>NZ_CP082360.1:0-5995415 GCF_019890895.1 Klebsiella sp. CTHL.F3a | reverse complement strand
GGCGGACTCCACTCGAACAAAAATCGATATATAAAAAGAGAAACTGAAACAATCGTGATTGTTGGCACACGTCGACAAGACCCTGCATAGCCGAAAAGCCCCTGCACTAAAGGGGTGACGTGCGAACCGCTATCTGCGGTTATTACCCGATGCGGATCTCTGGATCCCGATCGGGACCGGGGATCATAGCCTAAACTGAGAAAGAGATCTTGTGTTTCTCAACAGATTCTTCCCGATTTATCCACAGGAAGGATCGAAGCTGGGTAAGTGTAATCGATCCTGGCTGGAGTGGAGCACGATTTCAGCCGCATATTGGAAAAATTAATGAACTATCCTGGTTTTGGGCTTAATCGATCTAACAAAGATCCTTTGCGATCCTTGCGCTTTATCCACCAGGTCGTATAATCCACCACCCGGCGCGTAATGCCCGTTTTCCGTAACGTGCCATCGCCTGTTTTTTGTGCGGCAAGGTGCGAGAAATAAGGAAAGAGAATTGACTCCGGAGTGTACAATTATTACAATCCGGCCTCTTTAATCACCCACGCTGAGGCGTAGGCCGTTCGAAATTCGTTCGGATTTACGCGAAAGTCAGTGAAATTATTCAAGTTTAGGTAGAAATCGCCATGAAACGCACTTTTCAACCGTCTGTACTGAAGCGCAACCGTTCTCACGGCTTCCGTGCTCGTATGGCTACTAAAAATGGTCGTCAGGTTCTGGCACGTCGTCGTGCTAAAAGCCGCGCTCGTCTGACCGTTTCCAAGTAATAAAGCTAACCCTGAGTGGTTAAGCTCGCATTTCCCAGGGAGTTACGCTTGTTAACTCCCAGTCATTTCACTTTCGTCTTCCAGCAGCCATTACGGGCTGGCACGCCGCAAATCACCATCCTCGGCCGCCAAAATTCGCTGGGGCATCCCCGCATCGGTCTTACCGTCGCCAAGAAAAACGTTAAGCGAGCGCATGAACGCAATCGGATTAAACGTCTGACGCGTGAAAGCTTCCGTTTACGTCAACATGAACTCCCGCCAATGGATTTCGTGGTGGTGGCGAAGAAAGGGGTTGCCGACCTCGATAACCGTGCTCTCTCGGAAGCGTTGGAAAAATTATGGCGCCGCCACTGTCGCCTGGCTCGCGGGTCCTGATAGGCCTGATTCGGGTCTATCAGCGCCTGATTAGTCCGCTACTCGGGCCGCACTGCCGTTTCACGCCGACCTGTTCTCAATACGGAATTGAGGCATTGCGCAGGTTTGGATTGATAAAAGGCAGTTGGTTGACGGTGAAACGCGTATTAAAATGCCACCCTTTACACCCTGGTGGTGACGATCCCGTCCCGCCTGGACCATTTGATACCAGAGAACACTAACGATGGATTCGCAACGCAATCTTCTTATCATCGCTTTGTTGTTCGTGTCTTTCATGATCTGGCAAGCCTGGGAGCAGGATAACAATCCTCAACCTCAGCAGCAGACCACGCAGACAACGACCACAGCAACGGGTAGCGCCGCCGACCAGGGCGTACCGGCCAGTGGCCAGGGGAAACTGATTACGGTAAAAACCGATGTGCTTGACCTGACCATCAACACCAGCGGTGGTGATGTTGAGCAAGCGCTGCTTCTGGATTATCCGAAAGAGCTGAAGTCGACTGAGCCGTTCCAGTTACTGGAAACCACGCCGCAGTTTACCTATCAGGCGCAGAGCGGCCTGACCGGTCGTGATGGCCCGGACAACCCGGCTAACGGACCGCGTCCGTTGTATAACGTCGATAAAGATGCGTTTGTGCTGGCTGATGGCCAGAACGAAATCGTCATTCCTCTGACGTACACCGATAAAGCAGGCAACGTATTCACCAAAACCTTCACCCTGAAGCGCGGTGAATATGCGGTAAACGTCGGCTATAGCGTGCAGAACGCCAGCGAAAAACCGCTGGAAGTGTCGACGTTTGGTCAGCTGAAGCAAACGGCCAACCTGCCGACGCATCGCGATACGCAGACCGGCGGTCTGACAACGATGCACACCTTCCGCGGCGCGGCGTACTCAACGTCTGAAACGAAGTACGAAAAATATAAATTCGATACTATCATCGATAACGAAAACCTGAACGTTAGCACCAAAAATGGTTGGGTTGCCATGCTGCAGCAGTACTTCACAACCGCATGGGTTCCGCAGAACAACGGTACTAACAACTTCTACACCGCGAATCTCGGCAACGGTATTGTGGCGATCGGCTACAAATCGCAGCCGGTTCTGGTGCAGCCGGGTCAAACCGATAAGCTGGAAAGCACCCTGTGGGTCGGCCCGGCCATTCAGGACAAAATGGCTGCCGTTGCGCCACACCTTGACCTGACCGTCGACTACGGCTGGCTGTGGTTTATCTCTCAGCCGCTGTTCAAACTGCTGAAATGGATCCATAGCTTCCTGGGCAACTGGGGCTTCTCCATCATCGTCATCACCTTTATCGTTCGTGGCATCATGTACCCGCTGACTAAAGCGCAGTACACCTCCATGGCGAAGATGCGTATGCTGCAGCCGAAGATTCAGGCGATGCGCGAGCGTCTTGGCGACGACAAGCAGCGTCAAAGCCAGGAAATGATGGCCCTGTATAAAGCTGAGAAGGTTAACCCGCTGGGTGGCTGCTTCCCGCTGATAATCCAGATGCCAATCTTCCTTGCGCTGTACTACATGCTGAGCGCCTCGGTTGAACTGCGTCATGCGCCGTTTATCCTGTGGATCCACGACCTGTCTGCGCAAGACCCGTACTACATCCTGCCGATCATCATGGGCGCGACGATGTTCTTCATCCAGAAGATGTCTCCGACCACCGTGACCGACCCGATGCAGCAGAAGATCATGACCTTTATGCCGGTCATCTTCACGGTGTTCTTCCTGTGGTTCCCGTCCGGTCTGGTGGTTTACTATATCGTCAGCAACCTGGTCACCATTATTCAGCAGCAGCTGATTTACCGTGGTCTGGAGAAGCGTGGCCTTCATAGCCGCGAGAAGAAAAAATCCTGATACTCTTCATTCTTCAAGCCGCAGATGCGTTGGCTTCATTAGTTCGCCCCAGTCACTTACTACAGTAAGCTCCTGGGGCCTCACTAATTTGCCGCCTTTCTGCAACTTGAATTATTTCGAGTATCTACGGTAACGTTAATGCCAGAGAAGGCGGTCAATAGACCGCCTTTTTTACATCTACATAGAGAGTCACCATGAGCCATAACGACACTATCGTCGCCCAGGCAACCCCACCGGGACGCGGTGGTGTGGGCATTCTGCGCATCTCTGGCCTGAAGGCGCGCGACGTTGCGCAGGCGGTGCTGGGCAAGCTGCCGAAACCGCGCTATGCCGACTACCTGCCGTTTAAAGACAGCGACGGCAGTGCGCTGGATCAGGGGATTGCGCTGTGGTTCCCCGGCCCTAACTCCTTTACCGGTGAAGACGTGCTGGAGCTTCAGGGCCACGGCGGCCCGGTTATCCTCGACCTGCTTCTGAAACGCATTCTGACTCTGCCGGGCGTGCGCATCGCCAGGCCCGGCGAGTTCTCCGAGCGCGCGTTTTTAAACGACAAGCTCGACCTGGCACAGGCAGAAGCCATTGCCGATCTGATCGACGCCAGCTCCGAGCAGGCGGCACGTTCTGCGCTGAATTCGCTGCAGGGCGCATTCTCTACCCGCGTAAACCATCTTGTGGAAGCGCTGACGCACCTGCGCATCTACGTGGAGGCGGCCATTGATTTCCCGGACGAAGAGATCGACTTCCTCTCCGATGGCAAAATTGAAGCCCAGCTAAACGACGTTATCGCCGATCTTGATGCCGTTCGCGCCGAAGCGCGCCAGGGCAGCCTGCTGCGCGAAGGGATGAAGGTCGTCATTGCCGGGCGGCCGAACGCCGGGAAATCAAGCCTGCTGAATGCGCTGGCGGGCCGGGAAGCGGCTATCGTCACCGATATTGCCGGTACCACCCGCGACGTGCTGCGCGAACATATCCATATCGATGGTATGCCGCTGCACATCATCGATACCGCCGGCCTGCGCGATGCGAACGATGAGGTCGAGCGCATCGGTATCGAGCGCGCCTGGCAGGAGATTGAACAGGCCGACCGCGTGCTATTTATGGTCGATGGCACCACCACTGACGCGACCGATCCGGCGGATATCTGGCCAGATTTTATCGCCCGTCTGCCGAAAAACCTGCCGATTACCGTCGTGCGCAACAAAGCGGATATAACCGGCGAAACGCTGGGGCTGAGCGAAGTAAATGATCACTCACTTGTACGCCTTTCGGCGCGTACCGGCGAGGGCGTAGACGTACTGCGTAATCATCTCAAGCAGAGCATGGGCTTTGAAACCAATATGGAAGGCGGTTTTCTGGCACGCCGCCGCCATCTACAGGCGCTGTCCGACGCCGCAGAGCATCTGCAGCAGGGTAAAGCGCAGCTGCTGGGCGCGTGGGCTGGCGAGCTGCTGGCGGAAGAGCTGCGCCTGGCTCAGCAGAACTTGAGCGAAATCACCGGCGAGTTTACCTCCGATGACCTGCTGGGGCGTATTTTCTCAAGTTTCTGTATTGGTAAATAAGCTCAGTATGTGAGCATTGACTAACCCGCATTAACGTCCTGTTAAAGCGGGTTTTTTATTATTTTTATTTATCATCTTCACCGTAGATCGGTTTATCTATTACCCTTATCGGCATCGCCGTTTTTAACGTGCCGGATGCAACCATGACCATCGATTACACCTTTATTGATACCGTCCCTTCTGCAGAAGATTTTTGTCGCCTGCGCGTCATATCAGGTATGTCGCCGCGCCCGCTGGAAGGCGCCCGTGCTGGCCTGCCGCGTAGCTGCTACGGCGTTCATATTCTCTATGAGGGCGTGACCGTTGGTATGGGGCGTATCGTCGGCGACGGCGCGCTGAACTTTGAAATTGTCGACGTCGCCGTGGACCCGGCCCATCAGGGAAAAGGTCTCGGTCGCCAGATCGTGCAAAAAATAGTTACCTGGCTTGATAACAACGCGTTTAAAGGGGCATACGTCTCGCTGGTGGCCGATGTTCCCGAACTGTACGCGAAATTCGGCTTTTCCAGCGTCAGGCCGGAAAGTGAAGGTATGGCGAAGATCTGGAAATAGCCCCGAGTACTAACGCCCTGTTTAGATGTAACCAGAATCGCCGTAACGGCGGAGGGGCATCCGGGGATGCGGTATCTCCCGGATGCCGGTGATGCTATAAGAATTAAATAAAGTCGGCGGCGCGAAAAGCGTCCAGCGCGACGCGCTTTTGCTCGCTGGTCATCGGGCGCAGCGGGCGGCGCGGATCGCCGACGTCAATGTCGTGCAGCTGCATGGCCAGCTTCCCGGCCGCCACGCCGCCGTACTGAACCAGGATGCGAATAATCGCGATGACTTTATCCATACAGGCGGCAACGTCCTGATGATCCCCCTGGTTGAAGCTCTCGATCAGGCGATGATAGAGCGGCGCCGCGTAGTTATAGGTACTGCCCACCGCGCCGATGGCGCCGCAGGCCAGGCCTGCGGGTAAAAACTCATCCACGCCGAACGGAATATCGAACTGGCGATTGTTGACGCGCAGGCAGCGCTGGAACTCATACATATCCGCGGAGTTAAACTTCATACCGGACAGGTTCGGAATTTTATCCGCCGCGGCGATCAGAAACTGCTCCATATCGAGGCTCAGACCCGACATGCCGGAATGGTAGTAATAGAAGCCTTTTGACGGCGCCGCGGCGGCGATAATGCGGCAATATTCCACCAGATCGTCGACGGTAGACGGTTTAAAGAAGCACGGACCGATGACCGAGGTGGCAAAAATATCGAGGGTTTCAGCATGACGGCTCAGCTCCAGCGCATCGGCGATGCTGAGCGCCCCCGTGTGCAGCGTGATGCTGAGCTGTCCCTGGCTTGCCGCGACCCAGCGCTCGGCGATTTTTTTACGCTCGTCAACAGAACAGTGGATACCTTCTCCGGTTGTCCCACAGACGTAAGCGCCTTTAACGCCCTGGCGAATCAGGTGCTCGGCAATCCGATCGATAACGGGGTAGTTGACTTCGCCGTTGGCATCAAAAGGCGTGTGGGGAGCGGCAATAAGACCGGTTAGCTTTGTCATGTAAACCTCTAATGGTGTTTTTCTTCTTAAATAAATTTAATTTGAAGTATTACTCCACTTTAAAAGGTAACCATGCCGGTTGCAACTGGATACCGGCAGGGAGAAAAACGGGAGTAGAAGATTGTGACGAATCGCACAAAAATCGCTCTATTTGAGCGTGGACAGGGCATCCATCGTGCGCAGTTTATTGGCTCGGGCGGCTTCAGGATCTTTCTGCACTAGCAGCGTGTAAATGAGATCCAGTACGAAAAGCTGCGCCGTTTTGGTGCCAATGGAGTCGCCCTGCAGGCGTCCCTGGCGGTTGCCGTTAATCAGCGTAATATCCGCGACTTTACTCAATGGCGACCCGAGGTTATGCGTTAAGGCGACGGTGATGGCTCCGGCCTGCTTTGCCAGACTAAGGGCGTGGGTGGTTTCCGGCGAATGCCCGGAGTGGCTGATACCGATAGCGACATCACCAGCCTTGAGCAGCGCGGCCTGCATATACATAAAGTGATTATTCGTTAAGGCATCGACGCGCATCCCGATTCGCATCAGCTTGTGCTTCATCTCTTCGGCGGTCAGCCCGGAGGCGCCAACGCCGAAGATAAAGGTGCTATTGCAGCTATGCAGCGCCTCAACGACCCGTTCAACCTGCTCCATATCCAGCAGATTGAGCGTTTCCGAGAGCACGGTCGAGATAGCGCCCTGGAGCTTGAGACCAATGGTGTGCGCATCGTCGGCTTTCTGAATCTCAGCCTCCAGAAGCGTGCTGTTGTCATCGGTATCGGTCATGGCCAGCTCAATAGCCAGCTCCATTTTGAAATTCTGAAAGCCTTTATAGCCCAGCTGTCGACAGAAACGGATCACCGACGCTTCGCCCGCGTTCACTTCCTCTGAGAGGTCGGCGATAGAAAGCTGCGTCACCTTGTGGGGGGAAGTCATCACAAACTGCGCAATGCTTTTCCCGACGCGGGTCATACTGCTTTGCATCGCTCCCAGGGTATCAAGTATTTTCCCGGCTTTGACCGGCGAAGTCGGAGTCGTCATCTCTTCCCTACTGTTTACGCGATTATCAGGCGCTAATGATGGAGTACAGCGCATCACCAGGCAATATGGATTTTTAAAAACGCCGTGCCGCCGCGTCTATATCCTGAGCGGCGAAAACATTTTACGTCTCATGGCGTGAGTCAGATCGCCTTTTTTCGTTTCTCCTATTCTGTGTCCATGATCTTGTTCACACATTTAATAAAATGCTCTTGTGGTGTTTAACTTCCAAAAAATACATTAAATGGAGTTTAACTTCATTTGGCTATGCGACACCCTGCTGTTTTAGGCCCGATAGCATAAAAACGCTGCTCATCACAGGAGAGCATATGAGTGAAATAATAAGTACCAAACCATGGTATAAGCATCTCAATAAGTCCCAGTGGCGGGCTTTCTCTGCAGCCTGGCTGGGCTATTTACTGGATGGTTTTGATTTCGTTTTAATCGCTCTGGTGCTCACCGAAGTACAAAGCGAATTTCAGCTCACCACGGTCCAGGCGGCGAGTATTATCTCCGCGGCATTTATCTCCCGTTGGTTCGGCGGCCTGCTGCTGGGGGCAATGGGCGACCGCTATGGCCGCCGCCTGGCAATGGTCAGCAGTATTATTCTTTTCTCCGTCGGTACGCTGGCCTGCGGCTTTGCGCCGGGATACACCTCGATGTTTATCGCCCGAATGGTGATCGGAATGGGGATGGCCGGCGAGTACGGCTCCAGCGCCACCTATGTTATTGAAAGCTGGCCAAAACATCTGCGTAACAAAGCCAGCGGTTTCCTGATCTCAGGCTTTTCCGTCGGCGCCGTTGTGGCGGCGCAGGTTTACAGCCTGGTGGTGCCCCTCTGGGGCTGGCGCGCCTTATTCTTCCTCGGCATTTTGCCGATTATTTTCGCGCTGTGGCTGCGTAAAAATATTCCGGAAACGGAAGACTGGAAAGAGCGGCAGACGAAGAAAGCGCCGGTGCGGACGATGGTGGATATCCTCTATCGCGGTAAATATCGCGCCATGAATATAGCAACGACGCTGATCGCAACGGCAGCGCTGTGGTTCTGCTTCGCAGGTAACCAGCACAACCCGCTGGTGGTGATTGCCCTGGCGCTCGTTTGCACCGTTATTTTCATCAGCTTCATGGTACAGAGCAGCGGAAAACGCTGGCCGACCGGCGTGATGCTGATGGTTGTCGTTCTGTTCGCCTTCCTCTATTCGTGGCCTATCCAGGCGCTGCTGCCAACCTATCTGAAAACCGAGTTGGCATACGATCCGGCGACGGTTGCGAAGGTACTTTTCTTCAGTGGATTCGGCGCGGCCGTCGGTTGCATCGTCGGCGGATTCCTTGGCGACTGGTTGGGCACGCGTAAAGCCTACGTTTACAGCCTGCTGGCCTCGCAGGTACTGATTATCCCTGTCTTCGCCATCGGCGGCGCCAGCCTCTGGGGTCTGGGCCTCCTGCTCTTCTTCCAGCAGATGCTGGGACAGGGGATCGCGGGAATACTGCCGAAACTGATCGGTGGTTACTTTGACACCGATCAGCGCGCTGCCGGTCTGGGCTTCACCTACAACGTCGGCGCTCTGGGCGGTGCGGCGGCGCCGGTCCTCGGCGCGCTGGTCGCACAGCATATGCATCTGGGTACGGCGCTGGGGTCGCTCTCTTTTGGATTGACGTTTGTGGTGATCCTGCTGATTGGCCTGGATATGCCGTCTCGCGTACAGCGCTGGATTCGCCCGGAGGCGCTGCGAACCCATGACGCTATTGATGGCAAACCGTTTAGCGGGGCAAAGGTTCGTCACGACAAAGCGGACGCTCCGCTTTGCAGTAAACATTAAATTCATGCGCCCGGCGCTGTCGGGCGCAAACGGAAGTAAGGGATAGCGCTATGTCTTTATTTGATACTTTGGATGTGAAGGTTAAAGAATTGGGCGGACTCATTGTCTCGTGCCAGCCGGTGCCGGGCAGCCCGTTAGATAAGCCTGAAATAGTCGCGGCGATGGCGCTGGCGGCGGTCAAGACGGGAGCAGTCGCGGTACGTATTGAAGGCATTAATAACCTGAAGGCCACGCGCGAACTTATTTCAGTACCCATTATCGGCATCATCAAGCGCGACCTGCCGGACTCGCCGGTGCGCATCACGCCGTTCCTTGAGGATGTGGACGCGCTGGCGCAGGCGGGTGCGGATATTATCGCCTTTGACGGCACGGATCGCCCGCGTCCGGCCAGCGTGAAGGCGACTATCGAGCGTATTCATCAGCAGGGCTGCGTCGCGATGGCAGACTGCTCGAACCTTGAAGACGGTACTCGCTGCCACGCTCTGGGCGCAGAAATTATCGGCACTACGCTATCCGGGTATACCACGGATGCGGTACCTACCGAACCGGATTTCCCGCTAGTGCAGGCGCTGAGCGCCAAAGGATACCGGGTCATTGCCGAAGGGCGGTTCAACTCCCCGGCCCTGGCAGCGCAGGCCATAATGCAAGGCGCATGGGCGGTGACCGTCGGTTCCGCGATTACGCGTATTGAACACATCTGCCAGTGGTACCGCGATGCGCTGGCTGAGGTTGCGCTATGACGACGCTGGCGATAGACATCGGCGGCACCAAGCTGGCCGCCGCGCTAATTGATACGCAGCATCGTCTGTTGGAGAAACGAGCGCTGCCGACGCCCGCCAGCAAAACGCCGGCGGCACTGACGGAGGCGTTGAGCGCGCTGGTCGCGCCTTTCGCGGGGGAGGCCCGGCGGATAGCGGTCGCCTCGACGGGAATCATTCGTCACGGCGTACTGACGGCGTTAAACCCGGATAACCTTGGCGGGCTGGCGCAGTTTCCTCTGCGGGAGACGCTGGCGCAGCTGACGGGGCGACCGTGCCTGGTCGTGAACGATGCGCAGGCGGCGGCCTGGGCCGAATATCACGCCCTGTCTGTCGATGCCGACGAGATGGTATTCATCACCATCTCAACGGGCGTGGGCGGCGGTATCATCTGCAACGGTCGGCTCCTGTCCGGGAACGAGGGGCTAGCCGGGCATATCGGGCACACGCTGGCCGATCCGCACGGTCCGCGCTGCGGCTGCGGTCGCACCGGCTGCGTAGAGGCTATTGCCTCCGGCAGAGGGATCGCCGCGCTGGCGACGGACGATCTGCAGGGGATGACGGCCAAATCCATTTTTACTCTTGCGCAGAGCGGCCATCCGCAGGCAACGTCGTTAGTCCACCGTTCGGCGCAAACCATCGCCCGGCTGATTGCCGACATGAAGGCCAGCGTTAACTGCCAGTGTGCCGTACTGGGCGGCAGTATCGGGCTGGCGCCCGGCTATCTCCCGCTAGTTGAGACCTATCTGGCGCAGGAACCTGCGGTCTATCAGACGAAGATTGTAGCCGCACACTATCAGCATGATGCCGGTCTGATTGGCGCGGCGTTGTTAGCGGAGGACAAAGCATTATGATTATCGGCGATATCCACCATCCGGAACGCGCGGGACTGTTACCCGTTCTGCTTCAGGCCGTGAGGCTGGCCGTTAAAGTTCAGCCGCAGCAGTGTGAGCCGGGTCGTTATGAGTTGCAGGGCGATGATATTTATATGAACGTCATGCGCTTCGCCACGCAGTCGGCGGAAAGTAAAAAAGCGGAGCTGCACGAAAAATTTATTGATATTCAGATCCTGCTGCAAGGCGAGGAGACAATCCACTGCGGCGTAGCCGACAGCGCCCGTGAGTGCGACGTCTGGCATAAAGAAGAGGACTACCAGCTGTGCGCAGCTATCGCCGACCAGCAGCAGGTGACCCTGAAGCCTGGCATGTTCGCCATTTTTTTTCCTGGCGAACCGCATAAGCCGGGCGTGCAGGGCGCAGCGAGCATGGAGATAAAAAAAGCGGTAATTAAAGTTAACCGCGCGCTGCTTGTCTGAGTTGCTTCCTTCGCCCGCCAGGTATGCCTCCTGGCGGGATGGCCTCCCGACGCCAAAGCGGCGCTTGCTTCGTCGCTTTTCCTCCCAGGAAATCATTGTTGTCCAAATGGCAACTCGTACTACCGCACGAACCCCTCTATGCTGTACGGCAATCTTATGCGAGGGTTCTATGGCACGCTTTCTTATCTGCAGTTTTGCGCTGGTTCTGCTTTATCCATCCGGTATTGATATGTATCTGGTCGGCCTGCCGCGCATTGCGCAGGATCTGGGGGCCAGTGAAGCGCAGCTGCACATCGCCTTCTCGGTTTATCTGGCAGGGATGGCCGCAGCCATGCTGTTTGCTGGCCGTATCGCCGACAAGTCAGGCCGTAAGCCAGTGGCGATTTTCGGCGCCGTTGTTTTCATACTCGCCTCCCTTATCTGCTCGCAGGCGCAGGTCAGCGCCCACTTCCTGGCGGGGCGTTTTATTCAGGGGATTGGCGCCGGCAGCTGCTACGTCGTTGCCTTTGCGGTGCTGCGCGATACCCTCGACGATCGCCGCCGGGCGAAGGTGCTTTCCCTCCTTAACGGCATCACCTGCATTATTCCGGTGCTGGCGCCGGTACTCGGCCACCTGATTATGCTGAAATACCCCTGGCAGAGCCTGTTCTATACCATGACCGGCATGGGCGTTCTGGTGGGACTGCTGTCGATATTTATCTTGCGGGAAACGCGTCCAACATCCGTTCCGCAGGCGGCGCAGCAAAATGTGGCCCTCGAATCGCTGCTTAACCGCTTTTTCCTCAGCCGAATGATCATGACTACCCTCAGCGTGACGGCTATTCTGACCTACGTTAACGTCTCCCCGGTGCTCATGATGGAAGTGATGGGCTTCGATCGCGGGACTTATTCCATGGCGATGGCACTCATGGCGCTAGTGAGCATGGTGGTATCGTTCTCGACGCCGTTTGCTCTGTCGCTCTTTAAACCCCGCACCCTGATGCTGACCTCGCAGGCGCTCTTTTTTATCGCGGGCGTGCTGCTGAGCCTTGCCACCAGCCAGACGATAACGATGCTGGGGCTGGGACTGATTTGCGCCGGGTTCTCCGCCGGCTTTGGCGTGGCGATGAGCCAGGCCCTGGGGCCATTTACTCTACGCGCTGGCATGGCGAGTTCAGTTTTGGGGATTGCTCAGGTTTGCGGCTCTTCACTGTGGATTTGGCTGGCGGCTATCATCGGGCTCAGCGCGATGAATATGCTGATCGGGATACTTATTGCCTGTAGCATAGTGAGTATTGTTCTGATTATGGTCGCCTCTCCGGCGCGGGCCGCGCAACGCTATGAAGAAACCCCTGTCGAGTCTCGATCTTAATTTACTGCTGTGCCTGCAGCTCTTAACTCAGGAGCTCAGCGTTACCCGCACGGCGAAGCGGATGAACGTTTCGCCATCGGCGGTGAGCAAGTCGCTGGCCAAACTCCGAGCCTGGTTTGACGATCCGCTGTTTGTCAAAACGCCTCTGGGGCTGTCGCCCACGCCGCTGATGAGCAGTATGGAGCAGGATCTGGCGGACTGGATGCAGATGGGTAATCAGATCCTCGACAAGCCCCATCACACTATGCCAAGCGGGCTAAAGTTTGAGCTGGCGGCGGAGTCGCCCCTGCTGATGATCCTGTTGAATACGCTTTCACAGCGGATCTACCAGCGCTATCCGCAGGCGCTGATCCGCCTGCGCAACTGGGATTACGATTCGCTGGATGCCATTATTCGCGGCGAAGTCGACATCGGTTTTTGCGGCCGGGAAACCCATCCTCGCTCCCGTGAACAGCTCAGCCTGCTGCCCTGGTATATCGATTTTGAAATCCTGTTCACCGATCTACCGCAGGTATGGCTGCGCGCCGACCATCCCGCGCTGAACGATGAATGGAATCTGGACGCTTTCCTGCGCTACCCGCATATCAATATCTGTTGGGAACAAAGCGATACCTGGGCGCTGGATGATGTTCTGCACGACCTGGGGCATAAACGCACCGTGGCGTTAACCGTTCCGGGCTTTGAACAGTCGCTGTTTATGGCAGCCCAGCCTCATCATACGATGCTGGCCACCGCCCCGCGTTATTGCCAGCGCTACAATCAGCAGCATCATCTGCCGCTGGTCTCACTGCCGCTGCCGCTGGAACCGTCGCAGCTGGAGAAAATACGCGTCCCCTTTACCCTCCTGTGGCATAAGCGCAACAGCTACAACCCGAAGATCGTCTGGCTACGAGAAACGCTGAGACAGCTTTACACTGAACCGCTATAGCGCTGGTTTAGCCCGCCTTGCGCAATAAATTGTAAAATTCATGCGATTTCTCTTTTCAACGGATGATTTCCGCATTAAAACCTGACAATTCTGAGCGATAATATAATTCGCAATTTCTATCATTGACCATTAATCACGGAGCGACGAATGGCAACGCATTTTGCAAGAGGGATACTCAACACCCGGGAACCGCTATCAACACGCCTGTCAGCGGCCTGCCATCAATCCGCCAGGCGCCTGCCTGAGTACCGACAAAGCCGCTATCGCGCTTCCCGGTCACTCCTCGCAGAACTCCTCTTTATGTTGTACGGCATCAGCGAACTACCTGAAATCATTGATGAAGAAAATGGAAAACCCGCATTTCGCGACGAACATCTCCCGCGTTTCTCCATCTCCTATGCTGGAAATATCGTTGGCGTCGCGTTAACCACCGAAGGCGATTGCGGCCTGGATATGGAATTACCGCACGCCACCCGCGGTTTACACTCCCCGCACGACGCCGACCGCTACGTTTTCAACAGTAATGAGCGTGTATGGATTAGCAATCAGCACGATCCTGACGAAGCTCGCGCTCAGCTTGACGCGCTGCGCAAAAGCGTCATGAAACTGACCGGCGAAACCGCCGTTAACCTACAGCTTCTTCCGGGCTCCGGGCGGTTAAGGACAAGTGGGACGCAGGCAATCGAAGCCGTCTGCGATGCCGAAACGGTGCTGGTCTGGTCCATCGCCGCCAGCCCGGATATCGGTCAGCTGAAAGTCTGGGAATATAATGGTAAAGAGGGCTGGCGCAGCCTGCCCGACGCGCAGGCTCGCGCCAAAGAACCGTCCGCCCGGCTTATGCGCTTTACCCATTTACCGTTAGAAAAAGCCATCTCCCTCAACTGACCGGTTTTCCCGGCCATCATGATGCAAAGGAGCAATTATGTCTGATACGTTGAAAATTGTTACGTTACTCGGAAGTCTGCGCAAAGGCTCTTTTAATGCCATGGTCGCGCGTACCCTCCCCGGCATCGCGCCCGCAGGTATGGCGGTTTCCGCATTACCGTCCATTGGCGATATTCCACTCTATGATGCCGATGTCCAGCAGGAAGAGGGATTCCCACAAAGCGTTCAGGATATCGCGCAGCAAATTCGCGAGGCCGACGGTGTGGTCATCGTGACGCCAGAATATAACTATTCGGTTCCCGGCGGCCTGAAAAACGCCATCGACTGGCTATCTCGTCTGCCGGAACAGCCGCTGGCCGGTAAGCCGGTACTGATTCAAACCAGTTCGATGGGGGCTATTGGCGGTGCGCGCTGTCAGTATCACCTGCGTCAGATTCTGGTATTCCTCGATGCAATGGTGATGAATAAGCCCGAATTTATGGGCGGCGTGATTCAGAACAAAGTGGATCCGCAGGAGGGGAAAGTCGTCGATCAGAGTACGCTCGATCATCTGAGCGGACAGCTGAGCGCTTTTGCCGAGTATATTCAGCGGGTTAAGGCCTGACAGACGCCGTCACGCTCGCCAGAACGGGCGAGTGTGACGGCGCAGGTATTAATGCGCGTCGATAAACACAATCTTCAGTACAAACAGCAGCGAAACCACAATCACGCACGGACTGAGGTCACGCAGGCGGCCGGTACCAATCTTCATAACGCAGTAAGAGATAAAGCCTAAGGCAATACCTTCCGTAATGGAGAAGCTGAACGGCATCATCACGGCGGTAATAAACGCAGGCACTGATTCGGTTAAATCATCCCACTTCACCCGCGCAAGACTGGAGGTCATCAGGACGCCAACGTAAATCAGCGCACCGGCTGCGGCATAGGCCGGGACCATACCCGCCAGCGGCGACAGGAAAATCACCAGCAGGAACAAGAGCCCAACGACCACGGCGGTTAAGCCGGTACGGCCGCCCACGGAAACGCCCGAGGACGATTCAATATAGGCGGTTACGGAAGAGGTGCCGATAAAGGAGCCCGCAACGGACGATACGCTATCGACAAACAGCGCCTGCTTCATACGCGGGAACTTGCCCTGCGCATCGGCCAGACCGGCCTTATCGGTCACGCCGATCAGCGTGCCGGAGGAGTCGAACAGGTTAACCAGCATAAACGAGAAGATCACGCCCGCCAGGCCGAGATTCAGCGAGCCCGCCAGGTCAACATGACCAATCACCGTAGTCACGCTCGGCGGCATGGAAACGATGCCTGTGTAGTGAACGTCACCCAGCATCCAGCCCAGCAGCGTGGTAACCACGATAGAAACCAACACCGCCGCGTGGATGTTACGGGAAGCCAGAATTGCAATAATAAAGAAGCCAAGAATACCCAGCAGCACGCTGTGGGACGTCAGGTTGCCGATACTCACCAGGGTTTCCGGGTTGGCGACGATAACGCCCGCATTTTTCAGGCCCATCATACCGATAAACAGGCCGATACCGCTGGTGATGCCAATACGCAGGCTAACCGGGATATTGGCAATCATCCAGTAGCGCACGCGGAAAATCGTCAGCAGCAGCAGGCCAACGGCGCCCCAGAAAATCGCGCCCATCCCGACCTGCCAGGGCAAGCCCATCGCCTGTACCACGACAAAAGCAAAGAAGGCGTTCAGGCCCATTGCCGGCGCCAGCGCCACCGGGAGGTTAGCGAACAGCCCCATCATAATGCTGCCGAATGCGGCAATCAGACAGGTTGTGACAAAAACGGCGCTGGTATCCATACCCGCCACGCCGAGAATCTGTGGGTTAACAAAAACGATGTACACCATTGTCAGAAAAGTGGTGAAACCTGCAATCGCTTCGGTGCGTGCCGTGGTGCCGTGTTCACGTAATTTGAACACGCGCTCCAGCAGACCCTGGCCAGATGACTGGCTGGTTTGTTGTTGACTCATTATCGGTTTCCGAACAAAGGAGGGAAAATTCGTCGCTATCCTATACCAAAATGCGACAATAAGGGCGGTTGTGAGATACTTTTTTTCATCGATTTTGCTTATACGGCAACGATTGCGTCTCACCAATCAGCATGACGAAAACGTTAACTTATTAAAATGGAAACGACATGACCCAACCAGAAGCAGTATTTTTCGACTGTGACGGCACGCTGGTCGACAGCGAGGTGATCTGCTCCCGCGCCTACGTTCACATGTTCAGGGAATTCGGCATTACGCTGGATTTAGAAGAGATTTTTAAGCGCTTCAAAGGCGTAAAGCTGTACGAGATTATCGATACTATTAACGCGGAGTACAGCGTTAATCTGGATAAGGCGACCCTTGAGCCGGTTTACCGCGATGAAGTCGCACGCCTGTTTGATACTGAACTGGAAGTCATTTCTGGCGCCCAGGCGCTGCTGGACGCGGTCAACGTGCCGATGTGCGTGGTCTCCAACGGCCCGGTCAGCAAAATGCAGCACTCTCTCGGTAAAACAGGCATGCTGCGCCATTTCCCCGAGCGTCTGTATAGCGGCTACGATATCCAGCGCTGGAAGCCCGATCCGGCGCTAATGCTGCATGCCGCAAAAGCGATGAACGTTAACGTCGAGAACTGCATACTGGTTGACGACTCCAGCGCAGGCGCGCAGTCGGGGATCGCGGCAGGCATGGAGGTGTTCTACTTCTGCGCCGATCCGCACAACAAGCCCATCGACCATCCGAAAGTGACGACGTTTACCCGTCTGGAAGCGCTGCCGGAACTGTGGAAAGCGCGCGGCTGGCATATTACTCGATAAAAGCCGCAGCGTAGCGCAACCCGGGAGCGTCCCGCCTGCGCTACGCTGAAAGTGGATTACGGTTGACTCAATTCCGCAGCCGCCGCTTTATCAGCCACTATCACCAGGGATGGATGCAGTTTCAGCACTGATGCCGGAACCCGCTCGCTGACTTCGCCTTCAATCACCTGTTTTAGCGCCTGCGCTTTTGCCGCTCCGCTGACGATCAGCAGCAAATTTTTCGCCGCCATGACGCTTTTCGGCCCCATCGTGACGTAGCTATCCGGCACCGCGGAGAAGTCGCCGCCCATTTCGCCGTGCGCGACGAGATCCACCAAACCCCCGATGATAGGAACTTCCACCGTCGCATCGTGGAACCGCGTGGTATTCGGCAAGTTACCGCAAAAATGGCCGTCAGCGCCGAGGCCCATCACCATCAGATCGAGGCCCCCTTCTTCGTGTAACCGCTGGTCGTGATGGATAAAGTTTGCATGGCTGAGCTTGTGAATGTTCTCTTCAGGGATCTGAGCGGGAGTGAAAAACAGGTTGCGCAGATTGGAAATGGTCACGCCTTCGCGATCCTGTCCGCGGAACGGGATCTCGTCAAAATTGTAATAATGGACTTGAGAATAGAACGATTTGCCTTTAATCGCTGCCGTCAGATGTTCATACATTTTCTTCGGCGTACTGCCTGCCGTTACCGCCAGATTCATCCTCCGCGGCGCAGTGATGTAGCCTAAGACATGATGGCTGGCGACCAGGCTCATCTCGGCATAATCTTCCGTCACGATTAACTTCATGTTATTTCCCTGAATATAATGAAGATAAGGAGCCAGCGAACTGACTCCTTCATGTTATTTGAACAACTTCTGTACGAATTCGGCATAGGCGGGACGCCAGACGTCCATTTCATGATTCAGGCCCGGGAACTCGTGGTAGTCAAACTTGATGTTCTGCTTCTCCAGCTCCGCTTTCAGTCCGGCGATATCTTTTCCGGTGACCGCGTCTTTCTCGCCTACGACGACGGTGAAGTTACGCAGCTGCTTATTGATCGCCTGCGGGTTGTTTAGCTGCGCCTCGACGCCGGCATCCGGTACCGTGGTGGTCGTTACGCCGCTGAACGTCGCCAGCCAGCCGAAACTCTCCAGATGGTTCATTCCGGAGACCAGCGCCTGATAACCGCCCTGCGACAGCCCAGCAAGCGCCCGACCATCCGCGTCTTTACGCACATTAAAGCGGGCATCAATCAGCGGAATAATATCGTTCATCAGCTCTTTATCCGCCGCTTTCGCATTCAGCGGATAGAAGGTTTTACGCCGTTCCTGCGGCGGGAAGTTTTCCGCAACCGCTTCAGGGATATCGGTTTCGGTATCCGGCACCACCACCAGCATTGGCTTGATTTTACCTTCCGCCAATAGGTTATCCATGATTTGCGGGATACGTCCCTGATCGATGGCCGACAGGCCGCTGTCGCCAAAACCGTGATAGAAATAGAGCACCGGCAGCGGCTCGCCGGTACCGGTATAGCCCGGCGGCGTCCACACGTAGACACGGCGTTCAGAATTCAGCGCCTTTGAGTGGTAGGTCAAGGTGCGTAGTTCACCATGAGCCACCGCGCGATCGTCAAGAATGCTGCCGGGGACCAGAATCAGGCTGGTATTCACCTGTCGCTGGGGCTTCTGATAGCGGCTACCGGTATCGACTGAACGGAATCCGTCGACATCAAAATAGTATTCGTAGAGGTTGGGTGCCAGAGCTTCGCTTTTCCATGTCCAGATCCCCTGTTCATCTTTGGCCATATCGTGGGAGACGAAGGTGTCCGGCGTTGCCCCCGTCACCACGGATACTCGTTTTGCGTCCGGGGCAAACAGGCGGAAGGTAATACTCTTATCGCCGTTAACCTGCGTAATATACTGGCTGACCGGGATCGCCGCGCTCGGCGTGGCCGGAAACGGCGCAGCATGAGCGGTAAACGCTGCGCCCGCCAGGGCCAGAGCGAAGTAAATAGCATGTCGTTTCATCGTTATTCCTCTTTAGAGTTTTGTCCTGGCCATTGCCAGCCTTACCACCAGATTTCAGCCTGGGCGCCAACGGCAAACTGATCGTTCTTGCCATCTTCAAAAATGCTGCTGGTGTTGCTGTTAGCGGCCTTATCCAGGTCGATATCCTTCGCTTTAATATAAGTCGCATAGAAACGAATTTCCGGGCGTGAGGTCAGCATACTGGTATTCACTTTAAAGGTATGGAACAAGGTGGTTTTGTAGCCGGATTCGTTATATTTCTTGCCGGTGATATCTTTGTTCTGCTGTTTGAAATAGCCCAGTTCGACGCCGGTTTGGTTATATTTATCCCAGATCCAAGCGGGACGAACGACGGCGCGAATAGATTCGAAATCGGAGTGTGCGCCGGTCTCGTAGCTGTAGACATCATTACCAAAGGAGTAAACGATGGCGTTAGCCATAATGATGTCATCACTCAGATAGGTTTCCCCCTGGGAGGTCAAACGAACGGCTGTGCCGTTAGTATGATCGCCATAGTATCTGCCGTTGAATGTGGTATACGGACTGGATCCCGCGTAGCGCGAGAAGCTGCTGGCGATGGAATTATTCGCCAGCAGGAATGAAAATTCGTTAAACCCGCCGTTATCGAATTTCTGCGTTAACGACGTTCCCGCCATCCAGGTATCTTTCCATTCATAATACCCATTATTACCTTCATTATATTTCTCGGATGAACTCTGATTTGCCGCGACATACCGGCCGCTGACCATCAATGACGCTTTATCCCAAAGCGGGATCTCTTTATAACGAACATCAATAGTATTGGTGTTAATTTGCTGGCTTTTGGTCAACGTACGGTTGTAGTCATCAACGTCCTCGCGCACCAGCGCAATATCAAACTTACCCGCGCCCACCTTCCAGTTTTCAAGACCAACGCCAGCTGCAGCATCGGTTCTTTGCGTTTTCCAGTCCAGCATCTGGATTTCAATTTTCGGCGCGCCGTGCTTGCCGACCCAGAAATCCGCCTCCGGCGCAAACGGCAGGAAACCTTTGGTATTGACGTACATATCAGAGAACTGCATATAGTTCTCGCCGCCAGCATTATCCCCGAACCAGCCGCTGGAATATTGCTGCCCGACGTTACCGTCTAACATCACGATCGCATCAACACGCCTATTGCCTTCCTGATAGACCCGCTGCTTAAGCTGTAAATCAAACCAGCCAGAGTATTCGTTACCAAAGCGGCCAAGCGAACCAATCGCCCACGATTTTGGCGATCCATGAGAGGCGGTTCCCCAACCGGAACGGTAATAGCCGTTATAGCTGAAGCCAATTTCATCCTTCACAAACTTGCTGAAATCCTTCATCGTCATGGAGCTATAGATAGACTCGCCATTAGCCGCAGGTTGTTCATTTTTCACCAGCACTGCCGCCGGTTTTTGGGCGGCGCGGGCCGGCGCTGGCGGGCTAACAACTTGCTGGGCCGAGCTAGTTTTATTTTCGCCCGGCTGCGTATTGGCGACCCATATTTGATTTCTGGCTTTCTCTTCATCTTTATATTTTTTGAGTTCGGACTGCGTATCCTTAAGCGCCTTTTCCAGAAGTTCAAGGCGCTGCTCAACCGTCAACGATGCCGCCATAGCATGGGTAGAATAAGCGAGCGGCGCCATAATAATAATGGCAGATGTAATCAGATTTCTTCTAAACATAAATTCCCTTTATATAAAATGAGTGCAGCTGAACATCGTGAAAAATAACGACCAGCGCGAGGCATGGTTACCCTCAGACATCCTTGCAGCGTATAAAAAAACCTGAAGAAAACTCTCTGCATAAAACAGAGGCGATTTTCTTCAGGTTTTGCCCGCACGGCGGTAACAACCCCATTCATCTACTGCGAGTGGATTATTTGGCAAAAAAAAACCTGACATCACCAGATTAAAGGTGATGTCAGGTTTTGCCTGCTTACGCAGTAACAATCCGCCGTTTCCATTCGAGCCTTGTAACGACAAGTCACTCGATTGATAAACCGTATTGTTACGCTATAAAAATAAAACCACAATTGGTGAAATTGTTATTTGTGACGACAATCGCACCGTTATTGTTAATGAAAAAAAACCGAAATATATATCATAACTAATTCTGATATGTCCTTTTATCAGAATTAGTCTCTGTGATTTATTACTCTTTGGGGTCTTTCCCCGCCAGCAGTTTATCCAGCTCGTCACCGCCAACATGACGAAAATCCTGACCTTTGACGAAGTAGAAAATATATTCGCAGATATTCTGGCAACGGTCGCCGATACGCTCAATCGAGCGGGCGCAGAACAGCGCGGTCAATACGCTTGGAATAGTGCGCGAATCTTCCATCATATAGGTCATCAGTTGACGCACGATGCCTTCATATTCCTGGTCAACTTTCTTATCTTCGCGATAGATACGCACGGCTTCATCAAGGTCCATACGCGCAAAGGCATCCAGCACATCGTGCAGCATCTGCACGGTATGGCGCCCCAGCGATTCCAGGCTGACCAGCAGCGGCTGATGCTGCTGGGAGAATTTTTCCAGCGCGGTGCGGCAAATTTTATCCGCTACGTCGCCAATACGTTCCAGCTCGGCGATGGTTTTGATAATCGCCATCACCAGGCGCAGGTCGCTGGCGGTTGGCTGGCGCTTGGCGATGATGCGTACGCAGGCTTCATCGATCGCCACTTCCATCATATTGACCTGCTTATCGCCGTCGATAACGCGCTTCGCCAGCTCGCTGTCCTGGTTATGCATAGCGGTGATCGCATCAGAAAGCTGCTGTTCCACCAGCCCACCCATGGTCATGACCTGGGTGCGGATGTACTCCAGTTCAGCGTTGAACTGGCCGGAAATATGTTTGTTAAGGTTTAGGTTATCCATAGTATCTCCTGATTGCCCAATAGGTTAGAGCCTGAAAGCAGAAGGGCAATCAACCGTAGCGGCCAGTAATATAATCTTCAGTTTGCTTCTTAGCGGGCTTGGTAAACAGATCGTCCGTGTTGCTGAATTCAATCAGCTCGCCAAGATACATAAATGCCGTATGGTCGGAACAACGCGCGGCCTGCTGCATGTTGTGGGTCACGATAACGACGGTGTAATCCTGTTTCAGTTCGGTAATCAGCTCTTCAATACGCCCGGTAGAGATCGGGTCCAGCGCCGAGCAGGGCTCATCCAGCAGTAAGACTTCCGGACGAATAGCGATACCGCGCGCGATGCACAGACGCTGCTGCTGACCACCGGAGAGAGAATATCCGCTCTGATGCAGTTTATCTTTGGTTTCATTCCACAATGCGGCTTTGGTCAAAGCCCATTGCACTCGCTCGTCCATATCCGCGCGGGAGAGTTTCTCAAACAGGCGTACGCCAAAGGCGATGTTGTCATAAATCGACATCGGGAACGGCGTCGGCTTCTGGAACACCATCCCCACTTTGGCGCGCAGCAGGGCGATATCCTGGGTGTTGGTGAGAATATTATCGCCATCCAGCAGAATTTCACCTTCCGCACGCTGCTCCGGGTACAGCTCAAACATTTTGTTGAACGTACGCAGCAGCGTGGATTTACCGCAGCCTGACGGACCGATAAATGCCGTAACCTGGTTTTTGGTGATATCCAGGTTGATGTTTTTCAGGGCATGGAATTTTCCGTAGTAGAAGTTCAGATTACGTACTGAAAGTTTACCCGGGGTCGTATTCACCATACTCATCTCGTTCTCTTCCTCATTCGGCGCCGCGTTTCGCCGCGCCGCAAAAATTAACCGTGTTTATTCTTCGCGAAAATAACGCGCGCCAGAATGTTCAGCAGCAATACGCACAGGGTGATAATCAAGACCCCGGCCCATGCCAGTTGCTGCCACTCCGCAAACGGACTCATGGCAAATTTGAAAATCGTCACCGGCAAGTTAGCGATCGGTTGCATCATATCGGTGCTCCAGAACTGATTGGAGAGCGCGGTAAACAGCAGCGGCGCCGTTTCCCCGGCGATACGGGCGATAGCCAGCAGGATACCGGTCATAATGCCCGATACCGATGCCTTCAGGGTGATCGCAGAAATCATTCGCCACTTTGGCGTACCGAGCGCATAGGCCGCCTCGCGCAGGCTGTCCGGAACCAGCTTCAGCATGTTTTCAGTGGTACGAATAACGATAGGTACCTGCAGCAGCGCCAGCGCAATCACGCCCGCCCAGCCGGAAAAGTGCTGCATTTGCGCAACGACGATGGTGTACACAAACAGACCGACGACAATCGACGGCGCGGAAAGCAGGATGTCGTTAATAAAACGAATGACTTCAGCCAACCAGGATTTACGGCCATATTCCGCCAGATAAATCCCCGCCAGAATGCCCAGTGGGGTACCGATAACCGTCGACCACAGAATCAACAATCCGCTACCTGCCAGGGCGTTCGCCAGACCGCCGCCCGCCGTATTTGGCGGCGGGGTCATTTCGGTAAACAGCGCCAGGCTCATGCCGTCGATGCCGCGGGTAACGGTGGACATCAGGATCCAGATTAACCAGAACAGACCAAACGCCATGGTCGCCATCGATAGCGTCAGCGCGAGGCGGTTTTTCATGCGGCGTTTCGCCTGCATTTTTCGGCGAGACTCCGCCAGCTCCGCGGTGGTTTGTAGTTCAATCGTCGCCATTAGCGTGCCCCCTCGTTCTTAGCCAGGCGCATGATCATAAACTTTGATGCGGCCAGAACAATAAAGGTGATAACGAACAGAATCAGACCCAGCTCCATCAAGGCTGCAACGTGCAGTCCGGTTTCCGCTTCGGCAAACTCGTTGGCCAGCGCGGAGGTGATGCTGTTACCTGGCATATACAGCGAAGCGCTATCAAGCTGGTAGGTGTTGCCGATAATAAAGGTCACCGCCATGGTTTCCCCAAGCGCGCGCCCCAGTCCGAGCATCACTCCGCCAATCACGCCGTTTTTGGTAAAAGGCAGAACGATACGCCAGATAACTTCCCACGTTGTACATCCGATACCGTATGCCGACTCTTTCATCATCACCGGTGTCTGTTCAAAGACGTCACGCATAACGGCCGCGATATAAGGAATGATCATGATGGCCAGAATCACGCCCGCCGCCAGGATACCGATACCAAATGCCGGGCCCGCAAAGAGCGCGCCAACGAACGGAATGGTCGACAATACATTGCCAACCGGTTCCTGAAAGTAAGTCGCAAACAGCGGGGCGAAAATAAACAGGCCCCACATGCCGTAAACGATACTGGGGATTGCGGCCAGCAGTTCAATAGCGATACCCAGCGGGCGCTTGAGCCAGGCGGGTGAAAGTTCGGTCAGGAACAGCGCAATACCGAAGCTCACCGGTACGGCGATCAGCAGCGCGATAAATGAGGTGACCAGCGTTCCGTAAATAGGCACCAGGGCACCGAAAAT
Source organism: Klebsiella sp. CTHL.F3a (assembly GCF_019890895.1). Classification (NCBI taxonomy): domain Bacteria; kingdom Pseudomonadati; phylum Pseudomonadota; class Gammaproteobacteria; order Enterobacterales; family Enterobacteriaceae; genus Klebsiella; species Klebsiella sp. CTHL.F3a. The sequence continues at coordinate 5,970,994 of NZ_CP082360.1, read as the reverse complement.
CTGGTTCGGCGCATCCCACTCTTTGGTCCACAGGAAGGCAAAGCCGAATTTCTCAATGCTTGGCCAGGACGAGATGATAAGGGAGACGATGATGCCGCCAAGCATCAATAGCACAATCAGCGCCGCCAGTTTTACCAGCACGCTGAAAATTATGTCACCCTTTTTCCCCGGAGGGTTAAATGCCGGCTTGGTTGCAGCCATACGTTACTCTTCAGTTTCGGGCCAGAAAAAATCGTAGTTTACTGATCTTTCTGGCAAAGGTAATGCCATACCCTAAATAATTCGAGCTACAGGCAAGCGCTGCCAACGCGCCTGTAACTCGAAGTATGACGGGTATTAGTACAGCGCTTTACCGCTGCTATCCTTGACGTTGGTCTTCCATGCCGCGCGAACCTGCTCAACCACGCTTTCCGGCAGGGTTGCATAATCCAGCGCGTTAGCCTCTTTACCGCCGTTTTTATACGCCCAGTCGAAGAACTTCAGCACTTCAGCGGTCTGCTCTGGCTTATTGGAAGCCTTGTGAACCAGAATGAAGGTAGTCGAGGTAATCGGCCATGCATTGTCGCCTTTCTGGTTAGTCAGATCCTGTGCAAAGGATTTGCTCCAGTCGATTTCTTTTGCCGCGTTAGCAAAGTTATCTTCAGTCGGGCTCACCGGCTTGCCATCGGCAGACAGCAGTTTGGTGTAAGCGAGGTTGTTCTGTTTTGCGTAGGCATATTCTACGTAGCCGATAGAGCCCGGCAGACGCTGAACAAACGCGGCGATGCCGTCGTTGCCCTTACCGCCCAGACCGGTCGGCCAGTTAACGGTTGAACCCGCGCCGATTTTAGATTTCCACTCTTCGTTCACCTTCGCCAGATAGCTGGTGAAAACGAAGGAAGTACCGGAACCATCGGCACGACGAACCACTGCGATATTCTGAGAAGGCAGCTTCATGCCCGGGTTGAGCTTAGCAATCGCTGCGTCATCCCATTTTTTGATCTTGCCAAGGTAGATGTCACCCAGCGTTTTACCGTCAAGCACCAGCTCACCGGATTTCACGCCAGGCAGGTTAATCGCCAGCACCACGCCGCCGATAACGGTCGGGAACTGGAACAAACCTTCCTGAGCCAGTTTATCGTCAGCCAGAGGGGCATCAGAAGCGCCAAAGTCTACGGTGTTGGCCGTAATTTGTTTTACGCCGCCAGAGGAGCCGATACCCTGGTAATTGACTTTATTACCCGTTTCTTTGTTATAGGTATCTGCCCACTTGGCATACACCGGCGCGGGAAAAGTTGCGCCTGCGCCAGTCAGGCTTGCTGCTGCAAAAACAGAGAAAGCGCTCATCGATAAGGTCGCGGCGACAACTGTTGCGACGGTGGTACGCATAACGTTCATAATGTCTCCTGCTGGATTCGTAAACCATTGTTTCGAAGCTATGGTGAGCAAAATAGGACAAACAGGTGACAGTAAAATGTACGAATTATTACAGTTTTATGACAGTCGAAAAGGCGGGATTTTACGCTAAATAAAAACAATACAAATCATATTGTTAATAAAGATAATGAAGAAAATATTGCCGAAAAATTTTATTTTTATGACGGCAAAAAAGCGTCTCAAAAATGACAGACTGTCATAAAGCGGGTGGGATCTCTCCGTTCGCCGCAAATAAAAAGGGCTGCCGGATGGCAGCCCTGTCAGGATGTAAAAACCGTTATTCCACGGTAACTGATTTCGCCAGGTTACGCGGCTGGTCAACGTCAGTCCCTTTGATCAGCGCGACGTGATACGCCAACAGCTGCAGCGGTACAGTGTAGAAGATTGGCGCGATAACCTCTTCAACGTGCGGCATCTCGATGATGTGCATATTGTCGCTGCTGGTGAAACCCGCATCGCCGTCAGCAAAGACGTACAGCTGGCCGCCGCGAGCGCGAACTTCTTCAATGTTGGATTTCAGTTTTTCCAGCAGTTCGTTGTTCGGCGCCACCACCACCACCGGCATCTCAGCATCAATCAGCGCCAGCGGGCCATGCTTCAGCTCACCGGCAGCATAGGCTTCTGCGTGAATATAGGAGATCTCTTTCAGCTTCAGCGCCCCTTCGAGGGCGATGGGATACTGATCGCCGCGTCCAAGGAACAGCGCATGGTGTTTGTCAGAGAAATTCTCAGCCAGCGCTTCAATACGCTTATCCTGCGAAAGCACCTGCTCAATGCGGCTCGGTAACGCCTGCAGGCCATGCACGATCTCGTGTTCGATAGCGGCGTCCTGGCCTTTAAGGCGCGCCAGTTTCGCCACCAGCATCAGCAAAACGGTCAGCTGCGTAGTGAAGGCTTTGGTCGAGGCGACGCCGATTTCCGTCCCGGCGTTGGTCATCATCGCCAGATCGGATTCACGCACCAGAGAAGAACCGGGCACATTACAAATCGCCAGCGAGCCCAGATAGCCCAGCTCTTTCGACAGGCGCAGACCGGCCAGCGTATCTGCCGTTTCGCCTGACTGAGAGAGGGTGATCATCAGACTGTTTCGACGCACGGCCGATTTGCGGTAGCGGAACTCGGAGGCGATTTCGACATCGCACGGTACCCCTGCCAGCGACTCAAACCAGTAGCGGGAAACCATACCTGAGTTGTAGGAGGTGCCGCAGGCGATGATCTGAATATGCTCGACCTGCGACAGCAGCTCGTTAGCCTGAGGGCCCAGTTCGCTTAAATCAACCTCACCATGGCTAATGCGCCCGGAAAGGGTATTTTTGATGGCGTTCGGCTGCTCGTAGATCTCTTTTTGCATGTAGTGGCGATAGATACCTTTATCGCCTGCATCGTACTGCAGATTGGATTCGATGTCCGGGCGCTGCACTTCGGCGCCGGATTTATCAAAGATAGTCACCGAACGGCGGGTAACCTCAGCAATATCGCCCTCTTCGAGGAAGATAAAGCGGCGGGTAACCGGCAGTAGCGCGAGCTGATCGGAGGCAATGAAGTTTTCCCCCATCCCCAGGCCAATGACCAGCGGGCTGCCTGAACGAGCGGCCAGTAGCGTACCCGGATCGCGGGTATCCATGATCACGGTGCCGTAAGCGCCACGCAGCTGCGGGATGGTTCGCAGAACGGCTTCACGCAGGGTGCCGCCTTGTTCCAGCTCCCAGTGAACCAGATGCGCAATCACTTCTGTGTCAGTCTCGGAGACAAAAACGTAGCCTCGCGACTGCAACAGCTCGCGCAGCGGCTCATGGTTTTCGATAATTCCGTTATGCACCACCACAATATGGTCAGAAACATGCGGATGCGCGTTGCCTTCAGACGGTTCGCCGTGCGTCGCCCAGCGGGTATGGGCAATTCCAGTCCCACCGTGCAACGGATGTTCTTCCAGCGCCTGGGCCAGCATCTGGACTTTCCCAAGGCGACGAACGCGGTTCATATGACCTTCGTTATCGACGACTGCCAGACCGGCGGAGTCATAACCGCGGTATTCCAGACGACGTAAACCTTCGAGAAGGATTTCAGCAATATCACGCTGCGCGACTGCGCCAACAATTCCACACATAGTTTTTAATTCCGATTTTGGCTGTATGCCATACGTTGTCGGTCAACCTGTTTACCCGTTTTTCCGGGCGCCCCGAGCCTTGTAGAGAGTGGGGTTATTTTTATGGTACTGCCGTGGGGGGAGGATTATATTATCCCCTCACCCCGCTCTTTCCCCCAAAAGGGCGAAAGAGAAATAGCCTTACTTCTTCTTCACCGGGCGCTGCCATCCCTGTTTATGAACCTGCGGCACGCGGCTTAACACTAATTCATTATCGGCAACATCACGCGTTACCGTTGTTCCTGCGGCAATGGTGACGCCTTTGCCGACGGTCACCGGCGCGACCAGCTGGCTGTCAGAGCCAACAAACACGTCATCGCCGATCACCGTTTTATGTTTATTTGCACCATCATAGTTACAAGTGATGGTGCCCGCGCCGATATTAACGTTATCGCCAATCTCAGCGTCGCCGAGGTAAGAAAGATGCCCGGCTTTTGTGCCTTTACCCAGGCGCGCCTTTTTAATTTCGACAAAGTTGCCGACGTGCGCGCCTTCGAGAAGCTCAGCGCCTGGGCGCAGCCGCGCGAACGGCCCAATGGTACAGGCGGCTTCCAGATGAGCATCCTCCACCACGGTATAGGGGCTGATCTCGCAATCATCGCCAATGGTACTGTTCTTGATCACGCAGCCAGCGCCGATCTTGACCCGATCCCCCAACACCACGTCACCTTCGAGGATAACGTTAGTATCAATTTCGACATCGCGCCCGTATTTCAGCAAGCCGCGTAGATCAAAACGCGCCGGATCGCGCAGCATAACGCCCGCGAGCAGCAGTTTTTCAGCCTGTTCCGACTGCCAGACGCGTTCAAGACGGGAGAGCTGCAGGCGGTTATTCACGCCTTCCACTTCGCTTAACCGTTGCGGATGTACAGCGGCAATTTCACGGCCTTCTTGATAGGCCATGGCGATAATGTCGGTGATGTAGTATTCGCCCTGAACGTTGTTGTTGGTGAGCTTAGCCAACCAGCGTTTAAGATCCGCCCCGTTGGCGACCAGAATCCCGGTGTTAATTTCCTGAATCCGGCGCTGCTCTTCACTGGCGTCTTTATGCTCAACAATTCCCGTCACCGCGCCGTTATCGCGCGTAATGCGGCCATAGCCGGTCGGATCGTCCAGCTTCACCGTCAACAGGCCGATACCACCCTGCGGTTTTGCGTCCCGCAAGCGCTGTAATGTTTCGACCGAAATAAGCGGCACGTCGCCGTACAGCATCAGGATATCTTCATCGTCGCTGAAGAACGGTGCCGCCTGCTGCATGGCGTGGCCGGTACCAAGCTGTTCGGCCTGTAGGACCCAGTTAAGATTGTCTTCGCGCAGCGTCTGGCGAAGCAGGTCGCCGCCGTGCCCGTACACCAGATGTACGGCGGATGCCCCTAATTCTTTAGCTGCATCAATAACATGCTGCACCATCGGCTTTCCGGCCAGCGAATGCAACACCTTAGGAAGATCGGAATACATGCGGGTACCTTTGCCTGCGGCAAGAATAACCACGCTCATCGGACTGTTTGACATACGCATCCTGACTGCTGTTAGAACGAAAAGTAAAAGCCTTTCACGTTGAAATATCTACATATTTTTCATCATGAAACGAGACGAATATAAAACGCACAAGCGTAACGCTATAGACCATTTTAGGTGGGTATTTTTAGCCAGCGCAAACCCGTTTAGCGCAAAAAAAGCATTTTAGGGGGGAGGGATACCGGCTATCCCTCTGCTTTTGCTGTTTTTTTGATGGATAAATAAAGAAAACCCATAAAATAAAACGCAGTTTTAATATTCATTAATTGTGACGCAATAAATAGAAACACCATTTCATTTTCCTGATAATGCCGCTTAATAATTACCCAGGAGAAAAAAATGAAAAACAAAATACCTTTGGCATTAACCCTTTGCAGTACGATGATCGCGCTACCGCTGCAGGCCAACGGAGGCCATCAGTGGCGGGCAATCGCCTTTGGGCAATCCACCGACAGCAATTTTTCCTCGAATGTTCTGCCTGAAAAGATTGGCGTCAATGATGTCACTATCGCCGGTAAAAAACTGACGCCGCAGGATTCCGCCGATCTCAGCCAGCCCATTACCATCGAGAGCCGGGGAGGTAAAATTGCCAACGCCCACGACGGACTGACCTTCTTTTATACCCAACTCCCAACCAGTCAGAATTTTATCCTGCAGGCTACGGTGACCGTCAATCAGTTTGGCCCGGAAAATGGCGCGCGTCCTGCGGCGCAGGAAGGCGCTGGACTGCTGGTCCGCGACGTCATTGGCAACCCACGCCAAGAGCCCCTCAAGGTCGGCTACGAAGAGTTCCCGGCGGCGTCCAATATGGTGATGAACGCCATTATGACCCAGGATAAAAAAGATCACTCGCATATTAAGCTGCAGGCTATCAGCCGGGAAGGGATAACCCAGCCGTGGGGAAATGCGGGCGCAGTAATCAAGCGTCAAAGTTACAAAGAGAAAATCGATATTCAGCAAACCCCGACGTTTCAGCTTAAGCTGGAACGCACTAACGACGGATTTATTACCTCATGGGCGGCAACGGGCAGTAATGAGTGGGTAAGCCAGCGTGTTCCTCACGCCGATCTGGTTACCCAGCAGGATAAAGAACATTACTACGTCGGTTTCTTCGCCTCACGTAATGCCAAAATAACCGTCAGCAATGCTTCCCTGACGACTTCCGCGGCAAATACGGTTCCCTCCGCCCCGTATGTTGCCAAAAGCTGGCCGCCGGTCATGCAAATTGCCTCGGGAACAAAAAGCCAGGACAAAACGTACATACTACAGGCGCGTACCAATAGCGACGGGCGCATCACCGTTCGCCAGGATGAAGTGGTGATCGGGCAGGAGAAAGCCGTGAAAGCCGGTGAAATGTTTACCCAACCTGCCGTTCTGAAAGATAAAAGCACATTCGAAGTTATTTTTACGCCGGCCACCAGCGCAAACTCGCTGACTCAGACGCTGACGGTGGAACAGAGTGCCAATATCACAGGCAATACGCTCTATGTTTCACCTGAGGGGCAACCGCAGGCCAAAGGCACGGCAGAGTCGCCGCTGGATTTAGCCACCGCCGTCGAACTCGTTCCCCCTGGCGGGCAAATTATATTAGCCGCCGGTAATTATCCGCAAACTACCATTCCGGTTAGCGCCAGCGGCCTGAAAGACAAAATTAAAACCCTGAAAGCTGGTGGAAAAGCCGTGATTCACGGGCTACTGCTGGATGCCGGCTACTGGCATATCAATGGAATAGAGATTACGGACAAGAGTCTGCGCATACAGGGTAGCCATAACCTGATTGAGAACGTCACCGCGTATCGAAACGATGATACCGGCATTCAAATTTCCTCTCCGGCGGATGTCGGACGCCCGCTGTGGGCCAGCTATAACCGGGTGGTGAATTCTGAATCCTTTAATAACGAAGATCCGGGTAAAATTAACGCCGATGGTTTTGCGGTGAAAATGCGCGTAGGGGAGGGTAACCGGCTGGAGGGCTGTTACTCACACGATAACATCGACGACGGCTTCGACCTGTTCAATAAGATTGAGGACGGCGCTAACGGCGTTGTGGTGATCGAGAACTCAATTGCCCGCAATAATATCAGCAACGGCTTTAAGCTCGGTGGGGAAGGGCAGCCGGTCGCCCACGAGGTCCGTAACAGCATCGCCATCGGCAATCATCTGGACGGTTTTACCGACAACTTCAACCCGGGCAAGCTGGTAGTGATCAATAACGTTGCGGTGGATAACCAGCGCTTTAACTATCTATTCCGCCCAAGCCCATATGGCGCACCGGAAACGCAGGGTACCTTTAGCGATAACCTTTCCCTGCGCAGCCAGCCGGGGAAATATGACGATGCCGTTGTCGGGAACATTGATGATAGTAACTACTTTATCCACGGTGGCAGAAGCATCAACGCCCAGGGAAAGAGTATTCACAGCGCCGACTATCAGACTCTGACACTGCCGGATCCGCTGATGCGTGAGGCCGACGGCAGCTTTAACACCGGTAACTTCCTTAGTCGCAACTAGGGACACGCTAAAAACATAAAGGTCGCCCTCGGGCGACCTTTTTACTTTCTTTCCTGCTTCACACCGCATGTGTTGTCGTTTTAGTTAGCGGTACAGCGCATAAGCAGTCTGGAGAGCGGACGTCTTAGTGATTGAACGTACCGAAGGTTACGTTCATAGCACTGAAGAAAGCGACGATTTTATTAAGCAGTTTCATGATCTCTTCCTGGATAGCGATTACGTTTTTGATGAATTCTTTTTTGTGATTTACATCACAAAAACAAGTCTACGCTTCATCTTTTAAACGATCAATAAAAATGAGACATTCATCACAAAATTTTTAAACCCTCTTTTTAGTTTTGTTTTTTCTGAAACGAAACCATAAAAAAAGCCAGCCTGGAAACCAGACTGGCTTTTAACGTTCAAGCCGGTGTTACATCGCTTTTTTGGTCAACTCGATAACGCGCAGTTTAGCGATCGCTTTGGCCAGTTCCGCGGACGCCTGAGCGTAATCCACGTCACCATGAGAGCTCTTAATGTGCTCTTCAGCCTTACGTTTCGCTTCCAGGGCTCGCGCTTCGTCGAGATCCTGGCCACGAATTGCCGTATCAGCCAGAACGGTCGTGCTACCCGGCTGCACTTCAAGAATGCCGCCTGACAGGTAAATAAATTCTTCGTGACCGTGCTGCTTAACGATGCGAATCATACCAGGCTTAATGGCGGTGAGCAGCGGCGCGTGCCCCGGGTAAATACCCAGTTCACCTTCACTACCCGTTACCTGGATTTTCTCGACCAGACCAGAGAACATTTGTTTCTCTGCGCTGACGACGTCCAGGTGGTAAGTCATTGCCATATCACCCTCCGATTAAGGCGTTAAAGTTTTTTGGCTTTTTCCACGGCTTCGTCGATAGAACCGACCATGTAGAACGCCTGCTCCGGCAGGTGATCGTATTCGCCTTCCATGATGCCTTTAAAGCCACGGATGGTGTCTTTCAGGGAGACGTATTTGCCCGGAGAACCGGTAAATACTTCTGCCACGAAGAACGGCTGGGACAAGAAGCGCTGAATCTTACGCGCGCGAGCTACCACCAGTTTATCTTCTTCAGACAGTTCATCCATACCCAGGATGGCGATGATGTCTTTCAGTTCCTGATAACGCTGCAGGATGGACTGAACGCCACGAGCGGTGTCGTAGTGCTCCTGACCAACAACCAGCGGATCCAGCTGACGGCTGGTGGAATCCAGCGGATCAACTGCCGGGTAGATACCCAGAGAGGCGATCTGACGGCTCAGTACCACGGTTGCGTCAAGGTGCGCAAAGGTGGTGGCTGGAGACGGGTCAGTCAAGTCATCCGCAGGTACGTATACCGCCTGTACGGAAGTGATTGAACCGGTTTTGGTAGAGGTGATACGTTCCTGCAGAACGCCCATCTCTTCCGCCAGGGTCGGCTGGTAACCTACCGCTGAAGGCATACGGCCCAGCAGTGCGGATACTTCAGTACCGGCCAGGGTGTAACGGTAGATGTTATCGACGAACAGCAGAACGTCACGACCTTCGTCACGGAACTTCTCAGCCATGGTCAGGCCGGTCAGCGCAACGCGCAGACGGTTTCCCGGCGGCTCGTTCATCTGGCCATACACCAGGGATACTTTATCGATAACGTTGGAGTCGGTCATTTCGTGGTAGAAGTCGTTACCCTCACGAGTACGTTCACCTACGCCCGCAAACACGGAGTAACCGGAGTGCTCGATCGCGATGTTACGGATCAGCTCCATCATGTTTACGGTTTTACCTACGCCCGCACCACCGAACAGACCAACTTTACCGCCCTTCGCAAACGGACACATCAGGTCGATAACTTTAATGCCGGTTTCCAGCAGTTCCTGAGAGTTTGACAACTCTTCGTAGGAAGGCGCTGCGCGGTGGATAGCCCAACGCTCTTCTTCGCCGATGTCGCCTTTCATGTCTACCGGTTGGCCCAGTACGTTCATGATACGACCCAGCGTTGCTTTACCTACCGGGACTTCGATCGGATGCTCGAGGTCTTTTACTTCCAGACCGCGACGCAGACCGTCGGAAGAACCCATGGCGATGGTACGAACAATACCGCCGCCGAGCTGCTGCTGAACTTCCAGCACCAGCTTCTCACTACCATTTTGCACCTCAAGAGCCTCGTACACGCGCGGTACGGCATCCTGAGGGAATTCGACGTCGACCACGGCGCCGATTACCTGGACAATTTTTCCAGTAGCCATCTTGAATCCTCTACGAATTAACCTGGTTATACCGCGGATGCTCCACCGACGATCTCGGTGAGTTCCTGAGTAATGCTGGCCTGACGAGCTTTGTTGTATACCAACTGCAGCTCTTTAATCAGGCTGCCGCCATTGTCGGTCGCGGCTTTCATCGCCACCATACGTGCGGCCTGCTCGCTGGCCAGGTTTTCTACCACACCCTGATAAACCTGAGATTCCACATAACGGCGCAGCAGGGTATCCAGCAGCGCTTTCGGATCGGGTTCATACAGGTAATCCCAGGATTTACGCTTCAACTCACCATCTTCTGAAGCCGGTAACGGCAACAGCTGAGTGATGGTTGGAACCTGAGACATGGTGTTAATAAATTTGTTGCTGACAATATACAGCTTGTCCAGACGGCCTTCATCGTAGGCCTGCAACATCACTTTTACCGGACCGATCAGTTCGGACAGGGATGGGTTATCACCCATACCCGTCACCTGGGCGACAACGTTGCCGCTAACGGAATTAAAGAACGACACGCCCTTAGAGCCGATCATTGCGAGTTCGCACTGAATGCCTTTATCGGACCATGCTTTCATTTCCGCCAGCAGCTTTTTGAACAGGTTAATGTTCAAGCCACCGCACAGACCACGGTCGGTAGACACCACCAGGTAGCCCACGCGTTTAACGTCGCGTTCTTCCAGGTAAGGGTGCTTATATTCCAGATTACCGTTCGCAAGGTGACCGATCACTTTGCGCATGGTATCTGCATAAGGACGGCTGGCCGCCATGCGCTCCTGCGATTTACGCATTTTGGAAGCGGCGACCATTTCCATCGCTTTAGTGATCTTTTGCGTGTTCTGGACGCTTGCGATCTTACTACGTATCTCTTTTGCGCCGGCCATGAGCTTCTCCTCAATGCCTTGCGGCCTGCCCTAAAGCAAGCCGCCAGACTTTACCAGGATTGGGTTGCTTTGAAGGAATCGAGGATGCCTTTCAGCTTGCCTTCGATTTCGTCGTTATAGCCACCGGACTGGTTGATCTCTTGCATCAACGGAGCGTGATCACGGTCGACGTAAGCCAGCAGAGCGGCTTCAAAGCTACCGATTTTCGACAGCTCGACATCCGCCAGATAACCACGTTCTGCCGCGAACAGAACCAGAGACTGCTGCGCAACGGACATCGGCGCATACTGTTTCTGTTTCAGCAGTTCGGTCACTTTCTGACCGTGGTCCAGCTGCTTACGGGTTGCATCATCAAGGTCAGAGGCAAACTGGGAGAACGCCGCCAGTTCACGATACTGCGCCAGAGCGGTACGAATACCACCGGACAGTTTCTTCATGATCTTGGTCTGAGCTGCACCACCAACACGGGATACGGAGATACCCGGGTTAACCGCAGGACGAATACCGGAGTTGAACAGGTTGGTTTCCAGGAAGATCTGACCATCGGTAATGGAAATTACGTTGGTCGGAACGAACGCAGAAACGTCACCCGCCTGGGTTTCGATAATCGGCAGCGCGGTCAGTGAACCGGTTTTACCTTTCACTTCACCTTTGGTGAAAGCTTCAACGTATTCGACGTTAACACGTGCAGCACGCTCCAGCAGACGAGAGTGGAGGTAGAATACGTCGCCCGGGAATGCTTCACGTCCAGGCGGACGGCGGAGCAGCAGGGAGATCTGACGATAAGCAACGGCCTGTTTAGACAGGTCATCATAAATGATCAACGCATCTTCACCGCGGTCGCGGAAGTATTCGCCCATTGCGCAACCAGCGTATGGCGCCAGGTATTGCAGTGCGGCAGATTCAGATGCGGTTGCAACCACAACGATGGTGTTAGCCAGCGCGCCGTGTTCTTCCAGTTTACGTACCACGTTAGAAATGGTGGACGCTTTCTGGCCGATGGCTACGTAGACACACTTGATGCCGGAATCACGCTGGTTGATGATGGCGTCGATAGCCAGCGCGGTTTTACCGGTCTGACGGTCGCCGATAATCAGTTCACGCTGTCCACGACCGATTGGGATCATGGCATCAACGGATTTATAACCGGTCTGCACCGGCTGATCGACGGACTGACGTTCGATTACACCCGGCGCGATAGCTTCAACAGCGGAGAAGCCGTCGTGCTCCAGCGGACCTTTACCATCAATCGGTGCACCCAGGGTGTTAACCACACGTCCCAGCAGGCCGCGGCCAACCGGAACTTCAAGGATACGGCCAGTACATTTAACCTTCATACCTTCGGCGAGGTCAGCGTACGGACCCATCACAACTGCCCCTACGGAGTCGCGCTCCAGGTTCAGTGCGATAGCGTAACGGTTACCCGGCAGAGCGATCATCTCACCCTGCATACAATCGGCCAGGCCGTGAATGCGGATAACACCGTCACTTACAGAAACGATAGTACCTTCGTTATGAGCCTCGCTCACAACATTGAACTGAGCAATGCGCTGCTTGATCAGTTCGCTGATTTCGGTGGAATTCAGTTGCATGCTCCAGTCCCCTTAAGACTGCAAGACGTCTGCAAGGCGTTCAAGACGGCCGCGTACGCTACCATCAATGACCATATCACCCGAACGGATGATTACGCCTGCCATTACAGACTTATCGATTTTGCAATTCAGCTTAACTTTGCGTGACAGACGTTTTTCCATCGCGGCGGTAATTTTCGCAAGCTGTTCGTCACTCATTTGAGCGGCAGAAATAACTTCTACCTCTGCGGTTGCCTCACTGGCAGCGCGCAGGTGAATGAACTGCTCGAGAACATCAGGGAGCGCATTCAGACGACCATTCTCAGCCATTACCCGAATCAGGTTTTGACCATTCTCGTCCAGTTGCTCACCACAAACCGCGATAAACACATCAGAGAGCGTTTCCGGCGCCAGTGCGCCAGAGAGTAGCTCTGCCATTTCTTCGTTTTTAGTCACTTCAGCAACAAACGCCAGCATATCCTGCCAGCGTTCAACGCTGTTGTGTTCGACGGCAAAGTCAAAAGCTGCTTTGGCGTAGGGGCGAGCTACCGTTACAAATTCAGACATCAGCCCCTCCCTCCTTACAGTTCAGCGACAAGTTTATCCACGATGTCGCTGTTAGCAGCTTCATCCACGGAACGTTCGATGATCTTCTCGGCGCCAGCAACAGCCAGGATAGCAACCTGCTTACGCAGCTCCTCACGAGCACGTTTACGTTCGGCATCGATTTCAGCCTGCGCCTGTGCGACGATTTTGGTGCGTTCCTGTTCTGCTTCCGCTTTTGCTTCATCCAGGATCTGAGAGCGACGCTTGTTCGCCTGCTCGATGATTACCTGGGCTTCCGCTTTCGCTTTTTTCAGCTGGTCGGTCGCGTTGGCCTGTGCAAGGTCCAAATCTTTCTTAGCGCGTTCTGCAGAAGCTAAACCGTCAGAAATTTCTTTCTGGCGCTTTTCGATGGCAGCCATTAACGGCGGCCATACATACTTCATGCAGAACCATACGAAGATAACAAACGCGATGGCCTGGCCGAGGATTGTTGCGTTCATGTTCACAGCACAATACCTCTTAAAAAATAACTCTGTGGCTTAGGTTTCTTTCGAACAACTTACTACGCGACGGCGAACATCACGTACAGACCCAGACCTACAGCGATCATCGGGATAGCATCCACCAGACCCATAACGATAAAGAACTGAGTACGCAGCAGAGGAATCAGATCCGGTTGACGCGCTGCGCCTTCCAGGAATTTACCCCCGAGGATGCCGATACCGATCGCAGCACCGATTGCCGCCAGACCCATCATCACAGCGGCAGCCATGTACAGCAGATCCATATTCAGGTTTTCCATGACAGTCTCCAGTTTGTTTCAGTTAAAACGTAGTATGTTGGTAAAAATCAATGCTCTTCAGATGCCATCGACAGATAGACGATCGTCAGAACCATGAAGATGAAGGCTTGCAGCGTAATAATCAGGATGTGGAAAATGGCCCATGGCACATTCAGAATCCACTGTGACCACCACGGCAACAGGCCAGCAATCAGAATGAAAATCAGCTCACCGGCATACATGTTGCCGAACAGTCGCAGACCCAGTGATACAGGTTTTGACAGCAGGCTTACCCCTTCAAGGATTAAGTTGACAGGAATGAACGCCCAGTGATTGAACGGCTGCAGGGTCAGTTCTTTAACGAACCCGCCCACGCCTTTCATTTTGATGCTGTAGAAAAGAATCAGGATAAATACGCCAAGCGCCATCGACAGGGTGATGTTAACGTCAGCTGACGGCACCACGCGCAGAGCAGGCAGACCGAGAACGTGTTCGCCGATCCAAGGGATAAAGTCGATAGGCAGCAGATCCATCAGGTTCATCAGGAATACCCAGACGAACACGGTGAGGGCCAGCGGAGCAATGACCTTGCTCTTGCCATGATACATATCTTTGACGCTGCCATGGACGAAGCCGATGATCATCTCAATGAAGGTCTGGAATTTACCAGGTACGCCGGTTGTCGCCTTTTTAGCCACGCTGCGGAACATAAACAGGAATAACAGACCGAGCACCACTGAGAAAAACATGGAGTCAATGTTGAGCGTCCAGAAGGTGGCCGGGGGGTTGTGCGGATCCACCAGCGAGAATGTACGCAGGTCCAGCTGAAGGTTGTTCAGATGGTGGCCTATGTAATCCTGCGGCGTCATATTTTCTGAAGCCATGATGCCTTTTACCCTTTGTTGTTAATTACAGCTGGCGCCAGAACTTGTACCACCAGCACCAAAACCCACGTCACTATCAGCGGCAAAAATACCACTTTCAAAACCGCCAGCGCCACCGCCAGAAAGGCGAAGGTCAGCAACACCTTGAAGGCTTCACCGATGGCGAAGGACCAGGCCACTCGGCCTTTAGCTGGTGTATGCGCCTGATGACGCCAGGCAAAAATCATAAATATCATGTTTGGCAAAAGAACCGCCAAACCTCCACTCACCGCGGAGATGCCCCAGAAAGGGTCTTTGAGGCTGAACAGCAGTCCACTTGCTATTACTGCCAGTAACTGAATAAACAGAAGCTTACGAGCAACGTTTCGACTCAAGAGCGACACTGACATCACGTTTTTACTCCTGCTCCCTTCGAGGTATGTCGCGTGTCGTATAAAACGTCCTTTAAGACGAAGAGTCAAGCATCAAAAAGCGGACAAATTATACGGTGACGCCTCGTGATTTCAAACAATAAGTAGCAAAATAGTGAATAAATGTTTAATTATTTTCCGACAGACAACTTTTCATGCATTTCACCAATCTGTGAGCAGTCATGCAAAACTGCAAATACCGCGTAAAATCGGCAATTAAAGCGTGCATCAGATCACATAATAAACATTTTTCGCGAAATCGAATTAATTCTGTACATAAAACCCAATTTTTTATCCGTTTGATATTCAACATAAAAACCAGGTATTCTTTCTAAAACAATCCCATATACAATAAAAACCTTTTATTGACATTCATAATAAATATTTAACATCAGTATGAACGGCAAGCAGCGAGATTTTTAGCGTACTGATATTTTCAATGTTGACTATTCTGTTGGTAAAGCAATCGGGAAAAGTTAACGGAAAGAAAAACCATGGTAACTTCATGGTTAAAGACCGTCCGATAATACCCTGCCGTGACTTCTATTTTTGTAACATGCACGGCCCGTCTTTTTTTCACATTTTTTGATAAAAATTAAATCATTTTTGGCTGAATCACCACAAGGTGACGCTCCCCTTCCAGCTGAGGCACATGCAGTTCGACAACATCTTTAATGACGAACCCTTCCGGTAAATTTGCCATTTCATCTTCCTGCGCTAACCCTTTGAGCGCATAGAAGTGACCGTTCTCGGCGGGTAAATGATGGCACCAGCTCACCATGTCATTCAGCGACGCAAATGCGCGGCTAATGACGCCGTCAAACGGCGGCTCTGCCGGGAACTCTTCCACACGGCTTTGTACCGGGGTGACGTTATCCAGTTTTAGCTCATGCTGGACCTGGCGGAGGAAACGAACTCGCTTGCCAAGGCTGTCTAACAGGGTGAAGTGGGATTCAGGACGCACGATAGCCAGCGGGATCCCCGGCAGGCCAGGGCCCGTACCGACATCGATAAAACGCGTTCCTTTAAGGAATGGCGCAACAACAATGCTATCGAGGATGTGGCGTACCAGCATCTCGGCAGGATCGCGAACCGAGGTCAGGTTATAGGCCTTATTCCACTTATCCAGCATGCCAACGTAGCCGACAAGCTGGTTTTTCTGGTGATCGGTAAGTGAAATACCTGCTTCATCAAGCAGACGAGAAAGTTTGTTGAGCACGATCGGTACCTGTTTAAAACAATGAGCCCGGAGGCGATTCGCTAACCGGGCTGAGAAATTAACCTGGCGGACGTCAGATGCGTTATCCGCCAATGTATTGTTCAGTGGAAAATCAGGCGCTACGGCGCAGCATTCCCTGCTTCTTCAACCACACCAGCAAAATCGAGATTGCCGCAGGCGTAATGCCGGAAATACGCGATGCCTGTCCTATCGAAGACGGCTTATGGTCGTTCAACTTGGCAATGACCTCGTTCGACAACCCATTCACCTGGCGATAATCAAGCGTAGCGGGCAGCAACGTGTTCTCGTTGCGCTGTTGTTTCTCGATTTCATCCTGCTGGCGCGCGATGTAGCCTTCGTATTTTACCTGAATTTCAACCTGTTCAGCCGCTTGCTTATCCTCAAGACCCGGCGAGAACGGCGTCATCTGCACCAGCTGTTCGTAGGTCATTTCCGGACGACGGAGCAAATCTTCACCGTTAGCTTCACGGGATAAAGGCGCAGTCAGCTGAGCATTCACTTCCGCAGCGCTTTCCGCCAGCGGATTAACCCAGCTGGCTTTGAGGCGCTGGCGTTCACGTTCAATGCTTTCAAGCTTCTGGTTGAAGCGCGCCCAGCGTTCGTCATCCACCAGACCCAGTTCACGGCCTTGTTCGGTCAGGCGCAAATCGGCGTTGTCTTCACGCAGCATCAGGCGGTATTCCGCGCGTGAGGTAAACATGCGGTACGGTTCTTTGGTGCCAAGAGTACAGAGATCGTCCACCAGGACGCCAAGGTATGCCTGAGAGCGGCCGGGCGCCCATCCCTCTTTCTCGGAGGAGAAACGGGCGGCGTTCAGGCCGGCAAGCAGGCCCTGAGCGGCAGCTTCTTCATAACCGGTCGTGCCATTAATCTGGCCGGCAAAGAACAGGCCATGGATAAATTTACTTTCCAGCGTCGGTTTCAGGTCACGCGGGTCAAAGAAATCGTACTCAATAGCGTAGCCAGGACGAACGATTTTTGCATTTTCCATCCCCTGCATTGAGCGGACGATTTGCATCTGGACATCGAACGGCAGGCTGGTGGAGATACCGTTTGGATAAACCTCGTTGGACGTCAGTCCTTCCGGCTCGAGGAAGATCTGGTGCTGGTTGCGATCGGCAAAGCGCATGACCTTGTCTTCGATCGAAGGACAGTAGCGGGGGCCGATCCCTTCGATTACGCCGGCATACATCGGGCTACGATCGAGGTTATTACGGATCACGTCATGAGTTTTCTCGTTGGTATGCGTGACGTAGCACGGCACCTGACGCGGATGTTGAGAAGCATCCCCCATAAACGAGAAGACCGGCATCGGATTATCGCCGTGCTGCTGTGCCAGAACGCTAAAATCAATCGTCCTTGCGTCGATACGCGGCGGGGTACCGGTTTTCAGGCGGCTGACGCGCAGCGGCAGTTCACGCAAACGGCGGGACAGCGGGATCGAAGGAGGATCCCCTGCACGGCCGCCGCTGTAGTTATCGAGGCCAATATGGATCTTACCGTCGAGAAAGGTTCCGACGGTCAGTACTACCGCTTTGGCGCGGAATTTAAGCCCCATCTGGGTGACGGCACCGACAACACGATCGTTCTCAACAATCAGATCTTCCACCGCCTGCTGGAAGATCATTAAGTTGGGCTGGTTTTCTAGCGCGGTCCGTACGGCCTGCCGGTACAGCACTCGGTCTGCCTGAGCGCGAGTCGCCCGTACGGCAGGGCCTTTGCTGGCGTTTAGTATCCTAAACTGGATGCCTGCGTGGTCAATGGCCTTCGCCATCAGGCCGCCAAGCGCATCCACTTCTTTTACCAGGTGTCCTTTCCCAATGCCGCCAATCGCCGGGTTGCAGCTCATCTGCCCCAGCGTGTCGATATTGTGTGTCAAAAGCAGAGTCTGTTGACCCATTCGCGCTGCGGCCATCGCGGCCTCAGTGCCTGCATGACCCCCGCCAATGATGATGACGTCAAAAGGATCCTGATAAAACATGGTGGTATGCCTCGCATAAAGCGGTTTGAAAATAGATTGAAGCCCGGGCCGTGGATTCTACTCAACTTTAGCCTTTCGAGAAAGCGCCGGGATCCTGAGTATTAAAAAGAAGATCTTTTATTTAGAGATCTGTTTTATTGTGATCTCTTATTAGGATCGGCTTGTCTTGTGGATAAGTCAGATCCGCGGTTTAGGATCAACCGTTTAAGAAGGATCGCTTTCTGTGAATGATCGGTGATCCTGGTCCGTATAAGCTGGGATCAAAATGAAGGGTTATACACAGCACAAAAATCAGACAACGGTTATACTTTGGATAACTACCGGTTGATCCAAGCTTTTAAGCATAGTTATCCACAGAAGAAAGTATGATCTTTACAATTCTCAGAGCAAGTTTTTCCAGGATCCCAGCCAAATCTCGGCCGGATCTTCCGGAATTTCATGTTCGAGGACGTTAATTTTGAGCGTTTCACCGATCTGTTTTGCCCCGCAGGCTTTGAGCGCAGCCTCGAGCTTATCAATCGCTCCGCAGAAGGTATCGTATTCGCGGCTACCAATGCCGATTGCGCCAAAATGGACTGCAGAAAGATCGACCTGCTTCTCCTGAAGCGCTTCATAGAAAGGCAGAAGATTATCGGGAATGTCCCCGGCGCCATGCGTCGAAGAGATAACGAGCCAGATCCCCTGCGGCTGCAGATCTTCGATCAGCGGTCCGTGCAGGATAGTCGTGCTGTGACCAGCCTCTTCCAGCTTTTCCGCCAGATGTTCTGATACATATTCTGCGCTACCCAGCGTACTGCCGCTGATTAGAGTTATCTCTGCCATGATCGCCCGCTCCACTATTCAGAGTGGCGTATTGTACGCTGTGAGCGAGCTGGGATCTACCTGTGGAAAAATGTGGGATTAAAAAGCCCGATCATGGGCGGATGGTGCGCATAATCGGGTTTTGCAGGACGATCAGCGTTTCAGTGGACTGAATTTCATCAATTGTTTGGATCTTGTTGATAAGTACATGCTGGAGAGCGTCAATCGAACGGCACATCACTTTTATAAAGATGCTGTAGTGCCCGGTGGTGTAATACGCCTCGGTAACCTCATCCAGGCTGTTTAGCCTGGCCAGCGCCGAGGGGTAGTCTTTCGCGCTCTTCAGAATAATGCCGATAAAGCATCCCACATCGTAACCCAGCTGCTTGGGGCTCACGTCTATACGCGCGCCGGTAATAATTCCGGCCTGCTTCATTTTCTCTACGCGAACGTGGATGGTCCCCGGGCTGACGCCAAACTGTTTTGCCAGCTCAGCATAGGCGGTACGCGCGTTGGCCATGAGAGCCTCAAGGATGCCGCGGTCCAGATTGTCGATCTGATAATTTTCCATAGGATTTTCTTATGAAGTTTGACGAATATTTCTATTTTAGCCTCAAATTTTAATGAATCAAAATCGATGTAGGCTTTTTGTTGTTGGATTATTGAATTGCAGCGCTGTTTTGTTGCTTAATCAATGGCAACAGGACGCAGGAGTTATAAAAAATGAAAACCGCATACATCGCAAAACAACGCCAGATTAGTTTCGTTAAGTCACACTTTTCCCGCCAGCTTGAAGAGAAGCTCGGCCTGATAGAAGTCCAGGCGCCGATCTTAAGCCGCGTGGGCGATGGGACGCAGGATAACCTCTCTGGTTGCGAAAAAGCGGTTCAGGTCAAAGTGAAAACACTGCCTGACGCCCAGTTCGAAGTGGTTCACTCGCTGGCGAAGTGGAAGCGTCAAACCCTGGGACAACACGACTTCAGCGCGGGCGAAGGGCTGTACACGCACATGAAGGCCCTTCGCCCCGATGAAGACCGGTTAACCGCCATCCATTCCGTCTACGTTGACCAGTGGGACTGGGAGCGCGTAATGGGGGATGAAGAACGCCATTGCGGCACGCTGAAAGCAACCGTTGAAGCGATCTATGCTGGGATCAAAGCCACCGAGGATGCAGTCAGTAAAGAGTTTGGCCTCACGCCGTTCTTGCCGGAGAAGATCCACTTTGTTCACAGCCAGGAGCTTTTAAGCCGTTATCCGGATCTCGATGCCAAGGGCCGCGAGAGGGCAATCGCAAAAGAGCTGGGCGCGGTATTTCTGATCGGTATCGGCGGTAAGCTTTCTGATGGCCAGCGCCACGACGTTCGCGCGCCTGATTACGATGACTGGAGTACGCTTGCCGCTGAAGGCTATGCGGGCCTGAACGGCGACATTCTGGTATGGAACCCGGTTCTGGAAGATGCATTCGAACTCTCTTCAATGGGGATCCGCGTGGATGCCGAAGCGCTGAAGCGTCAGCTGGCGATAACCGGTGATGAAGATCGCCTGAAGCTGGAATGGCACCAGGCGCTGCTACGCGGGGAGATGCCGCAGACTATCGGCGGCGGCATTGGCCAGTCACGCCTGACGATGCTGCTTCTGCAGTTGGATCACATCGGCCAGGTGCAGTGCGGCGTGTGGCCAACGCAGGTTCGTCAAAGCGTTGCTGCTCTTCTTTAATCAGTGATTAACGCCGCCAGCGTCGCAGCAGGCGGCTACGCAACCCGGTATCAAAGCGCCAGATATGATCGAAAACGCGCATAATGCCGGGCTTACCGTGTACCGACATCGCCACCGCATGAAAACGATGTTGATGTTTATGCTGTAGCTCTCCCACCTTATTGATCACCTCATCCGGCAGGCGCTGGGCGATAAAATCGGAAATCACCACCGCATCAGCATCGACCCACTGCGGATTCTGCATACGCTCAATCACCGCCCGGAAGCAGCTGGCCAGATCGGTGCCGCCGCGAAAGCGCTGACTTAAGAAACGAATCGCCTGCTCCAGCCCCTGCGGGCCGGTGAGTTCGTAGTGCACCACTTCGCTGGAAAACAGCATAATGAAGCAGCGGCGGTTATCCGCCAGAGCGACCCGCATCAACGCCAGACAAAACGCCTTGGCGCACTGTTCATTGAACCCCCCCATTGAGCCGGAAGTATCGACGCAGACAATAAACGGCCCGCGCGGCTGTTCGTCAACGTCCTGGCGCGTGACCGGCCGTTCGGTGATCTTTTCCTTCCACGCATCGCCGTGTAGCCGATAGGTCAGCAGCTGCTTTTCAACCAGCTTGCGGTAGAACTCAAACTCCAGCTCGGTAATGCCGAGGGTGGCCAGCTCTGGCGGCAGCAGACGCAGAATATCGTCGCTCTGCTGAAGCCCGTCGACCTGCTCCGGCACGGTGGCCGGTTCGCGCACCAGGCTGCGAAAGGTCTCCATCGGCGCATCTTTTTTCGGCACCGCTTTCGCTTCACGCGAGCGTCCCAGCTGTTCGGCTAGCTGCATGAGCTCAGGTTGTTGAGATAAAAAATCCCCGTAGCGAACGATCAGCTGATAATCGCCGCGCTTCAGCTCTCCGGCACTCATGTCCCACAGATGCCCAGCAGCATTGTCATTTTCCACCAGTACCGGCTCCAGCTGGCCGCTAAGGGTCATGCGCTCCTGAACTTCGCTCAGCAGCTGATCGCGCTCTTCATCCAGCAGCTGCTGATTAAGAGAGGTAGCCTGCACCACCAGGCTCAGGCGCCAGCGCTGGAGGAATAATGTGTGCAGCGCTGGCGTAAAGGTACTGTTGTCATCCACCAGCTGCTGCGCCTGACTGGCGAACGGGGAGTGGAGCTTATGCAGCTGGCTCAGAATTTGCGGAAGCTGGACGATAAACTGCGAGGTGGAAAGCCGTTGTGACTGCTGATAGCACTGAACTTCCGCATCCAGCTCGGGCGGGACGTTGGTCTCTTTTAGCCGCGATCTCACCGCTTCCCGCCAGCGAGGGATGTCGGCGGCGATAATATTTTTGAGCCGCGGGAATTTTTCAAAGAATACCGCTAGCTGAGGCGCCGCCAGCAGCGCCAGCAGCATCTCATCGATCATGCCCTCTTCGCCGACTGCCAGCATGACATTCAGCATGTCCAGGGTCATGACTGGCGGGCCTGTTTAATCTGCGCGCCGACGTCCTGAAGACTGGCTTCAATACGCCCCAGCCACTCGCCGGGGATAAACAGACATTTTTGCTGTTCGCTAAAGCGGTTATGTTGCTGATGCCATTCGTCGTCCAGCGCCTCCAGCTGTTGCCGGATTTCGGCCGGCATATTTTCCCGTGATTCGCTACCGGGCAGGGAGAGCCGCGATCCCTGTAAGCTGACGTCGCGCACGACAAGGTGCTGGCTGGTATCGACATCCATATTCAGCTGCTGGGCAAAACCAATACCGTTGAGCTTGCCGCGGATCTCACCGCCTTTCTCCAGCCAATGAGCGAGCTCTTCACGAACGAACGTAATATGAATGACTTCCAGATCGTGCAGTTTGAGCGGCTGCTGGAGAAGCAGCGTTAGCGTGGGGTCCTGCACTTCAGCAGGCAGTTCATAATGAGGTTTCCGGCTGAACATCCCGCCGAGACGGGTGACTTTTAGCGCGGTCTTATCGCTTTGCTGCTGTTGAAGCTGAATGCGCCGCTGGACTATCGACCCCAGTCGAGTGAGCATCGCCTGCTGCTGCCAGGCGTGGCTGGTCATTAAGGTCTCCAGTTGCGCGGACATCAGGTTCATTGTCTCAACGTTGTGCCACAGGCAATCCTTCAGCAGGATCAGGTCTATTGGCGCAATGGTGTCGCGACCGCTGAAAAAGGCGCTGGCCTGCAGCAGACGAATCGCTTTTTTCCAGCGACGATCTGAGACGTAGGGCGCGTTCGGCAGCGTATCTAGCTGCTGGCGCAGCTGGAATATGAGTTCAAACACGCTGTCCGGTAGCTTCACGTTGCCGATATCCTGCTGCCATTGCAGGAACTCCTCGTCGCTGACCTGCAAATTCGCCGGGACTGGATTACTGTTCTCGTCCTGCTGGCTTACCAGCATTGAGCGGAAGTTAGTTTTATCCTGTACCTTGTCCAGCCATAACCGGATAAGCATACGGTCGTATAAGGCTTCCAGGCTGTTGTCCGCCTCCGGGAGTTCGTTTGACGCCGCCACCAGCAGGCGCATGGGGATTTTCTCTTCGGTCGCCCCGTTACGGAAATGGCGTTCGTTTATCGCCGTCAGTAGCGTATTGAGAATCGCCGGGCCCGCTTTCCAGATCTCATCGAGAAAAACAATTTCGGCTTCCGGAAGATAGCCGGCGGTCAAACGCTCATAGCGCCCTTCATCTTTCAGCGCCTGAATGGAGAGTGGGCCAAAGACTTCTTCCGGCGTGGAGAAACGGGTCATCAGGTATTCAAATGCGCGAGCCTGCTGAAAGGCGAACTTGAGGCGACGGGCAATCAGGCTTTTGGCGATCCCCGGCGGGCCCAGCAGAAAAACGCTCTCGCCGCTGAGGGCGGCAAGCAGGCAAAGGCGTATTGCGTGGCTGCGTTCGAAGAGTCCTTTTTCCAGCGCGGCGCTGAGCCGGGAAATTCTTTCTGCCAGTAAATGTGATTGAGCCATAATAGAGTTGCGTGCTTTTTAGAATGTCGTTGTTAGGTCGAGTATAGATGTTTGATTAGGGGTGGTAATAGCCTGAAGAATCGATTTATTTTCTTTGAGTCAGGTTAAGATGATGTCAGTTAGGGGTACGATTCAGCAAATAATCGTGCATACTGTGCGCTTTTTGTGGGCCAAGGGACTAGGCACACATTTGTTTTATAAACGAAAAGACTAGTCTATGAGCACTGATAATAAGCAATCGCTGCCGGCAATAACGCTGGCGGCAATCGGCGTGGTATACGGCGATATCGGCACCAGCCCACTGTATACACTTCGTGAATGTCTGTCAGGCCAGTTTGGCTTTGGCGTTGAGCGTGATGCTGTTTTTGGCTTCCTGTCGCTCATTTTCTGGCTATTAATTTTTACCGTATCGCTCAAGTACATCACATTCGTGATGCGGGCAGATAACGCCGGTGAAGGTGGCATCCTGACGTTAATGTCGCTGGCGGGGCGTAATACCTCCGCACGTGCGACATCCGTACTGGTGATCCTTGGGCTTATCGGCGGCAGCTTCTTTTATGGCGAGGTGGTGATTACGCCTGCCATCTCGGTGATGTCGGCGATAGAGGGGCTGGAAATTATCGCTCCCGACCTGGATACTTGGGTTGTGCCCATCTCCATTATTGTTCTGACGCTATTATTCGCCATTCAAAAGCACGGTACCAGCATGGTGGGCAAGCTGTTCGCGCCAATTATGCTGATCTGGTTCTTGCTACTGGCGGTGCTGGGGGCACGCAGTATCTTCGCTAATCCGGAGGTGCTGCAGGCGCTGAACCCGTATTGGGCGGTTCATTTCTTCCTTGAATATAAAACCGTTTCGTTTGTGGCGCTGGGGGCGGTGGTGCTGTCAATCACCGGCGTGGAAGCGCTGTATGCCGATATGGGGCATTTCGGTAAATTACCTATTCGTCTGGCCTGGTTTTCGGTGGTATTGCCTTCGCTGGTGCTGAACTACTTTGGCCAAGGGGCGCTGCTGCTCAAACACCCGGAAGCAATTAAAAACCCGTTCTTTCTGCTGGCCCCGGAGTGGGCGCTGATTCCGATGCTGATTATTGCCGCCCTGGCGACGGTTATCGCTTCCCAGGCGGTTATCTCCGGCGTCTTCTCCCTGACTCGTCAGGCGGTGCGTCTGGGATACCTGTCGCCAATGCGTATTATTCATACCTCGGAAATGGAGTCCGGGCAGATTTACATCCCGTTCATCAACTGGCTGCTGTATATCTCGGTGGTTATCGTGATTGTTAACTTTGAGCACTCTTCGAATCTGGCGGCGGCATACGGTATTGCGGTGACGGGAACGATGGTGCTGACCACTATTCTGTTCACGACCGTGGCGCGTCAAAACTGGCACTGGAATAAGTTCGTAGTGGCCCTGCTGCTGGTTGCCTTTATGTGCATTGATATCCCGCTCTTCTCTGCGAACCTCGATAAAATCGTCTCCGGCGGCTGGCTGCCTCTGACCCTCGGTCTGGTGATGTTTACCATCATGACGACCTGGAAGAGCGAGCGTTTCCGCCTTCTGCGTCGGATGCATGAGCACGGTAACTCTCTGGAGGCGATGATCTCTTCTCTTGAAAAATCGCCGCCGGTTCGTGTGCCGGGTACCGCTGTTTATATGTCTCGGGCGCTGAACGTGATTCCTTTCGCGCTGTTGCACAACCTGAAGCATAACAAGGTGCTGCACGAGCGGGTGATTTTGCTCACGCTGCGTACCGAAGACGCGCCGTACGTACATAACGTTCGTCGCGTGCAGATTGAACAGATATCGCCATCGTTCTGGCGCGTCGTTGCCAGCTACGGCTGGCGCGAAACGCCGAATGTCGAAGAGGTTTTCCACCGCTGCGGGCTGGAAGGTCTGAGCTGCCGGATGATGGAGACCTCCTTCTTTATGTCGCATGAGTCGTTGATCATCGGCAAGCGGCCATGGTATCTGCGCCTGCGCGGCAAGCTGTATCTGCTGCTGCAGCGCAACGCCCTGCGAGCGCCGGACCAGTTCGAAATCCCGCCTAACCGGGTTATTGAGCTCGGCACTCAGGTTGAGATCTGATTCGCTAAGGCCCCTCTTGACGAAGGGCTTTTTTGTTTTATCTACTCACTTCGGACTTTCTCGCTTCTGCGTTGCGAAACGTTTCGATGACGATCACAATTCTCACATCTGGTGATGGTTTTCTGTTCTCTTATTGCTAATACTAATACCAGCGAAACGTTTCGCTAGTGGAGCAAAAGAGAAAATGAAAAAAGGTACCGTCCTCAATGCTGATATTTCGTCAGTTATCTCCCGTCTGGGTCATACCGATACGCTGGTGGTTTGCGACGCTGGTTTACCGGTTCCCCGCAGCAGCGCACGTATTGATATGGCGTTAACCCACGGGGTGCCCTCCTTTATGCAGGTTCTGGAGGTGGTGACGAGCGAAATGCAGGTTGAAGCGGCTATCCTCGCGGAAGAGATTAAAACTCTTAATCCGCAGCTCCACGCGACGTTGCTCAATCACCTTGAGCAGCTGCAGCAGCACCAGGGAAACACTATTGAAATTCGTTACACCAGTCATGAGCAGTTTAAAAAAGAAACCGCAGACAGTCAGGCGGTGATTCGCAGCGGGGAGTGTTCCCCGTATGCGAACGTTATTCTCTGTGCCGGCGTGACGTTCTGAGGTCGCCGATATGGAAGCGTTATTGCAATTAAAAGGGATCGATAAAGCGTTCCCTGGCGTCAAGGCGCTCTCCGGCGCCTCGCTAAATGTCTATCCGGGCCGCGTGATGGCGCTGGTCGGCGAGAACGGTGCCGGCAAGTCCACCATGATGAAGGTGCTGACCGGTATTTACTCCCGCGATGCCGGTTCGCTGCTGTGGCTGGGGAAAGAAACCACCTTCAACGGACCCAAATCTTCTCAGGAAGCCGGAATCGGCATCATCCACCAGGAGCTCAACCTGATCCCGCAACTGACGATCGCCGAGAACATTTTCCTTGGTCGTGAGTTTGTGAATCGCTTTGGCAAAATTGACTGGAAGATGATGTACGCCGAAGCCGATAAGCTGCTGGCAAAGCTGAATCTACGTTTTAATAGCCAGAAGCTGGTGGGCGATTTGTCGATCGGCGATCAGCAGATGGTCGAGATCGCTAAAGTACTGAGCTTTGAGTCGAAGGTCATCATTATGGATGAACCCACCGACGCGCTAACCGATACTGAGACCGAATCCCTGTTCCGCGTGATCCGCGAACTGAAATCGCAGGGGCGCGGTATTGTCTATATCTCTCACCGTATGAAAGAGATCTTCGAGATTTGCGATGACGTCACGGTATTTCGCGATGGGCAGTTTATCGCCGAGCGCGAAGTGGCCAGCCTGGATGAAGATCTGCTTATTGAGATGATGGTCGGCCGCAAGCTGGAGGATCAGTATCCGCGTCTGGACAAAGCCCCGGGTGAGGTTCGCCTTAAGGTCGACAACCTGTGCGGCTCAGGCGTGGAGAATATCTCCTTTATTCTGCGCCAGGGTGAAATTCTCGGCGTCGCCGGGCTGATGGGCGCCGGTCGCACCGAACTGATGAAGGTGCTGTACGGTGCGCTGCCGCGCAGCAGCGGCTCGGTGACTCTTGATGGGCGCGAAGTTGTCGCTCGTTCTCCGCAGGATGGCCTGGCCAACGGCATTGTTTACATCTCTGAAGACCGCAAGCGCGATGGTTTAGTGCTCGGCATGTCGGTTAAAGAGAATATGTCGCTAACCGCGCTGCGTTACTTCAGCCGCGGCGGCGGTAGCCTAAAGCATAAAGATGAACAGCAGGCGGTAGGTGATTTTATCCGCCTGTTTAATGTGAAAACGCCGTCGATGGAGCAGGCTATTGGGCTGCTTTCGGGCGGTAACCAGCAGAAGGTGGCGATCGCCCGCGGGTTAATGACTCGTCCGAAAGTGTTGATCCTTGATGAACCGACCCGCGGCGTCGACGTTGGTGCGAAGAAAGAGATCTACCAGCTGATTAACCAGTTTAAAGCCGAAGGCCTGAGCATCATTCTGGTCTCTTCGGAGATGCCGGAAGTGCTGGGCATGAGCGATCGCATCATGGTGATGCATGAAGGGCATCTCGGCGGTGAATTCACACGCGAGCAGGCCACCCAGGAAGTATTGATGGCTGCCGCTGTGGGCAAGCTTAACCGTGTGAATCAGGAGTAAAAAAGATGAATAACCCGGCTGTTTCTGGTCGTCGCTACTTCACAAAAGCGTGGCTGATGGAGCAAAAATCGCTGATAGCCCTGCTGGTGCTGATTGCGATTGTTTCGACCATGAGCCCCAACTTTTTTACCGTGAATAACTTGTTCAATATCCTGCAACAAACTTCAGTTAACGCCATTATGGCGGTAGGGATGACGCTGGTTATCCTGACGTCGGGCATCGACCTGTCCGTCGGTTCCCTGCTGGCGCTGACCGGCGCGGTCGCTGCGTCGATTGTCGGAATTGAGGTTAACGCGCTGGTGGCCGTAGCCGCTGCGCTGGCGTTAGGGGCGGCAATTGGCGCCGTTACCGGCGTGATTGTGGCGAAAGGGCGCGTCCAGGCATTTATCGCTACGCTGGTGATGATGCTGCTGCTGCGCGGCGTGACGATGGTGTATACCAACGGTAGCCCGGTGAATACCGGTTTTACCGATAATGCCGATCTGTTTGGCTGGTTCGGGATTGGTCGTCCGCTGGGGATCCCAACGCCGGTGTGGATTATGGCGTTTGTCTTCCTGGCCGCCTGGTACATGCTGCACCATACCCGTCTGGGCCGTTATATCTACGCCCTCGGCGGTAACGAGGCGGCAACGCGTCTTTCCGGCATCAGCGTGAATAAAGTTAAGATCATCGTCTATTCTTTGTGCGGCATGCTGGCCTCGCTGGCCGGTATTATTGAGGTCGCGCGTCTCTCCTCCGCGCAGCCGACGGCGGGCACCGGATATGAACTGGATGCAATTGCGGCGGTGGTGCTGGGTGGTACCAGCCTCGCGGGCGGTAAAGGGCGTATTGTCGGCACGTTGATTGGTGCGTTGATCCTTGGCTTTCTGAACAACGGACTGAATTTATTAGGTGTTTCATCCTATTACCAGATGATCGTGAAAGCGGTGGTTATTTTGCTGGCGGTACTGGTAGATAACAAGAAGCAGTAACTGAGAACTCTACAGGACATCTTAACTATGAATATGAAAAAACTGGCGACCCTGGTCTCTGCTGTAGCGCTAAGTGCGACCGTAAGTGCAAACGCGATGGCAAAAGACACTATCGCTCTGGTTATCTCAACCCTTAACAACCCGTTCTTTGTCTCTCTGAAAGAGGGTGCGCAAAAAGAAGCGGATAAACTTGGCTATAACCTGGTGGTTCTGGATTCACAGAACAACCCGGCAAAAGAGTTGGCTAACGTTCAGGATT
Organism: Klebsiella sp. CTHL.F3a; assembly: GCF_019890895.1. Lineage (NCBI taxonomy): Bacteria > Pseudomonadati > Pseudomonadota > Gammaproteobacteria > Enterobacterales > Enterobacteriaceae > Klebsiella > Klebsiella sp. CTHL.F3a. The sequence continues at coordinate 5,941,960 of NZ_CP082360.1, read as the reverse complement.
TAACCGTCCGTGGCACCAAACTGCTGCTGATCAACCCAACGGATTCCGATGCGGTTGGTAATGCCGTGAAGCTGGCTAACCAGGCGAAAATTCCGGTTATCACCCTTGATCGTCAGGCATCAAAAGGTGACGTAGTTAGTCATATCGCGTCTGATAACGTGCTGGGCGGAAAAATGGCCGGTGACTTTATCGCCAAAAAAGTCGGCGAAAGCGCGAAGATCATTGAACTACAGGGCATTGCGGGGACATCCGCGGCGCGCGAGCGTGGCGAAGGTTTTCAGCAGGCCGTGGCTGCACATAAGTTTAACGTGTTGGCCAGCCAACCGGCAGATTTTGACCGCACTAAGGGCCTGAACGTCATGCAGAACCTGCTGACCGCACATCCGGATGTACAGGCGGTATTTGCCCAGAATGATGAAATGGCGCTGGGCGCGCTGCGTGCGCTGCAAACGGCGGGCAAATCTGATGTGATGGTTGTTGGATTTGATGGCACTCCGGATGGCGAAAAAGCGGTAAATAGTGGCAAACTGGCAGCGACCATCGCCCAGTTACCGGAGCAGATCGGCGTGAAAGGCGTTGAGACAGCCGATAAAGTGCTGAAGGGCGAAAAAGTGGAAACCAGCTATCCGGTTGAGTTGAAACTGGTCATTAAGCAATAATGTGCGATTCGGATCGGCGACGGTCCGAGGGACAACATAATAAAGAAAAGCAGGGCATGCGCCACCGGATTCCGGTGGCGCGCTTTCCGGGAATATTGATTATGAAAACCGCAGGCAAACTTGTCGTCCTTGGCAGTATCAACGCCGATCACATCCTTAATCTCGACGCCTTCCCTACGCCCGGTGAAACTGTCACCGGTCATCATTATCAGGTCGCTTTCGGCGGTAAGGGGGCAAACCAGGCGGTTGCCGCCGGACGCAGCGGGGCAAATATCTCCTTTATCGCCTGTACCGGCGATGACGATATTGGCGAACGCGTTCGTCGTCAGCTGGACAGCGATAATATCGACGTCGCGCCGGTCAGGGCCGTTTCCGGAGAATCAACTGGCGTGGCGCTGATTTTTGTCAACGCTGAAGGTGAAAACACCATCGGTATTCACGCCGGTGCTAATGCCGCGCTCTGCGTTGCGCAGGTTGATGCGGAAAAAGAGCGTATTGCCAGCGCGCAGGCGCTGCTGATGCAGCTGGAATCACCGCTGGAAAGCGTACTGGCGGCGGCGAAAATTGCTCACCAAAATCAAACCTCGGTCATACTCAATCCTGCTCCGGCGCGTGAATTGCCGGATGAACTGTTAATGCTGGTGGATATCATTACCCCTAACGAGACCGAAGCGGAAAAGCTCACCGGCGTGCGCGTGGAAAACGACGAGGATGCGGCAAAAGCCGCTAAAGTGCTCCATGATAAAGGTATTGGTACGGTGATCATTACGCTTGGCAGCCGTGGTGTATGGGCCAGCAGCGAAGGTAACGGTCGTCGGGTTCCGGGATTTAAAGTGCAGGCGGTTGACACCATTGCCGCTGGCGATACCTTTAATGGCGCGCTGGTCACCGCGCTGCTTGAAGGTCGCGAACTGGCGGAGGCAATTCGTTTTGCCCATGCAGCTGCGGCTATCGCCGTCACCCGAAAAGGGGCTCAGCCCTCCGTGCCCTGGCGAAAAGAAATAGACGAATTTTTACGTCAACAGGGGTAACGCTTGGCCACCATGAAGGATGTAGCCCGCATCGCGGGCGTTTCCACTTCGACGGTTTCTCATGTCATTAACAAAGACCGTTTCGTTAGCGAAGCGATTACCGCTAAAGTCGACGCTGCGATTAAAAGCCTGAACTACGCGCCGTCCGCGCTGGCGCGTAGTCTCAAATTAAATCAAACCCGCACTATAGGTATGCTCATTACCGCCAGTACCAATCCGTTTTATTCGGAGCTGGTACGCGGCGTGGAGCGCAGCTGCTTCGAGCGGGGTTATAGCCTGGTGCTGTGTAATACCGAAGGCGATGAGCAGCGCATGAACCGTAATCTGGAGACGCTGATGCAAAAGCGCGTCGATGGTTTACTGTTGCTGTGCACTGAAACGCATCAACCTTCGCCGGAGATCATGCAGCGTTACCCTTCTGTTCCGACGGTGATGATGGACTGGGCGCCGTTCGACGGCGATAGCGATCTGATTCAGGATAACTCTCTGCTGGGTGGCGATATGGCGACGAAGTATCTGATCGACCAGGGCTACACGCGAATTGCCTGTATTGCGGGTCCGTTGGATAAAACGCCTGCCCGGCTGCGCCTGGAGGGGTATCATTCAGCGATGGCTCGGGCCGGACTCACGGTACCTGAAGGCTATGTGATTAGCAGCGATTTTGAGTTTGGCGGCGGATTTAGCGCCATGCAGAAGCTGCTGACCCTATCAACGCTGCCGCAGGCGGTGTTTATCGGTAACGATGCGATGGCGGTGGGCGCCTACCAGGCCCTTTATCAGGGCGGTCTGCGCATCCCTCAGGATATGGCGCTGGTGGGTTATGACGATATTGAACTGGCGCGCTATATGACGCCGCCGTTAACCACAATTCATCAACCGAAAGATGAACTGGGCGAGCTGGCCATCGATGTGCTGATTCACCGCATGGCCGATCCTGGGCAAAAACAGCAACGCGTACAGTTAACCCCCGAGCTAGTGGTTCGCGGTTCAGCTTAACGCTTGTGCCGCTCCTTAATCAGGTTGCGGCCATCTTTTGCTCTTAATAAGGTAAATACCAGCGCCGATACCACGGTGATTGCCCCCATGGTAATAAAGGTGTAGTGGAACTGCTCAATGGTATTTGCGCTATCGAATCCTTCATAAAACCGCAGCACCGCCGCGCTAACGGCGACCCCAAGACTAATAGAAAGCTGCTGAGTAACAGCCAGCATGCTGTTGCCGCTGCTGGCATTGTCATCCGTTAAATCGGCGAGCGTGATGGTGTTCATTGAGGTGAACTGAGTGGACATCGCCATTCCCAAAACGAATAGCGGCAGCAGCAGCATCCAGATTGACATATCCGGAGTTTGCAGCGAAAACTGAGCGATCATCAGGCCGATAAATATCGTGACCCCGACCAGCGTTTTACGATAACCAAACCAGCGAAGTATCTGGGTGACGGTTGATTTCGCAATAATCGAACCAATAGCCGTAGGCGCTATCATGCATCCGGCGATAATCGCCGGATAACCGAAGCCAACCTGTAACATCAGCGGCATCAGGAACGGAACGCAACCGGTACCCAGGCGCGTGGCCAGGTTCCCCGCGATCCCGACAGAGAAGGTATGCGTCTTAAATAAAGAAAGTGAAATGAGCGGCGTGGGATGACGGCGAGCGTGGCGAATATAGGCCCACAGTAAAATGATGCTCAGAGCGATAACGGCCAAAGCCATCCATGTGGCGACAATTTTCTCGCCAAACAGCTCGATTCCGCTGGAGAACAGCACCAGGCTCAGGCCAAACAGTATAAAACCGAGCGTGTCGAAGCGGCGACGGGGCGTGGTGAAATCCGGCATATATTTGCGGGCATACACGATCCCGATAATGCCGATGGGAATATTAATCAGGAAAATCCAATGCCAGCTAGCCCAGGTGACCAAAACGCCGCCGAGTACGGGGCCAAGAATGGGGCCAACCAGCCCAGGCATCGTGACGAAGTTGAGTACCGGCAGCAGTTCGCTGCGCGGATAGGCACGCAGTAACGCCAGCCTCGCTACTGGCATCATCATTGCCCCGCCGATTCCCTGAATGACGCGGAAAATAACCAGTTCCATCAGCGAGTTTGACAGGGCGCAGGCAAGAGAACCGAGTGTGAACAGGCTGACGGCGATGATAAATACTTTCCGCGTGCCGAAACGGTCGGCCAGCCAACCACTGACCGGAATAAGCATAGCCACCGTCAGCGTATAGCTGATGATGGCCGATTGCATCGCTAGCGGTGAACGGTTGAGACTATGGGCGATAGCGGGAAGGGCTGTATTCAGAATGGTGGCGTCGAGCGCCTGCATAAAAAAAGCCATCGCTGCGATCCATGGCAGCCCGGCCATACTGCGGCCTTTCTTTTTGGTCATTCGTTACCCTTGCGATTTGTCGGAATGATTGGGGGCACTCAGCAACGCCTGGCAGGCGTTAAGCGCTCGCGAGCCGTCGCTATCCAGAATGGCATCAACGATTGCCTGATGCAGATCCAGCTTCACCACTTCATTTTGAGTAATTGATGTGAAGTAGGTGTGATAGACCGAATGAAATAAAGAGGCGAAAGAGATCAGGAAAGGGTTGCCGCTCATTTCATATATATGTTCATGCCAGGCCATATCGACTTCAATCCAGCGCTCGCGCTGAAAGTTCCTCTTTAGCTCAATCATCTCCTCCATCAAGGCGTTAAGCTGGGCTTTTTGCTCCGGCGTGCCTGACGTTGACGCCAGAAAACAGGCTTGAGGTTCCAGACTGCCGCGCATCACGAGGAAATGGCTGACAACATCGGAGAAGTTATCTTCTGTTAACCACCAGGCCAGGAGTTCTTTATCGAGAAAGTTCCAGCTGCTGCGTGGCATCACCCGCGTTCCGATGCGCGGTCGTGGTAAAAGCATGCCTTTTGCCGCTAGCGTCTTCACCGCTTCACGCACGGCGGTGCGGCTCACGCCAAACTGCTCGCCCAGTTCCATCTCGCCTGGAAGGATACTTTCTGGCTGATATTCACCGGTCAAAATTTTTTGAGCCAGCTTCTCCGCTAATACCCAGGATATATTCTTTTGTGCCGCCAACTGCTGTGCGCTTAAAGACATACAATGCCGTTCCTTTCTCTTTTTTACCTTACCAGTATGCCATCTGACGGCTTGCTTCGTTGGTTAAAACGGCAAAACGCCGGTTTTTTGCTACATCACGCGCCGTAATGATGAAAAAAGAGGCGGTTGAAAAGTTTTTTGCATTTAGCCCTTGTCACTTCAGAATTACTCCCTATAATGCGCCTCCACTGACACGGAACAACGGCACGTAAGCCGCCGGGTCAACGGGATTCAGCGATGAATGCCGGCAGAGAAAAGCGAAATTAAACGCTTGACTCTGAAAGAGGAAAGCGTAATATACGCCACCTCGCAACGGTGAGCGAAAGCCGCGTTGCACTGCTCTTTAACAATTTATCAGACAATCTGTGTGGGCACTCAAAGTGACATGGATTCTTAACGTCCTCGGACGAAAAATGAATACCAAGTCTCAAAGAGTGAACACGTAATTCATTACGAAGTTTAATTCTACGAGCATCAAACTTAAATTGAAGAGTTTGATCATGGCTCAGATTGAACGCTGGCGGCAGGCCTAACACATGCAAGTCGAACGGTAGCACAGAGAGCTTGCTCTCGGGTGACGAGTGGCGGACGGGTGAGTAATGTCTGGGAAACTGCCTGATGGAGGGGGATAACTACTGGAAACGGTAGCTAATACCGCATAACGTCGCAAGACCAAAGAGGGGGACCTTCGGGCCTCTTGCCATCAGATGTGCCCAGATGGGATTAGCTAGTAGGTGGGGTAACGGCTCACCTAGGCGACGATCCCTAGCTGGTCTGAGAGGATGACCAGCCACACTGGAACTGAGACACGGTCCAGACTCCTACGGGAGGCAGCAGTGGGGAATATTGCACAATGGGCGCAAGCCTGATGCAGCCATGCCGCGTGTATGAAGAAGGCCTTCGGGTTGTAAAGTACTTTCAGCGGGGAGGAAGGCGATAAGGTTAATAACCTTGTCGATTGACGTTACCCGCAGAAGAAGCACCGGCTAACTCCGTGCCAGCAGCCGCGGTAATACGGAGGGTGCAAGCGTTAATCGGAATTACTGGGCGTAAAGCGCACGCAGGCGGTCTGTCAAGTCGGATGTGAAATCCCCGGGCTCAACCTGGGAACTGCATTCGAAACTGGCAGGCTGGAGTCTTGTAGAGGGGGGTAGAATTCCAGGTGTAGCGGTGAAATGCGTAGAGATCTGGAGGAATACCGGTGGCGAAGGCGGCCCCCTGGACAAAGACTGACGCTCAGGTGCGAAAGCGTGGGGAGCAAACAGGATTAGATACCCTGGTAGTCCACGCTGTAAACGATGTCGACTTGGAGGTTGTTCCCTTGAGGAGTGGCTTCCGGAGCTAACGCGTTAAGTCGACCGCCTGGGGAGTACGGCCGCAAGGTTAAAACTCAAATGAATTGACGGGGGCCCGCACAAGCGGTGGAGCATGTGGTTTAATTCGATGCAACGCGAAGAACCTTACCTACTCTTGACATCCAGAGAACTTAGCAGAGATGCTTTGGTGCCTTCGGGAACTCTGAGACAGGTGCTGCATGGCTGTCGTCAGCTCGTGTTGTGAAATGTTGGGTTAAGTCCCGCAACGAGCGCAACCCTTATCCTTTGTTGCCAGCGATTCGGTCGGGAACTCAAAGGAGACTGCCAGTGATAAACTGGAGGAAGGTGGGGATGACGTCAAGTCATCATGGCCCTTACGAGTAGGGCTACACACGTGCTACAATGGCATATACAAAGAGAAGCGACCTCGCGAGAGCAAGCGGACCTCATAAAGTATGTCGTAGTCCGGATTGGAGTCTGCAACTCGACTCCATGAAGTCGGAATCGCTAGTAATCGTGGATCAGAATGCCACGGTGAATACGTTCCCGGGCCTTGTACACACCGCCCGTCACACCATGGGAGTGGGTTGCAAAAGAAGTAGGTAGCTTAACCTTCGGGAGGGCGCTTACCACTTTGTGATTCATGACTGGGGTGAAGTCGTAACAAGGTAACCGTAGGGGAACCTGCGGTTGGATCACCTCCTTACCTTAAAGAACCTGCCTTTGTAGTGCTCACACAGATTGTCTGATGAATGATAAATTTCAAAATGTACTGTGAAGTGCATTGTGAAATTTTGCTCTTTAAAAATCTGGATCAAGCTGAAAATTGAAACGACACACATGTTATGTGTGTTCGAGTCTCTCAAATTTTCGCGACACGATGATGTTTTACGAAACATCTTCGGGTTGTGAGGTTAAGCGACTAAGCGTACACGGTGGATGCCCTGGCAGTCAGAGGCGATGAAGGACGTGCTAATCTGCGAAAAGCGTCGGTAAGGTGATATGAACCGTTACAGCCGGCGATGTCCGAATGGGGAAACCCAGTGCAATTCGTTGCACTATCGTTTGATGAATACATAGTCAAACGAGGCGAACCGGGGGAACTGAAACATCTAAGTACCCCGAGGAAAAGAAATCAACCGAGATTCCCCCAGTAGCGGCGAGCGAACGGGGAGCAGCCCGGAGTCTGAATCAGCTTGTGTGTTAGTGGAAGCGTCTGGAAAGTCGCAGGGTACAGGGTGATACTCCCGTACACTAAAACACACAGGCTGTGAACTCGAAGAGTAGGGCGGGACACGTGGTATCCTGTCTGAATATGGGGGGACCATCCTCCAAGGCTAAATACTCCTGACTGACCGATAGTGAACCAGTACCGTGAGGGAAAGGCGAAAAGAACCCCGGCGAGGGGAGTGAAAAAGAACCTGAAACCGTGTACGTACAAGCAGTAGGAGCCCACTTGTTGGGTGACTGCGTACCTTTTGTATAATGGGTCAGCGACTTATATTCTGTAGCAAGGTTAACCGTATAGGGGAGCCGCAGGGAAACCGAGTCTTAACTGGGCGTTAAGTTGCAGGGTATAGACCCGAAACCCGGTGATCTAGCCATGGGCAGGTTGAAGGTTGGGTAACACTAACTGGAGGACCGAACCGACTAATGTTGAAAAATTAGCGGATGACTTGTGGCTGGGGGTGAAAGGCCAATCAAACCGGGAGATAGCTGGTTCTCCCCGAAAGCTATTTAGGTAGCGCCTCGTGAATTCATCTTCGGGGGTAGAGCACTGTTTCGGCTAGGGGGTCATCCCGACTTACCAACCCGATGCAAACTACGAATACCGAAGAATGTTATCACGGGAGACACACGGCGGGTGCTAACGTCCGTCGTGAAGAGGGAAACAACCCAGACCGCCAGCTAAGGTCCCAAAGTCATGGTTAAGTGGGAAACGATGTGGGAAGGCCCAGACAGCCAGGATGTTGGCTTAGAAGCAGCCATCATTTAAAGAAAGCGTAATAGCTCACTGGTCGAGTCGGCCTGCGCGGAAGATGTAACGGGGCTAAACCATGCACCGAAGCTGCGGCAGCGACACTATGTGTTGTTGGGTAGGGGAGCGTTCTGTAAGCCGTTGAAGGTGGCCTGTGAAGGTTGCTGGAGGTATCAGAAGTGCGAATGCTGACATAAGTAACGATAATGCGGGTGAAAAACCCGCACGCCGGAAGACCAAGGGTTCCTGTCCAACGTTAATCGGGGCAGGGTGAGTCGACCCCTAAGGCGAGGCCGAAAGGCGTAGTCGATGGGAAACAGGTTAATATTCCTGTACTTGGTGTTACTGCGAAGGGGGGACGGAGAAGGCTATGTTGGCCGGGCGACGGTTGTCCCGGTTTAAGCGTGTAGGTGTGTGTTCCAGGTAAATCCGGTTCACTTTAACACTGAGGCGTGATGACGAGGCACTACGGTGCTGAAGTGACAAATGCCCTGCTTCCAGGAAAAGCCTCTAAGCATCAGGTAACATCAAATCGTACCCCAAACCGACACAGGTGGTCAGGTAGAGAATACCAAGGCGCTTGAGAGAACTCGGGTGAAGGAACTAGGCAAAATGGTGCCGTAACTTCGGGAGAAGGCACGCTGATATGTAGGTGAAGTGGTTTACCCATGGAGCTGAAATCAGTCGAAGATACCAGCTGGCTGCAACTGTTTATTAAAAACACAGCACTGTGCAAACACGAAAGTGGACGTATACGGTGTGACGCCTGCCCGGTGCCGGAAGGTTAATTGATGGGGTTATCCGTAAGGAGAAGCTCTTGATCGAAGCCCCGGTAAACGGCGGCCGTAACTATAACGGTCCTAAGGTAGCGAAATTCCTTGTCGGGTAAGTTCCGACCTGCACGAATGGCGTAATGATGGCCAGGCTGTCTCCACCCGAGACTCAGTGAAATTGAACTCGCTGTGAAGATGCAGTGTACCCGCGGCAAGACGGAAAGACCCCGTGAACCTTTACTATAGCTTGACACTGAACACTGGTCCTTGATGTGTAGGATAGGTGGGAGGCTTTGAAGCGTGGACGCCAGTCTGCGTGGAGCCATCCTTGAAATACCACCCTTTAATGGCTGGTGTTCTAACGTGGGCCCCTAATCGGGGTTGCGGACAGTGTCTGGTGGGTAGTTTGACTGGGGCGGTCTCCTCCTAAAGAGTAACGGAGGAGCACGAAGGTCAGCTAATCCTGGTCGGACATCAGGAGGTTAGTGCAATGGCATAAGCTGGCTTGACTGCGAGCGTGACGGCGCGAGCAGGTGCGAAAGCAGGTCATAGTGATCCGGTGGTTCTGAATGGAAGGGCCATCGCTCAACGGATAAAAGGTACTCCGGGGATAACAGGCTGATACCGCCCAAGAGTTCATATCGACGGCGGTGTTTGGCACCTCGATGTCGGCTCATCACATCCTGGGGCTGAAGTAGGTCCCAAGGGTATGGCTGTTCGCCATTTAAAGTGGTACGCGAGCTGGGTTTAGAACGTCGTGAGACAGTTCGGTCCCTATCTGCCGTGGGCGCTGGAGAATTGAGGGGGGCTGCTCCTAGTACGAGAGGACCGGAGTGGACGCATCACTGGTGTTCGGGTTGTCATGCCAATGGCATTGCCCGGTAGCTAAATGCGGAAGAGATAAGTGCTGAAAGCATCTAAGTACGAAACTTGCCCCGAGATGAGTTCTCCCTGACTCCTTGAGAGTCCTGAAGGAACGTTGAAGACGACGACGTTGATAGGCCGGGTGTGTAAGCGCAGCGATGCGTTGAGCTAACCGGTACTAATGAACCGTGAGGCTTAACCTTACAACGCCGAAGATGTTTTGGCGGATTGAGAAGACAACAATTTCAGCATTGATTCAGAGTTGAGTACGCAATAATTTGCGCAGCAGCAAGGCGACAAGCGAAGGAAAGGAAGGAGCATACTGAAGTATGTGACTGACTTTACGAGCGCGGGCAACGTGGCAGATGCGATAAAGAATTGCGTACTGAGCACAAAGAATTTGCCTGGCGGCGATAGCGCGGTGGTCCCACCTGACCCCATGCCGAACTCAGAAGTGAAACGCCGTAGCGCCGATGGTAGTGTGGGGTCTCCCCATGTGAGAGTAGGGAACTGCCAGGCATCAAACACGTGAAGAGCCCATCCTGACGGATGGGCTTTTTGCGTTTTTGTGGCCTGAGAAATCAGTGATGATTTAGCAAGATGACGCGTAGCGACATCTCTGCAATCTCAATTAAGGTTGCGATTAAGCCCTTTTTGACCATTGCATAATAAAAGCGGCTATCTGCGGAATATTATTTAAATCTAAAAAGGGAAGCGACGTCTCGACAGGCGTATCGCTAGCTACGGCAATCACGTCATCATCAAATACTAATTCTTCTTTGCAATGTCCGCTGTTTTTCCGAAATAGCAGAATTTTTGGCACAGCTTCATGTTTAAAACCTTCAACCAGTACGAGATCTAACGTTGATGTGTCCATTCGGCTAACCAGCCATGCCAGATCCAGCGGAGGCTCTTCGGGTGTTTCCGTCATTAATGCCCAACGCTGCGAGCTGGCGACAATCGTCTGAGCCGCCCCTGCTTTACGTAGCTCATAGCTATCTTTACCGGGTTTATCCACGTCCATATCATGATGGGTATGTTTAATGAGCCCAGGACGTATGCCTTCCGCGCGTAGCGCTGGAATCAGCGCTTTCAATAAAGTTGTTTTACCCGTGCCGCTCCAGGCGGCGATGGCTAAAAGAGGGATCATGATGACACCTGCATACTTTGTAAATCGCTGAGAGTGTTGACGTTAATAAAGGCTGATTTTACATCGCTAAAATCGACGCTATGCCCCCCCATTTTGCGCATAAACACCATAACCCGCCGCTCGCCTACCGCCAGATAGATTTCCAGCTCGCTAATCACCTCTCGATTCACCAGAGCAATCGCCGGATGGTCGCGTTCACCGTCGTGTACCCAAACGACCGGGGATGACTTTTTTTGCAGTATTAAGCGCTCAGCCAGAAATGATGGAATAAAAGGCGTATCGCACGGACAAAACAGAAACCACTCACCCTCAACCTGATGCATAACGGAAAGCATGCCAGCTAGCGGCCCGGGAAAGTCGTTCAGAGAGTCGGTAATAATCGGGTAGCCGCTGCTTCGCCAGCAATCAAGATTGCGGTTAGCGCTAATCACCAGCTTTGTGACCTGGGGTTGCAGCGTATCGGCGACATGACGCCACAGCGCTTTCCCCTTCAGCAACTGCAATCCTTTATCAACACCTCCCATACGCGTACCTCTCCCACCTGCCAGTACAACGCCGGTTATTACCTTACCCTGCATATTAATATCGCCTCTTTCATTGTGGGATTGTCCCTGCTAACGTACACCTATCAAGAGTAAGGAGCATTGCTATGAAATGTAAACGCCTGAATGAAGTCATTGAACTCCTCCAGCCGGCCTGGCAGAAAGAACCCGAGCTGAATTTGATTCAATTTTTGCAAAAACTGGCGAAAGAGGCTGGTTATGCCGGTGAACTGAGCGATCTTTCCGACGATATTCTGATTTATCACCTGAAGATGCGCGACTCGGCAAAAGAGGCCGTTATCCCCGGTATCCAGAAAGATTATGAAGAAGATTTTAAAACTGCGCTGCTACGCGCTCGCGGAGTGATTAAAGAGTAAAAGGTTGTAAGCGCTGCCGCGGAATCGGCAATGAGATGATATCCTGTATCATTCGTACGATTATCGGATGTCAGGATGCACGATAAGGCTTTCACTTTTCAGACGCTTCACCCGGATACCATCATTGATGGTTTATTTGATCTGGGAATGCGGGTGGACTCAGGTCTTACCCCGCTTAATAGCTATGAGAACCGAGTTTACCAGTTTCAGGACGAAGACCGTCGCCGCTATGTGGTGAAGTTCTATCGTCCTGAGCGCTGGTCCGCCGAACAAATCCTCGAAGAACACCAGTTTTCCCTTCAGCTCGTTCAGGACGAAGTCCCTGTAGCGGCGCCATTGTCATTTAACGGAAGTACCCTTCATCAGCATCAGGGGTTCTTTTTCGCCGTGTTCCCAAGCCTGGGGGGACGTCAGTTTGAGGCGGATAACCTCGATCAGATGGAATGGGTTGGGCGCTACCTTGGTCGTCTGCATCAAACGGGACGCAAACAGCGTTTTGTCGCGCGCCCGGAGATTGGCACCAATGAGTACCTTCTTGAGCCCCGGCAGGTCTTTGAGCTCTCCCCGCTGATAACAGCAGGGCTGAAAGAGGCTTTTCTTAACGCCACCGATAAGCTGATAGATGCGGTAATGGCGCAATGGCACGGACGCGCCAATATCTTACGTTTACACGGTGATTGCCATGCAGGAAACATCCTCTGGCGCGATGGCCCTTTGTTTGTTGATTTAGATGATTCACGTAATGGACCTGCTATCCAGGATCTGTGGATGCTGTTGAACGGTGATAAGGCCGAGCAACGGATGCAGCTTGAGATGATCATTGAAGCGTATGAAGAGTTTAGCTCTTTTAATACGGATGAAATTGCCCTCATCGAACCTTTACGTGCAATGCGCTTAGTTTATTATCTGGCGTGGTTGTTAAGGCGCTGGGAAGATCCTGCTTTTCCTAAGAACTTCCCGTGGTTAACAGGGGAAGATTACTGGCGTGGGCAGACAACAACTTTTCTTGAGCAGGTAAAGGTTCTACAGGAACCGCCTCTTCAGTTAACGCCAATGTATTAATGTGATATATCCAGGAGAGAGTTAATCATGAAAAAAATTTGGCTGGCGCTGGCTGGTATGATTCTGGCTTTTAGTGCATCCGCTGCCCAGATCACCGACGGTAAGCAGTATATTACCCTCGATAAGCCCGTTGCTGGTGAGCCTCAGGTGCTCGAGTTTTTCTCGTTCTACTGCCCGCACTGCTATCAGTTTGAAGAAGTGCTTCATGTGTCAGATAACGTGAAGAAAAAGCTGCCTGAAGGCGTCAAAATGACGAAATACCACGTAGAGTTCCTGGGCCCGTTGGGCAAGGATCTGACTCAGGCGTGGGCCGTCGCGATGGCGCTGGGTGTGGAAGACAAGATCACTGTCCCGATGTTTGAAGCGGTACAGAAAACACAGACCGTTCAGACCGTAGCCGATATTCGTAAGGTCTTCGTTGACGCTGGCGTTAAAGGTGAAGATTACGATGCAGCCTGGAACAGTTTTGTAGTGAAATCCCTGGTGGCTCAGCAAGAGAAAGCCGCCGCTGATTTCCAGCTGCAGGGCGTACCCGCTATGTACGTTAACGGCAAATATCAGCTTAACCCGCAGGGTATGGATACCAGCAATATGGACGCATTTGTTGCCCAGTATGCCGATACCGTTAAGCAGTTAGTTGAGAAGAAATAAAAAATAAACGCCGGTTACTGACCGGCGTTACGCTTTTCAGCGCCCAGCATCATTTTCCTTTCTGCTGCATTATTTCCGTTAACTGACGATCTTTATCTTCCCAAAGCGTATTTAGCCAGCGCTGAAACCGCCGCTTAAAGTTTTTATCATTCACATAATCGCCGTGCAGCTCTTCTGTCACGGGTTCAAGGCGGATGCGTACTACAATCCGCGTTAATCGGCCGCTCAGCATGTCGTAAAACGGTCGGTGATGATTCTCTGGATAACACAGTGTAACGTTCAGCAGCTTATCAAACTGCGAGCCCAGGACGCTTAATGCCATGGCAGTACCGGCAGCTTTTGGTGCTAATAAATTATTATAAGGCGAGCGGGTCTGCAGCCGCTTCTCTTCAGTAAAACGTGAGCCTTCGACAAAGTTAACGATAGTGGTGGGATGCGAGCGGAATTTCTCGCAGGATCCACGGGTGGTTTCCACATCTTTGCCGCGGCGTTCTGGATGGCGGATTAAATAACCCCGGGAATAACGGCGCATAAAAGGCATATCCAACGCCCAGCAGGCCAGGCCAATAAACGGCACCCAGGCGAGCTGTTGCTTCAGGAAATATTTATTCATCGGGATATGTTTGCGGAACAGTACGCAAAGCACCACGATATCGGCCCAGCTATGGTGGTTGCTGATAAGCAGATACCAGTTTTTCTTGTTCAAGCCTTCCAGGCCCTCAACATCCCACTTAAGCCAGGGATTAAGGCGCAGCAGCAGGGCCAACCCTTCACACCAGCAGTACATCATGAAATTGCAGAAAATGGATATCGAGCGCCAGACCGCAGTAACAGGCACAAGCAGTTTAATCAGCCCCGCGATGATTATTGGCACGGAACATATAATGGTGACTACGATAGTCAGGGCGATACTCAGCGGGAGCGTTATCGCAGCGAGTAATCTCGACATAGTTAATTTATTCAGAAAGTTAGGCTGACAAAGAACGCGTTTAAACAGCGCAAGCGGCTGATTTTACCAGAAAATAGAGCAAATGACGGGTTTTACCTGGATAGAAAAATTTCCGGATCTTATATCCACATGGAACATTGAGTCATCATGATGTTATTAACGCAAGTCATTAATTCATAATGTCATGATAAATATAGAATAATTTATCAATAGATTATTTTATTAATGATGGTTTAGTCATCGTTATAAAACTATTCACAAAGTTATCCACAGGTTGACACATCATACGATCGACGGGATCGCGGAATCTTTTCGACGAAATGCGGGAAAAATTCAGGATTTAATGCCCGTCTGTGGCATCCTTTACCGATAATCTGATAAACAGGCACGGAAATTATGGTTCAGATCCCAGAAAACCCTCTCATCCTCGTTGACGGCTCCTCTTACCTTTATCGGGCATATCACGCGTTCCCTCCGCTGACGAATAGCGCTGGCGAGCCGACAGGCGCAATGTATGGCGTACTGAATATGCTGCGAAGCCTGATCCTGCAGTATCAACCGACCCATGCCGTCGTCGTGTTTGATGCCAAGGGGAAGACTTTCCGTGATGAACTGTTTGAGCACTATAAATCTCATCGCCCGCCGATGCCGGACGATCTTCGGGCGCAGATCGAGCCGCTGCATGCCATGGTCAAGGCGATGGGCCTGCCGCTGATGGCCGTCCCTGGCGTAGAAGCTGACGATGTCATCGGTACCCTGGCGCGTGAAGCTGAAAAGGTCGGGCGTCCGGTACTGATTAGCACCGGCGATAAAGACATGGCTCAGCTGGTTACGCCGGGTATTACGCTGATTAACACCATGACCAACACCATCCTTGGCCCGGATGAAGTGGTGACCAAATATGGCGTGCCGCCGGAGCTGATCATCGATTTTCTGGCCCTGATGGGGGACTCATCGGACAACATCCCTGGCGTACCAGGCGTGGGTGAGAAGACGGCGCAGGCGTTGTTACAGGGGCTGGGCGGCCTTGATACGCTATATGCGGAACCTGAAAAAATCGCCGGACTGACCTTCCGCGGTGCAAAAACAATGGCAGCGAAGCTGGAGCAGAATAAAGAGGTGGCCTATCTCTCTTATCAGCTGGCGACAATCAAAACCGACGTCGAGCTGGATCTGGGCTGCGAAGATCTGCTGGTTGCACAGCCCATCGCTGATGAACTGCTGACGCTATTTAAAAAGTATGAGTTCAAACGCTGGATCACCGATGTCGAGTCCGGCAAGTGGATGCAGGCAAAAGGCGCGAAGCCTGCGGCGAACCCGGTAGCAGCGGTGGCAGCAGTGGCTGATGCCGAAGAGGAAACCGCCACGGCGCTCTCTTCTGAAAACTATGTCACGATTCTTGATGAAGAAACGCTGCTGACCTGGATTGAAAACCTGAAGAAAGCGCCGCTTTTTGCCTTTGATACCGAAACTGACAGCCTGGATAACGTTTCAGCCAATATGGTCGGTTTATCCTTCGCTATTGAGCCTGGCGTTGCGGCCTATGTACCGGTTGCCCATGATTATCTGGATGCACCGGATCAGATCCCGCGTGACCGTGTCCTTGAGCTACTGAAACCGCTACTGGAAGATGACAAGATTCTGAAGGTTGGGCAAAACCTCAAATATGACCGCGGTATCCTGGCTAACTACGACATTGAATTGCGCGGTATTGCCTTTGATACCATGCTGGAATCTTACATTCTTGACAGCGTGGCGGGCCGCCATGATATGGATAGCCTCTCCGATCGCTGGCTGAAGCACAAAACCATTACTTTTGAAGAGATTGCGGGTAAAGGTAAAAACCAGCTTACATTCAACCAAATCGCGCTGGAAGAAGCGGGCCGCTACGCGGCGGAAGATGCCGACGTCACGCTACAGCTGCACCTGAAAATGTGGCCTAAACTTCAGCAAAATGATGGCCCGCTGAACGTCTTTAAAAATATTGAAATGCCGCTGGTGCCGGTACTATCCCGCATTGAGCGCAATGGCGTGAAGATCGATCCGGCCGTACTGCATGCGCATTCTCAGGAGATAGCCAAGCGCCTGGTTGAGCTGGAGAAAAAAGCGTACGACATCGCGGGTGAAGAGTTTAACCTTTCTTCTCCGAAGCAGCTGCAAACGATCTTGTTTGAAAAACAAGGTATTAAGCCGCTGAAGAAAACCCCGGGCGGCGCGCCCTCGACCTCGGAAGAGGTGCTGGAAGAGCTGGCGTTGGACTATCCGCTGCCGAAAGTCATCCTCGAATATCGTGGTCTGGCCAAACTCAAGTCCACCTATACCGATAAGCTGCCGCTGATGATCAGCCCGAAAACGGGCCGGGTTCACACCTCTTATCACCAGGCGGTTACGGCAACGGGACGTTTGTCGTCTACCGATCCGAACCTGCAGAATATTCCGGTGCGCAATGATGAAGGGCGCCGTATCCGCCAGGCGTTTATTGCACCGGAAGATTATCTCATCGTCTCTGCCGACTACTCGCAAATTGAACTGCGCATCATGGCGCATCTGTCTCGCGACAAGGGCCTGTTGACCGCGTTTGCGGAGGGGAAGGATATCCACCGCGCGACGGCGGCCGAGGTTTTCGGTTTGCCGCTGGAGAGCGTCAGCAGCGAGCAGCGCCGCAGCGCGAAGGCGATCAACTTCGGCCTTATTTATGGCATGAGCGCGTTCGGACTTGCGCGCCAGCTCAATATTCCGCGCAAAGAAGCGCAAAAGTATATGGATCTCTACTTTGAGCGCTATCCGGGCGTGCTGGAGTATATGGAGCGCACCCGCGCCCAGGCAAAAGAGCAGGGGTATGTTGAAACGCTCGATGGTCGTCGCCTCTATTTGCCGGACATCAAATCCAGCAACGGAGCGCGTCGTGCCGGTGCCGAGCGTGCGGCGATCAACGCGCCGATGCAGGGAACCGCCGCCGATATTATTAAGCGTGCGATGATCGCCGTCGACAGCTGGCTGCTAAGTGAAAAACCACGCGTGCGGATGATCATGCAGGTGCACGATGAATTGGTCTTTGAAGTGCATAAAGACGATCTTGAGGCGGTTGCGAAAAAGATCCATGAACTGATGGAAAGCAGTACGACGCTGGCGGTTCCGCTACTGGTGGAAGTTGGAAGCGGAGAAAACTGGGATCAAGCGCACTAAGTATTCGGCAGGTATGGTCATTTCTTGTAAGTGAGTAACATAACTTATCGTATTTTGTGATGATCATTTGAATTTGCTATGTAAAGAGTGAAAAAAAACTACAAAAAATGCTTTATCCGTAATCGAAAGAAGAGTAGAGTTAAAGACGTAGGGTACAGAGGTAAGATGTTCTATCTTTCAGACCTTTTACTTCACGTAATCGGATTTGGCTGAATATTTTAGCCGCCCCGGTCATTTATGACCGGGGCGTTTTTTATTGCGCGAAAGAAAATTTTTGCGTATCGATGCTGATGAGGCGGGCTACCCGGACAGGGCGTCAAGCGCCGCTACCCGGGGTAATTAGCGAGACTATTCGCCGTCTTCAGGTTCTTCCTGAGGTGGGATATCGTTATACCAGCTATCCAGTTTCTGCCGTAGTTTATCCACGCCTTGCTTCTTCAGGGAAGAAAATCCTTCCACCTGCACATCTCCGTTAAAGGCGGTTACCGCTTCACGGACCATAGCGATCTGCGCTTTCCGCGCGCCGCTGGCCAGCTTATCGGCTTTGGTCAGCAGCACCAGAACCGGAATATCGCTTTCAACCGCCCACTGGATCATCTGCTGATCGAGATCTTTAAGCGGATGACGGATATCCATCAGCACAACCAGGCCTTTCAGGCAAAGGCGTTTCTCGAGATATTCACCCAGTGCGCGCTGCCACTTGATTTTCATCTCTTCGGGAACCTGGGCATAACCATAGCCCGGCAGGTCGACCAGGCGTTTGCCCTCAGCGACTTCAAACAAGTTAATCAGCTGCGTACGGCCGGGCGTCTTCGAAGTACGCGCCAGGCTTTTCTGGTTAGTCAGCGTGTTCAGAGCGCTGGATTTCCCGGCGTTAGAGCGGCCAGCAAAGGCCACTTCAATACCGGTATCGGCAGGAAGATGGCGGATATCTGGCGCGCTAGTGACAAAATGCGTCAGTTGATAATTCCAGTTGGTCAAGACGGTCGTCTCCGTTAAATCAGGCTTTGACGGGGATTATACCTGAACAGCAGAAAAAGGCTGTTTTTACCGCACCTCATCGCTGTAAGCTAAAACCACAGTCTTTGTAAGACATTGGCTATTGATTATATGAGAAATACATGAGGAAAAACTGAGTAAACATAATACAAATTCTGATAAATCATCGTGTTGGGCTGAAAGAAAATTCTGAAACTCGTTTTTTTTCCGTACAGTCGGTTGTAGGTTTTTCTCAAAACAGTAAAGTAGCGGTCAAGGGCGAGGATGCTGACAGGATTATGACTCAGGATGAGGAGTCAGGAAGCGCCAGGAGGCGAGGACTACGGATTGTCAGGATGACAAACGTCTGGAGACGTTTTAAAAGGAAATGGATGTAACAGGGACCGTTGGTCGCTAAAGGAAAGACAGGGTGTGTCGTTAGCGAACATGGAAAGTAGAAGCCCATTAAGGGTTGTTAGTGCGGAAAAAGGCGACAGAGTAATCTGTCGCCTTTTTTCTTTGCTTGCTTTCTGCTAGATTCCGCCTCAATTCTATACTGAAGAAAACGGCCTGAAGATTACACAACATGAAAAAACCGACATCCGTACCTCGCGGCAAAAAAAATCGCAAAACCCGTGAAGAATTGAACCAGGAAGCCCGCGAGCGTAAGCATCAGAAGAAGCATCGTGGCCACGCGGCAGGAAGTCGTGCGACCGGTGGCGAGACCGCTTCGGCAGGTAAAAAACAAGGCCAGCAGCAAGATCCCCGAATTGGCAGTAAAAAACCAATCCCGCTGGGCGTAACTGAAAATGCTCCGGCGATTAAGCAGCATAAACCAAAGAGCGAGAAACCTATGCTTTCACCGCAGGCTGAGCTGGATTTGCTGGAGAACGATGAGCGCCTGGACGCGCTGCTGGAACGTCTGGAAGAGGGCGGCACCCTGAATGCCGAAGAGCAGGCCTGGGTTGACGCCAAGCTGGATCGTATTGATGAGCTGATGCAGCAGCTGGGCCTCTCATACGATGATGACGAAGATGAAGAAGAGGAAGAGCGCAAAGAAGATATGATGCGTCTGCTGAAGGGTGGAAACTAACGTTTGCACCCCATCGGATTCCCGGTCCTGCTTATAACCCTTCTGGTTATATGTTATCTGCTGTGGTTATTCGTTAAACTACGACGGTTGTCGCGGCGTCAAAAATGGCTGCGCAACCGGCTCATTACCCGAGGTGCGGTTGGGCCGGGGCGGCGTACCCGCCGACGGTACCATCGGAAGGAGTGAGCATGTCTGTGCAGTTAATCGACTGGGATCTGGCCCTGATCCAGAAATATAACTATTCCGGGCCGCGTTATACTTCGTATCCCACCGCGCTGGAGTTTTCTCCAGAATTCGGCGCCGCTGAATTTGATGCGGCGGTTGCCCGCTATCCGCAGCGTCCCCTGTCGCTGTACGTGCATATCCCGTTTTGCCATAAGCTTTGCTATTTCTGCGGCTGCAATAAAATCGTCACCCGCCAACAGCATAAGGCCGACCAGTATCTGGATGTGCTTGAGCAGGAGATTATTCATCGCGCGCCGCTTTTTGCTGGCCGCAAAGTTAATCAGCTGCACTGGGGCGGCGGTACGCCAACGTATTTAAACAAGGCGCAAATTAGTCGTCTGATGGGTCTGCTGCGTACCCATTTCAATTTTAACGCGGATGCAGAGATCTCCATTGAGGTTGATCCGCGCGAAATCGAACTCGATGTGCTGGATCATTT
Source organism: Klebsiella sp. CTHL.F3a (assembly GCF_019890895.1). Lineage (NCBI taxonomy): Bacteria > Pseudomonadati > Pseudomonadota > Gammaproteobacteria > Enterobacterales > Enterobacteriaceae > Klebsiella > Klebsiella sp. CTHL.F3a. Next base: position 5,921,583 of record NZ_CP082360.1, on the reverse strand, counting down.
ACGCGGCGAAGGCTTTAATCGCCTGAGTATGGGCGTGCAGGACTTCAACAAAGAAGTACAGCGCCTGGTGAATCGCGAGCAGGATGAGGCCTTTATCTTCGCGCTACTCAACCATGCGCGCGACATTGGCTTTACCTCGACTAATATCGACCTGATTTACGGCCTGCCGAAGCAGACGCCGCAGAGCTTCGCTTATACGCTACAGAAAGTGGCGGAGCTTAATCCCGATCGTCTGAGCGTGTTCAATTACGCGCATCTGCCCACGCTCTTCGCCGCGCAGCGCAAAATCAAAGATGCCGATTTGCCCTCAGCGGAGCAGAAGCTGGACATTCTTCAGGAAACCATCAATTCACTGACGGCCGCGGGATATCAGTTTATCGGCATGGACCACTTTGCCCGTCCGGATGATGAACTGGCGATAGCCCAACGTGAAGGTATCCTGCATCGGAACTTCCAGGGATATACCACCCAGGGAGACACCGACCTGCTGGGGATGGGCGTGTCGGCGATCAGCATGATTGGCGATTGCTACGCGCAGAACCAGAAAGAGTTGAAGCAGTATTATCAGCAGGTTGATGAAACCGGAACGGCGCTGTGGCGCGGTATCGCGTTGACTCGCGATGACTGTATCCGCCGTGACGTGATTAAGGCGCTGATTTGTAACTTCCGTCTCGACTTCGCTGCGGTAGAAGCGCAGTGGGATCTTACCTTCGATAGCTACTTTGCCGACGATATGAAATTGCTGGCGCCGCTGGCCAAAGACGGGCTGGTGGATGTGGATGGGAAAGGCATTCAGGTAACGCCGAAAGGCCGGCTGCTGATTCGCAATATCTGCATGTGTTTTGATGCGTATCTGCGCCAGAAAGCGCGGATGCAGCAGTTTTCCCGCGTCATATAAGCAATATCCCCTCTCCTGGCAGGAGAGGGGATATTATCAGCTAAACAGGCCAACCATTGCCGCGCACAGAACGGCAGCGACCGCCGTCTGCGGCGTATGACCCGCTGCAACACCGCTCGATATAATATTAATGAGTGATTCAAGCATGATTTCTCCCCCGTCTTTCCGGGCAAGATCATACTCAACGCATGGCAACAGTAAAGTACAAAATAGCAGCAGTTTGCGCTGGGTGACTATTTTTTACTCGCCAGTGCGCAGCTACTCCATCCCCAACTCTTTTAGCTTACGCGTCAGGGTATTACGACCCCATCCCAGCAGCCGGGCCGCCTCTTGTTTATGCCCCTGAGTGTGGCGTAAGGCGGTGGTCAGCAGCGTGCGCTCCATCTCAGGTTGCGCTTCCGAGAGCAGGTTTTGATGACCGGAACGCAAAGCGCGATCGGCCCACTGTCCCAGCAGCGTGGCCCAGCTATCCGGCAGCATTTGCGTTGGGTTATCCGGTATCGCGGTTTCAAAAAGCTCGCTGGGAAGATCCTGCGTCAGAACCTCCTGACCTGCGGCCATTACCGTCAGCCATCGACAGGTATTTTCCAGCTGACGTACGTTACCCGGCCATGCCAGTCGGGTTAACGCCATCTCCGTCTCCGGATGCAGCTGTTTGGCCTCTACGCCCAGCTCACGGGCGGCGATTTGCAGGAAATGTCGCGCCAGACGGGGGATATCTTCCCGACGTTCGCGCAGCGGCGGCAGATGGACGCGAATCACGTTAAGGCGGTGGAATAAATCCTCGCGGAATTTTCCTTCCTGGACGCGCAGCTCAAGGTTCTGGTGGGTTGCGGCAATGATGCGCACATCCACTTTCACCGGCGCATAGCCGCCGACGCGATAAAACTGGCCATCAGCGAGGACGCGCAGCAGGCGAGTCTGTACGTCCAGCGGCATATCGCCGATCTCGTCGAGGAACAGCGTGCCGCCGTCTGCCTGCTCAAAACGTCCCTGACGCACAGTATTAGCGCCGGTAAAGGCCCCTTTCTCGTGGCCAAATAGTTCTGATTCGATTAAATCTTTAGGTATTGCCGCCATATTTAGCGCGATAAACGGCGCCTTGGCGCGCGGACTGTGCCGATGGAGAGCATGGGCAACCAGCTCTTTACCGGTACCGGATTCCCCGTTGATCAGTACGCTGATTGATGAACGCGACAGGCGGCCGATAATGCGAAAAACGTCCTGCATGGCCGGCGCTTCGCCGATGATATCGGCCGTCGGGCTGTTAATCGGCGCATTACGCGGCTGCTGCTGTTCCTGGTAATGGCTAATCGCACGGTCGACCAGCGCCACCGCTTCATCGATATCAAACGGCTTCGGCAGATAATCAAAGGCGCCCTGCTGATAGGCGCTGACCGCCGCGTCAAGATCCGAATGCGCCGTCATTATGATGACCGGGAGCATCGGATGACGCTGTTTAATTTGCTTTAGCAGCGCCAGCCCATCCATCCCCGGCATGCGGATATCCGACAGCAGCACATCCGGGGTTTTGGTCGTGAGGGCATCAAGCACCTCATTGCCGCTTTCAAACGTTGTACAACTCAAGCCTGCCCCGGTGAGCGCGCGTTCAAGCACCCAACGGATGGAGCTATCGTCGTCAACGATCCATGCTATCCCTCGTTGCATAAACACCTCTACTTCCGAATAGGCAGGTACACCGAGAATTCGGTATGCCCTGGCCAACTGGTAAATTCAATTTTGCCGGAGTGCTGATCGATAAGGCTGCGGGCGATAGACAGACCGAGTCCGGTACCGCCTTCGCGTCCGCTCACCATGGGATAAAACAGCGTATCCTGTAAGTGAGATGGGATTCCCGGGCCGTTATCTTCAACGTCGATACGCGCTGCGAGGCGGTAGCGCACGCCGTGCAGGGTTAACTGGAAGGCCGTCCGGGTGCGCAGAGTGATCTCTCCGCCCTCCGGTCCCAGCGCCTGCAGCGCGTTGCGTACGATGTTCAGCAGCACTTGTTCAATTTGGTCTGGGTCGTGCGGGAGTTCTGGCAGGCTGGGGTCATAGTCGCGCACCAGCTTAACGTTATCCGGTAGTTCCATCGACACCAGCTTCACCACCCGCTCAGCGACCTTGTGGATGCTTTCTGTTACATGCATTCCGGGATGCTGTGGTCCCAGTAGACGGTCGACCAGATTTCTTAACCGGTCGGCCTGTTCAATAATGACTTTGGTATATTCCATTAGCGCAGGGTCGGGCAGCGCTTTGCTCAGCAGCTGCGCCGCGCCGCGCAGGCCGCCCAGCGGATTTTTAATCTCGTGGGCCAGACCACGCACTAAGTCACGCGCGGCAATCTGTTGTGCGTGCTGTAGCTGCTCCTGGCTCAGGCGACGCTGATTATCCATCGGCGCCATTTCCAGCAGGATATAGCCTTCCGGTAGGCGTTGCGCCGTTAGGGAAAGGATATGCGAGCGGCCATCAATAACCAGCGTCACTTCGTTATCGGTAAAACCCTGACCTGCGGCGAGGCTCTCTTGCATGAGGCCGATATTCAGCGAGAAATAGCTCAACAGCTCCGGCAGCGGCGTGCCGAATAATTTACGCGAGCTTTGCGCCAACAGCTGCTGCGCCGCCGGGTTCGCGTAATGTACCGCCAGGTCGTCATCGACCAGTAAGATACTGTTGATTAAAGAGTTAAGGATCTGCCCAGCATCGGGCAGTGTGCCTGTTGCCATTCGACAGTCTCCTGAAAAAGAGTGCACCATTTTAGTGCAGTATAGCTTTTTATGAATAAAAAGCTCATGGGATCAGCGCGTTGGTGGAGAAAAAAGCCCATCCTGAGATGGGCTGAAAGTTTCCACGGCAACAAAACATCCTTGGTACCCCACGCCACAACACGGAATACCGCGGATTTACAGCAAAATTAGACGCTGTAGTACAGCTCAAACTCAACCGGGTGCGGAGTCATGCGTACGCGGTCGTTTTCTTCAATACGCAGGGCGATGTAAGCATCGATAGCGTCGTTGGTGAATACGCCGCCGGCGGTCAGGAATTCACGGTCCGCGTCCAGCGCGTTCAGTGCTTCTTCCAGAGAGCCTGCAACCTGTGGGATCTCTTTCGCTTCTTCCGGCGGCAGATCGTACAGGTTTTTATCCATGGCTTCGCCCGGATGGATTTTGTTCTTGATACCGTCAAGGCCAGCCATCAGCAGCGCCGCGAAGCACAGGTACGGGTTAGCAGCCGGGTCCGGGAAGCGAACTTCGATACGGCGCGCTTTCGGAGAGGTGACAACCGGAATACGGATAGACGCGGAACGGTTACGGGCAGAGTAAGCCAGCATAACCGGCGCTTCGTAACCCGGGACCAGACGCTTGTAGGAGTTGGTGGTCGGGTTAGCCAGGGCGTTAATCGCTTTAGCGTGTTTGATTACGCCGCCGATATAGTACAGCGCTTGTTCAGACAGGCCTGCGTATTTGTCGCCGGAGAACAGGTTTACGCCGTTCTTGGACAGGGACATGTGGCAGTGCATACCGGAACCGTTATCGCCAAACATCGGTTTTGGCATAAAGGTCGCGGTTTTGCCGAAACGGTGTGCAACGTTGTGCACAACGTATTTGTAAATCTGAATTTCGTCCGCTTTTTTGGTCATGGTGTTAAAGCGGGTCGCGATTTCGTTCTGGCCCGCAGTCGCCACTTCGTGGTGGTGAGCTTCAACAACCAGACCCATCTCTTCCATGATCATACACATGGTGGAGCGGATATCCTGTGAGGAGTCTACTGGCGGAACCGGGAAGTAACCGCCTTTCACACCCGGACGGTGGCCCTTGTTGCCGCCTTCGTATTTGGTGGAAGAGTTCCATGCGCCTTCGATATCGTCGATAGCAACGTGGGAACCGGAGATGGAGGCACCAAAACGGATGTCGTCGAACAGGAAGAATTCTGGTTCTGGCCCGAACAGCACGGTGTCAGCCAGACCGGTAGAGCGCAGATACTCTTCAGCGCGCTTAGCAATGGAACGCGGGTCGCGATCATAGCCCTGCAGGGTGCCTGGTTCCAGGATGTCGCAGCGGATGATCAGCGTCGGTTCTTCATAGAACGGGTCGATCAGCGCGGTGGTTGCATCCGGCATCAGAACCATGTCGGATTCGTTAATACCTTTCCAGCCGCCAATCGAGGAGCCATCAAACATTTTGCCTTCTTCGAAGAATTCGGCATTTACCTGATGAGAAGGAATAGTAACGTGCTGTTCTTTACCTTTGGTATCGGTGAAGCGCAGATCGACAAACTTCACTTCATGCTCGTTCAGCATCGTCAAAACGTGTTCAGCGGACATACTTAAACTCTCCCGGATTGGTCATTGTCGTCGTGGAAACGAAAACTTTTTAACTACGTAAAGTGGCGTTGTTGCCTTAAAAAATATAAAGCGAAATCTGTGCCAACTTTTAAATTGCCCCCAAAAGGCGTTATCATGCACATCATCGTGCAAAAGGGCTGCACCAAAATGAATGCATTGCACCAATATAGTGCATTTGTGTGAACATTGGGCACTTATTTGGTGCAATTGACCTTGAATAACCCTTTTAACGCTCCGTGAAAGCGATCACAAAGAATCTCTGCAATACTTGTTTGCGGAGGATGTTTGTGATCCTGTTTTGTACTGCGATTAATCCGTGTACAATAACGCGCTATTTCTAATGCCTGAGGCAAAGTTGTGATCGAAAATTTGCGTAATATCGCCATCATCGCGCACGTTGACCATGGTAAAACTACCCTGGTTGATAAGCTGCTACAGCAATCCGGTACGTTCGACGCGCGTGCCGAAACTCAAGAGCGAGTGATGGACTCCAACGATTTGGAGAAAGAGCGCGGGATTACCATCCTGGCTAAAAACACCGCTATCAAATGGAATGACTACCGTATCAACATCGTTGATACCCCGGGGCACGCCGACTTCGGTGGTGAAGTTGAACGTGTCATGTCCATGGTTGATTCCGTTCTGTTGGTCGTTGATGCAATGGATGGTCCGATGCCGCAGACGCGCTTCGTGACCAAAAAAGCCTTTGCTCATGGCCTGAAGCCAATTGTTGTTATCAACAAAGTTGACCGTCCGGGCGCGCGCCCTGACTGGGTTGTCGATCAGGTATTCGACCTGTTCGTTAACCTCGACGCTACCGACGAACAGCTGGACTTCCCTATCGTTTACGCTTCTGCGCTGAATGGTATTGCGGGTCTGGATCACGAAGATATGGCTGAAGACATGACTCCGCTGTATCAGACCATCGTCGATCGCGTACCGGCGCCGAACGTTGACCTGGATGGCCCGCTGCAGATGCAAATCTCCCAGCTGGACTACAACAACTACGTTGGCGTCATCGGCATCGGCCGCATCAAGCGCGGTAAAGTGAAGCCGAACCAGCAGGTCACTATCATTGATAGCGAAGGCAAAACTCGTAACGGTAAAGTCGGTAAAGTTCTGACCCATCTGGGCCTTGAGCGTATCGAGAGCGACGTTGCAGAAGCTGGCGATATCATCGCGATCACCGGCCTGGGCGAACTGAACATCTCTGACACCATCTGTGATACGCAGAATGTTGAAGCGCTGCCGGCGCTGTCTGTTGATGAGCCGACCGTCTCTATGTTCTTCTGCGTTAACACCTCGCCGTTCTGCGGTAAAGAAGGTAAGTACGTTACCTCTCGTCAGATCCTTGACCGCCTGAACAAAGAGCTGGTGCATAACGTGGCGCTGCGCGTTGAAGAAACGCCGGATGCAGACGCATTCCGCGTTTCTGGCCGTGGCGAACTGCACCTGTCCGTTCTTATCGAGAACATGCGTCGTGAAGGTTTCGAAATGGCGGTTTCCCGTCCGAAAGTTATCTTCCGCGAAATCGATGGCCGTAAGCAAGAGCCGTTCGAAAACGTCACGCTGGACGTTGAAGAGCAGCACCAGGGTTCTGTGATGCAGGCGCTGGGTGAGCGTAAAGGCGATCTGAAAAACATGAATCCAGATGGCAAAGGCCGCGTACGTCTCGACTACGTGATCCCAAGCCGTGGTCTGATCGGCTTCCGTTCAGAATTCATGACCATGACCTCCGGTACCGGTCTGCTGTACTCCACCTTCAGCCACTACGACGACGTTCGTGCGGGTGATGTGGGTCAGCGTCAGAACGGTGTTCTGATCTCCAACGGCCAGGGTAAAGCGGTTGCGTTCGCACTGTTCAGCCTGCAGGATCGCGGTAAGCTGTTCCTGGGTCACGGCGCAGAAGTTTACGAAGGCCAGATTATCGGTATTCACAGTCGTTCTAACGACCTGACGGTAAACTGCCTGACCGGTAAGAAACTGACCAACATGCGTGCGTCCGGTACTGACGAAGCAACGGTTCTGGTGCCGCCGGTTAAGATGACCCTGGAGCAGGCTCTGGAGTTCATCGATGACGACGAACTGGTAGAAGTCACCCCGACTTCTGTCCGTATCCGTAAACGTCACCTGACCGAGAACGACCGTAAACGCGCGATGCGCGGTGCGAAAGAAGATTAATTAACACTTCTCATGATGAAAAAGCCGCTGATTATCAGCGGCTTTTTTTTGCCTATAACTTAGAATAAATACTTCACCCCCACACGGATCTGGTTTTGTTCCCGATGGTAAGGTTCCACATTACGGTCCAGCCAGCGTAGTTCAAAGTAGGGTAACCAGTTTTGATTGATGCGATACCTGAAAGTATTGGTAATTTCCCAGTGATGGTTTTTACCATTGCTACTATTAAAGTCATTCACCCGCGTAAAATAGTGTGGTTCAAAAGTATAAGAAAATTTATCGGTGATAATAAAATTCCAATAGGTGCCCACTTCGTAGGTGTCATTATTATCTTGCTCACCGTTTAAGTCAGTTGAGCTGTAGTTATGGTGATTATATCGGTTGCGAACGGTCAAATTAAACCAGTGGGTAAATTTATAATTAACGTCGAGATAAACTGCGCCGCTGGAGCCTACGCTTTTATCGGTAATTAAGCCACCGGGTTGAATAGTTAATTTATCCGTCGGCCTAAAGAGTGGATACCACCCCTCGATTTCATTATAGCCATGCTTTAATTCATCCTTGCGCTGAAGAGTATAGGTGTTAGTGAGCATAAGTCCTGCGCCCATATCGAAGTTGTAGCCAACGCGGAGCATGAACTCCATTTGGTCCGATGCCAGATTATATGCCTCGCGGTTTTCCACATAGGCACCAGCTAATGCAGAGGTTGAAATAACAGAGGTTAACAAAAGTAATGCGTTTATTTTTTTCATGATAAGTCCATTTTTAACGTAGGGGAGCCGCTATCCATCGAAATGGATAGAGCGGCAATTTTATTGAAAATAGAGCTTTTTAATTATTCATGATGCCGGGTTTTATCGTTTTCTTTCGATCTTCAATTTCCTCAATAATAAAAGCAAAGCGGGTCTCATTGAGTTTATAAAAGAAGCCCATAGTCAGTGCCGCAATAATGGCAAGCGTACAGGGCCAGATAAAAATAAGCTGACGCAAGCCAAGCAAGGTGGTTTCGCTTTGTGTGATATTAGGGATATAGCCAATTTGCGATAGCATAATACCCGGTAAGAAGCCAGCAAGCGCAGCAGAGATTTTCCTCGAAAAGGTATAGCCGGTATAAACCGAACCTTCGGCACGAACGCCTGTTTTCCACTCACCGTAATCAACTGTATCCGAAACCAGCGCCCAGTTCAGGCTGTTCACAAAAGCGGTGCCAAAGAACGCCATACAGGAGAGCGTTACAAACAGGACTGAGGTTCCGCCCCAGAAAAAATTCAATACATCGCCAATGGCCCATAGCGCCAGCCCGCCAAGATAAACCTGCTTTTTACCAAAGCGCTGCACCGCTGCCGGAACCATCAGTACGCCTACCAGAATGCACCCCATGCTAAAGAATCCCATCCACGACAGCAGATGAATATCATTGAGCACGTACTGGGTGTAGTAAACCTGAATGGCCAGCTTGATGTTAAATGCTGCTAGCGTGCACAGGTTCGCAATGCACAACACCAGCAGCGGAGGATTACGGAAGATTGCGCAGAAAGATTTGAGAATGCTGGGCTGGTGGTGATCGGGTACGATTTCGATATAACGCTCTTTCACTCCGCTAAAGCACCACCACATGCTAAACAACCCACAAACAGAGAAGAGCAGGGCAGCTATCAGGTAACCCAGCGAAGGTGAATCAATAAAAAGCGCTTGAATTGGCATAAACCCAACCGTACACAGCAGCAGGCCGAGGGTGGCGCCGCCTTGACGCCAGGCGGCCAACTGAGCGCGCTCATGCGGATTTTTGGTGATGGCAGGTACCATCGCCCCATAGGAACAGTTCATCAGGCTGTAAAACAGGCCAAACATCATGAACAGTATGGTCGCTATGGCCGTTTTGACCGTCAGCGTAAAATCTGTAGCTAAAAACTGCGCCGTGGCCACCAGCGCAACAGGAAATGAGGCATACAATATAAAGGGCCTGAATTTTCCTTTTGCGCCAATGTTACGCCGGGAGTCCAGCAGTACGCCGGTTAGCATATCGGTGAAGGCGGTAAAGAATTTCGCCACCAGAAAGATAATCCCGCCGTAGTATGCTGGCATTCCTAGTTCATCGGTATAAAATTTGAGCAGATACAGTGTGCCGATACACAGCATCAAATTTGAACCAAAATCACCCATCCCGTAGGCGCATTTTTCCCGCAGGCTGAGTTTTAGCGTTAGCGGATCATGGTCAGACATAATCGCTCCTCAATAACGCCCCGTAGGGCGTTATCTATTATTATCAAACGGGTTGTTTACGGGCTTCTATCTCTTCAACAATACGGACATACATCTTCTCGTTGAGGTTGTAGAAACAGCCCATTGCGACGATGGTAATCACGGCCAGCGCGCAAGGATAAATAAAGATCAGCTGGCGAAGCCCCTCGACGGTATCAGTCGATTGCACCACGTTTGGGATATAACCAATTTGCGTCAACATCCAGCCCGGGAAGAAGCCCGCCAGCGCCTGCGACACTTTACGGAAGAAAGTGAAACCGGTGTACACCGTACCTTCCGAGCGCACGCCAGTGCGCCATTCACCATATTCTACCGTGTCGGAAACCAGCGCCCAGTTCAGACTATTCACGAACGCTGAACCGAAGAATGCCAGGCAAGAGAACGCCACAAAGCTGACCGAACCACCGCCGAAGAAGTAGTTGAGTAGATCGCCCGCGACCCAAATCAGTAGGCCGCCGATATAGACTTTTTTCTTACCAAAGCGTCTGACCATTCCCGGCATTAAAAACACGCCAATGAAGATACAGCCCATGCTAAAGAAGCCCATCCAGGAGAGCAGGATGGGATCGTTTAATACGTACTGGGTGTAATAAACCTGTATCGCCAGCTTGACGTTAAACGCGCCGAGCGTGCAAAGGTTGGCAATGCATAAAACAAACAGCGGACGGTTACCAGCGATGGCGCGAAAGGATTGCAGTAGCCCCGGTTTTTGCGCGTTATTGAGGGGGTTCACCTCGACATAGCGCTCTTTTACTCCCGAGTAGCACCACCACATAAAGAACAGGCCAAACAGCGAGAATAGGGTGGCTGCGAAGATGTAGCTCAGCTGCGAGTTGCCTTCGATCAGATTCATTACCGGTACAAAACCCACGGTGCACAGCAACAGCCCGAGGGTTGCGCCGCCTTGTCGCCAGGCGGCAAGTGAAGCTCGTTCATCAGGGTTTTTGGTAATAGCGGGTACCATCGCGCCGTAAGAGCAGTTCATCATGCTAAAGAACAGTCCGTACAGCATAAACAGTACCGTTGCCATTACCGTTTTGCCGGTGACCTCAAACGGTGTACCAACAAAGTTAGCGATAGCCAGTAAAGTGACCGGGAAAGCCGCATAGAGAACAAATGGGCGGAATTTGCCTTTTTGACCGATTTTTCGCCGGGAGTCGAGCATTATCCCGGTTCCCATATCGGTAAACGCGGTAAAAAATTTAGCGATAAGGAAAATGATGCCACCGTAGGTACCGGGTAAACCGAGGACATCGGTATAAAACTTGAGTAAATAGAGCGTTCCAATGTCCAGCAGGATATTGGAGCCTAAATCACCCATCCCATAGGCCAGTTTTTCTTTAAAAGGTAAGTGCTGGGTTGCCGGATTGGCTGTAATTTGACTCATTGTTATTCTCCATTTGCCCGCAGGTGTCCCTACGGGCGAGCCGTATTAGATATTGCGCAAAGCGGCAAACAGTGATGCCCACTCACTCTTCGCACGATAAAATACCGGAGGCTTGCCTATGGGCGCGTCAACGGTGATTTCACCGCCCTGGTAGTTTTCTCCAGTCCAGACGTTGACCCAGCTATCTTCTGGCAGATACAGCGTCCAGTCGTGTCTTCCCTCTTCGTGAACCGGAGCAACAAGCAGATCTTGTCCCAGCAGGTACTGGTATTTCAGGCTGTAGGTTGCCGCATCATCTTCGTAGTGCAGGAATAGCGGACGCATGACCGGTAGCCCGGTGGCGCTGTTTTGCGCGACCGCCTGCTTGAGATACGGTTTCAGGGTGGTAAAGACGGTGGTCATACGGGCAAAGTGGGCGATCGTTTGGTCGTCGCCATCAAACTGCCAGTTATCGCCTGGGCGATTGCCTTCGTGGGTACGCATCATCGGGGTGAAGGCGCTAAAGTCGCACCAGCGAAGCAGCAGCTCTTTGCTACGTTTCATATCAAACAGTGTGGTGTAGCCGCCGATATCACTGTGGTGCAGGCCATGTCCGGTCATCGCTAGCGACAGCGCTGCAGGCACGACGGAAGCCAGGCCATCGTCGAGGCTCCAGTCCACGTTCTGATCGCCCGCCCACATCATCGTGGAGTACTTCTGGCTGCCAGTGTAGCCTGCGCGCATAAAGAATAGGATCTCGCCGAGTTTGCCGGTCTCCTGTAATGCCTCGTAGTTACACTTCGCCCACAGCGCGGGCCAGGCATTATGCATAATTTCGGCGCTGACGCCGTTGTGCAGGTACGTATCGGTGGGTAGATATTCGCCAAAGTCCGCCATCCAGCCGCCGCAGCCCAGCGCAATCATGTTCCTTTTAATCACTTCTTTGAACCAGTCGTAGGCTTCGGGGTTGGTCAGGTCAACCACGCCGCCGTAGAACTCGCCAAACTCCACCAGATAGTCATCGCCAGAGGCATCTTTTGCCAGATAACCGTGCTTTGCCGCTTCGGCACAAAGATCTTTATCGCTGGCAACGTACGGGTTGATATAAGAGAGGAACTGCACGCCCTCCTCTTTCCACAGCTGAATACGGCTATCCAGCTGTGGATAGTTGTCGCTGTTCCACCTCCAGTTCCACATCACGCGTTTACCGAAAGAGGTCATGCGGATGCCGGACCAGTCCTGCGCCCAGATACCGTTCACCTTCACGCCCGCATTACGCATGGTGTCCAGCTTGTTCTGGCACACCTCGGTGCCGCCCTGAATACCGAGCGTGACGCCATCGTAAACCCAGTCCGGCAGTTCAGGTTGGCGGCCCAGCAGCGCGGTGAGTTTTTCCAACAGGGAGATATAGCTGTCGGCACATTCAAGGCGCAGGGTGGTTTTGTCTTCCCACAGCGCCAGCTCGTGATACTCCGGTGCGCTAAAGTCGAAATTCATGTAGCAGCTGTTATCAACATGGCAGTAGTATTTTTGCGTGCTGACAAAGGTTGGTTGCGGGAAGAAGGTCCAATAATAGTCGCCGCCCGCGTTCTCTTTGCAGTCCGCCTGCCAGGTGACATAGCTAGTTTTATTACGACCCACGCCCTGTTCGCTGGTCCACAGTGGGAACGGCTTGCCGCGTAAATCAAAGTAAGAGAACTGTTCACCGCAGCCGTAGATATGATCGGCTGGGTTAGCGGCCAGCCGCAGCCAGATGCGATTGTGGCTCAGATCGTCGTTTTGCAGATCCAGCTTCAGGCGGCCCTGTTCATCGGTGGAGATTTGCAGCGTGGCGTTGATGGTGCCGCGGCTGAAATCGACCCGCCAGCCGTCTGATGATTCACTGACCGTGGCACTCGTGAGGGCAATTTTTTCATTCAGTTTGTCTTTAATGCTGAAGTTGCCACGAAACATATCAATATCCGCGACGCCGTTGCCAATCCACAGGCAAGGTGTTTGCGAGGTATGGCGCAGAATCAGGCGCTGTTGATACGTTAGCGTAAAGCCATCCTGTAGGTTTGTGAGTTCTAATGCGCTTGACCGTTGTTGTAACGAATTCATTTTCGTCTCCGTAGATATAGGGTAATTCGGTAATTTTTGCGTCGGAATGGGGCTATTCAGCGCCGATCAAAAAGCGCATCCGGTGCATCTCGCCTGGGGTAAGAGAAATAAGGCCAATTCCGGAATTAAAGGCATCAGGCGGACAGGTCATGGGCTCGACGGCAAGTCCTTGTCGATGTAACTTTTCGCCGCTGTAAACCTGCAGCCAGGGCTGGTCGCAGCGCAGAAACGTCGTCATATTTTTTGCTGCGCTGAACATTCTGACTTCCCACTCATCGCCCGGCGCTGTCGTTTTAAAGGTGTGATCGATCTGCGTCGCCGCGATAGGGCGTGGCGTGGTGAAATTTAGCTCTGTGTGCTCAACGCGATGCAACTCCTGGGTATCAATGCTCAATACCTCGTCTGCCGGAAGGATTAGCGTACAGCTATCTATTTTCTCAAGATCGCAGGTTAAATAGGGATGCGCGCCGGAACCGTAAGGGGCTGGTTGATCGCCGATATTGAGCGCGCTGATATAAACATGTAGACCGCCTATGGCGTCCAGGCGGTATATGACTTCGACAAGCAGCGAAAAGGGATAGCCATATGAGGGCGGCAGAAAAATCATCAGCGACGCTTCCGATGCCGACTGCTGGTTAATCTGCCAATCTTGCCAGGCTAAAAGGCCATGAATTGCGCTCTGCGAAGCAAGGTCGTTAACGGCAAGCTGAAATGCCTTGCCGTTATGCTGATAGCAGCCGTTTGCTATGCGATTTGGCCAGGGAACCAATATTTTCCCCAGATGCGCCAGCGGCATCTCTTCAGGTTTGTGTGGAATAACGACGTGACGCCCATGGTGCGTCAGTTCCGCCAGTCCCGCGCCAACCGTTACGATTTTTGCCCGGTAGTGTCCGGCCTGAAGTTGAATGGTTTTTCCACCGCTGTGCATGGCTGCTATCCTCATGACTTATTTTGCATTGACGTCCAGCAGACCTGCGGCAACCGCAGGAGCCAGCCCAGGCGCCAGAGGTAGACGCGGGATGACCAGGCAGTGCAGCAGATGGTAAATATCCTGCTTGCCGTCCCAGACTTTGGTGGTCACCTTGTTATTGGTGTCCAGCTCCTGCCACCATGAACCGGTCTCGTAATCCATCAGATAGGTGATGCAGTAATCCCACCACGTCTGATACCAGGTTTCGTACTGGCTATCGCCGGTGAGGGTATACAGGGCGTAGGCGGTGCCCATCGCCTCGACTATTGGCCAGCGCACTCTTTCGCGGACGATAGGTTTACCGTCCCAGTCCACTGAGTAGACAAAGCCGTCCGTGCCATCCGGTGCCCAGGCATCGCGGATGGTGGCGTGGAACAGACCTTTAGCATCTTCCAGCAGCCAGGCGGGGGGCGTTTCGAAGCGAGCTTCCAGCGCGGCGTGCAGATGCAGCATCAATCTGCCCCACTCGATCCAGTGGCCCGGGGTACCGCCGTAAGCGCGAAAGCGATGCGCTGGATTGTCTTTGTTGTAATCGCGAATTGGATTCCACTGCGAATCGAAGTACTCGTTAACGCGATACTCGCCGCTGCGGGCCACGTCGTGAATAATCACCGACGCGATGCGTAGCGCCCGATCCAGCCATTTACGGTCATGAGTGACATCGTAGACGATCAGGAAGGCTTCAACTGCGTGCATGTTAGCGTTGCCGCCGCGATAATCTTCCGTCTGGCTGAAGGCTTCGTCCCAGGACTCCAGGCACATCTGCTCATCTTCACTCCAGAAGTATTTTTCAATCACTTCGATGGCGTCATCGAGCAATTTCCTGGCCTGTGGATGACCGGTCGTGACCGCGCTTGCCGCGCCAAGCAACACAAAGAAATGCTGATAGCCCTGCTTGGAGGCATCCATCACACCTTCGTCATTCACGCAGGCGTACCAGCCACCGTAGCGTTTGTCGCGCAATGTGCCGTTCAGGGCATTAATACCGTGACTGACTAACTGATACGCACCAGGGCGACCCATAGATGCGGCAACGGAATAAACGTGCAGCATTCGAGCAGTGATCCACAGATGCGTCCCCATATCCGTTCTGACCTGACCACTATTTCCCAGCCAGCCAAATCCGGTCGGCACCGCCGCGTTCTTACCAAAGTTAAAGATGCGGTCGGTTTCCTGCTCCAGCCAGCGGTTGTGGCTCAGGGTGTTAAACCATTTCATTATTTGATCCTCGTATTAGCGGCGACGGGCCATCATTTCATCGACGATATCGCTTAGACGTTGCAGCTTCGGCGCAGAAACATCGCGCAGCATCAGTTCGGTATCCGGCAAACCAATCACCGATGACCAGACTGCACGCCCGGCCAGGAAGCCTGATGCGCCAGCGGTCATTGCAACGCTGACCGCGCGAGGAAACAGTTTTTCATCGACACCAGAGGAGAGAATGACCCACGGCATGTTGATGTTTTCATTCAGGCGTTGGGAGGCGGTGAGTAGCTCCTGCTGAGAGCCTTTGCCGTACAGCGGCATTTCGACTTTGTAGAGATCGGCGCCGCTGTCGCCCAGCTCTTTCGCGGCATCGATAATGGCCTGCTCGCGATCGAAGTTATCGCCACGACGCGGCGGACGAACGACTGGTTCGATAATGCTCAGCAGGCCACTGGAGTGGCATAGCTCGTTGAACTCTTTCACCATGCCCAGACGTTGCTGGGCATCTTCATCGCTGCGCCACAGCACCAGCAGCTTAAGGGCTTTGGCGCCGTCCTGTTTTACGGTCTGTGCATTGACTTTTTTATCAATCACCACGCTATCAACCGGAATACCGTTGCCCGGAATAAACTCATCGGCGGCCACAATCATGGCGCAGCCTGGGGAAACGGCGTTTTGTTCCACCACCTGGCGGTAACAAAATTGCTGATCCAGCAGAATGGCGGAGGCATAGGGGGAGAGAATTTTCGCCGCATTCACTTTAAAGTCGGTCAGCACGCTGTTGGTTACCGGGGATTTCGCACCCGCCGTGGTAAACATTAAGCGCATGGCTTCGCGCTGATCGACGGCCAGCATGGCAAAACCGCCGGAAGCGCGCGTGATATCTTTCAGGGTGTACTTGGTCATTGTTCAGTCCTTTTACTTATCAATGTGTTTTGTTCAGTCCGGCAGACGTGCGAACCTGCTCAAGAATGGCGGTCCAGTCTTCCCGACCACGACCTGCGGCTCGGGCCTGGTTGTAAACTTCGCGGGAAGCGGCGCCGAGCGGCATTGGTACGTGCAGTTGATTCGCAACATCCAGCGCGATACCCAGATCTTTGTGGGCTAAATCGATCATGAAGGCCGGAGAAAGATCGCCTTTCAGCACTTTATTCGGCCAGGAGGTGGTGAAATGGCCTTTTCCGGCGGGAGTGCCATTCATGACTTTTAACGCCACGTCGAAGGATAGGCCCAGGGCTTCGCATAACACGGCAGCTTCAGCGGAAAGCGCATTCAGCGCGATGCTCATGTAGTTGTTGATCAGCTTCACGCGGATGCCCATACCCGGTCCGCCGGCATTGACCAGTTCATTGCCCATCGCCATTAACACCGGTGTCGCCCGCTCAACCTGTTCTGCCGTTCCGCCCGCCAGCAACAGCAGCGTGCCTGCGATGACATGATCGGAGGTACGCCCAACCGGGCAATCCATCATGCTGAAGCCTTTGGCGCTCATGTCGCGCATCAGCTTGTCGGTTTGCAGTGGGTGAATCGTGGACATATCAATCACCAGCCCCTGTGGTGACAAGCTCTCACAGACACCTTCTGGGCCGAACATGACGCTGTGCACCAGATCGCCATTAGGGAGCATGGTGATAACAAATTCAGCGCCTTTTGCTGCCTGAGCAGGACTACTGGCAGGCTGTGCCCCTTCTTCCACCAGGCGCTGAACGGCATCTGGGTTAACGTCAAAGACGCTGAGTTGATGGCCCTGTTTGAGCAAATTGCTCGCCATAGGTGATCCCATCTGACCTAATCCGATAAAGGCAATCACTGGCATAACGTTCTCCTGAGTGGTGGCTGTCATTTTTTGTCACTTAAAGTTTTATTTCATGTCTGTTTTTGATCGTATTTGTAATTTATAGTCAAAAAATTGACAGCCGTCACTTTTTAAACATTTCGTGAAATTAAAATGTTCTCATCTTGAGACGCCTAAGGAATGACCATGATTCGTATTGCTTGTGTGGGTATCACCGTGATGGATCGCATCTATTACGTAGAAGATTTGCCGACTGAAGGAGGTAAATATGTGGCGAAGCGCTATACAGAAGTGGGCGGAGGCCCGGCGGCGACTGCCGCGGTGGCTGCGGCAAAGCTGGGCGCGCAGGTGGACTTTATTGGCCGCGTGGGCGATGACGACACTGGAAAAAAGCTGCTGGCGGAGCTGGAATCCCTGGGGGTAAATACCCGTTATACCCGGCGCTATGTGCGGGCAAACTCTTCGCAATCGGCGATTATGGTTGATGCGAAGGGGGAGCGGATTATTGTGAACTATCCCAGCCCGGATTTACTGCCCGATGCCGACTGGCTCAACACGATCGATTTTTCTCAGTGGGACGTGATACTCGCGGACGTACGCTGGCATGAGGGCGCAAAGCAGGCGTTCACGCTGGCGCGCCGGGCAGGGGTTATGACCGTACTGGATGGTGACGTCACCCCGCAGGATATCAGCGAGCTGGTAGCGCTGAGCGATCATGCCGCTTTTTCCGAACCGGGTCTGGCGCGTTTAACAGGACTTCAAGAACCTGAAACAGGACTGAGACAAGCACAAACGCTCACAAATGGTCATGTTTACGTCACGCGGGGGAGTGAGGGATGCTACTGGATATCGCATGGCGCGCTGCAGCATCAGCCAGGATTTTCAGTCGACGTTGTTGATACCACAGGGGCTGGAGACGTTTTTCACGGTGCGCTGGCCTTCAGTCTGGCTTCCGGGAGTGCGTCGGTAGAAGCGGTCAGGTTTGCCAGCGGAGTGGCTGCGCTGAAATGTACGCGCCCAGGAGGGCGCGCGGGTATTCCCGACTGTGATCAAACCCGATCTTTTCTGTCACTTTTTGTATAAAATGCCAGGGCAATGGTTTTTCGAGGAAATTTCATGAGTCTTACCGAACTGACCGGTAACCCGCGGCACGATCAGCTGCTAATGCTGATTAGCGAGCGCGGTTATATGAATATTGATGAACTGGCTAGCCTGCTGGACGTTTCCACGCAGACCGTGCGGCGTGATATTCGTAAACTCAGCGAGCAGGGATTAATCACCCGCCATCACGGCGGAGCGGGCAGAGCGTCCAGCGTGGTCAATACGGCATTTGAGCAGCGTGAAGTCTCCTTGACCGAAGAGAAAAAGGCCATCGCGGAAGCAGTGGCTGACTACATCCCGGATGGCTCGACGGTGTTTATCACCATTGGCACCACCGTTGAGCAGGTTGCGCGCGCGCTGTTAAATCACAATCATCTACGGATTATCACTAACAGTCTGCGTGTGGCGCATATTCTCTATAACAATCCGCGATTTGAAGTGATGGTGCCTGGCGGTACCCTGCGCCCGCACAATAGCGGCATTATTGGCCCTTCCGCGACGGAATTTGTCGCGGGATTCCGGGCCGATTATCTGGTGACCAGCGTCGGAGCTATTGAAAGCGATGGCGCGCTGCTGGAGTTTGACGTCAACGAAGCCAGCGTGGCCAAAACGATGATGGCCCACTCTCGGCAAATTCTTCTCGCCGCCGATCATACTAAATATCACGCATCGGCCGCCGTTGAGATTGGTAACGTGGCCCAGGCCACAGCCTTGTTTACCGATGAGTGTCCGTCAGGACAGTTAAAATCATGGTTAGATGAGAATCAAACGGAAATCATTCTGGCTCAGGAAGAGGTGTAGCATCGCCATGTTGATGAGCGATATTCCCCAGTTCCACGGCGCTGGGGAGTATTCAGTTCGTACTCTTGAATAGTCAAACCTCTCCTTTCCCGCTACAGTTAATTTTCCACGGTGCAAAAGGAGAGGACCATGCTCTATATCTTTGATTTAGGTAATGTGATTGTCGATATTGACTTCAACCGGGTGCTCGGGACGTGGAGTGATTTAACGCGGATTCCCCTTGCGACGCTGCAGCAGCATTTCACCATGGGCGAAGCGTTCCACCAGCACGAGCGCGGTGAAATCAGCGATGAAGATTTTGCGGCGGCGATGTGCCATGAAATGAACATGTCGCTTAGCTACGAGCAGTTCTCCCACGGCTGGCAGGCGGTTTTTGTTGCCCTGCGCCCGGAGGTTATCGCGATTATGCAAAAATTACGCGAGCAGGGGCATCGCGTTGTGGTTCTGTCCAACACGAACCGTTTGCATACGACTTTCTGGCCGGATGAGTACCCTGAGATACGCGCCGTTGCTGATCATATCTATCTTTCTCAAGAGATGGGGATGCGTAAACCGGAAGCGCGGATCTATCAGAGCGTCCTCGACGCTGAAGGTTTCGCCGCTGACGATACGGTCTTCTTCGATGATAACGCGGACAATATCGCCGGGGCTAACCAGCTGGGCATAACCAGCATTCTGGTGACCGGGAAGGAAACCATCCCCAACTATTTTGCTAAACAGCTATGCTAAAAACCGTTCATCAAAAAACCACGCGCCATCTGCGACCGCTGGTGGCCTGGCTCAAGCTGCTATGGCGGCGTATTGATGAAGATAATATGACGACACTGGCGGGGAATCTTGCCTATGTGTCGTTACTCTCCCTTGTGCCGCTTATTGCCGTCGTTTTCGCGCTGTTCGCGGCATTTCCGATGTTTTCTGATGTCAGTATCCAGATTCGCCACTTTATCTTCGCCAATTTCATCCCGGCAACCGGGGATGTCATTCAGGGCTACATTGAGCAGTTTGTCGCTAACTCCAGCCGAATGACCGCCGTGGGCGCTTTCGGTTTGATTGTGACATCGCTGCTGTTGATGTACTCCATTGATAGCGCGTTGAACACCATCTGGCGCAGTACCCGAACCCGGCCCAAAACCTACTCCTTTGCCGTTTACTGGATGATCCTCACCCTGGGGCCGCTGCTGGCGGGCGCCAGCCTTGCGATCAGCTCCTATCTTCTGTCGTTACGCTGGGCCAGCGACCTGAATAGCGTAATTGACGATGTGCTGCGTATTTTTCCGCTCATTTTATCCTGGGTGGCATTCTGGCTGCTTTACAGCATCGTGCCGACGGCCGAGGTGCGTAACCGCGATGCGATAATCGGCTCCCTGGTCGCTGCGCTGCTCTTTGAAGCGGGTAAGAAAGCTTTTGCTTTATATATCACCGCGTTCCCGTCATATCAGCTGATATATGGCGTGCTCGCCGTGGTGCCTATTTTGTTTGTCTGGGTGTACTGGACGTGGTGTATCGTCTTGCTTGGCGCTGAAATTACTGTCACTCTCGGTGAATACCGCAAACTGAAAAAAGAAGAAACAGAACAATCATGATTGCATTAATTCAACGCGTATCCCGAGCTAGCGTTACCGTGGAGGGTGAAGTGACGGGCGAAATCGGCCCCGGGCTTCTGGTGCTGTTAGGCGTCGAGAGAGACGATGATGAGCAAAAGGCGAACCGCCTGTGCGAGCGCGTGCTGGGATACCGTATTTTTAGCGATGCTGAAGGCAAAATGAATCTTAACGTGCAGCAGGCTGGCGGCAGTGTGCTGGTGGTTTCACAGTTTACGCTGGCAGCGGATACTGAGCGCGGGATGCGCCCTGGATTTTCTAAAGGGGCCGCGCCGGATAAAGCGGAAGCGCTGTACCAGTATTTCGTTGAGCGCTGCCGCCAGCAGCAAATGAATACGCAGACCGGGAGATTTGCTGCCGATATGCAGGTTTCTCTGGTAAATGATGGTCCCGTGACCTTTTGGTTGCAGGTATGAGCCAGCTTCCGGGCAGGCTGCGGGTAACAAAAGAGAGTACAGCTATGTATCACCTTCGTGTACCGCAAACAGAAGAAGAGTTAGAGAGCTACTACCAGTTCCGCTGGGAGATGCTGCGTAAGCCGCTGCATCAGCCGAAAGGGTCCGAGCGCGATGCGTGGGATGCGATGGCGCACCATCAAATGGTGGTCGATGAAGAGGGCAATCTGGTTGCCGTCGGGCGGCTGTATGTGAATGCGGAAAACGAAGCTTCTATTCGTTTTATGGCCGTGCATCCGTCAGTACAGGATAAAGGGCTGGGAACCCTGATGGCGATGACGCTGGAGTCCGTCGCCCGTCAGGAAGGCGTTAAGCGCGTGACCTGTAGCGCCCGCGAAGATGCGGTGGAGTTCTTCGCTAAGCTCGGTTTTGTGAATCAGGGCGAAATCACCACGCCGACCACCACGCCGATCCGTCATTTTCTGATGATTAAGCCGATAGCCTCGCTGGACGATATTTTACATCGCGGCGACTGGTGCGCTCAGCTGCAGCAGGCCTGGTATCAGCACATCCCTCTCAGCGAGAAAATGGGCGTGCGCATCCAGCAGTATACCGGGCAAAAATTCATAACCACCATGCCGGAAGCCGGTAACCAGAACCCACACCATACGCTGTTTGCCGGCAGCCTGTTTTCTCAGGCAACGTTAACCGGCTGGGGGCTTATCTGGCTGATGCTGCGCGAGCGGCATCTTGGCGGCACGATTATCCTTGCCGATGCGCATATCCGCTACAGCCAGCCCATTAGCGGACGCCCCAGCGCCGTTGCCGATCTCGGTTCGTTAAGCGGCGATCTTGACCGGCTGGCGCGAGGCCGCAAAGCGCGCGTTCAACTGCAGGTTGAACTGTTTGGTGACGATCGGCTCGGCGCGGTTTTTGAGGGTATCTATATTGTTCTTCCTGCGAAGCCGTTTGGCCCGTATGAAGAGGGCGGTAACGAAGAGGAGTAGTCTCCGTTTATACCGGTCTATTGCTCTGGTGACTTCACCCGCCAGGCGATATCCCTCATCGCGCTTCCGGCCGCCGGGCTGATGCCGCCCAGCTGAAAGAAGCCGTGGATCACCCCGAGATAACGCTGACAGGTACAGTCAACGCCCTGCTCAAGCAGGCGCTGGTAAAGCGTTTCGCCTTCATCACGCAAAGGGTCATATTCCGCCGTCAGAATATGTACTGGCGGTAAGCCGTGAAAGTCTTTACGCCACAGCGGGCTGGCTTCCGGGTGATGGAGCTCCGTCGCTGAAAGGTACATTTCATAGCCACTGAGCAGCGTATCTTCGGTGATGATGTAATCTTTACCGTTATCGATATAGCTCTTCATGCTGGCGGTGGCGTCCAGCATCGGGTAAATCAAAACCAGCTGCGCGGGCTGCCAGACCTGCGCGGTTTTGAGCCGCAGTGCGGTCACTAATGCCAGATGTCCCCCGGCGCTGTCGCCAGCCAGCGTAATACGGGAAGCGTCGATGCCCAGCTGCCCGGCGTGGCGGTGAATAATCAGCGCGCCTCTCTCCGCATCGTCATGGGCGGCAGGGAAAGTATGCTCCGGCGCCAGCCGGTATTGCATGGCGATAACGCGGCAGCCGCTGTGATATGCCAGCTGGCGGAGCTGATGGTCATGCGTGGCGAAACCGCCGCTGATAAAGCAGCCACCGTGGAAATAGATAACGGCAGGTAGTGCGCCAGAAGCGTTAAGGGGAGAGACAACGCGAAATATCATGCCCTCAAGCTCGATGTCTTCTACCTGAACGCGCTTTTCCTGTTCCCCAGCTAGTACTGTGCTGGCGATATAGCCGCGTCTCCGGTCATCAATATTCTGTTCGCGTGATGAGGGGCAGCCCGCATCGATAAATTCCCGCACCAGCTCTGCGATACCCTTTTCAAGCGCCATTTTTTATTCCCTTAACCTGTTTGGATATACAGGGTTATAGCCTGATTGTGAGCAAAAGAAAACCGGGGATTTTCGTTGAGAAGTGATTCTGGAAAGCGGCTCGCAAACTCAAAATGTTTGCCGGCATACCGGGAGCGATTACGCCTTGTCAATGGTAAGCCGGGCGACAGGCGCCACCCGGCATGATGCCTGTCGTTATTCCCCTTCGCCAGGGAACAGGAACGGGTTGATGGAGCTGCGGGCGAAGCCCTCTTGTTCCATTCGTGCATCCAGTACCAGCGAGGCGAGGTCGTCGGCGACGGCTTCCACTTTAGGGTCTTTTTCCTGATAGAGAATCTTCAGGTAGGTACCGCAGTCGCCGCAGGTTTCGGCCTTAATCGCCGACTGCTCGTTATCTAATGACCAGTAGTGCAGATCGCGCGTCTGTTCGCAGTTGCTGCACTTCACGCGCACCACGTGCCACTCGGTTTCGCACAGGTTGCAGTGCAGATAACGCAGCCCCTGTGTGGTACCAATTTGCACTATGCTGGAGACCGGCATCGAGCCGCAAACCGGGCAGAACTGACGCTGTTCACCATATTCAGCGCGGGCTTTTCCGGGGATCAAGCTGGCCATCTGCGCCCAATAGAGCGAGAGCGCGGCCCAGATAAACGGCGCTTTATCGCTGCTGACAGAGGCAAAATCGGACGCAAATAGCGCGCTTGCCATCAGTTCCAGCTCCTGTTCGGAGGCTTTTTCCAGATTCTCAATGACCGCCAGCGCCGGGCCGCTCATCTCCGGCTTCAGTTCGGCAATCAGCGAATGCAGCAGCTTGTGCCAGTGCTTATCGCGCGGCAAAACGTGGATATCCAGCGGCGGTTTACCCTGGTCGTTCGCTTCTTTGATGCGCGCGGTGAGATCCATCTGCAGCGGATGGTCGTACAGCACCACTTCCTGCGCGTGGGCGATAAGCGCGGCAAAGCGCAGGTAATCGCCCAGCGGGTTATTTTCAGCCAGTTCGCGCAGGCGTTCGGCGCGACGGTTATATAAATTTTTGAGCCGGGGAAACAACAACGGCGGGATCATATCCGTCGCGCGTTTCTCGCTCTTTTCCAGCTCATCTTGCGGGATGATACGAATGCTCATTCAGTCACTTCCTGGTTTCAGCAGATTCGGCGATGGTCGCGTCCGCTCTGCGATTTGGCGGGCATCACGCGCCCGCTCTGGTGATGTCATTAATGATAACCGCAATTGGTATACGGGATATACCCACGACATCGCAATGTGTGCGTTACGATACCTGATATCGATAACCCCGACTATGCACCGTTGGGGTTAGCCACCCTGCGCCATGGCTTGAGCGAACCGGGAAACGTGCCGCTCCGGCCTGCGGCGCACTATGGTTAACGTTGTCAAAACAGCACGTTATCCGCAAAAAAATGGCGTCGATATACGACGCCATTTCAGAGACGAACAACGCGCTCGGGTCTACGACTGGCGCTTATCCTGCTTTTCGCGGACTTCACGATACCAGCGCGGGTGATGTTTCTTCGCCCAGGTCTTCGTCACCCAGCCTTCTACCATCGCGGTTATCGTGCCCTTCACCCACAGCGCAGCGTAAATATGCACCATGATCACCACAATCAGCGCCACCGCAGAGAAGGAGTGCAGCATCAGCGCGAAGCGGATAACCGGGATGGAGAAGGCCGGCGCAAAGTACGGACGCCAGATGATCACGCCGCTCACCAGCAGCAGCACCAGGAAGATAATCGCCGCCCAGAACACGCATTTCTGGCCGAAGTTATAGCGCCCGGTGTCGCCCACTTCCTCGTTGACGACAATCTTGCGAATATTTTTCGCCCAGAAAATATCGTCCCGGTTGATCAGGTTGTGGTGCCAGTAGCGGAAGAACATGATGATGAACGAAGCAAACATAATCACGCCCACGAACGGGTGCAGAATACGCGCCAGCTGCGGGGTGCCCATGATGTGCATCAGCCAGTTGAAGGACGGGAAGAAAAAGCCCAGTCCGCTCACTGCCGCCAGCACGAAGCAGAAGGCGGTGACCCAGTGGTTGATTCGCTCCGGCGCGGTGTAGCGCACGATGGTGTCACGTCTTTTCATTTGCGCACCTCGTCTTTCTCTTCATCCAGATTGTCCTCTTCCTCTTCCGCGCGGTTCGGACCGACGCCGACGTAGTGGAAGATGCTGGCGGCGAAGGTGGCCGCAAAGCCGACCGCCGCGAGAGGCTTCCAGATCCCTTTCCAGAACTTAACCGTGGCGCTGATTTCCGGGTTCTCCGGCAGGCCGTGGTACAGGTTCGGCTTGTCGGCGTGGTGCAGCACATACATCACGTGCGTGCCGCCAACGCCGGCCGGATCGTACAGCCCCGCGTTGTCATAGCCGCGGGTTTTCAGCTCGGCGACGCGCTCGCCCGCCAGCGTTTTCATCTCCTCTTTGGAGCCAAAGTGGATAGCGCCGGTCGGGCAGGTTTTCACGCACGCCGGCTCCTGGCCAACGTTAACGCGGTCGACGCACAGCGTGCATTTGTAGACGCGGTTGTCTTCCGGATTCAGGCGCGGCACGTTGAACGGACAGCCGGCGATGCAGTAACCACAGCCGATGCACTGCTCGGACTGGAAGTCGACGATGCCGTTGGCGTACTGAATGATCGCCCCTTCCGCCGGGCAGGCCTTCAGGCAGCCCGGGTCGGCGCAGTGCATACAGCCATCCTTACGGATGAGCCACTCCAGTTTATCGTTCTGCTCCACTTCCGAGAAGCGCATCACGGTCCAGGATTTGGCGGTCAGGTCGGCGGGGTTATCGTATACCCCGACGTTGTGACCGACTTCATCCCGGATGTCGTTCCACTCGGAACAGGCCACCTGGCAGGCTTTACAGCCGATACAGGTGGTGACGTCGATAAGCTTCGCCACCTCTTCCTGGTGGTCCCGCGCGCGGGGCGCGGGGGTGAAGCCGTTAGTCGCGGAACGACGGATAATGTCTTGCGATTGATAAGCCATAATTCGTCTCCGTTACGCCTTTTCCACGTTCACGAGGAAAGCCTTGAACTCCGGCGTCTGCGTGTTCGCATCACCGACAAACGGCGTCAGGGTATTGGCGATAAACCCTTTCTTCGCCACGCCTTCGTAGCCCCAGTGAATCGGAATACCGATAGTATCGATATCCTTACCGTCCGCTTTCAGCGTGCGAATACGCTTGGTCACCACCGCCTTGGCTTTGATATAGCCGCGGTTAGAGGAGACCTTCACGGTATCGCCATGAGCGATGCCCAGCTTGTTCGCCAGCTTCTCTCCGATCTCCACGAATTGTTCCGGCTGCGCGATGGCGTTAAGCAGCGCGTGCTTGGTCCAGTAGTGGAAGTGCTCGGTCAGGCGGTAAGTGGTGCCGACGTAAGGGAATTTATCCGCTTTGCCCATCTGCTCAAGGTCGCCTTTAAAGACGCGCGCGGCCGGGTTCGAGACCACGTTCGGGTGCAGCGGGTTAGTGCCCAGCGGCGTTTCAAACGGCTCGTAGTGTTCCGGGAACGGCCCTTCCGCCATCTTATCGATAGCGAACAGACGCCCCATCCCTTCCGGCTGCATGATGAACGGTCCGACATCGCTGTCCGGCGCTGCGGCGCTGTAGTCTGGAATGTCCACGCCGCCCCACTTCGCGCCATCCCATTTCAGGAGCTGGCGCTTCGGATCCCACGGTTTACCCTGCGGGTCCGCGGAGGCGCGGTTATACAGAATGCGGCGGTTGAGCGGCCACGCCCATGCCCAGCCCAGCGTATTGCCGAGGCCAGACGGATCGGCGTTATCGCGACGCGCCATCTGGTTGCCGTCAGGCGTCCAGCTACCGGCGAAGATCCAGCAGCCGCTGGAGGTGGTGCCGTCATCGCGCAGCTGCGCAAATGAGCTGAGCTGCTGGCCCTTCTTGACAATCACCGCCCCGGTTGCCGGGTCGATAATGTCTGCCAGCGCCTTGCCGTTGCTCTCCATCGCCACTTCTTCCGACGCTGGTTCATGCGGCGTGGCGTAGTTCCACGTCATGTTCAGCACCGGTTCCGGCGCCGGTCCGCCCTGTTCGGCGTACATCTTGCGCAGCCGTAAGAAGATACCGGCGAGGATCTCACCGTCGGTGGTCGCAATCCCCGGGGCGTCCGCGCCTTTCCAGTGCCACTGCAGCCAGCGGCCGGAGTTGACGATAGAACCGTTCTCTTCGGCGAAGCAGGTGGACGGCAGGCGGAACACTTCGGTCTGGATTTTCGTCGGATCGACGTCGTTCGACTCCCCGTGGTTTTGCCAGAAGGTGGATGTTTCGGTGTTGAGCGGGTCGATGGTCACCAGGAACTTCAGCTTCGACAGCGACGCGACAACCTTGTTTTTGTTCGGGAACGAGGCTACCGGGTTAAAGCCCTGGCAGATATAGCCGTTCACTTTGCCCTGGTTCATCATCTCGAAGTATTGCAGGACGTCGTAGCCCTTATCCCACTTCGGCAGCCAGTCAAAGCCCCAGCTGTTTTCCGCCGTGGCTTTATCGCCAAAGAAGGCCTTCATCATGGAGACGAAGAATTTCGGGTAATTACCCCAGTAGTTCACCTGGTCCTTCAACAGCGGTTTCGGCGTGTTGGCGGCGAGGTAGGTTTGCAGGTCAGTCTGTTTCTCGCTCGGCAGCGTCATATAGCCAGGCAGGCTCTGCGACAGCAGCCCCAGGTCGGTGAGACCCTGAATATTGGAGTGGCCGCGCAGGGCGTTTACGCCACCGCCCGCCATGCCCATATTGCCGAGCAGCAGCTGGATCATCGCCATGGTGCGAATGTTCTGCGCGCCGATGGAGTGCTGCGTCCAGCCCAGCGCGTACAGGAATGACGCGGTTTTATCGTGCGCGCTGGTTTCCGCGATGTACTCGCAGACTTTGAGGAAGTCAGCTTTTGGCGTTCCGCAGATGTTTTCGACAACTTCCGGCGTATAGCGGGAAACGTGCTGCTTCAGCAGGTTCCATACGCAGCGCGGATGCTGCAGCGTGGTATCGCGTTTGGCAAAGCCGTTTTCATCCAGCTCATAGTTCCAGGACGTTTTATCGTACTTGCGGGCTTCGGCGTCGTAGCCGCTGAACAAACCGTCTTCAAAGCTGTAATCTTCACGCACGATCAGGCTGGCGTTGGTATAGGCTTCGGTATATTCACGGTTGATTTTTTCATTGTTCAGCAGGTACAGGATGACGCCTGACAGGAAGGTAATGTCAGTACCGGAACGAATTGGGGTATAGAAATCAGCCACCGCCGCGGTACGCGTAAAGCGCGGATCGATCACAATCAGCTTCGCGCCGTTGTGAATCTTGGCTTCCATCGCCCAGCGGAATCCAACCGGGTGTGCTTCAGCGGCGTTGCCGCCCATCACCACCACGAGATTGGCGTTTTTGATGTCGACCCAGTGGTTGGTCATCGCACCGCGACCAAATGTTGGAGCAAGACTTGCTACCGTTGGTCCGTGTCAGACGCGCGCCTGGTTGTCGACCGCGAGCATACCGAGCGCGCGGGTAAATTTCTGGGTTAAATAACCGGTTTCGTTACTGGAGGCGGAGGCGCACAGCATACCGGTGGTCAGCCAGCGGTTGACGGTGGTGCCTTCGCTATTCTGCGCGACAAAGTTGGCGTCGCGGTCCTCTTTCATCAGCTTAGCGATGCGGTCGAACGCTTCATCCCAGCTGATTTGCTGCCATTTATCGGAGCCTGGCGCACGGTATTCTGGAAATTTCAGGCGACTTTCGGAGTGGATAAAGTCCACCAGTCCGGCCCCTTTAGGGCAGAGCGCGCCACGGTTGACCGGATGGTCCGGGTCACCTTCGATATGGAAGATAGACGCTTTGGCATTTTTTGCGCCGTCGCCGAGGCTGTACATTAACAGCCCACAGCCAACGGAACAGTAAGTGCAGGTGTTACGGGTTTCGCGGGTGCGCAGCAGCTTGTACTGCCGTGTTTCCGCGAGCGCTAAACCGGGCGCAAAGCCCAGCGCCGCCGCCGTGGTTCCTGCCATACCGCCAGCGCAGATCTTAAAGAACTGCCTTCTGCTGACCTGCATGGTTCGCTCCTTGTTTCGACATTGTCACGTATAGTTATTTGTTTTGCGGTAAGAGCCGCAAAGGTTCAGAATTAGGGGTAATTTCCCTCGTTCCCGAAGGGATATAAACAGAATACCACATTGTGTGTATGCCTGTTCCAATACGGTTAAGACAAAGTGAACAAGAAGCCTCTTGAACAAATCGAAAATGTGATTGATATCACAGGTTATCGCCAGGTATCGCTCTGGAAGCGCCAAAATTTGCAACATCCTCAGCCAGACGAGTTAGCTGAAGAGGTACCCGTTGCGCTGGTCTATAACGGCATCTCGCACGTGGTGATGATGGCGACGCCGAAAGACCTGGCGCAGTTCGCCGTCGGCTTTTCCTTATCCGAAGGGATTATCGAAAACCGGGGCGAGATTTATGGTATGGACGTCATTCAGGCCTGTAACGGCCTGGAAGTGCAAATCGAGCTTTCCAGCCGCCGCTTTATGGGGCTGAAAGAGCGCCGTCGCGCGCTAGCCGGGCGCACCGGCTGTGGCGTATGCGGCGTTGAGCAGCTCAACGATATCGGCAAGCCCGTACAGCCGCTACCCTTTACCCAAGCGTTCGATCTGGCGAATCTCGATCGCGCGTTGGCGCACCTGCATGATTTTCAGCCGATAGGCCGCCTTACCGGCTGTACTCATGCCGCGGCCTGGGTTAGTCCTTCCGGCGAGCTCGCGGGCGGCCATGAAGATGTTGGTCGCCACGTGGCGCTGGACAAACTCCTGGGACACCGCGCGGAGTCAGAAGGCGCCTGGCAGAACGGCGCGGCACTGGTCTCCAGCCGCGCCAGCTATGAGATGGTGCAGAAGGCAGCTATGTGCGGGGTGGAAATCCTCTTTGCGGTCTCTGCCGCGACCACGCTGGCGGTTGACGTTGCCGAGCGCTGTAACCTGACGCTGGTGGGATTCTGCAAGCCGGGCAGGGCGACCGTTTACACGCATCCGCAGCGGTTAATCGCGGGTTAAATTTAAGTCAATTTTTTTGAATGATGACAACAAATCCTTCCGCTTTTTGTTTGACGATGTGCGAGCTACTATTTATCACATCAAGGCACGGCGCCTTATTCAAACAACTAACGTAAAGGGTTTATATCATGAAAAGCATCAAAACTTTTGTCGCAGTTATCGCTCTGGCCGCTTCTTTTGGTTCCTTCGCTGCGGAAACCGTAACCGCAACCGCCGCAACGATGGACGGTGCGGAAGCGAAAATCGCCGCTCAGGCCCAGGCCGCAGGCGCATCGTCTTACAAAATTACCGAAGCGTTTACCGGTAACCGCGTGCACATGACTGCGGAACTGAATAAATAAGCGTAAAGCTACTGTCGAAAGAGCGCCCAAGGGGCGCTTTTTTTGTGTCTGAAGGCATGTTTATTTTATTGTTAATTAAGTCTTTTTATTCGGTGGTCCGCTTATTGCAACACGATGAACAGTCGACAATAAAAGGTTCCCGCTATGCCGCTGTTCTATAAAAACCCCGTGATTCATGCCGATTACGCCGATCCCGATGTTATTCGCACAGGCGATGATTTCTGGATGGTGGCTTCCAGTTTCCATCAATTACCCGGCTTACCGCTTCTCCACTCACGCGATCTCATCCACTGGCAAATCGTTAATCATATTGTTAAACGTCTGCCATCGCCGGAATATGACAGCGTTCAGCCGGGAAAGGGGATTTGGGCGCCTTCCATACGTTTTCATGGGGGCCTGTTCTGGGTTTTCTACAGTTTGCCCGACGAGGGTATTTTTGTTTCCCACGCCCGGGATCCGTTAGGCGAGTGGAGCGAACCCTATTGTCTGAAAGCTTCCCCCGGCTGGATAGACCCTTGCCCGTTCTGGGACGATGATGGACGAGCCTGGCTGATTCACGCTTTTGCTTTTAGCCGCAGCGGGGTGAAAAATAAGCTCCAGCTTTTTGAAATGGCGCCGGATGCATCCCGGTTGCTGGATAACGGCCGGATCGTTGTTGACGGAACGCCCTCGCATCCCACTCTGGAAGGCCCCAAATTATATAAGCGCAATGGCGAATACTGGATATTCGCCCCGGCCGGCGGCGTCAAGCGAGGCTGGCAAACGGTCATGCGTGCCCCGACGCTATGTGGTCCATGGCAAAGTCGCGATGTCCTGCATCAGGGGAATTCGCCGATAAATGGTCCTCATCAGGGGGCATGGGTTGAACTGGAGAACGGTGAAAACTGGTTTTTCCACTTTCAGGACAAAGGCGTGTATGGCCGGATAGTGCATCTTCAGCCGCTTTGCTGGGGCGCTGACGGTTGGCCGCAAATTGGCGAGAGGCTTAATGACACCGGTAAAGGTCAGCCCGTCAGCCTGCATCGTTTACCCGCATTGCCCGTTGCGCCGTGCTGTTTACAGACCAGCGACGATTTCCGGCACGGCCAACCCGGTCTTCAGTGGCAATGGCAGGCAAACCCCCAGCGCCACTGGCTCACGCCTCATCAGCAAGGGTTACGCTTGCGCTGCGCGCTAACCTCTGGCGATATCAGCCTCTATCGCTTACCTCAACTGCTGCTGCAAAAGTTTCCCGCTGAACGTTTTGATGTGCAGACCGCGGTTGAACCGATGTTTTTTCAGGATGGCGATGAAGCGGGGATCGCGATTTACGGTCAGCGCTTTGCCGCACTGTGCGTGACGTACCGCACGGCGAATTTGCAGCTCGCGCTATGCCACGGATGGATAGACGATCGCGGTGAAACGCATCAACAATCCATTGGACTTGAGGAGGTCACCGGTTGCAAGGAGATTGAGCTAGGGTTTCAGGTGGACTATGACGGGGTGGTCCATTTTCGTTATCGGCTTGCGCAGCGTGAATGGCGGCAGGTGACACCGCAGTTTTCCGCCGGAGCGGGAAAATGGATCGGCGCGCGTATGGGTATTTATGCCCGTAGTGAGCGTGAAAACGTCAAAGGCAGCGCCATATTCTCACCGTTTATCGTGCGTTTGCAGTAAGCCCTGCGGGCGACACCAGAAGGGCAGCGAAGCTGCCCTTTACGGCGTTTAATCGAAGTAATAGCGAATGCCGAGGCGGAATCGCACCTGATCGTCGTGATTCTGATCCTGATCGAGCCAGGCGACTTCCGCATAGGGGAGCCAGTGTTTATCGACCCGGTAGCGCGCCACAATACTTGGCTCCCAGTGGGTTTTCTGCCCATTTGAGGCATTGAAGTCGTTTGTGTTGACGAAGAACTCCGGGTTCAGCTGGAGCCACAGTTTCTCGGTCGCCTGGTAGTTAAGGTACAGGTCAAACTGATGGCTGTCGTTATAATCCATATAGCCGTTGTAATCTCGGTCTTTATGGGTCATATGGTTATAGCGATAGCGGCTGCTAAAACTTAAGGTTTTACTGATTTTATAATCGAGACTGATATAAGGAGCCAGTTTTGTTCCTTTATTATCAATATCGGTTAATCCGCCCGGCGTCAGCGTCCATTTTTCATTAAGCGGGATCGGATACCAGCCTTCAAACTCCTGGAACGAGCTTTTCATTTGATTAAAATCTTGTCCGAGGTCGTACATTGCTGAGGCCAGCACGCCTGCGCCATTATCAAATATATGACCAAGGCCAATTTTATACTGATTTTTCTCCGAAGCTGTAGTATGTGCGTAGCGATTATCAACCCAGGTTGCCGCGGCAAACGTATTTAGCGTAAAGCAAGATAGCGGTATGCCGATTAAAAGCGTGTTTAATGTTTTCATTTTTATTCCTGTAGGATTTATAGAATTTCGTTATTTCGATGAAACAATAAAAGACATTTATTAAATAGCAATTGCTGTGCCATAAAATAAAGTTCTTAAAATACATGGTGTTGAGTTTAATGTGTTTAACCGCTATTCGACACTGACTCTGTTTGTGTATTTGCGTCGAGGATCTAATATAGTAAACTAGGTACTTATCATAACGGTTTTGTAATAGCGTACCGGAGTGGCTGATGCTGTAGCCAGCGTTGAAATTCATCCAGTACACACTGAACCAGACGGCGAGTTTCATTATTTAATGCTCCGGCAATATGGCTGGTTAATTGCACATTCGGTAGCGAATAGAGGAGAGAACCTGCTTGCGGCGGTTCCGGTTTGGTGACGTCCAGCAAAGCCGTCAGGTCAGGCCGTTGCTGCAAAACGCTAATCAGCTCCTGTTCGTTAACCTGAAGTCCGCGGCCGGTATTGATAAATACGGCGCCAGGGCGCATAAGGGAGAAGAGATCACCGTTAAGTACGCCAATATTATCTTCCCGATTGGGAAGGTGGTTGCTGATGACCATTGCGCTGGAAAAGGCCTGCTCAAGGGAGCAAACCCGCTTTTCAGGCCGTGATGGAATCATCAGGACTTCAAGATAAAATGGCTGCAATAATCGCTGTAGGGTCTGCGATATTGCACCAGCACCGATGAGTGCTACGCGCTCCTGATAGTTTCCCGGCGCCGTATGATTATTTGCCAATGCTGAAAAAAATTCTGGGCCAGTATATTCTCGCTGATTACGGAAATAGCCTTTACAGCCCAGCAGGATCTGTGCGAGGCAAAACTCCGCGACGGGAATGGCGTTTGCCTGCCAGGCGCTGACCACTTTTATCCCGCGTGCGAGTAACGGCGTGGAAAAATACTCAGTCGCTCCGGCCGCATAAAAGATAACCTTTAAGTTAGGGAGCTTATCAAGCTGTGTTTCAGTCAGGGTGAACATTCCCCATGTGGAAAATATAACCTCGATGTTTTTTAAGTGTGCAAGATGGGCGTCGATATTGTCTGGCGTAATTAATTCAGGGTAAAGGCTGATGCGTGACGATATGTCGGCAACAAAGAGCGGCTGATAAACCTGATGAAACTTCTCCGGGTGACCAGAGAATAGAGCGGCGTGCCAGGTCATAGAGACTCCGGAAAAAATGGCTCCCTTTCATTAAAGGGAGCCGGGTGAAGCATTAAATAATCCCAACGCCTGCGGCCGCAAAGCCAAAGACAATCAGCATAATTAATACCTTATTCGGGCTAACCTTTTTATTCAGTAGTTTCAGGCAGCCCAGGACTAAAAGCAGAGGAATTAAGCCAACGCAAATTTTGTCGAGGATCTCCTGCAGCACAAAGGGCTGCCCGGCGATGGTGGTTTTAAAGGTAGTGGTGAACTTCACCATGCTGGCGCTCATCGCCCCCACCATCATCAATCCCATAATCGACGACGCTTTCGTTATACAGCTCAGCAGTCCCGACTGCGTCGCTTCGGCGATATATTTCGAGCCTAAGCGGTAGCCCATCACGCCGCCGTAATAGCGCAGCAGATAGCTGGGAATATTGTAAATCAGCAGGAACAGCAGCGGTCCAAGCGGATTGCCCTGCGACGCCAGGCCAATAGCGATCCCGGTGGCGATAATACGCAGCACGCCATAGAAAAATGAATCGCCTACCCCGGCAAATGGCCCCATTAAGGCCACTTTGATGCCGTTAATACTCGAGGTATCAAAGTTCGGGTTGGCGGCGTTCTCTTTTTCCATAGACAGCGTCAGGCCCATAATAAACGGCGCCAGATGCTGGTTGGTATTGAAGAACTGGCTGTTTCGCTTAAGCGATTCAAGATAACGGTGCGGGTCGTTGGAGTAGATTTTCTTCAGCATCGGCGCCAGCGCCCAGCCGTAGCTTAATCCCTCCATACGGGTGAAGTTCATCGACCCCAGCAGCGGAAACTGGCGGATAAAAAGCTGACGGAAAAGCTTTTTCTCGCTTTTATCATCGGCGTAAGCGCTAACGCCTGGTGTCTGGATATCAGTCATTGAAGAACCCATCCTTATCGTCGACTGAAGCGGGCGCAGCCGCCGTTGCCGTTTGTTTATTCGCTTTAAGTTGATTGAATTCGTTAAAGCACAGATAGACCGCTACCGAGGCCGCGATAATTGCGATCCCCATAATCGGCAGCTGCAAATAAGCCGCCATCGCAAAACCGATAAAAAAGAAGGCGGCAATATTACGGTTCCACAATGCCTTCAGCAGAATGGCGAACCCGAGAGCCGGGAGAATGCCGCCAACCGCCGTCATGCCGCGCATGACCGTACCCGGAATGCTCTCGACCAGGCTGCGGATGACCTCGGTGCCAAAGAGCACGCCAAAAAAGGCGATCAGGGCGAAGGGGACGCCGTAAAAAAAGGTCATACCGAGTGTCAGACCCAGCGCCGCGCGGTCACGTCCCTGTTCCAGTAGCGCATCGTATTTTTCAACCAGGGCGGTATAGACCAGCTTCAGCACCTGATAAACAAACACCGCCAGCAGGCTGATCGGCAGCGCCAGCGCAACGGCCACCGGCGGTTCGGCGTGGGTCAGGATCGTAAAAGCGGTTGCCAGCACTGAACCCACCGCCAGATCGGCAGGAACCGAGCCGCCGATGGTGATGGTGCCAAGGAAAATCAGCTCCAGCGTGGCGCCGATGATAATCCCCTGCTGCAAATCTCCCAGCACCAGACCCACCAGCGCGCCGCAAATGAGCGGGCGTTCGATCAGCGGTTGCCCCAGAGTATGGTCGGCGGTTTTCACCAGAAACATAATGACAGCAACAAGAATTGCGGAAGTTAACATAGCGACCTCGTTTAGCTGGCGGCGTTGCCCAGCATCTCAATCAGGTTTTTTACCGGATGAGAAGGCAGGACCTGGTATTCAACGGCAACGCCGCGGTTGGCGATGGCGTGGAAATCCGCCACATCTTCCGGCGTCACATAGACGGTATCGCTAATGCGCTTTTTTGCCGCCAGATTGTCGGTAATGCGCCCGAAGTTAGCGACGTTTAGCGTTTTAATTCCCGGCACCTGCTCGACCAGCCGACGGGCGTCGGTGGCGTTGTTAACGATCACCATAATTTTCATGGCTTCCGAACGCGGGTCGTTAAGCACATCGCCTGCATCCTTTACCGCCATGATGGCGCACTTTGCAGTATCGGGAGCCGCCATGCGCAGCGACATTTTCTGCACTTCGTTATTCACGATCTGGTCATTGGCGACCAGGATGCGGTTCACGCCCAGATGCTTGGTCCAGACCACGGCAACCTGTCCGTGGATTAAACGATCATCAATACGTACTAAAGAAATCATGGTGTAGCTCCAGTTAGCAAAAGTAGGGTGTCCAGACGCGGGAAAGGCGAACCAGGGCTTCGAAATAGAAGTAATCGCCCCAGAGGTTAGGTTCGTTAATGCCCATATTGCGGCCAAAGTTATACACGCCTTCGCGCAGCAGGCCGTCCTGCGCGTGGGCAAAGTAACGCTCGCGTAAATTGCGCATTATCAGTTCGATGGCGTTGCCGTAGGCCGGGCGCAGCGGGTCGGTGAGCGGTAACAGCTTCAGCAGTTCCGCCAGACCGCAGACGGCTATCGCCGCGGCGGAAGTGTCCCGATACTGGTTATTTTCGGCAGTAAAAATCAGATCCCAATAGCAGACAAAGTCTTCCGGCAGGCGGTTAAGAAAATAGTGCGTCAGGCGGCGAGAGAGCTCGGGCTGCCAGGCATCGCCGGTGTGGGCATATCCCAGCGCAAAACCGTAAATTCCCCATGCCTGACCGCGCGACCAGCAGGAGCTATCGCTGAACCCCTGGTGCGTATCCCCGCGTAGCGGCTTGCCATTATGAACATCCATATAGAATGTATGAAAAGTAGAGGCGTCTCCACGCACCAGATAGCGTGCGGCCTGCGCCAGATGACAGCAGGCCGCATCGCGCCACCGTTGGTTACCGGTTTCGTTGGCGGCCCAAAAAAGCAGCGGAACATTGAGGTTGCAGTCGATGATCATTCGCCCCTGACGCGCCGGGTCATTTAAATCTCCCCACGCCTGAATGACGCCCGCCGTGGCGTTAAAGCGGCGATAGAGCAGCTCGGCCGCGCGCAGGGCGAGTTCGCGTGCGCGCAGGTTGCCGGTGAGCTTCCAGGCGTTAACGCAGGAGAGGAGATAGAGAAAGCCCAGGTCGTGGGTATCCACTTTAATCTGCTTATCGAGACGTTCTTCAAAGCTATCGAGCAGGCTTTCCGCCACCGCCCGATATTTATCATCGCCGGTAACCTCCCAGGCGAGCCACAGCATGCCGGTCCAGAATCCCTCGGTCCAGTCGACTCTTTCCACCCTTTCGTAGCGGCCATAGCTGGCGCTGGCCGCAGGAAAGGTTGCCGTAAAGCGCGGCAGAATGGCGTCGAGCCGGGTCAGAACGTCGCCGATGGCCCCGTCAAGCCAGGCGCGATCCAGCCCCGGCTGCGGTAAGAAGTAGCGGCTATCAAGCGCTTCAAGTGCGATAGTCACAGGGTGTCCTCCCCGGCAAAGAAATCATCAATATTGTCCTGCGTTTTATGCTGTGTCGCCTGGCGCGCCGCCATAATTTCCGGCAGCAGATTCATGTACTGCATTGCTCCGCTGGCGGCGGCAAATGCGTCCTGGAGCCGCAGGGCGGTATCGGTGTGTCCCGACATGCAAAACTCCATCAACATAATCAGGCTGGCGCCGCTGATGACGTGCGCGTGGGGATATTTGACCATCATCTGTACGGCGGTATTGTTGACGCTCCCGCCGGGCATATCGGTAAAGAGCACCAGCTCATTGCCGCGACCGGCCGCCTGCCGGGCGATAGCGTCAAAGCGGATGGCCAGTTCAGCCGTTGACTCAATTTCACCGCAGTAGGCGCAGACGGGCGTGACGCCATGGTCGTCGCCAATCAGCAGATTTAATGCCGACACTATCCCTTCTGCGTAGCGGCCATGGGTTGCGATGTACATCTCTCGCATTGCTTATTCCTTCATCTTTTCAGGTATCTGAAAAAGAAATAGCAATCAGCGTGCCAGATTTTTATTTGTATGTTTTTAAAGGATAAAAAAGGTTTTTTGGACGCTTTTTGCAGTGTTGAATGGGCAATTTATTCAGTGTCGACAGGTTTGCCAGCCGACGCTGGCAACGGGGGTTAATGGTCGGGGTTAAAGCCGATCCACGGCTCCATGATTTCATAAATCATCAGCACTTCGGTAAGCGGCAGGGTGATATTGTATTTGCGGTTCAGGGCCTGGAAAAAGGTGTCGTGGACGGCGACAAACGTCTGCTGCGCCAGCGTAAGCTCCGCCTCTTCCCGGTGGCGCACGCCGTTGTTGACCATTACCCGCTCGATCATCAGGGCGATATGCATAAACAGATTGATGCGCAGATAGCTTTCAAAATGGATTTTATAGAAGGCTTCATACTGCTTAATGACCGCTTCGACTTCATCAATAATCACCACCGGATTGAGGAAGTTGAGGCGGCTGGCGACGCCTTCGACGGTAAACAGCTTGACCACTTCATCAATCATGGGCTCCAGACCGCCTTCCATTAGCAACCCGTTGAAATAATCGCGTTTTAACACCTGTGTCTTTTCTTTTATCAGCTGCTCTACGCTAAGTAGCGGAATATACCCGGCTTCCAGATCGGTAGTCGTAATGATCAGCCGTGTACCATTAAGCGCCGGATCGGCGTGGGCTATTTTCCATTTCAAATCGTCATACTCCATCGTAATGATATCGATCTCCTCCTGGGCCAGGAAACGCTGGACGATATCTTTCAGCTTGCGGGAGATCCCTTCGCCGGAGATGCAGGAGATAATGATTTTATTGCCCGGCAACACGCCCGCGTAGTAGCGCGTTTCCACCTCATACGCCCCTTTTGCGCTCTCAATAATCGCCTCCATCGGCAGCTTGTCCTGGATTTTGGCCGCAATATCCAGCGCCATGGCCGTGCTGACGTTGTTGATAACCAACAGCTCACCATGAAGATGGAGCTTAATCTCTTCGTAAATCTCTTTTAGCGACCCCATATCCACCAGAATAATCAGCCCCGCCCCCTGCCTAAGACGGGAAACATGGGCGATCAGCAGGTCGATAATCTCCCTGGTCGACGTCGCGTTCGCCATGTCGAAGGCTTTAAAGTAGTAACCCCCGGTCAGCTGGTTGGCGATACCGGCAATGCTCGACGCGGTGGCGCGGCCGTGGGAAACGATAATCCCCTGAATCGGATCGTCTTCGCCGGCGAGAGTATGAAAAGCGCAGCTTAGCAGCGGCAGCAGCAGGGGCAGCGGCTGCTGGGTGACATGTTTGCTCAGCAAAGCGAGACACTCCTCGGCCAGCAGCCGCGCCTTCGCGGAAACATAGTCGGAAATGGTTTGCAGTTCGCCTGCGTTGACCGTCTCCTCAGCGTCATGTAGCGCATAGCTAACGCAGAGCCAGACAGCCTTGCGGATCTCCTGGCTACAGGAGATACCGGTCAAACTCTCCAGTTCGTCGAGAGCGTGAACGGTGTTCTGCCAGATATAGCCGCGGTACAGTGCCTCGGCGGCAATCGCGCCGCTGACGGTGGTCAGCAGCTGTTCCATTTTGCGATTCAGCAGCAGAACATTACCGCTGTGGCAAAAGTCGCGAAAAATCACCTCATCGCGCATCGCCTTTGGCAGAAGCTGGCTGGCGCTCAGCGCGCCATTATCCGCATTAGCGGCAATACGGATTATTTCGCCGCCGGACGCTGGGCCGCGTAGCGTAATAACCTCGGCTTCGCGATTATCGCTCCAGGCGCTGGCGCACATCACTTTGATCTGGTTTTTTAACTCCCCGATATTGCCGCGCACGGGGCAGGTAACCAGCTGATGCATCAGCTGATTATCGAGATGGATATCCCGACGCAGGCTGCGCGCTTCTTGATGCAAAAAGTGGCTGACCTGCGCGACGCGCTCGGTAAGAGGGCGAGAAATATAGTTTGGCAGCGTAACGCGCACCGGAATACGGCGACGGAAGGTGTTGAGCAGGACGGTATCGATATTTTCCGTAGTGGCGAAGATAAAGCGCAGCGACGCCGGATGGCGCGTACGGTTATCGCCAAGGCGGTAGAAATACCCCTTGTCCATAAACAGAAATAACTTTTCCTGGTTCTCTGCCGAGAGGCGATGAACTTCGTCGAGAAATAGAAACCCACCATCGGCATCATCAAAAGCGCCGCGTTTTTCGCGGTCGGCTCCGGTGAAAGCGCCCCGGATATAGCCGAAAAGGGTCGCCGAAAGCAGCTCCGGGTTATTGGCATAGTCGGCGCAGTTAAGCTCAACGAAGGGTTTGTCTGCTGCGATAACGCCGCGATCGAGGGCATACTGATAAATCAGCGTCGCCAGATGGCTTTTGCCGACGCCGCTCTCCCCGGAGAGCAGGATAGGCAAACCGTCACCGGGATAATCTACCGCCGAGCGGCACAGCGCGACGGCTTCGGCCAGGCTGCCGTGCGCGCCAATCAACGGCTGAAAGGCGTCGTGCTTTTTCGACACTATGAGTGATGCCTGAACGCTTTCCTTACCGTTGGTCTGTACAAAGAAGCGCACCGGCCGGGTATTTTCTTTACTCAGATGGCCGTCATCGCACAGCCTGTTAAGGTAATGGCTGATAACGCTGCGGTTAACCTGCATAAAGTCCGCACAGTCCTGAGCCGTGAACCCCGCGGGTTTCTGCGCATAATGAGTAACTATTTTCTGGAATAACTTTTCTTTTGCCGACAGCGCCATTTTTCAATGTCCCGGGTAGAGTAGAAAATAGCGTCGATTCTATTTAGACACTAGACACTACTATTTTTATTAGACACTGAGTACTTTCTACGCTATTAGATAAAAATGAAACTACGTTTTGATTAGATTGTGATGAAGATCGCCACCGATTTGATGGGGTGTAGAAGCTGGCGCCCCGCGCGCAAGCGGCCGAAGAACCGGACTGCCTGAGCGGGGCGATAAACGCGCCGTGAACCTTCCTGACGCAAAAAAATGCGCTATTTATCACATTTCCGCCTTTTCATTATCGCTGGGCTTAAAGGTGAAAAGGGGCAGCCCGCCGGCGAAATTATCTCCTCAAGTAACCTGATGATCTAAAAGAAAATAAAAAGAGAACTGTTAAGGCGATCTCATTTTATAAAAGAGATTTTGATCACAAAAGTCAGGCAAATAAAACCACTGTCAATATTAGGCTGGCAGAGATTTATCAGCATATTGTGATCTCCCTTGCAAATAATGCCCTTGAACTCAGGGAAAAATGTGGGCAAGCAAAACAGCGGAGATGGGCAATGAAAATTGGCATTGTTATTAGCGGCGGCGATGTTTCAGGAATTAATAATTTTATATTCCAGATCGCCAGACTGGCGAATGCCGATATCACTATTTTTAATGGTGGAATTCCTGGGCTGTTGGATAAAAACCATCAGGAGGTGGCCTGGCGGGATCTGGTCGATTTCTCCATTGCCTCAATTCCGATCATTACCTCCGGGCGCACCAGCCGTCGATTGTTGCGTAGTGAATATGAAACAATAGCCAAAAAAATTAAATCACTGCGCATTGATGTGCTGATTATGGCTGGCGGCGACGGTAGCCTGCAGTTTCTCAATACGCTGAGTGAATTTGATATTAATTGCTTTGGCGTCGGGATGACTATCGATAATGATGTATACGGCAGTGATTATACGATTGGTTTCTCCACCGCCTGCGAGCAGATTATTAAAGAGGTTTCCCGCTTAAGAAATACCGGAAGAGCATTACCGGGCCGCGTCTTTATGGTTGAAATTCTGGGCGGGTATTGTGGAGAGCTAACGTTGCAATCCGCGATAAAAAGTAACGCCGATGTCGCCCTGATCCCGGAATCGCAGCTGCCGTTGGAAACGCTGGCCGAGCGGGTGAAGCATAAGCTGACACAGCAGAACAGCGTGGTGATCCTGTGCTCTGAAGGCTACACCAGGGAATACTCTCCCGGATTTCAGGGAGCCATTGATACCATGATTAAGCAGCTCGAACCGCAAATTGGCGTGCGTATTCGTAAAACTATCGTTGGCTACGGTTTGCGCAATGGCGATCCGACCTGCGAAGAGATTTACCAGGGCACGATTATGGCCAGTGAAGTGGTTCGTTGCATTCAGTCAGGGATGAAAAATAAAGCCATTATAATTAATTCAAGTAACAAACCTATTCCGATTGATTTAATTAGTATGAAAAAACGTCTGGTCGATACTGAAGGACATCATTATAAACTTGCCAAACAACTCAATATAATTTGAGGAGACCCTACATGCTGAAAATTCTATGCGTATGTGGCTGCGGCCTCGGTTCAAGCTTTGCCATTGAAATGACGGCGAAGGCGGTTTTAAAGAAGCTGGAGATTCCAGCACAGATTGAACATACCACTATTTCTGAAGCCGGGGCGTTTAAATCAGATATGATTCTGACGCAAAAAACCTTTGCCGATATATTAACGGCGGATGCCAGTGAGGAGGAAATTAAACGCGTAGTGGTACTGCATAAGCTGACGGATAAAGACGAAATTGAGGCAAAGATCGTCGCATTCTTAAAAGAACGTAATCTGAAGGTAGCGGACTATGAATAGCTTTGTAGAGTTTATTGTCAAAGATTTACTCGGCCAGGCATCGATATTAATTGCATTTATTGCGATGTTGGGCCTAATTTTGCAAAAAAAATCAGCGGGTAAAACGGCGGAAGGAACGTTTAAAACGCTGCTCGGTTTCTTAATTATGATGGCCGGGATCAACATTATTGTCGCCACGCTAACGTTCCTTAACGATATTTTCACGCAGGGATTTGGCATGAAAGGCTACATTACCGATGTCGCCGCTATTGCCGGATTAGCCAACCGTGAATTAGGTTCCGAAGTTGCGTTGACCCTGATGGTGATTTTTGCCGTCAATATCATTATCGCCCGCCTGACGCCGCTTAAATATATTTTTCTGACCGGCCAGGCGCTGCTGTGGATGGCGACTATCGGCGCGGTGATTGGC
Organism: Klebsiella sp. CTHL.F3a; assembly: GCF_019890895.1. Classification (NCBI taxonomy): domain Bacteria; kingdom Pseudomonadati; phylum Pseudomonadota; class Gammaproteobacteria; order Enterobacterales; family Enterobacteriaceae; genus Klebsiella; species Klebsiella sp. CTHL.F3a. Next base: position 5,878,743 of record NZ_CP082360.1, on the reverse strand, counting down.
TATAAAGCCGGGCTGACCGGGCTTCCGCTGATTTTAACCGGCGGTATTTTCGGCGGCGTGATGGCGGTACTGATGCCTGCCCTGGCGCAACCGGTGGTCAGGCGCATCACCGGTTCCGATGACGTGGCGCTGGGGCACTTCTGCACTATCGGCTATCTGGTGCAGGCGGCGGTTGCTAAAGTGGTGGGTAAAGGATCCCGCTCAACGGAAGATCTTGAATTACCGGATAACTTTAAGTTTCTTCAGGATACCTATCTCGCGATGGCGGTAGTGATGGTGCCGATGTACCTCATTCCCGCGGTTGCGGCGGGTCCGGAATATATCGCGCAGTTCTCCAACGGCATTAACTACCTGATGTACGCCTTTATGCAGTCCATTCAGTTTGTGGCGGGGGTATTCGTTCTCTACAGCGGCGTGCGTCTGTTGCTCAACGAGCTGGTGCCGGCATTTCGCGGGATTGCGATGCGCATTGTCCCGGACGCTAAGCCTGCGCTGGATTGCCCAGTGCTGTTCCCCTATGCGCCTAACGCGGTGATCGTCGGCTTCCTGGCGACCACCGTCGGTTCCATCATCGGCATGCTGGTGTTTCCCATGTTTGGCCTGGCGATGATCCTGCCCGGCCTGTTAACCAACTTCTTTGCCGGGGGGACGGCGGGCGTCTTCGGCAACGCGCTGGGCGGCCGCCGCGGGGCGATGATTGGCGGCGTGATCCACGGCCTGTTTATCACCTTCCTGCCCGCCATTTTGGTACCGATGCTGGAAAGCTACGGTTTTACCGGCGTCACCTTCAGCGATTCGGACGTCATTAGTTCCGGTCTGGTATTAGGCCACGCCTTCCAGAATAACTGGCTATTTGTCGCCCTGTTCATTGTTTTTGTTGCCGCACTGGCATGGTTCGTTAACGGTAAATCAGCTAAGCCGAAAGGGGAAAATGTTCATGAGTCTGTATAACTTCAACGCTATTCTGAAAATTGCGCAGGAAAGAGATTTTAAAGCCATTGGCTCATTTAATTTGCACTGTATTGAAATGCTGCCCGCCTTTTTTAAAGCGGCGCAACAAAGCGATAGCCCATTAATGATTCAAATCTCTACCGGGACTGCGGAATATCTCGGCTATCGTTTACTGGTGGATGCGGTTCGTTCATTAGCGGAAAGTGAAGACGTGCCGACCTGCCTGCACCTGGATCACTGCTCTGATATTAGCGCCATTGAAACGGCCATGGATGCCGGATTTACATCAGTGATGTACGACGGCTCCCATCTGGATCTGGAGGAGAATATCGGCAACACCCGCATCGTGGTGGAGATGGCGCGCCCGCGGAATATCACGGTAGAAGGCGAGCTGGGGGCGATCGGCGGATCGGAAGACGGCAAAGCCGTGGCCGCGGAGGATATCTGCTTCACCACGGTGGAGGACGCCAAACGCTTTGTGGAGGAGACCCGGGTGGATATGCTGGCGGTCTCCGTGGGCACGGTGCACGGCCTGTATACCGGCAAGGCGCAAATCCAGCATCAGCGGCTAAAAGAGATTAGCGCCGCGACCGGCGTGCCGTTAGTGCTGCACGGCGGTACCGGCGTCAGCGATGAAGATATGCGCCAGGCCGTCACTGAAGGCATTAACAAAGTGAATGTCGGCACTGAAATGAACGTCCAGTGGGTCGATCGCTGTAAAACCACCTTTGAAAAAGGCAAAGTGAACGACAGCGTACGCAAATTTTTAATTCCGGCGAATAACGCGGTCACCAATGTATTAATGGAAAAAATCGCTCTGTTTAAATAAAAGCTTATTTTAAACCTTATTTTGTTGCCCTGCTGTCCGTCAGGGAGGAGCTCGCTATGTTTGAATCTTTGAAAACGTTGTGGAAAAAAGAGAATCAACCCCCGCAGGATTATGACGAACAGTCCCGTCAGCTGGCGGGGGAAATAGCCAGACTGGAAGCGGAACTACAGGGCAACCCGGCTAATGGTGAAATACAGAAAGCCTTAATGCTGATGTATAACCGGGCGTTGTCGGTCTATGCCAAAAGTCATACGCATCGCGAGGAAATCGATGCGCTTTTTATACGCATTGATGAGTTACGTAACATTATTCGCCGTAATATATAGGAAGTGATAATGACGATAAAAGAACTGCTTATTGAGGCCGATGCGATTCAGGTCGGCGTCACCGAGTCCGACTGGCAGAAAGTGATCCATCTGGCGGCCAGCCCGCTGGTCGCGAAAGGGTATATCTCGGCGGATTACGGTCAGGCGGTAATCGATAATACCCTGAACCACGGCGCCTATTACGTTTTCGATGAAGGCGTCGCCATCCCCCACGCCAGGCCGGAATGCGGCGTCAGGCGCAACTGTTTTAGCCTGGTCGTGTTAGATAAGCCGATTCATTTTGCCAATAGCGAGAAGGCGGATATTGTCATTATGTTCGGCGCGCGGGACAGCAATGCCCATATTGAGGAGGGCATTCGGGCGATTATCGCCCTGCTCGATAATAACGAGACCATGGCGAAGCTGCGCGCCGCCAGCAGCAGAGAGGAGGTCGTCGCGTTGTTATGAACAGACATCTCACACCCGGCTGCAAAACGGTGATTTTAATTAACGGCATTCCCGCCTCGGGCAAAAGCACCGTCACCAGGCAGCTATCGGCAACCTTCAATCTGCCGCAGCTGACTATCGACGGTATTAAAGAGCCGTTTATGGCGTGCTTTAGCGAAATCGACAGATCTTTCAACCGGCAGCTGGGCTGCGCCGCTTATGAAGTCATCTGGTCGATCGTCGGCCACGCTCCGGCAGGCTGTATCTGGTTAATTGACGCCTGGTTTGGTTTTCAGCCGCGCGAAACGTTGCAGCGGCAGCTGCAGCTAGCAGGCGTTGAAAAGGTTCTGGAGATCTGGAACCGCATCTCGCCCGAGCTTGCGGTGTCGCGTTATGCCAGCCGGTTGCAGGATCGCAGGCCGGGGCACCCGGGCGAAGAGTATCTCCCTGAGCTGGCCCAGCTGGCGCAGCGGGCGGAACCCATGCGGCTGGGGCCGGTGTTTACCGTCGATCAGCAAAAACCGCTGGATATGGCGCCGGTTATCCGTTGGCTCGAAGTACAAATGCAGTAGGTCCTTAACTGCAGCTGCCCGGCGGCGCTTCGTTTTCGCGGCCTACAGGAATTGCGTAGTTATTTGATATTTCGGGTTTCGTAGGCCGGGTCAGGCGATACCCGCCATCCGCAGCAGCGCCGTCGCCACGGCGGCGGCGATAATCACCACGATCAGCGGCATCTTGCGCCAGGCGAGGAACACGGCCAGGCCAACGCCCAGTACCCGCGCCATCCCGGCAAAATGTTCGCCCTCGTAAAAGGTGGTCGCCAGCGCTACGGAAAAGAGCAGCACCGTTGCCGCATCGGAGAGCAGGGCCTGGGAGCGCTCGGAAAACTCCAGCCGGCTGCCGAGCTTCGCTCCGCCTAAACGCATTAAGTAGGTGCCCAGCGATAGAATCGCAATACCGGCGATAAATAGCGTCATATTGCCCATTATTTTTTCCTCGTCAGCAGGCCAAACAGCGACAGCAAAACCGGCAGGCCAACCGGTGCGAAAGGCACGGCGGCCAGCGACAGGGCCGCTCCGCTGCAGGCGCGGATCAGCGTGGTGCGGTTTTTAAAGGCTGGCACAACCAGCGCCAGCAGAATCGCCGGGAATACCGCATCGAGGCCAATGGTTTCCGGGGCCGGGAGCAGTTTGCCGACCCCCGCGCCCAGGAGCGCCCCCAACGGCCAGATCAGAGCCACGCCCAGACCGCACAGCCAGTAGGCGGCCCGCCGCTGCTCGGGGGTTTTCTGCGACAGACCAAACACTACGCTTTCATCGTTCATAATATGGCAGCCGAGGAAGCTGGCGGCGCGCTGGCCGACCAGGTCGCGAACCGTCACGCCGAAGGGAATATGCCGTGCGTTGACCAGCAGCCCGGCCGCCGCCGCAGCCAGCGGGTTGCCGCCGCTGGCGACAATGCCGATAAACATAAACTCTGAAGCCCCCGCCAGGACGCAAACCGAAAGCACAAAGGGGACCCAAATCGGGAAACCATAGGCGACGGCCAGCGAGCCGTAGGACATCCCGACGATACCTACCGCGAGGCAGACTAAAACAATTGCTCTGAGGGTGTCGCCTTTAAGACTGGCGAAGTGCTGTTTCATACTCTTTAGCCATATCGAACGATTTTCCATTATAATGAACGCAACCGAATCGCATTTCAAGACGAACGAAACGTTCGTTATAAAAAACACGGAGGGCTGGATGACTCAGCCAATTAGCCTGATTGCCAAAAGCCTGGTACGTGAACGCGCGCGCACTGGCCTTTCCCTTGCTGAAGTTGCGCGGCGGGCGGGAATTGCCAAATCAACGTTATCGCAGTTGGAGTCCGGCAACGGCAACCCGAGCCTGGAAACCCTCTGGGCGCTGTGCGTGGCCCTTGATATTCCCTTTGCCCGGCTGCTGGAGCCGCAGGCCAACACCACGCAGGTGATCCGCCGCGGCGAGGGGACGAAGGTGGTCGCCGAGCAGGCAAACTATCAGGCGATTTTGCTGGCCGCCTGCCCGCCGGGCGCTCGGCGCGATATCTATCTTCTGCTGACCCAGCCGGGCGCAGACCGCATTTCCCACCCCCATCCGCCGGGTTCGGTGGAGCATATTATTGTCACCCAGGGGCGCGCGCGGGTCGGCCTGACGGAAGCGCCGGAAGAACTGGGGGAAGGCGATTACATCTGCTATCCCGCCGATCGGCAGCACGTTTTCCAGGCGCTGGAGCCGGACACCCAGGCGCTGCTGATTGCCGAGCAAAACTAGACTTAATAACATTCTGCGCATTTATTCGTAATACGCAGAATGTTATACCGTTATATATATTAATGATACATATATTATTTTACTCCTTATAGAACCGGGAATATCGCTTTTCCGTTTATTCTTTTTCTTCATTTTTGTTTGCTTCTGTTTCGTCTGGAAACATGGGATTGATGTCACTCTTCCACCCTTAGGTGGTTTGTATACTGCAACGGTGATATTGGGGGTAATTATGTTTCTTGAAGAACGTAGGATGTCTATTTTACGATATTTAGATAAACATGAGCGTGGTTGTGTTAATTATTTTTCTGCTCATTTTAATGTTACAAAAGAAACGATTCGCAGTGATTTAAATACTCTTGCAGCGATGGGTTTGGTGCAGCGCTGTTATGGCGGAGCAATTATTTCGCGCCGTAGTTTGCAGGCGGAACTTATTTCTGAAACCGGCGATAGTTTCGAGGTGCTGCTGCAACCTCTTAATCACCGTAAATCACCAGGCGATGAGCGACAAAAAGGAAAAGTTATGCAGGGAAGGGTAGGTGTATTTGGCTCGTGCAACGTTGACATTGTGGCTAAGGTTGGACGCTTCCCGCGAGGCGGTGAGTCGCTGATGGTGCTGGGTAGCAGTCTGGGGCTGGGGGGAAGAGCAGGTCGCTTCTCTCGGTGCTATCCAGAACTTTGGCGGTTTTCTGGGAGCAGCGCTGGCGCCGGTGATCACCGGGATTATCCTTGATGCTACCGGTCAGTTCACCAATGTCTTTATTCTCGGCGGCTGCCTGCTGTTGCTGGACGCCATGCCCGTATTGCGGGACACTAACCGCATTCTTCCGCGAAGACAGGCATACATATGTCGCTGAAAGCCATTGCTAAAGAACTTGGGATCTCGGTAACAACCGTCAGCCGCGCGTTAAACGGCTATGACGACGTGTCGCAGGAGACGCGCGCCCGCGTGGAAGCGGAAGCCCAGCGCCGCGGATATCGACCCAACACTTTCGCGCGTCGCCTGAAGATGGGCAAAATCGACGCCGTCGGCCTCGTTTTCCCCGTGCGCCCCGCGCCGCTGAATAACAACGTCTTTCTTGAAATGGTGGGCGAAATCAGCCACGAACTGGCGCGCTACGAGATTGATTTATTGCTGATTGCCGATGATGAACAGGCCGATAAGCACGGCTATATGCGTATGGTGCAGAGCCGTCGCGTCGATGCGCTTATCGTCGCGCATACGCTGGATGACGACCCGCGTCTGATTCAACTCCTCTCCGCCGGCTTTCCTTTTCTGGCGCTGGGCCGCAGCCGCCTGCCGCAGCCCTACGCCTGGTTTGATTTCGATAACCAGGCGGGAACGTATCGCGCCACCCGCCACCTGATTAGCCAGGGGCACCGGCGCATCGCGCTGCTGAGCGAAAATAACAATCAGGCGTTTATTACCCAGCGCCGCAACGGTTATCTACAGGCGCTGCGCGAGGCGGGCCTTACTGAAACCTGGCTGCGCAGCGTGCCGCCCACCCGCCGCGGCGGGTTTCAGGCAACCATGGAACTGCTGCGCTTGCCCGAACCGCCAACGGCGATTGTCACCGATTGCAACACTCACGGCGACGGCGCAGCGATGGCCCTGTCGCAGCTTGGACGTCTTACCGGTTCCGATCGCGTCTCACTGGTGGTTTACGATGGCCTACCGCAGGACAGCATCATCGAGACCCCGGTGGGCGCGGTGGTTCAGTCCACTCGTCAGGGCGTTGGCCGCCAGATAGCCAGCATGGTCCGCCGCTTAATCGCCGGCGACGATCTGGCCTCGCTCCAGGTACTTTGGCAGCCTGAATTCATCCCCGGCGAAACCGCCTGATTTCCCGCACCTCAGATTAATTTCCTGAACTCGATCACGGATCCGAAACGTTTTGGTTGGCACCCGAAACGTTTCGGATCAACAGTAAGACATTCCTTGTTGTGGAGATGTCTAATGTCTGATTCGATTTTACACCTGCAAAGCGCAGCGGCCGACGTGGTGATCAAAACCCATCCGTTCGCCGAAATTATCTACTGGGGACCGCATTTAAGCCACTTTTCGCCTCAGGATGCCGCCAGTATCGCCCGTCCGGTGGCCAACGGCCGCCTCGACGTGGATTCACCGGTGACCTTGATGGCTGAATTGGGGCACGGTCTATTTGGCGCGCCGGGCATTGAGGGTCACCGCCAGGGGCTTGATGCCTCGCCTATTTTCACCACCACCGAGGTGGTGCAGGACGGGCGGAAGGTTACTCTTTTCAGCGAAGACGCGCAGGCTGGCCTGCGGTTATGCAGTGAAATCCAGCTTGATAGCAGCGGCGTGCTGAGCGTGCGCCATGGCTTAACCAACCTGCGCCCGCAGCCGTGGCAGGTGGAACGTCTGGCAGTCACGCTGCCGGTCGCCGAACGCGCCCGCGAAGTGATGGCTTTTCATGGCCGCTGGATCCGCGAATTCCAGCCTCATCGTTTGATCCTTGAACACGACAGCTTCGTGCTGGAAAACCGCCGCGGACGCACCTCTCACGAACATTTCCCGGCGCTGATTACCGGCAGCCGCGCCTTTAGCGAGATGCAGGGCGAAGTGTGGGGCGTGCATCTGGGCTGGAGCGGTAACCACCGCCTGCGGGCGGAAGTGAAAACCGACGGACGGCGCTACCTGCAGGCGGAAGCGCTCTATCTGGCGGGCGAAATGGCGCTGGCGGAAGGGGAAACGCTGTGGACGCCGAACCTCTACGCCAGCTATTCAGCACAAGGGCTGAACGGCATGAGCCAGCAGTTCCACCGCTATTTGCGCGAACAGATTATTCGCTTCCCGGACAACAAACCGCGCCCGGTGCATCTCAACACCTGGGAAGGGATCTATTTCGACCACGACCCGCAGTACATCATGCGCATGGCGGATGAGGCGGCGGGGCTGGGCGTGGAGCGCTTTATTATTGATGATGGCTGGTTTAAAGGGCGCAATGACGACTGGGCGGCGCTCGGCGACTGGTATCTTGATGAGGAAAAATATCCTGACGGTTTGACCCCGGTTATCGACCATGTGAAGTCGCTGGGGATGGAGTTCGGCATCTGGGTTGAGCCAGAGATGATCAATCCGAACTCCGATTTATACCGCGCACATCCTGACTGGTTGCTGGCGCTGCCGGGCTATACGCCGATCCCCGGACGTCATCAGTTTGTCCTGAACCTGAATATCCCGGAAGCCTTTGATTATCTGCTGGAACGAATGAGCTGGCTGCTGGGCGAGCACGCCGTGGACTATGTGAAGTGGGATATGAACCGTGAACTGGTGCAGCCTGCCCATAATGGTAAAGCCGCCGCCGATGCGCAAACTCGCCAGTTCTATCGCCTGCTGGATACGCTGGTGGCCCGCTTCCCGCATATTGAATTTGAATCCTGCTCCTCCGGCGGAGGGCGTATCGATTATGAAGTGCTGAAGCGCAGCCATCGCTTCTGGGCTTCCGACAATAATGATGCCCTCGAGCGCAACACCATCCAGCGCGGTATGAGCTACTTCTTCCCGCCGGAAGTGATGGGCGCGCACATCGGCAACCGCCACTGCCACGCCACCTTCCGCCAGCACAGCATTGCGTTTCGCGGCCTGACGGCGCTGTTTGGCCATATGGGGCTTGAGCTGGATCCGGTGACCGCCGATGAGCAGGAGCGCGCGGGCTACCGTAAATACGCGGCGCTGCATAAGCAGTGGCGCGATGTCATTCATCATGGCGTGCAGTGGCGTATCGATATGCCGGACACCACAACCCTCGCGCACGGTGTAGTGAGTGAAGATCGGAGCCGGGCAATCTTCCTCGTCAGTCAACTGGCGATGCCGGACTACACCCTGATGGCGCCGCTGCGCGTGGCGGGGCTGGAAGCGGGAGCCCGCTATCGGGTGACGCTGCTCGACCATCCTGATATCCAGATTACGGGAGAGGGCGGCCATACGATGCGTAAGCTGCCGGAATGGATGACGACGCCGCAGACCGTCAGCGGCGAGTGGTTACAACTGGCGGGGCTGGCGCTGCCAATCCTCGACCCGGAAAGCGCCATTTTGATTGGCCTGCAACGCGTGTGATGGTAACGGGCCGCGCGTCGGCCCTTTTTGAGGAGTACACAATGAACCCGACCGCCTGTACCCATAAAAACAACCCCAATTTCTGGATTTTCGGGCTGTTCTTCTTTCTCTACTTTTTCATTATGGCCACCTGCTTTCCGTTTTTGCCAATCTGGCTATCGGACGTCATCGGCCTGAATAAAACCGAGACCGGTATTGTTTTCTCCAGCCTGTCGCTGTTCGCTATCTGCTTTCAGCCGATACTGGGCGTTATCTCCGATAAGCTGGGGCTGAAAAAGCATCTTATGTGGATCGTGACGGTGCTGCTGGTGCTGATCGCCCCCTTTTTCCTCTATGTCTTTGCGCCGCTGCTGAAAAGCAATATCTGGCTCGGGGCGCTGAGCGGCGGGGCCTATATCGGTTTTGTTTTCTCCGCCGGCGCCGGGGCGATGGAAGCCTATATTGAGCGCGTGAGCCGCAACAGCGGGTTTGAATACGGCAAGGCGCGGACTTTTGGCTGCCTCGGCTGGGCGCTGTGCGCCACCACGGCGGGGATGCTGTTCAGCGTTAATCCCGAGTGGGTGTTCTGGATGGGGTCGGCCGCCGCGCTAGTGCTGGTCGTACTGGTGGCTATCGCGAAACCGCAGGCCAGCCAGACCGCGCAGGTGATGGATTCGCTGGGCGCTAACCGTTCGTCGGTCGATTTAAAAACCGCCGTGCGCATGTTCCGTCAGCGCAAAATGTGGATGTTCATTCTCTACGTTATCGGCGTCGCCTGCGTATATGACGTCTTTGACCAGCAGTTTGCCACCTTCTTCAAATCTTTCTTCGCCACGCCGGAATCGGGCACCCGCGCCTTTGGTTTTGCGACCACTGCCGGGGAAATATGCAACGCGATTATTATGTTCAGTTCGCCGTGGATTATTAACCGCATCGGGGCGAAGAATACGCTGCTGATTGCCGGGATGGTGATGGCGGCGAGGATGATCGGTTCATCGTTCGCCACGACGGCCGCTGAAGTGGTGGCGCTGAAAATGCTCCATGCGCTGGAGGTCCCGTTCTTGCTGGTAGGCGCGTTTAAATATATTACCGGCGTGTTTGACGTTCGCCTGTCGGCGACGATTTACCTGGTCGGCTTCCAGTTTTCCAAACAGGTGGCGGCGATTTTTCTCTCCGCTTTTGCCGGAAATATGTATGACCGTATCGGCTTCCAGGATACTTATATGATCCTTGGCGGCATTGCCCTGACCGTCACCTTGATATCCGCCTTTACCTTATCGGGCAAAGCCGCGTCGGAAAAGATGCGCGATAACGCGATGACGGTTTAGAAATCAGGTCGATAATGCACTGGGATGTGCTGGCGAGATGAGGAAAATTTGCACTATGGATATGAAAGCAAGAATGAACAGCGGCGAACTCTATCTTGATTCAGGATATGGTTTACCGGAACAGCGGCTGATGGGCAAGGCGCGAGCTTATGAATACAACCACTCGCACCCCTTTAATCAGGAATTAAGAAACGACATTATTCAGCGGCTGTTCGCCGCCGTGGGCGAGCAGTGCTGGATAGAACCGCCGATTCACGTAGCCTACGGCACCCACACCACCATTGGCGATAATTTTTACGCGAACTTTAACCTGACGCTGGTTGATGATGCCGACATTATCATCGGCAATAACGTGATGTTTGCGCCCAATGTGACCATTTCCACCGCGGGCCATCCGGTTCATCCGGATCTGCGCCACACCCAGCAGCAGTTCTCTCAGCCGGTTATCATCGAGGATGGCGTATGGCTTGGTACCGGGGTGATTATCAACCCTGGCGTCACAATTGGTAAAAACTCGGTCATTGGAGCCGGCAGCGTGGTGAACCGTTCCATACCGGCGAACGTGGTGGCCGTTGGGGTCCCCTGTCGGGTATTAAGAGAAATTACCGATGAGGATAAAAATAAATATCAGCTGTTCGCGGGATGAATATCCAAAATAAAACAGAAAATGTGCGTGATATAAAAAATATACGGGTGAGTTTATGACTCACCTGGCCCTCTTTTACCTCCGAATAATAAAAATGAATAAAACAGCATTATCGATAGCCATAGGTTTATGTTTAATAACTGGTTCAGCGGTAGCGAAAAATAATCACCTGATGCTGGAACAACGTATGGAGCTGCTTGAAGCGCGGCTTGCCGCCGCTGAACGCCGGGCGGCGTTGGCCGAAGGTCAGGTGCGGGATTTACAGGCGAAGCAGAATGCCGCTATGCAGACGGCGCAAACCAGCATCGCTGGTTAAAAGCGTGGCTCCGGTTGCTGAGAGTAAAAAGAATATTTCAGTCCCTGAGCTGAAATTATCCGGCTATGGCGATCTGAAAATCTACGGTGACGTGGAATTCAATATGGATGCGGAAAGCAAACGTGGCCTGCTGGCCATGACCAATGCCGACGTCGGCAGCGATCCCACCTACGATAAGTGGGATTTAAACGGCCGTATTCTGCTCGGTTTTGACGGTATCCATAAAACGGACAACAGCTATTTAGCCGGGTTCTCTGTCCAGCCGCTAGCGGACATAACCGGTTCGATGAACCTCGACAACGCGGTTTTCTTCTTTAGTCAGGAGAACGACTGGCAGGTGAAAGTAGGGTGTTTTGAGGCGTAAGATATGTTCCCACTGAATCAGGATACCTTCGTCGAGCACTCCGGCAATACCGCCAACGACCTATATAGCGACGGTCATGGCTAAATCTATACGACCGCGCCGGTGATGGCCTGACTATGACCTGGAACGGCCTGAAGAGCGACCCGGATAACGGGGTCGTGATGAATCTGAACACCGCTTATATGGATGCCAGCAACGAGAAGCTGAGCCAGGGTGATGACAATCGCTACGGCGCGCGGGTGCGTTTTAAGTATTTCTTCTAATAATTGTAGTTATACGCAGAGTGTATTCTCTTTAATTGAACATTATTTTAATGAATGATGGCCGCTATAAATAATTAAGCCAGTATTTCTCATGCTTCATCCTGAGTGAAGGAGCAATCTGACATTCTGTTGTTTACACGAAAAAAGGATGAGGGACCTTCATGCGTTATGTATCTTTTAGTGAAACCCCACACGATCGCCAGCAATATTTTTTTGACATAATATATTATCCTTTTTCGCTGATTTATGCTTTTGTATAGGCCCGTCTTTAAGCCATGGAAGGAATAATAAAAATGCGAAGGCTAAACGTGATTCCATGTAACAAAGCAACATGTGAACTGGCTTACATTTTCGATCGCGATCACAATTTATAGTGAGCACCAGTGTTAGGGGGCGTACTCAATCATCATGGCATCGATCAAAGACGTAGCGAAAAGAGCGGGGGTCTCGACGGCGACCGTATCACGAGTCCTTAACAATCATCCCAGCGTGGTGCCGGAAACCCGGCAGGCGGTACGCGATGCGATGGATTATCTCTGCTACGTCCCCAGTAAGAGTTCGTTTCAGCTTAGCGGTAAATGTTCAGGGCTAATTGGCGTGGTGTTGCCTAACCTGGTAAATCCTCACTTCTGTGAACTATTAGCGACAGTGGAGGAAGAGGCCCGGTATATTGGAAAATCGGTGATCGTTAAAACGCATCAGAATCAGCCGCAGCAGGATAAACATATTATTCATACGCTGGTGGGGATGGGCATTGACAGTTTGTTATGGGTACCGACGGAAGCGGAGGCCGACCTTTCCGAATGGTTAGCCATTACCCGAATCCCGGTCGCCGTTGTTACCCAGGTGTCCCGGTTCTTTAATTCCGTTTCGATTAATCAGGATCGCGGGGCGGAAAGTATTGCGGAACATTTTATCCACACGGGTCATCTTTCATTTGGCTTTGTTGCCCAGGAAGGTGTTGATAATCGCAAGGTATCATCGTATAGCAAAAAAATAGCGAGCCACGGCTTAGCGCTCGCCAAAGATAATTTGTTCTGGATAGCCAAAGGTGAAGGCGAGAGAGTTTCCGGGCATATTCAAATTCTTGATGTCATTATCGAGAAGCTCAGCGAGCCTGAGCGTACCTGTTCATGCCTGTTGGTGTATAACGATATTGCCGCTAACTATATTATCGATGGACTTAAAGAAAAAGGTATCTCCGTTCCAGAAGATATTGCTATTGCCAGTTTTGATAATACCCTGCTGGCGCAAACAAAAAAAATCACCAGCGTGGCGCAGCCGGTCAATGAGATTGCCCACCTCGCGTTCCAGATGGTGAAGCATCAACAGCAGCCAGACAGTATTGAAATGCATGAAATCGTCTCCCGGTTAATTATCCGCGAGAGCAGCGTAAAGATTAATATTACCTCCCTGTAAAGGATAGGTATTTAGTAATGGCGCAACGTTTGCGCCATGGGCTCCTTTTAACCAAAAATAGGTGTATTTATGTCTGCTACCGCAATGGAAAAGCCAGGCGCTTATGAAAAGCTCGGGCTCAGGGAGAAGATAGGCTACGGCATGGGTGACGCCGGGTCGGGAATGATATGGAGCGTCCTGGCGCTATATCTGACGTGGTTTTATACCGATGTTTATGGCCTGAATGCCGGGGTGGTTGGCACATTATTCCTGGTTATCCGTATCTTTGACGCTTTTAGCGATCCGCTAATGGGGGCAATCTGCGACCGCACCATCTCGCGCTGGGGTAAATTCCGTCCATGGTTATTATGGATGGCGCTTCCGTTTGGCCTGGGCGCGGTACTGATGTTTACTACCCCCGATCTCAGCATGAACGGCAAGATTATCTATGCCTGGGTCACCTATCTTGTCATGTCGCTGATTTACACCGCGATTAATATTCCCTATTGCTCGGTCGGCGGCGTGATTACCCTCAATCAGAAAGAGCGTATGGGCTGTCTGTCCTGGCGTTTTTTCCTTAATGGCCTGGCGACATTAATTATTTCCTCCTCTATTCTGCCGTTAACGGACTGGCTGGGTAACGGCGATCGCGCCTCCGGTTTCCAACTGACCATGATCATTATGGGCGGCGCGGCAACGCTGATGTTCCTGTTCTGCTTTTCCAGCATTAAAGAGCGGGTGGTGTCGGTGAAGCAAAACGAGTCGTTGAAGAAAGACCTGCGCGATATTATCAAAAACGATCAGTGGCTCCTGATGATCGCTATTACCTTCCTGAACGTTTTCCCGGCATTTATCCGCGGTGGCGTCACTATCTATTATGCTACTTACGTCATGAAAGAGTCGGTTGGATTTATTACCTTCTTTATGGCGCTGGGCGTGGCCTGTAATATGCTGGGCAGCGTGCTTGCCAAACCGCTTACCGATCGCTTTGATAAGCTGGCGCTGTTCCGCGTTATTAATATTATTCTCGGCATTCTCTCATTTGCGCTGTGGTTTGTTGATCCGCAATCCCTGACCCCGCTGATGACGCTGTTCATCATTATTAACGTTCTGCATTTAATACAGTCTGGCCCTATTCTGTGGGCGATGATGTCCGACGTCGACGATTACGGCGACTGGAAATTTGGTAAACGCCTGACCGGCATCTCCTTCGCGGGAAACCTGTTTATGCTCAAAATGGGTCTGGCGGTCGCCGGCGCGATCGTCGCCTGGATTCTGGCGTTTACCGGCTATGTCGCGAATGAGCCGCAGCAAAATTCGCAGACCATTCAAGGTATTATCATGATGTTTTCACTGCTGCCGATGGTGAGTTATTTCATCAGCGCGTATCTGGTGCGCTATTTTAAGCTGAATAACGCTTTCCTTGAAAGAATTAAAACGGATCTGGCAAAGCGCGAGCTGGAAAAAGGCCACGGTTAATGACCTGGAGCGCAGAGTATCGGTTTTATTCAACAATGAAATAACTACGATTTAAATATTGCTTATTAATTTCTATTTAATATCAAAGGAGGTTTTTATGGTGCCTGAAAATTATTATGATGTCACGCGGTGGCCGGTGGGTAATCCCTATCAGGATATTGGCGAAGTGATTAATAGTATTATCGCCGATATTAAATCCCGGCAAACCGAAACCGATATCAACGACGGCGGAAAACCGGGCGCCGCTATCTTTATCCCGCCCGGCGATTATCATCTGACGACGCAGGTCTTGATTGATATAAGCTATTTAAAAATAATGGGCGCCGGGCATGGTTTTGTCTCCTCAAGCATTCGCTTTAATACCCCAGCGGATGAATGGCCGAACCTGCACGATCTGTGGCCGGGCGGGAGCCGTATCCTGGTCGATCTTTGTCCGCAGGACGGCGATGAAGAGCACGCCGGCGCCGCGTTTTATGTAAAGCGCAGCGGGGCGCCGCGTATCAGTTCGGTGGCGTTCGAAAACTTCTGTATTGATGGTCTGCACTTTGTGGATGATGGGCTGGGAAACAACGATCCGGAAAATACCTACACCAACGGTAAAACCGGAATTTATATCGCCAGCGCGCAGGACGCCTTTCGGATCACCGGGATGGGGTTCATCTACCTCGAGCATGGCCTCACCGCGTACAACAGCGATGCGATGGCGATCCATAATAACTTTATTGCCGAATGTGGTAACTGTATTGAACTCCGCGGCGCCGGGCAGGCGTCAAAAATAACCGATAACTTGATTGGCGCAGGTTATAAAGGCTATTCCATTTACGCGCAAAACTTCGGCGGGTTATTAATTTCTACCAACAATATTTTCCCGCGCGGCGCCAGCAGCGTCCACTTATCCGGCGTTGTACGCTCCTGCGTCACCAGCAACCGATTCCATTCGTTTTATCCTGGCATGCTGATAATGGAGAACAACTGCGCGGAGAATCTGATCTCGGCAAACCACTTCTTGCGCGATCGTGAGCCCTGGCCGCCGATGCAGGCTTATGACAATGGGCGAGATGATACCTATGGTCTGCTGTATATTGACGGGAGTAATAACTCGATTATTGCCAATCATATTTCCGAAACCGTCGATGTCCAGTATCTCAAGCCGCAGGGAATAAAGCCGATCGTCATCCGTCTTGTTGCCGGCAAGGGGAACTACCTTGCCAATAACCATATCGTGGCGACGACTGAGGCGTCGGCGTCGCAGGCGCAAACTTTGGAAGAGGATGCCTGCTTTGCGGCGCAGGTCAGCGCCTTGCTCACCACGGACAGATTAAAAGCCCTCGATGCGGTCGCCGTGCTGGTAGAAAAGCGCTCTGCGCAAAACACGATCCTGGATAGCGGAAGTGACAATCAGGTGCTGATGGACAGGGCGGTAAACGCCTTCAGGGCCACGCCTGTTCCCGGAACGATGTAACGCTCTTCAACCTCAAGCGGTGGCCCCGCTAAACGCAGCGGGGCCGTCAGGGATTTAATCGAGATAAAACACCTCTTTGAGCTCCGCGCTTACCGGACTGTTGTCCGGGTTGGCGGGCATCACGTCGCGCATATGCCGCCACCAGCGCTGGCACACCTCGGTCCCGGCGACGGCGTCCCAGCGCGCTTCGGACTCAATCTCCACCGTGGCGAACAGCAGATGGCGCGCTTTATCGAGATATATCGCGTAATGGTGCGCGCCGTGGGCTTTCAGCACCGCTTCCAGCTCCGGCCAAATGGGGTTATGGCGGCGCTGATACTCTTCATGCGCGTCCGGGTTGACCTGCATAACGAAAGCTTTGCGGATCATAAGGCCTCCAGATAGAGTTCGCGAACTTCATCGCGGCTGGCGGCGCGCGGGTTGCACGGCGCGCACGGGTCGGCCAGCGCTTTGTCCAGCCAGCCTTCGATATCGGCTTTGCTAACGCCAAGCTGGCTGAAGCCTTGCGGAATGCCGACGCGTTTGCTCAGCGCGCGGATGGCGTTGATTGCCTCCATGCTGGCCGCCTCATCGCTCATGCCGCGGGTATCGACGTCCATCGCCTGCGCCACGCGGGCGAAACGGGAGACGGCGTTCGGGCGGTTAAAGTTTTCGATGATCGGCAGCAGGATGGCGTTGCACACGCCGTGCGGCAGGTTGTGGGTGGCGCCCGGCTGATGGGCCAGCGCGTGCACCAGGCCCAGACCGGCGCTGTTAAACGCCATGCCCGCCAGATACTGGCCAAACGCCATCTGCTCGCGGGCTTCAAGGTTATGTCCGTCGTCCACGGCTTTCGGCAGCCACAGGTTGATCAGGCGAATCGCCTCCAGGGCGTTGGCGTCGGTCAGCGGATGCGCGCCAACGGACACGAAGGCTTCAATGGCGTGGGTCAGCGCGTCCATGCCGGTGGCGGCGGTAATGGATGGCGGGATATCCAGCATCACGCTGGCGTCATCGACGGCAATATCCGGGATGATATTGGGGTCGATAATC
Organism: Klebsiella sp. CTHL.F3a; assembly: GCF_019890895.1. Lineage (NCBI taxonomy): Bacteria > Pseudomonadati > Pseudomonadota > Gammaproteobacteria > Enterobacterales > Enterobacteriaceae > Klebsiella > Klebsiella sp. CTHL.F3a. The sequence goes on along the minus strand of NZ_CP082360.1, from coordinate 5,861,572 downwards.
ACCTCTTTCACCTTGCGCTCGGCGTCGATGATCACCGCGTTGCTGGTCATCTCCGCCGCTGTTCCGGCGGTGGTGTTGATCGCCACCAGCGGCACGCCGGCGTTTTTCACCTTGCCGACGCCGGAGTAGGCGGTGGACGGTCCCGGATTGGCGGTGAGGATTTTGACCGCTTTGGCGGTATCAATTGGGCTGCCGCCGCCGAAGGCGATAATAAAGTCGCAGTTTGCTTCCTGATACGCCGCGTAGCCTTGTTGCACCAGCGCTTCCGTTGGGTTAGGGAACACCTCGTCAAACAGATGGTAAGACATCTGCTGGGCGTCCAGGGCGGTGAACAGGCTATCGAGCAGGCCCATTTTAACCAGATGACCGTCGGTGACGATCAGCGCTTTACCCCACTGTTTGCCCGCCACCAGCTTGACCATATCGCCGATTGCGCCCGCGCCGTGGAGGCTGATTTTGGGCAGTGCCAACATAAAACTCATGATAATTCTCCTTAATGTTGATTTTGGGTAATCCGTTTCCCTTCACCCGCCCCCGGGTCGCGGCTGGCGCCTTACCCGGGCTACACGTACCGGTCAGATCAGGGTGAAGGGGAAATTAAATTCGTCTTCGCTGCATCATCCGCCGGGTAATAATCGGCAGCGAGATCACCACGATCAGCATCGCGCCGATAATGATCGACATCACGATCCCCGGCACGTTGAGCAGGCTCAGGCCAAACGTCACCAGCCCCATCAGGAAAGCGGCGATAATCACCCCCACCATGCTGCCGGAGCCGCCGAGAATATTGATGCCTCCGAGCACCGCCATCGTGACGACCGCCAGCTCCCAGCCCATCGCCAGCGTCGGGCGGGTGCTGCCGAGCCTCGAGGTCAGCAGGACCGCCGCCAGCCCGGCCATCAGCCCGACCAGCGCGAACAGCACCAGATTGTGACGCTTGACGTTGATGCCAGAGAACCAGGCCCCGGTTGGGTTATTGCCGATGGCGTAGGTCCGGCGGCCAAAGTTGGTTTTATGCAGCAGGAAGGTAAAGGCGGCGGCGAGGAGGATAAACAGCGCGAACTCAAAAGAGAGCGCCCCCCACACGTAGCCCTGGCCGAACCAGGCGAAGCTCTCCGGGTAGTGATTGAGCGCCTTGTCGCCGAGCAGAATGTAGGTTATCCCGCGATACAGGCTCATGGTACCGATGGTGATGACGATCGACGATAGGTTAAAGCGCGTCACCAGGATACCGTTGAACAGGCCGCACAGCAGCCCCACGCCCAGCCCGACGGCCACCAGCAGCGGCGTATCCATACCCGCCGCCGCGCAGAAGCCCATCGCCGTTGAGCTCAGCGCCATCGTCGACGCCACCGAAAGGTCGATCTCTCTGGCGATAATTAGCATCGCCATCGGCAACACGATGATCGCTTTTTCGGTGAAGTTAAACGTGGCGTCCGACAGGTTCCAGATATTAAGGAAGTAGGGCGACGCCAGGGCGTTAACCACGAATACCGCCAGGGTTACCGCCAGCAGAAACCCTTCCCAGCACAGCAGACGGCGCAGCGGCGACGGCGCGGCCGGGGCGCTTTTCATCTCTTCAGACATCATTATTTTGCTCATGATTTCACCGCCTGTTTCTGCCGCGCCAGCGCCGCGTTGCGCAGGATTAATCGCCCGCTACCTTTATTACCGCGTTCGTTAAGCAGCACCGCAATGACGATCACCGCGCCGGAAATGGCCATTTGCCAGAACGGCGAAATGCCAATCACCGGCAGCGCGTTATTAATCACCCCAAGGAACAGCGCGCCGCACAGACAGCCGAGCACGCGACCGGTTCCGCCCATGGTGCTGATGCCGCCGATGACGCAGGCGGCGACTACCTGCAGTTCAAAACCGTTGGCGACATCGACATAGGCGACGGCGAAGCGCGAGATCCACAGATAGCCGCAGAACCCGGCCAGCGCGCCGGAGAGGCAGAAGCTGACAAACTGCATTTTCCCGGCGTTAATCCCGGTGTAGTACGCCGCCGTCGCGTTGCCGCCCGCGGTGTACAAAGCCCGACCGGTGCGGCTGTAGCGCAGGAAATAGCCCACCAGCAGCAGTGCGGCGATGGCGCACCAGCTCAGCAGCGGCAGCCCCAGCAGCGAGGCGCGCGGCAGGCCGAGAAAATCGGCGCTCATCTGGTGCGAGTTCACCCATCCGCCGTCGGAGAGCAGGAAGATAATCCCGCGATAAATACTCATGGTGCCCAGCGTGACCACGATGGCCGGGATGCCGAGCCGCCAGACCAGCAGGCCGTTAATTATCCCCATCAGCAGGCCCAGCAGGGTCGCCAGCGCCAGCAGCGCCGCCACCGGAATACCCGGATAGTGGGCGTTGAGCAGGGCGACGATCATCCCGGTCAGCGCCAGGTTGGCGGCCATCGACAGATCGATGCCTTTGGTGAGCAGTACCATCATCTGGCCGAGGGCGAGGATGATGAGGATGGCGGTGTCGTTAAACATCTCCACCAGATTGCCCGGCGAGACGAACGACGGCGCCCGGCTGCCGATCGCGCCGATCATCAAAATGACGACCGCCGCCAGCAGCGCTTCACGGTGTTTAAGCAGTTGTCGGCCCATTACGCTGCCTCCTGACCAATGCCGCTGGCGGCGCTAACGATGGTTTCCGCCGTCGCTTCACCGGCGCGGTACTCGGCGACCATCAGCCCTTCATGCATCACGATAATCCGGTCGGCCATACCCATCACTTCCGGCAGCTCCGAAGAGACCATAATCACCGCCAGCCCCTGGCTGACCAGCTCGGACATAAACTGGTGCACCGCCGCTTTGGAGCCGATATCGATGCCTTTGGTCGGTTCGTCGAGGATAATCACCTCGGGATGGGTCGCCAGCCATTTGCCGATCACCACTTTTTGCTGATTGCCGCCGGAAAGGGTTTCCACCGCCTGCCGCCAGCTAAAGGCCTTAACCTGCAGGCGCGAAGCGTACTCGTCCGCCAGCCGCCATTCGCGGGCGTCGTTAAGCACGCCGCCGGGGTTCAGTTTGCTGAGCTGCGGCAGGCTGATGTTCTGGGCGATCGGCAGGGCGATAATCGCTCCCTGCTTCTGCCGCTCTTCCGGCACGCAGACGATACCGGCGCCGATCGCGTCGGCCGGCTGGCGAAAGCGCATCGGTTTCCCCTTCAGCACAATATCGCCGGAAGAGGGATGTGAGACTCCGGAGAGCGCCTGCATCAGCTCGGTGCGCCCGGCGCCCACCAGGCCGTAAAAGCCAAGAATCTCCCCTTTGCGCAGGCTGAAGCTGATATGGGCGAACTCGGTGGGGTGGCAAAGGTCTTTCACCTCCAGCACCGTTTCTCCCGGAATACAGTCGACTTTCGGGTAGGTTTGGGTAATCGCGCGGCCCACCATCATCGCCACCATCCGCTCTTCGGTGATGTCGTTAATCGCGCCGGAGCTGACGTACACGCCGTCGCGCAGAATGGTGTAGTAGTCCGCCAGCTCGAAAATCTCATCGAACTTATGCGAGATAAACAGAATCGCTTTACCGTCCTGCTTCAGGCGCTCAACGATTTGATAAAACTCCAGAATTTCATGCTGCGAGAGCGCCGCCGTCGGCTCATCGAGGATCACCACCTGGGCTTCAAAGGAGAGCGCCCGGGCGATGGCTACCATATGGCGTTGGGCGATGCTGAGGGTTTTCAGCGTCGCGCGCGGGTCAATCTGTACCTCGAGGCGGGTGAGAATTTCGCTGGCTTTGCGGTGCATGGCGGGCCAGTCGAGCTTCTTCAGCAGGCCGCGATGCAGATACTGGCCGACGAAGATATTTTCGGTCACCGAGAGTTCGTCGAACAACACGGTTTCCTGATGAATCGCGGTGATCCCGACCTTGTGCGCCGACTCCGGGTTCGGCAGTTGGATAGGGATCGCTTTATAGAGAATCTCGCCCTCTTCGGGCTGATAAATGCCGGTCATCACTTTGACCAGCGTAGATTTCCCCGCGCCGTTTTCGCCGATTAAAGCGGTCACTTTACCGGGCCAGAGATCGAGCTGCACGTTTTCAAGGGCGCGGACACCGGGAAAAACCTTGGTGATGCCCTTCAGCGACAGCAGTGGGGTGGATGCTGACATGATAGTTCTCCGTCAAATTACCCTTTACCCTCCCCCAAAGAGCGAGAGAGTGGTTTGTTCCCTCTCCCTTGAGGAGAGAGGGTCGGGTAAGGGGGATTAGAAGATTTTTGAGAACTTATCGATGTTGCTCGCATCGTAGACGAACGGTTCGGCCATCGCGCCGCTACCGTCGGCGTCCAGCTTCACTTTGCCCAGTTTGCCCATATTGGCTTCGGTTTTGGTCGCCGTGCCTTTGACTAAATCGTCGGCCAGATACGTGGCGGCGTAGCCGAGGTCAATCGGGTTCCAGATGGCGAAGCTTTTGCTGGCGCCGGATTTAATCGCCCCAGCCATTTCCGACGGTAGCCCCAGCCCGGTAACGTAGACCTTGCCGATTTTGCCCTGATCTTTTACCGCTTGCGCGGCGGCCACGATCCCCACCGACGAAGGCGAAACAATCACTTTCAGGTCAGGGTGTGACTTCAGTAGGCCCACCGCTTCGCGGTAGCTTTTATCCGACAGATCGTCCCCGTAGGCGACGGTCACCAGATTGACGGACGGGTACTGCGGCAGCACCTTTTTCATCTCCTCAATCCAGATGTTCTGGTTGGTGGAGGTTGGGGTGGCGCTTAAAATCGCCACATCGCCTTTTTCCACGTTCAGCGCCTTCAGCGCATCGGCGGCGAGCTTAACGTTGGTTTCGCCAATCAGCGCGTTATTGGACGGATTAAGATGGATCTGGCGGCCCGCCGGCGCGACGCCGGAGTCCCAGGAGACCACCTTAATACCGCGCTGCATCGCTTTTTTCAGCACCGGCACCACGGCGTCGGGATCGTTAGCGGAAATGGCGATCGCATCCACCCCCTGGGCGATCAAACCATTCAGCACTTCGATCTGCGCTTCGGCGGTGGTGGTGGTCGGGCCGGTATAGATCACTTTGACATCGCCTAACTCTTTGGCCGCTTCCTGCGCGCCGACGTTCGCTGCTTCGAAGAATCCATTTCCCAATGATTTCGCCACGAGGGCGATTTTGACTTCGGCTAAAGCGGAACCGGACAACGCCAGGATGGCAACGGTGAGGATCAAGCTTGTGTTTGTTTTCATTGCTTTTACTCCACATAATCGAGTTAGTTTGTAGGGTTTGCAGGTGTTTTTTTCGCCCCGTCTCGGTGAGCGGGGCGCGATGTTGTTATTAATAAAGGTCTAATGCGGACTGCAGGGGTTGAACGTTGAAGCGTTTGCCAAGGGCTATCAGCTCTTCGCGGGTGATAGTTTGTTTCATCCCGCCCATTGAATAGACTTTCACCAGCACCTCAGCGGATTTCTCGGCGGTATCGATCAGGCCGAAGGTTTCGTCCAGATTGGGGCCGCTGCCGAAAACGCCGTGGAACGGCCACAGCACCAGCGAATGTTTCTGCATCGCCTCGGCGGTGGCCTGGCCGATTTCGTCGGTACCCGGCACCATCCACGGCAGGATGCCGACGCCGTCCGGGAAGACCACCAGACATTCGGTACTTCCTTCCCACAGCTTGCGGGTGAACAGATCGCTGCTGTTCTCCAGCACGTAGGTCAGGGCGATCAGGTTGGTGGCGTGACAGTGCATGATCACCCGGTCTTTGCCGTTGGTCAGCCGGATGCGCTCGCTGTGCGACAGGAAGTGCGCCGGCAGCTCGGAAGTGGGCACCGCGTCGTTGGTCAGGCCCCAAAGAATATGGTATCCCGCGCCGTCGCTGTCGACTTTCACCACCCCGAGGTTAGCCGCCGGGTCGAGCTGGACGTTTCGGAAGAATTTACCGGAACCGGTAACGATAAACGGCTGGTTGGCCAGCGTCGGCATCGGCTGGCTCAGGGCGATATAGCGCGGTTTGGCGTGAAAATCCGCGGCGTAGGGTTCAATATCCGCTTCGTCCAGGCGCAGCGTCAGGTTACCGCCGTTGCGTTCGTCCCAGCCTTTCAGCCAGGCGTCGGAAGTGGCTTTAATCATGCCCTGGACGAACCAGGCGTCGATAATGGTCTGCATAGTCTTGTCTTTCCTGTTGATTCGGCGCGGGGTTGGCCCCTCGCCCTGAATATGTGCGAGCCCCGGATTGCGCCGTAAACGGCTTCTCCGGGCTACCGGTTCGTAGCCCGGCCGCGACCCGGGGAACGTCCAGGCATTACCCGCGCTGGCTCAGAACCGCATTTTCATAAGCGCGTACGTTATCCAGCCACTGGCTGCCCGCCGGCGTATCGTGACGCTGACAGTACATCTCCCAGATGGCCTGCCACGGCAGGCACTTCTGCTCTTCCAGCAGCGCCAGACGGGCGGTGTAGTCGCCGTCGACTTCCAGCTGACGCAGCTGGGCGGTCGGTTCCAGCAGGGCGCGCAGCAGCGCTTTTTTCATATTGCGCGTGCCAATCACCCACGCCGCGATGCGGTTAATCGAAGCGTCGAAGAAATCGAGGCCGATATGCACGCGGTCGAACAGATCGTGACGGATGATTTCGCTGGCGATGGCCTGGGTTTCGTCATCCAGCAGTACCACGTGGTCGCTGTCCCAGCGTACCGGGCGGCTAACGTGCAGCAGCAGGCGCGGGATATAGAGCATCGCGGCGGAGATCTTGTCGGAGATGACCTCCGTCGGATGGAAGTGGCCTGCATCCAGGCACAGGGCGGTCTGGCGGCTGGTGGCGTAACCCATGTAGAACTCGTTGGAGCCGACGGTGTAGCTTTCCGCGCCGATACCGAACAGCTTGCTCTCCACGGCGTCAATGTGGTGCGCCGGGTCGAGCTTTTCGCTAATCACTTCATCGAGCGCGTTCAGCAGACGCTGGCGCGGCGCGAAGCGGTCGACGGTAATATCCTTCATGCCGTCCGGGATCCAAATATTCATCACTGACGGCGTGCCCAGCTGCTCGCCGAAGTAAGCGGAAATACGGCGGCTGGCCTTGCAGTGATCGATCCAGAACTGACGGATTTCATCGTTGGCGTGCGACAGCGTAAAGCCGTCGGCGCTCAGCGGATGCGAGAAGCAGGAGGGGTTAAAATCCAGCCCCAGCTTGTTGGCTTTCGCCCACTTCACCCAGTTTTTAAAGTGCTCCGGCTTAATTTCATTGCGCGATACCGGCGTATCGGATTCCAGATAGAGCGCGTGCAGGTTCAGGCGTTTTGGCCCAGGGATCAGGCTCATCGCCTGCTCAAGGTCGGCGCGCAGCTCGCTGGCGTTACGCGCTTTACCCGGGTAGTTGCCGGTGGCCTGAATACCGCCGGTCAGGCTTCCTTCCGGGTTTTCGAAACCGACGACGTCATCGCCCTGCCAGCAGTGCATGGACACGGGCAGGCGATCCAGCTGGCGCAAGGCCTCCTCGACGTCCACGCCGACGCTGGCGTAGCGCTGTTTGGCAATTTCCCAGGCTTGTTCAAGTTGAGTGGTCATGCGCAAAGCTCCTTGTTCTGTTGTGGCTGAAACTGCGCGACGAAGCGGGCAATTTCATTTTCAGGATTAGGGGTAAAGGTAGTGAGGGCGTAGTTTTTTCGTACCACCTGACGGAATTCATCGACGTTGTTCAACTCATCCAGGGTCATCAGCTGGATACCGATATTGCCAAGCGTGGAGGCCTCAACCGGGCCGGCAACCACGGTGATGCCGCAGGCGTCGGCGCACAGCTGGTTAAGCAGTTCGTTCTGGCAGCCGCCGCCGACGATATGCAGCTGGCTGAACGGCTGACCGCGCAGCGCCGCCAGCTCGTTGAGCACCCGGGCGTAGAGCAGCGCCAGGCTGTCGAAAATGCAGCGCGCCAGTTCGGCGTCGGTATCAGGAACCGGCTGCCCGGATTCGCGGCAGGCGGCCTGGATTTCCGCGCTCATGTGGTCCGGGTTGATAAAGCGGTCATCGTTGCAGTCGATGACGAAGCGGCAGGCCGGAAGCGCAGCGGTACGCGCGATCAGCGCTGGCAGGTCGCCGACGTTTTGCTCCTTGAGCACCCGCTGCAGCAGCCACAGGCCCATAATATTTTTCAGCACCCGATAGCGGCCTTCGGCGCCGCCTTCGTTGGTGATATTGGCTCTTAGCGCCGCATCGCTGGTGCAGGGGGTTTTGCTTTCAAAGCCCATCAGCGACCAGGTGCCGGAAGAGAGGTAGGCGGCGTTTTTGCTGGCCAGCGGCGAGGCGATAACCGCGCTGGCGGTATCGTGGCTGGCGACGGCGACCACCGGGATGTGATTGCCCTGCGGGCAAATCCAGTGGCCGATGACGTTGCCGGGATGGGTCGGCGTACCGAACCATTCGCGCGGCGCGCCGCTCCAGTTCAGCAGGTCTTCATCCCAGCTATCGCTGTTGATGTTGACCAACTGCGTGGTGGTGGCGTTGGTGTATTCCCAGTTCATGTTGCCGGTCAGGCGGAAGCTAAAGTAGTCCGGGATCAGCAGCGCGTGCGCGGCCTGGCTGACCAGTTCCGGCTGCTGTTCAACCAGCGCGCGCAGCTGATAAAGGGTGTTAAACGGCAGAAACTGAATGCCGCTGCGGCGGTAGATTTCCGCGCGGCCCAGTTGGGCTTCGGCGTGGCGCATCAGGCCCTGGGTGCGGGAGTCGCGATAGGAAACCGGCAGGCCGACACGCTGGCCCTGTTTATCCAGCAGGACATAATCCACGCCCCAGGTATCAATGCCGATGCTATCGATCAGGATGCCCTGTTCGCAGACCTTCTCCAGACCGCGGCGAATTTCCTCTTCCAGGCTATCGAGATCCCAGCAGTCGAAGCCATCGACCTTCTGCAGACTATTGGTAAAGCGGTGAATTTCGCGCAGGGCCAGGGTTTGCTGGCCGGGTTGATAGCTGGCTAGCATCACCCGCCCGCTGGAGGCGCCTAAATCAACGGCGACACAATGACGAAGACTCATGGGAAGATCCTTGTGAAAATCATTGCATGCAGTCTAAAAAAGTCGCGTCAGGCTCACCTTCTTGTTACTGACAGGGAAAATTGGCCGCTGGCAAGAAAGCAAAGGTGACCGTGAGAGAGGTCACAGTTTCGTTTTCTCCGCGGTGGCGTGCGGGATGTGATGTTGTCCGCAGTTCCCGATCTTTCCCGTCATTTCTTGAAAAAGCGGCAGGCTTTACGAATTTTACGGTCAAAAATTGAAGGCCGGATCGCCGCCCCTTAATTACTATTTGCTCCACTGATTGATAACATTTCTCATTTCGAGGAGCTGCTATGACCATGTTGCACAGTGTGGATTTCTTTAAGTCCGGCGTTTCAGCTGTCGCCATTGAGCCGCGGCTCCCACAATCCGCTTTTCCTGAACATCACCATGATTTTCATGAGATTGTTATTGTGGAACACGGTACGGGAATTCACGTTTTCAACGGCCAGCCCTACACCATCAGCGGCGGTTCGGTCTGCTTTATTCGCGATCACGACCGCCATCTCTACGAACATACCGATAATCTGTGCCTGACCAATGTGCTCTATCGCGCGCCGGACGCGTTTCGCTTTTTGTCCGGCCTGAACGCGCTGCTGCCGCAGGAGCAAGAGGGAAATTACCTTTCGCACTGGCGGGTTAATCAGAGCGCTTTGCAGCAGGTGCGCCAGATTGTGGATCAGATGGAGGAGGTCGGCGCGGATGCGGATATGCACGCTATCGCCAGCCGCGAGATTTTATTTATGCAACTGCTGGTGCACCTGCGTAAAAGCAGCCTGGCCGAAGGGGCGTCGGACAACGAGGCGCGGCTGAACCATTTAATGGCCTGGCTGGAAGACCATTTTGCCGAAGATATCTGCTGGGAAGAGGTCGCGGCGCGGTTTTCACTCTCCCTGCGAACCCTGCATCGCCAGTTAAAACAGCAAACCGGACTGACGCCGCAGCGCTATCTGAATCGGGTGCGGTTGATGAAGGCGCGCCATCTGCTGCGCCATAGCGATGATAGTGTGACCGATATCGCCTATCGCTGTGGATTCGGCGACAGTAACCACTTTTCGACGCTTTTTCGCCGGGAGTTTGCCTGGTCTCCGCGTGATATTCGCCAGGGACGCGACGCCATTCTTCAGTAACGCGAGAGCAGTCAACGTTTTAGCAGGCATAAACGCGAATAATGACTCGTTTTTTCGCGTCCGGAGTTGATGTCGTGGCAGGTCAGCTGATTCTTCGCAAAGATGAATTTTTCGCCTCCCCCGCTCAGGCGGTGGCGGTAGCGGATCGCTATCCGCAAAACGTCTTCGCCGAGCATACCCACGAGTTCTGCGAACTGGTGCTGGTGTGGCGGGGGAACGGCCTGCACGTCCTTAACGATCGCCCGTGGCGGATTACCCGCGGCGATCTGTTCTATATCCGCGCGGAAGACAAACACTCCTACGCCTCGGTGAACGATCTCGTCCTGCAAAACGTCATTTACTGCCCGGACCGGCTGCGGCTTAACTTTGACTGGGCGGCGCACATTCCCGGTCTGTTCGGCACTCCGTGGGTTCCGCACTGGCGGATTGGCAGCAGCGGCATGGCCCAGGTCAGGCAGGTGATTACCCAGCTGGAGCATGAAAGCAGCCGCAGCGATGCGCAGGCCAATAATATGGCCGAACTGCTGTTTGCGCAGCTGGCGCTTATTCTTCAGCGCTATCGCTACGCCACCGATAATCTGGCGGCAACCCAAAGCGAAGCGCTGCTCGATAAGCTGCTCACCGAGCTGGCGGGCAGCCTCAATCGTCCCTTCTTTCTTGACCGTTTTTGCGAGCGCGAAGGGTGCAGCGAACGTGCGCTGCGTCAGCAGTTTCGTCAGCAGACGGGGATGACCATCAACCACTACCTGCGCCAGCTGCGCATCTGTCACGCGCAGTATCTGCTGCAGCATACCGAACGGCTGATTGGCGAAGTGGCGATGCAGTGCGGGTTTGAAGACAGCAACTACTTTTCGGTGGTGTTTAACCGCGAGATAGGCATGACGCCAGGGCAGTGGCGGCAGCGCAGTCGCACCGCCGCCTGACGACGCTAGTTCGCCATTCCCAGACCAACGATATTGGCGGCGATAATAATCACCACGCAGCCGAGGCTGAGGACACCCACCGGACGACGACCGGCGTTGTTCCACTCTTTCAGTATCAGACCCACCAGGCCGCCGCACAGCACATAGAAGCTCATATGCAGCATCCAGCTCATGTAGTCGTACTGCGCCGGAATGCTGGCGTGGCCCCAGGCATAGAAGAAGAACTGGAGATACCACATCAGGCCGCCTAACGCCGAAAGCAGGATATTGCTGACGATGAGCGGTTTTGCCAGCGAGAAGTCGGCTTTTATCGACAGGTTTTTCACTTTTGCCAGACGAATAAAGCAGAAGCCGAGGTTAACCAGCGCGCCGCCGCCCATGATCACCACATAGCTTGGCAGCGCGGTATAGAGCGGGTCAACGCCGAGCGCGGCGGCCGCTTCATGCATCGGCTTGGCGGCGTTCATGGCGAACGACATACCGGCCGAGAAGATGCCGCACATCACCGCCAGGACCAGCCCCTTTTTCAGGTTGAAGTCTTCGGCTTTGATGCCCATTTTGCGCTCTTTCAACTGGCCGGCGCGGGTGACGATCCCCACGCCAATCACCGCGACCAGCACGCCGAGCAGCGTCATCTGGCCGCCTTTGGTGTTAATGAGAACAGCAAACTGACCGTTAAGAATCGGCGTCATTAAGGTGCCAACAATCAGCGTGATACCAATCGCGATGCCGATCCCCATCGACATGCCGAGGTAGCGCATCGTCAGGCCGTAGTTGATATTACCGATACCCCACATGGCGCCGAACAGGAAAACGGGCAGCAGCGTGGAGGCGTTAAAAGAGCCGTAATAGGCCCAGAAATCGGGCAGCAGCATGGCGCTGATGGCCCAGGGGAGGATCAGCCAGGAGACAATACCGCCGATAGACCACATGGTTTCCCAGGACCAATGTTTAACTTTCTTGAACGGGGCATAGAAACAGGCTGCACTGGCCGCACCTATCAAATGCCAAAAAATACCCATCGTAATCGCGTGATTCATTGATTTTATCCTCATCTATTTTTTATCGGATAAATCTTCTTCCGACCCGGTGAGTGTAAAAATCGGTCAGTTTTTCCGCCTTTAAGCTGTTGCCACCGGAAGCCTGAACCTGGCAACCAAAAACTTAATTAGTTGTTCTGTATCACAAAACGACATCAATTCCCCCCTGTTATAACCTTATTAAAAATACGGCATTGATAAGCGTTTTCAATATCATTTAATTAACTATAATGAACCAACTGCTTACGCGGCATTAACACTTTCCGCCGCTCGACAATAATGGAGATGATTATGAGTTACACACTGCCTGCCCTGCCGTACGCTTATGACGCCCTGGAACCGCATTTTGACAAGCAGACGATGGAAATCCATCACACTAAACACCACCAGACCTACGTGAACAACGCCAACGCGGCGCTGGAAAGCCTGCCTGAATTCGCGAGCCTGTCCGCAGAAGAGCTGATTACCAAACTGGATCAGCTGCCGGCAGACAAAAAAACCGTTCTGCGTAACAACGCCGGCGGCCACGCTAACCACAGCCTGTTCTGGAAAGGCCTGAAAACCGGTACCACCCTGCAGGGCGACCTGAAAGCGGCTATCGAGCGCGATTTCGGTTCCGTTGACAACTTCAAAGCGGAATTTGAAAAAGCGGCTGCGACCCGTTTCGGCTCCGGCTGGGCGTGGCTGGTGCTGAAAGGCGACAAGCTGGCGGTGGTTTCTACCGCTAACCAGGACTCCCCGCTGATGGGTGAAGCTATCTCCGGCGCTTCCGGCTTTCCGATTATCGGCCTGGACGTGTGGGAACACGCTTACTACCTGAAATTCCAGAACCGTCGCCCGGACTACATCAAAGCGTTCTGGGACGTCGTGAACTGGGACGAAGCCGCAGCGCGTTTTGCCGCCAAAAAATAAGGTTGCATTGTGCTGAGCGAGAAGCGAGTCTGATGACTCGCTTTTTTTATATCCGCAGCAAAGGAGCAGCGATGCACTATCCGGTGAATGTCTTTGTGGGCAAGGTAAGGGATTACGACGGCAGCCGTCCAAGCGCCATCGGGAAAGTCCAGGTCGATGGTGAACTGATCCTCGGCGATTTGGGGCTGGAGGGCGATGAGCAGGCCGAGAAGAAAATTCACGGCGGACCGGACCGCGCGCTGTGCAACTATCCCCGAGAACACTACGCCCATTGGGCGTTTGAACTTCCGCAGCAGGCGGATCTTTTCTGCGCCCCGGCGTTTGGCGAGAATCTCTCGACCGAAGGGCTGACGGAAAAAAATGTCTACATCGGCGATATCTTCCGCTGGGGAGAGGCGCTGATCCAGGTGACGCAGCCGCGCTCTCCCTGCTTCAAGCTCAACTATCATTTTGCCGTCAGCGATATGGCCCAGCTTATGCAGAACAGCGGTAAAACCGGCTGGTTGTATCGGGTGGTGGCGGGTGGGCAAGTCTCCAGCGATGCGCCGCTGGCGCTGGTATCCCGGCTCAGCGACGTCAGCGTTCACGAAGCGGGCGCCATCGCCTGGCAGATGCCGTTCGATGATGACCAGTACCGACGTTTACTTTCCGCGGCGGGGCTGTCGGTAAGCTGGAGCAGAACGATGCAGAAGCGGCGTTTAAGCGGGCAGATCGAGAATAATTCGCGGAGATTGTGGGGAAAATAGCGCTTCCGTGCGCGTTCCCGGATGGCGGCGCTTTGCGCTTTATCCGGGCTCCCCGTTTCGAACCCGGCCTGGCGAAGCGCAGGCCGGGGGCATCAGGTGCGCTTATACAGCGGCAGCCAGAGGGTTAAACGCAGACCGCCCAGCGGGCTGTCGTCGGCTTTTACCCAACCGCGGTGCTGTTGAATCGCCGCTTCGACAATCGCCAGACCCAGGCCGGTACCGCCAGACTCGCGGTCGCGCGCCTCATCGGTACGGTAGAACGGACGGAAAATCTGCTCGCGATCCTCCGGACTCACGCCCGGCCCGTCATCATCGACGTTAACCGTAATTCCGTCTTTATCCACCGAGAAGCTCACTGAAATTTTGGTATGCGAATAGCGCAGCGCGTTACGTACGATATTTTCCAGCGCGCTCTCCAGCGCATTGGGGTTACCGTACAGCGGCCAGGGCCCCGGCGGATACTCGACGGTGAACGATTTCCCCATCTGTTCGGCTTCAAAGGCGGCGTTATCCAGCACCTCGCCCCACAGCTGGTTGGCTTTCACCGTTTCGCTGACCAGCGCGGTTTTCGCCTGATTGCGCGACATCACCAGCAGGTCGTTGATCATGCTATCCAGCCGGTGCGCTTCCATCTCAATGCGCTCCAGCTCTTTGCTTTCCCCGCTGCGGCGGCGCAGCAATGCGGTGCCTAACTGCAGGCGGGTCAGCGGCGTGCGCAGTTCGTGCGAGATATCGGACAGCAGACGATGCTGGCTGGACATCATGCGCTCCAGCGCGGTCACCATCTGGTTAAAACTGGTCCCGGCGGCTAAAAACTCCTGCGGACCGGCTTCCAGCTCCGGATGCTGACGCAGGTTGCCCTGGGCGACTTCATCGGCGGCATTTTTCAGCTTACGTGCGGGTTTCGCCAGGCTCCACGCCAGCCACAGCAGCAGCGGGGCGCTGACTAACATGGTGACGATCAGCAGCAGTAACGGCCGATCGAACAGCAGATTGATGAAGTCTGATTGTGATGTATTGGCAGGGCGAATCAGATAGAGCTGGTAGTTATCTTCTCCATCCCTGACGGAAAAAGGCCCGACCATTTCCAGACGACCATAGCGCTTTTTCTGCGGATGGTCGGCGTTATCCGCCTGGCCGATAAAGTTGCGGATAATCTGCATTTCGTTGCGCTCGGCGCCGATAACGCGACCTTCGCTGGTAACCAGCAGCAAACGCTGGCCCGGCGGAGCCCACTTATCGATGGCGCGAAACAGACGACGCCACCACATCAGGTCGTTTGGCGGATCGTTCGCCAGTTCGGCCTCGACGTGCTGTTCAATCATGATGCCCTGACGTTGCTCGCTCTCCAGCAGCTCGGTCATCTGGCGCGAGTCCAGCTTGGGCAGCATCAGAACCAGCATCAACACCAGCGCCAGCGTGAGCCAGAAAATAGCGAAGATGCGTGCGGTTAAACTTCCAATCATGAAGCCGATACCATCAGATAGCCGCGTCCGCGCAGGGTTTTAAACCACGGATGGCCGTCTTTGCGCTCCGGCAGCTTGCGCCGCAGGTTGGAGATGTGCATGTCGATCGCGCGATCGAATGGCGTCAGGCGTTTACCCAGCACTTCCTGGCTAAGATGCTCACGCGATACCACCTGGCCAAGATGCTGCGCCAGAAGATAGAGCAGGGTGAACTCGGTGCCGGTCAGTTCCAGGGTCAGACCATCGAAGCTGGCTTCCTGGCGACCGGGGTTAAGGCTTAGCGCATCCACTTCCAGCGTCGGTGAACCGGCTTCGGTTGTCTGCTGCTGCTCGCTCCAGTGCGACCGGCGCAGAATCGCGCGTATACGCGCCACCAGCTCACGATCGTTGAACGGCTTAGGCAAATAATCGTCCGCGCCCAGCTCGAGGCCGAGAACGCGATCCAGCTCGCTCCCGCGGGCCGTTAGCATGATAACCGGGGTCTGGTGTGTCTGACGCAACTCTTTGAGCGTGTCGATACCGTTTTTCTTCGGCATCATCACATCAAGCAAAAGTAAATCGATGCTGTCGTCCAGAAGGGCCAGCGCCTGTTCCCCATCATGGGCGACGAGCACATTAAAACCTTCCATATCGAGCAGCTCTTTTAACAGGGAGGTGAGCTCCCGGTCATCATCTACTAACAGGATTTTATTCATTGTTTAAATACCTCCGAGGCAGAAATTACGTCATCAAGGCTCGCTAATCCATGACTTTACGTTGTTTTACACCCCCTGACGCATGTTTGCAGCCTGCATCGTAAACTCTCTCTCGTTGAATCGCGACACAAACGTTTTGGGAGTATGTGATGCGCAATGTTATCGCTGCCGTCATGGCCTCAACGCTGGCGCTAAGTGCATATAGCCAAGCCGCTGAAGTCGTCACCAGCGTTAACTGGCTTCCCGGAGACGAAGGGGTCCAGCGCAGCAGCCAGAGCCATATGTTTGACGGCATAAGTTTAACTGAACACCAACGGCAACAGTTACGAGATCTTATGCAGCGGGCACGCCACGACAGGCCACCCGTTAATGTTAGCGAAATGGAGACAATGCATCGCCTTGTCACCGCAGAAAATTTTGATGAAAACGCTGTACGCGCTCAGGCAGATAAGATGGCGCAGGAACAGGTTGCCCGCCAGGTTGAAATGGCAAAAGTTCGCAACCAGATGTATCACCTGCTAACGCCAGAGCAGCAAGCGGTTTTAAACGCTAAGCACCAGCAACGAATGGATCAGTTGCGTGAGGTTGCACGGATGCATAAAGGCTCAGCGATGATGCTTTCGAGTAGTAGCAATACCCTGCAACCCCAGTAACAACCCTGTTTTCCTTGCCATAGACACCATCCCTGTCTTCCCCCACATGATGTGGGGGTTTTTTTTGCCCGTTATTCAGCGCCCTCCTGTCTCCCCGTCCCGGTAAAAGATCGGGTTATACTAAGCGCATCGCGAAGTAAGGAGCGTTTATGAATCAATCTTATGGGCAGCTGGTGAGCCGCGCGGCGATTGCGGCGACGGTGATGGCCTCTGCGTTACTTTTGATCAAGATTTTTGCATGGTGGTATACCGGGTCTGTGAGTATTCTGGCGGCGCTGGTTGATTCACTGGTGGATATCGCCGCCTCGTTGACCAACCTGCTGGTGGTGCGTTATTCGCTGCAGCCTGCCGATGAAGAACATACCTTTGGCCATGGTAAAGCGGAATCGCTGGCCGCGCTGGCGCAAAGTATGTTTATCTCCGGCTCGGCGCTGTTTCTGTTCTTGACCGGTATTGATCATCTCGTTCGTCCTGAGCCGATGAATGCGGCGGGCGTTGGGATGGTGGTGACGCTGATTGCGCTGGTCAGCACGCTGCTGCTGGTCACGTTCCAGCGCTGGGTCGTAAGAAAAACACAAAGTCAGGCGGTACGGGCGGATATGCTTCATTATCAGTCTGATGTTATGATGAACGGCGCAATTCTGGTGGCGCTGGCCCTCTCCTGGTACGGCTGGCACCGTGCTGATGCGCTGTTTGCATTAGGTATAGGCGTCTATATTTTATATAGCGCGCTGCGCATGGCTTATGACGCCGTTCAGTCGTTGTTAGACCGCGCGCTTCCTGATGAGGAACGCCAGGAAATTATCAATATCGTGACCGCGTGGCCAGGCGTCAGCGGGGCGCACGATCTACGAACGCGGCAGTCAGGGCCGACTCGCTTTATTCAGATTCATTTGGAAATGGAAGATAACCTCCCGCTGGTTCAGGCACACGTAATTGCCGACCAGGTGGAGCAGGCGTTGTTGCTCCGTTTTCCCGGGTCCGATGTCATTATCCACCAGGACCCCTGCTCTGTGGTGCCGTTAGGGCGGCAGGGTGTTTTATGATCTTTAGGTTATAGTCTGTAAACTCGATGTAAAAGTGTGGGGCGGATCGGCATTTTTTGTATAAATTACCGCCATTTGGTCTGACCTGAATCAATTCAGCCAGAAGCGTTTGATATACTATTGCAATTATCGTTGTGCACTCCTGGTGAGGGGCGCTTCAGGCAACAGGATTATTTTTTGCTTCCTAAGTTCAGAGGTAGTCATGATTAAGAAAATCGGTGTGTTGACAAGTGGCGGTGATGCCCCGGGCATGAACGCAGCAATTCGTGGCGTTGTGCGTGCGGCATTAACGGAAGGTCTGGAAGTTTTTGGAATCTATGACGGTTACCTCGGCCTGTATGAAGATCGTATGGTTCAGCTCGACCGCTACAGCGTTTCCGACATGATCAACCGCGGCGGCACCTTCCTGGGGTCGGCGCGTTTTCCAGAATTCCGCGAAGAACATATTCGCGCAGTCGCCATTGAAAATATGAGAAAGCGCGGCCTGGATGCGCTGGTGGTTATCGGTGGTGACGGTTCCTATATGGGTGCCGTGCGTCTGACTGAGATGGGCTTCCCCTGCATCGGCCTGCCGGGCACTATCGACAACGATATCAAAGGCACCGACTATACCATTGGCTTCTTCACCGCATTGAGCACCGTGGTAGAGGCTATTGACCGCCTGCGTGACACCTCTTCCTCCCACCAGCGTATTTCCGTTGTGGAAGTGATGGGCCGTTACTGCGGCGACCTGACCCTGGCGGCAGCTATCTCCGGCGGCTGTGAGTTCATCATGGTGCCTGAGGTTGAATACACTCGCGACGACCTGGTATCAGAAATTAAGGCGGGCATCGCCAAAGGCAAAAAGCACGCGATTGTGGCGATCACCGAGCATATGTGCGACGTCGACGAGCTGGCTCACTACATCGAGAAAGAGACCGGCCGTGAAACTCGCGCAACCGTACTGGGCCACATTCAGCGCGGCGGCTCTCCGGTTCCTTATGACCGTATTCTGGCATCCCGCATGGGCGCGTACGCGATTGACCTGCTGCTGCAGGGCTTCGGCGGCCGCTGCGTCGGTATTCAGAACGAGAAGCTGGTGCACCACGACATTATCGACGCTATTGAGAACATGAAGCGTCCGTTCAAAAGCGACTGGCTGGATTGCGCTAAGAAGCTGTACTAAGCTTCCAACGGAAACAAAAAGGCCTTCTCAGAGAGAAGGCCTTTTTTATGGGCGGGAAGCTACTCGATATCCAGGGCATCCTCGGAAAGGATAATCCCGGTATTATCGGCGTAGAGATGGTCGCCGGAAAAGAAGGTGACGCCGCCGAAGTTGACGCGCACGTCGCTTTCGCCGATCCCTTCACCTGCGGCTCCGACGGGGATGGCGGCCAGCGCCTGGATACCGATATCCAGCTCTTCCAGATCGTCAACCTGACGCACCGCGCCATAGACGACCAGCCCTTCCCACTCGTTTTGTACGGCCAGACGCGCCAGGTCAGCGTCAATCAATGCGCGTCGAACGGAACCACCACCGTCAACCAACAGGACATGACCACGGCCGTTCTGTTCGAGCATATCGTAGAGCAACCCGTTATCCTCGAAACATTTTACCGTGATGATTTGTCCACCAAACGACGAGCGCCCCCCAAAGTTGGAGAACAGAGGTTCCACGACGTTGACATCCTCCTGGTAGATGTCACAAAGCTCGGAAGTATCGTATTTCATAGGCTTAACGTTCAGTTGCTGCGAGAATTTTCAGTATATCTCGTGAATCACGCTGTTGGCAAAATCATCAATTGTTAATTGATATTTGTCAGTTAAGCCGCAAGCCTGCTGCAAATAATTCCGATAACAAACAGCAGGTTGGTCAGCAGTGCCCCTTTAACGGTTCTTTCGAGCATTGGACGCATGGCGACGGGGTCGCGCTCCCGCATCACATAACGCGCCTGCTTAACCAGCAGCGGCGTCGCCAGCAGGAACAGCCAGCCCCACGGATTATGCAGCGAGATCAGGTTAAACAGCGCCAGGCACAGCAGCGCGCCAAACAGCAGGCAAGCGTGATAGCGGCGAGCGTTAACCGGCCCCAGGCGCACGGCGAGGGTGTTTTTACCGTTTTCACGATCGCTGTCGATATCGCGCAGATTGTTAATATTCAGCACCGCCGTCGCCAGCAGACCGCAGGCGGTGGCGGGTAAGAAAATGGCCGCTTCAACGCTGTGCGCCTGCAGATACCAGCTCCCGACGACGCTAAGCCAGCCGAAGAACACCAGCACGGAGATATCGCCAAGGCCGATGTAGCCGTAAGGGCGAGTGCCGACGGTATAGGTAATGGCGGCAACGATCGCGAGACCGCCGAGGACCATAAAACCGATAAAATCGGCCATGGTTTGCCAGGCCAGGAATAGCAACGTCAGGCCGGAGAGACAAATCAGCGCCACGGTGAGAATCAACGCGCGTTTCATCTGCGCCTGGGTGATGGCGCCTTTCTGCATACCGCGCAGCGGGCCGATACGGTCAGGTTTATCGCTGCCTTTTATCGCGTCGCCATAATCGTTGGCCAGATTGGAGAGGATTTGTAATAAACCGGCGGTAATGATGGCCAGCAGCGCAACCCAGGGATCGAAACTGCCCTGATGCCAGGCAAGCGCGGAGCCAACAATAATGGCAGCAAAGGCCAGAGGTAACGTTTTGGGGCGCAGGCTTTCCAGCCAGGCCTGGGTGCGAGTGATTGCGTGTTCGGTCATAAGTCCCGGCCAATAAAAATGGGGCCCTACCCTTCATACTTCAGGCTGCAGATACGTAGGCTACGCTCATTCACCCCAGTCATGTACTTATGCACACTCCTGGGGATGAATTCCCTTGCCGCGTGATTTGGCCTTCGGGGCCAGCGTAAGGTCTGTTCAAACGGTTAACCGTTTTGTCCTGCAACTCGAATGAGTAGGGTATCTATAGCCCCATCTAGTGTGATGAAAATATATTGAACCGGATTATAAGATAAAACGGCTCAGATCTTCATCTGCCACCAGAACATCCAGATGCTTACCGACATATTCCGCATCGATGGTGACGGTTTGGCCATTCATTTCGCTGGCATCGTAGGAGATGTCTTCGATCAGACGCTCCAGTACGGTATGCAGACGACGTGCACCGATGTTCTCGGTAGTTTCGTTGACCTGCCATGCGGCCTGAGCGATACGCTTGATGCCATCTTCCGTGAATTCGATATTGACGCCCTCGGTCGCCATCAGCGCTTTATACTGCACGGTGATAGACGCGTTCGGCTCGGTTAAAATACGCTCGAAGTCGTGGGTGGTCAGCGCTTTCAGCTCAACGCGAATCGGCAGACGACCCTGCAGTTCCGGGATTAAGTCAGACGGGCTGGCGACCTGGAACGCGCCGGAGGCGATAAACAGAATGTGATCGGTTTTCACCATACCGTGCTTAGTGGAGACGGTGCAGCCTTCAACCAGCGGCAGCAGGTCGCGCTGTACGCCTTCACGAGATACGTCAGGGCCGGAAGAGTTGCCGCCGCGCTTACAGATTTTGTCGATTTCGTCGATAAACACGATACCGTGCTGCTCAACGGCGTCGATGGCATCCTGCTTCAGCTCTTCCGGGTTGACCAGCTTCGCCGCTTCTTCTTCAATCAGCAGCTTCATCGCGTCTTTAATTTTCAGCTTACGCGGTTTTTGCTTCTGGCCGCCCAGGTTCTGGAACATGGACTGCAGCTGGCTGGTCATCTCTTCCATGCCCGGAGGGGACATGATTTCAACGCCCATCGGCGCAGCCGCGAGATCGATTTCAATCTCTTTATCATCAAGCTGACCTTCGCGCAGTTTTTTACGGAAAGACTGGCGCGCGGCGGAAGGTTCCTGAGGCTGTTCGGCCTGGCCCCAGTTGTTTTTCGCCGGCGGGATCAGCACGTCGAGGATGCGCTCTTCCGCCAGCTCTTCCGCACGATAGCGGTTTTTGTCGATGGACTGCATGCGCACCATTTTGATCGCCGCATCGGTCAGATCGCGGATGATGGAGTCCACTTCCTTACCAACATAGCCGACTTCGGTGAATTTAGTCGCTTCAACCTTGATAAATGGCGCGTTGGCAAGCTTTGCCAGACGACGGGCGATTTCCGTTTTACCGACGCCGGTCGGGCCGATCATCAGAATGTTTTTGGGCGTGACTTCGTGACGCAGCTCTTCGTTGAGCTGCATACGACGCCAGCGGTTACGCAGAGCGATGGCGACGGAGCGCTTGGCTGCGTCCTGGCCGATAATGTGTTTGTCCAGTTCGCTGACAATTTCGCGTGGGGTCATTTCAGACATGGGAGATCCTTACGCTTTGGAGGTCAATTCTTCGATGGTATGGAAGTGGTTGGTATAAATGCAGATATCACCTGCAATACTCAACGCTTTCTCTGCGATATCGCGTGCGCCCATATCGGTATTTTCCAGCAGGGCGCGAGCCGCGGCCTGGGCGTAGGGACCGCCGGAGCCGATAGCAATCAAATCGTTTTCTGGCTGCACCACGTCACCGTTACCGGTGATGATGAGCGAGGCGTTTTCGTCAGCCACCGCCAGCAGCGCTTCGAGCTTGCGCAGCATCCGGTCGGTACGCCAGTCTTTCGCCAGCTCAACGGCGGCTTTCACCAGGTGGCCCTGATGCATTTCCAGCTTACGTTCAAACAGTTCGAACAGCGTGAAGGCGTCAGCGGTGCCGCCCGCAAAGCCGGCAATCACTTTGTCGTTATACAGGCGGCGCACTTTTTTCACGTTGCCTTTCATTACGGTGTTGCCCAGCGTGGCCTGGCCATCACCGGCAATAACGACATGGCCGTTACGGCGAACACTTACAATTGTAGTCACGAGCAGACCCCTTGGTTGCAAAAGCGGAATAGGGGCCCCGCGGTTTACGCGGGGCAGAATGCAATTATAGATGGGGGGGATTTTGAGGGTTTCAACCCCTGGCGGTGAGACGAATGCAGTTTGCGTGTCCGGCCATTTTCAGCCGTTCAATCATATTGCTGGCGTTTTCTTTGCCTTTCAGCGGGCCAATCACCACGCGATTCCAGCCGTTATTGGTGGTGATGTGCGAGGCGAAGCCTTCAAACGCCAGCTGCGCGCGCACGGTTTCCGCCTGCTCAGCGCCTTTAAAGGACCCGCACTGGATCATCCAGCTGCGATCGTCTTTTTTCTCCGTCGCGGCGGTTTTCGGCGCTTCTTCTACACGGGTTACCGGCGCGGCGGCCTGGGCTTTAGGCTGCGCGGTACTGGTATGCGCTGGCGTTTGCAGCAGGTCCTGATACGGCTGCTGATTCGACGCCGTCTGCCTCGGCTGCTGTTGTACCGGCTTCGGCTGCTCGACAACCCGCGGCTGGGTTCGCGGTTGCTGTACCTGCGTCTGCTGTTGGGCCTGCGCGAGCTGCTGTTGCTGTACCTGCTGCTGAGCTAAACGCTGACGCTGCAAGGTTTGCTGACGCTGTGCCGGAGTTTGTTCATTCCACGGCACTTCGGTCAGCTGCGTGGGCTGCTGACGCATATCGGCCTGCATCTGCGCCAGTAGCTGGCGCTGCTCATCCGTCAACTGCTCCGGCTTCATGACTTCTCCGCCCGCGGTGGGTTCCGTAGGCGCGCGTACCCCGGGCTGACGGCTTTCCAGCTCTTTAATATAGCGCCAACGCTCTTCCGGCTTCGGCGGCAGGCCGTTGCCCGCGGCCTGGCGGTTCTGCAGCGCTTCAGCTTCTTCTTTCTTATGGTGAGTGATGAAGTACAGTCCACCGATAAAGGCCACCAGCACTGCCGCAGCGATGGCCACCATAGTCGGTGAAACCGCCGAAAGGCCGCCTTGTTTGTTCCTTGAGCTTCGCGTATTGCTCTTTTTGCGCCGCGAAGAAGCCGGTTGGCTGCGGCGTACATAATCTCGTTGTGCCACTATCGTTTCGCTGTCTTATTCGTTTTTCAGCCCGCCATGTTACTTAAGCGGCGGGGCTTTGACCAGAAGAGCAGGCCCGAAAGCCTGGTGGTTATGTTCGGATTTTGCGCGTACTGCCGCGAACGATAAGCTCGCAGTCAAGTAATCGTGATCCGCTGCTGACGTTATGACCGTGCAGTTGATCCAGCAAAAGCAGCATCGCTTCGCGGCCAATATCAAAACGTGGTTGCGCGACGGTCGTCAATGGCGGATCGCAAAATTCAGACAAAGAGATGTTATCAAAACCAATAATAGACAGATCTTCAGGAACTTTCAGGCCGCGACGTTTCGCCAGCGATAGCGCCCCCAGCGCCATAATATCGCTATGGCAGAAAATAGCCGTTGGCGGTACCGGCAGCGCCAGCAGCTGTTCCAGCGCGCTGGCGCCGGCTTCATAGGTAAAGTTGCCGCGGGCGATATAGTGCGGATCGACGGTTATCCCGCTGCGACGGAGCGCCTGGACATAGCCCTGCAGGCGGTAATGGCACAGCGGCATCTCTTCCGGGCCGGCGATACAGCCGATGCGGCGGTGCCCCAGCTCGTGCAGATAGTTCACAGCGTTAAACGCGGCGGTGAGGTTATCGATATGCACCGTCGGCAACTCCAGCTCGGGAGCGAATTCATTGGCCATCACCATTGGCGGCAGATTGCGCTGCTCTTCCACGCCCGCATCGAAGGGTAAACGGGAGCCCAGCAGCAGCATGCCATCGATCTGCTTGGTAATGATCAGGTCGATAAAGGTCTTTTCCTGACGGTTCTGGTGGGCGCAATCGCCGATCAACACCAGGTACTCTTGCTCCGCGGCGGTGACTTCAATACCGCGAATGATCTCGCTGAAGAAGGGGTCGCAGATATCCGGCACAATCACCAGGATGGTGCGCGACTCGTTGCGCTTCATATTGCGCCCGAGCGATTGCGGTAAATAGCCGACTTCAAGCGCGGCCTGCTCGACCCGGTTACGGGTGCTCTGCGAAACCTTATCGGGGTTCATTAACGCTCGGGATACGGTTGCCGTGGAAACGTTTGCCTTTTGGGCAACGTCTTTCATAGTGGCGGCAACGACCTGTTTTTTGGGCTTCACCTGATTTCTCCTCGCTGACTGGCGCAGACACATCCCTGGCGTTCTGACATCAGCAACATTTTTAACAGATAGTACATCCAGAGAGTTACAGAATTTTCATGAAAAACGTGATGACGGTTGAATTTTTCGATCCGCCTCGCAAGAGAAGCCTTAACCTTCAATAGGATCGACGTCCAGTACCCATTTCACTTTTCGCGCTTCGGGTAGCGTGTTAATCAACGCCAGCGTTCCGCTGACGATATGCTGCAGCTGAACGCGCGACGGATGCTGAAGGAGAATTTGCCAGCGCCAGCGGCCGCCGCGCTTTGGCGCCAGCGCCGGAACCGGCCCGAGCACCCACAGTTTCTTATCGGCCAGCGGGCTGGCCTGCAGCAGATTGCGCAGCTGCTGTAAAAAAAGCGGCGCCTGCTGGTTGTTATGATCTTCGGCGCGAATCAGCACGTGGCTGGTCCACGGCGGCAGCTGCATGCTTTGCCGTTCTGCCAGCGCCTGCTCGGCAAACGCGTCGTATCCTTTATAAAGCAGCGTTTGCAGCAGCGGGTGCTCCGGGTGGTGGGTCTGCAGGATCACCTCGCCCTGTTTGCCCGCCCGGCCTGCGCGGCCTGAAACCTGCGTGTAGAGCTGAGCGAAGCGCTCCGCCGAGCGGAAATCGGCGGAAAACAGCGCGCCGTCAACGTCCAGCAGGGAAACCAGGGTGACATCCGGGAAGTGGTGCCCCTTCGCCAGCATTTGGGTGCCGATAAGAATGCGCGCGCCGCCGCGGTTGACGTCGGCAAGATATTGCTCAAGCGCGCCTTTGCGGCTGGTGGTATCCCGGTCGATACGGGAAATCGGGATATCGGGAAACAGCGGCCCCAGGGCCTGTTCAAGTTGTTCAGTTCCCAGACCGACCGGTACCAGATGCGTCGAACCGCAGGAGGGGCACTGGCGCGGAATCGGGCGCTGGCTGTCGCAGTGGTGGCAGCGCAGATGATGCTGGGCCTGGTGCAGCGTGTAGTAGCTGTCGCAGCGCGGACACTCCGCTATCCAGCCGCAGTCGTGACACAGCAGCGCCGGCGCGAAGCCACGGCGGTTCAAAAACAGAATCACCTGGTTATCGGCCTGCAGATGCTGGCGCATGCGGCCTATCAGCGCCGGAGACAGTCCGGCCTGCAGCTGCTGGCCCTTTAAATCCAGAACGTGCTGCTGAGCCGGGCGCGCATTGCCCGCTCGTTTGGTGAGCTTCAGCTGGCGATACTTGCCCTGGCGAACGTTATAAAGCGTCTCCAGCGCCGGAGTCGCCGAGCCGAGGATAATCGGGATTTGCTCGCTGTGGGCGCGCCAGACCGCCAGATCGCGGGCGTGATAGCGCCAGCCCTCCTGCTGTTTGTAAGAGCTGTCGTGCTCTTCATCGATGACGATCACCCCGAGGTCTTTAAAAGGAGTGAATAGCGACGAGCGAGTACCGATCACAATCGCTGCTTCGCCGTTTTTAGCTTTTAGCCACGCGGAGAGGCGTTCGCTGTCGTTCAGCCCGGAGTGCAGCACTTCCACCGGGGCGTTAAAACGGTGGCGGAAACGGGCGATAGTCTGCGGCGTCAGGCCGATTTCTGGCACCATCACCAGCGCCTGGCGACCCTGCGCCAGCACGTTTTCAAGGACGCTCAGATACACTTCCGTTTTGCCCGAGCCGGTGATCCCGGCCAGCAGCCAGGCGGAAAAGCTGTCCGAGGCGCTGTGGATCGCGCCCACGGCGGTGGCCTGTTCGGTATTAAGACGCAGGCGTTCGCCGGGTACCGAGAAGCCTGCGCGCCAGTCGGCGATAGCCGGCGCTTCGCTGGCCAGCTCCGCCAGGCCTTTACCCCTCAGCGCCTGCAGGGCGGCGTCGTTAAATTCCAGTTCGGCAACCTGATGGCGCCAGATCTTCCCCTGACGCAGCGCCGCCAGCGCCTGCTGTTGTTTCGGTGAGCGCTTAAGGCTGTTGATATCAACCGCTTGCCCCTGTTCGGTGGCAAACCAGTACCACATTGGCGTCGCGCTGGCGGGCTTTCCCTGGCGCAGCACGATCGGTAGCGCGTGAAACAGCACATCGCCGATGGGATGATGGTAGTAGTCCGCCGCCCACAGCAGCAGCCGCCAGACCGAAGCGGAGAAGACCGGCCCGGCGTCGAGGACTTCAGCCACCGGCTTGAGTTCGTTGAGCGGCAGTTCGCTGCGCTCACTGACCGCCGTTACGATACCTATCCGCTCCTGTTTGCCGAACGGGACGCGCACGCGACAGCCCGCTTTGACCGGCATGCCGTCAGGCAGCAAATAGTCAAAAGTGCGGGGCAGCGGAACGGGCAGGGCAACGTGAGCGACGGGCATTTAATCTTCCTGACTTGAAATCTGGCGGGTTAGTATACACATTGTGATAAGGGCTCGCGGATCAGTTTGCATATGCTGGTCAAATTCTGTATGATTCGCCGCCTTTGATGCGCTTTATGCGGTATCAAAATCTATTACCCGGCAATTTCGCTTTGCGCAATCGCACCGGGAAATTATTAACATCGCGTGGTGTCTGGCGTTAGGGCTGGAAGAGCGACGCGGCCTTAACTGAGGTTCTCCCATGAAAAAAGATATTCATCCGAAATACGAAGAAGTTACTGCTTCCTGCTCTTGCGGTAACGTCATGAAAAT
Organism: Klebsiella sp. CTHL.F3a; assembly: GCF_019890895.1. Lineage (NCBI taxonomy): Bacteria > Pseudomonadati > Pseudomonadota > Gammaproteobacteria > Enterobacterales > Enterobacteriaceae > Klebsiella > Klebsiella sp. CTHL.F3a. The sequence continues at coordinate 5,834,280 of NZ_CP082360.1, read as the reverse complement.
CCGTTCTACCGTAGGTCACGACCTGAACCTCGACGTGTGCGGTAAATGCCACCCGTTCTACACCGGCAAACAGCGTGATGTTGCTACCGGTGGCCGTGTTGACCGCTTCAACAAGCGCTTCAGCGTACCGGGTACCAGCAAGTAATTTGCTGAAGAAGCCGCCTCAGGGCGGCTTTTTTGTCTCTCGCGCGCAACCGCGCAAAAAAAGCAGAAGATTCCTTCTGCTTTTTTTTATGGTTTTAGTATTCCCACGTATCCGGGTCGATTCCCAGCTCGCGCATAATCTCTTTCGCCGCTTCCGGGATTTCATCGCTGCGCTCTTTACGCAGGTCTTCATCGTTAGGCAACGGTTGACCGGTAAAGGCATGCAGGAACGCTTCGCACAGCAGTTCGCTGTTGGTCGCGTGACGCAGGTTATTCACCTGACGACGCGTGCGTTCATCGGTGAGGATTTTTAACACCTTCAGAGGAATGGAAACCGTAATTTTTTTTACTTGCTCACTCTTCTTACCGTGCTCAGCGTATGGGCTGATATATTCGCCGCTCCATTCAGCCATGAGTTACCTTTAATCCTCTATTCATTAGTTAAGGGCCTGAACGCGAGTTCTGGCCATAATTGCGCGTAGTTTACCGTAGAGGGGCGCATCTGACACCAAACAAGCCGCTACGGATGTGCGCTAATGCATATAATTTTAACGGCTATTTCCAGTTTGCTCAATCTATACGCAAAGAAGTTTAGATGTCCAGATGTATTGACGTCTATTATAACAATGATTACTCTGGTGCCTGACTTTTCACCGACTCAGCCCAGGAACTCCCCAACATGACGCGTAAACAGGCCACCATCGCAGTGCGTAGCGGTTTAAATGACGACGAGCAGTACGGTTGCGTTGTCCCGCCCATTCATCTCTCCAGCACCTATAACTTCACCGGATTTAACGAACCTCGCGCCCACGACTACTCTCGTCGCGGTAACCCGACCCGTGATGTGGTGCAGCGTGCGCTGGCGGAGCTGGAGGGCGGCGCGGGGGCGGTTCTGACCAATACCGGCATGTCGGCTATTTTGCTGGTCACCACCGTATTCCTGAAACCGGGCGATCTGCTGGTGGCACCGCACGACTGCTACGGTGGCAGCTACCGCCTGTTTGATAGCCTGGCGAAGCGCGGCTGCTATCGCGTGCTGTTTGTCGATCAGAACGACGAGCAGGCGCTGAGCGCCGCGCTGGCGGAAAAACCGAAGCTGGTTCTGGTCGAAAGCCCAAGTAATCCATTGCTGAGAGTTGTGGATATTGCGAAAATCTGCGGTCTGGCGCGTGAGGCCGGAGCGGTCAGCGTGGTGGATAACACCTTCCTGAGCCCGGCTTTGCAGAATCCGCTGGCGCTGGGCGCCGATCTGGTGTTGCATTCATGCACCAAATATCTGAACGGCCACTCTGACGTGGTGGCCGGGGTGGTTATCGCCAAAGATCCGGCGACCGTCACCGAACTGGCATGGTGGGCGAATAATATCGGCGTCACCGGCGGAGCGTTTGATAGCTATCTGCTGCTGCGCGGCTTACGTACGCTTTCTCCGCGTATGGAAGTGGCGCAGCGCAACGCGCTGGCGATTGTCGACTATCTGAAAACCCAGCCGCTGGTGAAAAAACTGTACCATCCGTCCCTGCCGGAAAACCAGGGGCATGAGATTGCGGCGCGTCAGCAAAAAGGTTTTGGGGCGATGTTAAGCTTCGAACTGGATGGCGATGAGCAGACGCTGCGTCGTTTCCTGAGCGGGCTATCGCTGTTTACGCTGGCGGAATCGCTGGGCGGCGTGGAAAGTCTGATTTCCCACGCAGCGACGATGACCCATGCGGGCATGGCGCCTGAAGCGCGTGCGGCCGCCGGGATCTCAGAAACGCTTCTGCGGATTTCGACCGGTATTGAAGATGGTGAAGATTTAATTGCCGACCTGGAAAATGGCTTCCGGGCAGCAAACGAGGAATAAACATGAGTGTGATTGCGCAGGCAGGGGCGAAGGGTCGTCAGCTGCACAAATTTGGTGGGAGTAGTTTAGCGGATGCGAAATGTTACCTGCGCGTCGCGGGTATCATGACGGAGTATTCGCAGGCGGGCGATATGATGGTCGTCTCTGCCGCCGGCAGTACCACCAACCAGTTGATCAGCTGGCTGAAGCTCAGCCAGACCGATCGCCTCTCTGCGCATCAGGTGCAACAATCGCTCCGTCGTTATCAGATGGATCTCATTTCCGGATTGCTGTCGCCAGACGCTGCCGACACGCTGATCGCCACGTTTATTCAGGATCTTGAGCGTCTTGCCGGGCTGCTGGATGGCGGCGTTACTGACGCGGTATATGCCGAAGTCGTTGGTCATGGCGAAGTCTGGTCGGCCCGCCTGATGGCGGCGGTGCTGAACCATCTGGGCGTAGAGGCCGCCTGGCTGGATGCGCGTAGCTTCTTACGCGCCGAGCGCTCCCCGCAGCCGCAGGTGGATGAAGGCCTCTCCTATCCGCTTTTGCAGCAGCTGATGGCTCAGCACCCGAACAAACGTCTGGTGGTGACCGGCTTTATCTCGCGTAACAACGCCGGAGAAACCGTTCTGCTGGGGCGTAATGGTTCCGATTATTCCGCCACCCAAATCGGCGCACTGGCCGGGGCGTCTCGCGTCACTATCTGGAGCGACGTGGCCGGGGTCTACAGCGCGGATCCGCGGAAAGTGAAAGATGCATGCCTGCTACCGCTGCTGCGCCTTGATGAAGCCAGCGAGCTGGCCCGCCTGGCGGCGCCGGTGCTACATGCCCGTACGCTGCAGCCGGTCTCCGGCAGCGATATCGATTTACAATTACGCTGTAGCTACACCCCGGATCAGGGCTCTACGCGCATCGAACGCGTGCTGGCTTCCGGCACCGGGGCGCGTATCGTCACCAGCCACGATGATGTCTGCCTGATTGAGTTTCAGGTGCCTGGTGGTCAGGATTTCAAACTGGCGCATAAAGAGCTGGACGCTATTTTAAAACGCGCCCAGCTGCGGCCGCTGGCGGTTGGCGTACACGCCGACCGTAAGCTGCTGCAGTTCTGCTACACCTCTGAAGTGGCCGACAGCGCGCTGAAGCTGCTGGACGAAGCGGGGCTGCCGGGCGAGCTGCGTCTGCGTCAGAAGCTGGCGCTGGTGGCGATGGTCGGCGCCGGCGTGACCCGTAATCCGCTGCACTGCCACCGTTTCTGGCAGCAGCTGAAAGGCCAGCCGGTAGAGTTTACCTGGCAATCAGAAGAGGGCATCAGCCTGGTCGCGGTACTGCGCGCCGGGCCGACGGAAAGCCTTATTCAGGGCCTGCATCAGTCGTTGTTCCGCGCGGAAAAGCGTATTGGGCTGGTACTGTTTGGTAAAGGCAATATCGGTTCACGCTGGCTGGAGTTGTTCGCCCGTGAGCAAACGACACTTTCCGCCCGTACCGGTTTTGAATTTATTCTTGCCGGCGTCGTGGATAGCCGCCGCAGCCTGCTCAATTATGAAGGCCTCGACGCCAGTCGTGCGCTGGCTTTCTTTAATGATGAAGCGATTGAACAGGATGAAGAGTCGTTGTTCCTGTGGATGCGTGCGCATCCGTATGATGATTTAGTTGTGCTTGATGTGACCGCCAGCGAGCAGTTGGCCGATCAGTATCTTGATTTCGCCAGCCATGGCTTCCACGTTATTAGCGCGAATAAGCTGGCTGGCGCCAGCAGCAGCAGCAAATATCGCCAGATCCACGATGCGTTCGAGAAAACTGGGCGACATTGGCTGTACAACGCTACCGTCGGAGCCGGTTTACCGGTCAACCACACGGTACGTGACTTGATTGATAGCGGCGATACCATTCTCGCGCTAAGCGGTATTTTCTCCGGCACCCTCTCCTGGCTGTTCCTGCAGTTTGACGGTACCGTGCCGTTTACTGACCTCGTCGATCAGGCCTGGCAGCAGGGGCTGACGGAGCCGGACCCGCGTGTCGATCTCTCCGGGAAAGACGTGATGCGTAAGCTGGTCATCCTGGCGCGTGAAGCGGGTTACAATATCGAGCCAGATCAGGTGCGCGTAGAGTCGCTGGTGCCCGCTCATTGCGAAGAGGGTTCTGTTGATCACTTCTTCGAGAACGGTGAAGAGCTGAACGAACAGATGCTGCAGCGCCTGGAGGCGGCGCGTGAAATGGGTCTGGTATTGCGCTACGTGGCGCGTTTTGATGCCAATGGTAAAGCCCGCGTCGGCGTTGAAGCGGTGCGCGAAGAGCATCCGCTGGCGGCGCTACTGCCGTGCGATAACGTCTTCGCCATTGAGAGCCGCTGGTATCGCGATAACCCGCTGGTCATCCGTGGTCCGGGCGCCGGTCGTGATGTGACCGCCGGGGCGATTCAGTCGGATATCAACCGCCTGGCGCAGCTGCTGTAGTCATAAATAAAAGACCAGGCAACGCCTGGTCTTTTCGCCTTAGTGCGCAGCGAAAACTTCTTTGGCGGCAAACAGGCCATTCAGGGCCGCCGGGAATCCGGCATAGACCGCCATCTGCATGATAACTTCGGTAATCTCTTCCTGTGTCAGGCCGACATTTAACCCGGCGGCGATATGCACTTTTAGCTGCGGTGCGGCATTGCCGAGGGCCGTGAGCGCGGCGATGGTGGCAACTTCACGGCTGCGCAAATCGAGCCCTGGCCTGGCGTAAATATCGCCGAAGGGGAACTCAATCAGATAGCGGGCAAAATCGGGGGCGATATCCTTCAGGCTGTTGACGACGGCATCGCCGCCTTTGCCGTCCACGCGCTGTAGCATTTCTTGTCCGGTGGTATAACGTTCGCTGCTCATAGCCTATTCCTCAGTGTGATTATGCGTTACGAGGAAGGTTAGGGAAGTTTACCGGACTTGAGTAATACCCTTTTCGTGATACCTTTTCAGTATGACAAATTCACGCTTACAGAATCTGGATGTCCGCCTGCTGCGCTATTTCGCAGTGGTTGCGGAGGAAAGTAACATCAGCCGAGCGGCTCAGCGGCTCTTTATTTCGCAGCCGCCGCTGAGCCGTCATATTCGTCATCTGGAATCTCAACTGGGGGTGGCGCTATTTTTGCGCCACACCAAAGGCTTGATTCTGACCGATGAGGGAAAACGGGTGCTGGACATCGTTCGGCCGCTGTTGTGTCTTCAGGAGCGCACCCTGTCGGCGCTGAGCCAGCTCTCGGCGCCTGCGCAGCAGCTTCTGCGGATCGGGCTGACGACGGCCTTTGAACAGGGCGTTTTCGCCGCCGCGGAATCCGCTCTGGGGGAACAGACCGGCGCTTTACATATCACTCGTCAGTCATCACCGGCGTTGGCCCGGCTGGTGCGAAAGGGCAAGCTGGATGCGGCGCTGGTGGCGCTGCCGCTGAATACCGAGGGGCTTCACCTGCATCCTTTGTCTTACCAGGAGCCGCTCATCGTAGCGTTACCCGCATCCTGGCCGGAGGCCGTCACGGCGGACCTGACGTTAAGCGCGCTCAATCACCGGCCGTTGTTCTGGTTTCCACGCGAGCGTAATCCTGATTTTTTTGACTATACGCGGCGTATTTTTGATCGGGCAGGCTATTCGCCCGCTTACGTTGAGGAGCCCGCCGAGCATGATGTTCTGCTGGCGCGCATTGCGCGCGGAGAAGGCATGATCCTCCTGCCAGCCTCTTTTTCCGCGATTCAGCGGCAAGGGGTGGTCTTTTGTCCTCTTCGGGACGCCAGCCAGCAGCTTCCTCTTAGGCTGGGTGTGGTCACGATGCCCGCAAATGAGGGGTTACGGGAAAGGGTGATAGCAGTTCTTGAAAAATCATTACCTTAGCGAATGCGCCATGAATTAATTTCATCTTGTCTGAATATTCCTCACTGTTTACGCTGATTTTTCTATTGACGCCGGTGCTCTTTTCCGTCATTTTTACATCTGGACGTCTAAACGTATAGAAGTTCGCAACACAACAAACAATAAAATGCGATTGATGAGGTAAGGTATGAGCTTTTTTCACGCCAATCAGCGGGAAGCCCTGAATCAGAGCCTGGCGGAAGTGCAGGGCCAGATTAATGTTTCTTTTGAATTCTTTCCGCCGCGCACCAGTGAAATGGAGCAAACCCTCTGGAAATCCATCGATCGCCTGAGTAGCCTGAAGCCGAAGTTTGTCTCCGTGACTTACGGTGCTAACTCCGGTGAACGTGACCGCACCCATAGCATCATCAAAGGTATAAAAGAGCGTACCGGTCTTGAAGCCGCGCCGCATCTGACCTGTATTGACGCCAGCCGTGATGAGCTGCGCGCCATTGCCCAGGATTACTGGAATAGCGGGATTCGCCATATCGTTGCGCTGCGTGGCGACCTGCCGCCGGGCAGCGGTAAGCCGGATATGTATGCGGCAGACCTGGTCACTCTGCTGAAAGAGGTCGGAGACTTTGATATTTCCGTCGCGGCTTATCCGGAAGTCCATCCTGAAGCTAAAAGCGCGCAGGCTGACCTGCTTAACCTGAAGCGTAAAGTTGATGCCGGGGCAAATCGCGCGATTACCCAGTTCTTCTTCGACGTTGAAAGTTACCTGCGTTTTCGCGATCGTTGCGTCTCGGCCGGTATCGATGTCGAAATCATTCCGGGTATCCTGCCGGTCTCTAACTTTAAGCAGGCGAAAAAGTTTGCCGATATGACCAACGTGCGTATCCCGACGTGGATGGCGAAAATGTTTGAGGGCCTGGATAATGACGCCGAAACTCGTCAGCTGGTGGGTGCGAACATTGCGATGGATATGGTGAAGATTTTAAGCCGTGAAGGGGTGAAAGATTTCCACTTTTACACGCTTAACCGCGCGGAAATGAGTTACGCAATTTGCCACACTCTGGGCGTGCGACCGGCTTAACTCCCATTCCGTTTTCCTCTTCTTATCCTTCCCTTTTTTACGCGGCGACGAAAAAATTCATTCGGCGCCGCTTCTTTTGGTTTATCACCACGTCGGCAAAGCGAGTATTTTAGGCGAACGCATGCGGCGAATACAGTATGCCGCTATTGGACTGACGGCATTCGGTTTATTGCTGGTGCTGCAGGCATGGCAGCTCGACTTCTCCTTGATGAAAGCGCTCTGCTGGCGATTCGTTCCAGCATCAGCTGGGGAGCCAGCGCCATCATTGTGAAGCGAAGGTATGTTCACTATCCAGGCGTTGATTTACTCGCTCTGACGACCTGGGAAATGGTGTACGGCGCGTTGGTGATGAGTGCGGTGGCGTGGCTGGTTCCGCAGTATCAGCCTGGGTTTTCTGGGCATTGGTATTTTGGCCATTGTGAGGCGCTGACTGCTATCAGCATGAAAAAACGTGTGGCGCGGGTGCAGAGCGCATGAGGCGGTCTGCACCCCATTGAGATTCTCGTCCAGTGGCATACGTTGCCAGCCCTCTTCGGCCGCCAGCGCGACGGCCGTTTTCCTTCAATGCTTTCTCTTATCCCTTAATCTCATAAAGCAGGGTTTGTCCGGCGATAACCTGGCCTTTAGCCTTAATTTCCAGGCAGCCAAAGTCCTCAACGTTGCTACACACCACTGGACTTATCATCGATCGCACGTTTGCGTTGAGAAAATCAAGGTCCATCTCAAGCACTGGCTGCCCCGCAGCCACTTCGCTACCTTCTTCAATCAACCGCTTAAATCCCTGGCCGTCAAGCGCGACGGTATCCAGCCCCATGTGGACTACGATCTCAGCCCCTTTTTCCGTTTCGAGGCAAAACGCGTGATTGGTATTGAAGATTTTGACGATTGTCCCCGCGGCGGGAGAGAGGACGATATTGCTGGTGGGCTTGATGGCGATGCCGTCACCGACAGCTTTGCTGGCAAAAGCTTCGTCCGGCACTTGTTGCAGTTCCACCACCTCACCGCTTACCGGAGAGAGTAGTTCGGCGATAACAATGGCGCCAGCCGTAGTGCGGGGTTTGTTAACAACAGGCGTGGTGGCAACTGGTAGAGCTTCAGCAGCATCAACATGACCAGCGGTTTTCATCTCATTGGCAATTTTCTCTGCAATAAATCCGACGATAATCTGCACATTTGTATTGTTCAGGCGGATCACGCCACTGGCACCCAGGCGTCTTGCCAGCGCTTCGTTGACCAGTGTAGCGTCTTTAACTCCCAGGCGCAGGCGGGTAATGCAGGCATCAATAGAGGTCAGATTATCGGAGCCGCCAATCGTCGCAATGTACTGGCGGGCCAGCGCGGTTACACTTTGCTCTTTATTGTCGCTAACATTTATATCTTCACCATCAGCAGCGCTTCCGGCAACGGCGAGTTCACGACCTGGGGTCATCAGATTAAATTTAGTGATGGTGAAACGGAAGACCAGATAGTAGATAGCGAAGAACACCACCCCCATTGGGATCAGCAAGTACCACTGCGTCGCCAGCGGGTTACGCGAGGCCAGCACCATGTCAACCAAACCGGCGCTGAAGCCAAAACCGGCAATCCAGTGCATGCTGGCAGCAATGAAGACCGAGAGGCCAGTCAGGGCCGCGTGAATGACGTACAGCACGGGCGCTACAAACATAAAGGAGAATTCCAGTGGCTCGGTGATCCCGGTAAAGAAGGCGGCAAAGGCGCCGGCCATCATAATACCCATGACTTTGGCTCTGTTTTCCGGGCGTGCGCATTGATAAATCGCCAGTGCAGCTCCCGGCAGGCCAAACATCATGATCGGGAAGAAACCAGCCTGGTAGCGGCCGGTAATGCCGAGTACCGCTTTGCCTGAAGCAAGCGACTGTGCGCCGCCGAGGAAATTGGGGATATCGTTAATACCGGCTACATCAAACCAGAACACCGAGTTGAGAGCGTGATGCAGACCAACGGGTATCAAAAGGCGGTTGAAGAAGGCGTAGACTCCAGCTCCCAGTGAACCTAGCTTCTGGATATGTTCGCCAAAGCTCACCAGGCCGCTGAACACCACTGGCCAGATAAACATCAGTATGAAGGCAACGATAATCATGGCGAAAGAGGTGATGATCGGTACCAGACGGCGGCCGCTGAAAAAGGAGAGCGCTTTTGGTAACTCGACGCTGCTGAAACGATTGTAAAGCTCGGCGGCGATAATTCCCACCATGATACCGATAAACTGGTTTTTAATTTTGCTAAAGGCGGCAGGTACCTGATCTGCCGGTATTTTTTGGATCATTGCAACGGCGGCTGGCGAGCAAAGTGTGGTTAATACCAGGAAACCCACAAATCCTGCCAGCGCGGCCGCGCCGTCTTTATCTTTTGACATGCCGTATGCGACTCCTACGGCAAAAAGTACGCCCATATTATCGATAATGGCGGCACCGGACTGAATACATAACGCTGCAAGAGCATTAGAACTTCCCCAACCATTGGGATCAATCCAATATCCGATACCCATTAAAATTGCTGCTGCGGGCAATGTGGCGACTGGCACCATTAGCGCACGCCCCACCTTCTGGAGATAACCCAATATATTCATTATCGTTCTCTTAGAAAATAAAATCCTGAAGCCAGCGTGACCGTGAGGGCATTTATACTGGCTGACCCTGCGATGGGTATTGCGGTGTTATAACCGCTTTGTTTTTGTGGTTTTATTTTTAAGGGAATAAGAGAAAGGTTAATGTTATCTCTGTCGCATTTTATTAAATACTTTACAAGGTAATATTTTTAATAATTTAAAGGCGTAAGAAAATAGCAGCCATTTTTCAATGTCCGCTTATTTGTTTTATGCTCGGTAATTAAAAAGGTTAATTTACTGAATAGGCGATGACTCCTTTGCAGTATGTTGTATTAACCTGATAGTCATCTTCTAATATAACGATGTCAGCATCGAATCCGCGCTGTAATTTACCTTTCCGGTTCTCTAACCCTAACAATCTGGCGGGGTTGATGGTGCAGGATTTTAATGCTGAGGCAAAGGGTACTGTCGCACCCTCAACCATATTATAGAGCCCGCGATTCAGCTGTAGAGTACTGCCCACCAGTACACCATTTTCACGTCGGGTTGCACCATCCGGACCTAAAATCATTGGTTCACCACCAAACATATAGCGGCCAGGAGGGCAACCTTTTGATTTCATTGAATCGCTAATCATAATGACGTCATCATCATTCTTAATGCGATAGAGATTAGCGGCAGAAACCAGGCTCACAAAAATGCCGTCGGCGATCAATTCGCCGTAAAGACCGTCGAGTCGGAGCGCGGCGCCCAAAAGGCCCGGTTCACGGTTGACATATTTCGCCATCCCGTTGAAAACATGGGTGACATTTTTTGCGCCATTAGCGACCGCTTCCAAAGCCTGTTCGAAGGAGGCATCCGAATGACCCAGATTGACCACGATACCTTGCTGAGTGCAATAGCGTGTTAACGCCAATTCGGCATCTTCTTCTGGCGCAAGGCTGATGGCGATGATTCGCCCATGAGCTGCACGTTCAAAGGCTTGAAACGCGCTGACGCTGGCCGGCCGAATCTGTTTTTCCGGCTGTGCGCCGCGGTAAAGCTGGCTAAGAAATGGCCCTTCCAGATGGATGCCGAGAATTTCCGCACCCTGGTAACCTTCATCCATAACGCGCGAGATATTTTCCAGCGCAGCAAACAGAGTGGTATCTTCATCGGTCACGGTCGTGGGACAAAACGCGGTGACGCCTTCTTCCGGCAGACGATACGTCCAGCGTCGAAGCCCCTCAGGATCGTCTTCGTTAGTATCATAGTCCCAGGCGCCGTGGGCATGAGTGTCAATCAACCCTGGTATTATGCGCCGTGAGCCATAGTCCTGGTCAACATTTGGGCTGAGCCCCAGCGTGATATCGCTGATAACACCATTTTCCAGGGTCAGCTGCGCCGGATAGAAACCACCCGCTAGCCAAACACGTTCACTCTGGATTTTCATATATCCACCTTATGCGTTGATGAGCGATGCTGCCTCGCGGTCGCAAATAATGGTTACGTCTGGATGCATCAGTAAGAACGAGGCGGGGAATAATGGGTCGACACGAGTGCACTCATGAAGCTGTTTAATGACCGCCGCTTTTGATTTACCGTTAGCAATCAGGACAATTTCTTTACTTCTTAGAATAGTTCCCATACCGAGCGTTATCGCCCGTAGCGGCACATCTTCTTTACGTGAGAAGAATCGAGCGTTGGCCTCTATGGTTTCTTCATTAAGATCAATAATATGGCAGACAGGGCTATGAGTGGGATGAGGTTCGTTAAAACCAATATGCCCATCGTGACCAATGCCAAGGATAGTGATATCAAAATCACCTTGCGCCTGAATTTCACGCTCATAGCGTGCGCATTCTGCGTTTAAATCTTCAGCCAGAACGTTGGGTGCAAAGGTATTTTCACAAGGGATATTAGCGTGCTGATAAAAATAGTGCTCTAAAAACCAGTAATAGCTTTGCGGATCGTCCTTCTTTAGCGGGATATATTCATCAATGTTAAATGATCTGGCGTGTGCGAAATTAGCCTCTGCGCTTTTAGCCATTCGACTCATTTCTGCAAGAAGGCCCACAGGAGTTCCTCCGGTAGGTAATGCCATCACCAAATTCGGTTTTTTCGCTAGCGCAATCGCTACCCGACTAGCCGCCAGCTCACTCATTTCTTTGTAGGTTTCAGTAATGATAAAATTTAACATGTTTATCCTTTAGCCGCCTATGGTTGCTTTCAGACCAATTTCTTCGGCGTAATGTTTTATTTGCTCTGTCATTTCTCGCTGGCAGCCAGGAATATTATTCAGAAGATAGGGCATGCCAAGTTTTTGATACTTTCCAACACCGTAGATGTGATATTCCAGAATATCGACCTGCTGAACCGCAGCGCCCAGCTTGCGGATAAAATCCAGGCGTTGACGGATATCTTCCGGATCGTCATTACGTGTGGGGACAATGACCATGCGCGCAAGCATGGGGGTACCCATCGCCGCGATCGCTTTGGCATTTTCAAGGATCAACCGATTATCTACGCCGGTACAGGCGAGATGCGTCTCGGCATCAAAGGCCTTAAAATCGTAAGAGACCAGATCGACCGCTTCGATCAGCGGGCGCAGTTTCTCCCAGCGAATATGCCCGGCAGTATCAAGGCAAACGTGCACATCCGCCTCTTTTAACAGTAGAGCCGTCTCCCTGACGAACTCAGCCTGCAGTGCAGGCTCGCCGCCGGAAAAAGTAACGCCACCGTGGCTGGAGTCGTAAAATGATTTATCGCGCAGCAGCAGATTGGCCAACTCGTGGGAGGACATCTCCTTACCCACTTTTTCGTAACCGTCATAGGGGCACATATCGACCATATCCAGCAGGTTGGTACAGTTTTTTCGATCGATATTCACGCCGTTACCCGGTGTCGCCATGGTAATGGTGTTATTGACTGCGGCCTTAGCGCAGGTGCCACACTGGCGGCAGCGTTCCTTAAACCAGAAAACGTTGAAACCTGGTCTGATAGTCTCCGGATTCGCACACCACTGGCAGCGTAAATTACATTGCTGCATAAATACGGTACTACGTATTCCTGGACCGTCTTTGGTCGAGTAACGCTGAATGCGTGAAATCAGGCCAGTTCTCATATTACCTCCATATATACCCTAAATAATTCGGGTGGCAGGATAAGGACGCTATAAGCGTCCTTAACAACGTAACTGCAACTCGAAGTATGTCGGGATATCTACCAGGCCAGTTCTGTGCGGGCAATAATCGCGTCCTGCGCTTCCGGCATCAGCGTCGAGAACAGAGCGCAGTAACCCGCAACGCGGACCATCAGATTCGGATAATCTTCCGGGCGCTCTTTAGCCGCGCGTAAAAGATTCGAATCGATGATGTTGAACTGGTTATGGAAGATATTTTTCTCGCGACTGGCTTCCATGAAATGAGTGAATTTCTCCAGATTATCGTCGCCTTCCAGCGCGCTCGGTGTAAATTTCATGTTCAGCAGCTGGCCACCGGCGATTTTCTGGTTAGGCAGTTTCGCGACGGAGTTGATCACCGCAGTCGGGCCTTCTTTGTCCGCGCCAAGGCATGGTGATGCGCCTTCGTTCAGCGGTAGAGTGGCCAGGCGGCCATCCGGAGTTGCGCCAACGTCAAAACCGTTTGGTACATATGAAGTGATATTGGAGGTGGACATGGTGTACCCACAGCCCTTCGGTCCCTTACCGTAACGGTCGGTTTTGTATTTCGGCAGCAGCTTCAGGTAGGACTCGAATACGTCGGCGACGATGTGATCAACGTAGTCGATATCGTTACCGAACTTCGGCGCGTTACGGCACAGTTTACGCACGCGGGCGCCTTCGATGCCTTCAAAGTTGCAGTCCATCGCATCGCGAAGCTGCTTCAGAGTCAACACCTTGTCATCAAAGACCAGCTTTTTCACCGCTGCCAGACTGTCGCCAACCACTGATGGACCGATATTGGATGAGCTAACGAAGTCATATTCAGCGCCGCCATTTTTCAGGGTTTTGCCGCGCTCCAGCGAGCAATTGATGGTGGCAGAAGCAAAGGCGTCGGCATCGTGATATTTCAGCGCACGGTCGCAGACCAGGTCACAATCAACAGCCAGATCGGAGTAGAATTCCAGCAGCTGATTCCACGCGGCCCAGACTTCATCATAAGATTCATAATTAATCTCACGACCTTCCTTACCGTTGACTTTGACCAGCTGTACGCCAGTTGCCGGGTCGCAGCCGTTGTTCATCACCAGTTCAAGAATTTTGCCGAAGTTTACGTAGGTCATCCCGGTGGCTCGATGGCCCCAGCGCCCCGGAATCGCGGTTTCGACACAACCCATTGAGGCATATTCACGCGCGACTTCTTCCGTCAGGCCGAGAGTCATCATCGCCGGGATAACCACTTCGTCGCAGAAGATGGACGGCATGCCGAATCCTTTACGGATCAGTTTTGCTGAATCCTGCATCAGCGAGTGCGGGGTATCTTTAGAGAAACGTACGCTCAGGTTTGGCTCTGGCAGGCCGGTCAATGCCATGGCTTCCAGCGATAAATAAGAGAGATCGTTGGTACCGTCGGTGCCGTCCGGCTTCATACCGCCAACCATCAGGTTGGAGTAGAGCGGGTAGCCGCCGCTGTACTGCGTGTGGCCCCACGGGCGCACTTTATTCAGACTGTTGGTCATGATGAAGAAGTGGGTCAGGATCTCCAGCGCTTTTTCTTTGCTGATTTTTCCGGAGTTGATATCCGCCTCGTAGAACGGCCAGACGTACTGGTCAAAACGGCCGAAAGAGAAGGAATGGCCGTTACTTTCGATCATCATTAGCAGGTGAGTCAGGTAGACGGTTTCTACCGCTTCGTAGAAGCTTTGTGCTTTGCCTTCCATCAGGTGAGCGAACATTTCGCTCATCGTCAGTAGTTCGTTACGGCGTTTAGCATCGGCGGTTTTTTCCGCCTCTTCTTTTGCCAACAGAGAGAAGCGTTTGCAGTAATGCAGCGCCGCATCCATGGTGATGATGACCGCCTGGTAGAAATCCGTCTGTTCTTCAGTCAGGTCCTGGTCTTCCGCCAGATGTTGTTTTGCGATATCACGCATCCCACCGTAGCCGACTTCCAGTACAAAGTCATGGTTCGGAATGATATGGCCATCGCCAGACATACTGATACCGCCGCGGTGTAGTACCCCCTGTTTTTCTGCCAGGCGGTTTATTTGCGGTAGGTTAGTCAACACTTCATCCTGGTGTGTTTTCCCCTGCCAATAATCCTGCAGCACACGCAAGCGTGCTTTGGTTTCTTCAGCAACCTGAAAGCTGTCGCCTGAACGTTTATCGAACTCGTCCAGCTCGTCAATGACCCAGTTAAACGAGTATTCCGGGAACACCGGGGCGGCAAAATTGGCGCTTGCCTGATTACCGACGATCAGCATGTCCGGTTCGATATAGATAGTCATCTTTTCCAGAATATCGGCCATCGCTAACGCCCGGCGAATCACAATGGATTTACCCTCAGAACGTTTGAAGGATTCGGTGATGATCTCCGCGCGTTCCGGGCAAATGGTCGCCACGCGGTGGAACATCTGATCTTGTTTTTTGGCGATACGATTGAAATCACAATCGTTGTTGGTGGGTTTGAAGCTCAGTAATCCGTTCATAAAGACCTCAATTCTGGAGTGGGTATCCCTATTCCACGCCTGAGGTGTTCTTTTGTCAATAAAAAAATGATCTATTTTGTTTCTTTTGACTTTAATGAATCCAAATGGAACATTCTAAGGGTGCAAAAAAACACAGACGCCTGTTGTCAGACGTCTGTGCGATCAGGAGTGAGTATCTGCCAGCAATAGCTGTACGTTTTGCGTTTTAATCAGAGAGAGGGTGTCGTTGGGGAGGTCGGTCTGGCTGATAACGAGGTCGAGGTCAGCCAGACGAGCATGGCCAGCAAGAAATGTTTGGCCAAACTTGCTTCTGTCTGCCAGTAGTATTTTTTGCCTTCCAGCACGCATCAGCGCTTGCTTGACGTGGGCATCGGTCATTTTGGGTACCGTCAGTTCTCCCAGTTCGTTAATACCCTGAGTACTGAGGAAGACCTTATCGGCATGGATATTACGAAAGAAATCAGCGGTGCTGAAGGAGATCATCCCTTGGGTATCGTCCTCGTACTCACCTGGTGCCACGATTAATTTAATATTTTTTCTCCCTTTCAATAGATTAACTACTGGAACGGAATTCGTTATCACCATGATTTTTTTATCAAAAATAAACTGTGCCAGGGCCAGTGGCGTGGTACCGCAATCGATAATAATCGTATCGCCATCCTCAACCAGTTCGGCGGCTTTCTGGCCAATCAGATGCTTGTCATCGACCATCTGTATTGATTTGAGCTGGAAACTGGGCTCGACGCTGGCACCGCTTGTCAAATAGGCCCCGCCGTAGGTTGTTTTTACAATACCTTGTTTTTCAAAGAAAGACAGGTCGCGACGGATGGTCATTTTGGTGACGCCGAACTTTTCGGCGAGTTCATTGACGACGACTTTTTTGTCCTGTTGCAGAATGGCATAAATACTCATTCTTCGATCTGATGATTGCATGTCTACGATACACCCGGAGGAAAATCGCACTATAAAACACATCATTCAGGCTGACAATGGGGGATGAAAAGAACATGAAAGAACACACCCACCGAAGCAGGTGTGTGCAGAGGTTATTCCCACTCTTGCAGGAAGCGTTGACCGTATTGGTCGGCGACCAGAAGCGCCGCATAGACCTGATCCGGCGTCGCGCCGCCGGGCATATTGTGGATGGTCTCACCTTCCGCGCAGGCGGCTTCCGCGACGGTACGCATTTTGCCCGGGATATCGGTTTTAATATCCAACTGCGCCAGGGTGATAGGCAGCCCGACGCTATGGCACAGCGCTGCTACGGTTTCGATCTCTTCCACCGGCGCGTTTTCCAGTACCAGCTGCGTAAGCGTACCGAAAGCCACTTTTTCACCATGATAGTAGTGGTGAGCGTCCGGAATAGCGGTCAGACCGTTGTGAATAGCGTGCGCAGCCGCCAGGCCGCCGCTTTCAAACCCGACGCCGCTCAGGTAGGTGTTAGCTTCAATCACCCGTTCCAGCGCAGGCGTCACAACGTGCTGCTCTGCCGCCAGCATGGCTTTTTCACCCTCTTCAATCAGCGTGTTGTAGCACAGTTCAGCCAGCGCCAGCGCCGCCTGGGTGCATTTACCGCCAGCCATGGTGGTCGCGCCGCTGCGGGAGCAGGCACGCGCTTCAAACCAGGTCGCCAGCGCGTCGCCGATACCGGCTGCCAGCAGGCGTGCCGGGGCCCCAGCTACGATTTGCGAGTCAACAATAACCATGTTCGGGTTGCGCGGCAGCATCAGATAGCTATCAAACTCGCCATCATCGGAATAAATGACCGAGAGCGCACTGCACGGCGCATCGGTGGAAGCAATCGTCGGCGCAATAACCACCGGAAGATTCATAAAATGTGCTAATGCTTTTGCGGTATCCAGCGTCTTGCCGCCGCCGATACCGAGCACGGCTGTGCATTGGACAGAATCGGCGATACCACGCAAGCGATTGATTTCATTGTGTGAGCATTCACCGCCAAACGGAGCGATTTCACCGACCAGCCCAGCATCCGCCAGGCTTTTACGCAGTTTTTCTTCGGCAAAACCGAGTACGAATTTATCGCCAACGATGAGCCAGCGTTCAGCCAGCGGTTTGAGGTAGCCGCCAAGGCGAGTCATTGCGTCTGCGCCCTGAATATACTTACCGGGTGATTGAATAATGCGATCCATTTCTATTCCTCCTGGATGACCGTGATGCCACCCCCCTGGGCGGCTCGCCGATCGGGTTACAGGTTCAGAGTTCCAAAGGCGTTATTCCAGTCCTGCTCAAACTTCTCAATGGCTGACTCTACCGCAGGGGTACCGAGCATTTGTTGCGCTACATCTAACGGAAGGGTGATAGCTTCGCAACCGGCTAACAGGCAATCCAGCGCCTGGCGTGGAGTTTTGAAGCTGGCGGCCAGCACTTTGCTTTCCGGCGCATGCAGTTCCAGCAGGGACTGCAGCTCCTGGACCATGCGGATGCCGTCACCGCCCTGGGCATCGACGCGGTTTACGTAAGGGGCAACATATTTTGCCCCGGCCAGCGCGGCCAGCAGGCCCTGAGAGGCGCTGTAGACCGCCGTGCCAAGTGTAGGGATGCCTTCTTTTTTCAACAATTTGATAGCGGCAAGGCCTTCGGCAGTGACCGGGATTTTTACCACGATACCGGGGACGGCGTTGCTCAGGCGTTTGGCTTCTTCCACCATGCCCTGCGCGTCGCGGCTCATGGTCTGGGCGAACAAAATACCTTCCGGGCCGACGGCTTTTTGCAGGCGCGGCAGAACATCCCAAACCGGCGTTTTACCGGCAGCGATAATGCTCGGGTTGGTGGTCACGCCGGCCAGCGGGTAGATACGCGCCAGGCGTTCAACTTCTGCTACGTTTGCGGTGTCCAGATAGAGTTCCATGATTCTTTCCTCAGTACATAATTCGGTAGTGTCGTTGAGGTAAGAATACGGCTTTCACTCGAAGGGTCGCCAGATGACAAATTTGCCAAAAACTGGATAAATGTACGCATTATGAGTAAGGATGATTTAGATCACGTTTATCCCGTAATACGGATTAAAGTGGAAGTAAAAGTGCGCACAAAAGTCAGGTTTAACACACAAAAATCTAGTTTTTTGCTGAGGCCGTTTTTTCCGTCAGCTGGCTATGATATTGACGGCGATACTCTGACGGCGAGCGTTCGGTGTTTTTGCGGAACAGGCGGCAGAAGTAGTTGCTGTCGGCGAAACCGCACGCGTGGGCGATATCTTTTACTTTCATATCGTGACCTTTTAACAGCATTCGGGCCTGCTCCAGGCGGATGTGATTCAGATACTCGTTAAAGCCCATTGGCCCGCATTTCTGGAACAGATGGGATAGATAGTTTGGCGAGAGATAAAACGCCTGCGCCACCGACTCCCGGGTTAATGGGTCGGCAAAGTGGGCGTCAATATGCTTACGAATCGCTTCAAAAAGCGCCTGGCTGCGCGATGAGGTTTGTACCTGGCTGCCCAGCAGATCGGCACAGTGGCTGAGCAGGCTGGTGACGATAAAGCGGGCCGTGTACTGCTCCCGCGGCTGCATCTGCATTTCATTCAATGCCTGCAGCAGAAAAGAGCCGACCCGGGGACCGCGGCGCGGAACCTGCTGTTTATCCAGCACGTTAAGCGCGCTGCCGTCCCAGTGGCGCAGGACGAATTCCAGCTGCTGTTTACCAAATAAAATAGTGAGCAGAGTGGAGGGCGTCATCCATTGCGGGTCATTCCATCCGCCAGCGGGAATATACAGCACATCGTGCGGCATGAGCTGGGTGCGTTCGGCATTAATCGCTGGATCGTGAAGCTGGCCTGCAAGCATGATTTCGAGGCGCGGAAAATCGACGCATAGCGCATTCTCAGAAGCCGGTCTGGTCTCTGTGGAAAAGCGGATTTTGCCGATTACCGCTGGGCCTTTAATAAAAGAATCAATGGCCTGATTAATATCGCTATTCATTCTCTCTCCGCGTAATGCGATCTCTTTTCATCATACCTAACAAACTGACAGAGGGAAAAGCCGCGCGGTTTTTCTGCGAAGAGTATTGTAAGATTTGATTGATATGTTATATCGTAACATATTATTGCAAGCCTAAACTCAGGAGAGAGTGATGACCAAAAAGATTTCCGCGCTGGCGTTTGGCATTGGCATGGTAATGGCGAGCAGCCAGGCTTTTGCCCACGGTCACCCTGGCCATGGCCCGGCGCTGACCGAAGCGGAACAAAAGGCGAGCGAAGGTATTTTTGCCGACCAGGACGTAAAGGACAGGGCGCTGAGCGACTGGGAGGGGATCTGGCAGTCGGTTAACCCCTATCTGCTGAACGGGGATTTAGATCCGGTTCTGGAGCAGAAGGCCAAAAAGGCCGGTAAAAGCGTGGCGGAATATCGGGAATATTATAAGAAGGGCTACGCTACCGATGTCGACCAAATTGGTATCGAGGATAACGTCATGGAGTTTCACGTCGGGAAAACCGTCAACGCCTGTAAGTACAGCTATTCCGGTTACAAAATTCTGACCTACGCATCCGGTAAAAAAGGCGTGCGCTACTTGTTCGAATGCCAGCAGGCGGATTCAAAAGCGCCGAAGTTTGTTCAGTTTAGCGATCATACTATCGCGCCGCGCAAGTCCCAGCATTTCCACATATTCATGGGCGATGAGTCCCAGGACGCGCTGCTGAAAGAGATGGATAACTGGCCAACCTACTATCCTTATGCGCTGCACAAAGAGCAGATTGTCGACGAAATGCTGCACCACTAATAAAAAATAGCTCCGGTAAACGTGATGCTTACCGGAGCTACGGTTTTTAACCCGGCTCGCGCTACGCTTAGCCGGGCTACAGGTTCCGCAAGGCGAACTAGCCGGTGTTACGCATGCCTGCCGCAACGCCGGCGATAGTGACCATCAGCGCTTGTTCAACGCGCGGATCCGGTTTTTCACCTTTCTCTTCCGCCAGGCGTGAACGATGGAGCAGCTCGGCCTGGAGCACGTTTAACGGGTCGGTATAGATATTACGCAGCTGGATGGACTCCGCGATCCACGGCAGGTCGGCCATCAGGTGGGAGTCGTTGGCGATTGCCAGCACCACGTTGATATCGGCGGACAGCAGTTGGCGCAGCTCTTCACCGAGCTTCCATAGTTCCGGTTTCACCAGACGCTGATCGTAATATTCCGCCAGCCACAGGTCGGCTTTTGAGTAGACCATCTCCAGCATGCCGAGGCGGGTAGAGAAGAACGGCCAGTCGCGGCACATGCTTTCCAGCTCGCTCTGCTTGCCGCCTTCAACGACTTTTTGCAGCGCGGCGCCGGCGCCCAGCCAGGCTGGCAGCATCAGGCGGTTTTGCGTCCACGCGAAGATCCACGGAATGGCGCGCAGCGACTCGACGCCGCCGGTCGGGCGACGTTTTGCCGGACGCGAGCCCAGCGGCAGTTTACCCAGCTCCTGCTCCGGCGTTGCGGAACGGAAGTAAGGAACAAAATCTTTATTTTCACGCACGTAGCCGCGGTACATCTCGCAGGAGACATCTGATAGCTCGGCCATGATGTCGCGCCATTGCGCTTTGGGCTCCGGCGGCGGCAGCAGGTTGGCTTCCAGAATCGCGCTGGTATAGAGCGATAGGCTGCTGATGGTGACTTCCGGCAGGCCGTATTTAAAGCGGATCATCTCGCCCTGTTCGGTGACGCGCAGGCCGCCTTTCAGGCTTCCCGGAGGCTGAGAGAGCAGGGCCGCGTGCGCCGGCGCGCCGCCGCGACCGATAGAACCACCGCGACCGTGGAACAGGGTCAGCTCAATACCGGCTTTTTCACAGGTCTTAATTAAGGCGTCCTGCGCCTGGTACTGCGCCCAGGAGGCGGCCATCACGCCCGCATCTTTCGCCGAGTCGGAATAGCCAATCATGACCATCTGTTTGCCCTGGATAAAGCCGCGATACCAGTCGATATTCAGCAGTTGGGTCATGACGTCGTCTGCGTTATTCAGGTCGTCCAGGGTTTCGAACAGCGGGGCGACCGGCAGCGCGAAGCCGATGCCAGCCTCTTTCAGCAGCAGATGTACTGCCAGGACGTCTGACGGCGTTTTGGCCATTGAAATCACGTAGGCCGCAATCGAGCCGCGCGGCGCCTCGGAGATGACTTTGCACGTCTCAAGCACTTCGCGAGTTTCTTCGCTTGGCTCCCACTGGCGCGGCAGCAGAGGGCGTTTAGAGTTCAGTTCGCGGATCAGGAAGGCCTGCTTATCGGCTTCTGACCAGCTTTCATAGTCGCCGATGCCGAGATAGCGGGTCATTTCGCCCAGCGCTTCGGTGTGGCGGGTGCTTTCCTGACGGATATCGATACGCACCAGCGGTACGCCAAAGGCTTTTACGCGGCGCAGGGTGTCGAGCAGCTCGCCATTGGCGATAATGCCCATGCCGCAGGCTTGCAGCGATTGGTAACAGGCGTAAAGCGGTTCCCACAACTGCTCGTTTTGCGTGATAAGACCCGCTGGTTTCGGCAGTTTCTGCCCTTTCAGGCGCGCTTCCAGCCAGGCCTGCGTCTCCATCAGCTGCGTGCGCAGCTTTTTCATCAGGTAACGATAGGGTTCCTGCGCGCCTTCCGCGCCTGCCAGATCGCGCAGCTCATCGGTGCACTCGACCATTGATAGCTCGGAAATCAGCACCTGGACGTCTTTCAGGAACAGATCGGTTGCTTTCCAGCGGCTGAGTAGCAGGACGTGGCGGGTAATGTCGGCAGTCACGTTCGGGTTGCCGTCGCGGTCGCCGCCCATCCAGGAAGTAAAGCGAACCGGAACAAAGTCGACCGGCAGCCGATAGTTCAGGTTGTCTTCCAGCTGTTCATTCAGCTCGCGCAGGTAGTTCGGTACGCCTTCCCACAGGCTATTTTCAACAACTGCGAAGCCCCATTTCGCTTCATCCACCGGGGTCGGGCGATGTTTGCGGATTTCATCGGTGTGCCACGACTGGGCAATCAGCTGGCGCAAACGGCGCATGACCTGATGACGTTCATAGTCCGCAATGTCGTTGTTATCGAGCTGCTTCAGGCAACTGTTGATTTCACCCATCTTATGGATCAGCGTACGACGCGTGATTTCGGTCGGGTGCGCGGTCAGCACCAGTTCCAGCGACAGGGATTCAACGGCTTGCTTAATAATGGTTTCGTTGAGGTTGGGTTGCTCTTTAAGCTTTCTCAGGGTGCGGGCAATCACTTCCGGATTACTGGCCGCTTCGCCTTTTGGCGAAATGCTGTGGTATTGCTCAGCGGTATTCGCCAGGTTCAGAAACTGGCTAAAGGCGCGCGCCACCGGCAGTAGCTCGTCGTTGGACAAGTTTTGCAACGTGGTGAGCAGTTCCTGGCGGTTGGCTTCATTGCCAGCGCGAGAAGATTTGGACAACTTACGGATAGTTTCGACACGATCAAGAATGTTTTCTCCTAGCGCATCCTTGATGGTGTCGCCCAGCACCTTACCGAGCATACTGACATTACTACGCAAAGCGGAATATTGTTCGTT
The DNA here is from genome assembly GCF_019890895.1 of Klebsiella sp. CTHL.F3a. Classification (NCBI taxonomy): domain Bacteria; kingdom Pseudomonadati; phylum Pseudomonadota; class Gammaproteobacteria; order Enterobacterales; family Enterobacteriaceae; genus Klebsiella; species Klebsiella sp. CTHL.F3a. Next base: position 5,811,722 of record NZ_CP082360.1, on the reverse strand, counting down.
CATGTTACCCCAGACACCCCATCTCATTTTATTTTGTTATATCCGGCGCTCGATAATTTGAGCAGTGGATAAGCAACCGTCTTTTATAAAGCCACGTAAAAACCCCCACGTCAATTGTTGCGAAATCGCTTCAGCAAACGAATAAATGGCGGCAATTTGCGAAATTTAACTCGGAGGTCGCTTGATAAGTGTTGCTTATGAAAATGTGATAATTGTCACCCTCTCGCGCGGATGAAATCGCCCGAGAGAATGCGTATTTAATGCCAGCAAAAATGGTGGACCACCTGAGTGATGAGCTCGCGGGTCGGCTTAATAAAGCGCGTTTCCAGGTACTCATCCGGCTGATGGGCCTGGTTGATAGAGCCCGGGCCTAACACCAGCGTCGGGCAGAGAGTCTGAATAAACGGCGCTTCGGTACAGTAGTTCACCACGTCGGTTTGCGCGCCGAGGAGTTTTTCTACGACCTCAACCAGCTTATGGTCCGGCGGACATTCGTAACCGGGGATCGGCGGATGCAGTTCAGAAACGGTCAGGCGTCCAGGCCAGCGCTCGCTCACCGGCGCCAGCGCCTCGTTCAGCAGCCCGTTGAGATCGTTGAGCGTCATTCCGGGCAGCGGACGAATATCCATGTGCAGCTCGCAGCAGGCGCAAATGCGGTTGGAGGCATCGCCGCCGTGGATGGCGCCGAGGTTGAGCGTCGGCCAGGGAACGGTAAAGGCGGCATAGTGATAACGCTCTTTTAAGTCGTCGCGCAGCTGCATAATGCGGCCAATGGCGTCGTGCATCAGTTCAATCGCGTTGACGCCGCGTGCCGGGTCGCTGGAGTGGCCCGACTGCCCCTGAATGCGAACCGCGTTGGACATGTGACCTTTGTGCGCGCGTATCGGCTGCAGCGACGTGGGCTCACCGATAATGGCGCAGTCCGGTCGCAGTTGGGTCGTCTCGGCGAAGTAGCGGGCGCCGGCCATGCTGGTCTCTTCATCGGCCGTCGCCAGAATATAGAGCGGCTTTTTCAGCTGAGTGACGTCAACGTCGCGCAGGGCGTCGAGAATAAAAGCGAAGAAGCCTTTCATATCCGCGGTGCCGAGACCGTACAGCTTATTGTCGTGCTCGGTCAGGGTAAAAGGGTCGCGGGTCCAGCGGCCATCATCAAACGGGACGGTATCGGTGTGCCCGGCAAGCAGCAGGCCGCCAGCGCCGTGGCCGCTGCTGGCCAGCAGGTTGAATTTATTGCGCGTGTCCGGTACCGGCTGAACTTCAACATTAAAGCCGATATCACGGAACCAGCCAGCCAGTAAATTGATTAAAGACTCATTGCTCTGATCCAGCGCCTCTTCGGTTGCGCTGATGGAAGGTGTGGCGATCAGCGCGCGGTAAATCTCGATAAAGGGCGGTAATTTGTTTTTCATTGTTGACACACCTCGGGTCGTGATAGTATCAATATTCATGCATTATTTGTGAATAAAAATACATTATCGTTGAGCGTAAGAAAACCCATCGAATATAAGGATGATGCTCTTACGGCTCAACAGGGTGGGGAAGGCAACGGTCTTCCAGGGCAAATATACGTAAGCAAGAAGGTGAAGAGCCCCAATGTTGAACACGCTGATTGTGGGCGCCAGCGGTTATGCCGGCGCAGAGCTAGTGGCCTATGTAAATCGCCATCCTCATATGACCATAACCGCATTGACGGTCTCCGCGCAAAGCAATGATGCGGGAAAATTAGTTTCCGATTTGCATCCGCAGCTGAAAGGCATTGTCGATCTGCCGCTGCAGCCGATGTCCGATATCAGCGAGTTTAGCGCCGGAGTGGATGTGGTTTTCCTCGCCACCGCGCACGAGGTGAGCCATGACCTGGCGCCGCAGTTCCTCGCCGCAGGCTGCGTCGTGTTCGATCTCTCCGGGGCGTTCCGCGTGAATGACGGCGCCTTCTATGAAAAATATTACGGTTTCACTCATCAGTACCCTGAACTGTTGGAGCAGGCGGTTTACGGCCTGGCCGAGTGGAGCGTCGAAAAGCTAAAAGAAGCCAATCTGATCGCCGTACCGGGCTGCTACCCGACGGCGGCTCAGCTATCGTTAAAACCGCTGATCGAGGCGGGGCTGCTGGATCTTAACCAGTGGCCGGTGATCAACGCGACCAGCGGGGTAAGCGGCGCCGGGCGTAAAGCCTCTATCGGCAATAGCTTCTGCGAAGTCAGCCTGCAACCCTACGGCGTTTTCAACCACCGTCATCACCCGGAAATTTCAACCCACCTGGGCGCGGACGTGATTTTTACTCCGCATCTGGGCAATTTTAAGCGCGGAATTCTGGAGACCATCACCTGCCGTCTAAAACCCGGCGTGAGCAAAGAGCAGGTGGCGGCGGTGTTCCAGCAGGCCTATGCGGAAAAACCGCTGGTACGTTTATACGATAAAGGTGTCCCTGCATTGAAAAATGTCGTGGGTCTGCCATTCTGTGATATCGGTTTTGTGGTCCAGGATGAACATATCATCGTGGTGGCGGCGGAAGATAACCTGCTGAAAGGCGCGGCCGCGCAGGCCGTGCAGTGCGCAAATATTCGTTTCGGCTTCGCTGAGACGCAGTCTCTTATTTAAGGTGTGATGATGAATCCTTTAATTATCAAACTTGGCGGCGTCCTGCTGGACAGCGAAGAAGCGCTTGAGCGCTTGTTTACGGCACTGGTGAACTACCGCGAATCCCATCAGCGCCCGCTGATTATTGTGCACGGCGGCGGCTGCGTGGTGGATGAACTCATGAAGCAGCTCAACCTGCCGGTGAACAAGAAAAACGGTCTGCGGGTCACGCCGGCGGATCAGATCGACATTATTACCGGCGCGCTGGCGGGAACCGCCAACAAAACGCTGCTGGCGTGGGCGAAGAAGCATGGACTGGCTGCCGTTGGTCTATTCCTCGGTGACGGCGATAGCGTCAAAGTGACGCAGCTTGATGAAGAGCTTGGTCATGTCGGATACGCTCAGCCGGGTTCTCCGGCGCTGATTAACTCGCTGCTGGCGGGCGGTTATATGCCGGTCGTTAGCTCCATCGGCGTCACCGATGAAGGCGAGTTGATGAACGTCAACGCCGACCAGGCGGCGACCGCGCTGGCGGCAACGCTCGGCGCAGACTTGATTCTGCTGTCTGATGTAAGCGGCATTCTAGATGGCAAAGGGCAGCGCATTGCGGAAATGACCGCCGAGAAGGCTGAACAGCTGATCGAGCAGGGCATTATCACCGACGGCATGATCGTCAAAGTGAATGCGGCCCTGGACGCGGCGCGGACATTAGGCCGCCCGGTCGATATCGCCTCCTGGCGTCACGCGGAGCAGCTCCCTGCGTTGTTTAACGGCACGCCGATCGGCACGCGTATTCTCGCATAATCAATTTATCATTTTGTCGGCCCGGTAAGCGTAGCGCCGCCGGGCAATAAAATTCAAAGATATTAAGGAAGCATGTTATGGCACTTTGGGGTGGGCGTTTTACTCAGGCAGCGGATCAGCGGTTCAAACAGTTCAACGACTCTTTGCGCTTTGACTATCGCCTGGCGGAGCAGGATATCGTTGGCTCTGTTGCCTGGTCCAAAGCGCTGGTGACGGTTGGCGTTTTGACCGCTGATGAACAACAGCAGCTGGAAGAGGCGCTGAACATTCTGCTGGAAGACGTGCGGGCTAACCCGCAGCAGATCCTCGAAAGCGATGCGGAAGATATTCATAGCTGGGTGGAAGGTAAGTTGATCGACAAGGTCGGCCAACTGGGCAAAAAGCTGCACACCGGGCGTAGCCGTAATGACCAGGTGGCGACAGACCTGAAGCTGTGGTGCAAAGATACCGTTGTGGAACTGCTGTCGGCGAATCGTCAGCTACAAAGCGCGCTGGTCGAGACGGCTGAGAATAACCAGGACGCCGTCATGCCGGGCTATACCCACCTGCAGCGCGCGCAGCCGGTGACGTTTGCCCACTGGTGTCTGGCCTATGTTGAAATGCTGGCACGAGATGAAAGCCGTCTGCAGGATGCGCTTAAACGTCTGGACGTCAGCCCGCTGGGCTGCGGAGCGCTGGCGGGTACTGCCTATGAAATCGATCGTGAACAGCTTGCCGGCTGGCTGGGCTTCGCATCGGCAACCCGCAATAGCCTGGACAGCGTGTCCGATCGCGATCACGTACTGGAACTGCTGTCCGATGCCTCAATCGGTATGGTCCACCTGTCGCGTTTTGCCGAAGATCTGATCTTCTTCAATACCGGCGAAGCGAGTTTTGTTGAGCTTTCTGACCGCGTGACTTCTGGCTCATCCCTGATGCCGCAGAAGAAAAACCCGGATGCGCTGGAGCTGATCCGTGGTAAATGCGGCCGCGTGCAGGGCGCGCTGACCGGCATGATGATGACCCTCAAGGGGCTGCCGCTGGCCTACAACAAAGATATGCAGGAAGATAAAGAAGGGCTGTTTGACGCGCTTGATACCTGGCTCGACTGCATGCATATGGCGGCACTGGTGCTTGACGGTATTCAGGTAAAACGCCCGCGCTGTGAAGAAGCGGCGCAGCAGGGCTATGCGAATGCCACCGAACTGGCGGATTATCTGGTTGCTAAAGGTGTGCCGTTCCGTGAAGCGCACCATATTGTCGGTGAAGCGGTAGTGGAAGCCATTGCCCAGGGCAAGCCGCTGGAGGATCTGCCTCTGGCCGATTTGCAGAAATTTAGCTCCGTGATTGCGGATGACGTCTATCCGATTCTGGCGCTGCAGTCGTGTCTGGATAAGCGTGCGGCTAAAGGCGGCGTTTCTCCTCAGCAGGTGGCTCAGGCGATTGCCGACGCTAAACAGCGCCTGGTGTGATTCGCCTGCGGGGCTGCTTTTAAGGCGGTAAATAAACGAAGCTCGGGTAACCCCGGGCTTTTTTTATACAAAAAAAAGCGGACACAAGGTCCGCAAAAGTTCACGTTGGCTTTAGTTATCCGGGTAGAAAACTGTGAGGAAGCGCGATGATTTTCTGCAGTTTTCCTCATTTATGGGTTTATTATTGAACAGAAACCTTGATAGGGATAATCGTTCGTTGCTATTCTATCTATCGCCATGGACTATCGTGGCGATGGAGGATGAATAATGAATATTCGCGATCTTGAATATCTGGTAGCGCTAGCCGAACACCGCCACTTCCGCCGCGCGGCGGATTCTTGTCACGTCAGCCAACCTACGCTTAGCGGACAAATCCGTAAGCTGGAGGATGAGCTCGGTGTGATGTTGCTGGAACGCACCAGCCGTAAGGTTCTGTTCACCCAGGCAGGGCTGCTGCTGGTGGATCAGGCGCGTACCGTGCTACGCGAAGTCAAAGTGCTGAAGGAAATGGCAAGCCAGCAGGGAGAGACCATGTCCGGGCCGCTGCATATTGGACTGATCCCGACGATTGGCCCTTATCTGCTGCCGTTGATTATCCCGATGCTGCATCAGACCTTTCCCAAGCTGGAAATGTATCTGCATGAAGCACAAACCCATCAGCTTTTAGCGCAGCTTGATAGCGGTAAGCTCGACTGCGCGATTCTGGCGCTGGTCAAAGAGAGCGAAGCGTTTATTGAGGTGCCGCTGTTTGATGAGCCCATGATGCTGGCTATCTACGAAGATCACCCGTGGGCTAACCGCGAGTGCGTGCCGATGTCGGACCTGGCCGGTGAAAAGCTGCTGATGCTGGAAGACGGCCACTGCCTGCGCGATCAGGCGATGGGCTTTTGCTTTGAAGCGGGCGCCGACGAGGATACGCATTTCCGGGCGACCAGCCTCGAAACGTTGCGTAACATGGTGGCTGCCGGTAGCGGCATCACGCTGCTGCCAGCCTTAGCCGTGCCGCAGGAGAGAAAGCGCGATGGCGTGGTCTATGTGCCCTGTATCAAGCCGGAACCGAGACGTACCGTGGGGCTGGTTTATCGCCCGGGTTCGCCGCTGCGTAGCCGCTATGAACATCTGGCAGAGGCCATCCGCGGGAAGATGGATGGCCATTTCGACACCGCGTTAAAACAGGCGGTTTAAGCCATTTAACGCGGCTACCCGATAGGCTTCCGCCATCGTCGGGTAGTTAAAGGTGGTGTTAACGAAGTACTCAATGGTGTTACCACCGCCTTTCTGCTCCATTATCGCCTGGCCGATGTGAATAATTTCGGCCGCGCGCTCGCCAAAGCAATGAATCCCAAGGATCTCTTTCGTTTCGCGATGAAACAGGATCTTCAGCGTACCGACGCTCATGCCGACAATCTGCGCACGCGCCAGATGCTTGAACTGCGCGCGCCCTACCTCGTAAGGCACTTTCATGGCCGTCAATTGCTGCTCGGTTTTGCCAACGGAGCTGATTTCCGGAATGGTGTAAATACCGGTAGGGATATCTTCAATCAGATGCGCCGAGGCTTCGCCTTTCACCAGCGCCTGGGCAGCGATGCGCCCCTGGTCGTAGGCGGCCGAGGCCAGGCTCGGGTAGCCAATCACATCGCCGACGGCATAAATATGCGGCAGGGCGGTTTGATACATGCTGTTGACCTTCAACTGACCGCGGCTATCGGTTTGCAGGCCGATATTTTCCAGCGCCAGAGAGTCGGTATTCCCGGTGCGGCCGTTAGCGTACAGCAGGCAGTCCGCTTTTAGCTTTTTGCCGGATTTCAGGTGCATGATGACGCCGTCATCCACGCCCTCAATCTTTTCGTACTCTTCATTGTGGCGAATGACCACGCCGCTATTCCAGAAGTGATAGGAGAGGGAGTCGGACATCTCCTGATCGAGAAACGCCAGCAGGCGATCGCGGGTGTTGATCAGATCCACCTTCACTTCCATTCCGCGGAAGATCGACGCATATTCGCAGCCGATCACCCCGGCCCCATAAATGATCACATGGCGCGGTTCGTGGTGCAGGCTAAGGATCGAGTCGCTGTCATAAATGCGCGGGTGATGGAAGTCAACGTCTGCCGGATGGTACGGGCGTGAACCGCAGGCAATCACGAACTTTTCCGCCGTCACCGTTTCCACGGTACCGTCGTGGCATTCCAGCGCGATAGTGTGTTCATCAACAAAATGGGCATTACCCTGCAGGATTTCACAGTGGTTACGCTCATAGAAACCCTGACGCATATGGGTTTGCTGGTTAATGACGCTGTCGGCATGGTTCAGGATGTCGGCGAAGGAAGAACGAAGAAGACGGGAATGGTCGCTGTAGAGGGGATTTTGGTTAAACTCGATAATACGGCTGACGGCATGGCGGAGGGCTTTTGACGGGATGGTACCCCAGTGGGTACAACCGCCGCCAACGTTATGGTAGCGCTCAATGACGGCAACGCGTGCTCCCTGTTTCACCAGCCCCATGGCGGCACCTTCTCCGCCAGGACCGGAACCAATCACAATTGCATCATAATCCCAAGAGTGTGACATGGCATTACTCACCTGTTTTATACATAAAATAAACACGATGATAACATTTGCCGCGCTTTAACCCAATTATCGTTGTGCTTTTTTGCGGCATAAAAGCAGAAACAGCTCGTAAACAATCATTCACAATCCAGTGTAAACCGATTGGTTCTGATCTCTGGTATAGTGCCGGAAGGGCTTATGGAAGGATTCAGACAACGTGATGGGCGTAAGAGCGCAACAAAAAGAAAAAACCCGGCGTTCGCTGGTGGAAGCGGCATTTAGCCAGCTAAGTGCTGAACGCAGTTTTGCCAGCTTAAGCCTGCGCGAAGTTGCGCGGGAAGCGGGGATCGCCCCGACGTCCTTCTATCGCCATTTTCGTGATGTCGATGAGCTTGGTCTGACCATGGTGGATGAAAGCGGGCTTATGCTGCGCCAGCTGATGCGTCAGGCGCGCCAGCGTATAGCGAAAGGCGGCAGCGTCATTCGCACTTCTGTTTCCACCTTTATGGAATTTATTGGCAACAATCCGAACGCCTTCCGCCTGCTGCTGCGGGAACGCTCCGGTACGTCTGCGGCGTTTCGCGCCGCCGTGGCGCGTGAAATTCAGCATTTTATCGCGGAACTTGCCGACTATTTAGAAATCGAAAACCATATGCCGCGCGCCTTTACCGAAGCGCAGGCTGAAGCTATGGTCACCATCGTATTTAGCGCTGGCGCTGAGGCTCTCGATGTAGGCCCGGAGCAGCGTCGACAGCTGGAAGAACGCCTGGTGCTGCAGCTCAGAATGATCTCGAAAGGCGCGTATTACTGGTATCGCCGTGAACAAGAAAAAATATCAAATCATTCCGAATAACGTGAAGGACGAGCAATGAAACACTCAGTACAAGATAGAGGTACGCTGCTGCTGGCGCTGATCGCAGGTTTATCCATTAATGGTACCTTCGCCGCGCTGTTCAGCTCCATTGTCCCTTTTTCCATCTTCCCCATCTTGTCGTTGGTGCTGACGGTATACTGCCTGCATCAGCGCTATCAGAATCGTAGTATGCCCGTGGGTTTGCCGGGGCTTGCCGCTGCTTGCTTTATTCTCGGCGTGTTGGTTTACAGCACCGTTGTGCGCGCGGAGTATCCGGACATCGGCTCTAACTTCTTCCCGGCAGTTCTGTCAGTGATTATGGTGTTCTGGATTGGCTACAAATTGCGCAACCGCAAGAACGCGGTCGCGGAATAATCTCTCACCCGGCAGCAGCGCTGTTGCCGGGTTTTCTCGCGCAGCTTTACTTCTTCGTTAGCAGTACGCCGCATTCCATATGATGGGTATACGGGAACTGGTCGAATAGCGCCAGGCGCGTGACCGCGTGGGTCTCACTGAGCGTTTCCAGGTTCTGGCATAGGGTCTCCGGATTGCAGGAGATATACAGAATACGCGGATACGCCTGCACCATTTTCTCCGTTTCGCTATCCAGCCCACTGCGCGGCGGATCAACGAAAATCGTCTCGCACTGATAGCTCTTCAGATCAATGCCCTGCAGGCGGTTAAACTCCCGCACGCCGTTCATCGCCTGGGTAAACTCTTCCGCCGACATGCGGATAATCTGCACATTATCAATGTGGTTCGCTGCAATATTATATTGCGCCGCCGCGACGGACGGTTTAGCGATTTCCGTTGCCAGCACGCGTTCGAAATTACGCGCCAACGCCAGCGAAAAGTTACCGTTACCGCAATACAGCTCAAGCAGGTCGCCAGTTGCGCCTTTGGTGGCATCGATAGCCCACTCCAGCATCTGGACGTTCATTACCGCGTTTGGCTGGGTGAAGCTATTCTCAACCTGACGATAGATCATTTCACGCCCGCCAACTGGCAGACGTTCATCGATATAGTCTTGATCCAGCTCGATTTTAGTTTTCGTCGCGCGGCCAATCAGATGCACATTCAGATTTTGCGCTCGCAGCGCATCGCGGAAGCGCTCTGCCTGCTGACGCCATTCATCGTCGAGCTTCTTATGATACAGCAGCGATATCACGGCCTGATTGCTCAGGGTGGTCAGATAATCCACCTGAAACAGTTTATGGCGCAGTACCGGGTTATCGCGTACGCCTTCAATCACCGCGGCCATCAGCTGATTAATCAGCTCGCTGGCGGCCGGGAAGGTATCGACGCGAATGCGGGATTTGGTCTGCTGATCAAACATAATGTGGTACAGGTCATCGCCATCGTGCCACAGGCGGAACTCTGCGCGCATGCGATAGTGGCTGACCGGCGAACGAAACACTTCCGGAACCGGGGCGCTGAAAGGCGCCATCATTTTCTGCAAACGGACGACTTTTTCTGCCAGCTGCGCTTCATATTGTTCGGTAGGAAGGTGTTCGGGGGTCATGATGCATCCTGAATAAAATAAGTACGCGGGGGATTGTAGGGAAAGCGCCGGGGATGTCCAGCCCTGATGATATAAGGAAATATAACGGTAGAAGTCTGGACATCTATATGTTTCTGATTATAGCATCGTGCTACCGGTCCTATGAGTTAATAGGGAATCCAGTGTAAATCTGGAGCTGACGCGCAGCGGTAAGGAAAAGTGGGATGAGCGCATTATGCAGACACTGCGGTTATTTAGCGGGAAGTCCTCATCCATCAAACACTCCAAGCCCGAAGACCTGCCGGAATACGTCGCATTTGGTTTCTATCATCGCGTGCTACTGATAGAGCCGGCGGCATCCTTTATTTATTACGGATGCTTTAAAATGATTAAAAAAGCTTCGCTGATGACGGCGCTCTCCGTCACGGCATTTTCCGGCTGGGCGCAGGACAGCAATTCAGATACGTTAGTGGTCACAGCAAACCGTTTTCAACAGCCGGTCAATACGGTCCTTGCGCCAACGGATGTTGTTACGCGGGAAGATATTCAGCGCTGGCAGTCAAAAGATCTTAATGATGTGATGCGTCGCCTGCCGGGGGTGGATATCGCGCAGAATGGGGGGATGGGGCAGACTTCTTCTTTATTTGTGCGCGGCACTGAAGCACGTCATGTGCTGGTGCTGATTGACGGCATTCCGATGGCACGTTCTGGTATTGGCAATGCGATTGATATCGGTCAAATCCCGGTATCGTTGGTGCAACGCATTGAATATATTCGAGGCCCACGTTCCGCCGTTTATGGTTCTGGTGCGATTGGTGGTGTGGTTAACATCATTACGATGAGTCGCGACGAACGAGCACAAATTAACGCTGGAATGGGGACGAACGGTTATCAGACCTATGACGGCGCTATCAATAAACGTTTTGGCGGCACGATCGTGACGGCGGCCGGTGCCTACCAGACGACCAAAGGCTTCAACGTTCAACCTGATTCGACCTACAGCGACGATAGCGATCGTGACGGTTACCGTAACAAACTGTTCTGGGGGGGCGTGCAGCATAAGTTTAATGACAGTTTTTCCGGCTTCTTCCGTGGTTACGGTTACTCCTCGAATACTGACTACGATCAGGGTAGCGGGGGTTATGTAGGCGGCAGTGATGAAAGTCAGAATTACACTCAGTCATGGGATACCGGTCTTAGCTACAATTCCGGGATCTACTCGACCCAACTGATCGCCAACTATCAGCATCTTAAGAATTATAACTACAACGGTCAGGCGGGTCGTTATGCCGCCGGCTCTAGCCTGGACGATATGGAGCAGCGTTATATCCAGTGGGGTAATAACGTTGAAGTAGGGCACGGTTCAGTTAGCGGTGGCGTGGACTGGAAACAAGAGAAGCTGAAGTCCAGCGGTACAAGCAGCACGGATGTCTACAAGCGCGATACTACTGGGCTATATCTGACCGGGCAGCAACAGATTGATAGTGTGACCCTGGAAGCATCTGGCCGTGAAGACCACGACGAACAATTTGGTTGGCACGGAACCTGGCAGACGGCGGCTGGCTGGGAGTTTGTTGAGGGCTATCGAGTAACGCTTTCTTATGGTACTGGCTTCCTGGCACCATCACTCGGCCAGCAGTACGGTGCAGAACGCTTCGGCATCTCTTCTAACGCTAACCTGAAGCCGGAAGAGTCGAAGCAGTGGGAAGCGGGGCTTGAAGGGCTTACTGGTCCTCTGGATTGGCGTCTTTCCGCGTACCATTATGAAATTCAAAACCTGATCGACTACGACAATAATGCTTATTACAACGTGAAGTCCGCTACTATTAAGGGCCTTGAATGGACAGGGAGTATCACAACTGGCCCGGTTGATCATCACTTGACGTTGCAATATCTCAATCCGCGTGATGATGAAACCAATAAGATTCTTGCTCGCCGTGCTAAACAGCAGGTGAAATACGAACTGACGGGGCAAGTTTACGATCTTGGCTGGAATGTTGCCTATCAGTACATGGGGCAGCGGTACGATAACGCTTATGATTCGACAACATATACCTCTCATACCGTCAAATTGGGTGGTGTTAGCGTGTGGGACATAGGATTGTCGTATCCTGTCACCTCACACCTGACAGTTCGTGGTAAAATAGCCAACCTGTTCGATAAAGATTACGAGACAGCATATGGCTACCAAACTGCAGGACGAGAATACACCTTGTCTGGCAGCTACACCTTCTAAACCACGTCCCACCGTGCTGGTGTTTGATTCCGGCGTCGGTGGGTTGTCGGTATATAATGAGATTCGGCATCTTCTGCCGGAACTCCATTACATCTACGCTTTCGATAACGTCGCTTTTCCATACGGTGAGAAAAGCGAAGCGTTTATTGTTGAACGCGTTCTGGAGATCGTTACCGCGGTACAGCAGCGCTATCCGTTGGCATTGGCCGTCATTGCCTGTAACACCGCAAGTACCGTTTCCCTCCCCGCATTACGCGATAAATTCGCCTTCCCGGTTGTCGGCGTCGTTCCGGCGATAAAACCCGCGGCTCGCTTAACGGCGAATGGCGTTGTTGGTCTTCTGGCGACGCGCGGAACGGTAAAACGTCCTTATACGCGCGAACTGATCTCTCGCTTTGCGAATGAATGCAAAATTGAAATGCTGGGGTCGGCAGAGCTGGTGGAGCTGGCGGAGGCTAAGCTCCACGGTGAACCGGTCCCGCTGGATGAACTGCGACGTATCCTGCGTCCCTGGCTGAGAATGCAGGAACCGCCTGATACGGTTGTGCTGGGGTGTACGCATTTCCCTCTAATACAAGAAGAGCTGCAGCAGGTTCTGCCGGAAGGGACGAGAATGATCGACTCCGGGGCGGCAATTGCGCGTCGCACAGCCTGGCTATTAGAGCACGAAGCGCCTGACGCTAAATCGAGTGATGCCAATATTGCGTACTGTATGGCGTTGACGCCTGAAACTGAGCGGCTTTTGAGCGTTTTGCGGCGCTATGGCTTCGAATCGCTGGAAAAATTACCGCTTTCATAGCGTTTTGCACAAAAAAGAGACGGTTGAAAGATTTTTTGAAAACAGGGCTTGTCAACGTCTCAGAACTCCCTATAATGCGCCTCCACTGACACGGAACAACGGCTTACAGCCCGCCGGGTCAGCGGGATTCAGCGATGAATGCCGGCAGAGAAAAGCAAAATTAAACGCTTGACTCTGAATGAGGAAAACGTATTATACGGGACCTCGCAACGGTGAGCGAAAGCCGCGTTGCACTGCTCTTTAACAATTTATCAGACAATCTGTGTGGGCACTCAAAGTGACATGGATTCTTAACGTCCTCGGACGAAAAATGAATACCAAGTCTCAAAGAGTGAACACGTAATTCATTACGAAGTTTAATTCACGAGCATCAAACTTAAATTGAAGAGTTTGATCATGGCTCAGATTGAACGCTGGCGGCAGGCCTAACACATGCAAGTCGAACGGTAGCACAGAGAGCTTGCTCTCGGGTGACGAGTGGCGGACGGGTGAGTAATGTCTGGGAAACTGCCTGATGGAGGGGGATAACTACTGGAAACGGTAGCTAATACCGCATAACGTCGCAAGACCAAAGAGGGGGACCTTCGGGCCTCTTGCCATCAGATGTGCCCAGATGGGATTAGCTAGTAGGTGGGGTAACGGCTCACCTAGGCGACGATCCCTAGCTGGTCTGAGAGGATGACCAGCCACACTGGAACTGAGACACGGTCCAGACTCCTACGGGAGGCAGCAGTGGGGAATATTGCACAATGGGCGCAAGCCTGATGCAGCCATGCCGCGTGTATGAAGAAGGCCTTCGGGTTGTAAAGTACTTTCAGCGGGGAGGAAGGCGATAAGGTTAATAACCTTGTCGATTGACGTTACCCGCAGAAGAAGCACCGGCTAACTCCGTGCCAGCAGCCGCGGTAATACGGAGGGTGCAAGCGTTAATCGGAATTACTGGGCGTAAAGCGCACGCAGGCGGTCTGTCAAGTCGGATGTGAAATCCCCGGGCTCAACCTGGGAACTGCATTCGAAACTGGCAGGCTGGAGTCTTGTAGAGGGGGGTAGAATTCCAGGTGTAGCGGTGAAATGCGTAGAGATCTGGAGGAATACCGGTGGCGAAGGCGGCCCCCTGGACAAAGACTGACGCTCAGGTGCGAAAGCGTGGGGAGCAAACAGGATTAGATACCCTGGTAGTCCACGCTGTAAACGATGTCGACTTGGAGGTTGTTCCCTTGAGGAGTGGCTTCCGGAGCTAACGCGTTAAGTCGACCGCCTGGGGAGTACGGCCGCAAGGTTAAAACTCAAATGAATTGACGGGGGCCCGCACAAGCGGTGGAGCATGTGGTTTAATTCGATGCAACGCGAAGAACCTTACCTACTCTTGACATCCAGAGAACTTAGCAGAGATGCTTTGGTGCCTTCGGGAACTCTGAGACAGGTGCTGCATGGCTGTCGTCAGCTCGTGTTGTGAAATGTTGGGTTAAGTCCCGCAACGAGCGCAACCCTTATCCTTTGTTGCCAGCGATTCGGTCGGGAACTCAAAGGAGACTGCCAGTGATAAACTGGAGGAAGGTGGGGATGACGTCAAGTCATCATGGCCCTTACGAGTAGGGCTACACACGTGCTACAATGGCATATACAAAGAGAAGCGACCTCGCGAGAGCAAGCGGACCTCATAAAGTATGTCGTAGTCCGGATTGGAGTCTGCAACTCGACTCCATGAAGTCGGAATCGCTAGTAATCGTGGATCAGAATGCCACGGTGAATACGTTCCCGGGCCTTGTACACACCGCCCGTCACACCATGGGAGTGGGTTGCAAAAGAAGTAGGTAGCTTAACCTTCGGGAGGGCGCTTACCACTTTGTGATTCATGACTGGGGTGAAGTCGTAACAAGGTAACCGTAGGGGAACCTGCGGTTGGATCACCTCCTTACCTTAAAGAACCTGCCTTTGTAGTGTCCACACAGATTGTCTGATGAAAAATAAGCAGTAAGAAAATCTCTGCAGGCTTGTAGCTCAGGTGGTTAGAGCGCACCCCTGATAAGGGTGAGGTCGGTGGTTCAAGTCCACTCAGGCCTACCAAATTTCTGCTGATGCTGCGTTGCGGCGACACTCACATACTTTAAGTATGCTTCGTGTCACCCCGCCTTGCCTCAACAGGAATTAAGGTTGATGAGATTTAACTACGATGGGGCTATAGCTCAGCTGGGAGAGCGCCTGCTTTGCACGCAGGAGGTCTGCGGTTCGATCCCGCATAGCTCCACCATCTTTACTGCACACCACAAGAAAACTTCAGAGTGTACCTGAAAAGGTTCACTGCGAAGTTTTGCTCTTTAAAAATCTGGATCAAGCTGAAAATTGAAACGACACACATGTTATGTGTGTTCGAGTCTCTCAAATTTTCGCGACACGATGATGTTTTACGAAACATCTTCGGGTTGTGAGGTTAAGCGACTAAGCGTACACGGTGGATGCCCTGGCAGTCAGAGGCGATGAAGGACGTGCTAATCTGCGAAAAGCGTCGGTAAGGTGATATGAACCGTTACAGCCGGCGATGTCCGAATGGGGAAACCCAGTGCAATTCGTTGCACTATCGTTTGATGAATACATAGTCAAACGAGGCGAACCGGGGGAACTGAAACATCTAAGTACCCCGAGGAAAAGAAATCAACCGAGATTCCCCCAGTAGCGGCGAGCGAACGGGGAGCAGCCCGGAGTCTGAATCAGCTTGTGTGTTAGTGGAAGCGTCTGGAAAGTCGCAGGGTACAGGGTGATACTCCCGTACACTAAAACACACAGGCTGTGAACTCGAAGAGTAGGGCGGGACACGTGGTATCCTGTCTGAATATGGGGGGACCATCCTCCAAGGCTAAATACTCCTGACTGACCGATAGTGAACCAGTACCGTGAGGGAAAGGCGAAAAGAACCCCGGCGAGGGGAGTGAAAAAGAACCTGAAACCGTGTACGTACAAGCAGTAGGAGCCCACTTGTTGGGTGACTGCGTACCTTTTGTATAATGGGTCAGCGACTTATATTCTGTAGCAAGGTTAACCGTATAGGGGAGCCGCAGGGAAACCGAGTCTTAACTGGGCGTTAAGTTGCAGGGTATAGACCCGAAACCCGGTGATCTAGCCATGGGCAGGTTGAAGGTTGGGTAACACTAACTGGAGGACCGAACCGACTAATGTTGAAAAATTAGCGGATGACTTGTGGCTGGGGGTGAAAGGCCAATCAAACCGGGAGATAGCTGGTTCTCCCCGAAAGCTATTTAGGTAGCGCCTCGTGAATTCATCTTCGGGGGTAGAGCACTGTTTCGGCTAGGGGGTCATCCCGACTTACCAACCCGATGCAAACTACGAATACCGAAGAATGTTATCACGGGAGACACACGGCGGGTGCTAACGTCCGTCGTGAAGAGGGAAACAACCCAGACCGCCAGCTAAGGTCCCAAAGTCATGGTTAAGTGGGAAACGATGTGGGAAGGCCCAGACAGCCAGGATGTTGGCTTAGAAGCAGCCATCATTTAAAGAAAGCGTAATAGCTCACTGGTCGAGTCGGCCTGCGCGGAAGATGTAACGGGGCTAAACCATGCACCGAAGCTGCGGCAGCGACACTATGTGTTGTTGGGTAGGGGAGCGTTCTGTAAGCCGTTGAAGGTGGCCTGTGAAGGTTGCTGGAGGTATCAGAAGTGCGAATGCTGACATAAGTAACGATAATGCGGGTGAAAAACCCGCACGCCGGAAGACCAAGGGTTCCTGTCCAACGTTAATCGGGGCAGGGTGAGTCGACCCCTAAGGCGAGGCCGAAAGGCGTAGTCGATGGGAAACAGGTTAATATTCCTGTACTTGGTGTTACTGCGAAGGGGGGACGGAGAAGGCTATGTTGGCCGGGCGACGGTTGTCCCGGTTTAAGCGTGTAGGTGTGTGTTCCAGGTAAATCCGGTTCACTTTAACACTGAGGCGTGATGACGAGGCACTACGGTGCTGAAGTGACAAATGCCCTGCTTCCAGGAAAAGCCTCTAAGCATCAGGTAACATCAAATCGTACCCCAAACCGACACAGGTGGTCAGGTAGAGAATACCAAGGCGCTTGAGAGAACTCGGGTGAAGGAACTAGGCAAAATGGTGCCGTAACTTCGGGAGAAGGCACGCTGATATGTAGGTGAAGTGGTTTACCCATGGAGCTGAAATCAGTCGAAGATACCAGCTGGCTGCAACTGTTTATTAAAAACACAGCACTGTGCAAACACGAAAGTGGACGTATACGGTGTGACGCCTGCCCGGTGCCGGAAGGTTAATTGATGGGGTTATCCGTAAGGAGAAGCTCTTGATCGAAGCCCCGGTAAACGGCGGCCGTAACTATAACGGTCCTAAGGTAGCGAAATTCCTTGTCGGGTAAGTTCCGACCTGCACGAATGGCGTAATGATGGCCAGGCTGTCTCCACCCGAGACTCAGTGAAATTGAACTCGCTGTGAAGATGCAGTGTACCCGCGGCAAGACGGAAAGACCCCGTGAACCTTTACTATAGCTTGACACTGAACACTGGTCCTTGATGTGTAGGATAGGTGGGAGGCTTTGAAGCGTGGACGCCAGTCTGCGTGGAGCCATCCTTGAAATACCACCCTTTAATGGCTGGTGTTCTAACGTGGGCCCCTAATCGGGGTTGCGGACAGTGTCTGGTGGGTAGTTTGACTGGGGCGGTCTCCTCCTAAAGAGTAACGGAGGAGCACGAAGGTCAGCTAATCCTGGTCGGACATCAGGAGGTTAGTGCAATGGCATAAGCTGGCTTGACTGCGAGCGTGACGGCGCGAGCAGGTGCGAAAGCAGGTCATAGTGATCCGGTGGTTCTGAATGGAAGGGCCATCGCTCAACGGATAAAAGGTACTCCGGGGATAACAGGCTGATACCGCCCAAGAGTTCATATCGACGGCGGTGTTTGGCACCTCGATGTCGGCTCATCACATCCTGGGGCTGAAGTAGGTCCCAAGGGTATGGCTGTTCGCCATTTAAAGTGGTACGCGAGCTGGGTTTAGAACGTCGTGAGACAGTTCGGTCCCTATCTGCCGTGGGCGCTGGAGAATTGAGGGGGGCTGCTCCTAGTACGAGAGGACCGGAGTGGACGCATCACTGGTGTTCGGGTTGTCATGCCAATGGCATTGCCCGGTAGCTAAATGCGGAAGAGATAAGTGCTGAAAGCATCTAAGTACGAAACTTGCCCCGAGATGAGTTCTCCCTGACCCTTTAAGGGTCCTGAAGGAACGTTGAAGACGACGACGTTGATAGGCCGGGTGTGTAAGCGCAGCGATGCGTTGAGCTAACCGGTACTAATGAACCGTGAGGCTTAACCTTACAACGCCGAAGATGTTTTGGCGGATTGAGAAGACAACAATTTCAGCATTGATTCAGAGTTGAGTACGCAATAATTTGCGCAGCAGCAAGGCGACAAGCGAAGGAAAGGAAGGAGCATACAGAAGTATGTGACTGACTTTACGAGCGCGGGCAACGCGGCAGATGCGATAAAGAATTGCGTACTGAGCACAAAGAATTTGCCTGGCGGCGATAGCGCGGTGGTCCCACCTGACCCCATGCCGAACTCAGAAGTGAAACGCCGTAGCGCCGATGGTAGTGTGGGGTCTCCCCATGTGAGAGTAGGGAACTGCCAGGCATCAAATTAAGTAGTAAGCCGGTGTATTAATCCGGTGGTTACAGAAGTATTCGGTGGAGCGGTAGTTCAGTCGGTTAGAATACCTGCCTGTCACGCAGGGGGTCGCGGGTTCGAGTCCCGTCCGTTCCGCCACTTATTAAAAAATTAAGCCTGCTGATTAAGCAGGCTTAATGATAAGAAACTTTAGGGGCGTAGCTCAGTTGGTAGAGCACCGGTCTCCAAAACCGGGTGTCGCGAGTTCGAGTCTCTCCGCCCCTGCCATATATAATCCTTTGCTCAGGCAAAGGATTTTTTTTGCTTTAAATTTCCCGCCGATCGTCCTCCATCCCTGGAGGAGTGCGTCTATTCCAATATATTGTGCTGCAGGATCTCCCGAATCTGCGCTTGTTTATCGCTGTTTTGTAGCCAAATTGCATAGAGAGGCCTTGAGAGCGTCGCACTGTCGGTCACCGTGTGCAGATTATTTTTCCCCTGAGCCCAGAGTACGGGCAACCATGTACATCCTTTAAGGGCGCTGAGTTGTTGGTAAGCTAATTCGGCAGAACTGGTGGTCAGCAGAGGAATATCATCATTTCCGATCAATCCAGCTTCGTTTTGTTGGAAATCGGGCCCCCACTCCAGGCGTAAATAATTCAATTCATTTGTGTATTTAGCCGGAGAGGCACAATAAAGCGCCAGGGTAAAATTACCCAATAACTGGCTGCTTAGTTCATCCATCTTCGGCGATTCTGTCGTGATCAAGAGATCAAGTTGACGTTCGTGCAGCTGTTTGACCAGCGATTGGCGCTGCGCAATCCGCGCCTCAAACTGGAGGTTATAGGGCTCCGTATAGAGCTTGCCCAGCCATCCGTTCAGCAGACATTCCCACAGAGAAGCGCTGGCACCGATCGAAAATTCATTATGTCGGGAAGCATTCGCGACCTCCTTGCGCGCAGCTTGCCAGGTATTCATCAGCGTTTCGGCGTAGGGCAGCAGTTTCTCTCCGGCTGAGGTCAGACGGATATTATTACGATGGCGGGTAAAAAGATTTACCCCCAGCTGGTTCTCCAGTTGACGAATACGAAAGCTAACTGCTGACTGCGTCAGATAAAGCGCCTCTGCGGCTCGGCCAAAGTGGCGAGTTCTGCTCACCTCAAGGAAAGTCTTGAGCAATTCCGTATCCACACTCTTCTCCGCAAAATTATTTGTCGTGATGATTTAAATGTTTTGTTTGACGCTCTGTCAAGCGTAACTAATACTCCGCGCCATAATTAGCTCGGCCAAAGAATCAGGAGCGTGTAGGATGGCGGAAAGCTTTACGACAACTAATCGTTTTTTCGACAATAAAAATTATCCGCGCGGGTTTTCCCGTCATGGAGATTTCACCATCAAAGAGGCGCAACTGCTGGAACGTCATGGTTATGCCTTTAATGAACTCGAACTAGGTAAACGCGAGCCTGTCACCGACGATGAAAAACAGTTTGTTTCGGTATGTCGCGGTGAACGTGAGCCCGCGACGGAAGCAGAACGCGTCTGGATTAAGTACATGGCGCGGATTAAGCGTCCGAAGCGTTTCCATACTTTGTCCGGCGGCAAGCCGCAGGTGGAAGGTACGGAAGATTACACAGAAAGCGATGATTAAGAAAAAGGGCGTAAGCCCTTTTTTTACGCCATCATTTTTTGTAGATGGCCTAACATTCTGTCTATTGCCCGATAGCCAAGAGCCTCCTGCAGATGATGACGTTCGATGCGTTCGACGGCTTCAATATCGGCAATAGTCCGGGAAACTTTAAGCAGGCGCTGCCAGGCACGGATTGAAAGTCCAAGCTGCGTTAGCGTCTGCTCCAGCCAGATAGCGTCATCTTGATGAAGCTGGCAGCAGATTTTCATCTCATCATTTCCCAGATGCGCATTAAGTTTTTTCTGCCGCGATAGCTGCCTTTCGCGTGCGGCCAGAACACGTTGGCGTACGCAGGCGCTACTTTCCTCTTCGTTTGTTCCCTGGCTGAGCACCCCCGGCGGGGGAAGTGGGATCTCCAGGGAGAGATCGAACCGGTCAAGAAACGGGCCGGATAAACGACCAAGGTAGCGTAGCGTCTGTTCCGGTGAAGCGCGATTATGCTGGCCCTGATAGTGCCCTGTCGGGCTGGGATTCATCGCTGCAATAAGCTGGAAACGGGCTGGATAATCGATTTTGGCGCGGGTGCGCGAGATATGGATAACCCCTGACTCAATGGGTTCGCGTAACGCATCCAGAACCCTGCGTTCGAATTCAGGCAACTCATCCAGAAACAGGACGCCGTTATGGGCAAGGGAGATCTCTCCCGGTGCCGGAATTGAGCCTCCGCCGACCATGGCCGCGAGGGAGGCGCTATGATGCGGGGCGCGAAAGGGCCTGCGGCGCCAATTTTTCATGGCATGCCTGGAATCGACCAGGCTAAGTATTGCTGCGCTTTCCAGCGCTTCCTGGTTACTCAGCGGCGGCATTAGTCCCGGTAATCGACTGGCGAGCATCGTTTTTCCTGTGCCGGGCGGGCCTATCATCAGCAGGTTGTGACCACCTGCTGCAATAATTTCCAGCGCTCGTTTCCCCTGCCGCTGGCCAATAACATCACGCAAATCAACCGATGTTTCATCCGAATATTCCCCTTCGGGAAGGGGGTTAGCCAGGGTATGTTGACCTTCGAGAAAAGCGCAGACTTCCTGGAGATCGGTGGCGATAAGACAGTCACTGCCGCCGATTAACCCAACCTCTGGAGAATTCTCATTAGAGATAACAATCTTCCGCCCCGCTTTTATGGCCTCCATGGCGCTGGATATAGCACCAGGAACGCCACGCAGAGCGCCTGTAAGCGCCAGCTCGCCGACAAACTCATATTGATTTATCCTGGGAGCTTTAAGCTGCTCAGAGGCCACCAGAAGCGCGAGAGCGATAGGTAAATCATATCTTCCACCTTCTTTTGGCAGATCGGCCGGGGCCAGATTAATAGTGATTTTTTTCGCCGGATAAGCGTAGCCGCTGTTGATAATCGCACTACGTACCCGGTCACGCGCTTCTCTAACCGTTGTTTCAGGCAGTCCTACCATTGTCAGGCCTGGGAGCCCGTTGCTGATATGAACTTCAACGGTGATAAGCGGGGCGCCGATCCCGAGAGCGGCGCGGGTGTAAACAATGGCGAGTGACATAAAACCTCCTGAGAACCGGGATTATGTCGGGGATTTGTTGTTGAGTAATTCGGCAATATTAAATTCTGCATGCTTGCTCCCTGCCAATTTCCCGGCAATTTCCGCTTTGCACTGGTGTTGGATACTGCCTCGTAAAATGCTGTCATCAGGCAACAAGATGAGAAAGTGCTGTGGAGTAAGCCACAAATTGAAATATTTTCATTTCATGTTTTTTCCATTAAAAACAATTGTTTTTTCGTAAATGGTTAGCAAGGTAAGAAATGACGTCATAAAAAAATCTTGTGTTTAACGCGAAGTCTGTGGTACCTCTTTAGGTATTCCTTCGAACATGAAGCCAGAAAGAACATAAAATGACAGCCCTTCTACGAGTGATTAGCCTGGTCGTGATTAGCGTGGTGGTGATTATTATCCCACCGTGCGGGGCTGCACTTGGACGAGGAAAGGCTTAAAAAACAAGCCTTAACGAACTAAGACCCCCGCACCGAAAGGTCCGGGGGTTTTTTTATAACTTAAAAACAGAAAAGAGGAGCAGACGATGGTTGGTAGCATAAAATTCTGTTTCTCTCGATCTACGACGGGGAAGTAACTATGAATGGGGCGCGGTGGGTAGTACATGCTTTGCGAGCACAGGGAGTCGATACCGTTTTTGGCTATCCGGGTGGAGCAATTATGCCGGTTTACGATGCATTGTATGACGGCGGCGTGGAACACTTACTTTGCCGGCATGAACAGGGCGCGGCTATGGCGGCTATCGGCTATGCCAGGGCTACCGGCAAAACCGGCGTGTGTATTGCCACTTCGGGGCCTGGCGCAACCAACCTGATCACCGGCCTCGCCGACGCACTGCTTGATTCCGTTCCCGTTGTTGCTATCACTGGCCAGGTTGCTGCCCCGTTCATTGGCACCGACGCATTCCAGGAAGTTGATGTCCTCGGTTTATCGCTGGCATGCACCAAGCACAGTTTCCTGGTGCAGTCGCTGGAAGAACTGCCGCGCATCATTGCCGAAGCTTTCCACGTAGCAAACTCCGGGCGTCCCGGTCCCGTGTTGGTCGATATCCCAAAAGACATCCAGCTGGCTCAAGGCGATCTCGATCCGCATTTTTCCATGGTAGCCGACGACGTTGATTTTCCATATGCGGATATCGAATACGCTTTGCAGATGCTGATTCAGTCGCAGAAGCCGATGTTATACGTAGGCGGCGGCGTGGGGATGGCGCAGGCGGTACCGGCGCTGCGCGAATTTCTTGCCGTCACGCAAATGCCAGCGACCGCCACCCTGAAAGGGCTGGGGGTTGTTGCGGCGGATTATCCTTACTATCTGGGGATGCTGGGGATGCACGGCACCAAGGCGGCCAACCTGGCGGTACAGGAATGTGACCTGCTGATCGCGGTAGGCGCTCGCTTTGACGATCGCGTCACCGGTAAGCTGAATACGTTTGCCCCGCACGCCAAAGTTATCCATATGGATATCGATCCGGCTGAACTGAACAAGCTCCGTCAGGCGCATATCGGCCTGACCGGCGATTTGAACGTAATGCTGCCCGCACTGCAGCAGCCGCTGTCTATTGACGCCTGGCGCCAACGTAATGCGCAGCTGCGCGCCGAGCATGCCTGGCGCTATGACCATCCGGGAGACGCTATCTATGCCCCGCTGCTGCTGAAGCAGCTTTCCGATCGCAAACCCGCAGACTGCGTCGTGACAACCGATGTGGGCCAGCATCAGATGTGGTCAGCGCAGCATATGACCTATACGCGCCCGGAGAATTTCATCACTTCCAGTGGATTAGGCACTATGGGTTTCGGCTTGCCCGCAGCGGTAGGTGCGCAGGTGGCCCGCCCCGATGATACGGTTATCTGTATCTCCGGTGACGGTTCCTTCATGATGAACGTGCAGGAGCTGGGCACCGTAAAACGCAAGCAGCTGCCGCTGAAGATAGTCTTACTGGACAACCAGCGTTTAGGAATGGTTCGACAATGGCAGCAGCTGTTTTTTCAGGAACGTTATAGCGAAACCACTCTTACCGATAACCCCGATTTTCTTACTCTGGCCAGCGCCTTCGGCATCCCTGGTCAACACATCACCCGTAAAGACCAGGTTGAAGCGGCACTCGACACCATGCTTTCGAGCCAGGGGCCTTACCTGCTTCATGTCTCAATCGATGAACTTGAGAACGTCTGGCCGTTGGTGCCGCCCGGTGCCAGTAATGCAGAAATGCTGGAGAAATTATCATGATGCAACATCAGGTCGCCTTGCAGGCTCGCTTTAACCCTGAAACGTTAGAACGCGTGCTGCGCGTCGTGCGCCATCGCGGGTTCCAGATTTGCGCGATGAATATGGAAACCGCCGCCGATGCCCGGAATATTAATATTGAACTGACCGTTGCCAGCCAGCGGCCCGTCGAATTACTGTTTAGTCAATTAAGCAAACTGGTGGACGTCGCCTGCGTCGAGATCCAGCAACCAACATCACAACAAATTCGCGCCTGAGCGCAAAGGAAGAATAATGACGACGAAAAAAGCTGACTACATTTGGTTCAATGGTGAGATGGTTCCGTGGGGCGAGGCGAAGGTTCACGTAATGTCCCATGCGCTGCACTACGGGACTTCCGTATTTGAAGGCATTCGTTGCTACGATTCTCACAAGGGACCGGTGGTGTTTCGTCACCGTGAACATATGCAGCGTCTGCATGACTCAGCCAAAATCTATCGTTTCCCGGTTTCTCAGAGCGTTGATGAACTGATGGAAGCCTGCCGCGAAGTTATTCGTAAAAACAGCCTGACCAGCGCCTATATCCGTCCGTTAGTCTTTGTCGGCGATGTGGGCATGGGCGTCAACCCGCCTCCGGGCTATAACACTGACGTGATCATCGCGGCGTTCCCGTGGGGCGCCTACCTGGGTGCCGAAGCGCTGGATCAGGGGATCGATGCGATGGTTTCTTCCTGGAATCGCGCGGCGCCAAACACGATCCCAACCGCAGCTAAAGCGGGCGGTAACTACCTCTCTTCTCTGCTGGTCGGCAGCGAAGCGCGTCGCCATGGCTATCAGGAAGGTATCGCGCTGGACGTGAACGGCTATATCTCTGAAGGCGCCGGTGAAAATCTGTTTGAAGTCAAAGATGGCGTGTTGTTTACTCCGCCGTTCACCTCTTCCGCGCTGCCGGGCATCACCCGCGACGCTATCATCAAGCTGGCGAAAGACCTGGGTCTGGAAGTCCGCGAGCAGGTATTGTCCCGCGAGTCCCTGTACCTGGCCGACGAAGTCTTTATGTCCGGTACTGCCGCGGAGATCACGCCGGTACGCAGCGTTGATGGTATTCAGGTGGGCGAAGGCCGCTGCGGCCCGATCACCAAGCGCATTCAGCAAGCATTCTTTGGCCTCTTCACCGGTGAAACCGAGGATAAATGGGGCTGGTTGGATCAGGTTAATCAATAAGCATAAAAAAATGGGGCGACACGCAACGCCCCATTTCACCGAAACTGGGAGTAACTAAAGCATGCCTAAGTACCGTTCCGCCACAACCACTCACGGCCGTAATATGGCGGGTGCCCGCGCGCTGTGGCGCGCCACTGGAATGACCGACGATGATTTCGGTAAGCCGATTATCGCCGTGGTGAACTCTTTCACCCAGTTCGTGCCGGGTCACGTTCACCTGCGCGATCTCGGTAAGCTGGTTGCTGAGCAAATCGAAGCCGCTGGCGGCGTCGCCAAAGAATTCAACACTATTGCGGTGGATGATGGGATCGCGATGGGCCACGGGGGTATGCTTTATTCACTGCCATCCCGCGAACTGATCGCCGACTCGGTAGAGTACATGGTTAACGCCCACTGTGCTGATGCGATGGTCTGTATCTCCAACTGCGACAAAATCACCCCGGGGATGTTAATGGCGTCCCTGCGCCTGAATATTCCGGTCATTTTTGTTTCCGGCGGCCCGATGGAAGCCGGGAAAACCAAACTGTCCGATCAAATCATTAAACTCGACCTCGTTGACGCGATGATTCAGGGCGCTGACCCGAAAGTCTCCGACGATCAGAGTAATCAGGTTGAGCGTTCCGCCTGTCCGACGTGCGGCTCTTGTTCGGGAATGTTCACCGCGAACTCCATGAACTGCCTGACCGAAGCGCTGGGCCTGTCGCAGCCGGGCAACGGCTCGCTGCTGGCGACTCACGCCGATCGTAAACAGCTGTTCCTCAATGCGGGCTCACGTATCGTTGAGCTGACTAAACGCTATTACGAGCAGGACGATGCCTCTGCGCTGCCGCGTAATATCGCCAATAAGGCGGCGTTTGAAAACGCCATGACGCTGGATATCGCCATGGGCGGTTCCACCAATACCGTACTGCATCTGCTGGCGGCGGCGCAGGAAGCGGAAATCGACTTCACCATGAGCGATATCGATAAACTTTCCCGCAAAGTGCCGCAGCTGTGTAAGGTCGCGCCAAGTACGCAGAAATATCATATGGAAGACGTGCATCGCGCGGGCGGCGTGTTGGGTATTTTAGGTGAACTGGATCGTGCCGGGCTGCTGAACCGCGATGTGAAAAACGTGCTTGGTTTGTCCCTGCCGCAGACGCTGGAGCAGTATGATATCACCGTCACGCAGGATGAAGCGGTTAAGAAGATGTTCCGCGCTGGCCCTGCGGGTATCCGCACAACGCAGGCTTTCTCTCAGAACTGCCGTTGGGACACCCTGGATGACGATCGCGCAGAAGGCTGTATCCGCTCGCTGGAACATGCTTACAGCAAGGATGGCGGTCTGGCGGTTCTGTACGGCAACTTTGCCGAGAACGGATGCATCGTGAAAACCGCCGGCGTTGACGACAGCATCCTCAAATTTACCGGCCCGGCGAAGGTATACGAAAGCCAGGACGCGGCTGTGGATGCGATCCTCGGCGGCAAGGTGGTCGCCGGTGACGTAGTCGTCATCCGCTATGAAGGGCCGAAAGGTGGGCCGGGGATGCAGGAGATGCTCTACCCGACGACCTTCCTGAAATCAATGGGCCTGGGTAAAGCCTGTGCGCTGATTACCGATGGACGCTTCTCCGGCGGTACCTCGGGTCTCTCTATTGGCCACGTTTCTCCGGAAGCAGCCAGCGGTGGCAATATCGCGATCATTGAAGATGGCGACATGATTGCTATCGATATCCCGAACCGCGGTATTCAGCTGCAGCTGAGCGATGCCGAGATTGCGGCGCGACGCGAAGCTCAGGAAGCCCGCGGTGATAAAGCATGGACGCCGAAAGATCGCGAGCGTCAGGTTTCCTTTGCCCTTCGCGCCTATGCCAGTCTGGCAACCAGCGCCGATAAAGGCGCGGTGCGCGATAAATCGAAACTTGGGGGTTAATGATGGCCGAGTCGCAACCCCTGTCCGCCGCCCCTGAGGGGGCGGAATACCTCAGAGCGGTACTGCGCGCGCCGGTATACGAAGCCGCGCAGATCACGCCGCTGCAAAAAATGGAAAAGCTCTCGTCGCGCCTCGATAACGTTGTGCTGGTGAAGCGTGAAGACCGTCAGCCGGTGCACAGCTTTAAGCTGCGCGGGGCGTACGCGATGATGGCGGGTCTGACGGAAGAACAAAAATCGCATGGCGTGATTACCGCTTCGGCGGGTAATCATGCGCAGGGCGTGGCTTTCTCGGCATCTCGCCTGGGCGTGAAGGCGCTCATCGTCATGCCAACCGCCACTGCGGATATCAAAGTTGATGCGGTGCGCGGCTTCGGCGGTGAAGTGCTGCTGCACGGCGCAAATTTCGATGAAGCCAAAGCCAAAGCCATCGATCTGGCGCAGCAGCAGGGGTTCACCTGGGTTCCGCCTTTCGACCATCCGATGGTGATTGCCGGGCAGGGGACGCTGGCGCTGGAGCTGCTGCAGCAGGATGCCCATATCGATCGCGTGTTTGTCCCGGTCGGCGGCGGCGGTCTCGCGGCGGGCGTGGCGGTGCTGATCAAACAGCTGATGCCGCAGATCAAAGTCATTGCGGTTGAGGCCGAGGATTCTGCCTGTCTGAAAGCCGCGCTGGATGCGGGTCATCCGGTTGATTTACCCCGCGTTGGGCTCTTTGCCGAAGGCGTAGCGGTTAAACGTATCGGCGATGAGACTTTCCGTCTGTGTCAGGAGTATCTCGACGACATCGTTACTGTCGATAGCGATGCCATCTGCGCGGCGATGAAAGACCTGTTTGAAGATGTGCGTGCGGTAGCAGAACCTTCCGGGGCGCTGGCGCTGGCGGGGATGAAAAAATATATCGCTCAGCATAATATTCGCGGCGAACGCCTGGCGCACGTGCTTTCCGGCGCGAACGTCAACTTCCACGGCCTGCGCTACGTTTCCGAACGCTGCGAGCTTGGGGAACAGCGCGAAGCGCTACTGGCGGTCACCATTCCGGAAGAGAAGGGCAGCTTCCTCAAGTTCTGCCAGCTGCTGGGCGGTCGTTCGGTGACGGAGTTCAACTACCGCTTCGCGGATGCGAAAAATGCCTGCATTTTTGTCGGCGTGCGCCTGAGCCGGGGACTGGAAGAGCGGAAAGAGATCCTCAACCTGCTGCACGAGGGGGGCTACAGCGTAGTGGATCTCTCCGACGATGAAATGGCCAAGCTGCACGTGCGCTATATGGTCGGCGGGCGTCCGTCGCAGCCGCTGCAGGAGCGTTTGTTCAGCTTCGAGTTTCCGGAATCGCCCGGCGCCCTGCTGAAGTTCCTGCATACCCTGGGCACCCACTGGAACATCTCTCTGTTCCATTATCGCAGCCACGGTACCGATTATGGCCGCGTGCTGGCGGCATTCGAACTGGGCGATCATGAGCCTGATTTCGAAACCCGCTTGCATGAGCTGGGCTACGATTGCCACGACGAGAGCAATAATCCAGCGTTCAGGTTCTTCCTCGCAGGTTAAGCTGCGCAGCGCTTATCTGGCCTACGATCGGGTTGTAGGCCGGTTCAGGCATCCGGCACTAGTGACCAGGCAGCAAATTCCAGAATGCATTAATCAGCGGCTCATGCAGCCGCTTTTTTGGCGCGCAGACGCCCAGTTCAAAAGGGGTTTTCTCGTCGCTACGCTCCAGAATCATGACGCGATTGCGAACGGGCTCCGGGCTATTTTCCAACACCACTTCCGGCAGCAGCGCGACGCCGCAGCCCAGCGCCACCATAGAAACCATGGCTTCATGTCCGCCCACCGTAGCGTAAATCGACGGATTACTGATTTTATGGCGGCGAAACCATAGCTCAATGCGGCGGCGCACGGGCCCCTGATCGGCCATAATGAAGGGTACCGTTGCCCAGTCGGGTTTCTCCACCGAGACCTGATTGCGAACCGGACAAGGCAGCGCCGGGGCGATCAGCACTACCGCCAAATTCTCCAGCATGGAAAACACCACTGCGCCAGGCAGCGTCTCGGGTTTCCCGGCAATCGCCAGATCGGCCTCACCCGTGACTACTTTCTCCATCGCATCGGCGGCATCGCCGGTGGTGAGTTTTATTTCCACCGAGGGATGTTCGGCGCGGAAACGATCGAGAATCGGCGGAAGATGACTGTAGGCGGCGGTCACCGAACAGAAGATATGCAGTTCGCCCGACAGCGACGGACCTTGCTGATCGATCGCGTGGCGCAGCTGCTGGTACTGCAACAGCGTTTGCTGGGCAAAGGTGCGGAGTTCTTCTCCTGCTTCGGTAAGCGTTACCGTGCGGTTATCGCGGACAAACAGCGGCTGCCCAAGGTCTTCTTCCAGGCGCTGAATCTGCCGGGAAAGCGTGGAGGGGCTGACGTGCATCGCCCGCGCGCTGCGGCCAAAATGGCGGCTCTCCGCCAGATGCAGGAAGGTTTTTAGATCGCGTAAATCCACCGGCGGCACTCCACGATTTTACATTGCAGAAATTGCAACGTGACGTTGTGAATATATCAATTTCCGCAATAAATTTCCTGTCATATAGTAAGTTCATTCTCTCTTGCACAGACACGGCAAGCGAACCGAACAATAAGACGCACAACATCACGAGGTATCACCATGGCTAACTACTTTAATACACTGAACCTGCGCCAGCAGCTGGCGCAGCTGGGCAAATGTCGCTTTATGGGTCGCGACGAATTCGCCGATGGCGCAAGCTACCTTCAGGGTAAAAAAGTGGTCATCGTCGGCTGTGGCGCTCAGGGCCTGAACCAGGGTCTGAACATGCGTGACTCCGGTCTGGATATTTCCTACGCCCTGCGTAAAGAAGCGATTGCCGAAAAGCGCGCGTCATGGCGTAAAGCGACCGAAAACGGCTTCAAAGTAGGGACCTACGAAGAGCTGATCCCGCAGGCCGATCTGGTGGTTAACCTGACTCCGGACAAACAGCACTCTGACGTTGTACGTTCCGTTCAGCCGTTGATGAAAGATGGCGCGGCGCTGGGCTACTCACATGGTTTCAACATCGTGGAAGTTGGCGAGCAGATCCGTAAAGATATCACTGTCGTGATGGTGGCGCCGAAGTGCCCGGGTACCGAAGTGCGTGAAGAGTACAAGCGCGGCTTCGGCGTACCGACCTTGATCGCGGTTCACCCGGAAAACGATCCGAAAGGCGAAGGCATGGCGATTGCTAAAGCCTGGGCTGCGGCGACCGGCGGTCACCGTGCGGGCGTTCTGGAATCTTCCTTCGTTGCCGAAGTGAAATCCGATCTGATGGGCGAGCAGACCATCCTCTGCGGTATGCTGCAGGCCGGTTCTCTGCTGTGCTTCGATAAGCTGGTGGAAGAGGGTACCGACCCGGCATACGCCGAAAAACTGATTCAGTTCGGCTGGGAAACCATCACCGAAGCGCTGAAACAGGGTGGTATCACCCTGATGATGGATCGCCTGTCTAACCCGGCTAAGCTGCGTGCTTATGCGCTGTCCGAACAGCTGAAAACGATCATGGCGCCGCTGTTCCAGAAGCATATGGATGACATCATCTCCGGTGAATTCTCCTCAGGCATGATGGCTGACTGGGCCAACGACGATAAGAAACTGCTGACCTGGCGTGAAGAAACCGGTAAGACCGCGTTCGAGACCGCACCGCAGTTTGAAGGTAAAATCGGCGAGCAGGAGTACTTCGATAAAGGCGTTCTGATGATCGCAATGGTGAAAGCGGGCGTTGAGCTGGCGTTTGAAACCATGGTGGATTCCGGCATCATCGAAGAGTCTGCTTACTACGAATCACTGCACGAGCTGCCGCTGATTGCCAACACCATCGCTCGTAAGCGTCTGTACGAAATGAACGTGGTTATCTCCGATACCGCTGAATACGGTAACTACCTGTTCTCTTACGCCTGCGTACCGCTGCTGAAAGAGTTCATGACCACCCTGCAGACCGGCGACCTGGGTAAAGCGATTGCCGAAGGCGCGGTAGATAACGCTCAGCTGCGCGACGTGAACGAAGCCATTCGCAGCCACGCTATCGAGCAGGTTGGTAAGAAACTGCGCGGTTACATGACCGATATGAAGCGTATTGCGGTAGCGGGCTAATTCCCCGTCGTCTTTCAACTTGCAGATGCGTTGGCTGCGTTGGTACACCCCAGTCACATAGTTATCTATGCTCCTGGGGTTGTACTCACTTGCCGCCTTCCTGCAAGCTGAAATCCTTAGGGGAAAGCTGTGAGATAAAAAACCGGTGCAATAAGACACCGGTTTTTTTATTTGCGGTACAGCACTTTGATGATGTGATAACCGAATTGGGTGTGCAGCGGGCCGGTGGGCTCCAGCTCCGGGCAGGAGAAGACAACTTTATCAAACGCCGGCACCATCTGGCCCTGGCGGAATTCACCTAAGTCGCCGCCGCGTTTGCCGGACGGGCAGATCGAGTGCTTCTTCGCCAGTTTACCGAAATCGGCGCCGTTTTTAATTTGCTCCAGAAGATCCAGTGCCAGCTGCTCTTCTTTAACCAGGATATGCAGTGCTGCTGCCGTTTTTGCCATGATCGTACCTTGATTGAATAGGGGATGAATCAGGGCGCAATAGTAGCATGGGCTAGCGGCGATACAGCACCTTAATGATGTGGTAGCCAAACTTGGTTTTGACCGGCCCGTAAGGTTTGAGCAGCGGGCAGCTAAAGACTGCCTTATCGAACGGCCCGACCATGACTCCTTGATTAAACTCCCCGAGATCGCCGCCGTTGCGCCCGGAGGGGCACTTTGAATAGCGTTTTGCCAGATGATCGAAGCTCACGCCACGTTCCAGTTTGGCGAGGATCTCTTGCGCCAGCTTCTCTTCTTTAACCAGGATGTGCAGGGCTGCTGCGCTCTTTGCCATTATTTTGTTCTCACGTCTCAAAGATATCCCGTTACTTTACCACCCGCTTTGGTCGCGGACATATACTCTTCGCCATCGCGGGACAGATGTCTCGCCTGATAGATGGAAGCGGGAGATGAGCAACACTTTTATCCGGCGTATTCCCCCCTGCCAGGGACAGCCGTCCTGTCCTTAACGTCGTGGAGCGAGATAACATGGACACAATGAAAAAACCTGAATTTTCAGTCGGCTGGCTTTCCGGGCTGAGCGAGATTGTGAGCGATCCGCTGCTCTATGAATTACTGAAATATTGTCCTCTGGAGATCATGCGGCGCTGGCGTTTCGAAGAGATCCCGCGCGGTGATTTTATCTGCCGACAGGGTGAAGTGTGTCAGCGGTTTTCGCTGATTATCGCCGGTGAGGTGGACGTTTTCTATGAGGCTGAGGACGGGCGCCGCTACCGTCAGGCCCGCTACCGTAAAGGCGACATGCTGGGCGAGCTCGAGATCTTTGAATCGCGTCATTACATCTGCTCGGTGGTGGCGGTGGGTCATGTGCAGCTTCTGAGCCTGTCGCAGGAACATTTCTGCCGCTGGCTAGCGTTAGATAACCATTTTAACCAGCGGATGCTGCGCTTCTTTAGCCAGCAGTATTACCAGCTGTCGAAGAAGGCCAGCAGCGACAATCTTTACTCGCTGCATCAGCGGGTGTGTCAGGCGTTATGGCTGCGTTACCAACAGGATGGTGCCGATGAAATCTTGCTGGATAAGCAGAATCTCAGCCAGGAATTCGCGGCGACGACCCGCAGTATTAACCGTATTTTGCATGACCTGAAAGCGCTACAGATTATTGATACCGATGGTGAACGCATTGTGTTGTTAGCTCCTGAAAAACTGAAGCAGGAGGCTGATATCGGATAACCGCAAGAGTAAGGAGGCGGGAGAATGTCGCTGCAACCCCATATCCAGTTAAGCAAAGAGATGACCGGCGCGCGGTACGCGCTGCTGCCGGGCGACCCGCAGCGGGTCGACCGCATCGCCAATTTTCTTGATAATCCACAGCCACTCGGTCAGAACCGGGAGTTTCGCGCCGCGCGCGGCTGGTATCAGGGCGTCGAGATTTTAGTGCTCTCTACCGGCATCGGCGGGCCATCTACGGCGATTGCCATTGAAGAGCTGCGCCAGATCGGCGTAACCACTCTGATTCGTATCGGCAGCTGCGGGGCACTGCAGGATAATCTTGCGCTCGGCGATGTGATTATCGCTCACGCCGCGGTGATGGATGACGGTACCAGCCGAACCTATGCGCCAGCGGGCTATCCGGCCTGCGCCGACCCGCAGCTGACCTGGGAACTGGTGGCGCAGGCGCGGCAGATGAACATCCCGGTCGCGTGCGGTCTGGTGCGCAGCCATGACAGTTTCTATACCGATCGTGAGGCGGAACTGGATGCGCAGTGGTCGGCGCGCGGCATTCTGGGGGCGGATATGGAGAGTGCCGCCCTGATGACTATCGGCGCGCTGCGCGGGTTACGTACGGCTTCATTACTCAATGTGGTTGTTGCCCATAACGGTTGTCTGGATAGCAGCATCAATGATTATGTCCAGCAGGAAACGCTGTGCCAGCAGGGCGAAGAACGGCAAATTACCCTGGCGCTACGCGCCATTTATTCCGCTAGCCAGCAAGGAGGTTTGTGATGGACTTTTTTAGCATCAACAATGTGATGGTCAACATTCCTCTCGGCGAAGGCGGCTATGCGCTATCGTGGATTGAAGCTATCGGTACCGTATTCGGCCTGTTGTGTATCTGGTGCGCCAGCCGGGAAAAAATCATCAACTATCTGTTTGGCCTGATCAACGTCACGCTGTTTGCGGCCATTTTTTTCCAGATCCAGCTCTATGCCAGCCTGCTGCTGCAGGTGTTTTTCTTCGCTGCCAATATTTACGGCTGGTACGCGTGGAGCCGGCAAAACGAGGCGCAGGAGGCCGCGCTCAAGGTACGTTGGCTTTCCCGTCAGCAAACGCTGGCGCTGGGCGGCATCTGCGCGGTGGCGATTGTGCTGATGACGCTATTTATTGACCCGGTGTTCGCGACGCTCACCCGTATCATGATTGCCCTACTGCAAACGTTCGGTATGCAGGTCGCGATGCCCGACCTCCAGCCCGACGCCTTCCCGTTCTGGGATTCCACCATGCTGGTGTTGTCGATTGCGGCCATGGTGCTGATGACGCGTAAGTTCGTCGAAAACTGGCTGCTGTGGGTGGTTATCGACGTGATTAGCGTGGTTATCTATGCGGTACAGGGCGTTTACGCCATGTCGCTTGAATATGTCCTGCTGACGGCGATCGCGGTGATGGGCTCGTACAGCTGGATCAAGAGCGCGCAGCGCAACGGCTATACGCCGCTTGCTGCAGCCGCATCCTGATTGACCTATTGCCAGGCTGCCTGAATGGGCAGCCTGTTGCTCTCACCGCCCCTCTTTCTGCTACAATCCCCACCCCGTTCGAAGATTGAGCAAAAGACTCCCATGCGTTTAAATCCTGGCCAACAACAAGCCGTCGAATTCGTTACCGGACCGTGCCTGGTGCTGGCGGGTGCCGGTTCCGGTAAGACCCGCGTTATTACCAATAAAATAGCCCACCTGATCCGCGGCTGCGGCTATCAGGCGCGCCATATCGCGGCGGTCACCTTTACCAATAAGGCGGCGCGCGAAATGAAAGAGCGCGTCGGGCAAACGCTGGGGCGTAAAGAAGCGCGCGGCCTGATGATTTCCACCTTCCACACGCTGGGGCTGGATATCATCAAACGCGAATACGCTGCGTTAGGGATGAAATCCAACTTCTCGCTGTTCGACGATACCGACCAGGTGGCGCTGTTAAAAGAGCTCACCGAAGGGCTGATCGAAGAAGACAAAGTGGTACTTCAGCAGCTGATCTCCACGATCTCCAACTGGAAAAACGATCTGAAAACCCCTGTCCAGGCCGCCGCTGGCGCGAAAGGGGAGCGGGATCGGATCTTTGCTCACTGCTACGGGCTGTACGACGCGCATATGAAAGCCTGTAACGTACTCGACTTCGATGATCTGATCCTGCTGCCGACCCTGCTGCTGCAGCGTAACGAAGAGGTGCGGGAGCGCTGGCAGAACAAGATTCGCTATCTGCTGGTGGATGAATACCAGGATACCAACACCAGCCAGTACGAGCTGGTGAAACTGCTGGTGGGGCAGCGGGCGCGCTTTACCGTGGTCGGCGATGACGATCAGTCGATCTACTCCTGGCGCGGCGCGCGGCCGCAGAACCTGGTGCTGCTAAGCCAGGATTTCCCGGCGCTGCAGGTGATCAAGCTGGAGCAAAACTACCGCTCTTCCGGGCGTATTCTGAAGGCGGCCAACATCCTGATTGCCAATAACCCGCACGTCTTCGAAAAGCGCCTGTTTTCCGAGCTGGGCTATGGCGTAGAGCTGAAGGTGCTCTCCGCCAACAATGAAGATCATGAGGCGGAACGCGTTGCCGGTGAACTCATCGCTCATCACTTTATTAATAAAACTGCCTATAAGGATTACGCGATCCTGTATCGCGGCAACCATCAGTCACGGGTTTTCGAAAAGATGCTGATGCAAAACCGCATTCCGTACAAAATTTCTGGCGGCACGTCGTTCTTTTCCCGCCCGGAAATTAAAGATCTGCTGGCCTATCTGCGCGTGCTGACTAACCCTGATGACGACAGCGCCTTTCTGCGCATCGTCAATACGCCGAAGCGTGAAATCGGTTCGGCGACGTTGCAAAAGCTGGGCGAATGGGCGATGGGGCGCAATAAAAGCATGTTTACCGCCAGCTTCGATATGGGTCTGACCCAGACGCTGAACGGACGCGGCTACGAGTCTCTGACCCGCTTCACCCACTGGCTGCGGGAGATCCAGCAGCTTTCAGAGCGCGAGCCGATTGCCGCCGTCCGCGATCTGATCCGCGGCGTGGATTATGAATCATGGCTCTATGAGACTTCGCCCAGCCCGAAAGCCGCCGAAATGCGGATGAAAAACGTCAATACGCTCTTCACGTGGATGACCGAAATGCTGGAGGGCAGCGATATCGATGAACCGATGACGCTCACCCAGGTCGTGACCCGTTTCACGCTACGAGACATGATGGAGCGCGGCGAGTCGGATGAGGAGACGGATCAGGTTCAGCTGATGACGCTTCATGCTTCAAAGGGACTGGAGTTCCCCTACGTCTATCTGGTTGGCATGGAGGAAGGGCTGTTGCCGCACCAGAGTAGTATTGATGAAGACAACGTCGATGAAGAACGCCGTCTTGCCTACGTGGGTATCACCCGCGCGCAGAAAGAGCTCACTTTTACCCTGTGCAAAGAGCGCCGGCAGTACGGCGAGCTGGTGCGACCGGAGCCGAGCCGTTTCCTGCTGGAGCTGCCGCAGGATGATCTGATTTGGGAGCAGGAGCGCAAAGTTATTTCGCCGGAAGAACGCATGCATAAAGGCCAGGCGAATGTCGCCAACATCCGGGCGATGCTGGCGAAAGCGCGTAAATAGCGGCTAGCGGCCGTTTTGCTGCTGAAGCTGGAACTGACGTAGCTCTTCGCGACCCGGAGCACCGTCTGAACCCGGCCGGGTGACGACAATAGCCGCTACTTCATTGCCCAGCAGCGCGGCCTGGCGTAGATCCATCCCGCAGGCCAGCCCGGCGATCGTACCGGCGCAGTGGCTGTCTCCTGCGGCAATCGTGTCATAGACCTTCACGCGGCAGGCAGGAATGTGCTGCGGTTCCGCGTCGGGTTCAACCACCCATGCGCCATCTTTATCAAACCGACAGATCGCCCGTAAATGCCAGTCGCTGGCGAGCCGCGAAGCGGCGTGAAGGGTCGCGCTATCCGTATCGTATAAACGTGCGCACAGCAAGCTCAGTTCATCGCGATTCAGGGTGAGCACGGGACCTTTGCCCAACAACGCCTGGATAAAGTGAATATCCAGTTCACCCAGACGCGGACCAAAATCGACAAACAGCGTTTTATCTTCCGTAAGGTCCAGAATCCACTTGCGCAGGGCTTCGCTGGCCAGCTCGTAGCCAGAGACATAAATTATGGCGTCCTTCGGCTGCGGAATTTGTGCGAGTAGCTCGTTGTTCCAGTGCTGCTCGCAGCCCTCAACGGTGATAAACGTCCGCTCTTTGTTAGCCTCGACGAGGGCCAGACACCAGCCGTTATCGTGAGTGGGGTGGCGCAAGAGGACGGGTAGGTTTTCCTGCGCCATTTTCTGTGCAACGGCCTGCCCCCACTCGCCATTTCCCACCGGTATCGCGTTTATCACAGGGAGTTCAAGGCGTGAGAGCGCGCGGGCGACATTGAACGCGCAGCCGCCAATCTGCCGTCCGCCGTCGCGGGCGGAAACATCGCTACCGCTATGCGGTAGTGCATCGAGATGGAGGATCATGTCGCTAAAAGCGGCGCCGATAACCACGATCGGCCGCCGCGGCGACAGCAGGTCAGCTGTTATTGTCACGGCTGGCCTCCTTTCTTGCGCCGAACGCCAGATACAGCGCCAGGCTCAGAATAAAAGAGACAAACAGACCCAGGCTGGAGTCCGCGAAAATGCCGACGGCGAAAGGACCGTCGATAAACCCGGTTTTGGATACCATCAATCCCGCCAGCGCGCCGACAATCCAGCAGCCCAGCGCGGTGCGGTTTGCTCCGCTTTCCCTGAATAAATCAGCTTCAGCATATCCGGCTCGGCGGCGAATCCGATAAAAATCGACCATAAAAATGGCGGCCCAGGCGGCCAGAAATACGCCGCAGAAAATCAGAAACGCGATGAAGGGCCCAAGAAAATCTTTCGAGACAAATAGCACATAGAGCGCGATCCCCAGCACCAGTACGGCATCGAGGGCCACGGCGGAACGCTGCTGGAGCTTAATCCCCATGCTTAACAGATTAAGACTGGCGGAATAGAGGCTCAATACGGCGATGGTCACGACCCCGGCGGTCGCCGCGGCCAGATAGGGGATTGCCATCCAGGAAGGCAGCAGTTTGCCAATCGCTGAAATGGGGTTCTCGCTGGACGCCAGATCGGGGATCTGGGCGGTAAGCAGTATCCCGGTGAGCATCAGCAGCAGTAGGGGGAGCGCGGCGCCGCTGACAACGGCGAGAAAAATAGGCTTTTCACCGGCGTCGGGACGCTGATCCCGGCTATAGTCGGCGCCGGCGATAGCCCAGCTGATGCCGGTACCGGCGGCAATAATTGATACCGCCGGCAGAAAACCGGTGAGCCAGCTGCCTGAAGGCAGCGCGAGGATGGCCTGCCAGTCTGCGGTGAAGAGTAAATAGATCACTACCAGCAGCGTCATGGCGCCAAAGATCCGGGTGATCCATTTTTGCATCA
The DNA here is from genome assembly GCF_019890895.1 of Klebsiella sp. CTHL.F3a. Taxonomy (NCBI): domain Bacteria; kingdom Pseudomonadati; phylum Pseudomonadota; class Gammaproteobacteria; order Enterobacterales; family Enterobacteriaceae; genus Klebsiella; species Klebsiella sp. CTHL.F3a. Next base: position 5,773,510 of record NZ_CP082360.1, on the reverse strand, counting down.
TCAACACGGCATTTTGTCCGAGCACGCTGACCAGTACGGTCAGCCCGCCAAACAAGAAAAGCGACAGCGCGGTGGTGGTGAGACTCTCTTCAAAACCCATGGCGGCAAACAGCGCGACGAGGGTGAGCGTGCCGGTAATGATATTGACCGCCTCCCAGCCCATCAGATTCACCCAACAGAAGCTGGTGGGGGCGATATTACCGCGTTTGCCAAAAATGACCCGGGAGAGAGTGAGCGTCGTGGTGCGGCCGATTTTGCCGGCGATGCTGGTGACGCCGACCAGCGCAAAAGAGGCGACGCCCGCCACGGCGGCAAGAATCGCCTGCCAGAATGAGAGGCCAAACGACACAATCACCGCGCCGTAAACGACCCCAAGAATGCCAATATTCGCGGCGCACCAGACGAAAAACAGCTGGATCGGTTGTTGGGTCTGGTGGACCGGGGGAACGAGACCGATCCCTAATTCCGCCATTCCGGGATCTGCCGTCTGGATATTTCCATCGTATGAAGCTTTGCTGTCCATAGTGATGCCCTCTGTGAATTATGCGAAGCGGTATTCTGCAAGCCGCCGTGCGTAAGGCGCGAAGTCGATGCTGTTGGCCTGCTTAATCTGTTGTACAGGTTCTTCAGGAAAAGCCTCTATGCCATGAAGCGCGCCGCAAATGGCGGTTGCCATCGCGCCAATAGTGTCGGTGTCGCCGCCTAAATTGGCTGCCAGCATAGCGCATTTCATGGGCTGCGTTTTTGCCAGCTCGACCAGCGCAATCGCTGCGGGGACGGACTCGATAATATCCATACCGGCGCCGATATCCTCATAAATACGTTCAATACCTGTCAGGTGGTCATTCTCCCCGGCAATCGTTTCCAGCGCCAGGTGGATACGGTTCCCAAGAAGTGGACTAAAAGTGGACTCGTAATGGCGCTGGGTTTCATTTGCCAGCGACGACAACTCGGTTTTAATTAACGGCCACCCGGCTCCTTCAATGGCGCGGCTGATAGCCCAGGCAACGACCACCGCGCCGGCGATGGCGATGTCTGATTTGTGCGTCGGCAGGCAGGATAGCCGCACTTGCTCAATGAAAAAGGCCCTGTCCCCGGTTGGTAGTCGACAACCCATCGGCGCCACGCGCATTGCCGCGCCGTTGGTCACGCCGTTGGCCGCGATCTCATCCAGCGGTTGCCCCTGTTCGAGCGCGATCAGAGAAGCTTTTGAGGTTGGGCCGAGAATATTTTTCTCGAATGCCTTGCAGCGTCGGGCCCACAGCAGAATGTGTCTGGCGATAGTCAGGGGATCGGTCACGCCGTTGTGTTCATCGAGCGCATCCATCAGCGCGATACACTGATGGGTGTCATCCGTGAACTCGGCGGCGCGAAATTCGCAGGCCGCAATATTCTCTTTCGGCCCGGGAAGAAAGCGTTCAATCCAGCCAAAATGGTTAATGATTCGACGTTTAGGCCACAGTTCAGAGGGCATGCCCATCGCATCACCGATGGCTTGCCCATAAAGACAGCCAAGGATGCGGCTTTCGGCAATATAGGTAGGGCGAATATCAGACATCGTCGACTCCCTGGAAGAAATGAATAAAAGTTAATCTAAAAATAGATCCAGATTAAGTCCAGTTAAAGTCCTTTATAGTTATGCTGTGATCGCAGGCGCATTCTGAGAGAAAAAAGCGACGTAAAAATGAATGGGGCGACGTTATGATGGGGCTATTGATTCCAGTATGGATCCACTATGATAAATCCACTGTCACTGAATTCCGCAAGGCCATGAAATTATGTCGCAACCATTGCTTGAGTATATAAAAGGGCGTCTGAATGCAGAGGCTCCCGCGCCGCTTTATATTCAGCTTAAACAAGCTATTGAAGCTGCGATGACCGAGCGTTTATTGACGCACGGCAGCATTCTGCCCTCCGAGCGCAAAATGTCTCAGACCCTGGAATTGTCGCGCGTGACGGTGGTTAAGGCCCTTGATGCGCTGCTGGAAGCTGGGCTGGTGATTAAGCGCCATGGAAAAGGTACCGAGGTGAATCTGCCGGTAAGCTATAACCTTGCCAGCGGCGGATTTTCTGCCCAGCTACAAAATTCAGGAACGGTGTCCAATCGATGGCTGGTGCGGGAAAAGCTGGCGGCGGATGATTTTCTGGCTCGTCAGCTGGAGATCGCCGTCGGCGATCGAGTGGCGAAAATCAAACGCGTACGTCTGGTCGATGCCCTTCCGGTGTCTATCGAAACCATGTTTATTCCCGAGCGTTTCTTACCCCGCCCGGATTTACTCGAAGGGTCGCTGTACGCGCACTGGGCGGAAAATGCTATTTATCCCGATCTTCAGGATTACTCGCTGACGGTGCATATTCCTTCGGCGGAAGAGCTGAATTTGCTCGACCTGCCGCAGGGTGTGCCATTGATGAAAATTACGCTGAAAAGTCGTAATGCCCAGGGCGAGGTGCTTGAGTACGGTACCGCTTTCTGCCTGAGCAATTACTTTAATTTTGATTTCAGAGTGAAGCTGCAATAAGCGCAGTCGGCCAGTTATCGTTCATTACCGTTTGGCATGGTCGGTGTATGAAACCCGCAATCGCTTTATGTAAGAGCGGATAATATCCGACGACTTACTGCTCGTTAAGCCGAAGCGGCCAGTGAACGTAGCTCTGCCACTGGCACTCCTGTTCGACCATTTCCCGACCCAGCGGATGATTCTCCAGCCAGCCCTGCGGCAGCGTTAGCGTCAAACTTTCATCAACGGCAGCCAGCGTAATCATCGGCAGCAGATCGTCGCGTCGGCGGCTGGCAAACAGAATAGCCAGACGCAGCAGACGACACATATGCTCCGCGACTCTCGGCGGAACCGCGTTTTGTTGATGAAGGGAAGAAAGGTCGACGGTGCTGGTTTGGTTTAACAGCAGGGTCGCCAGCAGCTTCTTCTGCGCGGGGGTAAATCCTGGCAGGTCGAGATTGCGCACCAGCCAGGCGGCATGCAGAGGCGCCTGCTTGTATTCCACGCTCAGACCGATTTCATGCAGCTGGCAGGCGCTTTGCAGCAAATCGAAGCATAGCGGCTCAATTTCCCAGCTGTTTTCCACCTGATGAACGAAATGGGCGGCCAGTTGGGCAACGCGCTGTGCCTGTTCGGTATCAACCAGAAACCGGCGCTGAATATTGCGTAAGGTACGACTGCGAATATCCTGATCGATCGACAGGTGCAGCATGCCGTATACCAAACCTTCACGCAGTGCGCCGCCGGCGAGCGTCATACACTGAATATTCAGCTCGCTGAAGATGGCCATAAGAATCGCCAGCCCGCTAGGAAAGACGAGCGCCCGTTCAAGGGTCAGACCTTCGATCTCCAGCTCCTCCAGCCGACCGCACTGAATCGCGCGCTGTTTGAGCTGCTGTAGCTTGGCTAAGGTGATGCGTTCATCCATCCCCTGCGCCATCATGATTTCCTGTAACGCCTGGACCGTACCGGAAGCCCCGACGCACACTTTCCAGCCGTGATAGCGCAGAACATCGGCGACGGGACGCAAAACTTCACGCGCGGCGGTTTCGGCCTGGTCAAAGTTTTCTTTGGTCAGGCTGCGATCGGCGAAGTATCGTTCCAGCCAGGTCACGCAGCCCATCGACAGGCTAAAAAGCGAGGTGGTTTGCGCGCCGGTACCGGTAACCAGTTCGGTGCTGGCGCCGCCAATATCCACGACCAGACGCTGATCCGCGCCGCCAGTGGTATGCGCGACGCCCTGATAAATCAGGCGTGCTTCCTCTTCGCCGCTGATAACCTGCACCGCGCAGCCGAGGATTTCCCGCGCTTTTTCCAGAAACTCACCGGCGTTAACCGCCAGGCGCAGCGTCGCCGTGGCGACCACGCGGATTTGCGTCGGGGGGATATCCTGCAAACGCTCGGCGAACAGGCGCAAGCATTGCCAGCCGCGCTCCATGGCTTCGGCAGAGAGCGTGTTGTCGCCGTTGAGGCCAGCGGCCAGACGGACTTTGCGTTTGATACGGCTGAGGGTCTGGATGCTCCCGGCGACCTCGCGTACAACCAACATATGAAAGCTATTGGAGCCAAGATCGATAGCTGCATAGAGCGAGGTGGAACTCATACACTTCATCCTTCAAGCTGCCTCTGCGTTGGCTGCATGCTTTTTCCCGGAGCGCGGCTCCTCGGGATTCGTTCTCTTGCCGCCTTGATGCAACTTGCATGATTTTGTGTATGACATATTGCTTTAACCTGAACGACGACGATTACGTGGTGGGCCGTTACGACGCGGGCCGTTGCCAGGACGCGGGCGCGTGAGGCGCAGCGGTCTGGGCAGTTCGGTCATGAGTGCGTCAGAATTGTATTTGCTGACTGGAATTGAATGGCCAATATAGGTTTCAATCGCCGGCAGGTTCAGCGCGTACTCTTCACAGGCCAGGCTGATGGAGTGACCGCTGGCGCCAGCGCGGCCGGTACGGCCAATACGGTGAACGTAGTCTTCGCAATCGTCCGGCAGGTCGTAGTTAAAGACGTGCGTAACGGCCGGAATATGCAGACCGCGGGCGGCAACGTCGGTTGCGACCAGAATGTCGATATCGCCGCGGGTAAATTCATCGAGAATGCGCAGGCGTTTTTTCTGCGCGACGTCGCCGGTCAACAGACCAACGCGATGGCCGTCCGCCGCCAGGTGACCCCAGATATCTTCACAACGATGCTTGGTGTTGGCGAAAATAATCGCGCGATCCGGCCACTCTTCTTCAAGCAAGGTCTGCAGGAGGCGCATTTTTTCTTCGTTGGAAGGATAGAACAGCTCTTCTTTAATACGGTGGCCCGTTTTCTGCTCAGGCTCAACTTCGACGTACTCGGCGTTGTTCATTTGTTCGAACGCCAGTTCACGGACGCGATAAGAAAGGGTGGCAGAGAACAGCATGTTCAGGCGCTGATTCGCCGGCGGCATACGGCGGAACAACCAACGGATATCTTTAATAAAGCCGAGATCGTACATGCGATCGGCTTCGTCAAGTACGACAACCTGAATGGCGCCGAGGTTAATATGGTTCTGTTTGGCGTAGTCGATAAGGCGACCGGTGGTGCCGATCAAAATATCCACGCCGCTTTCCAGCACTTTCAGCTGCTTATCGTAGCCGTCGCCGCCGTAAGCAAGGCCCAGTTTCAGACCGGTAGCCTGCGCCAGCGGTTCGGCGTCAGCATGAATCTGTACCGCCAGTTCACGCGTCGGCGCCATGATCAGCGCGCGCGGCTGGTTGACCTGGCGGTCAGCGATCGCCGGGTGAGTGAGAAGATAATGAAACGTTGACGTCAGAAACGCCATCGTTTTACCGGTACCGGTTTGCGCCTGCCCGGCGACATCGCGACCTTCCAGCGTAAGCGGGAGGGCGAGTGCCTGGATGGGTGTGCAATTATGAAACCCTTTTTTTTCAAGGGCTTCAATCACTGCCGGGTGCAGGGCGAAGTCGGAAAACTTCTGTTCTGTTAAATGTGTTTTGCTCATAGTGTGGTAGAATATCAGCTAACTATTGCATTAAGAAAGCGTATCCGGTGAAATAACGTCAACCTTTCGTTGGCTATGTATGAAATTATTCAAGGTGCGTCTGCGGCAACTGAACGAATCTTCGAAAGCTTAGACTACTAAGCGAGGCGAGGGTGACAAATCTGCGATAAGCCGGTTTGAACGCGGGTTGCTTTATCTTTTGTGGGGCAAAGTTCATGATGGACATTGTGACGCAGATCGATAAAAGGGGCATTCTGAAGAACAGCGTGCATAACGTAGCATCGACACGTCGTTGATGGCCGCGACACCAACACACCAGGCTTATTCCTGTGGAGTTAAATATGAGCGATAAAATTATTCACCTGACTGACGACAGTTTTGACACGGACGTACTCAAGGCTGACGGGCTAACCCTCGTCGATTTCTGGGCAGAGTGGTGTGGTCCGTGCAAAATGATCGCCCCGATTCTGGATGAGATCGCTGAAGAGTATCAGGGCAAACTGACCATTGCTAAACTGAACATCGATCAGAACCCGGGTACCGCGCCGAAATACGGCATTCGCGGCATTCCGACCCTGCTGCTGTTCAAAAATGGCGAAGTTGCAGCGACCAAAGTTGGCGCGCTGTCTAAAGGCCAGTTAAAAGAGTTCCTCGACGCCAACCTGGCGTAAGCGGCTTGCTCTGCCGGCGTCCAGCGTCCAATTTTTTGCGGATCTCTGGACGCCCGGCGAGAGTCGTGCTAAGTTAATCTCAGACTTCGTTTTAAACATACCTTTGTTTGAATCTTGTTTTACCCAAAGCGTCCCGCAAAAATGCGCGTGAGGCTTATAATCCGGGCTTATCACTCATTCCGTTTAGTCGTTTCAGTTCTGCGTTCTTTCCTGTGACCAGGCAACGTACAGACACGAGATGAAGGCCGTTAACAGGCATGGATGTTCCTGCCATACCATTCACAACATTAAGTTCGAGAATCACCCCGAGTTTAAGAACCCACACCATTATGAATCTTACCGAATTAAAGAATACGCCGGTTTCTGAGCTGATTACTCTCGGCGAAAATATGGGGCTGGAAAACCTGGCCCGTATGCGTAAGCAGGATATTATTTTTGCCATCCTCAAGCAGCATTCGAAGAGTGGCGAGGATATCTTTGGCGATGGCGTACTGGAGATACTGCAGGATGGATTTGGTTTCCTCCGTTCAGCAGACAGCTCCTACCTCGCCGGTCCCGACGACATCTACGTATCCCCCAGCCAAATCCGCCGCTTCAACCTCCGCACTGGTGACACCATTTCCGGTAAGATTCGTCCTCCTAAAGAGGGTGAGCGTTACTTTGCGTTGTTGAAAGTTAACGAAGTTAACTACGATAAGCCGGAAAACGCGCGTAACAAGATTCTGTTCGAGAACTTAACCCCGCTGCACGCAAATTCACGTCTGCGTATGGAACGTGGTAACGGCTCGACGGAAGACTTAACCGCCCGCGTACTGGATCTGGCATCGCCGATCGGTCGCGGCCAGCGTGGTCTGATTGTCGCGCCGCCGAAGGCCGGTAAAACCATGCTGCTGCAGAACATCGCGCAGAGCATTGCTTACAACCATCCTGATTGCGTACTGATGGTATTGCTGATCGACGAACGTCCGGAAGAAGTGACCGAGATGCAGCGTCTGGTTAAAGGTGAAGTTGTCGCTTCGACCTTTGACGAGCCGGCATCCCGCCACGTTCAGGTTGCCGAGATGGTTATCGAGAAGGCGAAGCGTCTGGTTGAGCATAAGAAAGACGTTATCATCCTGCTCGACTCCATTACCCGTCTGGCGCGTGCCTACAACACCGTGGTCCCGGCCTCCGGTAAAGTGTTGACCGGTGGTGTGGACGCCAACGCCCTGCATCGTCCGAAGCGTTTCTTCGGCGCCGCGCGTAACGTGGAAGAGGGCGGTAGCCTGACCATCATCGCTACGGCGCTGATCGATACCGGTTCTAAAATGGACGAAGTTATCTACGAAGAGTTTAAAGGCACCGGTAACATGGAGCTTCATCTCTCTCGTAAGATCGCAGAAAAACGCGTCTTCCCGGCTATCGACTACAACCGTTCCGGTACCCGTAAAGAAGAGCTGCTCACCACTCAGGAAGAGCTGCAGAAGATGTGGATCCTGCGTAAAATCATTCACCCGATGGGTGAAATCGACGCGATGGAATTCCTCATCAATAAACTGGCGATGACCAAAACTAACGATGACTTCTTCGATATGATGAAGCGTTCGTAAGTTAAAAATGCCAGAAAACGCCACGCTATTGCGTGGCGTTTTGTTTTCCGGGTTTGTATGATCCAGCAAGGGAAAACAAAATGGGTGTTAACGTATGATGTGTGCAGGATGATGGCAGGCAGAGACAGCTTTAACAGTCTAAAATTTCTACAATAAATTTGTAATGTTCTGCTTTGCCCCTTCTGGAGTTGAGGCATCATCGTTATACTTCCCGGATTAACTATGCTGAGAGCACATGCGTTGTGAATTTACTCACTGCTATTACTGAATTAATCAGTATTTTCTTATTCACTACCCTGTTTATATTTATCGCTCGCAAGGCGGCAAAAAGAGTTGGGCTGGTGGATAAACCTAACTATCGCAAACGGCATCAGGGTTTGATTCCGTTAGTTGGTGGTATTTCAGTTTTCGCAGGTATTTGTTTTACGTTTGCCATCGCCGACTATTACATTCCCCACGCAAGGTTATACCTGGGGTGTGCCGGGGTGCTTGTGCTGGTCGGCGCGCTGGACGACCGCTTTGATATCAGCGTAAAAATTCGCGCGGTTATTCAGGCCGCTATCGCCGTCATTATGATGATGGTGGGAAATCTTCATCTTAGTAGCCTCGGTTTTATATTCGGCTCATGGGAGCTGGTGCTCGGCCCCTTTGGTTTCTTCCTCACGCTGTTCGCCGTTTGGGCGGCGATCAATGCTTTCAATATGGTAGATGGTATTGATGGGCTGCTTGGCGGCCTGTCCTCCGTCTCTTTCGCGGCAACGGGCATCATCCTGTGGTTTGATGGCCAGTACAGCCTGGCGATGTGGTGTTTTGCGATGATTGCCGCCATTTTGCCCTATATTTTACTTAACCTCGGTGCGCTTGGCCGTCGCTATAAGGTCTTTATGGGTGATGCCGGCAGCACCATGATTGGCTTCACTATCATCTGGATCCTGCTGGAGACCACGCAGGGAAAGACGCATCCTATTAGCCCGGTCACGGCGCTGTGGATTATTGCTATCCCATTGATGGATATGGTGGCGATTATGTACCGTCGCTTGCGTAAAGGGATGAGTCCATTCTCCCCGGACCGTCAGCATATTCATCACTTAATCATGCGCGCCGGGTTTACTTCCCGCCAGGCGTTTGTCCTGATCACTCTGGCCGCCGCGCTGCTGGCTCTGGTTGGCGTGGTGGCGGAATACACCCGCATTGTGCCGGAATGGGTGATGTTAATACTCTTTTTGGTAGCCTTCTTTCTTTATGGCTACTGCATTAAACGCGCCTGGAAAGTGGCGCGCATGGTTAAACGTATTAGACGCAGAATTCGGCGACACAGCGGCAATAATCCAAATTAACCAAATCAATCTGGGGACGTGATGACTCAACCATTACCGGGAGCACAAACAGTGAACGTTGAGAATGAGCTGGATATTCGCGGGCTGTTTCGCGCCTTATGGGCAGGAAAAAGCTGGATAGCAGGTATCGCAGTGCTCTTTGCACTGGTTGTTCTGGTTTATACCTTTTTTGCTCGCCAGGAGTGGAGCGCGACGGCGATTACCGATCGGCCAACGGTAAACATGCTGGGGGGATACTATTCGCAACAGCAGTTTTTACGCAATCTCGATATCAAGGCCAATCTCGTCTCGGTCGATCAGCCTTCGGTAATGGATGAAGCTTATAAAGAGTTCATCATGCAGCAGGCGTCATGGGATACCCGCCGCGACTTCTGGCTGCAAACGGACTACTACAAGCAGCGCCAGTCGGGTAACGCTCGCGCCGATGCCGCTCTGCTGGATGACCTGATTAACGATATCCAGTTTATGCCCGGCGATGCGCTAAAAAGCATCAACGATAGCGTGAAGCTGACGGCAGAAACCGCGCCGGATGCCAATAATCTGCTGCGCCAGTATGTGGCTTTCGCCAGCCAGCGTGCGGCAGGGCATCTGAATGACGAGCTTAAAGGCGCCTGGGCCGCGCGTACCATCCAGATGAAAGCGCAGGTGAAGCGTCAGGAAGAGGTGGCGCGAGAGATTTTCAATCGTCGCATGCATAGCGTGGAACAGGCGCTGAAAGTCGCCCAGCAGCACAATATCTCCCGCAGCGAAACCGATATTCCACCAGACCAGTTGCCGGATTCAGAGCTGTTTTTACTGGGACGGCCGATGCTGCAGGCCCGACTGGAAAACCTGCAGGCGGTGGGGCCGGAGTACGATCTTGATTATGACCAAAGCCGCGCCATGCTAACGACATTAAACGTTGGGCCGACCCTGGATCCGCGTTTTCAGACTTACAGGTATTTGCGAACGCCTGAAGAACCGGTAAAACGCGATAGCCCGCGCCGCGTGTTTCTGATGGTGATGTGGGGGATTGTGGGCGCGCTCATCGGCGCAGGCGTTTCGTTATCGCGTCGCCGTGTCCAGTGAATGCGGCCCGTGGTGAAGGACATTCAGCCTTTATCACCTAATCGAAGAGAATCGATGTGAAAGTACTAACGGTATTTGGCACGAGACCAGAAGCTATCAAAATGGCGCCTCTGGTTCATGCGCTGGCAAAGGATCCTCATTTTGAGGCGAAAGTTTGCGTGACCGCGCAGCATCGGGAGATGCTCGATCAGGTGTTGAAACTTTTTTCTATTGTTCCGGAATACGACCTTAACATTATGCAGCCGGGCCAGGGGTTGACGGAGATTACCTGCCGTATCCTTGAGGGCTTAAAGCCGGTGCTGGAGTCGTTTAAGCCGGACGTGGTGCTAGTGCATGGCGATACCACCACGACGATGGCGGCAAGCCTGGCCGCTTTTTATCAGCGCATTCCGGTAGGGCACGTGGAAGCCGGGCTGCGTACGGGCGATCTGAGCTCGCCGTGGCCGGAAGAGGGGAATCGTACGTTGACCGGGCATCTGGCAACGTACCACTTTGCGCCGACGGAAACCTCGCGGCAGAACCTGCTGCGGGAAAACATCGCCGACAATCGGATCGCGGTAACCGGCAATACGGTTATTGACGCGCTGTTCTGGGTGCGCGACCGGGTGTTGAGCGATGAAGTCCTGCGCAACGAGCTGACTCAGCGCTATCCCTTCCTCGCCAACGGCAAAAAGATGATTCTGGTCACCGGGCACCGTCGGGAAAGCTTTGGCCGTGGTTTTGAGCAAATCTGCCATGCGCTGGCGGAGATCGCCGCTAACAACCCGGACGTACAAATTGTCTATCCGGTTCATCTGAACCCGAACGTCAGCGAGCCGGTTAAGCGTATTCTCGGCCACGTTGAGAACGTCATGCTTATTGAGCCGCAGGATTATCTACCGTTCGTCTGGCTGATGAATCGCGCATGGTTGATCCTGACCGATTCCGGCGGTATCCAGGAAGAAGCGCCATCGCTCGGTAAGCCGGTGCTGGTGATGCGTGACATGACCGAGCGTCCGGAAGCGGTTAGCGCGGGCACCGTGTGCCTGGTGGGAACCGATAGCCAACGCATCGTCAATGAAGTCACGCGCTTGCTGCAAGATGAGTCCGCGTATCAGGCCATGAGCCGGGCGCATAACCCGTACGGCGATGGACAAGCGTGTCATCGTATTTTGTCTGCACTTAAAAATAATCAGGTAACGCTATGAATTTTTCTACCATTTCAGTGATTGGCCTTGGATATATTGGCCTGCCAACCGCTGCCGCGTTCGCCTCCCGGCAAAAGCGGGTGGTCGGCGTTGATATTAATCAACACGCCGTGGAGACCATTAACCGTGGAGAAATTCATATCGTGGAGCCGGATCTGGCGAGCGTCGTCAAAACGGCGGTCGAACAGGGCTACCTGAGCGCCACTACCGCGCCGGTAGAAGCCGACGCCTATCTTATTGCGGTGCCGACGCCGTTTAAAGATCTGCACGAACCGGATATGGTTTTCGTCGAATCGGCGGCTAAATCTATCGCGCCGACGCTGAAGAAAGGCTCGCTGGTTATCCTTGAGTCCACATCGCCGGTGGGGGCAACCGAGCAGATGGCTGGCTGGCTGGCGGAAATGCGCCCCGATCTGAGTTTCCCACAGCAGGCTGGCGAAGCGGCTGACGTCAATATTGCCTACTGTCCGGAGCGCGTTTTGCCGGGGCAGGTGATGGTTGAGCTGATTAAAAACGATCGCGTGATTGGCGGCATGTCGCCGGTGTGCTCGGCCCGCGCTAGCGAGCTGTATAAAATCTTCCTTGAAGGCGAATGCGTGGTGACCAACTCGCGCACTGCCGAGATGTGTAAGCTGACTGAAAACAGCTTCCGTGACGTTAATATCGCTTTTGCCAATGAACTTTCGCTAATTTGCGCCGATCAGGGGATTAACGTCTGGGAGCTGATTCGCCTGGCGAATCGTCATCCGCGCGTCAATATTCTTCAGCCGGGCCCGGGCGTTGGCGGCCACTGTATCGCGGTCGACCCGTGGTTTATCGTGGCGCAGAACCCGCAGCAAGCTCGACTTATCCGGACCGCGCGTGAAGTCAACGACCACAAACCAGAATGGGTAATCGACCAGGTGAAAGCGCGAGTCGCCGACTGTCTCGCGGTGAGCAACAAACGCGCCAGCGAGCTAAAAATCGCCTGTTTTGGCCTCGCGTTTAAGCCGAATATTGATGACCTGCGCGAAAGCCCGGCAATGGCTATTGCCGCGCAAATCGCCCGCTGGCACGGCGGCGAAACCCTGGTCGTTGAGCCAAATATTCATCAGCTGCCGAAAAAGCTCGACGGACTGTGCGCTCTGGCGACGCTTGACGAAGCGCTGGCGAGCGCCGATGTGCTGGTGATGCTGGTCGATCATAAAGAATTTAAAGCGATGAGCGGTGACAGCGTGAGCCAGCATTTTATCGTCGATACCAAAGGGGTGTGGCGGTGAACACGATTCTGGTCACAGGTGGTGCGGGATTTATCGGTTCGGCGGTGGCGCGCGAAATCATCACTGCAACTACTGATAACGTAGTGGTGGTTGATAAGCTGACCTACGCCGGAAATCTGATGTCGCTGGCGCCTGTTGCCGGGGATCCGCGTTTCGCCTTTGAACAGGTGGATATCTGTGATCGGGTCGAACTGGACCGCGTCTTCCACCACTATCAGCCCAATATCGTGATGCATCTGGCCGCCGAAAGCCACGTCGACCGCTCTATTGATGGCCCGGCGTCGTTTATCGAAACCAACATTGTCGGTACCTATACTCTGCTTGAAGCGGCGCGTGCTTACTGGAATACGCTGGCGAACGAAAAAAAATCGGTCTTTCGTTTCCACCATATCTCAACGGATGAGGTCTATGGCGATCTGCACGACAGCGGCGCGTTTTTTACCGAAACCACGCCTTATGCGCCCAGCAGTCCCTATTCGGCCTCAAAAGCCAGCAGCGATCATCTGGTACGGGCTTGGCAGCGCACTTACGGACTGCCAACGTTGGTGACCAACTGCTCGAATAACTACGGGCCGTATCACTTCCCGGAAAAATTGATCCCGCTGACCATCCTGAATGCGCTGGAGGGGAAAGCGCTGCCGGTTTATGGCAATGGTGAGCAGATTCGCGACTGGCTGTATGTTGAGGATCACGCTAGGGCGCTATATCGGGTGGCAACTCGTGGTGGGCCGGGAGAAACTTACAACATCGGCGGCCATAACGAGCGTAAAAATATCGAAGTGGTGGAAACCATTTGCGATCTGCTGGAAGAACTCGCGCCGCATAAACCGATTGGCCTGGCGCACTATCGCGATCTCATCACCTTTGTTGCCGACCGCCCCGGACATGACCTGCGCTACGCCATTGACGCGGCGAAAATTGAACGTGATCTGGGCTGGGCGCCGGATGAAACCTTTATCAGCGGCATGCGTAAAACCGTTCAATGGTACCTGGCGAATGAAGACTGGTGGCGACCTGTGCTGGATGGCAGCTATCAAGGTGAACGCCTGGGCCTGCAAGCATGAGCGTCTGAGGGGGAAAAATGAAAGGTATTATTTTGGCCGGCGGATCGGGTACTCGCCTGCATCCGATCACGCGCGGCGTCTCAAAACAGTTGCTACCCATCTATGACAAGCCGATGATTTACTATCCACTCTCGGTGTTGATGCTGGCCGGAATTCGCGAAGTATTGATTATCACCACTCCGGATGACCAGCGCGATTTTCAGCGTCTGCTTGGTGATGGCTCAGAGTTCGGCGTGCAGCTAAGCTATGCTGTTCAGCCAAGCCCGGACGGGCTGGCGCAGGCCTTTATTATCGGCGAGGCTTTTCTCAACGGTGAGCCTTCATGTCTGGTGTTGGGTGACAATATCTTTTTCGGCCAGGGTTTTAGCCCGAAGCTGCGTAGCGTAGCGTCCCGCACTAGCGGGGCAACGGTGTTCGGCTATCAGGTCATGGATCCGGAACGCTTTGGCGTGGTGGAGTTTGATGACGAATTTCACGCCATTTCACTGGAAGAGAAGCCAAAGCAACCCAAGTCCAACTGGGCGGTAACCGGCCTCTATTTCTACGACGGTCAAGTGGCAGAGTACGCGAAACGGGTTAAGCCCTCAGAGCGCGGCGAGCTGGAGATCACCTCCATTAATCAAATGTATCTCGAGGATGGCGCGCTGACGGTGGAGTTGCTGGGCCGCGGTTTTGCCTGGCTGGATACCGGCACGCACGATAGCCTAATCGAGGCCAGTATGTTTGTGCAGACGGTTGAAAAGCGTCAGGGCTTCAAAATTGCCTGCCTGGAAGAGATTGCCTGGCGTAATGGCTGGCTGGACGACGACGGCGTGAAGCGCGCGGCGAAACGGCTGGAGAAAACCGGCTACGGCCAATATTTATTGGATTTACTCCGTGCCCGTCCGCGCCAGTATTGAACCCCTTGAATGGGAAAACCGCTTCTTCGGCGTCAATAGCGCCATCGTACGTTTTGGCGACGATGCGCCGCCGCTGACGGCGCAAGCGCTGGCCGGATGGTCGCGGGTGCAGGCGAAAGTCGCGGCGGATGATATTGCGCGTCTGGACGCGCTGCAGGCATTGGGCTTCCGGCTGGTGGAGGGCGAGGTCGATCTCGCGCTTTCGCCTGCGGCTTCAGATGATAGCGGTGCCGAGCCGGCGACCGAGGTGGATATTCCCCGGCTGCGAGAACTGGCGGCGTTGGCCTTTGCGCAGAGCCGTTTTCGCGCGCCCTGGTACGCAGCCGATGCCAGCGCCCGCTTCTATGCCCAGTGGATTGAAAATGCGGTGCGTGGGACTTTCGATCATCAGTGTCTGGTGTTTCGCGCCCCTGATGGTGATATTCGCGCGTTTGTCTCCCTGCGCCAGCTCAGCGAGCGCGAGGCGAGAATTGGCCTGCTGGCCGGACGCGGCGCAGGAGCGGAATTAATGCAAGCAGCCCAGCGCTGGGCCGCGCTGCGTGGGCTGACGACACTGCGGGTGGCGACCCAGATGGGTAACACCGCCGCGCTTAAACGTTACATTCTTAGCGGTGCGAATATCGAAAGCACCGCGTACTGGTTATACAGGTGACATGATGATTCCATTTAACGCGCCGCCGGTGGTGGGAACCGAACTTGATTATATGCAGTCCGCGATGGGCAGTGGCAAGCTGTGCGGCGATGGCGGTTTTACCCGCCGCTGCCAGCAGTGGATGGAGCAGCGTTTCGGTACCGTGAAAGCGCTGCTGACGCCGTCCTGCACCGCTTCGCTGGAGATGGCGGCGCTGCTGCTGGATATCCAGCCGGGCGATGAAGTGATTATGCCGAGCTACACCTTCGTCTCCACCGCCAACGCCTTTGTGCTGCGCGGCGCGAAAATCGTCTTCGTTGATATTCGTCGCGATACCATGAATATCGATGAGACGCTGATTGAAGCGGCCATTACCGAGAAAACCCGCGCGATTGTGCCGGTTCACTACGCCGGCGTGGCCTGCGAGATGGACACTATTATGGCTATCGCCGGCAAGCATAATCTGTTTGTGGTGGAGGATGCCGCGCAGGGCGTGATGTCGACTTATAAAGGCCGGGCGCTCGGTACTATCGGCCATATTGGCTGCTTCAGCTTTCATGAAACCAAAAACTATACCGCGGGTGGTGAAGGTGGCGCGACGCTGATTAACGATCGCAAGCTGGTCGAGCGCGCGGAGATTATTCGTGAAAAAGGCACCAACCGCAGCCAGTTTTTCCGTGGTCTGGTGGATAAATATACCTGGCGCGATATCGGCTCCAGCTATCTGATGTCCGATTTACAGGCCGCCTATCTGTGGGCGCAGCTGGAAGCGGCGGAGCGGATTAACCAGCAGCGCCTGGCGCTGTGGCAGAACTACTATGATGCCCTGCTGCCGCTGGCGCGGGCTGGACGTATCGATCTGCCGATCGTTCCTGCCGACTGCGGGCAAAATGCGCACATGTTCTATATCAAGCTGCGCGATATTGACGATCGCAGCAAGCTGATCGCCTGGCTGAAAGAGGCGGAAATTCTGGCGGTGTTCCACTATATCCCGCTGCACAGCTGCCCGGCCGGGGAAACCTTCGGCGAGTTCCACGGGACGGATCGCTACACCACTCAGGAGAGCGAACGCCTGCTGCGTCTGCCTTTATTCTACAACCTGTCGAACGTCAACCAGCGCACGGTAATTAACTCGCTGCTGAGCTATTTCTCCTGATATGTCGCTGGCAAAAGCGTCTCTGTGGACCGCGGCGTCCACGCTGGTCAAAATCGGCGCCGGTCTGCTGGTGGTTAAGCTGCTGGCCGTGTCGTTCGGCCCGGCAGGGGTGGGGCAGGCGGGTAACTTCCGCCAGCTGGTGACCGTACTTGGCGTACTGGCGGGGGCCGGGATATTTAACGGCGTCACTAAGCTGGTAGCCCAGCATCATGACGATCGCCGGCAGTTGTACAACGTCGTTGGCACCTCTTCGGCGATGGTACTGGGTTTCTCTACACTGCTGGCGCTGATCTTCCTGCTGGCGGCCGCGCCAATCAGCCAGGGGCTGTTCGGCCATCAGCATTACCAGAACCTGGTGCGGCTGGTGGCCCTGGTACAGATGGGGATCGCCTGGGCGAATTTCTTGTTAGCGCTGATGAAAGGTTTTCGCGATGCGGCGGGTAATGCGCTGTCGCTTATCGCCGGGAGCCTGATTGGCGTGGCGGCGTACTATGCCTGCTACCGTTTCGGCGGCTATCAGGGCGCATTGTTGGGGCTGGCGCTGGTGCCCGCGCTGGTGGTTGTGCCGGCGGCCTTCGTACTGTGGCGACGCGGCAATATTCCGCTGAGCGCGCTGTGCCCGCGCTGGGACAACGGCCTGGCGGGGCAGCTATCGAAATTTACCCTGATGGCGCTGATTACCTCGGTGACGCTGCCGGTTGCCTATGTGATGATGCGTAACCTGCTGGCGGCCCACTATGGCTGGGACGCGGTGGGGATCTGGCAAGGGGTGAGCAGCATCTCCGACGCCTATCTGCAGTTTATTACCGCGTCATTTAGCGTTTATCTGTTACCGACATTGTCCCGGCTAACGGCGAAAGCGGATATCACCCGCGAGATTAGCAAATCGTTAAAATTTGTTCTCCCGGCGGTGGCGGCAGCAAGCTTAACGGTGTGGCTGCTGCGTGATTTCGCTATCTGGCTACTTTTTTCCGACCGTTTTACGGCGATGCGCGATCTGTTTGCCTGGCAGCTGGTGGGCGATGTGTTAAAGGTCGGGGCTTATGTTTATGGCTATCTGGTGATCGCCAAAGCCTCGCTACGTTTTTATATTCTGACGGAAATCAGCCAGTTCACGCTGTTGACCGCATTCTCGCACTGGCTTATCCCGGCGCATGGCGCAATCGGCGCGGCGCAGGCGTATATGGCTACCTATATTGTTTATTTCGCTCTCTGTAGCGGCGTGTTTTTACTTTGGCGTAAACGGGCATGACAGCACTGATACATGTACTGGGATCGGATATCCCGCACCACAACCAGACCGTGCTGCGGTTCTTTAATGATGAGCTGGCCGTCGATGACGAGCAGGCGCGTATATTTATGGTCGTCGGTGAGGAGACAGGGATCCGCGCAGCCTATCCCGCGCTCTCCATCAGCTGTTATCCGGGGAAAAAGTCGCTGGCGCAGGCGGTTATCGCGCTGGCAAAAGCGAACCGGCAGCAGCGCTTTTTCTTTCACGGCCAGTTCAATACCGGCCTGTGGCTGGCGCTGCTCAGCGGCGGGATCCGCCCGGCGCAGTTTAACTGGCATATCTGGGGGGCGGACCTGTATGAGAACTCCGCCAGCCTGAAGTTTCGTCTGTTCTATCCCCTGCGGCGCATGGCGCAGGGCCGGGTAGGGCGCGTGTTTGCTACCCGCGGCGATCTGAGCTGGTTCGCCGCCCGCCATTCGGGCGTGCCGGGTGAGCTGCTCTACTTCCCGACCCGTATGGATCCGGCGCTGAATTCGCTCGCCGATAGCGCCCCGCGCGGTGACACGCTGACTATTCTGGTGGGGAATTCCGGCGATCGTAGCAATGAGCACATCGCCGCGCTGCGTGCGATTCATCAGCAGTTCGGCGATACGGTCAATGTCGTCGTGCCGATGGGCTATCCGGCCAACAATAGTGACTATATCGATGAAGTTCGCGCGGCCGGCGCGGCGCTGTTCAGCCCGCAGCATCTTCAGGTACTGGGCGATAAGCTGGCGTTTGATGACTATCTGGCCCTGCTGCGTCGTTGCGATCTTGGCTACTTCCTGTTTGCCCGTCAGCAGGGTATCGGCACGCTGTGCCTGCTGATTCAGGCGGGCATCCCTTGCGTGCTGAATCGGGATAATCCCTTCTGGCAGGATATGTCGGAGCAGCATATTCCGGTACTCTTTACCCGCGATGCGCTGGACGTGAGCGTTGTGCGTGAAGCACAGCGCCAGCTGGCCGGTGTGGATAAAAATCAGATCGCCTTCTTCCGTCCGAATTATCTGACGGGCTGGCGACGCGCGTTGCGGATTGCCGCGGGGGGGGATGCATGACATTAATGCAATTTAGCGGGCTGCTGCTGGTCTGGCTGCTGTCGACGCTCTTTATCGCCACCGCCACGTACTTTGAATTTCGTCGCGTACGCTTCAACTTCAACGTCTTTTTCTCGCTGTTGTTTCTGCTGACCTTTTTCTTTGGCTTCCCGCTGACCAGTATTCTGGTGTTCCGCTTTGACGTCGCGGTCGCCCCGCCGGAAATTCTGCTGCAAACTCTGTTGGTTTCCGTCTGTTTTTATGCGGTTTACTACGCCACCTACAAAACGCGACTACGCTCGGCGGCGCACGGCCATCCGCATCGTCCGCTGTTTACGATGAATCGCGTGGAGACCCATCTGACCTGGGGCATTTTACTCGGGTTGGCGCTGCTTTGCGTCGGCATCTTCTTTGCGCATAACGGATTCCTGTTATTCAAACTCAACTCCTATAGCCAGATATTCTCCAGCGAAGTCTCCGGCGTGGCGCTAAAGCGTTTCTTCTACTTTTTCATCCCGGCAATGCTGGTGGTCTATTTTCTGCGTCAGGATTATAAAGCGTGGATATTCTTCCTCGTTAGCACCGTCGCCTTTGGCCTGCTGACCTACGCCATCGTTGGCGGCACCCGGGCGAACATTATCATCGCTTTTGCCATTTTCCTGTTTATCGGCATCATTCGCGGCTGGATCAGCCTGTGGATGCTGGCGGCGGCGGGCGTGCTGGGTATCGTCGGTATGTTCTGGCTGGCCCTCAAGCGCTATGGCATGAACGTCAGCGGCGATGAGGCGTTTTATACTTTCCTCTATCTGACCCGCGATACTTTCTCGCCGTGGGAAAACCTGGCCCTGCTGCTGCAAAACTACGACAAGATCGAGTTCCAGGGGCTGGCGCCCATCATCCGGGATTTTTACGTGTTTATCCCCAGCTGGTTGTGGCACGGTCGTCCGACAATGGTGCTCAATACCGCGAACTATTTCACCTGGGACGTGCTGAATAACCATTCTGGCCTGGCGATTTCGCCGACCCTGATTGGCTCGCTGGTGGTGATGGGCGGCGTCTGGTTCGTCCCGCTGGGCGCGGTGGCGGTTGGGCTGATCATTAAATGGTTTGACTGGCTGTACGAGCTTGGCAACCGGGAGACGAACCGCTATAAAGCGGCGATCCTGCACAGTTTCTGTTTTGGCGCTATCTTCAACATGATCGTGCTGGCGCGTGAAGGGCTGGATTCATTCGGTTCCCGCGTGGTTTTTTTCCTCGTCATCTTTGGGATCTGCCTGCTGGCGGCAAAACTGCTGTACTGGTTCCTGGATAGCGTGGGGCTGATTCATAAGCGGGCTAAACCGCTGACGCAACCTCAAGTCTGATAAGGGTGTACATGACTGAGACCACATCCGCGCCGTTGTATCTGCTGAGAGGGCTACAACTCATTGGTTGGCGCGATATGCAACACGCTCTGGATTATCTGTACGCCGACGGCGAGATCCGTACGGGGACGCTGGTGGCGATTAATGCAGAGAAGATGCTGGCGGTAGAAGACAGCCCCGAGGTTCGGGCGCTGATTGAAGCCGCAGAATTCAAATATGCTGACGGCATCAGCGTAGTACGCTCACTACGTAAAAAATACCCTCAGTCGCAGGTGTCGCGCGTCGCCGGCGCTGATTTATGGGAAGCTCTAATGGCGCGCGCAGGCGCTCAGGGAACGCCGGTATTTCTGATCGGCGGTAAGCCCGAGGTGCTGGCGCAAACGGAGCAGCAGCTTCGCCAGCGCTGGAACGTGAATATCGTTGGAAGCCAGGATGGCTATTTTGCCGCTGACCAGCGTCAGGCACTCTTTGAGCGAATCCGCGATAGCGGGGCGAAGATCGTCACGGTGGCGATGGGTTCGCCGCGTCAGGAGATCCTGATGCGCGACTGTCGGGACGTTTATCCGCAGGCGCTGTATATGGGCGTGGGCGGCACCTACGATGTCTTTACCGGCCACGTGCAGCGGGCGCCGAAGTTCTGGCAGGATCTGGGTCTGGAGTGGTTCTATCGCCTGGTTTCGCAGCCGAGCCGAATAAAAAGGCAGGCGCGCCTGCTGCGTTATTTACGCTGGTATTACACCGATAAGCTGTGACATTCCACTGCAAGCGGGCGGGTTTACCTGGGTATTCTGTGTAATGTATTCACTCGTCTGATACTTTATTTGCCATTTCCCTCAAATTCATTAACCATTCGCATGCTTAAAACGCGACGGTCAGTTGACCGTCGCGCAGGCAGGGCTATTCCATTTTATTCATTCATAAAAATAACCGGTATAGACACATCCTGGTTGGGATGCGCTTAAACCCGGAGCAGGGCAAACACAAGAGGTTATATGACTGAGAAAAAAGCGGAACTTCAGCGGGGACTGGAGGCGCGACACATTGAGCTAATCGCTCTTGGCGGCACGATTGGCGTGGGGTTATTTATGGGCGCGGCAAGTACGCTTAAGTGGGCCGGACCTTCGGTTCTGCTGGCGTATATTATCGCCGGGCTCTTTGTCTTCTTTATCATGCGTTCGATGGGCGAAATGTTGTTCCTCGAACCGGTAACCGGCTCGTTCGCCGTTTATGCCCACCGCTATATGAGCCCGTTTTTCGGCTATCTCACCGCATGGTCTTACTGGTTTATGTGGATGGCGGTCGGGATATCGGAAATTACGGCTATTGGGGTCTATGTCCAGTTCTGGTTCCCGGATATGGTCCAGTGGATACCGGCGCTGATTGCGGTCGGGCTGGTGGCGCTGGCGAACCTGGCGGCGGTACGGCTCTACGGTGAAATTGAATTCTGGTTCGCTATGATTAAGGTCACCACCATTATTGTGATGATTGTGGTGGGGCTGGGCGTTATTTTCTTTGGTTTTGGCAACGGCGGGCACGCTATTGGCTTTGGCAATCTCACCGAGCACGGTGGCTTCTTCGCCGGCGGCTGGAAGGGCTTCCTGACGGCGCTGTGTATCGTGGTCGCTTCCTACCAGGGCGTCGAGCTTATCGGCATTACCGCCGGTGAAGCGAAGAATCCGCAGGTCACGCTGCGCAGCGCGGTAGGAAAAGTGCTGTGGCGAATCCTGATTTTCTACGTGGGGGCGATTTTCGTTATCGTCACTATTTTCCCGTGGGATCAGATTGGCTCCAACGGCAGTCCGTTCGTGCTGACCTTTGCCAAAATCGGCATCACCGCGGCGGCAGGTATTATTAACTTTGTGGTGCTCACGGCGGCGCTTTCCGGCTGTAACAGCGGAATGTACAGCTGCGGACGCATGCTCTACGCGCTGGCAAGGAATCGCCAGCTGCCCGCGGCCATCGCCAAAGTCTCGCGCAACGGCGTACCCTCGGCGGGCGTGGCGCTGTCGATCCTGATTCTGCTGGTCGGTTCGTGCCTGAACTACATTATCCCTAATCCACAGCGGGTTTTCGTCTACGTCTACAGCGCCAGCGTGCTGCCGGGGATGGTACCGTGGTTTGTGATTCTGATTAGCCAGCTGCGTTTTCGTCTTGTGCATAAAGAAGCCATGGCCAGCCATCCGTTTCGCTCGCTGCTGTTCCCGTGGGCAAACTATTTGACTATGGCGTTCCTGGTTTGCGTACTGATAGGGATGGGATTTAACGACGATACGCGTATGTCGCTCTTTGTCGGAATGATTTTCCTTGCCGCCGTGACGCTTATTTATAAGGTATTTGGCCTTGGTCGACGCGGGAATGTTGATAATGTGGCGCAATAAGCAACAAAACGCACAAAGCATGAGCAAACGATAATTTTCTTTAAAAAGGCACTAGACAGCGGGGTAGGAAGTCCGTATTATCCGACCCCGCAACGGCGCTAAGCGCCCGTAGCTCAGCTGGATAGAGCGCTGCCCTCCGGAGGCAGAGGTCTCAGGTTCGAATCCTGTCGGGCGCACCATTTACCCGGTGCTGGAGCTGCGGTGGTTTCAATACCGCGTAAAAGATTTGCAGTGGTGGCTATAGCTCAGTTGGTAGAGCCCTGGATTGTGATTCCAGTTGTCGTGGGTTCGAATCCCATTAGCCACCCCATTATTTAGAAAGTTGTGATATTGCGAAGGTGGCGGAATTGGTAGACGCGCTAGCTTCAGGTGTTAGTGTTCTTACGGACGTGGGGGTTCAAGTCCCCCCCCTCGCACCACGACTTTATAAAGAATTGAACTAAAAATTCAAAAAAGCAGTACATCGGCGAGTAGCGCAGCTTGGTAGCGCAACTGGTTTGGGACCAGTGGGTCGGAGGTTCGAATCCTCTCTCGCCGACCAATTTTGAACCCCGCTTCGGCGGGGTTTTTTGTTTTTTGATTTTGAAAAAAAATCTTATCTTCCTGATATCGAAAACAATATTCCGCTAATCACATTACAATTTATTCTCCAGAATAGTCCCAATTCCCTGTTCGGGTAGATGCATTTTCTACAGATCCTGTGCGATAATAACCGGGTAGATGCTCATTCCATCTCTTATGTTCGCCTTAGCGCCTCATAAACTCAGGAATGATGCAGAGCCGTTTTACGGTGCTTATCGTCCACTGACAGATGTCGCATTTTATATGCTAAATCATTCATGATGTGTCGAGACGGCCAGCACGGGAATCCCCAGGCGCTTACAAAGGTAAGTGATTTAGGGAGAGTGTGCAGCCAACGAAGAGACAGCGTGAAGGATGAAGCATATAGCCTCATCAAACACCATGGACACTACGTTGAGTGAAGCACCCAATTTGTTGTCAAACAGACCTGTTTTAACGCCTGCCCTGGTTTCAGAGCAGGCGTTTTTTTCTTTTCAGGGCTCGGAAAGCGTTCAGGCGGGAAGGGAAGATATTCTCGCCCCCGGCGGAGGCGAGAATCGCATTATTGCTGCGGGTTGTTTTGCAGGGTTAACAGCAGGCCGTCGCGACGCATCGTCGCCGCTTCTTCCGGCTGATGCAGGCGGTCGAGGGTATCGGCCAGCCACGCGTAATCAAACGCATCCGGGCGCTGCTTGAGCGCAGCGCGGAACGCAATGCTGGCTTCCTGCCACTCGCCATGGCGCATGAGTGATTGTCCCAGCGTACTCCACAGCAGCGGGCGGTCGCCGACCGTTTTAATCTGCTGACGTAGAACTTTTTCCAGCTGTTCCGGATTATTGGTTTTCAGCCGCGGGATCGGCATGACCAGACGGTCGTCGTAGTGCTTTTTCAGACCATCAATAATAATCTGCTGCGCGGTATCATGGTCGTCGCTTTCGATAAGGCGATTCGCCATTGCCACCTGTAGCGCCACCTGGCTGCGGGTTTTACGGTTCTGGTTTTTCCACCATTCGCGCAAACCTTCGCTGCCGCCGTCGGCCAGGGTTTTATCCATCAGACCAATCCACGCCAGCTGTTCCAGTTCGGCGCGGTGCTCTTCATCGCTGACGTTGGCTTTCGCCATTGACGGAATGATATCCAGCAGCGAATTCCAGGCTCCGGTACGAATGTAGGCCTGCTCGGCTAGGCGCAGAACCTCCGGATGACGCGGCGTGATCTCCAGCAGCTTGTCGATACCGTGGCGGGCGGCGTGGTTTTCATTACGCGCCAACTGCAGGCGTACGCGGGTAATTTCGACAGGAATCAGGTCATCGCCGGCGAGCTCAGTTGCGCGCTCCAGATGCTGGTTGGCGCGGGCTTCATCCCCTCGCTGCTGCGCGGCTTCCGCCGCCAGCAGGTAGTTCACAACCGGCTGCTCAGCGTGATCGGCATTTTTCGCCATCAGCTTCTCAACCTGCTGATAGTCGCCTTCCGCCAGCTTCAGCAGCGCCTGCTCAGTTTGCTTACGGGCGCGACGACGTTTGCGGCCCACGAACCAGCCGCGGGTATGGGCGCCGGTGCGGAAAATGCGCCGCAGCAGCCACTCAATGGCAAACAGCACCACCATGGTGAGGATCATGATGATCGCTAGCCCGGTGACGCTGGTTTCAATGTTGTAGTTATCGGTCTGGATCAGGACGTAGCCCTGATGACCGGCGATCATCGGGCCAACAACGATTCCGGCAAGCAGCAGCGCGAAGAGTAAGAGAATTTTCAACATGCGTTACTCTCCTTGTGGCGCAGGCGTTGGCGCGTGGGCAGCAGGTGCCGGCGCGGGAGCCGGAACGCTGGTCTGGGTTTCAGCCGGCTGCGCCATCAGATTACGTACCCGCGTTTGCATCAGTTTCTCAAGCAGCGCCTGGCTCTGCAGGCTCTCTGGTACGTTCATGGTGATGCTTTGCTGGCTGAGCTTATCCACATCCTCAAGGAAGGCTTTAGTGGTGGCGTCTTCAGTATCGTAGTAGGCGCGAACCCAGGTTGAGACGTTATCCAGCGCCTGTTTGTAGGTTTCTTCTTGATGGCGCGGAACGGCCTGCGCCGCGACCAGCAGACGCGAGCGAATGTTTTCGCGCAGGTAGACGTCCTGGTTTGGCGCCAGCAGCGGTACGGCGGTCTCATCGCGGCGGCGAACGGTAATAAAGCTGTCCATAAAGTTCTGCCAGCTTTTTTGCAGGTTTACCCGCCACTCGCTAATGGAGCTGGATAGCTCATCGCTATCGGAATCCATCGGGGTGTCATCGTCGTTATTGTCCGCCAGGCGTAAATTATCGATCTGGTTGGCGAGCTGGTTAACCTTCAGAATGATGCCGTCATAGTCCACCTGACTTACGGCGGAGAGCGAGGCGATATCGTCGGTGATGGCGCGACGGGCGCTAATCAGGCTTGGATCGTTCATGTCGGCGAGGCTGGCGTCGGCGCTTTTCAGCAGCGCGGCGGCGGTCGTCACATCCTGATCGCCCCACAGCTTACGTCCGGCCAGTTTCACGAGGAAATCAGCCTGCGCGAGCAGCCAGGTTTTTGCGTCGCTGCCGGAAATGACCGCGACCTTTTCCTGCACTTCTTCCAGCTTCTTCGCCAGAGCATCCTGCTGACGCTGTGCTTGCGTCAGCTGCTCGGTCTGCTGCTTAATGATGCTTTCAAGCTCGCTTTTTTGATTTTCCTGCGCTTTTTGCAGCGCGGCGATCTGGCTGGATAGCCCGGCGCTGGCTTCGCTCTGGCGGGTCGCCTGGGTCTTCGTCAGGCCATAAAGACCTATGCCAGCGGCGAGGGCGATAGCGATAGCTATGGCGCTCAGAGCGAGGCTGGTTTTACTGCCGCCGTTTTTCTTTTCTACGTTATTTTCTGGCTGTGGCGTTGTGTCCACGGCCTCCCTGGTCTCTTCAACCACGGCGGATTGATTCTGTTGTTCCGTCATTATGGCTTCCAATGTTGAGAGTTATTGTAATGCGCGTAGCAGCGCATCGTTGTCGGCGCTATCGGCAACCTGGATATCCTGCCAGCCCAATTCCCTGGCCTGTTCGGCCAGACGTTCACTGACAACTAAAATGCGACAGCTCAGGAGCCAACGTTCGCGATACCACTGTGGTATTAGCGCCCAGAGCTGCTGCAGCATCTCGCCGCTGGTAATGACCAGCGTTGAAACCCCGCGGGACTGCCAGCGCATTGCTTCTTCTGCGCCATCATAGTGCCTCGCACTACGTTGATAACATTCACAAAAAGTGACATCGGCACCGCGTTCGCGAAGCGTGTCGCCGAGTAATTCTCGCCCGCCGTTGCCGCGCAGGATGAGCGCTTTTTTCCCCGCAATGTTTTGTAATTCAGGTAATTGTAGCAAGACTTCGCTGATTTCCCGATCTAACGGGTAGCGAACTTGTCGATTGCTGACTTTATGCAGGGCCAGCGCGGTGGTGCGGCCAATGGCAAAATAGTCGGGCGCCGTGGGCCAGCGCAGCCCCTGCTGCTGGAGGCGAGCGTGGGCAAACTCAACGGCATGCTGTGATAGCGCGAAGAGTAAATCGCCCGCCGCCAGGCTTGCCAACTGGGCGCTCAGCTCAGGGAGCTGTCGACCCGGGGTAAACTCGATGAGCGGAAAGCTCCAGGCCACGCGTCCCAGCGCGCGCAGGCGGCTGACTAACTCTTCGCCTTGCGGCAGCGGACGGGTAACCAGAATGCTCATCGTGGCGCTTCTCCTGCGTAAACGACGGCGAGAATGTCGCGCGCGCCGTTATCCAGAAGTTCTTCGGCAAGGGAGACACCCAGCGTTTCGGCATCTTCCGGACGACCGCGCCGCTCGCCGCGTACCGTGTGCGAGCCATCCGGTGCGCCAACCAGCGCGCGCAGCCATAGCTCACCGTCGATCAGTTCGGCATAGCTGCCGATAGGCACCTGGCAACCGCCTTCAAGCCGGGTGTTCATCGCCCGTTCAGCGCGTACGCGTATGGCCGTTTCCGTATGGTTCAGTGGGGCCAGCAGCGCTTTGGTCCATTCGTCGTCAAGGCGACACTCAATGCCGACCGCGCCCTGGCCGACGGCGGGCAGAGATTGCTCCGGCGTCAGCGGTTGACGAATACGTGCCTCAAGGTTCAGGCGCTTAAGCCCCGCGGCGGCAAGAATGATCGCGTCGTACTCGCCGCTATCGAGCTTGCTTAAACGAGTGCCAACGTTGCCGCGCAGGGAGCGGATGGTGAGATCCGGCCGCGCTGCGGCCAGCTGACACTGGCGACGTAAACTTGATGTGCCAACGACGCTGCCGTGCGGCAGTTCATCAATGGAAGCGTAGTGGTTCGAGACAAACGCATCGCGCGGATCTTCTCGTTCACAAATGGTCACCAGTCCTAGTCCAGCGGGAAATTCCACCGGCACGTCTTTCATGGAATGGACGGCAATATCGGCGCGGCCTTCCAGCATGGCCAGCTCTAACTCTTTCACAAAGAGACCCTTGCCGCCCACTTTTGCAAGGGGCGTATCAAGGATCACGTCGCCGCGGGTGACCATCGGCACCAGTTCAACAGAAAGCCCCGGATGACAGTCTTCCAGACGCTCTTTCACATAATGTGCCTGCCATAGCGCAAGCGGGCTTTGCCGTGTGGCAATTCTCAAAACTTTGTCTAACATGCTTGTTACCGTCATAGTCGACCACTAACCATCCTAACATTGTTGTCTTAGGGATGTTAGTTTTGTGGGGGTAAGGGTCGCGGCCATCATTTTAGCCTTTCATGCGTTTGCGGGTTGCCGCAAACGTAGTGAAGAATTTACACGTAGTAAAGGGTGCTACACTTGTATGTAGCGCATCTTTCTTTACGGTCAATCCGCAAGGTGTTAGATTGATCACGTTTTAAACCATTTGTCAGTCAGCAGCTCATCACAACCACACCGACGACGAATGGTGACGGTTTTTGTTGAAATACTGAAACTCTCCGTACTATTGTACGTCGGGTTTTTGAACATCAGGCGATATGTCTTGTACCTCTATATTGAGACACTGAAACAGAGACTGGATGCCATCAACCAATTGCGCGTGGATCGCGCCCTTGCTGCCATGGGACCCGCTTTCCAGCAGGTTTACAGTCTACTGCCGACATTACTACATTATCATCACCCGCTGATGCCGGGTTACCTTGACGGTAACGTTCCCCGTGGCATTTGCCTCTACACGCCTGATGAAACCCAACGCCACTACCTTGACGAGCTTGAACTCAATCGTGGAATGCTGACCCAGGAACCGCCGAAAGGCGAGCTGCCCATCACTGGCCTTTACTCCATGGGCAGTACTTCTTCCGTTGGGCAAAGCTGTTCTTCCGACCTTGATATCTGGGTTTGCCATCAGTCGTGGCTGGATAGCGAAGAGCGCCAGCTGCTGCAGCGAAAATGCAGCCTGCTGGAAAGCTGGGCTGCGTCGTTGGGCGTTGAAGTGAGCTTCTTCCTGATCGACGAAAACCGCTTCCGCCATAACGAAAGCGGCAGCCTGGGCGGTGAAGACTGCGGTTCGACCCAGCATATCCTGCTACTGGATGAGTTTTACCGCACCGCGGTGCGCCTTGCCGGGAAGCGTATTCTGTGGAATATGGTGCCGTGCGAGGAAGAAGAGCATTACGATGATTACGTGATGAGCCTCTACGCGCAGGGCGTGCTGACGCCGAACGAATGGCTGGATCTCGGCGGTCTGAGCTCCCTCTCGGCGGAAGAGTACTTCGGCGCCAGCCTGTGGCAGCTGTATAAAAGCATCGACTCGCCCTATAAAGCGGTGCTGAAGACGCTGCTGCTGGAAGCGTACTCCTGGGAGTACCCCAACAACCGTCTGCTGGCGAAAGATATCAAGCAGCGCTTGCATGACGGTGAAATCGTATCGTTTGGCCTCGACCCTTACTGCATGATGCTGGAGCGCGTCACGCTCTATCTGCAGGCTATCGAGGATGAAACGCGCCTCGATCTGGTGCGTCGATGTTTCTATTTAAAAGTGTGCGAGAAGCTGAGCCGCGAGCGTGCCTGCGTCGGCTGGCGCCGTGAAGTCGTCAGCCACCTGGTTAAAGAGTGGGGCTGGGATGAAAAGCGTCTGATGATGCTCGATAACCGGGCCAACTGGAAGATTGACGAAGTCCGTAAAGCGCATAACGAGCTGCTTGATGCGATGATGCAGAGCTATCGCAACCTGATTCGCTTTGCGCGTCGCAACAACCTGAGCGTTTCCGCCAGTCCGCAGGATATTGGCGTGCTGACGCGTAAGCTGTACGCCGCCTTTGAAGCGCTGCCGGGGAAAGTGACCCTGGTTAACCCGCAAATTTCGCCGGATCTGTCTGAGCCGAATCTGACCTTTATCCATGTGCCGCCCGGCCGTGCCAACCGTACCGGCTGGTATGTCTATAACCGCGCGCCGGATATGGAGTCGATCATCAGCCACCAGCCGCTGGAATATAACCGTTATCTTAATAAGCTGGTGGCCTGGGCCTGGTTTAACGGCCTGCTGACGTCACGCACTCGCCTGTTTATTAAGGGCAACGGCATTGTCGATCTGGCTAAACTGCAGGAGATGGTGGCCGATGTGGCGCACCACTTCCCGTTGCGCCTGCCGTCCCCGACGCCGAAAGCGCTGTATAGCCCGTGCGAAATTCGCCACCTGGCGATTATCGTCAACCTCGAATATGATCCGACGGCGGCCTTCCGCAATCAGGTGGTGCATTTTGACTTCCGTAAGCTCGATGTTTTTAGCTTCGGCGAAGAGCAAAAATGCCTGATTGGCAGCATCGATCTGCTGTACCGCAACTCGTGGAACGAGGTGCGAACGCTGCATTTTAACGGCGAGCAGGCGATGATCGAAGCGCTGAAAACCATTCTCGGCAAGATGCATCAGGACGCCGCGCCGCCGGATAGCGTGGAGGTCTTCTGCTATAGCCAGCATTTGCGCGGCCTGATCCGCACTCGCGTGCAGCAGCTGGTTTCTGAATGCGTTGAGCTACGCCTCTCCAGCACCCGTCAGGATACCGGCCGCTTTAAAGCGCTGCGCGTATCCGGGCAGACCTGGGGGTTGTTTTTCGAGCGCCTTAACGTCTCGGTACAGAAGCTGGAAAACGCCATCGAATTCTACGGCGCGATTTCGCATAACAAACTGCACGGCCTGTCGGTGCAGGTGGAGACCAACCACGTCAGGCTGCCGCAGGTGGTGGATGGTTTTGCCAGCGAAGGGATCATTCAGTTCTTCTTTGAAGATGCGGATAACGATAACGGATTTAACATCTATATTCTTGATGAGAGCAACCGCGCCGAGGTGTATCACCACTGTGAGGGCAGCAAAGAGGAGCTGGTGCGCGACGTCAGCCGCTTCTACTCTTCATCGCATGACCGCTTTACCTACGGCTCCAGCTTTATCAACTTTAACCTGCCGCAGTTTTATCAAATCGTCGACGTCGACGGTCGCGAACAGGTGATCCCGTTCCGCAGCCAGGTGATTGCCGCCGCTACCGCTTCAGCCGGTCAGGATGCCGCAACGTCGCCAATGCTGCAGCACTACTCCTGAGAAAGGGTAGCGTGCGGCATAGGGTTATGTAGCCCGGATAAGGCGCCAGCCGCAATCCGGGGAACTCGAATCACGCGCGCTTAGCGAAAACTCACCGCTTCACCGGCCTGCGCGGTCGCCGCCTGTTCCAGCAGATCCCAGAACGTTTCGCCGCTGCGGTCGCATACCCACTCGTCGCCTTTCAAGTCGAAATGGTAGCCGCCTTGTTTTGTCGCCAGCCATACCTGGTGCAGCGGCTCCTGGCGGTTGATAATAATTTTGCTGCCGTTTTCAAAGCTGATAGTCAGCACGCCGCCGTTGATTTCACAGTCGATATCGCTGTCGCCATCCCAGTCGTCGAGACGCTCTTCGATGGTCATCCACAGGGTATCGGCCAGGCGATGGAATTCACTGTCGTTCATGGTTCTTTCCCGCTTTTTTGATCGTGGCGGCAGTATAGCGCAATCTACGATGACTTCGGCAGATGGCGAAGGCGGATAAGCAGTAGAGACGTCACGATGGCCATCGCCAGCAGCCCATAGCGCGCGCTTTCCATCCGGCTCTGTTGATAATGCTGCAGAATGCTATAAATATCACCGGTCGCCAGGCTTTGTGTCTGGATAAGCTGATGAAAAGTTCGATCGCTCGTCCACGGGATAAACGTGAGATGGCCGATGGCCTGTCGGGCGGCCAGGCTGATTGCCACATCGTGCTGTACCTGATATTTCATCATGAAGGTCAATACCGTTAGCATGACGGTACTGATTAACGCCATTCCTAATGCTTGCCCGATATCGCGCGAGGCGGCCTGAACGCCGCCGGACTGTTCGGCGTGCCGATTCCCTGCGCCCGTGGTGACCAGTATCGGGGCATTGGTCGCGATGGTGCCCATCCCCGCGCCGATTAAACAGAGCCCTGACGCCATCAGTACAGGGGTAAATCCCGTCACGTGCAGCGCCGCGGCGGCAACCAGAGCGCCGGCGATTCCCGCAGTCAGCCCCATCTGGCACTGGCGGCGAGGGTTTCGCTGCTGAATGAGCAGCGGTAAACCCAGAGAACAGGCGGCGAGACAGATCGCAAAAGGGAGTATCAGCAGCCCTGTTTCCATCGCCGATACGCTTTTAACAATCTGCACAAAACTCACCACGGTAAAAATAGCCGAACTGTAGGCAAAAAATATCCAACCCGTGAGATAGAGCCCGTGGCGCACCAGGCGGGTTTTCAGGAAAACCGCGGGCAGCAGAGCGTGGCCGGTGGCGGCTTCAAAATGACGTTCCCAGCGCAGCATCATCACCAGCACAATCAGGCCGCACAGGATGACGAAAGGGGCGGGGCTCAGGCCGAGAATGCTCACTGCGGCGTCGAAAGGCATAATCAGTCCCCAGACCGGGATGCGCAGAATGCCGAAAATGGTCAGAAACAGCCCCAGGGTGCCTAACAGGAAACCCGGGGTATCGAAGGGGATAGCGGCGCGTTTGTTTTCTGATACCGGGATGATGACAGAACAGATGAGAATAAGCAGCGCCAGCAGGCCCAGCGAGGCAAACGCGATGCGCCAGCCGACGTGGTCCAGTAAATATCCGCATAGAATGGGCCCGCAGGCGAATGAAATGCCGCTGGAGGCGCCAAGCGCGCCAAAAGCGGCAACCCGTCGTCGCTGCTGATACAGGGCAGAGATCAGGCCAAAAACGGCGGGGATCATCAGGCTACCGCCTATCCCGGCGGTCAGACGCGCGCCCCAGGTGAAGAGCGTGATCGATGGCGAAAAAAAGGCGCAGATTTCGGCGAGGATAAAAATCAGGCATCCGATGCGAAACAGCATCCGCCAACCCCAGATACACCCCAGCATTCCGCCCGCCACCATAAACGTGCCCGCAATCAACGGATACATGGTATTCGCCGTACTGACCTGTCCAAGCGTCGCGTGCAGGTCGTTCATTAGCGCCTGCGTGGCGATACTCAACGTCACGTTATCGGCGGAGGCCAGAAACTGTGCGCAGCACAAGACAATCAAAGGTAACCAGTTTGTCGGTGTAGGGTTGGTGGTCACAGATTGTTCCTTTTTGATAGAAACGACAAAACGCGCCCTTCCTCGCGGGAGGGGCGCGTTATTGTTAGTTATCTTTTGATCTTAACTCAGATTTTCGACTTCTTAGCACGCGGCTCTTCTCCTGCTGCGTCGTCAGACCCTTTGGCGCGGACGGGG
The DNA here is from genome assembly GCF_019890895.1 of Klebsiella sp. CTHL.F3a. NCBI lineage: Bacteria > Pseudomonadati > Pseudomonadota > Gammaproteobacteria > Enterobacterales > Enterobacteriaceae > Klebsiella > Klebsiella sp. CTHL.F3a. The sequence continues at coordinate 5,740,815 of NZ_CP082360.1, read as the reverse complement.
AGATTGCGCGTCCCGAATAAAAACAGCAGCGTCATGACCGCGGTGGCGACCATGCCCGCTCGCGTAGCTTTCAGGCGGGCGGTTTTATAGACCTGGTTGAGTTCCGTCACATCCTTTTGATTCACGCCTTGATCCAGCATTAGCTTTGAGAAGCCGGTATCGCTGAGATAAGGAATGACGGAGATATTCGCCACTTTTTGCTGTGTATCCTGGCTCAGCGAAGCGTCGTGGCTCGCCATATCCTGCACTGTCATGGTGATCGCCGTCAGCATCACCATACCGCAAACCGCCACGCCGATTGCCTGGCCGACGTTACGCGAAGTCGCCTGCACGCCGCCCGACTGCTGTGCATCGCGCGCCGGCAGGGCGCTGGTAACAATATAGCTGGAATAGGCGGAAACGATGCCCATACTGACGCCAATCAGACACATCCCTACCGGCACGATCATGCTGAAATCAGACGGGCCGAAGCCGAAGATGCACAACACGGAGCCCAGCGTGCCGATGAGCAGCGCGCTCTGGCACATCCGTTTCGGATTCGCGTTTTTCCAGACGATCGGCAGCCCCAGCGAAAAGACCACGACGCCCAGCGCAAACGGCAGAATGAGCAGGCCGGTTTCAATACCGTTCAGTCCGGCAACTACCTGCACGAAGCTCACGGTCACGAAAATACCGGAACCGTAGGCGAGGAAGATAAACGCCGTCAGATAGAGACCGTTACGCACCTGCGGCGTTGCGAGGAACGACAGCGGGATCAGCGCGCTGCCGGTGGTGGCTTCGCGATGGCGCTCCCACTTCAGCATAATCGCCAGCACGATCAGACCAAACAGGACGAGGAACGGCGCCGGGCTAAGGCCCATAACGGTGAACGGCGCGTTAAACGGCGTAAACAGACCCCAGCTTGATACTTTCAGGAAGCCGAGGATCACGCTGAACAGGCCGATGACGGTCAGGACGACGCCGGGCAGATCGAACACCACTTTGCGTTCAGGTTTTGCCGGCGTAGGGACCAGGAAGGAGCCGCTGAAGATGACGATGCACAGGCCGGCGATAGCGGCAAACGCGGCGCGCCAGCCGAGGTGGTCAACCAGCAGGCCGCAAATCAACGGGCCGGCGGCGAAGGAGACGCCGCTAGCTGCGCCGATAGCGCCAAAGGCGATCGCCTGCTGGCGGCCTTTGTAGTTACTGGCGATAAGCCCCAGCACCGACGGGATCATAAAGCTTCCGCCAATACCGGAAAGCAGACGGGCGCCGTAGGTGAAGACCAGCATGTTCGGTGAGAAATAAGCGGTCAGTTCGGCGAGAAACAGCAGCGCGCAGCCGATGCGGAAGGTTTTCTTCCAGCCCACGATAAGCCCGGCCATTCCGGCGGCGACCATCAGAGACCCCGCGGCCAGCGAGTACATCGCGTTGGCGATGCTGATGAGATCCATTGAGGCGTGCAGGTCGCTGACCAACGCGCCGGTAGCGATGCTCAGCGTGGCATTATCGCCGGATGTCGAGAGCTGGGCGAGGCACAGTACCAGAAGCGGCAACCATTTCATCGCCGTATCGGCGGCCGCGTTGCGCGATATGCCGGGAGAGTTAATTACTGAATTTGTCGTCATGATAGTGTTCTGTGGTTAATTTCAGGCAATCTACACATCATCCTTCAAGCTGCCTCTGTGTTGGCTGCCTGCGTTTACCCCAGTCACTTACTGTCGTAAGCGCCAGGGGACTCTCTAAGTGCCGCCTTGATGCAACGTGAATGATTTTGTGTAATAGCTATCCGCCCGACGACGCCGGGTGGATAATGTTCGCAACAGGATTACTGGATTTGCTGTTTCTTACCGCCCAGCACGGTGCCCCAGACCTTCACATCTTTGAGCTGAATCGGCTCGATGGCCTGCGGATCCTCTTCCAGCACGGTGAAGTCGGCGTATTTACCGCATTCGATGCTGCCGATCAGATGGTCCATTTTCATGGTCCACGCTGCGCCGAGTGTCATCGCGTGCAGTGCTTGATCGACGGAGATTTTCTCCGCTTCGCCCAGCACGCGCCCGGATGCCGTCAGACGGTTAACCGCGCACCAGCCGGTGAACAGCGGGTTGATGGGGGTGATACCGCAATCGCTGTGGAAGGCGAAAGGAATAGCGTGACGCACTGCGCTGCCGCAGGCATCCATACGCATCGCGCGCTCCGGGCCCATGGTTTTGCTGTAGTGCTGATCGCCCCAGTAATAGACGTGATTGCTGAAAAAGTTCACGCACATCCCCATTTCTTTGATGCGTTTGAACTGGTCTTCACGCAGCATTTGCGCGTGCTGCATTACCGCGCGGTGGTTAACTGCCGGAATACGATTCAGGGTTTTCTCGACGGCTTTAATGAACGCTTCCGAAGCCTCGTCGCCGTTACAGTGGCAGTGAACCTGGTAGCCGCGGGACATAATGTCGTAGACCTGCTGCTCCACCTCTTCCGGTGTAGCGTTCCACGCGCCGTTGTGACCATCGAGATAATAGAAGGGCTCCAGCATTCTTCCTGAACCGCCCTGGATAGAACCATCGAGGAAGATTTTCATCGGGCCGAAGTGCATTTTTTCGTGCCCGTGACGCATCACGTCCGGCGCGAAATCCAGCGCTTCCTGGAAGGGTTTCTTCAAGAACGGAGGACCGTAGGCTACCAGCAGGCGAATCGGGAAATCCTCTTCACGGGTCATGCGGATGTAGTTGGTCATCAGCTCGGGGTTGCTGAAATCGGTCAGGCCCATATCGGCAGCGCTGGTACAGCCTGCGCGAAACGCTTCCTGGCCAAAATTGGCGATGGCGATTTCGGTGGTGAGCTCGTCCCAGAAACCATATTTATTCAGGATTGGCCCCATGGCGGCGAATTCCACCAGCTCACCGTGCAGCGTACCGTCCTGATTTTTCACCACCCCTTCAATCTGGCAGTCGTCAAATATTCCGCAGTCGTGCAGCGCAGCGGTATTGGCGCCCATCAGGTGAATGCTCATATGGATAACGGCGACCGGACGGGTGGTTGAGACACGGTCCAGATGTTCGCGTCCCAGCTTTTCGCTGCCGAAATAAATAGGATCGACGCCCCATGCGATCAGCGGCGCGTGTGGATCGGTCATCTCACGTTCAACCGCCTGCAGCGCGCTGACGACGTCGTCGAATGAGCGGCAGCCTTGCCAGATTTTACCGGTATGGTCCGGGCGATCGTAGTAACCCACATAGGGGAACTGCCACATGCCGCCGCCGGTGACGTGGGAGTGGGCTTCAATCAGGCCGGGCATTAACACTTTGTCGGCAAAGGTCTCGTCCAGCTGGTATTCGCCGAAGCCAGTGAGTTCTTCAAGCGTGCCGGTACCTAAAATACGGTCGCCGCGCACCGCGACATGGGTGGTTTCCGGGCGGTTCGGACACATCGTAATGATTTTTTTTGCGGCAAAAATCGTGATTTCTGATGCTGACATAGTAGGCTCAATCATTCAGGGTTCAGAGAGCGATGAAAGGCATCGCTTTCATCATGAGTATTAATGCGCCTATGCTAATTGTCATATTGGATGTATAACAGGACCAAAAACCCACGATATTAAGGTGCCAATTTGTCGGTTGCTCTGCCTTTTGATTTAACGGGAATAAAGCTGGATGCTGGCAGAAAGCGTAGCGAGCAGCTTTATCGCGCCCTGAGAGAGAAGATGATGAATACGCCCGGTCTTCACGGGGCAAAGCTACCCGCGACCCGTGAGCTGGCGCGGCTGCTGGGGGTGTCTCGCAATACGGTAGTTTCGGTCTACGAGCGCTTATATGCCGACGATTTGATTGAAACCCGCCAGGGCGACGGCACCTATATACGTTACCGCGGGCAGGAGGTTGAAGAAGGCCCTGAAGTGCCTGAATTTCCTGCCTTACGCGTAGACTCGCGCCTGCCGCTGACGGCGCGGTTTAATCGCCATTTTGTTCACGACGGCCCGCCGAAGGCTTTTCGCATCGGTATGCCCGCGATTGACCATTTCCCGTTTGATACCTGGTCGCGTTTGCAAAACCGCTTCTGGCGGCGGCGACCCATCGCGCAAATGGGCTACGGCGTACCGGCGGGAGATCTACAGCTGCGCGAGCTTATCGCCAGCTATCTGCACACCTCGCGCGGCCTGAAGTGCGACCCGGCCCAGGTGATTATTACCCTTGGCGCACAGCAGGCGATTATGCTGTGTTCCGCGCTGCTGCTGCGCGCCGGGCAGGACGTCATTATGGAAAACCCCTGCCACTGGGCAGCGGCGGGCGTATTCTCCTGCCTTGGTTTGAATATTAAAGCGATTAACGTTGATGATGAGGGACTTCAGGCGGCGCAGTTGACGGATTATCCCGACGCCAGGATGGTCTACGTAAGCCCGTCATGCCAGTACCCGACGGGCGCGACGCTGTCGCTATCGCGGCGGATGGCGCTGCTGGAGTGGGCCAGAAAGCATCAGGCGTGGATTATGGAGGATGATTACGACGGCGAGTATCGCTATAACGGTACGCCGCTGATGCCGCTCGCCGCGCTGGATAACCGCCATCGGGTGATTTATATCGGTTCGTTTTCCAAAGTGATGTATCCCGCGCTACGCCTGGGCTACATGGTGGTTCCGCAACCGCTGGTGGAACCGCTGAACCTGCTGCGCACGCTATCCACCCGCCAGCCGCCAATGAACGACCAGCAGGTGATGGCGAGCTTTATTTCGGAAGGCCATTTCCAGCCCCATATCCGCCGAATGCGCAGAATCAGTAAAAGCCGCCGCGACCTGCTGCTGGCCGAGTGGAATCAGCATCTGAGCCATATTGGCGTGATGCCGGAAGTCGCCTCGGGACTACATGCGGCGATTACGCTGGAGGATGCTGAAACCGAAAACCGTCTCGTTAGCCAGGCCCTGGCGGCAGGTGTTGAAATTACCCCGCTGAGCGCGCTGTGGATCCCCGGTACGCCTGAAAGCCGCCATCATTACGGCGTGGTGCTGGGATTTGCCGGCGTAATGGAAGCGGATATTGTGCAGTCGATACAGGTGTTAAAGAAATGCTGGAAGCGAGCTCCGCTAAAATGAATCACCAGAGCATATCCATCAACGCTTTTGCGCGGTAACTCTGGTGGAACGGCGCTTTTCTGATTTCATAAAGCTGTCCTAAACGCTTGCTTTTACGCCTTCTCCTGCGATGATAGAAAGCAGAAAGAATGAATTACGGGCAACTATCCATGAAAAACGTTTTCCCAGCGCTTGCCGTTTTATTAGCGGTCCTCAGCCTGACCGGCTGTGGTCTGAAAGGGCCGCTTTATTTCCCGCCAGCGGATAAAACGGCGCCTCCGCCGACTAAACCGGTTGATAGCGGTATCCAGAGCTCTACGCCGGATCGTAACGATCGCGGCGATAGCGGTGGTCCGACCCAGGTGAATTACTGACAGTTCCGCGCTGCTGGAGTAGATGATGCAGTTCTCTAAGATGCATGGCCTTGGCAATGACTTTATGGTCGTTGACGCGGTAACTCAGAATGTTTTTTTCTCCCCGGAACTGATTCGCCGTCTGGCGGATCGGCATCTTGGTGTGGGCTTCGATCAGCTGCTGGTGGTTGAGCCGCCCTACGATCCAGAGCTCGATTTCCACTATCGCATCTTCAATGCAGACGGTAGCGAAGTGGCGCAATGCGGCAATGGCGCGCGCTGTTTCGCCCGCTTTGTGCGCCTGAAAGGCCTGACCAATAAACGTGACATCCGCGTGAGTACGTCAAATGGCCGTATGGTATTAAGCGTGACGGAAGACGATTTGGTGCGCGTGAATATGGGCGAGCCGAACTTCGAACCGTCGCAGGTGCCGTTTCGCGCGAACAAAGCGGAAAAGACCTATATCATGCGCGCCGCCGAACAGACAGTATTGTGCGGCGTGGTATCGATGGGTAATCCGCACTGCGTTATTCAGGTCGATGATGTGGAAACCGCGACGGTGGAAACGCTCGGTCCGGTGATGGAAAACCACGAGCGCTTCCCGGAGCGAGCGAACATCGGCTTTATGCAGGTGGTCAGCCGCTCCCATATTCGTCTGCGCGTGTATGAACGCGGCGCGGGTGAAACGCAGGCCTGCGGCAGCGGCGCCTGTGCGGCGGCGGCAGTAGGTATCCAGCAGGGTTTACTGGGCGAGGAGGTCCGCGTGGAATTACCCGGCGGGCGTCTTGATATCGCCTGGAAAGGTCCGGGCCAACCGCTGTATATGACTGGCCCGGCGGCACATGTCTATGACGGATTTATTCATTTATGAAACAAGTCGGGGAAGAACAGCAGGAACTCGCCAGCGAGCTGAACGATCGCGCAGTGGTGGACTATCTGTTGCAACATCCTGAATTCTTTATTCGTAATGCGGCGCTGGTGGAGCACATGTCGGTTCCGCATCCGGTACGTGGTTCGGTCTCGCTGGTGGAATGGCATATGGCGCGGGCGCGGAATCATATCAACGTGCTGGAAGAGAATATGTCGCTGCTGATGGCCCAGGCGACGGCGAACGAAAGCCTGTTTCAGCGCCTGTTTGATCTCCAAACGCGGCTGGCGGCGGCCGATAGCCTTGATGAAATGCTCAACCGCTTTCATCGCTGGGCGCGCGAGCTGGGGCTGGCGGGCGCGACGGTGCGCCTGTTTCCCGACAGCTGGCGGCTCGGCGCGCCCTCTAAATTCACCCATCTGGCGATAAGCCGTCAGGCGTTTGAGCCCATACGCATCCAGCGGCTTGGCCAGCAGCGCCACTATCTTGGCCCATTGAACGGTCCGGAACTGCTGGTGGTGCTGCCGGAAGCAAAAGCCGTGGGTTCGGTGGCGATGTCGCTGCTGGGGGGAGATGAAGCGCCCGGCGTGATGCTGTTCAGCAGTCGCGACCCTCAGCACTATCAACAAGGCCAGGGAACGCAGCTTTTGCAGGAAATTGCGTCGATGCTCCCGGGATTGCTGGAGCGCTGGATCGAGCGCGCATGACCGCCTCACCGCTGTTGCCTTCCGTAGAGCGCTTTTTACGCTATCTCGGCGTCGAGCGTCAGTTGAGTCCAATAACGCTGCTGAACTACCGCCGTCAGCTGGAGACGCTTATCGCGCTGGCGGAAAACGCCGGGCTGAAAAGCTGGCAGCAATGCGATGCCGCCCAGGTCCGTAACCTGGCGGTACGCAGCCGTCGTCAGGGACTGGGTCCAGCCAGCCTGGCTTTACGCCTCTCCGCCTTACGCAGCTTCTTTGACTGGCTGGTGAGCCAGGGCGAACTGGCGGCCAATCCGGCAAAGGGGATTTCGGCGCCGAAAACACCGCGCCATTTACCGAAAAATATCGACGTCGACGACGTTAACCGACTGCTGGATATCGATCTCAACGATCCGCTGGCGGTACGCGACAGGGCGATGCTGGAAGTGATGTACGGCGCGGGGCTGCGTCTCTCGGAGCTGGTGAATCTCGACATTAAGCACCTCGATCTGGAATCCGGCGAGGTGTGGGTGATGGGCAAAGGCAGCAAAGAGCGCCGCCTGCCGATTGGCCGCAACGCGGTGGTGTGGATTGAGCACTGGCTCGACCTGCGCGGCCTGTTCGGCGCTGATGAAGACGCCCTGTTCTTATCGAAACTGGGCAAGCGAATTTCCGCGCGTAACGTGCAAAAGCGCTTTGCCGAATGGGGCATTAAGCAGGGCCTCAACAGCCACGTGCATCCGCATAAGCTGCGCCACTCCTTCGCGACCCATATGCTGGAGTCGAGCGGCGATCTGCGCGGGGTGCAGGAGCTGCTGGGTCATGCGAATCTGTCCACCACTCAAATTTATACCCATCTTGATTTTCAACACCTTGCGTCGGTGTACGATGCGGCGCATCCGCGCGCCAAACGGGGGAAATAATGCGTTTTTACCGACCTCTTGGCCAGATTTCAGCACTGACATTTGACCTGGACGATACCCTTTATGACAACCGCCCGGTGATTGACCGAACGCTGCATGAGTCGCTGAGTTTTGTGCGCAGCTACCATCCGTCGCTGAGTCAATTTGACGCCAGCGAACTCAACCGGCTGCGCCAGACGCTGCTGGCCTCAGAGCCGGAAATTTACCACGATGTCACCGAGTGGCGCCGCCGCGCGCTGGAGCTGGGGATGATCAACGCCGGGCTTTCTGCGGCGCTGGCGAAAACGGGGGCGGATGAAGCGATGGCCAACTTCGCCCACTGGCGCAGCCTGATCGACGTCCCGCAAGAGACGCACGATACGCTGGCGAAGCTGGCGGAAAAATGGCCGCTGGTGGCCATTACCAACGGCAATGCCCGGCCGGAACTTTTTGGCCTGAGCGACTACTTCCGTTTCGTGCTGCGCGCCGGTCCGGACGGGCGTTCTAAACCTTTTGCCGATATGTATCATCTGGCGGCAGAGCGGTTGGCGCTGCCGCTGGCGCAGATTCTGCACGTTGGTGACGATCTGACGACCGACGTGGCGGGCTCCATTCGCTGCGGCATGCAGGCCTGTTGGATCAAACCGCAGGGCGCAGACCTGATGCGCACCGCCGACAGCCGTCTGCTGCCGCACATCGAAATTTCACGGTTGGCATCTCTGACCTCGCTGATATAATCGTCAGTAGTTCTGTATAAATTAACAGTAGCCCGGTGAACTGAACGTTGCCGGGCGTCTCATTTCCGGCGGTGCCAATGGACGTTTCTTACCTGCTCGACAGCCTTAATGACAAACAGCGTGAAGCCGTTGCGGCATCACGTACGAATATGCTGGTTCTGGCAGGAGCGGGCAGCGGTAAGACGCGCGTGCTGGTACACCGCATCGCCTGGCTGCTGAGCGTTGAGAACTGTTCCCCTTACTCCATTATGGCGGTGACCTTTACCAACAAAGCGGCGGCGGAGATGCGCCATCGTATTGGCCAACTGATGGGCACCACCCAGGGCGGTATGTGGGTCGGTACTTTCCACGGCCTGGCTCACCGGCTGCTACGCGCCCATCACCTTGACGCCAACCTGCCGCAGGACTTCCAGATCCTCGACAGCGAAGACCAGCTGCGTCTGCTTAAGCGTTTGATTAAGGCAATGAACCTCGATGAGAAGCAGTGGCCGCCGCGTCAGGCGATGTGGTACATCAACGGCCAGAAAGACGAAGGCCTGCGCCCGCACCATATTCAGAGCTACGGTAACCCGGTGGAGCAGACCTGGCAGAAGGTGTATCAGGCCTATCAGGAAGCCTGCGATCGCGCGGGACTGGTGGATTTCGCCGAGCTGCTGCTGCGCGCGCACGAACTGTGGCTGAATAAGCCGCATATCCTGCAGCACTACCGCGAGCGCTTTACCAATATCCTGGTTGACGAATTCCAGGATACCAACAACATTCAGTACGCGTGGATCCGCCTGCTGGCGGGGGATACCGGCAAGGTGATGATCGTCGGCGATGACGATCAGTCGATCTACGGCTGGCGCGGCGCGCAGGTAGAGAACATCCAGCGCTTCCTCAACGATTTCCCCGGCGCGGAAACTATTCGCCTCGAGCAGAACTATCGTTCGACCAGCAATATCCTCAGCGCGGCCAACGCCCTGATTGAGAACAACAGCGGGCGGCTGGGTAAAAAATTGTGGACCGACGGCGCCGACGGCGAGCCGATTTCGCTTTACTGCGCGTTTAACGATCTTGATGAGGCGCGTTTTGTCGTCAACCGTATCAAAACCTGGCAAGAAAACGGCGGGGCGCTGGAGCAGTGCGCGATTCTGTATCGCAGCAACGCCCAGTCGCGCGTGCTGGAAGAGGCGCTGCTGCAGGCCAGCATGCCGTATCGTATTTATGGCGGCATGCGCTTCTTCGAACGTCAGGAGATTAAAGATGCGCTCTCCTATCTGCGTCTGATCGCCAACCGTAATGACGACGCGGCGTTTGAGCGCGTGGTGAATACCCCGACGCGCGGCATTGGCGATCGCACGCTGGACGTGGTGCGTCAGACCTCGCGCGACCGTCAGCTGACGCTGTGGCAGGCCTGTCGCGAACTGTTAAAAGATAAAGTCCTCGCCGGACGCGCCGCCAGCGCCCTGCAGCGTTTTATGGAGCTTATTGACGCGCTGGCGCAGGAAACCGCCGATATGCCGCTGCACGTGCAGACCGACCGGGTGATTAAAGACTCCGGCCTGCGCATGATGTACGAGCAGGAGAAAGGCGAGAAAGGCCAGACGCGTATTGAAAACTTAGAGGAGCTGGTGACGGCAACGCGCCAGTTCAGCTACAACGAAGAAGATGAAGATCTCATGCCGCTGCAGGCGTTCCTCTCGCACGCGGCGCTGGAGGCTGGAGAAGGACAGGCGGATACCTGGCAGGACGCGGTACAGCTGATGACCCTGCACTCGGCGAAAGGGCTGGAGTTCCCTCAGGTCTTTATCGTTGGGGTGGAAGAGGGGATGTTCCCGAGCCAGATGGCGCTGGATGAGGGCGGCCGCCTGGAAGAAGAACGCCGGCTGGCCTACGTCGGTGTCACCCGCGCGATGCAGAAGCTCACGTTGACCTACGCGGAAACTCGCCGCCTGTATGGCAAAGAGGTGTATCACCGTCCGTCGCGCTTTATCGGCGAGCTGCCGGAGTCGTGCGTAGAAGAGGTACGGCTGCGGGCGACGGTGAGCCGTCCGGTCAGCCATCAGCGGATGGGGACGCCGATGGCGGAAAACGACACCGGCTATAAGCTTGGCCAGCGCGTGCGCCATGCCAAGTTTGGTGAAGGGACGATCGTTAACCTCGAAGGTAGCGGTGAACACAGCCGCCTACAGGTTGCGTTTCAGGGGCAGGGGATCAAATGGCTTGTCGCGGCCTACGCGCGGTTGGAAACAGTGTAACAGTAAGAAAAATATAATAATTTTGTAATATTCTGCTACCTTTATACGTTAAGGAGCTTGATTTGCTCTTTAGCGTTCCGTTGCGTGTTGACGCCGTTTTTGCGCTGGCGTAACATGCGCGCACGATTACGCTAAGAGGACATTCGCCTTGGACACACCCAGTAGATGCTGGCTCAATTTCCTGCCCATCAGGAACAACTCCTAAGGCTATCCTCTTATGCTGATAGCCTTAGCGGTTGTCGGCGACCCGTTCTATTCCCGTCGCTCTGAGTCAGGCTGAATGGTCTGAAACCCAAATTGTTTCTGTGTGCCCACCGAACTGTCCGATAATTTTTTGCATTGGGAGTCCCGGTCATGCTGAGCGCATTTCAACTGGAAAACAATCGTTTAACGCGTCTTGAAGCCGACGAGATCAAGCACCTCGCCAGTTCGGTGTGGGTCGATTTGGTCGAGCCTGACGACGATGAACGAAGCCGCGTGCAAACGGAATTGGGCCAGAACCTGGCGACGCGCCCGGAGCTGGAGGACATCGAAGCGTCAGCGCGTTTCTTTGAGGATGAAGACGGCCTGCATATCCACTCATTTTTCTTTTTTGAAGATGCTGAGGATCACGCCGGTAACTCTACCGTGGCGTTCACTATCCGCGAAGGGCGTCTGTTCACCCTGCGCGAACGGGAGCTGCCCGCTTTCCGCCTGTATCGCATGCGCGCCCGCAGCCAGTCTATGGTGGACGGCAACGCCTACGAGCTGCTGCTGGACCTGTTCGAAACCAAAATTGAGCAGCTGGCGGATGAAATCGAAAACATCTACAGCGACCTGGAAAAGCTCAGTCGGGTGATCATGGAAGGCCGTCAGGGCGACGACTATGACGAGGCGCTCTCGACGCTGGCGGAGCAGGAAGATATCGGCTGGAAAGTTCGCCTGTGTCTGATGGATACCCAGCGCGCGCTGAACTTCCTCGTGCGTAAAGCCCGTCTGCCGGCAGGCCAGCTTGAGCAGGCGCGTGAGATCCTGCGCGATATCGAATCTCTGCTGCCGCACAACGAATCGCTGTTCCAGAAGGTTAACTTCCTGATGCAGGCGGCGATGGGCTTTATCAACATCGAGCAGAACCGCATCATCAAAATCTTCTCGGTGGTCTCCGTGGTGTTCCTGCCGCCGACGCTGGTGGCATCCAGCTATGGGATGAACTTTGAGTTTATGCCCGAGCTGCACTGGAGCTTTGGCTATCCCGGGGCGATTGTCTTTATGATGCTCGCCGGTCTGGCGCCCTATCTGTACTTTAAACGCAAAAACTGGCTGTAAAAAAAGGAGCTTCGGCTCCTTTTTTGCGTATCAGTTTGGCTCTATGCCCTACGCGTCCGGCGTATTGTGTAAACCGCATCCATCACGAAAATCGCCAGCGCCACCCAGATAAAGGCGAAGGTCACCATTTTATCCGCACCCGGCACTTCGCCGTAGAAGGTTACCGCCAGCAGGAACATCAGCGTCGGGCCGATATACTGGAAGAAGCCCAGCGTAGAAAGGCGCAGGCGGGTTGCCGCGCCGGTAAAGCACAGCAGCGGGATGGTGGTCACCACGCCTGCCGCCATCAGCAGCAGGTTCAGCGACCACGGGTTCTGCCCCATATGGCTGGTCGGGCTATCGGCGATGCCAAACAGATATATCGCGGCGACTGGCAGCAGCCAGAGCGTTTCAAACAGCATCCCGGTTTGCGCATCCACGGCGATCTTTTTACGCAGCAGGCCGTAAAAAGCGAAGCTGAAGGCCAGGCCCAGGGCGATAATCGGTAGCGAGCCGAAGGTCCAGAGCTGTACCAGCACGCCGCAGGCGGCCAGCAGCACCGCCAGCCACTGCATCCGACGGAAACGCTCCCCGAGGAAGATCATCCCCAGCAGAATGTTCACCAGCGGGTTGATAAAGTAGCCCAGGCTGGCTTCCAGCATATGATGGTTATTCACCGCCCAGATAAACAGCAGCCAGTTACCGCCCACCAGCACCGCAGAGAGCGCCAGCAGCAACACTTTTTTTGGCGTCTTCAGCAGCCTTTTGACCTGCGGCCACTGGCGGCTGACGCTAATCAGCGCCACCATGAAGAAGAAGGACCAGATCACGCGGTGAGTCAGGATTTCATCGGCGGGAACATAGTAGATAAGCTTGAAGTACGCTGGCGCGATACCCCAGATAAAATAGGCGGCCAGGGCCAGGAGAACCCCTACCCGCGTTTGTTTAGCGTCCATCGGTACAAATCCATTGCCAAAGAGAGTGATGTTACTCGATTTAGGCCGATCAACCCACCATATACGTCGCTGTGGCGCTGGCGATATACACCTGCTCTTCGTTATGCAACTCGACGCGGGCTACCGCCACTTTGTTACCGGCGCGCAGCAGGCTGCTGGTAGCGGTAAAGCGTTCCCCGCGGCCCGGACGCAGGTAGTCGACGCGCAAATCGATGGTACCCATCCGCGACAGACGCTGGCGCAGCTCTTCTTCATTAATGGTATCGTGGCGAGTCAGTGTGCTGCCGACGCATACCAGCCCGGCGGCAACGTCCAGCGCGGAGGCGATCACTCCGCCATGTAAAATACTCTGCGCCCAGTTGCCGACCATCATCGGCTGGTTGTTGAAACTCAGCTGGGCAAATTCCTTTTCATAGCGCTCCAGCTCCAGTCCTAAGGCGCGATTAAACGGCATATGGTAGACGAAGATCTCTCCCACCAGCTTCAGGGCGGCGGCGGCGGTCAGTTCAGACATAACAACATTTCCAAAGGTTAATGAAATGTTGATTTTATGCTTCTAAAATATTGATTTCTACTTTAAGAACGGATAACAGGTCAGATGCCGCATAAATAGGTAGAATGCTGCCTGGGTTAAACAGAAATAATAAATATCCATCCAGGAGAACAGCAATGCGTATCTCTTTGGCCTGCCTGCTGGCGCTTATTGCGCTTCCGGCCGGCGTTCTGGCGCAGGACGCGCCGGTGAATAAACAGGTCCACGACACCCCTGCCGTTCGCGGGAGTATTATCGCCAACCTGTTACAGGATCATGATAATCCGTTCCTGCTCTATCCCTATGAGAGCAACTATTTGCTCTATACGTGGACCAGCGATCTTAACAAAGAAGCGATTCGTAGCTACGACTGGGCCGAGAACGCGCGTAAAGATGAAGTGAAATTCCAGCTCAGCCTGGCGTTTCCGCTGTGGCGGGGGATACTCGGCGAAAACTCGCTGCTGGGCGCTTCGTATACGCAAAAATCCTGGTGGCAGCTCTCCAACAGCAAAGAGTCCGCGCCGTTTCGCGAAACCAACTATGAGCCGCAGCTGTTCCTCGGTTTCGCGACCGATTACTCGTTCGCTGGCTGGACGCTGCGCGACGTTGAGATGGGTTATAACCACGACTCTAACGGCCGTTCCGATCCCACCTCCCGCAGTTGGAACCGCCTCTATACCCGGCTGATGGCGCAAAACGGCAACTGGCTGGTCGAGGTGAAGCCCTGGTACGTGATTGGCAGCACCGACGATAATCCGGATATCACCAAATATATGGGTTATTACCGCCTGAAAGTGGGCTATCAACTGGGCGACGCCATTCTCAGCGCCCAGGGACAATATAACTGGAATACCGGCTACGGCGGTGCCGAGCTCGGGGTGAGCTATCCGATCACCAAACACGTGCGCGTCTATACTCAGGTCTATAGCGGTTATGGCGAGTCGCTCATCGATTATAACTTCAATCAGACCCGCGTCGGCGTCGGGCTGATGCTCAACGATCTGTTTTAATCGTTGCACTCTGGCTCTCAGGCGCTGAAAATAGCGCCTGTTTTCTTTTCAGGCATATGGGGTCAACGTGGCGCAGGCGGAAGTATTGAATCAGGAATCGCTGGCTAAGCAGGTTTTACAAGAGACCTTCGGCTACCAGCAATTTCGCCCGGGCCAGGAAACCATCATTGATACGGCGTTGGCCGGGCGCGATTGCCTGGTGGTGATGCCAACCGGCGGCGGCAAGTCGCTGTGTTATCAGGTTCCGGCGCTGGTACTGGGCGGTCTCACCGTCGTGGTATCGCCGCTTATTTCCTTGATGAAGGACCAGGTCGATCAACTGCTGGCTAACGGCGTGGCGGCGGCGTGCCTGAACTCAACGCAGAGCCGGGAGCAGCAGCAGGACGTGATGGCCGGCTGCCGCAGTGGGCAGATTCGCCTGCTGTATATCGCCCCGGAGCGCCTGATGCTGGACAACTTCCTTGAGCATCTTACGCACTGGAATCTGTCGATGGTGGCGGTAGACGAGGCGCACTGTATATCCCAGTGGGGACACGATTTCCGTCCGGAATATGCCGCGTTAGGGCAGCTGCGCCAGCGGATACCGCACATCCCGTTTATGGCGCTGACCGCCACGGCCGATGACACTACGCGTCGCGACATTGTCCGCCTTCTGGACCTGAACGACCCGCTCATTCAGGTCAGCAGCTTCGACCGTCCCAACATCCGCTATATGCTGATGGAGAAGTTTAAGCCGCTGGATCAGCTGATGCGCTACGTGCAGGACCAGCGCGGTAAGTCGGGCATTATCTACTGCAATAGCCGGTCAAAAGTGGAAGATACCGCCGCTCGCCTGCAAAGCCGCGGCATCAGCGCCGCGGCCTACCACGCCGGGCTGGAAAACCATATCCGCGCCGACGTGCAGGAGAAATTCCAGCGCGACGACCTGCAAATCGTAGTGGCAACGGTGGCCTTCGGTATGGGTATCAACAAACCGAACGTCCGCTTTGTGGTGCATTTCGATATTCCCCGCAATATTGAGTCTTATTACCAGGAGACCGGGCGCGCCGGGCGCGATGGGCTGCCTGCCGAAGCGATGCTGTTTTACGATCCGGCGGATATGGCGTGGCTCAGACGCTGCCTTGAAGAGAAGCCTGCCGGGCCGCTGCAGGACATTGAACGCCATAAGCTCAACGCGATGGGGGCCTTTGCCGAAGCGCAAACCTGCCGCCGTCTGGTGCTGCTCAACTACTTTGGTGAGGGGCGCCAGGAGCCGTGCGGCAACTGCGATATCTGCCTCGACCCGCCGAAACAGTACGACGGCTTAATGGATGCGCGTAAGGCGCTGTCGACGATTTACCGCGTCAACCAACGTTTTGGTATGGGCTATGTCGTGGAAGTGCTGCGCGGCGCTAATAACCAGCGTATTCGCGATATGGGGCACGATAAGCTGCCGGTCTACGGTATCGGGCGCGAACAGAGCCATGAGCATTGGGTCAGCGTTATCCGTCAACTTATTCATTTGGGGCTGGTGACGCAGAATATTGCCCAGCACTCTGCGCTACAGCTTACCGAGGCCGCGCGTCCGGTCCTGCGCGGCGACGTAACGCTACAGCTTGCCGTACCGCGTATTGTGGCGCTGAAGCCGAAAGCGATGCAGAAATCCTTCGGCGGTAATTACGATCGTAAGTTGTTCGCTAAGCTGCGCAAACTGCGTAAAGCGATTGCCGACGAAGAGAATATCCCGCCCTACGTGGTGTTTAACGATGCGACGCTAATTGAAATGGCCGAGCAAACGCCGCTGACGGCCGGTGAGATGCTCAGCGTCAACGGTGTCGGTACGCGTAAGCTTGAGCGCTTTGGTAAAGAGTTTATGGCCCTGATCCGGGCGCACGTGGATGGCGATGATGAGTAGTCAGCCAGACGAAAAAGTGCAAATATAGTTTTCGTCCTGACTATTTTCCTGCGAGTTAATCATGTTGACGCTTTTCTTCACCGTGGCGCTGGTGCATATCATTGCGCTGATGAGTCCTGGCCCGGACTTTTTCTTTGTCTCACAAACCGCTGTTAGCCGCTCCCGCAAAGAGGCGATGATGGGCGTGCTGGGGATCACCTGCGGGGTGATGGTATGGGCGGGCGTAGCCCTGCTCGGCCTGAACCTGATTATCGAGAAGATGGCCTGGCTGCATACCATTATTATGGTCGGCGGCGGACTGTATCTGTGCTGGATGGGCTTCCAGATGCTGCGCGGCGCGCTGAAAAAAAGCGAAGCGGCAGCGGCGGTTGAGCCTCAGGTCGAACTGGCGCGCAGCGGCCGGAGCTTCCTGAAAGGGCTGCTGACTAATCTGGCTAACCCAAAAGCGATTATCTATTTTGGCTCCGTGTTCTCGCTGTTTGTCGGTGACAGCGTCAGTTCCGGCGCGCGCTGGGGGATTTTCCTGCTGATCGTACTGGAGACGCTGGCCTGGTTTATGGTGGTTGCCAGCCTGTTCGCCCTTCCGGGCATGCGCCGCGGCTACCAGCGGATGGCGAAGTGGATCGACGGCATCGCCGGTACGCTATTCGCTGGCTTCGGTATTCATCTGATTATTTCGCGTTAACCCTTCAGCGTCCCGCCCAGGAGATTATGGGCGGGCCGGGTATTAATGACGGAGCTGCTGCAAATCGTCGGACGTGAGGCCGGTCATTTCCATAACCGCAATAGTATCAATGCCCGGCTCGAGCATGGCCTTTGCGACGTTAAGAAGCGCAGCACGTTCGCCCTCTTTTATGCCTTCCTTAATTGCCCTTCTGCATACCTTCCTCAAGCCATTTCTCTGCCAGAGTCATCAGTACGGTAATTTGTTGTTTATCTATACATCAGGCGTGGCGGGCGGAAGCCAGCAGGGCGCCGACCAGCATAAACAGGGAGCCAAAGACCTTGTTTAGCGCTTTCATCTGCTTCGGTCCCTTAATCCACGCGGCAATACGCTGCGCCAGCGTGGCGTAGCCAATCATCACGATAATATCGACCACGATGGTGGTGATGCCGAGCACGAGGTACTGCATCACCTGGGGCTCATTCGGCACGATAAACTGCGGGAACAGCGCGGCGAGGAACACGATGCTTTTCGGGTTGGTCAGATTTACGAAGACCGCGCGTTTAAAGAGTTTGCCGCGGGTCTGCGCTTTCGCCAGGGTGTTAAGATCGATAGAGCCGGCAGCTCGCCATTGCTGAATGCCGAGCCAGATAAGATAAGCGGCACCCGCCCATTTAAGAATTTCAAAGGCCAACAGCGAACGGGAAAACAGCGTGCCCAGGCCAATACCCACCAGCACAATATGGATGCCGAGCCCGGTCTGCAGACCGGCAATAGAGGCCGCCGCGCCGCGATAGCCATGGTTGATTGAGGTGGTCATGGTATTTATCGCCCCGGAGCCGGGTGACAGGCTGAGAATAATCGATGTCAGCAGATAGGCAAACCACCACTCGAACGTCATGAGAAACTCCCTGATTGTCTGTTTTTATGCCACAATACGCTATTGTGTAAGCATTGTGTGATGCACGACAAAAAAACGATTTTCAGCGGTTATCAGGGGTGTAAGCCCGATGTTTTTGCAGCAAAAGGACTGGGAAACACGAGAAAACGCGTTTGCGGCCTTTACCATGGGGCCACTGACCGATTTCTGGCGTCAGCGGGAAGAGGCTGAATTTACGGGCGTGGATAACGTTCCGGTGCGCTTTGTTCGTTTCTGCGCCAACAGTCATGATCGGGTCGTGGTTATCTGCCCGGGTCGCATTGAAAGCTACGTTAAGTACGCCGAAGTGGCTTACGATCTTTTCCGCAGCGGCTTTGACGTGATGATTATCGATCATCGCGGCCAGGGGCGCTCCGGGCGAATGCTTTCAGACACCCACCGCGGGCACGTCGTTAATTTCAGCGATTACGTCGACGATCTCGCCGCGTTCTGGCAGCAGCAAGTGGCGCCCGGACGCTGGCGAAAGCGGTTTATACTCGCCCACTCCATGGGCGGTGCCATTGCGACGCTATTTTTGCAGCGCTACCAACAGCATTGCGATGCGATGGCGCTCTGCGCGCCGATGTTCGGTATCGTTATGCGCCTGCCTGACTGGATGGTGCGCCATATTCTCGATTGGGCTGAGGGCCATCAGCGCATTCGTGAAGAGTATGCCCTCGGTACCGGCCGCTGGCGCGCGCTGCCCTTTGCGGTCAACGTACTGACGCACAGCCGCCAACGCTATCGCCGCAACCTGCGTTTTTACGCCGATGAGCCGCAGCTACGGGTCGGCGGGCCTACGTTCCACTGGGTGCGCGAGGGGATTCTCGCCGGCGAAGAGGTGCTGGCCGGTGCGGAGAAAGACGTCACGCCAACATTATTGCTCCAGGCGGAAGAAGAGCGGGTGGTCGATAATCGTATGCACGATCGCTACTGTGAACTTCGCGCCGCTGGCGGTCACCCCTGTGAAGGGGATAAGCCGTTTGTCATAGAAGGGGCATACCATGAGATCCTTTTTGAAAAGGACGCCATGCGCTCGGTCGCGCTAAACGCTATCGTCGATTTTTTTGGTCGACACACTTAATCCGGCGAAACGCTCGTCGCCCTGCTTAGAGGTTAAAATTTTTATGTACCAGGTTGTTGCGTCTGATTTAGATGGCACGCTGCTTTCTCCCGATCACTGCCTAACCCCCTACGCCAAAGAGACGCTGAAGCTGCTTACCGCACGCGGTATCAACTTCGTGTTCGCGACCGGCCGCCACTACATCGATGTTGGGCAAATTCGCGATAATCTCGGCATTAAATCCTATATGATCACCTCGAACGGCGCTCGCGTGCACGATAGCGAAGGAAAGCAGATCTTCGCCCACAACCTTGACCGCGATATCGCCGCCGACCTGTTCGAAATGATGCGTAACGATCGGGCGATTGTGACCAACGTCTATCGTGAAGATGAGTGGTATATGAATCGCCATCGTCCGGAAGAGATGCGCTTCTTCAAAGAAGCGGTGTTTAACTACAAGCTGTACGAGCCGGGCGAGCTGGACCCGGAAGGCATCAGCAAAGTCTTTTTCACCTGCGATAAGCATGAGCATTTGCTGCCGCTGGAGCAGGCGATCAACGCCCGCTGGGGCGATCGCGTGAACGTGAGCTTCTCTACCGTCACCTGCCTTGAAGTGATGGCGGGCGGCGTGTCGAAAGGGCATGCGCTGGAGGCGGTGGCGAAAATGCTTGGCTATAGCCTGAAAGAGTGTATCGCCTTCGGCGACGGTATGAACGATGCGGAGATGCTGTCAATGGCGGGCAAGGGCTGCATTATGGCCAACGCGCACCAGCGGCTGAAAGATCTTCACCCTGAGCTGGAAGTGATTGGCAGCAATGTTGATGATGCCGTTCCCCACTACCTGCGTAAACTCTATCTTGACTAAAAAAGATTGACGATTGTTTTTTTAATGAGCAGTTGTCAACCTGTCACTTCGCTACAATGGGTGTTCTTTACTCTACGAGACATTCATTGTGGCGCTACTGATTATCACCACCATTCTGTGGGCCTTTTCCTTTAGCCTCTATGGCGAATACCTGGCAGGCCACGTCGACAGCTATTTTGCGGTGCTGGCGCGCGTTGGCCTGGCGGCACTGGTGTTTTTGCCCTTCCTGCGCACCCGCGGGCAGAGCCTGACCACTATCGGCCTGTATATGCTGGTAGGAGCGATGCAGCTCGGCATTATGTATATGCTGAGTTTCCAGGCCTATCTGTACCTGACGGTATCTGAGCTTCTGCTGTTTACCGTCCTGACGCCGCTCTACATCACGCTGATTTACGATGTGATGAGCCGCCGTCGCCTGCGCTGGGGCTACGCCTGCAGCGCGCTGCTGGCGGTTATCGGCGCGGGCATCATCCGTTATGACCAGGTGACCAATCATTTCTGGACCGGTCTGATCCTGGTGCAGCTCTCCAACATCAGCTTCGCGATTGGCATGGTGGGCTACAAGCGGCTGATGGAAACGCGTCCGATGCCGCAGCACAATGCCTTCGCCTGGTTCTACATCGGGGCGTTTCTGGTGGCGGTGGTTGCCTGGACGATGCTGGGTAACGCGCAGAAAATGCCGGAAACCTCGCTACAGTGGAGCATTCTGGTGTTTCTTGGCGTGGCGGCATCGGGAATTGGCTACTTTATGTGGAACTACGGCGCCACCCAGGTCGATGCCGGTACGCTCGGCATCATGAACAATATGCACGTGCCCGCCGGGTTGCTGGTGAACCTGGCCATCTGGCAGACGCAGCCACGCTGGCCGAGCTTTATTATTGGCGCTCTGGTGATCCTGGCCTCGCTATGGGTTCATCGACGCTGGGTCGCTCCGCACTCCGCACAAACGGCAAATGGTCGCAAGCGTGATTCCGCGCTGAGCGAATAAACGCTTCGGTGACCGGCTGACGTTGCTCGCCGTCGCGCACCGCGGCGTACAGTCGGCTCCACAGTCCTTCGCCCAGGGTTTTGGTGACCACCAGACCCTGGCGCTCAAAGCTTTCCACTACCCAGTGCGGCAGGGCGGCGATCCCCATCCGCGCCGCCACCATCTGAATTAACAGCAGCGTATTGTCGACGCTTTTCAACTGCGGGCTGATTCCTGCTGGCTGTAAAAAGTGACGCCAGATATCCAGGCGCGCGCGCTGCACCGGGTAAATCAGCAGCATTTCGGTCGCTAAATCCTCAGGCGCAATGCGCATCTTTGCCGCCAGCGGATGGTCCGGCGCCATCACCAGGCGCACTTCGAAATCAAACATCGGTGAATAGTGCAGGCCGCTGCGCGGCAGGATATCTGAGGTCATCACCAGATCCAGCTCGCCCTGCTGCAGGCCCGGCTGCGGATCGAAGATCACCCCGGACTGGAAATCCACTTCCACATGCGGCCAACGGGCGCGAAAACTCTCCAGCGCCGGGGTCAGCCACTGGATACAGCTATGGCATTCGATAGCGATACGCAGCCGGGTTTGCTGCGGCTCATTGCAATCCTGCAGGGCGCGGCTGATTTGCGGCAGTACCTGATTTGCCAGCTGCAGCAGGATCTCTCCCTGCGGCGTAAAGCGTAGCGGCTGGCTTTTACGCACAAACAGACGGAAGCCGAGGCGCTGTTCCAGATCGCTGAACTGGTGGGACAATGCGGATTGGGTCTGGTGCAGGGCCGCCGCCGCCCCTGCCAGAGAACCGCTATTCCGCAACGCCTGGAGCGTTTTCAGGTGTTTAATTTCGATCATGAAAGTCCTTCACTTCGGCATGAATAATTTGCGCTTGAGGAATATACAGTAACTGCCAATTATGGATGTGTAAACATCTGGACGTCTAAATCCTTTATCTTTCGAATTTATGGTGCGTTGGCTGCACTTCCTCACCCCAGTCACTTACTTCAGTAAGCTCCTGGGGATGAGCAAGTTTGCCGCCTTCCCTAAATCCGAAATCTTTCGGATTGCAATTATGAGGCTCAAAAAATGACAATTATTAACCACACCCTCGGTTTCCCTCGCGTTGGCCTGCGTCGCGAGCTGAAGAAAGCGCAAGAAAGCTACTGGGCGGGCAATACCGGCCGCGAAGAACTGCTGGCTGTCGGCCGCGAGCTGCGCGCTCGCCACTGGGCTCAACAGAAGCAGGCCGGCGTTGACCTGCTGCCGGTAGGCGATTTCGCCTGGTACGACCATGTTCTGACCACCAGCCTGCTGCTTGGTAACGTGCCGGCTCGTCATCAGAACAAAGACGGCTCCGTTGATATCGATACCTTGTTCCGCATTGGCCGTGGTCGCGCGCCGACCGGCGAACCGGCTGCGGCGGCGGAAATGACCAAATGGTTTAATACCAACTACCACTACATGGTGCCGGAATTCGTAAAGGGCCAGCGGTTCAAACTGACCTGGACCCAGCTGTTGGATGAAGTGGATGAAGCACTGGCGCTGGGCCACAAGGCGAAACCCGTCCTGCTCGGGCCGGTTACTTACCTGTGGCTCGGTAAGGTTAAAGGCGAGCCGTTCGACCGCCTGAGCCTGCTGAACGATATTCTGCCGGTTTACCAGCAGGTGTTGGCTGAACTGGCAAAACGCGGCATTGAATGGGTGCAGATTGATGAGCCGGCGCTGGTACTGGAACTGCCGCAGGCGTGGCTGGATGCCTTCAAACCGGCTTACGAGGCGCTTAGCGGCGAGGTTAAGCTGCTGCTGACCACCTACTTTGAAGGCATTACCGATAACTTCGATACCATCGCCGCGCTGCCGGTACAGGGTCTGCACGTGGACCTGGTGCACGGCCAGGATGATGTCGCCGAACTGCATAAACGCCTGCCTGCCGACTGGCTGCTCTCTGCCGGACTGATCAACGGCCGCAACGTCTGGCGCGCCGATCTGAGCGAGAAATACGCGAAAATTAAAGCTATCGTCGGTCAACGCGAACTGTGGGTCGCCTCTTCCTGCTCCCTGCTACACTGCCCAATTGATTTGAGCGTGGAAACGCGGCTCGATGCTGAAGTGAAGAGCTGGTTTGCCTTCGCCCTGCAAAAATGTGAGGAGCTGGCGCTGCTGCGAGATGCGCTGAACAGTGGCGATACCACCGCGATTGCTGAATGGAGCGCGCCGATTCAGGCCCGTCGCCACTCAACCCGCGTGCATAACGCGGCGGTGGAGAAGCGTCTGGCGACCATCACCGCTCAGGACAGCCAGCGCCAAAGCGCCTATCAAGTTCGCGCCGCAGCGCAGCGCGCCCGCTTTAAGCTACCTGCCTGGCCGACCACCACGATCGGTTCTTTCCCGCAGACCACCGAGATCCGCGGCCTGCGTCTGGACTTTAAAAAGGGCAACCTGGATGCGAACAACTACCGCACCGGCATCGCCGAACACATCCGTCAGGCGATTATGGAGCAGGAGCGCCTGGGTCTGGACGTGCTGGTACACGGTGAAGCCGAGCGTAACGACATGGTGGAATACTTCGGCGAACACCTGGATGGGTTTATCTTCACTCAGAACGGCTGGGTACAAAGCTATGGTTCCCGCTGCGTCAAACCCCCGGTGGTGATCGGCGATGTCAGCCGTCCGGAGGCGATTACCGTTGAGTGGGCTAAATACGCTCAGTCGCTGACCGATAAACCGGTAAAAGGCATGCTGACCGGTCCGGTGACCATTCTTTGCTGGTCCTTCCCGCGTGAGGACGTCACCCGTGAAACGATTGCGAAGCAGATTGCCCTTGCGCTGCGCGACGAAGTGGCGGACCTGGAAGCCGCTGGTATCGGTATCATCCAGATCGACGAACCAGCGCTGCGCGAAGGTCTGCCTCTGAAGCGTAGCGACTGGGATACGTATCTGGCGTGGGGCGTGGAAGCTTTCCGCATCAACGCGGCGGTAGCGCAAGACGACACGCAAATCCACACCCACATGTGTTACTGCGAGTTCAACGACATCATGGATTCTATCGCCGCGCTGGATGCGGACGTCATTACCATCGAAACTTCGCGCTCCGATATGGAGCTGCTGGAGTCGTTCGAAGCGTTCGACTATCCGAATGAAATCGGGCCGGGCGTGTACGACATTCACTCTCCAAACGTGCCGAGCGTGGAGTGGATCGAAGCGCTGCTGAAGAAAGCCGCGCAGCGTATCCCGGCCGAGCGCCTGTGGGTAAATCCGGACTGCGGCCTGAAAACCCGCGGCTGGCCGGAAACCCTGAGCGCGCTGACCAACATGGTCAAGGCCGCGCAGAACCTGCGCCAGGCATAGTGTAGCCACGCTTTCCGGCTCCCGGATGGCAGCATAATAACCACAGCGCTATTCAGTGCTCTTCCCCCGGTGGCGGCTGACGTCTTACCGGGTCTACGGGGTTACCGCCGTCTGTGGGCAGGTAGCCCGAATAAATGCAGCGCAACCCGGGAAATGTGCTCATCCTGACCACTATCTGCTCAAGGAGGCTTCGGCCTCTTTTTTCGTTTCTGCTGCCGGCAAAACGATCGTTAATTCGCCTTTATGACGCTCCTCACAAATATAATAACATTATATTGTTATAACAATTGCACACAAAAATAATAAAGGAACCTCTGTATGGACTACAACAAGGTGGGACACGCGATTGTGAAACACTGCGGCGGCCTGGCGAATTTGCTGCACGTGACGAACTGTATGACTCGCGTACGGATGACCATAAGCGATCCATCGCGGGTCGATATCGCCGCGCTCAAAAGCATCGAAGGCGTACTCGGCGTGGTGGAGGACGATACCCTGCAGGCGATCGTCGGGCCGGGCAAATCGACCAAGGTCGCAAACGTGATTAACGATCTGCTTAAGGGGCAGCCTGCGGATGCTACCCCGTTAAGCGATGTTGAGCAAAAAGCAAAGCTGGCGCGGGAAAAGGCGAAAAAGCAGACCCGTAGCAAAATTATCCTTAAACATATCGCCAATATTTTTGTACCGATCCTACCGTCGTTGATCGCCGCCGGTATTCTGATGGGGATTAACAACTTGCTGGTGAACTCCGCCGCCTCCTGGGCGCTGGCGAATCAGGTGGCGGCGCTGGGGGATCTGTCGCCAACCCAGGTGGTGCTCGATCAACGGCACCTGCTCAGCATCAGCCAGTTCCTTGATATCGTCTCTAAAGCGCTGTTCGGCTTCCTCGCCATCTATACCGGCGTGACGGCGGCGAAAGAGTTTGACGGCAACGCGGTGATGGGCGGCCTGCTGGGGGCGATCACCATCGTGCCGCAGATTACTGCGCTGGGGCTGATTCCGGGGCAGGGCGGGCTGATCGGCGTCATTCTTTGCGCCTGGCTGATGTGCCTGTTGGAAAAGCAGGTTCGGCGCTTTGTCCCGGATATTGTTGATGTGGTGGTCACGCCGACCATCGTACTGGTGGTGATGGCAGCGGCGCTGCTGCTGGTGATTATGCCGGTGGCGGGCGTTATTTCTAACGGTATCCTCCACGGGCTAAACGGCCTGCTCTCTACCGGCGGCATTGCGGCGGGCTTTGCGCTCTCGGCGCTGTTCCCGTTCCTGATCTCACTCGGCCTGCACCATGGCTTGTTCCCTATTCACCTGGAGATGATCAACGCGACCGGGCACGCTCCGTTGTTCGCCATTCAGATTATGTCCAACGCCGGAATGGTTGGCGCGGCGACGGCGGTTCTGCTGCTGACGCGCGATCCGATGATGAAGAAAATCGCCAAAGGGGCGATCCCGACCTCCATCCTGGCGGTGGGAGAGCCGACGATTTTCGGCGTCAATATCCCGGCCGGTTTCGCCTTTATTACCGGTTCTATCGGCGCCGGCTTTGGCGGAATGATGGTGGTGCTGCTGGGGGTTTCGACCAACGGCGTGGGCGCCGCCGGGCTCTCCGCGCTGCCGCTCATCGCCGACGGTAAATATTTACAGTACATCCTCTCATGGTTAACCGGCTGCGCCGCAGCCTTCGTGCTGACCTATATCGTCGGCAAAGTACGCGGTTACGATAAAGAAACGGCGTGAAGGA
Source organism: Klebsiella sp. CTHL.F3a (assembly GCF_019890895.1). Classification (NCBI taxonomy): domain Bacteria; kingdom Pseudomonadati; phylum Pseudomonadota; class Gammaproteobacteria; order Enterobacterales; family Enterobacteriaceae; genus Klebsiella; species Klebsiella sp. CTHL.F3a. The sequence goes on along the minus strand of NZ_CP082360.1, from coordinate 5,714,744 downwards.
AGAGTGAAGGAGTAAAGCATGAAAGCGATTATGTTGATGTTTGATTCGCTGAATAAGCGCCTGCTGTCGGCCTACGGCAGCGACAGGGCGATCACGCCGAATTTTCAGCGGCTGAAGGAGCGTACGGTTCGTTTTGATAACGCCTATGTCGGCAGCATGCCCTGCATGCCCGCGCGCCGGGAGCTGCATACCGGACGCTATAACTTTTTACATCGCGGCTGGTCACCGATCGAGCCGTTCGATGATTCGGTTCCGGAGCTGCTGAAGAAGAACGGCATTCACACCCATCTGGTGACGGACCATAAACACTACTGGCGCGACGGCGGGGCGACCTATCACTCTCGCTACAGTACCTACGAGTTTGTGCGCGGTCAGGAGGGCGATGCCTGGAAAGGCGTGGTAAATAAGCCGAAATACCGCTACGAATCCGGCGAGCCGGAGGAGATCAAACAGCGGCGCATCGCCAGCCGGGTTCAGCATCAGATCAACGCGCAGTTTATGCAGAACGAAGAGGATCATCATCTGGCGCGGACGATTGGCAAAGGGCTGGCGTTTATCGACGCCAACCACGCCAGCGACAGCTGGTTTCTGCAGCTGGAGTGTTTCGATCCGCATGAGCCGTTTTTTGTGCCGGAAAAATACCTGAAGATGTACGGCATTGACGATCCCGCGCAGTTCGACGGCTGGCCGCCGTACTACTTCGTCACCGAAAGCGCCGAACGCAAGAGCGTGATCCAACGGTACTACATGGCGCTGCTGACGATGGTGGATGCGTACGTCGGGAAGGTGCTGGACTATATGGATCGTTACGATCTGTGGCGCGACACGCTGCTGATCGTCAACACCGACCACGGTTTTCTGCTCGGCGAGCATGAGTGGTGGGGGAAAAATATCATGCCGCTGTATAACGAAGTGGCGAATGTTCCCTTATTTATCTGGCATCCGCAGTACGGCGGCGCGGGCGAGTCTCGTCAGGCGCTGGTGCAGACCATCGATCTTCCCGCGACGCTGTTGGACTGTTTTGGCCTGAATAAACCGGCGGATATGCAGGGCGTCTCGCTGTTGCCCGCGTTGCGCGACGATACGCCGGTACGCGACTATGCCCTGTTTGGTTATCACGGCTGCCATATCAATATTACTGATGGTCGCTATGTTTATATGCGTTCGCCCGTTGAGCGCGGCGTTGATGGCCTGTACGAATACACCCTGATGCCAACGCGGATCAACCGCCGCTTTACGCCGCAGGAGCTACGCGCAACGACGCTGCATCCGCCGTTTCGCTTTACTAAGGGCTGCCCGGTAATGAAAGTTCCCGCCGAGTCGGTAATGACCCGCGGCGCCGATCGCTTTGGTCATCGCTTGTATGATTTACAGAGCGATCCGACGCAGCAAACCCAGTGTCGGGATCAACAAGCGGCGCGGCGACTGCGGGAGCAGATGATTTTCATGATGCAGGAAAACGATGCGCCCGGCGAACTGTACGCGCGCTACGGGCTGGACGATGCGCAAGGCCCGCTGCTCGGGCGGGATCCGCATCTGCTGCCGGAGCTGTCCGCTTTTGCGCCGCAGGTGCGCTACGGGCTGTATGCGTTGCTGCAGCATCTGGAGGGGGGCGGACAGAACGCTCTGGCTGAAAAGCTGCGGGCCGCCTGTCAGCCGAACTGGGATCGGCAAAATTTGTGGGCGTTCGTGCAGAACGAGGTTCCGGAGGAGCAGCATCAGAGCGTGTACTATAAGATGGCGTTAGAAATGCGACTTGATTAAGGGGTACCCCCGGCCACGGCCGGGGAACAGGAGTGCGAAGTTAATGAAAGAAGAACTGGACTATTCTCGCGGGGCGAAGCCTTTGTACGCCCAGCTATACGACATCCTGCTGGAAAAGCTGAGGTCCGGAACCTACAAGAAGAATGATGTCCTGCCTACCGAAGCCGAATTTGAAGAGCTGTTCGGCGTTAGCCGCATCACGGCCCGGCGCGCGCTGGCCGAGCTTGCCGCAAAAGGGCTGGTCAAACGCCAGGCCGGTATTGGCACCATGGTCATCAGCACCTCCGAGAAACAGGGTGTAAAAACCCGCATTCGACTGATTGACGGCCAGCAGCAGCACTCTATTTCGCGACATAATCTGACACTTGAGCTGCTCTTACCGCCGCCGGAAGTGGCGCAGGCGTTCGTGCTCCCGGCGGAGCAGAAAATTCAGCGTCTCACCCGTACGATCTATCGACAAAACGAACTTCCCGCGCAGGTAAACTATATCTGGCTGACGCCGCGTCTGGGCGAACTGACGTTAGACGCATTTAAAGAAGGATTGTACAGCGCGCTGGAACAGCGCGGCGAGAATATCGATAGCTATAAAGACACCATTACCGCCGAGCTGCCGACGACCCAGGACTGCGATATTTTGCAGGTTGCCGCAGGCGAGCCGCTGCTGGTGAAGACTCGCCAGGGATTTAACGATCGCGGTGAGCTGGTGGAATATACCATCGCCCGCCATATCGCCAGCTGCTATCAGTACATTGTAGAGAACAGTTAATGGCAGAATTTACCGGGCCATCAAAGCAGGGGAAATTAGCATGATTCATGGCTGCCACGTGATGGCAAAGCCGAGCGGCTCGGTGTGTAACATCGATTGCACCTACTGCTTTTATCTGGAAAAAGAAGCGCTTTATCCGGAACGGAATAAAAACTGGCGCATGTCCGATGAGACGCTGGAAAACTATATTCGCCAGCATATTGCCGCCCAGTCCGGCGATGCGGTGACCTTTGCCTGGCAGGGCGGCGAGCCGACGATGATGGGGCTGCCGTTCTTTCACCGAGTCGTTGAGCTGTGTGACAAGTACGCCAACGGTAAGAAGATAGAACATGCGCTGCAAACTAACGGCGTACTGGTGGACGATGAGTGGGCGCGTTTTTTTGCCGAGCAGGGTTTTCTGGTGGGCTTGTCGATAGACGGTCCGGCGCATCTACATAACCAGTACCGCGTCAACCGCGCGGGAAAGGGAACCCACGAGAAGGTCGTTGCGGCGATGGCGCTATTGAAGTCCCATAACGTTGAGTTCAACACCCTGACCGTGGTCGGCAAGCATAACGTTGATCACGCCCGCGAAGTGTACGATTTCCTGCTGGCGGCCGGTTCGCGCTATATGCAGTTTATCCCGCTGGTCGAACGAATGAGCAGCGACGCCTCGGCTCCGCTACAGCTGGTACTGCCGGGGGAGAGCGCGGCGCGGCTGGCGCCCTGGACGGTACCCTCCTGGCAGTTCGGCGAGTTTCTTAACCAAATTTTCGATATCTGGGTGCGTCGCGACGTCGATCGCGTCTATGTGCAGATGTTTGACGTCGCCCTGGCGGCGTGGACCGGCCAGCCGCCGGTGCTGTGCGTACATTCGGCCACCTGCGGCCACGCTTTTGCGCTGGAATCGAATGGCGATCTGTATAACTGCGATCACTATGTTTACCCGGAGCACAGGCTGGGCAATATTCATCAGCAGAGCATCCGGGAGCTGAACAATAGCGCGCAGGCCATCGCCTTTGGTCAGGCGAAGCAAGAGACGCTAACGGCAGATTGCCGCCGCTGCGAGTTTCGTTTTGTTTGCCACGGCGGCTGCCCGAAGCATCGTTTCGCCGTTTCCCCGAGCGGCCGTCCCGGCCACAGCTATCTGTGCGCGGGCTATCAGCACTTTTTCAAACACGTGACGCCATATATGAACGTCTGGCGGCAGCTCCTGGACAACGGTTATCCGCTTCCGGCGATAATGCAGTGGCTGGCGCAAGAGGCGCAGCAGGCGCCGATGATGGCTTCCCGCAACGACCCTTGCCCCTGCGGCAGCGGGCGTAAATATAAAAAATGCTGCGGCGCGCAGCATTGAGAATGCTGAACCAGCAAGGTAGCGTCCAATGGCTGGAGGTTGTTCAGGGCGGATCTCTTTGACTACCGTTTAACGTTTTCTGAAACGAGGCTGTTGCGACTGTCCGGAGGTGAAAAGTGAGTGAACACCACGATCGAAAAGACTTTTTGCGTTTTGCCATTAACCTGGGTAACCCGGTTCTTACGACACTGTTGCCGGGAGGTGCCCCGGGGGGGATAACCGTTGAGCTGGCAAAGAGGCTGGCGGCAGAGAGCCAGCGCGAAGCGCGGTTTGTGACCTGGCCGACGGCCGGGCAGGTCGTGGATGCTGCGCTGCAGGATCAATGGGATATCGCCTTTCTGGCTATCGACCCGGCGCGGGAAGATAAGCTTCGCTTCACGCCGCCCTACGTCACCATCGAAAGCTCGGCGATGGTTAAAAAAGAGAGTGAAATAGGGTCGGTTCAGGAGATGGACCGAGAAGGTGTGGTGATAAACGTGGGCAAAGGTGCGGCCTACGAGCTGTATCTGATTCGCACGCTAAAACACGCGACGATGCGCCAGTACGCCACTTCTCAGGAGGCTATTCAGGCGTTCATCCACGGCGAAGGCGATATGGCGGCCGGTATTCGCCAGCCTCTGGAGCAAGCCGCGCAGGAAAACCCGGCGTTGCGCGTTCTGCCCGACAGCTTTAGCCAGATACGCCAGGCGATATGCGTACCGCGCAATGCGCCGCAGCATTATGAATTTATTTGCCGCTGCCTTTCTTCATGGATAGCGGACGGTACTATTGCCGGGATGGTGAAGCGCCATATCGGCAATAGCTGAACTTTAACCGCGCTTACTGCCATGCTGGGCAAACCAGGCCAGCATCCGTTGCCAGCCGTCCTTCGCCGACTCTTCATGATAGCTGGCGCGATAGTCGGCATTAAAGGCGTGGTCAGCGTGCGGGTAAACCACGATCTCCGCCGTGGCGTTGGCCGCCCGCAGCGCCTGGCGCATGGTTTCCACCGTATCCTGCGGAATGCTGTCATCTTTCGCGCCATAGAGCCCTAAAACCGGCGCGTTGAGATCGACGGCAATATCGACCGGATGCTTCGGCGAATTCAACGTTTTCTCTCCGACCAGTTTGCCGTACCAGGCGACGGCGGCTTTTAGCTGCGGGTTATGCGCAGCGTACAGCCAGGTAATGCGCCCGCCCCAGCAGAAGCCGGTAATCAGCAGGCGATGGGCATCGCCGCCGTGGCGGGAGGCCCAACTGGCCACGTGATCGAGGTCGGCCAGCACTTGAGAGTCCGGCACTTTTTTAACCAGCCCCTGGAACAGAGAAGGGATGTCGCTGTAATCATTAGGGTCGCCCTGGCGGAAGTACAGCTCTGGTGCGATAGCCAGATACCCCTCTTTCGCCAGACGGCGGCAAATATCGCGGATATGTTCATGCACGCCGAAAATTTCCTGAACCACAATAACGACCGGCAGCGGGCCGTCGACGTTCCCCGGGCGGGCGTGGAATGCCGGCATGTTATCCCCCTGCGAAGGGATTGATGTCTCTCCGGAGACGATGTTCTCATCTGATGTGTGAACGGCAGTTGAGGCGTGCGGCGTGGCTGCAGGTGCAAAGCCGGTTTGCTTAATTGTCGTCATGGTATTCTCCGTACCCTTAATTTATTAGCGCAGCAATAACTATAGCTGCTCTGGACAGGACGTTAACCAAACACAGTGCCCGAAACAGGCTATCTTTTGTTCAGGCTTCCGCGATTTCGCTTGTTAATGTGATGTGTATCACTATTTTATGGAAAGTTATTGCAATGAATTTCATTCATGGTGATTGTTGTCACAAAATTGAGCCGACAGCTTCTGTAAAGTACCGTTTTGCTTCTGCTGATAATTCGACCCACAGAGGAGTTTTTTATGTCCAAGTCTGATGTTTTTCATCTCGGCCTCACCAAAAACGATTTACAAGGGGCTACGCTGGCTATCGTCCCTGGCGATCCAGAGCGTGTGGAAAAGATCGCCGCGCTGATGGATAAGCCGGTTAAGCTGGCATCTCACCGTGAATTCACCACCTGGCGCGCGGAGCTGGACGGTAAAGCAGTGATTGTCTGCTCCACCGGTATCGGCGGCCCATCGACCTCTATCGCCGTGGAAGAACTGGCCCAGCTCGGCATCCGTACCTTCCTGCGCATTGGCACCACCGGCGCCATCCAGCCGCACATCAACGTAGGCGATGTTCTGGTGACTACCGCTTCTGTGCGCCTGGACGGTGCAAGTCTGCACTTTGCGCCCATGGAGTTCCCGGCGGTGGCTGATTTTGAATGCACTACCGCGCTGGTTGAAGCGGCGAAATCTATCGGCGCGACCACCCATATCGGCGTGACTGCCTCCTCCGACACCTTCTATCCGGGACAGGAACGTTACGACACCTTCTCCGGCCGCGTTGTGAGCCGCTTTAAAGGCTCGATGGAAGAGTGGCAGTCGATGGGCGTGATGAACTATGAAATGGAATCCGCCACGCTGCTGACGATGTGCGCCAGCCAGGGCCTGCGCGCCGGGATGGTTGCCGGGGTTATCGTCAACCGTACCCAGCAGGAAATTCCGAACGCGGAAACCATGAAGCAAACCGAAAGCCATGCGGTGAAAATTGTCGTGGAAGCGGCGCGTCGCCTGCTGTAGTTCTTCTCCTTTCCGAAAAGGGCCGGACTCTCCGGCTCTTCTTTTTTGCGTAGCGCCTCGCAGGAAAACCCTTTCCAACTGGACGTTTGTACAGCACAATTCTATTTTGTGCCGTAAGTGGTTGCCGCAGGGGGCGTTGTGGATATTTCGATTATTATGAGTGCCGTTGCGGCGCTAGCCGTGGGCCTGATTGTTGGCTGGCTGGCGACGAAAGCGCACGCCGATCAAATTCGCGCCGATCTTATTGAAGAGCGGCGCGAGCTGGATATTGAACTGAGCGCGGCCCGCCAGCAGCTGGTGCAGGAGTCCCACTGGCGAGAAGAGTGCGAGCTGCTCAATAACGAGCTGCGCAGCCTGCGCGATATCAACGCCTCGCTGGAGGCCGATCTCCGTGAAGTGACAACCCGCCTTGAATCCACTCAGCTGCATGCCGAAGATAAAATCCGCCAGATGGTCAACAGCGAGCAGCGGCTTAGCGAGCAGTTTGAGAATCTGGCGAACCGCATCTTTGAGCACAGCAACCGACGGGTGGATGAGCAGAATCGCCAGAGCCTGCACGGCCTGCTGACGCCGCTTCGCGAGCAACTGGATGGTTTTCGCCGTCAGGTGCAGGATAGCTTTGGCCAGGAAGCGCGGGAGCGCCACACCCTGGCTCATGAAATCCGTAATCTCCAGCAGCTTAATGCGCAAATGGCCCAAGAGGCGCTGAACCTGACTCGCGCGCTTAAGGGCGATAACAAAACCCAGGGCAACTGGGGCGAGGTGGTATTGACCCGCGTGCTGGAAGCGTCCGGGCTGCGGGAGGGTCATGAATATCAGACCCAGGTGAGCATCGAAACGGACAACCGCTCGCGGATGCAGCCCGATGTGATTGTCCGTTTGCCGCAGGGGAAAGACGTGGTTATCGATGCCAAGATGACCCTGGTGGCCTACGAACGCTATTTCAATGCCGAAGATGATTACACACGTGAAGCGGCGCTGCAGGAGCATATCGCTTCCGTACGCAACCATATGCGCCTGCTGGGGCGTAAAGACTACCAGCAACTGCCGGGATTGCGCTCGCTCGACTACGTTCTGATGTTTATCCCGGTGGAGCCAGCCTTCCTGCTGGCGATCGATCGCCAGCCGGAACTCATTAGCGAAGCGCTGAAAAACAACATTATGCTGGTGAGCCCGACCACGCTGCTGGTGGCGCTGCGGACTATCGCCAATCTCTGGCGCTATGAGCATCAGAGCCGTAACGCGCAGAAAATTGCCGAAAGAGCGGGGCGGCTGTACGACAAAATGCGCCTATTTGTTGACGATATGTCCGCTATCGGCCAGAGCCTGGATAAAGCCCAGGATAACTACCGCCAGGCGATGAAAAAGCTCGCTTCCGGGCGAGGCAACCTGCTGGTGCAGGCGGAATCATTTCGCGAGCTGGGCGTGGAGGTTAAACGTGGGATTAATCCTGACTTAGTCGAACAGGCAATCACACAGGATGAGGAATACTTCCTTACAGATGACGGTAACGTTCAGGAAGATAACAATTTTTCTTCCGATACGGCCGCTGCCGCCGCATATGATAACCGCCCTCAGCCGCGTTGAAGCGTATGGGAAGTGCGCTAAACCTGTTACACTCAACGAACATTTTCTTGATAAGTAAGCAGGCATTGAGATGGTTGAGGATTCACAAGAAACGACGCATTTTGGCTTTCAGACTGTCGCCAAAGAGCAGAAAGCTGACATGGTGGCGCATGTATTTCATTCTGTGGCCGCAAAATATGACGTCATGAACGACCTGATGTCGTTCGGTATTCATCGTTTGTGGAAGCGTTTCACCATCGACTGCAGCGGCGTCCGCCGCGGGCAAACCGTATTGGATCTGGCGGGTGGTACCGGCGATCTGACGGCGAAATTCTCTCGTCTGGTGGGAGAAACCGGCCGCGTGATGCTAGCGGATATCAACGACTCAATGCTTAAAATGGGCCGTGAGAAGCTGCGCAACATCGGCATCGTCGGCAACGTGGAATACGTCCAGGCAAACGCTGAAGCGCTGCCTTTTGCGGACAATACCTTTGATTGTATTACGATTTCCTTCGGCCTGCGAAATGTGACCGATAAAGAAAAAGCGCTGCGCTCCATGTATCGCGTGCTAAAACCGGGCGGTCGTCTGCTGGTGCTGGAATTCTCGAAACCGATTATTGAGCCGCTCAGCAAAGCCTACGACGCTTATTCCTTCCATATTCTGCCGCGCGTGGGTGAGCTGGTTGCTAAAGATGCCGAAAGCTATCGTTATCTTGCTGAATCTATTCGAATGCACCCCGATCAGGAGACGCTGAAAGGCATGATGCAGGACGCAGGGTTTGAAAGCGTCGACTACTACAACCTCACGGCAGGTATCGTTGCGCTACACCGCGGTTATAAGTTCTGACAGGAGGGACGATATGCCTTTCAAACCACTGGTTACCGCCGGTCTTGAGACGGTCCTCAATGCTTTCCTCTGGCGCGATCGGGCGCTGAAACCCGCCCGCCAGCGTCTGCTGGGGAAAGTGCTGCGCGTCGAGCTGCAAGAGCTTTCCGCACCCGTGGTGCTGGTTTTTAGCGAGCGTCAGGTAGACGTGCTGGGCGCATGGGAAGGCGAGGCTGACTGCACCGTGCGTACCCGCCTGAGCGTGCTTCCGCAGCTGCGCAATCGTCAGCAGCTTACCGCGCTGATTCGTAGCGGCGATCTCGAAGTAGAGGGCGATCTGCAGGTGGTGCAAAATACCGTCACGCTCTGCGATCTGGCGGAGTTCGATCCGGCTGAACTGCTCGCCCCGTATACCGGTGATGTTGTTGCGGAAGGCTTCAGTAAAGTATTACGCGGCGGCGCTCGTTTTCTTCTGCATGGCGCTCAGCGCCAGCAGCGCTATGTCGCGGAAGTGATTACCGAAGAGTGGCGTCTGGCGCCTGGGCCGCTGGAGCTGGCCTGGTTTGCAGAGGAAACCGCTGCGGTGGAACGAACCCTGGCCGCGCTGGAAAAACGGCTGGAAACGCTGGAGGGCAAATGACGCCAGGAGAAATACGGCGCCTGTATTTTATCGTCCACACCTTTTTGAGCTACGGGCTGGATGAGCTCATTCCCAAAATGCGTATCACGCTGCCGCTGCGAATCTGGAGGCGGATGCTCTTCTGGATGCCCAATCGCCACAAAGATCGTCCTCTTGGCGAGCGACTGCGTCTCGCATTACAGGAACTGGGGCCAGTGTGGATCAAGTTTGGCCAGATGCTCTCGACCCGTCGCGACCTGTTTCCGCCGCACATTGCCGATCAGTTGGCCATGCTGCAGGATCGCGTCGCGCCTTTTGACGGTCTGCAGGCCAAAAAGCAGATTGAGCAAGCCATGGGCGGCCTGCCGGTAGAAGCCTGGTTTGATGATTTCTCGATTGAACCGCTCGCTTCCGCTTCTATTGCCCAGGTGCATACCGCGCGTCTGAAAGAGAACGGCAAAGAGGTGGTCATTAAGGTGATCCGCCCGGATATCGTTCCGGTTATTAAAGCGGATATGAAGCTCATCTACCGTCTTGCCCGCTGGGTGCCGCGTCTGTTACCGGACGGCCGTCGCCTTCGCCCGCAGGAAGTGGTTCGCGAATACGAAAAAACGCTGTTGGATGAGCTCAACCTGCTGCGTGAATCGGCGAACGCTATCCAGCTTCGCCGCAACTTCGACGAGAGCCCAATGCTTTATGTCCCGGAAGTTTATTCGGACTACTGCAGCGAAGGCATGATGGTGATGGAGCGGATTTACGGGATCCCGGTGTCCGACGTCGCCGCGTTGGAAGCGCAGGGGACTAACATGAAGCTGCTGGCCGAGCGTGGCGTGCAGGTCTTCTTTACCCAGGTTTTCCGCGACAGCTTCTTCCATGCTGACATGCATCCGGGCAATATTTTTGTCAGCCGTAATCATCCGGAAGATCCGCAGTATATTGGTATTGACTGCGGTATCGTCGGTTCGCTGAACAAAGAAGATAAGCGCTATCTGGCGGAGAACTTCATTGCCTTCTTTAATCGGGATTACCGCAAAGTTGCGGAGCTGCACGTTGATTCCGGCTGGGTTCCCGCGGATACCAACGTTGAAGAGTTCGAGTTTGCTATTCGTACCGTCTGCGAGCCTATTTTTGAAAAACCGCTGGCGGAAATCTCGTTTGGCCACGTGTTGTTGAACCTGTTTAATACGGCGCGACGTTTCAATATGGAAGTGCAGCCGCAGCTGGTTCTGCTGCAGAAGACATTACTTTACGTAGAAGGTGTAGGTCGCCAGCTCTATCCTCAGTTAGACTTGTGGAAAACGGCGAAACCGTTCCTTGAGTCATGGATCAAAGATCAGGTGGGCATTCCAGCTCTGGTTCGGGCGTTTAAAGAAAAAGCGCCGTTCTGGATCGAAAGAATGCCGGAAATACCGGAACTGGTGTACCAGAGCCTGCAGCAAAGCAAGCAGCTGCAGAATAGCGTCGATACCATCGTGCGCGACATCCAGGTGCGGCACGTGCGCCAGGGTCAATCCCGCTATCTGTTTGGTATAGGCGCGGTTTTATTACTGAGTGGTACGCTGCTATTCATTCATCGTCCCGAGTGGGGCATGATGCCCGGCTGGCTGATGGCCGCTGGCGTCGTAACCTGGCTTATCGGCTGGCGAAAGACGAACTGACGGCGGCCGCCTTTATCACTGCGCATAATGTGTATAATGCGTCCTAATAATTCATCATCTGTCATAGGGGAATGTGTATGGGTGGTATCAGTATTTGGCAGTTACTCATTGTTGTCGTCATCGTGGTTCTGCTTTTTGGGACAAAAAAGCTGAGCTCGCTCGGTTCAGATCTAGGGGCGTCGATCAAAGGCTTTAAAAAGGCCATGAGCGACGAAGATAAACCGGAAAAATCCGCACCCGATGCCGATTTTGCGGCGAAAACCCTTGCTGATAAACCGGATGATGTAAAGAAAGACGAGACTAAACGCCACGACAAAGAGCAGGTGTAATTCGTGTTCGATATCGGTTTTAGTGAGCTGCTGCTGGTATTCGTGATTGGCCTCATCGTTTTGGGGCCGCAGCGACTGCCGGTAGCGGTAAAGACGGTGGTTAGCTGGATCCGCACGCTGCGGTCGCTTGCGGCTACCGTACAAAATGAAATAACGCAGGAATTAAAACTGCAGGAGTTTCAGGAAAGCCTTAAAAAGGTGGAAAAGGCCAGCCTGGACAACCTGACGCCCGAGCTAAAAGCTTCAATGGATGAGCTGCGTGAAGCGGCTGAATCTATGAAGCGATCCTACTCCGCCCACGATCCTGAAAAAGCCAGCGACGAAGCCAACACCATTCACAACCCAGTCGTTAAAGGGAGTGAAGAGCAGCGCAAGGACGTGACGCCGGCGACGGCTGAACACCAGGTCAGTGCGCCGGAGCATGCGCCTGACCCCGTGGCTGAAGAGCTTCCCGCTTCGCAGAGTGAAATCCCGGCAGTGAAAGTAAAAACTGCCGTGGCGGCTTCCGATTCCTCCTCCCCTGTACCGAGTGATAAACAGTAAAAATGGGCGTAGACGATACTCAACCGCTAATTACGCATCTGATCGAGCTGCGCAAGCGCTTGATCAACAGCATTCTTGCGATTCTGGTCATTTTCCTGGCGTTAGTCTATTTCGCCAACGATATCTATCAGCTGGTTTCCGCGCCGCTTATTCGGCAGATGCCGGTTGGCGCGACCATGATCGCGACGGATGTGGCCTCGCCTTTCTTCACGCCGATCAAGCTGACCTTTATGGTATCGATAATTTTATCGGTACCGGTCATTCTGTATCAGGTCTGGGCCTTTGTGGCGCCAGCGCTGTATAAGCATGAGCGTCGGTTGGTTATGCCGCTGCTGGTCTCCAGTACGCTGCTGTTCTATATCGGTATGGCTTTCGCCTACTTCGTCGTTTTCCCGCTGGCGTTTGGTTTTCTGACCCACGCGGCGCCTGAAGGCGTACAGGTCTCTACCGATATTCGCAGCTATCTCGACTTTGTGATGGCGCTGTTTATCGCGTTTGGCGTCTCGTTCGAGGTTCCGGTGGCCATCGTGCTGCTGTGCTGGATGGGCGTCACCACGCCGGAAGACCTGCGTAAGAAACGTCCCTATGTCCTGGTTGGCGCATTCGTTGTGGGGATGCTGCTGACTCCGCCGGACGTGTTTTCGCAAACTCTGCTGGCGATTCCGATGTACTGTCTGTTTGAGGTTGGGGTCTTCTTCGCGCGGTTCTACACCGGTAAACGCCTTACGCGTGACGAGGATGCCGCTGCCGAAGAGGCGCAGGGTAAAGAAGAATAACGCTCAACCGCCCGCCAGGGCGGTTGCCATATGGGAGCGATGATGTTTGATATCGGCGTAAACCTGACCAGTTCGCAGTTTTCCCGCGATCGCGATGAGGTGGTTTCCCGGGCTCGGGAGGCGGGTGTCACCGGGATGCTGTTGACGGGAACCAACCTACATGAAAGCGCGCAGGCGCAACAGATGGCGCGCCGTTATTCGGGATGCTGGTCAACGGCCGGCGTTCATCCCCACGATAGTCGCTGCTGGACGGAATCGGTAGCGGCTGCGGTCTATGCGCTGGCTCGCGAGCCGGAAGTCGTTGCGGTTGGCGAATGCGGCCTCGACTTCAACCGCAACTTTTCGGCGCCTCAGGAGCAAGAAGCGGCGTTTAGCGCCCAGCTGGCGCTGGCAGCGGAGCTGTCGATGCCGGTATTTCTGCACTGTCGCGATGCGCACGAGCGCTTTCTGGCCCTGCTGGTTCCCTGGCTTGATAAGCTCCCGGGGGCCGTTGTGCATTGCTTTACGGGTAGCCGTGAAGAGATGCGCGAATGCCTTGAGCACGGTTTATTTATTGGTATCACCGGCTGGGTATGCGATGAGCGTCGGGGGCTGGAGCTGCGATCCTTGCTGGCCGATATTCCGGCAGATCGCCTGCTGGTTGAGTCTGATGCGCCCTATTTGTTGCCCCGCGATATGCGGCCAAAACCCTCTTCCCGCCGTAATGAGCCCGCCTACCTGCCGCATATTCTGACCAGCATCGCGGGATGGCGTGGGGAAGAGGCGCAGTGGCTGGAAGAGATTACCGATGCTAACGTCAGAAGACTCTTTGGCGTGCGCTTTTAGACGCCGTCAGATTTTATAAAAATCAGTATTTTTAACGCTCTGTAGCACCTGCTTGTTAAGTAAATTCAGCAGCAGCATTGAACGGGCTTCACCGTCCGGTTCGGTAAAAATAGCCTGCAGACCCTCAAAGGCGCCATCGGTAATCAGCACGCTATCGCCTTCGTGCGGCGTTTCCGGATCGGTGATCCCTTCTGGTTTGTAGATGGAAAGCTGATGAATGACGGCAGACGGCACGATGGCGGGCAGCGCGCCGAAACGCACAAAGCTGTTCACACCGCGCGTTGCGCTGATGGTGGTGGTATGAATCACTTCCGGATCGAACTCGATAAACAGATAATTTGGGAACAGTGGCTCGCTGACCGTCGTGCGTTTACCGCGGACGATTTTTTCCAGCTCGATCGTTGGCATCAGGCAATTCACGGCCTGCCGCTCAAGGTGTTCCTGGGCGCGTTCAAGCTGCCCACGTTTGCAATAAAGTAAATACCAGGCTTGCATAATGACTCTTTCCAATGCTACTAGCAGCAAGCATAACAAAAGCCCGGTACGATCGCGAAATCATTGCGGGTGAAAACTAAATTTCAGCGGTCTTTCACGCTAATTTAACAAAAATACAGCATAGCTCCGGCGAACGCCGTATAATCAGCCGCCTGTATAGAGGTCAATAACAACTCCATGAAATACCACGATCTACGCGAATTTCTGACATTACTGGAGCAGCAGGGGGAATTGAAACGGATCTCCCTGCCGGTCGATCCTCACCTGGAAATCACCGAAATTGCCGACCGCACGTTGCGCGCCGGCGGTCCGGCCCTGCTATTCGAAAATCCTACAGGCTACGCCATGCCGGTGCTGTGTAATCTTTTCGGCACGCCGCGGCGAGTCGCGCTGGGGATGGGGCAGGAGGATGTCAGTTCGCTGCGGGAAGTGGGTAAGCTTCTGGCATTTCTGAAAGAGCCGGAGCCACCAAAAGGCTTCCGCGACCTGTTTGATAAGCTGCCGCAGTTCAAGCAGGTGCTGAATATGCCGATTAAGCGGCTGCGCGGGGCCCCGTGCCAGCAAAAAATCCTCCAGGGCGATGAGGTGGATTTGACCCGCATCCCGATCATGACCTGCTGGCCGGAAGATGCCGCGCCGCTGATCACCTGGGGGCTGACGGTGACCCGCGGTCCGCATAAAGAGCGGCAAAATTTGGGCATTTATCGCCAGCAGCTGATTGGTAAGAACAAGCTGATTATGCGCTGGCTATCGCATCGCGGCGGCGCGCTGGACTTCCAGGAGTGGTGCGCAGCGCGTCCTGGCGAGCGTTTCCCGGTATCCGTCGCGCTGGGTGCCGATCCGGCGACCATTCTCGGGGCGGTGACCCCGGTTCCGGATACCCTCTCCGAGTATGCGTTTGCCGGGCTGCTGCGCGGAACGAAAACCGAAGTCGTGAAGTGCATCTCTAACGAACTGGAAGTGCCCGCCAGCGCGGAGATCGTGCTGGAAGGATATATTGAGGCCGGAGAGATGGCGCCGGAAGGCCCGTATGGCGATCATACGGGCTACTACAATGAAGTGGATAACTTCCCGGTCTTTACCGTTACCCATATTACTCAGCGTGAAGACGCCATCTACCATTCGACCTACACCGGGCGTCCGCCGGACGAACCCGCGGTGCTGGGCGTTGCGCTGAATGAAGTGTTCGTCCCCATCCTGCAAAAGCAGTTTCCTGAAATCGTGGATTTCTATTTACCGCCTGAAGGCTGTTCTTATCGCCTGGCGGTGGTCACGATGAAGAAGCAGTACGCCGGTCACGCGAAACGCGTCATGATGGGCGTCTGGTCATTCCTCCGTCAGTTCATGTATACCAAGTTTGTTATCGTCTGCGATGACGATGTCAACGCGCGCGACTGGAATGATGTGATTTGGGCGATTACTACCCGTATGGACCCGGCGCGTGATACGGTACTGGTAGAAAATACGCCAATTGATTATCTGGATTTTGCCTCACCGGTTTCCGGTTTGGGTTCAAAAATGGGGCTGGATGCCACAAACAAATGGCCTGGAGAGACCCAGCGCGAGTGGGGTCGTCCTATCAAGAAAGATCCTGAAGTGACGGCGCGCGTCGACGCCATCTGGGACGAACTGGCTATCTTCAAATAACAGTAAGCGGGGCTACGCCGCTGTTTTGCACAATAGACCCGACAGAGGGGACGCATGACAACCTTAAGCTGTAAAGTGACCTCGGTGGAGGCGATTACCGATACTGTGTATCGCGTTCGATTAGTGCCGGAAGCGGCGTTTGCCTTCCGGGCTGGTCAGTATCTGATGGTCGTGATGGACGAACGCGATAAGCGCCCATTCTCCATGGCTTCTACGCCGTCGGAACAGGAGTTTATCGAGCTGCATATCGGTGCATCTGAACTTAACCTGTATGCGATGGCGGTGATGGATCGTATCCTGAAAGAGCGTGAAATTGAGGTCGATATGCCGCATGGCGAAGCCTGGCTGCGCGATGATGAAGAACGCCCGCTGATTTTGATCGCCGGGGGTACGGGCTTCTCTTACGTGCGTTCGATTCTGCTCACCGCGCTGGCGCGCAATCCGAACCGCGATATCGCCATCTACTGGGGCGGACGCGAAGCGAAGCATCTCTACGATCTGGCCGAGCTGGAAGCGTTAAGCCTGCGGCATCCGGGCCTGCGAGTTGAACCCGTTGTTGAGCAGCCTGAAGCCGAGTGGCGTGGCCGCACCGGAACCGTGCTTACAGCGGTCCTGCAGGATTACGGTACGCTGGGCGAGCATGATATCTATATCGCCGGCCGTTTCGAGATGGCAAAAATTGCCCGTGACCTGTTCTGCAACGAGCGCGGCGCGCGTGAAGATCGCCTGTTTGGCGATGCCTTTGCGTTTATCTGATAGCTGCTCTGAAAGCATCCGGGCTTTTAGCCTGGGTGCTATTTTTACCGGTCATCGCTGAAGTAAACGTATAGCGGCCGATCGTTTTCCAGCAAACAGAGCATTTTCCCTATCGGGTTCCCTTCTTTTTTCAGCGTGGCGGTTAGCTGCGTCGCGATATGCTGGCTGCCTACCTTCTCATCATAACGTTCGGTATTAATGTCGGTGATGACCAGATGCTTTAGCCGATCGCTGCCAGGATCCTGCGCCATTTTACTGATTCCCCAGGAGAGACATGCCTGAGCGCTATCCTGTTCGCTGGCGAGCGCTGCGGCAGAGAACGTCGATAGCAGAAAAATGATTGGGAGTGTTTTCATCACTCTTCATTATCCTTAATAATCATTAGGTACATGGCGATAATAACCGATCGGTAGAAATAAAAAACCCGCCCCTGACAGGCGGGAAGAACGGCAACTAAACTCTTTAGGGATTAACTCTTCGATTAAACTCGCTCGAATACCGTCGCGATACCCTGACCTAAGCCAATACACATCGTCGCCAGGCCGAACTGCGCGTCTTTACGCTCCATCTGGTTGATCAAGGTGGTGCTAATGCGTGCGCCGGAACAGCCGAGCGGATGGCCCAGGGCGATCGCGCCGCCGTTGAGGTTGATCTTCTCGTCTATCTGTTCCATTAGCCCCAGATCTTTAATGCACGGAAGGATCTGGGCGGCAAAAGCTTCGTTCATCTCGAACACATCGATATCGCTGGTGCTGAGCCCGGCCTTTTTCAGCGCCAGTTTTGACGCGGGAACCGGGCCATAGCCCATGATGGACGGGTCGCAGCCGACGACAGCCATCGAGCGCACGCGAGCGCGAGGCCTCAGGCCCAGTTCGCGGGCGCGGCTTTCGCTCATTAATAACATCGCTGCGGCGCCATCGGAGAGAGCGGAAGAGGTTCCGGCCGTCACGGTGCCGGTGACCGGATCGAACGCGGGTCTCAGCGCGGCCAGTGCTTCTACCGTTGTCTCCGGGCGAATAACTTCATCGTAGCGGTAAGACTTCAGTACGCCGTCGGCGTCGTGACCGCCGGTCGGGATAATCTCCGTCTTGAATGCGCCGGACTGCGTCGCGGCCCAGGCGCGAGCGTGGGACCGGGCGGCGAACTGGTCCTGCATTTCCCGGCTGATGCCGTGCAAGCGCGCCAGCATTTCTGCCGTCAGACCCATCATTCCGGCGGCTTTGGCGACGTTACGGCTCAGCCCGGGATGGAAATCCACGCCGTGGCTCATCGGGACGTGGCCCATATGCTCTACGCCGCCAATCAGGCAGACGCTGGCATCGCCGGTCATGATCATACGCGCTGCGTCGTGAAGTGCCTGCATAGAAGAACCACACAGCCGATTGACCGTGGTGGCGGGTACTGAATGTGGGATCTCCGCCAGCAGTGCCGCGTTGCGGGCAATGTTGAAGCCCTGTTCCAGGGTCTGCTGGACGCAGCCCCAGTAAATATCGTCGATCGCGCTTGCCTCAAGAGACGGATTACGCGAAAGCAGGCTACGCATCAAGTGCGCGGAGAGATCTTCCGCACGTACGTGGCGAAAGGCGCCGCCCTTCGAACGGCCCATCGGGGTACGAACTGCATCGACAATGACAACCTGTTCCATTGTGACTCCTTAAGCCGTTTTCAGGTCGCCTGGCGCACGGGCAGGCTCAACCGGGGGATAGTACGGTTCGTTATGACGCGCTTTGCTGCGCAATCCTTCCGGCACGTCGTATAGCGGGCCGAGGTGCTGGTACTGCTGCGCCATATCGAGATATTTTGCGCTACCGAGCGTATCGAGCCAGCGGAACGCGCCGCCGTGGAACGGAGGGAAGCCCAGGCCATAAACCAGCGCCATATCGGCTTCCGCCGGGCTGGCAATAATGCCCTCTTCGAGACAGCGCACCACTTCGTTGACCATAGGGATCATCATACGGGCGATAATCTCTTCATCGCTGAAATCGCGCTTCGGCTGGCTGACTTCCGCCAGCAGGCTATCGACGGCAGCATCCTCTTCCTTCTTCGGCTTACCTTTGCTGTCTTCTTTGTAGCGCCAGAAGCCAAGGCCGTTTTTCTGGCCGAAACGGTTAGCGTCGAATAGAGCATCGATCGCATCGCGATACTCTTTCTGCATTCGCTGCGGGAAGCCCGTCGCCATGACCGCCTGCGCGTGATGCGCGGTATCAATGCCCACGACGTCCAGCAGATAGGCGGGCCCCATCGGCCAGCCAAACTGTTTTTCCATTACTTTGTCGACCTTGCGGAAGTCCGCGCCATCGCGCAGTAGCTGGCTGAAACCGGCGAAGTAGGGGAACAGTACGCGGTTGACGAAGAAGCCGGGGCAGTCGTTGACCACAATTGGCGTTTTGCCCATTTTGCTGGCCCAGGCGACGACTTTGGCAATGGTCTTATCCGAGGTTTTATCGCCGCGGATCACTTCAACCAGCGGCATGCGATGCACCGGGTTAAAGAAGTGCATGCCGCAGAAGTTTTCCGGGCGCTGCAGAACGCTGGCCAGCTCGCTGATAGGAATGGTCGAGGTGTTCGAGGCTAGCACGGTATCCGGGCGTACCTTCTCTTCGGTTTCCGCCAGCACCGCTTTTTTCACTTTTGGGTTCTCAACGACGGCTTCGACCACAACGTCAACGCGTTCAAAGCCGGCGTAATCCAGGGTTGGCTGTATAGTGGAAATAACGCCGGCCATCCTGAGCCCATCGATTTTGCCGCGCTCAAGCTGTTTATTGAGCAGCTTGGCCGCTTCGGTCATGCCAAGCGTCAGCGATTTGTCGTTGATATCCTTCATGACCACCGGCACGCCTTTCCAGGCCGACTGGTATGCAATACCGCCGCCCATAATTCCCGCGCCCAGCACGGCCGCGTGTTTTGGCGTGTCGATATCTTTAGTCAGCTTCTTCGCTTTCGCTTTGACGTACTGATCGTTGAGGAAGATACCGACCAGTGCACGCGCCTCGTTGGTATGCGCCAGCGGGACGAAACTTTTGTTTTCCAGAACCAGCGCTTCTTCGCGGCCAAAGCGGGCGGCGGCTTCAATGGTTTTAACGGCGGTAATCGGGGCCGGGTAGTGTTTCCCGGCGGTTTGCGCCACCATGCCTTTGGCGATGGTAAAACTCATTGCAGCTTCAATTTTACTCAGGTGAAGAGGCTCCAGCTTCGGCTGGCGCTTCGCTTTCCAGTCCAGGTCGCCGTTAATGGCCTGACGCAGAATGGCTATCGCGCCCTCAATCAGTTTTTCATGTTTAACCACGCCGTCGACGAGGCCGATTTTTAAGGCCTGTTCGGCACCAACGTCTTTACCCGCGGCAATGATTTCCAGCGCGCTGTCCGCGCCAAGCATACGCGGCATCCGCACCGAGCCGCCAAAGCCCGGCATGATGCCCAGCTTCGTTTCCGGTAGGCCAATACGCAGGTCCGGCGTCGCCAGACGGTAATCGGTCGCCAGGACGCATTCGCAGCCGCCGCCCAGCGCATAGCCGTTGACGGCGGAAATGGTCGGAACCGGCAAATCTTCCAGGCGGTTAAATACGCTATTAGCGAAATGTAGCCACTGACTGAGCTGTTCTTCGGGAACCAGGAACAGAGAAAGAAATTCGGTGATATCCGCGCCGACGATAAAAGCGGCTTTCTCGGAGCGTAGCAGCAGCCCTTTAAGATCTTTTTGTTTTTCCAGTACGTCCAGCGCTTCACCGAGGCTGGCTACGGTTGCGGTATCGAGCTTGTTGACCGAGCCGGGGGCATCGAACACCAGTTCGGCAATGCCGTCTTCCCGCCAGTCGAGGTACAGGGTGTCGCCTTTGTAGAGCATGTCAGTCTCCTGAATCCAGCAATATGATCTGGTCGTACCAGATGAGACGGAGTGTGGATTTTATGTTAAGAAATTGCAAATAAGACTTTAAATAAATGCTGGTCGGATCACACCCGGTAGAGATCACCTCGTTTGAGGTCATTGTGCTAAGATGCGAAGCATCACGATCTCATAAAATCAAAGGATAAAAGATGGAATCCCTTGCCGGTCTCTATAAAAATCATATTGTTACCCTACAAGAACGCACCCGTGACGTACTGGCCCGCTTTAAGCTGGATGCCCTGCTGATTCACTCCGGTGAACTGTTCAACGTCTTCCTTGACGATCATCCGTATCCGTTCAAGGTCAATCCTCAGTTCAAAGCCTGGGTGCCGGTTACCCAGGTCCCTAACTGCTGGCTGCTGGTGGACGGCGTCAACAAACCGAAACTGTGGTTCTACCTGCCGGTCGACTACTGGCATAACGTGGAACCGCTACCGACTTCGTTCTGGACCGAAGAGGTGGATGTGATTGCCCTGCCGAAAGCGGACGGTATCGGCAGCCAGCTGCCTGCCGCGCGCGGCAATATCGCTTATATCGGGCCGGTACCGGAACGCGCACTGGGGTTAGAACTCGCGGCGGATAAAATCAACCCGAAAGGGGTGATTGATTATCTGCACTACTACCGCTCTTATAAAACTGACTATGAGCTGGCCTGCATGCGCGAAGCGCAGAAGTCGGCGGTTAACGGTCATCAGGCCGCTCATGAAGCGTTCCTCTCCGGGATGAGCGAGTTTGATATCAATCAGGCCTATCTGACCGCGACCGGCCATCGCGACACCGATGTACCGTACAGCAACATTGTGGCGCTGAACGAACATGCCTCCGTGCTGCATTACACGAAGCTGGATCATCGCGCACCGGCGGAATTGCGCAGCTTCCTGCTGGATGCGGGTGCGGAATATAACGGCTATGCGGCGGACCTGACGCGTACCTGGGCGGCGCATGGTGATAGTGACTATGCTCAACTGATTAAAGATGTTAATGACGAACAGCTGGCGCTGATTAGCACCATGAAGGCGGGCGTGAGCTATGTGGATTATCATGTCCAGTTCCATCAGCGTATTGCCAAACTGCTGCGTAAACATCAGATCGTCAAAGAGATGAGTGAAGAAGCTATGGTGGAAAACGACCTGACCGGACCGTTTATGCCGCACGGTATTGGCCATCCTCTGGGTCTGCAGGTTCATGATGTCGCCGGCTTTATGCAGGATGATACCGGTACCCATCTGGCCGCGCCGGCAAAATATCCTTACCTGCGCTGCACGCGCGTGCTGCAGCCGCGCATGGTATTGACGATTGAACCGGGCATCTACTTTATCGAATCGCTGCTGGCGCCGTGGCGCGAGGGACAGTTCAGCAAACACTTCAACTGGCAGAAAATTGAAGCG
Organism: Klebsiella sp. CTHL.F3a; assembly: GCF_019890895.1. Classification (NCBI taxonomy): domain Bacteria; kingdom Pseudomonadati; phylum Pseudomonadota; class Gammaproteobacteria; order Enterobacterales; family Enterobacteriaceae; genus Klebsiella; species Klebsiella sp. CTHL.F3a. The sequence continues at coordinate 5,692,913 of NZ_CP082360.1, read as the reverse complement.
CTGAAACCGTTTGGCGGTATTCGTATCGAAGACAACGTCGTGATCCACGAAAACAGTATTGAAAACATGACGCGCGATCTGAAACTGGCGTAATGGAAAGCTGGTTGATACCGGCCGCGCCGGTCACTTTTGTGGAAGAGATCAAAAGGAGCCGCTTTATCACGCTATTGGCGCATACCGACGGCATAGCGGCGGCAAAAGCGTTTGTCGAGTCAGTCAGGGCTGAACATCCGGATGCCCGTCACCACTGCGTGGCGTGGGTCGCCGGGCCGCCAAATGACTCGCAGCAGCTGGGATTTTCCGATGATGGCGAACCGGCGGGGACGGCGGGTAAGCCGATGCTGGCGCAGCTTATGGGCAGCGGCGTCGGCGAGATAACCGCTGTCGTCGTGCGCTACTACGGTGGTATTCTGCTCGGCACCGGCGGTCTGGTCAAAGCGTACGGCGGCGGCGTGCATCAGGCGCTTGCGCAGCTCGCAACACAGCGCAAGACGCCGTTGACCGCATATACTTTGCAGTGTGAATACGGGCAGTTGGCCGGGATTGAAACGCTGTTGGCTCAATTCTCAGGGAAAATTGTCGAAAGCGAATATCAAGCGTCTGTTCAGCTGCGCGTGGCGCTTCCTCAGGCTGAAGTGGCGCTATTTTCAGCAAAACTGGCTGATTTTAGTCGCGGTTCGTTGCAATTACTGAAGATTGACGAATAATCCCCACCTGATTTTTTTGCATATCAAAGGAAGCGCCAGAGATGCATTTTCGCGCGATAACCCGAATCGTTGGACTGCTGGTCATTTTGTTTTCGGGGACAATGATCCTCCCGGGATTAATAGCTCTGATATATCGCGATGGTGCGGGGCGAGCGTTTACCCAGACCTTTTTTGTCGCTCTGGCGATCGGCTCGCTGCTGTGGTGGCCTAACCGTCGTGAGAAGGGCGAACTGAAATCCCGCGAAGGATTTCTTATCGTCGTGCTGTTCTGGACGGTACTCGGAAGCGTCGGCTCGCTGCCCTTTATCTTCTCTGAACAGCCCAACCTGAGCATTACGGATGCCTTCTTTGAATCTTTCTCAGGTTTGACAACGACCGGGGCAACCACGCTGGTTGGGCTAGATTCGTTACCCCACGCCATTCTTTTCTATCGTCAGATGCTGCAATGGTTTGGTGGGATGGGGATCATCGTGCTGGCGGTAGCGATACTGCCGATACTGGGCGTCGGGGGGATGCAGCTGTATCGGGCGGAAATGCCCGGGCCGCTGAAAGATAACAAGATGCGGCCGCGCATTGCTGAGACGGCGAAAACGCTATGGCTTATCTATGTCTTACTGACGGTGGCCTGCGCGCTGGCGCTGTGGTTTGCCGGTATGCCGGCGTTCGACGCCATTGGGCATAGCTTCTCGACGATTGCGATTGGCGGGTTCTCTACCCATGACGCTAGCGTGGGCTACTTTAATAGCCCAACGATTAACTCCATTATTGCGATTTTCTTGCTGATATCTGGCTGTAACTACGGCCTGCACTTTTCATTACTTAGCGGGCGCAGCCTGAAAGTGTACTGGCGCGATCCCGAATTCCGCATGTTTATCGGCGTGCAGCTCACGCTGGTGGTGGTATGTACTCTGGTGCTGTGGCTGCATGACGTCTACAGTTCTGCACTCATGACGGTGAACCAGGCGTTCTTCCAGGTTGTTTCGATGGCGACAACGGCAGGATTCACTACCGACAGTATCGCGCGCTGGCCGCTATTCTTGCCGGTCCTTCTACTCTGCTCGGCTTTTATCGGCGGCTGCGCCGGGTCGACGGGCGGTGGTTTGAAGGTTATCCGTATTCTTCTACTTTTCAAGCAGGGTAACCGTGAGCTTAAACGGCTGGTACACCCTAACGCGGTATACAGTATTAAACTGGGGAACCGTGCGTTGCCGGAACGTATCCTTGAAGCCGTTTGGGGATTTTTCTCCGCCTATGCGCTGGTGTTTATCATCAGTATGCTGGCGATTATCGCCACCGGCGTGGATGATTTCTCAGCCTTTGCTTCGGTCGTCGCGACGCTGAATAACCTTGGCCCGGGGCTGGGCGTGGTGGCGGATAACTTTGCGACGATGAACCCTGTCGCAAAATGGATCTTGATTGCTAATATGCTGTTTGGTCGTCTGGAAGTGTTCACCTTGCTGGTGCTATTTACTCCGACTTTCTGGCGCGAATAACAGGAGTGCCTGTGAAAACTTTGATTCTATTTTCTACCCGCGACGGACAGACGCGTGAAATCGCCTCCTATCTGGCATCTGAATTAAAAGAGCAGGGGATTGATGCGGATACGATTGACCTCAACCGTACCAATGAGGTGGAGTGGCCTTTATACGATCGTGTCGTGATTGGCGCATCAATCCGCTATGGTCACTTTCATCCCGCGCTGGAGCGGTTTGTCAAAACGCATCTTCAGTCGCTGCAGGCGCTGCCGGGAGCATTTTTCTCGGTTAACCTCGTCGCGCGTAAGCCAGAAAAACGAACGCCGCAGACCAACAGCTACACGCGAAAGTTTCTGCTCAACTCGCCCTGGCAGCCTCAGCAGTGCGCGGTATTTGCCGGAGCGCTTCGTTATCCACGCTATCGTTGGTACGATCGGTTTATGATTCGCCTAATTATGAAGATGACCGGCGGCGAAACGGATGTCAGTAAAGAAGTGGTGTATACCGACTGGCAGCAGGTGGGCAGGTTTGCGCGGGAAATTGCGCAAATGACCAGCAAATAGCGCGTTAAATCACCCTGGTGATGGAAAGTTGAGCGAACGAAATTTTTTTTGAAATTTCCCCTTGTCACTTCGGAATAACTCCCTATAATGCGCTCCCACTGACACGGAACAACGGCACGCAAGCCGCCGGGTCAGCGGGATTCAGCGATGAATGCCGGCAGAGAAAAGCAAAATTAAACGCTTGACTCTGAATGAGGAAAACGTATTATACGGGACCTCGCAACGGTGAGCGAAAGCCGCGTTGCACTGCTCTTTAACAATTTATCAGACAATCTGTGTGGGCACTCAAAGTGACATGGATTCTTAACGTCCTCGGACGAAAAATGAATACCAAGTCTCAAAGAGTGAACACGTAATTCATTACGAAGTTTAATTCACGAGCATCAAACTTAAATTGAAGAGTTTGATCATGGCTCAGATTGAACGCTGGCGGCAGGCCTAACACATGCAAGTCGAACGGTAGCACAGAGAGCTTGCTCTCGGGTGACGAGTGGCGGACGGGTGAGTAATGTCTGGGAAACTGCCTGATGGAGGGGGATAACTACTGGAAACGGTAGCTAATACCGCATAACGTCGCAAGACCAAAGAGGGGGACCTTCGGGCCTCTTGCCATCAGATGTGCCCAGATGGGATTAGCTAGTAGGTGGGGTAACGGCTCACCTAGGCGACGATCCCTAGCTGGTCTGAGAGGATGACCAGCCACACTGGAACTGAGACACGGTCCAGACTCCTACGGGAGGCAGCAGTGGGGAATATTGCACAATGGGCGCAAGCCTGATGCAGCCATGCCGCGTGTATGAAGAAGGCCTTCGGGTTGTAAAGTACTTTCAGCGGGGAGGAAGGCGATAAGGTTAATAACCTTGTCGATTGACGTTACCCGCAGAAGAAGCACCGGCTAACTCCGTGCCAGCAGCCGCGGTAATACGGAGGGTGCAAGCGTTAATCGGAATTACTGGGCGTAAAGCGCACGCAGGCGGTCTGTCAAGTCGGATGTGAAATCCCCGGGCTCAACCTGGGAACTGCATTCGAAACTGGCAGGCTGGAGTCTTGTAGAGGGGGGTAGAATTCCAGGTGTAGCGGTGAAATGCGTAGAGATCTGGAGGAATACCGGTGGCGAAGGCGGCCCCCTGGACAAAGACTGACGCTCAGGTGCGAAAGCGTGGGGAGCAAACAGGATTAGATACCCTGGTAGTCCACGCTGTAAACGATGTCGACTTGGAGGTTGTTCCCTTGAGGAGTGGCTTCCGGAGCTAACGCGTTAAGTCGACCGCCTGGGGAGTACGGCCGCAAGGTTAAAACTCAAATGAATTGACGGGGGCCCGCACAAGCGGTGGAGCATGTGGTTTAATTCGATGCAACGCGAAGAACCTTACCTACTCTTGACATCCAGAGAACTTAGCAGAGATGCTTTGGTGCCTTCGGGAACTCTGAGACAGGTGCTGCATGGCTGTCGTCAGCTCGTGTTGTGAAATGTTGGGTTAAGTCCCGCAACGAGCGCAACCCTTATCCTTTGTTGCCAGCGATTCGGTCGGGAACTCAAAGGAGACTGCCAGTGATAAACTGGAGGAAGGTGGGGATGACGTCAAGTCATCATGGCCCTTACGAGTAGGGCTACACACGTGCTACAATGGCATATACAAAGAGAAGCGACCTCGCGAGAGCAAGCGGACCTCATAAAGTATGTCGTAGTCCGGATTGGAGTCTGCAACTCGACTCCATGAAGTCGGAATCGCTAGTAATCGTGGATCAGAATGCCACGGTGAATACGTTCCCGGGCCTTGTACACACCGCCCGTCACACCATGGGAGTGGGTTGCAAAAGAAGTAGGTAGCTTAACCTTCGGGAGGGCGCTTACCACTTTGTGATTCATGACTGGGGTGAAGTCGTAACAAGGTAACCGTAGGGGAACCTGCGGTTGGATCACCTCCTTACCTTAAAGAACCTGCCTTTGTAGTGTCCACACAGATTGTCTGATGAAAAATAAGCAGTAAGAAAATCTCTGCAGGCTTGTAGCTCAGGTGGTTAGAGCGCACCCCTGATAAGGGTGAGGTCGGTGGTTCAAGTCCACTCAGGCCTACCAAATTTCTGCTGATGCTGCGTTGCGGCGACACTCACATACTTTAAGTATGCTTCGTGTCACCCCGCCTTGCCTCAACAGGAATTAAGGTTGATGAGATTTAACTACGATGGGGCTATAGCTCAGCTGGGAGAGCGCCTGCTTTGCACGCAGGAGGTCTGCGGTTCGATCCCGCATAGCTCCACCATCTTTACTGCACACCACAAGAAAACTTCAGAGTGTACCTGAAAAGGTTCACTGCGAAGTTTTGCTCTTTAAAAATCTGGATCAAGCTGAAAATTGAAACGACACACATGTTATGTGTGTTCGAGTCTCTCAAATTTTCGCGACACGATGATGTTTTACGAAACATCTTCGGGTTGTGAGGTTAAGCGACTAAGCGTACACGGTGGATGCCCTGGCAGTCAGAGGCGATGAAGGACGTGCTAATCTGCGAAAAGCGTCGGTAAGGTGATATGAACCGTTACAGCCGGCGATGTCCGAATGGGGAAACCCAGTGCAATTCGTTGCACTATCGTTTGATGAATACATAGTCAAACGAGGCGAACCGGGGGAACTGAAACATCTAAGTACCCCGAGGAAAAGAAATCAACCGAGATTCCCCCAGTAGCGGCGAGCGAACGGGGAGCAGCCCGGAGTCTGAATCAGCTTGTGTGTTAGTGGAAGCGTCTGGAAAGTCGCAGGGTACAGGGTGATACTCCCGTACACTAAAACACACAGGCTGTGAACTCGAAGAGTAGGGCGGGACACGTGGTATCCTGTCTGAATATGGGGGGACCATCCTCCAAGGCTAAATACTCCTGACTGACCGATAGTGAACCAGTACCGTGAGGGAAAGGCGAAAAGAACCCCGGCGAGGGGAGTGAAAAAGAACCTGAAACCGTGTACGTACAAGCAGTAGGAGCCCACTTGTTGGGTGACTGCGTACCTTTTGTATAATGGGTCAGCGACTTATATTCTGTAGCAAGGTTAACCGTATAGGGGAGCCGCAGGGAAACCGAGTCTTAACTGGGCGTTAAGTTGCAGGGTATAGACCCGAAACCCGGTGATCTAGCCATGGGCAGGTTGAAGGTTGGGTAACACTAACTGGAGGACCGAACCGACTAATGTTGAAAAATTAGCGGATGACTTGTGGCTGGGGGTGAAAGGCCAATCAAACCGGGAGATAGCTGGTTCTCCCCGAAAGCTATTTAGGTAGCGCCTCGTGAATTCATCTTCGGGGGTAGAGCACTGTTTCGGCTAGGGGGTCATCCCGACTTACCAACCCGATGCAAACTACGAATACCGAAGAATGTTATCACGGGAGACACACGGCGGGTGCTAACGTCCGTCGTGAAGAGGGAAACAACCCAGACCGCCAGCTAAGGTCCCAAAGTCATGGTTAAGTGGGAAACGATGTGGGAAGGCCCAGACAGCCAGGATGTTGGCTTAGAAGCAGCCATCATTTAAAGAAAGCGTAATAGCTCACTGGTCGAGTCGGCCTGCGCGGAAGATGTAACGGGGCTAAACCATGCACCGAAGCTGCGGCAGCGACACTATGTGTTGTTGGGTAGGGGAGCGTTCTGTAAGCCGTTGAAGGTGGCCTGTGAAGGTTGCTGGAGGTATCAGAAGTGCGAATGCTGACATAAGTAACGATAATGCGGGTGAAAAACCCGCACGCCGGAAGACCAAGGGTTCCTGTCCAACGTTAATCGGGGCAGGGTGAGTCGACCCCTAAGGCGAGGCCGAAAGGCGTAGTCGATGGGAAACAGGTTAATATTCCTGTACTTGGTGTTACTGCGAAGGGGGGACGGAGAAGGCTATGTTGGCCGGGCGACGGTTGTCCCGGTTTAAGCGTGTAGGTGTGTGTTCCAGGTAAATCCGGTTCACTTTAACACTGAGGCGTGATGACGAGGCACTACGGTGCTGAAGTGACAAATGCCCTGCTTCCAGGAAAAGCCTCTAAGCATCAGGTAACATCAAATCGTACCCCAAACCGACACAGGTGGTCAGGTAGAGAATACCAAGGCGCTTGAGAGAACTCGGGTGAAGGAACTAGGCAAAATGGTGCCGTAACTTCGGGAGAAGGCACGCTGATATGTAGGTGAAGTGGTTTACCCATGGAGCTGAAATCAGTCGAAGATACCAGCTGGCTGCAACTGTTTATTAAAAACACAGCACTGTGCAAACACGAAAGTGGACGTATACGGTGTGACGCCTGCCCGGTGCCGGAAGGTTAATTGATGGGGTTATCCGTAAGGAGAAGCTCTTGATCGAAGCCCCGGTAAACGGCGGCCGTAACTATAACGGTCCTAAGGTAGCGAAATTCCTTGTCGGGTAAGTTCCGACCTGCACGAATGGCGTAATGATGGCCAGGCTGTCTCCACCCGAGACTCAGTGAAATTGAACTCGCTGTGAAGATGCAGTGTACCCGCGGCAAGACGGAAAGACCCCGTGAACCTTTACTATAGCTTGACACTGAACACTGGTCCTTGATGTGTAGGATAGGTGGGAGGCTTTGAAGCGTGGACGCCAGTCTGCGTGGAGCCATCCTTGAAATACCACCCTTTAATGGCTGGTGTTCTAACGTGGGCCCCTAATCGGGGTTGCGGACAGTGTCTGGTGGGTAGTTTGACTGGGGCGGTCTCCTCCTAAAGAGTAACGGAGGAGCACGAAGGTCAGCTAATCCTGGTCGGACATCAGGAGGTTAGTGCAATGGCATAAGCTGGCTTGACTGCGAGCGTGACGGCGCGAGCAGGTGCGAAAGCAGGTCATAGTGATCCGGTGGTTCTGAATGGAAGGGCCATCGCTCAACGGATAAAAGGTACTCCGGGGATAACAGGCTGATACCGCCCAAGAGTTCATATCGACGGCGGTGTTTGGCACCTCGATGTCGGCTCATCACATCCTGGGGCTGAAGTAGGTCCCAAGGGTATGGCTGTTCGCCATTTAAAGTGGTACGCGAGCTGGGTTTAGAACGTCGTGAGACAGTTCGGTCCCTATCTGCCGTGGGCGCTGGAGAATTGAGGGGGGCTGCTCCTAGTACGAGAGGACCGGAGTGGACGCATCACTGGTGTTCGGGTTGTCATGCCAATGGCATTGCCCGGTAGCTAAATGCGGAAGAGATAAGTGCTGAAAGCATCTAAGTACGAAACTTGCCCCGAGATGAGTTCTCCCTGACCCTTTAAGGGTCCTGAAGGAACGTTGAAGACGACGACGTTGATAGGCCGGGTGTGTAAGCGCAGCGATGCGTTGAGCTAACCGGTACTAATGAACCGTGAGGCTTAACCTTACAACGCCGAAGATGTTTTGGCGGATTTGAGAAGACAACAATTTCAGCATTGATTCAGAGTTGAGTACGCAATAATTTGCGCAGCAGCAAGGCGACAAGCGAAGGAAAGGAAGGAGCATACAGAAGTATGTGACTGAGTTTGCGAGCGCGGGCAACGCGGCAGATGCGATAAAGAATTGCGTACTGAGCACAAAGAATTTGCCTGGCGGCGATAGCGCGGTGGTCCCACCTGACCCCATGCCGAACTCAGAAGTGAAACGCCGTAGCGCCGATGGTAGTGTGGGGTCTCCCCATGTGAGAGTAGGGAACTGCCAGGCATCAAACACGTGAAGAGCCCATCCTGACGGATGGGCTTTTTGCGTTTTTGTGGCCTGAGAACTACCAGACTTTGGTAACGTCATGGTACCAGGTCTCCCCTGACAATCAGGCAAGCCTTCCCTCGCTATATACGGTAAACTAATGCAGATTTTGCATCTGGAAGCCATTATGAGCCACTCACTTAAGCCCTGGAATACCTTCGGTATTGACCGTTCTGCTAAAACGATTGTTCGCGCCGAAACTGAAAAACAGCTACTGGATGCCTGGCAAAATGCCGCTGCACAGCGTCAGCCAACCCTGATTCTTGGTGAAGGAAGCAATGTTCTGTTCCTGAAGGATTATGCCGGTACGGTGATTATTAATCGTATTATGGGTATCGAAGTGAGTGAAACACCAGACGCGTGGCATTTACATGTTGGTGCAGGAGAGAACTGGCATCAGCTAGTGCAGTTTGCGTTGAATAACGGTATGCCTGGCCTGGAAAATCTTGCCCTGATTCCTGGCTGCGCCGGCTCCTCGCCGATTCAAAATATTGGAGCTTACGGCGTTGAATTACAAAAGGTTTGCCAGTACGTCGATTGCGTTGAGTTAGCAACCGGCGAGAAACAGCGCCTTTCCGCTGCGGAATGCCGTTTTGGCTACCGGGACAGTATTTTTAAGCATGAATATCAGGATTGCTACGCGATTGTGGCCGTTGGTTTGATGTTACCAAAAGAGTGGCAACCCGTTTTGACCTACGGCGATTTAACCCGGCTTGATCCGCAAACCGTTACCCCCAGGCAGGTGTTTGATGCCGTATGTCATATGCGCATGACCAAACTCCCCGATCCCAAAGTGAATGGAAATGCGGGGAGCTTCTTTAAGAATCCGGTCGTTAGCGCAGACAAGGCTCAAGCATTGTTGGCTGCCTATCCGCACATTCCCCACTATCCTCAGCCTGAGGGCTGTATGAAGCTGGCCGCCGGCTGGCTTATCGATCAATGTCAGCTTAAAGGCAAAGTAATTGGCGGCGCAGCGGTACATAGCCAACAGGCATTGGTATTAATCAATCATAATCAGGCAACCAGTGAAGATGTGGTTGGACTGGCTCACTATGTACGCCAACAGGTTGGTGAGAAGTTTGATATTTGGCTACAGCCGGAGGTGCGCTTTATTGGCGAAACGGGTGAAGTCAATGCCGAGGAGACCATTGCATGAAAGACTACACGGTTCCTTTGACACTGATATCGATACTGGCTGATGCTGAATTTCACTCAGGTGAACAGCTTGGCGAGCGCTTAGGGATGAGTCGGGCAGCAATCAACAAGCATATTCAAACGTTACGCGATTGGGGAGTCGACGTATTTACCGTCCCGGGTAAAGGCTACAGTCTCCCTGAGCCTATTCAACTTCTGGATGAAGAGCAGATCGCCAGGCAGATCGAGCATGGCCGGGTAACCGTGCTACCGGTGATTGATTCTACGAACCAGTATCTTCTGGACCGGCTCAGCGAACTGCAATCTGGTGATGCCTGCGTAGCTGAGTATCAGCAGGCTGGCCGCGGCCGCCGCGGGCGCAAGTGGTTCTCGCCGTTTGGGTCTAACCTTTATCTTTCAATGTACTGGCGGCTGGAGCAGGGGCCTGCTGCGGCGATAGGTTTGAGTCTGGTCATCGGGATTGTGATTGCCGAGGTGCTGCAGAGTCTGGGGGCGGATAAAGTACGGGTTAAATGGCCGAACGACCTCTATTTGCAGGATCGCAAATTATCCGGGATCCTGGTTGAACTGACGGGGAAAACCGGCGATGCGGCACAGATAGTCAGCGGCGCGGGGATTAATCTCATGATGCGCCGCGTGGAGTCTGATGTTGTCAATCAGGGCTGGATCAGCCTGCAGGAGGCAGGGATCTCTATCGATCGTAATCAGTTAGCCGCTTGTCTGATTAAAGAGCTGCGGGCAGGTTTTAAACTTTTTGAGAATGAAGGTCTGGCACCCTATCTGGGCCGCTGGGAAAAGCTCGATAATTTTATTAACCGTCCGGTTAAACTTATTATTGGCGATAAAGAGATCTTTGGGATTTCTCGAGGTATTGATGCTCAAGGCGCATTATTACTGGAACAAGAAGGGGTGATAAAACCCTGGATTGGCGGTGAGATCTCATTGAGAGGCGCTGAATGAAAAAGGGGAGCCAGCGCTCCCCTTTTTATTTCCTTAACCGCACCTGATTGACTGAGTGGTTTGCGCTTTTTGTCATGATAAGACTGGCTCGCTCACGTGTTGGTAAGATATTTTCTTTTAAATTCAAAAGATTAATTTCATTCCAAAGCGATGTGGCAATATTAATAGCTTCGTCTTTAGACAGCTGAGCATAGTTATGGAAATAAGAGTCCGGGTCGGTAAAAGCCCCTTCGCGAAATTTCAGAAAACGATTGATATACCAGGTTTTGAGCAACTCTTCTGGTGCATCCACATAAATTGAAAAATCAACGAAGTCGGAAACAAATACATGATGTGGATCGTGAGGGTAATCCATTCCACTCTGCAAAACATTTAATCCTTCAAGAATTAATATATCAGGCTGAGTGACCGTTTTATCCCCATCCGGAATCACATCATAAATGAGATGTGAATAGACCGGTGCCGTAGCATCAGGTACGCCGGATTTCAGATCGGAGACGAATTTAACCAGGCGATGCATATCGTATGACTGTGGGAAGCCCTTCTTCTTCATCAGTCCACGTTCTTTCAATACTGCGTTAGGGTGGAGAAAACCATCTGTCGTAATCAATTCTACATGTCGATGCTCAGGCCAGCGGCTAAGTAAAGCCTGTAGTACGCGTGCGGTGGTGCTCTTCCCGACCGCCACGCTACCCGCAATGCTAATGATATAAGGAATACGTTGGCCATTGGTGCCAAGGAATTGTTCCAGTACAGCCTGGCGGCGCAAATTAGAACTGATATAGAAATTGAGTAAACGCGACAGCGGCAAATAAATCTCTGCAACTTCTTCCAGGGAAAGATCTTCGTTGATGCCTTTTAACCGCGTGATTTCTTCTTCTGTTAGCGTCATCGGAACGGAATCACGCAGTGCAGCCCATTGGTCACGGTTAAATTGTAGATACGGTGTCATTAACGTTTGCTCTTTTAGGCTCATAAGCATGCTCTTGCAACCGCCGAATTACATGAAGGCGGGGTGCTTCACACTAGTTAATCAGGACAATGGGCAGGAGGGTAACACCAGATTGCGCGGAATAATAAGAAAAAAACTCATTGAATGATGCTTTCTAAAGGTAGCATCACAGAGATGAATGGTTTGGTAAGGGGGTATAAAGTCCTCGATAGAGGCCAGCGAGTTTTCGCGACATCTTAAGGGAGAGGTTGCGAGGTATCGATATTACTTGCGCGGTTTGAATATGCCTTTTGCCTTCCTCGTAACCGTATCTGTGAAGATAGTTGGCGTATTTTTGTTCTGCGCTGTTTGAAATTACACCGTTTTTTCTCGTTTGAGCACAAAATGTGAGCAATAGAACATTTTCTGCAATTTTTTAGTTGCATGAACTCGCAGGTCTCCCTAGAATGCGCGCTACTTGATGCCGACTTAGCTCAGTAGGTAGAGCAACTGACTTGTAATCAGTAGGTCACCAGTTCGATTCCGGTAGTCGGCACCATCAAGTGCCTGGTGGGGTTCCCGAGCGGCCAAAGGGAGCAGACTGTAAATCTGCCGTCATCGACTTCGAAGGTTCGAATCCTTCCCCCACCACCATCTTTCGGCAACGCTTTGCGGAGCCAGAGTTGATTGGTTAAACTGGTCAGCTCAAACAGAAAAAGAGACGCTTCTCTTTTTTTTGTTATAGAAAGAACTGGGTAGCCGAGTTTCAGGATGCGGGCATCGTATAATGGCTATTACCTCAGCCTTCCAAGCTGATGATGCGGGTTCGATTCCCGCTGCCCGCTCCAAACGTGCTGATATGGCTCAGTTGGTAGAGCGCACCCTTGGTAAGGGTGAGGTCCCCAGTTCGACTCTGGGTATCAGCACCACTTCTTTATCTCTCCTCCCCTGTTTCTCTCTGGTTTATTGCATTCAACAAGTCGGGCATGTTGCCCGGTTGATGTGGTGATATCACCGATTTATCCGTGTCTTAGAGGGACAATCGATGTCTAAAGAAAAGTTTGAACGTACAAAACCGCACGTTAACGTCGGTACTATCGGCCACGTTGACCATGGTAAAACAACGCTGACCGCTGCAATCACTACCGTTCTGGCTAAAACCTACGGTGGTTCTGCTCGCGCATTCGATCAGATCGATAACGCGCCGGAAGAAAAAGCTCGTGGTATCACCATCAACACTTCTCACGTTGAATATGACACCCCGACTCGCCACTACGCGCACGTAGACTGCCCGGGCCACGCCGACTATGTTAAAAACATGATCACCGGTGCTGCGCAGATGGACGGCGCGATCCTGGTTGTTGCTGCGACTGACGGCCCGATGCCGCAGACTCGTGAGCACATCCTGCTGGGTCGTCAGGTAGGCGTTCCGTACATCATCGTGTTCCTGAACAAATGCGACATGGTTGATGACGAAGAGCTGCTGGAACTGGTTGAAATGGAAGTTCGTGAACTTCTGTCTCAGTACGATTTCCCGGGCGACGACACTCCGATCGTTCGCGGTTCCGCTCTGAAAGCGCTGGAAGGCGACGCAGACTGGGAAGCGAAAATCATCGAACTGGCTGGCTACCTGGATTCTTACATCCCGGAACCAGAGCGTGCGATTGACAAGCCGTTCCTGCTGCCGATCGAAGACGTATTCTCCATCTCCGGTCGTGGTACCGTTGTTACCGGTCGTGTAGAGCGCGGTATCATCAAAGTTGGCGAAGAAGTTGAAATCGTGGGTATCAAAGAGACTGCGAAGTCTACCTGTACTGGCGTTGAAATGTTCCGCAAACTGCTGGACGAAGGCCGTGCTGGTGAGAACGTTGGTGTTCTGCTGCGTGGTATCAAACGTGAAGAAATCGAACGTGGTCAGGTACTGGCTAAGCCGGGTTCCATCAAGCCGCACACCAAGTTCGAATCTGAAGTGTACATTCTGTCCAAAGACGAAGGCGGCCGTCATACTCCGTTCTTCAAAGGCTACCGTCCGCAGTTCTACTTCCGTACAACTGACGTGACTGGCACCATCGAACTGCCGGAAGGCGTAGAGATGGTAATGCCGGGCGACAACATCAAAATGGTTGTTACCCTGATCCACCCGATCGCGATGGACGACGGTCTGCGTTTCGCAATCCGTGAAGGTGGCCGTACCGTTGGCGCAGGCGTGGTTGCTAAAGTTCTCGGCTAATTGCTGATAACATTTGACGCAATGCGCAATAAAAGGGCATCATTTGATGCCCTTTTTGCACGCTTTCACACCAGAACCTGGCTCATCAGTGATTTTTTGGGTCATAATCATTGCTGAGACAGGCTCTGAAGAGGGCGTTAAGTCCGAAACGCAGCAGAGCATTTCGGTTTGGTCGCCTCGCATTTCATGCGGGGTGAAGTTATTTGTCTGAATTCTTGTGACAGGTTGGTTTATGAGTGCGAATACCGAAGCTCAAGGGAGCGGGCGCGGCCTCGAAGCGATGAAGTGGACAATCGTAGTCGTGCTGCTGGTTGTGGCCATCGTCGGCAACTTCCTTTATCGTGACATTATGCTGGCAGTGCGTGCGCTGGCTGTAGTGATTCTGATCGCTGCAGCGGGCGGTGTCGCGCTGTTAACGACAAAAGGTAAGGCGACAGTCGCCTTCGCTCGTGAAGCGAGAACCGAAGTCCGCAAGGTGATCTGGCCGACTCGGCAGGAAACGTTGCATACCACGCTGATTGTTGCCGCAGTGACTGCCGTAATGTCACTGATCCTGTGGGGACTGGATGGTATTCTGGTTCGCCTGGTATCCTTTATCACTGGCCTGAGGTTCTGAGATGTCTGAAGCACCTAAAAAGCGTTGGTACGTCGTTCAGGCGTTTTCCGGTTTTGAAGGCCGCGTAGCGACTTCGCTACGTGAGCACATCAAATTACATAACATGGAAGAGCTGTTTGGCGAAGTCATGGTGCCGACCGAAGAAGTGGTCGAAATCCGTGGCGGCCAGCGTCGTAAAAGCGAACGCAAATTCTTCCCGGGCTACGTGCTGGTCCAGATGGTGATGAATGACGCGAGCTGGCACCTGGTGCGCAGCGTACCGCGTGTAATGGGTTTCATCGGCGGTACGTCTGACCGTCCGGCACCGATCAGCGACAAAGAAGTCGACGCGATCATGAACCGCCTGCAGCAGGTTGGCGATAAGCCGCGGCCGAAGACGCTGTTTGAGCCGGGTGAAATGGTTCGCGTTAGCGACGGTCCGTTTGCCGACTTTAACGGCGTTGTTGAAGAAGTGGACTACGAGAAGTCTCGTCTGAAAGTGTCCGTTTCTATCTTCGGTCGTGCGACGCCGGTTGAGCTGGACTTTGCTCAGGTAGAAAAAGCCTAACAGCCGATCAAAAAAGCAACGATTTAATCGTTGCATGAGGCGCGAAATTGGCATACAATTTCGCGCCTTTTGTTTTTATGGGTCTGATTCCCATAAAGCGATATTTATCACGGGGAGCCTTTTCAGGCGCTACACCCAAACGAGGAAATTTACATGGCTAAGAAAGTACAAGCCTATGTCAAGCTGCAGGTTGCAGCTGGTATGGCAAACCCGAGTCCGCCGGTTGGTCCAGCACTGGGTCAGCAGGGTGTGAACATCATGGAATTCTGCAAAGCGTTCAACGCAAAAACTGAATCCCTGGAAAAAGGTCTGCCAATCCCGGTTGTTATCACCGTTTACGCTGACCGTTCTTTCACCTTCGTTACCAAAACTCCGCCGGCAGCAGTTCTGCTGAAAAAAGCGGCTGGTATCAAGTCTGGTTCCGGTAAACCGAACAAAGACAAAGTAGGTAAAATTTCCCGCGCTCAGCTGCAGGAAATCGCGCAGACCAAAGCTGCCGACATGACTGGTTCCGACATTGAAGCGATGACTCGCTCCATTGAAGGTACTGCACGTTCCATGGGCCTGGTAGTGGAGGACTAAGAAATGGCTAAACTGACCAAGCGCATGTCCGTGATTCGTGACAAAGTTGATGCGACCAAGCAGTACGACATCAACGAAGCCATCTCTCTGCTGAAAGAACTGGCTACTGCTAAGTTCGTTGAAAGCGTTGATGTTGCCGTTAACCTCGGCATCGACGCTCGTAAATCTGACCAGAACGTCCGTGGCGCGACCGTACTGCCGCACGGTACTGGCCGTTCAGTTCGCGTAGCCGTATTTGCCCAGGGCCCGAACGCTGAAGCAGCTAAAGCTGCTGGCGCAGAGCTGGTAGGTATGGAAGATCTGGCTGACCAGATCAAAAAAGGCGAAATGAACTTTGACGTTGTTATTGCTTCCCCGGATGCAATGCGCGTTGTTGGCCAGCTGGGCCAGGTTCTGGGTCCGCGCGGCCTGATGCCAAACCCGAAAGTTGGTACTGTAACGCCGAACGTTGCTGAAGCGGTTAAGAACGCTAAAGCAGGTCAGGTTCGTTACCGTAACGACAAAAACGGCATCATTCACACCACCATCGGTAAAGTGGATTTTGACGCTGATAAACTGAAAGAAAACCTGGAAGCTCTGCTGGTTGCGCTGAAAAAAGCGAAACCGACTCAGGCTAAAGGTGTGTACATCAAGAAAATCAGCATCTCCACCACCATGGGTGCTGGCGTTGCCGTTGATCAGGCTGGTCTGAGCGCTTCTGCGAACTAAGATTAGCTTTACGTGGGCGGTGAATTTGTCTACAATCTTACCCCCACGTATTCTGCTTATAGCAGACGTATAGCCGACATATTCAGGCTGTGGCAAGGCGACAACTGAGTGAATCGCCTGGAGCATAGTTAACTATGTGACCGGTGTGAACGAAGGCAGTCAACGCCGCCACAGATTGAATAGCGACGGATAGACAAGATTTGTTCGTTGGAGCCTGGCCTATCCAGGCCTCCGTCGAAGACCGCAGGTGTCTCGTAAGAGACTTAATGCCCTGCGTAGACGGTGACAGAACGCTAAGATTATTTTTGGATACTCTGGCTTGTTTCTGCTCACCGTATTAAGACGCTCTTCTCTTTGAGTCGAGTGAAGTGAGTTCCGGAGCATGAGCTCTGGCAAACATCCAGGAGCAAAGCTAATGGCTTTAAATCTTCAAGACAAACAAGCGATTGTTGCTGAAGTCAGCGAAGTAGCCAAAGGCGCGCTGTCTGCAGTAGTTGCGGATTCCCGTGGCGTGACTGTAGACAAAATGACTGAACTGCGTAAAGCAGGTCGTGAAGCTGGCGTATACATGCGTGTTGTTCGTAACACCCTGCTGCGCCGCGTCGTTGAAGGTACTCCTTTCGAGTGCCTGAAAGACACGTTTGTTGGTCCGACCCTGATTGCATACTCTATGGAACACCCGGGCGCTGCCGCTCGTCTGTTTAAAGAGTTCGCGAAAGCGAATGCAAAATTTGAGGTCAAAGCCGCAGCCTTTGAAGGTGAGCTGATCCCGGCGTCGCAAATCGACCGCCTGGCAACTCTGCCGACCTACGAAGAAGCAATTGCACGCCTGATGGCAACCATGAAAGAAGCTTCGGCTGGCAAACTGGTTCGCACTCTGGCTGCTGTACGCGATGCGAAAGAAGCTGCTTAATCGCAGTTGTCTTTGTAAAGCATTCGCTTACGTATAAACTTATTCTGATATTCAGGAACAATTTAAATGTCTATCACTAAAGATCAAATCATTGAAGCAGTATCCGCTATGTCCGTAATGGACGTTGTTGAGCTGATCTCTGCAATGGAAGAAAAATTCGGTGTTTCCGCTGCTGCTGCTGTAGCTGTAGCTGCTGGCCCGGTTGAAGCTGCTGAAGAAAAAACTGAATTCGACGTAATTCTGAAAGGTATCGGCGCTAACAAAGTTGCCGTTATCAAAGCAGTACGTGGCGCAACTGGTCTGGGTCTGAAAGAAGCTAAAGACCTGGTAGAATCTGCTCCGGCCGCTCTGAAAGAAGGCGTGAGCAAAGATGACGCTGAAGCACTGAAAAAATCTCTGGAAGAAGCTGGCGCTGAAGTTGAAGTTAAATAAGCCAACCTTTCCGGTTGCAGCCTGAAAAATCAGGCTGATGGCTGGTGACTTTTTAGTCACCAGCCTTTTTGCGCTGTAAGGCGCCAGTAGAATTTCACACTGTTTGACTGCTGGTTGTCCTGACAATGCTTGTTTCTATAGACGACTTAATATACTGCGACAGGTTAGGGCTCCTGAGCTGTGTAAATCGCAATGAAATGGTTTAAGCGTGATAGAAACAGGTATTGCGGAAAGTGTTCCATTTTCCGGTCAACAAAATAGTGTTGCATAAAAAACTGCCTTATGTGGGCAGATGGGTCGACTTGTCAGCGAGCTGAGGAACCCTATGGTTTACTCCTATACCGAGAAAAAACGTATTCGTAAGGATTTTGGTAAACGTCCGCAGGTTCTGGACATACCTTATCTCCTTTCTATCCAGCTTGACTCGTTTCAGAAGTTCATCGAGCAAGATCCTGAAGGGCAGTATGGTCTGGAAGCAGCTTTCCGTTCCGTATTCCCGATTAAAAGCTACAGCGGTAACTCCGAGCTGCAGTACGTCAGCTACCGTCTGGGCGAACCGGTTTTTGACGTTAAAGAATGTCAGATCCGTGGCGTGACCTACTCGGCACCGCTGCGCGTCAAACTGCGTCTGGTGATCTACGAGCGCGAAGCGCCGGAAGGCACCGTTAAAGACATTAAAGAACAAGAAGTCTACATGGGCGAAATTCCGCTCATGACCGACAACGGTACCTTCGTTATTAACGGTACCGAGCGCGTTATCGTTTCTCAGCTGCACCGTAGCCCGGGCGTCTTCTTTGACAGTGACAAAGGTAAGACCCACTCTTCCGGTAAGGTCCTGTATAACGCACGTATCATTCCTTACCGCGGCTCCTGGCTGGACTTCGAGTTCGACCCGAAAGACAACCTGTTTGTCCGTATTGACCGTCGTCGTAAGCTGCCGGCTACCATCATCCTGCGCGCGCTGAATTACACCACTGAGCAGATCCTTGACCTGTTCTTCGAGAAAGTGGTTTTTGAAATTCGCGATAATAAGCTGCAGATGGAGCTGGTTCCGGAGCGTCTGCGCGGCGAAACCGCCTCCTTCGACATCGAAGCTAACGGTAAAGTGTACGTTGAGAAAGGGCGTCGCATCACCGCACGTCACATTCGCCAGCTGGAAAAAGACGATATCAAACATATCGAAGTTCCGGTTGAGTACATTGCGGGCAAGGTTGCCTCTAAAGACTATATCGACGAATCTACTGGCGAGCTGATCTGCCCGGCGAACATGGAGCTGAGCCTGGATCTGCTGGCCAAGCTGAGCCAGTCTGGCCATAAGCGTATCGAAACGTTGTTCACCAACGATCTGGATCACGGTCCGTACATGTCCGAGACTGTACGTGTCGACCCGACCAACGATCGTCTGAGCGCGCTGGTAGAAATCTACCGCATGATGCGTCCTGGTGAGCCGCCGACTCGCGAAGCGGCTGAAAGCCTGTTCGAGAACCTGTTCTTCTCTGAAGACCGCTACGATCTGTCCGCGGTAGGTCGTATGAAGTTCAACCGTTCTCTGCTGCGCGACGAAATCGAAGGTTCCGGTATCCTGAGCAAAGAAGACATCATCGAAGTGATGAAGAAGCTCATCGATATCCGTAACGGTAAAGGCGAAGTCGATGATATCGACCACCTCGGAAACCGTCGTATTCGTTCCGTGGGTGAAATGGCGGAAAACCAGTTCCGCGTTGGCCTGGTACGTGTAGAGCGTGCGGTGAAAGAGCGTCTGTCTCTGGGCGATCTGGATACCCTGATGCCTCAGGATATGATCAACGCCAAGCCGATTTCTGCGGCAGTGAAAGAGTTCTTTGGTTCCAGCCAGCTGTCTCAGTTTATGGACCAGAACAACCCGCTGTCTGAGATTACGCACAAACGCCGTATCTCCGCACTCGGCCCAGGCGGTCTGACCCGTGAACGCGCAGGCTTTGAAGTTCGAGACGTACACCCGACTCACTATGGTCGCGTATGTCCAATCGAAACCCCTGAAGGTCCGAACATCGGTCTGATCAACTCCCTGTCCGTGTACGCACAGACTAACGAATATGGCTTCCTTGAGACGCCGTATCGTAAAGTGACTGACGGTGTTGTAACCGACGAAATTCATTACCTGTCTGCTATCGAAGAAGGCAACTACGTTATCGCTCAGGCGAACTCCAACCTCGATGACGAAGGCCACTTTGTAGAAGATCTGGTTACCTGCCGTAGTAAAGGCGAATCCAGCTTGTTCAGCCGCGATCAGGTTGACTACATGGACGTTTCCACCCAGCAGGTGGTTTCTGTCGGTGCGTCCCTGATCCCGTTCCTGGAACACGATGACGCCAACCGTGCATTGATGGGTGCGAACATGCAACGTCAGGCCGTTCCAACTCTGCGCGCTGATAAGCCGCTGGTTGGTACCGGTATGGAACGTGCTGTTGCCGTTGACTCCGGTGTAACTGCGGTTGCTAAGCGTGGCGGTACCGTTCAGTACGTGGATGCATCCCGTATCGTTATCAAAGTTAACGAAGACGAGATGTACCCGGGCGAAGCAGGTATCGACATCTATAACCTGACCAAGTACACCCGTTCTAACCAGAACACCTGCATCAACCAGATGCCGTGCGTGTCTCTGGGTGAGCCAATTGAGCGCGGCGACGTGCTGGCTGACGGCCCGTCCACCGACCTCGGTGAGCTGGCACTCGGTCAGAACATGCGCGTAGCGTTCATGCCGTGGAACGGTTACAACTTCGAAGACTCCATCCTCGTTTCCGAGCGTGTTGTCCAGGAAGACCGTTTTACCACCATCCACATTCAGGAACTGGCGTGCGTGTCTCGTGACACCAAGCTGGGGCCGGAAGAGATCACTGCCGACATCCCGAACGTGGGTGAAGCTGCGCTCTCCAAACTGGATGAATCCGGTATCGTTTATATCGGCGCGGAAGTAACCGGCGGCGATATTCTGGTTGGTAAGGTGACGCCGAAGGGTGAAACCCAGCTGACGCCGGAAGAGAAACTGCTGCGTGCGATCTTCGGTGAGAAAGCGTCTGACGTTAAAGACTCTTCCCTGCGCGTGCCTAACGGTGTCTCCGGTACCATTATCGACGTTCAGGTCTTTACCCGTGACGGCGTAGAAAAAGACAAGCGTGCGCTGGAAATCGAAGAGATGCAGCTCAAACAGGCTAAAAAAGACCTGTCTGAAGAACTGCAGATCCTCGAAGCTGGCCTGTTTGGTCGTATCTACGCGGTGCTGGTTTCCGGCGGTATCGAAGCTGAGAAGCTCGACAAGCTGCCGCGCGATCGCTGGCTGGAACTGGGCCTGACCGACGAAGAGAAACAGAATCAGCTGGAACAGCTGGCTGAGCAGTACGACGAACTGAAACACGAGTTCGAGAAAAAACTCGAAGCGAAACGCCGCAAAATCACTCAGGGCGACGATCTGGCACCGGGCGTGCTGAAGATTGTTAAAGTGTATCTGGCCGTTAAACGTCAGATTCAGCCTGGTGACAAAATGGCAGGTCGTCACGGTAACAAGGGTGTTATCTCTAAGATCAACCCGATCGAAGATATGCCTTACGATGAAAACGGCACGCCGGTAGACATCGTACTGAACCCGCTGGGCGTACCGTCTCGTATGAACATCGGTCAGATCCTGGAAACTCACCTGGGTATGGCTGCGAAAGGCATTGGCGAGAAAATCAACGCCATGCTGAAACAGCAGCAGGAAGTCGCCAAACTGCGCGAGTTCATCCAGCGTGCCTACGATCTGGGTACCGACGTTCGTCAGAAGGTAGATCTGAATACCTTCACTGACGAAGAAGTTATGCGTCTCGCTGAAAACCTGAAAAAAGGTATGCCGATCGCAACGCCGGTCTTCGACGGTGCGAAAGAGTCTGAAATCAAGGAACTGTTACAGCTTGGTGGCCTGCCGACTTCCGGCCAGATCACCCTGTTCGACGGTCGTACCGGTGAGCAATTCGAGCGCCAGGTTACCGTTGGCTACATGTACATGCTGAAACTGAACCACCTGGTTGATGACAAAATGCATGCGCGTTCTACCGGTTCTTACAGCCTGGTTACTCAGCAGCCGCTGGGTGGTAAGGCGCAGTTCGGTGGTCAGCGCTTCGGGGAGATGGAAGTGTGGGCGCTGGAAGCATATGGCGCAGCATACACCCTGCAGGAAATGCTCACCGTTAAGTCTGATGACGTGAACGGCCGTACTAAGATGTATAAAAACATCGTAGACGGCAACCATCAGATGGAACCGGGCATGCCGGAATCCTTCAACGTTCTGTTGAAAGAGATTCGCTCGCTGGGCATCAACATCGAACTGGAAGACGAGTAACTCTCGCTCAAACAGGTCACTGGTGCCGGGGTAAGACCCGGCGCCAGATTGTGCTAACTCCGACGGGAGCAAATCCGTGAAAGACTTATTAAAGTTTCTGAAAGCGCAAACTAAAACCGAAGAGTTTGATGCGATCAAAATTGCTCTGGCATCGCCAGACATGATCCGTTCATGGTCTTTTGGTGAAGTTAAAAAGCCGGAAACCATTAACTACCGTACGTTCAAACCTGAACGTGACGGCCTTTTCTGTGCGCGTATTTTCGGGCCAGTAAAAGATTACGAGTGCCTGTGCGGTAAGTACAAGCGCCTGAAACACCGCGGTGTGATCTGTGAGAAGTGCGGCGTTGAAGTGACCCAGACTAAAGTGCGCCGTGAGCGTATGGGCCACATCGAGCTGGCGTCTCCGACCGCCCACATTTGGTTCCTGAAGTCTCTGCCGTCCCGTATCGGCCTGCTGCTCGATATGCCGCTGCGCGATATCGAACGCGTGCTGTACTTCGAATCCTATGTGGTTATCGAAGGCGGTATGACCAACCTGGAACGCCAGCAGATCCTGACTGAAGAGCAGTATCTGGATGCGCTGGAAGAGTTCGGTGACGAATTCGACGCGAAGATGGGTGCGGAAGCAATTCAGGCCCTGCTGAAGAGCATGGATCTGGAGCAAGAGTGTGAAACTCTGCGCGAAGAGCTGAACGAAACCAACTCCGAAACCAAGCGTAAGAAGCTGACCAAGCGTATCAAGCTGCTGGAAGCGTTCGTCCAGTCTGGCAACAAGCCGGAGTGGATGATCCTGACAGTTCTGCCGGTACTGCCGCCAGATCTGCGTCCGCTGGTTCCGCTGGATGGCGGTCGTTTTGCGACTTCTGACCTGAACGATCTGTATCGTCGCGTCATTAACCGTAACAACCGTCTGAAACGTCTGCTGGATCTGGCCGCGCCGGACATCATCGTACGCAACGAAAAACGTATGCTGCAGGAAGCGGTTGACGCCCTGCTGGATAACGGTCGTCGCGGTCGTGCGATCACCGGTTCTAACAAACGTCCTCTTAAATCTTTGGCCGATATGATCAAAGGTAAGCAGGGTCGTTTCCGTCAGAACCTGCTCGGTAAGCGCGTTGACTACTCCGGTCGTTCTGTAATCACCGTAGGTCCATACCTGCGTCTGCATCAGTGCGGTCTGCCGAAGAAAATGGCGCTGGAGCTGTTCAAACCGTTTATTTACGGCAAGCTGGAACTGCGTGGCCTCGCCACCACCATCAAAGCCGCTAAGAAAATGGTTGAGCGCGAAGAAGCTGTCGTTTGGGATATCCTGGACGAAGTCATCCGCGAACACCCGGTACTGCTGAACCGTGCACCAACTCTGCACCGTCTGGGTATCCAGGCATTTGAACCGGTGCTGATCGAAGGTAAAGCTATCCAGCTGCACCCGCTGGTTTGTGCGGCATACAACGCCGACTTCGATGGTGACCAGATGGCTGTTCACGTACCGCTGACGCTGGAAGCCCAGCTCGAAGCGCGTGCGCTGATGATGTCTACTAACAACATCCTGTCTCCGGCGAACGGCGAGCCTATCATCGTTCCGTCTCAGGACGTTGTTCTGGGTCTGTACTACATGACCCGTGACTGTGTTAACGCCAAAGGCGAAGGCATGGTGCTGACTGGCCCGAAAGAAGCTGAGCGTATTTACCGCGCTGGCCTGGCCTCTCTGCATGCGCGCGTTAAAGTGCGTATTACCGAATACGAAAAAGATGAAAACGGCGAATTCGTTGCGAAAACCAGCCTGAAAGATACGACCGTTGGTCGTGCCATTCTGTGGATGATCGTACCGAAAGGTCTGCCTTTCTCCATCGTCAACCAGGCGCTGGGTAAGAAAGCCATCTCCAAGATGCTGAACACCTGCTACCGTATTCTGGGCCTGAAACCGACCGTTATTTTTGCGGACCAGACGATGTACACCGGCTTTGCTTATGCAGCGCGCTCAGGTGCATCCGTTGGTATCGATGACATGGTCATCCCGGAGAAAAAATACGAGATCATCAGCGAAGCAGAAGCGGAAGTTGCTGAGATTCAGGAGCAGTTCCAGTCTGGTCTGGTGACCGCTGGCGAACGCTACAACAAAGTTATCGATATCTGGGCCGCGGCGAACGATCGTGTATCCAAAGCGATGATGGACAACCTGCAAACTGAAACCGTTATTAACCGTAACGGCGAAGAAGAGCAGCAGGTCTCCTTCAACAGCATCTACATGATGGCCGACTCCGGTGCGCGTGGTTCTGCTGCTCAGATTCGTCAGCTTGCCGGTATGCGTGGTCTGATGGCGAAGCCGGATGGCTCCATCATCGAAACGCCAATCACCGCGAACTTCCGTGAAGGTCTGAACGTACTCCAGTACTTCATCTCCACGCACGGTGCGCGTAAAGGTCTGGCGGATACCGCACTGAAAACGGCGAACTCCGGTTACCTGACTCGTCGTCTGGTTGACGTCGCGCAGGACCTGGTGGTGACTGAAGATGACTGCGGCACTCTGGAAGGCATCACCATGACCCCGGTTATCGAGGGTGGCGATGTTAAAGAGCCGCTGCGCGATCGCGTTCTGGGTCGTGTGACCGCTGAAGACGTTCTGAAGCCGGGTACGGCGGACATTCTGGTTCCACGCAATACGCTGCTGCACGAGCACTGGTGCGATCTGCTGGAAGAGAACTCCGTTGACTCCGTCAAGGTACGTTCCGTTGTATCCTGCGACACCGACTTTGGTGTATGTGCACACTGCTACGGTCGTGACCTGGCGCGTGGCCACATCATCAACAAAGGTGAGGCTATCGGCGTTATCGCGGCACAGTCCATCGGTGAGCCGGGTACACAGCTGACGATGCGTACGTTCCACATCGGTGGTGCGGCATCTCGTGCGGCTGCTGAATCCAGCATTCAGGTGAAAAACAAAGGTAGCATCCGTCTGAGCAATGCGAAGTCGGTTGTGAACTCCAGCGGCAAACTGGTTATTACTTCCCGTAATACCGAGCTGAAGCTGATCGACGAATTCGGTCGTACCAAAGAGAGCTATAAAGTGCCTTACGGCTCCGTTATGGCGAAAGGTGATGGCGAGCAGGTTGCCGGCGGTGAAACCGTAGCAAACTGGGATCCGCACACCATGCCGGTTATCACGGAAGTGAGTGGTTTCGTCCGCTTCACTGACATGATTGACGGCCAGACCATTACTCGTCAAACCGACGAGCTGACCGGTCTGTCTTCTCTGGTGGTTCTGGACTCTGCAGAGCGTACCACTGGCGGTAAAGACCTGCGTCCGGCGTTGAAAATCGTTGATGCTCAGGGCAATGACGTTCTGATCCCTGGCACCGATATGCCTGCGCAGTACTTCCTGCCGGGTAAAGCGATTGTTCAGCTGGAAGATGGCGTACAGATCAGCTCTGGTGACACCCTGGCGCGTGTACCGCAGGAATCCGGCGGTACCAAGGACATCACCGGTGGTCTGCCGCGCGTTGCCGACCTGTTCGAAGCACGTCGTCCGAAAGAGCCGGCAATCCTGGCTGAAATCAGCGGCATCATTTCCTTCGGTAAAGAAACCAAAGGGAAACGTCGTCTGGTTATCACCCCGGTAGACGGTAGCGATCCGTACGAAGAGATGATACCTAAGTGGCGTCAGCTCAACGTGTTCGAAGGTGAACGTGTAGAACGTGGTGACGTGGTTTCCGACGGTCCGGAAGCGCCGCACGACATTCTGCGTCTGCGTGGTGTGCATGCTGTGACGCGTTACATTGTTAACGAAGTCCAGGACGTATACCGTCTGCAGGGCGTTAAGATTAACGATAAGCACATCGAAGTTATCGTTCGTCAGATGCTGCGTAAAGCGACCATTGAAAGCGCCGGTAGCTCCGACTTCCTGGAAGGCGAACAGGTTGAATACTCTCGCGTTAAGATTGCAAACCGCGATCTGGAAGCGAACGGCAAAGTGGGGGCAACATTCGCCCGCGATCTGCTGGGTATCACCAAAGCGTCTCTGGCAACCGAATCGTTCATCTCTGCCGCATCGTTCCAGGAGACCACGCGTGTCCTGACCGAAGCAGCCGTTGCGGGTAAACGCGACGAACTGCGCGGCCTGAAAGAGAACGTTATCGTGGGTCGTCTGATCCCGGCCGGTACCGGTTATGCGTACCACCAGGATCGTATGCGCCGTCGCGCAGCGGGCGAGCTGCCTGCAGCGCCGCAGGTAAGCGTGGAAGAAGCGTCTGCCAACCTGGCAGAACTGCTGAACGCCGGTCTGGGCGGTTCTGACAACGATTAATCGTTGATTCGCTAAGCGCTCAAAAAGCCAGTCAGGTAACCTGACTGGCTTTTTTATTGCCTGTCAGTTTATTATCGTTATTTCTGTCATCTACTTTTTGATTACATTTTATTGATATATTTGCTGCAATTAATTAGCAAATGTAAGCATCTGCCGTAATTATTTATTTTCTTTTCTGATTTTCATCATTCATTAATGGGTGAAAATTCTACACGTATCAAAAAATAAGCGCCGCAAACGCTATATAGTCAAAAAACTAAAATAATCATGTGATTACTTTCCCTGTTCTTTTCGGTTTACCGCAGCCGAGGGGATTGTTACGCCCGTCAAAAAGGCGATGGAGGAGGTGAAAAAATAAAAAAGCGGAGAGTATTGTCGTTATTTAATGGATAGCTTCTGGGGGATGTATGGAATTTGCTATACAACTTATCATTATCTTAATTTGTCTGTTCTATGGCGCGAAAAAGGGCGGCATTGCGCTCGGCCTTTTAGGCGGAATTGGGTTAGTCATCCTGGTCTTTGTTTTTCACCTGAAGCCTGGAAAACCGCCCGTCGATGTCATGCTGGTGATTATCGCCGTCGTGGCCGCATCGGCGACGCTGCAGGCCTCCGGTGGGTTAGACGTGATGCTGCAGATTGCCGAGAAGCTCCTGCGGCGAAACCCGAAATATGTCTCGATCGTCGCGCCGTTCGTCACCTGTACGCTGACGATTCTTTGCGGCACGGGGCACGTGGTATATACCATCCTGCCGATTATTTATGATGTCGCCATCAAAAATAACATCCGTCCGGAGCGACCTATGGCCGCCAGCTCGATCGGCGCGCAGATGGGGATTATCGCCAGCCCGGTTTCCGTGGCAGTCGTCTCGCTGGTGGCGATGCTTGGCAATTTTACCTTTAACGGTAAGCACCTTGAGTTTCTCGATCTGCTGGCAATAACCATTCCGTCTACGCTGCTGGGGATTTTGGCCATTGGTATCTTCAGTTGGTTTCGCGGCAAAGATCTCGATAAAGACCCGGAGTTCCAGGCCTTTATCGCGGTGCCGGAAAACCGCCACTACGTTTATGGCGACACGGCCACTTTGCTGGATAAGAAGCTTCCGACCAGTAACTGGATCGCGATGTGGATTTTTCTGGCCTCCATCGCGGTTGTCGCCCTGCTCGGCGCCTTCTCCGAACTGCGTCCGGCATTCGACGGTAAGCCGCTGTCGATGGTACTGGTAATCCAGATGTTTATGCTGCTCTCCGGGGCGCTCATCATCATTATTACGAAAACCAATCCGGCTTCGATCTCCAAAAATGAGGTGTTTCGTTCCGGGATGATCGCTATCGTTGCCGTATACGGCATCGCGTGGATGGCGGAAACGATGTTCGGCGCGCACATGACCGAGATTAAAGGCGTGCTCGGTGAGATGGTGAAGGAGTACCCGTGGGCCTACGCTATCGTTTTGCTGCTGGTATCGAAGTTTGTTAACTCCCAGGCGGCTGCGCTGGCGGCGATCGTCCCGGTGGCATTGGCGATTGGCGTCGACCCGGCCTACATCGTCGCTTCCGCGCCCGCCTGCTACGGTTATTATATTCTGCCGACCTACCCAAGCGATTTGGCGGCGATTCAATTCGATCGCTCAGGTACCACGCATATCGGCCGCTTTGTGATTAACCATAGTTTTATTCTCCCCGGACTTATTGGCGTCAGCGTTTCTTGCGTCTTTGGCTGGGTGTTTGCGGCAATGTACGGATTTCTTTAAGAGGATTCAGGCGCCGATAGCGGCGCCTGTTGACGTTATTGTGCGAGCGGAATTCGGCGATAGAGTTCAATCATGTCGGTTGCCAGATCCTGAATGACCATCGCGTTCATCAGGTGATCCTGGGAGTGCACGGTGATCAGGTTAACCGGAAGCTTACCGCTGCCTTCGTCCATGCCGATAAGCTGGGTCTGGATTTTATGCGCATGCTTGACGAATTCGTGGGATTCCGCCATCGCCTGTTCGGCGGCGGCAAAATCGCCTTTACGCGCCAGCTGCAGAGCGGTTAAAGCCGAGCTGCGCGCTGAACCGGCGTTAACCAGAAGCTCCATGATGATCGTTTCTAAATCTTCCATTTCTTACTCCATCAACTTCAGGGCTTTATCAAGCACGGCATCGCCTTTCATCATACCGTAATCCATCATATCGATAACGGCGACTTTTTTCCCAAAAGGGTCGGCCATAGCCTGTAGCTTGGCTTGCTCATATTTCACCTGAGGACCGAGCAGGATAATATCGGCAGCCGCAAGATTATCTTTAAATTCGGCAACCGGTACGGCTTTGATCGAGACTTCCACGCCTTTTTGTTGCGCAGCGGCCTGCATTCGTTGAACCAGCATGCTGGTGGACATACCTGCGGCACAGCATAAAACGATATTCTTCATAGTTGATGGCCCTTATGTTCCTTGATGTACCATCTTTATCGCGGGCTGGCGGGTGGGACAACCGCTTTACGGTGATTGTGTGTAAGTCATCACAAAATAATGAAACCGGTTTCGGATTTAGGGTTGAAAACGATAAAAGCCCGCTCCGCCGGGCCTATAGTAGCGTGCTCTCTTAGGTGCGGACGATACGATTCTTGCCCTGCTGCTTGGCTTTATAAAGCGCTTCATCAACGCGCACGACAAGCTGCTCCAGGGGCTCCATATTCCATTCGCCCAGGCCCGCGCTAAAGGTGACCGTCAATCCTTCTTCACGCCAGGAGCGCTGCGCAACGCTGGCTCGCCAGCTTTCCAGCAACATCAGAGCGTTATCGATATGTCCGCCGGAAAATATCAC
This sequence comes from Klebsiella sp. CTHL.F3a, assembly GCF_019890895.1. Lineage (NCBI taxonomy): Bacteria > Pseudomonadati > Pseudomonadota > Gammaproteobacteria > Enterobacterales > Enterobacteriaceae > Klebsiella > Klebsiella sp. CTHL.F3a. The sequence goes on along the minus strand of NZ_CP082360.1, from coordinate 5,663,929 downwards.
CGCAAACTCTTCGCCGCCGTAGCGGTAAAGTGAAATTTGCAGGGGCTGAAGGATTTGCAGTCCTTCCCGGGCGACGTTGCGCAGCACAATATCGCCGTTGAGGTGGCCCCAGGTGTCGTTTATCGTTTTGAAGTTATCAATATCAACCAGCGCAAGAGAGAAGGGATGATGATCGTTCATCAGCGCGGCGATATCGCTGTCGAAGGCGCGTCGGTTCTTGCAGCCGGTTAGCGCGTCGATGGTCGCCTGGCGAACGTAGGTTAACTCGCGCTGCTTATTGCTCTCGATGGCTTTGCTGAGCATCGCTTCCAACCGCGGGGCACGCTGAACATCCCCGGTTTTAATCGCATTGATGATGTTCATCAACACCGTACGAGAAGCATGGCGTAAATACAGGCCAAACAGCACAATGACGATCGCGGCCAGGGCAAAGCTCCAGGCGACGATATCGGTTTCATGGCGCGTTAAGTTGACCAGCGTCGCGTTATCGACCCGATAAATAACAAACCAGTCGGGGTTGGTAAAGGAGTAATAATAGTACCAGGTGTCCGTATCGGTATCGTAAAGCTGGCCTTCGCCGCTGGTCATTCTGTCCATCAAGGCTTCACTGACGTAAGGTTTAAACAAAGCGCCAGGATCGGGATGGAGAACGACTTTACCATCGCGTTGCACCACAAAAAACTCCCCCTGGACCGGAGCGACCATTTGCCGTAACGCATAGCCCATTGAAGTGAGATCGAGATGAAAAGCGAGGCTGCCCTTCAGTCGCCCTTCCGGGGAAATAATGGGTTTATAGAGGGTAATGGTCGGATGATGTGTGAAGTAGTCGTTGTACGGGCTGGTATACAGACTAAAGGTACTGGCTTCCGCTTGCTTAATAAACCACGGCCTTGTTTTGGCATCGAAGGACTGGCTGTCTTCGGTTTTCAGAACCTCGGGCGCGCGCAGATAGTGCCCATTGGTATCCGCCAGCGAGATGGACGAAACGGTCTGCATCATATTTTGCAACTGCATGAGCTGCATCAACCCTTTTTCAGGATTGACGTTAACCGCCTCATTCAGCGCATCATTGCGGGCAAAGAAAGTGGCGGCACGGGTGAGGATAAAGTCGTTGCCCTGCAGCAGCGTCTCCGTGTAGTTGGTCGCCATATTGTGGGTAAAATTGCGGTTAATATGATGATAATCTTCGAGAAAATCTTTCCTCTGCGTCATTGTGGCAAACACCGCGATGAGCAAGAAGCTGAGTAAAATACCCGCAAACCCGATGACGATCGGCGTGGTGAAAGAGAGCTTTCTATTATGACGAGCCATGAGTCGTAAATCGTTCCAGAAGCGTTAAACCGTGGGTGAAGACGCAGGTTTAGCCAGCATGCCTGCTGAGCGAATCAGATAAAACACTGGTAATTATAACTCTGACGTTGTGATATGGACTGATTAATATTCGATATTAATGGAATTACCCTTGCGGCGCAGAGATGGAGCAGGGCGAAATGAGGAAAAGCTATTATTCGCCCTGGACAGCATCCGTTGCTGACGAGGGCAGAATAGAGAAACGGAAATATAACCACAATCTTCCGTTTCTCTTATTACGATCGTGCACGAAGAACATTTAAGAAATGACATTCTTCATCATGACGAGTGGGAAGCGCGTCCCAGCCAGCTATCCCAATCCTTCCATACCGGCTGCAGCCCGCTGCCCACCAGCGCGCGGGCGACCTCTTCCGGGCGACGGTCATCATGAGGCGCAAACTGCTCCAGCTCAGGATGGTTATCGGCATACCCGCCTGGCTGGGTTTTCGAAAATGCGCTGACGTTGTTGATGGCCAGCGGGATCACCCGATCGCGGAACCAGGGAGATTCGCGGGTGGAGAGCGAGAGCTCCACTTCCGGGGCCAGCAGGCGGAAAGCGCAGATGGTCTGCACCAGCTGTCGTTCATCCATTAACGAGGCGGGCTCGATTCCCCCGGCGCAAGGACGCAGCCGCGGAAAGGAGATGGAGTAGCGGCTTCGCCAGTAGTGTTGCTGGAGCCACAGCAGATGTTCCGCCACCATAAAGCAATCCACCCGCCAGCTGTCGGAGAGGCCAATTAATGCGCCAAGGCCAATTTTATCAATCCCCGCCTGTCCGAGCCTGTCCGGCGTATCCAGCCGCCAGAAGAAGTCCTGCTTTTTCCCTTTCAGATGATGTTTCGCATACATACTTTCATGATAGGTCTCCTGATAGACCATTACCCCGTCCAGGCCGAGGGTTTTCAGCTCGGCGTACTCTTCCATCGCCAGCGGCTGGACCTCCATCTGCAGCGAGGCGAACTGGCGGCGAATCGTGGGCAGATGTTGACGAAAATAGTCCATACCGACTTTGCCCTGATGTTCGCCGGTGACCAGCAGGAGATGCTCAAAGCCCATTGCGCGGATCGCCGTGCATTCGCGGGCAATTTCCGCCTCATCCAGGGTCTTGCGCTTGATGCGGTTACTCATGGAGAAACCGCAGTAGGTACAGTCGTTGGCGCACAGATTCGAGAGATACAGCGGGACATAAAAGCTGACGGTATTGCCAAAACGCTGGCGAGTCAGGCGCTGGGCGCGCTGGGCCAGAGGCTCCAGATAATCCGCGGCGGCGGGCGAGAGCAGGGCCATCATATCATCGCGGCTAAGTTGTTTGGCCGCCAGGGCGCGTTCAACGTCGGCAGGAGTTTTCCCGTTGATACGCAGGCGAATGTCGTCCCAGTCCAGCTGCCGCCAACGGTCAGTGAAGGTGTTCATACCCGCGCCTCCAGAAAGCCGGTCAGCGGGCTGGTGGCCTGCGCCTGCGCGCTGCGCGCGCCCGGACCAGCCTGCCGCGCCAGCAATCCGGCATCAATCGCTAAGCGGAAGGCGCGGGCCATGGTTACCGGATCGTCGGCCACGGCGATAGCGGTATTCACCAGTACCGCGTCAGCGCCCATTTCCAGCGCCTGCGCCGCGTGGCTCGGTACACCTATACCCGCATCAACGACCACCGGGACCGTGGCCTGTTCGATAATAATTTCCAGCATCGCTTTGGTTTCCAGTCCCTGATTAGAGCCGATTGGTGCGCCGAGCGGCATCACCGCCGCGCAGCCCGCCTCTTCCAGACGTTTGCACAGCACCGGATCGGCTCCGCAGTAGGGCAGCACCACGAAACCTTCCCGTACCAGAATTTCTGCCGCTTTCAGCGTTTCAATCGGGTCGGGGAGCAGCCAGCGGGCGTCCGGGTGAATTTCCAGTTTCAGCCAGTGGGTACCCAGCGCTTCACGCGCCAGACGGGCGGCAAAGACGGCTTCTTCCGCCGTTTTGGCGCCGGAGGTGTTGGGCAGCAGGCAAACGCCAGCCGCCAACAGCGGCGCGAGGATCGCGTCATTATGCTGACGAAGATCGACGCGCTTCATCGCCAGCGTCACCAGCTGGCTGCCGGAGGCGCGAATGGCCTCCACCATGACGTCGGGGGCGGCGAATTTACCGGTGCCGGTGAAAAGATGGGACTCAAACGTTTTATCCGCAATACGTAACATATCAGCCTCCAGCGATAACCTGAAAAAGCAGGATTTGGTCGCCTTCCTGCAAAAGATGATCTTCCCACCGTTCACGCGGCAGGATGCATTGATTGAGCGCCAGCGCGACGCCCGGCTGCTGCTGACCCAACTGAGTGAGCAGAGCGGCGACGGAGGTCGCTTCGGCGCACTGCAGCGGTTCATCGTTAAACCACACCTTCATGCTGCCCTCCACAGACCGGACAACCCTGAGCCCGCTGGAGCGCGAGAGTGCGCCAGCTACTGGTGCGGGCATCAAACAGGCGCAGCGCGTTACGCGGCGTGGCCATGCCGGCGAGCAGCTTAATGGCCTCCAGCGCCTGTAACGTACCCATCATGCCGACCACCGGGCCGATGATGCCCGCCGTACGGCAGTTGCGCTCAGGCTCGTTAGCGTCCGGCCACAGGCAGCGATAGCAGCCCTGGTCCCACGGCGGCGTCAGTACCATCAGCTGGCCCCCCAGCCCGACGGCGCTGGCGGTAATCAGCGGGGTTTGAAGCGCGATGCAGGCGGCATTGATCGCCTGTCGGGTTGCCATGTTATCGGTGCAATCCAGTACCACATCGGCCTTCGCCACTTCATCCTGTAGGGCCTCTCCGCCTAAACGCTGCTTAAGCGCAATCAGCGCAATCTGCGGATTTAGCTGAGCCAGCCGGGCCCTGGCGGCAGCGGCTTTGGACCGCGAGATATCCTCGCTGGTGAACAAAATTTGTCGCTGCAGGTTACTCACATGCACGTCGTCGTCGTCGACCAGTACCAGCGTGCCGACGCCGGCCCCGGCCAGGTAGAGCGCGGCGGGAGAGCCCAGCCCGCCAAGACCCACGATCAACACCCGGCTGGCCAACAGTTTTTGCTGGCCTTCAATGGCGATATCCTCCAGCAGCAGCTGGCGGCTATAGCGCATAAAATCGCTGTCATTCATCACCGGCTCCCGCTATCTCGAGCAGCCGAGCCGTTGCCTGTCGCCAGTCGGCCGCCTGAGTAATGGCGCTGACCACCGCAACGCTGCCGACGCCGGTCGCCAGTACCCCCGCGGCACGCTCAAGGCTGATGCCACCAATCGCCACGGTCGGATAATCGTCCAGACGCTGAATGTGCTGCGCGAGCTGCTCCAGTCCCTGCGGGGCGGAGGGCATCTGCTTGGTTTGCGTTGGAAAAACGTGCCCGAGGGCGATGTAAGAGGGACGAGCCGCCAGCGCGATATCAATTTCCATATCGTCGTGCGTGGAAACTCCCAGACGCAGCCCGGCGTTGCGGATGGCGCGGAGATCGGTGGTTTCCAGATCTTCCTGGCCTAAATGCACCCCGTAGGCCTGATGTTTGATGGCCAGACGCCAGTAATCATTAATAAACAGGCGCGCATCATACTTGCGCCCCAGCGCGATCGCGGCAACCACATCGTCTTCGACTTCGCTATCGTGTTTATCCTTGATACGCAGCTGGACAGTGCGAACGCCCGCATCCAGCAAGCGTTCGATCCACGCAACGCTATCAACGACCGGATAAAGCCCCAGGCGGAAAGGGACGGATGGAAAATCGGGTTGATACATCAGGCTTCCTCCTTACGTAGATAGATTTCACCGCCGCGGGCGCGAAAGTTATCCGACATATCGGCCATCCCCACTTCGATGGTTTGCGCGGCGGCATAGTCGCGAACTTCCTGGCTTATCTTCATTGAACAGAATTTAGGGCCGCACATGGAGCAGAAGTGGGCTACTTTGCCGGACTCCTGCGGCAGGGTTTCGTCGTGGTAAGCGCGAGCGGTGAACGGGTCGAGCGCCAGGTTGAACTGATCTTCCCAGCGGAACTCAAAGCGCGCTTTCGACATGGCGTTATCGCGGATCTGCGCGCCAGGATGGCCTTTGGCGAGGTCGGCGGCGTGGGCGGCAATTTTGTAGGTAATCAGGCCCTGCTTAACGTCTTCTTTATTCGGCAGGCCGAGGTGCTCTTTTGGCGTCACGTAGCAGAGCATCGCGCAGCCGAACCAGCCGATCATGGCGGCGCCAATACCCGAAGTGAAGTGGTCGTAGCCCGGCGCGATATCGGTGGTGAGCGGCCCTAAGGTGTAGAAAGGCGCTTCGTGGCAGTGCTCCAGCTCTTCGGTCATATTGCGCTGAATCATCTGCATCGGCACATGACCCGGGCCTTCGATCATCACCTGTACGTCATACTCCCAGGCGATTTGGGTCAGTTCGCCCAGGGTGTGCAGCTCGGCGAACTGCGCTTCATCGTTGGCATCCTGAATCGAACCGGGACGCAGGCCATCACCCAATGACAGCGAGACGTCATAGGCGGCGCAGATTTCGCAGATTTCGCGGAAATGCTGATAGAGAAAGTTCTCTTGATGATGGGATAAGCACCATTTCGCCATGATTGAGCCGCCGCGGGAGACGATGCCGGTCAGGCGCCTGGCAGTCATCGGCACGTAGCGCAGCAGTACGCCCGCGTGGATGGTAAAGTAGTCCACCCCTTGTTCAGCCTGCTCGAGCAGCGTATCGCGAAAGGCTTCCCAGGTAAGATCTTCGGCGATCCCGTTGACCTTCTCCAGCGCCTGGTAGATCGGCACCGTACCGATCGGTACCGGGCTATTACGCAAGATCCATTCGCGGGTCTCGTGAATATAGCGGCCGGTGGAAAGGTCCATCACCGTATCCGCTCCCCAGCGCGTCGACCACACCAGCTTCTCGACCTCTTCTTCAATCGATGAGGTAACCGCTGAATTGCCGATATTGGCGTTAACCTTCACGAGGAAGTTGCGGCCAATAATCATCGGTTCGGATTCTGGATGATTTATATTGGCCGGGATAATCGCGCGCCCGGCGGCGACTTCAGCGCGCACAAACTCCGGGGTGATATTCTCTGGCAGCCGCGCGCCAAACCCAACGCCCGGATGCTGCCGGCGCAACACTTCGCTACGAATACGCTCGCGGCCCATATTTTCGCGAATGGCGATGAACTCCATCTCCGGGGTGACAATCCCCTGCCGGGCGTAGTGCAGCTGAGTCACGCATTTCCCGACCATGGCGCGCCTGGGTGTGAGCAGGCCGGTAAAACGCAGCTCGTTGAGTCCATCATCCGCCAGCCGTTTTCTGGTATACGCCGAGCTGCGGTCGTTGAGTTCATCGCAATCGTGACGCGCATCAATCCACGGCTGACGCAGTTTTTTCAGACCCTGCTCAACGTTAATCGCGATGTTCGGATCGCCGTAGGGGCCAGAGGTGTCATAGACCGGAATCGCTTCATTCGCTTCATATTGCGGATTATCTTTGCTGCCGCCGATAAGGGTCGGGCTAAGCTGAATTTCGCGCATCGGGACGCGAATATCTTCCCGCGAACCGTGGATATAGATGCGCTGTGAATTGGGAAATGCGGTACCTTCCAGCGTGTCGATAAAGCGCTGGGCGTGTTCGCGTTGCTCTCGACGCGTGAGTTTTGTTGTAGACATAGCTCATTCCAGTTAAACAGGATATGGCTTGCCAGACGACGGATGGAGTAACAGATGCGATCGGCCCTGAAGAGGCTGACGCTAAACGCAGTTTACTCTTGTTCCCTTCGCAGGTATTAGCCTGATCAGGTTCCGCGGATCCCGAATAAACGGTCTCAGCCTTTTCCGGTGTGGAAAATGGGCACTCCGACAAGATGACATCCCCTCTCAGCGAGGGGGAATGTATGTAAACTACGCGTTAATGGTTCACAACTCAAGCGGTCGGCGCGATATTGTCGCTGACGTTATCTTTTTGACTGTGGGCGACGGCGAGGGCGATCAGGCTATCTTCCAGCGCAAAGCGCGCTTCCAGCGCTTCGCCGATATCCGACAGCGCCTGCTGGAACTCAAGGTAGTTATCGTGATCGATGGCATTTTCGAGGCAGGAGTCGTAATAATCCATGATCTGCTGGGTATTGGCCTGGAGCTGTGGATAAATCTTCGTGGCGGCTAAAAGTGGCGTATCGCCTTCCAATTCGCCGATAAAGCGTTCATAAATATTAAAATGGCCGGAGGAGAGGTAGTCCACCAGGCTTTGACAAAAATCATCCAGCGCTTTCTCATTAAGTCGCATAAATGATTCTTTGCCAGGCTTCAGGCCAACCAGGTTGTAGTAAGCCACAAGCAAATGCTTACGTACTTGTAGCCAGCGATCGACCAGTTTATTGCTGCCTCCAACACGTTCCGTCAGGTTTTCCAGCTGGTTTAACATGGTTGACTCCGCAAGGATTTAAGAGAAATACGTTGCTCACCAAAATGTAAATTTAATGTTAAAAGTGCCAGTAAAATAAAGGTAGTGCAATAGATATGGATCGTATTATTGAAAAATTAGATCGCGGCTGGTGGATCGTCAGCCACGAACAGAAATTATGGTTGCCCGGCGGAGAATTGCCCTACGGCGAAGCGGTAAATTTTAATCTTGCGGGGCAGCCCGCGCTGCGAATCGGAGAATGGCAGGGCGATCCGGTGTGGCTGGTGCGCCAGGATCGCCGACATGAGATGGGATCGCTACGCCAGGTGCTCGATCAGGATGCCGGCCTTTTTCAACTCGCGGGGCGCGGGATCCAACTGGCGGAGTTTTATCGATCGCACAAATTCTGCGGCTACTGCGGGCATCCGATGCATCCCAGCAAAACCGAATGGGCGATGCTTTGCAGCCACTGCCGCGAACGTTATTACCCGCAAATCGCCCCCTGCATCATCGTCGCCATCCGCCGGGATGACGCTATTTTGCTGGCGCAGCATACTCGCCATCGCAACGGCGTGCACACGGTACTGGCCGGTTTTGTCGAAGTGGGTGAGACCCTGGAGCAGACCGTTGCCCGCGAGGTGATGGAAGAGAGCGGCATTAAGGTGAAAAACCTGCGCTACGTGACCTCTCAGCCCTGGCCGTTCCCGCAATCGCTGATGACCGCGTTTATGGCCGAGTACGATAGCGGCGAGATTGTCATCGACAAGAAAGAGCTGCTGGAGGCGGGGTGGTATCGCTATGACAATTTACCGCTTTTGCCGCCGCCGGGCACCGTGGCGCGCCGCCTGATTGAAGATACCGTGGCGATGTGTCGGGCAGAGTATGAGTGACATGTTACATACACTTTATCCTTCAAATTGCCTCTTTGTTGGCTGCTTTCACTTACCCCAGTCACTTACTTGAGTAAGCTTCTGGGGTTCATTCAATTGCCGCCTCGATCCACATTGAATGATTTTGTGTATAAACTTGGCGCATCAACGCTAAAGGAATGTAAAAATGACCGAACTGAAGAACGATCGTTACCTGCGCGCGCTGCTACGCCAGCCGGTTGATGTCACCCCGGTGTGGATGATGCGTCAGGCGGGCCGCTATTTACCGGAATATAAAGCCACCCGCGCCGAGGCGGGCGATTTTATGTCGCTGTGTAAAAACGCCGAGCTGGCCTGTGAAGTGACGCTGCAGCCGCTGCGCCGCTATAAGCTGGACGCGGCTATCCTCTTCTCGGACATTCTCACTATTCCGGATGCCATGGGGCTGGGGCTCTATTTCGAAGCCGGGGAAGGGCCGCGTTTTACCTCACCTGTCACCTGTAAAGCAGATGTTGATAAATTACCGGTTCCCGACCCGGAAGATGAACTTGGCTACGTGATGAACGCCGTGCGCACGATTCGTCGTGAGCTGAAGGGGGAAGTGCCGCTGATTGGCTTTTCCGGCAGCCCGTGGACGCTGGCGACCTATATGGTTGAAGGCGGCAGCAGCAAAGCGTTTACGGTGATCAAAAAGATGATGTACGCCGAGCCGCAGGCCCTGCATGCACTGCTCGATAAGCTGGCGAAAAGCGTCACGCTGTACCTGAATGCGCAAATCAAAGCGGGCGCGCAGTCGGTGATGATTTTTGATACCTGGGGCGGCGCGCTGACTGGCCGGGATTACCAGCAGTTCTCGCTCTATTACATGCATAAAATCGTTGATGGTCTACTGCGTGAAAACGATGGCCGCCGCGTGCCGGTGACGCTGTTTACCAAAGGCGGCGGGCAGTGGCTAGAAGCGATGGCGGAAACCGGCTGCGATGCGCTGGGGCTCGACTGGACTACCGATATCGCCGATGCGCGGCGTCGCGTCGGCCATAAAGTCGCCCTGCAGGGCAATATGGATCCCTCGATGCTGTATGCCCCTCCGGCGCGCATCGAAGAAGAGGTGGCGACCATTCTCGCCGGGTTTGGCCAGGGCGAAGGCCATGTCTTTAACCTTGGGCACGGAATTCATCAGGACGTCGACCCGGAACATGCGGGCGTATTTGTGGAGGCTGTGCATCGGTTGTCGGCGCCATACCACCGCTAAGGAGTGATTATGGATTTATCATCGCTACGCACCCAGCAGATCAGCCTGGCGGCATCGGTTGAACGAGGCGATCGGCTGGACCAGGATCTGCCGACGCTGATCGGCGGAGCGGATGTTGGATTTGAGCAAGAGGGAGAGGTGACCCGGGCGGCGATGGTGCTGCTGAGCTATCCCTCCCTGGAGCTGGTGGAGTATCAGGTCGCGCGCGTCGCGACCACGATGCCTTATATCCCCGGCTTCCTCTCCTTTCGCGAAACCCCCGCGCTGCTGGCGGCCTGGGAGCAGCTTTCGCAGAAGCCAAATCTCTTATTCGTCGATGGTCACGGTATTTCCCACCCGCGCCGCCTCGGCGTCGCCAGCCACTTTGGTCTGCTGGTGGATGTGCCGACTATCGGCGTGGCGAAAAAAAGGCTGTGCGGTAAGTTCGAGGCGCTGGGCGATGAACCCGGCGCGCTGGCGCCACTGCTGGATAAAGGCGACCAGCTGGCGTGGGTTTTGCGCAGTAAAACGCGCTGTAATCCCCTATTTGTGAGTACCGGGCACCGCGTGGGCCTGGATAGCGCGCTGATGTGGGTCGAACGCTGCCTGAAAGGCTATCGCCTGCCTGAGCCGACGCGCTGGGCTGATGCGGTGGCGTCCCGACGCCCGGCGTTTGTGCGTTGGCAAGCAAATCGCGGCTGATTCAGGTACACTGCGGCTAATTTCTGACTTCGAGATTTCATCATGTTACAAAACCCGATTCATCTGCGTCTGGAGAAGCTGGAAAGCTGGCAGCACGTGACCTTTATGGCCTGCCTGTGCGAGCGGATGTACCCCAACTACGCCATGTTTTGCCAGCAAACTGAGTTCGCTGATGGCCAGCTCTATCGCCGTATCCTCGATCTGATCTGGGAAACGCTGACGGTAAAAGATGCCAAGGTGAATTTCGACAGCCAGCTGGAAAAACTGGAGGAGGCGATTCCTGCCGCAGATGATTACGACCTGTACGGCGTTTATCCGGCGATCGATGCCTGCGTCGCACTGAGTGAACTGATTCATTCGCGGCTGAGCGGCGAAACGCTCGAACATGCCATTGAAGTCAGCAAGAGTTCGATTACCACCGTCGCGATGCTGGAAATGACCCAGGCTGGTCGCGAAATGACCGACGAAGAGCTCAAAGAAAACCCGGCCGTTGAACAAGAATGGGATATTCAGTGGGAGATTTTCCGTCTTCTGGCCGACTGCGAAGAACGCGATATTGAACTGATCAAAGGGCTACGGGCAGACCTTCGCGAGGCCGGCGAGAGCAATATTGGTATAAATTTTCAGCAATGAGACCAGAAAACGTGATTTACCGCCTGAATTGTAGCGTCTGAAGGCTTCCATTCCGCCCCCCGTCTGGTCTACATTTGGGGGGCGAAAAAACGTGGCTATCGGTGCGTGTATGCAGGAGAGTGCTTTTCAGGCATTTCCGTCGCACTCGATGCTTAGCAAGCGATAAACACATTGTAAGGATAACTTATGAACAAGACTCAACTGATTGATGTAATTGCGGACAAAGCTGACCTGTCCAAAGCACAGGCGAAAGCTGCCCTGGAATCTACCCTGGCTGCAATTACCGAGTCTCTGAAAGAAGGTGATGCTGTTCAACTGGTTGGTTTCGGTACCTTCAAAGTGAACCACCGCGCTGAGCGTACTGGCCGCAACCCGCAGACCGGTAATGAAATCAAAATCGCCGCAGCAAACGTACCGGCATTTGTTTCAGGTAAAGCTCTGAAAGACGCAGTTAAGTAAGACCGCGTGGCAGTGTACAGTTTTATCGAAGGGGCTTGTCGGCCCCTTTTGTCTACCTGGCGCCGCACGTTGGCGCTGGTAGGCGTATTGCTGCTCACTGCCTGCAGCCATGATTCCTCTCTCCCGCCGTTTACCGCCAGCGGATATGCGGATAACCAGGGGGCGATGCGTATCTGGCGCAAAGATTCCGACAGCGAGGTCCGTCTCCTTGCGGCCTTCAGTCCATGGCGTCATGGTAATACCTCGACCAGCGAGTACCGCTGGCAGGATGGCCAGCTCGCGCTGATTGAAATCAACGTCTACGGCAAACCCCCGGAACATATTCGCGCTCGTTTTGATGCGCAAGGCGAACTCAGCTTTATGCAGCGTGAAATCGATGGGCAGAAGCAGCAGCTTTCCAGCGATCAGGTCGCCTTATACCGCTATCGCGCTGAGCAAATACGCCAGACCAGCGATGCTTTGCGTCAGGGACGCGTTATGCTGCGCCAGGGGCGCTGGCACGCCAACAGGACGGTGACGACCTGTGAAGGTCAGACCGTGAAACCTGACCTCGATACGCTGGCGCTGGCGCATATTGAGCGTCGCCAGAATCACTCATCCGTTGAGGTGAGCGTAGCGTGGCTGGAAGCGCCGGAAGGCTCTCAGCTGCTGCTGGTGGCAAACGAAGACTTTTGTACCTGGCAGCCGACCGAAAAAAGTTTCTGAACTCAGCTCGCTATCTCCATTCGCTCCACCGCGGTATTCTTCAAGCCGAAAGCCGCCCAGTCGTAGATAATCCCCCGCCTGCGCCTCGCGCGCTGCAATTCTTTCAGGCCCTGGTTTTCCCCTTGAGCGTCTCATTCAGTTTTAACGCGTCTGGATCGTGAACGCGTATGTTGGATTGCGCATGGTGGCTTAGTGCTTACGGTTTGTCACTTCAAACGACATGAGGGCGCCGCAGTGAAGCCCATTGTTATGTTCTTTTACGACAGGGTGCTCCTCCAAAAAGATGAGAAATGAAATTTTGCGTCTTCGTTTGCAATGGTTTAACTATGTGAAACTATATGTCTATCCGCAACGGTGCGATGAATAAATATTAATGAAATGTGAATTGAAATAGATGAGTCACGATTTTCCTCAAGCGAGTTCCATCATTATTTTTTTATAAAAATTTTTTATTACATGATCTTGCCATCTCAGTTTTTCATAAGAAAAATCCTGCTCCTGTGGAGGAAGGGATCTGGTATCTGGAGCGAATATAGTTTTTGCTATTCTATTTTCTTAAGATTTTATAAGAAAAATCCCACATAGCGCGTTGTGCTTTATCTGATAATCATCGTTCAAGGCTGTTGTCAGCGTATTGCTCAATGAAAAAACCACGGCTACAATGCGCCGTATCCGCTAATGAAAACCTGAATGTTCAATCTTTCAGGCTATTGTTTCGGGTACATAAAGAGGATGTTTAATAATAACTTCTTAATAATGGGCATAGACTGGAAATATGCCAGTGAACGCTATGTTCAACCTAGTATTCATTTTAAATAAGGATATCACAGATGAAAAAGATGACCATGACTGAAGCTAGCGTAATTGTTGGCGGTACTTGCACTACCTGCGTTAACACCTTCGAACTGACCCTGGTTGGTGATGAAACTGTATGTAACGCAGTAAAAACCTGCACTGACAAGAACGGTGTTGTGACTAAGTCTTATACCCCAGCAGCCATGTCAAACTGCGGTAATGCAGGCTGAGAAACAGCTGTTTCTCATTAACACAGAGTAAATAGGATTCGTATTTATTCTGCCAGGGCGTTGTATTTTTATACAACGCTCACCTGACTCTGTAAAATATTATTTTCAGGATGAAAAGCCCCCGTGAAAAAAAGAATTCTTCCCCTTTTTGCTTATACCGTTTTTGTTGCGGTAGTTTCAGCGTTGATTACCACCGCTTGGTTCCATACCTTTGTATTCAATCAAAAAGGTGATGTTGAGCAGCAGGCGCTGGTATCGCTGGCGGCGGAAAAAGTCGCAAACAGTCCGCTGGTCGGCGGGGAAGATATTATTGAAATTTTTTCATACGGTTGCCATTACTGTGAAGTGAACGAAGAGAACGTGGATATGCTGGAAAAGCGTATGCCAGCGGGCAAGAAGCTGGCGCGTCTTCACTTCAACCTGGATGGCCAGGGCGGACTGGCGCGCTACGCAACGGTGTTTGCTACCCTGCAGGTTATGGGCATTGAAGAGGCGCACCGCAAAAGCGCTTACGACGCGGTCATAAAGCGTAAAATTGATTTAAGTGATGCAGCCCAACGCGACGCGTGGCTGGCAGAGAATAAGATTAGCGTTGCGCAATACAATAGAGTCAGCCAGTCCGTGAACGTCAAAGAACTGATGGATTATATGACCCAGGTGACCCGTTATTATAACATTAATGCAACGCCGGCCTTTATTGTGGCCAAAAAGTGGGTGGCATTCCAGGACAGTGATTTTCCGGTATTCTCTGATAAATTAATCTCACTATTAGAAACCGAACAAGCGCCGGAGAAATAATGAAATTCTTTGCCCTGTGGTGTGCGCTGTTTTGGAAAAACCTCATTGTGAAATATCAATGGGTTTTGTATAAACTCCAGCTTATCGCCTACCGGGCGCATTGTTTACTGTTCCGGCGCCTGAATTATCGCGTTGTTTTTGCCTTCTCGCATGTCAGCCGCTGTTTAGGGCTGACACGACGCGATCTGAAGCTACGGGCAGCTGTTGCCGAATCAAACCGTCGCTGTCTGCTCAACGATAAGCAGAAATTTGACTACATCTGGCTGACCCAGCGCCGGCAGCTACTGGTTCAGGCGGTCACCTACGGACAAAATCGCCGAATAATGCAGGAGCTCGCTGCGTGTTCCGCGCAGCTTAATGCTGTTGTTGAACCGTTACAACGTGCGCGCCAGCCGGTCATTCTCGCGCCGCTGCATATGGTTTCAGACGTACTAAGTACGATGGTTGGCGCGGCGGTATTTCCAGGGAAAGCGACGGTCATTACCTCCCGCAGCGCTAATGCTCACTCTGAAGCCGAGCGTCAGCTCGGTGGCGTGAATCTCACGTATTGCTCAATTCATGAGGATAATAAAAATATTGCCGGCAATCTGATGATGTCGGTGATGGAGGCGGCTGAAAATAAAAGGAATATTATTCTGTTTCCCGATATTACACCTGACTTCACGCAGTTTGCCAGCAAGGACAAAACCGAGAAACTGCATTGTCAGTTATTCGGTCGCCAGGCCAACCTGCACAGCGGCATTATCCGCATGGCGAGAATGATGTCAGCGAAGGTGGTTTTTTATCATCTTTATTATGAGCAGGGGCTGAAAGTTATTATTCATGAGCCCGTTCCGGCAAAAAAACTCAAGCAGGAAATGCCACTCATTATTGAACAAAGTATTCGTGAGCATTCTACCGACTGGATGTTGTGGCATTCTCACTCGCTGTTTTTCATCAATGATTAAGGATGTGAACAGAGTACAGCCCGGCAATATTAGTGAAGAGAACAGGACGTTCCAGGGGATCGATTATGGACAATATTATTCCGCAAATGGTTTATCAGGCAGAAACGAACGAGTGCGCGCTGGCATGTCTCTCCATGCTGGCAGAAACTCAGGGACTTAATGCGCCGCTTGAAGAACTCCGCGAGCGCTTCCCGGCATCCGCCCATGGTACCGCGCTTTCAACCATGTGCGACATCCTTGCTGAGCTGGCGATCCCGGCCTATCCGGTGGCTTTCGATCTGGATGAGATTGCCGAACTCCCTTTACCGGCTATTTTGCACTATGGCGCGAGTCACTATGTGCTGCTGGCATATCGCCAGGGCAGCTACGTGTGCGTGATGAACCCGGCGATTGGTGAGCAGCTTTTGCCTGTTGCTGCCCTTAAATCGGAAATTAGCGGTTATGCGCTGGTGCTCGACCGGGAAGCGGAAAACGCCGCTCAACCTATGGAGCAGCATAAACGCACGCGACGTTTTCGCGCGCTGGCGTGCATGAGCCTGAAGCAGACCGCGGCGATTCCCGGAATCTATCGGTTGATGGTGCTGGCGTTTCTGGTTTCTCTGACTCTGTTCATCATGCCGGTGATGGTCAGCTCGGCTATCAATAACGTTTTCTCTTCCGGCGGCCAGACTGAATTTCCGTATTTCTACTATCTACTGGCCTTCATGGTCTCGACCCTGCTGGCGTTCCTTGTGCGCAGCGTAACCGAGCGGTTTATCAAACGTTTTGTGGTGATGCAAAGCCTCAGCGGTTTTACCCGCCTTTTGACACATTCGCTCTCTTACTTTGAAAAGCGCAGTCCGGGCGAAATCTACAGCCGCTTCTCCAACTGGCAGCTGGCGGCGGCGCAAAAAATTGAGCTGGATAACGGTCTACGCGTGGACTGGGTGGTTGGCGTCATCGCGCTGGGCGTGATGTGTTTCATCAGCCCGATGCTGGCGGCCATCTCCGCCGTTGGCGTAACGCTCATGGGGCTGGTGAGCGTCTGGGCGATTTTCCGCGACCGCTATTTCACTCAGCAAATTCAGGCGAAGAGCGCCGAGCAAAGCGATTTTCTGCTGGAAACCATTCAGGGCTTTGCCACGCTGAAAGCTGCCGGACTGCATGGCCAGCGCCAGGCGGCGTTCGCCCGATACGCGTTATCCCTATTTGACTGTCGTCAGAAGCAGAGAGTCTATGAACAGGTGAAGAGCAGCCTGTATCAACTGATTGGTAGCCTTGAGATGGTTTTTTTCATGCTGCTGGCACTGCCGCTGCTGAAGGACAACCGCATCTCGCTGGGTGAGTTTTTTGCCTACAGCTTCGTGCGGCAGATTTTTACGGCCTACATTACGCAGATTTTCTTCTCTGTACTGCGTAAGAACCAGCTACACGTGATCGATACCCGTGCTGCCGATCTGTTCCCGCAGGTCAAAGAAGAGAGACATGATGGGCTACTGCCGCCTGCGAGGTTCACTCAGCGGCTCCACTATCGTGAGCTTCAGTATGCTTACGATCCCGGCAAACCGGTGCTCGATCGGACGTCATTGATGCTGAAACAGGGGGAGACGCTGGCGATTGTCGGTGAGTCGGGCGCGGGGAAAAGTACCTTGCTGAAAGTTATCACCGGGCTTATCGAACCTCAGGCGGGAGATATTCTTGCCGACGGACTGCCTGTCAGCAGCCGCCAGGCGCAGAAGCTGTTCTTCCTGCAAAGCCAGGAAGATATCCTGTTCAATACCAGCGTGCTGCAAAACATCACGCTGTTCGATCGCGAATATGATGAGAAAAAGCAACTGCGTATCGATAAATCATTGCGCGGGCTGAATCTAACAGAAGTGATTGATAGCCTGCCGGGAAAACAAAACGCGCTGATTCGCGAAAGCCACCCCGCGCTCTCGCTTGGGCAACGCCAGCGTCTGATGCTGGCGCGTGCAATGTACAGCGATTGTCCTGTGATGGTGCTGGATGAGCCGACCGCCAATTTGGACGAACAGACCGCGCAGCAGGTGATGCGCGCGCTGATTGACCACTGTCGTGAATACGGAAAAACGCTGATTACCGTGACCCACAGCGAGACAACGCTGGGGCTGTTTGACCGCCTCTGTTCGATGAAAAATGGCCGCATACAAGCGCTGCCGAGCGCTGATAGTTACGCGCTCACCCCTGAAGGAGAGCCGGCATGAGTTTCGCAAGCAGGCGATGGCCCGCCATGATGGCCGGACACCGCAAGTCACTTTATGGGCTGGCGGCCCTGTTGGCGCTCCTGCTGATTGGCGGCGTGCTGGGCGCGTCCAGCCAGCTTTCTGGGCGTGCTGAGCCGGTGGCGGCTTATGTTGTCGATCGCGGCGATATCGAAAAAACCGTGCTGGCCTCCGGGATCCTCAAACCGTCAGTGCAGGTGAATGTCGGGGCGCAGGTCAACGGTCAGTTAAAGAAATTGTACGTGCGTGCCGGCGATCGGGTTACCCAGGGCCAGCTGCTAGCCGAAATCGATCCAACGCTGCAGCAGAGCGAATTGCGTAAGTCTGAAGCGGCGCTGGAGAGCGCGGTAGCGCAGAAACAGGCGTCACAGTTCACGCTCACTCAGTACCAGCTCGAGCTGAAACGCCAGCTGCGGATGGATCGTGACGGGTCAGGAACGAAAAGCAATCTCGAGGAAGCGCAGGCCAGGGTCGATACCCAGAAGGCGCAGGTGAGAGTCAATATGGCGCAAATTGTGCAGGCGCAGATGGCGCTGGAAACGGCGAAAGCCAATCTTGGCTATACGCGGATCATCGCGCCGGTGGACGGGCAGGTATTGGGCATCGTCACCAAAGAGGGACAAACCGTGGTCTCTTCACAGACAGCGCCGACCATTCTGGTTCTGGCGAATGTCGATACTATGACGGTGCAAACCCGTATTTCAGAAACGGATATTTTGAAAGTCCGTCCCGGCCAGCCGCTGTGGTTTTACGTCGTCGCCGAACCCAAACGCCGCTATCAGAGCGTGATGGGGGGGCTGCAGGACGCGCCGAACGACGCCCTACAGGATGATAGCGCTCGTCCGCAGGGGCAACAGGCCTCTGCCGTTTATTATAACGGTGTGTTCAGCGTGCCGAACCCCGATCATCGGTTGAGAACCGCGATGACGGCGCAGGTATTTATCATCACCGAGCAGGCTAAAAATGTACTACGCCTGCCGGTGATGGCGCTGGGGCAACCGCAGGGAGCCAATAGCTATCATGTACAGGTGCTAAAAGGCGATAAGGTTGAACAGCGTCTGATTCAGGTAGGTATCAACGACCGTCAGTTTGTTGAGGTAAAAGAGGGGCTGAAAGCAGGCGATCGCGTGGTGATGGCGCAAAATGATGCAGGGGTGGCAAATGGCTGACTCTCCGATCATCGAACTTTCGCACATCTCCCGTCATTTTGGCGCAGGTAACGCCAGCGTTACCGTACTGAAGGATGTTTCTCTGCGCGTCCATGCCGGAGAAATGGTGGCGATTATCGGTGCGTCGGGTTCCGGTAAGTCCACATTGATGAACATTCTAGGGTGTCTGGATAAACCATCGGAAGGTGAAATGCGCATTATGGACGTGCCTGCGCAGGCGGCCAGCAGCGAACAGCTGGCGCAGCTGCGTAGCCAGTATCTGGGCTTTATCTTTCAGCGTTATCATCTGATGCCGTATCTGACGGCTCTCGAAAACGTCACCATCCCGGCGCTCTACACCGACATGCCGGTCGCTGAACGCCAGACGCGAGCAAAATATCTGCTGACTCGGTTAGGTCTTGGTGACCGCATGAACTACCGTCCCGCGCAGTTGTCCGGTGGCCAGCAGCAACGGGTGAGTATCGCACGCGCCCTGATGAACGGTGCGCCGGTGATCCTGGCGGATGAGCCCACCGGGGCGCTCGACAGCTCCAGCGGTCAGGAGCTGATGGCCATTTTACATGGCCTGCACCAGGCCGGGCATACGCTTATTATCGTGACCCACGACCGCAGCATCGCTGAACAGTGCCAGCGTATTGTCGAAATCCGCGACGGCAGAATTATTGCGGACCGGGCCAATCCGGTTATATCGCAGGTGGTTTCGCAGGGATTACCGGCTATTGCGGCCACAGGGCGAACGTCCGTCTGGCAGAGCATCAAAGAGGCGGTACGCATGGCGTGGCGCTCTCTGCTCGGGCATCGGATCCGCGCCTTCCTTTCCATGCTGGGGATTATCATCGGCATCTCCTCCGTGGTCTCTTCTATGGCGGTGGGAGAGGGCGCACGGCAAAATATTCTCAGCCAGATAAGCCAGCTGGGCACCAGCACCATCGAAATTCAGCCAGGTCTTGGCTGGGACAGACCGCGCCCGGATTTTGAACGGTCCCTGACCCTGGACGATGTGGAATTACTCAGCAAACAGCCGTATATCGATAGCATTTCGCCAGTGGTCAGTAAAACCGTGATGACGATCCGCGGGGGTAAGCAGCTTCTTGCATCGCTGTCGGGCGTCAGTAACGGCTTCTTCCGAGTGCAGGGGCTGAATTTTATCGCTGGAAACCGTTTTACGTCGCGCGATTTGGACGAGCGTGAGCCGGTGGTCATCATCGATCCGAATGTACAGAGCTCCCTGTTTCCCGGCGGTCAGGATCCGTTGGGCGAAATTATTCAGCTTTCCGGCGTGCCCTACCGGGTGATCGGCGTGGCCGCGAAAAAAGGACCGAAGTATATCGGCGAGCAGCCCGGCGCGTGGATCCCCTACACCTCGCTGCGAGAGCGTATGTCAGGTGATTCGCCGCTACAGTCCATCACTCTGCGCATCGTCGACGGCTATTCGATAGAAGTTGCGCAGCGAAATGTGGAGCAACTGCTGGATTCCATGCACGGTAAGCGCGATTTCTTCACCATGACCAACGATCAGCTGACGAAGACTATCCGCAAAACCTCCCAGTCGATGACGCTGCTGATTACGGCAATTGCTGGGATTTCCCTGCTGGTAGGCGGGGTGGGCGTGATGAATATCATGCTGGTGTCGGTGACGGAGAGGACGCATGAAATTGGTATTCGCCTTTCGGTCGGCGCCCGCCCCGCGGATATCATGCGTCAGTTCCTGATTGAAGCCATGGTGATTTGTACTCTCGGCGGTCTGATCGGCGTTATCGGTTCCGGTGGGGCCGGGCTGATTTTTTCGCTGATGACTCAGGAATTCACCATGGTGTTCACCTGGCCACCGGTCCTTCTGGCCTGCGGATTTTCCGCGCTGATTGGCCTTGGATTTGGCTTTTTCCCGGCGCGCAATGCTGCCCGTCTGCATCCGACGGAGGCGCTGGCCCGCGAATGAAAAAACTGCACCTACTTTCAACGATCGCTGTGGCGCTGGTATTGACCGGCTGCGGCCAGGCGCTGAAAAGCGACTATCAAAGGCCCATGCTGTCGATACCCGATACCTGGCGGGTGGAGGATACCGGCGAGGGCGTAGCGCAATTTTCCCCACACTGGTGGGATAATTTTGGCGACCCGCAGCTGTCGCGGCTGATCGTTGCAACGCTGCAAAGCAATAACGATCTCGCTCTGGCGGGAATAAGACTTCGACAGGCGCGCCTGGCGGCGGGGTTATCGGACCTGAATCTGACGCCTGACATTGCCGTTGGCGCAACGGCCAGCAACAGCAAGAATCTGCGCCACAGCACAACGTCAACGGAAGGCTATAGCCAATCGCTTTCAGCTTCTTATGAACTTGACCTGTGGGGTAAATTAGCGCGCACTCGAGAGCAGTCCGACTGGCTGGCGCAGGCGTCGGAGCAAGATTTACGAGCGACCGCGCTGACGCTGATTGGTATCACCTCTCAGCTTTACTGGCAGATAGCCAGCCTGAACCAGCGGATAGGCAATTTGCAGCAAAGCCTCAATATTGCTGAGGAAACGCTGGCGATGGTGACTTCCCGCTGGAAAGCAGGAGACCTGGGGCAACTGGATTATCTCCAGGCGCAGCAAACGGTGCTGAGCCGTGAAACGACCCTCCGCGACTTACGTCAGCAGCGTGATGAGAACCGTAACGCGCTGGCGATTTTACTCAGTCGCGCGCCGGGGCAATTTCCTGCGGAACGGGGCTCTCTGGATATTCAGCAGAGCGTACCGGTGGCGCAGCGTTTGCCGTTAGATGTGATTGCCAGGCGACCGGACGTGCAGTCGGCAGAAATGAACTTACGCGCTGCGCTGGCGGGTTCTGACGTTGCCCGATTGAGTTTTTATCCGTCACTGACGCTGAATGCGTCACTGAACGCGGGCGCAGCGGTGTTTCAGCAGTGGTTCAGTAATCCCGCCCGAACGCTCGGATCTGCGCTCGATCTGCCTTTTATCCAGTGGAACAAAGTGCGCTTGACCATTGAAAAGTCCGATCTGGATGTACAAACCGCGGCGATACAGTTCCGAAGCGCCGCTTACAGCGCGCTGCAGGATATTGATAACGCCATGGCGCAGCGCCTCACGTACCAGCAGGAAAAACGGCTGCAGCTGAAAGATCTGGCATTGAGCCAGCAACGTTTGACGCTGGTGGAGAGCCAGTATCGCCACGGATCCGTGGCGTATCAAACGCTGCTTGATGCGCAGAATTCGCTGTTGAACAGTGAAAATACATTGGTGCAGAGCCAATACCAATACCTGTATTCCACGATGAAACTCTGGCTGGCGCTGGGGGGCGGGGAAAACAGTTCGATGAATCACTAAGGATAGGTCATAGACATGGACGTTTTACAGACGATGAGCACACCGCGCCGTGTCGTGGTTACCGGTTATGGCGCGGTAACACCGCTCGGGATGAATTCCGCTGAAAGCTGGGCTGCTATCATGGCGTACAAACTCGGCTACCGTTACTGCGATAAATCGGCTGCCGGGATTAAGTCCCGCTTTTATGGTTTGATCGATGAGGAACCTTCGCTCAAAGGCGTGCCCGCCGCGATTCGCCGTCGCCTGCCTCGCTACGCGCGGCTGACGCTCGCCGCAGCGCGGGAAGCGATGCAGATGGCGTTTGGCGATGACGCGCCGGAACAGCATTACGATCTGCGTGACTGCGGCGTCATTATGGGGACTGGCTGGGCGGGTCAGGACGAAACTCAACTCTATTACGATGATTATCAGCGCACCGGCGTGGGTTCTCCTTTCGGCTGTTTTTTCTCGATGCCTAACGCATCTACCGCGGCGGTCAGCCTGCTGTGGGGATTACGTGGTTATCAGAATACGCCAGTCGCAGCCTGTGCGACCGGAACGATCGCGATTGGTGATGCATTTGAGCTGATCCGCAATGGCCGCGCCAACATGATGCTGGCGGGGGCGGGAGAGTCTCTGCGTTCTGACTGCGCGGTGTGGAATATCGACGTACTGGGAGCGCTGGCCAGCGAACAGGAAGATATCACCCGCGCCTGCTGTCCGTTTAGCCTGCATCGCAATGGCTTCGTGCTGAGTGAAGGCGCGGCGGTAGTGTGCCTGGAAGAGCGGGAATCCGCGATTGCGCGCGGGGCGAATATTCTCGGCGAGATCCTCGGCTACGGCAACTTCTCTGACGCCTATGATTTTACCGCGCCGGCCGAGGATAAAATTGCGCGGGTGCAAACTATCCGCCATGCGCTTGAACAGGCGGGGATCTCCGCCTGCGATCTGGATTATATCAATACGCACGGTACCTCTACTCCGCTTAACGACCTCAATGAAACCGAAGCGATAAAAATGGCGCTGGGCGAGGCGGCATATGCCATACCGTGCTCGAGCACCAAATCCTACAGCGGGCATCTGATCGCCGCCGCCGGCAGTTTTGAATCGATTATCTGCCTTCAGGCAATAGCGCATCAGATAGCGCCTGCCACTTGTCATCTTGATTCGTCCGATCCCGCGTGCGATCTGGATTATGTCCCCAATACGCATCGCCCGGCAGCCCTGAGCACAACGCTTAATCTGAGCTTCGGTTTTGGCGGCGCGAATGCAGCGTTGGTTATCGGACGGGGGAAATGATGACCCTGTGCTATAGCCTGCGTGATGCAGAACGCTGGGCGGCATTTTCCGGCGACGATAATCCGATTCACTTTGACGTTGCCGAAGCGAAGCGTTTTGGTCTGGAAGGATTATGCGTACACGGTATGCGCGCGATGCTGGATGTAAAGTCGGCGATCGGCGCTTCTCTGGAAAAAGATGCTCTGGCATCAGGTGGCCTGGTGTTCAGCTGCCGCCTGCGCGAACCGGTAGCGTGTGGAATACCCTATCAGCTGTCGGTCCGCGAAACGCGTCGTCATGAGCAGATGCAACTCAGCGGGAGTTTGTTAAACGTTCAGACGCAACGTACCGGCATCAGCAGTAAGCTGGTTAGTTCTAAAGCGCTAGAGTTATCGCCCGTCGTGCAGTCGTATACGCTTGGCGAGGATGCATTAACGGCGTTGTACGATCGATTCCTCGCCGTGAAAAGCCCGGCGGCACCGCTGTGGAGCTTTCTGGATGCGGCGTTGTTCCGTGAACTGGTCAATGCGCCAGAAACGCTTGCAACCGTACATAGCCTTATTCCTCAGCCTGAGGTTGCCAGCCTGCGCGACGTATTTCGTCTGGTGCAGGTCGTGCAAACTCACCATGAGGTGCATTTTTCGCCTCAGCTGCTGAGTCAATGGGAGGAAAGCCAGCGCATTACATCGCTTTATTATTCCATCCAGCCGACGCTGGTGATGGGAGACAAGCATGCCGGGCTGATTTTAGTGGCTGGCATTCAGGCGTGGCGCCTCAATGAACCGCTGATTTCCGTTACGGTGACGTTGAAAACCGGGCCGCTGGCGGCGTAGGCGACAATTTTTGTTAACGAAATACATCCATTTTAGAGTCTGAATTAAAGGAATAAAACATGACGCAATTTGATGAAGTTTACCGCAAAGTTGGCGAGATGCTGTGTGATGCGAAGGATCTGGAGATGGACGAGCTGGAACCAGATATGCCGCTACATAAGCTGAAGCTCGACAGCCTGGACTACGTGGAATTGATGGTACTGGCAAAGAAAGAGTTTGCTGTCTCCGTTGGCGCCGATCTGTTTATTGATCATCCGAACATGACGCTTCGTGATTTATGCCAATACCTCAGCGAAAAAAGCCATTAAACCATGCAGAGTAAATGGATATTAGTGACCGGTGGAAGCCGGGGTATCGGACGCGCTACGGTGCTTCGTCTGGCGAAAGAGTGGAACGTGGTGTTTACCTGGTGCCAGAATGAGGCCGCGGCACAGGAGGTGGAACGGGCCGGCGAGGGGCTTCCGGGCAAAGTCGAGAGTTTTCAGTGCGACGGAAGCGATGAACCGGCGGTGAAACGTGTTGCTACCGAGCTGCTGGCACGCTACGGCGCTCCTCACGCCGTGGTTCACAATGCGGGTATCACGCTTGATGCGCTGCACATTCACCAACGACCGGAGAACTGGCGACAGGTGATGGATACCAACGTTAACGCCATCTTCTACTGGAATCAGATCCTGATAGAGCCAATGATGATGCAGGGGAGCGGTTCCGTGGTGTTGATGTCGTCAGTCACTGGAGTGAAGGGCAACAGCGGGCAGAGCGCTTATGGCGCGAGTAAAGCGGCGATGATTGGTCTGGCGCGGACTCTGTCAATAGAGCTAGGACGCTTTGGCGTGCGGGTTAATTGCCTGCTGCCCGGCTATATCGATACAGATATTATGGCCAATATACCGAAAGAGAAGCGGACGGCGCTGCGTCGAAGCATTCCTATGAAGCGCTTCGGAAAAGCAGAAGAGGTGTCAGGCGCAGTGGCATGGCTGGTTAGCGATGATAGTACCTATATGACGGGACAAACGCTCGTCCTGGACGGCGGCCTTTCCGCCTGACCTGTCTCACACTACTCGGTTCGACTCAAACGGGACGCATTGCGTCCCGTTTTTTTTTGCCTGAACGACAAATCTCCCTCGTTGCTGGCGAATAACTTCGCATATCTGAAAAATACGACCCGCTGCAGCGCAAAAATGCCGGAACAGACTAAGAATTTTCCTTACGCTAAAATCTATCTCAAGTTGGTAGAAATCCCCCCGGCATACTGTAAACAGGCGGGAGCAATGGCCAATTATATTGTTACTGTATGCATTGCGTGATGTCTGCAGAGAGCCAAAATGCTATTCCGACAGGTTTGTCAACCTATGTGAATTTAAATAGCCAGCGCGTGTTTTTTTATGAAGCCTTTTGTGAACCTGAGTTGAACAACCTTGAGGAAAATCTTTCAATATCGTCTACCGGCCGAATGATCGCTCAGGAAAGATATTAATCTAAATGTTATATTATAACTGTAATTTAAAAGGGGTGAATAAAATGGCAGGTAAAGATAAAAAGGCTCTGCGATAATATATTCATGGTTATTAAAAAAGAACGCCAGGAAGGATTTTAGCGAGATTAAAAAATGCTTAAGCTATCTTTATAGGAGTAGGTTTAATAAAACGTAAACAACCACCCCCATGTGAAGATGGCTGGTTGCTTAAGAAAGTCACCCAGAGTGTTTGATTTTTAAGCGTTTTAACTGCATATGTCGGGTTGATGAGAACGCTAACTGATAATTGGCTGACACCTACATCCCTCGGTTGAATAATTTTTTATCAATCTTTTTACACTTTATCATTATGGGCGGAAATGGTTAATGCCCGGGCTAAATAAAATAAATCCGTATCGGGCCTGATACCGGTTGGTGGTTTCGTTGCAGCAAGGTGGGCAGTCTCCTGGAACGATGTTTTTATCTGGCAAAAAATATAGCCTGGCAGCAAACTTGCCGACTAAAGCTTATCCCCTAAATTAATGCATGGCCGTGGCATTGCATTGACTAACCGAGGTGCGGAAGCACTGTTAATTCAAGATTAATTGTGCGTCTTCGCAATATTCATGATGCGGTTTATATACAAGAAGCATTAACTAACTATTCAGCTGGGTTTAGTAGAGCGCATGTAACAGGGTATTTCAAAGGGAGGCGTTGAACTGATGCACCTGTTTTGGGTTTTTGGGATTAAATATAGCCTTAATCTCGGAATAAAAATCTGCATCATCATGACAACGCAACATAATATTCGAATGTATTTTTTATTAATTAGATTCTTCTATTTAAATAAGGTGCGTGAATATAAGAAAAAACCGAGTGAGTTAAACGGAGGTTAAACGGAGGATATAATCGTAACTGATTGAAATAAATAACATAAAAATAATTTGGTGCAGGGTGTCAAAATCAATATTGACTTCAAATTACCAGCTAATTACATTGAGCCCTAATTTAGTTCAAATGAATCGTTTGTCTTTCGGGTAAACCGTACGGCGTTTTATTAATTGGGGTCGGAGACTTCATGGACTAAATAAAAGGGAAATGACATGGTTTTGTCAAAACTGATTCGATCTCCGGTTCTATCCAGGTAAATCGATTTACATTGTTAATAGGGATACATTTAATGAAAAAGAATCTTCTTGCTGTTGCTCTGATGGCTACTTCTGTATTTGCTTCTTCTGCTTTCGCTTCTGACGGCGCAGTTAACTTCACTGGTAGCATCACTGACGCAGCATGTACTGTTGACACTGCGTCGCAAAACCAGGACGTATTCCTGGGCAACATCGCTCGTACAGCATTCCCGGTAGCGGGTTCTCTGGCTGCAGCTAAGAAATTCACTCTGGTCCTGAAAAACTGCCCGGATACCGTGACCGGCGCAACCGTACGTTTTGATGGCGCCCAGGTTTCTGGCGACAACTCTGTTCTGGCACTGACTGCGGGTAGCACCACTGCTAAAGGTGTGGGCGTTCAGATTTCTGACGATCAGAACAAAGTTGTTCCGCTGTACGAAGACTCTTCAGTTTACCCTCTGGTTAGCACCGCCGATAATAAGCTGAGCTTCAGCGCGCGTTACATCTCTTTGACCGATGCCGTCACCGTCGGTGATGCAAATGCAGTAACCCAGTTCACCGTTGTTTATCAGTAAGTTCGAATGA
Source organism: Klebsiella sp. CTHL.F3a (assembly GCF_019890895.1). Classification (NCBI taxonomy): domain Bacteria; kingdom Pseudomonadati; phylum Pseudomonadota; class Gammaproteobacteria; order Enterobacterales; family Enterobacteriaceae; genus Klebsiella; species Klebsiella sp. CTHL.F3a. The sequence goes on along the minus strand of NZ_CP082360.1, from coordinate 5,636,863 downwards.
ATTAAATCAGACCAGGGGGCAATCCATGCCTCTGGTCTTTTTTGAATATCCAGACAGGCAGGGACAGCATGAAAACATGGCGCGCCGGAGTGGCGGCAACATTATTAATGGCCCTTAGTGCGACTTCGCAGGCTGGGGTTGTGGTCGGCGGTACACGCCTGATCTATGACGGCGGGAAGAAAGAGGCATCCATTAACCTCAGCAATCCCGATAAAAATATTTATCTCATCCAGTCATGGGTAGATAGTGAAGGCAAGGGTAAAAACGCACAGGCTGAAAAAGCCCCGTTTATCGTTACGCCGCCATTATTCCGACTGGATAGCAATCAGCAAAACATATTGCGCATAGTGCGCGCAGGCGGCAATCTGCCAGAAGACAAAGAATCTTTGTTCTGGCTGAATATCAAATCCATCCCCTCTGCCGAGAAGAAAGAAAACACCCTGCAAATTGCGGTGAAAACACGTATCAAGCTCATTTTCCGTCCTTCTGGGGTTAAGAGTACGCTTGAAGAGGCGGCGAAAACGCTGGCCTGGAAGCGGGCGGGTAGCCAGATTCAGGTGACCAACCCATCCTCGCACTACATCACTTTTTTCAACGTCAACATCAATGGCACCGCGATGAAAAACGTCACGATGGTTGCACCGCGATCGGAAGCCCGTTTCGATTTGCCTGCCAACGTCGCAGGCGGCTCGCTGAGCTGGCAGTTTATCAACGATTATGGCGGCGCCAGTAACGCTCTGACTGCCAGCCTCTAAGCGCCTCTTCTGTGCTCTGTTTTGTTGCTTAAACAGGGAAGTAAAAAACGTTAGTCATCCAAACTACGTTTATACATGGAAAAATTAAATGGACACTATAACGAAGAGTCATACTTCGGGGCGGTTTTCACGCTCCCGCCTTGCCTTGCTAGTGACATGTCAGATAGCCATGTTAATGGGCGGGGCTGAACTGGCTAATGCGGCGGGCTACTTCAACCCGGCGTTACTTGAAATAGATAATCCTGATCAGGGAAGCGCGGATTTATCCGTTTTCGAAGAGGGTGAGCTACAGCCGCCGGGAACCTATCGCGTCGATATTTATCTCAACGGTTCAGAGGTCGATACCCGGGACGTGAAATTTTTCCTGGCGACGGACGCCTCCGGTAAGCAAAGCCTCCAGCCCTGCCTGAGCGGTGAGCAGCTCCGCGATATGGGGATAAAAATCGGCATGTATCCCGGCATAGCAGCCGCAGATGAATGTGCCAATTTCACCGGTGCCATAGACCAGTCCTCTGCCAGCTTCCGCTTTGACCAGCAGCGTTTGAACCTGAGCATCCCGCAGGCCGCGCTGAACTCACAGGCGCGCGGTTATGTTTCTCCGGATAAATGGGACGCGGGTATACCTGCGCTACTGATGAACTACAGCTTTAGCGGGGCGAACACTGAAGCACGGAATAACGACAGCAAAGGCTCTGATACGTACTACCTGAACTTGCGTTCAGGGGCAAACCTGGGGGCATGGCGTTTACGTAACTACTCTACCTGGAACCGTGACAGCCGCGGCAATGAGCACTGGGATTCCATCAATACCTATTTGCAGCGTGACATTCACGTACTGAGAAGCCAGCTGACGCTGGGTGACAGTAACTCGCCAGCGGATATTTTTGATTCCGTACCGTTTCGTGGGGCACAGCTCTCTTCCGACGATGACATGCTGCCGGACAGCCTCAAAGGCTATTCACCAGTGGTGCGTGGTATTGCGCGGAGTAATGCGCAGGTCACCATCCGCCAGAACGGATACGTCATCTATCAAAGTTATGTACCGGCCGGATCGTTTGCCATTTCTGACCTCTACCCGACGGCGGGCAGTGGCGACCTGAACGTGACCATTAAAGAAGCCGATGGTAGCGAGCAAACGATGGTCGTGCCTTTTGCCTCCGTTCCGGTTCTTCAGCGCGAAGGACGTCTGAAATACAGCATCACTAGCGGCCAGTACCGTTCATATAACAACGATGTTGAAAAAACGCTGTTCACTCAGGGAACCGCGATTTTTGGTTTGCCACATGGCGCAACGATCTATGGCGGGGTACAGGCAGCGAGCAAATATCAGTCGTTGGCCATCGGCCTTGGTCAGAACCTTGGCGCTATCGGTGCGCTATCTGCCGACATCACCCAGGCGTGGTCCAGGCAGGAACATCAGGATAAAGACAACGGCCAATCGTACAGGCTGCGCTACGGCAAAAGCTTTGTGCAAACCGGTACTAACTTCAGCCTGGCCAGCTACCGCTATTCCACTTCAGGCTTTTATACATTGCAGGAGGCGCTGGAAAGCTATGCCGGAGAAAACGGATATTATAACGATCATAAGAAAAGCCGTGCGGAACTGACGCTGAGCCAGAACTTGTGGCAAAAGGCAGGTTCGCTGTCGGTAAGCGTGGTGAAAGAAGAGTACTGGAATAACAACCGTTCTACCGAATCGGCCAGCGTGGGCTACAACAACACCTGGAACGGAATCTCTTATGGTCTCAACTATACCTATAGCCGCAATGGCGTCGACAGCCATCAAAATCGGACCTATTACACCGATCGGATTGTCGCTGTGAATGTCAGCGTCCCATTAAGCAAATGGTTGCCGGGAAGCTACGCCACCTACAACCTTAATAGCAGTAAAAACGGTAATACCTCACAAAGCGTTGGCCTTAGTGGTACCGCGCTGCCTGACGACAACCTGAATTACAGTATCAGCCAGGGTTTCGCTTCTCAGGGTGAAGAGGCGAACGGCTACGCCAGCGCCGACTACAAAGGCGGTTACGGTGAGGTGAATGTCGGTTATGGCTATGACCATAGCCAGAGCCGCGTGGATTACGGCCTGCAGGGCGGTATCCTGGTGCATGAAAACGGGGTCACGCTTTCCCAGCCGCTGAGTGAAACCATGGCGCTGGTAAAAGCGCCAGGCGCGGGTGACGTGAGCATTGCCAACAACACCGGTGTGAAAACTGACTGGCGCGGCTATGCGGTAGTGCCTTACGTCACGGCATACCGACGCAACCAGATCGCACTCGACACATCAACCTTACCGGACAACGTGGATATGACGCTGACCAGTACCTCGGTGATCCCAACTCGTGGGGCCGTGGTACGCGCGGACTTTGATCCGAACGTCGGCCAGCGTGTACTGATGACGCTGACTCGCGCCAACGGCGAGCCGGTACCTTTCGGCGCCACCGCGGGTAGCGATGGCAAAAATAGCGGCGCCAGCATCGTTGGCGACGGTGGCCAGGTTTACCTGTCGGGCATGGCCGATTCTGGAACGCTCACGCTGAAATGGGGATCCTCAGCGGATCAGACCTGTCAGGTGAATTACCGTCTGCCTGAACAAACGGCGACATCGGGTATTCAACTTATGAATGGAGACTGCCGGTAAGGCGGAATATGGAAATGACCGAGCGCACGAATAAAATTTTCACCGACGTGATACCGCGCCGAAACCTATTATGCTGTTTCGCTAGTGTAAAAAACGCGGCGTTGCTTTGTCTGGCTCTGGCGGGGGGGATGCTGAGTACTGCCGCCAGCGCGGCAGAGTGTTATGCGACTGCCGGGCAGAAGTCCTATAACTTCGATATGAATTATTTGTTAGCCGATCCGTCGCAAAACTCGGCAGGAAGGGTGATCAACAATGCCTATCAGTGGAACCTCAGCGGCAACTATAACGTGACCTGTTCTTGCTCAGGCAGCTATACCGGGGCTTATATTACCGCAAAAGTGCCGGATACCGGCCAGGTATACAGCGATGGCAACCTCAACTATTACGCGATTAACGAGTACCTGGCCGTAGCCAGCGAGGTCTTTATTGGCGGCAACTATCAGGCTTTAAAGGCAACGCCGTTCACCAGCGTCAGCAACCAGAACATTTCGGTAAGCTGCGACAAATACCCTTACGGAACCGGTGCGCGTGGAACGATTTCCCTGTACTTCCGCCGGCCGTTTGTGGGGGTTCAGAGCATCCCTCTGACCAAAGTCGTCGATGTGTATATCGCATCCGATGCAACGACTCAGGCCAGCACGCCGGTTTCAACCGTCTGGATGAGCGGAACGGTCACCGTCCCGCAATCCTGCATGATTAATGGCGGCGGCGTTATTACCGTGCCTTTAGGCAGCATCATGTCTGGCGATATTGCCACTAAAGGCGAAATGGCTAAAAACTTCACGCCAAAAAACGTCAACTTTGACGTGGCCTGTACCAATATCTCCGAAGGCGTGAAGGTGAGTCTCTCCTTCCAGGGAACCCCGGATGCGAACGACCCGACCGCGTTCTCGACGACCAACAATGACGTGGGCGTCAGAATCCAGAACCCATCAGGAAACACAATCGTTCCGCAGGGTGGAGAATTACCGCTGACGATGGACTACAGCTCCCAGGTGGGGACATCGTCGATTAGCCTATTTCCAATTAACACGACAGGTAAAGAGCCTGAGACAGGTGACTTCACCGCAACGGCCACTATTCGTGCTGAAATACAATAATTCCGGGGGAAACCGGTAAGGGAAAATGATGAAGGGATCAATATCTTTATTGAGCAAACAAGCTCCGGCATTACTGCTATGTTTGGCCGCCGCTGTACTCTCGCAGTCAGCGAGCGCTGCTGACACACAGCTGAATATCACTGGTAATATTAAAGCTTCTCCGTGTAAAGTTAATGTGCCGACCGGAGGGGTTAATGTGGATCTGGGGCAGAATATTATGGCTGCGACATTATCGGATGCCGGCTCAGCCACAGAGTGGAAGCCTATCGCTATTGAAATAATAAGTTGCCCGGCGACGACTTCATCGGCCACTATGATCCTGAACGGCACGCCGGATGCCACGGAGAGTGCCATGTACTCGAATGCTGGAACGGCAACTGGGGTACAAATTGAGCTGCAAAATACGGCGGGAGCCGCGTTGGGTAATGCCTCAACGATGATTCAGGATATTAATGCCGCGACCCAGAGTACGACCTTTAATATGCAGGCGCGAGCATACAGCTCGAAGGGTAAAGCGACGCCAGGTACTATCGTCGGCGCGGTGCAATTAACCTTCGTATACCAGTAATGACAAATAAGCGCGGACTCAGGAAGAGTCCGTGCTTTAATCAGAATATCCCTTTCGTTTGGGAGCGTGACTAATAATACAAGGAAAGTATTATGAATAATATTAATAGCTCAAACTCATCGTGTGCCTCTCTTGCAGGATCGCCTGGTCGAGGCGTGCTGATAATGGATGCATGCCCCATTACCGCGCTGGGTATCAAACGGGTGTTGATCCAGGCCTGCGGGATCACCGAGCCTATAAACGATGTAAGAAATCTTGCCAGTATTTCGCCGATCGTTGCCAGCGCACCACCCGCGCTGATTGTCATGGATATCTGTGGCGAAAAAGAGCTAATGCTTGATGGGCTGCGCTTGCTGGCCCACCTGTATGAATCACATCCAGCGATAAAAATTATAATCTGTACCGATTTTCGCGATCCCCGCGTGCTTGAGCTGTTGGCCTTGTCGAATGCCCGCGGCATCCTATTAAAACACGAGCCGGTTCTGGCGCTGGCACAATGTGTTTCCGAAGTCATGTCAGGCGGACGACAGTGGTTGAGCCCGAAAACAAAACAGCTGCTTTCTAAGACAACTCGGACAAATAGCCCGCTGACCGCTCGGGAACTGGATGTACTCGTGCATCTGTTTTCAGGGCAAAATGTTTCTCGTGTCGCGCAGACGTTACATCGTAATATCCGTACGGTAAGTACGCATAAGCGCAATGCGATGGTAAAGCTGGGTTTTCACAACGACAGTGAACTCTTTTCTCAGGGGACCTGGATGGCAAAAGTTGGCCCCGTTGCCTGTCTTTAAGAGCTAACCATGAATTGTGTTGTACACAACGAAGGGCCGGGGACATCTCGGCCAGCAAGCAAGGAGCAGCTGCGTGATGAATTTATCGTCTCCATCGTCTCGAACGATCGCTTTGATGGATAGCCATCCCCTGACGCTTTCCGGGCTTTCGACACTTATTAAATCCGTTGACGCAACATGCGATATTCGGATCACCGAGTCGAGCCTGGGCAAAATCTCAGAAGCGCTGATGTACCAGTCCGTCGATATTCTTGTTACCGATTTGCAAAGCGCAGAAGAAAACCCGCACGAAGGGCTGGATATTTTACTGCGCCTGGGAGCTCAGTTCCCTGAGCTGAATGTGGTGGTGTATACGTTTTGCCATGACAGCAACGAGCTGCGGAAGTTACTCAATCAGCATAACTTCAGCGTGATAGCGCGCGGGGAGTCGATGACGGACACTGAGGACTTCTTTAAAAGGGCGTTTGTGCAAAAGCGTATACTCAGTCCGAAAATTTGCAGCAACCTCGCGCGGATTAATCACAACCATGAGAGCGTCACCTCCAGATTGACGCGCAGTGAAATTGATGTGCTGAAGCATCTGTTTAACGGTATGGATTTACAGCAAATTGCGGGTATGAAGCAGTTAAGTATCAAAACGATCAGCGCGCATAAATGTAATGCGATGCGCAAACTCGGGGTGCAATCGGATTCTGAATTGTTTGTTTTACTGAAAAATACATTCGATTAGCAGCTGATGCGGCGGCGTGAGGCATCTGAATCCAATGCATAGACAGGAACAGAAGCGCATGCGCTATGCGCTGATGAGCGCCACGGTGAGTGTGGTGGTCACAAAGTGGCCCCCTCACCGGCCCGCGGCGAAGGGGAACCGAGGACTCTGTTACGCGTCTTGCTCGCGCGCGATTGCGCGATAACCAATATCCTGGCGGCTGAAGCTGCCGTTCCAGCGAATATCCGCCATTAGCGCATAGGCACGCTTCTGCGCTTGTGCGACGGTATTGCCCAGCGCAGTCGCACACAGCACGCGACCGCCGTTGGTCAGCACCCGATCGTCATCAGAGAGCTTCGTACCGGCGTGGAACACTTTACCGTCCTCAATCTCTTCCAGCGGCAGGCCGTGGATCTCATCACCGGTAGTGTAGTTGCCCGGATAGCCGCCGGCAGCAATCACCACGCCCAGAGAAGCGCGTTCGTCCCACTCGGAGGTTTTCTTGTCCAACTGGCCTTCACACGCAGCCAGGCAGAGATCGACCAGATCGGATTTCATGCGCAGCATGATCGGCTGGGTTTCCGGATCGCCAAAACGGCAGTTGAACTCGATAACCTTTGGATTGCCCTGTTTGTCGATCATCAGGCCCGCGTAAAGGAAACCGGTATAGGTATTCCCTTCCGCGGCCATACCTTTTACGGTTGGCCAGATAATGCGTTCCATAGTGCGCTGGTGAACTTCATCGGTTACTACCGGTGCCGGTGAATAAGCGCCCATGCCGCCAGTGTTCGGGCCGGTATCGCCATTGCCCACGCGTTTGTGATCCTGGCTGGTCGCCATCGGCAGGACGTGCTCGCCGTCGACCATCACGATAAAGCTCGCCTCTTCGCCGTCGAGAAATTCTTCGATGACGATGCGGTGTCCGGCGTCGCCAAAGGCGTTACCTGCCAGCATGTCGTGAACGGCGGCTTCCGCTTCTTCCAGCGTCATGGCGACAATTACGCCTTTGCCGGCGGCCAGGCCGTCGGCCTTGATAACGATCGGCGCGCCTTTCTCACGCAGATAGGCCAGCGCGGGCTCGATGTCGGTGAAGTTCTGATACTCCGCCGTCGGGATTTGATGACGGGCGAGGAAATCTTTAGTGAAGGCTTTGGAACCTTCCAGCTGCGCGGCGCCTTCGGTTGGACCGAAGATTTTCAGGCCAGCGGCGCGGAATGCATCTACCACGCCAATCACCAGCGGCGCTTCCGGACCAACGATGGTCAGATCAATCATCTCGTTCTGGGCAAAGCTCAGCAGGGCCGGAATATCGGTGACGCCGATAGCTACGTTCTGCAGCGTCGGTTCCAGGGCGGTACCCGCGTTACCCGGGGCGACAAAAACGGTATCAACCAGCGGTGACTGTGCGGCCTTCCAGGCCAGCGCGTGTTCGCGCCCGCCGTTGCCAATAACTAATACTTTCATCGTCTGCTCCGTAAATTAATGGCGGAAGTGGCGCATATCGGTGAAGATCATCGCGATGCCGTGCTCATCGGCGGCGGCAATCACCTCTTCGTCGCGAATAGAACCGCCAGGCTGAATGACGCAGCTCACGCCAACGGCAGCAGCGGCGTCAATACCGTCGCGGAACGGGAAGAAGGCGTCGGAGGCCATAGCCGAACCTTTCACTTCCAGACCTTCATCACCGGCTTTAATCCCGGCGATTTTGGCCGAGTAAACGCGGCTCATCTGGCCTGCGCCTATCCCGATGGTCATGTTCTCTTTGGCGTAGACGATGGCGTTGGATTTCACGAATTTCGCCACTTTCCAGCAGAACAGGGCGTCACGCAACTCCTGTTCGGTTGGCTGACGTTTGGAAACCACTCGCAGTTCGCCTTCCGTCACCATGCCCAGGTCGCGGTCCTGAACCAGCAGGCCGCCGTTAACGCGTTTGAAGTCCAGACCCGGCACGCGCTGCGTCCACTGACCGCAGGTCAGGACGCGGACGTTCTGTTTAGCCGCCGTGATTTTCAGCGCTTCTTCTGTCGCGGACGGTGCGATGATCACTTCAACAAACTGGCGGGAGATGATCGCTTGCGCGGTTTCAGCATCCAGTTCGCGGTTAAAGGCGATAATGCCGCCAAAGGCCGAGGTCGGGTCAGTTTTATACGCGCGGTCGTAGGCGTCAAGAAGGGAGGTGCTTACCGCCACACCGCACGGGTTGGCGTGCTTCACGATAACGCATGCCGGCTCGCTAAACTCTTTCACGCACTCCAGCGCCGCGTCGGTATCGGCGATGTTGTTATAAGAGAGGGCTTTGCCCTGAACCTGCTGCGCGGTCGCCACGGAAGCTTCTTTGATTTCTTCTTCTATATAGAAGGCAGCCTGCTGGTGGCTATTTTCACCATAACGCATATCCTGCTTCTTAATGAAGTTCAGGTTCAGCGTACGCGGGAAGCGGCCGGCGGCTTCTTTGCTCTCGCCGTGATAAGCCGGGACCATGCTGCCAAAGTAGTTGGCAATCATGCTGTCGTAGGCTGCGGTATGTTCAAATGCTTTAATGGCGAGGTCGAAGCGGGTGTCGAGGGTTAAGGAACCTTCGTTGGCTTCCATCTCTTTAATAATGGCATCGTAGTCGCTGCTCTTTACCACAATGGCGACGTCTTTATGGTTCTTCGCCGCTGAGCGAACCATGGTTGGACCGCCGATATCAATGTTCTCAACCGCGTCTTCCAGCGAGCACCCCTCGCGAGCCACGGTTTGAGCAAACGGATACAGGTTAACAACCACCATATCGATAGGGGCGATACCGTGCTGTTGCATAATGCCATCATCCTGGCCGCGACGGCCGAGAATGCCGCCGTGAACTTTCGGATGCAGGGTCTTCACGCGTCCGTCCATCATTTCCGGGAAACCGGTGTAGTCAGAGACTTCGGTCACCGGCAGACCTTTCTCAGCCAGCAGGCGTGCGGTACCACCCGTAGAGAGTAGCTCGACACCACGAGCGGAAAGCGCCTGCGCGAATTCGACGATACCGGCCTTGTCAGAAACACTGAGCAGTGCGCGGCGGACTGGACGACGTTGTTGCATAGTATTAAATCCCCAGGATTTGAATATTACAGAGAGCGTTAGGTGAGTTTTTGTCTAAAAACTCACCTAACGCACCCAACCGGGCATCCTTGTTATAGCGCGGCATTGTAACGAAAACGTTTGCGCAACGCTCGCGAATTTTTATCTTTCTCTTTTTAGCCCCGGATGCCGCCTGGATAGACCTTATATAGAGAAGAGAGATGGCCTTTATAAGGGGGCATCTTTCATCATCTGTGGATAATTCTGTGTGTAACAGGGTATAAAGCGGGGTTTTGCTGGGGAATGCAGCAGTCAGTCATTTTTCTGCAATTTATCTATTGCGGATGCTCGGGAACTCCCTATAATGCGCCTCCATCGACACGGCAGATGTGAATCACTTCACAAACAGCCCGGTCGGTTGAAGAGAAAAAATCCTGAAATAACGGGTTGACTCTGAAAGAGGAAAGCGTAATATACGCCACCTCGCAACGGTGAGCGAAAGCCGCGTTGCACTGCTCTTTAACAATTTATCAGACAATCTGTGTGGGCACTCAAAGTGACATGGATTCTTAACGTCCTCGGACGAAAAATGAATACCAAGTCTCTGAGTGAACACGTAATTCATTACGAAGTTTAATTCACGAGCATCAAACTTAAATTGAAGAGTTTGATCATGGCTCAGATTGAACGCTGGCGGCAGGCCTAACACATGCAAGTCGAACGGTAGCACAGAGAGCTTGCTCTCGGGTGACGAGTGGCGGACGGGTGAGTAATGTCTGGGAAACTGCCTGATGGAGGGGGATAACTACTGGAAACGGTAGCTAATACCGCATAACGTCGCAAGACCAAAGAGGGGGACCTTCGGGCCTCTTGCCATCAGATGTGCCCAGATGGGATTAGCTAGTAGGTGGGGTAACGGCTCACCTAGGCGACGATCCCTAGCTGGTCTGAGAGGATGACCAGCCACACTGGAACTGAGACACGGTCCAGACTCCTACGGGAGGCAGCAGTGGGGAATATTGCACAATGGGCGCAAGCCTGATGCAGCCATGCCGCGTGTATGAAGAAGGCCTTCGGGTTGTAAAGTACTTTCAGCGGGGAGGAAGGCGATAAGGTTAATAACCTTGTCGATTGACGTTACCCGCAGAAGAAGCACCGGCTAACTCCGTGCCAGCAGCCGCGGTAATACGGAGGGTGCAAGCGTTAATCGGAATTACTGGGCGTAAAGCGCACGCAGGCGGTCTGTCAAGTCGGATGTGAAATCCCCGGGCTCAACCTGGGAACTGCATTCGAAACTGGCAGGCTGGAGTCTTGTAGAGGGGGGTAGAATTCCAGGTGTAGCGGTGAAATGCGTAGAGATCTGGAGGAATACCGGTGGCGAAGGCGGCCCCCTGGACAAAGACTGACGCTCAGGTGCGAAAGCGTGGGGAGCAAACAGGATTAGATACCCTGGTAGTCCACGCTGTAAACGATGTCGACTTGGAGGTTGTTCCCTTGAGGAGTGGCTTCCGGAGCTAACGCGTTAAGTCGACCGCCTGGGGAGTACGGCCGCAAGGTTAAAACTCAAATGAATTGACGGGGGCCCGCACAAGCGGTGGAGCATGTGGTTTAATTCGATGCAACGCGAAGAACCTTACCTACTCTTGACATCCAGAGAACTTAGCAGAGATGCTTTGGTGCCTTCGGGAACTCTGAGACAGGTGCTGCATGGCTGTCGTCAGCTCGTGTTGTGAAATGTTGGGTTAAGTCCCGCAACGAGCGCAACCCTTATCCTTTGTTGCCAGCGATTCGGTCGGGAACTCAAAGGAGACTGCCAGTGATAAACTGGAGGAAGGTGGGGATGACGTCAAGTCATCATGGCCCTTACGAGTAGGGCTACACACGTGCTACAATGGCATATACAAAGAGAAGCGACCTCGCGAGAGCAAGCGGACCTCATAAAGTATGTCGTAGTCCGGATTGGAGTCTGCAACTCGACTCCATGAAGTCGGAATCGCTAGTAATCGTGGATCAGAATGCCACGGTGAATACGTTCCCGGGCCTTGTACACACCGCCCGTCACACCATGGGAGTGGGTTGCAAAAGAAGTAGGTAGCTTAACCTTCGGGAGGGCGCTTACCACTTTGTGATTCATGACTGGGGTGAAGTCGTAACAAGGTAACCGTAGGGGAACCTGCGGTTGGATCACCTCCTTACCTTAAAGAACCTGCCTTTGTAGTGCTCACACAGATTGTCTGATAGATGTAAAGAAGCAAGACGGCTGCGAAGTCGTGACACCTCGTGTCCCCTTCGTCTAGCGGTTAGGACTCCGCCCTTTCACGGCGGCAACAGGGGTTCGAATCCCCTAGGGGACGCCACTTGCTGGCTGTGAGTGAAAGGCACAACCAACCGATATCTCAAAACTCATCTTCGGGTGACGTTTGAGATATTTGCTCTTTAAAAATCTGGATCAAGCTGAAAATTGAAACGACACACATGTTATGTGTGTTCGAGTCTCTCAAATTTTCGCGACACGATGATGTTTTACGAAACATCTTCGGGTTGTGAGGTTAAGCGACTAAGCGTACACGGTGGATGCCCTGGCAGTCAGAGGCGATGAAGGACGTGCTAATCTGCGAAAAGCGTCGGTAAGGTGATATGAACCGTTACAGCCGGCGATGTCCGAATGGGGAAACCCAGTGCAATTCGTTGCACTATCGTTTGATGAATACATAGTCAAACGAGGCGAACCGGGGGAACTGAAACATCTAAGTACCCCGAGGAAAAGAAATCAACCGAGATTCCCCCAGTAGCGGCGAGCGAACGGGGAGCAGCCCGGAGTCTGAATCAGCTTGTGTGTTAGTGGAAGCGTCTGGAAAGTCGCAGGGTACAGGGTGATACTCCCGTACACTAAAACACACAGGCTGTGAACTCGAAGAGTAGGGCGGGACACGTGGTATCCTGTCTGAATATGGGGGGACCATCCTCCAAGGCTAAATACTCCTGACTGACCGATAGTGAACCAGTACCGTGAGGGAAAGGCGAAAAGAACCCCGGCGAGGGGAGTGAAAAAGAACCTGAAACCGTGTACGTACAAGCAGTAGGAGCCCACTTGTTGGGTGACTGCGTACCTTTTGTATAATGGGTCAGCGACTTATATTCTGTAGCAAGGTTAACCGTATAGGGGAGCCGCAGGGAAACCGAGTCTTAACTGGGCGTTAAGTTGCAGGGTATAGACCCGAAACCCGGTGATCTAGCCATGGGCAGGTTGAAGGTTGGGTAACACTAACTGGAGGACCGAACCGACTAATGTTGAAAAATTAGCGGATGACTTGTGGCTGGGGGTGAAAGGCCAATCAAACCGGGAGATAGCTGGTTCTCCCCGAAAGCTATTTAGGTAGCGCCTCGTGAATTCATCTTCGGGGGTAGAGCACTGTTTCGGCTAGGGGGTCATCCCGACTTACCAACCCGATGCAAACTACGAATACCGAAGAATGTTATCACGGGAGACACACGGCGGGTGCTAACGTCCGTCGTGAAGAGGGAAACAACCCAGACCGCCAGCTAAGGTCCCAAAGTCATGGTTAAGTGGGAAACGATGTGGGAAGGCCCAGACAGCCAGGATGTTGGCTTAGAAGCAGCCATCATTTAAAGAAAGCGTAATAGCTCACTGGTCGAGTCGGCCTGCGCGGAAGATGTAACGGGGCTAAACCATGCACCGAAGCTGCGGCAGCGACACTATGTGTTGTTGGGTAGGGGAGCGTTCTGTAAGCCGTTGAAGGTGGCCTGTGAAGGTTGCTGGAGGTATCAGAAGTGCGAATGCTGACATAAGTAACGATAATGCGGGTGAAAAACCCGCACGCCGGAAGACCAAGGGTTCCTGTCCAACGTTAATCGGGGCAGGGTGAGTCGACCCCTAAGGCGAGGCCGAAAGGCGTAGTCGATGGGAAACAGGTTAATATTCCTGTACTTGGTGTTACTGCGAAGGGGGGACGGAGAAGGCTATGTTGGCCGGGCGACGGTTGTCCCGGTTTAAGCGTGTAGGTGTGTGTTCCAGGTAAATCCGGTTCACTTTAACACTGAGGCGTGATGACGAGGCACTACGGTGCTGAAGTGACAAATGCCCTGCTTCCAGGAAAAGCCTCTAAGCATCAGGTAACATCAAATCGTACCCCAAACCGACACAGGTGGTCAGGTAGAGAATACCAAGGCGCTTGAGAGAACTCGGGTGAAGGAACTAGGCAAAATGGTGCCGTAACTTCGGGAGAAGGCACGCTGATATGTAGGTGAAGTGGTTTACCCATGGAGCTGAAATCAGTCGAAGATACCAGCTGGCTGCAACTGTTTATTAAAAACACAGCACTGTGCAAACACGAAAGTGGACGTATACGGTGTGACGCCTGCCCGGTGCCGGAAGGTTAATTGATGGGGTTATCCGTAAGGAGAAGCTCTTGATCGAAGCCCCGGTAAACGGCGGCCGTAACTATAACGGTCCTAAGGTAGCGAAATTCCTTGTCGGGTAAGTTCCGACCTGCACGAATGGCGTAATGATGGCCAGGCTGTCTCCACCCGAGACTCAGTGAAATTGAACTCGCTGTGAAGATGCAGTGTACCCGCGGCAAGACGGAAAGACCCCGTGAACCTTTACTATAGCTTGACACTGAACACTGGTCCTTGATGTGTAGGATAGGTGGGAGGCTTTGAAGCGTGGACGCCAGTCTGCGTGGAGCCATCCTTGAAATACCACCCTTTAATGGCTGGTGTTCTAACGTGGGCCCCTAATCGGGGTTGCGGACAGTGTCTGGTGGGTAGTTTGACTGGGGCGGTCTCCTCCTAAAGAGTAACGGAGGAGCACGAAGGTCAGCTAATCCTGGTCGGACATCAGGAGGTTAGTGCAATGGCATAAGCTGGCTTGACTGCGAGCGTGACGGCGCGAGCAGGTGCGAAAGCAGGTCATAGTGATCCGGTGGTTCTGAATGGAAGGGCCATCGCTCAACGGATAAAAGGTACTCCGGGGATAACAGGCTGATACCGCCCAAGAGTTCATATCGACGGCGGTGTTTGGCACCTCGATGTCGGCTCATCACATCCTGGGGCTGAAGTAGGTCCCAAGGGTATGGCTGTTCGCCATTTAAAGTGGTACGCGAGCTGGGTTTAGAACGTCGTGAGACAGTTCGGTCCCTATCTGCCGTGGGCGCTGGAGAATTGAGGGGGGCTGCTCCTAGTACGAGAGGACCGGAGTGGACGCATCACTGGTGTTCGGGTTGTCATGCCAATGGCATTGCCCGGTAGCTAAATGCGGAAGAGATAAGTGCTGAAAGCATCTAAGTACGAAACTTGCCCCGAGATGAGTTCTCCCTGACCCTTTAAGGGTCCTGAAGGAACGTTGAAGACGACGACGTTGATAGGCCGGGTGTGTAAGCGCAGCGATGCGTTGAGCTAACCGGTACTAATGAACCGTGAGGCTTAACCTTACAACGCCGAAGATGTTTTGGCGGATTTGAGAAGACAACAATTTCAGCATTGATTCAGAGTTGAGTACGCAATAATTTGCGCAGCAGCAAGGCGACAAGCGAAGGAAAGGAAGGAGCATACAGAAGTATGTGACTGAGTTTGCGAGCGCGGGCAACGCGGCAGATGCGATAAAGAATTGCGTACTGAGCACAAAGAATTTGCCTGGCGGCGATAGCGCGGTGGTCCCACCTGACCCCATGCCGAACTCAGAAGTGAAACGCCGTAGCGCCGATGGTAGTGTGGGGTCTCCCCATGTGAGAGTAGGGAACTGCCAGGCATCAAACACGTGAAGAGCCCATCCTGACGGATGGGCTTTTTGCGTTTTTATGGCCTGAGAACTACCGGATAGAAGTTTATTCTTATCCGGCTCCGTATCTTATTCGTGTACCAGATTCAATAACGGGTAAGGTTTACCGAGATCGTCCGTCTCTGAACGCCCCGTCACCTTAAAGCCCATCTTCTGATAAAATCCGACCGCTTGCTCATTCTGCTCATTAACGTTGGTCGTCAACTTTGGCGCCAGCGTTAGCGCGTGTTCAATCAGTAACTTACCGACGCCGCAGCCGCGGACCATAGGATCAACGAATAGCGCATCCATATGTTCACCCGTAAGAAGCATAAAGGCGATAGGCTCATCTTTCTCCGTTACCGCCACCCACAGCGGCGCTTCGGGTAGAAATGAACTCACCAGCGTTTCGAGTTCCACTCTATACTCTTTTGACAGGAAATCGTGAGTGGCATCAACCGAGCGACGCCAGATCGCAACCAGTTTTTCCCCTTCATCATGCCGTGAACGGCGGATACTAATAACCATAATTGCTCCTTTTATTTGTTCTTATATTCTAACGTAAAAATATCCGTGAAATTTTCTCACCCTGCACCTGCAGGCTCGACATTCACCTTATTCCTGGGTATCTTCAGCTGTCTGGATGTCTAAACGTTTATACGTATGCTATGAGGTAATAAAGTTATGCCAATTCGGGTGCAGGACGAGCTACCGGCCGTCAATTTCTTGCGTAATGAAAACGTCTTTGTGATGACGACTACTCGCGCGACGACTCAGGAAATCCGCCCGCTGAAGGTGCTCATCCTTAATCTGATGCCGAAGAAAATCGAGACTGAGAATCAGTTTCTGCGACTACTTTCCAACTCTCCCCTACAGCTTGATATCCAGCTGCTGCGCATCGATGCCCGCGAATCGCGTAATACCCCGGCGGAACACCTGAACAACTTTTACTGCAACTTTGAAGATATTTGCGATCAGAACTTTGATGGCCTGATTGTGACCGGCGCGCCTTTAGGGCTGGTTGAGTTTAATGACGTTGCCTATTGGCCGCAGATCAAGCAGGTACTGGAGTGGGCAAAAGATCATGTCACCTCCACGCTGTTTGTCTGTTGGGCGGTACAGGCTGCCCTTAATATTCTCTACGGTATTCCTAAACAGACCCGCTCTGAAAAAATTTCCGGCGTATATGAACACCATATCCTGCAACCTCATGCCTTATTAACCCGCGGCTTTGACGATAGCTTTTTGGCCCCGCACTCGCGCTATGCCGATTTCCCGGCGGCGCTGATTCGCGACTATACCGATCTTGAGATTCTGGCGGAGACGGAAGAAGGGGACGCCTACCTGTTCGCCAGCAAAGATAAGCGCATCGCCTTCGTGACCGGTCACCCGGAATATGACGCCAATACTCTGGCCAGCGAATTTTTCCGCGATGTAGAAGCGGGCCTCGATCCACAGGTTCCGCACAATTATTTCCCGCAAAACGATCCGCAGAACAAACCGCGTGCCACCTGGCGAAGTCATGGCAATCTGCTGTTTATCAACTGGCTGAATTATTACGTCTACCAGATTACACCATACGATCTACGCCATATGAATCCGACTCTGGATTAATGTCCTACACAACGCGATCCTAAAGCGTTTCAGCATTTTGCCTCTGGCACCTTCGGGTGCCTTTTTTATTTCCGAAACGCGGCTCATATTGTAATTAAACTTTATTTATATTGTTATCAATAGGTTAATTAAGAATTAAATTAAAAATGGAAATTGTTTTTGATTTTGAAAAATAAATGCGTAGTCTTAATTGTGCTGAACGAAAACTACACAACGATCTTACGTTCGCGCCAACTGGATCAACCAAGAGGAGCAGCACATGACGCAGCAGGCGACAATTACTGACGAACTGGCTTTTAGCCAGCCATATGGCGACCAGGAGAAGCAAATCTTAACGCCTGAGGCAGTGGAGTTTCTGACCGAGCTGGTGAGCCGCTTTACGCCAGAACGCAACAAACTCCTGGCGGCGCGTATCCAGCAGCAGCAGGCAATTGACGACGGAAAACTACCTGATTTTATTTCGGAAACTGCTTCCATTCGTAATAGTGAATGGAAGATCCGCGGTATTCCGGAGGATTTGCAGGATCGGCGGGTGGAAATCACCGGACCGGTTGAGCGCAAGATGGTGATCAATGCGCTCAATGCGAATGTGAAAGTCTTTATGGCGGATTTCGAAGACTCGCTGGCGCCCGAATGGAACAAAGTCATTGATGGACAAATTAACCTGCGTGATGCGGTTAACGGCACCATCAGCTACACCAATGAAGCCGGCAAGATTTATCAGCTCAAGCCGAACCCGGCGCTACTGATCTGCCGCGTTCGCGGTCTGCACCTGCCGGAAAAACATGTGACCTGGCGCGGTGAAGCCATTCCCGGCAGCCTGTTCGACTTCGCACTCTATTTCTTCCACAACTACAAAGCGTTACTGGAAAAAGGTAGCGGGCCCTATTTCTATCTGCCGAAGACTCAGGCCTGGCAGGAAGCGGCGTGGTGGAGTGAAGTCTTTAGCTTTACGGAAGACCGTTTTGAGCTGCCGCGCGGCACCGTTAAAGCCACGTTGCTGATTGAAACGCTGCCCGCCGTATTCCAGATGGACGAAATTCTGCACGCCCTGCGCGACCATATTGTTGGCCTGAACTGCGGGCGCTGGGACTACATCTTCAGCTATATCAAAACGCTGAAGAACCACCCTGACCGCGTTTTGCCGGATCGTCAGGTGGTGACGATGGACAAACCTTTCCTCAGCGCCTACTCGCGATTGCTGATTAGGACCTGCCACAAGCGCGGCGCGTTTGCGATGGGCGGCATGGCGGCCTTTATTCCGAGCAAAGATGCCGAGCGAAACAACCAGGTGCTGAACAAGGTAAAAGCAGACAAATCGCTGGAGGCAAATAACGGCCATGATGGTACCTGGATCGCGCATCCCGGGCTGGCTGATACCGCGATGGCCGTTTTTAACGGCGTACTGGGCGAGAACAAAAATCAGCTATCCGTTACCCGCGAAGACGACGCGCCGATCACTGCTGAACAACTGCTGGCCCCCTGTGAAGGCGAACGGACCGAAGAGGGCATGCGCGCCAATATTCGCGTGGCGGTGCAGTACATCGAAGCGTGGATCTCCGGCAACGGCTGCGTACCGATCTATGGCCTGATGGAAGATGCGGCAACGGCCGAAATCTCCCGTACCTCGATTTGGCAGTGGATCCATCATGAGAAAACCCTCAGTAACGGCACACCTGTTACCAAAGCGCTGTTCCGCCAGTGGCTGGCCGAAGAGATGCGGGTGATTCAGGACGAACTGGGCGAGCACCGCTACAGCAGCGGGCGTTTTGATGAAGCCGCTCGTCTGATGGAACAGATCACCACCTCCGACGAGCTGATCGATTTCTTAACCCTGCCTGGCTATCGCCTTCTGGCCTAATTCACCACACAACAATATGGAGCATCTGCACATGAAGACTCGTACCCAACAAATCGAAGAATTAAACAAAGAGTGGACGAAACCGCGCTGGGAAGGGATTACCCGCCCATACAGCGCCGAGGACGTGGTGAAGCTACGCGGCTCGGTCAACCCGGAGTGTACGCTGGCGCAACTGGGCGCGGCAAAGATGTGGCGACTACTGCACGGCGAAGCGAAAAAAGGCTACGTCAACAGCCTGGGCGCGCTGACCGGCGGGCAGGCGCTGCAGCAGGCGAAAGCGGGCATTGAAGCGATTTATCTTTCCGGCTGGCAGGTCGCGGCGGATGCCAACCTGGCCTCCAGCATGTATCCGGATCAATCGCTCTATCCGGCAAACTCGGTACCGGCGGTTGTCGATCGGATCAACAACACCTTCCGCCGCGCAGATCAGATCCAGTGGTCTGCGGGCATTGAGCCGAACGATCCGCGTTATACCGATTATTTCCTGCCGATCGTCGCCGACGCGGAAGCGGGATTTGGCGGCGTGCTTAATGCGTTTGAGCTGATGAAATCGATGATTGAGGCCGGTGCAGCGGCCGTACACTTCGAAGACCAGCTGGCATCGGTGAAGAAGTGCGGCCATATGGGTGGCAAAGTGCTGGTCCCCACGCAAGAGGCGATTCAGAAACTGGTTGCCGCGCGCCTGGCGGCGGATGTGATGGGCGTGCCAACCCTGGTGATTGCCCGTACTGACGCCGATGCGGCGGATTTAATTACCTCAGACTGCGATCCTTACGATCGTCAGTTCATCACCGGAGACCGTACCAGCGAAGGTTTCTTCCGCACCCATGCCGGTATCGAACAGGCGATCAGCCGCGGGCTGGCCTACGCGCCCTATGCCGACCTGGTGTGGTGTGAAACTTCCACCCCGGACCTTGAGCTGGCGAAGCGCTTTGCCGATGCGATTCACGCGAAATATCCGGGTAAACTGCTGGCCTACAACTGCTCGCCGTCGTTTAACTGGCAGAAAAAGCTGGATGATAAAACCATCGCCAGCTTCCAGCAGCAGCTGTCGGATATGGGTTACAAGTATCAGTTCATCACCCTGGCGGGTATCCACAGTATGTGGTTCAACATGTTTGATCTGGCGCACGCTTACGCCCAGGGCGAGGGCATGAAGCATTATGTTGAGAAAGTCCAGCAGCCGGAGTTCGCGGCGGCTAAAGATGGCTACACCTTTGTCTCTCATCAGCAGGAAGTGGGCACCGGCTACTTCGATAAGGTGACCACCATTATCCAGGGCGGAGCCTCGTCAGTCACGGCGTTAACCGGCTCTACAGAAGAAGATCAGTTCTGATAATTTCCCCCTCTCCCTCTCTCCGGGGGAGAGGGATGGGTGAGGGGGAAGCGATGACGCGTGGCCTGGAACTATTGATTGCTCAAACTATTTTGCAGGGTTTTGACGCCCAGTATGGTCGTTTTCTTGAAGTGACTTCCGGCGCCCAGCAGCGCTTTGAACAGGCTGACTGGCATACCGTCCAGCAGGCGATGAAGCAGCGTATTCACCTTTACGATCACCATGTCGGCCTGGTCGTCGAACAGCTGCGCTGCATTACTGATGGTAAAAATACCGATACCGATTTTTTGCTGCGGGTGAAAGAGCACTATACCCGCCTGCTGCCGGATTACCCTCGCTTCGAAATTGCGGAGAGCTTTTTTAATTCCGTCTATTGCCGGTTGTTTGACCACCGCTCGCTGACTCCCGAGCGGCTTTTTATTTTCAGCTCGCAGCCGGAGCGGCGCTTACGTTCCATCCCGCGGCCGCTGGCTAAAGATTTCTTCCCTAACCGGGGCTGGGACACGTTATTACGCAAAGTGTTATCCGATCTTCCTCTCCGCCTGCCGTGGCAAAACAGCGCGCGCGATATCGGATATATCACCGCTTGCCTGCAGGAAGCGCTTGGCAGCGAGCTACTTTCCCGCTCACATCTGCAGGTGGCGAACGAACTGTTTTATCGCAATAAGGCGGCCTGGCTGGTGGGTAAACTCGTCACGCCAATAGCGACGCTGCCTTTTCTTCTCCCTATCCATCGTTCTGATGAAGGTGAACTGTTTGTCGATGCCTGTCTGACAACGCACGCCGAAGCCAGCATCGTTTTTGGCTTCGCCCGCTCCTATTTTATGGTTTACGCGCCGCTGCCCGGCGCGCTGGTTGAGTGGCTGCGTGAGATTCTCCCGGGTAAAACCACCGCCGAACTGTATATGGCAATTGGCTGCCAGAAGCATGCGAAAACCGAGAGCTATCGGGAATACCTGCACTACATTTCCCAAAGTGATGAGCAATTTATTGAAGCGCCGGGGATTCGCGGCATGGTGATGCTGGTGTTTACTTTGCCGGGATTTGACCGGGTATTTAAGATCATCAAGGACCGCTTCGCGCCGCAGAAAGAGATGACAGCCGCCCACGTGCGCGCCTGCTATCAGCTGGTCAAAGAGCACGACCGCGTGGGACGGATGGCCGATACCCAGGAGTTTGAGAACTTCGTGCTGGAGAAACGGCAAATTGCGCCCGAATTGATGACCCTGCTGCAAACCGAGGCCGGAGCGAAAATTACCGATCTCGGCGATCGAATCGCCATCAGCCATCTTTATATCGAGCGGCGGATGGTGCCGCTCAATATCTGGCTGGAGCAGGTCGACGGTCAGGCGCTGCGCGATGCGGTGGAGGAGTACGGGAACGCCATTCGACAGCTGGCCGCCGCCAATATTTTCCCCGGCGATATGCTATTTAAAAACTTTGGCGTCACGCGTCACGGCCGGGTGGTGTTCTACGATTATGATGAAATTTGCTATATGACGGAAGTGAACTTCCGTGAGATCCCGCCGGCGCGCTACCCGGAAGATGAACTCGCCAGCGAGCCCTGGTATAGCGTCTCGCCGGGCGATGTTTTCCCGGAAGAGTTTCGCCACTGGCTGTGCGCCGATCCGCGCATCGGGCCGCTATTTGAAGAGATGCATTCGGACCTGCTGCGCGCCGACTACTGGCGGGAGCTGCAAACGCGCATCCGCAACGGCCACGTGGAGGATGTCTACGCCTATCGCCGCCGTCAGCGCTTTTGCGTGCGTTACGGCAATCTGCAGCAGGCGGGGTAACAGGCGGCCTGGCTCAGGCCGCTTCGATAACGGCAAATTCTTCGTATACCAGCTCCATATCCGGAGCCCAGGTGCCCTCTCGTTCAAAGAAGGCCTGATGCGCCGATTGCCAGTAGGCGAGGCTCAAATCGCCTTCGCCTTCCAGCGCGGCGAGCTCCGGGCTCATTTCGTTAAAACGGATGAGCCTGAGCGTCAGGGTGCGTATCACGCAGACGGCTTTCCCTTTGCCGTCCAGTACAATGTGATATGCCCCTGGCGTCACGGGTGGCTGCTCCTGCTGATAGCTGACAAGCGAGCCGCAGGTACCGCGCTTTTTCCCCGCGACGACCAGTGCCGCCAGCTCGTCGGCCAGCGCCGCGGAGTCGCCGAAAGACCAGCAAAAAGCTGAAGGGTATTTATCCTGCCAGTAGGATTTCAGATCGCTCATTTAGCGTACTCCGCCGTAGGCCAGCGTGACTTCTTTCGCCGCCTTGATCACCATCGCGCCGAACTCGGTCACGCGGTCATCGGTAATGCGGGAAATGGGTCCGGAGATTGAGATAGCGGCGAACGGCTCACGATGTTCATCATAAATGCACGACGCCACGCAGCGCAGGCCAAGCGCGTGTTCCTCGTCATCAAACGAGTAGCCACGCTTACGCGTCTGGGCCAGATCTTCTTTCAGATGCACCGGCGACACCAGAGTGGCGTGGGTATAGGCGTGCAGACCTTTTCGGTGCAGCAGGCCGGTAACCTGCTCTTCGCTTAGCTGCGACAGAAAAGCCTTTCCGGCGCCGGAAGCGTGCATCGGCAGCTTACCGCCAATCGGCGCCGACATACGCATCAGTTGGGTACACTGCACCTGATCGATAATAATCGCCTGGTGGTCGCCCTGGTCAAGCACCGCGAGGTTAACCGTTTCGCCGGAGTCTTCCATCAGCTGACGCAAAATCGGATGGACGATCGCCAACAGGTTACGGCTTTGCAGGAAGCTGCTGCCGACGACGAAAGCATGCGCGCCTACCGACCAGTGTCCCAGCTCACCGACCTGACGAACAAAACCCAACTGCTGCATGGTCGTCAGCAGGCGGTGCGTCGTGGAGTTAGGCAAACCGGCCTGCTGGGCCAGTTCGGTCAGCGCCACGCTACCGTGGGATTCAGCAATCCATTCGAGCAGTTTCAGTCCGCGAGTCAGGGACTGAACTTGTCCGCCAGCCGGAGCGGCGGCGGGAGAGGCAGGTTTTCTGCCGCGTTTTGCGGGAGCGGGGGTCGCCATCGCGGACTCCTTTTTTCTGTATCGTGGAAATGATTTTCGTTTTATTTGGCGATAATGCAATCACTACCCGACTGATCGGATGAGTGAAGCTGAACATGTCTCATCTTGCCCGCTGTTCTCTTTTCCACCCCTTCGGTTTGTGCCAGTATGGTCTGTTGAGTTTTTCGGTCTGGTTGAACGTTGTCGGGAGCGAGTGTGAGCAGCAAAGTTGAGCAACTGCATCAGCAGTTAAAAGCACGTATTTTGGTTCTGGATGGGGGCATGGGCACCATGATCCAGAGCTATCGTCTGAGTGAGCAGGACTTTCGCGGCGCACGCTTTGCCGACTGGCCGTGCGACCTGAAGGGCAACAACGACCTGCTGGTTCTCAGCAAGCCGGAAGTGATAACCGCTATCCACGATGCCTATTTCGAGGCCGGGGCGGATATCATTGAAACCAACACCTTTAATTCGACGACCATCGCGATGGCGGATTACCAGATGGAATCCCTGTCGGCGGAGATCAACTTTACGGCGGCGAAACTGGCCCGCGCCAGCGCCGATGCCTGGACCGCCCGCACGCCGGAAAAACCGCGCTACGTCGCAGGGGTCCTCGGCCCGACTAACCGCACCGCGTCTATTTCTCCCGACGTCAACGACCCGGCCTACCGCAACATCACCTTTGACGGGCTAGTGGAAGCCTATCGTGAATCCACCAAAGCGCTGGTTGAAGGCGGGGCGGATCTGATTCTGATTGAGACGGTGTTCGATACCCTCAACGCTAAAGCGGCGATCTTTGCGGTTAAAGAGGAGTTCGAAGCGCTGGGGGTCGATCTGCCGATTATGATCTCCGGCACCATCACCGACGCCTCCGGGCGCACGCTGTCCGGCCAGACCACCGAAGCTTTCTATAACTCGCTGCGCCACGCCGATGCGCTGACGTTCGGCCTCAACTGCGCACTCGGGCCGGATGAGCTGCGCCAGTACGTGCAGGAGCTGTCGCGTATCGCCGAATGCTACGTTACCGCCCACCCGAATGCCGGTTTGCCGAACGCCTTTGGCGAATACGACCTCGACGCCGACACGATGGCGGCGCAAATTCGCGAATGGGCTGAAGCCGGATTCCTGAATATTGTCGGCGGCTGCTGCGGCACCACGCCGGAACATATCGCCGCCATGAGCCGCGCGGTGGCCGGCCTGCCGCCGCGCCAGCTGCCGGAAATCCCCGTCGCCTGCCGTCTTTCCGGCCTTGAGCCGCTGAATATCGGCGATGACAGCCTGTTTGTGAACGTCGGCGAACGCACCAACGTCACCGGCTCGGCGAAATTCAAGCGCCTGATTAAAGAAGAAAAATATAACGAAGCGCTGGATGTGGCACGCCAGCAAGTCGAAAGCGGCGCGCAGATTATCGATATCAATATGGATGAGGGAATGCTCGACGCCGAAGCGGCGATGACGCGCTTCCTCAACCTGATCGCCGGTGAGCCGGATATCGCCCGCGTGCCGATTATGATTGACTCCTCCAAATGGGAAGTTATCGAAAAAGGCCTGAAGTGTATTCAGGGTAAAGGCATCGTTAACTCCATCTCGATGAAAGAGGGCGTTGAGCCGTTTATCCAGCATGCGAAAAAGGTGCGCCGCTACGGGGCCGCCGTCGTGGTGATGGCCTTTGATGAAGTGGGCCAGGCCGATACCCGCGAGCGGAAAATTGAAATTTGCCGCCGGGCGTACAACATTCTCACCAAAGAGGTGGGCTTCCCGCCGGAAGATATCATCTTTGACCCGAATATTTTCGCCGTGGCGACCGGGATTGAAGAGCACAACAACTACGCCCAGGACTTTATCGGCGCCTGCGAAGATATCAAACGCGAACTGCCGCACGCGCTCATTTCCGGCGGCGTGTCTAACGTGTCGTTCTCCTTTCGCGGCAACGACCCGGTGCGCGAGGCGATTCACGCGGTATTCCTCTACTACGCCATCCGCAACGGCATGGATATGGGCATCGTCAACGCTGGCCAGCTGGCGATTTACGACGACCTTCCCGCCGAGCTGCGTGACGCGGTTGAAGATGTGATTCTGAACCGCCGCGATGACGGCACCGAACGCCTGCTCGATTTGGCGGAAAAATATCGCGGCAGCAAAACCGACGATACCGCCAATGCTCAGCAGGCGGAGTGGCGCAGCTGGGACGTCAAAAAACGCCTCGAATACTCGCTGGTTAAAGGCATTACCGAATTTATCGAGCTCGATACCGAAGAAGCCCGCCAGCAGGCCGCGCGGCCGATTGAGGTTATCGAAGGCCCGCTGATGGACGGCATGAACGTGGTCGGCGACCTGTTCGGCGAGGGGAAAATGTTCCTGCCGCAGGTGGTGAAATCCGCCCGCGTCATGAAGCAGGCGGTGGCCTATCTCGAACCCTATATCGAAGCCAGCAAAGAGAAAGGTTCCAGCAACGGCAAGATGGTCATTGCCACCGTGAAAGGCGACGTGCACGACATCGGCAAGAATATTGTCGGCGTGGTGCTGCAGTGTAATAACTACGAAATTGTCGACCTTGGCGTGATGGTGCCTGCGGATAAAATCCTGAAAACCGCCCGCGAGGTTAACGCCGACCTGATTGGCCTCTCCGGGCTGATAACGCCGTCGCTGGATGAGATGGTCAACGTGGCGAAGGAGATGGAGCGTCAGGGCTTTACTATTCCGCTGCTGATCGGCGGCGCCACCACCTCGAAAGCGCATACGGCGGTGAAAATCGAGCAGAACTACAGCGGCCCGACGGTTTACGTGCAGAACGCCTCGCGCACCGTCGGCGTGGTCGCTGCGCTGCTGTCCGCGACCCAGCGTGATGATTTTGTCGCCCGTACCCGCAAAGAGTACGAAACGGTACGTATTCAGCACGGACGTAAAAAGCCGCGTACCCCGCCGGTCACGCTGGAAGCCGCGCGCGATAACGATCTGGCCTTTGACTGGGAAAGCTATACGCCGCCAGTGGCCCATCGTCTGGGCGTACAGGAAGTGGAAGCCAGTATCGAAACCCTGCGTAACTATATCGACTGGACGCCGTTCTTTATGACCTGGTCGCTGGCCGGGAAATATCCGCGCATTCTGGAAGATGAAGTGGTCGGCGAAGAGGCGCAGCGCCTGTTCAAAGACGCCAATGAACTGCTGGATAAGCTCAGCGCCGGGAAGACACTGAACCCGCGCGGCGTGGTGGGGCTGTTCCCGGCTAACCGCGTCGGCGACGACGTCGAAATCTATCGCGATGAAACCCGCACGCACGTGCTGACCGTGGGGCATCATTTGCGCCAGCAGACCGAGAAAGTCGGTTTTGCCAACTACTGCCTGGCGGACTTTGTCGCGCCGAAACTGTCAGGAAAAGCGGATTATATCGGCGCCTTTGCGGTGACGGGCGGCCTTGAGGAAGACGCGCTGGCCGACGCCTACGAAGCGCAGCACGATGATTACAACAAGATTATGGTGAAGGCGATTGCCGACCGTCTGGCGGAAGCCTTTGCCGAATATCTGCATGAGCGGGTGCGCAAGGTCTATTGGGGCTATGCGGCGAACGAGAACCTCAGTAACGAAGAGCTGATCCGCGAGAACTATCAGGGAATTCGCCCGGCGCCGGGCTATCCGGCCTGCCCGGAACATACCGAAAAGGCGACGATCTGGGAGCTGCTGGAGGTGGAAAAGCACACCGGCATGAAGCTGACGGAGTCCTTTGCCATGTGGCCCGGCGCGTCGGTTTCCGGCTGGTACTTCAGCCATCCTGACAGCAAGTACTTCGCGGTGGCGCAAATTCAGCGCGACCAGGTGGAAGACTATGCGTTGCGTAAGGGGATGAGCGTGGCGGAGGTGGAGCGCTGGCTGGCGCCGAACCTCGGTTACGATGCCGACTGATCCACCAAACCGTTATCTTTTCTTACAACTAACAGGGCGCTCAATGAGCGCCCTGTCTCTTTATTGTGCGTAAACCCTTATACTGAAGGGAACTTGCGATCGTTGCCGTCGGATAAGCAAAGCGCTATCCGGCCTGTAACGGTTGATGAGTTTCTGGAACAAATAAATATAAGGAGAAGCTGATTCCGTGTTAACTCTGCTACACCTGTTGTCCGCCGTCGCTCTACTGGTGTGGGGCACCCATATCGTCCGTACCGGCGTGATGCGTGTCTACGGCGCTCGCCTGCGCAGCGTGCTCAGCAGCAGCGTGGAGAAAAAACCGCTCGCTTTCTGCGCGGGGATCGGCGTTACCGCGCTGGTCCAGAGCAGCAATGCCACCACTATGCTGGTGACTTCTTTTGTCGCCCAGGATCTGGTGGCGCTGGCCCCCGCGCTGGTGATGGTGCTGGGCGCTGACGTCGGTACCGCGCTGATGGCGAGGGTGCTGACCTTCGACCTGTCGTGGCTCTCGCCGCTGCTGATTTTTATCGGCGTGATTTTCTTCCTCGGGCGCAAGCAAACGCGCGCGGGCCAGCTCGGGCGCGTGGGGATTGGTCTGGGCTTGATTCTGCTGGCGCTGGAGCTGATCGTGCAGGCGGTGCATCCCATCACCCAGGCCAACGGCGTACAGGTGATTTTCGCCTCTTTGACCGGCGATATTATGCTGGATGCGCTGATCGGCGCGGTGTTCGCCATCATCAGCTATTCAAGTCTGGCGGCGGTGCTGCTGACCGCGACGTTAACCGCCACCGGCGTGATTTCGTTTCCGGTGGCGCTGTGCCTGGTGATCGGCGCTAACCTCGGCTCCGGGCTGTTGGCCATGCTAAATAACAGCGGCGCCAATGCCGCCGCGCGCCGCGTTGCGCTCGGCAGCCTGCTGTTTAAGCTGGTGGGCAGCCTGATTATCCTGCCGTTTGTACATCTGTTGGCAAACGTCATGGATGAACTCCCGCTGCAAAAATCCGAGCTGGTCATCTATTTCCACGTCTTCTACAACCTGATCCGCTGTATCGCCATGGTGCCGTTTGCCGGGCCGATGGCGAACCTCTGTAAGCGTCTGATTCGCGATGAGCCCGAGCTGGATGCGCGTCTGAAGCCGAAGCATCTGGATACTTCGGCGCTGGATACGCCCGCGCTGGCGCTGGCCAATGCCGCCCGCGAAACGCTGCGTATTGGCGATGCCATGGAGCAGATGCTGGAAAGCCTGCGTAAAGTAATGCACGGTGAGCCGCGTGAAGAGAAAGAGCTGCGGCGGATGGCGGATGATATCAACGTGCTTTACACCGCCATTAAGCTCTATCTGGCGCGGATGCCGAAAGAGGAGCTGGCGGATGAGGAGTCCCGCCGCTGGGCGGAAATTATCGAAATGGCGCTCAACCTCGAGCAGGCTTCGGATATCGTCGAAAGAATGGGCAGCGAAATCGCCGATAAATCGCTGGCCGCGCGCCGCGCGTTCTCTATGGAGGGGCTGAAAGAGCTGGACGCACTCTACGACCAGCTGCTCAGCAATCTGCAGCTGGCGATGTCGGTCTTCTTCTCCGGCGACGTGCCGAGCGCCCGCCGCCTGCGCCGCAGCAAACATCGTTTTCGCATTATGAACCGTCGTTACTCGCACGCGCACGTTGACCGCCTGCATCAGCAAAACGTGCAGAGCATTGAAACCAGTACGCTGCACCTGGCGCTGCTTGGCGATATGAAGCGTCTTAACTCGTTGTTCTGCTCGGTAGCCTATAGCGTGATGGAGCAGCCGGATGAGGACGATGAGCGCGATGATTATTAAGCGCTGATGAGCCGCCTGACATCCCTGGCTCGCGCTGTGCTTAACCGGGCTACAGGATTACCGCCGTCTGCGGCCGGTAGCTCGGACAGATGCGCAGCATCGCCTCCGGGGAATTATGCCACTCTGCGCTTTGCTCCCGGGGGCGGCGCAGAGCGCCTTGCCCGGGCTACGAGTTCTCCACCGTCTGCGGGATGGTAGCCCGGACAGATGCGCAGCATCGCCTCCGGGATATTATGCCACTCTGCGCTTTGCTCCCGGGGGCGGCGCAGAGCGCCTTGCCCGGGCTACGAGTTCTCCGCCGTCTGCGGAACGGTAGCCCGGAAAGGCGCAACGCGCCTCCTCCGGGACAAGAGCAAGCAGGGGTCAGAAACGATGGCCGGCGTTCAGGGTCACTGCTTCTTCTCCGGCTCTGAACACCAGCGTCGGATTCGGGCCGCCGAGAGTGGCGTGGCCCTGCGTCACCTGAATCCAGTTGCCTTCCGGCAGGCCGATAATCGTCAGCTCTGGCGCAACCACCAGCAGCTCGCGGATCCGCTGTTCGCGGGTCTCGCCTTTATGGCCTTCCGGCAGTGCGTTGGTGAAGTGCGGGTTAATTTGCAGCGGGAACAACCCCAGCGCAGTAAAACCGTTAGGGTCGACAATCGGCATATCGTTAGTGGTGCGAATCGTCGGACAGGCCAGGTTAGCGCCCGCGCTCCAGCCGATATACAGCGCCCCGCGCTTCACCACATCTACTATCGGCGCCAGCAGGCCGCGTTCGCGGCACTCTTTCAGCAACTGAAAGGTGTTGCCGCCGCCGACGATAACTATCTCCGCATTCGCAATCGCCGACACCGGATCCGCGACGCTGTGAATACCGGTAACCGTGACGCCCATTGGACTGAAGACGGCGGCGGTTTTCGCGGTGTAATCGTCCCAGGTTTGCGTTACCCCGGCGAAAGGAATAAATACCGCAGAACGGCGGCCGTTTAGCTGCCCGGCAATGGTCGGCAGCGCATGTTCCAGCCAGGCTTTGCCCGGTAGCGTTGAGTTACTTAATAGCAGCAGTTCCATCATTTCTCCATTTGGCCAGATGATTATTCGGGCAGGGATGTTATCACAGGATATCTTACCGCTTGCTGACGTGGCTCACGCTGAGACGCGCTGAACATAGCGGAACGGCGATTTCTGGCGCTGGGATTCTCTGAATTAAACTGGAAAGCGCCTCGCAGACTGACTCTACCGGGCGTGACAGGTTAGCGGGAACTGCTTAGTTTTACGTTGATGATTCACAGGCAAAGGAATAGAAAATGCTCGTTTATTACGCTAATCTGAGGCATGTCATGCGCATTATCATGGGGGCTATCATGCGCACTACGTCGAACGTTAAAAAATCAGTCAATGTCTCGCTTTCGCCTGAAATCCTGGAAGAGGCGCGTAAACTTAAAATCAACATTTCGGCGGTTTTAACGGAAGCTTTGCTTGAAAAACTTCGTGAGCACAAACGTGAAGAGTGGTTACGAGACAATAAGAAATCGATCGATACGATTAACCAATGGGTAGAAGAAAACGGTTCGTTTAGTGATTTTCAAAGGCCGTTCTGATGGAACAATATTGCGCTTATGAGAATACGGGAAGCGGTAAAAAGGTTTTCCCTTATTTAATCAACCTGCAGCATCCGGTCGCGAATGTCCTGAAGCATATCCTGGTTGCCCCTGTGATAGAACAAAACCAACTACCCGATACCCAGCCCCCGACCAAAATTTGTCCCGTGATTACGATTGCCGGTCAAACTTATATTGTGATGACGCATATGATGGCGGGTTTGCCGCAAAAAGAACTGGGCAAGCGCGTCGCTGATTTGACGGCGGACAGGGCTGCGCTGCGCGATGCAATCGACTTCCTGATCAACGGTTATTAGGGCGCCCTCCCTGGCGCTCTCCGTTTTGCCCTTATCCTCTGGCAAAGGCCGCGGCTTCAGCGACCAGCGCCGCGTCCGGGCGCACGCCGGTGTAGAGCGCAAATTGCTCCACCGCCTGCAGGGCAATCACCTCCGCGCCGCTGATAACGTGCTTGTCCAGCCTCTGCGCCAGCTTGATGAGCGGGGTTTCCGGCGGTAGCGCGACCACGTCAAATATCACGGCGGCCCGTTCCACCATTGTCTGGCTAAAGGCCAGGGTTTCGCTTTCCGTACCGCCCGCCATGCCGAGCGGCGTGACGTTAACCAGAATATCCGCTGCGATTCCCTCTGGCTTGGGCTGCCACTGGAAACCGTACTGCTTCGCCAGCGCCAGGCCGCGCTCGCGATGGCGGGCGGCGATAATCACATCGCGGAAACCGGCATCGCGGAAGGCGGCGATGACCGCTTTGCCCATTCCGCCGCTGCCCTGGATCATCACTTTGGCAGAGGCGTCGAGCCGATGGCTGTCAATCAGGCTTTTTACCGCGATATAGTCGGTATTCAGCCCGGTCAGCCTGCCGTCGTCGTTGACGATGGTATTGACCGAATCAATCACCTTTGCCGAAGGGTCAAGAGCGTCGAGAAACGGTATGCAGCTCTCTTTAAACGGCATCGAGACCGCGCAGCCGCGAACGCCTAATGCGCGCACGCCGTTTACCGCCGCGGCAATATCCTGGGTCGTAAACGCTTTATAGATATAGTTCAGCCCCAGCTTTTCATACAGATAGTTGTGAAAGCGGGTGCCGAAGTTGCCCGGACGACCGGCCAACGACATGCACAGCTGCGTATCACGATTAATCATGAACAATATCCTCCGCGTGGGCCAGCAGATACACCTCCGCCTCTTTTGACCAGATACCGTGATGGCGCTCCATAATCGCCGCCAGCTGCGGATCGCTGATTTCTCCCAGCGGCGTCAGCGGGATATTTTTCCCGGTATAGACCAGCTTTTTACCGCCTCCCACCGCCGGTAAATCCAGGGTCGTCTCGCCCGCCGCGTTCAGCCCCAGAATATGGGTCACCACCTTCGCGGTCTGGACTTTTTTCGCCTGCATCAGCGCTACGGCGGCGCGCATATCGTCGGTATTACCGCCGGAGGTGCCGACGTAGTGGGTAAATGCGTAATGCACATCGTAAAAATTGATCGGCGCGCTGAACTGCTTATCCTGCGGACCGGCGAAGAAGTTCAGGCAGCCGTCTGCGGCCAGCAGCGAGGATGCCAGAGTGATGAGCTGTTCGTTAGGGACGAAGACGAAGATATCGTCAAAACCGTGGCCGCCGGAGAGCGCCATCAGCGTTTCGCGGCTGGCGTCACGCCCATCAAGATAGTGGATCAGCGTTTGCGGCTCGGAGGGATAGTGCTGGCGCGCATAGCTGAGCTTTGGCTTATTGGTGTCGGTGACCACCAGCAGCGCCGGATTGATCGGGCCATGCAGCGCGTAGTCGATAGCCAGCAGGCCCATCGGGCCGGTGCCGCCGAGGATCAGCGTGCGCCCCTGCGGGCGAATGCCCATCACATGGTTATAGCTGCCTTCCTGCAAATGGTAGTTGGCATTGAACGCGCCGATCACGCAGGAGAGCGGCTCCACCAGCGAACCTTCAAACCAGGTATCGCCTTCCCAGGAAAGCAAACAATCCTGTTCCATCACCTCGTTGGGGATCACCACGTGGGTGGCTTCGCCACCGATCCACGGGAAGGAATAGCCGGGGCAGTCCGGGCGATCCGGCAACTGCAGGTTGGCCTGAATAACATAGCGTTGACCAGCGTGAAACTTGTGCTGCCACTTTTTACCGACGGCGATAATTTCCCCGCAAAACTCATGGCCGATGATAATCGGGTTGGTCGCCACATCGTCCGGCACCTTTTTGTGGTCCTCACCCTGATTCGCCTCTTTCCATGAGGAGAGGCACAGGCTGTCGGTGACCACCCGGGCGAGGATTTCATCATCCTGCATCGCCGGTAGTTCGAAGGTTTCCAGGCGCAGGTCGCGTTTGCCGTACAGGCGCAGGGCTGTTGTTTGCATATTTACCACCTCATCCCCTTCATCTTTCGCATTACGGCTGTGTTGGCTTTCTTCACGCCCTGGTCACGCAGTGAATCTACGCTCCCAGGGATACGTTCGGTTGCCGCTTTGCCGTACTGCGCAATCTGTTGGGGCTAACTTGTTGAAGTAGCCCCGGCATCGCCGGGGCGGAATAATCAGGACAGGAAGCCCAGCGCGTTACCGATAATCCCCAAACCGAAGAGGGCGAAAATCAGCCATACTGGGTTCACTTTCTTATTAAGCAGACGCACCATCAGCAGCGTCAGGCCCAAAGCCAGCAGCCCGGGGCAGAGCTGATCGAGGATGTTCTGTACGGTCATGGTGACGGTCGAGCCATCGGCGCCCGGCGTTTGCGAGACCACCAGCGGTACGTTGATAGTGGTCCACTTGGTGACCA
This sequence comes from Klebsiella sp. CTHL.F3a, assembly GCF_019890895.1. Classification (NCBI taxonomy): domain Bacteria; kingdom Pseudomonadati; phylum Pseudomonadota; class Gammaproteobacteria; order Enterobacterales; family Enterobacteriaceae; genus Klebsiella; species Klebsiella sp. CTHL.F3a. Next base: position 5,603,528 of record NZ_CP082360.1, on the reverse strand, counting down.
ACACGCCCATCACAAACAGGCCAAGAATGGAGGCGCCTTCGGTCAGCTTTTGCAGCAGGTTGCCGCCCATATCGCTGACGATATTGACCCCTTTACGGAAGCCAAGCTGCAGCCCGTACCACTTCATCGCCAGACGTACTGCGTTGAAAATGAAGAAGAATAGCAGGGGGCCAAGAATATTCCCGGAGAGCGCCAGCGAGGCGCCGAGGGCGGCGGTAATTGGCCGCAGCGTGCCCCATACCAGCGGGTCGCCCACGCCGGCCAGCGGCCCCATCAGACCCACTTTGATCCCGTTGATGGCGCCATCGTCAATAGCGGCGCCGTTAGCCCGCGCTTCCTCCATCGCGGCGGTCACGCCAATCACCGGCCCGCACACCGCCGGGGTGGTGTTAAAGAACACCAGATGGCGCTTCAGCGCGGCGACCTGATCCTCCTTCAGCGGGTAGAGGCGCTTGATGGCCGGGATCATGTCGTAGCAGAAGCCAAGCCCGTGAATACGTTCGAAGTTGAATGACGCCTGCTGCAGGTTGGAGCGCAGAAACATGCTCACCAGGTCGCCTTGGGTAATTTTTCTCTGTTCCATGTTGGGCTCCTTCAGTCGTCAAGCTGGTCAAGGGCAGTGGAAGAGGTGGCGGCTGCCTGCGCTTCAGGTTTACGCCACTGCGGATTAAGCTGGATATAAATCAGCGCGATGATGACCCCCACGCCGCCGAAGGCCAGCAGGCTAAAGTCGAGATATCCCCCTGCGAGGAAGCCGAGGAAGAAGAAGGGCATCAGATACTTCACGCCCATCATGCGTAGCACCATGGCGTAGCCGACCACCACGATAAAACCGCCGGCGATTTGCAGACCGCGGGTGACGAATTCCGGGATGGCGTTGAGCATATTGCTGACCATATCCGCGCTGACGAACAGCGAAACCACCAGCGCGGGGATAGCAACGCGCAGCGCCTGTACACCCAACGCCGATACGTGCAGCAGATCGATTGTCCCGAAGCGCGCTTCTTCTGCTGCCTTATCCGCCGCGTGCTGGAACACCACGGTAATGGTGCGGGCGAACACGGTGAGCACCTGACCCGCCGCGGCGACCGGCAGCGCAATCGCTATTCCGGTAGCGATGCTTTGCTGGCCCACGATCACCAGGATGGCGGAGATAATGCTGGCTAACGCTGAATCCGGGGACTGCGCCGCGCCGACGTTCATCCAGCCGAGCGCGATCAGCTCCAGCGTCCCGCCGAGCATAATCCCGGTTTTTAAATCACCGAGAATTAAGCCAATCACGGTACAGGCGATTAATGGGCGGTGAGTCTGGAATTCATCCAGCACGCTGCCCATCCCGGCAATACAGGAAAAAATAAATATGGCGATGATTTGTAGGGTACTTATTTCCATAATTTGTCACCTTGAGGGTATAGAAATCCCTGCCTTTTACGGCATTTACACGATGTTCTTCAGGCTGCCTCTTTGTTGACTGCATTCTCTCGCCCCAGTCACATAGTTAGCTATACTGCTGGTGACTCGCTCATTTGTCGCCGCGATGCATCCAGAATGACAGTGTGTAATAAAAGGCGCGTTTTATTATTCTGTAACGGACTGCTCTGCTATTTTTTCGAGAATATTAACCGACGGATCCGAGGCTACGACGCGTAAATCAAGCTTAACGCCCAGCTTATCTAACTGCTGAAAGGCATTAATATCCGCTGCGTCTAATGAGACCGCTTTGGTTAACTGTTTTTTACCCGGTCGCCAGGCCATGCCGCCAATATTCAGGGTGGCTATTTTGACGCCCTGCTGCACCATGGTTAATACGTCCTGCGGATTAGTGAATAAATAAAAAACCGTTTCGTCCTGATATTGCGGGTTGTGATAAACGGCGACGGCTTTCTCGATATTCACCACATTGACCTTCATGCCCGGCGGCGCGGCCTGGCGAAGCAGCGTGCGGCGAACGTCGTCGTTATACACGTCGTCATTACAGATAATGATACGCTGGGCGTTGGCCACTTTTGACCAAACGGTGGTGACCTGGCCGTGAATCAGGCGGTCATCAATGCGTGCGAGCGTAATGTTCATCAGAAATCCTCCTCAACGGTTTCCGGCTGTCGCCAGGTGACGCAGCACTGGCTGGCGATAGTCTCAAGATGTTGGCACAGTGCTTCTGCATTCATCGTTTGCTGGTTATCGACCAGCTCCAGAGCCAGCGGTAGCGACAGGCCGCTGATGACCCGAAGCTGCGGGTTGCGCATCGCCAGGCCGGCGGCGGCGTTCCACGGGCTGCCGCACTGTAGATCGACGGCGATGAGCCACTCCTCCTCTTTGTGAGTACTTACCAACTTTTCAAGCTTATCGGCGATATCGCCCGCGTTTTCCCCCGGTACAAACGCCACGGCGCTGACGTGGACATCGCCGTAAACCATGCGCACCGAGTCGAGCATGGCGCAGGCCAGCTGACCGTGAGCGCAGAAGATGACGTTAACCATGTTTCCCCCTTAGCCGCGCGTTTTGCCGCCCGCAATGTTAGTGGTTACTCCGGTAATGTAGCTGGCGCGCTCTGAGAGCAGATAGCAAACAAAATCAGCAACTTCACTGAGACGGCCGGAGCGACCAACAGGGATCGCATTTTTGCTATAGCCTTCGCGCAGCTGTTCTACAGTGATATTGCGGGTCCAGGCCAGCGCCTCTTCATATTCCGGGGTACGCAGCCCGGTTTTTTCCAGAATACCCGGCGCGACGCCTACAACGCGAATACCGTGTTTGCCCAGCTCTTTCGACCAGGAGCGGGTAAAGCTGTTCAGCGCGGCCTTGGTCGCGGCGTAGCAGCTCTGGCCTTCAGAGCCTTCGAGACCGCTTTCCGACGAGACGTTAACAATCACGCCGCTGCGCTGTTTCACCATCTGGCGCGCCACCGCCTGCGACATCAGGAAAACGCCTTTCTGGTTGATATTGACCATTTTTTCGAATGCCGCTTCATTTAATTCATAGCGACCGGACGGCGCTTTCTCATCCACTAATAAACGCGGGAAATTGACGCCGGCGTTATTGACTAAACCATCAATGCGGCCAAAGCGCTGAATAATACTCTCGACGGTTTTATTCACTTCGCTGGCGCTGGAAATATCGGTTGGCCAGAAATTATAATTATCGCGATTCTGATGTTTGTCGCCGCCGTGAATATCGCTCATCTGCACGTTGGCGCCCTGGGCTAATAACTCATCGACAATCGCCAGGCCGATTCCTGATGCGCCGCCGGTCACGATAATTATTTTGTCTTTTAAATTTAACCATGTATTCATTATCGACTCCTGTTTCTTTAGATAAAGGGATCCCCCGCAGCAGCGCTGCGTGAAATCATATTCTTGACATTTACTTCAGTAATGACTCAGCGGTTTCTCGATTCGTCACCAGACAATTAATGTAATGACCGTTTAAGGCGCCAAGAATCCCGGCGTATTTCTCCTCGCCCATGGCGATACCCACCGAGTAGCGCGCCTGCTTGAGTTTCGCCATCTCGATAGAGAGCGTTTTTTCGCTCATGGCGGTTTCGACCAGCGCGCCATCAATGTTGTAAAAACGCGAACAGATATCGCCGGCGACCTGGCGAGCGTTGAGATCGTCGCTCTCTTCACTGCCGTAAAATGCATGCCAGTTGGCGCCGTCGCGGATCGCCGGAGAACCAATGCCCACCAGCGCGACGTCCAGGTTATCCCAGTAGGAGGCAATCGTTTTAAAATGCCGGGACTGCATAATACCGTTGCGAATTAATGTGTTATCCAGCAGTGCCGGAAAATCGGCGAGATGCGATTCCGCTTTCAGCTTCGCCGCGGCGCCGTAGGTCAGCGTATTCACGTGGTAGCGGCTCTCCAGCTTGCCGGAGGGGCCGCCGATAATCGGCACGCAGATAACCTGACGGGACTGGCTGGCCTGTGGCAGATTCTCCACCAGCGCGCGCACCGCCCGACCCCAGGAGAAGCCGACGATATCGCCCGGCTCTAGCAGCCTGTCGACCAATTGCGCGCCATGCAGGCCGATTAGATTGAGCTGATCCTCCTCCAGCAGTGAGTTGCAGGCCGCCACTACCGCCTCTTTGAGACCGAATTTTTGTTTTAGCTGCTGCTCAAGCCACAGATTTTCGTTGTAGTCGTAGTTGATGGCGATAGTGACGATGCCCTGCTCGCGGCCGCGCTTCAGCATACGGCTGATAGTGGTGCGGTATATCCCCAGCTCGCGGGCAATCTGCGCCTGGGTCATATCCTGCTCATAGTAGAGCTGGGCGATTTTCACGATCAGACGAATATCGTCGCTGTTTTCCATCGTCACTGTCGGCTCCTGCACATTTGTGCAAATGGGAGAGTTGCTGTCATGATCTGATATAACCCCATCAGCGACCCGCTTCAAAGAAATTTTCCTCTATTTCATGAAGATGTTCCGACCATTTCTGTTGCACATTTGCGTTGCTTACCGGTGGTTTATGGCACCTTTGTGCTGGACGTGATAAGAGCCTGATTCTGCTTTGTTTCGCCGGGCAAAGTTGCCGGGCTTTCATGGGCACACTTTTGTGTTGAAAGGCGGAGCAGATCACACTTAGTGTCAGGCGACGAGAGCGCGATTCTTTTTTATCGCCCGTAAGGTAGGGTATATTTCGCTTTTACAGGAGATTTTATGCTGCCCGACTCATCAACCCGACTTAATAAATACATCAGCGAAAGCGGAATTTGCTCGCGTCGTGAAGCCGATCGCTTTATCGAACAAGGCAACGTTTTTATCAACGGCAAGCGCGCCACCATCGGCGACCAGGTTAAAGCTGGCGACGTGGTAAAGGTCAATGGCCGGTTGATTGAGCCGCGCGAAGCGGACGATCTGGTCCTGATTGCGCTGAATAAACCGGTTGGCATCGTCAGCACCACCGAAGACGGCGAGCGCGATAACATCGTGGATTTCGTTAACCACAGTAAACGCGTTTTCCCCATCGGTCGCCTGGATAAAGACTCCCAGGGGCTGATCTTTCTGACCAACCATGGCGATCTGGTGAATAAAATCCTGCGCGCCGGTAACGATCACGAAAAAGAGTATATGGTCACCGTTGATAAGCCGGTGACCGATGAGTTTATCCGCGGCATGGGGGCGGGCGTACCGATTCTCGGCACGGTGACGAAGAAGTGCAAAGTGAAAAAAGAAGCGCCGTTTGTGTTCCGCATTACCCTGGTACAGGGGCTGAATCGCCAGATCCGCCGGATGTGCGAACACTTTGGCTATGAAGTGACGAAGCTTGAGCGGACGCGGATCATGAACGTCAGCCTGACGGGGATCCCGCTGGGAGAGTGGCGCGATCTGACCGACGATGAGCTGATCGATCTTTTCAAACTGATTGAAAACTCGTCTTCAGAAGCGAAACCGAAGGCAAAAGCGAAGCCGAAAACGGCCGGCATCAAGCGCCCGGTGGTGGCGATTGAAAAAACCAGCGACAAGTCCTCCCGCCCGGCGTCAAACGGCAAACGCTTTACCGCGCCGGGGCGCAAGAAGAAAGGGCGTTAACGTCTGCCGCGCGTCGGGGTATTTGCCGACCAGGAAAACGAGGCCTCTGCATCCGGTTTATACGCCTGCTTTTTCTTCAGCTGGCGAGCTTTTTTTGCCTCGGTTTCCCGCTGAAGCATCAGCTTATCGATGTACTCTTTTTTCACGCTATTGGCTTCCGCGTTAGTCAGCGGACGGCCATGGGCGATGCGCGCGCGGTCGAGCAGGGTTTTCAGTTCGCGCTGTTCGCGCTCGGTCATCTCTTTTTGCGTGATGCGGGGGAGTGCCATAGTGGTGCCCTCAATTAGCCTGTGGTTTCAGTGTACGGTATTGGGGCTGACGTCTCACGGTAAATTGTTGTGCCTCGCAGAAAATCCCGGAGGCGGCGCTGCGCGCCTGTCCGGCGACAAAACCCGCAAGCTGCACGGACCGTAGCCCGGCTAAGCGCAGCGCAAGCCGGGAAAATTACGGGTTATTCGCGCTCTTTTACCGTTTTACGCGATTTATCAACAATAGGCTTCCCTGACCAGTAACCGGCCAGCAGCGAGCCGGACAGGTTGTGCCAGACCGAGAACAGCGCGCCGGGCAGCGCGGCCAGCGGGCCAAAGTAGATTTTCCCCAGCGCGGCGGCAAGGCCAGAGTTCTGCATTCCCACCTCGATCGCCAGCGTGCGGCAGGTGGATTCGTCAAAGCCAAACAGCCGTCCGCCCCAGTAGCCGCCGAGCAGGCCGATGGTGTTATGCAGGATGACGGCGATAATCACCACAAAGCCTACGGAAGCGATATGCGATGCGGAACCGGCCACCACGGCGCAGATAATCGCCAGAATGCAGACCATCGAAAAGGCCGGCAGGAACGGCTCCACCGCCTTCACCACTTTCGGCAGCAGATGGTGCACTACCAGCCCCAGCGCAATCGGGATCACCACGATTTGCAGAATGCTGAGCAGCATCCCCATCACGTCCACCTGAATATGCGCATCCACGTACAGACGCGTCAGCAGCGGGGTGGCGACCACCCCAACCAGCGTGGAAACCGATGAGATGGTGACTGAGAGCGCGACGTCGCCTTTTGCCAGAAAGATCATCACGTTGGATGCCGTACCGCTGGCGACGCTGCCGACCAGCACCATCCCGGCGGAGAGCTCGGGCGGCATGTGAAAAATCAGCGCCAGCAGCCAGGCGGCGAGCGGCATCACCAGGTAGTGGAGAAAAATGCCGGCGGCGACCGGCGCGGGGCGGGAAAGCACGCGCTTAAAATCGTCGACTTTCAGATGCACGCCCATGCCGAACATAATCAGCATCAGCAGCGTCGGGACCCACGGGCCAACGGGGGTAAAAGTGGATGGCGTGTAATAGGCGATAACCGAGAGCAGCAGCGCCCATAATGGGAACAGCCGCGTAAGCGTGGCGAGCATGTTGTTTTCCTTGCACGTAAGTTGTGTTTGCTTGTTATAGACCGGCCGGGATCGAGCCCGGCCATCGCTATTGTTTATCGTGCTAAGACATATTATTCAAACAAATTATGCTCATGTTCCGCTGCGGATAAGCTCCCAGCTGAGTCCGAAGCGCGCTAAATATTTGCGCAAGCGGTCGGCATCGTTAGGGTTGGCCTTTTTTTGCCGGGAGACGGCGAACAGCTCGCGTCCGGCTTCGGAGAGCGAAGCGCTGCGTTGGCAGACCTCCAGCACCGTTTCCAGCTGGCGGCGATCGAACAGATCGATTTCCAGCGCAATATCAGGAGAAGATGTCGTGAGCTGCCAGCTCTCTTTCAGCAGCATTATCTCCTCTTCCGCAACGGCTAGCGTAATGCGCCCCTGCTCGGCCAGGGTCGCCATGCGCGCCACGGACGAGCTGAGCTCGCGAAAATTGCCGCGCCATTGCGCCTGCGGCGAACAGGCAAAAGCCAGATAGCGTTCGCGGGCGTCTTTATCGAAGCGGATCTGCGTCTGCCGCTCGTTGGCCAGTCGCCGTAATTCATACTCCACGTTCGGCGCAATATCTTCCCGCCGCTGCGCCAGGCCGGGGAGGGCAAAGCGCCACATATTGATGCGCGCATAAAGATCTTCGCGAAAGCGCCCCTCCGCCACCCACTGCTGCATATCGCGATGCGTGCCGGCGATCAGCTGGAAGTCGCTGTGCACCTCTTTATCCGAACCAAACGGGAAAAAGGTTTTTTCTTCGATGGCCTTCAGCAGCATGGCCTGCTCATCCAGCCCCAGCTCGGCTATTTCATCGAGAAACAGTACGCCGCCGTCGGCTTCGCGTAATAGCCCGGCGCGAGGCGTCACCGCGCCGGTAAACGCGCCTTTGACATGACCAAACAGCGTGGACATGGCGTTATCGCCGCGCAGCGTGGCGCAGTTCACCGCCGTGAATTTTCCCGCCACCCGATGCCGCGACTGACGAAGCTGAAAAATACGTTTGGCGAGGACGGATTTACCGGCGCCCGTTGGGCCGGTAAGCAGGATCGGATCGGTCGATCGGATCGCCACGCGCTCAATACGATCGATAAGTGCGTTGAACGTCGCGTTCCGCGTCTCGATACCTGCCTTCAGGAAGGAGACGGACTGCTGCTGCTCGCGCTGAAAGCGGCTGGTGAGCGCAGCATAGCGGCTTAAGTCCAGATCGATCACCGAGTAAATACCGGCGGCGACGGCTTCATCCGCTGCGCCTTTCGGCGCAGGGCTGGTCTGCAGCAGGCTGGCGGGAAGGTAGCGCGCTTCGGTCAGCAGGAACCAGCAGATCTGCGCCACGTGGGTCCCGGTGGTGATATGCACCAGATACTCTTCGTTTTCGGTATCAAAGCGATAGCGGTTGGCGAAGTCGAGAAACGCCGCGTAGACCTCTTCAAAATCCCAGGGATCGTTGATTTCAACCGTATGCGGATGGACTTCGGTATGCGGCGAAAGCTGTGCGATATCGTCAATCAGCTTTTGCGCCATATTTTCATCACGCGGCTGGTGGAGAAGCTCCAGCCTGTCGACAGGAAAATCGGCCTGCTGGCATAGCCCCACGGTGGGCCGCCATTTTTTAAAACGGTTCGCTCGCTTGCCGCGTTTATCCAGTACCGTTCCGAGGACGCCAATCACCACTCGCCGCTTTTTCATGTTTATCCCAAAAGATAATTGTTGATATTTAAAGATAAAAAAACCTGTCGGCGGGAGCAAGCGCTACGGTGTGCTTTGAAAATAAAAACCTTATTAATCAATTTTTTAAAAAACAACTTTCGCCATTGTTGTTTTTGGCACGCATCTGGCAATAGTCCTTTCGTCACGACGCTGAAGACGCAGGGGGTTAAACCCCGCCGGCACGCCAGGAACGGTACAGACCGTTTTTCGGGCGCGTTCCGTCAGCCGATGACCACCAATGGGTTCGATTCCCGATTTCATCTCCAATGAAAACTGGTTGTTAATCATAAAAATACACCGGGGTTGTGCGCAGTCGGCACTCCCCAAAGCAGGCCGCCGGTAAAGGCGCCGTGCCGCAGGTAAAAGGGAGTTCCCCTGCGGCTTCGCCCCTGCACCCGCGCCTGATTAATTGTTAAGGAATAAAAAATGACGAAAAAAATTACGGTACGTAAAGGTCAGCTTGGCCTTTTATCCCGCCAGGGCGACTACTATCAGGTTCTGGAAGCGGGCGAGCACCGCCTGCCGTGGTTCAACGTTCCTGACGTGCTGATCGTAAACCGGGACGGCAGCGAGGTGCCGGAAGCGCTGGCGGAGTATTTACGGCGCTTTCAGCCTGAATGGGTTGAACGCTACTGCCTGGCGGCGGATTTGACGGATATCGAAACCGGGGCGCTGTATGCCAACGGTGTGCTGCAGGAAATTTTACCGCCTTCGACGCGCCGGCTGTACTGGTCCGCCGGTGACGAGATGCGGCTGCTACGTATCGATACCCGGCAGGTTGCGGTTCCGGCTGACATCATGAATGCGGTGCTGCAGCCGCGACGTCACGGGGCGGTAAAAGGCCGCGAAGCGATCCTCACCGTATCGGTGCCGGCGTGGCACGTCGGGGTGCTGAAAATCGACGGCGAGACACAATCGCTGCTGCAGCCTGGCCTGAGCGCGTACTGGAAGGTCAATCACCTGGTGGAAGCGGAAGTGGTCGATACCCGCCTGCAGGTGCTGGAGGTTGGCGGCCAGGAGATTCTGACCAAAGATAAAGTGAACCTGCGTTTAAATCTGGCGGCGAACTGGCGCTACAGCGATGTGCTGCAGGCTTTTGGACAGCTGACGAAGCCGCTGGACCATCTGTATCGCGAGCTGCAGTTTGCGCTGCGTGAAGCCGTCGGAACACGAACGCTGGATGCGCTGCTGGAAGATAAGAAAATCATTGATGAGGTGGTAAGCGCGCAGGTCACCGAGCGCATGGCGGCATTTGGTATCGACGTCGCGTCGCTGGGCGTGAAGGATATTGTGCTGCCCGGCGACATGAAAGCCATTTTGTCGCAGCTGGTGGAGGCGGAGAAATCGGCGCAGGCGAACGTGATCCGCCGGCGTGAAGAGACCGCGGCGACGCGCTCGTTGCTCAACACTGCGAAGGTGATGGAAAACAATCCGGTGGCGTTGCGTTTAAAAGAGCTGGAAACGCTGGAAAGAGTGGCGGAGCGTATCGATAAAATCTCGGTCTTTGGCGGTCTGGACCAGGTGCTGCATGGCCTGGTGAATCTAAAAGGATAATGAAAATGACGTATCACGGTGTGAACGCCGCCATGCGCCATAAGGTGCAGCGGCAGTTAAACGACGTGGAGCGGCGCTACGGCGTCAGGGTGCTCTACGCCTGCGAGTCCGGCAGCCGGGGCTGGGGCTTTGCTTCGCCGGACAGCGATTATGATGTGCGGTTTCTCTACGTTCATTCGCTGGAGTGGTATCTGCGGGTGGACGCGCAGCGCGATGTTATCGAGCTGCCCATCGACGATGAGCTGGACGTCTGCGGCTGGGAGTGGCGCAAAGCGCTGGGTCTGTTGAAAGGGGCGAACCCGACGCTGATCGAATGGCTGGATTCACCGGTGGTGTATCGGCAGGATGATGCGACGGTTCAGGCGCTTAAAAAACTCATCCCGCATTGGTTTTCTCCGGTTCGCGCCCGCTGGCATTACTACTCGATGGCCAGGAAAAATTTTCGCGGCTATCTGCAAGGCGAACAGGTGCGGCTGAAAAAGTACTTTTACGTATTGCGCCCGCTGCTGGCCGTCCGCTGGGTTGAGGCGGGAAAAGGCGTGCCGCCGATGCGCTTTGATGAACTGCTGGCGGGAAGCGAGCTGGAAACGGGTCTACGTGCGGAAATAGACGAGCTGCTGGAGCGTAAACAGCGTGCGGGAGAGGCGGAAAACGGCCCGCGTCGACCGCTGCTGCACGCGTTTATTCAGTCCGAGCTGCTCAGGGGCGCAATCCCGCCAGCGCTGCCGGAGAGCCGGAGCGGTGATGTCAGGGAGTTGGACAGATTGCTGATCACCACGGTGATGGGAAACTAAAAATGGCCCGGCAGAAATGGCGGGCCATTTTATTCGCTATTACTCGAACAGATTATGATGCAGCTTCTGCACCACTTTTTCGGCATCCGCTCCCGGTACCAGGAAGCACAGGTTATGGCTGGATGCGCCGTAGCAAATCATACGAATATTAAACGGGTCCAGTACGCCAAACACCTCTTTACCGACGCCGCACGCCTTCGACAGCTCATTACCAATGATGGCGACCAGCGCCAGATCCTGCTCGACCTCAACGCGGCACAGAGAGGAAAGTTCGGTCAGCAACCCCTGGGTGAGCAGGGTATCGCCAGCCGACGTCGAACCGGTGGTATCCATGGTCAGCGCCACGCTCACTTCCGAAGTGGTGATCAGATCGACGGAGATACTGTGACGCGCCAGAATACTGAATACCTCGGCCAGAAAACCGCGTGAATGCAGCATATTCAGGCTGTGCAGGGTTAGCAGCGTCTGCTTGCGGCGCAGCGCCAGCGCGCGGAACAGCGGCGGGTTTTCGGTGTTTTTGCACACCAGCGTGCCGCCGGCTTTCGGCTCTTTGCTGGAGCCGACGAATACCGGAATATCGCTGCGCACGGCGGGGAGCAGGGTGGCCGGATGCAGGACCTTCGCGCCAAAGGTCGCCATTTCCGCCGCTTCTTCAAAAGCGATAACGTCAATGCGTTTGGCCGCCGGGGCGACGCGCGGGTCGGTGGTATAGATACCCGGAACATCGGTCCAGATATCGACGCGGGTGGCGTTTAGCGCTTCGCCGAGCAGCGCGGCGGTATAGTCGCTGCCGCCGCGGCCCAGGGTGGTGGTACGGCCTTTGGCTTCGCTGCCGATAAAGCCCTGGGTGATCACCAGCCCTTCCGCAAGGCGCGGGGTCAGCTGCTGCTGGGTTAATTCAGATAAGGCGGCGATATCCGGTTCCGCACGGCCAAAGCGGTCGTTGGTGCGCATAATTTTGCGTACATCGAACCACTGGGCGGCGATACCGCGCTCGCGCAGGATCTCGACAAACAGCAGGGTAGACATCAGTTCGCCGTGGCTGACCAGCTCGTCGGTTAACGCGGTTGAGCTGGCCAGGGAGGCGGCTTCCGCCAGGGTGGTGATATTTTCCAGCAGGCGCTCAATTTCATCGCGAATAACGTTGGGATAGCGCAGACGCTCCAGAATATTGAACTGGATTTGACGCATGGCATCGAGCTTCGCGAAACGTTCGCCGGGTTCCAGCCCTTCCGCTAATGCGACCAGCAGGTTGGTCACGCCCGCTGAGGCGGAAAGCACCACCACGCGGGTATTGGCATCCAGCAGCGCGACGTCTACGCTGCGGTTCATGGCATCAAAATCGGCAACGCTGGTGCCGCCGAATTTGGCTACAACTAAATCTGTCATAACAACCTCGTGTCAGGGGGCCTGACTTATTAAAACGATTCCAGAAAACCAATCCTGGCGGGGCTGGACGCAGCCGGATTGCAATAAAATGTCTTAATAAGCCAGGCCAAATTATTCAGCCATGGCACAAGGGAAGAGCGAAAAACAGGGTGGGCGCAGAGCGATAAACAAACTACGATGTCACCCAGAAGTGCTCCACCTTGTAGACCCGCTTGCCGATGCTGTGCATCAGATGGCGAGTATGAAACGCCCGACTGCGAACGTTTCTGGTGACAACCCAGGGGATTCAGCCCCTGTGGCCGGTGATGAGCGTAACCAGACGCTTATTCACCTCGGCGTTGCTCCCCCTCACGTATTTTCCCCGGACTGGCTCCTCCAATACGGTTACCTGGGCAACGCACCTCTTCTGGCAATTACCGACGTCTTTCACTTTGCCTGGGGGACGCGGGACATTATACCCCCCTACAATACCCTTTCGCTGTAGCGTGAAATGCGCGATCCATACATATCTACGTATACGTAGGTACTGCCGTTATATAAAGGCTTCAGGCGAAGTATGTCAACGTCAGGGTTATGCGGATTTTTCATGCGCGGGTCGCTGACAGAAAAAAGCCTTATGATGTCTATACTATCAGGGGCATTTTGCGCCAAATCGGCCCAATTTCTGACGCGTATCATCGGCATAACATAAAAATCATCACAATTTTTCGTCACCGGCGCTACAATCGACCGCAGTCACAATTCTCAAATCAGAAGAGTATTGCTAATGAAAAACATCAACCCAACGCAGACCTCTGCCTGGCAGGCATTACAGAAACACTTTGATGAAATGAAAGACGTTACCATCGCGGATCTGTTCGCGAAGGATAGCGATCGTTTCTCTAAATTCTCCGCCACGTTCGACGATCTGATGCTGGTGGATTTTTCCAAAAACCGCATCACCGAAGAGACGCTGGCAAAACTGCAGGACCTGGCCAAAGAGACCTTCCTGGCAGACGCCATTAAATCCATGTTCTCCGGCGAGAAGATTAACCGTACGGAAGATCGCGCGGTGCTGCACGTTGCGCTGCGTAACCGCAGCAATACTCCGATTCTGGTTGATGGCAAAGACGTGATGCCGGAAGTGAACGCCGTGCTTGAGAAGATGAAAACCTTCTCCGAAGCCATTATCTCCGGCAGCTGGAAAGGCTACACCGGTAAAGCGATTACCGACGTCGTCAACATCGGTATCGGCGGCTCCGACCTCGGCCCGTTCATGGTGACCGAAGCGCTGCGCCCGTATAAAAATCACCTGAATATGCACTTTGTTTCCAACGTCGATGGGACCCACATCGCCGAAGTGCTGAAAACGGTGAACCCGGAAACCACGCTGTTCCTGGTGGCGTCGAAAACCTTTACCACTCAGGAAACGATGACCAACGCTCACAGCGCGCGCGACTGGTTCCTGGCGACCGCCGGCGATGAGAAACACGTAGCGAAACACTTCGCCGCGCTCTCCACCAATGGTAAAGCGGTGGGCGAGTTCGGTATTGATACCGCTAATATGTTTGAGTTCTGGGACTGGGTTGGCGGCCGTTACTCTCTGTGGTCAGCCATCGGCCTGTCCATCATCCTGTCCGTGGGCTTCGACAATTTTGTTGAACTGCTCTCCGGCGCGCATGCGATGGACAAACACTTCTCCACGACCGCGCCTGAGAAAAACCTGCCGGTGCTGCTGGCGCTGATTGGTATCTGGTACAACAACTTCTTCGGCGCTGAAACCGAAGCGATTCTGCCGTACGACCAGTATATGCACCGCTTTGCAGCCTACTTCCAGCAGGGCAACATGGAATCCAACGGTAAATACGTTGACCGTAACGGCAACGCCGTGGATTACCAGACTGGCCCAATCATCTGGGGCGAGCCGGGCACCAACGGTCAGCACGCGTTCTACCAGCTGATTCACCAGGGGACCAAAATGGTGCCTTGCGACTTTATCGCCCCGGCGATTACCCACAACCCGCTGTCCGACCACCATCCGAAGCTGCTGTCTAACTTCTTTGCGCAGACCGAAGCGCTGGCGTTTGGTAAATCCCGCGAAGTGGTCGAGCAGGAATATCGCGATCAGGGTAAAGATCCGGCGACCCTGGAACACGTTGTGCCGTTCAAAGTGTTTGAAGGCAACCGCCCAACCAACTCCATCCTGCTGCGTGAAATTACGCCGTTCAGCCTGGGCGCGCTGATTGCCCTGTATGAGCACAAAATCTTCACCCAGGGCGTGATTATGAACATCTTCACCTTCGATCAGTGGGGCGTTGAGCTGGGCAAACAGCTGGCTAACCGCATCCTGCCGGAGCTGAAAGATGGTTCCGAAGTGAGCAGCCACGACAGCTCCACTAACGGTCTGATTAACCGCTATAAATCCTGGCGCGCATAATCGCTAAAACGTTCGCAATGCCGGCCCATGTGGTCGGCATTTTTGTTATAGCCGGCGCAGCAGCTTTGCCGGGTTCCCGGCCCACACGCCTTTCTCAGTAATGGATTTTGTCACCACGCTGCCCGCGCCGATCACGACCCCATCGCAGATGCTGACCGCCAGAATGGTTGCGCCGCTGCCGATAGACACATCGTTGCCAATCACAATTCTTCCCCAGCTCTCGCGGTCGGCGTTGGGTTTGCCTTCGCGGAACATATCGTTGGCGAACATCACGCCGTGGCCGATAAAGCAGCGCTCGCCGATGGTCACGTACTCGCAGATAAAGGTGTGGGACTGAATTTTGCTGTCGTTGCCGATGCGGGTATGACCCTGAATCTCCACAAATGGCCCGACGAAGACGTTATCGCCAAGCGTGCAGTCGTAGAGGTTGGCGGGTTGGTAAATCACCACGTTTTCGCCGCTGGCGACGTTGCGAATGGCGGTTTCACGAAGGGTATGCATGCTGCCTCTCAGATTGGTTTAGCCAGAATATGGAGTGTGCTTTGCTGGGTTGCAGAATGAAATGCCACATCCTTCACGTGCTGCATCCCCTGGCGTTCATAAAAACGGCGGGCGCGGGTATTCGCGGCGAGCACTTCCAGCCATAGCCAGCTTTCACCCGTCTCTTTCGCTCGCGTCTCGACGGCGCGGAAAATCTGCTCGCCGTAACGATGCCCGGTGGCGTCAGGCAGTAGATAGAGCTTATGTAGCAGCGCGCCGGATGGACCCCCGGGATCAATATTCTGACCACAGGCGTATTTAGCAAAGCCGACAGGGCGCGCGGCTTCCGCAATCAACCAGCAGCACTGCGGATCGGCCAGGCTGGGCGCCAACGCGGCCATGGAATACTCTTGCTGCAGGTAGTGCTCCATTTCCTCGGCGTTGTGCCAGAGATGGGTAAAGTGGTGGCGGTAACTGACGTTGGCCATTTCGTTGAGTAAAGCCGCATCTTCCGGACGTCCAATACGAATCTTTAGCATTCTGCGTTCCTCGCAAAGAAGTGGCGATATTTTGCCCGTAAACTTCGCTGCGGGTAAACCTCAAAAGTGGGGGGTAAGACGTTGCCGGAGGAGGACCTCCGGCAGGGGGATTAGGCGACGGCGATGGCTTCGATCTCAATGCCCGCATCTTTAGGCAGTCTGGCGACTTCAACGCAAGAGCGGGCTGGAAAGTCCGCGTTGTGTTCGGCGAAGAACGCTTCATAAACCGCGTTGATGGTGGCGAAGTCATTCAGATCCTTGACGAAGACCATCGTCTTAACGATGTTTTTCACCTGCAAACCCGCCGCTTCAACGATAGCCTTAACGTTATCCAGCGACTGTCGCGTCTGCTGAGCGATGTCGTCAGGCATGGTGCCGTCTTGCGGATTGACCGGGAGCTGCCCCGAGGTCATCGTCATGGTACCCAGGTTTACCCCCTGAACATACGGACCAATGGCGGCAGGCGCAGCGGCAGTGGTAATTATCATTCTGTTGATTCCTTCTGATAGGTGGTTACATGAAATAGTTGAGCAAAACGAGTGAACCGACGCCGCTGACGACGACCCATACCAGGCCCAGGCGGAAGCTGGCGAGCGTGCAGATAATCGCGGCGATCACCTTCGGGTTTTTCAAATCGAACTCCATGCTGGAATTTACGCTCAGGATCTGAATCGTGATGATGGCCGGCAGCACGGTCACCGGCACAAAACGCAGCGTTTTGCTGACCCGGCTCGACATCTGAATCTTCCCGGCGAGGCCAATGAACGAGAAGCGAATAAGAAAGGTCACGGCGGCCATGCCCAGCGTCAGGGCGATAAAAAAGCTATTACTCATTTTCCAGCGCTCCTTCGAGAGAGAGTTTGTCAGCGGCCTGCGCCTGTTTACGCTCTTCGGCGAGATCGACGCTCAGGCCCGCCATTACGCCCAGTACGGACGCGACGACGATACCTAACGAGTAGGGCAGTACGACCAAAAGTACCCCGGATACGGCAGCAACAACGGCGGCGACGGTACAGGCCTGGCTTTTGATTTGCGGGACCACGATGGCGATAAATGCGGCGACCATCGCGAAGTCCAGACCATATTTTTCAATGTGCGGAAAAGACGCGCCAACCAGAGCGCCAAGGAAATCGGCCAGTACCCAGGCGAACCAAAACGTCAGCATTGCTGAAAAATAGAAAAGATATTTATCTTTTTTATTCTCCTCCATCTCTTTCACCGTCGTGGCGTACACTTCATCGGTCAGGGCATATGCCATAAAGCATTTTTTAAAGAAGGAGGCTTCGCGTACCGTACTGGAAATAGAGGCGCTATAAAGCACATGGCGAAGATTAATTATCATCGTGGTGAATATAATCACCCCAAGGCTCGCTCCGGTTTTTAGCATATTTAACGCCAGCATTTGTGCCGAACCGGCGATGACAATCGTCGACCATGCCGTACTTTGCCAGATACTCATCCCGGCGCTAACGCTTAGCGCGCCGACAATAAATGAAAACGGAAAGTCGCCGATGCACAAGGGAAGTATGGCGCTCATACCCCGTAGAATAACTTTTTTGTTCATAAGCAATACCTGTTGTGTTCAGGAGATTAATTATTTGTGTAAGGTACATTAAAACGCGAATTAATGATTACTTTGCTACCATAATGTTGATGATTTCTTTATCGGTGTAGGCCATGGGCTTAATCACCAGACGGCAGAGATTATTAATGGTCTGCTCTACATCAGCGCAAACAATGCCGTCATTAGAGCCTGCGCAGCTATTTTGCATCGCCATCAGTACGGCCTTAAAGGCGCTGGAAACCACGGACGATACTTTCATTGCGCAGCTATTAGAGGCGCCATCGCAAATCATGCCGGTAATATCGCTGATCATATTAATAATAGCGGTATTAATTGTTTGCAGGTCACGGGTAAATAACCACGCCATACCTGCCGCGGCGCCCATCGCTGCCGTGGACGCTGCGCATAGCGCGGACAGACGCGTATAGCGGGAATGGATCGATATGGCGGTCAGGTGGGAGAGCGCCAGCGCCCGCGCGAGGGTCTCTTCATCGGCGTTAAGATGCTCCGCGACCGTCACTACCGGCATGGTGGCGGCGATACCCTGGTTACCGGAACCAAAGTTTGACATCGCGACGACGGGGGCTCCGCCCATTCGCGCGTCGGATGCGGCGACGGTATTGATGATGACTTTACTCAGCAGGTCGTTGCTGAGCAGGCCATTTTTTACCGCATCAGAGAAGGTGCCGTTGATGTTCAAACCGTATTTTTTGCTTTTACCTTCCTCCGCCAGCGCCGAATTGAGCCGGGCGGCTTCGAGAATAAATGCGATGTCGGCGAATTCGACCTCGCTAATAAAATCAAAGGCCTCGGCAAGCGAAAAGGTTGCTAATGTTTCCTGCTGCGTTACCGTACTCTGTTTGTCCGCCAGCACCTGCGCTTCGCCATTAATATACAGCTCAACGATATTGGTATGCGTGCCCTTGACCACCACGCGGCAGCTCTTTTCGCCGCCCGTCAGCGTCAGATCCAGATGAATAAAATCAGGGGTGTCTTGCACGCTAATATTGACCTGACCATCGGCGATTAATTTTTGGGCTAGTTCAACATGCCGTTCGCTAATCCCCTCCAGTGTTTTTAATCCCTTATCAGCGTCGCCGCCAAATGCGCCAATTGCGGCCGCAAGCGCCACGCCACTGACGGATGTTCCGGGAATAGTTACGCCCATTGCATTCTTATACAGATTTGCGGAAATAAAACCGCTAATACTTTGACAAGCAGTATCCAAATGTTTCGCGGCGTAAGCCGCGGTAAAAGAAATAGCGACAGGCTCTGTACAGCCTAATGCCGGGGCAACTTCTTTTTTCAGCCAGTTTATAAATAGAGATGCGTGTTCAGTAGTCATATTTTATATCTATCCGCTAACGAGGGCTTATTAATCTGCGAATATGCTATGTCAATTCTTAAGAAAAAACTTACTCTAATACCCCCGTTATTTATGCCTGAAAGAGAAAAATATTCGCTTATTAAAATATTGTAAAATTGTGATCTTATTATGGTTAATTAGCTGATTTGATAGGTATTTATATTCTGTTTTTTGAACATAAAAAGGGATTTAGTTAACTGCCTCACAGCCTCGCCGAAAGTAAAAATTTCTTTTTTTACGTATTTCGTCGGATAGGCGAGAGCGCTGTAGTCACAAGAAGGGACTCATAAATGTAGATCTGGATCACATTTTTGCGTTATACAGGTCACAGGAAATCATGATGATGAGGTGTACCTATGCCGCCGGTTTATCGTCCGTTGGTGAGTTTTATTGCAACCGCCATGCAAACCGTTTTGAATCTCGGGCTATTGTGTCTGGGAGTCATACTGATCGTTTTTCTCGGGAAAGAGACGTTGCATCTGGCGCACGTCCTGTTCACCCCTGAACCTGTCAGTAAGTACAAGCTGGTGGAAGGGCTGGTGGTCTACTTCCTCTATTTCGAATTTATCGCGCTGATAGTGAAGTACTTTGAGTCGGGATTTCACTTCCCGCTGCGCTACTTTGTCTATATCGGCATTACCGCCATCGTCCGCCTGATCATTATCGATCATGAGTCGCCTATGGCGGTACTGATTTACTCCGCGGCGATCCTGATTTTGGTGATTACGCTCTGGCTGTGTAACTCCAACCGCCTGAAACGCGAATAAAAAAAAGCGGCCTCCAGGGCCGCTGACCAACAGTCACAAATTAAATTTATGTAGGGTCCAGTTGAGGATAGCAGTGGCATTTGCCTTACTTTTTCAGCTGAGGGCGGCGGCGGCAATACCCGGTTGGGGACGTGTATTGCCGCTAAACCGCCGGCCCTCATCTGAAATTTGGGGCGGGTGTTACAAAAAAATTAACCTTTCACTCCGCCAGCCGTCAGGCCGTTGACCAACCAGCGCTGGGCCAGCAGGAACACTACGGTAATCGGGATGGCGGAGAGCACCGCCGCGGCGGCAAAGTCGCCCCACAGATAGTTCTGCGGGTTGAGATACTGCTGCATTCCGACCGCCAGGGTATAGCTGTTCACATCGCGCAGCAGCAGGGAGGCCACCGGTACTTCGGTAATCGCAGCGATGAACGACAGAATAAACACCACCGCCAGAATCGGCACTGACAGCGGGAGCAGCACCAGGCGGAAAGCCTGCCATGGGGTGGCGCCGTCCAGCGCCGCCGCTTCTTCCAGCGAGCCGTCGATGGTTTCGAAGTAACCTTTAATCGTCCAGACGTGCAGCGCGATACCGCCCATATAGGCAAAGATGACGCCGCCGTGGGTATTCAGGCCGACGAACGGCACGTACTGGCCAAGACGGTCAAACAGGGCATACAGCGCGACCAGCGACAGCACTGCGGGGAACATCTGGAAAATCAGCATCCCTTTCAGCAGCGTTGCTTTACCTGGGAAGCGCATGCGGGCAAAAGCGTAAGCGCAGGTGGTAGAGAGCGCGACAATGCCAATAGCGGTAATGCCGGCCACCTTGATGGAGTTCCACAGCCACAGCAGCACCGGGAAGGGCGGCGGCGTGACGCGACCGTCAGCGTGTTCGACGCTGAAACCTAACGCCAGCCGCCAGTGCTCCCAGGAGATACTTTCAGGGATCAGGCTACCGGTGGCGAAGTTACCTTCGCGCAGAGAGATAGCGATAACCATCAGCAGCGGGAACATAATCGCCGCGATAAAAATCAGCAGCAGGAGATGCGTCGTGAACAGGCGCAGCTTCTGAGATTTGGGTTGAACCATAGCCATAATCGTTATCTCCCTTAATCAAACTTCATACGTGTGGCTTTCAGGTTAACAATCGCCAGCGCGCCTACCAGCAGGAAGATCAGCGTGGCGATAGCCGCCGCGAGGCCGAAGTCCTGACCGCCGCCGCCTTCAAAGGCGATACGGTAGGTATAGCTCACCAGCAGGTCGGTGTAGCCCGCCGGCGTGGTGGTGCCGAGCCGGTCCGGCCCGCCGTTGGTCAACAGCTGAATCAGCACGAAGTTGTTAAAGTTAAAGGCGAAGCTGGCGATCATCAGCGGCGTCAGCGGCTTGATCAGCAGCGGCAGCGTAATTTTGAAGAAGTTCTGGAACGGCGTAGCGCCATCCATTGCCGAGGCTTCATATAAATCGTCAGGAATCGCTTTCAGCAGGCCCATGCACAGGATCATCATGTACGGATAGCCCAGCCAGGTGTTGACGATGATAATCATGGTACGCGCGGTGGTTGGGTCGCTGAACCAGGCCGGCTTGATGCCGAACAGCGCGCTGAGCATCATATTGATCTCACCAAAGCTCTGGTTGAACAACCCTTTGAAAATCAGAATCGAGATAAACGACGGTACGGCGTAAGGCAGAATCAGCAGTACGCGGTAAATCGCTTTGCCCTTCAGGGCTTCCCACTGGACGAGACAGGCGAGCACCATGCCGACCGCAACGGTGAGAATCACGGTCAGAACGGAGAACACCACCGTCCAGACGAAAATCGCGAAGAACGGTTTCTGGATCCCTTCATCCTGGAACACGCGGGTGAAGTTATCCCAGCCGATGGTTACGGTGTAGCCCGGGCTGAGCTTTTCGCTGCCCCAGCTACCGTCGGCGTTGATCGCCTGATAGAAACCGACCTCGGCGTTCGGACGATATTTCACGCCGCTCTGGTTGTTGGTCAGCGTACCGTCATTGGCCAGCGCGTACAGCGGTTGAGTACCGGAGAACTGGCGCAGGGAGCTCATGATGACTTTGCTTTCATCCGGCAGCACGGCGGTCAGCTGGTTCAGGGCGGTACGGTTTTGCGTAATCACGCGCAGCGTGGCGCGCTCGCCTTCCGGCAGGGCGTCAGCCTCTTTTAAGGCCAGCTTCTGCTCGCCGCCGAATTTAAAGGCGTCGGAAAGATAGTTTTTGCCGCTTTCGCCGTCGGTCAGCGCCAGCTTCCATTCATCTCCCGCCGGATAAAGCGCGAAGTTGTAGGATTTACCCGCCTGGAAGGAGCGGTCCATCAGCACCTGTTGGGCGCGTTCGAAGGTCAACTGGTTAGTGCTGCTGTAGTTGGTAAAAGCGATTGCGATCGTGCAGATCAGCGGGAACAGGACGAACAGCCCCATCCCGGCGAGACCCGGATACACATAGCGCCAGGCGTAGGCTTTGCGATTGGAAAAAATATACAGGCCAACCGAGCTCAAAATCAGCGTCATGATGGCAAACAGGTACTCCCCCTGGGCGTACATCAAAACAACAAGGTAACCCACCAGCAGGCACAGCAAGCCGATCACAGACCATGTGAGCTGCGGGCTTTGCCACCAGTGTTTCTTTTTCACGACATCCATGGGGATCATCCTCTTTACACTTTATCCTTCGCGCTACCTCTTTGTTGGCTGCGGATGCGTACCCCAGTCACTTACTAATGTAAGCGCCTGGGGATTTGCATCCTTGCCGCCTCGATGTAGCGCGAATGATTTCGTGTAACAACGTATTCAACAAACCTTATTCCCTAAGAAATAAGGGAAACCGTATTACTTGGTGATACGAGCCTGTGCGTCTTTCAGCGCCTCTTCAACGGTCTGGCGACCGCTAGCGGCGTTGATCACTGCGGTACGAACGGCATACCAGAAGGCGGACATCTGCGGAATATTCGGCATGATTTCACCATTCTTGGCGTTAGCCATGGTGGCGGCGATACGCGGATCTTTTTCCAGTTTTTCCTGGAAGGATTTCAGCGCGACCGCGCCCAGCGGTTTGTCCTTGTTCACTTCATCCAGGCCCTGATCGGTCATCAGGTAGTTTTCGAGGAACTCTTTCGCCAGTTCTTTGTTCGGGCTGGCGGCGTTAATACCGGCGCTCAGTACGCCAACGAACGGTTTAGACGGGTTGCCTTTGAAGGTCGGCAGCAGGGTAACGCCGTAGTTAACCTTGCTCTTATCGATGTTAGACCACGCCCACGGACCGTTGATGGTCATCGCGGTTTCGCCTTTGTTGAATGCCGCTTCCGCGATGGAGTAGTCGGTGTCGGCGTTCATATGCTTGTTCTTAATAAGGTCGACCAGGAAGGTCAGGCCTGCTTTCGCGCCAGCGCTATCCACGCCTACGTCTTTCACGTCGTACTTGCCGTTTTCAAACTTGAACGCATAACCGCCGTCGGCGGCAATCAGCGGCCAGGTGAAGTACGGTTCTTGCAGGTTGAACATCAGCGCGCTCTTACCTTTCGCCTTCAGTTCTTTATCCAGCGCCGGGATCTCTTCCCAGGTTTTCGGCGGATTTGGCACCAGGTCTTTGTTATAGATCAGCGACAGCGCTTCGACGGCAACCGGGTAGGCAATCAGCTTGCCGTTATAGCGAACCGCGTCCCAGGTGAACGGATAGAGTTTGTCCTGGAAAGCTTTGTCCGGGGTGATTTCCGCCAACAGGCCGGACTGGGCGTAGCCGCCAAAACGGTCGTGGGCCCAGAAAATGATGTCAGGGCCGTCGCCGGTCGCGGCAACCTGCGGGAATTTCTCCTCCAGCTTATCCGGATGTTCTACGGATACTTTAATGCCGGTGTCTTTTTCAAACTTTTTACCCACTTCAGCGAGGCCGTTGTAGCCTTTGTCGCCGTTAATCCAGATAACCAGCTTACCTTCTTCGATTTTTGCGAGGGCAGAGGCGGAAAACATCATCGTGGTCAATGCAGACAGCGCGAGGATGCGAGCGCCAGTTTTGATTTTCATATACCCGTCCTATTTGGTGATGTGCTCGTGGATACACTTGAGTGGCTTAACGGTGATGAGTTTCCTTTTTTAACAACCTCTTTCCATCCTCCCCATGTCTACGCCCCATCCCCCGATTGTGTGATCTCCATAGCAGAAATGCCGGTTATGAGTCCTGGAGCACATAAAAAGGAGGCCAATTTTGCAGGCTGCATCACGAAATGGGTATCGGCCCGCCCCCCCCCAGCGGCGAGACGTCATCTCTCATCCTCCCGTCTCCTCCCCCATGAAAAAGCCGGGGGGTGGAGGATTTACCAGACTAATGAATGCCGCATAGTCAGCCCATCTTGAATGTGTCGTTAAGTGACAGGTTGTAACGAAGGGAGAAGGGCATGGCGAGCGTACAGCTGCGAAATGTAACGAAAGCCTGGGGTGACGTGGTGGTATCAAAAGATATCAATCTCGAGATCCAGGATGGGGAGTTCGTCGTGTTTGTTGGGCCATCAGGCTGCGGCAAATCCACCCTGCTGCGTATGATTGCCGGGCTGGAAACGGTGACCAGCGGCGATCTGCTGATTGGCGATACCCGAATGAATGATGTTCCGCCCGCCGAGCGCGGTATCGGGATGGTGTTTCAGTCTTATGCACTTTACCCCCATCTTTCCGTCGCGGAAAACATGTCTTTTGGCCTGAAGCTGGCCGGCGCCAAAAAAGAGCTGATTAACCAACGCGTGACTCAGGTGGCGGAAGTGCTGCAGCTGGCTCACCTGCTGGAGCGTAAACCGAAAGCGCTTTCCGGCGGTCAGCGCCAGCGCGTGGCGATTGGTCGTACCCTGGTGGCTGAACCGCGCGTTTTCCTGCTGGATGAACCGCTCTCTAACCTCGATGCCGCGCTGCGCGTACAGATGCGTATTGAGATTTCCCGTCTGCATAAGCGTCTTGGCCGCACAATGATTTACGTGACCCACGACCAGGTCGAAGCGATGACCCTCGCCGACAAGATTGTGGTGCTGGACGCCGGTCGCGTCGCGCAGGTCGGCAAGCCTCTCGAACTCTATCACTACCCGGCGGATCGCTTCGTCGCGGGCTTTATCGGCTCGCCGAAGATGAACTTCCTGCCGGTCAAAGTCACCGCTACCGCCATTGAGCAGGTGCAGGTGGAGCTACCGAACCGTCAGCAGGTCTGGCTGCCGGTGGACAGCGCCCGCGTTCAGGTCGGCGCCAATATGTCTTTAGGTATTCGCCCGGAACATCTGCTGCCCAGCGATATCGCCGACGTCACCCTTGAAGGTGAAGTTCAGGTGGTCGAACAGCTCGGCCACGAAACGCAAATTCATATCCAGATCCCATCCATCCGTCAAAACCTGGTTTACCGCCAGAACGACGTGGTGCTGGTAGAAGAGGGAGCCACATTCGCCATCGGTTTGCCGCCGGAGCGCTGCCATTTATTCCGTGAGGATGGCACCGCTTGTCGTCGGCTGCATAAAGAGCCGGGCGTGTAGGGCTTCTAACTAAAAAAAAACACAAAACCATTCGCGCTGCATCGAGGCGGCAAGGGAATGAATCCCTGGGAGCGTACAAAAGTACGTGACCAGGGTGAGTGAGCGCAGCCAACAAAGAGGCAGCCCGAAGGGTGAAGTGTTCAAAGAAAAGCAATGATCTCAGGAGATAGAATGATGATTACTCTGCGCAAACTTCCACTGGCGGTCGCCGTTGCGGCAGGCGTTATGTCTGCTCAGGCGCTGGCCGTTGATTTCCACGGTTATGCCCGTTCTGGTATCGGCTGGACCGGCAGCGGCGGTGAGCAACAGTGCTTCCAGGCAACCGGCGCTCAAAGTAAATACCGTCTGGGTAACGAATGTGAAACCTATGCGGAACTGAAGCTGGGCCAGGAAGTATGGAAAGAAGGTGATAAGAGCTTCTACTTCGATACCAACGTCGCCTACTCTGTGTCACAGCAGAACGACTGGGAATCCACCAGTCCGGCATTCCGTGAAGCTAACGTGCAGGGTAAAAACCTGATCGAATGGTTGCCAGGTTCCACCATCTGGGCCGGTAAGCGCTTCTACCAGCGTCATGACGTTCATATGATCGACTTCTACTACTGGGATATTTCTGGTCCTGGTGCGGGTATTGAAAACATCGATCTGGGCTTCGGTAAACTCTCTCTGGCAGCAACGCGTTCTTCTGAATCCGGCGGCTCTGGCACCTTCGCCGATCGCGACAAGTTCGGTAATCGCGTCTATGACAATATCGTGCCGAACGATGTATTCGACGTGCGTTTAGCCGGTCTGGAAACTAACCCGGGCGGCACGCTGGAACTGGGCGTTGACTACGGCCACACTAACATCCCTGATGATTACTCACTGCAGCCGGGCGCTTCCAAAGACGGGTGGATGCTCACCGCTGAGCATACTCAGAGCATGCTGAAAGGCTTTAACAAATTTGTTCTGCAGTATGCAACTGACTCTATGACCTCCAGCGGTAAAGGCGTTCCGCAGGGTGGCAGCATTAATAACGATGGATCTATGTGGCGCGTGTTGGACCACGGTGCGATCTCTCTGGGCGATAGCTGGGATCTGATGTACGTCGGTATGTACCAGGATATCGACCGCGACAACAACAATGGTACCCAGTGGTGGACCGTCGGCGTTCGTCCAATGTACAAGTGGACGCCTATCATGAGCACCCTGATGGAAATCGGCTACGACAACGTCAAATCTCAACGCACCAGCGATCGTAACAGCCAGTATAAAGTGACTCTGGCACAGCAGTGGCAGGCTGGTGACAGCATCTGGTCCCGTCCGGCAATCCGCGTATTCGCAACGTACGCTAAATGGGATGAGAAATGGGGCTATAACGATAGCGGCGTAGCGTACAACGACACCAGCGCTAAAACCTTTAGCCGTGGCGATAGCGACGAGTGGACCTTCGGTGCCCAGATGGAAATCTGGTGGTAATCGAGCCTGACCGTTCGTAACTAAAAGAGGGGCGCAAGCCCCTCTATCTTAGGCCCAGCGCGCTATTGCCTGGCTACCGCTCGGCCATCGGAATTGAGGTGATAACAATGAAAATGAAGAAAAGTCTCGTTGCCCTCTGCCTGTCCGTCGGCCTGATGGCCTGCGTACCCGCAGTCAGTTTTGCTGATGTTAATTTCGTGCCGCAGAACACCTCTGCCGCGCCGTCGATTCCGGCCTCCGCGTTGCAGCAGTTGACCTGGACTCCGGTCGATCAATCCAAAACGCAGACGACAAAGCTCGCCGTGGCCGGACAGACGCTCAGTGTCCCCGGTATCAGCGGCCCGGTCGCCGCATACAGCGTTCCGGCGAATATTGGCGAGCTCAATATTACGTTAACCAGCGAAGTGGAAAAACAAACTGCGGTATATGCGCCGAACGTGCTGATTCTTGACCAAAATATGACGCCATCCGCGTTTTTCCCCAGCAGCTACTTCACTTATCTTGAACCGGGAGTGATGAGTTCAGATCGTCTGGAAGGCGTAATGCGCCTGACTCCGGCGCTGGGACAGCAGAAAATTTATGTGCTGGTTTTTACCACGCCGCAGGATTTGCAGCAGACCACTAAATTAATCGATCCGGCGAAGGCTTACGCCAAAGGTACCGGCAATGCGGTGCCGGATATTCCGGATCCCATCGCGAAACACGTTACAGACGGCACCATTAGCCTGAAGGTGAAAACCTCTACCGGCTCCAGCGTGCTGGTTGGCCCGTTGTTTGGTTCGTCAGGTCCGGGGCCCGTTACCGTCGGTAATACCGCTGCTCCTGCCTATAGCGCGCCGGTTGTCGCGCCGGCCCCGGCTCCGGCGGCGAAAAGCGAACCGATGCTTGATGACACCGAAACCTATTTCAACAACGGCATTAAGCAGGCGGTTGCGAAAGGCGATATCGATAAAGCCCTGAAATTGATGAACGAAGCTGAACGTCTTGGCTCGAAATCTGCTCGTTCCACCTTTATCAGCAGTGTAAAAGGCAAGGGGTGACCGTCTCCCCGCAATGCTGATGTTTAGGCACAGCCTTTAGGTGCGTCCGTCAGGGCGCACTTTTTTTTAGCGCGCCGCAGCCTCTGTTGCACGGCTGTTGCGCGGATGATCGTATATTGACGTTTGCCCGCCCCCGATGCCCCATTCTGCGATACAATACCTTCACGTTATGTACCGGAGATTCAGGCATGCCACATCCTGCGCTTACGCAACTGCGTGCGCTGCATTATTTTGCCGCTATGCCCCCGCTGGATGCGCATCTGCGCGACTGGTTATTGCTGGAAGACTCAATGACCAAACGCTTTGAGCAGCAGGGGAAGAAAGTCAGCGTCATCATGGTTAACGAAGGTTTTGTTGGACGCGACGCGCTGGCCGGTGAGGCGCCCCTGTTACCGAGCGAACCCCGCTACTGGCTGCGGGAAATCATTCTTTGCGCCAACGGTGAACCCTGGCTGGCCGGGCGCACGATAGTGCCCGAATCAACGCTGAGCGGCCCCGAACTGGCGCTGCAACAGCTGGGGCAAACGCCGTTGGGCCGCTATCTCTTCACGTCATCGACGCTAACCCGCGATTTTATTGAAATTGGTCGTCATGCAGAGCTGTGGGGACGTCGTTCCCGTCTCCGGTTGAGCGGCAAACCGCTGCTGCTGACGGAACTGTTTTTGCCTGCATCGCCGTTGTATTAAGAGGAAAATGAAATGGAGTGGAGTCTGACGCAGAACAAGCTGCTGGCGTTTCACCGCCTGATGCGTACTGACAAACCGATTGGCGCGCTGCTGCTGCTGTGGCCGACGCTGTGGGCGCTGTGGGTGGCGACGCCGGGGATACCGCCGCTATGGATCCTCGCCGTTTTCGTCGCCGGCGTCTGGCTGATGCGCGCCGCAGGCTGCGTGGTCAACGATTATGCCGATCGCAAGTTTGACGGCCACGTCAAACGGACGGCCCACCGCCCGTTGCCGAGCGGCGACGTGAGCGAAAAGGAGGCGCGGACGCTGTTTGTCGTGCTGGTGCTGCTTTCGTTCCTGCTGGTGTTGACCCTGAACACCATGACCATTTTGCTGTCGGTAGCGGCGCTGGCGCTGGCATGGGTATATCCGTTTATGAAGCGCTATACCCACCTGCCTCAGGTAGTACTGGGTGCGGCGTTCGGCTGGTCGATCCCGATGGCCTTTTCGGCGGTCAGCGAATCGCTGCCGCTGAGCTGCTGGCTGATGTTCCTCGCCAATATCCTGTGGGCGGTGGCCTACGATACCCAGTATGCGATGGTCGATCGTGATGATGACGTCAAAATCGGTATTAAATCGACGGCGATTCTCTTTGGCGACAACGATCGCTTAATCATCGGCATTTTACAGGTGGCGGTGCTGGCCCTGATGGCGGCGGTAGGCTGGCTGAGCGGGCTGGGCTGGGAGTATTACTGGTCGTTGTTTATCGCCGCGGCGATGTTCGCCTGGCAGCAGAAGCTAATATTTAAACGCGAACGCGATGCCTGCTTTAAGGCGTTTATGAACAATAACTACGTTGGGCTGGTGCTGTTTCTTGGTCTGGCGATGGGATATATGCAGTAGTTCTTCCCGGCTTGCGGCATAAACGCCTTAGCCGGGCTACAAAACCGCATGGGCCGGTAGCCCGGCGCAAGCCGGGACATCTCTTTAAACGTTACGCTTCATCCTGGGTAACGCTTTCAATCGTTAACCGCACATCCGAAGTAATCAGATCCGCCAGCATGCGGTAGATCTTCAACGTCTCTTCCGGCTCGGCGTCCCCGGTATCGCTGATATAGCCTTCGTCACGCAGGGTCAGCACCAGCGTGCTGAACACCGCCTTATCGAAGAACTCCGGCGCGTTGATGCCGTGCAGAACGGACAGGCGCTGCGCCACGGTGCGGCTCTCTTTCTCCAGCGAACTGCGGTTGATTGACGGGTTAGCGCTCAGCAGCCAGAAGGTAATGGCGTAGCGCTGCAGCGTTTCGCGCGCGCCTGCGGCCAGCAGCTGCAGAGAACGGGCGTGAGACGGATTAACGCTCACCTCATCGTTGTTCAGGGCGATCAGACCCTGACGCTGCATCTCGGCGATCAGCGCATCGACGACGCCCGCCAGCTCCGCTTTTTCCCAACGCAGGAATAGCTCGGCCTTCAGGAACGGATAGAACATCTCAACGTGACGCAGAATTTCGGCGCGGGTAATGCGACGATGCTGAGTGACGATGGCGGCTAACAGCGACGGCATCACCAGCATATGGGCGATGTTGTTGCGGTAGTAGGTCATCAGAACGGCCTGCTCGCGCGGCAGAATGATGATATCGCCAATGGTGTCTTTCTCGACTTCGAACTTGTTCATCTGCAGCGCGTGGTCAATCAGCTCGCTGGCTGAGGCCGCAGGCGTGGTCGCATCCGCTGAATATGGCACGTTGCGCAGCAGGGCGAGATAGCACTCCAGCTGCTCGGTGAGCTGCTCGCGGGTCAGTGAGCGTTGACGCGATGCCAGCAGCGCGGTACAGCACAGGTTCATGGCGTTAGCCGCGCCGGCATTGTTGATGCGTACCATCAGATCCGAGGCGATGTTATTCACCGTCGGCGTCAGCCAGGAAGGACGGACCGCTTCGATAGGGTCGATAGACTCGCGCCAGTCCGGCACATGCTGGTTCAGATAGGTCATCAGCGGCAGCGGTTCGCCGAAGTTAACGTAGCCTTGGCCGAGATTGCGCAGCTTGCTCAAGCCGCGCAGCATCTGCGGCAGACTCTCTTTCTCTTTTGTCGCGCCGCGCAGCTCTTTGGCGTAGGTGCCGACCTCCATCACGTGCTCGTAGCCGATGTAAATCGGCACCAGGGTGATAGGGCGATTACCGCCGCGCAGCATTGCCTGGATGGTCATCGACAGAGTGCCGGTTTTCGGATCCAGCAGACGACCAGTACGTGAACGCCCGCCCTCCACGAAGTACTCCACCGAATAGCCGCGGCTGAACAGCTCGCCAAGATATTCGCGAAATACGGTTGAGTAGAGCTTATTGCCCTTGAACGTGCGACGAATAAAGAACGCGCCGCCGCGACGGAAGATCGGCCCGGCGGGCCAGAAGTTCAGGTTGATGCCGGCAGCGATATGCGGCGGCACCAGGCCCTGATGATAAATGACGTAAGAGAGCAGCAGATAGTCCATATGGCTGCGGTGGCATGGGACGTAGACTATCTCGTGGCCTTCGTGCGCCAGCTGACGGACACGCTCGGCGTTATGGACGTTGATGCCCTGATACAACCGGTTCCAGGTAAAGCCCAGCACGCGGTCTGTCAGGCGAATCATCTCGTAGGAGAAGTTTGCCGCGATCTCTTCCATCAGAGCGATAGCGTTTTGCTGCGCCTTTTCATGAGAAATCTTCTTGCTGCGCGCTTCGTCTTCTACCGCACGGGCAATGGCTTTCGACGCCAGCAGTTTATTAAACAGATCCTGGCGCGCGGGGAGGCGCGGGCCGACCGCCGCCAGACGCTGACGGGCGAAGTGCATGCGCGCCACGCGGGCCAGCTTCTGGGCGATGGTTTTATCGGTACCGTGTTCGTCCGCCATCTTACGCAGCGAGACCGAAGGCGAGAAACGGACGAAGCTATCGCGGCCCAGCCACAGAACGGCGAAGAATTTTTGAATGCCGTTGAGCATACGCAGCGGCGGGTTAACCTCGCCTTTTTCACGCCCCGGCGCGCGACCGAACATCACCGAAACCGGCACCATCTGCACGTCAAGATCGGGATGATTGCGGTGCAAATCCAGATAGTCGTGAAAGAGCTTGATAGACTCTTCTTTCGGCGTGTAATAGGTGAACACGCGCGGCCCGCCGTGGATAAATACGTAGCGCGGAAGCAGGGCGCCGTCGATCTCGAGCGGCTCCAGCGGGTCCGGTAACTCATGTTCCAGACATTGCGCGCGCAGCGTCAGCAGGTCCGCCTTCGAATTGTAGGGCAGGACGTACATAATAGGACGCGAGGTATCCAGGCCTAATTCCTGCGCAGGTTGCGCCGGAATCGACTTGCTTTTTACCAGCGCCCTTAATGGTAAATTCAGTAATTTATAGTAAATTCGTTGCCAGCCAGACATAGACGATGTGAAGCCTCTGGTTAATCATGCAAATGCGCCGCAAGAATAACAGAAAGTGCGCAAAATTTCCGTTGTAACGCGGCAAACGCGTACACTCATTGACGTCATTTACATAAAAAGGTTTGTTTGATGGCCAATAATACCACTGGGTTAACCCGAATTATTAAAGCTGCCGGGTATTCCTGGAAAGGATTCCGTGCGGCGTGGGTCAATGAGGCCGCATTTCGTCAGGAAGGCATCGCGGCCGTCATTGCCGTGGCGATCGCCTGCTGGTTGGACGTCGATGCTATCACGCGGGTGCTGCTCATTAGCTCGGTCCTGCTAGTGATGATAGTTGAAATTATCAATAGCGCGATTGAGGCGGTGGTTGACCGTATCGGTCCCGAACATCATGAGCTTTCGGGGCGAGCGAAAGATATGGGATCGGCGGCAGTTCTGCTGGCGATTATCATCGCGCTGATCGCATGGGGAACGCTGCTGTGGGCGAACTACCGCTAAGTCTTGTCGTAGCTGCTCGCAAAACGGAAAGAAACTCCTGATTTTTGTGTGAAATGTGGTTCCAAAATCACCGTTAGCTGTATATACTCACAGCATAACTGTATATACACCCAGGGGGCGGAATGAAAGCGTTAACGACCAGGCAGCAAGAGGTGTTTGATCTCATTCGGGATCATATCAGCCAGACGGGCATGCCGCCGACGCGTGCGGAGATTGCTCAGCGCTTGGGGTTTCGCTCCCCAAACGCGGCGGAAGAGCACCTGAAAGCGCTGGCGCGTAAAGGCGCAATCGAGATCGTTTCCGGCGCCTCCCGCGGAATTCGTCTGCTGACGGAAGAAGAAACCGGTCTGCCGCTTATTGGCCGCGTCGCGGCAGGTGAGCCGCTACTGGCGCAGCAGCATATCGAAGGTCACTATCAGGTCGATCCGGCTATGTTTAAGCCGAATGCTGATTTTCTGCTGCGCGTTAGCGGTATGTCGATGAAAGACATCGGTATTCTTGATGGCGACCTGCTGGCCGTCCATAAAACGCAGGATGTGCGCAATGGCCAGGTGGTTGTGGCGCGCATCGACGAAGAAGTGACCGTGAAGCGTCTGAAAAAACAGGGTAACGTCGTGGAACTGCTGCCGGAAAACAGCGAATTCTCGCCGATTGTGGTCGACCTTCGCGAACAAAGTTTTACTATTGAAGGCCTGGCCGTCGGCGTTATCCGCAACGGCAACTGGCAATAATCTCTTCATCTCGCGGCATCATCATCTGAAGCATGATGCTGCGTCGTTTTTCCTCATTTAGGCGCTTTCTCCATGCTTTTTAACGCCGCCGACAAAGCCCTGTGGCGCTTAGCGCTGCCCATGATCTTCTCCAATATCACCGTTCCGCTGCTCGGGCTGGTGGATACCGCCGTTATTGGCCATCTCGACAGCCCGGTTTATCTGGGCGGCGTGGCGGTTGGCGCAACGGCGACCAGCTTCCTCTTTATGCTGCTCCTTTTCCTGCGCATGAGTACCACCGGGCTAACGGCACAGGCGTTTGGTGCCAGGGATCCGCAGCGG
Source organism: Klebsiella sp. CTHL.F3a (assembly GCF_019890895.1). Taxonomy (NCBI): domain Bacteria; kingdom Pseudomonadati; phylum Pseudomonadota; class Gammaproteobacteria; order Enterobacterales; family Enterobacteriaceae; genus Klebsiella; species Klebsiella sp. CTHL.F3a. The sequence continues at coordinate 5,570,388 of NZ_CP082360.1, read as the reverse complement.
CTGGCGCGCGCGCTGGTGCAGCCGCTGGGCCTGGCGCTGGCCGCCGGGCTGGCGATTGTGCTTTTCAGGATCCCGTTGATAAACCTGGCGCTGCACATTGTGGGCGGCAGCGAAGCCGTGCTTGAACAGGCCAGGCGTTTCCTTGAGATCCGCTGGCTAAGCGCGCCGGCCTCGCTGGCGAACCTGGTCCTGCTGGGCTGGCTGCTGGGCGTGCAGTACGCCAGAGCGCCGGTGATCCTGCTGGTGGTCGGCAACGTCCTCAACATTGTGCTCGATTTATGGCTGGTGATGGGCCTGCATATGAACGTGCAGGGGGCTGCACTGGCGACGGTCACCGCAGAATACGTCACTTTCTTTATTGGTCTGCTGATGGCGAGACGCGTGCTGGCGCTGCGCGGCGTTTCCCTGTCGATGCTGAAAAATGCCTGGCGCGGCGATATACGCCGCCTGCTGGCGCTGAATCGCGACATCATGCTGCGCTCGCTGCTGCTACAGCTCTGCTTCGGGGCGGTGACGGTATTTGGCGCCCGCCTCGGCGCCGATGTCGTCGCGGTCAATGCGGTCCTCATGACGATGCTGACCTTTACCGCCTATGCGCTGGACGGTTTTGCCTATGCCGTTGAGGCGCACTCCGGGCAGGCCTACGGCGCGCGCGACGACAGCCAGCTGCTTGCGGTCTGGCATGCGGCCTGCCGCCAGTCGGGGATGGTGGCGCTGGGGTTTGCGCTGATTTACGGCCTTGCCGGTGAACAGATTATCGCGTTGCTGACCTCGCTGCCTTCGCTGCAGCAGTTGGCCGACCGCTATCTGGTCTGGCAGATGATCCTGCCGGTCATCGGCGTCTGGTGTTACCTGCTGGACGGCATGTTTATCGGCGCGACGCGCGGCGCGGAGATGCGCAACAGCATGGCGGTCGCAGCAGCAGGGTTTGCCCTGACGCTGTTTACCGTACCGGCGCTCGGTAACCACGGGCTGTGGCTGGCGCTGACGATATTTCTCGCCCTGCGCGGCGCTTCCCTGGCGGTTATCTGGCGGCGCCACTGGCTGCGCGGAACCTGGTTTTCGTAATGCATTTGGTTCATCTGATGGTTAAAGATTCCGAATAATAAATCTTACTCAGAATACTCATCTATAGTTAAGTCATGTCCGGCACACAGCGGGCTGTTCATTCACCGAACGATCACCGAACGATGAGGAATGCATGATGAATAAAGACGAAATCGGCGGTAACTGGAAACAGTTCAAAGGTAAAGCGAAAGAAAAATGGGGCAAGCTGACCGACGATGACATGACCGTCATTGAAGGCAAACGCGACCAGCTGGTGGGCAGAATTCAGGAACGTTACGGTTACGCCAAAGACCAGGCAGAGAAAGAAGTGACCGACTGGGAAACTAAAAACGACTATCGCTGGTAGCGAAAACGCCGTGTTTTAACCCACTGTTATTGCCTGCACGAACGGTACATGGAGGTGCCGCTACCCTTGATTCCCGCTGCGGCTACCGCCTCAGCGGGCTTTCTTTTTGATCTGAATGGTATGGTCGTGGTGGCAATGGCCCGGCGTACTGCAGGACTCAACCTCGACGCAGGCGGCGCACAGGCCGTGAGCCTCAATGACGTTGTGGCGCAGGGCGAATCCCATTCTTGCCGCCAGCGTATGCATAATATCTTCGACGCCTTCCGCACACTCTTCTTTGACGCCACCGCAGCGGTCGCAGATAAACATCGCCGAGCTGTGGGTAGGCTGATCGAAAAGGTGACACAGTACGTAGCTATTGGTGGATTCCACCTTATGTACGAACCCTTGCTCCAGTAAAAACTCCAGCGCCCGGTATACCGTTGGCGGTTTCGCCTGAGGTTCTTTATCACGAAGGAGATCGAGCAGATCGTAGGCGCTGATTGCCCCTTGCTGTAGGCTCATCAAACGCAATACTTCGAGGCGCTGCGGGGTCAGGCGCACGCCACGCTGCGCGCACAGCTTTTCAGCATGCGCTAACATTTGTTGCGAAGTGGTCTTATCCATGAGCGTCCTCTGGTTGCGTGAATCTGAAACTGTTACTTTATCACGATACCGGTAAAACGCCGAGACCCGGCGGGATATAGCCGTCACACTTCATGTGACATGTGCGTTGGTCGCCCCGGTCATGCGCTCTCGGGGCGCGCTATCTTGCCGCCTTATGCTATACCTGAAGCATCTCATTTTCGGGAGAAAACGATGAAACGACCTGATTGCATACGACACTGGCGTGAACTGGAAGGTGCGGATGATTCCACCTATCCCGACAGTACTGAGCTTTTCTCCATCGGCGCGCCGCTGGCGCGCGGCCTGCGACTGAATCGTCTGGGGATCCACCATGAACGTCTGCCGCCCGGGCGTCGTACCTCCTACCCGCATGCGGAAAGCGATGAAGAAGAGTTCATCTACGTGCTGGACGGCTATCCTGAGGTGTGGATTAACGGCTACCTCTGGAAGTTGGAGCCGGGGGATAGCGTCGGTTTTCCTGCTGGAACCGGCATTTGCCATACCTTCCTCAATAACACCGAGCAGGAGGTGCGGCTGTTAGTCGTTGGCGAGGCAAACAAGAAATTCAATCGCATCTACTACCCGCTGAACCCAGGCTATGCCGCCACGCGTCAGGATCGCTGGGTTGACCATCCGCCGCAGTTTTTTGGCCCTCACGACGGGAAGCCGCGGAAAATATAGCGTTTATTGCGGGATAAAAAAGGTGAGCGCTGACGCTATGCGTCAGTGGTTTATCTTTATGCTATAGTAGCGCCCCTTTTTACCCGGATGCTTATTTATTCGCCATGATGTCAGAATCAACGCCTACTGCTTTCGCCGCTCACCGTTTTTCCATCGCGCCGATGCTCGACTGGACCGATAGACACTGCCGTTATTTTCTGCGTCAGCTGTCGCGCCATACGCTGCTGTATACCGAAATGGTGACCACCGGTGCGATTATTCACGGCAAGGGCGATTATCTGGCCTACAGCGAAGAAGAACATCCGGTCGCCCTGCAGCTCGGCGGCAGCGATCCGGCTGCGCTGGCGCACTGCGCGAAGCTGGCGCAGGCGCGCGGCTACGATGAAATTAACCTCAACGTCGGCTGCCCGTCAGATCGCGTGCAGAACGGTATGTTTGGCGCTTGCCTGATGGGGAACGCGCAGCTGGTTGCCGACTGCATTAAAGCGATGCGCGACGTCGTGTCGATCCCGGTCACGGTAAAAACCCGTATCGGCATTGATGACCAGGACAGCTACGCGTTTCTGTGTGATTTTATCGAAACGGTATCCGGGAAAGGCGAATGCGAGATGTTTATCATCCACGCGCGCAAAGCCTGGCTTTCAGGTCTGAGTCCAAAGGAAAACCGCGAGATCCCGCCGCTGGATTATCCGCGCGTCTACCAGCTTAAACGTGATTTCCCGCATCTGACCATGGCGATTAACGGCGGCATTAAGTCGCTGGAAGAGGCAAAGCTGCATCTTGCGCATATGGACGGCGTGATGGTCGGCCGCGAAGCTTATCAGAATCCGGGTATTCTGGCCTCGGTGGATCGGGAGATTTTCGGCGTGGAAGGCGTCGATGCCGATCCGGTCTCCGTGGTCCGGGCGATGTATCCCTACATCGAGCGCGAGCTTAGCAACGGGACTTATCTCGGACATGTGACGCGTCATATGCTGGGGCTGTTTCAGGGGATACCTGGCGCGCGCCAGTGGCGTCGCTATCTGAGCGAAAATGCGCATAAAGCCGGGGCGGATATCAACGTGTTGGAACAGGCGCTGAAGCTGGTTGCCGATAAGCGTTAGTTTTTCGCTAAAACCTGGTCAAATTCACCACGCCCTGCACGTCTCGTGTTGGGCGTTTTTGTTTTTATTCAATAACTTATATTTGGCACGATTTTTGTAATATCCGGCAAGGTAGATAAATTTCTTTAGGGGAAAGACGATGCTGGAACTCTTATTTGTTATTGGCTTTTTTGTCATGCTGTTGGTCACCGGCGTGTCGCTGCTGGGCATAATTGCCGCGATTGTGGTCGCGACCGCGCTGATGTTTGTCGGCGGTCTGTTTGCATTAATGATTAAACTGCTGCCGTGGCTGCTGCTGGCCGTTATCGTGGTTTGGCTGATTCGGGCGATAAAATCGCCAGCCGCGAACCGCTATCGCGGTAATAACCGCTGGCGTTACTAAGGTATTGAGCGGTATGTCACAACCTGAAGATTTTTGCATAAAACAGCGTAGGCTTTGCTTATTAAATCTGTCACTATTAGCGGGTTAACGAATTCATCGCGCTGTACCCTACATACAGCCGAACAAAAAAAAGTAAGGGCTTCCCATGTGGAAGCCCTAAACTTTTCTTCTTTTCCCGTCATACTTCAGGCTACAGGGGCGTTGGTTGCTTGCATTCACCCCAATCACTTACTGTTGTAAGCTCCTGGGGATTCATTCACTTACCATCTTCCTGTAGCCCGAATTATTTAGGGAAAAGCCATAACTATGGCAAGAGCAAACTTGAACCCTGCGTCGCCCGGCTTTCCAGCACCTCATGCGCGCGCATGGCGTCGGTTAACGCATATTTTTGACTCTCCGCGACATCCACTTTTATCACGCCGCTGGCGATCAGCGAGAACAGCTCGTTGCTGGCTTCCGTCAGCTCGTCACGCGTGGTGATATAGCCCTGCAGAGAAGGGCGGGTGACGTACAGCGAACCCTTTTGATTGAGGATCCCGAGGTTGACGCCGGTCACCGGGCCGGAAGAATTGCCAAAGCTCACCATCAGCCCCCGACGCTGCAGGCAGTCAAGTGAGGCTTCCCAGGTATCTTTACCGACTGAATCATACACCACGTGGACTTTCTTACCGTCGGTGATCTCTTTCAGGCGCTCGACGATATTCTCTTCGCGATAGTTAATGATCTGCCAGGCGCCGGCCTGTTTAGCGCGTTCAGCTTTTTGCGCGCTGCCGACGGTACCGATTAGCTTCGCGCCCAGCGCTTTGGCCCACTGGCAGGCGATGAGCCCGACGCCGCCGGCCGCTGCATGAAACAGGAACGGCTCGCCCGCTTTGATCTCGTAGGTTTTCCGCAGCAGGTAATAGACCGTGAGCCCTTTCAGGAATGAGGCCGCCGCCTGCTCGAAAGAGATCGCGTCCGGCAAAATAGCGGCCTTATCGGCGGGGACATTGTGGACAGTGCTATAGGCTCCCAGCGCCGATTGTGCGTAGACCACCCGATCGCCGGCTTTAATATGTTTCACGCCGCTGCCAACTTTGCTCACCACGCCAGCGGCTTCGGTGCCCAGACCGCTCGGCAATGATGGTGGTGGGTAGAGGCCGCTGCGGATATAGGTATCAATGTAGTTGATGCCGATGGCCTTATTCTCTACCTGAATTTCGTGCTCTGCGGGATCTTTCGGCATGAACTCTACCGCTTGCAGAACTTCAGGCCCTCCGTGCTGGTGAAATTCAATTCGTGTTGCCATGCTTCCTCCAGAAATGTGGTAATCTTTCGACCCATTCACTATCTCGGTAACTCCATTCACTATGGCAGGAAATAAACCCTTCAACAAACCACAGACTGAACCCCGCGAGCGTGATTATCAGCTTGATGGGTTGAAGGTCCCGCCGCACTCGATTGAAGCGGAACAGTCGGTGTTGGGCGGTTTAATGCTGGATAACGAACGTTGGGACGATGTTGCCGAGCGCGTTGTTTCGGAAGATTTTTATACCCGTCCGCATCGCCATATTTTCACCGAAATGGCGCGTCTGCAGGAGTCGGGAAGCCCGATTGACCTGATTACGCTCGCGGAATCGCTGGAGCGTCAGGGTCAGTTGGACAGCGTCGGCGGCTTCGCCTATCTGGCCGAATTATCGAAAAATACGCCAAGCGCGGCGAATATTAGCGCCTATGCCGATATCGTTCGCGAACGCGCGGTCGTACGCGAAATGATCTCTGTGGCGAATGAAATCGCCGAAGCCGGCTTTGACCCCCAGGGCCGCACCAGCGAAGATCTGCTCGACCTCGCCGAATCCCGAGTCTTTAAAATCGCCGAAAGCCGCGCGAATAAAGACGAAGGGCCGAAGAATATCGCCGACGTGCTCGACGCCACCGTGGCGCGTATTGAGCAGCTGTTCCAGCAGCCGCATGACGGCGTCACTGGGGTAAATACCGGCTATGACGATCTCAACAAAAAGACCGCCGGTCTTCAGCCGTCGGACCTGATTATCGTTGCTGCGCGTCCGTCTATGGGTAAAACGACCTTTGCGATGAACCTCGTGGAAAACGCGGCGATGCTGCAGGATAAACCGGTACTCATCTTCAGTCTCGAGATGCCCTCGGAGCAGATTATGATGCGTTCTCTGGCCTCACTGTCGCGCGTTGACCAGACCCGCATTCGAACCGGCCAACTGGATGACGAAGACTGGGCGCGCATTTCCGGCACCATGGGGATCCTGCTGGAAAAGCGCAATATTTATATTGATGACTCCTCCGGCCTGACGCCGACGGAAGTGCGCTCCCGCGCGCGGCGTATTGCCCGCGAGCACGGGGGGATCGGACTTATCATGATCGACTACCTGCAGCTGATGCGCGTGCCGTCGCTCTCCGATAACCGTACGCTGGAAATCGCCGAAATTTCGCGCTCGCTCAAGGCGCTGGCGAAGGAGCTACAGGTGCCGGTGGTGGCGCTGTCGCAGCTTAACCGCTCGCTGGAACAGCGTGCGGACAAGCGCCCGGTGAACTCCGACCTGCGTGAATCCGGATCCATTGAGCAGGACGCCGACTTAATCATGTTTATCTACCGTGACGAGGTTTATCACGAGAACAGTGATTTAAAAGGCATCGCCGAAATTATTATTGGTAAACAGCGTAACGGCCCTATCGGGACGGTGCGCCTGACGTTTAACGGCCAGTGGTCGCGTTTTGATAATTATGCTGGGCCACAATACGACGACGAATAAATCTCCGTCATCCTTCATGCCGCAGATGCGTTGACTACGCCTGTTCACCCCGGTCACTTAGTTTACTAAGCTTCCGGGGATTCTCAGGCTTGTCGCCTTCCTGCAACACGAAGGATTTAGGAGATTCTTTTATTAAGGAATTCAAATGCAAGCGGCAACTGTAGTCATTAACCGCCGCGCTCTGCGACACAACCTGCAACGTCTGCGTGAACTGGCGCCCGCCAGCAAACTGGTTGCGGTGGTGAAAGCGAACGCCTACGGACACGGTCTTCTTGAGACCGCGCGAACGCTCCCTGACGCCGATGCTTTTGGCGTCGCCCGTCTTGAAGAAGCTCTGCGCCTGCGCGCGGGCGGTATCGGCCAGCCGATTCTGCTGCTGGAGGGGTTCTTTGAGGCTGCCGACCTGGTGGTGATTTCCGCCCAGCGCCTGCACACGGCGGTACACAGCCCGGAACAGCTGGCGGCGCTGGAGGAAGCGGATTTACCCGAGCCGGTCACCGTATGGATGAAGCTGGATACCGGAATGCATCGATTAGGCGTTCTGCCTGAGCAGGCCGAAGCGTTTTATCAGCGTCTTAGCCAGTGTAAAAACGTCCGCCAGCCGGTCAACGTGGTCAGCCATTTTGCCCGTGCGGATGAGCCTGAGTGCGGCGCGACCGAACGTCAGCTGGATATCTTTACCACCTTCACGGAAGGGAAACCGGGACTGCGCTCTATCGCCGCATCCGGCGGTATATTGCTGTGGCCCCAGTCGCATTTCGACTGGGCGCGTCCGGGGATCATTCTCTACGGCGTGTCGCCGCTCGACGGTAGCTCTACCGGCGCGGACTTTGGCTGCCAGCCGGTGATGTCTCTGACCTCGAGCCTGATTGCGGTCCGCGAGCATAAAGCCGGGGAGCCGGTGGGCTACGGCGGAACCTGGATCAGCGAGCGTGATACGCGTTTAGGGGTGGTGGCGATGGGCTACGGTGACGGCTATCCGCGCGCTGCGCCGTCCGGGACCCCGGTGCTGGTCAACGGCCGCGAAGTGCCGATTGTGGGTCGCGTGGCGATGGATATGATTTGCGTCGATCTCGGGCCCGAAGCGCAGGATAAATCGGGCGACCCGGTGGTGCTGTGGGGCGAAGGCCTGCCCGTCGAGCGTATTGCAGAAATCACAAAAGTAAGTGCTTACGAACTTATTACCCGCCTGACTTCACGGGTATCAATGAAGTACGTGGATTGATTTCAGCCCGCGCTCTTTCCCCCGGTGGCGGCTGACGGCTTACCGGGGGCTACGTATTCGCTACCGGCTGCGGGTCGGTAGCCAGGATAAGGCGTTTTAAGCCGCCATCCGGGATGGCTGGCAAACCCAGCCATCCGCCAACATCCTCTCGACCTTCTTTCACATCCGGTTTATTGTGTTATGACGAGCCCATGTAAACCTGGAGAAACATCCCGTGTTTCAGAAAGTTGACGCCTACGCTGGCGACCCCATTCTCTCCCTGATGGAGCGTTTCAAAGACGATCCGCGTAGTGACAAAGTAAATCTCAGCATCGGTCTTTATTACAACGAAGACGGCATTATTCCGCAGCTGCAGTCGGTTGCCGCAGCTGAGGCGCGCCTCAATGCCCAGCCGCATGGCGCCTCAGTCTATTTACCGATGGAAGGGCTGAACACCTATCGTCACGCTATCGCGCCGCTGCTGTTCGGTGCCGATCATCAGGTGCTGGCGCAAAATCGCGTGGCCTCCATTCAAACGCTGGGCGGTTCCGGCGCCCTGAAGGTGGGCGCTGATTTTCTGAAACGCTACTTCCCGGAGTCGCGTGTTTGGGTGAGCGACCCGACATGGGAAAACCACATCGCAATATTTGAAGGGGCAGGATTCGAAGTAAGTACTTACCCTTGGTTTGATGAGAAGACCAATGGCGTACGTTTCGCGGCGTTCCTGGAAAAACTCAATTCGCTAGCGGAGCGAGATATTGTGCTGCTGCATCCGTGCTGCCATAACCCAACGGGAGCCGATCTCAGCAACGCCCAGTGGGATCGGGTGGTTGAGGTACTGAAAGCGCGTAATTTGATTCCTTTCCTCGATATCGCCTATCAGGGCTTTGGCGCAGGAATGGAAGAGGATGCTTACGCAATCCGCGCCATTGCGAACGCCGGCATGCCAATGCTGGTCAGCAACTCGTTCTCAAAAATCTTCTCCCTGTACGGTGAGCGCGTTGGCGGGCTGTCAATCGTCTGTGAGGACGCTGAAACCGCGATTCGCGTGCTGGGGCAATTAAAAGCGACCGTACGTCGCAACTACTCCAGCCCACCGAACTTTGGCGCACAGGTTGTTGCGGCGGTGCTGAGCGACAGCGAGCTGAAAGCCTCATGGTTGGCGGAAGTGGAAGGGATGCGTACCCGTATTCTGGCCATGCGTCAGGAGCTGGTTAATGTGCTTAAAGATACGGTGCCGGGCGGTAATTTTGACTATCTTCTGAAGCAGCGCGGAATGTTTAGCTATACCGGGTTCAGCCCGGCCCAGGTCGACCGCCTGCGCGATGAGTTTGGCGTCTACCTGATTGCCAGCGGACGCATGTGCGTCGCGGGACTGAATTCACGCAACGTTCAGCGCGTGGCCCAGGCCTTTGCCGCGGTAATATAAATCCTTACAGACCGCTTTTGCCCTCGCCAACATTTTGGTGAGGGTCATTCCCTTCCTGAAGTGTGATCATTCTCTTTTTATATGACATCTGAGCAGAAAAACCTTCCTATCCGCCTCAGCGGGGGGTAAGGTCTGGGTGCATTAATAAGCGTACACATTATTGAAAACTATAACGATTCGATTATTTAGGGAAAAATATGCGCAAGATCACCCTGGCCTTTGGGGCCATCTGCTTACTGTTCACGCTAAATAGCTCCGTCGTTGCTCGCGCCTCCACGCCGCAGCCGCTGTGGACGGGCACCAATATGGCGAAACTCGCCGAACAGGCGCCGATCCATTGGGTTTCCGTGGCTCAGATTGAAAATAGCCTGCTGGGACGCCAGCCGATGGCCGTCGGCTTTGATATTGATGATACCGTCCTGTTCTCCAGTCCGGGCTTCTGGCGCGGGCAGAAAACCTATTCCCCCGGCAGCGATGATTACCTGAAAAATCCGGAGTTCTGGGAAAAAATGAACAACGGCTGGGATGAATTCAGCATGCCGAAAGAGGTGGCGCGCCAGTTGATTGCGATGCACGTGAAGCGCGGCGATAGCATCTATTTTGTCACCGGACGCAGCCAGACCAAAACCGAAACGGTATCAAAAACTCTGCAGGACGATTTTCTCATCCCGGCAGCGAACATGAACCCGGTTATTTTTGCCGGCGATAAGCCTGGTCAGAACACCAAAACGCAGTGGCTGCAGGAGAAGGGCATTAAAGTCTTCTACGGCGATTCAGATAACGATATTTCTGCCGCCCGTGAGGTTGGCGCCCGCGGTATCCGCATCTTGCGGGCATCCAACTCTTCCTATAAGCCGCTGCCAATGGCAGGCGCTCAGGGTGAAGAGGTGATTGTGAATTCAGAATATTAAGCTGACGACGGCTTAATTATGAATTGCTAAAACGGCAGCCAGCGCGCTGCCGTTTTTTTGTGCAAAATAGCGTACCAAAGGTTTTACCTTTTCGCTTATTGCTGCACACTTAGGAAGGTTCATTAGTAGAAGGAGTCGCCTATGTGGCATCAGCAAACCCTGACGTTAGGCCCAAAATCAAGGGGCTTCCATCTGGTCACTGATGAAATTCTCGGTCAAATCCGCGAACTATCGCGGGTGAAAACGGGCCTGCTGCATATGCTGCTCCAGCATACATCTGCTTCCCTGACGCTTAATGAAAACTGCGATCCGACCGTCCGTTACGATATGGAGCAGCATTTTCTTACTGCCGTACCGGATAACGCGCCGTATGAACACGATTATGAAGGTCCTGATGATATGCCCTCGCACATTAAGTCATCGATGCTGGGCGTATCGCTGATGCTGCCCGTTCGGGATGGGCGCGTCAGGTTAGGGACCTGGCAGGGGATCTGGCTCGGGGAGCATCGTATTCATGGCGGATCGCGCCATATCATCGCGACGCTGATGGGGGAATAAAAATGACAATTTCGGATTTATTGCAGTACTGCATGGCCAAGCCGGGCGCGGAACAAAGCGTACATAGCGACTGGAAAGCGACGCAAATCAAAGCGGCTGACGTACTGTTTGCGATGATAAAAGAGGTAGAGGACAACCGGCCTGCGGTATCGTTAAAAACCAGCCCCGAGCTTGCAGAGCTGCTGAGGCAGCAGCATCGCGATGTGCGACCCAGCAAACATCTTAATAAAGCCCACTGGAGCACGGTGTTTCTTGACGGCTCCCTGCCTGATTCACAAATTTACTATCTGGTGGATGCGTCATATCAGCAGGCGCTTGATTCTCTTACTGAAAACAAGCGTAAGCTGTTGTCATAAAGCGATATTCAACCCAGCAGCGCCAGTAGCGTCATATCAAGCAGACGAAGCAGCGTGGACTGAAGATGCCTCTGCATGGCGATATGCGCGTTATTGGCGCGAATGCGGGCAATATCGCGCTGCCCTTGTAGAAGCAGAACCAGGTCGTCATGGGTTAACCAGCCGCGCGCTTTCTCCTGTAATGCCTGGAGCATAAGCGTTCCGGCGTCGCGAATGTCGCTGTCGTCATCATGAACGATCGCGTGCATAAGCTGTAACCACTCTGCCGCATTCACGCCGGAGTCGGTTAACTGGGTACTTAACTCTTCTATGGTGGACATGCTCACCTTCCTGAACGCCGCTGTTCGCCGCTGATGGCCTGCTGGTAAAGATTTTCCGTTTGTTGCGTCAGAATCCCGGCCTCGAAGGGCGTTAGCGCAGTATCCTGGCTGGCTACGTGCCGGTACAGCCGCTGATAATTTTTCTCCAGCACGAGCAGATTATTCTGCCGTAGCGCATCGCTATCGCTTAACGCCAGGCTAAATTGCTGACGAATCTGGCGATCCTCTTGCCTGAGTAATTGTCGGTTGACCGGCGCGGCGGCCGCATCGCTGATGAACTGCAGATGAAGCTGTTCCAGCATCAGCAGTTGCTGATGAGCCGTGCTGCTGTAGCCGTCTACCCAGCTGCAGGCGGCTATCAAAAACAACGCTGCGGCGAGGGCCAGGCGATAAACTCCGGGCTGTAAATACATGATCCATCCTGCAATTTATGGCTGTGGTGCTATCTGATGACAGATGCCGTGCGGCTGCAAATCACAAAATATCAGTGGGAAAAAATGAGAGGAAATGGTGCCTCTTCCCGGGACGGAAAGAGGCAGATGAGATTACTTCAACATGGGCTTGAGGAAGCGAGCCGTATAGGAGGCCTCGCACTCGGCGACCGTTTCCGGCGTACCGGAAACGAGGATCTCTCCGCCGCCGCTTCCGCCTTCCGGCCCAAGGTCAACGATCCAGTCAGCCGTCTTGATGACGTCCAGGTTGTGCTCAATCACCACAATGGTATTGCCCTGGTCGCGGAGCTGATGCAGAACTTCCAGCAACTGTTGAATATCGGCAAAGTGCAGGCCGGTAGTCGGTTCATCAAGGATATACAGCGTTTGCCCGGTACCGCGTTTGGACAGCTCGCGCGCCAGCTTGACACGCTGGGCCTCGCCGCCGGAGAGGGTGGTCGCTGACTGACCCAGACGAATATAGGTCAGGCCGACGTCCATCAGCGTTTGCAGCTTACGCGCCAGCGCCGGTACCGCATCGAAGAACTCACGCGCTTCTTCGATGGTCATATCCAGCACTTCATGAATCGTTTTGCCTTTGTACTTAATCTCCAGCGTTTCGCGGTTATAGCGCTTGCCTTTGCACTGGTCGCACGGCACGTAGATATCCGGCAGGAAGTGCATCTCGACTTTGATCACGCCGTCGCCCTGACACGCTTCACAGCGACCGCCGCGCACGTTAAAACTGAAGCGGCCCGGCGTGTAACCGCGCGAACGTGATTCAGGTACGCCGGCAAACAGTTCACGGACTGGCGTAAAGACGCCGGTGTAGGTGGCCGGGTTAGAACGCGGCGTACGGCCGATGGGGCTCTGGTCGATATCAATGACTTTGTCGAAATGTTCCAGCCCCTGCACGTCGCGGTACGGCGCCGGCTCGGCGATGGTGGCGCCGTTGAGCTGACGCTGAGCAATCGGAAACAGCGTGTCGTTGATCAGCGTGGATTTACCCGACCCGGAAACGCCGGTAATGCAGGTGAAGAGGCCCACCGGCAGCGTCAGCGTCACGTCTTTCAGGTTGTTTCCGCGCGCGCCGGACAACTTCAGCACTTTCTCCGGATTGGCGGGCACGCGCTGTTTCGGTACTTCGATTTTACGCTTGCCGCTCATGAACTGGCCGGTCAGCGATTCCGGTACCGCCATAATATCTTCCAGCTTGCCTTCAGCCACGACCTTACCACCGTGTACCCCGGCACCCGGGCCGATATCGATAACGTGGTCGGCGGCGCGAATAGCGTCTTCATCGTGCTCAACGACGATCACGGTATTGCCGAGATTTCGCAGATGGATCAGGGTGCCCAGTAGGCGTTCGTTATCGCGCTGATGCAGGCCGATAGAGGGCTCATCCAGTACGTACATCACGCCCACCAGGCCCGCGCCGATCTGGCTGGCGAGGCGGATACGCTGCGCTTCGCCGCCTGAGAGGGTTTCCGCCGAACGGGAGAGCGTCAGGTAGTTCAGACCGACGTTAACGAGGAACTTCAGGCGATCGCCAATCTCTTTCAGGACTTTTTCAGCGATTTGCGCACGCTGGCCGGAGAGCTTCAGGTTGTTGAAGAAGTCCATCGCGTGGCCGATGCTCATGTCCGAGATGGTCGGCAGCGGGGTATTTTCCACGAAAACGTGCCGCGCTTCACGCTTCAGGCGGGTCCCTTCACAGCTGGTGCAGGGACGGTTGCTGATGAATTTCGCTAACTCTTCACGTACCGCGCTGGATTCCGTCTCTTTATAACGGCGCTCCATATTATGCAGCACACCTTCGAACGGATGGCGGCGCACCGAGGTGTCGCCGCGATCGTTCATATATTTGAATTCAATATTCTCTTTGCCTGAGCCATACAGGACCACTTTTTGTACGCTGCTATTCAGCGTGCCCCAGGGGGCTTCAACATCGAATTCATAGTGTTCCGCCAGCGACTTCAGCATCTGGAAGTAGTAAAAATTGCGCCGATCCCAGCCGCGAATCGCCCCGCCCGCCAGCGACAGCTCTGGGTTCTGAATGACGCGTTCCGGATCGAAATACTGCTGTACGCCGAGACCATCGCAGGTCGGGCAAGCGCCAGCCGGGTTGTTGAAGGAGAACAGGCGCGGTTCCAGTTCGCGCATGCTGTAGCCGCAAATCGGGCAGGCGAAGTTGGCGGAAAACAACAGCTCTTCGGCTTTCGGATCGTCCATATTGGCGACGATAGCGGTGCCGCCCGACAGCTCCAGCGCGGTTTCAAAAGACTCGGCCAGGCGCGTGCTGAGATCGTCGCGTACCTTAAAGCGGTCAATCACCACTTCAATAGTGTGTTTCTTCTGCAGTTCCAGCTTTGGCGGATCGGAGAGATCGCAGACCTCGCCGTCGATCCTCGCGCGGATGTAGCCCTGCCCGGCGAGATTTTCCAGGGTTTTGTTATGCTCGCCTTTGCGCTCTTTAATGATCGGCGCCAGCAGCATCAGGCGCTGTCCTTCTGGCTGGGAGAGCACGTTATCGACCATCTGGCTCACGGTTTGCGCCGCCAGCGGGACGTCGTGATCCGGGCAGCGCGGCTCGCCGACGCGTGCGTACAGCAGACGCAGGTAGTCGTGAATTTCGGTAATGGTGCCTACCGTTGAACGGGGGTTGTGGGACGTTGATTTCTGTTCAATGGAAATCGCCGGCGACAGCCCTTCAATATGGTCGACGTCGGGCTTCTCCATCAGCGACAGGAACTGCCGCGCGTAGGCGGAGAGCGACTCAACGTAGCGACGCTGCCCTTCGGCATACAACGTGTCGAAAGCCAGTGAGGATTTGCCTGAACCCGAAAGCCCGGTGACGACAATGAGTTTGTCGCGCGGGATGACGAGGTTGATATTTTTGAGATTATGGGTGCGGGCGCCCCGAACTTCGATCTTATCCATTCACCTTTCCCGGTAGATACGCGGATTGCCTGGTTTGTTAGAAGGACAAACGGCAGAAACGGCTAATTATGACACAATTTAACCTGTTTGAATATACAGTATTGGAATGCATTTTCCGGTGGGATGTGTAAAAATGTCGCACCGCGAGAGTTATCTGGAACCTACTTCCCAGCTATCAACATAGCACCTGGAAATGGTACACTCGCGCGTTTACACTATTAAGAAACGCATTCAGGAGACACAAACATGGCCAGCAGAGGCGTAAACAAGGTGATTCTCGTCGGTAATCTGGGCCAGGACCCGGAAGTACGCTACATGCCGAGTGGTGGCGCAGTTGCCAACATTACGCTGGCTACTTCCGAATCCTGGCGTGATAAAGCGACCGGTGAGATGAAAGAGCAGACCGAATGGCACCGCGTTGTGCTGTTCGGCAAACTGGCGGAAGTGGCCGGCGAGTATCTGCGTAAAGGTTCTCAGGTCTACATTGAAGGCCAGCTGCGTACGCGTAAATGGACTGATCAATCCGGTCAGGAAAAATACACCACTGAAGTTGTGGTTAACGTTGGCGGCACGATGCAAATGCTCGGCGGTCGTCAGCAGGGCGCGGGCGCCCCGGCGGGCGGCGGTCAGCAGCAGGGCGGTTGGGGTCAGCCTCAGCAGCCGCAGGGCGGAAACCAGTTCAGCGGCGGTGCGCAGTCTCGTCCGCAGCAGCAGGCTCCGGCAGCCCCTTCCAATGAGCCGCCGATGGACTTTGACGACGATATCCCGTTCTAATCGCGATTAGACGTTGTGAAGTCAGTTCCGAAAAAGCCCCTGACCGGGGCTTTTTCTATTTTAAAACGCAGGTTATCAGCGCTATTTCACTGCGAAGCGGGCGTGGCCGCAGCGGCTGGTACGGCTGGCGTCGCTGTCGCGGGCGGCAAGGCCGGATTTTTGGCGGCAGCTGTCGCCAGCTGCTTGCGCGCCATTTCATCCACAATCAGCCGGTAAGCGATGTAATATTTATAGATATTGCTGACATAGCTTACGGTCTCGGAACCGATCTTCTCGGCGGCCAGATATTCCACGTTGCCAAACCAGATGTTTGGGTCAAAACCGCGCTTTTTGGTATCCGCCCGCAGTCGGGCGATGCGCGCGGGGCCCGCATTATAAGAAGCGAATGAGAACAGCGCCTTATCAAGCTGGGTCATCGGTTCATCGCCATAGTAGCGGTCTATCATCCAGCGCATATATTTCACCCCAGCATGAATATTGGGATCGAGCTGCTTAATATCGCCGACGTTCAGCTCCCTGCCGGTGCCCGGCATCACCTGCATAACGCCAATTGCGCCGACGTGGCTACGAACCGACTGATTTAGCCGCGACTCCTGATAGCCCTGCGCCGCCATCAGCAGCCAGTCAACGTCGTATCGATCGCCATATTTGCGGAAGATCTCCACCATGGTCAGAAATTTACGCCGCTCTTTTTGTGCTGCCGCGTTTTTAACGTATCGGGCATCCTTCAGGTAGCGCAGCAGAATCGTATTACCCAGCTTGCTGCCCTGACGATTCTTGTTGATGAATTCATTAAGCAAGGCCAGCAGCTGCGGGCTGTTGTTGCGTACCGCCCAGCCGATATTGCCTTCGTTGCGCAGAATGATGTTCTGATGAACCTGAATCCTGGGGAAGACCTGTTTCCAGAACAGAGCCTTGTGGCGGTCGACGACGGTCAAGGGGATCAGGCCCGCGCTAAGCATCTCTATCAGATCTTCATCCTCTAGCGCTTCGGGCGCCGGTGTGATGGTGATGGGGGGGAGCGATTGCTGGGCAAAGCGCGCGTTGAGCGCGACCAGGCTTTCGTAATAGCTCGATGAGGTACGCACAAAGACCGTTTTACCGGAAAGCTGCTGCAGATTGTCCACTTTGGGGGAACCCGGGCCGGAAAGGAGCAGCTCCTGAACGTGAGAGTATATCGGCGCGGTAAAGGTCATCTCCTGCTGGCGAGCGGGGGTAATCGTCAGGTTGGCGGCGATAATATCCCCCTTACCAGCGTTAAGCGCGCTGATGAGCTGGTCGCGGGCAACCGGCACAAAGATGATACGGACCTTAAGATGACGATGTTTGAGCTTTTTCTCCTTCGCCAGGCTTTGGTTAAGGCTACGCTCAAACTCCATAAAAATATCGTGCGTGGCGCCGCGCTGAGTGCCTTTGTTAATAAAGAAAAAGGTTTTGCTGAAGGTGGTTAATACGCGAATAGTTCGCCGGTCGAGCATGCCGGGTAAATCTCCCTTCCATGGTTGTAGCATATCGTCAACGTTGACCTCCAGAGCCTCGCGTTCTTCTGGCTCTGACAGTTTGTTCTCAGTGGCGGCGTAAACGGAGGTGAAGCATGGCAGGGCGGCAAGGCATGCGAGCCCACCGACAAGGTATCGATAGAACGATGAAGTGTTCATGGTGCGGTGCTCCGCAGGGGGATTTTCTTATTTTAGTCAATTCCACGCCGTTAGCATCCCCGGCGATCGAGAATGTCGGTCGGTTAATCAGCTATTTTATTAATTAACAGGCTCAGTATTTATAGTGGAGTAATAAAGAAATAGATGTCAGTAATTATGGAGATAATATGATCAGATTGTGTTTTTTGGTGTGGATATATTTTAATTATTTAAAGTGCTAATAAGAAATAAGCGCAAATAATTATTTCATCTTTTTGTTTTTATTGGATTATTTAAATTTATTGGTGTGATGCATAGTTATCTACTTGATAATACATCTCATTTCTAATAACGTTGTGTGGCACAATACTCCTATTACTGCTGTTGGGCAAATGCTATCAAAGAATAGCACGGTGCGTTTATTTCTTCATTTTTGCCAAAGTAAAAAATCTATTTTGGCCGATCATTATTTATTGCTGTTCCGCTATTTAAGCTGGAGGGCCCGGCTACGCCAAAAGCAGAGATACTGCGCTTGCATGAAAGTCATTGCCGTTGTTTATCTGGCTGATGAAGAAGACGCGCCCCGACAGCTAAAAAGAAAAACAGGGCATATTCCATGAAACACGATTCATACTACTCGCTGGCCGTGCTGATCCCGATGGTCATCTGGGGAGGGACGCTGCCGGTTCAGGCCGCTGATGGCAGCACGCCAGACGATATGAAGAAATCTGAAACGGCTGCGGGAAATGATGATGAAACGATGGTGGTTACCGCGGCGGCGCCACCTATAGCGCCAATGACTATTTTGCCAGCGTTGGCTGGAGCTATAGCAACCTCGATCGCGGCTTCTTCCCGCGCGCGGGGAATAAAAGCAGCCTGACCGCCAAAGTCACCGTGCCCGGTTGAGATAACAGCTATTACAAAGTCACTTTCGATACCACCCAATATATGCCGCTGACCGAGAGCAAAAGCTGGGTATGGATGGAGCACCTGCGCGCGGGCTATGCCGATGGGCTAAACGGCAAATCGGTACCGTTTTATGATAATTTTTATGCCGGCGGATCGTCGTCGGTTCGCGGTTTTTCGTCGAATACGATTGGCCCAAAAGCAGCTTATTATCGTTGTAATGGTTCTGAAAGCAGCTACAGCGCCTGTCCGCTGGACTCATCATCCGATGCGGTTGGCGGTAACGCGATGGCGGTGCTGAACAGCGAGTTTATTGTGCCGACGCCGTTTGTGAATGACAAATACGCCGACAGCTTGCGGACGTCGCTGTTCCTCGATGCCGGTACGGTATGGAGCACCTCCTGGCAAAATACCGGCCAGACGCTGGCGGCCGGGATCCCAGACTATGGCGATCCGTCGCATATCCGGATGTCCGCCGGGATTGCAGTGCAGTGGATGTCGCCGCCAGGCCCGCTGGTATTCTCCTGGGCCGAGCCGTTTAAAAAATACGATGGGGATAAAGCCGAGCAGTTTCAGTTTAATATCGGTAAAACCTGGTAATCCCCCAGGTGATTATTTTTCGAGTCGTTCAGTCTCTTTCTGCATAATGCAAAAATAACACTACAGGCTATCGATTCTGATGGCCTGTAATTTATTGTCAGTATGTTTTAATTTATGTATAGGCCTGCGCGCATTGTTTTTGGCTATTATGGCTAATCATTCATTATTAGATCGCCATATTCATGGTAAGCCTTATTGAGTATCAGTAATGTTGAGAATTGTCTAATATCAAATTATTCGGCGACAACCTTGCGGGTAGCAATGATGGATGCTATCAATATATAGAGTCATTTATCAGCAATGCCTGCAAGGATAAAAAATGAAATGGACTATTCATAATACGCTTGTGTGCCCGTATTCCGGCGTGGCTTTCTCTTCGATTTCCAGCCTGCGTTTTTTAAAATTTATTCTTTGGTATGAAGCTGACATTTTGTTGCTGCCGGGAGAGTCGATGAAGCTCTATTCGTCTGGCGTGTTAATTAACGAGCAGTATCACGCGATAAGGGTTTATAACGTTACGCGATACGACGAGACGCAATGGGATAAATTACGTGAGCGGCCCTCCTGTCCCTACCAGTCTACCGCCACGGCGGCGGCGTCCTGTGCTTACCAGGCGCACTGCGCGATAAAGCGCTGCCCGAACGATTTTTCTCGCGGAGCGCCAGAGCAGGCTTCCGGACGGCGCGACGTCGGTCAGCGGATGCGCTAAAACCTGGCGGCTATGTTGCCATGGCTGCGGTTTATGCCGGTGATATATTTATGCTGTCGCAGAGGGGGAAATTGCTGCGCACCTGTCCAGGCCAGGGAGTGACTGCCCGGTCAGGTGCACCGGCGCCCGGCCAGGGCGGGCGGACATCAGGTCATCATCATCGGCCATTCCGGCGGGGTCTGACTCATGACTTCAATCATCACGTCCTTGATATTACCCCAGATTTTCGCCACGTCCAGCAGCGTGATACCTAACAGACCGGTGGCGAACCAGCAGGCCGCAGCCAGGCCCATACAGCTACAAATCACCGCTAAACCGGCATAATCGCTTTTACGTAGCTGAATGTTTAACGAGCTGGCCAGAAACATCAGCACTGCGCTCACGAGCGGCCAGCGCAAAAGTACGACACTGGTAGTAATGGAAGCCATCAACCTATCCTCAACGAAATTTGGCAGCCTTTGACAACCGGGTGAGACTGACGATGGTACGGTCTTCTGGTCATCTTCAGGCAAACAAGAATGTAATGAAACAACGTTTTTGTTTCATTAACTAATGTGAACTATATCACACTTGTTCTTTTATTGACCAGCCTAAAAAAGGTCTTTTATTGCGCCTTATAACCATTCTAATGATGTGGTTAATGGCGAGGAGGAGGATTGTTCTTTCAGCGTGAAGGCCGATTATAAGTGATTCCCGGCGACTTTTCTTTTTTATATAGGTTTATGTTCTACGGATTTTATTACTTATTCCGGCTAATTATACGGATAAACCGAATAACATAGTGGAGCTAATCTCATTCTGTTGAGAATGTTTCTCCAGACTTCTATAAGCCAGTATTATTCATAATTCATCGTCATGAGGTTTTTACGTCAAAGCATGTGTTGCTGAGATGCCCTAATTCATATCACAGTAAGCAGAGTCGTCGGGGCAGCTCACCTTGATTAAGGCGTATCGCATGGATAAGAAGCGGAAATGAATCATAGCGCGCCACGTAAGGCGTTGAGAATATTTGGCATCGTGTTAGTCATTCTGCTACCGGTGCTGCTGGCGTTGTGGTTTGCGCAGATACGCGCCAAAGCGGAAACCGGCGATCAGCTGCGGTTGTTTTCTCGGCTGGCGTTGCAAAAAACGGAGTTAGTGATTCATGAGGCCGACGAAGCGCGGGATAAAGCCCGTTTGTATCAGGGAGAGATATGTTCACCGCAACATCAGCAATATCTGCTCGGGATTGTTCGCGGTCTGCTCTATATCGACGATTTAATCTACGCCAACGGCACCCATTTTTTCTGCTCCACCTCGGTACGCCGCCCGACGGGGTGGCGGATTCCGGCCGCAACCTATACCAAAAAGCCGGATATCGCGATTTACTACTACCGCGAAACGCCTTTCTACCCAGACTACGCGATGAACTATATGCAGCGCGGTAACTATGTGGTGGTGGTGAATCCGCTTTCATATAGCGCGTTGATAACCAGCGACCGCAACCTCGCCTGGGGCGTTTTCGACACTAAAACCCGGCAGTTTTTTTCCGTCAGCAAGAATGCCGATCCCGCTGAGCTGCATCGTCTGATTCGTGCTGAAGAGGCTTTATTTCATCAGGATGGTCGCGTTTATACCATCGCTCATTCCAGCGTTCGCCCGATAGCCGTTATTATGTCGACCTCGCGCGTCAGCTATTTTCAGAATTTTTATAACCAGGTCACGTTGACGTTACCGCTGGGGCTGATTTGCAGCGTATTGCTTTTACTGGTGTGGTCGCGCACCCGGCAGCAGTACCACTCTCCGCGCAAGATGCTGCAGCGGGCGTTGAGCCGGCGCCAGCTGTGCCTGCACTATCAGCCGGTTATCGATATTAAAAATAACCGCTGCGTCGGCACCGAAGCATTATTGCGCTGGCCGGGCTTTGATGGCCCGGTGATGAGCCCGGCGGAGTTTATTCCACTGGCGGAAAACGAAGGGATGATCGCGCAGGTCACCGATTATGTGATAGAAGAGGTTTTTGCCGATCTTGGCGAGTTTCTGGCACGGCAGCCGCATCTGTACGTAGCGATTAACCTTTCCGCTTCCGATTTCCATTCCGCTCGCCTGATTGAGAACATCAACGAGAAGCTCCGCCGCTACGCGGTCAAGGCGGAACAAATTAAAATTGAAGTGACCGAACGCGGGTTTATCGACGTGGCGAAAACGACGCCGGTGATTCAGGCGTTCCGCGAGGCGGGATATGAAATCGCCATTGATGATTTCGGTACCGGGTACTCCAACCTGAACAACCTCCATGCGCTCAACGTCGATGTCCTCAAGATTGATAAATCTTTTGTCGACATGCTGACGAGCAACAGCACCAGCCACATGATTGCTGAGCATATTATCCAGATGGCGAACAGCCTGCGCTTAAAAATCGTGGCTGAAGGCGTCGAAACGGCAGGGCAGGTCGCATGGCTCCAAAAGCGCGGCGTGCAATACTGCCAGGGATGGCACTTTGCGAAAGCGATGCCACCGCAGGAGTTCATGCAGTGGCTGGCGAATGACCGCATCAGCCTCTGCCCTTATCAGCAGCCTTATCAGGCCGAAATTTGATGGCGATAGGCGGTAGGCGTACGGTCAAATTCGCGGCGGAACACCCGCGAGAAAGTCTGCTGCGACACGTAGCCGAGATCCATCGCGATATCAAAAATAGGACGCTGGGTGGTTCTTAGCGCTTCCGCGGCGAGCAGTAGGCGGCGCTGGCGAATGTAATCTCCCAGCGTTTGATGCATCACGGCGCGGAACATCCGCTGCAGATACCATTTCGAGTATCCCGATTTTCTGGCGACTATATCAATGTTAAGTGGTTGATCGATATGTTCATCAATCCATTCAATAAGCGTTTGGATAATATCCTGATGGGACATAAAGCGGCCTCTCTCAATTCTCGATTCGTCGTTTTGTCTGCGGGCGAGTATAATTCCTCAAGTTAACTTGAGGTAAAGCGCTTTATGGAAAAGAAATCACCCCGCATCAAAATGCTGCTGACGCCCGGCGAAGTGGCAAAACGAACCGGCGTGGCCGTCTCCGCGCTGCACTTTTATGAAAGCAAAGGGCTGATCCACAGCCAGCGCAACGCGGGTAATCAGCGGCGCTACCGGCGCGACGTCCTGCGCGCGGTGGCGATCATTAAGATTGCGCAACGTATTGGTATTCCGCTGGCAACCATCGGCGACGCGTTCGGCGTGCTGCCGGAAGGGCATAACCTCAGCGCCAAAGAGTGGAAGATGCTGTCGTCCCAGTGGCGGGAAGAGCTAGACCGACGCATCCATACCCTGACCGCGCTGCGCGATCAGCTCGATGGTTGCATTGGCTGCGGCTGTCTGTCGCGCCGCGATTGCCCGTTACGTAACCCCGGCGATAAGCTGGGTGAAGAGGGGACCGGCGCGCGATTGCTGGAAGATGACTAAAACAACTAAAGCGCCACAACAGGGCGCTTTAGTTGTTTTCCGGTCTTGGTCTTTCGCACTATCCCGCTGGTACGCAGGAGGGTTTCCCCCGACGTCGGCTCACCTCAGTATTGCGCAATCTTTGATGGAGGTTCCGGTTTGCGCCGACACTTTAAGTGTGGCTTTTTTCTCTGAATTTGCCTCTTCCGTTTGCCGAAAAATTCCCGTCATTCGCCGCCTGTTCCTATAGTTAATTTGAACAAACAGCGGGAGAGGCCCATGTTAACGGTACATCATCTCAATCAGTCACGATCGCAGCGCGTATTATGGGCGCTGGAAGAGCTGCAGCTGCCTTATCAGGTTGTCTCTTATCAGCGGGGAAAGAATATGCTCGCCCCGGCGGAATTAAAAAGCGTTCATCCGCTGGGCAAATCACCAGTTGTAGAGGATAACGGCCATATTTTGGCGGAATCCGGCGCCATCCTGGAGTATTTACAGGAAACCTATGATAGCGCCCGGCGCTTAAAGCCTGAGTCGGTGGAAGATAAGCTGCAATATCGTTTTTGGCTGCACTACGCCGAGGGTTCGCTAATGCCCCTGCTGCTGATGAAGCTGGTATTTGCCAGCCTGGGTAAACCCCCAGTGCCGTTTGGCATGCGCACGCTGGGCAATGCGTTGGGCAAAGGGGTGCAAAAGGCGTGGCTTAACCGCCAGGTGGAAACCCATGCCCGTTTTATTGAGGCGCATCTTTCCCGCCAGCGCTGGTTTGCCGGCGCGGATTTAAGTATGGCCGATATTCAGATGAGCTTTCCGGCGATGGCGCTGCTGGCGCGCGGCGGCGTGGATGATTTACCGCATCTGACGCAGTGGGTTCAGCGCGTAGAGCAGCGTCCGGCCTGGCAGAAGGCGATTGCGCGCGGGGGACCATTTACCTTACCCGGCGAGTAAACTATTACTAAAGCCGATGACCGGCGAAAATTGCTATCAGCGCAATACAAAAATGTTACCGGATTGCGCATGGACGATAACGTTTGCGCATCGGCTGGTTATTTCCTGAACGTCATAAGCGAAATTTAGCGAAATACGACAAACTTCAGTTGAAAAGGCCCGTCTAAAGGCTGGATAATCGTTTGCCTTTTTATTTTGCTCATCATTTCCTCTGCTGACAGGGGGGAGCAAAGTCATTCTTCACACCGTATTGGATGCGCGGAGTTAAACGTTTGCTTTTCACAGCCCCTGGCGCTGCGATGTAGCACAAGGAGATCGCGTTTAACTGGCAGTGGATGGTCCACCACGCATCCAGACGAACGATAAAAATTCTCAGGGGAAGTTTTCTATGTCTACGCCTTCTGCGCGTAACGGCGGTTCATTAGACGCCTGGTTTAAAATTTCTGCTCGCGGCAGCACCGTGCGTCAGGAAATCGTTGCCGGTCTTACCACCTTTCTGGCGATGGTCTATTCCGTCATCGTGGTGCCAGGTATGCTCGGTAAAGCGGGTTTCCCGCCGGCAGCGGTATTTGTCTCCACCTGCCTGGTTGCCGGCGTCGGCTCTCTGGTGATGGGCCTGTGGGCGAACCTGCCGCTGGCGATTGGCTGCGCCATCTCGCTGACCGCGTTTACCGCCTTCAGCCTGGTGCTGGGTCAGCAGATCAGCATTCCGGTCGCGCTGGGCGCGGTCTTTCTTATGGGCGTGTTGTTTACGGTGATTTCCGCAACCGGTATTCGTAGCTGGATCCTGCGTAACCTGCCGCAGGGCGTGGCGCACGGCACCGGGATTGGTATCGGCCTGTTCCTGCTGCTGATTGCCGCCAATGGCGTAGGCCTGGTGATCAAAAACCCGCTGGATGGTCTGCCGGTGGCGCTGGGGCATTTTGACAGCTTCCCGGTGATTATGTCGCTGGTCGGGCTGGCGGTGATTATCGGCCTTGAAAAACTGAAAGTGCCGGGCGGTATCCTGCTGACGATTATCGGCGTCTCGATTATCGGCCTGATTTTCGATCCTAACGTCCACTTCTCCGGGATTTTCGCCATGCCGTCGCTGAGCGACGATAAAGGCAACTCGCTGATCGGTAGTCTGGATATCGTGGGGGCGCTGAATCCGGTCGTGTTGCCAAGCGTGCTTGCGCTGGTGATGACCGCGGTGTTTGACGCCACCGGTACCATTCGCGCGGTGGCCGGTCAGGCGAACCTGCTGGATAAAGACGGGCAGATTATTAACGGCGGCAAAGCGCTGACCACCGACTCCCTGAGCAGCGTTTTCTCCGGCCTGGTGGGCGCGGCGCCGGCGGCGGTGTATATCGAATCGGCTGCCGGTACGGCGGCGGGTGGTAAAACCGGCCTGACGGCAGTGACCGTCGGCGTGCTGTTCCTGCTGATCCTGTTCCTCTCGCCGCTCTCCTATCTGGTTCCGGCATATGCCACCGCTCCGGCGCTGATGTACGTCGGCCTGCTGATGCTGAGCAACGTGGCGAAAATCGATTTCAACGACTTCGTCGACGCGATGGCGGGCCTGATTACCGCGGTCTTTATCGTGCTGACCTGCAACATCGTGACCGGTATCATGATCGGCTTTGCGACGCTGGTGATTGGACGTCTGGTGTCTGGTGAATGGCGTAAGCTTAACCTGGGTACGGTGATCATCGCCGCGGCGCTGGTTATCTTCTATGCCGGCGGTTGGGCGATTTAACTTTTTCTGCTAACAACGGGCGGCTTTGGCCGCCCGCTTAATTTTTAAGCCACATCCTGTTTCCTTTTGCGTTAATCTGAGTAGCGTATTATGCCGAGACATGACGCCTCAGATGTAAAAAAAGAAACGCAGCAAACAGGGAACACATGGAAATATTTTTTACCATACTCATCATGACCCTCGTGGTCTCTCTCTCCGGGGTGGTTACACGCGTACTGCCCTTTCAGGTTCCACTCCCCTTAATCCAAATCGGCATCGGCGCGCTGTTGGCCTGGCCTACTTTCGGACTGCACGTTGAATTCGACCCTGAACTCTTTCTGGTTCTGTTCATTCCGCCGCTGCTTTTTGCCGACGGCTGGAAGACGCCGACTCGCGAATTCATTGAGCATGGGCGAGAAATTTTTGGTCTGGCGCTAGCGCTGGTGGTGGTGACGGTGGTTGGTATTGGCTACCTCATCTACTGGATCGTTCCGGGTATTCCACTGATTCCGGCTTTTGCTCTGGCGGCGGTCCTGTCGCCAACGGATGCCGTGGCGCTATCCGGGATTGTTGGCGAAGGGCGCATCCCGAAAAAAATTATGGGGATTTTGCAGGGCGAGGCGCTGATGAACGATGCCTCCGGCCTGGTCTCCCTGAAGTTTGCCGTTGCGGTGGCGATGGGCACCATGGTCTTTACCGTAGGCGGCGCGACGGTGGAGTTTTTCAAGGTGGCGGTCGGCGGTATTCTCGCGGGCTTCGTGGTCAGCTGGCTGTACGGGCGCTCGATGCGCTTCCTCAGCCGCTGGGGCGGCGATGAACCGGCAACGCAAATTGTGCTGCTGTTCCTGCTGCCATTCGCTTCTTACCTGATCGCCGAGCATATCGGCTTTTCCGGGATCCTGGCGGCGGTCGCGGCGGGGATGACTATCACGCGTTCCGGGGTGATGCGCAGCGCGCCGCTGGCGATGCGCCTGCGCGCCAACAGCACCTGGGCGATGCTGGAGTTTGTGTTTAACGGCATGGTCTTCCTGCTGTTGGGCCTGCAGCTACCGGATATTCTCTCCACTTCTCTGGTGGCCGCGGAAGCGGATCCCAACGTCGAAACCTGGATGCTGTTTACCGATATCATCCTGATTTATGCCGCCCTGATGCTGGTGCGTTTTGGCTGGCTGTGGACGATGCGCAAACTCAGCCAGCGTTTCCTGAAAAAGAAACCGATGGAGTTTGGCTCCTGGACCACGCGCGAGCTGCTGATCTCCTCCGTCGCTGGTGTCCGCGGGGCGATTACCCTTGCCGGCGTACTGTCGATTCCTCTACTGCTGCCGGACGGCAACGTCTTCCCGGCGCGCTATGAGCTGGTGTTCCTGGCCGCAGGGGTAATTCTGTTCTCGCTGTTCGTCGGCGTGATTGTGCTGCCGATTCTGCTGCGGCATATCGAGTCGAGCGATCATGTCCAGCAGCGCAAAGAGGAGCGTCTGGCGCGGGCGGCAACCGCGGATGTGGCGATTGTCGCGATTCAGAAAATGGAGGAGCGCCTGGCTGCGGATACCAAAGAGAATATCGATAATCAGCTGCTGACCGAGGTCAGTTCGCGGGTCATCGGTAACCTGCGTCGTCGCGTCGATGGGCGCAACGATGTTGAGACCTCAATGCTGGAAGAGAGCCTCGAACGGCGGTTCCGTCTGGCGGCGCTGCGCTCAGAACGCGGTGAGCTGTACCACCTGCGCGCCACCCGGCAGATTAGTAACGAGACGCTGCAGAAGCTGCTGCATGACCTCGACCTGCTGGAAGCGCTGCTTATCGAAGACCAGTAACGCGGTTGTTCCCCGGGTCAGGCGTTTACGCCGCGACCCGGGGACTTACTTCAGCCAGAACGCCTTACTGCACGCCAGCCACGCTCGCGCGCTGTGCGACATATACACCCCTTCCCGCCAAATCATCCCCAGCTCCCAGCGCAGGTCGCTCTGCAAGGGGATCCAGCAAAAGCTCTGTGGGTCGAGACGCTGGCAAATCGGTTCCGGCAAAATCGCGACGCCAATTCCTGCCTGCACCATGGCGGCCAGAAAATCCCACTGTCCGCTGCGTACGGCGATGCGCGGCTTAACCTCATGCTGAGCAAAAAGCCGCATCAGCTGCTGGCTGAGGGCGAAATCCTCGTTGTAAATTACCAGCGGATACGCTGCGAGCGCCTGCGGCGATAATGACGCGATGCTCTCCCACTGCGCCGTTCTCGGCGTCAGTACGCAGAGCGGATGGCTGAACAGAGATAGCGTCGTCAGGCCGCTGGCCTCATCAACGGGAAGCGCCGTCATGGCCAGATCCAGTTCGCCGTTGCTAACCGCCTGCTGCACGGTCAACCCGCCAAACTCGGCGATTTTCAGCTCAATGCCCGCATAGCGCTGGCGGAAGCGGCTAATCGGCTCGGCCATCAGCATGCCGACCATCGGCGGGATCCCGAGGCGCAGTACGCCTTTGTGCAGATGATTAATATCGCTCAGCTCCGACTCCAGTTGATGAAATTCGCCAAGAATGGCCTGCCCGCGCTCGAAAACCACGCGTCCGGTATCGGTCAGCAGCAGCTTGCGCCCGTCGCGGATCAGCAGCGTACAGTTCAGCTCATCTTCCAGATTTTTAAGCATTTTGCTGATGGTGGGCTGCGTGACGAACAGTTTCTCCGCCGCGCGGGTAAAGCTTTGCTGGCGAACCACTTCGACAAAATAACGCAGCGTTCGGATATCCATGATTATTCCCTGAGACTATACCTGCGATGATTTTAATTCATTTCTGCCGGGCCGGGCGGCTCTCTATACTGCACGCCTGTCTTCTTTTTCAGGAATACCGCTCATGGCCTTCGCGCCAGCACGCGTGACGCCCTTCGTCATGCAACGTCTTCAGGTACCGGTTCAGGTACTGATTTACGCCGGACTGTTCGTCTGCTCTGAATATTTAGTCAACTGGCTGCACCTGCCGCTTCCGGCGAATCTGGTTGGCATGCTGCTGCTGCTGGCGCTGATTGTTTGCCGCATTATCCCCCTAAACTGGGTACGGGCCGGCGCCCGCTGGCTGCTGGCAGAGATGCTGCTATTTTTCGTGCCGGCGGTGGTGGCGGTCGTCAACTACGCGCAGCTGCTAATGGTCGATGGCTGGCGCATCTTTCTGGTCATTGGCCTGAGTACCACCATGGTACTGGGCGCAACGGCGTGGGTGGTTGATAAAGTGTATCACTATGAAGTCAGCAGGATGAAACATGAGTGATTTTCAGCTAAGCGTTCTGTGCCTTCTGGTCACGCTGGGACTCTATTTTGCCAACAAGCGGCTTTACCGTCGCTTCCATAAACTTCCGCTGATGCCGCTGGTATTTACCCCGATTCTGTTGGTCATGATTCTGGTGGTTGGCCATATCTCCTATCAACGCTATATGGGGGAGACCCACTGGCTACTGTGGCTGCTGGGTCCGGCGACGATCGCTTTTGCCGTGCCGGTGTATGACAACCTGGCGATCATTAAGCGCCACTGGATGTCGCTGACTGCCGGCGTCACTACCGCGTCGGTTGTCGCAGTGACCAGCTCGGTGTGGCTGGCGCGATTACTGACTTTACCTGATGAGATCCAGCGCAGCCTGGCGGTACGCTCGGTGACCACGCCCTTTGCGCTGGCGGCAGCCAAACCGCTGGGCGGTCAGCCAGACTTAGTCGCCCTGTTTGTGGTGGTGACCGGGGTATTCGGTATGGCGGTGGGCGATGTACTGTTTCTGCGCCTTTCTATTCGCGAAGGAATGGCAAAGGGGGCCGGGTTTGGCGCCGCATCGCACGGCGCCGGTACCGCACGATCCTACGAGCTTGGCCCGCAGGAGGGCGTGGTCGCCAGCCTGGTAATGATGCTATCCGGGGTGGTGATGGTGCTGGCCGCGCCGCTGGTGCGTTGGGTGATGTTCTAAATATTGCTTTTTACACAATGCGTTTTTTTATTAGTGCGGAAGTATATATCTAACTTCTCTTAATATTCATATGATTAGTCATTTTATATATATGAGTAGGCATTAACTATCAGGATTCTAAGAATAATGGAACGAATGTCTTAGAGTATGTCCTTATTTATTTGCGCTTAATTGTAAGAAATTATTTCTGATTTTAGTGTTTTTAATTATCAAGATGAATATAAATATGATAAATGATGGGTTGTATGAATATGTTTTGTTTTTAATGCTATGATTTCATTTAAATATTTTTCATGTGTATGCTTTAGTGTTTTATATAACGTGACTTCTTAATTAAGATAATTCATAAACTGTGGTTGAGAATAATCTCGATTTTAGTTACCTTAGTTACGTGAGCTTTTATTATTGAATGGATTCATGTGGAATTAAAGCTCTTGTATTTATGATCTAATATAATTAAATACAGGCAACTCACTCCCCATGCAGCAAGTCAGCTTAAATCTTAAGTTGATATTTAATTTCAATCTCTAATAAATGCCATAAAACAATTGATGGATTGATTGTTAATCTTAATATACAGGGGAATACCAATGAAATTAAAAGCCAAAACACTTGCCAAAATATTAACCTTATCTGCTGGCTGCTCTCTGGTGACCATGGCACAAGCAGCGAATACAATTACTTTTACCGGTACGGTCTCAGATACCACTTGTACAGCCAATATCAACAATGGCGCTAACGCCATTGAAATGGGCACTGTTTCGGTAGCAGATTTAAAAGATAATACCTATAGCGCGGCCAAGAACTTCTCTTTCACTTTGAGCAATTGCCCTACCGGTGAAGAGGGGGCTCTGACAAAAGCCAGAATTACTTTTGGTGGTGAAGCAGATGCATTTAATAGCGATTATTTTAAAAACCAGGCTCCAGTGTCTCCAGCCGCTAATGTCGCAATAGCTATTTTTGATAATGCCGGGGTCGTACAGAAGAACAATACTGAAGGTTCAGATGTCGATATTTCTTCTGGCGAGGCTACCATTCCGTTTATCGTTAAAATGGCTAAGTCGGGTGCCGCTGATCCAACAAAAGGGCCGGTGCAGACAACAGTAACTTATAATGTCACCTATTATTAATTAAGCATTATATAAATAGACATAGGGAAAGCCTTGAGCTTTCCCTCACTGGACTCTACCATGAATAAATTAGCTTATTTGATGTGTTTTTTTTCCTGCATATCCGTCGCGCAGGCCAGTGTGGTGGTTGGCGGGACGCGAGTGATATTCGACGGTACGCAAAAGGCGGCGACGGTATCTGTGCAAAATAAGGATAACGTTACAAATATTGTCCAGTCGTGGATCGCTGTTGTGGATGAAGCATCACCGGCAAAAGATTCCTTTATTACAACCCCTCCGCTATTTCGCCTGAAGGCGGGAGAAAAAGGGTTTGTGCGCATTCTTCGCTCAGGTAAACCGCTGCCCGAGGAGCGAGAGTCAATGTTTTGGCTAAATATTAAAGGCATTCCCGCTATGGATAGCGCGCCGGACAAAAATATGGTGCAGTTTGCCATTAACTCGCGGATTAAACTTATTTTTCGCCCGGCGGCATTAAAAAATGCCATTCCGGAAAATTTTGCCGAAAAGCTGCAGTGGTCTACTGAAGGCCGAGAAATTAAAGTAAAAAACGCCTCGCCGCTATATATGAATTTTTCAGAAATAACAGTTAATGGTAGGTCAGTCCCTGAAGCATGGTTTGTAGCTCCGTTCTCAACAATAAAAATACCGCTTGCAAATACATCTTCACCAGGGAAAAAGAAAATCACATGGAGCGTGATCAATGATTATGGAATGCCGGGACCAAAATACACCGCCATCATTCAATAACGTTGGGCAGAATTTTACATTCCTGTTGAAGAGTGGCTACGTTGCCATTATTTCCTGCTTTGCCACAGTTCCGCTATCTACTCTCGCCGGTGAATATTTCAATCCTCACCTGCTGGAGGTCAATGAAACGGGTACAACGTCGGTCGACTTAAGCTATATCTCCCAGGAAACCGTACCTCCTGGCGAATATAACCTTGATGTTTATATTAACAACGAATTTGTCGCTTCCGAATCGGTCAGTTTCAAGCAACAGGATGAAAATCATGACGATTCTTCACCTTGTATCAGCGTCGCGCATCTGAAAGAGTGGTCAATTAAAACGGAAAATTACCCCGAGCTCGCGGTCGCGGGCTCCAGCTGCGCCAGGCTATCCGCGATCCCCGGATGGGGAACCACGGTATTACTTTCGCAACAGCGCGTTGATTTTAACGTGCCTCAGGTCGCGGTGATGCATCACCCGCGGGGATATGTTCCTGAAAACCGATGGCAGCAGGGCATTACCGCGGGGCTGCTTAACTATAATCTCTCCGGGCAAAAAACCGACCCGCGGCACGGCGGGGAAGCGACGTCGAGCCAGTTTGTTAGCCTGCAGCCAGGCTTAAACATTGGGCCGTGGCGCTTACGTAATTACAGCACTCTTAACCATGATGATAACGGCAACCAGTGGGACTCGGTCTACAGCTATATTGCGCGAGACATACACGCCCTGAAAGGCCAGCTGATCGTGGGTCAAACCTATACTTCATCAAGCGTGTTCGACAGCATTAGCTTCACCGGGCTACAGCTGAATTCAGATAAAGAGATGCTGCCGGACAGTATAAATGGCTTTGCGCCGGTCATTAAAGGCATCGCCCGCTCGACCGCCGACGTGACGGTTTATCAGAATGGATACAGCATCTATAAAACCACGGTCTCTCCCGGCGCGTTTGAGATAAACGATCTTTATCCAACCGGCAGCGCGGGCGATCTGTATGTGACGGTGAAAGAGTCCGATGGCAGTGAACAGAGCTTTGTGGTGCCTTTCGCTTCGCTGGCGATTTTGCAGCGCGAGGGCCAGGTAGATTACGCTCTTAGCGGCGGTAAAACCCGCTCGGGGAGCTCCGGTGGAAAGGAATACAACTTCCTGCAATATAACCTTGCCTGGGGGGCATCAAGTAACGTCACGCTATATAGCGGTTTTCAGCAGCTTGAAGACAAATACAGTAATGTTCTGCTGGGCGCCGGACTTAACCTCGGCACTATCGGCGCGCTCTCTCTGGATGCATCTCAGTCCTGGGCGGATATCAAAGACAATCCCGCTGCGGATCGAACGTCATCCAGCGAAGGGCAATCTTATCGCGTGCGCTTTAGTAAAGATATTCCGCAGACGGGTACCAACTTCTCCGTTGCCGGATATCGTTATTCGACCCATGGCTATTATTCTCTGCAGAACTTCATTGATAGTGCGAATGCTCATAGCGGGTGCTGTTCATCAACGGGGCGGACTAAAGATCGTTTTGATGCTTCGGCTTCCCAGATTTTCTCCGGGTTCGGTTCTCTCTCCCTCTCGCTGGTCAGTGAATCTTATTGGGATAATTCACATATGGAGTCGCTGGGGGTGAGCTATAGCAATACTCTGGGCCGCGTTTCCTATTTCATTAACTACTCCTATAGCCGAAATGTGCAGAGCGCAAGCCAGAACAGCGATAGCTCTCCGACCAGTGATAATATGATTTCGCTTACGGTGAGCATGCCTTTTGGCGCGGATATATCGGCTAACTACAACCTGAACAGCAGCCGGACGGGCGACACGACCCATAATCTGGGGCTGAGCGGTTCTGCTTTTGCGGACCGTTCCCTGAGCTGGAACGTGCAGGAAGGCTACAACGCCAGCGACAAAGGCACCTCGGGAAATGTCAATCTGAACTATCAGGGTTCACGAGGCGAAGTCGCCGCCGGATACGGATATGACAGCTATAGCTCGCACTACAACTACTCGTTGCGCGGTGGGATGGTTGCCCATTCCGGCGGGGTAACCCTTTCTCGCTATCTGGGTGAGAGCGTGGCGCTGGTCGAAGCGCCTGGCGTTAGCGATGTGGCAGTGCGCGGGCAGACGAATATTACGACCGATGCTTTCGGATACGCCGTTGTGCCTTTTGTACGACCTTACCATGAAAACAATCTCTCTCTTGATGAGCAGCAGGTCTCTGGTGCGGAAATTGATAATATTGTCAAAACAGTCGTACCGACGCGTAATGCGGTTGTTAAAGTCAAATACGATACCTGGATCGGCTATAAGGCCATGATCACCATAAGCTACAAAAACAAAGCGGTGCCTTTTGGCGCTGTGGTGACGCTAGATGATGAAAATCTGAATGATAAAGAGCGCCGTAGTTCAATTGTGGGCGATGCCGGGCAAGCCTATTTGACCGGGTTACCCAAAAAAGGCCGGCTATTTGTGAAATGGGGTGATACGAAAAATAGCCAGTGTTATCTCAATTATGATTTGTCCTCTAATCAGTCAGTGGATGATATCGTTTTTTATGCAGCGGATTGCCAATGATGAATATCAGGATGATGGCTTTAATTCATAAAATCAGGATGGAAGCGATGGAAGGAAATAATTGCCGGCCATTAATGAAATCACGCTTGTTATTCATTATTAGCATTGGGTTTGTATCCATTTTCGCAAGTCCCGTCTGGGCCTATGATGCGAATAGTACTGTTAATTTCAATGTCACCGGTAAGATTGAAGAGCCCGTATGCGAGGTGTCGATAAAGCCCTCCAGTACTATCGATCTGGGAACAGTGTCCTATCAAAGTCTGAGCGGAAAACCAGGTGCGAGTAGCGCTGCGAAGATCGTTGCCATTGCCTTTGATAATTGCTCTCTTGGAACGGCTTCCGTAACGCTAACGTTTAGCGGTACCTCATTTAACAGTACCTATACCGATATTTATGAGAGTGAGAACATTTATGGCGCCAAGGACGTCGGCCTTCAGCTGTTAAGCGCGGGGGATCAAAAGGCCCTGGGGCCAAACGACAGCTATACCTATGCTTTCATTGAGGGTTCTGAACACGTTTTTAATATGAACGCAAGGATGTATACGCCGAATGGAAAAATAACGGCGGGAAATGTCGCTTATACGGTCACTTTTAATGTGGCCTATAGGTGAACTATTCACGCGAGGGAGAGGTATGAAGACGTTTATTTTATTATTGCTGACCTGTTTGTTACCGGCTTACAGCTGGGCATGCCAAACTGGCACAAACCAGGGGGATATATCGTTGACTAATTTACCTGCGCAGGTCCTGGTCAATGCCGGTAGTTACTCTGCAGGTACCATTCTTTATGATTCAGGGCAGCTTACTCATTCCACAACATCTTTTACAAACTGTGTGGGGTCGATATATTCAAAATTTGAATGGAGTTCGGGAAATGCCGGAACGTTAGTTGGCGATAATATCTACTCGACCTCGGTGCAGGGAATCGGTATCAGAGTGAAAGTCTGGTTAAATATTACTGGTGAATATGACGGTGACTCAAACGATTTTAACTCTGACTACAATGTGCACTATATCGGCGATGCAGACCTGTATATTGGAAAACCAAATGGAGCCTGGGATACTCAGGCAAGCACTAACTATGCGCCTACCTACCAAATACAGCTTGTCGCAACGGGCGGTGCTATTGCGAGTAATAGCACGTTGACGCTAGCCGATCCTATTGCCACTGTTTCAGTGAAAGACGATCAAGGCACGATGGTTATTTCTCAACTGCACGTCACCGGTTCGACAAAAATCCAGCTGACCCCGATGGGGTGCACGGCCAGTACGGGGGCCCTGAATTTTACGATGGGCTCAATCAGTACCAACGTATTCGATCTTTCAAGCAAGGCGGGTTATGCCGAACAAACGCTGATCTTGTCCTGTGAACCCGGTACAAGAGTCACGATGGCTGTTAACGCGACTGAAACGACAGGCGATAGCCCGGATCATAGCGTGATGGCGCTCACGACAGGGGATAACGTGGCGACCGGCGTCGGGGTTCAGTTGAATACCCGCGGCGTTCCGTTATCCCTGAACACCAACTACCGGGTCTATCCTTACAACAGAACAACGGTAACTAATCCCGGCGCGGATGCCAGCTATACGATATTCACCGATCCCGATAACCCCGGCGGGGCGGCGGCATCCAATGCATTGACGTTTACGGCGAACTATTACAAAACTGGCTCTAAAGTGACGCCAGGCATCGCGAACGCGAGCGGAACGATAACGTTTACGTATCAATAAGATGTTCCCCGGCCGGCAGGCCGGGGAAAGAGAGGGGCTAATGCGCCTGACCTTTCTCGATACCAATCCCGGTCTGCGAACGGATAAACTGGGCGCGGAACCGCTCGCGCTCGCGCAATCCTTCTTCTGAGCTATCGGTGGCGGAGAAGAACCAGATACCGACAAAGGCAATGGCGATAGAGAACAGCGCCGGATATTCATATGGGAATACCGCCTTTTCGTGGCCGAGGATCTGTACCCAGATAGTCGGGCCGAGGATCATCAGAATCACCGCGGTCAGCAGACCCAGCCAGCCGCCAATCATCGCCCCGCGGGTGGTCAGCTTCGACCAGTACATCGACAGCAGGATAATCGGGAAGTTACAGCTGGCGGCGATGGAGAATGCGAGACCGACCATAAAGGCGATGTTCTGATTCTCGAACAGGATGCCAAGTAGAATCGCCACTACGCCAAGGATCAGCACGGTAATCTTCGACACCTTCAGTTCCTGACGTTCGGTCGCGCCTTTACGGAACACGTTCGCGTACAGGTCGTGAGAGACCGCCGAAGCGCCCGCCAGCGTCAAACCGGCCACCACCGCCAGAATGGTAGCGAAGGCGACGGCCGAGATAAAGCCGAGGAACAGATTGCCGCCGACCGCGTCCGCCAGATGCACCGCTGCCATGTTGTTGCCGCCGATAAGCTGCCCGGCCGCATCTTTGAACGCCGGATTCGCCCCCACCAGCATGATGGCGCCGAAACCGATGATAAAGGTCAGAATATAGAAGTAGCCCATAAAGCCGGTGGCGTAAAACACGCTCTTACGCGCTTCTTTGGCGTCGCTCACGGTGAAGAAACGCATCAGAATATGCGGCAGGCCCGCAGTACCGAACATCAGCCCGAGACCGAGCGATAGCGCTGATATCGGGTCTTTCACCAGCCCGCCTGGGCTCATAATCGCCGCGCCTTTCGGGTGGACCGCCATCGCTTCGGTGAACAGATTATTGAAGCTGAAGCCGACGTGCTTCATCACCATAAAGGCCATAAAGCTGGCGCCGAACAGCAGCAGGACCGCTTTGATAATCTGCACCCAGGTAGTGGCGAGCATGCCGCCGAAGAGGACGTAAAGCACCATCAGCACGCCGACCAGGACGACCGCAATGTGGTAGTTGAGGCCAAACAGCAGTTGGATAAGCTTACCTGCGCCGACCATCTGGGCGATCAGATAGAGCGCCACTACCACTAGCGAACCGCAGGCGGAGAGGGTGCGAATCGGCCCCTGTTTAAGACGATAGGACGCCACGTCGGCAAACGTATAGCGCCCGAGGTTACGCAGGCGTTCGGCGATCAGGAATAAAATAATCGGCCAGCCGACGAGGAAGCCGAGCGAGTAGATCAACCCATCGTAGCCGGAGGTGTAAACCAGCGCGGAAATGCCGAGGAACGAGGCCGCAGACATAAAGTCGCCGGCAATCGCCAGCCCGTTCTGGAAACCGGTGATATTGCCGCCCGCGGTGTAGTAATCGCTGCGCGAACGTACGCGTTTTGACGCCCACCAGGTGATATAGAGCGTCAGGGCGACGAATATCAGGAACATGATAATCGCCTGCCAGTTAGTCGGCTGGCGCTGTACCGCGCCGGTAATAGCATCCGCGGCATTGGCGGTAAAAGGGAGCGTGGCGGCGAGCGCCGTCAGGACTTTCTTCATGATGCTTTAACCTCGCTGAGAATGCTCTTCGTCAGCCGATCAAATTCACCATTTGCCCGCCAGACGTATATTCCGGTTAATACGAAAGAGATAACGATCACGCCGATACCAATCGGAATACCCCGGGTGACGCTGGTGCCCGCATGCAGCGGCGTGCCCAGCCAGCCGGGGGCGAAGGCGATAAGCAGAATAAAGCCCACATAAATCACCAGCATAATCAGTGACAGGATGGCGGCAAACCTTTGCCGGGCTGCAACAAGTTCCTTAAAATGCGCACTATTTTCTATCCGCTGACAAATCTGATCGTTCATCGTAGCGTCTCCAGAGGTTCCCTTTTGTCATTCACGCGCCGGTCGTCGGCAACACTCATCCGCCCGGCAGTTAACTGTCGGGAATCCGCCTGTTTACCGCTTTCCTGCTACCTGAAATCCTTCGGGAGTATGTATTTATATCCTCTCCCCCGAAGAGGAGAGGGTGTAGGGGATCGGTTGGTTTACGATGGCATCGTGATGGCCTGCTTCTCTTCGAGCAGTTTCTCCACCACGCCCGGATCGGCAAGCGTTGAGGTATCGCCGAGGTTACTGGTATCGCCCGCGGCAATTTTGCGCAGAATACGGCGCATGATTTTGCCCGAACGGGTTTTCGGCAAGGAATCGGTCCAGTGCAGCACGTCCGGCGTCGCCAGCGGACCAATCTCTTTACGAACCCAGTTGCGTACCTCGGCGTAGAGCTCCGGCGTTGGTTCCTCGCCATGGTTGAGGGTCACGTAGGCGTAGATGGCCTGGCCCTTAATATTATGCGGAATGCCGACCACCGCCGCTTCGGCGATTTTCGGATGCGACACCAGCGCCGATTCAATTTCAGCGGTCCCCAGACGGTGGCCGGAAACGTTCAGCACGTCATCGACGCGGCCGGTGATCCAGTAGTAGCCATCTTCGTCACGGCGCGCGCCGTCGCCGCTGAAGTACATATTTTTAAAGGTGGAGAAGTAGGTCTGTTCGAAGCGTTCGTGGTCGCCAAACAGCGTGCGCGCCTGGCCCGGCCAGGAGTCGGCGATCGCCAGGTTGCCCTCGGTCGCGCCTTCCAGCGGTGTGCCTTCGTTATCGACCAGTACCGGCTGGACACCGAAGAAGGGACGCGTGGCGGAGCCGGCCTTCAGCTCGATGGCGCCGGGCAGCGGGGTGATCATAAAGCCGCCAGTTTCGGTCTGCCACCAGGTGTCCATCACAGGGCACTTCTCGTTGCCGATTTTCTTCCAGTACCACTCCCAGGCTTCCGGGTTAATCGGTTCGCCGACGGAGCCGAGTATGCGCAGGGAAGAGCGGTCGGTGCCTTCGATGGCCTTATCGCCTTCCGCCATCAGCGCGCGGATCGCCGTAGGAGCGGTATAGAGAATGTTGACCTGATGCTTATCCACCACCTGGCACATGCGCGCCGGGGTCGGCCAGTTCGGTACGCCTTCGAACATCAGCGTCGTTGCGCCGCAGGCCAGCGGGCCGTACAGCAGGTAGCTGTGGCCGGTGACCCAGCCGACGTCGGCGGTGCACCAGTAGATGTCGCCCGGATGATAGTCGAACACGTATTTAAAGGTCGAAGCCGCATAGACCAGGTAGCCGCCGGTGGTGTGCAGCACGCCTTTTGGCTTACCGGTGGAACCGGAGGTATAAAGGATGAACAGCGGATCTTCGGCGTTCATCTCTTCAGGCTGGTGTTCCGCGCTGGCTTTCTCAATCAGATCGCTCCACCACTGGTCGCGCCCCTCCTGCCAGTCGATTTTGCCGCCGGTACGCTTGAGCACCACCACGTTTTCGATACTTTTGACGTTCGGATTCTTCAACGCGTCATCGACGTTCTTCTTAAGGGGGATCGCGCGACCGGCGCGCAATCCTTCATCAGCGGTGATCACCAGACGGGAGTTTGAATCGATGATTCGTCCGGCGACCGCTTCCGGCGAGAAGCCACCGAAAATCACCGAATGGATAGCGCCGATGCGGGCACAGGCCAGCATGGCCACCGCCGCTTCCGGCACCATCGGCATATAGATAGCGACCACATCGCCCTTTTTGATGCCGAGATCGAGCAGGACGTTGGCGAAGCGGCAGACATCGCGGTGTAGCTCGCGATAAGTGATGTTTTTGCTCTGGCTGGCGTCATCGCCCTCCCAGATGATGGCCGTCTGGTCGCCGCGCTCCGCCAGATGGCGATCGAGGCAGTTAGCGGCGAGGTTCAGCGTGCCGTCTTCGTACCATTTAATCGAAATATTGCCTGGCGCGAATGAGGTATTTTTCACGCGCGTGTAGGGTTTCATCCAGTCAAGGATTTTGCCCTGTTCGCCCCAGAAGGCATCAGGGTCGGTGACGGACTGTTGATACTGCGCCTGGTACTGTTCCGGGTTAATCAGGCAACGTTCCGCAATAGTAGCGGGAATAGGGTGTTTATGTATTTGGCTCATGGCTTTTTTTCTCCTGTAGGTTGTTAAATATATGTCAAATAAACGTTAATAGTAGGGGCTTTGGTGGCTTTGTTTGCTATTTGGGGGGCAGATCACGCAATAAATAAATTGAATGAAAAGCAATCAAATGAAACTTTTATGTGAAATAATTTCAGAAATGGATTAATAGAAGTTGAATATATTAAATATTTTTTATAACAAATACTTATGCAATATAAGGTGGGAATATTAGCGGGTTTATGCATAAAATCAGAGTAAACCGCTGTTCTTAAAGACTTGCGCAGCATGCCGTGCAAATGATACTGATATTGCGCGTTAAATAACCCTATAAAGCAACGCAACACAATTCATACCCCTTTCAGTGGGCGCCATTACCTCCTGGAATGGTGCCTTTCATCGAGGAAGTCTGTAGTGAAGAAAAAAACAAAAGTCAGCCTGGCCTGGCAAATTTTGCTGGCGCTGGTGCTGGGCATACTTCTGGGCAGTTACCTGCATTACCACGCCGAAAGCCGTGATTGGCTGATCTCGAATCTGCTGACCCCGGCGGGCGATATCTTTATCCATCTGATTAAAATGATCGTCGTACCGATCGTTATTTCGACCCTGGTGGTCGGTATTGCGGGCGTGGGCGACGCGAAGCAGTTGGGCCGTATCGGCGCGAAAACCATTATCTATTTTGAAGTGATCACCACGGTGGCTATCGTGCTGGGGATCACCCTGGCGAACGTCTTCCAGCCGGGGAGCGGGATCGATATGTCGCAGCTGGCGGCGGTGGATATTTCGAAGTATCAAAACACCACGGCGGAAGTGCAGAGCCACGCGCATGGCCTGATGGGCACCATCCTCTCGCTGGTGCCGACCAATATCGTGGCCTCGATGGCGAAAGGCGACATGCTGCCGATTATCTTCTTCTCGGTGCTGTTTGGTCTCGGCCTCTCCTCGCTGCCCGCTACCCACCGCGAACCGCTGGTTACGGTGTTCCGCTCTATCTCTGAAACCATGTTCAAAGTGACGCATATGGTGATGCGTTATGCTCCGGTTGGCGTGTTCGCGCTGATCTCGGTGACCGTGGCGACCTTCGGCTTCGCCTCGCTGTGGCCGCTGGCGAAGCTGGTGATTCTGGTTTACTTCGCGATCCTGTTCTTCGCGCTGGTGGTATTAGGCATCGTGGCGCGGGTTTGCGGGCTGAGCATCTGGACTCTGATTCGCATTCTGAAGGATGAGCTGATTCTGGCTTACTCTACCGCCAGCTCCGAGAGCGTGCTGCCGCGTATTATTGAGAAGATGGAAGCCTATGGCGCGCCGGCGTCGATCACCAGCTTCGTGGTGCCTACCGGCTACTCGTTTAACCTCGATGGCTCAACGCTGTATCAGAGCATTGCGGCGATCTTTATTGCCCAGTTGTACGGTATCGACCTCTCCATCTGGCAGGAAATTACCCTCGTGCTGACGCTGATGGTGACGTCGAAAGGGATTGCCGGCGTGCCGGGCGTCTCCTTCGTGGTGCTGCTGGCGACGCTGGGCAGCGTGGGTATTCCGCTGGAAGGTCTGGCCTTTATCGCCGGCGTTGACCGTATCCTCGATATGGCGCGTACCGCGCTGAACGTAGTGGGTAACGCGCTGGCGGTGCTGGTTATCGCCAAATGGGAACACAAATTTGACCGCAAAAAAGCGCTGGCGTACGAGCGTGAAGTGCTGGGTAAATTTGATAAAACGGCGCAATAAAACAGAAAGCCCGGTGACATCGCTCCGGGCTTTTTCTTATCTTTTACTGATCCTGTCGAACTCTTCACAGCCGGTATCAAACCCCTCCTGACAGCTCACGTTGAGCCAGTGCAGCGCTTTTTGCTTGTTTGGTTCGATAAAGCCTTTTTCTCCCTGCTGGAAAAGCATCCCGGCCCAGTACTCGGCGTAGCCGGTGCGGGAGAGGGCGGAGCTCTCTTTGAAATACTGCGTCGCTTTTACGTCATCCTCCGGCGGATGAACGCCGCTGGCGTAGATGAGCCCCAGCAGCATCTGGGCGTCGACGGCGGAGTCGCTCTCCGGATCCTGTGCGGCATGCTGTAACAGGGAGATGGCGTGCGAATAGTTCGGCGTACCGGCCTGCTGATTCACCAGCACCCGGGCGAGGACAATTTCTCCCGCCCTGCTGCCGGTTTTCACCGATTTTTCAGCCAGCGCTTTCGCCTGGAGATAGTCGGCCTGCTGCGGATTGCGGATTTTGAGCTGGGCCAGCAGCGCCAGGGCATCGCCGTCGCCGTTGTCCGCGGCTTTTTGCGCCCAGTATTCGGCCTGCGGAAAATCGCCGAAGCTAACGTAGGTATCCGCCAGGTAATACTGAGCGCGCGGCTCGCCCGCTTCGGCCTGCGCTTTGTACTGGCTGCCGGGTTCCATGGCACCTGCGGCGACGCTTGCTATCACCAGCAGTAAAGAGAGGTATTTCATTTTTTATTATCGGTAGAGGACATAGTGAGCAGTATAAAGGCAGGTGAAGGAGAAGAAAACGACGGGAACGAGTGGGGGAGACTCATGCTTTACCCGAATAATCGAGCGATCTGTTTCCTGGGTTGCGGCGTAAACGCCTTACCCGGGCTACGGATTGTGTAGCCCGGGCAGGTGTGAAGCACCGCCTCCGGGGAGGCGGCCTGATTAGCCCATTGCGCTTTCGCGCAGGCGGGTTTTCAGCTTGTTGTACTCGTCAATCACGTACTGCTCGGCGGCCCGTTGGTCGGCAATCGGCTCAACGTTGACGGCGCAGTACTTGTACTCCGGCGTTTTGGTTATCGGGCTCAGGTTCTCGGAAACCAGCTCGTTACAGGCGCCAATCCACCACTGGTAGGTCATATAGACCGCCCCTTTGTTCGGACGATCGCTAACCTGCGCGCGGGTGATGATGCGCCCTTTACGCGAATTCACCCACACCAGCGCCTCATCCTCAATGCCCAGACGTTCGGCATCGGCGGTATTGATCTGCGCATAGCCCGGTTCATCCGCTAACGCGGCCAGCGCCGCACAGTTGCCGGTCATCGAACGGCACGAGTAGTGGCCGACTTCACGCACCGTCGACAGCACCATCGGATACTCGTCGGTGAGCTTGTCAATCGGCGCGACCCAGTCGCAGGTGAAGAACTGCGCCAGACCGTTCGGGGTATCGAACTTCTCTTTAAACAGATAAGAGGTCCCCTGGTCAGCGTCGGACTCATCGCGGCACGGCCACATGACGTAGCCCAGCTCGCCCATTTTCTCGTAGGTGGCACCATAGAAATCCGGGCACAGATGACGCAACTCGTCCCAGATTTCCTGGGTGTTGTTGTAGTGCATCTTATAACCCATCCGGGTGGCGATTTCGCTGATGATCTGCCAGTCGGTTTTCAGGTCCCACTTCGGCTCTACCGCTTTAAAGAAGCGCTGGAAGCCGCGGTCCGCTGCGGTATAAACGCCTTCGTGCTCGCCCCATGAAGTGGAAGGCAGGATAACGTCGGCCGCTGAGGCGGTTTTGGTCATGAAAATATCCTGGACGATAACCAGTTCCAGATCGTCGAAAGCCTTACGCACGGCGGACAGCTCGGCATCGGTCTGCAGCGGATCTTCCCCCATGATGTACGCCGCCCGTACTTCGCCATGCGCCGCGCGGTGCGGCAGCTCGCTGATGCGGTAGCCGGTGTGCGCCGGCAGGCTGTCGACGCCCCAGGCTTTGGCGAACTTCTCGCGGTTTTCCGGGAACTTAACGTACTGATAGCCCGGATAGGTATCCGGCAGCGCGCCCATATCACAGGCGCCCTGAACGTTGTTCTGGCCGCGCACCGGATTGACGCCGACGCTCGGCTTGCCGAGGTTGCCGGTGAGGATCGCCAGGCTGGTCAACGAACGTACGGTCTCCACGCCCTGGTAGAACTGGGTCACGCCCATGCCCCACAGGATAGCGGCGGATTTCGCGCTGGCGTACATCCGGGCGCAGGCGCGGATTTCCTGGGCGCTGACGCCGGTAATCGCTTCCACCGACTCCGGCGTATAGCCTTCGACGATTTTGCGATACTCTTCGAAGCCCTCGGAACGGCTGGCGACGAAGGATTTATCGTAAAGATCCTCTTCGATAATGACATGCCCGATGGCGTTGAGCAGCGCGATGTTCGAGCCGTTTTTCAGCGC
The DNA here is from genome assembly GCF_019890895.1 of Klebsiella sp. CTHL.F3a. Classification (NCBI taxonomy): domain Bacteria; kingdom Pseudomonadati; phylum Pseudomonadota; class Gammaproteobacteria; order Enterobacterales; family Enterobacteriaceae; genus Klebsiella; species Klebsiella sp. CTHL.F3a. The sequence continues at coordinate 5,526,209 of NZ_CP082360.1, read as the reverse complement.
AATGTGCATATCGGCGATGCGCGCGGTTTCGATTTTACGCGGATCGCAGACGATGATTTTCGCCCCATTGCGTTTGGCGTTAATCACGTGATTCGCCACAATAGGGTGTGAATCTGCCGGGTTATACCCGAAGATAAACACGAGATCGGTGTTGTCGATCTCGGTGATGGCATTACTCATAGCGCCGTTACCGACCGATTGGTGCAGACCTGCAACCGATGGGCCGTGTCAGACGCGAGCGCAGCAGTCGACGTTATTGGTACCAATAACGGCGCGCGCGAATTTTTGCATCACATAGTTGGTTTCGTTACCCGTTCCGCGGGACGAACCGGTAGTCTGAATCGCGTCCGGGCCATACTTCTCTTTAATGGCGCTAAGGCGAGTGGCGACGTAATCGAGCGCCTCATCCCAGGAGACGGATTCCAGCTTGCCGCCGCGCTGGCGACGGATCATCGGGGTTTTCAGGCGCGGGGTAAGGATCTGGGTATCGTTAATGAAGTCCCAGCCATAATAGCCTTTCAGACACAGGGTTCCCTGGTTGGTTTTCCCCTGTGCCGCCTCCGCCCGAACGATTTTGCCGTTATCGACCACCAGGTTGATTTTGCAACCTGATGCGCAATACGGGCAAACCGTGACGACTTTTTTCATCGGTCTTGCTCCAGTTAATCAATTGGCGCATACGCGCTATCGCGCCGTCACTATGCATCTTCTATGCCATGTTTTCATTGTGGGTATTGACTGATGATACGTTGTTTTTTTGGGCGAAATGCTGACGAAAAACAGCCTATCGTCAGTTTTGACGTGTCGACGCGAGAGGATGTGACGCGGGTCGGGCAGCCCGGACAGGCGCGCAGCACCGCCCCCGGAGAAGATCGCGGGGCAGCGCGCTTACAGGTATTGCTGGGCTAGTTTAAATACCGGCTTCTCGCCAGCGCCGCCGCGCCCTGGGCGCCGTTAAACGCTGAAGAGGAGGCGGCGATAAAGCGAACGGCCTGATACGGCAGCGGACGGCGAACGTAGGTTTTGACCATCGCGATTAAGGTGTCGCGCGGGAAGGCGGGCATATCCATCACCCCGCCGCCGAGGATCACCGCATCGGGATCGAACAGGTTGATGCTGGTGGCGATGGCGCGAGCGGCGTGGTTTAGCAACGTCTGGACAAACGGCTCCCGCGCAGCGTGGACGAACAGCTCGCCCAGTTCGTACGCTCGAGGTTGCTGTTCATACCAGCGCTTGAGCGCAATGCCGGAGCAAACGGTTTCCAGACAGGCGGGGTTGCCGCAGGCGCAGGTGAGGGCGTCATCGCCCTGCGGAATATGCCCCAGCTCGCCCGCCACGCCGTGCGCGCCGGTCCACGGCCCGCCGTTGAGCCAGACCGCGAAGCCCATGCCGGTGCCGAGATAGGCCGCTAGTACCTCCTGCTCCTGCAGGCCATTCTCCTGCACATCAAAAGAGAGCTGCAGATTCACATCGCGGGAAAACTCCACCGGGCAGCATAGCGCCGCTTCCAGCCGGTCGGCCAGATTATAGAGGTCGTCGGCGGCGAGAGGCAGATTAGGCGTGGAGATAATCGTCCGCTTGTCTTTTGCCACCAGCGCCGGGAACCCCATCACCAGCCCGCAGCAATGGGCGTCGTGCAGGGTCAGCTGCTGCTGCAACAGGTTTTTAATGCCATTGACCAGGCCGTCGGCGCTAATTACATCAGCGGTGCGCCGCTTTTCGCAGTGCAGCGCTTCGCCCTGCGCGGTTTGCAGGCAAAGGCGGATATGGGTCGCGCCCATATCCACGCCCGCGACGACGTTACGCTGTTTTTGCATGAGGCAGTACCTCGTGTTTCGCCGCCAGGATCTGCTCTGCCATGATCTGCCACGCGTCTTCAATCTTATCAGCATGGTTAAAGAGGCCTGAGGTGCCGACGATAAACACGTCCGCGCCCGCCGCCATCAGCTTTTGATAGGTGGCTTTATTGCAGGAACCGTCGATTTCGATCTCGTAGCTCAGCCCCTCGCGCTCGCGCCAGGCTTTCAGTTCGGCGATTTTTTCCAGCATCTCCGGGATAAACGGCTGCCCGGCGAAGCCCGGATCGACGGTCATCACCGTGATTTTGTCGGCTTTATGGATGTAGTACTTCATGGCTTCGACCGGGGTTTCCGGGTTGAGGATCAGCCCGACCTTCATGCCGTGGCGGCGGATCTCTTCGATCAGGCGGAAGGCCTGGCCGTTAATCGTTTCCGGATGCAGGGTGATAAAATCCGCCCCTGCCTGCGCCAGTTGGCTAATGTAGTCCTGCGGGCGGGTGACCATCAGGTGGCAGTCCAGCGGCTTGCTGGCCAGCTTTTTCACCTGGCCGACGAAAAACGGCGACAGGGTCAGGTTCGGTACAAAATGACCGTCCATAATGTCGATGTGGAAATAGTCTGCGTGCTGGTCGATAAACTCGATCTGTTCTTTGAATTTCAGCAGATCCATACACATTAAAGAGGGAGCAATTTTCATTATAAATTCCTTACTTACTGATAAGACGGTCGAGGGCGACAGCCGCGATGATTAACCCGCCCATTACCACCAGCTGGTAGTAGGTTTGTACTTGCAGAATGTTCAGTCCGTTATTGATGGTGCCGATAATCAGGCCGCCGATGACCACCGAGAAGATGCGTCCTTTACCGCCGAAGAAGCTGGTGCCGCCGATGATGGCGCTGGCGATGGCGTAGGTTTCAAAGCCCATCCCCGCCAGCGGTTCCGCCGCGCCGAGACGCGCGGTGGAGACCACGCCCGCCAGCCCGGCGCAAACGCCGGAAATAATGAACACCAGCAGCATGTGGAATTTGACGTCGATACCGGAGTAGAAAGCGGAGTTCTTGTTGCCGCCCAGCGCGTAGATGTTGCGGCCCACGCGCATGCGGGTGGTCAGGAACCAGAGGATCACCGCCACAATCAGCGAGAAAATCACCGGAACCGGTATACCCAGCGGCGTGGCGGCGAAGAAGTTAACGAAATCAAACGAGAAGCCGTATACCGAGTTGGCATCGGAAATCACCAGGGTGATACCGCGAAAGATAGCGTTGGTGCCGAGGGTAATAATGAACGGGTGCAGGCCGGTCCAGTTGACCAGACAGCCGTTGATGGCGCCCAGCGCGCCGCCGACCAGCACGCCGCCAATCAGCGCCGCGAGGAACGGATCGACGCCCGCCAGCATTAACTTAGCGGTGACCATCCCGGAGAGCGCGAGGATCGCCCCTACCGACAGATCGATCCCGGCGACGAGGATCGCGAAGAATTCGCCCATGCCGATCAGGACGGTGACCGAACTTTGGACGAAGATCTGTGTAATGTTGTTGGTCGTCAGGAAGTACTCTGACGATAGGGTGCCGAAGATGGCGACAATAATGGCGAGGATAAAAAAGGTGCCGTATTTATCCCAGAACAGCGCGAAGTTAAACGGTTTTTTCTCGTCCATATCGCCTTTCACTCTTGTGGTAGTGCCCATGCCATAATCTCCTCTTCGCTCAAGTCGTCGCGATTGGTCAGGATTTGCGTCAGTCGCCCTTCGCAGAACACGGCAATGCGGTCGCAGACGGCGATAATTTCAGGTAGTTCGGATGACACCATCAGGATGACTTTTCCGTCATCGGCCAGCTGGCGCATCACTTTATAAATTTCGGCTTTCGCACCGACGTCGATACCGCGCGTCGGCTCGTCAAAAATGATCACTTCGGGGCTGCAGCACAGCCATTTGGAAATCAGCACCTTCTGCTGGTTGCCGCCGGAAAGCTCGGTGATGTTCTGATCGACCGAATGGCACTTCAGCGCCAGCAGTTTGCGCTGCTCTTCCGCCGTTTTGCGTTCGTCGCCTTCGCGGAACAGCCCCATGGCCCCTTTGTAGCCGCCACGCTTCAGGCTCTGGCTGACCGCCATGTTCTGAGCGATGGAAAAATTGGGGAAAAAGCCGTTTTCCCGGCGGCTTTCGGTGATGTAGCCCATCCCTTTTTTTAAGGCGTCCAGCGGCGAGCGGGGGGAGATCGCTTTGCCGTTGAGATAAATTTCACCGCCGCTACGCTTATCAACCCCAAACAGGCAGTCCATGAGCTCCGTGCGCCCGGAGCCGACCAGCCCGGCGAAGCCGAGAATTTCGCCGCGATTCACGCTGAACGAGATATCGCGTACCTTTTTCTTGTCATGGCTGGTGACGTTTTTCACTTCGAATACCGTCTCGCGGACGATATTGCCGGTGCTCTCTTTCATGGCGTTAAAGCGGTTTTGCAGCTCGCGGCCGACCATCAGGCGTACGATGTCGTCGTTATTCACTTCGCTGACCATTCCGCTGCAGACGCTGCTGCCGTCTTTCATCACCGTATAGCGGTCGCAGATGCGGCGTATTTCCGCTAGCTTGTGCGAGATATAGACAATGGCGGTGCCCTCTTTACGCAGCTGGTTCATGATCAGGAACAGATAGTCCACCTCTTTATTGGTCAGTGAGGAGGTCGGTTCATCCATGATCAGCACTTTGGCGTCGAGCATCAGCGTTTTGGCGATTTCCAGCATCTGCTTGTGGCTGATGGAGAGATTGGCCACCTTTTCGTCTAAGTCGATCTTCAGCCCGACGCGCAGCAGCATCATCGCCGCCCGCACGCGCATTTCTTTCCAGTCGATCACGTTGACGCCGCAGACTTTTTTCGTCAGATGGCGGCCAATATATAAATTCTCCAGCACCGTTAATTCATCAATGACGCTGAGCTCCTGATAAATAATGCCGATGCCGAGCTGGGCCGCTAATTTATGGTCCAGCTTGTCGTAGTTCACGTTATTAATGGTAATGGTGCCTTTGGTCGGTTCATGGATTCCCGACAATACTTTCATCAGCGTTGATTTACCGGCACCATTTTCCCCTAATAACGCATGTATTTCGTGCGGGTAAATAGTTAAATCAACCGATTTTAATGCGTGAACCGGGCCAAAGGATTTGCCGATCCCCGCCATTGAAATATATGGCGTGAGCATAGAAAATTTCCTTCATTACCTCTGCATGAATGCCCCTCTCCCAAAGGAAGAGGGGGGGCAGACCTATTTCGTCACCAGAATGGAATCCACCAGCGTAAACTGAGGGGCTTTATCCAGCGGGATCACCTTGCCGCTCTTCTCGGCATCGACCATCAGCTTCAGGCCCGTCGCGCCAATATCTGCCGGGTTCTGCGCGATAGTGGCGGTCATCTGTCCGGCTTCGACCATTTTGCGCGCTTCCGGAATACCGTCGGTACCGACCACCAGCACCTTGCCGGTTTTGCCGGCGTTGGCGACGGCCTGGGCGACGCCCATCGCCATGGTGTCGTTGGCGCAGTAAATCGCTTTAACGTTCGGGTTACGCTGCAGCACGTTCGTGGCGACGTCCAGCGCTTTAATACGGTCCCAGTCGGCGGGCTGGCTGGCCACTAGCTTGATCTGGCTCGCTTTTTTGAAGGCCTCGGTGGCGCCATTGCGGCGAGCTTCACCGGAGGCGTTACCGGCTTTACCTTCGATAATCGCCACTTCGCCGCCTTCCGCACCCAGCTTGTCGATAATAAACTCCGCGCCTTTTGCCCCGACAGCCACGTTATCGGTGGTGACAAAACCTTCAACGTTGCCGCCGGCTTTCTTCAGGTTATCCATATCGATTTTTTCATCGAGGTTGACCAGATAGATGCCTTTTTTCCAGGCTTTGGCCACCGGCATCACCAGGTTTACCGAGGAGAGCGGCGCAAAGGCGATACCTTTGTAGTTTTTGTTGCTCAGGTCTTCAAACAGCTGCAGCTGCGACTGAAAATCCCCTTCAGAAGGAGAAGCAAAAATATCGACGCTTACGCCCAGCGTTTTGGCTTCGTCTTCAATCCCTTTTTTCATATCCACCCAAAACGGATTGGATAAAGTTTTTAAAACCACAGCATAATCGGCGGCGGCAAAGGCGCTGGTGGATAACATTACGCCCATGAGCGTGCCGCTGAAAAGTTTCAGATATTTATTCATGGCAGTATTCTCAGTGTAGGATACAGTTATATTGATCCCACCAACGTGGGATCGGTTTTTTTATTTAAGCGCGCCGGGTGAAAAGAAATTAACAATCGCGCCGGTTTTTCGCATATTTAAATTCGCTTGTTCAATATTCAGCTGGGCAACGGAAACAAAAAACGCATCTAATAACGTGAGTTGTAATATACGCGCTGAGGCGTTACGGCCTAATAAAGGCGTCTCTGGTGCTGGCGAACAAATAATAAAATCAGCTAATTTGGCAATCGGTGAATGATAGCTATGGGTGATACAAATAATTTTTGCGCCATTCTTTTTCGCCAGCTCCACCGCTGATTTGATATCGCTGGTGCGCCCGGAGTGCGAGACCACCAGTACCACATCGCCTTCCTTCAGCAGCGAGGCGGACATCATCATGATATGTGCGTCCGGGTAGGCCTGGCAGCGCACGCCGATGCGTAAAAACTTATGCTGCACGTCCGCGCAGATGGCGTTTGAACCGCCCGCGCCGTACAGGTCGCGCTGGTTGGCCTGGGCGAAAAAGCGCGCCGCGCGATGAATTTCGTCGACGTTCACGATCGACTGGCCTTCCATAATGGTGCGCAGGGTGATGTTGAACACCTTATTCACCACATCCTGCGGCGCTTCATCAAAAGAGAGCTCAGTCGGCAGGACCTGCTCAGACTGCGAAAAATAGGCTTCCAGCGCGCTGCGCAGATTACGAAAACCGCTAAAACCGAGCAGTTTAGAGACCTTAACGATCATGGCCTCTGACACCGACAGCGCCTCTGCGACGTCCTTAATGGCCGGCGCATCGCTCAGATTGCCGGGGGTAAGCAACCATTCGACGATGCGGCTTTCATTTTCGGTCATCCCTTCCTGCTTCATGCGAAGCCAGGGGGCAAGGCCGATACCGTTGGGGAGCGAACTGGATTCTGACTGATTCATCGCTTTCTCATTGTCCATAAAATGAAGACGTCACTATATCACCACAGGCAAAACAGAAAAGATACTATCAACTTCACAAATTTTATATTTTTATAAAGTAATGTCCGTTGTGAAGTTTAAGGGAGGTTGGTTTTTCGTTGAATTATTTATTATTTTTTAATTATCAATGAATTATGTTGTTTTCCCTGTTGATTTTAATGGGGTGGCAATTTGAGAGGAAAGAACGATGACGCTTGATTTGTGAAATTACAGCGTGTAGAACAGGCCCTGGCTGCGGTGTTTTTGACGCTTATTTGGCCGATAAATGCCGTTTAAATCACAACATAAAGCATTTTCGTAAAGTGACTAACAGGCGAGGCTAGGTATGAAAAGGATTGCAATTGGCTGCGATCATGTTGGGTTTATCCTGAAAGACGATATTGTGTTGCATCTGCGTCAGCGCGGAATGGAGGTGGTGGATAAAGGCGCATGGTCAACGGAACGTACCGATTATCCGCGCTATGCCAGCGCCGTCGCGCAGGCGGTTGCCGCCGGCGAAGTTGACGGCGGGATTCTGATCTGCGGCACCGGCGTCGGCATCTCCATTGCCGCCAATAAGCACCCCGGGATTCGCGCGGTGGTTTGCAGCGAGCCCTACTCGGCTCAGCTATCACGCCAGCATAATGACACCAACGTTCTGGCCTTTGGCGCCAGGGTGATCGGCCTTGAACTGGCGAAAATGATCGTTGATGCCTGGCTGAGCGCCGAATTCGAGGGCGGACGCCATCAGGGGCGGGTGGACGCCATCGGCGCGATTGAACAGCAGCGGATTTGAGATTCCTCCGCTACTCGCCGCGATAGCCCTTGATTAACGTAGAGCCAGCCCCCTGATGAGACTGGCTTTATGAAACGTTACTCTACTACTTTGCTTTTCTGCGCTCTTTCCTTCGCCAGCCAGCTGGCGCACGCTGATATTATTGACGATGCGATCGGCAATATTCAGCAGGCCATTAATGACGCTTATCAACCCAACGGCAACCGTTCCGATGATGAGGATTATGATGATGGGCGCTATCAGGGCAGCCGTCAGCAAAACGCCGATCGCCAGCGGCAGTATGACGATCAACGGCGACAGCTGGAAGATCGTCGCCGCGAACTTGATGAGCGTCAGCGCCAGCTGGACCGGGACCGCCGTCAGTTGGAAAGCGACCAGCGCAGGCTGGATGATGATTATTGATGCGGCGCGACCCGCGGCGGAAGTCGGGGAATTATCAGCCCCATAATCATGCCGGACAGCAGCGCCGAGAGAAGTAACAGCGGGATTAAATAGAAAAACATCGGCATAAAGGCGCCGATTGTGCCGCAGCAGATGGCCGTTATCACAACGGCCGCGATTCCCCCTGTTAATAAACGCCAAAACCAGTGGCGATAAACGTTACCAGACAGAACGGCCATAAAAATACCGGTTAACAATGCGGGCAGAAAGCCGACAATCCAGGTAAGAGATACGATCTCCGGAAGATGCCTGAAGATGCTGAAAAACGAGCTTCCCTTAGGGAAAAAAAGAAGTATCGGCAGCGGTATAAACGGCCCAAAGCCGGCAAACCAGCCGGCATGATGTAGAACTCGTCGTGTTGTGGTCACAGGATTCCCTTCAGATAGTTAAGTCCGCAGGGAAGATAGTGAGGTTAAGTGAAGAGACGATGAAGTTTGGTTAATCCAGCACAATCTCCATGCCGTCAAATCCCGCTTCAAATCCCGCAGGCAGAGAATTTTCCATCATCCATGCATCGAACTGGTGGCTGATATGGGTAAGGATCACCCGCGGGCAGCCGATGACCTCGTTAATAGCTCGCACGGTGTTGAGATCGCAGTGATTGCGTGGGGGCTGCGGGCGCGGCTCGTGGCTGCAGTCGATGATGATAAGCTGCGGTCGGTTGTTAAGCAGGAACTTGAGGGTTTTTTCCGGCAGGGCTGCGGTGTCGGACAGCCAGGCGACCCGGCTATGGGCCGATTCCAGCAGGTAGCCGAAAGTGAGCTTTGAGTGATTCAGCGGCAGCGGCGTAACGCGCAATCCCTGAAGTTCAAACATCACGAATGGCTCAACGGTATGGCTGAAATCAAGCAGGCCCGGATGCCTGAACAGGTCATCGCAGCCCTGTTCATCGGGCGGGCCGTAAACCGCAATCGCTTCGCCTACGCCCCAGCGCAGGGGGAACAGGCCCTGCACGTGATCCATATGATAATGGGTGAGCAGAAACTGCTGAAAGCTGCCGGCGGGCCACCGCTCGAGCAGATCCGGCAGCCCGGCATCGAGCAGCGTCACCGCGTTGTTGAACTTCACCGCCGCGCTACAGGGGCGACGGCGATGCGCGTCGTTGGCGCGGGCGCGGCGGCAGGCGCGGCAGGCGCAGCCGAAAACCGGCACCAGCTGCGCGCCGCCGGTGCCGGTCAAGCGGATCGTCAGGCTCATATTTTTCCTCGTCTCAGGCAATTTGCTGCTCGTGTCGGTTGCCGTGAACGCGAATCAGCGAGACCAGCGCATCCACCGACTGGCTCAGGCGGCCATCGTTATTCAGGGTCAAACATGCGCTCGGCGTATAGCGCGCCGCGCGCTCCAGCCGCTGGGCGATTTCCGTCTCGTTCTCCCTTCCGCGCTGCTCCAGGCGCTGTCGCAGCACCTCCGGCGAGACCTGCAAACAGATGGGCAGTAGGGCGTCGGCATAGCGCGTCTGCGCCTGCGCCAGGTGGGCGCGGGAGCCGTTAGCGACCACGTTAAACCCGGCGTGCAGCCACAGGTCAATCTCGATACCGATGCCATAGTAATTATTGTTAGCGTGCCAGCTAAGGGCAAACAGATGCTGCTCGGCGCGGGTAAAAAACTCATGCTCGCTGAGGGCGATATGGTTTTCACAGCCCGCGTTGTGCGGGCGGGTAATGTAGCGGTGCGCCACCAGCAGCTGGGGATGTTCTCGCTGGCGCAGCGCCGCCAGCAGGCTGTCTTTGCCGGAGCCGGACGGACCGACCAGCCAAATCAGTTTCCCTGTCATCAGAAGACCCTCTTGCCTTGCCGCCAGACGTGGTCAATATGGATATGCTCGCCGTGACGGCGCGCCAGCACCAGGTCCGCCCGCTTACCTTCGGCAATCTCCCCGCGGTCGTGCAGCCCCAGCGCCTGGGCCGGGTTTTTGCTCACCAGACGAATGGCCTGCGCGAGGGTAAAGGCGTTGCCCTCGTCGTCGGCGATGCGAAAAGCGGCATCCAGCAGGCTGGCGGGATAATAGTCGGAGGAGAGAATGTCCAGCAGGCCGCTGGCCGCCAGATGGTGGGCGGCGACATTCCCCGAGTGCGAGCCGCCGCGTACGATATTCGGCGCGCCCATCAGAACGTTCATCCCGTGCTGGCGCGACGCCTGGGCTGCGGCGATCGTGGTGGGAAATTCGGCGATGACGCTGCCAAGCTGGCGCGATTCGAGCACATGTTCGCAGGTGGCGTCATCGTGGCTGGCCAGCGCGATATTTCGCTCGCGACAGATGGCGGCGATGCGCTGCCGGTTAGGCTGAGACCAGGCCGCCGCCAGCGCCATCTGTTCCTCTTCGAATTTGTCCATCTCTTCGTTGGTCAGGTGATATTTGCCCTGATAATAGTCGCGGTATTTGCTGCGGTCGGCATACTGGCGCTGGCCAGGGGAGTGATCCATCAGGGAGACCATGCTCACCGGCTCGCGGCCAACCAGCTTCTCAAACAGCGGCAGGGTGGTGTGATGCGGCAGTTCGCAGCGAAGATGCAGCCGATGCTCAGCGCGGTTGAGGCCGCGCTTCTGCGTCTCTTCCACGGCGTTGATCATTTTTTCGAGATTTTCCAGGCGATCGCCGCCGTCGCGCACATCGCCAATAGCCACGGCATCCAGCACGGTGGTGATGCCGCTGGCGACCATCAGCGCGTCGTGGCTGCTCATCGCCGAGTGGGCGGGCCAGTCCACTTTCGGTCGCGGGGTGAAAAACTTGTCCAGGTTGTCGGTATGCAGCTCGATAAGCCCCGGCAGCAGCCAGCAGCCCTCTCCATCGATGGCCTCCGCCAGTCGGCTCTGGCTTTCGGCAAAGGCCGAAATTCTGCCGTCCTGGACTTCCAGCGAACCGTTAACCACCTCGTCTTCGAGGACCAGCTTTACGTTATTAATAATCATGCTGAAATCCCCATCGGGTGCAGACGGTCGGCGACCTGGTTGCGTGTGGCCTCGTCGTGGAAAATACCGACGATCGCCGCGCCGCGGGCTTTAGCTTCGAGAATCAACGCCACCACCGCGGCGCTGTTATTAGCGTCCAGCGAGGCGGTGGGTTCGTCGAGAAGCAAAATCGGGTAGTCGACCGCGAAGCCGCGGGCGATGTTAACCCGCTGCTGTTCACCGCCGGAAAAGGTTGAGGGGGCGAGGTGCCACAGGCGTTCGGGGACGTTCAGGCGCGTCAGCAGGCGGGCGGCTTTCGCGGCACTCTCTTCGCGCGGGGCGCCCAGTTCGAGCAGCGGTTGCATCACCACGTCGAGGGCGGAGATACGCGGGATCACCCGTAGAAACTGACTAACCCAGCCGATAGTGGTTTTGCGCACTTCCAGCACTTTGCGCGGCGTTGCGGTAACCAGGTCGACCCATTCGTCGCCGTGGCGAATATGAATGTGGCCGCTATCGGGGAGATAGTTGGCGTACAGCGAGCGCAGCAGGGTCGATTTGCCGCTGCCGGAGTGGCCGTGCAGCACCACGCATTCGCCGGCATTCACGGTCAGCGAGGCGTTGGCGAGGACCGGCAGACGCGCGCCGTGCTGCTGGTGCAGAACAAAGGTTTTATGAATATTTTCAACGCGGATGGCGTTCATTTTTAGCCTCATCGTGCCTGAATTTCCCCGGATCGCGGCGTAAACGCCTTATCCGGGCTACCTGATGCATTAACTCACGAAGCGCCACCAGGGAGTGGACATACGCTCAGTTCTGCAATACCGACGACACCAGCAGTTGGGTGTAGGGGTGATGGGGATCGTCGAGCACCCGGTCGGTTAAGCCGCTTTCCACTACCTGACCCTGCTTCATCACCAGCAGACGGTTAGCCAGCAGGCGGGCAACGCCGAGGTCGTGGGTCACAATCACCACCGCCAGGTTCAGCTCCACCACCAGGCCGCGCAGCAGATCGAGCAGGCGCGCCTGCACCGACACGTCCAGCCCGCCGGTGGGTTCATCCATAAACACCAGCTTCGGCTGGGTCACCAGATTGCGGGCGATTTGTAGACGCTGCTGCATACCGCCGGAAAAGGTGGTGGGCAGGTCGTCAATGCGCGAAGGCGGGATCTCCACCTCCTGCAACCACCTTTCGGCGGTCGCGCGAATATTGCCGTAGTGGCGGGCCCCGGTGGCCATCAGGCGCTCGCCGATATTCCCCCCAGCCGACACCTGACGGCGCAGGCCGTCCATCGGATGCTGATGTACCACGCCCCATTCGGTGCGCAGCAGGCGGCGGCGATCCGCTTCGCTCATCGCGTACAGCGAACGGTTCTGATAGCGCACGTCGCCCTGTTGCGGCGTCAGGCGGGCGGAAAGCGCCTGTAGCAGGGTGGTTTTCCCGGAGCCGGACTCGCCGACGATACCCAGCACTTCTCCCGGCCACAGCTCAAACGACACGTCGCTGAAGCCTTTGCCTGGCGCGTAGAGGTGGGTCAGATTATTGACCGCCAGTAACGGATGACTCATTTTTCCTGCTCCTCGCTCTGCTGGCGGCAATAATCGGTATCTGAACAAACAAACATCCTTTTGCCGCTGTCGTCGAGCACCACTTCATCAAGATAGCTATGGCGAGATCCGCAGATGGCGCAGGGTTCATCCCATTCCTGAACGGTAAACGGATGATCGTCGAAATCGAGGCTCTCAACTGGGGTATACGGCGGTACCGCGTAGATGCGTTTTTCGCGTCCGGCGCCGAACAGCTGAAGTGCGGGCATCATATGCATCTTCGGGTTATCGAATTTCGGAATCGGCGACGGGTCCATCACGTAGCGGCCGTTGACCTTCACCGGATAGGCGTAGGTGGTGGCGATATGGCCGAAGCGGGCGATATCTTCGTACAGCTTCACCTGCATCACGCCGTACTCCTCCAGCGCGTGCATGGTGCGGGTTTCGGTTTCTCGCGGTTCAATAAAGCGCAGCGGCTCTGGGATCGGCACCTGGAAGATCAGGATCTGATCTTCGGTCAGCGGCGTTTCCGGGATCCGGTGGCGGGTCTGGATCAGCGTCGCGTCTTCGGTGCGTTCGGTGGTCGCGACGCCGGTGACGCGTTGGAAAAACTGGCGAATCGACACCGCGTTGGTGGTGTCGTCGGCGCCCTGGTCAATCACCTTCAGCACGTCATTTTCGCCGATGACGCTGGCGGTAAGCTGGATACCGCCGGTGCCCCAGCCGTAAGGCATCGGCATCTCGCGACCGCCGAAGGGCACCTGGTAGCCAGGGATGGCTACCGCTTTCAGGATGGCGCGGCGGATCATGCGTTTGGTTTGCTCGTCAAGATAAGCAAAGTTGTAGCCGGTCAATGCGTTAGCCACGTTGATTCTCCCGTTGCAGGCGTTTAAGCAGCGCCAGTTCGGCCTGGAAATCGACATAGTGGGGAAGTTTAAGGTGTGAAACGAAACCGGCCGCCTCGACGTTATCGGCATGGGCCAGCACAAACTCTTCGTCCTGAGCGGGGCCCGCTAGCTCTTCGCCGTACTCCGGCGCCTGGAGCGCACGGTCCACCAGCGCCATCGCCATCGCTTTACGCTCGCTCATGCCGAACGTCAGGCCGTAGCCGCGGGTAAAGTGCGGCGGTTCATCCTCAGGGGCGACAAAGCCGTTAACCATTTCGCATTCGGTCATCAGCAGTTCACCGATATTGACGGTGAATCCCAGCTCTTCGGGAGCGATCTCCACCGCGACGTAGCCGCTGCGAATTTCACCGGCAAACGGGTGGTTGCGCCCGTAGCCGCGCTGGGTGGAGTAGGCCAGCGCCAGCAGGTAACCCTCGTCGCCGCGCGCCAGCTGCTGCAGGCGCGAAGAGCGCGAGCAGGGATAGACCGGCGGATGGCGGGTGATATCGTCGGGCTGCGCGTCGGTATCTCGTTCGGCTTTCGCCAGTTCTTGCTGAACCAGCAGATTAAAAACGTGCGGCGCGGCTTCCTGCGGCGCGCTATCGGTCGCCAGCGGCGGGGTTTCGCCGTTGGCCAGCAGGGTAAAATCGAGCAGGCGGTGGCTGTAATCGTAGGTTGGGCCGAGCAGCTGGCCGCCGGGAATATCTTTATAGACCGCCGAAATACGGCGCTCAAGGCGCATACCGGCGGTGTCGACGGGCTCGCTGACCGCCAGCCTTTGCAGCGTGGTACGGTAAGCGCGCAGCAGAAAAATCGCTTCAACGCTATCACCGCTGGCCTGCTTAAGCGCCAGCGCCGCCAGTTCCCGGTCGGCGATACCGCCTTCGGTCATTACCCGGTCCACCGCCAGATTAAGCTGCTGGCTAATCTGGTCAACGCTGATTTCAGGAAGCCGTCCATCGCCTCGGCGTTTCTGTTCCTGTAGGGCGTGAGCGGCGACGATCGCCTTCTCGCCGCCTTTGACGGCTACGTACATTAGCAGACCTCGACATGGGTAGTGCGCGGGATAGCCAGCAGGCGTTCACCGCAGGTGAGGATCAGATCGATGCCCAGCGGGAACGGATGCGGGCGCTCGGTCAATTCTTCAATAATGCATTCCGGCAGCTGCGGGGCGATCATCCGCTCTTCGGCGATCCCCGCGCCGGTCAGCCGCAGCATCCGGCCGCCGCTCAGGCTAGCAAGCTGGACCACCAGCGTGACGCCGGTTTCAGGGGCGACGACGGTTCCGGCGGAAAGCACGTTCAACTGCTCGGCGCTGATGGTGTCACTGGCGACGGCGAAGATCGCCTGCTGCGGCTGCTCAACCAGCGGCGCGCCGGTATGAAAGCGCAGATTCTGGCCGACGAGATCGTTATGCAGCCCCGGAGCCAGCCAGACCGGCGTCTCGTGATCCACCAGCGTCAGCAACAGGCTGGTAGAGGCGACGTTCAGCGGCTGCCAGCCGTGCTGAAGCTGTTGCAGGGAGACAATCACTCCCGGCTCGCTCATCGCCTTCAGCAGGCGGCGGAAACTGTGCTGAGCATCTTGCACAGCCAGGGTAAAGGCGGGTTGTAGTGTCATGCGTTATCTCCGCGAACCAGAGTAAAGAAGTCGACCCGGCTGGCGTTGACTTCGGCGCGTCGGGCTTCAATGCGCGCGCTACGTTGTTCTTCCAGCGGGGTTATCAGGGTTTCCATCAGGGTGTGAAAATGGTGTGGCGACTGCATCAGGGCATCGATAGCCGCGCAGCGTTCAGCGTGCGGGCGGTCGCGGCCCAAAATCCAGCTATAGCCGAGCGTTCCGTCGGCCAGGCGAATGGCGGCGCGGGTTAAGGTGGCGTCTCCGGCAAAGAATCGGTCGCCGATGCCGCCCATACGCGCCTGCAGCTGAACCAGTCCGGTTTCCGGGGCGCGAATCAGCTCATA
Organism: Klebsiella sp. CTHL.F3a; assembly: GCF_019890895.1. Classification (NCBI taxonomy): domain Bacteria; kingdom Pseudomonadati; phylum Pseudomonadota; class Gammaproteobacteria; order Enterobacterales; family Enterobacteriaceae; genus Klebsiella; species Klebsiella sp. CTHL.F3a. The sequence continues at coordinate 5,510,721 of NZ_CP082360.1, read as the reverse complement.
CTGCGGCGCGAGCTGCAGGGTCTGCATCCGTGCCGCCAGTTCTTGTGGTTCACTGTGGGCCAGCACGGACATCCAGCGCTGGCGGGTAGCGGTATCAAAGTGCATTCAGTGCTCCATGGTGAATTCAATCATGTCGGCGCGGGTCAGGCTGACGGAGTACTCCGTCGCGTTCTGCTCGTCCTGGCGATGATTCAGGGTGCGCACGCACAGCAGCGGCGCCATGTTGGGAATGCCGAGAATGTTGCTCTCTTTGGCCTGCGCGCGGCGGGCGCTGATTTTGGTGCGTACGCGGGTCAGTTCGATATCAAGCCGGTCGCGCAGCAGGTCATGGAGAGAGCCGTGGGTAAAGGTTTGCAGAACCGGCCACAGTCGCAGGTCGGTAAAGTAGTGGTCTATCAGGCACAGCGCGACGCCGTTAACGCGGCGCAGGGTGCGCAGGTGGATGACGTTATCGCCTTCATTAATGGCAAACGCCTCAGCAACGTGGCTACTGGCCGGGCGTAATACCGACAGCAACTTCTCGCTGGTCGGATGGCTACCCTGTTCGAGAAGATTCTGGCTAAAGCGGGCCTGAGCATTGAGTGGATAATCTATCGGGCGCATCAGAACCAGCACGCCGACGCCCTGGCGGCGCTGGACCCAGCCGCGTTCGACGAGCTGATCGATGGCCCGGCGCAGGGTATGGCGGTTAACTTCAAAGCGGGTTGCCAGCTGCTGCTCGGCGGGAAGATAGTCGCCGCAGCGGTAGTGATGGCGAAGCTCTTGCTCAAGTTTGGCGGCAATTTCCTGATATCGTGTCGGGTAACTGGTCGGATGTCTGGATAAGTACATGTCAATCGAACCTCACTATAGACATGAAGGAGTTTCCCTCTGAGCGTGGGCCGATCCTGACGGTTTTTTGTTACATTTCGGTTAACTCATGATGACCGGGGGATGAAGAGTTAATGCCGATGGGATGACAGGGAGAGGGGGAATGAACGCACGGATGCCCTCACCCTGGCTCTCTACCGGAGGGTGAGGGGAGGAAGGTAAGCGTTAAGGCTCTTGAGGCTCTTTCACCACGTTGACCATCCACGGGACGCCAAAGCGGTCGATGACTTTACCGAAGCCGTGCGCCCAGAACGTTTCCTGCCAGGCCATCTCTATCTGGCCGCCGTCGGCGAGGCCGTCAAACCAGCGTTTACCCTCGATCACGTCTTTTGGGTCGAGCACGATGGTAAATCCGGCGTAGCGCTCCATTTTGCTGGAGGGGCTGTCGCTGAGCATCAGGATGCTGTCCGCGATGCGCAGGCTGGCGTGTGCGATACCGTCAGCAGCCAGATGTTGGCCAGAAGGGCAGCCATCTTCGGCGTCCTGGGTATTCTGCGGCATTTCACCCCAGGTGATTTTGTGGATCAGCTCAGCGCCCAGCGCCTGCTGGTAGAAGGCGATGGCGGCAGCGCAGTTGCCGCTAAAAGCGATATAGGGACTTAAGGGCATAACCATTACCTCAGGTAACGAATATTCCATTAAGCGTAGAAGGGGATTGCAGAATTAAGCCAGGCGGCAGCGACGGATGCCAGGCTCGGGTAAGGCGAGTGCGAATGAGGGAAGGCTGATCAGGGCGCGGAAAAATCTTTTCCCCCCGGCGATGGGCGCCGGGGGAATAAAATCAGTTCTTTTTAACAAATTCGGATTTTAGCTTCATCGGTCCAAAACCATCAATTTTACAGTCAATATTATGATCGCCTTCTACCAGGCGGATATTTTTAACTTTAGTACCAATTTTTAGCATCGAAGAGCTGCCTTTAACCTTCAGATCTTTTACCACGGTGACGCTATCGCCGTCGGCCAGTAAATTGCCGTTGGCGTCTTTGACAATCAGCGCGTCGTTATCGTCCGCAGGCTCGGCATTGTTCCATTCGTGGGCGCATTCCGGGCAAACAAACATGCCGTTGTCTTCATAAGTGTATTCAGAATGGCATTTTGGGCAGTGTGGCAGTTGCATGACGTTCCTCGCGATTACTGGGTAAAACAGGACGTTGGTCCTTTAAATGGCGGCTGATAGCCGAAAGTGATGCTGATTATAGCGCAATCCCGCACTTTTGTCGGGCCTTTTTTATGCGGCTTCGCAGCGGAGTAAGAGAATTTATATTGTGAGGATTGGCGGGATTATTTCCTTAAAAACCGCCAGTTATTTCCGGAAATATATCGCTAAGTTCCAATATTCATTGAACTTATTGGTTTGGGATGACTCTGTTTAAGGGTAGGTAAATTTTTGTGAAGTTGATCCCAAATTTAAACGCTGTTAGGGTAAAAAAGCGAGAACGCAAATTCACTACACTTATTAGCGGCACCGCTTATTTGATTATGGCCAGAGCAGGCGTCAACAGGTTCGGTTGTACGGACTGTCAGCAGACAGTGCAGGCAAACCTGCTACGCTTGAAATGTGGAGCACAGCAATTCGCCGCTCCCAACGCATGACGCGAATGACTTTGTCATTCGGCGGAGATTCGTGCGCTCAAGGCGAGAGCAAAAGAGGATAACTATGCTTAAAAGGAAAAAAGTAAAACCCATCACGCTTCGGGATGTGACCATCATTGATGACAGCAAACTGAAGAAAGCGATTACCGCAGCATCGCTGGGTAACGCGATGGAATGGTTCGATTTTGGGGTTTATGGTTTTGTTGCGTATGCCCTGGGTAAAGTCTTTTTCCCCGATGCTAACCCCAGCGTGCAGATGATCGCCGCCCTCGGTACCTTCTCGGTTCCCTTCTTAATTCGTCCATTAGGCGGCCTGTTCTTCGGGATGCTGGGCGATAAATACGGTCGACAAAAGATTCTGGCGATAACCATTGTCATCATGTCGATAAGTACATTCTGTATCGGTCTTATTCCGTCGTATGCCACGATTGGTATCTGGGCGCCAATACTGCTGCTGCTGTGTAAAATGGCGCAGGGCTTCTCGGTGGGCGGAGAATACACCGGCGCATCGATCTTTGTTGCGGAATACTCCCCTGACCGGAAACGCGGCTTTATGGGTAGCTGGCTGGACTTCGGTTCGATAGCCGGTTTTGTGATGGGCGCGGGCGTGGTGGTACTGATTTCCAGCGTGGTGGGTGAAGAGAACTTCCTCGACTGGGGCTGGCGTATTCCGTTCTTCCTGGCACTGCCGTTAGGGATTATTGGTCTTTATCTGCGCCATGCGCTGGAAGAGACGCCAGCGTTCCAGCAGCACGTTGATAAAATGGAGCAGGGCGATCGTGAAGGCCTGCAGGAAGGACCGAAAGTCTCGTTTAAAGAGATTGCGACCAAACACTGGCGTAGCCTGCTGACCTGTATCGGTCTGGTGATTTCCACCAACGTGACCTACTACATGTTGCTGACCTATATGCCGAGCTACCTATCGCATAACCTGCACTATTCAGAAGACCACGGGGTGCTGATCATCATCGCCATCATGGTCGGGATGCTGTTCGTTCAGCCGGTTATCGGTATGCTCAGCGACCGTTTTGGCCGTCGCCCGTTTATTCTGATTGGTAGCGTGGCGCTGTTCGCGCTGTCGATTCCGGCCTTTATCATGATTAACAGTAACGTTCTCGGCCTGATTTTCGCCGGTCTGCTGGTGTTGGCGGTAGTGCTGAACTGCTTTATCGGGGTGATGGCCTCGTCGCTGCCGGCGATGTTCCCGACCCACATCCGCTTTAGCGCCCTGGCCAGTGCCTTTAACATCTCGGTGCTGATTGCCGGTCTGACGCCGACGCTGGCGGCGTGGCTGGTGGAAAGCACGCAGAACCTGATGATGCCGGCTTACTATCTGATGGTGGTGGCATTGATTGGTCTGATTACCGGCCTGTCGATGAAAGAGACCGCTAACCGTCCGCTGAAAGGGGCGACGCCAGCGGCTTCGGATATTCAGGAAGCGAAAGAAATTCTCGGCGAGCACTACGATAACATCGAACATAAAATCGAAGATATCGATCAGGAAATCGCCGACCTGCAGGAAAAACGTTCTCGTCTGGTGCAGCAGCATCCGCGCATCAACGACTAAATCGTTTTGCTGGTAACGCATGCCGCCGCGGGCTTCCCCCGGCGGCATTTTTTATGTCCTGACTGACTACGGACGTGATGTCGTTCGCGAAATGCGTATGCCCGGTAAGGTATTAGCCGCCACCGGGCGTTGCGGCGGCGAGGGCTTAGCTATGCGTCAGAAAGCGCGCCAGCCGCTGCTGCAGGATTTGATTTTCACGGCTCAGGCGCGCGTTCTCGTCCAGCAGCGTTAAGGCGACAGCGATACCCGGCCAGTCTAGCTCCAGCTCTTTGCGCAGGCGTACGGCGCGGTGCACTATGGTCACTGCACTATCGTCAAACAGCCAGCTTTCCCGCTGCGGCTGGCGGGGCTCAATCATGCCAAGGCCGACAATCTCGTCAAGCTCCTCTTCGGAAAGGCCGGTGTGGAGACAAAACTCGGTAATCGTGAACGTCACTGTTATCTTAGCCATCAGGCTTTCCCCCATGTCTTACGCGGCTCGAAGCTGGATTGCGCATCCGCCAGCTGTTGCCAGAGCGCGCGGCTCTTCTCATCTGGTTTTGGCGGCATGACGATTTTAATCACCGCATACAGGTCGCCGGTGGTGGTTTTGCTGGTCAGCCCTTTGCCCTTCACGCGCAACCGCTGACCGGCCTGGCTGCCCGGCGGAATGGTCAACAGGATGCTCTCTTTCAGCGTCGGGATGGTAACTTTAGCGCCCAATGCGGCTTCCCACGGTGCCAGCGGCAGGACGATTTCAAGGTTATGGCCGACGACATCAAACAGCGGATGCGGTGCGATATGGATCACCAGCCACAGATCGCCGTTGGGGCCGCCATTTTCACCGGGAGTGCCCTGGCCTTTCAGACGGATGCGCTGGCCGTCGACGACGCCCGCGGGAATTTTCACGTTCAGGGTTTTCGGCGTTTCGCTTTCGACCATGCCGAAGACGTTATAAACCGGCAGCTTATAGCTGATAGTGCGCGTCTGCTCCGCCAGGGTCTCTTCAAGGAATACCGCGACTTCTATCTCCAGGTCATGGCCGCGGACGCCGTGCTGGCGGCGGCTATGGTGCGCCTGCTGGCCAAACATAGTGGAGAAGATGTCGTCGAAGTCCTGCTGGCTATAGCTCTGCTCGTGAGAATGCTGCTGCCGGCCAAACTGCGGATCGTTGCGGTGCTGCCAGAGCTGGTCGTATTCGGCGCGGCGCTGGTCATCTTTAAGCACTTCCCAGGCTTCGGCGAGATCTTTGAATTTGGCTTCGGCATCGTTTTCTTTGCTGACATCGGGGTGATATTTACGTGCCAGACGGCGATAGGCGGTCTTAATGGTTTTCAGATCGTCCGTTGGCTGAACCCCTAAAATGGCATAATAATCCTTTAATTCCATGGCGTTATCTCATTTATGCGCAATATTACGGTTACAGATCCCTGGATCAGGTGTCTCTATTAAGCGTAGGGCAAATGAAGACGGATTGGGCGGAAAAGTGGCGCAAACTTGACGCCGTCGGGATTGACGGCGGCCAATTGTGAACGCCAGCTATTCGCTGGAGCGCCTGCGGTTTCTGCGTAGCCCTTCGAGTAGCACCAGCGCTGCGCCAATGGTTCCGCCCATCAGTGGGAGAGCGGCGGGTGCGTTGGGGAACAGATGAATGATGGTCACATCGGTCACCATCATTGAACCGGCTATCCAGCCGATGAGCGCACCACCCAGCATCACCACGGACGGGAAGCGGTTAAGGATTGCCAGCACCAGTTTGCTGCCGAGGACGATAATTGGAATGCTGATTAATACGCCCAGCGCGACCAGCAGCAGATGGCCTTTCCCGGCGGCGGCAACCGCCAGTACGTTATCCAGCGACATAATGACGTCGGCAACGGTAATGGTGACTGCGGTACGCCACAGGCTGCTGGAACTACTGACGTCGCTCTCTTCTTCCTGATTGGTCACCAGCTTGATGCCAATCCACAGTAGCATCAGCGCGCCGACCACTTTAAGCCACGGCAATGAGAGTAAATAGATCGCGATGGCTAAAAGCAGCACGCGTGCCGCTATTGCGCCGACGGTACCGATGATAATCGCTTTGGTACGCTGCTGAGGTGGTAGTTTACGGCAGGCCATCGCAATCACCACCGCGTTGTCGCCGCCCAATAACAGATCGATAGCAATAATTTGCAGCAGAATAACCGCCACGTCCCACTGACTAAAAAACTCATTCATACCCAACTCATCGAACCACAAAAGAAAACCTACAGAAAAACGCAGGGGCGAAGCGTACTCTCGTTCGGGCACCCTGACCACCTTCCAGAGAGACCGCGCGCAGCGAGTTATTGAAAAATATCGTTACCAATCATTGCATGGTCCGGCAATGATTCGCAGGCAAAGGATGATATTTTGTTCGCAGAAATACATCTGCCGTTCACCTATCGCAAGGACTAACTACATGCCCGGCCATAAGAATTTACTCACATTTGCCTTTATTAGCGCTACCCTGTTTCCGCTTATGGCGACCGCTGCTGATGCGCCGACTTTTACGCCTGAACAAGAGGCCCGTATTGGCAAAATCGCCGCGGATTACTTAGTCGCGCACCCGGAAGTGCTGCTGCAGGCTAGCCAGAAGCTACAGCAAATTCAACAACAGCAGCAGGCCAGCGCCGCGACCCAGGCGGTACTGAAGAATGCGGCTGCGCTGACCCAGGATAAAAATACGCCAACCTACGGTCCGAAAGAGGGCAAAGTTACGGTCATTGAATTCTTCGATTATCAGTGTGTTTACTGCAGTCGTCTGGCGCCGGTAATGGAACAGGTGATTAAAGAGAACCCGCAGACCCGCTTTGCATTTAAAGAGTGGCCGATTTTTGGCAGCCGCTGGGAAACCTCGCTTGAGGCGGCGAAAACCGGCCTGCAGATTTATCAGCAGAAGGGCGCAGAGGCTTATCTCACCTACCATAACGGGATCTATTCCACCGGGCATAACGAAGGCAAGCTGACGTCTGCCGACATCCAGCAGCAGGCGAAGAAAGTGAATTTCGATGCCGGGAAAGCGGCGGACGTTGAGCCGGCACTGGAAAGCACCAATCAGCTGGCGCAGGAAATTGGTCTGAGTGGGACGCCGGGAGTTATCGTGATGCCGACTACCGGCGCCACGGAAGCGACGATCACCGTGTTCCCGGGGCTAGCGGATAAAGCCTCGCTGGATGCGGCGATCAAGAAAGCGGGCGGCTGATAATCCACGCGTCCGCCGGATGGCGGGCGCGATTTAGCGATGACAGCAGCGTTGCAGCATCGACATAATAACCTGAAAGAGCTCATCTTTAGCCTGCTGCTCGGTGATGACGCCGTTCACGACCGCGGCCGATAATCCGTCGGCGGAGCCGAGCATGGCGAGAATGGCCGCCTCGCTGAGATTCTCGCTCTCACAAAGCGGAGAAAAATAGTCCCGGCATTTTCCGGTAAAGGTGGCGATGCACTCTTGTTTGATCTTCTCCAGCTCAGGCGTCCCGGCCAGCGCGGCCATGACGCTCGGCATCTCGCGCCCCTGAAGCAGCACGCACTCGATATAGGCGTTGGCGATCGCCGCGGCCAGTTTATCCGCGTCAGGTTGGGTATTGCGCAGAATTTCATCCATTCGCGCCGTCTGGCGCTGGTCGTATTCCGTATACAGCGTCGCGAAAAGTCCCGAACGGCTGTCAAAATGATCGTATACCACCGGTTTAGTGACCCCCGCCTGCGTCGCCAGGTAACCCAGCGTCAGGGCATCGGTCCCTTCTTGGCGAATAATCTTCCAGGCAACATCAATCAGCTGTTTGTGCCGCTCTTCTCGGGTTAAACGCTGCCGTACGAGTGGTTCAGACATAGAAGCATTCTCCCGTTGACATGCTTATATACCAAAGGTAACTTACTATTGGTAGGTTACTGTTAGTATATAAGACTACGTCCAATATCGTTGTATAGCAACTGGAGTATCCGTCATGCATGCATTAATCGTGGTTTCTCATCCTCTTAATACTTCTCTGACTCACAGCGTTGCGACGGCGATTGCGCAGGGGGTTGCCGAATCCGGTTCGCATCACAGCGCTGAAATTGCCGATTTAACCCAGGAAGGCTTTAGCCCGGTTTTTGCCGAACCGGATATTGCCGCCTTTCTGCAAACCGGCGCTACGCCGTCCGATACGACCGCTGAACAGGCCAGAATCGATAACGCCGATGCGCTGGTGCTGGTGTTTCCCATTTACTGGTGGTCGATGCCGGGGCTGCTGAAAGGCTGGATTGACCGCGTGTTTTCAAACGGCTGGGCGTATGAGGAGACCGCCGACGGCAACGTCGTGAAGAAGCTGGGGCGCCTGCGGGTACATCTGGTGGCATTAGGCGCAGCGAGTCGACAAACGTATGACAAGCACGGGTTTACCGATGCTTTTAATGCGCAAATTGTCCACGGCATTTTTGATTACTGCGGGGCTACGGTAGCCAGTTCGCAGATGCTGCTGTTGCCGGACCTGAAAACGGCGGAGGCGCATCTGGAGGCGGGGCGCCAGCTGGGAAGAAAGATGTTTGCCTGAGGTTCGTTTCGCTCCCGAGCCGGGGTTTCCGCCGGGCGTCTTTATCCGAGCCCGGCCTGAAAAAATATATTATCAATGGCTTATGTTCGCCATGTCGGGACAGAATGGGTGCTAATCCTGCGAGGGCACCTAATGCTGATATGCCGTGTATTCATCGAGTTATGTGGCCCTGATCAGACTGGATCTGCCGACATTTTGGTGTTAGCGAGAGATGCCTTATTGTATAATCCTTCCATTCCCCCTCTGGAAAACAATGATAAATAATTTACAGCGTTTCGAAAGTCTCGGTGATAATTGTGAGTTTGCTTTCTTTCTAAGAGAGTCAGGTTATGATGAAGGCAGCTTATTTCGTTGGACTTTAATAAAAAACTATCATGCACTTCTAAAGTTAATCGAATCTGATTTTGCTGATTTGTATGTTATGAAAATCTGACGCCCTCCTGGCAGGATATGGTGCTTGATCAACGGCATGATATTTGTTTTCATACTGAAATGTATAGCGATAATAAAGATGATGGCTGGGTCTAGCGTTATACCCAAGAGGAAAATGATCTTATTTATACAAGGGAAATGGATAAGATTAATTACTTGATAAATAAATTTAAGAACAGCCTTGCTGATGAGAATAAAATTTTTGTCGTAAAAAACAATGGCAATAACCTTGATGATGTTGTACTGGCTTTAGCAAACGAGTTCAAGAAGCACGGCAACAGTAAAATACTCTATGTTAATAGCGATGCGGGAAATTCAAAGCCAGGTGAGATAACGAAATTAACGGATAATCTCTTTGTTGGGGCCATTGATAGATTCGCCGACTATAGTCGAGCAAATGAATACTCACGTGAAGGCTGGCAGGCAATAATTGATAATGCTGTAAAGGTTATGTGACTTTTTAGCAGCGTATTAATATACGCTGCATTTTTTAGCTGGTAGTGATAAAGCACGTTTTTGGGTAATGATTCAACAGTGAGTAATTATAAACGGCTTCATTTTTATAGTACGAGTTAGGGTAGAAGTTGACTTCTTTCCCGAGCAGAGAAGCTAAAATTGCTACATGCAGTCTGTCGGTATTAACGACTTTATACTCTTCAAGAAAGTTAATCATGCAGCGGGTAGAATTTCGTGCCAGAAATTCATTGTCCCAATAGTCGCCATTCCATGTGAGCGAAATATCATGATTGTTTTCTTTATAATCTCCTGTCAGCGATTCTGAATCTGTTCTGAAACAATTTGCCTGTTGTTTATAGGCAGGTTTAAGGGACAAATATTTGCTAAGATCGAGATAAAACGCCATGTCATCAGCAATGAATACGTTTTTGTTTGCCTCGTAGTTAAGAGATCTAATATAATCGAAAGTGGTATTTTCACGGCAAAATACCACTAACTTATCGATGTTGCTGGTGAATAAATCGCTGTACCCTCTGATTGTCGAAGGCATAATGATTGCTTTGTGAAATTTATGAATATTATTTTGGATAAAATCACGGCCTTCAGCATATAACCCTTCGATGAGGTTTCCTCCGCCGCCAAAAATTAAAATATCGGTATCGGGGCTGTAGTGCTCATCGGCCCTGTAAGGAACATAAGTAAGCGCATTTCGTTCGAAAAAATCGTACGTTGCCGATGCAATCACGCCATCACCCGCGTTACCGGGGTTTGCCTTATAGACAAATCGATGAGATGGATGATAGGATTTTAGAAATAAATCAAATTTTAACTCTGCACTGGTCATTTTTTATCCTGTTTAACAGAAGCTATTGATTGCTATCTTAATATTACTTCAACTCACTCATTATTATAGAAAAGTCTAGGTTACTAAGGAAAGATCACAATGAAAAAAGTTCTTATAATGACGCCGGACATAGAGGGGCCTGTCCGTAACGGCGGCATTGGTACTGCTTTCACTGCCCTTGCCACTACTTTGGCAAAAAAGGGGTATGATGTCGATGTATTGTATACATGTGGTGACTATTCGGAGTCATCTGCATCAACTTTTAGCGATTGGTCACGTATTTATAGCACCTTTGGTATTAATCTGCTGAGTACCGGGCTGGTTAAAGAAATTAATATCGACGCCCCCTATTTTAGAAGAAAAAGTTACTCAATTTTGCTCTGGCTGAAAGAAAATAATGTCTATGACACGATTATTTCTTGTGAATGGCAGGCAGATCTTTATTACGCTTTATTAAGTAAAAAGAATGGCACTGATTTTGAACATACCAAATTCATTGTCAATACCCATAGCTCAACGTTATGGGCTGATGAAGGTAACTACCAGCTCCCATATGATCAGAATCACCTTGAACTCTATTATATGGAAAAAATGGTTGTTGAGATGGCTGATGAAGTCGTTAGTCCTTCTCAGTATTTAATTGACTGGATGTTGAGTAAACACTGGAATGTTCCTGAAGAACGCCACGTTATTTTAAATTGCGAGCCATTTCAAGGGTTTGAAAAGAGAAGTGACGTTGTCGTTAAAACCAATGAAAAAACCGCCTCAGGCGTTGAGCTTGTATTTTTCGGCCGCCTTGAAACCCGTAAAGGGCTCGATATCTTCCTGCGCGCATTAAGAAAACTCTCTGACGAAGATAAAGAAACGATCTCTGGTGTAACTTTCCTCGGGAAAAACGTCACGCTGGGTAAAATTGATTCATTTACCTATATCATGAATCAGACCAAAAATCTGGGTCTGGCAGTCAATATCATCAGCGATTATGACCGTACCAATGCGAACGAATATATAAAAAGAAAAAATGTATTAGTCATCATCCCATCGCTCGTTGAAAACTCTCCGTATACCGTTTATGAATGCTTGATTAATAACGTTAACTTCCTCGCCTCAAACGTCGGAGGGATTCCAGAGCTTATTCCGCAGGAGCATCATGCCGAAGTTTTGTTTACCCCAACGCCGGTTGATTTATACGGTAAAATTCACTATCGCTTAAAAAATATAAACATCAAACCCGGACTGGTTGACTCACAAGAAAATATCCAGGCAGCGTGGTTTGCCGCGATTGAAAGAAAAGATAACTGTGTCTTCAAGAAAATTGATGAATCCAATCGCCCGTTAGTGAGCGTATGTATTACTCATTTCGATCGTCACCATCTGCTCCAGCAGGCGCTGGCCTCAATAAAAACGCAAACGTACCAAAATATTGAAGTTATTTTAGTTGATGATGGAAGCACAAAAGAAGAATCTCATCGTTATTTGAATCTAATCGAGAACGACTTTAACGCCCGAGGTTGGAAAATCATCCGCAGTTCTAATAACTACCTCGGTGCAGCACGAAATTTGGCTGCGCGACATGCTTCCGGTGAATATCTGATGTTTATGGATGATGATAATGTCGCTAAACCTTTTGAGGTTGAGACATTTGTCACGGCAGCTTTAAACTCCGGTGCCGATGTGTTAACCACTCCAAGCGATCTCATTTTTGGTGAGGAGTTCCCTTCGCCATTCCGTAAAATGACGCACTGCTGGCTTCCGTTAGGACCTGATTTAAATATTGCCAGCTTTAGTAACTGCTTTGGCGATGCTAATGCCCTGATCAGGAAAGAAGCTTTCGACCACATCGGTGGCTTTACTGAAGATTACGGTTTAGGTCATGAAGATTGGGAGTTTTTTGCAAAAGTATCTTTAAATGGTTATAAACTGCAAATCGTTCCTGAGCCGCTATTTTGGTACAGAGTAGCAAACTCCGGAATGTTGTTAAGCGGAAATAAGAGCAAAAACAACTATCGCAGTTTCCGTCCATTTATGGATGAAAATGTGAAATATAACTATGCGATGGGGTTGATTCCTGCTTACCTCGAAAAAATTCATGAGCTGGAGAATGAAGTGAGCCGACTGCGCAGCATCAATGGCGGCCACTCAGTCAGTAATGAACTACAGCTTTTAAATAATAAGATTGATGGTCTGATTTCTCAGCAAAGGGACGGCTGGGCCCACGATCGCTTTAATGCTCTTTATGAAGCGATTCATGTTCAGGGGGCAAACAGAGGCAGAAGTCTGGTTCGTCGGGTAGGCAGGAAAGTTAAATCCCTGTTGAAATAGCAGCGTCCGCGGAGCTCGAAAGAGCTCCGCAAAAAATAGTTTTAATGAAGTTTAATTGTCCGACGTACTCAACTCCCCCCGAATACCAACGTCTGCTTATTCCGCGATTAGGCTGCTTTTAGGCGGGTTCTCTGAATAAGTGGTGCCCGGACTCGGACTAACGCCGCAGGCGTTGAACAGCGCGCTTGTCGCGCTGGCCCCGAAGGGGTGAGCCGCTGTGCGGCGAATAATCGAACGTAGTTCGATGGAGAGTCCGGTCGTAGAAAAGCAAAAACCCAGCCATAGGCTGGGTTCTTTAAATAGTGGTGCCCGGACTCGGAATCGAACCAAGGACACGGGGATTTTCAATCCCCTGCTCTACCGACTGAGCTATCCGGGCAACGGGGCGCATTAAACCGTAATCCGTACGCCCCGTCAATCAAATTTCTCGTTTTATCTATCGGTTGCTTAACTTTGCGGCAATTCTGCGCCCAAAGGCGCTTTTTTGCTGAAAATTACATCATACCGTTGTCGCCTTCGCGGATTTTCCAGCCGCTGGTCACCGAGATAGCGCGGCGCAATCCGGAGATCGTGTAGTCGCCAACGATATCTTCATCATCACGCGGCGAGCTGAGCGTGATTTCCGCGTCGACGCCGTGGCGATAGGCGCCGTGGTGGCTAAAGATGGTGCCGATAAAACATTTATCGTTCAGCCAAACCGGGATATACGCCACGGTTTCATAGATATAGTTCGACGGTACGCCGCTGTAGTAGTTTTCCGCGTCATCGGACGACGTGCCCGGAGGAATAGGGCAAATCGGCGCGTCATTGTCGCTCTGCGGCTTATCCTTGAGCAGGCTGCTCTGCATCACTTCCAGTGACTTCAGCAGGTCTGATTTTTCCCGCTCATTCAGCGCGGGCGTCAGGGGCTGGTCTTTTTCCGGCGAGCGAATGTCGTTAAGGGTGTAGCGGTAGCGGATCGTCACTGCCGGCGTACTGCCTGAGGGACCAAACGGGCGCAAGAGATAGAGATTATCTTCGCCAAACTGGCCGTTGTACCAGAGCGCATAAACCTGGCCATTAATGCGTACCCAATGGCTCCACTGGTTGGCGCCGCGGCCGTTGAGAGAGTAGAGCGCGCCGGGAACGCCTGCGTCAAAATCATCGCCGTTGCCGCTATCATCGCTGTTGACCGCAGCAAAAGCATCGTCGCTGCGTTTTAATATTCCGGTATAGCTAAAGAGTCCGGTACCGCCGACGTAGCTGTCGATGATTAAATCACGCTTACCGTCTCCGTCGAGGTCGACCAGGGTAAAGCTGACTTTGCCGTTTTCGGAGTCGGCGCTGATATCGGACTGGAGAAACGTCTGCCACTCATCATCGCTGATATCGGCGGAAGGTTTCGTCGTCGAGACCAGAGAGTCGTCCGCGTAGGTTAGCGTAAAATGGCTGACGTTGCCGCTGAGAGGAAACTGCTCGGCGATCTTATTCAGATCCAGTTCAGGATTGACCTTCTGCTCTTTTAACACCGCGTTGTATAACGCTTTCAGCGCGTTGTTATCGGCATCTTTCTGCTGCTTTGGGATAACCTGGCTCACAAAGGTGGGCAGCATCCACGCGCCGCCGGGAGCGATTTCCCGGCAGTCACCGGTGGTGTACTTTAGGCTCTGGACAAACGTTTTGCCGTCCCAGACGCGCTCTTCGCCGCTGATGCAGTCGGCGATACCGCGGCCTTTATTGAAAAAGGTGAGTACGCCATCGGCATAGCTGGAGGCGTCAGTAGTGACCAACTGAGGCGGGGTCATGAACCCTTTGTCCACAACCCACATTGCATAGCCGTCGTTATAGGCCGCGCGCCAGCACAGGGCCTGAATCAGCGTGTGGTTTTTGTCCAGCGGGATTGCGGTGAGCTGGCGCTCAGACGCCGGGATATCCGCGTTTTGCCAGTCGTCACAATGACTGTTCAGGAGCGGGACAAGCTGGGGAAGGAGTTTCTGCCGCTGCTTTGCCGGCAGCGGCGCGGTAGCGGCATCGTGAACCACCGGCGCGGCGATGATTTCCGGCGCGGGCGCTGCCGATAAAATATTGTCATCACCGGCGTCGCCCTGGCGTAACAGCGCATCGGCAGTGCCCAGGCGCCGCTGGAACTCATCCATCTTCAAAAATACGGCGCTGCTGCCTGCGTCGGAAAGCGTCTTACGCTCGCCGTTAAGCGCCAGCTCAATTTTTCCGTTGTGCTCAAGGGCCTGAATCAGGGCCGCCGTCTGGGTATCATCGAAGCGAAAGTGGCTCTCGTCGGCGACGTCAAGTGGACCGTGATCCCGATCGTCAATAAACAGGTTTACCGCGGCGTCGGGAGGAATATCGCGTTCGGTTTGCGCGAAGGTCGCGACAGCGATGACGTGCTGCGCCGCGCCCGCATTGCGGGTCAGCAGAACGCTGACTTCGCCCATGGTGGCGCCATAGCCGGCGGCCCTACAGGTACCGGTGTTGTCGCAGGCGAGCTCCCAGTCTTTATGCGCGAAAGAAAAGCCTTGCGGAGAGGCTGCCAGGAGCGGCGTCGAACACAGCCCCATGGTGGCAAGCCAAAGAAGAGAGCGCATATCAAACCCTGTCAGCATATCGATGAAGGGGAATTATATGCGCGATGAATCAGTTAAGATATCGGAATCAGGTCAGGGCGCCGCCCATACGGCACTGGGCAAAACGTAAAATGTCTTCAGCCAGGCGACGCGCGGTATCGACGTCCGTCTGACTGCGTTTGATCAGCAGCCGGCTCAGGCAGCCTTCGATGATCAGCTCCATCTGCTTCGCGACCATTGCCGGATCGTCAACTTCCAGCTGGCTAAGCAGTTCGTGGGTATAGGCCAGTGAAGCCTGCTTTTGCTGTTCGGCCAGCTGATGGATTGGATGCTGAGGGTCCGGATAAAAAGTACAGGCGGCAATAAACAGGCAGCCGGGATAACGATGGTTGCTTACGCAGGTGGTCAGTGCGGCGTAGCGGGCCAGCAGCTTCTGCTCTGCGCTTAGCGACTCGTCCAGTAAAAGCTGGCGGCGCCAGGCATCGACCTGATGGCTGAGATAGCGAAGCGCGTCGTACAGCAGCGCTTCCTGGTCAGGCCAGAAACGTTTGAGGTCATTGAGCGGGTAAGCCACGCGCTCGGCGACCATTTCCAGCGTGGTGTTAGCGATACCCTCGATTTCGAGGATTTGGATGGCTTCACCCAGGACATCTTCACGTTGCACGGTCTTTTCCTCCATTTTTCCTCCTACAGTGTCGCTCACGGTTGTCGATCGCGCAAATGGGCGCTGAATGCCGCGGCATCCATAAATCCGGTGACTCGCTGCGCGGGCAGCTCCTCGCCCTGTTCATTGAAGAACAGAATGGTGGGCAAGCCGAGCACCTGGAGATGCTTCAGCAGCGCCGCGTCCCGCGCGCTATTTTTGGTGACATCAACCTGCAGCAGAACGGTCTCTTTCAGGGCCTGTTGAACCTCAGGTGAGGTGAAGGTGTATTTCTCGAACTCCTTGCAGGCCACGCACCAGTCGGCGTACAGGTCGAGCATCACCGGTTTACCTTTCGCCTGCGCCAGCGCCTGATTGAGCTCATCGACGCTATGGATACGGGTAAACTGGAGATGGGCCTGCCGTTGGGCGAGCGGCGCATCGAAAGCCCAGTCCTGCAGCGGACGGGCGCTGACCAACGCAGCGCCGAACATTGCTATTTGCACGATACGCAGCCAGGGGCGCGTGCCGCCCAGCGAGGTAATAAACGCCCAGCTAAAAAAGGCGACGCCCAGCAGCGACCACAGCCGCAGGCCCCACGGTTCGCCCACGATACGCTCCAGTAAAAAGACCGGCAGCGCGAGGATCACAAAGCCAAAGGCGGTTTTGACGTGGGCCATCCATGGGCCGCTTTTCGGCAGCAGACGGTTACCGAATACGGTCACCAGGATCAGCGGCAGCCCCATACCGAGCGCATAGAGATACAGGGTACCGCCGCCCAGCCACAGATTACCGCTCTGGGCGATATAGAGCAGAATGGCGCTCAGCGGCGCGGTGGTGCAGGGCGAGCAGATTAATCCGGCGATCGCCCCCATGGCGAATACGCCGCCGGGTGAACCGCCCTGACGTTTGTTGCTCATCAGCGTCAGACGCGTTTGCAGCGACGAAGGCAGCTGGAGCGTAAACAGACCAAACATCGACAGCGCCAGCAGGATAAACACCACCGACAGGCCGATCAGCACATAAGGGTGCTGCAGCGCCGCCTGGAACTGCAAGCCCGCAGCGGCAACAACCAGCCCCAGCGCGGTGTAGGTTAAGGCCATACCCTGAACGTAGATAAAGGCCAGCAGCAGCGCGCGGGCGGTGGAGAGACGTTGCTGGCCGCCCAGCACGATACCGGAAATGAGTGGATACATCGGCAGAACGCAGGGGGTAAACGCGATGCCGATACCAATTAATAGCGCCCACAGCGCGCTAAAAGGGAGATCTGAGCCTTTGTTATCCTGGACTAAGGGAGGAAGAGCAGATGGCGACTCTACCGGCAGCGCCGGGCGCGTTTCCAGCGGCAGAGGCGGGTTGAGCTTTGGTTGTTCGGCCGTAGCGCCGCTGTCGGAGCGCGCCAGCGCATTGCCGAGCGGCACGATTTTGGTTTCCGGCGGATAGCAGAAACCGGCATCCGCGCATCCCTGATAAGTCACGGTAAGAGTCGCGCCGGCGGCGGCGTGAGTCAGCGTGACCGGCACGGTCAGGCGCTGGCGGTAAATTTCGCTTTTACCGTAAAACTCGTCCTCATGCCACTCGCCTGCAGGCAGCGAGGGGGCGGTAAACGCCGCATCGGCGGACGTCAGCTTTATCTGTTTACGGTAAAGATAGTAACCATCTTTGATTTGCCAGGTCAGATTAAGATCGTGTTGATTCTGCTGAAAATCGAAGGCAAAAGCCTGGTCAGCAGGAACAAAGTTCGAACGGCCAGGGGCGTCGAACAGGCCGGCAATGGCCGAAGTGCTGCAAAGCAGCAGGATCAGCGTAATGATGCGTTGAGCCATGAGAGGTAATCGTTGTCTCCGTGAATAACGGGCAGAACCAGAAGTTCAGGGGTTTGATACGGGTGATGAGACTTCAGGCAGTCCAGTAGCGCCTGCTGATGGGCAAGGTCGGTTTTCAGCAGCATTTGCACTTCATACTCCTGCTCCAGTTTTCCTTCCCAATAGTAGAGCGATGTCGCTCCCGGGAGGAGAGTGGCGCAGGCGGCGAGTTTTTCCGCCAGCGCTTTGGCCGCCAGGTCCTGGGCGGTCGCTTCATCCGGCGCGGTACAGAGTACAACAACAGCATCAGGCGTAGTCATCGTGAACCTCGTATCAGCGAAAAGAGGCACTATAGCACGCAAGGTGGGGAGGATTAACGAAACGGGCCAGGATCTGGCCCGAATTTGAAGAGATTTACAGCATGATACCGCCGAAAATAAACCCGAGGATCACGCATAGCGTAATGGCGATGACGCCGGGGATCAGGAAGGCATGGTTAAAGACATATTTGCCGATGCGGGTTGAGCCGGTGTCATCCATTTCGACCGCCGCCAGCAGCGTTGGGTAGGTCGGCAGAACGAAAAGGGCGGAGACGGCGGCAAATGAAGCGATGGCGGTCAGCGGGCTCACGCCCAGCATCAGCGCTGCGGGCATCAGCGCCTTAGTGGTCGCGGCCTGGGAATATAGCAGGGTCGCAGCGAAGAACAACACCACCGCCAGCAGCCACGGGTAGTTGTGCAGCAGGTCGCCCGCCACGGTCTGGATATCGCTGATATGGGCTTTGACGAACGTATCCCCCAGCCAGGCGACGCCGAGAACGCAGACGCAGGCGCTCATGCCGGATTTAAAGGTGCTGGCGTTGAGAACTTCACCGGTGTCGATTTTACAGGTAATGCTTATCAGCGTTGCGATAGTCAGCATAAATACGACGATCGCTTCGTTACGCGGCAGGACCGGGTTCTGGATCAGGCCTACGGTATCGCTAATGGCGGTGGCGTAGAACATCACCGCGACGATACCAATCAGAAACAGTAATACCGAGCGTCTGGCGTGCGGCTTCAGTTCAAAAACCTGGCTGCCGCGCAGTTTGACTTCCCCTTTTGCCAGTCGCTCCTGATAAATCGGATCGTCTTTCAGCTCGCAACCGAGGAAGTTACAGACGATGGCGGTAAGCATGACGGCAATCAGGGTTACCGGAATACAGATCGCCAGCAGGGTCAGGTAGCTGACGCCCAGCGGCTCAAGAATGCCGGCAAAAAAGACCACCGCTGCCGAAATCGGCGAGGCGGTAATCGCAATCTGCGAAGCGACCACCGCGATGGAGAGAGGACGCGAGGGGCGGATGCCCTGTTCTTTTGCCACTTCGGTGATCACCGGTAGGGTCGAGAATGCGGTATGCCCGGTTCCGGCAAGTACGGTCATAAACCAGGTGACCAGCGGGGCTAGAAAGGTGATGTATTTGGGGTGACGCCGGAGCATACGTTCGGCGAGGCTGACCAGATAGTCCATCCCTCCGGCGACCTGCATGGCGGCGATAGCGGCGATAACCGCCATAATGATTTCAATAACGTCGAAGGGGATCGCGCCGGGTTTAATTTGAAAAACGAGAGTCAGGACGAGGACACCCAGGCCACCGGCGAAACCGATGCCGATGCCCCCCAGTCTGGCTCCCAGATAAATAGCCAGCAGGACAATAACGAGTTCTGCACCAAACATATTTTCCTTCCTTGTTTTATTAACAAGTTGATATTGGGTTGTTGTGATTTAGTAAATCAATAAGAACAAAAAAGGCATGTCATCGCTGACATGCCTGTGGTAAGTCTACTCTGAAGATCTATTGTTCGCTTTCATCAGTATAACGCTTCGCTTTATAGGCCGGGTGCATCAGGTTCTGCGCAGAGAAGATGTCATCCAGCTCCGCTGCGGTCAGTAGCCCGCGTTCAAGCACCACGTCCCTGACGCTCTTGCCCGTTTCGGCGCAAATCTTGCCGACGATATCGCCATTGTGGTGGCCGATATACGGGTTGAGGTAGGTGACAATACCAATCGAGTTATAGACGTAGCTTTCACATACCGCTTTGTTGGCGGTGATGCCGCTGACGCATTTTTCCAGCAGGTTGTAGCAGGCGTTGGTCAGAATATGGATAGATTCAAACATCGCCTGGCCAATCACCGGTTCCATCACGTTCAGCTGCAGTTGGCCTGCCTCGGAAGCCATGGTGACGGTGGTGTCGTTGCCGATCACTTTGAAGCATACCTGGTTGACGACTTCCGGGACTACCGGGTTTACCTTAGCTGGCATGATGGAGGATCCCGCCTGTAGTTCAGGCAGATTGATTTCGTTCAGGCCAGCGCGCGGGCCGGAAGAGAGCAGGCGCAGGTCGTTACAGATTTTGGACAGTTTTACCGCCAGACGCTTCAGGGAACTGTGGACCATTACGTAGGCGCCGCAGTCGGAGGTCGCTTCGATCAGATCTTCCGCGGGTACGACCGGCAGGTTGCTGACTTCCGCCAGTTTTTGTACCGCTAACTGCTGATAACCATCCGGGGTGTTCAAGCGGGTGCCGATAGCGGTCGCGCCAAGGTTCACTTCCAGCAGCAGCTCCGCAGTGCGCAGAATGCATTTGGTCTCTTCGTTAAGCAGAACATTAAACGCGTGGAACTCCTGGCCGAGGGTCATCGGCACCGCATCCTGTAGCTGAGTCCGGCCCATTTTCAGAATGTCCTGGAACTCAACCGCCTTCTGCTGGAAGCCTTCGCCCAGCTGGTTAATCGCATCGATCAACTTGAGGATGGACGCGTAGACCGCGATGCGGAAACCGGTCGGGTACGCATCGTTGGTGGACTGGCATTTGTTAACGTGGTCGTTAGGGTTGAGGTACTGATATTCGCCTTTCTGGTGGCCCATCAGCTCAAGGCCGATGTTGGCCAGTACTTCGTTGGTGTTCATGTTAACGGAAGTGCCCGCGCCACCCTGGAACACATCGACCGGGAACTGGTCCATGCATTTGCCATTATTCAGGACCTCATCGCAGGCGGCGATAATGGCATTGGCAACGCTTTTTGGGATAGTTTGCAGCTCTTTGTTAGCCTGCGCAGCGGCCTTCTTCACCATTACCATTCCGCGGACAAATTCAGGGATATCGCTGATTTTGTTGTTGCTGATGTAGAAGTTTTCAATCGCTCTCAGAGTATGGACGCCGTAGTAAGCGTCAGCTGGAACTTCCCTGGTGCCCAACAGATCTTCTTCGATACGAATGTTGTTTAACATGTGAACCTTCTCTTTCAAGCTGCCTATGAATTCACCAAATACGCAGAATTTATCGGATCTAGCGCATTTTCTGGCCGCAGATTATTTCCTTAATCGGCCCGGTGCCCACGATCATATGCTGATGATAGCGAATATCAGCCGCCCTGATCACTTATTATGTAGTGAATCTTATAAGAATTATTAATCTGTGAAATGAGTCACCGGTTTTCTAATCTTGAAAAAAATAAGCTTTTTTTACGATTGAAAAGTGACGTTTTGGCCCAACATCTTTCTGATGCGAATAGCACATCAATGACTACGGGCGCCGATGCGGGCGTCTGTTTATGAAGGAGACGCCGGTGCGTTGGATTCCATTAATTGCCGTTTTTTTATACGTTTACATTGAAATCTCGATCTTTATCCAGGTCGCCCATGTGCTTGGCGTCTTGCTGACGCTGATTCTGGTGATCTTCAGCTCGGTGGTGGGGATATCGCTGGTAAAAAACCAGGGCTTTAAAAACCTTGTGCTGATGCAGCAGAAGATGGCGGCGGGGGAGAGCCCGGCCGCTGAGATGATCAAAAGCGTGTCGCTGATTATCGCCGGTCTGCTGTTACTGCTGCCGGGGTTCTTTACCGATTTCCTGGGACTGCTGCTGCTGCTACCTCCGGTACAGAAGCATCTGACCTTAAAACTGATGCCGCATCTGCGTTTTAGCCGGATGCCGGGCGGCGGGTTTAGTGCCGGAACGGGCGGCGGCGATACCTTTGAAGGCGAATACCAGCGTAAAGACGACGAACGCGATCGTCTCGATCATAAAGACGATCGCCGCGACTAACCTGCATTGTCCAGGCCGGTTACTCCGGCCCGGAACCCCTCTACGCCAGCCTGCGCTTCGGTAAAAACAACCACAGTACCGCCAGCATGATAAACGCGTAAAGGCTCTTCCAGCCCACCATTGCCAGCAGCAGCAGGCACAGCAGGCTGCCAAACGCCGCTAACAGGCGATAACGTCCCTCAAGCAAACGGCAGCCCGCCAGCATGCACAGCAGATAGATCATAATAAAAATGCCGTTGGCGTATACGATCAGCGCATCAAGATTGATATTGAGTGCATAAATGCCTAACGCGCTAATGACGCAGCAGCCGAGCACCGCATTCAGCGCGTTGCGCGGAATCTGTCGCGGCGACAGCCGGGCCAGATAGCTCTCGGGCTTGTACTGCGCCTGCGACCAGACCAGGCGAGCAAAACTCTGAATATAGATATTGAGGCTGGCGAAGCAGGCGAGATAGCCGATAACGCAGGCAATCCACAGCGCCTGCACGCCAAACAGGCGCACCACGATATTGGGCAGCGACGCGGCGGCGGCCATCTCTTCGCTAAAGGCGTGAAAATGCAGAACCAGTACCGTACAGGCCCAATAGACTGAACCCGCCAGTAATAAGCCGATCATCAGCGCGCGGGGGAAATCGCGTTCCGGCTGCTTAAATTCAGAGGCCAGGTGCGCGAAGGCCTCAAGACCGACAAAACACCAGAACATCACCGAAAGGGCAGAAAAAAGCTGCGAACTGTCGATATCAGAAGGCGCCGGGAAGGGGATCTGCGCTGGGTTTATCCCCCCGCGCCACCAAATGGCGACAATCAGGGCGACAATCAGCACGGCAACCAGCGTTTGTAGATTGGCGCTGGAGCTGGCCCCGCGGGAACCGACCCACCAGATAATCGCCAACGTTCCCAGCTCGGCCAGCAGCAGCTGGCTATCGTGCCAGCCAAAGAGCGCCTGACCAAAGCCGGTGGCGATATGCAGGGCGGCGGGTAACCCGACCGGGATCACCGATAAAAAGAGCCAGCCGGTGACGCGCGCCAGGCGCGGGCCAAAAGCCATATGCACAAAATGCGCTACGCCGCCTGCACTGGGAAAGTGGCGGCCCAGCGTGGCGAAGACGATAGCGATGGGAAACACCAGTAAAATCAGCGCCGGCCAGGCCCAGAGGCTGTTATCGCCGGCGACTAATGCCGCCAGTGCCGGAACGGCGAAAACGCCGGTTCCCAGTAATGATGTGGAAAGTAGCCCCACTCCTTGAGCAAGCCCCAACTCCTGTTTTAAACCACTCATGATTCAACCTTGCGCCCGGCAAAAAAGGGATGGTATCACAATCGCTTTTGCTTATGACGTCAGGTGAGGACAGCAAATTAGTGTGCGTCTGAGCACGTGGACAAATTTTTTTTTGTTTTTCCCCTTGAAGCGGGAAAACCCCATCCCCATCTCTCAGGGCACTAGCCGGAAAACCGTGTGCGGACCGGCGTCATCCATAACTGATAATGACTTTCTCAAAGGAGAGCTATCAAAATGAGTATTCGTCCGTTACATGATCGTGTGATCGTCAAACGTAAAGAAGTTGAAACGAAGTCTGCTGGCGGCATCGTTCTGACCGGTTCTGCGGCAGCAAAATCAACTCGTGGCGAAATCATCGCTGTCGGTAAGGGCCGCATCCTGGAAAACGGAACCGTGCAGCCTCTGGACGTTAAAGTTGGTGACATCGTCATTTTCAACGATGGCTACGGCGTAAAATCCGAGAAGATCGACAATGAAGAAGTGTTGATCATGTCCGAGAGCGACATTCTGGCAATTGTTGAAGCGTAATCCGCGAACGACACTGAACATACGAATTTAAGGGAAAGATAAAATGGCAGCTAAAGACGTAAAATTCGGTAACGACGCTCGTGTGAAAATGCTGCGCGGCGTAAACGTACTGGCAGACGCAGTTAAAGTCACCCTGGGCCCGAAAGGCCGTAACGTGGTTCTGGACAAATCCTTCGGGGCGCCGACCATCACTAAAGACGGCGTGTCCGTAGCGCGTGAAATCGAGCTGGAAGACAAGTTCGAAAATATGGGCGCGCAGATGGTAAAAGAAGTTGCCTCTAAAGCGAACGACGCTGCAGGCGACGGTACCACTACCGCAACCGTACTGGCTCAGGCTATCATCGCTGAAGGCCTGAAAGCCGTTGCTGCGGGTATGAATCCGATGGATCTGAAACGTGGTATCGACAAAGCTGTCGTAGCCGCTGTTGAAGAACTGAAAACGCTGTCCGTACCGTGCTCTGATTCTAAAGCCATTGCTCAGGTTGGTACTATCTCCGCTAACTCCGACGAAACCGTAGGTAAATTGATCGCTGAAGCGATGGATAAAGTTGGTAAAGAAGGCGTGATCACCGTAGAAGACGGTACCGGTCTGGAAGACGAACTGGACGTGGTTGAAGGTATGCAGTTTGACCGCGGCTACCTGTCTCCGTACTTCATCAACAAGCCGGAAACCGGTGCTGTTGAGCTGGAAAGCCCGTTCATCCTGCTGGCTGACAAAAAAATCTCCAACATCCGCGAAATGCTGCCGGTTCTGGAAGCCGTAGCGAAAGCTGGCAAACCGCTGGTTATCATCGCTGAAGACGTAGAAGGCGAAGCGCTGGCGACCCTGGTGGTGAACACCATGCGCGGCATCGTTAAAGTGGCTGCGGTTAAAGCTCCGGGCTTCGGCGACCGTCGTAAAGCTATGCTGCAGGATATCGCAACCCTGACCGGCGGTACCGTTATCTCTGAAGAGATCGGTATGGAGCTGGAAAAAGCGACTCTGGAAGACCTGGGTCAGGCGAAACGCGTTGTTATCAACAAAGACACCACCACCATCATTGATGGCGTGGGTGAAGAAGCTGCGATTCAGGGCCGCGTTGCTCAGATCCGTAAGCAGATTGAAGAAGCAACTTCTGACTATGACCGTGAAAAACTGCAGGAGCGCGTAGCTAAACTGGCTGGCGGCGTCGCGGTAATCAAAGTTGGCGCAGCGACAGAAGTTGAAATGAAAGAGAAAAAAGCACGCGTTGACGATGCCCTGCACGCAACTCGTGCCGCGGTTGAAGAAGGCGTAGTTGCCGGTGGTGGCGTAGCGCTGGTTCGCGTTGCCGCTAAACTGGCTGGCCTGACTGCTCAGAACGAAGATCAGAACGTCGGTATCAAAGTTGCGCTGCGCGCAATGGAGGCTCCGCTGCGTCAGATCGTATCCAACGCTGGTGAAGAGCCATCTGTTGTTGCTAACAACGTAAAAGCCGGTGAAGGTAACTACGGTTACAACGCAGCAACTGAAGAATACGGCAACATGATCGACTTCGGTATCCTGGACCCAACTAAAGTGACTCGTTCTGCTCTGCAGTACGCAGCATCCGTTGCTGGTCTGATGATTACCACCGAGTGCATGGTCACCGACCTGCCGAAAAGCGATGCGCCTGATTTAGGTGCTGCTGGCGGTATGGGTGGCATGGGTGGTATGGGCGGCATGATGTAATCGTGCGCTATACCCCTTAAATAAAGAACCCTCGGGCAGAAATGCTCGGGGGTTTTTCTTTTTGTCGTCTTTTTAGTATAAGGTTGTACATCCGGGCCAGTGCGTCCAGCTCATTGATCGTGGGGAATAACATGCAGGTAAAATATTTAGCAGGGATTGTCGGCGCAGCATTGTTGTTAGCAGGTTGCAGCTCCAGCAACGAATTGACCTCTGGCGGCCAGAACGTACGCTTTGTTGAAGATAAGCCGGGTTCTGAATGCCAGCTGTTAGGGACCGCGACCGGAACGCAGAGCAACTGGCTGTCCGGGCAGAATGGTGATGAAGGCGGCTCTATGCGCGGCGCGGCAAATGCTCTGCGTAACCATGCGGCAGAAATGGGCGGCAACGTGATTTACGGCGTCAGCAGCCCGACGCAGAATCTGCTGTCGAGCTTTGTGCCGACCGATAGCCAAATGAACGGCCAGGTTTATAAGTGCCCGAATTGAGTTAACAGGTGCCTCTCTTGCATAAATTGAGGCACCCGCTTGATCTCTTTTATTGCTTGCTGATTTGCGCCTGAGTTTGCTGGTAGAACGCATGCAAAGGACGTAGGCACTCCTCCAGCGTCATCATTTTTCCTGGCTGAGAAGGAATTATTTGGCTAAAAATCTGGCTGGGCTGGCGCTGGGTATGCACTTCTTTCAGCTTTGGGCTTCTCTCAATTAAGCGCATTACAACGATATTTTCCTGCTCTGATGGATGAGCGGCGTTGGTTTTAATCACTGCGCCGGAGATGATTTTTCGGCCTTCATCCGTGTCACAACAGTACAACACGCCGAGATAATGGGAAAACAGATTGAGCTTCCATTCATCCTGAAGATACTGCTGATAATCAACGCTGCTGGTATTCTTTAAATCCACCGCGTATAGCATCAGGCCTTCCAGCGAGGAAGTTAAATAATTAATTAGATCGCTATCACCAGTGTGTTTAAGCGACTGCTGAATGCCCACCAGCAGCGCTTCAACTTGCATATCATCAATGCGCAACGTAGCAATTTGTTCATTTTGCAGCACCAGTATGAGCGTTGACCAGGTGTGGCCGGGTTTTAACGTTATCGACATGATACGCTTTTCCGGATTGGGCTGCTGTACTTCCGGAATATCGATCGTCGGTGTATTTTCTATAAGGCGTTCATTAAAGGCCACCAGTTCATTCTTATAACTTTCGCCTTCAGCATTTAAGCGCTGCAGGACGATGGCCATTCTGTGCTGCAGAACTAACAGGAGATCCGCAAGAATCGGCGCCTGAAGATAATAAGACTGACAGAGTTGATTACTCTGTTTGACTTTGAGCATCAAAGCCAAAAATTTGTCCTCATATTTAATAGATGCAGTATTAAAACCAATAAATGTTCCTTGCATACGGATCTCCTTTTCCTGGTGGTTACGCTGGTGCCTGCATATGGAGCTGTGACATATCAATGATGCGATCGGCTGAGGCAATGGTGGATGGTCGATGGGCAACAATGATTCGGGTAATGCTTAAACCAGAGATAGACTGGTTAATGGCCGATTCATTTTTCAGGTCGAGATGGCTGGTGGCTTCATCCATAAACAGAATGCTGGGTTTGCGGTAGAGCGCACGGGCGATTAAGATTCGCTGTTTTTGCCCGCCAGAGATGCCTAAACCAAGCTCACCGACAATGGTTTCGTAACCCATAGGCATTTTCATAATTTCGTCATGAATATTACACCTGCGCGCACATTCGATGATGAAATCCATATCGGCGTTATCTTCAAAACCGCTGATATTATCGATAAGTGAGCCAGAGAAAAGACGGTCCTCCTGAAGAACGCAGGCCGTTCCATGGCGGAAGTTGTTAAGGCCAATTTTTTGAATATCGAGATTATCCGCTATCACGTCGCCGCTGGTGGGGGCTAACAGGCCGCACATGACTTTCAGTAGGGTGGTTTTACCGACCCCGGAAGGGCCCACCAGAGCTATTGACTCACCTGGTTCAACGGTAATATTTAAATTAGAAAAAATAGGCTGTGAGAACGGATCGTACTGATAGCTGAGATTTTTCACTTCCAGCTTAACGCCCGTATTTTCAGCAAAAACGCGTCGCGAAGGCAGCTCTTTTTCTGGCTCGCTGAAGACGATCTCTGAAAGACGCTCATTATGTAACGACAGCATGCGCAGTTGCATGACCAGGTCGATCAAGCTTGATGCTCGCTGCGAGAATTGCCCGCGATAGGCGTTAAAAGCCATAAACATACCGAGGGTCATATTGTTATCAATAACCATAATAGCACCCAGCCAGAGTACGGCGACTTGATCGATAGAGGTAATAAAAGTATTAATACCGCCAAACATCATATCGAAACGAGTCTGTTTGATGCCGGCATTACAGGCATCGATATTGATATTTAACCAGTGCTGCGAACGACGCTCTTTTAAGTTGAGCGCTTTAATGGTTGAAATGCCATACAGCGACTCCATGAAGTGCGAGCTGGAGCGCGCGCCCTTGATAACCTGCTCTTCGGCAACGCGACGATAGAAGCTGTAGGTGGCAAAACGCATGATGGCGTAGCATAACGTAAAGCCTACCACGACCCAGACCAGCCAGCCGCCGTACAGGGTTAACATAACCAGCAGGCCAATCGTCATGATTGAGTCGATAATGCCGGTAACAATGCTATTGGTAAACGTCGAGCGAATGGTATCCAGTGATGAGAAGCGAGACTGAATATCGCCTAAATGGCGCTTCTCAAAAAAGGATAATGGTAGGCTCGTCAGATGATCGAACAGCGTTGTCTTCCACTGAATGTTGGTTAAGGTGTTTAACGTTAATGAGGTCCATGCTCTCAGCATACTGATAAAGGTGCGAAAGAGCGTAAAAAACACCAGGCCAATACATATGACAGAAAGCAGGCTCTGGTCGTGGGCCATGATGACATGGTCGGTTACCAGCTGCGTACCGATAGGTAATAACAAACCGATGGCTTCAACGACAACCGAAAAGGCAAAGATCTTCAGCAGGACGGATTTGAGGCCAACAATGTTGCGCATCAGATCCAGCAGGCGCAGGCGAGACTTTGCCTGCTCCTGCTGGAAGTTTTGATCTGGCCATAGCTCCAGGGCAACGCCGGTAAAGTTATTCGACATCTCCTGGATACCAATAACTCTTTTTCCCAGCGCCGGGTCATGAACGATAAAGCTACTTTTACGTGCTTTAGTCAGTACAACGTAGTGGTTCATACCCCAGTGGATAATGCAGGGGAGCTTTAGCTGCTTTATTTCATCGAGGTCGAGAGAAAGTGCCCGGCTTTTTAGCCCGGCATGTTCCGCCGTTTTACTTAATGACATCAGCGTGACGCCCTGAGAGGGGCTGCCGTAGCGATGGCGGAAGTTAAACAGATCGATATTGAGACCGTAAAAGCCGCATACCATTGCCAGGCAGGCGATGCCGCATTCGGCAGCCTCTGACTGTAAAATAACCGGCGTTTTATGGCGGAATGAAAAATTAAGCTTATCGGTAATGGTTTTAAATAGTTCTTTATTCATCGATCGGGCCACTCACGCTTTGCGTCATCTTATAGAAAGGAGTAAACATCCACATGTAAAGCGGGCGTTCTTCAAGGAAAACTACCGCCTGAGCCTTCAGGCCGTTAGAGAGCGTGAGCGTTTTTCCATTGTAGCTAAAGGTCTTGTCCTTTATTTTTATAATTGCTTTATAGAGCGCTAATTCCTGCTGATTAGTGCCGTTACTTACATTGGTATATTCTGCCATTTCCTGACGTGACGCCGGGACCGAGGAAATAGAAAAAACCTTACCTGGAAATTGGCCAAATTTATCGGCAGGGAAAGCATCATAGCGAATATTAATGGTGTCCCCGGGTTTCACGTAGGGGATGGTGTTATTGGGTAACCAGAGGATGAGATAATACTCAACATTGCCGGTGGGCTTAATCTGAGCAAGGCTGCTGCCGTTTTCCACCATCTGACCTTTGGTAACGGCTAAAGACTCTATTTTTCCGTCGGTAGTGGCTTTAATAATTATATTGCTATTGGCATTTGATTCCACTAGCTGGTTTTTATAGTCATTAATTTGGTTATGCTGGCTCGATATCTGATTGTCAAAATCTGCCGCTTTAGTGACTTTATCACTATTTGTTTGTGTGAGCTGAGACTCGAGTTGCATCTTTTGGCTCACCAGAGACTGGTAAGCACTTTGCTGTTGGAAATATAATGAATGCTGATAGTTATACTGATCTTTAGTAATCATCCCGTCTTTCAGATATTTATCATAGCTGGCTAAGTTATTATGCATCTTTTTTAAGCCTGCCTGAGTGTTTACCAGCATACGATTGGTTTCTACCAGTGAGTCACTAGTGGTTTTTATTTGTTTATCCAGGGCGCTTAGCGTTTCAGACTTATTATGTGAAAGTTTGCTGATGATATCCTGGGCATTAGCGATTTTCTCATTGATGACTTCAATCTGTGCAGTGCTGACATTGCCATTCACTGTATTGCGTGAAATATCCAGTTCATAGAGTGATTGACCTTTTTTAACTATATCACCCACTTTTACATGCTGGTTAACAACAAAACCCTGCTGGGGAGCGAAAACGTTAACGGAGTGGGGAAGGGTAATAACTTCACCACGTACATCAATACGCTGGGTAAAGGTGCAATATATAAGCGAAAGTACCAGGGCAATAAGGAAAATGAATGCCAGTAAGGTTATAAGCCATGCAGGAATTCCTGCCAACAATAGAGCTTTCCCTTTCCAGTGCGTTTTTTTGTACTCAATCGCTTCCTTGCGATAGATATTTTTTAGCATATTTTACCAATTTTACTCTGCTTCTAGTAAAAAAGGTCTGGATATCCAGACCTTTAATTCAATGAATATAAAGAATATTATCTATTCATGATACTATAATATATTCGATTGTTGAATTTTAAGCCCAAGGAGCAAGGGTGCCGTTATAGAGACCATTCATAGCTGCTTGAGCTTCCTTGCTGGCAAATTCCCAGCCACCCATAGCGCCGTAAACTGCACCACCAATAGCACCAACAGCCAGACCCCAAACCATTCCAACAGCTTGCCCGATAGCACCAATACCAAGTAGACCACCGCCGTCACCACCCTGTGATCCCCCAATAGTCGAACCTATCATCGCATGTGCTGCACCAGAAATTATGGCAGAGGCTACTGCTTCAGCACCGTTACTTACTACACTTGTGATAGCTGAGCTGATAGAAGAGAAGTCCCAAGAATATCCACCGGAGATAGTTTCCATTTCGAATACAGTCAATTGTTTCATTACATATTCCCTTTTATACTAAGATTATTCTACGATAACAATATGTTAATAATAAGTAGGTTAACATATTTTGTTACATTTAGTCTGCGAAAGGTCACTAATGCGTTATGTGACATTTCGACGATGATTTTAGTATGCGCTTTTTATTTTTCAATGCCATTTGTCATGATTAAATGATGAATTTTTAGTTGTTCATGTATCAATTTTTATGGATTTATATAATTACTCTCTTAACTATCATTGAAACTCCGAAATAAGTTATATTTCATATGGTCAATATGCCGCCAGCCTGGCTTAGGCTTGACGGTATGACATTTATCTTCATGTAGGTTAAGGTTATTCTTCCTGAAGGACAATCTCTAGGTCTGTTTTGATCTCCCCAGTAGTTCCTGTTGAAACATTTTTGGCGATTTTATAGTAATCAGCCGTTAACGTTATATCTTGACTCTTCGAGCTGGTGAAGGGATAGGCTTCCAGATTGTTAAATTTTATCGCAGAGCTTCCTTTTTTTAAAATTATGCCTACATTTTGAGCACCATCTGATAATGAATTTAGTAATAATCCATCGGTGCTAGTTGATGCTATAGATATAGGGCTAAACCAGTAAATATATTTCTTGTTAACTTCGGAGTCTGGGCAGCTAATATCAAGTGTGATGCTTTTTGCTTTTCCAACGGCACTTCCAACTGACACTGAGTTCAGCTCTGAAATATCAATGTTTGATAGTCTTACTATATTTCCGTTTCGGGGGGAAATTTCACATGTGGTTTCTTTGAATTTTATGTTAGTTAAGTCAATAATGATTCTGAATAATTCAGTTGCATTTGACGAACCAGTACTAGTCTGATTTGGCGGGCCAGCCATAAAGTAAACAGAGGTTTTTCTTCCCGTCGTTTTAGTTATGGGGCCTGTTTTAACTAACCAAACCATGACTTGGCCAGATGAGTTAGAGAAATAATGAGTATTGGCTGCTTCTGGCTGATCTATATTTGCTGGTGAAAAATAGTTTGCAGATGGTAACGTAATATCGGAGATCTGAAAGCCAATACCAGGGATACCTGTCTCATATACGACTTTGCCACCAATTTTTGAAATGCTAGATGGACTAACTGTAGGAACGGTTCTAACAACAAAAACGTCACTAGCGCTACATGACGAAAATGTTTTGGGATCAACACCTCCGCGCCTTGCTGACGCTAATATGCTTCCATTAGGTAATGTTGAATCAGCGATTACAGAGCCACTGAAGTTAACGCTAATTGCACCGCCACCAGTTTTACCATACGTGCAGGTAGCTACTGCATGCGAGCTTATGCAGAGTAAGCTAATAATAAAAAAAAGACTTTTCATAGTATTACTATCCCTGTTAACGGCAAACCGCAGTGGCCTGCGCAATGCCTTCGGTTGTCGCAGCTAAGCTATAAGTTGCCTTACACTGCTGGCCGCTTTTAGTTCCCCACCGGGCATAAATTTCACCGTTATCTTTCAGCCCGGACATATAAACCATGCCACCGTCGGATACGATGCTGGCCTGAGCATTTTTATCCGTGGTTAAGGTTACCGTCGCACCATAAGGAACATAGTCACCCGACGTTCTTTTCAATATCAGGAAAGCGCGACGGCCAATATTGCCTTCAAAGTTTGCCCGTACAATTGCGGCACGAGTGGGCACCACTTTCTGCGTGGTATTCGGTAATTCCATATTGTCACTCAGGGTGGTGTTATCTAAAGTCACACTGGTTCGATGGTATGGTGTAACGTATGGGATAATTGCGTAACCACGATAATCTGTTGTAATACTGACATCATTTTCCAGTCGAACATTATCTAACCCCGGGGCTTTAACTAACACCGCTGTTTCAGACATTTCCTGACCCAGAGTAATCCCGTCAGCGTGGAGCAGGACTCCACCGCTCATACCATAGTTAATGAGCTGGCTATGTTTGCTATAGCTGTAACCACCGTTAATGGAACCCATTGAACCACGATAGTTGCTATATACCCCACCGCTGGCATCTTCCCGATTGCTATAACCCTGCTGTACGTTCCAGTCCAGATTATGATTTTCCAGCGCTACACCGCTGAGAGAAACGTACTGGTCGGTAGATCCTGGGCTGCTATTAGTGACGTTATAGGTTGCGTAGGTATTGGGTATCCAGTCACCTAATGGCACTGTGATGTTAAATGAAACGACGTGGTCGTCTTCGACGGTACGATTCGAGCCGCTATCGCCCCAGGAATAGCGACTGTAGCTATAGCCTGCATAATAGTTAAAGCGACGGAACCCACCATTATAGCCAATATTGAATGAGTTGTTACGGCGATTGCTATCCCAGTAGTCTTCAAATATACCGGAGACGGACAGACTTCCGAGCCCTGAACCCAGACTTTGATTTACGGTAATATTGGTTCTGTTTCGTAAAGAACGAGAAGTATAACTACCGTAGCGATTATTATAAGTGTTCATTACATCAGTAAGCGTATTGAACCCAGAGGTGGAGTAGCGGTAGCCTGCGACGGTGATATTCGTGCCGGTTTCAAGAATATTTTTACCATAGCGGATACGCCAGGACTGACCCGTCGTTTTATCCATATCTTTCTTTTTCGACCAGGCTTCGGCGACGTCGGCTGAAACTGCACCGATATCACCCAGATTTTGCCCGACACCTAAAGCCAGCGCCTGATAACTCGATGCAGCCTGCAGGCCGGTGTAAAAAGTCGTATTGCTTAATACGCCGTAGCTGATGGTCGCTTGGGTAAATGGTTTTTCGTCAACATCGCCATCATAGGGACGATATTTACCGCTGGTGATTTCGTATTCCACCTGGCCTTCTCTGAGCATCAGCGGCAGAGAGGCGTAAGGAACAACGAAGTTTTGTCGGGAGCCATCGGCTTCTTCGACAGTGACATAGAGATCACCGTTACCGCCGGTTGAGTAGAGGTCGGTAATTTCAAAGGCACCAGGTGCAACAAAGGCTTGATAGATCTGGTAGCCGTTCTGTTTGATAACTACGCGGGCGTTAGTTCTGGCAATACCACGCACGATAGGGGCGAAGCCGCGCAGGCTTTCTGGAATCATATCAGTATCAGTAGCAAGCTGAATACCGGTAAACGGCACGCTATCAAAAATACTTGATAGTGAACTGCTTTCTCCCATTACCAGCGTGCTTTTTAGGGGGATAATACTCCGTTGAGCATAAAGATATACTGAATCCCAATCGCTCTGGATACCAGCCGATTTATTCCATGTGCTGAGATTACGTAGACGCCATGGTCCAATGTTTAGGCCAGATTGTAAGTTGAGGTTGTAGTATTCATTATTCGCCTCATAATCCTTCCCTGAGCTGAATTGGTAATTGGTCAGCAGTGCGTTAATTCCATCATCAAATTCTTCAGGCGGGACAAACCCTTGAGCAATAGTTGATAATGCAGCCTGTGGTATGGATATCAGCAGTTGCTGAGTATTGAAGTTAAAATCTGTCGTGAAGTTAGGTATCCCACTGACATCAGCGCACCCGTTAGTATCTTCTTTTAAGTGAGGGAACGCTTCTGAGCGTAAACCATAGCTGGTTAATTTAGCGATACTCAGGCAGGGAACTAGTTTCAGAGCACCAGTAGTCGGATCTTTTTTTTCGACAAATTGAATATCAGTGGTTTCCTGCAGGTTGTTGTTTAAAACTACATCAATACGATACTCACCCGGTGCCTGAGCATCTTTCGTTGCGTACAGCGATAAGTCCGGTATTGAGGAAGGGTCGCTTTGCCCCACTGATTTAATAAAATCAGGATCAAAAAAATCACGCGCCAGGGCATTGTTACAAAAACCGAGGGCTAACGCAGGAACAAGAACGAAAAATGGGTGGGACACACCAGAAAGAACACCATCCCTTTTTTTTATTAAAATAGACATACTTTTCACCCTGGTCGGTCAAAAAAGAACAAAAAAATTAAATTGATGACGAGTAGGCAGAACCCATGCCTCCGTTGTCAGTTGCGACTTTCCATACTATTTCTGAGCCATTTACACCCGCTGGCAATGTAAATTCTTTGGTAGCGAAAGCATCTATATTGTTAATGGAACTACTCACTTCTGTGTTATTGATTTTGATTGATTTAAAATAGATAAAAAATGGTGTCGTGTTTTTTAGCGTGATTTTATTACCACTTCTGCGCCATTCTAATTTTTTTGCTTCTTGGTTAATCGAAAGATCCTGTAAGGATTTTGGGCGATAGATAAGACGCATTCTATGACGCACAGCCAGTTGGATTTTGTTTTTATCCGTGTCTGCGTCACTGGTCGGTGGGATTGACATTACGTTGAAATAATAAACAGTTTCCCTATCTTTAGGCGCGTTAGTTATGTTTGCATTAGGAAATATACGCACAGTATTTTTCTGTTTTGCTTCCAGACGAAAAAGAGGAGGGGTTACCATAAAAAAAGACATTTGGCTGCCTT
This sequence comes from Klebsiella sp. CTHL.F3a, assembly GCF_019890895.1. Lineage (NCBI taxonomy): Bacteria > Pseudomonadati > Pseudomonadota > Gammaproteobacteria > Enterobacterales > Enterobacteriaceae > Klebsiella > Klebsiella sp. CTHL.F3a. The sequence continues at coordinate 5,475,741 of NZ_CP082360.1, read as the reverse complement.
CGCGAGGCTCAACCCATGACTTTATTAAATACGGAATATTATCTTTGTTTTCCAGGTTGGCGTTAATTTCACGCGCCCCCTCTTTATAAAGATGCCGTGTGGAGTCCACAACTACACCGCTATAGGCGGCAAAACTTACTGAAAACGAAAAAACTGCCACTATCTTTAATAATGACTTCAACATAATTCATTCCCTGAATAAAAATAGGGCTTGCCTGAGGCAGGCCCTATTGAGTATTAGTAGGTGATGGTAAAGGTAGCTACACCTTTAACTGCGCCATCGGTAACGCCGGCAGCGGTTTTAACATATGCTGCTTTGTAGCGCAGGTAAGATGGGGTACCCGCAGTATAAGCGACAACTTTAGGTGTTGTGCCTGTGAAGCTCACGCGAGAACCATCGGTGTTAACAACAGTCACTGCTGCGTTGGTTGCTGGGTTTACAGCGGTGTTAGTCAGCACGTTATCCTGGCCGCTGATATAGTCGCCGGTTACGGTCACGTTGAGGTTACCAGTGTAATCGGTTGCGCCTTTCTGGCAATCTTCAATTTTGTATTCAATATCTTTTGCAAGAGACATATACGGCGAGTTTACGGCCTGGCCTTCCAGGATAGAGGCTTTAACATCATCCAGAGTTAAAGAACCTCCCTGGATCTGCGCTGATGGAGTAACGTTACAGGACTCACCGGTATCAGTGACGTTGCCCAGAATTGTTAGTTGAGAACTGTTCCCTGCCGCGAAAGCCTGAGCGCTCAGAACTGCAGAAGCAGCGACCATTACAGCTACGATTGTTTTTTTCATTTATTTAATCCATTTATAGATACTAAAGTCCTGAATAGATACTCGGCCCGGTTGTTAATTAATGATATTGGTAATAACTAACATCCCGTATCTATGCCTGAGCTCTATCGTTTTCTTACTCCTGCCGCCGCTATTGCGTATAGCTAGTATACATAAAGCGTACTGTACCGGAGCGGGAACAAATCTAAGTGTAGGGTAGACAAAATGCATGTGAATTCTGCTTGAATTTAAACCTCGTTTATTGAAGGTTGCAAATTCATAAAGAGATTTCGTGGATAATAATGAGCGTGTCTGGAACGTATAGTTGTAAATCAGTCTTCCCTTTGGTTCAAATATCATGATAATATTATCTTTGCTCTGGGAAGAGCGGGAGCTTATCCGTAAAATTATCTAATCTGGCAGGCTTAAAGGGATGTACTGTGTTTGCTAAAGGTGAATTTGAATTTAATTCATCTTTATTTCATATGGAATGGTGAAGGGGGGTTGGAATTATGATATTCAATGAATATATCATTAATAATGAAGTTATATTTAATGTAAATATGAATGAGTTGCAGCCCGTAGGGGAAAATGGGGATAGCGTGACCCTGAATGCGCCAACTGCACGCTGTCTTCAACTTTTACTGGAAAGCAATGGGAAGATTATATCCAGAGAAGAGTTTCTGGATATAGTATGGAAAACCAGAGGTGTTGTCGTTTCCCAGAATACTTTCTATCAAAACATTTCCTTACTAAGAAAGTCGTTAGTAAAAGCAGGGTTGTCGCAGGATATTATTGTTACTGTAAGGCAGAGGGGGTTTGTTCTTGCGGCTGGTTCACATATTGCCTCATTCTTCCGAACGGAGGAAAAACAGCCTGAAAATGTACAGAGCACCGCGAGCACATCCTCGCCCCCGGTTGAGAAAAATGTGATTCATAATTTAGCCATTCAGGATGACGCCCCAAAAAGTTTCAGTGGCAATAAAGCAACAGAATTCAAATTACCTGGGTGGATCTTACCCTTGTTATTGGCGATGACCGCAGCAAACATTCTTTCTCTTTTTTTGTAACTATTAATGAATGAAGTTACAGCTTACTTTTATATTTGCTTTTACTTTCTTCTGGAGAATACTCGTTTTACGAAAATTATAAGTCGTTAGTATTTATACACAGTGAGTAATGGCAAGTAGGTAGTCTGCCAGGCAGTGCCCGGCAGACGGATTGGTTATCGCTGCTTTAATCCTAAGTCCAGGGGAGTCTTACTTGGTTCTCCGCCGATTTCCCGTGCAAGTTTTGGTACTAAATAGCCGGATATCAGGGTGAGCAGTTCGCGCATGATGGTTCTGGCCTCTTCGTCACTGACCATAAAATGGGCCGCCCCCTGCACTTTGTCCAGAACGTGGAGATAGTAGGGCATGACGCCAGCGTCGAAGAGCGCATTGCTCAAATCGGCAAGCGTATGCGCGTTATCGTTTACGCCGCGCAGCAGCACGCTTTGGTTCAATAAGGTTACGCCAGCCATACGCAGCTTTTTCATGGACGAACGAAATGCCGCATCAATCTCGTTAGCGTGGTTAACATGGTTTACCAGCAGTACCTGTAGCGATGATGCAGAAATACGGGCAACCAGCGTATCGGTAATACGCGCAGGAATCACAACGGGCAACCGGCTGTGGATACGTAGGCGTTTGATGTGCGGAATAGCTTCCAGCTGCGTCAAGAGCCAGTCGAGCTCATGATCCTTCGCCATGAGCGGATCGCCACCGGAAAAGATGATCTCATCGAGTCGGGGATGCGCCGCAATATACTCGAGGGCCATCTGCCAGTTACGTTTATTGCCCTGATTTTCAGCATAGGGGAAGTGACGACGGAAACAATAACGACAATTTACCGCACAGCCGCCTTTAACCAGCAACAACGCGCGGTTGCTGTATTTATGCAGCAGGCCCGGCACAACGCTATGCTGTTCTTCCAACGGATCGGTAGAGAATCCTGGAACATTAGTAAACTCTTCCTGAGAGGTAAGTACCTGACGAAGAAGAGGATCATTAGGGTTGCCTGGTTCCATACGGGCAATAAACGCTCGTGGAACACGCAATGCGAACAGGCGCTTAGCATCGCGCCCTGCCAATAGATTCGCATCAGCGTCTACATTTAAAAGATGCAGCAGTTCATCAGGACTGGTCACAACATCGGCAAGTTGCGTTAACCAATCTTCTCTGGATGGGGTATTTAGGGTTACAATATGCGCCATTTTGTGGCTTAGCTACCAATTAACAAAATTTCAGAGGGCCTTATGGCGACTTACTATAGCAACGATTTTCGTGCCGGTCTTAAAATCATGATGGACGGCGAACCTTATGCAGTTGAAGCCAGTGAATTCGTTAAACCCGGCAAAGGCCAGGCTTTTGCACGCGTTAAGCTGCGCCGCCTGCTGACCGGTACTCGCGTTGAGAAAACTTTTAAGTCTACTGATTCTGCTGAAGGCGCGGACGTTGTCGATATGAACCTGACTTACCTGTATAACGACGGTGAGTTCTGGCACTTTATGAATAACTCTACTTTCGAACAGCTGGCTGCTGACGCTAAAGCCGTTGGCGATAACGCGAAATGGCTGCTGGATCAGGCTGAATGCATCGTGACCCTGTGGAACGGTCAGCCAATTTCCGTCACCCCACCAAACTTTGTTGAGCTGGAAATCGTTGAAACCGATCCTGGCCTGAAGGGCGATACTGCCGGTACTGGCGGCAAACCTGCAACGCTATCCACTGGCGCAGTAGTTAAAGTTCCTCTGTTCGTACAGATTGGCGAAGTCATCAAAGTGGATACCCGCTCTGGCGAATACGTATCCCGCGTGAAGTAATCTGGACGATGAGATGGTTGGCGCAGCCGCAATGCTGCGCCCTCTATAATGTCGAAACTGCAGGCAAGGAAGATGAACGCTACGCTGAAACTTTTGCTACTGTTAGTTCTGGGCGGGTCGCTGCTTACCGGGTGCAACACGGCTCGTGGCGTTGGCGAGGATATCCAGAGCCTGGGTCATGCTATTTCTCACGCCGTCAGTTAATCTTATTTCATCAGGGAATTCTTATTCACACTCCCCACGCGCAATCCTATTCGCTCGCGTAATTTCTTTTTCTCTTAAAAATCGCCGCGTTTCCCTCATCCTGGAGCAGTTTGTCTATGCTTATAGAGCACGATAACTAAAACTGGTTAATAAGGATGACATTATGGTAAAAAAAGCGATTGCAGCGTTCTTTACGGTTTTGGCTCTTTCCTCTGTACTGACTGCATGTAACACCACGCGCGGTGTTGGTCAGGATATTTCAGAAGGCGGCAGCGCGATTTCGGGCGCCGCGACCAAAGCTCAGCAATAGACCATGGCGGTACGGCCGCTGGTCGTACCGTTCTTCCTCACCTTACCCACGTCGTGTATAATTCCTGCGGAATATCATCTACCTTACGGGACGACCTGTAAGCGTTTCACATCTGGGGACGGCCCCATTAAAGGAGCCATATGTCCTGGTTAGTTCTGTTTATCGCTGGTCTGCTGGAAGTTGTCTGGGCAGTCGGTCTGAAATATACCCACGGTTTTAGCCGTCTGGTGCCAAGCGTGATAACGATTGCCGCTATGGTCATCAGCATGGCGCTGTTGTCATGGGCGATGAAAACGTTGCCCGTAGGGACGGCTTACGCCGTTTGGACCGGAATCGGCGCGGTCGGCGCAGCCGTGACGGGTATTATCCTGCTGGGTGAATCCGCCAGCCCGATGCGCATTGCCAGCCTGGCGTGTATTGTGATTGGCATCATTGGCCTGAAAATGAGCGCGCATTAATACTGCTGATTGACCCATAGCAGTTTGCTCACGTCGAATCCTTGCCGGGTAGCGATATCCAGCATCTGCTGCTTCACTTCCGGCGGGATTTTCGGCGTGCGCGCCAGTAGCCAGAGATAGTCGCGATCGGGTCCACAAACCAGCGCGTAGCGATAATCCTTATCCAGCGCCATCACGTTATAGCTGCCATAGAAGGGGCCGAAAAACGAGACTTTCAGCGCGGCTCGCGTGGGCTCTCCGGTAAAGTAGGCGACGCCATCGGTTTTTTGCCACATACCCCGGTCTGGGTTGTAGCCTTTATTTACCACGTTCAGTCCGCCATCATCGCGCAGGCTATACGTTGCGGTGACCTTTTCTAAGCCGCTTTCAAAACGGTGATCGAAGCGGGCAATCTCATACCAGGTGCCAAGATAGCGTTGAGCGTCGAAGGGGCTAACCACGGTTACGCCAGGAGGCGGCACCGGAGTACTACAGGCTACAAGCAGAAATGAAGCGGCAACAACCGCAAGAACGGGTAGCAGACGCATAATTTTTTCCTTGCCAGTTTTAAGCTAAGTGTAGAGCCAGGCAGGAAAAATGTGGCAGAATTTTCTTGAGAAGCGAGCCCGGTAACAGAATGCTACCGGGCTTATTGCGGCTGAGGTAAAAGCCGCGTACGGCTATTCGTTTAGATGAACAATATGCCGACCAGTGTGACGATGGTCAGAATCGCCGCAAGGCCGTAGAAGACCCATTTACCGTTGGGTACGTGAATTTTTAAATCGTGCATTGCATGGTGAATACGGTGAAGCCCGCACCATAGAGGCAGAACAATCATCAGGAAAATGAATGCACGGCCAATAAAGCTATGGGCAAAAGCCAGCACGCGTTCATAGCTGAAGGCGTCGGCAGGCGCGAGGCCAAGCGGCAGCATAATACCTACCAGCAGCACAATGACGGGGGCGATAATCGCTCCCCACATGCCGCCAGCGCCAAACAGCCCCCAGAATACCGGCTCATCAGAACGTTTTGGGTTGGGATTAATCATTCCAGCCTCCTTACCAGAACAGCGCGACAAACAGGATCACCACGGTGACGACCGCAGTGACGACCCAAAGCCCTTTAATAATTGGCTCAGGTCCCATTTTCTCGCCTTTAAGGATAATATTGGCGGCTTTCGGCGCCAGCTCAAACCAGGTTTTGGTATGCAGTAGCGCGGCTGCAAGCGTGATCAGGTTTAGGATCACGACAATCGGGTTTTGCAGGAAACCGACATAGCCCGCCCAGCTCTCCGCGCCATGCTTCAGTGCGAACAGCCCGTAAATCAGCACGATGCTGAACCAGACCGTGGGTACCGCCGTTCCTTCACGCAGCATATAGAAGCGATAAAACGGCAGCTTTTTCCACCAGGTGGACGGCATCGGCCGCACGTAGGGTTTGCGTTTAGTCGTCATACAGCACTCCTTAGCGTGGTTTCAGGGTGGCGATAAGAAAGTCTTTCGAGCTTTCTACCTTGCCCTGCTGGATCGCGGCCGCCGGGTCGACGTGTTTCGGGCAGACTTCGGAGCAGTAGCCCACGAAAGTACATGTCCAGACGCCATTCTGGCCGTTAAGCTGCGCCATACGTTCCTTTTTACCGCGATCGCGGCTGTCTTCGTTGTAGCGATGGGCGAGGGTGATCGCCGCCGGACCGATAAACTCCGGATTAAGACCAAACTGCGGACAGGCCGCATAGCACAGGCCGCAGTTGATGCAGCCAGAGAACTGGTGGTACTTGGCCATTTGCGCCGGCGTCTGCGTGTTAGGCCCCTGATCGGGCGTGCGTGGGTTGCCAATGATGTACGGCTTAATGGCTTCCAGGCTTTCAATAAAGTGAGTCATATCGACCACCAGATCGCGCTCAATCGGGAAGTTAGCCAGCGCCTCGACTTTAATGCCTTTGGTGTATTCACGCAGGAAGGTTTTACAGGCCAGCTTTGGCACCTTGTTCACCATCATGCCGCAGGAACCGCAAATCGCCATACGGCAGGACCAGCGGTAGCTGAGGTCCGGCGCGAGGTTGTCTTTGATATAGCCCAGAGCATCAAGCAGAGAGGTTTGCTCATCGTAGGGAACTTCATAGAAAGCGCTGTGCGGTGCAATGTCCACTTCCGGGTTGTAGCGCACCACTTCGACTTTCATATTTTTCATCTCAGCCATTCGTCGTCTCCTTCTTCTCGGCTGCTTCCGCTTCCGCACCGTACACGCGTTTTGCCGGCGGCAGAGTGGTGATTTTCACATCACTGTACTCCAGGCTGGTATTACCGTCGGCATCGCGGAAGGCGAGGGTATGCTTGAGGAAGTTGACGTCGTCACGCTCGGTGCAGCCTTCGTCCAGACGCTGATGCGCGCCGCGGGACTCTTTACGCGCGAGGGCGGAGTGCGCCATACATTCGGCGACGTTCAGGCCATGACCCAGTTCGATGGTGTACAGCAGGTCGGTATTGAACACGCTCGAGGTGTCGGTGATACGCACGCGCTTGAAGCGCTCCTGCAGCTCGGCCAGCTTATCAACCGTTTTCTGCATAAGCTCCGGCGTACGGTAGATGCCGCAGCCTTCTTCCATTGACAGCCCCATTTCGTCACGAATCTTCGCCCAGTTCTCGTTACCTTCTTGATTAACGAGTTCTTTCAGGCGGTTCTCGATATCGACGACCTGGGCGTCCAGCGCAGCGCTATTGGCTTCGCCCGCTTCGGTTGCGCGCTGCATGGCCTGCTCACCGGCCAGACGACCAAACACCACCAGCTCCGCCAGGGAGTTGGAGCCAAGGCGGTTGGCGCCATGCAGGCCGACAGAAGAACATTCGCCCACGGCAAACAGCCCTTTGATGCGGGTTTCACACTGCTGGTCGGTTTCGATCCCGCCCATGGTATAGTGCGCGGTCGGACGTACCGGAATAGGATCTTTCACCGGATCGACGCCAACGTAGGCTTTCGAGAGTTCGCAGATAAACGGCAGACGTTCAAGCAGCTTTTTCTCGCCCAAATGGCGCAGATCGAGATAGACCACATCGCCTCGCGGGGTAGGGATCGTGTTGCCCTTACGCCATTCGTGCCAGAAAGCCTGGGAGACTTTATCGCGCGGACCCAGCTCCATATATTTATTTTTCGGTTCGCCCAACGGGGTTTCCGGACCCATGCCGTAATCCTGCAGATAGCGGTAGCCATTCTTGTTGACCAGAATTCCGCCTTCGCCGCGGCAGCCTTCCGTCATCAGAATGCCGGAACCCGGCAGACCGGTGGGGTGATATTGCACGAACTCCATATCGCGCAGCGGTACGCCGTGGCTGAGCGCCATACCCATACCGTCACCGGTGACGATACCGCCGTTGGTATTGTAGCGATACACGCGTCCTGCGCCGCCGGTCGCCAGAATGACCGCGTTGGCGCGGATCTGCACCAGCGTACCTTCCATCATATTCATCGCGACCAGACCGCGAGCCTGGCCATCATCCACCAGAATATCCAGAACGAAATGTTCATCGAAGCGCTGGATTTGCGGGAATTGAAGCGAGGTCTGAAAAAGGGTGTGCAGCATATGAAAGCCGGTTTTATCGGCAGCGAACCAGGTTCGTTCGATCTTCATACCGCCGAATCGCCGGACGTTGACGCTGCCGTCCGGGCGGCGACTCCACGGGCATCCCCAATGTTCGAGCTGGGTCATTTCCGTCGGGCAGTGATGAACGAAGTAGTCAACGACGTCCTGTTCGCACAGCCAGTCGCCTCCTGCAACGGTGTCGTGGAAATGGTACTCGAAGCTATCATGATCCTGCGCGACGGCAGCGGAACCCCCTTCAGCAGCAACAGTATGGCTGCGCATAGGATAGACTTTTGAAATTAGAGCGATTTTAGCATTTGGATTAGCTTGCGCGGCGGCTATTGCGGCGCGAAGACCTGCTCCGCCTGCGCCTATTACGGCAAGATCGGCTTGAAAAGTTTGCACGACATTCCTCCAGTTTTTGTTTATTTCGCCGCCGGGCTGGCGAAAACGTATCACTGCTCCTTTATAGGTAAGGAGTATAGCCGTAGGGTCATAAGGGAAAATTGACGTGTTCGATTTTTTTATCGTTCTGTGCGGTTGTTTATCTGCTTGCTTTATGTTTTTGGGTTATCAACAAATTAAGTGTATGTAACGCGTTTACGTATTCGCACAAAATTTGTTTCATCTGCCAGTTACGAGTAGACTTCGTGCCCTTGTTTCAAATCGGAGAAAGTACCATGAGCGAAACGGCAACCTGGCAGCCGAGCGCATCCATTCCAAATCTGTTAAAACGTGCAGCGGTGATGGCGGAAATTCGCCGTTTCTTTACCGACCGCGGCGTGCTGGAGGTGGAGACGCCCTGCATGAGTCAGGCGACGGTGACGGATATTCATATGGTCCCGTTTGAGACGCGTTTCGTTGGTCCTGGCCACTCTCAGGGGCTGAACCTGTACCTGATGACCAGCCCGGAGTATCACATGAAACGCCTGCTGGCGGCCGGCTGCGGCCCGGTGTTTCAGCTATGCCGTAGCTTCCGCAATGAAGAGATGGGGCGTCACCATAATCCGGAATTCACCATGCTGGAGTGGTATCGTCCATGCTACGACATGTACCGCCTGATTAATGAAGTCGACGATCTGCTCCAGCAGGTGCTCGACTGCCAGCCGGCCGAAAGCCTCTCTTACCAGCAAGCCTTTCAGCGTCATCTGGAAATCGACCCGCTGTCGGCGGATAAAACCCAGCTGCGCGAAGCGGCGGCGAAGCTGGATCTGAGCAATATCGCCGATACGGAAGAGGACCGGGATACGCTGCTTCAGCTACTCTTCGCCATGGGCGTCGAGCCGCACATCGGTAAAGATCGGCCAACGTTTATTTATCACTTCCCGGCAAGCCAGGCGTCGCTGGCGCAAATTAGCACCGAAGATCACCGCGTGGCGGAGCGCTTCGAGGTCTATTACAAAGGCATTGAGCTGGCGAACGGTTTTCATGAGCTGACCGACGCGCGCGAACAGCAGCAGCGTTTTGAGCAGGATAACCGCAAGCGTGCTGCTCGCGGCCTGCCGCAGCAGCCAATCGATCGTCATCTGCTGGCCGCTCTGGAAGCCGGGCTGCCGGATTGTTCCGGCGTAGCGCTGGGCGTTGACCGCGTTGTGATGCTGGCCCTGGGGGCTGAAAGCATCGGTGAGGTCATTTCGTTTACCGTCGACCGTGCCTGATCTTCCTTTCCGCTTTCCTGCCGGATATTGACGGAGATGACCGCCGATGTACGGCGGTATGGTTGATTGTCCGGTCGTGCGACCGTTCTGGCCTTGCCTGCGTTCAGGCAAGGCCGTTCTTACAGACTGCCGGGGGCGCGGCTGGTTTTCCCTGCCGAAGTCAGCGCTCTGCTGCTTTTTCTGCCATCAATGCTCTCCAGACGCATCTGGAACGGCGGGAACGGCATATCGATCCCGTGCTCGCGGAATCCGGCCAGAATCAGCTGATGCATCTCGTGGCGCAGCGGCATACGGTGACCCATTTCGGCGGCGTAGATACGCAGCTCGAAAATCTGGATCCCCTGCTGCAGGTCAACGAGGAACGCTTCCGGCGCCGGGGTATCGATAACTAACGAACAGCGGTGCGCGGCATTTAACAGGATCTGCGCAACCTCTTCGGTATTGGCATCCACCGGCGCAGGCACCGTCAACACTACGCGGGTCACGGAATCCGACAACGACCAGTTGATGAACTGTTCGGTGATGAACGCCTTGTTCGGCACGATAATCTCTTTACGGTCCCAGTCGCTGATGGTCGTGGCGCGGGTATTAATACGCGTCACGCTGCCGGTGAGATCGCGAATAGTGACCGTATCGCCAATCCGTATTGGTTTCTCAAACAGAATAATCAGGCCGGAGATAAAGTTGGCGAAGATCTCCTGCAGACCAAAACCGAGACCGACGCCGAGGGCGGCAATGAGCCACTGCAGCTTGGCCCACTCGATGCCAATCATCGAGAAGCCGACCAGACCGCCAATCAGCATCAGCAGATATTTAGTGATGGTGGTGATGGCGTAGCCGGTGCCCGGCGTCAGTTCCAGATGCTGGAGGATCGCCAGTTCCAGCAGCGCGGGCAGGTTGCGCACCAGTTGGGTGGTAATAATCAACACCAGGATGGCAATCAGCACCGCGCCGAGGGTAATCGGCTCCAGGCTCTCAACGCCCTGCACCGTAGAGGTGACGTCCCACAGCGAGATATTCTCCAGGAAGCCAAACGCGGAGTGGATTTCTGACCACAGCACGATAACCGACACTAGCGCAATCAGCATCAGCAGGGAGCGCACCAGACGTAACGACTGGGTACTGATGGCATCCAGATCGACCTCGCTGACCTCGGCTTCCATTGAACCTTCCGGGCTGCTGGTATGCTGAGCCTCTTCTTCACCACGCGCGCGCTGGGCGAGGATCTCCGCCCGTCGATGCTTGGCGCGATCGAACGCCAGGCGGCGGCGCTGGATCAACATCCAGCGGCGAATGATGTGATAGACCACCAGCAGCAGGAACCAGATGGCGACCGAGGTTTCGAGCCTGGCGAGCAGCGCCTGCGCCGTGGCGAGATAGCCGATCGCCGCCGCCAGCATCGCCACCAGCGGCGCGCCGAGCAGCATATTCCACAGCAGCCGGTTCAGCATATTGTCGCCGCTGCCTTCTTTGTCGAGATACAGCGGGATGCCGGCGCGTTTCAGGCTCAGGGTCACCATCGCCAGCGCGCCGCAAATCAGCATAAAGCAGAGGCGGCCCAGCGAGGCGGAGAATTCGCGATCGTTGAGGTTATCGAAGGTAATCAGCGCCATAATCAGCGGCACGATCAGCCCGATGCTCATCAGGTAGTAGCGCATCGCTTTGCTGACGCGGCTACGCGGCCAGCCGAAGTGGGCGATGAACAGGCCGTTTGGGCGGGCGAATGTAGCGCAAATCATCACCACCCACAGCAGCGGCACCGTAGCGGTAACGCTATCGCCAATGGCGACCGCCAGCGGGAAAGGCCAGGCGGCCTGCAGGCCATAGCCCAGCGTCATCCACAGTACCGGCAGCGGCGAGGCCACCAGTATTGACCAGAACACCGTGCGCAGCGTGAGCCAGAAGTGATCCTGCGTCACCTTACCGACGCGCGCGCTGGAGCGCTCAAGGAAGCTGGTGAAATGGCGTCGTGAGCTAATACTGAACCCCACCAGAATGAGCGCGACGAAGAGCGGCAGCAGGGTCTCTTTGCTGGTCAGCATCATCATGCTGGCTTTGCCGAGCTGGCTCATGGTATCGAGCGAGATCAGACGGCGTAGGTCCTGAACGATCTCCAGCGGCCATGAGAAGCCGATTGGGCTGACGTCGGAGGTCCAGAACAGATAGCGGTGGGTCGCTTCGTTGATCTCTTTAAGCGCATCTTCAAGCTGGCCGTTGGCGACTTTCAGCTTGGTCAGTTCGAGCATAAGCGTATCGCCGCCGCGTAGCAGGGAGTTGAGCAACTCAGTCTGCGTACGCATCTGAGCCTGCAGAATACGGTTCTGCTCGCTGGTGAGCGGCTCCCCATCCGCCTGACGAATTTGTCTTAGCTGAGGCTGCTTGCCGAGCTGATCTTCATAGCGCAGGCGCTGCACGCGCAGCTGAGCCATTTCGGTATCCAACTGCTGCGGTCGCGGGATTTCCGGCAGCCGCGCAACCTGCGCGCGCAGGGCTTCGCCAAGCAGATTGGAAGAACCCAGCCACTGAGACTGCTCGCGCAGGGTGTTTAGCGCCTGACGCACCTGGAGAGTTTGATTGGTCGCCTGGCGCTGCTGCGAGGCGATCAGATCCATGCGCTGCGCCTGCTGGTTGAGCGCCTGCGACAGCTCGCGGTTAACTTTAAACTGCGCCACGATATCCGGCGGCAGGTTTTCGCTGTTTTCCGCCAGTAGTTCGGTGCTTTCCAGCGCTTTCTCCGCCTCGCGCTGCCGTTGGTTGTTTAGCTGATTACGCAGCGCTTGTAGCCAGGCGTCGAGCTGTTCGCTCTCTTTCTGCGCCAGCTCGGAGCGCAACCGCGAAAGTTCCTGGCGGTTATTGGCGGAGAGCTGGGCCAGATCCAGCTCATCGACCAGCGCTTTCAGCCGCGCGGACTCCGCCTGCAGGCCAAGATTCTGCGCCTGCGCCAGCGGCGTATTGCTGTTTTGTGCGCCAACCCGGCGCTCAACCTCGTTCAGTTGGCGGCGGGCATCGCTCTGCTGCTGCGGCAGCTGGTTAAGCGAATCGGCGATATCGCGGGCGCGATCCTGCTCCTGCTGAGCTTTACGGCTGGCTTCCAGCAGCTGGCTGCTGACCTGGAGAATCTCCTGGTTCAGCGCATCGGAGGAGAGAGTAGTGGAGACCTGGCGCGGCTCATCGCTCAGATTATTGAGCTGCGCGCGCAGGTTTTGCGACAGTTTGGGGAAGTTATCGATAACGTCCTGGTACTGACGGACGCGCTCAAGGGAAGCATTACGCTCCTCAAGGGCGTTGAGGGCAGATTGCAGGACTTCGACGGTCTCAGGCTGGGCGGGCTTCGCCGCCTTCGCCTGTTCCAGTTCCTGAGCTATCTGTTTAGCATCCGGGGCTGTCGCTGCGTACGCCCCAAAACTGAGGCACCAGGCCAGCAGGAAAGTGTATATCAGGCGCACGGCGTGACCTTTTCTTTCAGGAATTAACCTTTGTCTTGTTTATCGTCAACCAGCGGACTGGCGGCGTGTTCCGCGCGGACTTCTTCTTCTGCCAGCGGCGCGGGCTCGGCCGGCGCTACGGCTTCAGGCGCGGTTGCCAGCGGCTGGCCTATTTTAGTGACCGACAGGCTGTGTAACTGCTCAATCAGCGTCACCTTGCCTGGCGAAAATAGGTTGATCACCGTGGAGCCCAGTTTAAAGCGGCCCATTTCCTGGCCTTTCAGCAGGGCGACAGAGCCTTCGCTATCACCAGCAGGCCAGGTCCAGCGCTTAATGATGCCTTCGCGCGGCGGCGTGACGGTACCGGACCACACGGTTTCGATGCTGCCGACGATGGTGGCACCGACGAGGATTTGCACCATAGGACCAAACTCAGTATCGAACAGGCAGATGACGCGCTCGTTGCGAGCAAAAAGATTCGGCACGTTTTGTGCGGTCAGGTGGTTTACGGAGAACAGATCCCCCGGCACGTAGATCATTTCGCGCAGAATACCGTTGCATGGCATATGCACGCGGTGGTAATCGCGCGGCGAAAGATAGGTGGTGACGAAGCTGCCGTTACGGAACAGGTCCGCCATCTGGTAGTTACCGGCCAGCAGCGCTTCCAGGCTGTAGTTATGGCCCTTAGCCTGCAAAATTTTGTCGTCTTCAATGGCGCCCAGTTGGCTGATGACGCCGTCGGCGGGCATCACCAGCACGCTCGGGTCGGTATTTAACGGACGCACGTCGTCGCGCAGCGGACGAACGAAGAAGTCGTTAAAGGTACGGTAGCTGGCGGTATCAGGCTTTTGCGCCTCTTTCATATCGACCTTGTAATATTTCACGAACAGATCGATGACCAGTTTTGTCAGCCAGCCTGCTCGTTTGCGTGCACCCCAGCCTGCGAGGCGGGTGAGCCACAGTTTAGGCAGAATGTATTGCAGTGAAAGTTTAAGATCGTTTAACAAGGTAGCCTCCAGGCCATTATTTGTCGTTCCTGGCCCCGCGGAGCAGCGGAGCCTGAAAAAAGGGGGACGATTCTAACGATGCTCAGCTTAAATGTCAGTCATCGGTTGATGAAAAGCTTTTACGCGTTTTTACCTGTACCTGCGCCATGCTTTCCAGAATGCGATGGTAGTTTTCAAACCGGCTTTCGGCGATTTCACCCTTCTCAACCGCTTCGCGAATGGCGCAGCCCGGGTCATTGTCGTGCTTGCAGTCGCGGTATTTGCACCGGCCTAAATAATCATGGAATTCGACAAAGCCGTGGGTGATTTGTTCCGCGTCGAGATGCCACAAACCAAACTCGCGTACGCCCGGCGAATCAATCACATCGCCGCCGTGCGGGAAGTGGTACAGGCGCGCGGCCGTGGTGGTGTGCTGCCCCAGTCCTGAGACGTCCGAAACGTCATTGGTGAGGATTTGGTCATCATGCAGGCCCAGCAGCGCGTTCAGCAGGCTGGATTTGCCTACCCCTGACTGCCCGGCAAAGATACTGATACGATCGGTGAGCGCCTCTTCAAGCGGCTTCAGGCCATCCTGCGTGCGGCTGGAGACCATCAGTACGCGGTAACCAATATGGCGATAAATATCCATTTGCTCGTTGACGAAGGCCATGCTCTCCTGATCCAGCAGATCGATCTTGTTAAGTACGATCAACGGCTCGACGTTTAGCGCTTCGCAGGCCACGAGATAGCGGTCGATAATATTCGGAGAAAGCTCAGGCAAAATCGCGGAAACAATGACAATCTGATTGATATTGGCGGCGATGGGTTTGACGCCGTCATAGAAATCCGGACGCGTCAGTACGGAAGTTCGTTCATGGACGGCCTCGACGATGCCCTTAACGTTGACGCCGTCAGCTTCGCTTTTGCCAGGCCGCCAGACCACGCGATCGCCGGTGACCAGCGAACGGATAGTGCGGCGTATGTTGCAACGGTGGACGCTACCGTCGGCGGATTCGACATCGGCATGCATGCCAAAGCGGCTAATGACTGTCCCTTCAGATTTTTCACCGAACAGGTTGTCGTCAAAATCGGCCTTCTCCGAAGTCGTTTTCAGGCGGCGCTGGTGGTTGGCCTTCACGCGGCGCTGTTGGCCTTTGGAGAGTTTATTTTTACTCAATCGAACTGGCTCCTGGTCGCCCTGTACGGGCAAAACCTCTATGATACACGCTATTTTAGATGAATATAGTGACGTAAGAAGGGTGGAAAATAACATGAGTGCAGATGAAAACAACCTGATTTGGATCGATCTTGAAATGACGGGGCTGGATCCGGAGCGCGATCGCATCATCGAAATCGCCACCCTGGTGACCGACGCGAATCTGAACATTCTGGCGGAAGGGCCGACGATTGCGGTACACCAGTCAGACGCGCAGCTGGCGCTGATGGACGAGTGGAACGTGCGTACCCATACCGGCAGCGGGCTGGTGGAACGGGTGAAGGCGAGTACCCAGGGCGATCGTGAAGCCGAACTGGCGACTATCGAATTCCTCAAAAAGTGGGTACCGGCAGGTAAGTCGCCAATCTGCGGCAATAGCATCGGCCAGGATCGTCGCTTCCTGTTTAAATATATGCCGGAGCTGGAAGCATATTTCCATTACCGTTACCTGGACGTCAGTACGCTGAAAGAGCTGGCTCGTCGCTGGAAGCCGGAAATTCTCGACGGCTTTAAGAAACAAGGTACGCACCAGGCGATGGACGATATTCGCGAATCGGTCGCGGAACTGGCCTACTATCGCGAACACTTTATTAAGCTTTAACGCCCGTGCCGGGGCCAAGAACGCCCCGGACATTCCCCTGCCTATTTAAACCACTTCTGTTCCATGGCCTGAAACTCCGGTGAGGCTTTTACGACTTCCAGAGCGGCATTAATGTTATTCAGCAGCTCAGGATCGTCTTTACGTACCGCAATGGCGTACTGCTTACCGTAGTAGCCGGGATCCGTGGCGCGTTCGTCCATCATGGCGTAGTCGGGGTTATCCTGGAGCCATTTCGTTAACGTCTCCTGATCGCCCATCACGCCGCTAATGACGCCTTCTTTCAGCGCGCTCAGAGCGCTTTCGTCGCTGTCGTAAGGCACCGCATGCACGGCTTTTTGTTTGTCCCGCAGATAGCGCTGATGAAGGGTGCCTTTTACGACGCCGATTTTTTTATCCTTCAGATCGGCAAAGGTGTGGGCGGCGTCTTTCGCTGTGACAACTACGCCGGACAGCGCCTGACGATAGGGATGGCTGAACGCAACCTGCTTTTCTCGCATTGGAATCACTTCGATACCGGCAATCACGGCGTCGAATTTCTTAAAGCGCAGCGCCGGGATGAGGGTATCGAACCCCTGGGGAGTGAATTTGCACTCGACCTGCATCTGCTTGCACAGCGCGTTGGCCAGGTCGATATCAAAACCCGTGGGCAGATTTTTACCATTGACGGTTTCATACGGCGGATTGGCCGTCGTTGTCCCAAAATGTAGCGTTGTTGCCGATGCTGTTCCTGTGGCAAGCGTGGCCAGCAGCAGGACGGTAAGCGCTTTTTTCATTTTATTTCCCTGGTTGTCATCGTTGTTGACCGTCAGCGGGCGATATCCGCCTATAAACTTGAGCGATTTTGCGCCTTTAGCGGGCCCGGAAAAAGTGATTTTGCCGCATTTGCTGGTTATTTAGACAATTCAGGCCGGTGTGTGGTGATAAAGTGGTCACTTAAACCAAAAACGAAAAAAATTGCGCTCAGGGGGGTTGCAGGTAAATCGAATTCTCGTATAATGCGCCTCCCGTGACGAAGCAGAAATGCAAATCACGACGCCATAGAAATATGGCCAGAAGTATGCGGGAATAGCTCAGTTGGTAGAGCACGACCTTGCCAAGGTCGGGGTCGCGAGTTCGAGTCTCGTTTCCCGCTCCAAAATTTGAAAGTACCATCCTAATCACAGGATTTCGAGTTGCGATAAAGCAGCTAACGCAGAAGCGACTTGAAAGACAAAGATTAAGCGGGAATAGCTCAGTTGGTAGAGCACGACCTTGCCAAGGTCGGGGTCGCGAGTTCGAGTCTCGTTTCCCGCTCCAAAATTTGAAAGTTACCACACCCAAGCGGGAATAGCTCAGTTGGTAGAGCACGACCTTGCCAAGGTCGGGGTCGCGAGTTCGAGTCTCGTTTCCCGCTCCAAATTTCTTCTCATATTCAGTTTATCCACAGCGCAACTACGCGTCATGGATGCTTTTCGCGATGTCCTGAAAATACTGTGAACAGAGTTATCCACAGGTTAGTCTTTCGTCTTTTCTCAGGAAAACACTTCACTATGTAAATAGTATTCTTATATGTGCCTGAAACGTAAGGGTTAAATTTCATTTCAAAGTGTTAATCCGATCACTTGACGAACGTCTGCCCGTTGAAACGCAATGTGTTTTTATTTTTATTCACACCCTGTGAATGAATCAGGCGTCGCGCGGTAGCCCTTTTTCAACCACCCTGACCAGCCGTAGCTTCTTGGGCAATTGCACCTCAACCACATTGGCATTTCGTTTTGCCATTTGCTGCGTCATCGCCCACTCGATGTGTTCATCGAGAAGTGGGTGCTCACCCCGGCGGCTCTCCAGCGCCTTGAGGTTGGCTTCATCCCAGGGCGCATTGCCCAGCGCGACGGCAATATTACGTAGCCAGCGCAGATGGCCAATACGGCGAATAGCCGATCCCTCCGTCACTTTTAGAAAATATGACTCGCTCCAGGTGAAAAGCTCCAGTAGCTCTGGGGCATGCAACGCTTTGCGCGGGCTGAAATCGTCTTCATCAGTCAGCTGCGCGAAGCGGTTCCACGGGCAAATCAGCTGGCAATCATCGCAGCCGTAGATGCGGTTACCGATCAGCGGGCGGAACTCTTCCGGGATGGCGCCTTCCAGTTCAATCGTCAGATAGGAGATACAGCGTCGGGCATCGACGGTATAGGGCTCGACGATGGCGCCGGTTGGGCAGATAGTCATGCAGGCCACGCAGCGCCCGCACTCTTCCTCGACGGGTTGGTCGATGGGGAGAGGGAGGTCGATCAGTAGCTCGCCGAGGAAAAAGAACGAGCCGGCATCGCGGCTGAGGATGAGTGAGTGCTTACCTGTCCATCCCAGCCCTGCTTTTTCGGCTAAAGGGCGTTCAAGAATCGGCGCGGAATCGACAAAAGGTCTAAAATTGAGCGAAGCACACTGCGCCTGAATCATCTCACCTAATTTTTTCAGGCGATGACGTAACAGCTTATGATAGTCCCGTCCGAGGGCGTAACGGCTAACGTAACCCCGCGCGGGATCTTTCAGGGTGCGGGCGAAAGCGGCATTAGCAGGCAGATAGTTCATCCGCACGCTAATCACGCGTAAGGTACCTGGCTGGAGTTCATGAGGGCGCGCGCGCATCATGCCATGGCGCGCCATCCACTCCATTTCGCCGTGGTATTGTTTATCCAGCCACGCCTGCAGTTTAGGTTCGCTGGCGCTGAGATCGGTATCGGTAATACCGACCTGCTGGAACCCCAGCTCTGTGCCCCACTGTTTGATTTGCTGCGCTAAATGATTGAGATCGAGGGGCTGTGACATGATGGACCATACGATGACGAAAAACACCGACAGTATACCACATATCATCTGGCCGGCGGAGGCGCTACGGCGGGCGGAAAAAGAGGCGGCGGATGCCCTTGGGCTGACGTTATATGAGCTGATGCGCCGTGCGGGCGAAGCGGCTTTTGAACTTGCCTGCGAACAGTATCCAGGAAGCCAGCACTGGCTGATTCTTTGCGGCCACGGTAATAACGGCGGAGACGGCTACGTGGTGGCGCGCCTGGCGCAGGCGCGCGGGATTCAGGTCACGCTGCTGGCGCTGGAGAGCGAGAAGCCGCTGCCGGAAGAGGCCAGCCTGGCGCGTGAAGAGTGGCTCAATGCCGGCGGGTCGATTCACGCCGCGAACATCGTCTGGCCTGAAGATATCACATTGATTATTGACGGTCTGCTCGGTACCGGGCTACAGAGCGCGCCCCGGGAAAACGTCGCTGAGCTTATCGCGCATGCTAACGCTTATCCGGTGCCGGTTGTCGCGCTCGATATCCCCTCAGGTCTGAACGCGCAGACAGGTACGACGCCAGGCGCGGTTATCCATGCCGCTCATACCATCACGTTTATTGCGCTTAAGCCGGGGCTGCTGACCGGCAAAGCTCGCGATGTCGTGGGCCGCCTGCATCATCACGCTTTAGGGCTTGACCGCTGGCTGGCAGGCCAGACGACGGCAATCAGTCGATTCGATGCCTCGCAGCTTTCCGACTGGCTGCCGCCACGACGCCCAACCTCGCACAAAGGCGACCACGGTAAGCTGGTGATTATTGGCGGCGAACCGGGTACGGCGGGAGCCATTCGGATGAGCGGGGAAGCGGCGCTGCGTGCGGGCGCAGGGCTGGTGCGCGTCCTGACTCATAAGGATAATATCGCCCCCGTTCTGACCGCCAGGCCGGAGCTGATGGTCCATGAACTGACATCCCGCGCGCTTGAGGAAAGCCTGCAATGGGCGGATGTCGTCGCGATTGGGCCGGGTCTTGGTCAGAGCGAGTGGGGTAAGAATGCGCTGCGCCAGGCGGAGAATTTTCGCAAACCGATGGTCTGGGATGCGGATGCGCTGAACCTGCTGGCAATCAATCCCGATAAACGTCACAATCGCGTGCTGACGCCGCATCCCGGCGAAGCCGCCCGTCTGCTGAACGTGAGTGTGGCAGAAATTGAAAGCGATCGCTTACATTCTGCACAACGTCTGGTAAAACGTTATGGTGGCGTTGTGGTGCTAAAAGGTGCAGGAACGATCGTGGCGAGCGAAACGGGCGAAATGGCTATTATCGACGCCGGTAACGCTGGGATGGCCAGCGGCGGGATGGGCGATGTGCTGACCGGTATTATCGCCGCGTTGTTAGGCCAGCGCCTGACGCCGTATGATGCTGCCTGCGCCGGATGCGTTGCTCATGGCGAAGCTGCCGATCGGCTGGCGGCGAGACATGGCACCCGCGGAATGCTGGCGACCGATCTTTTTTCCACGCTCAGGCGTGTTGTTAACCCGGATGTGATTGACGTAGACCATGATTAACCGAGTGATTCCTTTACCCGATGAGCAGGCGACTTTAAGCCTTGGCAACCGCGTCGCGCAGGCATGCACTGGCGCGACGGTCATCTATTTGTATGGCGATTTAGGGGCGGGTAAGACCACCTTTAGCCGCGGTTTCCTTCAGGCTCTCGGTCACCGTGGCAACGTTAAAAGCCCAACCTACACCCTCGTCGAGCCTTACAGTCTCGATAATTTGATGGTCTATCACTTCGATCTGTATCGCCTGGCGGATCCTGAGGAACTCGAGTTTATGGGGATCCGCGATTATTTTACTGACGATGCTATCTGCCTGGTGGAATGGCCGCAGCAGGGCACGGGAGTACTGCCGGACCCGGATGTTGAAATTCACCTTGAGTATCAGGCACAAGGGCGTGAGGCGCGCGTAACCGCGGTCTCCTCATTGGGTAAGTCTTTATTGGCGCGTTTGGCTAATTAGCCTGAAGGACGACGGGATGATGTATCGCATAACCAGTTGGCTGGCTGCCGCACTGATGCTGTTTAGCATTCAGGCTACTGCGGCAAGTTTATCCGATATCCAGGTCTCAAATGGAGATCGGCAGGCCCGTATTACCATTAGTTTTATCGGCGAGCCTGAATATTCGTTTAGCCCCCAGGGCAAACGCATCGTGGCGCTGGATATCAAACAGACCGGCGTACTCCAGGGGCTACCGCTGCAGTTTAGCGGCAATAATCTGGTAAAAAGCATTCGTTCCGGGACGCCGCAGGATACGCAGTCGCTGCGCTTGTTGGTGGATTTAACTGCCGATGGCAAAACCCGCGCGGTGAAACAGCAGAACGGCTCTAACTACACCGTGGTGTTTACGATTAACGCCGACGAGCCGCCTCCGCCACCGCCGCAGCCGGTGGTGGTTAGACAGGCGGAAAGGCCCGTGGCGCAGCCCGTGCGTCCGAGCGAACCCGCACGTAACCCGTTTAAAGCCGATAACGACCGACTTACTGCGGTGACCAGCACGAGTAGCGTAACGCGTCGCGCTGCGCGTCCCGTGTCCTCCGATGATAAAGTGATTATCGCCATTGATGCCGGTCACGGCGGCCAGGATCCGGGCGCTATTGGCCCGAATGGCACGAAAGAGAAGAATGTGACTATTGCCATTGCGCGTAAGCTCCGCGCGCTATTGAATGCCGACCCTCAGTTCAGGCCGGTGCTGACGCGCGACGGCGATTACTTTATTTCAGTCATGGGAAGATCTGACGTCGCGCGTAAGCAAAACGCCAATTTCCTTGTCTCAATTCACGCCGACGCCGCGCCGAATCGCGATGCCACCGGAGCCTCGGTTTGGGTGCTTTCCAACCGCCGCGCGAACAGCGAGATGGCCGGCTGGCTCGAACAGCATGAGAAGCAGTCCGAGCTGCTGGGCGGCGCGGGCGATGTACTGGCCAACAGCCAGTCTGACCCTTACCTGAGCCAGGCGGTGCTGGATTTACAGTTCGGCCATTCCCAGCGCGTCGGGTATGATGTGGCGACCAATGTGCTGAGCCAACTGCAGCGGATCGGCGATTTACATAAGCGCCGCCCCGAGCATGCCAGCCTGGGTGTACTGCGCTCGCCGGATATCCCGTCGATCCTTGTCGAAACAGGTTTTATTAGTAATACAGGCGAGGAGCGGCTGTTGGGCAGCGATGCCTATCAGCAACAGGTCGCAGAGGCGATTTATAACGGTCTGCGTAACTACTTTATGCAGCATCCTCTGCAATCCGCGCCGCGCGGAGCAGCCGCGCAGACCGCCAGCGCAGGTTCGTCTGATGGGACGTTGTTAAATTAAGGAGACGGCCATGCCGATTCAGGTTCTACCGCCGCAGCTCGCCAACCAGATTGCCGCAGGTGAAGTGGTGGAACGACCGGCTTCGGTGGTCAAAGAGCTGGTGGAAAATAGCCTCGATGCCGGGGCGACGCGCATCGACATTGATATTGAGCGCGGCGGGGCGAAGTTAATCCGCATTCGCGATAACGGCTGCGGCATTAAAAAAGACGAGCTGGCGCTAGCGCTGGCCCGTCACGCCACCAGTAAAATTGCTTCGCTGGACGACCTTGAGGCGATCATTAGCCTCGGCTTTCGCGGCGAAGCTCTGGCCAGTATTAGCTCAGTGGCTCGCCTGACCTTGACCTCGCGTACCGAGGATCAGCAGGAGGCCTGGCAGGCCTATGCCGAAGGGCGCGATCAGGCGGTCACCGTGAAGCCAGCGGCGCACCCGGTGGGGACAACGCTTGAAGTGCTGGACCTGTTTTATAACACCCCCGCCCGGCGCAAGTTTATGCGCACCGAGAAAACCGAATTTGGCCATATTGACGAAATCGTCCGGCGCATCGCGCTGGCGCGTTTCGACGTCACTATCAACCTCAGCCACAATGGTAAAGTCGTGCGTCAGTACCGGGCGGTATCGCAGGACGGCCAGCGTGAGCGGCGTCTGGGCGCGATCTGCGGTATACCCTTTCTCGAACATGCCCTGGCAATTGAGTGGCAGCATGGCGATCTTACCCTCAGCGGCTGGGTGGCCGATCCTCTGCATACCAATCCGACGCTGGCGGAGATTCAATATTGCTACGTCAATGGGCGGATGATGCGCGATCGCCTGATTAATCACGCGATCCGTCAGGCTTGTGAAGATAAACTGGGGGCCGATCAGCAGCCTGCTTTTGTGCTGTACCTGAAGATAGATCCGCATCAGGTGGATGTGAACGTTCACCCGGCCAAACATGAAGTGCGTTTTCATCAGTCGCGCCTGGTGCACGATTTTATCTATCAGGGCGTGCTGAGCGTCCTGCAGCAGCAGCTGGATGTACCGTTGGCGGAAGAGGGCGATGAGTCCGCACCGCGGCAGGTGCCGGAAAACCGCATTGCGGCAGGCGGCAATCATTTTGCCCAGCCGGCGGTCGCGCGTGAAAACGCGGCTCCCCGGTATCGTGATGAGCCCGCCGCGCCGCGCTTTAACGCCAGCGGTTCGTCGGGGCCATCTTCAACTGGTGGAGCCGGCTGGCCGCATGCGCAGCCAGGCTATCAAAAACAGCAGGGTGCGCTCTACCGCCAACTGCTGGATACTCCTGTCGCGGAGCGCAAACCCAAATCTCCCACACCGACGGCGGAAGGCCTGTCAGGTCATAGCCAAAGCTTTGGCCGCGTGCTGACGATTATCGATAGCGACTGCGCGCTGCTGGAGCGCGACGGTAAGTTAGCGCTGCTGGCCCTGCCGGTCGCTGAGCGCTGGCTGCGCCAGGCACAGCTGACGCCGGGCGCAGAGGCGGTTTGCGCCCAACCGTTGCTTATCCCGCTGCGGATAAAAGTGTCCGAAGAGGAAAAAGACGCGCTCAAGCAGGCGCAGTCTGCGCTGGCAGAGGTCGGGATTGAACTCCAGTCCGATGTGCACCACGTGACGATCCGCGCAGTGCCTTTACCCTTAAGACAACAAAATTTACAAATCTTGATTCCTGAACTGATAGGCTACCTGGCGCAGCAAAAAACCGTCGACGTCGGCAATATTGCCCAGTGGATGGCGCGTAACCTGGCGAGCGAGCATGCGCAGTGGAATATGGCGCAGGCGATTGCCGTCCTGGCGGATATTGAGCGCTTATGTCCGCAGCTGGTTAAAGCGCCGCCGGGTGGTCTGTTACAACCTGTTGATTTACATTCGGCGATGAATGCCCTGAAAGATGAGTGATGTAACCGAGGCAAGCCTGCCTAAGGCAATATTTTTAATGGGCCCGACGGCCTCTGGTAAAACCGCATTGGCGATCGCCTTACGTAAAGTTTTGCCAGTAGAGTTGATTAGCGTTGATTCAGCCCTCATTTATCGAGGAATGGACATCGGCACGGCCAAGCCGGATGCCGCGGAGCTAAGCGCTGCGCCGCATCGGCTGCTGGATATTCTTGATCCGGCTGAGGCTTATTCCGCAGCGGATTTTCGTCGTGATGCGCTGGCTGAGATGGCTGATATTGTTGCCGCGGGGCGTATTCCGCTACTGGTTGGCGGAACGATGTTGTATTTCAAGGCGTTGTTGGAAGGGTTGTCGCCTCTACCCTCGGCTGACCCTGAGGTCAGGGCCAGGATCGAGCAACAGGCCGCAGAGCAAGGATGGAACGCGTTGCACCAGCAGCTACAGGAAATTGATCCGGTTGCCGCCGCGCGTATTCATCCAAATGATCCGCAAAGACTTTCCCGAGCACTGGAAGTTTTTTTCATTTCGGGTAAAACTTTAACGGAGCTGACGCAAACGTCAGGTGATGCTCTGCCGTATAAGGTGCACCAGTTCGCCATCGCCCCGGCGAGCCGTGAACTGCTCCATCAGCGCATAGAACAGCGTTTTCATCAGATGTTGGCTTCAGGTTTTGAAGCAGAAGTGCGGGCGCTTTTTGCCCGGGGAGATTTGCATACGGATATGCCTTCCATTCGTTGTGTCGGATATCGCCAGATGTGGTCGTACCTAAATGGCGAGATCCCGTATGATGAAATGGTTTATCGAGGTGTTTGCGCCACGAGACAGTTGGCTAAACGTCAGGTTACCTGGCTGCGCGGTTGGGAAGGTATTCACTGGTTAGACAGTGAACAACCTGAACAAGCGTTCAACAAAGTATTACAGGTTGTTGGTGCTAGCCTGGACTGAACGTGTACAATTGAACAGGTATCGTGCGTAATTTTTTTAAGAATCGTAAGGTTCTGAGTACAAAACAAGCATACATATAAGGAAAAGAGAGAATGGCTAAGGGGCAATCTTTACAAGATCCGTTCCTGAACGCTTTGCGTCGGGAACGTGTTCCGGTTTCTATTTATTTGGTGAATGGTATTAAGCTGCAAGGGCAAATTGAGTCTTTCGATCAGTTCGTGATCCTGTTGAAAAACACGGTCAGCCAGATGGTCTATAAGCACGCAATTTCTACTGTTGTCCCGTCTCGCCCGGTGTCACACCACAGCAACAATGCTGGTGGCGGTACAAACAACTATCACCACGGTGGTGGTGCGCAGGGTTCTTCTGCGCCGCAGCAAGACAGCGAAGACGCCGAATAAGGCCGATGCTGTTTTTCCACGTCGGGGAGCCAGGTTTTCTGCGTTCCCCGCTGGTATTTTATAAGGGGTTTACGCTTGTTTGACCGTTATGATGCCGGTGAGCAGGCGGTACTGGTACACATCTATTTTTCGCAAGACAAAGATATGGAAGATCTCCAGGAGTTTGAAACTCTGGCCTCTTCCGCCGGTGTCGAAGCAATGCAGGTGATTACCGGTAGCCGTAAAGCACCGCACCCGAAGTATTTTGTTGGTGAAGGTAAAGCTGTCGAAATTGCGGAAGCCGTAAAAGCGACCGGAGCATCGGTCGTGCTCTTCGATCATGCCCTGAGTCCGGCACAGGAACGAAACCTGGAGCGCTTATGCGAATGTCGGGTTATCGATCGTACCGGCCTGATTTTAGATATTTTTGCCCAGCGAGCGCGTACCCACGAAGGGAAACTACAGGTCGAGCTGGCGCAGCTGCGCCACATGGCGACTCGCCTCGTTCGCGGCTGGACCCACCTTGAAAGACAGAAAGGCGGGATTGGTTTGCGCGGCCCGGGTGAAACCCAGCTCGAAACTGACCGCCGTTTGCTGCGTAACCGCATTATGCAGATCCTGGCGCGGCTGGAAAAAGTTGAAAAACAGCGCGAGCAGGGACGGCGGTCACGCGCTAAAGCCGATATTCCAACCGTGTCGCTGGTCGGTTATACCAACGCCGGTAAATCCACGTTGTTCAACCAGATAACTGAAGCCGAGGTCTATGCTGCGAACCAGCTGTTCGCTACTCTGGATCCAACGCTGCGCCGCATTGATGTCCCTGATGTTGGCGAAACCGTACTGGCGGATACCGTAGGTTTTATCCGCCACCTGCCGCACGACCTGGTGGCCGCGTTTAAAGCGACGCTCCAGGAGACGCGCCAGGCGACGCTGCTGCTGCATATCATTGATGCGGCCGATGTGCGCGTGCAGGAAAACATTGACGCGGTAAATACGGTGCTCGCGGAAATCGAGGCCGATGAGATCCCGACGCTGCTGGTTATGAATAAAATCGACATGCTGGATGATTTTGAGCCGCGTATCGATCGGGATGAAGAAAATAAACCGATTCGGGTCTGGCTTTCCGCCCAGACCGGGGTTGGTGTACCGCTGCTTTTTCAGGCTTTGACGGAACGGCTTTCTGGTGAAGTGGCGCAGCACACGCTGCGCCTGCCGCCGCAGGAAGGCCGGTTGAGAAGCCGGTTCTATCAGCTTCAGGCGATAGAGAAAGAGTGGATGGAGGATGACGGTAGCGTTGGTCTGCAGGTGCGCATGCCGATCGTTGACTGGCGTCGCCTCTGTAAACAAGAGCCAGCGCTGGTTGAATACGTGATTTGACCTTGCAGCTTGCCTGAAGATATTAACCCCTGTGGGGATATCAAAAACAAATATGGAGCATATACATGGCGTGGAATCAGCCCGGTAATAACGGACAGGACCGCGACCCGTGGGGAAGCAGCAATAACCAAGGCGGCAACTCTGGGGGAAATGGCAATAAAGGCGGTCGCGATCAGGGACCTCCCGATCTGGATGATATCTTCCGTAAGCTAAGCAAAAAACTTGGCGGCCTGGGTGGCGGAAAAGGTGGACTGGGCGGCGGTAGCGGCTCTCAGGGACCTCGTGGGCCAATGGGCGGGCGTATCGTCGGCATCGTTGCCGCCGCTGCGGTTATTATCTGGGCAGCCAGCGGTTTTTATACCATTAAAGAAGCTGAACGTGGCGTCGTCACTCGCTTTGGTAAATTTAGCCATCTGGTTGAGCCTGGCCTTAACTGGAAACCGACCTTCATTGATAGCGTTCAGGCGGTTAACGTTGAGTCGGTCCGTGAACTGGCGGCTTCCGGCGTCATGCTGACGTCTGACGAAAACGTCGTGCGCGTTGAGATGAACGTGCAGTACCGCGTGACCGATCCGGAACGCTATCTGTTCAGCGTCACCAGCGCGGACGACAGCCTGCGTCAGGCTACCGACAGCGCCCTGCGCGGCGTGATCGGTAAATACACCATGGACCGTATCCTGACTGAAGGACGTACCGTCATTCGTAGCGATACTCAGCGTGAGCTGGAAGAGACCATTCGTCCGTACAACATGGGGATTACCCTGCTGGACGTCAACTTCCAGACGGCTCGTCCGCCGGAAGAAGTAAAAGCCGCGTTTGATGATGCGATTGCCGCACGTGAAAACGAACAGCAGTACATTCGTGAAGCGGAAGCTTACACCAACGAAGTTCAGCCGCGGGCTAACGGTCAGGCGCAGCGTATTCTGGAAGAAGCTCGCGCATACAAGACCCAGACCGTTCTTGAAGCTCAGGGTGAAGTGGCTCGCTTTGCGAAAATCCTGCCTGAGTATAAAGCGGCTCCGGAAATTACCCGCGAGCGTCTATATATCGAAACCATGGAAAAAGTGCTGAGCCATACGCGCAAAGTGCTGGTTAACGATAAGGGGAGCAACCTGATGGTTCTGCCTCTGGATCAGATGCTTAAAGGCGCCGGCGCGCCGGCGGCAAAGAGCGATAGCAGTGGCGCAAGCGATCTGCTGCGTCTGCCGCCTGCATCCAGCTCAAACAGCGCCAGCAACGCTTCTACCTCTACGGGAGGCACCATTATGGACCAACGCCGCGCCAACGCGCAGCGTAACGACTACCAGCGTCAGGGGGAATAACGATGCGTAAATCTGTTATCGCGATAATTGTCATCGTGCTGGTGGTGCTCTACATGTCCATCTTTGTTGTTAAAGAGGGCGAGCGCGGGATCACGCTGCGTTTTGGTAAAGTTCTGCGCGACGATGAAAACAAACCTCTGGTGTACGCGCCAGGACTGCACTTCAAGATTCCGTTTATTGAGTCTGTGAAGATGCTCGATGCGCGTATCCAGACGATGGACAATCAGGCTGACCGCTTCGTCACCAAAGAGAAGAAAGACCTGATCGTTGACTCCTACATCAAGTGGCGCATCAGCGACTTTAGCCGTTACTACCTGGCAACCGGCGGCGGTGATATCTCCCAGGCCGAGGTGCTGCTGAAACGTAAATTCTCTGACCGTCTGCGTTCTGAAATTGGCCGTCTCGATGTGAAAGACATCGTGACCGACTCCCGCGGTCGTCTGACCCTGGAAGTGCGCGATGCCCTGAACTCAGGCTCTGCGGGCACGGAAGATGAAGTCAGCACGCCGGCTGCCGATGACGCGATTGCCAAAGCGGCAGAGCGTATTGAAGCAGAAACCAACGGTAAGGTTCAGGTGATCAACCCGAACAGTATGGCGGCGCTGGGTATTGAAGTCGTCGACGTGCGAATCAAACAGATCAACCTGCCGGCTGAAGTGTCTGAAGCGATCTACAACCGTATGCGCGCCGAGCGTGAAGCGGTTGCCCGTCGCCATCGTTCGCAAGGGCAGGAAGAAGCTGAAAAACTGCGCGCGACCGCGGATTATGAAGTGACCAAAACGCTGGCGGAAGCCGAGCGTCAGGGACGTATCCTGCGCGGTGAAGGCGACGCTGAGTCGGCGAAATTGTTTGCTGACGCATTCAGTCAGGATCCGGGCTTCTATGCCTTTATCCGTAGCCTGCGTGCGTACGAGAACAGCTTCCAGAGCAATCAGGATGTGATGGTTCTCAGCCCGGACAGCGATTTCTTCCGCTATATGAAATCACCTACGGCGGCGGCTCGCTAATAAGCGTTCGTAGATGGAATAAGTGAAAAGGCGCCTTGTAAGGCGCCTTTTTTACAACTGAGCTAAATTAGTTGCCAAGCAATTTATTTATCAGCCCACCGAATAACGGTACGCTTGCTAGCGTGCTTTCAATCACACCGCCGATTGTTGAACCTATCGTACTACCGATAGTTTCTCCAAGCCCTGGCGCGATGGTCGACAGATTGATTGTGCCAAGGATAGGTAAGTCAACGCTCAGAGTACTGCCGAGTGACCATACTGCAGAGCCTGTCTTACCACCCAGTGAAGCCAGCCTATCTTGCAGCCAGCCCGCGCCGCTTACAGCGTTGATTTCAGTTGCGGTTAATTCTCTCATAATAATCCTCCTGATTATCTTATGCTCGTATCGAATCTTGATACGCTATGCATACTTGCAATTTAAAAAAAACCTTCAATACAATGGGTTATGGATTTTGTTTCATAAAATTAGTTCATAATGATGATGAAATAACTGACAATGTGAAATGAGGATAAACACAGCATTGACTAGCATCGGGTGCTGTATCGGGCGGCGTATAAATAAGGGTAAATAATGAACTCAACAATCTGGCTGGCGCTTGCGCTGGTTTTAGTACTCGAAGGACTCGGGCCGCTGCTTTACCCGCGAGCCTGGCGTCGAATGGTCGCCACGATGAGTCAATTACCGGATAATTTATTACGCCGGTTTGGCGGTGGTCTTGTGGTTGCTGGCATCGTCATCTACTACATGTTGAGGAAAACGATTGGCTGAGCGTAAAGTAGACTAATTTCCCGTCTTTCGAGTGCAAAAAGTGCTGTAACTCTGAAAAAGCGATGGTAGAATCCATTTTTAAGCAAACGGTGATTTTGAAAAATGGGTAACAACGTCGTCGTACTGGGCACCCAATGGGGTGACGAAGGTAAAGGGAAGATCGTCGATCTCCTGACTGAACGGGCTAAATATGTTGTGCGCTACCAGGGTGGTCACAACGCCGGCCATACTCTCGTAATCAACGGTGAAAAAACCGTCCTCCATCTCATTCCATCAGGTATTCTTCGCGAGAATGTCACCAGCATCATCGGTAACGGTGTTGTACTGTCTCCGGCTGCGCTGATGAAAGAGATGAAAGGTCTGGAAGACCGTGGTATCCCTGTTCGCGAGCGTCTGCTGCTTTCTGAAGCTTGCCCGCTTATCCTCGAATATCACGTCGCGCTGGATGTCGCCCGTGAAAAAGCGCGTGGCGCGAAAGCTATCGGTACGACCGGTCGCGGTATCGGCCCGGCTTACGAAGATAAAGTGGCTCGCCGCGGTCTGCGCGTTGGCGATCTGTTTGATAAAGCCACCTTCGCTGAGAAACTGAAAGAAGTGATGGAATATCACAACTTCCAGTTGGTGAATTTCTATAAAGCCGAAGCGGTTGATTACCAGAAAGTTCTGGATGACGTGATGGCGATTGCCGACATCCTGACCGCGATGGTTGTTGACGTTTCCGATCTGCTCGACCAGGCGCGTAAGCGTGGCGATTTCGTCATGTTTGAAGGCGCGCAGGGTACGCTGCTGGATATCGACCACGGCACCTACCCGTACGTGACCTCCTCCAACACCACCGCCGGTGGCGTTGCGACCGGCTCCGGTCTGGGTCCGCGTTATGTAGACTACGTGCTGGGTATCATTAAAGCCTACTCCACTCGCGTAGGCGCAGGTCCGTTCCCGACTGAGCTGTTTGATGAAACCGGCGAGTTCCTGTGCAAGCAGGGTAACGAGTTTGGCGCCACCACCGGCCGTCGTCGTCGTACCGGTTGGCTGGATGCCGTGGCGGTACGCCGCGCGGTGCAGATTAACTCCCTGTCGGGTTTCTGCCTGACTAAGCTGGACGTCCTGGACGGCCTGAAAGAAGTTAAAATCTGCGTTGCCTACCGTATGCCGGATGGCCGCGAAGTGACAACCACTCCGCTGGCTGCTGACAACTGGGAAGGCATCGAGCCG
The DNA here is from genome assembly GCF_019890895.1 of Klebsiella sp. CTHL.F3a. NCBI lineage: Bacteria > Pseudomonadati > Pseudomonadota > Gammaproteobacteria > Enterobacterales > Enterobacteriaceae > Klebsiella > Klebsiella sp. CTHL.F3a. The sequence continues at coordinate 5,444,651 of NZ_CP082360.1, read as the reverse complement.
ATTTATGAAACCATGCCGGGCTGGTCTGAAACCACCTTTGGTGTGAAAGAGCGCAGCGGCCTGCCGCAGGCAGCGCTGAACTACATCGCACGCATTGAAGAGCTGACCGGTGTACCGGTTGATATTATCTCTACCGGTCCTGACCGTACCGAGACGATGATTTTGCGCGATCCGTTCGACGCGTAATTATCTCCAGGGGCGCCGTTAAGGCGCCTCTTGTTTTTGCTGTTCGCCCGCCCCATTTAAATAAATTAGCGGCCTGAGCGCTGGCTGGTTTATCATCAATAGTAATTACGTCTACCGACGCACTCTGTTTTTCTTTTCCCTGAGGTTGATTGTGCAGTTAACGAGTTTCACTGATTACGGATTACGCGCGCTGATTTATATGGCGTCGCTACCGGATGGAAGAATGACCAGCATCTCCGAAGTGACGGAGGTTTACGGCGTTTCCCGTAATCATATGGTTAAAATAATCAATCAGCTAAGTCGCGTGGGGTACGTGACCGCGGTACGGGGAAAAAATGGGGGCATTCGTCTGGGGAAACCGGCAAATATGATTCGCGTGGGGGATGTTGTTCGCGATCTTGAGCCGCTCTCGTTGGTCAACTGCAGCAGCGAATTTTGCCATATTACGCCCGCCTGTCGTCTTAAACAGGCGCTTGCTGAAGCCGCGCAAAGTTTTCTCAAGGAACTGGATAACTACACGCTGGCCGATTTGGTTGAAAAGAATCAACCGCTTTATAAATTATTACTGGTGGAGTGACGTAAACTTCACTGGAGATGACAACGGAGGAACCGACATGTCACAAGATCCTTTCCTGGACCGCGAATCTGAAAAATACGCTAATCCAATCCCGAGCCGGGAATTTATCCTCGATCATTTAGCAAAACGCGAAAAACCGGCTAGCCGAGATGAGCTGGCAATAGAGCTGAATATTGAAGGCGAAGAACAACAAGAAGCATTGCGCCGCAGATTGCGTGCAATGGAACGCGATGGTCAACTGGTCTTTACACGTCGTCAGTGCTATGCGCTGCCGGAACGTCTTGATCTGCTGAAAGGGACCGTTATCGGTCATCGTGATGGTTATGGCTTCCTGCGCGTTGAAGGCCGTAAAGATGACCTGTATCTGTCGTCCGAGCAGATGAAAACCTGCATTCACGGCGATCAGGTGCTGGCGCAGCCGCTGGGCGCCGACCGTAAAGGCCGTCGGGAAGCGCGTATTGTCCGCGTACTGGTGCCCAAAACGGGTCAGATTGTGGGCCGCTACTTTACCGATGCGGGCGTTGGCTTCGTGGTGCCGGATGACAGCCGCTTGAGCTTCGATATCCTGATCCCCCCGGAACAGATCATGGGCGCGCGGATGGGATTTGTCGTGGTGGTTGAGCTGACCCAGCGTCCAACCCGCCGCACCAAAGCGGTCGGCAAGATCGTTGAGGTACTTGGCGACAATATGGGTACCGGTATGGCGGTCGATATGGCCCTGCGCACCCATGAAATTCCCTACGTCTGGCCGCCAGCGGTCGAGAAACAGGTTGCCGGCCTGAAAGAACAGGTACCTGAAGAGGCGAAAAAAGGGCGCGTTGATTTACGCAGCCTGCCGCTGGTCACCATTGATGGCGAAGACGCCCGTGACTTTGATGATGCCGTGTACTGCGAGAAGAAACGCGGCGGTGGCTGGCGTCTGTGGGTGGCGATCGCCGATGTGAGCTACTACGTGCGCCCGGGTACGCCGCTGGATGGCGAGGCGCGTAGCCGCGGCACGTCGGTCTACTTCCCGTCTCAGGTGGTTCCGATGCTGCCTGAAGTGCTCTCTAACGGCCTGTGTTCACTGAATCCTCAGGTCGACAGGCTCTGTATGGTTTGTGAAATGACGATTTCGGCCAAGGGGCGTCTGACCGGCTTCAAATTCTACGAAGCGGTGATGAGCTCCCATGCCCGTCTGACCTATACCAAAGTCTGGCATATGCTGCAGGGCGACCAGGATCTGCGCGAGCAGTACGCGCCGCTGGTTAAGCATATTGAAGAGCTGCATAACCTCTACAAAGTGCTGGACGGCGCGCGTGAAGAGCGCGGCGGTATCTCATTTGAGAGTGAAGAAGCTAAATTCATCTTTAATGCTGAACGCCGCATTGAACGTATTGAGCAGACTCAGCGTAACGACGCGCACAAGCTGATTGAAGAGTGCATGATCCTGGCGAACATCTCCGCTGCGCGCTTCGTTGAGAAGGCCGAGGAACCGGCGCTGTTCCGTATCCATGACAAACCGAGTACGGAAGCGATTACCGCATTCCGTTCGGTGCTCGCGGAGCTAGGGCTTGAACTGCCTGGCGGCAACAAGCCGGAGCCGCGCGACTATGCGGAATTACTGACCTCTATCGCCGATCGTCCGGATGCAGAGATGCTGCAAACCATGCTGCTGCGGTCGATGAAACAGGCAATATACGACCCGGAAAACCGTGGCCACTTTGGTCTGGCGCTGCAATCCTATGCCCACTTCACCTCGCCGATTCGCCGCTATCCTGACCTTTCGCTGCATCGCGCGATCAAGTATTTACTGGCGAAAGAGCAGGGACATAAAGGCAATAGCACCGAGACCGGCGGCTGGCACTACAGCATGGACGAGATGCTGCAGCTGGGAGCGCACTGTTCGATGACCGAGCGTCGTGCTGATGAAGCGACGCGCGATGTTTCGGACTGGCTGAAGTGTGACTTCATGTTGGATCAGGTGGGTAACGTCTTTAAGGGCGTGATTGCCAGCGTGACCGGCTTTGGTTTCTTCGTCCGTCTGGATGAGCTGTTTATTGATGGCCTGGTGCACGTCTCTTCTCTCGATAACGACTACTACCGCTTCGATCAGGTCGGGCAGCGTCTGATTGGTGAATCCGGCGGCCAGACCTATCGACTGGGCGATCGCGTGGAAGTGCGCGTTGAAGCGGTCAACATGGACGAGCGTAAAATTGACTTCTCGCTTATCTCCAGCGAGCGCGCGCCGCGCAACGTCGGTAAGACCGAGCGAGAAAAAGCGAAGAAAGGTGGCGCAGGTAAATCTTCCGGACGTCGCCGTCAGGCGGGCAAGCAGGTAAACTTCGAGCCGGATAGCGCATTCCGCAAACAGAAAGGTCAGCCTCAGGCAAAGTCCGCTCAGCCAAAAGGCGAGAAGAAAGCGAAGAAGCCGTCGGAGAAAACCCAGAAGATCGCCGCAGCGACCAAGGCCAAGCGCGCGGCGAAAAAGAAAATAGCTGAGTAATGATATCCCTTTACCCCGGCGACTCCCGGAATCGTAATGGGACCGGGGTGAAGGGACTGAAAACAGAACCTAAACGAGTAGATAAATGAGTGAAATGATTTACGGCATCCACGCGGTGCAGGCGCTGCTGGAGCGTGCTCCTGAGCGTTTCCAGGAAGTCTTTATTCTGAAAGGCCGCGAGGATAAGCGCCTTATGCCGCTGATCCATGCTCTGGAAGCGCAGGGTGTGGTGATTCAGGTCGCCAGCCGCCAGTTTCTGGATGAGAAAAGCGAAGGCGCCGTTCATCAGGGAATTATTGCCCGCGTGAAGCCCGGACGTCAGTATCAGGAGAACGATCTGCCGGATCTGATCGCCTCTCTCGATCAGCCGTTCTTTTTGATCCTTGACGGCGTGACCGATCCGCACAACCTCGGCGCCTGTTTACGTAGCGCTGACGCCGCTGGCGTGCATGCGGTGATTGTCCCCAAAGACCGTTCTGCGCAGCTGAATGCCACGGCGAAAAAAGTGGCCTGCGGTGCGGCGGAAAACGTCCCGCTGATCCGCGTCACCAACCTGGCGCGTACCATGCGTTTGCTGCAGGAAGAGAACGTCTGGATCGTCGGTACTGCCGGTGAGGCCGATCATACGCTGTTCCAGAGCAAAATGACCGGATCGCTGGCGCTGGTCATGGGAGCGGAAGGTGAAGGCATGCGCCGCCTGACCCGGGAGCACTGCGACGAGTTAATCAGCATCCCGATGGCCGGTAGTGTGTCGTCGCTGAACGTATCGGTCGCCACCGGTATTTGCCTGTTTGAAGCGGTACGCCAGCGCAGCTAATCTCTTCTTTCTGAATAAGCCATTCTCCGGAATGGCTTATCTTCATCAGTCCTGTTCATCCTCTCGCTCTATCCGACGGGCAATGTCGAGACCTTTTTCAACATAGTCCAGGACCTGGCTCAAGGGTAATTCCTCTCCCGGTTCATCTCCCGTTTGCTTAATGAATTTAAGCTGCGCGCCTCGATGCTTTAATACTTTGACGAGATTCAGAAAATTTCCAATGGGGTTCTGCTCTTCCAGAATGTCATCGCAGATTTTGTTTTCATCAAATGAGGTGACGTAACCGTAAGCGTTCAGGTTCTGCTTGATAGCGCTCATCGCGAGATGAGGAAGATGGCGGTGGATAAGCGGAATATAGCTCGGCGCATTTTCTCGAGCTTCAATAATTAAATGAATCATGAAATTCCCTTTCTGATTGTGAGAGAACTTTATAACAGAGTTCTCTGACGGAAAGTGCGCCGTTGTCCATACTTATGAATAGAGCCATTGAAGGAGGGAAACATAATGCACTGGCAAACTCATACCGTATTTAACCAACCCTCGCCGCTGTGCAACAGCAACTTATTCTTGTCCGATACCGCCCTGCGTGAAGCCGTCGTCCGCGAAGGCGCGGGCTGGGATGGCGATCTGCTGGCGAGCATTGGTCAACAGCTGGGGACGGCCGAATCTCTGGAGCTGGGGCGCCTGGCCAACAGCAACCCGCCGGAACTGCTGCGCTATGACGCCACGGGATCGCGGCTTGACGATGTGCGTTTCCATCCCGCCTGGCATCTCCTGATGCAGGGACTATGCGCTAACCGGGTACATAACCTCGCCTGGCAGGAGGATGCTCGCGGAGGTTCTTTCGTTGCCCGCGCTGCCCGCTTTATGCTGCATGCGCAGGTAGAAGCGGGAACCCTGTGTCCCACCACCATGACCTTTGCCGCTATTCCATTGCTGCAGCGTTCCTTACCCAGGCCCTTTAGCGACTGGTTATCACCGCTATTAAGCGATCGCTACGATCCGCATTTGGTACCGGGAAATCAGAAACGCGGGCTGCTTATCGGCATGGGGATGACGGAAAAGCAGGGGGGATCTGATGTCCTGAGCAATACGACCCGTGCGGAGAAGACAGCCGAAGGCTTTTATCATCTGATTGGGCATAAATGGTTTTTCTCCGTACCGCAGAGCGATGCTCATCTGGTGCTGGCTCAGGCGCCGGCGGGCCTCTCCTGCTTTTTTGTTCCGCGCCTGTTGCCGGATGGCCAGCGTAACGGCGTACATCTGGAAAGGCTGAAAGATAAATTGGGCAACCGCGCGAATGCCAGCAGCGAAGCCGAGTTTTTCAATGCCTGCGGCTGGCTGGTCGGGGAAGAGGGTGATGGCGTCCGGCAAATTCTCAAAATGGGCGGTCTGACCCGTTTTGACTGTGCGCTGGGTAGCCATGCGCTGATGCGCCGGGCCTATTCGGTAGCGCTATACCATGCTCTGCAGCGTCAGGCATTTGGTAAAAATCTGGTCGATCAGCCGATGATGCGTCAGGTTCTGGGGCAGATGGCGCTGCGGCTGGAAGGGCAAACCGTCTTTCTGTTCCGCCTGGCGAGGGCCTGGGACAGGCGCAATGATGTGCAGGAAGCGCTATGGGCAAGGTTGTTCACGCCCGCGGCGAAATTTGCTATCTGCAAATCCGGTATCGCCTTCGTCGCCGAGGCGATGGAGGTGCTGGGCGGCTCCGGCTACTGTGAAGAAAGTGAACTGCCGCGTTTGTATCGTGAAATGCCGGTAAACAGTATCTGGGAAGGTTCAGGGAATATTATGTGCCTGGACGTGATGCGTGTTCTGATCAAGCAGCCGGCGGCGCTTGAGCTTCTGGCGGCGGAGTGCGCGGAAGTGAAAGGGCAAAATCGTCATTTCGATCGGGCGTGGCGGCAGCTGCAGCAGTGGCTACGGCGCCCTCACGAAGAACAGGGACGGGAGATTACCCGGCTGGTTTATCTGCTTGGCGTTGGCGCGCAGGTATTACGCTTCGCTTCACCGCCGTTGGCAGAGGCCTGGTGTCGTATGATGCTCGACACGCGCGGCGGCATGCGGCTGGATGAGCAGACGCTGGATGACTTGCTGTTACGGGCAACGGGACGCGGACGCCTGGCGCCTCAGGCATAGAGAATGGCCTGTACCCGCCAGTTATCCGGCTGCTGCTCCTCGTACATCTGGACAATGCGATACCAGGACGCGCCCTGTTCGTCGGCCTGCACGGCGATGGCGTGCTCAACATCCTGCTGGCTGCCGGAGATGTTGTTAACGCAAATCAGGCCAATTTCGTTCAGGCCCGTTACGCAGTCAGCGCTGGCAAATTCCGCTGACTGCGCGGAAGTATTGGCCGTGACGGTGGTCAACATCAGGCTGGGTAGGGTAAAAGTTCGTTTCATCGTCAGCTCCATTTCACATAGTCCTGAGGGCAGTCCGTTGCTAACGTTCTGCCAGGTTACAGCTGGCTGAACGTTATTATGCACAGGAGAACGTGAATGGATGCAAAACAGTGTAAAGCTGGCTTAAAGGTTGACCGCTATTTACGGTACAAAATTGCCTGCGAATACCACTGGCCCGGAACCATGGTGTCATCAATCATTATGATGACGTAGTAATCAGCTTTAGCCGCCTCTGCTTTGAGCTTCAGCGCAGCCTCTACATCCATCGGCGAGCCGTACATTAATACGCTCACCGTCCCCATCTTCTGCAGACCCGCCGTCTGGTTACGCTGGATCTCTTGTGGATGGTCGGTTGCTGGCGGCGGCGCCTTTGGCGTCCCTTGTAGGGCGCTACAGCCGGTTAAAGCGATTGCCATTAACCACGGTGCAAACCTACGCATAACCATATCTCGTTTCCTGTTAGTCATAGTGTAGTGGTAGCCTGAATGTCATTTCCGGGGAATGTTCCCAAATTGTTATCCCGTACGCGATTTTCGAATGAAAATATCGTGAAAGCGTAATCTGGTTCTCAAGATTATGAATCATGTGCGAGCGAGTGACTTGAGTAATAACATAACATCACTTGAGAGAAAGGAGACGGTAAATGATTGCACTAGAAATGCGTAACCTTGCGGGTGGGGAGATTCTCCATGCGTACCCGCAGGGTGCCGCGGATACGGCGCTGCCTTGCATTGTCTTTTACCATGGTTTTACCTCTTCTAAGCTGGTTTACAGCTATTTTGCCGTTGCGCTTGCAGAGGCGGGCTTTCGGGTGATTATGCCCGATGCAGCGGAACACGGCGCGCGCTACCGGGGAGACGAACAGGGGCGGATGCAGCGCTTCTGGCCGATTCTGATGAACAATTTTATTGAATTTCCGGCGCTACAGGAGGCGATTCGGGAGCGGGGATGGCTTGCTGACGACAGGCTGGCGGTGGCCGGCGCATCGATGGGCGGAATGACGGCCTTAGGGATTATGACCCACCACCCGGAGCTGAAAAGCGTCGCCTGCCTGATGGGGTCAGGCTATTTCAGTACGCTCTCGCAGACGCTTTTTCCTTCTCCTTCGTGGGAGGCAGGGCAGCTGGCTGAGTGGGACGTCAGCCAGCAGCTGGCGACCCTCGCCAGCCGACCGCTGCTGCTCTGGCACGGCGATGAGGATGATGTGGTGCCGCCGGGGGAGACCTTCCGCCTACAGCAGGCGCTGCAGCAAAACGCACTGGCCGACAACTTAACCTGCATTTGGCAGAAAGGCGTCCGTCACCGCATTACGCCGGAAGCGTTAGCCGCGACGGTGGCATTTTTTCAACGTCACCTTTAAACGCGAATCACCTGAACGCCCTGATCTTCAAGCTGCTTGAGGATCGCCTCATCGGCCTGTTTACCGGTAATAACCAGGTCGATTTGCCCGGCCTGGCTAAAGAGCATTCCGGCGCGTTCGCCTACTTTGCTGCTGTCGACCAGAACCGCGAGTTTGCCGACAACGTTAAGCATTTTTTGCTCCGCCATCGCCGTCAGCATATCGGTTTTGTACAACCCTTCGGCGGTCAACCCTTTGCCGCTGGTAAACATCCAGTGCCCGGCGTACAGGCTGTTTTCGCTGCCCTGAGGGCTCAGCGTGATGGAGTGGCTGCGGTTATACTGCCCGCCCATAATAATGACGCTGTCGTGTTCCTGATCGATCAGGTAGTTGGCCAGCGGCAAATAGTTGGTGATGATCTGCACCGGTTTACCGCACAGTTCTTGCCCAAGCAGGAATGCGGTAGAGCCGCAATTTATGACGATGCTTTCGCCCGGGTTCACCAGCTGCGAAGCCGCGCGTGCAATCCGCACCTTCTCATCGTGGTTTTGCGCCTGGTGAATATTCATTGGTGACCAGCGCGGGCGCTGCTCGCTGATGGCTTCCGCGCCGTTGCGGACCTTTTTCAGCTTGCCGCTTTCATCGAGTTTGTTGATATCGCGTCGTGCCGTCGCCGGAGAAATTCCCAGCCGGGAAATCACCTGCTCCACGGTGACAAATCCCGTTTGTGCCAGCAAATCCAGTAAAATTTGATGTCTTTGCGCTTCCGTCATGAGCAAATCCGATTAAAAGTGATAAGCAAAGATGATATTTGAAATCAGGTGAAAATACTAATGCTGACGGGGATAATTTCCGGCGGGCGGTCCCGCCGGAGAAGCCTTACAGGAAAGACTTAAAGGGCAGGTCCGGTTCCATGGTGAAGCAATCGTCGAATCCGCGCGGATAGTGGTATTCAAAGCTGTCTTTATCCAGCGGCCAGGTGAATTTCCCACCCACCTGCCAGATAAAAGGCTTAAAGCCATACTTCAGGCGGTCTTTTTTCATCTCCCACAGAACGCGGATTTCCTGCGGATCGGCCTGGAAGTTTGACCAGATATCGTGATGAAACGGGATCACCACTTTGGCATTCAGAGACTCGGCCATGCGCAGGATATCGGCGCTGGTCATTTTGTCGGTGATACCGCGCGGGTTCTCGCCATAGGAACCGAGAGCCACGTCTATCTGGTGTTCGTTACCGTGCTTCGCGTAGTAGTTGGAGTAGTGAGAATCGCCGCTATGGTAAAGGTTGCCGCCCGGCGTTTTGAACAGGTAGTTCACCGCGCGCTGATCCATTCCGTCCGGCAGTACGCCTGCCGCTTTCTGATCCGCGGGCAAGGTAATCAGAGCCGTACGGTCAAAAGCGTCGAGCGCGTGAATTTCGACGTCTTTTATTTTGACCACATCGCCCGGCTTCATCACGATGCAGCGCTCTTTCGGTACGCCCCAGCCAATCCACAGATCGACGCAGGTTTGCGGACCGATAAACGGCACGTCATCGGCGCAGTTTTGCATAACCGCGGCGGCCACGTTCACATCAATGTGATCGTTATGATCGTGGGTGGACAGTACGGCGTCGATCTGGCGAATAGCGAACGGATCGAGAACAAACGGGGTGGTGCGCAGGTTGGGCTGGAGCTTCTTCACGCCGGCCATACGCTGCATCTGGTGGCCGGTTTTCATCAGCGGATTCCCGTGGCTTTGCTTGCCGGTACCGCACCAGAAATCGACGCAGATATTGGCCCCGCCTTCGGATTTCAGCCAGATGCCCGTACAACCCAACCACCACATCGCGAAGGTGCCCGGCGCAACCTGCTCTTGTTCAATTTCTTCATTCAGCCAGCTACCCCATTCCGGAAAAGTGTTCAGGATCCATGATTCGCGGGTGATGGTTTGCACTTTACTCATTTATTTTTCCCTCACATATTATCAAAAGTAATCACGATGTGATTTGTTTTGACGAATACTGGCATCGTTTGTTCAGGATTGCAATCCTGAATTTTGCCCTTCATGAGAGTAGTTGTGGGAGTTAAAAAGAGATGAATGTATACTTTATGATATGTGGTTTATCTTATTTTATTGATTTTAATATATTATTTTCCAATTTCTGAAAATGAGAATTAATACCATGATGGATTGTATGATTATTTGCGGCGTGCGTCACATTTAATCAAATATAATCTTGTTGTGATTATTTTTGATTATTAGAGTGATCGCAACAACCAACCTGGGCGTAGCGTGCGTTCAGAGCGTCCACTTTCTGGAGTGTGTTATGGAGATTCTCTACCACATCTTTACCGTGTTCTTTAACCAGGTTATGACCAACGCCCCGCTGCTGCTGGGTATTGTGACCTGCCTGGGCTATATCCTGCTGCGCAAAAGCGCCAGCGTTATCGTTAAAGGGACAATTAAAACCATTATCGGTTTTATGCTGCTGCAGGCCGGCTCCGGCATTCTGACCAGCACGTTTAAACCGGTGGTGGCGAAAATGTCTGAAGTTTACGGCATCAACGGCGCTATCTCTGATACCTATGCCTCCATGATGGCGACCATTGAGAGGATGGGCGATGCTTACAGCTGGGTGGGCTATGCCGTGCTGTTAGCCCTGGCGCTGAATATTTGTTATGTCCTGCTGCGGCGTATTACCGGTATTCGTACCATCATGCTTACCGGGCACATCATGTTCCAGCAGGCGGGGCTGATTGCCGTCTCTTTTTATATCTTCGGCTACACGATGTGGACGACGATTATCTGCACGGCGGTGCTGGTGTCACTCTATTGGGGCATTACCTCAAATATGATGTATAAGCCGACGCAGGAAGTGACCGACGGCTGCGGCTTCTCCATCGGACACCAGCAGCAGTTCGCTTCATGGATTGCTTACAAGATCGCCCCGTATCTGGGTAAAAAAGAGGAGAGCGTTGAGGATCTCAAGCTGCCTGGCTGGCTGAACATCTTTCACGACAACATTGTCTCCACGGCTATCGTGATGACCATTTTCTTCGGCGCGATTTTGCTCTCCTTCGGCATCGACACCGTACAGGCGATGGCGGGTAAAACCCACTGGACAATCTATATCCTGCAAACCGGCTTCTCGTTCGCCGTCGCGATTTTCATTATCACCCAGGGCGTGCGCATGTTCGTCGCCGAACTTTCGGAAGCGTTCAACGGTATCTCCCAGCGCCTGATTCCCGGCGCCGTGCTGGCGATTGACTGCGCCGCGATTTATAGCTTTGCGCCAAACGCCGTCGTCTGGGGCTTTATGTGGGGCACCATCGGCCAGCTGATCGCCGTCGGTATTCTGGTCGGCTTCGGCTCTTCCATTCTGATTATTCCGGGTTTTATCCCGATGTTCTTCTCTAACGCCACCATCGGCGTGTTTGCTAACCATTTTGGCGGCTGGCGCGCGGCGCTCAAGATTTGTCTGGTGATGGGGATGATCGAAATCTTTGGCTGCGTCTGGGCGGTGAAGCTGACCGGCATGAGCGCCTGGATGGGCATGGCGGACTGGTCAATTCTGGCGCCGCCGATGATGCAGGGCTTCGCCTCCATCGGTATCGCGTTTATAGCCGTCATCATCATTATCGCACTGGCTTATATGTTCTTCGCAGGGCGCACGCTGCGTGCTGAAGAGGACGCGGAAAAACAACTGGCAGATGCTTCTGCTCAATAAGGAGTTTTGACTATGACCGTACGTATTTTGGCTGTATGTGGCAACGGGCAAGGAAGTTCCATGATCATGAAGATGAAGGTGGACCAGTTTTTGACCCAGTCAAATATCGATCACACGGTAAACAGCTGCGCGGTGGGTGAATACAAAAGTGAACTAAACGGCGCGGATATCATCATCGCCTCCACCCATATCGCCGGTGAGATTAGCGTCTCCGGCAACAAGTATGTGGTTGGGGTGCGCAACATGCTATCGCCTGCGGATTTCGGCCCAAAACTGCTGGAAGTGATCAAAGCGCACTTTCCGCAGGATGTGAAGTAAGGAGGCTAAATGAAATTACGTGACTCGCTGGTGGATAACAACTCCATCCTTTTACAAGCCGACGCCAGCACCTGGCAGGAAGCCGTCAAGCTGAGCGTTGATTTACTGGTAAAGGCGGATGTCGTTGAGCCGCGCTACTACCAGGCCATTCTGGATGGCGTAGCCCAGCATGGCCCCTATTTTGTGATTGCTCCCGGTCTGGCGATGCCGCATGGCCGACCAGAAGAGGGGGTTAAGAAAACCGGCTTTGCGCTGGTCACGCTGAAAACGCCGCTGGTTTTTAATCACGAGGATAACGACCCGGTCGATATTCTGATCACCATGGCGGCCGTGGATGCCAATACCCATCAGGAAGTCGGCATCATGCAAATCGTTAATCTGTTTGAAGATGAAGCCAACTTTGACCGTTTACGCGCCTGCCGCACCGCGCAGGAAGTGCTGGAATTAATTGATAACGCCACGGCGGCGGCCGTTTAAAAGGAACACTACAATGTCATTACCTATGTTGCAGGTTGCGCTTGATAACCAATCCATGTCTTCCGCGTATGAAACGACGCGCCTGATAGCCGATGAAGTGGACATTATTGAAGTCGGCACCATTCTTTGTGTGGCTGAAGGCGTACGCGCCGTTCGCGACCTGAAGGCGCTCTATCCCAATAAAATCGTGCTGGCGGACGCCAAAATCGCCGATGCCGGTAAAATTCTCTCCCGCATGTGCTTTGAAGCCAACGCCGATTGGGTCACCGTGATCTGCTGCGCGGACATCAACACCACCAAAGGCGCGCTGGATGTCGCGAAAGAGTTCAACGGCGATGTTCAGATCGAACTGACCGGCTACTGGACCTGGGAGCAGGCGCAGGAGTGGCGCGAAGCGGGTATTCAGCAGGTGGTCTATCACCGTAGCCGCGATGCCCAGGCGGCCGGCGTGGCGTGGGGCGAGGCGGATATCAGCGCGATCAAACGCTTGTCTGAAATGGGCTTTAAAGTCACCGTCACCGGCGGCCTGGCGCTGGAAGATTTACCGCTGTTTAAAGGTATTCCCATTCACGTCTTTATCGCCGGTCGCAGCATTCGCGACGCTGCCTCTCCGGTAGAGGCCGCCCGGCAGTTTAAACGTTCTATCGCCCAGCTGTGGGGCTAAGGAGCGGTCATGCTGTCAAAACAAATTCCGCTCGGTATCTATGAAAAAGCGCTCCCCGCGGGGGAGTGCTGGCAAGAACGCCTGCGGCTGGCGAAAGAACTCGGCTTTGATTTCGTCGAAATGTCGGTAGATGAAACGGACGCCCGTCTGGCGCGACTAGACTGGAGCCGGGAGCAGCGCCTTGCGCTGGTCAACGCGATTGCTGAAACCGGGGTGCGGGTACCCTCTATGTGCCTGAGCGCCCATCGCCGCTTTCCGCTCGGTAGTGAAGACGACGCGGTTCGTGCGCAGGGCCTGGAGATTATGCGCAAAGCGATTCGGCTGGCGCAGGATGTGGGGATTCGCGTTATCCAACTGGCGGGTTACGACGTGTACTACCAGGAAGCCAATAACGAGACGCGCCGTCGTTTCCGCGACGGGCTAAAAGAGAGCGTCGAAATGGCGAGCCGCGCGCAGGTGACGCTGGCGATGGAAATCATGGACTACCCGCTGATGAACTCGATCAGCAAGGCGCTGGGCTATGCCCACTACCTGAATAATCCGTGGTTCCAGCTCTATCCGGATATCGGCAACCTGTCCGCCTGGGATAACGACGTGCAGATGGAGCTTCAGGCCGGAATGGGTCATATCGTGGCGGTGCACGTCAAAGATACGAAGCCCGGCGTGTTTAAAAACGTGCCGTTCGGTGAAGGCGTCGTCGATTTTGAACGTTGTTTCGAAACGCTCAAGCAGACGGGCTACTGCGGCCCGTATCTGATTGAAATGTGGAGCGAAACGACCGACGATCCGGCCGCTGAAGTTGCGAAAGCACGCGATTGGGTGAGGGCGCGGATGGCCCGCGCCGGTCTGGTGGAGGCGGCATAATGCACACGTTAAAACAGCAGGTCTTTGACGCCAATATGGATTTGCCGCGTTACGGACTGGTCACTTTTACCTGGGGTAACGTCAGCGCCATTGACCGCGAACGCGGGCTGGTAGCGATTAAGCCCAGCGGCGTCGCCTACGAGATCATGAAAGCGGATGATATGGTGGTAGTCGATCTCGAGGGTAAGGTGGTGGAAGGGCGCTATCGCCCTTCTTCCGATACCGCCACGCACCTGGCGCTATATCGTCGCTATCCGAGCCTCGGCGGCGTGGTGCATACCCACTCAACGCACGCGACGGCCTGGGCGCAGGCGGGCCTGGCTATTCCCGCGCTGGGGACGACCCACGCGGACTACTTCTTTGGCGATATTCCCTGCTCCCGGGCGTTAAGCGCGCAGGAAGTGGCGGAGGCTTATGAGCTGAACACCGGCCACGTGATTATCGAAACGCTGGGAGACGTTGAGCCGCTGCATACGCCGGGCATCGTGGTTTATCAGCACGGGCCTTTTGCCTGGGGCAAAGATGCGCACGATGCGGTGCATAACGCGGTGGTGATGGAAGAGGTGGCGCGGATGGCGTGGATTGCTCGCGGGATCAATCCGCAGCTGAAGCCCATCGATAGCTGGCTGATGGACAAGCACTTTATGCGCAAGCATGGGCCAAATGCCTATTACGGGCAAAAGTGAAACACGTGCTCCGGAGCATTCATCTTTATGATGAATCAACCGGTCTGCTCCGGAGCCATTTTAGTTTTGCTGATAAGCCGATGGCATACAGCGCATACCAATAAGCGTCAGCACGCAGATTACCGCTCCGGCGTAAAACGTCGAGGCAGCACCGAATACCTCCCACAGCCCCCCCGCACCTGCGCTGGCCAGCAGCAGCGCAACGCCGCTCACCAGGTTGAACATCCCGAACGCCGTTCCGCGCAGCTCCGGCGGGGCGGTTTGCGCCACCATCGCCGCCAGTAGACCCTGCGTCATGCCCATATGAATACCCCACAGCGCGACGCCGGCCAGAAGCGTGCTCCAGTGGCTGCTCAGCGCCAGCACGATATCGGCGGCGATCAGCACCAGCAGACCCCACTGCAGCATTTTGCTGTGGCTCATGCTGTCCGATAGTTTACCGAACGGATAAGCCGTCAGGCTGTACACCAGATTCATCGCGACCATCACCAGCGGAATCGCGAACAGCGGGATCGCCATCTGCTGGGCACGCAGCACCAGAAACGCTTCGCTGAAGCGGGCGAGAGTAAATATCGAGCCGATAACCACAACCCACCAGTAGGCGGCTGAAAGCTTTTTTAGGTTCTCGCTGCGCAGGGGATTGGTTCGTTTCCGGGTGACCGGCGTTTTTGGCTCTTTTAGCCCAAAGCCTAATAAAGCGATGGAGAACGCGGCAGGAATGACCGCGATCCAGAAAATAGACTGGAAGTCGTTATCCCAGAGAAACATCAGCGCGACGGCAAGCAGCGGCCCCAGAAAAGCGCCGATAGTGTCCAGCGCCTGGCGCAGCCCGTAGGCGGCGCCGCGGATTTCCGGCGGGGTGACGTCGGCGACCAGCGCATCCCTCGGCGCGCCGCGTATTCCTTTGCCCACGCGGTCGATCATTCGCGCGCTAAACACCACGCCTGAGGTGGGCGCGATGGCGAAAAGAGGCTTGCTCAGCGCACCCAGGCCATAGCCGAGCAGCGCAAGGCCTTTGCGTTTGCCGACATAATCGCTGAAGACGCCAGAGAAAACCTTCAGCATCAGCGCGGTAGCTTCGGCAACGCCTTCGATAATGCCGATAATAATGACGCTGGCCCCCAACGTAGTGGCCATAAATAAAGGGAGCAGGCTGTGGATCATTTCCGAGGAAACATCCATCAGCAGGCTAACACCGCCAAGAACCCAAACTCCTTTTGGGATACGGCTTAGCGTGGCAAAACGCGGAACCATGAAGCACTCCGGAAAATCATGCGGTTAAAAAGTGATTAAATCAGGTTACGCTGGCGCTGATAAGTCACGAGAAAAAATAATTCTCAATTGCATTAAGGCGCTATTGTGCGGATATGCCCGCCGGGCAATGCCATCGTTGGCTTCCCCCTGCAACGGGAAGAAGCCAACGATCCGGGAAAACTAGCGGTAAATGGCGGCACTGGCGTGAATCGGACCGTCGCTTCCCGGTTCATGGATGAGGATCGGCTGGAAATACTTCGCTCCCTGAGCATCGCTCTGCTGACTAAGCGCCTGGTCGGCTTCCTGCTCGGTGGCGATGTTGTGGTTAATATAGATAACGCCGAGGCTCTGCACATCGTCCATGTTGCGGGCCTGGCGGGCATCGATTTTAATAGCAGCCAGCGCGTTGGCGCTCAATAAAAGCACTGCCATTACGGTTATGAGGATGTATTTCATCATCTACGCTCCTTATGACAATCCTGACGTTAACCCGCTTCCCTGGGGTATGGATTGCTTCTGATCTAAGTGTAATCGCTGCCTCGCTGGCGTATCGCGACCATTTCTGATGCAGTTGTTCAAAAAATTGTCGCTTCCGCCGTTGATTAATTTTAAATCACTGGCTTAAGGCCACTTCGCGCTTAGTGCGAATTATTTGCACAATTCACTTGTCTTAAACCCCGCTCGCCCGTATTATGACGCGTCAATTTTTCAGCCGCCCTTTAACACGTTCCTTGCCTCCATGGGCCGCGGCTGACCCAGACAGGAGGCTGAATAATCCGTAAGGAGCAATTCGATGCGTCATTACGAAATCGTTTTTATGGTCCATCCTGACCAGAGCGAACAGGTTCCGGGCATGATCGAACGTTACACTGGTGCAATCACTGCAGCAGAAGGTACGATCCACCGTCTGGAAGACTGGGGCCGCCGTCAGCTGGCTTATCCGATCAACAAACTGCACAAAGCTCACTACGTTCTGCTGAACGTTGAAGCGCCGCAGGAAGCGATCGATGAGCTGGAAACTAACTTCCGCTTCAACGACGCCGTTATCCGCAGCATGGTAATGCGTACTAAGCACGCTGTTACCGAAGCATCTCCGATGGTTAAAGCGAAAGACGAGCGCCGCGAGCGTCGCGAAGATTTCGCCAACGAAACCGCAGATGATTCTGAAGCTGGGGATTCTGAAGAGTAATCCTGATGACCAATCGTCTGGAGCTGTCCGGCATAGTATGCAGGACTCCACTTCGTAAGGTCAGCCCGTCAGGAATTCCACACTGCCAGTTCGTGCTTGAGCATCGTTCAGTGCAGGAGGAAGCCGGTTTTCACCGGCAGGCATGGTGCCAAATGCCCGTGATAATCAGCGGACACGAGAACCAGGCCATTACTCACAGTATAACGGTCGGTAGCGCAGTAATCGTTCGAGGGTTCATCTCTTGCCACAAGGCAAAGAACGGCTTGAGCAAAATGGTTCTGCATGCCGAGCAGATTGAATTGATAGATTCTGGAGACTAGCCATATGGCACGTTATTTCCGTCGTCGCAAGTTCTGCCGTTTCACCGCGGAAGGCGTTCAAGAGATCGACTATAAAGATATCGCTACGCTGAAAAACTACATCACCGAAAGCGGTAAGATTGTCCCGAGCCGTATCACCGGTACCCGTGCAAAATATCAGCGTCAGCTGGCACGCGCAATCAAACGCGCTCGCTACCTGTCCCTGCTGCCGTACACTGATCGTCATCAGTAATCGGTCACGGTCCATTAATACGACTTTGAGAGGATAAGGTAATGCAAGTTATTCTGCTTGATAAAGTAGCAAACCTGGGTAGCCTGGGTGATCAGGTTAACGTTAAAGCGGGCTATGCTCGTAACTTCCTGGTACCACAGGGTAAAGCTGTTCCTGCTACCAAGAAAAACGTTGAATTCTTCGAAGCACGCCGTGCTGAACTGGAAGCCAAACTGGCAGAAGTTCTGAGCGCTGCTAACGCACGTGCTGAAGCAATCAACGCACTGGGCACCGTTACCATCGCGTCTAAATCTGGCGACGAAGGTAAACTGTTCGGTTCCATCGGTACTCGCGACATCGCTGACGCTGTAACTGCAGCTGGCGTTGCCGTTGCTAAGAGCGAAGTTCGTCTGCCGAACGGCGTTCTGCGCACCACCGGTGAGCACGAAGTGGACTTCCAGGTTCACAGCGAAGTTTTCGCTAAACTGGTTGTTAACGTTGTAGCTGAGTAATTAATTACTCAACTCACGTCGAGACGCCGGCCTTGTGCCGGCGTTTTGCTTTTCTGTATTTGTCGAATCTTTTCCTGGTATGGTGGCTATTCTTAGCAACTTTCTGGATAATAAAATAAAACACTATTTTATTTCTGGTGAAGTGAATGGACGCACCCTCGATTTTTTCCCGCAAGAAAGTGGCTTATGCCTGCGCAACCCTCTGCTGTCTGCTGTGGGGAAGCTCCTACCCGGCGATTAAAAGCGGCTATGAACTGTTTCAGATTGCCACTGATGATGTGCCGTCTAAAATCGTCTTTGCTGGCTATCGCTTCCTGTTTGCCGGCGCGCTGCTGCTGCTCTTCGCGCTGGCGCAGCGTAAGCCAATCGCTCGCTTAAATCCCCGTCAGTGCGGCCAGCTGGCGATACTGGGCATCACGCAAACGTCTATCCAGTACGTTTTCTTCTACGTTGGCCTCGCGTTTACCACCGGCGTGAAGGGATCAATTATGAACGCCACAGGTACCTTCTTCAGCGTTCTGCTGGCGCACTTTATCTATCAGAATGACAGGCTGAGCTACAACAAAGCCATCGGCTGTATTGTCGGCTTTGCCGGCGTGATGCTGGTGAACGTTAATCATTCATTGAGCGATTTTAGCTTTATCTGGCAGGGCGACGGCTTTGTAGTGCTGGCGGCGTTTATCCTGTCGGCGGCGACGCTGTACGGTAAGCGCATTTCGCAGACGGTTGACCCGACGGTGATGACCGGCTGGCAGCTGGCGTTTGGCGGCCTGGTACTGGTCGGCGGCGGCTATCTGACCGGCGGCACCCTTGAGGTTCACAGCGCTGCTGCTGCGCTGGTTCTGGCTTATTTGACGCTGCTTTCTTCCATTGCTTTTGCTTTATGGAGCGTGCTGCTCAAGCATAACCGGGTGAGTACGATCGCGCCGTTCAACTTTGTGGTTCCGGTAGCCGGTACCGTGCTGTCGGCCATCTTCCTCGGCGAGAATATTCTCGAGCTGAAATATGCGGTTGCGCTGGCGCTGGTGTGCGCCGGGATCTGGTGGGTGAATAAGCCCGGCAAAGCTTCACCGCAGGCCGGGTCAGTTACCCGGCCGTGAGACCTTATCGGACGCGAATAAAACTACCGTTCGACTGGCGGGTAAATAGCACCTGCTGCCCGCCGCCGGTATCGATAGTCAGCCCGGTGACTACGCCATTGGCGTTCTGACGGATCTGTACCGTCTGCCCGGTTTGCAGTGAGCTTAGCGGTTTTCCTGCGCCTTCCACCTGGGCCATGGCGTAAACGTCGGTCGGCGGCAGGTTGTGGTCGCGGAACAGCTGTGCGAGGGTTTTGCCGGATTCAATGCGGTAGGTCCGCCACTGCTGCTCAATGCCGGGAGTCGACTGCGGCTCCTGATAAGGCTGGGAAGCGGTCTGCTGCTGCGGCTGGTCCGGCTGCTCATCCTGAATCGGCTCCGGCGCGACCGGCGCCACCTGATCGGCATCGTTCACGGGCGGCGTATTGGTGATGGGCGGCAGCGGGACAGCCTGATTGCCGGAAGAGGGCTGTGACTGGGATTGCAGGTTGATGTTCGCCTCGCGGCTGGCCTGAACCTCGCTGCTGTTATCCTCGGAAGGGAGCAGAACGCCGATAATCACCAGTAGCGCTCCGGCAATGATGCCCCGGCGGTGCATCGGCGGTAGCGGATCCATGAGGCGAAAATGATCCGGGGCGTGCCAGATCTTCGCCAGGGTAGATGTCAGTTCAAAGCGCCCGGGCATGGCTTTCCTCCTGCTCCGCATATTTTTATCCTGTAAATAAAGTATATACCCTAAATAATTTAAGTCGCAGGACAAGGTTTGCCTTGAACAGCGCTTGCGCTGGCCCCGTAGGGGCGGGGCCGCAGGCCGAGTAACGCGGCAAGCCAGTAAGTTCCCAGGAGCATAGATAACTATGTGACTGGGGCGCGCTGGCGAAGCCAACGCTCCTGCAACTTAAAGTATGACGGGTATAAATGGCTAACTTCCTGAAGGACGAGACAAAGCAATGTTTCGTGAGGTTAACCTTATCTCTCTATTGTTTCTGTTTCCCTTAGATTTGTCATCATCCAGGCGACAAAGTTTTACCCGTCGTGCTATGGCTGATATGCTTCCCACCTCTTTTCTCTGCTCATCGTCTTTTGCATTTTGGAAGCCAGAGAGCATGAGAGCTCCCACGAAAAAAGGAACAAAGATGGCAACCCCAACTTTTGACACGATCGAAGCACAGGCAAGTTACGGTATCGGCTTGCAGGTTGGACAACAGCTGAGCGAATCTGGCCTGCAGGGGCTGCTGCCGGAAGCGTTGGTCGCCGGTATTGCTGACGCGCTGGAAGGTAAACAGCCGCAGGTGCCGGTGGAAGCCGTTCACCGCGCGCTGCGTGAAATCCACGAACGCGCTGACGCCGTGCGTCGCGAGCGTTTCCAGGAAATGGCCGCGGATGGCGAGAAATACCTGGAAGAGAACCGCGAGCGCGAAGGCGTGAACAGCACCGAATCTGGTCTGCAGTTCCGCGTTCTGACCCAGGGCGAAGGCCCGATCCCGGCGCGTACTGACCGCGTTCGCGTCCACTACACCGGCAAACTGATCGATGGTACCGTCTTCGATAGCTCCGTCGCACGCGGCGAACCGGCTGAGTTCCCGGTGACAGGCGTAATCGGCGGCTGGATTGAAGCGCTGACCCTGATGCCAGTGGGTTCCAAATGGGAACTGACCATTCCGCACAGCCTGGCCTACGGCGAGCGCGGCGCGGGCGCATCCATTCCTCCGTTCAGTACCCTGATTTTTGAAGTTGAACTGCTGGATATTATCTAAACAGCAGGTGCTTCCTCTCCCGTACGGGGGAGGAGGCCGCTTTAAATAGTGTAAAACCCTTAAGTTGAGCGTTTTTCGGAGCTTTATATTGCATATCTGCTTAATGGGTGTATTTTTGTGAGCTGTTTCGCGTAACCTGAGTGATATAACACTCACTTTAAACATAAAATTAACATTATATCTAAATCATAGTATTCATCCCTCCGATTCTTACCTAATATCGATAAACCCTCGTTCCAGGGTTAAGACGAATGAAGGGCCAGCAGAGCCCGAACAACACAGACAGGTACAACAGGAAAAAATCACATGGTAGATCAGGTAAAAGTCGCTGCCGACGAACAGGCTCCGACTGAACAATCGCTGCGGCGAAATCTCACTAACCGGCATATTCAGCTTATTGCTATCGGTGGTGCGATCGGCACCGGGCTGTTTATGGGCTCAGGCAAAACCATCAGCCTTGCCGGGCCGTCAATTATTTTTGTTTATATGATCATCGGCTTTATGCTGTTTTTCGTCATGCGCGCCATGGGCGAACTGCTGCTGTCGAATCTCGAATACAAGTCGTTCAGCGATTTTGCCGCCGACCTGCTGGGCCCTTGGGCAGGCTATTTTACCGGCTGGACCTACTGGTTCTGCTGGGTAGTAACCGGGATGGCGGACGTGGTGGCGATCACCGCCTACGCGCAGTTCTGGTTCCCGGGACTCTCCGACTGGGTCGCCTCGCTGGCGGTCATCCTGCTGCTGCTGGGCCTTAACCTCGCCACCGTGAAGATGTTCGGCGAGATGGAGTTCTGGTTTGCGATGATCAAAATCGTCGCTATCGTGGCGCTGATCGTCGTCGGCCTGGTGATGGTGATGATGCACTTCCAGTCACCGACCGGGGTAGAAGCTTCTTTCGCCCATCTGTGGAATGACGGCGGCTGGTTCCCGAAAGGCATCAGCGGATTCTTTGCCGGCTTCCAGATAGCGGTCTTCGCCTTTGTGGGCATCGAACTGGTGGGAACCACGGCGGCGGAAACGAAAGATCCTGAGAAATCCCTGCCGCGGGCGATTAACTCAATTCCAATCCGTATCATTATGTTCTACGTCTTTGCGCTGATCGTGATTATGTCAGTGACGCCGTGGAGCTCCGTCGTGCCGTCAAAGAGCCCGTTCGTTGAACTGTTTGTGCTGGTCGGGCTGCCGGCGGCGGCAAGCCTGATCAACTTCGTGGTGCTGACCTCGGCGGCCTCTTCCGCTAACAGCGGCGTGTTCTCCACCAGCCGTATGCTGTTCGGTCTGGCGCAGGACGGACAGGCGCCGAAAATGTTCGCCAAGCTGTCGAAGCGCGCGGTACCGGCGAAAGGCCTGACCTTCTCCTGTATGTGTCTGCTGGGCGGCGTGGTGATGCTGATGGTCAATCCAAGCGTGATCGCGGCGTTTACCATGATTACCACGGTGTCGGCGATCCTGTTTATGTTCGTCTGGACGATTATCCTGTGCTCGTATCTGGCCTATCGCAGAAAGCGTCCGCAGCTGCATGAGCAGTCCAAATATAAGATGCCGCTGGGCAAACTGATGTGCTGGGTGTGCATGGCATTCTTCGTCTTTGTGCTGGTCCTGCTGACGCTGGAAGCCGATACCCGCGAAGCGCTGATGGTGACCCCGCTGTGGTTTGTGCTGCTCGGCGCGGGCTGGCTGTTTGCCGGCAAGAAGCGCCTGGCGAAATAAAAAATCTTCGGCAGCGGTTTTTAACGTTGCTTGCAACGGTCCGTCATAAAAAAGGCCACCCGGGGTGGCCAATAAGACTGACAATGTCGAGGGCGCCTGCGGGCGCCTTTTTATTTACTTTCCGGCGAGGGCGCGCGGGAACAGGACGTTATTTTCAAGGCTGATGTGCTCCATCAGGTCATCAATCAGCTCGTTGATGCCGTTGTACATCGCTTTCCAGGTAGTGCAGGCTTCCGCCGGTGGCGTCACGTTCTGCGTGATGTGCTTAATCACCTCCAGCAGCTCGCCCGCGTCATCATGTTCGCTTTCCATCACGCTGATAGGGCCGCCGGCCTGCGTTCCCATGCCCTGTTTGATCATCGGGAACAGAATCTGCTCCTCTTTCATCATATGGCTGGAAAGCTCCTGGTGCAGCATGGTCAGGTACTTGGTTAAACCTTTCGGAACGTTGGGCTTGTCGGCGTGAACGCGCTCGACTTTAGTGGCCTGTAAAATCAGCTCCGGCAACTGCTCGCGATGCCGGTCGTGATAGCGAACGATAATGTGATCGATGATGTCCGCATAGGGCGCAGCCCGCCAGTCGCGCTCTACCGGCTCTTCCGCCAGTTTGGCCAGCTCGGCTTCAATCACCGCGACGTCCAGCTCTTTGCGCGACGCCGCGCGCTCCAGCGTCTGTTTGCCGCCGCAGCAGTAGTCCATATCGTATTGACGGAACAGCGCGGAGGCGCGCGGAATCGTCAGCGCCAGCTCGCCTAAAGGTTGGTCACGGAAAGCCATAGCAGTTACCTCGTCATCAAGAATATAAGTTGTATTTTAAATGCATCTTATGTTCCTGGGAATACCCTTTTAGGATACCAGGCTATTTTTTCTCGCTGACCAGCTCCTGCAGCGCGGGCTTTTCCGGGCGGGCACGCACGGCGGACACCACGCCGAGCACCAGCAGCAGGATACCGCTGAAGGTGAGAAACGGGGGCAGGCTCTGGCGCAGAATAAAGGTATACAGCAGTCCGGCAAGGGTTTCGAAGACGATCAGCGGCCCGAGGATCACCGTTGGCAGGCGCTGGCTGGCAACGTTCCAGCACCACGCGCCGACCCATGAGCAGAAAATGGCGATTGCCAGCATCAGGGTGACAAATACCGCCGGGCGCGGGCCGAAGGGGAGCGGAAAGTCCGCGTGCTGGCCGTGCAGCCACCCGCAGGCGATAAGGTATCCGGCCAGGGATACCGGCAGGGTCACCAGCGCCTGCGCGGTGGCCCACATCATCGGTGGCTTATCCGGATTTTCCCGCAGCCAGCGGGCATTGCGCAGCGCGTACCAGGCCCAGCACACCACCGAGATCAGTGCCAGCGCGATACCGGAACCGTAGCGCCACGGGCTGAAATCAGGTAAGCCCTGATGCAGCTCGGCGATATTGACGCACGCCAGGCCGAGGGCGATACAGACCAGCGCCGGGAACAGGCGTCGCCACGGCAGCTTGCCGTCGCGCTGGCTATAGAGCAGGTTAGCGAAAACCGGCAGCACGACCGGCAGGGTGCCGATAATCATGGTCGATACCGGCGCGCCGGTACGCTGAATGGCGCTGGCCAGGCAGACGTAATAGATTAAGTTGCCCATCATGGTCAGCCCCAGCGCTGTCCACCAGTCTTTCCCGGTGAGCTGGCGCAGCCGCGCGCGGCCCAGCCAGGCCAGCGGCAGAGCGATCAGCCCCAGCGCCAGATAGCGCCCCATCGACTGTAAAACAGCCGGGTATTCCGGCACCAGTAAAGGACCCACGAATATCAATCCCCACATCAGCCCTGCCAGCAGGGCGTACAGCACACCACTAATCATCACGCCTTCCATTACTCTTTTCGTTGGCGACAGTGTAGGCGAGGCAAAAGTGGGAATATTGTATGAGGTTGCGCATTAGCGCGGGAGAACCTGCTTTTGATAACGCACCGGCGTAATGCCGTAGCGGCGAGTGAAGGCGCGCGTCAGGTGCGACTGGTCGGTCAGCCCGGCGGCGAGAGCAACGTCGGCGGCGGGCATGCCGTGGGTAAGAAACGCTTTGGCGCGCCACAGGCGAATCGCCATCAGCATCTGGTGCGGCGTGACGTGAAAGTGCGCTTTGAACTGGCGTTGAAAATGGTATGGGCTGAGCGCCGCCACCTGCGCCAGCTCATCGAGGGTGACCGTACGCATATAATTGTCGTGCAGATAGTCGCGTACCCGCTCGAAGCGGTGGCGGGCCTCGGGCAGCGCAGCGGCGTGATGGGCAAACGGACGGAAGGTATCGATGAGATCCAGCAGCAGGCCCTGCTGCGCCAGCGGATCGTCGGTATGCCACAGGCCATAGATAAGATTGCCGATTTGCCGGGAGCGCAGCGGATCCTGGCGAACCACCTCGCTGAACCACCAGTGGCGTTCGCCGGTCACCTCTTCCAGCGTATCCGGGTCGAGATAAATCATTCGATAGCGCCAGCCGTCGGCGGTCTCTGCCTCGCCGGTGTGCAGCTCATCGGGGTTCATGGTGACGATCGAGTTAACCGAAGCCACGTGCTGGCTGCCGCGATAGCGAAAACGCTCGGCGCCGAGCTCGATCGCGCCGATACCAAAGGCTTCATGGGTGTGCGGTTCAAAGGCGTAGCGGGAGATATGGGCATGGTACAGCTCAACGCCGGGCAGCTGCGCCAGATGGCGAAAGCGCGCGCTGTCTCTTTCATCACTGAACTGTTCTGGTACGCCTTGCATGCGATAACTCCCGATGGACATCCTTTTATTATTGAGGATGGTCCGCCGGGATGCTACAAAAATTAACCACTATGTAACAGTTACAGAATGCCTTTGACGCTCTCTGCCAGCGTCGTGGTTGGGCGACCGATGAGCTTACTCAGGGTGCAGCTATCGTCGAACAGACCGCCTTTGGACGCGCCGGTATCAGAATCCGCCAGCATATCCGCCAGACCGGCAGGTAGCCCGACGCCCTTCAGCGCGGCGGCGAAGTCGGCTTCGCTGAGGTTTTGATACACCACGTTTTTACCGCTTTGTTTGCTCAGCTCAGCGGCCAGTTCGCTCAGCGTCCACGCCTCATCGCCCGCCAGTTCATACACTTTTCCGGCGTGGCCCTCTTCGGCGATAACGCGAGCGGCGGCGGCGGCGTAGTCTGCGCGGGTCGCGGAGGCGATTTTGCCGTTACCGGCCGCGCCGATAAACACGCCGTGCTCAATCGACGGCGGCGCGCTGGCGAGATAGTTTTCGGTGTACCAGCCGTTGCGCAGCAGAGCATACGCAATGCCGGAGTCGGCGAGCATTTTCTCGGTGGCGATATGCTCATCGGCCAGCCCCAGCGGGGAGGTATCGGCGTGCAGCAGGCTGGTGTAGGCGATAAATTTTACGCCGGCGGCTTTCGCCGCGTTAATTACGTTACGGTGCTGGACGGCACGCTGGCCGACTTCGCTGGACGAGATCAGCAGCAGTTTGTCTACGCCCTGCAGGGCGGCGGTCAACGCGGCTTCATCGCTGTAGTCGGCCTGACGAACCACCACGCCCTGTTGACTCAGCGATTCGGCCTTCGCCGGGTTGCGCACGATAGCCACAACCTGGCCTGCGGGGACGGTAGTTAACAGATTTTCCAGGACGTGCTGGCCAAGCTGGCCAGTGGCGCCGGTAATGGCGATCATAAGTCTTCTCCTTCGTGTTCATTGGCAGTTGTGGTAAGCTAACACCTTAACTAACTTTTAGTAAGTACGTACAAAAAGGTAAGTGTGAATATGGCGAATCTGACGCTAAGCGAGCAGCTACGCAACGGCAACCTGTTTGCCGAACAGTGCCCCTCGCGGGAAGTGCTCAAGCACGTGACCAGCCGCTGGGGCGTACTGATTTTGGTGTCCCTGCGCGATGGCACCCATCGGTTTAGCGATCTGCGGCGTAAGATCGGCGGCGTCAGCGAAAAGATGCTGGCCCAGTCGTTGCAGGCGCTGGAGCAGGATGGCTTTCTTAACCGCGTGTCGTACCCGGTGGTACCGCCGCACGTTGAATATAGTCTGACTCCGCTCGGTGAGCAGGTAAGCGAGAAGGTGGCGGCGCTGGCGGACTGGATTGAGCTGAACCTGCCCGCGGTTCTGGCGAACCACGAACAGGTAGCATGAGGGTGATGCCTGGGTAGCCCCGGTAGGCGTAGCGCAACCGGGGAACGGGCAATTACTGACTCAAATCCAGCTGATAAATGGCAAAACCGATATCGTCGGTTGCGACCTGGCGCATCGGGTATTGCGCTTTCTCTTTGATAAACGCCGCGGCCTTATCGCCCGGTGAGGTTTCAAAGCGAATATCCAGCGGTACGCTGCTATGGATCGGCGCCAGTCGCCAGTTGTTATCCGCCGCCGGATGGATCTCGCCGTTTTTCTTCGACTCCGCGCCAATCCACGCCGCCAGCACCGAGCGGTTTTCATCCGGCGAGGCGAACGCGATATGATCCTCGCCGGTGCCCTGGAATTTACCGCCGTAAGCGCGGTAGTTATTGGTCGCGACGAGGAAAGTGGCGTTCTGATCGATTGGCTTGCCGTTAAAGGTCAGGTTTTTAATTCGCTCGGCCTGCGGATTAACGGGCTGACATTCGCCGTCATAGCGCGCCGGCTGGGTGATATCGATCTGGTAGTTCACGCCGTCAATCACGTCGAAGTTGTAGGTGCGGAAGCTGTCCCAGTTAATCAGCGACTGCGGCTTGCTGCTGGCGGGGTCAATCTGATTGAACTGCCCGGCGGAACACTCCAGCCACTCTTTCACCTCTTTACCACTCACTTTCATCACCACCAGGGTGTTGGGATACAGGTAGAGATCGGCGGCGTTGCGGAAGGTGAGCTGACCTTTTTCCACTTCCACAAAGCTGGCCGGATCGTTTTTCCGTCCGCCGACTTTAAACGGCGCGGCGGCGGAGAGTACCGGCAGCTTCGCCAAATCCGGGTCGCCCTGAATATAGTGCTCCACATAGGCTTTCTGGGCCATGTTGACCACCTGTACGGTCGGGTCATCCTGCACCAGCGCCAGGTAGCTGTACATATTGTCCGAGGATTTACCGATCGGTTTGCCGACAAACTCGCGGGTGGCGTCATGGTCGGCTTTTAATACCGCCACCATATTGCTGTCTTCTGCCGCCAGCGATTTCTTCGCCGCCGCATCGTAGATCGGGCGCGCTTCGGCTTTCGCTGCGCTGACCTGCCATTTGCCGCTGTCGTTGTTCAGAACCAGATCGACCACCCCAAGATGATCGCCCCACATGCCCGGCATCACCGCCGGTACGCCGTTCAGCGTACCTTTCGCGATATCTGCGCCTTTAATACCGGCAAAATCTTTGCTCGGGAAGACGGCATGCGCGTGGCCGAACATAATGGCATCGACGCCGGGCACCTGGCTTAAATAGTAAACGGAGTTCTCCGCCATCGCCTGATACGGGTCGGCGGAGAGGCCGGAGTGGGCAATGACCACCACCACATCCGCGCCTTTTTCACGCATTTCCGGGACAAACTTGCGCGCGGTTGCGGTAATGTCGTTGACGGTGACTTTGCCGCTGAGATTGGCTTTATCCCAGGTCATAATCTGCGGCGGTACGAAGCCGATATAGCCAATGCGCAGCGTCTGCGTTTTGCCGTCGCTATCCTGTACCTGGGTATCCTGAATCAGATAAGGCGTAAACATCGGTTTGCCGGTTTTAGCATCGATGATATTGGCGTTTACGTAGGGGAATTTCGCGCCGGCCAGC
This sequence comes from Klebsiella sp. CTHL.F3a, assembly GCF_019890895.1. Taxonomy (NCBI): domain Bacteria; kingdom Pseudomonadati; phylum Pseudomonadota; class Gammaproteobacteria; order Enterobacterales; family Enterobacteriaceae; genus Klebsiella; species Klebsiella sp. CTHL.F3a. Next base: position 5,416,351 of record NZ_CP082360.1, on the reverse strand, counting down.
GCTTTGTGCAGGAAGTCGAGTCCGTAGTTAAACTCGTGGTTACCGAGGTTGCCCACCGTATAGTCCAGGGTATTCATTGCCTTATAGACCGGGTGAACATCGCCCTCTTTCAGCCCCTTCGCCGCCATATAGTCGCCCAGCGGGCTGCCCTGAATGACGTCGCCGTTATCGACCAGCACGCTGTTTTTGGCTTCCTGGCGTGATTTCTCAATCAGGGTTGCGGTGCGCACCAGGCCAAATTTTTCCGTGGCGCTGTCTTTGTAATAGTCAAAGTCCATCATATTACTGTGCAGATCGGTGGTTTCCATGATCCGCAAATCGACCGTCGCCGCATTTACGCTGGCGGCGATCAGCGTGGCCAGCAGCGTTGCGCTAAACTTAATCATCAGTGGCGTCCTTTTTTATGAGCAATAGCACAGAAGAAAATGTATTTACATTCTGTTGCTTACAGAAATGTGAATCATGCCAGAAAAGGGATCAATGAAACCGGCATCGTTATCACAGATAGCGGAACTCACAATGATGCGATATAAATAAAACAACGAGTTAACGCCACTGTAACCAGACGAGGTGGAGAATGTTAGAACAAGTATGTCAGCTTGCACGGAACGCGGGCGATGCCATCATGGAAGTTTACGATGGAAAACAGCCGATGGACGTTGCCAGCAAGAAGGACGATTCTCCGGTCACGGCCGCGGATATTGCGGCGCACAAGGTGATTATCAGCGGCCTGCTGGCGCTGACGCCCGATATTCCGGTTCTGTCGGAAGAGGACCCGCCGGCCTGGGAGGTGCGCCAGCACTGGCAGCGCTACTGGCTGGTGGACCCGCTGGACGGCACCAAAGAGTTTATCAAGCGCAACGGCGAGTTCACGGTCAATATCGCCTTGATTGAGAACGGGAAGCCGATCCTTGGCGTAGTCTACGCGCCGGTGATGAAGGTGATGTACAGCGCGGAAAAGGGCAAAGCATGGAAAGAGGAGTGCGGCGTTCGCAAGCAGATTCAAGTCCGCGATGCGCGTCCGCCGCTGGTGGTGATTAGCCGATCCCACGGCAATGACCCGGAGCTGCAGGAGTATCTGGAGCAGCTTGGCGAACACCAGACCACCTCAATCGGTTCGTCGCTGAAGTTCTGTCTGGTCGCCGAAGGGCAGGCCCAGCTTTATCCGCGCTTCGGGCCGACCTCCACCTGGGATACCGCGGCCGGTCATGCGGTGGCCAGCGCCGCCGGGGCGCACGTTCACGACTGGCAGGGGCGTACCCTTGATTACACGCCGCGTGAATCGTTCCTCAACCCCGGCTTCCGGGTCTCTATTTATTGAGTAGCTTGTGCAGCAGGGCCACCACCTGCTGCACCTCTTCCTGACTAAGCGCGCCGTCTTTAGCCCACTGTACGCGGCCGTCTTTATCCAGAACCACGATGGCTGAACTCTCCTCATTAAGCTGCCACGCTTTGCGGACCACACCGTTGCTGTCGACGATAAACTGCGACCAGGGGTAAAGCTGCTTGTTGCTCTCAATACTGCTGCGGACAAACATGCCTGAACCCGGGATAGCGTCATCGGTATTGACGATAGTGGTGGTTTGATAGCGATCGTGCGGCAGCTTCGCACTTTTAATCGCTTCAATCAGGGTCGCGTTTTTTTCTTTTGCCGACGAGCGCCCGGCAATATGTTGCACGACGCGCACTTTCCCCACCAGCTGCGCGCTATTCCAGCTTTTATAGCTAAACTTATCGTTGTTCAGTACCAGCTCCCCCCGATCCGCGACGCCGACCGGCGCAACGCGCTGACCATCGACAAAGTTATGCGCCGACGCCATCAGCGGGAACAGGAGACATGAAACGGCCAGTAATCTATGTAGGGTCATGGTGTTTCCTTTTATTATTTGTGCAGGTGATCCGACCACTTGGTCTGCTTTAATCATAAATGCGATTTATGGGCATTACCCGCAATGATGGTGCCAGTTTGCGTGTTAACGCACAAATTCGTCCAAAATCGGCGACTTATACTACCTTCATCGGATGCCTGAAACGAAAACTCTGAATTATTGTCATCATAAGGTAAATAAACTTATACATACTGGGTATCACTCAGATTCTGGACTATAGTTTCAGGGCACTAAAATTTGCGCTTCCGGTACGTGGGCTAACTGTGGCACCACAGGAGCGTAACCCTGGCAGGAGACAACAATGAAAATTTTCCAACGCTACAATCCGCTACAAGTAGCGAAGTACGTGAAGATCCTGTTCCGTGGACGTTTGTATATCAAGGACGTTGGCGCTTTTGAGTTTGATAAGGGCAAAATCCTTATCCCGAAGGTGAAGGACAAGCTGCATTTGTCGGTGATGTCCGAAGTCAATCGTCAGGTTATCCGTCTGCAAACAGAGATGGCATAATCTGAAAAGTGGTATGGCTACACGGTAAAAAGGCGGCTCCCAACGGGAGCCGTTGATGTTTCTGGACCTATCCCTTCATTTGCGCATAGCGTTTGCGGTACTCGCCCGGCGGAATGCCGTTATGCTTGCGGAAAATGCGCGTGAAATAGACCGGGTCTCCATAACCTACCGACAGGGCGATTTTGTTAAGCGGCAGCGACGTGGTTTGGATCAGCCACTTTGCGCGGTTAATGCGCTGCGCCTCGCGCCAGGCGTAAACCGTTTGCCCCAGTTCATTTTTGAACAGATGCGCCAGCCGGGAGGGGGAGATAAAAACCATCGCCGCCAGGTTCTCAATCTTAATCTCTTGGGCAATATGTTCGTTAAGATAGTCGCATACGGCGTTAATCCGCGGATCGTGGGCGTGGCGGTTGCTGATCGGCTGTCGCTGAAAGCAGCTCAGGATCAGGCGCTCCAGCGCGTTCATCGCCAGCGCCTCCGACAGCGGGGCGGAAGCGGAGTGATGGCGGATGACCTCATAGAACAGATCGCGCAGGCTTTGCAACTGCTCAGGATCGTTGACCGTGGTTTTACCAATGCCGTGGGTCGTTTGATCCCATTTTAGCCAGTCTATCCAGTAGGGCCGGGGGATAAAGTAGATCCATAGGTGATCCCAGTAGTCGCTGTGTTCGTCCCGTCCATAATGGTGGGGAACGCCGGGCGGGAAGAGCAGCAGATCGTTTTCACGAAACAGAAGAGAGCCGTCGCCCGCTTTCGCGCGCGCCTGGCCGCGCAGGGTCAGATTGATGATGTAACCTTTCATTCCCTGCGGGCGGTTAATGTAGTAGTCCAGCTTTGAGCCGCGGGTGATGGGAGTAAAGCCGGCGACGACCCAGGCGTTGAAGGTAAAGGTCTTCATCAATGGCGAGAAGTTCAGTAGCTCATTGATATCCAGTTGCATCGTTTCCCCCGCCCGAGCGGCGCCGCTCGCTTAACTTTCGATGATACTAAATTCCCATGCCCTGAGACGCAACGGCTGGCCGCAGTGAACTTTTTCCCCGCTCAGCAGCGCGTTGCCCGATGTCTCGCTGATAAACGCCAGCGGATCGCCGGAGTAGTTAAACAGGAAGTGGATGCTATTACCGTCGCGGTTGCGCATCTTTTTGACCACCAGCGGATAGCGGTAGGCCGAGGTGCGTGAACGCAGCTCCAGACCCACTGTCAGCCGGTCGAACAGTTGGCTAATCAGCGTTTTTTGCGGCAGGAAGCCAACGTAAATCGCCCGGCCCTGGCCGTAATCCGCCTCGGTGGCGGCGGCATAGTCGCCCCATGCCGGATGCTGATAGCGCAGTAGCGTACGGGTACCGGCGTCCGGCGTCAGCAGCTCCATCCACAGCTCGGCCTGGTTATCTTTGCTGCAATCAATGTCCGAGCTGCACGCGCTTACCGTCGTCTCTTCCGGCAGGGTGAACTGGCTGTAGCTCACGCCGCAGCTTTCGCACAAAACTCCCGGCTGCGCGCCGCTGCGCACCTTTACGTTTTCATCGCTAAAGCCCGATTTAAAGCCGATCAGCGCTCTGCCGCCCTGTTCAATATAGCGGTTAATGCGCGTAAGCAGGCCATCATCCGCGGCGTAGAGTCCGGGTACGATCAGCACGCGATAGCGCGAGGTTTCCTCGTTAACGTCGTGGATAATATCGAGGCTGATATTGTGGTCGTACAGCGCATCGTGGAAGCGGCGGAAAATATCGTTATAAATATTGCCCTGCGCGTCACCGGGGCGGAACTGGTTAAGGGCGTCCATCGCCTCATTGCTGATCAGCAGCGCGACGTCGTTTTCTGCCTTCAGCTCCGCCAGCTGCGGCGACAGGCGGGCGAAGTCAGCCCCGATAGTGGTGGCCTCCTGCCAGGTCGCGTTGCGTGAAAAGTCATGGCTTAACAGCCCTTTCCAGTAAGTTTCGAACGCGTTATGAATCGAATGCCAATGCCAGTAAGAGACCATCGCCGCCCCCGAGGCCACGTGGCTAAAGGCCTGCAGGCGCAGCTGGCCCGGATAAGGAGTCCATTGGGCAAAGCCCTGCGCCTGGGTTTCCAGCACGAAGTAATTCTTACCCTGCTTGAGCGAGCGCGTAATGGCGCCGCCAAACGCGATTTCCCGCCCGGTCAGGTGCTTCTGGCCCGGGTGATAGATATCGACACCGGCAATATCCAGCGCCTGCGCCGCCGCAAAATGGTCGACTCGCGGCTGCACGCCGTAGGAGTAGCCGCGCCATTCAAAATCGAAGTTGTGGGTGACGAACTGATGCGGCTGGGCATATTCGCGCACGATCTCCGCCTGCCAGGCGAGATACTCCGTCACCTGCTGGCGCTGGTAGCGAGAGAACGCGCAGGCGAGGCTGGCGTTAATGGTATTCTCGACCGGCGGAAAATCCTGCCAGCTATCAATACGGTTGCTCCAGTAGTCCAGACCAAAATCGTTATTCAACCGGTCGAGATCGGGGTATTTTTCCCGCAGGCTGCGCACAAAACCCTCTTGCATATAGCGGCCGATATTATCGTAATGCTTGGTTTCGTTATCCAGCTGCCAGCCAATAATCGCCGGATGGTGCTGCACGTGCGTCATTAGCGTACGGATAATCTTTTCGGCATAGCGGCGAAAGGTCGGGTTGACGATATCCATAATCTGGCGCGGGCCATATTTTTGCTGGCCATCGACCGTGGTGACCAGTATGTCCGGATGTTTAGCCGCCAGCCAGGCCGGGACGGCGTAGGTCGGCGTACCGATAATCACCGCGATCCCCGCCTCATGCATGGCATTCAGCACCCGGTCGATATGATAGAAGTTATATTCACCCTCCCGGGGCTCGAGCGTACTCCAGGTCGATTCGGCAATGCGCACCACGTTAATGCCCGTTTCCTGCATTAAGGCGATATCTTTTGCCAGCCGCTCTTCCGGCATATATTCATCGTAATAGGCCACGCCATAAAATAAATCAGACATACAGGTTACCTCCTTAAATTAATGCGCGGGCGCCGGCTGCGGGGCAAAAGCGCGCGCTTTATCCAGCGTAATAAATGAAATCAGCGTAAAGCACAGGGCGATACCGCCGAGCACGATATAGCTGCTGGTAAAGCCCATGCTCTGGTACATATGACCGATGCCAGTAGAAAGGAAAATAGAGCTAAAGCTTTTCGAAAACTGGAAGCCGATTAAATAAACCGTGGCTGATAGCAGCGGGTTGAAGTTGGCGGTGATATATTTCAGCGCGGCAACGAGTAATACCGAACTTTCAAAACCGTGCAGCAGTTTAATCAGGCTAATGGACACCGGGCCAATAGCCCAGGCCGAGCCGATAATGCGCAGACTCATAATCATTCCGCAGTACAGCAGAGCATTTTTTGGGCCGATTTTATTCACGAACCATGGGGCGAAGAACATCACCACCGCATCAAGGAAAATCTGACCTGTGGTTAAATAGCCGAACACTTCCGCGCCGCGCGCTTTGCTCTCAAAGAAGTGGCTGTAATAGATGGCGAACTGCTGGTCGTAGGTTTCATATACCGCGCCGACACCGATCGTGTAGATCGCGAAGAACCAGAATTTCTTCATTTTCAGCAGCGAGGTGGCGTCGCTCAGGGTGACCGGAGAGGCTTTACGACTCTGCATCGCGCCTTGTTTATGCGCGCTGATCTGCATTTTCCAGACAATGACCAGCAGGCATAAGCCTGCGCAACTGGCCAGCCAGAAAATCATGTTCTGGTCGATCCCGTAGAGCTTGCCTGCCGCGAAGGTGCCGATAGCCGCGCCAATGCCGCCAAACATTCTTGCGCGACCAAACTCAAAGCCGGAAGCGCGGCTGACTTTATCAATGTAAGCTTCGCAAATACCGCAGCCTGCGCCGTAGGCCATGCCAATATAAATGCCGCCGGCCAGCGCCCCGAGAAAAACGTTAACTTTTAATAATGGCGCAAAGACGTAGATCCAGTAGGGGGCAAAAAGGGTAATAATGATGGCCAGCATCCACATCAGGTTTTTACGATAAACCAGCCTGTCGGATATAAAACCGAATAGCGGCTGAACGCAAACGGCAATAACCGCAGTAAAGGAATAAACCAGACCGACATCAGTATAATTAATACCGATGGTTTCCGTTAACCACAATGATAAATAAGGATAGCAGCATCCCCAGCCAATAAAGAAGAACAGGAAGAACAGACAGCTTATATAGTAGTTTTTATTTGATTCTATCATGGTAACCCTCGCTTCCTTTATTCAGGAATATGATCGTGTAGTCGCGAGCAAAGTTACCTTTTTGTGCAGAGGGGAGTCATGAACGTTTCGCTATGGAGCAGTAAAAATCTGCTATCGCCCGAGGGGCGTGAGCCGCCTCACATTCGGGCAATAAAAAAGGCGGATTTTCATCCGCCTTGTCGGTTCGTCAAACGCTTTACGCCGACTCTTTATCGCTATTCGCCGCGTCCGGCAGCTTGGGCACCAGCACCGTCGGCTTATTGTCGATACGGGTCACCAGCAGCTGATCGATACGGTAGTTATCGATATCCACCACTTCGAACTTATAGCCGGAGAATTTCACCGCATCGGTCCGCTTGGGAATTTTACGCAGCATAAACATCATAAAGCCGCCAATGGTCTCGTAATTGCCAGACTGCGGGAAATCATCGATATCCAGCACCCGCATCACGTCGTCAATCGGCGTCCCGCCGTCGATGAGCCAGGAGTTTTCATCGCGCGCGACGATCTGCTCTTCCAGACCCTGGCCGACGAGGTCGCCCATCAGGGTGGTCATCACGTCGTTCAGGGTGATAATCCCAACCACCAGCGCATACTCGTTCATGATCACGGCGAAGTCTTCACCGGCGGTTTTAAAGCTTTCCAGCGCTTCAGAGAGCGTCAGGGTGTCCGGGACAATCAGGGTATTACGGATCTGCACGCCGCCGGTCAGTACCAGGCTCTGGTTCGCCAGCACGCGGTTCAGCAGGTCTTTAGAGTCAACGTAGCCGATGATGTGGTCGATATCTTCGTTACACACCAGGAATTTGGAGTGTGGATGCTCCGCGACCTTATTCTTCAGGCTCTGCTCATCTTCATGAAGATCGAACCAGATGACGTTTTCACGCGAGGTCATAGATGAAGGCACGGTGCGCGATTCCAGCTCGAACACGTTTTCAATCAGCTCATGCTCCTGCTTACGCAGCACCCCGGCCAGCGCGCCGGCTTCCACCACGGCGTAGATATCATCAGAGGTAATGTCGTCTTTACGCACCATCGGAATTTTGAACAGGCGGAAGATGTTGTTGGCCATGCCGTTAAACAACCACACCAGCGGGCGGAAGATAAACAAGCAGAAGCGCATCGGGTTGATGATGCGTAAAGCGACGGCTTCAGGCGCGATCATACCGATGCGTTTCGGAGTCAGGTCAGCAAACAGAATGAACAGGCTGGTGACCAGGGTAAAGGAAATAATAAAGCTCAGCTGCTCGGAGAGCTCCGGCGACAGATAGCGGTTTAGCAGGCCGTAGAAAGCCGGTGAAAACGCAGCGTCGCCGACGATACCGCCGAGAATCGCCACCGCGTTTAGGCCGATTTGCACCACGGTAAAGAACATACCGGGGTTTTCCTGCATCTTCAGCACGCGTTGAGCGTTGATGTTGCCATCATCGGCCAGCAGCTTGAGTTTGATTTTACGTGATGCGGCCAGCGAGATTTCCGATATCGAAAAGAACGCACTGACGGCTATCAGACAGAGTATTACTAAAATACTGTTTAACATATCTTATCTGACCGTTGAGATCAGATCCTCGGAAGGGAAGTGGATAACGCTAAGTGGAATTCACAAAAAGCCGGTCCGAAGGCCCTGGACCGGCGATAGCACGGCGTAGTATAGCGTAAGGTACTGTAAAGCCGCCAGAGCGTAAATTATTCAATCCGGCGGCCTGCGGGAACCACGCGGCGGCATCAGGCCTGCGGCGGCAAACAAACGCCGATTCCGCCGATACCGCAGTATCCGTACGGGTTTTTATGCAGATACTGCTGATGATCGTCTTCCGCATAGTAGAACGGTTTCGCCGTCGCGATCTCGGTAGTGATAGTGCGCGAGTCGTTAGCTTCCTTCATTGCCGCCTGGAAACGCGCCAGGCTGGCCTGTGCCGCCTCGCTCTGCTCCGGCGTCAGCGGATAAATCGCGGAACGATACTGGGTACCGCGATCGTTACCCTGCTGCATACCCTGCGCCGGGTCGTGGTTTTCCCAGAACACCTGGAGCAGCTGCTCATAGCTGATAACCTGCGGATCGTAGACCACGCGCACCGCTTCGGCGTGACCGGTCTCGCCGCTGCACACTTCGCGGTAGGTCGGGTTTGGCGTATAGCCGCCGGTGTAGCCGGCGGCGGTACTGTAGACGCCGGGCAGCTGCCAGAACAGGCGTTCGACGCCCCAGAAGCAGCCCATGGCGAACAGGGCGATTTCCATTCCTGCGGGAACGTTGGTCATCGAGTGACCATTGACGGCGTGGAGCGTAGCCACCGGCATCGGCGTGTTGCGTCCCGGCAGCGCGTCCGCTTGGGCGACAAGATGCGTTTTATCAAATAGACTCACGGTGGGCCTCTCAAAACAGAAAATGTGGTTAAGGTTGTAACCAAGCGCGTCTTTTAACACAATAAACGCGCTTAATACGTCTAGATTTAAACATAAGAATTATTTGGGATAACGTCTATTTTTCAACCCTTGATTGTTAGGGTTTTGTTAAGCCGTGGAGCGGCGCTTTCGTTTCCTTCGGGGGGAAACAAGGATATTCAGGAGAAAACGTGCTACAAATCCGCCAGTTATGTATCACCAGCCTTTTGCTGGTCAGCGGGGTCGCCAGCGCAGCGAGCGTGCGTTTGCAGGTTGAGGGGCTATCCGGGGAACTGGAAAAAAACGTCCGCGCCCAACTATCTACGATCCAGAGCGATGAAGTCACGCCGGACCGGCGCTTTCGCGCGCGCGTTGATGATGCTATCCGCGAAGGCCTGAAAGCGCTCGGCTACTACGAACCGACGATCGATTTTGATTTACGTCCGCCGCCGGCGAGGGGCCGCCAGGTCCTGATCGCCAAAGTTACGCCCGGCGAACCGGTGCGTATTGGCGGCACTGAAGTGATTTTACGCGGCGGCGCCCGAACCGATCGCGACTATCTGGATTTGTTGAAAACGCGCCCGGCGATCGGCACCGTGCTAAACCACGGCGACTATGATGGCTTCAAAAGCTCCCTGACCCGCGTTGCGCTACGTAAAGGCTATTTTGATAGCGAGTTTAATAAAAGCCAGCTCGGCGTCTCTCTCGACCGACATCAGGCCTTCTGGGATATCGACTACAACAGCGGCGAGCGCTACCGCTTTGGCCCGGTCACTTTTGAAGGCTCGCAAATTCGCGACGAATATCTGCAAAACCTGGTGCCGTTTAAGCAGGGCGACTACTACACTTCGCAGGATCTCGCTGAACTGAACCGCCGCCTGGCGGCAACCGGCTGGTTTAGCTCCGTCGTGGTGGCGCCGCAGTTTGAAAAATCCCGCCAGACCAAAGTTCTGCCTTTGCAGGGCGTGGTCTCTCCGCGTAAAGAGAATACCGTTGAAACCGGGGTCGGCTACTCAACCGACGTCGGGCCGCGCGTCAAAGGCACCTGGAGAAAGCCGTGGATGAACTCCTACGGCCACAGCCTGACCTCTAGCCTCAGCCTTTCCGCCCCGGAACAGCAGCTTGATTTCAGCTATAAGGTGCCGCTGTTAAAAAGTCCGCTGGAGCAGTACTACCTGATGCAGGGCGGCTTTAAGCGTACCGACCTTAACGATACCAAAGCTGACTCTACGACTCTCGGGGTATCACGTTTTTGGGAGATGTCGAGCGGCTGGCAGCGCGCGCTGAACCTGCGCTGGAGCCTCGACCACTTTACCCAGGCCAACGTCACTAACACCACCATGCTGATCTACCCCGGCGTGTCGGTGAACCGCACACGTTCGCGCGGCGGCCTGATGCCGACCTGGGGTGATTCGCAGCGCTATTCGGTGGACTACTCCAATACCATGTGGGGCTCGGACATCAACTTTATCGTGATGCAGGCGCAGGACGTCTGGATCCGCACCCTGTATGACCGCCACCGCTTCGTAGTACGCGGCAATCTCGGCTGGATTGAGGCCGATAACTTCAGCAAGGTCCCGCCGGATCTGCGTTTCTTCGCCGGTGGCGACCGCAGCATTCGCGGGTATAAATACAAATCTATCTCGCCAAAAGATGACGACGGCAAGCTGATGGGGGCCTCGAAGCTGGCTACCGGTTCGCTGGAGTATCAGTACAACGTGAGCGGCAAATGGTGGGGCGCGGTGTTCGTCGATAGCGGCGAAGCGGTGAGCGATATCCGCGAGAGCGACTTTAAAACCGGCGCCGGCCTCGGCGTACGCTGGCAGTCTCCGGTCGGACCAATCAAGCTGGATATCGCCAGACCGATCGGCGACAAAGAAGAGCACGGTTTACAGTTTTATATCGGTCTGGGGCCTGAATTATGAGTTTATGGAAGAAGATAAGCCTCGGCGTACTGATTTTTCTTGTGCTGCTGCTGGGGACGGTAGGATTCCTGGTGGGGACCACCACCGGCCTGCATCTGGTGATCAAAGCTGCCGACCGCTGGGTTCCGGGGCTGGAGATTGGCAAAGCGACCGGCGGCTGGCGCGATTTGACGCTGGAGAACGTGCGCTTTGAGCAGCCGGGCGTGGCGGTCACCGCTGGTCAGTTCCACCTCGGCGTCAAGCTGCGCTGCCTGTGGGACAGCAGCCTGTGCGTCAACGATCTTTCTCTGCGCGATATCTATGTGGCGATCGATACCAGCAAGATGCCGGCGGCGGCGCCGGTTGAAGAAGAAGATAGCGGCCCGCTGAATCTCTCCACACCTTATCCCATCACGCTGAGCCGGGTGGCGCTGCATAACGTCAACGTAAAAATTGACGATACCGCCGTCTCGCTGCGCGACTTTACCAGCGGTCTGAACTGGCAGGAGAAAAACCTGACCCTGACGCCGACCTCCCTGCAGGGGTTGCTCATCGCGCTGCCGAAGGTGGCGAAGGTGGCCCAGGAGCAGGTGGTCGAGCCGAAAATTGACAATCCGCAGCCGGAAGAAAAGCCGCTCGGCGAGACGATGAAAGATCTGTTCTCGAAGCCGGTGCTGCCGGAGATGACCGACGTCCATCTGCCGTTGAATCTCAATATTCAGGCGTTCCGCGGCGAGCAGCTGCGTCTCACCGGCGACACCGATATCACCATCTATAATCTGCTGCTTAAAGTCAGCAGTATTGATGGACAGATGAAGCTGGACGCGCTGGATGTGGACTCCGACCAGGGCAAAGTCACGGCTTCCGGCAACGCCCAGCTGCAGGATAACTGGCCGGTCGATATTACCCTCAACAGTAAGCTGAATATTGATCCCCTCAAGGGCGAGAAAGTGCAGCTGAAAGTGGGCGGTGAAGTGCGTAAAAAGCTTACGCTCGGCGTGGATTTAAACGGTCCCGTGGCGATGACCCTGCGCGCCGAAGCGCAGCTGGCGGAGGCGGGGCTACCGTTGGATATGGAGATTAAAAGTAAGCAGCTCTACTGGCCGTTCACCGGCGAGAAAGCGTATCAGGCTGACGATCTCCTGCTGAAATTTAACGGCAAAATGACCGACTACACCCTGGCCTTCAGCACCGCGGTCAAAGGGCAGTCGCTGCCGCCGGCGAAGATTAACCTCAACGCCAAGGGCAACGAGCAGCAGGTCAATCTTGATAAGCTGACCGTCGCCGCCCTCGAAGGGAAAACCGAACTGAAGGCGCTGCTCGACTGGCAGCAGGCGATCAGCTGGCGCGGCGAACTGACGCTTGACGGTATCAATACCGCTAAAGAGGTCCCGGACTGGCCGTCGAAGCTCAACGGCCTGATTAAGACTCAGGGCAGCCTGTACGGCGGCAGCTGGCAGATGTCGGTGCCGGAGCTGAAAATCACCGGTAACGTGAAGCAAAATAAAGTCGATGTGAGCGGTTCGCTGCAGGGCAACAGCTATATGCAGTGGAAAATCCCCGGTCTGCATCTGGCGTTAGGCCCCAACAGCGCTGATGTGAAAGGCGAGCTGGGGGTCAAAGACCTTAACCTTGACGCCACCATTGACGCGCCGCATCTCGACAACGCCCTGCCGGGCCTGGGCGGCACAGCGAAGGGGCTGGTGAAGGTTCGCGGCACCGTCGACGCGCCGCAGCTGCTGGCGGATATTACCGCCCGGGCGCTGCGCTGGCAGGAGCTGTCGGTGGCTCAGGTGAACGTGAAGGGCGATGTGAAATCCACCGACCAGATTGGCGGTAATCTTGACGTACGCGTGGACCGCATTAGCCAGCCGGGCGTCAATATCAGTCTGGTGCAGCTCAATGCCAAGGGCAACGAGAAGCAGCACGACCTGCAGCTGCGGGTGCAGGGCGATCCGGTCTCCGGGCAGCTGTCGCTGGCGGGGAGCTTTGACCGCAAAGCGGAGCGCTGGAAAGGCTCGCTGAGCAATACCCGTTTCCAGACCCCGGTGGGGCCGGTTGCGCTGACGCGCGATATCGCGCTGGATTATCGTAACCTCGAACAGAAAATCAGCATCGGGCCGCACTGCTGGACTAACCCGAACGCCGAGCTGTGCGTACCGCAGACCATCGACGCCGGGGCAAGCGGGCGCGCGGTGGTGAACCTCAACCGTTTCGATCTCGCGATGCTGAAGCCCTTTATGCCGGAAGCGACCCAGGCCAGCGGCGTGTTTAGCGGTAATGCCGATGTGAGTTGGGACACTACCAAAGAGGGGCTGCCGCAGGGTAAGGTCACCCTGAGCGGGCGTAACGTGAAGGTGACGCAGACGGTCAACGACGCGCCGTTGCCGGTGGCTTTCGATACTCTCAACCTCACCGCCGATCTGCATAATAATCGCGCCCAGTTGGGCTGGCTAATTCGTCTGACCAACAATGGCCAGTTGGACGGGCAGGTGCAGGTCACCGATCCGCAGGGCCGACGTAATCTGGGCGGTAACGTCAATATCAACAACTTCTCGCTGGCGATGATTAACCCAATCTTCTCGCGCGGCGAAAAGGCGGAAGGGAGACTGAATGCACGCCTGACGCTTGGTGGCAACCTTCAGAGTCCGCAGCTGTTCGGTCAAATGCAGCTGAATGGCGTTGATATTGACGGTAACTTTATGCCGTTCGATATGCAGCCGAGCCAGCTGGCGATGAATTTCACCGGTACCCGCTCGACCCTACAGGGAACGGTGAATACCAGCCAGGGCCACATCGCGCTCAGCGGCAACGCCGACTGGACGCAGATTGATAACTGGCGCGCGCAGATTGCGGCGAAGGGCAGCCGGGTGCGGATAACCGTGCCGCCGATGGTGCGCCTGGATGTCTCGCCGGACGTGGTGTTTACCGCCACGCCAAGCCTGTTTAACCTGGATGGCAGCGTTGATGTGCCCTGGGCGCGTATCGTGGTCAACGAAGTGCCGGAAAGCGCCGTTGGGGTCTCATCTGACGAAGTGATGCTGGATAAAAATCTGCAGCCGATTAAGCAGCAGAGCGCCGGTATCCCTATCAACAGCAACCTGACTATTCACGTAGGCAACAACGTTCGTCTGGATGCCTTCGGTCTGAAAGCGCGTTTGACCGGTGATTTGAAAGTCGCTCAGGACAAACAGGGGCTGGGGCTCAACGGGCAGATCAACATCCCGGAGGGGCGCTTCCATGCCTACGGGCAGGATCTGATCGTGCGTAAAGGCGAGCTGCTGTTCTCCGGTCCTCCGGATCAGCCGCTGCTGAATATCGAAGCCATTCGTAATCCGGACGCCACCGAGGACGACGTTATCGCCGGCGTTCGCGTCACCGGCTCGGCCGATCAGCCGAAAGCGGAGATTTTCTCCGATCCGGCGATGTCGCAGCAGGAAGCGCTCTCTTACCTGCTCCGCGGGCAGGGTTTAGGCAGCGGACAGAGCGATAGTGCGGCAATGACCTCCATGCTTATTGGTATGGGGGTTGCACAAAGTGGTCAGGTTGTGGGTAAAATCGGCGAGACGTTTGGCGTAAGCAATCTGGCGCTGGATACCGAGGGAGTGGGCGACTCCTCCCAGGTGGTGGTCAGCGGCTATGTGCTGCCCGGTCTGCAGGTAAAATATGGGGTAGGGATCTTTGATTCCCTGGCGACATTGACGTTACGTTATCGCCTGATGCCTAAGCTATATATGGAAGCCGTGTCTGGTGTAGACCAGGCTCTCGATTTGCTCTATCAGTTTGAGTTTTAGCAATGCGAATATTTGTTTACGGCAGTTTACGACGCAAACAAGGCAACAGCCACTGGATGACCAACGCTCAGTGGCTGGGCGATCATAGTGTCAATGATTATCAACTGTACAGCCTGGGCCACTATCCAGGCGCGGTGCCCGGCGATGGCACGGTACATGGTGAAGTCTATCGTATTGACGCATCGACGCTGGCTGAATTGGATGCGCTGCGTACCAAAGGCGGCGAGTATGCTCGTCACCTGATCCAGACGCCTTACGGTAGCGCCTGGATGTATGTCTATCAGCGCCCCGTTGAGGGCTTCACGCTGATAGAAAGCGGCAACTGGTTGGATAAAGACCAGTATTAATAACGATAACGCCACCCTCAGGTGGCGTTGTTTTTTGTGAAGTTGGGTGTTGTCGCCCGGCTAAGGCGCATTAGTCGCTAACCGGGAAATGGCTCAATATGCAAAATAAAAACACCGCCCGGAGGCGGTGTTTTCGCTAACCTGAGTGCGGAAGAATTACTTCTTCGCGCGCTCGAAGGAAGCTACGATTTCAGCTTTCGCCGCTTCAGCGTTGTCCCAGCCGTCAACCTTAACCCATTTGCCCGCTTCGAGGTCTTTATAGTGCTCGAAGAAGTGGGTGATCTGCGCTTTCAACAGTTCCGGCAGGTCGCTCACATCTTTGATGTGATCGTACTCTTTGCTCAGTTTGGTGTGCGGTACCGCAACCAGCTTCGCATCTTCACCGGATTCGTCGGTCATTTTCAGTACGCCAACCGGACGGCAGCGGATAACTGAACCTGGCTCCAGCGGATACGGGGTCGGGACCAGTACGTCAACCGGGTCGCCGTCCAGGGAGAGAGTGTGGTTGATGTAGCCGTAGTTGCACGGATAGAACATTGCCGTGGACATGAAACGGTCAACGAACAGTGCACCGCTCTCTTTGTCGACTTCGTATTTGATAGGATCTGCGTTCGCCGGGATCTCGATCACGACGTAGATGTCTTCCGGCAGATCTTTGCCCGCAGGTACGTTGAGTAAGCTCATGTCTGTTTCCTTTAAAATGTATGGCAAACAAGTGCCCGGTATTATAGCCAACTCGCATCGAATGTCTTCGCTTCTTTTTCTCCAGAACGGGTGGGGGGAGTCTGAAATTTTCCCCGTCATACAGCCTGAAAATCCATAAACATAGCCGCATACTGAATAAAATTATGTAACCGTTTTCATTGCATATGCTTGATATCTCAAAGTGTGAAAAATTTCGTCATAAACGGTGAAGCTCGCACGGCTCGCGAAGCCTCATCGGCTCTCCGCTGATGAGATGGGTGCTGATTAACATCTAATTAACTTTTTTGAAGTGTGATGTAACGCATTCAGTTACATCTCCGATTGTCTATAGTTTGTCCGCAGGTGAGGCTTTAACCAACAATAACCCTACGAGGATCCTCTTATGTGGAAGCGCTTACTTCTTGTCACAGCAGTTTCCGCAGCTATGTCGTCTATGGTCATGGCTGCCCCTCTTACCGTAGGTTTTTCGCAGGTCGGTTCTGAATCCGGCTGGCGTGCGGCCGAAACCAACGTCGCGAAGGAAGAGGCCGCGAAGCGCGGCATTACGCTGAAGATTGCCGACGCCCAACAAAAACAGGAAAACCAGATTAAAGCCGTACGCTCCTTCATCGCTCAGGGCGTCGATGCCATCTTCATCGCTCCGGTAGTGGCGACCGGCTGGGAGCCGGTACTGAAGGAAGCGAAAGAAGCCAAAATCCCGGTATTCCTGCTCGACCGCTCTATTGATGTCAAAGACAAAGATCTCTATATGACCACCGTCACCGCGAACAACGTGCTGGAAGGCCAACTGATCGGTGAGTGGCTGGTGAAAACCGTCGACGGCAAGCCGTGTAACGTTGTTGAACTGCAGGGCACCGTAGGGGCCAGCGTGGCGATTGACCGCAAGAAAGGCTTTGCTGAAGCCATTTCTAAAGCCTCCAATATCAAGATTATCCGCTCCCAGTCCGGCGACTTTACCCGCAGTAAGGGTAAAGAAGTGATGGAGAGCTTTATCAAAGCGGAGAACAACGGCAAGAACATCTGCATGGTTTACGCCCATAACGACGACATGGTGATTGGCGCGATTCAGGCGATTAAAGAGGCCGGGCTGAAGCCGGGCAAAGATATCCTCACCGGCTCTATCGACGGCGTGCCGGATATCTATAAAGCGATGATGGCCGGCGAGGCTAACGCCAGCGTCGAGCTGACGCCGAATATGGCCGGCCCGGCGTTCGATGCGCTGGAGAAATACAAAAAAGACGGAACCCTGCCTGAAAAAGTCACCATCACCAAATCGACCCTCTACCTGCCGGATACGGCGAAAGAAGAGTTAGAGAAGAAGAAAAATATGGGCTATTGAGTAGCGAAAAACAGGCACGCTCCCGGTGACGCTATGCGCACCGGGCGACAGGTTCATCGCCGTCTGCGGATTGAGTAGCCCGGACAGGCGCGCGGCGCCGCCTCCGGGATTTTCCCGGTCGCTAAGGCGCGGCTGAACACCCTCTCCCGGTCGGGGAGCGGGTTAAGGTGAGGGGAGAGCATGAACGGCGAACAACATCAGGAAATCCTTCGAACTGAAGGGCTAAGCAAATTTTTCCCCGGCGTGAAGGCGCTGGATAACGTTAATTTCAGCCTGCGCCGGGGCGAAATCATGGCTCTGTTAGGCGAAAACGGCGCGGGTAAGTCCACCCTAATTAAAGCGCTTACCGGCGTCTACCACGCTGACCGCGGGGCAATATGGCTGGAAGGCCGGGAGATCTCGCCAAAAAACACCGCCCACGCCCAGCAGCTGGGGATCGGCACCGTCTATCAGGAAGTAAACCTGCTGCCTAACATGTCGGTGGCGGATAATCTGTTTATTGGCCGCGAGCCCCGGCGCTTTGGCCTCCTGCAGCGCAAAGAGATGGAAAAACGCGCCACCGCGCTGATGGCGTCCTACGGTTTTTCTCTCGATGTCCGTGAACCGCTGAACCGCTTTTCGGTCGCCATGCAGCAGATTGTCGCGATCTGCCGGGCAATTGACCTGTCAGCAAAAGTGTTAATTCTTGATGAACCGACCGCCAGCCTGGATACCCAGGAGGTGGAAATGCTCTTCACCCTGATGCGCCAGCTGCGCGATAGCGGCGTCAGCCTGATTTTCGTCACCCACTTCCTCGACCAGGTTTACGCCGTCAGCGACCGCATCACCGTTCTGCGTAACGGCGGTTTTGTCGGCTGTCGGGAAACCCGCGAGCTACCGCAAATTGAATTGGTGAAAATGATGCTGGGCCGCGAGCTGGAGCATAACGCCCTGCAGCGCGCGGGCCGCACCCTGCTGAGTGATAAACCGGTGGCCGCCTTCGAAGATTTTGGCAAAAAAGGCACCATCGCACCGTTTAGTCTGCAGGTCCGTCCCGGTGAGATCGTCGGCCTGGCGGGTCTGCTAGGCTCCGGACGCACGGAAACCGCGGAAGTCATTTTCGGCATTAAACCCGCCGACAGCGGCAAAGCGTGGATCAAAGGCAAGCCGCAAACCCTGCGCTCGCCGCATCAGGCATCGTGCCTCGGGATTGGCTTCTGTCCGGAAGATCGTAAAACCGACGGCATTATCGCCGCCGCCTCGGTGCGGGAAAATATCGTTCTCGCGCTACAGGCGCAGCGCGGCTGGCTGCGGCCGATTAGTCGCCGCGAACAAAATGAGATTGCCGAACGTTTTATTCGTCAGCTCGGTATTCGTACCCCCAGCGCTGAACAGCCGATCGAATTTCTCTCCGGCGGTAATCAGCAGAAGGTGCTGCTCTCCCGCTGGCTGCTGACGAAGCCGCAGTTCCTGATCCTCGATGAACCGACTCGCGGTATTGACGTTGGCGCCCACGCCGAAATCATTCGCCTGATAGAAACTCTGTGTGCCGATGGCCTGGCGCTGCTGGTCATCTCTTCTGAGCTGGAAGAGCTGGTGGGTTACGCCGATCGGGTGATTATCATGCGCGATCGCCAGCAGGTGGCGGAGCTGTCGCTGAGCGAGCTCTCCGTACCGGCGATCATGAACGCTATTGCGGCATAAGGAGTAACCGATGATGCCTCAATCTGTTCCGAAAAGCGGCCAGCCGAAACGGCGCTTTAACTGGCCAAAAGGGATGCCGCAAATTATTGCGCTGCTGCTGGTGCTGGTCGTTGACAGCCTGGTCGCGCCGCATTTTTATCAGGTCGTGCTCCAGGACGGGCGGCTGTTCGGCAGCCCGATAGACATTTTAAACCGCGCCGCCCCGGTGGCGCTGCTGGCGATTGGCATGACGCTGGTTATCGCCACCGGCGGGATTGACCTCTCCGTCGGGGCGGTGATGGCGATTGCCGGCGCAACGGCAGCGTCGATGACCGTGGCAGGGCACAGCCTGCCGATTGTGCTGCTGGCTTCGCTGGCGGCCGGCGCGCTGGCCGGTCTGTGGAACGGGATCCTGGTGGCGGTGCTGAAGATCCAGCCGTTCGTCGCCACGCTGATCCTGATGGTCGCCGGGCGCGGAGTGGCGCAGCTGATCACCTCCGGGCAGATCGTGACCTTTGACTCACCGCATCTGGCGTGGCTGGGCAGCGGTTCGCTGCTGCTGTTCCCGACGCCGGTGATTATCGCCATCGTCACGCTGGCACTGTTCTGGCTGTTTACTCGCAAAACCGCGCTGGGAATGTTTATCGAAGCGGTGGGGATTAACATTCGCGCGGCGAAAAACGCCGGCGTAAATACCCGCGTCGTCGTGATGTTAGCCTACGTACTTAGCGGCGTTTGCGCGGCAATCGCCGGGATTATCGTTGCGGCGGATATTCGCGGCGCGGATGCCAATAACGCCGGGCTGTGGCTGGAGCTGGACGCCATCCTGGCGGTGGTTATCGGCGGCGGCTCGCTGATGGGCGGGCGCTTCAACCTGCTGCTCTCGGTCGTCGGGGCGCTGATTATCCAGGGTATGAATACCGGGATCCTGCTGTCAGGCTTCCCGCCGGAGCTTAATCAGGTAGTTAAAGCGGTGGTGGTGCTGTGCGTACTGATCGTCCAGTCGCCGCGCTTTATCAGCATACTGAAGGGGATGCGCGGCCATGATAAAACGTAATTTACCGTTAATGATCACCCTCGCGGTATTTGTGCTGGGGTACCTTTACTGCCTGACCCAGTTTCCCGGCTTTGCCTCGACGCGGGTGATCTGTAATATCCTGACCGACAATGCTTTTCTCGGGATTATCGCCGTCGGTATGACCTTCGTGATCCTCTCCGGCGGGATCGATCTGTCGGTCGGGTCGGTGATCGCCTTTACCGGGGTCTTTCTCGCTAAAGCGATTGGTTTCTGGGGGATCTCGCCACTGGTGGCGTTTCCGCTGGTACTGGTGATGGGCTGCGCCTTTGGCGCGTTTATGGGCCTGCTTATTGATGCGCTGAAGATCCCGGCGTTTATCATCACCCTCGCCGGGATGTTTTTCCTGCGCGGCGTCAGCTACCTGGTTTCGGAAGAGTCGATTCCCATTAATCACCCGGTATATGACGCGCTGTCAGGACTGGCATGGACCATCCCCGGCGGCGGGCGTCTGAGCGCGATGGGGCTGCTGATGCTGCTGGTGGTGATCGGCGGAATTTTTATGGCCCACCGCACCCGCTTCGGCAATCAGGTTTATGCCATCGGCGGCAACGCGACGTCGGCGAACCTGATGGGGATCTCCACGCGGAGCACGACGATCCGCATCTATATGCTCTCCACCGGACTGGCGACGCTGGCGGGGATCGTCTTCTCTATTTATACCCAGGCGGGCTATGCGCTGGCGGGCGTCGGCGTCGAGCTGGACGCGATTGCTTCAGTGGTTATCGGCGGCACGCTGTTAAGCGGTGGGGTAGGGACGGTGCTCGGCACGCTATTTGGCGTAGGGATTCAGGGGCTGATTCAAACCTATATCAACTTCGACGGTACCCTCAGTTCATGGTGGACCAAGATCGCCATCGGTATCCTGCTGTTTATCTTTATTGCGCTGCAGCGCGGCCTGACGGTGCTGTGGGAGAATCGGCAGAGCTCGCCGGTGACAAGGGTGGGACACTGATTGGAGAATTTCCCCTCCCGTACGGCGGGAGGGGAAGAGGCGCTTTATGCGTCCGGGAACTCTTTAATAAAGTTCTCGACGTCTTCAACCATATGGTTATTGCCGACGAAGAAAGAACGGCGCTGGTGCAGGCTTTCCGGAATGATATCCAGAATACGCTCTTTACCATCGCTGGCCTTACCGCCCGCCTGTTCCGCGAGGAACGCCATCGGGTTGCATTCGTACAGCAGGCGCAGTTTACCGTCCGGGTGGCTGGCGGTGCTCGGGTAGAGATAGATGCCGCCTTTTAGCAGGTTGCGGTGGAAATCCGCCACCAGGGAGCCGATGTAGCGCGAGGTGTACGGGCGCTGGGTCTCTCTATCTTCTTCCTGGCAATGCTTGATGTACTTCTTCACACCCATCGGGAACTTGATGTAGTTACCTTCGTTAATCGAGTAGGTGTTGCCCTTTTCCGGGAAGCGCATGCGCTCCTGGCACAAGCAGAAGACGCCAAGGGACGGGTCGTAGGTAAAGGCGTGGACGCCGCAGCCGGTGGTATAAACCAGCATCGTCGAGGAGCCGTAAACCACATAGCCCGCGGCGACCTGTCGGTTGCCCGGTTGCAGGAAATCTTCTTCAGTAACGGGGGTTCCCACCGGCGTGACGCGGCGATAGATAGAGAAAATCGTTCCAACGGAGACGTTAACGTCGATGTTAGAAGATCCATCCAGCGGGTCCATCAGCACCACGTATTTGGCGTGTTCACATCCTTCAAAGACGACAATTTCATCTTCTTCTTCAGAGGCGATCCCGGCAACAATATCGCGTGCTCGCAGTGCGGCTTTCAACTTTTCATTGGCAAACAGGTCGAGTTTTTGCTGAACCTCGCCCTGAACGTTTTCAGCACCGCTGGCACCCAGGATATCGACCAGACCGGCCTTGTTGATATCGCGGTGGATGATCTTGGCGCCTAACTTTATCGCCGACAACAAAGCAGTAAGCTCGCCGGTTGCGTGAGAGAACTCGTGCTGCTTTTCGACAATAAATTCACCTAACGTTTTCATAACCCGTTCCCTGCATGTTTATGTGAAGTAAAACGAACATAACAATCTTAACAAAGAATAAAAAAAGTTCGCACAGGTGAATCGCGCCAGCAAAATACGGATTCGCCTTAAATGCATTTCTTTCACCCCCAACATCCCGGTAAACTGTGCTTCAGATAAGAGAAGGAAGTGACGAATGCGCATTCATATTTTAGGAATCTGTGGCACGTTTATGGGGGGGCTGGCGATGCTGGCGCGTTCCCTCGGTCATGAGGTAACGGGGTCGGATGCGAACGTCTATCCGCCAATGAGTACCCTGTTGGAAAACCAGGGAATTGAGTTAATTCAAGGATATGATGCCAGTCAGTTGGATCCGCAGCCGGATCTGGTGATTATCGGTAACGCGATGACGCGTGGTAACCCGTGCGTGGAAGCGGTGCTGGAAAATAATATCCCTTACATGTCCGGTCCGCAGTGGCTGCACGACTTCGTTCTGCGCGATCGCTGGGTGCTGGCGGTTGCCGGTACGCACGGGAAAACCACCACCGCCGGCATGGCGACCTGGATCCTCGAAGCCTGCGGCTACAAGCCGGGCTTTGTTATCGGCGGCGTTCCGGGCAACTTCGATGTTTCCGCGCGCCTCGGCGATAGCCCGTTCTTCGTGATTGAAGCCGATGAATACGACTGCGCTTTCTTCGATAAGCGCTCTAAGTTCGTTCACTACTGCCCGCGCACGTTGATTCTCAATAACCTTGAGTTTGACCACGCGGACATCTTTGACGATCTGAAAGCGATCCAGAAACAGTTCCATCATCTGGTGCGCATTGTGCCGGGCAAAGGCAAGATTATCCTGCCGGAGAACGACATCAATCTGAAACAGACGATGGCGATGGGCTGCTGGAGCGAACAGGAGCTGGTCGGCGAACAGGGCCACTGGCAGGCGAAAAAGCTCACCACAGATGCTTCCTCATGGGAAGTGTGGCTGGACGGCGAGAAAGTCGGTGAGGTGAAGTGGGCGCTGGTTGGCGAACATAATATGCATAATGGTCTGATGGCCATTGCCGCCGCCCGTCATGTCGGCGTGCAGCCTGCCGATGCGGCTAACGTGCTGGGCAGCTTTATCAACGCCCGCCGGCGTCTGGAGCTGCGCGGCGAAGCCAACGGCGTGACCGTGTACGACGATTTTGCCCACCACCCGACGGCGATTCTGGCGACCCTGCAGGCACTACGCGGCAAGGTTGGCGGTACCGCGCGTATTCTTGCCGTGCTTGAACCTCGTTCCAACACCATGAAAATGGGTATCTGCAAAGACGACCTGGCGCCGTCCCTTGGCCGAGCGGACGAAGTCTTCCTGCTGCAGCCGCAGCATATTCCGTGGCAGGTTGCTGAAGTGGCTGACGCTTGCGTACAGCCCGCGCACTGGAGCGCCGATGTCGATGCGCTGGTGGATATGATTGTTAAAACCGCGCATCCGGGCGACCACATTCTGGTGATGAGCAACGGCGGGTTTGGCGGCATTCATCAGAAGCTGCTCGATAAGCTGGCGAAAAAAGCCGAGGCGGTCGAGTAAGCTATTCTCCTCGTTTATCCGCCCTCCGCGCGAGGGCGGATGGTTTTTGTGACCAGGACGGTTCATGTTGATTTCACAAAGAGTGACCTCTACCGATTCCGCGCATTTTCCCGCGCTTGACGCGCTGTACGGCAGGGCCTTCCCGTGGCATGAACAGCGTGAAGCCGGGGCTAAACAGCAGGCGCTTGATAATCCGCATTATGAACTCGAAGCCTGGTTCGATGATGGCCTGTTTATTGGCCTGAGCGGCGGCTGGCGGTTTATCGACTATGTCTACATTGAGCATCTGGCCGTTGACGACAGGTTACGATCGCGCGGCTACGGCAAGCAGTTGTTAGCTGAAATACTTCAGCGGGCGCCGCTGACCATCCTGGAAATCGATCCGCTGACCAGCGAGATTGCCCATAAGCGCCTGCGCTTTTATGAAACCATGGGGTTTTGCGCGAATCCCTGGACGCATCGTCACCCGAGCTATCATCAGGGGATCGCCGATCATGAATTGATCGTGTTGAGCTACCCGCAGCCGATTAATGAAGTGCAGTACCAGCGTTTTGCACAGGATTTGCGTTTGGTGGTCATGGATCGGGCTGGTGCGGCCAAGGTTTTGTAACCCGTATAAGGCGCGCCAAGCGCCGCCTGCAGGAAAGTATATCCATCCTGGACTCTGAACCATTCCCCGGTGGCGGCTGACGCCTTACCGGGGCTACAGGTTTACTGCCGTCTGCGGTCCGGTAGTCCGGACAGGTGCGCAGCGCCGCCTCCTGTAAACAGCGCTACTCCTTCGCGATAGGTGTTTCGTTTTCCGTTACTTTGGTATCGCCCTGAATAGCCGCGATTTTCTTCTCCACGTCGGCAACCTGCTCGCTGCTGTGCAGCAGCGTATAGGTCAGATCAAACTGGGTGCTTGCCCCAGGCTGAAGTTGCTTAACGCGTTTTTGCTCGCGCTCGATGGTCACCGGATAGGCGTAGCTGGTGCCCGGCTCAATACCGGTTACGTAGCCCTGTTTCTCGGTATCGGTGTTTTTCCACAGCGTCAGTACCGGCAACTGGCGGGTATCAAACTGAATCGATGCCCCTTTATCGCCGGCTTTGTTGACCACGGCGGCCAGGGTTTGATGATTTTCATCCGCCAGCGGCTGCATATTAAACACCATTTCATCGAAACCTTTGGTTGGACCGGCGTAGGTTTGCCAGGTTTTTAGGCCGGCCTTGGCGTAGTCATTGAACGGGCTGATGCTTGAGATCGGCGCCAGGAAGCGGGCCCCCTCTTCGAGGATCGGCTGGCCAAAGTTGCTGTGATAGATAATTTGATAGTCATGCGGATAGTCGGCATGGTTGGTTAAGACATCGTGCAGGCTGAAGCTGTTGCTGCCGGGTACATAGCGCAACTCGGTCATGGTCTGCAGATCCGCTTTCTTAAACGTGCTCTCCTTCACCAGTCCGCGAACGCGAATTTCATACGGCGCGGCGTCAGCGACTTCCACTTCCACCTGTGAAGCCGGCGTGTTGCCAACTTTGCCGTGCAGGGTATAAATCTGACCGTCTGCGGTTACCGGATGGCCGGTCCATTCATAGCCGCAGCGCACCATCATCTCATTGAAGCCTTCCAGCCACCCCAGCCCGTTGCGGCTTTCGAGGTTTATGAACGCCGGGTTGACGACCTCTTTAACCGGCGAGTCCCAGCCCATCCGCGAACCAAACCCTTCGATTTTTAGCAGGTTCATGCCGCGTGTCGGGCTCAGGGTAATTGTCAGGCCGTCTTTGCTGTGGATGACGAGGATTTTGCTGCCTTCTTGTTTACCGCCGTGAAGGACTTTTTGCTCAATGCTGAAATTATGATCTTTAATCTTCAGCTGATCGCTTGTTATCTGCCAGTTTCCTTTATCCATGCCGCTTTCAGCACTTGTCAGCACCCACGTTTTTGCTACTACTGGCCCAGAAACAAGCATAGCGATTGCGGTTAAAGCTAATGTTTTTTTCATTTTTCATTCCTTTTGCTGAATCGATTGTGTTGCTGATGGAGGGAATTTAGTTGCAAGTGGATTATTAAAATGTGAAGTGTCTCACCTGGTGAGAAAATGGCCATTTTTATATTTTTAAATGAGATTTAAATCGCGTTTTTTAGGTAATTATAAAAATAGTTGCTAAAAATTTGTGATTTAAAACGAAGAAAGCTTTAACGATTCAGCTATTACTGGCCATGGCTATGATGACGTCTGTAGAACCGATAAGGCCGCCGGGTTTTAGTTATCCATGCGGCCCTGGTTGACGCTGCTTTAGCGTTTAAAAAAAACAGTGGGGAGGCGATTAAGCGCCGTAGAATGCCTGGGTATAGAGCCCTTTGACATCCTGAACAGACGGATAGTTAGGGTTAGTTAAGGTGCATGGATCGTCGACGGCATGGCGGCTCATTCTGTCGAGAACATTCACAAAGGTCACTTCATTGATTTCAACTTCATCGCACTGGCTTAGGGTTTTCGGCACGCCCAGACGTTGATTCAGCGCGTTGATCGCTTCACTTAGGTTATTGATGTCTAAAGCCGCTTCCAGCTGACGATATTTTTTGGTGAACTTCGCGTTATATCGAATGATATAAGGCAACATAATCGCGTTCGCCAGCCCGTGGGTAATACCAAACTCGCCGCCAATTTTATGCGCCATCGCGTGGACTAATCCCAGCGAAGCATTCGTGAAGGCGATTCCCGCCAGCGCAGAGGCGTTATGCATATGCATGCGGGCGTTTATATCATCAGGTGAGCGCCAGGCGGTTTCCAGATACTTAAACACCAGCCGAATCGCTTCTACCGCATAGGGATCGGTAAAGGAGTTGGCCGCGGTGGACACATAGGCTTCAATCGCATGGGTCAGAACGTCCATACCGGTGTGAACGGTTACGTGCGGCGGCATTTTTGCCGGAATTGTCGGGTCGAGAATAGCGATATCCGGCACCAGATCGGCGGCAACAATCGGGTGCTTGATATGATTTGCCGTATCGGTGATCACCGAGAACGCGGTGATCTCAGAGGCGCTGCCGCTGGTGGAAGGAATCGCCACAAACCGGGCTTTATTGCGCAGCGCTGGCATGGAGCCGACTGGGAGAATATCTTCAAACTTCAGTTGCGGATGCTCGTAAAAACACCACATGACTTTGGCGGCATCAAGCGCAGAGCCGCCGCCAATCGCCACTATCCAGTCTGGTTCAAAGGCCAGCATCGCTTTTGCGCCGCGCCAGACGGTTTTAATGGATGGGTTGGGTTCCACATTATCGATAATAATGCATTCCATCCCCGCTTTATTAAGTTCGCTGACGGCTTTATCCAGAAAGCCAAAACGCTTCATTGAACTTCCGCCGGTGACTAATGCGGCTTTTTTACCGCTTAGCGTGGAAAGATGTTCTAAGGCGTTTTCGCCATAAATAATACTACGAGGAATTGAGAAGGCCTGGGTCATAGGAAACTCCATTTAATATTAAGGATTTTTTTAGTGTGCATTCGTCATTTACGATTCAGCGACACGTGCAGAGTAAAAAAATCGAATTAATGCTCCAGATATTGCCGGAGCAATATCTGGAGGGAGCTGTTTCTTTTAAATCCGCCATATTTCCAGGGGGAGGCGATGGCGGCAACTCGAATTAATTGGAGAAATAAGCTGCGATTAAATCGTACCGTCCCAGGAGTCGACTTTTTCGCGTTTCGCTTCCTCTTCATCAAACCAGCGCGAGGTCACGCATTTTGATTCGGTGTAGAAACGTACGCCGTCTTTGCCCAGGCAGTGCAGATCACCGAAGAAGGACTGCTTATGGCCAGAGAACGGGAATACGCCGACCGGTACCGGGATACCGACGTTGATACCGACCATACCGCCGTGCGTGCGTTTCTGGAATTCACGGGCGTAATAGCCGCTTTGGGTGAAAATAACCGAGCCGTTGGCAAACGGGTTATTGTTCATTAATTGCAGACCTTCTTCGAAGGTTTTCACCCGCTTAAAGCACAGCACCGGCCCGAAAATTTCCTGTGTTCCGACGCTCATCTCTTCGGTTACGCGATCCAGTATGGTCGGCCCGACGTAAAAGCCGTTTTCCTGGCCCGGAACCTTAATATCGCGACCATCGAGCACCAGCTTCGCCCCCTCCTCAATGCCTTTATTAATCCAGTCGACCACCGACCGTTTATGGTCTTTAGAAATCACCGGACCCATATCGGTATCGCGCAGATAGCCGGGGCCGATTTTCAGCTGTTTGGCTTTTTCGACGACGGCGGCAATCAGCTTATCGGCGATCTCTTCCTGCACCACGACGACCGGCAACGCCATACAGCGTTCGCCCGCGCAGCCAAACGCGGCGTTGATAATCCCCGCTGCGGTGCGGTTAATCGGCGCATCGGCCAGCACCAGGGCATGGTTTTTCGCTTCGCACAGCGCCTGGACGCGTTTGCCATGAGCGGCGGCTTTGGAGTAAACGTGCAGGCCCACGGAGGTAGAGCCGACGAAGGAGACGCCGTTGACGTCCGGATGGGTTAGCAAGATATCGGCTTCGTTACGTGAGCAGGTCACCACGTTGATAACCCCATCCGGCACGCCTGCTTCCTGGTAGAGCTTGGTGATTTCCATACAGGTCATCGGCGTCATACTGGCCGCTTTTATCACCATGGTATTACCGGAAGCGACGCATAATGGCGCCATCCATCCCATCGGGATCATCGCCGGGAAGTTAAACGGCACAATACCGGCGAACACGCCAATTGGCTCACGGTAAAGGTTGGTGTCGATCCCGGCAGAGGCGTCCATCAGGTTTTCACCGGCCATGAGAGTGGGAATCGAGCAGGCAAGCTCGGTGCCTTCTTTCGCTTTTAAGACATCGCCCTGGGCGTCGCCCCAGGCTTTACCGTTTTCTTTTGCCACCAGCTCGGTTAAGCGGTCCTGATGCTGGATTAATAATTCGCGAACGCGGAACATAATTTGCGAGCGTTTAATGGCTGGCGTATCTGACCATGCCGGAAAGGCTTTGCGCGCCGCGGCAACGGCATCCAGCACTTCTTGCTCGGTGCAGCAGGGGGCCTGAGCCATCACTTCCCCGGTACTTGGGTTATAGACGTCCATATAGCGTTCGGTCTGCGATACGCGCCATTGACCATCAACGAAATATTTCAGTCTTGGTACAGTAGTCATATTTTTCTCCATGATGATAGCTGTCGACTCTCTAAAAATCTGGCTCTGACCGGCGGCAAACGGCTTAGCGCCGGGTCAGCCACTCTCGTGAATAGTGAATTCCTGATGATTACCGGCGATTCACCTGCGGTGGCGCGGAAGATTTGGTCGACTTTCTCCTGAAGAAAGCCTGCAGACGCTCGGTTTTAATTAACAGAACTGACTGGCCAAAATACACGCTCGCACCGTTTCGTTTCTCGTGACTTAATGAAATTATTTTTTCATTATAATAATGTATGAAATAACGAGACCGTTTTGAGAGATGGATCAAAGATAAACAAACTGCTGATAAAGTCAGCGTTTTAAAGGCGGGATTCTGTTTTTTAATTTAATAAAATCAATGTATTAGTATTATTCTGGCAGCATTGCCGAAAAGGTGGGGTGTCCAGGCAGGCTAGAATGGAACGGTTTTTTTGTGAAATAAAAGTTAAATTTAAACGCAGAATGGAATTAAAATGAAAAATTAAAACCGATTTTAAGCCACGGTAACGACGACTGGCTATCGATCAAGTGATCTGTAAGAGGAGGTGGGTCGCCCGGATCGGGCTAGGGCCGTATCCGGGGGAGTCGTTCAGAATTAGCCTTCGCTTTCGGCCAGTTCACGCAGGTACTGGAAGATAAGACGCGCGGACTTCGGCGGCTTGTTGCCTTCTTTCTCTTTTTTGGCGTTGCGGATCAGCGAACGCAGCTGCTGACGATCGGCGTCAGGCCACAGGTTCAGCACTTCAGCAACGGCCTCATCACCATTATCAATCAGACGATCGCGGATCTGCTCAAGCTTATGGAACAGCGCAACCTGCTGGTTGTGGCGGTTCTTGAGCTTGTCCAGCGCCTGACGAATCGGCTCGACGTCGCGGCTGCGCAGCATTTTACCAATCAGCTGCATTTGGCGGCGGCGGCCTTCTTTCTTGATACGCTGGGCGAGTTCAATCGCGTCGCGCAGGTCGGTATCCAGCGGGATTTTATCAAGCGCGTTTTTACCCAGCTCGACCATTTCCGCGCCAAGACGCTTCAGTTCTTCGGCGTCGCGCTTAATTTCACTTTTACTGACCCAGATAATTTCATCGTCTTCATCTTCGACGTCATCACCAGGGACGTCGTCGAGCCAGTCTTCGGGCTGCTTTGTCATCTCAGGCTCCTTAAAAAAGAGACTAATGTTACCAGTTAAGGCGCGCACTGAAAAACGGTTCTCTGTTAGACTTCAGTTAACTCCTTCTTACATTATGGCATTAGCGATGAAAGTCATCTCTCAAGTTGCACAACAGCGTAAGACGCTGGAAGAGGCCGTGACCACGGCGCTGGAACTGGCGGCAGGCAAATCCGACGGCGCGGAAGTCTCCGTCAGCAAAACTACCGGTATCGGCGTTAGCACCCGCTACGGCGAAGTGGAGAACGTAGAATTCAATAGCGATGGTGCCCTGGGCATCACCGTTTATCACCAAAACCGTAAAGGCAGCGCGTCTTCGACCGATCTTAGCCCGCAGGCTATCGCCCGCACGGTGCAGGCGGCGCTGGATATTGCCCGCTACACCTCGCCGGACCCGTGCGCGGGCGTGGCGGATAAAGAGCTGCTGGCCTTTGAGGCCCCGGATCTTGATCTGTTCCATCCTGCGGAAGTGTCGCCGGACGAAGCCATTGAGCTGGCCTCCCGCGCTGAGCAGGCGGCTCTGAAAGCCGATAAGCGCATCAGCAATACTGAAGGCGGCAGCTTTAACAGCCACTACGGCATTAAAGTATTCGGCAACAGCCACGGTATGCTGCAGAGCTACTGTTCGACCCGCCATTCGCTATCGAGCTGCGTGATTGCCGAAGAGAATGGTGATATGGAGCGAGATTACGCTTATACCATCGGGCGGGCGATAGACGATCTGCAATCGCCGGAGTGGGTTGGCGAGGAGTGTGCCCGCCGTACCCTGTCGCGCCTGGCTCCGCGTAAGCTATCGACGATGAAAGCGCCGGTGATTTTCGCCAACGAAGTCGCTACCGGCCTGTTCGGGCATCTGGTCGGAGCGATCGCCGGCGGGTCGGTTTACCGTAAATCTACCTTCCTGCTTGATGCGCTGGGTAGCCAGATCCTGCCGGAGTGGCTGACCATTGAAGAGCATCCGCACCTGCTGAAAGGGCTGGCTTCAACCCCGTTCGATAGCGAAGGCGTCCGTACGGAACGCCGCGATATCATTAAAGATGGCGTGCTGACCCAATGGCTACTGACCAACTACTCGGCGCGCAAGCTGGGGCTGAAGAGCACCGGCCACGCGGGCGGCATTCACAATTGGCGGATCAACGGCCGCGGCCTCAGTTTTGCAAAGTTGCTTAAAGAGATGGGAACCGGTCTTGTCGTAACGGAACTGATGGGGCAGGGTGTAAGCGGCGTCACCGGCGACTACTCACGCGGCGCATCCGGCTTTTGGGTAGAGAATGGCGAAATTCAGTATCCAGTCAGTGAGATAACCATTGCAGGAAATCTGAAAGATATGTGGCGTAATATCGTGACCATCGGCGACGATATCGAAACGCGCAGCAACATTCAGTGCGGTTCCGTGCTGCTGCCGGAGATGAAAATCGCCGGGCAATAAACCTGTGTGCTAAATAATAAAAAAGGAAGTGAGCAATGCGTAAAAAACTGTTAGCGATGCTGGCCGTATCGGCTTTTGCGCTTGGTTCGGCATCGGCCTTCGCCGATCTGGGCGAAGACATGGATACCCTTGCCGAGAACCTGCAAGTGGTGCAGAAAACCTCCGACGCCGGCGAGCTGAAAGCGGCGCTGAATAAGATGCGTACGGCGGCGGTGGATGCCCAGAAAGAGACGCCGCCGAAGCTGGAAGGTAAAGCGGCGGACAGTGCCGAAATGAAAGACTATCGTCACGGTTTTGATGTGCTGATCGGCCAGATCGACGGCGCGCTGAAGCTGGCCGACGAAGGTAAAGTTAAAGAGGCCCAGGCCGCCGCGGAAGAGTTCAAAACCACCCGCAACGCCTATCACAAGAAGTATCGTTAATCGTTTTTAGATGTTAGGTATTTCTGCCGGGCGGCGGCTGACGCCTCGCCCGGCATGGAGAAATGAAAAATACTCCCAAACCCCAAACCCCAAACCGTTCCGCAGGCCTTTGCAGGTAGGTAAGCTGACATAAAAACCACCTTCATCACATTTTTCTCTTTTCTACTCAGCGGGTTTCGCTTCAGAATCGCTGGCGTTTTTGTGATGTTCATCACGTGAATTTGACTAAGTGAACACATTCCTTATGGTTATGTGAAATGAATCACGCCTGCCGCCGTTCTTTCCACTTCGAAGTGGAAAACAACTCGCTACAAACTCATCCTTCCCGGCATTAGTGTTATCCCCAGAGACATCAACGGGGTAATTCAAGTGAATAACGGAGCGGTAACACACGTCCCAGAGGAGCAGGCCACGCTAACCGAACAGCTGGCCAACAAGATGCTGCAGCAGGTTTTCGCGCTATTAAGCCGCCGCAACATCGTCCCCAACGACGTGCAGGAGCAAATGCTGACTTCCCACGTTCGGGCGATGGCCCATCGCTCAATCAGCGGCGAGCCGCTGCCGGAAGTGGATGCCAGCCTGTTCGAAGAGATCTCGGAAGATTCAATGATGCTGGCCCGCGAAGTGGTCGCACAGTTCGGCAATCTGCCAGATGAAGAAGCCTGGCTGCTGTCTGTCCACTTCGAAGTCGCGAAAGATAACCTGTAAGGAGCACTCAAATGGAACAAATCACTGTTGTTATTGGCGATCGCCTGGGTAAAGGACAAAAAGTTGCCGCAGGTGCGGAAAAAGCCGGCGCTCGCGCCGTTGTCGTCCCGGGCGTCGCCGCGGATATGAAGCTGGGCGACATGATGAAAGCCGAAAACGCCACCTTCGGTATCTCTTTCTGCGGCAGCGGCGGCGCAGGGGCGATCACCGCGCAGAATAAGCACGGCTACAAAGCAAAATATGGTATGCGTTCCGTTGATGAAGGCGTCACCGCGATCAACGAAGGCTACAACGTTCTGGGCTTCGGCTTTATGGATAAAGAAGAGTTGGGCGAACGCCTGGTTGAGGCCTGGAAGAAGAAGTACGGCGCGTGAGTATGAAAGAGCAATTCACCACCACGGTGAGCGTTGCCGGCAAAGGCGAGAGCAAAGCGCGCGCTTTCGCTGATGCGCTGAACCATGTTCAGGCGGCGGTGATGAAAACGTCGCCGCACATTCTACTGCGTATTGAACCACAGGATGTGGAGGTTGTTCATGCGCGTGAAGCGGTACGAAAAGAGGCGTTTTTATTCTTCTTTCTGCGCCGCGAGCGACGGAGCTACAGCGTGGAGCTGAAGGTCACCGTCAACGTGACCGCCATTAATCTCGATAAAGTGGATTTCGTCGCGCAAACCTGATTTTCACCAAAGGGTCAGACTATGTTCCTGATAATTTTAATAAAATCGCTCATCATTGGCGGCCTGGTTGGCGTCGGCGTTGGCGCCGGAGCGGCACGCATGTTTCATGCGCCCACCACGCAGGGGATGGGGGCGTTTCGTACGTTGGGCGAGCTGAATTCATGTGAAGGCGATCCGGCTTCCCACTTCTCTTTTGGCCTGGGCTTCTTCTTCAACGCCTGGGCCTCTTCCGTCGCGGCAGGCTCCTTCACTCAGGACGTTGACCACCGCATCATCCCCAACTGGGGGGCGGCGGCCCTGATGATCAAAAACCGCAACGTTGGCGAGACGCTGCACGATCCGAAAAAGATGGCCATCGCCTGCGGCATTATCGGCATGATCGTGGTCGCTTTCCTCAACCTGACCGCTTCTTCAGTACCGGAGGCGCTGCAGGTGACGGCGGTCAAAGTCCTGGTTCCGGCGGCGAACCTGCTGGTGAACACGGTGATGCCGGTTATCTTCTGGCTGGCGGCGATTGATGCCGGTAAAAAATCGGGCTTCTGGGCGACGATTTTCGGCGGCGCGGCGCAGCTGATTATGGGTAACGCCGTACCGGGCCTGGTGCTGGGTATCCTGATTGGTAAAGGCGTAGAAGAGAGCGGCTGGCACCGCGTCACTAAAGTGATGATGGTGGCCATTGTCGCGCTGTTCGTCCTGAGCGGCTTCTTCCGCGGTTTCGATATGAAGATGATTGAATCCTTCCATCTGACCGTGCCGAACTGGCTGGAACTGATCCACAACTCGCTCAGCGGTAAATAACAGGAGCCTCTCATGGAACAAAATAAAGGTTTTTGGTATGCCGACTGGTCGTTCCCGATCTTTGTTGGCCTGCTCTCCTCCGGCGTCTTTGCCGGGACGCATATGTACTACCTCTACGGTATCGGCGCGTTTAACGAAGTCGCTTTCGTGGCGATGCTGAAAGCGGGAATCGATACCGGGGCCTACGGCGCGGTAGCGGCGTTCGGCGCCAGCTTCCTGTTCGCGCGTATTATCGAAGGCTCGCTGGTGGGGATTCTGGATATCGGCGGGGCGATTCAGACCGGCGTCGGCCTGGGCGTTCCGGCGCTGCTGCTCGGCGCGGGCTTTGTTTTCCCGGTCGCCAACTTTGCCGCCTCTCTGGCCACCGGTCTGGTGCTTGGCCTCGCCATTGGCTACATCATCATCCTGGCGCGTAAATTCACCATCAACCAGAGCGACTCCACCTACGGCGCGGACGTCATGATGGGGGCCGGTAACGCCTCCGGCCGCTTCCTCGGGCCGTTGATTATTCTCAGTGCCATGGCCGCTTCTATTCCTATCGGCATCGGCTCCCTGGCGGGCGCGCTGCTGTTCTACATCTGGCAGAAGCCGATCACCGGCGGCGCGATCCTTGGCGCGATGCTGCTTGGGTCAATCTTCCCGGTGGCGATTAGTTAAGTTCTGCGGGCGCATCGGCGCCCGCGTTAACAGGAGAGAGATATGTTTGATTTACTCCTGCGCCGTGCGCGCCTCGTCGACGATACCCTGACCGATATCGCCATCCGGGACGGTAAAATCGCGGCGCTTGGCGAGATTAGCGCCCCTGCGCGCAAAACTATTGCGCTGGACGGCAGCTGTTATGTCAGCGCGGGCTGGATTGACTCCCATGTTCACTGCTATCCGAACTCGCCGATTTACCATGATGAGCCGGACAGCGTGGGGATTGCTACCGGCGTGACCACCGTGATTGACGCGGGCAGCACCGGTGCGGACGACGTGGATGATTTCTACCAGTTGACCCGCCAAGCCGCGACTGAGGTTTATGCCCTGCTTAATATCTCCCGCGTCGGGCTGATTGCCCAGAATGAACTGGCCAATATGGCGAATATCGACGCGGATGTGGTGAAGCAGGCGGTCAACCGCTATCCGAACTTTATCGTTGGCCTGAAGGCGCGCATGAGCAGCAGCGTGGTGGGCGAAAACGGCATTACGCCGCTGGCGCGCGCGAAGGCGATGCAGCAGGAAAACGGCGGCTTGCCGCTGATGGTGCATATTGGCAACAATCCGCCCGACCTGGATGAAATCGCCGACCTGCTGACCTCCGGTGACATCATTACCCACTGCTACAACGGTAAACCCAATCGTATTCTGACGCCGTCCGGCGAACTGAAAAGCTCGATTTCCCGCGCGCTACAGCGCGGCGTGCGCCTTGATATCGGCCACGGTACCGCCAGCTTCAGCTTTGAAGTGGCGCGGCGGGCGATTGCTATGGGCATTCTGCCGCACACCATCAGCTCCGATATCTACTGCCGCAACCGTATCGACGGCCCGGTGCGCTCGCTGGCGCTGGTGATGTCGAAATTCCTCGCCATCGGGATGTCGCTGCCGCAGGTCATCGACTGCGTGACCGCTCACGCCGCAGACGGCCTGCGTCTTTCTCATAAAGGGCGGTTGGAGGTGGGCTACGACGCCGATCTTACGTTGTTTACCCTCGCGCAGACGCCGACGGTGCTGGTGGATGCGGAAAAAGAGAGCCTTCAGACCGACACGATTCTGCAGCCGCTTGCCGCCGTTCGCGCGGGCAAGGGCTATATGACCGAACAAGGGAGCGCGGAAAATGCCTTCGATTTTTGAGAAATATGATTTAAAACAGGTTATTAATACCTCCGGCCGTATGACCATTCTCGGCGTCTCCACGCCGCGGCCGGAAGTGGTGGAGGCCGCGATGGCGGGCATGAACCAGTATTTCGAGATGAAAGATCTGGTCAACAAAACCGGCGCGTATATTGCGAAGCTGCTGGACGTGGAAGGAGCGACCGTCGTCTCCTGCGCCTCGGCGGGCATTGCCCAGTCGGTGGCGGCGGTGCTGGTAAAAGACAGCGACTGGCTACTGGAAAACCTGCACGTGACGCCGATCGAAAACAACGAAATCGTGCTGCCTAAGGGTCATAACGTCAACTTTGGCGCGCCGGTGGGCACCATGGTGGCGCTGGGCGGCGGCAGGCTGGTGGAAGCGGGTTACGCCAACGAATGTTCCGCCGGGCAGCTGGCGGCGGCGATTACCCCACGCACCGCGGCCATTCTGTATATCAAATCCCATCACTGCGTGCAGAAAAGCATGCTCAACGTGGCGCAATCGGCCGAGGTGGCGCAGCGCCATAATCTGCCGCTGATTGTCGACGCGGCGGCGGAGGAAGATCTCCAGGCCTACTATCGTGCCGGCGCCGATCTGGTGATTTATAGCGGCGCGAAGGCGATCGAAGGGCCGACCAGCGGGCTGGTGATTGGCAAAACCCAATACGTTGAGTGGGTCAAACGCCAGTCGAACGGCATTGGTCGGGCGATGAAGGTGGGCAAAGAGGGGATTCTCGGCCTGACCTGCGCCATCGAACATTACCTGACGGCGAGCAAAGAGAGCGGTGAGCAGATGGTGGCCAAGATGACGCCGTTTATTCAGCAGCTTAATACGCTTAATGGCGTGACGGCGCGCGTGGTCTGGGACAGCGCCGGCCGCGATATCGCGCGGGCAGAGATTAAGTTTGATGAAGCGGTGACCGGCGTCAATACCGGCGATCTGGTCAATGCGCTGAAGCAGGGCGAATACGCCATCTACTTCCGTGGCTATAAAGCTAATGAAGGCATTATTGAAGCCGATGTCCGCAGCGTGAACGCGCAGCAGCTGGAGATTGTCTCCCGTCGCATCGCAGAAGTTTTGAACAAGGAGAAAAACGCATGAAACTGACCCCTAATTTTTATCGTGACCGCGTCTGCCTGAACGTGCTGGCGGGGAGCAAAGATAACGCCAGCGAGATTTATGAGGCGGCGGAAGGTCATGTACTGGTGGGCGTGCTCTCCAAAAATTACCCGGACGTCGCCAGCGCGGTGGCCGATATGCGGGAATACGCGCTGCGGATCGATAACGCGCTCTCCGTGGGACTGGGTGCCGGCGACCCGAACCAGTCGGCGATGGTCAGCGAAATTTCGCGCCAGGTGCAGCCGCAGCACGTTAATCAGGTATTTACCGGCGTGGCGACCAGCCGCGCGCTGCTGGGGCAGGACGAAACCGTGGTCAACGGTCTGGTGTCGCCAACCGGTACGCCGGGCATGGTGAAGATCTCCACCGGTCCGCTTAGCAGCGGCGCGCCGGACGGCATCGTACCGCTGGAAACCGCGATTGCGCTGTTGAAAGATATGGGCGGCAGTTCGATTAAATATTTCCCGATGGGTGGGCTGAAGCATCGCGACGAGTTTATCGCGGTGGCCGAGGCCTGCGCCCGTTATGATTTCTGGCTGGAGCCGACCGGCGGGATCGATCTGGAAAATTATGGCGAGATCCTGCAGATCGCGCTGGATGCCGGCGTGAGTAAAATTATCCCGCATATCTACAGTTCGATTATTGATAAAGCCAGCGGTAACACCCGCCCGGCGGATGTGCGTCAGCTGCTTTCGATCACCAAACAGTTAGTCAAATAGCGCCGTTGCCCTCACCCCGGTCCTCTACCAAAGGGAGAGGGAGATAACCAGACGGTGCCTTTTGCGCCGATCGGGCGGGAGAATACCGAACTGTTCCCTCGCCCCTCTGGGGAAAGGGTTAGGGTGAGGGGAACCCTCAGCGAACCATCAAGGAGCCACCATGCCAACCGCTCGTCATCTGCTTGTTGCTTCACTCTCTCTACTCGCCGCCAGCGCCGCTGCGCAAACCCAATACGCCTGGGTCGGCACCTATAACCCCAATGGTGAAGGACTGTACCGCTTTACCATCGATAGCCAGACCGGAGCGCTGCGAGATAAAGCGCTGGTTGCTAAGCTGCCTAATCTTGCCCAGCTCACCGTCTCGGCGGACGGCAAAACCTTGTACGCCGCCAGCGAAGTGGACAAGGGGGTGGTTCAGGCATGGCGCATCGGCAGCAACGGCGAACTGAGCGAGCTCAATCAGGTCGCTTCCGGCGGCGCCGGTCCGGTTTATCTCTCCCTGACCCCCGATGGCCGCCATCTGCTGGTGGCAAACTATGTCAGCGGTAGTATCGCGGTGCTCCCGGTGAACGAAGAGGGTAACCTGGGTGAAGCGGTGGATATACATCAGGATCAAGGCCCTGCTGGCGCGGAACGCCCGGCGGCGGCCGTCGAAGGCAGTTTTGCCATTAGCGATCATAACGGCCCGCACGCCCATATGATTGCCGCCGATCCCAGCGGTAAGTTCGTTTATTCCACCGATCTGGGGCTGGACCGGATCTATCAGTACCGGCTGGATAACGCCAGCGGCAAGCTGACGCCGAACGATCCGCCATTTATTGACGCCTCATCTCCCGGCGCCGGGCCGCGCCACTTTGTTTTTACGCCGCAGGGCGACGGACTATGGCTGATTAACGAAGAGGCATCGACGCTTACCTTCTATCATCTTGATAAGCAAACCGGCCTTCTGCGCGAGGGGAAAACGGTCTCGACGCTGCCTAAAGAATATAAGGGCACCAGCTTTGCCGCCGGCCTGGTCCTGAGCCGCGACGGCAAGCAGCTGTACGTCGCCAACCGGCTGCATAACAGCATCGCCCACTTTACGGTGCTGGCCGACGGCAGCCTGAGCCACCAGGAAGATATCTGGACCCGCGGCGACTACCCGCGCACGCTGACCCTGGACAGTCAGGGGCAGTGGCTGTACGTCATGAACCAGCGTAGCGACAACATTACCCGTTTCCGCGTCGCGCCGAAGGATGGCAGGTTGACGTTCTCCCCGGACTACACTCCGGTCGGCGCCCCGTCGCAGATGGTGATATCCGCTCAACCCTGAGCCGTAAGAAAAAGGAACTGACATGCGATTTCCCAATCAACGTTTAGCGCAGCTGTTTACTCTGTTGCAAAACGAAACGCTGCCGCAGGAGGAGCTGGCGCAGCGGCTGTCGGTTTCTACTCGCACGGTGCGCGCGGACATCACCGCGCTGAACGCGCTGCTGCTGCACTACGGCGCGCAGTTCACCCTTACTCGCGGCAGCGGTTATCAACTGGTGATTCACGATCCGTCGCGCTATCAGACGCTGGAAGAGAGCGCGCCGAAAGCGCAGCACATCCCGCGAACCGCGGCGGATCGCAGCCACTTTTTGCTGGTGCGCTTTTTAACCTCCGCGTTTTCTATCAAGCTGGAGGATCTGGCCGATGCGTGGTTCGTCAGCCGCGCCACCTTACAGGGCGACATGGTCGACGTACGCGAACGTTTTCAGCGTTATCAACTCACCCTCGAGACGCGTCCGCGCCACGGTATGAAGCTGTTCGGCAGCGAGGTCTCCATTCGCGCCTGCCTGACCGATCTGCTGTGGGAGCTGAGCCAGCAAGGGCCGCTGAACCCGCTTATCGGCGAAGAGGCGTTTGACGCCAGCGTACCGGCGCTGCTGGCAGGCGTGCTGCAGGAGACGTTGACCCGTCATCACGTGCGCCTGACTGACGCGGGAGAACGCTTTGTCTGCCTGTACGGCGCGGTTGCCGTGCGCCGCGTGAGTGAAGGGTATCCGCTTGCCGACTTTAGCGCCGAGGATGTGGCGCAGAACGTGCGCGACGCCGCCCGCGAGCTGGCGAATACCCTGCAACAGCTGGCGGGTAAACCGCTTGCTGCGGCGGAAGAGGAGTGGCTGTGCGTCCATCTTGCCGCCCGCCAGGTGCAGGACGTCGATCCGGGCACCATCAGCGCCGACGACGACGAAGCGCTGGTGAACTACATCCTGCGCTATATCAATCAGCAATATAACTACAATCTGCTGGACGACGCCCAGCTGCATGCGGATTTACTGACCCATATTAAGACCATGATCACCCGCGTGCGCTACCAGATAATGATCCCTAATCCACTGCTCGATAACATCAAGCAGCACTATCCGATGGCGTGGGACATGACCCTGGCGGCGGTATCCAGCTGGGGAAAATATACCCCCTACGCCATCAGCGAAAATGAGATTGGCTTTCTGGTGCTGCATATCGGCGTCGGGCTGGAGCGCCATTACAATATCGGCTACCAGCGTCAGCCGCAGGTGTTGCTGGTGTGCGATACCAGCAACGCGATGGTGCGGATGATTGAAGCTATTCTTCAGCGAAAGTATCCGCAGCTGGAAATTGCCGCCACCCTCTCGCAGCGCGAATATGAACAGCGGCAAGAGATCGCGGAAGATTTTGTCATCTCCACCGTGCGCATCAGCGAGAAAGATAAGCCGGTGGTGACCATTGCGCCGTTTCCTACCGACTATCAGCTCGACCAAATCGGCAAGCTTGTGCTGGTGGACCGCACGCGTCCCTGGATGCTGAATAAGTATTTTGATGAGACTCACTTTCAGGTAATTGATGCCCCGATGGATCGGCAGACGCTGTTTGCCACGCTGTGCCAGCAGCTGCAGCGGGAGGGGTTTGTCGGCGCGGAGTTTCATGATTCGGTGGTGGAGCGTGAGGCTATCGTCAGCACCATGCTCGGCGACGGCATCGCGCTGCCCCACGCCCTCGGCCTGCTGGCGAAAAAGACCGTGGTTTATACCGTGATTGCGCCGCACGGCATCGCCTGGGGCGATGAAACCGCGCATATCATCTTCCTGCTTGCCATCAGCAAAAGCGAGTATGAAGAAGCGATGGCGATCTACGATATTTTCGTTACCTTCCTGCGCGAACGCGCTATGGCCCGCCTCGCCGTCACCCGCAGCTTTGATGAGTTTAAAGCGGTGGCGATGGAGTGCGTCAGCCGGTTTTGAGAGGCGCTGTCAGAGTTCGAGCCGTGCGCGCTTCGGAATACCGTCTGGTATATCAGGTTCGGGATGAGGGGGTGATGGTTTATGCGATTGCTGTGGGAAACGAGACAAATTAGCCGTCTACCGGAAAGTCAATAAACGGCTGTAGCGGGAGGCTATCTCAGGTGATGCACCACCTGGTTGCTGCTGCCGCGCCAGATTAGCGCCGGGTCTTTGAGATCCTGCACAAATTTGCCATCAACCAGCACGTTGATGAGATCCACCACCTGCATCTGCGCATCGTTAAGTTCGGAAAGCGTGTAGCCGGTCCATACCCAGATGTCTTTACCGGGGCACTCGGCGCGAACGCGCTGCACCAGCTTAAGGATCTCCGGGACGTTCTGCGGATGCAGCGGGTCGCCGCCGGAGAGGGTGATCCCCTGGCGCTTAACGCGCGTGTCGTTGAGGTCGGCAATGATGCGGTCGGCCATCTCGGGGGTAAACGGCATGCCGGAATTTAGCCGCCAGGTGCTTT
Source organism: Klebsiella sp. CTHL.F3a (assembly GCF_019890895.1). Classification (NCBI taxonomy): domain Bacteria; kingdom Pseudomonadati; phylum Pseudomonadota; class Gammaproteobacteria; order Enterobacterales; family Enterobacteriaceae; genus Klebsiella; species Klebsiella sp. CTHL.F3a. Next base: position 5,375,155 of record NZ_CP082360.1, on the reverse strand, counting down.
TGTTGTAGCAGCCGGGGCATTCGTGAACGCAGCCGGAGACAAACAGGGTGCAGCGGGTGCCCGGACCGTTAACAATATCTACCGGGTAGTACTGATGGTAATTCATTTTTTCGCTTCTCAATTAACGCCATAGCCGCGTTGGCTGCGCTCGCTCACCCCAGTCACGTACTTAATGTACGCTCCCGGGGATTCCCTCGTTTGCCGCCTTGCTCTGACGCTAATTGCTTTGCGAAAACGGAGGGGCTTTGCATTTGTAAAGGGAACGGCTCCCGGCGTCGCTGCGCTCGGCCGGGCTACGAAAAGCCGCATACGCGGTTGTAGCCCGGATAAGGCGCTTTGCGCCGCGATCCGGGAATGGCCAAACGGCTACGGGGCCGGTCCCCTCTCCCGGTAGGGGAGAGGATTAGGGGAGGGGCTAAACCACCCGGAATTAACCGATCTGCCCGTTACCCAGATGCTTCACGCGGCGCTTCACTTCTTCCTGCTTGCCGGCGTTGAACGGACGCGCGTCCGGGCTCCCGAGATAGCCGCACACGCGGCGGGTTACCGATACGCGAGAAGCATCGTGGTTGCCGCATTTCGGACAGGTGAAGCCTTTGCTGGTGCACTCGAACTCGCCGGTAAATCCGCACTCATAGCACTCATCGATGGGCGTATTGGTTCCGTAATAGGGTACGTGCTGATAGCTGTAATCCCAGACGTCTTCCAGCGCTCTCAGGTTGTGCTGAATATTCGGGTACTCGCCGTAGCAAATAAAGCCCCCGTTAGCCAGCGGCGGATAAGGCGCTTCAAAATCGATTTTGTCGTAAGGGTTCACCTTCTTCTCCACGTCAAGGTGGAAGCTGTTGGTGTAATACCCTTTATCGGTCACGCCTTCAATGACGCCGAACTCAGCGGTATCGAGACGGCAGAAGCGGTCGCAGAGGTTTTCGCTAGGCGTGCTGTACAGGCTAAATCCATAGCCCGTCTCGTCTTTCCACTGATCTACCGCTTCGCGCAGGCGCTGAACGATGGCGACGCCTTTCTCACGCAGCGCTGCGCTATCGTACATATGCTTGTTGCCGAACAGCGCGTTGATGGTTTCATGGATGCCAATATAGCCCAGCGAAATCGACGCGCGGCCGTTTTTGAAAATCTCTGAAACGTCGTCGTCCGCTTTCAGACGCACGCCGCAGGCCCCTTCCATATACAGAATCGGCGCCACGCGAGCCTTCACCCCTTCCAGGCGGGCGATGCGGGTCATTAGCGCTTTACGCGCCAGCTGCAGGCGTTCGTCGAGCAGTTTCCAGAACTCTGTTTCGTCGCCCTTCGCTTCCAGCGCGATGCGCGGCAGGTTGAGGCTGATAACGCCGAGGTTATTGCGGCCATCGTGCACCTGTTCGCCGTCCTCGTTTTCCCACACGCCGAGAAAGCTGCGGCAGCCCATCGGCGTTTTGAACGAGCCGGTCACCTTCACTACCTGATCGTAGTTGAGGATGTCCGGGTACATACGCTTGCTCGCGCACTCCAGCGCCAGCTGTTTAATGTCGTAGTTCGCATCGCCGAACTTGTGGTTCAGGCCGTCGCGAATGGCGAAGACCAGCTTCGGGAACACCGCCGTTTTGCGATTTTTACCGAGGCCCGCGATGCGGTTGCGCAGAATGGACTGCTGAATCAGGCGCGATTCCCAACTGGTGCCAAGGCCAAAACCGAAGGTCACGAACGGCGTCTGACCGTTGGCGGTATGCAGGGTGTTCACTTCATATTCCAGCGACTGGAAGGCGTCGTAGCACTCTTTCTCGGTGCGGGAACGGGCGTAGCCTTCGGCATCGGGGATGTGCCACTCTTCGGCAATTTTACGGTGCTTATTGAAGCTTTCGGTAACAAACGGCGCCAGTACTTCATCGATGCGGTTGATGGTCGTACCGCCATAAATATGGCTGGCGACCTGAGCGATAATCTGCGCCGTCACCGCGGTAGCGGTAGAGATTGACTTCGGCGGCTCAATCTCGGCGTTGCCCATTTTAAATCCCTGGGTCAGCATGCCTTTAAGATCGATCAGCATACAGTTGAACATCGGGAAGAACGGAGAGTAGTCGAGATCGTGATAGTGGATCACGCCGCGCTCGTGGGCCATCACCACGTCATGCGGCAGCAGGTGCTGGCGCGCGTAGTGCTTGGCGACGATACCTGCCAGCAGATCGCGCTGGGTAGGGATGACTTTGCTGTCTTTGTTGGCGTTCTCGTTGAGTAACGCCGAGTTGGTCTGCTCAACCAGGCCGCGAATTTCCTGGTTCAGACGACCGCGCTTTTCACGTTGGCTATCGCGGTCGTGGCGATATTCAATGTAGGCGCGCGCCAGCTGCTTGTACGGACCGGACATCAGTTGGTTCTCAACCGCGGTCTGGATCTCGCTGATATCCACCTGGGCGCGGCCCTGCATTTGCTGGCTAACGACTTCTGCGACGGTGGCGCAATAGTCTGCGTCATCGACTCCCGCTGCTTTAGCTGCACGTAGAATTGCTTCATTTATGCGCTCTGACTTGAACGGCACTTTACAGCCATCGCGTTTCATCACATGCGGTGTCATGATCACTCCATAATTTTTACAGAACAGGTTATCCACAGAGGCGGAAGGTCAATCGAAGTCACGAGGCGCTATAGCTGCCGCCGTTTCCCTCCGATCCCGGCCCTTTTTATCCACATCCCATCACCGCCTGAGTACGATGGGCGTGGTGACATAATAGACTATTAATACAATATGTGGGGCCGGGACGCATTTTAAGTTCTATATGTAGTGCTTTGCATCAAAGATGTTTGCAATTTTATTGATGCAGAACAAAGTAAAAAGAGGAGAGCAGGAATGATGGGCACTTGCGCTTAATGTAAATTTATCAGCTTATAAAATAAGCAGAAATGGGGCCTGAACGCAGTAAATTCAGGCCTGAAAGGGATAACGTCAGGCGAGCAGCGCGTCGTTAAGCAGGTCGACCAGCAGCAGCAGGGCGTAACGCGCGGCCTGCGCATTCTCAGGCAGAGGCAACAGCGCGGAGGCCATATTGCTCAACGCGTGGTTGGCCGGAGTGAGAGCGAAAATCGTCGCTTCCTGTACCCGGGCCAGCAAGGTAGCGCCCTGCAAAATCGCGTCGGCCTCGCCGGTTGCCAGCACCAGCAGGAGATGATCGTCGCTGAGGGTACTGGCTACCATCCGCATCAGGGCGCTGTCCTGGCAGAGATTAATCACGATACCGATGGAGAGCAACTGGTGCTGAAGCAGCGTCGCCAGCGCGATATCCTGCGCGCCGAGGGCGAAACAGTGCACGGCGCGGGCATTTTGTAGGCGCGTGCGTAGCTTTTGCAGCGTCGATTCGGGCGTGCTGACCAGCTGCTGCTCCAGATTTGCGCTAATCAGGCTTAACTTGTCGCGCCACGCGGCCGGCAGCGCGGCGCTCTCCTCGTTTAGCCAACTGGTGCGACGTTCGCAGGCCTGCGCCAGCTGCTTGCGCAAATCACGAATATCCTCGCAGCCGACGGAGCGGGCAAAGCGGGTAATTGTGGCTGCGCTCACGCCAGCGCGCACAGCCAGTTCATCAATCGAAGCGCTGGCGGTAAAGCTTAAATTCTGCAGAATAAATGCCGCGACTCTTGATTCCTGAGCGCTAAAGCGCGTCATGCCTTCCTGTAACTGCCCTACGATATCCATGCTTTCAGCCTCTTTTTCCGCCACCGCCTGATTGAAAATATTTTTCAAATAATGATGGCTTTTTATACCACTTAATCACCCGCAATGCCTGAGATTATGACCGGTTTCGCTTTTATGCCGGGGTAAAGAGGCGAAAAATAACGCCTCGATCACGTACGTGAAAAAAATTTTCATATAGCCTTCACCGATATCCGCACCTCGCCCTATAGTCGATGGTGCTTATTTAGCACTCGCTCAAGCAAAACCCATTGGGAGGAATTATGCCACGTATCGTCCTGTGCTGCGCCGCCGGAATGTCCACCAGCATGCTGGTTAACAAAATGAAAACCGAGGCGCAGCAGCGCGCGCTGGCGCTGGAAATTTATGCCGTGCCCGTCGCCGAGTTTGAACGCGAGTTGCCAAATGCCGACGTGATTTTACTGGGGCCGCAGGTGAAGTACGAAGCGGCCCGATTGACCGAGCTTGCTGCCCCGCACGGGAAAGCCGTTGCGGTAATCGATATGGCAGATTACGGCATGATGCGCGGGGCCGCCGTCCTTGATAAAGCGCTCGCTCTGCTGAACCACTAACGCTTTCCCATCAACGCGTTCATTTCGCAAAGCCGCTGCGGCCTTGCGCGGGGATCTGTACGCCAAAAATGAGGCCACTATGCAAACATTGAAAATTGCCGTCATCGGCGGCGGCAGCAGCTATACGCCGGAACTTATCGAAGGCATTATCCTTCGCCATCAGCAGATTCCGGTCACGGAACTGGCGCTGGTCGATGTCGAAGCCGGGCGCGAGAAAGTGGTGATTATCGCCGGGCTGGCCCAGCGTATGCTAAAGCGCCATGGTCTCGAACAGGTTAAGGTTAGCGTGCATTTCAGCCTGGATGAGGCCATTCGCGGCGCTAAATTCGTCCTGACCCAGCTGCGGGTTGGGCAGCTGGCGGCGCGGGCGGCGGATGAGCGTTTGGGGCTGAAATATAACCTCCTGGGCCAGGAAACCACCGGCATCGGCGGCTTTGCTAAGGCGCTGCGCACCATTCCGGTGATCTTGCAGGTCGCGCGCAAAGTTGAGGCGCTGGCACCCGACGCCTTCATCCTCAACTTTACCAATCCAGCGGGGATCGTGACGGAGGCGGTGAGCCGCTACAGCAGCGCTAAAATCATCGGCCTGTGCAACGTGCCCATCAACATGCAGCATATGATCGCCGGCATGCTGGAGGCAAAGGCAGAGGAGGTCAGGCTGAGCTTCGCCGGGTTAAATCATATGGTCTGGGTACACAAGGTGATGCAGGGGCGGGAGGATGTCACCGGTAAGGTTCTCGACATGCTGTGCGACGGTCAATCACTGTCGATGAACAATATTAAATCGTTGCCGTGGCCGGCGGAGTTTCTGCGGGCCCTGAAGGCGATTCCCTGTCCCTATCACCGCTATTTCTGGCTGACGCCAGCCATGCTGGCGGAAGAGATTGAGGCGGCGAAAACCAAAGGCACCCGCGCGGAACAGGTGATGAAGGTGGAACAGGAGCTGTTTGATATTTATGCCCGGCCTGAGCTGGATGAAAAGCCCGAACAGCTGAGCTTTCGCGGTGGGGCCTACTACTCCGAAGTGGCGGTGGAGCTGATTAACGCCATTTACAACAATCTTGGCAAAGAGATGGTCGTCAACACCCGCAACAACGGCGCGATCCACGGCTTCGATGATGATGCGGTGGTGGAAATTAACAGCATTATTGACGCGCAGGGCGCACGACCGCTGGCCTTTGGCGCGCTGTCGCCGATCATGAACGGACTGACGCAACAGGTGAAAGCCTTCGAGCGCTTGACGATTGAGGCCGCGGTTCACGGCTGCCGGGATAGCGCGCTGCTGGCGCTGGTAAGTAACCCGCTGGTTGGGAATGTGACCGATGCCCGGGCGCTGCTTGATGAGGTGTTAACCATCAACCGCCCCTGGTTAACACAGTTTAACTAAACTTTTCCGCCTTCGGGGATACCACTATGTCTCGTACTTCATTTATTGAACGCTATGTCATGCCCGCCGCGCTGAAAATCGGCGGTCAGAAGCATGTCCTGTCGGTACGCGACGGCATTATTCTCAATATGCCGTTTATGCTGATTGGTTCGTTTTTCCTGATATTCGCCTACCTGCCGATTCCAGGCTACGGTGAGATGATGGCCAGCGTATTTGGCGATGCCTGGCGCGACAAAATGCTGTACCCGGTCAAAGCGACCTATGACATCATGGCGCTGCTTTCGGCCTTCGGCATTGCCTACCGGCTGGCGGAAAAATATCGCACCCTGGACCCGCTCAGCGCCGGGGCGATGTCGCTGGTGGCGTTTGTGATGACGATCCCGCAGGTGACGCTTTTTACACCGGCAGATGGCTCGGCGGCGCAAATCGTCAAAGGCGTGCTGCCGGTAGGGATGATTGGCAGCCAGGGACTGTTTGTGGCGATTGTGATTTCGCTGCTTTCCACGGAGATCTACCGCCTGGTGGCCAGCCGTAATCTGGTGATCCGCATGCCAGATGGCGTACCGCCCGCGGTGGCGAAATCTTTTCTCGCCCTGATCCCCGGCTTCTGCGTGCTGGCCGTGGTGCTGGCGCTGCGCCTGATCGTCGAAGCCTCGCCGTTCGGTGATATCAATAGCATGATCACCACGCTGATTGGTATTCCGATGTCGCACGTCGGCGGTTCGCTGCCGGGGATGATTATCTCAGTGATCCTGATTGGCATCCTGTGGACCCTGGGGCTGCACGGCGACACCATTGTGCTGGTGTTTATTCGCCCGGTCTGGCTGTCGAATATGTCGGAGAACCTGGAAGCGTTTCAGAATGGGCTGCCGATCCCGCATATCATCACCCAGCAGTTTTATGACCTGTGGATTGCGCCCGGCGGTACCGGGGCGCTGCTGGGGCTGGTGATTTTTATGCTGCTGCGCAGCCGTAGCCAGCAGATGAAACAGCTAGGGAAAATTGCCGCGCCGGGGGCGCTGTTCAATATCAGCGAGCCGATGGTATTCGGCATTCCGCTGGTGATGAACCCGTACTTCTTCCTGCCGTTTATTTTGACGCCAGTCCTGTTGGTGATTGTCTCGTATACCGCGATGGCCACCGGGCTGGTGATGAAGCCGGCGGGGATTGCGCTGCCGTTTACCACGCCTATTTTTATGAGTGGCTATCTGGCGACCGGAGGGCACGTTTCCGGTGCGGTGCTGCAGGTGGTGAACCTGGCGATCTCGCTGGTGATCTACTATCCGTTCTTCCGGGCATGGGATCGCCTGAAGGCAAAAGAAGAGCAGGCGTCAGCGCAGCCGGAAGCCAGCGCGACGCTGTCTGCGGCCGATCGTATTTAAAGCATATTCCCGGAGGCGGCGCTTGACGCGCCTGTCCGGGCTACTGGCTCGCAGACGATGGTGAACCTGTAGCCCGGGTAAGCGCAGCGCGACCCGGGACTCTCAGCGCAAGCCGGGGAGGGGTTACTCCTGCAGCCACCATACCGCTTCAAACGGACGTAGGGTCATATCGGCAGGACGGTTTGCCGCTTCCGCGTAGTTGCTCATCAGCATCCCCCATTCGCCGCTCATCGCTTCCGGCTGCCAGCGCTGGAACTCGCGGCTCAGGTTCGCCACGACCACCAGCGTTTGCCCTTGCCACTGACGGCGATAGCACCACAGGGACGGATGTTCCGGCAGCAGGTCCTGATAGTCGCCCCAGGTCAGCACTGGCGCGCTCTTGCGCAACGCAATCAGCTGCTGATAGGTATAAAACACCGATTCCGGGTCCGCCAGCGCCGCTTCGGCGTTGATCTCGCGATAGTTATCGCACAGCGCAATCCACGGCTCGCCTGCGCTAAAACCGCCGTTATCGGCGCTGTTCCACTGCATTGGCGTACGGCTGTTATCGCGCGATTTACTGGCCAGAATCGCCAGAAGTTCATCCGGATCCTGGCCCTGCGCCGCGCGTTCGATGAACATGTTGTGGCTCTCAACGTCGCGATAATCGGTAATGCGCGTAAAGTGCGGATTCGTCATGCCGATCTCTTCGCCCTGATAGATATAGGGCGTGCCCTGCATACCGTGGAGCACCATCGCCAGCATTTTCGCCGCCGGGACGCGGTATTCACCCTCGTCGCCGAAGCGGGAGACGATGCGCGGCTGGTCGTGGTTACACCAGAACAGCGCGTTCCACGCGCGATTGTGCATCCCCTGCTGCCAGTGCCTGAACAGCGCTTTCAAGGCCACAAAATCCGGGCGCGCCAGCGTCCACTTCTCGCCGCCGGGATAGTCCACCTTCAGATGGTGGAAGTTAAAGGTCATCGATAGCTCACCGCCGTCGAGCGCCGCGTACTTCTGGCAATGCTCAAGCGTGGTGGAGGACATTTCGCCGACCGTCATCAGGTTGCGCGGGGTGAAGACATCGCGGCTCATCTCCTGCAAAAATTCGTGCGCTCGCGGACCGTCGGTATAGAAGCGGCGGCCGTCGCCATCCGTATCGGACGGAAAGGTCTGGTCTTTGGAGATCAAATTGACCACATCGAGGCGCAGGCCGTCGACGCCGCGATCGGCCCAGAACTCGCACACTTTTTTCAGCTCCGCGCGTACCGCCGGGTTTTCCCAGTTCAGGTCCGCCTGCTCAATGGCGAACAGATGCAGATAGTACTGCTCGCTTTCGGCGTGCCACTGCCAGGCGTTACCGCCAAATTTTGAGCGCCAGTTGTTGGGCGGCGTGGTGGGTTCGCCGTCGCGCCAAATATAGAACTGGCGATACGGACTCTCTTTATTGAGCGCTTCGCGGAACCACGCGTGTTCGGTCGAAGTGTGGTTCAGCACCATATCCAGCACGATGCGGATCCCGCGATCGTGCGCCTGAGTGACCAGTTCGTCGAAATCGTCCAGCGTGCCGTAGGTTGGGTCGATAGCGGTATAGTTGGCGACGTCGTAACCATTATCCACCTGTGGCGAGACGTAGAACGGCGTCAGCCAGATGGCGTCCACGCCGAGCTTTTGCAGATAGTCGAGGCGGGAGGTGACGCCGCGCAGATCGCCGGTTCCGGTACCGGTGGTGTCCTGGAAACTCTTCGGATAGATTTGATAAATAACGCCGTTTTGCCACCAGAGGGGAAGGGTATTCATATCACGTTCCTGCTACAGCAAGGGGGCGCCTGGGCGCCCCGAAAATAAGAAGTCAGACAATCTGTAAGGTGCCCTGGCGGAATTTGCGCTGGTAAACGACCGTCGTCAGGACAATCGGTACCACTACGGCGATGGCCATCGCCAGCGCGTAAACCTGCCAGTAGGTTGGCTGGATAGAGAGGATGCCCGGCAGGCCGCCGACGCCGATACCGTTGGCCATCACGCCGTTCAGGCCGCACAGCAGCCCGGCAAGACCGGAACCGACCATCGCGCACAGCATCGGGAAGCGGTACTTCAGGTTGATACCGTACATGGCCGGTTCCGTGACGCCGAGGTAGGCGGAAATGGCGGCCGGAACGGAGATTTCACGTTCGTTCTGTTTACGGCTGGCGATGATGATTCCCACGACCGCCGACGCCTGGGCAATGTTGGACAGCGCAATCAGCGGCCATACCGGCGTCCCGCCCATGCTCTGTATCATCTGCATATCGATGGCGAGCGTGGTCTGATGAACCCCGGTGATCACCAGCGGCGCGTACAGGAAGCCGAACAGCGCGGCGCCAATCGGCGCGAAGCTGCCGGTTAGCAGATGACGCACGGCCCAGGCCACGCCGTCGCCAATCATGCGGCCAAACGGGCCGATAAAAGCGTGCGCGAGGAAGACTGCCAGAATCAGCGAACAGACTGGTACGATCACCAGATAGAGATAGTCAGGCACGATGCGTTTCAGCCGCGTTTCGATAAAGCCGAGCGCCAGTCCCGCCAGCAGGGCCGGGATAACCTGCGCCTGGTAGCCGACCTTCTCAATGGTGAACAGACCAAAGTTCCAGACTTCCGGCACCTGCTGGCCCAGCAGGTAGGCGTTCATCAGCTGCGGAGAGACCAGCGTGACGCCCAGCACGATGCCGAGGATCGGCGTGCCGCCCATTTTCTTGACCGCGGACCAGCAGATACCCACCGGCAGGTAGAAGAAGATCGCCTCGCCAATCAGCCACAGGAAGTCATAAATAGTTTTCAGCGACGGGTGCATTTGCGCCAGCGTCTGGCCGTTGCTCATCGGCAGATCGCCGATCACGTTGCGGAAGCCTAAGATCAGGCCGCCGCTGATCAGCGCAGGCAGCAGCGGGAAGAAGATCTCCGCGAAGTGTGAAATGAGCTGTTCATGCCATTTCATATTCTGCCGCGCGGCTTTTTTGGCCTGCTCTTTGTCGGCGCTGGCCTGGCCGGTAGTCGCCAGAAGCGCTTTATAGTAGTCGCCAACCTCGGTGCCGATCACCACCTGGAACTGTCCGGCGTTGGTAAAGCAGCCCTTCACCATGCGTAGCTGTTCAATGTCTTTCGGTTTGGCGATGGCCGGATTATTCAGCACAAAGCGCAAACGGGTAATACAGTGGCTGACGGTGGCGATATTGTCGCGCCCGCCCACCAGTTCGATAAGTTTATCGATGTCCTGCTGATTCACTTTACTCATGATGAGGCCTCATGACCGAGGGGAGAGGTTGCATTTAACTTGAGACGGATCCTACTCGCTCCGCTTAAATTGCAAAATGGGAACGTTCCCGAAACGCAGTGAAGATCACATAAATCGTTCCTGCGGGGTTAATTCAGTACGGCGGGAATCACGATTTGACGGGGCTCACGGTTGCCGGCGATCTGCTCGATCAGCTGCTGTGCCGCCTGGCGTCCGGATTCGGCATAGCCGGGATCGACCGTCAGGATCTCCGGGTGGAGAAACTTCATCAGCGGCGTGCTGCCAACGCTGGCAAGCTGGAGACGATCGATTCCCTGTTGCTGGAGATACTTGCTGGCCCCCAGCGCGAGAGTATCGGTTGCGCAGACCAGCGCGCTGGTCTCTGCCGACAGCACCTCAGCGACGCTTTCGTAGCCCTGTTTCATGCCCAGACCCGGCAGCGCGGCGAGGGGAGTGAGGCGTTTTTTCTGACAGAAATCGAGGTAGGCCTGGTGGCGGCGCTGCCCGGTGGTCACGTCGCTATGCGGCACGCCGAGGAAGCTGATGTGGCGATGTCCACGCTCGTAAAGGCGCTGCATCAGCATCCTGATCGACCCTTCATCGTCATAGCAGACGGAGGCGATTCCGGGCGCGTCGCGGGCCAGCAGCACCAGCGTCTCCCGCCACGGGGTGAGCATCTCTTCATGAATGCCGGTAAAACCAAACAGCACCACGCCATCGATATTGCGCCGGGCGAGCATGCCGAGATGCTCCTCGACCAGCGCCGGAGAGAATTGGCTCTCCATCATAATCGGATCGTAGCCCTGTTCGTAAAAAGCCGGAAGCATGGTTTGCACGGCAAGATTTTCTGAGAGTGAATCCAGGCGGGTGACGATAATCGCCACGACTTTGTCGCTTTGACCACGCATCGCCCTGGCGGAGCGCGAAGGCGAAAATCCATGCTGTTGCATCACCGCTTCGACCCGTTCGCGGGTGCGTTCGCTAACGCCGCTTTCGTTATTAAGCACGCGGGATACCGTCGATTTCCCGACGCCGCTTAAGCGCGCGATATCTTTGATGGTCAGCCGGTTTTGCATGCAGGGTTCTCGTTGTGGTCCGATTAAAGTGAGCCTAATGCTACTCAAGGAAACCACAATGAGCAAAGTCTGGTTTACGTCTGGTTTAGCTACCCGGGGGTATCATCGCCATAATAGCCACAAATAGAGTATCGGTGACGATATAATTCGCGCCGTTTGTATTCATTTACCGGAGATTTTATGGACCCCGAACCCACTCCCGATCCTCGATGGAGCCATCTTTTTTTCCGGTAATCCCGCTTAGCGTTGCTTTACCGGAAGCGTAAAGCAGCGACGTCCTTGATGTCCCTGCCATAAAAATAATATGCCTGACAGGTAAGGTTTACTCGCGCCTGTCGGTTGCGCTGCGTTCGCTCGCGCGAGCGCGGAGGGACTGTTTATGTTGAAAAATTTTACCCGCCAGCTGTTTGCCCAGCTTGGCCGCCATTTACCGCATCGTTTAGTGCAACGCGATCCGCTACCCGATGCTCGCAATTTGGCGAGCGCGCCGATCCCGGATTCTCTCGGCAAGCAGTGCCTGAACGTGGCGGCAATGGATGAGAATGAAATCTGGCGCGCTTTCGCCAGTCATCCAGAAGGGCTAAACGAAGGCGAAGTGGCGCAGAAAATCGCGCAGTATGGCGAAAACCAGATCCCGGCGCAGAAGCCGTCGCCGTGGTGGGTGCATCTGTGGAGCTGTTACCGCAATCCTTTCAATCTGCTGCTGACCGTTCTGGGTATCGTCTCCTACTCGACGGAGGATCTGTTTGCCGCGGCGGTTATCGCCCTGATGGTGGGGATCTCCACGCTGCTGAACTTTATCCAGGAAGCCCGCTCGACCAAAGCCGCGGACGCCCTGAAGGCGATGGTCAGCAACACCGCGACGGTCCTGCGGGTGGTGAATGAGCAGGGTGAAAGCCGCTGGTGCGAGCTGCCCATCGACCAGCTGGTGCCGGGAGATATCGTTAAGCTATCGGCGGGGGACATGATTCCGGCAGATCTGCGCGTCATTCAGGCGCGCGACCTGTTTGTCGCCCAGGCCTCGCTGACCGGGGAATCGCTGCCGGTCGAAAAGGTGACCCGCACCCGCGACCCGCTACAGACGAACCCGCTGGAGTGCGACACCCTGTGCTTTATGGGTACCAACGTAGTGAGCGGATCGGCGCAGGCCATCGTTTTCGCCACCGGCGGCGGCACCTGGTTTGGCCAGCTGGCCGGTCGCGTCAGCGAGCAGGAAAGCGAGCCGAACGCCTTTCAGAAAGGCATCAGCCGGGTCAGCATGCTGTTGATCCGCTTTATGCTGGTGATGACGCCGATCGTGCTGCTGATTAACGGCTACACCAAAGGCGACTGGTGGGAGGCGGCGCTGTTCGCGCTCTCCGTCGCGGTGGGTCTGACCCCGGAAATGCTGCCGATGATCGTCACCTCGACCCTGGCGCGCGGGGCGGTGAAGCTGTCGAAACAGAAAGTGATCGTCAAGCACCTCGACGCGATACAGAACTTTGGCGCGATGGACATTCTGTGCACCGATAAAACCGGTACCCTGACGCAGGATAAAATCGTGCTGGAGAATCACACCGATGTCTCCGGCAAAGTGAGCGAACGGGTGCTGCATACCGCCTGGCTGAATAGCCACTATCAGACCGGGCTGAAGAATCTGCTCGATACCGCGGTGCTGGAGGGCGTAGAGCTGGAGTCAGCGCGCGGGCTGGCGGAACGCTGGCAAAAAGTGGATGAGATCCCGTTCGATTTTGAGCGTCGCCGTATGTCGGTGGTGGTGCAGGAGCAGGACAACGTTCACCAGCTGATCTGCAAAGGCGCTTTGCAGGAGATCCTCAACGTCTCGACCCAAGTGCGCTATAACGGCGACATCGTACCGCTGGACGAGACCATGCTACGGCGCATCCGTCGCGTCACCGACACCCTCAACCGCCAGGGATTGCGCGTGGTGGCGGTGGCGACGAAGTACCTGCCCGCACGCGAAGGCGACTACCAGCGCGCGGATGAGTCAGATCTGATCCTCGAAGGTTATATCGCCTTCCTTGACCCGCCGAAAGAGACTACCGCCCCGGCGCTCAAGGCGCTGAAGGCCAGCGGCATTACGGTCAAAATCCTCACTGGCGACAGTGAGCTGGTGGCGGCCAAAGTCTGCCACGAAGTGGGGCTGGATGCGGGGGACGTGGTTATCGGCAGCCAGGTTGAAGCGCTGAACGATGATGAGTTGGCCGAACTGGCAAAACGTACCACCCTGTTTGCTCGCCTGGCGCCGCTGCACAAAGAGCGTATCGTGACCCTACTGAAACGCGAAGGACACGTGGTGGGTTTTATGGGCGACGGCATTAACGACGCCCCGGCGCTGCGCGCGGCGGATATCGGTATTTCCGTCGACGGCGCGGTGGATATCGCCCGCGAGGCGGCGGATATCATCCTGCTGGAGAAGAGCCTGATGGTGCTGGAGGAGGGGGTTATTGAAGGCCGCCGGACCTTCGCCAATATGCTCAAGTACATCAAAATGACCGCCAGCTCCAATTTCGGTAACGTTTTTAGCGTGCTGGTGGCCAGCGCCTTCCTGCCGTTCCTGCCGATGCTGCCGCTGCATCTGCTGATCCAGAACCTGCTGTACGACGTATCCCAGGTCGCGATCCCGTTTGATAACGTGGACGATGAGCAGATTCGTAAACCGCAGCGCTGGAACCCGGCGGATCTCGGCCGCTTTATGGTCTTCTTTGGGCCGATCAGTTCCATATTCGATATTCTGACGTTCTGCCTGATGTGGTGGGTATTCCACGCCAACACGCCGGAACATCAGACCCTGTTCCAGTCCGGCTGGTTCGTGGTTGGCCTGCTGTCGCAGACGCTGATTGTGCATATGATCCGTACGCGGCGGATCCCGTTTATCCAGAGCCGCGCGGCCTGGCCGCTGATCGTGATGACGCTGCTGGTGATGGTGGTGGGAATTGCGCTGCCGTTCTCGCCGCTGGCGGGCTACCTGCAGCTTCAGGCGTTGCCGCTCAGCTACTTCCCGTGGCTGATTGCGATCCTTGCGGGCTATATGACGCTGACGCAGATGGTCAAAGGCTTCTACAGCCGTCGCTACGGCTGGCAGTGAGCGAGGCGCTTTACGTGCAGAAACAACAAAGGCAGCCACGGGCTGCCTTTGTTCATACTGTCTACGATTAGCGACGAATGGCGATCGCTTCAATCTCAATTTTCACGTCTTTCGGCAGACGCGCCACTTCTACGCAGGAGCGCGCCGGGAAGGTGGCGTTGTGCTCGGTGAAGAAGGCTTCATAGGCGGCGTTAACGGTGGCGAAATCGTTCAGATCTTTCACGAAAACGGTGGTTTTAATGATATCGCCAACTTTCAGGCCCGCGGCTTCTACGATAGCTTTCACGTTTTCCAGCGACTGACGTGCCTGAGCGGCGACATCTTCCGGCACGCTGCCGGTTTTCGGGTCTACCGGGATCTGCCCGGAAGTGATGATCATATTACCCAGATCAACACCCTGAACGTACGGGCCGATGGCTGCGGGTGCATTTTCCGTCGCGATAGTTTTAGACATGAGTTCTCCTGAAATATTTAAAGGTAATCTGACTGGCGTTGGCCATTATAAAGAGTGCTGACTGCTTTATCATTATACAGGCCGCATTTTGCGAAGCAGAGCAGCGGATAACGCAGGGCGCTATCCGCTTAAGGCATGAATCTGCAGAACGAAATTAGCGGGTGACTTCAGTCCATGCCGCCGTCCAGGCTGACCCGACGCCCGGTTCGTACTGGTTGGCGTGTTGGCTCCACTGCACGCAGTAGCCGCTGTAGGGGAGTGGGCGACATTGGTACACTTTGCCGTCTTTAGGCTGTAAAACCCGGGTGCCTGCCGTATAGCTTTTCAGCTGCTCCGGAAAGGTGTAGTCATACTTGCCCGCAGGCGCTGGCGTCGGTTGCGCACTCTCTTCCAGCATCAGGTTAATGACCCCCTGGCCGATGATGGCGCCTTGCTCATTGCTGGCATTGTAGCGCAGCATATGATGGCCAGCCTGAACGTGACTTAGAGGAATAGTTAACGTCAGGGTGCGATTATCTACCGTTTGCTGAATGCTCCCTTTCTCCGTGCCCGCATGATTGCTGACGGCGGCGGTAAGGTGCATTTTACCGTTGGCCGTGGCGTTAAAGGTCACCGTCGCTTTCCCGTTTTCGATTTTGGTTGCGCTGACGTTGGTAATGCTCAGAGATTCTTTCGCGCTATCGTCTGACTGCGATTCGGCATAGGTCAGCGTGACGCTTTGTACCGCGCTGTCTTGCGGCACATAGACCTGGTTAACGCCATGGATCGGGTTAATATTGCCATCGCCCTCCTTTACCCCGGCGCGCAGCTTGCCTTCGTGCGCGGTATTAATGGCTTCCGCCAGATCGTAAGACCATCGGCTGTTTTGCCCCTGCGCATCGCTGGCGATCGTTAATTCCGTTTGTAACGAATAAACTTCGCCGCTCGCGTTAAAGAAATGGGCAACGACTTTATCACCAGCATGGAGATCCTTCCCAGTCAGCTGGCCTGACAGCTGCGTTGTCCAGAGTGATTCGTCTGCGCTGTCATCGCTGGTGCTGCCAAAATCGACATCAATGGCCTGATAGAAACTATTTGCCGTATCGGCAATTTCCCACACGGCATAAATAACCTGATAGCCGGTACGCTCGGGGACATTACAGGAATGGGTGACCTGTATTGCCGGCGCTACGCCGTTACCGGCGATTTGACAAAAGGGCTTGCTTTCAAAATCGCTGCGCGTCAGCGGCTTATTTTGAACCCAGTTTTGTTTGGTAATGTAATAACGCCAGTTAGCGGTTCTGTGGGGCGCAGAATGGTGCCAGACAAAATTATTTTTACCGCTCTTTATCCTGGTTTTCGACCAGCGGGTCGGGCTCTGGCTATCCAGCTGCGAGAAGTTGGTTTTACCCGCGCTGGCCAGTTGCCCGTCAGGCGGCATCGGGCCTTCAGGAAAACCGCTTGCTTGCTCAACGCTTTGCGGTTCCCACTGCACCGGACCGCAGTCCGTGTTTTTCCCTGTATTACATTGGTAGGCCCGACTTGGCGGAGATTCCACATAGCCATGAGCCAATGCTGAGGAGGTAAATAATAATGTTGCCGTATAGAGCGATATTTTCTTCAGTTTCATAATTCATCCAGTGATTAATTAATAAATAATGGAAAGCGTTCTGGAGTGTATGAAGAGAAAAAAACGAGAGCAATACGGGTGATATTTAATGAGCAATATCAATAATCATTATATATAACCGTCAGACACCTGGATAATAAATGATGGTATAGTGAGAGATATTGATTATCTTGCAAACGGTCTGTGAGTTGACTTTGCGCGGATTATTTAACGTATCGTTTTATTAGCAGACCCATTGCTGGGTCTGCTACCGAAGCATTTAGTTTGCCAGAACGACATGATGTGAAAATTCTTTTTCACAATATTTGCACTTCAGCGCGATATCGTTTTCACGTTTCTTCACCGCAAAGCTGGAGGACACCGGCTCGGCGTGGCTGATACAGTTGCTGTTGGGGCAAACCAGTACGTTGTTAATGCGGTCCGGTAGATGCGGGCGGGATTTACCGACCACTTCATAATCATCAATGCGGTTCACCGTAGCCTGCGGCGCGTACAGGGAGAGCTGGTTGACCTGCTCGTCGGTCAGGAAGGTGTTTTCGATTTTGATTAAATCTTTGCGGCCCATTTCGCCTGACGGCAGGTTCAGGCCGATGGTGATGCGCTGATCCGTTTCGGTCAGTTTGAACAGGGTCAGCAGCTTAAAGCCGACCTGCGCCGGGATATGGTCGATAACGGTGCCACGTTTGATGGCTTCTACCTGTAATTTATTGTCGTGTGTCATCTCTTTTTCCCCTTACAGTGCCAGATCGCTATTCAGTACCAGTGCCAGTAAGGCCTGGCGCGCGAAGATGCCGTTGCCTGCCTGCTGGAAGTACCAGGCGTGCGGCGTTTTATCGACATCGGTGGTGATTTCATCAATGCGCGGCAGCGGATGCAGCACCTTCATATTGGCGCGGGCGCCTTCCAGATCGGCGGCGCGCAGGACAAACTGCGCCTTCACGTTGGCATATTCCGATGGGTCGAGGCGCTCTTTCTGTACCCGGGTCATATACAGAATGTCCACCTCTTCCATCACCTCTTCAATGGCGCTATGCAGGCTCCAGGCAATGCCTTTTTCGTCGAGCATGTCGAGGATGTACTGCGGCATGGCCAGCGCGTCCGGCGCGATAAAGTAGAAGCGGTTGCCGTTAAATTTCGCCAGCGCCTGGGTCAGGGAGTGAACGGTGCGGCCGTATTTCAGGTCGCCGACCATCGCCACGTTAAGATTTTCCAGACGGCCCTGGGTCTCCTGAATGGTGAACAGATCCAGCAGGGTCTGCGTCGGATGCTGGTTCGCGCCGTCGCCGGCGTTGAGTACCGGAATACCGCCGGAGAATTCGGTCGCCAGACGCGCCGCGCCTTCCTGCGGGTGGCGCATGACGATGGCATCGACATAGGTGCTGATGACCGAGATGGTATCGGCCAGGGTTTCGCCTTTCTTGCCCAGCGAGGTGTTGCTGCTGTCCGAGAAACCGACCACGCTGGCGCCCAGGCGATGCATCGAGGTTTCAAACGACAGGCGGGTGCGGGTCGACGCTTCAAAAAAGCAGCTGGCAATCACTTTATGCTTCAGCAGCTCAGGCTGTGGATGGGCTTTGAGCTTTGCTGCGGTTGCCAGTACCAGTTCAAGGTCTTCGCGGCTGAGATCGTTTATAGAAATGATATGTTTTTGATACAGCGGATTAGCCATGTTTATCTCCTGACGCCTGGGCAAAAAAAAAGCCCCTTAAATAAGGGGCTTTACGAATACGGATGCAACGGAAAGAAAAAACGGCAGGCCAGCGCCTGTTTTCAGACGCGGTAAGACGCGATGTCGTACACACTGAACCATAATTCCTCCCGGCAAAACGGGTGGCATTATACGCAGCTCATATTTCGGATCAAGCGATTAATCCACAAAAGGTAAACGTTTGCCTGGAGAAGAGTGCGGTAACGCAAAAAACCCTGAAAAAGAGGTGGTATGGCAGTGCGAAGGGGGGTATAAAACGGAAAATGAAAAGCTGTTTTATAATTAGGGGTTATTATGATCGTTGGGAACATTCACCATCTGCAGAGCTGGCTGCCGGCGTCTCTACGCGAGGCTATCGAACACGTTAAGGCCCACGTCACCGACGCGACGCCGCTGGGTAAACATGATATTGACGGCAACAACCTGTTTTATCTCATTTCCGAAGATACCACCGAGCCGATGGCCGACCGCCGCGCCGAGTATCACGCCCGCTACCTCGACATCCAGATTGTACTCAAAGGCCAGGAGAGCATGACCTTTAGCGTTCTTCCCGCCGGTGCGCCGGATACCGATTGGCTGGCTGATAAAGACATCGCTTTCCTGGTGGAGGGGGCGCAGGAAAAAACCGTTATCCTCAGCGAAGGCGATTTTGTAGTGTTCTATCCCGGCGAAGTACATAAGCCGCTGTGCGCCGTCGGCACGCCGGCGAAGGTGCGCAAAGCGGTTGTGAAGATGCTGATGGCGTAAAAAATACCCCGGGCTGCTCGTCAGGGCTATGGTTGTTGCGGTCCGGTAGCCCGGACAGGCGCGTCAAGCGCCACCTCCGGGAAAGCCCACGGGCTGCGGCTGGCGCCTTGCCCGGACTACAGAGCAGTGCGGTTTGGGGGCGGGTAGCCCGGATAAGCGCAGCGCAATCCGGGGAAATATCGCGAGAACGCTTACTTACCCAGCGTCGCCACCATCACCGCTTTGATAGTATGCATGCGGTTTTCCGCCTGGTCGAAAACGACGCTCGCCGCGGATTCAAATACCTCGTCGGTGACTTCCATACCGCCGTGCAGGCCGTACTCCGCCGCCATCTGTTTGCCGAGCGTGGTCTGGTCGTCGTGGAACGCGGGCAGGCAGTGGAGGAATTTCACCTGCGGATTGCCGGTCAGCGCCATCATCTCGCTATTCACCTGATACCCGCGCAGCAGCGCGATACGCTCCGCCCACTTCTCTTTAGCTTCGCCCATTGATACCCAGACGTCGGTATAGATAAAGTCCGCGCCCTTCACGCCCGCGGCGATATCTTCGGTCAGCGTAATATTGCCGCCGTTTTTCTGCGCCAGCGCCCGGCACTGCTCGACCAGCTTCTCTTCCGGCCAGCAGGCCGTTGGCGCGACCAGGCGCAGATCCAGGCCGGTTAGCGCGGCGGCTTCGAGCATGGAGTTGCCCATATTATTCCGCGCGTCGCCGGCGTAGACCAGGGTCATCTGGTTAAAGGCTTTGCCCGGCAGGTGCTCCTGCATGGTCAGAAGGTCCGCTAGCAGCTGGGTAGGGTGGAATTCATTGGTCAGGCCGTTCCATACCGGAACGCCGGCATATTCGGCAAGGGTTTCCACCACTTCCTGGCCATGACCGCGATATTGAATACCGTCGTACATGCGTCCCAGCACGCGGGCGGTGTCTTTAATCGACTCTTTGTGGCCAATCTGGCTGCCGCTTGGTCCGAGATAGGTGACGCGAGCGCCCTGGTCAAATGCGGCAACTTCGAAAGAGCATCGGGTACGAGTAGAGTCTTTTTCGAAGATGAGCGCGATGTTTTTGCCGGTGAGATGCTGAATTTCGATATTGTTTTTCTTATCAGCTTTGAGCCTGGCCGCCAGTTCAAGCAGGGCGGTAATTTCTGCAGGAGTAAAATCAAGCAACTTTAAAAAATGCTTCTGATATAACGCGGACATGGTTCCCTCACATGGCTTAGACCATTTGTTGAATTAAAATTCACTTTATATGTATGAATATTCATTTGCAACCCCGTGTCATAAATCTTTCTCTTAGAAGGTGGAGGCAATCACGGCGGTATGTGACAATAGAAGCATCTGCGACACATTATGAGGAACGAGCCATGGCCAACCCGGAATTACTGGAAGAACAGCGTGAAGAAACGCGTCTGATTATTGAAGAGTTGCTCGAAGACGGCAGCGATCCGGACGCGCTGTACACCATTGAGCACCATCTCTCCGCCGATGATTTCGAAACGCTGGAGAAAGTGGCGGTAGAAGCTTTCAAGCTGGGCTATGAAGTGACTGAGCCAGAAGAGCTGGAAGTGGAAGAGGGCGATACCGTGATTTGCTGCGATATCCTCAGCGAATCCGCGCTGAATGCCGAGCTGATCGATGCCCAGGTTGAGCAGCTGATGACGCTGGCGGAAAAATACGACGTTGAATACGACGGCTGGGGCACCTACTACGAAGATCCTAACGGGGAAGACGAAGAAGGTGACGACGACGAAGATCTCGTTGATGAAGACGACGACGGCGTTCGCCACTAGGTAGCAGAGGTATACGGCGGTGCGTTATGCCGCCGTATAGCAAGGAATTTCAATGGATTACCCGCAAATACTCGCCCCGATTTTAAGCTTTCTGCATTGCCCAACTCCTCAGGCGTGGATTGATGAAGCCCGTAAACCGGAAAATCTTCCACTGCTATTGACCGACCATATGGTGTGCGAGCTGAAAGCGGCGCAAAACGCCATGCTGCTGGTGCGTCGATACGTTGCGGATAAAGAAGGCGCCGATGAGCTGCTGGCCTGCCTGAAGCCCTACGAGGACTTCACCTACCGCTGGGGCCCGGAGCCGGATTTCGTCGCGCTACATAAGCAGATAAACAAAAGCGCCATGCCGCAGACCGACGATCCCTGGGGACGTCAGCTGCTCGACAGCATGATTTTGCTGATCAAAGAGGAGCTGCATCACTTCTGGCAGGTGAGGGAAATCATGCTTTCCCGCGAAATCCCGTACGTCAAAATCACCGCCAGCAACTATGCCCGCGGGCTGCGCCGGGAAGTGCGTTCTCACGAACCGGTGATGCTGATCGATAAACTGATTTGCGGCGCCTACATTGAAGCCCGTTCCTGCGAGCGTTTTGCCGCGCTGGCGCCATGGCTGGATGACGATCTGCAGAAGTTTTATCTGTCGCTGCTGCGTTCCGAAGCGCGCCACTATCAGGACTATCTGGACTTAGCGCAGAGGATTTCCGCGGAAAATATCAGCGAACGCGTGCGCCAGCTTGGCGAGGCGGAAGCGGCGTTAATTAACGCGCCTGAAGCGGAGTTTCGTTTTCACAGCGGCGTGCCGGTCTGAGTGCCAGGCCGCCGCTTCGCCGCAGCGGCCTGACGATCTATTACAGATTGGCGTTTTTGTCTTTCTCTGCTGTCGCGGCGGCTTTTGGCGCGCCGAGGGTCGCTTTAAACCAGTTCACTACCCGTTCAATAACCGGCTTCTGATACCAGCTGTCATCGCCGTGCTCCGCACCCGCCAGCAACACGTAATCAGCCGGGTTGCCCTCCTTCTTCAGCGCGCGATAGAGCTGTTGACTTTGTACCGGTGAAACCAGGGTATCGGCGCTGCCGTGCATAATTAAAAACGGCGGCTTTTTACCGCTGATATGGCCCATCGGGCTGGCCGCCAGGGCTTTTTGCGGATCGCTGTCAATGGTCGCTCCCGGCCAGTCGCGAAAAGCGCTACCGTGTACCAGCAGCGCTTCAGTGACCGCCGGCGACTGGTGTACTTTTTGAATCGCCTGCGGAAAACCTTCGCCGATATTCAACAGGTTTGAAATACCGTACAGCGTGGCGGCGGCCTGCACGTCCGAGGATTGCGCCAGGTTATCGCCACGATCGAACGTTTTGTCGCCGTTGGTGAGCGCCAGCATCTGCGCCATATAGCCGCCTGCGGAATCCCCCAGCACGCCAATACGTGACGGGTCTATACCGTATTCCGCGGCATGTTCGCGGAGATAGCGAACGGCGGCTTTACCATCGATAACCGGGGCCGGGAAGGTGTCGGGAACCGTACGGTATTCCGCCGCCGCGACGACGAATCCCGCCGTCGCCAGCGCCATACGCATCTCGATAAACTTATTCCAGGCCGCGCTGGTGAAACCGCCGCCGGGGAAATAGATGATTGCCGGTTTCAGATCGCCGTTACGCGGTACCAGTAAAGACATATGCAGCTGACGAACGGCGACGGTGCTTTTTACCTGGCTATAAACGATATCGTTGAGCGCATCGATACGGCCCCGGTTTTTTTCCACGCGAATGACCTGAGCGCCTTCGGTATTGCCAGCAAGTTCGCCGGCGTTAACGCAGGAAGCCATGCCGGCAAGCATCAGGCCGCCGGTGAGCAGGAGGGGGAGTTTTTTCATGATGTTCTATCCTGAGCAAAGCCTGCCGCAGTAGCAGGCGAAAAGATCCAATGCTCGAAGAGTGTATTAGCGAAAACGTGCGGTGAATAACGCTCTTTTTGCATGAAAACCATGCATTTTTTCGATTAATTAACGTCGTCGTTTTGCGGGCGCTACAGCACTTTCAGCATCGTGACCTCGCAGTCAACGTGGCCGGTGCAGCCCAGCGGCCCGTCGATATGCTCGAAGCCGAGATGCTCATATAAACCGACCGCTTCTTTAAGGAAGGCGGTGGTTTCGAGATAGCAGCGTTTGAAACCCTGTTCACGGGCGTAATCCATGGCCATCAGCGCCAGCTTTTTCGCCAGTCCCCGACCACGCGCGGAGGTCATAAAATACATTTTTTGTAGTTCGCAGATATCGGGCTCGCTGCAGGAGAGCGGCGCCACGCCGCCGCCGCCGACCACTTCACCATTCTGCTCAACGACCCAATAGGCGGAACCCGGTTGGCTATAAAGCTCATAGAGCTGATCCAGATTCGGATCGGCGACCGTATAGCCTTTATCGGCGGTCAGGCCATATTCGGCGGAAACCTGGCGGATAACGTTGGCTATCGCCTGATTATCATTAGCCGTGATGCGGCGCAGGGTTAGCGGTAGGGTTGCGCTCGTATTCATGTGAAGACTCGTTGCAAAATGATGACGGATGATGTTGTTAATAACACTGCGGGAGGGGAGAGTGCAAGCGAGGATCTTTCACAGAAAACGCCCCTTACCCGGATGGGATAAGGGGCGAGTGAATTACAGCGCGGCGATAACCGCCTGCTGCTCAATCAGCTTCGCTTTCGCTTCCGCGTAACCTTCCAGCTTCTCACGCTCTTTGGCGATCACCGCTTCCGGCGCGCGTGCCACAAAGCCTTCGTTGGAGAGTTTGCTCTCGATGCGGCCAATCTCACCTTCGATTTTTGTCACCTCTTTCGCGAGGCGCGCCAGTTCATCTTCTTTATTGATGAGGCCGGCCATCGGGATCAGCAGCTCGGCGCCGTCGATAATTTTGGTCACGGAAACCGGACCTTTATCATCGGCGGGCAGCACGGTGATGCTTTCCAGACGCGCCAGGTTCAGCAGGAAGCTACGGTTGTCGTTCACGCGACGCATCGCGGCTTCGCTGCAACCGCGCAGCAGCAGCTCCAGCGGCTTACCTGGGGCGATGTTCATTTCCGCACGGATGTTACGCACGGCGACGATCGCCTGCTTCAGCCATTCGGTATCGGCCAGCGCCGCTTCGTCAACCTGAGACGCATCGTACTGCGGGAACGGCTGCAGCATGATGGTATCGGCAGTAATACCGCAAATCACCTTCACGCGCTGCCAGATGGTCTCGGTGATGAACGGGATAATCGGGTGCGCCAGGCGCAGCAGACCTTCCAGAACGGTCACCAGCGTGTGGCGGGTGCCGCGCAGCTCAGACTCGGAACCGCCGGTCATCACCGGCTTGGTCAGCTCCAGATACCAGTCGCAGAACTGGTTCCAGGTGAACTCATACAGAATGCCCGCGGCGATATCGAAGCGGAAGCCGTCCAGCGCCTCGCGGTAGGCTTTGACGGTCTGGTTGAATTCCGCCAGGATCCAGCGGTCCGCCAGCGACAGGGTCATTTCACCGCCGTTAAAGCCGCAATCCTGATCTTCGGTGTTCATCAGCACAAAGCGGCTGGCGTTCCACAGCTTGTTGCAGAAGTTACGATAACCTTCCAGACGCTTCATATCCCAGTTGATATCGCGGCCGGTCGAGGCCAACGCCGCCAGGGTAAAGCGCAGGGCGTCGGTACCGTGCGGCTCAATGCCGTTCGGGAACTGTTTCTCGGTGCGTTTGGCGATTTTTTCCGCCAGCTGCGGCTGCATCATGTTACCGGTGCG
Source organism: Klebsiella sp. CTHL.F3a (assembly GCF_019890895.1). Classification (NCBI taxonomy): domain Bacteria; kingdom Pseudomonadati; phylum Pseudomonadota; class Gammaproteobacteria; order Enterobacterales; family Enterobacteriaceae; genus Klebsiella; species Klebsiella sp. CTHL.F3a. The sequence continues at coordinate 5,350,648 of NZ_CP082360.1, read as the reverse complement.
TTTTTCCAGCAGCTCCGGCAGGGAAATGCCGTCGACCATATCCAGCGGGTCGATAACGTTGCCCTTCGATTTGGACATCTTCTGGCCTTCGTCATCGCGGATCAGGCCGGTCATATAGACGGTTTTAAACGGCACCTGCGGCTTGCCGTTTTCATCTTTGATGAAGTGCATGGTCATCATGATCATGCGCGCAATCCAGAAGAAGATGATGTCGAAGCCGGAAACCATCACGCTGGTCGGATGGAACTGGCGCAGGGCATCGGTGTTTTCCGGCCAGCCGAGGGTGGAGAAGGTCCACAGCGCGGAGGAGAACCAGGTATCGAGAACGTCTTCGTCCTGGCGCAGCGCCACGCCGGCGCCCAGGTTATTTTCCTGACGCACTTCGTCTTCGGTGCGGCCAACGTAGACGTTGCCGTCGTTGTCGTACCATGCCGGGATGCGGTGACCCCACCACAGCTGGCGGGAGATACACCAGTCCTGAATGTCGCGCATCCAGGAGAAGTACATGTTTTCGTACTGCTTCGGCACGAACTGGATGTCGCCGTTCTCAACCGCTTCAACAGCGGGTTTAGCCAGCACGTCGGCGCGGACGTACCACTGGTCGGTCAGCATCGGTTCGATCACCACGCCGCCGCGGTCGCCGTACGGAACGGTCAGGTCGTGCGGTTTAATCTCTTCCAGCAGGCCCAGCGCGTCGATAGCGGCAACTACCGCTTTACGCGCGGCAAAGCGCTCCAGCTTCTGGAACTCCGCCGGGATAGCGTTTGAGTAAACGTCAGACTCGTTGCCTTTGGTGTCATAAACTTCCGCGGTTTCGCGGATGTCGCCGTCAAAGGTCAGGATATTGATCATCGGCAGGGCATGACGCTTGCCCACTTCATAGTCGTTAAAATCGTGCGCTGGGGTGATCTTCACGCAGCCGGTGCCTTTTTCCATATCGGCGTGTTCGTCGCCTACAATCGGAATGCGGCGGTCAACCAGCGGCAGGATCACGAATTTGCCGATAAGGTCTTTATAGCGCGGATCTTCCGGGTTAACGGCCACGCCGGTATCGCCCAGCACGGTCTCCGGACGGGTGGTGGCGACGACCAGATAATCTTTACCGTCAGCGGTTTTCGCGCCGTCGGCCAGAGGATAGCGGATATGCCACATCGAGCCTTTAGACTCGCGGTTTTCCACTTCCAGATCGGAGATAGCGGTGCGCAGTTTCGGGTCCCAGTTGACCAGGCGCTTGCCGCGGTAGATCAGATCTTCTTTGTACAGGCGGACAAAGACTTCTTTGACGGCGTTGGACAGGCCTTCGTCCATGGTGAAGCGCTCGCGCTCCCAGTCCACGGAGTTGCCCAGGCGGCGCATCTGGCGGGTAATGGTGCCGCCGGACTCCGCTTTCCACTGCCAGATTTTATCGATAAAGGCGTCGCGACCGTAGTCGTGGCGGGTTTTACCTTCTTCGGCGGCAATCTTACGCTCAACCACCATCTGGGTAGCGATACCCGCGTGGTCGGTACCGGCCTGCCACAGAGTGTTTTTACCCTGCATGCGCTGGTAGCGAATCATGGTATCCATGATGGTTTGCTGGAAGGCATGACCCATATGCAAACTGCCGGTGACGTTCGGCGGCGGGATCATGATGCAGAAGGACTCTTTGCTTTCATCGCCGTTAGGCTTGAAATAGCCCTGCTTTTCCCAGTGCTCGTAAAGCGGCTGTTCGATATCTTGGGGGTTGTATGTCTTTTCCATTATTTCCAGGTTGCCGTGTTCAGGTTGAAACCAGCCATGCGGTACGCTTTATAGCGTTCGCGCGCCAGTTGTTTCAAAGAATCTTCATAAGGGACGAAGTCTATCACTTCTGTGAAAGCGGTGGCAAAATCTGCAAAATTTAGCCGCAGGCTAATCAGAATATCCCGCGGGCTGCTGTTGCGTTTTTGCGGCCAGGCGATCTCCACCGGCGCGCCGCCGCGCGGACCTTCTCCCGCCAGATTATGCGGAACAAAACTTTCCGCTGGCCGTGCCCACAGCGCCTCGTCCAGACGAATGGCCTGTTGCTCATCTTCGCAGGCGATGAGCACTCGCTTGCCGCTGCGCCAACGTTCTGCGGCAATGTCACACACCAGTTGTTCAACGGCGCTCAGACCGTCTTGTTGCGTGTCGTTGTCCAGAAGGTAGAACGTTGCGTTTTTCATATATGGGGCTTCTTGTGATGACTTTAAATGCTTAAGCCGGGCGGACCCGGCCTACGGTGTACTGTCGTTAGTAGGCCGGGTCCACCCGGCACGTTGCATCACTCTTCGCCGGTAAACCCAGCGCGGTTGAGCAGGAACTGCGACAGCATCGCCACCGGACGACCGGTCGCGCCTTTGGCTTTACCGGAACGCCACGCGGTACCGGCGATATCCAGGTGCGCCCAGTTGTACTTACGGGTGAAGCGCGCCAGGAAGCAGCCCGCGGTAATCGCTCCGCCGGGACGGCCGCCGATGTTCGCCATATCGGCGAAGTTAGATTCCAGCTGTTCCTGGAACTCGTCGGCAAGCGGCAGACGCCATGCGCGATCGCCTGCCAGTTCGGAGGCGCCGATCAGCTCGTGGGCCAGCGGATTGTGGTTCGACATCAGGCCGGTGATGTGATGGCCCAGCGCTATCACGCAGGCGCCGGTCAGCGTCGCCACGTCGATTACCGTCTCCGGCTCGAAGCGCTCGACGTAGGTCAGCACATCGCACAGCACCAGGCGCCCTTCGGCATCGGTGTTCAGCACTTCAACCGTTTGCCCGGACATCGTGGTCAACACGTCGCCTGGGCGGTAGGCGCGACCACCCGGCATGTTTTCACATCCAGCAAGCACGCCGACAACGTTCAGTGGCAGCTGAAGTTCTGCCACCATGCGCATCACGCCGTACACTGCCGCCGCGCCGCACATATCGTATTTCATCTCGTCCATGCCTTCGGCAGGCTTGATGGAGATGCCGCCGGAGTCAAAGGTCAGGCCTTTACCGACCAGCACGATAGGACGCGCATCCTCCGCCGGGTTGCCTTTGTATTCGATAACCGACATCAGCGATTCGTTCTGCGAACCGTTGCCGACCGCCAGATAAGAGTTCATTCCCAGCTCTTTCATCTGCTGTTCGCCGATAACGCGGGTAATGACGTTCTTACTGTAGGTATCGGCCAGCTGGCGCGCCTGAGAGGCCAGATAGGCGGCATTACAGATGTTTGGCGGCATATTGCCGAGATCTTTCGCCGCTTTGATGCCGGCAGCAATCGCCAGACCGTGCTGAATGGCGCGTTCGCCGCTGGTCAGCTCGCGACGGGTCGGGACGTTGAAAACCATTTTACGCAGCGGGCGGCGCGGCTCGCTTTTGTTGGTTTTCAACTGGTCAAAGCTGTACAGCGTTTCTTTAGCGGTCTCGACCGCCTGACGCACTTTCCAGTAGTTATTGCGGCCTTTGACGTGCAGCTCGGTCAGGAAGCAGACGGCCTCCATTGAACCGGTATCATTCAGCGTATTGATAGTTTTCTGAATGACCTGCTTGTACTGACGTTCATCCAGCTCGCGCTCTTTACCACAGCCAATAAGCAGAATGCGCTCCGACAGAATATTCGGCACATGGTGCAGCAATAAAGTCTGGCCAGGTTTGCCTTCTAGCTCGCCGCGACGCAGCAGGGCGCTGATATAACCGTCGCTAATTTTATCAAGCTGTTCGGCGATGGGGGAGAGGCGCCGTGGTTCAAAGACGCCGACCACGATACAGGCGCTCCGCTGCTTCTCCGGGCTACCGCTTTTTACACTGAACTCCATGCACTATGCTCCTGAATCTTAAAGACAACAGTGGTGGCTACAGATATACTCGTCGTCTTTCAAGTTGCAGATGCGTTGGCTGCGCCTGCTCACCCCTGTCACTTACCTGATGTAAGCTCCGGGGCTTCACAGTCTTGCCGCCTGCCTGCAACTCGAAATCCATAGAGTATAGAAATTGAAAGCTTTCGTAACTCATGTCCGCTGTTGTGGTGACTTCGTGTTAATCTTAACGTTATTACGGCCTTGGTTCGTCAGAAAAGATCCTGATACGCAGAACCAGCGAGTCATTTAATCTTAGCGATGTTTTCGACGACCAAAGAGAATAAATGACGTTTAAGCCATGAAACAAGCAATTTTCCTGCAATAAAACGGGTTTTTACGGGCGTATTTATAGTGATAATCATAAGATATCTGGTTCGTGAGACGCTGAAAAGCCAGTTGGCGATCCTATTCATCCTGCTGCTCATTTTCTTTTGTCAGAAACTGGTCAGGATCCTCGGCGCCGCTGTTGATGGCGATATCCCGACAAATCTGGTGCTCTCGCTGCTAGGGCTGGGCGTACCTGAAATGGCGCAGCTTATTCTGCCCCTGAGTTTATTCCTCGGGCTGCTGATGACGCTGGGTAAACTGTATACCGAAAGCGAAATCACGGTGATGCACGCCTGCGGCCTGAGCAAGGCCGTGCTGGTGAAAGCCGCCATGATCCTGGCGCTCTTTACGGGCATCGTCGCGGCGGTCAACGTGATGTGGGCCGGGCCCTGGTCTTCTCGTCACCAGGATGAAGTGCTGGCGGAAGCGAAAGCGAACCCCGGCATGGCGGCGCTGGCTCAGGGCCAGTTCCAGCAGGCCAGCGATGGCAGCGCGGTGCTGTTTATTGAGAACGTCAACGGCAACCGCTTCAGCGATGTTTTCCTTGCTCAGCTGCGGCCGCGAGGCAACGCACGCCCGTCGGTGGTTGTCGCGGATACCGGCGAGCTCTCGCTGCGTAAAGACGGCTCGCAGGTGGTGACCATGAATCAGGGCACCCGCTTTGAAGGCACCGCGATGCTGCGCGACTTCCGCATTACTGACTTCAAAAACTATCAGGCGATAGTCGGCCATCAGGCGGTGGCATCCGATCCGAACGATACCGAGCAGATGGATATGCGTACCCTGTGGCGTACCGATACCGATCGCGCCCGGGCGGAGCTGCACTGGCGCTTCACGCTGGTCGCGACGGTATTCATCATGGCGCTGATGGTGGTGCCGCTTAGCGTGGTAAACCCGCGCCAGGGCCGCGTGCTGTCGATGCTGCCGGCGATGCTGCTCTATCTGGTGTTCTTCCTGCTGCAAACGTCGATTAAATCGAGCGGCGGTAAAGGCAAAATGGATCCGATGATCTGGATGTGGGCGGTAAACCTGCTCTATTTCGCGTTGGCCGTGCTGTTGAACCTGTGGGATACGGTGCCGATGCGCCGCTTCCGTGCCCGTTTTAACAAAGGAGCGGCGTGATGCAGGCGTTTGGGGTACTTGACCGTTATATCGGTAAGACGATTTTCAATACCATCATGATGACCCTGTTCATGCTGGTTTCCCTCTCGGGCATTATCAAGTTTGTCGACCAGCTGAAAAAGGCCGGGCAGGGCAACTATGATGCGCTGGGGGCAGGAATCTACACGATTCTCAGCGTGCCGAAAGATATCCAAATCTTCTTCCCGATGGCGGCGCTGCTCGGCGCGCTGCTGGGGCTGGGGATGCTGGCGCAGCGCAGCGAACTGGTGGTGATGCAGGCTTCCGGCTTTACCCGTCTGCAGGTGGCGCTGTCGGTGATGAAAACCGCGATTCCGCTGGTGCTGCTGACCATGGCGATGGGCGAGTGGGTTGCCCCGCAGGGCGAGCAGATGGCGCGTAACTATCGTGCTCAGCAGATGTACGGCGGATCGCTGCTTTCCACGCAGCAGGGGCTGTGGGCGAAAGACGGCCATAACTTTGTGTATATCGAGCGGGTAAAAGGCAGCGATGAGCTGGGCGGAGTGAGCATCTACGCCTTTAACGACCAGCGCCGCCTGCAGTCCGTTCGCTATGCCGCTTCGGCAAAGTTTGACACCGAGAATAAGCTCTGGCGGCTGTCGCAGGTGGATGAATCCAACCTGACTGACCCGAAACAGGTCACCGGAACGCAGACGGTCAGCGGGACCTGGAAGACCAACCTGACGCCGGACAAGCTCGGCGTGGTGGCGCTGGACCCCGACGCGCTGTCTATCAGCGGCCTGCACAACTATGTTACCTATCTGAAGTCCAGCGGTCAGGATCCGGGCCGCTATCAGCTCAATATGTGGAGCAAAATCTTCCAGCCGCTGTCGGTGGCGGTGATGATGCTGATGGCGCTGTCGTTTATCTTTGGCCCGCTACGTAGCGTGCCGATGGGCGTCAGAGTGGTGACCGGGATCAGCTTCGGCTTCATCTTCTACGTGCTGGACCAGATTTTCGGCCCGCTCACCCTGGTGTACGGCATCCCGCCGATTATCGGTGCGCTGTTGCCGAGCGCCAGCTTCTTCTTGCTGAGCCTCTGGCTGATGATGCGTAAATCCTGACGTCACGCGCCCCCTTCCTGAATTCAGAAAGGGGGCGTTTTTTTAGCGTTTCCGCCCGCCAAGCAAGCTTCCCAGCATTCCCCTGACTATCTGATTGGTGACCTGACGCACCGCGCTCCTGGCTGCCGTTTGTATGATACCGTCGCGTTTGCCGCCGCGCGGACCGGTGGTGCCGAACAGAATGTCTTTTAATCCGCCCAGCAGGCCGTCGTCATCGCCGTTTTGCTGGCCTTTTGCGGGCGGTGACTGCTGCTGCTCCGTTGTGCTCTGAACGCCCTGTTGCAGCATTTCAAAGGCCGATTCACGGTCGATCTCTTCTTCATATTTTCCGTACAGCGGCGAGTGGTTAAGTAGCCCGTTGCGTTCGTCATCGGTGACCGGCCCCATACGCGAGCAGGGGGCGATAACCATCGCGCGTTCCACTATCGAAGGGCTGCCTTTCTCATCAAGAAAGGAGATCAGCGCTTCGCCGGTGCCCAGCTCCTGAATCGCCTGTTCGGTACTGAACGCCGGATTCGCGCGCATGGTCTGCGCGGCAGTTTTTACCGCTTTTTGGTCTTTCGGCGTGAAGGCGCGCAGGGCGTGCTGCACGCGATTACCCAGTTGGCCGAGAACCGCATCGGGAATGTCCGACGGGTTTTGTGAAACAAAATAGACCCCGACGGCTTTAGAACGAATCAGACGAATGACCTGCTCGATTTTATCCAGCAGCACCTGCGGTGCATCGTTAAACAGCAGATGCGCTTCATCAAAGAAAAAGACCAGCTTTGGCTTCTCCTGGTCGCCGGCTTCCGGCAGCCGTTCGTAAAGCTCGGAGAGCATCCATAGCAGGCTGGCGGCGTACAGCTTCGGCATCTGGTAGAGCTTCTCGGCGCTCAGGATATTAATCACCCCTTTACCCTCAGCGTCGACGCGCATCCAGTCCTGAATATCGAGCATAGGTTCGCCGAAAAAGTGCTCCGCCCCCTGCTGCTCAAGGGTGAGTAACCCGCGCTGAATCGCCCCTACGGAGGCGCTGCTGATATTGCCGTACTGGTTCTGAAACGCTTTGGCGTTGTCGCCAATGTATTGGGTAATGGCGCGCAGGTCTTTAAAGTCGAGCAGCAGCAGCCCGCGATCGTCGGCGATACGGAAAATGATATTCAGCACCCCGGACTGAACCTCATTGAGGTTGAGCAGGCGAGCCAGCAGCAGGGGCCCGAGATCGGAAACCGTGGCGCGCACCGGGTGGCCTTTTTCGCCGAAAATATCCCATAGCACCACCGGATTGGCGTGCGGCTGCCAGTCCGTTGCGCCAATTTTCTCCAGCCGCGCCTGCAGCTTTTCCGAACTTTGGCCCGACTCGGCGATACCGGTGAGGTCGCCTTTCACATCGGCCATAAATACCGGAACGCCGATCTCCGAGAACGACTCCGCCAGCTTTTGCAGGGTGACGGTTTTACCGGTCCCCGTGGCGCCGGTAATTAAGCCGTGGCGGTTGGCCATAGCGGGCAGTAAATGCAGCTGTTTATCCAGCGTGCGGGCAATTAGCAGAGGTGCGCTCATGATCGATTTCTCCATTTATCCTGCTGCGAGTATAGGCAACTTGATGACAAAAGCAGGGAAATCACGCGCGCCTTCGCTTATTCGCTTCAGGCGCAGTGGCGCTGAATTAACGCGATGCTCTGCTCAATTTCGCGGCGGATATCGTCTTCGCTCCAGTTTGCCAGCTCCGGCGCGAAGGGCTCGAACGCATACACGCCCTGATAACCGCGCGCCTCCAGGTTTTTGACCTGCTCGCAGCTGTGCAGCTGGTCTTTTGCGCTCAGCATGATGCGCTCATTGTCGGTAAGGGCTTCGCGTGGGCGGGTATCCTCTACGCCGGAAAGATGGACCAGACCGATTTCGCCGATATCCACCTGGTTAAACTCCTGCTCCGCCTGCGGATAAAGATGATGATGGAAGGTATCGATCAGCAGCTTAAACGGCACCCGCGCGTCGTGGATCAGCGTTTGCGCCTGCGCCGAGGAGCGCAGCGAGCTCTGCGGGAAACCGAGCGGTTCCACCAGTCCCTGAATGCCGTAGAAGGCGAATAACGGCGCCAGGTCACGCAGGGCGTTAAGGGTTTCGCTCGCCGGAACCTCGGTACCATCGTTCAGCGGGCACAGCACCAGCGATTTGGCGCCAACGGCTTTGGCTTCTTTTAACAATGACTCCGTCAGGCTACGAACCTCTGCGGTGCGGCAGTTGAAAGGGTAGACCGCGTTGATCGTGAGGATCTCAATATGGTAGCGGTCAGCCAGCTCGCGAACCTGCTGGTGGCTCAGGTCGTCGGTTACTTTTCCGCTGGGGAGGTCGTTACGTAGCTCGACTTTGTTCAGCCCGAGGCTGTTCACCAGCCGGAAAAAGGCCTCAATGCTGAATGACGGGGCGATCTTGCGGTTGATGCAGAAGCGTTGCGATGCAATAGCCATTTTGACTCTCCAGAAACGTAGGGATCGAATTCGTTCGAATGCCTCATAGTCAAAACATTTATTCCAAAATTAGCAATGTATGAAATGGCGATTTTTTGAGCCGACTCGCAAAATATTTTTCTGTTGTGCCTTCATTGCTGCCGGTTCCAGAAGGCGCTACGTCTAATCTCTTTTTGTCGGGCTTTAGCGCGCAAGGCGGCGTTTCCTTACAATAAATTGCGACCATCGTCACCAAAATTGAATTTCATTAGCTATCAATATTGAAATATTAATTTCATTTTACTACGGTTATAGCACAGCAGATCCAGCAATGGGCCGTACTGCGTTGGCCCCCGATACCCCATACAGATGAGGCGAGAGCATGACTATCACAGGAAACTTTATTGGCGGGAAAACCGTTACCAGCGGCAGCAACAACACAATGCCGGTATTCGACCCCGCGACGGGCAAAGTGGTCCGCGAAGTCACGTTATCGACCGCGCAGGAAGTCTCTGACGCCATTCAGGTGGCGCGTGATGCTTTTGAGAGCTGGTCGCGCACCACGCCGCTGCGCCGCGCGCGCGTGATGTTCAATTTTAAAATGTTACTGGAACAGCACGCTGAAGAGCTGGCGGGGATTATCGTCAGCGAGCACGGTAAAGTGTTTTCCGACGCGATGGGTGAGCTGACGCGCGGCATGGAAGTCGTCGAGTTTGCCTGCGGCATTCCGCATCTGATCAAAGGGGAGTTCTCATCGGATGTCGGTACCGGCGTTGACAGCTATTCTCTGATGCAGCCGCTGGGCGTGGTGGCGGGCATTACACCGTTCAACTTCCCGGCGATGGTACCGATGTGGATGTTCCCGCTAGCGCTGGCCTGCGGCAACAGCTTTGTCCTGAAGCCACCAGCGCTGGCGCCGACCGCCGCGGTGCGTCTGGCGGAATTGCTGAAAGAAGCGGGGCTGCCGGATGGCGTCTTTAACGTGGTGCACTGCAGCAATGAAGACGCTGAGCAGCTCTACCGGGACCCGCGTATCGCGGCGGTAAGCTTTGTAGGTTCGTCCGGCGTGGCGGAGCATATTTATAAAACCGCCAGCGCTTATGGCAAGCGAGTACAGGCGTTTGGCGCGGCGAAAAACCACGCGATTGTGATGCCGGATGCCGATCTGGATGCCACCGTGAACGCCATTATGGGCGGCGCGTTCGGCTCGGCGGGCGAGCGCTGCATGGCGCTGCCGGTAGTGGTCGCCGTCGGCGATGAAACGGCGGATAAACTGATTGCGCGCCTGAAGCCACTGGTGGAATCCCTGAAGGTTGGGCCGGGCTGTATGCGCGGAAAAGAAGAGAACGAAATGGGGCCGGTCGTTTCCGATACCCATCAGAAAAAAGTGCTGGGATATATTGATAAAGGGATCAGCGAGGGGGCGACGCTGGTGGTTGACGGCCGTAAGCCGCAGGTTCCCGGGTTTGAAGAGGGCTACTACATCGGCGGAACGCTGTTCGACAACGTTACGCCGGAGATGACTATCTGGCGCGAAGAGATTTTTGGTCCGGTGCTGGGTATTGTCCGCGTGGCGGATTACCACAGCGCGCTGGAGCTGGTGAACAGCCATGAGTTCGGCAACGGTAGCGCCGTCTTTACCAGCAACGGCCACACCGCGCGTGAATTTGTACATGATGTCCAGGCCGGAATGGTTGGGGTCAACGTACCGGTACCCGTTCCCATGGCCTTCCATAGCTTTGGCGGCTGGAAACGCTCCGTATTCGGTGCCCTGAACGTACATGGCCCGGATGGTGTGCGCTTCTATACACGTATGAAAACCGCCACCGTCCGCTGGCCGCAGGGTCAGCAAACCGTATCTGAATTCAGTATGCCGACGTTAGGCTAATCGGCGAAGGAGAGCGCCATGTCTTTACTGGCTAAAGCAAAAAAAGAAGGGCAGATTCAGCACATCACCCCGCAGAGCGCGGGGTGGAAGTACATTGGTTTTGACGTCTGGATGTTAAAGAAAGGGCAAACCGTCACCCTGGAAAGCGGCGATCGCGAACTGTGCCTGGTGCTGGTCGCCGGGCTGGCTTCGGTAAAAACCACTCGGGCGGATTTCCCCAACCTTGGCCAGCGTATGTCGCCATTTGAGCGTACGCCGCCCTGGTCAGTCTATGTGCCGCCGCAGGATAAAGTCGAAGTGACGGCGGATTCAGACCTCGAGCTGGCCGTATGCAGCGCGCCGGGTAAAGGAACCTTCCCTGCACGGGTTATCTCCCCGCAGGACGTTGGCGTAGAGCATCGCGGTAAGGGGCGCAACCAGCGCCTGGTGCACAATATTCTTCCGGACAACGTGCAGGCGGACTGCCTGCTGGTGGTGGAGGTTTACACCGAGGAAGGGGCGACCAGCTCATGGCCGTCGCATAAGCACGATACGGCGCTGCCGGGCCAGGAAACCCAGCTGGAAGAGACCTACTATCACCGTTTCGATCCGCCGCAGGGTTTTGCCTTCCAGCGCGTCTACACCGATGACCGCAGCCTCGATGCCTGCATGGCTCCCTACAACCACGATGTGGTCATGGTGCCGCGCGGCTACCATCCGGTGGCGGCGATTGCCGGATATGACAGTTACTATCTGAACGTGATGGCCGGCCCGGATCGCAAATGGATGTTTACCTGGGAAGAGGATCACGCGTGGATCAATAGCCCTGATTATCCTCGCCACGATTAACGTCGGTTGAGGATAAAAAGGCCGGTTAGCGTTGCTAGCCGGCCTTTTTGATCCTGTAACCCGAATAAGATCGTCGTCGCAATCCTGCCACATCCCCGGCTCGCGCTGCGCTTAGCCGGGCTACGGGTTTACCGTCGTCTGCGGACTAGTAGCCCGGATAAGACGTTTACGTCGCCATCCGGGAGTCATGAAAAATTAAGCCAGCTGCACCCCCGGCTCGCGCTGCGCTCAGCCGGGCTACGGGTTTACCGTCGTCTGCGGACAAGTAGCCCGGATAAGACGTTTACGTCGCCATCCGGGAATAATGAAAAGCTTAAGCCAGCTGCACCCCCGGCTCGCGCTGCGCTGAGCCGGGCTACGGGTTTACCGTCGTCTGCGGACTAGTAGCCCGGATAAGACGTTTACGTCGCCATCCGGGAGTCATGAAAAATTTAAGCCAGCTGCTTCGTTTCTGCATCCTTGCTGCTGTTCAGCGCCAGCGAGACCGCCAGAGTCTGGGCCAGGCACAGCGAGGCCACCTGTGAACGGAAACCATCAACCTGCGCCTCGCGCACCACGAAGCAGACGTCGCTGAAGGCCGCCAGCGGGCTGACCTGGCTGTCGGTAATCGCTATCTGTCGTGCTTTACGTTGCGCGCCGAGCTCCACCAGTTCAACCACTTCCCGCGCATACGGAGAGAAGCTCACCGCCACCACGACATCTTTCGGCCCGACCAGGCTGAGCTGCTCGGTAAACATGCCGCCCAGACCGTCAATCAGGAACGCTTTACGGTCCAGATGGCGCAGGGCGTAGGTCAGATAGGAGGCGACGCTAAAGGAACGGCGCAGGCCAATAACGTAGATATTCTCCGCTTCCGCCAGCAGCGCGACCGCGCGCTGCAGATCGTCGCCAGAGGTCTGCATCGCCAGCTGCTGCAGCGCCTGGGTATTGACCATGGTGAACATATTCAGGATTTCGGTCGGCGTTTCCGGCGGGGTTGCGTCATCCGTGGTGGTCTGGCGGAACAGACGCGCGCGCTCGGTATAGTTAGCCGTCTCTTCCATCAGGTGCTGCTTGAACATCTGCTTCATTTCGTTGAAGCCGCTAAAACCAAAGGCGTTAGCGAAGCGGATAAGCGTGGAAGGGGGGACGTCAGCTTGTTGCGCGATAGAGGCCACGGTGTCGAAAGCCACGCTATTGCTGTTATCGAGAATATAGCGGGCTACCTGTTTCAGGCGTTTGCTTAACGTGTCGTAGCGACGCCTGATTTCATCCTGCAAGATGGTAAGTTGGGTCGGATTATTGGCCATAGATTGCGCTCTGAGAAAATGAAAGGAATATAATTTCCAGTGTATCAAATGAAGCGAATTTTTCATTTACTACGATGAAATACGCGATTCATTTCACGAAGATCCAGAAAAAAGCCCGCATCTTCTGAAGAGGATGCGGGCCTGGGCTGAATCAGCCGCGGGCTTCTCGCCAGTAGCCGATGAGCGTGAGGTAGTTGCGTTTCACTTCGTTAATCAGCGCCTCGTCGCTGAGCTCTCCCTGCATCCAGCGCCGTGAAGGTTGGCCAAAAATGGTGCGCCCGACGGCAAAACCTTTGATCATCGGATGCTTCGCCGCTTCAGCAAAACCGGCGCGCAGTCGGTCCGAAGGAGCGTCGAGGCCGAGGATTAAGATCCCGCGGCACCAGCTATCTTCGCGCGCGATCAGTTTGCCGATCCTTTCCCATTCCGCGCTCGACAGCGGCGGCAGCTTCCACCAGTCCGGCTGGATGCCCAGCTGATAGAAATGCTCCAGCATGTCGTGGTAGTGGCGTTCATCTTTATCCGGGCCGTTTTCCGGCAGGATGATTTCCAGCAGCAGTTCATGCCCGGACTTGTTGCACGCCTGCCAGACCTCTAGCAGCAGCGCATCCTGTTCGGCGCGCAGCTCGGCGGGATCGGCCGGATGATAGAAGACCAGGCATTTCACCACGTGTTCCAGCGGCCAGTCGATCAGCTGGGAACCGATGTTGCCATGTTCCAGGCGCAGCGGGCGTGAGCTCGGCATTTCAATCGGCCGACCAATCCACCAACCCTTGCCGGTGATGGCATTGAGCGAACGCTGGCCGTAGGTGCCATCGGCGAGGATGCCGCTGCGACCGTCAAGACCGGCTTCATCTGCAGCGGCTTCCGCGGCAGCCAGCAGCAGCAGCTTCAGCTGCGGAATACAGGATTCATCACGCCCGGTTTCCAGCGCCAGGTCTGCCAGCTGCTTACGGTGGTCAAAGGCGAAAATGCACAGCTCCGGCCACGCCTGGCGGCGGCTGGTGACGCGATGGAGATGGTTGAGGCGAGCGTCGATATCCGGACGCGGCACCGATTCTGCCCGCGACAGATAGTCGTCAAGCTCGGCTTTGGTCGGCATCGCGGGCGCGCAGCCGTGGCGTGAAACCACCAGCGCGCCGCAGGCGTTAGCGTAGCGACAGGCCTGCTCCCAGCCTTCATCGTTAAGCCAGCCGCGCAACAGGCCGGACATAAAGGCATCGCCCGCGCCCAGGACGTTAAGCACGTCTACACGTACGCCCTGCTGCAGCGGCACGCTATCCCAGCTGTCGGGAATGGCGCCTTCCAGCACCACGCAGCCCATCGGACCGCGCTTGCAAACCAGCGTCGCTTTTGTGGCGTTACGCACGTTTTTCAGCGCGGTCAGGGTATCGGTGCTGCCGCCGGCAATATGAAACTCCTCTTCAGTCCCCACCACCAAATCGAACAGATGCAGGACCTCCTGCAGCTGGCTGGTTACCTGGCCGGATTCAATGAAACGCGTTTCACCGTCGCCTAAAGACGTTAACCCCCAAAGCACCGGACGATAGTCGATATCCAGCGCGGTACGCAGGCCGTGGCGGCGGGCGTACTCCAGCGCCTTCAGCACCGCTTCGCGCGTGTTGGCGTGCGAAAGGTGGGTGCCGGTTACCGCCAGTGCCCGGGAAGAGGCGATGTACTCTTCCTTAATATCTTCTGGCGAAAGGGCCATATCGGCGCAGTTATCGCGGTAAAAAATCAGCGGAAACGTCTCCTGATCTTTAATCCCCAGCATCACTAACGCTGTCAGGCGCTGCTTATCGGTGATCAGATATTCGGTATCGACGCCGGCGCGGCTCAGAGTTTCGCGTAGAAAACGGCCATTATGCTCATCGCCCACGCGAGCGAGCATTGCCGATTTTAATCCCTGAATGGCGGTGCCGAAGGCGACGTTGCCGGAAGAGCCACCCAGGTATTTAGAAAAACTGGCGACATCTTCCAGCCTCGCGCCAATCTGCTGGGCATAGAGATCGACTGCCACCCGGCCAATACAGATGACGTCGAGTCGCTTTACTGCTGCATTCATAGCTAGGGTTTCCTTTTGCATTTCTGCTGTACGGAAGAGTCGGAATGCCGACAGCGTCTCCGAAAACAGCCTGAGGGTTATTGGTTACCCTTAGTTTGAGAAATAAATATTTCATTTGCAAACTAGATCGAAATTAAAAAACCAAAAATGTGAGGGATATACCACTATGCCGCGCTGAGCCTCATTCTGCCTCGGATCCTGGGCTGCGGCTGAAAGTTGAACTGGAGCCCGTTTGGATGTGGTCTTTACCTATGATTTTTAAGGGGATATTAAGAGGTGGGCCGCGTAATTTGCGCGTTATCCCGTATACAGGATGCGAATGAAACGGGTGAAATGCATAGAGAGTTTGATCCCTCTCGCAAAATGAAATATTTCTTCTGTATTTCTATTTAATGAAAAAAATGTTTGCCTATAATCCAGAAGTATTCCAGTGGCGTTAACGGTTACCCTGACTCATCGCTTGTATCGCTGCGCAGGGCAAAACGCTAACCCACACGCAAATACTGACAATAAGGATTGGGCAACATGGGCAAACTGAGACTGACAATGGCGCAGGCGCTGGTGAAGTTCCTGGATAACCAGTACCTGGAAGTCGATGGTGAAGAGCATAAGTTCGTCAAAGGCATCTTTGCTATCTTTGGCCACGGCAACGTGCTGGGAATGGGCCAGGCCCTTGAACAAGATAGCGGTGAAATGCGGGTCTATCAGGGGCGTAACGAGCAAGGGATGGCGCATGTCGCCACCGGTTTTGCCAGACAGTCTTTGCGTCGTCAGATTATTGCCTGTACTTCCTCCATTGGCCCCGGCGCAGCGAATATGATTACCGCCGCCGCGACCGCGACCGCCAACCGCATCCCGCTGCTGCTGCTGCCGGGCGATGTGTTTGCGACCCGCCAGCCTGATCCGGTGCTGCAGCAAATCGAACAGAGCCACGATCTCAGCATTACCACTAACGACGCGTTTCGCGCGGTGAGTAAATATTGGGATCGCATCACCCGTCCGGAACAGCTGATGAGCGCCTGCATCAACGCCATGCGCGTGTTGACTGACCCGGCGGAAACCGGTGCGGTCACGCTCTGTCTGCCGCAGGATGTCCAGGGTGAAGCCTGGGATTATCCGGAATCCTTCTTTACCCGCCGGGTACACCGCCTTGATCGCCGTCCGGCCAGCGCCGCGCAGCTGGCGGATGCCGTGGCGGCGATTAAAGCCAGCCGTAAGCCGCTGATCGTTTGCGGCGGCGGGGTGAAATACTCCGGCGCAGGCGAGGCGTTGACCCGTTTTGCCGAGCGCTACGGCGTGCCGTTTGCCGAAACCCAGGCGGGTAAAGGCAGCGTTGTCTCTTCGCATCCTTATAACGTAGGCGGCGTCGGCGAAACCGGCTGCCTGGCGGCGAACCTGCTGGCGAAAGAGGCGGACTTAGTCATCGGTCTTGGCACGCGTTTCAGCGATTTCACCACCTCATCAAAATGGATTTTCCAGCACCCGGGCGTGCGCTTCCTCAATATCAACGTCAGCAACTTCGACGCCTGGAAGCTGGATGGCATCCCGATGCTGGCGGATGCTCGCGAAGCCCTCACCGCTCTGGACGGCGCCCTGTCCGGCGAATCCTGGCAGGCTGGCTGGGGAGAGCAGATTGAAAGCGTACAGAGCCGCCAGCTGAAAGAGACCCAGCGCGTTTACCAGGCGGTGTGGCAGGAAACCGCTTTCGTCCCGGAAATAGACGACCACCTGGATCGGGAATCGGTGTATCGCGAATTTCGCCAGATAACCGACTCCACCCTGACGCAAAGCAGCGTTCTCGGCGTACTCAACGAAACGCTGCCGGCGGATGCGGTAATTGTGGCGGCGGCGGGTAGCCTGCCGGGAGACCTGCAGCGCGTCTGGCGCAACCGGGCCACCAACACCTATCACGTGGAATACGGCTACTCCTGCATGGGGTATGAAGTCAGCGCCGCGCTGGGCGTGAAGTTAGCCCAACCGCAAAGCGAGGTCTATTCGCTGGTCGGCGACGGCTCGTTCATGATGCTGCACTCCGAGCTGGTCACCTCCCTGCAGGAGCGCGCGAAGATCAACATCGTGCTGCTCGACAACATGGCCAACGGTTGCATTAACAACCTGCAGATGGAGCACGGTATGGACAGCTTCGGCACCGAGTTCCGCTTCCGCTGCGCCGAATCGGGCCAGCTGCAGGGCGGCCTGGTGCCGGTAGATTTCGCCACCGTCGCTGCCGGCTACGGCTGCAAAACCTGGCGCGTCACGACGCTAGAAGAACTGCGCCACGCGCTGGACGCCGCGCGCCGCGAAACCGTCAGTACCCTGATAGACATTAAAGTGCTGCCGAAAACCATGGTGCACAAATACGGCAGCTGGTGGAACGTCGGCGTCGCGCAGTCTGCGCTCTCCGAGCGGATCCGCAAGGTGGCGCAAATGATCAATGAAAAACGCGCTCAGGCGCGGGATTACTAAACAGAACATAAACCCTGAACCCTACAAATCTCGGGAGAAAACCAACTATGTCACTCAAATTAGGTGTCATCGGTGCCGGCGCTATCGGTAAAGAGCATATCCGTCGTTGCACTCAGGTACTGCAGGGAGCCACGGTCGTTGCGGTTTCGGACATCAACGAAGAGAACGCCCGCGCCGCGGTAGCGCTGCCGGGCGTGCATGCCGAAGTTTATGCCGACGGTCATGACGTGATTAAAGCCAGCGATGTCGATGCCATTCTGGTCACCTCATGGGACCCCACCCACGAAGAGTACACCCTGGCCGCTATCGCCGCCGGGAAGCCGGTGTTCTGCGAGAAGCCGCTGGCGATGAGCGCGGAAGGCTGCCGCCGCATCGTTGATGCGGAAATGAAAGCTGGTCGCCGCCTGGTGCAGGTTGGATTTATGCGCCCTTACGACGAAGGCTATCTGGCGCTGAAAAAAGTGATCGATGACGGCGACATCGGCGCGCCGCTGATGCTGCGCTGCGCGCACCGCAACCAGTCGGTGGGCGAGGATTACATCACCAACATGGCGATCACTAACACCCTGATTCACGAACTGGATGTGCTGCGCTGGCTGCTGAATGACGACTATGTTTCCGTGCAGGTGCGCTTCCCGCGCTCCACGTCCCACACCCACGCGCGCCTGAAAGACCCGCAGATCGTGTCGTTTGAAACCAAAAAAGGCACACTGATCGACGTGGAAGTCTTCGTGAACTGCCAGTACGGCTACGACATCCAGTGTGAAGTGGTAGGGGAAACCGGGATTGCCCGCCTGCCTGAGCCGTCGGCCGTGCAGATGCGCAAAGCCGCTAATCTGTCGACCGCTATCCTGACCGACTGGAAGGATCGCTTTATCAAAGCGTATGACGTTGAGCTGCAGGCCTTTATCAATGATGTTCAGGCCGGCCAGCTGCACGGCCCATCGGCGTGGGATGGCTATGCGGCGTCCGTTGCTGCCGACGCCTGTATCAAAGCCCAGGAAACCAGCGAGCCGGTTGAGGTGACGCTGCCGGAATGCCCGGCATTCTACAAACGCTAATCCCGCTTTGCTGACGGAACTTCTTTGCACAGGTAACGACGATGAAAATTGCTTTTGACGTTGATGTCATTAAAGACCTCGGGGTAACCCGAATGGTCCATCAGGTGGCGGAGTGGGGCTACAAGTACATTGAGCAATCGCCGCACCCGCAGATCAACCCGTTCTACAAGCACCCGCGGGCCAGCCGGGAAATTATGGCTGAGTACAAGCAGGCGCTGCGCGATACCGGCGTGGAGCTCTCTTCGTTTATCTGCGTCTACCGCTGGTCCGGTCCGGATGAGCTGCGCCGTCAGGCGGCAGTGAAAAACTGGAAACGGCTGATCGAAATCGCAGTTGAAATGGGTGTACAGGTGATCAACACCGAGTTTTCCGGCGATCCTAACCAGCCGGAGATTTGCGATGAGATGTTCTATCGCTCCATGGAAGAGCTGCTGCCGATTTTTGAGCGCGAAGGCATCCGCGTTGAAATTCAGGCACATCCGTGGGACTTCTGCGAAGAGAACAACGAAACCGTCGATATTGTGAAGTCGTTCCGCAGCGATAACGTTAAGTACGTTTACAGCGTCCCGCACACCTTCTTCTATGACAAAGGCGTGGGTGATGTTGAGAAGATGCTGCGCTACGCGGGGAGCGATCTCTCCCATGTGCTGATCGCGGATACCCGCAACCATACAAAACATTGCCGCTATATCGTTAACCCGCCGGGCGTAGATGCCGTCGTTCACCAGCACGTGGGCGTCGGGGAAGGGGATGTTGATTTCGACGCGCTGTTCCGCACTCTGCGCGATATGAAATTTGCCGAGCAGACCTTCAAGGTCGGCGGTGAGCCTATTGTGGCCACCTCGCTGTTCGGTTACCCGGAAAAAATGAAATACCAGGCAGTGGAAACCCGTGAACTCATCGAACGTGAATTGCTGCGCCGGTAAGGCGCAGCGGCAGGAGCCCCTACTATGAACAAAGATAACGTAAAACTGGCTATCGCCCCGATTGGCTGGACTAACGACGATATGCCGGAGCTGGGCAGCGAAAATACTTTCCAGCAAATCGTCAGCGAAATGGCGCTGGCGGGCTTTACCGGCAGCGAAGTCGGCAGCAAATATCCACGCGATCCGGCGGTTCTCAAGCCGATGCTGGATATCCGCGGCATTCATATTTGCAACGCCTGGTTCAGCACCTTTTTTGCTAACGGCCAGCGGGAAAAGACCATTGATGAATTCGTTAACCACATGAATTTCCTGCATGCTATGGGCGCAAAAGTGATCGGCTGTTCCGAGCAGAGCGGCAGCATCCAGGGGCTGGAAAAGCCCATCCTGGAGAATGAGAAACCGTGCTTTAGCGAAGAAGAGTGGCAGCGGGTGGCGGAAGGCTACAACACCCTCGGTCGCCTGGCGGCGGAAAAGGGCATGCAGGTCTGTCTGCACCACCATATGGGTACCGGTATCCAGACGACGGCAGAGATCGACAAGTTTATGTCGCTGGTGGATGACAAAGTCTTCCTGCTCTACGACACCGGGCACGCCTGGTATTCCGAAGGCGGCGAAGAGCCGATGCTGGCGATTCTGAAAAAATATCTGCCGCGTATTAATCACGTGCACCTGAAAGACGTGCGTCCGCCGGTGATCGAGCAGGTGCGTCGCGAAGGGCTCTCCTTCCTTGACGGCGTGAAGAAGGGGACCTTCACCGTGCCGGGAGACGGCGTCATTGATTTCCGTCCGGTGTTTAAACTGCTGGACGAACATGGCTATAAAGGCTGGATGGTGGTTGAGGCCGAGCAGGATCCGGCACTGGCCAACCCATTCGAATACGCCGTAAAAGCGCGCAAATATATCCGCGAGACGGCAGGAATCTAATCGTTGTTTTATTTTCAGGCCATACGTCGTATGGCCTGCTTTTTTTCCTCTGTCGTGACATTGCCTGGTGGCGAATAAGCGACGCTGTACGCGTTTCCCTCTCCTTTTGGGAGAGGTGCAGGGAGAGGGAAAAGTTTTACTTCACTTCCGCCAGCGCGGTCTTATCGACGTAGGGCTTCATCAGCGCATCGGCTTCCTTCTGCGCCGCCTGCACCGCGGCTTCCGGGGTAACGTTGGCATCGTTGACCACCGCGGCCAGCTGGTTTTCCATCGCTTTACGCACGGCAACGGTCTCCCAGGTGGAGTACCACGGATGGGCATACTTCAGCTGTTCGAGGGCGATAGCCGCGCGCGGATCCTGCTGCAGATACGCCTTCATTTCCGGCGTATCGTAGGCGGCCTTACGCGGGGAGAAGTAGCCGGTAAAGCGGCTCCAGGCGCCGTTGACCTGCGGGCTCACCAGATATGTCAGGAACTGGTACGCCGCTTTTTTCTGGGCGTCGTTGATGCCCTTGAAGCTCACCAGGCTGGCGCCGCCGATCGGTACCGCCCGCTGCTCTTTGGCCGGCAGCATCGCCACGCCCAGCTCAAAATCTTTGCTGTTCTCGCGCATAAAGCCCAGTGCTCCGGTGCTCAGCATCGCCATTCCAACTTTGCCGGAGAAGAAGCTGGCGCCAATCTGTTTCGAATTCAGCACGCCGGAAGGCATGACTTTGTCTTTATAGACCAGGTTCTGCCAGAAGCGCAGGGCGCCGATGGTGGTTGGCGTGTTGTAATAGACTTCGCCGGGATAGTCCTCGTTAAAGTATTTCCCGCCGTTGGCGCGCACCAGCGCCGAGAAGATCCAGCCGCCGTAATCATCGTTGGTCGACGGCAGCATGATCCCCCACTGGCCTTTGCTTTCGTCGGTCAGCTTTCTGGCGTCCGCCAGCAGCTCGGCCCAGGTTTGCGGCGGCTGCTTGATCCCGGCCCGATCGAACATCGTTTTGTTGTAGTAAAGGATCGGCGTCGAGTTATGGAACGGGATCGCATAGGTGGTGCCCATCACCTGGGCGTTTTTATGCATTGCGGGCCAGAACGCCTTCACCAGAAAATCCCCCGCTTTTTGATCGCCATACTGGAACAGCTCGTCCATCGGCAGGATCTCATCCTTCAGCGCCAGATCGGTGGTGAAGTTGGCGGACATAATCACCAGCGCGGGCGGCTGCCCGGCTTTCTGCGCTGATTCGGCTTTGATCTTGGTGGTGTCGTAGTTGCCGGTAAAGATCCCGCGCACTTCGACATCCTGCTGCGACTCGTTGAATTGCTTAATGACGCGGGTCATCTCCATGGTCAGCTTGCCGTCCACCGGCGCCGGAAACATGAAGTCGATCTTCTCTTTCGCCAGCGCCGCGCCGCTCAGGGCAAGGCTGAGCCCAACCGCGAGAGCGGTGATAGGTTTAAACATGGTCTGTCTCCATCAGTAAATTATGCTGTTTCTCAGCATGAAAAAGATGCACATCGGCAGGTGAAAAGCCGAGGATCAGCGAATCGCCTTTCTCCGGCACCGCGCCGCGATGGCGACGGCTAAAGCGTAAGGTGCCGATGGGGGTGCTGACGTGGAGTAGATAATCGGCTCCCATCAGTTCTCGTTGCAGGACGGTGCCCGGCAGGCGTAGATGGCCTTGCTCCACGCGGTCGGTAATATGTTCCGGGCGAATGCCCAGCCAGACACGGGTCTGGCTGCGGTGGCGCGGCGGTAGCGGATGGCGTTGTTCGCCAAGCTGAACGTTGCCGTCAACGCAGGGGAGCGATAGCAGATTCATCGCTGGCGAACCGATAAAACCTGCCACGAACAGATTGGCCGGGTTGGCGTACAGATACTCCGGTCGCCCGACCTGCTGTACGTGGCCGCCGTTCATCACCACGATGCGGTCGGCCATCGACATCGCTTCCGTCTGGTCATGGGTGACGTAGACGGTGCTGGTTCTGAGCTGCTGGTGGAGGTCCATAATGCTGTCGCGCACTTCGCTACGCAGGCGGGCGTCGAGGTTGGAGAGCGGCTCATCCATCAGGAACAGGCGCGGATTGCGCACAATCGCCCGCGCCATCGCCACCCGCTGCCGCTGGCCGCCGGAGAGCTTCGCCGGTTTGCGATCGAGCAGCGCCTCCAGCTGCAGCATCTGCGCGACTTTATCTACTCGCGGCTGCCAACCGCTTTTTTCTTCCTTGCGTACCTTCATGCCGAAGGTGATGTTGTCGCGCACCGACAGGTGCGGAAACAGCGCATAGTTCTGGAAGATCATCGCGAAATTACGCTCTCTGGGCGACATGTCGGTGATGTTCTCATCGTGCAGCCAGATCTCCCCCTCGCTGACCGGCTCCAGCCCGGCGAGCAGGCGCAGCAGGGTGCTTTTACCGCAGCCGGACGGGCCCACCAGCACCACGAATTCCCCTTCGCGAATATCCAGCGACAGGGCGCTGAGAGCAGGTTTACCGTCAAACTGTTTACTGATGTTTTGCAGACTAAGCATGGCGTTTAGCAATCTTCCGTTGGGCAGCTGATATTTTCGTCGTACATCCAGGGGCCGGCGTAGTGGGTCAGAGAGTGCTGATAGCTCACCCACTGCTCGTCGACCTGGCGATGCATCAGGCACGACGCCGGAGAGAGGTCGTAGTACGGTCGGGTATCTTCATGAAAGTAGGGCACCTGGTGGACGGTTCCCGGGATGGTGGAGATGATGGCCTGGCGATACTGGGTCATGGTCAGGCTGTGGTTATGGCCGCAGAAAATGCGCGTCAGCGACGGGAAACGTTCAATCAGCGCCAGCAGACGATGGCCGTTTTCGCAGGCGATAGGGTCCATCTGCGCGTTGCCCAGCGGCAGCGGCGGATGATGCATAAACACCGTCGCCGGTTTATCGCCGCCATCAAACAGTTGAGCCTCAAGCCACTTGATGGTTTCCTCGGTCAGCCAGCCTTTCGACGTACCCGCCCGGCTGGAGTCGATAAAAAGCAGGCGAGTGGCAAAATCGTCTACCGCGTAGTGCATGTTTTGCGCGTCGCGGCCGAGCTGCGGGCACAGCGGATGCAGGTATTCCAGAAACAGCGCTTTATCGTCGTGGTTGCCGGGAATGAGATACAGCGGATAGTTCAGGCTGCCGAGGATCTGGCGGGCGACCTCATACTCTTCCGGGCGGCCGCAGTTGACGATATCGCCGCTCACCACCACCGCGTCCGGACGCTCCTGCAGGGCATTCAGCTGGGAGACGACGTCGGCATTGGCGGCGTTGACGTCAATAAAGCCGTACAGCTTCTGGCCGCGGCTGCGGAAATGGGTATCGGAAATTTGCGCTAACAGCATGAAGAGCTCCTTATTTGATCCCGGAGAAGCCGAAGCTTCGCAGGAACTGTTTCTGGAAGAGGATGAAGGCCAGCATCAGCGGCAGGCAGACCATCAGCGTGCCGGCGCCAATGATGCCCCACTGGCCGCCGGATTCGGCGCCCATGGCGAACGAGACCAGTCCCACGGTCAGCACCTGTTTGTCCGGGTCGTTCAGCATCATCAGCGGCCACAGATACTCGTTCCAGTGGTAGGTAATGCTGACGGTGGCGAAGGCCAGCACCGACGGCCAGGACATCGGCAGCAGCACGCGGAACAGCACCTGCCACCAGCGACAGCCCTCCATCAGCGCCGCCTCTTCCAGCTCTTTGGGGATGGACAGAAACGCCTGACGCATCAGGAACACGCCGAACGCCGAGGTGAAGTAGGGCATCATTACCCCGGTGAGGGTGTTGAGCAGGCCGAAGGTTTTCAGGGTCAGCATGTTCGGCACCATCATCACCACCGGCATGATCATCAGCTGGACGAGGAACATCAGGAACAGCGTCTTCTTGCCGCGAAACTCGTGGCAGGCGAAGACGTAGCCGGCGGTGGTGATGGTCAACAGCTGCACGAAGAAGGTGCCGAAGGTGAAGATAAGGGTGTTGGCGTAGAGGCTCAGCCAGTCGGCGCTGGCCCAGGCATCACGGAAGTTATCCAGCGTCAGCGGCATACGGGGCAGCAGCGAGGCCATATCCTCGCCGAAGGTCGTGGCGCTGAACGAGGTCGCCAGCATCCATAAAAACGGACTCATCCACAGCAGCGCCAGGCAGCACATTAATACCGTGAGCGTAAAGGGCTGCGAGCGGCGCAGGCGCAGCCAGAGTGGGCGCGATGCGCTGTGCGATCGCAGCGCCAGCGGCGAGATTTCAGCGCTCATAGTGCGCTCCTTTCTCCAGCAGTTTGAGGTTAATCAGCGAGAAGGCAAACAGCCCGGCCAGCGTCAGGAAGGTGGCGGCGGAAGCTTTTCCTAAATCATGGGTGTCCCAGGCGAGGTTCTGGATGTAGTAGAGCAGCACGGTTGTGGCGTTATCCGGCCCGCCGCGGGTCATCACCGCCACGTGGTCGATCTGGGTGATAGAGTAGATCAGCGCCGTGGTTATCACAAAGCTCAGGGTCGGGCGCAGCAGCGGCAGCGTGACCTTAAAGAACACCTGCGTGCGGGTGGCGCCTTCCATGATCGCCGCTTCGCGCGTGGAGGCCGGAATACTTTGCAGCCCGGCGAGGAAAAACAGCATGTAGTAACCGGCGAACTTCCACACGCCAATCAGCGCCAGCGCCAGCAGCGCGCTATTGCTGCGCCCCAGCCAGTTGTTGTTCATCGGTCCGAACAGCTTCGCCAGATAGTGGTCGAGCAGGCCAAGGCCGGGCATAAAGATAAACAGCCACAGCGCGGCGGCGCTGACCATCGGGATAATCATCGGGAAGAAGAAGGCGGTGCGCAGCCAGCGGTTGACGCGGTGATTCTCGGTCAGGGCGACCGCCAGCAGCAGGGCGAGGGTCACGCCCGGTACCACCGTCAGCAGGATATAAAGCAGGTTATTCACCAGCGACTGCCAGAAGACGCTGTCGGCGAACAGACGACTAAAGTTCTCCAGCCCGACATACTGGCCGCCGTCGCTGACCATGCGGGTATCGAACAGGCTGTCATAGACCGATCGCCCGAGCGGGAACCAGGTAAACAGTAATAAAAACAGCAGGGAAGGCGACAGTATCAGCCAGGGGAGCCAGGTTTTTCTCATGGTGGCGGACGTCTCATTCAGGCGTTTGTAGAAGCCCGGATTGTGAGAAGGATTGACTGCAAACGTATGGCGGGGAGATGACGGTTTAATGACCAGGGAAACAAGCGCCGGGCAGACGGGCCGCCCGGCATCACCCCGGTCAGTGGCGTTCAGGCCGCGCGGCTGCGGCCTGAAGCATGACGAGGAACGATCAGAAGTCGGCTTTCAGCACCACGCGGTAGCGGGCCTTGCCCTCGCGAACGTGCTTCAGCGCCTCGTTGATCTGCGACATCGGGAACAACTCGGTGGTCGGCGCGACTTTGCTGCGTCCGGCAAATTTCATCAGCTTGCGCAGCTCGGACGGGTTGCCGGTGGCCGAACCGGAGATGCTGCGGTCGCCGCCAATCAGGGTAAAAGCGGGGACCGGGAACGGCTTCATCACCGCCCCGACGGTGTGGAAGTTGCCGCCGTACGCCAGCGCTTCAAAGTACGGCTGCCAGTCGAGGTCGACGGCGACGGTGTTGATAATCAGGTCGAACTGGCCGGCCTGCGCCTTTAAGGCTTCGGGATCGCGGCTGTTCACCACGCGATCGGCGCCCATTGTCAGCACTTCCTGCTCTTTCGCCGGATTGGAGCTAAAGGCGGTGACTTCCGCGCCCATCGCGTGCAGCAGCTTGATGGCGATATGGCCGAGGCCGCCAATGCCGATGACGCCGACGCGGCTGTTAGCCGTGACGTGATGCATCAGCAGCGGTTTGAAGACCGTGATGCCGCCGCAGAGCATCGGCCCGGCAGATTCGAGATCGACGTTTTCCGGCAGCGGGATCACCCATTGCCAGTCGGCGCGTAGCTTATCGGCGAAGCCGCCGCGGTTGATGATGGTGGGCACCGAGCCTTCCAGACAGTTCACGTGGTTGCCGCTGATACAGGCGTCGCAGTGGCCGCAGCTGCGCGCCGTCCAGCCAATGCCGACCTTCTGGCCAACCTTCAGCCCCTTATCCTGCGCCGCGCTGCCCAGCGCCGCCACCCGGCCAATCACCTCGTGACCGGCCACCAGCGGATAGCTCGACATGCCCCATTCGTTGTCGATCATCGACAGGTCGGAGTGGCAGATCCCGCAGTACTCCACCTGCACTTCGACATCTTCCGGCTTAAGGTCGCCGGCATCGTACTCCCACAGCGACAGATCGGCGCCCGCTTCTTTGGCGGCGTAACTTTTAATAGTGCTCATGACAGTTTCCTTGGGTTTGGCGTAGTTAAGAAGGAAGTGTAGAGCATGGGGCGAGGGGACGCCTGGCAGAAGGAGGGGGGAAAGGGGGGTTATAGAGGAGGGAAAAATGTACCCTGAAGAGGCTAACACACTGAGCCGATGAAAAATTCATCACTTGGTGGCAGGTGAATGCAACGTTGCTTGCATGGCAGCGTATGACAGGTATAATCCAGAACGTTTTCCGTATCCTTTCCGTGCCGGAGTGGCGAAATCGGTAGACGCAGTTGATTCAAAATCAACCGTAGAAATACGTGCCGGTTCGAGTCCGGCCTTCGGCACCAAAAGTATATAATTAGACGTCAATCGACGTCTTTTTTTGTGCCTAAAACCCGCACCACACAAGGCTTTCCGCGATTTTCCTTTCTACAGCAGTCAATCTGAGTCCACCCACATCAAGTCGCTTGTGAGTATAGAACTGAGTATATATGCGGGTTCGATAATGGTTGTTTAGATCCCGATGTATTATTTAAATCGATTATACAACCGTTAAACATACCTGGAAATAAAGGCATATGGTGCTCAACTGTTAGCTTGTATAGAATAAGGATATTCTTTCTTTTAGAGAACATGATGTTATGAGCGCGATCACATTACGTAAAGCGTTAGGTGTACTTGCGAAGTCATCTTCGTTTTCCGTAACCACCGTAACACACCGTCAGAAGGATGAGTTCGATCAGTTAAAGGAACAACTCTTTGTTAAACAAGAGATTGAAACTGAATTACAACGCTATCTGGATATTGCTAAACCCGGTGAAATCATTTTTTTGTGCGGTAGTAGCGGGGACGGAAAGTCCGAAATTTTAACCCGCTGTCAGTCAGATCCGCGTTATCAGCGGCGATTTAGTTTCCACCTGGATGCCACGCATAGCTTTGCCCCTCGACAATCAGCTATCGATGCTTTGAATGATTTATTTGCTAATCATCACCAACAATCATCTCCGTTGCTCATTGGCATCAACACAGGGATGCTAGCCAATTTTGCCAGAGAAGGTGCTGAATGCCACCAGGCGATCCGGTCTGCAATTGACTCATTTTTATCAGCGCAGCAGGATGCAAGCCGTCCTTATCGTAAGGGGAATTGTTCTTTTTTTGATTTTGAACACTACCCTAAATTCCAGTTTAACGAAAATAAAAACTATTCATCATTTATTAAAGCCTTATTAGATAACTTAACTCGTGATGATGATAATAATTTATTTCAGTTTATCTTTCGGCGCGATGAGTCAGTTAATCCGGATCTAAAAGAGGTCGCAAACTTTAAATTGCTTTGCATACCTGGTGTGCAGAATGTATTAATTACGCAGCTTTTTAAAGCGCGATTAATTAAAGACCAGTTTGTAACGACCCGAACGCTGCTGGACTTTCTGCATCATCTGTTGATGGGGCCTGGCTACTTATTTGATAACCTCTTTACTGGTGCAGAAAATGATCTGATTAAAAAAGTTTCCGATTTTGATCCCGCCAGATTGCACACCTATGAACTTGATCAGTTTGTTTTGCGCTATGAACTGGGACTGGTTGACGCTGAACTCGATGATTTTTTATCCGCACTTGAGTCGTTACACATCAAATTTGATCGCCAGTGCGTTAAGCCTGGTGACGCAACCTCGTTGATCCGGCTTTTCTGGCTGTTGCAGCACGAATCATTGGGTAATGATTATCATCGGAGATTTTCCGCGTTCTTTAACGAATCGCTGTTTGAACGTTACTCAGAAATTTGGCACTTGCATAGGAATTACACAGCAGATCCGGAGCAAAAAAGATCACTGAATCGCTTTTATGCTTTTGAGCTTATCGCGGGTATCCAGCGCTACGCTAACCGCAAAGCGCCTGAATTAAGTATGCAAAAAGAAGAATTCTTTTTGGGTGAATTTGGTGGAGTCAAAATAACCGCACCGGTAGAGGTTAAGCCTGATTGGGACGCTATCCGAAATAAGCATACCGCTCATTCAACCGGCTTCGATGTCTATTTAAAAGTGGGGCAAAATCCACTGCCGCATATCCATATCGGACTGAATTTGTTTGAACTATTGGACAAGCTGAATAATGGCTATCGTCCGAATAAATACGATAAAAATGCCATCGTGTTGCTGGATGAAATTGTTGAGTTGATCGCGGAGCAGGCCAAATCCAGCAGCGAAATCAAATTTTATGATGGCAGACAACGGGTTTATCGTGCAAAGGCGGATGACGATATGATCACTATTAGCGGTATGGAGGGGTAGCAGAATGTATCCTATCGCAACCGAGTTAAAAGTGGGTAACAATCAACTGGATAGTTACCTGCCTGTACGCAACAAAAACAACGATATTAGCTGGCAATTCGTCACCGGACTGGCTCTTAGCTACGCCCTGAAACGTAAAATTGAAGCCTATGATCCTGACCAATTCCGTGAAGATTGTAAAACACATATGCAGGAGCTGCTTGATGAGCCTGCATTCTGGTCGGTGCTGGAACGAATGTATTTTTCCAGTCAGGATATTTTCCGTGTATCCCCTCTTTTTTTACTGTTTCACGCTCAGTTTGTGGGCGAAAAAATAAGTGCGGGTTCTACGGCAGATAAACGTCTTGGTACGCTGTTTGCCAATTTGATGGGCGATTTTAGCCTTCGTTACCCCATACAGGACAGACTGAACTTCATTGAGCAGCAAATGCTGAATAAGCTCAATGAAAAAATAAAATTGCTGGGGAAAGGACCTTTTGCCGAAGAGCAACCCTATCTTCCGTATATGGTCACGTGTTTTCAGTCCGATCTGGCGTTTTTGGCGGAGCACCCACAATATCTTTTACAAGAATTGACCAACACCCTACGTTTGTACGCCTTTAGCTGGTGCGCTCAACTGGCGCTCAATCTGGACAACTGGCAGGACGGCGAACCACAAAGCAAATCACTGTTTTTTATTCTTGATAGCGAAAAAGCCAGCTCCGAACGGGAAAAGGTGAAACGTTATGGCTATAAGCTGTTCGCCAGCCAGTGCGAAAAACTGTTCCCGATACTTTCCGCGCTGGAGGTGTTGCAGGTAAAAGGGGCGAAAAAACGTCCTCTCTGGCAGGTATACCAGGATTGTTTGAGTTATTCGGGCACCCCAAATCAAGTGTTAGATGAGCTTAATGATTACATACAAAAATTTATTAGTAAGGAAGAACGAGATCTTCCAGCTCGTGAACGCGCAACAAACCTGGAAAATGCCTTCAAACAGCTCTTATCCGTTGCCACAGAGCAGTTTCAGGGTAAAAAAACTGACCGCGCCACGGTCAATCGTAAATACGTTAACGAGTTGGAAAACCAGATTTGCACTGACTTCATTCAGGTCCGTGGTCGGGCAGGGAAAGTGCTGGTGCTGAATCAGGATCGTCTTCTGTTACTGACCAATCTCACTGTGGGCAAAAAAGACAAACTCCGCCTACATGAACTGCTGCGTGGTTTTGAACAGCGCGGCTTTTATCTGGATAACCAGTCGGCGCAAACGCTGGTGGCGTTTTATGAACGCATGGGAAATGTAGAGCGAATGAGTGATAGTGGAGACGCCGTGTATGTCCGTAAAACAGTATGAAACCTATCTGGCAGAAACCTTTATTGAATGGGTAGGTGGCATCATTCAGCCAGGCGAGCGCTACCAGTTCAAATCTCCCGATCCCGATAATGCCTTAAAACTCTGGGAAGCATTCGTCTCTCTGGCGGACGGCAATCAGTTGGAGATTGCGCCAGGGCAATATATTGATTGCCTCCCCTGCAATGGTGTTCAGCTTATTCCTGTACTGCACGGTGCTGAGGCTCCAGCATTCACAGAAAACTATATTTCTCATTTGCGCGATGAAGTTGCAGGGCGCAGCGGCGTTTTTGCCCAAACAGCGCTGTTGATTATTCACAACAGTATGCTCGACACCCTGATTAACAGCACGAAAGACGTGGCGGCGCCGGATGCTATTTGGTATCCGGAAACTTTCAGCCATCAACTGGAAAAGCTCATTACCACCGATAGTAACCAATCAGAATTGTCCCGCTGTTTGCTGGAGGATCAACTGGCAACGGTACTGGATGAAGGCGCGACCGTATTTGGTTTCTCGTCGCTGTATCGCTTGCTGGATGATGGCAATCTGGATTTCTCTGAGCTTCATCTGTTTAAAGATGATGAACTACTGAACTATAGCCAGAAACAGCTACGCACTCGGCTGAATGAAAACCGGAAATTATATCGCCAGATAGAAGACAGCGTTGAACGCTACAGCGGACAGCTGGAGAATGTACTGCCTGAATTTAGTACAAAATTCATTCAGGAGCATTTTTACGATAAAGGCGACTGGCGTGAGCTCGATTTCTCTGACTACAGGAAAGAGAAAGAGCAGAACAGCGAACAAAAACTGGTGCTGGAGAACGTCTCCGTCGAAAACGGCGAGGTTTGGCTACGGACGAAAAGCGCCAGTAAGGCAGGCAAACGTGACATCAGCGTGCTGGTGCAGGTGCAGCCAGGACAATCAATGGCTGAGCTGGAGTTCAGTTTTCAGGGTAATGATCTTCAGGATAACCAGATAAAGATTGCCCATAATCGTCAGTTAAAGAACACACCTTTCTGGCGCACCAGCCGGGCAGGCGGCAAGACTTCCCGCATTATGGCGTCGGTGCCTTTTGATGGGCATCCCTGCTTCTTTAGTCTCGAACTGACCAACCGCAATAATTCAGCCGAAGAATATAAATTTCGTCTGTTGTTGGTTGAGCAGGGGCAATTCTGGCTAAACGATATTCAGCACTGCTACCGCATTGAGCCCGGTAAAGATCAAATAACCCTGCAACTGGAAGATAACACGCTGCGTATTGCCGAGTCTGGCAACCTGACCTGTTCGTTGGATGATGAGAGCGAAGACATTGACTGCCAGCATTATGCTCAGGTGAATTTTGAGACGCTGGCAAATCAAAGTGACCTGGTTCAGTTTGCGCTCGTTTCTGGTGATTCCCGTCTGTCGTTTAACATCGAGGGACCGGGAGCAGAAGAAGGGCTAACGCTGCCGTTGCTTTTTGACCAAAGTCGTTTCAATAGGTTGTTCAAAGAAGAGGGCAATGCAACCTGGAACCGACTAAAAGGGCGCATCATACTCGATAATACTGAACATAAGGTTGTCGGTGTACGCCAGCAATTGTTGATACTGGAAGCCTTATTAATTGAGCGACGTTTGCTGGGTACGGGAAGTGACGATAGCGAGTTTGCTCTGGATGAACTTCTTGCCAGCTACCCCGATCTCCATAACGCCTATGAGCAGCTATTTGCCTACTATCATCGTCGTAACACCCTGCCGAGTCTGGTGTCGTGGTCAGCGGAATATCGCGCACTGGTCAGCTACATTGTTACTACGTTTGAGCAGTCACTCCAGCAAATCGGCCTGAGCAGAGCGCTGACAGCGCATGAGAAACGTCTTCTCCATCTGGGGATCTGCCGCAATGATGGCCATGAGCGTCTCTCACCACTGCACCCGTTAGTGCTGGCCTACCATCTACAACTGGCAGACGCTATCGTTGCGGAGTCGGAACAGCACGATTCGGCTTCATTTGCCACACTACCGCCGATCACTCTCGATCGCTTGATGGTCTCCGGGTTAATGCCGTTTGTTTACCACAGTGAGCATGAATACGCGCAACTACAGCCGGTGGAGGAAAACCGCTTCTGGATTGATGCGGTTCCTCAGCGGCAGGTCAGCCATGACTACGTTAAACGTCTTGTAAAAGACAAACTCAATGAGTTCACGGACGCTTACGCTCGATTGTTCCAGAGCGCTGAAAACAGTTCGTTGATTATCAATGCCATTAATCAAGGGAACGCCAAAGAACTGTTTCTGGGATTAGTAGAATATTTTAAGCAAGAAAAAGAGCACGCTATTTCGGTGCATGTGAACTGCTACGATGAACGTTTGCTACCCAATATGTTCGATCACTTTGCCGAAAGTGGTAGCTATGAGCAGCTTAAAAACGATCTCGATCTGAACAGCGGCGTATGGCGGGCGGAAGCCGATATGCTGATTGACCTGCTGCGTAGCCGGTTAACGTTCAGCAAGTTTGTCCTGCCGTCAGAAAGCGACAAGCTGGCCTATGCACATCTGGCATTTTTCACCAATACAGCACCTGTGGATTGCCGCCAGATCCGCATTGAAGATGCGTCCAGTGGGGTATTGTGTCATGGGTTGATCGCTGGGGAAGGTGCCGAAACGCAGGGGGATGCTTACTTTACCGCGTTTGGACTGCGTGATGTGGATACTGAGTCCTACTGCGCCCTGCGTCTTGCCCGACTAATCGGCTGCCTGTGGCAACCTGCACGTCAAAGCAACAGCCAGTATCATGGACAAGGGATCGGCCTGGCTGTGAGCGGCAATTTTAAACAGCTGCTCAATTACTCCTACAATAGCGCGCTCTGGACCACCATCATTGATCCAAAAGTCACACTCGACTTTTTCACCAGTCAGAAAGATGTGGTGCTTATCCACTATTCTGACCAGTACACCAGTTGCGCAGGCTACGATGCCGTCACCGTCACGAAGCAGGTTGATTTGTTCCTACGGTTGCTCCAGACCGGAAACCAGTCAGGGCAACCTGCTGTTGATAGTCAGCATTTGCTGGCTGAGTTTAATGCTTTTAACGGCGAATGGCTGCTGAAAATGCTGCGTTCCAGTGAAAGAGAGCGTAAAGAGAAGCACGGCATTATAGGTGCGTACAAATTTGTGCAATCCATGCTGCACCAGTCCGATATTTGTTGGATTCCGTTATCGGTGGCCGAAATGATCCGCGTGTCCGGCAATGTCGGACTGAAAATGAAAGAGAGTGATTTATCGAGAAATTTACAGGGTTATCGTAAAGGTGCGATCTCTGATGATGTGCTCTTTGTTGGTTTCAAAGAAAACCGCCTCTATCTGTTACCGCTGGAAGTTAAAACCGGGGCGCGGCCTGACTATAGCTATGCAGGTCAGCAGGCTCGTGAGCTGAAACGTTATTTACAGCAGGATATTCTGGAACCACAAACACTAGCATCACAACTGTACCGGGCGCTCTTTATCCGTCAGGTGCTGATGCAGGTGGAGAAACTGCGCCTGTATGGTGTGCTGGACAGCGACAAACTGGCTCCCTTGCTGGAACGACGCGAATGGTGGTTAACGGGCGACTATCAGTTAGGTGAGTTGGCCGACTATGCGGACGGTTTCGTCGTTGCGCATGTGGATAGCGCAACCTGCTTCGATCTCTCTTATAAAGAGACACCGGAGAATATCTTACAGATTGAAATCCCTTATTCACTGCTGCCTTCGCTAATTGCTGCGCAGGGGAATGAACCACCGCTGGCGGAACGTTATCGGGTGCCGGAAAAATACCGGCTTAAGCCAGAGTGTGATGCCACTCCGTCACAACCCGAAGTTGTGTTAGAAGTCACAACGCCGGCTACTGCACAGTCCATTTCTGAACCGGAGTCGTTACAGCCTGCTGTACCGGTGGCGACTTCTGATAAAAGCGATACTCCATTACGGATCCTGTTTGGTCATGATGCTGCGCGTCAGAGCCCGTTACATTGGGAGCCAACCAACACCGCGAAGTTCATGAATACCAATACCGGCATTATTGGAACGATGGGCACCGGTAAAACCCAGTTTACTAAATCGTTGGTCACACAGTTGATGCGTAATCAGTCCTGTAACGTTGATGGCAAACCTATTGGTTTGCTGATCTTCGACTACAAATCAGACTATGTGGATGAGGCTTTTCTTGATGCTACAGGGGCCAAAAAGTACAAATTATTTAAGCTGCCTTACAACCCCTTGTCTCTGTTTGGTGACACGCCAATGCTACCAATCCATACCGCTGGTGGGTTATCGGAAACGATGGCAAAAGCCTATGGGTTGGGCCATAAGCAGCAGCTAAAATTAGAAAATCTAATCTTAGAATGCTACGAAGCTGCAGGTGTTTCGCCGGAAGATCCGACAACATGGTCAAGGACTGCGCCGACAATTGAAGATGTATGGCAGCGCTTCCTTGATCAGGAAAAGGTTGAAGAAGATTCGCTTTACGCAGCACTTTCTAAACTTGCGCGTTACAAGATATTCGAGACCATCCCGGAGAAGATGACCAGCTTGTACGAATTGATTGAGGGTGTCACCGTAATTGAGCTGGCTGGCTACCCCCCAGAAGTGCAAAATCTGGTGGTCGCGCTCACGCTGGATCTGTTTTACGCACAGATGCAAAAACGCGGTAAACCGGTGGTGCGGGGGGATTATCGTCAGCTTACTAAAATGATTCTGGTGGACGAAGCCGATAACTTTATGCGTCAGGATTTTTCCAGCCTCCGTAAGATCCTTAAAGAAGGCCGTGAGTATGGCGTTGGTGCGATCCTGTCAACTCAGGAGATCACTCACTTTAAGACTGGGGAAAATAATTATGCCTCCTATATTTTAACTTGGGTAATCCATCGTGTTTCTGAGATAAGGAACGCGGATATCAAGGCGGTATTTAACGTTGATGATAAAGGTGAGCAGGAGTCTTTGATGGGGCAGATTCGGCAGCTTGAGAAGCATTTTAGTTTATACATTGATGGAGATAAAAAGGTAAGAAAAATGCGAGATAAGGCGTTTTGGGAGCTTTAAGTAAATATTTAAATTTTGTATCGAAGAGGGTTTTCATGACTAAAACAATTGATGCTAGTCCAACAAAAGAATTTTTCATCGATATGCTTACAAGAGATATCGCGTTAGACAGGTCCTTATTGGACTTGATAGATAATAGCGTTGATGCGGCGCGAGAAAATAACATTGAGAACGCTTGGATAAAAATATATTATAAAGATGGTAACTTTGTTATTCATGATAACTGTGGTGGAATGGATATATATTCTGCACAGAATTACGCGTTCAGATTCGGTCGTCCAAAAAATAATCCAGCCACGCCAAATTCGGTAGGTCAATTTGGCGTGGGGATGAAACGTACCTTGTTTAAATTAGGAAAAAAATTCAAGGTATACTCTAAAAAGAAAGGTGAAGCATTTTCTATAGATATAGATGTTGATAAATGGAAAGTAGATGATAAAGATTGGACATTTAACATCGAATTTAATGATGCAATTGAGGTCAATGATGGCGAAACGAAGATAATTGTATCTGACATTTACCCTGATATTTCTGAACAACTTAGTTTGCAAACCTTTATCAATTCATTAAGCCAAGAAATATCATCTGCTCATTTCATGAGTATAAACTCAGGTCTAAATGTATATATTAATGATGAAAAGGTATCAAATTATCACTTAACTTTACTACATTCCGAGGAGTTAGGTGTTTACAGTAAGGAATTTAATATTGACAATGTCTCTGTAAAAATAACAGCAGGGATATCTGAAAGAAAATTGGAGGCTGGTGGATGGTATATAGTCTGTAATGGCCGTTTAGTTGAAAGTGCGAACCAAAACCGAATAACTGGTTGGCAACTTGATGGTATACCTAAGTACCATCCTGATTATGCTTTTTTTAGAGGGGTCGTCGAGTTTAATTGTGAGGATTCAAGTAAATTACCTTGGACAACTACAAAAACTGGAGTAGATAGAGATAACTCGATCTATAGAGTTGCATTGAATTATATGAAAATAGCAATGAGACCCATTATTTCTTTTTTGCGTGAACGTGCGAAAGAAGATATGCAGTTTAAAAATGGATTGCTTGATTCTAAACCCTTAAATGAATCAATTGGGCATGCAACTCATGTTCAATTAAATGTTATCGAAGCGTCAGATGTTTTTGAAAGACCTCCTGCAGCTGAAAGAAAAGATATGCCAGAAGTGGCGACAATTCAATATACCGTATTAGCTTCTGATATTGAAAAAGCGAAACTATCGCTAAATGTTTCGACAAATAAAGAAGTTGGTGAAGAGACATTCAATTACTATATGAGTTACGAGTGTAAAAATGGCTAATACTGGAAGAAAAATCGATTATCGCATAAGGCCAGCGAAAAATATTGAAAGAAAAATGATAAGGGATGTATTATTACGTTTGTCTCCCTTTGGTATTTTTTCTGATTATCAATATATAGGCTTTGGTTCAAAGTACTTTACCGATTTTATCATTATGCATAAATATCTTGGTATTGATGATATGATTAGTATTGAAGGCGATGTAAATAATAGAAGAAGATACAGATTTAATAAGCCTTTTGAATGTATAGATGTTAAATTTGGTCACTCTAATGAGGTTTTACCAACATTAAATTTATCTAGAAAACTAATTCTCTGGTTAGATTATGACTATCTATTTGATAATACAATGCTTAGTGATTTGGCTACAGTAACGGAACAATGTCCATCTGGTACGGTTATCTTCCTTAGCTATAATTCTGAGTCGTATAAATTAAATGATTTAAAAAAAGAATATCCAGACCTAGATTCAGGCCATTACCGTAGAAAATTCGAATCGGCAATTGGTAGTGAGTTTATCCCTGTAGGCTTTGATGAAAGAGGGTGGTCTGATAGGAAAAAATACTCAAAATTCCTCAGAGAATGTATTCTATCTCAACTTGATAAAATCCTAACGAATAGGAATATTGATTTGGATATAGCGGAAAAACTTATTGCTCATCAAATATGCTTTTTTGATTATTCTGATGGTGCCCCTATGTCGACACTTGGTATAATGATAACTAAGCAAAATGAAAGTGAATTATTTTCCTCATGTAAGTTGAATAGTTTATATTTTTATAGTTCGACTGAAGACTCTTACGAAATAAATGTCCCCAACCTCACGAGCAAAGAGGTCAGATATTTAATGGAAAAAATGCCAAAAGGGGAAAATTTCGATGTGGATTTTCGTATTTTTGCAGAAAAAGATGTCAATGATTTTCAGGCTAATTATAAGTATTATCCATCTTTCATGGAGATAGACCCCTTATGATAAATGTTGAATGATATCAATCTTGGAAGTTAAACTAAATCACGCAACCTTGTTATACTTATTTTTTTTTGGGGCGTGATTAGTTATTTTATTTGATATGATCTTGGTTTATTTTAATCCAAAAGACTTAAATCTTTCCAATAATAATGTTTTTAGAAGTATTTATTTCATCCAGTATTAAATTTGTGAGCCTATCAACTTCATCATCAATTTTTTCTATTGACTCTAAAAGGATTTTATAAGCATGAATTTGATGGGGGCCAGTGCTTTCCTCAAAATTAATAACTAAAGTCCTTAATTTTACAAATTCGTTTTTATAATTATCAATTAAATTGTTGGCTTTATTAGAACCTATTGATCGCAAAATATTTGAAGCCATTTTTTGTTCAGAAAATGACAGATGGGCTTTTTCTGATGAGACAGCCTCGGTTTTATAGAAGTTTTTTTCTAAAGGTTTACTTGATGGATCACTAAGTCTACTATATTTTATTTTTTTATGGGAGATGTAAAGGCCCACGGCATCAGAGAAGTTACAGAAATTCTCAAATGCTTTGTATAACAAATCCACCTCCTTTTCGTGTATTTTACTTTTCGCTGTTTGTTTTGGAGTCTTGATAAATATATAACAACTTAATATAACTAAAAATAAAGATATTAGCAAATTACCTGCTGGCACAATATAATCGATAAGGCTTTTTTCAGTGATTATCTCTGCTAGGGTTTTCAATTGTTCGTAAGATAAAGTCATAATTTACTCAGTTTACAATTAGATATGATTGGTGAATGATTCTCAAAGAGAAAAAATCAACCCTATAAGATTCTTATGATTTCTAAGCGAAGCTATGCCATCTTCAACATGTGCAGCCCAAGCTTTATTAAACATTTTCTGATCCATTTGAGGATAGAGCATTTTTAGAATCAGCTCAGTTGCCTGAAGAGTCTCACCTAGCCACGTGATTTTATCTAATACTAGAGAGCCATCCAGTTTTTTATTATCCTGCTCTGGGGAAAAGCGATACTCACTCTCCACAGAGCGGAAGAATGCCAGTCTAGCCGTGACATTGGGTGTTATCCCAGTATATCCTTTTAGTTTTTTAAGCTGGTCTTCAGTCTGACGACTAAGCATCATTCGATTTGGGAGCATCAGATTGCCTCCTTGGTTAGTTCCCAGAAATAACCGGGTTTTAGTGCAGATGATTTGGTATGTGCATTAAACACTATCTCATAAGCATGAGAAATATCATCACGCAGTCGATCGACGAAATAGCGCTCGTCCACTTCAGTATCGGTGGATAGCAGCACAACCTGATGGCTGGCCTCCGGGAAATAATGATTAATCAACTTATCCCGATGCTGAGAATCCAGACGTCCTAACGGCGTATCAATAATCACCGGGAAATCACGCCCGGAGGTTTTTGCCAGCGCTTCAAGAATAGCAATTGCATAAATCTGCTTTTCACCCGCAGAAAGCAGCTTACGATTAATCACCGACCCCTTTTCATCCACCAGTTCAACATCAAATGTCTGTGGATTTATGTGCGCATTAAGCTGTAAATCCTCTTTACGAGCCAGCTTGTGGTAGGCAATTTCAAAGTTAGCAGATAATTTTTTCACTCGCGCCTGCGTTAGTACATCGCTGTAATAATCGAGAAGGTTAATGGTCTCCTGTGCATTTTTAAATGCGCTGCTCAAACCATGTTGGCTACGGATGATGTCGTGTGCTTTCTGTACCTGACGAACACAGTCCAGTTGCTGCTGTTTCGTCCGTTTAGCCTCTTCCAGAAGAGAGCGGTATTTTTGCCGCTGTTTTTCACGCTTATGATCGAGATCGCGTAATGCTGCAAAGAGATCCATTAACTGCTCGTCTTCCGGGGCGCGAGCAATATTAGCAGCGGCTTGCTCCAGTTGTTGTTCAATATCCGCTAATTGATGGCGGTACATATCAAAACGCTGCCATGCTTTTTTGCTGTCCTGCTCAATGGACTGCTGGAGCATACCGGCTTCACGTTCAGAAATATCAAACAGCAAATCACCTTTTGGTTTGGCTGCCATATATGCGTCCAAATTATTGGTAATCGCTTCGGTAGCAATGGCTCTGGTACTACTCTCACTGCTAGAACGGAACGCGATATCATTTCTGAGTTGAGTTAAAAATTGATTTAACTCCGCCTCAAAAATTTTCGCCTGCTTGATCTGTGCTTCATTGGCAATTTTTTCCAGCAACCGCGACAACGTATTAGGCGCTAACGCATAGGGCAACGATCCATCGCATTCCTGTCGTAACGCTTTTTCCAGACGCTCTTTTTCTTTTAACAGCGTTTCAACTTTCTGTTTTTCCTGTGCTTTGGTCTGGGCAAATGCGCCGCCCTGCGCATTTAACAATCCCTCATGGCGAATAATGTCCTGGGATAAAAATTCAATCCGCGAGTTGACGAAATCTGCCTCTTCCAGCAATTTTTCTGCCTGACCGGCAAGCGTTTTAATCTTTGCTTCAAGCGCTTCAACCTGCTGTTGCTGGGAGCCAGCCAACTGCGCGGTTTGCTGGCGTTTGACAAAAATCATCAGGTCATTTTGCAGTCTGGCGATCAGATCCAGTCCTAACAAACGACGCACCGCTGTACGCAGAATATTGCCAGATTCATCTTCCGCCAACTCTGCAATCTTCTCTCCATCAAAAAAGAAAAGATCGGCGACACCGTGAGGAATTAATTCATTCAAAAAACCTTGGCACTGGTCATAACTGAGTTCACTACGCGGTTGTCCATCCTGTTGCAAAGAGAGACGATCTTTCTTTCCTTTCTTCCAGCTTCGCGTGACGGTGAATTCAGTCTCATGGCCGTTTTGGTTGTAGGTAAAGGTCAGTTCTACTGCGGCCTCTTCTGGGCGCTCTGTGGCGTACGTTCCGTTGTGCACCAGCGCACCGAGTTGTTCAACATACTCCTGCTGCTGCATTGCCGGGCCAAACGCTAAACGCCCATACAGTGCCAGTCGAATTGCCGACAAAATAGATGTTTTCCCTGCACCATTTAAACCACCAAATAGCACAATCGGGCGAGGGTTTACTTCATGTGGGCGCTTTCTGGGAGCCAGATCGATGGTGTGTGTACCGCAAAATACGCGAAAATTATGTAATACCAGTTGCTTAATGAGCACGTTCATTTTCCTCATCGATAAGCACAGACGATTCGCCCGCATTGATAATTCTGCGCTGTAAAGTCTGGAGTTCACCTTCTAGCTTATCCACCTCGTCCTGATGAATATCCCGATCGTTGCGTTTTTGCAGCGTTGCCTGTTGCTGCTGGATCTCTTCCAGGCTACCCCAGTCCTGCTTCAAAATTGTGCCGAGCTTGTCAAAAATCCCCTGACGACGACTTAACCCTTCCATCGAGGTTTCCAGCTCAATCAGTTTCATCACCATTTCAGGTACTACGTCAAACCCTTGCGTTATCTGCACCAGCAAATCAGCATCGCTGGCATCAAATCTCGATTGATCATCAACCACCCAATTCAGATCCTGCTGATATACCTCGCGGTAAATCCCCGGCAATGTATCGTACCAGTCAGGCTCGTTAGGATCTTTCAACCACTCCTGGCGGATAGCGTGCAGCTCCGGCTGGGTAATTAACGTTATCGTGTGGCCCTGAGCGTTTAAATCACGCTCAATTTCCAGTAAATCTTTTAACCACTGCTGGCGGTATTTGAGCCAGTAGGGGCCAGGAACATGCTTACGCTCTGCACTGCGATCTTCGCCGTCTTTAGCGTACTGATAACTCACCTTACCGGTGCGGCGTTTATAGTTGCGATAGGTGTCTTTATTCACCGGATCGGTGGTAAACGCCAGCAAATCACGATATTTCAGCAATGGCGACATCCACTCTTCGCCATTTTTGATCAGGCTTTCCATCGCTTTATCTTTGGTGACTACGGTACAGGTCCAGCAGCCAAAACGAGAGTTCCCGCAAGAGGGAGTACTTTCGTCGATCACCAGGGGACACTCACCCTGTGCGGAAGAGTCCATATACAGCGTCCACAGAGGACGGTTGTTTCCACCCCACGGGCTTTCCCATTCGTCGATATCTTCAGGAGCATAGCGGAACGCGCCGCGCAGCAGTTTCCAGACGTCTTCTACATCCCAGGTATCAATAGGGGTATAGATAAACGCATTTGCCAGAGTGGTATGCCGGGCTAGGCGTGAGCCATCAATTTTGTGCTTGGCGATGACTTGCGCACGGGAGGCACTTTCGCTACTACGTGAGCCGAGGACAACAATCACTTCATCAAACTGGCTGACCTTATCTTTAATAAAGTCGCTTACCGGATTGATTTTCATACGCTCGGTACACCAGCGAAAACTACGGGTTGGGGCCGGATAACCTTTCCCCAGTAAATTGACCCAGAATGTTTCATTAGTTTTAGGCGTTACCGCATGTTGAGTGATCGGCAGGCCATTACGCTTTGCGCCTGCCTCAATCTGCAACATAGTTTTCTTAATTAAATCTACCACCACAGGTGTTTCCACCAGCGTATCGGATGACACCAGAAAAACATCTTTGCTGCGCATTTCCGGGGGCAGGCCAAGCAGGGCCAGATACACCAGCGTGATCACGGCGGAAGAATCTTTCCCGCCGCTATAGCCAATTACCCACGGACGCTTATCCGCACAATAAATTCTTTGAACCTCAGCAACATATTCGGCCAGAGGGCGTCCAGCGAACTGCTCCTGATTAATAAAATCTTCGTATTCGGCCAAATCGTAGGCCTGAACTAATTTACTCATGAGACAACCATTTGAGCTTCAAGCTCCTGTTCTTCAGGAGTGAGGGGGAGTGATAATGCATTTTTTAATGCATTACAGGTTAGTTGGATGGCAACACTGGTTTTACTCAGCTTTCCATGTTGCATAGCGCGTTTTACCATTTCTGGATTGCTTTTCCGCCAATCGAAAGTTTTTAGTTCTATTATCCTGTCTTGCCAATCTTCAGGCTTTTCTTGCAGTAAGGCTCGACCGAGCAATCCAAGCGCCTGTAGACCTATACCATGGGCGTGGACGTAATCCTGCCTTAACTGCGCTGGTGAAACTTCTTTTTTCGCAGCCAACTGCCAGTCAGGCATAACGCTATAAAGGGTCTGCCAATAAACCGAAGCGATATTTGTATTTTCTTCAATATTTCCTAATTTGGGATCTTTACCAAGTAGGGCACGTGTTGCTTGTTTGATGCTACTTAATGTAAAGAGTTTGTTTGAGAGCGCGCTGATGCTCGACTTCTCAAGTTCTGTAAGTCCTACGAAAGGTTCAATAGACATTGCCAGGTAACGAGCAAGATTTGAACTCACATCACGATGATCGTACAGCGCCGAAAGAGAGGGGCTGGGACGAATTGCGTATTTGTTCAAATCGGCAAACATTTGTTGACTACGTTGTAGCCCTTCGTCAACGAAGAATAGAACGGGGATGTTGTCCTGCCCCAGTTCTGGTCGTTCGGCAAGGGCATCTTCTATTGCTTTACGACGATGTTGGCCATCATTTATCAGGATTTGAGCGTCCATAGGGACACGTAAGGTACCAAGGTTGTTTGAACCAGAGTATTCGTCGAATTGCACATCGACAGCAATTGAAGCTGTTAAGGCGGAAAAAACATAATCTTTAGGATTTTCCAAGAGATACCGAACCATTTCTGGAATTCGAGATTTGTTTAAGGTTCTCTGTGCCCGTAGTTCAGGCGGGACGTCAGTCTCATCAAAACTAAAAATCTTGGGTATGATACGCATTGGGCAGGTGGCAATATAGAAAGGCCTACCAGCCTGAATCCCACGTACGGCGGGAAAAGAGTAGCAATAATCAGCGTCAAAGTTCGCCATGTTAGATTCCCTGTAATCTTGCCTACGCGTTTACGTGATATTTTACGTAAAACCATTCCTTGAATAAATCTAAGTTTCGGTTTTAGAGCACAAACCGGTACACAACTTCGTAACTGATGCTGAGGATACGTTTCTTTTGACGTAACTCCTTGCTTAGCCAGTTGATTTCTATCACTACAAACCCTTTTTCGCAATGTTGTTACAGATCTCCATGTTGGAAGTCGGTTTATAAGCATGAATGCTACGTTATTCGTAGCTCAATTTTTAGGTTTTTTGCTACGTTTTTCGTAGTTATGGAAGAGGGATCGAACTTTTGCGTAAAAGAGTGTGCAACAAACAAATTACTTAATACTACGTTTTTCGTAGTATCAAATGATTGTGATAACTACGATTATCGTAGTTATGAATGACTCAAACACCCAAAATGTGATTTTCAGTCGGCGGCTCAAAGAGCTCCGCGTTAATAAAGGTTTATCCCAAAAGCAGCTTGGAATCCTGGCTGGTATCGATGAATTTGTTGCAAGTACTCGTATCAACCGATATGAAAAAGGTGTCCATCAGGCGAGTATTCGGATTGTGCAACAGCTTGCGGCTGTGCTTGATGTTCCTGTGGCTTATTTTTACACCGAAGATGATGCGCTGGCGAAGTTAGTTGTTGAATGGAATAAGGTAAGCTTAGAAAAGAAAGAATTGATCCTGGGCTTAATTTTACGTGCTGATTGATAATAGTATTTTGTAAAAAATTAATTATAGATAATCGTATCTAGTTATGGA
Organism: Klebsiella sp. CTHL.F3a; assembly: GCF_019890895.1. Lineage (NCBI taxonomy): Bacteria > Pseudomonadati > Pseudomonadota > Gammaproteobacteria > Enterobacterales > Enterobacteriaceae > Klebsiella > Klebsiella sp. CTHL.F3a. Next base: position 5,306,515 of record NZ_CP082360.1, on the reverse strand, counting down.
TGAGATTGGTTTACTCATAATGTTATTAAGAGTATTGGGTTTGTAACAGAACTATTTCTTTTAAGCGAAAAAATTTATAATCGTGGATATTATAGGAGATATGGATGTTGAAGGCTACAATAACGATACTGCAAATTCTCGTTGGGGTATATTTTCTGGGTAATGCAATACGTCAAAACCCAAAATTTGATGCTTTTCTTCTTATTGTGGAAAACGGTTATGGCGGAATTAACGATAAGCTCAAGGATACTCGTATCCGTGAAGGCGTTTACAAGCTTGGTTTAATGTACGGTTTTTTAAGTTTTTTAGCATTTTTAATGTTATTTTTGACACCTTATGTTGCATCGCAGTCCGAGCCATACTTTCTTATGTGTTCTGCTGGTTTTATTATTGGGTTAATCGGCTGGAGTTCAATTTCTTGGTGTCTGCAACATCGTAAAATGTTATTGGAAAATACATGGTTTTGGTGGCTCATGCCGATCTTTCCATTTTTTCTAGCCTTTCTTGAGAAACAAACTGGTATTTCTATATTGTGGTGCCCCTTAGACTCTTTATTTAAGCTGTTAAATTCTATGGGGGTTTATATAGAACTGCCGACTAGTGTTTGGAGTCAGGCGTTTATATTTTGTGCTATTCTTATAGTTTTTATGTTAGTACAATATTTAGTGATGTGGTGTATATCTATACCAGTATTGATAATAACCATCTTAATGGTGTTGTTGATTGTTTCTTTTGCAAGGCTGGTTAATCTAATTGCTCCAAAAACTGCATTTTACGGCTTTATGGTAATATTATTTGTTGCATTAATACTAGTGCAAAATTATATTCTTCCATGCATGGGCTAAAATTATTGTCGGGCGCAGTTTAAGCGCCCATTCATATTCTACTGAATATAGGTTTATTACGCATTTCCCCGAAATCACCCCGATAAATTTTCTGACCTGTTTCCTGGCCGACAGCTGCTCCACCCTACGCATTGCAGCTTCCAGTTCCGGTTCTGGCTTAACCGCCGCCAGCTATAGGGCTTTAGTGATTGCTCTCCTCCCGGAAAACCGTGCCGGTCTACTGAGGTGCCCGCTATTGCTGAGTTCGATCTGTTAACGCAGGACCCTCCCCACTTTCCATCCCCGCTTCATCCTCACACCACCTTTCAAACAGCCTGGCGAACCTGGCGCTTTGCCAGGTTTCTCCAACCTGGCTCAAGATAAAGCCAGTGACCACAATAGCGGAAATAAAGTAAAACAGTGAAAATGCGATAGCTGAATTTACGCCCCCGCTGGCCAGTAACGATTGTATTGTCGTCCACCAGGCGCAAGCAAAAATGACGATTGAAAATAGCCAGAAAACCCCGCTAACGATGTGAAAATTTTTTATTTTTTTAGCATCTACAGAAAAATGATTTTCTTCACAACGATATAAGGATGGGTTTTTAAGGAAACTCATCAATCGTACATCATATGAGCCGATATTTTTATCAGCGATAAACGCGATCAGCTGATGGGCGTGCCAGACAGGAAGCGTTATCCCGATCTGCTCATACAAAAATTTCATTTGTACCGTCTGATGCGTCCTCGAGAGTTTAGTGTCGGGTATTTCAGCGTTCGCTATCTCAGCGATTTTATTCAGCACCTCTATTTTCGTTTCAATAGGTACCTTTTCGAAGCGAATTTTTCGCTTTGCTGGCGGGCTGGACATCACTTTTCCCGCCCAGTCGATGATCTTTTTAGCCACATATAAAACCGCGGGTAGCAAAACCAGCTTTGCAATATCTATTTCGTTTACAGGATTCATTTATTTAATTCCTTATATTGTAGTTTGTTCTGTTTATTTCTTTTTTATAATTTGATTTATAGAAAAGTAACCAAAAAAACATAAAGAAATTGTAGTCAGGCAATAACACAGAAGGAAGATTATAGATGTTTTTATGATCTTTTCTGGCGTAGAGTTGATGGCAGTATATAATGCTGAGCAAGTCACACCTATCAGTAACGTTGTAATATAGCTAAATATTTTAGCTAAGCATTTTTTAAATTTACAGTTTGAAGGCTTGATAAATATAATGGTTGGTGATGACGCAAACGTTACTCTAACTATAAACAGTATAAAGAAAACATAGAGTAAACTAACTATCCAATCAGGAGGGTAGTTTAAATTCACATCTAAAGATATAGCAGAGTATACTACAACTCCAAGCAAAGACATGATTATTGTATCCAAGGTTTTCTTTATTTCTTTATAATAATTATTATTTTTCATGTTGATAGGGACAATATATGATTTTAACATGCTTATTCCTTAGCCAGTGTAGTTAAAGGTAAATTTACAATACTGAACTTATCTTATGAAGCCCTCATTATTATGAGGGCTTCGATATGGCTAATTCCTGGGCTGGCTCCTGGTCTGACTTAATGCCAACCGCCCAATACTGCCCCTGCCCGGAGGCCGTTATACTTAAAGACTGAAGCCAATCTCCACCGATGCCGCACTGCGTTCCCCCTCGCCATGGTAAACCGCTTCGATATTGTTACCATCGGGATCGAGTACAAAGGCCGCGTAGTACCCCGGGTGATAAGTTCGCTCACCGGGTGCGCCGTTATCACAGCCGCCGTGTGCCAGCGCCGCCTGGTAAAAAGCATCCACCGTCTCACGATCCCTGGCCTGGAAAGCCAGATGATGGCGTCCTGTCGGCTTACCTGCGGAACCGGGGCTATTAATGGATGAAACAACAAGCTCATCAGCCCAAAAATAATCGTCGTAGGTATTCACAACAGGGATCTCAAGGACCGCCAGCACGGCTGTATAAAACGCTTTGCTGGCCTCGAAATCATTTACCACAAGCTGGATATGGTCGATAAGCCTGCCGCGATGTAAAAGGTAAGTCTCCATGATGGTTTCCTCATTCAGTCGTATTAACAGGTGCTTATCCGTTATCTAAAAGGAACATTGTACGGATTTGATGGATAAGTACAGGTCCGGAGTGGCGATATAGAGCATGACATTAAAATCCTGTCTGTCACCGCAATCCTGACCCCTCAACCCCGTCCCCCAATCACCCCGATAAACTCTCTGACCTGCTTCTGCTTCCTGGCCGACAGCTTCTCCACCCTGCGCATCGCGGCTTCCAGCTCCGGTTCCGGCTCAATCGCCGTCAGCACAATACAGCCATCCATCACCCGCACCTCCACCCGGGTGCCGGTCGAAAACCCTGCCGCCGCCAGCCACTCGCCCTTCATGATCAGCGCCGGAACAAGACGACGATCTGGCAAACGTCTCACATAACTCACCGTCAACTGACGCTTATTTTTCGGCGACACTTCTGGATCAAACGAATCTACAATACAATCAGCATTAGTCATGGTTGCTATTCCTGGTAAATAGTAATTGTGATCAGCGGTGCGGGTGTGCGCCAACACATTCGCACCGCGCTAAATAACACCTGTAAACCTAACCAGTAATAAAAATAAAGTCCAGACTTTAATCGGACATAATAAACGCCTTTAACTGCGAATTAAGAATTAACAGAATGCGTGATGCCATTAATTAGCGCCTGTGCAAAATGTTTTTCCTGATATTGCTGAAATAACCGCAAAGCAGATTCAAAAAATAAAAGCGAGATAATACGCGTAACAGGATGCCCATACCTAATTACGGGCACCCCATCTCTTTTGCCAGCATCCCCTTCCGGAACTTCAGGCGGCGGGCGATACCTGCCGGCAGGGCGGACCAGAACGAGAGCGCCGGATGAGTCCGCCGCTCAATCTCCTCCACCGTCACTTGATAATCACAAAAACTGGCGCTTTTGGGCGTCGCCTGATCCAGCAAAAACGCCGCGTATTCGCCTTTATCCGGACTGGAGCCGATAAAAATAATCTTCCAGTAGCCGCTGGGAAGCTCCACCTCGGGCGCGGCGGGCAGGGTGGCGATATGCCGTTCGAACAGCGGCCCGGTAACGGACCACACCGCCGCCACGTCGCGGCGCTCGGCGAGGGCGCGCTCCTTATCCTCCAGCCGCGCCCACGCCCCCTGATTCAGGTCGGAGGCCTGCGGGGTGATATTGGAAAGATAGTTTAACGCCTGCCAGTCTGCGCTGGCACCCAGTCCGGCGAGCGGCGCCTGATGCCCGCGATCGACCGCCAATGCTGCGCTGGCCCCTTTATATGCCGCGGGGGCAAGGGTATCCGCAGCGGGTAAATCCGGATCGCGCTTCCAGCTGCGCGAACGCCCGCTGGCCAGGCTGGCTTTGGTGATTTTATACGCCACCCAATTAGCGAATTTGCGGTGGCTGTTGTTATTGAGCGTATAGGCTTCGCGAACCAGCGTCTGCGCGCTTCCGCCGGTCGGGCAGCCCACTTCACAATGATCCACGCCGGATGATGCGGCAGCGCACGCGACGGCAAAAAATAGCGACGGCAGTACGCTGAATACTCGGGATAGCTTCATATTATTTATGACGTCAAAGAAAAGATGAACCGATGCATAAAAGAACCCCCTGAATAACCAGAGCGGAATTCAGCTATGAATCGCAAAGATGAAGTGAGAGCGTAAAAAGAGTTAGCCGGTCGCAGCTGCGCGGAATATCACAAGATGATTTAACATCACGGCGGATGTTATTTTGTGATCCCGGAAATGATGTTGAATGAGGTAATCAGACTCTCAGCCCGCTATTTTCAGCCGGGCTGAACGGGCGGGAATATGCCTGACGACGCGTAAAGCCGTACTGCATCCATGTCGTTGTCTGAAAAAATATCGCGGCAGGGGAAAACGCTTCTCTCTGAGCAGGGGATTACTCAGACTATACGGATGACCGATTAAGGAGAGAAAGTATGAAAAAGGAACTCTGGAGAGGCGTGCTGGCACTGGCCGTACTTAGTCTCCCCGCGCTGGCGAAAACAGGCGTGTCATTCAGCCACAAAGACTGGGAAGTGGTATGCGATAACACGCTGACCTGCCGGGCGGCGGGATACAGCGCTGAAGAAGGAAGCGGAGGTTCGGTGCTGCTGACCCGCAAGGCCGGAGCGGGTACCGCCCTCTCGGGAGAGCTGATGCTGGCGGAGGTGACCGACAGCGACGTTCTGCCGGGCAAGCTGACGCTGTGGATCAACGGCCAGCCGGCAGGCGATGTGAAGCCCGTAAAAGAGAGCTGGCCGCTGTCGGAGAAACAGGCCCGGGCGATCGTTAACGCCATCAAAGGCAGCGGGAAGGTCGAATTTACAGGCGGGGAGGCGCCGTTTGAGCTTTCCGGCGAAGGTGCTTACGCGGTACTGCTGAAAATGGACGATGTTCAGGGGCGAATCGGCACGCCGGGCGCGTTGACCAAAAAAGGCGACAGGCCGGAAAGCAGCGTCCGGGCGGCGATTCCTGCCCCGGTCATTCACCGGGTCATGCCTGAGAAGGCGCAGGAGAGAGCGTTAACCGCGCCTGAGCTGGCGGTGCTCAAGCCGAAGCTTCTGGCCACGCTAAATAACGATGATTGGTGCGATCGCCTCCAGCCAGAGGAGGGGGAGGAGGCTGAAACCATTAGCCTGACGCCGCTGGATAACGCCCATTCCCTGATTTCGGCCTTGTGCTGGCGGGCGGCCTATAACGAGGGATACGGCTATTGGGTTGTGGATAGCAAACTTGAGAGTAATCCAACGCTTATTACGGTTTCCGGTTCTGAGTATGGTGACGGCGAGATTTTTATGAGTCAGAAAGGGCGAGGGCTTGGCGATTGCTGGGGGACGGCGAGCTGGCTCTGGGATGGCACAACGTTCCGCAAAAGCCGTGAAGCGACCACCGGGATGTGCCGCTATCTTCGCCTCGGCGGGACATGGGATCTCCCCACCTGGGTGACCGAGGTTAAACCGGCAAAGTGAAATAGCGCGGCCAGAATCTCTCCCGGCACACACGCCGACAGAGAGGACAGGGAGGATCTTAACGATCGTCCGCGTAGCGGGATCGCGATCGACAGCGCCAGTGGCGTCAGAAAAATGACGCCTTGTTCAAAATAACAGCGCGGCTAATGTATTGCTAACTCGAATTAGTTTATGATTAAGCCGTTCTGTTCGTTATGGAAAATGAGTTTATGGCCAAAACCGTTGAGCAAGTCGCCAGGGCGCTGGAAATCTCGATTACCACCGTGCGCCTGGTGCTGGGTGGCAAAGCTGAGCAGTATCGCATCAGCGCCAAAACGCAGCAGCGTATTAATGATTACATCGCCGAGAATGGGCTGGTCGTTAACCATATCGCCCGCAGCCTGAAGCTCAATAAAACCGAGACCTTAGGGCTGGTGATCCCGCGTTTATCCAACCTGTTTTTCTCCACCCTGGCGGAAAAGCTCGAAGCCTGCTGCCGTCAGGCGGGGTATCAGCTAATGATTGCCTGCACCTATAGCGACAGCGAGCATGAAAACAGTCTGGTTGAAGGACTGCTGGCGCGCAACGTTGACGGGCTCTTCGTGGTGCCCTCTACCCGGGAAACGCAGCTGCATCACCAGAAGGTAGCGCGCAAGCGGCCGCTGGTGCTGCTCGACCGCGATTTTGGCGAGAGCGACGTGTCGCTGGTGGTGAGCGATAACTACAACGGCAGCAAAAAGCTGGTGCAGGCGATGACCCAGGCGGTGGACGTCTCGCCGATTTTTTTTATCGCCGGGGATACCCAGCAGCCGTCTATCCAGCGTCGTCTACAGGGCTACCTGAGCGAACTGCCCGCGGGGAAGGAGTGGATATTGTCCGCCAGCCATAACCGTCAGGAAGAGGGCAAACAGCTGATGCTCGATTTTCTCCGTCAGCATCGCGAGCCGCCGAAGGCGTTTATCGCCTCCTCTCTGCCTATTCTGGAAGGAACGCTGAGCGCGCTGCGGGAAACCTACGGCTTTATTCCGTGGGATATTCCCATCGGCACCTTCGATGAACATCAAATGCTGGGATTTCTGCCGAACGCGGTATGGTCGATGCGCCAGGATGAGGACGCCTGGGCGCAGCACGCGTTTCATCTGATGCAGCAGAAGCTGCAGGGGGAAAATGCCGATGTGAAGATCACCGTGCCGATGACCCTGATTCATCGTCCGCTGTCGGTGGAGAAGCAGCGGAGCCAGTAAATGACACGGCTTGTGTGAACACGTCAATCCCCGGCTGCGCTATGCTGGCAGGGGCTACAAATACCGCATCCTGCGCGCGCTGGTAGCCCGGATAAGGCGCGGGCGCCGCAATCCGGGAACCCTTAACGATCCCTCATCAAGTCAATCGCTGAACAAACCGCGCCGCCAGCCCGGCGTCCAGCTCCGGCGGCAGGCCGCTGATCCCGACGCCGCCAATGGCCAGCCCGTCGACGATCACCGGCTCGCCGCCCGGCATCGCCAGCAGCTGCGGGTCGTTAAATACCGCCAGCTGCAGGGCGCCGGCGCTGACCTCTTGCGCCAGCGTTGCCGTCGGACGGCGAAAGCGCAGGGCGCTCCAGGCCTTGCGCTGCGCCAGCTGGCGCGGTAGCGGCGGGCAGCGAGCGTGCGCGCCAAAGGCGATGAGCTCGCCCTCCGGCCCGACAACCGCCACCGCCAGCCCCCGGGTTCGCGCATTGCTTTCCGTCTCCTGTAAAAACCGCGCGACCTGCTGGCACACGACGCTATCGTTCAGACGGACCTGGGGACAGAACACGTCATTGTCCGGCATCGGCGATATACCTCCGTAAGCGCAGATAGAGGTCATCCAGCTCGCCTTTCTGCGCCGCCGTCAGCGCCACAAACGGCTCGCGGGTGGGGCCGGTCTCGACGGTCTCTTTCGCGGCAAGATACTTCGCCGACTGGAACACGCCGCGCGCGACCAGCTGCTCCACCACCTCGTTGATCTGCTGCTGCAGGCGCTGCGCCCGGGCAATGTCGCCCTGCTGAAAAGCGCTGCGCAGGGCGAGAAACAACTCCGGCTGTAGGTTAACCGTGGTGCCAACCGTAGCCGTCGCGCCCGCCGCGAGGCTGGAAAGGAAGATCTCATCGAAACCGTTAAAAAAGACTTTCTCCGGGTAGCGGGCGATCATCCGTTCCAGCGAATAGAGGTTATGCGAAGTATGCTTCACCCCCAGAACCTGCTCATCGCCGAGCAGCGCGTCGGCGCTCTGGGCGTCCAGCTCGACGCCGGTAAACTGCGGAATGTTATACAAAATCACCGGAATCGAAATGGCGTCCAGCACTCGACGGTAGTAGGCGATAATCTCCTCGCGGCTATATTTGTAGTAGTAGGGCGGCACCAGCGACACCGCGCTGGCACCGTCCTGCTCGGCGTGCTTCGCCAGCTCGACGGCATCCCGGGTGCGCGGCGTCCCGACGTGGGCGATCACCGGCACGCGACCGCCCGCCGACTGCACCAGCGTTGCCAGTACCTGCCGGCGCTCATCGAAACGCAGCAACGGCCCCTCCCCGGAGGAGCCGCAGCAGTAAAAGCCCTCAACCCCGCGCGCCAGCTGGGCCCGGGCGAGCGCGTCCAGCGCCGCGTAGTTCACCGACTCATCGGCATGCATCGGCGTCACCACGGCGGAGATAATGCCGCGAAAAACCTGCCATTTATCGCTTACCATGCGGTCCAGCCTCCATCCACCACCACGTTGGAACCGGTCATATAGACCGAGGCGTCGGAGAGCAAAAACACCACCGCGCCGTTGTACTCGTGGGCTTTCGCCATCCGCCCGATGGGGATACGGTTGGTGTAGTTTTTCTGGAAGCGCGGGTCCTGATCGCTGCGCTCGACGCCGGAGAGGGTCAGAGTATTGACGCGAATGCCGTCGCGCCCCCAGTAGGTGGCGCAGTAGCGGGTAAAGTTATACAGCCCGGACTTTGCCGCCGAATAGGCCACCGGTTTGACGAACGGAATGCCGGTGTCCTCTTTTTTGTAGCTATAGATATCCTGCACAGGGGAGACCACGCCGTAGATCGAACCGACGTTGATGATCGAGCCGCCTTTGCCGGCCTGTTTCATGCGCTTGCCGACCTGCTGGGTCATCAGGAAGGTGCCGACCAGGTTCACTTCCACCACCTCGCGGAACACCTCTTCCGGGAACTCCTCAAACGGGCCGGAGACTTCCGGCGGCGCGCTGGGCTGGGTGTCGACGCCTGCATTGTTGACCAGGCCATCCGGCACGCCCCACTTCGCTTCAATGCTATCCAGCACCCGGTTAATGCTGGCTTTATCGGTAATATTCACTTCCGCGCACAGCAGGCGATCGGAGTCCTTAATCGCCCCCAGCACGCGGTCGACGCGGGCGGCATCGACGCGGGTGGCCAGTGCCGCCACCTTCGCGCCGCGGTCGTGTAATGTCTTCACGTACTGCGCCCCCAGCTGTCCCAGGCCGCCGGTCACAATGATGACCTTGTCTTTAACCGAGAATAACGAGTCTTCCATTGTCCTTTCCCCTCACTGCGTGGTTAGATTTTGTGGGTTGCGAGGTAATCACGATCGAGAATAATGCCGTGGCCCGGCCGTTCGCTCGGTACGTAGTAGCCGTCCACCTCTTCGCCCGCTTCGGCGATGATGCGCAGATCTTTCCAGCGCCCGCCGTCGGTCATCTCGGCGTATGAGATATTCGGCACCGTTGCCAGCAGGCTGGCGCTGAGCTCCATGACAAAATGCGGCGTCATTGGCAGGTTGTGCGCGCGGGCGACGGCGGCGATATCCAGATAGCCGGTGATCCCGCCGACGCGGCCGAGATCCGCCTGGATATAATCCGCGCTGCCGCTCTCGATGTACTGCGTAAACTGGTTTAAGTTATAGACGTTTTCTCCCAGCGCGATAGGCGTGGCGCTGCGTTCGCGCAGCCGCAGGTGGCCGGCGATATCGTCGGAGGGCAGCGGCTCCTCAATCCACAGCAGGTTAAGCGGCTCGAACAGCTTGAATGCGCGCAGCGCCTGCGGGAAGTTCCAGCCCTGGTTGGCGTCCACCGCCAGCGGGAAGCCCGGCACCGCCTCCTGAATCTTACGCAGCCGCTCTACGTCCTCTTCCAGCGTCGGTTTGCCCACTTTCACTTTCGCCGCCAGGTAGCCGGTGCTTTTCCAGCGTTTGACCTGGTCAATCACTTCCTCAATGGACAGATGCAGGTTGATGCCGCTGCCGTACAGCGGAACGCGATCGCGCACGCGGCCAAGAATGTCGATAATCGGCGCATTGAGGGTTTTACCTAACAGATCCCAGTAGGCAATATCCAGCGCCGCCAGGGCATGGGTGGTGACGCCCGCGCCGCCGACGTCGTGTACGTGTTTATACGAGCGATGCCACAGGCCGCGTGGGGAGAGCGGCTGGCCAATAACGTCCGGGATAATCTCGGCAATCAGCGCGGAGATGGTTTTCCCGCACCAGCCGGAAGTGTGGCTAAAGCCGGTGCCGACGTGGCCGTTAGAACCGTAGACGTCAACAATCGCCACTTCGATATCGGTGACGTGGTGAATCTGATCCCCCCACGGGCCTTCCGGCAGCGGAACGCGGGCGGTCATCAGTTCGATATTTTCAATTACGGGCATTTTTGTGCTGTTCATGTGATTCCTTCCTTTATGGGTTCAGCGGGGGCCGCCCCTGCGGCCCGGGCGGTTAATGTTTGGAGGCCGGGGATTCATGCCCCTCCAGGGCGATTGCCGGGCTGGCGTCATGTTCTCGATCGTTCTCGTCGCCCACCGCATGGCCGAAGACTTCCGGCAGCAGGAAGATAGAGGCGAGGAAGGCGCAGAACGGCGCGATCGCGATAATCATTGAGGCGACCGGTACGCCGACCGCTTCAAACAGGGCCGGGAAGACCAGGGTGGTGACGAAGGCGGTGACCTTGACGATGGTGTAGCCGATGCCGGAGGCCACGCCGCGATAGCGCGGTTTTGCCACCAGCGAGATCACCGTCATGCCGCTTTCGGAATCCCAGTAGTGGCCCCACAGCATCAGCGCCGCGCCAAAAATGATAAAACCAAAGCTGCTGCTGTAGACGCCCCACGCCGAAATTGAGATGCCGATGGTGACCAGCAGGAAGCCGTATTTGCTCAGCCCCTTATGCCCGAGCTTCGGCAACAGCAGCGGGCCGACAAACGCCGAGAGCGCGGCGATACAGTTCACCGCCAGCAGGGCGAGGTTATTCTGGATCTGTCCGGAAATCCCGATGGTCACGAGGATCAGCGGCAGGAAGAAGGAGAAGGCGTAGTTTTCAAACGACTGTACGGCGCAGGAGAACCAGCCGAACAGGGTGGTGCGGCGGGTAAACGGACGGCGGAACAGATCGTGCAGCGTCTCTTTGAGCGTCGGGTCGGCGATGGTGACATTTTCGTTGGGCAGAATGTCGTCCAGCAGACGGCCATCCTGTTCGCCGTAATAGTCACGGGAGGCTTGTTTCGCTTCGATAAAGCGGCCGCGTTCGACGAACCACGCCGGCGTCTCCGGCAGCTCCCGACGCATAAACAGCAGCAGGCAGGCCGGGATCGCCGGGACCGCCAGCACGATGCGCCAGATCATATCCGGGTGAACATCAAGCGCCACCAGCGTGGTGACCAGCAGAATGGCGGCGATAATCCCCAGCGCGAACATAAACTGCCAGCGGTTAGCCATCACTTCGCGCTTGCCCTTCGGCATCACCTCCATGATGTAGGTAAAGCCGTTAGCCACGTCCGCGCCCACCGGGATCCCGGCGAGGCAGCGAATAATCGCCAGCCAGTACATATTGGGCGCCAGGCCCTGAAGAACGGCGAAGATCGCGAACAGGATCATCGACCAGAGGAAAATTTTACGCCGTCCGAGCTTATCGGTCAGCCAGCCGCCGAGCAGCGCGCCGACCACCGCGCCAAGCTGGGTGCCAGCGGCGGTAAAACCAAGCAGCCAGCTGCTGGGCTCATAAATATCTTTCAGGGCGAATAAAATAAACGCCATGGAATAAATATCCCATGACTCAATTAATAATGCGGTGATCATCAGCCATCCCGCTTTGGTGCAGCCGGGGGCCTCCTGCTGGTCGAGCCGTTTCTTTGCCTTCTGGATAATAAATTCAATATGTTGCTGCTGATACATATAATCCTCTCTTATCCGGGCAGGCGGAGGGCCCGCCCGGACAGATGCGCGTTAATCCGCTCTTTATGGGTGATAAAGAGACGAATGAAGCGGATGTTTGCCAGGATCGCTAACAACGTAAAAATTACATAAGCGAATCAGTTGTTATTTCATTAATAAATGCGCATCGCCTGCGATAAAGACTTTCATATTTTGCGTCAGCGCCTGAGCAATAAAGGCGTTCAGCACTTCGGATAATACCTCCTCTTCTACATAAGCCAGACTGAGATGGTTGCTCTGGTGGCCCGCCATCAAATCGTCGCGCGAAACCCCGTCGAGAACGGCGTTGAGTAATGGCCACTCGTAGTTGGTCGCCCGGCGGCGGCGTTCGAATTCGTCATGCGGCAGTTCGACGGCGGTGCCGGTGCCGATATGCAGGATCACCTGAGTGCCTTCGTAGTGCGCGCGCGCCCAGATAAAGCGTCCGGCTTTGCCCTGACCGGCGATGGTCGAGCCGCCATAGGGGAAGAACATCGCCGGCTGGCGATAGCCGGTGGCCCCGGCGATCCCGCCCTTCAGATGGGCGAACGGCACCGCGCCGGAGATCTCCAGATCCCAGTAGAACGTGCCGTTGTATTCGCTACCCCAGCGGATATCGTGAAGGGTGGTTTCGCTCGCCATCCCCAGCGCGCCGAGCAGCTTCGCCAGCATCACCTGCGGGATGGCGCTACCCATGTCTACTTCGTTGATGCAGGGGATCGGCGCGTCCGGACAGACGATCTCGCCGTTCTCATCCGGGATCGGGAAACGCTCCGCGTTGCCGATGGCGCCTTCGGCAAAATCCGAGGCGGCGCAGCTGTCTTTGAGCCCCTGCTGATACTGCACGCCCACCGCCGTCAGGCCGAAGCGCTTCACGAAGCGCGCCATGGCGATCATCATCGCGCACTGTTCCAGCACCTGCTCCCGGGTCAGATCCTTCGCCCCGTCGGTGCCGAACAGGAAGCGCATGCCGCGGGTCTCATACCAGTCGAGACAGGCTTCGCGCAGGGCGGTCGGCACCTTGTTCATCTCAACCAGCAGCGCCGATTGCGACAGCGACTCCACCGGCATCCCTACGTCGATCATCGCTTTTTGCGGGAACACGCCGTTGATCATCCCCATACAGAAGGTATCGAACAGGCCGACAATGGCCTTGTGTTTGAGGATCGACTGCCCAACCTTCACGCCAATCTGTCCGGCTTCGCTGGCCAGCAGCGGCGCGCTGGGCGCGACCGGATGCAGATAGCCGAGCTTATGGCTGAGATGGCCGTCGCGCAGCCAGGTGTCTAAGCCGCGAATAAACGCCTCGTCGGCGAAGGTTTCCGACCACAGCCGCGAGTAGTTGCGCTCCAGGCTGGTGAGGCAGCCTGCCATACAGAGCATGCCGACGAGGCCCGGCCAGGTACCGTCAAAATTGGCGAGCAGCAAAATAGGGCCGCGATGATGTACCAGCGAAGGCGCAAGGTGATGGGAGTATTGCCAGGCGGTAAGCAGGACAATAATCGGCGCATCCGGATCGATCCCGGCGAACAGCTCGCTACCCTCTTTCTGGCTACTGATAAACCCGTGGCCGCGCTGCTCGTTGACCGGATGGGCGCGGCGCAGGCGATAGCCTAATGTTTCCAGCGCCGTTTCCAGACGCTGTTCAAACAGCTTCTGCGTGGGCCAGCAGGTGACGTTAGCCGGTTCGCGGAGATCCGCATTGGTCACCATCAACACTTCGCCTGGCTGCGGGGTAATAAGTTCGGCTTCCGCGGGTAACGTTAAATTCAACATGTGAATTTCTCCTGTAGGGGATAGGTCGCTTAGTTATCGTTGAGCGTGCTGCGCCGGGGTAAGCACAGCATCAATCGTTTTATTTTTGGCTAATTTCTTTGGCTAACTCGAATTAGCAAATTAGGACAAAAAAAAGACAGGAACAAACTCTTTACCGGGGATTTGTGATGGCTATCAATGTGCAATTATTAACTTATTAATATTTAACTCTTTATTTTAAACGGCAGGTCTGGTGTTCAGCAACGCTTGCTGAGGCGGCATCAAGGCGGGCAGAAAAGCGGGCGGGAAGCGCAGCGGGGACGGTAAATCAGCGTTTAATATTTAATTGATTGAATTTAATAAATTATTTACGCTTTATTTTGAGCGATTTGCCTCGCGGCGCTGGTGACGGTGTCAAAATATAACCGATCCTGGTCACACTCTTTTAGCATTTACGTTGTGAATCTCCGTATCTTGTTATAATTAGCTAATTCGAGTTAGCTTGCCGGCGATTTTCCCTCGCCACCGCTGTTAACCAGGCGCTGCCCGACTTAACAATAATGATTCAGGACAGAGGATTTAATGATGACTATGCTTACCTTGCCCGCCATGACCCCTGCAAAAGACGAACAAACATCGCAACAAACCCATGAAAGAAGAAAGCTGCTCACCGTGCTGGGCTCCGGTCTTTCTGGCACAACGATTGAGTTCTATGACTTTTTTATCTACGGCACCGCCGCCGCGCTGGTGTTTCCATCGCTGTTTTTTCCTAACCTCTCGCCGCTGATGGCGCTGCTGGTATCCTTCCTGACGCTGTCGATTACCTTCGTCAGCCGGCCCATCGGGGCCATCGTATTTGGTCACTATGGCGATAAGATCGGCCGCAAGAAATCGCTGGTTCTGTCGCTGATGATTATGGGTATTTCGACGTTTTTCATAGGCTTAATCCCCAGCTACGGCACCATAGGCAACGCCGCGCCGTTGATACTTATCTTTTTGCGCCTCTGCCAGGGCTTTGCCATCGGCGGCGAATGGGGCGGGGCGACGACGCTGATCACCGAGTATGCGCCGCGCCATCGCCGGGGCTTTTTCGGCACCTTTGTTCAGTTGGGCAACGTGCTTGGCCTGTTTATCGCCACCGGCGTTTTTGCGCTGGTGGTGATGCTGCCGGAGGATGACCTGATGTCCTGGGGCTGGCGCGTGCCTTTCCTGTTAAGTATCGCGCTGCTGTTCGTCGGGATGTTTATCCGCTCAAGGATCGAAGAGACGCCGGTGTTCCAGGAGAATCAGAAACAGCAGCAGAACGCGCCGAAAGCGGCGGAGCAGAAGTTTCCCATTCTCACCGTACTCAAGCATCACCGTAAGGCGGTGTTCCTGGCGATGGGCATGCGCATGGGGGAGATTGTTCTGGGCTGGCTGACGGTGGCGTTCTTTATGTCCTATGTGACAAGGGAACTCAACTTTACCCGCGAAACGGCGCTGAACGGGCTGCTGCTGGCCAGCTTTGTCGGCATTTTTACCTTTCCGTTCTTCGGCTGGCTTTCCGATAAAATTGGCCGCCGACCGGTCTATCTGGCCGGCGCCGCCATCACGCTGATCTTTGCTTTCCCGCTGTTCTGGATGATCGACTCCGGCTCGGTGAAGATGTTTATGTTCGCCACCACCTTCTGCTATTCCGTGGGGCTGGGCATGATGTTCAGCGTTCAGCCGGCCTTCTTTTCGGAGCTTTTTGACACCAGCGTGCGCTATACCGGCGTGTCGCTCGGCTTCCAGCTGGCGAATATCGTCGGCGGCTTAACGCCGATGATCGGTACCTTGCTGCTGGTGTGGTCCGGCGGCGCATCGTGGCCCATCTCGCTGTTTCTCGCCTGCATGGCGCTGATTACCATCCTGTGCGTCTGCGTGACGCGGGAAAGCTATAACGATGAGCTTAATGAGGTGAAGAAGTAGCCGGGAAGGGTTGCCCCGCCATGACCGGCGGGGCGGGCGAATCAGAACAGGTTAAATTTATATTCGATAATCACTTCCGAAGAGAGCGAGTTGGCCCGGCTGTAATGGCCGTCGGTGAGCACCGGCGTTTTACCATTCATCTTATAGGACCAGCCCGGCCCGAACATCGCCCAGACGGTGAGATTTTTCAGCCTTGGGTGCGTCGGCACCCAGCGGCTGAAGGCGTTAATTTCCCCCGTACGGACGTGGTTGCCGCGGTAGTTAAACTGGGCGATGTTGCCGGCCAGACCGATAGCCAGCTCCGGCGTCAGGTTATAGTCCGACATATTGGAGAGAACCAGTTCACCGTCGCGCATATAGTCGTTGCCGGCATAGGCCATTGAGATAAAGGTCCCGCGCGAGTTTTTACTCATATGGCGCGGGTAGAAGCCCACTTCATTGGCCTTGTTCGCATCGGTATAGCCCAGACCCCACTTGGTGCTCCAGTTGTCCGCCTGCCACTTCACATCCATGGCGATGTGCCAGGCGTCGTCGTCAAAGTCACGCTTATTCGCCGGCATCGCTTTATACTCGTCCAGCGCGTGAGTGGCGTAGACCTGAGTACCGATGTTCAGCGCTTTTATCGGCTTAATATTGGTAAACAGAATATGGCGGCGCAGATAGTTATCGCTTTCACCATAGCCGTACTGCATGTTCAGGTGCTCGCTTTGCCACAGAATATCGCCGCTGGCGATATGGTTAATGTACTGTCCGCTGTTGGTCTGGAAGCGTTTCTTATCCGGCGAGTTACGATCCATCGCGCTTTCGATGTACGCGCCGCGCAGCGTGAAGGGGCCGTAGTTCACCGCGCCGGTCCAGCCCAAATAGGTGGTCGGGGAGAGGCGGGTCGAGTTGGAGATGACGCCAAAGTTTTTCATCGTCTGCCAGCCCCAGCGGGCGTTCAGATGAGTGTCCGCCAGGCGATACTGCAGCTTGACGTTGCGTTGACCAAATTTGGAAAAGCCTTCAGCGTTGCTCTTTTTATTCCCGCTGCCGTTGTTATAAAGCACGCCGCGGGAGTTAAAATAATCGCTGGCGCCGAGCTTTACCGCTCCGTAGTAAGTGGCATCAAAGCCAATAATATCGGCAAAATAGCCGGACTGATAATCGACGGCGACGCCCTGACCCCAGGCATTATGGACTTTCTTTGGCTCGGTCTCTTCTTCCTTAAGATATTTCCAGTAGTTTTTAAACGACAAATTCATATGGGACTGGCTAAATAATGGATCGTCGAGCACGGTATCGATATTATCGCGCTCCTTCAGGCTGTTAGTGGTCGAAGCTGACCAGGCGCTGGCGGGAATAGCCAGCAGCATAATGGCGACTGTTGTAGTATTGATTTTCATAATAAACCCCAGAGTAGGGACGCAGCGATCCAGGCGAGGTGTTTTCGCCTGAAGTCTGCCGTAATAAATAATTAAGCGTGGGTATTATTTTTTATCGAGAGCCTGTTTTCCGGCTTCAACATATTTCATGGTGCCAATTTCTGGAACGGTATATTTGCCGTCTTTATAAACAATTTTCACCACCGCGGCATTGGCAAGCGGCTTGTTTTTCGCGTTATCGTCGGTTAAATCGGAGATCATGATCTGCATTGCGGTACCGGATGAAATCGCCAGCACGTTTTTATCGCCCCGGGCCTGCGCGTTTTCAACGATAGTGTGCAGCGCTGCCTGGGTGCGGGTTTTTACCTGCTGATAGTTTTCCGCCATGCCCTTGGGATCGGCCGCTGCCAGCGCGTTCTGGTTGGTATCAACGGCCAGGGTGCCCGCTTTCATTTGGCTGAACAGCGCAGCGCCGTCTTTAAGCCCCAGCTGTCTGGCGCCGGCGTCGGCCATATCTTTGTTATAGCCGCCTTCAAAACCGCCGAAGAAGGCTTCTCGCAGGCCGCTTAACTCGGTAAGTTTGTAATTACTTACTCCGGCTTGCTTAAGGATCACCTGCATGGTTTCACGCTGACGTCCGGCATCGCTGGAATAGAAGCTATCAAACGGAATACCTTTAAGCCCCTCGCCGAGATAACGAGCGACGCGAATGCCGTCTTCGGTAAGCGGTGAGTCCGCCCAACCCTGCACCCGGTCAAACGTATTCAGCAGCGTTTTACCGTGACGGGCGAAATAGATATTCACGCCGTCATCGTTTTTAACTTCCGCCGCAGAGCAGGTTGCCGCACCTGCCGCCATCATTAATGCTATTAGCCACTTCTTCATATAACGCTCCACCTGAATGGTCTTTTTATAAGCAAAAAAAAACCTACGTCAGATATTCGACGCGAAGCATAAATAAGGTTATGTTCGCTCGAACGTCTATGACGTAGGTTTCGCCTGTTCTAAACAGTAACAATCCAACATGGGCGACGTTAGCACTAATTATGAAAAAAGACACCCTCTATTTATTATTAATGTCAATAAATGTGATCGTCTTCATGGAGGTAATTTTGCTGATTGAGTTGTATCTTAAGTTTAATTTTCAGATTAATTGGCGGTTTTCGGCTTGAATAATTTTAGAGGATTGATCTCCATCACAGAATAATGATGTCTGGGCTGGACTCTTTTACGCTCTGGCGTTATTTTCGCAACACTCTGGGATTGTTACTGACCACAGGCAAAACCTAAGACTCCTGTCCGCCAATGAGGCGTGCGGCAGGAGTCTTAGGTTTTTTTTTGCGCCTAAGAAATACCTCTGCTACCCAACAAGGAGTGATGATGAGAACGAAAATCCTGACTGCCGCCATTCTGGCGTTATCTGCCGCTGGCGTACAGGCTGCTGAAAAACCGCTGAAAATACTGCTGGTTAACGATGATGGCTGCCAGTCGGTGGGGACCACTTCGCTACAGGAAAAACTGGCGGCCAAAGGGTATGACGTCTGGATGGTGGCACCGGCAACGAATCAGAGCGGTATCGGATCGGCAATTACTTTTAAGACGGGTAAAGTTTTTGATGTCAAAAAAGCCGCTGACAAACGCTATTGCTTCCCCGGAACCCCCGCCGATGCGCTGGATTTTGGCCTGTGGGGCGTCCTGAAAGACGCGCCGCCGGATCTGGTGATTTCGGGTGTTAACGATGGCCCCAATACCGGTATGGCGCAGGTTAACTCCGGCACCGTGAGCGCCGCGGCCCGCGCCGTACGCTACGGTTTCCCGGCGATTGCCGCCAGCATTGGCTACCGATTCACGGAAGAAGAGATGAAGAACAAATGGCCGAGCACGCATAAGTACTGGCCTGATTCGGTGGATTATGTCGTCTCGCTGGTGGATAAACTTAACGCCGCGCATAAACCGGGAAGCCCGATTATGCCGAAGGGGGTCGGGTTGAGCATTAACTATCCGCCGCTAGCGTCGGCTGAAATTAAGGGCGTTCATTATATTGAGAATGAACAATTTCCTGTGCCGCAGATTGGTTATGAACTTCTGGCGGACGGGACCGCCAAACAGACGATGAATCCGGAGGCGATGAAACCGGCGGAAGGGGATAATGACTCGGGCTGGCTCAACAAAGGATATATTACTTACACCCTGTTTGATGGTTCATGGAACGCGCCGCACTACCAGCCGCAGTTTGAGGCGCTGCTCGGTAAATGATGCTGTAGCGATAGTAAAGAAGAAGGCGCGGGCTCCGCGCCTTCTTTATATGAACCGATGATGAAGTGCTATTCGTCGAAGAACCAGTAGCCCTGGTTAATCAAACGGGTCAGATCGGCGATAAACGCCGGATTGCGCAGCGCTGCCTCGCCTAGCTCCTCTTTACCCAGCAGGGTATAGCGGCACAGCGCATCCAGAGCCGCGGGGTCGGTTGGCTCCAGCTGTTCGCTATTCACAAAGAAGCTGTCGCCGATGTGCAGTACGCGCAGGCCGCTCAGGCGGGTCAGCATTTCACCGCCCATCAGCGCGTCGACAATCTCCTCTTCTTCAAAAGGCGGTTCAGCGGGCGCAATATCCAGCTCGTGGCGCGGCGTGGTGGCAAAGCGCCCAAACCAGCGGCGGAAATCTTCTGGCTGGCTAATCATCTCGATCATCATGCCGCGCAGGCGTTCCAGTTCGTACTCTTCTACCCGTCCCGGGTGTTCGCGACAGGTTAAATCCGGATCGCTGTAGTGCTCGCCGCCGAGATCGTTTTCCAGCGCGTAATCGGCAAAGCTGCTGATCAAATCGCGGCCGTTTGGCCCGCGGAAGCCGACGGAGTAATTCAGCGCCGTTTCGTGAGTGATCCCGTCATGCGGGAATCCCGGTGGAATATAGAGGATGTCGCCAGGTTCCAGATCCTCATCAATAATGGGCGGGAACGGGTCGACGTGCAGCAGCGCGGGATGCGGGCAGAACTGACGCATCGGTAGCTTATCGCCCACGCGCCAGCGGCGGCTGCCCATGCCCTGAATAATAAAGACGTCGTACTGGTCGATATGCGGGCCCACGCCGCCGCCCGGTACGGAAAAGGAGATCATCAGATCGTCCAAACGCCAGTCCGGCAGCACGCGGAAGGGGCGCACCAGTTCAGCTGCGGGCATATGCCAGTGGTTTACCGCCTGAGCCAGTAGCGACCAGCCGGTTTCGCCCAGGCCATCAAAATGTTCAAACGGCCCGTTGCTGGCCTGCCATTGACCGTTCTTGAGGCTCACCAGTCGACTATCGACTTCCGGTTCCATGGCCAGCCCGGCCAGCTCATCCGGCGTAATCGGATCGACGAAATTCGCGAAAGCCTTCTTTAATACGACTGGCTGCTTTTGCCAGTACTTTTCTAAAAACTCGGGCCAGTTAATGTTGAGTTGATAAGCCATAGGTTCATACCAATAAGAAGAAACGGGCCTGATTATAGAAATAGGCACCCTCAAGCCGCTTTGTCATGGGTCAAGGCTGGTGCTTAATTCATCATCTGAAGTCACGACGCGGTAAGAGAGGGGGAAACGTAAAGCGGATAACGTTGATTTTTGCAAAATGTCGCTTTTGCCTGAATTCGCTACAGCCCGCGTGGCGTCTGGCTTTTCCTCATTTTTTCTGGCGTGGATGGGGCGTGGGAAGTTTAAATTATGAGCGTTTGATAAGTTTTTTGTATTTTAAGGGTTGCTATATCCCGGCAGCTCCCTATAATGCGCTCCCACTGACACGGCAGATGTGAATCACTTCACAAACAACCCGGTCGGTTGAAGAGAAAAAATCCTGAAATAACGGGTTGACTCTGAAAGAGGAAAGCGTAATATACGCCACCTCGCAACGGTGAGCGAAAGCCGCGTTGCACTGCTCTTTAACAATTTATCAGACAATCTGTGTGGGCACTCAAAGTGACATGGATTCTTAACGTCCTCGGACGAAAAATGAATACCAAGTCTCTGAGTGAACATACGTAATTCATTACGAAGTTTAATTCACGAGCATCAAACTTAAATTGAAGAGTTTGATCATGGCTCAGATTGAACGCTGGCGGCAGGCCTAACACATGCAAGTCGAACGGTAGCACAGAGAGCTTGCTCTCGGGTGACGAGTGGCGGACGGGTGAGTAATGTCTGGGAAACTGCCTGATGGAGGGGGATAACTACTGGAAACGGTAGCTAATACCGCATAACGTCGCAAGACCAAAGAGGGGGACCTTCGGGCCTCTTGCCATCAGATGTGCCCAGATGGGATTAGCTAGTAGGTGGGGTAACGGCTCACCTAGGCGACGATCCCTAGCTGGTCTGAGAGGATGACCAGCCACACTGGAACTGAGACACGGTCCAGACTCCTACGGGAGGCAGCAGTGGGGAATATTGCACAATGGGCGCAAGCCTGATGCAGCCATGCCGCGTGTATGAAGAAGGCCTTCGGGTTGTAAAGTACTTTCAGCGGGGAGGAAGGCGATAAGGTTAATAACCTTGTCGATTGACGTTACCCGCAGAAGAAGCACCGGCTAACTCCGTGCCAGCAGCCGCGGTAATACGGAGGGTGCAAGCGTTAATCGGAATTACTGGGCGTAAAGCGCACGCAGGCGGTCTGTCAAGTCGGATGTGAAATCCCCGGGCTCAACCTGGGAACTGCATTCGAAACTGGCAGGCTGGAGTCTTGTAGAGGGGGGTAGAATTCCAGGTGTAGCGGTGAAATGCGTAGAGATCTGGAGGAATACCGGTGGCGAAGGCGGCCCCCTGGACAAAGACTGACGCTCAGGTGCGAAAGCGTGGGGAGCAAACAGGATTAGATACCCTGGTAGTCCACGCTGTAAACGATGTCGACTTGGAGGTTGTTCCCTTGAGGAGTGGCTTCCGGAGCTAACGCGTTAAGTCGACCGCCTGGGGAGTACGGCCGCAAGGTTAAAACTCAAATGAATTGACGGGGGCCCGCACAAGCGGTGGAGCATGTGGTTTAATTCGATGCAACGCGAAGAACCTTACCTACTCTTGACATCCAGAGAACTTAGCAGAGATGCTTTGGTGCCTTCGGGAACTCTGAGACAGGTGCTGCATGGCTGTCGTCAGCTCGTGTTGTGAAATGTTGGGTTAAGTCCCGCAACGAGCGCAACCCTTATCCTTTGTTGCCAGCGATTCGGTCGGGAACTCAAAGGAGACTGCCAGTGATAAACTGGAGGAAGGTGGGGATGACGTCAAGTCATCATGGCCCTTACGAGTAGGGCTACACACGTGCTACAATGGCATATACAAAGAGAAGCGACCTCGCGAGAGCAAGCGGACCTCATAAAGTATGTCGTAGTCCGGATTGGAGTCTGCAACTCGACTCCATGAAGTCGGAATCGCTAGTAATCGTGGATCAGAATGCCACGGTGAATACGTTCCCGGGCCTTGTACACACCGCCCGTCACACCATGGGAGTGGGTTGCAAAAGAAGTAGGTAGCTTAACCTTCGGGAGGGCGCTTACCACTTTGTGATTCATGACTGGGGTGAAGTCGTAACAAGGTAACCGTAGGGGAACCTGCGGTTGGATCACCTCCTTACCTTAAAGAACCTGCCTTTGTAGTGCTCACACAGATTGTCTGATAGATGTAAAGAAGCAAGACGGCTGCGAAGTCGTGACACCTCGTGTCCCCTTCGTCTAGCGGTTAGGACTCCGCCCTTTCACGGCGGCAACAGGGGTTCGAATCCCCTAGGGGACGCCACTTGCTGGCTGTGAGTGAAAGGCACAACCAACCGATATCTCAAAACTCATCTTCGGGTGACGTTTGAGATATTTGCTCTTTAAAAATCTGGATCAAGCTGAAAATTGAAACGACACACATGTTATGTGTGTTCGAGTCTCTCAAATTTTCGCGACACGATGATGTTTTACGAAACATCTTCGGGTTGTGAGGTTAAGCGACTAAGCGTACACGGTGGATGCCCTGGCAGTCAGAGGCGATGAAGGACGTGCTAATCTGCGAAAAGCGTCGGTAAGGTGATATGAACCGTTACAGCCGGCGATGTCCGAATGGGGAAACCCAGTGCAATTCGTTGCACTATCGTTTGATGAATACATAGTCAAACGAGGCGAACCGGGGGAACTGAAACATCTAAGTACCCCGAGGAAAAGAAATCAACCGAGATTCCCCCAGTAGCGGCGAGCGAACGGGGAGCAGCCCGGAGTCTGAATCAGCTTGTGTGTTAGTGGAAGCGTCTGGAAAGTCGCAGGGTACAGGGTGATACTCCCGTACACTAAAACACACAGGCTGTGAACTCGAAGAGTAGGGCGGGACACGTGGTATCCTGTCTGAATATGGGGGGACCATCCTCCAAGGCTAAATACTCCTGACTGACCGATAGTGAACCAGTACCGTGAGGGAAAGGCGAAAAGAACCCCGGCGAGGGGAGTGAAAAAGAACCTGAAACCGTGTACGTACAAGCAGTAGGAGCCCACTTGTTGGGTGACTGCGTACCTTTTGTATAATGGGTCAGCGACTTATATTCTGTAGCAAGGTTAACCGTATAGGGGAGCCGCAGGGAAACCGAGTCTTAACTGGGCGTTAAGTTGCAGGGTATAGACCCGAAACCCGGTGATCTAGCCATGGGCAGGTTGAAGGTTGGGTAACACTAACTGGAGGACCGAACCGACTAATGTTGAAAAATTAGCGGATGACTTGTGGCTGGGGGTGAAAGGCCAATCAAACCGGGAGATAGCTGGTTCTCCCCGAAAGCTATTTAGGTAGCGCCTCGTGAATTCATCTTCGGGGGTAGAGCACTGTTTCGGCTAGGGGGTCATCCCGACTTACCAACCCGATGCAAACTACGAATACCGAAGAATGTTATCACGGGAGACACACGGCGGGTGCTAACGTCCGTCGTGAAGAGGGAAACAACCCAGACCGCCAGCTAAGGTCCCAAAGTCATGGTTAAGTGGGAAACGATGTGGGAAGGCCCAGACAGCCAGGATGTTGGCTTAGAAGCAGCCATCATTTAAAGAAAGCGTAATAGCTCACTGGTCGAGTCGGCCTGCGCGGAAGATGTAACGGGGCTAAACCATGCACCGAAGCTGCGGCAGCGACACTATGTGTTGTTGGGTAGGGGAGCGTTCTGTAAGCCGTTGAAGGTGGCCTGTGAAGGTTGCTGGAGGTATCAGAAGTGCGAATGCTGACATAAGTAACGATAATGCGGGTGAAAAACCCGCACGCCGGAAGACCAAGGGTTCCTGTCCAACGTTAATCGGGGCAGGGTGAGTCGACCCCTAAGGCGAGGCCGAAAGGCGTAGTCGATGGGAAACAGGTTAATATTCCTGTACTTGGTGTTACTGCGAAGGGGGGACGGAGAAGGCTATGTTGGCCGGGCGACGGTTGTCCCGGTTTAAGCGTGTAGGTGTGTGTTCCAGGTAAATCCGGTTCACTTTAACACTGAGGCGTGATGACGAGGCACTACGGTGCTGAAGTGACAAATGCCCTGCTTCCAGGAAAAGCCTCTAAGCATCAGGTAACATCAAATCGTACCCCAAACCGACACAGGTGGTCAGGTAGAGAATACCAAGGCGCTTGAGAGAACTCGGGTGAAGGAACTAGGCAAAATGGTGCCGTAACTTCGGGAGAAGGCACGCTGATATGTAGGTGAAGTGGTTTACCCATGGAGCTGAAATCAGTCGAAGATACCAGCTGGCTGCAACTGTTTATTAAAAACACAGCACTGTGCAAACACGAAAGTGGACGTATACGGTGTGACGCCTGCCCGGTGCCGGAAGGTTAATTGATGGGGTTATCCGTAAGGAGAAGCTCTTGATCGAAGCCCCGGTAAACGGCGGCCGTAACTATAACGGTCCTAAGGTAGCGAAATTCCTTGTCGGGTAAGTTCCGACCTGCACGAATGGCGTAATGATGGCCAGGCTGTCTCCACCCGAGACTCAGTGAAATTGAACTCGCTGTGAAGATGCAGTGTACCCGCGGCAAGACGGAAAGACCCCGTGAACCTTTACTATAGCTTGACACTGAACACTGGTCCTTGATGTGTAGGATAGGTGGGAGGCTTTGAAGCGTGGACGCCAGTCTGCGTGGAGCCATCCTTGAAATACCACCCTTTAATGGCTGGTGTTCTAACGTGGGCCCCTAATCGGGGTTGCGGACAGTGTCTGGTGGGTAGTTTGACTGGGGCGGTCTCCTCCTAAAGAGTAACGGAGGAGCACGAAGGTCAGCTAATCCTGGTCGGACATCAGGAGGTTAGTGCAATGGCATAAGCTGGCTTGACTGCGAGCGTGACGGCGCGAGCAGGTGCGAAAGCAGGTCATAGTGATCCGGTGGTTCTGAATGGAAGGGCCATCGCTCAACGGATAAAAGGTACTCCGGGGATAACAGGCTGATACCGCCCAAGAGTTCATATCGACGGCGGTGTTTGGCACCTCGATGTCGGCTCATCACATCCTGGGGCTGAAGTAGGTCCCAAGGGTATGGCTGTTCGCCATTTAAAGTGGTACGCGAGCTGGGTTTAGAACGTCGTGAGACAGTTCGGTCCCTATCTGCCGTGGGCGCTGGAGAATTGAGGGGGGCTGCTCCTAGTACGAGAGGACCGGAGTGGACGCATCACTGGTGTTCGGGTTGTCATGCCAATGGCATTGCCCGGTAGCTAAATGCGGAAGAGATAAGTGCTGAAAGCATCTAAGTACGAAACTTGCCCCGAGATGAGTTCTCCCTGACCCTTTAAGGGTCCTGAAGGAACGTTGAAGACGACGACGTTGATAGGCCGGGTGTGTAAGCGCAGCGATGCGTTGAGCTAACCGGTACTAATGAACCGTGAGGCTTAACCTTACAACGCCGAAGATGTTTTGGCGGATTTGAGAAGACAACAATTTCAGCATTGATTCAGAGTTGAGTACGCAATAATTTGCGCAGCAGCAAGGCGACAAGCGAAGGAAAGGAAGGAGCATACAGAAGTATGTGACTGAGTTTGCGAGCGCGGGCAACGCGGCAGATGCGATAAAGAATTGCGTACTGAGCACAAAGAATTTGCCTGGCGGCGATAGCGCGGTGGTCCCACCTGACCCCATGCCGAACTCAGAAGTGAAACGCCGTAGCGCCGATGGTAGTGTGGGGTCTCCCCATGTGAGAGTAGGGAACTGCCAGGCATCAAACAGGTGAAGAGCCCATCCTGACGGATGGGCTTTTTGCGTTTTTATGGCCTGAGAACTAACGCCAGAGTTGTATCACGTTACCGACAGCATTCATGTTTTCCAGCCTGAAGCCTGTCATACGCCCTCCCTCCGGTTAAAGCGTCGCTAACGCATGAAAGTGACGCAGCGGGCTGTTCCTTTAGTTTACCTTATAGGATGAGTTCGGCCGTTTCAGCAGCTGATACAGCAATACCTAACATTACTGAACGTGTCAGCCGAACGGCTATTGTGATGAGGTATCCGCCGTATTAAAACAATATTGATTTATATCGCAATGAAATTGAAGAGGTTTTCCTGTCTGATCTGGACTTGGAACAAGAACGCTGAATATTGAGGCGAGTCGTTAGAGGAAATGATTATCAGCTGCGGTGAAGGAGAAAATAGTGCCCTTTTAAGCCTGTTTTTTTATTGAGAAATAACCTGCAAAGGATTTATTTTCTCAATAAAATAACCTTATGAAGGAGGTGTTTCTTAGGATGTATGTTTTATATGAAAATAAAAATATATATAAACTCGTCTCTTAATATTTAATGTGAATTATATTAAGAATATTTCCGGTCTAATTCTTAAGTTACTCTAATGTAATCAGGTTAACAAATAGATACGAAACCCCCTTATCATGCCGGGAAGCAGGCATAACAGCTGGACTTTTTCTGCGAAATGACTTAGTGTCCTTAACACTTTGTTAACTCGATCTGGTTTAAGTTAATTCAAATTTGCTACAAACATAGGGTGCATTGCCTGTATGGAAGCTAACCCGGTAACGTCTTTTGACGAATAGTGCATGTTACCGGCTGGCAATATGAGAATATAAATGAAATTTCTGATTAACTGGCCTCCTCTGCGCCAACCAATAAATTATATCCGGGAGCGTTTTACCTTTCTGGTCTTGCTCTGCTGGCCGGCGATCATCTGGCTGGTATGTCGGGCGCTTGTCTGGTTAACAGATGGGCTGATGGTTCTGCTCGGAAAGCCTACCGAACACTCCTTTACCGTCTATCTTCAGCCACTTATGACGCTAAGCGCGCTACTGAGAATTTCCGTCAGCTGGGTGCTGCTGCTGTTTATCCTGTTCAGCATGGCGATGGGGTTCACCTGGGCTCTGCGGCGCTTTATGAATCGAAATAAATAACGCCGATGCTGCGACCACAGGGAGCGGCACCGGCATTGACTCAGGCCATCTCACCGATCGTTTTACGAAAACGCAGTAGCGCGACAGTAAAAAACACCCCACCGATAGCCAGCAGCGTCAGAAACTGCGGCCAGACGATCGAGAAATCCGCGCCGCGATAAAGAATGGCCTGCGCCAGACTGACAAAGTGGGTTGTCGGCATGGTGAGCATAATATCCTGTACAGCCTGCGGCATACTTTCCCGTGGCGTCGAGCCGCCGGAAAGCATCTGCAGCGGCAACAGCACCAGAATCATCAGCAGCCCCAGCTGCGGCATGGAACGCGCCACCGTACCCATAAAAATGCCGATCGAGGTGGTGGCAAACAGGCTCAGGGCCACCCCAAGCATAAAGAGCGGTATCGAGCCCTCTATCGGTACTTGCAATACACCCTGAACCATCAAGATCAGGGAGAGTCCGGAAACCACCAGCACCACCAGCCCCATTGACCATATCTTCGCCATCATGATCTCAAACGGCGTGACCGGCATAACCAGCAGGTGCTCTATGGTGCCATGTTCCCGCTCACGTATCAGCGCCGAACCGGTCAGCACGATCGCCAGCATGGTGATATTATTGATAATTGCCATGACGGCGCCAAAACGCTCCTGTTCCAGGTTCGGGTTAAAACGCATTCTGACGGCCAGCTCAACCGGCAGCGTGCCGTTGTCCCGGTAGCGGGCGACAAAGCTGTTCACCTCGCCGGTGACGATATTCTGGATATAGCTATTGCCGGTAAACGCCTGGCTCATTCGCGTCGCGTCGACGTTAACCTGCAGCTCGGGCTGGCGTCCGGCCAGAACGTCGTGCTGGAAACCCGGCGGAATATTGATGGCGAAAGTATAGCGTCCCGCATCCAGCCCGGCATCCATCTCATCAGCGGTGATCAGCGCCGGCGGCAAAAACCAGGGCCGGTAAAACCCATTGATAATGCGCGATGAGAGCTGCGACTTATCCATGTCGGCAATAGCGATGGGCGCCAGATGCAGCGAACCCGGCATGACGGTCGCGGAGGAGTACACCGAGACGGTAAAAGCAAAGACAATTAACGTCAGCATCGCTTTATCGCCCAGCAGGCTGCGTAGCTCTTTCATCCCCAAATTATAAATATTGCGTAATCCGCGCATTATCCCTCCTGTTTTTTCAACAGCCACACGCTCAGGCCCAGCACCAGCGGAACTGCGATAAGCAGCGGAATAAAGGATCCCCACAAATCCGTCAGATTCAGCGCTTTGGAGAACGTTCCGCGCGCGATGGTCAGAAAGTGGCTGGTTGGATAAATCTGGCCAATCCAGCGGCCGGGCCCTTCCAGCGAGGCAACGGGATCGATCATTCCCGAGAACTGCGTCGCCGGGATAAGCGTAATGATCGCGGTGCCGAAAATCGCCGCAATCTGGCTTTTCATAAAGGTGGAGATCAGCAGGCCAAGCCCGGTGGCGATAGTGACGTAGAGCAGCGCGGCGAGGGTGAGCGTCAGAAAACTCCCTTTGTGCGGTACGCCAAAAACAAAGACCGACAGCGCGCAGAGCAGGAAGAAGTTGAACATCCCCAGCACGATATACGGCACCTGTTTACCCAGCAGAAATTCGCTGCGGGTGGTTGGCGTCACGTACAAATTGATAATTGAGCCGAGCTCTTTCTCGCGGACCACGCTAAGCGCGCTGAGCATCGCCGGGATCATCATCAACAGCAGCGGAATTAC
This sequence comes from Klebsiella sp. CTHL.F3a, assembly GCF_019890895.1. Taxonomy (NCBI): domain Bacteria; kingdom Pseudomonadati; phylum Pseudomonadota; class Gammaproteobacteria; order Enterobacterales; family Enterobacteriaceae; genus Klebsiella; species Klebsiella sp. CTHL.F3a. The sequence continues at coordinate 5,277,349 of NZ_CP082360.1, read as the reverse complement.
CGCCGGGACGATTGCCGGCAGGCTCTTCACATCCGGGTTATAGCGGTAGCGGGTCTCGATGGAAATCAGTGATGTATCGCGATTGGGGCTGGCCTGGCGACCGGCCATCTCCTGCAGCCAGGCCAGATGCATGGCCTGCACGTAGCCGCGCACCGTTTCCGCGCGGTTCGGCATCGCGCCGTCCACCCATACGCCAATTTGCACCGGCGTTCCCCTGGCGATATCACGGCCAAAATTAGGCGGAATTTCGATAGCCACCGCCAGCTCGCCGTTACGCATTCTTCTGTCCAGTTCGCTATAGCTTTGCAGCGGCGGTTGTTCGATGAAGTAGCGCGAACCGGCGATATTTTGCGACCAGGCCTGGCTGCTGACGGTCTGGTCGCGGTCGAGCACCGCAAACCGCAGATCTTCGACGTCCATACTGATCCCGTAGCCCATGATAAACATCAGGATCACGGTGCCGAGCAGGGCCAGGGTCGATCGCACCGGATCGCGGCGCAGCTCAAGCGCTTCGCGGCGACTGTAGCTAAACAGGCGCTGCAGGCTAAACCCCTGGCGCGGCGCCACGCTTTCGGCTTTGTGTTCTATCGCGGGAACCGGTGCAGCCTGCGCATCAGGCGGCTGGGCGGTATCCGCTGCTTCCTGTAGCCAGGCAATAAACGCCTCTTCAAGGTTGGCCGATCCGCGCTGTTCGACCAGCGCCTGCGGCGTATCGCTGGCCAGCACTTTTCCGGCATGCATCAGCGAAATGCGATCGCAACGCTCCGCTTCATTCATAAAATGGGTGGAGATAAAAATCGTCACCCGGTCCTGACGGGCTATATCGACCATTAGCTGCCAGAACATATCCCGGGCCACCGGATCGACGCCGGAGGTGGGTTCATCAAGGATTAACATTTCCGGGCGGTGGATCACCGCGACCGCCAGCGAGAGCCGCTGGCGGATACCTAGCGGCAGCGAAGCGGGCAGGGTGTCCTCAACCTCTTCCAGCATAAAGCGCTGGCTCATTTCGGCGATCCGTCCGGGGATCTCCGCATCCGGTATATGGAACAGGCGGGCATGCAGTTCGAGGTTTTGCCGCACGGTCAGTTCGCTATAGAGGGAAAAGGCCTGCGACATATAGCCGACGCGGCGGCGGGTTTCGATGTCCCTGGGGTCGACCGGTTGGCCAAACAGCCACGCCTCGCCTTCGCTGGCCGGTAGCAACCCGGTCAGCATTTTCATGGTCGTTGATTTGCCGCAGCCGTTAGAGCCGAGGAAGCCGAAAATCTCGCCGCGGGCGATACGAAAGTTCACGTGGTCAACGGCGACAAAATTACCGAAGCGCATGGTGAGCCCGCGCGCTTCAATCGCAATTTCGCTTTCATCGGCCTGGCGCGGCGGGATGATCACCTCTTTATGCGCCAGGCGCTGAGCTTCGGGTAGCAGGGCGATAAATGCCTGCTCCAGCGTCTGACTCGCCGTGTGCGCTTTAAGCTCATCGGCGCTGCCGGTCGCCAGAACTTCCCCCGCGTTCATGGCTACCAGCCAGTCAAAGCGCTCCGCCTCCTCCATGTAAGCGGTGGCGACCAGGACGCTCATCTCCGGCTGACGCTGGCGGATGTTGTCGATCAGATCCCAAAACTGCGCCCGCGAGAGGGGATCGACGCCGGTGGTGGGTTCATCGAGTATCAGCAGCTGCGGGTCGTGAATAAGCGCGCAGCACAGGCCGAGCTTTTGTTTCATCCCCCCGGAGAGTTTTCCTGCCGGACGATCGCGAAACGGCGCCAGGCCGGTACTCTGGAGCAGCTCATTGATGCGGATGTCGCGTTCGGCTTTATCATGGCCGAACAGACGGGCGAAGAAATCGACGTTTTCATAGACCGACAGAGTGTGGTAGAGGTTCTTCCCCAGCCCCTGGGGCATCCAGGCGATTTTCGGGCAGACATCCTGGCGATGGCGCACATCGCTCATATCGCCGCCGAGCACCATGACGTTACCGCGCTCAATCACGCGCGCGCCGGAAATCAGCGAGAGCAGGCTGGACTTGCCCACGCCATCGGGCCCGATCAGCCCTACCATACGGCGGGCGGGAATGCTCAGCGTAATGTCCTTCAGCGCGACGGTTGCGCCAAAACGCTGGCTAACGTTTTCCAGGCGGGCGACGGTTTTCATTGCGGTAGCCTCACCGTCAGCGCTTCAGGCCACGCCAGCTGGTTATCCAGACGAACCCAGGCTATCCCGGGCAGGCCGGTCTTCACATACTCCAGATGCTCCGCCAGCAGCGCCGGCGGAATGCGGGCTTTCACGCGGAACATCAGTTTCAGCCTTTCGTCGCTGGTTTCCACCGTTTTAGGCGTAAACTGCGCCACGCTGGCGACAAAACTGATATTGGCGGGGATCACCAGATTCGGCGCGGCATCAAGGATAATTCGCGCTTCGCTGCCCAGCGCCAGCAGACCTGCCTGCTCGGTAGGCAGGAAGAAGGTCATATAGACATCGGATAAGTCGACCATATTCAGCACCCGGCCGCCCGCCGCCAGCACCTCTCCCGGTTCGGCGACGCGGTACTGAATGCGGCCATCGCGCGGGGCTTTCAGCTCGCTATCGTCGATATCGGCGATAATCCGCCGTTCGGTCGCCTGGGCGGCCTCGACCCGGGTTTGCGCCTGAATGATGCTGGTTCGCGCCGCCTCAATTGCGGCCCTGGCGGCAGAGACCTGCGCTTTGGCGGATTCCAGCGCCGCTCTGGCGCTTTCTGCCGCCGCCTGGTCGTCATCCAGCTGCTGCGCGGAGACCGCGCCGCGCTGCGAGAGCGTGCTGGAGCGGACGTGTCGTTTAGCCGAGGAGTTCAGCTCCGCCTGCCGCTGCTTCACTACCGCTTCTGTAGCGCGCATTTCGCTTTGGCGCTGGTCGAGCAGGGCTTTCGCGGCGGCAATCGCGCTCTCTGCTTCCTTGATTTGCGCGGCGGCTTCCAGCCGTTGTTCGTTGAGCACGCGGGTATCCATGCGGGCCAGAACGTCACCCTGGTGAACAAACTGCCCCTCCTTGACCAGTATCGTCTCGATACGCCCGGCGGTTTTGGTGGCGATATCGACTTCCGTAGCTTCAATTCTGCCGTTACTGCTGGCAAAGCCCGCCGGAATTCCCGGCGGGCGCAGCATCCACCATGCCGCTGCGGCAATCACCACCAGTAAACCAATAACGTATCCAACCCAACGTCGTTTGATTTTGTCCATATGCGACTCGCTTTGTTCCATAGGCTGAGTGGTGCGCGCTTCTCCTCCGCGTGGCGAAGTATCGTCTCTTCAGGAAAGGGAGGAATGGGGGGGCAAGGCCAACCGGCGCGTGAATCCTGCTGCGCGGCGAACCGGTCGGAAAGAGGTGCGATTAATGTGGTCATCATCAGCAATCCTCGCCTTAAATGAAACACGCATATTTATTGCTACCGTCAATGCAATACTAACACCCGCACTAATTATGTCCATATGGAAAACATGGACTTGTCGCAGGGTTAACATAAAAACAGCCGCGAACCGATATGCCAATATTACCCATAATACTATTTGGGTTTAATGCTTCGGGCACTCGCTCGTACAATCTCATAGTGCTTCATTAAATCATCATACTTATAAGCTATCGCACAACGCTAATAACCTGAGGATATTATTGGTAGGGAACTGGCGCATTTTTAATCTGGTTGCTCCAGGAGAACTGTTGTATGATCTCCGGCCCTGAAAATACACTCACGCCAGGCGAGCGCTTTATTCAATGAAAGATGAAAGCCAAAAATATATCTCAATTATTTTTAAGGAATGGTTGCCGCTGTACGACAGCCTGACGCCGGAGGTGAAGGCGGTACTTAAAAATATCGCCGGGCAGCAGGCGGAGGCGTTAGCGACCCGTTTCTATGACTTTATTTTTCAGGACCCGGATATCGCCAGGCATCTTACCTATGATTTAGTCCAGGAGCGGCTCAGTAGCTCGCTGGCCGGGTGGGTGAAAGATATCCTGATGTGTGAGAAAGAGAATTTGCAGGCGCTGGCGGAGCGGCAGTACCTGATCGGCAGCATCCATTCGCGTATCGGTATCCCGGCAGAGGCCGTGCTTCGCGGCGCGCGCCAGCTAAAAGCCGGGCTGATTGAAAATATCCGCGATAGTCACCTCGATCGCGAAACCAGCGTCGCCGCCATCTACTACGCCATCATGGCCATTAACATGGCGGTAGAGATGATGTGTCATGCCTATACTTTGTCGCACTATCGGGCGACAAAAAATGAAGAAGCCTACCGCCTGTATAGCCTGATGGATAACGTTCCGCTGGAATATGGCAAGCAGCAGGCCTCGCTCTCCGGTTGGGAAAATACCGCTATTTTTAATATCGTTAGCGATAATAAGACAGATATTAACGGCGCGTTATTATCTGATTCGGAATTTGGTCTGTGGTTCCGCCATAAATGCGTGCGTTATTTTAACAAAAATCCGCAAATGGAGGAGATCGCCGATTTAATTAGCAAGGTGGATGCGCTGTTATCCGCCTGGAAATCCTCCTCTGACGGTTCTGAGTATAAAAATACGCAGGCTCTGCTGCAGGGGATTCATATCCATTGCCAGCAGATCGGCAGCCAGCTGGGGGTACTCTTTAGCAGCCTGTCGCAGATGCAAAGCGGTAAGGATTCGCTGACCAGCCTGCTGAACCGTCGCTATCTGCCGGTTGTCCTCAAGCATGAAGTGACGCTGGCGATGGAGTATGAGCTGCCGATGACGGTGGCGATTATCGATATCGACCACTTTAAAGAGATCAATGATAGCTGGGGTCATATGGTCGGTGATCGGGCCATCAAGCATGTTGCGGAGTTGCTCAGCGATAACATTCGTTCCAGCGATTATATCTTCCGCTACGGCGGCGAGGAGTTTCTGCTGGTGCTGGTGGAGACCGGCGCCGCGGAAGCCTTTACGATCCTTGAACGGCTGCGTAAAAAAATCAGCCAACTGGCGTTTAGCGTTGGCGCTGACAATGAGATTTCGATTACCGCCAGCATCGGCTACGCCGTCCACACCGGTCATCCGGATTACAATCTGCTGCTGCGCGATGCCGACAGCGCGCTGTACGTCGCCAAGCGCGATGGGCGCAACTGCGTGAAGATGCATGAAAGCGACGGAAATTAAGCTGTCGGCCCATCCCGGAGGCGGCGCGCTGCGCCTGTCCGGGATACCGGATCGCAGACGGCTGTGAACATGTAGCCCGGGCAAGGCGCGCCAAGCGCCGCCCCCGGGAGAGATGTGGCAGCGGATTTCAATGCGGCGAGATCTCTGCGCCTCAAAACAGCACCGGCAGCCCCAGGCCACGCTTCACTTCATGCAGCGTCCGTTGTGTCAGTTCGTGCGCTCGCTCGCTTCCCCGGCGCAGCAGCGTCAGCAGCATGCCTTTATCCTGAATATAGGTCGCCCGGCGTTCGCGTATTGGCGCCAGCAGCTCCTGTAAGCAGGTCTCCAGCGCGTTTTTACACTGCCTGTCTCCCAGTCCTCCGCGCCGATAGTGGGCTTTCATATCGGCAACGAAAGCCTTATCAGCATGAAAGGCGTCGAGATAAGTGAAGACCACGTTGCCTTCTACCTGACCCGGGTCGGCGACCCGTAGGTGATTCGGGTCGGTATACATGGCGCTGACCGCACGATGGATCTCCTCTTCACTGGCCGAAAGGGTGAGGGTGTTCCCCAGCGATTTCGACATTTTGGCATTGCCATCGATGCCCGGCAGGCGGCTGACGTCGCTGAGCAGCGCTTTGCAGTGCTGTAAGATCGGCGTCGTGGTCAGGCTATTCATTTTGTGCACGATCTCATTGGTTTGTTCAATCATCGGTAGCTGATCGTCGCCGACCGGCACCAGTTCGGCCTTAAAGGCGGTGATATCGGCGGCCTGGCTAATGGGATAGGCTAAAAATCCCACCGGCAGCGAGCGGGAAAACCCCTTCTGGGCGATTTCATTTTTTACCGTCGGATTACGTTCAACCCGGGCGACGGTGACAATATTCATATACAGCGCGCTGAGTTCGGCCAGCGCCGGCAGGGCGGATTGCAGGCAAATGGTGGTCTTCTGCGGATCGATGCCGACGGCGAGATAATCAGCCATCACCTCAAGGATATTGCTGCTGATTTTTTGCGGGTTGCTGCCGTTGTCGGTCAGACCCTGGAGATCCGCGACGAGGATAAACTGCTGGTGGTCGTGCTGGAGCAGCACGCGCTGGCGCAGGGAACCGACGTAGTGGCCGAGGTGCAGCTGGCCGGTAGGACGGTCGCCGGTCAGGATCGTTTGGCTGGTGTTCATGAGTGACTCCTTAGGATGCTATCAGGCCGAAGGGCGACACTCAGAAACAACAAAGCCGCCTTCCGGCGGCTTTGAATAGAGGAAACGTCAAATCTTGCCGCCTGTTATGCAGGCAGCCACCAACGGCGGAGGTGAGAGATGACAACGTTTCTGTTCATCTTTTTATCCTGCCACGAAAAGCCGCGGCAGTAAAAGCCCTTTTTCATTCAGCGATAAACCGGCAGCAGGTTAAAGCTGGATAAAATATGAATTATTGCGTTGGCGCCGCCGAAGCACAAAATCAGGATAATCATGGCATTGCCGCCCCAGACCCGATAGTTCGGGCTGCCGAAACGCCTGCGCGAGGCGCGCGCCAGCAGGGCGGGGACGATAGCGGCCCAGACGGTGGCGGCGAGACCGGCGAAACCAATGGCGTAGATAAAACCGTTAGGCCACAGCAGCCCGCCGGCGATCGGCGGCAGAAAGGTCACCAGCGCGGTTTTAAACCGCCCCAGCCGGCTATCGTCAAACTTAAACAGATCCGCCAGATAATCAAACAGGCCGAGCGTGACGCCCAGGAACGAGCTGGCGACGGCGAAGTTGGAAAAGACCGTCAGCAGTAAGTCCAGGGTCGAACTGTTCAGCAGGCCGCTTAAGGTCTGTACCAGCACGTCGATATTGCCGCCTTTTTCGGCGATAGCAATAAACGCCGGGCGCGGGATATTACCCATGGTGCCGACCAGCCAGATGATATACAGCACCAGCGCCATCAGCGTGCCAAGCAGCAGGCAGCGACGAATGATTAGCGGATCTTTACCGTAATACTTCATCAGGCTGGGGACGTTGCCGTGATAGCCAAAGGAGGCCAGGCAGAACGGCAGTGTCATCAGCACGTAGGGCAGATAGGACGCATTGACCTCCGCGCGGTTAAACAGAATCGCGGGCTCCACGTGCCACATCAGGCCGCCGAAGGTCATAAAGAAGGTAAGGATTTTGGCGCCCAGCACGATAGTCGTCATCCGGCTTACCGCTTTCGTACTCAGCCAGACGATAAAGGCGACCACCAGCGCGAACGCCAGTCCGCCCAGGCGTGCGGGAACCGCGAGGTTCATCTGCGCAAAAGTATGCTGAATAACAGAACCGCTGGCGGAAATATAGGCGTAGGTCAGGATATATAAAACAAAGGCGACGGTCAGGCCGTTAATAATATTCCAGCCGTTTCCGAGTAAATCCTTGGTAATCGTGTCGAAGCTGGCGCCAATATGATAATTGAGATTGGCTTCGAGGATCATTAACCCGGAATGCAGCATGCAAAACCAGGTAAAAATGAGCGCCAACAGCGACCAGAAAAACCAGGCACCGGACATCACCACCGGTAAAGAAAACATGCCGGCGCCAATAATCGTGCCGCCGATAATCATCGCTCCGCCAATCAGCGATGGCGTATTTGTTGAGACCGCTTTTGAGACTGATAGTGTAGCCATAAGGTGCATTCCTCACGTGGCTATAATTATTATACCCGTCATACTTCAAGTTGCAGATGTGTTGGCTGCGTTCACTCACCCCAGTCACTTACCTCAGTAAGCTCCTGGGGATTAATGAGAGGCTCCTGCCCCTCACCGGAGGCCAGCCTTCGGCTGGTCAAATTCGTTCCCGACGAATTTGTCCCTCTCTTGCCGCCTTTCTGCAACTCGAATTATTTAGGGTACAGATAACGGCTGCGGGCAAACGGCTACCCGGCGCAACCCGAATGATTGAGCTTAAAGAGATGGATTTAAATTAATGGCGCTCCCGTTGCGAGAGCGCCAGGACGTTATTTATTTCACCGGTTTCAGTCTGGCGACAAAGTGGCGCAGTACCGGCGGCTCATAGGTAAAGGTCAGACCCTTAATCGTGGCGGCGCGCGCCTTAACGGCGATCAGCGCATCAGCGATATAGTCCATATGATCGTTGGTATAAACCCGGCGCGGAATGGTCAGGCGCAGCAGCTCCATCGGCGACGCCTTCTGTTTGCCCGTTTGCGGGTCGCGTCCCAGCAGCAGGGAGCCGATTTCCACGCTGCGGATGCCCGCTTCCAGATACAGTTCGTTGTTTAGCGCGTGCGCCGGGAACTGCTCCGGTGGGATATGCGGCAGCAGCAGCTTAGCATCGACGAACACCGCATGGCCGCCGGTCGGATACTGAATCGGAATGCCGCCTTCGCGCAGGCGTTCGCCGAGGTATTCCACCTGATTGATGCGATAAGCGAGGTAATCCTCGTTGGTCCCTTCTTCCAGGCCGATAGCCAACGCCTCCATATCGCGCCCCGCCAGGCCGCCGTAGGTGACAAAGCCCTCCATCGGCACGCAGCGGATGCGCACTTCGTTGAAGAGATCTTCGTCATCGCGGAAGCAGCAGAGTCCGCCGATATTCACCATCGGGTCTTTCTTGGCGGACATGGTCAGCATATCGCCGTACTGGTACATCTCAAGAATAATCTCTTTCACCGATTTATCGGCGTAGCCCTCTTCGCGCTGTTTAATAAACCAGGCGTTTTCGCAGAAGCGGGCGGAGTCGATCACCACCGGAATATTATTCTGGCGGGCAATCTGATACACCTCGCGCATATTCGCCAGCGATACCGGTTGGCCGCCGGAGCTGTTACAGGTGACGGTGGTAATAATCGCCGCCACGTTTTCCGCGCCGTGTTCGGCGATGGTCGCTTTGAGCAAATCAATATCAAAGTTGCCTTTCCAGTCGTACCACGAGGTAGTGTCGAAGGCTTTCGGCGTCACCACGTTAATGGCTTTCGCGCCGTTGAGCTCCACGTGCGCGGCGGTGGTATCGAAGTGGAAGTTGGAAATAAACACCGGATGCGCCGACTTGCGGCGAGCAATCAGGCTCGGGAACAGAATTTGCTCCGCGCCGCGCCCCTGATGGGTGGGAATGGTATACGGATAGCCGATAATCTCTTTGACCTTTTCGCACAGATGCTGATAGTTACGCGACCCGGCGTAGGCTTCGTCGCCCATCATCAGCCCGGCCCACTGATGGTCGCTCATCGCGCCGGTGCCGGAGTCGGTCAGCAGGTCGATATACACGTCCTGGCTGTTGAGCAAAAACGGGTTATAGCCCGCCTCTTCCAGCGCTTTGACGCGATCGTCAAAGGTAGTCATACGAATGTTTTCGACCATTTTAATGCGGAACGGCTCAGGAATACGTTTCATTTATTTTCTCCATGGGAATGCTGTGCCGCGTTTGGCTATTTGGCGACAAATAACAGACGCAACAAATAGCGACTAAACGCAGTGCTGAATTAATTTTTTAGGGAATGAACAGCAGCGGAGAATTAACGAGGGAAGTCGTTGGAGATGCGGTGATCTAAATTATACCAGTCGTCCAGGCCGCCCTGGGCAATGAGGCGATAAATCGATTTTTGCGTCATGACATCGTCCTCTGTGGGTGAAGGGATGCCATAAAAATAAGGTAAAATGAGAAAATAACCACGATTAAAATCACAAAAAATTATTTATCGATAAGCGGAGTATAAAAATTTGACGCTCGTCGTCTTTTTAGCGTTATTGATTAGCAGGCGATGGTTTTTTGTTTTTTTATTACGCCAATAACGGCTTATTGAGTGAGGTTATTAGCGCCTTCACCGCAATCAATGAAGGCGCAGGCGGGACTTACATGCTGGAGAAGACGTTCATAATGATGCCGCCGGAGATGATCAGCACCATGGCGAGAATGGCCGGGATATCCGGTTTTTGCTTATAAAGGATCATTGAGCAAATCGTGACGCCGACGATGCCAAAACCGCACCACAGCGAGTAGGCGACGCCGACCGGAATAGTGCTCATCGCGCGGGTGAGGGCGAAGTAGCACAGGCCGTAGGCGCAGACCACCAGCACCGACGGCGCCAGCTTGCTGAAGCCGTTGGTCTTTTTGATCATCGATGTGCCGGTGATTTCGGAGCCGATAGACAGCGCCAGCCATAAAAATCCGAGGTTAAACATAGGTAATTCCTTTTTTTGTTAGTTGGCGACTTTTTTGTCCAGAGATGCAGCGACTGGTTGCGCGGGCGCTTCCTCGCTCTCTTCGCTACCCATTTTGGAAAACAGGTTCATGATCACGATCCCGCTGGCGATAACCGCCATACCGATAATGGCGGCGGTGTCCGGGTGCTGGCCGTAAAACGCCATTCCCAGGGTTGACACCACGAGGATGCCGGTACCGGACCAGGTGGCGTAGGCCAGACCGACGGGAATATCCTTCACCGCGCGGGACAGCGAGTAGTAGCAGGTGCAGTACAGCAGCACCAGTAGCCCGAGCAGCAGCATTTTGGTCATCCCTTCACTGCTGCCGAACATTTTGAGGGTGGAGGTGGCTGAGGTTTCGGAAACGATAACCAGCAGCATCCATAGCCAACACTTTGTTTTTGAAGACATAAGTTAAACTCCGGGTTTACTATTTAAGGTAAGGTTCTTTTTTTCTGTTTTTTAAAAAATCGATAGCGGCATCGGTCAACTGCGCTTCAGGAGCACAGGCCAGCGCCGGATTATTCACCACGTCTGTGACAGTGAGATAACGCCGCGGGCTGCTCGCCGACGGCGCCGCCGCTTCGCGACCCGACGCCAGCTTCTCCAGCAATTCGTTCATGGTGCACAGCGCGATGCCGCATTCGGCCAGGCGGGCCAGCGTGGCCTGCATATGCCCGGCGTAAGCGGTATCAGGCTGCGCTCCACGCAGCTGATTAAGCTCGCTGGCGGGATCGCAGTGATAGCGCAGCGCCAGTACCGGCAGGCCGCTCAGCAGGGCATCGTGCACGCGGCGGGCAACGGGACTGTGCAGGGAACCCTTCAGCAGATCCGCCGCCAGCGGGTAGTCGAGAAACGGCAGCAACAGCGCCTTATACGAGGCAGAAGGCAGCTCCTGTTGCCAGTCGGCCGCCGCCAGCGTTTTACCAATAGCCCGCCACTGCTCGCCGTCGCCAATCCCGCTATCCAGCGCCAGGTGCAGGCTCTCGCCGCAGCCGGCCAGCCGCTGGCGAATAGCGTGCCGGTAGCCCGCCGTGGCGGTCACCATCACCAGTACCGGCGGCCGCAGACGCTGGATAATGCGTTCAACCAGGTCTTCCATCTGTTGGTCGGTCATGGCGAGCCTCCTTTAGCCGATGAGCGTGACCTGCGCGCCGTTTTTCAAGCCGGCGGCGTTGGCCTCTTCGGTATCAATATGAAACTCCAGCGCGAAGTCTTCGCGCACCCGCACCACCACTTCATCGAAGGTCAACTGGCGTTCGCCGTCGCTGCGGACGCTAACCTTCTGGCCGTTGGCGACGTTCAGCTGGCGGGCGTCCTGCGGCGACATATGGATATGCCGCCAGGCGCAGATCACCTGAGATCGCAGCTCAACGTGGCCTGCCGGGCCGATCAGCAGCGCGCTGCCCGCGTTCTCCAACTGGCCGGATTCGCGAACCGGCGCTTTGATGCCGAGGGTAAAGCAGTCGGCGCGGGAGATTTCCAGCTGCGATACCGGGCGGGTTGGGCCGAGGACGCGCACCTGGGTGAGCGAGCCCTTTGGACCGACCACGGTGACGCACTCCTGGGCCGCGAACTGCCCCGGCTGGCGCAGCGGCTTAAACGGCGTCAGGACGTAGCCCTTGCCAAACAGCGCTTCGACGTCCTGCTGCGCCAGATGGACGTGGCGGTTAGAGATGCCGACCGGGATAGCCGGAGCAACGTGGCTCAGGCGGGCGGCGATTTTTTCATGGAGCAGGGTGTCGATCATGCCTTCTTCCCTTTCCTCATCGCCGCGTTTTTATCTTCCGTCGGCGCAGGCACAGCGGCGGGTTCAGTGGGTTCCCTTGTTTCCACAGCTGCGGGCGCGACGGCTTCAGCCTCAAGCGGCGCGGCAGCTTCCGCGCGCGGCGGACGGCCTTTTAGAGTGCTGAGAGCGTCGACGACGCTGCGCTCCGGACGGGCGATCGTCAGGGATTTCACCTGCGGGTCGATGAGCGCGGCGACGGCCACGCCGCGTTCGATAGCGGTGTGAATCGCGCTGATCTCCCCTTCAAAGCAGACGCTCACTAGCCCCGAACCGACTTTGCGGTAGCCAATGCAGGACACGCCTGCGCTTTTACAGGCGGCATCCACGGCCTGAACGGCGGCAACTAACCCTCGCGTTTCAATTACGCCTAAACTTTTCATTGTCGGCTCCTGTTAATGGCGGACTAAGCGAATATCAAAATCAAACTGCGTGAAGAACGTTTCCAGCCGGTCTAACTCCTCGGCGGAATACGTTGGGTCCTGGGTAATGGGATAGGGCATATCGAGGCGTTCATATTTTTTGCGCCCGAGCTGGTGGTACGGCAGCATATCGATGCGGCGGATATTTCCGCGCTTCGCCAGCTTTTGTACATAATCAATGGCCCCGGTAATGGCATCGAACGAGTCGTTATAGCCGCGAACCAGCGGCATGCGGATAATGACGTTAGCGCCGGAATCCACCAGCCACTCCAGGTTGCGGCGAATGCCTTCGTTACCGATGCCAAATAACGCTTTATGGTGCTCGCTGTTAATTTGCTTAATATCGAATAAGAAGGTGTCGGTCACCGGCGCCAGCTTTTGATAATTGGCCAGCGGCGTGGTGCCCTGCGTTTCCACGGCGGTATTGAGCATCATCTTTTTGCATTCGCTAAATAGCGCGACGGCAAAGTCGGTCTGCAGGCTCATTTCACCGCCGCCGATGGTGACGCCGCCGCCGGAGGAGATATAAAAGTCGTAGTCCTGCATGATGATCTCCATCAGCTCGCTGACGGTGACATCTTTACCCATAATATCCAGCGCGTTTTGGGTGCAGATCTCTTCGCACTTGCGGCAGCCGATACAGTCTTTGTTGCGGTTGACGAAATGCTTCATTTCGCCGTTTTCTTCCGCCCGATAATGAATTCCCGCCGGGCAGACGTTGACGCAGTCGCCGCAGTTAATGCATTTATCCTGTGAGAACATCACCTGAAACTGGCTATTCAGCCCTTCCGGGTTAGCGCACCACGGGCAGCGAATATTGCAGCCTTTGAAAAAAACCAGCGTGCGGATCCCATCGCCGTCATAGATCGAATATTTCTGAATATTGAATATTCGCCCGGTTAATTCTTGTTTTGCGCTCACACATACCTCCAGAAAAACGATCGGGACATCCGTGTCCAAAAACGTCCGTGTCTTTATCAGAACTTCTCGATGACCGTACGGCTGATGATCTCGTCCTGAACTTCTTTACACAGCTCAACGAAGTAGGCGCTGTAGCCCGCGACGCGGACGATCAGGTCGCGATATTTTTCCGGCTCCTGCTGGGCTTTTTTCAGCACGTCGTTATCGACATAGCTGAACTGCATTTGGCCGTTGCCGAGAATCGACGCGGTGCGCAGCAGGGTAATCAGGCCGTGACGACCTTCCGGGGTATCCAGCAGCCCTTTGAGGAACTTGAAGTTGTGCACCATACCGATGTTCATGGTTTCAACGTTCATCTTGCTCACCGACTTGATGATCGCCGTCGGGCCCTGCTTATCCGCGCCCTGAGTCGGGCTGATGCCGTCGGAGAGCGGCATCCACGCCAGGCGACCGTTCGGCGTGGCGTTGGTCAGCTCGCCGATCGGCGTGTTGTTGGAGATGGACAGGGTGCCGTGGCTCAGGGTGGAGTAGAGCATCTTGTACTTACGGCACTCGCGCTCGGTCCACTCGGTGATATCCAGCGCATACCGATCGACGTAGTTATCATCGTTGCCGTATTTCGGCGCGTTGAGGCAGTCGCGGCGCAGGCCTTCAAAGCCTTCGAAGTTCGCCAGCAGCGCATCGCGTACCTGCTCGAGGGTGTATTTCTTATCTTCAAACACCAGCTTACGAATCGCCGCCATGGAGTCGACGTAGGTCGCCAGACCGGAGAAGATCAGCCCCGGGCCGTGGTTGATCATCGCGCCGCCGGCGGCAACGTCTTTGCCTTTTTCCATGCAGCCTTCCACCAGCAGCGACATCAGCGGCTTCGGCGCCACGTCGCGGTGCACGCGCTGGCTGATGACGGTGCCGATCGCCGACAGGCGCACGATATGGGCAATCTGCTGTTTTACCGCCGCGTCGAATTCTTCGAAAGTGCGCAGGTCGCGCAGGTCGCCGGTATCCAGCCCCTGATAGCTGTCAAACAGCACCATCCGACCGCGGTTTAAAACGAACTCAATGGCGATGGGCCACTGGGTGTAGCCGGTGGAGGTCCACTGATAGATGCGGCCGGATTTCTGCGGTTCGACGCAGCCCATCAGGCAGTAATCGCGGGCATCTTCGAAATCGAAGCCTTTTCGCAGCATCATCTTGATATGGGAGTCGTCGAAGTGGCAGGCCGGGAAGCCCATCCCCGCTTTGACGACGTCGACGATTTTTTCCATATACTTCTGCGGCGACTGGTTGTGAATACGACAGGCCAGCGACGGCTGGTAAACCTTCACGAAGCGCACGGCGTCCATGATCAGGTAGGTCAGGTCGTTACAGGCATCGCCGCCGGAGCGCTTCTGACCGCCGACGGTCAGGTTGATAAATGGCTGATAGCCAGCGAAATATTTCGCTCCCAGCTCGCTGGACATCCACATCAGCTCGGCGCATTTGATGATAAACGCCTGTAGCAGCTCCAGCGCGGTGTCGTGTGTCAGGCGGCCTTCGCGGATATCGGCTTCAAACATCGGGTAGCAGTACTGGTCTACGCGGCCCAGCGATAGCCCGGTCTGGTTCTCTTCGATTTCAAACAGCGACTCCACGGTCCAGATGCTTTGCAGCGCTTCCTGCAGGGTTTTCGGCGGATTAGCCGGCACGTTCTGGTTCACCTCGGCGATGGTCAGCAGCTCGGCGCGGCGCTGGGCGTCCTGCTCAATCGCTGCCAGTTCGCGGGCGCGGGCGGCGATGCGGTGCGCGTAGTTAATCACCCCTTCGCAGGTTTCAATCGCTGCTTTGTAGTAGTAGATGCGGTCGATATCTTCCGGGTTTTCCATGCTCAGGCTGGCAAGGTGCGCCTCGGCGTCGGCTTTAATGCCGTTCATCCCTTTGGTAAATAGCAGTACGTCGTAGCCCGGGCAGGTGTCGCCGCCGCCGTTGATCTGGTGGTAGGAGAGGTCGCTGACGAAGGTTTCGCCGCTGAACGCCCATACGCCGGCTTCGCGGTACTGGGCTTCGCAGATTTCGTCCAGCGAGCGGCCTTCCCAGAACGGCACGATCTCTTCGCGAATGGTTTTCTTATCTTCTTCGCTGATCTCAAACGGATCCTGCGGACGGGTGCTCATGGTATCGAGTTCGTCGCGCACCCAGCGCCAGGCGATATCCGGCGAGAAGGCGCCCGCGCGCGGCTTGCCGCATGGATGACCGACGATCAGCTCATCGTCCTGAATCAGAATCGGCGCGGTTTCGCAGGCGTGGCGGAAGGCTTTGGCGCGCAGCAGAATCGTCGGCATGCCGGGGTTGGCTTTGACCACTTCGGTAAAGGCCAGCGCGCGGTAGATAGAGACGCTCGGGCGCACGGTCAGGTAGTGGTTACGCAGGCGCTGCATGCGCGGGGTCAGCCCTTCTGCTGCCGGCGTTTCGCCGGCGGCGGCAAACGGGGCGGCGGAAACGTGCTGGACGCCCTTGAACAGACGCACCGGCAGATGCAGGGCGCTCAGGTTGTGCTGCGCGCTGAGGAACATGTCGGAGAGTTCGTTGATGCGCGCGTTCTCAAGGCTTGCGCCGTGCAGAAGGGCGTCGAACATCGGATAACCGTCGATCGCGCAGGCGGCGCGCACTTCGCACAGTTCCGCCAGCTTGAACCACAGGGATTCGACGATTTCATATGCCTGCTGCGGGGAGAGCGCGCCGCTGTTGATATCGTGCTGGTAGTATGGCAGCAGGGCTTTGTCGGCGCCTTCCGGGTTGACGGCGTAGCTGCCGTTATCGAGCTGGAGCGCCAGCTGGAACAGATAAAAGGCCTGGCACGCCTCTTTGAAGCTGCGCGCCGGATGTGCCGGAACGTGGTGCAGAATGGCGGCGCTGTCCAGCAATTCCGCCCGGCGGTAAGCATTGGTTTCCGCGGCGGCCAGCTGTTCGGCGCTGCTGGCCAGGTTTTGCGCCAGCGCCATCAGGGCATCGCAGGCGTAGATGGCCGCGCGGCAGCCGTTGACTTCGTCCATGCCGCTGCGGCTGACGGCGCTGCCCAGCGCGCGGGTTTTCTCTTCCAACTGATGTTTTATCGCCAGTACGCCTTTTTCGATCACCAGCTTGTAATCCGGGGAGTCGAGGTCGCTATTCAGGTTGAGGAACTGGAACGCGGACGGGCGACGGACGGCGCTCTCGTCGTGGAAAATCGCCCCGTGCGGTTTGCGGGTCTGGTTGCCGACGATCAGTTCGTCGGCGCTGATGCACAGCGGCAGCTGGCGCATCAGTTCATAGAAACGGCGCGCCGGTTTGACGGCGGCGGGAACCCCGGCGATATCGCCATCAAGGGCGTTCAGCGTGGTGGCGTGTTCGGTGCACAGGGTGCTTTTTTGTGAGAGTAAACGTTCTGCCAACACTTTGACGCGCGGCGTTAAGCTGTAGTGTGCCATGGGTAAGGTTCTCCAAATCTTGTTATCAGTGGCCCTGAACGGCGTTGCCGGTCCATGCCCGGCGATAGAGTTCGGTTAGTGCGTGAGCGTCCGGCGCGCGTGGGTTCGTCGGGGTACAGCTGTCGCGTAGCGCCTGGCCGACCATCTCCGCCAGCCGCTGTTCAAACGCGTCTACAAGGATGCCGGTATCGCGGATGCCGGCCGGCATGCTCATTTCGTCTTTTAGCGCCTGAATGGCGACCAACAGACTGGCGACGCCCTGGCGGGTAGTGGCCGCAGGCAGATCCAGCAGATGGGCTAATCGGGCGTATTTGCGGGCGGCATCGGTATCGCACTGCCCGTGATAATCGGCGTTCCAGGCCACCACATCCGCCATCAGCAGGGCGTTGGCGCGACCGTGGGGGACGCGAAACACGCCGCCGAGCGCGTGGGCAAGGCTGTGGGTGATGCCCAGCGACGCGTTGGTGAACGCCATGCCCGCCATACAGGAGGCGTTGTGCATCTTTTCTCGCGCCAGCAGATCGCCACCGTTGCGCCAGCAGGTCGGCAGAAAGCGAAATACCTGCTGCACTACTTTCTCCGCCAGCGCATCGGAAAAGTCGCTGGCGGCGAGGGAGACATAGGCTTCCAGCGCGTGACACAGCACGTCCATCCCGGTATCGGCGGTGATCGCCGGCGGCACCGAGGCCACCAGCGCCGGGTCAAGAATGGCGATATCCGGCAGCAGCGACGGGTCCACCAGCACCAGCTTCTCGGCGTGGGCTTTTACCACCGAAAAGGCGGTGACCTCAGAGCCGGTGCCGCTGGTGGTGGGGATCGCCACAAAGCAGGGCGGCTCGCGGTGAGCGTCCGGACGGGTTTGCGCCAGGGCGAAAATAACCGCTTTGGCTGCATCAATCACCGAACCGCCGCCCAGCGCGATAACCAGATCCGGATAGCTGTTATCCATCCGCTTCATACCGCGCACTACGGTGGCGATATCCGGGTCGGCCACCACGTCGTCCCAGACCTGGAAAGCGATGCCGCGCGCATTGAGGATCTGCGTGACGCGATCGGCGAGGCCAAACTTAACCATCGCCTGGTCAGTGACCAGCAGTACGTTGCGGGCGGGCAGCTCGTTCAGGATGGCAAGCGCATCCTGACCAAAGCGAATCCGGGGTTTCAGCAAAAATTCACTCATTGGGTTATTGACTCCTTAAGCGTCCCGAAACACGTTCTCGACAATGGCGACCACCGACATGGCCTTGTAGCGCTCTTTGTTGAGCGCCAGATACTCTTCGGCCAGCACGATGTCGTGCATACCGGCGCCGACGCTATCAACGGCAACCCAGGTCTGGTCTTTCATCGGCTGCTGGTCATCATCTAATTTGACGATCAGCAGCAGGTTGCTGCCCCGTAGCTCATCGCACTTCTGCGTGGCGACGACATGTCCGACTACCTTTGCGAGAATCATTGTTTTTATCGCCTTATATCAATGTGTTACTTACCAAGGCGTTCCAGCACCTGGCGGATGACGCGTTCCACGTTTTGCTCATTAATCTCGCTGTCCGCGCCGACGGTGGCGGCAGACGCAAAGCGATCGTCGGCGCTGGCCGGATGGGTTGCGGTGGCGGCAGCCGGGGCGTTAAAACGTTCATCGTCAAAGATGCTGCGGTTTGGGCTGGCTGCCGGGCTGACGATGGTCGGCTGCGGTTCCGGGCGGCTGCCCGGCGCGCGCAGCTCATCGATGGAGCGAACGCCGTAGCCCACTTTGCGGATGTTGAGCAGGTTCATCGGCCCGACGTTATCCGAGCTGGAGCCGCCGCCGACCGCGCCGCAGCCGAGGGTCAGGGCCGGGGTGATGTTGGTGGTCGCGCCGATACCGCCCAGCGCCGCCGGGGTGTTAATCAGAATGCGGTTAACCGGTTTTTCGAGGCAGAACTGGCGGATGACATCCTGGTTGCGGGTGTGGATCACCAGCGTGTGGCCGAGGCCTTCGTTGGTCAGCAGCTCCACGACGCGGTGGCAGGCGGCTTTCCAGTCCTCTTCAACGTACAGGCCGAGTACCGGGCACAGTTTTTCCCGCGAGTAGGGGTTGGAATGCGATACCGTGGTCTGCGCGGCAATCAGCACCCGGGTGCTGGCAGGGACGCAGAAGCCGGCCATCTGGCTCAGATAGAGCGCGGTTTTACCCACCACTTTGGGGTTGATGGTGCCGTTGGGGCGCAGGAGCAGGGCTGCCATTTTCGCCGCTTCGCTTTCGTTCATGAAGTACGCGCCCTGGGCTTCCAGTTCGCGGTGGACTTCGTCGTAGATACAGCGTTCGACGATAATCGACTGCTCGGAGGCGCAGATCACGCCGTTATCGAAGGTTTTACTGGTGATGATATCTTTCACCGCGTGGGGAATATCGGCGCTGCGTTCGATAAACGCCGGGCCGTTACCCGGGCCGCCGCTGATGGTCGGCGTGCCGGACGCGTAGGCGGCGCGCACCATGCCTTCGCCGCCGGTCGCCAGGATCAGCGACACGTCTTTGCTGTGCATCAGTTCTGAGGTGGCTTCGAGGGTCAGTTGGCTAATGGCGTCGACGCTACCGGCAGGCGCCCCTGCCGCTTCCGCCGCGCGCTTCACGATTTCAATCGCTTTCCAGCTGCACTGGCGGGCGCCGGGATGCGGGGAGAAGATAATCGCGTTGCCGGCCTTCAGCGCA
This sequence comes from Klebsiella sp. CTHL.F3a, assembly GCF_019890895.1. Classification (NCBI taxonomy): domain Bacteria; kingdom Pseudomonadati; phylum Pseudomonadota; class Gammaproteobacteria; order Enterobacterales; family Enterobacteriaceae; genus Klebsiella; species Klebsiella sp. CTHL.F3a. The sequence continues at coordinate 5,257,786 of NZ_CP082360.1, read as the reverse complement.
ATCAGCGTTTTGTAGATGACGGTGGAGGTCGGGTTGGTCGACGGCACCAGCGCACAAATCACCCCCAGCGGCACGCCCACGTCCATCACTTTTTGTTGCGGATCGTCATGAATGATGCCGACGGTCTTCATATCTTTGATGGCGTCGTAGACGCGCAGCGAGGCGAAGCGGTTCTTCAGCACTTTGTCCTGCCAGTTGCCAAAACCGGTTTCTTCCGCGGCCATTTTCGCCAGCGCTTCGGCATGATGCGCCGCTTCCTGGGCCACGTTCTTCACGATGGCGTCGATTTGCTGCTGCGAAAAGGTGGCCAGAATCGCCTGCGCCTTTTTGGCATTGCGCACCAGCTCCCGGGCGTTCTGCCGGGACTGCAAATCGTTATCCAGTTCAATCATGAGTCTATCCTTCATCAGACTAAAAGAGTGGAGACGGGGCGCGCCCTGTCAGGTCATGCTTTGTGCTGTGCCGCGATTTTTTCGATGTCGTTATGCGGACGCGCGATGACGCGAGAGGTGACGACTTCGCCGATGCGTTTTGCCGCTTCCACGCCGGAATCCACCGCGGCATTCACCGCGCCGACGTCGCCTTTCACCATCGCGGTAACGAGGCCGGAGCCGACGTTTTCATAGCCAATCAGCTCCACGTTGGCGGCTTTACACATCGCATCCGCGGCTTCGATACAGGCCACCAGACCTTTGGTTTCGATCAGACCAAGCGCTTCTTTCATCAGGTTTTTCTCCGGTTAATCCATGATTTTGTAATGCGAGACGATTTTGTTGATGTCGTTATGCGGGCGGGCGATAACCAGCGAAGTCACCACTTCACCGATGCGCTGCGCGGATTCGACGCCGGAATCCACCGCCGCTTTCACCGCGCCGACGTCGCCTTTCACCATCGCGGTGACGAGGCCGGAACCGACGTTTTCATAGCCAATCAGTTCAACGTTGGCGGCTTTACACATCGCATCTGCCGCTTCGATACAAGCCACCAGACCTTTGGTTTCAATCAGACCTAATGCATCACCCATTTGCGTTCTCCTGGCCATCAGGCCTTGTGTTTAATGACGATTTTGTTGATGTCGTTATGCGGACGAGCGATAACCAGCGAGGTCACCACTTCACCGATGCGCTGCGCGGACTCGACGCCGGAATCGACCGCCGCTTTCACCGCGCCGACGTCGCCCTTCACCATGACGGTCACCAGCCCCGAGCCGATGTTTTCATAGCTAATCAGCTCGACGTTGGCGGCTTTACACATCGCATCCGCTGCTTCAATGCAGGCCACCAGACCTTTGGTTTCGATAAGCCCTAATGCATCACCCATGGTTTCTCCTTCAGAACAGGTTTTGTGATTCGGGAAAACCGTCCGCGTAACGACGTCAGGACGCGGAAGCGGCGTTCGGGGTTCACTATAGGGAATGGCGAATGAAGTGAAATTTAAATCTGCACAAGGTGAATTTTTAGTTTTTTGCTCTATTAATTAGATTTTATAAGCGGGCGATTTATGCGTTTATGCTGTGGTGGCCGGGCGGATTGAGTGACGATTGCGGCGTTTTTTTCACCATTTAGCCGGAGGCGAACTGATGTTAACAAGTTGCTAATTTATTGCAGATCGGGGGTAATTTGACGATGTATGAAGTGTGGAGAGGATCGTGTTTTATTCGGCAGGCTAAATACAAAACGTGCGGTTTTACTAAAGCGAGAGCGATGAAGGAAAAGCGGGTGTGAGCTTAATCAAGCTTGCTGCCGGACTTCAGCGTGCAGACATAGAGCGGTGAGTTGATAGAGCTGAGAAGAATGGCTTTCTCATTGAGCTTCTGCGCGTTCAGGAACAGGCCGTCGTGGCTATCGGACATCTCACGCATAAAGTAGTCGAAGATCACGTCCGGCGACTCATCGATGGACGAGGCGCTGGATTCCCACTTGCTGATGCGATAGTGGCGCTCGGTGGTGGAGATGCGTTTGCTGGTGTAGCTAAACTTGACGTAGCGCTGGAGATAGAGCCAACCGGCGGCGGAATCGGTATAGCCTTCGACGACCATCGACCCTTTTCCGTTGGCGGCAAAGTTGAAATGGATATTGCCGTTGACGTTCTCTTTCTCCATGTTCTCAAAGCGCATAATCGCTTTGGTCGAGCAGCTCATCACCCCGCCGTTTTCGACCGGCAGCAGCTTCCAGGCGCAGAACCCGGCGGCGGCAATAAACACCAGGCTGGAGAGGGCGAAAAAGGGGCGCGGGGCGAGTCTCATTGCGGCTTCCATGAATAGTAAAAATAGTTATCGCAGTAGCTGAACGGGTTATCTTCATGCATCGCGCAGTGGGCGAGGAATACCCGGCCCAGGCCGTTGGTTTCCAGCCGGTCGCCATAGAAGAAGACGAAGCGTTCGCCGGGCTTGCACTCCAGCTTCAGGCGCTGGCGCACGGCATCAAAATTCTTGCCATAGGCGGTTCCGGCAACGGAGCGCAGCATCTCATCGCTGGCCAGCAGCTCGCACTGGCTGTGGCGCATTTGCGTCAGGGTGATGGGGTGCGAGGTGTTGCCGCCGAGAAAACTGCATACCACCAGCAGCAGGGCGATGGTGAGCAGGCAGCCGCCGGCGAGATACCAGCAGGTGCCGCGCGCGTGGCGGCTGGGAACGGCCTTCTGCGCTTCCGGGGCGGCGGTTTCGTCTTGCTCAACTTCCGCCGTTAACAGCGGTTCCAGCTCCGGGCTGGCGTCGAGCCTCTCAATGGTGAGATCCGGATTGAGCTGCAGCAGTCCGCGCGACACGGTGACGATAATGTTGTCGATATCGTAGTGGCGAAAGGTTTTGCGCAGCATGCTCAGGTACTGATTGAGATTGCTGTTGGATGAGGTTAACCCGTTGTCATCCCAGACTTTTTTAAGCACCTCATCGCGGCTGACCACCTCGGTGTGGCGCAGGAAGAACCACAGCAGCGCGTTGGCGGTGATCGACAGCTGGCTGTCCGCCTCATCGCTTCCTGGTAACGTTAGCGTGCCGTCCATTGCATCATAAATCAGACGGCCATGGATGTTATAGCGCATCGTGGCCTCAACATGCTTCACGCAGGAAGCGTCATCTTCGTCAGATCGCTGACCAGCGACTGCCGGTGCCCGGGGCTCATGGTGCGCCCCTCGGTTAATTCCGATAGCCAGATGCCGTCCGCCGCATAGCGCACCAGCGTGCCGGTATGGCTATTGTCCAGTTCATCGCCTTGCGCCAGATGGTCGAGCATCCAGTCGCGCCAGCATTTTCGCAGCACCGGTTCATCCGGCATGGCCAGCGACAGCACCATCAGCTGGCGGCTCTCCTGGGTATCCGTGAGTTCCGGCGCCGACAGATAGCGCAGATAGGCGCGGGTAAAGCGGCCATAAGAGATGTTATCCGCGGCCATAAGCTCTGAAATCGCCTCTTCCATAATCGCCAGCAGGCGGGCAAAGAGAGCGAAAATCAGCGCCTGCTTGTTGGGGAAATGGTGCAGTAAGCCGCCTTTGCTGACGCCCGCTTCGCGCGCGACGGCGTTCAGCGACAGAGAGGCGATGCCGTCCCGGCCGGCGATGGTGGCCGCGGACTCCAGCAGCTGCTTATACAGGCGGACGGGATCTTTTTTACGATGTTGGGCTTCCATATTCATGGCCCGAATCATACCGACCAGACGGTATGATTATTCTTGATCGCTATCAATATGCGAAGGGGCGTAGCGGGGCGCGATGCCGTTATTGCGTGGAGGCTCACAGTTCACCTTATGAATTGTGGTGATATTCGCCGGGCCGCGAATATCACCCACCGAGATTCACATCGGCTTCACGTGGATAGCGAGGCCGTTTTCGCCCGGCGCCAGCTCCGGGCGCAGGTTCAGAGAGGGGATCAGATAGTCGCCGTAGTTCTGACGACGGAAGGGAATGGGCGGCGTTTCAGAGAGGGTATCCAGTCGCCGGGCCAGCGCCTCGCGCAGCGCGGCGAAGCGCTGTGCATCGAGTTTGTCGGTGCGGTAGAACACCACCGGCGGCAGGACGTCAAAGCCGGGATAGAACAGCATCCCGTGCTGAATAGGGAACAGGATATCGTCGATAGACCCGTTAATTCCGCGCGGCGCGTAGTGCTCCGCCCATCCGCCGGCGGTAACGATCAGCATCGCCCGTTTCCCCGCGAACGTGCCTTCGCCGTAGCGATCGCCCCAGTGGGTTTCGCTGTGCTCGCCGACGCCGTAGGCAAACCCGTAAGCGTAGACCCGGTCAATCCAGCCCTTCATGATGGCGGGCAGCGAAAACCACCACAGCGGGAACTGAAAAATCACCGTATCGGCCCACAGCAGCTTCTCCTGTTCGCCCATGATATCCGCGCTTTGCGTGCCGTTAGCGAAGGCGTACTGCGAATCCCGCGTTGCCCGCCAGCTTTCACCGACCGGCGGGGCGCTGCTGTCGTCGGAATCAAATCCCGCCTTCCAGCGCATGGCGTAGAGATCGGACACCTGCACGTCATGACCGGCGTTTTGCAGATGCTGCACGGCAAAATCTTTCAGCGCGCCGTTAAGCGAACGCGGTTCGGGATGGGCGTAAACCAGTAATATTTTCATTGAAATCACCTCTGAGCAATGGAGAGCTGCAGAGTAGAGTCGACGACGCTATAGTAGAAATGAATTGCTTCAATGACAGGTATAGTAATGATTAATCTCCAGGGGCTGGATCTCAATTTGCTGCGCACGCTGAACGTCCTGCTCAGCGAAAATAACGTCACCCGCGCGGCGCAGCGCCTCAACCTGTCGCAGCCGTCGGTCAGCGTGCAGTTGGCAAGACTACGGGAGATTTTCGCCGACCCGCTGCTGCTACCGGGGCCGCGCGGAATGCAGCCCACCGCCCGCGCTGATGAACTGCGCGGGCCGCTGCGAGATGCGCTGCTGGCGCTGGAGCTGGCGGTAGCGCCGGTTCAGCCTTTCGACCCGGCCACGGCGGCGCAGACCTGGCGGGTGGCGGCGACGGACTATATGGCGTCGGCGATTTTGCTGCCGGTACTCAATACCCTGCGCATCGCCTCTCCAGCCAGCCGCCTGGCGCTGTTTGAGCTACAGCCCGCGCGGCTGGTTCAGCAGGCGGATCGTGATGAGGTCGATCTGTTTTTTCACACGCGCGACGGCGCGCCGCCCGGGCTGCATCAGCGTTTGCTGTTCCGCGAGCGCTACGTGCTGGCGGGTAGAGCGGGGCACCCGGCGTTGCGGTCGGCGTTAAGCCTGGCGCAGTTCTGCGAGCTGGAGCAGGTGATTGTCTCGCCGGACGGCGGAGGATTCAGCGCCGCGACCGATAGCGCGCTGACGAATCTCGGGCTGGCGCGGCGGGTTGTCCTTTCTGTGCCACATTTCCTCTTTATGCTGGAGACGCTGCGTAATAGCGAGCTGGTGGCGGTGCTGCCGGAGCGGCTGGTGCGCGGAGCTGAGGGGCTGACGGTGGTTGAACCGCCGCTGGCGGTCGCCGGGTTTGAGATGCTGATGCTGTGGCACGAGCGCTGGCACCGCGATCCGGCGCATCGGTGGCTGCGCCAGCAAATCGTAACGTCATTAGAGGAAAAGCCATGTTAAGCGGATTAAACCATCTGACCCTGGCGGTCAGCCAGCTGGCGCCGAGCGTGGCGTTTTATCAGCAGCTTCCGGGGATGACGCTGCGCGCCCGCTGGGATAACGGCGCATATTTTTCCTGCGGCGACCTCTGGCTGTGCCTGTCGCTGGACCCGCAGCGGCGCGTCATTTCGCCGGAGGAGAGCGACTACACCCACTACGCGTTCAGCATTGCAGAAGAGGATTTCGCGCTTTTTGCCGGGCGCCTGAATGCGGCTGGCGTTCCGGTTTGGAAAACCAACAAAAGCGAAGGCGCATCGCACTATTTTCTCGACCCGGACGGCCACAAGCTGGAGCTGCACGTCGGCAGCCTCGCCCAGCGCCTGGCGGCGTGCCGGGTGAAGCCCTATAAAGGTATGGTGTTTTTTGGCGAGGACGAACCGACGGCCGGGAACCTGTAGCCCGGCTAAGCGTAGCGCGAGTCGGGGAAAAGTGGAGGCTGTATTGCGCGTTGTTTCCCCGGAGGCGGCGCTTGACGCGCCTTGTCCGGGCTACCGGCCCGCAGACGGCTGGGAACCTGTAGCCCGGCTAAGCGCAGCGCGAGCCGGGGAAAAGTGGAGGCTGTATTGCGCGTTGTTTCCCCGGAGGCGGCGCTTGACGCGCCTTGTCCGGGCTACCGGCCCGTGCGATCGGGTAGCCCGGCTAAGCGTAGCGCGAGCCGGGGAAAAGTGGAGGCTGTATTGCGCGCTGTTCCCGGAGGCGGCGCTTGACGCGCCTTGTCCGGGCTACCGGCCCGTGCAATCGGGTAGCCCGGCTAAGCGTAGCGCGAGCCGGGGAGATAAATCGCGCTAGCCTTCCAGCTTCAGTTCCACATTGCGCTTGAGCACCAGGCGCATCAGCAGGTAATAGACCACGCCAACCGCCAGCCAGCTTAGCCCCAGCACCTTGGCCTGCGCGTCCATTTCATAAATAACAAAGCCGATAATGCACAGGCCCACCACCGGGAACAGCAGGTGTACCACCAGATTGCGCGATTTCTGGCGAATGATGTAATGGTTTATCACGGCGATATGCAGCACCAGGAAGCCCATCAGCGCGCCGAAGTTCACCAGACGGCTGAGGTTATCGATATCGCCGTAGAACCACAGGCCGGAAGCCAGCGAAATCAGCGCCACAAACAGGGTGCTAACGTAAGGCGTTTTCAGCCGCGGGTGCACTTTCGCCAGCAGCTGCGGCAGCTGCTTGTCGCGCGCCATCGCAAACAGAATGCGCGACACGGCAGCCTGCGCCACCAGGGCGTTGGCTATCCCCCAGGAGATCACCGTCGACCACATGGTGACATACTTCAGCCAGCCGCCGCCCGCCAGATTCGCGGTATCGTAGAAGGCGGTATCGAGGCTGCTGAACGTCATGCCCTGCGCCAGATCGGCGGCAATCCACGTTTGCAGGATAAACAGCGAACCAACCAGCATCAGCGCGCCCAGCGACGCCTTACCCACGGTATCTACGCCGCCTTTCGTTTCCTCTGACAGCGTGGAGATCCCGTCGAAGCCGAGGAACGAGAGCACGGCGATGGAGACTGCGCCCATCACCAGCGGCAGGCTGAACTTATCGGCGTTATAGAGCGGGTCGAGGGTCAGATGGCCCGCTCCGGCGCCGGAGTAGAGCGCAATCAGCCCCAGCACGACGAACACGGATAGCACCACGATCTCCGCGATCAGAATCGTATTATTGGCGCGCGCGGTAAAGGTAATGCCGCGCAGGTTAATCAGGCTGTTAATCGCGATAAAGCCGACAATCCACATCCAGCCCGGCACGCCCGGCAGCATGGGCGCCAGCGCCGCCGCGCTGACGATATAGAGCAGCGACGGCACCAGAATATAATCCAGCAGGATCAGCCAGCCGGCAAAAAAGCCGACAATCGGATGAATACCGCGCTGGGCATAGGCATATACCGAGCCGGAAACCGGAAACGCGCGCGACATCGACCAGTAGCTCATGGCGGTAAAGAACATCGCCACCATACCGATAAGATAGGCCAGCGCCACCATGCCCTGCGCGCCGTCCCAGACGTAGCCAAAGACGCCAAACGGCGCGATGGGCACCATAAAAATCATGCCGTAGACCAGCAGGTCGCGGAAAGTCAGCGCCCGGTGCAGCTCCTGCTTATAGCCAAATTGTTCAACGCTCATGCCTGCTCCCCTTCAATTCGCAAGGAGAGCTGTTCAGCCACTGATTTCGGTAAGGCATAGCGGCAGGTTTTCAGCGGGTCGACTACCTGACAGATTTGCAGGTCGCCGGCAATGCTCAGGATGCTGATGGCGTCCGCCAGCGTCAGGGAAGTATTGTCGGCGATAAAATGCGCCATATTGCGGGTAGCCATGGCGGCGGCATCATCGAGGGTCAGCGCCGAGGCGAGGGTAAACAGGGTCTCGCTGTTTTCGAGCATCGGCAGCGGCAGCTTGCGGTTTTTGACCACCGTCAGTTCGACCAGCACTTCGCCGGGAATTTCCAGACCGCAAACCGAAACTTCGCCATCGCCCATCGCGGCGTGTAAATCGCCCAGCCCGAACAGCGCGCCGGGGACGTTGACCGGCAGCCACAGGGTGCTGCCGGCGGTGATCATTTTGCAGTCCATATTGCCGCCGTGGCTATCCGGCGTGCCGCAGGAGATGGCTTCCCCGGCAGGCGCGACGCCGATCACGCCGACCATCGGATTAAGCGGCACGCGCACGTTGCCGGGCAGTATGGCATGGTCGTTTTCAATGGGCACGATGGTGACCTTCGGGGCATCGAGCTCGTCGCCAATCACCCCCAGCTGCGGTGCGGTGACCATCACCGCCTGATTGCTGCTCAGGGTAATGCGTTTGATGGTCACCTTGAGCGCATCGCCCGGCTCGGCGCCCTCGACGTACACCGGCCCGGTCGCCGGGTTAATACGCTGCCAGTCCAGCTCGTTGAACACGGCATCGGCGGAGGTGATTTGGTCGGAGAAGCAGTCGCAGGTTTCGAACAGCACTTCACTGCCGCTGCTGACGGTAGCGACAGGAGTGTTTTCGCGCGACATGGCGTAAACCACTCGGTCTTTGGTTATTTTCATGACATTCATCCCGGTTATATTGTTGTGATTTTTATATTTAGAGTTTCCCGTATAGGGAATGAGTGAATGTATCGGGATTATTATGGGAAGGCAATCAGGTCAGTTTTTTCAAAAATAAATGGTATATATTTGCTGGTGAATCATGCGGTTAGCTATATTGGTGGGGTTTTCTTATATGCTGGTTATTTAGCAAAAAACTTTTTGTTATTTTGGCTTTAGTGGTCATTCGCTAATTGTTTACTGCCCTGGGGTTATTATCCAGCATATTACGCTGCTGCGTGCGGCAGTAGGATTATTTATATATGCGGTGATATGAGCGCATTATAAGGTCTTAGGTGTAGGGAGAAGAGAAATCCCGGAGGCGGCGCTTGACGCGCCTTGTCCGGGCTACCGGCCCGCAGACGATGGGGAACCGGTAGTCCCGATTAACGCAGACTCACTCCATCGCCACTTTCACCGCTTCCCCCAGCTGCACCATCACCTCTTTATGCTTCTCGATCGGCGGCAGGGCGCAGTTGATCCTTAAGCAGTTGCGGTATTTCCCGGATGCTGAAAACAGCGATCCCGGCGCGACCTGTATCTTCAGGCGACACAGCTGCTTCGCGACGCAGACCATATCCACCTGCTCCGGCAGCTCGACCCACAGCATAAAGCCGCCTTTCGGGCGGGTAACGCAGATCCCGCAGGGGAAAAACTCCCGCAGCCAGCAGGTGTAGATCTCCATATTACGCTGGTAGATCTGCCGCATCCGCCGCACGTGGCGGTGATAGTGGCCTTCGCGAATAAAGTTACAGGCCGCCAGTTGGGTGGAGGGGACGTTGGTGCCGCTGGCGGCATATTTCATCTGCAGCAGACGATCGTAATAACGGCCGGGGGCAATCCAGCCGATGCGCAGGCCGGGAGCGATGGTTTTGGTAAACGAACTGCAGAGCATCACCCGTCCGTCGATATCCCAGGAATGGATGGTGCGCGGGCGCGGGTATTCGGTCGCCAGTTCGCCGTAGATATCATCCTCAAAGATAACGATATCGTGGCGCTGGGCGAGGCATAGCGCCGCCCGCTTGCGGGCATCCGGCATGATAAACCCCAGCGGATTATTGCAGTTGGGGACCAGGATCACCCCTTTGATCGGCCATTGATCGAGCGCCAGCTCTAACGCCTCGATGCTGATCCCGGTTTCCGGATCGGTGGGGATCTCGATGGTTTTTAGCCCTAATCCGCGCAGCATCTGCATGGTGCCGTAGTAGCAAGGGGATTCGACGGCGACGATATCGCCGGGCTGGCACACCGACAGCAGCGCCAGCGACAGCGCGCTGTGGCAGCCGCTGGTGAGCACCAGGTCGTTGGCGGTGACCACCGATCCGCCGTCGAGCATCAGGCGGGCGATCTGTTCGCGCAGCTCGCGACGCCCGGCCAGCTCGTCGTAGTTCAGCACTTCGCTAAGGTTGTGCTGAATTGCCCGGCTCAGCTCGCGCCAGATAGGCTTCAGGCTTGGCTGAGTGACGTCCGGCGAGCCGCCGCCGAAGGGGATAATCGATTTGTCGTGGCGGGCGTCGAGCATGGTCAGCACCTGATCCCACTGGGTGATCTCGACGGGGCGCTGGACCGGACGCGACATCGGCGGTACCGGCGGCTGGGCTTTACGCGGGGCCACGAAATAGCCGGATCGCGGCTGCGGCACGATCAGCTGCTGCTGTTCCAGCATCTGGTAGGCCTGCTGAACGGTGCTGATGCTGACACCGTGTTCCTGGCTCAGGCTGCGTACCGACGGCAGCTTTTCGCCGGGGCGATACAGCCCCTGTTCGATGCGTTCTGCCAGCAGGCTGGCCAGATGTTGATAGCGGGTCATGCTGTATCCTTGATCGTCGCCATACAGATCAATAAACCAGTACAGATTGGCGGTAAAAATGAGGTCTGCTGTACGTTTTAGCGAATCTGTATGTTAAAGAAAAGTATTTTGTGAATCTGTATTGTTTAGCCCCGGATCCGTGAAGATAAAGCCTCTGGCAAGGTGAGGAGGTAGAGGATGGAATTTCACGAGAATCGGGCAAGACAGCCGTTTATCGGCTTCGTATTTCTGGCGCGGATAATCAAAAAATGGTGGCTTCGTGAACAAACGCGCAGGACATTGCAGCGTATGAGCGACGAACAGCTAAAAGATGTCGGGCTGCGTCGGGATCAGATCAATTAAAAAGTGCGATTTTTTCCCTGGCATTTCCCCGGAGGCGGCGCTTGAAGCGCCTGTCCGGGAGGCTACCAAACCGCGCAGTTCTGTAGCCCCGGTAAGCGCAAGCGCGACCGGGGATAATACATTCATAGAATTTATCAATTCATGCTTATCCACTCTTCGTTTCTTGATACTTATCGTGATAAGTATTATTTTCCTTAGCGTTATGTGAGGAAAAAAGATGACCGAAGACGACCTGTTTGCCCGCCGCCCGATGGGCATGCGCATGGCGATGGTGGTGCGCCAGTGGCGCGCGATTATTGATTCTGCCATTACCGACACCGGCCTGACCCAGTCAAGCTGGACGGTGCTGATGCAGCTGCATCAGCTGGGGGATAACGTCTCGGTCAGCGAGCTGGCGGAGGTGCAGGGCATTGAGCTGCCGCCGCTGATGCGCACCCTCACGCAGCTGGAAAAGCAGGGCTATCTGCTGCGTTCTACATCGCCTTATGACAAACGCATACGCCTGCTGACGCTGACGGCGGAAGGCCGCGCTATTCTGGAGAAGCTGAACCGCGTGATTGAGACCTATCAACAGCGCGTCACCGAAACCCTCCCTGAAGCGCAGCTCGCCGCCTTTAGCGCCACGTTAAATCAAATCGCCTGCAATCTGCGGACTATCCGCGAAGAAGATAACAAGATCTAAAACACTATGATGACCCCTGAACAGAAATTTGCCCGCTGGGTAAGGGTGAGTATTGCCGCCTTCCTGGCCATATTCGCCTGGTTTATCGTTGCCGATATCTGGATCCCGCTCACGCCGGACTCCACCGTGATGCGCGTGGTCACGCCGGTCTCGTCGCGCGTCTCCGGCTATGTCTCCCATGTCTATGTGCACAACAACAGCCAGGTGAAGAAGGGCGACCTGCTCTATGAACTGGATCCGACGCCGTTTATCAATAAAGTGGAAGCGGCGCAGATCGCCCTTGAACAGGCGAAACTCAGCAACCAGCAGCTGGACGCGCAGATCGCCTCTGCCCGCGCCAACCTGCGCACCGCCCAGTACACCGCGCGCAACGATAAGGTGACCTTCGATCGCTACCAGCGCCTGAGCACCATGCAGAACGTCTCTCAGTCGGATCTGGATAAAGTGCGTACCACCTGGCAGACCAGCGAGCAGTCGGTCAGCGCGCTCAACGCCAGTATCCAGAATCTGCTGATCCAGCGCGGCGAGCGCGACGATGAGCGCAACGTCACGCTGCAGAAGTACCGCAACGCGCTGGAAGAAGCGCAGCTTAACCTCGGCTGGACGAAGGTCCGCGCGGAGACTGACGGCATGGTGAGCAACCTGCAGCTTAACCCCGGTCTGTACGCCACCGCCGCCACGCCGCTGCTGGCGCTGGTGAGCAATCAGACCGATATCGTCGCCGATTTCCGTGAAAAGAGCCTGCGCCACACCGGCGTCAATACCGATGCCGCGGTGGTGTTTGATGCGCTGCCGGGGAAAGTCTTCCCGGCGCACGTCACCAGCAGCGATGCCGGTATTCTGGCCGGCCAGGAAGAGGTCAATGGCCAGCTGTCGCAGCCGGAGCAGTCTACCCGCTGGGTGCGCGACGCGCAGCGCATGCGTATTCACGTTGCCCTGGACGAGCCGCTGGATAAGCCGCTGCCCACCGGCGCCCGCGCGACGGTACAGCTTTATAACAGCGATGGCCCGTTTGCCCGCACCTTTGCCGGCGCGCAGATCCATCTGGTGAGTCTGCTGCACTATGTCTATTAATACCCTGGCGCGGGTTTTCACCCCGCACGGCAACATCGTCTATACGGCCAACGATTTTCGCCAGACGCTGCGTATCGCCGTGGCCGGCACTATCGCACTGAGCATTTCGACCTTCTACGACGTACAGTACGGCGTCTTTTTCGTGGTTTATCCGCTGATGCTGCTGTCGCTGGTGCCGGTATTTAACCGCCACGTGGCGCGGCAGTTTGTGTTCAGCGCGGCGGTAAACTGCGTCGAAATGGTGCTGATCGTCGGCTATCTGTCGCAGTGGCCGGTGATCATGACGCTGGTGGTGTTTGGCCTGTACGTGATGCGCTTTCGCTTTATGAGCCAGGGGCCGCTGTTTTTGCTGGGATCGATGGGCGTGGTGTGTCAAAGCACGATGCTCAACTTTATGAGCTATCCCACCAGTAACTGGCACACCCTGATGTTCTCCAATATGGAGGCCTGCGTGATGGCGGTAGCGCTGAGCGCATTGCTCAACTACTTCATCCCGGACGTTGAACCGCGCAAGCCGCCGCCGCGCATTGAAAAAGACGCCGCCCGTATTCGCCACGAATCGCTGCTCTCCGGCAGCGTGGCGACAATGATCTTTGTGATCTTTCAGGTCTGCGATCTGAGCGACTCGCTGTCGGCGCTGATGGCGGGGATTTTAATTCTGTTCCCGATGCACTATCGCGGCGCGGTGATCAGCTCGATCTGGCGTGTGGTGGGGGTAGTGCTGGCCTGCCTTTATATTCTGGTGGTGCAGCTGATTATCTACGACTTCAGCAACCATATGTTGCTGATGATGCCGCTGATTGGTCTCGGCCTGGCGTTTAGCGCCCGTCTGCACGTGATGGAGAAAGTGGGGGCTGGCGTTGGCTTCGCCAGCATCACCACCATCGGCATCATGTTCGGTCAGAACCTGCATCCGGACCAGGACCTGGTGTTCAGCGATCTGTACCGCATCACTTCCGTCACCGTGGCGCTGATCGTCACGCTGACCATGGTCTTCCTTATGCATCGGCTGCTGAACTGTTTTGCGCCAACGCGGTTTGTGGTGACCGAATAAGCTCAGGCCGCCAGCGCCCGCTGCGCGTCGCGAAAAGCGTTGTGCAGCAGCCGCCACATATGATGCGCCGCCGGGGAAAAGCGGCGGTCGGAGTTGCGTAGCAGGTGGCACTGGGCGCTGCTGGCGATAGGATGGTCGATGGGGACTGCGGTCAGAATACCGTGGGCGATCGCTTCCCGGGCGGCGTATGCGGTCATAAAAGAGATCCCCAATCCCGCCTGGCTCAGGCTCATGGCGGTGGAAAAGAGGTTGCAGCGATAGGCCGGATGAAACTGCCGTCCAGCGGTTTTGAACATGGCGTTCATATGACGCTGCAGGCCAAAGCTGTCGGTGAGCGCGATCAGGCGATATTGCGTAAGCTCATCGATGGTGACGGCGGGCAGGGCAGCGATGGGGGGCTGTGGCGAGACCACGGCGCAGATAGGGCCCCACTGGAAGCTGTGGCGTTTAAGCTCCGGGTTGCCGATGGGGCCAAAGGCGACCGCCATATCCGCTTCGCCGCTGGCGATATCGTTGAGCATCTCCTGCATGCTGCCGACAATAATATCCACGAATACGTTAGGCCAGGACTGCGCAAAGGTGCTCATCACCGATTCAATAAAGGTGGTGACCAGCCCGCCGCCAATCCTCACTGAAATTGTCCCGCCGCGCATATGGCGTAAATCCTTCAGGTGACTTTCCAGCTTTTCCCGGCGTTGGCGGCTTTCGAAGTAGTCCTCCGCCAGCAGGCGTCCTGCTTCGGTGAGCACCACGTTTCGCCCCTGCCGTTCCAGCAGCGGCAGCTCCAGCGCCCGTTCCAGCTGCGCTATCTGGCGGCTGATGACTGACGGGTTGATGCCCAGCATATCGGCGGCCCGGCGAATGCCTCCCTGAATCCCGACTTCATACAGATAGCTCATTGGCCTCTCATGCAACATCGTTTCTCGCTCCTTTGTTGACCTGTAGTCAACAATAACACCCTTTCACAGGTATTTATCATCCCGGCAAGTTATAGATAATCGTAATTCGGACAAAAACTGACAGGGAGGAAAATTCTCATCGCTTATTTCCGGCGTGCTATTAAGGTGGCAATGCTCGGGAAGGTGAAGAATAAGAAATGGTGATGATGCTGAGTAAGGGAATATGGAAAAGCCTATCAGTGAAAATAATAAATTCGAATAACAATAAATTGACATAATTTCAAATTGCAAACAATCGCACTAACATTTCATTATGTGAGAGGACAGGGTATGAGTGAAAATAAAACGTTGGAATGTTCCTCCGACGAAACGGCAAATGAGTGGAAAGTCGGGCCCGGCGCCTGGATTTCACTGATCATCGTATTGTTAGTTTTCTCCGGATTATTGTTTAAGGTTGAAGGCATGGCCTGGCTGGGGGCGTTTGACTTTACCACCCTCGGCGGCGCGTTCGGCACCATGAAAACGCCGGAAACCAACACCTTTATCGGTAGCGGCGGCATCAGCGCCAAGGCCGGCTTCCTGTTTGCCCTGTCGCTGGTGCCGACGGTGATGCTGGCGCTGGGGCTGCTGGAGATATTTACCCACTACGGGGCGATCCGCGCGGCGCATAAGCTGCTGACCCCGCTGCTTCGCCCGCTGCTTGGGATCCCGGGTTATACCGGCCTGGCGCTGATTACCGATTTACAGAGTACCGATGCCGGCGCGGCGCTGACCAAAGAGCTGTATGACAGCGACAAAATAAATCGTAAGGATCTGGTTATTATGGGCGCCTGGCAATATTCCGGCGCCGGTCTGATTAATAACTACTTCTCGATTGGCTCAGCGCTGTTCGCTTCATTAACCATTCCTATCATTATTCCGCTGCTTTTAATGTTTGTGCTGAAATTTGTCGGCGCGGCAATCACGCGTCTGGTTCTGAATACCGCTTATAGAAGGGATTTTGAAAATGAATAATTCGGCAAAAGTCGGCAGTAACCCGTTCGATATTTTCGTTATCGGTGCGCGCAAAGGATTTAATATCGCCATCAACAATCTGATGCCGAATGTATTAATGGCCTACGTGATCGCTGAAATGCTCAATTTGCTCGGCGTGATGCAGATCATCGGCCACGTCTGCGCGCCGCTGATGGGCCTGTTTGGCCTGCCGGGCGAAGCCATTACCGTATTGCTGACCTCCTGGCTTTCCGCCTCTGCGGGAACCGGCGTGGCGGTGAGCCTGTTGAGCAAAGGCACCCTCAACGTGGCGGATATCACGATTCTGATCCCGGCGATTTTCCTCATGGGTTCGCAGCTTCAGTACATGGGGCGCCTGCTCGGCGTGGCGGATGTCCCGAAAAAATATTGGCCGCTGCTGATGGCGGTGAGCATTATCAATGCCGTCATCGCCATGCTGGTCATGCGCGTGATTGCATAATAGAAGGCAAGGAGTAAGACGTGTCGCGAACTTTAGAGCATTTCAATTATCTGCACCAAATCCCTGAACTGGGCTTTGAGGAGCACAAAACGTCGGCATACATCGGCGATGCATTAGAAGCCGCGGGGTTTCAGGTTCAACGCAACGTCGGCGGCACCACCGGCATTGTTGCGCTGCTGGATAGCGGTAAGCCGGGGCCGGTCGTGGCGCTGCGGGCGGATATGGATGCGCTGGGCCATATCATCGATGGCCGCTTAGAGGCTCGCCATACCTGTGGTCATGACGGTCACTCTTCGGTGGTGTTGACCGCCGCGGAAGAGATCCTCGCCGAAGGGCTGGTGAAGCGCGGGAAGCTGAAAATACTCTTTCAGCCCGCTGAAGAGCTGGGCACCGGGGCGATCGCGCTGACGGAAGCGGGCGTGCTGGACGACGTAGAGATGCTGTTCGGCTTCCACCTCAGGCCGCTGGAGGAGTGTCCGAAGGGCAAGGCGGTCCCGGCGATGTACTACTCCGCCTCGGCGACGGTGATGGTCGATTTCCACGGCAAGGCCGCGCATGCCGCCCGGCCTCATCTGGGCGTTAACGCGCTGGATGCAGCGTCGCACGCGGTGCAGGCGGTAAACGGGATTCATCTGGCGCCTTCCCTGACCTGGAGCGCTAAAGCGACGCGCTTTCTGTGCGATGCGGGAGTGACCAACTCGGTGCCGGCGAAAGCGCACGTGTGCTGGGATCTGCGCAGCGCGGAAAATGACGGCATGGCGACGTTGAAAGAGCGGGTGGTGCGGGCGATAGAGAGCAGCGCGGCGGCTTACGGCGCCACCGTCGATATCCAGATCGTCAAGGAGATGCCCGCCGCGATTATCGACGAACAGGCTACGGCTATCGTCAGCCAGGCGATTCGCGAAACGTTTGGCGAAGCCGGCTTAACGGCGGCGAAGAGTACGCCGGGCAGCGAGGACTTTTTCCACTACCTGCGCCTGCGTCCACAGGTGAAAGGCGGGTTCTGGGGTCTGGGCTGCGACCTGCTCCCGGGGCTACATCATCCGGAGATGCGCTTCGACCGCGCCGCGCTGGCGGATGGCGTGCGGGTGTTTAAATCCTGCATTCGCCAGTTGCTGGGCTGAGGGAACAAACCCGGATATTGTGCTCGCTGTACGCCGCCGGGCGATGATTCGCGCCTGGGTTACGCCTGCGGCGGAAACTGAGCCAGCAGCTGATAATCATCCCCGGCGACGCGAAACAGGGCTGCCGTTTGGCCGGGGAGAATCCACTTCTGTTCTTCGCCCGGCGCACAGCTCAGATAAATGCACAGCCCGCAGCCGCCGCGCAGCTGGCGCGGAATGTCCTTCACCCGGAAGGACGCCCCCGCCGCCTGCAGGGCTTTGCGCATCCGCACTACCCCCACCGTTGAGTGAAATAAAAACAGATATTCCGTCACCGGCGGCTCCTCTGACGTAAGCCGATCAGCGCTGCGCCGATCGCCCCGGCAAACTGCGCGTCGGGATGCGTCTGCACCGCCATACCCACGTGCCCCTGCAGCCTCCGCGCGAAGGCGGCGCAGTGGCTGACGCCGCCGGTAAACAGCAGCGGCCCCTGTGCCGAAAGACGACCGATAAAATTGGCGCTGCGTCGGGCCATGGCGTTGATCACCCCGGCGAGGATCGCCTCCGGCGGCACCCCGGCCGAACGCAGGCTGATGACCTCGGATTCGGCGAATACCGTACACATGCTGGTAATCGCATGGGGCTCAACGCCTTCGGTGATGCTGTCGAGCTGTTCGACGCTGGCCCCCAGCGTACGCGAGATCACTTCCAGAAAGCGCCCGGTGCCCGCCGCGCATTTATCATTCATCAGAAAATCGGTGAGATTACCCGCCTCGTCCAGCTGGATAACCTTGCTGTCCTGGCCGCCGATGTCGATGACCGTCCGGGTCTGCGGGGCCAGCAGCCGCGCGCCGAGCCCGTGGCACGAGATCTCGGTGACCTGCTTATCGGCGAAATCCACCAGCTGGCGTCCGTAGCCGGTTAAGGTTAAAAAGGGGCGTTCGCTCAGGCCAGCGCGGAGCGTTTCCCACGTCTCAACGATGGCGTCGGCGGGGCGAAACGGCGTCGGGCAGAGAAAGCGGCGCTGAATCACGCCGTCTTCAAGCAGGATGCCTTTGGTAGCGGTGGATCCGGAATCAATCCCTACGGTAACGGTCACGTGCGCTCCTAAAGCATCTCAATAAAGGCCGCCACGCGGGTGCTGAGCTGGCCGATATCCGCCGTTGAATAGTCGGTCTCAATGGCGATATAGGGGATGTCGTGCTGCTGGCGCACGTGGCGTTTTATCGCCAGCGACTCCACCGCGTAGGTATGGCAGGCCTGCAGAATGACGTCTACCACGCCGTCCGCCTGATATTCATCCACCATCTGGCTAAGCAGGGAGAGTCGCTGGTCGTTCGGCGAGATGCAGGAGCAGCCGATGGCGAGATATTTATCGGTCAGGGCGTCGTAAACGTCGCCCGTCTCCTCCACGCAGCGCTCGGTGGCTTTCGCGCCGGTGCAGTTTTCAAAACCGACCACCCAGCCGCCGTTGTCCTCAATGGCCTTCACCACTTTTTCCGCCGCGCCGCCGATCGGGCAACCGGTGATCAGAATACGCGGCCGCGCCGCCAGCCGTTTGCCCTCTTGCCACTGCAGGCGTACCCGATCCGCCATGTCGTTGAGCTCATCGATCAGCGCCGCTTTATCGAAGCGGAAGGTCGCGCCGTAGACCACTTTTAAAATATCGCTGCCGCTGAGCGCGGGCGGGTTGAGCTGCCCGACGCGATAAAAGTTCGCCAGCGCCCGCCGTTCGCGGTTCTTGAGGATAATCGCCTCGCGCAGGGCGGCTTCGGTGATCGGCGTACCAAAGCGATCTTCCACTGCCTTCTGCAGGCGCAAAATTTCCGCTTTCCATAACGCTCGCGAGGCATCATCGCTGGCGCTGTTCGGCAACTGCATCACGTGTACGGCTTTGAATTCGGCCATGTATTCGTACATTTTCTTTTTGCCGTCGCAGGTGGTTTCGCCCACCACGAGGTCGGAAAAGTAGAAGTAGGGGCATTTGTCGGTCTTGCCAAAGCCGTAGCTGCTTTTTATCAGCGGACAGAGGTTGCGCGGCAGATCCTTTTCCGCCTCTTCAATCGTCTCGTCGGAGGTGGAGCACAGCGACACCACCACTGCGCCGGCGGCCAGCGGAATTTCCTGCGGCATAAAGGTGCAGTAGGTGCCAACCAGCGGTATGTTTTGCTCTTTAAGCTCCATGACCGTGAGGAAACCCTGCTGGCGGGCTGCGGAGAAGTGGTCAAAGATGGCGGGTAGATCGGTGATAAGCGACATGGTTTTCCTTCCCCGTACACGGGAGATGATGAAAGAGGTCGCATTATACCCCTGTTTATTGCATGGATTTATTGATCTCCCGCTAATAGACTTTTTTCAGGTCCATCTCTTCCTGAATCCGATCGCTCCACGCAAGGTGGGTGGCGATGGCCGCATCAATCCCGGCGTTATAAAACATTGGACCCAGCTCTTTCGCAATAAAGTCGACAAAGAATTCCGCGTCAAATTGCTCCAGCTCCAGCTCAAAATTCTCTTCGCAGTATTTACACAGCTTCTCGCGCAGCAGATCGCGTTGCGGCGGGCTGAGATCGATATCGCTCATGGCGTTCCTTAATCAATATTGTTACGGTGAATCAGGGCCGCTGATTATATCCGATAGCGACGCTCCCGTGGGGTTATAGCGTGATGTTTTTGGTCGCAGTGAAGGAGAATGAATAAATAGTTCAGGAGATAATTGTGACAGAGGTCACGGTATTCCCTGTGTAATGGAGACTATAAGAGATATTATCATAACTTTATGAATTTAAATGAGATATTATGATTTTTATGATGTGAATAACATTTAGTTGCGCTCGCCTTTTTTCAGCATGTCGGTATCTGGATGAATAATCTATGAACCTGATTTCAGGTTATCTGGCTTACGGGATTTTTCTATAAGTACATTCTGACGGCGATTCATTTATCAGGGGTGAAGGATGAAACGCGTAAAACTGGATATGAATGTTTTTGACGCTGCTCTGATGCGCCTGGATTGGGTATTTGATACTTTCGAGCAGGTCTGTTTATCTTTTTCGGGTGGCAAAGACTCAACGGTATTATTTCATCTGGCGGCGGCCGTTGCGCGTAAAAAAGGGAAAAAGTTTGCGGTATTGTTCGTGGACTGGGAAGCGCAGTATTTATTAACTATCCAGCACGTGCAAAATATGAAAGAGCGCTATCAGGACGTGGTGAGCCGCTTCTACTGGGTGGCGCTGCCGATGACCACGGTGAGCGGCGTATCGCAGCATGAGCCGGAATGGGTCGCCTGGCGGGCCGGTGTTGAATGGGTAAGGCAACCGCCGGATGACGCCATCACCGATATCGATTTTTTCCCTTTTTATCAGCCGGAAATGACGTTTGAAGCCTTTGTTCCGGCCTTTTCGCACTGGCTGGCTGCCGGGAGAAGCCTCGCTTCGCTGATCGGTATCCGCACCGACGAGTCGCTACATCGCTACATGGCGCTCACTTCGCCGACCAAACTGCGCTTTGAGGACGATAAGCCATGGACCACCGCCTCGCCGGAAGGGTTCAGCTACACCTGCTATCCCCTCTATGACTGGCGGACCCGCGACATCTGGATCTTTAATCACAAGTCGCGGCTCCCCTACAACCCGCTCTATGACCTGATGCACCGCGCCGGCGTACCGCTGAAAAATATGCGCGTCTGCGAGCCCTTCGGCCCCGAGCAGCGGCGCGGGCTGTGGCTTTATCACATTCTTGAGCCGGAGACCTGGGAGCGGATGTGCCGTCGGGTCTGCGGCGCGCACAGCGGCGCGATTTACGCCAACGCCAGCGGCGACTATTTTGCGCTGAAGACCAAAATCCGCAAACCGGCGCATTTTAGCTGGCGTGAGTATGCGCTCTTTCTGCTCGACAGCATGCCGGAAAAAACCGCCGAGCATTACCGCAATAAAATCGCTATTTATCTGCACTGGTACCAGACCCGCGGTTTCCCTGACGATATCCCCGATGAGCAGGAAAAAGATCTCGGCTATCGCGATATTCCCTCATGGCGTCGCATCTGCAAGACGCTGCTGAAAAACGATTTCTGGTGCCGGATGCTGTCGTTCAGCCCGACGCAGCCTAAGCACTATGAGCGTTACTGTCGGCTGGTGAGTAACAAACGTAAAGAGTGGAGGACGCTTTGATGTCACCGGATGTGGCTAAGACAGTGATTGAGTATCTCGAGTCGTTTGACGATATTGACCTGAAAATCAAAGCGATTAACGAGCTGAAGAGCCTGATCCACCAGCACAGTCCTTTCTGCCGCGAGCCGGTAGACTGCGTGCTGTGGGTCGAAGCCAACACGGTTGAGGCGAATGACTACAACCCGAACGTGATGGCGACGGTGGAAAAAAAGCTGCTGGAGCGCTCTATCGAACTGGATGGTTTTACCCAACCGGTAGTGGTAGCCCGCCAGCAGCGACGCCACCTGGTTGTCGACGGCTTTCATCGCCATCTGATTGGTAAGAGTCGCCCGGAGCTGAGCCGCCGCCTGCATGGGTATCTTCCGGTGACGCTCATCAATGCCGAGCGGGAGGGGCAGAAAGAGCGTATCGCCGCCACCATTCGCCATAATCGCGCCAGGGGCAAACATCAGATCGCGGCGATGTCCGACATCGTCCGCGATTTACATCGCCAGGGGTGGGACGACCGGCGCATCGGCGAAGAGCTCGGTATGGATGCGGATGAGGTGCTGCGCCTGAAACAGATCAGCGGCCTGACGGAGCTGTTCGCCGACGAAAGCTTTAGTGAAGCCTGGACCGTGGAGTAGCGCCTTTCGCTACTCCTGAGCCAGCGCCGCTTCCGGCTGCTGGCGTATCCGGCTTAATAAACCCGCCAGACAGCACGCGGCCGCGATCCCCGCCGCCACCCCCAGCAGATGAAAAGGCAGCCTGCCGCCGTTAAACCACAGCCAGCGCGCCGCTTCGATAGAGAGCGCGCTGACGCTGAGGATCACGATGTTCAGCGACGCGGAAACCGTGCCTTTTGGCAGATCGTTTGAAAACAGGGTAAAGCGGAACAGCGTTGGGAAGATCAGCCCGATGCCGAAAGCATAGAAGCAGGTGCCGAGCACCGACCACAGCCAGACGTGCGGCCACAGCAGGTTGCCGAGGATCAGGATCGCCAGCCCGGTCATCTGGATGGGCACCGCGCGCCAGATAAAGCGCGGGCGGGTGGGATCTTTTACCCAGCGCGCCACCGACAGGTTGGCAATAATCACCGCGCTGAAGACCGGTACCTGGGTCCAGGCGAACTCGGCGGTAGTCAGCCCGCCGTCGTCAATCAGGATAACCGGCGAGACCGCAACCCAGCTCATCAGTGGAATATAGCTGAGCGAGAGCGTGGCGGCGCCGAACAGAAAAACGCGGTTGCGGAAAACATCGCGGAAATCGCGCAGCACGCCGCTGGCGCTGAAGGGGACGTCGCCGCGCCGGACGGTCTCCGGCATATTCAGCAGCAGCCCCAGCCAGGCGATAAACCCCATAACGGCAATAATCCCGAACAGCGCTTTCCAGTGCACGAAGTGCATCAGCGCCGCGCCGGAGAGCGGGCCAATTATTGGCGCGATCAGCACGATCGAGGTAATAATCGCCATCAGCTTAATGGCTTTTGTCTGGCCGAACGCCTCCTGCACGGTGACGTAGCCGACCGTGGCGATAAAACAGATGCTGGTGCCCTGAACAAAGCGCGCGGCGAGGAACTGCTCCATTGAGGTGGTGAACAGGGTCGCGAAGCAGGCCAGGGTAAAGATCAGCGCGCCGGTGAGCAGCACCGGGCGGCGGCCGATACGATCGGAGAGCGGCCCGAGCAGCCACTGTAGCGCCATGCCGCCGGCCATATACAGGCTAACGGAGGCGGGCGCCAGCGCCACGTCGGCGTCAAAGTCGCGGACCACGTGGATAATACCCGGCTGGATAAGATCGGTGGTCAGATAGGCGGCAAAGTCATAGAGGATCAGCGCTGCCGGGAAGAACAGGGTGGCGGAATGGCGGGCAAAAAAGCGGGTCATCCATTGCAACATCGGTGGGCTCCTTGTTGAGTCTCTACGCCATAAATAGCCGTTTATGCGCGCACTATTTCAGCACTTCACACTGCAATAAATTTAGGGTCAACCTAAATATCCATGTTCTTTTAGTGGTTAATATATATTGGTGTAAGGAATACTTTAAAAACAAACAGTTGAATTAAATATGTAAATGCAGCAGCGCCGGGATTTGTGAAAAAAGCCACAGCAGCAGACCGATAGTGCCGCCAACCAGCGTGCCGTTGATGCGGATAAACTGCAGGTCCTTACCAATGTTCAGCTCGATTTGTCGGGACATATCGCGGGAGTCCCAGCTTTTGACCGTATCGCTGATATGGCGCGTCAGGAAGGTGGCAAACTCCGGGGCCACCCGGTGCGCCGCCTGCTCAAGGTGTTCGTTCAGCGATTCTCGCAGCGCCTCATCGTGGAGCAGCGTTTCGCCAAACCACTGCCCGGCTTCGGCAATGCGCTGCTTAATGCGTGAATCGTCGCTATTAACATCGTTTTTAACCCAGCCGCGCAGATCGGCCCATACCTCGCCCAGATAGCGGTTAAAGGTCTCATCGTTTTTCAGATAGGCTTTGATATTGTCCGCTTTTTCCGCCATTAGCGGATCGGACTTCAGGTTGTCGATCAGCTTCAGCGCCGCGCGATCGAAGGCCTGGCGGATCTGATGGGCGCGATCCTGACTCACTTCGTCGAGCAGCGTGTTAACCGCATCGGTAACCATTTCAGCGCTGTGCTCGCCAAGCCATTCGGTAGGCAGCAGCCTGGCTTTTAGCGGATGCTCGGTCTCCAGCCAGTGTACGATTCCGCGGGCAATAAACGCCCGCGAACTGTCACGCTGGAGCAGGGCGATCAGCTGGCTAATCAGCGAATCGAGCAGCTTCTGGTGACGGTTGTCGCGCGTCAGCCCCTCCAGCATCATAGCGCTGGTTTGGGTTAAATCGACCTTATCAATCGCTTTATGCACCGCCCGACGCAGCAGCCGCTGAATGCGCGCGTCGTCGGTGAGCTCGAGAAACCCGCTCATCACTTGCAGCAGATGCTGGCCGACCCGCCGCGCGTTTTCCGGCTGGCTGAACCAGTTACCGAGCATCAGCGCCGGTTCATAGCGGCGGATCAGCGCCACCAGCGACGGCGTATCAAGAAATTTTTCCTGCACGAAATAGCCGAGATTATCGGCAATCCGATCCTTATTACGCGGAATAATCGCCGTATGTCGCGAAACGAACGGCAGCGGAATACGGCGAAACAGCGCGACTACCGCAAACCAGTCCGCCAGCGCGCCGACCATTGCCGCTTCGGAAATAGCCTTTAGCGCACCGACCCATGGCGTTGGCGGCAGCACGAGGGTAGTGATAAAAATGGCGGCTGCAATCAGCAGCAGCGAGAGCGCCAGCAGCTTGGCGCGTTTCAGTTCAGCGAGTTTTTCCATAAGCTTAAGCATATAGCCTGACGGCGAACTCGTGCAAAAACTGCCACACAATCCAACAACCAAAAGCCATCAATACGCCGCCGGCCGTGCGCTCGACTCGCCAGACGACGGCGGAAAGGCGGCGCTGCACCGACGGTAGCGCAATCAGCGTGACCAGCAACAGATCCCATATCAACACCACGCTGGTCATCCAGGCCCCGCTGACGGCCTGCTGCACCAGCGTGACGTTCGGTCCCAGCAGGGAGGTCATCAGCGCGAGGTAGAACAGCGCGTTTTTCGGATTGAGCAGCGAAGAACCCAGCCCGAGAAAAAGCTGCTTCACCAGCGGCGGGCGCGAAGCCGAGGCGCCGTGCAGCGCCAGCGTGGCCGGGCGGCTTCTGAGCAGCAGGCTGCCAATCCACAGCAAATACGCCGCGCCCAGCAGCTCAATCGCCGTAAACAGCAGCGGCGCCTGGCGCAGGATCCCCCAGCCGATAATCGCCAGAAGAATATACAGGCCGTTTCCGGCGGCGATGCCGAGACACAGGCCAACGCTGCCGCGCAGGCGATAGCGGATGGCGTAGCCCACCAGCAGAAAAAAATCGGGTCCGGGGCTCAGCAGGGCGACAAAATGGGAGAGCGCCAGCGCGGGGAAGGCGGAGGGAAAGAGCGTAGCGAGTATGTCCATAGCAACCTCAGTAATAACCTGAGGTCACCCTACGCCAGCGCGAACGCTAATTATTGTCTGTTATTGATCGAGATTGCGCATACTGGCGCGGCGTGGCGGCGGTATAGCTGACAAAGGTTTTATGAAAGTGGCTCTGGTCGGCAAACCCGGCCTGGTAGCCCACATCGGCGATATTATCCCCGGCGCGCAGACGCGTTTTGGCGAATTCAATCCGCGCGATATTGATAAAGCTGGCGGGCGTCAGGCCGGTATCCTGCTTGAAGGCGCGGATCAGCGTCTCTTTACGCAGCGAAAACTCATCGGCGAGGCTATCCAGCGTCGGCGGCGCCTGCAGATTGGTTGCCAGACGACTGAACAAACGCGCGCTGGTTTGGCTTAGCGCTGCAGGCGCGAGCGGGCGCAGCGGCAGGCCGCGCAGCAATCGGGCGACGCTTTCGGGTAACGTGGCGGTGTTCTGCTGGCTCATCAATTCCACGATTTGCAAATACCGGGCAAAGAGTTCGGCATCGCGTATTACCGGCTGGGAGGCTATTAACCGCTCTTGATGCATATCGTTGGCCAGCTGTCGCCGGCACCAGCTTAGCTCGAGATAGAGCATATGGTAGCTGCGCGGCTGGCCGTCGCGCGGATTGCAGCTGTGGGGGGCCTGGGCGGGGATAGTAATCAGATCGCCCGGCCGCAGCAGATACTCCTGCCCGTTGCAGATACAGCGCGTTTCCCCCTCGATAATCGCCCCCACGGAGAGCTGCGGATGGCGGTGACGTTTATAGGCCTGGCGGC
Source organism: Klebsiella sp. CTHL.F3a (assembly GCF_019890895.1). Classification (NCBI taxonomy): domain Bacteria; kingdom Pseudomonadati; phylum Pseudomonadota; class Gammaproteobacteria; order Enterobacterales; family Enterobacteriaceae; genus Klebsiella; species Klebsiella sp. CTHL.F3a. The sequence continues at coordinate 5,231,732 of NZ_CP082360.1, read as the reverse complement.
TGTTCCAGGTACTGCGCAGCTCCAGCCAGGGCAGCTGTTCGTCGCGCCAGAAGGTTTGCTGAATATCGCGCGTATGGCTCACGATGGGCTCCTTAGCTGAGAGGGATAGCTGTTTATACCATGCCGTTTCCGCTGGTGGATATTATCGCTGTGCCTGATGACGAAATTGTCCAACATCGAAGAGTCGCCTGACTGGAGCTGATGCAAAATATATTTATCAGCGCGATTGGCTGGGTTTTATGGAACCTCTGACGGCCATTTTGCTTAGCGGATACGCTAATGACAGGCAGCTAACACGCTGTTTAATTACCTGATTCACTCGGGCAAAGCGCTTCGGTTGGGGAAATTTATCCGCGAAGTGGGGCGCAGGCAGGGGAAGCGGGAAGGTCGACTTGAGGGCGTTTAGGAGGGGCAGCGGGCCGAAGCGCTGCGTATTGCTCAAACGATGCTCGCCGAAGGTATGGCCCTGGAAACGGTGCTGAGAATTACCGGTTTGTCTGAGGCGGACATTCGGGCCGTTATTCACTAACTCATTGATATTAAGTTTTTATTTCTGAGCGATATATGCCGATAGGGCGATCTGTTTCATTTCTGGAAAATTCTGTATCTCTCTGAGTTTGGCCGCATCCTCAGCTATCTCGACTACCCTTAATATCCTGTGCGGTATTTATGACTGCGTTAACAGCGATAACAAGGAGACATACGATATGGCTTATCAGACGGTGAATCCTGCCAATAACCAGCTTATTAAAGAGTTTCCGGCACACAGTGACGCGGACGTAGAAGCGGCTCTGCAGAAGGCGGATGCGCTTTATCATTCGCCGTGGGCGAAAGGGGATATTGACCAGCGCCTGCCGGTACTGCATAAACTGGCGGACTTGATCGACAGCCGGGTTGAAGAGTTGGCTAAAATCGCCAGCCAGGAGATGGGCAAACTGATTGAGCAAAGCCGCGGTGAAGTGAAGCTGTGCGCGCAAATTGCTCGTTACTATGCCGACAACGCCAAACAGTTTTTGGCGCCGGTGAAGTATCCGTCAGATTTGGGCGAAGCCTGGGTTGAACACCATCCTATCGGCGTGTTGATGGCTGTAGAACCGTGGAACTTCCCTTATTACCAGCTTATGCGCGTACTGGCGCCGAACCTGGCGGCGGGGAACCCGGTTATCGCTAAACATGCCAGCATCGTCCCGCACTGTGCGGAAACCTTCGCCCACCTGGTACGTGAAGCCGGCGCGCCGGAAGGGGCGTGGACTAACCTGTTTATTTCTCAGGATCAGGTGGCGAAGATTATCGCCGACGATCGCGTACAGGGTGCGGCCCTGACCGGGTCGGAAAAAGCCGGTGGCGTGGTGGCGGCGCAGGCGGCTAAACACATCAAGAAAGCGACGCTTGAACTGGGCGGAAACGATGTCTTTGTGGTCCTGGACGATGCCGATCTGGCGAAGGCGGTGAAGATCGGCGTGCAGGCGCGGCTCAACAACGCAGGCCAGGTGTGCACCGCGGCGAAGCGCTTTATCCTGCATGAAAAAATTGCCGACTCGTTCCTGAACCAGTTTACCGAGGCCTTCCGTCAGGTGAAAATCGGCGATCCGCTGGATGAGAGCACGACGCTGGGGCCGCTCTCCTCAAAAGATGCGCTGGACACACTGACCAGGCAGGTGAGTGACGCGGTGAAAAACGGCGCGAAGCTGCACCTGGGCGGTAAACCCGTGCAGCGTGAGGGCAGCTTTTTCGAGCCCACCATACTCACCGGTATTACCCGCGATAACCCGGCCTACTTCGAAGAGTTCTTCGGCCCGGTTGCGCAAATCTACGTGGTGAAAGATGACGATGAGGTGGTGAAGCTGGCTAACGATTCGCACTATGGCCTTGGCGGAGCCGTATTCAGCCAGGATATCGAAAGAGCGAAACGCATGGCCTCGCGGATTGAAACCGGGATGGTCTATATCAACTGGCTAACCGATACCGCGCCGGAGCTGCCGTTTGGCGGCGTTAAGCGTTCCGGGTTTGGCCGCGAGCTTTCCGATCTCGGGATTAAAGAGTTTGTGAATCAGAAGCTGGTGGTCGTGCATAAATAACGGCGTGAAAGACAAAAACCTGCCATCCGGCAGGTTTTTTTGTATTCACTGAACTTCAATCTTATCCCAGCCGCTCTTAAACATGCAGCTGTCGACGAGCGTATCTCTGCGCCCCTCATTGGCATCCTCAACCGTATAGCTGGTGGAAATATCCTTTTTCTTGTTCTTTTTGTCCGTTTTTTCCGAGCTTGAACCGGTAACGACGTTATCCGGGGGGAGATCGATCAGCGCCTGCGCTTCGCATTCCGTGAGCTTTTTATTCATCTCCGTATCGCTGACGCCCGGCTTCACCCATTTGTACTGGACGCAGCCTGACAGCAGCATGGTGAAGCTCAAAACGCAAAGCGCGGCGAAGCGGCTGTTCATCAGAAGGTAACCCCACCGCCGACATAGGCGCCGTCAATCAGCGTGTGGCCCGGGCGGCCATCTTTGCCGTCGACGCTGACATGACGATAGCCCACTTTCAGCGTCACCGGGGTGATGGGCGTCCAGCTTACGCCGCCGTTGGCTTCAACGTAGTTTTTGACGCTGTTGTTCAGGCCCTCCGGTGCGGCGTAGCCCTCACCATAGAGATGAATGCTGTCGGTCAGGGCCACATTGACGCCGCCGCCAATGGGAAAGGCTACGCCGTTATCGCCTTTTTTTGGGCCGAGGTAGATGGCTTTCGCGCCGGCGTTGAACATCACCGGGCCGAGTTCCAGGTTATAACCCGCGCCGACGCCGCCTGTCTGGGTACCGTCATCGGTATTTTTGAGCCAGTTGCTTTCCACATACAGGCCAGAGGAGGATTTCCCCATTTCCAGATTCAGGTTGGTGAAGTTCTTGCCCTGCTCAACGGTGCCGCCCATCGCGAGCGCGGATCCCGAGACGGCAGTCAACGCCGAGAGAAGAAGGATATTCATCTTTTTCATGTTTTATGCCTCATCATTACATTACGCGGAGGGCACCTTAACAATCGATTTTTATGACTGCAAATCAGCTAGCGATGACTGTTTTATGCTAATTTTGTTATTAGATATATTTATTTGTGTTGTTTGTTAGTTGTTTTTACTGCGGAGTCAATGGCTAATCTTTAGCCGTTGAGCGTGAGTTGAATCTTTTGGCTAAATATTCGCTGAACGGGCGAGAAAAATCGGTTGTTGACGCAATAATTGCCTTTCTAATTATTTCCAAAAACATTTCTGTTGTTACATATAAGAACAGAATTTTACATTTCATTCGCGCACTCCCCCTCCCGAAGAGGGGGATAAGCTGCGTGGCTACTTGCGAAGGCTCGCAAATGTGGTGCGAATCTCATCTTCCGGAAGCTGTATTCCAATAAATACCAGAGTGCTGTGCGGCCGCTCATCGCCCCACGGCCGATCCCAGTCGGCGCTGTATAGCCGTTGAACGCCCTGGAACAGCAGGCGGTTGGGCTCGCCATCGATCCACAGCATCCCTTTATAGCGCATCAGCTGTTCTGCAAAGGTGAGCAGCAGGTTTTCCATCACCCGCGACACCTCACTGATATCCACCGGATAATCCAGCTCCACTACGATAGACGACACGTCGTTCTGCTTATCGGCCATAAAGTGGAAGCGCGGTTTGCTGCTGACCACGTTCTCTTCCAGCATAAAGCCGCTGGTGTTAAACAGCAGGTTCAGGTCGATATCGCCGTGGGTGACGTTGTAAATCGGCGCGCGGGCGTTAATTCGTATCAGCCGTTCGCGGAGCTTGTCGCTGTCGCCCGCCACGTCAGTTTTGCTGAGCAGGATGCGATCGGCATAGCCCACCTGCGACTGGGCGATGGTGAACTGATTCATCTGCTGGTCGGCATGAACCGCGTCAACCAGCGCAATCACCCCATCCAGCAGGTAGCGTTCACACAGCACATCGTGAGAGAAAAAGGTCTGGATGATCGGGCCGGGGTCGGCCATGCCGGTGCATTCGATCACCAGCCGGTCAAACGCGATGTCTCCGCGATCGAGGCTGTCGAGCAGATCGAGCAGGGCGTCTTCCAGCTCGTTGGAGCGGGTACAGCAGATACAGCCGTTGGTCAGAGTTTTAATCTGCGTGGCGCGATCGCCGATAAGCTGGTTATCGATGGCGACTTCGCCAAATTCGTTTTCAATAACGGCAATTTTAAAGCCGTGCCGTTCGTTCAGGATATGGCGCAGCAGGGTGGTTTTACCGGCGCCAAGAAAACCGGTTAACAGGGTAACTGCAATCGGTGCCATGTTTGCCTCCATTAGCAGCAGCGTACGCCGCCTTTGCCGTCGCCGCCGTAGCGGGCCTGCTGGCGTTCGCGAAAGAATTCGTCGTAGGTCATGTACGGCTGGTCCGGATGGTTAGTCTGCATATGCTCGACGTAATTATCGTAATCCGGAATGCCGATCAGCATTTTCGCTGCCTGACCGAGGTATTTTTTTGCCTGACCTAAGTTACCAAACATTGTGAGTCCCAGAGAACGAATAAAGCCGGATGGCGGCTAGCGCCTTATCCGGCCTACAAACATTCGTTTGTGTAGACCGGATAAGCGTAGCGCTATCCGGCATTAAGGTTTAGTGATGGGAAGAGGTCTTCACGCCGCCTTCCGGTACCGGCACGTACGGGGTCTCCTTGTCGGTACGCACTTTATTGTTGCGCACGTTGAGCCAGGTTTTGATGCCGTAGAAAATGATGCTGTAAACCACCACCAGGAACAGAATGCTCAGACCCGCGTTGGTGTAGTTGTTCACCACGATATGGTTCATGTTGGCAATCTGCTGCGCGGTCAGTTCGCCGCCGGAAGCGATCTTCTCTTTGTACTGCTGCGCCATGAAGAAGAAGCCTTCCATCTGCGGGTTGGTGCTGAACAGTTTCAGACCTAGCGCCCAGGTGGTGCACAGTAGCAGCCAAGCGGCCGGGATCACGGTGACCCAGATATATTTGGTGCGCTGCATTTTGACCAGCACCACGGTGCTGAGCACCAGCGCCACGGCGGCCAGCATCTGGTTAGAGATGCCGAACAGCGGCCACAGGCTCTTCACGCCGCCCAGCGGGTCGACCACACCCTGATACAGCAGGTAGCCCCACAGGCCGACGCAGCCCGCGGTACCGATAACACCGGCCACCAGCGAGTCGGTTTTCTTGAGGAACGGCACGAAGTTGCCCAGCAGATCCTGCAGCATAAAGCGGCCTGCACGGGTACCGGCATCCAGCGCGGTGAGGATAAACAGCGCTTCAAACAGAATACCGAAGTGGTACCAGAAGCCCATATCCGCCATCGGGATGATTTTGTGGAATACGTGAGCGATACCCACGGCCAGCGTCGGCGCGCCGCCCGCGCGGTTCAGTACCGACGGTTCGCCGATATCTTTCGCGGTTTGCAGGATTTGCTCAGGAGAGATCACAAAGCCCCAGGAGCTAACGGTCGCCGCCGCGTGCGCGGTGACATCCCTCAACTGCGCGGCAATCAGCGCGGCGTTTTCACCGCCCATTTCGTGCAGGTTCGGCATGGTAATGCCGAGGCCAGCCGGTGGGGTGTTCATGGCAAAGTAGAGGCCCGGTTCGATAATCGATGCCGCAACCAGCGCCATGATAGCGACGAAAGATTCCATCAGCATCGCGCCGTAGCCGATAAAACGGGCATCGGTTTCGTTGGCCAGTAGCTTCGGCGTCGTACCAGAGGCGATCAGGGCGTGGAAGCCAGAGACCGCGCCGCAGGCGATGGTGATAAACAGGAACGGGAACAGGGCGCCTTTCCACAGCGGGCCGGTACCATCAATGTACTGGGTCACTGCCGGCATTTTCAGGTCCGGGTTGAGGATAACGATCCCCAGCGCCAGGCCGACGATCACGCCGATTTTCAGGAAGGTGGCCAGATAATCGCGCGGCGCCAGAATCAGCCATACCGGCAGCAGCGCGGAGATGAACGCGTAGCCAATCAGGGTAAAGGTAATGGTGGTGTCTTTAAAGGTCAGCGCCGGGCCCCAGTACGGGTCGTGGGCAATGATGCCGCCGAACCAGATGGATGCCACCAGCAGCACGATACCGATAACTGAAACTTCACCCACGCGGCCAGGGCGCAGGAAGCGCATATAGATACCCATAAACAGGGCAATCGGCACGGTCGAGCAGACGGTGAATACGCCCCACGGGCTTTCCGCCAGCGCTTTCACCACGATTAACGCCAGCACTGCGAGGATGATGATCATTATCAGGAAGCAGCCGAACAGCGCGATGGAACCCGGCACCGGACCCATCTCCTGCTTGATCATTTCTCCCAGCGAGGCGCCGTTACGCCGCGAGGAGATAAACAGCACCATAAAGTCCTGCACCGCCCCGGCCAGCACGACGCCCGCCAGCAGCCACAGGGTACCCGGCAGGTAGCCCATCTGCGCGGCGAGCACCGGCCCTACCAGCGGACCGGCGCCAGCGATAGCGGCAAAGTGGTGGCCGAACAGCACGTAGCGGTTGGTCGGGACGTAGTTCAGGCCATCGTTGTTTATGACCGCTGGCGTAGAGCGCGTAGGGTCGAGCTTCATCACCTTTTGCGCGATGTACAGGCTGTAATAACGGTAGGCGACGAGGTAGACGGAAACCGACGCCACCACGATCCACAGCGCACTGACGTGCTCACCGCGGCGCAGAGCGACGACTGAGAGGCAAAATGCCCCGATGATTCCGAGAATCACCCAAGGTATGTGCTTGAGTAGTTTTTTGGTATCCATAGTAAAACCTGGCGTTAATTAGATTAATAATTGGCCGAAGCCGTCTGGTTTTGTGTTTGGGTTGGTGGAGGTATTGATTAGCTATGCTGGCTCCGATCTTGCCAGAACGCCGTGTGCGTAAAGTTGGGTAAATCGGTGAGTGGTTATATGCGGGGTTAAGCGGTCGCTAGCCGGGGTAAGCGGTTGGCTATGAAGTGAGCAGGAGGAAAATATGTGATTGAGATCACAGGGGTTTGTGGTGTGGCACGAGTCATACCAGCGGCAGATTATATCAATTCAAACTCATTATTCTCATTTCGTAATGAATTCACATTTCACCTTTATTACTGAAATATATTCACCGATCCAATAAAAATATCCCGCAATTGATGAATTCGCCGTTGAATTATTATTGCGGTGATTGCCTTATTAATATGAGTTGATATTTGTGTGCGTTCGCATGTATTTAATTGCCATTATTGAATGCTTGTCATCGACATGGATAGCCCTAGCTTAAAAAATAATGAATAAATGGAGTTTAATTCATAAGGTTTTTATTATCTCTGCGCTGCCAGTGTGGGGGTACGCCGCGCCTGCGGATACCGTACGTGAGCAGCAGTTCATCAACCAGCAGCAGCGCCAGCATGCCCTGGAAAGTCAGATCGCGCCGCCGTCACCGGATATTCATTTATCCGCGGAAGGAATAAATGTCGATAATGGGCTATTTCCCGTAGAACAACCTTGCTTTGCTATTTCTCAGGTTATTTTGCAGGGCGCCGAAGCCTTACCGCATTGGCTTCCGCTCCAGCGCCAGAAAAATAAAGTGATTGGGCGTTGTCTGGGAGGAAAGGGAATAAATCTACTGATGGCCCAATTGCAAAATATATTAATCGACCGCGGTTATATCACCAGCCGGATCCTTGCTCCGCAGCAGGACTTAAAAAGCGGTGTTTTACGCCTGGTAGTGATGCCGGGATATATCCGTGAAGCCAGGCTTACGGCGCAGAGCGATGATTATCTGTGGCTGGCGAGCGCATTTCCGGCGACTGATGGGAAACTGTTGGATTTGCGCGATATTGAACAGGGGCTGGAAAATCTGCAGCGCCTGCCGACGGTACAGGCCAGCATGGAAATTGTTCCGGGCGAGATGCCGGGGCAAAGCGATATTGTCATTAACCGCCAACAGGAGCGCTTCTGGCGCGTCGACGCCTCGCTCGATGATTCCGGCTCTAATGCCACCGGCCGTTATCAGGGGAACCTGACGCTGTCACTGGATAACCCGCTAGCCTTAAGCGATCTTTTTTACCTTTCCGGTTCACATAACCTCGATGGCAACGGCGGTAAATCCTCGAAGAACCTGACCGGCCACTATTCGGTCCCGCTGGGCTACTGGCAGTTCCTGTTAACCGCCAGCCAGTACGATTACGTGCAAACCGTGGCGGGGGCTAACGGCGATTACCAGTACAGCGGTAAAAGCAAGAACGTTGATTTCCAGCTTAGCCGCGTACTGCACCGTAGCGGTAGTCAGAAGACCACTCTTAGCGCCGATGTGTTAGCCCGCGAGCAGCAGAACTTTATTAACGACACCGAGATTGCCGTCCAGCGGCGGCAAACGGCGGCCTGGAAGCTTGGTCTGCAGCATCGCCATTACCTTGGCAACGCCACTCTCGATGGCGGAGTGAGCTACCAGCGCGGTACCCGCTGGTTCGGCGCTCAACCCGCGCCGGAAGAGCAGTGGGGGGAAGCAACCGCCCTCAGCAAGATCCTGCAATTTAATGCTCAGCTCAATTTGCCTTTTGCCTTGGGCGGGCAACGTTTTCGCTTTACCAGTCGCTATCAGCGGCAGATGAGCAGCACGGCGCTGACTTCGCCGGATATGTTTTCCATCGGCAACCGCTGGACGGTTCGCGGCTTTGACGGCGAGCGCACCCTGACCGCCAGCCACGGCTGGTACGTACGTAACGATATCGCCTGGTCGACCCCGTTACCGGGGCAGGAGTTTTATCTGGGAGCGGATTACGGCGAAGTCGGCGGCGCAGGCAGTGAAACGCTGGTGGGCAAACACCTCGCCGGAGGCGTGGCAGGGCTGCGCGGCCAGTACCTACGCGCCAGCTACGACCTGTTCGCCGGTATCCCTTTAGACAAACCCGATGGTTTTAAAACCGAACCGGCAACTTTTGGTTTCAGCGTCAGCTGGAGCTACTGACTTTTACTCACGCGCCGTCCGGCGGCGCGTGCTGCGCACAGGGATGATTTTCCGCGCCGCGGTGGACAACGGATGACGAGTAACGGCAATGAATAAACGCTTTTATCGAATCGTATTTAATAAGGCTCGCGGGATGCTGATGGTAGTGGCGGAAACGACCCACTCTCATCGGGCGGGCGTGTCGCCGCAATCCGGCGCCGACGCGCGAACCGGGTCGACGCTGACGTCCACCCTGGCGCCGCTGGCCTTTGGCTTTCTGCTCGCGTTTTCCTGTCTCACCCCGGTTCAGGCAGCGATTGTCGCCGATAACCCTGCGCCTGGCGGCCAGCAACCGCAGATCGTCAATAGCGCCAATGGCACGCCGCAGGTCAATATTCAGACACCGAGCGGCGCAGGCGTTTCGCGCAACGTCTACAGCCAGTTTGACGTCGATGGGCGCGGCGTGGTGCTGAATAACAGCCACGCCAGCACTTCAACCCAACTGGCCGGGATGGTCGCCGGTAACCCGAATCTGGCGAAGGGGGAAGCCAGAGTGATCCTCAACGAGGTGAATACCCGTGATCCGAGCCGGCTGAATGGCTATATCGAGGTTGCCGGGCAGAAAGCGCAGGTGGTGATCGCTAACCCTGGCGGAATTAGCTGCGACGGCTGCGGGTTTATCAATGCCAGCCGCGCGACGCTGACGACAGGTCAGGTGCAGTACAGCAACGGGCAGATTAGCGGTTACGATGTCAATCGCGGCGAAATTATCGTACAGGGCGGCGGGCTTGATGCGAGCTCGGTAGACAGCACCGACCTGCTCGCCCGCGCGGTGAAAATCAACGCCGGGGTTTGGGCGCAGGAGCTAAAGGTCACAGCAGGGCGTAATCAGATCGATGCGGCGCACAGTCGGACGACGGCAAAATCAACCGACGGCAGTGCGGCGCCAGCGGTGGCGATAGACGTCAGCGCGCTGGGCGGGATGTACGCCCATAAAATTCGTCTTGTCGGTACCGAGCGCGGCGTAGGCGTTCACAATGCCGGCAATATCGGCGCGGCGACGGGGGACGTAGCAATCAGCGCTGATGGCGCGCTCAGCAACAGCGGCATGATTCAGTCCGCGCAGAATCTGCAACTGTCCGTTAAGGGCGATCTTCACAACCAGGGCCAGCTGTACGCCGGAAAAGATAGCCTGGTGACGGCCAGCGCGACGCTAACCAATGACGGCATTATCGCCGCGCAAGGTGATACGCGGATTGCCGCCAACGCTTTGCGTAGCGTGCAAAACAGCACGCTCGCCGCCGGATTAAATAGCGATGGTTCTTCCGCCAGCAGCGGCGCGCTGACGCTGAATAGCCAGACTTCGCTGGCGCTGAATGGCCGCAATATGGCGGCAGGGACGCTGACGGCGCAGGGCAGGGCGGTGGATCTTGATAACAGTCGAACCTCGGGGGCGCGGATCGTGGTCAGCGCCGCGTCCGGCGATATCACAACCCGAGATGCGGTGGTGGCGGCCAGCGAAAAACTCCAGTTGGCCGCCAGCGGTAAACTCAAAAACCACAGTGGCCTGTTGACGGCCAGCCAGCTTGAGCTGAAAGCAATGGCGCTGGATAACCAGCAGGGCGTAATCCAGCACACGGGCGAGGACGATCTACGCCTTGATTTTCGCGCGGGATTGGATAACCACGGCGGAGAGATTGCCAGCAACAGCCATGCATTGACGCTCAGCACCAGCCAGTTGCTCAATCAAAACGGAACGCTGTTGCATACCGGCAGCGGCGGCATGTCTATTACCAGCGATGGCGTGCTGGACAACGGCCAAGGCACTATTGCCGCTAACGGCAATATCGTTTTGTACTCCGATAACATTAATAATCGCAGCGGTAAAATCAGTACGACGCAAGGCAATGCCCAGCTCACTACGCGTCATGAGCTGGAAAATTCACAAGGGAATATCGTTGCTGGCGGTAGCCTTTCTCTACAAGTAGCAAGCCTTCGGAACCAGCAGGGGCAATTGATTGCGGCGCAGGGCGACCTGGCCATGAGCGCTGAAGGGGGGCTGGATAACCGCGAAGGCGTTCTTGCCGCAAATGGCAATATCAAGCTTGACGCCGACAATTTGACCAACCATGGCGGAAAAATCAGCGCGGCGCAGGGCGACGTTCAGCTCACTGCGCGCCATGGGGTGGATAACTCGCAGGGGAATATCATCGCCAGCGGCGACATCCGGCTACAGGCTGAAAATCTTAACAATCGTCACGGGCAGGTTGGCTCGGCGCAGCGGGGCAGCGTCAACCTGAAGACGAGCGGTTTACTGGATAATCAGCAGGGCACAATTACCGCCGTTGATGTCCTGCGTATTCACAGCGCCGCTGTTGATAACCGTCAGGGAGAACTGCAGTCCGGCGGTAACCTGAACATCACCATCCACAATCGGGGGCTGGATAACCGGCAGGGGCAGATCGTCTCCGCCGCCGCTCTGGATATAGCAGGCGTCAACCTGGCGCTGGCTAATACGGGCGGGACGCTACTGGCCGCGAGCAAACTTATTCTCGATGCCGATTCCCTCAGCGGCGATGGCGAGGTGCTCTCTCAAGGCGATATGTCACTAACGTTGCGTCAGGCGTTTCATCACGCCGGGATGATCATCGCCAACGGCAACCTGCAGTGGAATCTCTCCGGATTGGCGCTGATTAATCAGGGGGTTATCAGCGTTGGCCAGGCGCTCAATCTCTATGCGGCGAAGCTGGATAACCGTCAGGAAGGTGAAATCAGCGCTGGCGAGAACCATTCGACGGTTAATGGCGAGTTAGTCAATCGGGGGCTGATTGACGGTGGTTTAACCCATATTGTCGCCACAACGTTAACCAATATCGGTAGCGGGCGCCTGTACGGCGACGCCGTCGCGCTGCAGGCGGCAACGCTGATTAACGCCGCGGAGAACGGCGTGGCGGCGACGATTGCTGCACGAGCATCGCTGGCAATGGGCGTCGGCACGCTCAATAACCAGGATCACGCGCTGATCTTCAGCGACGGTACGCTCGCCATTGGCGGCCAACTTGCCGAAGACGGTTCGCTCAGCGGCCGGGCGGGAGTCTTTAATAACCACAGCGCAACGCTTGAGTCCGCTGGTGATATGGCGCTCGATATCCAACAAATCAATAACTACAACGACCATCTGGTGACGAAAGATGTGATGGTCGAGCAGTCATGGCGCCATGAAGCGGCGCTGAAAGGATCGGTACAGCGCTTCGACTGGTCGCTGGTCGATACCAGCTATAAAAACAAATACGGCGTTCACGACGCCATCATGCCGGACGGTAGCCGCGGCGATGAGTTCTATGAATATCAGTACCAGCGTACCGTTGTGGAAACGCAGGTGGTGGAAAGCGATCCCAGCAAAATCCTCTCCGGCGGCCGGCTCATCATCAACAGCGATAAGCTGAATAACTACGACAGCCAGATTATCGCCGGAGGAGCGCTTGGTGGCGTGATTGGCGAACTAAACAATGTCGCCACGACCGGTAAACGGGTGACCACCGACGTCGGCACCCAGACTCGTTGGTATGAAAAAAAGACCAGCCGCCCGTTTGGCGGCACCAAAACCAGCCAGGGGAAAAAAAGCAGCGAATATGAACCGACGCCAACGGTTCAGACTATCGATCTGCAAACCATGAAGTGGCAGGGCAATACCCCAATTGATGGCCATAGCGGTGTGATTACCCCGCGCGATCGCGCCGATGAAACAGGTGAACTACCCGCCGGACGATTGGTGGAAGTGACGCCGGTTAACGCTGACGGAACGGTTATTCGCGTCGTCACGCCGGATACCCGTCTTCCTGTCAGCAGCCTGTATCAGATCGATCCGCAGGCTACTGCGGGCTATCTGGTGGAAACCGATCCGCGTTTTACCAACGGTAAAGCGTGGCTCGCCAGCGACTACATGCAAAATCAGCTGGGCGTTGATCAGGCGATGAAGCGGCTTGGCGACGGCTATTACGAACAGCGGCTGGTGCGTGAGCAGATCGTTAAACTGAGCGGCGGGCGCTACCTGCAGGGCTACAGTAACGATGAAGAGCAGTACCGGGCGCTGATGGACGCGGGCGTCGCCTTCGCCAAACAGTACAACCTGACGGTCGGGGTAGCGCTGACGCCAGCGCAGATGGCGCTGCTGACCAGCGATATGGTCTGGCTGGTCGCCAGAGAGGTCACGCTAACGGATGGCTCTGTGCAACAGGTGCTGGTGCCGCAGGTTTATGCGCGGCTTAAAGCGGGCGATCTTGATGGCAGCGGCGCGTTGCTCGGCGGTGAAAACGTGGCGTTCAGTGTGAGCCGTGATGTGACCAACAGCGGGCACATCCACAGCCGCGGCGTGACGCAGCTAACCGCGGAAAACATTCATAACAGCGGCTATATCGGCGGCAACCAGCTTACGCTAAACGCGCGCACTGATATCAACAATATTGGCGGAACGCTGCAGGGCGGCGATAGCCTGAACGCGCAAGCCGGGCGTGATATCAACAGCGCCAGCACCCTCGGCGGCGGCCCAGGTAATGTCAGCCTCGATCGGCCTGCGGGGATTTATGTCCAGAATGAAAACGGCCAGCTGGGGCTGCAGGCGTTACATAACATTAATCTGACGGCAAGCATGGTGAGTAACAGCGCGGCGGGCAGCCAGACGCAGATTATCGCCGGCAACGATCTCAACCTGCAGACGCTCGCTACCACCCACAGCGAAAGCGGAAATTGGGGGAAAGGCAACGATCGTTCTTTGACCCAGCGTAGCGATATCGGCACGCAAATTAACGGCGGCGCGGTGGCGCTGTCCGCCGGCCACGATATGAATGCCCGCGCCGCCAGCGTGACGGCAACCAGCAGCCTGACGGTTGCCGCCGGCAATGACATTAACCTCAGCAGCGGCGAGTCCTCATGGCATCTGATGGAAAACAGCCATCAAAGCAGCAGCGGCCTGCTGGCTCGCCGCTCGCTCACCACTCACGATGAAGTGTGGGCGCAGAACGCCATCGGCAGCAATTTTAGCGGTGACAGTATTGTGATGCAGGCCGGGCGCGACCTGCTGGTATCCGGCAGCGGTGTTGCCGGTACCCAGGAGGTCAACCTTGTGGCGGGGCGTAACCTGACCATCGCCACCGCCGAGGAGAGTCGCCAGGAAAACCATCTACGTAAAGAGAAACATAGCGGCTTTTCCGGCACCGGCGGTGTTGGCTTCAGCGTCGGCAGTTCGTCGCTGAAAGCCACCGACGCGACGACAACGCTGAGTAGCGCCGCCAGTACCGTCGGAAGCTCACAGGGCAACCTTAGCCTGAGCGCCGGTAATGTGTTGACGGTTCAGGGATCTGACCTGGTGGCCGGCAACAATATGGCGTTGACCGGTAAAACCGTGAATATTCTGGCAGCGGAACACCAGAGCACCCAGACCCATACCGTGGAGCAGAAAACCAGCGGCCTGACGCTGGCGTTATCCGGGATGGTGGGCAGCGCCATTAATACCGCGGTTTCCAGCGCCAACCAGGCCAGCACCGAGAGCAATGGTCGTCTCGCCGCGCTGAGCGGGCTGCAGTCGGCATTATCGGGCGTACAGGCGTATCAGGCATCGCAGATGCAGACTGCGGATTCCAGTCCGGAGAGCATGATAGGGGTCAACCTTTCCTGGGGTAGCCAGTCATCGAAATCCACTCAGCGACAAACGCAGAACACCAGCCGCGGCAGTAGCCTGATGGCCGGCACCAATCTCAGCATTATCGCCACTGAGACGGATATCAACGTTGAGGGCAGCCATCTGCAGGCCGGCGGCAGCGCGTTACTCAATGCCGCGCGCGATGTGAATTTATTCTCTGCGGAGAACGCCAGCACCCTGAGCGGTAAAAATGAGAGCCATGGGAGTTCGTTTGGCGTCGGTATTAACTTCGGTCAGGGCGCGAATGGGCTGACGGTCAGCGCCAGCGCCAACACCGCGAAGGGCCACGAGAGGGGCAACAGCCTGACCCATAACGAAACGACCCTCAGCGCCGGTGAGCGGATGACTATCGTCAGCGGTCGCGATACGACGCTGACCGGGGCGCAGGTGAGCGGCCATCAGGTGACAATGGACGTCGGGCGTAACCTGACGCTGAGCAGCGAGCAGGACAGCGATAACTACGATTCGAAGCAGCGTAGCGGCAGCGTGGGGGCGAGCGGCAGCATGGGCGGCGGTTCGGGTTCTCTCAACCTGAGCCAGAGCAAAATGCACAGCACCTGGGCGTCGGTGGAGGCGCAGACGGGGATTTTTGCCGGCGAGGGCGGTTTTGATGTGAAGGTGGGCGGGCATACGCAGCTGAATGGCAGCGTGCTGGCGAGCACGGCGGCGGCGGAGCTGAACCGGCTGGATACCGGGACGCTGGGTTTCCGGGATATTAAAAACTCTGCCGAGTATAGCGTGGAGCAGCAGAGCGCGGGGGCGAGCACGAGCGGTAGCGTGGCGGGGCAGTTCCTGGGGAATGCGGCCAGTGGTCTGCTGATGGGGGCGAACGGCAGCGGCAGCGACAGTTCGCTGACGCGGGCGGCGGTGAGCGAGGGCAGTATTGTAATTCGCGACGGCACGAGTCAGCAGCAGGACGTGACGGAGTTAAGCCGGGATGCGGCGCATGCGAACCAGACGCTGAGTCCGATATTTGATAAGGAGAAAGAGCAGAACCGGCTGGCGGTAGCGCAGAAGATAGGTGAAATCGGGCGCCAGGTGAGTGATGTGCTGGTGACGCAGGGCAAGCTGAACGCGCAGGCGGCGCAGGGCGACCCGGCTGCGCGGGCAGCGGCGCGGGAGAAGCTGGTAGCGGGAGGGAATGCCAGCCCGAGCGAGGAGCAAATCAGCGCGCAGGTGAGCCGGACGGCGACGGCGGACTACGATACGGGCGGAAAGTACCAGAAGGTGGCGCAGGCGGTAACGGCGGCGATGCAGGGTCTGGCGGGGGGCAACCTGGCGCAGGCGGCGAGCGGTGCAGTGAGTCCGTATGTGGCGGAAATCATTCACAGCCAGACGACGGACAGCGCGACGGGTAAGGTGAATGTGGAAGCCAATGCGATGGCGCACGCGGTGTGGGGAGCGATAGCGGCGGCATCGGGAAATAACAGCGCGCTGGCGGGGGCGGCAGGCGCGGTGAGCGGCGAGCTGCTGGGCCGCTGGATAGCGGCGGAATATTATCCGGATGTTAAGACAGAAGAGCTGTCGGATGAGCAGAAGTCGACGATAAGCGCGCTGAGTACGCTGGCGGCGGGACTGATGGGGGGGCTGAGCGGATGCAGCAGCGGGGATGCGGTGGCGGGGGCGCAGGCCGGGAAGAATGCGGTTGAGAATAACTCTCTGGCGCATGTGCTGGCAGCTATAGAGGCCAACAAGCCGAGAACAGTTGAGTCATGGACAAAAGAGCAGCAGGAGCAAATCAGGGAAGCGTGCAGTGGTGGAACGCCGGTGTCATGCGAAACGGCAGTAGCCGCAATAGGTAGTGCAATGGCATGGCCATTATTACCGGGAGCAGCAGCAACAACCAGCTTGATAGGTGCTGGAGCTAATGCTGGAGTGGGCTTGCTGATTAACGGTGAAGTAAATCCAAATGACGTTATTCTGGGATACTGGACCGGTGCATTCACAGCAGGAACCGGGCTGTGGGGAACGATGGCGGTTAATGCTGGTAGTGGTGCCGCATCAAGTTATCTCAAAGGTGATGATCCTCTGAAAGGTGGATTGATCAGCGGGGCTGCTTCCGGGCTGGGTTATGGTGCAGGTAAACTGGTTGAATTGCCATTTGATAAAGTCCTTAATCCAATGAAACCATGGAAAGACTGGATCTGGACAGATGTTGGAATGGGGATATCCAAACCGCTGCCGATTAATCCAGTGCCAGGTATGGCAGGTAATGCCTCGGGTAGCGCGGCGACAGAAATCCTCAATGATCAAGCAGGTAAAGCAGATGCGAAATTCAAAAAAGGAAACCAAAAATGAATACAAAATCTTTTTTCTTCATTTTTTTCTATCTGTTTTTTGCTTGCAATGTAGCAATGATCGTATTGTTTTTACTTTTATATGTTCTCATTAGAGGTTATCTCTTATTGATGTACCACATCCCATTTGAGCTGGCTTGGAGTGATTTAGGGAAGTATACCAAAGCTGCATGTTTCACAGGGTCATTAATAGCTACTGGTTGTTGGTGGATTTATTATCAGCATTCAAAAAAAGGTAGATACAAGTGACGTGACAGGCACTCTTAGCTTTCAGCTGTAATGATATTGTTGTGGAGAATAATGCTTTCGGAGCGAGTGCTGGAACAAACCTCGGGTTCTGGTTCAGCCAGACGCCAGACTGCGATACAGACTGTAAAGGAAAACTTGCAGAAGATGTGGCAAAAGGGAATGCAGTAGTATCAGCCCATCTGCCAGGTACTGTTGGGTTAGGTATATTGCCAAAGGGGGCTCTGATAACAGCTGCCATCGGTGGCGGAGCCAATACTGCAATACAATATGCCACGACTCGTGAAGTGAATTACACAGATGCGTTGATAGCGACTTGGGTTGGAGCAGCAACCTCAAAAACTGGTTGGTTAGGAACTGTGGGATGGAATACGGCAGGTGGAGCGACATCAAGTTATATTAAAGGAGATGACCCCATAGTTGGGGCTATAACAAGTAGTGTTGGCTCGGGATTAGGATATGGGGTTGGTAAGTATATCTTGAAGCCCTCTGTAAATTCAGCGGGAAAGTGGATAACAGGAGGCTGGGATCCCAAGTTTGATCACAACTGGCTCAAATACGCTGAAATCAAAGGTCAACTTGGTTTATCTAAGGAAATGTTACCAAGTAGAATACCAACCTCTACTAGTAATATGGGTTCATCTATTACATCAGAGATGACAGGAACTGAAATGAAAAAAATTATTGAAGATAAATACTCTAATGGCGGGAAATGATGAAGTCATTGTTTTTTGCTTTCTTTATCATAGCTGTTTCTATGTTTTCCGGAGTTATAATAGCTGAAGTATCATATTTTTTTTACTGTTTATTAAATATTTGGCTTATGGATACATTGAGACAGAATGTTCTGAAATATTAAAGGGTTTGAAAATTGGTGGGATTGGAGGTGGGGTATTGGGTTGTGGGATCATTTTATCTAAACTTATTAAAGTAAAGGGGTTTTAGTCAGTTATAACTTGACCCAGGTTCTTATGAAATACAGACGGTAGTGTTTTCAGTCGTCGGTTTTACCCAAATGCTTACATTCGCTCTTAGTTATCAGTGAACCGCCGATACGGGTGGAAATTACCAGAAGGTGGCGCAGGCGGTAACGTCGGCGATGCAGGGTCTGGCGGGCGGCAACCTGGCGCAAGCGGCGAGCGGTGCAGTGAGTCCGTATGTGGCGGAAATCATTCACAGCCAGACGACGGACAGCGCGACGGGTAAGGTGAATGTGGAAGCCAATGCGATGGCGCACGCGGTGTGGGGAGCGATAGCGGCGGCATCGGGAAATAACAGCGCGCTGGCGGGGGCGGCAGGCGCGGTGAGCGGCGAGCTGCTGGGCCGCTGGATAGCGGCGGAATATTATCCGGATGTTAAGACAGAAGAGCTGTCGGATGAGCAGAAGTCGACGATAAGCGCGCTGAGTACGCTGGCGGCGGGACTGATGGGGGGGCTTAGCGGAGGCTGCAGCGGGGATGCAGTGGCGGGGGCGCAGGCCGGGAAGAACGCGGTTGAGAATAATTTACTCGGCGGTAGTGAATATGCTCAGGCTGCATGGATACGCCAGCACGGCGTCGATATGGCGAGCTGTTCAGACAATCCGAGTGGGGCTGCATGTCAGAAAGCAATGAATGAACGAGATGCCATAGGGTTGGCGCTGGCTACAGGTAGTGTTGCCCTGTTACCGGGCGGAGCTCAGGCTATGTGGGGTCTTGGAGCCGGTGCGAATGCAGGCATCAGTTATCTGGCGGATGGTACGATAGATCCGGCAAATGCGGCTATTGCTGGATGGGTAAACGTTATCAGCATGGGAAATGGTCTGGTGGGTACTGTTGGATGGAATGCGGCAGGTGGCGCGCTGGGGAACTGGATTGACAATAAAGATCCACTGTCTGGTGCACTTATCAATGGTGTCGGTTCGGGCATTGGCTATGGTATTGGTAAAGGGCTCTCATGGGGCGTTAATGCTGGAGCAAACTGGTGGAAAGGTGGTTGGGATCCGAAGTTTAATGCTGATCTGAGACAGTTTACTGAAGTGAAAGGAGATTATGGCCTTTCAAAAGAAATGAAACCAAGTAAGGTACCCAGTTCTTTTGGTGACTTAGGCGGTTCTATTTTCTCTGAAATAACAGGTAAAGGAATCGAGAAAATTTCATCTCCAGGTAGTAATGGAGATGAAAAATGATCAATATCCTTTTCGCTTTATTTTCAATTTTGGCAGGGATACTTTTAGCTGAAATTGCATATATTTTTTTACTTATCGTTGAATACGTAATGCTTGGCAATTTTAACTTTGAACTGGCATCAGCATGGCACTATCTGAAAGTAGGGGCCGGTGGAGGGGGGATAATGGGAATAGGACTTGCTCTGCTTCGCCATTTTGAAGTTAAAGGATTTTAATAGTTGTTGTGGAGAATAATGCGCTGAGTGTGAATCAGCTTGATGGTTTTGCGCAAAGAGCCAGAAACTGCGAGGGCAGCCAGCTGCGAGAACGTTGTCAGGGATATGATCAACCTCAACATAGAGCAGCAGCAAGAAATAGCAACTCTGTGTTCAATCAACCCTCAGCAATGTCAACAGAAGTATGGTTATTTGGTTGAGCAGTGGGAAGTGTTTGATGCCACAATCAGGCGCATGGCTGCTGATGGTACGCTGCCGAATGATTTCAGGTATGCGATGGCACCAGTTTATACGCTGAGTCAGGAAGCCGGTGGCATCATGGCGAGCGAGGGCTGGAAAAAACGCTTTGAGGCGATGGGAATCAGGGAGGAATTCGCAACGGCGATGGCGGCAACTCTCCCATTAGCTATGAGTGGAACGAAAGGAGCTAAAGCATCAACAACACAAGTAGTTACTAAGAATGTTAATCCTGGCTCATTAATAAGCCGACAGAATAGTAATGAAATGTCAGGTTCTCAGGTAAAACGCATTGCAAAGGATATGAAAGCAAATGGCTATAAAGTTGATAAGCCCGTTGATGTCGCTATTGTAAACGGCAAAATGATCATTATCAATGGTCATCATAGAGCCGAGGTCGCAAGAAAGGCAGGTTGGACTGACCCCACAACAGTAGACATTTCCTGTCCTCACGACGAGGCCTGTTCAAAGGCCTCCGGACTGACGCCGCCGAGGTGGCTGTGACGCCGGGTCCGGTTGTAGAACACTTCAATGTAATCGAAGATATCCGCCCGGGCCAGATCCCTGGTTTTATATATGCGTTTTCTGATCCGTTCTTTTTTCAGCGAACTGAAGAACGATTCGGCCACCGCATTATCCCAGCAGTTGCCACGCCTGCTCATGCTCGGCGCCAGGTTATTGGCCCGGCAGAAGCGCTGCCAGTCGTCACTACCGTACTGGCTGCCCTGATCGCTATGTACGATAACCTCGCCGTCCGGTTTTCGACGCCACACGGCCATCATCAGCGCGTCGAGCGCCAGTTCGCGTGAGAGAGTGGGTTTCATCGACCAACCGACCACATTACGGGCGAAGAGATCGATAACCACCGCCAGATACAGCCAGCCCTGCCAGGTGCGGATATAAGTAATATCGGTGACCCAGACCTGATTGGCCCGGACAACGGTAAACTGCCGCTGCACACGATTAGGCGCAACCACTGAAGGTCGGCCAGCGATACGACGCGGAGCTTTATAGCCGCGCACGGCTTTAATCCGGTTCAGTTGCATAATGCGGCCCACCCGGTTTTTACCGCAGATTTCCCCGATTTCGTTCAGGTCGCCATGAACCCGGCGGTAACCGTATACGCCTCCGCTCAGTGAATAGGAGTCACGGATAAGCGTCAGCAGACGCTGGTTATCTTTATCCCGCGCGGAGACCGGGTTATGCAGCCACGCATAAAACCCGGCCCGGGCAACGCACAACACCCGACACATCGTCATGACACCCCATACAGAGCGGTGCTCATTGATAAAGCGGTACTTCAGTCGGGCTCCCTTGCAAAGTACCGCGCGGCCTTTTTCAGTATGTCCCGTTCTTCCTCAGTGCGCTTCAGTTGGGCCCTGAGCTTCAGGATCTCGCTTTTCGCTTCCAGTAAATCACGGGCATGCTGCTCGCTGTTATCGGGTTTAATAGCCCGTAACCACTTATAGAGACTGTGTGCTGAAACGCCCAGCCGGTCAGAAACTTCGGCGACGGAATAACCGCGTTCCGTTATCTGACGGACGGCTTCTTCCTTAAATTCAGGTGTAAATCGTGGTGTGCCCATACGCTCCTCCTATGCTCAAACTATAGGGCAGGATCGTCTACCGGGGCGGGGTCAGTCCAACTATAGGGCAGGATCGTCTACCGGGGCGGGGTCAGTCCAAGGCGCTAGCAACAGGGATTTCGGTTAACGACCAGAAAGCGGAACTTGCGAATCTGAAAGTGCTGCAAGCGTCACCGGGCTGTAATGCGCAATGTCAGCAGTTAGTGGCTTACTCAATATCCGAGCTTGAACCGGTAGCAAATAATACGGAACTGCACCAGTACAATAATACTAAAGGTGCACTGGTTGGCATGATTATGGAGCTGGTCGGTGGCGGGTCATCATCAAGCAGCCCAGTATCGCGTCTGACAAGAGAACAGCAGCAGTTAATCAAGAATGCTGAATATATAACGACAGCTAAGGGAATACAGAACCCGTTCCCGCGCGATCTGAATGAAAAAATCGTGTGGAATCAGGTTCGGACAAATCCGGCTTCTGCTGGAGAACCACTTAAGGGAATGAACAAAGCTCCCCGCTTCCCAACATCTGCGGGGTTCCAGAAGATGGAAGCGAAGCAAAAATTATCTGATGGCTCAACAATAACAATACATTATCAATATAATTCATTTACTGTTAAGGCTTATGATATGAAAATTACCACACCGCAGAGAAATGTCAGTGACCCAGCTAAGGTGATTGATTCTATTAAGTACGTTGTTAAATGAAAATAAAAGAAAATGATGGAACACTAATAGATGTCTACGCTATTTACTGGATAAAAGGGAAAACATATTTTTATGGCCTAGTCAAAGATTATGGCTTGTCTGTATTTAATGCAGATAAAGTGGAAATCACTGATCCTACAATGTCTGGTGACTTTATTTTTTTTGAAGACGGTATCTTTTTTAAGCCCCTCATAGCGGAAAAAATATTAGATGACTTGGTTGAGGGAGATCCAGAAACTTACAGGCGTTTTATTGAAATCCTTAAAGCAGAAGGTCGGATAGATCCAAACTTTCTTTAACCGTAGAAAGATCCCGGCCACCGCGCCGGGATCGCGCTATCAGCCTTACCCAAAATGTCCCTTGCCTCGCTTGATCACTGGCAGATCGCCAGTATCGTTGAGTGCCCCCGGAAATGCCTTGATCCACTGGATCATCTTCGGCCTGTTGACGCCTCGGACAGCGCGACGGGTAAGGTGAATGTGGAAGCCAATGCGATGGCGCAGGCGGTGCAGCGCTGACACAGTTTGCACAGCAGGAACGCTAACGCGAATCTGTTTTGCCCCTCCCCGTTATCCGGGGAGAGGCAGGCGAAGCCATTACACCGCGACTTCCATTTCCATCATCACCGGGTGGAAACGGCGTTTAAAGTAAACCAGGCCGTGCCCTTGCGGGCTCAGGGTAATATTGCGGATCTCCGCCAGATATACCAGGTGGGTACCAATGGTTTGCACCTGGCTAATCTCGCCTTCGAGACTCGCCAGTGAGCCTTTTAGCACCGGCTGGCCGAGCTCGCCTTTTTGCCAGCAGCTGAGGCCGAAACGGTCGTCCATCGTCATCCCGGTCATGCCGGCGAAGTGGCGCGCCATCTCCTCTTGCTCGTGGTTCAGCACGTTGATGCATAGCTTGCCGTTGCCCTGAAATACCGGGTTCATCGCGCTGTTGGCGTTGATACAAACCATCACCGACGGCGGCGTATCGGTCACCGAACAGACCGCGGTGGCGGTGATTCCGCAGCGGCCCGCCTCGCCTTCGGTGGTGATGACGTTAACGGCGGCCGACAGGCTGGCCATGGCATCGCGAAAACGCAGACGTTGTTCATCTAATTGCATTGTGACCTCCCGCTGCCGTTATTTCAGCAGCTTATCCAGCATGTTGATATCGGTATTGTTGTGCAGATGCGGCACCGTCCAGCCGTTCTGGTCGTACTCGGACAGGCAGCGATCCACCATCGCCATCATTTTGTCCATGTTGCCGGAGCTCTGCGCCTGACGCAGGCACTGCAGGCGAATTTCATCCTGGCTACCTGAGTAGTTGATTTCGTACAGTTCGTGGCGACCACCAAACTCGCTGCCGATCGCATCCCACATCAGTTTGAGGATCTTGATACGCTCGACGTGATCCATGCCGTTCGATCCGCGCACGTATTTCGCCAGATATTCGTTGATCTGCGGGTTGTTGAGATCGCGGGCGCTGGACGGCAGATAGATCAGGCCGCTGGTGACGTTGCGTTCAATAATGTTTTTGATTTTGGCGTAGGCCATCGGCGCCATCACGCGATAGGTTTGCAGCGCGGCGTGATCCGGCAGATACGCACCGTTAACCCACGGCGTCGCTTCGGCGCACATCGAGTCGCTCAACGCCCAGAACATATTGCGCCAGGCTACCACTTCGCCGAGATCCGCCTGTACGCCGCGGAACTCCAGGGTGCCGGTGCACTCCAGCGAGCGCTTCAGCAGGGCGGTGATGAAATCGAGCTTCACGGCCAGACGTACGCAGGCCTGGAGCGGATACATGCGGGCGAAACCGCCTTCCATCGTCCAGCGACGGCAGCGATCGAAATCGCGATAAATCAGCACGTTTTCCCATGGGATCAGTACATTATCCATCACCAGGATCGCATCGTTTTCGTCGAAGCGGCTGGAGAGCGGATAGTCGTACGGCGATCCGGTTGCTCCGGCGACCAGTTCATAGGAGGCGCGGGAGATAAGCTTAACGCCTTCGGCATCCATCGGCGCGACGAACATCAGCGCGAAGTCCGGGTTCTCGCCCATCACCTGTGCCGAGCCGAAGCCGATCATGTTGTAGTGGGTCAGCGCCGAGTTGGTGGCGACCACTTTCGCGCCGCTGACGATGATCCCGGCGTCGGTCTCTTTTTCCAGCTTGATATAAACATCTTTCACTTCGTCCGCCGGCTTATGGCGATCGATCGGCGGGTTGACGATGGCGTGGTTAAAGTACAGGCCGGTTTCCTGGATGCGGGTGTACCAGTTACGGGCGTTCTGTTCAAACTGGCCGTAAAACGCCGGGTTGGCGCCGAGCGCGCAGCCGAAGGCGGCTTTGTAGTCGGGGGTGCGGCCCATCCAGCCGTAGCTCAGGCGCGACCATTCAGCGATGGCGTCGCGCTGCTGGCGCAGATCGTCGGCGCTTTTCGCGACGCGGAAGAACTTGTGGGTATAGCCGCCGCTGCCGGTATCGGTGCCCCAGCACAGGGTATCCTGCAGCTCGGGTTTATGCAGCGCATCGTACATCTGGGCGACGGAGGCAGCGGCGTTGCGGAACGCCGGGTGGCTGGTCACGTCTTTAACGCGTTCACCGTAGATATAGATTTCGCGGCCGTCCTGCAGGCTCTTCAGGTACTCTTCACTGGTTAACGGGCGTTTAGCGTCTGCACGGAAATTTTCAGGTTTCATAGGTGACCTCTTCAGTATTAATCGGAATGTGATGTTAAATTTATGTTTTGTTTTTGTTGTTCAATTGAAGCGGTTAACGCGCCTTTCGTGAAGAGACTTTTAGGTCAACGGTCGGTACTTTTCAGGCGGGGTTGGGTTATGTGATCGGGGTTGGTTTTTCTATTTTCCTGCCTGGCTCCCCGGTGAACCGACAACAAGCCGGGGCGGGTTTTGAATTTGTACCCCGGACAGATGCGCGGCCTCGTCTCCGGGAAATTCAGCGACTCTGCGCTCTGCTCCCGGGGGTGGCGCCTGGCGCGCCTTGCCCGGGCTACCGCCTTTCAGACGGCTGCCGACTCGCCGTGCCGTCCAGGGAACGATCCTAAGACACCGGTACTTTTTGCATTCTGAACGCGCTCGGCGAACAGCCCGTCAGGCGGTTAAAAAAGCGGGCGAAATAGGCCGGATCTTTAAAGCCCAGCTGCCAGGCTATTTCACCGATCGTACTGTCGGAGAAGAGCAGTAATCGCCTGGCCTCGCGCAACTGCCTGTCGAAAATCAGCCGCTTGGGCGGTCGGTTAGCGAAGCGGCGGCAAATATCGGTTAACCGGGATTCGGTCAGATGCAGCTCGCAGGCGTAATCTGGTACCGTCCAGTGCTGGTGGTAGTGGCTATCGATCAACTGGTTAAAACGCTGGAACAGCTTGAGCTCGCCGCGTATCCCGCTGGCCGCATGATCGTCAAGCTTCGCGTTGCGCAGTAGCAGGGTGAATACCGCCTGCGCCAGCAGCGTCAGGGTGTGTTCCCGCCCCGGCAGCTGCGAGGTCGATTCCCGTTCAATCAGCCGCCAGTAGTGCGCCAGCGCAGCCAGCTCATCGGGCTTATCGGCCAGCGACAGGCAGATGCCCGGCAGGCCGAAGGCCTCCCGCGTGCCGGGATAGAGCACCTCCAGCAGCGGCCAGACCAGATCCTCGCGCACCGTCAGCACGTGACCATCGCTATCGGACTCGGTGATAAAAGCGTGCGGCACCGAGGGCGGCGTCAGGACAAACAGCGGCGCCTGCACCGAGTAGCGATGATCGTCGAGCTGTAGCTCAATCTGCCCGGTATCGAGAAAGTGCATCTGAAAATACTGGTCGTGGCGGTGCGCCTGCATATCACGGCCAAAGAACTCCGCCATCCGGGCAAAGGATTGATAATGCACCTCTTCCGTCCCCAGACTCTCATCGTACTCTTTATTCATATCGATATTGGTAACAGGGCTCTGGCACATAGCGGCTCCCTACGGCGTCGCGCGCGGACGCGATCCTTTCATCGGAATCGCCCAGATAATTACCGCGCCGATGACCAGCAGGGCGGCGACGAACCACAGACCGCTGCTGAAGCTGCCGGTAACATCCTTCAGCCAGCCAATCATAAAGGGGCTGAGCGCCGATCCGATATTGCCGGTCGCATTGATCACCGCGATGCCGATCGCTCTGGCGCGCAGGCTGATCGACTGATCCGGCGTGGTCCAGAAAATGGCCATCGCGCTAAACGATCCGGTGGAGGCCATCACGATCCCGAGCAGCTGGATCAGGTTGTGATCGGTGGCCGACGCCAGCAGCCAGCCCGCCGCGGCGAACAGGAACGGCAGGGCGGTGTGGTGCTTACGCTCCTGGTGTTTATCGGAGTGGCGGCTCCAGTAGATCATCCCGAGAATGGTACAAATCTGCGGGATCGCCGCCAGCAGGCCGATGGTGATATTGCTGCTGCTTTCGTTAAAGCTTTTGAGGATCTGCGGCGTCCAGATGCTGATCGCGCTGAGCGTATTGGTCAGGCAAAAATAGGCCAGGGTGTACATCAGCACGATCGGCGTGAACACTTCCCGCCACAGGCTGCGCTGCTGCATGGCGTGATGGCTGATCGCCCCTTCCGGCTGGACCAGCGTCAGGCGGTCGTTGTCCATCATCTCCTGCAGGCATTTTTTATCTTCTGCGGTCAGCCATTTGGCCTTCGACGGCGAATCGTCCAGCCAGAACCAGACCATAATTCCGAGCAGCACCGACGGGAAGCCTTCCAGCAGGAACAGCCACTGCCAGCCGTGCAGATTCAACAGGCCGTCCATCGACAAGATATAGCCTGAAACAATCGACCCCAGCGCGGTGGTCACCGGCATCGCGATCATAAACAGCGCGTTGGCGCGGGCGCGGAAAAAGGCCGGGAACCAGTAGGTCAGATAGAGCAGAATACCGGGCAGGAAACCGGCCTCGGTGATCCCCACCAGCATGCGCAGGATATAGAGGCTATTCGGCCCGGTCGCGAACATGGTGGCGGTGGAGGCGATGCCCCACAGCACCATGATGGTGGCGATCCAGCGTCGTGCGCCGACGATGCTGAGCATCACGTTGCTGGGAATGCCGAAAATCACGTAGGTCGCGTAAAAAAGGGTAGTGGCAAGGCCGAACATGGTGGCGTTAAGGCCCAGATCCTGCCCCATGGTCAGCCCGGCAAAGCCGATATTGATGCGATCTAAAAACGAAAAGATAAACAGCACGAACAAAAACACGATCAGGCGACGAAAGAGCTTGTTGATAACCGACTGCTGCTGCGCCGTCAGCTGTTTGTGCTGATTAGCCGGATCGAACTTTTCCGGGATGGCAGATGATGTATCGCTCATTATCATTTTCCTCTAATGGGAATTTTGTAGGGTACTGCGGGTTGCCGGGTGGCGCTGCGCCACCTGGCGTTAATAGACGCCTGACGAACCCTCGGCGGTTTTTTCCGCGCCAAATCGGGCCGCCAGCGCTTCCGCGCCGCGGGCCAGCAGGGTGGTATCGACGCCGACGGCGACGAACAGCGCGCCGAGCTGCAGGTAGCGCTTCGCCAGCGGTTCGCTGGCCATCAGGATCCCCGGCGCTTTGCCCGCCGCGCGAATTTGCCCGATGGCGCGCTCAATGGCGGCCTGCACTTCCGGATGCTGCGGGTTGCCGCTGAAGCCCATATCGGCGCTCAGATCCGCCGGGCCGATAAACACGCCGTCCACGCCCTCGACATCGAGGATCTGCGGCAGATTGTTGAGCGCTTCGCGAGTTTCGATCTGCACCAGCACGCACATCGCGTCGTTGGCCTGATGGAGATAATCCGGGACACGGTTCCAGCGCGAGGCGCGGGCCAGCGCGCTGCCGACGCCGCGAATACCCGCGGGCGGATAGCGGGTGGCTTTCACCGCCAGCCGCGCTTCGTCGGCGTTCTGCACCATGGGTACCAGCAGGGTTTGCGCGCCGATATCCAGCAGCTGTTTAATCTGCACCGGGTCGTTCCACGAGGGGCGTACCACCGGCTGGCTGGGGTAAGGAGCGATCGCCTGCAGCTGGGTCAGTATCGTCTGCACGCTGTTTGGCGCATGCTCGCCGTCGATCAGCAGCCAGTCGAATCCGGCCCCGGCCAGCAGCTCGGCGCTGTAGCTGCTGGTCAGCCCCAGCCACAGGCCAATCTGCGGACGACCCGCTTTTAAGGCGTCTTTAAAGGCGTTATTCATCATGTTTCTCCTAGACAAACCGGCAGCTGATCGCGCCCATGTTGCCGTAGTCGACGTGGAAGGTGTCGCCCTTGCGCGCCGGTACCGGGCGCGTAAAGGAGCCGCCGAGAATAATCTGCCCGGCCTCCAGCTGGACGTCGTACGGCGCCAGCTTGTTCGCCAGCCAGGCTACGCCGTTGGCCGGGTGATTCAGTACCCCTGCGGCGACGCCGGTCTCTTCAATCACGCCGTTGCGATAGAGCAGGGCGGCGATCCAGCGTAGATCCAGCTCGTCGGGTTTAATCGGGCGACCGCCGAGGATCACTCCGGCGTTGGCGGCGTTATCGGAGATGGTGTCGAAGACTTTACGCGGACGCTGGGTTTCCGGGTCGATGTTGTGGCAGCGGGCGTCAATCAGCTCCAGCGCCGGGATCACGTAGTCGGTGGCGTTATAGACGTCGAACAGGGTGCAGTTGGGGCCACGTAACGGTTTGGCCAGCACGAAGGCCAACTCCACTTCGATACGCGGGACGATAAAGCGGTCGGTGGGGATGTCGCCGCCGTCATGGAAAAACATATCGTCCAGCAGCGCGCCGTAGTCCGGTTCGCTTATCTGCGAGCTGGCCTGCATCGCTTTTGAGGTCAGGCCGATTTTATGCCCTTTCAGCACGCGGCCTTCGGCGATTTTCATATTTACCCATTCGCGCTGTACGGCGTAGGCGTCTTCGATGGTGATCGTCGGGTGATCCAGCGAGATGGCGCGGATCTGTTCGCGCTGTTTTTCCGCCTGGTTTAGCCGCTGGGCGATCAGGGTATGGGTATGTTTATCGAGCATAGTCGCTTCCTGTTACGTCATTCGGTGCTGCTGCGCCGGGGGGCGACGCTGGCGCGTCTTACCCGGCCTGTGGTTTGTGGCAGTGCTTGTTTTCTCCCTCTCCCTAAAGAGGAGAGGGGACTGGCCGGGCGCACGCTATGTAAACAAGGCGTGCACGTTGTTCTGCTTGTAGTTCAGCGTCGGGTGCAGTTCATCGAGCTCAAACGACAGCGCCAGGTAGCGGCTCTTCATCAGCGCGGCGAAATGGGCTTTGATCAGCGTGAACAGCATATCGCCCACGTCCTGGCGGCTCTCCAGGCTGCGCCCAGCGCCAATCTTTAGCGTCATATGCACAAAGGCGTAATCGTGCTGGCCGTCGGCCATCTGCCAGGTATCCAGCCAGATGGCGCGGCTGCGAATGCCGCCGATGGGAAAGATGCCGGTCGCCGCCAGCGCGTCGTTCACTTTGCTGAACAGACCTGATAAATCAGCCTGCTCGCGGATGTTGTCGGTACATTCAGCGATAAAATGCGGCATTCTGCGCTCTCCTTAAGCCGTTTCCGGCAGCGGGAAGACGGCGTTGACCTGACCGGTGCCGGAGCTGGCGAACAGCTCGGTGATAAATTCCACTTTGCCGTCGTATTTATCCCAGCCCAGCAGGC
Organism: Klebsiella sp. CTHL.F3a; assembly: GCF_019890895.1. Classification (NCBI taxonomy): domain Bacteria; kingdom Pseudomonadati; phylum Pseudomonadota; class Gammaproteobacteria; order Enterobacterales; family Enterobacteriaceae; genus Klebsiella; species Klebsiella sp. CTHL.F3a. The sequence continues at coordinate 5,202,006 of NZ_CP082360.1, read as the reverse complement.
CCAGCAGCATCACCGTGTCGTGCATATTGCCTTCGCCGTAGCAGTAGTCGGCGTACTCCGGCAGCATGGTGCAGAACTCTTTGAATTTGCCTTCGCGCCACAGCTTCACGACCCGTTCGTCCATCTGGTGATCGAACTCGCGGGTATAGCTGTTCATCCCCTCTTCGGCGCGCTGGTCGTCGATAAAACGGTGCGACAGCGAGCCGCTGGCAAAGACCGCCACGGTGCCGTCATATTTCTCGATAGCCTTAAGAATGGCTTCGCCCAGCCTGCGGCTGTCGGCAAAATCATGAACGGTACAGAACGCCGAGATAGAGACCACTTTGAAATGCTTATCGCTGTTCATATAGCGCATGGGCACCAGGGTGCCGTACTCCAGCTTCAGGCTCGGAATGTTGTGCGCTTTAGCGCGGACGCCGAGCTTGACCGCTTCGTCGGCGATCAGGTGGCCGAGCGCCGGATTACCGTCGTAGTCGTAGGTCATGTCGCGAATAAAATGCGGCAACTCGTTGCTGGTATAGACGCCCTGGAAATGGTCAGCGCAGTTGATGTGGTAGGCGCTGTTGACCAGCCAGTGGGTATCAAAGACGATGATGGTATCCACGCCCAGTTCGCGGCACCGCTTGCCGATTTCTTTATGCCCATCGATGGCTCCCTGGCGGCAGCCGTGGTTTTTACCCGGCAGCTCAGAAAGATACATCGACGGCACGTGAGTGATTTTTGCTGCTAACGCTAACTTTCCCATATCAGACTCCCCATTTTGGGATCGGATGGTCGCCCATCGAGATGCAGACGTTTTTCATTTCAGCGAACACTTCAAAGCTATATTCGCCGCCTTCGCGGCCGGTGCCGGAGGCCTTCACGCCGCCGAAAGGCTGACGCAGGTCGCGGACGTTCTGGGTGTTGACGAACACCATTCCGGCTTCGATGCCGCGCGCCAGACGCAGCACCTTGCTGACGTCCTGGGTCCAGATATAAGAGGCGAGGCCATACTCCACATCGTTGGCCAGGCGCAGACCTTCCGCCTCGTCTTTAAACGGCAACAGGCAGGCTACCGGGCCAAAAATCTCTTCCTGCGCTACGCGCATGCGGTTATCGACGTCCGCCAGCACCGTTGGCCGCAGGAAGTTGCCGTTTCTCAGATGGGCGGGCAGATCGGTCGGTTTATCCGCGCCGCCGGCCAGCAGGGTCGCCCCTTCTTCAATGCCGAGGCGGATATAGCCGGAAACTTTCTCCCAGTGCTGCTGGCTAATCAGCGCGCCCACCTGGGTGTTCGGGTCGGTCGGGTCGCCGACGCGCAGGCGGTTCGCCCGCTCGGCGAAGCGTTTAACGAACTCGGGGTAGATGCTCTGCTGAATGAAAATACGCGAACCGGCTGTGCAGCGTTCGCCGTTGATTGAGAAAATGGTGAACAGCGCGGCGTCCAGGGCGCGCTCAATATCGGCGTCTTCGAAAATCAGCACCGGCGATTTGCCGCCCAGCTCCATGGAGTACTTTTTCAGGCCGGCGTTTTTCATGATGTTGCGGCCGGTGGCGGTACCGCCGGTAAACGATACCGCGCGCACGTCATGGTGGCGGACTAGCGCATCGCCAGCGGTGGCGCCATAGCCCTGCACCACGTTGAGCACGCCAGGCGGGATCCCGGCTTCCAGCGCCAGCTCGCCCAGGCGGTCGGCGGTTAACGGCGACAGCTCGGACATCTTCAGCACCGCGGTATTGCCTAGCGCGAGGCATGGCGCTACCTTCCAGGTGGCGGTCATAAACGGCACGTTCCACGGCGACACCAGCGCGCAAACGCCGACCGGCTGCACGAGGGTGTAGTTGAGCATCTTGTCGTCAACCGGGTAGGTCTTGCCGTTCATCTGCTGGCAAACCTCGGCGAAGAATTCGAAGTTGTGCGAGGCGCGCGGGATCAGCACGTTTTTGGTCTGGTGGATCGGCAGGCCGGTATCGGCGGTCTCCATGGCGGCGATCTCCGGGACGTTCTGGTCGATCAGATCCCCCAGCCGACGCATCAGGCGCGCGCGCTCTTTCATCGGCAGATTGGCCCATTTCGGAAACGCCTCTTTCGCCGCGACCACCGCCTGATTCACCTCGTCGGCGCCGCCGGAGGCGACTTCCGCCAGCACTTCGCCGGTCGCCGGGTTGGTGGTATGGAAATACTCCGCGGCGGCGACGTTTTTGCCGTTGATCCAATGGTTAATTTTTTTCATGACAGCTTCTCCTCATATTCCTGCTGGCTGATGATGCGGTTGACCAGGCGGCCGACGCCCTCCACTTCGACGATCACTTCATCGCCCGGCACTACGTCCGATAGCCCTTTAGGCGTGCCGGTGGCGATCATGTCGCCCGGCTGCAGGGTCATAAATTCGCTGAGGTAAGCGATCAGGAACGGAATGCTGAAGATCAGATCGGCGGTGGTGCCCTGTTGGCGCAGTTCGCCGTTGACCCAGGTGCACAGCGCCAGGTTATGCGGATCCGGGATCGCCTCTTTACTGACGATCCACGGGCCGAGCGGCGTCAGAGTGTCGCGGCTTTTGACCCGCAGGTTGGGGCGATAGTAGTTTTCCAGGTAGTCGCGGATGGCGTAGTCGTTGCAGACGGTGTAGCCAGCTACGTACGCCATGGCGTCGGCTTCGGCGACCTTACGCGCGGTTTTGCCGATCACCACCACCAGTTCCGCCTCGTAATGCATGTACTCGACGTTATCCGGGCGCACCGAATCCTGGCGGTGGCCGATAAAGGTGTTGGGCGCTTTGATAAATACCAGCGGCTCCGTTGGCGGCGTAAACGCCAGCTCGCTGGCGTGATCGGCGTAGTTCAGTCCCAGTGCGAACAGGGTGCCGTCGGCGGGCGGCAGCCAGCGAAACTCGCCTTCCTGAAGCAGACTGCCGTTAGCGAGCTTGACCTGACCGCGTTCATTAACCTGGACATCGTACCGCTGTCCCTGCCACTCAATACGTGCCTGTTTCATGCCAGCTCTCCTTCAGCAACCACCGGGTTTTCCAGCGCCGGGAAACCCTCGGCGAGAAGGCGTACGCGATCGCCGGGGCGCAGCGTAACGCGGGTGTGGGGCGTACCGATCAGAATCGCATCGCCGGGATTGAGGGTGGCGAATTCGCTCAGGGCGCTCAGCAACTCGGCGGCGGAGCGCTGAAGATCGGCGGTATTCCAGCTGTCCGCTTCGCGACCGTTGATTTCGGTGATGATGGTCAGGTTATCGACGTTGCTGAGCGGCGCGAGGGCGCCCAGCGGGCAGAATCCGTCGCGGCATTTGGCTTTGATGGCCGGACGATAGAAGCTCTCTTCCGGCAGGCTGACGTCGTTGGCCAGCGCGTATCCGGCAATATAATTGGCGGCTTCTTCCGCGGCGACTTTACGCGCGGTTTTCCCGACGATCAGGGCGACGGTAGCGCCGCTCTGCACGGTTTCACCGTCCGGATAGGGGATACTCTCGCCGTCGCCGATCACGGTGTTGCGCGGTTTGATAAACCAGACCGCGGTCTTCGGCGGGGTTTTATAGGGAGCCTGTTGGAACGCTTCGCGCCAGGCGTCGAGCTGGCTGCGGTGGTTAAGCGCCACGGCGAAGATGGTGCCTTTCATTGACCACTCCTCTGCTACAGATTTGGGAATAACAAATTTCATTAATATGTTAATGATCATCTTTTATGCTTTGCGGGAAGGTTTGGCAAACAGAAGTGAATGTTTTGTGATCGGATTAACAATATATTTACAGGTTTTTAATTTATCCGTTTTAAATCAATTGGTAATGAAATTTAGTTGTACCATCTGGTACTTTTCACTGGCAGAAACCGGTTGCCTTCTGCGGCAATTAAGGCTAATTATTAACTTATTAACAGATGAGAGATTTCATTCAGAGGTATGTGATGCATGATTCGTTAACTATCGCGCTGCTGCAGGCGCGGGAAGCGGCGATGGCCCACTTTCGGCCCATCGTTAAACGCCACAATCTGACCGAGCAGCAGTGGCGTATCGTGCGGATCCTCGCCGAAAATCCGTCGATGGATTTTCACGACCTGGCCTTTCGCGCCTGTATTTTACGCCCGAGCCTGACCGGCATCCTGACCCGTATGGAACGCGACGGCCTGGTGCTGCGCTTAAAGCCGGTTAACGATCAGCGCAAGCTCTACGTTTCGCTGACCCCGGCGGGCCTAAAGCTGTATGAAAGCGCCCAGGCCCAGGTCGAAGAAGCCTATCGCCAGATAGAAGCCGAGTTTACCGTCGAAAAAATGCGCCAGCTTACCGCGCTGCTGGAGGAGTTTATCGCCCTGGGGAATGGAGCGCAGGGAGAGGAAGAGGCGTAATGCGTTGTCCGCGCGAAAAACATCCCGGAGGCGGTGCTGGCGCACCTGTCCGGGCTACGGGTTCACAGTCTGGTAGCCCGGACAGGCGCAGCGCGCCGCCTCCGGGAGAAAGCGTCCTTCAGAACAAGGTATCGAGCTCTTCCAGCACGTTATACTGCTCATCCACCAGCAGCAGGGTTTTCCATTTATCAAACGTCAGGCACGGGTGCGAGGTGCCGAACACCAGAATATCGCCGACCTGCACGTCGCTGCCCGGTTCAAGGCGCAGCATGCAGTGCTGATCCATGATCCCGACGCTTTCGATCCCCTGCGCGGACAGCTGCTCACCGTGGCGATACCTGGCGATCGGCTGCGGCAGCCCGGCGTCGAAGGCGCAGTCGCGTTTACCGAAGTTGACCACCGCGCGATCCGCTTCCGGCACCGACTGGACCATCGCCATCAGCTCCAGCGCCGAGGTTAAATCGCCGCCCAGATCGCAGGCGATCGGATCGCGCGCCACCAGCGCTTTCTGTGCGGCATCGTAGATCCCCCGATCGTGGGTGATATAGCAGCCGGGGCGGATAACGATTCGACACTGCGCCGGTTTCTTCGCCGCCAGCCAGATATTGCACACCACGTCATACCAGACGGTGCCCGCGCCGGTAAGGACAAACTCGCCCTCCACCAGCGGCGCCATCCGACAGGCCAAATCGGCGGCCTGGCGCAGCAGAGCCTCCACCTGCGGCTGCGGATCGTCGCCGTGCAGCACCCCTTCATACAGCTCTAGCCCGCGCAGCTTCAGCCCCGGAAGGTCCGCGACGGCCTGCGCCAGGGCCAGCGCATCCTCCACGCTGCGGCAGCCGCAGCGCCCGCCGGCCACGCCCAGCTCAATCAGCACGTCCAGCGTTTGTTGCCGTTCGCTGAAAAAGGCCGACAGCGCGTGGGCGTTGGCGAGGCTATCGATGCAGCAGATAAAATCCGCTGCCCGGTAATGCGCCTTCAGCCGCGAAACCGCCTGCATATTCGCCCTACCGACCAACTGATTAACCATTAACACGCGCTCAACGCCGCTGGCCATCGCCGCGCCGGCCTGCCAGGCGCTGCCTACGCCGATCCCCCATGCCCCCGCCCGCTGCTGCGCCTGAAAAATCCACGGCGTCATCGTCGTTTTGCCGTGCGGCGCCAGCGAGACGCCGCGCGCGTCGGCATAGCGTTGCATCCAGGCGATGTTATTTTCCAGCGCCGTTTTTTTCAGCAACGCGGCGGGCAGGCAAATATCTTCCGCCAGCAGATTTGCCGGTTCGGACATCACGGCGGCTTTATGCGGAATAAGCGTATCGGAATGGTATTTCATAACACTATCCTTTTAGGGTTTATGATCGGATTAAGTTAGGTATCAATTCTAATTTATTGAAAAATAATAATATTATTGTTTGTTTTTATCGTTAATGAATAAAAGTATCATAATTTGATCTGGTTTTTGCGTAGTTTTCCACTGTTTTTCCGCCTTGTAAATGGTTAACTTGTCGACAGAGTTGAGAGGGAGTAATTGCGATGAAAGTTAATTGGCTTTTCAAAAACGTCACGGTCATTGACGGCAGCGGCGGACCGCAGTTTCGCGGCGACGTGGCGGTGAAGGGCGATCGGATTGTGGATATGGCCCCGGCGCTAAACCTGCCGGCGGAGCAGGTGATTGACGGGCAGGGGCGCGTGCTGGCGCCCGGATTTATCGATGTGCATACCCATGACGATATTAACGTCATCCGTATGCCGGCGTATTTGCCGAAGCTGAGCCAGGGGGTGACAACGGTGATTGTCGGCAACTGCGGGATCAGCGCGGCGACGGCGACCCTGCGCGACGGTGTGCCTGACCCGATGAATCTGCTGGGCGAGCAGGAGCACTTTATTTATCCCACCGTGGACGCTTACGCCCACGCGGTGGAGGCGGCGAAGCCTTCATTAAACGTTGGCACGCTGATTGGCCATACCGCGCTGCGTAATAACCATATGGACGATCTATTTCGTCCTGCGACGGAAACCGAGATTGCCGGGATGCGGGTGCAATTGCGCGACGCGCTGCGCCAGGGGGCGCTTGGCCTGAGCAGCGGGCTGGCCTACGCCAGCGCGTTTCAATCCACTACCGAAGAGGTGATGGCGCTGGCCGAGGAGCTGGCGACAGAGGGGGGAATTTATACCACCCACCTGCGTTCGGAGTTCGAACCGATTCTCGAGGCGCTCGACGAGGCGTTCCGCATTGGCCGCCACGGTAACGTACCGGTGGTGGTATCGCACCATAAGTGCGCCGGCGCGAAAAACTGGGGTCGCACGAAGGAGACGCTGGCTTTCTTCGATGAGATGCGCCAGCGCCAGGAGATCGCCTGCGACTGCTACCCGTACTCTGCCAGCTCATCGACGCTGGATATGAAGCAGGTGACCGATGAGTTCGACATCGTCATCACCTGGTCGGAAGCGCAACCGGAACAGGCCGGGAAAACCCTGCAGCAAATTGCCGACGGCTGGCAGGTTAGCCTGCATGAGGCGGCGGCGCGGCTGATGCCCGCCGGGGCCATTTACTACAACATGGATGAGCAGGACGTACGGCGGGTACTTAGTTATCCGGTGACCATGATTGGCTCCGATGGTCTGCCGAACGATCCGATGCCGCACCCGCGGCTGTGGGGCGCTTTCCCGCGGGTCCTGGGCCACTACAGCCGCGATGAACGGCTGTTTCCGCTGACCACCGCTATTCACAAAATGACCGGGCTGTCGGCGGCGCGTTTCCAGCTGGCGGATCGCGGGCTGGTGAAAGTGGGCTACTTCGCCGATCTGGTGCTGTTCGATCCGCAGACGGTGCGCGATGTCGCCAGCTTCTCCGACCCGAAACAACCGGCGGACGGTATTGAGGCGGTGATGGTCAACGGCGTGATGAGCTACGGCAGCGATAAAAAGATTATCGGGCGCGCGGGGCGTTTCCTGCGTCGCCAAATGAACTGAGGAGTGAAAGATGAGTATTAAACGTTATGGCGTGGAAGGCGGTACCGGGACTGGCGGGCAGCATCTGCCGTTCGCGCGCGCGGTGGAGGCGGGGGGCTGGCTGTATGTATCCGGCCAGACGCCGATGAAGGACGGTGAAGTGGTGGAAGGCGGGATTGTCGACCAGTCGCGCCTGGCGATTCAGAACTGCGTGGATATCATGAGCGAAGCGGGCTACAGCCTGGCCGACGTGGTGCATGTTAAAGTGATCCTCACCGATTCACGCTATTTTCAGTCTTTCAACAAAGTGTTCCGCGAGTTTTTTGGCGACAACCCGCCTGCCCGTATCTGCTGCGTAGCGGACCTGGTGGTGGATTGTAAAGTCGAAGTGGATGTGACCTGTTATAACGCGGCTCGCGTATAAAAATTTATTCATCAGAAATATAAACAGGATTTTGAGCGCTGAATTCATTCAGCGCTCCGTAGCCTTTTACCTTTTACATACTCAACTGGCAGGATGTGAATCATGAATAGTCATGTCTTTTTAGTCGGCTTTATTATTTACGCGTTGGCCATGATTTGGCTTGGCTGGTACGTGTCGCGTAATCAAAAAAGCGGTGAAGATTTTTTACTCGGCGGCCGTTCCTTACCGCTGTTTCTGACGCTGGGTTCCACCGTGGCGACCATGGTGGGAACCGGTTCAAGCATGGGCGCCGTAGGCTTCGGCTACAGCAACGGCTGGGCCGGTATGCTGTACGGCGTGGGCGGGGCCATCGGTATTCTGCTGGTGGCCTGGCTTTTCGCGCCGGTGCGTAAACTCCGTTTTATGACCATGAGCGAAGAGCTCTCATATTATACCGGCGGCAGCCATTTAATTAAAAATATCGTCGGTATAATGATATTTATTGCCTCGATTGGCTGGCTGGGGGCCCATATTCTCGGCGGCAGCATGTATTTATCCTGGGCCACAGGAATAAATCTGACGCTGGCAAAAATTATTATCGCTCTGGCGTTTGCGATTTACGTGATTATTGGCGGGTATTCTGCGGTGGTGTGGACGGATACCATTCAGGCATTAATTCTGTTTTTCGGTTTTATCCTGATGGCGATTCTGGCCGTGGTTCATGTGGGGGGATGGGATGCCATTGTTCAGGCGATGGATCCTAAGGCGATGAGCCTGTTTGCCGTTGACAAGCTCGGGGTGATACCGGCGCTATCGCTGGCCATGGTCATCGGCGTCGGCGTATTGGCGACCCCTTCCTATCGTCAGCGTATCTACTCGGGGAAAGATGTCTCTTCGGTACGCCGCTCGTTTGTCTATACCGGCGTGTTGTATCTGTTTTTCTCGGTACTGCCGGCGATTATCGGCATGGCGGCATGGACGATGAACCCCCATCTGGAGAACAGCAATTACGCCTTCCTGTTCGCCACCAGTTTCCTGCCGGCGACGCTGGGGCTGGTGGTGCTGATTGCCGGACTTTCCGCCACCATGTCTTCGGCCAGCTCCGATGCGATAGCCGCCGTGGCCATCATGATGCGCGATGTCTATACCCTCGTTACCGGCAAGATGCCGCCGGAGAACAGGGCGATAACCCTCTCCCGCTGGATGCTGGCGTTCGTGATTGGCCTGGCGATGATTTTCGCCCTGACCTCGAACGATATCATCAGCTATATCACCAAAATGATCTCCATGCTGATGTCCGGGCTGTTCGTCTGTTCGATTCTGGGCCGCTTCTGGCTGCGCTTTAACTGGCAGGGCGCGTTAACGGCGCTGCTGAGCGGCATGCTGGTCTCTATTGTGGTTCTGATTAAGGCCGACTGGCTGGCTTACTGGGGCAACCCGTGTATACCGTCCGTCGTCGGCAGCTTCGTTTCCGCTGTTTTTGTCACGTTAATGACGCCTGCCAGCAAAATCAGCCGTCAGCAAGCGCTGGAGATGATTACCCAGGAGCGGGAAGGGCAGGCGGCGCCGGCGAAAACGACGGTGGTGCCGGCCTCAGGAGACGCGCAATGAGGGACTATATTGCCGTCGACTGGGGGTCCACCCAGCTGCGTGGCTGGCTGATTCGCAACGCTCAGTGCATCGAAACGAAGCAGCTGCCGCTGGGCATCACCCGCCTGAACGGGCGGGCGCCCGCCGACGTATTCGAGGAGCATTTGGCGCCCTGGCGCGGCGCGGCGACGCTGCCGGTGCTGATGGCCGGGATGATCGGCAGCGATGCGGGCTGGCAATCGGTGCCCTATCTTGCCTGCCCGGCGGCGATTGACGCGCCGGGGCAGCAGCTTTGCGCCGTGGCGGAAGGCGTGTGGATTATTCCCGGCCTCAAGATGGATCAGGCCGGGGATTACAACGTGATGCGCGGCGAAGAGACGCAGCTGCTGGGGGCCTGGCAGCTGGCGCCGGCGGAGTGTTACGTGCTGCCGGGCACCCACTGTAAATGGGTGCAGGTGGAGGACGGCGCGGTGCGCCATTTTGCCACGGCGATGACCGGAGAACTGCATCATCTGCTGATGGCGCAGTCGCTGCTCGGCAAAGGGCTACCGGCCCAGCAGACGGACGAGGCGGCGTTTGAGCGAGGGCTGGAAAAAGGGCTGGCGCAGCCGTCGTTGGTGAGCGAACTTTTTGTCGCAAGGGCGGCCAGGGTACTCGGGGCGCTGGCGGCGACCTCGGTCAGCGACTATCTCTCCGGTCTGCTGATTGGCGCGGAGGTGGCCGTCATGGGCCAGCGTTACCGTACCTCCGCCGTCACGCTGGTTGGCGACCCGGCGCTGAACGCTCGCTATCGCCGGGCGATGATAGCGCGTGGAATGACGGTTAACAGCTGCAGCGGCGATGAGGCATTGCTGAACGGCATGGCGAGGATAATGCATGGACAAGATTAAACTGGTGGCGATTTTACGCGGTATCCGCCCCGCTGAGGCGGCGGAGCATATTGCGACGCTGGTGGGCGAGGGCTTCCGCTATATTGAAATCCCGCTTAATTCACCGGACTGGCGGCAGAGCATTCCGCAGATGGTCGCACGTTTTGGCGAACAAGCGGTGATTGGCGCGGGAACGGTGCTTAAGGTTGAACAGGTCGATTTTCTGGCCGACGCCGGGGCGAAGCTTATCGTGACGCCGAATACTCAGCCGGAGGTGATTCGCCGGGCGGTGGCGCGCGGAATGCGGGTCTGCGCCGGATGCGCCACGGCGACCGAGGCGTTTAGCGCGCTGGACGCCGGTGCGCAGTGGCTGAAAATTTTCCCGTCTTCCGCATTCGGCCCGGACTACATTCGGGCGCTGAAAGCAGTACTGCCGCCGGAGGTACCGGTGCTGGCGGTCGGCGGCGTGACGCCGGAGAATCTGGCGAGCTGGGTGCGAGCGGGATGCGCTGGCGCTGGTCTGGGAAGCGATCTTTATCGCGCCGGGCAGGCCGTGGAGCGTACCCGTCAGCAGGCGGAGAGGTTTATCGCCGCCGCCCGCTGCGCTTAATCGCCCAGCGGCTGGCGGTCAACGCCGCCGCGGTGGCTGTCGAGCGCCAGCTTAATGCGGCGTAGTCTGCCTTTTGCCTGGGTCTTGTTGGCCATCGCCAGTTCGGTGGCCAGCACGTCAACCATCGCCAGCATCGCATAGCGCGAAGTGCTGGGCTTGAAGATATAGTCGTTTTCGCGCACCAGCAGCGGCAGAACCAGATCTGCCTGCTCCGCCAGCGGCGTCCCGGCAGGGGTAATCGCAATCACCTTCGCGCCGTACTGGCTGGCAATCGCCGCGCTTTCAATGATTTCCTGGGTATAGCCGCCTAAGGACAGCACGATAACCACATCCTTTGGCGTGACCGCCGAGCTCATCATGCGCACCAGCAGACCGTCGTTCTGACTGACCACCGGCAGGCCGAGGCGAAACAGGCGATACTGGATTTCCTGAGCGCAGATGGTGGAGCCGCCGCCCATGCCGAGGGCCAGAATCTGCCGCGCGTCGCTCAGCCAGCCGACCGCGCGTTTCAGCGCCTCAAGATCCAGCGCCCGCCGGTTGGTCTCCAGCACGCCGATGATCGACTCGTAGATCCCCTGTACGCCTTCAAGGTCCGGCACATCGAGGATAAATCGCTGCCCGACCGCGAGGGATTGCGCGAGCTTCATCTTCAGCTCGCGGACGTCTTTGCAGCCCAGCGCCCGGGCAAAGCGGGTGACCGAGGCCTGGCTGGTATGGGTCAGACGCGCCATCTCGGCGATGGGCAGCTCCGCCGCCGCCGCGACATCATCGAGAATAAACTGCGCGATGCGCTTTTCGGTCGCCGTCAGTTCAACAAAGCGATCGGTAATGCAGGAAATGATATCGATTGACCAGGACATACGGGTATCAACGGGTTAATTTGGAATGATACTTTGTACCATATTCAGGCGCTGAAAGCAGCGCCGAAGGCTACAGCGCTAAGCGCATGGCGCAGCGCGTTTCCGGCGCCAGCCCGTGTTCCGTCTCCAGATCTCTTTTCGCCGCCAGCCCTGCCGGTAGCCTTAGCTCGTTCAGCATTGAAAATCCGAGGCGCGTGTAGAATGGCGCGTTCCACGGCACGTCGCGGAAGGTGGTGAGCGTGACCGCCGGATACGCCGCCTGGCGGGCTGACTTTATTACCTGCTCCAGCATCATGCGGCCAACGCCTCGCCCCTGCCACGCCTGATGGACGGCGATCTCAACGATAAACAGCGCATCGTCCAGCGGTTCGGTCAGCACGAAGCCGATCGGTTGGTCATCGGCCACGGCCAGCAGGCTGTGGTCCGTTTCGAGAAACAGCCGGTGGCGCTCGGGGCTTATCACATCGCTTTCCGCCAGCCAGGCCAGCGCCGGGATCTGGCGGAAAGCCTGGGCCGCCGAGCGCTCAATCGCGGGCAGGAGGGGAATATCGTTCTCCTCAGTCAGGCGTAACGTCGCGGCGGCGGTTATAGTGTTAGTTTTCATCACCTCAGCATAGCAGCCTCCGGGAGAAATGTATGGAGCTTACCGCCGTTCCCGCCACTCAGTTCAGCATTGAGCAACTGACAACGATCCTCAGCGACTGTTTCGAAGATTACCTCGTTCCCGTCACGCTGTCGGTGGAGGTTTTTGTCCAGCGTTTTAGCGCCGAAGGGCTGAGCCTGCTGGATTCTCGCGTCTGGCTGGAGGGTGATGTCCCCGCCGCGATAGCGGTCGTCGCCCGACGCGGCGATGAAGCCCGACTGGCGGCGTTCGCAGTGCGGCCTGCGTATCGCGGAAAGGGCGTTGGCCGCCGGCTGATGACGCCGCTTATCCACGTGCTGCGCGAGCAGGGCGTACGGCGGATGTGGCTGGAGGTTATCCGCGATAACCATGCCGCGGTGGCGCTGTATCAATCGCTGGGCTTCGAGGTGCGGCACGGGCTGTGCGGCTATCTGAGCGCGCAGGCCGCGAGCGAGGAGTCATCCATATTGCAGGAGTATGACGTGCTGGCGCTGACGCGCAGGGCCGGCGCCGAGATTAACGGTCAGCTGCCGTGGCTGATGGACCCGCTCACCTTCAGCACCCTCCCGTGCCGGGCGTTGAGCCTTCATCAGCAGGCTTTCGCCGTGCTGGCGACCTTAACCAGCAGGCCGCAGCTGCAGTTTTTATGGGTCGATCCCGCCGCCCGCGGGCGCGGACTGGGACAGGAAATGCTGATGGCGCTCGCCCGTCGGTTTCCCGGCCTCGGTACGTCGGTGACTATCCCGGAGCGCTTTACGCCGCTGTTTCACGCCGCCGGCTATACGCCCATGGCATTAAAACAGTATGAGATGAGCGCGACCTTGAGCGCCCTGCCGCCAGCAGGGCGTTAAGATTCAGCCGTTACGCGGGTCGCTAATCGGCTGTCGGACCAGGAAAATATAGGCCAGCGCGCCGAGGGCGGTCACGCAGCCGCAGATAATCAGCGCCAGCTGGAATGAATGGGTGGTATCGACGATAAACCCGGTCACCAGCGGCGCGAAGGAGGCGCAGATAAAGCTGGCGAAGTTCTGGATGCTGCCGACGGACGCAGTCATCCTTGAGGCCACCGCGACGTGAATCAATCCCCAGCAGGAGGTGCCGGCAAAGTGGATGCAGAACAGCGCCATACCGATTAACAGCACCGCGGCGATTGAGGTAGTGGCCTGCGGCACGATAAGCGTAAATGCGGCGGAGCAGAACATCCCGGCAATAATGCAAATTTTACGGCTTTTGATCGGCGCCATGCCGCCTTTAACCAGCCAGTCCGTGACGTAGCCGTTGATGAGCATACCGGCGGCGCCGAACAGGAAAGGAATGGCGGCCATAAAACCGGTACTTTTCAGATCAAGGCTATATGCCGTTTGCAGGTAGCCCGGCAGCCAGGCCAGATACAGCCATGCGGTATAGTTGATGCCGCTGAAGCCCAGCATCATTCCCCACATGGTTTTGTTTTTAAACAGGCTGCGCCATTCGGCAAAGCTTAGCGGGTCGCGGCGAACGTTGACGCTCCCGGCGTTAAGGTAGGCCTGCTCGTCGGCGGTGAGAGCGATATCCTCCCGGTTGCGATAGAGCATATACCAGCCGATAGCGACGAAGATCCCCAGCAAGCCGATGGTGATAAACATCCCGCGCCAGCCCATCATCAGCATCATGGCGGCCAGGATCGGCGGGCTGATGGCGACGCCAATAGTCGACGCGGCGTTGAAGAAACCCATCGGGCGGCCGCGCTCTTTAATATTAAACCAGTCGTTGATCACCTTGACGCCGCAGGGGTTCATCGGCGCTTCGCCGATCCCCATGCCGATACGCACCAGAACGAACTGGGTAAAGCTGTGCACCATTCCGGAGACCGCCTGAAACAGCGACCAGAAAAACATGCCCAGCCCCAGCATGATGCGCGGACCTTTACGGTCCAGCAGCGGCCCGCAGGGGAGCTGGGCGATGCCGTAGGCCAGCGAGAAAACGGACAGCAGCGCCCCGATTTCGGTGGCGCTCAGCCCCAACTCTTCGCGAATCGTTAAGTTCGCGACGGACAATGAACTTCTGTCGAGGTAGTTAATCACCGCCGCCAGAAATAACAGGATCATTGCCGTTGTCTGAATTTTTTTAATGCGAGTACTACGCGTTAACGTATTATCTAACGGAACTGAAATCGTCTCCGCTTTCCCTTTTTTAAAGGTTGTCTGCGGGTCGATAGTGATATTTCGTTGTTCCACGCCTGACTCCTGGTTATTCTATTTGAACGACAAGTGACACCGAATGGTTTAAACACCACCCACCTATTTCACAGTAAAGTAAGTCGACTTGTTTTCAGCATAAATAACCTTTTTTACGGCATTAGTTTATGTTTTGAGATTTGTGCTGCTGATAATCATTTTCTGTTTTTAATCGGTACTTAATGAGCCAGGGATTCGCTCTGTTTGAGCGAGTTAATCATCGACTGCTTCGCCGAGTTCAGGTGGTTACGCAGCGCCAGGTTGGCATCCAGATCGCTGCGGCAGATGAGCGCGCTGAGGATGGTCATATGTTCATCAATGGCGATGATATTGCGCTGTTTAAGGTCGCTTTCATCCCACTGATAGTGAAAGTGGAAGATCACGGAAATAATTTCAAGTGATTGATTAAAAAATATATTTTCCGCAGCGGACAGCAGCAGCGTATGAAAGTCGCGATCGAGCTGCGAAAACATACGAAAGCTGTCGCCGATGCTGTCCCGCAGGGCGCGATGGCGCTCAAGCAGGGTTCTGGCCTGCAGCCAGCGGGCGTCGTTATCCGGCAGGTTGAGGAAGTGCTGGAGCGCGTGGGTTTCCAGCATTTCCCGCAGTTCGAACAGCTGCTCCGCCCAGGATTGCTCAAACTTCTTCATGTTCCACTGGCCGCGCTTTTCGCTTTCAATCAGGTTGTAGCGGCTGAATTTCAACAAAAATTCTCTGACCACCACCGGACTGACGCCGGCAGCACGCGCCAGCTGTAGCTCGGAGAACATCTCCCCGGCGCGCAGCTGGCGCTGGTTGATCATGGTGAAAAACGCCTGTTCGAAGAGACGATTCTGTTCGGCCAGCGAGGCGCTGGAACCATCGAAGCCGTCCTGCACCTCCGGCTGGCGGAGGATCTGGTAATCCTGCTTGACCTGATGCAGCACGCCGCGCTCGCATAAGTGGCTGAGGATGTGGCGCACGGTGGTGCGGCTGATGTTGTACATCTCCGCCAGCGCGCTTTGAGAGGGCAGCGGCGAGGGAAGAAAGCCGCGCGCCATATCGTTAATGACCTGGTTAATGACGTTGTGACGAAGGTTTTGTGAACGGCTCATCATGGTTCTCCTGTTATTTCGTTATTAAAACCAGATTTAAAACATTTTTGTGCGCGAGCTTTCACAGTTTTCGCAATGACTTTAACCTCAATTCTGTTTTTCATCGATATCTAAGCCAACAAATACGGAGGCAATTATTATGACGTCGATGAATACACTAGTGTGCCAGGAACCCAAAAGATTTCACTGGGAAAAACGCCAGATTCCTATTCCCGGGGACGATGAGGTTCTCATTAAAATAAAAACGGTGGGGATTTGTGGCACCGATATTCACGCATGGGGCGGCAATCAACCTTTTTTTAGCTATCCGCGCGTTCTTGGTCATGAAATATGCGGCGAGATAATCGGTCTTGGTAAAAATATTCTTAATCTGAAAAGCGGCCAGCAGGTTGCCGTCATTCCTTACGTCGCCTGCCGCCAGTGTCCGGCCTGCCTGAGCGGCCGGACAAACTGCTGCGAGAAGATTTCGGTTATCGGCGTGCATCGGGACGGCGGGTTTAGCGAGTACCTCAGCGTTCCGGTTAAAAATCTGCTGGTGGTGGATGACGTCGATCCTGAAGCCGCAGCGCTAATTGAGCCTTTTGCCATCAGCGCCCACGCGGTGCGTCGCGCCGCTATCCGGGCGGGAGAGCAGGTGTTGGTAGTTGGCGCGGGCCCCATCGGCCTTGGGGCGGCGGCTATCGCCAAAGCCGACGGGGCGCAGGTGGTGGTGGCGGACACCAGTCCGGCACGGCGCGAACATGTGGCGCAGCATCTCGGTCTGAGCACCCTCGATCCTTCCGACCCGCAGTTTATCGAACAGCTGTGCGCCGCCTTCGGCGGTTCTCTGGCGCAAAAAGTGATCGACGCCACCGGGAATCAGCATGCGATGAACAACACGGTGAATTTAATTCGCCACGGCGGCAGCATCATATTCGTTGGCCTGTTTAAAGGTGAACTGCAGTTCTCAGATCCAGAATTTCATAAGAAAGAGACCACCATGATGGGCAGCCGCAATGCGACGGAAGAGGATTTTGCCAAAGTCGGGCGGCTGATGGCCGAGGGGGAAATCACCGCCAGGATGATGCTGACCCACCGTTACGATTTCAGGTCGCTGGCGGACATTTACGAAAGCGAAGTGATTAATAATCGCCAGCTGATCAAAGGCGTCATTCATTTTTAGCAGGTAAGCTCATGAAATCGTTAAACAGACAAGATTTTCCCGGGCCGCAGTACCCGACGCGCGCGATTCAGTTCGGCGAGGGCAACTTTCTGCGGGCGTTTATCGACTGGCAGCTGGATCTGTTGAATGAGAAAACCGATCTGGCGGCGGGAGTCACCATCGTTCGTCCGATCAACACCGAGTTTCCACCGTCGCTCAATACCCAGGACGGACTCTACACCACGGTGAGCCGCGGACTGGACGAACACGGGGAGGCGGTGAGCGAGGCGCGAATTATTCGCTCCGTAAACAATGAAATTAACCCCTGGCAGGATTTTGCCGGCTATCTGGCGCTGGCCCGTAACCCGGATATTGCATTCGTATTTTCAAATACCACCGAAGCGGGCATCAGCTATCACGCCGGAGACCGGCCTGACGATAAGCCGCCGGTTAGCTTCCCGGCGAAGCTGGCCCAACTGCTGCTCGAACGGTTCCGCCATTTCAACGGCGCAGCGGATAAGGGCTGGACGATTATCCCGTGTGAGCTAATTGATTATAACGGCGAGGCGCTGAAGGCGCTGGTGCTGCGCTACGCCGAAGAGTGGCGATTGCCCGCGGCTTTTCACAACTGGGTTGAAACGGCCAATACGTTTTGTTCAACGCTGGTTGACCGCATCGTTACCGGCTACCCGCATGATGAAGCAGAAAAGCTGGAGGCGGAGCTGGGCTACCATGATGCTTTCCTCGATACCGCCGAATATTTCTGGCTGTTTGTTATCCAGGGACCGCGGGCGCTGGCGGAAAAGCTACGGCTTGACCGCTGCCCGCTTAATATTCATATCGTAGAGGATATCCGGCCCTACAAAGAGCGCAAAGTCGCCATTCTTAACGGCGCGCACACCGCGTTGGTCCCGGTGGCGTGGCTGTGCGGCGTGGATACCGTCGGCGAAGCGATGCGCGACGAAGCCATTCGCCATTATGTGCAGCAGACCATCGGCGAGGAGATTATCCCGGCGCTGGATTTGCCCGCCGATGAGCTACGCCAGTTTGCTGATGCCGTTACCGGACGCTTTCTCAACCCGTTTATCCGCCATCAGCTGCTCTCCATCGCCCTGAACGGGATGACCAAGTTTCGCACCCGGATCCTGCCGCAGCTGCTGACGAATATCCGCCAGCATGGCGTCATTCCGCCGCGCTTAACCTTTGCCCTGGCGGCGCTTATCGCCTTCTACCGCGGCCAGCGTGACGGGCAAGCGTATCCGTTACAGGATGATGACGTCTGGTTAACTCGTTTTGCCGAAGGGTGGGCGCAGGTGGCCCAGGGCCGCCCGCTGGGTGAGCTGGTGACGGAGATTTTGCAGGATAAAGCGCATTGGGGCGAGGATCTGACGGGGATTCCCGGACTTGCCGAACAGGTCACGCGGTATCTGGAAGTGATTTTGAGCGAGGGGATGCGGGAGGCCCTGATACGGTTATAGCCGGTTTGTTGTGCGGCGCCCGCGGATTTGGGCGTCGTTTTTTTTGTGCTCTGAACCGCAAAAAATGAATTAAGCGCCAACGCCTGGCGGATTTCCCGCATCATAAGCCCCTGACAGGCGAAGAGGGGGATGCGATGCGTAAAACGGAACTGTTGGCTTTTCTGCAAAATCAGACCGATTTTTTTGATCCGGATAACCTGAGCGAGGTCTTCACCGCCGGCTACCTTGCCCGGCGTTTTGCCATGCAAAGAAACACCGCCAGCCACTATCTGAATCAGCTGGTGGCCCAGGATGTGCTGGTGAAGATCAATACCCGTCCGGTCTATTTCCTGCATAAGGCCGCCTTTTGCCAGCAGTTTTTTCCCCTTTCCCGCAGCGAGTACGCCAGCATGGCGGAGCTGCTGGCGGAGAGCGACCGACAGCCGGAGCAGGCGGATCATTTCTCATTGCTGACCGGCCATGACGGCAGCCTGCGCAAGCCTATCGAACAGATGAAAACCGCGCTGTTTTATCCTAACGGCGGGCTACCGCTGCTGATCACCGGCGACAGCGGTACCGGCAAGAGCTATATGGCGGAGTTGATGCACGAGTTTGCTATCGCCCAGGGACTGCTGGCGCCCGATGCGCCCTTTGTCAGCTTCAACTGCGCCCAGTACGCCAGTAACCCGGAGCTGTTGGCCGCCAACCTGTTTGGCTACGTTAAAGGCGCGTTTACCGGCGCGCAGGGGGATAAAGCCGGGGCGTTTGAGGCGGCAAACGGCGGCGTGCTGTTTCTCGATGAAGTCCATCGTCTGGATGCGCAGGGCCAGGAGAAGCTCTTCACCTGGCTGGATCGCAAGGAGATCTATCGGGTGGGGGAAACGGCGCAGGGGATGCCGATTTCTCTGCGGCTGGTGTTTGCCACCACCGAAGATATTCACAGCACTTTTCTGACCACCTTTATTCGCCGTATTCCGATCCTCGTTAGCCTGCCTGATTTACAAAACCGCAGCCGCCACGAAAAAGAAGCGTTAACGCTGCAGTTTTTCTGGCAGGAGGCGCGCACGTTGGCCGCCCGGCTGCAGCTGACGCCCCGGCTGCTACAGGTGCTGACGCACTATGTTTATCGGGGTAACGTCGGTGAGCTGAAGAATGTGGTGAAGTACGCCGTTGCGTCGGCCTGGGCGAGGTGCCCGGGCAGAGAGAGGCTTAACGTCACGCTGCACGATCTGCCGGAAAATATCATAGCCGCGACGCCAGCGCTCAGCGAACCGATGGGCCAGCAGGAGCCGCTGCTTATCGAACCGCAGACCAGTCTGGTTTGGCTGCTGCGCGCGCGCGATCCGCTTCAGGGGCTGATCTACGATATTCAGTGCCGCGTTCTGGCGCTATATGAAGCGGTATTGAGTAAAAAAACGGTTTGGGAAGAGGCGCAAAAAAAAATGGGCGAAGAGATTGAAACTCTCTTCGATCGGCTTATTTTCGATAATCACGATGCCAGCAGTTCGCATCTGCTACTGCTGCTGACCCATCAGGCGCGGGAAGAGTTTTATCGCCTTGAAAAGCGCTTCAATATCCAGTTTAACGGCAACTGTATTTACGCCCTCAGCCACTACCTGATACATCGTTCTCGCCAGGCGCACTCCACCATGAGCAACGAGAAAAGCCGCCAACTGGAGGATTTCCTGGCGCAAAAGTTTCCGCTGCTGTATCGCTTTTGTGAAGAGATCCTCGCCGCGCTGGCGCTGAAGCTGGATATTGAACCCCGACGCATTGACCTGCTGTTGCTGGTGCTGTGGTTACAGAAAAACGGCGCCATCAGCCAGCAGAAGGTCACCCGGGCGATCGTTCTCGCCCACGGTTACGCCACCGCCAGCAGCATCGCCAACGTGGCGAACCGGTTGCTGAAAAGCCAGCTGTTTGAGTCATTCGATATGCCGCTCGACGTGACGCCGGAGGCTATCGCCGACCAGGTGATGGCCTATATCGAGAGCCACTCGCTGGCTTCCGGGCTGATCATCCTGGTCGATATGGGATCGCTGAACGCTATTCACAGCCACTTTAACCGCCGTCTGACCACGCCGGTGGCGATTATTAATAACGTCTCGACCGGGATGGCGATGTACGTCGGAGAGCGGATTTTGCAGGGCGATATGCTGGAGGATATTGTCCGTGAGATTGGCGATGATCTCGCGGTTGAGCATCAGCTCTATTATCCGCAGGCGGACAAACCGCGGGCGATTCTCACGACCTGCGCCACCGGCCTGGGGGCGGCGGCGAATCTGTCGGCGCTGTTAAAAGCCAGTATTCCCGAAGCGCTCGGCATCGATATTGTGGCCTGCGATGTGGAAACGCTCGCCGATCCCGCGCGGCGGGAGCCGATGCTCAGCCGCTACGAGGTGTTAGCGATCGTCGGTACACTCGACCCGCACCTTGCCGATCTGCCGTGGATCTCGCTGGATTCGCTGATTTCCGGCCAGGGCAGCCGCCCGCTGATGCGTATTTTCGGCGAGCTGGCCACCTCTGAACAGGTCAGCGAAATCAATAACCTGCTCCTGAAAAATTTCTCGCTGCGCCGGGTGATCGAGTCGGTGACAATCCTCGATACCGCAAAGGTCATCAATCAGGTCGAGCAGTTTTTACTGCGCTATGAGCATCTGGCCGGCTGCGACGTGCCCAACGATCGCAAGGTGGCGCTGTACGTGCATATCAGCTGTCTGATTGAGCGACTGATCCGCAACGCGTCGCCATCCCATTATTCCGGAAGGCAGTGTCCGGAGAGCGAGCTGGTTATTCTCCGCGAGGCCTTTAGTGTCATTGAGAGCGGATATAGTGTCAAAATCCCCGCCGTAGAGCTGTATTACATTCACGATATCCTGACTCGGGAAACGGAATTTATTCAGGAAGATCAAGAGTTTTAATTCCCTTCATCCGTTGGTCCTTGCGCTAACCGGCGCGCCACTGTTTCTGGCACGCCGGTTGCAATTAAGAAAGCAGTGGAATGCGCTTTCGAGGTAAGGATGAAACGACACTATATTTTTGCCAGCCATGGCACCTTTGCTAACGGTCTGCTGAACTCCGTGGAGCTGATCCTCGGCAAGCAACCGGATATTCATACCCTCTGCGCCTATATCGAAGAGGAGGCCGATCTAACGCAGCAGGTGGAGACGCTGCTGGCGCGTTTTCCCGCTGAGGATGAGCTGATAGTCATTACGGATATTTTCGCCGGTAGCGTCAATAATGAATTTGTGCGTTTTTTATCGCGTCCTAATTTTCATTTATTGTCCGGTTTAAACTTGCCGCTGATTATTGATTTGCTTATTTCCGCAGGGGAAGAAAATACCGAGAAATTAATTTCTGAAGCATTAATAAGCGCCAAAGAGAGCATCCAGTACTGCAATCAGACGATTGCCAGTGCGATGACCGTTGATAAAGACTTCTGAAATGAGGGAACACCATGATTACGCTATTAAGGGTAGACCATCGATTACTCCACGGCCAGGTCGCTTTTTCCTGGACCCAGTATGTCGGGGCCGATTGCATTTTAATTGCCAACGATAATGTCCCCACTGATGAGCTGCGGAAAACCACGATTAAGCTCGCCAAGCCGCCTTCGGTAAAACTGGTGATTAAAAATATTGACGACGCTATAGAAGCGATAAAAAGCGGCGTTACGAATAAATATAATCTCTTTATCGTTGTGGAGTCGGTGAATGACGCCTGGCGTATTGCCAGCGCCGTCGCGGAAATAAAAAGTATTAATCTCGGTGGGATTAAGGCTAAAGAGGGCAGCAAAAATATCTCTAAGGCGATTAATTTACTCCCGGAAGAAATAGAGCAACTGCAGCAACTGGTCGGGAAAGGCGTCGAGGTTGAGATCCGCCAGGTCCCTAACGATCGCAAACAGCTTTTTGCGGAATGCGTTTAATTCCGGAGGACAGATTATGGTAGAGGCTCTCTTACTGGGTCTGGTGGCGTTTATCGCGCAATCGGAATATGCATTAGGGACGTCGCTGATTTCGCGGCCTATCGTCACCGGGCTGCTGACCGGACTGGTGCTGGGGGATGTGCAGACCGGCGTCATCATGGGGGCAACGCTCGAGCTGGCGTTTATTGGATCTTTCTCCGTCGGCGCGTCGATACCGCCTGACGTGGTAACCGGCGGCATTCTCGGGGTGGCGTTCGCCATTACCTCCGGCGCGGGAACGGAAACGGCGCTGCTGCTTGGCCTGCCTATCGCCACCCTGACGCTAATCCTGAAAAACGTTTATCTGGGGATGTTTATCCCGATGCTCAGCCAGAAGGCTGACGGCTACGCGGAACGGGCGGATACGCGGGGCATTGAGCGGATGCATCTGATTGCCGGCTTCGGGCTGTCGCTGATGCTGGCCACGGTGGTGACCGTTTCATTCCTGGTCGGCAGCAACGCGGTGAAATCCCTGCTCGATACCATCCCGGAATTTATCAAACACGGGCTCAGCGTCGCTACCGGCATCATTCCGGCTCTCGGCTTCGCGATGCTCGCCAGGCTGCTGATTAACAAGAAAGTCGCGCCGTACTTTTTCCTCGGCTTCGTGCTGATGGCCTACCTGAAAATCCCGGTGACCGGCATCGCCATTCTTGGCGCAATCGTGGCGGTGGTCATGGTTAACGTCACCGCGTTGAGCTCACCTCGTACGACGACAGAACAAGGAGTCAGCGATGACGACGAAGATGATTTCTGAAGAGACCCTGCGCCCGCAGGAGCAAGAAGAGACCCGTATTACGCCGCGCGATTTACGCCGAGTGTTCTGGCGCTCCTTCCAGATGGAGTTCTCGTGGAACTATGAGCGGCAGATGAATCTCGCCTTTGTTTACGCGCTGATTCCGGTGCTGAAAAAGCTCTATCCGCGCAAAGAGGAGCTGGCCGGAGCGTTGAAACGACATCTGGTGTTCTTCAATACCACGCCGCATATCGTCACATTGCTGCTGGGGATCACCACGGCGATGGAGGAGAAAAATAGCCAGCAGAAAAACATGGACGCCAACGCGATTGATAACGTTAAAGCGTCGCTGATGGGGCCGCTGGCCGGGTTGGGGGACTCCTTTTTCTGGGGGACGCTGCGGCTGATCGCCACCGGCATCGGCACCAGCCTTGCGCTAAAGGGCAACATTCTCGGACCCATTCTGTTTCTGCTGGTGTTTAACGTACCGCATATTCTGGTGCGCTGGTTCTTTACCCGCTGGGGCTACGTGCTGGGCACCGGGGTGCTGCAGCGGATCCAGAAGAGCGGAATGATGGAGAGCCTGACCTACGGGGCGTCGATTATCGGCCTGATGGTGGTGGGCGCGATGACCGCCTCAATGATTGATATCACTATCCCTGTCTCTTTCGGTGCCGGGGAGGCGAAAACCCAGGTACAGGACATTATCAACGACATTCTGCCCTGCATGCTGCCGTTGCTGAGCTTTGGCATCGTTTACTGGCTGCTGGGGCGTAAGGTCAAACCGCTTTCTATTATTGGCGGGATGGCGCTGGTGGGCATTCTGGGTTCGTGGATTGGCTTGTTTTAACGGGAGTCGAAAATGGTACCAACAATGATGACGTATATCAGCGAAGAGCCGGCCTGTCTGGCGCAGATCCTGCGCGACTATCGGCAAAAGCTGGCGGCGATTGAGGATTTCGCCCGCCAGCATCCGGTACGCCGTATTTTGCTGCTGGCGACCGGATCGTCGCTAAACGCCGCACTGTGCGCGCGCTATTTCTTTGAACAGCGCTTCGGCGTGTTGGTTGAAATTAAAGAGCCGTATAACTTTACGCATTACGAGGCTGTCGATCCGCATACCGATCTGGTGGTGGCGATTTCGCAGAGCGGAAAAAGCGCCTCGACGCTGGAGGCGATGCGCAAGGTCCAGGCGGCGAATCTGCCGGTTTTTGCCTTGACCTCCGACCCGCAAAGCCCGATAGCCCGCGATTGCGACGGGGTACTGGATATCAATACCGGTATTGAGAGCGTAGGGTTTGTCACCCGCGGATTTAGCGCGACGGTACTGAATTTGCTGCTGATGGCGCTGATGATTGCCCGTGTCCAGGGAAGAGTCAGCGAGGCCGAGGAGCAGCGCTATCTTGACGAGCTGCAGCGGCTGGCGGCGGCTATCCCGGATGTTATCGCCCGCACCTCGCGCTTTATCGACAGGCACGGCGAAGCGCTGCGGGGCGGCGAACGATTTATCGCCATCGGCTATGGCGCGCTGGTTGGCGTGGCGAAGGAGTTCGAAACCAAATTTACCGAGACGGTGCGGGTCCCTTCTAGTGGATTTGAACTTGAGGCCTATATGCACGGCCCCTATCTGGAGGCGAACGCCCGTCACGTGATGCTGTTTATTGAAGATGCGCCGGATGCGCGTACCCGGGCGCTGCGGGACTATATGGCGCCGTCCATTGCCCGGGCCTTTACGCTGACGCTCAGCGATAAAGAGGATGAGCAGGCGCTGGCGCTGAACTGTCCGTGTGACCATCACCTGGCGCCGCTGCTGCTAATCGTTCCGGTCCAGATGCTGGCATGGCATACCGCCCGACTAAAAGGGATCGATCTGGCAAAACGTATTTTTGACGATTTTGACCGCGTATTAAAAAGTAAAATCTGATTATTCAGGAGAATAACTATGTTGGGTTTTAATCAGGACGAGTACCTGACCAGTGCTCGCGAGATCATCGCTGCGCGTCAGCAGGCAGAAGCCGTCGCCGACGATATTTATCACAGCGGCTGTAGCGCGTTATTTTTCGCCTCGGTAGGCGGTTCTTTGGCGCCGATGATGGCAATAAATGAGTTTGCAAAAGAATTAACCAGCGTACCTGTTTACCTTGAGCAGGCGGCGGAATTAATTCATCGTGGGCACAAAAAATTAAATAAAGATGCGGTGGTGGTGACGTTATCCAAGTCCGGCGATACCAAAGAGTCGGTCGCCATTGCCGAATGGTGCAAAGCGCAGGGGATTCGCGTGGTGGCCATTACCCGTAACGCTGATTCGCCATTAGCTGAGGCGGCGAGCTGGCATATTCCGATGTGCCACAAAAACGGCGTGGAATATGAATATATGCTGCTGTACTGGTTATTCTTCCGTGTTATTTATCGTCACGGCGACTTTGCCGATTACGATCGTTTTGCCAGCCAGCTGGAACTGCTGCCGGAAAATCTCCTGCAGGCCAAACGCCGGTTCGATCCGCAGGCGGATAAAATCGCCGCTCAATATCATGGCTGCGACTATATGATGTGGATTGGCGGCGCGGAAATGTGGGGCGAGGTCTATCTGTTCTCGATGTGTATTCTTGAAGAGATGCAGTGGAAGCGGACCAAGTCGGTGAGTTCCGCCGAGTTTTTCCACGGCACGCTGGAGTTGCTGGAGAAAGAGGTTCCGCTGTTTCTGGTCAAAGGCGAGGGTAAATGCCGGGGGCTGGATGAGCGCGTTGAACGCTTCGCTGAGAAGATCACCGACCATCTGGTGGTGATTGACCCGCGCGACTACCCGCTGAACGGCATCGATGATGCTTTCCGCTGGATTATGGCGCCGTGCGTGGTTTCCACCCTGCTGGTGGACAGGCTGGCGGCCCATTTTGAACATCACACCGGGCACGATCTCAATATTCGCCGTTATTACCGTCAGTTTGATTACTAAGCCTTGCTTGCGGCGGCCAGCCTGGCTGGCCGCCGCGCTATTCTCCGAGGCGCTTCCCAGAAAATCATCGCCAAAACCAACCGGGTAAAAAGCGGTGGTAGAGTCCGGCTTTCCTTCACTTTCAGGCAAGCGGACGGCCATGAAAAAACGGATGACGTCGACGCCGCACGATGCGGTATTCAAACGATTTCTTCGCCACCCGGAGACGGCGCATGATTTCCTCACGCTCTACCTTCCCCAGGCGATCCGCCAGCGGTGTGATTTTGCGACGCTGCGGCTGGAGCCAGCGAGCTTTATTGATGAGGATTTGCGCGCCTGATATTCGGACGTGCTGTGGTCAGTACAAACCCGCTCCGGCCCGGGGTATGTTTATGTGGTCATAGAACACCAGAGCTCGCCGGATAACCATATGGCTTTTCGCCTGATGCGCTATGCGATTGCCGCGATGCAGCGGCATCTCGACGCTGGGCATAAAGCGCTGCCGCTGGTCGTGCCGATGCTTTTTTATCATGGTGCGGCCAGTCCCTATCCCTTTTCCCTGAACTGGCTGGATGAATTTGCCGACCCGCAGATGGCGAAGAAGCTGTATGCCTGCCCGTTTCCGCTGGTTGACGTAACGGTGATGCCGGATGATGAAATCGTTCAGCATCGGCGGGTCGCTTTGCTGGAGCTGATGCAAAAGCATATTCGTCAGCGCGATCTCAGCGGGATTACGGAGTCGTTGGCGACCCTCGTGATGCTGGGATACACTAACCGCAGGCAGTTGAGAGTGCTGTTTCATTATATGCTGCAGTACGGCAATTCCGCCGATCCAGGCGTGTTTCTCCGCCGGTTGGCCCGCCGTCTGCCACAATATGAGGAGAGATTAATGTCCATCGCTCAAAAGCTCAAGCAGGAAGGGCGGCAAGAGGGAAGACAGGAAGGGCGGTTAGAGGGCCGGCAAGAAGGGCTCCAGGAAGGGCTGCAGGAAGGGCTGCAGGAAGGGAGCCGACGGGAAGCGCTGCGCATTGCCGGCAGTATGCTGCAGAACGGTTTGGATAAGGAAACGGTCCAGCGAATTACCGGACTTTCGGCGGATGAACTCAAGCCGCTGCATTGTTAATACCCGGCCTCCACAACCATGGCCCGGCGCAAAAAGTCGCCGGGCGCGATGACTTAACCTTCGCTTTTCACCACTTTGATTTCAACCATGCCGATGCCCAGTTGGCGCGGGGAATGGCCGAGAATATTACCCTCGTTCGTGGACTGCGGGTCCGGCGGCGCAATCGTCAACGTGTTGCTGCGCGACGGATTATCGAAATGCAGGGTCGTGGTGGTGACATCATTGGCCAGCGTTAGCGTTTGTTCGCTGTTGCCCACGCGTACCGGAATCGGTTTATTGGCGTTTGGCCCGTAGGCTTTGGCGGTAATCACCAGGTCGAATTTCTCCGGCAGCGGCTCTTTATATTCAATTTTCACTTCACTGCCGAGCTGCGCGTTCGACCAGCGCCCCCATGATTCCGGGCGAGATATGCCGCTGAATTGCTTCACCTCTTCCGGCGCGCCGGCCACGTTGAACAGGAAGCTGTCGGCTTTATAGCGAATATCGTTATCGACAATCTTCAGAGTATCGACGTTGCCCTTATAACGTTCCATATCAATAAGGGTATCTTTAAAGGCGGTTTTACCCTGCCACTGGGCTTTGTCAACGCGCTGGACCTGCTGTTCGCCGCCCAGTTGACCCTGGGATACGCACCAGTCGGTGGAGAGCGCCAGCTCCGGCGACCATAGCTGACCCATTTTGTAGCAGCGGTCGACCCAGACGAAGTTATCGCGTGGCGCGAAGTCGGCTAGCTGGAAGCGCAGCGGCGCGGAGTATTCGCTCTCCGGCAGCGGCTCAACGCGCTTATCGGAGATGCGCAGCAGCAGCGGCAGGCGGAAATGGCTGCCGGAGAAGGAGATCATATTCTTCTGCGAATCAACGGTGAAATTCTTCATCTCTTTGGGGAAATTCCACAGGCGGATGATATCCGGCTTCCACGCCAGCACCTTCTCTTTCATATTGAGGAAAACGCTTGAAAGCGACTCCCCGGATAGACTGCTGCGGCCAAGACCAATAAAGTTATCGCCGCCGAGAATATCCAGCACCGTCGCGCCGTTGTCCATAGTATTACGTTTAACGGCCAGCGTATCCTGCTGGGGCTTATCGCCGCGCAGAATGAAAAACAGGTTGCT
Source organism: Klebsiella sp. CTHL.F3a (assembly GCF_019890895.1). Taxonomy (NCBI): domain Bacteria; kingdom Pseudomonadati; phylum Pseudomonadota; class Gammaproteobacteria; order Enterobacterales; family Enterobacteriaceae; genus Klebsiella; species Klebsiella sp. CTHL.F3a. The sequence goes on along the minus strand of NZ_CP082360.1, from coordinate 5,173,997 downwards.
GCGATCCTGTTTATTCAGATACTCCCAGGCGGTGTTTTTCATCGCCAGGTGATCGGATGAGACCACAATGACCGTATTTTTGAACCACGGCGACGCTTTAATCTTCTCAATTAACGCCGCGATATGCTCCTGACTACAGGAAACGGCGCTGAAAGAGAGGTTCTTTTTACCGTCCATATCGTAGCTTTTGCGCTGGCAGGTACGGGAAATAAAACCATCCGGATGATGGGTGTCGACCGTCAGCGCAAACAGCGAGAAGCGTTTTCCCGATTGTGAAAGCGCTTCGAATTTTTTCCAGGTTTCATCAAGCACCGTATCATCGTAGAAGCCCCAATCGTTTCGGTAGGTTGGGTTGGCGACCGTGGTTTTTAGCTCTTCCGCGCCGTACAGATGATCGAAGCCGTGCGATTTCAGGAAAACGTCTTTTCCGGCAAAGCGCAGGTTAGCGCCCTGTACGAAGTAGTTCTCATAACCCGAGTTTTTCAGGATATCGCCGAGGCAGATATTCTGCGGGAAAAAACTGGAAACCGAAGCCGATGCGTTGCCTTCAAACGGCGCAAACAGCGGTATCCCGCACTGGGAAGCGACCATTCCGGCAATCGTGTAGTCAGTACCGGGGAGCTGGGCGGTGTTGCTGAAATCCAGGCCCTCGCTTTTTAGCTTGCCGAGCTCCGGGGTCAGGTTCGGGAAGGCGTCGTTATCAAAATAAGTGCGCTCAAGGCTTTCGCCGTAGATGTACACCAGGTTCAGTTTCGGGTCCGCGATGCTTTTTGACGGTTCTTTGTAGTAAGCCACAAAGTCAGGATCGCCATCGCGGGACTGGGATTTGACCAACTCGCTAATCTGGCGGAAGGCCGGACTGGCGTCCACGGACGCCAGCGCCAGGACCAGCGCCACCAGGCTGTAACCAAAGTGATGAGGATGATGCCGGCGGCGGCGCAGTATCCAGCCGAGTGCGCCAAATACCGCGACCAGCGCCACGACCAGCCCAACGCCCGGCAGAATATATTTGCCCACGCCAGCGCCCGTCAGGCTGTTGGTCAACGTATAAAGTACCGCGTCATTGATACCGTCGCCGGTGAAGTAATTGCTGGCGTAGAGGGTAATATTCAGAATAACGAACAGGCCCAGCACCGTGAGCGTGGCGGCGAACCACCAGGTATTACGACCGGCTTTTAACGCATAAATCATCACCGAAGCAACAAACAGGGCGATGGATAACAACTCTGACACAGCTCATCCTCATTCACGCCAGCTGTCGGCTGGCCAGATAGATCTTTTTCCACGCTACACTGTAATTGCAGCGCAATATTGCCGCAATTGTATCGTCATGAATTTGTGCTGTGGTTCAGAATTGGTTTAGAAATCGCCATTTTTGACCCGCTTCACATCTTGTCTGCCAGGGGTTCAGAAGGAGAGATGTTAAAAAACAGAGGTTGCGGCCGCGCTGGCCAGGGTAAAGCGCCAAACGCGGCATTATGCGGCCAGGATCAGGAGAGGAAGCTAACGCCCTGTTTTAATACCAGGTCGCAGGCTTTGGTTTTCACTTTTTCTGCCAGCGGGCTACTGCCGAGGCTATTCAGATTCAGCTGCTGACCGTCTTTGCTACTCAGCAAGCCCTGAAGGCCATCAAGATAATTGGTATCTTCTTTTTGTTTTTCCGGCGCGCTGAGACCCAGCTTATCCAGAACCTGGTTTTTAATGTTTTCGGTATTGGTTACCGACGTCAGTTTCTGTTTCGCGCAATAAGACATAATCCCGGCGGCATTATTCATGCTGCTGGAAGTCAACGACTGACTGCCGCCGTTGAGCAAACCGGTCAGCGAAGAGAGGGACATGCCGCCGCTTTGCTGGCTACCGCTCTGGCTGCTGAGCTGGTTCGCAGCGCTGGAGAGAGAGTCCTGCCAGGAGGTGGCGTGAGCGCCGAAGGTCAATAAAGCGCTGGCCACCATCGCCGTGCGGAATAACGTTTTTACAGATTTCATAGACATACTCTTCGCCGTGACTGAACAATGTCCTGATTATAACGCCGGCAGTGTTCAGAAATATCTTAATACTCTTTGCCGGTCACGCGATCGCGGTAGCTGTCCCAGTTGAAGTTGACCCACAGGCTATTGCCCAGCCGCATGCGGTCCATGACGCGCTCGCCAAGAAGCTTGTTCATCTCGTCCATGGTGCTGTTAGTCAGCATACCGGTGGGACGTTTTGACGAAGAGCGACGATCGACGATCTGGTTAATGATAACCTTTTCGTAGCGTGATTCCGTTTGCATCCCGATTTCGTCAATCACCAGCAGGTCGACTTTGCTCAGGTCGGTGAGAAGCTGCTCTTCGCTGGTTTCCCGGTTGCCGAAGGTATCTTTCATCGCTGACATGATATCGGCGACGGTAATAATCAACACCGACTTGCCCCGCAGCAGCAGTTCGTTGCAGATAGCGGCGGCGAGGTGGTTTTTTCCGGTGCCCGGTTTGCCGGAAAAGATAAAGCTGGCGATATTGCCGTCGAACTCCTCGACGTACTGGCGCGCTCGGGAAAGCGCAATCATCTGGCCTTCACACTCAACCCGGTAGTTATCCAGCGAGCAGTTCTGGTGCAGCGGTCGGATACCGGAACGGTTAAAGGTACGCTGCATTTTCATGGCGCGGTTTTCGCGTTCCAGCGCTTCAGACCGCAGCTTGCCCTGTTCTTTTTGCCATGCCAGCAGCTCCTCACCTGTCTTAAACGCGGGTTCGACATGGGCTGGCATCATCTTTTGCAGGCGCTTCATTAAATCGCCGACATTTTTCATGCTCATCCGCGGAATCCTCGTGGAATATGATTTTCGGGTTCGCTAATCGCGTTGACGTCACGCCGCGGCTGGCCGCCGTTGCTGGCCCGGCCAATCTGTACGCTGCGTGCTAGCTTCTGCTGCCACTGGACATGATGAAAGACTTTACCTTCCGCCTGCCAGTAGGCGACAAATGCGGCCAGCTCTTCCGGCGTAACGGGCTGGCTTAGGGCGATGCCCCACAGCGCAGCCAGACGCTGAAAATCGGCATCCGGCTGCCAGTCAGCGTACATCGGGAATTTGCCCATCGGTACTGCAACGGGAACCGCCGTCGGCTCGTCAAAAAACTGCGCGTCGAGGGCGATATCGCTATTGGGGCGCGCCAGTTTGGCTTCCAGCTCCAGCAGCTGCGCCAGACGCTCCGGCGTCAGCGCATAGAAGGCGGGGGCATTGTTGGTAAATACGGCGACGGCGCCGCTGGCCGATTTTGCCAGTACCGCTGCGTGATCCTGCATGAAGTCATCCAGACCGCTAAAATCGGTAGTTAATATTCGTGAAGACATAAATCAATCTCAACTCTGAACAACTAAAAGGAGAGGGGTAGCTGCACACATAGTAGCATAGAGGTCGCTCAGGAAGGAGCGCCGCAGGTAACCCGGCGGCGCGGTGAATTAAACGCGCGGACGCTTGCGATACAGCCAAAGCCCCGGGATAGAAAGACCGATCGATAATGCGCCAACGATGGATGAAGCCTTGAGAAAGTTACTCAGCAGCATAATCATCATCTCTTCCGAGTAGCCGAAATGGCTGATTTTGACCGCTGAAATCATCGCGGTATAGGCAGAGATACCGGGGAACATCGGGATCACCGCCGCTACGGTGAAAATCTTCGGGTGCGCCAGATACCAACGGGACCACTGGATCCCAATGCTGCCAACCAGCAGGGCGGCCATGAACGTTGCCCACTCGATATTAAAACCTGCCGTCATCATGACCATGCGCGAGCCGTGGCCGATAGCCCCCAGCAGCGCGCACCAGCGCAGCGCTCGCTGTGGGACGTTGAATACCATGGCGAACCCAACGGCGGGGATGGCTGCCAGAGCCATATCCTGCGCCAGCGCGTAGAGATACATAATTATGCCCATCCGCGTAGCCCCCACATCGTCATCGCCATCACCACGCCAATACAGGTGGCGAGCGTGAGCAGACTGGCAATGGCCCAGCGCGCCAGGCCGGTATTGATATGCCCTTTAAACATGTCGGCAACGGCGTTGATCAGCGGAAAGCCGGGTACCAGCAGCAGTACGCTGGCGGCCATCGCTATCGTCGGCGTGCTGGCGAAAGCGGGCAGGCGCAGCATCAGTCCGGAGATGGTCGTTGCGACGAAGGCGGTGAGGCAGAAATTGATTTGCGGATGCATAGAGCGATGGGTGAGTACCTGACGAATATACATGGCTATCGTACTGGCGCAGAAGGTGACCAGCGCGCCATCCCAGCCGCCGTTGTTAAGTTTGCAAAAGCAGGCGCAGGAGAGGCCGACCATTAACACCAGTAGCCAGCGTGGGTAGCGCAGCGGTTTAATTTGCGCGAATCGTTTTTCGACATCCTTATAATCCAGCAGTTTATGCTCTGCCATAATCACAATATGCTGAACTTCCGTGACGACGTGCATGTTGATGCCGCGATCGGTGTTTTTTCGCGTTGAAGTCAGGCATTCGCCATCTTTGATGGTTGTGAGCACAATCGCATTGGAAGAGATGGCGCTTTCAACGCTATCCATCCCCAACGCCAGGCCCAGACGAGTTGAAAGCTCCTCAACCAGCGCGCTTTCCGCGCCATGCTGTAATAAGAAAAGACCACATTGAATGCACAAGCGCGTGATTGCGCGCTGGGTTGCCCGATCTGCTTGCATAAATACCTGCTGTCCGTGATGCCCGATGCCGTAGTGTCTGGCGATACTTTTACCTGAAGTCGTGCTTTCTCTGAGCGGTCAGGATCAAACAATGTGTAAAAAAACACCCGCTCTGCGGGCTCTGTGAAAATTTGAACTCAGCCACACTTCCGCAAGATTGGTGAAAAGTACAATTTTTGCGCCATTTTCTCCCTTCTTTTTCCCGGCAGACTTATCAAAAATGCAAATTCAAACTTTTAATAAACAAAAAACAAACAAATAATTAACCTTGCTGAGGCGATCCTATGAAAACACAAGTGGCGATTATCGGCGCGGGTCCGTCCGGACTCCTGTTGGGGCAGCTCTTACATAACGCCGGGATTCAGACGGTGATACTTGAGCGACAGACGCCCGAGTATGTGCTGGGGAGGATCCGTGCGGGCATTCTGGAAAGCGGAACGGTAGAGCTGCTGCGCGAAGCCGGGGCGGCCCGGCGAATGGATGCTGAAGGCCTGATCCATCATGGGGTCGAGTTTCTGTTTGAAGGCAAGCGCGTACCGGTTGCGCTGACGGAGTTGACGGAAGGCAAAAGCGTGATGGTATACGGCCAGACTGAGGTGACGCGGGATTTAATGGCGGCGCGGGCGGAATGTGGCGCCCCGACGATTTATGGGGTTAGCGACGTCACAATTAATGATGCCAAAAGCGATAGACCATCGGTCTCTTTTACCTGTAACGGAGAAAACCTCCTCCTGGAGTGCGACTTTATCGCCGGTTGCGACGGCTTTCACGGCGTGTCCCGGCAGAGTATTCCGGCAGGGGTTCTGAAAGAGTACGAGAGCGTCTGGCCGTTTGGCTGGCTGGGACTGCTGGCCGACACGCCGCCGGTAAATCCGGAGCTTATTTACGCTCACCACGAACGCGGGTTTGTGCTGTGTAGTCAGCGCTCACTAACCAGAAGTCGCTATTATCTGCAGGTACCGCTTAGCGAAAAGGTGGAGGCCTGGTCTGATGAGCGCTTTTGGAATGAACTTAAACGGCGTCTCCCTGATGAGTTATCCGGCAAGTTAGTGACGGGTCACTCACTGGAGAAGAGCATCGCGCCGCTGCGCAGCTATGTGGTGGAGCCGATGCAGTACGGGAAGCTATTTCTGGTGGGAGATGCGGCGCATATCGTACCGCCAACCGGGGCAAAAGGGTTGAATCTCGCAGCGTCCGACGTGAACTATTTATGGCGGATCCTGCGCGAGTATTATCACCATGGCCGCGTTGACCTCTTAGCCAGCTACTCGCGTTTGGCGTTGGATCGGGTGTGGAAGGGGGAGCGTTTCAGCTGGTTTATGACGCGTCTGCTGCATGATTTTCCGCAGCAAAGCGAGTTCGATAGAAAAATGCAGGCGGCGGATCGTCGTTATTATCTGCAATCACGCGCCGGCTTAACCACTATCGCTGAAAACTATGTTGGTCTGCCGATGGAGCGCGTGGCGTAACACCAAAAATATCCGGAGGCGTGATGCAGGCAGTGAGCACCATTCCCGTTTTCAAACTGTATGGCGAAGAGCAGGGCTGGCCAACGCCCGAACTTCTGCACTGTGAGTCGATACTCCAGCGCAGCCATCTTTATGAATGGCATATCCGCGTGCATCAGCATGCTGAGCTGGTGCAGCTGTTGTACCTGCATAAAGGGCGGGCGGAAATTGAAATCGAAGGAACAACGACCGTGATGGTGGAATCCTGTATTCAGGTTGTTCCGGCGCTTTGTATTCATGGATTTCGATTTTCGCCGGGCACGGAAGGATACGTTTTATCCCTGGCATTACCCCTGCTCAGGAGGGTTGAGAATCAGTTTGGCCGCCAGTTGGATCTCCTCGGCCAGCCACAGTGTGTGCCGGTAAAAGCCTCTCGGGGCCATATTCGGGCGCTGTTTACCGCTTTGCGAGAAGAGTACCGTGAGGAGTATGATGCGCGTGAAATGATGCTGCATTCGCTGCTGGGAGCGCTGCTGGTCTGGCTGAATCGGCAATATCGCCCACAGCCGATAGCGGAGGACAAAGCGGAACGCAAGCGTAGCGTGATGCGCCATTTCTCTCGTCTCATTGAAAGCCATTATCGCGAACATCTGCCCTTAGCCGAATATGCCAGGCGGGTGGGTGTGTCCGCGACCCATTTAAATTATTTGTGTCATGAATTTTATGGCTGCAGCGCGCTGGGAGTTTTACATCAAAGGGTGATGCTTGAGGCGCGTCGCAACCTGTTGTATACCAGCATGACTATTGCGCAACTTTCTGATTACTTGGGGTTTAATGATGCTGCCTATTTTTCTCGTTTCTTTCGTCGCTATAGCGGCGAATCCCCAAAAGCATTTAGGAAAAAAATTAAATAAAGAAATCTTTATTTAATTTATCTTAAGTTAGCGTATCTAACGACGATGTTAACCATTTCTAATTTATTGATGACAACCACCTGTGTTAATGTTAATCATTGGCATGGATAACAGCAATATGTTACTCCTCACAATATAAGTTGGTTTTAGGGTACGATATAGCGTACCCGCCAGGGACGATAAAGATTCATTTTGGCAAAATAATTATGATGGTTATTAAATTATTCATCCGATTGTTTTTGCGCCGGCGGTGAGTCTTCGACAGGAAGCGGAGGGTTTATGTTACCAGGACAGGGTAAGTTCGGCATTATTATCAGCAGAATACCGGTGATGCAGTCCGGTTTGAAGGCCATCGTGGGGGAGCATCTCCCTGATTATGAATTGAATTTTTGTCGTTCTCAGGATGAGCTAACCCTGCTGCAATTGCGTCGCGCAGTGCTGGTTATCGCTGACTTGTCCGGTGAAATAGAGCATCCTAGAAACATTTGTGAACACTACTACTCTTTAATGACCCAATACAGGGATATACACTGGGTCTTTATGGTAGGAAACACCTGTTTTCCGTTAGCCGTTCAATTATTAATGCGTCCTGAAAGTACGTTAATTTCAGACAGCGAACCGGTAAAACGCCTTATCGAAGTAGTTCGCGCTGGTGGTCTTGCCGCCGAACGTATTAGCCAGACGTTGTTCTCCCCTGAAGTCGAACGCATCGGTGAAGAACAGCAAAAAATGGTCATTTTGACTCTTTCCGAGCGTAAAGTATTGAGGCTTCTTGCAAAAGGATGGGGAATTAATCAAATTGCTGCTTTATTGAAGAAGAGCAATAAAACCATAAGTGCGCAGAAAAATAGTGCTATGCGCCGCTTATCTCTACGTAGTAATGCAGAGATGTATGCCTGGATTAATAGTGCACAGGGAATGAAGGAGCTGAATATTTATTCAGCCTATGGAGATCAAACGGAATGGAAAAAGACTTCACAACACGATATATCGCTATCGTAGAGAAATGTGCGATGACGGAAGTAGCTCTTCGCCACATCTTAATTAATGAAAGTGGTAAGAATTATCGTATTCAATTCTTTCAAGATACTAAAGCATTAAAACGAGAGTTTCAGTCTAAAGATTTTTCTGCGATTATTTTTTCACTTTCAGGTAATCGCAGGTCCCGTCTTGAAAGCTTGCTCTTTCTCCATGAGATCGCGCGTTATTGCCCAGAAATGCAAAGAATTGTCTTAGCGAATGATGAAGCGGAAATGCGTTTGGTTAGCCATCTGACGCCCTCCCGCTTACACGGCATTCTGAATAAATCTGCCTGTCGGATCCAGCTGCAGGAATATTTGCTTCAGCTTCTCGATCATAGCTATCAGACCAATGAGGGCTCGGTATGTCAAAAGCAGAGCATTTCTGGCCAAATTTTGAGCCCAACGGAGCATACCATCCTACGATATATGTCTTATGGCTACTCTTTACCTGAAATAGCGACACAGCTGGAAAGAAATATTAAAACGATTCGGGCCCATAAGTTCAATGCCATGACCAAGCTTGGCGTCAGTTCTGATATGGGACTACTGAGCGCGGCAGACATTTTAATGCGCCTGTCGGCGAATAATGACGATGCCAGAGTTATGCGCCTTGCTCAGTAGTGCCAACGATCTATTAAAGACAAACGTCAATCCACTTAGCATCAGTCAACTGCGCCATCCGCTCGGGTGAAATGCGAATGGCGCTATGAATTGATCCTGCTGCTGGCAGCACTTCCGGGTACTGCCTCAGTGAAATATCGCAGTACACCGCCAGCGGAACTTCCAGGCCAAAGGGGCAGACGCCGCCAATAGGGTGTCCCGTTAGCGTAATGACCTCATCGCTGCTGAGCATGCGCGCTTTGGCGCCGAAGGCTTCCTTTAGTTTTTTATTATCCAGGCGCGCATCGCCTTTTGCGACAACGAGCACAACCCTGTCTTTTATTTTTAAAGACAGGGTCTTGGCTATTTGCCCGGGTTCAACGTTATGCGCCGCTGCGGCTAATGCTACCGTGGCCGTGCTCTGAGTAAGTTCGATGATTTCGATATCGGGGGCGTGGTCAGCAAAAAACTGCCGCACGGACTGCAGACTCATTGGAATCTCCTGATTAAGGCTTGTTAAAAATCTGTCACAAGCTTCGCAAAGTGTAAATATCTCTCGTTGATAATCAAGATTCTTTCTAATTTCTGGATCTCCTTCACATTCGCCGCAACCGGTTACTGTAACCGGTTGCGGTTATTCATAGAGACATGAATACTGACAAGGTAACTTCCCTGCGTCACCTATAACAAAAGAGCCGAAGATGAATCGAACGTACCTGAGCACTAAAGCCTGCGGGCTATCAAATCTGGTCGCTCACTCGCAGAAGCGGATTCATCACAGCGGCAAGATAATCGTTGTTGGGCCTGTTCATCTAGCCTGTCAGGAGGGCTGCTATGTCTGCTAACCATGCTGCATTTAATCTGATATTTCGCTTCGTAGAAAATTACATCAGCCCTGTCGCCGGGCGCATCTCGTCTCAGCGCCACGTGATGGCTATCCGCGACGGTTTTATCTCCGCCATGCCGTTTATGATTGTCGGCTCTTTTCTATTGGTATTCGCTTATCCGCCGTTTTCACCGGATACCACATGGGGATTTGCCCGCGCCTGGCTGGATCTGGCAAAAGAGTTTGAAGGGCGAATTCTGACGCCGTTCGATATGACGATGGGTATTATGTCGATCTATATTTGCGCCGCGATCGCCTATAACCTCGGTAAGCATTACGAAAAAATCAATCAGCTCGACCCCTTTATGTGCGCCATGCTGTCGATTATGGCCTTCCTGCTGGTGGCGGCGCCAAAAACGAACGGCAACCTGCCGGTAGATAGCCTGGGAGGAACCGGGATATTTACGGCGATTCTTGTGGCGGTCTATTGCGTTGAAATGATGCGTTTCCTGAAAGCGCATAATATTGGTATTCGCCTGCCGGATCAGGTGCCGCCGATGATCAAAAACTCGTTTGACCTGCTGATCCCGGTTCTGGTTGTCGTCCTGACGCTGTATCCCCTGAGCCTGCTTATTCAGCATCATTTTGATATGCTGATCCCTCAGGCCATTATGGCTATCTTTAAACCGCTGGTTTCCGCAGCCGACTCGCTGCCCGCAATTTTACTGGCGGTCCTGGTGGGCCACCTGCTGTGGTTTGCGGGTATCCACGGTGCGGCTATTGTTTCTGGCATGCTGCAGATGTTCTGGCTCACTAACCTCGGCATGAACCAACAGGCTCTGGCGCAGGGTGCTCCACTGCCGCATATCTTTATGGAAGCGTTCTGGACATTCTTTATTGTGATTGGCGGTTCTGGAGCGACGATGGGGCTTGTGTTCTGCTATCTGCGTAGCCGCTCCGCGCATCTGCGGTCAATTGGCCGCCTGAGCGTGGTGCCAAGCCTGTTTAACATCAACGAGCCGGTCATTTTTGGCACGCCTATCGTGATGAACCCGGTGTTCTTTATTCCCTTCCTGCTGGCGCCGATGGTCAATGCCGTGCTGGCCTGGGCCGCCATGAAGATGGATCTCATTGGCCGGGTGATTTCGGTTGTGCCGTGGACCGCCCCGGCACCGATTGGCGGCGCATGGGCGCTGGGTTGGGATTTTCGGGCGGCGATTCTGGTGGTTGTCCTCGCGTGCGTTTCCGCGATTATCTACTTCCCGTTCTTCAAGGTTTATGAGAAACAGCTGTTAGCGCAAGAGGCCGAAGAGGCGCAGCGCATCGCGGAAGAGAGCCAGCAGACGGCATAAAAGCAAACGGGCGGCTGAAATAGCCGCCCGTTGACGTTATCAAAAGATCATTTCAGCGTGCAGTCCCCGCACTGCTGCACATCCGGCAGGCGATAGCGCTGGCAGCAGGTGCGGCGCACCAGCTGCCCTTCACGTAAAACCACGGTTCGCCACAGCGGGTTATCTTCGCCGTTGGATAGCTGTTTTTCGAAGAAGCAGTGCTGGCGTAGAGCGGCCACTTTTTCATCTCCCAGCAACGTTTTCATTTCTCCCAGATACCAGTTAATCAGGTAGCCAGTATTGTTCCAGATAAGCTTGCCATTAATATCGCCGGTGGCTTCAAGCGCCTGCACGACGGGTTGTAAAGCCGTGATGACCAGCTTTTCTATCCGGGACTGCGCGGGCTCTGTCGGGGAAGTACCTGCTGAATGAATATCTATCCAGAAACAGGCGGCGCGGCCTGACTCATGAAACTCGACGCGCACATGTTCCGGTGCCAGGCTAATGGCGCGATCTTCGCTCAACAGCGCCAACATTAAAGGGGGCACCAGTAAACCGATGTACCATTGCGCCCAGAGGGACAGCAGCGGTTTTTGCTCACGGGGTTGACTGGGCTGGTGACGATAAATATGGTCGGACCAGGTTGCGATGAACGAACTCAGCGTCGAGGGTTGTGACCATTCAGCCAGGGTTAGCGCATGGGGAGGGGCTTCTTCATTCAGACGGAGAAAATCCAGCAGATGGGGGCGTAACACGGTAATTTTGTCGCGTATTGAATTTGCCAGTTCACGGTCAGCCGAAGGGAGCGGTGCCCGCCAGATGATCTCAGTGTTGAATGCGAGTGAACGGTAAGCCATCGAGTGCCAGATACAAATCTAAATGATAATGATTTCTGATACTAATGCCGTGGTCCCGGCTTGGCAAGCGATTTGTCCGCGCGGCGACTTCTGCCGCGCGGTAAAGGATTAGCTGGCGAGAATGACGTTTCTTCCCATATTTTTGGCTTCGTAGAGCGCGTTATCCGCCCGTTTCAGGGCGCTGTCAATATCAGCATCCACCAGCGGCGTCATACCGACACTGATAGTCACATTGGTCGCGACGCTTTCGTTAAACATATGCGGGATTTTCAGATCATAGACCCGCTGACGAATCCGCTCTGCGGCCTGAAGAGCATTTTCTGCGCTGCTGCTGGTCAACAGCACCATGAACTCTTCGCCGCCAAAGCGGGCTACGATATCGCGTGAGCGCACAGCGTTACGAATGGCGGCGGAAACCTGAATCAATGCCTGGTCGCCCATCATATGCCCATAGTGGTCGTTGTAGGCTTTAAAATGGTCAATATCCAGCAGCAGGACGTAATGTCCGGCGCTGTCCAGAGAGAGGACGGTGTCGAGACGATTTTGCAAACCCCGACGGTTATACAAACCGGTAAGCGGATCCAACATACTGAGATCGTTAAGGGTATTACGTTCCTCCAGCAGCTTATCCATAAGTCCCTGGGTGAATATATCGCTGCGTTTCTGAATTAAGCTTTGCAGGGTGATGCCCGCAATAGGCAACAAGAAGCACCAGGACATGCGCAACCACTGTTCTCCGCCGCCCAGAATCAGGCAGGTAAAGTAGGTTGGTAAAGAGTGCAAAGTAAAGCCAATGATATTGCTGGAAAAAGCAATAGTGCCAATAAATAACACGCTTAATAAGGCGATTACCAGGTAGTTAAAATGCGGCGGACCCATCATCAATGCTTTTAGCGCAACGTGCCATGCCCAAAGCAGGCCAAATATCAGAGAAATAATCGGAATATTTATTTTGTGCTGAGAGAATTTACAGTGCCATAGCAGCAGGACCGTGCTGCAGGCAACTATCAGAAAACAGGGTAATGTAAAAGTGATGACGGTAAAGAGCGGGCTGACAAGGGATAAGACGGATGAAACTAAATTAAGCAGTAAAAATAGCCGTAAGGAATACTGATATTTCTGTTCGTAATGGGAGCGCCAGGATTGTGCAGTCATGTCGGAGTTGTCATTATTAATCGTTAAAATTCAATGTGATATTAGTTTGAAGTGAATAATAAAAAACAGTGTGCAAAATAAGGTTTTTACGAAATAATCAGATTATTTAATATATAATTTCTTTTGCTTAATTTATCACCTTCATGAATGTATGTCATTACCGCAAACGTAAAGAATAAAGACTTCCCGTTTCCCTGACATGACAAATGATAAAAGTTATCATATGATATTGGTTATCATTATCGCTATTAGAGGCAAAAACATGTTGCAGCGAACTTTAGGGAGTGGATGGGGCGCGGTGATCCCTGGCGTACTGATTGCCGCACTCGGGTTTGCCGATTTGTCGGTCGATGCCTGGCGCGCATTGGTGGCGCTGGGAATGCTCATGTCAGCGATCATGATTTGGCACCGTCAGCTACGACATTTTGTTTTGCTGCCGTCATGCGTGGCGTTAGTCAGTGGAATGATGCTGATTGTAATGAATATAAAGCTGATGGGATAAAACAGAAGGAGTTAAGAATATTGGTGCGAGGGGGGGGACTTGAACCCCCACGTCCGTAAGGACACTAACACCTGAAGCTAGCGCGTCTACCAATTCCGCCACCTTCGCACAGTATTCTTAATTTTTGATATCGCCTCGTTGGTGCGAGGGGGGGGACTTGAACCCCCACGTCCGTAAGGACACTAACACCTGAAGCTAGCGCGTCTACCAATTCCGCCACCTTCGCCCAGTGCGAGCAATATCAATGTGGATTATGGTGCGAGGGGGGGGACTTGAACCCCCACGTCCGTAAGGACACTAACACCTGAAGCTAGCGCGTCTACCAATTCCGCCACCTTCGCATACCATCGACACTATGAAAGTATCGTTACCACGGAGGCGCATTCTAGTGGTTTTCAGCTATTCGTCAATAGTTAATTGTATCAGTTGGATTGATTGTTGCAAAAATGGGCGGTCAGGTAGGGGAAACATCGGCGACCAGCGGCTGCTGGCGCCGAAAAATGGGGTTATTTCTTCGCCTGACGGGTCATCACCGTTCGGTAGACCTTAAAGCGGCCCGTTTGGGCAATCACTTCATGGAAGCCGAAGATCTCATCCAGCACGTTGGGATAGGGCAGGAAGGCGTTGGCGACAATGCGTAGCTCTCCGCCGCTGTTGAGATGACGAACTGCGCCGCGGATCAGGGTTTGCGCGGCCTCCAGGCTGGTCTGCAGACCATCGTGGAAAGGCGGGTTGGAGATAATCATGTCGAAGCGGCCGTTCACTTCAGAGAAGACGTTGCTGGCGAACACTTCCCCTTCGATGCCGTTAGCGGCGAGCGTAGCGCGGCTGGCTTCTACTGCCGGCGCGCTGACGTCGCATAACGTTAAGCGAACTTTAGGCGAGTGGCTGGCCAGTACGGTTGCCAGCACGCCAGCGCCGCAGCCGACGTCCAGAACTTTACCTTTGGTATGCGGGGTGAGCGTGGAAAGCAGCAGCTGGCTACCAATATCCAGCCCGTCGCGGCTGAAGACGCCGGGAAGCGTTTTAATCGTCAAATTTTCCAGCGGATACTCGCCCCAGTACTGTTCGGGATCGAACGCGGGCTGTTTCTCCAGACGACCGTGATACAGCCCACAGCGGCGCGCGCTGTCGATTTTGCTCAGCGGCGCATACTCCGCCAGCATCTGCTCGGCGCTGCGTACGCCGCTGCGGTTCTCGCCAACCACGAAAATATCAACACCGGTCGGCAGCAGCGAAAGCAGGTTCATCAGCTGAAACTGCGCTTCCGGTTTATTCTTTGGCCAGTAGTAGATCAGCGTATCGCAATCGGCGACATCGCCAGCCTCTGCGACCAGGCTATAGCGGGCATTTTCGCCCATCTGGCGGCTCAGTACCTGCCAGTGGTGGAACTGCTGGGTATGGGCGCGGCTGGCAGCCGTGTCCAGACGTGCGGGCAGGTCATCCTGCAGGTCACCGGCAAACAGAACGCGGGCGGACTCGAAATCATCACTGTGGCGCAGCAAGACTTCACTTGCCGGGGTAAAAGCGGACATGAAACACTCCTTCATTGAGACTGGCGCCGATTATACACGTTATCTTTCAGGCTGCCTCTTTGTTGGCGGTGGGACGCGCTTCGAGCGCCGCGTAGTTTGTTGGCGCAGATACGACGGATTTGCTATATTGCGCGCTTGATTAACAGGAGTGTTTCGCTATGACATCCCGACGAGACTGGCAATTACAGCAGCTGGGCATTACCCAGTGGTCGCTGCGTCGTCCTGGGGCGTTACAGGGTGAAATCGCTATCTCGCTTCCTGGACACATTCGCCTGGTGATGGTAGCGGAAGAACCGCCATCGCTGAGCGAACCGCTTATCAGCGATATTCTGCGCGCGCTGGCCCTGACGCCGGGGCAGGTGATGCAGCTGACCCCTGAGCGCGTTGCGATGCTGCCTCAGGACGCACGCTGTAATAGCTGGCGGCTGGGCACCGACGCGGCGCTACCGCTGGCGGGCGCACAGATCGCCACGCCTGCTTTCGATGAACTTCAGACCAGCACGCCTGCTCGCATGGCGCTCTGGCAACAGATTTGCGCACATGAACACGATTTCTACCCTCAACCCGGCTGATTTGCCCCGCGCCTGGCAAATTGAAACGCGCGCCCACGCTTTTCCGTGGAGCGAACAGACGTTTGCCAGTAATCAGGGCGAGCGCTATCTGAATCTTCAACTGTCCGTGGACGGCGTGATGGCGGCTTTTGCCATTACGCAAATCATCCTCGACGAGGCGACGCTGTTCAATATTGCCGTCGACCCCGCCTTTCAGCGTCGTGGTCTGGGCAGGGAACTGCTGGAACAGGTGATTGATGAGGTCGAAAAACGCGGCGTCGTCACGCTGTGGCTGGAGGTGCGCGCGTCTAACGTCGCCGCCATCGCGCTCTATGAAAGCTTAGGCTTTAACGAGGCGACGATTCGCCGCAACTATTACCCCACGGTCGACGGACGTGAGGACGCAATCATTATGGCACTGCCAATCAGTATGTAAGACAAGGTGATACGATGAAGTGGGACTGGATTTTCTTTGATGCCGATGAAACGTTATTTACGTTTGACTCATTTAGCGGCCTACAGCGGATGTTTCTCGACTATAGCGTGACGTTCTCCGCAGAGGATTTTCAGGACTACCAGGCCGTGAATAAGCCGCTGTGGGTGGATTATCAAAACGGCGCCATTACTTCGCTTCAGCTGCAGCATCAGCGCTTTGACGGTTGGGCGGAGCGCCTGAACGTCCCTCCCGGCGAGCTGAACGCCGCATTTATGAACGCGATGGCGGAGATCTGTTCGCCGCTGCCGGGGGCCGTATCGCTGCTCGATTCGCTGCAGGGGAAGGTGAAAATGGGTATTATCACCAACGGTTTTACCTCGCTACAGCAGACGCGTCTTGAACGTACAGGTTTACGCGATCACTTTGATTTGTTGATTATCTCCGAAGAGGTTGGGGTGGCTAAGCCGGATGCGCGTATTTTTGACTATGCGCTGGCGCAGGCGGGCAACCCCGATCGTTCGCGGGTGCTGATGGTTGGCGATACCGCTGAGTCTGATATTCGCGGTGGCGTAAATGCTGGCCTGGCGACCTGCTGGTTCAACCCCCATCAGCGCGAGCTGCCCGCGGACCTCCGCCCGGACTGGACGGTCACCTCTTTAAGCGAACTGGAGCAACTCCTGTGTAAACACTGATTGCCTCCCCCCCATTGATGGGTAAAATAGCCGCAATTTTTTCGTATTCAACATGCGCGGCGCGTTGCCGCGTTTACTAAGAAGATTGAATTATGACGTTGTCTCCTTATTTGCAGGAGGTGGCTAAGCGCCGCACTTTTGCCATTATTTCTCACCCGGATGCCGGTAAAACGACCATTACTGAGAAGGTTCTGTTATTCGGACAGGCTATTCAGACTGCCGGTACGGTAAAAGGTCGCGGCTCCAGCCAGCATGCGAAATCTGACTGGATGGAGATGGAAAAGCAGCGCGGTATCTCCATCACCACGTCCGTGATGCAGTTCCCCTATCACGACTGCCTGGTTAACCTGCTGGATACCCCGGGGCACGAAGACTTCTCCGAAGATACCTACCGTACCCTGACGGCGGTTGACTGCTGCCTGATGGTTATCGATGCCGCGAAAGGCGTCGAGGATCGTACCCGTAAGCTGATGGAAGTCACCCGTCTGCGCGATACGCCGATCCTGACTTTTATGAACAAACTTGACCGCGACATCCGTGACCCGATGGAGCTGCTGGATGAAGTGGAAAACGAGCTGAAAATCGGCTGCGCGCCGATCACCTGGCCGATTGGCTGCGGCAAACTGTTCAAGGGCGTTTACCATCTTTATAAAGATGAAACCTACCTGTATCAGACCGGTAAAGGCCACACCATCCAGGAAGTACGCATTGTGAAAGGGTTGGATAACCCGGAGCTTGATGCCGCGGTGGGTGAAGATCTGGCGCAGCAGCTGCGCGATGAGCTGGAGCTGGTGCAGGGCGCGTCTAACGAATTCGATAAAGAGCTGTTCCTGGCGGGCGAAATTACGCCGGTATTCTTCGGTACCGCGCTGGGCAACTTTGGCGTTGACCATATGCTGGACGGTTTAGTGGAGTGGGCGCCTGCGCCGATGCCGCGTAAAACCGACACCCGCACGGTGGAAGCCTCGGAAGATAAGTTCACCGGCTTCGTGTTTAAAATTCAGGCCAACATGGACCCGAAACACCGCGACCGCGTGGCCTTTATGCGCGTGGTTTCCGGTAAATACGAGAAAGGCATGAAGATGCGCCAGGTGCGTATCGGCAAGGACGTGGTGATCTCCGACGCGCTGACCTTTATGGCCGGCGACCGTTCGCACGTGGAAGAAGCGTATCCGGGCGATATCCTGGGTCTGCATAACCACGGCACCATTCAGATTGGCGATACCTTCACCCAGGGTGAAATGATGAAGTTCACCGGTATCCCGAACTTCGCCCCGGAACTGTTCCGCCGCATTCGCCTGAAAGATCCGCTCAAGCAGAAACAGCTGCTGAAAGGGCTGGTTCAGCTCTCTGAAGAGGGGGCGGTGCAGGTGTTCCGTCCGATCGCCAATAACGATCTGATCGTTGGCGCGGTGGGTGTGCTGCAGTTTGATGTGGTTGTTGCTCGCCTGAAGAGCGAATACAACGTTGAGGCGATTTACGAGTCCGTCAACGTCGCGACCGCACGCTGGGTGGAATGTAGCGACGCGAAGAAATTCGAAGAGTTTAAGCGTAAGAACGAAATTCAGCTGGCGCTGGATGGTGGCGATAACCTGACTTATATCGCCCCGACCATGGTTAACCTGAACCTGACGCAGGAACGGTACCCTGACGTCCAGTTCCGTAAAACCCGCGAGCACTAATCCTCTCCGGAGCGCGGTTTTCGCCGCGCTCCACGTCATTTTCCCCTCGGTTTGCCCTTTCTGGAAAGTTCTTAATTCTTACCGTTTTGCGCGCTTTTTTACCCGATCATGCCGCACTCTTCTGCGTATCTACTACATTTAATAAGTAATTTTTGGAATCCTGGCTTAATAGTCTACTTATTTTGCTTTACCTGCTTAGATATAACGAGGAACAACGATGACAAGACTTAAGAGCGGCAAGACACTCCTGGCCCTCTTCCTGGGCTCAGCAATAATCAGCGCTTCGGCGTATGCGGAAAACTCGACCGTAGACAGCGCGAAATCCGCAGCAAGCAATGCCGGGCAAGCCGTTGATAATTCGATGAACAAAGTCGGGAATTTTATGGACGACAGCACCATCACCGCCAGGGTGAAAGCGGCGCTGATCGATCATAAAGATATTCGCAGCACCGATATCTCTGTGAAAACTGAAAATAAAGTCGTCACCTTAAGCGGTACGGTTGACAGTTCAGAGCAGCATAAGCAGGCGCTTAGCGTTGCGAAAGCGGTTGAAGGCGTGACCTCCGTTAACGACAAGCTTAGCGTACAGAACGAAAAATCTGCTTCGCTGAAGGGCTATGCCGGCGACACGGCGGTGACCAGCGAGATCAAAGCGAAATTGCTGGCTGACGATATCGTTCCGTCGCGTAACGTGAAGGTTGAGACCACCGATGGCGTTGTACATTTATCCGGTACGGTCGAGTCCAGTAAGCAGTCGGAGCGGGCGGAAGGTATTGCGAAAGCCGTTTCCGGCGTCAAAAGCGTGAAGAATGACCTTAGCGTCAAATAAATCTATTCACTAAAAAATTTATTCTGCGGTCTTTCCGCAGGATGTGTAGCACCACAGGGTTGTGTATGCGCGGCCTGAGTGCGCAGAAAATCGACCGTCATTAACTATGGTAAGGAGAGACGTATGTTTAGATGGGGCATTATTTTTCTGGTGATCGCGTTAATTGCCGCCGCTCTGGGCTTTGGTGGCCTGGCGGGTACCGCTGCCTGGGCTGCGAAAATTGTCTTCGTTGTCGGTATTATCCTGTTCCTGGTCAGCCTGTTTACCGGCCGTCGGCGTCCCTAGACGTTAACGCGTGAAATACCGTCTTACATAAAGCCAGTCAATGTGACTGGCTTTCTCAGTTTCAGGGCGTTAAAAATTGCGTTACCTTTGTTTTTATAATAAGCCAGACAGGAAAGCAGGGTGGGGCAGCGAATTCCCGTTACGTTGGGCAACATTACGCCGTTATCTGTTAAACCCTTCCAGCCGGGCAGGCTCGCACTGGTGTGCGAAGGCGGGGGGCAGAGAGGGATTTTTACCGCCGGGGTGCTGGACGAATTTATGCGCGCGGGATTCAACCCGTTCGACATGATGTTCGGTACCTCTGCCGGGGCGCAAAATCTCTCGGCCTATCTGTGCAACCAGCCCGGCTATGCCCGCAAAGTGATCACCCGCTACACCACCGCCCGCGAGTTTTTCGACCCGATGCGTTTTGTGCGCGGCGGAAATCTTATCGATCTTGACTGGCTGGTCGACACCACCTCGAAAAAGATGCCGCTGGCGATGGCCTATGCTGAAGATTGTTTTGCCCAAGGCAAAGAGTTCTGGATGTGCGCCTGTCGCGGCGATGATTACACGCCAAACTACTTTTCCCCCACTCAGCAGACCTGGCTTGACCTGATTCGCGCCTCCAGCGCCATTCCCGGTTTTTACCGCAGCGGCGTGCTGCTGGATGGCGTGAGCTATCTTGACGGCGGCGTCAGCGATGCGATCCCCGTCCAGGAGGCAGCCCGTCGAGGGGCGCAAACCATCGTGGTGATCCGTACCGTTCCGTCCCAGATGTACTACACCCCGCAGTGGTTTAAACGGATGGAGCGCTGGCTTGGCGAAAGTAGTCTGCAGCCGTTTGTGAATCTGGTGCAGCATCACGAAACTACCTATCGCTCCACGCAAGAGTTCATTGAAAAACCGCCGGGTAAGCTGAGAATTCTGGAAATTTATCCGCAGAAGCCGTTGAAGAGTATGGCGTTAGGCAGCCGTCTTCCGGCGTTGCTGGAGGACTACAAGACCGGGCGCCAGTGCGGGCGCTACTTTCTCGCTACCGTCGGTAAACTGCTGGCCGACAGACCGCCGCTGCTGCGCCACGCGCCGCGTATTGCGGTACCGAAAACGGTCGTTATTCCGCCAGCGCCGGTGGCCAATGAGATCCCTCAGGCGCCGGTCATCGCGGCGGTGCAGGCCAATGATGCCAGCTTTGAAAATGAGGACCTGGCGTGACCCTACGATTTATTGATACTCACTGCCATTTCGATTTTCCCCCTTTCACCGGCGACGAAAGCGCCAGCATTGCCCGGGCGGCGGAGGCTGGCGTGACGCAGATCGTGGTACCTGCGACAGAAGCGGATAACTTTGCCCGCGTGTTAGCGCTGGCGGGGAAATATGATGAGCTCTACGCCGCCTTAGGCCTCCACCCTATAGCGATTGAACGGCATAGCGCAGAGAGTCTTGAACGGCTTGAAGCCTGCCTGGCGAAACGCGATGCTAAGCTGGTCGCGGTTGGGGAAATCGGTCTCGATCTCTATCGCGAAGATCCGCAGTTTGAGCGTCAGGTTTCTGTATTTGAGGCGCAGATGCGGCTGGCGAAACGCTACGATTTGCCGGCGATCCTCCACTCCAGACGCACTCACGACAAGCTGGCGATGCTGCTGAAAAAGCACGCTTTACCGCGAACCGGCGTAGTGCACGGTTTTGCCGGTAGCCTTCAGCAGGCGGAGCGGTTTGTGCAACTGGGCTACAAGATTGGCGTTGGTGGCACAATTACCTATCCGCGCGCCAGTAAGACCCGCGCTGTGATGGCGCAGCTGCCGCTTTCGGCGCTGCTGCTGGAGACCGATGCGCCGGATATGCCATTGAACGGTTTTCAGGGGCAGCCGAACAGGCCAGAACGGGCGGCTCGCGTCTTCTCCACCTTATGTGAGCTACGCCCGGAGCCCGCGGAAGAGATAGCTAATACCCTGATTGATAATACAAAGGCGATTTTTGCGCTCCCATAACGCTTTGTTGAGTGACCTGTGTCTCATTCCTGCCTTTTTATCTCATTGTTTTGCTTAAAATGTGTGAGCTGAAATGAGCATGATGGTTTCATGCCGTTATAATCGCGGGGTTTTAGGCTGAACTCTCAATACACAGGGACTCTGTATGCAAATTATCATGGGACTTATCGGCATGGTGGTGTTGTTAGCCATCGCTGTGCTCCTCTCCAGTAATCGAAAAGCCATCAACCTGCGTACCGTCCTCGGTGCCTGGATTATCCAGGTGGGGATCGGCGCGTTAATTCTCTACGTGCCGGCCGGGCGCACGGCGCTGCTGGCCATGTCGAATGGCGTTGCTAACGTGATTGCTTACGGCAATGAAGGGATCGGCTTTATCTTTGGTGGGCTAGTTTCCGACAAGATGTTTGAAGTCTTCGGCGGTGGCGGGTTTGTTTTTGCCCTGCGCGTCCTGCCAGTCATTGTCTTCTTCTCGTCGCTGATCGCCGTGCTTTATTACCTCGGCATCATGCAATTTGTTATCCGCATTCTCGGCGGGGCGCTGCGGGCGGTACTGAAAACCTCGCGCACGGAATCGCTCTCTGCCACGGCGAACATCTTTGTTGGCCAGACCGAAGCGCCGCTGGTGGTGCGTCCATATATCGCCACCATGACCCGTTCCGAGCTCTTTGCGGTGATGTGCGGGGGCCTGGCCTCGGTTGCGGGCTCCGTTCTGGCCGGTTACGCGCAGATGGGCGTACCGCTGGAATACCTGATTGCCGCTTCGTTTATGGCGGCCCCGGGCGGCCTGCTGTTTGCGAAGATTATCGTGCCGGAAACCGAGCAGCCCCGGGACAACCCGGCGATGGATAAAAATGACGCCGATCCGCAGGCACCGGCGAACGTGTTGGATGCCGCTGCATCTGGCGCGGCTTCCGGGATGCAGCTGGCGCTGAACGTCGGGGCGATGCTGCTGGCGTTTATCGCGCTGATTGCCCTGGTTAACGGTATTCTCTCCGGCGTGGGCGGCTGGTTTAACCATCCGGACCTGTCGCTGCAAATGATCCTCGGCTGGGTCTTCTCGCCGCTGGCGTGGGTGATTGGCGTGCCGTGGAATGAAGCCACCGTTGCCGGCTCGTTTATCGGCCAGAAGCTGATTATCAACGAGTTTGTGGCCTATATGAATTTCGGTGAATACCTGAAAGCCGACGCCGAGGTCGCTGCCGCCGGTTTGCAGGTGATTTCAACTCACACCAAGGCCATCATCTCGTTTGCCCTGTGCGGTTTTGCCAATCTGTCATCCATTGCGATCCTGATTGGCGGACTGGGCGGCATGGCGCCTAATCGCCGTCAGGAAATTGCCCAGTTGGGTATGCGGGCCGTGGCGGCGGGGACGCTGTCTAACCTGATGAGCGCCACGATAGCGGGCGTATTCCTCGCGCTGTAACGCCCTCTTGCACGCTAAGAACCCCGCGGCATTGCCGTCGTGGGGTTCTCACTTCAGAATGTTAAAATCCTATCATTATATAATTCTTTATTTATCAAAATGTAATGATCTTTATGGCCTTTTTTCGCACAAAATGCCCGTGTCGGTATCGTGGCTTGTTGCCTGATGGTGTTATAATAATAACATTGATTCGGAGTGGCGATTCCTGATTATGCTTAAAGAGAGTCTGGCATTGGAAGAGCACGGATTAGGCTTTGTTATGTGATTTGTATCACTATGCAGTAATGCAAATTAGTAATTAGTTTTCATTAACTGTGATGTGTATCGAAGTGTAGCGGCGAGGGAATGTTACAATAGTAACAGACTCGCAAGGTGAACAAACTTTAAAACGGCACTACGCCGTCGGAGTATGAAATGACTGATTTAACGGCAAGCAGCCTGCGCGCGTTGAAACTGATGGACCTGACCACCCTGAATGATGACGACACCAATGAAAAAGTGATCGCGCTGTGTCACCAGGCCAAAACACCGGTAGGGAATACTGCTGCAGTATGCATCTACCCGCGCTTTATCCCGATCGCGCGTAAAACGCTGAACGAGCAAGGTACCCCGGATATTCGTATCGCGACGGTGACCAACTTCCCGCACGGTAACGATGATATTGATATCGCGCTGGCGGAAACCCGCGCGGCGATCGCTTACGGCGCTGACGAAGTTGACGTCGTGTTCCCTTACCGTGCGCTAATTGCGGGCAATGAACAGGTCGGTTTTGACCTGGTGAAAGCCTGTAAAGAAGCCTGCGCGGCAGCAAACGTGCTGCTGAAAGTGATTATCGAAACCGGCGAATTGAAAGAAGAAGCGCTGATTCGTAAAGCGTCTGAAATCGCCATCAAAGCCGGCGCCGACTTCATCAAAACCTCTACCGGTAAAGTTCCGGTGAACGCGACCCCGGAAAGCGCGCGCATCATGCTGGAGGTCATCCGCGATATGGGCGTTCAGCAGAGCGTCGGCTTCAAGCCAGCAGGCGGCGTGCGTAGCGCAGAAGACGCGCAAAAATTCCTCGCGATTGCTGATGAGCTGTTCGGTGCCGACTGGGCCGACTCTCGCCACTACCGTTTTGGCGCCTCCAGCCTGCTGGCAAGCCTGCTGAAAGCGCTGGGTCACGGCGATGGTAAGAGCGCCAGCAGCTACTAAAACGTAATTTGCCGACCTCAAGGCCGGATGCTGTCCGGCCTGCGGTTGGTCTTTGACTCTTTCCCCGGGAGGTTATCTTGTTTCTCGCACAAGAAATTATTCGTAAAAAACGTGATGGTCATGCGCTGAGCGATGAAGAAATTCGCTTTTTCATCAACGGTATCCGCGATAACAGCATCTCAGAAGGGCAGATCGCCGCGCTGGCGATGACCATTTTTTTCCACGATATGTCTATGCCGGAACGCGTTTCGCTGACCATGGCGATGCGGGATTCAGGAACCGTTCTGAACTGGAAGCATCTTAACCTTAATGGCCCCATCGTCGATAAACACTCCACCGGCGGCGTAGGCGATGTGACCTCGCTGATGCTGGGGCCGATGGTTGCGGCCTGCGGCGGCTATGTGCCGATGATCTCCGGGCGCGGCCTCGGGCACACCGGCGGTACGCTCGATAAGCTGGAGGCGATTCCGGGGTTCGATATTTTCCCGGACGATAGCCGCTTCCGCGAAATCATTAAAGATGTCGGTGTCGCGATTATCGGGCAGACCAGCTCTCTGGCACCGGCTGACAAACGTTTTTACGCCACGCGCGATATCACCGCGACGGTGGACTCTATCCCGCTGATTACCGCCTCGATTCTCGCCAAGAAGCTGGCGGAAGGCCTGGACGCGCTGGTGATGGATGTCAAAGTCGGCAGCGGCGCCTTTATGCCTACTTATGAACTTTCCGCCGCGCTGGCTGAAGCTATCGTCGGGGTATCCAACGGCGCCGGCGTGCGAACGACCGCGCTGTTAACCGATATGAATCAGGTGCTGGCTTCCAGCGCCGGTAATGCGGTGGAAGTGCGTGAAGCCGTGCAGTTCCTCACCGGCGAGTACCGCAATCCGAGGCTGCTTGAGGTGACGATGGCGCTATGCGTCGAGATGCTGATTTCCGGCAAGCTGGCGGAGAACGACGCCGACGCGCGGGCGAAGCTACAGGCGGTGCTGGATAACGGTAAAGCCGCAGAAGTCTTCGGCCGGATGGTGGCGGCGCAAAAAGGGCCGAACGACTTCGTGGAAAACTACGATAAGTATCTACCGTCCGCGATGCTGAGCAAAGCGGTCTATGCCGAAGGCGAAGGGTTTGTCGCCGAAATGGACACCCGCGCGCTGGGCATGGCGGTGGTGTCAATGGGCGGCGGTCGCCGTCAGGCATCGGATCTGATTGATTACAGCGTCGGTTTCACCGATATGGTTCGCCTCGGCGCGCGTATCGACGCACAGCAGCCGCTGGCGGTTATCCATGCTAAAGACGAAAACAGCTGGCAGGAAGCGGCCAAAGCCGTGAAAGCGGCCATTAAACTTGACGATAAAGCGCCTGAAATGACGCCGACGGTCTATCGTCGTATCACCGAATAGTTATATACTGATCTGATCGCTTTTTTGCAGCGCAAAAGGTACGGAGAATAATATGAAACGTGCATTTATTATGGTGCTGGACTCATTCGGCATCGGTGCGACTGAAGACGCCGATCGCTTTGGCGACGTCGGTTCAGACACCATGGGCCATATTGCAGAAGCCTGCGCCAAAGGCGAGGCTGACAACGGCCGCAAAGGCCCGCTCAATCTACCGAATCTGACCCGTCTGGGGCTGGTTAAAGCCCATGAGGGTTCTACCGGTAAAATTGCCGCCGGTATGGACGGCAACGCGGACGTTATCGGCGCTTACGCATGGGCGCATGAGCTCTCTTCAGGTAAAGACACCCCGTCAGGCCACTGGGAAATCGCCGGCGTACCGGTTCTCTTTGACTGGGGCTATTTCCCCGAGCATGAAAACAGCTTCCCGCAGGAGCTTCTGGATAAACTGGTTAAGCGCGCCAACCTGCCGGGCTACCTCGGCAACTGTCACTCTTCCGGTACCGTTATCCTCGACCAGCTGGGCGAAGAGCATATGAAAACCGGCAAGCCGATTTTCTATACCTCCGCTGACTCGGTATTCCAGATTGCCTGCCATGAAGAGACCTATGGTCTCGATAAGCTGTACGAGCTGTGTGAAATCGCGCGTGAAGAGCTGACCGAAGGCGGCTACAACATTGGTCGCGTGATCGCGCGTCCGTTTATCGGAGACAAAGCCGGCAACTTCCAGCGCACCGGTAACCGCCACGATTTGGCCGTTGAGCCGCCGGCGCCGACGGTACTGCAGAAGCTGGTCGACGAGAAAAAGGGCCAGGTTGTATCGGTGGGTAAAATCGCCGATATCTACGCCAACTGCGGTATCACTAAAAAAGTGAAAGCGACGGGCCTGGATGCGCTGTTTGACGCCACCATCAAAGAGATGAAAGAAGCGGGGGACGAAACCATCGTCTTCACCAACTTCGTAGACTTCGACTCTTCCTGGGGCCACCGCCGCGACGTTGCAGGCTATGCCGCAGGGCTGGAGCTGTTCGATCGCCGTCTGCCGGAGCTGATGGCGCTGGTCGGGGAAGATGACATTCTGATCCTGACCGCCGACCACGGCTGCGACCCGACCTGGACCGGTACCGACCATACTCGTGAACACATTCCGGTGCTGATCTATGGCCCGAAAGTGAAGCCGGGCTCGCTGGGGCACCGTGAAACCTTCGCTGATATTGGCCAGACCCTGGCGACGTACTTCGGTACCTCTGCGATGGAATACGGCAAAAACATGCTGTGATTATTTGCCCGGTGAGCGACGCTCCCCGGGCCTTTTTTGTAGGCCTGATAAGGCGCTGCCGCCAGCAGGCAACAACATTCAGAAGGATTTAACGATGGCTACTCCACACATTAATGCAGAAATGGGCGATTTCGCTGACGTTGTGCTGATGCCGGGCGACCCGCTGCGCGCGAAGCACATTGCAGAAACGTTCCTTGAAGATGTTCGTGAAGTGAACAACGTGCGCGGTATGCTGGGCTTCACCGGTACCTATAAAGGCCGCAAAATTTCCGTTATGGGTCACGGTATGGGGATCCCGTCCTGCTCCATTTACGCAAAAGAGCTGATCACCGACTTCGGCGTAAAAAAAATCATTCGCGTAGGCTCCTGCGGCGCGGTGCGTATGGACGTTAAGCTGCGCGACGTGGTTATCGGCATGGGTGCCTGCACCGACTCTAAAGTTAACCGTATGCGTTTTAAGGACCACGACTTTGCGGCGATTGCCGACTTTGGCATGGTGCGTAACGCGGTTGACGCGGCAAAAGCGCTGGGCGTTGACGCTCGCGTGGGCAACATTTTTTCCGCTGACCTGTTCTATGCGCCGGACGGCGGTGAAATGTTCGACGTGATGGAAAAATACGGCATCCTGGGCGTGGAAATGGAAGCGGCCGGGATCTACGGCGTCGCGGCGGAATTTGGCGCTAAAGCGTTGACCATCTGCACGGTCTCCGACCACATCCGTACCCACGAGCAGACCAGCTCCGCTGAACGTCAGACGACCTTCAACGACATGATTAAAATCGCGCTGGAATCCGTTCTGCTGGGCGATAAAGAGTAATCATCTCTTCCTCCCTCTCCCTATGGGAGAGGGCCGGGATGAGAGGCTCTGACCGCGCTAGCGCACCGCGCCGGCAATCCATGCCGACAGCTCCCGTAGCGCTTTCTCCTGCTCCGGGAAATCCGCCAATAACGCCTCGCACTCCTGTTGCAGTATATCCGCGCGGTAGAGGCAACCCTGCAATCTGGTAGCCAGCGCCTCCAGCGGCGCCGGGTTGAGGCTGTCGGTAAAAATCTGCGTGCGCGTGATATGGCCTTTTTCAACATCGAAATGGAGCTCTACGCCGCCCCAGGTAAAACGTTCATCCAGCAGATGGCTAAAGGCGGGCGCCTGGCCAAAGTTCCACTCCCAACTGCTCTGTCGTGCAAAGGTTGCGGGAAAATTCGGCAGGTCCGGCATTTTCTCCGGAGAGATAACTTCGGCCTCTACGCGCTCGCCGTAATGGGCGAAGAACGCCTCCTGAATCGCCTCGCAAACCTGCTGATGGGTAATGCCCGGCAGCAGCTCGACCAGATTGGCTACCCGTCCGCGCACGGAGGTAATGCCTTTGGCCTGCAGCTTCTTCTTATCGGGATTGAGGTAGTTGGCCAGGCGGCTTAAATCGGCGTTCAGCAGCAGCGTACCGTGGTGAAAGCCGCGATCCATCGTTTCGCGATAGGCGGAACCGGAGACCTTGCGCTCGCCGTCGGCGGTTTTGACCACCAGATCGTTACGGCCCGAGGCTTCCGCCGTGACGCCCAGCGCATTCAGCGCCGACAGGACGATATTCGTGGAAACGGTTTTATCGTACTCCGGTTTGCCAGCCATAAAGGTAAAGCAGGTATTGCCCAGATCGTGGAATACCGCGCCGCCGCCGCTGCTGCGACGCGCCAGGCGCACGTTATCTTCTTCCATGCGTCGGGTATTGCACTCTTTCCACGGGTTTTGCGCCCGGCCAATGACCACCGTATAGGCATTGCGCCACAGGAACAGCACCCGCTGAGTGGCGGGCATCTGGCGAAAAATAGACTCCTCAACCGCCAGGTTGAACCAGGGGTCGTAAGAGTCAGAGAGCAGCAGGCGCAGCGTAGACATAGTGATTTCCTTATTCTGATTCATCTTTATCTTCATCCTGCACCGGCTTATTGGCGGTGAGCAGGAAAGGCGATTGCTGCCAGCGGGTACGTTTCCCCTGCAGCAGGGTGCGCGTCAGGACGACGCCGATGGCCAACGATAGCAGCAGCATCAGACGCAGGATATTGGTGGTATTATCGACCTGCTGCGCTTCGGTGGCTAAGGTATGGGTATCCAGCGTCAGGCGCAGGTAGCCGAGCGGGCCGTTTTTACCCTGGATAGGCTCGACGATTTGCTGGTTGAAGTAACCGCCCGCTTTTTTACCGTCCAGCGCCAGCCGATCGCGTACCTCGACGCTTTCGCCGGAACGCGCCACCAGGTCGCCCTGTTCGTCATAAACGCCGGCGTCGAGGATGCGACTTTTGTGGGTAAGCTGTTCCAGCAGCTGGCTAATCCGCTTTTCATCAGGCGTTTCGCTACGCAACAGCGGCGCCAGGTTTAGCGTGACCTGCTGGGCGAGCGTGCGTGCCAGTTCTTCCAGCTGCGGATTGCGCTGCTTCTGACTGTTCTGGCTGAACCAGGAGGCCCCCTGCATCAGGGCGACGAGGAGTGCGAGACAGATCAGAACAATTACCGCGCGATGCAGTCGGAATTTAAGTTTTGCGCGTACCATATTCCACCTTTGAAAATTTGCAGCTTAATGTTGCCAGAAGCGCTGGTTACAAGGTAGCCTCATGCGTTATTTTCCTCGCCTGAATGAAGTTATGTGGAGCCGTGATGCCAAACAGTTTGACCTGGTGCGACCTGCCTGAAGATGTTTCCCTGTGGCCTGGATTGCCGCTTTCCCTGAGCGGTGATGAGGTCATGCCGTTGGACTATCATGCCGGACGCAGCGGTTGGCTGCTGTATGGTCGCGGCATTAACAAGCATCGTCTGACCGAGTGGCAGCGCGAGCTGGGCGCGGCGCTGGTTATCGTCGCCTCCTGGGCGGTTGACGACTACCAGGTGATGCGGCTGGCGGGCTCCCTTACGCTTCGTGCCACCCGTCTGGCCCATGAGGCCGGGTTTGACGTGGCGCCGCTGGGCAAAATCCCGCATTTACGTACGCCGGGCTTACTGGTCATGGATATGGACTCGACGGCGATTCAAATTGAGTGTATCGATGAAATCGCCAAACTGGCCGGGACCGGCGAGCTGGTCTCGGAAGTGACCGAGCGCGCGATGCGCGGCGAACTTGATTTCACCGCCAGCCTGCGCCAGCGCGTGGCGACCCTGAAAGATGCCGATGCCAGCATTCTGCTGCAGGTGCGCGAAACGCTACCGCTGATGCCGGGGTTGACCCAGTTGGTGCTGAAGTTGGAAACGCTTGGCTGGAAGGTGGCGATCGCCTCCGGCGGCTTCACCTTCTTTGCCGAATATCTGCGCGACAAGCTGCATCTCGACGCGGTGTTCGCCAACGAACTGGAGATCAGGGACGGTAAGCTGACCGGCAACGTCATCGGCGATATTGTCGATGCGAAATATAAAGCCAATACGCTGCGTAAACTGGCGGAAAAGTATGAGATCCCGCCGGCGCAAACCGTCGCCATTGGCGATGGCGCAAACGATCTGCCGATGATTAAAGCGGCAGGGCTCGGCATTGCCTATCATGCTAAGCCAAAAGTTAATGAACTGGCGGAAGTGACAATCCGCCACGCTGACCTGATGGGGGTATTCTGTATTCTCTCCGGCAGCATGAATCAAAAGTAAGAGGTTAACGTGGCGAAAGCTCCAAAACGCGCATTTGTCTGTAATGAATGCGGTGCGGATTATCCGCGCTGGCAGGGGCAGTGCAGCGCCTGTCATGCCTGGAATACCATAACCGAGATGCGCATTGCCGCTTCGCCGCAGGTGGCAAGAAACGAACGCTTGTCAGGGTATGCCGGTAATGCCGGCGTGTCGAAAGTGCAGAAGCTCTCCGATATCAGCCTGGAAGCACTGCCGCGTTTTTCTACCGGATTTAAAGAGTTTGACCGCGTGCTCGGCGGCGGCGTGGTGCCGGGGAGCGCGATTCTGATCGGCGGCAATCCCGGCGCGGGTAAGTCGACGCTGCTGCTGCAAACCCTGTGTAAGCTCGCCGAAGGCATGAAAACGCTCTACGTCACCGGGGAAGAGTCGCTTCAGCAGGTGGCGATGCGCGCTCACCGTTTAGGCCTGCCGACGGCCAATCTGAATATGCTGTCAGAAACCAGCATTGAGCAGATTTGCCAGATTGCCGATGAAGAAAAGCCGCAGCTGATGGTTATCGACTCCATCCAGGTAATGCATATGGCCGACGTGCAGTCGTCGCCGGGCAGTGTGGCCCAGGTGCGCGAAACGGCGGCCTATTTAACGCGCTTTGCCAAGACGCGCGGCGTGGCTATCGTCATGGTCGGCCACGTTACCAAAGACGGCTCGCTGGCCGGGCCGAAAGTGCTGGAGCATTGTATCGACTGCTCCGTGCTGCTCGACGGCGACGCCGACTCTCGTTTCCGCACCCTGCGCAGCCATAAAAACCGCTTCGGCGCGGTCAACGAGCTGGGCGTATTCGCCATGACCGAGCAGGGTCTACGCGAAGTGAGCAACCCCTCGGCCATCTTTTTGAGCCGCGGGGACGAAGTGACTTCCGGTAGTTCGGTGATGGTGGTCTGGGAAGGCACGCGACCGCTGCTGGTGGAGATCCAGGCGCTGGTCGATCACTCGATGATGTCCAACCCGCGCCGCGTGGCGGTGGGGCTGGAGCAGAACCGTCTGGCGATCCTGCTGGCGGTTCTGCATCGTCACGGCGGTCTGCAGATGGCCGACCAGGACGTCTTCGTCAACGTGGTTGGTGGGGTGAAGGTCACCGAAACCAGCGCCGATCTGGCGCTGCTGCTGGCGATGGTTTCCAGCCTGCGCGACCGTCCGCTGCCCCAGGACCTGGTGGTTTTCGGCGAAGTGGGTCTCGCAGGCGAAATTCGCCCGGTGCCGAGCGGCCAGGAGCGTATCTCTGAAGCGGCTAAGCATGGCTTTCGTCGGGCGATTGTTCCAGCAGCGAATGTGCCGAAAAAAGCGCCGGAAGGGATGCAAATCTTTGGCGTGAAAAAGCTTGCGGACGCACTTAGCGTCTTTGACGACTTATAATAAGTGAAAAGGAGACTCGCTATGTCGTCATTTGACTATTTAAAAAGCGCCATTAAGCAGAAGGGTTGTACGCTACAGCAGGTAGCTGACGCCAGCGGGATGACAAAAGGCTATCTGAGCCAGCTGCTGAACGCGAAAATTAAAAGCCCCAGCGCGCAGAAGCTGGAAGCGCTGCACCGGTTTCTCGGGCTGGAGTTTCCGCGTCGGCAAAAAAGCGTTGGCGTGGTATTTGGTAAGTTTTACCCGCTGCATACCGGACACATCTACTTGATTCAGCGCGCCTGTAGCCAGGTCGATGAGCTGCATATCATTATGGGCTACGACGATCCCCGTGACCGTGAGCTGTTTGAAAAGAGCGCGATGTCGCAGCAGCCGACCGTACCTGACCGCCTGCGCTGGCTGCTGCAAACCTTCAAATACCAGAAGAACATCCGCATCCACGCCTTCAATGAAGAGGGAATGGAACCCTATCCGCACGGCTGGGACGTCTGGAGCCGCGGGATCCGCGCCTTTATGAGCGAGAAGGGCATCGAGCCTAACTGGATCTACACCTCGGAAGAGGGCGATGCGCCGCAGTATTTGGAGCATCTGGGTATTGAAACCGTTCTGATCGATCCTAAACGCACCTTTATGAACATCAGCGGCGGACAGATTCGTGAAAACCCGTTCCGCTACTGGGAATATATTCCTACCGAAGTGAAGCCGTTTTTCGTGCGCACGGTGGCGATCCTCGGCGGTGAGTCGAGCGGTAAGTCGACGCTGGTGAATAAGCTATCCAATATCTTTAATACTACCAGCGCCTGGGAATATGGCCGCGACTACGTCTTTTCGCACCTCGGCGGCGATGAGATGGCGCTGCAATACTCCGACTATGACAAAATTGCCCTCGGTCACGCGCAATATATTGATTTCGCGGTGAAATATGCCAACAAGGTGGCGTTCATCGACACGGACTTTGTCAGCACCCAGGCGTTCTGTCTCAAGTACGAGGGGCGGGAACATCCCTTTGTTCAGGCGCTGATCGACGAATATCGTTTTGACCTGGTCATCCTGCTGGAAAACAACACGCCGTGGGTGGCCGACGGTTTACGTAGTCTTGGCAGCTCGGTAGACCGCAAGGAGTTTCAGACGATGCTGGTGTCGTTGCTCAAAGAGAATGAGATAGATTTTGTGCATGTGAAAGAGGCCGATTACGATGCCCGCTTCCTGCGCTGCGTTGAGCTGGTAAAAGAGATGATGGGCGAGCAGGGATAGCTAAGCTCCTCTGCGTCACCCACAGGGTGAAGAGCAACCACCAAAAAGGGCAACCTGCGTTGCCCTTTTGCTTTTATTTCGCGATACGTTTGTACTTGATACGCTTCGGCTCCAGCGCATCGGCGCCGAGGGTGCGTTTCTTGTACTCTTCGTATTCGGTAAAGTTACCTTCGAAGAACTCCACCTTACCTTCATCCTGGTAGTCCAGAATATGGGTCGCGATGCGGTCGAGGAACCAACGGTCGTGCGAGATGACCATCGCGCAGCCCGGGAACTCCAGCAGGGCGTTTTCCAGCGCGCGCAGGGTTTCGATATCCAGGTCGTTGGTCGGTTCATCGAGCAGCAGGACGTTACCGCCCACCTGCAGCAGCTTCGCCAGATGCAGACGGCCGCGCTCACCGCCGGACAGCTCGCCAACGCGCTTGCCCTGGTCAACGCCTTTGAAGTTAAAGCGGCCCACGTAGGCGCGGCTTGGCATCTCGGTGTTGCCAATCTTCATGATATCCAGCCCGCCGGAAACTTCTTCCCATACGGTTTTGCTGTTGTCCATGGCGTCGCGGAACTGATCGACGGAGGCCAGCTTGACGGTTTCACCCAGGGTGATTGAACCGGCATCAGGCTGTTCCTGACCGGACATCATGCGGAACAGGGTCGATTTACCCGCGCCGTTAGGACCGATGATGCCGACGATAGCGCCTTTCGGTACCGAGAAGCTCAGGTCGTCAATCAGCAGGCGGTCGCCGTAGGACTTACGCAGGTTGCTAACTTCAACCACTTTATCTCCCAGACGTGCGCCTGGTGGAATAAACAGTTCGTTGGTCTCGTTACGCTTCTGGTACTCGACGTTGTTAAGCTCTTCAAAGCGCGCCAGACGGGCTTTGCCCTTAGACTGACGGCCTTTCGCGCCCTGACGGACCCACTCCAGCTCTTTCTCGATTGACTTACGGCGCGCCGCTTCCTGAGATGCTTCCTGCGCCAGACGCTGATCTTTCTGCTCCAGCCAGGAGGAGTAGTTACCTTCCCACGGAATACCTTCGCCGCGGTCCAGCTCAAGGATCCAGCCGGCGACGTTATCGAGGAAGTAACGGTCGTGGGTGATCGCCACCACGGTGCCTTCGAAGTCGTGCAGGAAGCGTTCCAGCCAGGCCACGGACTCTGCGTCCAGGTGGTTGGTTGGTTCGTCGAGCAGCAGCATGTCTGGCTTTTCCAGCAGCAGGCGGCACAGCGCGACGCGGCGGCGCTCACCACCGGACAGATTGGCGATTTTCGCGTCCCAGTCCGGCAGACGCAGGGCATCCGCCGCGCGCTCAAGCTGGACGTTCAGGTTATGGCCATCGTGCGCCTGGATAATCTCTTCGAACTTGCCCTGCTGAGCGGCGAGCTTATCAAAGTCGGCATCCGGCTCCGCGTATTTGGCGTACACCTCGTCCAGGCCTTTCAGCGCATTGACCACTTCGGCCACCGCTTCTTCAACCGACTCACGTACGGTCTGCTCCGGATTGAGCTGCGGCTCCTGTGGCAGATAGCCGATTTTCAGACCTGGCTGCGGACGCGCTTCGCCTTCGATATCGGTATCGATGCCGGCCATAATACGCAGCAGGGTCGACTTACCGGCGCCGTTCAGGCCGAGAACGCCGATTTTTGCGCCCGGGAAAAAGCTCAGGGAGATATTTTTCAGAATATGACGTTTCGGCGGAACCACTTTGCCGACACGATGCATGGTATAAACGAATTGAGCCACGTTGGACTTCGCCTCTTTTATATACTCTTCATCCCTCAGGCTAGCTTGATGCAGCCAGAATGATTTTGAGTAGGGTAGTGAATAGTTTTCAAAGGCGAAGTGTAGCCTTTTTCGCGCTTTAATCCCAGCGAGGCGATGGGATTCACAAAAGCGTAAAAAAATGTCCGGGACGTGGCGCGATTCGCGTTGTCTGATTAGCATATCTACGTAATACCTGAAATTTTTGCCCGCGGCATGATGCTGTTGTGGTGTATCTGAATAGAGGAAGAGCTTGTGGAAAAAGCCAAAACTGTGACGTGGCGTCTTCTGGCCGCCGGCGTAAGTCTGCTGACGTTAAGCCAACTGGCGCATGCGGATTCACTGGATGAACAGCGCAGCCGCTATGCTCAAGTTAAACAGGCGTGGGACAGTCGACAAATGGATGTCGTCAATCAGCTGATGCCCACGCTAACGACCTATCCGCTCTATCCTTATCTCCAGTACCGGCAGATTACCGATGATCTGATGAACCAACCGGCGCTGGTGGTGACCAATTTTATCGCCGCCAACCCTACGCTGCCTCCCGCGCGTTCGCTGAAATCACGGTTCGTCAACGAACTGGCGCGCCGCAGCGACTGGCGCGGCCTGCTGGCCTTCAGCCCGGATAAGCCGACCGGCACCGAGGCGCAGTGCAATTACTACTATGCGAAGTGGAACGTCGGCCAGGCTCAGGAGGCCTGGGACGGGGCGAAAGCGCTGTGGCTGAGCGGCAAAAGCCAGCCAAACGCCTGTGACCAGCTATTTGGCGCCTGGCGCGCCTCCGGCCAGCAGGATCCGCTGGCCTACCTTGAACGCATTCGCCTGGCGATGAAAGCGGGAAATACCAGTCTGGTACGGGTCCTGGCCCAGCAGATGCCTGCCGATTATCAAACCATTTCGACGGCGGTCATCGCGTTGGCTAACGATCCCAATAGCGTGATGACCTTCGCCCGCACAACCGGTGCGACGGATTTCACCCGCCAGATGGCGGCAGTCGCGTTTGCCAGCGTTGCCCGGCAGGATGTGGAAAACGCGCGCCTGATGATCCCCTCATTAGCGCAGGCGCAGCAGCTCAATGAAGATCAGATTCAGGAGCTGCGGGATATCGTCGCCTGGCGCCTGATGGGCAGCGACGTGACCGAAGAGCAGGCTATCTGGCGCGACGACGCCATTATGCGTTCGCAATCCACCTCGCTGGTGGAGCGCAGGGTACGTATGGCGCTGGGTCTTGGGGATCGGCGTGGCCTGAACACCTGGCTGGCGCGTTTGCCGATGGAGGCGAAAGAGAAGGACGAATGGCGCTATTGGCAGGCCGATCTGCTGCTGGAGCGCGGACGCGATGACGAAGCGAAAGATATTCTCCGTTCGTTGATGCAGCAGCGCGGCTTCTATCCGATGGTCGCTGCCCAGCGCCTGGGCGAGGAGTACACTTTCCGCATCGACAAAGCGCCGGCGAACCTCGATCCGGCGTTGACCTCGGGGCCGGAAATGGCGCGGGTCCGCGAGCTGATGTACTGGAATATGGATAATACCGCCCGCAGCGAGTGGGCAAATCTGGTCACCAGCAAAACCAAAGATCAGCAGGCGCAGCTGGCTCGTTACGCGTTTAATCAGGACTGGTGGGATCTGAGCGTCCAGGCCACCATCGCCGGAAAACTATGGGATCAGCTGGAAGAGCGTTTCCCGTTGGCCTATAACGACCTTTTTACCCGCTATATCAGCGGTAAAGATATTCCGCAAAGCTACGCGATGGCCATCGCGCGTCAGGAGAGCGCCTGGAATCCGAAAGCCGGTTCACCGGTTGGCGCCCGCGGTCTGATGCAGATTATGCCGGGTACGGCAACGCATACGGTGAGCATGTTCAATATTCCCGGCTATAACGGTCCATCGCAGCTGCTGGATCCGGAAATGAACATCAACATTGGTACCAGCTATCTGCAATATGTTTATCAGCAGTTTGGCAATAACCGAATCTTCGCCTCTGCGGCCTATAACGCTGGTCCTGGGCGAGTGCGCACCTGGCGGGGCAACAGCGGCGGACGCATTGACGCGGTGGCGTTTATCGAGAGCATTCCGTTCTCTGAAACGCGCGGCTATGTGAAAAACGTTCTGTCCTATGATGCCTACTATCGCTATTTTATGGGCCAAAAAGACACGCTGCTGAGCGATGCGGAATGGAAGCTGCGTTATTAATACAGCCTCCTTCGGGCAACATCGTATTTCGCGATGTTGCCCGAAACCCGTAGAGTCCGGACAGAAGTATGTTATGCTTTGTACTCGTTAGTGAGTACATTCGACAGGTGGCGTAACATGACCCAACAATCCCCCTATTCAGCGGCCGTGGCCGAACAGCGTCATCAGGAGTGGCTGCGTTTTGTCGCCCTCCTGCAGCAAGCGTACGCCGACGACCTCCATCTGCCGCTTTTACAGCTCATGCTGACGCCCGACGAGCGCGAGGCGCTCGGCACGCGGGTGCGCATCATTGAAGAGTTGCTGCGCGGCGAGATGAGCCAGCGCGAGCTGAAAAACGAACTCGGCGCCGGGATCGCCACCATTACCCGCGGTTCGAACAGCCTCAAATCGGCCCCGGCGGAGCTGCGTCTGTGGCTGGAACAGGCGTTGATTAACGCTAGCGGTAAATAGCGTTATGGAACGGGCTTAGCGCCAGCACGACGGCCTGATGATAAACGCTGCTGCGCGTCAGTTTTCCGGCCGTGAATACGCCGATAGCGCCCTCTTTGCGGCCAATTTCATCGATGCCGGTATGCTGAGACATCACCGGCCCCAGGGCTTCTCCTGCCTGGACTTTTTCAAGAATGACCCGCGGTAGCGGCAGGGTCGCCGAGCGCGCTTCGCCGCGCAGGTTGCCGTCGTCGATCGTCACCCAGCTAAAGGTGCTGCCTTCGTCGATTCCGGCTTCAATGGCGACCCAGAAGTCCGCGTTTGGCCGTGCGCGACGCGCGTTAGCCACGCGATTTCGTGCGCCAGCGCGCGTTTCGTCGCTGCCAAAAGGCTGTTCCGGCACGCCGCTCTCGACGGAGATGGACTCAATGTGGCAGGATCCTTCGCCGAAGATCTCGTTAAAAGCCTGCAGAATTGCCTGAATTTTGGCGGGATTAGTGGTAGCTGAGACAACATGGTGCATAATCAAAACAACTCAGAATTACTAAACATCATCGCAGTATACTCCAAATCATTCTTGCTGCAGGCGGCTATGCTTGTAGCTCGAGGGTTAAGAGCTCAGAACGGATAATAAAGCATGTTACAGGTATACCTTGTTCGCCACGGTGAAACGCAGTGGAACGCCGAGCGACGTATTCAGGGCCAGTCCGACAGCCCGCTTACCGCCCACGGTGAGCGTCAGGCCTGGCAGGTGGGCGAGCGCGCCAGAACGTTGGGGATTACGCATATTATCGCCAGCGATTTAGGCCGGACGCGCCGTACCGCAGAAATCATCGCTGAAGCCTGCGGATGCAGCGTCGTGGCCGATTCGCGCTTGCGTGAGCTGGATATGGGCGTGCTTGAAAAGCGCCATATCGACTCGCTGAGCGAAGAAGAGGAGGGTTGGCGTCGACAGCTGGTTAACGGCACGCCCGACGGGCGTATCCCGCAGGGGGAGTCAATGCAGGAGCTGAGCGAGCGTATGCACGCGGCGCTGATGTCTTGTCTGGAATTGCCCGCGGGTAGCCGACCGCTGCTGGTGAGCCACGGGATGGCGCTGGGATGTCTGGTGAGTACGATTCTTGGTCTGCCCGCTTACGCGGAGCGTCGCCTGCGTCTACGCAACTGCTCTATTTCCCGCGTTGACTACCAGCAAAGTCCCTGGCTGGCGTCGGGATGGGTGGTGGAAACCGCGGGGGATGTGTCGCATCTCGATGCCCCCGCGATGGATGAGCTACAGCGTTAACGACGAATCGGGATCAGGTATTCGCAGCGCAGCTGAATAGGCGGTTCCTGATTCCGGCTTTCATCTTCCGGGAAGAAACGTTCGATATCCAGGCCCTTACGACGGGTGAGGTTAAGCATCGGCATGCAGGTGCCGTAAACCGTCAGAATAAACTCCTGCAACCCGGTGCCCAATCCTTCGTAGGTAAACATCACGTATTCGCCGCCTTCCAGTATCACCGGATGGGCGTTATGCAGGTGGCCGTTTGCCAGCTCCGGCGTCAGCGCGGTGGTGTAAAACACCTCCTGCTCATCGTCTTTATCGAGGCTAGGACGCGGCTCATGCAGACCGTATAGCGTCGGGGGAATCGATGGCGTATTGGCGAGGAATTCACGCCAGAACTGGACGCGCATCTGATTACGGAAATCGGAGATCTCCTCGAGCTTACAGGTGTAGCTCTGGGTGACGCCGACCAGCTGAGTGGTATTCAGCGTGACGAATTCATAGTGCGGCATGGTGAACTCGCCCAGACGCAGCGGAGGGCGCATACCGTAGGAGCTCCAGTCTGGAGAGCGTCGGTAGAGGGCTGGCGTCAACGAAAACTGCTTTTTAAAGGCGCGAGTAAAAGTCTGCTGCGAGTCAAAGCGATACTGTAGCGCAATATCAAGAATCGGACGCGCGGTCAGGCGTAGGGCAACCGCCGACTTAGATAAGCGACGGGCGCGAATATAGGCACCGATAGCATGGCCGGTCACGTCCTTGAACATTCTTTGCAGATGCCACTTGGAATAGCCCGCCTTCGCTGCCACATTGTCCAGTGAGAGAGGCTGATCCAGGTGACCTTCCAGCCAGCTAAGGAGATCGCGAATAATCCCTGCTTGATCCATAAAATATCCCCATCCTTAAACTCAGGTGCCTGATACTAAAGGTAGCGGATAATAGCATTTTTTGATGTTTTAGCATTCAGTGTTTTTTTTGCTTTTAAATGCGATTATTCCAGAAGTTCTGGTGGTAATTTTGTAAAGCTGTGATCTATAAAACTTTTCTTCTTAATATGTGATAATCACTCAGCTAAATTTTTAAGAATGGTAACAATATGAAATACAAGAAGTTAGTGGCAGGAATGCTTTTGCTGGCGGGCTGCCAGGTGGCGCAGGCGGAACAAATCGGCTCTGTGGATACCGTATTTAAGTTCCTTGGGCCGGATCATAAAATCGTCGTCGAGGCCTTTGACGACCCGGATGTCCAGAACGTCACGTGCTACATCAGCCGGGCGAAAACCGGAGGAATTAAAGGCGGGTTAGGACTGGCGGAGGATACCTCCGATGCCGCAATTTCCTGTCAGCAGGTGGGGCCGATTGAGCTGACGGATAAAATCAAAAACGGTAAAACTCAGGGCGATGTGGTGTTCCAGAAACGCACCTCGCTGGTATTTAAAAAGCTGCAGGTCGTGCGTTTTTACGATGCCAAACGCAATGCGCTGATCTATTTGACCTATTCGGATAAAATCGTCGATGGCTCGCCGAAAAATGCGCTTAGCGCCGTGCCGATTATGCCATGGAATAAATAACAGGGAACGCCGATGCAACAACCGCGGATCTGGTTGGTGGAAGATGAGATGAGTATCGCGGATACGCTCGTCTACATGCTGCAACAAGAAGGATTTATCGTTACGGCGTTCGAGCGCGGACTCCCTGCGCTGGACGCGGCGCATCATCACCAACCCGACCTCGCGATTCTTGACGTCGGCCTGCCTGATATCAGCGGGTTTGAGCTATGTCGCCGACTGCTGGCCCGCTATCCTGCGCTGCCGGTGCTGTTCCTGACGGCCCGCAGCGAAGAGGTGGATAAGCTGCTCGGCCTGGAAATCGGCGCTGATGATTATATCGCCAAGCCATTTTCTCCCCGTGAAGTTTGCGCCAGGGTTCGCACTGTCCTGCGGCGGCTGCAGAAATTCGCCGCCCCTTCACCGCTTTTACGCGTGGGGGAGTTCACATTGAATGACGCCGCGGCTCAGGTCACGTGGTGCGGCCAGGGTCTGAATCTGACCCGCTATGAGTTTTTATTATTAAAAACGCTACTTCATTCTCCTGGGCGCATTTTTTCCCGCCAGCTGCTGCTGGAGCAAGTATGGGGCGACGCGAACGAGAGCTTCGACCGTACCGTTGATACCCATATCAAAACGCTGCGCGCTAAGCTGCGAGAAGTGAATCCCGATCTCTCTCCGATCAATACGCACCGCGGTATGGGATACAGCCTTGGAGGCTTCTGATGCGCATCGGTATGCGGCTGCTGATGGGCTACTTTTTGATAGTGGCGATTGCTGCCTGGTTTGTGCTTTCTATCTTCGTTCAGGAGATTAAACCCGGTGTTCGGCGCGCAACGGAAGGGACGCTGATTGATACGGCGACCCTGCTTGCCGGGCTGGCCCGTGAGGATTTACTTTCCGCCAATCCCCAGCATGGGCGCCTGGCCCAGGCTTTTCAAACGCTGCATCGCCAGCCGATCAATGCCAACATTGCCGGCATTAATAAAGTTCGCAACGAATATCACGTCTATATGACCGATGCGCAGGGCAAGGTGGTATTTGATTCCGCGGGCAATGCGCTGGGGCAAGACTATTCGCGCTGGAACGATGTCTGGCTCACTTTACGCGGACAATACGGGGCGCGCAGCACGCGCAGCGATCCAGACGATGATAGTAGCTCGGTGATGTATATTGCCGCGCCGGTGATGGATAATGGTCGAATCATTGGCGTGCTCAGCGTCGGAAAACCCAATCTGGCCATGGCGCCGGTCATCAAACGCAGCGAGCGGCGTATTCTGTGGGCCGGAGGGGCGCTGCTGGGGATCGCGCTACTGATCGGCGTTGCGATGGTATGGTGGATTAACTTTTCCATCGGCAAGCTGGTTCGCTACGCCGACTCCGTGACCGCTGACCGTCCGCTTCCGTTGCCGGACACGGGCAGCAGCGAACTGCGCAAGCTGGCGCAGGCGCTGGAAAGTATGCGCCTTAAACTTGAAGGTAAGAACGCAATTGAGAACTACGTTTATGCGCTGACCCATGAACTAAAGAGCCCGCTAGCGGCGATTCGCGGCGCGGCAGAAATTCTCCGGGAGGCGCCTCCGCCTGAGGTCGCCGCGCGTTTTACCCGCAATATCCTGGCGCAGAATGCGCGAATGCAGTCGCTGGTGGAAAATTTACTTCAGCAGGCCCGGCTGGAGAATCGGCTGGAGATCGCCCAGCGTCCCGTCTCCGTCGCTGCGCTTTTTCGTCGTCTGGCCGAGGAGCGCGACATCGCGCTGGTGGCGAAAAACCTCACACTACGCTGGCAGGAAACGCCCCTGACGGTAGAGGGTGATGGTGAGCTCCTGGCGCAGGCATTGGGCAATCTACTTGATAATGCTATTGATTTCACTCCTGCCGAAGGGGTGATTGTCCTTGGCGCGGAAGAATGTGATGGCGGCGTGCGATTAACCGTATGCGATACGGGAAGCGGTATTCCCGACTACGCGCTGGGGCGTGTTTTCGAGCGTTTCTATTCTCTGCCTCGTGATAATGGCCAAAAAAGCAGCGGCCTGGGGCTGGCGTTTGTTCGTGAAGTTGCGCGCCTGCATCAGGGCGATATCGAGCTGGTTAATCGCCCGGAAGGCGGCGTGTGCGCTTTGCTGAGACTTCACGCTCACTTCACATAGCTTCAAATTCTCCCCACATAGCCCCTTTAAGGTAAGCGCATCACTAAGGAGAGGGCTATGTTGAAATCACCACTATTCTGGAAAATGAGCACCCTGCTGGGGTGTATTTTACTGTTATCGATCCCGCTGATGATCGTCCGGCAACTGATCGTTGAACGCGCGGATTATCGCAGCGAAGTCATTGAGGCTCTGGAGAGCAGTACCAGCGGATCGCAGAAATTGGTCGGGCCGCTGATCGCCATTCCCGTGACCGAGGTATTGACCCGCATTGAGGATAAAAAAGAGGTGACATATCAACGTCACTGGCTGCATTACTGGTTACCTGAGTCCCTGGCGATAGCCGGAAAACAGAACGTTGAATCCAGAAAAATAGGGATTTATGAAGGCCAAATCTGGCACAACGATCTGGGTATTAAGGCGCAATTTGATGTTTCCCGTCTGGCTGAACTCAGAAAAGATAATATTACGTTAGGTAAACCGATTATGGTGGTCGGCGTTAGCGATGCACGCGGGATTGGCACCATTATTGCCCCGAAAATTAATGGAGAGGCGCTGCCGGTGGAACCCGGAATCGGTATCAGCGGCAGCGGAGAGGGAATTCATATGCCAATGCCGCTGTTAACTCCCCAACAAAAAACGCTGGATGTTGAATTCACACTCAATCTGAACGGAACCGGAAGCTTCTCAGTCGCGCCGCTCGGACGCAATAGCCAATTACAGCTGACCAGTAACTGGGCGCATCCTGGTTTCCTGGGCGATTTTCTCCCGGTTAGTCGTGAGGTTTCCCCATCAGGTTATAGCGCCCGCTGGCAGAGTAGCTGGTTTGCGAACAATATGGCCCGGTTTTTTATGGACGATCGCGAGATTGAGTGGCGTCAACTGCCCGCTTTCAACGTTAACGTTACGACGCCAGCCGATCGGTACCAGCTGACCGATAGGGCGACAAAGTATGCCATTCTATTAATCTCACTTACGTTTATGGCGTTTTTCGTTTTTGAGAGCCTAACTCAGTGCCGTTTACACCCGATGCAGTATCTGCTGGTGGGTTTGTCACTGGTGATGTTCTATCTGATATTACTGGCCCTGTCCGAGCATATTGGCTTTACGCCGTCCTGGATCGTTGCCAGCCTGATAGGGGCGCTGATCAATGGGGTTTATCTGCACGCGGTGCTGAAGGGATGGCGTAGCAGCTTTCTTTTTGTCTGCGCATTACTGCTGCTGGATGGCGTTATGTGGATGCTATTGCGTTCAGAAGATAGCGCGCTGCTATTGGGGACGGGAGTACTACTGCTGGCGCTCAGCGCGCTGATGTTCCTGACGCGTCGCGTTGACTGGTACACGCTATCTCTCCCGAAGCCAAAAGAGAGACTGCCCGAAGACGGTGATGATGGCGATAAGCTGAGGATCTGGAAATAAAAAAAAACGGCGCGAATTGCGCCGTTTTTACGTTATGACAGCAAGAAAAACGGTGTTATTCCTGCAGATCTCCACAGAAGCGGTACCCCTCGCCATGGATGGTGGCGATAATTTCCGGGGTATCCGGAGTGGATTCAAAATGCTTACGAATGCGACGGATGGTTACGTCCACGGTGCGGTCGTGCGGCTTCAG
Source organism: Klebsiella sp. CTHL.F3a (assembly GCF_019890895.1). Classification (NCBI taxonomy): domain Bacteria; kingdom Pseudomonadati; phylum Pseudomonadota; class Gammaproteobacteria; order Enterobacterales; family Enterobacteriaceae; genus Klebsiella; species Klebsiella sp. CTHL.F3a. The sequence goes on along the minus strand of NZ_CP082360.1, from coordinate 5,130,175 downwards.
CTCACGGCCGGTCATTTTCTTCAGCAGTTCCGCACGCGACTGGATTTTGCCCGGATTTTCGCAGAAGTGCAGCATGGCGCGGAATTCACTGCGCGGCAGCTTGTACTGCTCACCATTAGGGCTAACCAGCGAACGGCTATTGATATCCAGCTCCCAACCGTTGAACTTATAGCTTTCTACGCTACGGCGTTCTTCGCTCACGGTACCAAGGTTCATGGTACGGGAGAGCAGGTTGCGCGCGCGAATCGTCAGTTCACGTGGGTTGAAAGGTTTAGTGATATAATCATCGGCACCGATTTCGAGGCCAAGGATTTTATCCACTTCGTTATCGCGGCCGGTGAGGAACATCAGCGCGACGTCCGCCTGCTCACGCAGCTCGCGTGCTAACAGGAGACCATTTTTGCCTGGCAGGTTGATATCCATGATCACCAGGTTGATATCATTTTCAGACAGGATCTGATGCATTTCCGCGCCATCGGTCGCTTCGAATACATCATAACCTTCTGCTTCGAAAATACTTTTTAACGTGTTGCGTGTTACCAACTCGTCTTCAACGATAAGAATGTGCGGGGTCTGCATGTTTGCTACCTAAATTGCCAACTAAATCGAAACAGGAAGTACCAAAGTCCCTGACCTGCCTGGTGCATGTCGCAAATTAACATGCCCGGCGTAACATGACTAAAGTACGTAATTGCGTTCTTGATGCACTTTCCATCAACGTCAACAACATCATTAGCTTGGTCGTGGGTACTTTCCCTCTGGACCCGACGGTGTCAAAAACGGCTGTCATCCTAACCATTTTAACAGCAACATAACAGGCTAAGTGAGGCATGACACCCAATAAAACTACGCTTCGTTGACATATATCAAGTTCAATTGTAGCACGTTAACAGTCTTGTGAAATCATTGCATCTAAACGGGATTCATCGTCACAATTCATATCATGCGCAATTAGTTACGCTAAGAAAATAATAAACGTGATGAATCCAAAGCCTAAAAACGTATTCGGACATAAATTTCATTGCCAAACATACGGATAAAGCTGTTCTGTTAACATACTCTGTGACACGGTGCCTTGGGAATAGTTTAGTTTTTTTTATGGGTGATAAAGCTCAAATTTAGTGATTTTTGTTGCAAATTTGTAAATTCACGGCGCGTAATATGAAGGGAAAAATCGTCATTCCCGCCGCCTAAAAAGTAAAAGAGAAACCAAATGCGTTTATCAATTGTATTAGTCTCCCCGGCGCGGGCAGAAAACGTGGGCGCGGCAGCCAGAGCGATGAAAACCATGGGGTTTAGCGATATGCGTATCGTCGATAGCGATGCTCATTTGCAGCCTGCGGCGCGCTGGGTCGCGCACGGTTCTGGCGAGATCCTCGACAATGTTAAAACTTATGCCACGCTTGAGCAGGCGCTGCACGATGTCGATTTTACCGTCGCCACTACCGCCCGTAGCCGGGCGCGTTTTCACTACTACGCGACGCCGCAGCAGCTCTTGCCGCTGCTGGAAGAAAAAGCGCAATGGATGCATCATGCCGCGCTGGTGTTTGGCCGGGAAGATTCCGGGTTAACCAACGAAGAGCTGGCCCTTGCCGATGTGCTGAGCGGCGTGCAGATGGTGGCTGACTATCCCTCGCTCAATCTGGGGCAGTCGGTGATGGTCTATTGTTATCAGCTGACCTCGTTGTTGCAGAATACCCCGCCAACATCCGCTAGCGTGGATGACAATCAGCTGCAGGCGCTACGCCTTCGCACTCGCGATCTGCTCGAGCGCCTCGGCGTGGGTGACGATATAAAACTGACCGACTGGCTCCAACAGCGAATGGGTCTTTTGCAGCAGCGGGATACTGCCATGCTGCATCGTTTACTGCACGATATTGAAAAAAACCTTCCAGGTTAAAGTTCTGTCATACCATTTTCATATGGTCTTATGTGCTAATTATTGGCCTCCTGATGCGCAAATGCGGATGAATTATCAGGCGGCCATGGCGTATTGGCCAGGTGTGAAAAAATGGGCCAAAAGTAGAAATTCGTTGACTTAAGTCGACAGATACTTTAACCAATATAGGCACAGGACACAGACAGATAAAAATTACAGAGTACACAACATCCATGAATCGCATCGGCATGATCACCACGATTATCACCACCACTATTACCACAGGTAACGGTGCGGGCTGACGCGTACAGGAAACACAGAAAAAAGCCCGCACCTGAACAGTGCGGGCTTTTTTTTCGATAAAAAATCAAGGGGTCATAACCATGCGTGTGTTGAAGTTCGGCGGTACATCAGTGGCAAATGCAGAACGTTTTCTGCGTGTTGCCGATATTCTGGAGAGTAATGCCAGGCAGGGGCAGGTAGCGACCGTACTATCTGCCCCGGCGAAGATCACTAACCATCTGGTTGCGATGATCGAAAAAACCATTGGCGGGCAGGATGCGCTGACCAATATCGCCGATGCCGAACGCATTTTCACCGAACTTCTGCAAGGTCTCGCCGATGCACAACCGGGCTTTCCGCTTGCGCCGCTGAAAGCTTTTGTTGAGCAGGAATTCGCGCAAATCAAACACGTCCTGCACGGCATTAGTCTGCTTGGGCAGTGCCCGGATAGCGTTAATGCGTCCCTTATTTGCCGGGGAGAAAAGCTCTCTATCGCCATTATGGCAGGCTTGCTGGAAGCGCGCGGTCATGACGTCACGGTGATCAACCCGGTTGAAAAACTGCTTGCCGTTGGCCATTACCTCGAATCCACCGTTGATATCGCCGAGTCGACTCGGCGTATTGCCGCCAGCCAGATCCCGGCTGACCATATGGTGCTGATGGCGGGCTTCACCGCGGGTAACGAAAAAGGTGAGCTGGTGGTGCTGGGGCGTAACGGTTCTGACTACTCAGCAGCAGTGCTGGCCGCCTGCCTGCGCGCCGACTGCTGCGAGATCTGGACCGACGTTGACGGTGTTTATACCTGCGACCCGCGTCAGGTTCCGGATGCGCGTTTGCTGAAGTCGATGTCCTATCAGGAAGCGATGGAGCTCTCCTACTTCGGCGCTAAAGTTTTGCACCCGCGTACTATTGCCCCTATCGCCCAGTTCCAGATCCCCTGTTTAATCAAAAACACCGGCAATCCGCAGGCGCCGGGTACGCTTATCGGCGCCAGCAGCGATGAAGACGATCTGCCGGTGAAGGGGATCTCCAACCTCAATAATATGGCGATGTTCAACGTCTCCGGTCCGGGGATGAAGGGCATGGTTGGCATGGCGGCGCGCGTGTTCGCCACCATGTCCCGCGCGGGAATCTCCGTTGTTCTTATTACCCAGTCCTCTTCTGAATACAGCATCAGCTTCTGCGTGCCGCAGAGCGATTGCGTTCGGGCGAAGCGGGTGATGGAAGATGAATTTTATCTGGAGCTGAAGGAGGGGCTGCTTGAGCCACTGTCGATAATGGAGCGCCTGGCGATTATATCCGTTGTTGGTGACGGTATGCGCACGCTGCGCGGAATTTCTGCGAAGTTCTTCGCTGCGCTGGCCCGCGCCAATATCAACATTGTCGCTATTGCTCAGGGCTCTTCCGAGCGCTCTATCTCCGTTGTCGTCAGCAACGATGACGCCACCACCGGCGTGCGCGTGACTCACCAGATGCTGTTCAATACCGATCAGGTTATTGAAGTGTTTGTCATTGGCATCGGCGGCGTCGGCGGTGCGTTGATCGAACAGATCAAACGCCAGCAGAGCTGGCTGAAGAGTAAGCATATCGACCTGCGCGTTTGCGGCGTGGCCAACTCTCGCGCCTTGCTGACTAACGTACACGGCCTGAACCTTGAACACTGGCGCGACGAGCTGGCGGAAGCCAAAGAGTCGTTCAATCTGGGCCGACTCATTCGTCTGGTGAAAGAGTACCATCTGTTGAATCCGGTGATTGTCGACTGTACCTCCAGCCAGGCCGTGGCCGATCAGTACGCCGATTTCCTGCGCGAAGGGTTCCACGTGGTCACGCCGAACAAAAAGGCCAATACCTCATCGCTGGATTACTATCATCAGCTGCGCCACGCCGCAAGCAGCTCACGGCGTAAGTTTTTATACGACACCAACGTCGGCGCGGGGCTGCCGGTTATCGAAAACCTGCAAAATTTGCTGAACGCGGGCGATGAGCTGCTGCACTTTTCCGGTATTCTGTCTGGCTCGCTGTCGTTTATCTTCGGCAAACTTGATGAGGACGTGAGCTTTTCTGAGGCGACCAGGCTGGCGCGTGAGATGGGCTATACCGAACCGGATCCGCGCGACGATCTTTCTGGCGTTGATGTCGCGCGTAAGTTGCTGATCCTCGCGCGTGAAACCGGGCGTGAGCTTGAACTGTCTGACATTATCGTGGAACCGGTGCTGCCGGCGGAGTTTGATGCCAGCGGCGATGTTGACAGCTTTATGGCGCGGTTGCCTTCTCTGGATGATGAGTTTGCCTCGCGGGTCGCCAAAGCGCGCGATGAAGGTAAGGTCTTGCGCTATGTCGGTAATATCGAAGAGGATGGCACCTGTCGCGTTAAAATCGCCGCGGTTGATGGCAACGATCCGCTGTTTAAAGTGAAAAACGGCGAGAATGCGCTGGCGTTCTACAGCCACTATTACCAGCCGCTGCCGCTGGTGCTGCGCGGTTATGGCGCGGGGAACGATGTGACGGCGGCTGGCGTATTCGCCGACCTGCTGCGTACCCTGTCATGGAAGTTAGGAGTTTAAGATGGTCAAAGTATATGCCCCGGCTTCCAGTGCCAATATGAGCGTCGGCTTTGACGTGCTGGGCGCGGCGGTCACGCCGGTTGATGGCACTCTGCTAGGGGACAACGTCTCGGTTGAGGCGGCGACGAGCTTCAGCCTGCAAAACGTGGGTCGGTTCGCCAGCAAACTGCCGACGGCGCCACAGGAAAACATCGTCTATCAATGCTGGGAGCGTTTTTGCCAGGAGATTGGCAAAAAGGTTCCGGTGGCGATGACGCTGGAAAAAAACATGCCGATCGGTTCCGGGCTGGGCTCCAGCGCCTGTTCCGTGGTCGCCGCGCTGGTGGCGATGAATGAATTTTGCGGCAAGCCGCTCAATGAGAGCCGGATGCTGGCGCTGATGGGGGAGATGGAAGGGCGGATTTCCGGCAGTATCCATTACGATAACGTCGCGCCGTGCTATCTGGGCGGGATACAATTGATGCTTGAGGAAAACGGCATCATCAGTCAGCAGATTCCGGCCTTCGACGAGTGGCTGTGGGTGCTGGCCTATCCGGGGATTAAGGTCTCAACGGCGGAAGCGCGGGCAATTCTGCCGGCGCAGTATCGCCGTCAGGACTGTATTGCCCACGGTCGTCATCTGGCGGGCTTTATTCACGCCTGCTATTCCCGCCAGCCTCAGCTGGCGGCGAAATTGATGAAAGACGTGATTGCCGAACCATATCGTACCAAACTACTGCCGGGCTTCAGCGAAGCGCGTCAGGCAGCAATGGAAATTGGCGCGCAGGCATGCGGCATTTCCGGTTCCGGTCCAACCTTGTTCGCATTATGCGATAAACCGGAAACCGCGCAGCGCGTCGCCGACTGGCTGGCTACGCACTATCTGCAAAATCAGGAAGGCTTCGTTCATATTTGCCGGCTGGACACGGCGGGCGCTCGAGTAGTGGGATAACCAATGAAACTCTATAACTTAAAAGATCATAACGAACAGGTCAGCTTTGCGCAGGCCGTCACTCAGGGGCTTGGCAAGCATCAGGGGCTGTTCTTTCCGCACGATCTGCCGGAATTCAGCCTGAGTGAAATCGACGAAATGCTGCAGCAGGACTTCGTGTCGCGTAGCGCGAAAATCCTGTCGGCATTTATCGGCGACGAGATCCCGCATGATGTTCTGCAAGAACGCATCGGCAACGCGTTCACCTTCCCGGCGCCGGTCAGCAAAGTGCAGGATGATGTCGGCTGCCTCGAGCTGTTCCACGGCCCGACTCTGGCGTTTAAGGACTTCGGCGGCCGCTTTATGGCGCAGATGCTGACCCATATCGCCGGCGACAAACCGGTCACTATTCTGACGGCCACCTCCGGCGACACCGGCGCGGCGGTTGCGCACGCGTTTTATGGCCTGCCAAACGTCAAAGTGGTCATTCTCTATCCGCGCGGCAAAATCAGCCCGCTGCAGGAAAAGCTGTTCTGTACCCTCGGTGGCAACATTGAAACTGTGGCAATCGACGGTGATTTTGATGCCTGCCAGGCGCTGGTTAAGCAGGCCTTTGATGATGAAGAGCTGAAGGCTGCTCTGGGTCTGAACTCGGCTAACTCAATCAATATCAGCCGTCTGCTGGCGCAGATTTGTTACTATTTTGAAGCCGTTGCTCAGTTGCCTCAGGAAGCCCGTAATCAGCTGGTTATCTCTGTACCCAGCGGTAACTTTGGCGATCTTACTGCCGGTCTGCTGGCCAAATCCCTGGGTCTGCCAATCAAACGCTTTATCGCGGCGACTAACGCCAATGACACCGTGCCGCGCTTCCTGCAGGACGGTAACTGGTCGCCGAAAGCGACTCAGGCCACGCTGTCCAACGCCATGGACGTCAGCCAGCCGAACAACTGGCCGCGCGTGGAAGAGCTATTCCGTCGTAAAATCTGGCGTCTGAATGAGCTGGGCTACGCGGCAGTGGATGATGAAACCACCAAAGAGACCATGCGTGAGCTGAAGGCCATCGGCTATACCTCAGAACCGCATGCGGCAATTGCCTATCGCGCGCTGCGCGACCAGCTGCAGCCGGGCGAGTACGGCCTGTTCCTCGGCACGGCGCATCCGGCAAAATTTAAAGAGAGCGTGGAAGAGATTCTGCAAGAGACGCTGCCGCTGCCAAAAGAGCTGGCCGATCGCGCAGACCTGCCGCTGCTGTCGCATAACCTGCCGGCCGATTTTGCCGCGCTGCGTAAGCTGATGATGGGTTAAATCCGAACTCACGCTCCCCTGCTGCGTTATCCGCGGCAGGGGAGTTTTCTTTTACTGCTCGTGGCGTTTAAAGACCAACTCCCCTTTGCCCGACGCGTCGGCGTCAAAGAAATAACCTTCGCTATCAAAGCGGGTCAGCTGCTCCGGCTTCGTTAAGCGATTCTCAATGATGTAACGACTCATCAAGCCGCGCGCTTTTTTAGCGTAGAAGCTGATCACTTTAAACTTGCCGTTTTTTTCATCGAGGAATACCGGCTTAATCAACTGGCCCTCTAGCCGTTTGGGTTTTACCGACCTGAAGTACTCATCAGAGGCCAGATTTACTACAATATCGTCGCCCTGGGCTTTCAGAGCCTGATTCAGCTTATCGGTAATCACGTCTCCCCAATAGTGATACAGATCTTTGCCTTTCGCGTTCTCAAGCTTAATCCCCATTTCCAGGCGGTAAGGTTGCATCAGATCCAGCGGGCGCAGAACGCCATACAGCCCGGAAAGCATTCGCAGATGCTGCTGGGCGAAATCGAAATCAGCCTCGCTAAAGGTTTCTGCCTGCAGGCCGGTATAGACATCCCCCTTAAACGCCAGAATCGCCTGGCGGGCGTTGTCCGGGGTGAAGTCTGGCTGCCAGTCGTGAAAACGGGTCGCGTTCAGGTCAGCCAGCTTGTCGCTGATGCCCATCAGTTTGCCAATCTGTGGCGCCGACAGCTGGCGGGCAATGCCGATAAGCTCCTGAGAGTGTTCCAGCAGTTCAGGTTGGGTATAACGCGTCGTTGCCAGCGGGCTTTGATAATCGAGCGTTTTTGCAGGTGAAATCAGTATGAGCATATCCAGTCCTTGCGGGAAATTTTTGACGACTTTAGCAAAAAAACGTCATGAGAGGATCGATAGCTGCGATTGCCGCGCTATTCGCGCGGCAGGTTGTCCCATGTTCCCGGTACCAGCTGCTGATGAATCTCAGGGTAGCGTGTGACGTCAAATTCCGGCCGCTGGCCCAGCTTCCGCTGCCGCAGATAATCGCTGGCAATAATGCGCACCGTTGGTGAGAGCAGCAGGATAGCCGTCAGGTTGGTTATCGCCATCAACGCCATGATGGTATCCGCCATCTGCCACACCACCGGTAGGCCGATCATCGCACCGGTAGCAACCATGCACAGCGTAAGCAGACGCAGCAGCCAGATATTACGGTCACTATCCATGCGGAGAAAAATGAGATTATTTTCGGCATAGATATAGTTTGCGACGATCGAGCTGAAGGCAAACAGTAGCACCATGATAGCGACAAAGCTGGAACCCCAGTCGCCGATGAGGTTGTTCATCGAGTGCTGAATAGCCTGAATGCCGTTCACCGCTTCTGCATTGCCGTCTCGCGGCGCCAGCATGATGATCACGGCGCTGGCGGTACAGATCACGATGGTGTCAATGAAAACGCCAATCATCTGTACGATCCCCTGCGCCGCTGGGTGAGGGGGCCAGGAGGCAGCGGCGGCGGCGGAATTAGGCGTTGACCCCATCCCCGCTTCATTGGAAAACATCCCGCGCTGAAAGCCGCTGGTTAGCGCCTGGCTGATGGTATAGCCGACTGCGCCCGCAGCGGCCTCTTGCCAGCCGAAAGCGCAGCGGAAGATAGTTTCAAAAATCGTTGGCAGGGAGGTGATATGCCACAGACCAATGACCAGACTGGTCGCCACCCATAGCAGGGCCATCACTGGCACGAGCCACTGCATCATTCGCGCTACGCCGCGAATACCGCGAATGATGATCAGCAGGGTCAGAACCGCCAGGACGCCGCCGGTAATCGCCTCAGGTAAATGAAACGCATACGCCATGGCATGGGCAACGGAGTTGGCCTGTACGGTATTAAAGATGACCCCGTAGGCCAGCAGTAGAAAAATGGAAAACAGCACGCCCATCCAGCGCATACCTAGTCCCCGGGCCATATACCAGGCGGGGCCGCCGCGAAACTGCCCGCGGGAGTCGCGCTCTTTATAAAGCTGGGCGAGAGAGCATTCGGCGAAGCTGCTGGCCATACCGAGCAGCGCCGAGATCCACATCCAAAATACGGCGCCGGGGCCGCCTGCGGCAATGGCCAGCGCAACGCCTGCCATATTGCCGCTGCCCACGCGCGCCGCCAGGCTCATACACAGCGCCTGAAAAGACGTTAAGCCGCCGGGCTGCGGCTGAAGGCTCTTTTTCAGACTTTTGCTGAACTGGCGGATATAACGGAACTGAATGAATTTTGTTCGCCAGGTAAACCAGACGCCGGCGCCCAGTAACAGATAAATCATTACCGAGCCCCAGAGTATTTCATTGATAAACGACAGAAAATCAGGCATCAAGCATCCTCTTGCCCATATCGGTGCGCAAGTGTAAGCGCTACCAATCCAGTGACAATCCTTTAGTGTTCAGGTAATTAATTGGCCCAGTTTATCACACTCTGCGCTCATGCATTGTAGGCGGTTGCGCTGCCCCGGCAGCGTGTTATCATCTTGGCAGACCGGTTACATCCCCTTAACTGCTGTTTAAGAGAAACACTATCATGACGGATAAATTGACCTCTCTGCGTCAGTACACCACTGTCGTAGCTGATACCGGAGATATCGCGGCAATGAAGCTGTATCAGCCTCAGGACGCCACGACTAACCCTTCTTTGATTCTCGGCGCGGCTCAGATCCCTGAGTACCGTAAGCTGATCGATGACGCTGTTGCCTGGGCTCGCGGCCAGAGCAGCGACCGCGCGCAGCAGATTATCGATGCTTCCGATAAGCTGGCGGTGAACATTGGTCTTGAAATCCTTAAGCTGATCCCTGGCCGTATTTCCACCGAAGTCGATGCTCGCCTGTCCTATGACACCGAGGCATCTATCGCCAAAGCTAAGCGCCTTATCAAGCTGTACAACGATGCCGGCATCGGCAACGATCGCATTCTGATCAAACTGGCTTCGACCTGGCAGGGCATCCGCGCCGCTGAGCAGCTGGAAAAAGAAGGCATCAACTGCAACCTGACGCTGCTGTTCTCCTTCGCTCAGGCACGTGCCTGCGCCGAAGCGGGCGTATTCCTGATTTCTCCGTTCGTTGGCCGTATCCTCGACTGGTACAAAGCCAATACCGATAAGAAAGAGTACGCGCCGGCAGAAGATCCGGGCGTGGTTTCGGTAAGCGAAATCTACGAATACTACAAACAGCACGGCTACGAGACGGTGGTTATGGGCGCAAGCTTCCGTAACCTCGGCGAGATCCTGGAGCTGGCTGGCTGTGACCGCCTGACTATCGCTCCGGCCCTGCTGAAAGAGCTGGCGGAAAGCGAAGGCGCTATCGAGCGTAAACTGGCCTTTAGCGGCGAAGTTAAAGCGCGTCCGGCTCGTATCACCGAATCCGAGTTCCTGTGGCAGCACAACCAGGATCCGATGGCGGTAGACAAACTGGCGGAAGGTATCCGCAAGTTTGCGATCGACCAGGAAAAACTGGAAAAAATGATCGGCGATCTGCTGTAATTCCGCATGTGGCCGACGCCCGTCGGCCACATTAAACTGTCTGCCTTGCTCCCCTCGGTGTATTATTCTGTTTATTAATACTGTTTGAACGGAATAATCATGAACACCTTACGAATCGGCTTAGTTTCCATTTCCGATCGCGCCTCCAGCGGCGTCTATCAGGATAAAGGCATCCCCGCGCTTGAAGCGTGGCTGGCCCGTGCGCTCTCCACGCCTTTCGAATTGCAGACCCGCTTGATCCCGGATGAACAGGTTATTATTGAGCAAACGCTGTGCGAACTGGTTGATGAAATGGGCTGCCATTTGGTGTTGACTACCGGCGGCACGGGCCCGGCCCGTCGTGACGTCACTCCAGATGCGACGTTGGCGATTGCCGATCGGGTTATGCCCGGCTTTGGCGAGCAAATGCGCCAGGTTAGCCTTCACTTCGTACCAACGGCCATTCTTTCTCGTCAGGTTGGCGTCATCCGCAAGCAGGCGCTAATCCTTAATCTGCCCGGGCAGCCAAAAGCTATCGAGGAAACGCTGGAAGGCGTGAAAGATGCGGAAGGCAACGTGCTGGTGCACGGGGTATTTGCAAGTGTACCGTATTGTGTACAGTTGCTTGAGGGGCCCTATGTCGAAACGATCTGCGATGTAGTAGCAGCTTTTCGCCCTAAAAGCGCCAGGAGTGAAACATTATCCTGAATTTCCCACATTCCTGATATAACCTGCATCTCCAGTGGTGTGTTGTTTTATTTACGATATAGTGTTTTTAACTTTACACATTGCGTAGAACATCTTCATACCTCTGGATGATTGCCCGTTATGCCACACTATACCCGACCTCTGAACCGACAGGATTATAAAACACTGACGCTGGCCGCCCTTGGCGGCGCGCTGGAGTTTTATGATTTCATCATCTTTGTCTTCTTCGCCGCCGTTGTCGGCGAGCTATTTTTCCCGGCGGATATCCCGGAGTGGCTGCGCCAGGTGCAGACCTTCGGCATATTTGCGGCGGGCTATTTAGCGCGTCCTCTTGGCGGCATCATTATGGCCCACTTTGGCGATCTGGTCGGGCGTAAGAAAATGTTTACCTTGAGCATTTTACTGATGGCGCTGCCTACGTTGGCGATTGGCCTGCTGCCCACCTACGCGTCGGTGGGCATCGTGGCGCCGCTTTTGCTGCTATTTATGCGTATTCTTCAGGGGGCGGCGATTGGCGGTGAAGTCCCCGGCGCCTGGGTTTTTGTGGCTGAGCATGTGCCGGAAAAAAGAATCGGTATCGCCTGCGGGACGCTGACCGCCGGCCTGACGGTTGGGATCCTGCTGGGATCGGTGGTGGCGACGCTGATTAATACCAACCTGACGCCGCAGGGTATCCATGATGGCGGCTGGCGTATTCCATTCCTGCTGGGCGGCGCGTTTGGGCTCGTTGCCATGTATCTGCGCCGTTGGCTCCAGGAGACGCCTGTTTTCCTCGAAATGCAGCAGCGCAAGGCGTTAGCGCAGGAGCTGCCGGTTAAGGCCGTCGCGCTGAAGCATCAGAAAGCGGTGGCGGTCTCAATGCTGCTAACCTGGCTGTTATCCGCTGGCGTGGTGGTGGTGATCCTGATGTCGCCGGTCTGGCTGCAAAAACACTACGGCTTTGCCCCCGCCATTACCCTGCAGGCGAACAGCATAGCCACCATCATGCTGTGCATTGGCTGCCTGCTGGCAGGCCTGGCCGCCGACCGTTTTGGCGCCAGCCGCACGTTTATTGTCGGCAGCTTATTCCTCGCGGCGGCAAGCTGGGCTTTCTACCATCTTTCCGGCGCTAGCCCGCAGCGTCTGTTTCTGCTCTACGGTACGGTGGGCCTGTGCGTCGGCGTGGTAGGGGCGGTTCCGTATGTGATGGTACGCGCGTTCCCGGCTGAAGTCCGTTTTACCGGTATTTCATTCTCTTATAACGTCTCTTACGCCATCTTTGGCGGCCTGACGCCGATTGCGGTGACCATGCTGATGGGCGTTTCGCCGATGGCGCCCGCGTGGTACGTGCTGGCGCTGTCGTTTATGGGGTTGGGGCTGGGGATTTGGCTACGCCAGGGACTGGATGAGCAGGTCGCTGCGCCGAAAGCTGAACTGCAGCGCCTGCCGTAAATCGATAGGGCTTACTTCGCCGCTCGCGGACGGGCGGCGAAGTTAATTAATGCTTTTCGCCAATTGGCAGAACGGTGCGGCCAAACTGCTCGTTCAGCACTTCACCCATCGCCAGATAGATGGCGCTGCCGCCGCAGACCAGACCGACCCAGCCTGCAATCTTCACAATGCCTTCGTTATCAGCCAGGTGGCCAATCGCCAGCAGCGCGAACAGCACGGTCAGACTGAGAAATACAAACTGCAGCATACGCGCGGCTTTCAGGGTGCCAAAGAACATAAACAAGGTAAAAACGCCCCACAATCCTAGGTACATTCCAAGGAAATGCGCGTTAGGCGCTTCTGCAAGCCCCATTTTCGGCATCAAAAGAATGGCAACCAGCGTCAGCCAAAAAGCGCCGTAAGACGTGAATGCGGTTAAACCAAAAGTGTTGCCTTTTTTAAATTCCAACAGGCCGGCAAAAATCTGCGCAATGCCGCCGTAAAAAATGCCCATCGCCAGGATAGCTACATCAAACGCGAACAGGCCGCTATTTGCCAGGTTAAGCAGAATAGTGGTCATGCCGAAGCCCATAAGGCCCAGCGGTGCCGGATTAGCCAACTTAGTGTTGCCCATAATTCCTCAAAATAATGATTAGAAAGGGAAGCATTCCCCGCCACTCAGCGGCGGGGCGCGGCATAATAATTAGGCGCTGCGTTACTGTCTATGATCTGGCGGGGTATTTTTCACCAATTTCATTTTTCACCTGATGAAGTCTGGTCATTTGCCTCAAACAGGCAATATGCAGTACGGCCGGAATGGTTACGCGATAAGCGCTGCCGCTCACGGCTTTGACGCCATTAAACGCGGCGCCGAGAGGGCCGCCAAGTCCGGCACCGCGCACCAAACCGTGGCCGATTACGCTAACGGCAGCGTGGGTGCGGAGGATCTTCGTCAGACGGGCTTCGAGAAGATGGGAGACGCCCTGCGCCAGCTTATTCGTCTGTAGCAGATAGGGAAGTATCTCTTTATGCTCGTTGACCCGACACTCAACGGCAATGAAAAAGTCAGCCTTCTGCCGATCGTCCATCTTCTTCCAGCTATGTTCCAGAAAGTGCTCCAGAAGATGCTGCTCGATTTCCGGCGTAGACATCTGTTTCTCTACTTTGATTTTTAGCCTCTTGCAGACGTCCAGCAAAATTTCCCGGTAGAACTTTCCGTGACGACGCAGCGTGTTGGCGATGCTGTCGCCGCCAAAGTGCTGGAGCTCGCCGGCAATAAGCTGCCAGTTGCGACGATAGCGTTCAGGGTGCCCGGCCATCGCCTGAAAATTTTCATTACGCAATAGCGAGCTTGAAAGGCGCGGCTTACCATTCTCATTGTGGGTCAGAATTCGGGTGAATGTTTCCAGATGCTCTTCGCTGCAGCGATGAAGAAAAGAGAGGTCTTCATCATCCAGATAATTAATTTTCATAAATCTCAGATAATGTGAACAGTGATATTAATCGTCGCCAATGATTTTTAGCGAAGCCATGTCAGAAGAGTTAATGGTGTGGCCGGAAAAAGCGATTTTTTTAACGCAGCGCTTGTTATCGTTATCGCTATTAATGTTAATCCAGTCGGTGGTTGCCCCTTCTTGGATGGTTGACGGCACGCTGATGTTCTGACTGGCGCTATTGCTGGCTTTAAAGTACAGCGTCGCGCCGGAAAGCTGGATATCGCCGCGATCGGCGGTGAGCTGGATACGCTTAATCACCCGGCAAACCGGCAGCTTCAGGGTGAGATCGTTAGTCTCATTTCGCGGCATGGCGACAACGCCTAAGATTTTATGATCGTTAGCGGATGCGGATGTTATTAACGCAGCGCTAAACAATAATCCTACTGGTATATGAATGAGTGATTTCATGAGGATTTCCTTATTATTTTGTTCTGTTATCAGTGGAAAATATTTTATCACCAGAACTTTATTGTCTTTAGCTCGTAATCATTGCGGATTATGTCAATTATTATATGAATGGGTTTTAATTTAATTATTATTATTTATTATGTGTTGTGCGTTTTTAAACCCGCTTTTCGGCCTTCTTCTGATGCCCAGCCCCCCCGCGACGGCAGGGGCAAGACAAAAAATTTTTTGTCTTGCCCCTTGATGAAGTGGCGGGTGACCCCATCTTGTAGTCAACCGCAGTGAATGAACCTGAAAAAAAATGATGTCTGGGCAGTTGAAACCGCACGTTTCGCCCTTATTACAGGTTCACAACCACATGTTGACTGAATTTTTAGTGGAGACGTTTAGATGGGTAAAATTATTGGTATCGACCTGGGTACTACCAACTCTTGTGTAGCGATTATGGATGGCACTACTGCACGCGTGCTGGAGAACGCCGAAGGCGATCGCACCACGCCTTCTATCATTGCCTATACCCAGGATGGTGAAACTCTGGTTGGTCAGCCGGCTAAACGTCAGGCAGTGACAAACCCGCAAAACACCCTGTTTGCGATTAAACGCCTGATTGGCCGCCGCTTCCAGGACGAAGAAGTCCAGCGTGACGTTTCTATCATGCCGTACAAAATCGTTGCCGCAGACAATGGCGACGCATGGCTTGATGTGAAGGGCACCAAAACCGCACCGCCGCAGATCTCTGCTGAAGTGCTGAAGAAAATGAAGAAAACGGCTGAAGATTACCTGGGTGAGCCGGTAACTGAAGCGGTTATCACCGTACCTGCTTATTTTAACGATGCTCAGCGTCAGGCTACTAAAGACGCCGGCCGTATCGCAGGTCTGGAAGTCAAACGTATCATCAACGAACCGACCGCCGCCGCGCTGGCTTACGGTCTGGATAAAGAAGTCGGCAACCGCACCATCGCGGTATACGACCTCGGTGGTGGTACCTTCGATATCTCCATTATCGAAATCGACGAAGTTGACGGCGAAAAAACCTTTGAAGTTCTGGCGACCAACGGTGATACCCACCTGGGCGGTGAAGACTTCGATACTCGTCTGATCAACTACCTCGTTGACGAGTTTAAGAAAGATCAGGGCATTGACCTGCGTAACGACCCGCTGGCTATGCAGCGCCTGAAAGAAGCCGCTGAGAAAGCGAAGATTGAACTCTCTTCCGCTCAGCAGACCGACGTCAATCTGCCGTATATCACCGCAGATGCCACCGGTCCGAAGCACATGAACATCAAAGTGACCCGTGCGAAACTGGAAAGCCTGGTTGAAGATCTGGTTAACCGTTCTATCGAGCCGCTGAAAGTTGCTCTGCAGGATGCTGGCCTGTCCGTATCCGATATCCAGGACGTTATCCTGGTCGGTGGTCAGACTCGTATGCCTATGGTGCAGAAAAAAGTCGCTGAGTTCTTCGGTAAAGAACCGCGTAAAGACGTTAACCCGGACGAAGCCGTTGCTATTGGCGCAGCCGTACAGGGCGGTGTTCTGACCGGCGAAGTGAAAGACGTACTGCTGCTGGACGTTACCCCACTGTCTCTGGGTATCGAAACCATGGGCGGCGTGATGACTGCGTTGATCAATAAGAACACCACGATCCCGACCAAGCACAGCCAGGTGTTCTCTACCGCCGAAGACAACCAGTCCGCGGTAACCATCCATGTTATTCAGGGTGAGCGTAAACGCGCCTCTGATAACAAATCACTGGGTCAGTTTAACCTGGATGGTATCAACCCGGCACCGCGCGGTATGCCGCAGATCGAAGTGACCTTCGATATCGATGCTGACGGTATCCTGCACGTTTCCGCGAAAGACAAAAACAGCGGTAAAGAACAGAAGATCACCATCAAAGCGTCTTCTGGTCTGAATGAAGAAGAGATTCAGAAAATGGTTCGCGATGCTGAAGCGAACGCAGAAGCTGACCGTAAGTTCGAAGAACTGGTGCAGACCCGCAACCAGGGTGACCACCTGCTGCACAGCACGCGTAAGCAGGTTGAAGAAGCAGGCGACAAACTGCCGGCTGACGATAAAACCGCTATCGAGTCTGCGTTGACCGCGCTGGAAACTTCGCTGAAAGGTGAAGATAAAGCCGATATTGAAGCGAAAATGCAGGCGCTGGCTCAGGCTTCCCAGAAGCTAATGGAAATCGCGCAGCAGCAACACGCCCAGCAGCAGGCTGGCGGCGCTGACGCTTCCGAGAGCAACGCGAAGGACGACGATGTTGTTGACGCTGAGTTCGAAGAAGTGAAAGACAAAAAATAATCGCCCTTTGAACGGGTAAAACACTGGCACGGGCGAAGAGGTTTCCTCTCCGCCCGTGCACGCATGTTAAGGGGCTGAAAAACACCAATGGCAAAGCAAGACTATTACGAGATTTTAGGCGTTTCCAGATCGGCGGAAGAGCGTGAAATCAAAAAGGCGTATAAGCGCCTGGCCATGAAGTATCACCCGGACCGTAACCAGGGTGATAAAGAGGCTGAAGCTAAATTCAAAGAAATCAAAGAAGCGTATGAAGTCCTGACCGATGCCCAGAAGCGCGCCGCCTACGATCAGTACGGCCACGCCGCATTTGAGCAAGGCGGCATGGGCGGCGGCGGCGGTTTTGGCGGCGGCGCGGATTTCAGCGATATCTTTGGCGATGTTTTCGGCGATATCTTTGGCGGCGGTCGTGGTCGCCAGCGCGCAGCGCGCGGGGCAGACCTGCGCTACAACATGGAACTGACCTTAGAAGAGGCGGTTCGCGGAGTCACCAAAGAGATCCGTATCCCAACGCTCGAAGAGTGCGACGTTTGTCACGGCAGCGGCGCCAAAGCGGGGAGTCAGCCGCAGACTTGTCCTACCTGCCACGGTGCGGGTCAGGTACAGATGCGCCAGGGCTTCTTCGCCGTGCAGCAGACCTGTCCGCATTGTCAGGGGCGCGGTACGCTGATCAAAGATCCATGTAATAAATGTCATGGTCATGGTCGCGTAGAGAAAACCAAAACGCTGTCGGTTAAGATTCCGGCGGGCGTCGATACCGGTGACCGTATTCGTCTGGCTGGAGAAGGTGAAGCCGGCGAGCATGGCGCGCCAGCAGGCGATCTGTATGTTCAGGTTCAGGTTAAGCAGCACGCCATTTTCGAGCGTGAAGGCAACAACCTGTACTGTGAAGTACCGATTAACTTTACTATGGCCGCCCTTGGCGGCGAGATTGAGGTCCCGACGCTGGACGGTCGTGTGAACCTTAAGGTGCCTGGCGAGACGCAGACAGGGAAGCTGTTCCGGATGCGTGGCAAAGGCGTGAAGTCCGTGCGCGGTGGTGCGCAGGGCGATCTGCTGTGCCGCGTGGTCGTCGAAACACCGGTTGGTCTTAACGATAAACAAAAGCAGCTGCTGAAAGATCTTCAGGAAAGCTTTGGTGGGCCGACGGGTGAGAAGAATAGTCCACGCTCCAAAAGTTTCTTCGATGGTGTGAAGAAATTTTTCGATGATTTGACGCGTTAATCATCACTTTATATAAAAAAACCCGAAATTTATTTCGGGTTTTTTTATATCTTGCGCATTGGCAATAAAAAAGTGTCTCCTCTGTAATAAATATTCACCTTTGCGGTAATAATATTATTATTTGTTTATTATGGTAATATTATTTGTCTGAAACATAGTTAATTTTATTGTGCCTGCATAAATACCCATCTAAAGATGTATGAAAAATGAGCAGTGCAGTGCGCAAAAATATCATTTTTACATATGATTTTTTTTGATACTAATAATGTACATTTTGAATGAATATGATATGCATGGCTTAAATAATTATTTATATTGTATTTATTTATTCCAGGGTGGTGGCACGTGAACGCAAGAAATCTTAAAAAAGATTTTGATTATAATCTGGTGAAAGTACTGGATGCCGTTATATCGGCAGGAAATGTGACAAAAGCATCAAAAAGATTATCCGTAACACCGGCGGCTGTTTCCATTGCGCTAACCAGACTGCAGCTTTTTTATAATGAGGAACTTTTTGTCAGGGGCAAAAACGGGCTGATCCCGACGGTGAAAGCGCTGGAAGTGCACCAGAGTTTTCGTCAGGTCATCGACCTCGTCAGGATGGCATTAACCCCAGAGCGTAAGCATCAGGAGGAGAACCGAATCACTATTCTTGGCGGTGACATTACCGAAAACTATTATCTTTCACAGCTTTACGATGAAAAAGTATTCGATCGCTATCTGTTCGGGCATTTTTCTAACCGAAACAGAGATAATGAGGAGATGAAAAGCTTACTCATCTCCGGCGATTGCGATCTCGCGATAAGTACTGAAGCGATCAACAATGAGGCGTTTGAGAGTCGCTTTATTGATAGCTTTAAAGATTTTTGTTGTATCTGTAGTGAAGATAGTTTGTTGAGCGAACTGTCACAGCTATCCTTGCATAATTTTTTTTCTTCCCGTCATGCCGTCTATCAAACCAGCTTATTCTCCCCAATGATGATTAATGACGAAAACTTATATGACAGCGAGATCGCTTATCAGGGCCACAGGCTGAAAGGGTATAAGAGTGATTCGATCACCGGTATCATCAGTATTGTGGAGCGCACCTCGCTGATAGCGTTAATGCCAGTTAAGCTTGCAATATTTTATAAAAATAACCGCAATTATAATATTAATATTATCCAACCGCCTGGCGAGATGACGTTTAAACCCATTAATATCTATGCTTACTGGCATAAAAAGAATCGTAAGAGTCAGAATATTGAAGAAGTGGTGACAATGCTGCATACGCTCTCGGCATTTCGCCGTTGAAAAGGGCAGTAGTGGCCGTCAAAGGACGCTTAATGATTATTTTTGATTCTGTACTTTGTTTAAACAGAGGTAGATTCAGAGTGTGTCATAATCATAAGGAGTCGTATATGTCAGTTCCCGCTCAGATTGAAACGCCGAAGGCGATGCTGCTTGAAATGGAAATTCTTTTTACCGTCATCGCAACCGGTGCATGGGGTGGTTTCGTCAGCTATTTGATGAAATCAAATGCCCGTAAAGCCAACCATTTGCACAAAGGTATTATCAGTTGCCTGGCGCAAATTGTTATTTCCTGTTTTACCAGCTTTCTGGTTAGCGCTGTCGCCATTGAAAAAGGCTTAAGCCTTAATATGATTTTACTTTTTTCCGGTATCGGAGGGGTATTCGCTGTACCTATATTAAAAATCGTGGGGACAAAAGTCCGGCAGATATTAAATAGTAATGATTTATTTAAATAATATCGTACAAATGAACAAGGCTCATATGAGCCTTGTTCGTTTACTGGTGGCTGCAACGTTTTGTTAGCTGCCAGTAGGACGAAGTTATGTAACTCGATTTTTTAGCCAGCCATAGATAAACTCTTCATTTGCAGGTCGGCTCTCCGTAATACTGAGATAATAAGCGCCCTGGCTACAGTTAAGGGCCTTCAGCAGAACCTCTTCACCCTCTTTGCCTCGTATATCGAGGAAAGTGCTCAGCATCTCCAGGGTCCTTTTCCCAATAATCCCATCGGCTTTAATATCCTGATAAAAACGCTGTTCTCGGTTTAATGCGTTCAGCCAGCGCTGTAGCCAGGTGCAGGGAAAATGCGGGCCGATATTTACCGCGGCATCGCATAATTCAAACGACACGGCCCATGAGATCCGGGAAATTTTCTCAAATCCGGGTTTGATCCAGTACATATTTTCAAGAATGCCATACGCCTCAACTCGCGTTAGCTCTTTCATATCGCCTACGTAATCGTTTGCGCGGGCGGCCGCTTCAGTGATCCCCCAGTGGGTTTCCCCGCCAAGGTCTTTTGGATGATTAACGTAGTCACCCTCGAGGTTGAGAATGCCGTCAAGAATAGGGTTCATCTGTATCTCCTTAATAAGTCAGAAAAAGGGGCGTTTTTGTCCGCGAGGGAACAAGAGGGCCAGGATTTTTTTGCAAAAGAGCATGATGGTCAATGCTGGTTTTGTGCTGGTCTCTGAATCTGCCGCTGCAATGGAGATTTGATCGTTAACCTGGATGCCCTTGCGAGGGATGGTAATCAACAGATCATTGATACCGAAAGTTTTGAGGTCTTTGCGAATGAGATAGAGGATCTGCGTCAGGTTGGCATCATTAACATAATTTCCCCGGCTTCCCCACAGCGCCGTAGTCAGTTCCTGTCTGCCTATTACCTCCTCCTGTGCATGTTCAATAATGAAGCTTAAACATCTGGCACGCATTGCGGTCATTCTGATGACTAATGAGTTAGAGACATTTCTTAATTCATATTTCCGTTCATTGAAAATGCAATCGTCATTGATGATGTATGTTTTCACAATCATGTCCTTTTATCCGAGTGTGCGAGAGCGGTTAGAATATTAATAATCAGTTTTTTCTTATTCCATATTTCATTTTTAATATTCGTCTTTTTCCTTGCAGCTTTATTGGTTGCATCACAGCTTTTAAGCATTTTTAAATTCTATTTAACTGCCTTTTTAATATTCTTTAAGAAAAAATGGTATGTTTAAGATATTCATGTTTTTTTAACCTAATGCGCGATATGTTTATTTTGATGTGAGTGATTGTTACCAGGTAGGCATAATTTAAAAATCAATTTCTCATGTGAGGTTTAGTGATTAGCTATGCCATCGATGAAAATGGATTATCTGTCTCGCAGAACGAACTGCTAATTTATTTACATTGAAAAGGAATATATCATGGCTACCAGCAAATTAATTAAGGGTGATGCTCTGACTGAAACCAGTAATGCAGCAGATAGTTTTTATCCTGCTACTGAAGACAGCAAGTATAGCTATACGTCTGCCCGCGTGGCG
The DNA here is from genome assembly GCF_019890895.1 of Klebsiella sp. CTHL.F3a. Taxonomy (NCBI): domain Bacteria; kingdom Pseudomonadati; phylum Pseudomonadota; class Gammaproteobacteria; order Enterobacterales; family Enterobacteriaceae; genus Klebsiella; species Klebsiella sp. CTHL.F3a. Next base: position 5,108,902 of record NZ_CP082360.1, on the reverse strand, counting down.
CAACCGGTATATAACGTCTATAAAGCCGAAGCCGCTAAACCGAAAGTGTTTGGTTACTATACAGACTGGTCACAATATGATGGTCGCCTCCAGGGACAGGACACCCCGAATAACCGCGGTCGGGGTTACGACCTGGCGAGCGTTGATCCGCTGGCTTACGACAAAATTATTTTTGGCTTTATTGGTATTGTTGGTGATAAAGGTGAGAAGCAATACACCATCGAAACCGCGGCGGCGCAGACCGGTAAAACCACTCATGAGCCGACTTTCCTCGATCCGTGGGGCGATTTCCAGTCTTATGTGAACTGCAACCAGTCTACCAGCGGCTGGGATGTCGACCCAATGACCGTCACCGAACAAACTACTCACGGTATTTTAGGCGGTTTGCGCGATCTGCAGGCGAAAGCAAAACAACTGGGGCATACGCTGGCGCTGTCTATGAGCATCGGCGGCTGGTCCATGAGTAACGCTTTCCATGAAATGGCGAAAACCGATGCGGCGCGTAAAACGTTTGCTGCTGGGGTGGTAAAACTGTTCAAACAGTTCCCGATGTTCAGCGAAGTGGATATTGACTGGGAATACCCGAACAATGCGGGCAATAACAACCCATTCGGTCCGGAAGATGGCGATAACTATGCGCTGCTTATCAAAGAGCTGAAAAAACAGCTGGATGCAGCTGGCCGCAGCGACGTTAAAATTTCTATCGCCAGCTCCGCCGTCGTTCAGACGCTGGGTTATTCCAACGTGAAAGCGCTGCTGGAAGCTGGTCTATATGGCATCAATGTGATGACCTATGACTTCTTCGGCACCCCATGGGCGGAAACGCTGACTCATCACACCAACCTCTCTCCGCTGACCGCGGGCGGGTGGAGCGTTGAAACGGTTGTTGATTATCTGATCGGCGAAGGCTTCCCGGCTGACCGCATCAACGTAGGCTACGCTGGCTATACCCGCAACGGCCGTAACGTCGAGATTGAGAGCTTCTCTCCGCTGAAAGGCACCTACAAACCAGGCGAAGGTACCACTACCGGCTCGTTTGAATCCGGTTGCACCGAATGGTACGACACCATTTATAACTATCTGGATCTGGAAAATCAGAAAGGACGCAACGGCTTCAACGTCTATACCGATAAAGTCGCGAATGCTGATTATCTCTATAACCCGCAGTCAAAACTGTTCATGTCGCTGGATACGCCGCGTACCGTGAAAGCTAAAGGAGAATATGCAGCGAAACGGGGGTTGGGCGGCCTGTTTACCTGGACTATCGACCAGGATAACGGCGTGCTAGTAAATGCGGCGCGTGAAGGTCTGGGTTACCAGATGAGTAAAGAAGTCATCGATATGGAGCCGTTCTACTTTGAAGGTATCAACGTCGATCCGGCTGATAACGATGACGATAGCGATAAGGTCAACCATGCGCCAAAAGCAGCGATTGAACTGCTCGTTGTTGGCGGCTCCCGCGTGCAGCTGTCAGGCGCAGGCTCCACGGATGAAGACCATGATGCGCTGAGCTTCAGCTGGGGCGTACCGGTAGCGATTGACGTCGCTGATAAAACGGCACAAGTGATTGAGTTTGTGACGCCTGTAGTGACAGTAGCCACCGACTTCCAGTTCACCCTGTTTGTCCGTGACGTTCACAATGAGCCGTCCACTCAGCAGCGCTTTGTACTGACGGTCGTACCTGCGGCAAGCAGCGTTGATCCGGAACCGACTCCTGAGCCGACTCCGGAACCGACCCCGGAACCGACTCCTGAGCCGACTCCGGAACCGACCCCGGAACCGACTCCTGAGCCGACCCCGGAACCGACTCCTGAGCCAACCCCGGAACCTGATGACTCCACGACGCCGTACCCGCTGTGGGATGCGAATACCGTCTATGGCGCAAACTGGGGCACTTTCGAGATCGTGAGCTGGAAAGGCCACAACTACCAGGTGAACTGGTGGTCCCAGGGCAATCAGCCGGATCTGAACTGCGGCGCGGGTAAGACCTGGACCGACCTCGGCGCGTATTAATCTCTTTAACGTCAATATCAGCAGACCCCGGATTTTCCGGGGTCTTTATTAGTTTCCGGGTGTACAAAATGGAACTCTATCCATAATTAAGTTTTTCCAGGACGCGATGACAGCAGGTAGGCCCGATATGTCTCGGGTTTTTTTTGGATTCGTAAAAACCGATCTATTTATCATGTATAATCTAATTTTAACGATGATTCTGGCGAAGTAGGATAGTAATTACGAAGTATTACCCATAAAGAGATTATAAAAAGTGAAACATCTGCATCGTTTTTTTACTAGTGATGCCTCCGGAGGCATCATTCTTATCATCGCCGCGGCGCTGGCTATGCTAATGGCCAACGTCGGCCTGACTAGCGGTTGGTATCACGCTTTTCTTGAGACGCCGGTTCAGCTGAAGGTCGGCGCGCTTGAGATCAACAAGAACATGCTGTTGTGGATTAACGACGCGCTGATGGCGGTATTTTTCCTGCTTATCGGCCTTGAAGTGAAGCGTGAAATGAATCAGGGAGCATTAGCCAGCCGTCGCCAGGCGGTATTTCCGGTCGTCGCGGCGTTGGGCGGAATGGTGGTTCCGGCACTGGTCTACCTGGCGTTTAACGGCCAGGATTCGATTGCCAGAGAAGGGTGGGCGATTCCGGCAGCCACCGATATTGCCTTCGCGCTGGGCGTACTGGCGTTGCTGGGGAATAGGGTTCCCGCTGCGCTGAAGATTTTCCTGATGGCGCTGGCCATTATTGACGATCTGGGCGCAATTATTATTATTGCGTTGTTCTATACACACGACCTTTCTGTCGTGTCATTGGTTGTCGCCGCTGGAGCCATTGTTGTGCTGACGGCATTAAATCTGTGCGGCGTACGGCGTACCGGGATCTATATCCTGGTGGGCGCCATACTCTGGACCGCGGTTCTTAAGTCGGGGGTGCACGCCACGCTGGCTGGGGTTATTGTCGGTTTTATGATCCCGCTAAAAGAGCAGAACGGTAAATCGCCGGCGAAGCAGCTTGAGCACGTGCTGCATCCGTGGGTGGCATTCCTGATCCTGCCGCTGTTCGCCTTCGCTAACGCGGGCGTTTCTTTGCAAGGGGTCACGGTAGAAGGGCTGACCTCACTGCTGCCGTTGGGTATCATTGCCGGGCTGTTTATCGGTAAGCCGTTGGGTATTAGCGTATTCTGCTGGCTGGCGCTGAAGCTGAAATGGGCCTCGTTACCCGAAGGGACCACCTGTAGGCAAATTATGGCGGTGGGCATCCTGTGTGGGATTGGCTTCACAATGTCGATTTTTATTGCCACCCTGGCCTTCGGCAGCGTCGACCCCGGATTGATCAACTGGGCCAAGCTTGGCATCCTGATTGGATCTATACTATCGGCCGTCACGGGATACATCATATTGCGTAAGCGCGTAACGGATTCGGGCTACGCGGCTTAACATCTCACGGGGAGCCGGCTACGGCTCTCCTGACATTATCAGGGAGAGAAGCATGTCGCACATCAACTACAATCACCTGTACTACTTCTGGCACGTCTACAAAGAAGGCTCCGTTGTCGGTGCCGCTGAAGCGCTGTTCCTGACGCCGCAGACCATTACTGGGCAAATTAAGGCCCTGGAAGAACGCCTGCAAGGGAAATTGTTTAAGCGCAAAGGAAGAGGGCTGGAGCCTAGCGAATTAGGTGAACTGGTATTCCGCTATGCGGATCGCATGTTTACGCTAAGCCAGGAAATGCTCGATATCGTTAACTATCGTAAAGAGTCGAATCTGCTGTTTGACGTTGGCGTCGCGGACGCGCTGTCGAAACGGTTGGTTAGCGGCGTACTGGATGCCGCCGTCGTCGATAACGAACAGATCCATTTACGCTGTTTCGAGTCGACCCATGAAATGCTGCTTGAGCAGCTAAGCCAGCATAAGCTCGATATGATCATCTCCGACTGTCCCATCGATTCCACCCAGCAGGAAGGGTTATTTTCGGTAAAAATTGGCGAGTGTAGCGTGAGCTTCTGGTGCATGAATCCGCCGCCGGAAAGACCGTTCCCTGGCTGTCTGGAAGAACGTCGGCTGCTGATCCCCGGCCGTCGTTCCATGCTAGGGCGCAAGCTGCTCAACTGGTTTAATTCGCAGGGGCTACAGGTGGAAATTCTGGGCGAGTTCGACGATGCGGCGTTGATGAAGGCCTTCGGCGCGGCGCACAATGCGATATTCGTTGCGCCGACGCTGTATGCGCATGATTTTTATAGCGATGAATCGATAGTTGAGATCGGGCGCATGGACAACGTTATGGAGGAGTATCACGCCATCTTTGCGGAACGAATGATCCAGCATCCGGCGGTGCAGCGGATTTGTAACCGTGACTATTCGGCGCTTTTTACGCCGCCTCAGTCATAGGGCTGCATGAGGAAAATGCCGAGGCCGGGTTCAGGCTCCAGCGTAATAAATGGCAGACATAAAAAAACCCGCTTTCGCGGGTTTTTTTCAAAGCGACAACGCGCGGGCGATTAAGCCAGTTTGTTGATCTGAGCGGTCAGGTTTGCTTTATGACGCGCAGCTTTGTTTTTGTGGATCAGACCTTTAGCAGCCTGACGGTCCACGATTGGTTGCATTTCGTTAAATGCTTTCAGTGCAGTAGCTTTGTCGCCAGCTTCGATAGCTGCGTATACTTTCTTGATGAAAGTACGCATCATAGAGCGACGGCTAGCGTTGTGCTTGCGGGCCTTTTCAGACTGAACGGCGCGCTTCTTAGCTGATTTGATATTAGCCAAGGTCCAACTCCCAAATGTGTTCTATATGGACAATTCAAAGGCCGAGGAGAATGCCCGTTTAGCCTTCTTTTGTCAATGGATTTGTGCAAATAAGCGTCGTTCAAACTAACAACGCTTCATTACGTAGTGATGGCGCAAGATTCTACCAGCTTGTTGCTGGCGAATACAGCCTTTCGACCATAAAAATCGACGACGCCGGAGAGATTTTCCCGCAATCTCGCGCTGAGTGAATGAATTACCGGGATCTTTCAGTGAAGAGGTGCAATCGCTGGTTAACGTCGCCAGTTGTACAAGGTATACTCGGACGATTTTCACTGTTTTGAGCCAGACATGAAGCTGATACGCGGCATACATAATCTCAGTCAGGCCCCGCACGGGTGCGTGCTGACCATTGGAAATTTTGACGGCGTGCATCGCGGGCACCAGGCATTATTGCAGCGTTTGCGCGCAGAAGGCCGCCAGCGTGGCTTACCGGTGGTGGTGATGATTTTTGAACCGCAGCCGCTTGAGCTTTTTGCCGCCGATAAAGCGCCGGCGCGATTAACGCGCCTGCGTGAGAAGCTGAACTATCTGGCCGAAAGCGGCGTCGATTACGTCCTGTGCGTGCGCTTCGATCGGCGCTTTGCCGCATTGACCGCCCAGGACTTTATCAGCGAACTGCTGGTCCGCCAACTGGGTGTCCAGTTCCTCGCCGTTGGCGATGATTTCCGCTTTGGCGCGGGTCGCCAGGGGGATTTTTTGTTATTACAAAAAGCCGGCGTGGAGTATGGCTTTGACGTCACCAGCACCCAAACCTTCTGTGAAGGCGGTGTGCGCATCAGCAGCACGGCGGTGCGCCAGGCGCTGGCTGACGACGATCTGCCCCTCGCGGAGACGCTGCTGGGGCATCCGTTTACCATCTCCGGGCGCGTAGTGCACGGCGATGAGCTCGGGCGCACAATAGGCTTCCCGACGGCGAATTTACCGCTGCGCCGTCAGGTTTCCCCGGTAAAAGGGGTCTATGCGGTAGAAGTGACAGGGCTTGGCGACAAACCGTTTATGGGGGTCGCCAACATTGGTACTCGTCCAACGGTATCCGGCGTGCGTCAGCAGCTGGAAGTTCATCTCCTGGATGTTGTAATGGACCTCTACGGTCGCCATATAGATGTAATACTGCGTAAAAAAATACGTAACGAGCAGCGATTTGCGTCGCTTGATGAACTAAAAACGCAAATCGCACGTGATGAGTTAACGGCCCGCGACTTCTTTGGGCTAACCGGACAGGCATAACCCTGACGGTGTTTATCAAACCGAAATACGGAACCGAGAATCTGATGAGTGACTATAAATCGACCCTGAATTTGCCGGAAACAGGGTTCCCGATGCGCGGCGACCTCGCCAAGCGTGAACCGGGAATGCTGGCGCGTTGGACCGATGATGACCTGTACGGCATCATTCGTGCAGCCAAAAAAGGCAAAAAAACCTTCATTCTGCATGATGGCCCTCCTTATGCGAATGGCAGCATTCATATTGGTCACTCGGTTAACAAGATTCTGAAAGACATTATCGTTAAGTCCAAAGGGCTGGCGGGCTATGACTCTCCGTACGTACCGGGCTGGGACTGTCATGGTCTGCCGATCGAGCTGAAAGTGGAGCAGGAGTACGGCAAGCCGGGCGAGAAATTCACCGCTGCCGAGTTCCGCGCCAAGTGCCGCGAATACGCCGCCACCCAGGTTGATGGACAGCGTAAAGACTTTATCCGTCTGGGCGTGCTCGGCGACTGGTCGCACCCGTACCTGACCATGGATTTCAAAACCGAAGCCAACATCATCCGCGCGCTGGGTAAAATCATCGGCAACGGCCACCTGCACAAAGGCGCTAAGCCGGTGCACTGGTGTGTAGACTGCCGCTCAGCGCTGGCGGAAGCGGAAGTTGAGTATTACGACAAAACCTCCCCGTCCATCGACGTGGCGTTCCACGCGACCGATAAAGCGGCGGTGCTGGCAAAATTCGGTGTGGCGGACGTCAACGGCCCGGTTTCTCTGGTTATCTGGACCACCACCCCGTGGACCCTGCCGGCGAACCGCGCCATCTCCCTCTCCCCGGCGTTTGACTATGCGCTGGTGCAGGTTGACGGTCAGGCGCTGATCCTGGCGAAAGACCTGGTCGAAAGCGTGATGAAGCGCGCCGGCATTGCTGATTACACCATCCTGGCGGTGGTGAACGGTGCCGAGCTGGAGCTGATGCGCTTTAAGCATCCGTTCCTCGATTTCGACGTCCCGGCGATCCTGGGCGATCACGTCACGCTGGACGCGGGTACCGGTGCGGTACATACCGCGCCAGGCCACGGCCCGGATGACTATGTCATCGGTCAAAAATATGGTCTGGAAGTCGCTAACCCGGTTGGCCCGGACGGCGCCTATCTGCCGGGAACTTACCCGACGCTGGACGGCGTAAACGTCTTCAAAGCCAACGAGGTTGTCGTTGCGCTGTTGTCAGAAAAAGGCGCGCTGCTGCACGTTGAAAAAATGCAGCACAGCTACCCGTGCTGCTGGCGCCACAAAACGCCAATCATCTTCCGCGCCACGCCGCAGTGGTTCGTGAGCATGGATCAAAAAGGCCTGCGCGCGCAGTCGCTTTCCGAAATCAAAGGCGTGCAGTGGATCCCGGACTGGGGCCAGGCGCGTATCGAATCGATGGTCGCCAACCGTCCTGACTGGTGTATCTCCCGTCAGCGCACCTGGGGCGTACCGATGTCGCTGTTCGTGCATAAAGAGACGCAAGAGCTGCACCCGCGTACGCTGGAGCTGATGGAAGAAGTCGCTAAACGCGTAGAAGTCGACGGCATTCAGGCGTGGTGGGATCTCGATTCCCGCGATATCCTCGGCGCCGACGCGGATAGCTACGAGAAGGTGCCGGATACGCTGGACGTGTGGTTTGACTCCGGGTCGACCCACTCCTCCGTTGTTGACGTGCGTCCGGAATTTACCGGTCACGCCGCCGATATGTATCTGGAAGGTTCCGACCAGCACCGCGGCTGGTTCATGTCATCCCTGATGATCTCTACCGCGATGAAGGGCAAAGCGCCTTATCGCCAGGTACTGACCCACGGCTTTACCGTTGATGGTCAGGGCCGCAAGATGTCCAAATCCATCGGCAACACCGTTTCTCCGCAGGACGTGATGAACAAGCTGGGGGCGGATATTCTGCGCCTGTGGGTGGCTTCCACCGACTACACCGGCGAGATGGCCGTCTCCGACGAGATCCTCAAACGCGCCGCCGACAGCTATCGTCGTATCCGTAACACCGCGCGCTTCCTGCTGGCGAACCTCAACGGCTTCGACCCGGCAAAAGACATGGTGAAACCGGAAGAGATGGTCGTGCTGGACCGCTGGGCCGTAGGCTGTGCGCAAGCAGCGCAGGACGATATCGTCAAAGCCTACGAATCTTACGATTTCCACGAAGTGGTGCAGCGCCTGATGCGCTTCTGCTCCATCGAAATGGGTTCGTTCTGGCTCGATATCATTAAAGATCGCCAGTACACCACCAAGGCGGACAGCATCGCGCGTCGTAGCTGCCAGACCGCGCTGTACCATATTGCCGAAGCGCTGGTGCGCTGGATGGCGCCGATCATGTCTTTTACCGCTGACGAAATCTGGGGTTACCTGCCGGGCGACCGCGAGAAATACGTCTTTACCGGCGAATGGTATACCGGCCTGTTTGGCCTGGACGCGGACGAAGCGATGAACGACGGCTTCTGGGACGCGCTGCTGAAGGTGCGTGGCGAAGTCAATAAGGTCATTGAGCAGGCGCGTACGGATAAGCAGGTTGGCGGCTCACTGGAGGCGGCTGTGACGCTCTACGCCGATGCCGATCTGGCGGCGAAGCTGAACGCGCTGGGCGATGAATTACGATTTGTCCTGTTGACCTCAGGGGCGAAAGTTGCCGATTATGCGCAGGCTCCGGCCGACGCCTGGCAGAGTGAGCTGCTGAAAGGCCTGAAAGTCGTGCTGAGCAAAGCCGAAGGTGACAAGTGCCCGCGCTGCTGGCATTACACCACGGATATCGGCAAGGTGGCGGAACACGCGGATATCTGCGGACGCTGTGTCAGCAACATCGCCGGTGACGGCGAAAAACGTAAGTTTGCCTGATGAGTAAACCGATTTGTTCAACGGGGCTACGCTGGCTGTGGGTCGTCGTAGCCGTGCTGATTATCGATTTAGGCAGTAAATTCCTGATCCTCCAGAACTTTGCTCTGGGGGATACGGTATCGCTGTTCCCATCGCTTAATCTGCACTATGCGCGCAACTATGGCGCGGCTTTTAGCTTCCTTGCCGACAGCGGCGGCTGGCAGCGCTGGTTCTTCGCCGGTATCGCTATCGGTATCTGCGTGATCCTCGCGGTGCTGATGTATCGTTCTAAGGCGACGCAGAAGCTGAATAACATTGCCTATGCGCTGATTATTGGCGGCGCGCTGGGGAATTTATTCGACAGGCTGTGGCATGGTTTTGTCGTCGATATGATCGATTTCTACGTCGGGAACTGGCACTTCGCCACCTTCAACCTCGCCGATACCGCTATCTGTATCGGCGCGGCGCTGATCGTGCTGGAAGGCTTCTTACCGAACGCGGCAGCGAAGAAACAGGCGTAACAAAACTCGCCCGGCGGCGCCACCGCCGCCGGGTAAAACAAGTGAGCAACCTGCATGTCTAAATCAGTACAGAGCAACAGTGCGGTGCTGGTGCACTTCACCTTAAAGCTCGACGACGGCTCCACCGCAGAGTCAACCCGCAATAACGGTAAACCCGCGCTCTTTCGCCTGGGCGATACCTCGCTTTCTGAAGGCCTGGAACAGCATCTGCTGGGGCTGAAAGAAGGGGATAAAACCACCTTTTCGCTGGAGCCGGACGCTGCATTTGGCGTACCGAGCCCGGACCTGATCCAATACTTCTCGCGCCGGGAATTTATCGACGCGGGCGAGCCGGAAGTCGGCGCGATTATGCTCTTTACCGCAATGGATGGCAGCGAAATGCCCGGCGTGATCCGCGAAGTGAACGGCGATTCGATCACCGTTGATTTCAACCACCCGCTGGCTGGGCGTACCGTTCATTTTGATGTTGACGTGCTGGAGATCGATCCGGCGCTGGAGGGGTAAGATGCAGATTCTGTTGGCTAACCCGCGCGGCTTCTGCGCAGGCGTTGACCGCGCTATCAGCATTGTTGAAAACGCGCTGACGCTATACGGCGCGCCGATCTACGTGCGTCATGAAGTCGTGCACAACCGTTATGTTGTCGACAGCCTGCGTCAACGCGGTGCGATTTTTATCGAGCAGATTAGCGAAGTGCCGGACGGCGCAATCCTGATCTTCTCCGCCCACGGCGTCTCTCAGGCCGTTCGCAACGAGGCGAAAAGCCGCGATCTGACGGTGTTTGACGCCACCTGTCCTCTGGTCACCAAAGTGCATATGGAAGTCGCCCGCGCCAGCCGTCGCGGCGAAGAATCCATTTTGATTGGCCACGCTGGTCACCCGGAAGTCGAAGGCACCATGGGCCAGTACAGCAACCCGCTGGGGGGAATGTACCTGGTGGAATCGCCGGACGATGTCTGGACGCTGGACGTGAAAAACGACGCTAAACTGTCGTTTATGACCCAGACGACGCTCTCCGTCGACGATACCTCCGACGTGATTGACGCTCTGCGCGAGCGTTTCCCGAAAATCGTCGGGCCGCGTAAAGATGATATCTGCTACGCCACGACTAACCGTCAGGAAGCCGTCCGCGCGCTGGCCGGGCAGGCCGATGTGGTGCTGGTGGTGGGGTCGAAGAACTCCTCGAACTCTAACCGCCTTGCCGAGCTGGCCCAGCGGATGGGAAAAGCGGCCTATCTGATTGACGACGCGACCGATATCCAGGAAGCCTGGGTGAAAGAAGCGGGCTGCGTCGGCGTGACCGCGGGCGCATCGGCGCCGGATATCCTGGTACAGAATGTGATTTCGCGTTTGCAGGAGCTGGGCGGTGGCGATGCGGTGCCGCTGGAAGGCCGCGAAGAGAACATTGTTTTCGAGGTGCCGAAAGAGCTGCGCGTAGATGTCCGTGAAGTAGAGTAAGTTCTTTTCAGCTGCAGTATGAGAAGATGCCAGACTTAACGTCTGGCATTTTTTATGGAGAAACGATGCGCTTACCTATCATTCTGGATACCGATCCCGGCATTGATGATGCCGCGGCGATTGCCGCCGCGCTATTCGCCCCCGAGCTTGATCTGCAGCTGATGACCACGGTAGCGGGCAACGTGTCGGTGGAGAAAACGACCCGCAACGCCCTTCAGCTTCTGCATTTCTGGAACGCCGATGTTCCCCTGGCCCAGGGCGCGTCGATGCCGCTGGTTCGCCCTCTGCGCGACGCCGCCTCGGTGCACGGCGAGTCCGGGATGGAAGGCTACGATTTCGTTGAACATCACCGCCAGCCGCTGGCGAAACCGGCGTTTCAGGCGATCCGCGACGCGCTGATGCACGCCCCGGAGCCGATGACCCTGGTGGCGATCGGCCCGCTAACCAATATTGCGCTACTGCTGACCCAGTACCCAGAATGCCGCTTTAATATCCGTCGCCTGGTGATCATGGGCGGCTCCGCCGGGCGCGGCAATTTTACGCCGAACGCGGAATTTAACATCGCCATCGACCCGGAAGCGGCGGCTAAAGTGTTCAACAGCGGGTTGGATATCGTCATGTGCGGGCTGGACGTCACTAATCAGGCGATGCTGGCGCCGGATTATCTCGCCACTCTGCCGACGTTGAATCAGACCGGGAAAATGCTGCACGCGCTGTTTAGCCACTACCGTAGCGGCAGCATGAGCAGCGGTCTGCGTATGCACGACCTGTGCGCGATTGCGTGGCTGGTTCGCCCGCAGCTTTTTACCCTTGCACCGTGCTTCGTGGCGGTAGAAACCCAGGGTACATGGACTTCAGGCACCACGGTGGTGGATATCGAAGGTAAACTTGGCCAACCGGCAAATGCGCAGGTGGCGCTGGGGCTGGATGTCGAAGGATTTCAGCGCTGGGCGGCCGAGGTGATTGCGTTGGCGCCCTAGCCCGGTAATAAAGCGGCCGGGCATGGTGCTCAGGTGTTTTGAATGGGGTCGACGACGTTGCGCCATAACGTGCCCGCTTCATCGGTCCACATCAGCAGTAGTAGCGACGCTAATCGTTCTGCCGCCGCGGAAAGGGGCCGGTTCTTTACGCGGATCATACCAAGCGTGCGCCGGATCACCGGCTCGACAAGCGGAACGCTCACGACGGTGCTGTTGCCGCTATGGGGCATCGCCAGACAGGGGAGCGCTGAGACGCCCAGCCCGGCTTCGACAAGACCGAGCGAGGTCGACAAGTGTCGGACTTCATAAAACCAATCCAGTCGCCAGGGCTTATCCGCCAGGCATTTCTCGATTAACTGTCTGTTGCCGCTTGATTTCCTGACGCCGATTAAGGTTTGGCTCACCAGTTCACGCCACTCGACTAATTGTCTCCCCGCCAGCGGATGGTCTTGCCGACACGCCAGAACGAAGGGTTCATTCACCAGAGGGATAAAATCGATGTCTGGATATGTGATGAAGTTCATATTTATTCCAAAATCAACATCGCCTTTGCGTACTGAGTTCATGCACGTTTCTATACCTTGTTCATAAATTCGTACTTTGATGTTGGGATAGCTTTGATTAAATTGCACGATAGCACGCGGTAAAAAGTAAAATACGGCGGTCGGAATGCAAGATAGCGTCACCGTATCATGTATTTGAGACGTTAAATCGTTGAGGTTAAATATTGCCGCATCAAGGCTGGCAATCAACGCTTTGGCCTTTGGGAGAAGCATTTTTCCGGCCTGAGTAAGCGCAATTTTTCGCGTGGTTCGTTCGAACAGCGCAATGTTCAGATTACCCTCTATTTTTTTTATTTTTTTGGTCAGCGCGGGTTGCGTGAGATTGAGCTGCTCGGCTGCTTTACTAAATGAGCCAAGCTCCGCAACCGTGACAAAGGCTTTCATACCGGATAGTTCATTTTTCATTATTGCTCCGTAGGGTTTAATAAGCGTTTCTCTAAGTAGATGACAAGTCATTATTAAGCGGGAGTATTTTTTAATTAATGCTCAGCAGGAATAACTCTTATGGCAAAATTTTATCAACCGGTGAAATTCTTGCAAGTAGAATGAATTTGTAAAATGCCTGAGGTGATTGTTTTGGCCGTTAATTAAGTAAATAAAAATCTTAAAAAACATAAAACCAATTAAATTCACGAAGCCGTTTTACACCATTCTTCTATTTCTTAGCGAATAAGGAACATGCTATGAAGAGCATTCCCTGTGTATTAATGCGTGGCGGGACATCGAAAGGTGCCTTTTTATTAGCAGATGATTTACCCAAGGATATTCAGCAACGTGATGACTGCTTATTAGCGATCATGGGCTCGGGTCATGAGCTGGAAATTGACGGCATTGGCGGAGGGAGCCCACAAACCAGTAAGGTGGCGATTATCAGTCACTCGCTTAGCGAAGAAGCGGATATCGATTATCTGTTTGTTCAGGTCATCGTCAATGAACGGCGGGTGGATACGACGCCAAACTGCGGCAATATGCTGTGTGCGGTAGGCGGCTTTGCGATTGAGCATGGGTTAGTTGAGGCGGCGTCTCCGGTTACGCGAGTGCGTATAAGAAACGTGAACACCAATACTTTTATTGATGCTGACGTTCAAACACCTGAAGGAAAGGTTATCTATGAAGGGGATAGCCAAATCGATGGCGTTCCGGGCCGCGCTGCGCCGGTGGCATTGACTTTTTTGAATGCGGCGGGGGCAAAATCCGGACGCCTTTTTCCGACAGGTAATCGCATGGACGTATTCGATAATGTGCGAGTGACCTGTATTGATATGGCGATGCCCATGGTGGTGATCCCGGCTCAGAGTCTGGGCAAAACCGGATATGAATCTGCAAGTGAATTAGATCGGGATAGCGCGTTATTAAAATCGCTTGAATCTATTCGTATCCAGGCTGGCAAGGCGATGGGGTTTGGGGATGTAACTAATATGGTTATCCCTAAACCGGTTCTGATTTCTCCTGCGCTAAGTGGCGGAAGTATAAACGTACGCTATTTTATGCCGCATAATTGCCATAAATCGCTGGCGATTACCGGTGCTATCGGTCTGGCAAGCGCATGTATTATTCCGGAAACCATTGCTAATGAACTGACGAATCTATCAGGCGACGGAATCATTAAAGTCGAACATCCCAGCGGCGGTATTGAAGTCGACTTAAGTCAGACTGCTGAACGCCCAGAAAATATCCGCGCATCGGTTATTCGCACCGCGCGGAAGATCCTTTCAGGAACGGTTTACATTCCCGAATAAATACCCACTCTCTTAGTATCTATAAAAATACCCGGAATCGGGGAGGGGAGTGATGTGAATACGTTTCACCAGCATCCTTAAATATTGATTACAGGGAAAGAATGGAAATGCAAAAGAATAAATTATGGAAGCTGCTTGTTATAATAGCAATACCGTTACTCATCAGTTTATTCCCAGCGCCAGAAGGGTTATCAAAACTTGCCTGGGTATTATCCGGTATCTATCTGGCAGCGATCGTCGGGTTAGTCATTAAACCCTTTGCTGAGCCCGTGGTCCTCCTGATCGCGGTAGCCGCATCAATGGTGGTCGTGGGAAATTTAGGCGACGGTTCGATAAAAGCGGCCAGCGTGTTAAGCGGATATTCATCAGGTACCACCTGGTTGGTGTTTTCTGCATTTACTCTGAGCGCGGCATTTGTCATTACCGGATTGGGTAAAAGAATTGCGTATATTCTGATCGGCAAAATTGGTAGTACGACGTTGGGCCTGGGCTATGTTACCGCTTTTCTTGACCTGATTCTGGCGCCCGCCACGCCGTCGAATACGGCCCGTGCCGGCGGCATCGTCTTACCCATAATCAATAGTGTCGCCGTCGCCTTAGGGTCAGAGCCGGAGAGGAGCGCGAAGCGCGTGGGCCATTACCTCATGCTGAACATCTATATGGTCACTAAAACGACCAGCTACATGTTCTTCACCGCTATGGCCGGGAATATCCTTGCGCTGAAAATGATCGAAGATATTTGCCACATAAAATTGAGCTGGGGAGGATGGGCGCTGGCCGCTGGACTACCTGGCATCATTATGTTGCTGCTGACGCCGCTGATTACCTACAAGCTATATCCGCCAGAATTAAAGCGAGTTGATAATAAAAAGATCGCTCAGACAGGCATAGACGCTTTGGGGCCCATGACGGTGCGGGAAAAGATGCTGTCTTGCCTCTTTGTTCTTGCGCTCGGCGGTTGGGTATTCAGCAGCGCCCTGGGGGTCAATGAGTCTACTGTTGCAATCTGTGTAATGGCGCTGATGCTGGTATTGAAAATCGTGACCTGGGATGACGTGATTAAGAATAAGGGGGGGTGGAATACGCTCATATGGTACGGTGGTATTATTGGTTTAAGTTCCCTGCTCTCTAAAGTTGGCTTTTTCTTATGGCTGGCTGAATTATTAAAAAATAATATTTCATTTAACGGTCATGGTAATGTTGCTTTCATCGTTATTGTTGCCTTAAGCATTTTAGTTCGTTACTTCTTTGCGTCGGGTAGCGCTTATATTGTCGCCATGGTACCGGTCTTTGCCATGCTGGCGAATGTTTCTGGCGCGCCGGTCATGCTAACCGCGCTGGCCTTACTCTTCAGCAACTCTTATGGTGGCATGGTAACCCACTACGGCGGGGCTGCAGGGCCAGTTATTTTTGGCGTTGGCTATAATGATATTAAATCATGGTGGATTATCGGTGGAATATTAGCGTTACTTACTTTCCTCCTGCAAATCACGCTAGGGGTATGGTGGTGGGAAATATTAATCGCCTGGAAGGTAATTTAAACTATTCTTGAGAAAATGATGGATTACCTGGGCATCGCAGGATGCCCATGGGCAAGATTTATTATTCAGAGCGGCATGGAGCTTTTCTGTTGTTTTATTTGAGCGTTTAAGTGTGGGTGAAGTTACCTGATTTTAAATATGATTATATGGCCTTTGATAAGGTGAGGTGTGATATATTTATGTCTCCAGTTACGATTACATTGTCGCTATTGGTTTTTTCTGTAGTAATGTTTGTGTGGGAAAAAATCCCTTTGGCTGTAACGGCCATGATTGTTTGTATTACCTTGGTTGTTACCGGCGTTTTTGATGTGCAAACGGCATTTTCCGGTTTTATTAATCAAAATGTCATTTTGTTTGTGGCAATGTTTGTGGTTGGCGGAGCCTTATTTGAAACCGGCGTAACGGATAAGATTGGCGGTATTGTGACGCGTTATGCGCGGAGCGAAAAGCAGCTCATTGTCATCATTATGTTAGTCTGTGGGATCCTTTCCGGAGTATTGTCCAATACCGGCACGGCGGCGGTTTTAATTCCTGTGGTGATAGGCGCAGCGATAAAATCAGGGTACGCCCGCTCTCGACTGCTTATGCCACTGGCGTGTGCCTCTGCGTTGGGCGGAAATCTTTCGCTGATCGGTTCACCCGGCAACCTGATCGCGCAATCGGCGCTGGAACAGGTTGGCCAAAGTTTTAGCTTTTTTGAATATGCTAAGTTAGGTATTCCCATGTTAGCCTGCGGTATTCTCTATTTTGTGACTATCGGCTACCGGATATTACCCGACAAAAATACGCTCCAGAAGCACGGCGTTGAAAGCATCAGGACGGTCGATTGCCCGACGTACAAGCAGGTGATTGCGCTGGCGGTATTGATCGCGACGGTATTGGGCATGATCTTCGAAAAGAGCATTGGTATACCGATTGCGATTATTGGTTCGATTGGTGCTTTATCGTTGGTTATTACCCGGGTGATTACTGAAAAACAGGCCTACCAGGCCATCGACTCGCAAACGATTTTCCTGTTCGGCGGCACTCTGGCACTAGCAAAGGCGCTGGAAACCACCGGTGCTGGGGCGATCATGGCGCGCTCAATAATAGATTTGCTCGGGGACCAGGCCTCGCCTTTCTTACTTTTAAGCGCCGTATTAATCATCTCCTGTATTTTAACCAATTTTATGTCGAATACGGCAACGGCGGCTTTATTAATGCCGATTGGCCTGTCTATTGCCCATTCGATGGGCGCCGATCCTCGGGCGGTGTTAATGGCGATTGTTATCGGCTGTTCATGCGCTTATGCGACGCCAGTGGGAACGCCTGCCAATATGATGATTTTTTCCGCCGGCGGATATAAGTTTGTCGACTATGTAAAAGTTGGCTTGCCGCTTATGTTGATATCGGTAATTGTGAGCTTTATCTTGCTGCCCATTTTCTTTCCATTTTATTAATTGCGGTCAGCGATTTTTTAAAATAAGTAGGGCTAATCGTTCAGGCGTGATTTTTTCTACATCTAAGGATATATGTCATGATTAAATTATATGACCATGGAGTCTATATCTCGCATCAGCATGGTATTATTTGTGCTGATAATCACTCAGCCGCGGTAGAGGAGAAGGAGGAGGCGCGCAAGAGAACGATCTCGTGGTCGATTCTCTCCGCACATAATACGTCAGGGAATGATCGTAAGTTAAAAATTAAGTTTGATTCGATGGCTTCCCACGATATTACTTTTGTGGGCATCATCCAGACCGCTAAGGCATCAGGAATGGAGCGTTTTCCATTACCATATGTTTTAACGAATTGTCATAACTCGCTTTGCGCAGTCGGCGGCACGATCAATAGCGATGACCATATATTTGGTTTGTCATCAGCGCAAAAATATGGCGGCATTTATGTCCCGCCCCATATTTCCGTTATTCATCAATATATGCGTGAGATGATGGCCGGCGGCGGGAAAATGATACTGGGCTCAGACAGCCATACCCGGTATGGCGCGCTGGGAACGATGGCGGTTGGCGAGGGGGGCGGAGAGTTAGTTAAACAGCTGCTGGGTGAGACCTGGGATATTGATTATCCAGAGGTGGTTGCGGTGTATCTGACGGGTAAACCTTCGCCCGGCGTTGGCCCTCAGGATATTGCCCTGGCGATAATTGGCGCGGTGTTCGAGCGCGGTTACGTGAAAAATAAAATTATGGAATTTGTTGGCCCGGGCGTGGCGACGATGTCTACCGACTTCAGAAATAGCGTGGATGTGATGACAACAGAGACCACGTGTCTATCGTCTATCTGGCAAACCGATGAAGAGACCAAACACTACTTACGTATTCATGGCAGGGAGCAGGACTATTGTCCGCTCTCAGCGAAAGAGATGGCATACTATGATGGCTGCATAGAGGTGGACTTAAGTAGTATCAAGCCGATGATCGCCTTGCCCTTTCATCCCGCCAACGTCTACGAAATTGATACGCTTAATGACAATTTGCAGGATATTTTGCATGAGGTCGAAACGGCGGCCGATAAAATTTCCCAAGGACGCGCAGCGCTCACCCTGCGGGATAAAATCGAAAATGGTAAGCTGCGGATTCAGCAAGGGATCATCGCCGGTTGCGCCGGCGGAAACTATGTTAACGTGGTCGAAGCGGCGCATGCCTTAAAAAACCACTCCTGTGGTGACAACGCTTTCTCTCTGTCGATATATCCCTCCTCCCAACCGGTATTGATGGACCTGACTAAAAAAGGCATGACCAGCGCGCTGTTGAGCGCCGGCGCGATTATGCGCACCGCATTTTGTGGACCCTGTTTTGGCGCAGGCGATACGCCCATGCATAACGGATTAAGCATTCGCCACACGACGCGTAATTTTCCAAACCGGGAAGGATCAAAACCGGGGAATGGGCAAATGTCGGCTGTCGCGCTGATGGATGCCCGCTCCATTGCGGCGACGGCAGCCAATGGGGGCGTGCTGACATCGGCTTGCGAACTCGATTGCTGGGAAAACATTCCGCAGTATGAATTTGATGCTTCGCCTTATAAAAATCGCGTTTATCAAGGCTTTATTAAGGGGGCGACGCAACAATCGCTGATTTATGGTCCGAATATTAAAGACTGGCCGGAGATGAGTGCGCTAACGGAAAATATTCTGTTAAACGTGACCTCAAAGATAATGGATCCGGTGACCACCACCGATGAACTAATTCCATCCGGAGAAACCTCATCATTCCGCTCCAATCCTTTAGGGCTGGCCGAGTTTACCCTTTCACGACGCGATCCGGGCTACGTTGGCCGCAGTAAGAAGATTGCCGCTCTGGAAACACTGCGGATGACAGGCGACAACCCTTGCCGTCTGGAGCCGGAGCTTGAGGCGGTTTTTTCTCGGATCCGGCAACTGCCGGGACAGGAAAATGTCACCCTCGAGCAGACGGAGATAGGCAGTATGGTGTATGCGGTTAAACCCGGCGATGGCTCCGCGCGCGAGCAGGCTGCCAGCTGCCAGCGAGTCCTTGGCGGCCTGGCGAATATTGCCCAGCAGTATGCGACCAAGCGCTATCGTTCAAACGTTATCAACTGGGGGATGCTGCCGCTGCAGATGGAGGCGCTGCCGGAGTTTGAAGTGGGCGACTTTATCTATATCCCGGGAATCAAGTCAGCTTTGGAAAGCGATCTGAGCCAGATTACCGCCTTCGTGATTAGCCCTCAGCATCCCGTCAAAGAGATCTCGCTTTATATGGAGGGATTAACCGCATCAGAGCGGGAGATTATTAAAGCGGGGAGCTTAATTAATTATAATAAATTACACTTAACAACCCACCAACATTAAATGATATTCATCGTCAAGATGAATGAGCGGGGATGATATATCATCCCCGTTTTATTTATAGTCGAGATAAAATAACTCACGTTCAAAATTCTTGCTGCTTTACGCTATCGCACGATGGGTTATTCTGGCGTAATCTCTCCGGTACGCAGCCAATACTGGATTGGGCTATGAACAGGGAGAGAAAAATGACGAATGGACAAGCGTATTTTAACGGATGGAAACAGGGCCTCGATTTTAGCGGAGTGGCCAGCAGGCAGGAGTTTTGGTCTTTTTTGCTCATCAACCTGTTGATTCTTGCCTTGCCGCTGGCGACCTGGTTTTTGGCGGTGCAGCATAACTCTGAGTACGGCGTGTTCATTTTTTTCGCTGTGCCGCTCAGCGGTATTCTGTTACTGCTGATGATTGTCCCGCTGCTGGCCGTTGGCTGCCGCAGGATGCACGATATCGGTCGTTCAGGATGGTGGTTCGCCCTGTGCCTTATTATTCCATGGTTTTTGATCGTCGCACTATGGCTGTGCTGCCTGAAGCCGGCTGCATCTTCTCGCTAAGATAATCAATCATCGCCCGCATTCTGGCGGGCATATGCTTATTGCCCGACCACAGTAGCCACAGCTGGCCGGAATAGCTGCTGATAAACTCCCACTCCGGTAAAACCTGCACAATCTCGCCGCGCGCCAGCGCCTCACGGGCGGTAAACAGCGGCAGGCTACCGATCCCCAGATTCTGCTTCACGGCATCGAGGCGTACGGCGGTGTGGTTGGCGGCGTAGCGGCCGTGGGTCTGGATCGTCTCCGTTTTCCCCCCTCGGCGGAACTTCCAGCGCGCATCGGCGGGCGTTTCGCCAAGGCTGATACAGCTATGATCGCGCAGGTCCTGCGGCGTTCGCGGCTTTCCATATTGCTCCAGGTAGCCGGGCGTCGCGCAGATGACGTGGCTGATGGTCATCAAAGGCTTACCGTGTAGCCCCGGTGAGGGAGTAGGGGTGATACGCAGCGCCAGGTCAATACCGTCATCAATAAAATCGAGAACCCGATCCTCGAGCCGCAGACAGACGTCGACCTGTGGATAGCGGGTAAAAAATTCCAGCATGAGCGGGTGAATGGCAAACCGGCCCACGGCTTTCGGCACGCTTAGCGTGAGCTTGCCCTGCGCCACCGCCTGGGTACTGCTGGCGGAATCGATAGCCAGACGCGCCGACTCCAGCATCTCCAGCGCATGTTCATACACCGTCTTACCGGGCTCGCTGAGGCGTAGCTTGCGCGTTGTACGGTGCAGCAGCTTGCAGCCCATCTCCTGTTCAAGGCGCGAAACGCTGCGGCTGATAGCTGAAGGCGTCGCGCCCGCCTGGCGCGCGACGGCGGAAAAGCTGCCCTGTTCGACAATCTGCACAAAGAGGGCGAGGTCGGGCAGTAGGCTCAGATTCATTCGTGCTTCCAGAGCAAAATTGCATTGATGTCAGGCGGGATTATCGCCACCAGTAATATCAATATACTGTCCTGACAGAGAGGAGGACAACCATGACTGAACGCCTTTATTACACCAGCGACGCCACTGAATGCCTGGCGCGAGTCGTCAACTGCCTGAGCGAAGCCGATGGCCGCTATGCCATTGAGTTGGACCGCACGCTGTTTCACCCGCAGGGTGGCGGGCAGCCGGCGGATCGCGGCTGGATTGCCGATCTGGCGGTCGAAGGCGTGGTTTCGCGCGGCGATAGCGTAGCGCATATCGTTTCACAGCCGCTGCCGCCAGGCGAGGTCACGATCCGTATCGATGCCGAAAGCCGGCGGCTTCACGCGCGCCTGCACTCCGCCGGGCACGTGCTTGCCCAGGCCGGCGAGCAGTCAGGCTGGCAGCCGATGAAAGGACATCACTGGCCGGGAGAAAGCCGTATCATTTTTGCCGTGGGGGCTAACGGTGGGCTGCCCGAAGCCAGCGCACTGCTGGAAAAAGTCGCCGCCTGGCAGGCAGAAAATTTACCGCTTCAGGTCGCTTTTGCCGATGGCCTGCGCCAGGTTGGGTTCGGCGATATGCAGAGCTATCCTTGCGGCGGTACGCACGTTGCCAGCCTGTCCGAGCTGGGGAAAATCGTCATTAACCAGGTGAAGATGAAAAAAGGCCAAATTATTGTCAGCTACACCGTGGAATAAGCGCATGAAAGGAGATGCGCGATGAACAGGGCATCTCCTGGGACTTAAATATGCGCAGGATGTTTACCGTGATAAATCCGCTCCGGTCTGCCGACTTTGCCATAGCTGATTTCAGCTTCAAGAAAATCGTTTTTAACCCCCTGCTCAAGGTATCGGCGGGCGGTGGTTTTACTGCTGCCGAGAATACGGGCGAGCGTGTCTGCGGTATGGACCGTTTCCGGGTCGGCGAAAAGCTGTAATACCCGGTTAAAGGTGCTCTCATCAATACCGCGCAGCGGAGAGCCTGCGGCTTCCGTATGCTCTTTTGCCTGGATGTTGAACAGGGCGTCAACATGGGTTTGGCTTGCCTGTTCGCTCGAGCGCAGAGAGCTGCGATAGCGGGCAAAACGCTCAAGGGTATGCTGTAATCGCTGATAATGAACCGGTTTAATCAGGTAATCAAAAACGCCCATCCGCAGGGCTTCGCTGATGGTATCCATATGGTTATCGGCAGTGATGAAAATGATGCGCCCTTGATAATGCGTGTTGACGGCGTGGCGGATCAAATCGAGCCCTTTACCATCGGGCAAGAAGTTATCCAGCAGAGTGAGCTGGGGCTGATAGAGGCGAAGCAGCTTTTTCGCGCTTTCCAGTTTATCGGCAATACCAATGACTTCGAACTGGGGAAATTGCTTGATCGTATCCACCAGGATTTCCGCCAGCATAGGTTCGTCTTCAACGATGAGAGTTGTAATGCTATCCATGATGTTCATCTCTGGTCAGGGGGATATAAAGGGTAAAAATGGTGCCAAAAGGAATGTTGTTATCGACGACGATATTACCGCCGGCCTGCTCAACGTAACTGCGAACCAGCCAGAGTCCAATGCCGTGATCGCCGCTGCCGCTGCTGGTGACGCCGCGTTCAAAAATACGATCGCGCAGCGATTCGTCAATTCCACAGCCCTGGTCGGCGATCTCGACAATCGCTTCGTCGCCCTCGCTGTTGATCAGGCATTCGATCTGCCTTGAACCTGTCGGCTGGCGCAAGGTGGCGTTGTAGGCATTGTCCAGCAAATTACCGACGATCGAGATCCACTCATTATGCGAAAGCGACGAGGGTAAGCTCTCAACGTGGCAGGCGGGATCGAATACCAGCTCTATTCCGAGCTCTTTGGCGCGGTAATACTTGCCGATCAGCAGCCCGGCAAGGTGATTCACTTTAAAATTACGGGCAATAAAATCGAGCACCTTCTGGTGGCTTTCAGATTGCTGCTGAATAAGATCCAGCGCGTTGTCATAGCGTTTTAAAAACAGCAGCCCGGCTATGGTGGAGATCAGATTGCGATGCTCGTGCTGCACGGCCCGCAGATTATCCGCGTACTGCTGAACCTGGCTGAGCTGCAGGCTCAGGGTGTTGATATCGTCTTTACTGCGAAAGCTAATGACCCAGCCCTGAGGCTCGCTATTGAGCGTGACGGCCATGCGGCTGGCGATCACTTTAATCTGGTTAAAGGTGACGATTTCGTCTTTTTTATTGGTCTGCGGCGCGTCATAGAAGAATGTCTCCTGAGAGATCACGCTGCTGATGCTTTTGCCAATCAGAATGGTTTCCGGCTGGCTCAGGTTTAATAGCCTCCTTGCGGTTTGATTGATGGCGGTAATTCGGTAGTGGGAGTCAATAGCTATCAGCCCCTCAAAGACCGATTCAAACAGGACGCTCTGCTGGATAAGCAGCTGTGAGAGCTGCTGGGGTTCCATATTCAGCATCTGTTTTTTAATGTGGAGCGAGAAGCGCCGGGCGCAGTAGAGCAGCAGAAGCAGCATGATCGCCATCGGGATCATCAGCGATCCGATTTGCAGACTCAGCCAGTTTTCTAACTGTTCGATGGTGTAGCCCACCGATACAATACCGATCACCTTCCCGGTGCTGTCCTGGATCGGCGACTTGCCGCGTAGTGAAGAACCGAGCGATCCTTTACGCACCGACACGTAGCTTTTAGCGTTATATAGCGCCTCGTCGCTGTCTCCGCCTTCCATCGATTTACCGATCTCCTCTGGATTCACGTGATACAGGCGCCGGCCTTTCGCGTCGCCGACGGTGATATAGGTAGCGTCGGAAAACGAACGCATCGGGTCGATAAGTGCTTTAATGCGCG
Source organism: Klebsiella sp. CTHL.F3a (assembly GCF_019890895.1). Classification (NCBI taxonomy): domain Bacteria; kingdom Pseudomonadati; phylum Pseudomonadota; class Gammaproteobacteria; order Enterobacterales; family Enterobacteriaceae; genus Klebsiella; species Klebsiella sp. CTHL.F3a. The sequence goes on along the minus strand of NZ_CP082360.1, from coordinate 5,085,135 downwards.
GTAGATCATGTTTCTCCACCGCGTCAACCAGTTCGGGCATAGCGGAGATCTGCATCGCCTGAATCAGCGCGCGCTGTCCGACCTGGTAATGCAGGCGCTCCTCGGTAATGCTGGTGAGATACCATGACATCGCCAGCATCACGATTGTCGAGGTAAACAGGATCAACAGGAAGATGCGGTTCTGAAACGAACGTCGGGCAAACCAGTGCGTGATTTTTCGGGCAAACATTGGGCGAATTGATATCAAAAGGTTATTTTCTCTTTTTTAGCGGCCGACGGCGCGGAATTGGCCCACAAATTTACTGATTTCAGAACACGTTTAGTCGGAATACGACGTTTTACGTACCTCCGGTTTGGGCTTTGGCGCCGCCTGGGATATTTCCCGGAGGCGGCGCGTAGCGCCTGTCCGGGCTCTCTATCCGCAGACGGCGGTGCATTTGTAGCCCGGATAAGGCGTCAGCCATAATCCGGGAAAGGTAACGGTTTACATCGCCAGCACGTACTTGAGCATCACCCCGGCGGCAATCGCCGAGCCAATCACTCCCGCCACGTTCGGGCCCATCGCGTGCATCAGCAGGAAGTTCTGCGCATCCGACTCCAGCCCCACTTTGTTCGACACCCGCGCCGCCATCGGTACCGCCGACACGCCCGCCGAGCCAATCAGCGGGTTGATTTTGTGCTTACTGCACAGGTTCAGCAGCTTCGCCATCAGCACGCCCGCCGCCGTCCCCACGCAGAACGCAATCACCCCCAGCACCAGTATCCCCAGCGTCTGCGGCTGCAGGAACTTGTCCGCCACCAGCTTCGCCCCTACCGATAACCCGAGGAATATCGTCACGATATTTATCAGCCCGTTCTGCACCGTGTCGCTCAGGCGCTCCACCACCCCGCTCTCGCGCATCAGGTTGCCGAAGCAGAACATCCCCAGCAGCGGCGCCGCGTCCGGCAGCAGCAGCGCCACCAGCAGCAGCAGTACCGCCGGGAACAGAATCTTCTCCCGCTTACTCACTGTGCGCAGCTGCACCATGCGGATTTTCCGCTCCTTCTCGCTGGTCAGCGCCTTCATAATCGGCGGCTGGATTAACGGCACCAGCGCCATATACGAGTACGCCGCCACCGCGATGGCGCCCAGCAGCTCCGGCGCCAGTTTCCCGGAGAGGTAAATCGCCGTCGGCCCGTCCGCGCCGCCGATGATGCCGATGGCCGCCGCCTGCGGCAGGGTGAAGCTGATAATCCCGAAGTAGTTCAGCGTCAGCGCCCCGAGCACCGTGGCGAAGATGCCGAACTGTGCCGCCGCCCCCAGCAGCAGGGTCCTCGGGTTGGCCAGCAGCGGGCCGAAGTCGGTCATCGCCCCGACGCCCATAAATATCACCAGCGGGGCGATGCCCGAGCCGATGGCGACCTTATAAAAAATCGCCAGCACCCCGGCGGAGTAGCCCATATCCACGGCGAGGTCTTCCATCTGCCCCTGCACCGACGGCAGCGCCAGGGCCAGTGCCTCCTTGATGGCATGAACGTCCGGCGTACAGTTAAGCTTCGCCGCAATCACCGCCAGCTGCCCGGCGTCGTGATGGGCCAGCAGGCTCTCCAGGGCGGTCAGCGCCAGCCCGGCCTCGGGAATATTCGACAGCAGCCCGCCGAAGCCAATCGGCAGCAGCAGCAGCGGCTCGAACTTCTTCGCGATGGCCAGCCACAGCAGCAGCAGGCTCACCAGCAGCATGACGGCCTGGCCGCCGCCGAGGTGCATCAGCCCCATGCCCTGAATCAGGGCGTTCAGACTTTCCATTTCCGTTCCTCTTCCTTACGCCAGGGCCAGCAGGGTGTCGCCCACCGCGACCGCGTCCCCGGATTTCACCGCGATACCGCGCACGGTCCCGGCCTGCGCGGCGCGGATTTCGGTTTCCATCTTCATGGCCTCCAGAATCAGCAGTACGTCGCCCTCGGCCACGCTCTGGCCCTCGGTGGCCAGCACCTTCCAGATAGTGCCCGCCAGCGGCGCGGTCACCGGCGTACCGGCGCCTGCCGGGGCGGCAGCCTGAGCCGGGGCGGAAGGCGCCGCCGGAGCGGCCGCTGTCAGCGGGCTGATATCGCCGCCGTCGCTGACCTTCACCACAAAGGCTTTCCCTTCCACTTCCACGGTGTAGACGCCGGAAGCGGCGGCTTTCACCGGAGCGGCGGCAGGTTTTGCCTCTTCCGCCTGTGGCAGCGGCTCAAAGGCCGCCGGGTTATGGCGGTTCTCAAGGAACTTCAGGCCGACCTGCGGGAACAGCGCCACGGTGAGCACGTCGTCGATGGCGTTCTCCGCAAGCGTGATGCCCTTCTCCTGCGCCTGGCGCTTCACGTCGGCTTCCAGCTCCGCCAGCTCCGGCTTCAGCAGGTCCGCCGGGCGGCAGGTGATGGCTTCGGCGCCGTCCAGCACGCGGGCCTGTAATGCCGCGTTGACCGGCACCGGGGTGTGGCCGTACTCGCCCTTCAGAATGCCGGCGGTCTCCTTCGCAATGGTTTTGTAGCGCTCCCCGGTGAGGACGTTAAGCACCGCCTGGGTGCCGACAATCTGCGAGGTGGGGGTGACCAGCGGGATAAAGCCGAGGTCTTCGCGCACGCGGGGGATTTCCGCCAGCACCTCATCCAGACGGTGGGCGGCGTTCTGCTGCTTCAGCTGGCCTTCGAGGTTGGTGAGCATGCCGCCCGGCACCTGGGCCACGAGGATACGGCTGTCGGTGCCCTTCAGCTGGCCTTCGAAGGCGTGGTATTTTCTGCGCACTTCGCGGAAGTACGCGGCGATGCTCTCCAGCTTCAGGATATCCAGCCCGGTGTCATGTTCCGTTCCGGCCAGCGTCGCCACCAGCGCCTCGGTGGCCGGGTGGCCGTAGGTGGCGCTCATGGACGAGATGGCGGTATCGACGCCGTCGACGCCGGCCTCGATGGCCTTCAGCAGGGCCATCTCCGCCATCCCGGTGGTGGCATGACAGTGCAGGTGCAGCTTCACGTCATAACGTTTTTTGATTTCACTCACCAGCTCAAAGGCGGCCATCGGGGTGAGAATGCCCGACATGTCTTTAATCGCAATGGAATCGACGCCGGTTTCCAGCAGCTGTTCGGTCAGGTCGAGCCAGGTCTGCAGGGTGTGAGCCGGACTGGTGGTGTAGGAGAGCGTGCCCTGGGCGTGCGCGCCGTGGCTGCGCACCGCCTGCAGGGCGGCCTGCATATTGCGCGGGTCGTTCATGGCGTCGAAGACGCGGAACACGTCCATGCCGTTTTTGACGGCGCGCTCAACGAAGCGCTGCACCACGTCATCGGCGTAGTGGCGGTAGCCGAGCAGATTCTGGCCGCGGAGCAGCATCTGCAGCGGGGTCTTCGGCATGGCCTTTTTCAGTTCGCGCAGGCGGACCCAGGGGTCTTCGCCGAGGAAGCGGATGCAGGCGTCGAAGGTGGCGCCGCCCCAGCATTCGAGGGAGCCGTAGCCCACGTCGTCGAGCCGCGCGGCGACGGGGAGCATATCGTCGAGGCGCAGGCGGGTGGCAAAAAGGGACTGGTGGGCGTCGCGCAGGACGACATCGGTAATGGCAACGGTCATGGATTCCTCCGTGAATTAAGGGTTAAGGCGGCGATGGTGGTGAATAGCGGCGACAATTACCGGCTTTAAGCGGGCGAAGTCGTCAGCGGGCGCGGCGGCAGGTGTGGCCTTCAGCGCGGGAGCCGGTTCCGGGAAGAAGCGGTTGACGGCGGCGGACATGCTGCGGATGGCGAAAATCAGCAGGAACAGAAACGCCAGCACAAAGCCCATGCCGAGGCACATCAGGGTGAAGCCTTCACCCAGCAGAACTGCATCACTCATGAAAAGATCCAAAAGTAAGGGCACGATGGCGTGCCTGAAGGCTAACCAACCGGTGCTTCCGGCTAAGGAGTAGGGTGGATTTCCCGAAGCCGCCCCCGGCTCTGGACCCTAAATAGCACCGCTGTGGTTGACGCTCAAACATCGCCATCGTGCGTGTTGGTTACATCATCATGCCGAACACGATGCTGGCAATGACCAGCACAATACCGCCGCCCAGACGGGAGGAGATTTGCGCATAAGAGATAAGATTCATACGGTTACAGGCAGAGAGTACTTCCAGGTCGCCCGAGCCGCCGCGGTTAGCCATGCACAGACCGGCGGTGATCGCGGATTCAATCGGGAAGAAGCCAATCATCCAGCCGCCGATGGCCGCGCCGATGACCGCGCCCACGACGATCACCGCCGCGATGATGACGTTCGCAAAGGTAATCGCGTCGATAATTTCCTGCAGGTCGGTGTAGCACACGCCGACGCCGACCATCAGTACCCACAGCAGTTGCTTAGAGAAGAAGTCAGACAGGCGTTTAGCGCCAGCTTTAATCTCAGGCGAGCAGAGGCCGGAAGCGTTCAGCGCCGCGACGATCAGCACCATCCAGGCGAAATAGTGGATAGATACGCCGCCAATGCTTGGCAGAATTTTCTTGGCGATAACGTAGGCCAGCAGGAAGCAGGTTGTGGCGAGCACCAGGCCGACGGCCGTTTCGCGATGGGTAATCTGGCCCGCTTTTTCATCATCTTCTACTTTGAAAGAGGCCTTGCGCACCAGCTCGCCTTCGCCGCTCAGCCAGGTGTGCTTTTTACCGATAATATCGAGCAGCGCGGCAAACACGATGGCAAAGATGTTGGCGATGGTCAGGATAGCAATCGCGGTGGAGTAGTACTCTTCACGCGAACGGCCGGTGACGGAGTGATAAATTTCAGATAGCGGCACCGCGCCCGCGCCGTTGCCGCCACCCATAATCGGCAGGACGTACAGCATCATAATGCGGTCGATGGAGATACCGAAGCACAAGCCGATGAGAATCCCGAAGATGGATGCGCCGAGGATCCCCATTAAAATGGTCGGAATATAACCCAGCAGAGATTTCAGCAGCAGCTTACGGTTAACCGAGAGGATTGCACCAGTAATCAATACTGCGATGAATAAGTTCAGAAAGTTACTTTTATCCATCACATTAGTGATTGCATCAATTTCTTTCTGGGTGAAAATGCCTGCATAAACGAAATAGGCGGCCACGAGGAAGATCATCACCGGCGCGCCGCCGATATATTTATTGAAGATCGGCAGGCGTTTGCCAATTTCTCCAAAAACGGCGCCAATAATAAACATGATGGCGAAGCCGCCGACAATGTCGGTCGGCAGGGCATTATAAAAGTGTGAAAGTAGTAAAGTGATTAACGCAAAGGCGTAAAGCGGTAGCGGCATGCCGAAGATTTTAAACCCCAGAATATCGCTAACGCCTTTTTTCTCTGCAGATGGAGCCTGGCTCATATTAGTCATATGACGTCACCCTGTTAAAAAAAGGAATATACACATCATCCTTCAAGCTGCCTCTTTGTTGGCAGCCTTCACTCACCCCAGTCACTTACTATGCGTAAGCTCCTGGGATTCATTCAGTTACCGCCTCGATGCAACTTGAATGATTTTGTGTATTAATGCCGTTAGAAAAAGCAATAATAGGACGGCGGCATAATAATAAATGTACCTCAGGATGATATGTGATTATCTTCACTTATTGGCCGTGTTTTTAATTAATTTAATTGTTTTTATTCTTCTGAATTAATTAACAACATAAAAACCATAAAGCCAATTAAGGTTCGGGGAAAAGTGTGATTTAAATAAAAGAACCGCTATGCGAACGATGGCGAAATACAGCTCGTTTTGGTTAATGAAGCGCAGAAAAATGAATCTGATATTAAAACGCGTCGCGTTGCAAAAAGATCCCCGGCGGCGAGAGGCGATTGACCTCTTTCTTCACCAGCATCAGCTTTCGCTGGAGGTGGACTGCGAAATCGTGATTGTTGCCGAATACCAGCGGCGGATTGTCGGCTGCGGCGCGATTGCCGGCTGCGTGCTCAAATGTATTGCCGTCGATCCTTCGCTCCAGGGGGAGGGGCTCAGTCTGAAGCTGCTGACTGAATTGATGACCCAGGCGTATGAACTGGGCCGTAGCGAGCTGTTTTTGTTCACCAAACCCTACAATGCGGCGCTATTTTCCTGTGCCGGATTCTGGCCTATCGCCCGCGCGGGGGATCAGGCTGTATTAATGGAGAATAGCCGCGAGCGTCTGTCGCGCTATTGCCGCCAGCTGACGATGTATCGCCAGCCCGGGGAGAAAATCGGCGCCATCGTGATGAACGCCAATCCCTTTACCCTGGGGCATCGTTGGCTGGTGGAGCAAGCCGCTCGCCAGTGTGACTGGCTGCACCTGTTCGTGGTGAAGGAAGATGCTTCGTTTTTCAGCTATCGCGATCGCGTGGCGCTGATTGAACAGGGGATCGCCGGGATCGCCAATGTGACCCTGCATCCCGGATCGGCCTACCTGATCTCCCGGGCCACGTTTCCGGGCTACTTCCTTAAAGATCAGGGCGTGGTTGACGATTGTCACTGTCAGATCGATCTACAACTCTTCCGTGAACGTTTAGCCCCGGCGCTGGGCGTAACCCACCGCTTTGTCGGCAGCGAACCGCTGTGCGAATTAACCCGCCAGTACAACCTGCGTATGCGCCAACTGCTGGAAGCGCCCGGCGACGCGCCGGCCATTCAGGTGGTTGAGCTGGCGCGGGTTGAGAAAGAGGGCGGGCCGATTTCCGCCTCTCGGGTGCGCAGGCTATATCAGCAGCGCCAGTGGTCGGCGATTGCGCCGCTGGTACCGCCGGGAACTCTCTCTTTTCTAATGCATCTGGCGGAAAGCGAACATCAAACCGCCTGATTTACCTCCATAACTAAGGATCAGCTTCTATGGAAATGAAGATTGACGCCCTGGCCGGCACGCTGGAATCCAGCGATGTGATGGTCAGGATCGGGCCGGCTAATGAGCCAGGCATTCAGCTTGAGATCGACAGCATTGTGAAGCAGCAGTTTGGCGCGGCGATTGAACGGGTGGTCAGAGAGACGCTGACGCAGCTTGGCGTTACCCGGGCGAACGTCGTCGTCGATGATAAAGGCGCGCTCGAATGCGTGCTGAAGGCTCGCGTTCAGGCCGCGGCGCTGCGCGCGGCGCAACAATCTCAACCGCAATGGAGCCAGATATGAAACCTCGTCGCAGTATGCTGTTTATCCCCGGCGCCAACGCCGCGATGTTAAGCACCTCGTTTGTGTACGGCGCTGACGCGGTGATGTTTGACCTCGAAGATGCCGTCTCGCTCCGTGAAAAAGATACCGCCCGCCTGCTGGTGCATCACGCGCTACAGCATCCGCTCTATCGGGATGTGGAAACCGTGGTGCGTATTAACCCGCTCAATACGCCGTTTGGTCTCGCCGATCTTGAAGCGGTAGTGCGCGCGGGCGTGGACATGGTGCGCCTGCCGAAAACCGACAGCAAAGAAGATATCCACGAACTGGAAGCGCACGTCGAGCGGATTGAACGCGAGTGCGGACGGGAAGTAGGGAGCACTAAGCTAATGGCGGCGATTGAGTCGGCGCTGGGCGTGGTGAACGCCGTTGAGATTGCTCGCGCCAGCCCGCGCCTGTCGGCGATCGCGCTGGCGGCTTTCGATTACGTCATGGATATGGGCACCTGCCGCGGCGACGGCACCGAGCTGTTTTACGCCCGCTGCGCGGTGCTGCACGCGGCGCGAGTCGCCGGGATCGCGGCTTACGACGTGGTGTGGTCGGATATTAACAATGAAGAGGGGTTCCTCGCGGAAGCGAACCTGGCGAAAAATCTTGGCTTTAACGGCAAATCGCTGGTCAACCCGCGCCAGATCGAACTGCTGCATCAGGTCTATGCCCCAACGCTGAAAGACGTTGAGCATGCGCGGGACGTTATCGCGGCGGCGGAAGAGGCGGAACAGCGCGGTCTGGGCGTGGTATCGCTGAACGGTAAGATGATAGATGGACCGATTATCGACCATGCGCGCAAAGTCGTGGCGCTGTCGGCTTCCGGCATTCGTGATTAAGGAGCAAATAATGAAAGAAACCGTAGCAATGCTTAATCAGCAGTACGTGATGCCGGAAGGATTAGCGCCCTATGCGGGTGTGACGGCGAAAAGCCCGTGGCTGGCCAGTGAAAGCGAAAAGCGCCAACGTAAAATCTGCGCCTCGCTGGAGGAGGCGATTCGCCGTTCGGGCCTGCAAAACGGCATGACCATCTCCTTTCACCACGCCTTTCGCGGCGGCGACAAAGTGATCAATATGGTGATGGCGAAGCTGGCTGAAATGGGTTTTCGCGATCTGACGCTGGCCTCAAGTTCGTTGATCGATGCCCACTGGCCGCTGATTGAGCATATTAAAAATGGCGTGGTCCGCCAGATTTACACCTCCGGCCTGCGCGGTAAACTGGGAGAAGAGATTTCCGCTGGTCTGATGGAAAACCCGGTACAAATCCACTCCCACGGCGGCCGCGCGCATTTAGTACAAACTGGCGAGCTGACCATTGATGTGGCATTTCTTGGCGTGCCCTGTTGCGATGAATATGGCAATGCCAACGGCTTTAGCGGTAAATCCCGCTGCGGCTCGCTGGGTTACGCCAAAGTCGATGCAGAAGCCGCAAAATGCGTGGTGCTACTAACCGAAGAGTGGGTTGATTATCCGAATTACCCGGCGAGCATTGCCCAGGATCAGGTTGATCTGATCGTTCAGGTCGATGAAGTTGGCGATCCGGCAAAAATTACCGCCGGGGCGATCCGGTTGACCAGTAATCCGCGTGAGCTGCTGATCGCGCGCCAGGCAGCCAAAGTGATCGAACACTCAGGCTACTTCAAAGATGGATTCTCTTTGCAAACCGGCACCGGCGGCGCGTCGCTGGCGGTGACTCGATTCCTCGAAGATAAAATGCGTCGCAATGAGATCACCGCCAGCTTTGGTCTGGGTGGGATCACCGGCACGATGGTCGATCTGCATGAAAAGGGCCTGATTAAAGCGCTGCTGGATACTCAGTCCTTCGACGGAGATGCCGCGCGTTCGCTGGCGAATAACCCCAACCATATTGAAATTTCTGCTAACCAATATGCCAACCCAAGCTCTAAAGGTATCGCTTGCGAACGCCTGAATGTGGTGATGCTGAGCGCCCTGGAAATCGATACCGGATTCAACGTTAACGTGATGACTGGTTCTAACGGCGTTCTGCGCGGGGCATCCGGCGGCCACAGCGATACGGCGGCAGGCGCTGATTTAACCATTATCACCGCACCGCTGGTGCGCGGACGCATTCCGTGCGTGGTAGAGAAAGTGCTGACGCGCGTGACGCCGGGCGCCAGCGTAGATGTGCTGGTAACCGATCACGGTATCGCTGTTAACCCGGCTCGTCAGGATCTGATTGATACCCTACGCAATGCCGGTATCCCATTGATGACCATCGAAGAGCTGCAGCAGCGCGCCGAGCTGTTAACCGGTAAACCTGAGCCTATCGAATTTACCGACCGCGTCGTGGCCGTCGTGCGCTATCGCGACGGTTCGGTAATTGATGTGATTCATCAGGTTAAAAACGCCAGCTAACGCACCGAGGAGGAAGGCATGAGCGAAGTGATAATGAGCCAGCAACGCCCGTTGAGCCGTCAAACGGTGGCGGCGGAGGAGATGGTTTCTCGCGTAGAACGGGCGCTGTTGACCGAAGTTCGCCTGACGCCGAAGCCCGGGCTGGTGGATATTCGTAACGCCGGCGCGCATCGGGATATGGATCTCGCCTCCTTTGAGGCCAGCACGGCGGTTGTCGCCCCATGGATGGAGAAGTTTTTCATTATGGGCCACGACACGGCCAATATCATGCCGGAACAGGTGCTGACGATGCTGCGTCCGGTGGGCATGGCCTGCGAGACGGATATGCTGGCTGCCACCGGCGGGGTGAATACCCATCGCGGTGCGATCTTCGCTTTTGGCCTACTCAGCGCGGCGGCGGGAAGGCTGGTGGCCAGAGGGGAGCCAGTTGAGCAGCATCGGGTTTGCGATCAGGTGGCCCGCTTCTGCCGGGGCCTGGTCGGGCGAGAGCTCTCCTCTCCCGAAGGAAAGAAGGTGAGTAAAGGCGAGGGGCATTTCCTGCGCTACGGGCTATCCGGCGCACGGGGCGAAGCGGAAAGCGGCTTTCGCACCGTGCGCACCCAGGCGATGCCGGTATTCAATCGCGTTATGGCGGAGACCGGCGATACCAATCTGGCGTTATTGCAGACCTTGCTGCACCTGATGGCCTGGAATGACGACACCAACCTGGTGTCGCGTGGCGGGCTTGAAGGGCTGAATTTTGTTCAGCAGCAGGCGCAAAGGCTACTGTGGGAAGGTGGTGTGCTGACTGACGGCGGCCTGGAAGCGCTCCGCCAGCTGGATGATGAACTGATTGTCCGCCACCTTAGCCCCGGCGGCAGCGCCGACCTGCTGGCGGTCACCTCGTTCCTGTCCGGTTTCCCGGCCGGGGAGCTGTTCCTGCACTAATCGCTCGCTTTTATCTCGACGGTTCACCCGGATTGGCCAGCAGAGGGCCGATCCGGGGTTGCGGACCGCGCTTGCTCCTTTCTCCTCACTACTCAACGGCAAATTCACGGCACAATCTTATAGTTTTTACTGATATCGGCGGCAGTTTGTCATAAATTTCTAATTATTGGTGTTTTTGAGTAGCGGCCCATCGATGGGCTGGTTACTCTGAAAACAATTTACGTAGTGTTAACAAAAGAGAATAGCTATGCATGATGCACAAATCCGCGTGGCCATCGCGGGCGCGGGCGGCCGGATGGGACGCCAGTTAATTCAGGCGGTACAGCAGATGGACGGCGCGGCGCTTGGCGCGGCGCTGGAACGCGAAGGTTCGTCGCTGCTCGGCAGCGATGCGGGCGAGCTGGCGGGCGTAGGCAAGGCGGGGGTTGTGGTGCAAAGCAGCCTTGAGGCGGTAAAAGACGATTTCGACGTTTTCATCGACTTTACCCGCCCGGAAGGCACGCTGAACCATCTCGCCTTTTGCCGTCAACACGGTAAAGGAATGGTTATCGGCACCACCGGGTTTGACGACGCCGGCAAACAGGCCATTCGCGAGGCTTCGCAGGAGATCGCCATCGTCTTTGCCGCCAACTTCAGCGTTGGGGTCAACGTGATGCTCAAGCTGCTGGAGAAGGCGGCGAAGGTGATGGGCAACTATACCGATATTGAGATTATCGAAGCGCATCATCGCCACAAAGTGGATGCGCCATCGGGTACGGCGCTGGCGATGGGAGAAGCGATTGCCGGTGCGCTGGATAAAGATCTGAAAGCGTGTGCGGTCTACAGTCGCGAAGGCTACACCGGCGAACGTGTTCCCGGCACTATCGGTTTTGCGACCGTCCGCGCCGGGGATATCGTCGGCGAGCACACGGCGATGTTTGCGGATATCGGTGAACGCATTGAAATCAGTCACAAGGCCTCCAGCCGGATGACATTTGCGAATGGCGCCGTACGCTCTGCTTTATGGTTAAAAGGTAAGAAAAACGGCCTTTTTGATATGCGAGATGTGCTTGAACTGAACTCTTTATAATGATTATTACCCATCGTGATGTGGTTATTGCATTCAATAAGTAATTGATTGCAAGGGGCAATGCTTTATTGCCCTTTTTTATTTTTGGTTGTTTAGATGATTTTCATCGTTAAGCGTTCAAAATAGTACGTTATCTATGTTTTTTTTGTTGTTTTATTGTGAATTTTGACCGTCTGGTCTACTTTTTCAATCCCTGCGCTAAGATTCTACAATCATTCTCTTCCGCAAGCGTTTTCCCAGTCTAGTTAGTTGATCTTTTTGCCCATTAAGACCGATATTGCTGAATAGTCGCCTGAAACAAGATTAAAAATATCCGCTTTAAGTTGACTTTTACCGGCCATCTCTCCAGAATGCCGCCGTTTGCCAAAATTCTGCGGGCAACAGATTTGCATTGATTCAGATCTACATTATGAATTAATATGCAAATAAAGTGAGTGGATATTCTATGGAGGGTGTTTTGATTAAGTCAGCGCTATTGGTTCTGGAAGACGGAACCCAGTTTCACGGTCGGGCCATAGGGGCTACCGGCACGGCGGTTGGGGAAGTCGTTTTCAATACTTCAATGACCGGTTATCAAGAAATCCTCACTGATCCTTCCTATTCCCGCCAAATCGTCACTCTAACCTATCCCCATATCGGCAACGTCGGCACCAATGCCGCCGATGAAGAGTCTTCTCAGGTACATGCTCAGGGTCTGGTCATTCGCGATCTGCCGCTGATTGCCAGCAACTTCCGCAATACCGAAGACCTCTCTTCTTATCTGAAGCGCCATAACATCGTGGCGATTGCCGATATTGATACGCGTAAGCTGACCCGTCTGCTGCGTGAAAAAGGCGCGCAGAACGGCTGCATCATCGCCGGCGACAGCCCGGACGCGCAGCTGGCGCTGGAAAAAGCGAAAGCGTTCCCGGGCCTCAACGGTATGGATCTGGCGAAGGAAGTTACGACCGCAGAAACCTACAGCTGGACGCAGGGGAGCTGGACGCTGGCGGGAGACCTGCCGGAAGCCAAAGCGGAAAGCGAGCTGCCGTTCCACGTGGTGGCCTACGATTTCGGCGCCAAGCGCAACATTCTGCGCATGCTGGTCGATCGTGGCTGCCGCCTGACGGTGGTTCCGGCGCAGACCTCCGCCGAAGAGGTGCTGAAGATGAATCCGGACGGTATTTTCCTGTCCAACGGCCCTGGCGACCCGGCGCCTTGTGATTACGCTATCGACGCGATTACGAAGTTCCTGGAAACCGACATTCCAGTATTCGGCATCTGCCTCGGCCATCAGCTGCTGGCGCTGGCGAGCGGTGCAAAGACCGTGAAGATGAAGTTCGGCCACCACGGCGGCAACCATCCGGTAAAAGATATGGATAACAACGTGGTGATGATCACCGCGCAGAACCACGGTTTTGCGGTGGATGAAGCGTCGATGCCCGCTAACCTGCGCGTGACCCACAAGTCGCTGTTCGACGGCACCCTGCAGGGCATTCACCGTACCGACAAACCGGCGTTCAGCTTCCAGGGGCACCCGGAAGCGAGCCCTGGCCCGCACGATGCCGCACCGCTGTTCGACCATTTTATCGAATTAATTGAGCAGTACCGTCAGTCCGCGAAATAATCAGGAGTTAAGAGAGCCATGCCAAAACGTACAGATATAAAAAGCATCCTGATTCTGGGCGCGGGCCCGATTGTTATCGGTCAGGCGTGTGAGTTTGACTACTCCGGCGCCCAGGCGTGTAAAGCGCTGCGCGAAGAGGGTTACCGCGTCATTCTGGTAAACTCTAACCCGGCTACCATCATGACCGACCCGGAAATGGCCGATGCCACCTACATCGAGCCGATTCACTGGGAAGTGGTGCGCAAGATTATTGAGAAAGAGCGTCCGGATGCGGTTCTGCCGACCATGGGCGGCCAGACGGCGCTGAACTGCGCGCTGGAGCTGGAGCGTCAGGGCGTGCTTGAAGAATTCGGCGTGACCATGATTGGCGCGACCGCCGATGCGATTGATAAAGCCGAAGACCGCCGCCGTTTCGACGTGGCGATGAAGAAAATCGGCCTCGACACCGCGCGTTCCGGTATCGCGCATACTATGGAAGAAGCGCTGGCGGTTGCCGCTGACGTTGGTTTCCCATGTATCATCCGTCCCTCTTTTACCATGGGCGGCACCGGCGGTGGTATCGCCTATAACCGCGAAGAGTTCGAAGAGATTTGCGAGCGCGGGCTGGATCTCTCCCCAACCAATGAACTGCTGATTGATGAGTCGCTGATTGGCTGGAAAGAGTACGAGATGGAAGTGGTGCGTGATAAAAACGACAACTGTATCATCGTCTGCTCTATCGAAAACTTTGACGCCATGGGCATCCATACCGGTGACTCCATCACCGTTGCGCCGGCGCAGACCCTGACCGATAAAGAATACCAAATCATGCGTAACGCCTCAATGGCGGTACTGCGTGAAATCGGCGTTGAGACCGGCGGTTCCAACGTTCAGTTCTCGGTGAACCCGAAAGACGGTCGCCTGATCGTTATCGAAATGAACCCGCGCGTATCCCGCTCCTCGGCGCTGGCCTCGAAAGCCACCGGCTTCCCGATTGCCAAGGTCGCGGCGAAGCTGGCGGTAGGTTACACCCTTGATGAGCTGATGAACGATATCACCGGCGGCCGTACCCCGGCGTCGTTTGAGCCGTCCATCGACTACGTCGTGACTAAAATCCCGCGCTTCAACTTCGAAAAATTCGTTGGCGCTAACGATCGCCTGACCACCCAGATGAAATCTGTCGGTGAAGTGATGGCGATTGGCCGCACGCAGCAGGAGTCCCTGCAAAAAGCGCTGCGTGGCCTGGAAGTGGGCGCCACCGGTTTCGATCCGAAGGTGAGCCTTGACGACCCGGAAGCGCTGACCAAGATTCGCCGCGAGCTGAAAGACGCGGGCGCTGAGCGTATCTGGTACATCGCCGATGCCTTCCGCGCCGGCCTGTCCGTCGACGGCGTTTTCAACCTGACCAATATCGACCGCTGGTTCCTGGTGCAGATTGAAGAGCTGGTGCGTCTGGAAGAGAAAGTGGCCGAAGTCGGTATTACCGGCCTCGACGCCGACTTCCTGCGTCAGCTTAAGCGCAAAGGCTTTGCCGATGCGCGTCTGGCGAAGCTGGCGGGCGTGCGCGAAGCGGAAATCCGCAAGCTGCGCGACCAGTACGACCTGCACCCGGTCTACAAGCGTGTGGATACCTGCGCGGCGGAATTCGCCACCGACACCGCCTACATGTACTCCACCTATGAAGACGAGTGCGAAGCGAACCCGTCCGTTGACCGCGATAAAATCATGGTACTCGGCGGCGGCCCGAACCGTATTGGTCAGGGTATCGAGTTTGACTACTGCTGCGTACACGCCTCCCTGGCGCTGCGCGAAGACGGCTATGAGACCATTATGGTCAACTGTAACCCGGAAACCGTCTCCACCGACTACGACACCTCCGACCGTCTCTACTTCGAACCGGTGACGCTGGAAGATGTACTGGAAATCGTGCGTATCGAGAAGCCGAAAGGCGTTATCGTACAGTACGGCGGTCAGACTCCGCTGAAGCTGGCGCGCGCGCTGGAAGCGGCTGGCGTGCCGGTTATCGGTACCAGCCCGGATGCGATTGACCGTGCGGAAGACCGTGAGCGCTTCCAGCATGCGGTTGACCGCCTGAAGCTGAAGCAGCCGGCGAACGCCACTGTGACCGCGATCGAAATGGCTGTCGAAAAAGCGAAAGAGATTGGCTACCCGCTGGTGGTGCGCCCGTCCTACGTTCTCGGCGGTCGCGCGATGGAGATCGTCTATGACGAGATCGACCTGCGCCGTTACTTCCAGACCGCGGTCAGCGTCTCTAACGATGCGCCGGTACTGCTGGACCGTTTCCTTGACGATGCGGTTGAAGTTGACGTTGATGCGATCTGCGACGGCGAAATGGTGCTGATTGGCGGCATCATGGAGCATATCGAGCAGGCGGGCGTGCACTCCGGCGACTCCGCGTGTTCACTGCCGGCCTACACCCTGAGTCAGGAAATTCAGGATGTGATGCGCGAGCAGGTGCAGAAGCTGGCCTTTGAGCTGCAGGTTCGCGGCCTGATGAACGTGCAGTTTGCGGTCAAAAACAACGAAGTCTACCTGATTGAAGTCAACCCGCGCGCGGCGCGTACCGTCCCGTTTGTCTCGAAAGCCACCGGCGTACCGCTGGCGAAAGTCGCGGCGCGCGTGATGGCCGGGAAAACGTTGGCGCAGCAAGGCGTGACCAAAGAAATCATTCCGCCGTACTACTCGGTGAAAGAGGTGGTGCTGCCGTTCAACAAATTCCCGGGCGTTGACCCGCTGTTAGGGCCAGAAATGCGCTCGACCGGTGAAGTGATGGGCGTGGGACGTACCTTTGCGGAAGCCTTCGCCAAGGCGCAGCTGGGCAGCAACTCCACGATGAAGAAACAGGGGCGCGCGTTGCTCTCCGTTCGTGAAGGCGACAAAGAGCGCGTGGTGGATCTGGCGGCAAAACTGCTGAAGTTCGGTTTTGAGCTGGATGCCACTCACGGTACCGCGATTGTGCTGGGCGAAGCCGGCATCAACCCGCGTCTGGTGAACAAGGTGCATGAAGGTCGTCCGCACATTCAGGACCGTATTAAGAATGGCGAATATACCTATATCATCAACACCACCGCAGGTCGTCAGGCGATTGAAGACTCCAAGCTGATTCGCCGCAGTGCGCTGCAGTACAAAGTGCACTATGACACCACGCTGAACGGCGGTTTCGCCACCGCAATGGCGCTGAACGCCAACGCGATGGAGAAGGTGACATCGGTACAAGAAATGCACGCGCAGATTAAAAAGTAATCTCATCTGCCACTAATAGCGCCTCCGGTGGCCAACGCCGGAGGCGCTTTTTTTTTTGCGTGGCGCTAAGCCCGGGCGGAATAAAGTGACGCTCCCCGCGGCGCTGAACGCCGATCAAAAATAGAGGGCCTGGCGCTAACAGGCCACTTCGGAGAGTTCTGGTTTTCTCCCTCGGTTCAGTCAGCTAGCCTAAAGTGGTTAGGGTGATAATTAATATGACTTAGAGCCTATCCCAGTAGGCGTTATTGGCGCAGCCAGTTTGGATACGGACAGCGCGGAGAAACCGGAGCGTACACGTAGTACGTGAGGATTTCGAGCACTGCCCAGGTCCAAAATGGCAAGTGAAATAGTCCTAATGGGATAGGCTCTTAATAACGGGAGAGAAACACGATGCAATATAAACCCCTCACTGCTGCTGTTTTCGCCGCTGCCGCGCTTTTTACCGTCGCTGGCTGCTCATCCAATCAGTCGCTAAAAACGACCGACGGCAAAACCATTGTGACCGATGGCAAGCCGCAGGTGGACGATGATACCGGGCTTGTGTCCTACAAAAATGCCGAGACTGGCCGCACCGAGCAGATCAATCGCGATCAGGTTAAATCGATGGATGAACTGGATAACTAAGCGTTCTCCATGGCCCCGTGCGGCGGGGTCATATCTGGCCTCACCTTTGCGCACATCTGACAGCCCCTCATCCTGAATGAGATTTAAATCACACTTATCATTGTAAGCGATTCGATTAACTGTCTACACTCTTGCTGATTACAACAAGAACTAACGCAGGCTAATCAATGATTCTCATAATTTATGCGCACCCTTATCCGCAGCACTCGCATGCGAATAAGCGGATGCTTGAACAGGCAGGAACGCTTGACGGCGTAGAGATACGCTCCCTCTATCAACTTTATCCCGATTTCAATATCGATATCGCCGCCGAGCAGGCCGCGCTGGCCCGAGCCGATCTGGTTATCTGGCAGCATCCGATGCAGTGGTACAGCGTACCGCCGTTGCTGAAGCTGTGGCTGGATAAGGTACTGGCGCACGGCTGGGCATACGGGCACAACGGTATCGCGCTGCACGGTAAATCGCTAATGTGGGCGGTCACCACCGGCGGCGGCGAAAGCCACTTTGATATCGGTTCCTTCCCCGGTTTCGACGTGCTGGCGCAGCCGCTGCAGGCCACCGCGCTGTATTGCGGCATGAAATGGCTGCCGCCGTTCGCGATGCATTGCACTTTTATCTGCGATGATGAAACCCTTCAGGCGCAGGCGCGCCGCTATCGTCAACGCTTAATCGAATGGCAGGAGGCGCACAACCATGGATAGCCATACGCTGATACAGGCGCTGATCTATTTAGGATCCGCTGCGCTAATTGTGCCGATTGCCGTACGTCTTGGACTGGGGTCGGTACTCGGCTATTTAATTGCTGGCTGTATTATTGGCCCGTGGGGGCTGCGGCTGGTCACCGACGCCGAGTCGATTCTGCACTTTGCCGAAATCGGCGTGGTGCTGATGCTTTTTGTCATCGGCCTGGAGTTGGATCCCCAACGACTGTGGAAACTGCGCGCCTCGGTGTTCGGCGGCGGGGCGCTGCAGATGGTCGTCTGCGGCGTGCTGATCGGCCTGTTCTGCATGTCGCTTGGTCTGCGCTGGCAGGTTGCCGAGCTGATTGGTATGACCCTGGCGCTCTCCTCAACGGCGATCGCCATGCAGGCGATGAACGAACGTAACCTGACGGTTACGCAACTGGGCCGCAGCGCTTTCGCGGTGCTGCTGTTTCAGGATATCGCGGCCATTCCTCTGGTGGCGATGATCCCGCTGCTGGCGGCAAGCGGCGGCTCGACGACCTTGGGCGCGTTTGCGCTCTCGGCGCTGAAAGTAGCGGGCGCGCTGGCGCTGGTGGTGGCGCTCGGACGTTATCTGACCCGGCCTATGCTGCGTTTTGTCGCGCGCTCCGGGCTGCGCGAAGTCTTCAGCGCCGTGGCCCTGTTCCTGGTATTTGGCTTCGGACTGCTGCTGGAAGAGGTCGGGCTGTCGATGGCGATGGGGGCCTTCCTCGCCGGGGTGCTGCTGGCGAGCTCGGAGTACCGCCACGCCCTGGAGAGCGATATTGAACCGTTTAAGGGGCTGCTGCTGGGGCTGTTTTTTATCGGCGTCGGCATGTCTATCGACTTCGGTACCCTGGTCACTCATCCGCTGCGGATCCTGATTTTGCTGGTGGGATTCCTGGTGATTAAGTCCCTGATGCTGTGGCTGATCGCCAGGCCGTTAGGCGTACCTCGCGCCCAGCGCCGCTGGTTTGCGGTGCTGCTGGGGCAGGGGAGTGAATTCGCCTTTGTGGTCTTCGGCGCGGCGCAGATGGCCGATGTCCTGGACGGCGAATGGGCGAAGGCGTTGACCCTGGCGGTGGCGCTATCGATGGCTGCCACGCCAATCTTGCTGGTGTTGCTGACCCGTCTGGAGAAATCCGCCAGCGGCCAGGAGCGCGAAGCCGATGAAATTGATGAAGAGCAGCCGCGGGTGATTATCGCCGGCTTCGGTCGTTACGGGCAGATTGCCGGCCGCGTGCTGCTCTCCAGCGGCGTGAAGATGGTGATCCTCGATCACGATCCTGACCATGTCGATACCCTGCGTAAGTTTGATATGAAGGTGTTCTACGGCGATGCGACGCGGGTTGACCTGCTGGAATCGGCGGGGGCGGAAAAAGCGGAAGTGCTGATTAACGCCATCGACGATCCGCAGACGAACCTGCAGCTGGCGGAGCTGGCAAAAGAGCATTTCCCACATCTGCAGATCATCTCCCGCGCCCGCGATGTCGATCATTATATTAAGCTGCGCCAGGCCGGAGTCGAAGCGCCGGAGCGCGAAACCTTTGAAGCTGCGCTGAAGTCCGGGCGTATGACGCTGGAGGCGCTGGGCCTCGGCGCCTATGAGGCCCGGGAACGCGCCGACCTGTTCCGCCGTTTCAACCTGCAAATGGTTGAAGAGATGGTGGCGATGGCGGAAAACGATGCGGCTTCGCGGGTGGCGGTGTTCAAACGTACCAGCGATATGCTGACTGGCATTATTAACGAGGACCGCAATCATTTATCGCTGGTTCAGCGTCACGGCTGGCAGGGGACGGAAGAGGGACGGCATACCGGCGACATCGCTGATGAACCGGAGAATAAGCCCTCGGTATAGGGTAAATTCAGGGTGTTACGTTAGCTTTACAAGTAACATTTTGTTTTCAATTTAAATCCTGTTCTGGCGGCTCACGGGGCTTACGTGGGCTCGCCAGCAAAACTTAAAATTTTCTGATTCTTTACCCTTTGCCCAGTCGACGAAGTATTACGCTTTCCGTATAGTGGCGACAATTTTTTGCATTCGGGAATTATTTAATGATCAGTCTGATTGCGGCGTTAGCGGTAGATCGCGTCATTGGTATGGAAAACGCCATGCCATGGAACCTGCCTGCCGATCTCGCCTGGTTTAAGCGCAATACCTTAAACAAACCGGTAGTGATGGGACGTCTTACCTGGGAATCCATCGGTCGTCCGTTACCGGGACGTAAAAATATCGTGATTAGCAGCCAGCCCGGCACCGACGAGCGCGTGGAGTGGGTCAAATCGGTCGATGAAGCTATTGCCGCCTGCGGCGACGTGGAAGAGATGATGGTGATCGGCGGCGGTCGCGTGTATGAGCAGTTCCTGCCGAAAGCACACAAGCTCTATCTGACGCATATTGATGCGGAAGTGGAGGGCGATACTCATTTCCCGGATTACGACCCGGACGAGTGGGAGTCGGTATTCAGCGAGTTCCACGATGCCGATGCGCAGAATTCCCATAGCTACTGCTTCGAGATTCTGGAGCGCCGCTAAAGCTTTCCCCGGTGGCTTAGCCCACCGGGGGACTATCTTCAGGAGGCGATTGCCTCATCCCCATCAAGATTTACCTGCCGGTTTGATGGCTGCGTAAAATATGTCTTATCTTCCCAGCGCAGGCAGGTCAGATCGCCGCCCCAGCAGCAGCCGGTATCCAGCGCGTAAATACCTTCCGGCGTGCCTTTTCCTTCCAGTGAAGCCCAATGACCGAAGGCAATACTGTACTCGTTGGCCACCGGTCCGGGAATGGCAAACCACGGCTTGAGCGGCGCGGGGGCGTTTTCCGGCGCCTCTTTGGCGTACATATCCAACTGCCCGTTCGGGAAGCAGTAGCGCATGCGGGTAAAGGCGTTGGAGATAAAGCGCAGACGCGCCAGGCCGCTGAGCTCGTTACTCCAGTTGTTCGGCATATCGCCGTACATCGCGTCGAGGAAGAACGGATAGGAGTCGCTGGCGAGCACGGCTTCCACATCGCGGGCGCACTGTTTGGCGGTTTCCAGATCCCATTGCGGGGTGATCCCGGCATGGGCCATGACCAGCTTTTTCTCTTCATCGATTTGCATCATTGGCTGACGACGCAGCCAGTTGAGCAGATCGTCGGCATCCGGTGCCTCGAGTAGCGATTTCAGCCGATCTTTGGGTTTATTGCGGCTAATGCCCGCAAAGACCGCCAGCAGGTGCAGGTCATGATTGCCCAGGACGATGCGAACGCTATCGCCAAGCTGTTTCACGAAACGCAGCACTTCCAGAGAACCGGGGCCGCGCGCGACCAGGTCGCCCGTGAGCCACAGCGTATCAACCTCAGGGTTAAACTCCACCTGCTCTAATAATGCGATCAGTTCATCGTAGCAACCGTGAACGTCGCCAATAAGGTATGTAGACATTGTTTTAATGGATGAGGGTTGGTACTGCGAGACGGAAAACAGGGACTTCAATGGAGAACGGCGCGCCGTTCACATCGATCATCTCATAATGTCCCTGCATGGTGCCCAGCGGCGTTTCAATGACCGCGCCGCTGGTATATTGATACTCACCGCCAGCGGGAATATGCGGCTGCTCGCCGACAACCCCTTCACCCTGGACTTCGGTCTCGCGACCGTGGCCGTTGGTGATAAGCCAGTAGCGGCCAAGAAGCTGAACCTGAGTTCGCCCCAGATTGCGAATGGTGACGGTATAAGCAAAGACGTAACGCTCTTCTTCCGGAGAAGATTGCGATTCGATATAGACGCTTTGTACCTGCACACATACTCGGGGCGAATTAATCATGGTTAGCTCTCCTTGGTGGGCGCGTTCTCAGATAACCAGTTAGCTAGCTGACAGTACTGCGCCACGGAAATATTCTCTGCGCGCTTCGCCGGGTCGATACCCAGTTCGGTCAGAACCTCAACGCTGAACAGGTTGCCGAGGCTGTTGCGGATCGTTTTCCGACGCTGGTTAAACGCTTCTGTCGTGATACGGCTCAGTACGCGTACTTCTTTCACCGGATGCGGCAGCGTGCGGTAAGGCACCAGACGCACTACGGCGGAATCGACTTTAGGCGGCGGCGTAAAGGCGCTCGGCGGCACTTCAAGTACCGGGATGATCTGGCAGTAGTACTGCGCCATTACGCTTAACCGACCATACGCCTTACTGTTCGGCCCGGCAACCAGGCGATTGACGACCTCTTTTTGCAGCATAAAGTGCATATCGGCAATGGCATCAGTATAGCTGAACAGATGGAACATCAGCGGGGTCGAGATATTGTACGGCAGGTTGCCGAAGACGCGCAGCGGCTGGCCCATGCTCTGCGACAGCTCACCAAAGTTCATGGTCATCGCATCCTGCTGATAAATCGTCAGCTTAGGTCCGAGGAACGGATGTGTTTGCAGACGAGCGGCCAGGTCGCGGTCCAGCTCGATAACGGTGAGCTGGTCGAGGCGTTCGCCAACCGGTTCGGTCAGCGCGGCGAGGCCGGGGCCGATTTCAACAATCGCCTGGCCTTTTTGTGGATTGATGGCCGAGACAATGCTGTCGATCACAAATTGATCGTTGAGAAAGTTTTGCCCGAAGCGTTTACGGGCTAAGTGGCCCTGATGGACTCGATTATTCATTGAGTATTAACAATCATTTTAATGGCGAGATTAAGCGCCGTGATAAAACTGCCGACTTCCGCTTTCCCCTGGCCCGCAAGTTCAAGCGCGGTGCCGTGGTCAACGGAAGTGCGAATAAATGGTAAACCGAGCGTAATATTCACGCCGCGGCCAAAGCCCTGGTATTTTAGCACGGGCAGGCCCTGATCGTGATACATCGCGAGCACGGCATCGGCATGGTCGAGATATTTCGGCTGAAACAGGGTATCCGCCGGCAGCGGGCCGCTGAGATTCATGCCCTTCGCGCGCATCTCTTCGAGCACCGGAATGATGGTATCGATCTCTTCCGTCCCCATATGGCCGCCTTCGCCGGCGTGCGGGTTCAGGCCGCAAACCAGCACGTGCGGGTTGCTGATGCCAAATTTGGTGCGCAGATCGTGATCCAGGATAGTGATGATTTCCCGCAGCAGCTCAGGGGTAATCGCATCGCTTATCGCTTTTAGCGGCAGGTGAGTGGTCACCAGCGCCACGCGCAGCGCTTCCGTCGCCAGCATCATCACCACTTTACTGGCCTGCGAGCGCTCTTCAAAGAACTCGGTATGACCGGTAAATGCGATCCCCGCATCGTTAATAATGCCCTTGTGCACCGGACCGGTAATCAGCGCGGCGAACTCGCCGTTCAGG
This sequence comes from Klebsiella sp. CTHL.F3a, assembly GCF_019890895.1. Taxonomy (NCBI): domain Bacteria; kingdom Pseudomonadati; phylum Pseudomonadota; class Gammaproteobacteria; order Enterobacterales; family Enterobacteriaceae; genus Klebsiella; species Klebsiella sp. CTHL.F3a. Next base: position 5,062,177 of record NZ_CP082360.1, on the reverse strand, counting down.
CAACCATCGCAGGCGCGGGCCAGCGTGTCCACTACGTAGCTGCCGTTGCTGACGTTGAGCACGCCCGGTTCAACCGGTGCGTTGAGCGCGACGTGGAGAAGCGTCAGGGTGCCTGCGCGCTGCGGCGTAGCGGGGGCGGAGGGGTCGTAAGGCAGAAGCGCTAAAGGAAGACCGAGCAGCTTCGCCCGGTCGGATAACAGAGCGCCATCGGCGCAGATCACCAGCTCTACCGGCCAGTCGCGCTGCGCAAGCTGCACAACGAGGTCGGGGCCAATCCCGGCGGGTTCACCGGGAGTGATAACAACTCGATTCATACACTTCATCCTTCAGGCGGTCTCTTACTGGCTGCGCTTCGTCGCCCCCGTCAGAGACCGGGGCGATTTGCTCAGCCGCCTCGATACACCCTGAGTGATGTTGTGTATGAGGCTAATGCGATTAGTTGCTCAGAACCTTCACGTAGGCGCTGGCGCGCTGTTCCTGCATCCAGGTCGCCGCTTCCTCAGAGAACTTACGGTTCATCAGCATGCGATAAGCGCGATCTTTCTGCGCGGCGTCGGTTCTGTCGACGTTGCGGGTATCCAGCAGCTCAATCAGGTGCCAGCCGAAGGAGGAGTGAACCGGAGCGCTGGTCTGGCCTTTATTGAGGCGCAGAATGGCGTCGCGGAAAGCCGGATCGAAGATATCCGGCGTCGCCCAACCTAAATCGCCGCCCTGGTTGGCAGAGCCCGGATCTTCAGAGAACTCTTTCGCCGCTTTGGCAAACGTGGTTTTCCCGCTCTTGATGTCAGCCGCGATCTGCTCCAGCTTCGCCCGAGCCTGATCGTCGTTCATGATCGGCGACGGTTTCAGCAGGATGTGGCGGGCGTGAACTTCGGTCACGGAGATATTCTGGCTGCCGCCGCGCATATCGTTAATTTTCAGGATATGGAAGCCAACGCCGGAGCGTATTGGGCCGACGATATCGCCTTTTTTCGCGGTGCTCAGCGCCTGGGCGAAGATGCCCGGCAGCTCCTGAATCCGGCCCCAGCCCATCTGGCCGCCTTTCAGCGCCTGCTGGTCAGCAGAGTAGGTGATAGCCAGCTTGCCGAAGTTCGCACCGCTGCGCGCCTGCTCAACCACGGAGTTTGCCTGGTCCTGAGCTTCAGCAACCTGCTCAGAAGTCGGGTTTTCCGGCAGCGGGATCAGGATGTGGCTGAGGTTCAGTTCGGTACTGGCGTCGTTCTGATCGCCGATCTGTTTTGCCAGAGTTTCAACTTCCTGCGGCAGAACGGTGATGCGACGACGAACTTCATTGTTACGCACTTCCGAAATAATCATCTCTTTACGAATCTGATTACGGTAGGTGTTGTAGTTAATGCCGTCATAGGCCAGACGGCTACGCATCTGATCCATGGTCATGTTGTTCTGTTTTGCAATGTTGGCGATCGCCTGGTCGAGCTGATCGTCAGAGATCTTCACGCCCATTTTCTGGCCCATTTGCAGGACAATCTGGTCCATGATTAGACGTTCAAGGATCTGATGACGCAGGGTGGCGTCATCCGGCAGCTGCTGCCCGGCCTGGCCGGCGTTAAGTTTTACCGATTGCATCAAGCCATCGACGTCGCTTTCCAGAACAACGCCATTATTGACGACAGCCGCTACTTTATCGACAACCTGTGGGGCAGCGAAACTGGTATTCGCGATCATGGCGATACCGAGAAGCAGCGTTTTCCAGTTCTTCATACTTTTTCCATTTCAATTAACCGCAATTGCGGATTACGTTTTAAACCAGCCACATCACAGGGAGCTCTGGTACGGTAAAATGTTCGAACGCAGCATCTGCTGGGTGCCGAGACCGTAATTGGAGCTCAGGCCGCGCAGCTCAATGTTAAAGCCGAAAGTGTTGTCGTATTTGCTTTCGCTGCTGCTGTTATCCCAGCCGTTGATCTTACGTTCATAGCCGACGCGGATAGCGTAGCAGCAGGAGCTATACTGAACCCCTAACATCTGGTTCGCTGACTTTCTGGTATTCGTGTCGTAGTAATACGCGCCGACGACTGCCCAACGATCGACGATTGGCCAGCTGGCGGTCATCCCCACCTGCGAGATACCATCTTTGTACTGCTTAGCGGTGGAATAAGACGGCAGGGTCGCCTGAATGTATTCCGGGCTCGCATAACGATAGTTAAGTTGTACTAAACGGTTTTCGTCGCGACGGTATTCCACGGTTCCGCTGCCGGTAGCGACGTTATCCAGACGCGTATCGTACTGAATTCCCCCGCGTAAACCCCAGTCGTCGGTGATGCGCCAGTAAGTATCGCCAGCCCATACCAGTGAACCTCGCGTGTCGTTGTTCTCCCAGTTGATGTTGTCGTCACCGGTACGTGCCTCGGTGAAATAGTAGATTTGACCAACGGAAATATTAAAACGTTCAACGGCGGCGGCATCATAAACGCGAGATGTGACGCCGGTGGAGACCTGATTGGCGGAAGCTATACGATCGAGACCGCTGTAGGTGCGGTCGCGGAACAGGCCGCTGTAGTCCGATTGCAGCAGCGTTGAGTCGTAGCTGCCGATCTTGCTTTGGTCGCGATAAGGGATATACAGATACTGCATCCGCGGTTCAAGCGTCTGGGTATAGTTCTCCTGCATATCACGCTCGAAAACCATTTTGCCATCGACTTTAAACTGCGGCATCACGCGGTTAACGGAGTCTTTATAATCGGTACCGTTGGCCGCGTTGTAGTCGTCAAGGTTGCTTTGCTGGTAATGGGTTGCCAGCAGTTTGGCCTCAGTATTGATGCTTCCCCAACCGTTAGACAGCGGCAGGTTGATGGTTGGCTCGAAGTGAACGCGCGTCGCTTCCGGCATTCTGCTGTTCGAGTTAACAAAATGCACCGCCTGGCCATAAAGATGGGTATCAAACGGGCCGACATCGTTCTGGTAATAGTTCACGTCCAGCTGCGGCTCGGCGGAATAGGCATTGCTTGAGTCGCGGTCAAAGACCTGGAACTGCTTGGTCGATACGGTGGCGTCAAAGTTCTGATTAGCGTAGCCGGCGCTGAGTTTCTGCGTGGCGTAGCCATCGGTACTGGAACCGTATTTCGAGCTGAAGTCGTTAAAGTAGTCCGGATCGCTGACTTTGGTGTAATCGGCGTTGAAGCGCCATACCTGGTCTACGACGCCGGAATGGTTCCAGTAGAACAGCCAACGGCGGCTATTGGAGTCGCCTGAGTGATCGTCCTGGTAGATTTTATCCGAAGGCAGGTAATCGAACTCGATTAAACCGGTTCCTGCTTTGGTCAGATAGCGGAATTCGTTCTCCCACATGACGCCGCCGCGCTTGCTCATATAGTGCGGCGTCAGCGTGGCGTCGAAGTTCGGGGCGATGTTCCAGTAGTAAGGAAGATAGAACTCCGCGCCGTTTTTGGTGCTGTATTTGGCGTTGGGGATCAGGAAGCCCGAACGACGCTTGTCACCCACCGGCAGCTGCAGGTAAGGGCTGTAAAAAATCGGCACGGAACCGAGCTTGAAGCGGGCGTTCCAGATCTCAGCGACCTGTTCTTCGCGGTCGTGGATAACTTCACTGCCGACCACGCTCCAGGTGTCAGAGCCGGGCAGACACGAGGTGAAGCTGCCGTTTTCTAAAATGGTGTAGCGGTTTTCGCCGCGCTGTTTCATCAGGTCAGCGGTACCGCGTCCCTGACGGCCAACCATTTGGTAATCGCCCTGCCAGACGTTGGTATCTTTGGTGTTCAGGTTCGACCAGGCTTTCGGCCCTTTGAGGATCACCTGATTGTCGTCATAGTGAACGTTGCCGAGGGCATCAACTGTACGCACCGGCTGCGGCTGACCGGCGGCCTGCTGCTGGTGAAGCTGAACTTCATCGGCCTGCAGTCGGCTGTTCCCCTGATTGATATCAACGTTGCCGGTAAATACGGCGTTATCAGGATAGTTGCCTTTCGCATGATCGGCATCGATCGTCACCGGCAGGTCGTTGGGTTTCCCTTCAACCAGAGGACGATTGTAGCTTGGTACGCCAAGCATACACTGCGTGGCGAGATCGGCAGCGAGGCCCTGTTGGCTATACAAGGCGCTGGCAATCATGGTGGCCAGGAGGCTGGGAATACGTTTTTTCATACGTTGTATTTGTTGTTCCGTCATCGTGTGGCAGCGGCTTGCAAACGGTCAGAGCCTAACGTACTCGTCTAAATCGCGCTAGTGTTAATCCTGCCCGTTTACTTCCCGAGCGTTAGGCACCGTGTAGAATGACGAGTATGATAAAGCAAATTATAGGCTATGTCCCACAATTGACCGAGGCGTAAACGCTTTGTAACGTGCGGTCAGATATAGCTTAACTGGCGGCAGAGAGATTGGGGAGTCTATGCAGTATTTGGGTAAAATAATTGGCGTTGCGGTTGCGTTGATGATGGGGGGCGGCTTCTGGGGCGTGGTGCTGGGGTTCTTAGTCGGGCATATGTTTGACCGCGCGCGCAGTCGCCGGCTGAATGTCTTCGCCAACCAGCAGGAGCGCCAGTCGCTGTTCTTCTCCACCACTTTTGAAGTGATGGGGCATCTGACCAAATCGAAAGGACGCGTCACTGAAGCCGATATTCATGTCGCCAATTTGCTGATGGATCGCATGAATCTGCATGGCGAAGCGCGTACCGCGGCGCAGCACGCGTTTCGGGTAGGGAAATCAGATGATTATCCGCTGCGTGAGAAAATGCGTCAGCTGCGCAGCGTCTGTTTTGGGCGTTTTGATTTAATTCGGATGTTTCTGGAAATTCAGTTGCAGGCGGCTTTCGCCGACGGTGAACTGCATCCCAACGAACGTGATGTGCTGTTTGTCATTGCCGATGAACTGGGTATCTCCCGGGCTCAGTTCGAGCAGTTCCTGCGCATGATGCAGGGCGGGGCGCAGTTTGGCGGTGGTTCGCAGCAGCATTCATACGGGCAGCGCGGCGGCAACGCTGGCTGGCAGCAGGCGCAGCGCGGGCCAACCCTGGAAGATGCCTGCAATGTGCTGGGGGTTAAAACGACCGACGATGCCGCTACCGTCAAGCGCGCCTATCGTAAGCTGATGAGCGAACACCATCCGGATAAGCTGGTGGCGAAAGGGTTACCGCCGGAAATGATGGAGATGGCTAAGCAGAAAGCGCAGGAGATCCAGAAAGCCTGGGAGCTGGTTAAAGAGCAGCGCGGCTTCTGAACGACCGGCCTCTCCCGGGCGGGAGAGGCGTCACGATGCGCTGGCGGCGCGGCGGTACATGCGCCGCGGATGGCCTATCTTGCCGTACAGCATTTCCACCTGCAGAAAGCCGATTTCCACGCAGTGCTCCAGATAGCGCCGGGCCGTGGTTTTGCTCAATCCAGCCTCGCTCACCACGTCATCTACCGAAAAGCAGCGCGCTTCTTCGCCGGTAAACAGACTCTGCACCAGCGCCAGCGTTTTTTCTTCAATACCTTTACTGCCGCTATCGGCTCGGTAGTTTTTAGCCTGCAACTGATACAGCGAATCCACGTTCTGCTGGTCGACAATCTTCCATTCGCGCTGCTGGTCGTAGAACTGCACGAACCGTTCAAGGGACTGGCTCAGGCGTTTCCACGACACCGGTTTGAGAATGTAGTCGAAGGCGCCGTTGCGGATCGCCTGGCTACAGGTTTCCATATCGCTGGCGGCGGTGATAAAGATCACCGAGCAGCTAGCGTGGGCCATGGTAGGATCGTTCATCAGGGTGACCCCTTTGCCGTCCGGCAGGTAGTTATCCAGCAGCACCAGCTGCGGCGGCCTGGCATTGAGTATCTGCCGCGCCTGGGCGAGAGAAGCCGCCGTGCCCGCCAGTCGCATACGCGGGTGTTTCTGGATAAGCTCGGCGTGCAGCCGCGCCAGTTCGCTTTCATCTTCAACGATCAGGACATCGACCAGGTCATGATGCATAGTGCGTCTCTTCTTGCGGATGGGCTGGCCCGCTGGCGGGAATAAACAGCGTGAAAATCGCCCCGCGCGGCGCGTTGTCGGCCACTTCAATCGTACCGCCAGCCTGGGTGACATAGCGCTCAATAAGATACAGTCCAATACCGTGATCGCCCCGGGTTTTGGTGGTGACGCCGCGTTCAAAGATATGCTCGCGGATCTCCGGGCGAATACCGACGCCGCGATCGGCGACTTCAATCATTAATTCCCTGGCGTTGAGCTGAATCAGGATCTCTACCGGTTCGTGCGGCAGTTCGGCGCGCTGGGTGGCCTCAATGGCGTTATCCAGCAGATTACCGATGATAGAGATAAGCTCGGACTCTATCAATGATGGCAGCGGGCGGTCGATGCGGCAGGCCGGGTCAAAGCTCAGCTCAACTCCTTTTTCCCGCGCGCGGGCGGCTTTACCCAGCAGCAGGCCGCACAGGGTCGGCGAATTAAAGTGCGAGGAGATAAAGTCCAGCAGCTCCTGGGCATGCTCCGACTGCGCCTGAATATAGCGAATTGCCTCATCATAGTGGCCCATATGCAGCAGGCCGGAGAGGGTCGTCATCCGGTTGAGCTGTTCATGGCGCATGATGCGCAGATTATCAACGTAGCGTTTTACCTGGCTGAGCTGGGCGCTCAGGGAGTTGATTTCATCGCGGTCGCGGAAGGTGATCACCCAGCCCTGGAGCGAATTCTCCAGCATGATTCGCACCCGGCTGGCGAGTACCGTCAGCTGATTAAAACGGCACAGCTCGTCGTGGGTATCGCTTTCGAACATCTCTCCGCCGGCGAAAAACGGCTGCGGGGTAATGACGCTATCGATCGACTTACCGCGCAGCTGGTGCGCGGGCTGGCTCAGTCCGAGCAGGCTGCGGGCGGCGTGGTTTATCACTTCGATACGCCGGTGATGGTCAATCACAATCACCCCTTCGTATATCGACTCCATCATCGCTTTTTGCTGACGCACCAGCAGGCCGATTTCCCGCGGCTCCAGCGAGAAGATTTGTTTCTTAATGCTGCGGGTGAAGTACCAGGAAAAGGTAAACAGCGCGATAAGTAGCAGCACCGCGGCGATGAAGATATTGATGACTTTTGCCAGCGTGATGCTGTCGAGATAGCTGGTGAGGTAGCCGACGGAGACAATGCCAACGACCCGACCCGCGTCATCGAAAATGGGCGCTTTGCTGCGCAGAGAAATACCGAGTCCCCCTTTGCGGATGGTGGTCGTGCTTTTCCCCTCAAGTACCGACTGGTTATCGCCGCCAACCAGCCGCGTGCCGACCCACTCCGGATGGACAGAGTGAAACAGATGCACGCCCCGCTTATCGCCAATGACGATAAAACTGGCGTCGCTGTGGGCGGCGATATTTTGCATAAAAGGCTTTATCGCCAGCGCGTCTTCACGCGCCACCTGCTGACGTAAATCCGGCATCAGCGCGATTTCTTCTGCCTGTATTTTCGCGCGGGCGCTCATTTCCTGATAAAGCTGATGGCTGGCGTCGAAATAGTAATACACGCCCAGCAGCGCAAACAGCACTGAGAAAAAAGCGACCAGCGAAATGAACAGCTTAAACTGAAATGAAACCTTCATAAGTATAATGCACAGTATCAGGGATACGGCAGCGTATCTTTTTTTCGCTGCCGGCATCGTGGCTGAGGGAAACCGGTGAACGTCACAAGAGTGTCCGGCAACCACAATTATCCGCTGGCGGGGAATTTATCAAGGTTAATCAGGCGCTGGATTTAAAAACCTTAAAAACCACGGTAATAAATCAGAGCGGTTTCACAATAATAATAGAAACCATAAAAACCATAGTGACCATTAAAACTTCTTTTTTAATCTGCCGATCCTCACATTAACTCCGCGCGTGGCCCTCTAACCTGAAAAGTAATAATAACCAGAGGGCTTAATTATGAGCACCACAGACAATGCATTCTCTGCAACCATCGACCCTATTAATACGCCGAAACCCGCGCTTAAGCAGCGCTGGTGGCATATCCTCGATAACTGGAAAGTCGTTATTATCCCGCTGCCGCTCTTTCTGCTGGCCGGTGGCCTGATCGCGCTGGACTGTCTGGGCGGCAAGCTGCCGAGCGATATCGTCGTGATGGTGGCGACGCTGGCCTTTTTCGGCTTTGCCTGCGGCGAATTCGGTAAACGCCTGCCGGTACTCGGCAAGCTCGGCGCGGCGGCCATCTGCGCGACCTTCATCCCTTCTGCGCTGGTGCATTACGGCCTGCTGCCGGAGGTGGTGGTGGAGTCGACCACCAAATTCTATAAGTCGACCAACATTCTTTACCTTTATATCTGCTGCATTATCGTCGGCAGCATTATGAGCATGAACCGCACCACGCTGATTCAGGGTTTTCTGCGGATTTTCTTCCCGATGCTGTGCGGCGAAATCGTCGGCATGGTGGTCGGCGTCGGCGTCGGTACCGCCCTGGGGCTGGAGCCGTTTCAGGTGTTCTTCTTTATCGTCCTGCCGATCATGGCCGGCGGCGTCGGCGAGGGGGCGATTCCGCTGTCGATTGGCTACGCCGCGCTGATGCATATGGATCAGGGCGTTGCGCTCGGGCGCGTGCTGCCGATGGTGATGCTGGGCAGCCTGACGGCGATTGTGATCGCCGGCTGTTTAAACCAACTGGGCAAGCGTTTCCCGCATTTGACCGGCGAGGGGCAACTGATGCCTAACCGCCGCAACGAGACGCACCGCGAAACGCCCGCCGAGGGCAAAATGGAGGTGACGACGCTGGCCTCCGGCGCGCTATTGGCGGTGCTGCTCTATATGTTGGGTATGCTTGGCCAGAAGACCATCGGCCTGCCCGCGCCGGTGGGCATGCTGTTCCTCGCGGTGCTGCTGAAGTTGGTAAACGGCGTCTCTCCGCGCCTGCAGGAGGGCTCGCAGATGGTGTATAAGTTCTTCCGCACGGCGGTGACCTATCCGATTCTGTTTGCCGTCGGCGTGGCGATCACGCCATGGCAGGAGCTGGTCAACGCCTTTACCCTTACCAATTTGCTGGTGATTATCAGCACCGTATCGGCGCTGGTGGCGACCGGTTTCCTGGTCGGCAAAAAGATTGGCATGCACCCGATTGACGTGGCGATTGTCTCCTGCTGCCAGAGCGGCCAGGGCGGTACCGGCGATGTGGCGATTCTGACATCCGGCAACCGCATGAACCTGATGCCGTTCGCCCAGATCGCAACCCGGATCGGCGGCGCGATTAATGTTTCGCTGGGTCTGCTGTTCCTCAGTCATTTTTTGGCCTGATTTAACTTTTTTATAACCGCTAAGTCTGCTTTTTCGTGCTAAATGGCGCAGAAAATATCTGCGCCCCGTCTCCAAAACAGGGATCGTTTAGCGATACAATCAGCGCCATTATTCGCGACTGCGACGGCAGCCTGTCCGCTGCCTTTTATTAAGTGAGGAGAAAAACAAATGTCAGTGGATACTCTCGCCCGTGAGGGCGTAAGCATGGAAGCGCTGCTGGCGGCGAAAGAGCAGCGCGCCGCGCGCCAGGCCGACTGGTTAGCCCATTATCAGCGGCCGGTGATTTCGCTGACCCTGGTGACGCCGGGCGCGGTGAAAGACAGCATTCGCTACCGTAATATGATGGGCGTGGCGCTGCAGGCCTGCGATCAGATGCTGTGGAAACACCGCTGGCAGACGCTGGATCGCCAGGTGCTGTGGCTGCCGACCGGGCCGGAAGCGCTGTGGTGCGTCGATCACGCCGCCAGTGAAATCAAAGCCTTCTGTACCGATCTTGAGCATACTCATCCGCTGGGCCGCCTGTGGGATATTGACGTGATTTGCCCGAAAAATGGTCTGGTGGGCCGTCAGTCAATGGGGGAGAACCAGCGCCGCTGCCTGCTGTGCGACGAGCCCGCGCACGCCTGCGCGCGCAGCCGCCGTCATGACACCGGGCAGGTTGTGGCCCGCGTTGAGCAGATGATTGATGCGTGGTTTGCCCGCGACTGACGCCCGTTTTTCGCGGCATTGATGAGCGAGGAGTAGCCCGGGTGAGCCGCTGGCGGCACGACCCGGGACAGAGATAAACGGTCAGAAGTCGATCGGCGCGCGGAAGGTCATCGAATTACCGAAAGCGGGATGGGTGATGGTCAGCGTTTCGGCGTGCAGCAGCAGACGCGGCGCCATCGCCAGCGCTTCCGGCGACGCATAAAAGCGGTCGCCGAGAATCGGATGGCCCAGCGCCAGCATATGTACGCGCAGCTGATGCGAACGCCCGGTAATCGGCTTCAGGCGCACGCGGGCGGTGTTGTCCGCCGCGAACTCCAGCACTTCATACTCGGTTTGCGCCGCTTTGCCGGTTTCGTAACACACCTTCTGCTTTGGCCGGTTCGGCCAGTCGCAAATCAGCGGTAAATCCACCAGACCTTCCGCTTTTTCCGGATGCCCCCAGACGCGGGCGACATACTGTTTTTTCGGCTCGCGTTCGCGGAACTGCCGCTTTAGCTCGCGCTCTGCCGCTTTGGTCAGGGCCACCACAATCACGCCGCTGGTCGCCATATCCAGCCGGTGCACCGATTCGGCCTGCGGGAAGTCGCGCTGAACGCGCGCCATCACGCTGTCTTTGTGCTCCTCAAGCCGGCCCGGCACGGACAACAGGCCGCTAGGCTTGTTGACCACCATAATGTGCTCATCCTGGTAAAGAATAACCAGCCAGGGATCCTGCGGCGGATTGTAGTTTTCCATCGCCATATTCGCGTTCCGTTACTGGTGGGTGACGACGATTAAGCGCAGCGCATCAAGACGCCAGCCTGCCTGAGCCAGCGCGTCCATCACCTGCTGACGATTGCTCTCGATAGCCGCCAGTTCATCATCGCGGATGTTCGGGTTCACGGCGCGCAGCGCTTCCAGGCGCGACAGCTCGGCCGTCAGCTTGTCGTCGGCTTCTTTACGCGCGGCGTCGATCAGCGCCTGGGCCGCTTTGGCGACCTGGCCTTCACCCTGCTGTAAAATCGCGTGGACGTCCTGCTGGACGGCATTAACCAACTTACTGCCTGTGTGGCGATTAACCGCGCTCAGCTGACGGTTAAAGCTTTCGAACTCCACCTGACCGGCGAGGTTGTTGCCGTTTTTGTCAAGCAGCATGCGTACCGGCGTCGGCGGCAGGAAGCGGTTGAGCTGCAGATGCTTCGGCGCCTGCGCTTCAACGACGTAAATCAGCTCCAGCAGCAGAGTGCCGACCGGCAGCGCTTTGTTCTTCAGCAGCGAAATGGTGCTGCTTCCGGTATCGCCGGAAAGGATCAGATCCAGACCGTTGATAATCAGCGGATGCTCCCAGGTGATGAACTGTGCGTCTTCGCGGGACAGGGCAACATCACGCTCAAAAGTAATGGTGCAGCCATCTTCCGGCAGACCCGGGAAATCCGGGACCAGCATATGGTCGGAGGGGGTCAGGACAATCAGATTCTCACCGCGATCGTCCTGGTTGATGCCGACGATATCAAACAGGTTCATGGAGAAAGCGATCAGGCTGGTGTCGTCATCCTGCTCTTCAATGCTTTCCGCAAGCTGCTGGGCTTTTTCACCGCCGTTGGAGTGGATCTCCAGCAGGCGGTCGCGGCCCTGCTCCAGCTGCGCTTTCAGCGCGTCATGCTGCTGGCGGCAAACTTTGATCAGCTCGTCGAAGCCGTCGGTATTTTCCGGGGCGGCGAGATAGTTAATCAGTTCGTTATGCACGCTGTCGTAGACGGTACGGCCGGTCGGGCAGGTGTGCTCGAAAGCGTCCAGACCTTCGTGATACCAGCGCACCAGCACCGACTGGGCGGTTCTTTCCAGATAGGGAACGTGGATCTGAATATCGTGAGCCTGGCCGATACGGTCAAGACGGCCGATACGCTGTTCCAGCAGATCCGGGTTGAACGGCAGATCGAACATCACCAGGTTACTGGCGAACTGGAAGTTACGGCCTTCTGAGCCGATTTCAGAACACAGCAGCACCTGAGCGCCGGTATCTTCTTCGGCAAACCAGGCTGCAGCGCGGTCACGTTCAATAATCGACATCCCTTCGTGGAACACCGCCGCACGGATGCCTTCGCGTTCGCGCAGGACCTGCTCCAGCTGCAGCGCAGTAGCTGCCTTGGCGCAGATCACCAGCACTTTCTGCGAACGGTGGCTGGTGAGATGGCCCATCAGCCACTCAACGCGCGGGTCGAAGTTCCACCAGGTGCCGGTATCGCCTTCAAACTCTTGATAAATCTGCTCCGGATAGAGCATATCGCGGGCGCGCTCTTCGGCAGTTTTACGGGCACCCATAATCCCGGAAACCTTGATAGCTGTCTGGTACTGGGTCGGCAGCGGCAGACGAATTGTATGCAGCTCGCGTTTCGGGAAACCTTTGACGCCGTTACGCGTGTTGCGGAACAGCACGCGGCTGGTGCCGTGGCGGTCCATTAGCATCGACACCAGCTCCTGACGAGCAGCCTGGGCATCATCGCGATCGCTGTTGGCGGCCTGCAATAGCGGTTCGATATCTTGTTCGCCGATCAGATCGCTCAGCGCGTTCAGCTCGGCGTCGTTCAGTTTATTCCCGGCCAGCAGCAGGGCCACGGCGTCGGCGACCGGACGGTAGTTCTGCTGCTCTTCAACAAACTGAGCGAAATCGTGGAAACGGTTAGGGTCGAGCAGGCGCAGGCGGGCGAAGTGGCTCTCCATCCCCAGCTGTTCCGGCGTCGCGGTGAGCAGCAGAATGCCCGGCACGCGCTCGGCCAACTGCTCAATGGCCTGATATTCGCGGCTTGGCGCGTCTTCACTCCACACCAGATGGTGCGCTTCATCGACGACCATCAGGTCCCATTCGGCATCGCACAGGTGCTCCAGGCGCTGCTTGCTGCGGCGCACGAAGTCCAGCGAGCAGATAACCAGCTGTTCGGTTTCGAACGGGTTAATGGCGTCGTGCTGCGCTTCGGCGTAGCGCTCATCGTCAAACAGCGAAAAGCGCAGGTTAAAGCGGCGCAGCATTTCCACCAGCCACTGGTGCTGCAGGGTTTCCGGAACGACGATCAGAACGCGTTCGGCAGCGCCGGAGAGCAGCTGCTGATGCAGGATCATCCCGGCTTCAATGGTTTTACCTAAACCCACTTCGTCCGCCAGCAGGACGCGCGGCGCGTGGCGGCGGCCAACGTCGTGAGCGATATTCAGCTGATGCGGGATCAGGCTGGTGCGCTGGCCGCGCAGGCCGCTCCACGGCATACGGTACTGTTCGCTCTGAAATTTACGCGCACGATAGCGCAGGGCGAAACGGTCCATACGGTCGATCTGCCCGGCGAACAGACGGTCCTGCGGTTTGCTGAAGACCAGTTTGCTGTCGAGCAGCACTTCACGCAGGGTGACGTTGGCTTCCTGGGTATCGAGGCGGGTACCGGTGTAGGCCAGCAGACCGTTCTCTTCATTAACTTCGTCAACCTGGAGCTGCCAGCCTTCATGGCTGGTGATGGTATCGCCCGGGTTGAACATCACGCGGGTGATCGGGGAGTCGTTGCGTGCGTACAGACGGTTTTCGCCGATGGCGGGGAAAAGCAGAGTCACCATGCGCGCGTCCAGCGCAACGACCGTCCCTAATCCCAGTTCGCTCTCTGTGTCGCTAATCCAGCGTTGACCAAGTGTAAAAGGCATATATGTTCGGCTCTTTAGTTCTTTGATTGCAGGCAATAGTTGATCATCTCCATGGAGAATCGGAGATACGTCAAAATTGGGTCCAGGAATGGAAAGGGCGCTATATTACTGGATGGCGGAACGTTCGTCACGTCCTCCTCACCCTTCATTTTACGGCTTTTGCGCCAGCGGAATGGGTGAGGAAAAATCAAAATAGCCCCAGTTGCCCCGTCACTATTGTAGCAAAATCGTCGTCGACAAAGGGAAGTATTCCTTCGGCGACAGGCTCTAATTGCTTAGAAAGGTAGTGTTCATAATCCAGCGGTGATTGCTGATAGTCCACCGGCTCCGGCCCGCCGGTGGTCCAGACATATTTAATGCTGCCGCGCTGCTGGTACTGTTGCGGCCTGCCTAACCTGACGTTTTGCTCATCAGCGAGCCTGGCCGCGCGCACGTGCGGCGGCACGTTGCGCTGATACTCCGCCAGCGGACGACGCAGGCGCTTACGGTAAATCAGACGATCGTCAAGCTCGCCGTTCATCAGCTTATCGATGGTTTCGCGTACGTAATCTTGATAGGGCTGATGACGAAAAATGCGCAGATAAAGCTCCTGCTGAAACTGCTGGGCCAGCGGCGTCCAGTCGGTACGTACCGTCTCCAGCCCTTTAAACACCATTCGCTGCTCGCCGCCTTCCTGAATCATCCCGGCGTAGCGCTTTTTACTGCCGGTGTCCGCGCCGCGAATGGTGGGCATGAGAAAGCGGCAGAAGTGGGTTTCGAACTCCAGCTCCAGTGTGCTGACAAGTCCCTCTTTGCTGAGCTCCGCCGCCCACCATGCGTTGACGAAGTCCACCAGCGAGCGGCCGATACCGTTGGCTTCCTCTTCGCTGTGGGCCCGCTTGAGCCACACGAACGTGGAGTCGGTATCGCCGTAGATAACGTCGTAGCCCTGGGATTCAATCAGCGCTTTGGTCTGGCGCATAATCGCGTGGCCGCGCATGGTGATGGAGGAGGCCAGACGGGGATCGAAAAAGCGGCAGGCGCTGGTGCCGAGTACGCCGTAGAAGGCGTTCATAATGATCTTCAGCGCCTGCGACAGCGGCTTGTTTTTATGCTGCTTGGCCTCGTCGCGACCGTGCCAGATCTGCCCGACAATGCCCGGCAGGCAGTGTTTTTCTCGCGAAAAGCGCGCGCCGAGAAAGCCTTCGGTGCTATGAGCGTCATCGGGATGCGCCAGCCCTTCAACCAGCCCCACGGGATCAATCAGGAAGGTGCGGATAATCGACGGATACAGGCTTTTGTAGTCCAGCACCAGCACCGAGTCGTAGAGGCCGGGGCGCGAGTCCATCACGTAGCCGCCGGGACTGGCCTGCGGCGGTACTGCGCCAAGGTTCGGCGCAACGTAGCCGAGCCGGTGCATGCGCGGGAAATAGAGATGGCTGAAGGCGGCGACCGAACCGCCGTGGCGATCAGCAGGCAGGCCGTTGACCGTCGCGCGCTCCAGTAAAAAAGGCATGATCTCGGTTTTATGGAAGATGCGCGTAACCAGCTCGCAGTCCTGCAGGTTGTATGTCGCCAGCGCCGGTTTATCCTGGTGAAAACGGCGATCGATTTCATCCATCCGATCCCAAGGGTTATCAATGGCTTTGCCCTCACCGAGCAGTTCGCGGGCCACCGATTCCAGGGCAAAAGAGGAGAAGTTCCAGAACGCGGATTTCAGCGCCTCGATGCCATCGATAATCAGTCGGCCGTTGGCCTGAGCAAAGAAGACGCCATTTTTAAAACCGTGCTCGCGCCACTCCAGTTCGCTGTTGCCGCGCCCGAGCATCAGCGGGATACGATAGCGCTCGGCGTGCTTTTGCAGAACGCGTAAATCGAACTGCACCACGTTCCAGCCGATCAGCACGTCCGGGTCGTGAGCGGCAAACCAGGCGTTAAGCTTTTCCAGCAGCAGCGGGCGGCTGGCGACGTACTCCAGCGTGAAGTTGACGGCTGGCAGCGAGGCGGGCTCCGGCCCGAGCATATAGACGACCCGCTGGCCGCAGCCTTCAAGACCAATGCAGTAGAGTTCGCCGTGGCGGCTGGTTTCGATGTCCAGCGACACCCATTTCAGCGGCGGACGGTAGTGGGGGTTGGGCTTCATTCGCGCGTTAACCAGCCGCTGGCCGCGCGCCTCGCCTTCCACCCACACCGGGGCGGTAATAAAGCGCTCCATCAGATAGCGCTCCGGCGGGCGAATGTCGCCTTCATATACCGTGATGCCGTTTTCGCGCAGCTTTTTTTCCAGCCGCATCAGCTGGCGGTGAGCGCGGCAGTAGAGGCCAAATACCGGCTGGCGATGAAAATCTTGCAGATTGAGCGCAGCAAGGCGATGGCCGTTTTCGCCCTGCAGCAGGCGTTCAACTTGCGGACGCTGAGATTCGGCAATGAACGCCACGGATTCCTGCGGCGGCAGCGTGACCTCAAGCGGGCCGTCATCAGTCGCCAGCCAGAAAGTCAGTTCGGTGCCCTGTGGGGTATCCCGCCAGTGACGGGTGAGTAAAAAACCTGCTCGTGGCTGCGTCACGCCGTGCTCTCATGAGTCAAAACCAGGCCTGATTATAGCCTGGTTCACGAAATGATGCTGGGGTTTTATACAGGTATAGGCCGGAGGTTGTGTTGCGCGCTGTTTCCCGGATTGCGGCGTAAACGCCTTATCCGGGCTACTCGTCCGCAGAGGGTAGCCCGGCTAAGCGTAGAGCGAGCCGGGACTACTGTGGAGGTTTACTGTCCGTAATAGGCTTTCGCGCCGTGCTTGCGCAGATAGTGTTTATCCAGCAGCGTTTGCTGCATCTCCGGCAGCTGCGGTGCCAGCTGGCGGCAAAAGA
Source organism: Klebsiella sp. CTHL.F3a (assembly GCF_019890895.1). Lineage (NCBI taxonomy): Bacteria > Pseudomonadati > Pseudomonadota > Gammaproteobacteria > Enterobacterales > Enterobacteriaceae > Klebsiella > Klebsiella sp. CTHL.F3a. The sequence continues at coordinate 5,045,750 of NZ_CP082360.1, read as the reverse complement.
TACCCATATAGGCGATCTCTTCCAGAACGATAGCGTTATGCACCGCATCTTCGGCGTTTTTCCCCCAGGCAAACGGGCCATGCGAGTGCACCAGCACGCCGGGCATTTGCGCTGGATCGATCCCTTTTTCACGGAAGGTTTCGACGATCACCGCGCCGGTTTCCCATTCGTACTCGCCGTTGATCTCCTCGTCGGTCATCAGACGGGTACAGGGGACCGCGCCGTAGAAGTAGTCGGCATGGGTGGTGCCGGTGGCGGGAATCGACTGTCCGGCCTGCGCCCAGATGGTGGCGTGACGCGAGTGAGTATGAACAATGCCGCCCAGCGTCGGGAATGCCTGATACAGCAAACGGTGGGTTGGCGTATCCGACGAGGGTTTTTTCTCGCCTTCAACCACTTCGCCGGTCTCCAGGCTGACCACCACCATATCTTCGGCGCTCATTACGCTGTAGTCGACGCCGGAGGGTTTAATCACCAGCACGCCCCGTTCACGGTCGACGGCGCTGACGTTGCCCCAGGTGAGGGTGACCAGATTATGCTTTGGCAGGGCCAGGTTGGCTTCGAGAACCTGGCGTTTGAGATCTTCTAACATACTGTGCTCCGAATTGCTGGCGAGTCAGTTCCCCTCACCCCAAGAGAGAGGGTGAGGGAACGGCCTCTTAGCGTTTTGAACCGTAATACACTTCGTTCCAGCGCAGCGCGTCCTTGAAGGAGGGCAGACGGGTTTCGTTATCAATCACGGTCAGCTCAATATCCTGCAGCTCAGCAAACTGGCGCATATCGTCGAGGGTTAGCGCATGGCTGAAGACAGTGTGGTGCGCGCCGCCGGCGATGATCCACGCTTCAGACGCGGTGCGCAGATCCGGATGCGCTTTCCACAGGGCGTTGGCGACCGGCAGCTTCGGCAGCTCGTGCGGGGTTTTCACCGTCTCAATGGTGTTCACCAGCAGACGATAGCGATCGCCGAGATCGATCAGGCTGGCAACGATCGCCGGGCCGGTATGGGTGTTAAAGATGATGCGCGCCGGATCGGCTTTACCACCGATGCCCAGAGGCTGGACGTCGAGAATCGGTTTCTCCGCGGTGGCGATGGTCGGGCAGACTTCCAGCATATGCGAGCCCAGAGCCAGATCGTTGCCTTTCTCGAAGTGATAGGTGTAATCCTCCATAAAGGAGGTGCCGCCCTGCAGACCAGTTGCCATCACCTTCATGATGCGAAGCAGAGCGGCGGTTTTCCAGTCGCCCTCGCCCGCAAAGCCGTAGCCCTGCTGCATCAGACGCTGCACGGCGAGACCCGGAAGTTGTTTCAGGCCGTGTAAATCTTCAAAGGTGGTGGTAAACGCGTGGAAGCCGCCTTGTTCCAGGAAGCGCTTCATCCCCAGCTCAATGCGCGCGGCGTCGAGAAGGTTCTGCCGTTTATCGCCGTGGATTTGTACCGCGGGCGTCAGACGATAGCTGCTTTCATACTCATCAATCAGCGCGCTGATTTCGCCGTCGGTGACCGCATTGACGACCTGCACCAGATCGCCCACCGCCCAGGTGTTAACCGAGAAGCCAAACTTGATCTGCGCGGCGACTTTATCCCCGTCGGTAACCGCCACTTCGCGCATGTTATCGCCGAAGCGGCAGACTTTCAGGTGACGGGTATCCTGTTTAGAGACCGCCTGACGCATCCACGCGCCGATGCGCTGATGCGCTTCTTTATCCTGCCAGTGGCCGGTCACCACGCTGTGCTGCTGACGCATTCGGGCGCCGATGAAGCCAAACTCGCGGCCGCCGTGCGCGGTCTGGTTCAGGTTCATAAAGTCCATATCGATGCTGTCCCACGGCAGGGCCGCGTTGAACTGGGTATGGAACTGCATCAGCGGTTTATTCAGGATCGTGAGGCCGTTAATCCACATTTTCGCGGGCGAGAAAGTATGCAGCCACACCACCATCCCGGCGCACTTGTCATCGTAATTGGCGTCGCGGCAGATATGGGTAATCTCATCCGGGGTTGTACCCAGCGGTTTCAGCACCAGTTTGCACGGCAGCTTGGCTTCCGCATTCAGGCTGCTCACCACATGTTCTGCGTGCTTCGTAACCTGACGTAGCGCTTCAGGGCCATACAGATGCTGGCTACCGATGACGAACCACACTTCATAATTATTAAAAATAGTCATTTTTATATCCTTAATGGGTGAGAGCTGCCTGCGATTGCGGCGCGGTTTCCGCCTTTGCAGTCGAAGGGAGATAACGTTGTTCCGCGCTGAGCGACCATTGCTGGTAGCGCTGGTAGAGTTGTTCGAAGCGTTGCGCCTGGGCCGGACGGGGCTGCAGGGTACTTTCCACCTGGCTGGCCATGTTTTCCTGCGCGGCGGGTATATCGCGGTATACGCCCGCAGCGACGGCGGCGAAGATAGCCGCGCCCAGCGCGCAGCACTGATCGGAGGCGACGATTTGCAGCGGGCGATTTAGCACATCGCAACAGGCCTGCATGATCACCGGGTTTTTCCGCGCGATGCCGCCGAGCGCCATCACGTTATTGACCGGGATACCCTGGTCGGTGAAGCACTCCATAATGGCGCGGGCGCCGAAGGCGGTGGCGGCAATCAGCCCGCCGAACAGCGCCGGGGCGTCGGTGGCGAGATTGAGATCGGTAATGACCCCTTTTAGACGCTGGTTGGCATTCGGCGTACGGCGGCCGTTAAACCAGTCCAGCACGACCGGCAGATGGTCAAGAGACGGATTTTTCGCCCAGGCGTCGGTCAGGGCAGGCAGCAGCTGTTTCTGGCTGGCTTTGATCTGCTCTTTGAGTTCCGGATGCGCTTGCGCCAGCTGCTCCAGTGGCCAGCCGAGGATGCGGCCAAACCAGGCGTAGATGTCGCCAAAAGCGGATTGCCCCGCTTCCATACCGATAAAGTCAGGCACAACGCTACCGTCGACCTGGCCGCAAATACCCTTCACCGTACGCTCGCCGACGCTCTGTTTATCGGCGATCAGAATGTCGCAGGTGGAGGTGCCGATCACTTTGACCAGCGCGTTTGGCTGTGCACCGGCGCCGACGGCGCCCATATGGCAGTCGAAAGCGCCGCCGGAGATGGCGACGGTTTGCGGCAGGCCCAGGCGCGCGGCCCACTCGGCGGTCAGGGTGCCCACCGGGACATCCGCAGTCCAGGTATCGCTGAACATCGGGTAGGCCAGGTTTTGGTTGATAATCGGGTCGAGTTCATCGAAGAAACCGGCTGGCGGCAGGCCGCCCCAGCTTTCGTGCCACAGCGATTTATGCCCGGCGCTGCAGCGGCCGCGACGAATATCCTGCGGGCGGGTGGTCCCGGAAAGCAGCGCGGGTACCCAATCGCATAGCTCAATCCACGACGCGGCGGCCTCGGCGATGGCGCTATCGTGGCGGGTAACGTGGAGGATTTTGGCCCAGAACCATTCACTGGAGTAGATACCGCCGATATAGCGGGAGTAGTCTTCTTTACCCGGCTGGTGGCACAGGCGGGTAATCTCCTCCGCTTCTTCCACCGAGGTGTGGTCTTTCCACAGGACGAACATGGCGTTGGGGTTGCTGGCGAATTCGTCGCGTAGCGCCAGGACGTTGCCGTCGGCGTCAATGGGCGCGGGAGTTGAGCCGGTGCTATCCACGCCGATACCCACCACGGCAGCGCGCTGTTCAGCGCTCAGTGAGGCAAGGACGCTTTTCAGCGCGGCTTCCATCGATTCAATATAGTCGCGCGGATGATGGCGGAACTGGTTGTTCGGGCCATCACAAAACAGCCCCTCCTGCCAGCGCGGATACCACTCGACGCTTGCGGCGAGCTCTTCGCCCGTTGCGCACTCTACCGCCAGGGCGCGTACTGAATCACTGCCAAAATCGAGGCCAATCGCAATTGCCATGCTGTTACTCCATGCTAAAAATCATTCATGGTGAAACAGTAGATATCTGGGCTGAAAACCGTCAGGCTGTATTCGCTAATCTTATGGACTATATTGCTGTGACGTCGCAAAGTGTGACGCCGTGCAAATATTCAATGTGGACTTTCCTGTCGTCTTTATAGACACTTCAGTTATGCGCTAAAAGCGCCTGAATTGTGCGCTGCGCTCAGTTTTAGCCGAGAGGTGGCGGGTTTTAATTCAATTTATAACCCGCGTCGCAGCACGCGCTGTCAGCCAGAGGATAAAATGCAAGGTATGGACAATTGGTGTCCTCAATGTCTCCAGGAGAGCAGAGTTTATGGCCGAAACGCAAAACGATCCTTTGTTGCCGGGTTACTCTTTTAACGCCCATCTGGTGACGGGCCTGACGCCGATTGACGCCGATGGGTATCTGGATTTCTTTATTGACCGTCCGCTGGGGATGAAAGGCTATATCCTGAACCTGACGATTCGTGGCGAAGGGGTGATCAATAACCACGGGGAGCAGTTTATCTGTCGGCCCGGCGACATGCTGCTATTTCCACCGGGAGAGATTCACCATTATGGCCGTCACCCCGATGCTCGCGAGTGGTATCACCAGTGGGTCTATTTCCGGCCGCGCGCCTACTGGCATGAATGGCTAAACTGGCCGACTATTTTCGCCCAGACCGGTTTTTTTCGTCCCGATGAGCAGTGGCAGACGCGCTTTGGCGAACTGTTCGGGCAGATTGTGGAAGCTGGGCAGGGGGCCGGGCGTTACTCTGAACTGCTAGCGATCAATCTCATGGAGCAACTGCTGCTCAGGCGCATGGAGGCCATCAACGAATCGCTGCATCCGCCGCTGGATAATCGGGTGCGCGATGCCTGCCAGTATATCAGCGACCATCTGGCGGACAGTCATTTTGATATCGCCAGCGTCGCCCAGCACGTGTGCCTGTCGCCGTCGCGCCTGTCGCATCTGTTCCGCCAGCAACTGGGGATCAGCGTGCTGGGGTGGCGGGAGGATCAGCGCATTAGCCAGGCCAAGCTGCTGCTGAGCACCACGCGGATGCCGATCGCCACCGTTGGCCGTAACGTCGGTTTCGAGGATCAGCTCTACTTTTCGCGCGTATTTAAGAAATGTACCGGCGCCAGCCCGAGCGAGTTTCGCGCCGGGTGTGAATAAAAAGTAAAGAAAGTGAAATGATGGCCCGGATTATTAACACAGCCAGTAAACTATACAAACAAATGATGGCTTGACGAAGTATTTACGGCTCCGGAGAATCCGTGCTTCGTTTTTAAACCGGGTACATTATGCAAGCATTGCTGGAACACTTTATTACTCAATCCACGGTCTATTCCCTGATAGCCGTTCTGCTGGTTGCCTTCCTGGAGTCGTTGGCGCTGGTGGGGCTTATCTTACCGGGAACGGTGATGATGGCCGGATTGGGGGCGCTGATCGGCAGCGGCGAGGTTAACTTCTGGCAGGCGTGGCTGGCGGGGATTATCGGCTGTCTGCTCGGTGACTGGATTTCGTTCTGGCTGGGCTGGCGCTTCAAAAAGCCGCTACACCGCTGGTCTTTTTTAAAGAAAAATAAAGCGCTGCTGGATAAAACCGAGCATGCGCTGCACCAGCACAGCATGTTGACCATTCTGATTGGCCGATTTGTCGGGCCGACGCGCCCGCTGGTGCCGATGGTCGCCGGAATGCTCGATCTGCCGGTCGCGAAATTCATCCCGCCAAATATCATTGGCTGCCTGCTGTGGCCACCGCTCTACTTCTTACCGGGGATCCTCGCCGGGGCGGCCATTGATATTCCGTCCGATGAGAATAGCGCCAGCTTTAAGTGGCTGTTGCTGGGCGCGGCGCTGCTGGCGTGGCTGGCGGCGTGGCTGTGCTGGCGGCTGTGGCGCAGCGCCAAAAATTCCGCCGATCGGTTAACCCGCTTTCTGCCGCGTTCGCGTCTGCTGTGGCTTGCTCCGCTTACGGTGTGCGCCGCCGGGGCCACGCTGGTTTTCACCTTCCGCCACCCACTGATGCCAGTCTATCTTGAGATCCTACAGAAGGTTATTTTGCGCTAATTCCCAGCAGCGTCGAGGCGCTGCTGTTGCCGCTGAGCAGCGAGGCGGTGTCGCCATCCCAGGCGATTCGTCCCTCAGCCACAACCACCGACCGCGGCGCGATGCGCGCCGCATCTTCCACGCTGTGCGATACCATTAATAGCGTCAGCCGCTGCTGCTGGCAGACGTCGGCAACCAGCGCCAGCATCTCCTGCCTCAGCGCGGGATCGAGCGCCGAGAAAGGTTCATCCAGCAGCAGCACCGGCTGCTTGCGTACCAGACAGCGCGCTAGCGCCGCGCGCTGACGCTGGCCGCCGGAAAGCTCGCCCGGCAGCCGTTCTAGCATCGCGTCGATCCCCATCTGTCCGGCGATGACCCGCAAATGGGCGGTTTGTTCCGGGTTCAGCTTAAGCCCCGGATGCATTCCCAGAGCAATGTTCTGGCGGATTGTGAGGTGGTTAAACAGGTTATTTTCCTGAAACAGCATCGATACCGGACGACGCGCGGGCGGCGTGTGGGTATGAGGCTGGCCGTCGATGTCGATACTGCCGCTGGCGGGAGGCAAAAAACCGGCAATCAGGTTCAGCAGCGTGCTTTTCCCGGCCCCGCTGGGGCCAAGCACCGCGATGCGTTCTCCGCGTTCGACGGAAAGCGTAAAGCGCATCGGCAGATGCTGGTAAAGCCAGGTCACATCATTCAGTTTTAGCATCGCGCCCCGGAAGTTTTTCAATCACGCTAAAGAGTAAAAAGCACAGCAGCAGGAGCAGGAGGGCGGTTACGGCGCCGTCCTGGCTACGATAAGAACCGATCTGCTGATACAGGTAGAATGGCAGGGTACGAAAATCTTCGTTACCAAACAGCGCCACCACGCCGAAGTCGCCAATCGACAGCACGCAGGCGAAGGCCAGCGCCTGGGCCAGCGGGCGCTTTAACGCGCGAAGCTCAACCACCCTGAGACGGGTAAATCCGTGCATCCCCAGCGACTGGCAGAGGGTGCCGTAGCGGGCGGCGATATCGCGCATCGGGTTCTCCAGCACCTTCAGCGCGTAGGGGATCGCCATCAGCGCGTTGGTGAAAATCACGATACCGTCGGCGGACTCGGGCAGGCCCACACTGTTATTGAGCAGCAGGAAGAAGCCGGTGGCCAGCACGATGCCCGGCATAGCGAGGATCAGCATCCCGCTCAGCTCAAGCGCCTGCCCGGCCAGAGGGCGACGGCGGGCGCGAAGCTCGCGGCTGCTCCACAGCAGCATCATGGTCAGGATAACGCTCAAGAGCCCGGCGGCAACCGCGATGCGCAGCGATGTCCCCAGCGCCTGCCACAGCGCGGGCTGATGCAGCACGCGAAACAGATTGCTATTCAGACCGTCAAGTATCACCGCCAGCAGCGGCGGCAGCAGCAGCAAAAGCGCTGCGCCAATCAACGCCATGTCACACAACCGGCTGTACCGCCGGTCGTCGGGATCGCGCCAGCCGCGAATATGACTGGCCCCGATGGCGAGGGCTTTGCTCAGCCGTTGGCTAAGCAGCACCAGCCCAAGGCAGCAGATCATCTGGATCAGCGCCAGCATCGCCGCGCGGCCCGGGTCGTAGTCGAAATTAAGGGCCTGGTAAATCGCCAGTTCGATGGTGGTTGCCCGTGGGCCGCCGCCCAGCGACAGCACGGTTGCAAAGCTGGCGAAACAGAGCATAAAGATCAGCGCCGCGACCGGAGCAATTTGCCTGCGCAGCCACGGCCACTCGACCAGACGGAAGAAAACGTAGCCGCGCATGCCGAGCTGGGCGGCGATTTGCCGCTGCTCGCCGGGGATATTTTCCAGCGTTTGCAGCAGCAGGCGCGTGGCCATGGGCATATTAAAGAATACGTGCGCCAGCAGGATCCCCTGTAGCCCGTAAGGCGAGAACGACCACTGCCAGCCGAAAGCGTTAAATAATTCGGCCAGCCAGCCCTGACGGCCGTAGACGCTAAGGATGCCGAAGACCGCCACCAGCACCGGCAGAATTAAGGTCATTGCGCAAAGGCGCAGCAGCAGCGTTCGCCCGGGGAATCGACGCCGGTAGAGGGCGCGGGCGAGAAATATCGCCGGCAGCACCGAAAAAAGCGCCGAAAGAAAGGCCTGCCAGAAAGAGAAACGTACGACGTGCCAGAGATAGCTATCGCTGATCAGCACGCCCCAGGCCGCTTCCGGCGCGCTGAACCACAGCGCCAGAAAGGCGGCCAGCGCCACGACGACCAGAATGATGGCCGCCGTGACTCCCGGCAGTAGCCAGCCGAAAGCTAGCGGCTGACGGCGCGTTGCCATGCGCTGATCCAGTTCTGGCGTTCGGTAGCCACCTGCTGCGGGGTAAATTCGAGGGTCGTTTGTGGTTTCATCAGCGCGTCAAAGCCTGCTGGAAGCGCAACCTGAGTGACCGGATACATCCAGTTGCCGGTCGGGATCGCGTTCTGGAAGCCAGGGGAAACCATAAATTTGAGGAATTTTTCCGCCAGCTCCGGCTGTTTGCTGGCTGCAGTGCGGGCGGCAACCTCGACCTGCAGGTAGTGGCCTTCAGCAAAGTTTGCCGCGGCGTAGTTCTCTTTCTTCTCTGCAATAATGTGATAAGCCGGGGAGGTGGTATAGCTCAGCACCAAATCGCTCTCGCCTTTCAGGAACAAGCCGTAGGCTTCGCTCCAGCCTTTGGTGACGGTGACGGTTTTCGCCGCCAGCTTCTGCCAGGCCTCCGGCGCTTTATCGCCGTAAACTTTTTGCATCCACAGCAGCAGCCCCAGTCCCGGCGTGCTGGTGCGCGGATCTTCATAAATCACCCGCCATTTCTGCTCGCCCTCAACCAGCTCTTTCAGGCTTTTCGGCGGATTTTTCAGCTTGTTTTTATCGTAAACAAAAGCGAAGTAGCCGTAATCGAACGGGACGAAGGTGTCGTTATCCCAGCCGCCGGGCACGCTGACCGCGCTGGCCGGTACGCCGCTTTTGGCGAACAGGTTGCTCTGCGAGGCGGCTTCCAGCAGGTTGTTATCCAGCCCAAGCACCACGTCGGCTTTGCTGTTTTTGCCTTCCATGCGCAGACGATTGAGCAGCGAGACGCCGTCTTCCAGCGCCACGAACTTCAGTTCGCAGCCGCAGTCGGCTTCAAAGGCTTTTTTAACCGCCGGGCCGGGGCCCCAGTCGGCGGAGAACGAGTCGTAGGTATAAACGGTGAGCAGCGGTTTGGCAAAAACGGGCGCGGCGACCAGCGCCAACAGCGGGAGTAATTTTTTCAACACTTTGCACCTCAGAAAAAGGGGGGGCAAAGGATTTTGAGTGGGCCTCAAATCCCTTCGCCGGCGTTATCCGGATCAGGTTCGACGGGTATTTTCTCAGCCCATACGCTTTATCTTCGGGTTGCTTCTGCGCTAACCGCGCCTTGAGGCAACTTGAATGAGATTGCGTATGTTTATTAGCACCCCGTTGAGAACGGCAGTTAGTGTAATGATTTTGTCTGCGGACTGAAAGTATTACGGCTCCGGCGGCGCGAACCACGCGGATTTAAAGTCAAACCAGCCGAGCGTGTTCATGCGTACGCCGCGCATGCTGCGCTGTCCCTGGATCATCAGCCAGTGGTGAATGAGCGGCACTACGGTTTGATTGGCCAGCAGCTTCTGGCTCCAGGTGGCGGGGTTAAGCTCTCCCGCACGCCAGAGGCTTGCGTCCTCCTCCCAGTCGATGGGAATACAGTTGCGAATCAGCGGGACTTCATACAGCCAGGCAAACAGGGAAAAATCGATCGGCAGGGTAAAGTTGGCGCTGTTGAGCCACACGTCGCTGACCGCTTCACCGCGGTGCCACTCCTGGTATTCCAGTTCCTGAATTTCCAGCTTAACCTGATGCTCGGCCAGCAACGTCGCCATGATTCCGCCGATCACGCGATGTTCGACGTGGTCCTGGTAGTAGGTCAGCCTGACCGTTTCCAGGCCCGGCGGTTTTTCGCAGGCGTGGCTGCGCGCGTGATGCCAGCGGGGCAGCAGGCCATAGGCCGGGAACCAGTTACCCTGATAGTGCTCGCCGGCGTGGTAGAGCAGGCTGGCGGGCTGGAACAGATAACTCAGCCACTGGCGTACCGCCGCGTTGGCGCCGAGCGGGCTGCGGGCATCGAACAGCAGGTAATAACAACCTTCTTCCAGACGGCTTTCTACCGCTTTCTCGCTTTGCGTGGTGCCCTGTAACGTTAACCCGCCGTTGGGCTCTTCGCTGATTTCCGGCAGGACCCAGACGTTCACTTCATCGATTAGCGCCCGGTAGCCGAAATAGTCGTCAAAGGCGTGAATTTTGAGCTGATTCTGGTTATTGCGCACCACCGAGTAGGGCCCGGTGCCGACGGGGATGCTGGAGAAATTATCCATCGACTGCCACTCGTGCGGCAGGATCATGGCCGGAACCTGGCTTAACAACCACGGCAACCAGCGGTCAGGTTGGGCGAGATGAATATCGAGGGTCCAGGCAGTAGGGGAGTCGATGCGCTCGATATGTGAGAACAGCGGCAGGGCGTTGCTGCGCTGCAGGGAGGTGATGACATCCTCCATCTCCAGTTCGCGTCCATGATGAAAATGAATCCCCGGACGCAGGAAAAAGCGCCAGTGGGTCGGGGTGATCTGCTGCCAATGGTGAGCAATATCGGCCTCCAGTTCCCCATTTTCCTCATTTACCCGAGTGAGAGCGCTAAAAATCTGCCGGGCGATGTGGGTTTCCGAGCGGCGCAGCGCGCTGCCGGGCAGCAAATTTTTCATCGGCCGATAGTAGAGCACGCGCAGAATATGCCGTCCCTGACGAAAGCTGCGGCCCAAATGGGAAACCAGCATTTGTCGGACGGCGGCTTTATCGCCAACCAACTGCACCAGCTGATCGATTCTGTCCTGTTCCAGCAGGTCTTCCGCTCGCTGCTGCTGCAGCGCGAGGCCGGTATAGAGAAATGAGAGCTGGGAACGTTTGCCGCGTCCGGCTTCCGCCGCCCAGGTTAGCCAACCGCGCTCCTCCATCATGTTCAGTAAGGTTCGCATATGGCGGCGCGAGCAGCTCAGCATAGTGGCCAGATCGTTGAGCGTGGTCTCCTGCGACTTGCCGTCGCAGCACTGCCACAGGCGGATGAACTGCTGTTGTAAACGACCGGAAGACATAAAAGGGGAACTCCTGATAAAAACTCAGCAATTTATTACTCCCTATATTAAGGCAATAATCAACGTCGATGAAGCGAGGAGGTGGATATGATGAGGTCAACTGCAAAACAGTTCTACCAACGCTACTTTTCTGCGACGCAGGATGCGTCCTGGCTGGCCCGCCTGATGGCAGGAAGACAGCAGGAAATTCTCGGTGAACTGATGCAGTGGGGAGTTACGTCGCAGACCTCTGAACATTGACTTGCAGACATCATGTGTGACTGAGTATTGGTGTTATACTCGTCGTCTTTCAAGCTGCAGGTGCGTTGGCTGCGCCCGCTCGCCCAGGTCACATAGTTATCTATGTTCCCAGGGACTTACGTTCTGGCCGCCTGCCCGCAACTCGAAATCCATAGAGTATAGAATCACCCGCCAGCAGAAAACTTCTGCTGGCTTTTTTCGTTTTCTTCTTCGCGTGTTTAAGGATATTTCATGCTGTGGTTAATGACGATGGGGCGTCGGCTTAACGGCGTTTACGCCGCTTTTATGCTTGTCGCTTTCATGATGGGGATCGCAGGCGCGCTGCAGGCGCCGACGCTCAGCTTATTTCTTAGCCGCGAAGTCGGTGCGCAGCCTTTCTGGGTGGGGCTGTTCTATACCGTTAACGCCATTGCCGGGATTCTGGTCAGCCTGGCGCTGGCTAAACGCTCCGATAGTCGGGGCGATCGTCGACGGCTGATAATGTTTTGCTGCCTGATGGCGGTAGGAAACGCGCTGCTGTTTGCGTTCAATCGCCACTATCTGACGCTGATTACCTGCGGGGTTATGCTGGCCTCCGTGGCGAATGCCGCGATGCCGCAACTCTTCGCTCTGGCGCGGGAATATGCCGATAGCTCGGCGCGCGAAGTGGTGATGTTCAGTTCGATAATGCGCGCGCAGCTCTCGCTGGCGTGGGTCATTGGCCCACCGCTGGCGTTTATGCTGGCGCTGAATTATGGCTTCACCACCATGTTCTCCATTGCCGCCGGGATCTTTGTTATTAGCCTGGTGCTGATCGCTTTTAAGCTACCGTCGGTCGCCCGCGTTGAACAACCCTCGGAAGGGGCCGAAGTGTTGGTGCAGGCCGGAGGGTGGCACGATAAAAACGTACGGATGCTGTTTATCGCTTCCACGCTGATGTGGACCTGCAATACCATGTATATCATTGATATGCCTTTATGGATCAGCAGCGATCTTGGTCTTCCCGACAGCCTTGCTGGGATCCTGATGGGCACCGCAGCCGGGCTGGAGATCCCGGCGATGATTCTGGCGGGCTACTACGTTAAGCGCTGGGGCAAACGCAATATGATGGTGACGGCGGTTGCGGCGGGCGTGCTGTTTTATATTGGTCTGATTCTGTTTCACGACCGCGTTGCGCTGCTGATTTTACAGCTGTTTAATGCCGTCTTTATCGGCATTGTGGCCGGGATTGGCATGCTGTGGTTTCAGGATCTGATGCCAGGAAGGGCGGGGGCCGCGACGACGCTGTTTACCAACAGTATTTCCACCGGAGTCATTCTGGCCGGGGTCATTCAGGGGGCGCTGTCGCAAAGCTATGGGCACGCCAGCGTCTACTGGACGATTGCTGCGATTTCTCTGGTGACGCTGTTTATGACCAGCAGGGTGAAAGATATCTAAGCGTTTTCATTGCCCCGGTATCCTGCCGGGGCAATGTCTGGGGCGGTTATTTCAATTCAATTCTTTTTATATCGCCGATAATAAAAATATAAGCGATAACGCCAACCAGCGCGGTTAAACCGATATAAATCAGCGCGTAGAAAAAATTACCGGTCATGGATATGATGACCCCTATAATTAAAGGGGCAATAATTGATGCCATATTCGCACAGAAGTTAAAAATGCCACCGGTAAGCCCGGCCATATTTTTTGGGGCGATATCAGAGATAAGCGTCCAGCCCAGGCCAACCATCCCCTGACCAAAAAATGCGATCGACATAATAATAATCACTGCGGTATTGCTGTCGACCCAGTTTGCAAGGATGATGCTGCTCGAAAGTAGCAGCCCTGAAATAATCGGCAGCTTCCTGCTAATATTAACCGAACGGGTTTTCTTTAATATTCTATCGGATGTCCAGCCGCCGAAAAATATCCCGATAGCGGCGGCCAGGAACGGCCAGGAGGCGAAGAAACCCACGTGCAGCCACGGTAAGTGGCGCTCGTTGGCCAGATAAGTCGGGAACCATGTCAGGAAGAATACCAGCGTGGTGTTACCGGCAAATTGCCCAAGGCTAGCGCCAATGATTTGTCGGCAGCACAGTAAACGTTTCGCATCAGGCCAGTTGAAAGGGATGTTTTCATTGGCGGCAGCCGTATTTTCTACGCCGATATACTCCAGTTCTGCTTTATTTGCCGTTGTTGATTGATGCGGTTCGTGATAAAACCTCCACCATACAAAAGTAAACGCGATGCCCAGTCCGCCGGTCAGAATAAACAACGTTCGCCAGCCATGATGTTCAAGAATTAAAAAAAGTAGCGGGGAGAATGCGGCCAGACCAATATATTCACCGACGGTGTAAGTTGCCGTCGCGCGGGCGCGTTCATCTGGGGAAACCATTTACTGACGACTCGGCTATTAACCGGGAAGCAGGGGGCTTCGCTGATACCTAAGCCTAAACGCAGCAGCAGCAGAGACTTTAGCCCGACAGAAAAGCTTTGTAATAAGGTAAAGGTTGACCAGAAGAAAATAGAAAGCGCGTAGGTCAGTTTATTACCAAAGCGATCTAAAAACATCCCGCCAGGAATTTGTGCCAGCGCGTAGGTCCAGGCGAAAGCAGAAAAAACGATCCCCATCATCGCTGGGTCAATATGTATTTCGCTTGTTAACTTGGGAGCAACAATACCTAAAATAGTACGATCGAGATAATTTATCATCGTCCCTATCGATAGTAACATTAAAATTACAATTCGCGTTTTAGTTCGCTTCTGCGTGGCCGACGGCAAAATCGGCCGTCCCTGAGCATCGATCGTCCTCATAGTAATTTCCTTTAAAGTTTAAAATATTTTTGCATGTATTTATGCATGCAGAAATATTCTAATTAAGCATTGACTCTATCGATGAGAAGTCACGCTTTGCTACGTAAACAATATTTGATATAACTCCGGTATTTCTCCCTTTTGGCTCATCATAGATGGCTTGTATGGTATATTAGGTCATTAGTTTTATTCTTATATTATACGAGCAAAAATAATGAACCTAAAGCAACTTTATTATTTTAAGCGGCTGGCAGAAACCGAGCACTACACTGAAGCAGCCTCCAGCCTTTTTATCACTCAACCCTCGCTGAGCCATGCCATATCTGAACTGGAGAAAGAGCTGGGCGTGGCGCTATTCGCCAGGCAAGGGCGCAATATCAAGATTACGCAGAACGGTAAGCGATTTCTTCCCTACGTGGAAGATGCGCTGGCCTCGTTAGAAAATGGCCGCATGACGTTGCAAAAAAATAGCGCAGAGAACAAAGAGAATATACGCATTGCGTTTATTTATACCATGGGGGAGTATGTTGTTCCGCAGTTAATTAATAAGTATTCACTTTCACCATCTCGTCACAATGTGACATTTTCCTTTACGCAGGGTACGTCGTTAACGCTTCTGCAGGAACTCAAGGCCGGGAAAAGCGATCTGGCTATTTGTTCTTATATTGCAGATGAACCGGATATCGATTTTATTCCTATTATTCAGCAAGAATTAGTGGTGGTGACGGCGAAAGATCATCCTCTGGCCAGACTCTATGAAAATGAAGTCGACCTGGTGGAGACAATCCACTATCCCTATATCTATTTTTCGGAAAATAGCGGTCTTCGCCCTTTTATTGATAACGTGTTTATGCAGCAAAAGCTGGTCCCGGATATTGCCTGCTACGTTGATGAGGATACGGCGATGGCGGGGCTGGTCAGTATTGATTATGGGATTGCGATTATGCCGCGAATTTCCGCACTCTCGTATTACAACGTGCATATCATGACGATCAAAAATGCGATTCCACCACGTTATATCTACCTGGCAACGATGAAAGAACGGGTACTTTCTCCCGCTATTCAGTCATTTAAAGATGTCATTATTAATGACAGCCAAAAAATCCGCTAGCAACATCGCCCGGAGGGTGACCCCCGGGCGATGTTTTATCAGGAAAGAATATCCATCAGTTCACGCAGTTGGGTAATGGCGATTTGCCCTGGCGCAGAAGCCTGGCCGACGGTACCGAAGGTCATTGCTGAACCGAACAAACGGCCGGTTACCCGGCTCACGCCGCCGGATTTACCCATCGACATGGTGATTAACGGCCGAGTCGCGTACTTCTCTTTCATCGTCAGGGTTGCCGAGAGCAGGGTCAGGACATCCTGCGGCGACTGCGGCATGACCGCGATCTTCGGCAGATCGGCGCCAAGATCCTGCATGCGGCGCAGGCGGTAGATGATATCTTCCTGAGCCGGCGTTTTATGGAAATCATGATTGCTCATGATAACTTTGACGCCCGCAGCGTGGGCATCGCTCACCAGCGAGCGAATTTGCGCTTCGTCGTTGAACAGCTCGATATCAATCACGTCGGTCAGACCGCTAACGGCCGCCCGGCGATTTAGCTCAAAGTAGGCTTCATCGCTGATTTCCGTTTCGCCCCCCTCTTTTTTGCTGCGGAAGGTAAACAGCAGAGGCATCTCTTTCAGCAACTGGCGAATTTCGCCCAGCGCCAGCAGAACCTGCTCAGTTTCTCTGACCTGGGTGAAGTGATCGACGCGCCATTCGATAATATCGGCTCCGGCGGTAGCCAGCTCGCGTGCGTTAGTCTGCAGTTCGGCAAGCGTTTTGCCGATCAGCGGTACGCAGATTAAGGTTTCCCCTTCCTGGAAGGTGATGTTTTTTACTGTTATTGCTTGAGTCATGTTGGTATCCATTATTCTTTTTGTCATTGACCATCAGGCGGTTGCTGCAACATGGGATGTTCTTGCAGCGGCGCGAACCTGAAGCTGACGATAACCGATGTACAGGGCGATCACAAAGCCGACGATAGCGATCAGAAGATCAAACCACATAATGCTGGCGATACCCATCTTCGACAGTTTTGCGGTGATCAACGGGATCGTAAAGCTGGCCAGACTGCCTGCGGTATAAAAGATCCCGGTGGCTTTGCCTTTCCCGTTCGGGAAGCTCATGGCCATAATGGTCGCGCCTATCTGCAGTACGCCGCCGGCGGCGGAGAAACCGATGATAAAGGCGAAGCCGGTAACTACCATTGGCGTCGGGAACAGGCAAACGATCAGCAATGAAATCATCGACAGGAAGGTGTAGACGATCATGGCGACGGCTGAACTAAATACCTCTTTAACAAAGGCGGCGGTGACGAATACGCACGTCAGGGAACCCGCAGTATAGACGCTCAGCAGTTTAATGGCTGACTCATGCGGGATACCGGCAACGAACTCGCCGTACTGCGCTAGCCACTGGCTGACCAGATAAAACGTCGCCATACCGATATAGCCGTACAGGGTAAAGATAACCATATCCAGTTTGCTGGAGTCCGCCTGTGGGGCAGCGGCGGCGGCCGACGATTTTTCTGCGCTCTCTTTTTTCGCCCGATGGTCCGGGAACGGCATTTTTATCAGGTAGATAGCGCTCAGGAGCATCAATGCCGCGGCAATAATAAACGACCATCCGTACCACATATTCGCCCAAATCAGCAGGCTGATAATGAACGGCAGCAGGAACTGTCCGGCAGAGACGAAGGCTTTGATCAGCACATTTGCCCGGCTGGCGGAGTTAGGGAAAGACTCCATCAACGCCGGATAGGTTCCGGAATCGAGGAAGCTGTTTGCCAGACCGGCCATAATGCCGAAGAAGTAGGCCATATAAATGTTTTTCGTCAGTAAAATACCGAGGAAAAACACCAGATAGCTGGCGATGCCGAGATAGATAAAAGGTTTACGGCCAAAACGGTCGGACAGGAATCCTGTGACGATCGTGGCGAGCTTACCGATCCCGAGCGACGAAATGACGATGGAGACGCCGGCAGCGTCGGTTCCCCATTGCGTCTGTAAATTCGCCATATTGAGGGTAATTAATAATACCCCCATGCCATGGATCAGGTAGTTAAGATAGAGCCCAGCTGCCGTTGGGACATATGGATTTTTCATCGCGCCCATCCTTAGAACAGGATACTTTTGATGTGTTCAACCGGCATTTCTTTGCCTGTCCAGATTTCAAAAGCGCGCGCGCCTTGCCAGAGCATCATCCCCAGACCGTTGATGGTGCGGCAGCCTTTTTTCTCGGCCACTTCCAGCAGATAGGTTTTGCGCGGGTTATAGACCACGTCAGATACGATCAGGTCCGGGCGCAGGAAGCTGTCGTCAGGCAGCAGCATCTGGCCTTCAAACGGTTTCATGCCAACACCGGTCGCATTAGTAAGAATGACGCTGCTGTCGATCTCGGCGCGCAGTTTGTCATGATCGTCCAGATCAAACAGGTGGATCGCGCAGTTGGTATTGTTACGGATTTTAGCGACGGTCTGTTCTGCGTTGGCGAAGAACTTATCTTTGCGGTTGAAGATGGAGATCTCTTTGACGCCGTCCAGCGCGGCCTGGACGCAGAGCGCGGTTGCTGCTCCGCCGGCGCCCAGCACGGTCATTTTTTTGCCGATAATGTCGATGCCCGCTTCTTTAAGAGCGCGCATATATCCGGTGCCATCGGTGATATGGCCGGTCAGTACGCCATTGTCGTTCACCACGGTATTCACCGCGCCAACCAGCTCTGCAGCCGGAGAGAGTTTGTCCAGATACTGGCAAATCTCCGTTTTGTTCGGCATCGAGACGTTACAGCCGCGCAGTTTTAACGCGCGAAAGCCCTGTACCACGTCTTTCAGCTCTTCGTTACCGACTTCGAACGCCAGGTAAACATAGTCCAGCCCCAGATGAGCAAAAGCTTCGTTATGCATGGTTGGCGACATGCTGTGACGAATCGGGGTCGCAATCAGGCCAATCAGCTCGGTATGTCCGGTAATACGTTCTGCCATGATAAAATCCTCAATATGTTAGAAATGGAATTTTTGTCGATTCGCGGTTGCCGAGAGCCCCCATATCTTCGAGGGTATCCAGCACGTTGCGCCCTTCGCGCACGCCATCAATAATTCGCCGGGCCATCAGGCTGTCGCCGATGTTCATTATTTTTACGTTATTGGCTCTGGCCCATTGCTCAATCTCATTGAGACCGGCGGTGTTGGCGCGCATTCCCAGACAGACGAAGCCGTAATCAAAAGGAATGTTGAAGGCGCCATCCGCATTTTTAACGGTGAAATGCGTTGGGGTGACGGCAACCAGCTGCGTACGCATGTGCTGTTCCACGTGATGTTCATCGAGCATGGTCAACATGGCATTTTTAGTAATGATGTCCAGGTCGCGTCCCGGCGCGTCCTGCATCTCGATAAGCACGGCGCTGGCACCGCGCGCGGAGAAGTATTCAATAACGTCCAGACCCACGGCGCCCGCGCCGACGACGGCGATGCGTTTACCCGTGGCATCGGCAAACTGGTCCAGATGATGAATCATGTTGGTAATGGAGAAGACGTTGCCGCCTTCGACATCGATGTTCTCGCGCAGCCCTTCAATCGGCGGCAGCAGGGGAACTGAGCCGGTGGCGTTGACGATTAAATTCGGGCGCAAAGCGGAAACGGACGCCACGGTGGCGCGCTTGCCGACCTGAAGCATCAGGTTATCGAGGGAGGCGATACGGTTTTTCATAAACTGCGGAAAATCAGCGATACGCTTTTTCTCCGGCAGCAGGGAGATCTCGCTGGCCAGCCCGCCGATGCTGTGTTTCTCTTCCAGCAGCCAGGTATGGCAGCCGACTTCAGCTGCGGTGCAGGCGGCTTCCATTCCCGCCGTACCCGCGCCGATAACCACAACGTTGGTATCACGGATCACGCGCTGCTGTTTGTAAGCGTCGCCGTGGATGATGTCCGGGTTGATCGAACAGCGCAGAGGGCGCGAGCGGGCAATGCGGTGATCCGCGCAGCCAATGTTGCAGGAGATGCATTTCCGCATCAAACGTTCGTTACCGCTCTGAACTTTTTGCACCCACTCCGGCTCGGCGATCAGTCCGCGACCGATGGCAATCAGGTCGGCATCGCCGCTGGCGATAATATCTTCTGCGACTTTCGGGGTACGGATGTTGCCGGCAATCACCGTGGGTTTGTGGAACTTGTCACGTACCGCGCGGGAGAGGTAGCGCTTCCAGCCATCTTCCAGAGACATCTGGTCAATCTGGAAATTCAGGTTGTCGTTTTGCGCCGCGGAGACGTTGATAATATCCACTTTTTCCTGGCACAGTTCGAGGATCCGCAGTGAATCTTCGAGCGTATTCCCGCCCTCCAGGAAATCATCGGCGCTAATACGCAGGCTGACCGGGAAACGCGGACCTACGCAGGCGCGTACCTTATCGACGATTAAGGTTAATACTCTGGCGCGATTCTCTACGCTACCGCCAAATTCATCGGTGCGCTTATTAAACAGCGGTGATAAAAACTGGCTAATTAAATAAGAGTGGCCGGCGTGAATTTCCACGCAGTCGAATCCCGCGCGGCGTACGCGTTCCGCGGCATCACCAAATTTATCGACGGCATGATAAATCTCGTCGTGCGTCATCGGGCGGGGAATATTACCGTTCTTTTTGGATGGGGTGCTTGAAGAAGAAAGCGGCATTTCACCGTTCAGGCGATACGCATAGGCCGACGCGCCAGCGTGGTTTAATTGAATACTGACGCAGGCGCCGTGTTTATGTAAGGTTTCGGTTAATTTGAACAGGCGCGGAATATATTGATCGTTATCGATACGCAGCTGCGTTGTGCCGTTAGAGGCGAAAGGAAAATCGATACAAATATTCTCGATAGTGATGAGTCCTGTGCCGCCCCGCGCCCGTAGCTCATAGTAGTCAATCTGTTCCTGGGTGACTTCACCGTTCAGACTCGCCAGGTTGGTCCCCATTGGCGGCATGATGATGCGGTTTTTTATTGTCATCCCGTTAATGGTCAACGGGGAAAAAAGATGGGGATAGTGGCTCATATGCTCTCTCCACTGGATGCCCGATGGCCGCGATACGGCGATTCTGGCCTGTCCAAAGTTAATATTTCTCTGTGGGGAAAGATAACGAGGCGTTTAATAGAAAAATAATGCTTTTTTTTGCGCGGAGCTATAGCGGGATTCTATGGGATTAACAATCAATTTACATATTCATGGTTTTATCTTAAATATTTCAATCGATTTTTTACTTGTACTTGTGGAATGACACAAAAAGAGTGGGGGAATGATTGAATAGATGCCCAATTGATAATGATTTATATTTTTTACGGATAAAAATTTGTTCTGACAGGGCGACCAAAAATGATATATGTGCGCCAGATCTCATTTTTGCCCGATGAAAAAAAGCCCGAAGCGAAGTTCGGGCTGGGTTATTAGCTGCGGTTCGCCTTAATTCATAAAGGCCGGTAGTTTTTGCTCATAGGCTGAAATAGCTTCTTCGTGCTGCAGAGTCAGGCCGATGCTGTCCAGGCCGTTAAGCATGCAGTGACGGCGGAAAGCGTCAATTTTAAAGCTGTAGGATTTATCGCCAGCTTTGACCACCCCGGCTTCCAGATCGACTTCAAATTTAATGCCGGGCCGAGAGTGGACCAGATTAAACAGCTCATCGACCTGCGCTTCGCTCAGCGTGACCGGCAGCAGCTGATTGTTAAAGCTGTTGCCGTAGAAGATATCGGCGAAGCTGGGGGCGATAACGACTTTAAAGCCGTTATCGGTCAGCGCCCACGGCGCGTGCTCGCGCGAAGAGCCGCAGCCGAAGTTTTCCCGCGCCAGCAGGATAGAGGCGCCTTTATACTCCGGGAAGTTCAGCACGAATTCCGGATTAGGCTGTTCGCCTTTATCGTCCAGGAAGCGCCAGTCGTTAAACAGATGGGCGCCAAAACCGGTACGCGTAACTTTCTGCAGAAACTGCTTTGGAATGATTGCATCGGTATCGACGTTCGCGGCGTCCAGCGGAACCACCAGGCCGGTATGTTGGGTAAATTTCTCTGCCATGATGGTTTCCTTATTTCAAGCTACGGATATCGGCGAAATGACCGGTCACGGCCGCCGCGGCTGCCATTGCCGGACTAACCAGGTGAGTGCGTCCGCCGCGGCCCTGACGGCCTTCAAAGTTACGATTGCTGGTGGAGGCGCAGCGCTCGCCCGGATTAAGACGGTCGTTGTTCATCGCCAGGCACATGGAGCAGCCGGGTAAACGCCACTCAAAACCGGCTTCAATAAAGATTTTATCCAGGCCTTCTGCTTCAGCCTGCGCTTTCACCGGACCGGAACCCGGTACGACCAGCGCCTGAACGCCCGGCGCGACTTTGCGGCCTTTAGCGATCTCGGCCGCCGCGCGTAAGTCTTCGATACGTGAGTTGGTGCAGGAACCGATAAAGACTTTATCAATGGCGACTTCGGTTAACGGCACGCCAGATTTCAGCCCCATATAGGCCAGCGCTTTCTCGGCGCTCGCGCGTTCTACCGGGTCGGAGAATGAGGCCGGATCCGGAATGATGTCGGTAACGGAGATCACCTGGCCTGGGTTAGTGCCCCAGGTGACCTGCGGGGCAATCTCTTCCGCCTGCAGGGTGACAACGCTGTCAAACGTCGCGCCATCGTCGGTGGTCAGGGTTTTCCAGTAAGCGACGGCGTCGGCAAAATCTTCGCCTTTCGGCGCGTGCAGACGGCCTTTGACGTAATCAAATGTGGTCTGGTCCGGCGCCACCAGGCCCGCTTTAGCCCCCATTTCGATAGCCATATTACACAGGGTCATACGGCCTTCCATGCTTAAATCGCGAATGGCTTCACCGCAGAACTCCACGACGTGACCGGTCCCGCCAGCGCTGCCGGTTTTACCGATAATCGCCAGGACGATATCTTTGGCAGTGATACCCGGCGCGGCTTTGCCTTTGACTTCGATCTTCATGGTTTTAGCGCGACCCTGCTTCAGGGTCTGTGTCGCCAGAACGTGCTCGACTTCAGAGGTGCCTATACCGAAGGCCAGCGCGCCGAATGCGCCATGGGTTGCCGTGTGGGAGTCCCCGCAGACGATGGTCATACCCGGCAGGGTGACGCCCTGTTCCGGCCCCATCACGTGGACGATCCCCTGGAAAGGGTGGTTCAGGTCATACAGCTCAACGCCGAACTCTTTGCAGTTTTTAATTAACTCCTGCATCTGGATACGCGCCATCTCGCCGGACGCATTGATGTCTTTCGTCTGCGTCGAAACGTTGTGATCCATCGTGGCGAAGGTTTTACCCGGCTGACGCACCGGGCGTTTATGCGCGCGCAGGCCGTCAAACGCCTGCGGCGAGGTCACTTCGTGAACCAGATGACGGTCAATGTACAGCAGCGGGGTTTCGTTTTGCGCTTCATAAACTACGTGAGCATCAAACAACTTTTCGTATAACGTCTTCGCCATGATTACACCCCTTCAGCGACATAGCGGGCAATGATATCGCCCATTTCATCGGTACTGACCGCCGCCGCGCCGCGCGCTAAATCGCCGGTACGCACGCCTTCTTCTAAGGCACGGTTGATCGCATTTTCAATCGCTGTTGCCGCGCTATCGGCATCCAGGCTGTAGCGCAGCAGCAGCGCCAGCGAGAGGATCTGCGCGATCGGGTTAGCGATGTTCTTACCGGCGATGTCCGGCGCGGAGCCGCCCGCGGGCTCATATAAGCCGAAGCCCTGCTCGTTGAGGCTGGCGGACGGCAGCATCCCCATTGAACCGGTGATCATGGCGCATTCGTCAGACAGAATGTCGCCGAAAAGGTTGGAACACAGCAGAACGTCGAACTGGGACGGATCTTTAATCAGCTGCATGGTGGCGTTGTCGATATACATATGCGACAGCTCAACGTCAGGATACTGTTTGCTGATTTCGCTGACGATTTCACGCCACAGAATAGAAGACTGCAGCACGTTTGCTTTATCAATTGAGGTCACTTTGTGGCGACGCTTGCGGGCGGACTCGAAGGCGATATGGGCGATACGCTCAATCTCAAAGCGATGATACACCTCGGTATCAAACGCTTTCTCGTGCTGGCCGCTGCCTTCGCGGCCTTTCGGCTGGCCGAAGTAGATGCCGCCCGTCAGCTCGCGGACGCATAAAATATCAAAGCCGTTGGCGGCGATATCGGCGCGCAGTGGACAGAATTCTTCCAGACCCTGGTACAGCTTAGCCGGACGCAGGTTGCTGAATAATTTGAAGTGCTTACGCAGAGGCAGCAGCGCTCCGCGCTCCGGCTGTTCCGCGGGCGGCAGATGCTCCCATTTCGGCCCGCCAACGGAGCCGAACAGAATCGCGTCGGCCTGCTCGCAGCCTTCGACGGTAGTCTGCGGCAGCGGGGTGCCCTGACGGTCAATGGCGATACCGCCCACGTCATGCTGGCTGGTGGTAATGCTCATATCAAAACGGTGGCGAACGGCTTCCAGTACTTTCATCGCCTGGTTCATCACTTCCGGGCCAATACCATCACCTGGTAAAACAGCAATATGGTAATTCTTCGACATTACACGGTTTCCTTATTGTTCTCTTTATTCTGAGCTTTGCGTTGCAACTCTTTTTCGACTTCAGCGGCGCGCCAGATGTTGTTCAGGACGTGAACCATGGCTTTCGCGGACGATTCCACGATATCCGTCGCCAGACCAACGCCGTGGAAACGGCGGCCGTTGTAATTAGCCACGATGTCAACCTGACCCAGCGCGTCTTTACCCTGGCCTTTAGCATTCAGGTCATATTTAACCAGCTCAATCTCATAGCCGGTGATGCGGTTAATGGCTTGATAAATGGCGTCCACCGGTCCGTTACCGTTGGCGGCCTCAGACTTTGTCTCATCGCCGCAGGCCAGCTTCACGGACGCGGTTGCTATATCGCTGGAACCGGACTGCACGCTGAAGTAATCGAGGCGGAAATGCTCCGGTTCTTCCTGCTGTTTGTTAATGAAAGCTAACGCCTCCAGGTCATAGTCAAACACCTGGCCCTTCTTATCCGCCAGCTTCAGGAACGCATCATACAAATGGTCCATGTTGTAGTCGGTTTCTTTATAGCCCATCTCTTCCATACGATGTTTCACCGCAGCGCGACCGGAGCGGGAAGTCAGGTTCAGCTGTACCTGGTTCAGCCCGATAGATTCCGGCGTCATGATTTCGTAGTTTTCGCGATTCTTCAGCACGCCGTCCTGGTGAATACCGGAAGAGTGGGCAAAAGCGCCGGTTCCGACGATAGCTTTGTTGGCAGGGATCGGCATATTGCAGATCTGGCTCACGGTCTGGCTGGTACGCCAGATTTCCTGGTGATTAATGCGGGTGTGCACATTCATAATGTCTTTGCGCACTTTGATGGCCATGATCACCTCTTCCAGCGAGCAGTTACCGGCGCGTTCGCCGATACCGTTCATCGCACCTTCCACCTGACGAGCGCCTGCGTGGACCGCTGCGAGGGCGTTACCGACCGCGATACCCAGGTCGTCATGGGTATGGACGGAGATAATGGCTTTGTCGATATTGGGGACGTGTTCGTACAGACCGGTGATAATGTTGGCGAATTCGAAAGGCATGGTGTAGCCAACGGTATCCGGAATATTGATGGTCGTTGCGCCTGCATTAATGGCGGCTTCAACGACGCGAGCCAGATCGGCGATCGGCGTACGGCCAGCGTCTTCACAGGAAAACTCGACATCGTCAGTGTAGTTACGTGCGCGTTTCACCATATAGATCGCCCGTTCGATAACCTCGTCCAGGTTACTGCGCAGCTTGGTCGCGATATGCATCGGAGAGGTGGCAATAAAGGTGTGAATACGGAACGCCTCTGCGACTTTTAATGATTCCGCCGCGACGTCGATATCTTTTTCTACGCAGCGGGCCAGCGCGCAAACGCGGCTGTTTTTGATTGTGCGCGCAATGGTTTGTACGGACTCAAAGTCGCCAGGGGATGAGACAGGAAAACCAACTTCCATCACGTCAACGCCCATCCGCTCAAGGGCCATAGCAATCTGCAGTTTTTCTTTCACGCTCAGGCTGGCTTGTAACGCTTGTTCACCGTCGCGTAAGGTCGTATCGAAAATAATGACTTGCTGGCTCATGGTTTAGATCCTTGTTCTCTGTCCGGGCGCCTTGCTTGCGAGCATAAAAAAACCCGCGCATTGGCGCGGGTTTTATAGTCTTGCTGGAAGATGACTTAACGATGAACGTCGCCCAACAGCCTACCGCGCAAAATGGATGCGTTTAGTAGTAGTAGGCTGAGAAAGCGAATGCTGCGAATCATTGCGTCATGCTCCAGATGAAATCGTTATGCTTTTAGAGTTACTGGATATGGGGTTTGATGTCAACCCTTGGGTGAAGAAAAGGCCTTTTTACCTGAGAGATGAATTAGCTAATTGTGCTGACAATCGCGCTTTTTTACCGATGATCTTTTTTAGGGTGCCGCGGCATGTTGAGATAATTTCACCATTTGATAATTTTTATTTTCGCTGAAAGCCACAAGGATAGGGCGCTTGGCTGGAATCATATCTTAATGAAATGGCTGGGATTATTTGTTTGCTGAATGCGTCCAAGTTTGTAAGGGGGAATTATCAATGATAATGAAATGTGAATGTTAAGGGCAGCTTAAATCGATATTGTAATAGTGCTTAAATTATAATTAATCGCTGCTGTTATTGTTTATTTTTAATATTTATGGGTACACTTGGTTTTATCAAGTAAACAATATATTTAGGGGGTTGCGGGTCCGTTCGGCTGCAGATTTTTCGTCGCCACTCATAACCTTGATATATTCCTAAAATTCATCTTTGCTCTTTTGCAAATGTCATATGCATGATAAATGATATTTCAGAATTAATTACTGCACTTTGGCAAAGGGAATTTAGCGTGACAGTGGAGTTAAATATGTTAAAAGAAGATACTGAATATAAACCAACCTCTGAGGTAGAAAACACCAAACCTCAGCTGCGGATGGTCGACCTCAATCTGCTAACCGT
This sequence comes from Klebsiella sp. CTHL.F3a, assembly GCF_019890895.1. Lineage (NCBI taxonomy): Bacteria > Pseudomonadati > Pseudomonadota > Gammaproteobacteria > Enterobacterales > Enterobacteriaceae > Klebsiella > Klebsiella sp. CTHL.F3a. The sequence continues at coordinate 5,019,596 of NZ_CP082360.1, read as the reverse complement.
ATTCGATGCGGTCATGCAGGAACAAAATATCACTCGTGCGGCACATTCCCTGGGAATGTCGCAGCCGGCGGTCAGCAATGCCGTATCAAGACTGAAAGTGATGTTTAATGATGAGCTGTTTGTTCGTTATGGACGCGGCATCCAGCCAACGGCACGTGCTTATCAGCTTTTTGGTTCTGTGCGGCAGGCATTGCAATTAGTGCAGAACGAATTGCCGGGCTCGGGCTTTGAGCCGCTTAGCAGCGAGCGGGTGTTTAATTTATGCGTTTGCAGCCCGCTGGATAACGCATTGACTTCGGTTATTTTCAATAAAGTTGGTGAGATTGCGCCCAACATTCATTTGGTCTTTAAATCGGCATTGAATCAAAACACGGAACATCAATTACGTTATCAGGAAATTGAATTCGTTATTGGCTATGAAGAGTTTCGTCGCCCTGAGTTTGCCTGCGTGCCTTTATTTAAAGATGAAATGGTGCTGGTGGCGAGCCGGAAACATCCGCGTATTTCTGGCCCAATGATGGAAAATGATATTTATCAGGAGGAGCACGCGGTTGTCGCTCTCGATCGATACGCTTCATTTAGCCAGCCATGGTATGACACTGCGGATAAACAATCGCGTATTGCTTATCAGGGGAACGCGATGGTTAGCGTATTAAATGTGGTTTCCCAGACCAACATGGTTGCTATCGCGCCACGCTGGTTAGCCAGCGAGTTTGCCGATAAGCTGGATTTGCAAATATTACCTTTGCCGCTGAAAGTGAATAGCCGTACCTGCTATCTTTCCTGGCATGAAGCGGCAGGCCGCGATAAAGGCCATCAGTGGATGGAAGAATTGCTGGTCAATATCTGCCAGCGATAAACGGTCGCAATACAAACGGGGGCTTCGGCTCCTGCTTTGTGTGACAAAAATCACTAAACATAGAATTTTATTCTGTTTGCGATTGTCCGCTCCCGGCGCTGTCCGTTAAAAAATGGATGATTTGCTGTAGTTGGTTATTTTCCCCGAGTATTGACTATCATATTTTCTTATCTCCGAAGTTTTTCACCGTGTTTTACCTGCGAACCTTTCTTTTATCCTTTTAATGCCTCTTATGTGCCGACGGTCGCCAATTGCCTGCCCGTTAGCGAGCAGTTATGGTAACGCCATGCAGTCTATTCACCTCACTACGAAGCCATTGCGCTTCGTCTTGTGCGAGCGCGCGGAAATCGGATTCCGCTGTCGTTAAAAACAATAAGCCGGGAGGCAAACCATGGAGATGTTGTCAGGAGCCGAGATGGTCGTCCAGTCGCTGGTCGATCAGGGCGTCAAGCAGGTATTCGGTTATCCCGGGGGCGCTGTCCTCGATATTTATGATGCGTTACACACCCTGGGCGGTATCGATCACGTTCTGGTCCGCCATGAGCAAGCTGCCGTTCACATGGCGGATGGCCTTGCCCGCGCAACCGGCGAAGTTGGAGTGGTGCTGGTCACCTCCGGTCCGGGGGCGACTAACGCGATAACCGGTATTGCGACGGCTTATATGGATTCCATTCCGTTGGTGATTCTTTCCGGTCAGGTCGCGACCTCCTTAATCGGCTACGATGCGTTCCAGGAATGCGACATGGTGGGTATCTCCCGACCGGTGGTCAAACACAGCTTCCTGGTTAAGCAAACCGAAGATATTCCTGGCGTGCTGAAAAAAGCCTTTTGGCTGGCGGCCAGCGGGCGTCCCGGCCCGGTTGTCGTCGATTTACCGAAAGATATCCTCAATCCGGCCAAAAAGCTGCCGTACGTTTGGCCGGATACGGTTAGCATGCGCTCGTATAACCCGACAACGTCGGGCCATAAAGGGCAAATTAAACGCGCGTTACAGACGCTGGTTTCGGCAAAAAAACCGGTGGTTTATGTCGGCGGCGGGGCGATTAACGCCCAATGTGAACCGCAGCTGTATACACTGGTTGAGAAGCTGAAGCTGCCGGTGGCGTCTTCGCTGATGGGGCTCGGCGCCTTTCCGGCATCGCACCAGCAGGCGCTGGGGATGCTGGGCATGCATGGCACTTATGAAGCCAACATGACCATGCACAATTCCGACGTGATTTTCGCCGTTGGCGTGCGCTTCGACGATCGTACGACGAATAATCTGGCCAGGTACTGTCCGAACGCGACGGTACTGCATATCGATATCGATCCCACTTCAATATCTAAGACGGTGCCTGCCGACGTGCCTATCGTTGGCGACGCCCGCCTGGTGCTGGAACAGATGCTGGAGCTGCTCGAACACGAGGAGACCCAGCAGCCGCTGGATGAAATCCGTGACTGGTGGCAGCAGATTGAACAGTGGCGCGCGCGTCACTGCCTGCAATACGACACGCAAAGCGGCAAGATTAAACCGCAGGCGGTAATTGAAACCATCTGGCGGCTGACTCACGGCGATGCGTACGTGACGTCAGATGTTGGTCAGCATCAGATGTTCGCGGCGCTTTATTATCCTTTCGACAAACCGCGGCGTTGGATTAACTCTGGTGGTCTGGGGACCATGGGATTTGGTCTTCCTGCCGCGCTGGGCGTGAAGATGGCGCTGCCGGAAGAAACGGTGATTTGCGTGACCGGCGACGGCAGTATCCAGATGAATATTCAGGAGCTTTCTACCGCGCTGCAGTACGAGCTGCCGGTACTGGTGCTGAACCTTAATAACCGCTATCTCGGGATGGTGAAGCAGTGGCAGGATATGCTCTATTCTGGCCGTCATTCGCAGTCCTATATGGAGTCATTGCCCGATTTTGCTCGCGTAGCGGAAGCCTACGGCCATGTGGGAATTCGTATTAGCGACCCGCAGGAGCTGGAAGCGAAGCTAGCCGAGGCGCTGGAGCAGGTGCGTAACAATCGACTGGTTTTTGTCGATGTCACGGTTGACGGCAGTGAGCATGTATACCCCATGCAGATTCGTGGCGGCGGTATGGACGAGATGTGGCTGAGCAAAACGGAGAGGACCTGATTATGCGCCGGATATTATCAGTATTACTGGAGAACGAATCGGGCGCTTTATCCCGCGTGATCGGCCTCTTTTCACAGCGCGGTTATAATATTGAAAGCCTGACGGTAGCGCCGACGGACGATCCGACGTTATCCAGAATGACGATTCAGACCGTTGGCGATGAGAAAGCGATTGAGCAGATAGAAAAGCAGCTGCACAAGCTGGTGGACGTGCTGCGCGTTAACGAACTCGGGCAAGGCGCGCACGTAGAGCGCGAGATTATGCTGGTGAAGGTCCAGGCCAGCGGCTATGGGCGCGATGAGGTAAAGCGCAATACGGAAATCTTCCGCGGGCAAATTATCGACGTCACGCCGTCTATCTATACCGTTCAATTGGCGGGAACTAGCGACAAGCTGGATGCGTTTTTAGCGTCGCTGCGCGATGTGGCCCGTATTGTTGAGGTTGCCCGCTCCGGCGTTGTCGGATTGTCGCGCGGCGACAAAATCATGCGCTGAGCAGCGCAAACTGACGTAAAAATAGCCCGACACCCCCTGTCGGGCTATTTTTTTGCGAAATCGGTGGGAACTGTAGACTAAAGCGGTTGCTGCACTTACTTTTCTGCGCTTAGATGTTATAAAAACGAATCCATACCTGAAGAATGGTTATGTTCTGTACTTATTACCCAAGGGGCAATTGTGAAACTGGATGAAATCGCCCGGCTGGCCGGTGTCTCGCGAACTACCGCTAGCTATGTGATTAATGGTAAAGCGAAGCAGTATCGCGTCAGCGATAAAACTGTTGAAAAGGTGATGGCGGTCGTTCGTGAGCACAACTATCACCCGAATGCGGTTGCTGCAGGCTTGCGTGCAGGACGTACGCGGTCCATTGGTCTGGTTATCCCGGACCTGGAAAACACCAGCTATACGCGCATCGCTAATTACCTGGAGCGTCAGGCCCGCCAGCGCGGCTACCAACTGCTGATCGCCTGTTCCGAAGATCAACCGGATAACGAAATGCGTTGTATAGAGCATCTGCTGCAGCGTCAGGTCGATGCGATTATCGTTTCCACCTCATTACCTCCTGAGCATCCGTTCTATCAGCGCTGGGCTAACGATCCGTTCCCGATTGTTGCTCTTGACCGCGCGCTCGATCGTGAGCACTTCACCAGCGTCGTCGGCGCCGATCAGGACGATGCTGAAATGCTCGGCGCGGAGTTACGTAAATTCCCCGCTGAAACGGTGCTTTACCTTGGCGCCCTGCCGGAACTTTCGGTGAGCTTCCTGCGTGAGCAGGGGTTCCGTACGGCGTGGAAGGACGATCCGCGAGAGGTGCATTTCCTCTACGCTAACAGCTACGAGCGCGAAGCCGCGGCGCAGCTATTTGAAAAGTGGCTGGAAACCCATCCGATGCCTCAGGCGCTGTTCACGACTTCGTTTCCGCTGCTGCAGGGTGTGATGGACGTGACGCTACGCAGGGAAGGGAAGTTGCCTTCGGAACTGGCTATTGCCACTTTTGGCGATAATGAACTGCTGGATTTTCTCCAGTGCCCCGTTTTAGCCGTTGCTCAGCGTCATCGCGACGTTGCGGAACGCGTGCTGGAGATTGTGCTCGCCAGCCTTGATGAACCGCGGAAGCCGAAACCGGGGTTAAGCCGTATTCGGCGCAATCTTTATCGTCGCGGCAGCCTGAACCGTCGCTGAGCGCAATACCAGGATTATTCGTAGGAAATTCGCCAGACGGAGACACGTCTGGCGATAATCTGGATAAATGACGTAAAAATTGCAGGGTTAAGCATCTTTCAGACAAATCCTTAATCTTCCTGACATCTCTTTTAATTCTATTCTTAGCGCCATTTATTTAGTGGTTTAATTAACCGATAAAAGGATTAGCGTATTTATTTGTATTATTTTGTTACATTCGGCGGGTGAGTTACTGAATTAACGCCCGTTTCCTCACTATTATGAGTGCCATAAGCGCTATACCCCGCAGTAAGAGAGCCTCTCCTGCGAAAACTGGTACTGTTAACGGTCATCAGAATGACCTAAAATGCCGCTCGCGTCGCAAACTGACACTTTATATTTTCCCCGCGAAGATATTTTGCTGCTTTAACTGTTACAAGTTTGTTGGTTGTTTTCTTACCGATATTCATAACGTTAATTTGCCTCGTTTGTTGGTTGATTTTTCCTCAGGGCAAATATCGGCTGTAAATAATGGGTTTTTGAGCTCTGTTGGCATTCGTGCTGGCTTGACAAGCTTTTCCTCCGCTCCGTAAACTCCTTCTTGTGGGAATTTGTGGGGTAAAGTGGCGAAAAGGGGTGAGGCTGGCATGTTCCGTGGGGCAACGTTAGTCAATCTCGACAGCAAAGGCCGTCTGGCCGTACCGACGCGCTACCGCGATGGGCTGATCGAGGACGCTTCCGGTCAATTGGTGTGCACCATTGACATCCATCACCCGTGCCTGCTGCTTTACCCTTTGCCTGAATGGGAAATCATCGAGCAAAAATTGTCGCGTTTATCGAGCATGAACCCCACCGAGCGGCGCGTACAGCGTTTGCTTTTGGGACATGCCAGCGAATGTCAGATGGATAGCGCCGGGCGGCTATTAATAGCGCCGGTGCTGCGGCAACATGCCGGGCTGACAAAAGAAGTGATGCTGGTCGGGCAGTTCAATAAGTTTGAGCTGTGGGATGAAACGACCTGGTATCAACGGGTCAAGGAAGATATCGACGCTGAGCAGTCCGCTTCCGGGGAACTGTCGGAGCGCCTGCAGGATTTGTCTTTGTAAAATGATGGAAAATTATAAACACACTACGGTACTGCTGGATGAAGCCGTTAACGGCCTGAATATTCGTCCAAATGGTATCTACATTGATGGTACCTTTGGTCGCGGCGGCCACTCGCGCCTGATTCTCTCCCAACTGGGAGCGGAGGGACGTCTGCTGGCGATCGATCGCGATCCGCAGGCTATCGCCGTCGCGAAAACTATCGATGATCCCCGCTTTTCCATCGTTCATGGTCCTTTTTCTCAGCTGGCCGACTATGTTGGCGAGCGCAATTTAACCGGTAAGATCGACGGTATTTTGCTCGATCTTGGCGTCTCCTCGCCGCAGCTGGATGACGCTGAACGTGGTTTTTCGTTCATGCGCGATGGCCCGCTGGATATGCGTATGGATCCGACGCGCGGTCAATCTGCCGCTGAATGGCTACAAACCGCCGACGAGGCGGACATCGCCTGGGTCATTAAAACCTTTGGCGAAGAGCGCTTTGGTAAACGCATCGCCCGCGCCATCGTCGAACGCAACCGCATCGAACCGATGACGCGCACCAAAGAGCTGGCGGAAGTCGTTGCGGCGGCGACGCCGGTGAAAGACAAATTCAAACATCCCGCGACCCGTACCTTCCAGGCGGTGCGCATTTGGGTGAACAGTGAACTGGAGGAGATAGAGCAGGCGCTAAAAAGCTCGCTCAGCGTGCTGGCCCCAGGCGGGCGGCTCTCAATCATCAGTTTCCACTCGCTGGAAGACCGTATTGTGAAGCGCTTTATGCGCGAGCAAAGCCGCGGTCCGCAGGTTCCAGCCGGCTTACCGATGACCGAAGAGCAGCTTAAAAAACTGGGCGGTCGTGAGTTAAGAGCATTAGGCAAGTTGATGCCGGGCGAAAAAGAGGTAGCTGAAAATCCTCGTGCCCGTAGTTCAGTTCTGCGTATTGCAGAGAGGACGAACGCATGATCGGCAGAGTGACAGAAGCCCTAAGCAAGGTGAAAGGGTCGATAGGAAGCAACGAGCGCCATGCTTTGCCTGGCGTGATCGGAGACGACCTTCTGCGGTTTGGGAAGCTGCCACTCTGCCTGTTCATTTGCATCATTATCACGGCGATTACGGTGGTGACAACGGCGCACCATACTCGCCTGTTAACCGCGCAGCGTGAACAGCTGGTGCTGGAACGCGACGCGCTGGATATTGAATGGCGCAACCTGATCCTCGAAGAGAACGCTCTCGGCGATCACAGTCGGGTTGAGCGGATCGCGACCGAGAAGCTGCAGATGCAGCACGTCGATCCATCACAAGAAAATATCGTTGTACAGAAATAAGGATTATTGCGACGCATGAAAGCAGCGCCGAAAACGCCAAAAGCAAAACGTCAGGAAGAACAGGCCAACTTTATCAGTTGGCGTTTTGCGTTGCTGTGCGGCTGTATTCTGCTGGCGCTGGGCTTCCTGCTGGGTCGCGTGGCCTGGCTACAGGTGATTAGTCCGGACATGCTGGTACGTCAGGGCGATATGCGTTCTCTGCGCGTGCAGGAGGTCTCCACCGCGCGCGGCATGATAACCGATCGTTCCGGCCGCCCGCTGGCGGTGAGCGTGCCGGTAAAAGCCATCTGGGCTGACCCGAAAGAGCTGCATGAAGCCGGCGGCGTGACGCTCGACAACCGCTGGAAGGCCCTGGCCGATGCGCTGAATATGCCGCTGGATCAGCTGGCATCGCGCATCAATACCAATCCGCGGATGCGCTTTATCTATCTGGCGCGTCAGGTGAATCCTGATATGGCCGATTATATCCGCAAACTTAAGCTGCCGGGGATTCATCTGCGGGAAGAGTCCCGCCGCTATTATCCGTCGGGCGAAGTAACTGCTCACCTCATTGGCTTCACTAACGTCGATAGCCAGGGGATTGAGGGGGTTGAGAAGAGCTTCGATAAGTGGCTCACCGGCCAGCCCGGCGAGCGTATCGTGCGTAAAGACCGCTATGGGCGTGTCATCGAAGATATCTCATCTACCGATAGCCAGGCCGCGCATAACCTGGCGCTGAGCATTGATGAGCGCCTGCAGGCGCTGGTGTATCGCGAGCTTAATAATGCGGTGGCGTTTAACAAAGCGGAGTCCGGCACTGCGGTTCTGGTTGACGTCAACACCGGCGAAGTACTGGCGATGGCCAATAGCCCATCCTACAACCCGAACAATTTCGCGGGCACCTCCAAAGATACTATGCGTAACCGCGCCATTACCGACGTGTTTGAACCGGGTTCAACGGTGAAGCCGATGGTGGTGATGACGGCGCTTCAGCGCGGTATTGTTAACGAAAATACCGTACTGAACACCATTCCCTATCGAATTAACGGCCACGAAATCAAAGACGTGGCGCGCTATAGCGAATTGACCCTGACCGGGGTGCTACAGAAGTCGAGTAACGTCGGTGTTTCCAAGCTGGCGTTAGCGATGCCGTCCTCAGCGTTAGTAGACACTTACTCACGTTTTGGACTTGGAAAAGCGACCAATTTGGGGTTGGTCGGAGAACGCAGTGGCTTATACCCTCAAAAACAACGGTGGTCTGACATAGAGAGGGCCACCTTTTCTTTCGGCTATGGGCTAATGGTAACCCCGTTACAGTTAGCGCGAGTCTACGCAACGATCGGCAGCTACGGCATCTATCGCCCGCTGTCGATTACCAAAGTTGATCCACCGGTTCCGGGCGAGCGCGTCTTCCCGGAATCACTCGTTCGTACCGTTGTTCATATGATGGAAAGCGTGGCGCTGCCCGGCGGCGGCGGCGTGAAGGCGGCGATCAAAGGCTATCGCATCGCCATTAAAACCGGTACGGCGAAGAAAGTAGGGCCTGATGGTCGCTACATCAACAAATATATTGCTTACACCGCAGGCGTTGCGCCCGCCAGCCATCCACGCTTCGCGCTGGTGGTGGTGATCAACGATCCGCAGGCAGGTAAATACTACGGCGGCGCCGTTTCCGCGCCGGTCTTCGGTGCCATCATGGGCGGCGTACTGCGTACCATGAACATTGAACCGGATGCGCTGGCAACGGCTGAAAAAAGTGAATTAGTGATTAATCAAGGCGAGGGAACAGGTGGCAGATCGTAATTTGCGCGACCTTCTCGCTCCGTGGGTGCCAAATGCGCCGGAGCGAATTCTGCGAGAAATGACGCTGGACAGCCGGGTGGCTGCTTCAGGCGATCTTTTTGTCGCGGTTTTAGGTCATCAGGCGGACGGGCGTCGTTATATCCCGCAGGCGATAGCGCAAGGTGTTGCTGCCATTATTGCTGAGGCCAAAGATGAGGCTCATGACGGTGAAATCCGTGAAATGCACGGTGTGCCGGTTATCTATCTGAGCCAACTCAACGAGCGCTTATCCGCGCTGGCCGGACGTTTTTACCATCAGCCTTCGGAGCAACTGCGCCTGGTTGGCGTCACCGGGACTAACGGCAAGACCACCACCACCCAGCTGCTGGCGCAATGGGCGCAGCTGCTGGGGGAAACTAGCGCGGTAATGGGAACCGTAGGCAATGGCCTGCTGGAGAAAGTTATCCCCACGGAAAACACCACCGGTTCGGCGGTTGATGTTCAACACGTACTCTCTGGCCTGGTAGGGCAGGGGGCGACGTTCGCCGCGATGGAAGTTTCCTCTCACGGCCTGGTACAGCACCGCGTCGCCGCGCTGCAGTTTGCCGCGTCAGTCTTCACCAACCTGAGCCGCGATCACCTTGATTACCATGGTGATATGGAGCATTACGAAGCGGCGAAATGGCTGCTCTACTCAACCCACCATTGCGGACAGGCGATCGTCAACGCGGACGATGAGGTTGGTCGCCGCTGGCTGGCGAAGCTGCCGGATGCGGTTGCCGTATCAATGGAAGACCATATTAATCCGAACTGCCGGGGGCGTTGGCTGAAAGCAACCGCCGTGAACTATCACGACAGCGGCGCCACCATTCAGTTTGCCTCCAGCTGGGGGAACGGCGAGATCGAAAGCCGCCTGATGGGCGCCTTTAACGTCAGCAATCTGCTGCTGGCGTTAGCCACTCTGCTGGCGCTGGGCTATCCGCTGGCCGAACTGCTTAAAACCGCCGTGCGCCTGCAGCCGGTTTGCGGGCGTATGGAAGTGTTCAGCGCGCCGGGTAAACCGACCGTCGTGGTTGATTATGCTCACACGCCCGACGCGCTGGAAAAAGCGCTGCAGGCGGCGCGTCTGCACTGCAACGGTAAACTGTGGTGCGTGTTCGGCTGCGGTGGAGACCGCGACAAAGGCAAGCGTCCGCTGATGGGCGCTATCGCCGAAGAGTTTGCCGATATCGTGGTTGTCACCGATGACAACCCGCGTACCGAAGAGCCGCGGGCGATTATCAACGATATCCTGGCCGGTATGCTTGATGCGGGCCATGCCAAAGCGGTGGAAGGGCGCGCGGAGGCGGTGACCAACGCGGTGATGCAGGCGAAAGAAAACGATGTCGTTCTGGTGGCGGGTAAAGGCCACGAGGATTATCAAATTGTCGGCAATCGCCGACTCGATTACTCCGATCGCGTCACCGTGGCGCGTCTGCTGGGGGCGGTAGCATGATTCGCTTGACTCTCAGCCAGCTGGCCGACATCACGCGCGGCGAGCTGCACGGCAGCGATGTGGCGATCGAAGACGTCACCACTGACACCCGTAAGGTCACGGCAGGCTGCCTGTTTGTGGCGCTAAAAGGCGAGCGCTTTGACGCTCATGACTTTGCCGAACAGGCTAAGGCTGCCGGCGCGGGCGCATTGTTGGTCAGCCATCGACTGGCCTGCGATTTGCCGCAGGTGGTAGTAAAGGATACGCGTCTGGCGTTTGGCGAACTGGCCGCGTGGGTGCGTCAGCAGGTGTCGGCGCGGGTGGTCGCGCTGACGGGCTCTTCTGGAAAAACCTCGGTCAAAGAGATGACCGCCGCGATTCTGAGCCAGTGTGGTAATACGCTGTATACCGCTGGCAACCTGAACAACGATATCGGCGTGCCGATGACGCTGCTGCGTCTCACCAAAGAGCATGACTACGCGGTCATCGAGTTAGGCGCTAATCACCAGGGGGAAATTGCCTGGACCGTTAGCCTGACCCGTCCCGACGCCGCGTTAGTGAATAACCTGGCCGCCGCGCACCTGGAGGGTTTTGGTTCCCTGGAAGGCGTAGCGAAAGCGAAGGGCGAAATTTACACCGGTCTGCCGCTCAACGGCATCGCAATTATGAATGCCGACAATAATGACTGGCTGAACTGGCAAAACGTCATTGGCGAGCGTAAAACCTGGCGCTTCTCGCCGAATGCCGCCAATAGCGACTTCACGGCAACTAACGTTCATGTGACTTCGCACGGGACCGAATTTACTCTGCGAACCCCAACCGGCAGCGTTGATGTGCTGCTGCCGCTGCCGGGGCGCCATAACATCGCCAACGCGCTGGCCGCAGCGGCGCTCTCTATGGCGGTAGGCGCGACGCATGAGGCAATTAAAGCGGGGCTGAAAGATCTGAAAGCGGTGCCGGGGCGTTTATTCCCGATTCAACTCACCGATAGCCAGCTCCTGCTGGATGACTCCTATAACGCCAACGTCGGCTCGCTGACCGCCGCGGTACAGGTGCTATCTGAGATGCCGGGCTACCGGGTGCTGGTTGTTGGCGATATGGCTGAACTTGGTGCGGAAAGCCAGGCGTGCCATCGTCAGGTGGGCGAAGCGGCAAAAGCGGCCGGGCTCGATCGCGTATTGAGCGTAGGTTCCTTGAGCGCGGAGATTAGCGGCGCCAGCGGCGTCGGTGAACACTTTAACGATAAAGCGTTGCTGGTAACGCGGCTGCAAGCGCTGCTGTCAGAACATAAAATTATGACCATTTTAGTGAAGGGTTCACGTAGTGCCGCCATGGAAGTGGTAGTACGCGCATTACAGGAGAACGGAACATGTTAGTATGGCTGGCCGAACATTTGGTCAAATATTACTCAGGCTTTAACGTCTTTTCTTACCTGACGTTTCGCGCCATTGTCAGCCTGCTGACCGCGCTGTTCATCTCTTTGTGGATGGGCCCGCGCATGATTGCCCGTCTGCAAAAACTCTCTTTTGGCCAGGTTGTACGTAATGATGGCCCGGAATCTCACTTTAGCAAGCGCGGTACGCCAACGATGGGCGGGATTATGATCCTGACTGCCATTGTTGTCTCCGTTCTACTATGGGCCTATCCTTCCAACCCCTACGTCTGGTGTGTGCTGACGGTTCTGGTCGGCTACGGCATCATCGGTTTTGTTGACGACTACCGTAAGGTAGTACGTAAAGACACCAAGGGGCTGATTGCCCGCTGGAAATACTTCTGGATGTCGGTGATTGCGCTGGGCGTTGCCTTTGCGCTGTACATGGCGGGTAAAGATACGCCAGCGACTCAGCTGGTAGTGCCGTTCTTCAAAGACGTCATGCCGCAGCTGGGCCTGTTCTACGTCCTGCTGGCCTACTTTGTCATCGTCGGAACCGGGAATGCGGTCAACCTGACCGACGGCCTCGATGGGCTGGCGATTATGCCGACCGTATTTGTTGCCGCCGGATTCGCGCTGGTCGCGTGGGCGACGGGTAACATGAATTTCGCCAACTACCTGCATATCCCTTATTTGCGTCACGCTGGTGAACTGGTGATCGTCTGTACGGCGATTGTCGGTGCGGGGCTGGGCTTCTTGTGGTTTAACACCTATCCGGCGCAGGTCTTTATGGGCGATGTGGGTTCTCTGGCGCTCGGCGGCGCGCTGGGTATTATCGCCGTGCTGCTGCGCCAGGAGTTTCTGCTGGTGATTATGGGCGGCGTATTCGTAGTGGAAACGCTCTCGGTGATTCTGCAGGTCGGCTCCTTCAAGCTGCGCGGTCAGCGCATCTTCCGCATGGCGCCGATCCACCATCACTATGAACTGAAAGGCTGGCCGGAACCGCGCGTGATCGTGCGCTTCTGGATTATTTCGCTGATGCTGGTGCTGATAGGCCTGGCGACGCTGAAGGTACGTTAATCATGGCAGATTATCAGGGTAAAAAAGTCGTCATTATTGGGCTGGGTATGACCGGCCTGTCATGCGTGGACTTTTTCATGGCTCGCGGCGTGACGCCGCGGGTGATGGATACCCGCGTTGCGCCTGCGGGACTGGATAAACTGCCGGAAGCCGTTGAGCGCTATGTCGGCGGTCTGAACGAAGATTGGCTGTTGACGGCTGACCTGATTGTCGCCAGCCCGGGCATCGCGCTGGCGCATCCTTCCCTGAGCGCGGCGGCGGATGCAGGCGTAGAAATTGTCGGCGATATCGAACTTTTCTGCCGCGAGGCGCAGGCGCCGATTATAGCTATCACCGGGTCTAACGGTAAAAGCACCGTAACTTCGCTGGTAGGGGAAATGGCGAAGGCGGCGGGTCTGAACGTCGGCGTAGGCGGCAATATTGGTCTGCCGGCGCTGATGCTGCTGGATCCTGAGCGCGAACTTTATGTTCTTGAGCTTTCCAGCTTCCAGCTGGAAACCACTTCGAGCCTGCGAGCGGTAGCGGCGACGATCCTTAACGTCACCGAAGATCATATGGACCGCTACCCGCTGGGGCTTCAGCAGTACCGCGCCGCCAAACTGCGAGTTTACGAAAATGCGCGGGCCTGTATCGTCAACGCCGACGATGCGTTAACCATGCCGGTACGCGGTGCTGACGATCGTTGCATTAGCTTCGGCGTGGACGTTGGCGACTATCACCTGAATCGTCAGCAAGGGGAAACCTGGCTGCGCGTCAAAGGCGAGAAAGTGCTCAACGTCAAAGAGATGAAGATTAGCGGCCAGCACAACTACAGTAACGCCCTGGCTGCGTTGGCCCTGGCTGATGCCGCTAGTTTGCCGCGCGCCAGCAGCTTGAAAGCGCTGACTACATTTACCGGCCTGGCCCATCGTTTCCAGCAGGTGCTGGAGCACAACGGCGTGCGCTGGATCAATGATTCTAAAGCGACGAATGTCGGTAGTACCGAAGCGGCGCTCAATGGGCTGCACCTTGACGGAACGCTGTATCTGCTGCTGGGCGGCGATGGTAAATCGGCTGATTTCACGCCGTTAAGCCGTTACCTGACCGGCGACAACGTCCGCCTGTACTGCTTTGGCCGCGACGGCGCGCAGCTGGCCGCCCTTCGCCCGGATGTCGCTGTGCAAACGGAAACCATGGAGCAGGCGATGCGCCAGATTGCGCCGCAGGTTGTCCCGGGCGATATGGTTCTGCTATCCCCGGCGTGCGCCAGCCTCGATCAGTTTAAAAACTTTGAACAACGCGGCGACGTATTTGCTCGCCTGGCGAAGGAGTTAGGTTGATGCGTTTATCACTCCCGCGCCTGAAAATGCCACGGCTGAGACTGCCGCGTCTGCCGGGAATGTTTATTTTCGCATGGCTGTTCGCCGCGCTGAAAGGCTGGGTGATGGGCTCGCGGCAAAAAGATACCGATAGCCTGGTGATGTATGACCGGATGCTGCTGTGGCTGACCTTTGGCCTGGCCGCGATCGGCTTCATTATGGTGACCTCGGCGTCGATGCCGGTAGGTCAGCGTCTGGCTAACGACCCGTTTCTGTTTGCCAAACGCGATGGTTTATACATCCTGCTGGCTCTCGGGCTGGCGATGGTGACACTGCGCCTGCCGATGGAGTTCTGGCAACGCCATAGTACCGCGATGCTGATCGCCTCTATCGTCATGCTGCTGATCGTTCTGGTGGTTGGCAGCTCGGTCAACGGCGCATCGCGCTGGATTGCGCTGGGACCGCTGCGTATCCAGCCTGCGGAGTTCACCAAGCTGTCGCTGTTCTGCTACATCGCCAACTACCTGGTGCGTAAAGGCGACGAAGTGCGTAACAACCTGCGCGGCTTCCTGAAGCCGATGGGCGTGATTTTCGTACTGGCGATTTTACTGCTGGCGCAGCCTGACCTCGGGACCGTCGTCGTGCTGTTTGTGACCACCCTGGCCATGCTGTTTCTGGCAGGGGCCAAGCTGTGGCAGTTCATCGCCATTATCGGTATGGGGATCTCGGCGGTCGTACTGCTGATTCTCGCCGAGCCGTATCGTATTCGCCGCGTAACCTCTTTCTGGAACCCGTGGGAAGATCCGTTTGGCAGCGGCTATCAGTTGACCCAGTCGCTGATGGCCTTTGGTCGCGGCGAAATGTGGGGGCAAGGCCTGGGCAATTCGGTGCAGAAACTGGAGTATTTGCCGGAGGCGCATACCGATTTCATCTTCGCCATTATCGGCGAAGAGCTCGGTTATATCGGTGTGGTACTCGCTCTTTTAATGGTATTCTTCGTCGCTTTTCGCGCCATGTCCATTGGCCGTAAGGCGCTGGAGATTGACCATCGTTTCTCCGGATTTCTGGCCTGCGCCATTGGGATTTGGTTTAGCTTTCAGGCGTTAGTAAACGTCGGCGCGGCGGCGGGTATGCTGCCAACTAAAGGCCTGACGCTGCCGCTGATCAGCTACGGCGGATCGAGCTTGCTGATTATGTCGACGGCCATCATGTTGCTGTTACGAATTGATTATGAAACGCGCCTGGAAAAAGCCCAGGCGTTTACACGGGGTGTTCGATGAGCGGTCAGGAAAAGCGGTTAATGGTGATGGCGGGCGGTACCGGCGGACATGTGTTCCCGGGACTGGCGGTTGCGCACCATTTAATGGACCAGGGCTGGCAGGTTCGCTGGCTGGGCACCGCGGATCGTATGGAAGCGGATTTAGTGCCGAAGAACGGCATTGAAATTGATTTCATTCAGATTTCCGGCCTGCGCGGCAAGGGCCTTAAGGCGCAACTGCTGGCGCCGGTGCGCATTTTCAACGCCTGGCGTCAGGCGCGGGCGATTATGCGGCGTTTTCAGCCGGACGTGGTTCTGGGTATGGGCGGATACGTTTCCGGCCCCGGCGGTCTGGCGGCATGGTCGCTGGGGATCCCCGTTGTTCTGCATGAGCAGAACGGGATTGCCGGCCTGACGAATAAATGGCTGGCGAAAATCGCTAAAAAAGTGATGCAGGCGTTCCCCGGCGCTTTCCCGCATGCCGATGTTGTGGGCAACCCGGTTCGCACCGATGTGCTGGCGCTGCCGCTGCCGGAGCAGCGCTTGGTCGGACGTCAGGGACCGATTCGCGTATTGGTCGTGGGCGGTTCGCAGGGCGCGCGCGTGCTCAATCAGACGATGCCGCAGGTGGCGGCGAAGCTCGGTGTTTCTGTCACCATCTGGCACCAGAGCGGTAAAGGCGGTCAGGAAACCGTGCAGCAGGCCTACTCCGATGCCGGGCAGCCGCAGCATAAAGTTACCGAATTTATCGACGACATGGCGGCGGCATATGCCTGGGCCGATGTTGTTGTGTGTCGTTCCGGTGCGCTGACGGTGAGCGAAATTGCCGCCGCTGGTTTACCGGCGCTGTTTGTGCCTTTTCAGCACAAAGATCGTCAGCAGTACTGGAATGCGCTGCCGCTGGAGAAGGCCGGGGCAGCGAAGATCCTTGAGCAGCCGCAGTTCACCGTGGAGGCCGTCGCGCAGACCCTGGCAAGTTGGGATCGCGTCACGCTGCTGGATATGGCGGAGCGAGCGCGTAGAGCCTCGATTCCGGATGCGACCGAACGGGTAGCTGAAGAAGTGAGCGCCGCAGCACTGGCGCGCTAATCGCGGTGATAATCACCGTCCGAATAAAGAAGTTGATGGCGTAAAGAATGAATACACAAGATCTGGCAAAACTGCGTTCCATAGTGCCCGAGATGCGTCGCGTCCGGCACATTCACTTTGTTGGCATTGGCGGTGCCGGCATGGGCGGTATTGCCGAAGTTCTGGCCAACGAAGGTTATCAGATTAGCGGCTCCGACCTGGCGCCGAATCCGGTGACTCAGCAGCTGGCTCAGCTTGGCGCTACGATTTATTTCAACCATCGCCCTGAGAACGTGCGCGATGCGAGCGTTGTCGTCGTTTCCAGCGCAATTTCTGCGGATAACCCGGAGATTGTCGCTGCCCACGAAGCACGTATTCCGGTTATTCGTCGCGCCGAGATGCTGGCGGAGCTGATGCGTTTTCGTCACGGCATTGCCATTGCCGGCACGCACGGAAAAACCACGACTACGGCGATGGTATCGAGCATTTATGCTGAAGCGGGACTTGATCCAACCTTCGTTAACGGCGGTCTGGTGAAAGCCGCTGGCGTCCACGCCCGTCTTGGCCACAGCCGCTACCTGATTGCCGAAGCGGATGAAAGCGACGCTTCGTTCCTGCATTTACAGCCGATGGTTGCTATCGTGACCAATATCGAAGCCGATCATATGGATACCTACCATGGCGACTTCGAAAACCTGAAACAGACGTTTATTAACTTCCTGCACAATCTGCCGTTCTATGGTCGTGCAGTGATGTGCGTGGACGATCCTGTTATCCGTGAACTGTTGCCGCGCGTTGGTCGCCAGATAACCACTTACGGATTTAGCGATGATGCCGATGTTCGCGTTGAAGATTATCGCCAGCTCGGCGCTCAGGGCCATTTCCGTCTGGTTCGCCAGGATAAAGAAGTCATTCAGGTGACACTGAACGCTCCGGGTCGCCACAATGCGCTGAACGCGGCGGCGGCGGTGGCCGTTGCGACGGAAGAGGGCATTGATGATGCTGCTATCCTGCGCGCACTGGAAAGCTTCCAGGGCACCGGCCGTCGCTTTGATTTCCTTGGCGAATACCCGTTAGCTGAGGTTAACGGTAAAAGCGGCACCGCGATGCTAATCGATGATTATGGTCATCATCCTACGGAAGTGGATGCCACCATTAAAGCAGCGCGGGCGGGCTGGCCGGATAAAAACCTGGTGATGCTGTTTCAGCCACACCGTTTTACCCGTACGCGCGATCTGTACGATGATTTCGCCAACGTACTGACCCAGGTTGACGCGCTGCTGATGCTGGACGTTTATTCCGCGGGGGAAGCCGCTATTCCTGGCGCCGACAGCCGCTCGCTGTGCCGTACGATCCGCGGTCGCGGTAAAGTTGACCCAATTCTGGTTTCCGACCCGGCGCAGGCGGCAGAGATGCTGGCTTCAGTGTTGACCGGCAACGATCTGGTGCTGGTTCAGGGGGCGGGAAATATCGGTAAAATCGCCCGTCACCTGGCGGAAATCAAATTGCAGCCGCAAAAATCGCAGGAGGAGCGCCATGGCTGATAAAATCGCGGTCCTCTTTGGCGGAACCTCCGCTGAACGTGAAGTCTCTCTCAATTCAGGTTCGGCGGTGCTCGCTGGCCTGCGTGAAGCCGGGGTCGATGCACACCCGGTAGACCCGCGCGACGTGGATATTACCCAATTGAAAAATATGGGGTTTCAGAAAGCGTTTATTGCCCTGCATGGTCGTGGCGGTGAAGATGGAACATTGCAGGGGCTGCTGGAGCTGATTCACCTGCCCTATACCGGCAGTGGCGTAATGGCTTCGGCTATCTCAATGGATAAACTGCGCAGCAAATTGCTGTGGCAGGGGGCTGGGCTGCCAGTTGCGCCATGGGTTGCGCTCACGCGTAAACAGTTCAGCGCAGGACTTTCTGCTGAGTTAGAACAGCAAATCGCCGCCCTCGGACTGCCGTTGATTATTAAACCGAGTCGGGAAGGCTCAAGTGTCGGTATGTCTAAAGTCAGCGAAAGTTGCGCATTGCAAGATGCATTGACGCTGGCTTTTCAGCACGATGACGAAGTTCTAATCGAAAAATGGCTCAGTGGGCCGGAATTTACCGTCGCTATCGTCGGAGAAGAAATTTTACCGTCAATACGTATCCAGGCGGCTGGAACCTTCTATGATTATGAAGCAAAGTATCTCTCTGATGAAACGCAATATTTCTGCCCAGGTTTTGAAGATCCCGCGCGCGAGTCAGAAATTCAGGCTCTGGTGCAAAAAGCCTGGGATACTCTTGGCTGTTACGGCTGGGGACGAATTGATGTGATGCTGGACAGCGATGGCCAGTTTTATCTGCTGGAAGCAAACACCTCTCCTGGCATGACCAGCCATAGCCTGGTGCCAATGGCGGCGCGTCAGGCCGGGATGAGCTTCTCGCAGCTTGTTGTACGAATTCTGGACCTGGCGGGGTGATATGTCGCAGGCTGCGCTGAATACGCGGAACCACGAAGAGGAAGAAGAAACTTCTTCGCGTCGAAGTAATGGCTCTCGTCTGGCAGGTATTTTCTTCCTGCTGGCGGTGCTCTGTACCGTGCTGGTCAGCGGATGGATGGTTCTGGGCTGGATGGAAGATGCACAGCGATTACCGCTGTCAAAGATGGTGGTCACCGGTGAGCGTCACTACACGCGCAACGATGATATCCGTCAGGCGATTCTGGCATTAGGGTCGCCGGGCACCTTTATGACGCAGGACGTCAATATAATTCAAAGCCAGATTGAACGTCTGCCCTGGATTAAGCAGGCGAGCGTCAGAAAGCAGTGGCCGGACGAATTGAAGATTCATCTGGTTGAATATGTGCCGATTGCGCGCTGGAATGATCAGCATATGGTAGACGTGGACGGAAATTCTTTCAGCGTGCCGTCAGATCGCACCAGTAAACAGAATTTACCGATGTTGTACGGCCCGGAAGGCAGCGAGAACGAAGTTCTTCAGGGCTATCGCGACATGGGGCAGGTGCTGGCAAAGGATAAGTTCACGTTGAAAGTGGCGGCAATGACCGCGCGTCGTTCCTGGCAGTTGACGCTGAATAACGATATTAAGCTCAACCTTGGCCGGGGTGACACCATGAAACGGCTTCAGCGCTTTATGGAACTCTACCCGGTTCTTCAGCAGCAGGCGCAGACCGACGGCAAACGGATAAGCTACGTTGATTTGCGTTATGACTCGGGAGCGGCAGTCGGTTGGGTACCGGCTCCCGTAGAGGAAGCTCAACAACAACAGAATCAGGCACAGGCAGAACAACAATGATCAAGGCGACGGACAGAAAACTGGTAGTTGGACTGGAGATTGGCACCGCTAAGGTTGCCGCTTTAGTAGGGGAAGTTCTGCCCGACGGTATGATTAATATCATTGGCGTGGGCAGTTGCCCATCGCGTGGTATGGATAAAGGCGGAGTGAACGACCTGGAATCCGTGGTGAAATGCGTACAGCGCGCCATTGACCAGGCCGAACTGATGGCGGATTGCCAGATCTCGTCAGTCTATCTGGCGCTTTCAGGCAAACATATCAGCTGTCAAAATGAAATCGGCATGGTGCCGATTTCAGAAGAAGAAGTGACGCAGGACGACGTTGAAAACGTGGTACATACTGCGAAATCGGTTCGCGTGCGCGACGAACATCGCGTTCTGCACGTTATCCCGCAGGAGTACGCTATCGATTACCAGGAGGGGATCAAAAACCCCGTCGGATTGTCTGGCGTACGTATGCAGGCGAAAGTGCATTTGATTACCTGCCATAACGATATGGCGAAAAATATTGTCAAAGCGGTGGAACGTTGCGGTCTGAAAGTTGACCAGCTCATTTTCGCCGGTTTAGCCGCCAGCTATTCCGTATTAACGGAAGACGAACGTGAACTGGGTGTCTGCGTGGTGGACATCGGCGGTGGTACAATGGATATAGCGGTATATACCGGCGGCGCGCTGCGTCATACCAAAGTGATCCCGTACGCGGGCAACGTGGTGACCAGCGATATTGCCTACGCTTTCGGTACGCCGCCGAGCGACGCGGAAGCCATTAAAGTGCGTCACGGCTGTGCGCTGGGCTCCATCGTTGGTAAAGACGAAAATGTAGAAGTACCCAGCGTGGGTGGGCGTCCACCTCGCAGCCTGCAGCGTCAGACGCTGGCAGAGGTGATTGAGCCACGTTATACCGAATTGCTCAACCTGGTTAATGAAGAGATTCTGCAACTGCAGGAACAGCTGCGTCAGCAAGGTGTGAAGCACCACCTGGCGGCAGGCATTGTATTAACCGGCGGCGCGGCGCAAATTGAAGGACTTGCCGCCTGCGCGCAGCGCGTATTCCATACGCAGGTGAGGATTGGCGCGCCGCTGAACATTACCGGATTAACGGATTATGCCCAGGAGCCGTATTACTCGACGGCGGTTGGGCTGCTGCACTACGGGAAGGAATCTCATCTCAGTGGTGAAGCAGAAGTGGAAAAACGCGTAACGGTCGGGTCGTGGATCAAACGACTCAACAGTTGGTTGCGAAAAGAGTTTTAATTTTTTAAGAGAACGCAGAAAATTAGCGATCTCAGGCGACAGGCACAACGGAGAGAGAAATTATGTTTGAACCTATGGAACTGACCAACGACGCGGTGATTAAAGTCATCGGCGTCGGCGGCGGCGGCGGTAACGCCGTTGAGCACATGGTGCGCGAGCGCATTGAGGGTGTTGAGTTTTTCGCGGTGAACACCGACGCGCAGGCTCTGCGCAAAACGGCTGTTGGCCAGACTATCCAGATCGGTAGCGGTATTACTAAAGGTCTGGGCGCAGGCGCAAACCCGGAAGTCGGCCGTAACGCAGCGGATGAAGACCGTGAAGCGCTGCGTGCCGCTCTTGACGGCGCCGACATGGTGTTTATCGCAGCCGGCATGGGCGGCGGTACCGGAACCGGTGCTGCGCCAGTGGTTGCTGAAGTCGCAAAAGATTTAGGTATCCTGACCGTTGCCGTCGTGACTAAGCCTTTCAATTTTGAAGGCAAGAAACGTATGGCGTTCGCTGAGCAGGGTATCACCGAGCTATCCAAGCACGTTGACTCGCTGATCACCATCCCGAACGACAAACTGCTGAAAGTACTGGGTCGCGGCATTTCTCTGCTCGACGCCTTCGGCGCTGCAAACGACGTGCTGAAAGGCGCAGTGCAGGGTATCGCTGAACTGATCACCCGACCTGGCCTGATGAACGTCGACTTTGCGGACGTGCGTACCGTGATGTCTGAAATGGGCTACGCCATGATGGGTTCCGGCGTGGCGAGCGGTGAAGACCGTGCGGAAGAAGCGGCTGAAATGGCGATTTCTTCTCCGCTGCTGGAAGATATCGATCTGTCCGGTGCGCGTGGCGTTCTGGTCAACATCACCGCGGGCTTCGACCTGCGTCTGGATGAGTTCGAGACTGTGGGTAATACTATCCGCGCATTTGCTTCGGATAACGCCACCGTGGTTATCGGTACTTCTCTGGACCCGGATATGAACGACGAACTGCGCGTAACCGTTGTTGCCACCGGTATCGGTATGGACAAACGTCCAGAAATTACTCTGGTGACTAACAAACAGGTGCAGCAGCCAGTGATGGATCGTTACCAGCAGCACGGTATGTCTCCATTGACTCAAGAGCAGAAACCGGCCGCAAAAGTGGTCAACGACAATACGCCGCAGGCGGCGAAAGAGCCGGATTATCTGGATATCCCAGCCTTCCTGCGTAAGCAAGCCGATTAAGAATTGGCTGGAAGTTGGGCATCTGCGCTCTTTGTGCTAAACTGGCCTGCCGAATGTGTAGTACACTTCGGTTGGATAGGTAACTTGGCGAGATTATACGATGATCAAACAAAGGACTCTTAAACGTATCGTTCAGGCGACTGGCGTCGGTTTGCATACCGGCAAGAAAGTCACCCTGACGTTACGCCCTGCGCCGGCAAATACCGGGGTCATCTATCGTCGCACCGACTTGAATCCACCGGTTGATTTTCCGGCTGATGCCAAATCTGTGCGTGATACCATGCTCTGTACTTGCCTGGTCAACGAGCATGACGTGCGGATATCGACGGTCGAGCACCTCAATGCTGCATTGGCTGGCTTGGGTATCGACAACATTATTATTGAAGTCGATGCGCCGGAAGTTCCGATTATGGACGGTAGTGCGGCTCCGTTCGTTTATCTGTTGCTGGATGCCGGCATCGATGAACTGAACTGCGCTAAGAAATTTGTGCGTATTAAAGAGACGGTTCGCGTTGAAGATGGCGATAAATGGGCTGAATTCAAACCGTACAATGGTTTTTCACTGGACTTCACCATTGATTTTAACCATCCGGCGATTGATTCCAGTAGCCAGCGCTACGCAATGAACTTCTCGGCTGATGCGTTTATGCGCCAGATTAGCCGCGCGCGTACCTTCGGTTTCATGCGTGATATCGAATATCTGCAGTCCCGCGGCCTGTGCCTGGGCGGCAGCTTCGATTGTGCCATCGTTGTTGACGATTATCGCGTACTGAACGAAGACGGTCTGCGCTTTGAAGATGAGTTTGTCCGTCACAAAATGCTGGATGCCATTGGCGACCTCTTTATGTGTGGTCACAATATTATCGGTGCATTTACGGCGTACAAATCCGGTCACGCGCTGAATAACAAATTGCTGCAGGCTGTTCTGGCAAAACAGGAAGCCTGGGAGTATGTGACCTTCGAGGACGACGCAGAAATGCCGCTGGCGTTCCGCGCTCCAACGCTGGTTCTGGCATAAGTCAGACCCGATAGTAAATTCGACTGGTAACCTGGTACTCTCTCCGGCCAGGGAGCCAGTCGTTTTCTTTTTTATATTCCCGCTGCGCCCTGCTTTGATTTTTAACTGCATTTTTTACGCGTTCGTTCCTTTTTTAAACGTTTTTACCCCGCCTGAGACTTCATTCCTGCTGCCGTGACGACGTATTAATGTTAGTATTTGAACGCAAAATATTTCTTAGGGTTGCTACCAACAAAAGGTAACGTAATTGAGTGGATTGCTGACGCGCTGGCGACAGTTTGGCAGACGGTATTTCTGGCCGCATCTCCTGTTGGGGATGGTCGCGGCTAGCCTTGGCCTGCCTGCGCTTAGCAATGGTCATGAGCATGAGACCGCGTCGCCCGCAAAAACGACGTCCAGCAATCATCATCCTGCGAAAGTCAATTTTTCCCAGCTTGCGCTGCTGGAAGCTTCTAGCCGTCGACCCAATTTCACCGTTGATTACTGGCATCAGCACGCCATTCGTACGGTTATTCGCCATCTCTCTTTTGCGATGGCGCCGCAGGCGCTGCCGGTAGCGGAAGAGTCTTCACCGCTTCAGGCGCAGCATCTGGCTCTTCTCGACACGCTTAGCGCGCTGTTGACGCAGGATAGTACTCCTCCTGCCATTGTTCACCTGGCGGCATACACCCCCTCTTTTTCCCACCGCGCGTTTCGCGTCTGTACCTGGATTAGCCAGGTTACCGGCATTCGCGCCGGGCCTCAACGCCTCAGCTAAACCAAAAACGGACCATTCTATTTTTTGACTCCGCACCGCGGGGCGTTTGAGATTTTATTATGCTAATCAAATTATTAACGAAAGTATTCGGTAGCCGTAACGACCGTACGCTGCGTCGTATGCGCAAAGCCGTCAACGTGATCAACGCCATGGAACCGTCCATGGAAAAACTGTCCGACGACGAACTGAAAGGGAAAACTGCTGAGTTCCGCGCTCGCCTGGAAAAAGGTGAAGCCCTGGAGAGTCTGATCCCGGAAGCCTTTGCCGTCGTGCGTGAAGCCAGTAAGCGTGTCTTCGGTATGCGTCACTTTGACGTTCAGCTGCTCGGCGGCATGGTTCTCAACGACCGCTGTATTGCAGAAATGCGTACCGGTGAAGGTAAAACGCTGACCGCAACGCTGCCTGCCTATCTGAATGCGCTGACCGGTAAAGGTGTTCACGTGGTGACCGTTAACGACTATCTGGCGCAGCGTGATGCCGAGAACAACCGCCCGCTGTTTGAATTCCTGGGTATGACCGTTGGCATTAACATGTCCGGCCTGCCTGCGCCGGCCAAGCGTGAAGCCTACGCAGCCGATATTACTTACGGTACCAACAACGAATACGGCTTTGACTATCTGCGCGACAATATGGCCTTCAGTCCTGAAGAGCGCGTGCAGCGCAAACTGCACTATGCGCTGGTGGATGAAGTCGACTCCATTCTGATCGATGAAGCGCGTACTCCGCTTATTATTTCCGGCCCGGCTGAAGACAGCTCGGAAATGTATAAGAAAGTGAACAAGATCATTCCGCACCTGGTACGTCAGGATAAAGAAGACTCTGAGACCTTTACCGGCGAAGGACACTTCTCCGTCGATGAGAAAGCGCGTCAGGTAAACCTGACCGAACGGGGTCTGGTGCTGATTGAAGAGCTGCTGGTAAATGAAGGTATTATGGAAGAAGGCGAGTCGCTGTACTCACCGACTAATATCATGCTGATGCACCATGTGACTGCCGCGCTGCGCGCGCACGTGCTGTTCACCCGCGATGTTGATTACATCGTTAAAGATGGCGAAGTGATTATCGTCGACGAACATACCGGTCGTACGATGCAGGGGCGTCGCTGGTCCGATGGTCTGCACCAGGCCGTTGAAGCAAAAGAAGGCGTTGATATTCAAAACGAAAACCAGACGCTGGCTTCAATTACCTTCCAGAACTATTTCCGCCTGTACGAGAAGCTGGCGGGGATGACCGGTACTGCCGATACCGAAGCGTTTGAATTTAGTTCGATCTACAAGCTGGATACCGTTGTGGTCCCGACCAACCGCCCGATGATTCGTAAAGACATGGCGGACCTGGTTTATATGACTGAAGCGGAAAAAATCCAGGCCATTATCGAAGATATCAAGCAGCGTACCGCCGCGGGCCAACCGGTGCTGGTGGGGACCATTTCTATCGAAAAATCAGAAGTGGTCTCTAATGAATTGACGAAGGCGGGTATCAAGCACAACGTGCTGAACGCGAAATTCCACGCCAGTGAAGCGGATATCGTCGCTCAGGCGGGCTATCCATCTGCGGTGACCATTGCGACCAACATGGCCGGCCGTGGTACCGACATTATGCTCGGCGGTAGCTGGCAGGCCGAGGTCGCCCAGCTGGAAGACCCGACTCCGGAACAGATTGCGCAGATCAAAGCCGACTGGCAGGTTCGTCACGATGCGGTACTGGCTGCGGGCGGTCTGCATATCATCGGTACCGAACGCCATGAATCTCGCCGTATTGATAACCAGCTCCGCGGTCGTTCAGGCCGTCAGGGGGACGCCGGTTCTTCCCGTTTCTATCTGTCGATGGAAGATGCCCTGATGCGTATCTTCGCGTCTGACCGCGTGTCCGGCATGATGCGTAAACTGGGTATGAAGCCGGGTGAGGCTATCGAACATCCGTGGGTGACCAAAGCGATTGCCAACGCGCAGCGTAAAGTCGAGAGCCGCAACTTCGATATCCGTAAGCAGCTGCTGGAATATGACGATGTGGCCAACGACCAGCGTCGCGCTATTTACACCCAGCGTAATGAGCTGCTCGACGTGACCGACGTGAGCGAGACGATTAATAGCATTCGTGAAGACGTATTTAAAGCGACCATCGATGCCCATATTCCTCCGCAGTCGCTGGAAGAGATGTGGGATATTGAAGGCCTGCAGGAGCGTCTGAAAAATGATTTCGACCTCGATCTTCCGCTCAAAGAGTGGCTGGATAAAGAGCCGGAGCTTCATGAAGAAACGCTGCGTGAGCGCATTCTGCAGAGCGCCATTGAAACCTATCAGCGTAAGGAAGAAGTGGTTGGCGCTGAGATGATGCGTCACTTTGAAAAAGGCGTCATGCTGCAAACGCTGGACTCCCTGTGGAAAGAGCACCTGGCGGCGATGGACTATCTGCGTCAGGGCATCCATCTGCGCGGCTATGCGCAAAAAGATCCGAAGCAAGAATATAAGCGTGAATCTTTCTCCATGTTCGCTTCAATGCTGGAATCCCTGAAGTATGAAGTGATCAGTACGCTGAGTAAGGTTCAGGTGCGGATGCCGGAAGAGGTGGAAGCGATGGAGCAGCAGCGTCGTGAAGAAGCTGAGCGTCTGGCGCAGATGCAGCAGTTGAGCCACCAGGACGATGATACCGCTGCCGCGGAGGCGTTGGCTGAACAAACTGGCGAGCGTAAAGTGGGTCGTAACGATCCGTGTCCGTGCGGCTCCGGCAAAAAATATAAGCAGTGCCACGGTCGCCTGAGCTAAGCTTTTACAATCTTGAATACCAGGGCGCAGATATCTGCGCCTTTTTTATGGAACAAAGACAATGAAAACGCTGCAAATTTCAGTGGGTATTATCCGTAATTCGCAAGGGGAAATTTTTATAACGCAGCGCGCTGCCGACGCGCATATGGCGAATAAACTTGAATTCCCTGGTGGAAAAATCGAAGCAGGAGAGTCGTCAGAGCAGGCCTTAGTTCGCGAATTGCAGGAAGAGGTCGGCATTACGGTACGTGCTTCCCGTCTGTTTGATAAGCTGGAGTATCAGTTTCCCGATCGTCATATCACGCTGTGGTTCTGGCTGGTGGAAAGCTGGGATGGCGAGCCGTGGGGTAAAGAAGGGCAACCGGGTCGCTGGATTGCGCAGAGCGTGCTTGTTGCAGAGGATTTTCCGCCGGCAAACGAACCCGTCATTACGAAGTTAATTCAATGTTCTCAGATCGGGTAGGGTGCGTCTGCATCCGGCAAATCAGGGCGGGCCTGCACATGCCCGCCCGAAATCCGTTACTCTTTTTCTTCGCTCCAGCCGTCGCTATCTGATAGATCGCTACTGCTCGGGATACGTTTCTCTTCCGCTGCCCATTCGCCTAAATCGATAAGCTGACAGCGCTTGGAGCAGAACGGGCGATACGGGCTCTGCTCATTCCAGACCACAATTTTGCCGCAGGTTGGGCAGTTGACGGTTATCTCTTCGGACATAATGACTCCTTAACAGCAGGCCAGTTCAAAATCAAAACGCTCCGGCACGATGCCATGTTCGCTGTCCAGCGGCATAAAGCGGATGGCAAAGCGGCTCTTGTGGCCTGATATTTGGGGGTAGAGCTGGCTGGCAAGATCCAAACGCAGACGCAGCAGATCGGCATCTTCGCCGTTGTCCTGATAAAAACCGTTCAGGCTGGTCTGCTTACGGAAGGGGGCCGAGTTACGGATGAGATCGAGAATGAGCATCAGCGATTGCGTCAACGGTTCCAGGCTGGCCAGCCACTTACCGACCTGCTCATCACGGTATTCCTGCGGCATATGCAGCCAGATGTGCAGCGTCGGAAGATCGAAGCTACAGCAGCCGCCCGGGATGCTCAGGCGTTGGCGTACCAGGGCGATCAGGCGATCCTCTCGCAGGTACTGGCCGATACGTGGCGCCGACATTAACGTACTGCCTGATTGCTTCAGCTGCTGACGGAGTTCGTTGATACGATCCTGATCAACCCCAGGGACTTCCGCCCAGGATTGCAGCTTCCTCTGCTGGCGATCCAGCTCTTTCATCAGATCGGTACGCACTTCACCGCGTTCAAAAACATCTAAAAGGTCGCCGATATTGCGGAAAAAATGCAGCGCATCAGCATGGCTGGTAATGGCGGGATGTACGGCCAGCTGCTGGAGCAAAAACTCAATACGCAGCCAGGTACGCATTTTTTCATTAAGCGGATGTTCAAATAGAACAGGGGTAGACATTACGGTTTTTCCTGTGAGGCGGCCTGCGTTGCCAGCTGTTGATACTTTGCATGCAGGCGGGCGACAGCTGATGCGATGGCACCAGGTGAACCCATATTTTCAATAACATCATCCGCAACGGCAAGGCGCTGCTCGCGCGTGGCCTGAGCGGCAAGAATATGTTCCGCATGTTGTCGGCTGACCCGATCGCGAAGCATCGTGCGCTCTATCTGCGTCTCTTTAGGTACATCAACAACAAGGACGCGATCGGCTTTAGCGGACAAACGGTTTTCGACCAATAAAGGTACAACCCAGAGAATATAAGATGAGGTGGCAAGCTGCATCTGGCGACGCGTTTCCTGCTGAATTTGTGGATGCAGCAGCGCGTTTAGCCAGCTCTTATCCTCTGCATGAGCGAAAATTTGCTCACGCAGAGCACGACGGTTGAGGGTGCCATCTTCATTGAGTATCTGCGGACCGAAGCGTTGAACAATCGCGCTTAGCCCCGGAGTGCCGGGCTCTACTACCTGGCGCGCGATTATGTCAGCATCAATAACGTTAACCCCGAGGTGTGAGAATGCATCGGCTACAGTACTTTTACCACTGCCGATGCCGCCTGTTAACGCTACCGTGTATGCCATACACCTCAATCCTGAAACTGACTACATGCACATTTTTCAATAATAGCGCCGTTATTTACGACGCGACGACGCCACTGCGACAGTTGGTTTATCGGTCTGATATCAACCAATAAAGCGCTGTCACCACCTATTCTGGTTTTTTTGTGCATGCAAATCAAATGGTTAAAAATGATACGCCAGCGATGGGATATCGCAAATTCGCTTTTGGCTATTCACCAGGTAAATTTATACGATTGTAGCGTAAATAAAGTGAAAATCGCAGTCTTGCGCGGCCATGATTCGTGCGTATGATAGCGTCACTGGAGTTGTGCTCTCACAATAATGCAATTAACCCCAGGAATTCGCACATGCGTATTGAAGAAGATTTGAAGCTTGGTTTTAAAGACGTTCTTATCCGCCCGAAACGTTCTACCCTCAAAAGCCGTTCTGACGTACAGCTGGAACGTGAATTCACTTTCAAACACTCTGGCCTGGCCTGGACTGGCGTGCCGATTATTGCTGCTAATATGGACACCGTTGGCACGTTTGCTATGGCTAAAGCTCTGGCTTCGTTCGGCGTTCTGACTGCGGTACATAAGCATTACAGCGTTGAACAGTGGCAGGCGTTTGTTCAGAGCGTATCGGCAGATGTCGTGCAGCACGTCATGGTCTCTACTGGGACCTCCGACGCGGATTTCGAAAAAACCAAACAGATTCTGATCCAGAACCCGCAGCTTAGCTTCGTATGCATTGACGTGGCGAATGGCTATTCCGAGCACTTCGTGCAGTTTGTCGCGAAAGCGCGCGAAGCCTGGCCGCAGAAAACCATCATTGCAGGTAACGTTGTTACCGGCGAAATGTGTGAAGAGCTGGTTCTTTCGGGCGCCGATATCGTGAAGGTTGGCATCGGCCCGGGTTCCGTATGTACAACCCGCGTGAAAACCGGTGTCGGCTATCCGCAACTTTCCGCCGTGATTGAATGTGCCGACGCGGCGCACGGCCTGGGCGGGCAGATTATCAGCGACGGCGGATGTACTATGCCCGGGGATGTGGCTAAAGCATTCGGCGGCGGCGCAGATTTTGTGATGCTTGGCGGTATGCTGGCCGGGCACGAAGAGAGCGGCGGTACCGTAGTTGAAGAGAACGGTGAAAAATTCATGCTGTTCTACGGCATGAGCTCCGAGTCGGCGATGACCCGTCACGTTGGCGGCGTAGCCCAGTACCGTGCGGCGGAAGGCAAAACCGTTAAGCTGCCGCTGCGCGGCCCGGTTGAAAACACCGCGCGCGATATTCTTGGCGGCCTGCGCTCCGCATGCACCTACGTTGGTGCTTCACGCCTGAAAGAACTGACTAAACGTACGACTTTTATTCGCGTACAGGAACAAGAGAACCGCGTGTTCAACAGTCTGTAATGCCGCTCGCTGGCGCGTTTGCGCCAGCGTTATCCCCCCATTCCGCTAATGGCGTCGCCCAGATGAAAAATGGGTAAATACATCGCCACCACCAGCACGCCGACAATCGTTCCTGTTACAACCAGCATCATCGGCTCCAGTAAGGTGGCCAGATTATCTGCCTGCTGATGCGTCTGCTC
This sequence comes from Klebsiella sp. CTHL.F3a, assembly GCF_019890895.1. NCBI lineage: Bacteria > Pseudomonadati > Pseudomonadota > Gammaproteobacteria > Enterobacterales > Enterobacteriaceae > Klebsiella > Klebsiella sp. CTHL.F3a. The sequence continues at coordinate 4,989,285 of NZ_CP082360.1, read as the reverse complement.
GCTATGGTGACGAGCCAGATTGGCCAGCATAGTATCCAGCGAACCCGAAGCTTCACCGGTACGAATCAGCTGTAGACACAGCGGCGTAAATCCTCCGCTGTTGGCGAGCGCCTGCCAGATGGGATCGCCGTGGGTAATTTGCCGGCAAACCTGGCGGAGTCTCTGTCGCCACAGCGGACAATTCAGCGTTTCCTCTACGCTTTGCAGCCCTTGCAGAAAGCTGATACCGGCGCTTTGCGTCAATGCGAGTACGGTAAAAATCTGGCTAAGCCGCTGGCCACATAGCAGTTTGCCAAACACCGGCAGCGTATGGAGCAGCTTCTGACGATACAGTAGCCAGCCTGGCCGCTGGCAAATCAGCCGGTTGAGTATCGCAGGTAAAATTACCAGCGCCGCGAGTAATGGCCAAAAGCGAGTTAGCCCCTCGCCGACGCTCATTACCGCGCGGGTCAACCACGGCAGCGGGGTGTTGAAAGTTTGATATATAGCGGCAAACTCCGGTAAGACGAAGCACAGCATTCCCATGACCACCAGCAGCGCCAGAGTCAAAATAATCAGCGGGTAGCGCAGCGCTTTTTTCACTTTCTCGGTGAGAAGCAGCTGTTCTCGCTGCTGCTGGGCCAGCTCGGCGCAGCATAGCTCCAGTTTACCGGTAAGCTCACCGGTGCGGATCATGGCCAGATATAACGGGGGGAACGCTTCAGGCCATTTTTCCAGGGAGCCTGAAAGCGAAATGCCCTGCGCTAGATCTGCTGCCAGGGTTTGCAGCAACGCTTGCCATTGCGCATTGGGCTGCTGCTGCGCCAGCAGTTCCAACCCCTCAGCCAGCGGGAGGCCGGCCTGAAGAAGGGCCGCCAACTGGCGGATGATTTCACCGCTGTAGCGCGGATGCCAGAGGGCGTTTTGCACGCTACAGCAGCGCAGCGTCAGCGGGATAATTCGTTGTCGCTGTAGAGCCTGCAATGCCTCGGGGCGATTATCCTGCCAGAGCGTTCCCTGGCAGGGAGCGCCCTGGAGAGTGATACCGCGCCAGCGCCACAGTCGTTTAGTCGCCATGCGGTATCCCCAACACGCGTACCACTTCTTCCAGACTGGTCATCCCATGTTCGACGGCCAGGCAACCGCTCTCAAATAGCGTCATCATTCCGGATTCCCGTGCCAGGGACTCGATCTCCCCGGCGCTAAGACCCTGAGTTATCGCCTGCCGTAACGCGGTATTGACGGGTAGCAGCTCAAAGAGCGCCAGGCGACCGTAGTAGCCGTGATAGCAGTGCTGACAGCCCGGAGCCTGCCAGCGAGGAAGCGCCCGCGGCCACAGGCTGTGCGGAACATCAGCCGAACTGCCGGTTTCCCGCCGGCAGTGGGGGCACAGCTTGCGTACCAGACGTTGAGCAACCACCAGCGAAAGCGCGGATGAGATCATCCAGCGCGCAACGCCCATCTGCTGCAGACGAACCAGCGTTTCACTGGTTGAATTGGTGTGCAGCGTTGAGAGCACCAGGTGCCCGGTCTGCGCTGCTTTTATCGCAATTTCAGCGGTTTCCGCATCGCGTATTTCTCCCACCATTACGATATCGGGATCCTGACGGAGCAGGGCGCGCAGTACGCTGTGAAAGGTTAAACCCGCCCGGGGGTTAATCTGCGTCTGATTCATCCCCACAATGGGGATCTCCAGCGGATCTTCAACGCTGCATATATTGACTTCGTCGCGGTTCCGCGCCTGCAGCGCGCTGTATAAAGTGACGGTTTTCCCACTCCCCGTCGGACCAGTGACCAGCATCAGGCCCTGGGGTTGGTTTAGCGCCGAACGGAAGGCGGCAAGCTGCTGGGCGGAGAGCCCCAGCGCCTCCAGGTCCAGCGCTTGTTCGACCTGATGTAGTAAACGCAGAACGATTTTCTCCCCTCCGCGGCAGGGAAGCGTGGCGATCCGAAACGAGACCGGGCGATCGGAGAGCGTGAGGGTGAACTGACCGTCCTGCGGCACCCGGTGTTCGGCGATATCCAGATTGCCGAGCACCTTAAGTCGGGCGGTGATGGGGGCGGCGAGTTCCGCGGCGAGCGGAGCAAGAGAATGGAGGACGCCGTCTACCCGCAGGCGAATTCTCAGGCGATCGTCGCCTGGTTCGATATGAATATCGGATGCGCGCTGGCGCAGGGCTTGTTCGAGAAGGTTATTTACCTGTTCAACGATGCTGGCCGACGCTTCAACAGGTGGGGTGAGTGTTGATATTCCCGGCGTCTGCAGCCGTTTGTCCATCCGGTCCTGGTTCCAGCATTCGATATCAATCCTTTTCTGAGTCGCGAAGCGCAGGGCTTCCATGAGTTCCGGCGCAGGGGCATCGACTACGGCGATGGCAATGGTGTTTTCATCGCTATCGAGCAGCAATGCCTTGTAGCGCTGGCACAGTGGGATCAATTGTTCAGTTTTCATTGCTGCCCTCTCAGTTAAAACGGAACACATCTTCACAGGCCTGCTTAAGTGCGCTATCGCCAGTAATATTGCAAACGCGCTGCCAGCCGGTGATACCGTTAGCGTTATCCCAGGACGGCGTCATGGTGACGCTCAGGCCATTGAGGCTTTCCTGGCCGGTGAGCGTGACAACGCCCGTCGCTACGGTCATAGCGGAGACGTAGCGGGTGGTTGCGGGGGAGGGGATCCCGTTGCTGCCGCCATCGCAGGGGGTTAATCCGCCGTGCTCCAGCGCGCATAGCTCAATGGCGGTACGGAAAGGGACGAAGGTTTGTAGCATGTCGGTAAGCGCCGCTTTTCGCAGGTAATTCTGATACGCCGGAATGCCGATTGCGCTGAGAATGGCGATGATCCCGATGACCACCATGAGTTCGATGAGGGTAAAACCACGTTGTTTGTCCATAAGTTGCTCCTTGTTATCTTCAGGAGCACTTTGCCGGGATTTTTTCAGCGATACGATCCGCAGATTTCGCCTAAGGAAGCAGGGTTCCAGGCTTTTTGGGCCGCTTGCATGGAGGGATTATTGGCATGCGAGTCAGTTCGCAAAAGTGAGCCCCGGCATAAAGTGAAAACCGGGGCAAGGCAATCAACGGAAACGCATAGAGAGGTCGAGGGCGCGCACGTGTTTCGTCAACGCGCCAACGGATATGTAGTCGACGCCGGTTTCGGCAAATTCACGAATGGTATCGAATGTGACGTTGCCGGAGACTTCCAGCGCCGCCTGACCCTGGGTAAGTTTGACCGCTTCGCGCATCAGGTCGGTAGTGAAGTTGTCGAGCATAATGATGTCGGCGCCGGCTTTTAGCGCTTCGTCCAGTTCTTCAAGAGTTTCGACTTCCACTTCTACCGGCACATCAGGATGAAGCCAGAACGCTTTTTCAACCGCCTGCCGTACCGAGCCGGAAGCGATAATATGATTCTCTTTAATCAGAAAGGCATCGGAGAGGCCCAGACGATGGTTGGCCCCACCGCCGCATAAGACCGCGTACTTCAGCGCCGTGCGCAGACCCGGCAGCGTTTTGCGCGTATCGAGCAGCTGAGTTTTGGTACCCACCAGCAGATCAACGTAGCGGCGGACTTCACTCGCTACCCCGGACAACGTTTGCACGAAATTGAGTGCGGTGCGCTCGCCGGTGAGCAGAATACGCGAAGGGCCTTCCAGCTCGAACAACGGCTGGTTTGCTTTTACTGCATCGCCATCGGCAACATGCCAGGTGAAGTTAACGTCATCGCCCGCAAGCTGAATAAAGACTTCTTCTACCCAGCGTTTACCACAAAATACGCCATCTTCGCGGGTGATCACGACCGCATGCGAGTGCGCGTCCTGAGGCAATAATTGTGCGCTAATGTCGTTATTCGCATCCACTTCGCCGCCTAAATCTTCCCGCAGGGATTGAGCGACGGCATCGGTAATATCAAGATTAATACGCTCCAGCAGCGCGTCACGGCGGCGGTCGGGATTGTAGCGACGAGGCGTCATGATAAAGCTCCAGATAGATAAGATTCAGAAGTGGGAAACATGCTAACCTGAACAACGTTTTTGTACCACATCCGCTTCATTTTGCCGGCGGTTTCAGCGTTTAGCTTTTGGCGTTAGTCCGCTGAGCGAGAGGGCGTATGATGCAGGGGATTCGTTGGGCGCGGTGCCGCCATGCATAAGCTAGTAAAAGGAGACTCAACATGCAGTTGAACGGGGGATGGCTGGTCGAGGCGCGTCGGGTACCTTCGCCGCATCAAGATAGCCGTCCGGATAATGAAACTCCCTCTTTGCTGGTGGTGCACAATATAAGCCTACCGCCCGGCGAATTTGGCGGCCCGTGGATTGATGCCCTGTTCAGCGGTACGCTCGATCCCCATGCCCATCCTTTCTTTGCCGAGATTGCCCATCTTCGCGTTTCGGCGCATTGTCTGATTCGCCGCGATGGCGAAATCGTGCAGTATGTGCCTTTCGACAAGCGCGCGTGGCACGCGGGTGTTTCAAGCTATCACGGGCGCGAGCGCTGCAACGATTTTTCGATAGGCATTGAGCTGGAAGGGACCGACGAGCTGGCTTATACCGACGCGCAGTATCAGCAGCTGGCAGCCGTTACCCGTCAGCTTATCCCGCTCTATCCGGCGATAGCTGACAATATCACCGGCCATAGCGATATTGCGCCAGTGCGTAAAACGGATCCCGGCCCGGCTTTTGACTGGGTAAAGTTTCGCGCTCTGTTAACCCCGTCGTCAGAATAAGGAGATGCCATGACGTTGTTTACTACGCTGTTAGTCCTCATTGCCGAGCGCTTGTTTAAGCTGGGCGAGCACTGGCAGCTCGATCATCGGCTGGAAGTGCTGTTTCGCCGGATAAAGCATTATTCCCTGCTGACAACCATACTGATGACGGTAGCGGCTGCGGCGGTTGTGTTTATTATTCAGCGCCTGCTGCAGGGGCAACTGTTTAACGTTCCGCTGCTGGTGTTCTGGATCCTGCTTGGCCTGCTGTGCATAGGCGCAGGTAAAGTCCGCTTGCACTATCACGCCTACCTGAAGGCCGCGGCGCGCGATGATAGCCGCGCCTGCGACGCCATGGCCAGCGAACTTACCCTGATCCACGGCGTACCACCCGGCTGCGACCAGCGTGAGTATCTGAGCGAGCTGCAAAATGCGCTGCTGTGGATTAACTACCGCTATTATCTTGCTCCGCTGTTCTGGTTTGTGGTCGGCGGGCCGTGGGGGCCGTTAACCCTGATCGCCTACTGTACGCTGCGGGCCTGGCAAACGTGGCTGGCGCGTTATCAGACGCCGCGCCATCGCTTACAGTCGGGTATCGACGGCATTCTGCACGTGGTTGACTGGGTTCCGGTACGCCTGGTCGGCGTGGTGTACGCTTTGGTTGGACACGGTGAAAAAGCCTTACCGGCGTGGTTTGCCTCGCTGGGCGACCGCCACTCTTCTCAGTATCAGGTATTGACGCGTCTGGCGCAGTATTCGCTGGCGCGTGAGCCGCACGTGGATAAAGTGGCTACGCCGAAGGCGGCGGTCTCCATGGCGAAGAAAACCTCGTTGGTGGTCGTGGTGATTATGGCGCTGCTGACCATTTACGGTACGCTGATTTAAGCGCCTGCCCGTTGGCGGGCAGGCAGGACTTTTAATACGTGTCTGCTGCCGGGATGCCGAAATCAGGCATCCCGTTTTCTTGCCAGCGAATGAGCTTCAGGCGCGTATGACGATTTGGATCGTACAGCGGGTCGCCTTCTATTTCGGTGTAGTTACGCGCGTGGTACACCAGCACATCTTCTCTTTCCGGCGTCTGCGTAAAGCTATTGTGCCCGGGCCCATACTGACGATTCTCATAGCTGGTGCGGAATACCGGCTGCGGCGCTTTATGCCAGTTTTCTGGCCGGAGCGGGTCGGCGTTAATGTCTATCCACAGTAAGCCCATGCAGTAGTTTTCATCGGTAGCGCTGGCGGAATAGCTAACGAACAGCTTGTCGCCGTGGAAAAGCACCGCCGGGCCTTCGTTCACCATGAAACCGCGACACTCCCAGTCGAACTCGGGTTTGCTCAACATCACCGGCTTGCCTTTTAGCGTCCACGGGTTTTCCAGCTCAGCCAGATAGAGGTTGGTGTTGCCTTTAATGTCAGGGTCTTTTTGCGCCCACAGGTACCACTGTTTGCCCTGATGACGGAAAGTGGTGGCATCCAGGGCAAAGGTGTCAAACGGCGTTTTTACCTGGCCTTTTACCTGCCATTTACCGGTTAACGGATCGCTGTCCGCGCATTCAAGCGCAAACATACGGTGCTGGAACATCCCCAGTTCATCCAGGTCGTGCGTGTGGGTCGCCGCAAAGTAGATGTACCATTTTTCGTCAATCTCATGCAGCTCCGGCGCCCATATGAGCTGACTCATCGGGCCGCTGTCCGGTTTACGCCAGACGACCACCGGCTGCACGTCGCGCAGGCCTTCAAGAGTTGCGGAGCGGCGGATTTCCAGACGGTCGTACTCCGGCACCGAAGCAATAAAGTAGTAGCTATCCTGATGGCGCAGAATATACGGGTCCGCGCGTTGTTCAATAAATGGGTTTGGCCAGTTTTTCATTACGCTTTCCTTACATGTTCGCCGGTTTTCAGTTCCTGATAGTCATTGAGCTCGCTATAGTTGACCCGGCGCTTCTCGAGGTCAGACTGAATTTGCCTCATAAATTCACGGTTAACCTTCAGCATACGCACCACTCCCGCGGTAATCAGATAGCCGACGCCGGGGATAACGCTGAATAGCAGTACGATACCGTTAATCGCGGATGCGCTTTGCTGTTTCGCGCCGGCATCGTAACCGTACCAGGAGAGGAGAAAGCCAACCATCGCCCCGGCGATAGCCAGACCGACCTTCAGGAAGAACAGGTTGCCGGAGAAGCTGATGCCGGTGATGCGTTTGCCGGTCTTCCATTCACCGTAGTCGTCAACGTCGGCCATTAGCGACCAGTGCAGCGGTGAGGGGATCTGATGCAGAACATTCAGCAGGAAGTAGAGCGCCATGATCATCATGGTGGCGTGCGGGTCGAAGAAATAGAACGCGCAGGAGAAAACGGCCAGTACGATATTGGTCCAGAAAAACACCTGCAGTTTACACCAGCGGTCGGTCAGAACTTTTGCCAGCATACTACCGATCATCATCCCGACCACGCCAAGGCTGATAAACAGCGTCGCGAAGTGGGTGCTTTGTTGCATAACCCAGGTGACGTAGTACATGGTGGCGGCCATGCGAATAAAGCCCGGACAGACGTTGCAAAGCGTTAACAGCAGGATGCGAACCCACTGGTCGTTTTTCCAGACGTCTTTTAGATCTTTTTTCAGCTCGTCGTTGGTCTGGACAGCGGGTTTTACGCGTTCACGGACGGTGGCAAAGCAGAAAAGGAACATGCACATACCGATAAACGCCAGCACGGTCATCGCCATCTGGTAGCCTTTGGCTTTATCCTCACCACCGAACCAGTCCGCCATCGGCAGTAGCGTAAGGGAGAGCAGGAGTGTGGCAATACCGACCATCACGAAGCGATAGGACTGGCAGGCCACGCGTTCCTGCGGGTCATTCGTAATCACGCTACCTAATGAGCAGTAGGGGATGTTAATCGCGGTATAGGTCAGCGAGAGCAGGAAGTAGGTGACGAAAGCATAGATAACCTTGCTATTGTACGTCCACTCCGGCGTGGTAAACATCAGCACGCTGAACAGCGCATACGGGAAAGCAATCCACAGCAGCCATGGACGAAAGCGCCCGTATTTACTGCGGGTACGGTCGGCCATAGCCCCCATAATCGGATCGGTAACTGCATCAATAACGCGTACGGAGAGCAGCAATACGCCTACCAGCGCCGGCGCGAGACCAAAAATATCCGTATAAAAATAGTTAACAAACAACATGATGGCGCCGAATATGATGTTGCATCCGGCGTCACCCATCCCGTAGCCTATTTTTTCTTTAACTGAAAGCTTATTGCCATTCATCGCAGCGATCTCCCCGTGGCGGTATGGAGAGAATTATTAGCCGGGTAATGGACTAATGCGTTGCAGGATAGGGTTAACGATATGGATAAATCGGTTGTCAGGGATAAAATGTGAAGCAGGTAACAATGCACTGTGTCCGCCAACGGCGGGCGGACACAGGTTGTAGAGATGCAGGATTACGCTTTAATGGCGCTGGCGGTTTTCTGTTTAAACAGGTAGCCGACGCCGAGAACGGCAATCCACACCGGGATAAGGTAGACAGAAATCGCCATGCCAGGGGTCATCAGCATGATCACCAGTACTCCCGCCATGAACAGCAGGCAAATCCAGTTACCCAGCGGATACAGCAGCGCCGGGAAGCGGGTAACCACGCCCTGCTGCTGCTTAGCGCGACGGAATTTGATGTGCGCCAGGCTGATCATCGCCCAGTTGATCACCAGGGCGGAAACTACCAGCGCCATCAGCAGACCAAACGCGGATTCCGGCGCGAAGTAGTTTATCAGGACGCACAGCGCGGTGACCACAGCGGAGACGAGGATAGTGTTAACCGGTACGCCGCGTTTATCAACGCTCATTAGCGCTTTTGGCGCGTTACCCTGCTGGGCCAGGCCGAACAGCATCCGGCTGTTGCAGTAAACGCAGCTGTTATACACCGACAGCGCCGCGGTCAGGACCACGATATTCAGGGCGTTAGCGACAAAGGTATCGCCCAGCTCATGGAAAATCAGGACAAACGGACTGGTATCGGCGGTCACGCGGCTCCACGGCAGCAGAGAGAGCAGAACGGCCAGCGAGCCCACATAGAAAATCAGAATACGGTAGATAACCTGGTTAGTGGCTTTTGGAATGCTTTGCTCCGGGTTATCCGCTTCTGCGGCGGTAATACCCACCAGCTCCAGACCGCCGAACGAGAACATAATAATCGCCATCATCATCACCAGCCCGGTGAAGCCGTGCGGCAGGAATCCGCCTTGCTCCCACAGGTTGCGTACGGTGGCCTGCGGGCCGCCGTTGCCGCTAAACAGCAGCCAGCCGCCGAACAGGATCATCGCCACGACGGCGACGACTTTGATGATCGCGAACCAGAACTCCATCTCGCCAAACACTTTGACGTTAGTCAGGTTGATCGCGTTGATGGCGATAAAGAAAATGGCCGCAGAAACCCAGGTGGGAATTTCCGGCCACCAGAACTGGACGTATTTCCCGACCGCGGTCAGCTCAGCCATCGCGACCAGCACGTAAAGCACCCAGTAGTTCCAGCCGGAAGCGAAACCTGCAAAGCCGCCCCAGTATTTGTAGGCAAAATGACTAAATGAACCGGCCACCGGTTCTTCAACGACCATCTCGCCCAGCTGACGCATAATCAGGAAGGCAATAAAACCGGCAATTGCGTAGCCCAGAATGATACCGGGACCCGCGTTTTGGATGACGGATGCGCTACCGAGAAACAAACCGGTACCGATAGCGCCTCCCAGCGCAATAAGCTGAATATGGCGGTTTTTAAGGCCGCGCTTAAGCCGATCGCCATGCTGTTGACCTTCCATCATGAAACCTCGTGTGTGGTTATGGTTATTATGTTTGTCCGCGTCATCCTTCAGGTGACTTCTTCGCTGTCCGTCCCTGCCTGATAGCATAGTCAGCGAAATTTCACTGAGCCTGCGCTCCGTTCTGCCCCGAATGATGCAACGCACATATTGTTGTGTTTGTGTAATTATCAAATTCCGTTGATGTACTTATTTCTTTACGCAAGGCGGAGGGGGAATTCATGAAAAGGCCTTTCGTATCATGGAGAATAGTGATAAGCGCCGCTGAATGCACCTGCTTTATGAAGGGATGATGACGATGCGAGCAAAAAGAAACCATTTGTAAATCACACCTCAATATTCCGCACCTGTCTATTATTTGCTACTTATTCGCTTTCATTGAATTAATATTCACCAATTGGTGAGTTGAATCGGTTCAGATAGCGTAATTTTTCGTTTCTATTACGTTAACGCTACCTCTTTGTGAGTAAACACAACATTTGTGCAAGGTTACATTTTTGAAATGTTATTTCTGTAAGGTTGTTAAAACGTGCCGGGTTTAATGATTTCAATCAAAACCTGTATGGACAGAAGGTGAATACTTTGTTACTTTAGCGATACGAACTATGAATTGGTAAGACCAATTGACTCCGGGCTAATGGCAGAGACAGGGAATATGGCCTACAGCAAGATCCGCCAACCAAAACTATCCGATGTGATAGAGCAGCAGCTGGAGTTTTTAATCCTTGAGGGGACGTTGCGCCCCGGTGAAAAACTCCCGCCAGAACGTGAACTGGCAAAACAGTTCGACGTTTCCCGTCCCTCGCTCCGTGAGGCTATTCAACGCCTCGAAGCTAAGGGCTTGTTGCTTCGTCGCCAGGGGGGCGGAACGTTTGTGCAAAGCCGCCTGTGGCAGAGCTTCAGCGACCCGCTGGTAGAGCTACTGTCCGACCACCCTGAATCCCAATTCGATCTGCTGGAAACCCGTCACGCGCTTGAAGGCATCGCGGCTTATTACGCGGCGCTGCGCAGCAACGATGAAGATCGCGAACGTATTCGCGAGTTGCATCAGGCCATTGAGCGGGCTCAGCAGTCCGGCGATCTTGACGCCGAATCCGATGCCGTCGTCCAGTATCAAATTGCCGTCACCGAAGCGGCGCACAATGTGGTGTTGCTCCATCTACTACGCTGTATGGAGCCGATGCTGGCCCAGAACGTTCGCCAGAATTTTGAATTGTTGTACGCCCGTCGGGAGATGCTCCCGCAGGTCAGCAATCATCGTACTCGCATTTTTGAGGCGATAATCGCCGGGGAACCGGAGCAGGCGCGTGAAGCGTCGCATCGTCACCTGGCGTTCATTGAGGAAATTTTGCTGGATCGTAGCCGTGAGCAGAGCCGTCGTGAACGCTCACTGCGTCGTTTACAGCAACGAAAAGATGAGAACTCCGGTTCTTAAGCGCCATTTTTAGAGCGCGGCAACTAAACGCAGAACCTGTCTTATTGCACTTTTAGTTGTTCAAAATAATTTTGGGTGTATCGCGGCGGCAAGCGCGCGAATCCCCGGGAGCATAGTGAACTATGTGACTGGGATGAGGAAGCGAAGCCAACAAAGAGACAGCCAGAAGTATGAAGAACAAAGAGCGCAATGGGACAGGTTCCAGATTAATCAACGATTAGATAGATAAGGAATACCCCCCATGTCAGAACGTTTACCAAATGACGTGGATCCGATCGAAACTCGCGACTGGCTACAGGCGATCGAATCGGTCATCCGTGAAGAAGGTGTTGAGCGCGCTCAGTATCTTATTGACCAACTCCTTTCTGAAGCCCGCAAAGGCGGGGTGAAAGTGGCTGCTGGCGCATCGACCGGCGGTTACGTAAACACTATTGCCGTTGAAGATGAGCCGGAATACCCGGGGAATCTGGATCTGGAACGTCGTATCCGTTCTGCGATCCGCTGGAACGCGATTATGACCGTTCTGCGCGCATCGAAAAAAGATCTCGAACTGGGCGGCCACATGGCTTCCTTCCAGTCTTCCGCAACCTTCTACGAAGTGTGCTTTAACCACTTCTTCCGCGCACGCAACGAGCAGGACGGCGGCGACCTGGTTTACTTCCAGGGCCACATCTCTCCGGGCGTCTACGCGCGTGCTTTCCTGGAAGGTCGTCTGACTGAAGAGCAGATGAACAACTTCCGTCAGGAAGTTCACGGTAAAGGTCTGTCCTCTTACCCGCACCCGAAACTGATGCCGGAATTCTGGCAGTTCCCGACCGTTTCTATGGGCCTGGGCCCAATCGGCGCGATTTATCAGGCTAAGTTCCTGAAATATCTGGAACACCGTGGTCTGAAAGATACCTCCAAACAAACCGTTTACGCCTTCCTGGGCGACGGTGAGATGGACGAGCCGGAATCCAAAGGCGCGATCACCATCGCGACTCGTGAGAAGCTGGACAACCTGGTCTTCGTTATCAACTGTAACCTGCAGCGTCTTGACGGCCCGGTTACCGGTAATGGCAAGATCATTAACGAACTGGAAGGCATCTTCGGTGGTGCTGGCTGGAACGTCATTAAGGTTATCTGGGGCGGTCGCTGGGATGAGCTGCTGCGTAAAGATACCAGCGGTAAACTGATCCAGCTGATGGAAGAGACCGTTGACGGTGACTACCAGACCTTCAAATCCAAAGACGGCGCCTACGTGCGTGAGCACTTCTTCGGTAAATATCCGGAAACCGCAGCGCTGGTCGCCGACTGGACTGACGAGCAGATCTGGGCCCTGAACCGCGGCGGCCACGATCCGAAGAAAGTCTATGCTGCACTGAAAAAAGCGCAGGAAACCAAAGGCAAAGCTACCGTCATTCTCGCCCATACCATTAAAGGTTACGGCATGGGTGACACTGCTGAAGGTAAAAACATCGCCCACCAGGTTAAGAAGATGAACATGGACGGCGTTCGCTACGTCCGCGATCGTTTCAATGTGCCGGTTGCCGATGCGGATATCGAAAAACTGCCGTACGTGACCTTCCCGGAAGGTTCCGAAGAGCACACCTATCTGCACGCCCAGCGTCAGAAACTGCACGGCTATCTGCCGAGCCGTCAGCCGAACTTCGATGAGAAGCTGGAGCTGCCGACTCTGGAAGATTTCGGGCCGCTGCTGGAAGAGCAGAATAAAGAGATCTCTACCACTATCGCGTTCGTTCGTGCCCTGAACGTGATGCTGAAGAACAAATCCATCAAAGACCGCCTCGTGCCGATCATCGCCGATGAAGCGCGTACCTTTGGTATGGAAGGTCTGTTCCGTCAGATTGGTATCTACAGCCCGAACGGCCAGCAGTACACCCCGCAGGACCGTGAGCAGGTTGCATACTACAAAGAAGACGAGAAAGGCCAGATTCTGCAGGAAGGTATCAACGAACTGGGTGCTGGCGCATCCTGGCTGGCTGCTGCGACCTCCTACAGCACCAACAACCTGCCGATGATCCCGTTCTACATCTACTACTCTATGTTCGGGTTCCAGCGTATCGGCGATCTGTGCTGGCAGGCTGGTGACCAGCAGGCTCGCGGCTTCCTGATCGGTGGTACTTCCGGTCGTACGACGCTGAACGGCGAAGGTCTGCAGCACGAAGATGGCCACAGCCATATTCAGTCTCTGACTATCCCGAACTGTATCTCTTACGATCCGTCTTATGCATACGAAGTTGCGGTCATCATGCACGATGGTCTGGAGCGTATGTACGGTGAGAAACAAGAGAACGTTTACTACTACATCACCACGCTGAACGAAAACTACCACATGCCGGCCATGCCAGCAGGTGCCGAGGAAGGTATCCGTAAAGGTATCTACAAACTCGAAACCGTTGAAGGTAGCAAAGGTAAAGTTCAGCTGCTGGGCTCCGGTTCTATCCTGCGTCACGTTCGTGAAGCAGCGCAGATCCTGGCCAACGACTACGGCGTAGGTTCTGACGTTTATAGCGTCACCTCCTTCACCGAACTGGCGCGCGATGGCCAGGATTGTGAACGCTGGAACATGCTGCATCCGCTGGAAACGCCGCGCGTTCCGTACATCGCTCAGGTGATGAATGATGCTCCGGCAGTCGCATCGACTGACTATATGAAACTGTTCGCTGAGCAGGTTCGTACTTACGTACCGGCCGATGATTACCGCGTACTGGGTACCGACGGCTTCGGTCGCTCTGACAGCCGTGAAAACCTGCGTCACCACTTCGAAGTTGACGCTTCCTACGTGGTGGTAGCAGCGCTGGGCGAACTGGCTAAACGTGGCGAAATCGATAAGAAAGTGGTTGCGGAAGCCATCACTAAATTCAACATCGATGCAGATAAAGTTAACCCGCGTCTGGCGTAAGAGGTAAAAGAATAATGGCTATCGAAATCAAAGTACCGGACATCGGGGCTGATGAAGTTGAAATCACCGAGATTCTGGTCAAAGTGGGCGACAAAGTTGAAGCTGAACAGTCGCTGATCACCGTAGAAGGCGACAAAGCCTCTATGGAAGTCCCGTCTCCGCAGGCTGGCGTCGTTAAAGAGATCAAAGTCTCTGTCGGCGACAAAACCGAGACCGGTAAACTGATCATGATTTTCGATTCCGCCGATGGTGCAGCAGCCGCTGCACCTGCGCAGGAAGAGAAGAAAGAAGCCGCTCCGGCCGCCGCAGCACCGGCAGCCGCCAGCGCGAAAGAAGTTCACGTACCGGATATCGGCAGTGATGAAGTTGAAGTCACGGAAATCATGGTGAAAGTGGGCGACACCATCGCCGCTGAACAATCCCTGATCACCGTAGAAGGCGACAAGGCTTCTATGGAAGTTCCGGCGCCGTTCGCCGGCACCGTGAAAGAGATCAAGATCAACACCGGTGACAAAGTGTCCACTGGATCCCTGATCATGATCTTTGAAGTGGCAGGCGCTGCGCCTGCCGCGGCGCCGGCAAAAGCGGAAGCTGCTCCGGCTGCTGCTGCTGCACCGGCAGCTTCAGGCGCTAAAGAAGTTCACGTACCGGATATCGGCGGCGATGAAGTTGAAGTGACTGAAGTGATGGTGAAAGTGGGCGATAAAATCGCCGCTGAACAGTCACTGATCACCGTTGAAGGCGACAAAGCTTCCATGGAAGTGCCTGCGCCATTCGCGGGTACTGTGAAAGAGATCAAAATCAGCACCGGCGACAAAGTCTCCACTGGCTCCCTGATTATGGTCTTCGAAGTGGAAGGCGCTGCGCCTGCCGCAGCTCCGGCTGCCGCGGCTGCTCCGGCACCTGCTGCTGCACCGGCTCAGGCGTCTAAACCTGCTGCGGCTCCTGCTGCAAAAGCGGAAGGCAAATCTGAGTTCGCTGAAAACGACGCTTACGTTCACGCAACGCCGCTGATTCGTCGTCTGGCGCGCGAGTTCGGCGTCAACCTGGCGAAAGTGAAAGGTTCCGGTCGTAAAGGCCGTATCCTGCGCGAAGACGTTCAGGCCTACGTGAAAGAAGCGGTTAAACGCGCTGAAGCCGCGCCTGCTGCTACCGGTGGCGGTATCCCGGGCATGCTGCCGTGGCCGAAAGTGGACTTCAGCAAGTTTGGTGAAGTGGAAGAAGTTGAACTGGGCCGCATCCAGAAGATCTCTGGCGCTAACCTGAGCCGTAACTGGGTGATGATCCCGCACGTTACGCACTTCGACAAAACCGATATCACCGATCTGGAAGCGTTCCGTAAACAGCAGAACGCCGAAGCTGAGAAGCGTAAGCTGGACGTGAAATTCACTCCGGTGGTCTTCATCATGAAAGCCGTTGCCGCGGCGCTTGAGCAGATGCCGCGCTTCAACAGCTCCCTGTCTGAAGATGCACAGCGTCTGACGCTGAAGAAATACATCAATATCGGCGTGGCGGTTGATACCCCGAATGGTCTGGTTGTTCCGGTCTTTAAAGACGTGAACAAGAAGAGCATTACCGAGCTGTCTCGTGAACTGACCGTGATTTCCAAGAAAGCGCGTGATGGTAAGCTGACCGCTGGCGAAATGCAGGGTGGTTGCTTCACTATCTCCAGCATCGGCGGCCTGGGTACCACCCACTTCGCACCGATTGTGAACGCGCCGGAAGTGGCTATCCTCGGCGTGTCCAAGTCCGCGATGGAGCCAGTATGGAATGGCAAAGAGTTCGTGCCGCGTCTGATGATGCCGATCTCTCTGTCCTTCGACCACCGCGTGATCGACGGTGCTGATGGTGCGCGCTTTATCACCATCATCAACAATATGCTGAGCGACATTCGCCGCCTGGTGATGTAAGCAAAAAGCCGGCCTGACGGCCGGCTTTTTTCTGGTAATCTCTTCTGCGTTTTGAAGTTACCAGCAATAAAGGACAAAATCGTTTGCCGTTTGTTGTTTCAAAATTGTTAACAATTTTGTAAAATGCTTGCGGATAGAACGTCCCGGTGGACATGGGCGTAAAAACAATAGCGTCAGACCCGCCGGATACAAATAACAGAGGTCATGATGAGTACTGAAATCAAAACTCAGGTCGTGGTACTTGGGGCAGGCCCCGCAGGTTATTCTGCTGCCTTCCGTTGCGCTGATTTAGGTCTGGAAACCGTCATCGTAGAACGTTACAGCACCCTCGGCGGTGTTTGCCTGAACGTCGGCTGTATCCCTTCTAAAGCACTGCTGCACGTTGCTAAAGTTATCGAAGAAGCGAAAGCGCTGGCCGAACACGGCATCGTTTTCGGTGAGCCGAAAACCGACATTGACAAGATTCGCACCTGGAAAGAAAAAGTCATCACTCAGCTGACCGGTGGTCTGGCTGGCATGGCCAAAGGGCGTAAAGTGAAGGTGGTTAACGGTCTGGGTAAATTTACCGGCGCTAACACCCTGGAAGTGGAAGGCGAAAACGGCAAAACCGTGATCAACTTCGACAACGCTATCATCGCGGCGGGCTCCCGTCCGATCGAACTGCCGTTCATTCCGCATGAAGATCCGCGCGTATGGGACTCCACCGATGCGCTGGAGCTGAAAACCGTACCAAAACGCCTGCTGGTTATGGGCGGCGGGATCATCGGTCTGGAAATGGGTACCGTATACCATGCGCTGGGTTCAGAGATTGACGTGGTTGAAATGTTCGACCAGGTTATCCCGGCAGCAGATAAAGACGTGGTGAAAGTCTTCACCAAGCGCATCAGTAAGAAATTTAACCTGATGCTGGAAACCAAAGTGACCGCCGTTGAAGCGAAAGAAGACGGTATCTACGTTTCCATGGAAGGCAAAAAAGCCCCGGCTGAAGCGCAGCGCTATGACGCCGTGCTGGTGGCTATCGGTCGCGTGCCGAACGGTAAAAACCTTGATGCTGGTAAAGCAGGCGTTGAAGTTGACGAGCGTGGTTTTATCCGCGTTGACAAACAACTGCGTACCAACGTGCCGCACATCTTTGCTATCGGCGATATCGTCGGTCAGCCGATGCTGGCGCACAAAGGCGTTCACGAAGGCCACGTTGCAGCCGAAGTTATCGCCGGCATGAAGCACTACTTCGACCCGAAAGTTATCCCGTCCATCGCCTATACCGAGCCGGAAGTTGCATGGGTTGGCCTGACGGAGAAAGAAGCGAAAGAGAAAGGCATCAGCTACGAAACCGCCACCTTCCCGTGGGCTGCTTCTGGCCGTGCTATCGCTTCCGACTGCGCTGACGGTATGACCAAACTGATTTTCGACAAAGAATCTCACCGCGTTATCGGCGGAGCGATTGTTGGCACCAACGGCGGCGAGCTGCTGGGCGAAATCGGTCTGGCGATCGAAATGGGCTGTGACGCTGAAGATATCGCGCTGACCATCCACGCTCACCCGACTCTGCACGAGTCCGTTGGCCTGGCGGCAGAAGTCTTCGAAGGTAGCATCACCGACCTGCCGAACGCGAAAGCGAAGAAAAAGTAAGTTTTTCTTTCAGGCAAAATCAAAAAGCGGCTCAGTGAGCCGCTTTTTTTATAGTTGATGTTTAGAACTGTGTCGCCATTAATAAAAGTGCATACCTTATTAATTCTCAAAAAATAATAACTATATAAACTTATAGGTAGTTAACTATGCGTGAGGTATGCGATGAAAAGGCTTTTAACCACCACTCTGCTGGCGGCAACGTTGGCCTCTGGTATGGCCTACGCGGCGGATGCCGCGATTCCCTGGGCTGATAACAGCGGCGGTACCGAAAGCACCCATATTGCCGCTATGGGCCAGGATTTGAATAGGCAACATCAGCAAATAACGAAGACCAGCGAAGGCGTATGGGCGGCGAACTCCGGTAGCATCAGCGCTGATGAAGCGGCGTTGACCAGCACTAAACCGGCTTTTGCCGGCTACCCGTCTCTGATGCCCCATCAGGGCTAAGCCAATGTAGTGATATTGCCCGGCAGCGCCATCGCGCGCCGGGCATTTTACTATTGATGGATGGCCTGCCAGCCGGAATCAGGCGAAAATTGAGAAATCGCCAGCGCCTTGCTCTGCGTTTCATCACCTAAATTAGCCTGAAAAACCTCATCATTTTGGTCAACCATAAAGCTCATGATACCGGTTTTTCCCCATTCAACCGGCCATGCCAGCAGGGCGACCCCCTGATTCTCGCCGTCTTTAATTATGCGGAAACGGTAGCCGTGATAGCCCTCGCCGGGTTCTATGGGACTAAATGCCGGTCCTAACGGGCTGGGCGCTTCACCGGGAGCGGTTGGCCAGTAGAGGCCATCTTTCTTGCCATCACTGCTGATAATCTTCTGCGCCCAGGTGTGGTTTAACCGATAGAAATCTTGCTGGGCATCAACGTAAGCATGCATTGCCTGAATGGCTGACAGCTCATTGCGGCCAATGGCGCGAGTCAGGATCTCATCTTCAGCAGCGGCCATGTCAAAACGCCAGCCGCTCTTATCCTGAATTATGGGGATCGGTAGCCGCCATGCTTCCTGACCCACCTCCAGCCAGGCGCTATCCTGTTGCTGAACGATACGATGGCTCACTTTCCAGTCACGTTGAAAGCGATCGACGGCGTCAGGGGCAATGCCATCCGGCGGTAAAAACTGCTGCCAGCTATCGCCGAGCAGCCCGTTGAGCGCTGATTCATCATGCTTGCCGATCGCCTCGACCAGCGCGCTGGCGGCCAGTTCCGGAGAGGTAAACTGCTGTTGAGCCAACGATATAGCGGGTGCCAGGGTCAGGGCCAGCAGAGTCATTGTTAATAATTTTTTCATCTGATTATCCTCAGCGGCGGCGCAGTTCATGATGTTCCGAAAGATGTTCTCTGGCCGCGCTGCGCTGCTCGCTGCTTAAACCTGAGATATGACGGCTCTGCAGGCCACGCTCCTGCTGCGACTGCCAGGAAGGCGAACGGATATCGTTACCGCTCAGGGCATTGGCGTGCAGGTTATTCAACTTCTGCTGACGTTGTTCGGGCGTTGCGGCCCGGACCTGTTCACGGCGCTGTTGCTGCTGCGCTGTTGGATGCTGAATTTGCGATTTTACCGCTTCCCGATGCTGCTGTTGTACGGCGTTATGTGTCACCGCCGGCGTGGCGTCATAGCCGCGATAGTTATTGCGCTGGGTTACCTGATGCAGCTGCTGCGATGCGGCCTGGCGCTGGGCATCTCGGGACGGCGCGCGAGCAAGCGAGTTATCCGCCGTAGCCGCAGGCCCGGTATGCTGCTGTAGCTGAGTCATGGCTGCCTGACGCTGCGCGTTACGATCGACGGGTTGATGTTGGGTAGTGCTAAGCCCGCCGGGAACATTGGTCTGATGGTAATGCTGCGCAATGTTGTTGTTCGGGTACGGAATATTGCCGCGATAGGCCGGATTATGTTGCCAGTTAACGTGATTTCCCGGCAGATTCTGCCCGGTAATATGGTTGAAATTATTGACGTTGATATTGATATTATCGCCGTTGTGCGAGTAGCCGCCGTGATGATCATCATCGTGGTGGTAATCGTCATCGTCATGATGGTGATCGTCATCATCCCAGTCGATGCTGCTGAACAGGGCGTAGGTGGTGGCGACGCCGAGGCTATAGCCAAAACCTTTGACGAAGCTATTGGTGAACTGTTCACCCGGGGGCGGCGGCAGGTAGACCGGCGGGTAGGCCGTGTTAGGCCAGGCGCCGTAAACAACAGAAGGGTTATAGGCCGGCACGTACACCACGTTCGGATCGGTGGATTCGATTTTAATCACCTGGGCGGGGGCGGAGGATGTCACGGCGCTGCTGCTGCGGGAGGTACTGGTCGTCGACGTTGCCGGGACCGCAGCGTTTGTGGCGGTGATGACTTTCTGCTGCGGCGTGGATTTCAGCGTTCCGGTCTGCTGGGCGATGGCGCGTAAGCGCTGCACTGAATCCATGACGTCCTGCGGCTGGGCGAGAAATGCGTTACCCAGGTTTTCTACCCACGGCGCATTTTCTCCCATTAACGCGAGCAGGGAAGGGAAGGCGACCAGCGATTTTACGCTGGGATCCCAGGGCTGGCTTGCCACCGCTTGTACCGCCGCATCCCCCTTCATTGCAGGATTATCCTGCGACCACTGCACCGCCTGAACGACGTTACTCGGATAGGTCGCAGCCATCAGCACCTGTGACAACAGGTTGTCCGGATAGAGCGCGATTGGCGCGACCCACTGGTCTATCTGCGCGGGGGTATAGGTTGCGGTAACCGGCTGAGCGGCGGTGGTTGCCTGCGCCGTCTGCGCAACGGCGGGGGGCTCGGGAACCGTTTGCGGCTCCCGGCTTTTGACGTAGAGCGTACCCGCGGCGGCTAATAGCCCGGCGCTACAGAGCAGCGCGAGCAGATGGGGTTTGAAAGGCAGCGTCATAAGGACTCCCGGCACATAGATTGGCCCGTTTTGACAGAGTATTGTCGAAAAGCGGGGGATTGCCTGAGTATAAAGAGCGCGAATTTGCGTTTTTGATTTTAGTTGGGTTTTTGGACAATTATGTGTAACAGAATTAATTTTATATACCGCTAAATTGACAGAAAACCTGCAATATTCTGCCCTTAACGATTCAGCTAATTTTTAATGTTGCTTTTTTGTAAACAGATTAACACCCCGCCAAAATCCTGCTATGCTGCCGACGCGGTATCGGGCATTTACCCTACAAACTGCTGTCTCACAGGAGCGTGAAGAGAATCGCCTACCGCATTTTACAATGAGAGCGAGGAGAACCGTCGTGCTAGAAGAATACCGTAAGCACGTAGCTGAGCGTGCCGCCGAGGGGATTGTACCGAAACCCTTAGATGCAACCCAAATGGCCGCGCTGGTAGAACTGCTGAAAAACCCGCCAGCGGGTGAAGAAGAATTCCTGTTAGACCTGTTA
Source organism: Klebsiella sp. CTHL.F3a (assembly GCF_019890895.1). Lineage (NCBI taxonomy): Bacteria > Pseudomonadati > Pseudomonadota > Gammaproteobacteria > Enterobacterales > Enterobacteriaceae > Klebsiella > Klebsiella sp. CTHL.F3a. Next base: position 4,968,502 of record NZ_CP082360.1, on the reverse strand, counting down.
ATTAACCGCGTACCGCCGGGCGTCGACGAAGCCGCCTATGTTAAAGCCGGATTCCTTGCCGCGATCGCCAAAGGCGAAGCAACTTCTCCACTGGTTACCCGTGAAAAAGCTGTCGAACTGCTGGGCACCATGCAGGGCGGTTACAACATTCATCCCCTGATTGACGCGCTGGACGACGCAAAACTGGCGCCGATTGCCGCGAAAGCGCTGTCCCACACTTTGCTGATGTTCGACAACTTCTACGATGTAGAAGAGAAAGCCAAAGCGGGCAATGAATATGCCAAACAGGTGATGCAATCCTGGGCTGATGCTGAGTGGTTCCTGAGCCGTCCTCAGTTGGCTGACAAAATCACCGTGACCGTTTTTAAAGTCACCGGCGAAACCAACACCGATGACCTGTCTCCGGCCCCTGACGCCTGGTCCCGCCCGGACATTCCGCTGCACGCGCTGGCAATGCTGAAAAACGCCCGTGAAGGCATCGACCCGGATCAGCCTGGCGCCGTCGGCCCGATTAAACAAATTGAAGCACTGCAGCAAAAAGGTTTCCCGCTGGCGTACGTCGGCGACGTCGTGGGTACCGGTTCATCGCGTAAATCCGCCACCAACTCGGTGCTGTGGTTTATGGGCGACGATATTCCGAACGTGCCGAACAAACGCGGCGGCGGTCTGGTTCTCGGCGGCAAAATTGCGCCTATCTTCTTTAATACCATGGAAGATGCCGGCGCGCTGCCGATTGAAGTGGACGTAAACAACCTGAACATGGGCGACGTGATCGACGTTTATCCCTTTAAAGGTGAAGTACGTAACCACGAAACCGGCGAACTGCTCGCGACCTTCGAGCTGAAAACCGACGTACTGATCGACGAAGTGCGCGCCGGTGGCCGTATCCCGCTAATCATCGGTCGTGGCCTGACCACCAAAGCGCGTGAAGCGCTTGGCCTGCCGCACAGCGACGTATTCCGTCAGGCGAAAGACGTGGCGGAAAGTAGCCGCGGATACTCTCTGGCGCAGAAAATGGTGGGTCGCGCCTGCGGCGTGGCCGGAGTTCGTCCGGGCGCTTATTGCGAACCGAAGATGACCTCCGTAGGCTCTCAGGACACCACCGGTCCGATGACCCGTGACGAGCTGAAAGACCTGGCGTGCCTGGGCTTCTCTTCCGACCTCGTGATGCAGTCCTTCTGCCATACCGCCGCTTATCCTAAGCCGGTGGACGTCACCACGCACCACACGCTACCGGACTTTATTATGAACCGCGGCGGCGTATCGCTGCGTCCTGGCGATGGTGTTATCCACTCCTGGCTGAACCGTATGCTGCTGCCGGATACCGTCGGTACCGGTGGTGATTCGCATACCCGTTTCCCTATTGGCATCTCTTTCCCGGCAGGTTCTGGCCTGGTGGCGTTTGCCGCCGCGACCGGCGTCATGCCGCTGGATATGCCGGAGTCGGTGCTGGTGCGCTTTAAAGGCAAAATGCAGCCAGGCATCACCCTGCGCGATCTGGTGCACGCCATCCCGCTGTATGCGATCAAACAGGGCCTGCTGACCGTTGAGAAGAAAGGTAAGAAAAACATCTTCTCTGGCCGCATTCTGGAGATCGAAGGTCTGCCGGATCTGAAAGTTGAGCAGGCGTTTGAATTGACCGATGCCTCCGCAGAGCGCTCGGCTGCAGGCTGCACGATCAAGCTGAACAAAGAGCCGATCGTTGAGTATCTGACCTCCAACATCGTCCTGCTGAAGTGGATGATCGCGGAAGGTTACGGCGACCGCCGTACGCTGGAACGTCGCGTTCAGGGCATGGAAAAATGGTTGGCGGATCCGCAGCTGCTGGAAGGCGATGCGGATGCAGAATATGCGGCGGTGATCGATATCGATCTGGCCGATATCAAAGAGCCAATCCTCTGCGCGCCGAACGATCCGGACGATGCGCGTCTGCTGTCCGACGTGCAGGGTGAGAAGATCGATGAAGTGTTTATCGGTTCCTGCATGACCAACATCGGCCACTTCCGCGCGGCTGGTAAGCTGCTGGACAACCACAAAGGCCAGCTGCCGACCCGTCTGTGGGTGGCGCCGCCAACCCGCATGGATGCCGCGCAGCTGACTGAAGAGGGTTACTACAGCGTGTTTGGTAAGAGCGGCGCGCGTATTGAAATCCCTGGCTGCTCCCTGTGCATGGGTAACCAGGCTCGTGTTGCTGACGGTGCGACGGTGGTTTCTACCTCAACCCGTAACTTCCCGAACCGTTTAGGTACCGGCGCTAACGTCTTCCTGGCCTCTGCGGAGCTGGCGGCAGTCGCCGCGCTTATTGGTAAGCTGCCGACGCCGGAAGAGTACCAGACCTACGTTGCTCAGGTGGATAAAACTGCGGCGGATACCTACCGCTATCTGAACTTCGACCAGCTGGGTCAGTATACTGAGAAGGCTGATGGGGTGATTTTCCAGACCGCGGTATAACGCAATAAGTCAGCGTTGTACATAATCCCTTCAATGCCCGGTGAACATTGCATCACCGGGCATTTTTATTTCCAATCCCTCCGTCCGCGACGCTTTTTTTCTCCCTTACTGCTGCGATAATGACGCTATGGGTACAGTGCAGCGGTGACGCACTGCCCTTGCAGAGGAAAAGACTATGGATTACGAATTTCTGCGCGATATTACCGGAGTGGTCAAGGTGCGAATGTCGATGGATCATGAGGCTATCGGCCACTGGTTCAACGAAGAGGTTAAAGATAACCTTACCCTGCTTGATGAAGTTGAGCAGGCCGCGCGCACCGTCAAAGGTAGCGAACGTTCCTGGCAGCGTGCCGGTCATGAATACACATTATGGCTGGATGGGGAAGAAGTGATGATCCGCGCCAATCAGCTGGATTTTTCTGGCGATGAGATAGAAGAAGGAATGAGCTACTACGACGAAGAAAGCCTCTCGCTGTGCGGTATTGAAGATTTTTTACAGGTCGTTGCCGCCTATCGTGAGTTTATGCAGCAGCGCTAAGTCTGGCGGAGCCTCCGTGCTCCGCCGGGCGTTACACCGCCGGTATATTTCTTGCGTAGTAAATTTCACGCATCTCTTTCCACAGCCGGTCGGTGATGACCCTGCGCTCTTCTTCGGTTAAATCTTCCGGCCTGGTGTGAAACATGTAGTGCTTGAGGTCGAATTCCTTAAGCAGCATCTTGGTATGGAAAATATTCTCCTGGTAAACGTTCACGTCCACCATGTCATACAAAGACTTAATATCCTCGGACATGAAGTTCTGAATGGAGTTAATTTCATGATCGATGAAGTGCTTCATGCCGTTCACATCACGGGTAAAACCGCGAACGCGATAATCAATGGTGACAATATCGGATTCTAGCTGGTGAATCAGATAATTCAGGGCTTTCAGCGGTGAAATGACCCCGCAGGTTGAGACTTCAATATCGGCGCGGAAGGTGCACAGCCCGCCTTCAGGATGGCTTTCAGGATAGGTATGAACGCAGATATGGCTTTTATCGAGATGCGCCACAACGGTTTCCGGTAGCGGGCCCGGGTGTTCTGTCTGATCGATAAGCTGCGGATCGATAGGCTCTTCGCTGACCAGGATCGTCACGCTGGCCCCTTGTGGCTCATAATCCTGACGCGCAATGTTGAGAATATTAGCGCCGATAATTGAACAGGTCTCGGACAAAATTTCTGTCAGGCGGTTGGCGTTATAGAGCTCGTCAATATAGGCGATGTAGCCATCGCGCTCCTCTGCCGTTTTCGCGTAGCAGATATCATAGATGCAAAAACTCAGGCTTTTGGTCAGATTGTTAAAGCCGTGCAGCTTCAATTTTTTCAATTTAGATCACCCCCTTACTTAACAGTGGATAGCGCATCCAGTAAATATTGCGGTAAAGCAAATGCCGCCGCGTGAATTGCCGGATTGTAATAACGGCACTTCAGGTTCGATTTATGAAAGCGGGCCTGGATGATTTCGCTGGAAAGGTGGCGAAGGGCTTCGTTGTCCGTGGCCCATGCGAAGGTCATGATGCCGCCGTAATAGGTTGGAATCGCCGCCTGATAGAAGCTCACATCGCTAAAGTAGTGACTGAGTTTACGATGGCTATCGACGGCCTCATCCTGCTGCAGGAAGCTGACGCCGTTCTGAGCGACGAAAATCCCACCAGGATTGAGGCAGCGTTTACAGCCTTCATAAAATGCGGAAGTGAACAGGCTCTCGCCGGGACCGATAGGATCGGTGCAATCGGAGATAATGACGTCAAACGTTTGCGCCGTTTGGTTAACAAAATTGACGCCATCGTCAATGACCAACGTAAAACGTGGGTCGTCGTACGCGCCAGCGTTATGATTAGGCAGATATTGACGACAGAACGAAACCACGCCAGCGTCAATTTCTACCATGGTGATGCTTTCGACATTACCGTGGCGAGAGACTTCGCGCAGCATGGCACCATCGCCGCCGCCGATAATTAACACATGTTTCGCCTGACCGTGGGCCATTAGCGGAACATGGGTCATCATTTCATGGTAGACAAACTCATCACGCTCGGTGGTTTGTACCACCCCGTCCAGCGCCATCACGCGACCAAACGCCGCATTTTCGAAAATGATTAAATCCTGGTGATCGGTTTTCTCATGATACAGAACGTTATCAACGCTGAAATACTGACCAAAATGGTCGTGCAGCGTTTCATGCCACAGATTGCTATCGGCCACGGGCAGATCCTCCTTTGTTAACATCTGTTACACCCATTAAAATGAGCGCAACATCATAGCCAACTATAGAAGATGATGCACGGCGGATATTTCAGCAAATGAGGCGTGATAAGAAAATTGGGAACGCCTCCCCCGGCGGAAGGCGCAAGGATCAGGGTTTTTTAGCCTGCGGTTCTGCTGCTGTGGCGTCAACGATTCTGAGCGAATATACCATGGTCGCTCCCGGCGGGATTTTAGGCGGCTTGCCCTTGCTGCCGTAGGCCAGTTCGGGAGGGATCACGACCGTAACAGCCCCGTGATTTCCCAGCCGTTTTATGGGGCCAAGGAACAGGGGAGGATAAGATTTCAGGGATTGAGACCACACTTTACCCTCCGCTTCCATATCGTTAATGACTGTTCCGTCGATAAGCGTTTCTTTGATGGTGACGGTAACGATATCGCTATCGAGAATCTTGCCCTTACCGGCATAATCTATGCGGCTGTAAACGCCATCTTTCAATACCACCCCTTTTTGCTTCGCGAACTTTTGCTGATATTTCTTTCCTTCGCTAAGCGTTTGCTGTTCGATCTTCTTCAGGTTCTGAAAGACTTCTTTAGACACATCGAACAAAGCTTTATTGCGCGCTTTCTCATCAAGGGCGATATTTCCGGAAAAAGAATCCTGGATACCCTGCAGTACGGTATCTTTGCTCATTTTTACACCCTGGGAATCCCGGGTGGATAAGAGCTGTAACACTTCATCACCCATCGATACGCCGATAGCGTAAGCCTGCTGCAGGGACTCTTTGGCAAGGTCGATAGCCGCTGGTTTTTTAGCTTCGGCATCAGCAAGCATGGTCTTTAGCCGGGCAATTTCATCTGCGCTGGCCTGCAGTAGGGCTTTGTCTTTATCGGCGGCATCCGCCTGAAGGGATGACTGCTGCTTGCTGATGATAAAGGAATCGAGTTTAGCGGTGAGCGCCTGTTTTTCTACCCCCGCAGCCGCCAGTTTTGCCGTTAAATCCTTTTGTTCTGTTTCATAGGCGGCGAGCTTCGCTATCACGGCTTTATGATCTGTTTCAGACGCCTCTAGCTTCGTTTGTAGCGTCTGCCTGACGGCGTCAGCCGCAGTGAATTTTGCGAGCACTTGCTGTTGAGATAACTCAGCAGCAGCGAGCTTGCTCATGAGCGCTTGTTTGTCTGATGCCGCAGCCGTGAGCTTAGAGGCCGTATCTTGCTTTTCCGCTTCCGCTGCGGCGAGTTTCTTTATCAGCGTCTGCTTTTCAGCGGTTGCCTCAGTCAGCTGCAGCTCAACTTTTTGTTTTGCGGATTCTACTAATACCAGCTTTTTTTCTTGCTGCAGAATTTTATCTTCGGAGGCATTACGTTGGCCCACCTCCTGTTTTATTTCAGCTGCGGTCGTTAGCTCTTTTTCTATTAATCGTTGTTTTTCGGCTACAGCAGTTGCTAATTTTTTCTCAAGCAGCTGAATTTTATCCGTCAGCTCTTTTTGGCTATCTGCTGCGGCATTAATCGTTGCGGGTTTAGCTTCCAGCTGCTGTCGAAGCTGGCGGATAAGTTTATCTTTTTGAGAAATTATTGCAGCCTGACGGGAAATATCATTAGTATTCTGAACGCTTTTTTTATTGGTGGTTTTTGTATTATTGTTTTTTTCCTCAACGGGCTTTACTGGCTCGCGACTTTCTTGCGCCTGCTGCTCTTTAGCGTAATTTAAAAATGCAGGGCCTGAAGCGTCACTGCTTGAACTCGCTGTGACGCTTATCAGCGCATCTTTTTCCGCATAGGCGTTCGGCGATAGCGCCAGCACAAACACTGCTGCCAGCGATACCGAATTGAAGTTTTTAGCTATTTTTCCGTTCATAGCTGAACATTTTCACCGCGTTTAACAAGACTATCTATCAGTGCCTTTTCAATATCAGCGCATAGCTTGATTGATTTGAACTGGTACATCGAATCGATCCCCTGTTTTGTCGGTTCAGCCACTTTACTGCGAACAGAATTATATTGGGTTGCAGCACTCAGGAGGGCGGTGAACTCATTACCGAGTTTGTCTGCCTGCTTTGGATTCACTTCTTTCAGAGATTCAAGAGCCTTGCGGCAGGAGTCCAGACGCGCTTGCTCATCGGCGACTCTCTGCTGTTCCGTTTGTTGTTGGCTTAATGTCGTATCAGATAATGGTTTCATTAATCTGGCGGATTGCCTGGACTGTATTGAATTACAGCCGACTAATAAAATGACAGCCACAGGCGCTATGCGTGTAAATAAGGATATGTTCAAGGTTTCATTCCATTGATAAAAAAGGAGTGTTATCGGGCGATAATAGTGTGCAAAAAAGAAGATTGCAATATTAGAGTTTTGTTTTTGGAAATCTATTTTTTATATTTGTTTTATTAATGAATCAAGTGCTTAATGAATTAAGTTTGAATTATCATTGAATTCTATGAATTGAGATATAAATTAAAGCGCGCAGTTAATTGAACCACTATTATTACGGCGCATCATAGCCGTATTCTCACGGCTACCGATTTGTTGAAATCAGGGGGATTATTTCACGTAAGCAAGCAGGCTTAGTGAGTCACGCGCCAGCGCTTTACATTTTTTGGTGGTGGGGATTTTGATTCCGCTGAGGTCCCGGTAGCTATCTTCACCCAGCGCTTTCATATTGAAGCTGTCGTAATTGCTTAAATCCCACTGGTTCTGCTGAGCAAAAAAGACCAGGGCGCGGCGAATCTGTGTGTTAGGCAGATTTTGATAACCGCAGTCGTTCTTCAGGAAGACGAATACTGCCGTTAAATCAGCCATATCCTCCGCTTCGGACTCGCTTAATGCATAGCTATTGGCGGAGAGAGTGAGCAGGCTGCCAAGCACTATTGTTCTGAAAAGCGTCTTCATTTTTTCTACCATTGAATCACGGACAAACAACGTTAGCATACTTCGTTACACTGCGCCGAGCTTTATTCTTACTCTTCTGCTTGACCTTCCTGTTAGGGGAGGGTTTAAGCTCAATTATTCACCAGCAGAATAAAAAGGATGTGAAAATGCAACGTCGTGAGTTTCTTAAACTAACCGCTGCGGTCAGCGTAGCCAGCGCATTGCCGCTATGGAGCCGCTCGGTTTTCGCCGCCAGTCGTCCATCTTTGCCTGTACCGGAGCTACTTACCGCCGACGCGCGCAATCGCATCTCGTTAATCATCCAGGCCGGAAAAACGCAGTTCGGCTCTCATCTTGCGACCACCTGGGGCTATAACGGTAATCTGCTGGGCCCGGCCCTACAGCTTAAGCAGGGTGAGCAGGCAACCATCGATATTCATAACCGGCTGGCGGAGGAGACCACCGTACACTGGCACGGTCTCGAGGTTCCTGGCGCCGTTGACGGCGGTCCCCAGGGCGTGATTGCCGCCGGAGGCTCCCGCACGGTGAGCTTTACCCCAACGCAGCGGGCGGCGACCTGTTGGTTCCATCCTCATCAACATGGCAAAACTGGCAGGCAGGTCGCGATGGGGCTGGCGGGGCTGGTATTGATTTCTGATGCGGAAAGCGAAAAGCTGCTCTTGCCAAAGCAGTGGGGAATTGATGATGTTCCGGTGATTGTGCAGGATAAAAAGTTCACCTCAGCGGGAGAGATTGATTATCAGCTCGATATTATGAGCGCAGCCGTTGGCTGGTTTGGCGATACGCTGATGACTAACGGGGCACTCTACCCGGAACATGCCGCGCCTCGCGGCTGGCTAAGGTTGCGTCTGCTTAACGGTTGTAATGCGCGTTCTTTGAATTTCGCCACCAGCGATAAGCGGCCCATGTATGTGGTGGCAAGCGATGGTGGTCTGCTGGCTGAGCCGGTGAAAGTCAACGAGCTGCCGGTGTTGATGGGGGAGCGTTTCGAAGTGCTGGTGGATACCACTGACGGAAAACCCTTTGATGTAATTACACTCCCGGTTAACCAGATGGGGATGGCGGTTGCTCCGTTTGATCGGCCGCAGCCGGTGTTACGCGTGCAGCCACTGACTATCCAGGCTTCGGGTAAGCTGCCGGATGTTCTGGCCGCTATGCCAGCGCTGCCCTCTCTTCAGGGGCTTACTCAACGTACTCTGCAGCTCTCTATGGATCCGATGCTCGATATGATGGGCATGCAGGCGCTGATGCAAAAATATGGCGACCAGGCGATGTCCGGTATGGACCATGGCATGATGATGAATCATGGCGATATGGGGAATATGAATCACGGAAACATGAATCATGGCGGCATGGCGCAGATGAAGCACGGTCATCAAAGTTTTGATTTCCATAATGCAAACCGGATCAACGGTAAAGCCTTTGATATGAATGTTCCCCTGTTTGCGGCGGCGAAAGGGCAATATGAGCGGTGGGTGATTTCCGGCAAAGGCGACATGATGCTGCATCCTTTCCATATTCACGGTACTCAGTTCCGTATTTTGTCCGAAAACGGTAAAGCGCCGGCACCCCACCGGAGCGGCTGGAAAGATACCGTCAGGGTGGAAGGCGATGTGAGTGAAGTGCTGGTGAAATTTGACCACGATGCGCCGAAAGAGCATGCCTATATGGCGCACTGCCATCTGCTGGAGCATGAAGATACGGGGATGATGCTTGGATTTACGGTGTAGGCCGTCTAAGCGGGCTCGCTTCGCTCGAAAAGAGAGAGATGTGCCATAGAGAGAAGGCCCGGAAACCGGGCCTTCTTTGTTTACTTCGCGTCGTCCGGTAAAGCATAAGCGACGATATAGTCGCCCATCTTCGTGCCAAATGAACCGTGACCGCCCGCAGAGATGACAACGTACTGCTTGCCATTCACTTCATAGGTCATCGGCGTCGCCTGACCGCCTGCCGGCAGACGTGCCTGCCATAACTTCTCGCCGTTGCTCATATTGTAAGCGCGCAGGTAGTTATCCGCGGTCGCGCCGATAAACAGCACATTGCCGGCCGTCGAAATTGGGCCGCCCAGCATCGGCATACCCATGGTGAACGGGAGCTTAACCGGCATCGGGAACGGCAGGCTATCCTGCGGCGTACCGATACGTTTTTTCCACACCACTTCGTTGGTTTTCAGATCCAGCGCGGAGATATAGCCCCATGCTGGCTGTTTGCAGGGCAGACCAAACGGTGACAGGAACGGGTTGAGCGTGACGCCGTAAGGGACGCCGTACTGCGGCTGAATACCGGCTTCGGTACCGGAACCTTTGGCGTCTTTTGGCTGCTCCATCGGATTACCCGGTCCGCGAGGGATCAGTTTTGATACAAACGGCAGCGCCATTGGGTTAGCAATCGCCACCTGGCGGTTCGGATCGACGGAGATACCGCCCCATTCGAACATCCCCAGGTTACCCGGGAAGACCAGCGTACCTTGTTCTGACGGTGGGGTGAAAATCCCTTCATAGCGCAGCTGATGGAAGATAACGCGGCACACCAGCTGGTCGAACATGGTGGCGCCCCACATATCCGCGCCGGTCAGGTCTTTCTTCGGTCGGAAGCTCAGGTCGGAGAACGGCTGGGTTTTCGCGACGTAGTCACCTTTCGCCGCCCCTTGCGGAACCGGTTTTTCCGGCGCCGGGACGACCAGCTCGCCGTTACGGCGATCGAGGACAAAAATATTACCGGTTTTTGCCGGAGCGTAAATCACCGGCACGGTTTTGCCGTTCACGTCAATGTCCGCCAGCGTCGGCTGAGACGGCATATCCATATCCCACAGATCGTGATGAACGGTCTGGTAGCTCCACGCCAGTTTACCGGTCGTGGCGTTTAGCGCCACGATGGAGCTGGCATAGCGCTCTTGTTCAGGCGTACGGTTGCCGCCCCAGATATCCGGGGTGGTCACGCCCATAGGCAGGTAGACCAGATCCAGCTTCGCGTCATAGGCCGCTGGTGCCCAGGAGTTTGGTGAATTCAGAGTGAAATGATGTTCATCATCAGGAATTGCGTTGGGATCTTTCGCGCCCGGATCAAAGGCCCACAGCAGTTTACCGGTGTTCACATCAAAGCCGCGAATAACGCCTGACGGCTCGCGGGTGGAGAAGTTATCGGTCACGGCGCCGGCGATGACGATTGTCTTATCGGTAATAATCGGCGGTGAAGTGGGTTCATACATGCCCGGCGTGGTGACAGGCATATTGGTTTGCAGGTTGAGAATGCCTTTATTGGCGAAGGACTCACACAGCTTACCGGTTTCGGCATTGATGGCGAACAGGCGGCCATCGTTGACCGGAAGAATAATGCGGCGCGGGCAGTCGGCAACCACTTCCGCCGGCGCGTTATCTGCTTTGGCTTCATGATATGAAACGCCGCGGCAGGTCACATGCTGGAAAGACGGGTCCGCGTTGAGCTGCGGATCGAAATGCCACTTTTCTTTACCGGTGGCCGCATCAAGCGCGAACAGGCGCTGGTGGGCGGTACACAGATAGAGCGTGTCGCCAACTTTAATCGGCGTGACTTCATTGGTGATTTCACCCGGATCGTTAGGTTGCTTGAGATCGCCCGTACGGAATACCCATGCCTCTTTCAGGTTCTTCACGTTATCGGCGTTAATCTGCTTCAGCGGCGAGTAGCGCTGGCCTTCCTGGTTGCGGCCATACGCCGACCAGTCGCCATCGGCCACCTCGGAAATTGGCGCTGCTGGCGTTGCATCAGCGCTCAGCGTACCGTTAACTTCCTGCGGGTCGTTGAAGCCAGCCCAGGTCAGGATGCCGCCGCTAATCAGCAGGGCGACAACCAGCCCGGCAACGGCGCCAGAGGAGGGAATCGGCAGGCGGCGCCAGACAAACGGTAGAATAAGCCAGATGCCGAAGAAGACCAGGATGTCGCTACGCGGAGTCAGCGCCCAGAAGTCGAAGCCAACTTCCCATACGCCCCAGATCATGGTGGCGAGCAGCAGTGCGGCGTATAGCCAAAGCGCAGAACGCTTACCGCGAAACAGCATGACGGTGACGGCCAGCATCACCAGACCTGCGACAGGGTAGTACCATGAGCCGCCAAGAGCGACCAGCCAGGCCCCGCCTGCTAAAAGATATAGGCCACAGAACGCTGCAAAAAGAGCCGTCAGCGTCACGAGTAACCGTGATTGTTGAGATTTTGTTTCTGCCATAGAAGGACACTCGTTTGTTTGTTAATTTTTTAACTGCAATTAATTATAGGATTTAACAAGTGTGATCGGAATCACAAAATGGGCTTTATTAATCACTGCATCGTATATTTCTTTTTGCTGGTATACTGCGTGGCTTGCCGGTCAACGTCGGTGCAATCGCAGCGGAGTTGATGATTTACATTAAGAATCAAATGGTTAGTTTTATGAAACATACTGTAGAAGTGATGATCCCGGAAACCGAGATCAAAGCCCGTATTGCTGAGCTCGGTCGCCAAATCAACGAGCACTACAAAGATAGCGGCAGCGAAATGGTGCTGGTGGGGCTGTTGCGTGGCTCGTTTATGTTTATGGCCGACCTGTGCCGTGAAGTTCAGGTACCGCATGAAGTCGATTTTATGACCGCCTCCAGCTACGGTAGCGGCATGTCTACCACCCGTGACGTCAAAATCCTCAAAGACCTGGATGAGGATATCCGCGGTAAAGATGTGCTGATCGTGGAAGACATCATCGACTCTGGCAACACGCTGTCAAAAGTACGCGAAATCCTCAGCCTGCGTGAACCGAAATCGCTGGCGATTTGTACACTGCTCGATAAGCCAAGCCGCCGCGAAGTGAAGGTGCCGGTTGAGTTTGTTGGTTTTGCGATCCCGGACGAGTTCGTGGTGGGATACGGCATCGACTATGCTCAGCGCTATCGCCACCTGCCATATATCGGCAAAGTGACGCTGCTGGACGAGTAACGCGGAGTTTCTATCCCGGCTTATCCGGGATATTAAGAGGGGCGCGTGAATTACTTGTGATTGACGTGCTTGCTTTTAAGGTTGGAAATTCCATGGCGATAGCGCTGTTCCAGCGTTTCGCGGCTGACGGCGGTCACGTCCAGATCGCGTAACATGCCGTCGTGAATACCGTAGGCCCAGCCGTGAATCGTCACTTTCTGTCCACGCTTCCACGCCGACTGCATAATCGTTGAATGGCCAAGGTTGTAAACCTGCTCCATCACATTCAATTCACACAGCGTATCAAGGCGGCGCTCTTCGGGCATTTCTCCCAGCAGCGAGCTGTGCTTAAACCAGATATCGCGAATATGCAGCAGCCAGTTGTCGATAAGGCCTAGCTCGGTATTTTCAATCGCCGCCTGCACGCCGCCGCAGCCGTAGTGGCCACAGATAATGATGTGTTCGACTTCCAGTACGTCGACCGCGTATTGCACCACGGAAAGACAGTTCAGATCGGTATGAATCACCAGGTTGGCGACGTTACGGTGTACAAACAGCTCGCCAGGTTCCAGGCCGGTCAAACGTTCAGCGGGAACGCGGCTATCGGAACATCCAATCCACAGAAAGCGCGGCTTTTGCGCCTGTGCCAGTTTCTCAAAGAAACCGGGGTCTTCCTCCACCAGCATTTTTGACCATAGTGCATTGTTGCTGATGAGTGTATCTATATCGTTCATGGATGTTTACGGGCCTGTAACCAAGTAAGTGCGTTGCGCTAATATAGGTTAACCTCACATTTTTTAAAACAACCCATCGCGTGTCACGACACGAGAAGAGACATTTAATGACCATTGCTCTGGAACTAAAACAGCTCAAAAAAACCTACCCCGGCGGGGTTCAGGCGCTGCGCGGAATCGATCTTCAGGTAGAAGCGGGCGATTTTTACGCGCTCCTGGGGCCGAACGGCGCGGGAAAATCCACCACTATCGGCATTATCAGTTCGCTGGTGAACAAAACCTCCGGTGAGGTCAACGTGTTTGGCTATGACCTGCAAAAGGATGTGGTTAACGCCAAACGCCAGCTCGGCCTGGTGCCGCAGGAGTTCAACTTTAACCCCTTTGAAACCGTACAGCAGATTGTCATTCACCAGGCGGGCTACTACGGCGTTGAGCGCAAAGAAGCCATCGCCCGTAGCGAAAAGTACCTCAAACAGCTCGATCTTTGGGAAAAGCGCAACGAACGCGCGCGGATGCTCTCCGGCGGCATGAAGCGCCGCCTGATGATTGCCCGTGCGTTGATGCATGAACCGAAGCTGCTGATTCTCGATGAGCCAACGGCGGGAGTGGATATTGAGCTGCGTCGTTCGATGTGGGGATTCCTGAAAGATCTGAATGATAAAGGCACCACGATCATCCTGACGACCCACTATCTGGAAGAAGCCGAAATGCTGTGTCGCAATATCGGTATTATTCAGAACGGCGAGCTGGTGGAAAACACGTCGATGAAGGCGTTGCTTTCCAAGCTGAAATCAGAAACCTTTATTCTCGATCTGGCTCCCAAAAGCCCGTTACCGGTACTGGAAGGCTATCAGTATCGTCTGGTTGATACGTCGACGCTGGAGGTTGAGGTGCTGCGCGAGCAGGGGATTAACAGCGTATTTACGCAATTGAGCGCGCAGGGAATACAGGTATTAAGTATGCGTAACAAAGCTAACCGTCTGGAAGAGCTGTTTGTCACGCTGGTACACGATCGGAAAGGAGAATCGGCATGATGCAGCTTTATTGGGTCGCGCTGAAAAGCATCTGGACCAAAGAGATCCATCGCTTTATGCGTATCTGGATCCAGACGCTGGTGCCGCCGGTCATAACGATGACCCTTTACTTTGTCATTTTCGGTAACCTGATTGGCTCGCGCATCGGTGAAATGCACGGTTTTACCTATATGCAGTTTATCGTGCCGGGGCTGATTATGATGGCGGTGATCACCAACGCTTACGCCAACGTCGCTTCATCATTCTTCAGCGCGAAATTTCAGCGCAATATTGAAGAACTGCTGGTCGCGCCGGTCCCCACCCATGTGGTGATCGCCGGCTATGTGGGCGGCGGCGTTGCCCGCGGTCTGTGCGTCGGGATTCTGGTGACGGCGATTTCGCTGTTTTTCGTACCGTTCCAGGTTCACTCGTGGGTATTTGTCGCCCTGACCCTGGTGCTGACCGCCGTGTTATTTTCACTGGCCGGTCTGCTGAACGCGGTGTTTGCCAAAACCTTTGATGATATCAGCCTCATTCCGACCTTCGTGCTGACGCCGCTGACCTACCTCGGCGGGGTTTTTTATTCGCTGACCCTGCTGCCGCCGTTCTGGCAAGGCCTGTCGCATCTGAACCCGATTGTCTATATGATCAGCGGCTTCCGCTACGGCTTCCTCGGGATTAACGATGTTCCGCTGGCCACCACCTTCGGCGTGCTGGTGGTGTTTATCGTCGCATTTTATATTTTGTGTTGGTATCTGATCCAGCGCGGGCGCGGGCTGCGCAGCTAATTTAGCCGTTCATGGCGCTTCGCTGCGCAGTTAAGCGAAGCGCCAGCAAACAATTTTGATTGCCATCACCGATATTTATCGCTTCCCTTGCTAAATTGTTTGCCTGCTAAGGAGGTAGGCGATGTTAGGTTGGGTGATTACCTGTCATGACGAACTGGCGCAGGAGATGCTGGATCGTCTGGAGAAAAAGTTTGGGCCGCTGACGCAGTGTCGGGCGGTTAACTACTGGCGTAATCTCAGCAGCAATATGCTGAGCCGCATGATGTGCGACGCGCTGCACGAGACGGATGGCGGAGAAGGGGTTATTTTTCTGACCGATAAAACCGGCGCGGCGCCTTATCGCGTGGCGGCGCTGATGAGCCATAAGCACACCCACTGTGAAGTGATTTCCGGGATCGACTATTCATTACTGGAAAGTATGTATTTGCTGCGCCAGAACCTGAGCAGCGAAGCTTTCCGACACGCCATTGTCAGCGCTGGAGGCCCGGCGGTGAGCAGCCTCTGGCATCAACAGC
The DNA here is from genome assembly GCF_019890895.1 of Klebsiella sp. CTHL.F3a. Taxonomy (NCBI): domain Bacteria; kingdom Pseudomonadati; phylum Pseudomonadota; class Gammaproteobacteria; order Enterobacterales; family Enterobacteriaceae; genus Klebsiella; species Klebsiella sp. CTHL.F3a. Next base: position 4,952,947 of record NZ_CP082360.1, on the reverse strand, counting down.
AAAAAAATCCGCCTTTTCGACTACTGCATGAGCCGTACGGGAATTAAGCATTGGTATTGATGATGCTTTTGTTACAATGACGGCAGTTCTTGTCTACCGGTTCGATGCGCATGTTTGCCCGAATTCTTGCTTTACTCCTCCTGTTCACGACGCTCGGCGCCTCCGCCAGTCTGTTAAGCCAGCAGGGTGTCCCGGCACGTTATATGCAGACGACCGAAGATGCCGATATCTGGGCGCAGGTGGGCAATCAGGTAGTGAGCGTCGGCAACGTACGTGCAGGACAAATACTGGCGGTAGTACCGACGGCGGCGGATTACTATGAGTTTAATTTTGGCTTTGCGACCGGCTTTATTGATAAAGGCCACCTGGAGCCGGTACAGGGTAAGCAGCGAGTTGAGGACAGCCTGGGCGATCTGCATAAATCCCTGAGCAACCAAAACCTCATGACCTGGAAAGATACGCCAGTATATGATGCCCCCGCCGTTGGCAGCGCGCCATTTGGCACCCTGGCGAGTAATTTGCGTTACCCGATTATCAGCAAGCTCAAAGATCGGTTGAATCAAACCTGGTTTCAGATTCGCATCGGCAACCGGCTGGCGTGGGTGAGCAGCCTTGATGCCCAGGAAGATAACGGCATCCCCATCCTTACCTATCACCATATTCTTCGTGATGAAGAAAATACCCGCTTTCGCCATACCTCAACAACGACTTCCGTTCGCGCCTTCAGCAATCAGATGACCTGGCTACGCGACCAGGGCTATACCACGCTGAGTATGTATCAGCTTGAGGGCTATCTGCGTAATAAAGTGAACCTTCCGGCGCGCTCGGTGGTGATCACCTTTGACGACGGGCTGAAGTCGGTCAACCGCTATGCCTACCCGATTCTCAAGCAGTATGGCTTTCACGCTACGGCTTTTATTATCTCGTCGCGCATTAAGCGCCATCCGCAGAAATGGGCGCCAAAATCGCTGCAGTTTATGAGTGTTTCCGAGCTAAAACAGATTCAGGACGTTTTTGACGTGCAGTCGCATACCCATTTTCTGCATCGGGTTGATGCCGAACGTCATCCAATTCTACTCAGCCGCAGCTATCACAATATTCTGTTTGATTTTGAGCATTCGCGGCGGGCGCTGGCGCAGTTTAATCCGCACGTACAGTATCTCTCTTACCCGTTTGGCAGCTATAACGCCACGGCGGTTCAGGCGGCGAATGACGCTGGTTTTCATCTGGCAGTGACGACGGTAAGAGGAAAGGTAAAACCGGGGGATAATCCGTTCTTATTGAAGAGGCTGTATATATTAAGAACGGATTCGCTGGAAACCATGTCGCGGCTGATAAGCAACCAGCCGCAGGGGTAGATCAGGCAACCTGTACCGGAATGGCTTTTGCCTGGCGCTTCATTTCATTCTCGCCTTCAAAATAGGCCACTTTCGGCTGCCAGGCGCGGGCTTCTTCGTCAGGCATCATAACGAAGCTGGCGATAATCAGAATATCACCGACGCTGGCACAATGCGCCGCCGCGCCGTTAACGGAGATAATTCGCGAACCGCGCTCCGCGGCGATAGCGTAGGTGGAGAAACGATTACCGTTGGTCACGTTCCAGATATGAATAGCCTCGTTTTCCAGGATGCCGGACGCATCCAGGAAATCCTGATCAATAGCGCAGGAGCCTTCATAGTGCAGGTCGGCCTGCGTGACTTTAACGCGGTGGAGTTTGCCCTGCAGCATATTACGAATCATAACGTCTACCTTTAAAGCTTAACGATAACAAAGCGGGCGTGACGTCCGCCTTGAGGAAATTCCTGGCAGTATTGCCCGATTTTTAACCCGTGTCTACCGAGTGAGCGCCACTATCTGGTTGTCGATCAAACGCGCTTCGCCGAGCCACGCCGCCATCAGGATCACCGCGCGCTGGCTGCTTTCGGTCAAATCGAGCAGCGTATCGGCGTCGCGGATCTGGATATCATCGGCGCGGAAGCCTTGTTCGTTCAGCTCCTGCCCGGCAATCGCGATCAACTCATCAAGGTTGCGCTCGCCGGCCGCCAGTTTCTCCGCCGCGCGATTCATCACCTTATATAGCCCTGGAGCGATTTTGCGCTGCTCTGCGCTGAGATATCCGTTGCGCGAACTCAGCGCCAGCCCATCTTTCGCGCGCATAATCGGTACGCCGATAATCTCGATGTCGTAGCCCATATCCGCGACCATTTTGCGGATCAGCGCCAGCTGCTGGAAGTCTTTTTCGCCGAAGCAGGCGACGTCCGGTTGGATCAGGTTGAACAGTTTGCTAACGATAGTGGAAACGCCGCGGAAGTGGCCTGGACGGCTGGCGCCCTCAAGCATCGTCGACAGCCCCGGGACATCGACGTAGGTCTGGCTTTCGGTACCCTGCGGGTAGATTTCCGCCGCGGCAGGCGCGAAGACCAAATCGACCTTCCGTTTGTTCAGCTTTTCGCAATCGTCCTGCAGGGTGCGCGGATAGCGCGCCAGATCCTCAGCGCGGTCAAACTGCATTGGGTTGACGAAGATACTGGCCACCACCACATCTGCGCTGGCTTTGGCGGTATCAACCAGCTTCATATGGCCATCGTGCAGGTTGCCCATGGTGGGAACCAGCGCAATGCGCTTGCCCTCCTGGCGTAAACGGCGGATATGCTGGCGCAGCAGCGGCAGGGTTTCAATAATCAGCACAACAACACTCCTTAATGGAAACTGTGTTCTTCGCCCGGATAGACGCCGGACTCCACTTCGGCAACATATTGCCGTACCGCGGCGCGCATGTCGCCCGCTGTGCTCAGGAAATTTTTGGCGAATTTTGGAATATGGCCGCCGGTAATACCGAAAGCGTCATGCATGACGAGGATTTGTCCGTCAGTAACGTTGCCCGCGCCGATACCAATCACCGGGATGGTTAACGCCTCGGTGACGCGTTTCGCCAGCTCAACCGGTACGCACTCCAGCACCAGCAGCTGCGCGCCCGCCGCTTCCAGCGCCAGCGCATCATCCAGCAGAACTTGCCCGGCATCGCCGCGGCCCTGAATTTTATACCCGCCGAAGACGTTCACCGACTGCGGGGTCAGACCGAGGTGCCCGCACACCGGTACCGCACGCTCGGCAAGCATTTTCACGGTATCCGCCAGCCAGGCACCGCCCTCGATTTTGACCATGTTGGCTCCCGCGCGCATGACGATGGCGGCGTTCTCAAAGGTTTGTTCCGGCGTGGCGTAAGCCATAAACGGCAGGTCAGCGAGCAGCAAACAGTTCGGCGCGCCGCGGCGTACCGCACGCGTGTGATAGGCGATGTCTTCAACGGTCACCGGCAGGGTGGAATCGTGGCCCTGCACCGTCATGCCCAGCGAATCGCCGACCAGCATCACGTTAATACCCTCATCGGCGAACAGCTTTGCAAAGCTGTAGTCGTAGGCGGTGATAGTGGCGAAGCGTTTCTTCTCCTGTTTACATTTCTGCAGCAGGGCGATTGTGGTCGGTTTCATAACGTTTCCTGATGATGAAAGTCATATTAACCGGCATTCTAACAGCAGCATTCAGGGGGGCAATGGTTTTAGGCAACCGATTACCACGATCGCCGTAATTGTTAAAAACGAAGGGTTATTACCAGAGAGCGGGTTTTTCCGCGCCGAGATTTGCCAGAACAGCCGGTAATGCCGGACCGTCGGGGAAACGCAGGTCGGGGGCGATTTCAAACAGCGGCCACAGCATAAAACCGCGGTTTTTCATATCGTAGTGCGGTACGGTCAGGCGCGGGCTAGTAATCACTTCATCGCCGAACAGCATGATGTCGAGGTCCAGCGTGCGCGGTCCCCAGCGTTCGGCTTTACGCGTGCGGCCCTGATGCAGTTCAATACGCTGGGTGTGGTTGAGCAGCTCTTCTGCGGCCAGCGCGGTTTCCAGCGCGACGGCGGCGTTGAGGTAGTCAGGTTGATCCTGCGGCCCCAGGGGCGGCGTGCGGTAGAAAGAGGAAACCCTTATTACCCGGCTTTCGGGTATGTCCGCCAGCGCGTTAACGGCAGCGTTGACCTGCTCCAGCGGAGAGGCCAGATTGCTGCCAATCGCGATATAGACGAGCGTCATGCGCTACCTTCGCGGCGCGGCGCGCGTTTGCGCGGACGACGGTGGCGGCGGCGCGGGGCCGGATCGTCGCCTAAATCATCCAGCATATCTTTCTGATCCGGCGGCGCGGCGACCTGGAACTCGCCCCACCATTTGGTCAGACGCTGCAGCTCGCTGCTGTTTTCGGCGCCGGCGCGCAGCTCCAGCAGATCGTAGGCGGCGCGGAATTTTGGATGCTCCATTAGCTTCCACGCGCGTTTACCCTGACGGCGGGACATCCGCAGCTGAAGCTGCCAGATATCGCGCACCAGAGTGGTAATACGTTTCGGGATGGCCAGCGTACGGCAGGCCTCGTCCAGCACGTCGTTCATCGCCAACGCGAAGGCATCGTAGTAGGCCAGCCCGCTCTCCTGAGCGATTTTCTGCGCCGTTTCCAGCAGCGGGTACCAGAACATTACCGCGAACAGGAACGCCGGGTTAACGCGCATATCGTTGCGAATGCGGGTATCGGTATTCTTTAGCACCTGGCTGATGATGCGCTCCATTGGACTATCGCCGCGCTCGGTGAAGTAGCGGGTAATGGTCGGGAACAGCGGCTGGAACAGATTATATTCGCGCAGCAGGATATAGGTTTCATAACCGTCGCCGGCCTGCAGCAGCTTCAGGACTTCTTCAAACAGACGCGCCGGCGGCACATCGTGCAGCAGCGTCGCCAGGCGCGGGATCGGCTCGGCGGTCTCTTCACTGATGCTCATACTGAGCTTCGCCGCAAAACGCACCGCGCGCAGCATGCGCACCGGATCTTCGCGATAGCGGGTTTCCGGATCGCCGATCAGGCGGACGACGCCATCCTGCAGATCTTTCATGCCACCGACGTAGTCGCGGACGGTGAAATCCGCCACGCTGTAGTAGAGGCTGTTGATGGTAAAGTCGCGGCGCTGGGCATCTTCTTCAATCGAACCGAAGATGTTGTCGCGCAGCAGCATGCCGTTCTGGCCGCGCTGGGAGGTGATGCGATCGGTAGTGTGGCCTTCATGATGGCCGCGAAAGGTGGCGACTTCGATAATTTCCGGTCCGAACATCACGTGCGCCAGGCGGAAGCGGCGGCCTACCAGACGGCAGTTGCGGAACAGCTTACGGACCTGTTCCGGAGTCGCGTTGGTGGTGACGTCAAAATCTTTAGGTTTTTTGCCCAGCAGCAGATCGCGTACGCCGCCGCCGACCAGCCACGATTCGTAGCCCGCCTTATTGAGTCTGTACATGACCTTGAGGGCATTTTCACTGATATCTTTGCGGGAAATTGCATGCTGCTCGCGCGGGATAACCGTCATATGTAATTGTTCGACGGCGGCTTCTGCCTCGCGCTCTTCACGGCTTAGCACCTTACGGCAAAAATTAGCGACTCGGGTAAAAATGGTACACCTCGTAGTGTCAGACAGACTTCAGGACAAAAAAATAGCGGCTAATCATAGCTCAGCGGAACGCATTTGAGAATGCTGGATTTGCTCCGGCCGCCAGTTCGCTATCGCGTACTTGAGTAAATCCTCAATACAGAGCGTCTGCCATTCCTGAATGACATCCTGATTAAGAAACGTTAACGCCCGCACAATTTCCGGGCGCGGATCGCCTTCAGGCAGCGCCGGAGCGTGGTTTTGCTTCGACAGTTTATTGCCCTGCGCGTTGAGGGCCAGCGGCAAATGGATATAGTCCGGCGCCTGCCAGCCAAAATGCTGATAGAGCGAAATTTGCCGCACCGTCGGCTCGATAAGATCGGCGCCGCGGACGATTTCGCTGACGCCCTGAAAATGATCGTCCACCACCACCGCCAGATTATAGGCGAACAGCCCATCGCGACGGTGGATAATAAAATCTTCCCGCGCCAGCGGCTCATTGGCGACGAGCGTACCGCGCAGCCGATCGTAAAATTCAAGGACAGGACGCGTTTGCCGCAGGCGCAGAGCGGCGTTTTCCGCGCCGAGGCGTAAATCCCGGCAGTGGCCGTCGTAAATACCGCCAATAGCGTGGGTACGCGCGCGGGTGCAGGTGCAGTAGTAGCAGAGGCCCTGCTCGCGCAGCCAGGCGAGGCGCTCGCGATAAGCTTCGTGGCGTTTTGACTGCCAGAGTACCTCTCCGTCCCAGTGCAGGCCGTAGTGTTCTAATTGACGAAGAATGGTGTCCGCGGCGCCTGGGACTTCTCGCGGCGGATCGATATCTTCAATGCGCACGCGCCAGATACCGTTCTGCGCCCGAGCCTGCAGATAGCTGCCAAGCGCGGCAATCAATGAACCGAAGTGGAGTTCGCCGGAAGGTGAGGGGGCAAAGCGCCCGATGTAGTGTGAATCTTTCATGATATGACTAAAACATCAGGGCGGGAGAAAGCTCCCGCCAGAGATGTGCCAGCGAAGTGAATTAGCCTGCCATCTGTTTTTCGCGAATTTCCGCCAGCGTTTTGCAATCAATGCACAGGTCGGCGGTCGGACGCGCTTCCAGACGACGGATACCAATCTCGACGCCACAGGATTCACAGAAACCGAAATCTTCGTCTTCGACTTTTTTCAGCGTTTTCTCGATCTTTTTGATCAGTTTACGTTCGCGGTCGCGGTTACGCAGCTCCAGGCTGAACTCTTCTTCCTGAGCGGCACGGTCTACCGGATCCGGGAAGTTAGCAGCTTCATCCTGCATATGCGTTACGGTGCGATCCACTTCATCCCTAAGTTGATTACGCCACGCTTCAAGAATGCGCTTGAAGTGCGCCAGCTGGGCTTCGTTCATATACTCTTCGCCCGGCTTCACTTGGTACGGCTCCACCCCAGCGATGGAGAGAATACTCAGGGACGATGTTTTACGGTTTTGCCCTTCTTGCATGTTGCTTCTCCTTAACACGCACTATCGATCCCCGTGTTGGGGGAAAAATCAGGCCGCTATAAATAGCAGATGCTTTTCCGGATAGCAATTATCTAAACGTTACACTTGACAACCCTGTGAGGAAAAGCGTATTTGCGCTCGCGACCCGAATACTATTTAGCCGTTTATTTACCGGGGGTTAACACCACGGTAATCGGCTTATTCAGAGTCATCATCTCAGTAGAAAGTTCCGCCTTGTACGCGAGAATTTCCACCCCCTTGTTTTGCGCCTCAATCAATAGCTGTGCGTATCTGGCATCAATATGATGCGCGGGAGAGAAACGGTCGATCGCCGAGTGCAGCACGGCGAACAAAATCACCGCCCGATCGCCCGCCGCCGCCACGCTCATCAGCTCCCGCAGGTGCTTCTGGCCGCGTTCGGTAACCGCATCGGGGAAGTAACCGTATTCCTTTTCCGCCAACGTAACCGATTTCACTTCAATATAGCAGTTTTGTTGGTCATCTGCTTGTAACAGAATATCAATGCGGCTGCTTTCATCACCATACTTCACTTCGCTTTTCAGCGTGTTATAGCCCAAAAGCTCGGGAATATTTCCTGCCAGAATCGCCTCTTTCGCCAACGTGTTAGCACGTAGAGTATTAACACAAATTGTCGCGCCTTCTACGGTTTCGGTTATTTCCCACGTGTGGGCATATTTGCGTTTAGGATTATCTGAAGTCGAATACCAGACGGTATCGCCCGGCGCGGCGCAGCCGGTCATGGCGCCGGTATTGGGGCAGTGCAGGGTCAGCTCGCGACCGTCGGGGGTGACCACATCCGCGAGAAACCGTTTGTAACGTTTAATGAGGGTGGCGGACCGTAGCGGGGGAGTAAATAGCATCAGCTTTCCTTGTCGAAAGGGTAACGTTCCAGCGCCTTGTAGCGGGTACGGCCGCGGCTAAAGCTGGATTCGTAGAGCACAAATTCGTTGACCGCAAACGCCCAGCGAAATCCGGGCGGCGGAATAGGCACCGCGTGGCGCGAGTCGCGCAGCAGGGTGACATGCGGATGAAACGGCTGCGGGCTCTGATAGCAGCCGCTGCGGGCGGCCTGGGCGCGCAGCATATTCGCTAATTGCAGAACCCCGCGCGGCGGCTGACGAGTGCCCAGCCATACCACTCGCGAACGCAGCCACTGCCCGGCATCGTCAAGGGTCAGGGTAAAGCCCGGCTGGCGAATTCGTTCGGCCATTGCTGATAGCGCCCGCTGTTTATCCGCGCTCACTTCGCCAAGAAACGCCAGCGTCAGATGGAGGTTTGCCGCCGTCACCGGTCGACCCGCATCTTCGGGAAAGCTGGCGGCGCGCCAGTGAACGATCTGCTGCTGAACTTCTGCGGGAAGTTCAAGGGCGAAAAACAGCCTTTTCGGCTCGGACATGATAGAGACTCGGTAATGAATTACCGGGATGCTACAATGCTTGCCCGCAAATGTTAACCTCCGGAGCGCTTCGTGTCCTCATTGCCGGTTGCCGCCGTCCTCCCTGAACTTCTTTCTGCCCTGCGGCATGCGCCGCAGGTTCTGCTTAATGCGCCAACCGGCGCCGGGAAATCCACCTGGCTGCCGCTGCAAATCCTCGCGCAGGGTGAAATTAGCGGGCGCATTATCCTGCTGGAGCCGCGGCGGCTGGCGGCGCGTAACGTGGCGCAGCGGCTGGCAGAACTGCTGGGGGAGAAGCCCGGCGAGACCGTGGGCTACCGCATGCGCGCGGAGACCTGCGTCGGGCCGAACACGCGCCTCGAAGTGGTGACGGAAGGCATTTTGACGCGGATGATCCAGCGCGATCCGGAGCTGAGCGGCGTGGGGCTGGCGATCCTCGATGAGTTTCACGAGCGCAGCCTGCAGGCGGATCTGGCGCTGGCGCTGCTGCTCGACGTACAGCAGGGGCTGCGCGACGATCTCAAGCTGCTGATTATGTCGGCGACGCTCGATAATGAGCGCCTGCAGCGTCTGCTGCCGGAGGCGCCGGTTATCGTTTCCGAAGGGCGCGCGTTTCCGGTTGAGCGGCGTTTTCTGCCGCTGCCGGCCCATCAACGGTTTGACGAAGGGGTGGCGATTGCCGCTGCGGAACTGTTGCGTAGCGAGAACGGTTCAATGCTGCTATTTCTGCCCGGCGTCGGAGAGATCCAACGGGTACAGGAGCGGCTGGCGGAGCGGGTGGCGAGCGATGTGATCCTTTGCCCCCTGTACGGCGCGCTACCGCTGAACGAGCAGCGCAAGGCGATACTGCCTGCGCCTGCCGGGATGCGCAAGGTGGTGCTGGCGACCAATATCGCCGAAACCAGTCTGACCATTGAGGGGATTCGTCTGGTGGTGGATAGCGCCCAGGAGCGCGTCGCCCGCTTTGACGCCCGCACCGGGCTCACTCGCCTGGTCACGCAGCGGATCAGCCAGGCCTCGATGACCCAGCGCGCCGGACGCGCCGGGCGTCTGGAACCGGGGATCTGCCTGCATCTACTCGCTAAAGAGCAGGCCGAGCGCGCTGCGGCGCAGAGCGACCCGGAAATCCTGCAGAGCGATCTGTCTTCGCTGCTGCTGGAGCTGTTGCAGTGGGGATGCCAGGACCCGGCCCAGCTTAGCTGGCTGGATTTGCCGCCTGCGAACAATCTGGCTGCGGCCCGACGTCTGCTCACCGACCTTTCTGCGCTGGAAGGCGAGCGGCTGTCGGCGCACGGGCGCAAAATGGCGGCGTTGGGTAACGAACCGCGCCTGGCGGCGATGCTGACCGCGGCGGAGGATGCCGATAGCGCCGCCACGGCGGCTAAACTGGCGGCGATCCTTGAAGAGCCGCCGCGCGGCGGCCATAGCGATCTTAGCGCGGCGTTTGCCCGTCAGCAGGGCAACTGGCAGCAGCGGGCGCAGCAGCTGATGAAAAGGCTGACGGTGCGCGGCGGTCAGCCCGACGCCGACAGAATCGCGGCGCTGCTGGCCTCCGCTTTTGCCGACCGTATCGCCCATCGCCGCGGCCAGGAGGGGCGCTACCAACTGGCTAACGGGATGGGGGCGATGCTCGACGCCGACGATGCGCTGAGCCGCCACGAATGGTTGATTGCGCCACTGCTGCTGCAAGGGAGCGCATCGCCGGACGCCCGGATCCTGCTGGCGCTGCCGGTCGATATTCACGCGCTGATTGAGCGGTGTCCGGCGCTGGCCCAGCGCTCCGATATCGTCGAGTGGGATGAGGCGTTAGGCACGCTGAAGGCCTGGCGGCGCACCTGTATCGGACGCCTGGTGATTAAGACCCAGCCGCTGGCGAAGCCGTCGGAAGAGGAGTTGCATCAGGCGATGCTCAACGGGATCCGCGAGAAGGGGCTGAGCGTGCTTAACTGGACGCCGGAAGCGGAGCAGCTGCGTTTGCGACTGCACTGCGCGGCGCAGTGGCTGCCGGAGGAGGCATGGCCGGCCGTTGATGAGGCATCGCTGCTGGCCTCGCTTGAACAGTGGCTGCTGCCGCAGATGGCGGGCGTCCATTCGCTGCGCGCGCTGAAGGCGCTGGACGTGCGTCAGGCGCTGCAAAACTGGCTGCCGTGGCCGCTGCGCCAGAAGCTGGACAGCGAACTGCCCACGCACTATACGGTGCCGACCGGTAGCCGCATCGCGATTCGTTATCACGATGATAATCCTCCGGCGCTGGCGGTGCGGATGCAGGAGATGTTTGGCGAGGCGACGACCCCGACCATCGCTCAGGGGCGGGTGCCGCTGGTGCTGGAGCTGCTGTCGCCGGCGCAGCGCCCGCTGCAGATCACCCGCGATTTAGGCGCATTCTGGCAGGGGAGCTACCGCGAAGTGCAAAAAGAGATGAAAGGGCGCTATCCGAAGCATGTCTGGCCGGACGATCCGGCCAATACCGCCCCGACCCGGCGCACCAAAAAGTATTCGTAACCGGAGAGTTTCCGGGTTGCGGCGTAAGCGCCTTACCCGGGCTACCGGACCAGCACCGCCCGTAGCCCTGCTAAGCGCAGCGCGAGCAGGGGATATTTTATACCTGGCTCCACAAAAAGATGCCGCCGCCCGCCAGCGCCAGCCAGGGCCCGAAGGCCAAAGGCTGCTGGAGCGACTGCCGGGTTATCAGGCGCTGCAGCAGCGTCCAGACCAGGCCGCTGGCGGAAGCCAGCAGCAGCGTCTGCGGCAGCGCCTGCCAGCCGAGCCACGCGCCGAGCGCCGCCAGCAGCTTGAAATCGCCGTAGCCCAGCGCCTCTTTACCGGTCAGCAGACGGAACACCCAGTACACCGACCACAGCGACAAATACCCGGCCATCGCGCCAATGACCGCCTCCGCCAGCGGCGCGAAGGTATCGGAAAGATTGAACAGCAGACCGGCCCACAGCAGCGGTAGCGTCAACCCGTCCGGCAGCAGCTGCGTTTGCGCGTCGATGGTAGCAAGAATCAGTAGAACCGACAGCAGAAGCAAGCCGCCCAGCAGCGGTATGCCCGGAGGTATCAGGTATCCGACCAGCATAAACAGCGCGCCGGTCGCCAGCTCCATCAGAGGATAACGAGGCGAGATGGGTTCCCCGCAGCAGCGCGAACGTCCCTTAAGAAACAGGAAGCTCAGCAGCGGGATATTGTCCCGCCAGGCGATGGGCTCACGGCACTGCGGACAGAACGACGCGGGAAAACAGAGATTGATTCCCTCTGCGTGCGCCATCATCAGCGGTAAACGATGGATAACGACGTTAAAAAAGCTGCCGAACGCCAGTCCGGACAGGAATAAAAAGCCGCCCCAGATTGACGGGTATTGCGCGGCGAACTCGGGTAATAACGCGATGTTTTCGAACATTATTTTTTCTCCTCGGATAGCCACTCTCCTTGCCACCGCCACGGTATACGTCCCTGCTCATCTTTACGGCCGTTTTGCGCGAGCAGCAGCGTCAGCAGTGCCGGAGCCGCCTGACGAGGTTGTAGCGTACCGTTAAACGTATAGCGCCCGTCGGGCGTTAGAACGCCCTGTCCGGTGAGGCTGAGCTGATGGGAGTCCTGGGTCAGGGCGACAGCCAGGGCGCCCGCCGGGGTACAGCTTAATTTGCCGTTGACCTGGGCCAGTTCGAGCGACCCGGCGGGGGAGCTGAGCGCCGCGTCCCGCCACTGCACGGTGCTGGCGGTCATCTGTCGGCAACCGCCGGCGTTAAAGCGGGCCTCGGGCAGCGTCAGCACAACCTGACCGCGGGCCTCCAGCGGTATGCCGGATGCTAACCGCTGGCTGATTAAACGGGCCGGAGCTTCGAGTCGGCCCTCGCGCACCACGAATTCGTTCAGACCGTGCAGCCAGACCTGGCCGCGCAGACCGGAGGGATCGTTAAAACGGATATGCCAGCCGGGAAGCCAGGACGAGAAGCCAAATTCCCAGCGTAAATAGGCTAATTCAACGCCGCGCCAGCTGGCCTGAAGGGCTTCTCCCTTCCACAGGGTGCCTGTTGGTTCGACGAGCCGCGCGCCTTCCGGTAGCGCCAGAGTCAGCAGACGCGCCGGCGCGCTGAACAGCAGCCAGAAGAGATAGATCGCCGCCAGCAGCAGGCCGATAGTGAGTCTATTTTTCATCGCTGCGCTCCAGCACTAGCGTATTAATCGTCACCCAACCGGGCTGCTGCGCCACGGCGGTCACCGCCAGGGTGGCGGTGGTCATCCCCGTCTGACCCAGCGCGTCCAGCCATGCCATCAGCGCCTGGAAATCGGCGGGCTGTACGGTAAGGCTCAGGCGGGAGCCCTGCGGCTGCAGGCGAACGATAGCGATGCCGTGACGGGCGGCTTCGCGCATAATCACCGTCGAGGGTTCTTCCAGCGCGGCAGAAGGTTTCCGCTGGTTAAGCTGACGGAGAAGGGGCGTCTGCTGGCGCATCCACTGCAGGCTGGCCTGCTCCCTGGCCAGCGTTTGCCGCCACTGCGCTTCGCGGTTTTGCCACGGCTGCCATAACGTGTAATAGACCAGGCCGATGAGCAGCGCTACGACCATCCCCAGCAGCAGATACCGTTCGCGGCGCGTACGCTGTTGCCATAAGGTGAGCAGGTTATGCATCGTCCCCCTCCAGCGTCAGGCGCCCTTCAATACCGTCGGCGCGCGGCTTCATCTCGCCGGTCTGCACGCGAAACCCCGCCCGCGCCCGCTGGCTGAACTGCTCCATGGCCTGCGAGGAAACGGCGGATATCTCCAGCTGCAGCGCGTTGCGCGCGGCATCAAAGCTCAGCGTCCGCAGGCGGATGCCCGGCGTGTCGTCGATGATTTGCTGCAGCGCGCCGAGCCGCGAGATAAGCGCTGGCCGGGCGCCCGCGTTTTTCATCTCTCGCAGATGCTGCTGCATTTGCTGGCGCGGGTTGACGACGTTCTTTTCCGTTTTGAACCACTGGCGGTAAAAATCACGGCTGGCCTGCACGGCGGCGTCGGCCTGCTGTCCCAGCATGAGATGATCGTGGAGGCGATTACCGCTCCACAGCAGCAGTAGCGCCAGCGCCCCGGCGATTGCCGGGCGCCAGCGTCGTGGCGTCAGCTGCCGGCGGCGTTTAGCAGCAAAATCGCCCTGGCGTAAGCAGATTCTGCGCGCATCGGGATTGGCCGCCGCCAGCGCCAGCAGATCCTGCGCCGGGAGAGGCTGCCACGGCGCGGCGATATCCGGCGGCGGCGAGTAGCAGGCGATGGGCGCGAGGTCTTGCCAGTGGGTCAGCAACGGGTCGAGCCATACGGTTTCCACCGCCATTCCGCCCCACGAATCACAGCGAAACAGCCATTGCTCGCCGCAGCGTACGGCGCTCCAGGCGGTGGGACTGTGCGGTAGGGTAAGGACATCCGGCGTCAGGGCCAGCACGTTCAGTCCGAGCCCCTCGCACCAGGCCTGCCAGGCGCGCATCTTTTCCCGCCCGACCACCGCCACGGCGCAGTCGGTTTTGTGCTGGTGGAGCAGGGCAAAGTGGCTCTCCTCAACCTCCGTCGCCAGCTGTTCTTCGAGTAAAAACCCCAGCGCCTGCTGTGGTCTTCTGCGCGCCCCGGCGGGCAGAGTGACGCGATGAAATGCGCAGTCGCTGGCGGGCACCAGTACCCAAGCCGGATGGCGCTGCGCCAGCAGGCTGAGCGTCCGATCGTCAGCGTCAGGATGCCACTCTCCGGCCTGCGCCGCGTCGCCCGGCGCGGCAAGCCGCCATATCGCCGTCACGGCATCAGGATTGAGGCGAACAATCAGCACGGCGGCGGAAGAGGTATGGTGGTTATTCATCGGCTACCCAATAGATTCCGTAGCGCCGTTGGACGACGCCGAAGGTACGCCCCTGCTTTTGCAAGAGGCTGCGTTGCTGATAGCGGGCGCTGCCCATCACCACGCTAAAGGTGGCGATAAAACGCTCGCTGCGCACCGCCAGCCACGGACGTGCGGCGGCGGTATCGATTTTTTGTAATGTCGGTTGCGACAGGAAGGCGGCGACGCTGCTCCAGCCGGTAGCCGCGCGAGCCTGCAGCAGCTGCCGGGCTTCAGAGACGGTGAGTTCAGCGGGGAAGATCGCCGCCAGCAGCGCGGCCTGAGCGGGCTGCAGGGTATTGACGTTCACCTGCAGCGCATCCTCCGGAAGGGCGCAGACAAATGGCAACAGGCGCTGATAGAGCGCGGCGTCCATCCCGGCCAGCAGACGCAACTCGCTGACGTCCTGCAGCGGCTGATTGCCGGTCAGATAGCCGGGGGATTGCGCCATATAGACTTCGTCTTCCGCGCCGTTCAGCAGCGCCTGGCGATCGTCATCGACCCAGTCGCGCAGGGCGGCGGTCAGCTGTAAGGCGCGCAGCGGCTCGCTGCCGAGGTTCTCCAGGAGTCGGGTAAAGATCTGTGCGGGGTAAGGTATTTCGTCGCTTTCGTCGTCGCCACGCTGGTTAATGGCGTTGAGGTTGAAGCAGGCCTGAGCGTCGGTCATTGTGGCGTAGATCTCGCCGTCATTGACCGTAAAGCGGCGTCCCTGCTGGGCCCAGTTCTGCGCCAGATGGGTCTGGTTCGGCGAGTCGATCGCGTCGCGTTGCAGCAGAGCCGCCGCGAGGGTTTCCGCCCCCAGCGCGTACCATTTGGCCTGCAGGTTATCGAGGGTGGTGGCGGTTTGCTGGTACATCCGCGCGCTGCGCTCGGTCATGGCGCTCGCCAGCACCATCATCAGGGCGAGGATCAGCAGCACCATAAGCAGGGCGACGCCGCGCTGGCGGTTGTTCATCGACTGCCTCCCGGCGTAAGCAGAAACAGTCGGCGGATCTCGCCGTACGGCTCCAGCGTCAGGGTGACTTCCAGCCCCTGCGGCAGCGTCTGCGTCTGCAACCATTCATCCTGCCAGCGGCCGCTGGCGTAAAAGCGCAGGCGAAAAGCCTGCACGTTGCGCAGCATAACGGTCACCGTTGGCAGACTACCGGGCAGCGGGTCCTGCTGCTCGTAGCTCAGACGTTCCAGTTGGCTGTCGCGCAGGCGGTAGCTGACGTTCTGAATTTCCGAACGCGGCAGGATCCCCAAAGGATTGGGCCAGCCGTTGCGGCTAAAGGCGATCGCCCAGTCGTCGCTGCCGAGCTGAAAGCGCCCGGCAAAAAACAGGCTCGCGCTGTCGCGGCTGCGGCGGGGAATGATTTGGCTAAAGTCCGCCGCCATCTGGCTGAACGTTTGCTGTAACGCCTGCATGCGCCCGCCCTTATCGCGGGTGAGCGTATCGGCGCGCATCACGTTTTGCAGCACCGTGACCGCGGCGACGCTGAGCGCGGCGAGAATGGCCAGCGCCAGCAGCATTTCGACGAGGGTAAAGCCGCTTGAGCGCCGGATCATGGCGACGTCACGTAGGTGCGCAGCGAAGAGATCGCGGTCTTATCGCTTTTGGCGTGGCGGACCTCGACGTCCAGAGCCCGCAGCTGAGGCAGGTCGGTCTCCACCCCCTGCCAGCGAATATGCCAGCTGACGCCTGCCGCCTGCACCGTGGTTTCCGACCAGCTCAGCGCTGGCCAGCGGTTTTCCAACCGGAGCTGTACCAGCTGATTGTCCGCCAGCCAGCTAGCGAGGGTTTTCTCCTCCATGCGTCCCAACTGGCGGGTTTGCTGGAGCGTGGCCTGCATCACCGCCAGCCCGGCGAGAGCGAAGACGACCAGGGCGACCATGACTTCAATCAGCGTCATACCGGACTGCTTTTTCATTGCGCCTCCTGCGCTGCGGGCAGGCTTTTGCCGCGGGCGTTATACGCGATACCTGGCGCCTCGCCGATGGTCAGCCGGAACGGCGTCATCTCCCCGCCGGGAAAGATCAGCACATCGGGATTGTCGCCCGGCGTCCAGGCATCGCCCTGCGGAAAGGCGAGGTTCAGCTTGCCCCCGGCGCTTCTGCCCGAAGTGGCGACGCGTCCGGCGCGCAGCGGCAGCCAGCGATAGCCGCTCCAGCCGTCGTCGGCGGGTGCCGGATCGGCGCCATCGCGGGCCTCCAGAACCAGAAACTGCCAGCGGTCTGGGTGCACCGAGACGCCAAAGAACTGGCCGGTTTGCAGCCCTCGCTGCTGGACAAAGTGCAGCTGCGCTTCAAAGCGCGCCAGCGTCTGCGCCGCGCTATCGTCGCGCGAGGCGGGGAAGGCCAGCAGCACCATGCCCGCGCTGACCCCCATCAGCAGCAAAATGAGCATCATCTCCAGCAACGTAAAGCCGCGCTGTCGCACTATTTCTTCCCGATCGTCCAGTTGCCGATATCGTCATTGCTCTCCGGCACGCCGTCCGGCCCAAGGCTGAAAATATCCACCTGTCCGTGCTGGCCGGGGCTCAGTAGCTGGTAATCGCTGCCCCAGGGATCCTGCGGCAGACGGCGAATATAGCCGCCTTCGGGATAGTTGCGCGCGTGCGGCTCGGCGGATGGCGCGCTGACCAGCGCCTGCAGCCCCTGCTCGGTGGTGGGATAGCGGCTGTTGTCCAGTTTATACATGTCCAGCGCGCCCTCGAGCGCCACAAGATCGCTGACCACTTTTTGCCGGTCGGCCTTTTCCTTGTTGCCCATCAGGTTGGGCACCACGAGGCTGGCGAGCACGCCGAGGATAACAATCACCACCATGATTTCCAGTAAGGTGAATCCGCGCTGTCGTTGCATATTTTTCTCCATTAGAACAATTACATACTCATCAAAGTATTGAGCTGCAGTATCGGCTGCAGGATGGCGAGGACGATAAACAGCACCATGCCGGCCATTGCCACTACCAGCAGAGGTTCAAACAGACTGAGGGCCAACTGAATTTGCGCGCTCAGCTCCCGGTCCTGGTTATCCGCCGCGCGCTCCAGCATGCCGTTGAGCTCGCCGCTCCGTTCGCCGCTGGCGACCATGTAGCGCATCATCGGTGGGAAAAGCTGGGTCATTTCGAGCGCGCGATGGAGGCTGACGCCTTCGCGCACCGCGTCGCTGGCGGCTTCCAGCTGGCGCTTCGCCCAGGCGTTGCTTAACACTTCCGCGCTGATGCGCATCGCCAGCAGCAGCGGAACGGCGCTGGCGTTGAGAATGCTCAGGGTGCGGGCGTAGCGGGCGCTGTTAACGCTGCGCGCGACCCGGCCAATCAGCGGCAGGCGCAGCAGCAGCCGGTGCCAGGCCAGTCGCTTTGTCGGCTGCCGCAGCAGGTAGCGCAGCAGCAGAGCGATGAGCATGGCGGCCAGCAGCAGCCACGGCCCGGCGGCGCGCAGCATATCGCTCATCGCCATCAGCAGGCGGGTGGAAAACGGCAGCGCCTGCTTAAGGTGGATAAACTGATCGACAACCTTCGGCACCACCGTTGAAAGCAGAATCACAATCACGCTGACCGCCACCAGGGTCAGCACGATGGGGTAAATCATCGCCTGCAGCAGGCGGGCGCGAAGCTGCTGGCGCTGCTCAGTGTAGTCCGCCAGCCGGTTCAGCACGCCGTCGAGGTGGCCTGAAGCTTCTCCGGCGGCGACCATCGCGCAGTAGAGCGCGTCGAAGCAATTCGGGTAGCCGCGCAT
This sequence comes from Klebsiella sp. CTHL.F3a, assembly GCF_019890895.1. Classification (NCBI taxonomy): domain Bacteria; kingdom Pseudomonadati; phylum Pseudomonadota; class Gammaproteobacteria; order Enterobacterales; family Enterobacteriaceae; genus Klebsiella; species Klebsiella sp. CTHL.F3a. The sequence goes on along the minus strand of NZ_CP082360.1, from coordinate 4,935,038 downwards.
CGCTTCCGCCAGCGAATGGCCTTCCAGCACTTTGCCGCGTACGCCGGCGATCAGCGTTTTCAACTGCGGTTTTTCACTCTGCTGGGCCACCGCGTCGAGCGCTTTTTCCAGCGGGATGGCGGCGGCGACCAGCGTCGCCAACTGGCGGGTGACGAGGGCGAGATCGCGGGCGCCGGTGCGGCGGATAAAGCGCAATGGCCTGCCGCCGCCGGCTGCCGGGTCGATGTCAAGCGCCAGCCAGCCCTTTTCTCGCAATAGCTGGCGCGCGTGGCGGGCGGAGTCCGCCTGCTGGACGCCGCGCCGGGGTTTGCCCTGTTCGTCAAGGGCCTGGTAACGAAACAGCGTCATTTCAGGAAGCCTCCGCGATCGGCTGCTCGGTGACCCTTAGCACCTCTTGCCAACTGGTGATCCCGGCCAGCGCCTTTTCCCGCCCGGCGCGGCGTAGGGTCATATAATCCGCCCCTAGCTGTTGGATCAGCGTCACCTCATTTTCGCCGCGGTGGATAGCCATGCGTACGCGATCGTCCACCAACAGCAGTTCGTGGATGCCGGTGCGTCCGCGATAGCCGGTAAAACCGCACTCGGCGCAGCCCCGGGGCTGCCAGAGCGCCGTGCCGGGGGCGATCTCCATCTGGCGGGCGGCGTCGGCGTTTGCCGGTTCCTGCTGGCGGCAGTGCGGGCAGAGTCGGCGCACCAGCCGCTGCGACATCACCGCCAGCAGCGAGGTGGAGAGCAGAAAAGGCTCCACGCCCATGTCCTGCAGGCGCGAGATGGCCCCCAGCGCGCTGTTGGTGTGCAGCGTCGAGAGCACCAGATGGCCGGTTAACGAGGCCTGTACGGCGATTTGCGCCGTCTCGCCATCGCGGATTTCGCCCACCAGCACCACGTCAGGGTCCTGGCGCAAAATAGCGCGCAGCCCGCGGGCAAAGGTCATATCGACTTTCGCGTTAACCTGGGTCTGACCGATGCCCTCCAGCTCATATTCGATGGGGTCTTCAATGGTCATGATGTTGCGTTCCCGCGCGTCGAGGCGGCTCAACGCGGCGTAGAGGGTGGTGCTTTTTCCCGAACCGGTCGGCCCGGTCACCAGCACGATGCCGTGCGGGCGGGCGATCAGCCCATCTACCTGCTTCAGCAGGGCGGGAGTCATCCCGAGGGTCAACAGGTCGAGATTGACGCTATTTTTATCGAGCAGACGCAGCACCACGCGCTCGCCGTAGCTCGACGGCAGGGTGGAGACGCGCACGTCGACGGCGCGTCCGCCAATGCGCAGCGCCATGCGCCCATCCTGAGGAATGCGCTTTTCGGCGATATCCAGGCTCGCCATCACCTTAATGCGCGAGATCAGCAGCGCGGCGAGGCGGCGCTGGGGGCGCAGGATTTCGCGCAGGACGCCGTCGACGCGAAAGCGAATTTGCAGGTGGCGCTCATAGGTTTCGATATGAATATCCGAGGCTTTCTCTTTGATGGCCTCGGTAAGCATGGCGTTAATCAGGCGAATAATCGGCGCGTCGTCTTCGCTGTCCAGTAGGTCGTCGGTGTCCGGCAGCTCTTCGGCAAGGGTGTATAAGTCCAGCTCGTTGCCGATATCCGCCATCATGCGTCGGGCCTCGGCGGAGTCACGCTGATAGCTCAGCACCAGCAGCTTTTCGAACGCCTCTTCTTCCAGCCGCTCGAGGCGAAACGGCATCGCGGCGACCCGGCGGACTTCCAGCAGCGCCTGCGGCGCGGTAGCGGCGAGGCAGAAAACCTCGCAGCTTTCGCCGTTGCTGAGGAGCATCACGTTGTGCGCGCGGGCGTAGCCGAAGGGGAGCAGCGGGCGTCGTTCAGCGGCGGGGGTCATAGATTGCCTCCCAGATTGAACGCGTCGATAGCGGCGCTGACCTGGCGGAACGCGGCGGTATCCTGGCGCGGGTAGATCTCCAGCAGATCCTGATTCAGCATCGCGTCATTGTTCTCTTTGCCGCGCTGTTTGCTCTGGGCGTCATTAAAGGCGGTGTACTGCCCGGATGAGGCCTGACGGTACTCGTCGCGGTCGCGGATCACCGTCGGGCGGATAAACAGCATCAGGTTGCGCTTGGAGACCTTTTTACTGGTGGAACGGAACAGCGCGCCAATGACCGGAATATCGCCGAGCAGCGGTACCTTGTCGGCGGTGTCGGAGACGCTTTTATCCAGCAGGCCGCCGACGACCACCGTCTCGCCGCTGCCGACCAGCACTGCGTTATTGACCGTGCGGGTATTGAAGGTCGCGCCGAGATCCGAACTGGTGCTGGAGGCGGCGTCCGCCACGCTGGAGACCTCCTGTTCAATCTCCAGCAGAACTGAATCGCCTTCGTTGATTTGCGGCTTCACTTTCAGCTTGATGCCGACGGTTTTACGCTCGACGGTATTGAAGATGTTATCGCCGGAGGTGGTTTGCGAGCCGGTGAGTACCGGGACCTCCTGGCCGACGTTAAAGGTGGCTTCCATGTTGTCGAGGGTAACGATGCTCGGCGTGGCGAGAATGTCGTTCTTGGTGCTGCTGGAGAGGGCGGTTAATAGCATCGCCCAGTTGCCCTGGTAGAAGCCGGCGGCAATGCCGTTGAAGGAGCTTAAGGCGCTGGCCAGCGAGCTGCTGACGGTGCCGTCTTTGTTGTACTGGTTGGCCCCGGCGATGGCGGTGGATATCGGCAGGCCGCTATTGGTGAACTGGGTCATTCCGGCATTTTTATTGGCCCACTGGATGCCGAGGTTCAGACCGTCAGCGTCCTGCACTTCGGCGATAATCGCTTCGACCAGCACCTGCGGGCGGCGGATATCAAGCTGGGCGATTACCCGTTCAAGGTCGTTCATCACGTCCGGGGCGGCGGTGACGATCAGGGCGTTAGTCTGGCCATGCGCTTTGATAATGATATTTTTATCCAGCGCCGCCACCGGCTTCGCGGCCTGCTTTTCGCTCTGCATCGTGCTGCTGATGCCGGTCAGCACTTCGACCAGGTCGGAGGCTTTGGCGTATTTCAGGTAGATCACTTTAGTATTGCCCTGCGTCGCCTGCTGGCGATCGAGCTGCTTAATCATGGCGATGATTCGCTGGCGGGAGTTCGGCTCGCCGCTGACCAGTACCGCGTTGGTGCGTTCATCGGCCACCACGTTGGCGACCATCGAGCCGGGCAGCGCTGATTTGCTGGTGTCCTTGTTGAGTTCGGTCACCAGCTTGACCACATCGGCGGCGGAGGCCCAGGCGAGGGGAACGGTTACTACGCTTCGGTCTCCGGCGTTATCGACGCGTTCGACGATGGTTAGCAGCCGTTTGATGACCGCCGCGCGGCCGGTCATCAGCAGGACGTTGGAGGGTTCATAGTGCACCACGCTGCCTGCGCCAGCGTTGTCGTTAAGCTGGCGCAGCAGGGGCGCCAGATCGCGGGCGGCGACGTTGGTCAGGGGCACCACGCGGGTGACGACCTCATCGCCAATACCCGGCGCAGCGTCGCTCGCCACCGGCACCGCGGCGGTTTTCGCGTCCTTCGAACGCATCACTTTCAGGACGCCGTTATTCATATTAATCACCGCGAAGCCGTAGACATCGAGCACGCTGAGGAAGAATTGATAATATTGCTCTTCATTAAGCATGTCGTAGCTGCGTACGGTAATGGTGCCGCGCACGCTGGGATCGATAATGACCGTTTTATTCAGGTTTTTACTCACCGTATTGATAAATTCCTGAATGTCGGTGCCCTTGAAGCTCGCGGAAAACTCTTCCGCCGCGGCTGGCCTGAATAACAGTGCGGCGAATATCAGCAGCGTCAGGGAAAATGAGCGGATAACGTTGGCGATGATCAATTATTCATCCCTCAGGGCTAGATAAATATCGTTTTTCTGGCCGTCGCGTTCAACGGTAAGGGTTATTTCAGTTAATTCCGGCAACTGGTCTAATACCTGGCGAGCCTGCTCTTTATCGCGTAAATCCAGACCGTTGAGGGCTATCGCCAGATCGTTTTCCCGGAGACCCGCCTGGCGAAATAGCGCTGGGTCTTTGCCCGGGTTCAGGCGATATCCGCTGAGCTTGTCATTAACCATGACTGGCGAAATATTAAGGTAATGAAGAATATTTTGCGGCTGCGCGCGGAGCTCCTGCGCCAAGTGGCGGGCTGGCGGCGCGGCGCTATTTTTGCTGGCAGCGGGCGGGTCGTTAAACAGCGGGATAGCCTCGTTTCTGCCGCGGTAATTAACAATCAGGCGGTCAGGGAAAATAGCGACAATTTTCGCCTCTCCGCCCGGCGTATTATCGCCAATCACGAGGCTAACCTGTTGATTTTCTTTCATCATTATGGCGATGGCGCGGGACGGGTCGGTGCTGGCAAGCAGTCCGGTAACGCGAAGTTTGAGCGCCGAAACGGGCGCCTGGTCGAGGTTGCCGCCGGGCGCGGAGGCGGGGGTTTTCTCCGCAAGGCCAAACAGCGTAAAGCGCGGCAGCGCCGTTTCCGGGGTAGGGGCTGCGGGTGCCGTCATATCGGCAGAGCTCAATACGTTATCCGTAAAGTTTACCGGGATAATTATTTTCCAGGTTAATTGCGCGAGCTGCTGGCAGATAAAAAATAATATGATGGAGGTCACAATATGAGGCGCATATTTTATTATTTTTTTATTTGGTATTGTTAATCTCATCACGGAATTATGCATTTTTATTCCTTTGCTCATTCTATTTCCCTCAACAAAAGGTACCGCCCTACCGATATGGGTGGGGCATTTTTTATTTTTGAGCGTGCTTATTGCGGGAATCTGCGTAGGTCGCGGTGAATCATAAAGAGTTTGGCTATTGCGGTCGTCATTCCCTTTTTATTTTTACTCCTCCGGCCGCCTACGCCCCCGGAGGATGAGTGAATGGATGATTGAACCTAAGAGAGCAAGAATATCTAATTATCGACGCTTTAAAGATATGCTCGTCATTTTTCATGGTGCTGTAATGCACTCTGAATAATTTCGTTCATAGAACACTTCATATAATTAATCAGCATATACCCTAAATAATTCGAGTTGCAGGAAGGCGGCAACGCAGTGAGTCCCCAGGAGCGTACTTAAGTACGTGACTGGGGTGAGCGAGGCAGCCAACGCATATGTAACTTGAAGTATGACGGGTATTAAAGGGACTATCGAATGCTCAGATATACCCGTAATGCCCTGGTTCTGGGATCGCTGGTTTTACTTAGCGGCTGCGATAACGGATCCTCTTCTTCTTCCTCTGGAAATCCCGACACCCCTGGTAATCAGGATGTCGTTGTACGTTTACCTGACGTTGCGGTGCCCGGCGAAGCGGTCACGGCAGTAGAAAACCAGGCGGTCATCCACCTGGTGGATATTGCCGGCATCACCAGCAGTAGCGCGGCGGACTACAGCAGCAAAAACCTCTACTTATGGAACAACGAAACCTGCGACGCGCTGAGCGCGCCGGTAGCGGACTGGAATGACGTCAGCACCACGCCGAGCGGCAGCGATAAATATGGCCCGTACTGGGTGATTCCGCTCAACAAAGAGAGCGGCTGTATCAACGTCATTGTCCGCGACGGCACTGATAAGCTGATCGATAGCGACCTGCGGGTGTCGTTTGGCGACTTCACCGATCGTACGGTTTCGGTGATCGCCGGTAACAGCGCGGTCTATGACTCCCGCGCCGACGCTTTCCGCGCCGCTTTTGGCGTCGCGCTGGCCGAAGCCCACTGGGTCGATAAAAATACGCTGCTGTGGCCGGGCGGACAGGACAAGCCCATCGTGCGCCTCTACTACAGCCACAGCAGTAAAGTGGCGGCGGATGGCGAAGGCAAATTTACCGACCGTTACCTGAAACTGACGCCGACTACCGTCAGCCAGCAGGTCAGCATGCGCTTCCCGCACCTTTCCAGTTATGCGGCTTTTAAGCTGCCGGACAATGCGAACGTTGACGAGCTGCTGCAGGGCGAAACGGTCGCCATTGCCGCCGCAGAGGACGGGATCCTGATTTCCGCCACACAGGTGCAGACGGCGGGCGTCCTGGATGACACCTATGCCGAAGCGGCGGAAGCGCTGAGCTACGGCGCGCAGTTGACCGACGGCGGCGTCACCTTCCGCGTCTGGGCGCCGACCGCTCAGCAGGTGGATGTGGTGGTCTACAGCGCGGACAAAAAAGTGATTGGCAGCCATCCGATGACCCGCGACAGCGCTTCCGGCGCGTGGTCATGGCAGGGCGGTAGCGATCTGAAAGGCGCGTTCTACCGCTATGCGATGACGGTTTATCACCCGCAGTCGCGCAAGGTTGAACAGTACGAAGTCACCGACCCGTATGCGCATAGCCTGTCGACCAACTCGGAGTACAGCCAGGTTGTCGATCTCAACGACAGCGCGCTGAAGCCTGACGGCTGGGACAGCCTGACGATGCCGCATGCCCAGAAGACGAAAGCGGATTTAGCGAAGATGACGATCCATGAATCGCATATTCGCGATCTCTCTGCGTGGGACCAGACCGTTCCGGCCGAACTGCGCGGAAAATACCTTGCGCTGACCGCCGGCGACAGCAATCTGGTGCAGCATCTGAAGAAGCTCTCCGCTTCAGGCGTCACGCACGTTGAGCTGCTACCGGTCTTCGATCTGGCGACGGTGAACGAGTTCAGCGACAAAGTCGCCGATATTCAGCAACCGTTCAGCCGCCTGTGCGAAGTGAACAGCGCGGTGAAAAGCAGCGAGTTCGCCGGATACTGCGACAGCGGCTCCACGGTGGAAGAGGTACTGAATCAGCTTAAGCAGAGCGATAGCCAGGATAATCCGCAGGTGCAGGCGCTGAATACGCTGGTGGCGCAGACCGACTCCTATAACTGGGGCTACGATCCGTTCCACTATACGGTTCCTGAAGGATCCTACGCGACCGATCCGGAAGGCACGGCGCGCATTAAAGAGTTCCGCACCATGATTCAGGCGATCAAGCAGGATCTGGGGATGAACGTCATTATGGACGTGGTCTACAACCACACCAACGCCGCGGGCCCGACCGACCGCACGTCGGTGCTGGATAAGATCGTGCCCTGGTACTATCAGCGTCTGAATGAAACCACCGGCAGCGTCGAATCCGCCACCTGCTGTTCCGACTCCGCGCCGGAGCATCGGATGTTTGCCAAGCTGATCGCCGACTCGCTGGCGGTGTGGACCACGGACTACAAAATCGATGGTTTCCGCTTCGATCTGATGGGCTATCACCCGAAAGCGCAAATTCTGTCAGCGTGGGAGCGCATTAAGGCCCTGAACCCGGATATCTACTTCTTCGGCGAAGGCTGGGACTCTAACCAGAGCGATCGTTTTGAAATCGCCTCGCAGATTAACCTGAAAGGTACCGGCATCGGCACGTTCTCCGATCGCCTGCGCGATTCCGTGCGCGGCGGCGGCCCGTTCGATTCCGGCGATGCGCTGCGTCAGAACCAGGGCGTCGGCAGCGGCGCGGGCGTGTTGCCAAACGAACTCGCCAGCCTGAGTGATGACCAGGTCCGCCATCTGGCCGATCTGACCCGTCTGGGGATGGCCGGTAACCTCGCTGATTTTGTGATGATCGACAAAGACGGCGCGGCGAAGAAAGGCAGCGAAATTGACTATAACGGCGCGCCTGGCGGCTACGCCGCAGACCCGACGGAAGTCGTCAACTATGTTTCGAAGCACGACAACCAGACGCTGTGGGACATGATTAGCTATAAAGCGTCCCAGGAAGCCGACCTGGCGACCCGCGTTCGCATGCAGGCCGTTTCGTTGGCGACGGTGATGCTGGGGCAGGGGATCGCGTTCGATCAGCAGGGCTCGGAACTGCTGCGTTCGAAATCCTTTACCCGCGACTCCTACGATTCCGGTGACTGGTTCAACCGCGTAGATTATTCCCTGCAGGATAATAACTACAACGTTGGCATGCCGCGCATCAGCGATGACGGCAGCAACTATGACGTAATTACTCGCGTCAAAGAGATGGTTGCCACTCCGGGCGAAGCGGAGCTGAAGCAGATGACCGCGTTCTACCAGGAACTGACCGAGCTGCGGAAATCCTCGCCGTTGTTCACCTTAGGCGACGGCAGCGCGGTAATGAAGCGCGTTGATTTCCGTAATACCGGTTCAGACCAGCAGGCCGGTCTGCTGGTGATGACCGTGGATGACGGGATGAAAGCGGGCGCCAGCCTGGATAGCCGCCTTGACGGCCTGGTAGTGGCGATTAACGCCGCGCCGGAAAGCCGCACGCTGAATGAGTTTGCCGGTGAAACGCTGCAGCTGAGCGCGATCCAGCAGGCGGCGGGCGAAAACTCGCTGGCAAACGGCGTGCAGATTGCCGCTGACGGCACCGTCACCCTGCCGGCCTGGTCCGTTGCGGTGCTGGAGCTGCCGCAGGGCGATGGCCAGGGCGCCGGGCTGCCGGTAAGCAGTAAGTAAAACCATAACCTCCCGGCCCGCGGGGCCAAAACCCCGGGCCGGGATGGTGTGTCTTGATTAAGGAGAAACCCGTGCTTATTCGCCCGCAAGAGCCGTACCCGCAGTCTGAGCCCCCGGCGGCGGTGGGAAGAATGGTGCAGATCCCCTACGTGACCGTACCGCTGTACGCCGCGCTGCTGATTGCGCTCGGATGGTTCGGCGGCGAGCAGTGGCGGAACAAGCCCGAGCCGCAGTCGATGAGGCCGCCGGTAGCCCATGCGGCGTTAGTTCCGCTGAATCAACCTGCGGTCAAAGCTGCCGTGGCGCCGGTTAACGCCGAGCCCGAAATTGAGGCTGAACCGGAAATAGCGATAGATGAAGATAACCTGCCGCCTCTGCGCTACAGCGCGCACGTCTACGCCTCGCTGGCGGAGAAACGCAGCATTGTATTAAACGGACAATCCTGGAGGGAGGGCGATTCGCCGCTGGCAAACCTGGTTATTGAGCAGATTCAGCAGGATCTCACCGTATTTAGCTTCAACGGTAAAACATTTACCCTCGCGGCGCTGGATGACTGGCCGGGTGGGAAGATTGAGGAGAGTCCGCAGGCGGAATAAAAATTGCGCGAGCGGAATTAAAATAAGCGCTATTTATTGCCGCGCAGGCTATCAATAAAGGGCGCCAGCTGGCGATTAAACTGGCTGCATTTTGTCGCTTCCGGGGTACTGTCCTGCTGGAGTTGTTGATATAGCTGCGTGCTGCGTTGGCTTAAAAGATTAGCGTCAATATTCGCCCATCCGCGCTTTTTACCCACGTTTATTGCCGCACGGTTAATCGCTTCATCGGCGGGAAGATCGCTGCGGTTGCACTTATTCTTCAGATAGCGCGCCCCGGCAGCGACGGAGGCAAGCTGCTCTAGCTGGGCCTGACCGCTCACGGCAGGACTGAGGGTTGTCGGGCGATTTTGCTGACAACCTGAGAGCAGGACGACCGCCATCAGCGGAAATAGAATAAAGTTGCGCATAATATATTAATCGGAAAAATTAATTGGCTGACAGTTTAACAAATATTTATCCGTAGTCATCAGAAAATCTGCCAAATTATATACCCTAAATAATTCGTGTTGCTTAAAGGCGGCAAGGGAGTGAGTCCCCAGGAGCATAGATAACTATGTGACTGGGGGAATGAGCGTAGCCAACATATAAGCAACTTGAAGTATGACGGGTATAAATGTTAAGCGGCTCTCGTTTTTATCATTGTGCGCTTTTAAATTCCTTTTCTTTCATCTGCGTTATTCCTTTTTGCTGGCGGAAATACTATTTTCCGGCGTTGCCGTTCCGCTTTCTTTTGGCGGCATGTAGAAGGATACGGACGGACATGTTTATGTTGTTAAAAAACATAATAATTTCCCTTTTGTTACCTGATGAGCATGTAAAATGCTGGTTAAGAATGTCGCGGTTTAGTGCTATCCTGTATCGCCTGGACAACAAGTACCGTGTCCCGAACTATTCTGTCGATGAAGCCGGTAACAATGTGATTTGTATGGTGAATTTTTAAAGTGAAAATCATGCGAGCGACATGATAACGCGTCGCGCAGTTCATAAATGGTCGCCTGAAAGCCAAAACGGTCGGGCGTCAATTTGAGAGATTTCTTCTTTCCCCCAATCGGGGAAACATTGAGAATCAGGCCTTTACGCCTGTAAGTTGCGGAGAAAAAGCATGGCGGGAGATGACCGCGAGCCGATCGGACGGAAGGGGAGACCCTCGCGCCCGGCAAAACAAAAGGTAACTCGTCGTCGGGTTCGGGAAGAGGACTACGATGACGATTACGATGATGACTATGAGGATGAAAAACCGATGCCGCGGAAAGGAAAAGGCAAAGGCGGTAAACCCCCTCGTCGTAAACGCGCCTGGCTATGGCTGCTGATTAAGATTGGGGTTGTCTGCGCGGTGTTGATTGCCGCCTATGGCGTCTACCTCGATCAGAAAATCCGTAGCCGCATTGATGGTAAAGTCTGGGATCTGCCCGCCGCGGTCTATGGCCGGATGGTCAACCTTGAGCCGGATATGCAGATCAGCAAAAACGAAATGGTGCGCCTGCTTAACGCCACGCAGTATCGCCAGGTGAGCGCGATGACGCGCCCGGGCGAATATACGGTACAGGCCAACAGCATCGAGATGATTCGCCGTCCGTTCGATTTCCCGGACAGTAAAGAAGGGCAGGTGCGCGCGCGTCTGACCTTCAACGGCGATCGCCTGGACACCATCGAGAATATGGATAATAACCGCCAGTTCGGTTTCTTCCGTCTCGATCCGCGCCTGATCACCATGCTGCAATCGGCCAACGGCGAACAGCGTCTGTTTGTTAAGCGCAACGGCTTCCCGGATCTGCTGGTCGATACCCTGCTGGCGACGGAAGACCGCCATTTCTACGAACACGACGGCATCAGTCTCTACTCGATTGGCCGCGCGGTGCTGGCGAACCTGACCGCCGGGCGTACGGTGCAGGGGGCGAGTACGCTGACCCAGCAGCTGGTGAAGAACCTGTTCCTCTCCAGCGAACGTTCTTACTGGCGTAAGGCTAACGAAGCCTATATGGCGCTGATCGTTGATGCCCGCTACAGCAAGGATCGTATCCTTGAGCTGTATATGAACGAAGTGTACCTCGGTCAGAGCGGCGATAACGAGATCCGCGGCTTCCCGCTGGCGAGCCTCTATTACTTTGGCCGTCCGGTGGAAGAGCTGAGCCTCGATCAGCAGGCGCTGCTGGTGGGGATGGTAAAAGGCGCGTCGGTCTACAACCCATGGCGTAACCCGAAACTGGCGCTGGAGCGACGCAACCTTGTGCTGCGTCTGCTGCAGCAGCAGCAGGTTATCGATCAGGAGCTGTATGACATGCTGAGCGCGCGTCCGCTGGGCGTACAGCCGCGCGGCGGGGTTATCTCTCCGCAGCCGGCGTTTATGCAGATGGTGCGCCAGGAGCTGCAGGCGAAACTGGGCGACAAAGTGAAAGATCTCTCTGGCGTGAAGATCTTCACCACCTTCGACTCAGTCGCGCAGGATGCGGCGGAAAAGGCGGCGACGGAAGGTATTCCGGCGCTGAAGAAACAGCGTAAGCTGCCGGATCTGGAAACCGCGATGGTGGTTGTCGACCGCTTCACCGGCGAGGTGCGGGCAATGGTCGGCGGGGCGGAGCCGCAGTTTGCCGGCTATAACCGCGCAATGCAGGCGCGCCGTTCGATTGGTTCACTGGCAAAACCGGCGACCTATCTGACCGCGCTGAGCCAGCCGAACCAGTATCGTCTCAATACCTGGATTGCCGATGCGCCAATCTCGATTCGTCTGTCTAACGGCCAGACATGGTCGCCGCAGAACGACGACCGTCGCTACAGCGATAGCGGTAAAGTGATGCTGGTCGACGCGCTAACGCGTTCAATGAACGTGCCGACGGTGAACCTCGGGATGGCGCTGGGCTTGCCGGCGGTGGTCGATACCTGGACTAAACTGGGCGCGCCGAAGAATCAGCTGAACGCGGTTCCGTCGATGCTGCTGGGGGCGTTGAACCTGACGCCGATTGAAGTGGCGCAGGCGTTCCAGACCATCGCCAGCGGGGGCAACCGCGCGCCGCTGTCAGCGCTGCGGTCCGTTATCGCCGAAGATGGCACCGTGCTCTATCAGAGCTATCCGCAGGCGGAGCGCGCGGTGCCGGCCCAGGCGGCTTACATGACGCTATGGACCATGCAGCAGGTTGTGCAGCGCGGTACCGGTCGCCAGCTGGGCGCGAAGTATCCGGGTCTGCATCTGGCGGGTAAAACCGGGACCACCAACAACAACGTTGATACCTGGTTTGCCGGTATTGACGGCGGTCAGGTGACCATTACCTGGGTGGGTCGCGATAATAACCAGCCGACCAAGCTGTACGGCGCCAGCGGCGCGATGTCGATTTATCAACGCTATCTGGCAAACCAGACCCCGACCCCGCTGGTGCTGACGCCGCCGGAAGATGTGGTGGATATGGGGGTCGATGGCAGCGGTAACTTTGTCTGCAGCGGCGGCATGCGTTCGCTGCCGGTATGGACGACCACGCCGGACGCGCTGTGCCGCCAGGGCGAACAGATCCAACAGCAGCAGCTTGAACAGCAACAGGCGAATAACCCGTTTAATCAGTCCGGGCAGCAGCAGCCGCAGCAAAACCAGCAGCAGCAACCGCCGAAGCAGGAGAAGAGCGATGGCGTCGCGGGCTGGATTAAGGATATGTTCGGCAGTAATTAACGATCCGCTTCATCCTTCAAGCCGACGTTTCGTCGCTTAAATGGATGCTGAAATAAAGGCCCCCTAATACCTCAGTATTAGGGGGCCTTTTTATATCGATAAATTAATTAACACCCGCTTAACTCCACACTTACCGTCTGGTTATTTATTCATCCTTTGATATTTCGTCAGGGGCATATTTCTTGCCTTGCCGCGATCGTTTCGCCTATTATGTCAGCCGTTATAATAATAATTCTCGTTTACGTTATCATTCACTTCTATTAGAGATATACCCATGGCGCGTCTTAAAACTGCTCAGCCAAATCACTCGCTGCGTAAACTCGCAGCTGTAGTAGCCACGGCGGTTAGCGGCATGTCTGTTTATGCACAGGCGGCAGTTGAACCGAAAGAAGAAACCATTACCGTTACTGCCGCTCCGGCCCCGCAGGAGAGCGCCTGGGGACCGGCAGCGACCATCGCGGCGCGACAATCGGCCACCGGAACCAAAACGGATACGCCTATACAAAAGGTGCCACAGTCTATTTCCGTGGTGACCGCTGAGGAGATGGCGCTACATCAACCGAAGTCCGTTAAAGAAGCACTGAGCTATACGCCTGGTGTTGCCGTGGGAACGCGTGGTGCCTCTAATACTTATGACTATCTGATCATCCGCGGTTTCGCTGCTGATGGCCAAAGCCAGAATAACTTTCTGAATGGCCTGAAAATGCAGGGTAACTTCTATAATGATGCGGTGATTGATCCCTATATGCTGGAGCGTGCGGAAGTCATGCGCGGTCCGATTTCCGTACTTTACGGAAAGAGCAGTCCGGGTGGTTTGCTGAATATGGTCAGCAAACGTCCTACAACGGAGCCGCTAAAAGAAGTCCAGTTTAAAATGGGCACCGATAATCTATGGCAGACCGGTTTTGACTTCAGCGATGCGATTGACGAGGACGGCGTTTATTCTTATCGCCTGACTGGTCTGGCGCGCTCCGCTAATGCACAGCAGAAGGGCGCTGAGGAGCAACGTTACGCGATTGCACCCGCTTTTAGCTGGCGCCCGGATGACAAAACTAACTTTACGTTTCTCTCCTACTTTCAGAATGAGCCGGAGACTGGTTACTACGGGTGGTTGCCGAAAGAGGGAACGGTGTCACCGCTACCGAACGGTAATCGTCTCCCAACCGACTTCAACGAAGGCGCCAACAACAATACTTACTCACGTAATGAGAAAATGGTTGGCTATAGCTTTGACCACGAATTCAACGATACCTTTACGGTGCGCCAGAACCTGCGTTACGCGCAAAATAAAGTTTCGCAGAACAGTGTCTACGGCTATGGCATGTGTTCTGACCCACTTTATTCGAGCAACCCAACCACCAGCCCTTGCGCCAGTGTTCCTCAGTCACAATGGGGCCATACGCTGACCCGGCAGTACGTTATTGATAATGAAAAATTACAGAATTTCTCTGTCGATACCCAATTGCAAAGCAAGTTCGCAACCGGTTCAGTAGATCACGTTCTGCTGACTGGCGTCGATTTCATGCGGATGCGTAACGATATCGATTCCTGGTTTGGCTATGCGGGTTCAGTGACGCCATCCGATATCTATAATCTCGATCGCAGCGATTTTGATTTTGGTTCGCACCCAGGGCCATCAGGTGCTTATCAAGTGCTGAATAAACAGAAACAGACGGGTCTTTACGTACAGGACCAGGCGCAGTGGGATAAAGTGCTGGTTACTCTGGGTGGCCGTTACGACTGGGCGAAGCAGGATTCGTTGAACCGTGTTTCCGCTACGCAGAGCTCCAGAAATGATAAACAATTTACCTGGCGCGGTGGTGTTAACTACCTGTTCGATAACGGTATAACGCCTTATTTCAGTTATAGCGAATCGTTTGAGCCAGCCTCGCAGACCGGCGCAAGCGGTAATGTTTTTGCTCCGTCTAAAGGTAAACAGTACGAAGCTGGTGTGAAATACGTACCCAACGATCGTCCTATCGTGATTACCGGTGCCCTCTATCAGTTGACCAAAACCAATAACCTGATGGCCGATCCTGCAGGTTCGCTTTTCTCGGTTGAAGGTGGTGAAATTCGTTCGCGCGGCGTGGAGATTGAAGCCAAAGCTGCGCTTTCAGCTAGTGTCAACGTTGTCGGTTCTTATACCTATACCGATGCGCAATACACTACGGATACCTCCTACAAAGGTAACACGCCGGCACAGGTGCCAAAACATATGGCATCCCTGTGGGGGGACTACACCTTATTTAACGGTCCTCTGTCTGGACTGACATTGGGTACTGGCGCACGTTTCACTGGCTCCAGCTATGGTGATCCAGCGAACTCCTTTAAGGTGGGTAGCTACACGGTTGTTGATGCATTAGTCCGTTATGACCTGGCCCGCGTGGGTATGGCGGGTTCTAACGTGGCGCTTCACGTGAACAACTTGTTTGACCGAGAGTATGTGGCAAGCTGCTTTAATACTTATGGCTGCTTCTGGGGCGCTGAGCGCCAGGTTGTGGCGACCGCGACTTTCCGTTTCTAACCACTTAACGGGCGCGGTTCGCCGCGCCTCTGACCAGGTTCCGTTATGCAGGAAAACATTCCGCACTCCGATACGACGTTTTCACTGGACCGCGTGACCTTCCGCGTGCCCGGCCGAACGCTGCTGCATCCTCTGTCGTTAACCTTCCCGGCGGGAAAAGTCACCGGCCTGATTGGCCATAACGGCTCCGGTAAATCAACGCTGCTGAAAATGCTTGGCCGCCATCAGCCGCCGTCGGACGGGGATATTTTGCTCGACGGCCAGCCGCTCGACAGCTGGGGCAGCAAAGCGTTTGCCCGCAAAGTCGCCTATCTGCCGCAGCAGCTGCCGCCGGCGGAAGGCATGACGGTGCGTGAGCTGGTGGCGATCGGCCGCTACCCGTGGCACGGGGCGCTGGGGCGTTTTGGCACGGCGGATCGGGAGAAAGTGGAAGAGGCGATAGCGCTGGTCGGGCTAAAACCGCTGGCCCACCGGCTGGTGGACAGCCTCTCCGGCGGTGAACGCCAGCGCGCGTGGATTGCCATGCTGGTGGCCCAGGATAGCCGCTGCCTGCTGCTTGATGAACCGACCTCGGCGCTGGATATCGCCCATCAGGTGGATGTGCTGGCGCTGGTTCATCGCCTCAGCCAGCAGCGCGGGCTGACGGTGATCGCCGTACTGCATGATATCAATATGGCTGCGCGCTACTGTGACTATCTGGTTGCGCTGCGCGGCGGTGAGATGATCGCTCAGGGAACGCCCGAGGCGCTGATGCGCAGCGAAACCCTGGAACAAATTTACGGCATCCCGATGGGGATCCTGCCGCATCCGGCTGGCGCAGCGCCGGTAAGTTTTGTCTATTGATGGAAAACCTCACATTCATCACGCGGCGGCGCCTGCTGACCGCGATGGCGCTGTCGCCCCTGCTATGGCAGATGCGCGGCGCGCGGGCGGCGGAAGTGGATCCGCAGCGTATTGTCGCGCTCGAATGGCTGCCGGTAGAGCTGCTGTTGGCGCTGGGCGTCACGCCCTACGGCGTTGCCGATATCCCTAACTACCGGCTGTGGGTCAATGAACCGGCGCTACCTGACTCGGTGATTGACGTCGGGCTGCGCACAGAGCCCAATCTGGAGCTGCTGACCCAGATGAAGCCATCGTTTCTGGTCTGGTCGGCGGGGTATGGACCTTCGGCGGAAAAGCTGGCGCGTATTGCGCCCGGGCGAGGATTTACCTTCAGCGACGGTAAGCGCCCGCTGACGATGGCTCAGCAGTCGCTGAGCGAAATGGCTGAACTGATCGGTAAGCAGCAGCAAGCGAAACGTCATCTGGCTGAGTTTGACGCGCTGATGGAGAGTCTGCGTCCGCGCTTTGCCCGGCGCGGCGCTCGTCCGCTGCTGATGATCACTCTGCTTGATACCCGGCACGTGCTGGTTTTTGCGCATAACAGCCTGTTCCAGGAAGTGCTCGACCGTTTTGCCATCAACAATGCCTGGCAGGGGGAAACCACCTTCTGGGGTAGCGTCACTGTGGGTATTGACCGGCTGGCGGCATATAAAGACGCTGACGTTATCTGCTTCGACCACGGCAATGCGCGAGAGATGGCGCAGCTTATGGCGACGCCGCTGTGGCGGGCGATGCCGTTCATTCGCGAAGGGCGTTTTCAGCGCGTCCCGGCGGTATGGTTCTATGGCGCGACGCTATCGGCGATGCATTTTGCCCGCGTGCTGGCCGATGCTCAGGGAGGCCCGGCGTGAGATCGCGAATTTCGCCTTTGGCGGCATTACTGCTCTTAATTCTCCTTAGCGTGGCTTCGGCGCTAACGCTGTTCAACCTCAACGTGGCGCTGCCGCGAAGCGAGTGGGGACAGGCGCTGTGGCAGCCGAATATCGATAATATTGCCCAGATGCTGTTCCACTACAGCCTGCTGCCGCGGCTGGCGATATCGCTGCTGGTCGGCGCCGGGCTGGGGCTGGTGGGCGTGCTGTTCCAGCAGGTGCTGCGTAACCCGCTGGCGGAGCCGACGACGCTCGGCGTGGCGACCGGGGCGCAGTTAGGCATGACGGTGACCACGCTGTGGGCAATCCCTGGCGTGCTGGCGTCGCAGTTTGCCGCGCTGGCCGGAGCATGCATTGTCGGCGCGCTGGTATTTGGCGTTTCGTGGGGCAAACGCCTCTCGCCGGTGACGTTGATTCTGGCAGGATTGGTGGTGAGTCTCTACTGCGGCGCGCTTAATCAACTGATGGCGATCTTCCATCATGACCAGCTGCAAAGTATGTTCCTGTGGAGTACCGGCACCCTGACGCAGACCGACTGGAGCGTGGTGCAGCGGCTGTGGCCGCAGCTGCTGGGCGGAGCGATGCTAACCCTCCTGCTGCTGCGTCCGCTGACCCTGATGGGGCTGGACGACGGCGTGGCGCGCAACCTCGGTCTGGCGCTCTCGCTGGCGCGGCTGGGGGCGTTGACCCTGGCGATTATCATCAGCGCCCTGTTGGTGAATGCGGTGGGGATTATTGGTTTTATCGGTCTGTTCGCGCCGCTGCTGGCGAAGATGCTGGGCGCTCGCCGACTGCTATCGCGCCTGCTGCTGGCGGCCCTGATTGGCGCGCTGCTGCTGTGGCTCTCCGATCAGCTCATCCTGTGGCTGGCCCGGGTGTGGATGGAGGTCTCCACCGGTTCGGTGACCGCGCTGATTGGCGCGCCGCTGCTGTTATGGCTGCTGCCGCGCCTGCGCAGCATTAGCGCGCCGGTGATGAACGGTGGCGATAAAGTGCTGGCTGAACGCCAACATGTGCTGTGGTTCGCGCTGGGCGGGCTGGCTATTCTGCTGCTGGCCATCGTCGCGTCGCTGGCTTTCGGCCGCGATGCGCAGGGCTGGCACTGGGCCAGCGGTACGTTACTGGATCAGCTGATGCCCTGGCGCTGGCCGCGCATTCTGGCGGCGCTGTTCGCTGGCGTGATGCTGGCGGTAGCGGGCTGCATTATCCAACGCTTAACCGGAAATCCAATGGCCAGTCCGGAAGTGCTCGGCATCAGCTCGGGCGCGGCGTTCGGCGTGGTGCTGATGCTGTTCTTGGTGCCGGGAAATGCCTTTGGCTGGCTGCTGCCCGCCGGTAGCCTCGGTGCGGCGGCGACGCTGCTGGTCATTCTGATTGCCGCCGGGCGCGGCGGATTTTCGCCGCACCGTATGCTGCTGGCGGGGATGGCGCTGAGCACCGCGTTTACCATGCTGCTGATGATGCTGCAGGCCAGCGGCGATCCGCGAATGGCGCAGATCCTGACATGGATTTCCGGCTCCACCTACAGTGCGACGCCGGAGCTGGTGGTGCGCAGCGGCGTGATGATGCTGATCCTGCTGGCGCTGGCCCCGCTTTGCCGCCGCTGGCTGACGATTCTGCCGCTGGGCGGCGAGGCGGCGAGGGCGGTCGGTATGGCGCTGACGCCGTCACGCATTGGGCTACTGCTGCTGGCGGCATGTTTGACCGCGACCGCGACGCTGACGATTGGTCCGCTCAGTTTCGTGGGGCTAATGGCGCCGCATATTGCGCGTATGATGGGCTTCCGGCGTACGATACCGCATATGGTGATCTCTGGCCTGATTGGCGGAGTGCTGCTGGTATTCGCCGACTGGTGCGGCCGAATGATGCTGTTCCCGTACCAGATCCCGGCGGGCTTGTTGTCGACTTTTATTGGTGCGCCGTACTTTATCTATCTATTAAGAAAACAGAGCCGGTAGCTTTTCCGCATCGCGATGCCCGGCGGGTGTCGCGATGTTATAAGCCGCTTATTGATTTTCAAAGAGTACAGCACTTCGGAGAGGCATTGCCGGGGCTGAGCAGCCCCGGCAATCAGAGTTACAGCTTCGCGAAGGCGTTACGCGCGGCGGCAACGGTGTTGTCGATATCTTCTTCGCTGTGGGCGATGGACATAAATCCAGCTTCAAACGCCGACGGCGCCAGATAGACGCCCTCTTCCAGCATCAGGTGGAAGAAGCGTTTGAAACGCTCTACGTCGCATTTGACCACGTCCTGGTAGCTGGTCACGGTTGGCGCGTCGGTAAAGAAAATGCCGAACATGCCGCCAACATTATTCACCACCAGCGGAATACCGGCATCGCGAGCGGCGTCCAGCAGACCCTGAGCCAGCTGGTTGGTCAGTTCGGTTAGCGTCTCGTGCACACCGGGCTGCGCCACTTCGCTTAAGCAGGCGAAACCTGCCGCCATCGCGATGGGGTTGCCGGAGAGGGTGCCTGCCTGATAAACCGGGCCGGTCGGCGCGAGGGCATCCATCACTTCCCGACGGCCGCCGAATGCGCCTACTGGCATACCGCCGCCGATGATTTTGCCAAGGCAGGTTAGATCCGGCACCACGCCGTAGTAATCCTGCGCGCCGGCCAGCGCCACGCGGAAGCCGGTCATCACTTCATCGATAATCAGCAGCGCGCCGAATTCGTCGCACAGCGCGCGCAGGCCTGGCAGAAACTCCGGCAGCGGCGGGATGCAGTTCATATTACCGGCCACCGGCTCAACGATGATGCAGGCGATATCCTGCGGGTACTGCTCGAACGCGGCACGAACCGAGGACAGATCGTTATAGGTGCAGGTCAGGGTGTGTTTAGCGAAGTCCGCCGGCACGCCCGGCGAATTCGGTTGGCCGAGCGTCAGCGCGCCTGAGCCGGCCTTCACCAGCAGGCAGTCGGCGTGGCCGTGGTAGCAGCCTTCGAACTTAATGATTTTGTCACGGCCGGTGAAGCCACGGGCCAGGCGAATGGCGCTCATGGTCGCTTCGGTACCGGAGTTCACCATGCGGACCATATCCATGGTCGGGACCAGTTCGGTAACCAGCGCCGCCATTTTGACTTCCATCTCGGTTGGCGCGCCAAAGCTTAAACCGCGTTCGGCGGCTTCAATGACCGCGTTGCGGATGGCCGGGTGGTTGTGACCCAGCACCATTGGGCCCCAGGAACCGACATAATCGATATACGCTTTACCATCAACGTCGTAAAGGTAAGCGCCGTCGGCGCGCTCGATAAACAGCGGCGTACCGCCGACGCCGGTAAAGGCACGTACCGGAGAGTTCACGCCGCCGGGAATAAGTTCACGCGCAGCGTTATACAGATTTTCAGATTTGCTCATTGCCTGGGTCCTGGTTCGTGAAAAATGTTTTGTCGGTTATTCTAAGTTATTCCAGGAAGGTTATATACCCGTCATACTTCAAGTTGCAGGTGTGTTGGCTGCGCTCGTTCACCCGAATCACTTACCAGAGTAAGCTCATCGGGATTCACTCTTTTGCCGCCTTCCTGCAACTCGAATTATTTAGGTATGAAAGTTTTGCCCAATTGAAACAATGGGCTCGCAGCGCATTTTTTTGACGACGGCGCTTGTCCGGTTGGCTAGAATGCCTTTCTTTCTATTTGTATTACTCATCATTGATAATGGCATGAAAGCAGAAAATCCCTCTTCTTCAGCACATCAGTTCGTACGCGTTCGCCGCAGCGATGCCGTGCGTCGGTTGATTCAGCGTGATAAGACGCCGCTGGCGGTGTTATTAATGGCCGCTGTTGTCGGAACGCTGGCGGGGCTGGTAGGCGTCGCGTTTGAGAAAAGCGTCAACTGGGTGCAGAACCTGCGTATTGGCGCGCTGGTAGAAGTGGCTGACCACTGGTTTCTGGTGTGGCCGCTGGCCTTTATTCTCTCCGCTTTGCTGGCGATGGTGGGCTATTTCCTCGTGCGGCGTTTTGCGCCGGAAGCGGGCGGCTCCGGGATACCGGAAATTGAAGGCGCGCTGGAAGAGCTGCGTCCCGTCCGCTGGTGGCGCGTGCTGCCGGTGAAGTTTATCGGCGGGATGGGTACGCTGGGCGCGGGAATGGTGCTGGGACGCGAAGGGCCGATGGTCCAGCTCGGGGGCAATCTGGGGCGCATGGTGGTGGACGTGTTCCGCATGCGCAGTCCGGAAGCGCGCCATACGCTGCTGGCGACCGGCGCCGCGGCGGGGCTCTCCGCTGCCTTTAACGCGCCGCTCGCCGGGATCCTGTTTATCATTGAGGAGATGCGCCCGCAGTTTCGCTACAATCTGATCTCTATTAAAGCCGTGTTTACCGGCGTGATTATGGCCACCATTGTTTTCCGTATCTTCAACGGCGATAAAGCGGTTATTGAGGTCGGTAAGCTCAGCAATGCGCCGGTCAACACCCTGTGGTTGTATTTGATCCTCGGGATGATTTTTGGCTGCATTGGCCCACTGTTTAATACGCTGGTGCTGCGTACCCAGGATATGTTCCAGCGGATCCACGGCGGCAATATCAAAAAGTGGGTGCTGATTGGCGGCCTGATCGGTGGCAGCTGCGGCGTGCTGGGGCTGATTCAGCCAACGGCGTCCGGCGGCGGGTTTAACCTGATCCCTATCGCCGCGGCGGGCAATTTTTCCGTTGGCCTGCTCCTGTTTATTTTTATCGCGCGGGTGATCACCACGCTGCTCTGCTTCTCTTCCGGCGCGCCCGGCGGTATCTTTGCGCCGATGCTGGCGCTGGGGACGCTGCTGGGGACGGCGTTTGGCATGGCGGCGACGCCGCTGTTTCCGGCCTATCATCTGGATGCAGGAACCTTTGCCATCGCCGGGATGGGCGCGCTGCTCGCCGCCTCGGTCCGCGCGCCGTTGACCGGCATCGTTCTGGTGCTGGAGATGACCGATAACTATCAGCTCATTTTGCCAATGATTATTACCTGTCTCGGCGCAACACTATTGGCACAATTCCTCGGCGGTAAGCCTTTATACTCGACAATCCTGCAGCGCACCCTGGCAAAACAAAAGGCGGAGCAGGAAGCCAAGGCGCAGCCGGTCGGCGGGGAGAATACTTGAACGATTTACTCGGGTATTGGATAATGGCTCAAAAGGTCGGGTTATTCTTTAACCGGTCAGAAGTATCAATGGGAGCATAAAATGAGTGATGACGTAGCGTTGCCGCTGGAGTTTACCGAAGCCGCAGCGATTAAAGTAAAAGACCTGATTGCTGATGAAGACAATCCCAACCTGAAACTGCGCGTATATATCACCGGCGGTGGCTGCAGCGGTTTCCAGTACGGTTTTACCTTCGACGATCAGGTTAACGAAGGCGATATGACTATTGAGAAGCAGGGCGTCGGCCTGGTGGTTGACCCAATGAGCCTGCAGTATCTGGTCGGCGGCGCCGTCGATTATACCGAAGGTCTGGAAGGTTCACGTTTTATCGTGACCAACCCGAATGCGAAAAGCACCTGCGGCTGCGGCTCCTCGTTCAGCGTCTAAAGATAGCGCGGCCTCCCCTGAACTCTCCCGCAGAGAGAGGGAGCCAACGCTAAAAACGGTAACGTTAAGGTTACCGTTTTGCTTTTCTTACCGCCCATTCTCATCAAGCGCAAAAGTTGGCAGCTTCAGATGCCAGCGGATTGCCGCCAGCCTGATGACCAGCGTGACCACCATACCTATCATCGCCGCGTTTTCTAACGGAACCTGAAAAGTGTAGTACGCCGTCGCATGCACGATGCCACCAACGATGCAGGCCGTCGCGTAGATTTCCGTACGCAGTATCATCGGGATTTCGCGCGCCAGCACATCGCGGATGATCCCCCCGCCGACGCCGGTGACGACGCCCATACAGACGGCCACCAGGGGCCCGCTATGGGCAATAAAGGCTTTGTTGACGCCGATACCGACAAACACCGCCAGACCAACGGCGTCCAGCACTGGCAGTACCCATTTAGGTAACCGGCGCGGCTGGCGCACCAGCAGGATAGTGAACATGCTGGTAACCATCGCCACCACCAGATCGGTAGGATCTTTAACCCAAAATACCGGGCCGTTAGCAAGGGCCATATCGCGAATGGTCCCGCCGCCCACCGCGGTAACCACGCCTAATACCAGCACGCCGAAAGGGTCCATGCGCAGCTTTCCAGCCAGCAGGACGCCGGAGATGGCAAACACGGCGGTGCCAATAATATCCAGCCAATAGACAAGCATCGTCAGTTCCCACTTATTGTCTATCCCATCAGGTTATTTCATTTGCCAGTTTGACCCTGGTCAGCGCTTACGAACCTCACGTACTGCGTGTACGCTGCGGTTGCTCCGCGCTGTCCTCCAAACTGGCTGCAACAATTGCGCCTGGTGGGATAGGTTCTGAGCACCTGGGTTAGCAGGTGGTTATTTTATCTGCTCGAGCGCAGTACAGAGTTGTTTTGCGGCGAGGATAATACGTGGGCTCGCGCGTTCAAACCAGTCGCCATGTAGCGCAATAAACGAAATTTTTAGCTGATTCTGCCAATAGCGCTCAACGGCGGGAAGTTGACTGGCGTCGCCGGCGATGACAATGGCCTGAGGCTGCCTTGCCAGTACCTGTTCACGGCTCACCTGCGGCCAGGGAACCCGGCTGGCGGCAAAAATGTTTTCTCCACCGCACAGGGTCAGAACCTGATCCTGAATCGATCCTTTGCTGGTGGTAAAGAGCGGGCTGGCGCCGAACTGTAAAAAAACGCGTTTTTTCGGCCCGCTCGCATAGCGGGCTTTTAAGGTCTGGTACTCGTCCTGCATTTTCTGCGCCGCCTGCCGCGCCTTTTCCGGCTGCGGGCTCCACTGCGCCAGTTGGCGAAGCGTTGCGATAATGTCTTCAATGGTCGCCGTTTCGACCCAGATGACTTTTATCCCGAGCGAGCTTAGCTGATTCACCTGACGTTCAGCGTTGCCGCCGCGCCACGCCAGCACCATGTCGGGCTTGAGGGCGACGATGCGTTCCAGATTCATCCCTTGCCAGCTGGAAACCTGCTCTATTTTTGCGGCTTCGGGGGGATAATCGGAATAGCTGCTGACGCCAACCGGCGTAATGCCGGCGGCAAACGCCAGTTCAGTATTGGCAGGAGAGAGCGTAATCACCCGCGGCGCGGCGAAAAGCCACGCCGGGGCGAGCAGCAACAGGACGGCAAGCGCCGCGTTGAGCGACTTAGCCACGGGCCAGGCGCTGCACCAGGTTTTCCACCATCAGGGTGGATTGCTTCGCGGCAACGGCGAGAAACTCGTCGAAGCTCAGATGCGACTGCTGGTCGGCAACGTCAGAGATCGCGCGAACGACAACAAACGGTACACCATAGTTGTGGCAGACGTGCGCGATGGCTGTGGCTTCCATTTCTACCGCGACGGCCTGCGGGAAGTTGTGGCGGATTTTTGCGAGGCCAATAGAACCGTTGATGAAGGCGTCGCCGCTGACGATCAGTCCGCGTACCGCATTCAGGTTCAGCGCCTTGATGCAGGTCTCCGCGGCGGCAATCAGCTTATCATCGGCTTTGAAACCGGCAGGGCAGCCCGGCAGCTGGCCATACTCATAGCCAAACGCGGTGACGTCCGCGTCGTGATAGCGCGTTTCGTCGGAGACGACGATATCGCCGACCTTCAGGGTTGATGCCAGACCGCCCGCGGAACCGGTGTTAATAATCACATCCGGCTTGCAGTGCTCCATCAGCAGGGTCGCGCCCATGGCGGCGGCCACTTTGCCAATACCCGATTTCAACAGAGCGACGTCAATACCCTGAAGCTGGCCGGTGTAGATTTCGCTGCCGCCGATAGTGAGGGTCTGGCGGTTGTCGATTTTGTCGCGCAGAAGGGTAACTTCTTCTTCCATTGCGCCAATAATACCGATTTTCATAGATTTACTCGCGATGTGTGGGTTTTAGCGGCATAGTCTATCATGCGCTTAGAAGGAAACGTTATTGCTCGCTCGGGGGAGATCATGGCTAAGATCGATTTTCGCAACAAGATTAACTGGCGTCGCCGCTATCGTTCACCGCAGGGCGTTGAGACGGAGCGTGAAATCCTGCGAATTTTCGAAAGCGATCGTGGGCGCATCATCAACTCTCCGGCGATCCGCCGGTTGCAGCAGAAAACCCAGGTTTTCCCGCTGGAGCGCAACGCCGCGGTGCGAACCCGTCTGACCCACTCCCTGGAGGTTCAACAGGTTGGCCGCTATATCGCTAAAGAGGTGCTGAGCCGCCTGAAAGAACAGAAGCTGCTGGAGAGCTACGGGCTGGATGAGCTCACCGGGCCGTTCGAAAGCATCGTTGAAATGGCCTGCCTGATGCACGATATCGGCAATCCGCCTTTTGGCCATTTTGGCGAGGCGGCCATTAACGATTGGTTCAGCCAGCGGCTTTTCCCCGGCGATGCGGCCAGCCAGCCGTTAACCGACGATCGCTGCGGGGTCGCGGCGCTGCGCCTGCAGGAAGGCGATAGCCAGCTGAATGAGCTGCGGCGTAAGGTTCGCCAGGATTTATGCTGGTTTGAAGGCAATGCCCAGGGCATTCGCTTAGTGCATACGCTGATGCGAATGAATCTGACCTGGGCGCAGGTGGGCTGTATTCTAAAATATACGCGTCCGGCATGGTGGCGCGGGGAACCGCCGGCCAGCCACAATTATTTAATGAAAAAACCCGGTTATTATTTAGCCGAAGAGGGCTATGTTGCGAGGTTGCGTAAAGAACTTGATCTGGCCCCTTACAATCGCTTCCCATTAACGTGGATTATGGAAGCTGCGGATGACATCTCATATTGCGTCGCCGACCTTGAAGATGCGGTAGAAAAACGCATCTTCAGCGTAGAGCAGCTTTATCAGCATCTCTATGAAGCCTGGGGCGTTCACGAAAAAGATTCCTTGTTTAATCAAGTTGTCGAAAACGCCTGGGAGAAATCGCGTGCGAATTCTCTTAGCCGGAGTACCGAAGATCAATTTTTTATGTATTTACGGGTAAATACGCTCAATAGGCTGGTACCCTACGCGGCGCGTCGGTTTATTGATAATCTGCCGAAGATTTTTAGCGGCGATTTTAATCATGCGCTGCTGGAGGATGACAGCGATTGCAGTCAATTGCTTGAACTTTATAAAAATGTTGCGGTAAAACATGTGTTTAGCCATCCTGACGTCGAACAGCTGGAACTTCAGGGCTATCGTGTTATTAGCGGTTTACTCGATATTTATCAGCCGTTGCTAAAATTATCGCTGGATGAGTTTAGTCTGCTGGTGGAAAAAGAGCGGGTGAGAAGTTTACCGATTGCATCACGTCTTTTCCAGAAGCTTTCGACTCGTCATCGGTTGGCCTACGTAGAGGCGGTAAATAAAATTTCGCGCAATAATCCGGAATTCCCGGTGCTGGAATATTATTATCGCTGTCGTCTCATTCAGGACTATATCAGCGGCATGACCGACTTGTATGCATGGGATGAATATCGACGATTGATGGCCGTAGAATAAGGGTGAGTTTTGTAAAGACGGACAATAAATTTTTACTTTTACCCAAACTTCATTCCGGAACTTCGCGCTATAAAATGACTCTGATAGTCACCAACACAGCAACTATTCGTTATCTGAAATCGAGATTGAAACATATGAAAAAAACCACGTTAGCAATGAGTGCCCTGGCTCTGAGTTTAGGTCTGGCGTTGTCCCCTCTCTCTGCGAGCGCGGCGGAAACAGCTTCTTCGGCGACTAATGCGCAGCAAATGCCAAGCCTGGCCCCGATGCTGGAAAAAGTGATGCCGTCGGTCGTGAGCATTAACGTTGAGGGGAGCACCACCGTTAATACGCCGCGGATGCCGCGTAACTTCCAGCAGTTCTTTGGCGATAATTCGCCGTTCTGTCAGGATGGTTCTCCGTTCCAAAGCTCTCCGTTCTGTCAGGGCGGCGGGCAGGGCGGCGCGCCGGGTAGCGATGGCGGCCAGCAGCAGAAATTTATGGCCCTCGGTTCCGGGGTGATCATCGATGCCGCTAAAGGCTATGTCGTCACCAACAACCACGTGGTGGATAACGCCACCACGATCAAAGTTCAGCTGAGCGATGGACGTAAGTTCGACGCGAAAGTGGTGGGTAAAGATCCGCGTTCTGATATTGCGCTGATTCAAATTCAGGATCCGAAAAACCTGAGCGCGATTAAGCTGGCGGACTCTGACGCCCTGCGCGTCGGCGATTATACCGTAGCGATCGGTAACCCGTTTGGTCTGGGCGAAACCGTCACTTCGGGGATCGTCTCCGCATTAGGTCGTAGCGGCCTGAACGTTGAAAATTATGAAAACTTTATCCAGACCGATGCGGCGATTAACCGCGGTAACTCCGGCGGCGCGCTGGTTAACCTCAACGGCGAGCTGATCGGTATCAACACCGCGATTCTGGCGCCGGACGGCGGCAACATTGGTATCGGTTTCGCTATTCCGAGCAACATGGTGAAAAACCTGACCGATCAGATGGTCAAATTTGGCCAGGTTAAACGCGGTGAGCTGGGCATCATGGGGACCGAGCTGAATTCCGAACTGGCGAAAGCGATGAAAGTCGACGCTCAGCGCGGCGCCTTCGTCAGCCAGGTGATGCCGAACTCGGCGGCCGCGAAAGCGGGGATTAAAGCCGGTGACGTGATTACGACTCTGAACGGTAAGTCGATCAGCAGCTTTGCCGCGCTGCGTGCCCAGGTGGGCACCATGCCGATCGGCAGCAAAGTCGAGCTTGGCCTGCTGCGTGACGGTAAGCCGGTGACGGTGACCGTTGAGCTACAGCAAAGCAACCAGAATCAGGTTGATTCAAGCACTATCTTCAACGGTATTGAAGGTGCTGAAATGAGCAACAAAGGCCAGGACAAAGGCGTCGTGGTGAGCAATGTGAAAGCGGGAACGCCGGCGGCGCAGATTGGCCTGAAGAAAGGCGATATTATCGTTGGCGCTAACCAGCAGCCGGTGAAAAATATCGCCGACCTGCGCAAAATCTTTGATGCCAAACCGTCGGTTCTGGCCCTCAATATCCAGCGCGGCGATACGTCGATTTATCTGCTGATGCAGTAATTTCTGACGGTTCGCAAAGCCCCTTTTCTCCTTGCGGAGAGAAGGGGCTTTTTATTTCTTCCGGAGCTTCCCTTTTCGTTCTGTGACATCTTCCACAACTCCATACATCTTGTCCCGCCTTTGTGCGAATGCACAATGCGGCGTGTTGCCAACTCTTTTATGCTGGTCGCCTGCTCACGGGAGGGTTACATGGCTGGCTGGCATCTTGATACCAAAATGGCGCAGGATATCGTGGCGCGTACGATGCGCATCATTGATACCAATATTAACGTAATGGATGCCCGCGGGCGCATTATCGGCAGCGGAGACCGCGAGCGAATTGGTGAATTGCACGAAGGCGCGCTATTAGTACTTTCTCAGGGCCGCGTTGTCGATATTGATGATGCTGTTGCCCGACATCTGCACGGCGTGCGCCAGGGGATCAACCTGCCGCTGCGTCTGGAAGGGGAGATCGTCGGCGTCATCGGCCTGACCGGCGAACCGGAATCGCTGCGTAAATACGGTGAACTGGTTTGTATGACCGCCGAGATGATGCTGGAACAATCGCGGTTGATGCATCTTCTGGCCCAGGATAGCCGTCTGCGCGAAGAGCTGGTTATGAACCTGATTCAGGCGGAAGAGAACACCCCGGCGCTGACCGAGTGGGCCCAGCGTCTGGGGATCGATCTCAATCAGCCTCGCGTGGTGGCGATGATAGAAGTAGATAGCGGCCAGTTGGGCGTAGATAGCGCGATGGCGGAGCTGCAGCAGCTCCAGACCGCGTTGACCACGCCGGACCGTAATAATCTGGTGGCCATTGTCTCGCTGACGGAAATGGTGGTGCTGAAACCCGCGCTGAATGCCTTTGGCCGCTGGGATGCGGAAGATCATTGCAAACGGGTCGAGCAGCTGATCAGCCGGATGAAAGAGAATGGTCAGCTGCGTTTTCGCGTGGCGTTGGGAAACTTTTTTACCGGGCCGGGCAGTATCGCCCGTTCATACCGCACCGCCAGGACCACGATGATGGTCGGCAAGCAGCGGATGCCGGAGAGCCGCAGCTATTTCTACCAGGATTTGATGCTGCCGGTGCTGCTTGATAGCCTGCGCGGCGGCTGGCAGGCCAATGAACTGGCGCGCCCGCTGGTTCGCCTGAAGGCGATGGATAACAACGGTCTGCTGCGCCGCACCTTACAGGCATGGTTTCGTCACAACGTGCAGCCGCTGGCGACCTCAAAGGCGCTGTTTATTCACCGCAATACGCTGGAATACCGTTTGAACCGCATTTCTGAGCTGACGGGGCTGGATTTAGGCAATTTTGACGATCGTCTGCTGCTGTATATTGCGCTGCAGCTCGATGAGCAGAGATAGAATACCGTTCCCGGCCAGGAGGATTAACGCCGGGAACAGGGCTCAACTTATTTATTGCGGGTCAGTTTTTCCAGATCGGATTCGATTTCGCTGATCTTATTGGTCACCACGCTTTCCAGGTGACGCAGATCGTCAAGGATCTTACGTTTCAGATCGATTTCGGTACGATCGCGCTGACAGATTTGATCCAATTCGTCGATGATATAGCGTAGGTTAGGGCTAATTTCCTGGACTTCTTTATATCCCTGGCCCACGCCGTCGGCGACCACGGTTTTGCGCTGACGCGGATATTTGAATTTGACGCTCTTAGCGAAGAACTCGCCTTTATCCTTCTGAAAGTAGATTTTCAGAATGTCGTTGTTGGCTTCCTGCCGCAGGCTATAGCGATCGATTTCATCAGGATTGGTAATACCAAGACTTTTCAGATTATCGTACATAACGGTACCTTTGATATCATCGTAATCTTTGAATAATTAACGAAAAAATCTATCTTCGCCAGCTTAATATATAAAAAAAGCGGGATGCCTCCCGCTTTTCATACTGCTTAGTCGATGGTACGCAGAAGTTCGTTGATTCCAACTTTGCCGCGGGTTTTGGCATCGACTTTTTTGACGATGACCGCGCAGTACAGGCTATACTTGCCATCTTTTGACGGCAGGTTGCCGGAGACGACGACGGAGCCTGCCGGAACACGGCCATAGAACACTTCACCGGTTTCGCGGTCGTAGATTTTGGTGCTCTGGCCGAGGTACACGCCCATAGAGATAACGGAACCCTCTTCGACGATAACGCCCTCAACGACTTCGGAACGCGCGCCGATAAAGCAGTTATCTTCGATAATGGTCGGGTTAGCCTGCAGCGGCTCCAGTACGCCACCGATACCGACGCCGCCGGACAAGTGGACGTTTTTGCCGATCTGCGCGCAGGAACCGACGGTCGCCCAGGTATCCACCATGGAACCTTCGTCAACGTAGGCGCCGATGTTCACATAGGACGGCATCAGAACCGTATTGCGAGCGATAAACGCCCCCTGACGAACGGCTGCTGGCGGAACGACGCGGAACCCTTCTTTCTGGAAACGCGCTTCATCATAATCCGCGAACTTCATTGGGACTTTATCGAAGTAGCGGCTTTCCGCACCATCGATAACCTGGTTATCGTTAATACGGAAAGAGAGCAGAACCGCTTTCTTCAGCCACTGATGGGTGACCCACTGGCCGTCAACTTTTTCAGCGACACGCAGCGCGCCGGAATCAAGCAGAGAAATCACCTGGTTAACCGCTTCGCGGGTCACGGTATCCACGTTTGCCGGGGTGATGTCGGCGCGACGCTCAAAAGCGGACTCAATAACGTTCTGTAATTGCTGCATTGTTTACTCTTTCCATTTACTTAAAAAAAATACGTTACCCTTTATCGTTTGGATTGAGGGCCTCTGTCAACCGTTGTTGCACTTCTTGCTGTAGCTCATTATTAAGGGCGCGCCGGTCTGCCGTGGCGATTATAAATAAATCTTCTACTCGCTCACCAATTGTCGTAATTCGCGCCCCGTGGAGCGAAATGCCGAGGTCGGCAAACACCTGGCCGACGCGCGCTAACAGACCCGGCTGATCGAGAGCAATCAGCTCAAGAAAGGATTTCCGGTCGGTATGCGTCGGCAGGAAATTCACCTCTGTCGGCACGGAAAAATGCCTCAGCTTCGCCGCCTGACGACGGGGCGCCGGCGGCTGCCAGCTGCGCTGGCTGATGGTCTGCTCCAGGCCCACGCGGATCATTTCGTGCCTGTCGGCGGAAAGCGGGCTGCCGTCCGGCTCAAGAACGATAAAGGTATCCATCGCCATGCCGTCTCGGGTGGTGAAGATCTGCGCATCGTGAACGCTAAGATTACGGCGATCCAGTTCGCCGCAAACGGCAGCAAAGAGGTAAGGGCGGTCCGGGCTCCAGATAAAAATCTCGGTGCCGCCGCGCGTGGCGTGGGAACTGAGCAGGATCATCGGCTTGCTGAGATCGTGCCGCAGCAGATTGCGCGCATGCCATGCGAGCTGGTTTGGCGTATGGCGCACAAAGTAGTTGGCGCGGCAGCGGTTCCAGATTTGGTGCAGCGCCTGTTCATTGATATTTTCCATCCGCAGCAGGGCCAGCGCCTGTAGCTGATGGTGACGCACCCGCTCGCGCATATCCGGCGTGTTTTGCATCCCCCGGCGCAGCTGTTTTTCGGTGGCGAAATAGAGCTCGCGCAGCAGGCTCTGCTTCCAGCTGTTCCACAGGTTTTCGTTGGTGGCGCAGATATCGGCGACGGTCAGGCAGACCAGATAGTGCAGACGATTTTCCGTTTGCACCTCTTCGGCGAACTGCTTAATCACTTCCGGATCCTGAATATCGCGACGCTGGGCGGTGACCGACATCAGCAGATGATGGCGCACCAGCCAGGCGACCAGCTGGGTTTCGCGCGAGTTAAGACCGTGAAGCTCGGCGAATTTCAGCACGTCCTGCGCGCCGAGAATCGAATGGTCGCCGCCGCGCCCTTTGGCGATATCGTGGAAGAGGGCGGCGATAAGGATCAGCTCCGGATGCGTCAGGCGTGGCCACAGTTCCACGCACAGCGGATGGCGGCTACGGGTCTCTTCTTTGGCGAAGCTCTCGAGCTTCAGCAGCACGCGGATGGTGTGTTCATCAACGGTATAGGCGTGAAACAGATCGAACTGCATCTGGCCGACAATATGCGACCATTGCGGCATATAGGCCCACAGCACGCTATGGCGGTGCATTGGCAGCAGCCCGCGGCTTACCGCGCCCTGATGGCGCAGCATACTGAGGAACAGGGTCCGCGCTTCCGGAATGTAGCAAAGCGGCTGCGTCAGATGACGGCGGGCGTGGCGCAGATGGCGAAGCGTGGTGGAGTAAATGCCGGTGATGCTGCTGTTGCGCACCATCGTATAGAACATGCGCAGAATGGCCTGCGGTTCACGGATAAACAGCGTGTCATCGCGCAGATCGATAAGCGTGCCGCGCAGTTGAAAATCATCATCAATCGGCCGCGGCTTCTCATCCTCGGTGAGCGCGAGAATCGCTTCTTCGAACAGCTGGATCAGCATTTGATTCAGCTCGCTCACCCGGCGGGTGACGCGGAAGAAATCCTTCATCATATGCTCAATCGGCTGGTTGCTTTCGCCTTCATAGCGCAGACGGCGGGCGACGCTGAACTGCCTGTCGAACAGCAGGCGATTATCGTAGCGGTTGAGCTCAAGATGTAGCGCAAAGCGAATGCGCCAGAGCTGATGCAGGCATTCATTAAGCTCGTTGCGTTCGGCTTCGGTCAGGAAGCCGAAGCCGACCATTTCATCAAGCGAGGTGGCGCCGAAATGGCGTCGCGCGATCCACTGTAGGGTGTGGATATCGCGCAGGCCGCCCGGGCTGCTTTTCACGTCTGGCTCCAGGTTATAGCTGGTCCCGTGATAGCGCTGATGGCGTACATTCTGCTCTTCAACTTTTGCCGCAAAGAACTTTTCCGATGGCCAGAAGCCGTCGCTGAATATGTGTTTTTGTAGTTCAAGGAACAGCGCGACGTCGCCAATAAGCAGACGCGATTCAATCAGGTTGGTGGCGACGCTGAGGTCCGACAGTCCCTCCAGCAGGCACTCTTCGAGGGTGCGCACGCTGTGGCCGACTTCGAGTTTGATATCCCACAGCAGCGTCAGCAGCTCGCCGACCTTTTGCGCCTGTTCATCGGGGAGCTTTTTGCGGCTCAAAATAAGCAGATCGATATCAGAAAGCGGGTGCAGTTCACCGCGGCCGTAGCCGCCGACGGCGACCAGCGCGATGTCGTTAATTGAACCGAAACCGTACTCGACCCACAGCCGCTGGAGCAGCTGATCGATAAATTCTGTACGTGCTTCAATCAATCTTTCCGCGGCAATACCGCTATCAAAAGCCTCGCCCAGCCAGCGCTGAAAAACGTCGATAAGCGCTTTAATCGTCGCGCAATTGAAATCACTTTTTGGCCACTCGCCCGGATTTTCTGGCTGAGCGGACAGATCAAGGGGGACAGTATTAGATAGAGAGTTGCTCATTGCGCCACCATAAGAAAGAACTATCGCCCATAAAAAATCGCCGGGAGCGATTTTTAACGTCGCTTGCGGCGGCCCACAGGGTGACGGGCAGGACGCCCGTCATAAAAAATCGCCGGGAGCGATTATTAACGTCGCTTGCGGCGACCCACAGGATGCCCGTCATAAAAAAGCCGGCTGGCGCCGGCTTTTCATCATTCGTTGTGCGAGATTATCGCCGGGATAGTGTCATCCTGGCGTAACGTCAGTATTTCGCAGCCGTTATCTGTCACTACAATAGTATGCTCATACTGCGCAGACAAGCTCCGGTCTTTAGTTTTTACCGTCCAGCCGTCTTTCATGCTACGGATCTCTTTTTTACCCGCGTTGACCATTGGCTCAATGGTAAAGGTCATACCGGGTTTGAGCACCACGTTGGTTTCCGGAGAGTCGTAATGCAGCACCTGCGGTTCTTCATGGAAACCGCGGCCGATACCGTGGCCGCAGTACTCGCGTACCACGGAGAAACCTTCGGCTTCAACGTATTTTTGAATAGCGGCGCCGATAGCGCGCAGATTAATCCCCGGTTTGACCATTTTGAGGGCCAGATAGAGGCTTTCCTGGGTGATGCGGCACAGGCGCTCGCCGAGAATGGTCGGTTTACCGACGATAAACATCTTCGAGGTATCGCCGTGGAAATCATCTTTAATGACGGTGACGTCGATGTTGACTATATCGCCATCTTTCAGCAATTTGCCGTCGTCCGGGATCCCGTGGCACACCACTTCATTAATAGAGATGCAGACGGATTTCGGGAAGCCGTGGTAGCCCAGGCAGGCGGATACGGCTTTTTGTTCGTTAACGATATAATCGTTGCAGATGCGGTCCAGTTCGCCGGTGCTGACGCCCGGTTTTACGTAGGGTTCGATCATTTCCAGCACTTCGGCGGCCAGGCGGCCGGCAACGCGCATTTTTTCGATGTCTTCAGATGTCTTGATAGAAATAGCCATGGATTGTGTCCAGCAGTGTCGATTTTTTCGACAATAATAGATTATGTCTGAACAATGTTAACAGTCCGGGCGTCCTGCTGCCAAATTGAGAATCATTAGCAGCACGCTACGTCAACAACAGTTGGTTTCCGATCCTGTTTTGTGGTATAAAGCGCGCCGGACTTCTGTTCCATTCTCAGATACACAAGATGGACTGAAGCGACAAATCTCACTTTGTGTAACAACACACACGTATCGACACATATTCCGGGGTGCCCTTTGGGGTCGGTAATATGGGATACGTGGAGGCATAACCCCAACTTTTATCTATAGAGGTTTTAAACATGGCAACTGTTTCCATGCGCGACATGCTCAAGGCTGGTGTTCACTTTGGTCACCAGACCCGTTACTGGAACCCGAAAATGAAGCCTTTCATCTTCGGCGCGCGTAACAAAGTTCACATCATCAACCTTGAGAAAACTGTACCGATGTTCAACGAAGCTCTGGCTGAACTGAACAAGATCTCTTCTCGCAAAGGCAAAATCCTTTTCGTTGGTACTAAGCGCGCTGCAAGCGAAGCGGTAAAAGACGCTGCTAACAGCTGCGACCAGTTCTTCGTGAACCATCGCTGGCTGGGCGGTATGCTGACTAACTGGAAAACCGTTCGTCAGTCTATCAAACGTCTGAAAGACCTGGAAACTCAGTCCCAGGACGGTACTTTCGACAAGCTGACCAAGAAAGAAGCGCTGATGCGCACTCGTGAGCTGGACAAGCTGGAAAACAGCCTGGGCGGTATCAAAGACATGGGCGGCCTGCCGGACGCGCTGTTCGTTATCGACGCTGACCACGAGCACATCGCAATCAAAGAAGCAAACAACCTGGGTATTCCGGTATTTGCTATCGTTGATACTAACTCCGATCCGGACGGCGTTGACTTCGTTATCCCGGGTAACGACGACGCAATCCGTGCAGTTAGCCTGTACCTGAGCGCTGTTGCTGCTACCGTTCGTGAAGGCCGTTCTCAGGATCTGGCTTCTCAGGCGGAAGAAAGCTTCGTAGAAGCTGAATAATAAGGCATACCCTTATTTAGTACCGTGTATAAATAGGGGCCTCTTAGCGGCCCCTTTTTCACTTTCAAATCTGTCTGGTTCCTGGAACCGGGCAGATCACATCTCCCGAGGAATAAAGAATGGCTGAAATTACCGCATCCCTGGTAAAAGAGCTGCGCGAGCGTACTGGCGCAGGCATGATGGATTGCAAAAAAGCGCTGACTGAAGCGAACGGCGACATCGAGCTGGCAATCGAAAACATGCGTAAATCCGGTGCTATTAAAGCAGCGAAAAAAGCAGGCAACGTTGCTGCTGACGGCGTGATCATTACTAAAATCGATGGCACCTACGGCATCATTCTGGAAGTTAACTGCCAGACTGACTTCGTTGCTAAAGATGGTGGTTTCCAGGCATTTGCTAACAAAGTTCTGGACGCAGCTGTTGCTGGCAAAATCACTGACGTTGAAGTTCTGAAAGCACAGTTCGAAGAAGAACGCGTTGCGCTGGTTGCTAAAATCGGTGAGAACATCAACATCCGTCGCGTTTCTTCTCTGGAAGGCGAAGTTCTGGGTTCTTACCAGCATGGCGCGCGTATCGGCGTTCTGGTTGCTGCTAAAGGCGCGAGCGAAGAGCTGGTTAAACAGCTGGCTATGCACATCGCTGCAAGCAAGCCTGAATTCGTTAAGCCGGAAGACGTTTCCGCTGAAGTGGTAGAAAAAGAGTACCAGGTTCAGCTGGACATCGCCATGCAGTCTGGCAAGCCGAAAGAAATCGCAGAGAAAATGGTTGAAGGCCGCATGAAGAAATTCACCGGCGAAGTTTCTCTGACCGGCCAGCCGTTCGTTATGGACCCGAGCAAATCTGTTGCTCAGCTGCTGAAAGAGCACAACGCTGACGTGACTGGCTTCATCCGCTTTGAAGTGGGCGAAGGCATTGAGAAAGTTGAGACTGACTTTGCAGCAGAAGTTGCTGCGATGTCCAAGCAGTCTTAATTTTCAAAAGGAGCCGCCTGAGGGCGGCTTCTTTTTGCGCTTAATGTGTAAATTCAGCCAACCGCTATAGTGGGTACGCTGAAAAGCGACGTACAATGTCGCCAGAATTAACTCATCTCATTCGTTGACAGTCTCAGGAAAGAAACATGGCTACCAATGCAAAACCCGTCTACAAACGTATTCTGCTTAAGTTAAGTGGCGAAGCTCTGCAAGGTTCAGAAGGCTTCGGTATTGATGCGAGCATACTTGACCGCATGGCTCAGGAAATCAAAGAACTGGTTGAGCTGGGTATTCAGGTTGGCGTAGTGATTGGTGGCGGTAACCTGTTCCGTGGAGCTGGTCTGGCGAAAGCGGGTATGAACCGCGTTGTGGGCGACCACATGGGCATGCTGGCAACGGTCATGAACGGCCTTGCAATGCGTGATGCACTTCATCGCGCCTATGTGAACGCCCGCCTGATGTCAGCGATTCCGCTGAATGGCGTGTGCGATAACTACAGCTGGGCGGAAGCTATCAGCCTGCTGCGTAACAACCGCGTGGTGATTCTTTCCGCGGGTACCGGTAACCCATTCTTTACCACCGATTCCGCTGCCTGCCTGCGCGGCATTGAAATTGAAGCCGATGTGGTACTGAAAGCAACCAAAGTCGACGGTGTATTTACCGCCGATCCGGCCAAAGATCCTTCCGCAACCATGTACGATCAGCTGACCTACAGCGAAGTACTGGATAAAGAGCTGAAAGTGATGGATCTTGCGGCCTTTACCCTGGCGCGTGACCACAAACTGCCTATTCGCGTATTCAATATGAATAAGCCTGGCGCGCTGCGCCGCGTGGTGATGGGTGAAAAAGAAGGCACATTAATTACTGAGTAATTCCCGTCAGCGTCAAATACGGGTAATATTCGGCCTTACTTTTTCGGGTTTTTGACCCGATGGTTTTCAACATGTTCTGTGGACGGAATGCTGCGGCTGACCCGTAGCCTGAAAGACGCTGAGCATAAACATGACTATACTTAGCTCACTTTTGCAGTGGGCGACCGTCTGGTCTGTCTGAGACAAGTTTTCAAGGATTCGTAACGTGATTAGCGATATCAGAAAAGATGCTGAAGTACGCATGGACAAATGCGTCGAAGCGTTCAAAACCCAAATCAGCAAAATACGCACGGGTCGTGCTTCTCCCAGCCTGCTGGATGGCATTATCGTGGAATACTACGGCACGCCGACCCCGCTGCGTCAGCTGGCTAGCGTAACGGTAGAAGACTCCCGCACCCTGAAGATCAACGTCTTCGATCGCTCCATGAGCCCGGCCGTTGAAAAAGCGATTATGGCTTCCGACCTCGGTCTGAACCCAAGCTCTGCGGGTAGCGATATCCGCGTTCCGCTGCCGCCGCTGACCGAAGAGCGTCGTAAAGATCTGACCAAAATCGTGCGTGGCGAAGCTGAACAAGCGCGCGTTGCCGTGCGTAACGTTCGTCGCGATGCCAACGATAAAGTCAAAGCGCTTCTGAAAGAGAAAGAGATCAGCGAAGATGACGATCGCCGCTCTCAGGAAGATGTGCAGAAAATGACTGACGCTGCTATCAAGAAAGTTGATGCGGCGCTGGCGGATAAAGAAGCGGAACTGATGCAGTTCTGATTCTCTGCCGACACGCAGGTCTGAGCATTGCCCTGCGTAAAATCTGAAACGCCGTACAGGAGACCGTACGCTCAATTTTCGGGATTGCGTTTAGACGGCTGGCCTTGTAGCCTTTGGCGCCAAGTCAAAGGCTCGGCGCCTCCGCTCTATTATCCGATGATTGATGCATAAGGGTTTGCTGGCGGCGTTTTGCTTTTTATCCTGTCTTCATTTTTCTGGACGCCTCATGAAGCAATTAACCATTCTTGGTTCGACCGGTTCTATTGGCTGCAGCACGCTGGATGTGGTGCGCCATAATCCTGATAGCTTTTCTATCACCGCGCTGGTCGCCGGGAAAAATGTCGACCGTATGGTTGAACAATGTCTGGAATTTTCCCCTCGTTACGC
Organism: Klebsiella sp. CTHL.F3a; assembly: GCF_019890895.1. Lineage (NCBI taxonomy): Bacteria > Pseudomonadati > Pseudomonadota > Gammaproteobacteria > Enterobacterales > Enterobacteriaceae > Klebsiella > Klebsiella sp. CTHL.F3a. The sequence goes on along the minus strand of NZ_CP082360.1, from coordinate 4,896,596 downwards.
GGTAATGGACGATGCGCACAGCGCGGAGCTGCTGCGGGCAAAACTGCGCGAGCAGGGTAGCCGTACGGAAGTCATGAGCGGCCAGCAGGCGGCGGCTGAGGTGGCGGCGCTGGACGAGGTTGAGCAGGTGATGGCGGCGATTGTCGGCGCAGCGGGCCTGGTGCCGACGCTTGCAGCCATCCGCGCGGGTAAAACGGTGCTGCTGGCGAACAAAGAGTCGCTGGTGACCTGCGGTCGTCTGTTTATGGAGGCCGTGCAGCAGTCCGGCGCACGATTGTTACCGGTTGATAGCGAGCATAATGCGATTTTTCAGAGTATGCCGGAAACAATTCAACATAATCTGGGATACGCTGATTTAACCCAAAACGGCGTGGCGTCGATCCTCCTCACCGGCTCTGGCGGCCCCTTCCGGGAAACGGCGATTTCTGAGCTGGCGGCGATGACTCCCGACCGGGCCTGTAAGCATCCAAACTGGTCGATGGGGCGCAAAATATCTGTCGATTCGGCCACCATGATGAATAAGGGGCTGGAGTATATCGAAGCCCGGTGGCTGTTTAACGCCTCGGCGGAGCAAATGGAAGTTCTGATCCATCCGCAATCGGTGATTCATTCGATGGTGCGTTATCAGGATGGTAGCGTCCTGGCGCAGCTCGGCGAGCCGGATATGCGTACGCCGATTGCCCACACGATGGGCTGGCCAAAACGCCTTAATTCTGGCGTGAAACCGCTGGATTTCTGTCAGTTGAGCAATCTGAGCTTCTCGGCGCCGGATTACGGCCGTTACCCGTGCCTGAAGCTGGCCATGGAGGCTTTTGATGTCGGTCAGGCGGCGACCACGACGCTGAATGCGGCAAATGAAGTGTCGGTCGCAGCGTTTCTGAACGGTGATATTCGCTTTACCGATATTGCGGCGATAAATCAGGCGGTGCTGGATCAACAGGCGTTAAATGAGCCGCAAAGTATTGATGAAGTGCTGGCTATTGATGCTATGGCCCGGGTAAGCGCAGGTCAGCTCCTGGCCGCGCGGCGCAAATTCTGATACTCGTTGTGATATTTGTGGGCGCTGTGCTTCAGTGATATAGTCTGCGCCATCCGATCGTTGCATTTTGTTGTGAAAGATTACGGTGGCCGTGGCAAGACACGGCTTTTTTGCGTAAAGCTTTTGGTTGTTCTCTGCGATTGGCCGTAGCTCCGGTACCGGATAAAAATGCGTATCCAGCGCTGACCGGTGGCCCGTGTTTAGTAGCTTAGCTAATCCTTATTATGGACTTAAAACGCGTTATGTTGTCTGCTAATCAAACTGTCAGCGAAATGTTGCCTGCGCATGGGTGCCGTCATGTGGCCATTATTATGGATGGCAACGGGCGTTGGGCAAAACGGCAAGGAAAGATCCGCGCCTTTGGCCATAAAGCCGGCGCAAAATCTGTTCGTCGCGCCGTTTCTTTCGCGGCGAATAATGGTATTGAAGCGTTGACGTTATACGCGTTCAGCAGTGAAAACTGGAATCGCCCGGCGCAGGAAGTCAGTGCGCTGATGGAGCTATTTGTCTGGGCGCTGGATAGCGAAGTGAAAAGTCTGCACCGACATAATGTGCGCCTGCGTATCATCGGCGAGACCACGCGCTTCAACGCGCGTCTCCAGGAGCGTATTCGCAAAGCCGAGGCGCTGACGGAGAACAACACCGGTTTGACCCTGAACATTGCTGCGAACTACGGCGGCCGCTGGGACATCGTTCAGGGCGTACGTCATCTGGCCAAACAGGTACAAGACGGGTTGCTACAGCCCGAGCAAATTACAGAAGAGATGCTGAGCCAGCAGGTCTGTATGCATGAACTTGCTCCCGTAGATTTAGTTATTAGGACCGGGGGAGAGCATCGCATTAGTAATTTTTTGATTTGGCAAATTGCCTATGCCGAACTTTACTTTACGGATGTTCTTTGGCCCGATTTCGCTGAACAGGACTTTGAAGGTGCACTCCATGCCTTTGTTAATCGTGAGCGTCGCTTCGGCGGCACTGAACCGGGCGGCAACAATGCCTGATGGGGGTCACTTTTGCTGAAGTATCGCCTGATTTCTGCTTTCGTCTTAATCCCCGTGGTGATAGCGGCGCTTTTTTTGCTGCCGCCCGCGGGTTTTGCCATCGTTACGCTAGTCGTCTGCATGCTCGCCGCGTGGGAGTGGGGGCAATTTAGCGGCTTCACTTCAACGGCGCAGAGAGTCTGGCTGTCAGTGCTTTGCGGTCTGCTGCTGGCGCTGATGCTATTCCTGATGCCGGAATATCATTATGACGTTCATCAACCGCTGGTTGAGGGGGCGCTATGGGCATCATTTGGCTGGTGGGTCGTCGCGCTGCTTTTGGTGCTGACTTACCCCACTTCAGCGGCTTTCTGGCGCAATTCAAAAACGCTACGTCTGATTTTTGGTGTCCTGACCATTGTGCCGTTTTTTTGGGGCATGCTGGCGCTTCGGGCCTGGCATTACGCCGATGATCATTATAGTGGCGCGCTGTGGTTGCTGTACGTGATGATTCTGGTCTGGGGCGCGGATTCCGGCGCTTACATGTTCGGTAAAATGTTCGGTAAGCATAAGCTGGCGCCGAAGGTTTCTCCGGGCAAAACCTGGCAGGGTTTTTTTGGCGGTCTGTTAACGGCAGCGGTTATCTCATGGGCTTACGGCTGGTGGGCTCATCTGGATGTCACGCCGATGGTGCTGCTGGTATGTTCCATTGTCGCGGCCCTGGCCTCGGTACTTGGCGACCTGACCGAGAGCATGTTTAAACGCGAAGCTGGCATTAAAGATAGCGGAAATCTGATCCCCGGACACGGCGGTATTCTCGATCGTATCGATAGCCTGACCGCTGCGGTGCCCGTATTTGCTTGCCTACTCTTGTTGGTTTTCAGGACGATTTGACGGAAGGTTTTATGCTGAGCGTTCTCTGGAATTTGGCTGCTTTTATTATTGCGCTGGGCGTGCTGATCACCGTCCATGAATTTGGCCATTTCTGGGTTGCTCGCCGCTGTGGTATCCGCGTTGAGCGTTTCTCTATCGGCTTTGGTAAAGCGCTTTGGCGCCGTTTTGATAAGCAGGGAACGGAGTTTATTATCGCCCTTATCCCGTTGGGCGGTTATGTCAAAATGCTCGACGAACGCGTTGAGCCCGTGGCGCCAGAGATGCGCCACGCCGCGTTTAACAACAAAACTGTTGGTCAGCGCGCCGCCGTTATCGCCGCAGGGCCCATCGCGAACTTCCTTTTTGCCATTTTTGCCTACTGGCTGGTCTTCATTATAGGTGTCCCAGGCATTCGTCCGGTCGTTGGCGACATAACGCCCAACTCGATCGCCGCGCAAGCACAAATTGCAAAAGGAACGGAACTTAAAGCGATAGATGGCATCGAAACGCCTGATTGGGATGCAGTACGGATGGCGCTGGTGGCGAAGATAGGCGATCGGCAAACAATAGTTACCGTCGCCCCTTTCGGGACCAATCAACGCCAGGATAAAATCCTCGATCTGCAGCACTGGGCGTTCGAGCCGGATAAACAAGATCCGGTTACCTCGTTGGGCATTCAGCCTCGCAGCGCGCAGATTGATACCGTCCTGGCTGAAGTACAATCTGGCTCGGCGGCGCAGAAGGCGGGTTTGCAAGCGGGCGACAGGATCGTTAAAGTCGATGGTCAACCGTTAACGCAGTGGATGACGTTTGTTAATCTGGTGCGCGATAATCCGGGTAGGGCATTAGTTCTGGACATCGAGCGGCAGGGTAGCCCCTTGTCGGTGAACTTGACGCCGGACACGAAGTCTACCAAAGGCAAAGCTGAGGGGTTTGCAGGGGTCGTACCTAAGGTCATCCCGCTGCCTGATGAATATAAGACAGTGCGTCAGTACGGGCCGTTTGCCGCCATCGCTGAAGCCACGGATAAAACCTGGCAGCTGATGTCGTTAACGGTCAGGATGCTGGGCAAATTGATAACCGGTGATGTCAAACTGAACAACCTCAGCGGGCCGATTTCTATCGCCCAGGGGGCTGGGATGTCAGCGGAATTTGGGCTGATTTATTATCTGATGTTTCTTGCGCTGATCAGCGTGAACCTTGGAATAATCAACCTGTTCCCGCTTCCCGTTCTTGACGGGGGACATCTGCTGTTTTTGGCGATTGAAAAGCTGAAAGGCGGACCGGTATCCGAGCGAGTTCAAGACTTTAGTTATCGCATTGGCTCAATATTGCTGGTGCTGTTAATGGGGCTTGCACTTTTCAATGATTTCTCTCGGTTGTAAGAGAGTTTGTTAGGAAGAACGCATAATAACGATGGCGATGAAAAAGTTGCTCATAGCGTCGCTGCTGTTTAGCAGCGCAACCGTATACGGTGCTGACGGGTTCGTGGTGAAGGACATTCATTTCGAAGGCCTTCAGCGTGTCGCTGTTGGTGCGGCCCTCCTCAGTATGCCAGTGCGTCCTGGCGATACCGTAACCGATGATGATATCAGTAACACCATCCGTGCTCTGTTTGCCACCGGCAACTTTGAGGACGTTCGCGTCCTGCGCGATGGTGATACCCTGCTGGTGCAGGTGAAAGAGCGTCCAACGATTGCCAGCATCACTTTCTCCGGTAACAAGTCGGTGAAAGATGACATGCTCAAGCAAAACCTTGAGGCATCCGGCGTACGCGTAGGGGAATCCCTCGATCGCACCACGCTTGCTGATATCGAAAAGGGGCTGGAGGATTTCTATTACAGTGTCGGTAAGTACAGCGCCAGCGTTAAAGCTGTCGTGACGCCGCTGCCGCGTAACCGTGTCGACCTGAAGCTGGTCTTCCAGGAAGGCGTCTCGGCGAAAATCCAGCAGATCAATATCGTCGGCAACCATGCATTTAGCACCGATGAACTGATTTCGACCTTCCAGCTGCGCGATGAAGTTCCATGGTGGAACGTGGTGGGCGATCGTAAGTATCAGAAACAGAAGCTTGCAGGGGACCTTGAAACGCTGCGCAGCTACTATCTGGATCGCGGCTATGCTCGTTTCAACATTGACTCCACGCAGGTGAGTCTGACGCCGGACAAGAAAGGCATCTACATCACCATCAACATTACCGAAGGCGATCAGTACAAGCTTTCCGGTGTGCAGGTGACGGGCGACCTGGCGGGGCATTCGGCAGAAATCGAAGCGCTGACCAAAGTCGAGCCGGGCGAGCTGTATAACGGCACCAAAGTGACCAAAATGGAGAATGACATTAAAAAACTCCTCGGTCGCTACGGCTATGCCTATCCGCGCGTTCAGTCCCAGCCGGAAATCAGCGATACCGATAAGACCGTGAAGCTGCACGTGAACGTCGATGCGGGCAACCGTTACTACGTGCGTAAAATTCGCTTCGAAGGCAACGATACCTCGAAAGATGCCGTTCTGCGTCGCGAAATGCGTCAGATGGAAGGCGCCTGGCTGGGTAGCGACCTGGTCGACCAGGGTAAAGATCGTCTGAACCGTTTAGGCTACTTTGAAACGGTTGATACCGATACGCAGCGCGTGCCGGGCAGCCCGGATCAGGTTGACGTGGTCTATAAGGTTAAAGAACGTAATACCGGTAGCTTTAACTTCGGCGTCGGTTACGGTACGGAAAGCGGCGTCAGCTTCCAGGCCGGCGTTCAGCAGGATAACTGGCTCGGTACCGGCTATTCCGTTGGGATTAACGGCACCAAAAACGATTATCAGACCTATACTGAACTGTCGGTGACGAACCCGTACTTTACCGTGGATGGCGTCAGCCTCGGCGGTCGTGTGTTCTATAACGACTTCGATGCTAACGATGCGGACCTGTCTGACTATACCAACAAAAGCTATGGTACAGACATCACGCTGGGCTTCCCGGTTAACGAATACAATACGCTGCGCGCAGGTCTGGGCTATGTGCATAACAAGCTGTCCAATATGCAGCCTCAGGTATCCATGTGGCGTTATCTGAATTCGATGGGTCAGTATCCGGACAACACGAACGACAGAAACTCGTTCAGCGCTGACGACTTCACCTTCAACTACGGCTGGACGTATAACAAGCTCGACCGTGGCTTCTTCCCGACCGAAGGTTCACGCGTCAACCTGAATGGTAAAGTGACGATTCCGGGATCGGATAACGAATACTACAAAGCGACGCTCGATACCGCGACCTATGTACCGATCGATGACGATCACAAATGGGTCATGTTGGGTCGTACCCGCTTTGGATATGGCGATGGTCTGGGCGGTAAAGAGATGCCGTTCTATGAGAACTTCTATGCCGGTGGTTCAAGCACCGTGCGTGGCTTCCAGTCCAATACTATCGGTCCGAAAGCGGTTTATTTCCCAGCCAGCAGTCGTCATGACGACGACAGCAGCTACGATAACGAATGTAAGAGCAGCGAGTCCGCGCCGTGTAAGTCTGATGATGCGGTGGGCGGTAACGCCATGGCGGTTGCCAGCCTTGAGCTGATCACCCCAACGCCGTTTATTAGCGATAAATATGCGAACTCGGTACGTACCTCCGTCTTCTGGGATATGGGTACCGTGTGGGATACTCACTGGGATTCAGCCGCATATGGCGGTTACCCGGACTACAGCGATCCAAGCAATATCCGTATGTCTGCGGGTATCGCAGTACAGTGGATGTCGCCGTTAGGGCCGTTGGTATTCTCCTACGCTCAGCCGTTTAAAAAGTACGATGGAGACAAAGCCGAACAGTTCCAGTTTAACATCGGTAAAACCTGGTAATGATGTTGGCTACAATGGAATGTAAGTGCAGTTGCAGTATAGCGCTGACTATTGGCGATAACTGAGGTTATCGCCTGGCCACGCAAATAACGGTACCCCTGGGTACTCATGGGATGGTAAGGAGTTAATTGTGAAAAAGTGGTTATTAGCTGCAGGTCTGGGTTTAGCAATGGTTACTACCGCTCAGGCGGCAGATAAAATTGCAATGGTTAACATGAACAGCCTGTTCCAACAGGTTGCCCAGAAAACAGGCGTTTCTAACACGCTGGAAAACGAGTTTAAAGGCCGCGCGAGCGAGCTGCAGCGTATGGAAGGCGACCTGCAGTCTAAAATGCAGCGTCTGCAGTCCATGAAAGCGGGCTCTGACCGTACCAAACTGGAAAAAGATGTAATGGCTCAGCGCCAGACTTTCTCCCAGAAAGCACAGTCTTTCGAACAGGATCGCGCACGTCGTTCTAATGAAGAGCGCGGCAAGCTGGTGACTCGTATTCAGAGCGCCGTGCAGAGCGTGGCTAAAGATCAGAGCATCGATCTGGTTGTTGACTCTAATGCCGTCGCATACAACAGCAGCGATGTAAAAGACATCACCGCTGATGTGCTGAAACAGGTTAAATAAGTAATGCCTTCAATTCGACTGGCTGATTTAGCCCAGCAGTTGGATGCAGAATTACACGGTGATGGCGATATCGTCATCACCGGCGTTGCGTCCATGCAGTCCGCGCAAGCGGGCGATATTACTTTCATGGTAAATCCTAAGTACCGTGAACACCTGGCCGCTTGCCAGGCATCTGCCGTCGTGATGACGCAGGATGATTTGCCTTTTGCTCATCGCGCCGCGCTGGTAGTGCGTAATCCCTACCTGACCTACGCGCGCATGGCCCAGATTCTTGATACCACGCCGCAGCCGGCCCAGGATATCGCGCCCAGCGCGGTCATCGATGCCACGGCTAAGCTGGGTAATCACGTCGCCATTGGCCCGAATGCCGTTATCGAATCCGGCGCGATCCTTGGTGATAACGTGGTCATCGGCGCAGGTTGCTTCGTTGGGAAAAATACGAAAATAGGTGCTGGCTCGCGTTTATGGGCCAATGTCACCGTTTACCACAACATTGAGATCGGCGAGAATTGCCTGATCCAGTCCAGCACGGTGATTGGCGCGGATGGCTTCGGCTATGCGAACGATCGCGGCAACTGGGTGAAGATCCCGCAGTTGGGTCGCGTGATCATCGGCGATCGTGTAGAGATTGGCGCTTGTACGACCATTGACCGCGGGGCGCTGGACGACACCGTCATCGGTAATGGCGTCATTATTGATAACCAGTGTCAAATCGCGCACAACGTAGTGATTGGAGACAACACCGCGGTTGCTGGCGGCGTGATCATGGCGGGCAGCCTGAAAATTGGGCGCTATTGCATGATTGGCGGAGCAAGCGTGATCAACGGTCACATGGAAATCTGCGATAAAGTCACCGTCACGGGGATGGGGATGGTTATGCGTCCTATCACCGAGCCAGGGGTTTACTCTTCAGGTATCCCGCTGCAGCCGAATAAGGTCTGGCGTAAGACCGCTGCGCTGGTACTGAATATTGATGATATGAGCAAGCGTCTCAAAGCCATTGAGCGCAAGGTTAATCAGCAAGATTAGTGCTTCATCCAGCCACATTAAATTTTCGGCCTGTTGCATTCATGAGATTGCCGCAGGCCGTGTTATTATTGCCTTTTAGGATATTTGACAGGAAGAGTATTTTGACTACTGACACTCATACTCTGCACATTGAAGAGATTCTGGAACTTCTGCCTCACCGTTACCCGTTCCTGCTGGTCGATCGCGTGCTGGATTTTGAAGAAGGTCGTTTTCTACGCGCAGTTAAAAATGTTTCTGTAAATGAGCCGTTTTTCCAGGGACACTTCCCTGGTAAGCCGATTTTACCGGGCGTACTGATTCTCGAAGCCATGGCTCAGGCCACCGGTATTCTGGCATTCAAAAGCGTTGGAAAACTGGAACCGGGCGAGCTGTATTATTTTGCCGGGATTGACGAAGCGCGTTTCAAACGTCCGGTCGTGCCAGGCGACCAGATGATTATGGAAGTCACTTTTGAGAAAACCCGCCGTGGCCTGACTCGTTTCAAAGGCGTTGCGACGGTTGACGGAAAAGTGGTTTGCGAAGCAACGATGATGTGTGCCCGTAGCCGGGAGGCCTGATACGTGATTGATAAAACCGCCTTTATTCATCCTTCCGCCATTGTAGAAGAAGGCGCCGTTATTGGCGCTAACGTCCACATTGGCCCGTTTTGTATTGTTGGCGCTAACGTCGAAATCGGCGAAGGTACCGTACTGAAGTCTCACGTTGTTATTAACGGGCATACCAAAATTGGCCGCGATAACGAGATATATCAGTTTGCTTCCATTGGTGAAGTTAACCAGGATCTGAAATATGCTGGCGAACCGACCCGCGTGGAAATTGGCGATCGCAACCGCATCCGCGAAAGCGTCACCATTCATCGTGGCACAGTACAGGGCGGTGGATTAACGAAGGTGGGCAGCGATAACCTGCTGATGATCAACGCCCACGTGGCGCACGATTGTACGCTGGGCGACCGTTGTATTCTGGCGAATAACGCGACCCTCGCGGGCCACGTTTCGCTGGATGATTTTGTTATCATCGGCGGCATGACCGCAGTGCATCAGTTCTGCATTATTGGCGCGCACGTGATGGTTGGCGGCTGCTCCGGCGTTGCGCAGGACGTTCCGCCGTTCGTGATTGCTCAGGGCAACCACGCAACGCCGTTTGGCGTCAACATAGAAGGGCTGAAACGCCGCGGCTTCAGCCGTGAGGCGATCACAGCAATTCGTAACGCGTACAAGCTGCTGTACCGCAGCGGTAAAACGCTGGACGAAGCGAAAGCTGAGATCGCCGAGCTGGCGGCGCAGTACCCTGAAGTGCAGACATTTACCGACTTTTTTGCCCGCTCCACCCGCGGCCTGATTCGTTAATGGCTGAATCGCGTCCCCTGACTATTGCCCTGGTCGCCGGAGAAACTTCCGGCGATATTCTTGGCGCCGGTCTTATCCGCGCGCTCAAAGCTCGCATCCCTGATGCCCGCTTTGTCGGCGTTGCCGGGCCGTTGATGCAGGCGGAAGGCTGCGAGGCCTGGTATGAGATGGAAGAGCTGGCGGTGATGGGCATTGTGGAAGTGCTTGGTCGCCTGCGTCGGCTGCTGCATATTCGCGCCGATCTCACCCGTCGATTGACCGAGCTCAAGCCGGACGTGTTCGTCGGCATTGATGCGCCTGACTTCAACATTACCCTCGAAGGTAATCTGAAGAAGCAGGGTATCAAAACTATTCATTACGTCAGCCCGTCGGTATGGGCATGGCGGCAAAAACGCGTTTTCAAAATTGGCAGATCCACCGATCTGGTACTGGCATTCCTGCCTTTCGAAAAAGCGTTTTATGACAAATTTAACGTTCCCTGCCGGTTTATCGGCCACACGATGGCGGATGCGATGCCGCTGGATCCGGACAAAGGCGCGGCGCGCGACCGTCTGGGAATCGATCGTAACGTGCACTGCCTGGCGCTACTGCCGGGAAGCCGCGGGGCGGAAGTTGAGATGCTCAGCGCCGATTTCCTGAAAACGGCGCAGATCCTGCGAGACTCTTACCCCGATCTCGAAGTGGTTGTCCCTCTGGTCAACGCGAAGCGGCGGGAACAGTTCGAGCGTATCAAAGCGGAAACTGCGCCGGATCTTGCCGTACATCTGCTGGATGGGCGGGCGCGCGATGCGATGATCGCCAGCGATGCTGCGCTGCTGGCCTCCGGAACGGCTGCGCTGGAATGTATGCTGGCTAAGTGTCCGATGGTCGTCGGCTATCGGATGAAGCCGTTTACCTTCTGGCTGGCGAAACGGCTGGTTAAAACCGACTACGTATCGCTGCCGAATTTACTGGCCGGGCGTGAACTGGTTAAAGAACTGCTGCAGGATGAATGCCGGCCGCAGGCGCTGGCCGAGGCGCTGAAGCCGCTGCTGGCCGACGGTAAAACCAGCCACGATATGCATGAAACCTTTCGCGCGCTGCATCAGCAGATCCGCTGCAACGCTGATGAGCAGGCGGCGGATGCAGTACTGGAGTTAGCAAAATGATGGAGTTCGTTTACCCGCATACCCATCTGGTTGCGGGAGTCGATGAAGTCGGGCGCGGTCCGCTGGTCGGCGCGGTGGTGACTGCCGCAGTTATTCTCGATCCGGCAAAACCGATTTTGGGTCTTGCCGACTCGAAAAAGCTCAGCGAGAAGCGGCGCCTTGCGCTATTTGATGAGATCAAAGAAAAAGCGCTGTGCTGGAGCCTCGGTCGTGCGGAGCCGCATGAAATCGATGAGCTGAATATTCTACATGCGACCATGCTGGCCATGCAGCGCGCCGTTGCGGGCTTGAGCATTTCCCCTGAGTTTGTTCTTATTGATGGTAACCGCTGTCCGCCGCTACCAGTGCCTTCACTGGCGGTCGTTAAAGGCGACAGCCGAGTGGCGGAAATCAGCGCCGCGTCTATTCTGGCTAAAGTGACGCGGGATGCTGAAATGGCCGTACTGGACCGGGAGTTCCCGCAGTACGGTTTTGCGCAACATAAAGGTTATCCCACCGCTTTTCATCTGCAAAAGCTGCTGGAACATGGCTTAATCGAGCAATACCGGCGCAGCTTTGGCCCGGTGAAGCGCGCGCTGGGCCTGGCGTCCTGAACCGACACGCAAGCAATTAAGTAACGCGGAATCTGAAGATGGCTGAACCACGTTTCGTACACCTGCGGGTGCACAGCGACTATTCCATGATCGATGGCCTGGCGAAAACCGGACCGTTGGTAAAAAAGGCGGCCGCGCTCGGCATGCCTGCGCTGGCGATCACTGATTTTACCAACCTCTGCGGGCTGGTGAAGTTCTACGGAGCGGGGCACGGCGCCGGAATTAAACCCATTGTCGGGGCAGATTTTCACGTCCAGAGCGAGCTGCTTGGCGATGAACTGAGCCAGCTGACGGTACTGGCGACGAACAACGTTGGCTATCAGAATCTGACGCTGCTGATCTCCAAAGCTTATCAGCGCGGCTACGGTGCGGCGGGCCCGATTATCGATCGCGACTGGCTGATCGAATTAAAAGAAGGGCTGATTTTGCTCTCCGGTGGGCGCATGGGCGACGTGGGCCGTAGCCTGCTGCGCGGCAACATGGCGCTGGTGGATCAGTGCGTTGATTTTTACGAACAACATTTCCCTGACTGCTATTTTCTTGAGCTGATTCGCACCGGCCGTCAGGATGAAGAGCCCTATCTGCATGCTGCGGTAGAACTAGCGGAAACCCGGGGCTTACCGGTGGTGGCGACCAACGATGTTCGCTTCCTTGAGCCGGGCGACTTCGACGCCCATGAAATCCGCGTGGCTATCCATGATGGCTTCACCCTCGACGATCCTAAGCGTCCGCGTAACTACTCGTCGCAGCAGTATATGCGCAGCGAAGAGGAGATGTGCGAGCTCTTTTCCGATATTCCCGAAGCGCTGCAAAACACCGTGGAGATCGCCAAACGCTGTAACGTGACCGTGCGCCTTGGCGAGTACTTCCTGCCGCAGTTCCCGACCGGGGATATGACCACCGAAGATTATCTGGTCAAGAAATCCAAAGAAGGCCTGGAAGAGCGCCTGGAATTCCTGTTTCCCGATCCGGATGAGCGGGCTAAACGCCGTCCTGAATATGATGAACGCCTGGACATTGAGCTGCAGGTGATTAACCAGATGGGGTTCCCTGGCTACTTCCTGATCGTTATGGAGTTTATCCAGTGGTCGAAGGATAACGGCGTGCCGGTAGGGCCGGGACGTGGTTCCGGCGCCGGTTCGCTGGTCGCCTATGCGTTGAAAATTACCGACCTCGATCCGCTGGAGTTCGACCTGCTGTTCGAACGTTTCCTTAACCCGGAACGTGTCTCCATGCCCGACTTCGACGTTGACTTCTGTATGGAGAAGCGCGACCAGGTGATTGAACACGTCGCGGACATGTACGGTCGCGATGCGGTATCGCAGATTATTACCTTCGGTACCATGGCGGCGAAAGCGGTTATCCGCGACGTTGGCCGCGTGCTGGGCCATCCGTACGGTTTTGTGGACCGCATTTCCAAGCTGGTGCCGCCTGACCCGGGTATGACGCTGGCGAAAGCGTTTGAAGCCGAGCCGCAGCTGCCGGAAATTTACGAGGCGGATGAAGAGGTTAAAGCGCTGATCGACATGGCGCGTAAGCTCGAAGGGGTCACCCGTAACGCCGGTAAACATGCGGGTGGGGTGGTGATCGCGCCAACCAAAATTACCGATTTTGCCCCGCTTTATTGTGATGAAGCGGGCCAGCATCCGGTTACCCAGTTTGATAAAAACGACGTTGAATATGCCGGGCTGGTGAAGTTTGACTTCCTCGGCCTGCGTACGCTCACCATCATTAACTGGGCGCTGGAGATGATCAACGCCCGCCGCGAGAAGAACGGCGAGGGGCCGCTGGATATCGCCGCGATCCCGCTCGACGATAAAAAAAGCTTCGACATGCTGCAGCGTTCGGAAACCACCGCCGTTTTCCAGCTTGAATCGCGCGGTATGAAGGATCTGATCAAGCGTCTGCAGCCCGACTGCTTCGAAGATATGATCGCTCTGGTGGCTCTGTTCCGTCCGGGGCCGCTGCAGTCGGGGATGGTGGATAACTTTATCGACCGTAAGCACGGTCGCGAAGAAATATCGTACCCGGACGTGCAGTGGCAGCACGAATGCCTGAAACCGGTACTCGAGCCAACTTATGGCATCATCCTGTACCAGGAACAGGTCATGCAGATTGCCCAGGAGCTTTCCGGCTATACCCTTGGCGGCGCGGATATGCTGCGTCGTGCGATGGGTAAGAAAAAGCCGGAGGAGATGGCTAAGCAGCGCGGCACCTTTGAAGAAGGGGCGAGGAAGCGCGGTGTAGACGGTGAACTGGCGATCAAGATCTTTGACCTGGTGGAGAAATTCGCCGGATATGGATTTAACAAATCGCACTCCGCCGCTTATGCTTTAGTGTCCTATCAGACGCTGTGGCTAAAGGCGCACTATCCGGCTGAATTTATGGCGGCGGTGATGACCGCGGATATGGATAACACCGAGAAAGTCGTCGGCCTGGTGGATGAGTGCTGGCGGATGGGGCTGAAAATCCTGCCGCCGGATATTAACTCCGGCCTGTATCATTTCCACGTTAACGACGATGGCGAAATCGTTTATGGTATCGGTGCGATTAAAGGCGTCGGCGAAGGCCCTATTGAAGCGATTATTGAAGCCCGTAATCAGGGCGGCTATTTCCGCGAACTGTTTGATCTCTGCGCGCGTACGGATATTAAAAAGCTCAACCGCCGGGTGCTGGAAAAACTGATTATGTCCGGGGCTTTCGACCGCCTCGGGCCGCATCGCGCGGCGTTAATGAATTCACTGGGCGATGCGCTAAAAGCCGCCGATCAGCACGCCAAAGCCGAAGCTATCGGTCAGGCGGACATGTTCGGCGTACTGGCGGAAGAGCCGGAGCAAATCGAACAGTCATACGCCAGCTGCCAGCCGTGGCCGGAACAGGTGGTGCTAGATGGAGAAAGGGAGACCCTGGGGCTGTATCTGACCGGGCACCCGATTAACCAGTATTTGAAAGAGATCGAGCGCTACGTTGGCGGCGTGCGACTCAAAGACATGCATCCGACCGATCGTGGTAAAGTGACCACGGCGGCCGGGCTCGTTATTGCCGCGCGGGTCATGGTCACCAAGCGCGGCAATCGTATCGGCATCTGTACGCTGGATGACCGTTCCGGGCGTCTGGAGGTGATGTTGTTCACCGACGCCCTGGATAAATACCAGCAATTGCTGGAAAAAGACCGCATACTTATCGTCAGCGGACAGGTCAGCTTTGATGACTTCAGCGGGGGGCTTAAAATGACCGCTCGTGAAGTCATGGATATTGACGAAGCCCGGGAAAAATATGCTCGCGGGCTTGCTATCTCGCTGACGGACAGGCAAATTGATGACCAGCTTTTAAACCGACTCCGTCAGTCTCTGGAACCCCACCGTTCGGGAACTATTCCAGTACACCTCTATTATCAGAGGGCGGATGCACGCGCGCGGTTGCGTTTTGGCGCAACATGGCGCGTCTCTCCGAGCGATCGTTTACTTAACGATCTGCGTGGCCTTATCGGCTCGGAGCAGGTGGAACTGGAGTTTGACTAATACAGGAATACTATGAGTCTGAATTTCCTTGATTTTGAACAGCCGATTGCAGAGCTGGAAGCGAAAATCGATTCTCTGACAGCGGTAAGCCGCCAGGATGAGAAACTGGATATTAACATCGATGAAGAAGTGCATCGCCTGCGTGAAAAAAGCGTAGAGCTGACGCGCAAGATCTTCGCCGATCTTGGTGCATGGCAGGTTGCGCAACTGGCTCGCCATCCACGTCGCCCATACACCCTGGATTATGTCCGCCTGGCTTTCGACGAATTCGACGAACTGGCCGGTGACCGCGCCTACGCTGACGATAAAGCGATCGTTGGCGGGATTGCGCGTCTGGACGGACGTCCGGTGATGATTATCGGCCACCAGAAAGGGCGCGAAACCAAAGAGAAAATTCGCCGCAACTTCGGTATGCCGGCGCCGGAAGGCTATCGTAAGGCGCTGCGCCTGATGGAGATGGCCGAGCGCTTTAAAATGCCGATTATCACCTTCATCGACACCCCGGGCGCTTATCCGGGCGTTGGCGCGGAAGAGCGCGGTCAGTCTGAAGCGATTGCGCGCAACCTGCGTGAAATGTCGCGCCTGAGCGTACCGGTTATCTGTACCGTTATCGGTGAAGGCGGCTCCGGCGGCGCGCTGGCAATCGGTGTGGGCGATAAAGTGAATATGCTGCAGTACAGCACTTATTCCGTTATCTCCCCGGAAGGCTGCGCGTCCATTCTATGGAAAAGCGCCGACAAAGCGCCGCTGGCCGCCGAGGCGATGGGCATTGTTGCCCCGCGTTTGAAAGAGCTGAAGCTGATTGACTCCATCATTCCTGAGCCGCTGGGCGGCGCGCATCGTAATCCGGAAGTGATGGCCGCCTCTCTGAAAGCGCAACTGCTGGCTGATCTGGCTGACCTCGACATTCTGAGTGAGGAAGAGCTGCTGAACCGTCGCTACCAGCGTTTGATGAGCTACGGCTACGCCTGATTATCGATCTCATTTTTTCTCTAAGGGCCGGATTTTCCGGCCCTTTTTTTATGTGTTGTTGACTGAGATTAGATGAGATGGACAAGAGCTAATGTGATTAGCGGATGATGCCGGTCTCCCCTGAAACTGCAGCAACTGCCAGGTATTGCGAACCGGCAGTCAGTTAACAAGGATAAAGGAGAAATACTATGGCATTGCATAAAACCGTCGCGTTAAGCGCCGTGGCCGCAGGGATCATGTTAAGCCTGGGGGCCGCACAATCCGCGCCGCTGCTTGGCGCAACGGAAGCGATAACTCTTAAGGCGAGCGATCTGACCGCGAAAGAAAAAGCCTTAACCGACTTTCCGCTCATGGCGTCGGTAAAATCATCGATTCAAACGCTGTCTAACAGCGCGGTTGAAAAAATCGAGCCGGGTCTGGCGACCAACCCGACCAACGTTAAGCGTGTGGAAAGCATCCTGTCCGAACAGGACTGGGAATATCTGTTTCCGATGCGCGCTGCAGAATATACCTACTCTAACTTTCTGAAAGCTATTGGTAAATTTCCCGCGGTTTGCGGGACCTATACCGACGGACGCGACAGCGATGCCATCTGCCGTAAATCTCTGGCAACCATGTTTGCCCACTTTGCTCAGGAAACCGGCGGCCATGAAAGCTGGCGCGATATTCCCGAGTGGCGTCAGGCGCTGGTGTATCTGCGTGAAGTGGGTTGGGTTGAAGGTCAGAAAGGCGGCTACAACGGGGAATGTAACCCGGATATCTGGCAGGGCCAGACCTGGCCTTGCGGCAAAGATAAAGACGGCGACTACCTGAGCTATTTTGGTCGCGGCGCGAAACAGCTCTCCTATAACTACAATTATGGTCCGTTCTCCGATGCGATGTACGATGGCGACGTTCGTCCTCTGCTGGATAAACCAGAGCGGGTGGCGGATACCTGGATGAACCTGGCGAGCGCGGTCTTCTTTTTCGTTTACCCGCAGCCGCCGAAGCCCTCTATGCTGCACGTCATCGATGGAACCTGGGTGCCAAACGATCATGATAAAGCGAATGGCCTGGTGGAAGGCTTTGGGGTCACCATTCAGATCATCAACGGTGGCGTTGAGTGCGGCGGGGCGGAAGAGAACGCGCAGTCTCTGAACCGTATCGCCTACTACAAAGAGTTCGCAAACTACCTGAAAGTGCCGATTGCCGGTGATGAAGTTCTCGGCTGCAAAAATATGAAGCAGTTCGATGAAGGCGGCGCGGGCGCATTGCCGATTTACTGGGAAGAGGACTGGGGATGGAGCGCCGACACCGCCGACGGTAAGACCAACGCCTGTCAGCTGGTGGGTTACCAGACGCCGTATACCGCCTTTAAAGAAGGCGATTATGCCAAATGCGTCCAAAGCCACTTCAATGTCAACATCATCGATGACAGCGGCCAGGGCGACACCACTCCGCCTGCGCCCGAGGATAATACTCCTGCGCAGGAAACAAACGTGGCGCCGGTTGCCCGTATCACGGGTCCGATCGGCGCTATCGAAGCGGGGGCCACGGTTTCCCTGAGTGCGGAGAGTTCTACCGATGCGAACGGCGACAAGCTTATCTACACCTGGATGTCGCAGGACGGCCAGACTCTCGGCGGGCAGGATAAAGCCGTGATTACCTTTACCGCGCCGACAACCGATCGGGACGCGCAATATGTTGTTAGCCTGACGGTCAGCGACGGTACGTTGTCCAGTACGACCACCTATACCCTGAACGTGAAGGCCAAAGCCGCTTCTGCGGATGAAACGACGGATGGCAAAGACAGCGACACCATCAGCTATCCTTCCTGGAGCAGCACCCAAACCTGGAATGCGGGCGATATCGTCAACAACCACGGTGCGCTTTATCAGTGTAAACCGCTGCCTGAAGGCGCATGGTGCAACGTAGCGCCGACGTACTACGAGCCTGGAGTAGGTATTACCTGGGGCGATGCCTGGAAAGCGCTTTAATAGAGATAAATCCGCCAGTGCTTAGCGCTGGCGGGGTGCTATTATGCTTTCCTTAGGTAAATTCCAGGAGGAAAGCGTGAATATCATTGCGATCATGGGGCCCCACGGCGTCTATTATAAAGACGAACCGATCAAAGAACTGGAAGCCGCCCTGCAACGGCAAGGCTTCCAGACCATCTGGCCGCAAAATAGCGCCGATCTTTTGCAATTTATCGAGCATAATCCGCGGATCTGTGGAGTTATTTTCGACTGGGATGAATACAGCGTTGACCTGTGCAGTGATATTAATCGCTTAAACGAATACCTGCCGCTTTACGCATTTATCAACGCCCATTCGACGATGGACGTCAGCAGTCAGGACCTGCGCATGACGCTATGGTTCTTTGAATACGCGCTGGGGCTGGCGGAAGAGATCGCTACCCGCATCGGTCAATACACCCGCGAATACCTCGATAATATTACCCCGCCGTTTACCAAAGCCTTGTTCAACTATGTGCAGGAGGGAAAATATACCTTCTGTACCCCCGGGCATATGGGCGGCTCGGCTTATCAAAAAAGCCCGGTGGGCTGTCTGTTTTACGATTTCTTTGGCGGGAATACCTTAAAGGCCGACGTCTCTATATCCGTGACGGAACTGGGGTCGTTGCTCGATCATAGCGGCCCGCATCTGGAAGCTGAAGAGTATATTGCCCGCGCATTCGGCGCCGAACAGAGCTATATGGTAACCAACGGGACCTCGACGTCGAATAAGATTGTCGGGATGTATTCCGCCCCGGCGGGCAGCACCCTGCTTATCGATCGCAACTGCCATAAATCGCTGGCCCATTTACTGATGATGAGCGATGTGGTGCCGCTGTGGCTAAAACCGACGCGCAATGCGCTGGGGATCCTCGGCGGTATACCCAAGCGCGAATTTACCCGCGACAGTATTCAGCAAAAGGTGAATGCGACAGGCGGCGCCGGGTGGCCTGTGCATGCGGTGATCACTAACTCTACCTATGACGGGCTGCTGTATAACACCACCTGGATAAAAGAGACTCTCGACGTGCCGTCAATCCACTTTGATTCCGCATGGGTGCCCTATACCCATTTTCATCCGATCTATCAGGGCAAAAGCGGGATGAGCGGCGATCGCGTTCCGGGGAAAGTGATCTTTGAAACGCAGTCGACGCATAAAATGCTGGCCGCGCTATCCCAGGCTTCGCTGATTCATATTAAAGGCAGCTATGATGAAGATACCTTCAATGAAGCCTTTATGATGCACACCTCGACGTCCCCCAGCTACCCGATCGTTGCCTCCATCGAAACGGCTGCCGCGATGCTGCGCGGCAATTCCGGCAGGCGGCTGATTCAGCGTTCGATTGAACGGGCGCTGGATTTTCGTAAAGAGGTGCAGCGGTTACGCGAAGAGTCTGACGGCTGGTTCTTTGATATCTGGCAGCCGGAAGAGGTGGGGGAAGCGCAGTGCTGGCCGGTATCGCCGGGTGAACCGTGGCATGGCTTTCAGGATGCCGATGACGACCATATGTTCCTCGATCCGGTGAAAGTGACCATTCTGACCCCCGGTATGGACGAACAGGGCAACATGGATAGCGAAGGCATTCCGGCCGCGCTGGTGGCGAAGTTTCTGGATGAGCGCGGTGTGGTGGTTGAGAAAACCGGGCCCTACAATCTGCTGTTCCTTTTCAGTATCGGCATTGATAAAACCCGAGCGATGGGTCTGCTGCGCGGGTTAACCGAATTCAAACGCGCTTACGATCTCAATTTACGGGTGAAAAATATGCTGCCGGATCTGTATGCCGAAGATCCGGATTTTTACCGCAACATGCGCATTCAGGATCTGGCGCAGGGTATCCATCGCCTGATTCGCCAGCACCAGCTCTCGCAGCTGATGCTGAGCGCCTTTGACGTTCTGCCGGAGATGAAAATGACGCCACATCAGGCCTGGCAGCGGCAGATTAAAGGCGAAGTGGAAACCATCGAACTGGAGAATCTGGTCGGGCGTATTTCAGCGAATATGATCTTACCGTACCCGCCGGGCGTGCCGCTGCTGATGCCCGGCGAGATGATCGTCGAGGAGAGCCGGGCGGTGCTCGATTTTCTGTTAATGCTGTGCTCTATCGGCCGCCACTATCCGGGCTTCGAAACCGATATCCACGGCGCGAAACGCGATGAAGATGGCGTGTACTGGGTTCGAGTCTTAAAAAATGACTAAGCGCTTGCGCAATAACGAACTGAACGAGTAACGTTGTTGGCTTCAACGGGAGGAGTTTGAGCATGCTGGGTTTAAAACGGGTTCATCATATCGCCATCATTGCGACGGATTATGCAAAGAGTAAAGCGTTCTACTGCGACATTCTGGGGTTCACCCTGCAGGGCGAGTTTTACCGCGCAGAGCGTGATTCATGGAAGGGCGATCTGGCGCTGAATGGCGAATATGTTATTGAACTGTTTTCTTTCCCGTTTCCCCCTGCGCGCCCGAGCCGCCCCGAAGCCTGCGGGTTACGCCATCTGGCATTTAGCGTCGACGATGTTGATGCCGCCGTTATCCATCTTGAGGCGCACGGCGTAACTTGTGAAGGCGTTCGTATCGACCCCTTCACCGGTAAGCGGTTCACCTTTTTTAACGATCCGGACGGTCTACCGCTGGAGATTTATCAGCAGTAATTCTTGTCAGAGCGTGTTCTGCCGGGTAACGTGCCGGACACGCTTTCCTCAGTTAGTGCTCTCATGATGATGAT
This sequence comes from Klebsiella sp. CTHL.F3a, assembly GCF_019890895.1. Classification (NCBI taxonomy): domain Bacteria; kingdom Pseudomonadati; phylum Pseudomonadota; class Gammaproteobacteria; order Enterobacterales; family Enterobacteriaceae; genus Klebsiella; species Klebsiella sp. CTHL.F3a. Next base: position 4,875,916 of record NZ_CP082360.1, on the reverse strand, counting down.
CCCAAATATCGCGCAAACGCTCCGTCCGCATCGCCAGTTTTTGGTGGCCTTTAGCGGCGGCCTGGATTCGAGCGTGCTCTTATATCGCCTGGTTCGCTGGCGCGAACAGGATCCCACCGTTCAGCTGCGGGCGATGCATATTCACCACGGACTCAGCGCGAACGCTGACGATTGGGTGGCGCACTGCCGGAAAATATGTCAGCAGTGGCAGGTGCCGCTTTTGGTTGAACGGGTAGTCCTCGCCGATGAGGGGCTGGGGATTGAGGCCCATGCGCGTCAGGCGCGCTATCAGGCTTTCCGTTCGGCGCTGCTGCCCGGCGAAGCGCTGGTGACCGCGCAGCATCTTGACGACCAGTGTGAAACCTTCCTGCTGGCGCTTAAGCGGGGGAGCGGTCCCACCGGGCTCTCGGCAATGGCCGGCGAGTCCGATTTTGCCGGAACGAAACTGCTGCGTCCGTTGCTTAACGAAAGTCGCGACTCTCTGCACCGGTGGGCGATAGCCCATCAGCTCAGTTGGATTGAAGACGAAAGTAACCAGGACGATGCCTACGATCGCAATTTTCTCCGCCTGCGGATTGTTCCGCTGCTTAACGCCCGCTGGCCGCACTTTGCCGAGGCCGTGGCGCGCAGCGCCAGCCTGTGTGGCGAACAGGAACGGCTGCTGGATGAAATGCTGGCAGCGGAGCTGGCAACGCTGGTGACTGAGGATGGCGCGTTGGCTATCGAACCGTTGACGGCCATGAGCGCGCCGCGTCGGGCCGCGCTGCTGCGCCGTTGGCTGGCTGGACTCAATGCGCCAATGCCTTCGCGCGAGGTGCCTGAGCGTATCTGGCGTGAAGTGGCGATGGCGCGCGAGGACGCGTTTCCCTGTCTGCGTCTTGGTCAATTTACCGTCCGTCGCTTCCAGCAGCGGCTGTACTGGGTGAAATATCTCCCCGGCCAGAGCGAGACGGTACTGGCGTGGCCCGATATCGCTAAGCCGCTGCCGTTACCCGACGGCCTCGGTGAACTGAGGCTCCTGCCCTGCGGCCCGTTACGCAGCCCGCGCCAGGATGAAGCGGTAACTATTCGCTTTCGCGCCAGCGGTCATCTTCATATCGTCGGTCGCCACGGTGGCCGCAAGCTGAAGAAAATCTGGCAGGAGCTGAACGTGGCTCCCTGGCGGCGCGATACCACGCCGCTGCTGTTTTACGGCGAAACGCTAATCGCCGCAGCCGATGGTCTGTTTATTACCGTCGATGGGAAAGTTCAGGAAGGTGAAGGCGTGCAGTTGTTATGGATGAAAACGGGCGGCTAAGCCACCCGTTTTGCTTCAGGACTCGCTGACCACTACCGTACCGATTTCCGGATGGCTGAAGCTGGCGATTTTATCCAGGCGTACCTCGCGAACGTCGCCGGCGAGCTCCACGACCAGATACTCGATATTTTTGCGCGAGATAAGATCGTTGGCCTTCGCTTGCAGCTGTTCGCCATCTTTGAGCTCCAGCGCCAGGACCAGATGGTGCTGACAGGCAAGTTCGAGGTTGTCATAATCATCGCAATTGATGGGTTGATAAGTATCATTCATTGACATAATCGCTCACCAGTAAGTTTGCCGCCGCATATGCGGCCTTTTCCCTGACTGACTCAGCAAGGGCCTGATCCGCCGCAACCTCATTCAATACTTTCAACACGCAACCTAGCGCATCCGGTATATACCCAAGGTCCCCGCTGGCTATTTCCGCATACCGCTTGCGTATTAACTCACAATATTTGTCCACATGCCCTCCTGTCAGCGTTCTGACTTAACCGTGGGATGTAAGTTTAAGCCTACGAAGATAAACTCTGTTTAGCAAGGTGACTATACCATAGTCATTTAAGCAATATCAGCAGGATGAAATGGGATCCTGCGATTGCTGACAGCCTTTTGCCGCCAGTTTCGCTACAATGTACGCCATTTTTATCAGGAGTTTCCTCATGGCGCTGAAAGCGACGATTTATAAAGCGACGGTGAACGTGGCCGACCTGGACCGCAACCAGTTTCTGGATGTCAGTTTGACCCTTGCGCAGCATCCGTCAGAAACCCAGGAGCGTATGATGCTGCGCCTGCTGGCGTGGATTAAATACGCCGACGAACGTCTGCAGTTTACCCGCGGCTTGTCTTCTGATGATGAAGCTGAACTCTGGCTGCTAAACGATCATCTGGGCGTTGATCTATGGATAGAACTGGGGCTGCCGGACGAGCGGCGGATTAAAAAAGCCTGCTCGCGAGCGCAAGAGGTCGCGCTGTTTGCCTATAATAGTCGGGCGGCAGAAATCTGGTGGCAGCAGAATAAAAGTAAAATGGCACAGTTTTCAAAGTTGACCGTATGGTATTTAGATGATACTCAGCTGGCGCAGCTCAGTGCTTTTGCCGATCGGACGATGTCGCTACAGGCGACTATTCAGGACGGCGGAATTTGGTTATCTGACGCTAAGAATAATCTGGAAATTCATTTAACGGCCTGGCAAACATCCTCATGATTACGATTAGCCGCAGCGTGACGATTGCGGATGATGAGGTTTCACTTTCCGGGATACGCGCGCAGGGGGCGGGCGGCCAGCACGTTAATAAAGCATCGACGGCTATTCATTTACGTTTTGATATTAAAGCATCGAGCCTGCCTGAGTTTTATAAGGAACGCCTGCTGACTTCCAGCCATCACTTAATTTCTGCCGATGGTGTGGTTATCATTAAGGCTCAAGAATATCGCAGCCAGGAGATGAATCGTGAAGCGGCGATTGCGCGCCTGGTTGCCTTAATACAAGAATTAACCGCAGTACAGAAAAGTCGTCGGGAGACGCGACCGACCAGAGCGTCGAAAGAGCGCCGGCTTGCCTCAAAGGCGCAAAAATCTTCAGTTAAAGCGCTGCGTGGAAAAGTTCGCCATTAAGGGTATGGCGAACCGGTGGAATGGATGATAAGGAATTTACAGTGAAGAAAATCGTGTTTTCAGTGGTGGCGGCCTGTTCGCTTTTTGCCTTATTCGGCTGCAACCATCGTGCGGAGATGGACACGCTACAACCGACACCGATGGAAGAGCTAAAGCCGATGCAGCAGAGCTGGCGCGGCGTGCTGCCGTGCGCCGACTGCGAAGGTATCGAAACCTCACTCTTTCTTGAGAAAGACGGCACCTGGGTGATGAATGAGCGATATCAGGGCGTCAGGCGCGAGCCCTCCTCTTTTGCTTCATACGGTACCTGGGCGCGCACGGCCGATAAGCTGGTGCTGACCGACAGCAAAGGCGAGAAATCTTACTATCGGGCGAAAGGCGACAAGCTGGAAATGCTCGATCGCGACGGTAATCCCATCGAGTCAACGCTGAACTATACGCTGGAGTCCGTCAAAGCCAGCCTGCCCATCACGCCGATGGCGATGCGCGGCATGTACTTCTATATGGCTGATGCCGCGACCTTTACCGATTGCGCAACCGGCAAGCGAGTGGCAGTTACGAATAACGCGCAGCTCGAGCGTGATTATGCCGCAGCGCGCGGAACGGATACTCGCCCGGTGCTGCTGGTGGTCGAGGGGCACTTTACGCTGGAAGCGAACCCGGATTCGGGAGCACCGATTAAAGTTCTGGCGGTGGATTCACCGGGCAAGTTTTATCAAAAAGAAGACTGCAATTCTCGTTAGTTAATTGAGTCCTACGAGACGGCTTGTCTTGATATAAATTCCCAATTTAAGATGCCCGATATACTGCAATTGTGTTTCGGGCGTAAAGTTTGCCACGTCCCCCTCACGCATATGAAGCAGGTCTGATGGGCTAATCCAGCCCGGTTGAGCCAGGGTCAGCGGGTGTCCGGCCTTCGCGAAGGCATCGCTGACAAACTCAGAACAAAACCACATTTTTTTGTCCCCGGAAACGGCATCGCTAAGCTGAGCTTTGGCCAGACCATTCACGCACTGCTGGCGGAAGTCTTTCGAGAAGGGATTCAGGGAGCAGAGCTGTTTGGTTACCATAAAGGGTACAAATTCAATGATGCCGCGATAGTTATAGCCGCTGTTTCTGTTTTTATAGGCGAAATGTTTAATGCCTGCGGCCTGTTGCGGCGTGAGGTCAGGCGCTCTTAGGGCAAACAGCTTATCGCTGTGCTGCATCGCTTGCTGAAGAGAAACAATCTGCACCCCGGCGCCAGTTGCCTCCGCAACCTGGTTATCACCGATATAGATAGCGACATGGCTAACGGAGGATGTGCTAAATGCACGAATCCCCAGGGACGTCACGCCAATGCTGGAAGAGAAAAGGAGATCGCCGGGGAGCAGGTCTTGTGCGTTAATTTCAGCCAGCGTGGTATTAGCCACTGAGCTCTGGCGCTGAAATTTAACCGCCCATTGCTGCGATGGTGGCTTAATAGCGGAAGCGGAAGGCGTGGATCGGCTGACGTCTAGCGTGCAGGCCGAAAGTAAGAACAATGCGGGAAAAAGCAGGACATGATTTGCCCGTCGTTTAGCCATGATTACAATCCTTGTAAAAAAGAGGCTCTGAAACCAGAGCCTCTTTTGGCGTTAAGCTTTAATTTGTTGTACCAGGTAATTCACGATATCACCGGTTTTAATCAACTGCTTCTCGCCGCTGCGACGATATTTATATTCGATATCGTCGTTGTCGAGGTTACGGTCGCCCAGCACGATGGTGTGCGGAATACCGATAAGCTCCATATCGGCGAACATTACGCCCGGACGCTCTTTACGGTCGTCCATCAGCACGTCGATACCCAACGCGGTTAGCTCAGCATACAGCTTCTCGGCCAGCTCTTGTACGCGGTAGGATTTATGCATGTTCATCGGCAGAATCGCAACCTGGAACGGGGCGATAGCTTCCGGCCACAGGATCCCGCGATCGTCAAAGTTCTGCTCAATGGCTGCCGCCACCACGCGAGTCACCCCGATACCGTAGCAACCCATCGTCAGGATCTGGTTACGGCCATCTTCACCCTGGACGGAGGCTTTCATCGCTTCAGAGTATTTGGTACCCAGCTGGAAGATGTGGCCCACTTCGATACCGCGTTTAATCAGCAGCGTGCCTTTGCCGTCCGGGCTCGGGTCGCCCGCTACCACGTTACGGATATCAGCCACTTCAGGGGTCGCGACATCGCGATCCCAGTTGATGCCGAAGTAGTGTTTACCATCGATGTTCGCGCCTGCGGCAAAATCGCTCATTGCGGCAACGGTACGGTCAATAATCACCGGAATCGGCATGTTAACCGGGCCCAGAGAACCGGGACCCGCCTGCACCAGCGCGCGGATCTCTTCTTCGGTGGCGAAGGTCAGCGGGCTGGCGACCTGCGGCAGTTTTTCCGCTTTCACTTCATTCAACTCATGATCACCGCGAACCAGCAGGGCAATCAGCGGAGACTTGCTGTCTTCTACCGCTTTTACCAGCAGGGTTTTCACCGTTTTCTCAATCGGCAGATTGAACTGCTCAACCAGCTCGGCGATGGTTTTGGCGTTCGGCGTATCGACCAGGGTCATTTCCTGAGTAGCGGCAGCGCGCGGCTCTTTCGGCGCAACGGCTTCGGCGAACTCGATGTTGGCTGCGTAGTCGGAAGAGTCAGAGAAGATCACGTCATCTTCGCCGCTCTGCGCCAGCACCTGGAATTCGTGGGATGCACTACCGCCGATAGAACCAGTGTCAGCCTGTACCGCGCGGAAATCCAGGCCCATACGGCTGAAAATTTTGCTGTACGCGGCGTACATCGCATCGTAGGTTTCCTGCAGAGATTCCTGAGAGGTATGGAAAGAGTAAGCATCTTTCATCAGGAATTCACGGGAACGCATCACGCCGAAACGCGGGCGCACTTCGTCACGGAATTTGGTCTGAATCTGATAGAAGTTCAGCGGCAGCTGTTTGTAGGAGCTCAGCTCGTTACGAATCAGGTCGGTGATCACTTCTTCATGAGTCGGGCCGAGCACGAATGGACGTTCGCCACGGTCAGCAATACGCAGCAGTTCCGGGCCGTACTGTTCCCAACGACCACTCTCTTGCCACAGCTCAGAGGGCTGAACTACCGGCATTAACACCTCGATTGCACCGGCGTTGTTCATCTCTTCACGCACGATGTTCTCGACTTTTTTCAGGACGCGCACGCCGGTCGGCAGCCAGGTATATAACCCGGAGGCCAGCTTGCGGATCATCCCGGCGCGCAGCATCAGCTGATGGCTGATAACCTCGGCGTCGGCAGGTGTCTCCTTCAGAGTGGAGAGCAGGTATTGGCTAGTACGCATGTTGTTACGGTTCCATTTGGACGATCGATACAGGCTGGAAGCCAGCCTGACACAAAAAAGTGGTTTAGTTTACCAGTGTGGCAAAGATGCCAAAAGAGAGGAAAATAAAATTAGCGTGGTTCGAGAGAAAAGACTTCAAAACCGGACGAAATCACCCGCCAGCGCACGTTAAAATCCAGCAGCCAGACGGCATAGGTCTTTCCCGGGTTTTCTTCTTTACGATATGCCGGCCGCGGATCTTGTGCCAGAACTTCGCTAATAAACGCCTTAAGGCGGGGATAGCGGTTTTCCAGAGCGAAAAGCTGGGCTTCGGTTTCCGGCGTGAAGCTTACCGCCACTTCTGCCTGCGGCGCCTGCTGAGCGTAGCTCGCGCTGGCTTCCGGCAGCGCTTCGGCAAAGGGCAGGTAAGGTTTGATGTCGACTACCGGCGTACCGTCCACCAGGTCAAGACTGCCTAACTCAAGAACGACGCGCTCTTTCTGGCAGTGAATACCCTTTAGCTCGACCAGCGACATACCGATTGGATTAGGACGAAAGGTAGAGCGGGTGGCGAAAACACCCATCCGCGCGTTGCCGCCGAGGCGGGGAGGGCGTACGGTCGGGCGCCAGCCGCCTTCCATGGTCTGATGAAACACAAACAGGACCCACAGATGGCTGAAGTTTTCCAGGCCGCGTACGGCCTCGGCCTGGTTATAAGGAGGCAGAAGATGTAATTCGCCGCCGCCGTTTTTAACCAGCCCAGGCTGGCGGGGAACGGCAAATTTTTCTTTATAGGGCGAGCGAATAACGCCTATCTGCGCAAACTGAAAATCACTCATTGCGCCGTAACGTTAAGCGCTGAACCAAGGCAGACGGCCTGGCGGTAGCAGCCCGGAGTTCCGCTGGTGACTTCGCAGCGGTGCAGCAGCACGGCATTGGCTTTCATTTTTGCAGCGTTAATCTGCATACGCTTGCGGGCCGTCGGGATATTGGGTGGAGAGTCTTGATTCGAGGCCTGGCAGGATTCACCGGTGACTTCGCCGAGTTCGCGGAAAGGTTTACCCACCAATTCTGTTGCATCGGTATAGATTCTTACCGGGGCCGGACGCGTCGCTTTCGGTTTTGCCGGTTCCGATTTGGCAGGCGGGGTTACGGTGCTTTGTACAGGCTCGACGGGAGATCTGCTTAGCATAGAACAACCGCTTAACATGAGTGCTAACAAACAGACCGGTAAAGCACGCATAGTATTTCCTCAATAAATAATAAAACAGGGCGCTATTGAATCAGGTGCTTGCATAAATGACAAGACGGGCATAAAGCCCGTCCTGAATGATATTACGCTGAGAAAAGATTACCAGCCTTTCACTGCACCGCCGTTAAAGATTTTGTTAGCCGCTTCGTAAACTTCGTCACTCTGGTAAGCTTGAACAAATTTCTTAACATTTTCCGCATCTTTATTGTCTTCGCGAGCGACAATCAGGTTCACGTACGGAGACTCTTTACCTTCCACGAAAATACCGTCTTTTGCCGGCGTTAAGCCAATCTGGCTGGCATAGGTGGTATTGATAACCGCCAGAGCGATTTGCGCATCATCCAGAGAGCGCGGCAGCTGCGGGGCTTCCAGCTCAACAATTTTCAGGTTTTTCGGGTTTTCAATAATATCCAGAGAGGTTGGCAGCAGACCAACGCCTTCTTTCAGTTTGATCAGGCCAACCTGCTGCAGCAGCAGCAGAGAGCGGCCAAGGTTGGTGGGATCGTTAGGAATCGCGACCTGGGAGCCCGGCTGCAGTTCGTCCAGCGATTTGATTTTTTTCGAATAACCCGCAATCGGGTAAACAAAAGAGTTACCTACGGAAACCAGCTTGTAGCCGCGGTCTTTGATTTGCTGGTCAAGATACGGTTTATGCTGGAAGGCGTTAACGTCGATATCGCCTTTGCTCAGCGCTTCGTTCGGCAGAACGTAGTCGTTGAAGGTTACCAGTTCGACATCAAGGCCGTATTTTTCTTTTGCTACTTTCTGCGCGACTTCCGCAACCTGCTGCTCCGCACCGACGATAACGCCGACTTTAATATGGTTAGGATCTTTTTCGTCCTGACCGCAACCCACCAGAGCCAGAGAACCGATTAACGCGCCGACTGCCGCAAAGGTTTTGAAATTAAAGGCCATGTTATTTCCTTCCTGTAAGATTCTGTATTGTGTGTAATGTTATTTGTGAGTCACAGCCCGGACGATACGATCGCCAGAGAATTGAATTAAGTACACCAGAATAACCAGCAGCACCAGTACGGTATTCATTACCGTTGCATTGTAGCCGATATAACCGTACTGATAGCCAATCTGCCCGAGACCACCGGCACCCACCGCGCCGCCCATCGCGGAATAGCCGACCAGCGTAATGAGGGTAATGGTCGCCGCGTTCACCAGACCCGGCAGCGCTTCCGGCAGCAGGACCTTACGCACAATCTGCATCGGCGTTGCGCCCATGGCGCGGGATGCTTCGATAAGGCCGGTGGGGATCTCCAGCAGGGCGTTTTCAACCATTCGGGCGATAAAAGGCGCTGCGCCGACCGTTAGCGGAACAATTGCCGCCTGCAGGCCGATGGATGTCCCTACGATGACGCGGGTAAAGGGGATCATCCAGACCAGCAAGATAATAAAAGGAATCGAGCGGAAAATATTCACCACCGCCGAAAGCGTGCGGTAGAGTTTTGCATTAGCGGCAATTTGCCCCGGTCGGGTGACGTAGAGCAGAACCCCGACCGGCAGGCCGAGAACAAAACCGAAGAAGCCGGAGACGAAAGTCATGGCCAGCGTTTCCCATACGCCGCGAACCAGCAGCCAAATCATTGGTTCAGACATACCCCAGTACCTCTACTTTTACATGGTGTTCCTGTAGCCAGGCGATCGCGGCCTGGGTATCTTCCTGCGTGCCGTGCATCTCGGTCAGCATAATGCCGAACTTCACGCCACCCGCGTAATCCATCTGCGCGCTAATAATGTTGTTGTTTACATTAAAGCGACGGGCAGTTTCAGAAAGCAGCGGGGCATCAACGGAGTGGCCCGTGAACTCCATGCGCAGCATGGGTACGCTATCGGGAAGAGCCTCAGACTTCAGACGCGCCTGATAATCATCCGGGATATCCAGGTGCAGCGTTGACTGTATAAACTGTTGCGCCAATGGAGTTTTGGGATGAGAAAAGACCTCGCTCACCGTATCCTGTTCAATCAATTGACCGTTGCTGATCACGGCAACGCAATCACAGATCCGTTTGACAACATCCATTTCGTGGGTAATCAGCAAAATCGTCAGGCCCAGACGACGGTTGATATCTTTCAGCAGTTCCAGAATCGAACGCGTGGTAGCCGGATCCAGAGCGCTGGTGGCTTCGTCGCAGAGCAGGACTTTTGGATTGCTTGCCAGCGCACGGGCGATGGCGACGCGCTGTTTTTGACCGCCGGAGAGGTTTGCCGGATAGCTATCGTGCTTATCCCCCAGGCCGACGAGATCGAGAAGCTCGGTAACCCGGCGTTTAATTTCTTCCTTCGGAGTATTGTCGAGCTCAAGCGGCAATGCCACATTACCGAATACGGTACGGGAGGCTAGCAGGTTAAAGTGCTGGAATATCATGCCGATCTGTCGACGCGCGCGCGTCAACTCTTTTTCGGACAGCGCCGTTAGCTCCTGACCGCCCACCTGTACGCTGCCCTGAGTTGGACGTTCAAGCAGGTTAACGCAGCGGATTAACGTACTTTTACCCGCGCCCGAAGCGCCGATGACGCCATAAATTTGCCCGGCGGGAACATGCAGGCTGACATCGTTCAGCGCCTGTATGCTGCGATTTCCCTGCTGGAACACTTTGGTAATCTTCGAAAGTTTAATCATCAGTTATTTATTATCGTTTAGCCGTTTGCCGTGGCATTTTCTTCTGCCGTGTCCAGGCGATGCCTGTCAATGAAATGGATGTTAAGGCATCCAGACGTCTAAATCAATCTGACTCTGTATAATGAGCACTTTCTTGCGTCGGGAAACATGCGATACTACGCGCATTAGCCTTTATCAGGAGCAGACCGGTGGCAATATCAGTACCCGCAATTTTTCTTGACCGTGATGGCACGATTAATGTCGATCACGGCTACGTCCATGAAATCGACAACTTTGAATTTATCGATGGCGTTATTGACGCAATGCGTCAATTAAAGGAGATGGGCTACGCGCTGGTGGTGGTGACCAACCAGTCCGGCATCGCCCGCGGTAAGTTTACTGAAGAGCAGTTTGAAACGCTGACCGAGTGGATGGACTGGTCGCTGGCCGATCGCGGCGTTGACCTGGATGGCATCTATTATTGTCCGCACCACCCGCAGGGAACCGTCGAAGAGTTTCGCCAGACCTGCGACTGCCGTAAGCCCCACCCGGGTATGCTGATCTCGGCGCGTGACTATCTGCATATTGATATGGCTGCTTCCTATATGGTCGGCGATAAAGTCGAAGATATGCAGGCAGCTTTGGCTGCCAATGTCGGCATGAAAGTATTAGTGCGTACCGGCAAGCCAGTCACTCCTGAAGCGGAAAGCGCCGCGGATTGGGTGCTTAATAGCCTGGCGGACCTGCCGGATGCTATCAAAAAGCAGCGAAAATAAGCGTTATGTATAAAAGATGAGCGGTTGAAATAAAATTGTATTTTACCGCTTGTCAGCGCCGAATAACTCCCTATAATGCGCTCCCACTGACACGGCAGATGTGAATCACTTCACACAAACAGCCCGGTCGGTTGAAGAGAAAAAATCCTGAAATAACGGGTTGACTCTGAAAGAGGAAAGCGTAATATACGCCACCTCGCAACGGTGAGCGAAAGCCGCGTTGCACTGCTCTTTAACAATTTATCAGACAATCTGTGTGGGCACTCAAAGTGACATGGATTCTTAACGTCCTCGGACGAAAAATGAATACCAAGTCTCAAAGAGTGAACACGTAATTCATTACGAAGTTTAATTCTACGAGCATCAAACTTAAATTGAAGAGTTTGATCATGGCTCAGATTGAACGCTGGCGGCAGGCCTAACACATGCAAGTCGAACGGTAGCACAGAGAGCTTGCTCTCGGGTGACGAGTGGCGGACGGGTGAGTAATGTCTGGGAAACTGCCTGATGGAGGGGGATAACTACTGGAAACGGTAGCTAATACCGCATAACGTCGCAAGACCAAAGAGGGGGACCTTCGGGCCTCTTGCCATCAGATGTGCCCAGATGGGATTAGCTAGTAGGTGGGGTAACGGCTCACCTAGGCGACGATCCCTAGCTGGTCTGAGAGGATGACCAGCCACACTGGAACTGAGACACGGTCCAGACTCCTACGGGAGGCAGCAGTGGGGAATATTGCACAATGGGCGCAAGCCTGATGCAGCCATGCCGCGTGTATGAAGAAGGCCTTCGGGTTGTAAAGTACTTTCAGCGGGGAGGAAGGCGATAAGGTTAATAACCTTGTCGATTGACGTTACCCGCAGAAGAAGCACCGGCTAACTCCGTGCCAGCAGCCGCGGTAATACGGAGGGTGCAAGCGTTAATCGGAATTACTGGGCGTAAAGCGCACGCAGGCGGTCTGTCAAGTCGGATGTGAAATCCCCGGGCTCAACCTGGGAACTGCATTCGAAACTGGCAGGCTGGAGTCTTGTAGAGGGGGGTAGAATTCCAGGTGTAGCGGTGAAATGCGTAGAGATCTGGAGGAATACCGGTGGCGAAGGCGGCCCCCTGGACAAAGACTGACGCTCAGGTGCGAAAGCGTGGGGAGCAAACAGGATTAGATACCCTGGTAGTCCACGCTGTAAACGATGTCGACTTGGAGGTTGTTCCCTTGAGGAGTGGCTTCCGGAGCTAACGCGTTAAGTCGACCGCCTGGGGAGTACGGCCGCAAGGTTAAAACTCAAATGAATTGACGGGGGCCCGCACAAGCGGTGGAGCATGTGGTTTAATTCGATGCAACGCGAAGAACCTTACCTACTCTTGACATCCAGAGAACTTAGCAGAGATGCTTTGGTGCCTTCGGGAACTCTGAGACAGGTGCTGCATGGCTGTCGTCAGCTCGTGTTGTGAAATGTTGGGTTAAGTCCCGCAACGAGCGCAACCCTTATCCTTTGTTGCCAGCGATTCGGTCGGGAACTCAAAGGAGACTGCCAGTGATAAACTGGAGGAAGGTGGGGATGACGTCAAGTCATCATGGCCCTTACGAGTAGGGCTACACACGTGCTACAATGGCATATACAAAGAGAAGCGACCTCGCGAGAGCAAGCGGACCTCATAAAGTATGTCGTAGTCCGGATTGGAGTCTGCAACTCGACTCCATGAAGTCGGAATCGCTAGTAATCGTGGATCAGAATGCCACGGTGAATACGTTCCCGGGCCTTGTACACACCGCCCGTCACACCATGGGAGTGGGTTGCAAAAGAAGTAGGTAGCTTAACCTTCGGGAGGGCGCTTACCACTTTGTGATTCATGACTGGGGTGAAGTCGTAACAAGGTAACCGTAGGGGAACCTGCGGTTGGATCACCTCCTTACCTTAAAGAACCTGCCTTTGTAGTGTCCACACAGATTGTCTGATGAAAAATAAGCAGTAAGAAAATCTCTGCAGGCTTGTAGCTCAGGTGGTTAGAGCGCACCCCTGATAAGGGTGAGGTCGGTGGTTCAAGTCCACTCAGGCCTACCAAATTTCTGCTGATGCTGCGTTGCGGCGACACTCACATACTTTAAGTATGCTTCGTGTCACCCCGCCTTGCCTCAACAGGAATTAAGGTTGATGAGATTTAACTACGATGGGGCTATAGCTCAGCTGGGAGAGCGCCTGCTTTGCACGCAGGAGGTCTGCGGTTCGATCCCGCATAGCTCCACCATCTTTACTGCACACCACAAGAAAACTTCAGAGTGTACCTGAAAAGGTTCACTGCGAAGTTTTGCTCTTTAAAAATCTGGATCAAGCTGAAAATTGAAACGACACACATGTTATGTGTGTTCGAGTCTCTCAAATTTTCGCGACACGATGATGTTTTACGAAACATCTTCGGGTTGTGAGGTTAAGCGACTAAGCGTACACGGTGGATGCCCTGGCAGTCAGAGGCGATGAAGGACGTGCTAATCTGCGAAAAGCGTCGGTAAGGTGATATGAACCGTTACAGCCGGCGATGTCCGAATGGGGAAACCCAGTGCAATTCGTTGCACTATCGTTTGATGAATACATAGTCAAACGAGGCGAACCGGGGGAACTGAAACATCTAAGTACCCCGAGGAAAAGAAATCAACCGAGATTCCCCCAGTAGCGGCGAGCGAACGGGGAGCAGCCCGGAGTCTGAATCAGCTTGTGTGTTAGTGGAAGCGTCTGGAAAGTCGCAGGGTACAGGGTGATACTCCCGTACACTAAAACACACAGGCTGTGAACTCGAAGAGTAGGGCGGGACACGTGGTATCCTGTCTGAATATGGGGGGACCATCCTCCAAGGCTAAATACTCCTGACTGACCGATAGTGAACCAGTACCGTGAGGGAAAGGCGAAAAGAACCCCGGCGAGGGGAGTGAAAAAGAACCTGAAACCGTGTACGTACAAGCAGTAGGAGCCCACTTGTTGGGTGACTGCGTACCTTTTGTATAATGGGTCAGCGACTTATATTCTGTAGCAAGGTTAACCGTATAGGGGAGCCGCAGGGAAACCGAGTCTTAACTGGGCGTTAAGTTGCAGGGTATAGACCCGAAACCCGGTGATCTAGCCATGGGCAGGTTGAAGGTTGGGTAACACTAACTGGAGGACCGAACCGACTAATGTTGAAAAATTAGCGGATGACTTGTGGCTGGGGGTGAAAGGCCAATCAAACCGGGAGATAGCTGGTTCTCCCCGAAAGCTATTTAGGTAGCGCCTCGTGAATTCATCTTCGGGGGTAGAGCACTGTTTCGGCTAGGGGGTCATCCCGACTTACCAACCCGATGCAAACTACGAATACCGAAGAATGTTATCACGGGAGACACACGGCGGGTGCTAACGTCCGTCGTGAAGAGGGAAACAACCCAGACCGCCAGCTAAGGTCCCAAAGTCATGGTTAAGTGGGAAACGATGTGGGAAGGCCCAGACAGCCAGGATGTTGGCTTAGAAGCAGCCATCATTTAAAGAAAGCGTAATAGCTCACTGGTCGAGTCGGCCTGCGCGGAAGATGTAACGGGGCTAAACCATGCACCGAAGCTGCGGCAGCGACACTATGTGTTGTTGGGTAGGGGAGCGTTCTGTAAGCCGTTGAAGGTGGCCTGTGAAGGTTGCTGGAGGTATCAGAAGTGCGAATGCTGACATAAGTAACGATAATGCGGGTGAAAAACCCGCACGCCGGAAGACCAAGGGTTCCTGTCCAACGTTAATCGGGGCAGGGTGAGTCGACCCCTAAGGCGAGGCCGAAAGGCGTAGTCGATGGGAAACAGGTTAATATTCCTGTACTTGGTGTTACTGCGAAGGGGGGACGGAGAAGGCTATGTTGGCCGGGCGACGGTTGTCCCGGTTTAAGCGTGTAGGTGTGTGTTCCAGGTAAATCCGGTTCACTTTAACACTGAGGCGTGATGACGAGGCACTACGGTGCTGAAGTGACAAATGCCCTGCTTCCAGGAAAAGCCTCTAAGCATCAGGTAACATCAAATCGTACCCCAAACCGACACAGGTGGTCAGGTAGAGAATACCAAGGCGCTTGAGAGAACTCGGGTGAAGGAACTAGGCAAAATGGTGCCGTAACTTCGGGAGAAGGCACGCTGATATGTAGGTGAAGTGGTTTACCCATGGAGCTGAAATCAGTCGAAGATACCAGCTGGCTGCAACTGTTTATTAAAAACACAGCACTGTGCAAACACGAAAGTGGACGTATACGGTGTGACGCCTGCCCGGTGCCGGAAGGTTAATTGATGGGGTTATCCGTAAGGAGAAGCTCTTGATCGAAGCCCCGGTAAACGGCGGCCGTAACTATAACGGTCCTAAGGTAGCGAAATTCCTTGTCGGGTAAGTTCCGACCTGCACGAATGGCGTAATGATGGCCAGGCTGTCTCCACCCGAGACTCAGTGAAATTGAACTCGCTGTGAAGATGCAGTGTACCCGCGGCAAGACGGAAAGACCCCGTGAACCTTTACTATAGCTTGACACTGAACACTGGTCCTTGATGTGTAGGATAGGTGGGAGGCTTTGAAGCGTGGACGCCAGTCTGCGTGGAGCCATCCTTGAAATACCACCCTTTAATGGCTGGTGTTCTAACGTGGGCCCCTAATCGGGGTTGCGGACAGTGTCTGGTGGGTAGTTTGACTGGGGCGGTCTCCTCCTAAAGAGTAACGGAGGAGCACGAAGGTCAGCTAATCCTGGTCGGACATCAGGAGGTTAGTGCAATGGCATAAGCTGGCTTGACTGCGAGCGTGACGGCGCGAGCAGGTGCGAAAGCAGGTCATAGTGATCCGGTGGTTCTGAATGGAAGGGCCATCGCTCAACGGATAAAAGGTACTCCGGGGATAACAGGCTGATACCGCCCAAGAGTTCATATCGACGGCGGTGTTTGGCACCTCGATGTCGGCTCATCACATCCTGGGGCTGAAGTAGGTCCCAAGGGTATGGCTGTTCGCCATTTAAAGTGGTACGCGAGCTGGGTTTAGAACGTCGTGAGACAGTTCGGTCCCTATCTGCCGTGGGCGCTGGAGAATTGAGGGGGGCTGCTCCTAGTACGAGAGGACCGGAGTGGACGCATCACTGGTGTTCGGGTTGTCATGCCAATGGCATTGCCCGGTAGCTAAATGCGGAAGAGATAAGTGCTGAAAGCATCTAAGTACGAAACTTGCCCCGAGATGAGTTCTCCCTGACCCTTTAAGGGTCCTGAAGGAACGTTGAAGACGACGACGTTGATAGGCCGGGTGTGTAAGCGCAGCGATGCGTTGAGCTAACCGGTACTAATGAACCGTGAGGCTTAACCTTACAACGCCGAAGATGTTTTGGCGGATTTGAGAAGACAACAATTTCAGCATTGATTCAGAGTTGAGTACGCAATAATTTGCGCAGCAGCAAGGCGACAAGCGAAGGAAAGGAAGGAGCATACAGAAGTATGTGACTGAGTTTGCGAGCGCGGGCAACGCGGCAGATGCGATAAAGAATTGCGTACTGAGCACAAAGAATTTGCCTGGCGGCGATAGCGCGGTGGTCCCACCTGACCCCATGCCGAACTCAGAAGTGAAACGCCGTAGCGCCGATGGTAGTGTGGGGTCTCCCCATGTGAGAGTAGGGAACTGCCAGGCATCAAATTAAGTAGTAAGCCGGTGCATTAATCCGGTGGTTACAGAAGTATTCGGTGGAGCGGTAGTTCAGTCGGTTAGAATACCTGCCTGTCACGCAGGGGGTCGCGGGTTCGAGTCCCGTCCGTTCCGCCACTTATTAAAAGCCCTGAGCATTTGCTCAGGGCTTTTTCTTTATCTGTCGTTTAATTATTGCTTTTTTAGCAAATATCCTCTGCATTTAGCACTCTTTTTCTCAATCTTCTCGTTGGTCATAATTGTTCTCGTTAACTGATATGAATGAATAAAGAGGAAAGTCATGACAATCCCTGCATTTGGTCTTGGGACCTTCCGTCTGAAAGATGACGTGGTTATTGCATCTGTAAAAACGGCGCTTGAACTGGGCTATCGCACCATTGATACCGCGCAAATCTATGATAATGAAGCTGCTGTGGGCCAGGCGATTGCAGAAAGCGGCGTTGCGCGCGATGAACTGTTCATCACCACCAAGATCTGGATTGAGAATCTCAACAAAGAGAAGCTGATCGCCAGCCTGAAAGAGAGTCTGCAGAAGCTGCGTACTGACTATGTCGACCTGACGTTAATCCACTGGCCGTCGCCAAACGATGCCGTTGCGGTTGAAGAGTTTATGGCCGCGGTGCTGGAAGCGAAAAAACAGGGGCTAACCCGGCAGATTGGTATCTCTAACTTCACAATTCCGCTGATGGAGCGCGCAATTGCTGCCGTTGGCGCGGAGAACATCGCGACCAACCAGATTGAACTTTCCCCGTATCTGCAGAACCGTAAAGTGGTTGATTGGGCACGTGAACACGGCATCCACATCACCTCTTATATGACGCTGGCCTACGGTAAGGCGCTGAAAGATGAAGCGATCGCACGTATCGCGGCAAAATACGATGCTACGTCGGCACAGGTTATCCTGGCCTGGGCAATGGGCGAAGGTTATGCGGTAATCCCATCTTCGACTAAGCGCGAAAACCTGGCAAGCAATCTTAAAGCTCAGGATCTGCAGCTGGATGAAGACGATCGCCAGACGATCGCCGCGCTGGACTGCAACGATCGTCTGGTTAGTCCGGACGGTCTGGCGCCTGAATGGGACTAATTTAATCCCCATCGTTACTCTACAACCCTGTTACAGCTCCTTCGGGAGCTGTTTTACATGTTCGCTAAGAAAGTCGATAAAGGCTCTGATCCGCGTGCTTACGGCCCTGTCGCTGTAGTAAACCGCACTAAACGGCATTTCAATCGGCAACCGTTTGTCAGCCAGCAGCTCGACAAACGCCCCTTCAGCAAGCTCCTTATCCACCATATAGTCCGACAGACAGGCGATTCCGTTACCGGCCAGGCATAGCTGCTTAAGCGTTTCTCCGCTATTGGAAGATATCTCGCTTTCGATTTCAAGCAGCTGACCATCGCAGCAGGAGATTGGCCATGTATTCAATGAAACGGGTTCGCTAAAGCCCAGACACTGATGATGTTTTAGCTCAGCGACGCTTTGCGGCGTTCCATGGCGAGCAAGATAGTCCGGTGAAGCAATAATTTTGCGGTAGCTATTAAACAATGGCCTGGCGCGCAGGCTGGAGTCGGTCAGCGTGCCGGCGCGGATCGCGACATCGACTTTCCGCTCGATCAGATTGATAAAGGTTTCTGACGAGACCAGCGTAAGGTTCATCTCCGGGTAGCGCTCGCGAAAAGGTCTTATCAAAGGCATCAGGAAATGCAGGATCACCGGCGTTGCGGCATCAACACGTAACAGGCCTCTTGGCGTCGTGCGGCTCTCCAGAAGCTCATTCTCGGCTGCGGCCATTTCCTGAAGCACAACCTGCATGCGACGGAAATAACGCTCCCCCTCTTCGGTCAGGCTTAGCTGACGGGTCGTACGATTAAGCAGGCTCACGCCGAGCTTTGATTCGAGCTTTTTCACCGCCCGGCTGACGGCGGAATTAGCCTGACCTAGTTGTTCGGCTGCGCGACTAAAGCTGCCGCTCTCAACCACGGCGACAAAAATGGCGATTTCTTCTGAGGTAGCTCTCATTATTGCACCTGTGGCAAAATTCTATTGATACTTTGGCTATTTTTGTTATTAAAACACCTCTTCATACTACGTGTCATCTTAATCATGTTGATACGGAGTACATTATGCCGCTGGCGCTACTTGCCTTAACTATCGGTGCCTTTGCTATTGGCACGACCGAATTTGTCATCGTGGGCCTGGTGCCCACCATTGCAGAACAACTTGCTATTTCGCTTCCCTCTGCGGGGCTGCTGGTTTCTATCTATGCACTTGGCGTGGCGATCGGCGCCCCGGTGCTCACCGCGCTGACCGGGCGGATGCCGCGTAAGCAACTGCTGCTGGCGTTAATGGCGCTGTTTACCGCCGGTAACCTGCTGGCCTGGCAGGCGCCAGGTTATGAAACTTTGGTTCTGGCGCGCCTGCTGACGGGGCTGGCGCATGGGGTATTCTTTTCGATCGGCTCGACAATTGCGACCAGCCTGGTACCGAAAGAGAAAGCGGCTTCGGCGATTGCGATTATGTTTGGCGGTCTGACCGTTGCGCTAGTGACCGGCGTGCCTTTAGGTACCTTTATCGGCCAACACTTTGGCTGGCGTGAGACGTTCCTCGCCGTGTCGATCCTTGGCGTCATCGCGTTAATGAGCAGCCTTATTCTGGTGCCGAATAACATTCCTGGACGCATCAGCGCGGGATTGCGCGCCCAGCTGCAGGTTCTGACCCATCCTCGTTTACTGATTATCTACGCCATTACTGCTTTGGGATATGGCGGCGTATTTACCGCTTTTACCTTCCTGGCGCCGATGATGCAGGATCTTGCCGGATTTAGCCCGGCGGCCGTTAGCTGGATCCTCCTGGGTTACGGTGTTTCTGTGGCGGTGGGCAACGTATGGGGCGGAAAGCTGGCGGATAAACACGGCGCCGTGCCTGCGCTGAAGCTGATTTTTGCCGCGTTAGTTGCTTTACTTCTGATCTTTCAATTTACGGCCAGTTTGCAGTATGCGGCGCTGGCGACGGTATTGGTGATGGGCATCTTTGCTTTTGGTAACGTTCCGGGCCTGCAGGTGTACGTGGTGCAGAAAGCGGAGCAGTATACCCCTGGCGCGGTTGACGTTGCTTCTGGCCTGAATATTGCCGCCTTCAATATTGGGATTGCCTTAGGATCGGTGATTGGCGGTCAGACGGTAGAGCATTATGGTCTGACTCAGACGCCGTGGATTGGCGCGCTGATTGTTCTGGTCGCGCTGTTACTGGTGGTTCTCAGCGGGCGGCTCGATAGGCCTCGGCGCCGTGCTAAGGCTCTTTCCGTAGAAGGATAAAGGTTTCTGGCAAATTGCATTGAAAGTGTATACAAAAATCCCTATAACAGAAGAACCAGCTGCAGTCGGGCTGGTTTCCTGTTATCGAGGTTTGATGCCTAAATTGCGAAAGAATACCTATGCCATGCGCTATGTCGCCGGACAACCCGCGGAGAGAATCTTACCTCCGGGGTCGTTTGCTGGTATGACTCCGGCATTTCCGGCCGGGGTACCGTTAAGCTCGGATGAGAAAATCCGCGTTCTGGTGTGGAACATCTTCAAACAACAGCGCGCCGAGTGGAAATCCGTGCTTAATAATTTCGGTAAAGATGCTCACCTGGTGTTATTGCAGGAAGCGCAAACCACGCCTGAGTTAGTGAAATTCGCCACGTCCAACTATCTGGCCGCGGACCAGGTTCCTGCTCTGGTGCTCCCGCAACATCCTTCCGGGGTCATGACGTTAGCTTCCGCGCATCCCATTTACTGCTGCCCTCTGCGCGAACGAGAGCCTATCCTGCGGCTGGCAAAGTCAGCGTTGGTCACCGTTTACCCGTTACCGGATTCCCGTCTGCTGATGGTGGTGAATATCCACGCGGTCAATTTTAGTCTTGGCGTTGATGTCTACAGCAAACAGTTGCTGCCGATTGGCGACCAGATCGCCCATCACAGCGGGCCGGTGATAATGGCGGGTGACTTTAACGCCTGGAGCCGTCCGCGAATGAACGCTTTGTATCGCTTTGCGCGTGAAATGTCGCTGCGCGAAGTCCGCTTCTCTGACGATCAGCGCCGCCGCACTTTTGGTCGTCCGCTTGATTTTGTGTTTTATCGGGGGTTAAGCGTGCACGATGCTTCCGTGCTGGTGACCCGCGCCTCCGATCACAACCCTCTACTAGTCGAATTCAGTCCCGGCAAGCCTGATTAATTAAGGTACATCAGGCCTGCCATGGGGCAGGCCTGCGTATGCATGGTGCTGCCTTTATTACTCAAAAAAAACCGAAGGACAATGCAATGACAACACGCTCTCATCATGACAACGTTGAAAAACAGTTTGGCTCACAGGCCAGCGCCTACCTGAGCAGTGCCGTACACGCTTCAGGGCGCGATCTGCAGCGACTGGCCGAACGGCTGGCGGACTTCCCTCAGGCCCACGTGCTGGATATGGGATGCGGTGCCGGACACGCCAGCTTTGCGGCGGCAGGGCAGGTTGCCCAGGTAACGGCATATGATTTATCCAGCCAGATGCTGGAGGTGGTGGCTCAGGCCGCAAGGGATAAAGGTTTTACTAATATTGCCACGCAGCAGGGCTATGCCGAATCTTTGCCTTTCGCTGATGCCAGCTTTGATGTCGCGATCAGCCGTTATTCTGCGCATCATTGGCATGATGTTGGCCAGGCATTGCGTGAAGTGAAGCGGGTGCTGAAACCGGGCGGAGTGATGATTATTATGGATGTGATGTCTCCCGGTCACCCTGTTCGCGACGTCTGGCTGCAGACGGTTGAGGCGCTGCGCGATACCTCCCATGTTCGCAACTACTCCAGCGGCGAATGGCTGACAATGGCGAGTGAGGCCGGTTTGGTGATAAATCATCTGCTGACCGATCGCCTGCCTCTGGAGTTCAGCTCCTGGGTCGCGCGGATGCGGACGCCAGCGGCGCTGACGGAAGCGATTCGTTTATACCAGGAGAGCGCATCGGCGGAGGTCAAAGCCTATTTTGCCTTGCAGCAGGATGGTTCTTTCACCAGCGATACGATTATGTTTGAGGCCCATAAGGCCATCTAACGCAGAGATAAAACAAAAGGCACCGCATGGGTGCCTTTTTTAATGCCTGCTGAATCATCAGGATTCTGGTCTGTCGCTGTTTTTCACAAACAGCGTCAGCTGATCGCCAGGTTTCAGGTTGCCGGTATCGCTGTTCCAGCGCATCACATCGCGGATGTTCACGCCATGACGTTTCGCAATGCTCGACAGAGAGTCGCCTTTACGTACGCGATAGGTAATGCTATCGCTATTGTTCGCCAGACGTTCCGCGCTGCTGCCTGCGCCAATCACCAGATTCTGACCGACCTTCAGGTTAGAACCGCGAATACCGTTCCACTGCTGCAGATCTTTCGTTGATACGCCGAGACGCGATGCAATGCCGGAGATGGTGTCACCGGAGCGCACCTGGTAGCTGCGGCTGGTCAACGGCTTGTTGTCAGCCAGCAGCGTCGGCTGCACGGCGGCAATATCACCTGAGGCCAAAGATTCACGCAGCTGCGCTGCATGCTTCTGCGGTACCAGTACGTAATTGGGGCCGTTTGCACCCAGAGTCGACCCCTTCACGCCGGCATTGAACGTTTTCAACTTGCTGACGGGCATTCCTGCCATATCCGCCAACTGTGAAATCTCAACCGGACTGTCGAGGCGTACACGCGCCAGGGCACGGCTTTCGTCTGCCGTCGGCAGCCTTACGCCATACCGCTTGCTGTTCTTGAGTATATCGCTCAGGGCCAGCATTTTTGGTACGTATATTTTGGTTTCCTGCGGTAATGACAGCGACCAGAAATCGGTGGGTTTACCCCGTGATTTGTTCGCTTTGATAGCCTTCATTACCCGGCCTTCGCCACTGTTATATGCTGCGACAGTTAACAACCAGTCGCCGTCGAACATTTTGTTCAGACGTTGCATCATGTTTAACGCTGCCGTGGTTGAGGCAACGATATCACGACGCGCATCGTAACTGCGGGTCTGTTTCAAACCATAATTGCGCCCGGTGCTCGGAATGATCTGCCAAATGCCTGCGGCATTGGCGCCAGACGTTGCGTGCGGGTCAAAAGCGCTCTCCACTATGGGTAGTAATACCAGCTCCATTGGCATGTTACGTTTCTTAACTTGCCCGGCTATCCAGTACATATACGGCTCTGCACGTAAAGTTACATCGTGGAGATAGCTCTTATTTCTTAAGTACTTCTGTTTTTGTTCGCGAATCCGGACGTTTTCCGGAATTCCCATCTTTAGCTCGTCGCCTATCGAAGTCCACAGATCCTGGTCTTGCGCGTAGAAGGTTCCATCATCTAACCAGCGCGCTCGACTTGTGAACTTGCTTGCTTCCCCTTGACTCGCTGCAGAAAGGCTCTGTGCGTGCTGTTGTACGGTGCCATCGTTCTTAGACGCCTGGCACCCCACCAGCAGGACAGAGGCGAGTAAAATCGCTCGTGCCTTCATGTGTGTGTCAATAGTTGCTTAAAAGACGAGCAAGGATAACGGTGAAGTCGGCTGAAGACAAGAATTAAATATCAGAAGTCGTCTTTCTTTGACCTTAACCATGCAAATCGCTGAGCAGAGTGTTGCAAATTTGTTTCTTTGCTAATTTCTTTAATTAAATCAGCATCATCTGTGCGCAGAAATAAATTTATACGCCGCTCATTTTTCAGAATTACGGGGAGTGTTTTTTGGTTTTTTGCACGTAACTCATTAACTTTGTGATAGTAATCATTTATATCCCTATCATGGGGAAGGATGCTCATTGCAAACTTCATATTTGCTAAAGTGTACTCATGCGCGCAACATATTAATGTTTCATCAGGGAGGGCGTTAATCTTCTTAAATGATTGATACATCTGCTCTGCAGTCCCTTCGAACAGTCTACCGCAGCCGCCGGAAAACATTGTATCGCCACAAAATAGATAAGGTGCGCTGAAGAAACAGATGTGTCCTAAAGTGTGACCTGGCGTGGCAAAAATAGAAAATTCACGGCCCAAAACAGAGATGCTTTCTCCGTCCTTGACGATGCGGGTTGTACCTTTATCCTGGGTTTCTGCCGGTCCGTAAACCGCTATAGCCGGAAATTTTTCCCGCAGTTGTTTTACGCCGCCAACGTGGTCGTGGTGATGATGCGTCAACAGGATAGCTTCCGGCTGCCAGCGGTTTTGTTCAATGGCGGCGAGCACTGGAGCGGCTTCGCCCGGGTCGACTATCAGGCAACGCCCGCTATCTTCACTAAGAACCCAGATGTAGTTGTCCTGAAATGCGGGAATACTGATAAGATTCATAAATTACCTCTAATGCGTAGCGGAAGGTTGCGATGAAGCCGGCAAGGATACCTCAAACAGTTACAGCGCCAGAGCACTGGTCCAGCATGCCGTGGGGCGAATACTACCGCGAATCGCTGGAACGGCAGATGAAGCCCTGGCTCGCTAAATTATATGGCTTTCATTTACTTAAGATTGGCAATCTGAGCGCGGAAATCAATACCGAATCCTGCGCGATTTCCCATCAGGTGAATGTCTCTTTACAAGGAAATCCTGTGCAGGTAAAGGCCGATCCGCTGCATTTGCCTTTTGCCGAGAAGTCGGTTGATGCCTGCCTGCTGGCGCATACCTTACCGTGGTGCAGCGATCCGCATCGACTGCTACGGGAAGCGGATAGAGTGCTGATCGACGATGGCTGGATAATTTTAACCAGTTTTAATCCCATGAGCCTGATGGGGTTACGTAAGCTGATGCCAGTGTTACGCAATAAGCCCCCCTATAACAGCCGCATGTTCACCTTAACGCGTCAGATGGACTGGCTGGGGGTGCTTAATTTTGAAGTTATGCACTATGGCGGCTATCAGGTCCTTCCCTGGTCGCGCCACGGGGGGAAAATGCTCAGTACGCATCTCCCGGCGTTGGGATGTCTGCAGCTGATTATTGCCCGTAAACGCACTATCCCGTTGACGCTAAACCCGATGAAATCGGGCAAAGCAAAAAAACGGATACCGCAGGCGGTAGGCGCCACGCGTCAGTGGCGCAAGGGGCAGAATTAGCTTTCCGCCTGATAACCGATGTCGTCCCGGGTTGGGTTAGATGCCGCCGCGCGCGCCAGTTCGTCGCAGCGTTCGTTTTCCGGATGCCCGGCGTGGCCTTTAACCCATTCCCATTTGATCTTGTGTTGACCCAGCGCGGCGTCCAGGCGCTGCCAGAGATCGACATTTTTTACCGGTTTCTTGTCCGCCGTCTTCCAGCCGCGTTTTTTCCAGTTGTGGATCCACTGCGTAATCCCCTGACGCACGTACTGGCTGTCGGTACTGAGGATGACTTCACAATGTTCTTTCAGCGCTTCCAGGGCGACGATGGCGGCCATCATCTCCATGCGGTTGTTCGTCGTAAGGTTAAAGCCTTCGCTAAAAGTTTTTTCTTTCCCGCGATAGCGTAAAATCGCACCGTAGCCGCCGGGGCCTGGATTTCCCAGGCAAGAACCATCGGTGAAAATTTCTACCTGTTTGAGCATCTCTGGTAGACTTCCTGTAATTGAAATCGATACGTAAAACGGTAAGTCTGACATAAATGACCGCTATGAGCACTGCAATTACGCGACAGATCGTTCTCGATACCGAAACCACCGGTATGAATCAGATTGGTGCGCACTATGAAGGGCACAAGATAATTGAAATCGGTGCGGTGGAGGTGATCAACCGCCGCCTGACCGGAAACAACTTCCACGTTTATTTAAAGCCGGACCGGCTGGTGGATCCTGAAGCGTTTGGCGTTCATGGTATTGCGGACGAATTCCTGATGGATAAGCCCGCGTTTGGCGATGTGGTCGATGAGTTCATCGACTATATCCGCGGGGCGGAGCTGGTCATCCATAACGCATCGTTTGATATCGGCTTTATGGATTATGAATTTGCGAAGCTGAATCGCGGAATTCCGAAGACGGATACCTTCTGTAAGGTGACCGACAGCCTGGCCCTGGCGCGTAAAATGTTCCCGGGCAAGCGTAACAGCCTTGATGCCCTCTGTTCACGTTATGAAATAGACAACAGCAAGCGAACGCTGCATGGCGCGTTGCTCGATGCCCAGATTCTTGCCGACGTCTATTTGATGATGACCGGCGGCCAGACGACGATGGCTTTCTCAATGGAAGGGGAAGGTCAGCAGCAGGCCGGAGAAATGGGCATTCAACGCGTTGTTCGCGCCGCCAGCAAATTACGGGTGGTTTATGCCTCCGATGAAGAGCTGATGAACCATGAATCGCGGCTCGATCTGGTGCAAAAGAAAGGCGGAAGCTGCCTGTGGCGTGCCTGATTTGCCCGTAAACGCGCTAAAAATAGCCTGATGGGCGATTTTTGCAGCAAGCGATTCAAAAATGAAGAAAAAGCGTTGACGGGGTAGAGGGGAATCCGTAATATTCGCCTCGTTCCCAAGGGAACAGTAAGTGGAGCGGTAGTTCAGTCGGTTAGAATACCTGCCTGTCACGCAGGGGGTCGCGGGTTCGAGTCCCGTCCGTTCCGCCACTATTCAGGAAGCCTGAATCAGCAATGATTCAGGCTTTCGTCGTTCTGGCCCGTGCCGTTTCCTGAGCCAGGCCTTCAGACACGCTTCCATCCCCTCGACAATATGCCGGACTCACGGCGCAGCCTGCATGCCTTGCGCAAACCGCATTGATGGGTGACAGGTAAACTTTATTTGGCTTTACTGCCGGGGCCCAACGCGCGTTTGCGGCATAAGAAAGGGAGCCCTGGCTCCCCGGGTTTGCTTGCCTTAGTTGAGCGTGAAGGGGTCCGCGTCCTGCCAGGCCGGAAACTTCTCGCGATACTCTTTTAGCGACGTCAGCGAAAGCTCAGCATCCAGGCGAGTCGCCTGATGCGGCTCAGCCGTGGCGATAATCTCGCCCTGCGGGGTAATTATCCGGCTATCGCCCCGATAATGGTGCCCGTTGCCATCGGTGCCGACGCGATTGCACCCGGCTACATAAGCCTGATTTTCGATAGCCCTGGCGACAAGCAGCGACTGCCAGTGCATTGAGCGTGGGGCGGGCCAGTTGGCAACGTACAGCGCTAAATCGTAGTCGTTATGGTTGCGTGACCACACCGGGAAACGCAGGTCGTAGCACACCAGCGGCAGAATTCTCCAGCCGCGCCATTCAAAAATAACCCGTTCGTTACCCGCCTCGTAATGATGATGTTCATCCGCCATGCGAAACAGGTGTCGTTTATCATAGAAATGGATTTGACCGTTGGGCTCAACTAGCAAAAAACGGTTAACCGGACCGCGGTCCGTTTGTAGCGCGGCGCTACCGGCAATCAGCGCGTTGGTTTGCGCGGCTTTAGCTTCCATCCAGGTAACCACTTCCTCTTGCGATAGCGACTGTTTTGCTGCCTCCATCGCGAAGCCGGTGGTAAACATTTCGGGTAAAACAATGAGGTCACGCCCGGTTATCCCTTCCAGTTGACGATCGAAATGGCGCAGGTTGGCGGGACCATCCATCCACACCAGCGGTTGTTGTAAAAGGGTAATTTTCAGTCCGGGCACGGTGGTGAACTCCAGTATGATGAGAGGAATTATAATGACTTTAACACCATATCAGCCGACGGACGGCTCAGGGAATATTTTGTAAAAGAATGACAGCCCTGGAAATACCTTCCGCTGAATTGTCAGAAAAAAGAGAGGCGGGGAAATCCCCGCCTCGATCGTGATGTGTTTATTTTTTCGTTTTTAAGCCGCTTCGATCTTGCGCACTTTCTCCGGCAGCTTTACCGGGCGGGTCGCCAGTTCATCCGGGGCAAAATCGTCGACGTTTATGCTGCGCAGTCGGCTGGTTTCCGCACGGACCAGGATGTCCGCCTCTTCCTGATTGATTAACCCTTTTGCCAGCGCATTACCGGCCAGTTCATCAAGACGCGTAAACGACAAATTCTTGCCCAGTTCTTTGCACAGTCGCTGGTGGATAGGGTCTGCTGCCATAACATCAAGCAGCGCCTCTTCCAGCAGGCCGACCGGGTTATGCTCGCTCGGCGTCAGATACTGACCGCGGCCGATACGGGAACGCGTCGCGCTCGGAACCTGCAGGATTTTCGCTACCTTATGATCCAGCTTGTCTGAAGGCGCCAGGTAGTGACGCCCGGTCGGGAAGATAGCCACGCGGAGCGCCCCGGCGACCAGACGATTCGGGAAGTTGACCAGCAGATCGTCAATCGCCTGTTCGGCCTGATACAGCGCATCCTGCACGCCCCAGTGAACCAGTGGTAAGTCCGCTTCGTTACGCCCCTCATCGTCATAGCGTTTCAGGACCGCCGACGCCAGGTAGAGCTGGCTCAGTACATCGCCCAGACGTGCAGAAATTCTTTCACGACGCTTCAGGCTACCACCCAGTACCGCCATTGAGACATCGGACAACAGAGCCAGGTTGGCGCTCAGGCGATTCATGTGCTGATAGTAACGACGAGTGGCATCGCGAGTCGGCGTGCTGCTGGTGAGACCGCGGGTCAGGCCCAGCCAGAAACTGCGTACCTTATTGCTGCCCACATGCCCGATGTGTTTAAACAGCAGCTTATCGAAAGCATTAACGTCGTTATTCTGCGCGGCCGCCATTTCATCCAGCACGTACGGATGACAGCGAATCGCTCCCTGACCGAAGATCATCATGCTGCGGGTCAGGATATTCGCCCCTTCAACGGTGATGGCGATCGGCGCGCCCTGATAGGCCCGCGCCAGGAAGTTTCCGGTGCCGAGCATAATGCCCTTACCACCGGTAATATCCATTGCGTCAATAATGGAGCGCTGACCACGGTGAGTACAGTGGTACTTCACAATTGCCGACAGTACCGCTGGTTTTTCGCCAAGCATGATGCCGTAGGTAATCAGCGAGGCGGCGGCATCCATTACGTAGGCGTTGCCTGCGATACGCGCCAGCGGTTCTTCGATCCCTTCCATTTTACCGATAGAGATTTTGAACTGACGGCGAATGTGTGCATAGGCGCCGGTAGCCATGGCGACGGATTTCAGGCCGCCGGTGGCGTTTGATGGCAGGGTGATGCCGCGTCCCACGGATAAACACTCAACCAGCATCCGCCAGCCCTGGCCGGCCATCGACGGGCCGCCAATAATGTAATCGATAGGAACGAAAATATCTTTCCCCTGGGTCGGGCCGTTCTGGAACGGAACGTTCAGCGGGAAATGCCGACGCCCAATTTCAACACCGGGGGTACTGGTGGGGATGAGCGCGCAGGTGATGCCCAGTTCCTCTTCTCCACCCAGCAGGCGATCTGGATCGGAGAGTTTAAACGCCAGTCCCAGCACGGTGGCGATAGGCGCAAGGGTGATGTAGCGTTTGTTCCAGGTCAGGCGCATTCCCAGCACCTGCTGGCCCTGCCATTCGCCCATGCAGACGACGCCGGTATCCGGAATGGCGCCGGCATCTGAACCCGCTTCCGGGCTGGTCAGTGCGAAGCAAGGAATCTCCTGACCGCGAGCCAGGCGCGGCAAATAGTGGTTTTTCTGTTCTTCTGTGCCGTAATGCTGCAGCAGCTCGCCCGGGCCTAATGAGTTCGGTACGCCGACGGTAATCGCCAGGATCCCGGAGACGCCCGACAGCTTTTGCAGGACGCGAGCCTGCGCGTAAGCGGAGAATTCCAGTCCGCCGTACTCTTTCTTAATGATCATCGCGAAGAAGCGATGCTCTTTCAGATAGGCCCACAGCTCCGGCGGCAGATCGGCCATCTCGTGGGTAATTTCGAAGTCGTTCGCCATACGGCAGGCTTCTTCGACCGGACCGTCAATAAAGGCTTGTTCTTCAGCGGTGAGGCGCGGCTGCGGATAGTTGTGCAGTTTCTGCCAGTCGGGGTTGCCACGAAACAGATCGCCTTCCCACCAGGTTGTGCCAGCGTCAATCGCTTCTTTCTCGGTGCGCGACATCGGCGGCATGACCTTACGGAAAGCGCGGAAGGCCGGGACTGAAATCATGGATTTACGCATCGGCGCAAGGTTGAACGGCAGTAAAACGATCGCCAGCGGAATGAGCAGCCAGATATTCCACAGCCCCGCAGCGCCGAGCGCGGCGGTCCAGACAAGTAAAATTGCGCTGCTGAGCAGCAGATTGATTCGGTGATAGAAGAGCGCACCGAGTAAAGCAACGGTTGCAACAATACTCAAAATCATCATAGAGAAATGCTCCCTGTCTTGTAGGAGGTCTGACCACTTGTGATGATATGGTTGTAGTGGATGTAATTTGTTTTAGCAATGTGTTTACAAAATAATTACAACCTTGCTCACATTGTTGTACGGAAATGCGGCACATAAAATCAAAAGCACAGGGGATTGCATCGCGTGCTGCTTCTCGCTGCGTCGGCTATCCGGTAAACTGCCTGGGTTATCCCACAAATACTGAAGGATTATCCTCATGTACCAGGATCTTATTCGTAACGAACTGAATGAAGCCGCTGAAACGCTGGCTAACTTTCTGCAGGACGAAGCCAACATTCACGCGATTCAGCGTGCTGCGGTGCTGCTGGCGGATAGCTTTAAAGCTGGCGGCAAAGTCCTTTCCTGCGGTAACGGCGGTTCGCACTGCGATGCGATGCATTTTGCGGAAGAACTGACCGGGCGCTATCGTGAAAACCGCCCAGGCTATCCGGCAATTGCGATTTCAGACGTGAGCCATCTCTCTTGCGTCAGCAATGATTTCGGATATGAATATGTTTTCTCTCGCTACGTAGAATCAGTGGGTCGTGCAGGCGACGTATTACTGGGGATCTCCACTTCGGGTAACTCCGGTAACGTAATCAAAGCGATCGAAGCCGCTCGCGCTCAGGGGATGAAAGTGATTACTCTGACCGGAAAAGATGGCGGTAAAATGGCGGGATCGGCGGATGTCGAAATTCGCGTACCGCATTTTGGCTACGCCGACCGCATTCAGGAAATTCATATTAAAGTGATTCATATTCTGATTATGTTGATCGAAAAAGAGATGGTTAAAGCTTAAAAGGCTAGTTTGTTAGCCATTTTGAACCCGGGCAGTGCTCAGACAAAACTCACCGAGTTTTGAACGCCCTTCAGGGCGGGCCGAAGGGGGAGCGTAGCGAATCATCCTCACGTACATGAAGTACGCTCCGGTTTCTGCGCGCTGGCCGTGTCCAAACTGACTGCACCAATAACGCCTTTTATGTTTCAGTAAGTTGTATGAGGTGATCTATGTGCGAACTGCTCGGGATGAGCGCGAATGTGCCAACTGATATTTGTTTCAGCTTTACCGGGCTGGTGCAGCGCGGTGGCGGAACCGGGCCGCATAAAGACGGCTGGGGCATTACTTTTTATGAAGGTAAGGGCTGTCGCACATTTAAAGATCCGCAGCCTAGCTTTCAGTCGCCCATAGCCAAGCTGGTGCAAGAATATCCTATCAAGTCCTGCTCGGTCATTGCCCATATTCGCCAGGCCAACCGGGGTATCGTTGCGCTGGAAAATACTCACCCCTTTACCCGGGAGCTATGGGGACGCAACTGGACTTATGCCCATAATGGTCAACTGGAAGGGTATGAGAATCTCGTGACGGGCAACCTGCATCCCATTGGGGAAACCGATAGCGAAAAAGCGTTTTGCTGGCTGCTGCACAGCATCACCGAGCGCTATCCGGAAATGCCGGGCGATATGGTGGAGGTATTCAGCTTTATCGCCACGCTTGCCGGAGAGCTGCGTGAAAAAGGCGTATTTAACATGCTGCTCTCCGATGGACGCTACGTGATGGCGTTCTGCTCGACGAATTTATA
This sequence comes from Klebsiella sp. CTHL.F3a, assembly GCF_019890895.1. Taxonomy (NCBI): domain Bacteria; kingdom Pseudomonadati; phylum Pseudomonadota; class Gammaproteobacteria; order Enterobacterales; family Enterobacteriaceae; genus Klebsiella; species Klebsiella sp. CTHL.F3a. Next base: position 4,844,597 of record NZ_CP082360.1, on the reverse strand, counting down.
CTGGATTACGCGACGGGCGCCGTTTGGCGTAGCGACGCTGCTGGATCAGGATGTAGAAATTGATTTTCAACGCGAGACCACACCGAATGATGTGGTCTCCGTTATCGCCACTCAGCCGCTGACCGGCAACGAAACCTGGAATAAAATTATGCCAGGCGAGTGGGCGTTATTTTGCCTCGGGGACCGAGTAGTTTGACGCGAGCTGCGGCTGCACAACTTCGTGGCTGAGCGGTTTGCTCACCACGTAGCGGCCATCGGCTACCGAAACCACCGGCGGCTTATGCGTCTGCCGGAAGTAGTCGTACCCGGGTTTAAGCTGCTGCCAGAAATCCGCGAAGTAGGAATATTTGTGACGCGCCATGTTGGCATCGGTCATGCGGAAAGGATAAATACTCACCTGAACGTTGGGTTGGCCGAAGACTAACGCGCCGGTGACGAACTGGAAGATTTCATCAATACCGGTATCGGTCATGGCGTAACAGCCAACGGATACGCAGGCACCGTGAATCATCAGATACTTCCCTTCATATCCATGCGCGCGATCGTAAGCGTTCGGGAAACCGATATTGATCGCTTTGTAGAAACGGCTGTCGGGTTTTAGCTGATTGCGGGAAACGTTATAGAAACCTTCGGGGCTCTTGAAATCGCCCTGGCGCTGCTTTGGACCGAGCCCGCCGGAGTAGTTACAGATCCGATAGCTGTCGAGAAGCTGGTATGTTTCGCCCATCTTGACGTAAAGATCGAGCATGCGCTCTTCTTTGAAGATCTCAATGTAGACCGGCGAACCCATGAGCTGCTGTTTGTACTCTTTGCTCATCGGTGTTGTCGAGCTGTTACTGCTAAGTAGCCCTGCGAATGAAACGCACGGCAACAGAAGCATCGCAATAAATAATGCGATTTTGCGCATACTACTTGTTCCTTGATAAAACAAATAACCACATTGCCAGGACGGCAAGAGAGACCCGAAATCAGAGTTTTCTGGTTTTAGAGCGCTCACATTAGCATCACGGCATTTTTTCGCAAGCACGATGTGCCACGTTTACGTTTTAGTTTTCCGTTATAGCGAATATTCAGGTAAAGCGCAGTCAGAACTTTGCGTAATAGCTCGCATTTTAGAACGACTTAATGGCAGTTTGTCTACAGGCGCTGCTCACGAAATGTTACACTTGCTCCGCTAAATACTCAGGGTAAGAAAGGATGCTTCTCTCCCGTCTTGTGAATTATCAGGACTACGATGTTCCTTTCTTCCTCTTATTTTCCATTAATTATGCTGGCCTCGGTCTGATGCCGGGGTTTACGTAACGGATACCTGCTAACGATATGATTAAAATCACGAAAGGGCTGAATTTGCCCATAGCTGGCATGCCATCACAGCAGATTTCTTCGAAGACTGCGGTCAAGCGCGTTGCGCTGTTGGGTGAAGAGTACATCGGTATGCGCCCTTCGATGGCGGTGCGTGAAGGAGACCGGGTACAAAAAGGTCAACTTCTGTTTGAAGATAAAAGAAATTCTGGCGTGCGATTTACTGCCCCTGCGAGTGGAACCATCAGCGCCATTCATCGCGGCGAACGGCGGGTACTGCAATCGGTCGTTATTGACGTAGATGGCGATGATGCCGTTCATTTTCCCCGCTATGAATTAGCCGATCTTGCCGCGTTGACGCGCGAGGCCGTGCAGCAGCAACTGATGGAGTCAGGGATGTGGACGGCGTTTCGCACCCGCCCTTTCAGCAAAATACCCGCGCCAGCCAGCGTTCCAGCGGCCATATTTGTCACCGCCATAGATACAAATCCACTGGCGGCAGACCCTCAGCCAATCATTCTGGCCCAGCGCGAGGCTTTTGACGCGGGCTTAACCCTGTTGACGCGGTTGACCGACGGTAAGGTCCACGTCTGCCAGGCCAGCGGTGGCAAGCTTGGCGGGCATCCCGTAGGCCAGGTGACCTTCAACCAGTTTGCCGGGCCGCATCCGGCCGGGCTGGTCGGGACCCACATCCATTTTCTCGAGCCGGTTAGCCTGAAAAAACAGGTCTGGCATCTTAACTATCAGGACGTTATCGCCGTTGGCAAATTGTTCCTTGAAGGGGAGTTGTCTAGCGAACGCATCGTTGCGCTCGGCGGCCCGCAGGTGAAAGAGCCTCGTTTATTAAAGACCTGCTCTGGCGCCAGCCTTGATGAACTGCTGGCAGATGAACTTCTGGATGATGAAAACCGCGTTATTTCTGGTTCAGTCCTCAGCGGAACGCATGCTCAAGGGCCCCATGCTTTTCTTGGCCGCTTTCATTTACAGATAAGCGTCGTAAAAGAGGGGCGTGAGAAAGAGCTGTTCGGCTGGGTAATGCCCGGGAAAGATAAATTTTCCATTACCCGCACCACGCTCGGCCATTTCATGAAGCGTAAGCTATTTAATTTCTCGACGAATACCAACGGCGGTGAGCGGGCGATGGTGCCGATTGGCAACTATGAGCGAGTGATGCCGCTGGATATTCTGCCCACCATGCTGCTGCGTGATTTGCTGGCGGGGGATACTGACAGCGCGCAGGCACTGGGCTGCCTGGAACTGGATGAAGAAGACCTGGCGCTTTGCACCTACGTATGTCCTGGCAAGTACGAATATGGCCCGGCATTGCGCAGCGTGTTAACCCAGATAGAGCAGGAAGGATAAGTGATGGGCTTAAAGAAACTGTTTGACAAAATTGAGCCGCACTTTACGCACGGCGGCAAGCTGGAAAAATACTATCCGCTGTTTGAAGCGACGGCGACGCTGTTCTACACCCCCGGGCAGGTCACGCGCGGCGCGGCGCACGTCAGAGACGCCATCGATCTCAAGCGGATGATGATTCTGGTGTGGTTTGCCGTTTTCCCAGCGATGTTTTGGGGTATGTATAACGTTGGCCTACAGACTATTCCGGCACTGCATAAATTATACGGTGCCGAGCAACTGCAGCAGGTTATCGCCGGGAACTGGCACTACAGCATCGCGCAGTGGTTGGGGGTGAACTTCACCGCTGACGCCGGTTGGCTCAGTATGATGACCCTGGGGGCGGTATTTTTCCTGCCTATCTACATCACCGTGTTTCTTGTCGGCGGGTTCTGGGAAGTCTTGTTTGCTATCGTGCGCAAGCACGAAATAAACGAAGGCTTCTTCGTGACGTCAATTCTGTTCGCGCTGATTGTGCCTCCATCGCTGCCACTATGGCAGGCCGCGTTCGGGATCACCTTTGGCGTCGTCATGGCCAAGGAGATTTTTGGCGGAACCGGGCGTAACTTTCTCAACCCGGCGCTGGCGGGGCGCGCGTTTTTATTCTTTGCCTGGCCGGCGCAAATTTCCGGCGACCTGGTGTGGACTGCGGCGGATGGTTTCTCCGGCGCGACGCCGTTATCTCAGTGGGCAAGCGGCGGCGGTGAATCGCTGGTTAACGTCTCTACCGGTCAGCCGGTAAGCTGGATGGACGCCTTCCTCGGCAATATACCGGGGTCGATTGGCGAAGTCTCGACGCTAATGATTCTCATCGGCGGCGCCATCATCATTTTTGGTCGCGTGGCCTCGTGGCGCATTGTCGCAGGGGTTTTCATCGGTATGGTGGCCACCGCGACGCTGTTTAACTTTATAGGCTCTGATACCAACCCGATGTTTGCCATGCCGTGGTACTGGCATCTGGTGCTCGGCGGTTTTGCCTTCGGCATGATGTTTATGGCGACGGACCCGGTGTCCGCGTCGTTTACGGATAAAGGTAAATGGAGCTACGGCCTGCTGATCGGTGTGATGTGCGTCCTGATTCGCGTGGTCAACCCGGCCTATCCGGAAGGGATGATGCTGGCGATCCTCTTCGCCAACCTCTTCGCGCCGCTGTTTGATTACCTGGTGGTGCGGGCCAATATTAAGCGGAGGAAATCGCGTGGCTGAGAATAAAAGTAACGATAGCATCGGCAAAACGCTGCTGGTGGTGCTGGTGCTTTGTCTGGTCTGCTCAATTGTGGTCGCCGGTTCTGCCGTGGGGCTAAAATCGCGCCAGCAGGAGCAGCGCGCTCTCGATAAACAGCGCAATATCCTGGCGGTTGCCGGTCTGATGAAGCAGGGAATGAGCGCAGATGAAGTGGCTGACATTTTTAAGGCCCATATCTCTCCGCGTTTAGTCGATTTAGCCAGCGGTGAGCTGCTGGATAAAGATCCGGGCAAGTTTAATCAAGCCCAGGCCCTGAAAGACCCTCAGCAGAGCTTACAGCTGGAGGCGAGTCAGGATCCTGCCGGTATCAAACGCCGCAGTAATATTGCCGAAATTTACCTGGTGCGCGATGAAAAGCAGCAGATTCAGGAAGTCGTACTGCCGATTTACGGTAACGGCCTGTGGTCGGTGATGTACGCTTTTGTTGCGCTGGAAACCGATGGCCGCACGGTCAAAGGGATCACCTATTACGAACATGGTGAGACGCCGGGGCTGGGCGGGGAAATTGAAAACCCCAACTGGCGCCAGCAGTTCGTTGGTAAACAAGTGCTTGATGATAAAGGGATGCCTGCGCTGAGAATCGTCAAAGGCGGCGCGCGTCCTGGCGACCTGCACGCCGTTGATGGCCTGTCGGGTGCAACGCTGACGTCAAACGGCGTGCAACATAGCTTTGATTTCTGGATGGGCAAACTCGGCTTTGGCCCATTCCTGCAAAAGGTGCGAGAAGGGGAGCTGAATAATGGCTGATTTGGGCGACATGAAAGAAATGAAGCGCGTGCTGGTGGGGCCGCTTATCGCTAATAACCCTATCACTCTGCAGGTTCTGGGCGTCTGCTCCGCGCTGGCGGTGACCACCAAGCTGGAGACCGCTTTTGTAATGACCATCGCGGTGACGCTGGTTACGGCATTCTCCAGCATGTTTATCTCCATGATTCGCCACCACATTCCGAATAGCGTGCGCATCATTGTACAGATGGCGATTATCGCTTCGTTGGTTATCGTCGTCGATCAGGTGCTACGCGCGTTTGCCTATGAGATTTCGAAACAGCTTTCGGTTTTTGTCGGTTTGATCATCACTAACTGTATCGTGATGGGGCGCGCCGAAGCCTATGCCATGAAGTCGCCGCCGTTGGCGAGCTTTATGGACGGTATTGGCAACGGTCTGGGATACGGGGCGATCCTAATCATTGTCGGTTTCCTGAGAGAGCTGATCGGCAGTGGTAAGCTATTCGGTATTACCGTGCTGGAAACGGTGCAGAACGGCGGCTGGTACCAGCCAAATGGTCTGTTTCTTCTGGCGCCCAGTGCGTTCTTCATTATCGGTTTGTTGATTTGGGCGGTGCGCAGCTGGAAGCCTGAACAACAGGAAAAGGAGTAACCGATTATGGCTCATTATATTAGCCTTTTTGTCCGCGCCGTATTTGTTGAAAATATGGCGCTGGCCTTCTTTCTTGGGATGTGTACTTTCCTCGCGGTATCGAAAAAGGTCTCGACCGCTTTCGGACTCGGCGTTGCGGTAACGGTCGTACTTGGGCTGGCGGTGCCGATCAATAACCTGGTGTATAACCTGGTGCTGCGCGACGGCGCGCTGGTGGAAGGCGTTGATCTGAGCTTTCTGAACTTTATTACCTTCATTGGCGTTATTGCCGCGCTGGTTCAGATCCTGGAGATGATCCTCGATAAGTACTTCCCGACGCTCTATAACGCGCTGGGGATCTTCCTGCCGCTCATTGCCGTCAACTGTGCGATTTTTGGCGGTGTCTCCTTCATGGTGCAGCGTGACTATAACTTAAGCGAGTCGATCGTTTACGGCTTAGGTTCCGGCATCGGCTGGCTGCTGGCAATTGTGGCGTTGGCGGGTATCCGTGAAAAAATGAAATACGCAAACGTGCCCGCGGGTCTGCGCGGGTTAGGGATCACCTTTATTACCACGGGTCTGATGGCGCTGGGCTTTATGTCATTCTCCGGTGTGCAGCTATAAGGGCGGAAAGTATGGAAATAATTCTTGGCGTAGTGATGTTCACGCTGATCGTCCTGGTGCTATCGGGGCTGATACTTGTCGCGCGTTCGAAATTAGTGAATGCGGGCGACGTGGTCATTGAAATCAATAACGAAGCGGATAAACAAATTCGTACTCCGGCCGGTGACAAGCTGCTGAATACGCTCTCCAGCAACGGAATCTTCGTTTCGTCGGCCTGCGGCGGCGGCGGCTCCTGTGGCCAGTGCCGGGTGACGGTGAAAGAGGGCGGCGGTGATATTCTGCCTACCGAACTCTCTCATATCACCAAGCGTGAGGCGAGAGAGGGCTGCCGTCTGGCCTGCCAGGTCGCGGTGAAGCAGAACATGAAAATTGAGCTGCCGGAGGAGATTTTTGGCGTTAAGAAGTGGGAGTGTGAAGTTATCTCGAATGATAACAAAGCCACTTTTATCAAGGAGCTGAAGCTGCGCGTGCCGGACGGTGACGCGGTTCCGTTCCGCGCCGGTGGATATATTCAGATCGAATGCCCCTCACACAAGGTTGCCTATGCCGACTTTGACGTTCCGGACGAGTATCGCGGCGACTGGGATAAATTTAACCTTTTCCGCTATGTCTCCGACGTGAAAGAACCAACGTTGCGCGCCTACTCCATGGCTAACTATCCGGAAGAGAAGGGCATCATCATGCTCAACGTGCGTATTGCCACGCCGCCGCCGCAGGTGCCTGATGCGCCGCCGGGGATTATGTCCTCGTATATCTGGTCGCTGAAGCCTGGTGATAAAGTGACGATCTCCGGGCCGTTTGGGGAGTTCTTTGCCAAAGAAACGCAGGCGGAGATGGTGTTTATCGGCGGCGGGGCAGGGATGGCACCGATGCGCTCGCATATTTTCGACCAGCTTAAGCGGCTACACAGTACACGTAAAATCAGCTTCTGGTACGGTGCGCGGTCTCTGCGAGAAATGTTCTATGATGATGAGTTTGAACAGCTTGCGCGGGAAAACCCGAACTTCACCTTCCACGTGGCGCTCTCCGATCCGCAGCCGGAAGATAACTGGACCGGCCATACTGGCTTTATTCATAACGTCCTGTATGAAAACTATCTGCGCGATCACCCGGCGCCGGAAGATTGTGAGTTTTACATGTGCGGTCCGCCGGTGATGAACGCCGCGGTCATCAAAATGCTTAAAGATCTCGGCGTTGAGGATGAAAACATCATGCTGGACGACTTTGGAGGCTGATGATGCTGACAGTATTTGTCGCGACCTTCGTGATTTTCGCGCTGGTTATCCTGGGAATGTCGCTTGGTTATCTGGTCAAGCGCAAAACGCTTCAGGGCAGCTGCGGCGGGATCTCATCGCTGGGTATGGAAAAGGTCTGCGACTGTCCTGAGCCCTGCGATGCGCGTAAAAAACGCATGGCTCGCGAAGCGCAGCGCAAACGGGATCGCATCATTTAAACAGCAGGCCGCCTTATCGCGGCCATTTACGATTTACCAGGTTTTCGCTTTCGCCGGCGAGTCTACCATCACGCCATCGGCGCCCAGTTCGCTTGCCTTACGAAAATCATCGGCACTATTAATGCCGAAGAAGACAACATGGGCTTTGCCCTGAGAGCGGAAACAGTCCATTGCTTCTTTATCCCAGGTGAGGGTTGCAGGCGACACGCCTTCGCCGAGGGTGAACTTCTCCACGATTTCTACCTTGCGTTTCAGCTCCAGACCGTACCAGTAGTCATCGCCCGGCTGTGTGGTTGGCTGGCACTGGTGGCTAAGGGAAATATTAGCCAGTTTCGTTCGCGTTTCGCCCCGGCTGACGAAATGGGGAATAGATTCTGGTAGCGCCGCGATATAGCGGTCTTCGGTGGAATAAACCCGCACGCGCGAGAGGCTATGGGTCGTTTGCAATACTTCACTAAGACGCGAAGCCATAATTGCCGGGTCGGCATCAGGCGATTTAATATCGATGTAAAAGAAGGTCTGTGGCCATTGCTCCAGCACTGATTGCAGCGTTGGAATGGTTGCATTTTTACCGCGCCAGGGGTGAGTTTCACCGCCCCATTTCCATCCCGCGTCCATGCGGGCCAGTTCGGCAGCGCTAAAGCTTGAGATCTTCCCGGTATGGTCAGTCAGGGCGGATAAATCGCTTGGGCGATATAAGACCGGAACGCCATCCTGGCTTAATTGTACCGTTATCCAAATCGCCTCGGCCTTATTCTCCAGCGCCAGTTTTATCGCAGGAAGGGTGTTTTCCGGCGCATCGCCGGTGCCTCCCCGATGAGCAATGAGCTGCGGCGCAGCGCAGGCGCTGCTGGCAATAAGCAAACCAAGCGCAGTAAGTATTGATTTCATGATTGCATTCACCTTATTCATTAATGTAACTATATGAAAAATAAATCATATTTGTTGCATTTTTATGTTGTAGCATGTTTTTTATGGCGAGGGTTTTAAAAAGATTAAATTTCGCCGACTTTTGCTATACTGTACGCATGTACAGTCTAAGGTTTGGCTATGCGTAAGATCATCCACGTTGATATGGACTGCTTCTTCGCGGCGGTGGAGATGCGGGACAACCCGGCACTGCGCGACATCCCTATCGCCATTGGCGGTAGCCGGGTGCAGCGCGGTGTGATCAGTACGGCCAACTATCCGGCGCGTAAATTCGGCGTGCGTAGCGCCATGCCCACCGCCACAGCGCTCAAGCTTTGTCCTCACCTGACGCTGCTTCCCGGCCGCTTTGATGCATATAAAGAGGCGTCGAACCATATCCGGGAGATTTTTTCCCGCTATACCTCGCTAATCGAGCCTTTATCGCTGGACGAAGCATATCTCGACGTTAGCGACAGCGTTCATTGTCAGGGGTCAGCGACGCTGATGGCGCAGGAGATCCGCGAGACCATCCATCGTGAGCTAAATTTGACCGCCTCCGCAGGCATTGCGCCGGTAAAATTTCTCGCAAAAATCGCCTCGGACCTGAATAAACCCAACGGCCAGTTTGTGATTGCGCCGCATCAGGTCGCGGAGTTTGTCAAAACGTTGCCGCTAGCGAAGATCCCGGGCGTCGGCAAGGTTTCCGCCGCGAAGCTGGAAAGCATGGGGCTGAGGACCTGTGAAGATGTACAAAACAGCGATCTGGCAATGTTGCTCAAACGCTTTGGTAAATTCGGGCGGATACTATGGGAGCGCAGCCAGGGGATTGATGAACGAGAAATCAGCAGCGAGCGCCAGCGCAAATCGGTGGGCGTTGAGCGAACCCTGATAGAGGATATCCATGAATGGGCGGAGTGTGAGTCGATTATTGAGAACCTCTATCCGGAGCTGGAACGGCGCCTGGCGAAGGTTAAACCGGATTTGCTGATCGCCCGGCAGGGGGTCAAGCTCAAGTTTAATGATTTCCAGCTCACCACCCAGGAGCATGTCTGGCCCCGATTGAATAAAGATGATTTGATCACCACTGCCCATAAAGCCTGGAACGAGCGGCGCGGAGGTCGGGGAGTCAGGCTGGTGGGGCTGCACGTGACGCTGCTCGATCCGCAACTGGAGCGACAATTGGTTCTGGGGTTATAACAATGCTGAAAATAAGACCGTATGAAGAGCATGATTTTGCCGCGCTATGCGTGATTTTTTTACGGGCGATTAAAGAGACGGCCAGCGCCGATTATTCTCCCCGGCAGATTGCCGCCTGGGCTCAGGTTGATGAAGCCCACTGGCGGCAAAAACTAGCGGCATCATGCGTACTGGTGGCAATAAATGATGCCTCGCCGGTCGGGTTTATTACCGCCGTGGATGACTATATCGATTTACTGTTTGTCTCTCCCGACCATAGCCGCCAGGGCGTCGCCAGCGCGCTGCTCAATACGCTATTGAGGCAGCTTCCTGAGCGCGTTTACACGGTAGAGGCCAGTATTACGGCAAAGCCCTTTTTTGCGCGTCACGGCTTCACGGTTATTCAGCCACAGGAAGTGACGGCGCGCGGTGAACGATTTCTTAATTATTTGATGCGGCGGCAAATCGGCTTGCAATAGATATAACGCCTGATTACTATACGCGCACTTTCACTTATTTATTGACTGCAAAGGAGGTTCACCATGAATACAGATTTCCAGAACATACTTTGCAGGCCTTCCCAGGAATAACTCTCTTTTTGCCCTGGTAACGTCTGCCACATCCTTTATTTATTTTTTATATGGATTGGTATATGGGCAATAATGTTCATTATACGTCTGAAGGTATTTCTTATATTAGTTCAGACGATCTGTGGATCGAAGATTTAGCGATCCAGCAATTACACACGACGGCAAAGTTACCTCACATGCAGCGCGTGGTAGGGATGCCTGATTTACATCCCGGGCGCGGCTACCCAATCGGCGCGGCCTTCTTTTCGCTCGGTCATCTCTACCCGGCACTGGTGGGTAACGATATCGGCTGCGGCATGGCGCTATGGCAAACGGATATCCTCGCGCGAAAATATAATGCGGATAGGTTTGAGAAGAAGCTGTCAGCCATGGATGACGCAGCGGAAGAACGCTGGCTGGATGAACATCTGGCGGAGAATCTGCTAACCCATCCCTGGCGCAGCGCGCTGGGCTCTATTGGCGGCGGTAACCACTTCGCTGAACTGCAGCAGGTGGATCGGGTCATCGATCGCCAGCGTCTTCAGCAGGCCGGTCTGGATGCTCAGCATCTGCTGCTGCTGGTGCACAGCGGGTCGCGCGGCCTGGGACAGTCTATCCTGCAACGCCATATCACGGCTTTTTCTCACGATGGTCTGGCGGAAGACAGTGCTGCGGCTCAGGATTACCTGGCGGAACATCAAGATGCGCTGGCTTTTGCCCGCGTGAATCGGCAGCTGATCGCTACCCGCATTCTGCAACAGGTACGAGCTGACGGACAGAATGTGCTGGACGTCGCGCATAACTTTGTCGAGGCCCGTTCTGTTAACGGACGGCAGGGTTGGCTGCATCGCAAAGGGGCGACGCCGGACGACCGCGGCCTGGTGATTATTCCGGGCTCTCGCGGCGACCACAGCTGGCTGGTTCACCCCGTGGTCAGCGAAGAAACGCTGAATTCGCTCGCTCACGGCGCCGGGCGTAAATGGATGCGTACTGATTGCAAAGGGCGCTTATCTGGTAAATACAGTGCGGCACAGCTGGCCCGTACTGAACTGGGAAGCCGGGTGATCTGTCGCGATCGTCAGCTGATCTACGAGGAGGCGCCGCAGGCGTACAAATCTGTGGAAAGCGTATTTAACTGTCTGGTGCAGGCCGGACTGGTTGAACCGATCGCCCGCCTGCGTCCGCTGCTGACGCTCAAAACCAGCGGAGGGAAAGGGGCATGATGTTATTACAACTCTCTTCCGCTCAGGGGCCGGATGAGTGCTGCCTGGCGGTGAAACTCTCGTTGGATCGACTCATAAAAGAAGCTGCAGAGCAGAGGGTTTCCATTACTCTGCTGGAAAGCGAGCCAGGTCGGTATTCTGGCACGCTCCGCTCCGCTCTGCTTTCTCTTGATGGCGACAATGCGTTTGCCTTAAGTGAACGCTGGTGCGGCACGCTGCAATGGATTTTTCCCAGCCCATTCAGGCCGCATCACGGACGTAAAAACTGGTATGTCGGCGTAGGGCGTTTTTCTTGCGATGAACAAAAGCAGTCCGAAGAGATCCGCTTTGAAACGCTGCGCGCTTCCGGACCCGGCGGGCAGCACGTCAATAAGACCGACTCAGCGGTACGCGCCACGCACCTGGCAAGCGGGATTAGCGTCAAGGTGCAGTCGGAACGGAGTCAGCATGCCAATAAAAGGCTGGCGCGCCTGCTGATTGCGTGGAATCTGGAACAGCAGCGGCAGAGTGACGGCGCGGTGTTGAAGTCTGAACGGCGAATGTTCCATCATCAAATTGAACGCGGTAATCCGCTGCGGACGTTTAGCGGGCGTTAATGAGCGAGTCGTTATAAAGAAAAGGCCCACTCTCTGGGGAGTGGGCCTGTGCTGTCTTACTTCGCCGGAATGGATTTCAGCAGCTCGGTCAGCAGCGTCCAGTACTGGCCAACGCTTTCAATGTGAACCTGCTCGTCCGGGGAGTGGGGGCCGGTAATGGTTGGCCCGATAGAAACCATGTCCAGGTCCGGATACGGTTTTTTGAACAGACCGCACTCCAGGCCCGCGTGGATAATCTGGATGTTCGGCGTCTTGTTGAACAGACGCTGATAGGTTTCACGCACCAGATGCATCACCGGCGAGCTGGCGTCCGGCTGCCAGCCTGGATAGGCGCCTTTCGCTTCGGTTTTCGCGCCGGCCAGCTTGCCCAGAGAATCCAGCATGCTGACGACATAATCTTTACCGCTGTCGATCAGGGAGCGAATCAGGCAGTGAATCTGCACGTTATCGCTGGTCATGGTCACCACACCGACGTTCAGCGAGGTTTCTACCACGCCTTTTGCCACATCAGAGTTGCGGATGACGCCGTTCGGCGTGGCGTTAAGCAGGCGTACAAAGGTATCACGAGATTGGGACGTTAGCGCAGGCTGGTCGTTCGCAGCCGATTCCAGCAGTACTGTTAGATTTTTCTCTTTGGCCGCCAGCTCGTTTTTCAGGATCGCCTGGTACTCATTAGCCAGCGCTTTCAACGTATCCGCTTTGTTCGCGGCCACGGCGACTGTGGCGAACGCCTCACGGGGGATAGCGTTGCGCAGGGTGCCGCCGTTGAAATCGACCAGGCGCAGATCCAGCTCTTCAGCATGGCCTGCGAGGAAGCGTGCCAGCAGCTTGTTGGCATTACCTAAACCGACGTGGATCTCGCCGCCGGAGTGGCCGCCTTTGAGTCCTTTAAGGGTCAACTTAAAGCTCTGGAAACCGGCCGGAACGGTTTCACGGGTCAGCGCGAGGTCAGAGGTGAAGTCGATCCCACCGGCGCAGCCCATGTAAATCTCACCTTCTTCTTCGGAGTCGGTGTTGATCAGGATGTCCGCCTGCAGCCAGTTGGCCTGCAGGCCAAACGCGCCGTCCATACCGGCTTCTTCCGTCATGGTCAGTAGCACTTCCAGCGGGCCGTGAACGACGTTATCGTCAGCCAGCACCGCCAGCGCGGAAGCCATGCCGATACCGTTGTCGGCGCCCAGGGTGGTGCCGCGCGCTTTGACCCACTCGCCGTCGATGTACGGCTGAATCGGGTCCTTAGCGAAGTCGTGAACGGTATCGTTGTTTTTCTGCGGCACCATATCAAGGTGCGCCTGCAGCACCACCGGTTTACGGTTTTCCATACCGGCAGTCGCGCCTTTACGAATCAGAATGTTGCCAACCTGGTCGCGTTCCGCGTGTAAGCCTTTTTCTTTTGCCCAGCCCATAATGTGCTCAGCGAGCTGTTCTTCGTGATAGGAGGGGTGAGGAATAGAGCAGATTTTGGCAAAAATATCCCACAGCGGCTGAGGGGATAATTGAGACAGTTCAGACACGATAAGTCTCCTTACAATCACCTGCAAAAGTCGTTTGCAGATCGAGGGGTTAGCAATCAAATACACTACAAGCCCGGGCTTGCGCGATGGGGTTGAGAATACCACTTTCCGTGTACTCTGGTAGTGTAAACCACGTAAAAAGAGTCGCGGTGGCCGCTTAACGCTGGTTTTTAGCGCGTCAGATCTCTATAATCTCGCGCAACCATTTTCCCCCTCGAACATTATTTAAGCCGTATTACACAGGCTGGGACACTTCACATGAGCGAAAAATACGTCGTCACCTGGGACATGTTGCAGATTCACGCCCGCAAGCTGGCAACTCGCCTGCTGCCGGTTGAACAGTGGAAAGGCATTATTGCCGTTAGCCGCGGCGGTCTGGTACCGGGAGCACTACTGGCGCGTGAACTGGGTATTCGTCATGTTGATACCGTTTGCATCTCAAGCTATGACCACGATAATCAGCGTGAACTGACCGTGCTGAAACGTGCGGAAGGCGATGGCGAAGGCTTTATCGTGATCGATGACCTCGTCGACACCGGCGGTACCGCCGTAGCCATCCGCGAAATGTATCCGAAAGCACATTTTGTCACTATCTTCGCAAAACCGGCAGGTCGCCCACTGGTTGATGATTATGTCGTTGATATTCCCCAGGATACCTGGATTGAACAGCCGTGGGATATGGGCGTGGTGTTCGTACCGCCTATCGCAGGCCGTTAATTTCCCGCATAAATGCTAATTACCACGCCCGGTTTTGCCGGGCGTGGTTTTTTTTACCCTTGCGCAGGTTACAATAGCTTCAGTGGCAACATGATGGAGGCTGCACATGTCCCAGGCTAACCTTAGCGAAACGCTGTTTAAACCCCGATTCAAACATCCGGAAACCTCCACGCTGGTGCGTCGGTTTAATACCGGAGCGCAGCAACCGATCCAGTCTGCGCTCAGCGGTAATCACGTTGATCACTGGTATCGATTGATTAACCGTCTGATGTGGATCTGGCGTGGCGTGACGCCGCAGGAAATCCTCGACGTGCAGGCGCGCATCGTCATGAGCGATGCCGAGCGAACCGATCCAGAGCTTTACGATACGGTCGTCGGCTATCGCGGCGGCAACTGGATCTTTGAATGGGCCAAACAGGCGATGGACTGGCAGCAGAAGGCCGGTCAGGAAGAGAATCTTCTGGTAAGCGGTCGTCACTGGCTCCATGCGGCAAACCTTTACAGCATTGCTGCCTATCCGCACATCAAGGGCGATGAGCTGGCGGAACAGGCGCAGGTGCTGGCTTACCGGGCTTATGAAGAAGCCGCCCAGCGCTTGCCCGGCAAGCTGCGAGAGCTGGAGTTCTCCATCCCTGGCGCTGCGCCGATCACCGGTTTCCTGCATATGCCGCCAGGCGATGGGCCGTTCCCGACGGTGCTGATGTGCGGCGGGCTTGACGCGCTACAGACCGATTATTACAACCTGTATGAAAACTATTTTGCGCCGTTGGGTATCGCTATGCTGACCGTGGATATGCCTTCCATCGGTTTTTCCTCAAAATGCAAGCTGACCCAGGATACCAGTCTGCTGCACCAGTATGTGCTGCAGCATCTGGCTAATGTGCCCTGGGTCGATCATACCCGCGTGGCCGCCTTTGGCTTCCGCTTCGGCGCGAACATCGCCGTCCGGCTGGGCTATCTTGAGTCCCAGCGCCTGAAGGCGGTGGCCTGCCTGGGGCCGGTGGTACACGGCCTGTTGGTAGACCCGCTGCATCAGGGGCGGGTGCCGGAGATGTATCTTGATGTTCTGGCTTCGCGGCTGGGGATGCATGACGCTTCCGACGACGCGCTGCGGGTTGAGCTTAACCGCTATTCCCTCAAGGTTCAGGGCCTGCTGGGGCGTCGCTGCCCTACGCCGATGCTCTCCGGTTTCTGGAAGGACGATCCGTTCAGTCCGGAAGAGGAGTCGCGTTTAATCACTTCATCCTCCTCCGACGGCAAGCTGTTGGAGATCCCGTTCAATCCGGTCTACCGTAATTTCGATCACGCTCTGCGGCAGATCGCCCGCTGGATTAGCCATAGATTTAGTTAATATATTGCTAAATTCTATTGATTTGGTAACGTCATAGCATCACTAAAGGAGATCGCAATGACGTTACCGAGTGGACACCTGAAGAGTAAGCTGATTAAGAAATTCACGGCGCTTGGCCCTTACATCCGTGAGGAGCAATGTGAAGACAACCGCTTCTTTTTCGATTGCCTGGCAGTTTGCGTCAACGTAAAACCAGCGCCTGAAAAACGCGAGTTCTGGGGATGGTGGATGGAGATGGAAGCGCAGGCTTCGCGCTTCACCTATAGCTATCAGTTTGGATTGTTCGATAAAGAAGGCGACTGGCGTCCGGTCGCGATTGACGATCCTGAAGTCACTGAAAAGCTCGAAAAGACGCTACGCGATTTTCACCAACGAGCCGAAGCACTATTGGCAACGTTTAACCTTAAGCTGGAGCCCGCCGATGATTTTAGCGAGCCGGTTAAGCTGAGGGCCTAAGTTCTGGCCATTTTTGCCATCCCGCTTTAAAACCCGCTTTTCTATCAGCGTGGGTTTTGTCCCCAGACAAACCTACGCTAATCGCCGTTTAGTACCCGGTATGGCTGACCGACGGCAATCATGCCTGCGGCCAGATCTTTGGTCACCACCGTGCCCGCGCCGACTTTGACATTGTCCCCTAGCGTGACCGCGCCAATCACCACGGCGTGGGCGCCAAATTCCACGTTATCGCCAATTCGCGGGCTAGCGCCTTCCCGGCCCTGACTATCGGTCACGCTGCCAATGGTGACGCCCTGGCGCAGGGTGCAGTTCTGGCCAATGACCGTTCCCCGGTTTATCACGATGCAGTGCGGATGATACAGCTTCAGCCCATAGCCAATGCGCGCTCGCCACGGCAGCTCAATGCAAAATAAACACTCGTTAATCACGATATTGAGAATAACGAAGGGGATCCCGCAGATCTTCCACAGAGGATTACGGCTGCGATAGAGCGTCGCCAGACGATAAAGCAGAACCGCGATTTTCGCTTTGATGCCGCCGCAGGATTTGATCTCCCGGCCGACCTGTCTGATAGCCTCAAACATGGTTATTCCTTAAGGTTAAACGAAGCCAGTGAATACCATCCATCACCGGTTTGACCTTCGTTAGCGAGTTGAATACGCGGTTGCCCCTGCTGATTGGTCAGGGCCGTTTGCAGGCGATATTGACCGTCAGGGAGCCCAGTAGGCAGCGCTAGCGTAGCGCGGCTTTGATGAGCTCCAGGCAACCACTGGCGAACGTCATCCGCCGTTTTGATTTGCGTAATGGTATCGCCCGCCGCATTGACTATCCGCCATTGCACAAGCCAGGGGAGATAGGCCGGGGCGACGCCGTCGTTACGCCAGGTGACATTCAGCGTAAGCGGCATGCCGCTACGTACGGGCGTATCAAATTCCAGCTGGCTCACCCGGTAGCGATAGCCGATGCGTAGTAACGCATTATCAACGATATCGCGATACGCCGCCGGCACCGGCCGCGATTTCAGATTCAGGGTACTGGCGTGTTGCGCTAATGCCCAGTCGAAGCTTGCCTGGACCTCTTGACGAGTGTAATGCTGCACGCTTTCCCACTCTGCCATATAGCCGCAAATCTCGAGGCTCACGGGGGCGTGCTGCCAGCCGTCATTAAATCCGCCCCACGCCGCCTGCGCGGCGGCCAGACGTTGAGGATAGTCATCGCGCATGTGGCTCCAGGATGTGGAAAAGTTATGCCAGTCTCCCCAGCAATCCGCGCGCCATCCGGCGCCTTTTTGGCTGGCCCAGGCCAGCGAGTCGCCGCCGCTGATCAACATGATTTTGGGCGTTTTAGGGAAACTGCTGAAGTGCATATCAACGTAGCGATTGAGCTGCTCAGAGGTGTATTTCTCGCGCAATGGCGCCACGTCAGGGAAATTGGAGTTGTGCCATTCTCCCCACGAACCCACCATACCGATATCGACAAATGCGAGCTCCGGATTACCGTCATAATGCGCGCCGAGGGCATTCAGCAGTTTTTGCGCATAGGCGATAAAGGTTGGATCGCTGAGGTCCGGCACAAAGGTTTTACCGTTTTCGACCCATTGTCCCTGAATGCCTTTTTCAATAAGCCAGGCGGGGATTTTCGAGCCCGATTGCGGTTCATCGAGCGCCATAAAACGCAATCCGACGTTCATCGCCGGCTGATGCTGGGCGGCAACGCTGAAGGCATGATCGATCGGCGCAAAATTATAGACGCCTTCCTCGGGCTCCAGATCGCTCCAGTAAAAGCGATCGTATTCAAACCCGGTGTCCGGATACTCTTGCAGAGAGGGTTTCTGGCCATAACCATCGTGGAAACTGGCCACGCCGATCCCTGGGTTTGTTAACAGACCGGTAAAGGCCGGTGGGGTGATAATCGTGCGTTCAGCCAGTACCGCTGCAGACGGAATGATTCCGGCCAGCAGTAGCGCCAAAAAGAGCGCGGCGCGGCGCGGTGAAAAAGAGCTCATCGTTAATTCACTTTGTCGTGGAGGTTCACAAACCATGTCCAGATACCGACGTGGAAGTTCTTAAACACATCGATTCCCAGCGCGGATTTCAGCATATAGAGCGCCAGTAGCACCGCAAGAATCGCGAACAGCACGGCAAACGTAATCGCCAGAGTGGAAAATAGACGCCCGAGCAGCGTACTTTCCCGCGGGATTTTGCGCAGATCGCGACCGCATAAAAAGACCACGAAATAGCGGCGATGCAGAAAAGGAAAACTGTGGCGAAAATCGATGCGATGGCGGGAAGCCAGGCTCGCTCTCACCAGCGCCTGTTCAATACCGCGCTTTTGCTCCGGCGTTAACGAGGCTTCTGTTTCCGGATCAAGCGCGGAATAAAAACGCTCGATGACCAGGTCGGATGTTGATTTTGTCACGGTTGACTCTTATTCGTTAATCGCTGATAGACCTGAGACGTTTTCGCTGCAATGTCCGGCCAGCGGTATTTGGCCATTAACTGGCTGTAATCCGCGGCTTCATCACCGCGCCAGGACTGGAGCTTTTGCGCCAGCGCGGCGACATTGCCCGTCGGAAAATAAACTTCCGCAGGCAGGTCGATCTCCAGGTTGGCGGGGATATCGCTGACGATAACCGGTAAGGACCAGGACATGGCCTCCAGCAGGGCAATAGGCAGCCCTTCATGGTAAGACGGTAGAACAAAAAGCCCGGCCTGTGAGAACAGGGTATGCAGCGGATCGCCGCTAATAAAACCGGTCATGATCGTTCCCGGGGTAGCGGCAGCCTGCTTCTTCAGCCGCTCGCTGTACTCATCAGGATGGTCGGCATCGCCAATCAGCACCAGCGGCAGCGAACAGTTCGAGGCTTTGTAGGCGGCAAGCAGATCGTGCAGCCCTTTTTCTTCGACAAAACGGGCGACGGCGACAATGTATTGCCCGGCTTTCAGCGAATACTGATTCAGCGTGGCCTGTCGCGTCTCTTCGGCGGGAAGCGGCGGTTGGCGCACGCCGTTATAGATCACGTTAGCGTTGGTACGGCCGTGTTTGGTCTTAATGAGCGTATTAATCACTTCCGAGATAACAATAACCTCATTGGCATATTTCACCGCCCATTTCTCACCAAGACGCAGCATCTCTTTCGCCATTTTGCCCCACTTCTGGCGATCGTAGTCCGGGCCGTGGTGGGTAAAAACGACGCGCTTGCCGAGCAGGCGCAGCAGCGGGACCACCAGTCCAGGGCCGACCGCATGAACGTGAACCACATTTGAGCCGTCAAACAGGGTGCTGAAGGCGGCCAGCGTTGAGTGAATAATGGCTTCGAACTTGCGGCTTTTAGGCGCCCACAGGCTTTTTAACCGCACGCCTTTATATTCGCTACGGCGGTAGTCAACGTACGGTGAGCGGGCAATGACGCAGATATCGGCATGATTCTGTTGATAGATTTCCGGATAGAGATTCTGGCAATGGGTCTCAACGCCGCCCTGTACATTCGGAATACCGCGGGTGCCAAGCACCGTCACTTTGAGCTTCATTTCGCTTCCCCCACGAGCTGCTGATAGAGTTCCTGCAGAACCTGCATATGCCGGGCGAGATCGTATTTATCCTCTAAACGCTGGCGCGCGTTGATGCCCATTTCCCGCGCCTGCTGCGGATTGGCTGCCAGGTTATCCATGATGCGCGCCAGCGCGTCGGCATCCCCGGGTTCCACCAGATAACCATCAATGCCATCGCGGATTTGCTCAGGAATGCCGCCGATATTGCCGCCGACGACGGGGCGACCGAACGCCATCGCCTCCAGTACCGACATCGAGCAGTTTTCATAATATTCGGAAGGGACGATCACCGCCCGCGCGCCGCGAATCAACGCGTTGAGCGCTTCTCCGTGGCGCATATAGCCGAGAAATTCCGGACCGCTAAAGCGGGCGCGCAGGTCGTTGCCGAGAGGGCCATCGCCGACGATTTTCAGCGGCATGGGCTGCTGCATTTTTTGCTGCGCCAGCGCCAGGGTAGCGACGCCTTTCTCACGGCTCAAGCGGCCGATATAGAGGAAATAATCCCCCGCCGTATCGCCCGGGATCGTGGCGCTGGCATCAATACCGTTGACGATCGTCTCGATCCGCGACCGGGGTAATTTACGCAGCAGCGTCTGACGCATAAATTCGCTGGGAGCGATGATGCAATCGAGCATGGCATAATTTTGCGCGAACTTTTGCCAGTAGGCCTCAAGCGACAGCAGCAGGCTTTTAAAGGTGTCGCCCTGCTGGCAACGATGGCGGAAGGCGTTGCTCACCGAACCGGTAAGACAGTCATCGCAGACGTGGCCATCGCGCAGCATGGTGTACGATGGACAAACGATTTTATAATCGTGCGCAGTCAACACCGTTTTACAGCCAAAGCGTTTGGCGACGCCGATTAGCGCCGGCGTCAGCTGGTGGTAAATATTATGAAAGTGCACAATATCCGGGCGTTGCGCCAGCAGCAACGTATTGAGCTTGTTGCAGGCCTCCGCATTGTAGATAAAGTCGATACCCGCTTTTAGCTTGCCTGTCAGCCCGTGGTTTTGATGGTAGTCCACATTGTGTACGAAGAAGCTTTCCCAGGGCGAGGGTTTATTTTCTGCATGCTGCATGCTGAAGTCGACAACCTGATAGCCCGCTTGCAGCATGGCGTCTCGCTCCTGGAAAAATACGGTTTCCGCTCCGCCCTTAATAAAAAAGAATTTGTTAACGAATAATATTTTCATGTTCTGTCTGGATATGTTTTGGGTTGGAGACGGTCACGGCGGGTTGTTTCATCGGATCGCGAACGGAGTTCATGAGGCCTCGCACCATACCTGCGGAAAATAACGATAAGTTGATAACGCTCTGTACACCGTCCCGCAGCGACTTATTTTTAATCGCCTTCAGGGCGATAAACGCCAGCAGTGGAAGCAGGGCGATAATAATCAAACCGGGATTTAACGACAGCAGGCAAATAATCAATACCAGGATATACAGCGTGAATATCAATTCGTTGCGAACAATCTTAAGCGCGGCAGGGAAATGCTTTTTCCCCCAGCAGTTGCGTAATAGCTCACCGGGCGCCCATAAAAAACCGTTCTTCCAGCGATAGGTCAACATTTTAAATGTCGGCATGGTATAGGAAGCATGGCTAAAATAGGGCGCAGCGAGGCGGTGGAGTTTATAGCCCGCGGCCTGCAAGCGGATCCCCAATTCGGCTTCTTCATAGCCATGGAGATTAAGGTTAGTCAGATAGCCAATTTTCTCGATTGCCGAGCGGCGATAGAGTCCGCCGCCGCCAAGGTGGTCGGTATCCCCCTGCGGGTAAATAAGATGCAGGCGCTGCTTGCGCGATTTAAACTCATAGTTAGCGGCATCATCCATCTCGACGCTGCCCGCCACGCCAGCGTATTCGGGATGTTCTTCGAGAAAGGCGACGGCGGTGTCGAGAAAACCTGGCTCCAGCTCCATATCGCCGTCCAGCAGCAGCAGATAGTCCCCTTCGCTGAATAACCAGCCCAGCTGGTGGCCTACGCCGCAGCAGCGATCTTTCGCATTATCAAGGCAGACCACCATCGCATCTTTGGCGATGGCCAGCTCCCGTGTATTGTCGGTGGAGAGGCTATCGGCGACGATAATTTGATGCGGATAAGGCTGCAATTGCTTGCGGACGCTGTCGATCGTTTTTTCAATCCCCTGCGCTTCGTTGAGGGTTTTAATGCTGACGGTAATTGATGGCGTTTTATTCATATTGGGTACCGGAGTTCAGACGAACGGAACGATGAATGACAATGAGCGCCCCGAGGGCCAGCCATAATAAAAACTGTAGCATGGGAATGATCATCAGGATCTGACTGTAGGGAAGGCTGAGTAAACAGCCGATGGCAAAGACGTAAAACGCAGGCGCGGAGCTGAGCAGCTGTAAATCTTCATGTTTAAGATCGTAGCGGGAAAAGGTCTCTTTGGGCCGCATGCCGATAAGAATAGAAGCAATCATGGCGATAAATAAGATCACGCCGATAATACCCACTTCCCACAGCATCATGCTTAGCGCGGTGGAGTCGAGTATCAGATGATACCAGGCGCCGATATAGCCTGGAGAGACCGTACTGCCGCTGTTGGTCGCGTTCAGGCCGTAGCCAAATAGCATTCCGCCGGGGCCAAAAAGTTCGTTATGCTTAAGCCAGAAGAAAATAGTAGTAAACCGGCCGAGCTCGCCGCTTTCCATAATGTAGTTAGTATCAAAAATATAACCGAGGGAATCGATAAATACCGAGAGCGCGCTTTTGGTCGGATCCCCGCCGAAGGCCGACGAGTAGTTGGAGGCGAGAATGGTGATAGCGGCAAAAATTAACACCACCATTCCGGCGGCGATTATCATCAACGAGCGCAGGGTGACTTTGCTGATGCCGCTGACGTAAGCGGGCATGATCCACAGCAGCGCCAGTAAGAACGGCGACAGCAGAATCACGAATTTTACCTCGCCGACCACGCAGAGGAAAAAGGCCAGCACGATATGCGCCGCCATCGACTTGAACGAGCAAATACCGTGCTTAAATTCGGACACCTTCAACAGCATAATCAGCAGGCAGAACATCCCCATGGCCGCGGTATTGCCGCCGCCCATCGGGTCGCCGCCAAACGTGCCGACCACCGAATCCCATTTTTCATCCTCACCGCGCAGGGCGACGCGTTTTGGCACCACCACCAGCACCTGATAGATAGCCAGCGGAAACTGGACGTAGAACAGCCAGTAAAAAAGCTGAGTCAGGCGATGCAGCTGCGACTCGCGAAACATACCAAGCAGCATGCAAAACATCACCAGCGACAAGGCCAGTTCGTTTTTAAAACCGACGATGGCGGTGACGATACCGGATTGTAAAACGGTGGCGCAGAGGCTGAGGATAATAAAGGTCAGATACAGCGCTAGCACCACCTTCTCGCGCGCGCTGAGCGCCAAAGGCTGCTGCCGGCTTTGCATCATCAACAAAACCACCATGACCAGCACCATGAAAAACGGAAGCCATAATACGGCGACAACGCCGGTGAAATACTGCACCGTGCCACAGAAGACGATGGTCGTCAGCGCGAATATTTCCAGATAGCGACCGGTGTTTAGCTGCATATTTTCTGCTCCTGCCGGGAGAGCTGCAGCGCCCGCTTATTCATTTTCAACAGAATGAACAGATAGCGAATGCTGGTAAGAACAGAGAAAGTCAGCAGGGCAATTTCATAGCTTTGGCCCAATTCAGGTAGAGCGATAAAAGCGACGATAATGATCAGCAACTGCTCTATCTGAATGCGTAAAAAATAGCGTTTAGAACCAAAGATAAGCTCGATAACGGTCAGCGGACTGACGGCCAGGGCGGCGAACAGATAAGGCAGCATATAGCGTGAGGTCGGGATCGAATTGAGCCACTCCTGGCTGAAACCCAGGCGCATGACCAGTGGATAGAAAATCCAGATCCCAAGGATACAGATCAGCGCCGCGGCCATCAGCAGCAGGCGAATTTTTTTGTATTCCGCATAGTTAAAGGTGTTGTTACGAAAATCCATCGACCATTTTGAAAAGATGGAATTGCGCACCGCGTTACCGACAATCATCACCGGTGATAAGCAGAAGCGGCTCACCACCGAGAAATAACCCGCGACCAGCGGTGAAAACCAGACGTTAATCAACATTGTCGGCAGATTGTTGCTGGCCATCGCCAGCACTTCCGCACTACCGACGCGGCTGAGATGCTGCCAGTGCTGGCGCGCGAAAAGACCGTTTGCCCGCGGTGAAAAGTGTGCCGGTGTCAGGGTGCTGAAGCGAAACAAGCGCAGCAGGCAGAGGCTGAGCAGCAGCAAAATGCCCACCATCCAGGCAATATAGAACAGCGTGGTATTCGGCATCGCCAGCAGGGCTATTGCCACCACCAGCGATACGGCGATGCGCTGAAAGGTGAGGAACGGATAGTTACCGCCGCGCAGCGAGAGGTTCTCGGCGATCAAAACCAGTGCATAGCCGAAGGTGAGTAGATAGAGAAACACAATATTGAGATGGAACATCAGTCCCGTGACCACTGCCCAGGGGAGCGCCAGGAGCAGGCTTTGCAGCAGGCAAAATACCACGTTCTGCCCCAGTTCATGCTCTTCCTGGCGCGGGATCAGCAGCTGCGACGCAAAAGTGCAAACCTGAGCGCCAATCAGCACGTTGCTGTAGATCATCGCGTAGTGCCCGACTTCCGCCATGCCGTAGCGATGGGAAATCAGCCATACAGAGAAGGCGCCGATCGCCTGCGAGAGGACCGAGGAGCTGGCGATTGAAGAAATACTCTTAATTAAGTTCATAATCGCTACTTCGGTGAAATCAGTTCGCCCATGCCGCGCTCGGGCAGGCGTTTGCCCTCCTGCGTCTCCAGGTTCTCTTCTTGCACCCGGTTAAGCATGGTGGCGACAGGGGTTGGCGCGGCGGCTTGCAGACGATTTTGCGCATCGCGGATGCGCGACGCCTGCTCGCCAGCGTTGACCACCAGCAGGCTGATATCGACGTGCGGCGCCAGCAGCAGGGCGTCCTGGGCCAGCCCGAGCGATGGCGCATCAATGATCAGATAATCGTAGGTCTGCCGCAGCGTGGTCAGCAGCGCCGGGAGCCGTTGCGAGGTGAACAGCAGCAGCGTCGAGTCGTTCAGTTCGCCGCGCGGCATAAAATCAAGATTGTCGGCCAGAGAGACGACCGCCTGCGACGTGGCGCAGCGGTCATCAAGACACGCGCTGAACCCTGTTTTATGCTGAGGATAGCGCGCGGAGAGCCCTGCGCTTGCGAGATAATCTATATCGATGAGTAAGGTTTTGCCTGACTTAGCGGCGGACCACGCCAGCATTTCGGCAATCAGGCTGCTGCCGGCATGGGCCTGTGCCGAGGTCACCAGTATCGTCCCGCTATGATTATTCTGGCCGAGCAGCGCCAGGCGCAGGCTGTGGAGCATATCGGCATACAGCAGGTTCTGGAACGTCAGCTGCGCGCTGTTCACCTGAGGTAATAGCGGAAACTCACCGCTGCCATCAAGGCCCGTTTTGGCTTTGAGTTCGCTGATGCTGTTCACCGTTTTATCGAGCGCGGTGCTGACTATCAAGTACATGATGTACAGTGCGAGCGCCATCAGGGTAGCCATCACGATAAGCAGACCGCGCTGCGGTTTAGAGGGAAGATTTGGCGGCACGGCGGCATCGTAGATCACTTCATCAGGAACCGAAAAGCTCTCGGAGAGCTTCTGCTCATTCGCCCGCTGATACAGCGATTTATACAGCTCTTCAGTTTTGTTCAGCGCGGTCATCATGGTGTTGTATTTGTCGCGCTTGGCGCCCAGCGCCTGAAAGCCGGCTTTCTGGTCGTCGAGCATCTTCTGATAGTGCTGCTCATCGTCCAGCGCAATCTGATACTGCTGGCGTAAGCCGTTAAGCAGTTCCCCCAACACCTGGCCTATCTGCCCGTTCACGGCCTGCAGTTGGGCCTGAGCCTGAAGATATTTCGGATGCTTAGGGCCATAGTGTTTCGCCGCTTCCGATAGGTTACGCCGGGTCTGGATTAGCGCGATGCGCAAATCCTGAATCTGCGGATGGCCGGAAATTTCCGGCAGTGAGATGATCGCTTCCGGCGGTTTCCCCTGCTGACGGCGCACTTTGTCCCATACCGTTTGCGCTTTCAGACGGCGCTGGGTGGCGTCGGCAAGATGGTTAATCACGATGCCCAACTGCTCGGTCTCGTAGCCATCCATGCTGCGGAAGGTCAGCAGGCCATTCTTTTTAAGAAAATCATCGATGTCGGCTTTCTGGCGATCGAGCTTATTGCGCAGATCGTCCATCATTTTTTCGTTCCAGCCCTGGGCCTGGAGCAGGATTTTCTGCTTCTGCGCCAGGCTGTAATCGATAAACGCCTGCGCCACGCCGTTGGCGATATCGGCGGCTTTTTGCGGCGATTTTGCCTCCATCGAAACGGAAACCAGCTGCGTGGTGCGCACGCCGGAGATGGTCAGGTTTTTTTGCAGGGCGCGCACGGCATTATTGACGCGCGCGGCCTCATCAAGCTTATCCCCGCCGTTAAATTCCGGGTCCTGATCCAGCTTTAGCGCTTTTACCGCGGCTTCCAGTACCACGCGGGAGCCCATCAGCGCGTATTTGGTTTCATAGTAATCGCTGCGGGTGGAATCGTAGTTTTCCAGCCGCGGCAGGGGAGTGACGTCCTGCGACTGCGCTTTAAACAGCACCGTCGCGGTTGCGGTATAGCTGGATGACATAAAGCGCGTCAGGATCCACGACGCCGCTGCCGCCACCACGACCACCACCAGGCACCAGATCAGCTTGTGCTTAATTTTGTTGAAGTAAGGCGTGAAGTCGATAAAGCCTTCTTTCTTTTTTCCATTTTCAACTAATGAAATAGCCATATCAGAAGAAACTCATGCCAATGATGATGGTATCTCCAGCCTGTACGGAGGAGTCGGCGGCGACGTTTTCCAGCAGTTTACCGCTGCGAAACTGACGAATGCGGATGTCATGGCGATCGGCGCGATCGGTAAATCCACCGGCCAGCGCAATGGCTTTTTCAGCGGTTAAGCCCGGTTCCCAGGCGTAACCGTCCGGTTTTTTGACTTCGCCTAACAGATAAATTTTACGGTATTCGGCAATGCTCACGGTCACCATGGGCGCCTGTAGATAGTTACCGCGCAGCTTATCGGCAATTTCGTTGCCGACCTGTTCCGGCGTTTTTCCTTTCAGCATCAGGGAGCCTATATAAGGATAATCAACGCTGCCGCTATTATCGATTTTTACGCGCATAGTGAGATCCTGCTCGCCGGAAACCGCGATATTGATCTCATCCCCCTGGTCCAGATGATAAACGGCATCCGGCGGCGTTCGGATCGTCTGCGGCGGCGCTGAACAGCCCGCCAGCCATAGCGCCAGAAGAGAAACTATCACCCGTTTTCCATAGTTAAGGATCATATTTGTACCTGCGTCATAAAAATAACGGCCGAGTCGTTGTAGCCCAGCGTGCGCTCGACCTCATGGTCATAATCCGGGCCAATATAAAAGGCATCTTTTTCTTTATTAGAATGCATCGTGTTCCATTGCAGCTTCAGCTGAAAATTAACGGATGGACGGTAGTCGTAGTTGAGGGTGAGCGACACGAGATTTGATTGATCTTTGCGTCCGTTGGTCTGGTGTTTGTAATCCTCTGTAATATAAGAGTAATCAACCAGAGTGGAGAATCTGTCGACCAGCCAATGGTGCTCATATCCCACACCGAAATTTGATACCAGAATATAGCCGCCGGAGTCGGTGGGATCTTTTATTCGTTGTGAACTGTGTAAGTTGAGCTTTATCTGTTCAAGCGGTTTCCAGTCGGCGTTAATATCCCAGTTCAGGCCGTTGAACCCCTGTGAGTCGGGGTTATGGATGAAATCTTTATATAGCCAGGCGACGTTGCCGTTGATCTCGGTCTTGCCGGAAAGGCGATTTTTCATGCCGACCAGCAGATAATATTCATTACTGTCTTTTAACGGGTTGAGCTCATAGCGACGCTGGTTGGTAATAAAACTGTAGCGATAGCGCAGCGTTTTGGCTTTTTGATCAAAAAGTTCGGCGACCAGGCTGTTTTCATGCCACTCCTGATCGTGCATGTAGTAATGAAAGTCGGCGCTGGCGTCCTCAATGCTGTCGAGATTGCGAAAGCGCAGCTGCTTATGCATTAGCGCAACTTCTGCTTTGCCGCGCCCTTCCGGGGCGCCGTAGCTATAGCGCAATTCGCTGTTAAAGAAGCGCGTGGCGATAGGCTGATTAATGCCAAATTCTTTAAACTGCTCGGGGAGAAAACCCTCGGTGGTATCGCGGCCGCGCTCTTCATGGCCGAACGTTTCATCAAGATCCAACGACAGCCCGTGCATGCTGCCGAAGCGCCACTTGCCGTTAAACATAAAAAAATGGTTGTCGCGGTTATCTGCGCTATCGCTGGCGTAGCGGCGGTAATCGCCGGAGTACATCAGTAAATAGCGGTCCTCGTAGCGCTCGCCGATGGCTTTAAAAATCGGCTTAACACCTTGATAAGCTGAGCCGATTTCATTCCCGCCGTAGCGTTGCCAGGTCACGTTGTCATTGTAACCGACGTCATAACCCACCTGGCTCTCGAAATCGATGCCAGCCACACCGGTATGGGGTTTTGCCTGCAGGCCAGCCCATGCGTAAGGCATCGCCAGCAAACCTGCGAGAAAAGTGAGTTCAGAACGCATTCTTCCCCACAAATCCGCGGAAAAACGTTAAAAACACAATCTTGATGTCCAGCAGCAGCGACCACGACTGAATATATTCCAGATCGTACTGAATGCGTTTTTCCATTTTATCAATCGTGTCGGTTTCGCCGCGAAAACCGTGTATTTGCGCCAGCCCGGTAATGCCGGGCTTCACTTTATGGCGGATCATGTAATTTTCCACCAGCACGCGATACTGCTCATTATGCGCGACCGCGTGAGGGCGTGGACCCACAATCGACATGGTTCCCTGCAGCACGTTAAAAAACTGCGGCAGTTCATCAAGCGAGGTTTTTCGTAAAAAGGCGCCGAAGCGGGTAATGCGCGGATCGTTACGCGTCGCCTGGGTCACTACCGCGCTGTTTTCCATCACGCGCATGGTTCTGAACTTCCAGACGGGGATCTGTTTACCGTTCAGGCCGTAACGGTTTTGTTTAAACAGCACCGGGCCCGGCGAAGTTAGCTTAATGCCGATCGCCACCGCCAGCATGACCGGCAGGCTGACCAGGGTAAAAAAAGCGCCAAGCACGATATCTTCGATACGCTTGAGTACCGCGCCTTCACCTTCGAAAGGCGATGTAAAAATGCTGATTGTCTGAATATTGCCGAACATCCGCAACTGAGAAATATGTGAGCTGTAGGAAAAGAGGTCCGGCACCAGGAATACGTCCACGGTGGTGTCGGAAAATTCATTCAAGAACTGGCGAATACGCTGCTGGGCGACCATCGGCAGGGCAATATAGACTTCATCGATTTCTCCGGCTTTCGCCAGCGCCAGCAGGTCTAGTGAGTTGCCTTTTTTCTCAATGCTTAGCAGGCGACTGTCGCGCTGAACGGCGCGATCCTCAAAGAAGGTAATATCAATCCCGTCGTGGGTATACTCCTTAAACAGCGCCTGCTCGATGGCCAGCCCGGCTGGCGTTATGCCTAAAATAGCTACTTTGAGTCTGGATTTGAAAAAATAGCGGCTGGTGATAACGCGAATAAGAAACATACTAATAAATATGGCCATCGAACACAGCACAATAATTTCGGCTAATCGCACCGCGTTTGTGCTGGCGTGATTGTTCAACAATAGTTCGGCGCTTACGAATAATAAAAATGATAACAAGCCGCTTATACTGACGCTGAAAAACAATTTAGTTAATTTTTTTAAATATTGTCCCTTGAACTGACCGGAATATAACTGAAAGTGTTCATTAGCCCGGATAAAAATCAGCGAATATATGATTCCCAGGAACAGAGAGGCCGTTGAGGGTTCGACGAAAAAGTATTTTAAATAAGCGAAAATGAACAGGTTGACGGCAAAAAAATCCAGTAGCTTCATCAGCTTACTATAGCGGGCGTTGTAAATTTTAATGGTGCTATCCGTCATCTTTTTGCTCGTTTTATAGTCAATAAAATGATGTCCTGTCCTTCTCTAGAGCTGAATTTATGTCTATGAATCTATTCAAAAATTAAGCTTTAGCTTGGCGTTGATTATTGTAGCCTACGATTAATCTTATGTCGAACATGCCCCGGACAGAGGGGAGATAACTTTTCCTTCCGGGCAATAATACTTTTATCATGATCTTAAGCATAAAGAAGGGCGGTTACGGTTAAATAGGGGGAGACCCGGGTGGCAAACTAACGGCCGTCATGGCAACATTTCCTTGCCGATCCGTACTCGAGCGTTAAAAAATCCGCGCCAGCGGAGACTGGCGCGTTTATCGGCTAAAGACCAATACACATATATTTGATTTCTAAGTAATCCTCAATGCCATACTTCGAACCTTCGCGGCCGAGACCGGAAGATTTCACGCCGCCGAACGGGGCGACCTCGGTAGAGATAAGGCCGGTGTTAATCCCGATAATGCCGTACTCCAGCGCCTCGCCGACGCGAAAAACGCGGCTCAGATCGCGGGCGTAGAAATAGGCCGCGAGGCCGAATTCGGTGTCGTTGGCCTGAGCAATAACATCCGCTTCATCTTTAAAGCGGAATAGCGGGGCGAGGGGGCCAAAGGTCTCTTCTTTCGCCACTTTGGCGTCGCCGGGGACATCCACCAGAATCGTTGGCTGAAAGAAATTACCGCCCAGCTCATGGACTTTCCCGCCGGTTACTACCCGCGCGCCTTTGCCCAGCGCATCGGCGATATGCTCCTGCACTTTAGCGATCGCTTTCTCGTCAATCAGCGGCCCGATAGTGACATTCGGCTGTAGACCATCGCCAATTTGCAGCTTACTGACCGCCTGCTGAAGCTTTTCGGCGAAGCGATCGTAAACGCCATCCTGGACGTACAGGCGATTGGCGCAGACGCAGGTCTGTCCGGCATTACGAAACTTGGAGGCCAACGCGCCTTCGACGGCCTTATCCAGATCGGCGTCGTCAAAAACGATAAACGGCGCGTTGCCGCCGAGCTCCAGCGAGACCTTCTTGATATCTTTCGCGCACTGTTCCATCAGCTGGCGGCCAATTTCCGTCGAGCCGGTAAAGGAGAGTTTGCGCACTAACGGGTTGCCGGTGAGCTCACCGCCGACCTCGCTGGCCGAACCGGTAACGACGTTAAATACCCCTTCGGGGATCCCGGCGCGGTTGGCGAGCTCCGCCAGCGCCAGCGCGGAGAACGGGGTCTGGCTGGCGGGCTTGAGCACCATCGTGCAGCCAGCGGCCAGCGCCGGGCCCGCCTTGCGGGTGATCATCGCCGAGGGGAAATTCCACGGGGTGATAGCGGCGGTCACGCCGATCGGCTGCTTAATCACCAGCAGCCGCTTATCAGCCTGATGGCCGGGAATGGTGTCGCCGTAGATGCGTTTGCCCTCTTCCGCGAACCACTCGATAAAGGAGGCGGCGTAGCTGATTTCACCTTTTGCTTCCGCCAGCGGTTTTCCCTGTTCCAGCGTCATCAGGCGCGCCAAATCGTCCTGATGTTCCATCATCAGCTCAAACCAGCGGCGCAGGATGCTGGAGCGTTCTTTGGCGGTAAGGGCGCGCCATGCGGGCAGCGCGCGGGCGGCGGCATCGATAGCCTCATGGGTTTCCCCGGCGCCCATTTTGGGCACGCTGCCCAGCTGCTGGCCGTTGGCGGGGTTCGTGACCACAAGGGTCTCTTTGCTGCTGGCGTCGCGCCAACGTCCATTAATCATTGCCTGCTGG
The DNA here is from genome assembly GCF_019890895.1 of Klebsiella sp. CTHL.F3a. Classification (NCBI taxonomy): domain Bacteria; kingdom Pseudomonadati; phylum Pseudomonadota; class Gammaproteobacteria; order Enterobacterales; family Enterobacteriaceae; genus Klebsiella; species Klebsiella sp. CTHL.F3a. The sequence goes on along the minus strand of NZ_CP082360.1, from coordinate 4,813,293 downwards.
CGAAAAAGGGTAGGGTCGTTAAGTTGCATGGTTGCGTCCTGTCTTAATCTGTTTTAGCAGTGAATGCGTCCGGCTCGGCGGGGGCTGCCATCGATTGATACTCCCGGCAGACCCAGCGGCGTCAAACATCTGTCCCTGCTTAGTGTAGTCGAACGCGTTCAGGAAGCCGGGGGTTCTACGGCTGCAATAACCATCATTAATTTACGGTTATTTGAACTGGCGGTACGTTATTGTGCAAAAAATGCGGTATTTTTTATGCTCAACTGGCAAGAAAGGAGCGCTCTATGTCACAGCAAGAAAGGTTTTGTCAGGCCTGTGGAATGCCGATGTCCGCCGAAGGTGCGAAAAGCGCAAGCGACGATTATTGCGCCTGGTGCTGCGATAGCGAGGGGAAGCTTAAGTCATGGGAAGATGCCGTCTCCGGCCTGGCTGAGTTCCTCGATTCCTGGCAGAAGGTCGGGCCCGTGGAATCACGCAAGCGGGCGATGCGTTATTTAACCGCCATGCCCGCGTGGGCCCATAAAGCGGAAGATTAACCGGCTGCCCGGAGCCAAAAACTCCGGGCTTTTAACGTTATCAGAACTTCCAGGAGACGCTGCCGACGATGCTGCGCTCCGCGCCAAAGTAGCAGTAGGAGAGCGAGTTACAGGCGGCAATGTAGCTCTTGTCGGTCAGGTTATTGACGTTCAGCTGGGCGCTGAGGCCTTTAATTCCCACCTTCGACAGGTCATAGCCAATCGCCATATCCACCAGCGTATAGGACGGTAGAGTGTGCGTATTCAGGCGGTCGCTGGTAATGCCATTGACGTAGCGCATACCGGAACCCAGCGTCAGACCATCCAGCGGGCCGCTTTTCACATCATAGCTCAGCCAGGCGCTGGCCTGATTGCGCGGCGCGTAAACGGCACGCTTGCCTTGCTCTTCAGGGCTGCTTTTCTTATAGCGAATGTCGGTGTAGGTATAGGCGGCCTGCAGGCGGAAGCTGTCTGTTAGCTGGCTAATCGCTTCCAGCTCCACCCCTTTCGACTCAATTTCACCAATCGAACGATACGGATCGGTCGGCTCTTCTTTGGTGGCGATATTGGTCTGATTGATGCGGAATACCGAGGCGCTGAACTGGCTATTCATTCCTTCCGGCTCATACTTCAGCCCGGCTTCCCACTGCTTGCCTTTCATCGGATCCAGCACGTTGCCGTTTTCGTCGGCGAAGCTGGTGGGCGTAAAGGCGGTGGAGTAGCTGATGTACGGGGCAAACCCGTTATCGAACAAATACAGCAGCGCGGCGCGGGTGCTGAAGTTGTTCTTATCCAGATCGCTGCGCGTTTGATTGAGCTTATCGATATTCGACACGCTGACCTGGTCGTAGCGCCCGCCGAGGGTGAAGCGCCAGCGCTCCCAGGACATCTGATCCTGCAGATAGTAGCCGGTCTGGCGTAGCTTGTGCTTCTCGCGGCTGTACATGGTGATGTAATCCGGCTTCGCGCCATAGACCGGATTAAAGGCGTCGATGGCCGGGAATGCGCCATAGTAGCCTGTGGTGTTGTTACTGCGGTCCTGATAGTCGATCCCCAGTAACAGGCGATGGTTGACGGCCCAGGTATCGACGCTGCCGTCGAGCTGGTTATCAAGGGTGATGGCGTTCATCTTTTCGTCCGAGCCAGAATAGCCGCGGTTCAGCTCGCTTTCGTTCAGCCAGCCCGCGGCATAGACCTGATTCAGCTCGACTTTGGTGTGCAGGTAGCGCAGCTTCTGCCGCACCGACCAGCCGTTATCAAACATATGCTCGAAGTTGTAGCCGACCATGTTTTCGCGGCGGTCATACTTATCGTAATCATCTTCGCCCTCAAAGAAGGTGTTAGCGATTTTTTTACCGTAGTGCGGTACCACGGTGCCTTCATAAGGGAGGCCAGAGTGGCTGCCGCCTTCCGGGTCGCGATGCAAATAGGCCATTAAATCAAGCCGCGTCTGGTCGGTGATGCGCCAGGTCAGGCTGGGCATAATCGCATAGCGCTGCTCTTTTAAGGTATCAAACTGTGAGTCCGCATAGCGGGTCATGCCGCTTAAGCGCGCCGCCACGCGATCGTTATCGTCCAGCGCCCCGGTGACGTCAAACGCCGCCCCGCGCTGGTTGTTATTCCCGGCAAACAGCTTGATTTCACCGCCGGGATCGAATGAAGGTTTACGCGAGGTGAGGGCGACGATGCCGCCGGGCGAAGAGCGGCCGTACAGCACTGAGGCCGGGCCGCGCACCACTTCGATATTTTCGAGGAACCACGGATCGACCACCAGCGAGCTATGGGAGTTGGTATCGCCCATCATTTTCAGGCCGTCAAGATAGACGTTATCCAGGCTGCCGTCGGAGAAGCCGCGCAGGACGATATAGTCAAAGCGGTTGGAGGCGCCAATCTGGTTGCTGTAAACCCCGGGGGTATAGCTCACGGCCTGGCGGACGCTGATTGCGCCCTGTTCTTCAAACTGCTCGCGCGTGATAATCGACACCGACTGCGGCGTCTCAATATCCGGTGTGGCAATTTTGGTCGCGCCGCTCTGCATCTGCGAAGTGACCACGATGGTTTCATTCTTAGTTGTTTCCTGGGCCAGCAGCGGGAAAGCGACGCCGCCGGTCACCCATCCTACCAGTAGCGCCAGGCGAGTTTTCGCAAACATGAACATCTCCAAAGGCATTTCTAATTGTTAATAAGAATTATTACCTTTTTGATGCTCTCTATAACTATGCGCAATGCCAGGATACGTATGCGCGCTGCCAAAGCCGCTGACTATTTTTCGCAAAAAGAGGAAAAATGGATTAGCCCGCCTTTTGCACATCGCAGGGCGAGATGCCGTAGCGCCGACGAAAAGCGGTCGAGAAGTTGGTGGCGTGCTGATAGCCCGACATCCAGGCCGCCTGCTGTACGCTATAGCCCTCAAGCAGATAGCCTCTTGCCCGTGCCAGGCGGCAGTCGCGCAGGTAGTCGAAGACCGAGCAGCCGTATGCCTGGCGAAACTTACTGCGTAAGCTGCTGGAGCTCATCGCCGCCCGCTGGGCCAGCTCGTTCAGGGTGTAGTCGTTTTCCGGCGCCTGCTCCAGCAGGCGGCGAACCCTTTCCAGCCGCTGCCGTTCGCCGCCCGCCGGGGCGATATGCTTCGTGCTTTCGTCCTGGCATACGCTCAGCCCGTGACCAAACAGCTGAAGAATCAGCCCCTCCAGCATCAGCTGGCGGGAAACGCGGCCAGGCGAACTCTGCTGCGCGTACTCTAGCCCGCTCAGCAGAAAACCCGGTATCTGCCAGATCAGCGTTGGCGTCTGGCATCTTTCCCATTCGCGCATCAATGAATCGAGCAGGCCGTCGCGCCACGCGCCGTCCGGGTAGAGTCCGAGGGAGAGCGTACGTAGTCGACTGTCGGCATCGTGGCGGGCGCGCATCGTCTGCTGTTCGCTAAGACGCGAAGTGAACGCCATCCCGGAACGGACGAGGTGCTGCTCCCCGTTGAGGGTCAGGGCGACACAGCCTTCCAGCACCACCAGCATATAGAGCGGGCTGCTGTGGCGGGAGGTGGTCTCATAGGGCTGCAACACGTGAACATCAGAATGGGTGACGCACATTCCGCAGGGCAGCGTCATCTCTTCCACTTCTCCCCGCAGCACAGGGCTGGCGTACGAGGGCTCCGGCGTTTGCCGCAGCAGCGGGAAGCGGTAGTCGATACCGTATCGTTCACCAAACGCCATAAACTCGCTGACGGAGAACGTTTTTCTCGGCGCCCGGCGGGCGGGTTCGTTGTGCGTCGTTGTCTTGTTCATGCGGTTGTCGGCACCGGAGAGGGGGCGTCATCAGATAGGGTAACTTTACCATTACGCGGGCAGAGCGACAATAAAATGAGAATCATTATCAATGATTGCGGCGTCGCGGCAAGGGGCGCGTGGATGGGCGATGTCCGCGCGCTTGTAGAAGAGGTCAGGCGTCCGCGTTGTCCAGCGGCCAGGAGTCAAACAGATAGCCGTCGAAGTAAATATCGTCGACGTTGGAGAACTCCAGCAGGCGCCGTTTAACGTTTTCCAGATGTTGCCACATGGCGAGCTTGGCCGCCCGGGCGTCTTTTTTGATTAAGGCGGCGAGGATCCGTTTATGATCCACCAGCCACTCCTGGCGGTAGTGAGTATCGCCGAGATGGCGGTGCAGCTGGATCCACATGGGATTATTCTCCCGCCACTGCCATGACTGGCGGAACAGCTCTACCAGCATACTGTTATGAGTCGCTTCGGCGATGGCGAGGTGAAACTGCATATCGCCGCTTTCGGAGCCGCCCGGCGCGCTGCTGGCCAGTTCGCGCTCTTCCAGCTGTAAGGCCTGGCGCATTTTGATGATATCTTCCCGGGTCGCCTGCAGGGCGGCAAACTCGGCGATATTGCTTTCCAGCAGCTGGCGGGCCTGCAGCAGTTCAAACGGACCGGCGTCATTGCAGTGGTTCATGTCCGCGCTCTCCGCCGCGCCTTCTCCGGCGGCGTTATCGAGCACGTAGATCCCGGCGCCGCGGCGTACTTCGATCAGCCCTTTAATTTCCAGCATGATCAGCGCTTCACGAACTACGGTACGGGTGACGTCCAGCATCTCGGCGATCTCGCGCTCCGGCGGTAAGCGATCGCCGGGGCGATAGGGCGTCTTGACGATCAGATCGCGGATCAACGCGCCGACTTCCTGGTAGGGTCTGTGCTGAGAAGTTTGTGATTTCATGATGTTATGTTGTGAGATGCGATAGCCCGGTGGCTGACTATAGCATCTGGCCGCCGGGTTGGCATCTCTCTGCGCTGAGAGAGGGAAAACGGGTCAACCACGCTGTTGTTCAGTTGACCCGTGACAGGGAGAGGTGATTACAGGCCGGCGCCGAGCGTCGCCACGCACGCGCGGGCGCCGCGTTCGCACAGCTGCTGGTACGCCTGCGCCACCGCCGCCACGAAATCGCTGTTGTCCGGCAGATCGTGGGCAAAAATTCCGCTTAGCGCCAGCAGCGCCGCGACGCGTTCCGCGCCCTGATAACGCTGGTTGATCGATTGGATATCCGCCAGCAGCGGGTCGACGACATCAATCGGCTGCCCCTGTTCGTCGATCGCTTGGGTGTAGCGCATCCAGCCCGCCACGCCGAGCGCCAGGTGACGCCAGCTGCTGCCGTTTTGCAGATGCAGACGGATTGGGTCAAGCAGGCGCTGCGGCAGCTTCTGGCTACCGTCCATGGCGATCTGCCAGGTACGATGGCGCAGAGACGGGTTGCTGAAACGGGCAATCAGCAGCGTGGCGTAGGCCTGAAGATCGGTGCCTTCCGGCATCGACAGCGTCGGAGCCTGCTCCTGCATCATCAGGGCGAAAGCCGCTTCGCGGTATGCCGGGTTGGTCATGGTCTCGGCAATGGTTTCATAGCCGCCGAGGTAGCCAAGATAGGCAAGGAAAGAGTGGCTGCCGTTGAGCATCCGTAGCTTCATCATTTCAAACGGCACCACGTCTTCAACGAACTGGGCGCCGACTTTGTCCCACTCCGGGCGGCCGTTGACGAAACTATCTTCAATCACCCACTGGCGGAACGGTTCGCAGGCGATAGCGCACGGATCGTAGACGCCAAGCTGGTCGGCAATCTCCTGTAGGGTTTCGGGCGTCGCTGCGGGCACGATGCGGTCAACCATGGTGCACGGAAAGGTGGCATGGGCTTCAATCCACGCCGCCAGCTGCGGGTCGCGCGCCTGGGCCAGGCCAAGCACCGCCACTTTCGCCACGTGGCCATTCTCGCGGACGTTATCGCAGGACATCACCGTAAAGGCCGCAAGCCCCTGCTCGCGGCGCAGGCGCAGCGCTTCGACGATATAGCCTATGGCGGATTTCGGCGTCGCCGGATGGGCGAGGTCGTGTTGAATCAGCGGGTTGTTGAGATCGAGCTGGCCGCTGGCCGCATCGGTGCAGTAACCTTTTTCCGTTACCGTCAGGGAGACGATAGCCGTGTGCGGGCGCGTCATGGCACGCAGTATGCCCTCGCAGCCGTCGATTTCCGGATGCAGCGCCTCTTTCATCGAGCCGATAATTTTCAGCGCGGTGCTGTCAGCGCCTTTCTCCGCCACGGTATAAAGCAGATGCTGATTTTTCAGATTCTCAATCAGGACACGGTCGTTGCCCGGCATCAAGTTGACTTCGCAGATGCCCCAGTCGCTGTCGCTGGTTTCCAGCAGATGATGGGTGTAAAGCGCTTGATGCGCGCGGTGAAACGCGCCGCAGCCCAGGTGTACGATGCGGGATTCCAGGCGAGAACGATCCCACGCAGGGCGTGTAACCGGCAGGTTGCTGTCGGCAAGGGTGGCAGTCATAGCAAACTCCAGGATGGGCCGCAACAGGCGACCGAAGGGATAAAGGCGGGGCGCTGTCGGCCCCACCAGTCAGGAATTAGCGGCTAAAAAAAGCGCGCTGAATCGCCAGCTCAACGCCGCGGACCTCAGCCAGCCCTTTCAGGCGCCCAATCGCGGAATAGCCGGGGTTGGTTTTCTTTTTCAGGTCGTCGAGCATCTGGTGGCCGTGGTCAGGACGCATCGGGATAAGATCCGCTTTGCCTTCCGCTTTACGGCGGTGCTCTTCTTCAACAATCGCCTTCACCACTTCATACATGTCCACGTCGCCATGCAGATGCGCGGCTTCGTGGAAGGTTTTCGGGTTCTCTTCGCGCAGCGTAGATCGCAGGTGGGTGAAGTAAATGCGCGGGCCAAACTGCTTAATCATATCAACCAGATCGTTGTCGGCGCGGACCCCGTAGGAGCCGGTGCACATGGTAAAGCCGTTCGCCATGCTGTTCACCGTATCAACCATCCACTGCATATCTTCAATGGTCGAGACGATGCGCGGCAGGCCGAGAATCGGGCGCGGCGGATCGTCCGGGTGTACCGCCATACGTACGCCAACCTCTTCGGCAACGGGGATAATCGCCTTCAGGAAGACGGCGAAATTCTCGCGCAACGCGGCTTTATCGATATCTTTATAGGTCGCAAGGTGCTGGCGGAACTGGTCGAGGGTATAACCCTCTTCCGCACCCGGCAGACCGGCGATGATGTTGCGGGTCAGGCGCGCTTTATCTTCATCGCTCATGGCGGCGAAACGCTGATTCGCCTGGGCGACTTCTTCGGCGGTGTAGTCCGCTTCCGCGCCCGGACGCTTGAGGATATGCAGCTCAAAGGCGGCGAATTCAATCTGATCGAAGCGCAGGGCTTTGGAGCCATCCGGCAGGACGTACTCAAGGTCGGTACGGGTCCAGTCGAGGACCGGCATAAAGTTGTAGCACACGGTGCGAATACCACACTGGGCCAGATTGCGCAGGCTCTGCTGATAGTTAGCGATCCACTGCGCGTAGTTGCCGGTATGGGTTTTGATCTCTTCGTGAATCGGTACGCTTTCGACCACCGACCATACCAGGCCGGCTTCTTCCACGATGGCTTTACGCTTGAGGATCTCGTCAACCGTCCACACTTCGCCGTTCGGAATATGGTGCAGGGCGGTAACCACCCCGGTCGCGCCTGCCTGACGGACGTCAGCTAAAGTGACCGGATCGTTAGGGCCATACCAGCGCCATGTCTGTTCCATGCTTAACCTCTTCACGTTGTTGACCTGCTTCAGGCCGCTGCTTTGATGGGAGCGTCGGTTCCGGTCAACCATCGTAACGGAGGAGAAACCAGACGATATGGCGTATAAGTTCCTCCAATTGGTCGAACAAGTCAACCATGTAAGGTAAATTGGTAAACCAAAGTGTGATGGAGATTCGCTAATGGCATAGGTGAAGGGCCCGACGTCATTTCAGACCCGTTGAGTAGCGCCTATAGATCCTGCTGAAGCTCAGAAAGGTATAGGGTCCCGCGCGTCATGCCGGTATAAATGGTTAACCAATGGCGTCAACATGTCGACCATAAGTGCCAGGAAGCGTATGGGCTCGCTGCAGATCACACTTTTTGACTATAACGATTTCCATATAAAAACTGCGTGTTATTATTTCGCTGGTAAATACCTTTTCAACTCTCACCGAGGCTTTGATGCTGGAGAATGTCATCATCAGATAATCAGCTTCCCGACCTTTTCAGGCCGGACTGGTTATCGCTGCGCTTAAACCTTACGCGAACACCTGCGGGTGTTGGCTCGTTTTTACGCATGATGATTAACAGGTTTCTTCAGTATGAATCTATCCCGTCAGGAACAACGTACCTTACACGTTCTCGCTAAAGGTGGCCGGATCGCGCACGTTCGCGATACATCAGGCCGCGTCACCTCCGTTGAATGCTACAGCCGCGAAGGGCTCTTGCTCAGCGACTGCACGCTCGCCGTTTTCAAAAAACTCAAAACCAAAAAGCTGATTAAGTCCGTCAACGGACAGCCCTACCGCATCAATACCACCGGGCTGAACAACGTCCGCGCACAGCTGGACAATCGCTAAGGAGCCTCTGATGACAAACCACAGCTTCACTTTTCATGTCGCCTCTGAAGGCGATACCGATGACATTCTCAATGTCGAAACCCGGGCTTTCGGCTACAGCAAAGAGGCCAGGCTGGTGGCCTCTTTGCTCAACGATGAGAGTGCCAGCCCGACGTTATCGCTGCTGGCCAGGCATAACGGAAAGGCGGTTGGGCATATTTTATTCACCCGGGCGATGTTCAAAGGGGAGCCGGACTCGCCGATGATGCACATCCTTGCTCCCCTGGCGGTGGTGCCGGAATACCAGGGCGCGGGCGTTGGCGGAGCGCTTATCCGGCACGGCATTGAGCAGTTGAAAGCCATGGGAAGCCAGACGGTATTTGTTCTGGGCCACGCCACTTACTACCCCAGGCACGGGTTTGAGCCATGCGCGGGAGATAAAGGCTATCCGGCGCCTTATTCGATTCCCGAGGCGCATAAAGCCTGCTGGATGCTACAGCGGCTTTCGTCTCAGCCGCTGGGGCGAACGGGCCAGATACAGTGCGCCCGGGCGTTAATGAAACCCGAGCACTGGCGCGAGTAATCAATAAGGAGATGATGATGACTATTGGCACGATTATTACAGGTTCCAGGCATATCACGTTGTCATCCCAGGAGCGCAAAATCCCCTGGGATGAACCGGCGTTTAGCCAGCGTATGCTGGAGAACCATCTGTCGCAGGAGCACGACTGGGCCAGCCGCAGGCAGGCGATTATCGAACAACAGGTGGCGTGGATTGCCGGACAGCTGCCCGCCGGCGCCCGCATTCTCGACCTCGGCTGCGGGCCGGGTCTTTACACGCGCCTGCTGGCCGAGCGCGGCTTCTGCTGTACGGGCGTGGATTTTTCACCGGCGTCGATCGCCTGGGCCCGGCAGCAGGCGCAGGCGGCCGGGCTTGATATTGTCTATCACCAGCAGGACGTTCGCGACTACGCGCCGGAAACACAGTTTGATTTCATCATGATGACCTTCGGTGAACTGAACGTGTTCAGCGCAGCTGAGGCTCGCTCGCTGGTCAACCGCTGCGCGCAGTGGCTGGTTCCGTGGGGAAAGCTGCTCATCGAGGTTCATACCTATGCGGAAGTTAAACGTCAGGGAATGGCCGAGCCCGGCTGGCAGCGCTGTCCGCAGGGGCTGTTTCTGGATATTCCGCACCTGCTTCTGACCGAGCACGCCTGGGATCCGGCGGAGCAAACCAGCTCCACGCTGTTCATGGCGATTGAAGAGAGCGGCAAGGTGACGCGTTTCGGTAGTCAGATGACCGCATGGCGTGATGATGCTTATCTCGATCTGCTGCGTACGGCGGGTTTGACCACCATTACCCGTCCGGATGAGGCGGAATGGCCGGTCAGCGAAACCTTTGCCGGTAAGCTGTACGCGCTGCTGGCCGAAAAAAACGTTCCCGGTTCTCTTTCCGCAACACCCATAAAAGGAATTCAACCATTGGATATCCCACGTATTTTCACCATTAGTGAAAGCGCTCACCGCATCCATAACCCGTTTACGCCGGAAAAATATGCCGCCCTTGGCCGCGTGCTGCGGATGAAGGCCGGAACCCGCATACTCGACCTCGGCAGCGGATCGGGGGAGATGCTCTGTACCTGGGCGCGCGATCACGGCATTCGCGGCATCGGCGTCGACATGAGCGCGCTGTTCAGCCAGCAGGCTAAGCTGCGGGCAGAAGAGCTCGGCGTTGCTGACCGCGTGATGTTTATTCACCAGGACGCCGCCGGTTATGTGGCTGAGGAAAAATGCGACATCGCCGCCTGCGTGGGCGCGACCTGGATCGGCGGCGGCGTCGCCGGGACTATCGCGCTGCTGAGCAAAAGCCTCAAGCCCGGCGGTATGCTGCTGATCGGCGAACCGTACTGGCGGCAGGTACCGGCAACGGAAGAGATAGCACAGGCCTGTGGCGCCTCTTCGCTCGCCGACTTTCTGACGCTTGCCGATCTGGTCTCCTCTTACGATGCGCTTGGCTATGACCTCGTCGAAATGGTACTGGCGGACCAGGAAGGTTGGGACCGCTACGAAGCGGCGAAATGGCTCACCATGCGCCGTTGGTTAGAGGAAAACCCCGATGATGACTTTGCGTCAGAAGTCAGGGCGGAGCTGACGATGGCGCCAAAACGCCATGCGACTTATACGCGTGAATACTTTGGCTGGGGCGTGTTTGCGTTAATCAAGCGGTAGTTGAAATACCCGGCATAGCAGGAAGGCTATGCCGGGGTATCGCGCTTAATGTTGCGGATGTTCTTTAATAAACAATGTCTGTACGAAGAAAATTGCCCCAAAAGTGATAATCAAAGCGACTCATGGCGTGAAGGGATGAGTCATCCGTAAGCTCTGCAAAAAGCGAATGAACTTCGTGCGGAATGATGGCGGACTCGCCCATCGACGATCCGCCTGTAAGCAAGTTTGAAGAGCATATGGCCTGGTATAACAGAATTTTTCTCCCGTCCAGGCAATAGCATTGACAGCATCGTCTGTAACGTTACACTAAACCGTTGTAGTGCATAATTTATAATAAGATGGCAGCGTTGACCGTTATGCCTGATGCCATTCATTCATTGCCGTAAAGGAGAGGTATGGCGAATATTCGTGATGTCGCAAAACACGCAGGCGTATCCGTGAGCACCGTATCCAATGTGCTGAACGGTCGTACCGATCAAATGCGGGCTGAAACGCTGACTCGCATCCAGCAGAGCATGCAGACGCTGAACTACTTTCCGAATCGCGTGGCGCAACAGTTAAAGACCGGCCAGGCCAAAATGATTGGTTTACTGGTGCCATCGATAGTCAATCCGAGTTTCGCGGCGCTGGCGCGTGAAGTGGACCTGGCAGCGAAAGAGCGGCACTATCGAGTACTGATTGGTAATACCTATCGGCAAATCGAAGAAGAAGAAGCCTTTCTGGATGATATGTTCTCCCATGGCGTTCGGGGGATTATCGTCGCCGCATGCGATATCGAAAAACCGCATTTTGCTCGCGCGGTAGAGCAGGGCATGGTGATGGTGAACTATGATGGCCGTATGCCTGCGCGGGCACAGACGGGTAATTTTTCCCTCGATAGCATCTCAATGGACAATATTGCTGCAGGGCGAATGGCCGCAGAACATCTTATCGCGCAGGGGTGTCGTCGTCTGGCGTTTGCCACCGTGGCCGGAATGACGCCGAGCCGCGCACACAAAATAGAAGGGTTTCTTTGCGCGGTAAAAGAGCAGGGGTTATACCGCGATGGGATGATCGTGGAAGGACAGGCGATGGCGGCCTATGGCGACACAGAAATGACAGAACTGGGGCGCGCGCTGGCGTTAAAAATCAGCCAGCAGTCCAACCTCCCGGATGGTATCGTGGCGATTAACGATGCGCTCGGTATCGGACTGATGACCGGCCTGCACCAGGCGGGAATCAATATACCCCAGCAAATATCTATTGTAGGCATCGATAACATCTCACTTTCCGGGCTGATTTTCCCAGGGCTCACTTCTATCATGCCGCCGCTGAAAACGATGGCAGAGGTGATGGTAGACCGATTGATTATGCGGATAGATAACGCATCTATCCCGCCTGCCGAGTTTTTATTCCCTCCATCGCTGGTTTCCCGACAATCTGTGCGTAGTGCAGATACCTGAGGTTAGTACGACAAGAGAAGAACAGCCTGTTCTTCTCTTTATTTCATACCAGCGTTGGGGCGACAGTCAGCAGAATATTGGCGAAGCGGCGCGTTTCACCGGAAGCGATGACCAGGATCGTGTCCGACGTTTTCGCCTGTAAATAAAATGCGTTGCGCTCAACATGTTCAAATTCGATAGTTGCTGCTAGCAGGCTCCGATACTCACGCTCGATAGTATTATCGAAATCCGCCGGGCTATTCATCAACGTAGCTTTTTCAACATTTATATACTGGAGGATTTTCTCGAGAATAATCACGCTACCAATCAGTCCCGGTGAAAAATTAAGCCATATAATACGTGCCTGCGCGGAGGTATTGGTTAAAAAAGAGTAGTTAGCGTCAGCGATTAAAATGTTCGCCTTATGCCCGCATTGTGCCAGTGCCTGTAATAAATCAGGATGAATAATATCTGCCTTGATCATATACCCTACCTTTTAAACGCTGGCGGGTATGCATACCCGCCATATTTTTAAGCCCGATAAACCCCGCCATTGATATCGATGGTCGCGCCGGAAACAAAACCACCATATTCGGACGCGAGGAAGCAAATGACTCTTGCCACGTCTTCCGGCGTGCCCGCCCGTCCCAGAGGGATCTCCTGAATTGTCCGATCGGCTGAGGCCTGGGTCGTATGTTGGTTATGAAAACGCGTTCCCAGAATTAACCCTGGCGCAACGGCATTAACGCGTATGCCATATTCACCTAATTCCGCGGCCAGCGAGCGTGTCCATGTCAGTACGGCACCCTTGGTAGTAGAATAAACCAGAGAGCCGGCATGTCCGCCAGAACGTCCGGCCAGGGAAGCCAGGTTAACGATACTTGCGCCCTCAGGGGCCGCTTTCAGCCAGGGCAGCGCCTGTTGAGTGACGTTCATCATCGTTGTCATATTCACATCGATAACTGTACGCCAGAAATGCGGTTCAATCTCTCCCAGCCATTTGCGGGCAATAATACCGCCGACGTTATTGACCAGAATATCAATGCCTCCCAAAAATTCCGCCGCATTCGCCACGCAGCGTGCGGCATCTTCCTCATTGGTTAAATCAGCGAAACCGTAGGCCGCGAGAGAACCCTTTTGTTTGGCTAAAGCGATTAATTCCTGTGGGCCCTCTTCACCACTGAAATAATGTATATAAATATCACATCCGGCCTCGATCAGTTTTCTCGCACTCTCTTTGCCAATACCTTGTTCGGCACCGGTAATAAAGGCTTTCTTACCCGTTAATATTCCCATTGTATACTCCCGTTATACAGCGTTAGACGGTGCCAGATTTATTATCTGGCATGGTGTTAGCGTTTTATTTGCATGGATATCCCTGCCATCTGAGCGTGGCAAATAGCAGGATCTAATAATTAATAGCCGGCGAGCCCTGGCAACCAGGTGGTTAAAGGAGGGGCCATGGCGACAATAATGATGCCGACAAAAACCACCGCCAGATATTTCGCCATGGGTTTAATCACGTGTTTCATCTCCACGCCGCAAATAGCGCAGGTGGTATATAACCCCAGGCCGATAGGCGGGGAAAACAAGCCAAAACCCATCGCCATGATCATCACGATGCCAAAGTGCAAGGGATTAAAACCAAGCTGAATGGCAATAGGCACCAGGATGGGAGCGAAGATAATCAGCGCTGGGGCGCCTTCGAGAACTGCGCCAAAGATAATCAGAATCACAATGGTTAATATCAGGAACAGCCAGGCACCTTGCTCCATACCAATTCCGACCAGCAGTTCAGCGATCTGCTGGGGGATCATTTGTATCGTCAGGGCATAGGACAAGCTGGTAGCGCAGGCTACGATGAACAGTAAGACACCCGACATCGCTGCAATATCAACAAACATTTTTATCGTCGCTTTCAGCGTCAGCTCACGAAACGCCAGTCGGCCCACTACAATGGCGTAGATGACGGCAAAAGCTGAGATTTCAGTTGATGTGGCAATCCCCATCATCACTCCACGGCCAATCATGAAGATCATAACCAGACCGACGGCGGCGCCGAGATAAAGCTGGGTGCGCGGGCGCAATACCGGGTACGCTTCGCTGACGTTGATTTTCCCGCCAAAGCGGTTGGCGGCCACCATTAACAGCACCAACAGGCAGGCTGCCGGCACCAGACCGGCGATAAACAGCGCGCCGATAGAGATATTGGCGACGAACCCCATTACAATCAGGTTCACACAGGGTGGAATGGTTTCTGCCATTACCGCAGATGCAGCAAAGACCCCGGCGGCCTCTTCACCATCTTGTTTCGCCCGGCGCACCGCGGGCATTAACACGCCGCCCACTGCCGCCACATCCGCCAGCTTTGAACCCGAGATGCCGGAAAAGAAGGCCATCGACAGTACGGTTGTCATATTCAGGCCGCCACGAAATCGTCCCATGCCACGCACAATAAGTTCCACCAGACGCGTTGACATGCCGTTGATTTCCATCGCCGCACCGGCAAGTAAGAAGAAGGGAATTGCCAGCAGGACAAAGTGATCAACCCCAGCCGCGACCTGTTGAGAAAAGAAAACAAACGGCAGGGAAGGGTCGCAGATAAAAAATACCATTGCCGACATGCCGAGCGTGAAGGCAATGGGCACACCGGCCAGGATGCCCATGACAAAGCAAATCAGCATGAGTCCGGCAGCCGCGCTGGCTGGATCGGCCATCAGCGAGAGTTTCAGATAACCCAGTGCCGCCAGCGCCAGGATCCCCGCACCGCTGAGCAGAACGATCTTCGCACGTTCGCGTAGGGCATGTTCCAGCGCAGCCACCATCATCACCACGGAGCCGATCAGGACCGGGATCACATAGATGGTTTGCGGTAAGCCCGTTTCGGTGGTTTGTAGCCGTGCAGCCTGGACGAGATCGTAGCTGGAGATGACCAGGCCGACGGAGACCAGGAACAGGATCCAGCGACTGGCATGCACGACATACGGTCGAATGGCATCAGGTAGAAAGCGCAGGAAAAGATCGACGCCAATATGTCCTCCTCTGCCGGTTGAGGTGGCGACACCAAAAAAGACCAGCGCTATCATCAGCGCGCGCGCCACCTCTTCCGCCCAATGAATGGGCGAATGCAGCGCATAACGCCAGATAACGGAAGCAAATACCACCAGAACGTTGATAAATAACACCAGCGCTCCGGCCCACGAGGTTAAGCTGGTTAGGCCTTTGCTTAGCTGCCCCAATAGCGTCAACAAAGTATTTTCATCCTTTGTTTTCAGAGAGATCTCAGCCATGATGAACTCCTCACATGGTTTATGGCTACGCCGACGGCCCGACTGAACCGAGCGGACCGACGATTCCCGGTTCAAGGTTTAGCGCTCGACGCCGTAGCGCTGAACTCTTCCATCATCGGTTTTAAATCAGGATATTTATCAAGGAATGCCTTCCAGACAGGTTGTACGGCCTGAGCGAAGTAAGCGCGATCGGTTTCCCGGAAGGTCACTCCTTTGGCTTCGAGGTTTTTAATCGCCTCAAGCTCTTTTTGACTGGCCTGCTGACGTTCGTACTCGGTGGCTTCTTTTGCCGCGGCCAGCACGTCTGCGCGTAAGAGTTGCGGAATTTGCTCGAAGCTTTTCTTGTTCATGGCAATCATCAGCGGGTTATAGCTGTGGCGAGTCAGTGTACCGTTTTTGATAATTTCATAGTATTTGCTGGCGTAGATGGTTGGGGCATCGTGTTCCACTCCGTCGATAACGCCCATTTGGAGGCTGGAATAGACTTCCCCGCCCGGCATGGGAATGGCAACGGCACCCATGTGATTTAGCGTGGCGATAAAGTTGGGAACCGGCAGCACGCGGATTTTCAGGTTTTTTAAATCCGCCGGTTTTTCAATCACCTTTTTGGTATACACGTTACGTGCGCCGAGGTTATAGCCATAGCCCAGTACCATAACGTTTGCTTTATCCATCATCAGGCTGGAAAGCTTTTCGCCGACTTTGCCATCCAGCGCTTTTCCGACCTGAGCGTAATCTTTAAACAGGTACCCTAAATCAAGAACGCCAATTTCGGGTACCAGCGTCGCCCAGATTGAAGTGCCTGAAATCATCATGTTAATGGCGCCGATTCGCACCTGCTGAGTGGCATCAGCCTCTTTGCCCAGCATCGCGTTTGCGAAGTAATTGAGCTTAATCTGGCCTTTTAACCTCTCGTTTTTATTGATATTTTCCTGAAAACGGTTGAACCAAATATAGTGTGCGGAAGAATCATCAGCCGGCAAAGAAGAGTACACACGAAAATTGATGGCGGCCTGTGCTGAAGCGGTCAGCGCACTACCAGCTATGAGTGCGGTACCGAGGCAAGCGAATGCCAGAAAAAGTCTGGCGGAACGAAGCAGTTTTGTTTTCATCATGATTATCCTTTCTCACAGTGTAGGGGTCGCGATAAGGCTCTCTGGCATGGCTAAATCAGCCAGTAGGTTTAACGAAAAAGGGGTGTTTCTTTCTTCTGTAACGTTTTAGTGTAACGTTACAGACGCTAACGGACTCATTCTGCAAATGCAAGATGCTTGCTATATCATTGGGAGTGATATGTGAATTTTGTGGCGGGTATCGCTAATTTGCCGAGGTGTGTTACAAAATGGAAATGAGGATTCCACTGTTTAGTCACTGTTTAGTTGAGCTGGCCCGCTATTGATATATACGGGTAGGCGGTAGCTCCTGATAAGCAGTCGATGCGCAGCGCCGCGCGAGATGCCTTTGCTTGATTTATCCTGCCATGATTTGCAAGATATCAGCTTGGTTATTCGGGAAAATCATCATGAAGCTTAAAACAGCCTAATTTTTCGCTACTATCCCATGTGATTTAAAAAGTCAGGAATACGTTTAACTTCGTCTTTCGATACTCAGCAGAAATCTGATGTCTGACTCAATTTGCAT
Source organism: Klebsiella sp. CTHL.F3a (assembly GCF_019890895.1). Taxonomy (NCBI): domain Bacteria; kingdom Pseudomonadati; phylum Pseudomonadota; class Gammaproteobacteria; order Enterobacterales; family Enterobacteriaceae; genus Klebsiella; species Klebsiella sp. CTHL.F3a. The sequence goes on along the minus strand of NZ_CP082360.1, from coordinate 4,796,288 downwards.
CCAGAGAAAAAGGAGTGCGATGATTTCTCACCACACTCCGCATTTATTTGGCCATCCCGTCGGGTCTGGACCCAATACCCGGCGCTTAAAATTGATAAAGTAAGCCCATATTTTGATTGTTCGCCATTGTTGCTTATTCTGATTAGTCCTGACGGCGGCCGCCTGTTTTATCAGAATTTAACGGTCACCTGATTGCCGATCACCCACGCGTTATTAATCTCCTCGCTTCCTCCCGGGTGGGCCAGCAGCTGCAGGTTAGGGCGCACGGTCAGCCAGGGCGTCGCGCGAAAGCTATAATGCAGCTCTGCGGCGTACTCGGCTTTGCGAACCGGAACATACAGTGGGTTATCATAATCATCGATCCCCCGCATCTGGTTCAGGAGCTGAGCCCGACGGGCGACTCTGTCATTGGCGTGCATTTTACTGACGCCGAAGCTGATAAAGTCCTGCGGACGACTGGCGAAAGGGCCTTTATAAATGGCGCCTGCCTGCATCTGATAGTCCATTGTCGCCGTATCTTTATCATTCATTGCCAGATGCCCGAAAAGGCTAAGGCCACGTTGGCGCTGGCTGCTCGAGTAGGTCAGCTGCTGGACGATATAGAGATAACCTCCGTAGCGGCCGTCGTGTCGCCGGGCGGCCTGGTGCGTGATAACATAGGGGTCGCCATTGTCATCATCCAGCACATCGTTGGCCTCCGCCGTGTTGTACCATCCCCCGAGTTTCCAGATGCCGGGGAGTTTTGCCGCGCCGAGGGTGGGTGAGTATCCCAGTTCAAAAAGGTACATGTACCCCAGATGCCCGGTTCCATCGAGCTCGAAACTTCCGTGGCGGGTGGCGTAGTTAGGATTGTACTGAAACGCCCCGGCCTGGACGTAAAGGGCTGGGGTAGGGCTGTATTTGATGCGGCCACCCCACTGGCCTATAGGGGTGTTATACCAGACGCCGCTGCCGTGTCCGGCTAAAGAACCGCACAGCGACAGGTTTTGAAAAAAGCAGCCGTTGTTATCAAAATCCTCTCCTGGTGGCATCAGGCCCACCTTGATATCCAGCTTCTTCTCCCACCCGGTTTTTTTGAACCAAAACTGCGTTGCGTGCCATGTTTGACCCCGGCCATAGTTACTCTGAACACCGGAACCTATTACCGGCGCGCGCGGATCCTGAAGGCGATCCTGAGTCAGATCTCGCCCGTTACGATTATTCACCGACGCTTTAAATTCACCGTCGCGAATACCTAAAATCTTTTCCAGATCCATATCTATGCCGAGAATATACTGGTCGCTGTAGCGCAGGGTTTTATCGCGATCGTAACCGCCGGAAACATTCGTGGCCGTCATTGCGCTATATTCCAGCGTAAAATCATAACCATGACGGCGCAGATCCGTCCGCACGCCTCCCCATTCTCCAGTCATGTTTTTTGCGGTGGGAGAAAAAAGTGTATCGTTGGCCAGAGCCAGTAAAGGGTAGAGAAATGCCAGCAGCATCGTGCCGCTTTTAATGAGTGTGTTCATGTTTTTCACCGCCCGTTGATGAGCCAGGTCTATGAAGTGTTCCCGATAAGGCGCAGCTGATTCAGCCGACTAGCTGGCCTCCTGTCAGAGGTGGCTCCGCGATTGCCGGAGCCACAGGCCGTCTATGGCGACAGCTCTTCTAATGATTTCCCTTTGGTTTCAATGGCAAAAATCCACGTAATCAAGCCGCCAATCAGTGCGATGACCGCGAACGTGACAAACACAAAACGGATCCCGAAGCCGCTGACGATAAACCCGACCATTAATGGGCCAATGGATGACCCCGCGCGGAGCCATGCGCTGGAGTACGCGGTGCCAATAGCGCGCAGCCGGGTGGGATAAAGCTCAGCCGCGTACAGATAAAGCGAGAAAGCGATGGTCTGCAGAATGGCGTAGGTCAGGCTGCCCAGAATCAGAATTTCAACGGCGGATTTCGCGCCCAGAACGGAGAGCGTAATCAGCGGAACGACGGCCAGTAAAAAGGCCCATGTGTACCAGCGCTTGCGCCCGACGCGGTCGATCAGCAAGGCGCAGATCACCGAAGCGACGACGCCGCAGGAGGAGGTGATCCAGCCGTAGGCCAGACTGGTATCGAGGGAGAGATTAAACCAGGTTTTGTACAGAGTCGGGAACCAGGTGATCATTCCATTGTTGACGCTGTAAACCGTCAGCCACAGCCCCCACAGCATAAAGGTGCGGGATTTATAAATACCGCCGAAGAGGGCCTTAACCCCTTCCGGAGCCGCTTTTTGCACCGCGGGGGCTTTTATTTCAGGTTCGGGCAACGTCATTCCACGCCTGATGACTTCAGATTCCAGCGTCGATACGACGTTGTCCGCTTCCTTCAGCCGACCTTTTGAAGCCAGCCAGCGCGGTGATTCAGGCATCAGCCAGCGCAGTGGAACGGTCAGCGCTGAGGGAACTAAGCCAATTAAAAACATGACCTTCCATCCATAGATAGGCACAAGAAAATACCCGACCAGACCGGCAAACATCATGCCGATAGGGAAAATCACCTCATACAACAAAAAGAAACGCCCGCGCTTCTTTGCTCCGACAAATTCATTGATATAGGCGCTGGCAACGGGAACTTCCGCACCGATACCCACCCCCTGTAAAAAGCGAATAACAAGAATTGACCAGCCGTTCCAGGCAAAAAGGCACGCCGCATCCATCAGGACGAACATGATGATGGTGATACGCAATACGCCGATACGGCCTATTTTTTCCGCCAGCGAGCCGAAAAATAGGGCGCCGCACAGCTGACCCACGTAGCTGGCCGCAATAATAAGACCGACAAACGTCGGCGTGAGACCCCACTCCTGAGTAAGCTGGGGGAGAGCAAATGCGATTGCAATAATGGTATAGGCATCGAAAAACGTCGATAAGCCGACGATAACGCGGATCGCCTTCAGCCGCCGGGTGATGGGCAGACGTTCCAGTCTTGCCAGCAGCGCGTCCGGGGTTGACGCCGTTCCGCTGGCAACGGCGTAATCTGAAGCAATGGCCTGAGTTGACATAGTATTACCCTGTTAAACGTTGTCTGGGGCATACACGTAAAATTCTGAATAACAACAGGGCAACGAACCCTTATTCATCGACGTGCTGCATATAATGCTGTCCTGATGTGTTTATGATAACGTTACTGCAATCGATTTCACTTGCAGCTAATCCTTTGCTGGATTCGTCGCTAAGTCAATTACGCCTGTTGTATAAATGTCGAGCAGTTCACAATCTGAAAAAACTCACGCGCAAAAAGGCGAAGCGGCGAATGCAAAGCAAAATGGATAAGAAATGTGAATTAACGACCAGCCGAATGAACCCGGCAAAGTGAAGCACCATTCCTTTTGTCCGGGCGAGGTTTGACGTAAGATCCTTTAACCCCACGGTTTGCACGATGGTATCCGTTGAACGGGCAACACGGATTTTTACCCGCATTGATGAGTTGGAGCAGCAGATGGATCAAGAAAGTGAACTGAACGATTTGCCGGAAAAAAAGCTGGCGACAATGCGGGATGTTGCTCGCGCCGCGGGCGTTAGCGTCTCGACCGTTTCACGGGTACTCGATGAAAGATTACCCACCTCGCGCAGCGCCTCGGCAGATAAAATTCGCCAGGTTGCCCGAGAGCTGGGCTACCGTCGGGACTATGTTGCTTCCAGCCTGCGGCGCGGCGATACCGGGACGCTTGGCGTCCTGGTTCCCAGGCTAACCGATGCCGTCACCGCCATGCTTTTCGAAGAGATAGCCAGGGCCGCAGCCAGACGGGGTTATTTCGCGATTGTAGCGACCTGCGGTGATAGCAAGGAGCAGGAGAAAAACGCCGTTGAGTCGCTGCTGGATCGCCGCGTGGATGGGCTGATCATGTCCACCTGCCGGCTGGACGATCCGTTGCCGCAAGCCTTGCGTGAACGAGACGTTCCCCACGTACTGGCGCTGCGTACCGACGGTTTTAGCCCCTCATCGGTGGGCGACGATGAGCTTGGCGGCTATCTGGCAACCCGGCACCTGATTGATTTAGGTCACCGCGATATTGGCCTGATTGGCGGCCCTGATTTTGCCTCCAACGCGCGCAACCGGCGTAAGGGCTTTGAGCGGGCAATGCAGGAAGCCGGGCTCCGGATCGAAGCGGACTGGTGCTGTCATTCAGATTTTAACATCGCCTCGGGAGAGCAGCAGGGAATGAAAATTCTCAGCCAGCCTCACCGCCCAAGCGCGCTGTTTGCCGTCAATGACGAACTGGCGATTGGCGTCCTCGCGGCCGCGCACCAGCAGGGCCTGGTGATTGGCGAAGATCTCTCGCTGGTGGGATACAACGATATTCCGCTGGTGAGCAGACTGCCCGTGGCGCTGACTTCGGTCAGAACGCCGCTGGAGCATATCGCCAGCAATGCGGTTGATATGTTATTGAATCCAGAGATAAATAATAATATGCGGATTACCACGCCTTCCCTTATTCCCCGTAAGTCTACCTCGTCTCCACGTAAATAATCCGCCAGCGATCCTTCCCGGCTTTCCTGGAGAAAGCGGGGAGGGTTGAATTTTGTATAACGGATCTCATCCCGGATGCAGATTGCTGTTTAGTTTGTGATCTGCGTTGCATTTTTAACCAACGTGGCGTTGACGGTTTTATTTTTGAGGTTCAATGTCAATCACGTGAAAACGATTGCAGAAACGATTTCACTTCTGTTTCAAATAATCGCTTAACCGTAAACAAATGCTTACTCATCAAGGGGATATTTATGATTAACATCGATCTGAGAGGTTTGACTCCGGCTCCGGTTACACCATTCACTCGCGATGGACGCGTAGACTATGATGCCATTCAGCGCCTTGGTAACTGGCTCGGCAGCATCGACGGCGTGAAAGGTCTGGTGGTTCTGGGACACGCGGGGGAAGGGACTTTTCTGACCCAGGAAGAGCAGGCGAATGTGATCCGCGCATTTGTGAAGTCGGTAGATGATAAGCTTCCTATCATTGCCGGTATCACCGGGGAAGGGACCGAAGTGGCTGCGCTGGAGGCGAAGCGCGCCGTTGCCGCCGGGGCATCCGCAGGTTTGCTCTATCCTTCTCACGGTTGGCTGCGTTTTGGCTATCAGGATGGCGCCCCCCAGGATCGCTACCGCGTGGTGTATGAAGAAAGCGGCCTGCCGCTGATTCTTTTCCAGTATCCGGATGTCACTAAAGCCACCTACAACCTGAAGACCCTGCTGGATATCTCCGCGCAGCCGGGCGTATTTGCCATGAAAAATGGCGTACGTAATATGCGCCGCTGGGATACTGAGATTCCGGTGATCCGTCGCGAACGTCCTGATCTGCAAATCTTAAGCTGCCACGATGAATACCTGCTGCATACCGCGTTTGATGTGGATGGCTTCCTGGTCGGCTACGGTAATATCGCGCCTGAGCCGTTAATTGAAATGATTAAGGCGGGTAAAGCGGGCGATTACGTTAAAGCGCGTCAGCTGCACGATCGTCTGCTGCCGGTGACCAAAAGCGTCTACCACCGCGGTTCTCACATGGAAGGCACCGTGGCCCTTAAGCATGCGTTGGTTGCGCGAGGGATCCTTGAACATGCCACCGTTCGCTCTCCGCTGCTGCCGCTCGAAAATGGGGCTGAAAAAGAGATCCACGACGCCATGCGCGCCGCTGAGTTGGGCCGCGTTCGTTAATTCATTCTGAGTCAGTTGTGAATCCGCAATGCAGAAATAGGCCTTACTGTATTGCGGATAATCGGTTACTTCGCCCCGGTATCATTTCCTTCTCTTCATCATCACGTCGGGGCTTTCACCTCTGTCTATTCCCAAGGTGATTTATGAAACTATTAAGCTTTCGCGTTAATGATAAAAATAAATATGGTCTGGCGACCGCCGATGGCGTCATCGATCTGCAGGCGCTGTTCCCTCAATATGGCAGCCTGCTTGAATTTTTGCCCCACCTTCATCTGCTTGATGCTCTGCCGCCGTCCGCGAAAAAAACGCATTATTCCTTCAACGAGATTGCTTTCCTGCCGGTCATTACTGAACCGAAAAAAATCATCTGCGCTGGGGTGAATTATCGCGATAAAAACGTTGCGGGGAACGAGAAGCTCGCGAATCCTGTGCTATTCATCCGCTTTGCGGATTCGCAGACCGGGCATCTGGCGCCGCTCCTCAAGCCGGAATGCAGCAATGAGTTTGACTATGAAGGCGAAATGGCGCTGGTGATCGGCCGTGGAGGGCGCAATATCCCAGAGCAGGAGGCGCTGCAGTATGTTGCCGGCTACAGCTGCTATATGGATGGCTCCGTGCGCGACTGGCAGCATGCCTGCTTTACCGGCGGGAAAAACTGGCCTGCAACGGGCGGCTTCGGCCCCTGGCTGGTGACGGCGGATGATATCCCCGACCCGCAAAATCTGAATATTACCACCCGTCTCAATGGTCAGACGGTGCAGCAGGATAATACGGGCAGCATGTTGCATTCAATCGCCGGGCTTATTGCCTATATCAGCACCTTCAGCGCGCTCTCTCCGGGAGACGTGATCCTGACCGGCACCCCCGGCGGTATCGGAAAAAAACGTACGCCGCCGCTCTTTATGCAGCCCGGGGACAGGGTGGAAGTTGAGATTGAGCAGATCGGATGTCTGATTCACACCGTGTGCAGCGACGCCGCTGTATCGCGATAAATTGTCGTTCACCGGCAGGTGACATCCAAAGATATGGTGAGCGCGCGTTTGCCCGGCGGCCATGTCATCTTGCGAAGGGTTAATGCCGGACAGGGAGCCGTGGAGGCAATATATGATATTGGTCCAGTTTCTGGTGGTGCTGCTGTTTCTGTACATCGGCATGCGGGTTGGGGGGATCGGCGTAGGGTTTGCCGGCGGCGCTGGCGTGATTGTGCTCAGCGCGCTCGGCGCGACGCCGGGCGATATGCCGATGCTGGTTATCGTGTTTATCATGGTGGTGATCGTGGCGATTGCCGCCATGCAGGAGGCCGGCGGTATAGAATATCTTGTTGACCTCACCGAGCGGCTGCTGCGCCGCTATCCGCGACTGTTAGTCATCACCGCGCCGCTTTCCACCTGGCTATTAACTATGATGGCCAGCACCGGGCAGGTCTCCTTTGCCTGTATGCCGGTTATTGTCGGCGTGGCGAAAGAGAACAATATAAAACCCACCCGCGCGCTTGCTCTCTCCGTCAGCGCGTCTTTGCTGGGAATTGTGGCGTCGCCCATTTCCGCTGCGGTGATTTTTTTCTCGGGGATACTGGAAAAAGGGCATGACGGCTGGGGCTATATTGAGCTCATCGCGGTATCAATACCGTCCACCTTTCTTGCGCTGCTGGTTACCTCCGTTTTTTACCTGTTCTGGGACAGAATCCGCCAGCAGGATCGGCTCAATGACAATCCGGTGCAGGTTAAGGCACGGACTGAGCGGGCTATCCCGCCCTACGCCGGCCGTTCGGTGCTGATCTTTATCGTTGGGCTGGTTGCGGTTCTGGCCTATGCGATTGTCACCAGTCCAAAGTTAGGGCTGATTGCCCATCCGGTCATGAGCAGCGGGCAGGCGCGGGTTGGGGTAATGATGGGCGTTGCGCTGCTGATTGTGGTGTGCTGCCGGGTTAACGTACACAAAGTCCCGTCCGGCTCGGTGTTTAAAACCGGGATGACCTCCTGCATCTGTATCCTTGGCGTCGCCTGGCTGGGTTCCACCTTTATGGACAGCAATCAACAGTGGCTGCAAAGCGCGGTCTCGTCACACTTATTGGATTCGCCCATTATGTTGGCGCTCATGATTATGGCCGCGTCATGTTTCTTGTATTCGCAGGCGGCTTCAACAAAAATTTTATTCCCTGCCGCGCTGAGTATGGGCGTTGCTCCCGGTATCCTGGTCGCCTGCTTTCCGGCTACGGCTTCTCTTTTTATTTTGCCAAATTACCCGACGTTACTGGCAGCGGTAGAGCTGGACGATACCGGCTCCACCAAACTGGGCCGACATATTATCGATCATCCTTTTCTACTGCCTGGCCTGGCATCGGTGCTGCTTTCTATTCTCTTCGCCGCGGGGCTGGCTTTTTTGATTCGGTGAATCACGCCAATCCGGCCTGCGATAGGTTGGGGAGCAGGCCGGTAATTATCTCTAAAACATGGCGAAAATTGTCACGTTTATTCGAGGGGGCAGATGAGCCGTTTTCAGGGAGTGATTATTTCCGTGCTGGTCAGAGTGATTGAAAAACCAAATAGAAATCACCGCTCAGGCAGGGCCTCCGGTTGGTGAATCAAAATTCGATTCGTCGGCCGCCACTAAGAGCGGGCCTGGCGAGGCAAACAGGCGCTGAATTTTTTCATCCGCTTCATCAAGGACGGCCTGGTGATTGTCCAGAGTCCAGCAGGGAAATTCTCTTGCCAGCCTTTGAGCTCGTTCGCTGTTTGCCGGGGACAGAAACACCTGGGCGCCCGTTTCCGCCTGAAAGAATCCTGCGATCAGTTTTTCGCTTAACGCATCAACGCCCAGAACGCCTATTCTTTTCATCCCTACTCCCGGTACGCGCATGAAAGGCGGCGAGATGACGCTCCGCCACGATAATATCCGGTCTCCGGCGAAGCAGGTCGGCCGCCCCAAGTCCGGCGTGGGCCTGGGCCATCCACGAGGCACTTCTTTGCTGGACGGCAGGCTGAGAATGATATTGCTTTAAAAGCGGTACATCGGGACGATGATAATCCGGCCCGACGGCACAGCCCGCCAGTAAGCCGGCCGTTACGGCCAGGACAAGCCTACCCAGGAGAAACATGATGTGCCTTGAGTCAACATTTCTTTGTGACTATATTACAAGTAGGTCACAAGTTTTCAATCGAGGCCTTCTGGGCTAAGCTGGAAAAATGACAAAATTCACAAATGCATACTCCTCGCGGGGGCCGTCGGATCATTGCGTCCGCGATCGGATTGTGGAAGCCGCTACGGAGCACTTCGGGTATTTCGGCTACGAGAAGACCACCGTGTCAGATCTGGCGAAAGCGATTGGTTTTTCAAAAACCTATATAAAAATTCTTCGATTCAAAACAGGCGATTGGAGAAGCCATTTGTGCTAACAGGCTGGCGAAAATCTCTGTGGTCGTCTATGACGCGATTGCCGATGCGCCTACCGCCTCCGAGAAGCTGAGGCGTTTATTAAACGCGCTGATCGAAGCCGGAAACGATCTGTTCTTTCACGATTGCAAGCTTTATGACATTGCTGCCGTTGCCTCCCGGGAGCGCTGACCTTCCGCCGCCGTCTATCAGCAGCAGCTGCGTCAGCTGATACAGCACGTCATTCAGGAAGGCTGGCAGGCAGGGGAGTTTGAACGCAAAACCCCGCTGGATGAGACTGCGGATGCCATCTGTCTGGTCATGCAGTCTTATATTTGCCCTTTACAGCTGCAATTTAACCTCGATACCGCACCCACTGCGGCCATACTGCTGTCCTCATTAATACTCAAAAGTTTTGCAACCTGAATGTGACCATTGACTTAATTGGTCACATGAAAGAGTATGATTCAACTGTCCTGTCAAAATGATTAAGGAACTCCATGCTCAGGCTCAAATCCGCCTCTTTTGCCGTTTGCCTGCTTCCGTTTGCCCTCGCGGCCTGCGGTGACGTTTCCGGCACAGACGATCCCCGCACTCAGCCTCCTCTGGTCAGGTCTGCGACCGTAGTGAGTGCGATGGATGCCTCCCGCGCATTTACCGGCGTTGTTGTCGCCCGGGTTCAAAGCGATCTCGGTTTCAGAGTGCAGGGCAAAATTCTTGAACGTCTGGTCGATACCGGCCAGAACGTCAAGCGCGGCCAGCCGATGATGCGTCTGGATCCCGCGGACCTCGGCCTGCAGGCACAGGCTCAGCAACAGGCGGTCGCGGCCGCACGGGCCCGAGCAAAACAAGCTGCGGCGGATGAGGTGCGTTACCGCGGTCTGGTCTCGACAGGGGCGGTGTCGGTATCGGCCTACGACCAGATAAAAGCGGCCGCCGATACGGCCAAAGCTGAACTCAATGCGGCTCAGGCCCAGGCGAATGTGGCGCAAAACGCGACGGGCTACGCGGTGCTGCTGGCCGACGCAGACGGCGTGGTCATGGAGACTCTGGCTGAACCCGGTCAGGTGGTTAGCGCTGGTCAGCCGGTGGTTCGTCTGGCCAGAGCGGGCCAGCGTGAGGCCAGCGTGCAGTTACCCGAGACGTTACGTCCGGCTCCTGCAAGCGAGGCCGAGGCCATGTTGTACGGCACCGGTAAACAGACGGTCCCGGCGAAACTGCGTCTCCTTTCCGATGCGGCCGATCCGGTAACCCGCACCTTCGAGGCGAGATATGTGCTTGAAGGGGCGCTGGCGAATGCGCCGCTGGGATCCACCGTAACGCTGCACATTGCAGACGGTAAATTACCGAACCAGGTGATGCAGGTACCATTAGCCTCGCTCTACGATCCGGGTAAAGGGCCGGGCGTCTGGCAGATTTCAGGTCAGCCAGCCAAAGTGTCGTGGCGGTCCGTTCAGGTGCTGGGATTGAGTGATGATGTGGCGCAGGTATCCGGTAACCTCCAGCCTGGCGAGAAGGTGGTCGCCCTCGGGGCGCATCTGCTGCATGACGGCGAGGCTGTTCGCATGGCTGTACAGAACGATGCCCGCGTCGCCGGGAGTCGGCCATGAGCGACGGCAAATTCAATCTTTCAGCGCTGGCTGTTCGCGAGCGTTCCATCACCCTGTTCCTCATTATTCTGATTACCGTGGCCGGGGTTCTGTCATTTTTCGAACTGGGGCGCGCGGAAGACCCGCCGTTTACCGTCAAGCAGATGACGATTATTTCTGCCTGGCCGGGCGCTACCGCGCAGGAGATGCAGGATCAGGTTGCTGAACCGCTTGAAAAGCGAATGCAGGAGCTCAAGTGGTATGACCGTAGTGAAACCTACACCCGACCCGGTCTGGCTTATACCATGCTTTCACTGCAAGACAGCACGCCGCCTTCACAGGTGCAGGAAGAGTTCTATCAGGCGCGCAAGAAGCTCGGCGATGAGGCCAAAAACCTGCCGGCAGGCGTTATCGGACCGATGTTCAATGACGAATTCTCCGACGTCACCTTCGCGCTCTTTGCGCTGAAGGCGAAAGGAGAGCCGCAGCGGCTACTGGTTCGCGATGCGGAATCGCTGCGTCAGCGTCTTCTGCACGTGCCGGGGGTGAAGAAGGTCAATATTATCGGTGAACAGGCCGAACGCATCTTTGTTTCGTTCTCGCATGACCGGCTGGCCACGCTGGGCGTTTCCCCTCAGGATATTTTCTCCGCCCTCAACAGCCAGAACGTACTGACGCCCGCTGGCTCGATTGACACCAAAGGACCGCAGGTCTTTATCCGCCTGGATGGCGCTTTTGACAAACTGGAGAAAATCCGCGAAACCCCCATTGTTGTTCAGGGCCGGACACTGCAGCTATCGGACGTGGCGACCGTTGAGCGGGGCTACGAAGATCCGGCGACCTTCCTGATCCGCAATCAGGGGGAAACGGCGCTGCTGTTGGGCATCGTGATGCGGGACGGCTGGAACGGACTGGATCTGGGGAAGGCGCTGGATGCGGAAACCGCCAAAATTAATGCGGGTATGCCGCTCGGCATGACTCTGACCAAGGTCACCGACCAATCGGTCAACATCAGCTCCGCCGTTGACGAGTTTATGATCAAGTTCTTTGTCGCGCTGCTGGTGGTGATGGTGGTCTGTTTCGTCAGCATGGGGTGGCGCGTGGGCGTCGTGGTCGCCGCTGCCGTACCGTTAACGCTGGCGGTTGTCTTCGTTGTGATGGAGGCTTCCGGCAAAAACTTTGACCGTATCACCCTGGGCTCGCTGATCCTGGCGCTCGGGCTGCTGGTCGATGATGCCATCATCGCCATCGAAATGATGGTGGTGAAAATGGAAGAGGGCTACGACCGCATAAAAGCCTCCGCCTATGCCTGGAGCCACACCGCCGCCCCGATGCTCGCCGGTACGCTGGTCACCGCCGTTGGTTTCATGCCTAACGGTTTTGCCCAGTCCACCGCCGGCGAATATACCAGCAATATGTTCTGGATCGTCGGTATCGCCCTTATTGCCTCCTGGATTGTCGCGGTGGTGTTCACGCCTTATCTGGGCGTGAAGATGCTGCCCGATATCAAAAAGGTAGAGGGGGGACACGCAGCGATTTACAACACCCGTCATTACAATCGTTTTCGCCGATTGCTGGGCTGGGTTATCGCGCGCAAGTGGATCGTGGCGGGTACTGTGATAGCCGTCTTTACGGTTGCGATACTCGGCTTAGGGCTGGTGAAAAAACAATTTTTCCCCACCTCCGACCGTCCTGAGGTACTGGTTGAAGTGCAGATGCCCTATGGCACCGCTATTGAGCAGACCAATGCCATCGCGGCGAAAATCGAAGCCTGGCTGAGAAAACAGAAAGAGGCAAAAATCGTCACCTCCTACATCGGGCAGGGGGCGCCGCGTTTCTTTCTGGCCATGGCCCCCGAGCTGCCTGACCCGTCATTTGCGAAAATAGTCGTGCTGACGGACAACCCGGAAGCCCGCGAGGCGCTTAAGTTCAGATTGCGTGAAGCGGTGGCCGGTGGACTGACGCCCGAGGCGCGCGTGCGCGTGACCCAGTTGGTGTTTGGCCCGTATTCACCCTATCCGGTGGCTTATCGCGTCATGGGGCCTGATCCTACCACGCTGCGCGAAATCGCAGATAAGGTGGAAAAAGTGATGCAGGCCAGTCCGATGATGAGAACCGTCAACACCGACTGGGGGCCGCGGGTACCGGCGCTGCACTTCACGCTCAATCAGGATCGCCTGCAGGCGGTGGGGCTGACCTCGAATGCGGCCGCGCAGCAGCTTCAGTTTCTGCTTTCAGGCATTCCAATCACCTCAGTACGGGAAGATATCCGTTCGGTACAGGTCATGGGACGCGCGGCGGGGGATATCCGGCTTGACCCGGCAAAAATAGCCGGCTTTACCCTGGTGGGGGCTGCCGGGCAGCGCATTCCGCTGTCTCAGATTGGGGAGGTTGAGGTGCAAATGGAAGAGCCGGTTATGCGCCGTCGCGATCGTATTCCGACCATAACTGTCAGGGGAGATATAGCCGAAAATCTGCAGCCGCCGGATGTTTCTGCCGCCATCACGAAGGCGCTGCAGCCGGTCATCGATACGCTGCCGGCCGGATACCGCATCGAGCAGGCGGGTTCGATTGAAGAGTCCGGGAAAGCCACCAAAGCGATGGTGCCGCTGTTCCCTATCATGATTGCCATGACGCTGTTGATTATCATCCTCCAGGTGCGGTCGATGGCGGCGATGGTGATGGTCTTCCTGACCGCGCCGCTGGGGCTGATTGGGGTGGTGCCAACGCTGCTGCTCTTCAATCAGCCTTTTGGCATCAATACCCTCGTCGGGCTGATTGCGCTGTCCGGCATTCTGATGCGCAACACCCTGATCCTGATAGGCCAGATCCATCACAACGAGCAGGAGGGGCTGGCGCCCTTCCATGCGGTGGTAGAGGCGACGGTGCAGCGTGCCCGGCCGGTATTGTTGACGGCGATGGCGGCCATACTGGCGTTTATCCCGCTGACGCACTCGGTGTTCTGGGGGACGCTGGCCTACACGCTGATTGGCGGGACCTTTGGCGGCACCATTATCACGCTGGTGTTCCTGCCCGCCATGTATGCCATCTGGTTCAAAATACGTCCTGATACGCAGAAACCTGCGGAACCGCAGGCTGCAGTTTGACCGTGACGCACTACAGAAGAGGTCGCCAGACGACGTTCCGGCGGCCCTGAAAATATCGACCCGAATGATGAGGATTGGACTGACCCCACCCCGGCAGACGATTCTGTCTAAATATAAATCCATACTGGTTCTAATAGCGGTCCATTATACCAGACAATATTTACTTGCGAAAATTATGATAAAACAAGGTATTCTTATTTTTTGAATTTTAAGGGCGTCGTTTCAGTATGGAGTGATAGATGTTGGGGAAATAGAGTTTAATTGGAGTGATGTTAATGCACTACACAAATAAAAGAAACAGTTGTTTATATGTAAGGCAAGCTGATTCAACCTATAAACAGAATGATGGGGCTTTTTATTATTTGTTGGGACTGAATCCAGGAAAATATTGGTTGTATTATGATTTAAGAACATAATCTAGAAGGTTTCTCTGAGGTAGTCATCTATCCCTGGGAGGTCAATAGGACCGGCCTCCCCTTAAAATAGAAGGTGAAAATAAGCTATCTGTGATGGATGAATGCTAGAGGGAAAGCGAGCAATTGTTAAGTAGATCACAATTTTCAAACGACTCAAAATTTCCCGTTGTCAAATTCATATTAAATATGTATTAATGTGTGAATTGATGTACAGGCGTGTAACTGCAAGAGCAGGCAAGACCTGAGTGCACTTTCGAATTCATTTAGATTCGAAAATGTCCTCGGGTCTTTTTTTTTGGTTTTTTTGGGCTTTATTCATGAAACGAAAATAAAAGTTTAATCTTCATTATACATTTCATTGGTCTCTCAATTAATTATTGAGCAGGGAACGTCTGCTCGTTAGTTTTAAAAATTGCTGAGATATGTCGGGGTGGGGGGAATATGTTTTATTTTGAGAGGAGAAAATTATGTGTTCATAAAATAAATTTCAGTGCGCCGGTGAAAAAGGACTTAATCTTTTATAGCTATACACTATATCAAAATTCTGATGAAGACATTTTGCTTTTTAAACCAAAGCGATATAAATAGGTACCTGGTGCCACTAATATCTATGAGCACTTAAAACATCTCTAAACAAAGTATTTAGTTTATGCGCGAGTGTAACTAAAGAGGGTTTTATAATGAAAAAAAGAGTTTTGTTTATTTTTATATCCGTAATATGCAGCAACTCACATGCTCAAAGCCTAACAATGGAAGAACGCATTGCTATACTTGAAAAAAAATTGCAAGAAAATACCAAAGAACTATATGATACCAGGGCTGAGTTAAAAAAATACAAGCTCAATGATACTGGGTTTACTAAACCAATGTATGCAGAGAATCAGGTATTAGTCAAAAATGTAGACATTACTACCTCCGAAAAAAAGACCATACAAAAAGATGCGGTGAGTAATGATTTGACGTTGAAAGATATAAGTAACTTTGTAAAAAATGATATTGGTTTTTCTTATAATGGTTACTTCCGGTCCGGTTGGGGAACTGCAAACCATGGTTCTCCAAAGGAGTATGCGATTGGTTCACTTGGCAGGTTTGGCAATGAATATACATCCTGGTTTGATTTACAACTAAAACAAAAAGTCTATGATTTGGATGGAAAAACCGCACACGCAGTTGTTATGCTGGATGGTAATGTCGGTGAGCAATACAGCAATGCTGTGTTTGATAAAAATTCAGAGAGTAACTTACAGTTTTCTGATATCTATCTCACAACTAAGGGTTTCCTGAGTTTTGCTCCAGAAGCCGATTTCTGGGTAGGTAAGCACTATCTGCCTAAATATGAGATACAGATGCTTGACTGGAAAAGTATCAGAACTGAAAGTGGCGCAGGGCTCGGTATAGAAAACTGGAAAATTGGCCCAGGAAAATTCAACGTTGCTGTTGTGCGCCAGGATCTGAACGCACGCGCGCTTGATTACAAAACATCAGGAAATTCACTACAACTCAATACTAACGCTCTGGATATTCGTTATCGCGAAATTCCATTATGGGATAAGGCAACACTGGAACTCAATGGTCGCTATAATATGGCGAATAAATCAGACGTTGTTAAGTCAGGAGAGTCTGATGGTCAGTATTATCAAGTAAAAGATGCATGGCTGGCGGCTGCGATTTTAAGGCAGAAATTTAAAACTGGTGGGTATGGAGAATTAACACTACAGGTTGCCGATAATTCTATTGCCAGTTCATTTGCAAAAATTTCAGGAGCAAATCCAACATATGGAAATGGTGACTATTATTATGGGAATCACACGAATGGAAAGGCATTCAGAATTATTTCCCAAGGAGAGTTTTATCCCTCCGAGGACACTATAATGGCACACGCTCTGGTTTATTCAAATGGCCATGATATATTCAGCTATGATACCGGCGCCCATACTGATTTTCAAAGCTACCGAAGTGTCATACGACCTGCTTATATCTGGGATAAATTCAATCAAAGCGGTGTTGAGCTTGGATGGTTTAGACAAGACAACAAATCACAAGGACAAACATTTAGTGAGTCCGGTTACAAAACAACGTTATATCATGCACTCAAAATTGATACGTCAATCTTAACCTCAAGGCCGGAAATTCGTTTCTATACAACTTACATCAGAGCAAATCAGACTGAACTCTCCAATTTTAAATTCAATGATAATAAGAAAGACCAATTTTCGATTGGCGCTCAGGCTGAGGTGTGGTGGTAACTATGTTGAAAACTAAATTATCATCATAAAATCAATTAAGTAATGAGTTGTCGTTTTTTTAGGGTATAGATAATCAAGTTGTTCTTACTAAATGTTATTAAACGAAGGGAGTGCAACTGCCGGCATTTTTATGCAGTAAGTATCTACAAGGGGCATTATGTTATAGCTGTCACATTTTCATAAAACATGGTTTAAATTTGTTGTCTGTAACTATGTATAGAGTATACTGTCAATAGATATGTAGTACAGGCGTGTCACTGGTAATGCAGGCAAGACCTGAAACTCTCCCCCCTTTTTCGGGGCAAGAGTTTCGGGTCTTTTTTTTTGCTCATGGGGCAACTTATGGATCATCTAAATACTGGGCGTACAATTCTTGAATTAGTCGGTGGAGTAGGAAACATCGAACACCTCGAACATTGCTCAACCAGATTACGACTAAGCTTGTATGATAACTCTAAAGTGGAGGTATCTGAACTCAAAAAAATGCCTGGGATAATGGGGGTCGTGACAAATGTGCAGTGTCAGATTGTCATTGGCAAAGACGTTGTAAAAGTGTTTGATGCTATTAAATCATTGATGGGTAATAACTCTGCCGAGAAACAGAAACCTGTTATCAAAAAAAAGTGGAGTGCCTGGCTGATTGATTTTGTTATCAGTATTTTCCAGCCGCTCATTCCTGCTATTGCAGGTGGTGGTGTGCTGAAATCTCTTCTGATCATCATGGACATGGCCGGATGGCTTACGAAGGACAGTTCTACTTATAAAATCTTGGATTGCATTGGAACCGCACCGATCTATTTTTTACCCTTGCTTATAGCAATCACTACTGCGAATAAGCTTAAAGTGAATTCGTTAGTCGCATTAACAGCTGTGTCAGTCTTGTTGTTGCCCACGTTTACTACATTGGCAAAACAAGGGGCAACGTTAATGACGTTTGATATTACGAATGTCTCCTATGCGGCACAGGTATTTCCGGCAATACTTTGTGTGATTTTCTATGCACAAACTGAATCTCTTTTTAATCGTTACACACCTAATGCGTTACGCGGTTTTTTATCACCAATGTTATCGCTGGTCACAACAGTTCCTGTAACACTACTTATCCTTGGGCCTTTAGGTTTTGAAATGGGCTCTTTATTAACCCAACTGATTCTTTGGATGCATGGAAAATTTGGGTTCATCGCCACAGGATTACTGGCTGGCGGGTTACCATTTATTGTGGCTGCAGGAATGCATAAACCTTTTCTTCCTTATGCCATAATGTCGATGGGCCAAACCGGTAAAGAATCTTTATATAATCCAGCTTCCCTGGCACACAATATAGCTGAAGCAGGAGCCTGCTTTGCGGTTTCTCTTAAAAGTAAAAATAAAATGTTTAAAGGTACTGCACTTTCCTCCGGAATCTCAGCCCTCTTTGGTATTACTGAACCTGCACTGTATGGTATTACTTTACTCCATAGGCCTGTGCTTATTTCGGTGATGATAGGTGCAATGATCGGTGGGGCTTTCATGGGATTTACGATGGTCTCAGCTTACGCAATAGTAGCTCCGAGCCTTGCCAGCATCTCAATATTTGCTTCCCCGGATAATCCAACTAGCTTGATGTATGCAATCATAGGTGCTCTGATTTCTTTCAGCATGGCGTTTTTATCAACATTATTCTTTTGGAAAGAAAAGACGGCGACTCTGCCCTCTGATGAGGAAAAATCTAGTTTTGAGGATCCAGCGGCCATCGCTACTTCAAAATCAGTGAATGAATTTTTCTTCACCAGTCCGGTTGAAGGGAAAATCATCCCGTTAACGGATGTAAACGACGATGTATTTTCTGCAAAAATCATGGGCGATGGTATCGCTATCATTCCATCTGTCGGAGCTCTATATGCACCTGCCGATGGCGTTATAGAGCATGTGTTCGAAAGTGGCCATGCAGCAAGCATGATAACTGACCATGGAGTTGAGGTCATCTTTCATATCGGAATTGATACAATACAAATGAACGGAGCAGGCTTTCACCCGCAAATTACCGATGGCCAACGGGTTAAGGCTGGTGAGCTATTAATCGAATTTGATATTGATAAAATCATTAAATCGGGTTACGACCCAGTCGTAGTAATGGTTGTTACAAATAGCGAACGTTTTAAGATGAAATCGTCAACCGAGCAAACCGAAGCAACACATCAGTTAAATATTCTTTCATTAAAAGAGGCTTAATCATTATGTCAAAATCTATTCTTCCCGAGAATTTTTTATGGGGTGCGGCCATTGCAGCGAATCAGGCAGAGGGAGCATGGAACGTTGACGGAAAAGGCCCTTCTGTTGCAGATGCAGTCGCCTATAAGGCTCATTTGAGCACAAGCGATTATGCCGGCCATATGTCCGTATCTGATGAAAACGTTAGCGATGCGCTTAAAGGTGAGAACGATAAAAATTATCCTAAACGCAGAGGTATCGATTTTTATCATCGCTATAAAGAGGATTTATCTCTTTTTGCCGAAATGGGGATAAAAGTACTCAGGGTATCAATAGCCTGGTCAAGAATCTTCCCTACAGGTGAAGATGATCAACCAAATGAAAGTGGTTTACAGTTTTATGAAAATATGTTCACTGAGATGCGCAGACTTGGCATCGAACCACTCGTTACGCTATCACACTATGAAATGCCATTAGTATTGAGTGAGAAATATAATGGCTGGGTCCACCGAAATGTTGTTGATGCGTTTCTGCGCTATTCAAATGTGTGCTTTGACCGTTACAAGAATCTGGTCCGTTACTGGTTAACATTCAATGAAATTGATAGCATTCATCGGCACCCCTTTACGACTGCAGGTGTTCGTGAAGAAAAAAGCTTACCAGGAGAAAGTACACAGGATATTTATCAGGCATTGCATCATCAGTTTGTTGCTTCGGCGTTAGCAACAAAGGACTGCCACGAAAAAATACCTGGTAGCCAGGTGGGATGCATGCTTACCAAGTTAACTACCTATCCTCTGACTTGTCATCCTGATGACGTAGAGGCTACTCTCAAAAAGAATTTAGAAAATTATTTTTATTCGGATGTTCAAATTAAGGGAGAATATCCACCGCTAATTAAGCGGGATCTCGAATTACGTAACATAAAGATAAAAATGCAGCCGGATGATTTGGATACGCTACGACGCTATACTGTAGACTTCCTTTCATTCAGCTATTATATGTCCATTACTGAATCAGTCCAGCCCGATGCAGAACGCACTGCAGGAAATACTATCATGGGTGTAAAAAACCCACATTTGCCTGCATCTGAATGGGGTTGGCAAATAGATCCCGTTGGGCTCAAAATATCGTTGCTGGAACTCTATGATCGATACCAAATTCCGTTATTTATTGTTGAAAATGGATTCGGTGCGAAAGATACAGTAGTTGATGGGAAAATTCATGACGATTACCGCATTAATTATTTTCGTGCGCATTTCGAACAGATGATTGAAGCTGTTAAAGAAGGTGTTGATTTGATAGGATATACAAGTTGGGGCACGATTGATATCATCAGTGCTGGAACATCGCAAATGACCAAACGCTATGGTTTTATATATGTAGATCAAGATGACGAGGGGCATGGTTCATTGAATAGATTACGCAAAGATTCCTTCTACTGGTATCGTAAGGTCATTGCGACCAACGGAACTGATTTAGGTTAATCATTTGTTATCGCGGGAATTGTGATGAAAATTAAAAAGTCCTTAAATAACAGTATGCTGCTTGCTGTTAATGATGGAAAAGAGATTATACTTTTTGGCAAAGGCATTGGTTTTAATTCCAAGCCGGGCACAATGGTCGACTTGAAAAATGTTGAACAGGTATTTATCCCTTTAAATACGCTTAAAGCGCAGCATTACTTGTCCTTGACTGACACAATTCCCGCAGTTTTTTTTGAAATTACGCATGAAATAGTCAAGTTAGCTCAAGCGCATTACAATGAAAAGCTTAATACAGTGTTGCTATTTACATTGGCAGAGCACTTGCATTTCGCGGTTGAACGCTGTAAGGCAAATGTTAACATTGCGAATAAACTCACTTGGGAGATAAAAAGGTATTATCAGAAAGAATATAATATAGGTGAGTTAGCAAGAGATATGGTATCTGCTAAATTTTCTGTAAATCTTCCTGAAGATGAGGCTGTACATATTGCTTTTCACATTATTAATGCAAGTTCCCAATGTGATGAGACTAATGCGCATAAGCAAGTTGAATTAGTGAATAGAGTTGCCGAAATTGTTCGCTATAAACTTAATAAAAACATTGATATCAATTCAATTCACTACGCCAGATTTATTACACATTTAAGGTACTTCGCTGAAAGAGTCTTAAGTAATAACATTGAATTAGAAGAAACTGATGATTTCTATAATGAATTAATTCGCTTCCATCCAAGAGCTATGGTTGTTGCAGAAGCAATTCGTGATTATATAAAAAATAATTACGCTATATTTATTCCAAACGACGAGCTTACCTGGTTAGGGATACATATCAGTAAGCTAAGTAAATATTCAATTTAGTATTGATGGCTGAATTTATCTATTGGGAAGGTGAGTGTGGTAAGTCATTGATATCGCGGTGTTAAAATTGTTATGCTCTTCACTGTAGAACTGGTCTGCTACACATTGATTAACATACCGCGATATTAGTAATGCCTTGCTGCACATTCGACTTTATGACTTACGACGCGAAGATCCACGCTCATTCCATGTCCAACCAGCAAGCTAGTTGAATCAAAATCATACATGCAATTCACCTCATCAAGTCTGCATAAAAACTCAACTAATTAGGTACTGTGAATAGTATCACACGGAATGGTCCGGGAATTCCGTCACCAAAGCTATTTGCCAGAAGCTTGACGGTTGCACCGGTGCATTGATGCCTGAATGCGCCATTACTTATTCAACGGCAGACATGCTCCAGGACACTCTGCCCGTTGGCGTTGCAATTTTTACTTTCATAGTTAATCAGCCCATGCTGGTCCAGCTGAATTTTTTGTGTGATATCCCATCGAACGCGGATGAATAATAGAAGAGGCTGCTGAGTTGCACTTCCATCCAGTCTAGTGACGCTCGCTGTATAAATTACTGGCCGCCTGTGCTGCGAATAAAACGATAAATCTGACGTTCTGGATGAATGTATTGTTTCGCATTAGGTGGATGATTAGGTAATATATTATGCTGATTTTTCGAAATATATTGCAAAATTGTATGGACCGGAAAACGGCCATGCGAATGACAGGTCTGACTGAAGACAACCAGGCAGAGACCTGCTATTCAATATTTTTTCCTGGTTGCCGGGCTATCAGCGAATACTGGTAGGGGAGGAAGGCGACCCTGCGCCTGATGTAGCGATTAAACAGCTTTCTCACGATTATGACTGGCATAAGCGGGGGGCATTATCCTTGCACCAGAGATAATAGAAGCGCCTGAGCAGCTCTTGTGGCCAGACTGGTTCGCCGGGCATCTCGGCCATTTCCAACTCTTCTCCGCGCTGTTTGAGGCAAGCGGCCATAATATCCCAGGTAAATTCCGGGTGGAACTGCACCGAATACGCCGTGTCGCTATAGCGCAGAATCTGGCAGGCGTCACGGGCGGAAAAAGCCATCACGCTGGCACCATCCGGCGGCCGTAGCACGGTTTGCCGGTGAGAAAGCCAGGCCGCGAAGCGACCGGGAAATGTCGTTAGCAGCGGGGCCGTACTGTTTTCGGCGATCTGGATCAGCTGAAGCCCGTGTTCGCTCCCCAGCGGGTTATCCGCAACCAGGCCTCCCAGCGCGTGGGAAATTAGCAGGTGGCCATAGCACACGCCCAGTAGTGGCAGGTTCAGGGCGTGGGCGCGTCGTATCCATTGCGCAGTCTCCTCGCTCCACGCTAACCGGTCGGTGACCATCGCCCAGGAGCCGCTGATGATGGCGCCGCAGATTGTGTCGATAGCGGGCAGGGGCTCCTGGCGATCCGGGTGAATAACCCGGTACTCCCCGCGGGATAAGGCGAGCGCCTGAACGAACCATTGGCTTTGCTCGCCAGCCTCCTCGCGGATTATCGCCGGCGGATCGCCCATTTGAATAATCGCCAACGGCCTGGCCATCTTAGTCCTGCAGATAAAAGTCGATGCTGGAGTTCAGTACCGGGCGAATAATCCCCGTCTGTACCGCAAAGTCGCCGAACGCCACATCATGGTTAGCCGCCTGCGCCCAGGCGCTCAGCAACGCGTCAAGGTCGCGGATAATCTCTTCAAGTGGCTGGTTCTCTTTATAGAGGCGAGGAATACGCGTTCCCTCGCGGTTGCCGCCGAGGTATACGTCATAGCGGCCCACGGCGCGGCCGACGAGGCCGATTTCGGCCAGCATCGCCCGGCCGCAGCCGTTCGGGCAGCCGGTGACGCGAAATATCACGTCCCGATCGGCAATCCCGTTACGCATTAAGATAGCGTCAAGGCGATCGACTATGTCCGGCAGCACGCGTTCGGCCTCGGCCATTGCCAGCGGACAGGTGGGATAGGAGACGCAGGCCATCGCGCTTTTTCGCTGCGGCGATACCGTGTCATCAATCAGGGAATAGCGCTGTGCCAGTGCGTCAATCTGAGCTCGGTTGCGCTCGCTGACGCCGGCGATAATGATATTTTGATTGGGGGTTAAGCGAAAGTCACCGTCGTGGACGGCGGCGATGGCGGCCAGGCCCGACTTGAGAGGCTTGCCGGGCTTATCAATCAACCTGCCGCTGGGGATAAACAGGGTGAGATGGTGCTTACCGTCGATCCCTTCTACCCAGCCGATACGATCGCCGCGACTGCTGAAAGCGTAAGGCCGCAGCGGTTGGAATGCCATGCCTGCTCGCAGCTCGACTTCCGCTTTAAATACCTCAATGCCGAGTCGATCGATAGTATATTTAGTTTTAGCGTTGCGTCGATTTGCGCGGTTTCCACGGTCTCTTTGGGTGGCGACAACGGCGGTGGCAACCGCCAGCGTAGCGTTCAAAGGAATATACCCCAGCTCTGTCGCCAGGCGCGGATAGGTGCTCTGGTCGCCGTGGGTCATCGCCAGGCCGCCGCCTACAAGCACATTGAAGCCCGTCAGCTGTCCATTCTCGCCGATAGCGATAAAGTTAAGATCGTTGGCGTGCAAATCGACGTCGTTTTGCGGTGGAATGACCACCGCGGTTTTGAATTTGCGCGGCAGATAGCTGTTGCCCAGAATGGTCTCTTCTTCCGGCTGCGCGATCTTTTCACCGTCCAGCCAAACTTCGGCATAGGCGTTTGTTTTCGGCAACAGATGCTCCGATATCTTTTTAGCCCACTCGTAAGCCTGATGATGAAGCCCGGACTCCACCGGATTTGAAGTACACAGTACGTTACGGTTGACGTCGCCCGCCGTCGCCCGCGAATCGAGACCCAACTGATGCAATAGCCGATGAACCGGCTTGATATTACGCTTTAGCACGCCGTGCAGCTGCAGCGCCTGGCGGTTGGTGATGCGGATGCTGCCGTAAAGCGTATGCTGCGACGCAAACTCGTCGATCCCCAGCCACTGCTGCGGGCTGATGATCCCGCCAGGTAAACGCACCCGCAGCATCACCGTATGCAGGGGTTCTAGCATTTGCGCCGTTCTTTCCTGGCGAATATCGCGATCGTCCTGCTGGTACATGCCGTGAAAGCGGATCAGCTGAAAGTTATCGCCGAGAAATCCGCCGGTTAATTCGTTATGCAGATCTTCTTTAATCGTGCCGCGCAGAAGTTGGCTCTGCTGTTTTAATCGTTCATTATCTGAAAATTTATCATTGCTCATTATAGTGTTCTCAAATATGTGCAGGTTAATTCACCCAAAAATACCAGTGGATTACATCACAGCAGATCCTTAACCAACATGAACAGTTAGTTTGTTAATCGATATAACAGTTGTTATAACCGCTGGTTCTAATTAATAATTATTCGTCCTGAGTCATTTTACCGTTATACGTTAGTGATTGTTTTGCTAATTGCTGAGCGCCCCACGGGGGGGCATCAGGGAGGCAGTGATATTGAGGCTACCAGCGCGCGCAGTGATTTATTTTTTATACGCTGCGAGCGCTGGTAGGCTATACAAGGCAGGCGTGGTGTGGATATAGTGCTGGATCTGGTCGACAAACGCATGTTTACTTTTGAAATTATATTTAAGGTAGGCCGAGTCGGTATCCTCAATCCCGAGGATGATATCCATTATTGCATATTCAATTTTTTTATTGCTGATGAATTTGTTGACAGTCACTCCGGTTTGTTTTTTAAAAATGCGATGCACATATTGCCGGGAAACCTGCAGATATTCAGAGATATCATAAACTGAAATGTTATTATTTATATTTTGATAAATGTACTGTATGGCGAAATTCACCAATGCCTGGCTATTGGATATTATGCTGTCGGAGAGTTGAACCTGGTGATGCATAGATACTACTTCTTTTTTGACTATATCTTTTTTATCGTAGACGATTTAAAACGGAACGAAATATACAATATAGTGGTTTTTATGGATAACAGTATTATGAGTGCCGTGATAATCGATATTTCAGCGCAGGCGGTTTGTCGGCGTCATCTCCGCTCGCACAGCAGGGCACGGCATGAAGCATGGCCGATCGCAATCAGCCATGCTGCGGCAGGGGTGAGCTAAACGATTTCGTTCATCTGCTGATAATTCTGGCCGTGAAATTGCTGAACGGTGGCGTTGTCCCGGCACTGTTGGCTGTAACGGCCGGGGGGACTCCTGTGATGCGTTGAAATGCGCGATTAAACGCGGCTTGGGATTGATAGCCGACTCGTTCCGCGGTCTGCGTCAGGCATACGCCGCCGGCGATGTGCTGGCAGGCCAGGGTCACGCGGAACTTTGCTAAGGGTTTTGGTATGAGGATTAGAGACGCTGGCGGCGTCTTCTGGCTTCAAAGGAAAATCTGTACAGGGTTGAGCCTGGTAACTACCTGCCCATATGTTGTACGATACCAAAGCCAGTACAACACACAGGCGTTTGGATGTGATTTTAGAAGATACAATTTCTTGGGTATTTTAACCTAAGTTATTGATTTATTAGAGAGTGCCGATAATAGGAGTCGAACCTACGACCTTCGCATTACGAATGCGCTGCTCTACCAACTGAGCTATATCGGCCCTGCAAGACGTGCTGACGAGCGTAAGCACGGGATAGAAGGTTAAAACTAAGTGGGTGATGCGTCAATGCCCTTGCGAATCAAACGGCTACTTTTGCATCACCCAATGAGCATTAAGCACGAATGGTATCGTCGCCGAAACCAATCCACTTATAGGTCGTCAGGGCTTCCAGCCCCATCGGGCCGCGCGCGTGCAGCTTCTGGGTGCTGACCGCCACTTCCGCGCCGAGGCCGAACTGACCGCCGTCGGTAAAGCGGGTAGAAGCGTTGACGTACACCGCCGAGGAGTCCACCTCGTTGATAAAGCGGTTCGCGTTGCCCAGGGTACGCGTCAGGATGGCGTCGGAATGCTGGGTGCCGTGCTCGCGAATATGCGCTACCGCTTCATCCTGATCGGCCACCACCTTCACGTTCAGATCCAGCGACAGGTACTCGTTGTCATACTGCTCCGCTTTCACCGGCTCTACGCTGGCCGGGCCGTTTTGCAGCGCGGGCAGGGAGGCCGCATCGGCGTGCAGGCTGACGCCGCTTTCCGCCATCTGCTTGCTCAGCGCGGGCAGGAAGCGTTCGGCGATATCCTGATGTACCAGCAGCGTTTCGACCGAATTACAGGCGCTCGGGCGCTGCACTTTGGCGTTAACGATCACTTTCAGCGCTTCGGCAACGTCAGCGGAGTGGTCGATATAAATATGGCAAACGCCGATACCGCCGGTGATCACCGGGATCGTCGACTGCTCGCGGCATAGCTTGTGCAAACCTGCGCCGCCGCGCGGGATTAGCATATCGATATACTTATCCATCTTCAGCATCTCGCCGACCAGCGCGCGATCCGGACTCTCAATCGCCTGCACGGTGGCCGCCGGTAAGCCGAACTCTTGCAGCGCCTGCTGAATCACTTTCACCGTGGCGGCGTTGGTGCGCCAGGTCTCTTTGCCGCCGCGCAGAATCGCCGCGTTGCCGGTTTTCAGGCACAAAGAGGCGACGTCGACGGTCACGTTTGGACGGGCTTCGTAAATCACGCCCACTACGCCCAGCGGCACGCGGCGACGCTCGATACGCAGGCCGCTGTCCAGCAGGCCGCCGTCGATCACCTGACCGACCGGATCAGCCAGGCTGCAGACCTGACGAACATCGTTAGCAATCCCGGTCAGGCGAGCCGGATTGAGCGCCAGGCGATCGAGCAGCGCTTCGCTCAAACCGTTGGCGCGCGCTTCCGCCAGATCCTCAGCGTTAGCCCGCAGAATCGCGTCGGTCTGCGCTTCAAGATAGTCGGCAATCTTTTCCAGCACCTGGTTCTTTTCGCGGCTGGAAAGCTGCGCGAGTTTATACGAGGCCGCTTTGGCAGCAATGCCCATTTTTTCCAGCATTTTCAGCTCCTTAACGGATAATCATGTCGTCACGGTGGACGGCGACCGGGCCGTATTCATAGCCCAGAATGGCATCGATCTGCTGCGAGTGCTGCCCGGCGATGCGGCGCAGCGCATCGCTGTTATAACGGCTGACGCCGTGGGCGATATCGCGGCCTTCAAGGCTGCGAATGCGGATCACTTCGCCGCGCGAGAAGTTGCCGGTGATGGTTTTAATCCCTTTCGGCAGCAGGGAGCTGCCGCGTTCGAGAATGGCCTGGGTCGCACCGGCGTCCACGGTAATTTCTCCCGCCGGCGGCGCGCCGAAAATCCAGCGCTTGCGGTTTTCCAACGGCGACTCCTGGGCGTGGAAGCGGGTGCCAACGGAAACCCCCTCCATCACGTCGCCAATCACGCCCGGACGGCTACCGGCGGCGATGATCGTGTCGATGCCCGCGCGGCAGGCGACATCGGCGGCCTGCAGCTTGGTGCCCATACCGCCGGTACCTAAACCCGATACGCTGTCGCCCGCGATCGCGCGCAGGGCGTCATCGATACCGTACACGTCTTTAATCAGCTCGGCCTGCGGGTTGTTGCGCGGGTCGGCGGTGAACAGGCCCTGCTGATCGGTCAGCAGCAGCAGTTTATCGGCGCCCGCGAGAATCGCCGCCAGCGCCGAAAGATTATCGTTATCGCCGACTTTAATCTCGGCGGTGGCCACGGCGTCATTTTCATTAATTACCGGCACGATGTTGTTATCCAGCAGCGCGCGCAGGGTATCGCGGGCATTAAGGAAACGCTCGCGGTCTTCCATATCGGCGCGGGTCAGCAGCATCTGGCCGACGTGAATGCCATAAATAGAAAACAGCTGTTCCCACAGCTGGATAAGACGGCTCTGGCCAACCGCCGCCAGCAGCTGTTTGGACGCGATGGTCGCGGGCAATTCCGGGTAGCCGAGGTGTTCACGTCCGGCGGCGATCGCCCCGGAGGTCACTATCACAATTCGGTGGCCCATCGCGTGCAGCTGTGCGCACTGGCGCACTAATTCAACGATATGGGCGCGGTTCAGGCGGCGGGATCCGCCCGTTAAAACACTGGTGCCCAGTTTTACCACCAGCGTCTGGCTATCACTCATGATTCTCTGCCGTTCAAAAAGGAGTTTCGATATCGAATTGATGTTGTAACAGGAGTCAGCCCGCTTGCCAACACCTGGCGTGGTGGACGAACCACTTCATTGCGCGGATCGGGCATTCTGGCGGGGAAACGTGACACATTCATGACGGAAATAATTAAATACGCTTTTTTATCAAAAGTTCCATATTGTCATAAATTTTTAATATTAGAGCGTTAAAAAACCTGCAGTTTTTGACAGGGCTTCCGCCCGGAATTGATTAGCGCGTATAAATAAATCACCAGGACTAGATAATGAAAAAGAGCTCACTGGCATTAATGATGATGGGTCTTATTGCTTCTTCGGCTACCCAGGCGGCAGAAGTTTATAATAAAAACGGCAATAAACTGGACATCTACGGCAAAGTCAAAGCGATGCACTATATGAGCGACTATGACAGCAAAGATGGCGACCAGACCTACGTTCGTTTCGGCATCAAAGGCGAAACGCAGATTAACGACGATCTGACCGGCTACGGCCGCTGGGAATCAGAGTTCTCCGGCAACAAAACCGAAAGCGACTCTTCGCAGAAAACGCGCCTGGCGTTCGCCGGGGTGAAAGTTAAAAACTACGGTTCATTTGACTACGGCCGTAACCTCGGCGCGCTGTACGACGTCGAAGCCTGGACCGATATGTTCCCGGAATTCGGCGGCGACTCTTCCGCGCAGACCGATAACTTTATGACCAAACGCGCCAGCGGCCTGGCAACCTACCGCAATACCGACTTCTTCGGCGTGGTGGATGGCCTGGATCTGACCCTGCAGTACCAGGGCAAAAACGAAGGCCGTGAAGCCAAAAAACAGAACGGCGACGGCTTTGGCACCGCGTTAAGCTATGACTTCGGCGGCAGCGATTTTGCCGTCAGCGCGGCCTACACCAGCTCCGATCGTACGAACGATCAGAACCTGCTGGCCCGCGGTACGGGTAAAAAAGCGGAAGCCTGGGCGACCGGCCTGAAATATGACGCCAATAATATCTACCTGGCGACCATGTACTCCGAAACCCGCAAAATGACGCCAATCAGCGGCGGTTTTGCCAATAAAGCGCAGAACTTTGAAGCCGTGGCGCAGTACCAGTTCGACTTCGGCCTGCGTCCGTCCCTGGGCTACGTGTTGTCAAAAGGCAAGGATATTGAGGGCGTGGGAAGCGAAGACCTGGTCAACTACATTGATGTTGGCGTGACCTATTACTTCAACAAAAACATGAACGCCTTTGTTGATTATAAAATCAACCAGCTGAAGAGCGATAATAAGCTCGGGATCAACGATGACGATATCGTCGCTGTCGGTATGACCTACCAGTTCTAAGACTGATCGACAATAAAGCCGCCGTGGTAACAGGGCGGCTTTACTATTTGTGATTAACGGTTTTTCGCCAGGTGCAGATT
The DNA here is from genome assembly GCF_019890895.1 of Klebsiella sp. CTHL.F3a. Taxonomy (NCBI): domain Bacteria; kingdom Pseudomonadati; phylum Pseudomonadota; class Gammaproteobacteria; order Enterobacterales; family Enterobacteriaceae; genus Klebsiella; species Klebsiella sp. CTHL.F3a. The sequence goes on along the minus strand of NZ_CP082360.1, from coordinate 4,766,824 downwards.
ATCGTTATTCATCGTGATCTGCGCGTTATATTCCTTCGGCAGACGGCGCGCCTGGTAGAATACCGATTGCCAGTACGGATTATCCAGCGAAGAGCGCATCACGCCCTGGCTGGTGGAAGCGTGAAGGAAATTACGGTCGGTATCATAGAAGCCGACGTGCATGCCGCCTTTAATTCGGAAGAAAACCAAATCCCCCGGCCGTAGCTGGCGCGGACTCACGCGCTCACCCATGTGCAGCAGTTCGCGAGTGGTGATGCGCTCCATCGGCAGGTTAAAGCGATCTTTGAGCGTACGCCAGACAAACCCGGAGCAGTCGACGCCGCTTTGCTCCGTCCCGCCCCATTCGTAGGGCGTTCCCTCCCAGGTATGCATCTGATCGTGCAGCGCGGCGATCACCGGGATCAGATCGTCAGAACCTCCGTCAATGGTCGAGTGGCTACTCTGGGCGGCGGTTTTATGCGGTTTCGATGAGGATGAACATCCTGCCAAAAGCAAAAAAGGAACAAATAATAGCGCGTGAGAGAGTCTGGGCTTCATATCATTGTTTTTCGTCACTGAAAACGGGCCGTGATATTTTATAGCCGATTCGCTACGGCCTCAGAATGACCAAACGCAAAATTTACGAAACCTTACGTAAATAATATAGGCCGGTTCGCTGCGTGAGAATTAACGCTGATTATTTATGGCAAAACCGAATCCGCCATATTAATAATTTTTTTCTCCTTGAAACAATATTTCACAAATATACGGATGCTGGACGTTCCTTCTGCTTCCGTGCTGGGTGAAAAATCCTCATCATTCCGCCATTGCGCCGCCTGGCTGCGCTCCAGTACTTTTGTAGCCAAAAAGAGAGAGTGGGGCGGCCAATGCATCTGGATTTTCGCCAACTGCGCAACTTTGTGGCGCTAGTTGAATACGGCAGTTTTAATCGCGCGGCGGAGGCGGTGTGCCTGTCGCAGTCGGCCTTCAGCCGCAGCATTCAGGCGCTGGAGCAGAGCGTCGGCCATCCGTTATTCGATCGTCAGAGTAAGCTACCGACGCTCACCCTGCACGGGCAAAAGCTGCTGCCCTACGCCCGCCGCTTTCAGGAGCTGAACGTGGAGCTCAGCAGCCAGCTGCGCGAAGCGGACGATGCGCAAAACGGCGAGGTCGCTTTTGGCTGCGGCCCGGCCCCTGCCGCGAGGCTGATTCCGGCCGCCGTCGGCGGGTTTCATCGCCTTTTACCGCAGGCGAGGGTGCGCTTTCAAATCGATAACTGGCTGGCGCTGCATCAGGCGCTGAACTCCCAGCTTTACCCTTTTGTGGTCGCCGACAGCTGGCAGGCCGAGCTCGACCCGCAGCTGCGCGTGCAGCCGCTCAGCCCGCAGCGCTGCTTTTTCGTCTGCCATGCCGACCATCCGCTGGCCAAACAGGGGCCGGTCTCTATTCAGGCGATGCTGCGCTACCCCTTTGCGGCGCCCTATTTGCCGCCGGGCGTGCGCAAGGTGCTGGCGACCCTTAGCCAGCAGCAGGATTTTACCCCGGCGATTCAGTGTGACCATATCTACGCGCTGCTTGCCACCCTCGCGCAGACCAACGCGATTAGCTTCGCCAGCGAGGACGGCTTCGCGCTGTGCCAGCACAGCCATCGGCTGGTTAAGCTGGAGCTCAGCGATCTGCCTGAGGAGTGGCGGCTGATGCAGACCCGGTTTGCCATTATCTCTCCGGTTCACGCGGCGCAGCCGCCGCTGGTGGAGAAGCTAATTGAGATTATTCTTCATACCGATCGTCAGCATCAGCTGCAGCTGCTGGCGCAGGAGGAGAGCGGTTAACCGGCGTTTTTCGCCAGGCCTTTGGCATCATACTGCGGCCAGCGATTTTCCAGCCGCAGGGATTTCAGCGCCTGCTCGACAAACTGGCCGTCCACCCACTGGCTGACGTCAAAAGCGCTGCGGATCAGGCGTCCCGATTTCGCCTGTTCGACGCTACGGCTAAAGCTGTCGGTCAGGAACGGGTCGATACGCGGCGAGGTGGTAAAGTTCAGATCCTGCGGCTGCAGCTCTTCGAGAAACAGCGCCTGCGGGATCTGGCTTTGCTGCGCCATCTCGGCGGACCAGGCGTCGCGATTAGCCGGGTCGCTGATTTCCGCGGCGTTCTTCACCAGTACGTTAATCATCTGCTGGGTCGCCTGCGGCCAGGCGTCAATAAACGTCTGCGTGCCGAGGAATCCCGCCTGAGTCGTGTTCTGACGGCCGGAATCGCCGCTTTTGACGACCACATCAATCTTATCGCCGCGCAGCGCCAGCAGCGAAACGCCGCCCCACACCGCATCGACGCGACCGGCCGCCAGCGCCGCTTTGCCGGCGTTCCAGTCGAGGTTGATTACCTGCAGGCTACGCTCATTGAGGCCGACGGTTTGCAGCGCGCGGTCAAAGGCCAGCTGGTCCGCCGTGCCGCGATATACCGCCACCCGTTTGCCTTGCAGATCGGCCAGCGTTTTAATCCCCGAGGCTTTGGTCACCGCAAGGTAAGATTCCGAGCCGCGGCTGCCCAGCAGCAGGCGCGTCGGCAGTCCGTTGGCTTTACCGATAATCGCCGCCAGATCGCCGAGGTAGACAAAATCCAGCTGGCGGTTGGCTAACGCTTCATTTACCGCCGGGCCAGCGCCTTTGAAAAACTGCCACTGCACTTCTACGCCCTGCGGTTTAAACGTTTCTTCCAGCTGATGGCGGATAAACGCCATGCCGACCGGACCCTCAATAAAGGGTTTACTGCCTGCGCTCTGGTCCGGCACGCCGATGCGAATGGTGCGTAGCGCTTCGGCCTGGACGCTTGCCGCCAGGCCGATAACCGCCGCCAGCGCCAGCAAGGTGCGGCTAAAAAATGCTTTCATCATAACGTATTGCTCCCTTGAGTTTTTTCTCACCCTAAAGAGCCCACGGGTCGCGTGTTAAATGCTTTTATTCGCCAAGCATGGGTGAAAAAAAGCTAAATCAGACGCCGCGCGGCCGGCAGGCTGAAATGCATTCGATGCATCGGGATTATTCGCCTTACGCAATGGCGTCGAAGGGGAAGTCACGTTTTGATAGCGACATAACTTGCCGAAAAGTGGACCGATATGTCGCAGATGATCTTAAGAACCGATGCCCCAGCCAGGCCAGGCTTCAGGCTTAACGGCTGGCCGTGGCTGCTGCCAGCGTTGCTGCTGCTGCTGTGGTACGTCGCCGCTCGCGAAGGATGGATGCCGGAGCAAATTTTGCCCGCGCCGTCGGTGGTTGCCGATACCGCGCTATCGCTGCTGAGCGGCGACCTGCTGGCGCAGTGGGGATTCAGCCTTCAGCATCTGGCGCTTGGCCTGCTGTTGGGGGCCACTGCCGGCACGCTGCTTGGCGCGCTGTTCGGCCTGGTCCCGGCCGCCGCGCAGCGCGTGGAGCCGCTGTTCTACGCCCTGGCGCAAATCCCGACGCTCGGCTGGATCCCGCTGTTTATGGTGCTGTTCGGCATTGATAACGGCCTCAAGCTGGCGGTTATCGTCAAAACCACCGTGGTGCCGATGACCATTAATACGCAGCAGGCGGTGGCCGGCGTGCCGCTGACCCTGAGCGAAGCCGCAAGGGTGATGAACTTTTCCCGCTGGCAGCGGCTGCGCTGGCTGGTGATCCCGGCAAGCCTGCCGGGCTGGTTTACCGGCCTGCGTCTGGCGCTGTCCCAGGCTTGGGTATCGCTTATCGTCGTTGAACTGCTGGCTTCTTCGGAAGGCATTGGCTACCTGATGGTCTGGGGCCGCCAGCTGTTTCAGCTGGATATCGTCTTCGTCACCATTGCGGTGGTTGGCCTGAGCGGCATGCTGATGGAGTGGGCGGCGAACCGCGCCTGTGCCCGGCTGGTGTTCTGGCCGCAGCCAGCCGCCGGACGCCTGGCGTGGAAACCGCAGGCCAGCTGGCGGGCGCTGCAGCTGCCGTTGGTCCTGCTGGCGCTGTGGCAGCTGGCAAGCTCGTGGGGCTGGATCGATGGCGCGCTGTTCTCTTCGCCGCTGGCGGTGGCGGCGCGTTTTATGCAGGGCGCCCTGAGCGGGGAGCTGACCGCGGCGATGCTGGCAAGCCTCGGGCGAGCCTTTGTCGGCGGCGCGCTGGGGATTGCGGGGGGCCTGCTCTGCGGACTGCTGCTGGCGCTGCGCCCGCGCGCCGGGCAAATTTTCACGCCTACGCTCAACGTGCTGCGTCATATCGCCCTGTTTGCCTGGCTGCCGCTGCTGACCGCGTGGGTGGGCAACGATAACGGCGGCAAAATCGTTTTTATCGCGCTGGCGTCGTTCTTTCCGATGTTCTTCAGCACCCTGCAGGCCGTGCTGCAGCGCAACCCGCAGCTCGATGAGGTTGCCAGAGTGCTGCGGTTAGGTGAAGTAGCGCGCCTGCGCAGGGTCATTCTTCCCGGCGCGGCGCCGGGGATCTTCGCCGGTCTGCGGCTGGCGCTGATTTACGCCTGGCTTGGCAATATCGGCGCGGAATATTTCATGTCCTCCGGCGTCGGCATCGGCAGTCTGATGATCAATGCCCAGCAGCTGCTGGATATGCCCACCATTCTTTGCGGCATGGTGCTGGTCGGTATTACCGGCGCGGCGCTGGATAAAGCCGGACGTTTACTGGAAATGCGCGCCACCCGCTGGCGTCAACAGGAGCAGCTATGACCTCTTCGACTCTGGTCTCTTTTCGTCACGTGCGTAAATCCTGGCAACAGGTGACGGCGCTACAGAATTTCAGCCTGGATATCGCCGCCGGTGAACTGGTGGCGCTGGTGGGCAGCAGCGGCTGCGGCAAATCGACGCTGCTGCGGATGCTGGTAGGCCTTGAGTCAGCGACCCAGGGCGAAATTCGCATTAACGGCGAGCGGGTCACCGGCGTGGGCAAAGAGCGCGGCATCGTATTTCAGGAGCCGCGCCTGTTTCCGTGGCTTAACGTGCTCGACAACGTGATGCTCGGCCTGGCGGATGAAAAGCTCAGCCGGGCGGCGAAGCGCCAGCGGGCGCTGGAAATGCTGGAACGCGTGCAGCTCAGCGAATTCGCCAACGCGTTGCCCGCGCAGCTCTCCGGCGGGATGGCCCAGCGGGTGGCCATTGCCCGCGGCCTGGTGGCCCGTCCGCAGATCCTGATGCTCGATGAGCCTTTCGGCGCGCTGGATGCCCTGACGCGTCACACTCTGCAGCAGGAACTTTTACAGATCCACCAGCGCGCGGGAACCACCACGCTGCTGGTGACGCACGATGTGGAAGAGGCCGTCGCTCTGGCCGACCGGGTCGTTGTGCTCTCGCCGCGTCCGGGGCGGATACGGGAAGTGGTGAGCCTGGCGCTGCCCCATCCGCGCCAGCGCGATGATGCTTCGTTTAGCGCCGCCTGCCGCCAGATTCGCAACCTGATTACCTCTGCCTGATTCTTTTATTTAAGGAGCAATATATGGGATATCCTTCCGTCTACCCGACCGGCGCCACCCTCTACGATCCGTCGCGCGCCTGGAGCGGCTACACCCTTTTCCAGGCCACCGAACACGGCGCGGTGCTGGTGGATATGAACGGCCGCGTGGTGCGCGAATGGCCTGAACTGCACGGGTTTCCCAATAAAATCCTGCCCGGCGGCGCGATCCTCGGCCACAGCGGCGAGCGCGACCCGCGCTACGGTATGCAAGATATGCTCGACCTGATCCAGGTGGACTGGGAAGGCAACGTCACCTGGAAATTCGATCGCTACGAGCAGGTGAGCGATCCGGGTAATGAAACGCGCTGGATGGCGCGCGCGCATCACGACTATCAGCGCGCGGGTAACCCGGTGGGCTACTACGCGCCGGGGCTGGAGCCGCAGGTGGATGGCGGCAATACCCTGATCCTCGCCCACACCAATCTGGTTAATGAAGCGATTTCCGACAAGCTGCTGCTGGACGACACCATTATTGAAGTTGACTGGCAGGGCAACGTGGTGTGGGAGTGGCGCTGCAGCGACCATTTCCACGAGCTGGGTTTCGACGACGCGGCGCGTACCGCGCTGTACAACAACCCGAATATGCGCGCCAGCGGCGGCGGTATGGGCGACTGGATGCATATCAATTCGATGTCGGCGCTGGGGCCGAATAAGTGGTATGACGCCGGCGATGCGCGTTTTCACCCCGACAATATTATCTGGGACGCCCGCGAATCCAACATTATCGCCATTATCGACAAACAGAGCGGCAAGATCGTCTGGCAGCTGGGCCCGGACTACAGCAAGCCGGAGCTGAAGCACATCGGCTGGATCATCGGCCAGCACCATGCGCATATGATCCCGCAGGGGCTACCGGGCGCGGGTAATATCCTGATTTTCGATAACGGCGGCTGGGCCGGATACGGCGCGCCGAATCCGGCATCGGCGGACGGCGTGAAAAACGCCTGGCGCGATTACTCCCGGATCCTGGAGATCAATCCGCTGACCCTCGATATCGAATGGCGCTACTCGCCCTATGAAGCAGATCTGCCGCAGCCGACCGATTCGTACCGCTTTTACAGCCCCTATATCAGCAATATGCAGCGCCTGGAAAACGGCAATACCCTGATTAACGAAGGATCGAACGGGCGCATTTTCGAAGTGACCCGCGACCACGAAATTGTCTGGGAATATATTTCGCCGTTCTGGGGCAAGACCCTGAACAACAATATGGTCTATCGCGCCTACCGCATTCCCTATGGCTGGATCCCGCAGCTGGCGCAGCCGCAGGAGACGCCGATTGCGGCGGTGGATGTGCGTACCCTGCGCCAGCCTGGGGCGGCGGGGGCCGGTCCGGCGCAGAGCGTGGTGCGGGTGGCAGGCGTGAAGCCGTACAGTAAAAGTGCCGATGCGCTGTGCGTGGCAACTGATAACGATACCCTGCGCCGCAGTCCGAAGCTGTTCCGCGTCGCGGAAAGCGCGTTCACGCCGATAAGCGCGGCGAGCGAGCTGGAGAGTGAACGGCCGGTGCTGCTGTTCGTTGGCGCGGAACGCTGCGTGCACTGCCGCAAGCTCTGGCAGCTGCTGGCGCATGAGAAACTCAGCTCGCGAATTGCTCAACTGGATACGCGTTATCTGGATGCCGATCGGCATCAGGCGCTGGCGAGCGACCTCGGCGTGCGCGGTCTGCCGACGCTGCTGCTGATTAAACCGGGACAGCCGGCATCGCGTGCGCCTGCGCAGCTCTCGGTGGACACGCTGTTTGACTGGCTGAATCGCGCAGCCGGGTAATCCGCGACTACGGCGGACTGGCGTGTGCCGGTCCGCCGTTTATCTGACGGATAAACGCCAGCGGCGAATAGCCCATCGCTTTGCGGAACATCGCGGTAAAGGCAGCCGGATACTCATAGCCCAGACTTAGCGCAACTTCGGTAACCGAATTCCCCTCACGCAGCGCCGTCATGGCGTACATCAGGCAGGCCAGCTGGCGCCAGTCGCAAAACGCCATCCCGGTCTCGCGACGAAACAGACGATTAAACGTGCGTACGCTCTTACTCAGCTTTTGCGCCCACTGCTGCGGCGTACTGCGGATACTCGGCTGGCGCTGAAAATCGCCGCATAACGCCGCGAGGCGGCTGTTCTGCGGAAGCGGCGTAAACATCGGCAGCGGCGCGGCGGCGCGCAGTTCATGGAGCAGCAGCGTAATCAGAGCGGCATCGCGCCCGCTCTCTTCATACAGCAGCGGTAGCCGACAGGCGGCCAGCAGCAGCTGATGGGCCAGCGGAGAAACCTGTAAGACTTCGCAGCGCTCGTTTTCCCGCGGGGCGTCCCGCGCGTCAATATACAGGCTGTGGGTGCTGACGCCGGGCATCCAGACGCGATGCGGTTTCGTCGCCGGGATCCAGACCCCGCTGAACGGCGGTACCAGCCACTGGCCGTCGTCCGTTTCGACCTTCATTAATCCGTTCATGGCGTACAGAAACTGCGCCCGGCGGTGGCTATGCCGCTCCAGAAGGGTGTTGGGCGGATAGTCGCTGCCCAGCGCCAGTACCGGGCGAGGAAGATGGTCGACGTCATCAATCGCAACGTTGCGCATAAGTGTAGCCCTGGCTGAAATTCGTAATAGATTGGCTTTAAAGCGTAAGCCGGCCATCGCCTTATTCTATATCGTTACCTCCTTTTGTGGAGGCTTTCCAATGAGCGACTGGCTTTTTCTGTGCGGCATACTTTCCGGCATCACGACCTGGCTCTTTGGCTTCGGCGGCGGTTTCGTTACTGTCCCGCTGCTCTATTTACTGGCGACCAACGGGTGGGGAGCGCAAAGCGCCGTCGGGCAACAGGCGATGCAGATCGCCGTCGCCACCTCGGCGCTGGTTATGCTCTGTTCCGCGCTGCTGGCGACCTGGCGGCACGCGCGTACCGGTATCCTCCGCTGGCGCCGCTTATGGGCGATGCTTACCGGCATTGCCGTGGGCGGAACGGCGGGCGCGATGCTGGCGCTTCAGGTGAACGGGGAGTGGATCCGCTGGCTGTTCGTTATCTACCTACTGGCGACCATTATCGATTGCTACTTTCGCGCCGGATTTATGACTCCGCCGTCCAGCCGGGTGGTGCCGACGGCGCCCCATGAGCTGACGGTAGGGGGCGTCATTGGCCTGATCGCCTCTTTTCTCGGCGTCGGAGGAAGCGTGATGACGGTTCCTTTAATGCGCCGTCGCGGCGTGCTGATGTCTGAAGCCGCAGCGATGGCCAACGTCCTGACCCTGCCGCTGGCGGCAACGGCGACGCCCACCTGGCTGTTGATGGCGTGGCTGTCGCCGGTGGCGCTGCCGGCTGGGTTTGTCGGCAATATCTGGCTGTCGGCGGCGGCGCAGCTGGTGGCGGGAAGCTGGCTGGGATTAAAAATCGCCTCCCGCTGGCTGGCGCGTTTACCGGATCGCTGGCATGTGCGAATTTATCCGCTATTGCTGATAGCGGTGCTGCTGGTCATGAGCTTGTGGGGATGAGGAGGGAAGCTACCTCGCCGCGTATCTGCCCGGGCGACCGCTCAGCACAATGCCGTGGAGGCGTAGCCCGGGTAAGCGTAGCGCGACCCGGGAAAACCCGCACTGATGCGTGAATCCCGGCGCATTCCCCGAGTCACGCGCTGTCTTGTAAATTTTTCGTTAACCATGCTAATGTTTATGCACGTTAACTAACAGGTGACCCCCGTGACGCATAGCGCCATCTCTGGACATTTCCTCTCCTGCGCTGATTTATCGGCGGGCCGGATGGTATCATCGCGTCGTCGCCTGTATTCCTGCGCCTGCCCTCCGCCTCCTGAATCCGTGGTAACCGGGGTCTGACCTCCGAACTTTATGGTACTCGTTGATAACGCGTACCGACCGCAACACATTCAGGATCTGGAACACATTTATGCATTCTCGATACGCTTTGCTCGCCTCGCAGGCGACAACGGCAACCTTTGTCCTGCTGTGGGGCAGCGCCGCGATTTTTACCCGCTGGGGGCTGGACAACGCATCGCCGATGGCGCTGCTGGTTTTCCGTTTTCTGATAGCCCTGCTGGCGCTGCTGCCGCTCGCTATTTTGCGCAAACGCTGGCTACCGGCGCGCGGGACGCGATTGCAGGTCATCATCAGCGGACTGATGCTGATTGGCGGCTATTCCGTCTGCTACTTTGAAGCGATGGCCCACGGCGTGACGCCGGGGCTGATTGCCACCATCATGGGCATTCAGCCGATTCTCACCCTCTGCGTCGTTGAGCGGCGGCTGCAGGGCATTCGGCTGCTGGGCCTGCTGCTGGCGCTGGCGGGGCTGGTTCTGCTGGTATGGCGGAGCCTGGCGGCTTCGCAGATGGCGGTCAGCGGCATTATTTTTGCCCTTGCCGCGCTGCTGCTGATGACCTTTGGCGCCATTTTGCAAAAGCGTAGCCGCCAGGCGCCGGTTGACGTTCTGCCGCTACAGTATCTGGTTAGCCTGCTTTTGTGCTTATTTATGGCGCCGGTGAGCGGTTTTTATGTTCACTTTAGCGCAGGCTTTATCATCCCGGTGCTGTTCCTTGGCCTGCTGATTTCGGTCGTGGCTCAGCTGCTGCTCTATCGTTTGCTGAGCGCCGGGAATATCGTTAACGTCACCAGTCTGTTTTATCTGGTGCCGGTGATTACCGCGCTGCTGGACTATCTGATGCTGGGGAACCGACTCCCCTGGGCGGCGGTCGTCGGTATGGCGGCGATCCTTGGCGGAATTATGCTGGTGTTTCGCGCGCCGAAAGTTAGCGCCGCATAGCCAATGACCCAGGTATTTCGCCCGGGTCATTCTGCTGTCATTTTTCTTGCGCATGCTCTCGCGAGACGCCGTGGCCGATAAGGGAAAATAAACGATGGGTAAAACGCTGACCATTTTCGATCTGGATAATACGCTAATTAAGGGAGACAGCAGTACGCTGTGGAGCCGCTTTATGGTGCGTGAGGGCTGGGTAAACGATCTTGATTACCTGGCGCGGGAAGCGCGACTGATGGAGGACTACGACCGCGGCGAAATGAATATCGCCGATTATGTCGCCCTGATTCAGGCACCGCTGATTGGCGTACCAAAGCAGGACGTAGACGCGCTGCTGGCGCGCTGCGTACGCGAAGAGGTTATGCCGCGCGTATATCCGCAGGCGTGGGATTTGATTCGGACTTTACAGGCGAAGGGCGAGCAGATGCTGGTGATCTCGGCGTCGGTCAGCCTGCTGGTACAGGCGGTTGCGGCGGAGCTGGGCATCGAGCAGGCGCTGGGAATTGACGTCGTAATGTCCGACGGTGGCTATAGCGGCGTGATTGCCGGTACGCCGAGCTATCAGCAGGGGAAAGTCGTGCGCCTTCAGCAGTGGCTGGCAGCCCATCCCGACTATTCGGGCGAGATAACCTTCTACACCGATTCAATCAACGACCTGCCGCTGTGCCTGCATGCCGATCGCGTACGGCTGGTCAATCCGTGCCCGCAGCTGGCGGCGGCGAACGCGCAGCACCGGTGGCCGGTGCTGACGTGGCGGCTGTGATTTTCCCCCGGGCGGCGGCGTAAACGCCTTACCCGGGCTACTTTTTCGTGCCGGTTGGGTAGCCCGGACAAGTGCGCAGTACCGTTTCCGGGAAAAAACTAATCAGCTTTAAACAGCGGCACCGCGCTGCCGCCGATATAGCGGCGGCGCAGCCAGGCGGACAGCGTATCCATCGCCATCACCACCGCCACCAGCAGCAGGGTAATAAACATCACCACGTCCCAGTTCCACAAGCGCATATTTTCCGCATAAATCAGGCCGATGCCCCCCGCGCCGACAAAACCGAGTACGGCCGCGGAACGGGTATTCGATTCAATCTGATACAGGCTGAGCGCCAGAAATGTCGGAAAAGACTGGGTAAAAATGCTGAAGCGATGCTTCTGCAAACCGTTCGCCCCCACCGCCGTCAGGCCGCGTCCCGGTGAACGGTCAACCGCCTCATGCCCCTCGGCATACAGACGGCCCAGCAGCCCGGTATCCTGCATGATAATCGCCAGCACCCCGGCCAGCGGCCCGAGCCCTACGGCGCGGACGAAAATCAGCCCCCAGATAGCCATATCGATGCCGCGCAGCACGTCGAACAACCGGCGCATCAGCAGGGCGATGATCCCCGGAACAACGCCGCGCATAATGTTGCGCGCCGCGAGAAAAGAGAGCAGTAGGGCGATAACCGTCGCGGTAAGCGTCCCGGCGAAAACAATCGCCAGGGTAATGGCGATTTGCGTGAAGTAATAGCGAAACGGCCAGTTGAAAAAGTCGTGCCAGACGAACATCCGCAGTAGGTAGCGACCCATCTGCTGCAGCCCGGCGGCGAGCTGCCCGCCGCTGATGCCGAACTGCATAAAGAACCAGACATAATAGAGCACGCTGGCCAGCGCCAGCAGGCCGACATAGCGCAGATAGCGCCCCTGGGCCTGATATAAATGCCGATGCTGGCGGCGGCTGGCGGCGATATCCGGTTGTTTTTGCCACTGACTCATTTTTTCCCCTCCAGAACCCACTGCCGCAGGCGGCCGGACAGCATATCCAGCAGCGATACCACGATAATAATCAGCAGCAGCGTGATGCTGACCTGATCGTAACGATCCAGTTTGATGTTGGTCATCAGCTCCTGGCCGATGCCGCCCGCGCCTACCAGCCCGAGGATCGTCGAAGAGCGGAAGTTAATTTCGAGCCGCATAAAGCCGTAGGAGAGAAAAATGGGTTTCACCTGCGGCCACAGGGCGAAGCGAATACGCTGCAGATGCGACGTGCCGCAGGCGGCCAGACCGCGCACCGGTTTATCCTGGGCGCTCTCCACCGCTTCATAGAACAGCTTGGTCAGGCTGCCGATAGTGTGCAGCATCAATGCCAGAAAGCCCGGTATCGCCCCGATACCAAAAGCCATCACGAAAATGACCGCCCACGCCAGCTCCGGCATGGTGCGCAGAAAAGCCACCAGCACGCGGACGGCAACCCGCAGCGGGGCAGGGGACCAGGCGTTGCTGGCGGCAACGAACCCCAGCAGGGTGGCTATCGCCACCGCCACCAGCGTGGACGCCAGCGCCAGCTGCAGCGTCTCCCAGATCAGCGGCAGCTGTATCGGCAGACGATAGCCCCAGTAAGCCAGCGAACCTTTGGTATGCGAATCGGCAAACAGGTCGGCGATGCGCAGCGTCGGCAGCGTCTCAAACATGTAATCGAAAAAGTTGGGCAGCGAGTGCCAGATAGTAAAGAGATTAAACTCGGCCATGCTGCCGGCGGCAAAATAGAGCGCCAACAGCAGCAGGGATCCGCTCAAGGTATCGCGCTTTTGCCGCGAGCGGACCTGCTGGTAATAGCGTTCGAATTCGGTATGGGTGTTATTCATGCGTCGTGGTGTCTTCAACGAGTCGCCGCTGCCCGCGATAGCCAGCGGGCGACGGCGTCAGGGGCGGGATTAACGCGCGCTAACCAGTTCGCGTTTCATATCGATGATCTGCTGAAAATCAGCCACGCTTCCCGGGCCGATGTGCTGAGTACCGCCCATCGCCTTGATAAAGCAGGCGTGATCGTCAGTATCGAGCTTTTTAATCGCGGTAACGACTTTGGCCTTAAAGTCCGCCGGCAGGGCATTGCTGACGAGGATCGGACCGTTCGGGATCAGCGGCGATTGCCAGATAATGCGAATTTGCTTCATCAAATCCGGGTGATCCATGCGAATCAGGCGGTTAAAGGCGCCGACGCTGTAGCCGCTGTTATAGTCGCCGACCATGGAGGTCCAGGTCACCGCGCCGGCAAACTGGCCGTTCAGCACCCCCAGAATATCCTGCTCGTGGCCGCCGGAGAAGGTCACGCTGGAGAAGAAGTTATTGTATTTGTTATCCGAGGTGCCGCCGAACTGCTGTTTAAAAGCGTGGTTCGGAATTAAAAAGCCGGAAGTGGAGTCCGGGTCGGCGAAGCCAAAGGCTTTGCCCTTCAGATCTTCTAACTTTTTATACGGACTGTCGGCTTTGACAATCACCACCGAGTGATAGCCGCGGGACTGGTCTTTATCATCTACGGCAATCCCGACAATATCGACGGCCTTAGGATTGTTAATATAAACCGAAGCGTATGATGACGGCGACATGCTTAATACGACGTCAACTTTTCCGCCCAGCAATCCCTGAATTACACCGGAGTAGTCGGAAGAGTTACGCAACTTCGTATCGACGTTCAGTTCTTTATCGAGGAACTGTTTAACGCACTGGTTATCACCAATTTGCTGCGTTGCGTTTTGGCCGCCAAGGATGCCCAGATTTAATTCCTTCGGCTGTTCAGCAGCGCCTGCCTGCCACGCCATCATAATGCCTGCAACCGCTGCGGATAAACGAACTGCGCCAGTGATGTACTTTTTCATTATTTTGCCCGTGTGAGTGAAATTTAATGCAATTGGCTAATTTCATCGCCGTACAGCTGGTGCAGAATTTCCTGATTCAGCTGCGCGGGATGGTCGTCAAAAATAATCTTGCCCTTGGCCACGCCGATAACCCGCGTGCAATATTCACGCACCAGCTCCACCGAATGCAGGTTTACCATCACGCTGATGCCCTGTTCGCTAATTTCGCGCAGGACATTCATAATTCGCTGCGTATTTTTCGGGTCAAGAGACGCGACTGGTTCATCGGCCAGTAAAATACCGGGGTTTTGCATTAATGCCCGGCAAATGGCCACGCGCTGCATCTGGCCGCCGGAGAGGTTTTCCGCCCGCTGTAGCGCTTGCGGCAGCATATTCATCCACTCCAGCAGAGAGATCGCGCGGGCGCGGTCGGCGTCGGGGAAGACTTTGAATAAGGATTTCAGGGTTGAGGTCTGGCTCAGGCGCCCCAGCAGCACGTTGGTCAAAACGTCGAGGCGCGGGACCAGGCAGAAATCCTGAAAGATCATGCCGCACTGGCTGCGCCAGGCGTTTAACGCGCGGCCTGACAGCTTTGATACGTCCTGCGGCGTCCCCACTTCCGGGAAGCTCAGGATCTCGCCGCCGCTGGCGCTATGGGTGCCGTTCAGCAGGTGCAGAAGCGTCGATTTACCGGCGCCGGAACGGCCAATCACGCCAACCAGTTCGCCCGCATGAAGATCGAAACTGATGCTATCCAGAACGGTTTGCTGCGCGTTCCAGGATTTGCTCAGGTTACGTACGCTCAGGACCTTGCGCTGCCGGTCGGTATAGGGGGGCGTAAACGGTTGAAAATCGGTTTCTGCAACCGCAGCCAGAGAACTGTTCATAAATGCGTCCAGGTTCGTCAGTCAACTGGGCACTATTAATGGTGTTTTATATGACTGTCGGATGACAGTAAGACGAACAAATAGTGAACGGACGCAAGAATTGAGGTAGCGGGTGGCGAAAAAGCCCGACAGCGGTCACACTTTTGTATCCACAAGCGGGAATCCGGTCAGGGTCTGCTACCTTTAATACGCTTTGGCAATGAGATTAATAATGATACGTATTTCCTCTGATAAATATAATGCGGTGTATGCGATATTTGCAGGGGAAATTTACCGCCTCGGGCGCAAAGGCATCATTCAGGATGTTCGTGCCAGGCTTCTTGCTGAGTCGGTTTAACCGAATAGTTAATCTTTTCGTGCTTGATTACGATTGGCCTCGATAAATTTTTAGTCGGCGACCAGGCCTTTTGTGCGGAGTGTAATTTCATTATTTACGCTAGTTAATGGAATTAACCACTGATCTTGTGTTGATTATTGGCATTATGTTCTTATTTTTTGAATTTGTTCGACTTTTTTGCATTTCCGAATGAAACCCTCGTTAAGAATAGTCTTAACCAGTAATGGCTAAGATCCTGGAACATATAATATTCACTTAAGAATCCCCGTACGCAATGCTAATAACCATATGAAAATAAATGCTTTTTGTGTTTAACTCAATATTCTTATTTTTATTGTTTTGGCTTAAATTGACCTGTTCGGTAATTAGCACTCTGAGCACTTATTGACACACATGGAGAAAAATCCTAAATTTGATAACACAAGAAACAAGCAAGTCATTTAGCGTTCTTTGTCTCAAGCAATACTATTTTGAGTTTTAGGTTAGATATATTAAAGAGGGAATTTGCTGACTTAGACTTTGCAGGCCTGGGCTATCAGCAGTGTTGTGATACGTTCAAGATTTCCAGGACTATGGGGTTTAACTTTATATGGATTATAAATATTCTTTGGATCAGTGCATCTGGCCAGCGCATGACAGTTATTTTCTTAAAGGACTCGCTGAGCTAATTATTGATATCGATAACTTAATTTACCTGTCACTTGAAAAGGTACGCCGGGAATTTGTATTTATTAATCTTAGCGCCAGTTCGCTGAACTATTTTATCCGCCGCGATAATGAGTGGCTGGCTGAAATGAAAGGAAAACAGATCGTATTAATTGCCGCAAGGCGCTCGGAAGCGTTGGCCAATTATTGGTATTACAATGGCTCTATTCGTGGCGTGGTTTATGTCGACTTAGCGAAAGATATTCGTCAGGAGCTGGCATACGTTATTAATGGTCGTTTTCTACGCAAAGATATAAAGAAAGACAAAATTACCAACAGGGAAATGCAGATAATTCGTATGACGGCGCAGGGAATGCATCCAAAATCTATCGCCAAAATTGAAAATTGTAGTGTGAAAACGGTTTATACCCATCGGCGAAATGCCGAGGCAAAACTGTATTCAAAGATATATAAGCTCGCGCTGTAATTAGTAATGGACGTAATTTTTAAAATTGTGCACCAGGTCGTAACCCCAAAATAATTTGTGCCGCAATAAATATTATGCGGCCTGAATTATGGCGGGAAATGCACACAGACGTGGGACATCAGGTCCCTTAATAAACTCAGGATGAAAAAGCTATGAAAAAAAAGGTTCTTGCAATTGCTCTGGTAACCGCGTTTGCCGGTATGGGTGTCGCTCAGGCAGCTGACGTTACTGCTCAGGCAGTCGCTACCTGGTCCGCAACCGCCAAAAAAGACACTACCAGCAAGCTGGTGGTGACTCCGCTGGGCAGCCTGGCTTTCCAGTATGCCGAAGGGATTAAAGGCTTTAACTCACAGAAAGGCCTGTTTGATGTGGCTATCGAAGGTGACACCACCGCGACCTCATTCAAACTGACTTCTCGTCTGATCACGAACACTCTGACTCAGTTGGATACCTCTGGTTCAACCCTGAGCGTGGGCGTTGACTACAACGGCGTTGCGGTCGAAAAAACGGCTGACACCACCATGATCGACACCGCTGCGGGCACCCTGGGCGGCAACCTCAGCGCGCTGTCTAACGGCTATAACACCGCTGGCCGCACCACCGCGCAGGACGGTTTCACGTTCTCCATCATCAGCGGCACCACCAATGGTTCTACGGCTGTCACTGACTACAGCGCCCTGCCGGAAGGTATCTGGAGCGGTGACGTCAGCGTACAGTTCGACGCGACCTGGACCAGCTGATCCTCTCGTAGCACAAGGCAGGGGGAACGTCCCCCTGCCTTATTTCACGGACTGAATTCATATGAAAAAACACATTCTGGCCATCAGCCTGTTGCTCAGCACAATGACGCCAGCCCTGGCGCTGGATGTGGGCGATATCTCTTCATTTATGAACAGCGAAAGCAGCACGCTGAGTAAAGAGATCAAGAACACGACCGACAGCGGTCGCTTAATCAACATCCATATGGAACGCCTCTCTTCGCCGCTGGATGGCGGTAAGGTGATCCCGATGGATAAGCAGGACGAGATTTTACTGACCCCGGCTAGTCTGCTGCTGCCCGCGAAGGCCAGCGACGTGATCCGCTTTTTCTACAAAGGCCCGGCGGATGATAAAGAGCGCTATTACCGCATCGTCTGGTTCGATCAGGCGCTCAGCGATGCCCAGCGCAATGGCTCGACCCGCAGCGCGGTCGCCACCGCCTCGGCACGCATCGGCACTATCCTGGTGGTGGCGCCAAGGAAAGCAAACTTTCGCTATCAGTACGCCAACGGCACGCTGGTCAATACCGGTAATGCGACGTTGCGCATTCTTGCCTACGGCCCGTGTCTGAAGCCGGCTGACGGTAAAGAGTGCAAGGAAAATTACTTCCTGATGCCGGGTAAAGAGCGTCGCTTCACGCGCGTGAACGTTGCGGACAAAAAAGGACGGGTTGCGCTCTGGCAGGGCGAGCAGTTTGTTCCCGTGAAATAGACATTTCTTATGACGGATCAACATCATGGCTCAACCAGGGATCGCTCCAGGATTAAAAACACTCTTTGCCTCCGGCATGGTCATTTTGCTGGTTCCATTTAGCGTCACTGCCGCCTCCGACAAAGTACAGCAAATCGGCGGCGTGATTATCCCCCAGGCCTTCAGCCAGGCGCTGCAGGACGGAATGAGCATTCCTCTGTTTATTCACCTTGAAGGCAGCACCGGCACCCAGGACGATCAGCGGATCGGCAATGCCTTTATCTGGCTGGATAACGGCGTGTTGCGCGTACGGCAAATTCAGCTGGAAGAAAACGATAATAACGCCACCGTCAGCGATCAGACCCGCAAACAGCTCACCGCGCTGGCCAATGAAGCTTTCAGCAAAGAACTCAACATTAGCCTCACAGATGATGCGCAGCTACAGCTCAGCCTGCGCCAGCTACTGCTGCAGCTGGTGGTGAAAAAAGAAGCGCTGGGTACGGTACTCCGCTCGCGCAGCGAAGATATCGGTCAGTCCAGCGTCAATACCCTCAGCAGCACGATGAACTATAACCTCGGGGTCTATAACAACCAGATGCGTAACGGCGGCAATAATACCTCCAGCTATCTGTCGTTGAACAACGTCACCGCGCTGCGCGAGCACCACGTGGTGCTCGACGGCTCGCTGTACGGTATTGGCTCCGGTAATCAGGACAGCGAAGTCTATAAAGCGATGTATGAGCGCGACTTTGCCGGTCACCGTTTTGCGGGCGGGATGCTGGATACCTGGAATCTACAGTCCCTTGGCCCAATGACCGCCGTTTCGGCAGGGAAAATTTACGGCGCTTCCTGGGGCAACCAGGCCAGTTCGACGGTATTTGATAACAGCCAGTCGGCCACGCCGGTGGTCGCCTTTTTACCCGCCGCCGGGGAGGTCCATCTGACCCGCGACGGGCGCCTGATGAGCGTGCAGAACTTTGCCATGGGTAACCACGAAGTGGACACCCGCGGCCTGCCTTATGGGATTTATGATGTCGATGTTGAAGTGATTGTGAACGGCCGGGTGGTCAGCAAGCGTACCCAGCGGGTCAATAAATTGTTCAGCCGCGGACGCGGCGCCGGCGCGCCGCTGGCCTGGCAGTTCTGGGGCGGTAGCTTCCATATGGACCGCTGGTCCGAAAGCGGTAAAAAGACGCTGCCGGCAAAAGACAGCTGGCTGGCGGGCGCATCGGCCTCCGGGTCGCTCAGCACCTTAAGCTGGGCGGCGACCGGCTACGGTTACGATAACAACGCCGTCGCCGAGACGCGCCTGACCCTGCCGATCACCGAGTCCATTAACGTGAACCTGCAGAATATGCTGGCCAGCGACAGCTCCTGGAGCAGCATCGGCAGTATCAGCGCCACGCTGCCCGGCGGCTTTAGTTCGGTGTGGGTCAACCAGGAAAAAACGCAGATTGGCGACCGGATACGGCGCAGTAATGCCGACAACCGGGCTATCGGCGGCACGCTGAACCTCAATTCACTCTGGTCAAAGCTGGGTACCTTCAGCATCAGCTATAACGACGACCGCCGCTATGACAGCCACTACTACACGGCGGATTACTACCAGACGCTTTACACCGGCTCATGGGGATCGCTGGGCCTGCGCGCGGGCCTACAGCGCTTTAATAACGGCGACAGCAGCGCCAGCACCGGGAAATATATTGCGCTCGATTTCTCGTTGCCGCTCGGCAACTGGTTCAGCGCCGGGATGACGCACCAGAATGGCTACACCATGGCCAACCTGTCGGCGCGTAAACAGTTTGATGAAGGCACCATCCGTACCATCGGCGCCAACGTTTCGCGGGCGATTTCCGGCGACACAGGTGATGATAAAACCCTCAGCGGCGGCGCGTATGCTCAATTTGATACCCGCTACTCCACCGGCACGCTGAATGTGAACAGCGGCGTGGATGGCTATGTGAACACCAACCTGACCGCCAACGGCAGCGTGGGCTGGCAGGGGAAAAATATCGCCGCCAGCGGCCGCACCGACGGCAACGCCGGGGTGATTTTCAAAACCGGCCTTGAGGATGACGGCAAGCTGAGCGCTAAGGTGAACGGCCGTATTGTTCAGCTCTCCGGCAACCGTAATTACCTGCCGCTGTCGCCGTACAGCCGATATGAAGTGGAGCTGCAGAACAGTAAAAACTCGCTCGACAGCTACGACATCGTGACCGGGCGTAAGAGCCAGCTGACCCTTTATCCGGGCAACGTGGCGGTGATTGAGCCGGAAGTGAAGCAGATGGTGACGGTCTCCGGGCGTATCCGCGCGGAAGACGGCACGCTGCTGGCCAACGCGCGCATTAATAACCATATCGGTCGTACCCGCACCGATGAGAACGGTGAGTTTGTGATGGACGTGGATAAAAAATATCCCACCATCGATTTCAGTTACGGTAAAAACCAGAGCTGCGAAGTGGCGCTGGAGCTGAGCCAGGCGCGCGGCGCGGTGTGGGTGGGCGATGTGGTCTGTAGCGGCCTCTCCACTTATGCCCGCACGCAGCAGACAGGAGAAGGTAATGAAAGCTAAATGGCTGGCATGTTTAGTGATGTTAACGGCAGCGCTGAGCGTGACGCGGGTCAACGCAGCGGTCACCAAAACCACCTGGCCGGATGCGGCGGCCATGCAGTTTGTGTTTGTCGAAAACAACTCGGATGATAACTTCTTCGTCACCCCCGGTGGGGCGCTGGACCCGCGAATGACCGGGGCCAACCGCTGGACGGGGCTGAAATATAACGGCTCGGGCACTATTTATCAGCAGAGTCTGGGATACATCGATAACGGCTATAATACCGGTCTGATTGCCAACTGGAAGTTTGATATGTGGTTTGATAACTCCCCCACATCTCATCCGTTACAGGGGCTGCGCTGTATCAACTGGTATGCGGGCTGCGATATGGCCACCAGCCTGATTCAGCCGCAAACTACCGACGCCAGCGGTTTCTATGGCGCTACGGTGACCAGCGGCGGGCAAAAGTGGATGCATGGCATGATGTCCGATGCTTTCTACCAGTATCTGCAGCAGATGTCGGTGGGCAGCAGCTTCTCAATGACCATTAACTCCTGTCAAACTTCTGTTAACTATGACGCTACCAGCGGCGCGCGTTGCAAAGATCAGGCTTCAGGTAGCTGGTATGTACGTAAAGTCACCCATACCAAAGCGGCAAACCTGAAGCTGATTAACACCCATGCGCTGGCGGAAGTGTTTATCAACAGCGACGGGGTTCCGACGCTGGGCGAAGGCAACGCCGACTGCCGTACGCAGACGATTGGCCCCCGTTCCGGTCTGAGCTGCAAAATGGTGAACTACAATTTGCAGCATAATGGCCTGAGTAATACCTCAATTCATATTTTTCCGGCGATCAGCAACTCGGCGCTGGCCTCCGCGGTCGGAAGCTACGATATGCAGTTCAGCCTGAATGGGAATTCATGGAAACCGGTGAGCGGCATCTCTCAGTACTACACGTTTAATGAGATGAAATCATCTGACTCGGTTTATGTATTTTTCTCCAGTAACTTCTTTAAGCAGATGGTCACGCTGGGCATTAGCGATGTGAATACCAAAGACCTGTTTAATTTCCGTTTCTATAACACCACCTCGCCGGAGTCAGGCTGGTATGAGTTTTCCACGTCCAACACGCTGATTATTAAACCGCGCGACTTCAGCATCAGCATTATTTCCGATGAGTATATCGCAACGCCGACGCGCGAGGGCTACGTGGGCACCGGCGAGCCGTCGCTGGACTTTGGCTATATTGTCACCACCAGCGGCAAAACCGCCGCCGATGAAGTGCTCATTAAAGTGACCGGGCCAACGCAGGCGATCGGCGGACGTTCATACTGTATTTTCACTTCACCGGACGGTACGTCGAGAGTGCCGTTCCCGGCGACGCTGGCGTTTACCACCCAGACAGGGGCTATCAAAACGTATGACGCCGGATGTGATGATACCTGGCGCGATATGACCGATGCCCTGTGGTTAACCACGCCGTGGACGGATATTTCCGGCGACGTGGGACAGATGGACAAAACGACGGTGAAGTTTTCCATTCCGATGGATAACCCGATATCGTTGCGCACGGTGGAAGATAACGGCTGGTTTGGTGAAGTGAGTGCTTCAGGAGAAATTCATGTTCAGGCGACGTGGCGTAACATTAACTAATTTGCTGCGGATGCTTATCTGTCTGCTGTCGCTCGGATTGGCGACCGCGGCACAGGCCATCTCGGTCGGTAATTTAACTTTCTCGCTGGCGGCGGAAGATAATTTCGCGTCTAAACGGGTCATTAATAACAATAAAAGCGCCCGCTTGTATCGGGTCTCTATTGTCGCTATTGACCGTCCCGGCGGCAAAGAGGTGCGCTCCCGTCCGGCGGACGGCGAGCTGCTGTTTGCCCCGCGCCAGCTGACCCTTCAGGCGGGGGAGAGCGAATATTTTAAGTTTTACTACCACGGCCCGAAAGATAACCGTGAGCGCTATTACCGGGTCTCCTTTCGTGAAATACCCACCCGCAATTACGTGATGCGTAATCAAAGCGGGACGGAAGTGAGTATGGATCCAGTGGTGGTAGTGGACACAATCCTGGTAGTACGCCCGCGCCAGGTACAGTTTAAATGGGCCTACGATCGTGCGGCGGGTACCGTCAGCAATACCGGGAATACCTGGTTTAAGCTGCTGATTAAGCCCGGCTGTGATACGACGGAAGAGGAAGGAGACGCATGGTATTTACGGCCGGGGGACGTTGTCCGCCAGGCCACGCTGCGCCAACCGGGGAACCACTACATCATCTATAACGATAAATTTATTAAAATGACCAAAGACTGCCCGGTGAAGTAACCGGGCAGCTTTTTTCGCACTTCGTCGCTAAGCCGCGCGCCCGGCATACCGGCGATTCGCCAGCAGGCTCAGGCCGCAGCACAGCAAATAATAAACCGCGCCGGTAAAGACAAATATCGCCAGCGGGTAAATCTGCACCCGGTTATTCACCTGTCCGGCGACGGTGGTCAGTTCAGGCACGTTGACGATAAACGCCAGCGAGGTGTCTTTGAGCAGGCCGATAAATATCCCAACCAGCGACGGCTGAACGTTGCGCAGAGCCTGCGGCAGCAAAATCAGGCGCAGCGTCTGTCCGGGGGCAAAACCCTGGGTCAGCGCCGCTTCGTACTGCCCGCGGGGCAGCGATTGCAGGCCCGCCAGCACCGAGTGCATCACCGACGCGGCGGTAAACCACGCCAGCGCCACCGTGACGGTGACAGCGCCCGGTAGATCGCTGCCGGTGAGCATGGGCAGCAGATACCACAGCCAGAAAATCACGAAAATCAGCGGGATGCCGCGAATAATCTCCGCCCACAGAAATAATAATCGCCGCACGATGCCGCCGTAGCGCCAGGCGATACCCGCCAACAGCACCCCGCCGGGCAGCGCCAGCGCGGCGGCGCCGATAGCCATCAGCAGCGTTAACACCACGCCGCCGGGAATACCGTCCGCCAGTCGTCCCCACAGCAGATAGTCGAGGTTATCGACAATCACCGCCAGATTAGCGTTCATACCCGGCTCTCCTTTGCTGATTTTTTCCCGGGCCGAGACGCGTCAGCGCCACGCCCATCACCACGCCAAGCGCCAGATACAGCGCGGTGCCGATGGCAAAGGCCTCCAGCGCATGCGCGTTGTAACTCTCAATTTGCCGCACCTGATAGGTGAGTTCGGCAAAGCCGATGCCGCTCGCCAGCGAAGAGAGCTTCATCAGATTCAAATACTGGCCGATAATCGGCTGCCAGGCGTTTGCCAGCCCCTGCGGCAGCAGAATGTGGCGCAACTCCTGCCAGGGGGTAAACCCCTGCGACAGCGCCGCTTCCCGCTGACCGTGGCTAACGGCGCGCAGCCCGGAAGCGATCTCTTCGATCAGAAACGCCGAAGTAAAGACCCCAAGCCCCCACATGGAGCAGAGAAACTCCGGCGTTAGCCACCAGACGTTGCCCGGCAGAATCGACCAGCTGTGGTCGTCGTTAATAAAATCGCGCGCCCCCAGCGGCAGCAGATTCCAGGCGGCAAAATACCAGAACAGCAGTTGCACCAGCAGCGGCGTATTGCGGAACAGCGATACCCAGGCCGCCACCAGCCAGCGTCCGGGCCGGCCGCCCCCGAGACGCAGCGCCAGCAGCAGGATAGCCAGCACGGTCGCCAGAATCATCCCGGCGACGCTGACCCAGACGGTGGTGAGAAAGCCGGAGATTATCCATTGCAGCGGCTGTCCGCTCAGCACGCCATGCCAGTCAAGATGCGGGATCACGCCTCACTCTCCTGGTGCAGCGGGTCGAGCACCTTCTGCAGGAAACGGCGGGTGCGGGCGTGCTGCGGTCGGGCGAAAAACTCGGCCGGCGGCGCGACTTCGAGAATATCGCCGCCGTCGATAAACACCACCCGATCGGCAATTTCGCGGGCGAACTGCATTTCGTGGGTCACTACCACCATGGTGATCCCGCTGTGGGCCAGGGTTTTCATCACCTGCAGCACTTCGCCGATCATCTCCGGGTCCAGCGCCGACGTAGGTTCATCAAATAGAATAATCTGCGGCGAGGAGGCGAGGGCGCGGGCGATTGCCACCCGCTGCTGCTGGCCGCCGGAGAGCTGGGCCGGCATCTGCCCGGCTTTATCCGCGAGGCCAACCTGGCTGAGCAGCGCCAGCGAGCGCTCGCGGGCGGCGCTTTTGCCCCAGCCGTGGACGCGTTCCAGCGCGAGGGTGATATTCTCCTGCGCCGTCAGGTGGGCGTAGAGATTAAACTGCTGAAAGACGAAGCCGACCCGGCTGCGCAGTTGGCGCAGGGCGCTGCCGGTAAGCTGGCGCGTCGGTTTGCCGTCGATCAAAATCTCGCCGCCGCTGAGGGACTCCAGCTGGTTGATCAGGCGGATCAGGGTTGATTTGCCCGATCCCGAAGGACCGAGGATCGCCACCACTTCGCCGGGTTCAACCTGTAAATTTACGCCGTTCAGCACCCGATGATCGCCGTAGCTTTTGGCGACATCGCGGAACTCAATGCTGGCGCGCTGCAGATGCGAAAAATCCGCGGACGATGCCGCGGAGCGTGAAAATAGAGCCGATAACATAATCTTTTTTCTGCTTATTTAGCTTCGATAGTAAAGGCGCGCGGCTGCGGGGTTTTGGTGCTCGGGCCAAACCAGACGTCGTAAATTTTTGCCGCTTCACCGGATTTTTCCAGCTTAACCAGCTCGTCATTTACCGCTTTCAGCAGGGCCGGTTCGCCTTTCTTCACGCCGACGCCAATCTCTTCTTTGCTCAGCAGATCGGGGATGATTTTGAAGTTGGCCTTGTCCGGCGCTTCCGCCAGCAGTCCAGCGAGGATGGTGCTGTCCTGAGTAATGGCCTGCACGTTGCCGTTGCGCAGGGCGGTCAGCGCCAGCGGAATGTCGTCATAGGAGAGTACGCGCGATTGCGGGAAACGCTGATGCAGCGCCTGTTCGCCGGTGGTGCCTTTTACCGCGCCGATGCGCGCTTTGCTGTAATCATCAAGCTTATCCGGGGACTTCGCCGGGACGAGGAACTGCTGGCCGGTCACGAAGTAAGGCGTTGAGAAATCAATCACCTGGGCGCGCTCCGGGGTGATGGTGATATCGGCGACGATCAGGTCGGCCTTACCGGACTGCAGCAGCGGAATACGGTTGGCCGGGTTGGTGGCGACCAGCTCCAGCTTAACGCCGAGAGATTTCGCCAGCGCTTCGGCGAAGTCCACGTCGTAGCCGACGATTTTATGCGTTTTCGGGTCTACCGAGCCGAACGGCGGGTTAGCGTCGAAGGTGGCGACTTTGACCACGCCGGCGGCTTTGATATCGGCTAATTGATCGGCCTGAGCCTGCGCGGCGAGCACCAGCATGCCCAGCGCCAGCGCGATTTTTGTTTTTGCAATGCGCATGGTTATTCCCCTGAATCCCTGTTTTGTTTTGTGTTTATCACGCTCCCACAAATCGCCCGTCGGCGGCAAAGAAGAAAAAGTTCTTATCTATAACGAAAAAGAACTTAACAAAATTGTGGATATTGTTTACCCGTTCACGGGTAACGGTGAGGCATTTTCTGCGGATTGAGAGTGAACGGAAACCTTGCGCACAGAATTACAAATCAGGCTCCGGCAAACGCTGCGGGTCCTTCCCAGCCTGCGCTGCGCTTGGTTGGGCTACGGGGCCTCAGTCGTCTGGGGTCGTGTAGCCCGGATAAGACGTTTGCGTCGCAATCCGGGAAAGGCCGCAATATGCATCCCACAGAATTACAAATCCGGAATTGATATTTCCCGTCCGTCGTCAACTGTGGTTGAAATAGACCCAGGCAAAAATGCTTCCCGACGGAGGAGAAAAATGAAAGTGGCGCTGTGGCAACGCATAACGGGCTGGCTGGCTTCTTTATCTGGATCTGGCGGAGAAGCCGGGCAGCAGGATACCCAACGCATTATGGAGGCAATATTACCGGTCGCCAGTCTCTATGGAATTGAACTTGGCAACGTAGAAACAAGATCAATCAGCCATGAATCCCCCTTGGGAATAGAATGAGACCTGAGGGGAGTCTATGAAGTTTGTGATTTGTTTGATAACAATTAACTTTCGACTGAAATATCGTAGAAATTACGTTAAGATATTTAATTAAACATTAGCGTTTAGAGGATAGGGAATGGAAGGGAAAGGATTATTTAAATATAGTCTCATATCGTTTTGTGTAGGATTAGCACCTATACTTATAATGTTTTCAATATATTTCAGTGCGCCAGATTCACCAATGATATTGAATCTTTTCGCGTATGCGGATGGGCACGCCAGAACTTTTTCAGACCAGCACCTTCAGATAAGTACTATTGCATCAGCGTACACAAAGATTGCTCCATGTTTTGTAGTTCTCATGTATTTATTTTGCTGGAACAAGTTCAATATTAAGTCCATTAACCTTGACATAAAAAGATGGTTAAAACTTTTCCCTGTATTAATTATTTTTACAATTAGCATTTATGCATTGCTGTACATAGGAACCACTGACTTATCTACCAGCAGTCGCAAATCTCTTCGATTGATTGCCCAGAATGAATACCTACTAATGACTTATTATATGGGTATATATCTGGCTAACTATTTTTTCATATGGCTATTTATTTTCTATTGCTACCCACTTAAAGCCTTGCCTGTATTTAAAAAGCGGGAGTAACCCCGCTTTAACTTTATATACTTAACAAATTATTTTTTAAAAAATCCTGCTATTGATGTATTAATCTCATCAACTTTTTTTGCATCAATGAAGGATGCCGCAAATGCTATAGCAATAATAGCAATGAAGGTCAATGCCGTAATTGCAACAGCAGGAATGGCAATCATTTGGACCGCTGCACTAGCAAGTATTGAAGTGACAATACCAAGAGCTACAGAAGCCGCTACACCGCTAAGAATCATAGCCTCAAGCTCAAGCGCAAGAGGTTTCCAGTTCCCTGTAGTTAAACCTTCGTCAGTATACTTTATGACTTTAGCTGCTTTCAGCGCTTTATCTGCAACACTAAAAGCCACACCCAAACCTTTAAACTGAGAGGCAAGGACTGCTTTATCCATACTCTTCAGCGCGTTAGAAAGAGCTTTTTTATCAGCCTGACTAAGCTTCATATTAGGGTTGGCCTGAATCTTAGTTAAGGAAGCAACGGCATCCTTATAACTACGGACTTTTTTGCCGTCAAAGTTTTTAATATTAGTGGCAATTTCTTTAGCAATTTTATTATATTGCGCATTTAATTTCTTACTCAACTTCTCACCAGCATCTGAAATTATTTCTGATGCCTGAGTAAGCAAGTCCTTTTGTTTCTCATTTACAAGATAAAGTTTAGCAACAGCTAGCGCTTGGTCACCCATTTCACCAATTCGGCTTCCAACTGTGCCATCACTATATATGTAAGATAGGATATCGTTTTTATGCTTGTGTATTACGAGATATTTCTCTGTACCAAAGTTAACCATATAGTGAGTTTCATCTTTAAATGAATTCCCTACATAGATTGAAGGACTAGCTAATGAACCGTTTTTGTAATTCCCCACCTTCCACTTTTTCACATCAGCCTTAAACTTAGCTGATTTATATTTATTACCTTCTTTGACAGACTTAGCATCCTTCTCATCTGCCCATGGCACGCCACAAATTCCTGGATTGAGGGGATGAGTTCCGATAATAGTGGCAATCATCCCATTACCGAGATCAATTTCAACAGCCCCACCCCAAGCCATATTTGCACCGTTTGATGAATTTGAGGAACCAGGGTTTCCACCACCGTTACCGTTGCCACCACCTGCACTTGACGAGTTATTGGGGACGCCTGAAAACCCTCCAACTTTATTTGAGGTGTGGTTACCGTTCCCGGATGATACGGTACTAGTCTGTCCTTGGATATTTGCTGTATATCCCCCATCACCGTCGCTTTGAATGTTTGATACCTGCGAAGCTGAAATCTGTGTACCACCATAACTATTGAATTGAGATGCAATATCTGCGGCTGACGGTGCTCTAAGACCGCCACCACTTCCACCACCGTCGTCACCACCATTGTGTACACCATTCGACCAACTACCACCAAATCCCGTCCAAGCCATAATTTATATCCTTTTAAATTTGTGAAACAGAAATAACATCAAAACAACTGTATGTATATACAGTTTTTTTGATGTTATGATGATCATTTTACAAAGTCAATAATTATTGTGTACGTATTAGCATTTTATTGATTAATAAGTGATTATCTCGATTTTTAAATAACCAATGGGCATACATTCACTGTGATAATATTTCCTTCTCCACAACTTTCCCTTTGGCAAATCACATACTCCGTAGACTTGAGTCAGCTCATCGAGCTGATTCATCTCTTTTACGAACTATGGAGAGACTTATGGCTGAAGAATCTATGACAGTTACCAGCAATACGAACAGCAGCGTTCATTATTACTTGGTCTTTTGTTTTTCTTTCATTAATAGTGCGAAAGGAGCTAATAGGATAGCAAATAGAAAACACATCATAGGTATTATTACCTGAAAGAATTTCAGAGCACCCTCATCACAATACTATTTTTTCCAGAAGTTGGGGATGACTCTTACACAAAAATTTACCACAACATAATATGAAAAAGGATAAAACACTGCACTAATCACCTTTAAGCTCACGATAGTAAGTTGTCGTACCGTCAGCTTATTCCATGTGTAATCCAGCCAACCATTAAAAGCAAACGCACATAATATCAAATACCCCTAAAAAGCATGTCGAATATAATATTTGACACTCATTTTAATCCCTCATAAACAATAAATTGTCATCAATTTTTGCTTATAATAACAGCTTTTCGCCATGATAAAACATACTGAGCGGCGCAGGACGCGTGAAGCCTACTGGAACGAGGTGTGCTTTGTGTAGCGCGAGGCTGTTTGCGGTTGCGGCGACGCAGGAAGCGATGCCGCAGCCCTGAACAGCTTTATCCTCCAAGATACATCCGCTTAATCTCCGGATTCGCCAGCACCTCCGCCGCCGGACCAGAGAGCATAATCTTCCCATTTTCCAGCACATAGGCGCGATCGGCGATGGTCAACGCCGCTGTGGCGTTTTGCTCCACCAGCAGCACGGTAATATTCTCCTCCCGCAGCTGCTTAATCGTCGCGAACAGCTCACCGACAATTTTCGGCGCCAGCCCGAGGCTTGGTTCATCGAGCATCAGCAGTACCGGCTCGCTCATCAACGCTCTGGCGATGGCCAGCATCTGCTGCTCGCCGCCGCTCATGGTCCCCGCCATCTGGGTACGCCGTTCTTTCAGCCGGGGAAACAGACTGTACATGCGATCGCGCAGGCGGGGAAAGCCGACGAGATTGTTGTAGGCCCCCATGCGCAGGTTTTCTTCGATGGTCAGATTGGTGAAGATGCGTCGCCCCTCGGGCACCAGCGCCAACCCCTTACGCACAATCTGGTGCGTCTGGCTGCGGGAAATATCCTCGTTGAGAAAATTGACCCGCCCGGTAGAGCGCACCAGGTTGACGATCCCGTTGAGAGTGGAGGTTTTTCCCGCGCCGTTGCTGCCGATTAAGGTCACGATCTCCCGGTCGTGAATATCAATATCCACCCCTTTCAGCCCCTGAATCACGCCGTAAAATACTTTTAACTCGCGCGCGCTAAGCATAACGAACGTCCCCCAGGTAGGCGGAAATGACGTCCGGATCCTGAATGGCTTCGGACATCAGGCCGCTAAACAGCGGTTTGCCGTACTCCAGCACCATCACCCGCTCGCACAGCTTGTTGACGAACGGCATGTCGTGCTCAATCAACAGCACGCTGAGCTGGTAGTCGTCACGCATACGGAAGATCAGATCCGCCAGATCTTCCGTTTCTTTCGGGTTCATTCCGGCGGCGGGTTCGTCGAGCAGCAGTAATTTTGGCGACGTCGCCAGCGCGCGGGCGATCTCCACCTTACGTTGGTTGCCGTAGCTGAGGTTGGTGGCCTGCACGTCGGCGAAATGGGCGATACCGATGTCGTCCAGAATCGCCATCGCTTTGGCCTTTGCCGCCCGCTCGGCGGGAAAATAGCGGCCAATATGCAGCGCTGCTTCCAGCAACGAGTAGCGGCTGGCGCTGTCGAGGCCGACCATCACGTTTTCTAATACCGTCATTGAGTTAAACAGGCGGATGTTCTGAAAGGTGCGGGCGATCCCGGCGTTGACCACCCGGTTCGGCTTCAGCCCTTTTAGCGATTTTCCCGCCAGGGTCACGCTGCCGCTGGTCGGTTTATAGTTGGCGGTAATCACGTTAAACATGGTGGTTTTACCCGCGCCGTTCGGGCCAATCAGACCAAAAATTTCCGCCTCGTCGACGTGGAAACTGACGCTGTCGATGGCCCGCAGGCCGCCGAACTGCATGGTCACGTCCTGTACCTCTAAAATGACCTTATTTTGCGCCATAGCCGCGACCTCTTTTTCCCACTTGCCAAATCTCTTTTTTGCCCAGCAGACCTTCGCGAGCGAACAGCATGATGATCAGCAGCAGCAGCGAGAACACCACCATCCGCAGGCCCGGATACGCGCCGAGATCGTGACCGAAGAACTGGAGCGGCTGGTCGAGAAAGCGCAGCCACTCGCCGCTGCCGACCACCAGCACGGTACCGAGCAACGCGCCGGTGGTGCTGCCCAGGCCGCCGAGCACGATAATAATCAGCAGCTGGAAGGTGAGCATAAAGTCGAACAGGCCCGGCGAAATGGTGGTCAACAGCGAGGCCAGCAGGCCGCCGCCGATCCCTTCGAAGAAGGCGCTGGTGGCGAAGGCGCAGGTTTTAATGCGAAACGTGTTCACCCCCATGGCGATGGCTGCGTCTTCGTCGTCGCGCACCGCTTTCATCATTCGCCCGTACTTCGACCACACCAGCTGCAGAATCATCCCGGTCGCCAGCAGGGCGAACAGCCCGCACCAGAACAGCAGATGCGGCTGTTGCGGGATGTCGTTGAGGCCAATCGCGCCGTTGGTGATCTGCGGGTTGTTGATAGCGAGGATTTTAATGATAAAGCCGAAGCCGAGGGTCACAATCGCCAGGTAGTCGCCGCGCACGCGGAAGACCGGCAGGGCCAGGCACACCGCCAGCGCTGCCGCGCACAGGCCGCTGATCAGCAAGGCGGGCAGGAAACCGGCGTGCAGCACGAGGATCCACGGGCTGGGCGCGGCCATCTCAAACATATCCAGCTTACTGTCGCTGGAGAGGATCAGCAGGGCGGTGACGTAAGCGCCGACCGCCACAAAGCCGTTGGGCTCCAGCGACAGCTGCCCGGTCACGCCGTTGATCAGGTTGTAGCTGACCGCGAGGATCATAAAGACAAAAATGGTGCTGATGACGCGAATAATGTAGTCGTTGAAGACGACGTTGATCCCGGCCAGCAGCGCGATGCAGAGAACAATAATGACCAGGTTGCGCAGCTGCGCCCCGGCGGTAGTCGTAGCGTTGAGCATCAGAAACGGCTCCTTTCCAGACGTTCATCGCCCATAATGCCAACCGGGCGGAACAAGAGGACCAGAATCAAGAACATAAAGGCAAAGGCGTCTTTGTAGCCGCCCAGCTCGGGAAAGAGGGCGACCGCCACCACTTCGGTAAAGCCGAGAATAAAGCCGCCGAGCACCGCGCCGGTGACGCTGCCGATCCCGCCGAGTACTGCGGCGGCGAACGCCTTAAGGCCAATCAGCACCCCCATCAGCGGATCGATGGTGGGGTAGCTGATGGAGTAGAAAACCCCGCCCAGCGCCGCGAGGCTGCTGCCGAGGGCGAACACCAACGAGATAATGCGGTTGGCGTCGATGCCCATCAGGCGCACGGTATTGACGTCGAAGGCCACCGCGCGTATCGCCATCCCGTAGCGGGTACGGTACAGCAGCCAGAGGATCGCCAGCAGCAGCAGGACGGTGATCAGCGGCACGATCCACGCCACGTTGGTGATAATCACGTCGCCAAAGGCGCGGGTGTTGTTGAAAAAGTCCGGTGCGGAAAAGAAACGCGAGCTGCCGCCAAACAGCACGTTGAACAGGTTTTCGAGGAAAAAGCTGACGCCGATGGCGGTGATCAGCATTGAGATTTTGGAGGCCTGGCGCAGCGGGCGATAGGCCACCCGGTCGATCAGCATCCCGAACAGGCCGCACAGCGCGAGGGTCAGGAAAACGGCTACCCCGAAGGGTAGCCCAATGGAAGAAAACAAAAACAGGGTGGTAAACGCCCCGACCATCATCACGTCCGCATGGGCGAAGTTGATCAGGCGCAGCACCCCATAAACCATCGTATAACCGATGGCAATCAGGGCGTACATGCCCCCAAGGCTCATTCCATTGACCACTTGCTGGAGAAAAATGGCACCATCCATCTGATATCTCTCTTATTTTCCCTAAATAATTCGAGTTGCAGGACAAAACGGTTAACCGTTTTGAACAGTGCTTGCGCTGGCCCCGTAGGGGCGAGGCTCATGGATGAGCCGAGTAACACAGCCAGCGCACATGCAACTTGAAGTATGACGGGGTTAAGGATTAACCACGGTACGAAACGCCAGCTTGCCATCCTTCACTTCGTTGATGACCGCGCTGCGGATAGCGTCGCCGTTTTGTAACGTCAGCGTGCCGGTTACGCCCTGGAAGTCCTTAGTGGCGCGAATTTTTTCGTTAACGCAAACCCGGTCGTGCGGGTCGCTGCACTGGTTCATGGCGTTGATAATGACGTTATAGGCGTCCGCCGCCATCGCGCCCCAGGTGTGGGTCGGCTGCTGGTATTTGGCTTCCCAGGCTTTAATAAACACCTCGCCCGCTGGCGTTTGCTCTTTGGCGTTAGGTGAGTAGTAGTCGGTGGTCATATAGCCGTTGACCGCGTCTTTACCGACGTCAAAAAAGACCTGATCCGCCGCCAGTCCGTCGCCGCCGACCACCGGTTTGCTCAGCCCCAGCTGTTTAGCCTGTACGGCGATGAGCGCCCCTTCGGTGTAGTAAATCGGCATATAAATCATGTCGACGTTCTTCGCCTTCACGCTGGCCAGCTGGGCCTTAAAGTCTTTGCTGCCGCCGGGGGCCTGAACTTCGATAGGTATGGTGCCGCCATTTTTCAGGAACTGCGTGCGGAAGGCCTTCGCCAGACCGACGGAGTAGTCGTTGCTGCTGTCGAAGACGATGGCGGCGGTTTTGGCCTTCAGATCGCGCGACGCGAGGTTAGCGCCGACCACGCCCTGGAAGCTGTCGGAGAAGCAGACCCGGCTGACGTAAGGATGGTTGCGGGTGACGCGGTCGTTGGTGGCGGTTGAGGAGACCAGCGGCGTTTTGCTGTCGTCGGCGATTTTGGTCATCGCCAGGGTATTGGAGGAGGTGACTTCGCCGATCACCGCGTCGACTTTATCGCTGGAGACCAGGCGCTGCATGGCGTTAGCGGCTTCGACCTTGTCGCTCTTATCGTCAATCACGATAAGCTTCACGGTGTCGCCGTTTTTTAACGTCGGCGTAATGCTCTGGATAATATCCAGTCCTTTTTGCGACGGCTGACCGTAGCCGCTCAGCGCGCCGCTCAGTGGCAATACCACGCCGATTTTAATTTCAGCCGCCTGCGCGCTGCTGGCACCGACCCACGCGGCAACCAGCGTGGCCATTAAAGACGCTTTCCCGGAAAACTTGTTCATTGCTACCTCACCGTCGGTCGATTATTTATCTTTAACCATCAATGACTGCATAACATTGAGACATAATTCACCAGGATATCCGGCGAATTATTGGCTGTTATGTTGAATAGATAACGAGATATATTTAATGCGCAGAATTACCTTACAACGTCCGTTTCGTTTTTACTCATGCAATATTCTTATTACCTGCAGGAAAGGGCATAAGGCTGATGAAAATACTGTTTTTAGTACGGTGAGCGCATTTTGCCAGGTGGCGGCTGACGCCTTACCCGGCCTGGAAAATCCGCAATTTCAGCGCGCGCCCGAATATAATATCCAGGTGCGCTCGATAATATTAAAAATCTATTCTGCTGTTCGCGTGACTTATTATTTTAACTGGCTCAACGGTTTTATTTTTCCATGCAGCGCCGGATTATCGCTTTCATCTTTCAGGCGCACTCCGGTAAGCCGCCGCAAAAAGGCCTGCTCCAGTAGCCAGGCCAGCTTAAAAGCGGCGGCATCAAAGCTCAGCCCTTCCGGACGGATATTAGAAATACAGTTGCGCTCCGACTCCAGCCGCTGGCGATGCGGCTGCCAGGTTAAATACACCCCGAGGCTGTCCGGCGAGGAGAGCCCGGGCCGTTCGCCAATCAATATCGCCACCGCTCTGGCCTTCAGCGTTTCGCCTATATCATCGCCCAGCGCGACCCGCGACTGGTGCGCCAGCACCACCGGGGCCAGGCTCAGGCCGAGGGTTTTCAGATAGGGCAGCAGGGCGCGAATCAGCGGTACCGCCTGGCGCTGCACGGCGTACGACGACAGCCCGTCGCCAATCACCAGCAGCAGGTCGGCGGGGCGCGCGCCGCTGGTGGCGAGGTCGGCGCGGCTCTCTTCGTTCAGCTGTCGCCCAAGATCCGGGCGATTCAGATAGACATGGCGATCGCTGGCGGCGCTGCGCACGGTCAGCGTCGACAGCCCCAGTTCCGCCAGCGGCTGGACTAACTGGTCGCTGGCGAAAGGCTGGTGAATCGCATCGCGCGCCCGGGCGTGGGCGAGGCCGAAATTCAGCACTTCGCGGGTCGGCAGGCTGGCGCCGCTGCGCCCCAGCGCAATCCGCGCATCGGTAAATTCACGCAGCGGGTTCCAGGCGTCGGGAGGATTCATACCGGTTCTCCTTGCGGCAGGACGGAAAGCAGCGGATGGCGGGCATCGGTCAGACGCAGCGCGCCGTGGCGGTCAATAATCTGCATCTTCGTCAGCCAGTCGGCGAACTCAGGCGCATGCTGCAAGCCCAGCAGTCGGCGGGCGTAAAGGGCATCGTGGAACGAGGTGCTTTGGTAGTTGAGCATAATATCGTCAGCCCCCGGAACGCCGATCAAAAAGGTCAGCCCGGCCGCGCAGAGCAGCGTCAGCAGGGTATCCATATCGTCCTGATCCGCTTCGGCGTGATTGGTGTAGCAAACGTCGCAGCCGATGGGCAGCCCCATCAGCTTGCCGCAGAAGTGATCTTCCAGCCCGGCGCGGATAATCTGCTTACCATCGTACAGATACTCCGGGCCGATAAAGCCCACCACCGTATTGACCAGCAGCGGCTCAAAATGGCGGGCGACGGCGTAGGCCCGGGCTTCGCAGGTCTGCTGATCAACGCCGTGATGGGCGTTGGCGGAAAGGCAGCTGCCCTGGCCGGTTTCAAAATACATTACGTTGTTGCCCAGCGTGCCGCGGTTCAGGCTAAGCGCCGCTTCCCGCGCTTCCTGCAGCAGCGCCAGATTAATGCCGAAACCGCTGTTGGCGGCTTCGGTACCAGCCACCGACTGGAACACCAGATCCACCGGCGCGCCGCGCTCAATCAGCTGCAGGGTGTTGGTGACGTGGGTCAAAATGCACGACTGAGTGGGGATGGCGAAGCGCTGAATAATATCGTCAAGCATATGGTTTAGCTGCGCCAGCACCGGCAGGCTGTCGCTGGCCGGGTTAATGCCGATCACCGCGTCCCCGGCGCCGTACAGCAGGCCGTCGAGCATGCTGGCGGCGATGCCTTTCATATCATCGGTCGGGTGATTGGGCTGCAGGCGCACGCTCAGGCGCCCCGGCAGGCCGATAGTGTTGCGAAAACGGGTCACCACCCGGCATTTGCTGGCGGCGAGGATCAGATCCTGGTTACGCATCAGCTTGCTGACCGCAGCTGCCATCTCCGGGGTGATAGCCCTTGCGACCTCGCGCAGCGCTGCCTCATCGGTGGCGTCATCGAGCAGCCAGTCGCGAAAATCGCCGACCGTCAGATGGCGAATCGCCGCGAAGCCCCGACTGTCGTGGGTATCGAGGATCAGGCGAGTCACCTCATCCTGCTCGTAGGGAATCAGCGGATTATCGAGAATCTCGGTGAGCGGAACCTCCGCCAGCGCCATTTTGGCCGCCATCCGCTCTTCGGCGGAGCCGGCGATAACGCCCGCCAGCGCGTCGCCGGAACGCGCTGGGGAGGCCTTCGCCATCAAGGTTTTCAGACTATCAAAGCGCCATACCTGGCCCGATAGCGTGGTTTTATACATGTGTCGCCTCCTCAGGAGACCGTACGCAGCTGCGGATCCACCGCCGCGCGCTGGCGGGCCGCTGCGGTCTTGCGAAACCACAGGTAGCCGCCGAGCATCATGGCGGCGAAAATCAGCGCCAGCAGCGTGTTGTACCAGACCATCGCCACCAGGCAGAGTACCGCCATGGCCAGGGCGAAGGCCGGCGCCCACGGATAGAGCGGCGCGCGGAACGGTCGAATCAGCTTCGGCTCGCTGCGGCGCAGTTTAAACAGCGCCGCCATCGAGGTGATATACATAACAATAGCGCCAAATACCGACATCGTGACGATACAGGCGGTCAGCGGCATCCCGCTAATGGTGATCAGCGAATCGGAGAAAATGGCGGCGATGCCCACCACGCCCCCGGCGAGGATCGCCAGATGCGGCGTGCGGGTGCGGCGGTTCAGCGTCGCCAGGCTGGCGGGGAGATAGCCCGCGCGCGCCAGCGAGTAAATCTGCCGCGAGTAGCCCATGATAATCCCGTGGAACGAGGCCACCAGGCCGAAGAGCCCCAGCCACACCAGCATATGCAGCCAGCCGCTGCTGTTGCCGACCACCATTTTCATCGCCTGCGGCAGCGGATCGTTAATATTGGCCAGGGTTCGCCAGTCGCCCACGCCGCCAGCAAAGATCATCACGCCGATCGCCAGCACGGTCAGAGTCAGGATGCCGCCGCCCAGCGCCCGGGGAATGGTGCGCTGCGGATCTTTAGCCTCTTCGGCGGCCATCGATGCGCCTTCAATCGCCAGAAAAAACCAGATAGCAAACGGGATGGCGGCAAACATGCCCGGCAGCGCCAGGCCGCTGAAGCTCTCCGCGCCCGCCCAGCCGTTAGCGGTAAAGTGGCTCCAGGAGAAACCCGGCGCGACAACGCCCATAAACACCAGCAGTTCGAAAATCGCTAATAACGTCACCACCAGCTCAAAGGTGGCGGCAATGCCCACGCCGAGAATATTCAGCGTCATAAAGATGATGTAGGCGCCGCAGGCCACCCATTTGGGGTCGAGCGCCGGAAACTGCACGTTAAGGTAGGCGCCGATGGCCATGGCGATGGCGGGCGGGGCGAAGACGAATTCAATCAGGGTCGCGAAGCCGGCGATAAACCCGCCGGTCGGGCCAAAGGCGCGGTAGGCGTAGGCAAATGGACCGCCCGCATGCGGAATGGCGGTGGTCAGCTCGGTAAAGCTAAAAATAAAGGCGCAGTACATCGCAGCGATGGCCAGCGCGACGATCATAAAGCCCAGCGTCCCGGCCTGGGACCAGCCGTAGCTCCAGCCAAAATACTCTCCGGAAATAACCAGCCCAACGGCGATCCCCCATAAGCGGAAACTGCCGAGCGTTCTTTTTAGCGTTGTGGTTTGCTCTGTCATGTTCGTTGCCTCGCCAGATAAAGATATCGGGAGGGTTGCAAAGAGAATGCCAGGGCATACCACCGATAAACGCGGCGGTTTAAGAACCTATCCCATTAGGGCTATCTTATTTGCCAGTTTGGCCATGGGCAGTGCTCAGACAATACTCACAGAGTGTTGAACGCCCTTCAGGGCGGCCCGAAGGGGGAGCGTAGCGAATCATCCTCACGTACTACGTGTACGCTTTGGTTCTTGCGCGCTGCCCGTGTCCAAACTGTCTGCAACGATTACGCCTGTTGGGATAGGCTCTAAGCCAATGAGGATCAAAAAGGGGCAGACCGCGCCCGGCGGGAGAGTCACCGTGGTGCAGCTGCCCGCAAATGTGGCGTTACTGGTGCACGATGGCGCCAGCGTCTTTTTGAATTACCGGGCCTGCTTTCACCTGCAGGTTAAGTCCTTTACTCTCCAGCTCGGCGTTGCGAATGCGCAGGCCGCGGTCGGCTTCAATATTGACGTTGCTAAAATGGAAACCGCTGAGCGGCGCTTCCGGGGTACCAATAATATAGGCCGCCGCTTTGCTGTCGCCGGTAGAGGTTAAATTCTCAACGGTGATATTGTTGAAGTGCGGAGTCTTGTATTTATCGAACGGCTGTTTCGGGTCGCTGTCCGGCGGATAGATCTGCTCGCCGAGGGTAAAGCCGCCCGCCTGCAGCAGCTTATCGACCTCGGCCTGCACAATCGGCGCGGCTTTGTAATAGGCGGAGAACACCAGCGGCACCTCAACGTTATGCATTCTGGTGTTGCGGTAGACGATATTTTTTACCTCGCCGCCTTTGCCGCGCGGGCTTTTAATCCGAATGCCGTACATCGAACCTTCGAAGGTATTGTTTTCCACCAGCACGTTATTCACGCCGCCTGCGCTCTCGCTGCCGATGGAGATCCCGCGCCCCTGCTTCAGAGTGTTGTTGGCGATATAGATGTTATCCACCACGCCGTCCGGGAAGCGCGGGTCGGCTTTTTCCGCCTTGATGGCAATATGGTCGTCGTTACAGTCGATATAGTTGTTGGTAATACGGATATTCTGGCTATCGATAGGGTCGATGGCGTCGGTGTTTGGCGCATGCCACGGCGAAAGAATACGCGTGCCGTTGATATCGACATCGTGCGCGTAGCGGGTGACGACGTGGAAGCTGGGTGAATGGGTGAGGGTCACGCCGTCGATAAGCACGTTGCTGGCGCGGGTGATATAAATCAGCCGCGGCCGGTCGGTTCCGCCTTTCTTGCCGGTAGCGCGGATATTTTCCCGCCAGCGCTCCCACCACACCGCGCCCTGGCCGTCGATAGTGCCTTCACCGACGATAGCCACGTTTTGCGCGTCGGCGATGCTGATAAACGGCAGCCAGCCGTTCTCCGCTTCGGCGTATCGGGTTTTATCATCGCCGCGATAGGCGCCCTCTTCGGTTGAGGCCACCAGGGTGGCGTCTTTCTCCAGCTTAAGCTGAATATTATTTTTCAGAAACAGCGGGTTGGTCAGGAAATTACCTTTCGGCACCCGCACCGTTCCCCCTCCGGCGGCGGCGCAGTCGTCAATCGCTTTTTGAATGGCATCGGTGTTGAGCGCGATTTGCAGCCGGTGGCCCTCTGCGCCGTAGTGGGTGATATCACAGACTTTATCGGGAAACTTCACGGAACTCGCGGCCTGAGCGGCGTGCAGCGGTAGAAGGCCGACGGCGGCAGCGGCGGCCCACAGAGGCAAAGCGCGGGGTATCATGGCATTATCCTTTTTTTTGGTTTATTGTTTTGTAAAATTAGCACCAATGTTTTGATTTAATGAGTGCAGCGATCACGGTTTCTCTTTTGTCGTTATTCTGCCCATAAGTGGCGATGATGATTTGGGCGAATGCATAGATGACAGGCCCGGCGGCTTTGCAATTTGGCGATAGGCGGGGTATAAGGAATCTCTTATCTGGATGTTTAGATGTCTATACGCCCATGAGGTCAAATGCAAACAACACAACAACAAGGTGGGCAGCTTAAGCGCACCATGAAGACCCGCCACCTGATCATGCTGTCGCTGGGTGGCGTTATTGGCACAGGGTTATTCTTTAATACCGGCTATATCATCTCCACCACCGGAGCGGCGGGTACGCTGCTGGCCTATCTGATTGGCGCGCTGGTGGTCTGGCTGGTGATGCAGTGTCTGGGCGAACTCTCGGTGGCGATGCCGGAAACCGGGGCGTTTCACGTCTACGCCGCGCGCTATCTTGGCCCGGCGACGGGATATACCGTCGCCTGGCTTTACTGGCTGACCTGGACCGTGGCGCTTGGCTCCAGCTTCACCGCTGCCGGGTTCTGCATGCAGTACTGGTTTCCGCAGGTGCCGGTATGGGTCTGGTGCGTGGTGTTCTGCGCGGTTATTTTCGCCCTCAACGTTATCTCTACCCGCTTCTTTGCCGAAGGTGAATTCTGGTTCTCGCTGGTGAAAGTGATCACCATTATTGCTTTTATTATTCTCGGCGGGGCGGCGATCTTCGGCATTATTCCGATGCAGGATGGCTCGCCGGCGCCGGGGCTGCGCAATATCACCGCCGAAGGCTGGTTCCCGCACGGCGGTCTGCCGATCCTGATGACCATGGTGGCGGTCAACTTCGCCTTCTCCGGCACCGAGCTTATCGGCATTGCGGCCGGGGAAACGGAAAATCCGCATAAAGTGATTCCGGTGGCCATTCGCACCACCATCGCCCGGCTGATTATCTTTTTTATCGGCACCGTCTTCGTGCTGGCGGCGCTGATCCCGATGCAGCAGGCGGGGGTAGAGAAAAGCCCGTTTGTGCTGGTGTTCGAAAAGGTGGGGATCCCCTACGCGGCGGATATCTTTAACTTTGTGATCCTGACGGCGATTCTGTCAGCGGCCAACTCCGGCCTCTACGCCTCCGGGCGGATGCTGTGGTCGCTCTCCAATGAAAACACGCTGCCGGCCTGTTTTACCAAATTGACCAAAAACGGCGTGCCGCTGACGGCGATTTCGGTGAGCATGCTCGGCGGCGTGCTGGCGCTGTTCTCCAGCGTCGTGGCCCCGGATACGGTATTTGTCGCGCTGTCGGCGATTTCCGGCTTTGCGGTCGTGGCGGTATGGCTGAGCATCTGCGCCTCGCACTTTATGTTCCGCCGCCGCCATCTGCAGCAGGGGAAGGCGCTAAGCGAACTGCACTACCGCGCGCCGTGGTATCCGCTAGTGCCGGCGCTGGGATTTGTGCTTTGTCTGGTGGCCTGCGTGGGTCTGGCGTTTGACCCGAGTCAGAGGATTGCGCTGTGGTGCGGGATCCCGTTCGTGGCCCTGTGTTATGGTGCGTATTATCTGACTCGTTCACGGAAACTCACCCAGGAGCCTCAACATGTCGCAGAATAATCCGTTAACCGCCCTCCTTGACGCAAGGCCCTTTATCCTGCTGGACGGCGCGATGGCGACAGAGCTGGAAGGGCGCGGCTGTAATCTTGCCGACAGCCTGTGGTCGGCGAAAGTACTGGTCGACAATCCGGAGCTTATCCGCGAAGTTCATCTCGACTATTTCCGCGCCGGCGCGCAGGTGGCGATCACCGCCAGCTATCAGGCGACGCCGGCGGGCTTTGCCGCCCGCGGGCTGGATGAAGCGCAGTCGAAAGCGCTGATCGGCAAAAGCGTCGAGCTTGCCCGTAAGGCGCGGGAGGCGTATCTGGCGGAAAACCCGCAGGCGGGCGCGCTGCTGGTTGCCGGTTCGGTCGGGCCGTACGGCGCCTACCTGGCGGACGGCTCGGAGTATCGCGGCGATTATCTCCGCAGCCATGAAGAATTTCAGGCATTTCATCGTCCGCGCGTTGAAGCGCTGCTCGACGCCGGGGCCGATCTGCTGGCCTGTGAAACCTTGCCCAACTTCGCCGAGATTAAGGCGCTGGCAGAGCTGCTGACCGCCTATCCGCGCGCGCGGGCATGGTTCTCGTTTACCCTGCGCGATGCGCAGCATCTCAGCGACGGCACGCCGCTGCGGGAAGTGATTGGGGTGCTGGCAAACTATCCGCAGGTGGTGGCGCTGGGGATTAACTGTATCGCGCTGGAGAGCACCACCGCCGCGCTGGCGCATCTGCATAGCCTGACGACGCTGCCGCTGGTGGTTTATCCTAATTCCGGGGAGCACTATGATCCGGAGTCCAAGACCTGGCATCACCACGGCGAAGCCTGTGAAACGCTGGCGGGATATTTACCCCAGTGGCTGGCGGCGGGGGCGAAACTGATTGGCGGCTGCTGCCGCACGACGCCGAAGGATATTGCCGAACTGAACGCACGGCGTTGAGTTTGCGCCGGGTAGCGGCTGATGCCTTACCCGGCCTACAACGTGCACGAACCGTAGGCCGGGTAAGCGTAAGCGTAAGCGCTACCCGGCATCAATCACCCAGCATCCGCTAACACAAACATCCCGTACGGATGGATTTCGAGATAATAGTGCTCGCCGACGTCCGGCTGCAGACGGGTGGCGTTAACCTGCAATAAGATCTCCTGCCCGTGCCACTCTACCGTCACCTCATACTGCGGCCCCATATAGGCCACGTGGCGGATCGTGCAGCGCTGGCTCTCCTCGCCGCGATCGCTCAGGGTGATCGCCTCCGGGCGGACGCCGACGCTGCCCTCGCCGTGGGCGGCAAAATGCGGCGGCCTCGGCAGCCGATAGCCATAAATATCGACGAAACCCTCGCTGAAGGCGGCCGGGAACAGGTTGGCGTCGCCCATAAAGCTCGCCATAAAGCGCGACGCGGGTTGGCGATAAAGATCCTGCGGCGAGCCGATCTGCATGATATGCCCCTTATTCATCACCAGCACGGTATCGGAAACCGCAAAGGCTTCGCTTTGATCGTGGGTCACGTACAGCGAGGTAATATCAAACTGCTTTTGCAGTTCGCGGATCTTGTCGCGCATGCTGCGCCGCAGGTTGGCGTCGAGGTTACTTAACGGCTCATCAAACAGCAGCACCTTCGGCTTGAGGATCAGGGCGCGCGCCAGCGCTACGCGCTGCTGCTGGCCGCCGGAGATCTGATCGACATAGCGGTCTTCGAATCCTTCCAGATCGACCATCGCCAGCGCCTCTTTCACCCGTGCTTTGACGTCGCCGCGCGGCACGCCGAGCATTTTCAGACCGTAGCCGACGTTGTCTCCCAGCGACATATGCGGGAACAGGGCATATGACTGAAACACCATACAGATATCGCGCTGCTGAATGGAGCGATGGGTGACGTCTTCACCGTCGATGTAAATCTGCCCTTCGCTCGGTTTTTCCAGCCCGGCGACCAGGCGCAGGATGGTGGTCTTGCCGCAGCCGGAAGGGCCGAGCAGCGT
Source organism: Klebsiella sp. CTHL.F3a (assembly GCF_019890895.1). Classification (NCBI taxonomy): domain Bacteria; kingdom Pseudomonadati; phylum Pseudomonadota; class Gammaproteobacteria; order Enterobacterales; family Enterobacteriaceae; genus Klebsiella; species Klebsiella sp. CTHL.F3a. The sequence continues at coordinate 4,723,721 of NZ_CP082360.1, read as the reverse complement.
CACCATTTGCCCCTGTGGGATGGTGAGATTGATATTGTCGATAACCATGTTGCTGCCGAATCGCTTGGTGACGTTGCGCAGCTCAACAAAATTTTTCTGACTCATAGAGCGCTCCATTACGCCTGGTTTTTGGCTTTTGAACGGGAGATACGCGCTTCCCCGATCAGCCAGTCAAAGAGGAAAATAATCGCCAGCATCACTACGATCAGAATCGATCCGTAGGCGATCGCCACGCCGTATTCGCCGTCTTCCACCCGGTTGAGGATATAGGCGGTAGCGACGCGGGTGTCCGGCGTCACGAGGAACACAATGGCGCTGACGGTGGTAATGGCGCGCACAAAGCTGTAGATCAGCGCCGAGAGGATCGCCGGGCGCAGCAGCGGTAGCAGAATGTGCGTGATGGTGCGCAGAGAACCCGCGCGCAGGCTGAGCGAGGCTTCGTCGAGCGATTTGTCGATCTGGCCTAAACCGGCAATGCCTGCCCGAATGCCCACCGGCACGTTACGCATCACCATCGAGATAATCACTATCGCCGCCGTTCCGGTGAGGTACACCGGCGCGCTGTTAAAGGCGAGAATATAGGAGACGCCCGCCACGGTGCCCGGCACCGCGAAGCACAGCATGGTGGTGAACTCGATGGTCTTTTTGCCTTTAAACTGCTGACGCACCACGATCCAGGCGATCAGCAGGCCGAAGGCGGCGGTGATCGGCGCGGCGATCCCGGCATACAGCAGGGTATCAAGCAGCGAAGGCCACGCACCGTCGCTCATCCCCTGGCCGAACAGCTTGATGAAGTTATCCAGCGTCAGGGTGTAGTCCACGCCCCAGTTAACGGTAAAGCTGCCGTAGAAAATGCTGCCGTAGAGCAGGGCGTTAAAGGCGATCCACACCGCCAGAATGGCGATCACGCTCCACACCAGGGTCACCGGCAGCGGCTGCACGTCGCCGCGATAGGACTTGCCGGAAACCGTGACGTAAGAGCGCTTGCCGATCCACATATACTGAATGCAGAACACCAGCAGCGAGAACAGCAGCAGGAATGCGCCGAGGGTACTGGCGGCCTGATAATCGAGCTGCGAACCGGTGATATAGAAGTAGATTTGCGTCGCCAGCACGTCGAAGTTGCCGCCAAGCACCAGCGGGTTGCTGAAGTCGGCCAGCGACTGAACGATGACGATTAAAAACGCGTTCGCCAGCGCTGGTTTCAGCAGCGGGACGAAGACGCCATTGAAGGTCTGCCAGCGGCTGGCGCGCAGGGTGTACGACGCCTCCTCCAGCGACGGATGAATGGTCTTAATCGCGCCGTCGAGGATCATAAACGCCATCGGGGTGAACGCCAGCACCTGCGCCAGCCAGATGCCGGTAAATCCGTACAGCCAGTTGGTGTTGGTTAAGCCGAACCAGTCGACCATCAGTTCGGTGACGTAGCCGGAACGGCCCATCATCAGGGTAACGCCGAGGCCGACGACAAAGGGCGGGGTGACGATTGGCAGAATCGAGAAAATGCGGCCGATAATCGCGCTGCGCTTCGCGATGCGGGTGGTGTAAATCGCCAGCACCAGACCAAAGAAAGTGCAGCCGATGCCTACCGCAATCGACAGGGCGATGGAGTTGAGGATCACCTGGACAATATGCGCCTGCGACAGCACGGCCATAAACGCCAGCGGGGCAAACTCGCCGGCGTCGTTGGTGAACATCGGGATAAAAATGGCGATGCTCGGCCAGACGATAAAGACGCCGATTAACGCCACGATGGTGACCAGCGAACCAATCACAAAGCGGTCGCCGCCCAGCCATTCCAGGCGGGTGAGCGCCAGGGTCATGATGGCCCCCAGCGCGACAAACAGCACGATGGTGGCGTAGCCTAACCCGCGGCCTTCCACGGTGGCGCTGACGACAATAAACGCCATACATAAAAATGCCCAGCCGGCATCAAGATAGTGGCGGCTGCGCTGTTCTCGTCTGGCTTCCTGCCATGGACGAATCAGTAGCAGGCTCGGCAGCAGATACCACAGCCAGCTGATATTGAACTGTGACCAGCCGTAGGCCGCGAGAATTTCATCGCGCGTGGACTCCAGCAGACCGTAATCCAGGCTCCAGCTCGGCAGCAGGGCGAACGCCAGCCAGCCGAATAAAACCCAAAGGAATATCGCATCCCGCTTTTTCACGGGATGGAGTGCAAGTGTGTGTGACATAAGTTTTCCGGTATTGTATGTAGGCCCGGTAAGCGTGAGCGCCACCGGGCATTAACCGCAAAATGTGGGCTTATTTACCCATCTTCACTTCGCTAACCCATTTATTGATGAGCGCTTTACGCACGTCCGTTGAGCCGTATTTATCCATGTCGTAGTTGATAAGCTTCAGGTCGTCGAGCTTCAGCGAGTTCGGCGAGGTTTCGGCGGTGGTGTTGGTCAGGATCTGATAAGACTTACCTTTCTTCCACGCCAGCTCCTGGGCCTCTTTCGACAGCACCCAGTCGACGAACAGCTTGGCGTTGTCGAGGTTGCGCGCGCCCTTCAGAATGCTCACGCCGCCAATTTCGTAGCCGGTGCCTTCGCACGGCGAGATCAGCTCCAGCGGCGCGCCCTGTTCTTTTTCCAGCGAATAGTCGTGCAGGAAGCCGATGCCGATGGCCGTTTCGCCGCGGGCGGCGTTGCGCGCCGGGGCGATCCCGGATTTCGTGTACTGGGAGACGTTAGCGTTGAGCTGTTTAAGATAATCGAAAGCCTGATCGTCCCCCCACAGCTGGGCGAAGGTCGCCAGCGCGGTGTAGGCGGTACCGGAGCTCTGCGGGTCGGCGATCTGGATTTCGCCTTTGTATTCCGGTTTGGTTAGATCCTTCCAGCATTTCGGCACCGGCAGGTTTTTCTCTTTCAGGCGCTGGGTGTTAACGCCGAAGCCGAGAATGCCGACGTATACCGCCGAGGAGTAGTTGCCTTTCAGCTTCGCCGGATCGCGGAACTGCTCCATGACCTGCGTAAGATTCGGCGATTTATAGGGCTGCAGCAGGCCCATTTCGCCGGCCTGGGACTGCGGATCGAGCGTGCCGCCGTACCAGACATCCGCCTGCGGGTTTTTCTTCTCGGCGTCAACCTTCGCCAGCGTGCTGCCGGAGCCATTGCGAATAAACGAGGTTTTTACGTCGTATTTTTCGCCGAAGGCTTTGGTTTCCGCCTCACACATTTCGTTGGTGGCGCTGCAATAGACCACCAGACGACCTTTGGCGTGCGCCGCGCCGCTTAACGTCGCCAGCGCAATGCCGGAAGCAATCAGGGTTGTGACCAGCGTTTTTTTCATTATTTTATCCTTTGAGCAGCAGAGGTAGTAATGCTCGCCATCAGCAGCGGCATCAGTAATAAACCCATCAGTACCGCGGCGACGGAGAGTAAACTGAACATCCCCGACCAGCCGTAGCGTTCAATGACCAGCGACAGAGGCCAGCCCGCCAGCGCTGCCCCCAGATAGGCGAACAGGCCGAGAAATCCGCTGATGGAGCCCGCCGCCGCTTTGTGTCCGCACTCCACTGCCGCGAGGCCAATCAGCATTTGCGGGCCGAAAACGAAGAAGCCCACCGTAAAGAAACAAACCGCCAGCAGCGCGTAGTGGTGCACCGGCGCCAGCCAGAGCGCGGCGACGGAGACCATCAGCCCCAGCGTGAACAGTAAAATCATCGGCGCCCGCTGGCCGCTGAACAGCAGATCCGAGCCCCATCCGGCGAACAGCGCCCCGAGCAGACCGCCCGCTTCAAACAGCATCACCGTGGCGTTGGCGCTGAGCAGATTGACGCCGTGGCTCTCCGTCAGCCAGATGTTGCCCCAGTCGTTGAGCGCGATGCGGATCAGGTAGACCAGCACATAAGAGACGCCCAGCAGCCAGATCATCGGATTCTTCAGCATCGTGGTGCGCAGCATTTGCCACAGCCCCATCGGCGGGCTTTGCCGCTCCTGGCGTAGCTCCAGCGGGTCGTTACGCCAGGCGCCCACCGACGGCAATCCCTCTTCGCGGGGCGTTCCTTTCAGCTGTAGCGTTAACCAGATGCCTGATGCCATGCTGATCATCCCCGGTGCCAGCATCGCCGCCTGCCAGCCCCACCAGTGGGCGGCAAAGGCGCTAATCAGCGGGATAATCGCTCCGCCGATATTGATCGACATATTCCAGCAGCCCCACCAGAAACCGCGTTCGTTGCGCGAGTACCAGTGGGTTAGCAGGCGGGCGCAGGGAGGCCAGCCCCAGCCCTGAAAAAATCCGTTCAGCGTCCAGACCGCCAGCAGCAGCGTCAGCGACTCGCCGAAGGCGAACACCACGTTCAGCAGACCGGTGGCGAACAGGCCCGCGCCCATAAACCAGCGCTGTCCGTGGCTGTCGTGCCACAGTCCGGCGGCAAACTTTGACAGGCCGTAGGTCAGATAAAACAGCGACCCCAGAAGGCCGATATCGCCTTTATCCAGCCCCAGATCCGTTTGCAGCGCCGGCAGAACGTAGTTGACGCTTTTGCGCGTCAGGTAAAACGCCGCATACCCGATGACCATGTACATCAGCAGCTGCGGACGCAGCGTTCGGTAATGGTGATTAATGTCGGTTGCTGAGCGTGCGTGCATAGCCGTCTCCGTTTTGCTGACTATATGAAAGTGAAATCGAAAGAGGATGAGAGAAAGTCCGGAGTGACTAAGACTTTTTCCTGGTTAGCCGGCTGTTTGTTGCAAATTTGTGGGCAAGTTAACAATTACGCGTGTGCCGCGCTGCGACTCCAGCGTCAGTTCTCCGCCGAGGGCGCTGACCCGTTCGCGCATGCCCTGAATGCCGAAGCCGGCCATTTGGTCGGCGCGAAGGCCGATGCCGTTGTCTTTTACCTCCAGGCGCAGCAGCGCGCCCTGCTGAAACAGGGCAATGGCGACCTCGCTGGCGTCGGCGTGCTTACAGACGTTGTTAAGCAGCTCCTGAAGCAGCCGATAGAGGGTGAAGCGCACCGTTTCGCTCTCCGGCGTGGCGGTGAGCCGGTAGTCAAAGCGGCAGCGGATACCGCGCTCGGCAAAGGCAAACTCATTGAGCAGATGGTGCAGCGCCTCTTTAAACGACAGCTCATCGAGGGCCGGAGGGCGTAGCTGGCGCAGCAGCTGGCGGGTGGAGTGGTGGATGCGTCGGGCGAGATCGTTAATCTGACTGGCGGCGGCCTGGGTTTGCGCCGGATCGCGCGCCCGCTTCACCAGCTGCGACTGGATCTGAATGGCGGTGATGTTCTGGCCGATTTCGTCGTGTAGCTCGCGCGCCAGGTTTTTGCGCGTATCCTCTTCGGTATGGATCAGCTTTTCGGCCAGCGCCCGCCGCGCCGCCAGCTCCGCTTCCAGCCGCTGGCGGTAGTGGTGCAGGTTTTGCGCCAGGTGCTGCTGGCGGCTGATGGCAATGCCCAGCCCGATGCCGAGCAGCGCCTGGGTGGCCAGAAAAATCTCCAGCTCCACCAGATTGCTGAATCCAACGCCAACCTGGCGGGCGATAGTAATCATCATGCTGCCCAGCAGGCCGGAGAGGACGCCGCCCTGCCAGCCGAACTTCCACGCCATCACCACGTTAGGCAGAAATACCACAATCAGCAGCAGGCGCTCGATTTCCGGCGACAGCACCATTTGTGTGCCGATACCGATGATAAAGAACAGGCTGCACCAGATGATCAGCGAGGTGCGCAGCGGCGGATTGTTGGTATCCAGCCCCAGCAGATGGTAGCGGTGCTGCTGGCGCAGGAATTCAAAGATCAGATAGACAAACGGCGTCAGCAGCACCCCGCCGGTAAACGAGGCCAGGCCGAGCATCATCGCCGGGCTTTTCACAAACGGCGACAGCAGGGCGGTGTTGAGCAATGCGCTGGCGGTAACCGTCGCCAGCAGCAGCGTCAGCCGCTGCCAGTAAAGGGGAAAGCGGTGCCAGAACTGTTGGGCGATGCCGGCGGGAAGCAGGCCGATCAACGGCGCGGCCAGCAGAAGATAGCCGTTCAGCAGCTGTTCGCCGTGCAGCCAGAGCAGCATCAGCACCGGAGGCAGCGCCAGCGCGGGCCAGTAGCGGCGAGAAAGCAGGATCAGCAGCGCCAGATAGACGCCGTGCGGCAGGAACAGCGCCGCCTGCTGGCCGTTCTGGGTCAGGTAAAACCCGAGCGTCCACAGCATTAGCCAGCCGCTTCCCCAGGCCAGCACGATGAACAGCGAAATCACCCCGTGACGAAGGCTGCGCGACATTAATGACCCGCCAGCAGCTGGTGGTCGAGGGCGAAATGGACCAGATCAATGGTGCTGTGACACTGCAGTTTTCCCAGCACGTTGGCACGATGGACGTGTACCGTCTTGTGGCTGAGCTCGAGCTTAAAGGCGATCTCCTTGACGCTGTCGCCTTTAACCAGCAAATCAAACACTTCGCGTTCACGCGGGGTCAGCACTTCCAGCACCTGCGCCGGTTGTTCTCCGCCACGCAGCGCCCGCAGCGCATCGGCGCACAGGTAGTGTCCGCCCATACCGACGGAACGCACCGCCTGGACCAACTCTTCCGGGCCGCAGCGTTTGGTCAGATAGCCGCTGGCGCCGGCATCAAGCGCGCTCTGTACGAAGGTGGGGGTGTCGTAAATACTGAGAATAATGGCGCGGAATTGCGGCTTTTGCGCGCGCAGGCGCTTCAGCAGGCTCAGGCCGTTCTCATCCGGCATGGCGATATCCATGACCGCCACGTCGACGTCGTCGCGCAATAATGCCGGCCAGGCTTGCGCCGCGCTGCTGAACTGGCCAGCCACCTCGAGATCTTCTTCGAGGCTGAGTAACTGCGCGAAGCCTGAACGCACCACCACATGGTCATCGACCAGCACCACTCGAATCATGTTTCTTCTCTCTTAGCGCATCATGGTTCTATGATGCCTGCCGCCGCTGCGCTGGCAATCAATCAGGCGCAGTTATGCAATGAATGTAACAAAATCGCAATACACTTCATCCTTCAAGCTGCCTCTTTGTTGGCTTCGTTTGCCCGCCCCGGTCACTGACTTATGTCAGCTCCCGGGGACGAACAACCTTGCCGCCTCGATGCAGCATGAATGATTTTGTGTATAAGCATTGCCGATTTTTTTCTAAAAACGCTTTGTTCTTAGCAAGAATTTTTAATTACTTCATCAAACGCATCGCGCCGGAAATACTGCACCCATAACAACTATGGGAAGCAGACACTATGGCACTATCATCGCGTATCACACTCATTGCCGCGCTGGCGCTGGCGGCATTTCAGGCCCAGGCGGTCAACGTTACCGTGGCGTATCAGACCTCCGCTGAGCCGGCGAAAGTCGCCCAGGCGGACAACACCTTCGCTAAAGCCAGCGGGGCGACCGTCGACTGGCGCAAGTTTGACAGCGGCGCGAGCATCGTGCGGGCGCTGGCTTCCGGCGACGTCCAGATCGGCAACCTCGGTTCCAGCCCGCTGGCGGTCGCCGCCACCCAGCAGGTGCCGATTGAAGTGTTCTTGCTGGCCTCAAAGCTCGGTAACTCCGAAGCGCTGGTGGTGAAGAAGAGCATCACCAAACCGCAGGACCTGATCGGCAAACGCATCGCCGTTCCTTTTATCTCCACCACCCACTACAGCCTGCTGTCGGCGCTGAAGCACTGGGGGATTAAACCGGGCCAGGTGCAGATCCTTAACCTGCAGCCGCCGGCGATTATCGCCGCCTGGCAGCGCGGTGACATTGACGGCGCCTACGTCTGGGCGCCAGCGGTTAACGCGCTGGAAAAAGATGGCACGGTTCTCACCGACTCGTCGCAGGTGGGCGAGTGGGGCGCGCCGACGCTGGATGTGTGGGTAGTACGCAAAGACTTTGCCGAAAAGCATCCTGACATCGTCAAAGCCTTCGCTAAAAGCGCCATTGACGCGCAGCAGCCCTATATCGCTAACCCGGACGAATGGCTGAAGCAGCCGGAAAACATCAGCAAGCTGGCGCGCTTAAGCGGCGTACCGGAAGCCGACGTGCCGGGGCTGGTGAAAGGCAATACCTACCTGACCGCCGCCCAGCAGGCGCAGGAGCTGAACGGGCCGGTGAATAAAGCCATCATCGATACCGCGAAGTTCCTTAAAGAGCAGGGCAAAGTGCCCGCCGCCGGCAGCGACTACAGCCAGTATGTCACCGACCGTTTTGTGAAGTAAAAGGAGGTCATGATGCTGCAAATCTCGCATCTTTCCGCCGATTACGGCGGTAAACCGGCGCTGGCGGATATCAACCTGACGCTGGACAGCGGCGAACTGCTGGTGGTCCTGGGGCCCTCCGGCTGCGGTAAAACCACGCTGCTGAACCTGATTGCCGGATTCGTGCCTTATCAGCACGGCAGCATCACCCTCGAAGGCCGGCGGGTTGAAGGGCCGGGCGCCGATCGCGGCGTGGTGTTTCAGCATGAAGGGCTGCTGCCGTGGCGCAACGTGCAGGATAACGTCGCGCTCGGGCTGCAGCTGGCCGGGGTCGACAAAACGCAGCGCCGGGCCACCGCCGCGCGGATGCTGAAAAAAGTGGGCCTTGAAGGGGCGGAGAAACGCTTTATCTGGCAGCTCTCCGGCGGCCAGCGTCAGCGGGTAGGCATTGCCCGCGCGCTGGCGGCAAATCCGCAGGTGCTGCTGCTCGACGAGCCCTTTGGCGCGCTGGATGCCTTTACCCGCGAGCAGATGCAAACCCTGTTGCTTAGCCTGTGGCATGAGACCGGTAAGAAGGTACTGCTGATCACCCACGATATCGAAGAGGCGGTGTTTATGGCCACCGAACTGGTACTGCTCTCGCCGGGGCCGGGGCGCGTGCTCGAACGGCTGCCGCTCGATTTTGGCCGCCGCTTCGTCGCCGGGGAATCCTGCCGCAGCATTAAATCGGACCCGCGGTTTATCGAACAGCGTGAATACGTCCTCAGCCGGGTGTTTGAACAACGGGAGGCTTTCTCATGAGCGTGGTCATTAATGACAAACCGCGTCAGCGGGGACTGAAGTGGCGCTGGCCGCTCTCGCGTCAGCTCAGTCTGAGCGTGGCGACCCTGGCGGTACTGCTGGCTATCTGGTGGGCCGTTGCCGCCCTGCAGCTGATTAGCCCGCTGTTTCTGCCGCCGCCGGGACAGGTATTGCAGAAACTGATCGCTATTGCCGGTCCGCAGGGCTTTATGGACGCCACCCTCTGGCAGCATCTGGCGGCGAGCCTGACGCGTATCGTTATCGCGCTGCTGGCAGCGGTGCTGCTCGGCGTACCGGTAGGGATCGCCATGGGGCTGAGCCCCACGGTACGCGGGATCCTCGACCCGCTGATCGAGCTTTATCGCCCGGTGCCGCCGCTGGCCTATTTACCGCTGATGGTGATCTGGTTCGGTATCGGCGAGACCTCCAAGATCCTGCTGATCTACCTGGCGATATTCGCGCCGGTGGCGATGTCGGCGCTGGCGGGCGTGAAGAGCGCCCAGCAGGTGCGTATTCGCGCCGCGCAAGCTTTAGGCGCCAGTAAAGCGCAGGTACTGTGGCTGGTGATCCTGCCCGGCGCGCTGCCGGAGATCCTCACCGGACTGCGCATCGGGCTTGGCGTGGGCTGGTCGACGCTGGTGGCCGCGGAGCTGATTGCCGCTACCCGCGGGTTAGGTTTTATGGTGCAGTCCGCCGGTGAATTCCTCGCCACCGACGTGGTGCTGGCCGGCATCGCGGTGATTGCCATCATCGCCTTTTTACTGGAACTGGGGCTGCGCGCGCTGCAGCGTCGCCTGACCCCCTGGCATGGAGAAGTACAATGAGCGAACGTTTAAGTATCACCCCGCTGGGGCCGTATATTGGCGCGCAGGTATCCGGCGTCGACATCACCCGCCCGCTGAGCGACAACCAGTTTGAACAGCTGTATCACGCGGTGCTGCGCCATCAGGTGGTGTTCCTGCGCGAGCAGAACATCACTCCCGAGCAGCAGCGCGATCTCGCCCTGCGCTTTGGCGACCTGCATATTCATCCGGTCTATCCGCACGCGCCCGGCGTGGATGAGATTATCGTGCTCGATACCCACGACGATAACCCGCCGGATAACGATAACTGGCACACCGATGTTACCTTTATTGAAACGCCGCCCGCCGGGGCGATACTCGCGGCAAAAGAGCTGCCTTCAACCGGCGGCGATACCCTGTGGACCAGCGGCATTGCCGCGTATGAGGCGCTCTCCGCGCCCTTGCGCCAGCTGTTAAGCGGCCTGCGCGCGGAGCATGATTTTCGCAAATCGTTTCAGGAGTATAAGTATCGCAAAAACGAAGAGGAGCATCAGCGCTGGCTAGAGGCGGTGGCGAAAAATCCACCGCTGCTGCATCCGGTGGTGCGCACCCATCCGGTGACCGGGAAGCAGGCGCTGTTTGTCAATGAGGGCTTTACGACCCGCATCGTCGACGTGACGGAGAAAGAGAGCGAGGCGCTGCTGAGCTTCCTGTTTGCCCACGTCACCAAACCGGACTTCCAGGTACGCTGGCGCTGGCAGCCGAACGATGTGGCGATTTGGGATAACCGCGTCACCCAGCACTACGCCAACGCCGATTACCTGCCGCAGCGGCGCATTATGCACCGGGCGACGATTCTCGGGGATAAACCCTATTACCGGGCGGGGTAATGCTTGTAGCCCGGCCGCGCGCCGTGGAGAACATAGGAAGCGGTATTGCACGTGGCTTCCCGGAGGCGGCGCTTAACGCGCCTTGTCCGGGCTACCGGTCCGCAGAAAGCTGTAAACCCGTAGCCCGGCTAAGACGCAATGCGCCGCAAGCCGGGAAAAGGCTTTTATGCCGATTTTTGCGCGTCCAGATGTACCCCAATATAGCGCTGATAGCGGTTGGCCTTCAGATAGGTCAAGTCCACCAACACTAGCCCATCCACGCAGTTGTTGAAATCCGGGTCGCTGCCAAAATCGATAAACTGTACGCCGCCCGGCTCGCAGACTTCCGAATACTGCTTATACAGCGGCGGGATCGCGCAGCCGAGGTTGCCGAGCAGAGACTTCAGCCGCGCCAGGTCGTCGTTGTAATCTTCTCCGCCAAACTGCGCCAGCACATCGGGCAGCGAGGCCGGATAAGGGCGGCGCGACTCCGCCAGCGGATGCGTCGCCGGGAACCACAGTCGATAGAACGCGACCAGCAGATCGCGCGCCGACGGCGGCAGCCCGCCGGAAATCGACACCGGGCCGAACAGATAGCGATAGTGCGGATAGCGCGCCAGATACGCGCCGATGCCGGACCACAGGTAGTCCAGCCCGCGGCGGCCCCAGTAGCGCGGCTGGATAAAGCTGCGCCCCAGCTCAATGCCGTGTTGCAGAATATCGTCCATCCGCGCGTCGTAATGAAACAGGCTATAGCTGTAGATACCTGTCAGTCCGCGCTTTGCCAGCTGCATTGCGGTTGGCATAAAACGGTAAGCGCCGACGATCTCAAGATCTTCCTCATCCCACAGAATCAGATGCAGATAGTCGTCGTCATAGCCGTCAACGTCGCGTCGTTTGCCGCTGCCTTCCCCCACCGCGCGAAAGGCGATTTCCCGCAGGCGACCCAGTTCGCGCAGTATCGGCGCATCTTCCTGGTCGCGGCGCTGCCAGAGATAAATCACTTTGCCATCCGCCGTGCGCCCCAGGGTTTCCGCCCGACCCAGTTCGCGCTTGAGCAGGGCGCGGTCTTCGGGACGGGCGATAGCGCTTTCGCTTGTAAATACGCCCGGCATGCCTTTTCCAAGCAGTTCCAGATGGTGATAGCAGCGCTCGGTCAGCTCGCGCGTAGAGCGCTGGGGATCGAACCAGCTTGACCAGGCAATTTGTTGGCCGAAATTAACCGGCAGGCTGCCGTTGCGGCGACGAAACATTTGTTGCATCAGCAGCAGCAGCGGCAGGCTATCGGAAATCAGCGTGCTGGCGTAAAACAGCGCGCTGTTGCGCGCGCGGATCCACGCCGGCAGCAGCGGGGCGCGATATTTCGCCGCCAGCTTAATAAACCCAGAGTGCCATTTTTTATCGCGAATGCCGCGCCGGGTGAGGCGTGAAACTTCACCCGCCGGGAAGAAAATCAGCACGCCGCCGTTTTGCAACTGCTGGTCCATCTGCTGCAGCGCCGCTTTGGCGGTTCGGCCATTGATATTATCGACCGGAATAAACAGCGAGCTCAGCGGTTCAAGGTGGGTCAGCATGCGGTTGGTGACCACTTTAACGTCGCGGCGCACGCGGGACACCGCGTAGAGCAGGGCCAGGCCGTCAAGCGTACCGGTGGGGTGGTTGGCGATAATGACCAGCGGGCCATATTCGGGGATTTGTTCGAGATCGTGCGCCGGGATAGCACAGCGGATATTAAGATGTTCGAGCACCTGTTCGACCGTATCCAGTCCTTTCAGGTGATGATGACGCGCGGCAAACTGCTGAAACTCTTCCTCATGCAGGAGCTTTTTCAGCACCTTTTTCTGCCAGGGGGCTGGCTTTGCCTGAGGCCACAGGTCATCGATAACATTGTCGAGACTAAACATAGCGGCACCTCCTCCGTCCTGCCCAGACAGTAGAAGGCGCAGATGTCGCTCAGATTACAGTTGAGTGAAGATTTGGGATTGGCGGGAGCTTATTTCCCCGGGTTGCGGCTAGCGCCTTACCCGGGCTACCGGCCCACATACGGTGGTGAACCCGTAGCCCCGGTAAGCGTAGCGCGACCGGGGGTCACTGGCGTTCGCCGCACAAAAAATCGTGAACTTCGCCACCCCAATTATCGGGATATAACCCGCGCCGTACATCCCGGTGAAAGGTTGAAAAAGGCCAATCACAAACCTGTCGTACCCAACCGTGTTTTACAGGATTAATGTAGGTGTAATCGATATGCCGGCAGTAGTCTTCTTCATCGCGGATTGCATGTTCCCAGAAACGCGGTTGCCAGACATTTTCTTGTTTTAATGCTTTGCTAAAGCAACCTTTTATGTCCCGCCATCTGGCGGAGAAATCGCTATCGTCTCCGGGTAATGTCCAGATGCAATGAAGATGTTCAGGAAGGATAACCCATGCATCAATGTAAAAGGGTTTTCGCCGTTTGATGGTGAGGATGGCGTGACGTAAAGCTCCGATGTGCTCGGTCAGAAGTCCGCTTTTTCGGTTTCGCAAATTAACGGTAAAAAACCAGGTTCCACCCTTCAGGTAATAACGACGGTAGGCGACCACGGCGCGCTCCTTTGCAAAAGATAGCTTCTTAAGCGGCAGGGTAGAGTCGGGGTAACAGTCTGGCAAGAATCCAAAGATAATGGTGGAAAGAGTCTCGCAACTTTTTGCAGCAGAGGAATTCCCCGGGTTGCGGCTAGCGCCTTACCCGGGCTACCGGAGCAGGTTTGTAGCCCCGGTAAGGCGTCAGCCGCGACCGGGGAACGGTAAGAGCCGAATTAACGCAGGATTTTCTTTTCGGCCAGATCGAGAGCGAAGTAGCTGAAGATCAGATCCGCGCCGGCGCGTTTGATCGCGCCGAGGCTTTCCAGCACCACTTTCTCTTCATCAATAGCGCCGGCCTGGGCGGCGAATTTAATCATCGCGTATTCACCGCTCACCTGGTACGCGCCGAGCGGCAGGTCGGTGCGCTCGCGCAGATCGCGCAGGATATCGAGATACGGACCGGCCGGTTTGACCATCAGGCAATCGGCGCCCTGTGCTTCGTCCAGCAGCGATTCGCGAATCGCTTCGCGGCGGTTCATCGGGCTCATCTGATAGGTTTTACGATCGCCTTTCAGCGCGGTACCCGCGGCTTCGCGGAAAGGGCCGTAGAACGATGAAGCGAACTTGGTGGAGTAAGACATAATCGCCGTATCGGTAAATCCGGCGGCGTCCAGCGCCTGGCGAATGGCCTGCACCTGGCCGTCCATCGCCGCGGAAGGGGCGATAAAATCCGCGCCAGCGGCAGCGGCGACCACCGCCTGCTTACCGAGGTTGGCAAGGGTTAAATCGTTATCGACGCCGTGGTCGCACAGCACGCCGCAGTGGCCGTGGGAGGTGTATTCGCAGAAGCAGGTGTCGGACATCACGATCATCTCCGGCACCGTCTCTTTACAGATACGGGACATGCGCGCCACCAGGCCGTTTTCATTCCAGGTATCGCTGCCAACGGCATCGGTATGATGGGAAATCCCGAAGGTCATCACCGAACGGATACCGGCGTTGGCAATGCGCTCGATTTCGCGCGCCAGGTGTCTTTCCGGAATACGCATCACGCCGGGCATGGCTTCGATGGCTTTGTAATCGTCGATTTCTTCTTCAACAAAGATCGGCAACACCAGGTCGTTCAAACTCAGTGTTGTCTCTTCAAACATGGCGCGTAGCGAAGCGGACTTGCGCAGGCGGCGTGGGCGAGTAATTAAATCTGTCATGGTTTGCCTGATTTTGTGAAATGAGAAAAGCGAGTTTACCTCAATTGGCGGCGGGATGTTTCGCCAAAACGATCCTTATCTATCGTCGGCAAAACATCCCACAAGGCTACTGGCTGGCGGTTTCAATCCCGGGACGGTCGCCGCTTAATTCGCTGACCAGCTCGTTGATCCCATCGCTCATGTTGTTGAAACGCGTCAATGAAGAGCGGGTCACCACCACGAAGGCGCCGACGTTAGCCTGCGGGTTCATCGCCATGTAGGTGATAAAACCGCCGCCGCCGCCGGTTTTCTGAATAATGCCCGGCTGGCCGTTCTTCGGCTTCATGTAGACCCAGCCGAGGCCCAGCGCATCGGCTTTGCCCGGCACGTCCATCCCGATAACCTTCGTTAGCTGGCTGCGTTGATAAATCAGCGTCTGCATCCGGTCCGCCTGCTGCCCGCGGGTGAAGAAATCGGAAGAGAGGAACTGCTGCATCCAGCGCATCATATCGCCAGGCGTGGAGTAAACGCCGCCGCTGCCGATGGCCGCCAGGGTATTGTTGCACGGGCTGGCCCCTTTCTCCGGGATCATCAGGCGCCGGCACTGATCGGGAGAAGGCGTAAAGGTGGTGTCTTTCATCCCCAGCGGGCGGGTGATCTGCTCTTCAAACAGCTGCGGCCAGGGCTTGCCTGCGGCGGTAGAGAGCGCATCGGCCAGTAAATCGAACGCCAGATTGGAATAGGCGGCCTGCGAACCCGGCGCGGTTTTTAACGTTGCCGTGGAGAGCCAGTTCCAGCGCTGCTGGCGCGTCGGCCAGACGAACACCGGACGATGCGCCGCGCCGCCGGGCTGTTCGCGCGGCAGGGCGCTGGTGTGCGTCGCCAGATTCACCAGCGTGATGGGTGCTCCCTGGTATGTCGGCACTCGCGCGCCCGGCGGGGCGTATTTGCTCAGCGGATCGTTGAGCTTCACCACGCCCTGGTCGAGAAGTTTGACCAACATTTCGCTGGTCATCAGCTTGCTCAGGGAGGCGATGCGAATCACTGAATCGAGCTGCGGGTGCTCATTATTGCCCGGGCGCGTTTCGCCGAAGCTGCGGAATACGCGCTGGTTACCATCGATAACCACCAGCGCCATACCGATCGCGCCGCTGCCGTAGTAGATATGGTTAGCGTAACGGTCGACAACATCCGCAGCGAATTCCGGGTCGACGCTCGGCTGCGCGGCCTGGGCCGATGTCAACGACGCCGCGCACAGCGCAGCAAAAATGAGCAGACTACGTTTCAACGGGGGCATCCATCATGGTGAAGAAAAATATAGAGCGTATTTATACTACGAAGCGCCGCCGAGCAAAGCGCTAATAACGGCATTCTGTGCGGAAAAACGTAACCTGGCGTAAAAAAACCTTTTTTAAGCTTTCGGATAGCGGCTTTCGCCTGCGGGCGCGTATGATGATCGTTTTGGCTTAAGATGGGTGGCAAGAGACGATGGCGGCGAAACGGGTAGTGATGGTAGTGGATATGCAAAACGGCGTTTTCGCGACGCCGCGTATTGAGCGCGAGCGCTGCGCGGCGCAAATTAACCGCCTGATAGATGCCGCGGATACCGTTATCTTCATCCAGCACTGCGAAGAGGGTGGTCTGGAGGAGGGGAGCGAAGGTTTTGCGTTGCTGCCCGAACTGCATCAACCCGCTGGCGCACTGTTTGTGACCAAGACCGCCTGCGATGCCTTTTACCGCACCCGCCTGGAAGCGGTGCTGCGCGAGCATCACATCACGCAATTTGTCATTTGCGGCTGCGCCACCGACTACTGCGTAGATACCACCATCAAAAACGGCGCCAGCCGGGGCTATGCGATTACCGTCGCTGAAGATGCCCATACTACCGCCAACCGCCCGGCGGCGCAGGCCGTCACCCTGATCGCTCACTACAACGAGGTGTGGCGTACGCTGACCGTTCCGGGCAATCCTTTACAGGTGAAATCGACAGAAACAATTCTGAACGGATGGTCGGCGAACTAAGCCGCTGATATCCGGTCTCATCATCCGCCCACTTTGCTTCGCTGCGACGACTTTGCGGCGGGCGTTTTTGTGGTACACAGCACAGCAAAACGAGAAAGAAGTTAGCAGGAGAGCATGATGTTTAAATCCTTTTTCCCCAAACCGGGGCCGTTTTTTATTTCTGCCTTTATCTGGTCGCTGCTGGCGGTGATCTTTTGGCAGGCGGGCGGCGGCGACTGGCTGCTGCGGGTCACCGGCGCATCCCAGGATGTGGCGATTAGCGCGGCGCGCTTTTGGTCGCTCAATTACCTGGTGTTCTACGCGTTCTACATATTCTGCGTGGGCGTTTTCGCCCTTTTTTGGTTTATCTACAGCCCCCACCGTTGGCAATACTGGTCGATCCTCGGTACCTCGCTGATTATTTTTGTCACCTGGTTTCTGGTGGAGGTCGGGGTGGCGATCAACGCCTGGTACGCCCCGTTCTACGATCTTATTCAGGCCGCGCTGGCGACGCCACATAAGGTCAGCATTAACCAGTTTTATCAGGAGATTGGCATCTTTCTCGGTATCGCGCTTATCGCGGTGATTATCGGGGTGATGAACAACTTCTTCGTCAGTCACTACGTTTTCCGCTGGCGTACCGCCATGAACGAACACTATATGGCGCACTGGCAGCATCTGCGCCATATCGAAGGCGCCGCGCAGCGTGTGCAGGAAGATACTATGCGCTTTGCTTCCACCCTGGAGAGCATGGGCGTCAGCTTCCTTAACGCGGTGATGACGCTTATCGCCTTCCTGCCGGTGCTGGTGACGCTCTCCGCGCACGTCCCGGATTTACCGATTGTCGGCCACCTGCCTTACGGTCTGGTGATTGCCGCTATCGTCTGGTCGTTAATGGGCACCGGCCTGCTGGCGGTGGTGGGGATCAAGCTGCCCGGGCTGGAGTTTAAAAACCAGCGCGTCGAGGCCGCCTATCGTAAAGAGCTGGTGTACGGCGAGGATGACGCCAACCGCGCGACGCCGCCGACGGTGCGTGAGCTCTTTGGCGCCGTGCGCCGCAACTATTTCCGCCTCTATTTCCACTACATGTATTTCAATATCGCCCGTATTCTTTATCTGCAGGTGGATAACGTTTTCGGTTTGTTCCTGCTGTTTCCGTCGATTGTTGCCGGTACGATTACGCTGGGCCTGATGACCCAGATAACCAACGTCTTTGGCCAGGTACGCGGTTCGTTCCAGTATCTGATTAGCTCCTGGACTACGCTGGTTGAGCTGATGTCCATCTATAAACGTCTGCGCAGCTTTGAACGCGAACTGGATGGCAAAGAGCTGCTGGAAGTGACCCAAACATTAAGTTAACCATCGCAAGGAAGAAATATGGCCGTAGCATCATCTCGTTTCGTTTCGCTCACCCTGACGCTAGTGGCCGGGATGGTTCTCAGCGCCTGTTCCAGCAAGCCGGAGCCGGAGTTGAAAAAGGGGGAAAAGGCGATTGATGTTGCCGCGGTGGTGCGGCAGAAAATGCCCGCCAGCGTGAAAGATCGCGAGGCCTGGGCGCAGGCCATCGCCAAAACGTTTGCCAGCCAGAAGCTGGCGCCGACGGAAGAGAACGTCTGTTCGGTGCTGGCGGTGGCGCAGCAGGAGTCCAACTATCAGGCCGACCCGGCGGTGCCGGGGCTGAATAAAATCGCCTGGCAGGAGATAGACCGCCGGGCGGAGAAAATGCACATCCCGGTTTTTCTGGTGCATACCGCGCTGAAAATCAAATCGCCCAACGGCAAAAGCTATAGCGAACGCCTCGATAGCGTGAAAACCGAAAAGCAGCTGAGCGCGATTTTCGATGATTTTATCGGTATGGTGCCGATGGGGCAGAAGCTATTCGGCTCTCTGAACCCGGTGCATACCGGCGGCCCGATGCAGGTCAGCATCGCCTTCGCCGAGCAGCATACCGACGGCTATCCGTGGAAAATCGACGGTACCGTGCGCCAGGAGGTGTTCAGCCTGCGCGGCGGCCTGTGGTTTGGCACTTACCATCTGTTGAACTATCCGGCGAACTACAGCGTGCCGCTGTACCGTTTTGCTGATTTCAACGCCGGATGGTACGCCAGCCGCAACGCCGCGTTCCAGAACGCCGTCGCTAAAGCGACGGGCGTGAAGCTGGCGCTGGATGGCGATTTGATTCGCTACGATAGCGACGAGGCCGGAACCACCGAACTGGCGGTGCGCCGGTTATCCTCGCAGCTGGCGATGAGCGATGACGATATCCATCGTCAGTTAAAGAAGGGCGATACCCTGGCGTTTGAAGAGAGCGATCTTTATAAGCAGGTGTTTCGTATTGCCGATAAAAAAGCCGGTAAAACGCTACCGCGGGAAGTGCTGCCGGGCATTCAGCTTGAGAGCCCGAAAATCACCCGTAATCTGACGACCGCCTGGTTTGCTAAACGCGTTGATGACCGGCGGGCCAGCTGTATGGCGCGCCGTTAGCGGCGGCTGCGCCAGCGGAAAATCAGCCCTGGTATACCAATTAATACGCAGCCTGCCAGAAAGGGAATTAGCCCGAACAGGGTACCGACCGTCAGGCTAATCTCGACCCGCGGGCGGCTGCTGTCCTGCATTTGAATCAGATGCTCAAACACTCCCGGCGCGTGGATCAGCATACTCAGCATTTGCGCACCGGCCCAGAAGCAAAACAGCACAAACAGAGCGTAAGCGATGTTGCTGCTGGTGATAGAGCCCCTCTTTTTGCCGCCGTTGACGGTCTTTGCAAAGGTGAACTCTGCCATATTGACCTCCATACTTCACCTGCCTGCCGTTTTTTCCACGGCTACATAGAGGTTTATTCTGGCAACGAAGGAGATATCTCAGTATCAGATTGCTGGTAATTTCCGTCCAGGAATATTCCTGATTTCATCGGGTTGTGAGTTTGCTACAAATTTGTGAAATTTAGACCGATATCGCAATGTGCGACAATTCTCAACGCAGCTACAGACCCGTGGTGGCGGCTATGCGAAGATGCTTTTTTTGTTGTCGGAGTGGTTATGAAGCTCACTGAAAAAATTCGCCGCGATTGGCACTACTACGCGGTTGCGCTGGGGTTAATTTTTATTATGAATGGCGTGGTCGGGCTGCTCGGCTATGAAACCGAAGGCTGGCGTTCTTACGCGGTTGGGCTGGTGACGTGGGTGATTAGCTTCTGGATCGCCGGGTTTATTATTCGCCGCCGCCCGGCAGAGGAAGTGTAAAGTGAGAGAGGCCGCGTGAGATGTGCTTTCCCGGCGGCGGCGCTGGCGCGCCTGTCCGGGCTACCCGACCGCAGGCCCTGGTGAACCCGTAGCCCGGCTAAGCGCAGCGCGAGCCGGGGAGTGTGGCGAGCTGATACATCAACCCCGCACACTCCCCGGATCGCGGCGTAAACGCCTTACCCGGGCTACCGCCGGCAGACGACGGTGAACCCGTTACCGGGATTAATTCATCGATGTTTTCAGCGCGCGATCGGCGGCGTGACGCTCCAGCGCCAGTTCAATCAAGCGGCTAATCAGGCTGGTGTAGTCCAGACCGCTGGCCTGCCACAGCTTCGGATACATACTAATATTGGTGAAGCCCGGCAGGGTGTTGATTTCATTAATCACCACGTCGTTATCGGCGGTCAGGAAGACATCGACGCGCGCCATGCCGCTGCAGCCGAGGGTCTGATAGGCGCGAACGGCGATCTGGCGAATTTTATCGTTGACTTCGCTGTCAATGGCCGCTGGAACCACCACCTTCGCCCCCTGATCGTCAATGTACTTGGTATCGTAGGCGTAAAATTCGCTGTTGAGGACGATTTCGCCACAGGTGCTGGCCTGCGGATTATCATTGCCCAGCACCGCACACTCGATCTCGCGCCCTTTAATCCCCTGCTCAACCACCACTTTATGGTCAAATTCGAAGGCCAGTGCGACCGCCTGCTGATACTGCTCTTCGTTGTTGACCTTGCTGACGCCTACCGAGGAACCCTGGTTCGCCGGTTTAACAAATAGCGGCAGGCCTAGCTTCGCCTGCACGTCGGCAAAACTCACCTGATGACGGTTGGCGCGGGTCAGGGTAATAAAAGGCGCAATCGACAGCCCGGCATCGCGCAGCAGACGTTTGGTGACGTCTTTGTCCATGCAGGCGGCTGAGCCGAGGACGTCGGAACCGACGAAGGGCAGGTTGGCCATCCGCAGCATGCCCTGCAGAGAACCATCTTCCCCAAGGGTGCCGTGAACAATTGGGAAGATCACGTCAATGGCCGCCAGCGGCTGGCCGCTATCGGCGTTAATCAGCTGCTGCGCTTCGCGTCCGGGAATTTGCGCCAGCGTAATATCGGACGGGCGCAGGGCAATATGGGCGGGGTCCTGCGGATTGAGCAGATAGTTGCTGGCGTCGTTGATATGCCATTGCCCCTGCTTATCAATCCCCAGTAAAACGACGTCGAAGCGCGTTTTATCGATCGCTTCCACGATATTTTTCGCTGACTGTAGCGATACTTCATGTTCTGCCGACTTACCGCCGAAAACGATCCCAACCCTCATCTTAGCCATTTCAACTTCCATCATGATTACATCAAAGGGCATAACATAGCATGTGAAACAGCCGCCTGGCTGCCATAATATTCACCGGGTAAAGCATTGGGAGGCAGCGCGTGAAAGGAAAAGGGCTTATCGTTCTGTTGGCGCTGCTGGCGGCCGGATATTACGGCTATCGTTTTCTTCCGGCGCACTATAACCCGCTGGCGCCGCTGCGCCTGGAGGATCCGCCGGGGTTCATCACCCACTATAAGCTGCGGCGACTGACCCCCGCGCAGTGCGCCGGCCTGCTGAAAGAAGCGAATCAGCGAAATCTCATCACCAGCCAGCCGGTGGCCGATAGCGGGGGAGAGTGCCCGCTGCAAAACGTGGTTCGGGTACGCGATTTTGGCGCGGTAAAGCTCAGCAGCAGCTTCCTCGCCAGCTGCCCGCTGGCGTTGAGCAGCGCGCTGTATCTACAACAGCAGGCGAAACCGCTGACCCACCGGATGCTGGGGCAGGAACTCCGCCAGGTTGACCATTTTGGCAGCTATGCCTGCCGCAATATTTACCATCGCCAGAACGCGCGGCGCAGCGAACACGCTACCGCGGAGGCGCTGGATATTAGCGGCTTTCGTTTGGCCGATGGCCGCCGCATCAGCGTGCTGAAAGGGTGGCCCGATGCGCAGTATCACCCCTGGCTGCAGGCGTTACTGACCGGCGGCTGCGGCTATTACGGTAACGCTTTAGGGCCGGACTACAACGCGGCTCACGCCAACCATTTTCACCTCGGCATGCGCGGCCAGGGATTCTGTTTCTGAGCATATCTCGCTGTCTTACGCGCTTTTCACCACGAAATTGTTCGTCATAACAAAATCACATGTCATAAAACACCAAACTCTCTGCCAGCGCACCTCTGGTAGTACGTCGGATGAGGGAAATTGCTAAGCTAGATAATAATTGTCGAAAAACTAATGAATACGCGTAGTTATGGAATCCTGGAAGGTTAATCTTATCTCCGTCTGGTTTGGCTGTTTTTTTACCGGACTGGCTATCAGCCAAATTCTCCCCTTTTTGCCGCTGTACGTTTCCCAACTGGGCGTGACCTCGCATGAAGCGTTATCCATGTGGTCGGGGCTGACCTTTAGCGTCACTTTTCTGGTGTCGGCGATTGTCTCGCCGATGTGGGGGAGCCTCGCCGACCGCAAAGGGCGCAAGCTGATGCTGCTGCGCGCCTCGCTGGGCATGGCCATCGCCATTTTACTCCAGGCGTTCGCCACCAACGTCTGGCAGCTGTTTATCCTGCGCGCGGTGATGGGACTGACTTCCGGCTATATTCCCAACGCCATGGCGCTGGTGGCGTCTCAGGTTCCGCGCGAGCGTAGCGGCTGGGCGCTGAGCACGCTATCGACGGCGCAGATCAGCGGCGTGATTGGCGGGCCGCTGCTCGGCGGTTTCCTGGCCGATCACGTCGGTTTGCGCGCCGTATTTATCATCACCGCGATTTTGCTGACCGTAAGCTTCCTGGTGACGCTATTTCTGATTAAAGAGGGCGCCCGTCCGCAGGTCAGCAAGGCGGAGCGGCTGAGCGGTAAGGCGGTGTTTGCCTCGCTGCCCTATCCGGGGCTGGTGATCAGCCTGTTTTTCACCACCCTGGTGATTCAGCTTTGCAACGGATCAATCGGCCCGATTCTGGCCCTGTTTATCAAGTCGATGGCGCCGGATAGCAATAATATCGCCTTTCTCGCGGGGATGATCGCCGCCGTGCCGGGCGTGTCGGCGCTGATTTCGGCGCCCCGTCTGGGGAAACTGGGCGACAGAATCGGCACCTCGCGAATTCTGCTGGCGACGTTGTGCTGCGCGGTAGTGATGTTCTTTGCCATGTCGTTCGTTACGACCCCATTCCAGCTTGGCGTCCTGCGCTTTCTGCTCGGTTTTGCCGATGGGGCGATGCTGCCGGCGGTGCAAACGCTTCTGCTCAAGTACTGCAGCGACAGCGTCACCGGGCGTATTTTCGGTTATAATCAGTCATTTATGTATCTCGGCAACGTAGCCGGGCCGCTGATCGGCGCGTCGGTCTCGGCCATGGCCGGTTTCCGCTGGGTGTTTATCGCCACGGCGATTATTGTGCTGATCAATATCTGGCAGCTGGCCATCATGCTGCGCCGCAGCCGCCGTACCGCGGCGTAATCCCTTCTTCTTCTGCCTGGCCGGTATTTGCGTCACAGCGTCAATGCCGGCCTTTGTATTCCTTAATCTTCAAATGTATCACCGATCACAAAACGATCATTTTCCCTTCTTATCCTCTTCTATTCTTAACTGTTACGCGTATACAGTTACGCGTAACAGTTATTGAAAAAGAGGTTATATGCGAAATTTATTCGATTTGTCAGGGAAACGCGCGCTGATCACCGGCTCCGCTCAGGGGATAGGCCATCTGTTGGCCGGCGGCCTCGCCGAGTACGGCGCGGAGATAATCATTAACGACCGGACGCAGGAAAGAGCGGACCAGGCGGCGCAGGTGCTGGTGGCGCAGGGCTTTCGCGCGGTAGGGGTCGCCTTTGACGTCACCCAGGCGGCGCAGGTCGAGCAGGCGATAGCCCGCATCGAAGAGGAGGTCGGCGCCATTGATATTTTAATTAATAATGCCGGGATCCAGCGGCGTTTCCCTTTTACCGAATTTCCGGAGGAGGAGTGGGACAACGTTATTGAGGTCAACCAGAAAGGCGTTTTTCTGGTATCGCAGCAGGTGGCAAAATATATGATGAGCCGCCGCGCGGGAAAAATAATTAATATTTGTTCGATGCAGAGCGAGCTGGGACGTAAAACAATTACGCCTTATGCGGCCTCAAAAGGGGCGGTTAAAATGCTTACCCGCGGTATGTGCGTTGAGCTGGCCGAATATAATATTCAGGTTAACGGTATCGCGCCGGGATATTTTGCCACCGAGATGACGACCGCCCTGGTCAACGATGAGGCGTTTTCCGCCTGGCTGTATCAGCGCACGCCGGCGGCGCGCTGGGGAAAACCGGAAGAGCTGATTGGCGCCGCGGTGTATCTGGCTTCGTCGGCGGCAAACTTTGTTAACGGTCATTTGCTGTTTGTGGACGGCGGAATGCTCGCCGCTGTCTGAATCACTTCGCCTCCTTCAGGCAGCAGCGTGCCCGTACTGCCTGAAGGACGGCGTATTTAACCCGTGTGAAGATATTAATATCTGAGGATTGCTTATGCATATGCTCGCGAAATTACCCGCGCGTCGCTGGTGGTATTTAATGCCGATTATATTTATTACCTATAGTCTGGCCTACCTTGATCGCGCGAATTATGGTTTTGCCGCTGCGGCGGGAATCGAAAGTGATTTAGGTATTACGAAAGGAACGGCGTCGCTGATTGGCGCATTATTTTTTCTCGGTTATTTCTTTTTTCAGGTTCCCGGCGCGATATATGCGGTAAAACGCAGCGTGCGAAAAATGATTTTCTTTAGTCTTATTTTATGGGGATTCTGCGCGGCGGCTACCGGGTTCGTCAGCAATATTCCGATGCTGATGGCGATTCGCTTTACGCTTGGGGTGGTTGAGGCGGCGGTGATGCCGGCGATGCTGATTTATATCAGCAACTGGTTTACTAAAACCGAGCGTTCACGCGCCAATACTTTTCTGATCCTCGGGAACCCGGTGACGGTGCTGTGGATGTCTATCGTTTCCGGCTATCTGATTCAGGCGTGGGGCTGGCGCGAAATGTTCATCATTGAAGGCATTCCGGCGGTACTGTGGGCGATATGCTGGTGGATACTGGTGCGTGATAAACCGTCCGAGGTTTCCTGGCTGAACGCGCAGGAAAAAGAGACCCTGCAGAAGGTGATGGACAGCGAGCAGAGTCATATCAAGCCGGTGCGCAACTACGGTGAAGCGCTGCGCTCGCGCAATGTGATTATGCTCTGCGCCGTGCATGCGCTGTGGAGCATCGGCGTATACGGCTTCATGATGTGGATGCCGTCGATTCTGAAAAACGCCGCGCAGATGGATATCGTGGCGGTGGGCTGGCTGGCGGCGGCGCCGTACCTGGCGGCGATTATCCTGATGCTGACGGTCTCCTGGCTGTCGGATAAGTTCCAGAATCGTAAATTGTTTATCTGGCCGCTGTTGCTGATTGCCGCTATCGCCTTCTTTGGCTCGTGGATGGTGGGCAACCAGGCGTTCTGGTTATCCTACGCGCTGCTGGTTATTGCTGCGGCCTGCATGTATGCGCCCTACGGGCCGTTCTTCGCGCTTATTCCTGAACTGCTGCCGCGCAACGTTTCCGGCGTATCGATGGGGCTAATTAATAGCTTCGGCGCACTCGGCGCTTTCCTTGGCGCGTGGCTGGTGGGGTATCTGAACGGTATCACCGGCGGGCCGGGGGTATCCTATACCTTTATGGCCGTCGCGCTGTTGTCGTCCGTTGTGCTGATGTTCAACGTGCGTGCTAACCCGCAATCTTCTTCCCCGGCGGTGGCAAAAAGGGTTGTCGGCTAACATAAACCGCCGCTGCTGTGGTAAGGTTCTCTGCGAGCACATAAGTCGTTTGTCGTAGAGAACCTGATGAAAAACAACCGGATGACATTGCAGGATATCGCTAATCTGGCGGGGTTGAATAAAATGACGGTCAGCCGTTATTTACGCGACCCCGGCCAGGTTTCTGAGCGCAGCCGCGAGCTGATTTCAAAGGTTATGGAAGAAAACAACTATATCCCTAACCGGGCACCGGAAATCCTGCTTAACGCCCGCAGCAAAACGATTGGCGTGCTTATTCCTTCCTTTCGCAACCAGATTTTTGCCGATGTGCTGGCCGGCATTGAGTCGGTGACTTCCGCGCATCAGTACCAGACCCTGATTGCCAACTATGAATATGACCCGCAGCGCGAAGAGCGCGAGGTGCTCAACCTGCTCTCTTATAACATCGACGGGCTGATTTTGACCGGCAAGCAGCACAGCGATCGCATGGTGCAGTACGTGCGCGCCAGCGGTATTCCCGTCGCTGAACTGATGGACTTTGGCGGTCAGCAACTGGATATCCAGGTGGGCTTCGATAACGAAAAGGCGGCGTGGGACATGACCCACGCTTTTCTTGAGAGCGGAAAACGGGCGATCGCCTTTTTTGGCTCCATGGACGATCCCCGCGATTTAAGCCGTTTTCACGGCACTGAACTGGCGCTGGCGGAGCACGGTCTGAAGGCGTATCACATGGCGCCGAAGACGATCTCCTCGGTTGCGCTTGGTCGGCAGATGTTTCTGCAGATGCAGCAGTCGCGCCCGGATATCGACGCCATTTTTTGTACCAACGACGACCTGGCGGTGGGCGTACTGCTCGAGTGCCAGGCGCAGGGGAAAGCCGTCCCGCAGGAGATTGCCATTGCCGGTTTTCACGGCCTCGAAATTGGCCGGGCGCGGTTACAAAAAATAGCCAGCGTCATTACCCCACGTTATGACATCGGTAAAACCGCGAGCGAAATACTTATTGCGCGCCTGGCCGGTAAAGACGCACCGGACAGCGTTAATCTGGCCTACCAGATATATTATGGCGATACGTTATAGTTATCGATAGAATAGCGATATTCCATTTTATTCTTATTTGTTAATTTTGGTTATGACGCTTATTAATCCCTCGTGAGTAAATTCCTGGGGGATTGGCAATGAGCAAAACGTTTCGCTTGTTATTCATTGACGTGTCGATCCTTTTTAAAAAATAATGGTGGAAACCGACGGCTAATCTATGACATAAATAGCAGACTACGGACCTCGCATAAGGATAAAGCGCTGTGAAGAATCTCATTGCTGAGCTGCTGGTTAAACTCGCCCAAAAGGAAGAAGAATCGAAGGAACTGACGGCACAGGTGGAGGCCCTGGAAGTGGTGGTGACCGCTCTGCTACGCCATATGGAGCAGGGTGCCCAGCAGGCGCTAATCAGCGATATTGAGCAAGCCATCGACGAGGCCAGCCCCGGCCCGCTGGTCGACGACCGCGATACCCAGCTATTGCAGCAATATATAAAGAAGCTGTTACGGCATCCTCGTAGTTAGTTTTGTGACAAGGTATGGATGCTGTCATTTTACTGTCACATCGCTTTTATACAGTCTCCCTCGTTTTGTTTTTTAAAGTATTTTTTACATGGAGACGATAAAAGTGAAATTAAGCGCCTTGTTTATTGCCCTGATACCTCTGCTGGGCTCCCCGATTATTCACGCGGAAACAACAACCGCACCGGTTCTGGAAAATCGTGCCGCGCAGGGCGATATCACCACGCCGGGCGGCGCGCGTCGTTTAACCGGCGACCAGACCGAGGCGCTGCGCGCTTCGTTAATCAATAAACCGGCTAAAAATATTATTTTGCTGATTGGCGATGGAATGGGCGATTCAGAAATTACCGCCGCGCGAAATTATGCAGAAGGGGCTGGCGGTTTCTTTAAAGGCATTGACGCGCTGCCGCTGACCGGCCAGTACACCCATTATTCACTGGATAAGAAAACCGGCAAGCCGGATTATGTCACCGACTCCGCCGCTTCCGCTACGGCCTGGACTACCGGCGTGAAAAGCTACAACGGCGCGCTAGGTGTGGATATCCATGAAAAAGATCATCAGACCATCCTTGAACTGGCGAAAGCGGCCGGTTTAGCTACCGGTAACGTCTCGACGGCGGAACTGCAGGACGCCACGCCGGCTGCGCTGGTAGCGCACGTCACTTCGCGTAAATGCTACGGTCCGAGCGTAACCAGTGAAAAATGCGCCAGCAACGCGCTGGAAAAAGGCGGTAAGGGTTCCATTACCGAGCAGTTGCTGAACGCCCGTCCGGACGTGACGCTGGGCGGCGGAGCGAAAACCTTCGCTGAAACCGCGACGGCCGGCGAATGGCAGGGCAAAACGCTGCGCGATCAAGCGGTAGCCCGCGGCTACCAGATCGTCACCGACACCAGCTCGCTGGCCGCCATTAGCCAGGCCAATCAGGACAAACCGCTGCTCGGTCTCTTCGCTGAAGGGAATATGCCGGTGCGTTGGGAAGGCCCAAAGGCGTCTTATCACGGCAATATCGATAAGCCGGCGGTGACCTGTACGCCGAACCCGAAACGTGACGCTTCGGTGCCGACGCTGGCGCAGATGACCGAGAAAGCCATCGATCTGCTGAGCAGCAGCGAGAAGGGCTTCTTCCTGCAGGTGGAAGGTGCTTCTATCGATAAACAGGATCACGCGGCGAATCCGTGCGGTCAGATTGGCGAAACCGTCGATCTGGATGAAGCGGTACAGAAGGCGCTGGAGTTTGCCAAAAAAGAGGGCAATACCCTGGTTATCGTCACCGCCGACCACGCTCACGCCAGCCAGATTATCCCGGCAGACACCAAAGCCCCAGGCCTGACGCAGGCGCTGAATACCAAAGACGGCGCGGTGATGGTCATGAGCTACGGCAACTCTGAAGAAACGTCGATGGAGCATACCGGCACCCAGCTGCGTATTGCCGCCTACGGCCCGCACGCGGCCAACGTGGTGGGGCTAACCGATCAGACCGACCTGTTCTATACCATGAAGGCCGCACTTAATCTGAAATAACCTGAAGCCGGTGACGAATTTTCGTTACCGGCTGGTTTTTTCTCCATCAGCGACCAGACTTACAGAGATCCACTCATAGAGGATGGTGCGATGAAAATAACATTACTTGTGACCCTACTTTTTGGCCTGGTATTTATGACAGCGGTGAGTGCCGCGGAAAAAGAGTTAACCCCCCAGCAGCAAAAGATGAGCGTGTGTAATAAAGAAGCGTCGTCGAAGTCGCTGAAAGGGGATGAGCGTAAAACGTTTATGAGTAGCTGCCTGAAGAAAGATGGCGCCACGCAGGACGGTAAGGGGCTAACGCCTCAGCAGCAGAAAATGCGCGAGTGTAACGCTCAGGCGACCCAGCAGTCTCTGAAAGGAGACGATCGCAGCAAATTTATGAGCGCCTGCCTGAAAAAACAGGTGTAAAAATAAGCGGGTGAGGTTTCCCTCACCCGCTATGCGTTATTCGCTATTCCAATCAGGAACGGCTGAGCTTCTCTGATTTCTCCATGCATTTCACCATCGCTTCGATGACGGACGAGCGGAAGCCTTTCTCTTCCAGCACGCGCACGGCTTCGATCGTGGTGCCGCCCGGCGAGCACACCATATCCTTCAGCGCGCCCGGATGCTCTCCGCTCTCGAGCACCATTTTAGCGGAACCCATCACCGCCTGGGCCGCGAATTTATAAGCCTGAGCGCGCGGCATTCCGCCAAGCACGGCGGCATCCGCCATGGCTTCGATAAACATAAAAACGTAGGCCGGCGCGGAGCCGCTGACGCCAACCACCGGGTGAATCATGGGCTCCGCAATGATTTCCGCCTGGCCAAAGCAGCGGAAGATGGTCAGGATTTCTGCGGTTTCTTCGGCGCTCACCAGCGCGTTCGGCGTGACCGACGTCATCCCCGCGTTGACCAGCGAAGGCGTGTTGGGCATCGCGCGGACTATTTTGCGATCGTGGCCCAGGGCGCGCGCCAGCTGATCGAGCGTCACGCCCGCGGCGATAGAAACCACCAGAGAGTCTTTATTCAGGCTGGAGGCGATGTCGCTGAGGACTTTAACCATCACGCCCGGCTTCACGGCGCCAAAAACGATATCCGCCACCTGGGCCACTTCCTGCGCGCTTTGCGCCGCATTAATGCCGTACTGGTCGTGCAGGGCCGCCACTTTGTCCGGCGACGGGGTGTAGACCCAGATTTGACCCGGCTGAACCTGTCCGCTGGCGATTAGGCCGCCCAGAATGGCCTTGCCCATATTGCCGCAGCCGATAAAGCCGATTTTCTTCTCCATCACCAATCCCCTTTGCTTGTTTTATCGTTAGCTACATAGCTTATCATCTTGTTGCTTTCGCGGAAGGCAAAAGCAGGTGACAATACGGTATCTCTTTTTGGTCGACAGGAGCCGCAATGGCTATTTGGGTTGATGCGGACGCGTGTCCGAACGTCATTAAAGATATTTTGTTCCGCGCCGCAGAGCGCACGCAAATCTCGCTGACGCTGGTCGCTAACCAGCCGCTGCGCGTCCCACCGTCGCGCTTTATCCGCACGCTGCGCGTGGCGCAGGGATTTGACGTGGCGGATAACGAAATCGTTCGTTTATGCGAGCCGGGAGATCTGGTGATTACCGCCGATATCCCGCTGGCGGCGGAAGTGCTGGAGAAAGGCGGGGCGGCGCTGAATCCGCGCGGAGAACGCTACAGCGAGGCGACTATTCGCGAGCGCCTGACGATGCGCGATTTTATGGAAACGATGCGGGCCAGCGGTGTGCAGACCGGCGGCCCGGATAGCTTATCCCAGCGCGATCGTCAGCAGTTTGCCGCCGCGCTGGAGAAATGGCTGCTAGAGGTCAAACGCCCGCAGGGTTAAACCCAGCTGTCGTCGTCGCTGCCAAAATCATCGTTGCCAAAACCGGCGTCAAAGTCGGAGTCATAGTCGTTGTTGTCGGCAAGGAACTGCCCGTCATCTTGGCGGAAGGTATCGTCAGCGACGCTGCTGTCCTGCGCCTGGCTGAGATCCGGCTGCGGTTTATCTTCGATAATATTGACGATCTCCTGCGGATGCGAGCCGCTAAACATATTGGTCAACATATTGCCCAACACTACGCCGCCCGCGACGCCTGCCGCCGTTTGCAGCGCGCCGGCCATAAAGCCGCCGCCGCTGCGCGAGGCCTGAGGCGCGTAGTTCTGCTGTTGCGCCTGTGGGGCGTACTGAGGCTGGGCGCCGGCCTGCTGTCGGCCATACTGCTCTGCGCCAGGAATCGGATCGGAGCCGCGAGACTGCCCGCCGCCAAACAGGCCGGAGAGAAACCCGCCGCTGCTTGGCTTCGCAGCCTGAAGCTGGGTGACCTGGCTTTCCAGCGCCTGAATACGGTCGTTAAGCTGTTTGATCGCCGCTTCCTGAATCAAAATTGTCTGCGCCATATAGTAAGGGGCGAACGGCTGCTCTTTGATGTGCCCGGCAATCCGCTCCTCAGCGCTGGCATCGCGCGATGCGCTGCGGCTCTCGGCCTCTTTTAACCGGGAAAACAGTCCATCAATAAGGCGTTGCTCTTCAGATTGCATACTACATACCTCTGTCATACTGATTGATTAGCTTCAGATTCGCTCCGAAGGACTCGTCTTGTAAATATGCGGCAGCGTAAAGCTGTGCAGAAATGTGTTACTGTTTACGCCAGACTGCGAACAAAAAATAACTTCTGTACAAAAGTAAAGCTGGCATAACACTAGATGCAATGATAAGTTTACATTTAAAGTCCTTTCTAATACTAAGGTGAAAGGGTTTGTAGATGGTATGTAACGTTTATTTTACGGTTGGCGTCAGGTAAGTTTGCGGTACCATTGTTTTTCTTTTCGCTTTCATTTATCCGCAGTACGCGGAACCAAGGGGTCTTCGGTAATGACACAGCTAATATTTCTTGTCGGGCCTCGCGGCTGCGGTAAAACGACCGTCGGTCATGCGCTGGCGAAAGTTCGCAACTTTAAGTTCGCCGACACGGACCATGAGCTGCAGGAGCATGAGCAGCGCACGGTAGCGGCGATCGTCCAGCAGGAAGGCTGGGAACGCTTTCGTGCTCTGGAAACGCAGGCGTTAGAAAGAGTCGCGCAACCCGCAACCATCATCGCCACCGGAGGCGGCATTATACTCAGCGAATATAACCGTCAGTTTATGCGGGAGAATGGCGTAGTGATCTATCTTGAGGCTTCGGTTTCCGCGCTGATAGACCGTCTTGAAGCCTATCCGAAGGCTGAACAGCGCCCGACGCTGACCGGAAAGCCCATCCGCGAAGAAGTGGGTGAAGTGCTGGCGCAGAGAGAAGCGCTATATCGCGCGGCCGCGCATCATATTATTAACGCCACCGCGTCGCCGGATGAGGTCGTGGAACAGATTATGACGACCGTATGCGGTGCGAGCTATACCAGTTAAGACTTTACCTGGGGAAAACGGATCGGCAGCGCCTATACTTTAAAGCTCTTAAGGTAAAAAAGGAAACGCTATGCCGACCAGACCTCCATATCCAAGGGAAGCGCGTGTTGTCGCCGTTGAAAAAGGCCCGCAGGGCCAAACGGTCACCTGGTATGAACTGCGCGCTGACCATCCGACGCCAAACTCCCTCATCAGTGAACACCCTACTGAACAGGAAGCGCTGGACGCCAAACGGCGCTACGAAGATCCTGACAAATCTTAATTTCCCATTCATGTCCGGGATTGGCTCTGAAAAGGTCGCTACCGGACATGCATCACATTTTTAATTTATTAACCGTACTAATGATTACCTAAGTCACGGATTTTCTGGTGCGTTTTGACGCTTTTGGAATCTTTACATTCCAAAATAGCCGTAATCTGCTACGCTTCTCGACGGTTGCTTTGGTCACCAGGGGGCAGAAGTCGTCAAGAGAAGCCTGTTTTGAAACAGCGGTTGTGAAAAGGTACATGATATGAGTAGTGCATCGATGGCAATTTTGACCATTGGGGTAGTACCGGTGGCGGAGATGTTGCCGCTTTTAACTGAACATATCAGGGAAGAACAGATCGACCACGTTAGCCTGTTAGGCAAAATGGCGCGCGAAGAGGTAATGCGGGACTATGGCATTGAGCCCGGCGATGAGATGCTATTGACCTTGCTTAACGACAATGAAATCGCCCAGGTCTCGCGGCAGAAGGTTGAACGTGATTTACGTAGCGTCATTGCGGTGCTCGATAAACAAGATTACGACCTGATATTACTCATGAGTACCCATCCCTTTCGCGGATTTACGGCGAATAATGCGATCCTGCTTGAGCCGCAAAGGATTATCCCGCCGCTGGTTGCCTCGATTGTTGACGGTCATCAGGTAGGGGTCATTGTTCCGGTCGAAGAGATTTTGCCGCTGCAGCGGGATAAATGGCAGGTGTTAGAAAACACCCCGCTGTATGCCATCTCCAACCCGGTCAGCGGTAGTAAAGAGAATTTACTGGCCGCCGGCAGGGAGCTGATTGAGCAAGGCGCAGACGTACTGATGCTGGATTGTCTTTGCTACCACCAGCAGCATCGAGACATATTACAAAAGGCGCTGGATATCCCGGTTCTGTTGTCAAATGTGCTGGTTTCGCGACTGGCGGCAGAACTATTAGTTTAACCTGATATATCGCGTTAATTTTACGTGACAGGTGCAAGGAGCGCCCCCTATATTGTGCCTTCAACACAAGATCATAAGGGCGAGTTTATGCTTCAAAGCAATGAATACTTTGACGGAAAAGTAAAATCTATCGGCTTCACCAGCAGCAGCACCGGCCGTGCGAGCGTGGGCGTGATGGCGGAAGGGGAATATACCTTTGGCACCGCGCAGCCAGAAGAGATGAGCGTAGTCAGCGGCGCGCTGAACGTACTTCTGCCGGGGGAAACCGAGTGGAAAGTCTACGCCGCCGGGGAAGTATTCAACGTTCCGGGGAATAGCGAGTTTCATTTGCAGGTGGCTGAGCCGACGTCTTATCTTTGCCGCTACCTGTAAAGTCAGCTTCCTTCCTGCGCTGGCAGGAAGGAATTTACCGCCAGATTAGCGCTGCGCTTCGCCGCCTAACCCTTCCACCAGATTCTGTATCAGCGCGGCCAGTTCGCCGGTCATCAGAATAAAGTCCGCATCAAAACGCTGAGCGAAATCTTCCCGATCGATATCTTCATTCTGGTCCCGCAGTTCGTCGCAGAACTTCAGGCGTTTAATCGAACCATCATCGCACATTAAGAACTGAATGCGCTGCTGCCAGTCGAGCGCCAGCTTGGTCACGACCTTACCGGCTTCAATGTGCACGGCGATCTCGTCGCTGACCAGATCCTGTTTTTTCGCGCGGATCACGCCACCGTCTTCCAACATCGCTTTTAGCTCGGCTTCGTCCAGTAGCTGGAAGCCCTGGGCAACGGTACCGGAGCGCACCCACTCGGTTAGCGTCAGTTCGATCGGGGTTTCCAGCGCCAGCGGGACCACCGGCAGCGAGCCGAGGGTTTTACGCAGTAGCGCCAGGGTATCTTCCGCTTTTTTGGCGCTCGCGCAGTCCACCATGATCAGTCCGTTGACGGTATCGATCCACATCATAGTCTGGCTGAAGCGGCTGAAGGCGCGCGGCAGCAGAGAGTGCAGAACCTCATCTTTCAGCGAATCTTTTTCGGTCTTTTTCAGCTTGCGGCCCTGCTCGGCTTCCAGCTTGAAAATCTTTGCTTCCAGCGCCTGTTTGATCACCGGAGACGGCAGGATCTTCTCTTCTTTACGCGCGCAGATAACGATCTGGCCGTTTGACGTATGCGTCAACGCGTCGCTGTGCGATCCCATCGGCGGTACCCAACCGGTTTTGGCCATATCCTGGCTGCCGCAAGGGGTAAAGGTCAGCTCGGCCAGCTGTTTTTCCATCTCCTCGGCGCGCAGGGAAATGTCGCGGCTGAGACGATAAACCATTAAATTTTTGAACCACAGCATGATAATTTCCACGGCTTAGTCGTTAAATCCAGCGGGCATGATAGCGAATTGTCGCTATGCTTGCATTGTTAATCGGGGGAGGAATTCACGGTGCGCATTGGCATTGATTTAGGCGGGACCAAAACGGAAGTCATCGCGCTGAGCGACCAGGGAGAGCAGCTATTTCGTCATCGCCTGCCTACGCCAGGGGGCGATTATTGCCAGACGATAGAGACAATTGCCTCGCTGGTTGAGATGGCCGAGCAGGCCACCGGGCAGAGCGGCACGGTTGGCATCGGCATCCCCGGGTCGATTTCGCCCTATACCGGCGTGGTCAAAAACGCTAATTCAACCTGGCTCAACGGTCAGCCGTTTGATAAAGACCTGAGCCAGCGTCTACAACGGGAAGTGCGTCTGGCCAACGATGCCAACTGCCTCGCGGTGTCGGAAGCGGTAGACGGCGCGGCGGCCGGGGCGCAAACGGTGTTTGCGGTGATTATTGGCACCGGCTGCGGTTCTGGGGTGGCGCTTAACGGACGCGCCCACATAGGCGGCAACGGTACGGCGGGCGAGTGGGGGCATAATCCGCTGCCGTGGATGGATGAAGACGAACTGCGCTATCGCGCTGAAGTGCCGTGCTACTGCGGCAAGCAGGGCTGCATTGAAACCTTTATCTCCGGCACCGGCTTTGCTACCGATTACCGTCGGTTGAGCGGGCATCCGCTGAAAGGCAGCGAGATTATGCAGCGCGTCGGCGAACGGGATCCGCTGGCGGAACTGGCGCTGAGCCGCTATGAGATGCGGCTGGCGAAGTCGTTGGCGCACGTGATCAACATCCTCGACCCGGACGTTATTGTGCTTGGCGGCGGAATGAGCAACGTTGACCGGCTGTATCAGACGGTGCCGAATCTGCTAAAACCGTGGGTCTTTGGCGGCGAATGCGAGACGCCGATTCGCAAAGCGGCCCACGGCGATTCCAGCGGCGTACGCGGCGCCGCCTGGCTGTGGCCGCTGTAATCATCAACCCGCTGCGCGGCCTGAACGGCGCAGCGGGTAGCGGTTGATTACCGCTCCGGGATCTCCTCCAGGCCGTAGTAAATCGACAATCCCCTTTTTTTACCCTCCTCAATATCCAGGTCCGCTCCCCGGGATTCGCCCGGTATGCGCAAAATTGCATCGCAGCGGCTAATTAAACGGTGAGCGACGGGGTAGAGATACTCTTCGCTAATCGCATCGCCAATTTCTTTGGAGCACGCCGCTTTAGCAACGGGTAACGCCAGCCATTCGCCGACCACGGGAATATGCCCTTTCTGGTAAACGCGTAGCGCAACCTGGGCCATATTGTGCAGATTAGCCTCGATAAGTTCCGCGCGATTGTCGGTGCCGCTGCGTACCGGGCCGGCGATCAAAATAAGTAAACTTTGCATATTTAAGACCTTCTTGATGCGTGAATGGGAATGCTATTGAAGGCTTCCTTCCCGTTGTACGTTCCGTCATAGACAATTTCCGATGCATGAGTTTGCACGAAAATAAATGAAAATGGCCGTTTGTAGGTTAACAGATAAACTATCATGCACTTTCGTGCATAATCAAGATTATTCGTGAATTGTTTGGCAATGATTACTGCGCCGGGCAGCTGGAAGCACGTCATTTCTCAGGAGGCGGCGATCTCTCCCGGCGGGGAGAGATCTTCAGGTAAGGAGCGGAGGGAGGGAATTACTCAACGGCGAAAGCTTTATCGAGGCGGCTATAGCCTAGCCCGTTGATTTTTTTAACTTTAATTTGCACAGGAATGCGCTCTTTCATCGCCTCAACGTGGCTGATGACGCCGATAATCTTGCCGCTGGCGTTAAGCGCGTCCAGCGCATCCAGCGCGGTATCCAGGGTTTCGCTGTCCAGCGTGCCGAAACCCTCATCGAGGAACAGCGAGTCTATCCGCGTCTTATGGCTCACCAGATCGGAGAGCGCCAGCGCCAGCGCGAGGCTCACGAGGAAGCTCTCGCCGCCGGAAAGCGTCCGGGTATCGCGCACCGCGTCTGCTTGCCAGGTATCGACCACCTCCAGCTCCAGCGCGTCGCTGGCTTTGCGTTGCAGCAGATAGCGGCCGTGCAGGCGGTTAAGCTGATGGTTGGCCAGCCATACCAGGTTATCCAGCGTCAGCCCTTGCGCAAACTTACGGAATTTGTCGCCCTCTCTGGAGCCGATAAGCGAGTTCAGCCACCCCCAGTCTTCCACTTCCCGGGCCGCGTGTTCCATCTGCTGGCGTAACGACTGCTGACGCTGCTGGTTTTCGGCATTCTGCTTCAGCTGCTGGCGAATCTCTCCCTGGCGGGCGCTGTTTTCCCGCAGCAGCGCGGTCAGTTGCTGAAGCTTTTCTTGTAGCTGTTCAGGCGGCTGGTCGATGTCCATGTCCGTCGGCGGCTGCTGGCTGTGGTTCACCAGCGCCTCGCGGGCTCGCAGCGCCAGCGCCTGATTCTGCTGGAGCGCGCTTTCCAACGTCTGCTTCAGGCGTTCAAGGCCCTGGCGCGTCTCTTCATCGAGCAGAGCGGCGAGAAACGCCTGCCGATCGGCGAACGGGCTGGCGGCCAGCGCTGCGCTGAACTGCGCTTCGCTCTCTTTCAGCTGTGCCTGCTGCTGGCTTTCCTGCTGCCCCAGGGTTTGCCACTGGCTCTGGAGTGCGAGGCAGTCGTCATGGACCTGACGCCAGCCGTCCAGCAGCGCGGGTTCCGCCGCTAATTCCGTTTCCGGCAAAGCCTCCAGTAGCGGAGCCAGCTGTTGGATCTGTTCCTGAAGGGCGAGCAGTTCATTCTGTTTGGCCTGCCAGCCGCGGGTCTCTTCTTCCCGCTGCGCCAGCCAGCCAGCGGCCTGCCCGACAGCCGGTAAGTCCAGCGCAAATGCGCTCAGCTCCGTCGCCAGCGCGGCGCTGCGCTGCGCTTGTTCCCGCTGTAGCTGCTGGAGCTGCTGCTGGCACTCCTGCTGCTGAGCCTGCCAGGCCAGACGCTGCTGATGCTGATACAGCCGCTGTTCATGCTCCTGTTGCGCGTTTAGCCAGCCCGGAATGTCATCCTTTGGCGTCAGGTCGATATTTAATCCGGTGATGGTCTCATGCCAGCGTGATGTAAGCGCTTGCTCCTGCTGCAGAAGCGATGCTTTCTCAGCGACCTCTTTTTGCTGCTGCTTGATCAGAGCGTCAAGCTCGCCGCGCGCCTGCGCTCCGGCCTCCGCCAGCTGCTTAACTTCGCGCTCCAGCGCATCGCGCCGCGCCTGGTTTACGCCGGGAACCAGCGCCTGATATTCGGCGATGGCCGGATGCTGCGCGGAACCGCAGAGCGGACAGGGTGAGCCAGGCTGCAGGCGGGCTCGCTCCGCCTCAAGCCCGGCAATGCGGGCTTCCATTTCGCAAAGGGCTTTCACATCGCTGAACTGCTGATTCTTTTCTTTATAGGCCTGACGGCGCTGAGCCAGGGTGGCTTCCAGCCGTTCCTGCTCCTGCTTACTGGCCTGCCCGGCGGCATCAAGCTGCGATAACCGCTGGGCCAGCGGCTGCAGCTGACCA
Organism: Klebsiella sp. CTHL.F3a; assembly: GCF_019890895.1. Lineage (NCBI taxonomy): Bacteria > Pseudomonadati > Pseudomonadota > Gammaproteobacteria > Enterobacterales > Enterobacteriaceae > Klebsiella > Klebsiella sp. CTHL.F3a. The sequence goes on along the minus strand of NZ_CP082360.1, from coordinate 4,685,818 downwards.
TGCAGCGCAGCGAGCTGCTGACGCAGAGCGCGGGCCGCAGCGTGCTGCGCGAGTCCGGCGCTAACCTGTTCGGCATCCAGCGTCAGCCCGGCGGCCGGCAGTTCGCCCAGCCTGCGGTGGGTTTCCGCCAGGCGCTGTTGGACCGCGGATTGCTGCTGCGTATCGCGAGCCTGCTGCTGGAAAGCGGCCCGCCAGCCCGCCAGCGCGTTGCCCCAGAGCTGAAAGCGGTCATGCTCTTTAAGCCATGCGGACAACGCTTGTTGACGGCTGTGAAGTTGCTCAGACTGCTGCCGGGCGGCGAGGCGAATACCCGCCCGCAGCCGCAATCGTTCATGTAAGCGAGTATTTACTTCTTCTCTCTGGCTGCGGGTTTGCGCCAGCGCGGCGGTTTGCTCCTGCTGACGCGTCCACTGCGGGCGCAAACGCTCCGCCGGCTGGGAATTTAACAGCGCGCTAAGCTGCGGCTGGACCTGCTCCAGCGCAGATTGCGCTTCGCGTAGCGCGGTTTGAGCCTGCAGATCTTCTGCCGTCAGTTCTTCACGGCGTATTTGCCACTGACGGGCATTTTGCAACCGGGTTTGTTCGCTAACCTGCTGTTTTTCTTCAGCAGTAAGCGCTTGCAAACTTTGCTGAAGCGCCTGCTGTTGCTCCTCGCTCAGCAGCAGGACGCCGGAGGCCTGCGCCTGGATTTTTTCCAGCTCAACGCGGGCCTGCTTATGTTTTTCAAAGACCTGGGCGGAAATCTGTCCGTAAATTTCGGTCCCGGTGAGCTCTTCCAGCAGCTCGGCGCGCTCCTTCGGTTTGGCGTTGAGGAAGGCGGCGAACTGCCCCTGCGACAGCAGCATTGAGCGGGTGAAGCGGCCATAGTCCAGACCGGTGAGCGAGGCGGTCAGTTCCAGCTTATCTTTGACCTTATCGGCGAGGATTTTACCGTCCTCGCAGCGCGCCAGCTCGACGCGCGGAACCTGTAAATTGCCGTCCGGCTGGTTTCGCGCCCGGTTCTGGCTCCAGAAGGCGCGGTAGGCGATGCCTTTGACCTCGAACTCCACTTCCGCCAGACATTCGGCGGTGTCGCGGGTCATCAGATCGTTTTGCGATTGCGACACGCTGCTCAGGCGCGGCGTTTCGTGATAAAGCGCGAGGCAGATAGCGTCCAGCAGGGTGGTCTTGCCGGCGCCGGTTGGCCCGGTAATCGCGAACAATCCGTTGCTGGCAAATGGCTCAGCGGAGAAATCAATTTTCCATTCGCCTTTGAGTGAGTTGAGGTTTTTCAGGCGTAAGCTGAGAATTTTCACAGGCGATCCTCACCGTTGAGACTATGCAGCGTTTCATTAAAGAGCTGTTCCAGGCGCTGCTGCTGCGCCTCTTCCAGCGTTTCCAGCGCCAGACGGCGGGCGAAGACCTCCTCGACCTGCAGCTCGCTGAGGGTGACCCGCTGAACGCCCGCCAGAATGCGATCGCGCTGGCTGCGGCTGCGGCGCACCAGCAACACTTCTACCGGCAGTGTTTCGGTCTGGGCCTGGATTTTCCTTTGTATATCATGCATATATTCATCGCTGGTGATTTCGATATCCAGCCATGCCGCGGACCGCTGGCCGTTATTCTGCCATTGGTTCAGCTGAGCGCTAACGCTGGCGAAATCGCCCTTTAAGACCGCCAGAGGCTGGGTGATGGGCACGATCAGCGGCGTGACGTCCGCCAGGCGGCCAGCGCTAAAGGTCACCAGATTGACGCTTTTGCTTTTCCCGGTCTCGTCAAAGCTCAGCGCAATTGGGGAGCCACTGTAGCGAATATGCTCGCAGCCGCCGACCACCTGCGCCCGGTGAATATGGCCGAGCGCGATATAGTCGGCAGGCGGAAAGCGGTTCGCCGGGAAGGCGTCGAGGGTACCGATATAAATTTCGCGGACCGCGTCGCTTTTGCTGGCGCCGACGGTGGTTAAATGGCCGCTGGCGATAATCGGCAGCGCCTGGTTGCCGCGCAGTTCGCAGGCCTGCTGGTATTGCTGTTGGTAGTAGTCGCTGATGGCATTGAGTAACTGCTGTTGCTTCTCGCCGCTGGAGTGCCCGGCCTGGCTGGTCACCAGCTCACGAGGACGCAGGAACGGTACCGGGCAAAAAACCGCCCCCGGGGTACCGTCGCGTAACGGCAGAATAAAGGGCGCGTGGCCGGCATTGGCCACCACCGTGGTTTTAAGGAACGCAAGAATGTCGCGCGACTCGTTGAGGGTAGCGACCGAGTCGTGGTTTCCCGCCAGCACCACCAGCCGACAGCCGGTCTGCTGCAGCTGAACGACAAAGCGGTTATACAGCTCGCGCGCGTAGCTCGGCGGCGAGCCGGTATCAAAAATATCGCCCGCGACAATAATGGCGTCAACATCATGCTCCTGCGCGCTGGCCAGCAGCCAGTCGAGAAACGCCTGATGTTCGGCGGCGCGACTTTTGCTGTAAAAATTTTGCCCGAGATGCCAGTCAGAGGTGTGAAGGATGCGCATAGTTGTTCCATAGCGAAAAAGCGTAAGCGGCATTATATACCCGTCATACGTCAAGTTGCTTATGTGTTGGCTACGTGCGCTCACCCCAGCCACCTGGTTACCAGGGGGTGTGGGGACTGACGCCCTTGCCGCCATTAAGCCACGTGAATTATTGAGGGGATAATGCTGTTCTTCGGTGAGTTAAGTCCGTGTCACAATTCGAAATCCGCGTTCATCTGGCGGTCATTTTTTTCATAAATCTGTCATAAATCTGACGCATAATGGCCGCGCACTTCTATACTGATGGCTAAAAAATACAGGGTAAATAATGGCGAGAAGAATTCTGGTCGTTGAAGATGAAGCTCCAATCCGCGAAATGGTTTGCTTTGTTCTGGAGCAAAACGGCTTTCAGCCCGTCGAGGCGGAAGATTTTGACAGCGCGGTCAATCAGCTCAATGAACCCTGGCCTGATTTAATCCTCCTTGACTGGATGCTGCCGGGTGGGTCGGGTCTGCAGTTTATTAAACAGCTCAAGCGTGAAGCGATGACCCGTGATATTCCAGTGGTGATGCTTACCGCCCGCGGCGAAGAAGAAGATCGCGTCCGCGGCCTGGAAACCGGTGCGGATGATTACATTACCAAGCCATTTTCCCCGAAAGAGCTGGTGGCGCGCATTAAAGCCGTGATGCGGCGAATCTCGCCGATGGCGGTGGAAGAGGTGATTGAAATGCAGGGCCTGAGCCTCGACCCTTCTTCACATCGCGTGATGACCGGCGAAAATCCGCTGGATATGGGGCCGACGGAATTTAAATTATTACACTTCTTCATGACGCATCCGGAGCGGGTCTATAGCCGCGAACAGCTGCTGAATCACGTCTGGGGCACCAACGTTTATGTAGAAGACAGAACGGTAGACGTGCATATACGCCGTCTGCGCAAAGCGCTGGAACATAGCGGCCATGACCGGATGGTACAAACGGTTCGCGGTACGGGATATCGTTTCTCCGCCCGTTTCTGAATGCTGACAGGAGTGTGAACCGTGCTGGAACGGCTGTCATGGAAAAGGCTGGCGCTTGAGCTTTTCTTATGTTGTATCCCGGCCCTGATCCTCGGGGCGTTTGTAGGTCATCTGCCGTGGTTTTTATTGGCGGCAGTGACCGGCCTTCTTATCTGGCATTTCTGGAATCTGATGCGCCTGTCGTGGTGGCTGTGGGTCGACCGCAGCATGACGCCGCCGCCGGGTAGCGGCAGTTGGGAACCCCTGCTGTACGGTCTGCACCAGATGCAAATGCGTAATAAAAAGCGCCGCCGTGAGCTGGGAAGCCTGATTAAACGCTTTCGCAGCGGGGCGGAGTCTCTGCCGGACGCGGTGGTGCTGACCACCGAAGAAGGCGCGATGTTCTGGTGTAACGGCCTGGCCCAGCAGATCCTTAATCTGCGCTGGCCCGACGATAACGGGCAGAATATCCTCAACCTTCTGCGCTATCCTGAATTTGCTAATTACATGAAATACCGCGACTTCTCCAGGCCGCTCAATCTGGTGCTGAATAATGGCCGCCATCTGGAAATTCGTATGATGCCCTATAGCGACAAACAGCTGCTGATGGTGGCGCGCGATGTCACGCAGATGCACCAGCTGGAAGGGGCGCGGCGTAACTTTTTCGCCAACGTTAGCCATGAACTGCGCACGCCGCTGACGGTGTTGCAGGGGTATCTGGAGATGATGCAGGAGCAGGTGCTGGAAGGTGGAACGCGCGAAAAAGCGTTACACACCATGCGCGAACAAACCCAGCGTATGGAAGGCCTGGTGAAGCAGTTGCTGACGCTGTCGCGCATTGAAGCCGCGCCGGTACTGGCGATGAACGATAAAATCGACGTGCCGATGATGCTGCGGGTCGTCGAGCGCGAGGCGCAAACGCTAAGCCAGCAGAAGCATGAGCTGCATTTTTCGGTCGATGACTCGCTTAAAGTGCTGGGCAATGAAGAACAGCTGCGCAGCGCGATTTCCAACCTGGTGTATAACGCGGTCAACCATACGCCAGCGGGAACGGAGATTACCGTAACCTGGCAGCGGGCGCCGCACGGCGCGTTGTTTAGCGTCGAGGATAACGGGCCGGGGATCGCGCCGGAGCATATTCCGCGGCTGACCGAACGTTTCTACCGGGTGGATAAAGCGCGCTCGCGGCAAACTGGCGGCAGCGGTCTCGGACTGGCGATTGTTAAACATGCCGTCAGCCATCACGATAGCCGCCTTGAGATCGAGAGCGCGGTCGGCAAAGGCACCCGCTTTAGCTTCTTATTACCGGAACGTTTAATTGCCAAAAATTAAACCCGGATGGGTGAGTGTCAGCATTCCTTGCCAATGACCAGCTTCGGCTGGTCATTTTCGTTTGCAGCGCCATCACAGCTGCATAATTAACGAGCATTAGCTGCTTTTTTGTTCGCATGATAAGCCAGATGTTTTCTATCATTCTGGCTAATGATGCTATTCATTAAAATAGAGTTAGCATAATCATCTGCTTTTGCGATCCCTCCTTGCTTTAAAACGTTATAAGCGTTTAAATTGCCCCCCTACGGTCGCAGACAGACTGTTTTTGCGTGGTAATACAAAAAACAATTCTTTTCCACGCCGCTTTGGGAGCATATCCCGCTGAGTTTACTGACAATGGCCGCTGTATCATCCCCAGGGGAAAGGCGCGGTATTAATCCGTTTTTACAACACCACATCCACAGGCTGTAATGAATTTATGACCCATCAGTTAAAATCTCGCGACATCATTGCGTTGGGCTTTATGACCTTCGCGCTGTTCGTCGGCGCAGGCAATATTATCTTTCCTCCGATGGTTGGCTTACAGGCCGGCGAGCACGTCTGGACCGCGGCTATTGGCTTTCTGATTACCGCCGTGGGTCTGCCGGTGCTAACGGTCGTGGCGTTGGCTAAGGTCGGCGGCGGCGTAGAGAGCCTGAGCACGCCGATTGGTAAAGTCGCCGGTATTCTGCTGGCGGTGGTCTGCTATCTTGCCGTTGGGCCGCTGTTCGCGACTCCGCGCACCGCCACCGTCTCTTTTGAAGTGGGGATTGCGCCGCTGACCGGCGACGGTCCGCTGCCGCTGCTGATTTATAGCGTTATCTATTTTGCGCTGGTGATCCTCGTTTCGCTCTATCCGGGCAAGCTGCTGGACACCGTGGGGAATTTCCTCGCGCCGCTGAAAATTATCGCCCTGATTATTCTTGCCGTTGCGGCGATCGTCTGGCCTGCCGGTCCGCTGAGCCACGCGATGGAAGCCTACCGCACCGCGCCGTTCTCTAACGGTTTCGTCAACGGCTATCTGACTATGGATACCCTGGGCGCGATGGTCTTTGGCATCGTGATTGTCAACGCCGCGCGTTCCCGCGGCGTGACCGAAGCCCGCCTGCTGACCCGCTACACCGTGTGGGCTGGCCTGATGGCCGGCGTGGGCTTGACGCTGCTGTACCTGGCGCTGTTCCGTTTAGGTTCAGATAGCGGCACGCTGGTTGAGCAATCCGCTAACGGCGCGGCGATTCTCCATGCTTACGTTCAGCATACTTTCGGCGGCGCGGGAAGCTTTATGCTGGCGGCGCTGATCTTTATCGCCTGTCTGGTGACGGCGGTGGGCCTGACCTGCGCCTGCGCGGAGTTCTTCGCCCAGTACCTGCCGTTCTCCTATCGTACGCTGGTCTTTATCCTCGGCCTGTTTTCGATGGCGGTCTCCAACCTCGGTCTGAGCCACCTGATTCAGATTTCGATTCCGGTGCTGACGGCTATCTATCCGCCGTGTATCGCACTGGTTGTATTAAGCTTTACCCGCGGTTGGTGGCATAATTCGTCCCGCGTTATCGCCCCGGCAATGTTTATCAGCCTGATGTTTGGTATCATTGACGGCATTAAAGCGTCGGCGTTTGCAGATATTATGCCGTCCTGGACCGCGCGTCTGCCGCTGGCGGAGCAGGGTCTGGCCTGGCTGATGCCAACCGCCGTGATGGTGATTCTGGCCGTTATCTGGGATCGCGCAGCAGGACGTCAGGTGACTTCCAGCGCGCACTAACCGACGCTTTACACAGGTGTTTAACCACGGGACTTCAGGTCCCGTGGTTTTTTGTTTTTTTGGTCACCCTCCCTGGTGCTTTGCCCACGCGAAGGCCAGAGGAGAAAAACGGCATGGAACACGATGGAAAGTAGTAACAAGCTTAAGCGCGGGCTAAGTACCCGGCATATTCGCTTTATGGCGTTGGGGTCGGCAATCGGTACCGGCCTTTTCTATGGTTCGGCTGACGCGATTAAAATGGCGGGTCCGAGCGTTCTGTTGGCTTATATTATCGGCGGCGTCGCGGCCTACATTATTATGCGCGCGCTGGGCGAGATGTCGGTGCATAATCCGGCCGCCAGTTCGTTCTCGCGCTACGCGCAGGATTACCTTGGCCCGCTGGCGGGCTATATCACTGGCTGGACCTACTGTTTTGAAATTCTGATTGTCGCCATCGCCGACGTCACGGCCTTCGGCATCTATATGGGCGTCTGGTTCCCGGCGGTACCGCACTGGATTTGGGTGCTCAGCGTGGTGCTGATTATCTGCGCCGTCAACCTGATGAGCGTGAAGGTCTTCGGCGAGCTGGAATTCTGGTTCTCCTTCTTCAAAGTCGCCACCATTATCATCATGATCCTCGCTGGTTTCGGCATCATTATCTGGGGTATTGGCAACGGCGGGCAGCCGACCGGCATCCACAACCTGTGGAGCAACGGCGGCTTCTTCAGCAACGGCTGGCTGGGGATGGTGATGTCGCTGCAGATGGTGATGTTCGCCTACGGCGGCATTGAGATTATCGGAATTACCGCCGGCGAAGCGAAAGATCCGGAGAAATCCATACCGCGCGCCATTAACTCGGTGCCGATGCGTATTCTGGTGTTTTACGTGGGTACGCTGTTTGTAATTATGTCTATCTATCCGTGGAACCAGGTCGGGACCAACGGCAGCCCGTTCGTCTTAACCTTCCAGCATCTCGGCATCACTTTTGCCGCCAGCATCCTGAACTTTGTGGTGCTGACCGCTTCGCTATCGGCGATTAACTCCGATGTCTTTGGCGTAGGGCGTATGCTGCACGGCATGGCGGAGCAGGGCAGCGCGCCGAAAATGTTTGCTAAAACCTCACGTCGCGGGGTGCCGTGGGTGACAGTGATGGTGATGACCATCGCGCTGCTGTTCGCGGTCTATCTTAACTATATTATGCCGGAGAACGTTTTCCTGGTGATCGCCTCGCTGGCCACTTTCGCCACCGTCTGGGTGTGGATTATGATCCTGTTGTCGCAGATCGCCTTCCGTCGCCGTCTGCCGCCGGAAGAGGCGAAGGCGCTTAAGTTCAAGGTACCCGGAGGGGTAACGACCACGGTGATTGGCCTGCTGTTCCTGGTCTTTATTATCGGTCTGATTGGCTACCACCCCGATACCCGCATCTCGCTGTACGTTGGCTTTGCGTGGATACTTCTGCTGCTGATTGGCTGGCAGTTTAAAACCCGCCGCGAGCGAAAGCTGGCGAAAGCGTAGTCATTTGCTTCTCTTCTTGCCGGATACGCACAGGCTATCCGGCAAGCGATCCCTCCACCCCCGCCATCCTCCCCCAATAATTCTGCCGATGATGAGTCATACGCCAGTACGCTGTGGCAAGGTGTGCCCATTCTGCAAAGAGAGGAATAACAATGTTGAAGGCATGGCACCTCCCGGTTGCTCCGTTTATCAAGGAACAGCAGGAACGACTGATGATTACGCTATGGTTGAGCGGCGACGATCTGCCGCCGCGGGTGACCCTACGCGCGGAAGAGGATAACGAAGAGCTGTCGCTGCCGATGCACCGCCTGCGGCAGGCGCCGTATCCGGGCGTGGTGGCGTGGCGCGGGGAAATCAACCTCGTCAATGGGCAGCCGCGTCGGCGCTACAGCTTCAAGCTGCTGTGGGCCGATCGTCAGCTGTGGTTCACGCCGCAGGGATTCAACCGCTTTCCGCCGGCGAGGCTGGAGCAGTTTGCGGTCGATTTGCCAGACAGCGGGCCGCAGTGGGTGGCCGATCAGGTGTTTTATCAAATTTTCCCTGACCGTTTTGCCCGCAGCCAGTCCCGCGAAGCGGAACAGGATGTAACTTACTACCACCACGCCGCCGGTCACGATATTGTGCGTAAAGCGTGGGATGAACCGTTAACCGCCGAGGCGGGCGGCTCCACCTTTTACGGCGGCGATCTCGATGGTATCAGCGAGAAGCTGCCGTATCTGAAGCAGCTTGGCGTCACGGCGCTGTATCTCAACCCGGTGTTTGTCGCTCCCAGCGTGCATAAATATGATACCGAGGATTACCGCCGCGTTGATCCGCAGTTTGGCGGCGATGCGGCGCTGCTACGCCTGCGTCACAACACGCAAAAAGAGGGGATGCGTCTGATCCTCGATGGCGTGTTCAACCATAGCGGCGATTCGCATGCCTGGTTCGACCGCCACCAGCGCGGTAGCGGCGGCGCCTGCCATAACGCCGATTCGCCGTGGCGCGACTGGTATAATTTTTCCCCCGAGGGCGTTGCCCACGACTGGCTGGGATACGCCAGCCTGCCGAAGCTGGACTACCGTTCGTCGACGCTGATCGATGAAATCTACGGCGGGGAAGATAGCGTGGTGCGCCATTGGCTGAAAGCGCCATGGAGCATGGACGGCTGGCGCCTGGACGTGGTACACATGCTGGGCGAAGGGGGCGGGGCGCGCAATAACCTGCGCCATATCGCCGGCATTACCCAGGCGGCGAAGCTGGAGCGGTCGGACGCTTTCGTGTTCGGCGAGCATTTCGGCGACGCGCGCCAGTGGCTACAGGCTGACGTTGAAGACTCGGCGATGAACTACCGCGGCTTCACCTTCCCGCTATGGGGCTTCCTCGCGAACACCGATATCTCCTACGATCCGCAGAAAATTGATGCGCAGACCTGCATGGCGTGGATGGACAACTATCGGGCCGGGTTGTCGCACCAGCAGCAGCTGAGGATGTTTAACCAGCTCGATAGCCACGATACCGCCCGCTTTAAGTCTCTGCTGGGTAAAGATGTCGCACGCCTGCCGCTGGCGGTGGTGTGGCTATTTAGCTGGCCGGGCGTGCCGTGCATTTACTACGGCGACGAAGTGGGCGTGGACGGCAATAACGATCCGTTTTGCCGCAAACCGTTCCCGTGGGATCCGGCGTTGCAGGATGGCGATCTGCTCGACCTGTACAAGCGGATGTGCAAGCTGCGTAAGGCCAATCAGGCGCTGCGCTACGGCGGCTGCCAGGCGATTTATGCCGAAGATAACGTGGTGGTGTTCGTGCGCGTCTATAAGCAGCAGCGCGTGCTGGTGGCGATCAACCGCGGCGAAGCCTGCGAGGTAGTGGTAGAGGATTCGCCGCTACTCGACGTCAACGGCTGGCAGTTGAAAGAGGGCGCCGGGGAGCTACACGACGGCGTGCTGACGCTACCGGCGATCTCCGCCAGCGTCTGGTTTAGCCGCTAGTCGTAGAGCTGGCCCAGGCTTTCACTTTGCAAAATGGCCTCGCGCCACCAGCGCTGGGCCAGCCCGTCGTTGCCGCTTCGCCAGGCCATATAGGTGATATCTTTCTCACGGCAGGAGATAACGGCCTTTTCGACTAGCTCGCCTTTTTCCAGCCACGGCCGGGCAATATGGCGCGGTAAAAAGCCGCAGCCCAGCCCGGCGCGCAAGAGTTCGACTTTACTGGCGAAATCATCCACGCGAATTTGCGGCTGTTCGTCGAGCAGGTTACTGTTGAGCGGATGGCAGTAGCGGGCGCTGTCGCTGATGACCACCGCGCGATGCAGGCTGAGCTGCTTGTTGGTCAGCGGTTGGGTGGTTTCCGCCAGCGGATGCCCCGGCGCGATGACGAAGATATTGTCCATGGCGCCGAGCATTTTCCACGACCATTCGGCGGAGGTCGGTGGTTCATTGATCGCCCCGAGAATAATATCCGCGCCGTTGTGAGTGAGCTCTTCCCACGAGCCCGCAAGGGTATGGTGGGTAAAGTTAAGGCGGGTTTGCGGGTGCTGGGCATAGAACGCGTCGATCAGCGGCAGCAGCGCGCTGAACGGGAAAGAGTCATCCAGGGCGATAGCCAGATCCCGCTCCCAACCGGCGCTGAGCTGCACCGCCTGCTTTTCCAGATCTTTGGCGGCATTTAGCAGCAATCGGCCTTTCTCCAACATCATTCTGCCGGTATCGGTAAATTTAGCCCGATGTCCGGAGCGATCCAGCAGGGTGATATTCAGATCGTTTTCCAGCTTTTGAATCATGTAGCTCAGCGCGGCAGGGGTTTTAAATAGCGATTCTGCGGCGGTGGCAAAAGAGCCATGTTTGTCCAGCGCGTCGAGAATCAACAGGACATCAAGGTTCAGGCGCATGCGTCAGCTTCCGGTAAAAAAGAGTGCCCCCGTTTTACCGGAGCGTCCTGTTCAATTCCAGTGAATAATTTAGAACGGTTAACCGTAAAAATTTGATAAACATAATTTCGCGCATCTTGTAATGGTTAATTGAATAACCATAACTTTTCGCTTTGGAAATAAATCAGAAAAAATCTTTAATAACTCGTTAGAAATTACTGACTATACTCATCATGCTTTATCAGTCAGGATCCAGACAGCACAACGGAAACGGTAGTATCTTTTTAACTCATTGATTAACAGGATATGTTATGTCTATTCGTGAACTGATCGATCCCTCAAACTCAGCGCTTATTTTTATTGACCACCAGCCGCAAATGTCTTTTGGCGTGGCCAATATTGACCGTCAGACTCTCAAAAATAATACGGTGGCTTTAGCCAAAGCGGGCAAAATTTTTAATGTTCCGGTGATTTATACTTCCGTAGAAACTAAAAGCTTCAGCGGTTATATCTGGCCGGAACTGCTGGCCGTGCATCCTGATGTGAAACCCATTGAACGTACCTCGATGAACTCCTGGGAAGATGCGGCTTTTGTGGCCGCGGTAAAAGCCACCGGGCGTAAAAAATTGATTATTTCCGCGCTGTGGACGGAAGTTTGCCTGACCTTCCCGGCGCTGATGGCGCTGGACGCAGGCTATGAAGTTTACGTGGTGACCGATACCTCCGGCGGCACCTCGGTTGATGCCCACGAGCGCTCAATTGACCGTATGGTGCAGGCCGGCGCGGTGCCGGTGACCTGGCAGCAGGTGCTGCTTGAGTACCAGCGCGACTGGTCGCGTAAAGAGACCTATGACGCGGTAATGGATCTGGTGCGCGAGCACAGCGGCGCCTACGGGATGGGCGTGGATTACGCTTATACCATGGTGCACGGCGCTCCAGAGCGTAAAGCTTAAATACACTTCATCCTTCAAGCTGCCTCTTTGTTGGCTTCGTTTGCCCGCCCCGGTCACTGACTCATGTCAGCTCCCGGGGACGAACAACCTTGCCGCCTCGACGCAGCGTGAATGATTTTGTGTATTGGCATCATCCTTCAGCTGCCTCTTTGTGGGCTTGGTTTGCCCGCCCCGGTCACTGACTCATGTCAGCTCCCGGGGACGAACAACCTTGCCGCCTCGACGCAGCGTGAATGATTTTGTGTATGGTCATGTATAGCTAATGGCGGCGGACAACCCGCCATTCCCTGAAGCAAGGAACTCTTAATGGCGCAACAGAAATCGGTGACCCTGGTGATCAGCCATGTGCTCGACCCGGAGCATGGCCAGCGGTATGAAGCGTGGCTGGGCAAAATTATGCCGATTGCGGCAGAGTTTCCCGGCCATCTTGGCGCAAACGTCATTCGTCCGGCCCCCGGGCAGAATTTATGGAGCGTGATTATTCGCTTCGACACCATTGAGCATCTTTATGCCTGGACCCAGTCGGAGACCCGCCGCCAGCTGGTGGCGGAAATTGCGCCGCTGCTAAGCGAAGGCGATCGTACCGAAGTCCGGACTGAACCGGCCTTCTGGTTTACGCCGCCCGCGGCGAACGTGCGCCAGCCGCGACGCTGGAAGCAATTTTTAATCACCCTGCTGGTGATTTTCCCCAGTACTAACCTGGTGCCGTCGATAACCGGAATACTGTTGCCCTCGCTGAAGGGAAGCCTGTTGCTGCATCTGATCAATGATGCCTGTGTGGTCGCGCTGGTGGTCTGGTTCTGGATGCCCATCGTGACCCGTCTGTTTGCTGGCTGGTTAAAGAAAAACTGAGCCAGCCTCCTGAAGGAGTGCGTTATGTCGCAAACTGCCACACTGATCCTGACCCACGGTCGGGTTCATACTCTCGATCGTCAACACCCTCTGGCCGATGCGGTGGCGATCGCTGACGGTAAAATTCTCGCAGCCGGTAGCCACGATCGGATCATGAGCTTTGCCGCTGAAGGGACGCAAATTATCGATCTTAAAGGCCATACGGTGATCCCCGGCCTGAACGACTCCCATCTGCACTTGATCCGCGGCGGTCTGAACTACAATCTGGAGCTTCGCTGGGAGGGGGTTCCCTCGCTGGCGGACGCGCTACGGATGCTAAAAGATCAGGCCGATCGCACGCCGTCGCCGCAGTGGGTGCGGGTCGTCGGCGGCTGGAGCGAATTCCAGTTCGCTGAACGGCGGATGCCGACGCTGGAGGAGCTTAATGATGCGGCGCCGGATACCCCGGTGTTTGTCCTGCATCTGTACGATCGCGCATTGCTTAACCGCGCGGCCCTGAAGGCGGTGGGCTACACCAAAGAGACGCCGGATCCGGCGGGCGGCGAGATCGTTCGCGACGGCAACGGTAATCCTACCGGCATGCTGATCGCCAAACCCAACGCCATGATCCTCTACTCGACGCTGGCCAAAGGGCCGAAGCTGCCGCTGGAACTTCAGGTCAACTCAACGCGACAGTTTATGCGCGAGCTGAATCGTCTGGGGCTGACCAGCGCCATTGATGCCGGGGGCGGTTTCCAGAACTACCCGGAAGATTATGAAATTATTGAACAGCTGCACGCCAAAGAGCAGATGACCGTGCGGATTGCCTATAACCTGTTTACCCAGCGGCCTAAGCAGGAGCTGGAAGATTTTGAGCGCTGGACCGATATGCTCAAGCCGGGACAGGGCACCGATTTTTACCGCGCCAACGGCGCCGGGGAGATGCTGGTTTTCTCGGCGGCGGATTTCGAAGACTTCCTCCAGCCGCGTCCGGATCTGCCGGAAGGGATGGAAGATGAGCTGGAGCGGGTGGTGCGCCACTTGGTTGAACATCGCTGGCCGTTCCGCCTGCATGCCACCTATGATGAATCCATCAGCCGGATGCTCGACGTCTTCGAGAAGGTGAATCGCGATATTCCGTTCAACGGTCTGCACTGGTTCTTCGATCATGCGGAAACCATCACCGAGCGCAATATCGAACGCGTTAAAGCGCTGGGCGGCGGCATTGCCGTGCAGCACCGTATGGCTTTCCAGGGCGAATATTTTGTCGACCGCTACGGTAAAGATGCGGTCAAACATACGCCGCCGGTGGCGAAAATGCTCGAGCTGGAGGTTCCGGTGGGGCTGGGGACGGATGCTACCCGCGTGGCGAGCTACAATCCGTGGACCGCGCTCTACTGGCTGGTTTCCGGCCGTACCGTCGGCGGGATGGCGATGTATGACGACAGCAACCGCCTGCCGCGCGACGTGGCGCTGGAGCTGTGGACGGCGGGAAGCGCGTGGTTTTCCAGCGAACAGGGTAAGAAAGGGCGCATTGAACAAGGCCAGCTTGCCGACCTGGTGGTGCTCTCCAAAGACTATTTCAGCGTCGCGGAAGAGGAAATCAAGGGGATCGAGTCGGTGCTGACGGTGGTGGACGGCAAGGTGGTGTACGCCGCCGGACACTTCTCGCCGCTGGCGCCGCCGCCCATTCCGGTGCTGCCCGAGTGGTCGCCGGTGGTGAAGGTTCCGGGTCATTACCGTTCCGCGCCGCCGACGGCCGCGAAAATCGGTGCAATCGTGCAGATGCACCAGTGCTGCGGCAGCTGCGGCGTACACGGGCATCAGCATGATATTGCGCGCAAATCGTCGATACCGGTTGCCGATGAGCAGGCGTTCTGGGGCGTGCTCGGCTGCTCCTGCTTTGCTTTTTAGCGCGACGGGCGCTTATCAGTACCGATAGGCCAATGAGAGCATCAACGTCCTCATTGGCCTTTTTCATTTTCTCGGATAGCGCTGATAAGACAATGTGTGTCATTCTGCTCCCTCTTCAAACAGTGAAGGTGGGAACATGGACGATCTACTGATCTTTGGCGCCGTGATTTTATTCTGCGGGCTGGTGGTTGGGCCGCTCGTCGCGATTGTCGCTCTCAGGCGCAGCGCGGCGGTCCGTTTTGAGCTGGCGGCTTTGCAACGTCGGGTTGAGGAGCTTGAGCGATGCGGCGTCGCGCCTGCGGCAGAGACCACCGCCTTCGCGCCGACAACGCCAGAAGCCGCTATCGCTGCTGACGCGATGACGGTGAAGCTCAGTGAGCCTCGACCGGAGCCCGTGGCTGAAGCCATCGATCCGTGGCGCGCGCAGCCAACGCCGCAACCGCAGCCAGAGCAAAAGGCGGCCTCTCTCCCCGAAAGCAAGCCATCTTCCGCCTTTGGTGGAATAATATCGTCACTGGCAGGCTGGTTTATGCAGGGCAATCCGCTGGCGAAGCTCGGGATCCTGCTGCTGTTTCTTGGCCTCTCCTTTCTGCTGCGCTATACCGTGGAACACGCTCTGTTCCCCCTCGAATTACGTCTGGTCGCGGCGGCGCTGTTCGCGGTCGTCCTGCTGGCTGTCGGATGGCGATTGCGGCATAAGCAACCGGTGTACGCCCTGATCTTGCAGGGTGGGGCAACGGGCGCGCTCTATCTCACCGTTTTTGGCGCCTTTCGCCTGTGGCAGATGCTACCGATGACCCTGGCGTTTGCGCTGTTGGTGGCGATCTGCGCGGCGAGCGTTGGGTTGGCGATTGTGCAAAAAGCGCTCAGCCTGGCCATGCTGGCGAGCCTTGGCGGTTATCTTGCGCCGCTGCTGCTCTCTACCGGCGGCGGCAGCCATGTGGCGTTGTTCTCCTTCTATCTTCTGCTGTCGGTCGGCATTCTTGCCATTAGCATCCGCCAGCACTGGCGCGAGCTTAATCTGCTTGGCCTGCTGTTTACCTTTGGCGTTGGCGGCCTGTGGGGGCTGAATGAGTATCGGCCAGCGTTTTACCTGAGCTGTCAGCTGTTTTTAATTGCCAATACGCTTATTTTTGGCGTGTTGAGCGTGGCGCTGTCGCTGCGGGCGCAGGAAAAAGGTCGTCAGATTATTGACGGCGTGCTGCTGTTTGCGCCGCCGCTGGTCGGTTTTGGTATGCAGTACGCCATTACCCGGCATATGGAATACGGCCCGGCGCTTAGCGCGCTGGGCTACGGCGGTTTCTATCTGGCCCTTGCCTGGCTGGCGCTGCGTCGCTACCCCTCTTTAGGGAAGCCGCTGGTGCTGGCGGCGCTGGCGCTCGGCGGCGCCTTTACCACGCTGGCCATCCCGCTGGCGCTGTCGGCTCGCTGGACTGCGATGGCCTGGTCGCTGGAAGGTCTTGGCATCCTCTGGCTGGGCGTGCAACAGCAGCAGCGGCGCATGAGCTACAGCGGTACGGCGTTACTTGTACTGGCGGTTGGCAGCGCGCTATGGGCGCAGGCGAATGGCGCCACGCCGCTCTCTTTGCTGCTGATTTTCGCCGTACTCAGCCTTAGCTGGCTGGTTGCCGCCTGGCTGTGGCGAACCGTCCAGGTGCAGGGCAGTTGGGGGTTGCTTATCGGCGGCCTGTTGTTCTGGATGGTGGCGCTTGTGGGCGCATCGCAGCTGGCGGTGAGTAAAGACACGCAGATTGTCTTTGGCGTGCTGGCGGCGCTGGCGGCGTCGGTGTGGTGCTGGCGCGCAGCCGCCGCGCGCTTAGCCTGGCAAGAGCTGGATGCGAGCAAATGGCTGCTGTGGCCAATGATGCTGATGGTGCTGTTTTACCAGCTGTCCCAGCAGCAGATTTTCGCTGCTGGCTGGAAAAATCTGGCCTGGTGCGCGGCGCTACCCGCGGCGGCGGCCCTGCTCTGGCGTGATGGGCATTCACTGCCGCCGCGCCTGAGTAAGCTTGCCCACCTGTCGCTGTTGTGGATGATTTTGCTGGCGCTGGCAATGGAGCTGTTTTGGTTTACCCAGGATTTGCCGTGGGGCATGTCGGCCTGGGCGAGCGGATTAATGATGGTGGCGGGCGGGATGCTGATTTTCCTCGTCTCGGAAGCCGTTCATCGGCAAGTGTGGCCATTCCGGGTATGGCCTGCGCTGTATGCTTCTCAGGCGATGATACCGGTGGCGGTGGCGCTGGGATGCCTGTTAATGCTGACGAATGTGCAGGATGGCACAGTCTACGGTCAGACCTATTTGCCGCTGATTAACCCGTTGGAAGAGGGCGCCGCTTTTGCGCTGCTTGGGCTGACGATATTTTACCGCGTTTCGCGGCGTTATTTTCCGCTGCAGCTATCGGTATGCCGCCCCTGGCCCGTCGTTGCTTTGCTGGCGCTCGGCTTCTGGTGGCTGAATGGTCTGCTGCTGCGCGCCCTGGCCTGGTACGGCGAGGTGGCCTGGAGTATCGAGCCGCTGTGGCATTCGCGTTTAATTCAGACCACTTTCGCGCTGGTCTGGACGCTGGCAGCGCTGACGATCATGCTGCGCGCGACGCGGCGACTTTCCCGCCGCGAATGGCTATGCGGCGCGGCGTTGTTAGGCGTTGTCATTGTGAAACTCATGCTGGTGGATAGCGCAGGCGGCGGCGGGCTGGCGCGGGCTGTTGCGTTTATCGGCGTGGCGATTTTGGTGTTGATCGTCGGGTATTTTTCCCCGTTACCGCCCAAAGCAGGAGAAGAAAAATGAAATGGATGAAAGCGGTGTTATGCGGCGTGCTGCTGGGTGTGACGGGCGCGGCTGTCAGCGGCAATGAAGCGCGAGAAAAACCACTGGATTATATGCAGGGGGTGATGCTGGAAACCAGCGGCGCGTCGCCCTGGTATCGCGTCGAGCTTTCCCCGTTGCTCTATCAGGGGACGGCATGGCCTGATTTGCGCGATGTGCGGGTATTTAACCATCAGGGAGATACGGTACCGTTCGCGCTGCAGGTGCAGAAGGCGCAACCCGTTACGCCTGAAGCGATGACGCTACGGCTTTTCCCTCTGCAGATGTCGCCGGTTCCGCCGCGTGAAGAGGGGCGACGCGGCGGAGAGTCGCTGGTCCTGCGTTCAACAACGGGGATCGAAATTCACCTGGAAACCGATGATGCGAAGGCGCTCGGGCAGAGCTATTTACTGACGCTGCCGGCGGATAAGACGGACGCTTTCGCGCTGGCTCAACTGCGGCTGAACTGGGAATCGTTGGCGGCTAACTGGCAGGGGAAAGCGTCGCTGTATTCCAGCCGCGATTTGAAGTACTGGCGCTCTGTTCAGGAGGATGCGCCTCTTATGGATCTGACGCGCGATAGCGATCGTTTGAAAATGGACACCATTAGCGCTGACCTGACGCTCTCCGCGGACGGGAATCGTTACCTGCTGCTGATCCTCGATGCGCAAAGCAAGGCGCCGGCGTTAAATAGCGTGACGGCTCTGGCGGAACGCAGAGAACCGGAGTCTACGCGCATTGAGCTTGATGCTCAGGCGGACAGGGTTTCAGATGAGGAGGCCGTTTGGCGCTGGGCCCGGCCTCAGCCGCTGACTTCGCTCAGAATATCGCTGGCAGGCGAAGGGGTTCTACCGGTCGAGCTTGCCTGGCGCAGCGGCGAAAATAAGCCCTGGCAGCCGCTGACGAAAACCGTGCTGTATCAGCTGGACGGCAAGCGTTCGGACGATATTCCTCTGTCAGGTCAACCGGTTGAAGCGGTTCGCATGAAGACGATTAATGCCCGCTTATCGGCGTCGCTGCCGGCGATAAGCGGCGCGCGCGATAAATACCAGCTGGTCTTTAATACCCAGGGAAAAGGGCCTTATATGCTGGCCTGGGGAAACCGGGCGGCGCAAAAGGCAGATGTCGCCCTGGACATGCTGATCCCGCCGTCGCTGCGTAAGACGCAGTCTGTGAATGATCTCCCTCTGGCGGTCGCGCAAGAAGACGTCATGCTGGGCGGCGAAGCGCGGTTAACGGCGACGTCTGCTGCCGAGCAGCAAAGCAGCTGGAAAACGCTGCTGGTATGGGGTGCGCTGATATTTGGCGTCGTTGTGCTGGCATTGATGGCGTGGCGCATCTGGCGTGAAGTGAAAAAAAGCGGCTCCGTATAAAACAAAAAAGGCTCGCGTCTGCGAGCCTTTTGCCGAACGTACGCCGATTACAGGCTGGAAACGTTCTCGGTCAGGTATTTAGCCACGCCTTCCGGAGAAGCGGCCATCCCTTCTTTTCCTTTTTCCCACTGCGCCGGGCAAACTTCGCCGTGCTCTTCGTGGAACTGCAGCGCGTCAACCATACGCAGCATTTCGTCGATGTTACGGCCCAGCGGCAGATCGTTAACCACCTGGTGACGAACAACGCCGTTAGCGTCGATCAGGAAGGAACCGCGCAGGGCAACGCCTTCGTCCGGATGCTCGATACCGTACGCTTTCTGGATTTCGCGTTTGATGTCAGCAACCATCGCGTATTTAACCGGGCCGATGCCGCCCTGGTCTACTGGGGTGTTACGCCATGCGTTGTGGACGAACTCGGAGTCAAAAGAAACGCCAACCACTTCTACGCCGCGTTTCTGGAATTCTTCGTAGCGCTTGTCAAAAGCGATCAGTTCAGACGGGCAAACGAAGGTGAAGTCCATCGGCCAGAAGAACAGAACGGTGGCTTTACCGCTGGTGTGCTGTTTGAAGTTGAATTTCTCAACGATTTCGCCGTTACCTAAAACAGCTGCCGCGGTGAAGTCCGGAGCCTGACGAGTAACCAGAACCATATGATTCTCCTGTTAATACTAAGGTTAATTGGAACGCAACGCGGGCAAGTATAGGGAGCGGTGCGGAGGAACTCAACGTGACGCTGACAATCGATGAGATAGGTTTTGTCTATCAATCGTTATTTAAAAGCGCTTTCCAGAATAGCGTTTTCTGAAAAAAGCGCAATCTTTTACAGTTCGCGTTTTTTCGCCTGCGCCATCATCTGCGGGTAGAAGCGCCAGAACTGCTCCTCCAGCCGGTCGTAGTGGGTATCCAGATCCTGCCAGGAATCGCGCAGGGCATCCAGCCGCGGACGGCGGCTGGCCATCCCGTTCAGCACGCGCTGAATAAACTCCATATCCCGATAGCGTTCAAGCCAGCGCTCAGACCAAAGGTATTCGTTGAGATTGACAAAACGCGGCGGAGAATCGGGCAAAATAAACGTGACCTGGGCGTGGGCGTAGCGGACAAACTCCGGCAGCGGCAGTTCGGGCGACAGCTGCGCCCAGTGGCGTGACAAGAAATGGTCCCACATCACGTCCAGGGTGATGGGCGCGACCCGGCGCGTTTCGGGGCGAAACCACCCTTTGGCTTCGGCGACTTCGGGCAGGTTATCCGTCAGTACATCGATCCGCCGGTGCATAAAGATGCCCTCTACGACGTCAGCCGGCCATTCGCCGGCGGGGTCGCCGCGAACGAAATCGGCCAGTAAATTACCGGAAAGGGAGCTGTCAGCGAGATGGGCAAGGTGCAGGTGTGCGAGAAAATTCATGCGATTCGTTATCCGGATACGGCTAGTTGTTGCAGCGAAGAGGTGTGAGCACTAGACTAAGCCGCCTGTTTTTAAGTCATGAGTATATGCCATGCGCGTCGCCGATTTCTCCTTTGAATTACCCGAATCCCTGATTGCCCACTATCCCATGCCCGAGCGCAGCAGCTGCCGCTTGCTGTCATTAGACGGGCCGACGGGCGCGCTGACGCACGGTACTTTCACCGATTTACTCGACAAGCTCAACCCAGGCGACCTGCTGGTTTTTAATAATACCCGCGTGATCCCGGCCCGCCTGTTTGGCCGTAAAGCCAGCGGCGGCAAGATTGAGGTGCTGGTCGAGCGTATGCTCGATGATAAACGTATTCTGGCACATATTCGCGCGTCTAAAGCGCCGAAACCCGGCGCCGAGCTGCTGCTTGGCGACGATGAGAGCATTAAAGCAACGATGGTTGCACGCCACGACGCGCTGTTTGAAGTGGCTTTCGACGACGCGCGCAGCGTACTGGATATTCTCAACGCTATCGGCCATATGCCGCTGCCGCCGTACATTGAGCGTCCGGACGAAGAGGCCGACCGCGAGCTGTATCAGACCGTATATAGCGAAAAACCGGGCGCCGTGGCTGCGCCCACCGCCGGCCTGCACTTTGACGAGCCGCTGCTGGCGAAGCTGCGCGAAAAAGGCGTTGAGATGGCGTTTGTTACGCTACACGTCGGAGCGGGGACCTTCCAGCCAGTGCGCGTAGACAGCATTGAAGACCACATTATGCACTCTGAATATGCGGAAGTGCCGCAGGAGGTGGTCGATGCGGTGCTGGCGGCAAAAGCGCGCGGGAACCGGGTGATTGCGGTCGGGACGACCTCGGTGCGTTCGCTGGAAAGCGCGGCGCAGGCGGCGAAAAACGATCTGATTGAGCCCTTCTTCGGCGATACGCAGATTTTTATCTATCCGGGCTATCAGTACAAAGTCATTGATGCGCTGGTGACCAACTTCCATCTGCCTGAATCCACGCTGATTATGCTGGTTTCCGCGTTTGCCGGCTATCAGCACACCATGAACGCCTATAAGGCTGCGGTAGAACAAAAATATCGCTTTTTTAGCTACGGGGACGCGATGTTTATCACGTACAATCCGCAGGCTATTTTTGAACGTGTCGGGGAATAAGTCCGCGATGCGCGTGTTTAACGTCAGACTGTTTTTCTGACGCAGGAGTGATAATGAAATTTGAGTTAGATACTACCGATGGTCGCGCGCGTCGCGGCCGTCTTTTGTTTGAGCGCGGCGTCGTTGAAACGCCAGCGTTTATGCCGGTCGGCACCTACGGTACCGTAAAAGGAATGACGCCGGAGGAAGTTGAAGCGACCGGCGCGCAAATCATCCTCGGCAATACCTTCCACCTGTGGCTGCGTCCGGGCCAGGAAATTATGAAGCTGCACGGCGACCTGCACGACTTTATGCAGTGGAAAGGGCCGATCCTCACTGATTCCGGCGGCTTCCAGGTCTTCAGCCTCGGCGATATTCGCAAGATCACCGAACAGGGCGTGCATTTCCGCAATCCGATCAACGGCGATCCGATTTTCCTCGATCCGGAAAAATCGATGGAGATTCAGTACGATCTCGGTTCCGATATCGTGATGATCTTCGATGAATGCACGCCATACCCGGCGGACTGGGATTACGCTAAGCGTTCGATGGAAATGTCCCTGCGCTGGGCGAAGCGCAGCCGCGACCGTTTTGACGGTCTGGGCAATAAAAATGCGCTGTTTGGCATTATTCAGGGCAGCGTTTACGAAGATTTACGTGATATCTCTGTTAAAGGTCTGGTAGAGATTGGCTTTGATGGCTACGCTGTCGGCGGTTTGGCTGTCGGCGAGCCGAAAGAAGATATGCACCGTATACTGGAGCACGTCTGCCCGCAGATCCCGGCCGACAAGCCGCGATACCTGATGGGCGTCGGTAAGCCGGAAGATCTGGTCGAAGGGGTGCGCCGCGGGATCGATATGTTCGACTGCGTCATGCCGACGCGCAATGCGCGCAATGGCCACCTGTTCGTCACCGACGGCGTGGTGAAAATCCGCAACGCGAAGCACAAGAGCGATACTTCGCCGCTGGATGCAGAATGTGATTGCTACACCTGTCGCAACTATTCACGCGCTTACTTGCATCATCTGGACCGTTGCAACGAAATATTGGGCGCGCGCCTCAATACCATTCATAACCTTCGTTACTATCAGCGCTTAATGGCTGGTTTACGCAAGGCTATTGAAGAGGGTAAATTAGAGAGCTTCGTGACCGATTTTTACCAACGTCAGGGTCGAACCGTTCCACCTTTGAACGTTGACTAATTTTAATAATGAGGGAATTTCAATGAGCTTTTTTATTTCTGATGCGGTAGCAGCAACCGGTGGCGCGGCGCAGGGTAGCCCGATGTCTCTGATCCTGATGCTGGTGGTGTTTGGTCTGATTTTTTACTTCATGATCCTGCGCCCACAGCAGAAACGCACCAAGGAACATAAAAACCTGATGAACTCCATTGCCAAAGGCGATGAAGTACTGACCAACGGCGGCCTGGTTGGGCGCGTCACTAAAGTCGCGGAAAGCGGTTACATCGCTATCGCGCTGAACGATACCACTGAAGTGGTTATCAAACGTGACTTCGTAGCTGCCGTTCTGCCGAAAGGCACCATGAAGGCGCTGTAATTACCCATTTTCCCTAAGGGAACTGCCGTGTTAAACCGTTATCCTTTGTGGAAGTACGTCATGCTGGTCGTCGTTATTGTCGTCGGCTTAGTGTATGCGCTTCCCAACCTGTATGGTGAGGATCCGGCTGTTCAAATCACTGGCGCGCGCGGCGTCGCCGCCAGTGAGCAAACGCTGATCCAGGTCCAGAAAACACTACAAGAAGAAAAAATTACCGCGAAGTCTGTGGCACTGGAAGAGGGCGCAATTCTTGCGCGCTTCGACACCACTGATATCCAGCTGCGCGCGCGCGAAGCGCTGATGGGCGTGCTGGGTGACAAATACGTCGTGGCGCTTAACCTTGCTCCGGCAACCCCGCGCTGGCTGGCGGCCCTTTATGCCGAGCCGATGAAGCTGGGTCTTGATCTGCGCGGCGGCGTGCACTTCCTGATGGAAGTCGACATGGATACCGCGCTGGGCAAACTGCAGGAACAAAATATCGACAGCCTGCGCAGCGAACTGCGTGATAAAGGCATTCCTTACGCGACCGTGCGTAAAGAAGACAACTACGGCCTGAGCATCGCTTTCCGCGACAGCGCCGCGCGCGACCAGGCTATCTCCTACCTTAGCCCTCGTCACCGCGATCTGGTTATCTCCACTCAGGGCAGCACTGGCCTGAAAGCCGTGATGACCGACGACCGTCTGAAAGAAGCTCGCGAATATGCCGTTCAGCAGAACATCAATATCCTGCGTAACCGTGTAAACCAGCTGGGCGTTGCCGAACCTCTGGTTCAGCGTCAGGGCGCCGACCGTATTGTGGTTGAACTGCCGGGTATCCAGGACACCGCGCGTGCGAAAGAGATTCTCGGCGCGACCGCGACCCTGGAATTCCGTCTGGTTAACACCAACGTTGATAGCGCCGCGGCGGCCTCCGGTCGCGTTCCGGGCGACTCGGAAGTGAAATATACCCGCGAAGGCCAGCCGGTTGTGCTGTACAAGCGCGTCATCCTCACCGGTGACCACATCACCGACTCGACGTCGAGCATGGATGAGTACAACCAGGCGCAGGTTAACATCTCCCTGGATAGCGCTGGCGGCAACATCATGTCTAACTTCACCAAGGACAACATCGGTAAACCGATGGCGACCCTGTTTGTGGAGTACAAAGACAGCGGTAAGAAAGATGCCAATGGTCGTGCGATTCTGGCGAAAGAGGAAGAGGTGATTAACATCGCCAACATCCAGTCTCGTCTGGGTAACAGCTTCCGTATTACCGGCATCAGCAACCCGACCGAAGCGCGCCAGCTCTCCCTGCTGCTGCGTGCAGGCGCGCTGATTGCGCCGATTCAGATTGTTGAAGAACGGACCATCGGTCCAACCCTCGGTATGCAGAACATCAAGCAGGGCCTGGAAGCGTGTCTGGCCGGTCTGGTGGTCTCCATCCTGTTTATGATCTTCTTCTACAAGAAGTTCGGCCTGATTGCGACCTCTGCGCTGGTGGCTAACCTGGTGCTGATTGTCGGCATTATGTCCCTGATTCCGGGGGCGACGCTGACCATGCCGGGGATTGCGGGGATCGTCTTAACCCTTGCGGTGGCGGTCGATGCGAACGTTCTGATTAACGAACGTATTAAAGAAGAGCTGAGCAACGGGCGTTCCGTGCAGCAGGCGATTGACGAAGGTTATCGCGGCGCGTTCAGCTCCATCTTTGATGCCAACATTACGACGCTTATCAAAGTCATTATCCTGTACGCGGTCGGTACCGGTGCCATTAAAGGGTTTGCGATTACCACCGGTATCGGTATTGCGACCTCAATGTTTACCGCTATCGTCGGCACCCGTGCCATCGTGAACCTGCTGTACGGCGGCAAGCGCGTTAAAAAGCTGTCTATCTGAGGAGTGCGTTGTGGCACAGGAATATACTGTTGAACAATTGAACCACGGCCGTAAAGTCTGGGACTTTATGCGCTGGGACTACTGGGCTTTCGGCATTTCAGGTTTTCTGCTGATTTTGTCCATCGCTATTATTGGCGTGCGCGGGTTTAACTGGGGTCTGGATTTCACCGGGGGTACGGTGATTGAGATTACCCTCGAAAAACCTGTCGATATGGACCAGGTGCGCCAGTCGCTGCAGAAGGCGGGCTTTGAAGAGCCGCAGTTGCAAAACTTCGGTAGCAGCCGCGACATCATGGTGCGTATGCCGCCGGTGCATGACGCCAACGGCAGCCAGGAGCTGGGCAGCAAGGTCGTTACCGTCATTAACGAATCAACCAGCCAGAACGCGACGGTCAAGCGTATTGAGTTTGTGGGTCCGAGCGTTGGCGCCGATCTTGCGCAGACCGGCGCGCTGGCGCTGATCGCCGCGCTGGTGTGTATCCTGATCTACGTCGGTTTCCGCTTTGAGTGGCGTCTGGCGGCTGGGGTGGTTATCGCGCTGGCGCACGACGTGGTGATCACCATGGGCGTGCTGTCGTTACTGCATATCGAGATTGACCTGACCATCGTGGCCTCGTTGATGTCGGTGATCGGCTACTCGCTGAACGACAGTATCGTGGTATCTGACCGTATTCGTGAAAACTTCCGTAAGATTCGCCGCGGTACGCCGTACGAAATCTTTAACGTGTCGTTGACGCAGACGCTGCACCGTACCTTGATCACCTCCGGGACGACCTTGATGGTTATCCTGATGCTGTATCTCTTCGGCGGGCCGATTCTGGAAGGCTTCTCGTTGACCATGCTGATCGGTGTCTCCATCGGTACGGCTTCTTCTATCTACGTCGCGTCCGCGCTGGCGCTGAAGCTGGGCATGAAGCGTGAGCACATGCTGCAGCAGAAAGTCGAGAAAGAAGGGGCGGATCAGCCGTCAATTCTGCCGTAAGGCATTGGCGTGTTGATAAACGAATCCCGGTCGCAAGGCCGGGATTTTTTTATTACAGCCGCTCGGATTTTGGTTACTCTCCGGTATCAGCGTTAAATGACATGGAGAAATGCCGATGGCTGTCGTAACTCTTTCCACCGTTCCTCAACCCCCTCTCTGGCGCGATGTGCCTTCCGTTACCCTCGATGACGACACGCTGCGGCAGCGCAAAGCCAAAGTACTGGCGAAGATGCTGCAGCGCGGCTTAGACACGCTTATCGTCTATGCCGATAAAGAGCACGGCGGCAATTTTGAGTATCTCACCGGCTTTATTCCCCGTTTCGAAGAGGCGCTGCTGGTGCTGCATCGGGACGGCGAGGCGGTGCTGGTGCTGGGCAACGAGAATCTCAAGCTCGCAGGCTATGCCCGGCTGGAAAACCGGGTCATTCACGCTCCGTGGTTTTCGCTGCCTAATCAGCCGATGGATACCCGCAAAACCCTGGCTCAGTTGCTCCAGGAGGCCGGCGTCGCCGCGGGAAAAAGTATCGGCCTGGCGGGCTGGAAGCTCTTTACCGGCGCGGCTGATGACCGCTCGCAGATGTTCGATCTGCCGGCATTTATCGTTGACGCTCTTCGCCAGACCGCCGGGCCGCAGGCGAAATTAAGCAATGCCACCGGTATTTTTATCGATCCGGCAGAGGGGGCGCGAATCACTAATAATGCCAACGAGCTGGCGCATTATGAGTACGGCGCTAATCTGGCTTCTACCGCGATTTTGACCGCGCTTAACGCCATTGCGCCGGGTAAAACGGAAAAGCAAATCGGCGCGCTGCTGGCGGCGGAAGGGCAGCCTAATAGCGTGGTGATGATTGCCGCCACCGGCGATCGCTTTGCCTGGGCGAATCTCTATCCGGGCGATAAGGTCATTCAGCGCGGAGATAAATTCTCGCTGACCACCAGCTTCAAAGGTGGCCTGAGCAGCCGCGCCGCTTACGTGGTGGCCGATGAGCGCGAGCTGGCGCCGGAAGTCGCCGATTATCTTGAGGTGGTGGCGAAGCCCTACTTTAAGGCGGTGGTTAACTGGCTGGAAAATCTGCGCATTGGCATGCGCGGCGGCGATATGTATGCGCTGATAGAACAGGTGTTGCCGAAGGCGGAATATCACTGGCACCTCAATCCCGGGCATCTGGTCGCGGATGAAGAGTGGCTCTGTTCGCCCATTGGCCCCAATTCAGCCGCCACCCTGCAAAGCGGGATGATATTGCAGATCGACATCATTCCTTCCCGCGCGGGCTACGGCGGCGCAAGCATTGAAGATACCGTGGCGCTTGCCGATGGCCCTTTGCGTCAGGCGCTGGCGCAGCGCTACCCTCAGCTCTGGCAGCGTATTGTCGCCCGCCGCTTGTACATCGGCGAGCAGCTTGGCATTGTGCTGCCTGAAGAGGTGTTGCCTTTTTCCAGTACCGTGGGGTATCTGCGCCCGTGGCTGCTGAGCCGCGAGCGCGCGCTGGTGTGCGCACCCTACTGACACAATGCTGTCAGTAGGCCTGTCATACACTCCTCCTGAACCCAAACAATGGACAGGAGGATGTATGAACAACGTAATTAACTGGTTTGAGATTCCGGTGGTGGAGATGGATCGTGCCGTGGCGTTTTACGAGCCGGTGATGCAAGTGACGCTGCGTCGGGAAAAAATGGATTGCATCGAAATGGCCGTTTTTCCGTATGAGGACCCGGCTCCCGGCGGCGCGCTGGCAAAGTTCGATGGCGTTAAGCCCTCCGATCAGGGATGTATTATCTATCTGCATACTGACAATCTGGCGGCCACGCTCGATCGCGTCAACTCGGCGGGCGGAAGCTGCGTGTTTGGCACCCTTGAGCTGGCGGACGATATCGGCACGATTGCCCTTTTTATTGATAGCGAGGGTAATCGGATTGGCCTTCACCAACCTGCGTAAATGAGACAACAGAAATGAGCCGACGCGCCGACCGCCTTTTTCAAATCGTTCAGATCCTGCGCGGTAGGAGATTAACGACCGCCGGACTGCTGGCCGAGCGGCTTGGCGTATCGGAGCGCACGATCTACCGCGACATTCGCGATCTTTCGCTCTCCGGCGTCCCGGTTGAGGGGGAGGCCGGAAGCGGCTACCGGCTGCTGGCGGGCTACGACCTACCGCCGCTGATGCTGACAACCCAGGAATCGGAAGCGCTGGTAGCCGCTATTCGGCTGCTGCAAACCTGGGGCGGCGCGTCGCTATCCCTGGCGCTGGAATCGGCGCAGGAAAAAGTGCTGGCCATTTTGCCTGCCGAGAGCCGGCGCAAGGCAGAGCAGTCGCGGCTGTTTGCTCCCGACTTTGGCGCTCAGGGCTATCGCAAAGATCAATTTGATTTAGTGCATCGGGCAGTTTCCGCCCAGCAGGCGCTGGCGCTGCACTATCGCGATGAAGCGGGAAAGGTATCGCAGCGTGAAGTGCTGCCGCTGGGGCTATTTTTCTGGGGCGAGCGCTGGCTGCTGGTGACCTGGTGCGAGCTGCGGGAAGATTATCGCTGTTTTCGCCTCGACCGCTGCCTGGAAATTTCCGCAACCGGGCGTCATTTTAGCGAACGAGCCGATCGCTCATTGAGTGATTTTTTACGTAAGGTGAGATGCGAAGAGCGCTAGCTTTTTATACTTTCCCCGGCGTATTCGCCGGGGAAAATTCGCGCCGATTAGAAGTTGTAACCAACCACGAAGTAACCACCCCAGCCGGTCGAGCGAACGTTAAAGTCGCCGTCGCCGAAGTTCAGCTTCGCGTCGTCAGCCCACTGGCCGCCGTTGTGGAAGTAACGCGCCACGACGGAGTAGTGCCAGTGATCGTAGTTCAGCGCCAGGATATGGCTGGAAGCAATGGAGTTGCTGGTGCGTGAATGCTTACCGTTCAAATCATAAGAGTTGTCATCGCCCAGATCGGAGCCCCAGTCAAAGTTGGTGAAGCCGATATAGCTCAGTGAACCGCCCCACAGGTCGGTCAGCGGCACAAAGTATTTTACTTTGAAGCGGTAGCCGTCCCACTCGTTCTCGTTAGACGCGCCATAGTTTTGCCACTGGTATTTCGCATAGACGTTCAGCGACAGGCTCATCGGCAGGCCGGTATCGATATCGGTACCCAGACCCATATACCAGGTGCTCTGACGACCGGACTTGTTGCGGCCCATGTCGTAGATGTAGTTGTTGGCGAAATACCACTCTTTAAACGGGCCGAAGCTGAGGTCGGTACCGGTCAGTTTGTCGATAGAGAAGCGCGGCTCAATTTCCATAAACAGCGGCGAACCGTGGTTCCAGATGCCTTTCGCGTTGGTGTTACCGCCGAAGAAGACCGGCGCATCCATATAGCCATAGAAATCAAACCAGTCTTTCTTGGCGAACGCTTCATATTCCAGATAAGTATCGTTACGGATCTGTGGCCCAAAACGAGTGTGGTAGCTACCCACCACGTTCACACTCTGGTGCCACCAATCAGACAGATATTGCGGTTTGTCGTTTTCTGCCGCGCTGGCAGAGAAAGATGCGGAGAGCGCCAGAGCTGCGCCGGCGGCCAGTAATGTTTTTTTCATAATGATGCCACTGTTTAAATTAAGCCTGAAGGCGTTAAAAGAAGCGCCGAAGCGTTTCTAAATATTTCGTATTTCTGTGGCGTCTATTATAGGAATCATTGCTCACAAAAATATGTGTTGTTTCACATAACGAACATTAACGTAATCGATTGCGTTCACGATTTTATGCATTTCTTGACGGAATGCCACTGAAATTCATAAATCCTGTCAATTTTTAGTGAACTGAATGGAAAATCTGTAAGTGGATTGGCGCGAGAGGGGAAGCCGGATGTTCGCGACACCCGGCAGAAGGGAGTTACGGCAGGTTTGCGGGCTGGATATCGTGGATGCGGACAAAGCCAACCTGCTCGGGCGTTACGCCATTCAGGCGCAGCGGAATATCGACATCGCTCGGCGCCAGAACGCTTGCCGTGGCGCTAATTAGCTGATTTTGCACGTTAACTTCCTGATAGCTCTCAGTGGTGCCGCTGATCTGCCCCGAGGCCACCGTCGCACTAAAGGCCGGCAGCGGATCGTTTGATTCACCCTGGATGCGCAGCGTCAGGCGGGTACCGTCGCCATCCTGAGTGATATTGAGCAGAGACATGCGCAGGGTACCGATCTGGCTTTTCAGGCGGGCCGGCGTTTTCGCGGCCGGCAGCAGATAAACGCCGCTGCTCGATTTCGCATTCAGCACGTTTTGCTGGGTGATTTTGACCGTCTGCTGATTGAGTTGGGTCATCTCTTTGCTCAGCGTGCTCACGCTCTGGTTCATCTGGCGGATTTCGCTTTGCTGCGCGCAGGCGCTGAGGGTGAAAATGCTACCCACAATGGCCAGTTTTAAATAACGTCTTGTCATAGTTGGGATTCCGTTAACAGAGGATGCTTAATGGTAGATCGTTCGGATAATCGCACTATAGATCCTTTGTCTCAAAAGCTCTTTCTTTGTTGTCGGGTCACTTCGCGGTAAACTACCCGTTAGTTTAACTACATGTCAGGACGCGCCATGCATTGCCCTTTCTGTTTCGCCGTAGATACCAAAGTTATCGACTCTCGTCTGGTGGGCGAGGGCTCTTCCGTGCGTCGTCGTCGTCAGTGTCTGGTCTGTAATGAACGCTTTACGACGTTTGAAGTGGCGGAACTGGTGATGCCGCGGGTCGTAAAAAGTAACGACGTGCGCGAGCCTTTTAATGAGGACAAACTGCGCAGCGGAATGCTGAAAGCGCTGGAGAAGCGTCCGGTCAGCTCGGACGACGTCGAGATGGCGCTTAACCACATAAAAACCCATCTGCGCGGGACCGGCGAGCGCGAAGTGCCGAGTAAAATGATCGGCAACCTGGTGATGGAGCAGCTGAAAAAGCTCGATAAAGTCGCCTACATCCGCTTTGCTTCCGTCTACCGCAGCTTCGAAGATATCAAAGAGTTCGGCGAAGAGATCGCCCGCTTACAGGACTGAGCCCATGCAGGACGAAATGTACATGGCGCGAGCGCTGAAGCTGGCCGCGCGCGGACGCTTCACCACTCACCCCAATCCGAATGTCGGCTGCGTGATCGTTAAAGATGGCGAGATCGTCGGCGAAGGTTTTCACTATCGCGCCGGCGAACCGCACGCGGAAGTGCACGCGCTGCGCATGGCGGGCGAAAAAGCGCAAGGCGCGACGGCGTACGTCACGCTGGAACCCTGTAGCCATCACGGTCGTACGCCGCCGTGCTGCGAAGCGCTGATTGCCGCGGGAGTAAGCCGTGTGGTAGCGGCGATGCAGGACCCGAACCCGCAGGTCGCGGGGCGTGGTTTGTACCGTTTACAGCAGGAAGGGGTAGACGTCAGCCATGGGCTGATGATGAATGAAGCCGAAGCGCTGAATAAAGGCTTTCTTAAACGCATGCGCACCGGCTTTCCTTATATCCAGTTAAAAATGGGCGCATCGCTGGATGGGCGTACGGCGATGGCCAGCGGGGAGAGCCAGTGGATCACCTCGCCGCAGGCGCGGCGCGATGTGCAGCGCCTGCGCGCGCAAAGCCACGCCATCCTGACCAGTAGCGCGACGGTGCTGGCGGATGACCCGGCGCTAACCGTACGCTGGGACGAGCTCAACGCCGACACTCAGGCGCTGTACCCGCAGGAAAACCTGCGTCAGCCTCTACGCATCGTTATCGATAGTCGGAATCGCGTCACCCCGCAGCATCGCATCGTGGAGCAGGCAGGTGAAACGCTATTTGCCCGTACCCGAGAAGATGAACGCCAGTGGCCGGAGAGCGTACGCACGCTGCTGGTGCCGGAGCATAACGGTCGCTTGGATCTGGTTGTACTGATGATGCTGCTGGGCAAACAGCAAATGAATACGATTTGGGTGGAAGCAGGCCCCGCCCTTGCCGGCGCGCTGCTCGAGGCCGGGCTGGTGGACGAGCTTATCGTCTATATTGCGCCTAAACTGTTAGGCAGCGATGCGCGCGGATTATGTGTACTGCCGGGGCTTGAGAAACTTGAGCAAGCACCCCATTTCAAATTCAATGAGATACGTCATGTAGGCCCGGATATTTGCCTGCATTTAGTGAACGCTTGATTTCCCCGGACAAAAGGGAAAGCAGTGCGCCGATTATTATGATAGAATCCGCCCCCCTTGCGGGGCCAAATGAACTGAACCCGAAGGAAGAGTATGAACATTATTGAAGCTAACGTTGCTACCCCGGACGCTCGCGTCGCCATCACCATTGCGCGTTTCAACAACTTTATCAACGACAGCCTGCTGGATGGCGCGATTGACGCCCTGAAGCGTATTGGCCAGGTCAAAGATGAAAACATTACCGTTGTTTGGGTTCCAGGCGCGTATGAGCTGCCGCTGGCGGCTGACGCACTGGCGAAAACCGGTAAGTATGACGCGGTGATCGCGCTGGGTACCGTTATCCGTGGCGGCACTGCGCACTTTGAATATGTGGCTGGCGGTGCAAGCAATGGCCTGGCGCACGTCGCTCAGGACAGCGGAATCCCGGTAGCCTTCGGTGTTCTGACCACAGAAAGTATTGAACAAGCCATCGAACGCGCTGGCACCAAAGCCGGTAACAAAGGCGCTGAAGCAGCGCTGACCGCGCTGGAAATGATTAACGTATTGAAAGCCATCAAGGCCTGATTTTTGTAAGGGGAATTCCGTGAAACCTGCTGCTCGTCGCCGCGCCCGTGAGTGTGCTGTCCAGGCGCTTTACTCCTGGCAGTTGTCCAAAAACGACATCGCTGATGTCGAATACCAGTTCCTGGCGGAACAGGATGTGAAAGATGTAGACGTTCTGTATTTCCGCGAACTGCTGTCCGGAGTGGCGACTAACAGCGCGTATCTCGACGGCCTGATGAAGCCGTATCTTTCTCGTCTGCTGGACGAGCTGGGTCAGGTGGAAAAAGCGGTGTTGCGTATCGCACTGTTTGAGCTGTCAAAGCGTAGCGATGTACCGTACAAAGTTGCGATTAACGAAGCCATCGAACTGGCGAAAACCTTTGGCGCTGAAGATAGCCATAAGTTTGTCAACGGCGTGCTGGACAAAGCTGCCCCGGTAATTCGTCCCAACAAAAAGTAAACTCCAGGGCCGGTTTTTGTAGAGTCTCACTCTTGCAAACCGGCCTTATTCTTTTCTTTTTCTGAGGCATAACGTATGGCATGCGGCGAATTTTCCCTGATTGCCCGTTATTTTGATCGCGTAAAAAGCGCTCGTCTTGATGTTGAAACCGGCATTGGCGACGACTGCGCGCTCCTGAACATCCCCGAGAAAAAAACGCTGGCAATCAGCACCGACACCCTGGTGGCGGGAAACCATTTTTTACCCGATATCGACCCTGCCGACCTCGCTTATAAAGCGCTGGCGGTCAACCTGAGCGACCTGGCGGCAATGGGCGCTGAACCGGCGTGGTTAACCCTGGCCCTGACCTTGCCGGAAGCGGACGAAGCCTGGCTTGAAGCCTTTAGCGACAGCCTGTTTGTGCAGCTCAACTATTATGATATGCAGCTCATTGGCGGCGATACCACACGCGGACCGCTGTCGATGACGCTGGGTATCCACGGCTTTGTGCCGACGGGACGCGGCCTGAAGCGTTCCGGGGCGAAGCCGGGAGACTGGATTTACGTCACCGGCACGCCCGGCGATAGCGCCGCGGGTCTGGCGATTTTGCAGGATCGGCTGCAGGTTGAAGATGACGCCGACGCGGATTATCTCCTGGCGCGTCATCTGCGTCCGCTACCGCGGGTTCTGCAGGGGCAGGCGCTGCGCGATTTAGCGAATTCCGCCATCGATCTCTCCGACGGCCTGATTTCCGACCTGGGGCATATTCTTGACGCCAGCGGCTGCGGCGCGCGCGTCGATCTCGATGCGATGCCGTTCTCGGATGCGATGCTGCGCCAGGTTGAGACGGAACAGGCGCTGCGCTGGGCGCTCTCCGGCGGTGAAGATTATGAGCTGTGCTTTACCGTGCCTGAACTCAATCGCGGGGCGCTGGACGTGGCCCTTGGCAATCTCGGCGCGCGCTTTACCTGTATTGGACAGATACTTCCGCAATCGGAAGGTCTGCAGTTCATGCGGGAAGGTAAGCCCGTTACGTTCGATTTTAAGGGATACGATCATTTTGGCGCGGAGTAGAGATGCGGCGAAAAGCCGCCTGAAGATAAGCAATCCCTGGCATCTGCTGGCAACGGGCTTCGGCAGCGGCCTTAGCCCGGTAGTTCCCGGCACAATGGGGTCGCTGGCGTCGATCCCCTTCTGGTATCTGCTGACGTTACTCCCCTGGCAGCTCTATTCGCTGGCGGTGATGATGAGCATCTGCATTGGCGTCTATATTTGCCACCGTACGGCGAAAGATATGGGCACCCACGATCACGGCAGCATCGTCTGGGATGAGTTCGTTGGGATGTGGATTACCCTGATGGCTTTACCGACGATGGACTGGCAGTGGGTCGCCGCCGGCTTTGTGATTTTTCGCATCTTTGATATGTGGAAGCCGTGGCCTATCCGCTGGTTCGACCGCAATATTCACGGCGGGATGGGGATCATGGTCGACGATATCGTCGCCGGGGTGATTTCCGCCGGGGTGCTGTACGTGATTGGCCACCACTGGCCGATCGGTCTTTTCTAAATAAAATCCGGCCCGCCCCTGGGAAATCGAGCAGGCAGGCTTTCCCGGAGGCGGTGGTGAACTCGTCGTCCGCAGATGCTGGTGAACCTGTAGCCCGGCTAAGCGCAGCGCGAGCCGGGAATCAGGTAGGGAACCGTGCGTTACTTGAACCCGACGATCGGGTGCGGTTTATACGGCGTCTCCAGCTTTTCAATCTGCTCCGGCTTCAGCGTTAAATCGACCGCATGCAGCAGCTCATCCAGCTGCTCCTGCCTTGAGGCGCCGATAATCGGCGCGGCAACGCCCGGTTTACTCAATAGCCAGGCCAGCGCGACCTGGGCGCGGTTGGCATCAAGTTCTTCCGCGACTTCAGCCAGGTTTGTCGCAATCTGTTCATCATTCTCATCCATGGCGTTGTAGAGCGATTTACCGACTTCATCTGATACCAGACGGGCGGTAGTTTCCCCCCACGGACGCGTCAGGCGGCCACGCGCCAGTGGGCTCCACGGCATCACCGCGACGCCTTCACGACTGCACAGCGGCAGCATCTCTTTTTCTTCTTCACGATAAATCAGATTGTAGTGATCCTGCATGGTGACGAAGCGGACCCAGTTATTCTGCGTCTGCAACGCCAGCGCTTGGGCAAACTGGCGGGCATGCATCGACGATGCGCCGATATAGCGGGCTTTACCCGCCTTGACGACGTCGTTTAGCGCTTCGAGGGTTTCTTCAATGGGCGTGGTGTAATCCCAACGATGGATCTGCAGCAGATCGACATACTCCATGCCGAGGCGACGCAGGCTGTCGTCGATGGAACGCAGGATCTGCGCGCGCGACAGCCCCTGCGGCAGATCGCCCACCTGATGGTAAACCTTGGTGGCGACGATAACGGAATCGCGTCGAGCGTATTCGCGCAGCGCGCGCCCGAGGATCTCTTCGCTGCTGCCGTCAGAGTAATTATTAGAGGTGTCGAAGAAGTTAATGCCGCCTTCGAGAGCGTATTTTATCAGCGGACGGCTACTCTCTTCCGGTAAGGTCCATGCATGGTTACCGCGGTCCGGTTCGCCAAAGGTCATGCAGCCGAGACAGAGTCGGGAAACGCGGAGATCGGTATCGCCAAGAGGGATGTAGTGCATAGTGCGCTCCTGCTACGGGTAAAGGGTATCCTTTAAGCATAGCAGGAGCGGTGACGGCAATTATGCCAGCCAGGCGTGGATTTTGGCTTCGATGCCGGCGGCGTCCAGGCCGAGGTCGGCATGCGCTTCTTCCTGGGTTCCCTGCGGGATGAAGAAATCAGGCAGGCCGAGATTCAGCACTGGAACCGCGCGGCGGCGCGACATCAGCAGCTCGTTTACGCCGCTGCCGGCACCGCCCATAATGGCGTTCTCTTCCAGGGTGACCAGTACCTCGTGTTCTGCGGCCAGCTGTAGTACCAGCGCTTCATCCAGCGGTTTGGCAAAGCGCATATCCACCAGGGTGGCGTTAAGCTTTTCCGCGACTTTTGCCGCCTGCGGCAGCAGCGTGCCGAAGTTCAGAATCGCGATTTTTTCGCCTTCGCGTTTCACCACGCCTTTACCGATAGGCAGCGAAGCCAGCGGTTCAAACGCCGCGCCGGTACCGGAGCCGCGCGGATAGCGCACCGCGCTCGGGCCGTCGTTGTAGTGATAACCGGTATACAGCATCTGGCGGCATTCGTTCTCGTCGCTCGGGGTCATGATAACCATATCCGGGATGCAGCGCAGGAAGGAGATATCAAACGCGCCCTGGTGAGTTTGCCCATCTGCGCCGACAATACCCGCGCGGTCGATAGCGAACAGCACCGGCAGCTTCTGGATGGCGACATCGTGAATCACCTGGTCATAGGCGCGCTGCAGGAAGGTGGAGTAAATCGCCACCACCGGCTTATAGCCGCCAATTGCCAGCCCGGCGGCAAAGGTCACCGCGTGCTGCTCGGCAATAGCCACGTCGAAATACTGGTCGGGATATTTTTTTGAGAACTCGACCATCCCCGAACCTTCGCGCATCGCTGGCGTAACGGCCATCAGCTTGTCATCTTTCGCGGCGGTTTCGCACAGCCAGTCGCCAAAGATTTTCGAGTAAGAGGGCAGGCCGCCGCTGCTTTTCGGCAACACGCCGCTGGTGTGATCGAATTTCGGCACCGCGTGGAAGGTGATCGGGTCTTTTTCGGCGGGCTCATAGCCGCGGCCTTTTTTAGTCATAATATGCAGGAACTGCGGCCCTTTCAGGTCGCGCATATTCTTCAGTGTATTAACCAGACCGATAACGTCATGACCGTCCACCGGCCCAATATAGTTAAAGCCCAGCTCTTCAAACAGCGTTCCCGGGACGACCATCCCTTTGATATGTTCCTCGGTGCGTTTGAGCAGCTCTTTAATCGGCGGAACGCCGGAGAAGACCTTTTTACCACCTTCGCGCAGCGTGGAGTAGAGCTTGCCGGAAAGCAACTGAGCCAGATGATTGTTTAGCGCGCCAACGTTCTCGGAGATCGACATTTCATTGTCGTTGAGTACCACCAGCAGGTCGGGTTTAATATCGCCAGCGTGGTTCATTGCTTCAAACGCCATTCCCGCGGTTATCGCTCCATCGCCAATCACGCAGACCGCGCGGCGCTGCTTATCTTCTTTGGCAGCGGCGATGGCTATCCCGATGCCGGCGGAGATGGAAGTAGACGAGTGGCCGACGCTCAGGACGTCATACTCGCTTTCTCCGCGCCACGGGAAGGGGTGCAGCCCGCCTTTCTGGCGGATGGTGCCGATCCGATCGCGGCGTCCGGTCAGAATTTTATGCGGGTAAGCCTGGTGGCCGACGTCCCAGATTAGGCGATCGAAAGGGGTGTTATAGACGTAGTGCAGCGCCACGGTCAGTTCTACCGTGCCGAGGCCGGAGGCAAAGTGCCCACTGGAACGGCTGACGCTGTCCAGCAGGTAACGCCGCAGTTCGTCGCACAGTTTCGGCAGGCTATCTTTCGGCAACAAACGCAACTCCTGGGTGGAATCCACCAGCGCCAGGGTCGGGTATTTGGCAATATCAAAACTCATCAGAGACTCATTTATTGTTTATTTATCACGCTGAATTATGTAATTCGCGAGCGCTTCCAGTGCCGTGGTATCCAGAGATTGCGCGGCCAGCTCAGTTAACGACCGGCGGGCATCGGTAATCAGGTCATGGGCCTTTTTCCGGGCTTGCTCAAGTCCCAGAAGGGCGGGGTAGGTACTTTTGCCCAGCTGCTGGTCGGCTCCCTGACGTTTGCCAAGGGTGGCAGTATCCCCTACCACGTCGAGAATGTCATCCTGGACCTGGAAGGCGAGACCGATATTTTCGGCGTATCGATCGAGAGCGGGTAGCGCCTTACGCCCGGCTTCACCTGCGCTCAGCGCGCCCATTCGTACCGCGGCGCGAATTAATGCGCCGGTTTTATGGCGATGAATACGCTCCAGCGACGCCAGGTCAACCTGATGGCCTTCCGCTTCCAGATCCAGCGCCTGACCGCCGCACATGCCAGCGATGCCGCTGGCCTGCGCCAGTTCGGAAATCATCGCCAGGCGATCGCGATCCGGCACTTCAGCCATGGGCGCATCGCTTAGTATAGAAAACGCCAGCGTTTGTAGAGCGTCTCCGGCAAGAATTGCGTTCGCTTCGCCGAATTTAATATGGCAGGTCGGCTGGCCGCGGCGTAAATCGTCATCGTCCATCGCCGGGAGGTCGTCGTGCATCAGCGAATAAGCATGAATGCATTCAACGGCGGCGGCAGGGGCGTCCAGCGTAGCGCGGCTGACGCCAAACATGTCGCCGGTGGCGTAAACCAGGAACGGGCGCAGGCGTTTGCCGCCTAATAATGCGCCATACTGCATGGCTTCAACCAGCGGAGTGTTCTGAAAAGGCTGCGGGGCGATAAAACGGCGCAGCGCTTGGTTAGCCTGCTCAACGCACGCCTGTAGCTGTTGCGGGAAGTCCATTTATTCAGCGTCCGGCGTGAAAGGAGTAAGCGGCGCGTCTTCGCTATCCGCCAGTAGAATTTGTACGCGCTGCTCGGCCTGCTGCAGCTTTGCCTGCCCCTGGCGCGCCAGCTGGATCCCGCGCTCAAATTCGCCGAGCGCTTCTTCTAACGGCAGCGCGCCGCTTTCCAGACGATTAACTATTTGCTCCAGCTCGCCCAGGGCGGTTTCGAAGCTGGCCGGGGCCTCATTTTTCTTTGGCATAGTGAATATAGACTCTTGTAATGTCTCGATGGCTATCAATATGGTAACGAAGTCGCGCGGTTAATCAAATAACGCGCAATGCCAGGTGAAAAGCGCCCAATAGTGGTATACTCCGCGCCCTGGATGCAGACGCCGGTTGCGCCTGTACAACTTTTTATGCTTAAAGCCCCGTCGGGCTTGCCAACGAATAGTGTCGCCATGAAGTTTATCATTAAATTGTTCCCGGAAATCACCATCAAAAGCCAATCTGTGCGATTGCGCTTCATTAAAATTTTAACCGGGAACATTCGTAACGTTCTCAAAAACTACGATGAGACGCTTGCCGTCGTTCGTCACTGGGATCATATCGAGGTCCGGGCGAAGGATGAAAATCAGCGTCCGGCCATTCGTGACGCCCTGACCCGTATCCCGGGTATCCACCATATACTGGAAGTCGAAGACGTTCCTTATACTTCCCTGCACGATATTTTCGAGCAGACGCTGCCGCTGTGGCGTGAAGCGCTGGAAGGTAAAACATTCTGCGTGCGCGTTAAGCGTCGCGGTAAGCATGAGTTTACCTCAATCGAAGTGGAGCGCTACGTCGGCGGCGGCTTGAACCAGCATATTGAAACGGCGCGCGTAAAGCTGACCGACCCCGATGTGACGGTCAACCTCGAGATCGAAAACGATCGTCTGCTGCTGGTGAAAGGGCGCTACGAAGGTATCGGTGGTTTCCCTATCGGCACCCAGGAAGACGTGCTGTCGCTGATTTCCGGCGGTTTCGACTCCGGCGTCTCCAGCTATATGCTGATGCGCCGCGGCTGCCGCGTGCATTACTGCTTCTTTAACCTCGGCGGCGCTGCCCATGAAATCGGCGTGCGTCAGGTTGCGCACTATCTGTGGAACCGCTTCGGCAGCTCGCACCGCGTGCGCTTCGTGGCGATTAACTTCGAGCCGGTGGTGGGCGAGATCCTTGAGAAAGTCGACGACGGTCAGATGGGCGTGGTGCTTAAGCGCATGATGGTGCGCGCGGCGTCAAAAGTCGCCGAACGCTACGGCGTGCAGGCGCTGGTTACCGGCGAAGCGCTGGGACAGGTCTCCAGCCAGACGCTAACCAACCTGCGCCTGATCGACAACGTCTCGGATACGCTGATTCTGCGTCCGCTGATTTCGCACGATAAAGAGCACATTATTGACCTCGCGCGTGAAATAGGCACTGAAGATTTTGCCCGCACCATGCCGGAATACTGCGGCGTTATCTCGAAGAGCCCGACCGTGAAAGCGGTGAAGGCGAAGATCGAGGCGGAAGAAGAGCACTTCGATTTCAGCATTCTTGATAAAGTGGTGGCGGAAGCGAGCAATATTGATATCCGCGATATCGCTCAGCAGACCGAGCAGGACGTGGTGGAAGTGGAAACCGTTAGCGGTTTTGGCCCTAACGACGTGATCCTCGATATCCGTTCTATCGACGAGCAGGACGATAAGCCGCTGAAGGTGGAGGGCGTGGACGTCGTTTCGCTTCCTTTCTATAAGCTGAGCACCAAATTTGGCGATCTCGACCAGAGTAAAACCTGGCTGCTGTGGTGCGAACGCGGGGTGATGAGCCGCCTGCAGGCGCTGTATCTGCGCGAGCAGGGCTTTGAAAATGTGAAGGTTTATCGCCCCTAGTTTCTCAGGAGCAAGGCGCAATCATCAAAAACGGCAACCCAGGATTGCCGTTTTGCGTTTATTCGTAGTAGTTATAAATACCGGCCGCCATCACCAGTTGGGAGGCGACTTCATGCGCTTTTTCGCGTCCAACCAGCAGATCGATCATCTTGAGGGCGAAATCAATAGAGGTTCCCGGCCCCTGACTGGTGAGCAGCTTAACGCGAGCATCCCAGACGACGCGCTTATCCTGCCACTGCTCGGCGGGGATTTGCTCTTTCAGGGCCGGAAACCCGGTCATATTGCCAATGGGGAAGAGGTTATGCGGTACCAGCACGGTCGCCGCCGCGGCGCAAATAGCCGCTACGATGCGCCCGGAAAGATGAAACTGGCGTACTGTTTCAACCAGCAGCGGGCTGTCGCGAAAGTACTCCGCGCCTTTAATGCCGCCGGGCAGAACAAGGATATCGAAATCGCCGTCGGCCACTTCCACCAGCGGCGCATCGGCCAGCAGCTTAACGCCGCGTGAGCAGACGATAGTCAGGCTGCCATCGCCGGCGACGCTGGCGGTGGTGACCTTTATCCCGCCGCGAACGAGTAAATCAATGGTGGTGACCGCTTCGGTCTCTTCGCTACCAGGGGCGAGGCAAATCAGTGCCGACGCGCTCATATTCATTCTCCTTACGCTTTACCAGTTCAAACAGGCGGGTATTCTCAGGTACGGCGATACCGTGGGCTCGGGCGCGTTTTAACAGATAACCGGTGATATAGTCGATTTCCGTATGGCGCTGGGCGAGAATATCCTGCAGCATAGAGGAGGTATTTTCTGCCGTACTTTCAATAACCTGATGTACATAGAATAGCAGGTTTTCCGGTGAGGTATGCATCCCCTCGCGATCCATCACCGCCGCAACTTCATAACAAATCGCGGCGACCTCCTGCGGGTATTCGCGTAAATCGCCGTTCTGACAGTTTTTTAACGCCGTCAGCGGGTTAATGACACAGTTTACCGCCAGCTTGCTCCAGGTCGCGGGGTAGATATTGTTATGCCAGGCGACGTCGGGCAGCACGCCCTGCAGTACATCGGCGAGATAGCTATAATCCTCAGGATAGGCTTTCGCCGGGCCAATATGGCTGGTGCCGTTGGCGACGTGGACGATCACGTTGCCGTCGCGGCGGGCCGCCTGCGTTGTCGAAGCCAGCAGCAGCGGCTGCTTGAGGGTCTTAAGCTCGTCAACGGTACCCATACCGTTGTGCATGAGCAGAACAGGTACTGACGACGGCAGAATGGCGCTCAGGTTTTTTACCGCGTTAGAGACCTGCCAGGCTTTGAGGGTGACCAGCAGCAGGTCGCTGCTGGCGAGAAAATCAGGATCGTTAGCGGTAAAAGATTCATTAAACACGCTGCCGTCGGTTTCAATCACATTGACACTACAGAATGGCTGTGGGACGCGTAACCAGCCCTGGACTTCATGTCCGTGTTTGAACAGCGCAGTTAGCCATAACTGTCCCAGTGCACCGCATCCGAGTACGGTTACTTTCATTATTCCTCCTCACCTGTGAGTGCTGCATCAGGTGCTCATGGCTAAAGTATAGCGTTATCAGTTATCCTTTCGGGATAACAAGTTGAGTTATGTCGCGTTGCGGGTATTATGCAACGCAAAAGAAACGGAAGGAGAGGAAAAGATGCCATCTTTCGATATTGTCTCTGAAGTCGATCTTCAGGAAGTTCGAAACGCCGTAGAGAACGCGACCCGTGAAGTTGAATCGCGTTTTGATTTTCGTAACGTCGAAGCGAGCTTTGAGCTGAACGAAAAAAACGAGACCATCAAGGTCCTCAGCGAGTCTGATTTCCAGATTAACCAACTGCTGGATATTCTGCGCGCTAAGCTGCTGAAACGCGGAATCGAAGGCAGTTCTATTGAGGTGCCGGATGAGTTCGTGCACAGCGGTAAAACCTGGTTTGTCGATGCGAAGCTGAAGCAGGGCATTGAAAGCGCGACGCAGAAAAAAATCGTCAAGCTGATTAAAGACAGCAAGTTGAAAGTACAGGCGCAGATCCAGGGCGAAGAGATTCGCGTCACCGGTAAGTCTCGCGACGACCTGCAGGCGGTTATGGCGCTGGTGCGCGGCGGTGATTTAGGTCAGCCGTTTCAGTTCAAGAATTTCCGCGATTAAAATAGTCCCGTCTGTCGGCCGGGCACGGCGTTAGCCGCCGCCCGGCAGGACACAAAGCTCTGCTCAGAGCCGTTTTTGCCTGCCTGAGCAAAGATGCTCGCTTTTATATCCCTTTAATCACCTGCTCAATCTCAAAGCGGTTGGTGATCTTGCTATCGATTTTGATATACACCGAACGCTCTTCAGCGATCACCAGAGCTTCTTTTACGCCCTCTTTAGCCTGTAAACGTTTCTCTAGCATTTTGTCCGCGGCGATATCCTCCGGGATTTCGACCCGCAGGCTGCTAACGTACGGCGGCTCGCTCATGGTGCTGGCCACCAGCAGCCACAGCATCGCCAGCAGGGCGCCGAGCAGGAAGACGGTTTGCGAATCAAAAAAGCCATCCACCCAGCCGCCGAGCGCTCCGCCGATGGCCACGCCGAGGAACTGACTGGTAGAATAAATTCCCATCGCAGTGCCTTTATAGCCGGCCGGTGATTCTTTGCTGATTAACGACGGCAGCAGCGCTTCCAGCAGGTTAAACGCGAGAAAAAATAGCTGAACGCCGGCAACCAGTTCCCAGAAATAGCCTCCGGCGCCCCAAAGTACGATTTCAGCAATCAGCAGGATGGCGACGCACAACAGGAAGACGCGTTTCATTTTGCGCTTCACTTCGGCGTAGATAATAAATGGTACCACCGCCACAAATGAGACCAACATGGTGACCAGATAGATTTTCCAGTGCTCGGCGGCGGGGAAACCGGCGGCTTCCAGCTGTCCCGGCAGGGCGACAAAAGTCGACATCAGCATGATATGCAGGCACATAATACCGAAATTGAGCTTCAGTAGTTTTGGCTCAGCAAGGACTTTGCTGAAGCAGCCTTTCACCATGCCAGACTCGCGGTTCAGCACGTGATTCTGGCTGTTTGGCACTACCCACAGCGTTAGCAGGATCCCGAGCGTCGCCAGGAAGGCGATCATCCAGAACAGGGCGTGCAGGCCCAACTGGTGGGTAACAATAGGCCCGAGAACCATTGCAATAGCAAAGGTGATGCCAAAGCTGACGCCGATAAACGCCATGGCTTTAGTGCGGTTCTGCTCGCGGGTTAAATCGGAAAGCAGCGCCATGACCGCGGCGGCAATCGCCCCGGAACCCTGCAGCGCGCGGCCAAGAATAATGCCCCAGATAGAGTCGGAAAGCGCCGCGATAACGCTGCCGATGACGAAGATTAACAGGCCGCCGACGATCAGCGGTTTACGCCCAATGCGGTCGGAAAGCAGTCCGAAAGGAATCTGGAATATCGCCTGGGCCAGCCCGTAAATGCCGATTGCCAGGCCGATAAGGGCCTCACTTGCGCCCTGTAACGCCATGCCGTAAGTGGTCAGAACCGGCAGAACCATAAACATGCCGAGCATGCGCAAAGAGAATAC
Organism: Klebsiella sp. CTHL.F3a; assembly: GCF_019890895.1. Taxonomy (NCBI): domain Bacteria; kingdom Pseudomonadati; phylum Pseudomonadota; class Gammaproteobacteria; order Enterobacterales; family Enterobacteriaceae; genus Klebsiella; species Klebsiella sp. CTHL.F3a. The sequence continues at coordinate 4,642,023 of NZ_CP082360.1, read as the reverse complement.
GGTCCCCAAACCCCAGGTCGCGCGCAGTTCGCCTGGCGTCATTTTATTATCGTTCATTACCACCTCAATATAAAAACTGCGCCTAGTGTAGTGGGGGGAAACAGAAGCGTAAATAAATGTTTGTTTAACAGATATTACGACTGTGTTGCATGATGAGGTGAGTACGGTAGGCAGAAAAAAACCAGTGGAGGAGCCTCCACTGGTGTGCAGAGATTAATGGCAGTTAAAGTCAACCCACTGGCCGCCCGCGTCGGCGGATTTGACACACTGCTCAACCCAGTAAACGCCGTGCAGGCCGGCTTCGACGTCCGGATACCAGAAGGTCTCGAGGAACGCCCGGTCCCCGCGATCCATGGCGTCGATGGCGATGGCGTAGCGGCGATAGAGGTTGGCCCACGCCTCGAACAGCCCTTCAGGGTGACCGCCGCCAATGCGGTCGTCCGCCAGCGCCTGCTGGCTGAGATAGGGCATCCCACGCTCGAGGACGCGGGCCGGTTCGCCCTGTACCTCATAGCTGAGCTGATTTGGACGCTCATCCCACCATTCGATGCTGGCTTTTTCGCCAATGACGCGGACTTTTTGCGAGTGCATTGCGCCGCTGTTGACCGCGCTGGTCCACAGTGAACCAACGGCGCCGTTGTTATATTCCATCAGCACAAAGGCGTTATCTTCCAGCGGCGCGCGGGATTTGACGAAGCTTTGACGCGCACACATCAGGCGGGTGATGCTCAGATTCGGCACCATCGTCTCGGCAATAAATAGCGGGTGGGTCGCCAGATCCCCCAGCACATAGCTAGGGCCGGCATATTTTGGCGTGACCCGCCAGCGGGTGGATTCAGCCTGCAGCTCAACGGCTTCATTATGAAAACCGTGGGCGAACTGCATATTAATAATGCGGATCTCGCCGAGCATCCCTTCCGCTATCATCTGTCGCGCCTGCTGAATCATCTGGTGCCCGGCATAACCGTATGTGACGCCGATAATTTTATTCTGCTTTTTGCTCAGCGCCAGCAGCTCGCGCGCTTCATCGGCGGTGAAGCACAGCGGTTTTTCGCAAATAACGTGCAGTCCGGCTTCAAGCGCCGCTTTAGTGATAGCGAAGTGAGTATTGTTCGGCGTAGTCACCGATACGGCTTCAATGCCGTCAGGGCGTTTGGCCTCCTCCGCGAACAGCGTTTGATAATTGGCATAGCAGCGTTCAGGAGCGATGCCGAGCTGCTCGCCGAATTGACGGCCGCGCTCGGCATCGATATCAAGCGCGCCAGCGAGCAGAGTAAAGACGTTGTCGCGAAGCGCCGCACAGCGGTGGCTGTAGCCAATCTGGCTGGTTCCGCCGCCGCCGACCATGCCCCAGCGCAGGGAGCGGGATAAGGGTTTCATGCCGTTTAACATGATGGTGCACTCCTCAATGATAAAGATACTACGGATTTCAGATGTTCTGCTGTATTCCCGCGCTCGCCGAGCGCGGGCCTGGTTCTAAGGTTTTACATCTCGCCACGCGCTTCGCGTTCTTTCAGGTCATGCATGATCTGCGGGTATTGCTTATCCAGGCGGTAAAACAGCAGGGTGATAATGACGACTATCCACAGGAAGAAAGAACCGTAGAGATAGACGTGGTTAATCATGTCTATAGCGCTTTGCGGCTGAACGCCGGATCCGCTGCTGGAGCTGACGTAACCCGCCATGCTCAGCAGGCCGGAGATAACCGCGGCGGCAATACCTGCACCGAGTTTCGTCCCTACGGAACCGGCGGAGAAGATCATCCCTTCCTGTCTGACGCGCGTTTTCCACTGGCCGAATTCGACGGCATCGCCGCAGAAGCCGAACAGCACGGCATTCAGCGGGGCGAAGCCAATACCGCGAATAATCGCGTTTGCCAGCGCCCAGTGGTAATCATCAGAGTTAAACATAAACAGCACCTGGCCGATGGTCGCCAGCACAATGCCGCAGAGGGCAACGTTGCGTTTACCGTATTTACGGATAGGCACTGAGCTCAGGAAGGTGAAAATAATAATGCACGCGGTTTCGGCAACGAAAATGGAGCTATAGAAGGTATCATCGCCGAGCACGTAGCGGCAGTAGTAAGGCAGGGCGATCCCTACCACGGTGTAGTACACGCTTTGTGCGGTCCACAGGATTGCACTGGCCCAGAAGTACTGGTTACGAAAAAGCGCGGAAAGCTGGGTTTTTACCGGTACGTTTCCCTGTTTCTCTCGCGCTTTGATGACGACCTTCTCTTCGCATTTATAAAAGCAAAACAGCAGCAACAGCAGCGCCAGAAAAGCCCAAATAGACATGGTTTTGATCCACGCCGCCTGATCGTCGCCAAAGTACTTCACCAGCGGCAATGTGCAGGCAACGGCGAGAATACGACCAAAAGGCGACATCGACATTCGGGTGATGCTGAGCATATCCCTTTCCCAGGAGGCGCGGGTCATCATCGCGGAGAGGCTGCCATAGGGGAGGTTGATGGCGGTATAGCACACGGTGGTGCAGAAGTTATAGGCGACCAGCAGATAGAGAAACTGCAGCGTGCCAGTGGTCTGCGGGACGGTGAACAGTAAAATTGCCGATACGGCGTAGGGCACGCTCATCCACAGCAGCCAGGGGCGTGATTTACCCCAGCGAGAGTTCGTGCGTTCCACCATCAGGCCCATGATGACATCGGAAACGCCATCAAACAGACGTGAGATCAGCATCACCAGGCCAACGGTGGCGATGCTGATGCCGACATAGTCGGTATAAAAGAGGGTTAAAACTGTGCCGATCATGCCGAAAACGACGTTACAGGCGGTATCACCGCCGCCGTAAGCGATTCGGGTAGCCCAGCTTAGCTTATCGCCGCGTGCTGCCGCGGGAGAGAGAAGAATCTGCTGTTCACTCATGGTCAATTCCTTTGTCTGGAAGGACAAGTCAGGACCTCTGCGCCAGTTCCACCGGCACGACCTTATCCTGAATATCAGCCAGAACATAAGGAAATATTTATTTCATTTCAATGTTTGTTTGGAATTTAATTTCTGTATATGCGAGGCGGATCGAAAAACCGTAAAAATTGAGCCGTAAATTTTTTGGCTACAGCTATCAAGTCATTCTGATTGATAAGGTTATTAAGTGTTTTTCTGAACGATATTTGATTTGTTTATTGTATGGGTTTCATGATTTTGCGCTGTGGTTTTGTGAAGTGAATCGATACTGCACGGTATTTTCATTTTTCATTATTCATTTAAATGAAATTAATTTTTCTTTTTTGGCAGGCGTGTTTTTGAAACACGCCTGCCTTAGCATCACCGTTTAAAATGTACTTCTGACGGGCGTGGTTGAAGCGGTGGCTTTTGCCGTCGGACCAGCCGCGAAAATACCTTTGGCCGCCAGCCCGACGACGGTAATCGCGGCGGGAATGCCAAGGATCAGGAAAACGCTTTCGAAGCTGATATTCAGCGCCAGCATTTCCGCTCCGGCAAAGGCGCTCAGGATCGCGCCCATGCGGCCAACACCGTGCATCCAGCTGGAGCCGGTAGCCCGCGCTTCGGTAGGATAGTAGCGGGCGGAGAGCGCGTTCATGCCGGTATTGGCGCCGTTTAAGCAGGCTCCGCTGATAAATGCCAGCAGGCAGATGAGCGCAAAGCTTGCCGCGGCATAGCCCATTGCCATCGTAAACAGGCCGCCAACCGCGTAAATCAGTCCGAGAGCCCGATGGGGGTTGATCCGGTCCATCAGCCAGCCTGCAAACAGCGAGCCGATGGTTCCGCCCGCCTGGTACATTGCGGTCATCACCGCCGCCTGGCCGACCGTTAAGCCGACTTCTTTTACCAGCGTCGGTAGCCAGCTACCGAGGAGATAGACCAAAAAAAGCCCCATAAAGTAAACCAGCCAGAGCATCATCGAACCGAAGCGATACTGGCGGGAGAGAACGATGCGCATGGCATTTGCCTGGACGGGCTGGGCCGGTAAGCTGAACTCTGCCTCATCGGGAATTTGTCCCGGATAGAGGCGCTGCATAATCCGCCGAATACGTTCAGCAGGCGCGCGCTTAACTACCAAAAAACGCACCGATTCCGGTAACAGCCAGATCAGGACCGGAGCGAACAGCAGCGGGAGGATCCCGCCAAGCAGCATCAGCGAGTGCCAGCCAAACTGCGGGATCAGCCAGGATGCAGAGAAACCGCCCGCTGCCGCGCCAAAGGTGAAGCCGCAAAAAATAATCGTAATCAGGAACGAGCGTTGACGCTCCGGCGCATACTCTGACACCAGGGTGCCGATATTCGGCATGGCGGCGCCTAACCCCAGCCCGGTCAGAAAACGAAAGACCATCATCTGCTCAATATTTTGTGAAAGGGCGGTGGCGATGGTCCAAAAGCCGAAGAAGAAGACGCTATTGATGATAATTTTCTTCCGTCCCAGCCAGTCGGCGAGGGGGCCGGAGAAAATAGCGCCCAGCGCCAGGCCTATCAGCGCGGCGCTGATGACAAAACCGAGCTCGTGGTTGCTTACTCCCCATTCCTGCTTCAGCGTTGGGGCGATAAATCCCATGATGGCGATATCAAAGCCGTCCAGCGCGATAACGCAGAAGCCTAAGAACACCACCAGCTTCTGAAAGCGGCTGAGCGGATTGGCGTTGATTAACTCCCTGACGTCCAGGCGTTGAGTCTGTGTCATGGGACTCTCCTTATGCGCAAGGGCGCAGGTAGGACTGCGCGGCGTTAAACAGCAGCTGAGCGCGAGCGAGCGCCGGCAGCGCCCCCCGAGCGCCGCTTAGCGGAACCTCGATGGATACCGGTAGCGTGGCCGGAAGCGCTGCCATCAGACCGTGCAGGTCGAGTCCGCCTTCACCGGGCACCTGGCGCGCGGCGCGCGCCTGGTAAATCAACTCTTGCTCGTCAGCGGGGGATTGCGCTAAGGCATCGCAAAGCTGCATATAGTTGAGGCAATTTTGCGGGAGCGTGGCGAGGGTCGAAAGGGATTCGCCTGCCCGCCAGAAGTGAATGGCATCAATTAAAATACCGATATCGCTGCGGCCACTGACGGCGATCAGCGCCTGGACTTCGGCGATGGTGCGCAGGTGGGTCCATGGCATAGGCTCCAGGTTCATGGTTAAACCATACTCCTGGCCGGCTTCGGCCAGTTGGGCGAGATTTTCCGCACTGCGGGCCCGGTTATCATCGTTGCCGGCGACTAAAACCTGCTTCGCGCCAAGGCGCGCGGCGGTATCAAGGAACAGCCTCAATCGGGTATTCAGGGCAAAATCTGGCGTCAGGCGGACAATCTCAACGTCGGAAACGCGAACGCCGGTTGCCATCAGCGCCGCCAGGGTATCGCGAACGGCGGGGGTATCGCCGAGCATGGCGTAATCCGGATCCGACGGGGTTGCGGGAAGCAGGCGCAGGCCAACGTGAGTGAAGCCGGCCTGGGCCGCAATGCGCACCTGTTCCGGTGGTGGGACATCAAGTAGGGTAAGCGCGGCGAGTGACAGGGTTCGCATGTTCATGAAGGACTCCAGTACAGTTGCAGGTTGTTGTTATGCGTATTGCCGTCCCTGGTGGAATGCTTTTACTGAGTTGTTTTATTTATATTTTCTGCCAGGTTTTTTCCGACCAAATAACCAAAGGTCATCGCCGGACCCAGCGTGATACCGCCGCTGGGATAGAATCCCCGCATCACGCTCGACATGTCGTTGCCGACGGCGAAAAGCCCCTGAATCGGCTGCTGCTGCGCGTTGAGAACCCGCGCATTTTCATCGGTGATTAATCCGCTGAAGGAGCCCAGCGAGCCAGGCAAAATGCGTACCGCATAAAAAGGCGCATGGCAGAGCTTCCCAAGCGTTGGGTGCGAAGAGCGACTGGCATCGCCCTGCGTGCGGTTGTATGCCGATGCGCCGCGCTGAAAATCCTTATCCTCGCCCTGGTCTACAAAGTCGTTAAACCGGGCGATCGTTTCCGTTAGCTGTTGCGGATTCATGGCACAGGCTTTTGCCAGCGCTTCCGGCGTTTCGCCCGTCTGCAGATATCCGGTCCTGCACCAGGCCTCTGGGGTAAACGGGAAGGGGCGAGCATGGCCCAATCCGTAGCGCCGCAGCGCCCGGCTGTCGGCAATCAACCACGCCTGCGGCGTGTCGCCCGGCGGCGTCGCCTCCAGCAGCGCGGCAATAAAATCATGATAAGAGTCGGCCTCATTGGTGAAGCGTTTGCCGTTGGGCAACACGGCAATAAAGCCGGGTTTCGCGCGCTCAATCAGATGCGGAAAGGGGAGCTGCACTCCGCTGGCGAGGGTAACACGCGACACTGGCGCCCAGGCCATGGCGTGCCTGAGCGAATGATCAAACTGGCCGCCGACCGTTTCGCCGAGCCGAATGCCATCCCCCTGATTCCCCGGAGGCGCGGCGGAAAAGTGGCCGTAGCCGCTGGCGGCGTGCGGCACCTGTTCGGCCAGACGCTGCCTGTCGTGGGGAAAGCCTCCGCAGGCGAGGATCACCGCACCGGCGCGAACCTCCAGCGCGCCGCTGTCGCTACGTACTATCGCGCCCGTAACGCCATTGTTGTCGGTGAGCAGACGTTCTACCGGCGCGTTAAGCTGAAAATTCACACCCGCATCCAGCGCCGAACGCAGGAGGCGGGCGACCAGCGCGTTGCCGTTAACCAGATGCTGTCCGCGGCCGGCGCGCAGCCGCTGCCAGCCGTGACGCAGCAGGCGGCGGGTGGCGTACAGCGCCGAGCGCGCTGAGCGGGTGGCGTTAAAAAAGTGCGCCATATCCGTACCGCCGGCAATGCCCATCCCCGCGAGGCTGATGGTCTCCAGCGGAGGCCGCAGGCGATGTAGCCAGTCGCCCAGCAACCGCCCGTCAAAAGGCTGTGCCGTGACTGAGCGGCCGCCCAGCGCAGCGCCTGGCGAAGCGTGAAAATCAGGCATTTTGCTGCCGGAGAGAAACTGCACGGCGGTGCGGCGGCGGAAAAAGTCGATCATCTCCGGTCCGTACTGTAAGTAAGCGAGCAGACGCGCATCGGCAGGCTCACCGTCCATTTCATGGCGTAAATAAGCGAGCGGCGCGTCGGGTTCTTCTTCAATACCCTCCTCACGCGCCAGCGGATTACGCGGGATCCACAGCCAGCCGCCGGACCAGGCGCTGGTGCCGCCAATGACCGACTCTTTCTCTGCAACAAGCACGCTGGCGCCGCCGAGCGCGGCGGTGACGGCGGCAGAGAGCCCCGCAGCGCCGGAGCCGACGACCAGAACATCCACGTTCATCTGCCCGCTCATAACTCTCTCCTTATTGCAGTGGTGAAAAATCAGTGGGGCGCAGAAGCACCGACTCCAGGCGCTCGACGGCGGCCAGCTCGCGGTTTTTGCGCGAGAACGTCAGCCAGCGTTCGTCCTGCGCCATACGCGCCCGACGCACCAGGCGATCGTCGAGGCTCTCGTAGGCCCAGATATGTACCACCTGATTGACCACGCCAATTTCGGTAAAGAAGAAACCGATGAGCTTACCGAGATGCTCGGTTTGCACGGCGTAAGCATCGCTTTTGTACAGCGCCAGCCAGTCGGCCATTTTCAACGGATTGATGGTGTAGGTGCGTTTTTCATAGATCATGATCTTCTCCTGTTTACAGTGCGTGTTGTTGCGCCATATGGCTGGCTGAGAGATAGCCGAAGGTGAGCGCCGGGCCGAGCGTAATGCCGGGGCCGGGATAGGTTCCGGCCATCATCGAATCCATATCATTACCCACGGCGTAGAGGCCTTTAATCGGTTCATCCTGCTGGTTAATCACCTGAGCATCGGCGGTAGTGACCAGGCCGCGTGAGGTACCGAGATCGCCGGTATAGAGGGTGACGGCATAAAACGGCGCGCGGGTCAGCGGAGCGTTACAGGCGTTTGGCCGGTGGCCAGGGTCGCCCATCGCTCGGTTATAGCTGTTGCCGCCTTTGGTGAACGCCGGGTCGAGGCCCTGAGCGGCATCGCGGTTATAGCGAGCCACCGTTTCAGCGAGCGTATGCGGATCCAGCCCGAGCCGCTGCGCCAGTTCAGGCAGCGTATCGGCCTTATGCAGATAGCCCGCTTTCACCAGCGCGTCATTATTGACCGGGGCAGGGCGCGCCAGGCCGAGGCCGTAGCGCTTCATGGCCAGGGCATCGCAAATCAGAAAGCAGGGGGCATTTTCTGCCCGGCTTTGCATGGCGCTGGCGAAGTGGTGATAAGAGTTAGACTCGTTCACGAAGCGCACCGCGCGCTGGTTGACGGCAATCACGCCGGGTTTGGCGCGATCGGTGACCAGATGAGGGAAGCGCTCTTGCGTGCCGTCGGGATGCTGTAAAACCGAGACCGGCGCCCAGAAAAAGTTAGACGGCAGGTCAGCCCCTTCCCGTGCATTGACCGCGGCGGCAAGGCGCAGCGCGGCGCCGTCGTTGGCGGCGGGGGACATGGTGTAGTGCTCGCGGGTCTGGGGGCGATAGCGTTCAGCCAGCTTGCCTGCGGCAAAACCTCCGGCTGCCAGCACCACGCCGCAGCGGGCTTCAAGAGCCTGCTTTTGACCCTCGTGCTCAATTTCTACGCCGGTCACCTCGCCATTGTGTTCGCTCAGCGAAAGCACGTTGACGTTGAGCCTGAGCTGCATGCCTTTGCGAAAGGCGAGCGTCGCCATGCGGGCGATCAGCGCGTTGCCCATCGCCAGGCGGGTACCGCGATGGTACCTCAGGCGATCGCGACCGTAGCGCAGCAGCAGTCTGCCGCAGTGCGCGAACGCGCTAAGGGAGCGGCGCATATCGAGAAAGTGCTGGATATCAACCCGGTTAACCATCATCCCGCCAAACAATAGCATTCCCGGTGGGGGAGAGCGGAGGTCGCGAAAATGCTCACCCAGCTCCCGCCCGTCAAACTCCACCACCTCCAGCGCCCGTCCGACATCAACGGCGCCGGGCTCATCCGGGTAATAATCTGGAGAGAGCGGGCGCAGGTTATATTTCACTGCCCCCTCTTTTTCCAGAAACGCCAGCGCCTCGCGTCCCGAAGCGATAAAGGCATCTACCAGATCCTGACGATAATGAGGCTCACCGATAATCGTCCGCAGATAGGTTTCGATTTCCTGCGGGCTGCCGCCTGCGGCCTTTTTCCGCGCCTGATCGCTGTCGTGGATCCACACCGCGCCCCCGGAAATGGCGGAGGTGCCGCCAAACTGCGGAGCTTTTTCCAGCATCAGCACCGACAGTCCTTTACAGCAGGCGGTCACCGCCGCGGCAAAGCCTGCGGCGCCGCTGCCAATAACGATGACGTCCCAGCTTTTCATGCCGCCGCTCCCTGTTCCTGCGCAATGGCGCCGATGAACTGCCCCATCAGTTTCATCTGCGCCAGCGCCATCTCCGGCCCGGTCTGGATCGTGCAGCCGCGATCCCGGGCGAAGTCGAGGAGCGGGGTGATAACCGGGGCGGTAACCACGTCCGCGACATGCGCTGATACCGGGAGTGTTTCCAGCAGCGTTTGCGGCAGCGGTAACGGATCGAAACCGGCCATTCCCGCCGGGGAACCGTTCACCAGCAAATCCAGGCCGTTGAGCGTAGCGGGCAGATCGGTAAGGTGAACGTGCGGAAAATGCGTCGCCAGTCGGTTATGAAGCAGCTGGAGCGTGGCGGGATTCTGATCATAAAGCGCCAGTTGATGGATGCCTGCTTCGCAAAGCCCCCACGCGATAGCGCTGCCGACGCCGCCGCAGCCGGAGAGCAGCCCCTTTTTACCGGCGGCGCTAAAGCCGTGCGCCTCTGCGGCAAGCTGAAAACCGACGCCATCGAGCATATCGCCCTGTAAACGGCCATCGGCCAGCTTACGGATGACGTTAATGGCATTGAGGTGCTGAGCTCGCGGTGTTAACTCGTCGACCAGGGCGGCGGCCCGCTGTTTGTGTGGAACGGTGACCAGCACGCCGCTCATGTTGTGCCAGCCGCGCAGCGTCTTCAGATAGTCAGCAACGGCTTCCGGTGCGATATCCACCGGGATCATGACGCTGTCCATCTGCTGGTCTGCAAAGTAGCGGTTGAAATTCTCCGGCGATTTAACCTGGGTAATCGGGTGACCGATGACGGCGACGACCTGAGTGAATCCACTGACCATTTCAAACCTCATTTTGTTAAATGAATGTTGTGAAAGTATTTCAGCGGAAGCTGAGAGCGACAACGCAGAATTCGACCATACTGGTTGTTAATCGCACCACCACTGCGATAATCGCACTAAACCGATCTAATTGTTGCGAAAGTGTGAACAAGTATGCAAAACCAGATTCATCCCCGCGATCTGATCGTCGGCCTGCAAAAGGGGCTGGCGCTGATCCAGCTATTTTCAAAAGAGCATCCGCGGCTCACCGTGCCGCAGGCGGCGAAAATGAGCGGCCTGACGCAAAGCGCCGCGCGGCGGTTTTTCCTTACCCTGCTGCACGAGCGCTACCTGCAAACCGACGGACGTTACTACTGGCTGACGCCCAAAGCGTTGAGGCTGGGGCAGGCGTATGTTGATTCAGCGCAGTTCCCGCGCATGGTACGGCCGATCGTTGAGTACATCGCCAGCCGGACGGAAGAGCACGCTTCGGTGGGGGTGATAGATGATGATGAGCTGGTGTATATCGCCCGCAGTAAGCATACGCCGTTTAACTCGACTTCAGTACGCCTGGGGGAGAGGGTGCCGATTTACTGTACCGCTGGTGGTCGGCTATGGCTGGCGTCGTTAGCGGAAGCCGAGTGTGAGAATGTATTGCAACGGATCAAACGCGAACAGCGCACGCCCTATACGGTAACCGACGTTACGACCCTGCTGGAGAAGATCGCCCAGGTGCGCCGCCAGGGATATGCCGCGATTGAGCAGGAGTTTGAAATTGGCATGCTAGTGCTGGCCGTACCGCTGTCAGACCGGGAAGGGATCTACTGGGGAGCGCTGAGCTTAACCAGCCATCAGTCCAGAACCTCGATTGAGGCCCTGTGCCGCGATCATCTGGATTTGCTTTATAGCGCTCAGGCAATGCTGGTGGGGTAGTCAGAGAGAGGGCAGGTGGGCACCTGCCCGATGTATTATGCTTTAGCGGTGTCGATAAAGCCGTTCCAGTCTGCACCAGCGTTGTTCACGAATGTTGACCAGCTGTTTGCCGCGGTGTTGACAAAGCCATTCCAGTTATTGGCGCCGTTAGTAACAAAGGTATTCCAGTTGGTTTGACCAGCAACAAACTTGCCAATTTCAACGGTGCTGTCGATCACGAAGCTTGCGAATGCAGCTCCTGAGGTAGCGACAAAAGAGCTGAATCCCAGCCCGGAATTGACCACAAAATCGGTAAAGCCGGTTGCGGCGCCAACTAAATTAAAACCACCAGAAACGTACTCCATTTCGTTAAATGTTAATTCTTTCATTTTTATTTCCTTATTAAACGGGATAAGTGAGCACAAGCTCACCGCGAAAGACTAACACCGCTAAATAGAGATAAACCAGATGGTGTTCCGGCCAGGGCTATGATTTTTATATGATTTTTCTATGAACCTAATGAGTTGAGAAGGAAGGTAATTTCGATAGATATGAACGAATGGAGGGAGTTGATTTGCATAATATGAATCAGAAGAGTGAAGGGGGGATAAAGAAACGGCTCCCGGTCTTGCAAGCGGGAGCCGTTCGGCAGGTGCTGATTAGGGTTTTATCTAACCATAGTCAGTAAATTATGTGAATCCGGCACCATAAAGTCGACGGACATCATCACCGACAGTGCGGTAATGGCCACGATGGAAAAGACGAACAGCTTACGCGCCCAGACTTTATCATCCGCCACTTTGTAACCGCGCAGCGCCATTCCGAGCCACCAGACGCTCACTGCCGCAGCGACAACCAGATATTTGTATCCGGCGTAGCCGCCCAGAGAGAGCATCAGGGTCGCAACGGCGAAAGCGATGATGTAAACGGTGATATGGTTTTTCGCCACAGAAATGCCTTTCACTACCGGCAGAACAGGAATATTCGCCGCCTGATAATCCTTGAAGCGGAAAATCGCGATAGCGTAAGAGTGAGGCATCTGCCACAGGCTAAAAATAGCCAGCAGAATAGCGGCGCCGCTGTCAAAATCACCGGTCACCGCACAGTAGCCAATCACCGGCGGCGCAGCGCCGGAGAGAGAACCAATCAGCGTGCCGTAGACGGAGTGGCGCTTCATATACAGGCTGTAAACGCCGACATAAACCACAAACCCCATCACCCCCAGCCAGCAGGCGAGGGGGTTGGCGCCAAACCACAGCAGCATGAAGCCAGCAATACCCAGCAGGGTGGCGTATACCAGCGAAGCTTCTGGCGAGATCAGCCCTTTGACCAGCACCCGGTTTTTCGTCCGTTCCATCTTACGATCGATATCACGGTCGATATAGTTGTTGAAAACACAACCCGAGGCGACCACCAGGGATACTCCGAGGAGCGTCCAGATGAAAAGCGGATAGTCTATGTGGCCCTTTGAGGCCAGCAGGAAACCGCCAATCACGGAGATCAGGTTGCCAAAAATAATGCCTGGTTTCGTTACTTGCAGGTATTGCTTAAACATACTCGCCGCTCTTAGTGCATCATCATGTTGTAGTTCAGGTTCCACATAATCCAGATGGAACCGACGACTACGATAGCAATGATGATTACGGTGAAGATAAATGCGGTCAGGTTCCAACCTTCGTCCGATTTACTGTTCATGTGCAGGAAGTACACGAGGTGTACCACAATCTGCACAACTGCAGTGACCAGGATGGTTCCCAGAATAGCCGCATGCGATGCGGAGCCACTCATCACCATTGCAAACGGGATAACCGTCAGAATGATCGACAGGATGAACCCCGTCATGTAGCTCTTCACGCTGCCGTGAGAAGCGCCGCTATGATCGGTAGAATGACTCATTACATCGCCCCCATCAGATAAACAACAGAGAACACGCAGATCCACACGACGTCCAGGAAGTGCCAGAACAGACTCAGGCACATGATACGGGTACGGTTAGTGTTGGTCAGGCCACGACGAGAAACCTGTACCATCAGCACCGCCATCCAGATCAGACCAGAGGTTACGTGCAGACCGTGGGTACCGACCAGCGCGAAGAACGCTGACAGGAAGCCGCTGCGATCCGGACCCATACCTTCAACAATCAGGTGATGGAATTCATAGAGTTCCATTGCGATGAACCCTGCCCCGAAGAGGAAGGTCAGCGCCAGCCAGGAAACCACCTGGCTCTTGTTGTTTTTGTACATGGCGATAGCCGCCATGCCGTAGGTGATGGAGCTGAACAGCAGCAGCGCGGTTTCAACCAGAACGAACGGCAGTTCGAAAATATCTTTACCGGTCGGCCCGCCTGCCGTGCCGTTCACCAGAACGGCATAGGTCGCGAACAGAGTGGCGAAGATAATGCAGTCGCTCATCAGGTAGATCCAGAAACCGAATACCTTCATCGGTCCTGTATCATGGTGCCCGTGTTCGTGCGCGTGGGCGTTATGCGCAAGAGTATCAGTTGCCATTTTTCAGCCCTGCTTTGTTAATCTCATCGAAATGCTGATTTTCCAGTTTTTCGACTACTGCAACCGGCACGTAGTAATCCACGTCCTCGTCAAAGCTCTTAATAATCCAGGTCGCCAGAATGCCGACGAAGCTTGCAATCGCCATCCACCAGATGTGCCAGATCATTGCGAAACCAAACACCGTTGCGAAAGCAGCAATAACGATGCCCGCGCCGCTGTTTTTCGGCATATGAATCTCTTCATAGCCAGCCGGTTTCTTGTACGCGTCGCCTTTCTCTTTCATTTCCCAGAACGCGTCACGCTCGTGAACCACAGGAACGATAGCGAAGTTGTAGAACGGCGGAGGAGAAGAGGTTGCCCACTCCAGCGTACGGCCGCCCCACGGGTCGCCGGTCAGGTCACGGTTCTGCTCGCGATCGCGGATAGACACGTAGAACTGAATCAGCTGGCAGAGGATACCGCAGGCGATCAGCGCCGCACCGCAGGCTGCAACAACCAGCATCGGGTGGAACTGCGGGTCAATCTGCTGGCTCAGGCGACGGGTCATACCCATAAAGCCGAGCACGTACAGCGGCATAAATGCGACGAAGAAGCCGATGATCCAGAACCAGAAAGCGCGTTTGCCCCAGGTTTCGTTCAGGGTGAAGCCAAAGGCTTTCGGCCACCAGTAGGTCAGACCTGCGAAGCAACCGAACACTACGCCGCCGATGATGACGTTATGGAAGTGCGCGATCAGGAACAGGCTGTTGTGCAGCACGAAGTCTGCGCCCGGTACCGCCAGCAGAACGCCGGTCATACCACCTACGGAGAAGGTCACGATAAAGCCAATCGTCCACAGCATTGCTGAGTTGAAGACGATGCGGCCCTGGTACATGGTAAACAGCCAGTTGAAGATCTTAACCCCGGTTGGGATAGCGATGATCATGGTCGTAATACCGAAGAAGGCGTTTACGTTCGCGCCCGCACCCATAGTAAAGAAGTGGTGCAGCCAAACGATGAACGACAGAACGGTAATACACACTGTTGCCCATACCAGCGAGGTGTAGCCAAACAGACGCTTACGCGAGAAGGTCGCTGCGATTTCGGAGAAGACACCGAATACCGGCAGAACCAGAATGTACACTTCCGGATGACCCCAGGCCCAAATCAGGTTGATGTACATCATCATGTTGCCACCCATATCGTTGGTAAAGAAATGGGTGCCCAGGTAGCGGTCCAGGGTCAGCAGCGCGACGGTGACGGTCAGAATTGGAAAGGAGGCGATAATCAGGATGTTGGCGCACAGAGATGCCCAGCTAAACACCGGCATCTTGAACATGGTCATGCCAGGGGCACGCATCTTGATAATCGTTACGAAGAAGTTAATACCGGTAAGCGTTGTACCAATACCGGATAGCTGGAGAGCCCAGATCCAGTAATCGACCCCGACTCCCGGACTGTACTCAATTCCCGACAGCGGCGGATAGGCCAGCCAACCGGTCTGCGCGAATTCACCGACGCCCAGAGAGAGGTTAACCAGAATCACACCCACAACGGTGAACCAGAAGCTCAGGTTGTTAAGGAAGGGGAAAGCAACGTCGCGTGCGCCGATCTGCAGCGGAACCACCAGGTTCATCAGACCGATAACAAACGGCATCGCTACGAAGAAGATCATGATAACGCCGTGGGCGGTAAAGATCTGATCGTAGTGGTGAGGCGGCAGGAAACCTGCTTCCCCGGCCGAGGCCAGCACCTGCTGGCTACGCATCATAACGGCGTCAGCAAAGCCACGCAGCAACATAACGATTGCTACGATAACGTACATGATACCGAGACGTTTGTGGTCAACCGAAGTCAGCCACTCGTTCCAAAGGTAGGACCACTTACCGAAGTAAGTGATGGCTGCCAGAAGCGCCAGTCCCCCAATGATAATTGCAGCCACCGTAACCACAATAATGGGTTCATGGTAGGGCACTGCATCCAGTGTAAGTTTTCCGAACATCGTTTTCTTCCTCGGCCCCTTAGTGAGCGGTTTCCGCGTGGCTCATGTCCATGCCTTCCATTCCTTCGTGCGCTGCGTGCTCGCCCTCCGGTTGGGTCATATCCATGCTCTTACCGTGAGACATAAATTTGTTAACAACATCTTTAAACAAATCCGGTTTCACGTTAGAGAAGTATTCCACTTTGTTGTATTCGCTAGGCGCAGCCAGTTTGTCGAATGTTTCCATGGAGTCCATGGTATTCGCAGACTGTTTGGCTTTCGCTACCCACTGATCGAAGGTTGCACGATCCGGCGTGGCGATAGCTTTGAACTTCATTCCAGAGAAGCCCGGGCCGCTATAGCTGGCGGAGATACCGTCGTAAGTACCAGCTTCGTTCGCGATGAGGTGCAGCTGAGTCTGCATCCCGGCCATTGCGTAAATCTGGCTACCTAAACGTGGGATAAAGAACGAGTTCATCACGGAATTGGAGGTCACTTTGAAGTGTACCGGTACGTTCGCCGGGAAGGCGATTTCGTTGACGGTAGCAATACCTTGTTCCGGATAGATGAAGAACCATTTCCAGTCCATCGAAACGACTTCGATAGTGATGGGTTTTTCATCGTGAGCAAGCGGTTTGCTCGGCTCTAATGCGTGAGTTGTTTTCCAGGTCAGAACGGCCAGGAACAGGATGATCAGGATAGGAACCGTCCAGACCACGGCTTCAACTTTGTTGGAGTGTGACCAGTTCGGGCTATACTTCGCATCTTTATTGCTCGCACGATACTTCCAGGCAAATCCTACTGCCATCAAGACGGCTGGAATAACGACGATCATCATCAGGCCGAAAGCCGTCAGAATCAGAGAGCGTTGCTCCAGTCCAATCTGTCCTTTTGGGTCGAGGAGTGCAGAATCACAACCACTGAGTAATACAGTGCCTGCGATTAATGACATCCATCCCAAACTTTTATTGTATTTCCTAAGTCTCATTGAACGACCTCAATTCCACGGAATCTGGTGGCGCTTAAAGTGTACGGGCATTTTACGGGAAGGTTGCATTACTGTAAACATAGTTGGAGCTGTGTCTGTTCTATGTTAGCGGCTTCTGCTTGCCTTGTCACATATGTTACGGAGTGTGACATTATCGCTTGCAAAGCTTGATTTACGCGGGATTGATAACGAAAGGGATAAGAACCAGGGGGTTTATAAGAGAATGAGCATAACCATCTGCAAAACAACACAAATAATTAACAATTAATTATCAAATAAAAGACATCATAAAAGCGGAAAATAAAACCAGTAAAGCTGAATCGTTTAAATTATTTAAAGATTCGCATAAAAATTGTCAATAATTTCCAGAAATCTAAAACGCACAAAACAACAAACTCAGTAGTCTAAATATAAAATCGTTAATAAGACGTTATAATTACCCATGGTAATTACAACGTCCAATAACGTTTCTGTAACGATTAAATCAGCTCGGTTTTGCGTAATGCCAGGTAGTCAAGGAAAGCGCCGAGTAAAATACCCGCAACGGCGGTGAGTACGGCGATCTCCAGCAGGCCCGCGAGGAAGGAGAAATTGGTGTAATCCAGCGCGTTCAGCACCAGCAGCAGTAGCCATATCGCCAGCATCAGGCAGCCAACCGCCAGAATAATTAAGGCCAGCGCGTAGATCTGAGGAAAGAGCGTGCGCGGCATAAAACTCTCTGACCGCTGGGTGTGTTCCAGGGTACGCCTGCAAATTAACAGCAGCAAAATACCCGGCACAGCGGCAACGACGGAAAAGAGATAGAAGGCCGGCCAGCCGTGAGCCTCGACGAACCAGCCGGCGATGGGGCCGACGTAAACGCGCCCGACGGCGGAAAGCGCCGAGAGCAGGGCAAACTGGGTGGCTGAAAAGGATTTGTTGCACAGCGTCATCAGCAGCGCGACGAACGCCGCGGTGCCCATCCCGCCGCACAGGTTTTCGAAAAATACCGCCGTCGCCATGGAGAAAAGGTGCTTATCGGTAATGGATAGCAGCCAATATCCGGCGTTGGATACCCCCTGCAGCACGCCAAAAATCAACAGTGCGCGGAATAAGGTCAGGCGCTGCATGAGCACGCCGCCGTACAGGGCGCCGACAATCGTGGCGAACAGGCCGAGCGTTTTATTGACCATGCCCACTTCGCCGGCGTCGAAACCGACGCCGCGAATCAGAAAGGTGGTGGTCAGGCTCATGGCAAAAGCATCGCCAAGCTTATAAAGGACGATAAGTAGCAGGATAAGCCAGGCGTTATTGCGACCGAAGAAGTCGCGAAGCGGCGCGGCAACCGCCTGTTCCAGCGTTTTCGGCACCGGAATGACATCGCTGGGGTCCGGGGCCAGCAGCGTGGCGATAATGCAGGGGATCAGCAACGCGGCCATCAGCCAGTACATTCCCTGCCATCCTAGCCAGCGGTCGGCCAGCCATAGCGCCAGCCCGCCGGAAACCAGCATCCCCAGACGATAGCCCAGCACGCTGATTGCCGCGCCGGTGCCTCGCTCTTCCGCGGCCAGCACGTCAGTTTTCCACGCATCAAACACAATATCCTGAGACGCGGAGCAAAAGGCGATGACGACCGCCAGCGCCGCCATCCAGCGCAGCTGCGTGGAGGGTTCAAGGAATCCCATCGCCGCAATAGCAATCAGTAACAGAAACTGGGTTGCCAGCAGCCAGCCGCGACGACGGCCGAGAAACGGCGGCGTGTAGCGGTCCATCAGCGGCGACCATAGGAACTTAAAGACGTAGGCCTGGCCGACGAGAGAGAAAAAACCGATGGTTTTCAGATCGATATTTTCAACGGTCATCCACGCCTGCAGCGTGCCTGAGGTCAGGGCGAGCGGTAATCCAGACGCAAAACCAAGGATCAGCAGGATCGCTGATTTTGGCTGCGTAAAAATGCGTAAGTAATGATTGGACATGTCTTGTCGTGCAGACCCGACGCGGGGCCGGGTCTGCAACTTAAATTAACGAGCGTTTTGCTTGATAAAATCGTGAATGCTGGTGTCCTGCGCCATATCGCTAATGGTATCGGTCATAACGCTATTAACCGCATCGGCGATATTCTTGTTCGAGGCCTGAAATGCGCCTTCAACAGAGTAGCTGGCACGATAGTTTTTGGTCATCTTGTTGCCGTTGGCGGCGGTGGCGATGATGGCGATATCGGCTTTGGTGGCGATGTTGTAACGCACGTTGCCCTGTGACACGTCGGCGTACAGTTTATTGACGATAATTTGCAGGTCAACGGCGCCGTTCGGACCAATCATATAGCCGCGGGAGGTCATCTGTTTCTCGAGGACTTCCTGCAATAAGAAACGCAGGTCGCGGGAGGCGGTCAGCGTAACCTGTTGGTTATCGCGAGTGACTTTCGCCAGCGCCTGATCCGGACGCTGATCGGCGCCGTTAATGCTGACGGTCACGCCCATCAGACTGGGATCCTGCTGCGGCAGGGTAATTTTCGGTGATACATCAATAGTGGTCGGCGGAGTGGCGCATCCGGCCAGCATAAACAGCGCGACCAAAGGCAAAAGAATTTTCTTAAACATGTTCAGGGTCTCAACGCATGGGAGTAGTAATGAGGACAATTCCCGCCATCATAACATCGCCAACGGCAAGGGGAAGTGGCAACGCATGTAAATTCATCGTCTTGTGCGTTTTCTGTCCTTGCAGCATCGCATATCGCAATTCAGATGGGGCTTTCAGGATACCAGACCAGTAAAGCCGATACTTTTGCATGAAAATATCAGAGGAATGCCAATTTTTTGTTGTTTTCGCCCAATGGAAGCGGTAAAAGCGGCTAACATTTAAAGGGAATGGCGGCAATACAGCGTTGTCGGAGGAGAAAATTCATGATGATACGTGAACAGATCGAAGCAAAACTTAGGGCAGCGTTCGACCCGGTGTATCTTGAAGTCGTGGATGAAAGTTATCGCCACAACGTTCCTGCGGGCTCTGAAAGTCATTTTAAAGTGGTGTTGGTGAGCGATCGCTTCCTTGGCGAGCGTTTTCTTAATCGTCACCGTATGATTTACGGAACGTTGACTGAGGAACTATCAAGCACCGTGCACGCTCTGGCGTTGCATACCTACACAATCAAAGAGTGGGAAGGGCTACAGGATACCGTCTTTGCTTCTCCTCCTTGTCGCGGGGCTGGGAGTATCGCGTAGAAATCGCATTTGCAACCGCTGGAGCTTTTCCAGTATGTTGCGTGAAGATTTATGAGAAAACGGCCTGCGGGCCGTTTTGTTTTGCCTGGAAAATGTGCAGCTTGCGCTTTTTTACAGGCAAATTTGCTCGGGAAATGTGAAAAAAGCCGCAGCAGTGGGCGACAACCGTTCTCGACTCACAAAAGTGATGCCGCTATAATGCCGCGTCTTTTATTATGAATGTCTTCGGGATGATTCTGACGACAGGGAATGTGTTTCTGATTTGAAGAGGGCATCCCGGTTCTGCGAAGCAACCTGTTCGCGCTTCCAGAGTTGACCGAGCACTGTGATTTTTTTGAGGTAACAAGATGCAAGTTTCAGTTGAAACCACTCAGGGCCTTGGGCGCCGTGTAACGATTACTATCGCCGCTGACAGCATCGAGAATGCTGTCAAAAGCGAGCTGGTCAACGTAGCGAAAAAAGTTCGCATTGACGGCTTCCGTAAAGGCAAAGTGCCGATGAATGTTGTTGCTCAGCGTTATGGCGCATCTGTTCGCCAGGACGTGCTGGGTGACCTGATGAGCCGTAACTTCGTTGACGCGATCATCAAAGAAAAAATTAATCCGGCCGGCGCGCCGAACTATGTTCCGGGCGAATACAAGCTGGGTGAAGATTTCACCTACGCGGTCGAGTTCGAAGTTTATCCGGAAGTTGAACTGCAGGGTCTGGAAGCGATCGAAGTTGAAAAACCGGTTGTTGAAGTGACCGACGCTGACGTTGACACCATGCTGGATACTCTGCGTAAGCAGCAGGCTAACTGGAAAGACAAAGACGGCGCTGTTGATGCCGAAGATCGCGTTACCGTTGATTTCACCGGTTCCGTTGACGGCGAAGAGTTCGAAGGCGGCAAAGCTTCTGACTTCGTACTGGCGATGGGCCAGGGTCGTATGATCCCGGGCTTTGAAGATGGTATCAAAGGCCACAAAGCTGGCGAAGAGTTCACCATCGACGTGACCTTCCCGGAAGAATACCACGCTGAAAACCTGAAAGGTAAAGCGGCTAAGTTCGTTATCAACCTGAAGAAAGTTGAAGAACGTGAACTGCCAGAGCTGACTGAAGAGTTCATCAAGCGTTTCGGCGTTGAAGATGGTTCCGTAGCCGGCCTGCGCGCTGAAGTGCGTAAAAACATGGAGCGCGAGCTGAAAGGCGCTGTGCGTAACCGCGTTAAATCTCAGGCTATCGAAGGTCTGGTTAAAGCTAACGATATCGATGTTCCAGCTGCGCTGATTGACAGCGAAATCGACGTTCTGCGCCGCCAGGCTGCTCAGCGTTTCGGCGGTAACGAGCAACAGGCTCTGGAACTGCCGCGTGAGCTGTTCGAAGAGCAGGCTAAACGTCGCGTTGTTGTTGGCTTGCTGCTGGGCGAAGTGATTCGTACCAACGAGCTGAAAGCTGACGAAGATCGCGTGAAAGGCCTGATCGAAGAGATGGCTTCCGCTTACGAAGATCCGAAAGAAGTCGTTGAGTTCTACAGCAAAAACAAAGAGCTGATGGACAACATGCGCAACGTCGCTCTGGAAGAGCAGGCTGTTGAAGCCGTGCTAGCGAAAGCTAAAGTGTCTGAAAAAGCCACTTCCTTCAGCGAACTGATGAACCAGCAAGCGTAATTTCGCCGCAAGGTTTAAGGTTTGAGTAAAAACCCGTTGCCGAAAGGCCGCGGGTTTTTTTATTGCAATGATAGCCTTAGGATACGTGCGAAAAGGCGATTTCAGTGATAGCGTTACGACAAAAGATTGTTATGCTTGAATTAAGGCAACGTCATCCCCATAACCGGGAGACGTAACTGCAGCGGTATAACCATGCGCCGTAATGAAGCGTGCATCAATGCACTTCTGCCCGATGGCAGAAATTCTGGCTGATAATCCGTCCGTAAGGTTACAATCAGTGCAGCGGTTTTTTTCAAATTAATCCAGGAGACGGAAATGTCATACAGTGGCGAACGAGACAACTTTGCACCCCATATGGCCCTGGTGCCGATGGTCATTGAACAGACCTCACGCGGCGAACGTTCATTTGATATTTACTCCCGTCTGCTCAAGGAGCGCGTCATTTTTCTGACTGGCCAGGTAGAAGATCACATGGCTAACCTGATCGTGGCGCAGATGCTGTTTCTGGAAGCGGAAAACCCGGAAAAAGATATCTATCTGTACATTAACTCTCCGGGCGGCGTGATTACCGCCGGGATGTCGATTTACGACACTATGCAGTTCATCAAACCGGACGTCAGCACTATTTGTATGGGGCAGGCGGCTTCGATGGGCGCCTTCCTGCTGACCGCTGGGGCTAAAGGTAAGCGTTTCTGTCTGCCGAACTCCCGCGTGATGATTCACCAGCCGCTGGGCGGCTATCAGGGCCAGGCGACGGATATCGAAATCCACGCCCGCGAAATCCTGAAAGTGAAAGGCCGCATGAATGAACTAATGGCACATCATACGGGTCAATCCCTTGAGCAGATCGAGCGTGATACCGAGCGCGATCGTTTCCTGTCTGCCTCAGAAGCAGTGGAATACGGCCTCGTCGACTCCATTTTGACTCATCGTAATTGATGCCCCGGGCGCAAGGGGGCCGCTATACTTGTTTGTAAGAGGGCGGCACAACGCTTTCCAGCGGTTTGCGCCTGAGAATGGCATTTGCGTCGTCGTGTGCGGCACAAAGAACTTAATAAGAGGTTTGGACTCATGACAGATAAACGCAAAGATGGTTCGGGCAAACTGTTGTACTGCTCTTTTTGCGGCAAAAGCCAGCATGAAGTGCGTAAGCTAATCGCCGGGCCATCCGTGTATATCTGCGACGAATGCGTTGATTTATGTAACGACATCATTCGCGAAGAAATTAAAGAAGTCGCGCCGCATCGCGAGCGCAGTGCATTGCCGACTCCCCACGAGATTCGCCACCATCTGGACGATTACGTTATCGGCCAGGAGCCGGCGAAAAAAGTGCTGGCAGTGGCGGTATACAATCACTACAAACGTCTGCGCAATGGCGACACCAGCAACGGCGTTGAACTGGGTAAAAGCAACATTCTGCTGATCGGGCCAACCGGCTCCGGTAAAACGCTGCTGGCGGAAACGCTGGCGCGCCTGCTGGATGTGCCTTTCACCATGGCTGATGCCACCACCCTGACCGAAGCGGGTTACGTGGGTGAGGATGTGGAGAACATCATCCAGAAATTGTTGCAGAAGTGCGACTACGACGTGCAGAAAGCCCAGCGCGGTATCGTCTACATTGATGAGATTGACAAAATTTCCCGTAAATCGGATAACCCGTCGATCACCCGCGATGTTTCCGGCGAAGGCGTGCAGCAGGCGCTGCTGAAGCTTATTGAAGGTACCGTGGCCGCGGTTCCGCCGCAGGGCGGGCGTAAGCATCCGCAGCAGGAGTTCCTGCAGGTTGATACCTCTAAAATCCTGTTTATCTGCGGCGGCGCGTTTGCCGGTCTGGATAAGGTCATTTCCCACCGTGTCGAAACCGGCTCCGGCATTGGTTTCGGCGCGACGGTGAAGGCGAAGTCCGATAAAGCCAGCGAAGGTGAACTGCTGTCCCAGGTTGAGCCGGAAGATCTGATCAAGTTTGGTCTGATTCCTGAGTTCATTGGCCGTCTGCCTGTGGTGGCGACCCTGAGCGAGCTGAGCGAAGAAGCGCTGATTCAGATCCTCAAAGAGCCGAAAAACGCCCTGACTAAGCAGTATCAGGCGTTGTTCAGCCTTGAAGGCGCCGAGCTGGAGTTCCGCGACGAAGCGCTGGACGCTATCGCTAAGAAAGCGATGGCGCGTAAAACCGGTGCTCGCGGCCTGCGTTCTATCGTTGAAGCCGCGCTGCTCGATACCATGTACGATCTTCCGTCAATGGAAGACGTGGAAAAAGTGGTCATCGACGCTTCGGTTATCGATGGTCAGAGCAAGCCGCTGCTGATTTACGGCAAACCGGAAGCGCAGCAGGCGTCTGGTGAATAATTAACCAGTTTGCTCAAGCAGTTAACAAAAAGGGGGGATTTTATCTCCCCTTTTATTTTTCCTGCATTCCCGCCGTTGAATGTATGGAATACATCCCCATATACTGGTTTACATATTAACGGCGACGCGTCGTTGAATTGCGTCGTCGGCTACCTGGCGGACTTTAAACTAAGAGAGAGCTCTATGAATCCTGAGCGTTCTGAACGCATTGAAATCCCCGTATTGCCGTTGCGCGATGTGGTGGTTTATCCGCACATGGTCATACCCCTGTTTGTAGGGCGGGAAAAATCTATCCGTTGTCTCGAAGCAGCCATGGACCATGACAAAAAAATCATGCTGGTTGCGCAGAAAGAAGCCTCGACGGATGAGCCGGGTGTAAACGATCTTTTCACCGTCGGGACCGTGGCGTCTATTTTGCAAATGCTGAAGCTACCGGACGGGACTGTGAAAGTGCTGGTCGAAGGTTTACAGCGTGCGCGCATCTCTGCGCTGTCTGATAACGGCGAGCATTTTTCGGCGAAAGCGGAATATCTTGAATCGCCGGCGATTGACGAACGCGAGCAGGAAGTGCTGGTTCGTACCGCCATCAGCCAGTTTGAAGGCTACATCAAGCTGAACAAGAAAATCCCACCGGAAGTGCTGACGTCGCTCAATAGCATCGACGATCCGGCGCGTCTGGCGGATACCATCGCTGCGCATATGCCGCTGAAGCTGGCGGACAAACAGTCCGTGCTGGAGATGTCCGACGTGAACGAACGTCTGGAATATCTGATGGCGATGATGGAGTCGGAAATCGATCTGCTGCAGGTTGAAAAGCGTATTCGTAACCGCGTGAAAAAGCAGATGGAGAAATCTCAGCGCGAGTACTATCTGAATGAGCAAATGAAAGCCATTCAAAAAGAGCTCGGCGAGATGGATGACGCTCCGGACGAGAACGAAGCGCTGAAGCGTAAGATCGACGCGGCGAAAATGCCGAAAGAGGCAAAAGAGAAAACCGAAGCGGAACTGCAAAAACTGAAAATGATGTCCCCGATGTCGGCGGAAGCCACCGTCGTTCGCGGCTACATTGACTGGATGGTGCAGGTACCGTGGAACGCCCGCAGCAAGGTTAAAAAAGACCTGCGTCAGGCTCAGGAGATCCTCGATACCGATCACTACGGCCTTGAGCGCGTGAAGGATCGTATTCTTGAGTACCTCGCGGTGCAGAGCCGTGTTAACAAGCTCAAAGGGCCGATCCTGTGCCTGGTTGGGCCTCCGGGGGTAGGTAAAACCTCTCTCGGCCAATCTATCGCCAAAGCAACCGGACGCAAATATGTGCGTATGGCGCTGGGCGGCGTGCGTGATGAAGCGGAAATCCGCGGTCACCGCCGTACCTATATTGGCTCAATGCCGGGCAAACTGATCCAGAAAATGGCTAAAGTGGGCGTTAAAAACCCGCTGTTCTTGCTGGATGAGATCGACAAGATGTCTTCTGACATGCGCGGCGATCCGGCATCGGCGCTGCTCGAGGTGTTGGATCCGGAACAAAACGTGGCCTTTAACGACCACTATCTGGAAGTGGATTACGATCTCAGCGACGTGATGTTCGTTGCGACCTCTAACTCCATGAATATTCCGGCGCCGCTGCTGGATCGTATGGAAGTGATCCGCCTCTCCGGCTATACCGAAGATGAGAAGCTGAACATCGCCAAACGCCATCTGCTGTCAAAACAGATTGAGCGTAACGCGCTCAAGAAAGGCGAGCTGACGGTGGATGATAGCGCGATTATCGGCATCATTCGCTACTACACCCGTGAAGCGGGCGTGCGTGGTCTGGAGCGCGAAATCTCGAAACTGTGCCGCAAAGCAGTGAAACAGCTTCTGCTGGATAAGTCGCTGAAACACATCGAGATTAATGGCGACAACCTACACGATTTCCTTGGCGTGCAGCGCTATGACTATGGCCGTGCGGATAGCGAAAACCGCGTAGGTCAGGTGACCGGCCTGGCGTGGACGGAAGTGGGCGGCGATCTGCTGACCATTGAAACCGCCTGCGTTCCGGGTAAAGGCAAGCTGACCTACACTGGTTCACTGGGTGAAGTCATGCAGGAATCCATCCAGGCGGCGCTGACGGTGGTTCGTTCACGTGCGGATAAGCTGGGTATTAACTCAGACTTTTACGAAAAACGTGATATTCACGTTCACGTGCCGGAAGGCGCTACGCCGAAGGATGGTCCAAGCGCCGGTATCGCGATGTGCACCGCGCTGGTTTCCTGCCTGACGGGTAATCCGGTACGCGCTGACGTGGCGATGACCGGTGAGATTACCCTCCGTGGCCAGGTATTGCCGATTGGTGGTCTGAAGGAAAAACTGTTGGCCGCGCATCGTGGCGGCATTAAGACTGTTCTGATTCCTGATGAAAATAAACGCGACCTTGAAGAAATTCCGGATAACGTTATCGCTGATTTAGATATCCATCCGGTAAAACGAATCGAGGAAGTTCTGGCACTTGCGCTGCAGAACGAACCGTTTGGAATGGAAGTCGTCACGGCAAAATAGTGATTTCGCGCAAATAGCGCTAAGAAAAATAGGGCTGGTAAGTAAATTCGTACTTGCCAGCCTTTTTTTGTGTAGCTAACTTAGATCGCTGGCAGGGGGGTCAATTACAACTCTGTTGTAAGGGCATGACAGTCCTGATATAACTGCTGCGCGGTCGCGCCACGAAGGATTCTGGTGCGATATAAATTATAAAGAGAGGAAGAGAACAGTGAATAAATCTCAACTGATTGACAAAATTGCTGCCGGTGCGGATATTTCTAAAGCCGCAGCTGGACGTGCGTTAGATGCTTTAATCGCTTCTGTTACTGAATCTCTGCAGGCTGGAGATGACGTTGCGCTGGTAGGGTTTGGTACTTTTGCTGTTAAAGAGCGCGCTGCCCGTACTGGTCGCAATCCGCAAACAGGCAAAGAAATCACCATTGCTGCTGCTAAAGTACCGGGTTTCCGCGCAGGTAAAGCGCTGAAAGACGCGGTAAACTGATCGACTTCCCCACTGGGGTCTGTGACGAAGTACAAGGGCGCATCGCAAGATGTGCCTTTTTTATTTGCCAGAATGCGACTTAATGTGAGTTTATACGCACTTGTGGGCTGACAATCACCCCGTTTTCTTGTCAAAATACGTCCTCACGCGCGGCGGCCATCACATGCTATGCTGCGCGAGCTAAAGTCATCTACAGCGGAGCGTTGTTACACCATGATGGACAACCTACGCACGGCCGCCAACAGCGTCGTGCTCAAGATTATTTTCGGTATCATTATCGTCTCGTTCATTTTGACCGGGGTGAGTGGTTACCTGATTGGCGGTGGCAACAACTATGCCGCAAAAGTTAATGACCAGGAGATTGGTCGCACACAGTTTGAGAATGCCGTTGCCAGCGAGCGTAATCGCATGCAGCAGCAGCTTGGCGACCAGTTCTCAGAGCTGGCGGCTAATGAAAATTACATGAAGACCATGCGTCAGCAGGTGCTGAACCGTCTGATTGACGAGGCGCTGCTCGATCAGTATGCCCGTGAGCTTGGTCTCAGCATCAGCGATGACCAGGTTAAGCAGGCGATCTTCCAGACCCAGGCTTTCCAGGCGGATGGCAAATTTGATAACGAGCGCTTCAGTCGTATCGTTAATCAGATGGGGATGACGACGGATCAGTACGCGCAGGCGCTTCGTAATCAGCTGACGACTCAGCAATTGATCAACGCCGTAGCCGGTACCGACTTTATGCTGCAGGGCGAATCCGACCAGCTGGCGGCGCTGGTTTCTCAACAGCGCGTCGTCCGTGAAGCAACTATCGACGTGAACGCGCTGGCGGCGAAGCAAACCGCTACCGACGATGAAATCAACGCCTTCTACCAGCAGAACCAGGCGCGTTTTATGGCCCCGGAGCAGTTCCGCGTAAGTTATATCAAGATGGACGCTGCGAGCATGCAGGAAAACGCCTCTGACGAAGAAATTCAGTCATGGTACGACCAGCATCAGGATCAGTTCACTCAGCCGCAGCGTAACCGCTACAGCATCATTCAGACCAAAACCGAAGCGGATGCCCAGGCTGTGCTCGATGAGCTGAAGAAAGGCGCAGACTTCGCCGCTCTGGCAAAAGAGAAATCAACCGACATCATCTCTGCCCGCAACGGCGGCGACATGGGATGGATGGACGATGCCGCAACCGTGCCGGAGCTGAAAGAAGCCGGTCTGAAAGAAAAAGGCCAGCTTTCTGGCGTGATTAAATCCTCCGTGGGTTTCCTCGTTGCCCGTCTGGACGACGTTCAGGCTGCGCAGGTTAAACCGCTGGCTGAGGTTCGCGATGATATCGCGGCGAAAGTGAAGCAGGAAAAAGCGCTGGATGCGTACTACGCGCTGCAGCAGAAAGTGAGCGACGCGGCGAGCAACGATAATGAGTCGCTGGCGGGCGCCGCCCAGGTTGCCGGTCTGAAAGTGGTTGAAACAGGTTGGTTTGGCCGTGACAGCCTGCCGCAAGAGCTGAACTTCAAGCCGGTCTCTGAAGCTATCTTCAACGGCGGCCTGGTTGGCGACAACGGCACGCCGGGCAGCAACTCCGATATCATCACCGTTGACGGCGATCGCGCGTTTGTTCTGCGCATCAGCGAGCACAAAGCGGAGGCGGTTAAGCCGCTGGCGGATGTGAAAGCGCAGGTAAGCGATATTGTTAAGCGCAACAAAGCGGAACAGCAGGCAAAGCTGGATGCTGATAAGCTGCTGACGGCCCTGAAAGAGGGTAAAGGCGATGAAGCGATGAAAGCCGCAGGCCTGAGCTTTGGCGCGCCGCAGACGCTGTCACGCACCGGTCAGGAAGCGCTGAGCCAGTCAGTCTTTGCGTTACCGTTGCCGCAGTCGGGTAAGCCAAGCTACGGCGTGGGCTCCGATCTGCAGGGCAACGTAGTGCTGCTGGCGCTGGAGGAAGTGAAAGCGGGTACGATGCCGGAAGAGCAGAAAAAAGCGATGATTCAGGGGATCACCCAGAATAACGCCCAGATCGCCTTCGAAGCGCTGATGAGCAACCTGCGTAAAGCGGCTAAAATTAAGGTCGGCGACATCATCGACCAGCAACAATAATTTCGCGCTGCTTCGCAAAAGCAAGTAACGTGATGTAATCCTCAAAGGCCGCTTTCGCGGCCTTTTCCATTTCTGCATTTTGCCTTTTGTACTCTTTTTCCCTCATCGCTATCGTGCTCTTGCTGTCAACAAACAAGGAGATAACAGCATGAAACGAGGAATGAAAACGCTTATTGCCGCAGTACTGGTTTGTGCGGCGGCGGGGAGTCAGATAGCGCAGGCGGCGCCCTCTGCGGGTAAAGCGTCGTCGACGGTAAAGGAGAGCGTGCAGTCGCCGCAGGCAAAAGCGCCGGATGGGTTAAACGCGCCGACAGTGAGGGCACCAGGGTGAGTATTAATCACGCCAGTGCGGAGGAGTTGGCTAAGGCGTTGAATGGCGTCGGTCTGAAGAAAGCGCAGGCTATCGTGAGCTATCGCGAAGAGTACGGGCCGTTTAAAACCGTTGACGACCTTAAGCAGGTCCCCGGTATGGGCAACTCGCTGGTAGAGAGAAATCTGTCACATCTGAAGCTGTAAATTTTCAGCGGAATTTTGCACAGTTGTTATTATTTGCCAGAATGAAGAGGTTACACCAGTGGTGTGACCTCTGACCTCAAAACAACAATTAGAGATAAGGCATTCGCGCTATGCAGACTCAAATCAAAGTTCGCGGCTATCACTTGGATGTATATCAGCACGTCAACAATGCGCGTTATCTGGAGTTTCTCGAAGAGGCGCGTTGGGATGGTCTGGAAAGCAGCCCGGCCTTCCACTGGATGACCGAGCGCAACATCGCTTTTGTGGTGGTGAATATCAATATCAACTATCGCCGACCAGCGGTACTGGGCGATGTGTTAACCGTCACCAGCAAGCTCGAAAAGCTCAATGGAAAAAGCGGGACGTTAAGCCAGGTGGTTACCCTCAATCCTAACGGCGAAGTGGTCGCCGATGCGCTTATCACCTTTGTCTGTATCGATCTTAAAACCCAGAAAGCGCTGCCGCTGGAGGGCGAACTGCGGGAGAAGCTGGAGCAGCTTGAGCCGCGCTAACTGGCCAGCCGGAGGGAGATGTCCCGGAGGCGGTGCTGCGCACCTGCCGGGGCTACACGTCCCCCGGCAGCCTGCGCTCCGGCAGCCCGGGCAGGCGCATCGCGCCGTCCCCGGGGCGAGGGCGCAGAAAGTTGCGGAATTTCCCCGTAGGCGCTGCAGCGTATCTGACCGGGCTAATCGCCTTCGGCCGCCAGCGGGGCTATTGCGCCGCCGGGAAGTAACCGCTTACTGGAGCCCGGTTTTTTGCTTCATCACCGTCATCACGCCAACCTTATCGCCAAGATAGTGGCTCAGGCCGTTGGCGCGTAGATTACAGGCGGCGCACTGCCCGCAGCCGTCGCCTTTAATGCCGTTATAGCAGGTCAGGGTTTCATGGCGCACTAGCTCTAACTGGCCCCAGTAATCGGCTAAGGCCCAGGTCTCGGCTTTGTTAAGCCACATCAGCGGCGTCTCGAAGCGAATATCTTTCGCCATTCCGAGGCTGACGGCATGGTGCAGCGCTTTCACAAACTCGTCTCGGCAGTCCGGATAGCCCGAAAAATCGGTCTCACAAACGCCGGTGATAATAGCTTCTGCCTTAACCTGATACGCGTAAATCGCCGTCAGGGTTAAAAACAGAATGTTGCGACCGGGGACAAAAGTATTGGGGATGCCGCTGGCGTCCGGCTCGTAATCCGGAATCGGAATGCTATCGCGGGTCAGGCTGCTGACCGCCAGTTCGTTAAGCAGCGTGACATCAAGGACCTTATGGGCGACGGCCCCCAGTTTTAGCGCCAGTTCGCGAGCAACGTCAATCTCCGCGCGGTGGCGTTGGCCATAATCAAAAGTGACGCAATGCACTTCATCATACTGTTGCAGAGCCTGCACCAGGCAGGTCGTCGAATCTTGTCCTCCGCTGAAGACAACTACGGCGCGTTTCATGATAATTCCTGACAATCGAAGTGAGGCGCATATGGTAGCGCCTGATGAGCGCGACCACCAGCTCTGTCACGGCGCTGAGGCCGGTAGCCAGGCGCTGGCGAAGTCAAACCAGCCTCGCGCGTTGAGTCGTAGCCCATTAACCCCCGGCGGTGCGCTGATCCGATAATTATAATTGAACAGTGGGGTCATGATGGCATCATCCATCAATCTGTCAAAGACGTTGCGCAAAGCTTCGCTGCGGCTGCGCTCGTCCGGTAGGGCCTGAACGGCATCCAGCGTCGCCTGAAGATGTGCATATTGCGCCCCGGTCAACAAATTAGGCCACAGCGCGTCGCAGCGTAGCCACTGCTCCAGAGCATAGACCGGCGCTTCGCCGATCAGGCGGTCGCCCATCATCAGGTCTGCTTTCGCAAACTGCTCGCAGCCATCCCAGTTTTTTGCATCATGAAAAATAATCGTCAGCTCGCAGCCCAGCTCTGCCAGTCGTTGCCGAAGCTGCTCCGCCATGGCGTGTAGCTCTACGGGAAGATGATAGAGCAGGGTAAGCCGTTCAGGCAGAGGGGTATCATGATTTTCAGGCCCCTGCGGAATAGACCAGCCCGGCAATACTTCATTGCTGGGCGCGATCAGATCCTCATCCAACGGTAGGGTTTCTAACAGAGTGGAGCGATGAATCAGCGAGACCAGCCTTTGCGCCTGCGCTTTGTTAAGACGAGGGCTTTGGCGCAGCGTTAGATAGCAAAAACCGAGGCTAATACTGTTGCTGACCTGACGTAGTCTGGTCAGCTCGTCAGGATCGCCAATGGTTATCTGTACCGGATGACGACAGCTGGTGCCCAGATTCTGCTCGAACAGCTGCGGCGTGATCCAGAATTCCACTGCCTGCAGCAGCGGGTGAGTGAGATGATAGCGCTGATGGTTTTCCAGCCGCACCAGGTCCGGAGTAAATAATTTCAGGCGAAATGGTCCGCTGCCGATCGCCGAATTGTCCGGATGCGCCAGCACGCTGCAGTAGCTGGCAAGGCGGAACGGTAGCCAGTAATCGGCGCGATGCAGGGTGATAGTCAGACACTGGGAGTGGGGGATGTTAATCTCGCTAATACTGGCGAATAGCTTACGCAGTGAGGGTAGCTGCAGTAGCATCAAAAGCCGCTGCTGTAGCTGAGAGGTTTTAATCGGATCGCCGTTATGCCAGAACAAGGTTGAACGAATATAAAAATGCCAGCGCAGACCGTCAGGCGATACTTCCCAGTGATGGGCTAAATCGCCTATTGGACAGGTACTGCGCGCATCAAATCGGGTCAGGCCGGAAAATATCTCCCCGGCCAGGTGCTGTTCTGCCCTTCCCGGCATAAAACCCGGGCGTAGCGGCTCCAGTGGACGGTAATAAGGAATACGCAGGGTTGGCGTATCGTTCTGCCATTGGCCGCCGAGAAAGGGGGAAAGCAGCGCTTTAAGCTCCACCGGCTCAAGCTGGGCCAGCTCGAGGGCATTTTGCTGCTGCCCTTTATTCAACGCCTGTTCCATCATTTCGTTGCGCAGCGTTTCCGGCGCTTTATAAAACTGAAGCAACCCGCGCTTTCCACGACCGGAGCTGGCCTGCCAGCTTAGCCAGCCGGATTCTTGCGCCTGGCGCAGCAGGGTACGGATATGGCGTTCGCTGCAAAAGCAGCGTCCCGCCAGCTCGCCGACGGTAACCTGCTGCGGCTCGCCCGAGGAGGGTTCCCAGAGCCGCTGGTACTGATGGAGACGGTTTAATAGCCTCATATCTGTTTAATCCTGCGCTATATTCGTAAACCCGGAACAATAAAATTCATCTATTCACTATTACTTCCGTATATCTCAGGCGATACTGCAACACAAGCAAAATCCACCACCATTGGGGAGCAGGAGATGGCAAGACTGGCTGCATTTGATATGGACGGTACGCTACTGATGCCGGACCATCGTCTGGGAGAAAAAACGCTGTCGACGCTAAAACGTCTGCGCGAGCGCGATATCACCCTGACTTTCGCCACCGGCCGTCATGCCCTGGAGATGCGCCACGTTATTGGCGAGTTTTCTCTGGATGCGTTTTTAATTACCGGCAACGGGACGCGCATTCACTCTCTGGAGGGCGAAGAGCTGTATCGCCGCGATCTGGCCCCCGATGTGGCGGAAGAGGTGCTGCACAGCGCCTGGGAAACCTCGGCCAGTATGCATTTCTTCAACGACGGCGGCTGGTACACCGGGCAGGAGATTCCCGAAATTTTGAAAGCGCACGTTTTTAGCGGTTTTCGTTACCAGCTGTACGATCCAAAGCGGATGCCGGCGCATCAGGTTACGAAAATCTGCTTCTGCGGCGATCATGACGATCTGCGGCGGCTGCGGATCCAGCTGAATGAAGCGCTCGGCGGCCGGGCGGATCTCTGTTTTTCAGCGATGGATTGTCTTGAAGTTTTGCCCGGCGGCTGTAACAAAGGAGCGGCTCTGGCGGTACTAAGCCAGCATCTTGGCCTGACGTTGCAGGATTGCATGGCGTTCGGTGACGCCATGAACGATCGGGAAATGCTCGGCAGCGTTGGCCGGGGGGTGATTATGGGCAATGCGATGCATCAGCTGAAAAATGAACTTCCGCATCTACCGGTTATTGGCGACTGCCGTCATCAGGCCGTTTCCCACTTTTTGACTCATTGGCTGGATAATCCTGATCTTCCTTATTCCCCCGAATAAAGAGACCCTGCCAGCAAGCCAGATATCCTGTGATATCTGGCTTTTTTTATTTTGCTCGCAGCATGTCGGCGATCTGTGCCTGCCACGGGGAAATATCGCCAATATTGGCCGTCACCCACTGCGGATTGTAGTAGCTCTCCAGATAACGTTCGCCGCTGTCGCACAGCAGCGTAACGAGGGAGCCGCTGCGCCCCTCCTGGCGCATCCGTACGGCCAGTTGCAGTACGCCCCACATATTGGTGCCGGTTGATGCGCCGACTTTACGCCCGAGCAGCGTTTCCAGCCATAGGGCAGTGGCGACGCTGGCGGCATCCGGTACCCGCAGCATCTCATCGACCACATCGGGAATAAATGAAGGTTCAACGCGCGGGCGGCCAATACCCTCAATTTTGCTACCGACCGGGCTGCGCAGGCTGGCGTCGCGGCTTTGCCAGTAGTCCAAAAACACTGAGTTTTGTGGGTCAACCACCATCAGCTGCGTATCGTAACCCTGACTACGAATGTAGCGGCCAATGGTTGCTGAGGTACCGCCGGTGCCCGCGCTCATCACGATATACGACGGCTGCGGGTGCGGCTCATGGCTCATCTGACGGAAGATACTGTCGGCGATATTATTATTTCCCCGCCAGTCGGTCGCCCGTTCGGCAAAGGTAAACTGATCCATATAATGCCCGTTCAGCTCTCGAGCCAGAGTCTCGGAGGCGGCATAGATTTCGCAGGCGCTATCGACAAAATGACAGCGGCCGCCGTAGAACTCAATTTGTTCAATTTTACGTTTTGCCGTACAGGAAGGCATCACGGCGATAAACGGCAGGCCTAACAGACGGGCGAAGTAGGCTTCGGAGACGGCGGTCGAACCCGAAGAGGATTCAATAATCGTCGTCCCTTCTTTAATCCAGCCGTTGCACAGACCATAGAGGAACAGCGAGCGGGCCAGACGATGCTTCAGGCTACCGGTTGGATGGGTGCTTTCATCTTTCAGATAGAGCTGGATCCCAGGGAACTCCGGGAGCGCCAGACGAATCAGGTGCGTATCGGCGGAACGCTGATAATCGGCATTAATTTCACTAATCGCGTGTTTTATCCAGGCGCTGTTCATCTCGGTTTCCTGTTTGTTATTTTGTGCCCAGCTTAGCGGAATTCGAAGGAAAAATTGTTGCCATTTAGCCTTTGAATTACAATTAATGGAGTAAATTTTTCTCCTGAGGTGAGTAATGTTAGATAAAATTGACCGTAAGCTGCTTTCTTTACTGCAAACCGACTGTACCCTCTCTTTGCAGGCGCTGGCTGATGCCGTTAATCTGACCACCACACCATGCTGGAAACGCCTGAAGCGTCTGGAAGACGAAGGTATCCTGCGCGGGCGAGTCGCTCTGCTGGATGCGGAAAAGGTCGGGCTTGGGCTGACGGCGTTTGTGCTGATTAAGACTCAGCACCACAGTAGCGACTGGTATTGCCGCTTCGTCAGCGAAGTCACCCAGATGGCGGAGGTTCTCGGTTTCTGGCGTATGGCGGGGGAGTATGACTACCTGCTGCGGGTCCAGGTTGCGGATATGAAAAGCTATGATGATTTTTATAAACGCCTGGTAAACAGCGTACCGGGGCTCTCGGATGTCACTTCGAGTTTTGCCATGGAACAGATAAAATACACGACAGCCTTGCCGATTGATTAACGGCATCAGCCGCTACGAATTACACACTCAGGATTTAACTGCTTGCGATTATTTGCTCAACTTAGCTGGTATTTCCGCCGGGAGTGGCGCCGTTACCTTGGCGCTATTGCTCTGCTGATCGTGATTGCCATCCTGCAACTGGTGCCGCCAAAGGTGGTGGGCATCGTGGTTGATGGCGTCACAAAACAACATTACACCGCGGAAAAGGTGTGGATGTGGATTGGCCTGTTGGTCGTTATTGCGGTGATGGTATATCTGCTGCGCTACGTCTGGCGGGTGCTGCTTTTCGGCGCTTCTTATCAGCTGGCCGTCGAACTGCGTGAGGATTTCTATCGCCAGCTCAGCCGCCAGCATCCGGCCTTTTACCTGCGCCATCGTACCGGCGATCTGATCGCGCGGGCGACCAACGACGTGGATCGGGTGGTATTCGCCGCTGGCGAAGGGGTGTTAACGCTGGTGGACTCCCTGGTGATGGGCTGCGCGGTGCTGATCGTGATGTCGACGCAAATCAGCTGGCAGTTAACCCTGCTGGCGCTGCTGCCGATGCCGCTGATGGCGCTGGCGATCAAACGTAACGGCGATGCATTACACGAGCGTTTTCGCGTCGCTCAGGCGGCGTTCTCCAGCCTCAACGACCGCACCCAGGAGAGCCTCACCAGCATCCGCATGATCAAAGCCTTTGGTCTCGAAGATCGACAGTCGGCGCTGTTTGCCGCCGATGCCGCGGATACCGGCGCCAAAAATATGCGCGTGGCGCGCATCGACGCGCGCTTCGACCCGACGATTTATATCGCCATCGGTACTGCTAACCTGCTGGCCATCGGCGGCGGCAGTTGGATGGTGATCCAGGGCAGCCTGACCCTTGGACAGCTCACCAGCTTTGTGATGTACCTTGGCCTGATGATTTGGCCGATGCTGGCGCTGGCGTGGATGTTTAACATCGTTGAGCGCGGTAGCGCGGCCTATGCGCGCATTCGCACCATGCTGGAAGAGGCGCCGGCGGTGAACGACGGCAGCGAGCCGACGCCGGAAGGCCGCGGTACGCTCAGCGTCGCCGTGCGCGAGTTTATCTACCCACAGGCGAATAAGAGCTCGCTGGAAAAGGTCAACTTTACGCTACAGCCCGGGCAGATGCTGGGGATTTGCGGGCCGACCGGCTCCGGCAAGAGCACTATTCTGGCGCTGATTCAGCGCCACTTTGACGTGACTGAAGGCGATATCCGCTTCCACGACGTCCCCCTGACCCAGCTACAGCTCGATAGCTGGCGCGCCCGCCTGGCGGTGGTTAATCAGACACCGTTCCTGTTCTCCGATACCGTCGCCAGCAACATCGCCCTTGGTAAACCGGACGCCACGCAGGAGCAAATCGAGCACGTTGCGCGGCTTGCCAGCGTGCATGAGGATATCCTGCGCCTGCCGCAGGGATATAACACCGAAGTCGGCGAGCGTGGCGTGATGCTTTCCGGCGGGCAAAAGCAGCGAATTTCCATCGCCCGCGCGCTGCTACTGGAGGCGGAGATTCTGATCCTTGATGATGCCCTGTCGGCGGTGGATGGCAGAACAGAGCACGAGATTTTGCATAACCTGCGGCAGTGGGGAGAAGGGCGGACGGTGATCATTAGCGCCCATCGCCTGTCGGCGTTGACCGAGGCCAGCGAAATTCTGGTAATGCAGCACGGGCATATTGCCCAGCGCGGTCGCCATGAGGCGCTGGCGGCGCAGCCGGGCTGGTATCGGGACATGTACCGTTATCAGCAGCTGGAAGCGGCGCTGGATGATGTCCCGCTGGAAGATGAGGAGATCACCGGTGCGTAGTTTCACTGAACTCTGGCCGACCTTAAAGCGCCTGCTGGCCTACGGCTCCCCGTGGCGTAAACCGTTGATGATTGCCGTTGCCATCATGTGGGTTGCGGCGGTGGCGGAAGTCAGCGGTCCGCTGCTGATCAGCTATTTCATCGACAATATGGTGGCGAAGAACTCGCTGCCGTTGAAGCTGGTTTGTGGTCTCGCCGTAGCCTATATCGGCCTGCAACTCCTTGCCGCTGGTCTGCATTACTGCCAGGCGTTGCTGTTTAATCGTGCGGCGGTCGGCGTGGTGCAGCAGCTGCGCAGCGACGTCATGGATGCCGCGCTGCGCCAGCCGCTCAGCGAGTTTGATACGCAGCCGGTCGGGCAGCTCATCTCACGGGTGACCAACGATACCGAAGTCATTCGTGATCTGTACGTGACCGTGGTGGCCACCGTACTGCGGAGCGCCGCCTTGATTGGCGCGATGCTGGTGGCGATGTTCAGCCTTGACTGGCGGATGGCGCTGGTGGCTATCGCTATTTTCCCGGCGGTGCTGATCGTGATGATGATTTATCAGCGCTACAGCACGCCAATCGTCAGACGGGTCCGCGCCTGGCTGGCGGATATCAACGATGGTTTTAATGAAGTGATTAACGGCATGGGCGTTATCCAGCAGTTCCGCCAGCAGGCGCGTTTCGGCGAGCGGATGCGCGAGGCCAGTTATGCGCACTATCTGGCGCGTATGCAAACTCTGCGTCTTGATGGCTTCCTGCTGCGTCCGCTGCTAAGCCTGTTCTCTTCATTAATTCTCTGCGGCCTGCTGATGCTGTTTGGTTTCAGCAGTAGCGGAACGATCGAAGTCGGGGTGCTCTACGCCTTTATTAGCTATCTTGGACGACTGAACGAGCCGCTGATCGAGCTGACCACCCAGCAGTCAATGCTGCAGCAGGCGGTCGTCGCGGGCGAGCGCGTCTTCGAGCTGATGGATAAACCGCGTCAGGCGTGGGGTGAAGATAGCGAGCCGCTGCGCAGCGGAGCAATTAGCATCGATCATCTCTCTTTTGCCTACCGCGACGATAGCCTGGTGTTGCAGGATATTAATCTCGATATCCCGTCCCGCAGCTTTGTAGCGCTGGTTGGCCATACCGGGAGCGGTAAAAGCACCCTGGCCAGCCTGATGATGGGCTACTACCCGTTAACTCAGGGAGAGATTCGCATCGACGGTCGGCCGCTTTCTTCCTTGAGCCACAGCGCGCTGCGTCAGGGGATTGCGATGGTGCAGCAGGATCCGGTGGTGCTGGCTGATACCTTCTATGCCAACGTTACCCTCGGTCGCGACATTAGCGAAGAGCAGGTCTGGGAGGCGCTGGAAGCGGTCCAGCTGGCAGATCTGGCCCGTGAAATGGAAAAGGGGATTTATACGCTGCTGGGCGAGCAGGGGAATAATCTCTCCGTTGGTCAGAAACAGCTGCTGGCGCTGGCGCGGGTGCTGGTTGATACGCCGCAGGTGCTGATTCTTGATGAGGCGACGGCCAATATTGATTCCGGTACCGAGCAGGCGATTCAGCAAGCTCTGGCGCGAGTGCGTGAGCACACGACGCTGGTGGTGATTGCGCACCGCTTATCGACCATCGTCGAGGCCGATACGATCCTGGTGCTGCACCGCGGTCAGGCCGTAGAGCGCGGAAACCATCAGCAGCTGCTGGCGGCCAAAGGCCGCTACTGGCAGATGTATCAGCTGCAGCTGGTTGGCGAAGAACTGGCGGCCAGCTCGCAGGAAGAGTCGCTGATCGCCTGATGCACCATAATCAGGCAGTCGCGATAGCGCGGCCTGAGGTGGTGCAAAAACGTCACACATTGCGCACTGAAATGGTGCAACTTTAGCCGAAAGAGCCAATTTGCCGCTTCGTTTCCAGCGAATTCTTCACCTTCTCCCTCAAAAAGGGCCGCCTGGCGGTCCTTTTTCATTTCTGGCATAGCCCTTGCTTTAGTAGATACGTGTTAGCTGCGGCCATTACCGAATTCTGACTGGAGGGGACTTATGAAGCTGGTTACGGTGGTAATCAAACCATTCAAACTGGAAGACGTGCGTGAAGCATTGTCTTCAATGGGTATTCAGGGCCTGACGGTCACTGAAGTTAAAGGGTTCGGCCGTCAGAAAGGCCACGCGGAGCTCTATCGCGGCGCCGAATACAGCGTCAATTTTCTACCGAAAGTGAAGATTGATGTCGCGATTGCCGACGATCAGTTGGACGAAGTCGTCGATGTCATCAGTAAAGCGGCGTATACCGGAAAGATTGGCGACGGCAAAATCTTTGTCGCCGAGCTGCAGCGCGTGATTCGCATCCGTACCGGCGAATCTGACGAAGCGGCACTGTAACTTTCAGACCACACAGTGATGGGGAACGAAACAATGAAGATAGCAACAATGAAAACAGGTCTGGGAGCGTTGGCTCTTCTTCCGGGGCTGGCGATGGCCGCACCGGCGGTAGCGGATAAAGCCGACAATGCTTTTATGATGATTTGCACCGCGCTGGTGCTGTTTATGTCGATTCCGGGCATCGCGCTGTTCTACGGCGGGCTGATCCGCGGTAAAAACGTTCTCTCCATGCTGACTCAGGTGATCGTGACTTTTGCGCTGGTCTGCGTGCTGTGGGTGGTTTATGGCTACACGCTGGCCTTCGGCGCTGGCGGCAGCTTCTTCGGCAACTTCGACTGGGTACTGTTGAAAAACATTGAACTGAAAGCGCTGATGGGAAGCTTCTATCAGTACATCCACGTTGCCTTCCAGGGCTCCTTCGCCTGTATTACCGTTGGTCTGATCGTCGGTGCGCTGGCGGAACGTATTCGCTTCTCGGCGGTACTGATTTTCGTCGTGGTATGGATGACGCTCTCTTATGTGCCGATTGCGCACATGGTATGGGGCGGCGGTCTGTTGGCCACGCACGGCGCGCTTGATTTCGCCGGCGGTACGGTGGTTCACATCAACGCCGCGGTAGCGGGTCTGGTGGGTGCCTATATGATGGGCAAACGCGTTGGTTTTGGTAAAGAAGCGTTCAAACCGCATAACCTGCCGATGGTATTCACCGGCACCGCGATCCTCTACGTTGGCTGGTTCGGCTTTAACGCCGGTTCTGCAAGCGCGGCGAACGAAATTGCCGGTCTGGCGTTCGTAAATACCGTGGTGGCAACGGCGGCAGCAATCCTGGCGTGGACCTTCGGCGAGTGGGCAACCCGCGGTAAACCGTCTCTGCTTGGCGCCTGTTCAGGTGCGATTGCCGGGCTGGTCGGCATCACTCCGGCGTGCGGCTACATCGGCGTCGGCGGCTCTCTGATTGTCGGTATCGCTGCGGGCCTGGCGGGTCTGTGGGGCGTCACCGTACTGAAACGCTGGCTGCGCGTTGATGACCCGTGCGATGTGTTTGGCGTACACGGCGTCTGCGGTATCGTAGGCTGCATCCTGACCGGTATCTTCGCCGCGACTTCTCTGGGCGGTGTCGGTTACGCGGAAGGCGTCACCATGGGCCATCAGGTTCTGGTACAGCTGGAAAGTATCGGTATTACCATTGTCTGGTCCGGCGTTGTCGCTTTCATTGGTTACAAAGTTGCCGATATGACCGTTGGTCTGCGCGTACCGGAAGATCAAGAGCGTGAAGGGCTGGACGTAAACAGCCACGGCGAAAACGCCTACAACGCCTGATAAATTGCGTTATCTCCAGAAGCTGCAGAGCCTCCCCAAGGGGAGGCTCTGTTTTTTTATGTATTGCGATTACGCATGACGCCTTCCTGCACAGTGGAAGCTACCAGCGTGCCGTCCTGCGTATAGAATTCGCCGCGCACAAAACCGCGCGCGCTGGAGGCGGAGGTGCTCTCAACGCTGTAAAGCAGCCAGTCGTTGATATTGAACGGACGGTGGAACCACATTGAGTGATCGATGGTGGCGACCTGCATGCCGGGCTCCAGAAAACCGACGCCATGCGGCTGCAGGGCGACGGGCAGGAAGTTAAAATCCGAAGCGTAGCCTAACAGATACTGATGGATGCGGAGATCTTCCGGAACGGCGCCGTTGGCGCGGATCCAAACCTGACGCGTCGGTTCTGCAACGTGGCCTTTCAGGGGGTTATGAAATTCGACCGGGCGAATCTCCAGCGGTTTATCGCAGAGAAATTTCTCTTTAACCTGCGGCGGCAACAGATGGGCCAGTTTGCGGGCGATATCCGTTTCGGAGGGGAGGGCGTCCGGAGCGGGCGCCGCGGGCATGGTTTTTTGATGTTCATAGCCGGGTTCTGGCGCCTGGAAAGAGGCGGTCATATAGAAAATCGGCTTCCCGTTTTGAACCGCCGCCACCCTGCGGGCGCTGAAGCTATTGCCGTCGCGCAGGACTTCAACATCATAGATGATGGGTTTCTGGCTGTCGCCGGGACGCAGGAAGTAGCTGTGAAACGAGTGAATCAGGCGTTCTGCGGGGACCGTCTCTTTTGCTGCGTATAGCGCCTGGCCAACCACTTGACCGCCAAAGACCTGACGCAATCCCAGATCCTCGCTCTGACCGCGAAACAATCCCTCTTCAATTTTTTCCAGATTTAACAATGCCAGCAGATTGGTTAATGCCTGACTCATAGTGACCCTCAATCAATGATGACTGCTTTGCGCAGCGCGTTATTGAGGCAAAGTATAACCTGGAATCGCAAGTGGTCCGATGGGTGCAATAATCTGAATATGGGCTCTTTTCCAGGAAGAGATCTGAGATCTGTGCCACACTTATTTACGATACTAATGTCCTGTCCCCGATTGTGGCTGGATGTACTCCTGTTAAAGAAGGGATGAAAAGGAGAAAAGAATGAAATTTGCCTATATGTTAAGTGCCTTAGCCGTCGCGGCTACGTTGTCTGCCTGTGCGAACAATCACAGCAGCAATGCAGCGAACCAGGCTGCGCCCGATCCTTACGGCATTGCCTCACTAAGCTCCTCGCAGCAGCAGCCTAACGTTTCCGGGACCATTAATATTCGACAGCGCGTGGCGTTACCGCCGGATGCGGTGTTAACCGTAACCTTGTCGGATGCGTCCCTGGCCGATGCGCCAGCGCACGTGCTGTCGCAAAAAGCGGTAAGGACTGAAGGGAAGCAGGCGCCATTTAACTTTGTTCTGCCTTACAACCAGGCGGATATTAAGCCTAATGCACGCATCCTGTTAAGTTCAGCGATTACCGTCAACGGTCAGCTGATGTTTATTACCGATACCGTGCAGACGGTGATTAATCAGGGCGGCAATCGCGCCGACCTGCTGCTGGTACCGGTCCAGCAAACCGCGGTACCGGTGGCAAATACCAACGTTCCCGCCGCGCAATAACCCCGACTATGCCCCTTTTCAGGGGCATTTTTTTGCCTTTAATAAATCCAGCGGTAATGCTGCAGGTCAATATGACCGCTGCCTGAGACCTGGACTCCCTCCGCAAGGAGCGCCTGGCGTTGGCGCTGTAGATCTGGTCCGGTAAGCGAGATATCGCCGTGGCGGTTGACGACCCGATGCCAGGGAAGATGGGACCCTTCAGGCAGACGCTTTAAAACCCCGCCGACCTGACGCG
Source organism: Klebsiella sp. CTHL.F3a (assembly GCF_019890895.1). Taxonomy (NCBI): domain Bacteria; kingdom Pseudomonadati; phylum Pseudomonadota; class Gammaproteobacteria; order Enterobacterales; family Enterobacteriaceae; genus Klebsiella; species Klebsiella sp. CTHL.F3a. Next base: position 4,599,581 of record NZ_CP082360.1, on the reverse strand, counting down.
CCGCGCGCGGTGAACCAGCCAACTGAGCAACGTCACCGTAGGTAGCAACGTACCCCTCTGGGATCGAGGCGACTATCTGCCAGACTCGCTGCGGAAAAGTATCGTGAGAATCCATGGTACGTCCTGCTGCCGGTAAAGGCTCAGGATAATCGTTGTACGACGGGCTGTACAGATAACGGCTTAAGCCGTTTTAATGACGGTAAATTCCAGTGCCAGGCCAAGCACCTGCATGCCATGGACATTCTCATTCGGCGTATTGGTCAACAGGGTTTCAAGAAACTTCAGGCGTTTTGACTGAGCGTTGATCACCAGTTTTGCGCGCATGGCCGGAAGCTTAAGCGTTGATATTGGATAGACCACGCGACCGCTGACTTCGATAGGGAGTTTACGTAATTCAATGTGCTGGAGGACGCCGACGCTAGAGTAGAGCAGCGCGACCGGGGTGACGGCAAGTAGCGGATTTTGGCTAATGGTCACAAAATCAAGAAGCAGATCCGGGCGCAGAAAGTTTAAACCGCGGAAGGAAACGGTGACTTCGTCGATTGGCGGCATCGCCAGGGTAGTGATTAAACGCGGTGATTCACTCATTCAGATACCATGGTAAAAAACATTCAATTTATAGCGAACATTATGGATGTTGAGAGGCGTTTGTGCTGAGAGTACGCTCGCAATCTCCTCTCAGGGACGGGAGAATTTACGCTAAAAAGCCGCGATATCGCTCTGACTACGCGACTTTGCGCAATAAACCAGCACCCAATCGGCGGCGGCTTGCAATTCAGGGGTTCAGCAGGGATAATGCGCCAGCGCGTTAGGTAACTAGCGCTCTCAATGGGGGCTCTGTTGGTTCTCCCGCAACGCTACTCTGTTTACCAGGTCAGGTCCGGAAGGAAGCAGCCAGAGCAGACGACGTGTGTGCCGGGATGTAGCTGGCAGGGCCCCCACCCATTTCAGCGTGCCCCCAGCGCTCTGTGCAGCCAAAAAGCGACTTCGCTGATCCCTTCATATTTAATATCCACAAATAAAATGTGTATTTTTTCAGTTTCTAAAACATCTATTTTTTATGCCAAAAATTCGCTACGTCATAAAATTGAAATTTAAATGAAATATTAATGTCATCTTTATGTCATATATAACGTGCAGATTATTCATGGGAAAATGTTGTTAGATATAAGCTAAAAATATATCTCTGGATCAGCATGTTAACTTCGTGTATTAATTATATGATGATTTTATTTCACGGGAAGCGTGACTATGACCACTGTAGTTCTGAACGTAAAAATTGATGGCGAGTTAAAAGAAAAGCTGCGTCAGTATGCGGAAGAAAATAACGAAAATCTAGGAACGGCTACGGAGAAACTGCTACTCCTGGCCTTTCAGGCAGTGGAATCGGCAGATGAGGCGGGGGTTTCGGAAGAAGATATCGATAGCCAGCATACCGAAGAGGAAGCGTCTCCATTAACCCCTAAAGAAATCAAAGCATTACGTAAAATTCTGAAGAAGAGAAAATGAAACAACAACTCTCTACAGCCAGCAACTATAGCGAAGCCTGCGACATGCTGCGTTCCGGCTACGTCAAGCACGTACGCCTGAACTGGAATATCGGTAGCGATGAGTTTTTTCGCATTGCCTCCGATTGGTGTGACACAGGTGCAAAAATTAAAAAAGATGAAGACGGCTTTATTATTTCTCTGAAAGGGTTTCCGATCCCGCGTCAGCATTAATGAAACTATTTCAATTTTGTCATCGGGCTGACACGTCAGAAAGACAAAATTGAACGGCAATTTTATAAAAACATCTCATATGCATCACGGATGATGGTTTTTGACGGGCTGGCTCCAGCCCGTCGATATTTTATTAGATGATTTTCCTCAGACGAAAGTTCTCCTTCTGCTCCGTAAGACTATGCCATAGCGGCTGCAATGTATTAAACGCGCTGCGTAGTTCCTCATCCGAAAGAGTAAAGGGCAAACGCAGATAGCGATCAAACGCGCCGGCCAGACCAAAGCGTGTGCCTGTCCCGATGTGAATTCCGCGGCTTTCAGCGCGAACGGAAAAGAGCGTCGCCAGCATGCCGGGTAATTCAACCCAAAAAGAGAGTCCCCCTTCCGGCGGAGTGAAGCGCCAGTGGGGAAAATATTCCGCCATTAGCGCCCCGCACATGTCCCTGCGGGTCGCCAGCATGGCGCGGCGTGACGGCAGCAGTCTGTTCTCATTCTCAAGTAACCAGCAGCAGGCCAGCTGTTCCAGCAGTGGGGAACCGAGATCGAGAGAGTCGCGTGCCTGAACCAGCGAGGCAATGGTTCGTGAAGAGGCGCGGATCCAGCCTATGCGAAGACCGCCCCAGAAGCTTTTTCCTGCCGAGCCGATGGTTATCACCGGGGCATCGGGATTAAACGCCGCTAAAGGCGGCGGCGGCGGGGCGTCGTACCATAAATCTACCATCGTTTCGTCTACCACCAGCGTGGTGCGGCTTTGCGCGGCGATATCCGCTACCCGCTGGCGCGTGGCGCTATCCATACATCGGCCGGTAGGATTATGAAAATCCGGCATCAGCCAGGCCAGGCGCGGAGCCGTTTGGGCGATCGTTGCCGCCAAACCGTCGCAATCCCATCCCTGCTGCGGTAACGCAACGCTAACCGGACGGCATGATGCGCCCTGAATCGCGCTAAGCGCCATGGGATAAGTTGGCGCATCCACCACCACTCGATCGCCGGGCCCGGTGAATAAACGCAGAACCAGCGCAAAGCCGCTAAGCGCCCCGTTGACAATCATCACCTCATCGCTGCGGGTTGGCAGCCCGCGTTCGCTATAGCGGCGGGCGATAGCTTCGCGCAGCAGCGCTAGCCCTTGTTGATCGTAACCGGTATTGGATAAATGCTCAGGCATAATCTTCAGGGCCTGGCTGTAGGCCTGATGGATCTCGGGTCCGGCGCTCAGGGCGGCAACGGCCAAATTCACCGAGAGCGGGTCCGGTTTTTGGGCTGACGTTTCCACCGGACGCTCCGGCAGGGCGATCCGCGAACCGCTTCCCTGGCGGCTATAGAGATAGCCCTCCTCCCGCAGTTGCCCGAGCGCGCTGGCAACCGTGGTGCGGCTGATATTCAGGGCTGCCGCCAGTTCACGTTCGCCCGGCAGGCGGGTTTCCAGCGCCAGGCGGCCATCGAGGATAAGCAGGCGCAGCGCTTCCGCCAACTGACGCCAGATAGGCGTACGAGAGGTGGACTCCTGCCAGTTGCCGAGCAGCCGTACCAGCGATTGTGAACCAAAGCGACGAGATGACATAGCAATCCACTTTTTAAAAACTGGCCATTAATTATCAATCCATTTTTGCTGATGATGGGGGAGATCGCAATTGTCTTGAGGTGAAAAATGGTACGTCGCTTGCTACAACTTTATATTGGTCTGGTCCTGTACGGCGTGTCGACCGCGTTATTTGTTCACGCCAATCTGGGGGCCGACCCGTGGGATGTTTTCCATTTAGGGATCGGCAAACAGTTTAATCTGGATTTCGGCACGGTCATGATCCTGACGGGAGCGGCAGTGTTGCTGCTGTGGATCCCGCTGCGGCAAATGCCTGGGCTGGGGACGGTAAGCAACGTCATTGTGCTGGGGCTGGCGGCGAACGCGACTCTGGCCGTGCTGCCGCCGTTTGATTCATTGGTGGCGCGTAGCTTGCTGTTGGTTGGGGCTATCGTTCTGAATGCGCTGGCGACGGGGATGTATATTGGCGCGGGTTTCGGTCCTGGGCCGCGCGATGGGTTGATGACCGGCCTGCATGCCCGTACGGGATGGTCGCTGCGCGGTATTCGCACCGCGATTGAAGTTTCGGTTCTGCTGATTGGCTGGATGATGGGCGGCAAGTTTGGCGTGGGAACCGTACTCTACGCGTTAACTATCGGTCCGCTGATCCAGCTGTGCCTGCCGTGGTTCCATCAGCCAGCCGCGCGTAAGGCTCTGGCGAAACCCGGTGAGGCTATTTCCTGATTTTACGCTGTTATCAGGCCTGGCGACTAAACTTATCAATTCAGATACGGCCGGATTCTCCGGTCGTACTGTTCACTTCGGAGATCAGACTCATGAAGTATGTTGATGGTTTTGTTGTTGCCGTACCGGCGGAAAATAAGGAGGCATACCGCGAGATGGCAGCAAAGGCCGCGCCATTATTTAAAGAGTTTGGCGCATTACGTGTGGTCGAGTGCTGGGCGGATGATGTCCCGGATGGCAAGCAGACCGATTTTCGCATGGCGGTGAAAGCTGAAGAGGGTGAAGAGGTAGTGTTCAGCTGGATTGAGTACCCCTCTAAAGAGGCTCGCGATGCCGCCAATGCCAAAATGATGGCCGACCCGCGAATGAAAGAGTTTGGCGAAAATATGCCCTTTGATGGAAAACGAATGATATACGGCGGCTTCGCCCCGCTTCTGGATGAATAATTCATCTTTGCCATCCCCATCGTTTGTGGGGATGGCGATAGACGCGTTACAGATGGCCCCAGCCATGCAGCAGCATATAAAAACCCACCACCATAATCAGGGTGCCGGAAATCCACGGCGCTTTGCGCGAGAGATCGTTCAGCCCGGGCCAGCGGTTGGCTACGTGCTTCAGGCTCAGCGCGGCAATTGCACCGGAAGCCACTAGAGTGAGCGCCAGCCCAACGCTAAACCCCAGCACGAGGGTTGCGCCCAGCGAGAACTTTTTCAACTGCAGGCAAATAAGCAGCACGGTTATTGACGCTGGACAGGGAATGAGTCCCCCCGTCAGTCCAAACAAGACGATCTGCCCGGTAGTGACCTGTTGCCCGTTAAAGCGGCGATTGATCTCTTGCGCATGTGCGCGCTGATGGGCGTCCTGCCAGTCATCGGCGGCAACCAGCGGATGTTGATGAACGTGGGGATAATGTTCATGCGGATGGTGGTGGTGATGCTCATGCTTATGTTCGTGTTCGTGTTCATGCTTATGTTCATGTTCATGTTCATGTTCATGTTCATGTTCATGGTGATATGAACGAGATTCGCGCCAGGTACGCCACAGCATCCAGCAGGCAATCAGTACGATAAGGCCCCCTGAGATCAGCTGAAACCAGGGTTCCGACGTTTGTGCATTCCAGCCGCGGCCGAACCACAGGCCTGCCATGGCCACCAGCCAGACCACCGCGGTATGCGATACCGTCGCCGCCAGCCCCAGCAGCACCGCCTGCTTTAATGTTCCGCGCACCGCCACGATAAATGCCGCCATCATGGTTTTTGAGTGCCCGGGCTCAAGGCCGTGCAGCGCGCCCAGCAGAATCGCGCTGGGAATAAATAGCCAGGCGTTGCCCTGCTGCAGGAGTGAAGCGAAATCGTTCATAACGTGATCCCTAACTAAAAAGTGCTTGTATGCTACTCCCCCCCAGTACATAAATACTACCCCCCAGTAGAAAAATACTCCGGGGGAGTAGGGCATGTTATGCTGTTCTGATTGCATACAAGGGTCGTTAGTGGAAACGATCGATTAATCAAATAGTGGATCGCGAAATGTCACATACCGTTCGTCACAAGAAGATGTTATTGACCCGATTGAAGAAAATTCAGGGGCAAAGCGCCGCGCTGGAAAAAATGCTAAACCGCGAACATGAATGCGCCGAGGTTTTACAGCAGCTGGCTGCAATTCGCGGTGCGGTAAACGGCATGATGATGCAGGTTATCCAGGGGCATTTAACGGATCACGTCGTTAAAGAGCCGGAGGAGGGCCAGCGCGAAGCTGACCTTGATGTAGTGATGCAGGTAATAAAATCCTATCTGAAATAGAGTCAGACGTGAGCAATACCGGAGGGCGCGGAATCCGCCTTCAGGTTATTCTCAGCCCAGAGGATAAATGTCTCCTTTGGCAGCGCCTTACTATAAAGCCAGCCCTGGGCATACTGCACGCCATGCATACGTAGCCAGTCGCGCTGGCTTTCGGTTTCGACGCCTTCTGCGACGGTCGCCAGATTGAGCGCTTTCGCCATTTCAATAATGTGCGGCGTCAGCAGTTCATACTCCAGCGTATCGACAAACGATTTATCGATTTTCAGGGTGTCTACGTCCAGTTTTTGTAAATAGCTCAGGCTGGAGTAGCCGGTGCCGAAGTCATCGATGGAAATACGGTGTCCGGCCTGACGATAGCCGGCGATCACCGGTAAAGTGGTTTGCGGGTCGACAAAACCGCGCTCGGTGATTTCCAGAATGATCTGCTGAGCGCTGATGCCCCAAAGCTGAAGCTGCTCTTGCAACAGGAGCGGCAACTTTGGCGAGCGCAAATCATCAACCGACAGGTTTATCGAAATGTGTATCTCCGGACGCCGGCGCAGCCAGTTACCGAGATCGGCAAAAATTTTCCGTACAATATCTTCGGTTAAGCGCGTTATCAGCCCGGTTTGTTCGGCAAGCGGAATAAAAATATCCGGCGATAAAAAACTTCCATCGGGCTGCCTCCAGCGAGCAAGCGCCTCCGCGCCGACGATCTTTCCACTCTGCAACGAAATAATAGGCTGGTAATAGACCTGAATGGCATGGGAATTCAGCGCATCAAGCATCCCATTACGCGGCGAGCGCAGCCTGCGCAGCAGGCGAAGCAGCAGAAATGAGGCCAGAAGGCTGGTGAACAGACCAATCGGCAGCCACAGCATTAGCTGCTGATGTAGCTTATTCTGCAGCGGCAACGTCGAGGACCAGGTGACGATAGCCAACCCCAGTTCCGGGATACGATGAAGACGATAAACGGTGCTATTGAGGGTTAAGGTTTCGGCATTCTGATGCTTAATTTTCTCCCAGACGTCAGCGTTGAGTGGTTTACTGCTGATGATGATTTGATCGCGTTTCGTGCCAAACAAAAGGGTGTGAATTTCTTCATGGCCTAACGGAATGACATCGATAAACGACACAGGATCGATCATCACCACGTGATGCTCGCTGCCCATAGCCGTCATTTTATGTTTCAGTCCCAGGTCGCTAACCGACGTCAGCCAGGTACGGTAGCCATCGGCAGTGAGATGGTCGGGAGTGGGAAAGGTGGCCGACACCTGGTGCTCTTCAAGAGAGGAGCACTGCGGAATACCCTCGCGTAACCACAGCACTTCCTGAATGTAACGGTGGGTATAGGCGATCCGTCGCATAGTGAGCAGATGCTCCGGGCTGCAGGTCGTGGCCGTATGCGCATCTGCTTCTTTCAGCGCCTCTCTTGCCTGATCGGCAACCTGCTGAACGCGCGCCAGCACGCGGACGGAAAAGTTGTCCAGCTCGCTATAAAACTGCTCTTTGGCCTGCTGCGTTGCCAGCCAGATGCTCAGCGCGACCGGCAAGATAATGGCAAGTATCAATACCCCTGTAACCAGACTCACCTGATGCCGGGTCGTCATGAGTATTTCCTTATTTTATGGAGGGGTTCGATGAGTATACGCGAAAGATAAAAAGGGATTCACCACGCGGGATAAAAAGGCCCGAATCGCAAGATAGCAACGAATTCGGGCTAACAGTGGATGAACCGCGACGCTCAAGGCATGAAGCGTCGCGGAGAAAAACGAGGGCTGGTATGCTGACAATAAGCGTTGTCAGCACAGACTCATATTCTAAAGCGCAATCATGACAATCAGATGTTGCGTTTAATGAGCGTCCGGCGCGGCGATGTCGGCGCTAATCCGCAGGTCATTTTCGTCGAAGACCATGCAGTAGCGATCGTCGAACGCGACGCTAATTTTCTGCCAGGGACGGAAATGAACGTCGCCGGGCAGCAGAATTTTGACATTATCGTGGCCATAGCACTGACCGAACAGATAGGTGTTGTTACCCAGTCTCTCGACGACTTCACATTGAAATTCAACCACGGTGCCAATATTCACATCAGTTGAGAGATGTTCAGGACGAATACCGAGGGTAACGGTAGCGCCGGGCTGCAGCGGCGATGTGGTGATATTGAGCGTCAGATTATGGTCTTGCGCCATCTTCACACTAAGCTGGCCCGGCTGCCATGCGGTGACCGTCGCGGGCAGGAAGTTCATTTTCGGCGAACCGATAAATCCCGCAACGAACTTATTGACCGGGTTGTAATACAGCGACATCGGCGAACCCATCTGCTCAACTTTGCCGTAGTTCATCACCACGATTTTATCGGCCAGCGTCATCGCTTCAACCTGATCATGGGTAACATAAACCATGGTGGTTTTGAGTTCATGATGCAGTTTAGCAATATGCAGACGCATCTCAACGCGCAGCTCAGCATCAAGGTTGGAGAGGGGTTCATCAAACATAAACACCCGTGGATTACGCACGATGGCGCGACCGATCGCCACGCGCTGACGCTGGCCTCCGGAAAGCTGTTTAGGTTTACGATCCAGCAGATGAGAGAGCTGCAGCGTTTTCGCCACCATTTCAACCTGGCGGCGAATTTCATCTTTTGGCACTTTATTCACCTTCAGGCCATAGCCCATATTTTCCGCCACGGTCATGTGCGGATAGAGCGCATAAGACTGGAATACCATGGCGACGCCGCGATGGGCGGGAACAACGTCGTTCATGACCTCATCGCCGATCAGTACTTCACCTTCGCTCACCTCTTCGAGACCGGCAATCATTCGCAGTAGCGTCGATTTACCGCAGCCGGACGGGCCGACGAAAACTGCAAATTCGCCATCTTCAATATCAAGGTTTACCTGATGCAGCGTCACTGTACTGCCGAACCGTTTGGTGACATTCCTCAGTCGTATATTGGACATCAACATTCCCCGGGTTAGTAGCCGTTTTTGCCGTTGGGATTTGGGCTGTGACGCGCTATTTGTATAACGTGTAACAATTCAGCCGAGCGATGCTCAACGACACTAAAATCATGCAGTGACTATAACTTCCAGAGTTTTAGCACCCTATATCGATGTTTCATTTCTGCAATCACGATCACACAACTGGCAGCTTTCAGTAGTTTTGTCAGCATTCAAAGCGTACCGTATAACAAATCAAAAATAACGGCAGATTTATTTATGAATCACCGTTTATCAGTTAAATGAAAGATTTTCGGAAGTCACATCGCCCAATAAAAACCATTAAATTGTTATACCTTCACATGAGGTTGATAATGAAAAAGAACACTCTTGCTGCACTGATCCTTACTACTCTGGCTGCCGGGCAGCTGGTGAGCCTGCAGGCGCACGCGGCCGGACAGCTCAACGTCTGGGAAGACATCAAAAAATCCGACGGCATTAAGGCTGCGGTAAGCGATTTTGAAAAGCAGTTCAACGTTAAGGTGAACGTGCAGGAAATGCCGTATGCCCAGCAGCTGGAAAAGCTGCGCCTTGATGGCCCGGCGGGCATTGGCCCGGACGTGCTGGTGATCCCTAATGACCAGCTAGGCGGTGCGGTCGTCCAGGGGCTGCTGTCTCCCCTGACGCTGGACCAGGCGAAGCAGGAGGCCTTTACGCCGGCATCAATCAACGCTTTCCATATGGATAACGTGCTTTATGGCGTACCGAAAGCGGTGGAAACCCTGGTGCTGATTTACAACAAAGACCTGATCGACAAGCCGCTGGATAGCCTGCAGGCGTGGTTCGACTATTCGAAGAAGCAGCGCGAAGAGGGTAAGTACGGCCTGCTGGCGAAGTTTGACCAAATTTATTACAGCTGGGGCGCCATCGGTCCGATGGGCGGTTATATCTTTGGCAAAAACGATAAGGGCGGCTTCAACCCGCAGGATGTCGGCCTGAATAAGCCCGGTGCGGTGGAAGCGGTGACTTTCCTGAAAAAATTCTACACCGACAAGGTATTCCCGGCAGGGATCCTCGGCGATAACGGGCTGAACGCCATCGACTCGCTGTTTACCGAGAAGAAAGCGGCAGCGGTGATTAACGGCCCGTGGGCCTTCCAGCCGTATGAAGCGGCAGGCATTCATTATGGCGTCGCGCCTCTGCCGACGCTGCCGGATGGCAAACCGATGAGCTCCTTCCTCGGTGTGAAAGGCTATGTGGTCTCGACGTGGAGTAAAGATAAAGCGCTGGCGCAGCAGTTTATCGAGTTCATCAACCAGCCGCAGTATGTGAAAGCGCGCTATGTCGCCACCGGGGAAATCCCGCCTCTGAAGGCCATGATTGACGATCCCCTGATTAAGAATGACGAAAAGGCCAGCGCGGTGGCGGTTCAGTCAGCGCGGGCGACGGCGATGCCGGGGATCCCGGAGATGGGCGAAGTATGGGGCCCGGCGAACGCCGCGCTGGAGCTTAGCCTGACCGGTAAACAGGAACCGAAGGCGGCGCTCGATAACGCAGAGAAGCAGATCAAGATGCAGATCGAAGCCATGCAGGCCAGCAATCAATAATCCGGTGATGTAACAGAACGGGAGGGCCGTCCTCCCGTTTTCAGAAGGAGTCGTGTGTGATTATCAATCCCAGCGAAAATATTGCCGAAGCGCGCGGCGCAGGACGCCATGCGTGGTGCGGCCTGTTGCTGGCTATCGTGCCGGGTTTTGGGCAGTTTTATCACCGCCAGTGGCTGAAGGGGATTGTCTTCCTGGCGCTGCTGAGCAGTTTTATGAGCATTTTCTATGACTTTCTCAGCGAAGGCCTGTGGGGGTTATATACCTTAGGCGAGGAAGTCCCGCGGGATAACTCTATTTTCCTGCTGGCGGAAGGGATAATCAGCGTACTGATTATCGCATTCGGTTTGTTGGTCTATTTCCTCTCGCTGCGCGACGCCTGGGTTAACGGCAAAAAGCGCGATGAAGGCGTGGCGCTGAATAGCGTACGCAAGCAATATCAGATGCTGCTCAGCGAAGGGTTCCCGTATCTGATGATCACGCCCGGCTTCATACTGCTGGTGTTTGTGGTCATCTTCCCGATCCTGTTTGGTTTTGCTATCGCCTTTACTAACTACAATCTCTATCACACGCCGCCGGCGAAGCTGGTGGATTGGGTGGGATTCAAAAACTTCATCAACATCTTCACATTATCCATCTGGCGTTCGACTTTCTTTGATGTATTGCAGTGGACGGTGGTGTGGACGCTGCTGGCGACGACCCTGCAGTGTACTGTCGGCGTGCTGCTGGCGATTTTGGTCAATCAGAAAGATCTGCGCTTTAAGCCGATGATCCGTACAATTTTCATTCTGCCGTGGGCGGTACCGGGATTCGTGACGATTCTGGTTTTTGCCGGTATGTTCAATGATTCATTCGGGGTGATTAACAACGCCATTTTGTCCTTCTTTGGCATCAGTCCAAAGGCGTGGCTGACCGACCCGTTCTGGACCAAGACGGCGCTGATTATGATGCAGACCTGGCTGGGTTTCCCGTTTGTTTTCGCCATGACCACCGGCGTCCTGCAGGCGATCCCGGACGATCTGTATGAAGCGGCCACCATGGATGGCGCCAGCGCGTTTACCCGCCTGCGGACCATTATTCTGCCGCTGGTACTCTACTCCATTGCGCCGATCATCATCACCCAGTACACCTTCAACTTTAACAACTTCAACATCATCTACTTGTTCAACAACGGCGGGCCGGCGGTAGCCGGGTCGAATGCCGGTGGTACGGATATTCTGGTGTCGTGGATCTACAAATTGACCATGTCGTCTTCGCAATACGCCATCGCGGCCACCATCACGATCCTGCTGTCGATTTTTGTCGTCGGCCTGGCGTTGTGGCAGTTCCGCGCCACGAAATCCTTCAAAAACGACGACATGGCGTAAGGGAAGCAACATGGCTAAATCACCGAGTATTAAACGCGAAAAGTGGATTCGCCTGTCACTCACCTGGCTGGTGGTCATCTTTGTATCGACGATCATTATATACCCGCTGGTCTGGACGGTAGGGGCGTCGCTGAATGCCGGGAACAGTCTGCTGAGTACGTCGATTATTCCTGAAAATCTGTCGTTCCAGCATTACGCGGATCTGTTTAACGGCAATGTGAATTATCTCACCTGGTACTGGAACTCGATGAAAATCAGCTTCATGACTATGGTGTTGACCTTATTCAGCGTGAGCTTCACCGCCTATGCGTTTTCGCGCTTTCGTTTCAAAGGGCGGCAGAACGGGCTGATGCTATTTCTGCTGTTGCAGATGATCCCGCAGTTCTCGGCGCTGATTGCGATCTTTGTTCTCTCTCAGCTGCTGGGGCTGATCAATAGCCATCTGGCGCTGGTACTGATCTACGTGGGCGGCATGATCCCGATGAATACCTGGCTCATGAAGGGCTACCTGGACGCGATCCCTAAAGATCTGGATGAATCTGCACGGATGGATGGCGCCAGCAGCTTCCGCATCTTTATCGAAATCATTATGCCGCTGTCGAAGCCGATACTGGCGGTGGTGGCGCTGTTCTCGTTTACCGGCCCGCTGGGGGATTTCATCCTTTCCAGCACCATTCTGCGTACCCCGGATAAGTACACGCTGCCGATCGGCCTGTATAACCTGGTGGCGCAGAAAATGGGCGCCAGCTACACCACCTATGCGGCGGGCGCGGTGCTGATTGCCGTGCCGGTAGCGATTCTCTATCTGGCGCTACAAAAATACTTTGTTTCCGGCCTCACCTCTGGCAGCACAAAAGGATAACCCCATGAAAAGATTAACACCCGCGTGGCTTGCTGTTTCTCTGGCATGCTGTTTCTCCGCCAGTACGCTGGCAGCGGACGCGCTACAAACCAGAGCGTTTAGCAACATGCCCGCTGATTTTATTAAAGGCGCGGATATCTCCACGCTGCTGGACGCGGAAAAGCATGGCGCAAAGTTTTTTAACCACCACAATCAGCAGCAGGATCCGATCGCGATTCTGAAGGCCGACGGCGTGAACTATGTTCGCCTGCGCCTGTGGGTCGATCCAAAAGACGCCCAGGGTCAGCGCTACGGCGGCGGCGATAACGATCTCGCGGCGACGCTGGCGCTGGCGAAGCGGGCAAAAGCGCAGGGGATGAAGCTGCTGCTTGATTTTCACTACAGCGATTTCTGGACCGATCCCGGCAAGCAGTTCAAGCCGAAGGCATGGGAGAAAATGGATTATCCGCAGCTGAAAACCACTATTCATGACTACACTCGCGACACGATCGCCCGTTTTAAGCAGGAGGGCGTACTGCCGGATATGGTGCAGATCGGCAACGAGATCAACGGCGGTATGCTGTGGCCGGAGGGCAAAAGCTGGGGGCAGGGTGGCGGCGAGTTCGATCGCCTGGCGGGGCTACTTAACGCCGCCATCGATGGCCTGAAGGAAAACCTCACCGCCGGTGAGCAGGTTAAAATTATGCTTCATCTGGCCGAAGGCACGAAAAACGACACCTTCCGTTGGTGGTTTGATGAAATCAGCAAGCGTAACGTGCCTTACGACATTATTGGTCTGTCGATGTATACCTACTGGAATGGACCGATTAGCGCGCTGAAAGCCAATATGGATGATATCAGCAAGCGCTATAACAAAGACGTGATTGTGGTAGAGGCCGCTTATGCCTATACCCTGGAGAACTGCGACAACGCCGAAAATAGTTTCCAGGCGAAAGAGGAAAAGGATGGCGGTTATCCCGCCACCGTACAGGGGCAATATAATTATATTCACGACTTAATGCAGGCCGTTGCGGATGTTCCAAACCATCGTGGTAAAGGTATTTTTTATTGGGAGCCGACGTGGATTGCCGTACCGGGAAATACCTGGGCGACACCTGCCGGAATGAAATATATCCACGATGAGTGGAAAGAGGGTAATGCCCGGGAAAATCAGGCGCTGTTTGATTGCCAGGGGAAAGCGTTGCCGTCGATGAAGGTATTTAATTAATTATTCAGCTTTAAACTTCAGGATGTTTATTATGAAAAAATTTGCGCCTTTGAGTCCGAAGGTCAATGCGCTATTGCATGGCGCCGACTATAATCCGGAGCAGTGGGAGAACTATCCCGATATTATTGATAAAGATATTGCCATGATGCAGCAGGCAAAATGTAATGTCATGTCGGTAGGGATATTTAGCTGGGCGAAACTTGAACCTCAGGAAGGCGTATTTGAGTTTGGCTGGTTGGACAGTATCCTGGATAAACTGTATGCCGCCGGAATACATGTCTTTCTCGCGACCCCAAGCGGCGCACGCCCGGCCTGGATGTCGCAGAAATATCCTCAGGTCCTGCGCGTCGGTCGCGATCGGGTGCCTGCGCTGCACGGTGGGCGTCACAACCACTGTATGTCGTCGCCGGTCTATCGTGAGAAAACCCTGAAAATTAACACCCTGCTGGCGGAGCGCTATGCGCAGCATCCGGCGGTGCTGGGCTGGCATATCTCCAATGAGTATGGCGGCGAATGCCACTGTAGCCTGTGCCAGGAGCGTTTCCGTGACTGGCTGAAAGCGCGCTATGAAACGCTGGATAATCTCAATCATGCCTGGTGGAGCACTTTCTGGAGCCACACCTATAGCGACTGGTCGCAAATTGAATCTCCGGCTCCGCAGGGGGAAGTCTCCATTCATGGTCTGAACCTTGACTGGCATCGCTTCAATACCGCTCAGGTGACGGATTTCTGCCGCCACGAAATTGCGCCACTGAAAGCGGCGAATGCTGAGCTGCCGGTGACAACCAACTTTATGGAGTATTTCTACGATTACGACTACTGGCAGCTGGCGCCGGCGCTGGACTTCATCTCGTGGGACAGCTACCCCATGTGGCATCGCGATAAAGATGAAACCACGCTGGCCTGCTACACCGCCATGTATCACGACATGATGCGCAGCCTGAAGGGCGGAAAACCGTTTGTCCTGATGGAGTCCACGCCGAGCGCGACTAACTGGCAGCCGACCAGCAAGCTGAAAAAACCGGGAATGCATATTCTCTCTTCTCTGCAGGCGGTAGCGCACGGGGCCGACTCGGTACAGTATTTCCAGTGGCGTAAGAGCCGCGGTTCGGTAGAGAAATTCCATGGCGCAATTATCGATCACGTCGGTCACCTGGATACGCGCGTGGGCCGTGAAGTGACAAAGCTTGGCGAGATGTTAAGCCAGCTGCCGGACGTGGTGGGCTGCCGGACGGATGCGAAAGTGGCGATTATCTTTGACCAGCAAAACCGCTGGGCGCTGGATGATGCTCAGGGGCCGCGTAATCTCGGGATGGAGTATGAAAATACCGTCAACGAGCACTATCGTCCGTTCTGGGAACAGGGGATTGCGGTAGATATCATTGATGCCGACGTCGACCTGAGCGCTTATCGGCTGGTCATTGCCCCGATGCTGTATATGGTTCGCGACGGCTTTGCCGAACGCGCCGAGGCGTTTGTGGCCAACGGCGGTCATTTAGTTACAACATACTGGACGGGGATTGTTAACGAATCTGACCTATGCTATCTCGGTGGCTTCCCGGGTCCACTGCGCAAGCTGCTGGGCATCTGGGCGGAAGAGATTGACTGCCTGAACGATGGCGAACGTAATCTGGTACAGGGGTTGGCGGGCAATGAAGGAGGTTTGCAGGGACCGTATCAGGTACGCCATCTGTGTGAACTGATCCACGCCGAAACGGCGCAGCCGCTGGCGACCTACCGCGATGATTTTTACGCGGTAAGACCGGCGGTCACCGTTAATCACGTGGGTAAAGGTAAAGCCTGGCATGTCGCTTCGCGCAACGATCTGGCTTTCCAGCGGGACTTCTTCAGCGCCATAAGTAAAGAGCTGGCGCTGCCGCGCGCGGTGGAGGCCGATTTCCCGCCGGGCGTGGTGGCGACCGCGCGCACGGACGGTGAGACTACCTACGTGTTCCTGCAAAACTACAGCGCGCAGCAGCAGCAGGTGACCTTACCGCAGGGCTACCAGGACAGCCTTACCGGCACGGACTTGAACGCGCCGTTGACCTTAAAAGCGTGGGATTGCCGCATCCTCAGTCGTCACGCGTAATTTTTCTCTATCCGCGCCTGCTCCTGCGAGCAGGCGTTTTTTTATCTGCTTATCAGGAGCTTATTATGGTGAGTTTAAAATCCTTTCTGAATTACTTCTCCCAGTCGCGTCCGGCGGTAACGTTAAGCCCTGGGGAACAACAACAGATTGAACGTTTAATTCAGGCTTTCGGCGGCGAGGCGAATATTGTCAACGTTGACGCCTGTATCACCCGCTTACGCGTCACGGTGAATAATCTGTCGATTGTTGACTCTCAGGAGCTACAGCAGCAGGGAGCGCTTGGCGTTATTATCCTTGGGCAGCAGGTGCATGCTATTTTCGGTAAACAGTCGGATGCTTTGCGTCAATTACTTGACGAACACTTTGCCAGCCGTAAATAAAATAAAACGGGATAACGCAATAATGGGTTATCCCGAAAAGAAAACAAAGTATCAATGGCAATAATCATTACCGGAGGGTAATTAACGACCTTACAGCTGGAGATAAAACAGTTAAATGACGACTACCACCAGGCTTCGACCTGTACACCAAAGTTCCACGTGTTATTGGCTGTTTGATCTTCGAAAGGTTTACCATTTTCTGAGTCATTCAGATACGAAGCGAAAATACGCAGTTCCGGGCGAGACATAAAGTCAGGGCCATCGGCCAGGCCCAGCGCGATGGTATATTTCTCACCAGCCTGCTTATAGTCTGTATTGTTCTTGTAGCTATCTTTTTGGTAAAAACCGCCCACTTCGCCAATCAGGCGTACGTATTCCGTGAATTGATACTGTCCGCGAGCCACCAGCGACAGCATGCGCGTTTTATCCGTGTAATCGGTGATGTTGTCCGCGGATCCCCAGGTCAGAACGTGGTTAATAGAGAATTTTTCGGTAATCGGAATTAAACCGGTATTGATCACCCGATAGCCGGTGGCGTCATTGACGTAGTTCCACATGTCATACCAGCCGCCGCCCTGGGAAACCATGTTCTGCGCCAGCCCTTTATTTGCGTACTGCAGCACCGTTTTGTTGTAACCGCCCAGCATATCCTGGCTGATTTCACCGGTTAGCATGACGCCGTTTTCTGCATCATACAGGCCGCCGTAGGAGTCCTGCTTTTTGGTGGTGTTAGGCATCGCATAGTCGATACCAAATTCGGTCCACGACCCGGTCCATGGCTTCCAGCCTGCGTAGCGCAGGTCAAGGTAGTTAATATTCACGTTGCTGTCGCCGTCGACGCGGTAGTCGACGTCATTCGCATCACCGCGGATCCAGGCAAATGAGACGGCGCCAGGGCCGAGGGTATAGTTTTCTATCCCGGCGCCGGATCCGGAAATGTTCCAGTATTTGGTATCAATGATGTGCAGATCGTGGCGCTGGTAGTAGCGTTTACCGCCCCAAATGACCGCGTTAGGATCGCCCGGGACCAGCCCTTTAATTTGCAAGTTGAGCTGGCGTAGGCCGAACTGCGCATCATCATCGAGCGTGGTTTCGTTATCGTTCGAACCGTCAGAAACCATGCTGACCATGCTATCGAGATAGAAGCTCACGTCATTCTTCTTGTAGACCTCCGAGCCCAACTCCAGCTCGCCGTAGGTATCGGACTCGTTACCCAGACGGCCAATTTTGTTTTTTTGCCATTCGGCCTGACCGCCGTCGCCGGAGACCCCAACCCCGGCGCGCATATAGCCATGAAAATCGATACCCGGAAGCGTGGCGGAAGCAGCAAACACGGATGGTGAAATCAGCGCAGCGGCCAACGCAGCGGAGAGTGTGCGCAGCGTAGTGTTCATGTCTATCCTCTTATTTTTTGTATTACGTTCACATAACCGGTGTTATAAAATCCCTAAACCAAAATACAGGCAATTGAATGATCGCTATAGTGTGATTAACTGCAAATAAATTAGCGGGTTTTGTTACAGGTGGTGAGTCTATTCACAATTTGTTGTATTGTGAGCGTAATACTTTTAATGTTGATTTTTGTTCGAGGAAGGCGGCAATGAGCGTTTTTTTACATTGCCCCTGTTACAATCCAGGGATAACAACATAAGGAACCGGACCATGAAGTCTAAAAGCGCGACCTTAGAAGACGTTGCTCGCCATGCGGGCGTCTCCTATCAGACCGTGTCCAGGGTACTCAACAAATCTGCTAATGTATCCAAAGCCACGCGCAGCAAGGTGGAGAAATCCATTGAGGAGCTGCGTTATGTCCCAAACCGCCTGGCGCAACAGCTGGTAGGCAAGCAAAGCCGTACCGTAGGTCTGGTTACGATCTCCCTCGCATTGCATGCGCCTTCTCAGGTGGCCGCGGCGGTTAAACGCTATGCGAATGTGGAAGGTTATCAGGTACTCATTTCAATGATCGATGAGAGCGTCAACCAAAGCATTCAAGATTCCATTAATGAACTTAAATCTCAGCTGGTGGATAAGGTCATCATCAACGTGCCTCTGGAGACTGATCAGGCTCAGAAAATTGCCGCTGATAACGATGATATCGTTTGTCTGTTTTTAGATGTCGATCCCTATAGCTCCGTGTTTAACGTTTCGTTTAATCCGGCAGACGGCACCCGAGCCAGCGTCAAATATCTCTATGAAATGGGGCATCGGGAGATAGCGCTGTTGGCCGGTCCGGAAAGCTCGGTATCGGCCAAATTGCGTTTGAAAAGCTGGATAGAAACCCTCGAAGGTTATGGGCTACAGCCGGTCACGGTGATTCGCGGTAACTGGGATGCGCAGAGCGGCTATGCCGGCGCGCTGCAAATGTTGCGAGAGACGCCAAACTTTACCGCCGTTTTGGTGGGGAACGATCAGATGGCGCTGGGCGTGCTTAGCGCGTTTCATCAGCATCAGGTACCGATCCCGGGGGAAAAGTCGGTTATTGGTTATGATGATACCTATGAAAGCTCGTTTTTTTACCCGGCGCTAACCACCGTTTCGCTGGATCTTGACTTACAAGGAAAAGAGGCCGTTCGGCGCCTACTCGATAGCGGCGATAACGAAACCTCCCATACTTCTTCAATTCTTCCGGCCCGTCTTGTCGTGCGCCACTCTACCGGGGCGAAAACGGAGCCCGGCAAAAACCTGCAGTCTATTGCCGAACAGCTCAGGGCCCTGGCGCATCAGCTGAGCCCTTAATCCGTAACGGGCGGCCTGCGCCGCCCATAATCCTTCTTATTCTCAGGGTTGATCTTTAGATTCGCACGGCGTACGATATTGTTATGTTATAACGTAATGATTGAGGTCGCTATGAAACCCAATATTCATCCGCATTATCGTACGGTGGTTTTTCACGACACCAGCGCTAACGAATTCTTTAAAGTCGGTTCAACGATCCGCACCGAGCGTGAGATTGAGCTGGATGGCGAGACGTATCCCTACGTCACGCTCGACGTCTCCTCCAAATCGCATCCGTATTACACCGGTAAACAGAAGGCCTTCAACAATGAAGGCAGCACCGCTCGTTTCCGCCAGCGCTTCGGCGGTTTTATTGATGCGAAAAGGAGCAAATAATGCAGGTACTCAACTCATTGCGTAGCGCGAAACAGCGCCATCCGGATTGCCAGATCGTGAAACGAAAAGGGCGGCTTTACGTTATCTGCAAAAGTAATCCCCGCTTTAAGGCCGTACAGGGTCGCAAGAAAAGACGTTAACGGAAGCTCTCCAGCGTCCGTAACTGCTGGCCATCGGCGCTAAAGTTGTCGGCGGCCAGCCATTGCCGCATTGCTCTATGAATCTGCGGCCACTCTGAATCGATAATCGAAAACCAGTCGGTATCGCGGTTGTGGCCCTTTATCACCAGCGCCTGACGAAAGCGTCCCTCATACTGAAATCCCAGCCGCAGCGCCGCCCGGCGTGAAGGCTCGTTCAGGCTGTTGCATTTCCACTCGTAGCGACGATAGCCGAGCGTATCAAATACGTAGTGCATCAGTAGCGAGTGGGCCTCGGTTGCCATCGCCGTCCGGCTCAACAGAGGCGAAAAGTGTACGTGGCCGACTTCAACAACGCCATTTTTGGCATCAATTCTCATCAACGCCAGTGAGCCAACGGGCTGGTCTGTCAGCTGATCTATCACGGCATAGTGAATGGGGTCGGCCTGCATGGCCACGCTCTCTATCCACGCGCGATATTCCTCGACGCTGTTATCCGGCTCACGCAGCAGCCACGTCCAGCTTCGGGTGTCCGGGGCTAAGCGATGGGCATCAAACAGCGCGCTGGCGTGCGTGGAGCGCAATGGCTCAAGCCGGCAAAGGCGACCTTGCAGATTCAATCTCTCGGGGTGCTGACGAGGCTGCCAGTCGGGCAGGGCAGCGCCAACGGGTTGATCGAATTGATTAAGATGGCTCATGGGGGTTCCTTTGTAGGTGAATGCCATGAGATTAAGCCCTTATTGGTTCCATAAAAAGTGCCATAAGAGTATGTTTATATGGTGCCACGAGGAGCGGTGATGAATATTCCGGATGATGCTTTTTTTACTTTACTCGAGCAGGCCCTATGCGGTAGAGGAAGTGAAACCCTACAGCGAACCCTCTATCAGCAACTGCGCGAGGCTATTTTGCAGGGCACGCTGGCGGGCGATAGTCGTCTACCCGGTTCGCGCGCCATGGCGCAGCATCTGGGGCTTTCGCGCAATACCATCAACAGCGCGCTGGAGCAGCTGGCAATAGAAGGATATCTATTGCGTAGTCGTCAGGGAACGTACGTCGCGCCCTTGAGGTCTCAGGGAGAAGAGGACATTGAGGCGCGCGTTATTGTGCTTCCTGAATATTTACAGGGATTGCCGGCAGCAATTCACCGGGATTCGCCCGCGTTGCTCTTTACGCCGGGAATGCCTGCGGTGAATTACTTTCCACTTTCCATCTGGCGTCGGCTGCTCGATCGGGTACTGCGCGAAGAGGGCAGCACATTACTGGGCTACGGCGATGCGCAGGGAGAGCTCGTACTACGAAAAGCCATTGCTCGCCACCTCGCGCTCTCCCGGGGGATCCGCTGCGAAGCCAGCCAGATAGTGATTACAGAAGGGGCGCTGGAAGGCGTCGATTTATGCACGCACCTGCTGAGCGTAGCCGGCGATATGGCATGGGTGGAAGAGCCCGGGTATCCGGGAGCAAAAAGCATATTTCTCAAATCAGGTCTTCATATAAAGGGTGTACCGGTTGATCGTGAAGGAATGCGTTTAGATACCTCTGCTGATAGCAAAGCGCCGCGATTGATCTTTACTTCACCTTCACATCAATACCCCTGCGGAGCCGTGATGAGCGCCGGGCGACGACTGGCGTTACTGGAATATGCCCGCCGGCATGATTCGTGGATTATCGAAGATGATTACGACAGCGAATTTCGCTATAGCGGTGAGCCCATTCCGGCCATGCTGGGGATGGCCAGGCAGGCGCCGGTGGTTTATCTGGGGACATTCAGCAAAACGCTATTTCCGGCGCTGCGCATTGGCTTTATGGTGATGCCTCCCGCGCTGGCGGAGGCTGCACGAGGCGTCATTGGTGCGCTATTACGCGGCGGGCACCGGGCTGAACAGAAGGCGCTGGCGTTGTTCATTGAAGAGGGGCACTTCGCACGTCATTTGGCCGCGATGCGCCGTTTGTACCGCAAACGCCAGCAGCACCTGCGGGACGTCCTGGCTCAAGAACTTAACCATCCTTATGAACTCTTTGGCGGAGAGGGAGGCTTGCACCTGACCGTCGCTATTGACAACATGGATGACCAGGCGATTGTGCAGCAGGCCCGGCGCTTTCAGTTGGCGCCCGGGGCATTAAGCCGTTTTTATCTAGATGTAAAAACGGCGCGAAGCGGCTTGGTTCTGGGCTACGGAAATACGTCCGCCTCACATTTCATTGCTGCGGTACGGACGCTCAATCGTCTTATTGCGCAGAACCGACGCGAGTAAGAGAAAACACATCGTAAAATGAGAGGTCGCCTTTGGTGGCGATCATTTTTTGTAGCTGCGCCTTTTGCTCGCGATCGACGCGTGGCGATTGCAGAATACGCTCGAGAAGTTGTTCAGGGACAAACCGGGTGTTATACCATTCGCCGTTGTAGCAAACGCGGAAATCAAGAACGTCGATATCTTCATAACGATAGCGTGGATAGACGTCAAAGAAGAAGAAACCGTTTAGCAGAACAAATAAAACAATTAACAGCCAGACAGAATCCACCAGCGTTTCGGAACGAAGCATCACAATAAGCGTGGCCAGGAAAGCCGCGTACATGGCGACAAAAAGCCATGGGTGGTTGCGAATAAAGCTAATGCTAAAACGCGGACGGTTGTCGCGTTTCTCTTTCACATTAAGTTCATCAATGGTGCTCTTCAGCAGCCGCTGTATTTCTGTCATCTTATTCCCCAAATTCTGCCATGAGCCCGTATGCAGGCGTGACAAATCGGGCTCAGCCTGAGGGCTATTTTATGTTGCGTAAATCTATGGGGAAAGTAACAGATTGGTTGCAGAAAAGCATAACAGTTACCGTTTTTCGCTCTCCAGCATTTTGATAATCTGTGCCGGGTTTCCGCCGACGACGGCGTTGGCGGGCACATTTTTCACTACCACGGAACCCGAAGCCACCACGGCATTATCGCCGATAGCCACGCCAGGATTAATTACTGCCCGCCCGCCAATCCATACATTGTGCCCAATGGTGACGGGTTTTCCGTACTCTTGACCACTATTGCGGTCGACAGGGTCAAGGGGATGCGTGGCGGTATAAATATGTACGCCCGGCGCCAGCATGCAGTTATCCCCAATATGAATCGGACAGACGTCCAGCATGACGCAATCAAAGTTCGCGTAGAAATTTTTGCCGAGGGAGATATTGTAGCCGTAGTCGCAGCGAAAGGTGGGTTCGATATACGCATCACTCGCGTGCCCAAGCAGTTCAGACAATAATGCTTTTCTTAATTCATGTTCTTCAGGCGCCGAATGGTTGTAGCGGTGCAACAGTTGCCTGGCCCGCAGGCGATCGGCTTTCAACGTGGCGTCACCTGCCAGATATAGTTCGCCGGCAATCATTTTTTGTTTCTCTTCACTCATGGACGCTTCCCTTATTTCCTTATCGTCAGGCCGCCATAGTATAAAAAGAAACCGGTTTCATCTTTGCATTAAGCCAACATCTGTGAGCACAGTCACACTTATTCTCATCACCAAAGCGGGGTGTTTTCGACACGAGATGTATGACTTTCATTTGAAATAAACTAGCGGATAAATTTCCAGACTGAAGGTGGGATCTTGTCATACAGTTTATTCATCGTCAGCTCAGCAAGACGATGGTCGGCCGCTGAGTAAAATACCGCCAGTTCATTATCGGAAAGTTCATATTTATTTTTTTCAATTACGCGCTCCAGCGTATCAATTGTCTGACAGCGTCGTAAGCGCATCAAATAGTCTATTTTGGTTAATGTTTTATCAGACATAAATCCACCTTTTGATTGTAATAATACTAACAAGAAAGACTGGCCGGGTTTTCCCGACTGGCGTTGACAAAGCAGCGGAATAACCGATTGCCAGATTTGCGCCATTTCTGCAGATCCGCACTGTTAATGCCGTAGTTGCTGAACAAGACGAAAGTGTCATCCAGATATTCGTCAATCTGAGTAATCAGCTTATTATCCTCAGCATACTTAATTTTATAATTAAGCGCGAACGCG
This sequence comes from Klebsiella sp. CTHL.F3a, assembly GCF_019890895.1. Lineage (NCBI taxonomy): Bacteria > Pseudomonadati > Pseudomonadota > Gammaproteobacteria > Enterobacterales > Enterobacteriaceae > Klebsiella > Klebsiella sp. CTHL.F3a. Next base: position 4,576,116 of record NZ_CP082360.1, on the reverse strand, counting down.
GCAATGTGCTCGATCAATTCATTAAGTTGAAGATTGACAGCCGAAGTTGGGTCATTAACCCAGCCGTGGTTGCTCTCTTCCAGGTTTGCAAGACAGTCATGATACAGGGTTTCGCAGAGAAATTTAAGCTGCGCAATATCATGTCTTTTTGGCGAGTATTCGTCCATAACGCATCCCCTTTTGAGTGGTTTAAACGACCGTTGTGGGATGAACACGACTAACAGACCTGACACATACATTGTAATCTTGCTGTTTAACTATAATCCACTCTTAAAAAGATTTCATCGTGCTATTACGAAAAATTACAATTATCAGCGTCCATTTATCTTCAATGCCTCGGTCTTTATTATATCGTGCCGTTAACCCGATCGGTAAAAATGAATACTGACCTTATATTTCATCAAGTTAGCCGCTGCGTTTTGCCGTTATACGAAGACAACCATACATAAAGTCAGTGATTGAGAATATTCTGAGTTAGGGTGAGCGGGAAGGAAAGTCGCAGAGAAAAACGGAGATAAGCACCACGACTCATCATTAAATATTATATCTCAGGTTATAAAATAAACAATAACAATCCGTGCGCTTTAAATCAGGGAAAAGAAAAGGGCCGCGTATGCGGCCCTGTGAAGAGAGATTAATGATGCTCAACCGGATGGCTGTGCTCAATATCCTCATTTTTCTTACTAAAGCGGCGACGGACTACCACGAAGAACACTGGCACGAAGAAAATCGCCAGAACCGTCGCAGTCACCATCCCGCCCATTACGCCAGTACCAACGGCGTTCTGCGCGCCGGAGCCTGCGCCGGAGCTGATAACCAGCGGCATGACCCCAAGGATGAACGCCAGCGAGGTCATCAGAATCGGACGCAGACGCATACGAACGGCTTCCAGCGTTGCTTCAATCAGACCTTTGCCCTCTTTATCCATCAGATCTTTGGCGAATTCAACGATTAGTATCGCGTTCTTCGCCGACAGGCCAATGGTCGTCAGCAGACCAACCTGGAAGTAAACGTCGTTGGTCAATCCGCGGAAGGTGGCAGCCAGCAGCGCACCCACAACCCCGAGTGGAACGACCAGCATTACCGAGAACGGAATCGACCAGCTTTCATACAGCGCAGCCAGACACAGGAAGACGACAATCAGCGAGATGGCGTACAGCGCAGGTGCCTGGTTGCCTGACAACCGTTCCTGATAAGACATGCCGGTCCAGTCATAGCCAATGCCTGCAGGCAGTTTACCCGCCAGCTCTTCCATCAGGTTCATCGCTTCACCGGTACTCTTACCCGGTGTCGCCTGGCCGAGGATTTCCATCGATGGCAGACCGTTGTAACGCTCCAGACGCGGTGAGCCGTATTCCCAGCGTGAAGTCGAGAAGGCGGAGAAGGGCACCATCTGTCCATCGCTACCGCGTACGTACCAGTTACCGATATCTTCCGGCAGCATACGGTATTTCGCTTCAGACATGATATACACTTTCTTCACACGACCGCGGTCAATGAAGTCGTTGACGTAGCTACCACCCCATGCTGCGCCAAGCGTCGTGTTAATATCGCTGATAGAAACGCCAAGAGCCTGCGCTTTTTCCTGATCGATATCCACTTTGAACTGCGGAGTATCTTCCAGACCGTTTGGACGAACGCCGCTTAAGACATCAGGATGCTGCGCAACCATACCAAAGAGCTGGTTACGAGCCTGAGTCAGTTTTTCATGGCCTAACCCTGCCTGGTCGATCAGCTGGAAGTCAAAGCCCGTTGCGGTACCCAGTTCAACAATTGCCGGCAGGTTAAAGGCGAACACCATTGCGTCTTTAATCTGTGAGAAATAGCCCATTGCGCGCCCGGTAATCGCTTCAACTTTGTTCTCTTCGCCTGGACGCTGACTCCAGTCCTTCAGAGAGACAAACGCGATGCCGGTGTTCTGCCCACGACCCGCGAAACCAAAGCCGTTAACGGCGAATACCGATTCAACGTTATTTTTCTCTTTGGTGAGATAGTAATCGGTCATCTCATCCAGAACCTTCTGGGTACGCTCCTGAGTTGCGCCCGCAGGCAGCTGCGCCATGCTCAGGAATACCCCCTGATCTTCGTCCGGCAGGAACGAGCTTGGCAGACGAACGAACAGCCAGGCCATGCCGACAACGATGATCAGGTACAGCACCAGATAACGACCGGTGCTGCGCAGGATGTTGCCTACGCTATCGGTGTAGTGATGCGTGCTCTTATCGAACATACGGTTAAACCAACCGAAGAAGCCGGTGGTTGCGCCATGGCTGCCTTTTTGGATGGGCTTCAGCATCGTGGCGCAGAGCGCCGGGGTCAGAATCAATGCCACCAGTACCGACAGCGCCATTGCGGAAACGATGGTGATCGAGAACTGACGGTAAATCGCACCGGTAGAACCGCCGAAGAAGGCCATCGGGATAAACACCGCGGAAAGCACCATCGCGATACCCACCAGCGCGCCCTGAATCTGGCCCATTGATTTACGCGTGGCTTCCTTCGGCGGTAGTCCTTCTTCGGCCATCACACGCTCGACGTTTTCCACCACCACGATGGCGTCATCCACGAGCAGGCCTATGGCGAGCACCATACCAAACATGGTGAGCGTGTTTATCGAGAAGCCGAACAGCGCGAGGATAGCGAACGTCCCCAGCAATACGACCGGCACGGCGATAGTCGGAATCAGCGTTGCGCGGAAGTTCTGCAGGAACAGATACATAACCAGGAACACCAGAATGATTGCTTCGATCAGCGTTTTCACCACTTCGTGAATGGAGATCTGCACGAATGGGGTGGTGTCATACGGATAAACAATCTTCAGGCCTGAAGGGAAGAAAGGCTCCATTTTCTTCAGTTCGGCACGAATGGCGTTGGCAGTATCCAGCGCGTTCGCGCCGGTTGCTAATTTAATACCCAGACCAGATGCGGGCTGACCATTAAACTTAGCGATAACGTCATAGTTTTCACCGCCCAGCTCAATCTTCGCGACGTCGCGCAGACGCACCTGGGAACCGTCCTGGTTGACCTTCAGCAGAATATTGCCGAACTCTTCAGTATTGGTTAAACGGGTCTGCGCCACGATGGAGGCGTTCAATTGCTGACCTTTCACCGGCGGCGTACCGCCTAACTGTCCTGCTGCAACCTGGGCGTTCTGCGCTTTCAGGGCGCTGATAACGTCAACCGGCGTCAGCTGGAAGTTATTAAGTTTGTTCGGATCCATCCAGATGCGCATGGCGTACTGTGAACCAAACAGCTGGACGTCACCGACGCCGCTGGTACGGCTAATCGCATCCTTCATGTTGGCGGCGACATAGTCAGAAATGTCATCCTGATTCATGGTGCCGTTGGTATTGATAACGCCGACAACCATCAGGAAGCTGCTGGAGGCCTTTTCAACGCTGATACCCTGCTGCTGAACTTCTTGCGGCAGCAGCGGTGTCGCCAGCGCCAGCTTGTTCTGCACCTGTACCTGGGCAATATCCGGATCGGTACCTGATTCAAAGGTTAGCGTAATGGTTGCTGTACCGGTGGAGTCGCCATTGGAAGACATGTACATCAGGTGATCGATACCGTTCATGTTCTGTTCGATAACCTGGGTCACTGTGTTCTGCACGGTTTCAGCATCGGCACCGGGGTACATGGCTGTAATGGAAATTGCCGGCGGCGCAATCGTTGGATATTGCGCTATCGGCAATTTGAGGATCGACAACCCCCCAGCCAGCATGATGATAATGGCGATCACCCACGCAAATATGGGGCGATCGATAAAGAAATTAGGCATGTCTTAACGGCTCCTGTTTAAGTTAAGACTTGGTTTGTTCTGACTGAGCGTTGCCTGCGGCTTGCTGTTTATCGTCAGAAACGACTTCCTGCGCTTTAACCTGTACGCCTGGTCTGACTTTCTGCAGACCGGTGATGATGACGCGATCGCCCGTTTTCAGCCCTTCGGTGACCAGCCATTTATCACCGATAGCCTGAGTGGCGGTAATCTGGCGAACTTCGACTTTATCACCTTCGCCGACAACCATAGCGCTGGCATCGCCACGCGGAGTGCGGGTTACGCCCTGCTGAGGAACCAGCAACGCATCAGGATTTACACCTTCTTCCAGACGTGCGCGGACGAACATGCCGGGCAGCAGAGTGTGATCCGGGTTCGGGAAAATAGCGCGCAGCGTAATAGAACCGGTTGTCTGGTCAACGGTGACGTCAGAGAACTCCAGCGTACCGTTCTGCGGGTATTTCAGTCCGTCGTTGGTGACCAGTTCAACCTTCGCTTTACCGTTTTCCTGCTGCAGCTTGCCGTTGGCCAGCTCTTGTTTCAGACGCAGGAAATCGTTGCTCGATTGCGTCACGTCAACGTAGATAGGATCCAGCTGTTGCACGGTCGCCAGCGCGGTGGTTTGCCCGTTTTGCACCAGAGCGCCTTCCGTGACGGCGGATTTACCAATGCGGCCGGAGATTGGCGAGGTGACTTTGGTGTAGGCCAGATTAATGCGCGCGGTTTCAACTGCAGCTTTGGCGGCGACCACGGCGGCGTTGCTCTGCTGAGCCGTCGCCACGGCAGTATCGTAATCCTGTTGGCTAATGTACTTAGTGCCCAACAGTTTCTGATAACGTTTAACCGTCAACTGATCCATATTTGCCGCCGCCTGCGCTTTGGCTAAATCGCCTTTCGCGCTTTCATACGTGGCCTGATAGGTCGCCGGATCGATTTGATAAAGAGATACGCCTGCCTGGATATCGCTCCCTTCAGTGAAGTTACGTTTAAGAATAATGCCACTGACCTGAGGACGAACTTCCGCAACGCGATAAGCGCTGGTACGGCCTGGTAGTTCGGTAGTAATTTGTAGAGGAGCGGATTTGAGCGTCACAATACCGACTTCCGGCATTTGCTGGGCCCCTTGCTGAGCCGGTTTGTCGTCACATCCTGTTAGCGCTAAGCTGCCTGAGAGCATCAGAACGACCGCCAGAGGCGTTAACCCTCTGTTTTTGTTCATATGTAAACCTCGAGTGTCCAATTTCAAATTGTTCAGTGGCTCAATCGACCACAAACCCACTGCTGTGTTTCTATTATGGTCATGCTATGGTACATACATTCATAAATGTATGTAAACGTAACCTCTATAAACTCATCGACCTATGGCACGAAAAACCAAACAACAGGCGCTTGAGACCCGGCAACATATTCTGGATGTTGCTCTGCGTTTGTTTTCGCAGCAAGGGGTATCATCCACCTCGCTGGCCGCAATTGCAAAAGAGGCCGGTGTGACGAGGGGCGCTATCTATTGGCATTTCAAAAATAAATCAGATTTATTTAATGAAATATGGGTACTTTCAGAAGCCAACATCAACGATCTCGAAGTTGAGTATCGGGCAAAATTCCCCAACGATCCACTGTCAGTTGTCAGAGAGATCTTAGTGTATATCCTTGAAGCAACTGTGACAGAGGAACGCCGCCGCCTGATGATGGAAATCATCTTCCATAAATGTGAATTCGTCGGTGAGATGGTCACGTTGCAGGAAGCACAGCGAAGTTTATGCCTTGATAGCTACGATCGTATCGAACAAACATTAAAAGAGTGCATTGCGGCGAAGATGCTGCCCGCGAATTTATTGACCCGCCGGGCGGCGATTTTAATGCGCAGCTACCTTTCTGGCCTGATGGAAAACTGGCTGCTGGCGCCCAACGCCTTCGATCTGCGAAAAGAAGCGCGGGCTTATGTCGAAACGCTGCTTGAAATGTATCAATTTTGTCCCTCCCTACGCGGTTGTGAAGAACGGGAAGCTTAAGTCTCCTTGCGGGCATCAGGAACATTTTTCCTGCTGTCCGCCGCTATTCGCGCGATAACAGAAGTGCTATTCTTCGCGCTGCGACGATCCCCGGTATTCTCCGGCTTTTGCAATCACTCATGTTAACACTATGCTGCATACTATCCGTTGGCGAAACGCCATATCCGCTGTTGTTCTTACCCTGATGTTTTTTATCGGCTGTATTAGCGTTAACCCGGCGCTGGCGGCTGATTTACCTGAACGTTCTGAGGTCCAAAGCCAGCTCACGATGCTGAGTAAGCAAAAGGATCTGACCCCGCAGGACAAGCTGGTTCAGCAGGACCTGACCCAGACCCTGGAAACCCTCGATAAAATCGAACGCATTAAGACGGAAACGACGCAACTGCGTCAGCAGGTGACTCAGGCGCCAGCGAAAATGAATCAGGCTATCGATAGCCTCAACGCGCTAAGCGATGTACCCGATGATGAGGCGACGCGTAAAACGCTGAGCACGTTATCGTTACGTCAGCTGGAAGCGCGCGTCTCCCAGACGCTGGACGATTTGCAAAACGCGCAGAACGACCTGGCAACCTACAACAGCCAGCTCGTTTCTCTACAGACGCAGCCGGAACGCGTGCAGAATGCGATGTATTCCGCTTCGCAGCAGCTGCAGCAGATCCGTAATCGTCTGAATGGCACCTCGACGGGCGAGGAGACGCTGCGTCCTACCCAGCAGAATTTACTGCTGGCGCAGCAGGCTCTGCTGAATGCGCAGATAGACCAGCAGCGCAAAAGCCTGGAAGGCAACACGGTGCTGCAGGATACCCTGCAAAAGCAGCGTGATTACGTCACCGCCTACAGTAATCGCCTGGAACACCAGCTGCAGCTATTGCAGGAAGCGGTGAATAGCAAGCGCTTGACGCTGACGGAAAAGACGGCGCAGGAAGCCGTGTCCCCGGACGAAACGGCGCGTATTCAGGCCAACCCGCTGGTGAAGCAGGAGCTGGATATTAACCACCAGCTTAGCGAAAGGCTTATTTCAGCGACGGAAAATGGTAATCAGCTGGTTCAGCGCAATATCAAAGTGAAGACCTGGCTCGATCGCGCTTTGCAATCCGAGCGTGACATAAAAGAGCAGATCTCCGTGCTGAAAGGCAGCCTGCTGCTGTCGCGTATCCTTTATCAGCAGCAGCAAACGCTGCCCTCTGCGGAGGAGCTGAGCGATATGACGAACCGCATCGCTGACCTGCGCCTCGAGCAGTTTGAGGTTAACCAGCAGCGTGATGCGTTGTTCCAGAGCGATGCGTACGTCGCGAAGTTGGAGGAGGGGCATAGTAGCGAGGTGAATTCCGAGGTGCATGACGCGCTTCTCGAGATCGTTGATATGCGCCGTGAACTGCTCGATCAGTTTAACAAACAGCTGGGTAACCAGCTGATGATGGCGATTAACCTGCAGATCAACCAGCAGCAGTTAATGAGCGTGTCGACCAACCTGAAAGCCATTCTGACGCAGCAGATTTTTTGGGTAAACAGCAACCGTCCGATGGACTGGGAATGGGTTAAATCCTTCCCGGAAGCGCTGAAAGGGCAGTTTAAGGCGATGAAAATCACCGTAAACTGGGAAAAGGCCTGGCCTGCGGTATTTATCGCTTTCCTTGCCGGGCTGCCGCTGCTGTTGATCGCTGGGCTTATTCGCTGGCGTCTGCAGTGGCTTAAAGCGTATCAGGCGAAGCTGGCTTCACAGGTGGGGCAACTGCGCAATGATACTCAGCTCCACACGCCGAAAGCGATTCTTATCGATCTGATCCGCGCGCTGCCGGTGGTGCTGCTGATTCTGGCCATTGGTCTGATTCTGCTGACGATGCAGCTGAATATCAGCGATTTGCTGTGGGCCTACAGCAAGAAGCTGGCGCTGTTCTGGCTGGTGTTTGGCCTGTGCTGGAAGGTGCTGGAAAAAGACGGTGTGGCGGTGAGCCACTTTAATATGCCTTCGCAGTTGACCAGCCACTGGCGGCGGCAGATTGTCCGCGTAAGCCTTGCCCTGTTGCCGCTGAATTTCTGGTCCGTGATGTCGGAGCTGTCGCCGCTTCATCTGATGGATGACGTGCTCGGGCAGTTTGTGATTTTCCTCAACCTGCTGCTGATCGCGGTGCTTGTCCTGCCGATGTGCCGCGAGAGCTGGCGCGATAAAGAATCCCACAGCCTGCGCCTTATTACGGTCACCGTGCTATCGATTGTTCCTATCGCCCTGATGGTGCTGACGGCAACCGGCTACTTCTACACCACGCTGCGTCTTGCCGGCCGCTGGATTGAAACCGTTTATCTGGTGATGCTGTGGAACCTGCTCTATCAGACCGTTCTGCGCGGCCTGAGCGTGGCCGCCCGGCGTATTGCCTGGCGCCGTGCGCTGGCGCGCCGTCAGCATCTGGTTAAAGAGGGCGCTGAAGGGGCCGAACCCCAGGAAGAACCGACCATTGCCCTGGAGCAGGTTAACCAGCAAACGCTGCGTATTACGATGCTGGTGATGATTGCGCTGTTTGCCGTGCTTTTCTGGGCGATTTGGTCCGATCTGATCACCGTCTTCGCCTATCTCGACAGTATTACGCTGTGGCATTACAACGGTACGGAAGCCGGCGTCAGCGCCGTGAAAAGCGTCACCATGGGCAGCCTGCTGTTCGCGATTGTCGCGTCGATAGTCGCCTGGGCGTTAATTCGCAACCTGCCGGGCCTACTGGAAGTGCTGGTGCTATCGAGACTCAATATGCGCCAGGGGGCGTCGTATGCGATTACGACCATCCTTAATTACGCCATTATTGTTATTGGCGCGATGACGGTATTTGGCTCGTTGGGCGTCTCGTGGGACAAACTTCAGTGGCTGGCAGCCGCCCTGTCGGTTGGTTTAGGGTTTGGCCTACAGGAGATCTTCGGTAACTTTGTTTCCGGTTTGATTATTCTCTTTGAGCGCCCGGTGCGTATTGGCGATACGGTGACCATAGGCACCTTCTCCGGTACCGTCAGCAAAATCCGTATTCGCGCCACGACCATTACCGATTTTGACCGTAAAGAGGTCATTATCCCGAATAAGGCCTTCGTGACGGAACGCTTGATCAACTGGTCGCTATCCGACACCGTCACCCGCGTGGTCATCCGCCTTGGCGTGGCCTATGGTTCCGACCTGGATAAGGTTAAAGAAGTGCTGCTCCAGGCCGCGCATGAGCATCCGAAAGTCATGCAAGAGCCCGCGCCAGCGGTCTTCTTTACCACCTTCGGCGCCAGTACGCTCGATCATGAACTGCGCCTGTACGTGCGTGAACTTCGCGATCGCAGCTACGCGGTGGATGAGCTTAACCGCGCTATCGATCGTTTGTGTCGCGAGAACAATATTGATATTGCCTTTAACCAGCTTGAAGTTCATCTGCGCAATGAGAAAGGCGATGAAGTCACTGAGGTGAAGCGTGATAAAGGCGGCGATGCCTCGCCGACGATGGGCTAAGCATAATGGGGCGGCGGGGATGCCGCCCCGCAGGTTTTAATGGCTGAGCGAGGAGAGTTCTTCCTGGCTCAGGCCGGTCAGCTCCATCACCATCTTTGGATCCAGCCCGCTGGCGAGCATTTTCAGGGCAATGCTGCGCGAGTTTTCTTTACGCCCCTCCAGCCTTCCTTCTTTTCTACCTTTTTTACGACCTTTCTCTTCCAGCCATTCGGCAATCGTCATCATGAGCTCCTTGTGCCTGGGCGACTGCTTCGCCAGTTCGCGAATGAGTGGCCCGGGTTTTTCCGTGGATCCCGCCTGCAGCATATAGCGGATTAAGGTATTGATCTGATTTTCCGTCAGATATCCTTGCGCCAGTAGCCTAATCAGCATGGGTTGCAGTTCGGCCAGATCGCGCTGGCGGATATGCTTTTGCAACAGTTCCAGCATCGCCATACGCTGGTGGCGGAGGATGTGCTTATCTGGCATAACGGTCAGGTCCACCAGCGGAAAATCGCCGCCGTACAGCGCGCCGGCAAGCTCAGGATGGTCAAAAAGTTGGTGCTAGCTGCGCGTATGTGGCCAGGGGCTGACGGAGCCGTGATAAAACAGGATTGGGACCACCAGCGGCAGCGTCTCGTGGCCGGCGTCAAGGTGGCGCTGCATGGCCGCCAGCGTATAGCGCATCAGGCGAAAAGCCATCAGCTTATCCGGCGAGCTTTGGTGTTCAATCAGCGCGTAGATATACCCAGCCCCGTGCCTCGTTTGCAGGGAATAGAGAATGTCGGAGTAGCTGGATCGCAGGTCCTCTTCGATAAAGCTGCCGGACGCCAGCTGCAGCGTATTGAGATCGCAGATACTTAAAAACGGCGCGGGAAGGTAAAGCTGTAAAAAGTCGCGAGCGACCTCTTTCTGGGTCAGCATTTGACGAAAAATGGCATCGTGCGGCGTACGTGAGAATCTTTCCATGAGCATCTATCCGTTGTGGTAAAGGGCAGGCGATGACTCTGCCACCCCTACCGATCCGCCAACAGACTACTCAGGCGCGTTTTGCGAGGCTTCTTCCGCACTTTTTACTTTGTTTTCATAGTCACGACGGATAATTTCCAGCGCGGCTAGCACGGTTTGCGCAGGGACTTTATTTTCCTCAAGCAGCATAATTAAATCGACCGCCAGCTTGATCTCGTCAGGCGCATTTTCCAGCGACATACTTCTACCTCCAGTTAGCGTGTTAGGCGGGCCAGCCTGTTTTCAATTTTTTCCAGCGCATCGCGACAGCGGGCGAGGCGCCCGGTATAGGCTTCAACTTCCTTTGCCAGCCGTTGCTGGTCATCAAGGCTGATGGCTTGCGCCAGCCGTCTCTGGCGATCGTTGCGCATGGCCAGCAGGCGCCGTTCATACTCCTGATGCTGTATCCGTCGCCGCTGCCAGCGGCCAAGCGTTGGCGACGCGCTATCCCAGGCACGTAATGACCAGGTCGCCGTTTCCCGGCTAATTGCGGCGATTTGGGCCACAAGCTGTTCCGCCAGCCAGGCAACCTGCGCCAGCTGCTGGCGCTCGACCGCTTGTTTTAATTCCGTAAAGCGACTTCTGGCTTCATCAAGATAAGCCTGCATCTGCGTGCTGCGGGTTCGGAACAACTGGCGATCGAAACGCGGGCTGAGGGTCGCGTGATTCGCCATCGGCGCTACCTGAGCGGCCAGTTCCGCAAGCTGATTTTCCAGCGAATGTAAAAGCCGGGTGGTTTTCAAATAACTCCTCCATCCCCTGATAAGCAACTGTGCTACATTAGCGTTATCTTCTTGATAACGATTCGCATTATGCCACGTATTATTTTGATCATCATTGGCTGGCTGTCGGTGGCGTTGGGAACGCTGGGCGTTTTTTTACCGCTACTGCCGACGACGCCGTTTATCCTGCTTGCCGCCTGGTGTTTCGCCCGCTCGTCGCCGCGCTTTCACCACTGGCTATTGTACCGCTCATGGTTTGGCGGCTACCTGCGCCACTGGCAGCAATACCGGGCCATGCCGCCAGGCGCTAAGCCGCGGGCGGTGGTGATGATTTTACTGACCTTTGCTATTTCCCTATGGCTGGTTAATCTTACCTGGGTGCGCATCTTTCTGCTGATCGTTCTGGCCTGTCTGCTGATATTTATGTGGCGCATTCCGGTGGTTGATGCAAAGCAACAAAAGCACTGATGCGCAATAATGATGGTTGCAATTGTCGCTGACAGCCAGTAAATTCTGGCGTTTTCGAGCGCGGGTAAGCCTGGTCAAAGGTTAAACAAAAGTTTCCTTGGCCCATTTTGCATGTCCGCGAGTAATACCGTTTTAATCAGGCATAAACTTATGACCGCAACAGCACAGCAGCTTGAATATCTGAAGAACAGCATCCAAAGCATCCAGGACTACCCGAAACCTGGCATCCTTTTCCGTGATGTCACCAGCTTGCTGGAAGACCCAAAGGCCTATGCGCTCAGCATTGAACTGCTGGCCGAGCGTTATAAAGACGCGGGTATTACCAAAGTGGTGGGCACCGAGGCGCGCGGCTTTTTGTTTGGCGCACCGGTTGCGCTGGCGCTGGGTGTAGGCTTTGTTCCGGTACGCAAGCCGCGTAAGTTGCCGCGTGAAACCATCGCGGAAAGCTACGAGCTGGAGTACGGCACCGATCAGCTGGAAATCCATGTTGATGCCATTAAAGCAGGCGATAAGGTGCTGGTGGTTGACGATCTGCTGGCGACCGGCGGCACCATCGACGCCACCGTGAAGCTCATCCGTCGTCTGGGCGGTGAAGTGCATGACGCGGCCTTTATTATCAATCTGTTCGATCTGGGCGGCGAGCAGCGCCTGGAAAAACTGGGAATCAACTGCTATAGCCTGGTCCCTTTCCCGGGCCACTAAGCATTTCCCGCCACATAGCCTCGCTGATTGAGCGGGGCTGTGATAGCATGACCCCTCGTGATTTCACCTTCCAGCGTTTCAGAGCCAGCCCATGAGTTATCAGGTCTTAGCCCGTAAATGGCGCCCACAAACCTTTGCTGACGTCGTCGGCCAGGAACATGTGCTGACCGCACTGGCGAACGGCTTGTCGTTAGGGCGCATTCATCACGCATATCTTTTTTCCGGCACCCGCGGCGTGGGTAAAACCTCTATCGCGCGTCTGTTGGCAAAAGGATTAAACTGCGAAACCGGCATCACCGCCACGCCTTGCGGCGTCTGCGATAACTGCCGTGAAATAGAACAGGGGCGCTTTGTCGATCTGATCGAGATCGATGCCGCCTCGCGTACCAAAGTCGAAGATACCCGCGATCTGCTGGATAACGTTCAGTACGCGCCGGCCCGCGGCCGCTTCAAGGTCTATCTGATCGATGAAGTCCATATGCTTTCGCGCCACAGCTTCAACGCGTTGTTAAAAACGCTGGAGGAGCCGCCGGCGCACGTTAAATTCCTGCTGGCGACGACCGATCCGCAGAAGCTGCCCGTTACCATTCTTTCCCGCTGCCTGCAGTTTCATCTCAAGGCGCTGGACGTCGAACAGATTCGCCATCAGCTGGAGCATATTCTCGGCGCCGAGCAGATCGCGTTTGAACCGCGCGCGCTGCAGCTGCTGTCGCGCGCAGCGGACGGTAGCCTGCGCGATGCGTTAAGCCTGACCGATCAGGCCATTGCCAGCGGCGATGGCCGTCTGACGGCAGAATCCGTCAGCGCCATGCTCGGCACCCTTGACGACGATCAGGCGTTATCGCTGATTGAGGCGCTGGTGGCTGCCGACGGCGAGCGGGTTATGGCCGGTGTGAATGAGGCTGCCGCCCGCGGCGTAGAGTGGGAGGCCTTGCTGGTGGAGATGCAGAGCCTGTTGCACCGTATTGCGATGGTTCAGCTCTCGCCGTCGGCGCTGGGAACGGATATGGCCGCGATTGAGCTGCGCATGCGCGAGCTGGCGCGGACGGTGCCGCCAACCGATGTTCAGCTGTACTATCAAACGCTACTGATTGGCCGCAAAGAGCTCCCGTACGCCCCGGACAGACGAATGGGGGTTGAGATGACGCTTCTGCGTGCGCTGGCTTTCCATCCGCGTATGCCGTTACCGGAACCGGAGGCGCCGCCGGTGCCGGCCATTCAGGCCGCACCCGTCCAGCAGGCCGTTCCAGAATCCGCGCCGCCGCCGCCGAATTTGCCGCAGACCACTAGCCAGGTGCTGGCGGCCCGCAGCCAGCTGCAGCGTAGCCAGGGAGCGCCCACCCCAAAAAAGAGTGAACCGGCAGCCGCTTCTCGCGCGCGGCCGGTGAATAACGCTGCGCTGGAACGACTGAGTTCGATTACCGAGCGCGTACAGGCGCGTCCGGCTGCGGCTGCGCTGGAAAAAGCCCCGGCGAAAAAAGAAGCCTATCGCTGGAAATCAACGACGGTTGTTGAAACCGTAAAAGAAGAAGTGGCGACGCCAAAGGCGCTGAAAAAAGCGCTGGAGCATGAAAAAACGCCGGAACTGGCGGCGAAACTGGCAGTCGAAGCGGTCGAGCGCGATAGCTGGGCGGCGGAAGTCAGCCAGCTCGCGGTGCCAAAACTGGTGGAGCAGGTGGCCCTTAACGCCTGGAAAGAGCAGGAGGGCAATCGCGTCTGCCTGCATCTGCGTCCGAGCCAGCGTCACCTGAATTCGGCGGGTGCGCAGCAAAAGCTGGCGGAAGCGCTCGGCATTTTGTACGGTACGCCGGTTGAATTGACCATCGTGGAAGATGATAATCCCGCGATGCGCACGCCGCTTGAGTGGCGGCAGGCAATTTATGAAGAAAAGCTCGCGCAGGCGCGTGAAGCGATTATTGCGGATAATAACATTCAGACCCTGCGTCGATTCTTCGATGCGGACCTGGATGAAGAGAGTATTCGCCCCATTTGATTGCAAGTCTGACTTGCGGTCAGCATCCTTAACGATGACTTACTGAGAGAGAAGCCTATGTTTGGTGGAAAAGGCGGTCTGGGTAACCTGATGAAGCAGGCCCAGCAGATGCAAGAAAAAATGCAGCAGATGCAGGAAGAAGTGGCCCGTCTGGAAGTGACCGGTGAGTCCGGCGCTGGGCTGGTAAAAGTCACCATCAACGGCGCGCACAACTGCCGTCGCGTTGAGATCGACCCGAGCCTGCTGGAAGACGACAAAGACATGCTGGAAGATCTGGTGGCCGCCGCGTTTAACGACGCCGCCCGCCGCATCGAAGAAACGCAGAAAGAAAAAATGGCGTCCGTATCCGCCGGTATGCAGCTGCCGCCAGGCTTTAAGATGCCGTTCTGATGCAGACCAGTCCGCTGTTAACGCAGCTTATGGAAGCACTGCGCTGCCTGCCGGGCGTCGGCCCGAAGTCGGCGCAGCGCATGGCGTTTACCCTGCTGCAGCGTGACCGCAGCGGCGGGATGCGCCTGGCGCAGGCGCTAACGCGCGCGATGTCGGAAATCGGCCACTGCGCCGATTGCCGCACCTTCACCGAGCAGGAGGTGTGCAATATTTGCAGCAACCCTCGGCGCAAGGAAAACGGCCAGATTTGCGTGGTAGAGAGCCCAGCGGATATCTACGCTATCGAGCAGACCGGGCAGTTTTCCGGTCGCTACTTTGTGCTGATGGGCCACCTGTCGCCGCTTGACGGGATTGGGCCGGATGACATTGGGCTCGATCGTCTGGAACAGCGTCTGCGTGACGAATCGATGCAGGAAGTGATCCTTGCGACCAACCCAACGGTGGAAGGAGAGGCGACGGCGAATTATATCGCCGAGCTCTGCGCGCAGTATGGCGTAGACGCGAGCCGTATCGCCCATGGCGTTCCGGTTGGCGGCGAGCTGGAAATGGTTGACGGCACGACGCTGTCCCACTCTCTAGCCGGGCGGCATAAGATTCGTTTTTAATCAAACGGAGGCGCTTTTCGGGGCCTCCGCTTGAAAACCTCTCCCTCTGTCCCCATCTCACCCTCAACGGTTTTTTTACCATTAACAATGGCATTGTTGAGGTTGATTTAGATGAAAGGACAAGAAACTCGTGGTTTTCAGTCAGAGGTCAAACAGCTTCTGCACCTGATGATCCATTCTCTTTACTCCAATAAAGAAATTTTCCTGCGTGAGCTGATTTCCAACGCCTCCGATGCGGCCGACAAGCTGCGCTTCCGCGCGCTGTCCCAGCCGGATCTGTACGAAGGCGACGGCGAACTGCGCGTGCGTGTTTCATTTGATAAAGACAACCGCACCCTGACCATCGCCGATAACGGTATTGGTATGAACCGCGATGAAGTCATCGACCATCTCGGCACCATCGCGAAGTCCGGCACCAAGGCGTTCCTTGAGTCCATGGGCTCTGACCAGGCGAAAGATAGCCAGCTGATTGGTCAGTTCGGCGTAGGTTTCTACTCGGCGTTTATTGTCGCCGATAAAGTCACCGTCCGTACCCGCGCGGCGGGCGACAGCGCCGAAAACGGCGTATTCTGGGAATCCGCTGGCGAAGGCGAATATACCGTTGCCGACATTAACAAAGCCGATCGCGGTACCGAGATCACTCTGCACCTGCGCGAAGGCGAGGATGATTTCCTCAACGACTGGCGCGTGCGTTCGATCATCAGTAAATACTCCGATCACATCGCGCTGCCGGTAGAAATTGAAAAACGCGAAGAAGTGGACGGCGAAACCGTGATCTCCTGGGAGAAAATTAACAAAGCCCAGGCGCTGTGGACGCGCAATAAGTCGGAAATCAAAGACGACGAGTACAACGAGTTCTACAAGCATATTGCCCACGATTACAGCGATCCGCTGACCTGGAGCCACAACCGCGTTGAAGGTAAGCAGGAGTACACCAGCCTGCTGTATATCCCGTCGCAGGCACCGTGGGATATGTGGAATCGCGATCATAAACACGGCCTGAAGCTGTACGTGCAGCGCGTCTTCATCATGGATGACGCCGAGCAGTTTATGCCCAACTATCTGCGCTTCGTTCGCGGCCTGGTCGACTCCAACGATCTGCCGCTGAACGTGTCGCGTGAAATTCTCCAGGACAGCAGCGTCACCCGCAATCTACGCACCGCGCTGAGCAAGCGCGCCCTGCAGATGCTGGAAAAACTGGCGAAAGACGACGCGGAAAAATATCAGACCTTCTGGCAGCAGTTTGGCCTCGTGCTGAAAGAAGGCCCAGCGGAAGATCAGGCTAACCAGCAGGCCATCGCCAAACTGCTGCGCTTCGCCAGTACCTATACCGACTCCGCCGCGCAGACCGTGTCGCTGGAAGAGTACGTCTCCCGCATGAAAGAAGGGCAGGAGAAGATTTACTACATTACCGCCGACAGCTACGCCGCTGCGAAGAGCAGCCCGCATCTGGAACTGCTGCGTAAGAAAGGCATTGAAGTGCTGCTGCTTTCCGATCGCATCGACGAGTGGATGATGAGCTATCTGACCGAGTTCGACGGCAAGCCGTTCCAGTCGGTGGCGAAAGCCGATGAGTCGCTGGATAAGCTGACGGACGAAGTGGATGAAACCACTAAAGAAGCCGAGAAGGCGCTGGAGCCGTTCGTTGAGCGTGCCAAAACCCTGCTCGGCGACCGGGTGAAAGAGGTTCGTCTGACCCATCGTCTGACCGATACGCCGGCCATCGTCACCACCGACGCGGATGAAATGAGCACCCAGATGGCGAAACTGTTTGCCGCTGCGGGCCAGGCCGCGCCGGAAGTGAAGTACATCTTTGAGCTGAACCCGCTGCATCCGCTGGTAAAACGCGCGGCGGATACTCAGGACGATACGCAGTTCGGCGAGTGGGTTGAGCTGCTTCTCGATCAGGCGCTGCTGGCCGAGCGCGGTACGCTGGAAGATCCGAACCAGTTTATCCGCCGTATGAACCAGCTGCTGGCGTCGTAATCTTTACCCTCACCCTCACTCTCTCCCGGCAGGAGAGGGCCGGGGTGAGGGTATCAAACCGCACGCTACGTAAAATATCTCACCATTAACCGTTTCAGCCGCCCCGCCTTCCTTGAGCCATCCGCGTTCTGGTGGTATGGTTTAGCGTTTTTTGAAAAATTGAATCAACTTTTGAGGGGATTTTCGTAATGCGTATTATTCTGCTTGGCGCTCCGGGCGCGGGTAAAGGAACTCAGGCTCAGTTCATCATGGAGAAATACGGTATTCCGCAAATCTCCACCGGCGACATGCTGCGTGCCGCGGTGAAGTCAGGCTCCGAGCTGGGCAAACAGGCGAAAGATATTATGGACGCCGGTAAGCTGGTCACCGACGAACTGGTTATCGCCCTGGTTAAAGAGCGTATTACTCAGGAAGATTGCCGCAATGGTTTCCTGCTGGACGGCTTCCCGCGCACCATTCCGCAGGCTGACGCCATGAAAGAAGCGGGCATCACCGTGGATTACGTGCTGGAATTCGACGTTCCTGACGAACTGATCGTTGACCGCATTATCGGCCGTCGCGTTCACGCAGCTTCCGGCCGCGTTTATCACATTAAATTTAATCCGCCGAAAGTTGAAGGCAAAGACGACGTGACCGGCGAAGAGCTGACCACCCGTAAAGACGATCAGGAAGAGACCGTGCGTAAGCGTCTGGTTGAATACCATCAGATGACGGCGCCGCTGATCGGCTACTATCAGAAAGAAGCAGAAGCGGGCAACACCCAATACGCGAAAGTCGATGGCACCAAAGCGGTGGCCGACGTTCGCGCTGAACTGGAAAAAATCCTCGGTTAATTCCGTTAGTTCTCATCCCGTCGCGGCGGGGTGAGAACTCCTCTCATTTTACCTTTTTCTATGATTGGTTCCGTTTAGCGCCATTTCAGCTACAATTGTCAGCGATTCAAATGGTTAAGAGGCGGTAATGCATCAGACGAAAACAGGTATCTTATTAGCCAATTTAGGCACTCCCGATGCGCCCACGCCCGACGCGGTAAAGCGCTATCTACGGCAGTTTCTTAGCGATCGGCGCGTGGTGGATACCTCCCGCCTACTGTGGTGGCCGCTGCTGCGCGGCGTGATACTGCCCCTGCGCGCGCCCCGGGTCGCTAAGCTCTATCAGTCCATCTGGATGGAAGACGGCTCGCCGCTGATGGTCTATAGCCAGCAGCAGCGGCAGGCGCTGGCTGCGCGGCTTCCGGATACGCCGGTGGCGCTGGGAATGAGCTACGGTTCGCCGTCGCTGGAGAGCGCGGTTGATGAGTTGCTGGAGCAGGGGGTGGATCACATCGTGGTGCTACCGCTTTATCCGCAATACTCCTGCTCCACCGTGGCGGCGGTGTGGGATGAGCTGGGACGTATCCTTGCCAAAAAACGCGCGATCCCCGGAATTTCTTTTATTCGCGACTACGCCGATGACGTGGACTATATTCACGCGCTGGCCGCCAGCGTGCGCGCGTCCTTTGCGGTGCACGGCGAGCCGGATTTACTGCTGCTCTCCTATCATGGCATCCCGCAGCGGTATGCCCAGCAAGGGGACACCTATCCTCAGCGCTGTCGCGATACCACCCGTGAGCTGGTTTCAGCCCTGGGGCTGCCGCCTGACCGGGTGATGATGACGTTCCAGTCGCGCTTTGGTCGAGAGCCCTGGCTGACGCCCTACACCGACGAAACGCTGAAAATGCTCGGTGAGAAAGGGGTGAAGCATATTCAGGTTATCTGCCCCGGCTTTTCCGCCGATTGCCTGGAGACGCTGGAGGAGATCGCGGTGCAGAACCGGGAAATCTTCCTCGAAGCCGGCGGCCAGCAATATGAGTACATTCCGGCGCTTAATGCGGACACCGCGCATATTGAAATGATGGTCAACCTGACGGCGAAATATCGCTGATCGCGCGTGCGGCGGGGAGTATGCTACTATTCCCCGCTTGTTCACTGTCAATAAATCGCCACTATGAAATTTCCCGGTAAACGCAAATCCAAACACTATTTTCCCGTCAACGCTCGCGATCCGCTGCTGCAGCAAATTCAGCCGGACAATGAGTCTAACGTCGCTTGGGTGGTTGGTATCGATCAAACCCTGGTCGATATCGAAGCGAAAGTGGATGAGGCGTTTATCGTACGCTACGGCCTGAGCGCCGGGCATTCGCTGGTGATTGAAGATGATGTCGCCGAAGCGCTGTATCAGGAACTGGTTCGCAACGACCTGATTACCCACCAGTTCGCCGGCGGCACCATCGGTAACACCATGCACAACTACTCGGTGCTGGCGGATGACCGTTCGGTTCTGCTTGGCGTCATGTGCAGCAATATTGAAATCGGCGGCTACGCTTACCGCTACCTGTGCAACACCTCCAGCCGTACCGATCTGAACTACCTGCAAGGGGTGGATGGGGCGATTGGGCGCTGCTTTACGCTGATTAGCGACTCCGGCGAGCGCACCTTTGCGATCAGCCCCGGGCATATGAACAAGCTCCGTCCGGAAAGCATTCCGGAAAGCGTGATCGCTGGCGCTTCCGCGCTGGTGCTGACCTCCTATCTCGTACGCTGTAAGCCGGGCGAGCCGATGCCGGACGCGACGATGCAGGCCATCGCATATGCGAAAAAGCACGATGTACCGGTGGTTCTGACTCTGGGCACCAAATACGTCGTTGCCGATAACCCGGCGTGGTGGCAGACGTTCCTTAAAGAGCACGTTTCCATTCTGGCGATGAATGAAGAGGAGGCGGAGGCGCTGACCGGGCTGTCCGACCCGCTGCTGGCTTCCGACAAGGCGCTGGAATGGGTTGACCTGGTGCTGTGCACCGCCGGGCCTGCCGGGCTGTATATGGCCAGCTTTACTGAGGATGAGGCTAAGCGCAAAACGCAGCATCCGCTGCTGCCGGGCGCGATTGCCGAGTTTAACCAGTATGAATTCAGCCGTGCGATGCGCCATCAGGATTGCGAAAATCCGCTGCGTATTTATTCGCATATCGCACCCTATATGGGCGGGCCGGAGAAGATCATGAATACCAACGGCGCGGGAGACGGCGCGCTGGCGGCGCTGCTGCACGATATTACCGCCAATAACTATCATCGCAACAACGTGCCGAACTCCAGCAAGCACAAGTGCAAGTGGCTGACCTATTCCTCGCTGGCACAGGTGTGTAAATACGCTAACCGCGTGAGCTATCAGGTGCTGAACCAGCATTCGCCGCGCCTGACCCGTGGCCTGCCGGAGCGTGAAGACAGCCTGGAAGAAGCTTACTGGGATCGTTAAGAGCCCAGATAAAGCTGGCCCCGGTCAACCGGGGCCGAAACATTAACCGGTAATAAGCTCGCCGGCTGGCGGCGTTTCAAGCAGCTGCAGCATGGCGCGGGCGATTTCCCGTTCGCCCATCACCACCTGGTTAGCGCCGCGTTCGACGATATATTCCACCTCATCGTCGTAATGCGCGCGCGCGATGATCTCGATATTCGGGCATTTTTCTCGCGCGGAAGCGACGATTTCACCGGCCTCATAGCCGTTAGGAATGGTCAGCAGCAGCCAGCGGGCGCAGTCCAGATGCGCCAGATTCATAATCTCTTCATTGGCGGCGTTGCCTAATACCGCGCGAATACCGCGTGCGCGCAGTTCGTCTACGCGAGTCCGCGATGTTTCAATCACCACCAGCGGAACGCCCTGCGCCATCAGTTTTTCACCGAGCAGGCTCCCGACGCGGCCGAAACCGACCAGCAGCGCATGGTTACAGATATCGACGGGGATCTGTTTCTCTTCTTCAAGCACTTCTTCGAGAGTCTGTTCATCCAGCGTCTCGGTTTTATCGAGGTATTTTTCCAGTAGGGTAAACAGGACCGGGTTGAGCATGATGGAGATAATGGCGCCGGCAAGCACCAGGTTCTGCCCGGCCTGCGGCAGCAGATCCAGCGCCATTCCCAGACCGGCAAGAATAAAGGCGAATTCACCGATTTGCGCCAGACTGGCGGCAATGGTCAGGGCAGTGCGCGGCGAGTGGCCGAACATCCGCACCAGGAAGAAGGCGGCAGCCGATTTACCGAAAATGATGATAGCCAGCGTCGCCAGTACTGCCAGCGGCTGCTCGAGCAGAATCATTGGGTCAAACAGCATTCCCACGGAGACAAAGAACAGCACGGCGAAGGCGTCGCGTAGCGGTAGCGTATCGTGGGCCGCGCGATGGCTGAGTTCGGATTCATTGAGCACCATACCGGCGAAAAAGGCGCCGAGGGCGAAGGAGACGTCAAATAGCTCAACGGCGCCAAAAGCGATACCGAGCGCTAACGCCAGTACCGATAGGGTAAACAGCTCGCGCGAACCGGTTGCCGCGCTGCGCGACATAATCCACGGCACCAGGCGGCGGCCCACCAGCATCATAATCGCGATAAAGGCGACGACTTTGCCGATGGTAATACCCATATCAAGGGCCAGGGAAGCCAGACCCACGTCGCCTTTCTCCGTCATGCCTGCGACCGCTGGCAGCAGCACCAGCGTCAGCACCATCACCAGATCTTCAACAATCAACCAGCCGATGGCGATTTGCCCCCGCTGGCTATCAATAAGCTGTCGTTCTTCCAGCGCGCGCAGCAGCACCACGGTACTGGCGGTAGAAAGACACAAACCAAAGACGATGCCGGTCATTAACGACCAGCCCAGCATGGCAGAGAGCGCCATACCCAACAGCGTCGCCACGGCTATCTGGGCGATAGCGCCCGGGATGGCGATGGCCTTAACCGCCATCAAATCTTTTAAGGAGAAATGCAGACCCACGCCGAACATCAGCAGGATCACGCCAAGCTCGGCCAATTCTGGCGCCAGCTTGGTATCAGCAACAAAACCCGGGGTAAAAGGTCCGGCCAGCACGCCCGCTAATAAATATCCCACCAGAGGAGAAATACGTAGCTTATTGGCAATCATGCCGAGAATAAAGGCGAGCACAAGGCCGCCGACAATGGTGGTGATTAGCGGTGTTGCGTGGTGCATTCCGTCTCCTTGCAGTGGTGAGCTGATCCATTTTCGGCACAAAAACCAAAAAACCGAATAATAGTTTATGACACTTTTAGCGGTTTTGTTTATGAATAATCGTTGAATTTTGCAGAAAAATGCAATTGACGTGCTAAAAAGCACGGAGCGCAAAATGGCATCAGCTTATGCGGGGTAATGCTGGTGGAGTAAGGGATTGTGGCAGCCAAAGTTACACTTTGGCTGCCGAAAAATCAGGACTTTTGATGGTTGTTAGGTAGAAATATCGTCAGGATGCCGATAAGAGGCAGGAAAGCACAGATTTTATAGACCAGTTCGATACTGGTATGGTCAGCTAAAAGCCCCAGCACCGCGGCTCCAAGGCCGCCCATGCCAAAGGCGAAACCGAAAAACAAACCAGAAACCATGCCGATCCGCCCCGGGAGGAGCTCCTGGGCATAGACCAGAATAGCGGAAAAGGCCGATGCGAGGATAAAACCAATAATCACCGTCAAAATGCCGGTCCATTCCAGCGATGCATAGGGTAAAACAAGGGTAAATGGCGCTACGCCAAGGATAGAGCCCCAAATAACATATTTACGCCCAATCTTGTCGCCAACAGGCCCTCCAATCACCGTTCCTGCTGCGACGGCAAATAGAAAGGCAAACAGGTGGAACTGGGCATTTTGTACCGATAATCCGAATTTTTGCATCAAATAAAAGGTGTAATAGCTGCTGATGCTCGCCATATAGAAATATTTCGAGAAAATCAGCATTAACAGGATGCTAACCGCCAGAATGACTTTATTTTTCGGCAGCGGATTAACAATGGCCGCTTTCGGTTTACCTTTGTTCAGACGGTGCTGAGCGGCATACCAGCGGCTGATCTGCGCCAGCACGACAATCGCCAGCAGCGCCGCCAGGACAAACCAGCCAACGTTCCCTTTGCCGTAGGGGGCGATAATCAGCGCCGCAAGCAGCGGCCCCAACGAGCTGCCGAAATTGCCGCCGACCTGGAATATCGACTGCGCCAGGCCATGGCGCCCGCCGGAGGCCATGCGCGCCACGCGAGAAGACTCCGGATGAAAGACCGACGATCCGGTCCCGACCAGCGCTGCAGCGAGCAGAACCATGCCAAAGCTTCCCGAGATTGCCAGCAGCACCAGACCGCTCAGGGTAAAGCACATGCCAATCGGCAGCGACCACGGCATCGGATGTTTGTCGGTCAGGTAGCCGACAACAGGCTGTAGTAGCGATGAGGCCAGCTGGAAAGTGAGGGTGATCATCCCAATCTGCACAAAGGTTAGTGAGAACTCGGCCTGGAGCAGCGGGTAGATAGCCAGAATAAGCGATTGGATCATATCGTTCAGCAAATGCGAGAGGCTGATAGCCCCGAGAATGCGAAACGAGGTGCGTGCTTTTTGCGGCGCAGCAGCAGGGCCGGATAAGGGTTGTGCGGTCTGATTCATTGCCATAGGTTCGCTTAAGTGTTTTTTATAGAGGATGCAGGTGGAATTATTATCTGCCTAACATACCTGCCGCTAAGGTTTGAAGGAAGTCGCAATTCTGAAAACATATTTGTCTAATCCGCTAACTCGCTATACTTTCGGCACTTGTTACTTTGTCAGGGAGAGAAATATGCACCTTATTAAGCGAGGCGTCGCGCTGGCGCTATTCACCGCGGTATCGCTGGGGAGCCTGTCTGCGCAGGCTTATGAGCAGGATAAAACCTATAAAATTACCATCCTGCATACGAACGATCATCATGGCCACTTCTGGCGCAGCGACTATGGCGAATACGGGCTGTCAGCACAAAAAACGCTGGTGGACGGCATTCGCAAAGAGGTGGCGGCCGAGGGCGGCAGCGTGCTGTTGTTATCCGGCGGTGATATCAACACTGGCGTGCCGGAATCCGACTTGCAGGACGCGGAACCCGATTTTCGCGGGATGAACCTGATTGGCTATGATGCGATGGCAGTCGGTAATCACGAGTTTGATAATCCCCTTAGCGTACTGCGTCAGCAAGAAAAATGGGCGAAGTTCCCGTTCCTCTCCGCCAATATTTACCAGAAAAGCACCGGTGAACGTTTGTTCAAGCCGTGGGCGCTGTTCAAGCGCGGCGGACTGAATATTGCGGTTATCGGCCTGACGACCGACGATACGGCTAAGATTGGCAATCCCGAGTTCTTTACCGATATCGAGTTCCGTAAGCCGGCGGAAGAGGCCAAACTGGTTATCCAGGAACTGCAGCAGAACGAAAAACCGGATGTGATTCTGGCCACTACCCATATGGGACATTATGACAACGGCGCCCACGGCTCTAATGCGCCTGGCGACGTTGAGATGGCGCGCAGCCTGCCGACGGGGGCGCTGGCGATGATCGTTGGCGGTCACTCGCAGGATCCGGTATGCATGGCGTCGGAGAATAAAAAGCAGGTGGATTATGTCCCGGGCAGTCCGTGCGCGCCGGACAAGCAGAACGGTATCTGGATCGTGCAGGCACATGAATGGGGTAAATATGTAGGCCGCGCCGACTTTGAATTCCGCAACGGTGAAATGAAGCTGGTGCACTATCAGCTGATCCCGGTCAACCTGAAGAAAAAGGTCACTTACGACAACGGCGAGAGCGAGCGCGTGCTTTATACGCCGCAAATCGCCGAAAGCCCGCAGATGCTCTCTCTGCTGACGCCGTACCAGAATAAAGGCAAAGCGCAGCTGCAGGTGAAAATCGGTAGTGTGAACGCGCATCTGGAGGGCGATCGCAGCAAAGTGCGTTTTGTGCAAACCAATATGGGACGTCTACTGCTGGCGGCGCAGATGGCGCGGAGCAATGCTGATTTCGCGGTGATGAGCGGCGGCGGGATACGTGACTCGATTGAAGCGGGCGATATCACCTATAAAGACGTGATGAAGGTACAACCTTTCGGCAACGTGCTGGTGTATGTCGATATGAGCGGTAAGGAAGTGACGGAGTATCTGACCGCAGTGGCGCAGATGAAGCCCGACTCCGGCGCCTATCCGCAGTTTGCCAACGTCGGTTTTGTGGCCAAAGACGGCAAGCTTAACAATTTGACCATCAAAGGCGAACCGGTGGATCCGGCGAAGACTTACCGTATGGCGACCCTGAGCTTCAACGCCACCGGCGGCGACGGCTACCCGCATATCGATACCAGGCCCGGCTATGTGAATACCGGCTTTATCGATGCCGAAGTGCTGAAAGAGTATATCCAGAAAAACTCACCGCTGGACGCGGCGGCCTATGAGCCGAAAGGCGAGGTGAGCTGGCAGTAACGTCCGAGCGACTCCCCGGTGGCGCTGCGCTCACCGGGGCTTCAGGTCTAAGCGGTTGTGGATTTGGTAGCCCGGACAAGGCGCGTTAGCGCCGCCTCCGGGAGTGTCCTCTGACGAAAAACCGTCAATTAATCGCGCCGCGCGATATCGGCGAATTTCGCTGCAAGGATCTTAGCCAGATCGCTGGCTGCCAGTTCAATATCCAGGCCACGTTTGCCGCCGGAAATAAAAATGGTGGCGAACGCCTGGGCCGGCTCATCTATCACCGTCGGCAGACGTTTTTTCTGCCCGAGCGGGCTGATACCGCCCACCAGATAACCGGTGACCCGCTGTGCGACCATCGGGTCTGCCATATCGACTTTCTTAGCGCCTAAAGCCTTCGCCACCTTTTTCAAATCCAGTTGACCCGCTACTGGCGTAACCGCGACGGCCAAATGCTTCATGTCGCCGTTAACGGCGACCAGCAGCGTTTTATAGACCTGCTCGGCGTTGAGCCCCAGCTTACGCACCACCTCATCGCCAAAATTGGTTTCGTGCGGATCGTGATCGTAGCTGTGGATCTGAAAAGTTATTTTGTTTTTTTCGAGTAATTTTACGGCGGGAGTCATCGTTATCCTTCTTACCAACCGATTTAACGTGGCATAAGCATACGCCCGACGGCTGTCTAAAAAATAGTATCATCTTGCGCAATAGTGTTGGCAGTGATGGTCACTTTGAGCGACAATCAGACGATCCGGGGCGCGAACCCCGGAATAATAATAATGATGAAATTCCTCTTTGACGGGCCAATAGCAATATTGGCCATTTTTTTACGTCAGCATATCCGGCAGATTCCCTTCCCCGTATAAATGTAGCGCCCCGACGGCAACCACGTAGCGCCCAGGCGGCAGCGCCAGCAGCGTTTCGCGCCAGGCGAGGTTGCGCTGGTGCATCAGCACATCATATAGCGACTGGCTAAAGGTGGTTGGCAGCGAGGTTGCGCCCGTTGACGGCGGCTGCTCCAGCCACCAGCCGATCATCACCTGTAGCAGACGCGCATTCGTGCGCCAGTGGGTGAGGGTATCCTCCAGCAGCGCCAGGCCGCCGTCGGGCAGATCCCGCAGCAGCGCTATCTGGCTATCGGCCCCCTCCAGCTCCATCACGCGGATATGGCTCTCGCGCGCCGCCATCAATAGCTGATAATCAATGCCGTAATCCGCCCTGAGTCCCAGTTTTTGCGCCTGAGTCGCCTGCAATACCATCGCCACCTGCCACAGCGGCTGGCTGTCGAACAGCGCGATGGACAGCCCCATTTCTCCCGCACGATCTTGCAGTTCAGCAAGCTGGGATGGGCTCAGGCGTTCCGCCAGCGGCGGACAGGAGGGGAGGTTGCTGAATGGCGTTTCGCTGCCGCTAATATCCGCTTCCACAATCAGCGCATCGGCCTGGCGGATCTTTTTTAACAGCCGGGCGGGCGGCGGCGACATGTCGCGGGTGCCCATATGAATACTGCCGACCAGGTGCAGATAGCGCTCGCTGGGCAGGGTGATATCCAGCGCGGGCCAGGAATAAGACGAGCCGACGGCGGCTTGCCACAGCATTTTTATTCGGTTTAACAGGCCCATACGTGCTCCATGAAGTGAAGGCTTCATGCTAGCGCGTATGGGATACAACATCTACTCTTTCGGCTTAAAGCGCAGCAGACGGTTGGCGTTGCTCACGACGGTAATTGAAGAGAGCGCCATGGCCGCGCCCGCCACCACCGGGTTGAGCAGCGTTCCGGTCAGCGGCCACAGGATCCCGGCGGCAATCGGAATGCCCAGCGAGTTATAAATAAATGCCCCCAGCAGGTTCTGCTTCATATTACGCAGCGTGGCTTTGGCGATGTCCAGCGCATCGGCGACGCCGTTCAGGCTATGGCGCATCAGGGTGATAGCTGCCGTCTCAATGGCGACATCGCTGCCGCCGCCCATGGCGATGCCCACATCGGCCTGCGCCAGCGCGGGCGCATCGTTGATACCGTCGCCGATCATCGCTACCTGGTGCCCCTGGCTTTGCAGGCGCTTAATCGCATCGGCTTTACCGTCCGGCAGCACCCCGGCAATCACCTCATCAATGCCTGCCTCTTTGGCGATAGCGTTGGCGGTGGTGGGGTTATCTCCAGTCAGCATCACCAGCCGATAGCCCTGGCGGTGCAGCCTGGCTAATGCCGCCACGCTATCTTCGCGCAGCGGATCGCGGATGGCGAACAGCGCCGCCGCCTGACCATCCACCGCCAGCAGTACCGGCGTCGCACCCTGTGACGCCTGGGCGGTCATGTCGTCTTCTATTTCAGCCGTTGCAATCTTGTGCTCAGTCAGCAGCGCCTGGTTGCCGAGCAGAAGACGGCGGCCTTCGGCTTCGCCGCTAACGCCCAGCCCGCGCAGCGTGCGGAAATTATCTACCGCAGGCAGGCGTTGGTCTGCGGCTTTGTCGAGGATGGCGCGCGCCAGCGGGTGGCTGGAACCTTGCTCCAGAGAGGCCGCCAGACGCAGAGCGGTGGATTCATCCATAGCGGTAAAGGTTTTTATCGCCACCACCTGCGGTTTACCCTCGGTGAGGGTACCGGTTTTATCGAAGACCAGCGTATCGAGGGTGCTGGCGCGCTGTAGTGCATCGGCGTCGCGTACCAGTACGCCGTATTCCGCCGCGCGACCCACGCCGGAGATAATCGACATCGGTGTCGCCAGCCCCAGGGCGCACGGACAGGCGATAATCAGCACCGTGGTGGCGATCACCAGGGTATAGACAATTTGCGGCGCCGGGCCAAAAAAGTACCAGATCGCGGCGCTGAACAGGGCTATCGCCACGACCGCCGGGACGAACACGGCAGAGATTTTGTCCGCCAATTGGCCGATTTCCGGTTTACTGCTTTGCGCCTGGCGCACCATGCGGATAATGCGCGCCAGCGTGGTTTGACTGCCGACGGCGCTGGCGGTAAACAGTACGCTGCCGTCCTGCACCACGGTCCCGGCATGAACGGCGTCACCGTCGCCTTTTTGCTGCGGTACCGGCTCGCCGGTGAGCATCGCTTCGTCGAACCAGGCTTCGCCATGGCTAATGACGCCATCGACCGGTACGCGATCGCCGGTGGTCAGGCGCAGGGTCATTCCCGCCTGAACCTCCGCCAGCGGCAGATCTTTTTCGCCTTCGTCGGTGACCACCCGCGCTGACGGCGGGGTTAAATCGAGTAGTTTTTCCAGCGCTTTCGAAGAGCGCTGACGCGCGCGGGCTTCCAGCATATGGCCGAGGTTAATCAGACCGATAATCATCGCGCTGGCTTCATAATAGAGGTGGCGCGCTTCCATCGGAAACCACTGCGGCCACAGGTTGACGCTCATTGAATAGAGCCAGGCGACGCCGGTACCCAGCGCCACCAGCGTATCCATCGTCGCGGTGCCGTTTTTCAGGCTTTTCCACGCGCTGCGGTAGAAATGGCCGCCGGCAAAGACCATCACCGCCAGCGTGACAACCCCGATAGCCAGCCACAGGGATCGGTTATCATCGCTGACCATCATGTTGTCGCCGATCATCCCCCAACCCATCACCGGGATACCGACCAGCAGGGCGACGATAGCCTGCCAGCGGAAGCGCTTCATGGTGGCGACGGCGGTTTCCTGCTGGCGCTCGCGGCGTTCGAGGTCATCTTCGATGGCTTCCGCGCCGTAGCCCGCTTTCTCTACGGCCTGGACTAATTCTGCGGCGGACGCGCTGCCCATCACCAGCGCAGTGCGTTCCGCCAGGTTAACCCGCGCCTGTGAGACGCCCGGCACCGCGGCGAGCGCGTTTTGAACCCGGGATACGCAACTGGCGCAGCTCATGCCGTTGATCAACAGCTGCTGGCTGTCATCTTCGTCACGGGCTGCCGGAAGCTCAGAGGTGGCCGCTGTCAGTGCTTCCGGCGGGATTGATGATTCTGCCAGCGGTTTAGCCTTTGGGTGGCTGAGCTCCGCGCCGTATCCGGCCTGTTTAATGGTCTCAATCAGCGCTTCCGCGCTGGCGCTGCCCGTCACGTGAGCTTCGGTAACGGTCACTTCCGCCTGCTCAACGTCGGGACGTTGTTCCAGGCTCTCTTTTACCCGTTTAACGCAGTGGCCGCAGGAGAGGCCATCCAGCGCAAGGTCGATAGTGTTAGACATAAATAACTCCTGAATAATTTCCGGTTAATGATTGACCGAACACACTCTTTCATCGAGTATTAGCAAGGTTAAACCTTCCAGCAAGGGGAAGGTCAAGGGGGAAAGATGAATATTAGCGATGTGGCGAAAAAAACCGGCTTAACCAGTAAAGCGATCCGTTTTTACGAAGAGAAAGGGCTGGTGACGCCGCCGCTGCGTAGCGAAAACGGTTACCGCAGCTACAGCCAGCAGCATCTGGATGAACTGACTCTGCTGCGCCAGGCGCGCCAGGTGGGGTTTAATCTGGAAGAGTGCCGTGAGCTGATATTTCTGTTTAACGATCCGTCGCGGCACAGCGCCGACGTGAAACGCCGGACGCTGGAGAAAGTGGCGGACATTGAGCGCCATATCAGCGAGCTGCAGGGCATGCGCGCGCATCTGCTGGCGCTGGCGGACTCCTGCCCCGGCGATGACAGCGCGGATTGCCCGATCATCGATAATCTCTCGGGCTGCTGTCACCGCAAGGCGCAGGCTTAACGCCGCGCCGGATTGAGCATAAAGACCACCGTGCCGCGGTAGTAGGGAGAGTCATTCAGCTGCATTTCCGCCTGCCGATCGCGACTGCCGTTTTGCACCAGCCCGAGTTTGAACGGGATACGCAGCCGGCTGAGCGCGGGGAGATAGACCTGATAATTCGCCACCGTGTGGCGTCCTTGATAGCTTTGCACCACCAGTTCATCAACCGCAAGCGCGTTCAGGGTGGCAATATCGCCGGTTTTAGCCCAGTCCAGCAGGCCCGTTACCCCTAGCGCGAACTCTGGCGGCAGTTGCTGGCGTAGCTGTTGCAAAAACTGGGCGTAGTCGACGAGCTGATATGTGGCTGCGTCAAAATCAACCTGCAGACCAACCACCTGATTGCCAGCCGCCCGCCAACGCTGCATCAGGCGTACGATCCGCGGCACAATCGTCTGCGGCACATCAAGTGTGGTAAACCGGACGGTAAGCCAGATTGCGGGAAACGTCAGGCGGCTGACCGGCAGGCCGAGGCGCTGGAATATGACCTCGCCCGAACGCGTCAGCACCTCGCCCTGATGCAGATACACCGTCTGGGCGTTCTGCAGATCGTTGCTGGCTTTTACCCCGGACCACAGCCAGAAGGCGGAATGCTGGCGCGCATCCACGTGCTCCGCCGCCTGCGCTGACCCGGACAGCAGCGCGATTACCAGTAATATTTGAGTTTTTGCGCCCACGGGCTTCCCGGATACTGCGTTTTCAACTGCGTGAACCAGCCCTTACGCTGCAGCTTTTCGACATCTTCGCCGCCACATTCGTTGCTACCGGAGGGGGCGTAACAGAGAATCGCCCGATAGAGCGCATAGCTTTTATCTTCCGGCTCCGCTTTTGGCGAGGTGATAATCTGCTGGTAATAGCGTTGGCGATCGTACTGTCCCAGAGGCTGCTGGCGGTTGATGGCGGCCTCAAGCATATCGTTGCCGGATTGGTCTTTCCACAGATCAACATGCGTCTGCGTGGTGCGGAAGAACTCGCCCAGGCAGTTAAGCGCATGGGCGTCGTCGGCGTTTTTACTGAGCACGTTGACGGTGTCATCCAGGCTGCGGCAGGCATAACCGGCTTCGGTCGCCTCGCCATCCCAGTCGAAGCTGCTAAGGTTGACGTCGTTAAAGGCCTCGCTGATTACCGGCTGGGTAATGGCGGTGGCGAGCTTTTTGTCGTTCAGCCAGTCGCTGAAACGACTTTCCGTGAGGTCCCGCACCAGCAGCGTATGCAGAGCGATAGTACGTTCTTCGTTATTGGGACCGTTGGCCGCCTGTTGGCGTAGCAGTTCAGGCGAGGCCTGGGTTTTCAGCACTCGGGAGCGAAAGCGTAGATTGGTCACCGGGCTATCGGCGGCAAAGATAGCCGCTGCGTTACCGCTGTAGACCAGCGTTGCCGCCAGTTTTGCCTGGATATACTGCTGTTGCTCGGGGTTGTGGCTAAGTTGTAGCAGCTGCCGCCAAAAATCGCGCGCCGCGGGCCACTGTGTTTGTCCCATTAGCGCTTCGCCGTAGAGGACCTGTTCGCTGAAGGCGAGAATATCATTCGACGGCAGCGTTTTCGCCGGCGTGACAGCCTGCAGGATGGCGGCATCGTTGCCCGTCGCGTTCCACAGCTGCAGCTGCAGGTCGCGCCACAGCGGCAGATTTCCGCTCTTCTCAAACGCCGCTTTGCTGGCGTCAAGCTGTGCCTGGGTTAAGGTTGGCTTATTATCAGCATTCAGGCGCAGGGCGCGGAGAAGCTCGACATAGCTGACCTGAGGGGCGTCCGGGAATGCTGCCAGAACGGGCTGCGCGTAGAACGGCATGCCGAAGACATTATCATATTCACTCACCAGTCTACGCAGTTCCCCGGCGTCGGCAGCCTGCCGGAAGGCCTGCTCATAGAGTCCGGCCAGCTGAGGCCACGCCTGGAGATACCAGTTAATGCGGCGCAGCATATTGCGCGCGGAGTCGGCATAAAGCCCTGCGGGCCAGCGTTGCAAATAGGTTTGTGCTTCTTTTTGCGCCTGTGCGGCATCATCACGATTGATGCGTGCAATATCAAAATCGCCGTACTGCCCGACGCTGTTCTGGCTACTTTTGTTGAGCGCCGTGCGCATCAGCATATATTGCGCGGTCTCGGTCAGCCAGGGCTGCTGACTCTCCAGCAACAGGGTGAAATCGTGGGTCGCGGCGGTGTAATTGCCGCCATAGAAGTGGGCGATGCCGGAAAGGTAATAAGCGAATAAGTCGGCGTCCGCATCTGCCGGGAAGCTATTGAGGATATCAGCGACGGCGGTGATAGTGGCGCCATAAAACAGTTTCAACCGCGCCAGCGCCAGGTCATGACGCTGCTGCGGAGTTAGAGAGGGCGCGGCGAGCAGGGCGGCGTTGAACTGGCTGACGGCGGCAAGGGTGTTGCTGACAAAGCGGTTTTCCAGTTCATAGTCGGATGTTCCCAGCCGTTCAGCCGAATTGGCTGGCATGACCTGCGCGGGGTCGATATTCAGCGCCGTCATTTGTTGGATGAAGGTTTCATCTTCGCGTTGCGCCGGCGGCGCGGGGGGCGGCGGCGCACTATCCCACTCAGGATGCCAGGCGAAGTAAACATCGCGGGTACGGCTGACATCAGCGGGAATGGCCTGAACGGGCAGAGCGAAAGATTTCGCTTCGCTCAGCAGGCGCAGTAAGTTGTCGCGCGAGTCATTTCCCGGCGTCAGTACAGGTTCGCCTTTTAACAGGCATAGCGGGTCGCTCCACGAGCAATCTTCGATATCAGCAGAAGCAAATGCCTGAGCGGCTGACGCGAGCAGGGCGCAGAGCGAAAGGGTAAACGTTGTCTTCCTGACCATGACGGATGTCCTGTGGCGTGATTATTGCGATACGACTCTTATATGTAGGGTTATGCCTTCGATGGCGACCACTTCAACCTTGCTGCCCGCAGCGAGGTCGTCATCGGCAATGACCGGCCATGAACTGTCGCCCACGCGGACGTGTCCGCGGCCGTTAACCAGCGCCGTTTCCAGCGTAAAGCGGCGGCCAAGCAGCTGCTGCCCGCGCTGATTAAGCTGAGCCTCCGCCGGCTTCTGGCGCTTAACGCGGTTACGCAGCCAGCGCGACCATAGCCAGGCCGCCAGCAGGGTCAGCACGGCGAACAGCGCGCCCTGCCACTCCCAGCTCAACGGCAGCATCCAGACCAGCAGCCCGGTCACGACGCCGGCAATGCCGCTCCACAGCAGATAACCGTTGCCGCCGAGCATTTCCGCCGCCAGCAGCAGTCCGCCGAGGCTGAGCCAGAAAATATGCGGGTGGGCGAGAATTAGCGCGATCATGATTTTTTCTGCGCGCCAGCGCCTTCTTTAAGCAGCTCGCCGATCCCGGCGATAGAGCCCATCAGGCTGCTGGCGTCGAGCGGCATCAGCACCACTTTACTGTTGTTGGCCGCGCCAATTTGCTGCAGCGCATCGGTATATTTCTGCGCGACAAAGTAGTTGATGGCCTGAATGTCGCCGGAGGCGATAGCGGATGAGACCATCTGCGTAGCGCGCGCTTCGGCTTCCGCGGAACGTTCGCGCGCCTCTGCCTGTAAAAACGCCGACTGACGCTCGCCTTCGGCTTTGAGGATCTGCGACTGCTTCTCGCCCTCGGCTTTTAAAATTTCCGCCTGACGTATCCCTTCAGCCTCGAGAATATAGGCGCGCTTCGTCCGCTCGGCTTTCATCTGGGCGTTCATTGAGGCGATAAGCTCAGCCGGCGGGCGTACGTCGCGGATCTCAACGCGGGTGATTTTGATGCCCCACGGGTTGGTCGCTTCATCGACAATATGCAGCAGACGGGTGTTGATGCTGTCGCGCTGGGAGAGCATTTCGTCCAGCTCCATCGAGCCCAGCACGGTACGAATGTTGGTCATGGTCAGGTTGATGATCGCCAGCTCGAGGTTGCTGACTTCGTAAGCGGCCTTCGGCGCGTCGATGACCTGAATAAAACACACCGCATCAATGGTGACGTTGGCATTATCGCGGGAGATGACTTCCTGCGAGGGGATATCGAGCACCTGCTCCATCATATTAATTTTGCGCCCGATACGATCCATAAAGGGCACCACCAGGCTCATACCCGGCTGCAGCGTTTGCGTATAGCGGCCAAAGCGCTCTACCGTCCACTGGTAGCCCTGAGGAACGATTTTTACCGCCGCTCCGACGATAACCAGCGCGACGAAAATAAGAATGGGGATAAAAATCAGCATCAAAAACCTCCTGTCTTGTTGCCTGTTGATGCGCCGGGAGAGTGGCGCGCGTTTAACCAGAGTATATCTTTCCGCGCATCCGGGTGAAAGAAAAGTGGAGTAAACTAGAGGCGTTGTCGAAAAACTGGGAATAATAATGACCGAAAGTAACGCTATTTTGCGCCTGGAGAACGTGGGCTTTAAGGCCGATGGGGTGACCATCCTTAATGAGATTAGTTTTCAGCTCAGAGCAGGGGAATTTAAGCTGATTACCGGACCTTCCGGCTGTGGAAAAAGCACGTTATTAAAAATAATCGCTTCGCTGCAAAGCCCCACCGCGGGAAGCATTTTCTTCGCCGGTAAAGATATTAATGACTTAACGCCGGAAACCTATCGCCAGCAGGTTTCCTACTGCGCGCAAACCCCGGCGCTGTTCGGTGATTCGGTGTATGACAACTTGGTCTTCCCGTGGCAGATCCGTCAAAAACAGCCGGATCCTAAGGCGCTGGTGGCCGATCTTGCCCGCTTCGGTCTGGCGAAAAATACGCTGGAAAAATCCATTAACGAGCTGTCAGGCGGGGAAA
Source organism: Klebsiella sp. CTHL.F3a (assembly GCF_019890895.1). Taxonomy (NCBI): domain Bacteria; kingdom Pseudomonadati; phylum Pseudomonadota; class Gammaproteobacteria; order Enterobacterales; family Enterobacteriaceae; genus Klebsiella; species Klebsiella sp. CTHL.F3a. Next base: position 4,541,240 of record NZ_CP082360.1, on the reverse strand, counting down.
AGCAGCGCGTTTCGTTGATTCGCAATCTGCAGTTTTTACCGCAGGTGCTGCTGCTTGATGAAATAACCAGCGCGCTGGACGAGAGCAATAAAAAAAATGTGAATGAGATTATTCACCGCTATGCGAGCGAAAAAAATATCGCCGTTCTGTGGGTGACTCACGATAGCAATGAAATTGCCCATGCGGATGAAGTGATTACGCTCCAGCCTGCCGGCGGCAAAGCGCAGGAGGAGCAAAAAAATGAACGGGCATAATATTACCAACGAGTCGTTGGCGCTCTCGATGGTTCTGGTGCTGGTGGCGATTGTGGTTAGCTACCGGGAAAAGCTGGCGCTGGAAAAAGATATTATCTGGAGCATTTGTCGGGCGATTGTACAGCTGATTATCGTCGGCTACGTGCTGAAATATATCTTTAACGTTAATCACGCCGTGCTGACGCTGCTGATGGTGCTGTTTATCTGCTTTAACGCGGCGTGGAATGCGAAAAAGCGCAGCAAATATATCGACAAAGCCTTTGTTTCTTCGTTTATCGCGATAACCACCGGCGCCGGGTTAACTCTGGCGGTGCTGGTTTTTTCCGGGTCGATTGCGTTTGTGCCGATGCAGGTCATTCCGATCGCCGGGATGGTGGCAGGCAACGCGATGGTGGCGGTCGGGCTGTGCTACAACAATATGGGGCAGCGGTTTAGCAGCGAGCAGCAGCAGATTCAGGAGAAGCTGAGCCTGGGCGCAACGCCGAAGATGGCTTCCGCGAGGCTGATCCGCGATAGCATTCGCGCCGCGCTGATCCCGACGGTGGATTCAGCGAAAACGGTAGGGCTGGTGAGCCTGCCGGGGATGATGTCGGGGCTGATTTTCGCCGGGATTGATCCAGTAAAAGCGATTAAGTACCAGATTATGGTGACGTTTATGCTGCTCTCTACCGCCAGCCTGTCAACGATTATCGCCGGGTATCTGACCTACCTGAAGTTCTTTAACGCCCGCCATCAGCTGGTGGTGACGCAGCTGAAAAAACGCGCGTAAGCGTTCCCCGGGTTGCGGCGTAAACGCCTTACCCGGGCGACAAGATCATCCAGTCTGTAGCCCGGCTTAGCGCAGCGCGAGCCGGGGGCTTTACGATTAATAAAGCAAAGAGTAGAGCTGGCGGCGGTACTTCGCGGCCAGCGCGTCGCCGGTGCCCAGCGCGGAGAGGATCTCCTGGAGCATTTTGCGCACTTCGCCGTTTCCGGCGCCTAAATCTTTTTGTAGATGGCTGAATAGCAGCGCCAGCGCCTCTTCGTTACGCCCTACCTGATGCAGCTGTAATGCCAGCTGGGAGGCCAGCGCCGCGTCTTGCGGGTTCAGCTCAACCTGCTGCTGCAGCTGCTGAATTTCCGGCGTGTCGGCGGCTTTTTTCAGCAGCTCGATTTGCGCCACCAGCCCCTGATAGCGGGTATCCTGATCCTGCAGCGGCACGGTTTTCAGTACGGTTTCCGCCTCATCGGAACGGTGCAGGGCAATCAGCGTTTCCGCCAGCAGCAGGCCAATCTGGCTCTCCTGGTTCGACAGCTGCCAGGCATCTTTCAGCAGCGGCAGGGCTTCGGCGTAGTTCTCTTCCTCCATCAGCGCCAGCGCCTGCTGCGCCTTGAGCTCCTCTTCGCGCGGCAGGAACTTATCCAGCAGCGCGCGAACCGCTTCTTCTGGCTGCGGGCCTTCGAATCCGTCGACCGGCTGACCGTTCTGGAACAGGTAAACCGTAGGGATAGCGCGCAGGCCAAACTGTGAAGCCAGCATCTGTTCGGCGTCGCAGTCGACTTTAGCGAGGGTAAACAGGCCGTTGTACTGGGCGGCCAGGCTCTCCAGCACAGGCGTTAGCTGCTCGCAATGTTGGCTGCGCGCGGACCAGAAATAGAACAGTACCGGCGTCGCAGCGGACTGCTGCAGCGTCTGGTGTAGGTTAGCTTCGGTAATATTGACGATATTCTGTGCGGACATGAGCAAGTCTCTTTAATCGATATTTGTATAGATATATGGGGACGGCGGCAGGTGCTTCAACTCAGCCCTGGATAATTTTGTCCATCGCGCGGGTCGGCAGCAGCCGCTTAAGCAGGGCGACCGCGTGCGTCACCAGGGTTACCGGATAGCGCAGTTTCGGTTTATCGCTGACAAAAGCATGGCGCACTTTTTCCACCACCGCTTCCGGCCCGAGAGTAAAGCGGGCGGCGATACCGGGATTTTCCACCGGCTTGTCGGCCTGGGTCTGATTGACGTTGTTGGTGAAACGGGTGCGGATGGGGCCCGGTTCAATCAGGCTGACCTTGATCCCGCTGTGACGCAGCTCCATGCGCAGCGCATCGGACCAGGCCTCCAGCGCGTATTTACTCGCCGCATAGGCGCCGCGGCCGGGGCTGGAGATGATTCCCATCACCGATGAGGTCATCACGATACGCCCCTCGCCGTGCGGCTCCATGGCTGGAAGCAGCAGCATCGTTAGCTGATGGGCGCCGAAAAAGTTAGCGGAAAACTGCTGCTCCATCTGCTGGCGGCTGATGGTCGGCAACGGGCCGTAGACGCCGTAGCCCGCGTTGTTAAACAGGCCGTACAGGCGGTTGTCGGTCAGGGCAATCACCTCGGCGGCGGCGCGCTCAACGCTCTGCGGATCGTCAAGATCCAACATAACACCGGTCAGCCCCAGCTCCTGCATCCGCGCGACATCTTCCGCTTTGCGGCAGGCGGCCAGCACGTTAAAGCCCTGGCGCTTTAAATCAAGGGCGCTTTCAAGACCAATTCCGCTGGAACATCCTGTAACTAAAACCGATTTTTGCATAACTTTACCTGCGAATGACTCGCTGTTATCAGGAGTCATGATTAACTAAGGGAGCCAAACGCGTCGCCATCCAGTCGGCGATAAACGGCTGGGCGTCGCGATTAGGATGAATTCCATCGTCCTGCATCCACTGCGGTTTCAGATAAACCTCTTCCATAAAAAAGGGCAGCAGAGGAATATCAAACTCTTTGGCCAGTGCCGGGTAGATTGCGCTAAAGGCTTCATTATAACGGCGGCCATAGTTGGCGGGCAGGCGAATTTGCATCAGCAGCGGTTGGGCGTTCGCCGCTTTGATATGCTCAATAATAGTGCGCAGCGTCTGTTCCGTCTGCTGCGGGGGGAAACCGCGCAGTCCGTCGTTACCGCCGAGCTCCACCAGCACCCAGCGCGGCTGATGCTGCTTAAGCAGGGCCGGCAGCCTTGCCAGCCCCTGCTGCGAGGTATCGCCGCTGATGCTGGCGTTAACTACCGGCGTTTTGGTCTGCCACTTATCGTTAAGCAGCGCAGGCCAGGCGGTATTGCCCGCCATGCGATAACCGGCGCTCAGACTGTCGCCGAGAACCAACAGCGTGTCGGCCGCCATCGCGCGGCAGGTAAACAGGACCAGAAACAGGAAAGGCAAATGCCAGCGGAAAACATACTTGAAGTTCATCATCTTAAGAAATCCGTCGGTCAGGGTGAGCATCAGCTTTCCATCCTTACCGGAGTTGAGCTGGTTGTCAAACAAGGGCAAACCATCGCCCTGATTGGCGAGTCGGGTTCCGGTAAGTCGACGCTGCTGGCGATCCTCGCCGGTCTGGACGACGGCAGCAGTGGAGAAGTCTCGCTGCTCGGCAAGCCGCTGCATCAGATGGACGAAGAGGCGCGGGCGAAGCTGCGCGCAAAGCACGTCGGCTTTGTGTTTCAATCCTTTATGCTGATACCCACCCTCAATGCGCTGGAAAACGTCGAGCTTCCGGCGCTGTTGCGCGGTGAAAGCGACAGCCAGAGCCGCGGCAGCGCCCGGGCACTGCTGGAGCAGTTGGGGCTGGGCAAACGCCTGCATCACCTGCCGGTACAGCTCTCCGGCGGCGAGCAGCAGCGGGTGGCGCTGGCGCGCGCGTTTAACGGCCGCCCGGAGCTGCTGTTCGCCGATGAACCCACCGGCAACCTCGACCGCCACACCGGGGATAAAATCGCCGACCTGCTGTTCTCGCTGAACCGCGAGCACGGCACTACGCTGATTCTGGTGACCCACGACCCGCTGCTGGCGGCGCGCTGCGACCGGCGGCTGCGGCTGGTAGATGGCCAGCTGCGGGAGGAAGCATGATCGCCCGCTGGTTCTGGCGCGAATGGCGCTCGCCGTCGCTGCTGATCGTCTGGCTGGCGCTAAGCCTGGCGGTGGCCTGCGTGCTGGCGCTGGGCTCGATAAGCGACCGCATGGAGAAAGGACTCAGCCAGCAGAGCCGGGAATTTATGGCCGGCGACCGTACGCTGCGTAGCTCGCGCGAAGCCCCTGGCGCATGGATTGACGAAGCGCGCCGTCTTGGCTTAACCGTCGGCGAACAGCTGGGCTTCGCCACCATGACCTTTTCCGGCGATACGCCGCAACTGGCGGACGTCAAAGCGGTTGACGACAGTTATCCGTTGTATGGTCAGCTGCAGACCCAGCCGCCGGGGCTGAAGCCGCACGCCGGCACCGTGCTGTTGGCGCCGCGATTAATGGCGCTGCTGAATCTGAAAACCGGCGACACCATCGACGTGGGCGACGCCACGCTGCGCATTGCCGGGGAGGTGATACAGGAGCCGGATGCCGGATTTAACCCCTTCCAGATGGCGCCGCGGCTAATGATGAACACCGCCGACGTGGCGAAAACCGGCGCGGTACAGCCAGGCAGCCGCGTTTCCTGGCGCTATAAGTTCGCCGGTACCCCGCAGCAGCTGGCGGACTACGAAAAGTGGCTGTTGCCGAAGCTGGGGCCTGAACACCGCTGGATCGGCCTGGAGCAGGACGACAGCGCGCTGGGTAAATCGCTGGAGCGCTCGCAGCAGTTTTTGCTGCTGTCGGCGTTGTTAACGCTGCTGTTGGCGGTCGCCGCGGTGGCGGTGGCGATGAGCCATTACTGCCGCAGTCGTTACGATCTGGTGGCGATCCTTAAAACCCTCGGCGCCGGGCGGGCGCAGCTGCGCAAGCTGATTGTCGGCCAGTGGCTGATGTTGCTGGCGATGGCGGTGGTTGCCGGCGGGGCGATGGGCGTCGGGCTGGAAAATATTCTGCTGGTGATGCTTAAGCCGGTGCTCCCGGCGGCGCTGCCGGCGGCGAGCGGCTGGCCGTGGCTGTGGGCGATCGGCGCGATGGTGGTGATTTCCCTGCTGGTCGGGCTGCGACCCTATCGACTGCTGCTGGCGACGCTGCCGCTGCGGGTACTGCGCCAGGATGTCGTCGCTAACGTCTGGCCGCTCAAGTTCTATGTTCCCGTGGTGTGCTTGGTCGTGGTGGCGCTGCTGGCGCTGCTGATGGGCGGCAGCCCTCTGCTATGGGCGGTGCTGGCGGGCGCCGTGGTGCTGGCGCTGGTGTGCGGCCTGGCGGGATGGGGCGTTCTGTGGCTGCTGAAGCGTTTGACGTTAAAAGCGCTGCCGCTGCGTCTGGCCGTGAATCGTCTGCTGCGCCAGCCGTGGTCTACCCTGAGCCAGCTGGCGGCCTTTTCGTTGTCGTTTATGCTGCTGGCCCTGCTGCTGGTGCTGCGCGGCGATCTGCTCGATCGCTGGCAGCAGCAGCTGCCGCCGGAAAGTCCTAACTACTTTCTGATCAATATCGCGCCGGAGCAGGTGGTGCCGGTGAAAACCTTCCTTGCCGAACATCAGACCCGCGCCACTGAGTTCTATCCCATCGTGCGCGCCCGCCTGACGCAAATCAACGGTCAGGCGACGGAAGGCAATAAAGATGAAGCCCTGAACCGCGAGCTTAACCTCACCTGGAGCCGCGAGCGGCCGGATCATAATCCGCTGGTGGCCGGAAGCTGGCCGCCGAAAGCGGGCGAGGTCTCGATTGAAGAGGGGCTGGCGCAGCGGCTGGGCGTCAAGCTCGGCGATAGCGTGACCTTTACCGGGGATACTCAGGAGTTTAGCGCGAAGGTGACCAGCGTGCGCAAAGTTGACTGGGAGAGCCTGCGGCCAAACTTCTTCTTTATCTTTCCGCAGGGGGCGCTCGACGGGCAGCCGCAAAGCTGGCTCACCAGTTTCCGCTGGGATAACGGCAACGGGATGCTAACGCAGCTCAACCGCGAATTCCCCACCGTCAGCCTGCTGGATATTGGCGCGATTTTGCAGCAGATTGGCCAGGTGCTGACTCAGGTAAGCCGCGCTCTTGAGGTGATGGTGATTTTGGTCACCGCCTGCGGCGTTTTGCTGCTGCTGGCGCAGGTGCAGGTCGGAATGCGCCAGCGTTATCAGGAGCTGGTGGTCTGGCGCACGCTGGGAGCCGGAAAGGCGCTGCTGCGCACCACGCTGTGGGCGGAGTTCGCCCTGCTGGGCGTGGTGTCCGGCGTGGTGGCGGCGATTGGCGCTGAGGTGGCGCTGGCGCTGCTGCAAAGCAAAATCTTTGACTTCCCGTGGTCTCCGGACTGGCGGCTATGGGTGATGCTGCCGCTCTGCGGGGCGATACTGCTCTCGCTGTGCGGCGGCTGGCTGGGGCTGCGTCTGCTGAAAGGGAAGGCGCTGTTCCGCCAGTTTAGTCAGGGATAGCATGAGTTATGTTGCCCGGGTAAGGCGTTAGCCGCGACCCGGGGTTTTCACCCGGCTCGCGCTGCGCTTAGCCGGGCTACCGTTTCACAGCTGTCTGCGGGAAAGTAGCCCGGGTAAGGCGTCAGCCGCAACCCGGAGTTTTCACCCGGTTTGCGCTGCGCTTAGCCGGGCTACCGTTTCACGGCTGTCTGCGGGAAAGTAGCCCGGGTAAGGCGTCAGCCGCAACCCGGGGGACTCGGTACGGATGCGAGTGGCTATTACAGATGACCGTGGTTCAAGACGGTGAGCGGCTCGTTGACGTCGAAGATTTTGCAGATAACGTCATCCACGCCGAGAGATTTCAGGCGTGCGGTATGCTTGCTGAGATAAGCGAGCGCGGTTTCTTCATTCGCAAAAAGATAGATCCCGCCCGCCTCCTGATTCTTTTCGCTTTCCGTCCAGACCTTCCAGATAAACCCCGGTTCCTGATTGATAGACTCGGCCAGCTCCACGAGCTGGCGGGACATCTCGCTGCCGAAGGGGCCATTAAAGGCAAAGTGCAGCTGCAGTAGTTTTTTCGACATAGTTCCTCCATGGATGATGTTTGCGCGGTAATAGACCATTTTAATGCCATGGCGATGAAAAGATAACCACAGTTTTTTTAAGGGCACGAAATGGTAAGTCACTGATTTTTAACCGCACGAAACATTAAAAACTCAACAACACGCCATACTCAATCGCAGTTAATATTCAACTGGAAAATATAAGGTTGCTTATTAATCAAGGAAACAGTATGGCTCATAAAATAAAAGCGCTGGCGATAACGATCGGCGCAGCCCTGGCGTTAACCTCTTTTGCATCCCAGGCGGAAATAACGCTTTTAAAACAAGATCCGCAGGCAGGCGATCCGTTAAGCCGGCTTAATTTTACCGTCGGCGGGAGCATCCGTCCCCAGTTCAACATGATGTCCGGCGACGGAGACAAAGGCTCTTATAAACGTAACGGTTTTGACGGCGGCACCCGTTTCCGCTTCGCCGCCGACTACTATCTGTTCGATGATATTAGCTGGATCAGCTACTACGAGCTGGGCGTCAATATTCCGGCGCTCTTCGACTGGGATAACCACTACGCCGAAGGCGCGAATAACACCAGCCGCCGCATGCTCTATACCGGCCTGAAAAGCGATACCTGGGGGACATTAACTTACGGTCAGCAGAACAGCGTTTATTACGACGTGGTGGGGGTAAAAACCGATATCTGGGATTACGACATGATAGGCCAGGCGCCGGGTAACGGCATTAACGGCGACTACGATGGCTCCTATCGCTCACGCAATATGCTGAAATACAAGAAAACCGTTGGCGATGTCGATCTCTACGCTTCTTACTTATTCGAAGACAGCGAATATCTGCCGGGCAACGGCCTGCGCTACAAGCGTAAAGGCGGCGGCTCCATCGGCGCCGATTACCACATTATGAAGGATCTGACCTGGGGCGCCGCGTGGAACTATACCCGCGCCGATATGCGTAACCCCTCCAGTTCGGACAGCAAATCATATGACCAGAATATCGTCGGTACCGCGCTAAGCTGGATGCCGGATAACTGGACCTTCTCCTTCGGCGGCGGCTGGTATCAGAACTTCCTGACCACCAAAAAAACCGATGTTCATAACTACTTCGCCGGCGATGCCTGGGGTATTGAGTATTTTGCCGGTTATAAATTCCCGATTGGTCAGTATGCGGTGAAATCTATTCAGCCGTACTTTATGGGCGACCGCCTGCAGTACGTGAACGGCCGCAACTATCAGCGGATTGATAACGGCGTCGGCGTGAGCTTCCAGCTGGATTATGGTTTCCGCGTCGATTATGAACACGTCTTCACGTCGAGCACCGATAACCTGGGCGATATGAATCTGGTGCGTCTGCGCTACGACTTCTAAGCGCAGACACTTCCCCGGTGGCGCTGCGCTTACCGGGGCTAGAGGTTCACCGCCGTCTGCGGACCTGTAGCCCGGCTAAGGCATTTACGCCGCAAGCCGGGACAAGGAAGGATGTGACTATTGCGCCAGCCAGTCGGCGACGTCCTGCCAGCTGCCGCGAAAAATAATCTTCTCCGCTTTTTTGCCGAGCTGGTAGCGGTACATTGGGTCGTAATACTCGTTCAGCAGGGGAACCAGCCAGCTGAAATGCGCTTCGGTGCTGGCGCTGCGCTGCTGCTCCAGCAGAGCTTCATCAAGCCTGGCGGTGAGCTGGGCAAAACGCTGTAACCCGAGGCGGCGGCGGATAGCGAACAGGCCATGGTGCAGATATTCGCTATATGCCTGCCAGCCTTGCTCTTCGCCGTAGGCCGCCATGAAATCGCGATGCATCCGGGTAAAATACTCTTCGCGCAGCCGTTCAAGACGGATGGCGAACGGGTCTTCCACCACCGCCAGCGGCGACTGGGCCATGCGAAGACGCATACATTCCGGCAGGTGATTGGCGCCGATCATATGCCCCTCATCTTCCAGCACCCAGCGCGTCTGCCGCTCTGACTTTTTGAGCATCGCCACGGCAAGATGATTTTCAAAGGTTGCCTGCTGATACTGCTCCTGCAGGGTACGGCCAAATGAAGACCCGCGATGATGGGCGAGGCCCTCGAGATCGATGCCGTCGGGCTGGGTGCAGACCAGCTGGGTTTTACCGTTACCGGTACAGCCGCCAATCAGCACGATAGGACGCTGCACCAGCTCTTCGGTAAGCTGAATAGCTGCCTGGCGCAGCGCTTTATAGCCGCCGGCAATCAGCGGGTAATCCACGCCAGCGTCCTTCAGCCACTGCTGCACAATATGCGAACGCTGGCCACCGCGGGCGCAGCACAGGTAGCCTTCGGGGTAACGCGCGCAGGCCTCTTTCCAGGCGGCGAGGCGGCGGGCGCGAATCTCACCGTTCACCAACTGATGGCCCAGCGCAAGGGCGGCTTCCGGACCCTGACGCTTGTAGCAGGTGCCAACGGCGGCGCGCTCGTCGTCGTTCATCAACGGTAGGTTGACCGCCGCGGGCATGGCGCTTTGCCTGAACTCGACCGGGGCGCGTACGTCAATCAGCGGCGTATCGCTGGCGAGAATCTGCCGAATATTCTGTGGGACTAATTCCATCATTTAAACCGTTAAGCCATCCAGACGCGTCGCTCGACGCGATAATCCTCCTATTGTACGCGGTGAGCGACAGGCTGAATTGATTTTTCACGGTGTATCGCTGAATAGCGTCAGAAATCCCTGGATTTCCGGGGCCGAATGGCCGAACAGCGAGGCGATATCCTGCACCGCTTTACCATGATGATCTTTGCGCCAGGCGAGGCTCAGAGGAGAGGGGGGGCGCATCGCCGGGATCTGCCGGGCAATCAGCTCACCGCGAGCGATAAGCGGCTGGCACAGCGGCTCGGGTAAAAAGCCGATGCCGACGCCAGCGATATGCGCCGCGATTTTAGTTTCGATATCGGGAACCACAATCTCTTTTTGCCCCGGCAGACGCCAGGCGACGCGCTTGGTCAATCTCCGGGCGCTGTCCTCAATATTGACCGCAGGGTAGCGACGTAGCTGGGCCTCCGATAGCGGATCGCTTTGCTGGCCGAGCGGGTGATGTGGTGACATCACGAAGAGCCAGGACACTTCGCCCAGCGGGGTGACCGCAATATTTTCGCCTAACGGTTCGGTGCCGGTAACGCCAATCGCCAGCGAAAAGTCATCATGCAGAAGCGTATCCCAGACGCCCATATAAATTTGTCGCGAAAAGTGAAACTGCGTAAAGGGGTAACGTTGGCTGAGCCAGGCCAGCAGCCGGGCGATGGCCTGCGGGTCATACATCAGGTTATTCACCACAATATTGACCTGGCGCTCCACGCCGTCGTTTATCTGCTGTAGCTCGCCGGGCATACTATCAATCCAGCCAAGCCACTCTCTGGCCTGCGCCAGCAGGTGCATCCCGGCCGGGGTCAGCAGTACGCTGCGCGTGGTGCGGGAAAAGAGCGCCACGCCGGTGTTATCTTCCAGCAGTTTGATGCGATAACTAATGGTGGCGGTGGTTTTATAGAGTTTTTCCGCTGCTCTGGAGAAGCTGCCGGTCTCCGCGACGCTGACAAAGGTACGTAGTGTTTCGGGGTCTAGCATCGCTATATTCCTCGTAATTTAATAATTCCCCCCATGATTTTTAAGTATTTTTTCATAATAGCCATTTCAATTATGTGGCTTAAATCAGGTTTTGGAAAATTATTCCAACTTATAGTTGATACCACTTTGAGATGGCCATGAATTGACCGGTACATCTTTCACCCTCAAGGTATGAGGAGGGGAACGGTTTTTAATGACTAAGGAATATGCAATGAAGCTTGAAGTATTGCCGCTGACGCGCGAAGCCTTCCGCCCCTATGGGGACGTTATCGAAACGGAAGGACATGATTTTTTCCATATCAATGAGGGCAAAGTGCAGCGTTTCCACGATCTGGCCATGGTGGAAACCCTGCAGCAGGAGCGCACGCTAATCAGTATTAACCGCGCCCAGCCGGCGGCGCTGCCGATTGTCGTCACCGAGCTGGAGCGTCATCCGCTGGGCACCCAGGCGTTTGTGCCGATGAACGGCGAAGCCTTTGTCGTGGTGGTCGCGGCAGGAGGCGATCAACCGGACATGACTACGCTGCGCGCGTTTATCTCCAATGGCCGTCAGGGGGTCAATTACCACCGTAACGTCTGGCATCATCCGCTGTTTGCCTGGCAGAGCGAAACCGATTTTTTAACCGTCGATCGCGGCGGAAAAGATAACTGCGATGTGGCGGAGATCCCGACCGTGGAGTTGAGCTTTGCGTGAGGTTGCACGTGACGCTATCGATTATCTTGCATAACATGTGGGCGCTTACACACTATTTATGCTCAGGTTTTGAGCCGGAGATAATCGAGGTATGACAGAAGTGAGAAGGCGGGGAAGGCCGGGCCAGCAGGAGCCTTCCGCGCAAAAAGGCGCCCAGGCGCTGGAGAGAGGGATCGCGATACTGCAATACCTTGAAAAGAGCGGCGGCAGCTCGTCGGTCAGCGATATTTCCCTTAATCTGGACTTACCGTTATCGACCACCTTTCGTCTGCTTAAGGTGCTGGAAGGCGCGGATTTTGTGTATCAGGATGCGCAGTTAGGCTGGTGGCACATCGGACTTGGCGCATTCAATATCGGTTCGGCGTACATCCACAACCGGGATGTTTTATCCGTCGGCGGACCCTTTATGCGCCGGCTGATGCTGATGTCGGGCGAGACCGTCAATGTGGCGATTCGCAACGGCAACGAAGCGGTGCTGATTGGCCAGCAGGAGTGCAAGTCGATGGTAAGGATGTGCGCGCCGCTCGGTAGCCGACTACCGCTGCATGCTTCAGGCGCCGGAAAAGCGCTGCTGTATCCGCTGTCGTCGGAAGAGCTGGTGGATGTCATTGTGAAGACCGGACTGCAGCGGTTTACGCCGGCGACGATCGTCGATTTGCCGGTCCTGCAGCGGAATCTGGATGAGGCGCGAGCCTGCGGCTACAGCATTGACCAGGAGGAGCACGTGACAGGATTAAACTGTATTGCTTCGGCGGTTTACGATGATGTGGGGTCCGTGGTGGCGGCGATTTCGATTTCCGGGCCGGCGTCCCGCTTAACCCCGGACCGTTTTATCAGCCAGGGAGAGCTGGTAAGGGAGACGGCAAGGAATATCAGCACCGCGCTGGGACTCAAACCCCAGGCTGATTGATAGCCGAACCGACCCGCTCTGCGGAGCGGGACTTTTTTGGTTTTATTAAAATTTGGAAAATTTTTCCAATATAGCGAGGTAGTAAAAAATGGCGAAAATGAGAGCCGTCGACGCGGCAATGTATGTACTGGAAAAAGAAGGGATTACAACCGCATTTGGCGTGCCCGGCGCGGCGATTAACCCGTTCTATTCGGCGATGCGCAAGCACGGCGGGATCCGTCATATTCTGGCCCGCCACGTGGAAGGCGCGTCTCATATGGCGGAAGGCTATACCCGCGCCACGGCAGGCAATATCGGCGTATGCCTGGGAACATCGGGCCCGGCGGGAACGGATATGATCACCGCGCTGTACTCCGCCTCCGCCGACTCCATTCCTATTTTGTGCATCACTGGCCAGGCGCCGCGCGCGCGTCTGCATAAAGAAGATTTCCAGGCGGTCGATATTGAGTCCATCGCTAAACCCGTCACTAAGATGGCGGTGACCGTCCGCGAAGCGGCGCTGGTGCCGGGCGTGCTGCAGCAGGCATTCCACCTGATGCGCTCCGGTAGACCGGGGCCGGTGCTGATCGACCTGCCTTATGATGTCCAGGTCGCGGAAATCGAATTTGACCCTGAGCTGTATGCGCCGCTCCCGGCGTATAAACCCGTGGCGACGCGTCCGCAGATCGAACGCGCGCTGGCGATGCTGCTGATGGCGGAGCGTCCGGTGATTGTCGCCGGCGGCGGGGTGATTAATGCCGATGCCGCAGCGCTGTTGCAGCAATTTGCCGAAATTACCCATGTACCGGTGATCCCGACGCTGATGGGCTGGGGCTGTATCCCGGATGACCACGAGCTGATGGCCGGAATGGTCGGCTTACAAACCGCGCATCGCTACGGCAACGCCACGCTGCTGGCCTCCGACCTGGTATTTGGTATCGGCAACCGCTTTGCCAACCGTCATACCGGTTCGGTCGAGAAGTACACCGCAGGTCGTAAAATCATCCATATCGATATCGAACCGACGCAGATTGGCCGCGTACTGTGCCCGGATTTAGGCATCGTGTCCGATGCGAAAGCGGCGCTGACTCAGCTGGTGGATATTGCGCAGCAGATGCAAAAAGAGGGCCGCCTGCCGCGCCGCGAACGCTGGGTTGCCGAGTGTCAGGAGCGCAAGCGCACGCTGCTGCGTAAAACCCACTTCGATAACGTGCCGGTCAAACCGCAGCGCGTTTATGAAGAGATGAACAAAGCCTTTGGCCGCGACGTGTGCTACGTCACCACCATCGGCCTGTCGCAAATCGCCGCCGCACAGATGCTGCACGTGTTTAAAGATCGCCACTGGATCAACTGCGGTCAGGCGGGGCCGCTGGGCTGGACGCTTCCTGCCGCGCTGGGCGTTTGCGCCGCCGACCCGGAGCGCAACGTGGTCGCGATCTCCGGCGACTTCGACTTCCAGTTCCTGATTGAAGAGCTGGCGGTGGGCGCGCAGTTCAATATTCCTTACGTCCACGTGCTGGTAAACAACGCTTATCTGGGCCTGATTCGTCAGTCGCAGCGCGCGTTCGATATGGATTACTGCGTCCAGCTGGCGTTCGAAAATATCAACTCTAGCGAAGTGAACGGCTACGGCGTCGATCACGTCAAAGTCGCAGAAGGTCTCGGCTGTAAAGCCATTCGCGTCTTTAAACCGGAGGAGATTGCGCCCGCCTTTGCGCAGGCAAAAGCGTGGATGAAACAGTATCGCGTGCCGGTGGTCGTGGAGGTGATCCTTGAGCGTGTGACCAATATTTCGATGGGCAGCGAACTGGATAACGTAACGGAATTCGAAGATGTAGCCGATAGCGCCATCGATGCGCCAACCGAAACCTGCTTTATGAAATATGAATAAATGAGGTGAAACTATGTTGCGCTTCTCTGCCAACCTTTCGATGTTATTTGTGGAATATGATTTTCTGGATCGTTTTGAGAAAGCAGCGGCCTGCGGTTTTCGCGCCGTTGAATTTATGTTTCCGTATGATTATGCGCCGGAGGTATTAAAACAAAAGCTGAGTGATAACCGGCTGGAGCATACCTTGCATAATCTACCCGCTGGCGACTGGGCGGCAGGGGAGCGCGGCATAGCCTGTATTCCCGGTCGCGAAGCGGAGTTTCGCGAAGGCGTTGACGCCGCGATCCGCTACGCTAAAGCGCTGGGCAATTGCAAAATCAACTGCCTGGTCGGTAAAACTCCGGTGGGCTATCGCGAAGATCATATCCGCTCCACGCTGGTGGCTAATTTACGTTTTGCCGCCGCCGCGCTGGCCCAGGAGGGGATCCTGCTGCTGATTGAGCCGATTAATTACTTCGATATGCCGGGGTTTTATCTGAATACCACGCATCAGGCGCTGGCGCTCATTGATGAGGTCGGCAGCGATAATCTGAAAATCCAGTACGATATTTATCATATGCAGCGCATGGAGGGTGAATTAACCCATACGATGCAAACTTATGCCAACCGAATTGGTCATTTACAGATTGCCGATAACCCGGAACGCGGTGAGCCGGGAACTGGAGAAATTAATTACGATTATCTTTTTAAATTTATCGATAAATCAAATTATGACGGTTGGGTCGGCTGCGAATATAAACCGCTGACGACCACTGAAGCGGGCCTGACATGGTTTAATCGCTACCGTTAATTTTTAATTTATCTTTGGGCAGTATTTATTATTCCATTTCCAGGAAGGGATAACTATTGCTCAAATATACCCGTCATGCTTTACGCAGCAGATGTTCAGGGTATAAATCGAAACAGAAATTTTGAGAGGAAAGGTATGAAACTGGGATTTATTGGTTTAGGTATTATGGGCACTCCGATGGCGCTCCGACTTGCCAAAGCGGGCCACGCGCTGCATGTGACCACCATCGGTCCGGTTGCTGAAGAACTGCTCAAGCAGGGCGCGCAGCATCTGGCTACCGCAGAGCAGGTCGCGGAGCAGTCGGAGATTATTTTTATCATGGTTCCTGATACCCCACAGGTCGCCGACGTTCTGTTTGGCGAACACGGCTGCGCCAGCGCGGCGCTGAAGGGCAAAACCATCGTCGATATGAGCTCTATTTCGCCGATTGAAACCAAGCGTTTTGCGCAGCAGGTGCGGGATTTGGGCGCAGATTATCTGGATGCGCCAGTATCCGGCGGCGAAATTGGCGCGCGTGAAGGTACGCTCTCTATTATGGTCGGCGGCGACGAAAACGTGTTTGCTCGCGTGAAGCCGCTGTTTGATATTTTGGGTAAAAACATCACCCTCGTCGGCGGTAATGGCGACGGGCAGACCTGTAAAGTCGCCAATCAGATTATCGTCGCGCTGAATATTGAAGCGGTCTCCGAAGCGCTGGTTTTCGCGTCTAAAGCCGGCGCCGATCCCGCTCGCGTGCGTCAGGCGCTGATGGGCGGCTTCGCCTCCTCGCGTATTCTGGAGGTACATGGCGAAAGAATGTTGAACCGGACGTTTAATCCCGGTTTTAAAATTTCCCTGCACCAGAAGGATCTTAATCTGGCATTGCAGAGCGCGAAAGCGCTGGCGCTTAATTTACCGAATACGGCAACCTGTCAGGAGCTATTTAATACCTGCGCCGCCAACGGCGGTGGCGAATTAGATCACTCGTCTTTAGTTCAGGCGCTTGAATTAATGGCGAATCATAAAATATCGTAATGAGAAAATGCTGCCGATTCCGGCAGCATTTTTTAAACCTCACGGGTGAATTTATGGATACTATCAATAAAACAGGTATCGACTATTGGAAGAAAATAGTCGTGGTAATGAGTCTGGGCTGGGTGGCAATATGGATTTATCGTACCGTATTAACGCCTATTTATCCGGAAATTCAGGCGTCCTTAGGCAACGTCAGTAACGCTGAAATTGGCGCGATAGCCAGCTTCTATTTTCTTGCCTACTGCGGAATGCAGATCCCCTGCGGTATTCTGGTTGATAAACTGGGGCAGAAAATTATGCTGATGTGTGGTTTCTCGCTGTTCATTATTGGTACGCTGAGTATTGCTAATGCGGGAAATCTGACGCTGATTTATATCGGCTCGCTGCTGGCCGGTGCCGGCTGCGCTTCCTTCTTCAGCTCCGCCTATTCGCTCTCCTCGGCCAACGTGCCGCAGGAGCGTCGGGCGCTGGCTAACGCCATTATCAACAGCGGCTCGGCCATCGGGATGGGGATTGGCCTGATTGGCTCAAGCATTCTGGTCAAAAGCATGCATATGGCCTGGCAAAACGTGTTGTTTATTGTCGCCGCGATCCTGGTGGTGATGCTCTGCGTGTTTACCCTGGTGATTCGTCGCAAGCGGAAAGAGCCCGCCGTAGCGGAAAATAAAAATAACGCCTCGGCATCATTCCCGTCGGCAGAAGAAAAATCGGCGCCGCTGTTTTCGCCGCTGCTGTGCAGCGTCTACTTTCTCTATTTCTGCACCTGCTACGGCTACTACCTGATCGTCACCTGGCTGCCTTCTTATCTGCAGACCGAACGCGGCTTTGACGGCGGCGCCATTGGTTTTGCTTCCGCACTGGTGGCAGTGGTCGGGGTGCCGGGCGCGCTGTTCTTCAGCCATCTTTCGGATAAATTCCGCGACAGTAAAGTCAAAGTGATTCTCGGGCTGGAGATTGTTGCCGCGGCAATGCTGATGTTTACCGTTCTGTCGCCGAATACTACCATGCTGATGATCAGCCTGGTGCTGTATGGACTGCTCGGTAAAATGGCCGTTGACCCGATTCTTATCTCGTTCGTTTCCGAGCTGGCGTCCGCAAAAACATTAGGTCGTGCCTTTAGCCTGTTTAATTTCTTTGGTATGAGTTCAGCGGTTGTTGCCCCGACGCTCACCGGTTTTATTTCTGATCTGACCGGGTCAAAAGAAATTAGTTTTGTGATGTCTGCCGGGCTAGTTATTACCGGAACGATACTGTTTGCATTGATTACCTTGCGTAAGAACAAAATACAGTCAAAGACAATCCCAGTATAATAAAAAATAAAAATTATTAATTTGTTGTTCCACATAGCTAAACCTACAAACGTAATCCGATGCGTATTAAGAGGGAATTATGGAACAAGCTCAAGACCTGTACAAATCCAGAGGTTATAGCGACGATCTATTACCAAAATTAGAATCGCAGCGTAACTGGAAGACATTTAACTATTTTACCTTATGGATGGGATCCGTACACAACGTACCTAATTATGTGATGGTTGGTGGTTTTTTTATTCTCGGACTATCAACGTTTAGCATAATGATGGCAATAATATTGAGTGCTTTTATTATTGCCGCGGTTATGGTGTTTAATGGCGCTGCCGGAAGTAAATACGGCGTACCCTTCGCTATGATTTTAAGAGCCTCCTATGGGGTGCGCGGGGCGTTATTACCCGGCCTGCTCAGAGGCGGTATTGCGGCGATTATGTGGTTTGGTTTGCAATGCTATGCCGGCTCGCTGGCATTCCTGATCTTATTAGGCAAACTGTGGCCTGCGTTTCTGACCCTTGGCGGTGATTTTAAGCTGCTGGGGCTGTCGCTGCCTGGGCTGATCGCCTTTCTGGTCTTCTGGCTGATTAACGTCGGCATTGGTTTCGGCGGCGGAAAAGTACTCAATAAATTTACCGCCATCCTCAACCCCTGCATCTACATTGTCTTCGGCGGCATGGCTATCTGGGCTATTTCGCTGGTCGGGATTAGCCCTATTCTCGACTATTTGCCAACCGGAGTGGCAAAAGCGGAGCATACCGGCTTCTTGTTCCTGGTGGTCATCAATGCGGTCGTTGCCGTCTGGGCGGCACCGGCGGTCAGCGCCTCGGATTTTACCCAGAACGCGCGTTCGTTTCGCGAGCAGGCCCTGGGTCAAACGCTTGGTCTGGTCGTAGCTTATATTTTGTTCGCGGTGGCCGGAGTGTGCATTATCGCCGGCGCCAGTATCCATTATGGTATGGACACCTGGAACGTGCTGGATATTGTGCAGAAATGGGACAGCCTGTTTGCTTCTTTCTTTGCGGTGCTGGTGATATTAATGACCACGATCTCCACCAACGCCACCGGTAATATTATTCCGGCAGGCTATCAAATCGCGGCAATTGCGCCGACTAAATTAACCTATAAAAACGGTGTACTGATCGCCAGCATCATTAGTCTGCTGATCTGCCCATGGAAATTAATGGAGAATCAGGACAGTATTTATCTTTTTCTCGATATTATCGGCGGCATGCTGGGCCCGGTTATTGGCGTAATGATGGCGCATTATTTTGTCGTTATGCGTGGGCGGATTAATCTTGATGAGCTGTATGCCGCAGCTGGGGATTATAAATATTTCGATAATGGATTTAACGTTACTGCATTCCTGGTCACCATCGTGGCGGTGATTTTATCGCTCGGCGGAAAATTTATTCCGCTGCTTGAACCGTTCTCCCGCGTGTCGTGGTTTGTTGGCGTTATCGTCGCTTTTGCCGCATACGCGTTACTAAAAAAACGGGCGCTGCCGAATAATATTTCGCACCCGGACGTTGTGAGCTGATTTTCTTATCAAGAGGAAGCTTTATTTCAGGGATGAAGCATCAATAGCCAAAGCCATTGCTGGTACAGCCCACGCGGCTGCAAGCAGAAATATGGCGTGTATACCTACAAGGAGTTTTATATGTCTTTTGATTTAATCATTAAAAACGGCACCGTTATTCTGGAAAACGAATCGCGGGTGGTGGATATCGCGGTTGCCGACGGCAAAATTGCCGCTATCGGTGAAAACCTGGGCGAAGCGAAACAGATCATGGATGCCGCGGGCCTGATCGTTTCGCCGGGGATGGTTGATGCGCATACGCACATCTCTGAGCCGGGTCGTACCCACTGGGAAGGATACGAAACGGGTACCCGCGCGGCGGCAAAAGGCGGCATCACTACGATGATCGAAATGCCGCTGAACCAGCTGCCGGCTACCGTCGATCGAGAGACCATTGAGCTGAAATTCGACGCAGCGAAGGGCAAACTGACCATCGATGCCGCGCAGCTTGGCGGGCTGGTCTCCTATAACCTGGACCGACTGCACGAGTTGGATGATGTGGGCGTGGTGGGCTTCAAATGCTTTGTCGCCACCTGCGGCGATCGCGGGATCGACAACGACTTCCGCGACGTCAACGACTGGCAGTTTTTCAAAGGGGCGCAAAAGCTGGCCGAAATGAAGCAGACCGTGTTGGTGCATTGTGAAAATGCGCTGATCTGCGATGAGCTCGGCGAAGAAGCAAAAAGAGAAGGCCGCGTGACGGCGCATGATTATGTTGCGTCGCGTCCGGTGTTCACCGAAGTCGAGGCGATCCGCCGCGTCCTCTATCTGGCGAAAGTCGCCGGTTGTCGCCTGCACGTATGCCACATCAGCAGCCCGGAAGGGGTCGCCGAAGTGACCCGTGCGCGTCAGGAGGGACAGGACGTCACCTGCGAATCCTGTCCGCACTACTTTGTGCTGGATACCGAGCAGTTCGAAGCGATTGGCACCCTGGCGAAGTGCTCTCCGCCGATCCGCGACGCGAAGAACCAGAAGGGAATGTGGGAGAAGCTGTTCAACGGCGAAATAGACTGCCTGGTGTCCGACCACTCTCCGTGCCCGCCGGAAATGAAGGCGGGCAATATCATGCAGGCCTGGGGCGGGATTGCCGGTCTGCAGAGCTGCATGGACGTGATGTTTGATGAAGCGGTGCAAAAGCGCGGTATGCCTCTGCCGCAGTTTGCTCGTCTGATGGCGACCAACGCCGCCGATATTTTCGGCCTGAAGCAGAAGGGGCGCATTGCCCCGGGCAAAGACGCCGACCTGGTGTTTATTCAGCCAAACAGCAGCTACGTCCTGCAGGCGGAGGACCTCGAATACCGGCATAAAGTCAGTCCTTACGTTGGCCGTAAGATTGGCGCGCGTATCACTAAAACCATCCTGCGCGGCGAGGTGATTTATGACATTGAGCAGGGCTTCCCGCAGGCGCCGAAGGGGAAATTTATCCTTAAGCATCAGCAGTAACGGGGAACCGTTGCATTCCCGGACTGCGGCGTAAACCTCTTATCCGGGCTACGAACCTGACGTCGCGCGGGTTTTGTAGCCCGGGTAAGGCGCAAGCCGCGCCCGGGGCATAACCTACTTCGTTCAATGTTTAGCGTCTGTTCAACGTCAGGCGCTTTGTCAGGATTTTATCATGGTGGTATTGCCGCTAAATCAACGAAACACCCTGGCGGGATTTCAATGGTTCTTCTTTATCTTCTGCAACACCGTCGTGGTACCGCCAACATTACAGTCTGCTTTTCAGCTCCCCGCCAGCGCGCTGATTACGCTTACCCAATACGGTTTTATCACCACCGGGCTGGCGTGCCTGGCGCAGGCGCTGCTGGGCCACCGTCGCGCGATTATGGAAGGCCCAACGGGACTATGGTGGAGCACTATTCTGACCGTCACCGTCGGCGAAGCCGCGCGCGGCACCCCGTTTGACAGCATTGCGGCCAGCCTGGCGGTCGGTATATTTCTGTCGGCGATATTCACCATCATCATCGGCGTGAGCGGCATCGGCCATCGCCTGGCGAAGCTCTTTAGCCCGACGGTCATGGTCTTTTTTATGCTGCTGCTCGGCGCGCAGCTGACGACTATATTTTTTAAAGGCATGCTCGGGCTGCCCTTTAGTTCGGCCCAGGCCAGCGTGGGCATTCAGCTGGCGCCGTTTAGCCTGGCGCTGGCGGTAATGATGCTGGTGCTGGGGATGATTATTTTTCTCCCGGACGGCATCGCCCGCTACGCTCTGCTGACAGGAACCCTGGCGGGATGGGGAGGCTGGTACCTGCTGTTTCGCACGCCGCCCGCCACGGCCGCTTCCGGCCCGATTCACTGGCAGTGTTTTCCGCTTGGCTACGGGGGGGCGTTACGTCCAGGTATTATTTTGACGGCGCTGCTGGCCGGGCTGGTCAATATTACCAATACCTACGGCGCTATTCGCGGTAGCGACATTTTTTATCCCGAGCAGGGCGCCAGCAATAGCCGTTACCGGCGCAGCTTTATTATCTCCGGATTAATGACTCTAATAACGGTTCCGCTCAGCGTGGTGCCGTTTTCGCCCTTTGTTTCATCGATAGGCTTATTAACCCAAACCGGAGAAACCTCGCGCCAGCCGTTTATTATCGGCTGCCTGTGCTGCCTGCTGGTTGGGCTGTTTACGCCGCTGACCCACTTTTTTACTACGCTGCCTCTGCCGATCAGCAGCGCGGTCATGCTGGTCTCATATCTCCCATTGTTATATTCCAGCTTATCGTTCAGTAAACAAATTACCTTCACCGCGCGAAATATCTACCGGCTGGCTCTGCCGCTCTTTATCGGCATTTTTTTAATGGGGCTGCCGCCAGTTTATCTCCAGACGCTACCTCTGATAATCCGACCGCTGTTAGGCAACGGCTTATTAATCGGCGTGCTGCTGGCGGTAGTGATGGAAAATCTCATTCCCTGGGATCGTATTAAGTCATGACAGCAAAAAGGATGAACAATGAAAATTATTATTGCACCGGACTCTTTCAAAGAGAGCGTCAGCGCCAGCCGCTGCGCCCAGGCGATAAAGGCGGGCTTTGTCTCAATTTTCCCGCAGGCGGATTGCGTCTGCCTGCCGATCGCCGACGGCGGCGAGGGGACGGTTGAGGCAATGGTTGAGGCCACCGAGGGCAAAATGGTGATGCTGCCGGTGATGGGGCCGATGGGCAATTTTGTCGGGGCGTTTTATGGCCTGAGCGGCGATGGGCAAACCGCATTTATTGAGATGGCGGCGGCCAGCGGGCTGATGTTGGTTCCCGCCGGGGAACGTAATCCTCTGCGGGCCACCAGCTACGGCACCGGCGAGCTGATTCGCCACGCGCTGGACGCTGGCGTTCGCCATATTATTCTCGGTATCGGCGGCAGCGCCACGGTGGATGGCGGCATGGGCATGGCCCAGGCGCTGGGGGTGCGCTTTCTGGATGAGCACGACGAGAGCGTCGGCCTCGGCGGCGGGGCGTTACAACGGTTAGCAAAAATAGACCTAAGCGGCCTCGAGCCGCGCCTTCATGATTGCCGGATTGAGGTGGCCTGTGACGTTGATAATCCGCTGCTCGGCGAACGCGGCGCGGCGGCGGTTTTTGGTCCGCAAAAAGGGGCCTGTTTAGAAATGGTTGCCGTTCTGGAGCGCGGGTTACAAAACTACGCTCAGGTACTGCTGGCGGCTACCGGTCAGGATGTCGCGGCGATGGTGGGCGGCGGCGCGGCCGGAGGAATGGGCGCGGCGGCCCGGGTTTTCCTTAACGCTACGCTGAAATCGGGCATCGATATTGTGCTGGAAGCGGTTCATCTGGAGGCGGCGTTGCGCGATGCGGACCTGGTGATCACCGGCGAAGGACGAATGGATTCACAAACCGTTGGTGGCAAAGCGCCGGTTGGCGTGGCGCGGATTGCCAAAAAGCACGGCATTCCGGTTATCGGTATCGCCGGCGTGCTGGGTGACGGCGTTGAAGCGGTGCATCAGCACGGTATTGACGCGGTCTTTAGCATTCTTCCCGCGCTGGCGCCGTTGGCCGAGGTGCTGGAGCGCGGCGAGCACAACCTCTACGCCTGTGCGCGCAATATTGCCTGCGCCATCAAGCTTGGGCAGAACATGCCTGGCTGAATAAAAAATGCCACGGTTCTCACCGTGGCAAAATCCAACATAGCTAAACAAAAAAGGTGAATTTAATCAGTGACAATCAGATCTCAACGTCGCGGTTGCAATCTTTCGAGTAGATATAGCTGAACGCTTCGCGCCCAACGCCGTATCCCGCCTGCAGTGAATAAGCGCCCATAAAGATATAGTCGCCTTGCTTCACCGGCACCCAGTTGTTGTCGAGGTTATATACCCCCTGGCCGGAAAGAATATAGGCTCCGTGCTCCTGCACGTGGGTTTCGATATAACCGTGGCTGGCCCCTGGCTCGAAGGAGAGAATATGCATGTTCATATCGAAGCCCAGCTCTTTTGGCAGGAAATCGATCAGGATAACGTCTTCCATTCCTTCATACTGAATCCGCTCCAACTGGCTGACGTTGCCGGTAACCAGATAAGGGGCGTGATTCTCAACCGCAATATAGCGGCGCTTGTAGAGAAACAGCTGGCTGTCGCCTGAGTAGTTATTGATGAAGGTGACCCGCTCGCCCGGCGGGCAGTAAATATAGCCGCCTTTGGTTAGTGGGAAGCTTTTGCCTTGCGCCCCGGCGGTGATTTCACCTTCAATCACATACAAAAAGGTCTCAATCCCTTCGCCGCCGAAGCCGCTTTGATTGCCGCCGTTTTCATGCAGCGTGACCAGATAATCGACAAAGCTGGCGCCTAATTTCGGCGTCGACAGAATGGTCACATCGCAATGAGCAAAACCCGGAATGATGTTTTTGACCAGACCGTCCGGCGTCAGCAGCGCATAATTGCCGTGACGCACGATGGAACGGCTGGCCAGTAAATCATCGCGATAGCCAACCACATTATTTAAATAACCCATTCTCTTTTCCTTATTCAGTCCAGGCCAGTTGATACAGCATTAAGGCGAGCGTTTTCACGCCTTCCGCCAGATCCTCGATATGCGTACTTTCCGCCGGGTTATGGCTGATACCATTGATGCTCGGCATAAATATCATGCAGGTCGGGAAGCAGGGGGCGAAAATTTGCGCGTCGTGGCCCGCGCCGCTGTGCATCACGCGGAAATTGACCTTCTCTTTCTCACAAAGCGCGGTGAGCTGGGCGACCAGCTTTTTATCCATCGGAACCGGGGCCTCATCCATCCACAGGTCGACCTCAATGCCAATCTCCATTTCCTGGCAGATCCGCCGCATATCGGCTTCAATCACTTCCGTAAATGCCGTTAACTCAAGGGCATCGGTGTGGCGGCAGTCCATGGTGAAAACCGTTTTACCCGGCACCACGTTAACGGTATTCGGCTGCGGGTCGACTTTACCGAAGGTGAGTACCAGCGGGTCGCCGTGGGCCTTTGCTTTGGCAATAGATTCGCAGCAAATGCGGCTGAAAGCCTGAACGGTGTCGCGGCGGTAGCCCATTGGCGTCGTGCCGGCATGGTTAGACTCGCCGTTGAGGGTGATGGTGTAGCGTCGCTGTCCGACGATGGCGTTGACCACGCCGATGGACTGCTTGTTGGTTTCCAGAACCCGGCCCTGCTCGATATGCAGTTCGACGAAGGCTTTAATATCCCGGCGCGGTGCCAGCGGGGCGGCGGGCAGAGTGAATCCGCACTGCTTCATGGCTTCAACAAACGCCACGCCTTTGGCGTCCTTAATCTCGCGCACGTCTGCCGGGTTAGCGATACCGACGATATTTTTGCTGCCCCAGAAGACGTAAGGAAAGCGGCTACCTTCTTCTTCCGCTAGCGCCAGAACCTCGACGGTACGCAGCGGCGCGCCGTAGGTCTCTTTTAGCCAGCGTACCGCCAGCCAGGCCGCCAGCGCGCCGAACTGACCGTCAAGATTGCCGCCGTTGACGACGCTATCAATATGCGAACCGCTGAGGATAACCTCATCGGGAAAGCGCGTGCCGGGCAGTCGGCCATACAGGTTGCCGACTTCATCAAAGCGGGTTTCCAGGCCGCTCTCGCTCATCTTTTGTTTGAACGCCTGCTGCGCCTGCAGCCATTCCGGCGAATAGAGCAGACGGGTCAGGCCTCCGGTCGGGTCGGCGCCGAAAGAGGAAAGCCAGGGCAATGTTTCTTCAATTGCCTGTCGAAAATAATGAGCCATACGCAACTCCTGTATTTTAATTTATTGAGCAAACGGGGAATGGGTTTCATAAGAGCGGTGATATAAAGCGTCAGAAAGCAGATAGTCATAAATCTCATCCACGATCTCGATACCGTTGACGGTGCTGTTTTTCTCATTGATATCCAGGTTCTGCCCCGGGTAATAAACCTGATTAAATCCGGGCGCTGGCGTAATGGCGTTTAATTCACGCATGGTGTCGCTAATATGCTGGCGGAATAGCGCGCTGGAGGAGAAAAATGCCGGGTTGATGACGATATGCAGCTGGCCCAGTTCGCGTCCCTGGCTCAGGTTTTCGTACATCGAACTGACCTGGCGGCCGAAGGGCAGGTTGAGCAAAATGCCGGAGAGGACGTCGATCATCATCATCAGGCCGTAGCCTTTCGGGCCGGCTGCCGGAAGCAGGGCGTGAACGGCAAAAGGATCGCTGGTCGGCGCGCCGTTTTTATCCACCGCCCAGCTATCGGGAATGGTTTCATGGCGCGAGCGGGCGTCGAGAATTTTTCCCCAGGCCTGCACCGTGGTGGCCATGTCGAAGGTGATGATATCATCGCCCACGCCGGGCGCGGCGAAGGCCAGCGGATTGGTGCCGTAATAGATTTCCGCCCCGCCAAACGGTACGACCATCGGGTCTGACTGACATAGCGAAAGCCCGATAAACCCGGCGCGGGCGGCCTGCCGGGTGAAATAAGAGATGGCGCCGCTGTGGCCCATGCGCCGAATGCCGACCACGGCCACGCCGTTTTCCTCGGCTAATGCTATCGCGTGCTCCATGCCCATTTTGGCGGCGACCTGACCAGCGGCGTTATCGGCATGTAAAATACCGCTGCAGGGGCCGGTTTTTTCAAAGGTAAAGTTGGGTTGACGGTTAGTTCCGCCTTTTGAAATACGTTCCGCATAATATTCAACGCGTACCGCGCCGTGCGAATGAATGCCTCTTGCATCGGCATAAACCAGCACATCGGCAATAATATCCGCGTGATGACGAGTAAGCCCTGCTGTGTTCAGCTTATTGGCAATAAGCTGATGAAGTGTTTCCCGACTGACTTTCATCTGTCTTCCTTTTAACGACGGTGTAGAGCCTGACTGACCAATAAAATACGGGGAAAATAAACTTAAATTGTGATCTGTATTGGTAAATATATAGTGTTAGATTTTATTTAATAATCACTATAGATTTATCAGAAATAACCCCGTCAATCTATTCGTTAAAAACCCCCTGCTAATGTACTGGGCTTTATTTAAAAACGTTGTGTAATAAATTTGATGTGATTTTGGTCACGCCGACGGCCACGTTATCTCGTTAGCCTGATTGCAGATTATCCATGCTCATTCAATTGCAATGGGTGCAATTATTGGGGAGTTATTATGATCCATGCCTTTATTAAAAAGGGCTGTTTTCAGGATTCAGTCAGCTTAATGATTATTTCGCGCAAGCTGAGCGAGTCGGAAAATGTCGACGATGTTTCGGTGATGATGGGGACACCGGCAAATAAATCGCTGCTGGAAACCACCGGCTTTTGGCACGACGATTTTGCCGCGGCGACGCCGAATGATATTTGCGTGGCGATTCGCGCCGATTGTGCGGATGCGTCGGTGACGGAAATGATTATCGCCCGTCTTGATGAAGCTCTGGCCGCCCTGGCGCAGGGTAGCGGGCAAAGCCAGAGCCTGAGCGTGGTTCGCCGCTGGCAAAGCGCAACGCAGAAGCTGCCGCAGGCCAATATGGCCTTAATATCCGTTGCCGGGGAGTACGCCGCGGAGCTTGCCCATCAGGCGCTCAGCAGCGAGAAAAACGTGATGATCTTCTCCGACAACGTCACGCTGGAAGATGAAATCGCCCTGAAAACCCGCGCCCGCGATAAAGGGCTGCTGGTGATGGGGCCGGACTGCGGCACCGCTTCGATCGCCGGCACCCCGCTGGCTTTCGCCAACGTCACGCCGGACGGCAATATCGGCGTAATTGGCGCGTCCGGTACCGGTATTCAGGAACTGGTCTCGCAGATTGTGCTCGGCGGCGAAGGGATCAGCCATGCGATTGGTCTTGGCGGTCGAGACCTGAGCGCCGAAGTGGGCGGCCTCAGCGCGCAAACGGCCCTGGAAATGCTGACCCATGATGAGCAGAGCCAGGTGCTGGCTTTTGTTTCTAAGCCTCCCGCCGAGGCGGTACGCCTGAAGGTGATTGGCGGCATGAAGCGCAGCGGTAAACCGGTAGTCGCGCTATTCCTCGGCTATGTGCCAGACACGCTGCGCGATGAAAACGTCTGGTTTGCCCGCACGCTTGACGAGGCCGGGCGTCTGGCCTGCCTGCTGGCGCGGGTCGTGCGACACCAGCAATCCCTGCCTGCGGCAACGGGCATGCAGATTCGCGGTTTATATACCGGCGGCACGCTGGCGGCGGAATCCGCCGGACTGCTGGCTGAACGGCTGCGCATCGTCCCCGATGCGCATCATCCGCAGGGCCTGATGCTCAACGCGCAGGGCCACCGGGTCGTCGATCTCGGCGATGATTTTTACACCGTTGGCCGCCCGCATCCGATGATCGATCCCTCTCTGCGCAACCAGCTGATTGCCGAACTCGGCGAGCAAACTCAGGTAGGAGTACTGCTGCTGGACGTGGTGATTGGCTATGGCGCCACCGCCGATCCGGCCGCCTCGCTGGTTGAAGCATGCCTGCGGGCCTGGGCGGTCAGGGACGACAGATATCCGCTGCACGTTATCGCCACGGTGACCGGGACCGAAAGCGATCCGCAGGGCCGTTCCCGTCAGATTGCCGAGCTTGAAGATGCGGGGATCGTGGTGGTCGATAGTCTCCCGGAAGCCACTTTGCTTGCCGTCGCACTGATTAGCCCGCAGCGCAAAGCCGCGCCGACCCCGCGCGCCAGCCTGCTGGACGGCGTGGCGGTGATTAACGCCGGCCTGCGCAGCTTTGCGCTCGATTTGCAGTCCGCCGGAACGTCGGTTGTTCACTACCAGTGGGCGCCGATCGCCGGGGGAAATAAGAAACTGGCTCGTTTATTAGAACGTTTGCAATAAGAGGTCTCTATGTTTACATCAGTGGCGCAGGCCAATGACGCAGTAATAGAACGAATTCGTAATGCACGCCCGCACTGGCTGGATGTGCAGCCGGCGGCTTCTCTGATTGAAGCGCTAAACAAGAACAGAACGCTGCTCCATGCCGGGCCGCCGATGCGCTGGCAGGAGATGACCGGCCCGATGAAAGGAGCCTGCGTTGGCGCATGCTTATTTGAAGGCTGGGCGCAGGATGAAAAGACGGCCCACGCTATGCTCGAATGCGGCGAAATCTCTTTTATTCCCTGCCACCACGTGAACGCCGTGGGGCCGATGGGGGGGATTACGTCGCCGAATATGCCGATGCTGGTGGTGGAGAACATCGCCGAAGGCAACCGCGCGTATTGCAACTTGAACGAAGGCATTGGCAAGGTGATGCGTTTCGGCGCCTACGGCGAAGACGTGCAGCAGCGCCTGCGCTGGATGCGCGATGTGCTGATGCCGATCCTTAGCGCGGCGCTGAAACAGATGGAGCGCGGTATTGACCTGACCGCGATGATGGCTCAGGGCATCACCATGGGCGATGAGTTCCACCAGCGCAATATCGCCACCTCCGCGCTGCTAATGCGTACGCTGGCGCCGCATCTGGCACGGCTTAATATCGACAAACAGCAGATTGCTGAAGTCATGGATTTCCTCGCCATTACCGATCAGTTTTTCCTCAACCTGGCGATGGCCTACTGTAAATCCGCGATGGATGCCGGGGCGCAAATTCGCGCAGGCAGTATCGTCACCGCGATGACCCGCAACGGCGATATGTTCGGTATTCGCGTCAGCGGGCTGGGCGATCGCTGGTTTACCGCGCCGGTGAATACGCCGCAGGGGCTGTTCTTTAGCGGTTTCTCTCAGGAACAGGCCAACCCGGATATGGGCGACAGCGCCATCACCGAAACCTTCGGCATCGGCGGCGCGGCGATGATCGCGGCGCCGGGGGTGACCCGCTTTGTCGGCGCTGGCGGAATGGAGGCGGCGAAATCCGTTTCGGAGGAGATGGCGGAAATCTTCCTGGAGCGCAATATGCAGCTGCAGATTCCGGGCTGGGATTTCCAGGGCGCCTGCCTTGGGCTGGATATTCGCCGGGTGGTTGAAACCGGTATTACTCCGCTCATTAACACCGGGATCGCCCATAAAGAAGCGGGGATCGGCCAGATTGGCGCCGGGACCGTCAGAGCGCCGCTGGCCTGTTTCGAGCAGGCGCTGGAAGCGCTGGCGGACGAGCTGGGCGTGAGCTGAGGTAGCGCGATGGAGAGGATTCGTCCGCTGATAGGCAGCGTTGATGCGCCGGATCATCGCCAACCGTGGCGAACCGGCGGCCTCTGGCGGCGCACGATTAACCTCTATGTTGAAGGCGGCGCGCTGCTGACGCTGCATCATCGGGGGCAGGGGGTGAGCCCTGGCGGATGGGTTGTTCGCCATGGTGATTTTATCCGGCTGCACGCGGCGCTGCGGGCGGGGGCGTCGCCGATAGCGCGGAATGACGGTATTCAGGTCGGCGATCTTTTGCTGATGCCGCCGCGCAGGCGCTGCTCCCTGTGGCTCCGCCGTCAGCCTAACGGCGCCGACCTGCCGACAGCACTAGTAAATCGTCCGGAGGAGACCGGGCTGTTTGGGCCGCTGTCGCAGGCTATCGATCTGCCGCAGCAGCCTGAGCTGCGGCAGCTGCGCCACTGTTTTGCCTCCGCGCTGGCCGGCAACGCCGTCGACTGGCGCCTGTGGTTGGGCAAGGGACCAGGCCTGACGCCGAGCCTGGACGACATGCTGATCGGCATGATGCTGGCGGCATGGCGCGCGGGGCGAATGTTACCCTGCGGCGGAAGGGCGTTTTTTCGCGCCTCCGGCGATCTGCACGCGGCCACCACCCAGGTGAGCGTCAACTATTTACGCTACGCCAGCATGGGACGTTTCGCCTCGCCGCTGATGCATTTTGTACACGCTCTGCAACGTGGACGACGAATTGAACCCGCCGTCGAAGCTCTGCTGGCGATGGGGCATACCTCCGGCGCCGACACGCTTCTGGGATTCTGGCTGGCGCAACATCTTATCTAAGGACTTTTTATGAAAACGCTGGTTGTTGCCCTTGGCGGCAACGCTTTATTACAGCGCGGGGAAGCGCTGACCGTAGAAAATCAGTACCGCAATATCGATAGTGCGGTTCCCGCGCTGGCGCGTCTGGCGAAAAACTACCGGCTGGCCATTGTGCACGGCAACGGGCCGCAGGTGGGGTTGCTGGCGCTGCAGAATCTGGCCTACGGCGACGTTGAGCCCTATCCGCTGGACGTGCTGGTCGCGGAGAGCCAGGGCATGATTGGCTATATGCTGGCCCAGCGCCTGGCGCAGGAATCACCCATGCCGCCGGTGTCGACGGTGATGACCCGCATTGCGGTAGCGTCAAACGATCCGGCCTTTTCGACGCCGGAGAAGTTTATCGGTCCGGTTTACGATCCGGAGCTGCAAAAACAGCTGGAAGACGAATACGGCTGGAGGATGAAGCGCGACGGTAAATATCTGCGTCGGGTGGTGCCTTCGCCGACGCCGGTGAGGATTGAGGAGAGCGAGTCGATTGAGCGCCTGCTGGGCGAGGGGCACGTGGTGATATGCTGCGGCGGCGGCGGAATTCCGGTGCTTGAGAACGGGCAGGGCGCAGAGGCGGTCATCGATAAAGACCTCGCCGCCGCGCTGCTGGCGGAGCAGATTGATGCCGATGGCCTGGTGATCCTGACTGACGCGGATGCGGTATATGAACATTGGGGCACTCCCATGCAGCGACCGATCCGCGAAGCGACGCCGGAAGAGCTGGCGCCTTTTGCCCGCGACGACGGCGCGATGGGACCGAAAATCGCGGCGGTAAGCGGCTACGTGCGGCGTCGGGGCAAGCGGGCGTGGATTGGCGCGCTGTCGCGCATCGATGACACTCTCGCCGGGCTGGCGGGAACCTGCATCAAGCCCTGATGCACAGGCGAAATCAAGCG
Source organism: Klebsiella sp. CTHL.F3a (assembly GCF_019890895.1). Taxonomy (NCBI): domain Bacteria; kingdom Pseudomonadati; phylum Pseudomonadota; class Gammaproteobacteria; order Enterobacterales; family Enterobacteriaceae; genus Klebsiella; species Klebsiella sp. CTHL.F3a. The sequence goes on along the minus strand of NZ_CP082360.1, from coordinate 4,510,170 downwards.
GCGTGCAGACGCTGAAATTTCCTGCGCTCTTTCCACGGTGGCGGCGCCAGGGAGTCGTGCGGTTTGCGGATTTGGTTGAATGGCTACGGGGCGAATGAATGTTGGTCTGGTAGCCCGGCTAAGGCGCAGCGCGCCGCAAGCCGGGATAAAGGAGAGAGGATTACGCCAGCTGCGCCTGCGCCCAGACGATGCCGCTGGCGTATTCCGGCGGCAGCAGCGGCTTCAGCGCTTCCAGCGTCGCGCTCAGGCGGTCGGTATCGCTGTCGGTCAGGTTCAGGTGGCCGACTTTACGACCCGGACGCACCTCTTTGTCGTACCAGTGTAGATGCACCAGCGGCAGCTTCAGCCAGTCATAGTTCAGATCGGTACCGATCAGGTTGATCATGACCGACGGGCTGTTCACCACCGGCGGCGGCAGGGGGAGATCGGTGATCGCCCGCAGATGCAGTTCGAACTGGCTAATCGACGCGCCGTTCTGCGTCCAGTGGCCGCTGTTGTGCACGCGCGGCGCCAGTTCGTTAATCAGCAGGCCATCGGCAGTGACGAAACACTCCATCGCCATCACGCCAACGTAGCCCAGCTCATTCATGATCGCCGTCAGCATCTGTTCCGCCTGTGCCTGCTGGCGGGCGTTGGCCTGCGGGAAAGCGACGCTGGCGCGTAAAATACCGTCCTGATGCAGGTTGCGGGTCAGCGGATAGAAGACCGTGCTGCCGTCCCGTGCGCGGGCGCCAACCAGCGATACCTCGCCGGAGAAATTAATGCCCTGCTCAACGATACACTCGCCGTAATTATCCTCCGGCAGCTGCGCGGTTTCATTTTCCCGCAAACGCCACTGGCCGCGGCCATCGTAGCCGCCGACGCGGCGCTTAACGATAGCCAGCTCCCCAAGACGGGCGAATACCGCCGGCCACTCGCCTTTATCCGCCAGAAGCTGCCACGGCGCGGTAGCGAGCGCCAGCTTATCGAACAGCTGCTTTTGCGTCAGACGGTCGGCGATAATCGGGAAGACGTCGCGGTTAACAAAGGCGGAATGACGCGCCAGCTCGCGGGTCAACGCGGTTTCCGGCCAGCGTTCAATCTCTGCGGTGATCACGCTTTGCTGTACCGGCACCGCTTCCGGGTCGGCTTCCAGACCAACCGGCCAGACCGCAATACCCAACGGCTCGCCGGCCTGACGCAGCATACGGCCTAGCTGGCCGTTACCGAGAACGCAAACCTGTTTCATGCCGCACCCCGCGGGTCCGGGTTATCCAGCACGTCATCGGTCTGCGCCTGGCGCCAGGCGCTGAGGCGCTGGTGCAGTTCGGCATCATGCTGGGCAAGGATCTGCGCCGCCAGAAGGGCGGCGTTAGCGGCGCCGGCTTTACCTATCGCCAGCGTGCCAACCGGGATGCCGCGCGGCATCTGGACGATGGAGTAGAGACTGTCAACGCCGCTCAGCGCCGCGCTCTGCACCGGTACGCCTAACACCGGCACCAGCGTTTTCGCCGCAATCATGCCCGGCAGATGCGCCGCGCCGCCAGCACCGGCAATAATCACCTGAAAACCGTTTTCTTCCGCGCCTTCGGCGAAGCTGAACAGTTTATCGGGCGTGCGGTGGGCGGAGACCACTTCGACATGGTACGGAACGTTCAGGGCATCAAGGATTTCTGCGGTAAACTGCATGGTAGCCCAGTCGCTTTTGGACCCCATCACGATGGCGATACGCGCCGAATTATTGCGGGAAGACATGCGTCTTAAAACTCCTGTGGGTGTGTTGCACACTGCTTTAGAGGCCACAGAGAATAGCATGAACTTCCGGCAAGGAAAACGGTTGCGTGCGCATGGCTAGCCGTCTTATGTCTCGTCGTCACTGGATGAAACTCGTCGGTTATGAGCGGCGGTGGCGCAGGCAAAAAAGTAAAAACCCAGCACCAGTCCCAGGGCGGCATGAGATAGTGCCTGCCGGGGGCTAGAAAGGAAAATGAATCAGCTCAACATCTTCTGGGGTCACTTTGACCATAGAGCCTTCGTGATGCCAGGCGCCGAGCACCACCCGATACGCAGTTTTGCCGTTGGCTTCCAGGGAATGGACGGCAGGGCGGTGCGTATGCCCGTGAATCAGCCACTGGACGTGATGTTTCTCCATGACGTCAACTACCGCCTGCGGATTGACATCCATAATCGCCATCGACTTGCTGCTGTTGGCCGCTTTGCTGTCGGCGCGCATTCTGGCGGCGATACGGCGGCGGATAAACAGCGGCAGGGCCAGAAACAGGCGCTGGATCCACGGATTGTGGACTTTCGCGCGAAATGCCAGATAGCCCGCGTCGTCGGTGCAGAGGGTATCGCCGTGCATAATCAGCACTTTGCGTCCGTAGAGGTCGAGAAGCTTTTCTTCCGGCAGCAGGGTCATGGCGCTTTCGCGGGCAAAGCGCTGACCGACGAGAAAATCGCGGTTGCCGTGGAGGAAGTAGCAGGGGACGCCGGACTCAGCTAACGCTTTAAGCGCAGCGGCAATTTGCCGATGCAGCGGGTTCGGATCATCATCGCCGATCCAGGCTTCAAACAAGTCGCCGAGGATATACAGGGCGTCAGCCTGGCGGGCTTCCCCGTGTAAAAAACGCAGAAAACCGGCGGTAATCGCCGGTTCTTCCGTTTGCAGATGCAAATCCGCAATAAAAAGCGTCGCCACGAATTATTCGCTGACGGTAACGCTTTTGATCACCACATCTTCTTTCGGCACATCCTGGTGCATGCCGCTGCGGCCGGTGGATACCGCTTTGATTTTGTCGACCACGTCCATACCTTCAACGACTTCTGCGAATACGCAGTAGCCCCAACCCTGCAGGCTTTCGCCGGAGAAGTTCAGGAAGTCGTTATCGGCGACGTTGATGAAGAACTGCGCGGTGGCGGAGTGAGGCGCCTGGGTACGGGCCATCGCCAGCGTACCGCGGGTGTTTTTCAGACCGTTGTTCGCTTCGTTCTGAATAGGGGATTTGGTGGTTTTCTGATTCATACCCGGCTCAAAACCGCCGCCCTGAATCATGAAGCCATTGATAACACGGTGGAAAATAGTGTTGTCGTAAAAACCTTCACGACAGTAGTCCAGGAAGTTTTTAACTGTTTCCGGCGCTTTGTCGTCAAACGTCTTGATTACGATATCGCCATGATTGGTGTGGAAAGTAACCATTTTTGCATCCTGTTCCGATGATTGTGGTGCCTGCACCCGGAGTCGGGTGAGATATAGGGGGCTGTTATAGCATAACCGCGGGGCTGGATCACCTTGCAATGTGTGCTGCTTCGGGGTTGAATTAAGGTTAGAATACGCGACTTACATCCACACACGTCTACACGGAATCTTCGATGTTAAAAATTTTTAATACACTGACGCGCCAAAAAGAAGAATTTAAACCTATCCATGCCGGGGAAGTTGGCATGTACGTGTGTGGTATTACCGTTTACGACCTCTGTCACATCGGCCATGGCCGTACCTTCGTCTCATTCGATGTGGTCGCGCGCTACCTGCGTTTCTTGGGCTATAAGCTAAAGTACGTGCGTAATATCACCGATATCGACGACAAAATCATTAAGCGTGCTAATGAAAATGGCGAAAGCTTTGTGGCGCTGGTGGATCGCATGATTGCCGAGATGCACAAAGATTTCGACGCGCTGAATATCCTGCGCCCGGATATGGAGCCGCGTGCTACCCACCATATTGCGGAAATCATTGAGATCACCGAGCAGCTGATCGCCAAAGGCCACGCGTATGTCGCCGATAACGGCGATGTGATGTTCGATGTACCGACCGATCCGAACTACGGTCAGCTGTCGCGTCAGGATCTCGACCAGCTGCAGGCCGGCGCGCGCGTTGATGTTGTCGACGTCAAGCATAACCCGATGGACTTTGTGCTGTGGAAGATGTCGAAAGAGGGCGAGCCGAGCTGGCCGTCGCCGTGGGGCGCGGGCCGTCCGGGCTGGCACATTGAGTGCTCCGCGATGAACTGCAAGCAGCTGGGCAACCATTTTGATATTCACGGCGGCGGGTCGGATCTGATGTTCCCGCACCATGAAAACGAAATCGCTCAGTCCACCTGCGCCCACGACGGCGAGTACGTGAATTACTGGATGCACTCCGGGATGGTAATGGTTGACCGTGAGAAAATGTCAAAATCGCTGGGCAACTTCTTCACCGTGCGCGACGTGCTCAAGTTCTACGACGCGGAGACCATTCGCTACTTCCTGATGTCCGGCCACTATCGCAGCCAGCTGAACTACAGCGAAGAGAACTTAAAGCAGGCCCGTTCCGCGCTGGAGCGTCTGTATACGGCGCTGCGCGGAACCGATAAAACCGCAGAGCCGTCCGGCGGCGAGGCGTTTGAAGCGCGCTTTATCGAAGCGATGGATGACGATTTCAACACCCCGGAAGCTTATTCGGTGCTGTTCGATATGGCCCGTGAGGTTAACCGTCTGAAGACCGAAGATACCGCCGCGGCCAACGCGATGGCGGCGCATATGCGTAAGCTCTCTTCGGTGCTGGGTCTGCTCGAACAGGAGCCAGATGCGTTCCTGCAGAGCGGCGCGCAGGCGGACGACGGGGAAGTGGCGGAAATCGAGTCTTTGATCCAGCAGCGTCTGGACGCGCGTAAAGCGAAAGACTGGGCGGCGGCGGATGCCGCGCGTGACCGTCTGAACGAGATGGGCATTGTGCTGGAAGATGGCCCGCAGGGTACCACCTGGCGCCGGAAGTAGTCTCATTCTCTCTTTTTGCCGGGGGTGTCCCCGGCATTTTTTTGCCCATACCCAGGCCAGTACACCCGACGCTGACCGTCGTGTTTAATGTCCTGGATGGGGATAAAGTCAAGGCGCCAGTTGCGGCGCCTTTACTTTTTACTCGGTAACGGTAACGCTCTGACCTTCAAAGCTGACCGTTTGGCCAGCGACGATTTTGCAGCGCTTACGGGTTTCGACCACGCCGTCGACTTTGACCAGACCGTCGGCAATGGCGATTTTCGCCTGCGCGCCGCTTTCGCTCCAGCCTTCCAGCTTCAGCAGGTCGCAAAGCTCAACGTGCGGGTGTTTGCCTAAAGAAAAATTCGTCATCTCAGGCCTCCTGAATATCGTGATACTCTTCGCACGCCTGCAGCGTGTTCTGAATAAGGGTGGCTACGGTCATCGGGCCGACGCCGCCGGGAACCGGAGTGATGTACGACGCGCGCGCGGCGGCATCTTCATAAACCACATCGCCAACCACTTTGCCGTTTTCCAGGCGGTTAATCCCGACATCGATCACGATCGCGCCTTCTTTAATCCATTCGCCCGGAATAAAGCCCGGTTTACCGACAGCCACGATCAGCAGGTCGGCATTTTCGACGTGATGACGCAGGTTTTTGGTAAAACGGTGAGTGACGGTGGTGGTGCAGCCAGCCAGCAGCAGCTCCATGCTCATCGGGCGTCCGACGATATTGGAGGCGCCAATAACCACCGCGTTCAGGCCGTAGGTATCGATATTGTAACGCTCAAGCAGCGTGACAATCCCACGCGGGGTACACGGGCGCAGGCGCGGCGCGCGCTGGCACAGACGACCCACGTTATAGGGGTGAAAGCCGTCAACGTCTTTGTCCGGAGAAATGCGCTCGAGGACTTTGACATTATCAATGCCGGCGGGCAGCGGCAGTTGAACAAGGATGCCGTCAATAGCCTTATCGGCATTCAGCGTGTCGATAAGTTCCAGCAGCTCCGCTTCGCTGGTGGTTTCCGGGAGATCGTACGAGCGGGAGACGAAGCCTACCTCTTCACACGCTTTGCGCTTGCTGCCGACATAAATCTGCGATGCCGGGTTGCTGCCGACCAGTACGACGGCCAACCCTGGGGCACGAAATCCGGCCGCAACGCGCGCCTTCACTTTTTCCGCAACCTCAGAGCGTACCTGCTGCGCAATCGTTTTACCGTCAATAATTTTTGCTGCCATCAGAGAGAGGATTCCATCTGTATCTTTACGAAAGGGGGATGACGATATTTTGTCAGAAGCCAGCCTCGCTGTCAGTCTTCGTTTAAGATTTTATCTTGCTTTGACGTGGCGGCGGCTGAAAAACGGGCCTGACCGCGCCGCGAGCGGAGCCAAAAAGAGCCCGGGAGCCGAAGAAAAGTTAACGTGCAGAAACATAAGGTTGGATAAACTTTGTACTGCTTTCGCAGCATAAGCCGCCAGCCTGCGCAGGGAAGCGCAGTTTCGTGGCAAAATACATTGACTCATCAGGCGTGGACCGTATAATTCCGGCGATTGCACATCACGAAGCTCGCTTCTCAATGCGCCCTTAGCTCAGCTGGATAGAGCAACGGCCTTCTAAGCCGTAGGTCACAGGTTCGAACCCTGTAGGGCGTACCATTTCGAAGTAAACAGACGTCAACTGACGTCTTTTTTTATTCTTGAAATTCAGTGGGTTGGCCGATTTTAGCGCGTAGAAATTCTCTCAGAGTCTACCTACATCTACCAGCATCAAGTAGTATCTGTTGGTATATGTGATGGTACATCCCCGTTCAATGAAATCTTGTACCAACATCCAGCAACGGAGGGCCTCAAATGGCGTTAACCGATGTGAGGGTAAGAAGTGCAAAGCCTACCGACAAGCCTTATAAGCTTACCGATGGTGAAGGTATGCATTTAATGGTTCATCCCAATGGATCTAAATACTGGCGTTTACAGTACCGCTTTGACGGCAAACAGAAGATGTTGGCGTTAGGTATCTATCCAGAAATTTCTTTATCTGAAGCTAGGCAGCGAAGAGATGAAGCTAAGCGGCAAGTCGCTAACGCTATAGATCCTAGTGAACAGAAAAAGGTTGAGAAACAAGCTCGCAAAGCGACAGTGGAAAATACCTTCAAAGCGATCGCTTTGGAATGGCATGAGTACAAACGGCCAAACTGGTCCAAAGGCTACGCTGAAGACATCATGGAGGCGTTTGAAAACGATATCTTCCCGGATATCGGCAAGCGCCCGATTGCCGAGATTAAGCCTCTGGATATCCTCAGTTCACTACGTAAACTCGAAAAACGTGGTGTCCTTGATAAGTTGCGCAAAATCCGCCAGGCCTGTAACCAAGTCTTTCGCTATGCCATTGTCACCGGTCGGGCTGAAACTAACCCTGCCTCGGATCTGGCAAGTGCGTTAACCCCGCCAAAATCTGTGCACTATCCTCACCTGCTAGCGGATGAACTTCCTGCTTTTTTAGAAGCTCTAGCCGCTTATTCCGGTAGCCCAGTAACTCGGCTAGCAACAACGATTTTGATGCTAACGGGCGTTCGTACTATTGAACTCCGCATGGCTGAATGGAAAGAGTTCGATTTTGACAAGCGGGTTTGGGAAGTACCGGTTGAAAGGATGAAGATGCGCCGCCCTCACCTTATACCCCTATCTGATCAAGTTGTGGCAGCACTACGGGAGATCCAGGCTGTGACTGGCCGTTATAACCTAGTGTTCCCAGGCCGTAACGATATTACCAAACCGATGAGTGAGGCGAGTATCAATCAGGTACTGAAAAGGATTGGGTATCATGGGAAGGCCACAGGACACGGCTTCCGGCACACGATGAGTACCATCCTGCATGAACAGGGATATAACACGGCATGGATCGAGCTACAACTTGCTCATGTGGATAAGAATACCATTCGTGGCACCTACAACCATGCGCAGTATCTGGAGCAACGCAGGGAAATGTTGCAGTGGTATGCAAATTATGTTGTGTCACTAGCTAAGGGCACTTTCATACAGGGAGCCTTTGGTAAGACAGGCTAGTTACGTTAGATTTCTTGGCTGGTTGATCTGCAACATAAAGTTGAATTTCAAATAAAGAAGGCATCCGTCCATTAACGTTCGGGTGCCTTTTTGCTTTTTAACAACCGAAAATCAGGAGATTTTATCAATGGCTACAATATGTCCTAAATGTGGTTCTGAACGCGTTAGCGAACGTAACATTGGGAGGAAGGCTGGAAGTATCGCTGGAGGTGTGGCAGGAGCTCTTAGTGGAGCAAGTTCTGGGGCTGCAATTGGCTCTGTTGTGCCAGTTCTGGGGACTGCGGCCGGGGCAGTTATTGGTGCTGTGCTAGGGAGATTTGTGGCTGGTGCAACTGCGGGAGCGGTTACCGGCTCAGCCCTTGATGGACTCCTGTTTGACAGATATGAGTGCGACGATTGTGGTCATACCTTTGACTAGAAGGTTATGCTAAATGTCATATCTTTATGATTTTAATTAATAAAAAGTATCCACTATTTGCCTCATCAATTTTAATACACCACATCCCCCTCATAAACTGATCTACAAAAACGATCGATATCATTGCAATGATAGTTATAATCTATCAAATATAAATAATTGATCGTTTTTATCGATAGATTTTGCAGATCAATTATTGAAATTCGATCGGTAATAACAATTTTACCTGCACTCATAACCTCCCTATCTTAGAAAGAATTCAATTAGAATCAGGCCAGGATTCTTACCGGGTGACAATAAGGAGATGCACCATGCGCCTATAGCAAGGATGTTTCAATGCGGCAGGTATAAGTCTGCCCATCCATTCAACATGCTTACCGGACAAAGTGACGGTTTTAAACCACCACTTCAATCATTTATTGCTATTTTTCAAGGAGCCAACGATGGCATTTATTCTTTTACTTTTGTGGATCGGAGCATCGATAGTTATTGGTAAATTGGCTCAGGCCAGTGGCCGTTCGTTCTTCATATGGTTTGTTATCAGTATGCTTATAGACCCCATATTTGGTGCTATTCTTTTTGCTGTAGTCGTGAGGTCAAAATGAAACCAGAAAGAATTAAGAGGCTTTTTAAAGCCTATCTTGGCATTGGTTTTTTATTCATGTTACTTGTTTGTATAGGGATTGTTTTTTTGTTATGTCAATAAGGGAAATGATTACGTATTTTAATAATTATTTTATATCTACCGCCATGCTCCCCTCCTGTTCAATACTCTTGAAGTATACCAGTTTAACGTTCTCTGTAATATTTAGGCTATTATGTAAAGATAAGGAATTATCATGATAAACTATTATGAATATCTTGAGCTGGATATGAATACCAGCGTTGATGAATTAAACCATGCGATACAAAAAGTAAGTGAGCGTGATGATGCAGATTTAAAATTCATCCGTGAAATGAAATTCATTTTGTTAAACGATGAAGCCAGGATACTGTATAATAATAAATTGATTTCTTTTATTGTTGGCGATCGTAAACAGTCTGATTTGGTAAGCGCTGAGAGTATCCGTAAATTATTATATATAGACAACTCGTCGTTACATGAAAAATATATCTGGATTGCAACGGGATTGTTTGTCGTCGGCGTTTTATCCGCATGTTTGTTTAGTTTAGCTGTCAACTATACGGTTAATCTGTTCGTTATGATTGCCCTGATTATCTTGTTCTATATGGACTGGAAGCTACTGGATAAACATGGTAAGGCAAGTTTTTCAAAATGGTGGATTCTTTTTTCGCCAGTTTATATTGCTAAACGTTGTAAAGCCGTTGGTCAGGGGAAAATGCTGTTGCTGGTCTGGCTTGGGATCTGGATTGTATATGGCATCGGGAACTTTGCGGTCAACGGAAGCAAAGCGATGCTGGAACGTACAGCATGCGAGGTGGTAACGGATATCTATCATAAACAGTTACGTCAATACTTACAGCAATGTGAGAACGTAACGTTAACTGAAAGTGAAGGGAAACAGCACTATGGATTTGCTCAGATTAGTGATGGGACAACTAAAAATATTACCGTGACAGAACAATCAGATGGTAAGATTGTTGTATATATTGAATAGGCATTTATGAGGCAAAGCACTTACCTTTGGGGTAAGTGCTTTTTTATATATTGTTTATTTTTAGAGGAGGTTTGTATGAGATTTTTAAAGAAACTGAAATATGTAATCACTTTGGGGGTAATAACCGCCTCCTGTTCAGTAATAGCATCACCTTATGGAGATTCAGATGTTCTGTTCGGGTGTATCATAAAAGGTAAAACCACTAAAGAGGTGGCTGTGTTGAGGAATAATAATGAAGTCACTTATTTATTCGGTAAATCGGATATTAACGGAGGTAGTGGGGTTATTCCTGAAATCACTTTAGTAAAAAATGTGAGTCAGTTAAGTCAGTCCTGGAACTACAGTCGAGCTGAGGGGGTGTCGATACATACATTGAATATACCTGAAAACGAGTATACTTACTCTGTTTCCTATATCGATGATGGGAAAAATACTGATGGGGAAATAACAGTTTTAAAGCAGGGGAAAGAAATCAGTACGCTAAAATGCAATGATATCTGGGAACAACATCTGGGTGACAGCAATATGATGAATGGTATCCCCGATGAACATTCAGACAATATTAACGAATATGTAAGTAATAAATCCAACTCAGAATCAGAGAAGATACCATCTCAATTACCTGTTAAGATCAAAATAGAATATACCACTTACAACTTCAAAGGTAATGTCAGTGCTGAGCACACTATAAGAAGACATATTTATGTTTATGGTTTGAAGGATAGTGTAACGATTACTGGTTTAAGTATAGACCGTGGTAGTTGTTATCGGTGGAATACCCGACCAGTAACTCTGGGCTATGGTAAGGGTACAGATTTCTCTCTTGTTATCAGTCAAAGGGTTGCCTATGCAAACTCCGGGTGGAACTGGGTTGAGATGAATAATAGATACTCAAAATGTATGTGGTCTGAAATCGAAATTAAAACCGATAGTGGTACTTATAATTTTAATCTGTCAAGATAAGTGGGAATAGAGTATTCTACACATGTATATACAAATGCTTAATCGTAAAATTTGATGAATAAGCATTTGTTGATATTTTATTTATTCCTAATGCAAGTCTATGTATATTACTAGTTGCTTGATGATGTAAGTGCAGATTACTTCAACGCTTGAATATTTGGATGTGAAGAGATTGGTATCACAGTTGTTAGCTGACTATCTTGCTTCGAACCGAGAAAAGAGTATCTATCCATTTGGAGATAAAATATTTCCTAATTGATACAATTGTATAGCGTCATAGAAATACTATTCGGTAATAATCCCCCTATCTAAAATTAATCTGAAATGGAGCTAAAAACATGCTTAAATAAATATAAAAATACAATTTAATGTTTGTAATTATCACAATGATGTTTTTTATGATTGTAAGTGAAAAATTTAAGTCGTAACAAATATAGTATCTACAATATAGATTTTTAACAATTTCATCAGTCAAGCTTTAGCATGGCGAAGTTATTTCATTGATTCAATGAGAAAGAGAAGTGAAAACAAAAGATTATACGAATCAAACAGGACGCTGTGATCTGCCTGAAACTGACGTTACTTAATCCAACCGTTTATCTGGAGGGCGTCAAAATTCTGCTGGCAAGTGTGGTTGTCTGTGGTCAGCAGTTACAGAATGCCTGATTCGAGTCGTAAATAAAAAATCCGACAGCAGAGATGTTGTCGGTTTCTATTATTTGCAAAACGAGTCTACGGCCTCAGTCTTTGTCTGGCGCAGCGAGGTCGGGTTCCCAGGAGATAATGTCACCGGGCTGGCACTCCATGGCTTCACAAATTTTCGCCAGCGTATCGAATCACCTTTACTTTGCCAGAATTGAGCAGTGAGAGGTTTTGCTCGGTAATACTGATAATGGCTGCCAGCGCTCTGGACGTCTTTTTTTTCTCTACCAGCAGTTTGCCCAGATGAACCACCACAGCCATAGTCAGATAAATCCCCTAGTTTCTTCTTCTGCTTTGATCCCCGGAAGCTGGTGTGAAACGTAACGAATAACAAGTCGCCGGTGAGTAAAAGGATCACATCGCCAACCAGTACGGTGATCTGGTAATATTTTTCCGGCCACCAGACAACTAGCGGTATTAAAAATCGGCACACCGACAATACAATGCCAAGGCTTAGCATCATCAATGCAATTGTACGTACACAACGCGCCATCGCCAGGTTGAGGATTTGCCGTTTACCAACCAGGCGCATCACCTGCATCCCTTGCCAGATAGCAAAAGCAAATAACCCAACGGGGAAATAGAGAATAATCAACAGCAGTAACTGGTGAAGCGACGATACGGCAGCCACTGGCTGACTTTCTGCTTGCATTTCGGCAAATTCAAGCATGCTGGACAAAAAAAACGGCTCACTGGAAAAATATAACCACAGCGGTGTAATTAAGGCGAGGATGAAAAATTCGGTAATATCCCTGAGATAAATATCAGGCTGAGTTTATTTCGTACATCTTTCACTTTGTACCTTCCTGAATTAAGAATTTTATTTTAAAACCAGCATGCTCAAGCATGACATAAGCATCAGCGAAATGGCAATCTTGCCAGCCGACAGTACGTGCGGGCTGCGCGTTAACCAGGGCGCTGGCCATGCGCGATAAACACTTTCGGCAATAAACGACGCCTGAACGGTCCATGTCAGCATTCTGAACAGATAACCGGTCTTGGTCAGATGCGTAATTGTCTGCATCATTTCGGCACAATAAATGACAATCAAAGCTAACAAGATATAGTTCAGCAACCGTATTTTGTAATGCGCGACCCATGAGCCGCAAATAAACAGAATAGCTGAGACAAAGGTTAATATTGCCCACAACATATCAATCCAGTTCATGATGAGCTTCCGTTTTAGCAGGAGTCTGCGTTAACAACAGGCGCATGGCCGGACCAATAACGGGCCACGCGGTATCTGAGAGGATCACTACGACGGATCGTTGCTGTGGATCGACCGCAATGGCGGAGGCAAAGCCAGAGGATTCACCGTCGTGCCAGGTGATGTCTCGCCCACGAATACGGGTGGTAAACCAGGCGTAGCCCACGCGTGAATCTGCATCGTCAGTGGCAAAGCGTGGCTGCATTGCCGCACTACCGGCAAGTTTGCCCGCCAGTAAGGCCTGCGCATAATGCGCCATATCAACGATGGTCGACCGCACACCGGCAGCCGGCGTGAACGCGTGCTGTATCCATGGCGCTTCGGCAAATCCGGACACCGCCCAACCGTGGTGAAACGTGGGCGTGTCAGGAGTTAATGCTTCGGCAACAACGGTGTTTGTCATTTTCGCTTGCGCAAAAACCCGCGTTTGCAACAGCGAATTAAAAGGCTGATGTGCTGCTCGCGACAGCGCCAATCCCAGCAAGGCGTAGCCGGTATTGGAATAATCAAATCTGGCGGGCGTGGCTAAGCGGGCGTTATTCGCCATTTCGATGACTGATTTTTCGTCATACTCCCAGAAGTTTTCACGCAGGATTATCTGGCTGATCACCCGGATCTTCTGGCGCAGCGATGAGGCCAGCGGCGGCAGACCAGAGCGATGCGATGCCAGTTGCTCAAGGGTAATTTCTCGCGCCGGGCCGCTGATTTCTGGAATAAGGTCGCCGACGCGGGTTTGCGCTGTCGCTTCACCCCGGCGAAACGCGTCCATCAGTAAACTGCTGGTCATGCTTTTGGTCAGGCTGGCGATTTCATATTGCTGGTTGTAATCACTGTCCCAGAGGGCGTACTGCACACCGCGCGGCGTGATTAGCGCGGCGGCGACACTGCCTCGCGATCCTTTCAATAACGGCGTTAAAAACGACACCAAACTGGCGTCTCCCGTCTGGCGAGGAGACGGGGTACTGAAACCAGGTTGCAGGTAAATACCGGCGGCAATCAGTGCGATAAATACCGCGCCCGCAGCAAGCAGCCGCACGCGGCTGCGAAAGTGACATTTGCTCATGGCTCCGCCTCAGAATGTGTACTGGATCAGTGATGACAGGGTGTACTGCATTCGGCTGTTGACCAGAGAACTGCTCCCCGCTTCATCGAACAGATACTGCGCACGGCTGGTCAATCCTGCCGCCAGATTTTTATCGAAATGCCATACCACTTCGGCATACAAACCTCCTTGCTGGAGACCTGACGAAGGGGAATAAACTGCAAAATCGGTGCGTTGCGCCTGCTGCGCCGTTACACCGTAGTGGCGTTGCTGGTAGCCACTGTTCGCCCAGCTTATGTCGCCACCGACCGAGAGCGCGGCATTCTGCCAGCGCCAGAGTTCGGTTTCCGCGCCGCTCGTGACGATCAGGCTTCTGCCCGGTGCTTCGCCACCATATCGCTGCTTTTCAGTGTCGGTTAACAGGCGCAGCCACAACGCCCAGTTTTCTAATCGGTAGCGCAGGTCTGTACCCGCCATCAACGCTGCAGACAGGTTACCCATTCCTTGTAGATCGCGGTTTTTTCTGCTTGAAAACGGGTAGTTAAACACCTCTTTTCGCGCCTCATCTTGTGTTAACAGCAGGCTTACGCTGAAGGGGGCGTCCGGCGTCAGTTCCCATATCAGCCCGTCGGTAGACAAACCAAATAGTCCCCAGTTTTCGCTATGAATATTCACGCCCGCCTTTAGCAGTGGTCTCATTGCCATGTGGTTTGAACCGGAGTAAATGGGGCTCGCGCTGACGCCCAGGCCGGCAAAACCAGACAACTCTGCGCTGTGTGTCGGCGCACAGATGAGTAATCCTGAGAACAAAACACCCTGTTGCAGACTTCTTTTCATTCGATGTCTCTCTTGGCAAAGATAGCTGAAGTGGATGCAGGTTAGTCTGGTGTTTATCGTTTTACAATAAGTTTTTTTTGTTTTATTTTAATTGTCATTGAAGGTAAAAAACGTGGTTTAGCAGAGAAACGGCTTCAGGGAGGCGGGATGGCCAGGTTCACAGGTAAGAAAATTGTCATTACGGGAGCCAGCAGTGGTATTGGTCTGGCAGGGGCGAAACGCATTGTTGCGGAAGAGGGGGAAGTCATGATCACCGGGCGTGATGCGCACAAACTGGCGCGCCTTCGCAAGGTGCTGCCACCTGCTGCCTGGTTGCTGCAAAACGACGGAGCCGAGCCGGCAGCGGCGCAAGCGCTGGCTGAAGCGGTAGCCTCCTTCGGCATGCTGGATGGCTTATGGCTAAATGCCGGGCAACTGGCTTTTGCACCTGCCGAAAAGGGTAGTGCCGCGCTGTTCGATAACATGATGAAGAACAATGTTCGTGCCGCGGTACTGCAAATATCCTATCTTGCCCGCTTTTTGAAAGTAGGTGCATCTGTGGTGCTGACCGCATCGACCGCCGCATATGAAGGAACACCGCTTGCTGCGATTTACGCTGCCAGTAAAGGAGCGCAGCTAGCGCTGGTTCGCTGTTGGGCAACGGCCTTTGCAGCACAACGGATCCGGGTGAATGCGCTCGTTCCAGGTGCGATAGAAACCAGTTTGCTCGAAGCGATCCCGGCACCATTTCGTGATCAATATGACGCGCAAATCCGCGCCATTGTGCCGATGAAGCGCCCAGGAACACCGGAGGAAGCGGCTGCTGTCGCGTTATTTTTATTATCTGATGATGCCAGTTATGTCACAGGTAGCCAGTACGTGGTTGATGGTGGGCTGCTGCGTTTATAAACGTTATTCTTAATAATGGTGCGGAGGATTTATGTGTTTACGGTTTGAAAATGCGCTTCCCCGGAACATCGTATGTGCGCGCGTTGGTGGCCCATGGAACGAGACGGTACCGGTTGGTTTTCAACAAATAATTGGCTGGGCACAGGAGCGGGGATTGATTTACCGGGAAGCGCTGGTGTTTTACTGGGATAATCCAGAGCAAACGGGTGTTGCCGACTTGCGTGCCGATGTCGCGCTTACAGTTGATGCACAAACACAGGTGGACATTACCGGAACGGCATTCAGAGAAGAAATTGTGCCGGGAGGGCTATACGCCGTGTGGCATACGCTTGTGCGGGACGGTGCTTACGCCAAAGCATGGAGCGATTTGTACGTTGAGATTGAAAACAGCGATTACGAACTTGCGCGCGGCGTTTGTTTCGAAAACTACCTTTGCGATGCTCGTGATGGCAACTGGGATCTTGAAATCTGGCAATCGGTAGAACCAAAGACCTCAAACCGCTAACCGGGGGCAGTTTGGATATCGGAAATTTATGTACGTTAAGCGCATTATTTAACCGAACGTGATTCATAACGGATTGATTTTGCGTCAGCGGCTATCGCTTTTAAGTTGTCGCTCTTGCGATATCGCATTTAGGTTATCCGATTAAGGTCAAATCCCTGATTTCGATAGGTAAGCCTGTTCAAAAAACAGGCTTACCGTACAATAATTCTCTATATCCAAACTTTAGATAACCACTGCTCAGCATAAAAGCGAGATGAGTTGTTTGCAGAGTTAAAAATTAATCGTCCGTGCAATATTTACTCCATATATCACAATGTCCACATTCTACCTAACGTGGTGTCCCATTGCACTGGAGATATAATCAACATTCCTCTCCGGGGACTCAGTGTAATCTCGCTGAAGTAAATTTTTTGTTCTAATACTATGAGGTCCACACGACAATAATCAATACCTTCTGACAATTCCTGGGATGCTAAAACAGCCTGGTGTAACAATCGTGGTTTAGGTACCACATACGGTGTATTTGGATATTCCATGTTAAACGGCTGCAAATTCCAGAAACTGTCAAAAACATTGATATATTCGTTCCCTTTTGCATCACTATAATCTGCTTCAATAAACCCGACAGTGCCGTGAAAGCAATGAACCCTCAACATCTCAGGCGTAACTTCTCGTCGCTGCGAGGTGTATATATCAATGTATTTTTCGCAAAGAATTACTGGCTTTATGTTTTTGTATTGCCATTCCCTTGTTTTATAGTACATGTTTTTACGTAAACAATGATTTATCTTTTTCATTGCCATAGGAAAATCAAATGTCTCTTTATCATGACATATGATTACACTGCCACTGTCGTGGTTACACTTCATAACAAATTTATTTGGTAGAGCACATGGTTCTATCTCTCTGATATCATTATAAACGCCGATAAGAGGAACTAGTTCTACTTTATTTGTACGTAAACTAATGTGTTTTCGCACAGCCAGTTTATCTGCCAGTGAAGTAAATAACGGGTCACGATTATATATTAATCTATGGCATATCTTCTCATTGAGCGTCACGGGGTTTCGGATATCAGGTTTATATCCGTAAATTCTTTTAAGTCGTGCTGAAAGAAAATAACTATCGCTTATAATAAGACTTCTTATTTTTAAAATTTGATACTCAAAATATTTTAAAGTCTGTTTTAACTTTATCATTTTATCTCCATGGGAATATCAATGGCTGCTCCTTGTTTTTATTAAAGAAGCATGTGTTGTATAGGACGCTATAGGGTGGTAAAAATAAATAAAATGATAATTTATTTTATTTACTAACCATTCCGTCTGTTTTCTCTCTTACAACTGCAGAAGTCAGTGGTGTGCGATCAGATTGTCGACATAGAGTAAACATATCTAACTCCGGTTTATATACACTGGTTTTTACGTTGAAGAGACCAAGTATTGAATGATAAAAATTATCATGACTGTATTGGTTGTCGGCATTACTGGTCAGGCAGACCAGATTTAGTCTGGAATGTTGCGCGAATGAAGACGAAAACCACATAAACATCGGGATGTGTGTTTGTTCATTGGGTGCAATAATATATGGGGTGCCATGAAGATATATCCCTCTTTCCCCCAGCGATTCTCCATGGTCAGAA
The DNA here is from genome assembly GCF_019890895.1 of Klebsiella sp. CTHL.F3a. Classification (NCBI taxonomy): domain Bacteria; kingdom Pseudomonadati; phylum Pseudomonadota; class Gammaproteobacteria; order Enterobacterales; family Enterobacteriaceae; genus Klebsiella; species Klebsiella sp. CTHL.F3a. The sequence goes on along the minus strand of NZ_CP082360.1, from coordinate 4,492,570 downwards.
AGATATATCATAGCTACGTCACGCATCCCGGAATAATGTTGCAACAGTTCAATGGTTTTGCTCAGCATAGGATCGGTATAAACTAACGTATTGTCGTATGTATTGATCAGTTCTTTATTTGAGCATTTTTCGATCAGGTTGCTGTCACAAGTTGGGCTAAATACTTTACTTGCAGACGGATAACGTTCAAAATATGTTGGTCCATGACTGCCCATTTGATGTAAAACAATAAGCGCATCACCCTGCATTGCATTAATTCGGGATGAGAGTTGATGTAATAACACCTCATCAAAGCATGTACCATCTTTGTTAACACATTCACCGACTACTTTCATTGCAGGCATATCATCTGTGGGTACTCGCTTGCAGATTCCTTTACAACCACCATTGTTATTGTTGCGCCATAGCACCTCAACACCAGTGCGTTTAAGGATATCCAGCAAATTTTCTTCTGACGCGGCACGAATTTCATTGTATTCGCTACGAGACATTCGCGAGAACATGCAGGGTAGTGATATTGCGGTAGCCGTTCCGCATGACGACACATTTTTGAAACTGATAACATCATGTCGTCTGGATAGATATGGATTGGTTACTCGCGAATAACCATTCAGTTGGAAATTCTGTGCTCTGGCGGTTTCGCCCACGACGACAACCACCAGTTTCGGTGGAGCATTTGAATATATTGGACGTACAGCATCCTCCCCCACTCTTTGTAGAGTTGTTGAAGATGCTTGGTATTTTCTTTTAAGGTAACCATTAGTATTACGCACAAAGTTAAAAGGTAAAGCTTGGTCTTTAATCTGCATATTATTTCGTATGAGAGATGCGTAATCCTTATAAAACACCATGGTTACCATGGTTAATAAGACTACAGCTATGCAAATATGCGCCAGCCACCACAATTCAATTCTAAAAGCTCTCCGCTTAATGTCTGTTGAAGGTAACGCTAGGATAATTGCTGGCATAATGCCAAGTAGAAATAGAGTAGAAAGAAAAGGAACGGATAAATATGATGTTAATTCAGCCTGATTAGTCTCAAAAAAATTTTGCACCATGCTGCGGTCAATTAATATGTTGTATTTCATCATGAAATAACTACAGCAGGCACTGATTAGAATAAGTACTACAAGAAGAGGTCTGCATAAATATGGAATAACCATGACTGGTGTAAGTAAGATACTTAGGAAGCAGAAAAGGAATATTGGCAGGCTGACAAAAAAAAGTAGATTATGTATATTATGAACATCTACATTAATCCATAGTGTTTGCCAAAGTGCTATGTTGCCAATTGTAGTGAAAAAAAATGCTGCAGCCCAGGTCCGTTGTACCGGGTTCAGTTTGAAAGATAAAAGATACTTGAACATGCGCGATTCCTGAAGATTCAAAAAACGTACGCAGTATCTGAAAATCTATGTCAGGATCTTGTTAAGATCCCCCATCAATTTTTAAGGTTTCCAAGGATTATGACACGCCTGCTTATTATCGAAGATAATCCCGAATTAGTGGCTAATCTCTACGCGTTTTTTGAGCCATTAGGCTATGTACTTGATGATGCCCGGGACGGAGTTATTGGGCTGAAAATGGCAACGCAAAATGATTATGATGCGATTTTGCTTGACCTTATGTTACCTCGTCTGGATGGCCTATCTCTATGCCGAAAACTACGCCAGGAGTTCCAGAACCCGGTACCGGTGTTGATGTTAACTGCCCGCGACCCTGTTTGCGATCGTGTGCAAGGACTGGCCGTCGGCGCTGATGATTATCTGATTAAACCGTTTTCATTAATCGAGTTGGATGCCCGAATAAAATCTCTGGTTAGACGAGCGCAGGGGAGGCAGGTCCAGGGGACGCTTGTATGGGAAGATTTGCGAGTAGATTCTCGGATCCCTCAGGCATGGCGACAGGGACAATCAATTATTTTAACCCCTACCTCACATAAATTGCTGATGTGTCTTGTACGTGCCGCTCCCGCTGTCGTCAAAAAAAAAGAAATGGAGTATCTGATCTGGGGAGAAGATCCTCCTGAGAGCGGCGCCTTGCGAACACATATCCATGATTTACGTCTGAGAGTTGACAAGAACTTCACATTCTCACTGATAGAAACGGTACGTGGGGTAGGTGTACGCTTACAGAAAACCGTACCATCCTCAGGTAAGTAAAAATAACGTGAACGGACCGCCATGAAATCTATATTCCAACAGTTAACACTCCGCACGCGGATCACTGTCTCATTTGTATTACTAATGATCACTACTATGGTGATTATCATAGTGGCAGAGCAGCTTGATTATGATGACCTACGAGCATATGCGGCATCAGAAAGCTTGCGCAATGATGTATCCAGAATTGAGACGGAACTTGCAGGAGGGCTATCTCCGGTAATACCAGAAAATAGCCAATTCTATGATTCGCAGACCGTACCTGACAGATTACGATTGTTAGCACCAGGCTACCACAGTTTAACAACTTCTGAAAACAAGCACTTGTATGTTTTTGAGTCTCAAAATCAACGCTATTATTTGCTGCAAGCTTATAAACAGCTGTGGTACATAGACGTTATCATTGATGGTTTTGGCCCACTCATCATTATCATATGTATTCTTTGTGCTTTCTGGATTGGTAGACTAACTTCAGCACGAATAACTATCCCCATAATGCAACTGGCTGAGATAGTTCAACGCAAGGAAAAACCGTTACCTTTCCTTGATGCAAAAGATGAGATTGGTATTCTTTCTCGGGCATTTGACAAGCACAGTGAAGATCTGGAGCGCTTTCTTCAGCGTGAACGCTGTTTTGCCGGAGATGCAAGTCATGAATTGCGAACCCCTCTTGCGATTATATCCGGAGCGGCTGAGATAATTGCTCACCAACTACCTTGTGATAGCCATCTAATCATAAGTGCCGAACGGATCCTCCGAACAACACAAGAAATGCAACAACAGCTAAGTTGTCTGTTATTGCTCTCTCGCGATCCGCATACACTGCCACGATCAAAAGTACCTTTACGTCCCATTATAGAGGAGTGTGCTGCACGATGCCGTCCCTGGTTAGAACAAAAACCCATAAGATTAATGATTGATGTGCCGTATTCACCTCATGTCATTAGTAACGCAGAGTTGGTACGTAGCGTTATCTGGAACCTTCTACGTAATGCATGCCAGTACACTAATGAAGGTGAGGTTTGTCTGGTGATTAATGGCACAAATATAGTTATTTCTGATACAGGCCCTGGTTTACCGACGTACATAGATGAGAATAATTTCAAACGTTTTCAACACAGTGCAAAAGAAAATGGAGAAGGCCTTGGCTTATCCATTGTTCAGCGGATTGTGGAGCATCTGAACTGGAGTATGACAGTCGAAAGTTCGGAGAACGGTTGCCGTTTTGCACTTGAAACATGTAATGGCTGATAGGTATACACTGGTTTACTGATTGTATTGAGGAATAATCAGTTCGGGTCTTAACAAGATCCTGACATTCACTCAGTGATAATCTGAAAATCAATTCGAATAAGGAGATATACATGCAACAAATACAGCAGGAAAGAAACAGGAAATTTCCTCATGCCAAGACAGGGTTGAAGCGGATTATCTGTACTGCTATATATTCCAGGGATGGTTTTATTGCTGCATTTCGGAGTGAAGCCGCATTTCGTCAATTGCTTATTATACATGGCGCGCTTATCATTGTGTCTTTCTTTCTAAATGTTAAACCTGTAGAACAAGCATTAATGTTGGCAGTTTGTTTAATCAGTCTGCTAGTTGAATTACTTAACTCTGCTATAGAAGCTACAATTGACCGAATCTCTCTGGAGATTCATCCTCTGTCTAAAAAAGCGAAGGATATGGGGAGCGCTGCGCAAACATTTTCGCTGATAACTGTTGCGATTGTTTGGGGAGTACTATTATATTAATGATAACATTTTCATCAATGACCTGGAAAATGGTGATTTCCCCTTCAGGAGCGTTCTTCTTAACTATTTAAATAAGACGCGATGTGAAAGAGTATCATTTAAAGGATATGATGAATTTCTAACAGGTGCAGGAACTGATATTGGCCTGTTTGGCGTATAAATCAAGCAGTGAAGAGACTAATCTATGAATGCTAAGCATACCGGTTTAAAGTACAGTTGAAGAATGAAAATTTTGTACTGAAAGGCTACGCCGTATGCATTTTTCTGGATCTAAAACATCAACCATCCGGACTCCAACGACTAGTCTAAAAACTAGTATTAACACTATCACTAACTTAAGTGATACCAACTGTCTGGAGATTCATGGGGCCAGTCTATGCTGTCAGCGCATTCAGTTATAAAGGGAAACGTTGCGGTCAGATGACCTGTTCAGTCCTGGCAAGCAATTCCAGCTCTCATGGTTTGCTACATGGGAGGGTATCGCCACAAATTTCCCAGCATGGTATCCCATTCTGACGGTGTGATTAACAGTTTTCCTCTGCGCGGCGCTTTTCCCATCTGGTTTTTGTTGTCAATTTGCATCAAAGTTAAAAAAACCACAATAAATCATTATGATAGTTGATTTGTTAGTATAAGTTTCATCAACTTTTATGTTGACAAATATCAAAAAATTAAACCAAGGTGGACGTCGTTTTCAACAACAAGGTATCTGTTAACTTGCCGACGCGGTTGGTAATTCATGAACAATCAGTATTTTTTGATTATTTTGTACTCAGGTAGCACAAACCGTTCCCCTCGAAGAAAAGGAAGAAATGATGCCCGTGATCACTCGACTGATTTTGCAAAATTTCAAAAAATTTCCAGCTCTTGATCTGATTTTCTCTGCCGACCGTAATGTCTTCATTGGGGATAATGAATCTGGAAAGAGCAGCATTCTCCTTGCGTTAGATCTGGTACTCAGCGACAGTCGGCACCGGGTTGAAACACTTGGAATGGAAACTCTGTTATCACGGTCGGCAGTTGACCACTTTCTCGCTGGGGAACGTCGAGTAGACCAGTTACCAGTGCTTACTGCTGATGTATTTCTCAGTGCCGGTAATAATCCTGATTTGAATGGTCGCCAGAACCTCGCTGACATTGAGGCTGATGGGCTTGTAAGTATCCCGCATAATCGAGCCATTCACATATAGAGATCATCCGGCATAATCAATCTGCCAACGAAGGAGATCGCTATGCGTAAAGCCCGTTTTACTGAGTATCAGATCATCGCTGTGATTAAGTCGGTTGAAGCCGGACGAACCGTTAAAGATGTCTGCCGGGAGGCCGGTATCTCTGAGGGCACTTACTACAGCTGGAAGTCCAGATACGGCGGTATGGAGGCTTCTGATATTAAAAAGATCAAGGATCTTGAGGACGAGAACCGGCGTCTCAAACAGATGTTTGCCGACCTGAGCCTTGAGAACCGGGCGCTGAAAGACGTTATCGAAAAAAAGCTTTAAAACCAGCCTTTAAGCGTGAGCTGGTCACTCATCTGATAACGACATTTGGACTCAGTATCCGTCAGGCCTGCCGGAGTCTGAACCTGAGCAGAACGGTTTACCATTACCGTCCGGATACCACGCGTGACGAACCCGTTATTGTCGCGTTGCAGGCAGTGGCAGAGCGATACCCACGGTACGGTTTTCCAAAACTTTTCCAGGTTCTGTGGCGGCAGGCGTTGTTGCCCCTAATCGCGTGCAGCGGCAGTTTACTGTTACCCGGGCCAATCAGGTCTGGGTCACCGATATTACTTATATCCGCACCTGGCAGGGATGGTTGTATCTGGCGGTGGTTATCGATCTCTTCGCCCGTAATGTAGTCGGCTGGTCGATGAAACCCACTCTCTCACGCGAACTGGCACTCGACGCGCTGATGATGGCCGTCTGGCGGCGAAAACCGGATGGCGAGGTCATCGTGCACTCAGACCAGGGCAGCCAGTACGGCAGTGACGACTGGCAACGGTTCTGCCGGGCCAATAATCTGGCACCCAGTATGAGCCGGCGTGGCAACTGCTGGGATAATGCGGTGGCCGAATCGTTCTTCAGTTCACTGAAAAAAGAACGCATCAGGAAGAGAATATATAAAACCCGGGATCTGGCCCGGGCGGATATCTTCGATTACATTGAAGTGTTCTACAACCGGGCCCGGCGCCACAGTCATCTCGGCGGCATCAGTCCGGAGGCATTCGAACAGGCCTCGCCGTGAGGACAGAATTTGTCTACGAGCGTGGGGTCAGTCCAATTTCGCTAAAATAAACCGTATCACTTAACAGCATGAGATCGACTCTGCAATAATCAATATGGCCGCAAAGCTCCTGAGAGGCGGATACGGCCTGAGACAATAACTCAGGCTCCGGGACCTCATAGGGTGTGTCAGGGAACTCCATCGTAAAAGGCTGGCGCTGCCAGTGAATGTTATACACATTGATGTATTCATTTCCTGCAGCGTCCGTGAAATCTGCTTCAATAAAACGTGCCACACCATGAAAACAATGGAGTCGTAATACTTCTGGCGTCACCTTTCTGTCCCGGCGATAAAACAGGTCGATGTACTCCTCACAAAGAATGGTGGGTCTGATATTTTTATACTGTCATTCACGGGGGCTGCAATACATATTGCTGTTTAACGCCATCGTTAGTCTGACTCTGGCTTCTGAAACATTAAAAGATTGTTTGTTGTTGCAGATGATGGTACTGCCGCTGTCGTGGTTGTATTTCAACACAAACTGGTCCGGCAGGCTGTTAAAATCTATCTCATCAAAAGAAGAGTAAACGCCCAGTAATGGCACTGTTTTTATTTTATCTGTGTGTAAATAAACATAATTCCGGACGGCTAGTTTATCGGCGATAAGTGTATATATTGGATTATGATCATGGATCATGCTATGGCATATTTTTTCACTTAGCGTGACGGGGTTTTCAATGTTAACATGACCTCCATATATTTTACAAAGCCTGCCAGCATGAAAGCAGGCATCACTCACAATATAAAATCTGATTGTTTTTACTTTATATTTGATATATTTTAAGACGTTTTTTAACGTAAACATGATTCACTCCATGGAACGACGAAACTCCCATCATTAACAAAATGACTGGTGGCTGTGATTAATAGTCAATGATTTATTATATTGTTATCGGGTATTTTTCTTATTCAGGTTTTCCCCTGACAGAAATGCATAATGTTAGAGCCTCCCTTAATGGTTGACTCTGACATTCATGGTATGGAACAGGGGTAAAGTACCGTTATTCTTTGTCTCTGAATTCCAGTATGTCACCAGGCTGGCAGTTCAGGGCTTCACAGATTTTCGACAGGGTTTCAAATCTGATGCCTTTGACTTTCCCTGATTTCAGAAGGGAAAGATTTTGTTCTGTGATCCCGACATACGCTGCCAGTGCTCTGGAGGTGATTTTTCTGTCAACCAGCAACTTGTCCAGGTGAACGATAACAGGCATATCAGATAAACTCCTCGACTTCTTCCTTCGCTTTTATCCCTGTCAGCATCGACTGGAACGTCACATAAAGCAGCCCTCCGATCAATACACATGTGATGTCGCCAATATCAATGATTATCTGAAAATACTCACTTTCAGCGTATATCAGGACAGGGAACAGGAAGCGGCAGAGTGGTAACATTACCCCGATGGCTGTCATGGCAATGGCAATTTTTTTCACTCTCAGCGCTAATACCCGATCAAGAAGATGTCCGTCACGGACATGACTGACGATTTTGATGCCATACCACAGACAGTACGAAAAAATCAGCACTGGCATATACAACACGACAAGGGCCAGCAACAGGTATCCTGATGACGGGGTGACATTGATCCTGTCAGCCAGAGGCATCTCGGCAATATCTAGGACCGTCTGGATAAAGATCTGTTTTCCCGAGAGAAAAATCCAGACCGGAGTAACGATCAACAATACCAGCATGACGGCGAGAAGGGCTGACATTAATGTTAACCGGATGTTTGTTCGAACAGTGTGCATGAGCGGCCTTCCTGAACCTAGTTTCAGACGAAAATGATGATCATCAAGCATGACATAAGAATGAGGCAAAGGCTAACACCGGGGATAATTCCGGACAACCGTCGTCCTTGCTGTTCTGCAAACCATGGGTTTGGCCATGAGCAATATATACCATACGCCAGTAAGGTAGCCTGTGCCGTATAGGTTATCATATGGAGAATATACCCGGATGACGACATATGTGTGATGGTCTGTAATGTTTCTGAAGTATAGATAATCAGGGTGCTGAACAGCATATAGTTCAGGACATTTATTTTCTTTATGATCAGGCGTCGCCTGATCATAAAGAAAATCCGGAGTATAAGGTTAATATCATCCACAACAAATCAATCCAGTTCATTTTATATTCCGGTGTAAGATTATTCGTGAGTCGGCTGAATCAGCAATAAACGAATTGCCGGTGTTATCACAGGCCATGCCGTATCAGACAAAATCACCACGGCTGTCTTTTGTAGTGATGTGATGGACGCCCTTCCTAAAGTAGTCAGTGCCATACTTTTACTGACTGCATTAATCCGGGAGTAACATCATATGAACACGATCAGGGTTGTTGGTATCAATATTGCCAAATCTGTTTTTCAGGTTTGCGTCTGGATGAATGATGGCTCCGTCGCATGGAATAAAAAAATCTCACGTTCCAGATTGCAGGATACCGTTCGACAATTCGAGCCTGGAACAATTATTGCTATGGAAGCTTACATTACGAGCTAGAGTAAAAAAAAGGGTCAAGAGCAGTGAAGCGCTATGAGGCGAATAAACAGGCTGCTAAAACCCACCGAGGCTGACAACATCTGTCCCGACCACTTCCCTACGCCCCAGGCTTCCTCCGCTGGTGCGCCACCGCTCAGCCTGAAAAGGCAGTCGGAGGAAGGATGTTTTTACTACCGCTTTCAGGTGTTATAGCGCGGTACGTTCTCGATGCCGAAAGATTCCCGGAGACACCATGAACCTCAGACAACAGCAACAGCAGGCGTTTGACCGCAGCGGAGAAGCCCTTATTGTAGGCGACGTCAGCCACTGCCCGCTGCCACCGGAGACCCTCGCCGCGCTGGGCCCCGATTCACCGTATGTGGTGCAGGTATACGGTTCTGGCCTGACCGGTGAGGTTTACCGGTTGCGCATCGACTGTGAGGAGTATAATTTAAAAAAACGACGCGCTGTCGCTGGCGTTGCCAACCTTAACGGCCAGCTGTCGTTTTTAAATGAAGTGCAGAGCCGGCAGGCATTGCAGCGGCTGAAGGATAACCCTGTCACCGCCCCGAGCTTCGCCCACATCGTCCCAACGCTGTATGCTGATTATCGTCTCGGCATTCTTCTCTCTCCGTGGATCGATGGCGAGCTGATTCACCAACTGACCCCGTCGCTGATCGCCCAGCTATTTACTACCCTTGAAGCTTGCGAAGAACAGGGGTTGATGGAGTGGGATCTTTGTAATGGAAATCTGTTGGTGGACCGGGAGGAGCATCTGTGGCTATTCGATTTTGGCTATATGTATCCCTTCGATCCGCTCAGGGAATTCAACAGCAACGGTCTGGCCGATCCCCTTTTTCACTTTGTCGAGCGCTTTGAGACCCGCTTCTTTTTTAACTGGCTGATGACCCAGGTCCCCGGCGCGGAGCAGCAGCTGTCGCACTATCGCGATTTGAAGCGACTAGCGGTTGAAAGCTACCGGCGTAAGCTCACCTGGCTACGCGCCCGGTGGGCTGCCCCGCAGGTGCAGGCTCATTTTCAGCAGATAACGGCACGCTGGGAATCAGCGCTGGCGGACCCTGCCGCGCTGAGCCAGTTATTTGCCCTGGAGGCCTTCCGCTCCCACGTACTGGATATCGAAGACGATCTGCATGGCCAGTCTTGTACCTTGCTCACCTTGCAACGCATTGACTGGGTTATAAACCAGATTGAACACCATTATCGCTTTATCGCCGATAAAGGCGGCCTGTTTTACGACAACGAAGGGAAATCAAAGCAAGTGCTGCTCAGCAACTATGCGCAGAAGCGGCAACAGGCGCAGCGGTACCTGCTGAACGCCTCCACGGCAGGTTAGCTACGCTCGCGCCCCTGCTTCTGCTTCGTGCTCTAGTCATTTTGAGACTGGCTCCTGTCAAAAACGATTTAGAATACTGCTATTTTGAACTGGCGAGCAATGCATCCAAGCCAATAATTTCACGACTGCTCTGAAGGTATAATGTCAGTTCAACAAAATGTGCGCCCAAGCCACCGGTAATATCCGGGTTAGTGCCTCAATACCCTTGTCACTGTTTTCGGCTTCCGGACCATCCTGCAATCGTGACAGGATCGCTGAGATGTAATAAACGATTTCGTTGGAAATCAGCCGCCCGCACCGATTACTGATGTCTGCTTCAATGTCATTTTTCCCTGTTAACTCTTTCTTTCCACCGACTTTAGCGATAGTGGCACGTAGCTGGTGATAAGATTCAATCCAGTTCAGGGAACGCCGGATGTTGCGTTCCAGCTGCGGATCACGCAAATATCTTAGCGTATAGATGTTGCGTACCAGCCGGTCATATTCAAATACCGCCTGTCTTGTCGGATACGCCGTTGTATATGTGCACAATTTACGGATCAGCGTTCCCTGAGTCATTTCCTTCATCTCGAGCGTGGCGACGATATGCTCGAGATTGCTTTTTTCACGGGTGATAAGGTCTTCGCCACTACACCTGCAGAATCTGGAGTTGCGCAGACATCGCATTAAGCTGATTTTTGCTATCTTAATTCTCGACATGAAGCCTTGTAATATCAGCTAATGTTTGCTCAAGGTTACATCCTGCATCAGTATAAATCTGGTTGAAGTCTTCAACGGTATTCATAATTCAATCTCATGAGTGCCTATCTTTGCCGGATAAGTAAGCTACATAGTCCCCTAGCTTATACAGTATTGCTTAACTTGAAGGCAATCGTAAGCCTTTAGTGGGTGTCATATTGCTAGTTATTTATCGGAAAAGCCAACGTCCACTGCAGGAGTTCATCAACTTAGTTGGCAGGCCTGTCACCAGAACGTAGCCAATAAACCAGTTGTAATCAATACTCGCAGGATATAAATATACTGCATCATATTCTTACATTTTTTTTGATGATATCGATAGTTCATCATTGACCATATCATTTTCAAGCTCATGAACGGTTAATATCCGGCATTTTTTTTCCGGTGCCATTTTTTCGTATTCAGTTAGGTAAATATCACTATGAATATGTTCAGCCATGATTTTAACTAGTAATTTGTTATTGGTATATAAGCCATGTGTTTCTTCCCGATGGGAAAGCATTAGAGCATTTTTCATATCAATCACTAGCATGAAGCGATGTGATGGATAAATCTTTTCATCTATTTCAAATCGTGAGTACAATTCGATAGATTCATGTGGTAGCGCGAGTCGGTTAAATGAGAACACGATAATCCGAACACCGCGCTCAACGGCATTAATGAGTTCTTGAGCAATGAGTTCAAGATGGAAGTCAGTGTTCAGGTAAACCTCGATTTGAGCCAGTTCGAGCATTTCTCTGGCTTTTTGTAGTGAATTATCAAAACCAGAGACGTTATATATGAACTCTTTCTCTTCCTGTAGCATCATACGTGAGAGTTCTTTTTTTAATACATTAATGTTTTCAATGGTTTGCTTTTCTATTTTGCTGAAAATAAGCTCGGGAGATTTTGCTTGATACTCTTTAGTATTTCCATCGGCCATAAAAATGAAGCCATTTTTATATAGACTATCAATTGATGAGTAGACGCTAGAACGTGATAATGATATTTCTTTTGCTATCTTATAGCCGCTAGAACGACCGTTTTTTAGCAAGTTGATGTATACATTGGCATCTGTCTTTGTAAAGCCAAAACCCATAAGTGTTTTTACCAGTTCGTTCATTAACATAACCTCACATGCAACATAGCCCGTCTGTTAGTTTATCATTACTTACAACGCAAGGGTAGAGGTGTATTGCGTCTTTTCCTTATTAGCCATCGCCGCATCATAGGCAAAACGATATTCTTCATAATTTAAGCGAATTATTTCTGGTAGATAATTATTTGGACAGTGTCGGCTTAATACACTTTTTAGACTTAACGGAAAGTCTGAGTGTATTGTTGCTAATCCACTGAGCACTAACAATCTAGGTTTAAAAACCGTTATTGGTTCAAGTAAGGCTCTGGCGAGTTGATCCATCCACATTCGGTAGACTTTTTGCGCCCATGCATCACTGCCATCAACTCCCTGAATTATTTCTAAGGCACTCTTCCGCTGAAGAGAGAACTGAAAATACTGTCTTTCGATCCCGGATGTCGAAATGAATTGATGAACGCATCCTATCCCGCAGCATTCGCAAACCGGAGATATACCATCAATGAGTGGCTGATAATTTTTCAATGGGAGATGAGCCCAGGAAACATTTATTGCATGGTCAAATACGCTATCATCGTTGTATTTATCGACTACACAAAGTTCACAGCCAAAATCAACGACAATACTCATAATATTACCTTGTAGCCCTGATAATAAGGACGTATCTAGGTTTTGTAAGACAACAAGTGCTGGGCCGAAAGACTGGCAATGAATACCAGTCTTCTTATCTATAGCCATTTCGAAAAAATTGGTTATTCTATCTAACGGCCCCCAGCGGGACACGTTGCTTTGCATAATGCTGATACCGACAAAGTCAATATTTCCATAGGTCCGCTGGATACTAAAAATCATATGTAATACGGTATCTACACTTTGCTGGCAGTCTATTGGTGTTAATACCTGAGTACGATAACAAACTTCACCATCGTCTATTAACACGCCACGTATCCAGTCAATCGCAAGTGAGATACCGAGTTTCATGATATGATGTCCTTATGGTCCAGGCCGATAATATAAAACCCAAAAGGTGTCAGAGATAGTGTTCTGCCCTGATAATTAATAGCTAAAGATTCATCACTATTATTAAGGAGGAAATGTACTTCTCCTCTGCTAAAAGAGACAACTGCCGGATGATCGACATTATTCCAGTGTATCTTAGGATCATTCCATTCGGAATGTTTTTTCCTCCATAGAATAAGATCTTTAATAAATGACTTAAACTCTAAATCCTGCTTTTGTTCATCCCATATCATACATTTACGATTATCTTCCGATCCCATTGCTCTGCTGCCATTCATACCAACTTCGCTACCGTAATAAATACAAGGAGAACCCACCTGACTAAACATAAAGAGATAGGCTAACCGGGCTTTACGTTTATCATTACCACACAGACTTAATAAACGTGAAGTATCATGGCTTTCAAGAAGATTAAACATAACTTCATTAACGTTACGTGGATAGCAAAGATAGGCATTGGTAACAATATCTATAAATGTTTTTTTGTCATATGCTTGTAAAGCGAAATAGTCAGTAGTTGCTTGCATTAGAGGATAGTTCATCAAGGAGTCAAACTGGTCTCCGCGCAGCCATGGCATGCCTTCATGCCAAATTTCACCGAGAATATAACAATCAGGTTTTATGCTTTTTACCGTTCTACGGAAAGCTCGCCAAAATTCGTGGTCGACTTCATTGGCAACATCAAGGCGCCAGCCATCAATATCAAATTCTTCAATCCAATATCTCGCCACCTGCAGCAGATAATCACGACAAGCGGGGTTTTCAGTATTAAGTTTAGGCATTTCAATAACATTACCAAAGGTTTCGTAATTGAAATTACGGAAATCCCACTCATTTTTATCACCAGATGGGTATACCGGGAATTTTTTAATCCAGAACCAGTCTGCGTAAGGTGATTTATCACCATTTTTTACAACATCTAACCATAATGGTGATTGATTACCAATATGATTAAACACTGCATCCAGCATGACCGTCATTCCTCGTTGGTGAGCTTTTTTCACCAATTCTTTAAACCGATCGTTGCCACCGAAATGGGGATCAACGTTAAAATAATCTACGGTATCATATTTATGGCTAGCGTTAGCCGTAAATATGGGGCAAAGGTATAAACCGTTAACGCCAAGATCTTGCAAATAATCAAGTTTGTTAATAATGCCCTGCAAATCACCGCCCATAAAGTTTTTTGAATCTGGAGGCGTTCCCCACGGTTGTACGTTTTCTGGCGATATCGATGGATCGCCATTGCAAAATCGTTCAGGAAAGATCTGATACCATATTGTTTTTTTAACCCATTCTGGCGTAGAAAGTACATCACCTGGATTGATATAAGGGAAGCAAAAAAAGTTGGACAAGTTACTCAGTTCTGTCTCTGCTACAGGTGGTTTACTTATATCAACACAGCGTCGTTCACCAAATAATAATTTTTCCCCGCTATTTCCGTATAATATAAAACCATAGCGGCTACGTCGTTTGCACGGAGTAAATGCGGCAAACCAGTGGTCATAGCTCTCGCTTTGTCCCTCTTTTTCCATGTGAACTTCGTTGCCGCCGCTCCATCCATGCGCGTCGCTGCCGCCAAGGTTTCCACCATCTAGGCCACCTTCCTCCCATTGATAGGGATCGCCGATCCACAGAGAGACTTTCGCGACCTCGCCTTTGACTGTGCGAAATCTAATATGTAGGGTTTCTTTATTATAAGCGTAGCTATCGGCACTCTTTGCGGAGTGGCTTAATGAACTAATTGTAATCATATATTATCCTGATCTTATTCTTTTACCGCACCGCTAACCAGTCCGGTAGTAATATGTTTCTGTGTAACAATGAAAAGTAACGTTATTGGTACAGCAACTAATAATGCACCAGCAGCAAATAGCGTAAAGTTTTCAGCTGAGTTGGAGGATATCCAGCTAAAGATACCAATTGCCAGAGTCATTTTATCTTCACTGCGTAAAATTAGAGTTGGTAAAATAAAGTCCATCCATGGGCCGGTGAATGAAACCAATGCCACAAATACGAGAATAGGTTTAGCAAGCGGTAATATAATTTCAATAAATATAGTTAGATGCCCTGCACCATCAATTTTTGCTGCTTCATCCAATGACGTAGGGATTGCATCAAAATAACCTTTAACCAGCCATGTCATAAAAGGTAGGGAACCAGTCACGTAGACTAATAGCAAACCAATGTATGTATCAATTAGATTCATCTTTGACAATAAGATATAAATTGCGGTCATGGAAAGAAATGCCGGGAACATCTGTAACACTAAAATGCTCATGAGTATGTTTTTTTTGGCTTTGAAACGATATCTTGAAAAAATAAATGCCGTTATTGTTACTACTACCAAAGAAATAAGCATGTTACAGGTTGCGAGTATAAAGGTGTTTTTGTACCATTTTAAATAAGGCGTTCCCGTAAGTAGATTATGGTAATGTTCTAATGTAAATGATATTTCAGTAAAACCAGAACTAAAAAGATTGTTCCCAGGCTTTAGCGATGACATAACTGTCCATATTACTGGCCCAAGGACAACAAGTGCATTTAATAATAAGAAAATATAGACTATAATCGTCATTATCTTGCTAATAATGTTTCTCATTTACATCCCCACATCTTCTTTGAATGATTTCATTCGCCTAAATTGCCAGATCGCAAATATCGATAAGAACAGGAAAATAATGATTGAGATGACAGAAGCAATTTGATATTGCTGAAAATCAAGGGTTAATTTATAGATCCACGTAATCAAAATATCAGTATGTCCGGCAAAGCGATATTCCGGGTTTATCGGCCCACCTTCTGTTAGCAGGTATATTGCACCAAAGTTATTGAAATTATGTGCAAAGGTCATAACTAATGAAGGGGCGACCTGGTGCAGAACCATCGGTAACGTGATTTCACGGAACTGTTGGAATTTACTAGCACCATCCACCTCACTTGCTTCGTATAGGTCACGGGGAATATTGGTCATTGCTCCGGTGATTAGCAGCATAAAGTAGGGAGCGCCAACCCATACACTTACCGCAATTACAGTCATTTTAGCTATTAATGGATCGGAAAGAAAACCAATTGAATCAATACCCCAGCTATTTAATGTACTATTTACTGGACCAATTCCATTCAGAAGCAGACGGAAAATAAGCAGGGTAACGAACGCCGGGATCGCATAGGGTAAGATGAATACGACTCGCCAGGCTTTCTTCGCTATAATTTTTTTGTTTTCTAACGCGAGGGCTAACAGAAATCCAAAGCTACAAGTGCATAGAGTTGCAAAAAAAGCCCATAGCACAGTCCACACACCAATACCAACGAACGTTTTAGACCAGATCCGAAGCTCAAAGAGGGTAATGAAATTCTTCAATCCGACCCAATCAACAAGATTTTTAGGTGGGATATGATGAGGAGCCGAGTAGTTTGTTAGTGATACCAAAACGGTGATGATCATCGGCATAATAATAAAGGCAATGCAGGCAATAAATGCCGGAGCCAACATGATAGTAGCAAAGCGATTATCGTAAATCGTTCGTAGCTGTTCCGTAAAGCTCTGGTGGCACTTTTCACATACCTGTGCATCCTTAATATTTAAACAATAAACAAAAGTTGAAAAAAATAAAAAAATGAATGCAACAACACCTTCAACCAACATAAAAATTGAATTGTCACCAGCTACAATATCAAACCCATTACGTGTTTGGGCCACGGTGCCTAAAGTGATGAGTCCCTGCGTTGCGTTGAGTAATAAATTGATGTTGCTAATAACTACAATCTGGAATAATAAAAAAACGGAGCCTTTTATCCAATGACCAGAAATGAGCTGCGTAGCGCCCATAATAAGAAAAGATGCCGGAAATATACGCATGCTTTTTCCCTCAGACAATAACATAGTTACTCCTGAAATTTAATTTGCTCATCAATGATATTACGAGCACGGTCAAGTGCTGCTTTTGGCGTTTGGTCATTGATCCACATATCGGTAATCGCATTTGCCAGTGGGGACCATAAATAACCCATTTCCGGAATAGATGGCATGGCATCAGAGTGAAGCCCTTGTTTAATAATTGCGCTCGTCGCTTCATTTGCAGTTGGTAGGATTTTGTTCATCAGATTCGGTACCGGAGGTATAGATTCTGTCATCTCATAGCGTTTCATTAACATTTCATCAGATGAGAGATAGTCAGCGAAAAGTTGTGCCGCCTTAGGCGATTTACTATAAGAAGAGACGACCGCCAGGCGAACCGTAGAAAACGAACGTGGCTGTTTTCCTTCAAGAGTAGGTATGGGAACAACGCCAAAATTAATTTTACTGTTGTTATATCCCTGGATTGCCCATGGACCGTCGATGATGGCAGCTACTTTGCCTTCAGAAAATAAGCCTCGACGTACCTGTGGATTACGCATATCTACCGGATTAGATGGGTTTGCAGTTTTAAGTCGTTTCATCGCTGCAAGCCCTTTTTGGGCTAATTCGGAGTTGATTCCTAGGTCCTTGACGTTTGTCCCTTCCTGACCAAATTCGTAAGCACCATACAGGGTTAGAAACATTCTTGATTCATAATAGTTTTGTACATCCCATAACAAGGTATATTTATTTTCCTTAACATTATTAAATTCAGCACTTAGCTGGATCAACTCTTCAAATTTATCTGGCGGCAACCGAAGGATATCCTTGTTATAAAATAATGCGACGGTTGCATAACTTACTGGAAAACCATAATTATTTCCTTCATAGCGTGAAGCATTTATTGCATTAGACATAAATTTTTTATTTATCCGTTCTGCCGAGATCAGATTTTCCATTACGCCACCGGCAACAACCAGTCGGCCTAAAAGATCGTGCTCGATTTCGGCAACGTCAGCAACGCGCGTGGATCCACCATCCTGTATCATTCGCGAGGCGGTATCTATTGGCGCCAATCCCCTAAACGTAAATCTTACCTGGCTGTTATATGTTTTATTAAAGTTTTCAGCAGCATATTTCATATAATCTAGCGTAGAAATATCCGTCCATATTAGAAGATTTGCTTGTTTTTCAGGTGCAATACTCTCTCCCCAAGCTGCGGGAACAAGGGCCGTCAGACCGAAGAGCAGAACAGCGTCCAGCAATTTTATTTTCATAGTTATCCATATTAGTAGTACGTAGTGTACCACTATGATGCATGCGTCCTTTTTTATGTCAACATGCGGTCTACCCAGACAGGTTTATTTGTGATGTTTGTCAAAAAACAGCAGATGTTTGAACAATTTTTGTGATTCTATTCTCCATTTTTTAGGTATGAATCCAGTCCCTTATTGGCAGCAAAAAGTAGGCTAAAAATGATATCCTGAATTTAAAAAAAACATAAAACGTGCTTTTGGTCACAATTTTATCGAAAGATTAGTGACTTGAATCTCGTTTACGTTATTGCCATGAGGAAAAAAAAATTAAATGAGAGAAATTTAATAGGCGTCCATGAGGAACTACTAATCATGATAAAATTTAACGCTATCCCTCAGCATTCTCTTCCGATGTTGTGATAGCTGAATAAGGAAGTACTATGAAAAAAAAATTACTCTCTGCCTCTATTGCTCTTGCTCTCACAGCGCCCGTACATTCATTTGCAGCCAGCGATCAGCGTGGGTACAAACCTGAAGACGTCGCTTTTGATGAAAGTTTTTTTTCGTTTGGTGGCCATGTAGGGACTTCTGTCGAATATGAAGATAAGGTAACACGTGGTTTCAATAACACGGATAAAAAGGAGAAGACGATTACCAATGAGGTTTTCAACTTTTTTTATAACAATCCACAATGGAATTTTATGGGTTTTTACTCTTTTAAAATAGAAAATAGAGAGCAAAAGGAGCCTGGTTATTATGAGAATGAAGATGGTATTAAGCAGCTTTTTTCATTGAATAAAGGTCATGATCTTGGTAACGGTTGGGCTACTGGTTTAATTTATGAGCTAGAATATACAAGAAGTAAAGTTTATTCTCCGTATGTTAGTGGTCTACGTAAAAACCTTGCCGAGCACAGCATTAGACCATATTTAACCTACTGGAATAATGATTATAATATGGGATTCTATTCTAATCTTGAATACCTTTTGAGTAAAGAAGATCGCAATGCATGGGGGAAAAGGCAAGAGCAGGGATATAGTGCATTGTTTAAACCCTACAAGCGTTTTGGTAACTGGGAGGTCGGTGTTGAATTCTATTACCAAATTAAAACTAATGATGAGAAGCAACCAGATGGAACCATTAATGAGAAAAGTGATTTTAATGAAAGATATATAGAGCCTATTGTTCAATATAGCTTTGATGATGCCGGCACGCTGTACACGCGGGTACGTGTCGGGAAAAATGAAACTAAAAATACTGATCGTAGTGGTGGCGGTAATGCTGGCATTAACTACTTCAAAGACATTAGAAAAGCTACCGTTGGTTATGAACAATCAATAGGTGAAAGTTGGGTAGCCAAAGCTGAGTACGAGTATGCTAATGAAGTTGAGAAAAAAAGTCGATTATCAGGATGGGAAGCTAGAAATAAGAGCGAGTTAACACAACATACCTTCTATGCTCAGGCACTATATCGCTTTTAGTCTTAACGTAAGGGGCGTTTATGTTCAGTGTTATGGAAATCGCCACTCTGTTATCCGGGAGCTATACCGGTGATGGAGCAATTCGGGTTAACTTTATCCGGCCAATTCGCAGTCCTGATGTCGGCGGCCTGGCTATTGTTTTCGCCAAACAAGACTTGCAATTCTTATCTGGCTCACATGCTGACGTGCTGATAGGACCTGATGAAATACTGGATAGCCCAGCGAAGGCACATATTGTTATCTCACATTTGGATGTTGAGCGCCTTAATCTTTTTCTTCGTTCTTATAAAGTAAAAAGGTTTCATCTCAGTGATCAAGGGAATACGTCGGCACTCTCAGATGTTTATATTGGAAAACATTGTCAAATTGGTGATGGCTGCATTTTTATGCCTGGTGTGAAGATCATGAATGGGGTTATTATTGGGGATAATGTTGCTATCCACTGCAACACTGTTATTAAAGAAGGAACTATCATCGGAAATAATGTAACTATCGACTCAAACAATTCGATTGGTAACTACAGTTTTGAGTATATGGCTTCAAGAAATGGTAAGTATCAACGAGTAGAAAGTGTGGGGCGAGTCATTATTTACGATGATGTAGAGATCGGGAGCAACAATACAATAGATCGTGGAACATTAGGTAACACGACGATTGGTCGGGGAACTAAAATAGATAATCAGATTCAGATTGGACATGACTGTCATATTGGTGAAAACTGCTTAATAGTATCACAGGCTGGGTTTGCCGGTCATACAACTCTTGGTGACCATGTTATCGTACAGGGACAGGTTGGGACCTCCGGTCATATAGCGATTGGTAGCCATTCTATTATCAAGGCAAAATCAGGTGTAAGTCACTCCTTCCCTGAGAATAGCGACTTATTTGGTTACCCGGCAAAAGATACCCGTGCTTATTACAAAAACATTGCCGTTCTTAACATTTTAACAAAAAATCATCATTTTAAAAA
Source organism: Klebsiella sp. CTHL.F3a (assembly GCF_019890895.1). NCBI lineage: Bacteria > Pseudomonadati > Pseudomonadota > Gammaproteobacteria > Enterobacterales > Enterobacteriaceae > Klebsiella > Klebsiella sp. CTHL.F3a. Next base: position 4,472,161 of record NZ_CP082360.1, on the reverse strand, counting down.
AAATCGATCTATATCGGACAAATGGAGGGATCGTTTTTTTAATTTTTTAAACTCCTAAATTTTGAAGAGAATAGAATTTTATCGTGCCAGTACTTAGTCACTGACGTTTTTCGTCATTGTCCACTAAATTTTTGAAGGATGGTATTTGTTATGAAACGTTTAAATTTAATTATTGCTGCCGTATTCACTATGCTTTATGCCTCTGCTGTTTTTAGTACCTCAGTTAACGCACAGGGTTCCGCTGATAATCCTTTCTATAATTGTGCTCTGCCTTCCGTTGACGAGCGTGGACCGATTCGGCCTTCTTTATATGTTGTTGGTACCTTTCCGGAAGGACAATGGATTCAGCAAGAAAACCGTAAAATGCTCTATAAAGGCAATGGTATATATCAGTTAGTTATAGATGAAAAAGCCGGTAATCTTAGCGTTCAGTTCGCTACGATGAGCTGGAATCCGCAATTCACTGCAGCGGGTCTGGAGTTAACAGTTGGACAAGTTAAGGATCTGAAACGAGCAGGTTTTGCAAAAAATACAGCAGTAACGTTACCAGTTGCTGGCCGCTACGTCTGGACGGTCAAAATTGCTGAAGATAAAAAGCCACTTCAGGTTGCCGTTGCACAATGTAAATAATTAAGCTGTTTCAAGCAGAATAGTAAACATACGTCGTGGCTAATATTTGGACGATGGTAAGTATAGTCTTGTTAGCCACAGATGTCTTTCTTCTTATGGGGTAAATCATGGCAACGGTTAGTTTGCGGAAAATTGAAAAAAGATATGAAAATGGCTTTAAGGCTGTCCATGGTATCGATCTCGAAATCCATGACGGTGAATTTATGGTTTTTGTCGGGCCTTCCGGTTGTGCGAAATCAACAACTTTGAGAATGATTGCCGGTCTTGAAGATATTAGCGGAGGCGAAATTTATATCGGAAATAAAAAGGTTAATGACCTTCCGCCCAAAGACCGTGGTATTGCCATGGTTTTCCAAAACTATGCACTTTATCCGCATAAAACCGTTTTCGACAACATGGCTTTTGGTCTCAAAATGCAGAAACGACCTAAGGATGAGATTAAACGCCGGGTTGAAGACGCGGCCGAAAAACTTGCAATTACCGAACTGCTTTATCGTAAGCCGAAAGAAATGTCAGGCGGACAGCGCCAGCGTGTCGCTGTTGGCCGGGCGATTGTACGTAAACCTGATGTTTTTTTATTCGATGAGCCTTTATCAAACCTTGATGCCAAGCTCAGGGTATCGATGCGAATGAAAATTGCCCAACTACATCGTTCTCTGAAAGAGGAGGGGCATCCTGCTACAATGATTTATGTTACTCACGATCAGACTGAAGCGTTAACTCTAGGAGATCGCATTTGTGTTCTTAACCATGGGAATATCATGCAGGTTGATACACCTACTGATCTTTATAATTATCCTAATAATAAGTTCGTTGCCAGTTTTATCGGTTCACCATCAATTAATTTGATAGATACTGCTATCCGTAAGAATAATGAAAGGTTGTATGTTGAAATTGCTCCTGGCGTTGAAATATTAATTCCACATAGTAAGCAAGTGTTGCTTGAAGGTTATATTAATAAGCCTGTGTGTTTTGGTATTAGACCAGAGCATATCTCTCTTGCTAGCGATGATGATGACCTTAATACCTTTGAGGGAGTTTTAACGGTGGTTGAAAATATGGGGAGCGAAAAATTTTTATATTTTATCGTTGGTGGGAAGGAACTTATTGCCAGAGTTAATACACAAGACATTAATCCATTTCATATAGGGAAAACTTTAAGATTTAATCTTAATACTGCCTTTTGTCATGTTTTTGATTTCTATAATGAGAACAATCTGACAAATGTAAGAGTGTAATTTTTTCTTAGCTCACCTCATCACAATATATTACCACTGCACTGCAAAAATATACGTGTGTAGTGGTTCCTGAATTCACGATCCTTATGAAGTCGCTTTTATTGACGCTTCGATTATTTTCATCTCGCGTTGTATTTGTAGTTGTAGTTGTAGTTGTAGTTGTAGTTGTAGTTATTTTTCAATTTAAGTGGAGTTAATATAAAGTAAAACTAATGTTTTCACTAACTTTATTAGGACTAGATAATGAAAAGAAACCGTTTTTTTAATACCTCGGTTGCTATTGCCATTTCGATTGCATTAAATACTTTTTTTTGTAGCATGCAGGCGATTGCTGCTGAACCAGATGAAACTTATCTTGATTTTCGTAAGGAGACGATATATTTTCTATTCCTTGATCGTTTCAGCGATGGAGATCCAAGTAATAATGCAGGGTTTAATTCTGCAACCTACGATCCCAATAATTTAAAAAAATATACTGGAGGAGATCTCCGGGGGTTGATTAATAAACTACCCTATTTAAAATCACTTGGTGTTACTTCAATCTGGATTACTCCCCCAATCGATAATGTGAATAATACTGATGCTGCTGGCAATACTGGATATCATGGCTATTGGGGAAGAGATTATTTTCGTATAGATGAACATTTTGGCAATCTCGATGATTTCAAAGAACTGACTAGTTTGATGCATAGTCCTGATTATAATATGAAACTGGTTCTTGATTATGCCCCTAATCATTCGAATGCTAATGATGAAAATGAATTTGGTGCACTATATCGTGATGGTGTGTTTATTACTGATTATCCTACAGATGTTGCCGCCAATACGGGCTGGTATCATCACAATGGTGGGGTAACGAACTGGAATGATTTTTTCCAAGTGAAGAATCATAATCTATTTAATCTATCAGACCTCAATCAATCCAATACTGATGTTTACCAGTACTTGTTGGATGGTTCTAAATTTTGGATCGATGCTGGTGTGGATGCTATCAGGATTGATGCCATCAAGCATATGGACAAGTCTTTTATACAGAAATGGACCAGCGATATTTATGATTACAGTAAGTCTATCGGCCGGGAAGGATTTTTTTTCTTCGGTGAATGGTTTGGTGCCAGTGCGAATACTACAACAGGTGTTGATGGTAATGCTATCGATTACGCCAACACTTCCGGGTCAGCGTTGCTGGATTTTGGATTCCGCGATACTTTAGAAAGAGTTTTGGTAGGACGTAGCGGAAATACAATGAAAACGTTAAATAATTATCTGATAAAAAGACAAACAGTCTTTACCAGTGATGACTGGCAGGTTGTTTTTATGGATAACCATGATATGGCACGCATTGGTACTGCTCTGCGTTCAAACGCCACTACTTTTGGTCCTGGAAATAATGAAACCGGTGGAAGTCAGAGTGAAGCTTTTGCTCAGAAACGTATAGACCTCGGTCTGGTTGCGACAATGACTGTACGTGGTATTCCTGCCATTTATTATGGTACTGAACATTATGCCGCTAACTTTACCTCTAACAGTTTTGGTCAAGTTGGCAGTGATCCTTACAACCGAGAGAAAATGCCAGGATTTGATACGGAAAGTGAGGCTTTCTCCATTATTAAAACACTGGGTGACCTAAGGAAAAGTAGCCCGGCAATTCAAAATGGAACTTATACTGAACTATGGGTTAATGATGACATATTAGTATTTGAGCGGCGTTCTGGGAACGATATTGTTATTGTTGCACTTAATCGTGGTGAGGCTAACACAATTAATGTTAAAAATATAGCGATTCCTAATGGGGTATATCCGAGTTTGATTGGGAATAATAGTGTTTCAGTAGCAAATAAACAGGCAACACTAACACTTATGCAAAATGAAGCTGTTGTCATTCGCTCACAATCAGATGATGCGGAGAACCCTACAGTACAAAGCATAAACTTCACATGTAATAACGGTTATACGATTTCAGGTCAAAGTGTTTATATTGTTGGTAATATACCTCAGTTAGGTGGTTGGGACTTAACTAAAGCGGTAAAAATATCACCGACACAATATCCACAATGGAGTGCGAGCTTAGAGCTTGCCCCTGACTTAAATGTTGAATGGAAGTGTGTGAAACGTAATGAAACCAATCCGACGGCTAATGTTGAGTGGCAGTCTGGTGCAAATAACCAGTTCAATAGCAATGACACACAAACAACGAACGGCTCGTTTTAATTAAAATTTAGTGGACCAGCGTTTCAATCGATGGTCCACTATTCGTACTCCGGCCATAATTATTTTTGACTAATACTCTTACAAATTTTCAACATAGGCTGATGTGACTACATATTTTTGCTGTAAGCGGACTGATCCTACCCACGTAATGTGGACACGGCCCTAAGCGAGGTTCTGGTTTTCAAATTGTTCCGGACTGAGACCGCCACAGACACTGTGACTGCGCCACCGATTGTAATCGCACTCGATATAATTAAATACTGTCGTTCGCATTATCTCCCGACTGATAAAACGTTCTCCATGGATACATTCGATTTTCAGTGAGTGGAAGAAGCTTTCCGCACAAGCATTATCGTAACAGCAGCCCTTTGCACTCATGCTGCCACGCAGATTATACCGCTTCAGTAGCGCTTGGTAATCCGCTGAGCAGTACTGCCCGCCACGATCAGTATGGACGATGACATCGGTTGGGTGCTTACGCCGCCACAACGCCATTTTTAGCGCATCGCAGGCCAGTTGTGCCGTCATCCGTGATGACATTGACCAGCCGATAACGGCACGCGACCATAGATCGATGACGACAGCCAGATACAACCAGCCTTCGTCAGTACGTAAATAAGTGATGTCACCTGACCATTTCTGGTTTGGACCATAAGCGTAAAAATTCTGCTTCAGCAGATTCTCCGACACTGGCAGACCATGTTCGCGGTAACTGACAGGACTGAACTTCCGTGAGGTTTTCGCCCTCAGTCCCTGTCGATGCAGGCTGGCTGCCACGGTTTTCACGTTGAAACGGTAGCCCTGAGCACGCAGTTCATCAGTCAGACGTGGTGCACCGTAGCGGAGTTTTGCCCGATGAAAAACCTCATGCACGACGTTGTCGCAACTCAGGCGGAACTTCTGACGTGAGTTTATCTTCGTGCGTCGATGGTGCCACACATACCAGCCGCTGCGGGCCACCCGGAGGACGCGGCACATAGTTTTGATACTGAACTCAGACTGATGTTTTTCGATGAAGACATACTTCATTTCAGGCGCTTCGCGAAGTATGTCGCGGCCTTTTGGAGAATGGCCAGCTCTTCATCTCGTTCAGCCAACTGGCGTTTGAGACGAGCATTTTCAGCGGCGAGTTCATTTCACGGTCAGAAGATGAGAGCTGTTACTGCTGTTTACTGCGCCAGTTGTAGAGCTTTGATTCATACAGGCTGAGCTCGCGGGCAGCAGCGGCCACACCAATGCGTTCAGCCAGTTTAGGGGCTTCCTGACGGAATTCGGGCGTGTGCTGCTTGCGGATCTTTTTGGTAATTGATGCTGGTTTTGTCATGTGAGCTACCTCTGGTTGAGAGTTTACTCACTTAGTCGCGTGTCCATTATTGCTGGGTAGGATCAATTGAGCACTTTGGTTAATGCCGGAAGTATGATAAGCAGACATGACTAATGTCCTCTCGAAGCCTCGATACGTTGTTTTAACCATGTCTTTACTTCGCTTTCAGCCCAGCGGGAGCTCCGACCCAATTTAATTGACTTCGGGAATTCACCGTCTTTGATGAGCTTATAAAACCATTTGTCTGTTAATCCAGTGTAAGCAGTAATAAAGGCTATATTAACGAGGCGATCTTTTGTGAGGTCTGTATGTAAGAATCCCTGCAAAATGAACCATCAATTTTTAGAGAATCTCTGGCCCCCCAACGTCCACTCTTGGCTGAAGCGGATAAATTACCTGCACTAAAGGTCCGCTGTGAGCGCAGGCTGTGTGAAAACTCATAGCTTTGAGTAGCCAAAAAATATTTCTCATCTGTGTTTTGAGAATGCTGTTTAAGTTGACGAGTTAATCTGTGATTTTATTCGGGTGTTTCAGAGATTTTTATTGCGGGAAAGAGCCTAATATTTGTTTCTGGAGGATAAAACGGCCGGAACCGTTAGCCGTATTGTTCCTGAAGCTGAAATATCAATCCTGTAGTACCCCATATCGATATCATCCTTTTCAGGTTATAAGCCAATATATGTAGACTTATTTCCGTACTGACATTTTTAAATTTCCGCATCAGGAAGTGCGTTGCACCCATCCACATTTTAATTGTCCCAAACGGATGTTCTACCGTTTGCTTTCGCATGACTACCGCCTGAGGAAATGACTCAAGCCTCGCATGCATTTCTTCCATTTCAGCTTCATGAACCCAACGCCGTATACGCCTTGGATCGCGTTTCGATGTAGTGCACCTGGAGCGCTGGCTGCAATCGCGACAGGCAATATTGTTAAAGTATAAATGTTGCTCCAGTCCGTCCTCTATTGAGATAAATCGATTCTGAAGCTCATTGCCCATTGGGCATACATAAACATCTTTTTCCCTGTTATATCTGAATATTGAGCGATTATAGAGCCCCTTACGTTCAGCACCAGAGGTATCTCCTTTTGGCACTAACGCCACGGCTCCGCTATCCAGAAACTGTTTTAATATCGCTGCGACTGTAATACCCTTTGTCGGCAAGTACTGTTATGTCCTTCCGGCCAACAGCTTTCTGAGCCAGTGTTGCTACTGAACCAAGTTGCCCATTATCTGTTGTGTTGGTAACTTTATGCGCAACAATCAAGTGGTTCTTCGTATCCACAGCTGTCTGAACGTTGTAGCAAACTTGCCGATTCATATTATTTGTTTTCATCAACCGGGAGTCAGGGTCGGTTAAAGAGAGTTGTTTATCTGGCTGTTGTGCGACTGCTTGTTGGATCTCCTGAAGCTCACGTAAACGCTTTTTTAGCCAGGCCAGTTTAGTGGCAGTTAACTTTGTGTTTGCATCTGGCTCAGTATTCTTGTCGGCTTCATCCAGCTTGTTTAAATAATAAGTAATACTTTGCTCAACGCGCTCAATATGGTCTTTGGCTTTCTGAGATGTGAAGTTGTTGGGTTTGCTGTTTACTGCTTTAAATTTGCTGCCGTCGATGGCAACAACGACATCAGTGAACATTTGCATTTGCCGGCACAGGCCAATAAAGGCCCTACAGGCATTCCTGATACCTTCACCGTTATCTTTTCTGAAGTCTGCAATGGTTTTAAAATCAGGCGTTAATCGTTCAAGTAACCACATCAGTTCAACGTTCCGATGGGCCTCTTTTTCCAGTCTGCGGGAGGACTGAATTCGGTTGAGATATCCGTAAATGTACAACTTCAGTAGGGTTGCAGGGTGATATCCGGGTCGTCCGGTTCGCTTTGCATCAACTCTTCTGAAACCAAGAGAATCGAGCTTTAGTCCATCAACAAAGATATCAACGACTCTGACGGGGTTATCTTCAGTGACAAAATCATCCAGTGCATCAGGGAGTAATGTCACCTGGTGCCTGCCTTGTCCTTGAATGTGATTGGCCATGTCGGTATCCGCAGTATTCATTCGTATATTTCTAATTTTAATGAAAAAGTCAGTTCGTCGCATGGGTTTATCAAGAATGGTTGATCATATGAAACCATCGCTTAGACCAAGAAGTGATCAGGAGTTTTCACACAGCCTGAGCGAGGAGCAGAATTTGGTACTTTTACGTGCAAAACCGGTCTCGTCTGCAGGCAGAGGGTAACTAATCCCGGTAGGCGTTTTTCAGTTTGTCTGGCTGAAAGATAATTAATACTATAATTTTGAAAAAGTTAAACTAAGTATGATGCATAAGGCGTGAGGCTAAAGCACAGATATGACAGCATATTCAAACTCTGATGCAGCAAGGGATTTACGCTCGGCCTTAGACAAAGCACCCGCTGGCGCCGTGGACGGAGAATGGTTCTTTATCACTGAACAGGCTGGAGTCTCCTCACAAACCGGAGGCTACATGTATGCCGATGGTAGTCATGTTGCAGATGGTAACCACTCTTTTCAGAAGAGTCCGGGAGGTTGTCGCAAAACTCGAAGCATCACAGATACAGCCCTTTAATAAGGTTATCGTTCACTGGACAAGGTCTATAATACCGTTAATACGTGGGCGTGTAACAGTTGACACACTATTCGATGAGACAATTGTGCCGCGTGGTCCTCATGACCCGATTAATGAGGCAGCTTCTGTAGCAAGGCGAGCATTTTGGGAAAAGTATGGCAGCGTCTCAGATGGCTTTAAGGCTGAACAAAATGACGCGAACGTACACAACCAGACGGAATGGTTCGGGCCCCATCGTCGAGTACTCGATATTAAGAACTACACCCAATTAACGCTGGCCACTGATGGCCTCTCGACGCCCTGGGCTGGCATTGCAGACCCGGAAAATGGCGTAGGATGCGAACTCTTTATGGAATTAGACGCTTCGAGTTTTACCAGCCACGAGATTGATGACTGGGCTCATCTCTTGATTAAGCTGGGGGATCTCGTGGCCGATGGGTATCAGGTTGCTGCCGATGATGAAGAATATGTTGCAATCCTGTTTTGCACTCTTACAGACGAATATAGCCCAATGACCCGAATCATCCTCAGCCGTGATGGCCGTAAGATTGATAATTTGCCTTTCGGTTCCGTTCCGCTGATCCGTGTAACGCCAATAGCAGAGTCAGAGATTGAACACCTTGACCAATCTGATGAATGGGCATCAAGCGCAGCAAGGCATGCTCTCGCGGAACGGCAGAAAGAAACATAGACAATTAGCGCGAAGCTGTTCACGCCCCTTACGGGGCAGAATGAGTTCGATCACCTTACTTAAAAGAATAACTGTATCAAATAATTGAACCTTGTTCCGTTGTGAGCGAAGAGCGGATTTCCTCTGTTGTCTACACAGCCTTCATGGACATCTTTCGGCTCCCCCCTTATAGTGATTTCACCTCTACTTTCAATGTCCTCTAGCCCCTGTCAGGAACAGCTAATGCTCAATCTAACTGTGTTGGATTATCTAAAATATATGGGGTCGGGTTAATTCTGATTCCTTTTTTCCTTGTATCTATAGCTGTAATGATAAAAACGAAAAATGAGTTCAAGAATAGTGGGCTTGGCTTTGCAGTTCTTTTTCTAGCAGTTCATATTACTTTATTCCTTGCTCCTGTGGGTATTCTCCTTGCTACCTATTTCGATAAAGGAACTGGCGCGTTATTAATCGCGTCTCTGACTTTCTTACTTATTTTATCAGGCGCATACGTTTACGACAGGATCATCAAACGCACTTTCGTTATCAGGATTGATGAGGAAACATTTTATATATTATATCATCGAGCAAAAGATGACGGTGTTTCCATCAAAGATCTGATTGTGGAAAGAGTCAAAAAAGAATAATGGCGCAGTTTTTCTTACAGGTCTGATAAATCCTATCAAAAACCTAGCTCAGCGTTTCGAGCGTAACGCTGTCAATCTTTCGATCACGATTAAAAAGTATCAAAATGACTTGATAGTCGAGCGGAGCTTTGGATGGCTGCGATATTTCGCTGCCTGTTGTGGGACTATGAAAACCTGTAGCAAGACTGATGGATTTTGTGCTAAGTTCATGACATATTTTGCAGCGTTTTTTTTGCGGGGGGCTAATCAATGGTTGCCAGGTATAAGAAGAGTCTTGAACAATTGACGATAATGCTTCACATTATTAAAACACAAAAAAAATTGTCGATAGGAGCAATCGTAGACTTTCAACTATTGCTTTTAAATAAAATTAAAGATGCAGAGAAAGCAATTATTCGCACAAAAGGAATGATTCAAAAATTACGTCTTGAAAAAGCAAATGATAGACCAACCAAAGAACGGTCAAAAGAAATAGTATCTATTATAAATAAACTTGACAAAAAAATAGAGAACTATAGATATATCATCTATATATGGAAAATGTATGGAGATAGTATTGCATTCCATTTTTGTGATAAATATGCAATAAAACACTTTCTTTACAATGAAAATTATCATGTAAAGGAAACTGCCGGATTTATTTCTGGGAAAGAAGGCATCAAATCCGAAATAATGCTTCTAAAAACAGCAGCTCAAAAAAATGTGCCTGCAGTTCTTTGCGATCTTACGAATACGCTAAGGCATGGCGATGTATGCCTACTAGGTCATAATGATCCCTATCCTATTGAAGTGAAAACATCAAGTAAACTGAACAAAAGAGGGGAAAAACAACTTAGAAACATAGATGAGCTAAATAGCTTTTTCATAAAAGATGAGGCTGAAAACTTTCGAGGTGTAGGGCCTGTAATAAGACACGAACACATAGGAAAAGAGCAGTATCACTTGCATGCTATCAATGATTGCATAAGTAAGTCCTATGAAGAAGGCACTAGCCATGTCTCACCAGAGAGTGGAATTCACTACCTAGCTATAACAAAACTCAAGCAAAAAATTTTTGACCAGATACCTGGAAAGTACATTCATATGCTCAATTTAAACGACTACAAAAGAGAAATGAATTGGCACCCCTATACACCTTTCCAACTTTCGTTAAACCCCGAACATATATATAATTTCATAAATGGAAATTTAAGCATTTTGGTTCTTCTTGATTTGCAAGTCATAAAGAGAAGATTTAAGAGAAATGGTCTACATATCACTTTCTTACAAGATGAGCATTGGTATGCTCAAATATCAGCAACAGGAAATATTTTGGATGGCGGGTTTAGGGTATCAACTCAATCATTTTTACGGGTTGCATTTGAGTTCCAGAGCTTGACATGGGCAATAAAACAGCACAAAAAAGACTTAAATCTTTTTATGGAAGGCGCAGTTAAATCTGGCAGAAAAATGGAAATTCCTCTGGACTGGATCACAGCTACAGACCCTATTCCAATGTAAAGAAAATAGGCACTTTTTGCGAGCCTACTCTTTCCTGCTATTAACGACCACTTCTGGCACGGAGCGGACAGAAATTAAAGTCACAAGGTCCACCGCGAGCGAAAAGCGGACGTCAATTCGATGTCAGAAATGATATTTTGTAGTTGAACTATAGGGCGGGGTCATTCCAAATTATAGTCTGTCCGTATAAGACAAGCTATGTTTCGAAGCTGGTTGAACGACTAGTTCTGATCAATTGATGTCAGCTAGCTGCAGTCGGTATGCCGGAAGATCTCTAAAAGTGAATGGTTCATTTTGCAGGGATACTTACAATCATGACCCCAGTTCGTTAGATATGAACTGGTATCAGGAAGTTAACCGAAGCGGCCTGTATGGCACATGCCCGACGCAAGATCCACGATGTACATGTTCGTCATCCAACGACAGTAACAACAGAAGCGCTCAGTCGTATCGGTGAGCTGTATGCAATCGAGTCAGAGAACCACCTTATCCGCGTCGTCAGCCATAGATATATGCTATCCGCCCAGACTGGTGGCAGAAAGTTGATTAAAGGTGGTCATAGAGAAATCCTCAATGCAGACCTGTTTGATATCGACATTATCACATAGCGCGTAGCTGCCAGGGTACAGAGTCGGCTATGGTTTATATCCTACGGACTATCGCAGTTTCCGTCGCATATTCGAACCTGCCGGGTCGTTTATGACATCACCTGTTCCGGCCTACACCTTATTTGTGTTGGCCGGAGAGATGAGGTTCCCCTTTCTATTCCCGACGCAGTTTGATAATCAGAATCGGCAAGGCGAACAGTAACGTTAACAGGTTCGCCACACTGACCGCCGTATCTTCAATCATCACGCAGTAAACTAGCCACAGAGTCAAACCGCAGACGAACATCACGTGCATCAGCCCGGATATCCCCTGGGTGTTACGGGTGGTAATGACCTTAAACGCCTGCGGTAAAAATGAGAGTGTCGTCAGGCTTGCCGCCAGATAGCCAATCAGCGAGATCCACTCCATGATTACGACTTCACTTCACTTCACTTCACTTCGCTTACGGCAGCAACAGGTCCAACAGGCTTATTACCCACTACAGCTGGCTGTGACACTTTGCGATACTTGTCCAGCAGGTGAATGTGAATCTTACGCAGCATGTCGCCATTTAACCGGTAGAAGCGGAAATATAGCGCCAGAGTGATGGCAAAAAACAGTGTTGGCAGCGCAATCATAATAAACTGCATGCCCAGCACCGTTTCGGCCGACTGTACACCGTTGGGCACATAACCAATCACGCCCAGCACTACCGCAATAAAGAACGCTGCAAATGCTGAACCGCCCTTAACCACCATGGTTTGCACCGCATAGACGATACTTTCGCATCGCACATTAAACTTGTACTCACCGTAGTCGACGGTATCGGCCACCATAATAACCTGCAGCACCCAAAACAGCGCCGTGCCGATATTAAGAAATACGCCTGCCACACAGATAAGAAGCAGATTGTGGAAACCCGTCAGCGCCATGATTAGCAGCACACCGGCACTCAATATCGGCATCACCGATGCCCCCGACCACAAAATTCGCCGCGATAGCGCTTTTGCCAGTCGTGGGAAGAACACCTGCGTCAATAGGTTAGCCGCACCGGCGTAGGACAGGTAATACGGGAACAGATCGGCATCGCCGATGACGTAGGTAAAATAGTAAATAGCGAAGCCGGTGATGATATTCGACGCCACGTTGTACGCCAGCGCCATGCCCGGCGCACCAAAGAAAAGGCCCGCCGAAGCGAGCCTGACACTGTGAGTTGGTTGTGGTGCCGGGTGCCTCCCGGTGAGTCGCCGCCAGTCAATGGACGACCCGCAATGCGCAAAAAAATAACACAGACCGGCAATGCCCCTCCGCTTAGGGGGATTCACCACTCGGATAATTTAGGATGCAGCCATACATGCCGTCAATAACTGACACTCTGTCAAAGGCACCATTCCGATGCTTTTTGCACAGTGCTAATCACTGGAATTAATAAGTGTCAACGACGGGGAAAAGTGTGTCTTCCGCAACCTGGGTGGTCGAGTCCGTCAAGGTGGTGTAAGTTCAGTCACAACCTTCCGGTCTGGTAATGGACCTGTTATGCGCTGACTGGCAGCGCTTCGATTACGTCGTCTTCTGCAGCCTGGTCTATCTCCGCCAGGCTGTGCTGCGGCAGCCATTCCTTGTTCTATCCGATAACAAAATGGGCAGGGCTTAGCCCCACAATACTGACGTTTGCATTGGTTACAGATCCAACGGGACCGTTTGTTTGTGGTAGTATCTTGAGTGGAGTGAGTCCGTCGGTTAGTGTAGTCAATACGTTTTGCACGCATGGTTAGTTTCCTCTTGATTTTTCCATACGTTGTTTTAACCACGTTTTTACCTCACTTTCAGTCCAGCGAGAGCTGCGGCCCAATTTAATCGGCTTCGGAAATTCACCGTCCTTGATAAGCTTATAAAACCATTTGTCTGTTAATCCGGTGTAAGCAGTAATAAAAGCCATATCTACAAGGCGATCTTTGGTGAAGTCCGTATCTGACATGTGATTATTATTTTTCTGATTAAATATTGATGCGTGTTCTTTCATTATTAATTCTCATTCGGTAAAAATACAATGCACGGGTTTATTTGAAGCTTAGACTTGTTTATTTTTCTAAACGCCATCTTTTTAACATGCAACTGCGCGAAGCAAAATTATCGTCGAACATTATAGGTATCATCATTCAGGATAGATCATGAATTAATAGCGATTTTTTGTATCTATCGTTAATCTACCTATATGCTGCGTGAGTTGCTCAGGTAACAGCAATAAAAAATTGAATAGATTGTGCTAGCTAGCATTACATCTACAAGATCAGATTGGTATCGGGCGATTTTTTAGCCATTCATCCAGTTCTGACTCCAGCCAGCCAACTGATTTAGTACCCAGGCGACGCTGCTTAGGGAACGTTACGTCATATCGTGGTGATTTTGGATTCAGCCAGTCGTATATGGTGGATCTTTTGATCCCGGCTTTCTCGACTACTTCAGGTAACCTTAAAATCTTCATATCTTGTGTAGGCATGGTTCATTGCTCTTGATTGCTTTAGATTGGTTCTTATATTAATGCGAGGGTTAGTATCGAAAAAGCTGCCTTCATAAAGTATTTTTTTAGTTTTGCTACTTCACATTCACATTTTGGTAACCAAATGAAAAATAACGACTTTGATATCCTTTTTGAAGAGGTTTTAGATGAGTTTGAGAAAGCGGTAGTGAAAGTGAAAACTTCCACTCACTTTGAGCCGTGTTCTGGCGAAGAGATGGTGCGTAAGCTCGAGGCAGATGCCCATACTGCCATTACTGATTACCAAAAATGCAGGATTCAGCCTTACAAACATGCTTACAGGGAACGTACTGTTGAAGAGTACATAAGCAGTATGAAGTCTCAAGCTATGTGGATGGGTACACCCAGCAAGCTTCTGGAATGCGCTTTTGTATCGCATACATGGGGAATATCTCGGTACAGACAGGGCCGCAAAGTTGAAGGCCGTAAATATGTTTTGATGGCACTAAATTTGATAAACATGTGGAATGGAGCCTGCTGGGCTCTGGAAATGGTAGAATTTAAAGAAGAGTCTAATAAGTTAAAACGAGAAGCAGCAAGCCTCGGTGGTAAAAAAAAGTCGCAGAACTACAGGCCAGTCAAGGATGAAGTCATTAGGCTATTAAAGAAAAATAAGCCTGAAGACGGGTGGAAAAGTAAAGCTGCTGCTATTAATTCTTTAGAGGACGAGATTTCTAAGTTTATTGAACTTGATTTCCATAAAAATAGTGATTGGACATCATGGGATAAATTATATAGAACCATTAGCGACTGGTCTAGAAATGACATCGAATTGAAGAATGCTTTCGCTGATGTTGTAAAGAGATAACTGATGAAAATAAGCCAATGAAAATTATTTTCAGAGTGTTAGATGTGGAGCCTGTCCGTAATTCTGTGTAACTGCCATCGTATTAAAGGTGATCGCTCAGGCGGTCACCGAACTCGATAATAAAACGACTCATTGTCAGCAGTCATTTGAGGCCTATTATTCAATGATGAAAATAAATGAGTTGAAAGGAGGGGGTTGAGAAAATAGAACATATAAATATCAACACCTCAATGCTGGGGAGTCACTAAGAGTCAAATGTTTATAACTGGTGATGTTTTTTATATGAATGAATTGCTGCTATTGTCTGCTACCAGTAGCAGACAATAGCAGCCCTTTATCGGTGATTATCGATGGATAGTGATTATTTCGCTCATAGTTCCATTGTTGTTTCTCAATTTCTGGATACTCACCTTCCTTTCTTGCTCAAGGAATTCTAAAGCGGCGTTGAGTTTGATTTTATTTCTTAATTTATAAGGTCCTTTTCTTCTTATTTCCGTTTTGTTTATATGTGTGGTATAACTATAGTGGTTCTCTTTGTGAGAGAGCAGCCAGGCATAGAGTAAATCAGCATTCTGCTCCACTGTTTCACTACGTAAACCACCCGAAGTTAATAAATAAGAATAATAAAAATTCACAATATTTGATGCGTTTACAACATTTTTTGAGGAAATAGTTCCTGAATTGTTACCGTCAAAATATTCAAATAAGGCAGCCACTCTTATAAAATTTTCTGACAATTTAGAAAACATGCCTTCAAAAAGAGGGGATTTGTCTTTGTGTTGAATTATAGCGTCTTCAGCCTTTTTCTGGTACTCGGATAAAACAGTCTGAGCTTGTTCTGAAAGTGTATAGTATTCATGTGTAACATTAGCGCTGCTACACATTTCTTCAAAACTGGATAGCGCCTCTTCGATTTTTTCATGAAATAACCTAAGGCTATCTCCTCCTGCATTTTGTACTGTCCTGGTGTCCCTGCGTCCTTGCATAGAGGTGACTCCGGTAATCATGAATCGAGAGAAAAAACCAGAGCCTACTGCATAATCCCCTTGTTTTTTAACATATTTTTCGAATTCATCTGTCTGAATCATAAGTAAAATTGTGAACATGCAATCATCTACTGTGAAACTGCCTGTTTTGCGTTCTACATCAAATGAAGAGCCATCCCATAGCTGGTTTAAAAAACTTAAATTACTCTTAGCTCTTCCCTTAAAAAATACCCCTGCTTCATCTGACATCAGGCTCGCAGAAGGTATATTATTGTATAATCCCGACTGTAAAGCCTCAGGGGTCGTATCGTTGTAAATCATCTTAGGCAGAACAGGACTTTTCGGTTTTATTCTGTAATGGAGCTTCAGCCGCTCATTTTCACTTTCAATGCTGACACCTTTCTCCGTTTTCTTGCGGATACTCTTCAATATGGATTGTTCCTGTACCTTCCATGATTGAAGTTCTGCATTGTAATCAACTATTAGCATTTCATGTTTCTTTCGGCAGGCTTTCTCAAATGCAAAGACAGGTTGACCCACCAGGTTATATACAGCAGTTTTCCGCTCTCCTGAGTCTGCAATCACGGTAAGATATAAGGAGATGGGCCTGACTCGCCCGTCAGGATAACGAATTTTTTTTAACCCCTGCAATGCAAGTGATGCAAAACCCAGTATGGCGCTACCCACCAGCTCCGGAGGAGCCTGAACATCCCTTACTATAGATTCAATTGCATTCCGCATTATTTGAGGGAAGTATTCTACTGGGTAAGTAGCCTTTTTGTCTTTTATAATTCCAACACTCATATTCGACCTCTCATATGTTAATTTTTACTGGCAGATATACTGCAGGACCAAGAATATGATACTCATCTGCTATTTGGAATACTCCGGCAGACCATTGGTCTAAATTGGTTTTATTTGGATTGATATTATTTTAGTCAGGATTGTTTTGCTACCTGATACTGTACAGATATGAGTCATGAACAGCCCTGTACTGGTCTGTTTTACTCATGGGTAAATAGATGATTTGTGATGCCATTATTTAAAGCTACATCCAAAATTACGTTCACCATCTGTAAAGCATTTGCTTTTCTCTTTTGCGAAGTAACTTGTCCGGTAAATCAGCGAGCAATATGACTCACTTTGCTTGCCATCCTTTGCATTCAGGTAATAACAAGGATTCCTGGGTGTGTGGACTAACTCTTTATCGGGGGGATATATGAAACTGACAGCACTCATCCATGACTCACGTATAAGGCGGAGGAGTGTACCTTTTTTACTATCGTACGCTCCCAGTGTATTGAAAGTGTCCCCGTTGAGTAACAGTAATACGTGATAATGTTTTTTATGTGAATCAGGTGCAAACTCTCTGGCCCAGACAACGCGTAATGATGTCTTACGAACTCGCTTTCCCTCTTTCTCCCGCTTGTTAATATAATGTGAGATTTTTGCTTTCAGAGAGTCCGTAAAGCGGGATATTACTGATGAATCTGTCCTTGCGAAATTAGCCTCATCAGGCATGTCATTTAATGGTTTGAGAACAGGAGTATGTAAATCTATTCTTACAGCCAATACTCTTGAGTGTTCACTCAATGCTTTATCAATAGTCTGTTCTATTTTCTTTAAATGGTATTGATTCAATTTTCCGTGAGAGGTGATATATTCGTACATACTATTTGTTTCCTTCTTTATATTTCGAAAGTGTTAGTCGTAGTAGGGCTGATTATTTAATTAAATCACTTGCTCTACGCTTGTATTGTTCATATGCATTATGCATACGGTATATGTTTACTTGCCGAGTTATATGCATGAGCGTTGTTTTATTAGTGATGGAATGTTTGTTGGTTTCAATGTATTGAATTACATGTGTTCTCATGTTTATTAATCTACAGATGTTAATTTAAATGCATTGATATGTATCAGTAATCTATATACACATCTATATACATACATAGACAAACGCCACTGTTCTTTAGTCTGGGGTTGAAATTGCAATAAAGGAAGGAGTTAACGATATTCATGATTTTTATACCTTTTTAGCCATCGAATTGCTCTGGAGTTATCACATATAATGCTCGGGATTTTTTTATTAAGTTATGGATGAATTTGAATCTATATTACTTTGGTGAAAATCCGTTATTCCTCGAAGCATATATCTATTCTTCTGAGGTTAAGCCGTTTGGTGCAAAGAGATAAATTAAGGAACTCATCATGAAACTAGCCAGTCGTTTTGGACGGGTAAATCAGGTACGGCGCGACCGCCCGTTAACCCGTGAAGAATTAATGCAATACGTCCCCAGTGTTTTTAGTGAGAATAAGCACGAATCCCGTTCAGACCGATACACCTGGATACCGACCATCACTATTCTTGAGAATCTGCAGCGGGAAGGTTTTGAGCCTTTCTTTGCCTGCCAGACCCGCGTACGTGACCAGGGCCGACGGGAGCACACCAAACATATGTTGCGCCTGCGTCGTACCGGGCAACTTACCGGACATCAGGTTCCCGAAATTATCCTCCTCAATTCACATGATGGCTCATCCAGCTATCAGATGTTGCCGGGATTGTTTCGTGGCGTCTGCACCAACGGGCTGGTCTGCGGGCAGTCATTCGGCGAAGTGCGGGTGCCGCATAAAGGGGATGTGGTGGAGAAAGTTATTGAAGGGGCTTATGAGGTACTGGGGATATTTGACCGGGTGGAGGAGAAACGTGATGCCATGCAGTCCGCTCTGTTACCGCCACCAGCGCAGCAGGCGATGGCGAGAGCCGCTCTCCACTATCGTTTTGGTGAAGACCACCAGCCCGTCACTACCGCTCAGATACTGACGCCACGTCGTTACGAAGACCGCAGTGATGACCTCTGGACGGTGTATCAGCGGATGCAGGAGAACCTGATGAAGGGAGGACTGACGGGGCGCACCGCACAAGGGCGAAGCAACCGTACCCGTGCTGTGAACGGTATCGACGGCGATGTGAAACTTAATCGTGCGCTGTGGGTGATGGCAGAGAATATGCTCGAACTGCTGGGGCAGGCATGACTTCAATGCGGAGGAACATACCTGTGAACACCGAAACCCATCCGCAACTTCCCTCCGGCCCGTTTACCCGTGAGCAGGCCTCAGGCATCGCAGCGCAATATGACAACGTCGCCATTGAAGACGACCAGGGAACGCATTTTCGTCTGGTTATTCGTTGCGAAGGTGTGATGGTCTGGCGGGCATGGAACTTTGAACCTGAAGCCGGGGTTATGCTGAACAGCTACATTGCTCGTTATGGCATCCGCAGGTCCTGACCAACCTTACCAGACTTCAGTCTCAGCCTTTCCCGCCAGCCCTGACCGGCTGGCTTTTTTATTTCCGGAGTTATTAATCATGAACAACGCATTAACGGATAACACCATTCCGACAGACACTCTTTGTGCCACACCTGTTAAAGATGAACAGCGCCTTCGTTTCTGGCCTCAGCATTTTGGCCGTATCCCGCAGTGGATAACCCTCGAACCCCGCATCTTTGCCTGGATGGACCGGTTGTGTGCGGATTACAGCGGTGGCGTCTGGGCTTTTTATACCCTCAGTAACGGTGGTGCTTTCATGGCTCCGGAAGAGAGTGAAGGTCTCTGGTCGCTGTTCAATATCCTGAATGGTAACGGCGCTGAAATGAGTGCTGAAGCTGCGGGTATTGCGGCCTGTCTGATTGCTTACAGCCACCATGCCTGCCGCACGGAGTGCGATGCCATGACGAAGCATTATTACCGTCTGCGGGATTACGCGCTGAACCATCCTGAACGCAACGCCATTATGTACATCATCGACTGAGGTCCTGCACCATGGAAAAACAGTTACCGTTGTTTGCGTATGAACTGACAGCCTCCGCACAACAGACCATCCGCGAGGCGCTGGCTCTGCTGGAGCGCCAGTTACGCGAGCCCGGCGCGTCGTTTACCTCCAGCAGCTCAGTACGTGACTGGTTACGTCTTCAGCTGACAATGGAGGAAAGAGAGGCATTTGTTCTGCTGCTGCTGGATAACCAGCACCGGCTGATTACACACGAAACGTTGTTCAAAGGCACCATCAGCCACACTGAAGTCCATCCACGGGAAGTGGTGAAGGCCTCCCTGAAATACAATGCGGCAGCGGTGATTGTTGCTCACTGTCATCCCTCAGGTCATGCCGAACCCAGTCAGGCTGACAGACGGGTGACAGAGCGTCTGAAGAACGCTCTGGACCTTGTGGATGTGCGTCTCCTGGACCACCTCGTCATCGGCGGAATGGATATCGTCTCGTTTGCTGAACGGGGCTGGTTGTAAGGGAGGAGTATTAATGAAAATTATCAGTAAACGTCAGGCAATGGCGATATACCGCCAGCATCCCCGGTCCCGGTTATTTCGCTTCTGTACGGGGAAGTACGCGTGGTCCGGCAGCATCTGTCACTATGCTGGTCGCGAGGTGCAGGATATCAGCGGTGTACTGGCCGTATTCGCTGAGCGCCGCCAGGACCGCAATGGCCCGTATGTCGTATTACGCAGCGTAAGCCTGAATTAATTCACGATTAAGGAGAACTACATTTTGTCGAAAAAAACCACGATAACAACGCATGATATCAGCGAACCCTGGTGGGGGCTCAGGCGCAGTGTCTCCCCGTGTTTTGGTGCCCGTCTGGTACAGGAGGGAAACCGCCTGCATTATCTGGCTGACCGGGCAAACTTTAACGGTCAGTTCTGTGATGCTGATTTGCGCCACCTTGACCAGGCTTTCCCGGTATTGATGAAACAACTGGAGTTAATGCTCACCAGCGGTGAACTGAACCCCCGACATCAGCACCTCGTTACGCTGTATGCAAAAGGTCTGACCTGCGAAGCCGATACGCTCGGTTCGCACGGCTACGTTTGTATCGCGATTTATCCCACTCCTGTAGCCACGGCATAACACCGTAATACTTCGCCCTTCAGTGCACACATCTTCCCAGTAAAGAGATAACGTTTATGCAAACCAAATCATCCCCTTTAATGCGGGCGGCATCGTCATGCCCGTCTCCCGTGGGTGTCTGGCAGACTCTGCTGACCTGCCTGCTGGAACACCACTATGGTCTCACGCTTAATGACACGCCGTTCATTGATGAACAGGTCATTCAGCAGCATATCGACGCGGGTATCTCGCTGGCCGATGCCCTGAATTTTATTGTTGAAAAGTATGAACTGGTCCGCACTGACCGGCCAGGCTTCAGCATCAGGGAGCAGTCTCCGTTTATTACATCCATTGATATCCTCCGGGCCAGAAAGGCTACGGGGCTGATGAATTGTGGCACGTATAAAGATGTGACGGCCATTACCAGAGGACTGCATAGACAGGTCAGCACCCCCGGTAAACGCTGATATGCCTACAGAATCCCACAAAAATATAAACGCCAGCCCTGACCGGATGGCGTTTCCTGTATATAAAGGAGAGAGCTAATGAGCAGAAATAACGTTACTGAACCCGAAGTGTTAACCGGGCACACCGATGTGATTTGCTCCACCAGCATTGAACGTATCGTCACAGGCCGTAATGCTGCGCTGACACGGATTGAAAGCCTTATCCGTGAGCTTGATGATATCTCCATTCTGACCCGCAATATCGGCGGTGGTACAGCTCCGGAGTGGGGAATGCGGGAGGGCCATAGATACGATTGCTGGTTTACGGAAACCCCCGATAAAGCGATGAAAGCGATTACCCGCAATATTGATCGCCGTATCTGGCGCGATCTGATGAACAAATCAGGCATGCTGAGCCTGATGGATGCTCAGGCTCGTGACGAGTGGCACAAAAGTCTGGAGAAAGACGATATCCCCGCGATCTCTGAAGACAATATCCTTAGTACCTTTGAGCAGCTTCATCACAACAAACAGAAGGTCTTCGAGCGTGGCATCATCAATGCCTTCAGAGGCCTGTCATGGGATTACAAAACCAACAGTCCCTGCAGTTTCGGAAAGAAGATCATCATTAACAATCTGATGACGCATAATCGATGGGGATTCAGCCTCAACTGGGGCTGGCGGCGAGATCAACTGGTTGACCTAGAAAGAATGCTATTCCTGCTAGATGGTAAACCGATCCCTGAAAACCGTAGTGATATCTCTGCTCGGTTGATGGAGCATGTTCGTGATAACCCCGCGAGGGATGGTTACGAAGATGTTTTCTTCAGTATTCGTTATTTTCAGAAGGGAACCGCGCATCTGATATTCAAACGGCTGGATCTGGTGGAGAAGATGAACGACATCATCGCAAAGCATTATCCATGCATGCTTGCCCAGCGATAATGGGCTGTATTTTCTGACAAATTTATCTGTTGGTATAAATGTTGGTACAAATTTTATTGAACACGATTTTATCCATATAAAACATATCAATGCTTTATGTATTCGAATCCTGTAGGGCCATTTAAACTCAAAAAGTTATCAACTTCCTCCTCTCGCTGATGTTTTCTCATGTGACACATTTGGGACATCTTCTGCAAAGACCGAGTCAATTTGCCTTGCGCGTTCCGTTAAATGGTGAGGCGCCAGCTGGGCATAACGGTGTACCATTTCGATGCTTTCCCGGTACATCAAAAAAACACAATAGTCTGGCAAGAGATCAATATGTAGATAATACGAACACAGAATGTGTATATCTATGTAAGATCATTATATTCAATTGGTTAAAAAGGAGTTGGTAATTAATGCCATTAAAAACACATAATGACATTATACAATTCTAACCAGAGCGATAAAAACAACAAAAAATATTACTAACCAGTGCAATAAGGGGAAACGAAGTGGATGACGCTCTCTGGCGCTAACGCTTTGATACACTAAATCATTGCTTAATAAAAAGAGGCAGTTATCTTTTTTCAAAGAAACTACCTGGCGGGTCAACATGATGAGGTAAAAAATGTACACACCTGATGCAATGAAGCTATCAGATAAAAAACATATTTTTGATTTTATTGACGCTTATAGCTTTGGATTAGTCGTTTCGCCTTCCCTCAATGCCAGTCATCTTCCTTTTATCCTCGATCGTAGCTCTTCATCGCAGGGAATTCTTCTTTCCCATATGGCGCGTGCGAATCCACTCTGGAAAGAATTTGACGGGCAGAGGGTGCTCGCCATATTTCAAGGACCCCATAGTTATGTTTCCCCTACCTGGTATCAAACCGCTCCCGCGGTTCCCACGTGGAACTATACTTCCGTTCACTGCTATGGCAACGTAAGCCTTTTATCTGTCGATGAATTACGCATTGTGATGGAAGCGTTGGTCCATAAATTTGAACCGACGCTTCAGGCGCAGAAAGAAATTATGCCCAGGACGTTTATTGAAGGGAAATTGAAAGGTATTATTGGATTCAAAATTGAAATTGAGGAGCTTCAGGCCAAAGAAAAGCTTGGGCAGCATCGTTCTCAGGCCGATCAGCGAGGAACGCTGCAGGGGTTAATCAACAGCCAATCTTCAGAGTCGATTGCGCTGGCTGACTATATGCTTAAGGTGAAGAAAGGCATTGGCGCTTGAAATTTAGCTCTCCGATATAATATTTATGTCGGAGGGGAGCGCCTATAATGTATGTCATATATTAAATAGTACTATCCTGGCATGTCTGAAGACGTGCTGTACGCCTGAAGCAAAGGAAATGATATTGCGTCATCAATGAGCCCTAAAATAACATAAGCAACACCGTCAGTTTTAACAGTAGCAAAATAATCAAATAAAATAATCCTCAGAGATTGATAAAGATCGCTTTTAAATTTATAAACAATGGTGTTGAAGGAACGGTGCCCCTTTATCGGGCGTTTTAACCAATTCCTTAACGGAGAGAAAATCGATAGCCCTGAGTGATGCCCTTTGCGGGGAAGATTTTGTTTTTACAGGCGACCGGATCAAGTGGGTTAAGGATGTATTAGGGTGAAAAGTATGTCTCTTCGTTCATTGCAGGCGCTATGCCTGACCAGCTTTTTTATTGCCGACGTTCGCGATGGGCTCGGGCCTTTTCTGGGGATTTTCCTGACGCAACATCACTGGCGACCGGATGACATCGGTCTGTTGATGACCGCGGGCGGCGTTGCCGGATTGCTGGCGACGCTTCCCGCAGGGTTCA
Source organism: Klebsiella sp. CTHL.F3a (assembly GCF_019890895.1). Classification (NCBI taxonomy): domain Bacteria; kingdom Pseudomonadati; phylum Pseudomonadota; class Gammaproteobacteria; order Enterobacterales; family Enterobacteriaceae; genus Klebsiella; species Klebsiella sp. CTHL.F3a. The sequence continues at coordinate 4,448,327 of NZ_CP082360.1, read as the reverse complement.
TCACCGATGCTTCGCGGAACAAGCGTCTTATGCTCGCGATACTGTGCATCATGATTACCGGGACGACGCTGCTGCTCTGGTTCAGCCAGGGCAGCAGCGTCGTCGCCATCTCGCAAATCGTCAGCGGCATATGTGCGGCATTTATTGGCCCGCTTATTACCGGGATCACTCTGGGGCTGACGGGGCAAGATGGCTTTAGTACCCAGATGGGTAAAAATGAGGCTTTCAACCATGCGGGTAATTTTACGACCGCATTGATTGCCGGCGGGATCGCCTGGCGCTGGGGTATTGGCGGTATTTTCATCCTGATGGCCTCGACCATGTTGCTCACGCTCTTTGCCCTGACGGCAATTCGTCGTGATGATATCGACAACGCTCGGGCGCGCGGGCTTGAAACGACGGACTCCCCCCAGATACCTGACTTCTCGGTGCTGACCAAAAACAGGGCGCTTTTAATTACTGGGTTGACGCTGCTGCTTTTTCATTTAGCGAATGCCGCGTTGCTGCCCATGCTCAGTATGCGGATCGCTGCGGCGCCAGGCGCGATCAATCCCGGCCTGTATGCCGCGGCGACGGTGATTATTTCCCAGTTGGTGATGATCCCGGTGGCCATCTGGACCGTAGGTCGAATCGATAAATATGGGTACTGGCGACTGATTATGCTGGCTCTGCTGATCATGCCAATCAGGGCTGCGCTGGCGGCAAGCACGGCGGCACCGTGGATGATGGTGCCGGTGCAAATACTGGACGGCTGCGCCGCAGGGGTACTGGGCGTAGTGGTGCCGAGCTTTATTGTGGCACTGCTGCGCGGCAGCGGGCACGTCAATGCTGGCCAAAGCGTGGTAATGCTAATGCAGGGGGCCGGCGCGGCGATGAGTCCGGCATTGACGGGAATGATTGCCGGTTATTACTCCTTCGCGACGGCGTTCAGCGTGCTGAGCGTTATCGCTCTGGCGGCGCTGCTTATCTGGTGGCGCAGCGCGCCGACGCTCTCTGCGCCGGCTTTTATGGCGACGAAATAATCAACTAAAGTAAGGCTTAAAGAGGGCTTTAATCTTAATCGATATCAGCCGATTTTAAGCCTGTGATAAACCTCGCCGCCGGGAACGCCATTACTTCGTTGCACCCTCAAGAATAACCTTGTCATTCTCTTCACGGGTAATGCTCTGCTGATGAAGGCTGTCGGCGAGCATCACATCATTGACGGCGAAAAATTCCCAGGCCTGCGGCGTGTTGGCGAAGGTTACCTCATCGAACTGGCTGTCGTGCAGGAAGGAAATACTGGTCGCTTTGGTGTTACGGAAGCTGACGTTGGAGAAACGTAGATTCTGATGATAGGCGTCGCGAGGGTAGGTAATACCAAACGACTCCGCCATTTCGGCTACCGTCATGCCATCAATCAGAATACTGTGCTTAGCCGAGGTACCATCGACGGTCACGTCCTGCACCTGAACGTCGCGGAACTGCGCGGGTTCGTCGGCAGGGGTTGTATCGTTCACGTCGGCGCTGTATTTGATAGTAAAAACAAACGGCTCTTTGGCGATATCTTTCATCGCGTTATGACGGAACAGCACATCCCGCACGCCGCCGCCGTAGTAGGGGCGGCTCTTCATACGCAGACCAACGTCGGTCATATACATGACGTTATCCTCGGCGCGAACGTTTTCGATCCACGCGCCGGTATGGCTACCCGTCACCACGGCGCCGTGGCCTTTACGGAAATAGTTATTAAAAATCCACGCCCCGCTTTGCGGCTGCTGATGAAAAGTTTCCGCGCCTTTACCAAACCCGGCGGCAAAATTAACGCAATCATCTCCAGTATCGAAGAAGTTATTGAAGACCAGCGCGTTTTTACTATTGCCGAACTCGACGCCGTCGGCGTTATTGCCGTCAAAGGTCTGATGCACAAGCCCATTCAGGGTAATATTTTCTGATTCCAGCGCCATTACCCCGTGAAAAGCGGGGTTACGGATCGTCAGTCCGGCAAGGTAGAGATTTTGCACGCCGCGCAGGGTCATCAGGCTGGAGCGGCGGTTTTTATAGGCGCTATTGCTTTCAATCCCTTCCGCAATAGCCGCTTTGGTCTGGTGCTTTGCCAGAATACCGTCCGCGCCGACTTTTTTGGCATTGCTGGCCCGGTACTGCGGCAGCGCGTTGCCCAATTCGTCGCTAATTGTCGCATCGCCGCCGTTTTTGACGCCGCGGGTCCAGCCGTTGCCGTCAATCGTGCCTTTACCAACGATGCGAATATTACGAAACGTTCCGGCCGGAGACTCGCCCTTGTCGTCCGCTTCCAGCACGTTAATTAATGACGGCGGGCGGCGGGGCTGCGGATGATCGCTGTAGGGATAGAGGGAGTAGCCTTTTTCCAGCGGATACTGGGCCGGATCGTCCGAACCCAGCAGGGTGGCGCCAGCGGCAATCTCCAGGGTCATATCGCTATGCAGGAAGAGCGCGCCGGTTTTGAATTCGCCGCCGGAAATCAGTACTTTGCAGCCCTGAGGATAGTGCGTGACGGTACAGCTATCGATGGCCTGCTGCAGCGCTTGGGTATTCAGCGTTGTGCCGTCACCCTTCGCGCCGAATGTGCTGGCTTCGATGATGTGCGGCGTTTTGCTGGTGCGCGCCTTAATCACTGCGCTATCCGGGGACTCTTTGCCATCGGCGTAGACTGCGCGGACCGTAAAGGCATACTCCGTATCCGGCTGCAGGTTGGTGGCCGTAAAGCTGCGCAGATCGATTTTCTGCTGCCAGCCGTCGCTGGCGATCCGCTGATAGAAGTTATCAATATAGGGCTTTGCTGGTGAGAAATGGTTTTGATTTTCACGCGCCATGCCCAGCCGCTCGCCTTGACGATAGACGGCGTAGTCCACCACCTGCTCGGTCTCGGACTCCGGTTTTTCCCAGACCAGCACCAGGCTGTTTTCATCGGCTGACAGTATCGGAACCATGACATTTTGTGGCGCGGAGGCGGGCGCCTCGTGCTGGTTATCGACGGTTCCGCTGCTGTCATTACAACCGCCTGCGAGCCCGGCTAGTGCGATTGCCAACCCCAGCATGCCGCGTGCAGGTCTGAAGCTATTGCGCATAGATTTTCCTTAATGTCATATTTTATGGAAAAATAAAATTTAAATTCATTTAAAATAAAACGACATTTTATATTTATATGGGAAAATAAACGCGAGTCAGTTCAATCTTTCAGCAGGCGAAAAAAATCTTAATCGGATAAGCAAAGGCGGACTTCACCGCCCGGCTTTCCTTTTACTGCGCAGAATCATCAATACGATAACCGCGCGAAGTCGGTACGATATGGGCAAACCCCGACCCGCCAAGATGCATACCGGCAATCAGCAGATTTTCGCTGGCGGCCTGGGCGAGGATCGCTTCCCGCGTCGCTCTGGCCTGTACGGGATCGCAATCAAAAGCGATAGCGGCGGCGGGTTGTGCGGCCTGAATATGCGGAAAGTGGACGATATCGCCCCAAATCAGCAGGCTTTGTCCGGCGGCGTCAATGCGAAACCCGCTATGGCCCGGCGTATGTCCGGGTAACCAGACCGGATGGATACCCGTGACGACTTCACGATCCTCCAGAAACCCGAGGCGCCGGGACCACGCGTCCAGGGTGCGGCGGGCGAGAGCGAAGTTTCGCTGACCCCGCGCATTGGTCCGGTTTAGCATGGCATCGTCCTGCCAGTATTCGGCTTCCAGAGGGTGCAGATAAAGACGGGCATTGGGATAGCGCGGCGCGCCGTTGGCATCCAGCAGGCCGCCAATATGATCCGGATGAGCATGGGTCAGCAGGACGGTATCAACGTCGTCTGGCGCACTCCCCGCCGCACGCAGACTGGTTTCCAGCACGCCGCCTCCCGTCCCCGCGTCGACCAGAATCGTTCTTCCCCGGCCGCGGATAAGATAGCCATTAATGTCGATATTGCCGGGTTCGATAACGCCCGCATCGCGCTGGATTTGTGCGGCATCATCGCTATCGATGCCGGACAGCAGCGCCAGGTCGGCGGCCATGCTGCCGTCGCTAAGGGCAGTCACCTGAAAATCGCCAATCTGGCGGGAGATAAAAGATGGATTGCGCATAAAAACCTCTTAGCATGCTGCAGGCTGTTCTTCAGCCGGGCTTTGTAGCTGACCGGCCATGGGTTCATAAAGCCAGGCTTTGTCCCGCCCCGCAAGCAGCATGGCTTCCCGGCGCGGCAGAACGTACGCCACGCGCTGCGGCGGGTTGTTATCCAGCCCGGCGGCCGGAAGTTTTGTCGGCTGATATCCCAGTTCCGACTCAACGAAGTCCAGCGGCTCCGGGCTCAGCAGTAGAACATCACCCTCAGCGACGGCAGGGAACACCCCGCTGTACCGATACAGGTTTCGCCGCCAGTCGCGAATATGCGCCTGCCAGCGTGCAAAGTTGCCGCCGCCTTTATGGCGATACTCTTCACTGGCGAGGGTGTCAGCATCCTGGATAGTATGAATGGCAAGATAGGCCGGGCAGCCGGAGGAGAGCGCCCGGAAGCGCTGCGAAGCGCGGAACCCGCTGACGGAAACCAGCGCCGGCAGCTTGTGCTGGCTGTAAAACCTGTTCCAGCCGGCTTCGCTTTCCGGGTCGGCGTAGCTGCACTCAACGATATATAACATGGGCTGACCTCTGCATGATGGCGTGTGATATTGACATTTGATCATGCTACGTTGGGTAATAAGCCCTATAAAACGATATTATTTCATCACTCAATGACATTTTGTCATTAATGAAAAATCCAGCAGAGGTGGCCATCGTGCGAAAAAAACTCCCCAGCAGCGCCTCTTTGCAGGCCTTTGAGGCCGCCGCCAGGCACGGTAACTTTGCCCGCGCGGCGGAAGAGCTGTCGCTTACCGAAGGGGCGATCAGTCGGCAAATCGCCCGTCTGGAATCGCTGTTGAACTGCAGGCTGTTTGAGCGGACGGGGAGCCGGGTACGGCTGAATCCTAACGGCGCGCGCTATGCGCACCATGTGCGCGAAACGCTGGAGCGCCTTGAACGGGACACTCAGTATCTGATGGGGGCAGCGGATGGCAGCCGAAGCCTGGACATCGCCGCGCCGCCGACCTTCGCCAGCCGTTGGCTCATTCCCCGGCTGGGGGATTTTCAGCGCCAACATCCGGATATCACGCTGAATATCGCGGTCAGAACCGACCCGTTTATCCTCAGCGGCAGCGGTTTTGACGCGGCGGTTCATTTCGAGCATCCCGCATGGGCCGGAATGCGTATGCAGTTTCTGTTTGAAGAGAGGCTGGTACCGGTATGCCACGCCGGGCTACTCACGGGGGAAGATCTCATCAGCCAACTGAACGCGCTGCCGCGAATTCATCGATGGCAGAATCCCGACGCCTGGCAGCGCTATGCTGAAGAGTGCGGGATCGCGCTGGATAATCCGGCTCAGGGGGTGCGCTACGATCTGCATGAGATGGCGATAGCCGCCGCGCTGGCCGGGCAGGGCGTTGCGCTGGTGCCCCACGTATACGTCGAAAGCGCGATCGAAAACGGGCTACTGGCTGCGCCCTGGCCGCATGCTCGCAGTCTGAGCAAGCGCTTTTGCCTGGTGAAGCCGCTGGAAAACGGCGTCAACGAATCGGCGCTACGGGCGTTCGAGCAGTGGCTGTTGACGCAATAAGGCCCGGGCGCGGGCCGTGGACGCGTTAAGCGCAGCCTCAGGCGTGGGATAAAAGCGGGAACATCAGCTTATTCTCTTTGAAGATATTTTCTTTTTGTCCGTAGATAAACAGAATATCTTCGCCTTCGATTTTCTCATACTCGCCGCTCCGATTCTCTTTGGGGGTAAAGCCGAGGATAGCCTGGTACGTATTGTCATCGGCGAGCTGGTTGATAATGGCCGACAGGGAGCGGCCGCTGTCGCAGAAAATATCGAAACAGATCAGCGCCGGACCGTTTTGCATAGCAATCGCGATCGCCTGGTTTTTCTCAGAATAATAGACGAAGTGCTTCATAAAGGCGGAGCAGTAGAACATCAATAAACCGAAGTTATCCTGTACCCGCAGCTGTGAAAACGGATTCGATTTTTGATAATAGCGCTGCAATAGCGCAACGTCTTCCGGCCGATCCATATCGAGCTTGCGGAAGTCGCCCGCTGTCGGTACTACCGGCATAATATACTGATGTTCATCGGTGCGCTCGAAGCCGAATTTCGGGTAAAAATCAACGGTTGTCGGGTTAGCAAACAGGAAGAAGGCGTCTGCTTTATCCTGCCAGTCCGCCAGAATCTCATTCACAAGCTGCCCGGCGAGGCCCCGATTGCGATGATCGATGTCGGTCATTACGGTGCCGATTTGGATATAGCGGCGGGGTTCGTCCTGCCAGATCAGGTCGATAATATTGGCAGAGGCGTTAGCAATCACTTTATTGTTGCTCACCAGGGCGTAGGGAATATAGGCGTCGGTCCAGTAGCCTTTGCGGTACCACTCTTTAAAGGAGAGATCGAAGGTTTTAATCGCCAGATCAATGAAGCTCTTTCTTAACGCATCATCGTGCACAATTTGCTTAACTAATTTCCAGGTCATCGTCGACATTCCTTACGCTGCGGGTGAGGCACTGTTTTCGGCCATCTGTTCGGCGGTCCGATCTCTGTCGGGCGACCTAAAAATAGCATATCCCCGCGGATGGGCGACGATTGTCGCGCCTAAGCCTTACTCAGGTCACACAATCCAGGAAAATCGCGCGAAAAAAGGTAAGCTTTCGCACCCTTAAGAAACATTGCCGTGAGGCAAAAAAACGCCTTTAGCAAATGAAAGTTTGCCAGTCATCGAAAACGAAGATGAATATATTGCGTTCATGGTCATGACCCCTATCATTAATAGGTAGGGTAAATGTGATATCATCGCGCCTTTCCCGTTTCGTCCTGGGGCTCTTTTTTATGCAACAACCTGTTGTTCGCGTTGGAGAATGGCTGGTTACTCCCTCTGTTAACCAAATTAGCCGCAAGGGGCGTCAGCTAACTCTCGAACCGCGCTTAATCGATCTTTTGGTTTTCTTTGCCCGTCATCCTGGGGAAGTACTCAGCCGGGATGAGCTCATCGATAATGTCTGGACCCGCAACGTTGTCACCAGTCACGTCGTCACGCAAAGCGTCTCCGAGCTACGTAAGTCGCTGAAAGATGGCGACGACGGCAGCCTTGAATATATCGCTACCGTACCCAAGCGCGGCTATAAGCTGACGGTGCCGGCGATCTGGTGTACGGAAGAGGGGGAGGAGCTGACGCCGGTTATCCCCGCAGAAACGCCAACGGCCGGTTTTGCCGCGCCGTTGCCCTCCCCGCAGCCCGATACGCCCGCGCCGGTCGGAGCAGCGGTGGTGAAGCCGGAAAAACGCAAGCGGCTGAGTACGTTTATCGTCTGGGGGCTGTTTCTGCTGGCCCTCGCGAGCTGCGTGGCACTGGTGGCGTTATCGACCCTCGAGTCGCGCCCGCCGGTCACGAAAACGCGGCTGCTGCTCAACCCGCGCGATGTTGATATTCACCTGCTCAGCGGCAGTACCTGCAACAACTGGTCATCGCAGCACTCCTATGCCATCGGTCTGGGAAGCCTGATTACCACCTCGCTGAACACCTTCTCCACCTTTATGGTGCACGATAAAACCAACTACAACATCAATGAGCCGAGCAGCTCCGGTAAAACCCTGACCATTGAGTTCGTCAACCAGCGGCACTATCGCGCGCAGCAGTGCTTTATGTCGGTGAAGGTGGTGGATAACGCCGACGGTTCGACCATGATGGATAAGCGCTACTTTGTCACCAGCGACAACCAGCTGTCGATTCAGAACGACCTGCTGAGCAGCCTGTCAGAGGCGCTGAAGCAGCCGTGGCCGGCGCGGATGCAGGAGATGTTAAAGCAGTATCAGCCGTCGCAAAGTATCGTGCTTACCCATTTCTATCAGGCGCATCAGCTATTAATGAACGGAGACGTTGATTCACTCGGAAAAGCCAGTAGCCTGCTTGCCGACGTGAATAAACAATCGCCGGACTTTACCTATGCCTGGGCGGAAAAGGCGCTGGTGGACGTATTACGCCATTCTCAGCAGCCGCTGGATGATAAACAGCTTGCCGATCTTTACAGCGAAATAACCCGGGTGGGTAATATGCCGGGGATTAAAGACATGGCAATATTTTATCAGATTAAAACGGTAGATATGCTGGGCAAAGGGAAAGTCGATGAAGCCTACAGCGCGATTAATACCGGTATTGACCTGGAAATGTCGTGGATGAACTATGTGCTGCTGGGTAAAGTCTACGAAATGAAAGGGCAGAGCCGGGAAGCTGCCGATGCCTATCTGACAGCATTTAATTTACGTCCGGGAGAGAATACATTTTACTGGATTGAAAACGCGGTATTCCAGACCTCCGTAACCCGCGTGGTTCCGTATCTCGATAACTTCCTCGCTTCAGAATAAGTAAACCCTCATCATGGCCATGGTTTTGGCCGTGGTGAGGTTAAACTTATGTTTCTCATGAGCGTCTCTGTTGTTATATTTTATATCCTTTCTCTGCCTGTTTGTAACACATTTTCAACACGAAAATGTGTTTATAAGTCCATGTAATTTATTAATATTTATCTTTTCCTGATCTCAACATGTCATCCTGATATGTTGCGCAAAAAAGGTCAAAATATCATTTGTCTGATGTTTGCAGTTATTTCACTTTATCTTTAGGACTTATCTCGTACTAATCCGTAATCTAATTGGCAGTTGGTCGGGTCAATAAAAGGTTCATCATCATGATCTGTACCTCCCAAATAAACTTAGGAGAAAAGCAAACATGAGTTCTGCCAAGAAGATCGGGCTATTTGCCTGTACCGGCGTGGTAGCCGGTAATATGATGGGGAGCGGTATTGCATTATTACCTGCGAACCTGGCGAGTATCGGTTCTATCGCCATTTGGGGTTGGGTGATATCTATTATTGGCGCGATGTCTCTGGCTTATGTATATGCCCGTCTGGCGACCAAAAACCCGCAGCAGGGGGGCCCTATTGCCTACGCCGGCGAAATATCTCCGGCGTTCGGTTTTCAGACCGGCGTGCTTTATTATCACGCTAACTGGATCGGTAATCTGGCAATCGGCATTACCGCCGTCTCTTATTTATCAACATTCTTCCCTATTTTAAATAACCCGGTACCAGCAGGTATTGCCTGTATTGCCATCGTGTGGATATTCACCTTCGTGAATATGCTCGGCGGCACCTGGGTAAGCCGCCTGACGACTATTGGTCTGGTGCTGGTGCTTATTCCGGTCGTAATGACCGCAGTGGTCGGCTGGCACTGGTTTGACGTTGCCACCTATCAGGCAAACTGGAACACCTCAGCCACGACGGATAGCCATGCGGTGGTGAAAAGTATCCTTCTCTGCCTGTGGGCCTTTGTCGGGGTAGAATCTGCCGCCGTCAGTACCGGGATGGTGAAAAACCCGAAACGTACCGTACCGCTGGCCACCATGCTGGGGACCGCGCTGGCAGGTATCGTGTATATCGCCGCGACCCAGGTCATCGCCGGTATGTACCCTGCGTCTGAGATGGCCGCGTCCGGCGCGCCGTTTGCTATCAGCGCATCGACTATCCTTGGCGGCTGGGCTGCGCCGATGGTTTCCGCCTTCACCGCCTTTGCCTGCCTGACTTCTCTCGGTTCGTGGATGATGCTGGTCGGCCAGGCCGGCGTGCGCGCCGCTAACGACGGCAACTTCCCGAAAATCTACGGTGAACTGGATAAAAACGGCAACCCGAAAAAAGGCCTGCTGCTGGCCGCAGTGAAAATGACCGTCCTGATGGTGCTGATCACCCTGATGAACTCCACCGGCGGGAAAGCCTCCGACCTGTTCGGCGAGCTGACCGGTATCGCGGTTCTGCTGACCATGCTGCCTTACTTCTACTCCTGCGTTGACCTGATTCGCTTCGAAGGCATTAACGTGCGCAACTTCGTCAGCCTGATTTGCTCCATCCTCGGCTGTGGGTTCTGCTTTATCGCCCTGATGGGGGCAAGCTCCTTCGAACTGGCCGGCACCTTTATCGTCAGCCTGATCATCCTGATGTTCTACGGCCGCAAAATGCACCAGCGTCAGAGTAACGACGGCTCCGCTGATAGCAGCACCGCCAGCGCGCATTAATCCGTAACCCTATTCCTGAGGCTCCTTCCATCACCTGTCACGACGTGGCGGGAGGGGCTTTCTTTATCTGGAGATTTGACTATGAACGTTATCGCAATCATGAATCACATGGGTGTTTACTTCAAAGAAGAGCCCATCCGTGAGCTGCATCGCGCCCTCGAACGCCTGGACTTCCGTATTGTCTACCCGAACGACCGTGACGACTTATTAAAACTGATCGAAAACAATGCGCGTCTGTGCGGTGTGATCTTCGACTGGGATAAATACAATCTCGAACTGTGCGAAGACATCAGCAAAATGAACGAATATATGCCGCTGTACGCCTTTGCGAATACTTACTCAACCCTGGATGTGAGCCTCAACGATCTGCGCATGCAGGTTCGCTTCTTCGAATATGCGCTGGGTGCGGCGGAAGATATTGCTAACAAAATCAAACAGAATACCGATGAGTATATCGACACCATTCTGCCGCCGCTGACCAAAGCGCTGTTTAAATACGTGCGTGAAGGCAAATATACCTTCTGTACCCCAGGCCATATGGGCGGTACCGCGTTCCAGAAAAGCCCGGTCGGCAGCATCTTCTACGATTTCTTTGGTTCCAATACCATGAAATCCGATATCTCGATTTCGGTTTCTGAACTCGGTTCCCTGCTGGATCACAGCGGCCCGCACAAAGAAGCGGAAGAGTACATCGCCCGCGTCTTCAACGCGGAACGCAGCTATATGGTGACCAACGGCACCTCCACCGCCAACAAAATCGTCGGCATGTATTCCGCCCCGGCCGGTAGCACCGTGCTGATTGACCGTAACTGCCATAAATCGCTGACCCATCTGATGATGATGAGCGACATTACGCCAATCTACTTCCGTCCGACCCGTAATGCCTACGGCATCCTCGGCGGTATCCCGCAGAGCGAATTCCAGCACGCGACGATCGCCAAACGCGTAAAAGAGACGCCGAACGCGACCTGGCCGGTGCACGCGGTAATCACCAACTCCACCTATGATGGTCTGCTGTACAACACGGACTACATCAAGAAAACCCTGGATGTGAAATCCATCCACTTTGACTCCGCGTGGGTGCCTTACACCAACTTCTCGCCGATTTATGAAGGCAAATGCGGGATGAGCGGCGGCCGCGTCGAAGGGAAAGTGATTTACGAAACGCAGTCCACGCACAAACTGCTGGCGGCGTTTTCTCAGGCATCGATGATTCATGTGAAAGGCGACGTAAACGAAGAAACCTTTAACGAAGCCTACATGATGCACACCACCACTTCTCCGCACTACGGCGTAGTAGCCTCGACGGAAACCGCGGCGGCGATGATGAAAGGCAACGCCGGTAAGCGCCTGATTGACGGCTCTATCGAACGTTCAATTAAGTTCCGTAAAGAGATTAAACGCCTGAAAGGCGAATCCGACGGCTGGTTCTTCGACGTCTGGCAGCCGGAACATATCGATGGCGCGGAATGCTGGCCGCTGCGCTCCGACAGCGCGTGGCACGGCTTCAAAAACATCGATAACGAACACATGTATCTCGACCCGATTAAAGTCACGCTGCTGACCCCGGGGATGAAGAAAGACGGCACCATGGATGATTTCGGTATTCCGGCAAGCATCGTGGCGAAATATCTCGATGAGCACGGCATCGTGGTCGAAAAAACCGGTCCGTACAACCTGCTGTTCTTGTTCAGCATCGGTATCGACAAAACCAAAGCGCTGAGCCTGCTGCGCGCGCTGACCGATTTCAAACGCGCGTTCGACCTGAACCTGCGGGTGAAAAACATGCTGCCGTCGCTGTACCGTGAAGATCCTGAATTCTACGAAAACATGCGCGTTCAGGAACTGGCGCAGAATATTCACAAACTGATTGAGCACCACAATCTGCCGGACCTGATGTTCCGCGCGTTTGAAGTGCTGCCAACCATGATGATCACGCCGTACGCCGCGTTCCAGAAAGAGCTGCACGGTCAGACCGAAGAGGTGTATCTCGAAGAGATGGTGGGCCGCGTCAACGCCAACATGATCCTGCCGTATCCTCCGGGAGTGCCGCTGGTGATGCCGGGTGAAATGATCACCGAAGAGAGCCGTCCGGTGCTGGAATTCCTGCAGATGTTGTGCGAAATCGGCGCCCACTATCCGGGCTTCGAAACCGATATCCACGGCGCCTATCGTCAGGCGGATGGTCGTTACACCGTTAAAGTGCTGAGAGAAGAAAACAACAAATAATCGATGCACAACAGGGAAGTGGCTTGCCACTTCCCTTTTTCACGCTGCAAGGAGAACACATGAAAACACCCTCACAGCCGCGCGCGATTTATTACATCGTTGCGATCCAAATCTGGGAATATTTCAGCTTTTACGGCATGCGTGCCTTACTCATCCTCTATCTCACCCATCAACTCGGCTTTGATGACAGCCACGCCATCAGCCTGTTCAGCGCCTACGCCTCCCTGGTGTACGTCACTCCTATTCTCGGCGGCTGGCTTGCCGACCGCCTCCTCGGCAACCGCACGGCGGTGATTGCCGGCGCGCTATTAATGACGCTTGGCCACGTAGTGCTGGGCGTCGAATCCGATTCCACCTGGAGCCTGTACCTCGCGCTGGCGATCATTATCTGCGGCTACGGCCTGTTCAAATCCAACATCAGCTGCCTGCTGGGCGAACTCTACGCCGTTGACGACCCTCGCCGCGACGGCGGTTTTTCGCTGCTGTACGCCGCTGGTAACGTCGGCTCCATCGCCGCGCCTATCGCCTGCGGGCTGGCGGCGCAGTGGTACGGCTGGCATATCGGCTTTGCGCTGGCGGGAATCGGTATGTTTGTCGGCCTGATGATTTTCCTCAGCGGCAGTCGCTACTTCCGCCACGCGCGCGGCGTCGATAAACAGGCGCTGCAGGCGGTGAAATTTGTGCTGCCGACCTGGGGCTGGCTGGTGGTGATGCTCTGCGTTGCGCCGGTGTTTTTCACGCTGCTGCTGGAGAATAACTGGTCCGGCTACCTGCTGGCGATCGTCTGCGTTTTCGCTGCCCAGATGGTGGCGCGCATTATGGTCAAATCGCCGGAGCATCGCCGCGCGCTGTGGCAAATCGTTCTGCTGATGCTGACCGGGACTCTGTTCTGGGTTCTGGCGCAGCAGGGCGGGAGTTCAATCAGTCTGTTCATTGACCACTTTGTTAATCGTCGCCTGGTGAATATTGAGGTGCCGACTGCGCTGTTCCAGTCGGTTAACGCCGTGGCGGTGATGGCGGCGGGCGTCGTGCTGGCGTGGCTGATGCGGCCGGAAGGCGCGACCCGCTCGGCGCTGCGCGTGTGGCTGAAGTTCGCCTTTGGCCTGGTGCTGATGGGCTGCGGCTTTATGCTGCTGGCGCTTAACGCGCGCCATGGCGCGGCACAGGGGCAGGCATCGATGGGCATGATGGTGGCTGGCCTGGCGCTAATGGGTTTCGCCGAGCTGTTTATCGACCCGGTGGCGATGGCGCAGATTACCCGCCTCAATATGCCCGGCGTCACCGGGGTACTGACCGGGATTTATATGCTGGCCACCGGCGCGGTAGCCAACTGGCTGGCGGGCGTGGTGGCGCAGCAGACCACCGAGTCGCAAATCAGCGATACGGCGATTGCCGCGTATCAGCACTTCTTTGCCCAGATGGGCGAATGGACGCTGGGCTGCGTGGCAGTGATTGTCGTCGTCGCCTTCGCCGCCGCGTTCAGCGTCGGCAGGCGTCGCGCTGCCGCCGGTGAGCTTCCCGGCGGCGGCGCCTAGCCCCGTCTGGCGACAGGTGCGGCTTACCGGGATATCTCCCCGGTCGCGCTGCGCTTACCGGGGCGACAAAATCGTGCTGCCTGGTAGCCCGGCTAAGGCGTTTACGCCGCGAGCCGGGGATCGGCAGCCCAACAGCGGAGCGACAAGCCGCTCCTTGCACCCTTTACGGAACAGGAGGAGGATATTTTGGCGGGCGCGGAAGCCGAAGACAAAAAATCGTTAGTGAAACGATGGTTGAGTGAATTCAGCCGGAAGTGAAACCAGGTTCGTTAAGATTGTTCTTTGGCGTCGACGCCGGAACAGGCCGCGCTAGAGAGTGACCTGGTTCAATTATCGAAGCAAGTTTGCAAGCAGGGTTATGAGGAACCAACATGTCTGAACAACAAGCACAAGGTGCCGATGAGGCAATTGACCTTAATAATGAATTGAAAACCCGTCGTGAAAAACTGGCCGCGCTGCGCGAGCAGGGCGTGGCGTTCCCGAACGACTTTCGCCGTGACCATACTTCCGACCAGCTCCACGCTGAATACGATAGTAAGGAAAACGACGAGCTCATCTCTCTGAACGTCGAGGTCTCCGTCGCGGGCCGCATGATGACCCGCCGTATTATGGGCAAAGCCTCCTTCGTCACCTTACAGGACGTCGGTGGCCGCATTCAGCTGTACGTCGCCCGCGACGATCTGGCGGAAGGCGTCTACAACGAACAGTTTAAGAAATGGGATCTCGGCGACATCATCGCCGCCCGCGGTAAGCTGTTCAAAACCCAGACCGGCGAACTCTCCATTCACTGCACCGAGCTGCGTCTGTTGACCAAAGCGTTGCGCCCGCTGCCGGACAAGTTTCACGGCCTGCAGGATCAGGAAGCGCGCTATCGTCAGCGCTATCTGGATCTGATCTCCAACGAAGAGTCGCGCCACACCTTCAAGGTGCGTTCGCAGATCCTGGCGACCATGCGTCAGTTCATGGTTGCGCGCGGCTTTATGGAAGTCGAAACGCCAATGATGCAGGTGATCCCCGGCGGCGCCTCCGCGCGTCCGTTTATCACCCATCACAACGCGCTCGATCTGGATATGTATCTGCGCATCGCGCCAGAGTTGTACCTGAAACGGCTGGTGGTCGGCGGCTTCGAACGGGTGTTCGAAATCAACCGCAACTTCCGTAACGAAGGTATCTCCGTGCGCCATAACCCAGAGTTCACCATGATGGAACTCTATATGGCGTATGCGGATTACAAAGATCTGATCGAACTGACCGAATCCCTGTTCCGCACGCTGGCGCAGAACGTACTGGGTAAAACCGAAGTGCCGTACGGCGATCGGGTGTTCGATTTCGGTAAGCCGTTTGAAAAACTGACCATGCGCGAAGCGATCAAGAAATACCGTCCGGAAACCGAGATGGCGGATCTGGATAACTTCGATGCGGCAAAAGCGCTGGCGGAATCCATCGGCATTCACGTTGAGAAAAGCTGGGGCCTGGGGCGTATCGTCACCGAAATATTCGACGAAGTGGCGGAAGCGCATCTGATCCAGCCGACTTTTATCACCGAGTATCCGGCGGAAGTTTCGCCGCTGGCGCGCCGTAACGACGTGAACCCGGAAATTACCGACCGCTTCGAATTCTTCATCGGCGGACGGGAAATCGGTAACGGTTTTAGCGAGCTGAACGACGCGGAAGACCAGGCCCAGCGTTTTCAGGATCAGGTCAACGCCAAAGCGGCGGGGGATGATGAAGCGATGTTCTACGACGAAGACTACGTCACCGCGCTCGAGTACGGCCTGCCGCCGACTGCCGGCCTGGGTATCGGTATCGACCGTATGGTGATGCTGTTTACTAACAGCCACACCATCCGCGATGTGATCCTGTTCCCGGCAATGCGTCCGCAGAAATAAATCATGCAGAAACCAGGCCCCCTTATTTATTTAAGCCGGGGGCCTTAATTTCGACCCGTTTATCCCGGCGAGCGATATGGCGAATAAGCTTACTCCGGGCACCTTATGTGCTATAACAGCGCGCATAAAAAACATAAGGTGTTAATTAAATGAAAAAAATAAAATTAATTGTTGGCGGCGTGATCTGTGCAAGTTACTTATTAACGTCAGTATTATCAATGGCAAGTGATAATATAAACAGCAATACCATTCATTTTGATAAAGGCAGCAACGGCACGATAATAAAAAGCACCGTGACCGGCGACGATGTTAATGACTATACGCTGGAGGCGAAAGCCGGCCAGATGATGCATATCGGTATGAACAGCCAGTGGCCGCATCCCTTTTTTAATGTGATTACCCCGGATAATCACGCGATTTTTAACGGTTCGATGAGCGGCGATATTTTTGAGCAGCGTCTGGGTGTCAGCGGGAAATATACGGTGCGGGTATATCAGATGGGCGGCGCGCGTGATGAAGGGAAAACCAGCGCCTATGCGCTGACGTTTAAAATTACCGACTAATATTTGGCGGCTGTCTATTCAGGCTGTCCCGGAGGCGATGCTGCGCATCTGTCCGGGCTACCGGATCGCAGACGGTGGTGAACCCGTAGCCCGGGCAAGGCGCGTTGAGCGCCGCCCCCGGGAGCAGAGCGCAGAGTGGCTGAATGTTCCGGAGGCGATGCTGCGCATCTGTCCGGGCTACCGGTCCGCAGATGGCGATGAACCCGTAGCCCGAACAGCGCAGCGCTACCGGGAAAACAAAGCGCAGAGTGTTGCAGCACGAACCTGTTCCCGGGCTACAGCCCTTCGGTCACGATTTTCGCCGCCGCGGCTAGCACCTCTTTGCGGCTTTTCGCATCCTGCTGCGGTTGGGTAAAATAGGTCACTAGCACCAGCGGAGCATGATTTTCCGGCCAGATCACCGCGATATCGTTGGTGGTGCCGTAATCTCCGCCGCCGGTTTTATCCCCGACCGCCCAGCTTGCGGGCAGGCCTGCACGAATGCTTTGCCCGCCGGTGGTATTGCCTTTCAGCCATGTCACTAACTGGGCGCGCTGCTGTTCGCCCAGCGCATTGCCCAGCGTCAGCTTACGCAGACTTTCGGCCATCGCCAATGGGGTGGTGGTATCGCGCTTATCACCGGGAATCGCGCTGTTCAGCGCCGGCTCCATCCGATCGAGACGAAAAGTAACGTCACCGATGCTCTGGGCGAATGCGGTGACTTTTTCCGGCCCGCCAAGGTAACCGATAATCTTATTCATCGCGGTATTGTCGCTATACTGCAGCGCCGCAGCGCTGAGTTCCGCCAGGGTCATTCCGCTTTGCAGATGTTTTTCGGTAATCGGGCTCCAGACCACTAAATCCGATTTTTTAATCTCCAGCCTTTTATTCACCACATCGGGATGGCTTTCGCTCTGTTTTAACACCGCGGCGGCGGCCATCACTTTACCGGTGCTGCACATGGCAAAACGTTCGTCGCCGCGATAGAGGGTCTGCGAATCATCTGCCGTGTTAATCAGCGCCACGCCCAGCCGACCGCCGGAACGTTTTTCTAAATCAGCCAGCTTCTGCTGGAGAGTATCGGCACTGGCCCATAATGAACCGCTCGCCAGCAGTAGCGGAACGGCGGCGGCCATCAGGGCGCTTTTACGCCACGAACTTTTCAACATCTCTGACTCCTTGATAGTGATGAACTGCCCGGACTATCCGCGACTCCCGCGCGTTTGACAAGCACTATGTCGATGATGGAATTCCATCATAAATTCGTTATTCGTCCTCCTCTGCGCCTGCTTATAGTGTCTCTCCCCGGCAAAATAAAATCAGGAGCCGCTATGTTCCCGTCACAGTTACCAAAACCGCGCCATCCCGCCGCCTCGGCGATCCCCTCGCTGCGTTGGGCCATTATTGGCCCCGGCTGGATTGCCGAGCGCTTTGTGAAATCGTTAAAAGAGCTCAGCCACCAGCGGGTGGTTGCCGTCTCCTCGCGCACGCAGCAAAAGGCCGACAGCTTTGCCGCCCGCTGGGGGATCCCGCAGGCTTACGCTCAGGTGGATGAGATGCTGGCGCGCCCGGATATTGACGCGGTATACATTGCCACCCCGCATAACCACCACTTTCCCGACGGGTTGCGGGCGCTGCGGGCGGGCAAACATGTGCTGATTGAAAAGCCGTTTGCGCTGAACCGGCGGGAAGGCGCGACGCTGAAAGCGGAGGCCATGAAGCAGGGGACGCTGGCGATGGAGGCGATGTGGTGCGACTACGCGCCGAAGTATGACGTGATTCGCCAGCTGCTGGAGGACGGCGTACTGGGCGATCTGCACACGCTGCTCGCCGATCACGGCGAGTTCTTTACTCCGGATCATCGCATTTTTAATGCCGATCTCGCCGGCGGGCCGATGATGGATCTCGGCAGCTATCTGACCTCATTCTGCGTGATGGTTGGCGGCGTGCCGCAGGACATTATCGCCCGCGGGCGTCCCGCCCAAAGAGGCGTCAACGGGCAGATTTCGATGCTGTTTAACTGGGAAAAGGGCCTCCAGGGATTATTGAACACCACCCTGTTCAGCAACACGCCGGGCGGCGCGGTGGTGGCCGGGCGCGATGCGACCCTTACCCTCGACGGGCAGTTCTACGCGCCGGGGAATTTTACTCTCGCCGCCAGTCAGGGCGGGCAGGTGCTGCGCTGGGAGGAGCCGCGCAACCGCTACGACCAGCTGTTTTATCAGGCCGAGCATTTTGCCTGGTGCGTCGGTCAGGGGCTGACGGACTCGCCGATCCGCCCGCTGGCCAGGGTACTGGAAAACCTGAGCGTGATGGATGAAGTGCGGCGGCAGATTGGCGTGGTATTTAACGAAGAGCGCTAAGTGAAGCGGCCCCGTATGCCGACCGCATACGGGGCTTTTTTACGCCAGCGGTTCGACGCTGACAAATTGTCCCTGCTGCAGCGAGAGCACAGCGGCTTCGGCGATGGCCTGCGCCCGCAGGCCGTCCAGCAGCCCCGGCAGGTCCGCCACCTCTTCTCCGCCTAGCGAGCGGACAAAAGCATCCAGATGCGCGTAGTACGACCCCTCGACGCGGCTGAACCAGTCCGGGTAGAGGCCGGGCTGAATGCGGCGCTCTCCCTGCCACAGCGTGACGCCGCGCGTTGTCTGACTGCCGGACTCCAGCACGCCATCCGGGCCAAGCAGGCTAATGCGCTCATCGTAGCCGTGGCCGGTGCGCCGGGTGTTGTCCAGCTGCGCCAGCGCGCCGCCGCGCATCCGCAGCATCAGAATGGAAGTATCGACATCGTCGAATTCAGCAATTTCCGCCAGCGCCAGCGCATCTCCCATGGCGGCGACGGTTGTCACTTCATCGCCGGTAAGAAAGCGCAGCAGGTCAAAGAAGTGAATCGCCTGGTCGCGCATCTGGCCGCCGGAGCTGCGCAGATATTCCAGCGGCGGCATAACCGATGCCCGACACACCATCTGCACCAGTTCAATTTTGCCAATCACCCCGGCCTCGATCTCCCGGCGCAGCTGCTGGTGGCTGGCGTCGAAGCGGCGGTTAAAGCCAACGGTCACCGGTACCCCGAGCGGCAGCACTTTCTCGACGACCTCGCGGGCGCGGGCCAGCGAAAGATCGATAGGCTTTTCGCAGTAGATCGCTTTCCCGGCGCGGGCGGCGGCCTCCAGCAGCGCCGCGTGTGAAGGCGTCGAGCTGGCGATCAGTACCGCGTCAATGGCATCACTACTGATGGCCTCGGCGACGGTTACCGCCCGCGCGCCGTAGCGGGAAGCCAGCGCTTTCGCCCGCTCGGGGTCGGCGTCAGCCACCATGGACAGAACGGTTCGCTCATGGCGAGCGAGGCTGGCGGCGTGAACCTGGCCGATAAAACCGCTGCCCAACAAGGCAAAACGAATGCAGGTCATTTTTTTCTCCAGAAAGAGGGATTCAGCGTTGCCAAAGTAATCCGTTTGCTACACTGACCGACACAGGCGTTTTGATGGATTTCCATCATGGGGAAAACGATGAAAAGCATGTCGCTGGAGGCGCTGGCTAAACGGATTGGCGTGGGGGTAGCAACCGTTGACCGGGTGCTTAACGAACGCGGCGGCGTGTCGCCGGAAACCACGCGCAGGGTGCTGCAGGCCGCTCGGGAAGCCGGGCTGAAGCGCATTCTGCCGGAAGAGCGTCGTCTACCGTGGCAAATAGAAGTGTTTCTCAGCGGTAACGATTCGCGCTTTTTCACCCGCCTGACGCAGGATTTCGCCGACGTGGCGGATAGTCTTGGCTATCGCCGACTGACGCTGCACCGTACGCTGGTGGCGGAGTCCGCGCCGGAAAAGCTGGCGAAAAGCATTATCCGCAGCAGCAAAAAACGCCATGCGCTGATTGTCTTTGGCAACGAACATCCGCTGGTCTACGAGGCTTTGCGCCAGTGCCGCGAGGCGAACGTGCCGGTGATTACGCTGGTTACCGATCTGCCCGGCGCACAGAGGCTCTGCCACGTCGGCATCGATCAGCAGCAGGCTGGCCGCACCGCGGGCAGGATGATGGGATTAATGGCGCATCGGCCTGGAGAAGTGCTGATGCTCAGCGGACGCCAGGACTTCAGCGCCCATCGTTTGCGTATTCAGGGATTCCGCGAGGTGATAACCCAGCGCTTTCCGCATCTGCAGCTCGGCGATGTGCTGGCGGGGGAGGACAACCGGCAGCGGATCGACCGCCTGCTGGAAGAGGCCCTGCGCCGCAACCGCGACGTGGTGGGCATCTACAATACCGGTCTGGGCAACACGCAGGTGGCGCAGGCGCTGGCTCGCCACCGCCGCTACGGCGAGTGCTGTTGGATCACCCATGAACGTTACCGCACCACCCGTGAACAGCTGGCGCAGGGCGGAATGGCGTTGACGATCGATCAACACGCCCATCAGCACGCCCGCCTGGCGGTGGAGCTGGCCCTGCGTCACCTGGAAACCGGCTACCAGCCGCATCTCTTTAGCGACGGCAAGGTCGAATTTATCCTTTACAGCGCTGAAAACGTCGACTGAACGTTCGCGGTCCGCGTGACAATATCTCCTTTTACACCGTATCTGATACCCCGTTTCAAACCGCTATCGCTATCGCCGCGCCGCGTGGCAAACCGTCGCCTGCCTCTCATTTTTTGCGCGTTTATTCGTCAATGTTAGATGTGTGTCAAAGTTCTGTTAACACGTGGTTTTAAAATTTTCATTTCAGTTATTTACTTATAAAAGTTTCATATGCTTTGTTAATGAAATAAATGGTCTGGAATTTTTCTTACGCGGCAAATGGACTGATGTTTCAAAAAACCATTTTAAAACAACTGAATTTTGTGATTTCGATCACCCCTGAAAAATGCGCCAGCGCGTGGGTCGTTTTTTCGAAAAGCTGAAAAAGCAGGCGCTTAGCGCACGATTAATGAAACTATTTTTTCATTTTACCTTACCTAACCGATGCACCTGAAAATAAAGGATCAACTATGAACATCAAGAAAACGGTTGTTGCCTCTTTGATAGCCTGCATGCTGCCAGCGGTCGTGATGGCGAAAGATATTTCGGTCGGTGTTTCGATGGCGCTATTCGATGACAACTTCCTGACGATTCTGCGCACCGCAATGCAAAAAGAGATGCAAAAAGACGGCGTTAAGGCGCAGGTGGAAGATGCCAAAGGCGACGTCTCCCAGCAGCTACAGCAGGTACAGAACTTTATTGGTCAGGGCGTCGACGCGATTATCGTCAACCCGGTGGATACCAACGCGGTCAAACCGATTATGGACCAGGCGACCAAAGCGGGCATTCCGCTGATCTTTGTTAACCGCCGCCCGCAGGCGCAGCTGACCGACAAAATGGCCTACGTCGGCTCCGACTCGGTGCTGGCGGGGCGTTTACAGATGGAAGCGTTAGCCAAAGCGATGAACGGCAAAGGTAACGTCGCCATTCTGCTCGGCGACCTGGCGAATGAATCGACCCGTGACCGCACCAAAGGCGTCGAAGAGGTGGTGGCGAAGTACCCGGATATCAAAATCGTGCAGAAGCAGACCGCTAAATTTACCCGTAACGACGCCGTTGACGTGGTCAGCAACTGGATGACCAGCGGCGAAGATATTCAGGCCATCGCCTCCAACAACGATGAAATGGCGATCGGCGCGCTGCAGGCGCTGGGTAAAAACCCGAACCATATCCTGATTGCCGGCGTGGACGGGACGCCCGATGCCCTGCAAATGCTCAAAAACGGCAAAATGATCGCCACGATTTTCCAGGATGCCAAAGGGCAGGGCGAAGGCGCGGTGGATGCCGCCATTAAGCTGGCCAACGGCGAGAAAGTGGAAAAGATCATCGATGTCCCTTACCAGCTGATCACCAAAGACAACATGGCTGAGTTCGTCAATCGCAACCAGAAATAGTCGCTCAGGGTACGGAGGTGAAGTATGAACGCTTTTGCACTTGAAGCCGAAGGGATCAGCAAATTCTTCCCCGGCGTGAAGGCGCTCGACAACGTCTCATTACGCGTGCGCCCGGGGACGGTGCACGCGCTGATGGGCGAAAACGGCGCCGGAAAATCCACGCTGATGAAATGCCTTATCGGGATCTACCGTCCCGATAAGGGCGCGATCCGCGTTAAAGGGGAGCCGGTCCAGTTTCAGGATACCATGGACGCGCTGCGCTCCGGGATCTCGATGATCCACCAGGAGCTGAACCTGGTGCCGCATATGACGGTGGCGGAAAATATCTGGCTCGGCCGCGAGCCGATGAAATACGGTTTTGTCGATCATCGCCAGCTTGCCCGGCAGACGCAGGATCTGCTGGATAAACTGAATATCCGGCTATCCGCCGACCGGCTGGTGGGAGAGTTAAGTATCGCCTCCCAGCAGATGGTGGAAATTGCCAAAGCGGTTTCGTGGAACGCGGATATTGTGATTATGGATGAGCCGACCTCGGCGTTAACCGAGAGCGAAGTGGCGCATCTGTTTACCATTATTCGCGATTTACGCCAGCAGGGAAAAGCCATTATTTATATCAGCCATAAAATGGATGAGATTTTTGCGATTACCGATGAGATCAGCGTATTTCGCGACGGCACCTGGGTCGGGAGTAAACAGACGACTGAGTTTACCCGCCAGTCGCTGATTACCCAGATGGTCGGCCGGGAGCTCACCCAGCTCTTTCCCAAGTTCAATAACGCCATTGGCGAAGAGGTGCTGACCGTCCGCAACCTGTCGCGCAAGGGGGCCTTTCACGATATCAACTTTAGCGTACGCCGCGGCGAGATCCTCGGCGTGGCGGGGCTGGTGGGGGCCGGGCGCAGCGAAGTGATGGAGAGCCTGTTCGGCATGGAGAAAGCGGATAGCGGCGAAGTGCTGATTGATGGGATGCCGGTCAATATTGATTCACCTTCAACGGCGATTGAGAAAGGGATGGCGCTGCTGACGGAAGACCGGAAAAAGTCCGGGCTGTTTCTCGTGCTGTCGGTGCTGGAGAATATGAGCATCGTTAAAATGCCGGAATATATCGGTAAAACCGGCTTTGTTCAGCACCTCAAAATGGCCGAAGACTGCATGGAGCAGATTCGCCGCCTGAATATTAAAACCCCCACCATGGATCAGATTATTAATAACCTCAGCGGCGGTAATCAGCAGAAGGTACTGATTGCCCGCTGGCTGCTGGCCCAGCCGAAAATACTGATTCTCGATGAGCCGACGCGCGGAATCGACGTCGGGGCGAAAGCGGAAATTTACCATCTGATCAGCGAGCTGGCCAACCGCGGCGTGGCGGTGATTATGGTCTCTTCAGAATTGCCTGAGATTCTCGGGATGAGCGATCGGGTGATGGTCATGCATGAAGGGCGTATTACCGGCATCCTCGATAAAGAGGACGCCGACCAGGAAACCATTTTGTCGTTGGCATCCCATTGAGGCACAGAGAATGAGCAATATGAAAATAACGGCGACCCCGATCACTGAGAAACCCTCTTTCTTTGGGCAATTACGCCACCGGCTGCCGAAAGATACCGGGATATTTATCGTCATGCTGGTGATTGCCCTGACTTTTGAAATTGCCGGCTGGTACGTCCGCGACCAGTCCTTTTTATTAAACACCAATCGTTTGATATTAATTGTTTTACAGGTAGCGATTATCGGTATTATCGCCGTCGGGGTCACCCAGGTCATTATTACCACCGGCATTGACCTCTCCTCCGGCTCGGTGATCGCTCTCGCCGCCGTGGTGGCGGCAAGCCTTGCGCAAACCTCCGATAGCCTGTCGCCGATGTTCCCGTCGCTGGTTAATATGCCGGCGATTATCCCGATTGGCGCCGGCATCGGCGTCGGCCTGCTGTGCGGCTTAACCAACGGCTTTCTGGTGACCCGCACCGGCATCCCGCCGTTTATCGCGACGCTTGGGATGATGGTGTCGGCGCGCGGTCTGGCGCAGTATTACACTCAGGGCAACCCCATCAGCTTCTTATCCGACAGCTTTACCGCCATCGGCCAGGGGGCGATGCCGGTGATTATTTTCTTCGTCGTCGCCGCGGTGTTCCATATCGCCCTGAAGCATACCCGCTACGGTAAATACGTTTACGCTATCGGCGGTAACATGACGTCGGCCAAGGTCTCCGGTATCAACGTGAATAAATACCTGGTGATCGTCTATGCCATCGCCGGGGCGCTCTCCGGCCTCGCGGGCGTGGTGCTGGCGGCGCGCGTCAGCAGCGGGCAGTCGAGCATGGGCATGTCCTACGAGCTGGATGCTATCGCCGCGGCGGTTATCGGCGGCAGCAGCCTGATGGGCGGGGTAGGGCGCATCACCGGGACCTTAATCGGCGCGATGATCCTCGGCCTGATAAAAAGCGGGTTTACCTTTGTCGGCGTCGACGCCTACGTGCAGGATATTATCAAAGGCATCATTATCGTCGCGGCAGTGACTATCGATATGCGCCGCAACCGCAAAAAGCATTGATCGGCAATAGCCCACGGCCTTTACTGCCGTGGGCCATGTCGCGTTTACGCCGCGCCGCAAGCGGGCTCATCCGCGGCAAGACGTAAACTGTTGAGCAGCACGTTCGCCCCTTTCTCCGCCCATTCCGGCAGAATGTTCTCCGCTTCGTTATGGCTAATCCCCTTCTCGCAGGGAATGAAAATCATGCTGGCGGGCGCGACCTTGCTGATATAGCAGGTATCATGCCCGGCGCCGGAAACGATAGTTCGGGCGCTGTAGCCCAACGCTTCCGCCGCCCGCTGGCTGCGCGCCAGGCATCTGGCATCAAAGGCAATGGGCGCGTAATCAAAAATACGCTCGACGTTTGCCGTCACGCCGCGCGCCGCCAGCGCTTCTGCGGCGCGATGCAGCGAGAGCTCCATCGCTTCCAGCGCCGGGGTTTGCGGATGACGAAACTCGACGCTGCACGCCACGCCTCCCGGCACCACGTTGCGCGAGCCCGGTATGACCTGCGCCATGCCGATAGTCGCGCGCCCGTCGGGATGGTGGGCGATACCGATTTGCTCCACCGCCAGCGCCAGCTCGGCGAAGGCGGTCAGCGCGTCGCGGCGGCTGCCCATCGGGGTGGTGCCGGCGTGGGCGGAAAAGCCCTCGAGGGTGATATTGAACCAGCGCTGGCCCATGGCCGCGTGAACGAGGCCGATATTAACGCCTTCTTCTTCCAGAATCGGCCCCTGTTCGATATGTACTTCGTAGCAGGCGTGGAGCGGGAAGGCGGCGGCCGGACATTCCCCGCGATAGCCGATAGCTTCCAGCGCCGCGCCAACGCTGATGCCGTCGCGGTCTACACGGGCGAGGGCGAAATCTTCGCTAAACTGCCCGGCCCATACGCCGGATGCCAGCATCGCCGGGGCAAAGCGCGCGCCCTCTTCGTTGGTCCAGTTCACCAGCACGATATCGCGTTCGGTCTCAATGCCGAGATCGTTCAGCGTGCGCAGCGCCTCCAGACCGGCGAGGACGCCGTAAATGCCGTCATAGCGGCCGCCGAGCGGCTGGGAGTCGACGTGGGAACCGGTCAGCACCGGGGCTAACTGCGAATTTTTACCGGCGCGGCGAATAAACATATTGCCCATGCTGTCGACTTCGCAGGGAAAGCCGGCTTCCCGCGCCCACTGGCGCAGCAGGTCGCGCGCCTGACGATCCTCTTCGCTGAGCGCCAGCCGGGTCACGCCGCCCGCGGGCGTGGCGCCGAGCAGCGCCATCTCGTTGAGCGTCGACCACAGACGTGCGCCGTTGACGGTTATCATGACTTGTCCTTTTGCACGCGATAGCGGAAGTCGCAGCACTTACCGCCCTGCATGATGGTGGTGGTGCGGGTCAGCTCCACGTCCGGCGCATAGCCGACGATAAATTTATCGTCGCGGGCGCAGGAGAGCAGGTGGCCAATCTCGCCGAGGCCCATTTCGTGGTACATCTCGGCGTAGCGGCAGCGGTTCACGTTGTAGTTATACTGCTGGTCGTCGGCGTCCAGCACCGTGACCTCCAGGGCGTTATCTTTCTCCCACAGATACTGCAGCGCGACAAAGCTGCGAATATCCGCGCCGTCAGGCTCCTGGCGGGCAAACGCTTTTCCCGCCTCAATGGCGGCGTTTTCAATGGCTTCGCCGATGACCGCCTGGGCGCGAGCCTTACCTATCTCGCGCACCAGGATGGCGTAAATCGGCTTGATTATTTCTGCTTCAATTTTGCGGCGGGCGAGAATGCCCAGCTCGTTATTATCACTCATCACATTGCCTCACTGCGTTACTTCGTTGTTGCGCCGCCGAGTACGGTTTGCGGCTGCCATTTGCCGTCGACGACTTTATAAACGGTAAAGGTTGGCGATTTCAGGTTGCCCTCTTTATCAAAGGCGATTTGTCCGGTCACGCCAGCGTAATTAATGACGCGCAGGGCGGGCAGATAGTCGGCGGGATCGACGGAGTCGGCTTTTTCCATCGCCGCGACCAGCACGCGGGTGGCGTCATAGGCGAACGGCGCATGCAGCTCGATATGGGTGTGATAGCGCGACTGATAAGCCTGCTCGAAGGCTTTACCGCCCGGCATCTGCTCAACCGGCAGTCCCGGCTCCAGCGCCACCACGCCGTCGCCCTCTTTTTGCGCCAGCTGGAGGAAGGTCTGGCTAACGAAGCCGCCTGCGCCCATCAGGGTGGCGTTCATGCCCAGCTGTTTGATGCGGCGCGCCAGCGGGGCGGCCTGACTATCGACGCCGCCAAAGAAAATCAGGTCGGCGTTTTTGCTGCGGATCGCGGTCAGCACGGCGCTGAAGTCGACGGTTTTGTCATCGACGTACTGGCGGTCGACGATGTTGATTCCCTGCGCTTCCAGCGACTTAATAAATTCATCCGCCAGCCCCTGGCCGAAGGCGGTACGGTCATCGATAACCGCGATGCGTTTGGCCTTCAGGGTTTGTACCGCGTACTGTCCGGCAAACTGTCCGCCGTCATCGTCGTGGCCCATCACGCGGAAGCTGGTGTCGAAGCCCTGTTTGGTGTAGGCGTGCCCGGTGGCGACCGGCGCGACCTGGGCGATGCCCGCATCATGATAAACCCGCGCAGCGGGAATGCTGGTGCCGGTGTTCCAGTGACCGACGACGCCCGCGACGCCGCTGTCCACCAGACGCTGGGCGACGGCAACGGCGGTGCGTGGGTCGGACTGATCGTCTTCCGACTGCAGCTTGAAGGTTACCGCCTTGCCGCCGATGGTCGGATGCTGCTTGTTGATATCGTCAATCGCCAGCTGCGCGCCGTTTTCCAGATCCTTGCCGATACGCGCGGAAGGGCCGGTGAGCGGGCCTGCCAGGCCGATAATGACGGTTTCGCTGGCCGCGGACCACGCGGCGGATGAGGCAAAACCACTGAGCAGAATAGCGGCGCTGAGCGCACTGATTTTTACTGTTTTCATTGTTTTTCCCTGATGCTGGTTGTTTGTTAAACGGGCATTTCGCCCAAATAAATCTGTGCAATACGGTCATCGGCCAGCAGCGTCTGCGACGGACCGCGCTCGACGATGCTGCCGCTGTCCATCACCCAGGCGCTGTCGGTAGCCTCAAGAGCCAGGCGTGCGTTCTGCTCAATCAGCAGCAGCGCGACGCCGCGCTGGCGCAGGGTGGCGATGACGCGAAAAATGTTCTCGACCATCAGCGGCGCCAGGCCCATCGACGGTTCGTCGAGGATCAGCAGACGCGGCTGGCTGAGCAGGGCGCGGTTAAGCGCCAGCAGCTGCTGTTCGCCGCCGGAGAGCAGCCCCGCCAGCTGATGCTGACGTTCGCCAAGACGCGGAAAGTTTTCGAAAATGGCGCGCATCTCCTGTTTGACCGCCGCCCCGTCGCGACGCAGCCACGCGCCCATTTGCAGGTTTTCCAGCACCGTCATGCGTGCGAAGATTCCACGACCTTCCGGCACCATCACCAGCCCTTCACGCAGCAGGGATTCGGCCCGACGTTTGCGTATCGGCTTGCCGTTAAACAGAATGTCGCCGCTAAAGGGTTCCAGCCCGGTAATGGCGCGGACGGTTGAGCTTTTGCCCGCCCCGTTGGCGCCGATAAGCGTGGCCTGCTCACCCTTTTTCACGCTGAAAGAGACGTCGCGCACCGCCTGGATGCCGCCGTAATGAACGCTAAGCTGGTTGACGGTTAATAAATCAGACATGGGCACTGCCTCCCAGCCAGGCGGCGATCACCGCCGGATCGCGGCGTACGCTATCCGGCGTGCCGCTGGTTAACGTTTTGCCATAATCCAGCACCATCAGGCGATCGCAGATCCCCATTACCAGCTTGACGTCATGCTCAATCATCAACAGCGTTTTGCCGTCGTCGCGAATGCGCAGCAGCAGTTCGCCAAGGGCCATCTTCTCGGCGGCGTTCATTCCGGCCGCCGGTTCATCCAGCGCCAGCAGGCGTGGTTCGGTGGCCAGCGCGCGGGCAATCTCCAGCCGCCGCTGGTGACCATAGGCGAGGTCGCAGGCGCGATAGTGGGCGAACTGCGCGATGCCGGTATAGTCCAGCAGGTGCCAGGCCAGCTCGCGGGTTTGCGTCTCCTCGGCCCGGGCCCGTTTATGACGGGAGAGCGCGGCCCACAGGCCGTTGCGGGTGCGGACGTGGCGGCCTACCATAACGTTCTCCAGTACCGACATGTTGTTAAACAGCCGCACGTTCTGGAAGGTGCGGGCGATGCCCGCGGCGGTCACTTTCTCAATATTGTTCGGAAAATAGGCTTCCCCGCCGATAGCGAACTCGCCGCTGTCCGCCGGGTAAAGCCCGGTAATCAGGTTAAAGCAGGTGGTTTTCCCTGCGCCGTTGGGGCCGATCAGGCCGTAGATTTCACCCTGATTAATGCTCAGCGATACGTTGTCGACCGCCGTCAGACCACCGAAACGCTTCGTCATATGGCGTACGCTTAACAGGCTCATGCTTTCGCTCCTTGATGTCGCGCGGGCCAGATGCCCTGAGGGCGCAGCAGCATGACCAGCACCAGCGCCATGCCGTAGAACAGCTGGCGCAATACTTCCGGGTCAATCAGCACTTCGCCAAACAGCGCCTGCTGTACCGGCGCCGCCTGGCTGCGCAGCAGCTCCGGCAGCGCGGTCAGCAGCACCGCGCCGAGGATCACGCCGGGGATATGCCCCATGCCGCCCAGCACTACCATCGCCAGGACCGCAATCGACTCCTGCAGGGTAAAGGATTCCGGCGAAACAAAGCCCTGAAATGCGCCGAACAGCGCGCCCGCCACGCCGCCGAATGAGGCGCCGATAGCGAAAGCCAGCAATTTGTAGTTACGCAGGTTAATGCCCATCGCGCGGGCGACGTCTTCATCCTCGCGGATCGCGTGCCAGGCCCGGCCGATGCGCGAATGCTGCAGCCGCAGGCAGACGAAAATAATTGCCACAATCACCAGCATCAGCAGGTAGTACCACAGCCACAGCGCCGGGACTTTAAAGCCAAACCAGTGATAAACGCCGCTAAACTTGAGGCCGAACAGATTCAGCGAATCGACCCCGGAGAGGCCTTTTGCGCCGTTGGTGATGTTGACCGGACGGTCGAGGTTGCGCATCAGGATGCGGATAATCTCGCCGAACCCGAGGGTGACGATGGCCAGATAGTCGCCGCGCAGCTTCAGCGTCGGCGCGCCCAGCACGATACCGCAGCCTGCCGCCACCAGCGCGGCCAGCGGAATAATCACCAGCCAGGAGGTGTGCAGGCCGTCCGGAAACCAACTATTCAACATCGGGAAGACGTCCAGCAGATGCGGTGAGGCCAGCAGTGCCGCCAGATACGCGCCCACGGCGTAAAAGGCGATAAAGCCCATATCCAGCAGGCCGGTATAGCCGACCACAATATTTAGCCCCAGCGCCAGCATAACGTAGAGCAGGGCGAAGTCGATGACTCGCACCCAGTAGTTACCGCCGAGCTGGCTGGCGACCATCGGCGCCACCAGCAGCGCGCAGACGAACAGGGTCATCCCGGACCAAAAGCGGCGGGAGACGGCAGGCGTATCGAGTTGTGCCGTTGTCATGATTTTTCTCCTAAGCCCGGTGCGCGACGCGTTCGCCGAGCAAACCGGCCGGGCGGAAGACCAGCACCAGGATCAGCACCATAAAGGCGAAAATATCCTGGTAGTTGCTGCCGAAGACGCCGTGGGTCAGGTCGCCGAGATAGCCTGCCCCAAGGGATTCGATAAGGCCCAGCAGCAGGCCGCCGATCATCGCGCCGCGAATATTGCCGATGCCGCCGAGCACCGCGGCGGTAAAGGCTTTAATGCCGGGTAGAAAGCCCATGGAGAAACCAGCGCTGCCGTAGTTGCTGGCCATCATCACGCCAGCCAGCGCGGCGAATACGCCGCCGATGGCGAAAGTGAGGGCGATAATCGCGTTAGGGTTAACGCCCATTAGCGTAGCGATGCGTGGATTTTCCGCTACCGCGCGCATACCGCGGCCTAAGCGGGTGTATTCCACCAGCAGCCACAGGCCAAGCATCACCGTGAGGGCCAGCGCGACGGTGACGATACCGGTGACGGTAACGAGAGCCGGAGGATGCGCTGCGCTGCCGTGGGTCACGGCGATCGGGTCCATCGGCAGGATCTGCGGGAACATCAGCGGATTGCGCGACCAGACGATCATCGCTACGGTTTGCAGCAGCACCGAGACGCCGATCCCGGAGATCAGCGGCGCCAGGCGCGGGGCGTTGCGCAGGCGGCGGTAGGCAAAGCGTTCGACCGCCATCGCCAGCAGGGCGCAGACCGTCATGGCCAGCAGCAGCGCCAGCCCGAGCTGCGCCAGCGGCGGCAGAGTGGGGAAATGCGCGTTCAGGGCGTGCATCCCGGAAAGGGTGGTCAACGCGCCGACCATCAGAATGTCGCCGTGGGCAAAGTTAATAATGCGCAAGATGCCGTACACCATGGTATAGCCGAGCGCGATCAGGGCGTAGATGCTACCGAGCATGACCCCGTTGATGATTTGTTGTATGAGTGTGTCCAACTGATTGTTCCGACAAGATGCTCAAATAATCGCTACCATCCAACAAATGAATTAAATTGTAAAATACGCATATATTCTTTCTTATTATAAATATGTTGTTAGATATCTTTATGATTTCAAATATAATTTAATAGTTCATCGGATAGCGAAATGCGCTAAGAAAATCAACATATGAAAAAAACAGAACAATCAGCGGGGCCGGTTAGCTGGTCGGAGAGTACGCTGGCCAACGATCCGCCGCTGCGGGCAGTGCGCGCCTTCGAGGCGATCGCACGCCTCGGCAGCGTGACCCTGGCGGCGCAGGAGCTGGCGATATCGCCCTCGGCGGTTAGCCATCAGCTCAAGGTGCTGGAGGGCTATTTGCAGATCCCGCTCACCGAACGGCAGGGGCGACGGCTGACTCTCAGCCAGCAGGGGCGGGAGTATTACCGCTCGATCCGCGCGGCGTTTAACGTACTGCGTCAGGCCACCGAGCATCTCGTCGAGCAGGTGCAAACCCAGCAGGTGACGATCAGCCTGATCCCGCTGTTTGGCATGGGCTGGTTTATTCCCCGCCTGCCGTCGTTCGTGCACGCGAACCCGCATACCGAAATCAACGTGGTTTACGCTAACCACCGCAACTATCTTAGCGACGCTTCCGATATGTCGATCCGCTTTGGCAACGGTCACTGGGTGGGCTATCAAAGTGAAAAGCTGATCTCCGGCAGAATGGTGCCGGTATGCAGTCAGGCTTTTCTCCGCCTCCATGGGCATATTGATACCCCGGAACAGCTGTTGCAGATGCCGCTGCTGCACGACGAGGAGCGCACGACCTGGAATCAGTGGTTTGTGCAGCAGGGAGTGAAGCGCCCGCCGCGCTCGACCGGGCCGCTGTTTGAGGACGGCCTGCTAACCCTGGCGGGCGTACAGGCCGGGCTGGGCTGTGCGCTCATGCGCGAGCCGCTGATCGCTCCCTATCTGAAGAGCGGCGAGCTGGTGAAAATCTTTGATGCGGCAATTGATGATGGCCGGGATTATTATCTCTGCGTACGTCAGGATAGCGAGATGACCCCCAACGGTAAACTATTGCAGAGTTGGCTACGCCAGCAGGCCCTCGGTTGATATTTAGTTAAGAATTTACTTAAGCCAGCTCACACTTTTGTTCGGTCGCCATTGTCATTACGCAGGGGCGCTTAGATAATCCGCCGAAATAACCCATTTTTATGATGGCGTGCTACTGCGAAAGCAGGCAAGACCAAAATAGAAATGCTCTCCCGCTAAGGGGAGCGTCTCTGTTTTGGTCTTTTTTTTTGCCCCAACACCAGGGAACACTATGAACTATAACGAAACAGCAGACAAAATCCTCCACGCGGTGGGCGGTGCGGAAAATATCCGCATGCTCACCCATTGCGCGACCCGGCTGCGCATGGAGTTCAACGACCGCACAAAGGTAAACGATGCGCAGATTGGCACCCTCCCCGGCGTAATCAGCGTGGTGGAGAAGGGCGGCCAGTTCCAGATTGTGATCGGCAACGAGGTGCAGCAGGTTTATCGGCGGCTCAATAAGGCGCTGCCGGAGAAAAAAGGCCCGGCAGGCGGCGATAAAAATGCGAAGCCGGCCGGCATCGTCGCACGGATTATCAGCGTTATTTCGACCACCTTTACCCCGGTGATCCCGGCGATTACCGGCGCGGGGATGATTAAAGCGCTGTTGGCTATTCTCAAGCTCACGGGGGTGATTAGCGAAACCAGCTCGACGTATCAGCTGCTGAATATTATTGCTGATGCGGCCTTCTTCTTCCTGCCGGTGCTGCTGGCCTACGGGGCGTCGCTGAAGTTTGAATGCAACCCCATTCTGGCGATGACCCTCGCGGGCGTGCTGCTGCATCCGGGCATCGGCCAGATGCTGGCGGCCGGTAAAGCGGTCGATTTTGTCGGCATCAACGTCCTGCTGTCCGATTACGCCGGTTCGGTGCTGCCGATTATTCTGACCGTGTGGCTGATGTCGTGGGTGGAGCGCTTTGCCGAAAAAGTGTCGCCATCGATTATCAAGTTTTTCGTTAAGCCGATGCTGATCCTGCTGATTACCGCGCCGCTGGCGCTGGTGGTGGTCGGCCCGGCGGGCATTTTGCTTAACGATCTGGTCGCCGCCGGAGCGGGCGCTATCGACCGCCACGCCAGCTGGTTGATCCCGATGCTGATGGGCACCCTGCAGCCCTTCCTGATCATTACTGGTACCGCCTGGGCGATGACGCCGATCGCCACCGGCCAGCTGAGTAAAAGCGGTTACGAGATGATTAACGGACCGGGGATGCTGGCGTCCAACGTGGCGATGGGGGCGGCGACGCTGTGCGTGGCGCTGAAAACCAAAAATAGCAACCTGCGCCAGCTGGCCTCTTCATCGGGCTTTACCGCGCTGCTGGGGATCACCGAACCGGCGCTGTACGGGGTGCTGCTCAAGTTCCGCCGCGTGCTGATTGCCGCGATGATCGGCGGCGGCTGCGCCGGGGTCTACGCCGGAGTGAGCGGGCTGGTGCGCTACGCGTTTGTCTCGCCAGGCCTCGCGGCGCTGCCGGCGTTTATCGGCGAAAACCCAATGAACATCGTCCATGCGCTGGTGACCTGCGCGATCTCCATCGTGGTGACCTTTACCCTGACCTGGTTTATCGCCTTTAAAGATACGCCTGAGGATCAAGAAGAGGTCAGCGAGGCGCCGCAGCCTGCGGTGAGCCCGAAAAGCGAAGGGGAGACGGAAGTATTCAGCCCGCTGCGCGGCAAGGTGGCGGCGCTCAGCGAAGTGAACGATGACGTCTTTTCCGGCGGTCTGCTGGGCGAGGGGTTGGCGATTCGTCCCGAGGAAGGGGTACTGCGCGCGCCGTTTAGCGGCACGGTGATGATGTTCCTGCCCTCCTGCCACGCCGTTGGCCTGCAGAGCGACAGCGGTCTTGAGCTGCTGATCCATATCGGTATCGACACCGTTAATCTTAACGGCCAGCACTTTAGCTCTACGCTGAAGGTGGGCGATAAGGTGGAAGCCGGACAGGCGCTGATCCGCTTTGATATTCCCGCCATCGAGCAGGCCGGGTATGACCTGATTACGCCGGTGATTGTGGTCAACGGTGACGAGCAGCACTCGCTGCGCCTGACCGCCGCCGCACAGGTCGATTACGGCGAGCAATTGATGGTGCAATCCGCTAAGGAGGCGCAGGCATGATTTATCAAAAGAAAGCGCAGTTCCCGGACGGTTTTCTGTGGGGCGCGTCCACCTCGGCCTATCAGGTCGAGGACGCGTGGAATGAAGAGGGTAAAGGCCCCTCGGTGGTCGATATGCTCAGCCATCCGCCGGGAACGGCGGACTTCCGTATCGCCAGCGACCACTATCATCGGGTGGAGGAAGACGTCGCGCTGATGGCGCAGATGGGGCTGAAGGCTTACCGCTTTTCGGTGGCCTGGTCGCGGGTGATACCTGACGGCGACGGCGCGGCGAATCCGGCCGGGCTGGCCTTTTATCACCGCCTGATCGACGCCCTAACGCGCCATGGCATCACCCCCATCGTCACGCTGTACCACTTCGACCTGCCATGGGCGCTGGAGCGAAAAGGCGGCTGGCTGA
This sequence comes from Klebsiella sp. CTHL.F3a, assembly GCF_019890895.1. Lineage (NCBI taxonomy): Bacteria > Pseudomonadati > Pseudomonadota > Gammaproteobacteria > Enterobacterales > Enterobacteriaceae > Klebsiella > Klebsiella sp. CTHL.F3a. Next base: position 4,413,431 of record NZ_CP082360.1, on the reverse strand, counting down.
ACCGCAAAACCGGGGAGGCGTTCGTGCGCTATGCCCGGCTGCTGTTCAGCGAGTTTGCCGATAAAGTTGTGCTCTGGCTGACCATTAACGAACAGAACACCATGATCCTGCATCCCGGCGCGATTGGCGTGCCCGCCGATCGCGAACTGCCGGACAAGAAAGCCCTGTACCAGCAGAATCACCATATGATGCTGGCCCAGGCGCAGATCTTCGCCCTGTGCCACCGCGAATTCCCCGGGCTGCGCATCGGCCCGGCGATAAACACTACGTCGATGTACGCCGAAAGCTGTAAACCGGAGGACGCCATCGCCGCGCATAACTGGGAGACGCTGCGCTGTTGGAGCTTTTTGGATGTGGCGGTACATGGCCGCTACAACGCCTTAGCGTGGGCGTATTTACTGGACCGCGGTCTTGCGCCGGAAATGCAGCCAGAAGATGCGTTGATTTTGCAGCAGGGACGGCCGGATTTTATCGCCATTAACTATTACTCCACCGCCACCATTGCCGCCAGCCGGGGAGATGGCGGCGACGTTGCGCCCCGCGCCGGGGACCAGCAAATTATGCTGGGCGAAGAGGGGGTTTATCGTCCGGCGGAAAACCCGTGGGTTGGCAAAACCCCCTACGGCTGGGTGGTTGATCCGGTGGGGCTGCGCCTGACGCTGCGTAAAGTGTGCGAACGCTACGGCCTGCCGATTCTGATTAGCGAAAACGGCATGGGCGCGCCGGATAAGCTGGAGCATGACGGGACGGTAAATGACGACTATCGCATCGCCTTCTTACAGGCGCATATCGAGCAAATGCGTCTGGCGATAGCCGACGGCGTCGAGCTGATGGGCTACTGCCCGTGGGCGGCGATTGACGTGGTCAGCACCCATCAGGGATACGCCAAGCGCTACGGTTTTATTTATGTCGATCGCGGCGAGGATGACCTGAAGAGCCTGCAAAGGATCCGCAAACGCAGCTTCTGGTGGTATAAGGATGTCATCGCGCAAAACGGCAACCACGACGAGTCGCAGAGATGATTGTTCAGAAGGTGCTCAACAATAGCCTGGTGCTCTCTATGGATGACGATAGCAGGGAGGTTATCGTCATGGGGAAAGGCATTGGCTTCAACAGCAGACCCGGGGATGAGATCGCCCCGGAGAAGATTGAGAAGCTGTTCGTGACCCAGGCGCTCGGCGCCCGCAGCGGCTATCTTGAAGCGCTCTCCGCCATTCCGGACGAGGTGATCGAAATGGCGGCAATGATTATTTCCCGCGCCAATATGCAGCTTGCCAGCAAGGTTCGCGAGCAGATTTTCTTTACCCTCGCCGACCACTTGACCTTTGCCATCGAGCGCAGCCGCAAAGGGATCGCCATTCAAAATCGCCTGCTGCCGGAAGTCAGGCGTTTTTATCCGCAGCAGTTCCGCGTCGCCAGCGAGGCGGTAACGATTATTCGCCAGCAGTACGGGATTGAACTGCCGGAGGAGGAAGCCGGGAATATCGCCTTTCATCTGGTAAACGGCCAGAGCGAGGGCGACGACGTGGCGCAGACCATGCAGTCGGTGAAGATGCTGAAGGATATTTTTAATCTCGTGCAGTATCACTTTAAACAGCAGATAGATACCGACTCGATTAACTACTCGCGTTTTCTGGTCCATATGCAGTTTTTCCTCCAGCGTTTACAAGAGGGAGAGCTGGACGGCGCGCGGGACAGTTTTTTGCTGGTGCAGGTGATTAAGGCGTATCCGGAGGCGTACCGCTGCGCGCTGCTGATCCGCGATTACGTCAAAGCCCAGCTCGATATCACCCTCGGCGGCAACGAGCTGCTGTGGCTCACCGTTCATCTGGTGCGGATCGCGGGCCTGGATGCGTGAATCACCGATGCCGAAACTGCAGCGTCGCCGGCAGGTAGCGCTGTAGCGGCTCGGGCGTATTGCCGTCAATCAGCTGGCTGATTAAATCGTAGCAGTGCCAGGCCAGCTGGCGGTTGTCCTGCTGGACGGTATCAATACGCAGCGATAGCGAATCGTAGAGATAGTGATCGTCAAAACTTGCCAGGTGGATGTCTGAATCCAGCAGATGGTGCTGGCTCATATAGCGCAGCACCCCTTCCAGTAGCCCGCAGGCGGCGGTAAACAGCGCCTTTGGCGGCCGACCCAGACGCGCACAGAGGGCGGCGAACATCTCATAGCCGGAGCTGGGATGGTAGTTGCCGTTGATCACCCACTCCGGGCGCAATTCAATACCCGCCTGGTCCAGACCCTGCGTAAACCCGGCCAGACGATCTCGGGAGGGCGACAGACGCGGCTGCCCGCCTAAAAACCAGAACTCATCGCGATGCTGAGGCGCGATGCGGGAAATCAGCTCCGCCGTCGGGGTAATTGAATCGGTCATCACCAGCGGCAGGGCGCTTTCATTAGGGCAGCGGTCAAACAGCACCACCGGCAGCTGTTCGCTGAGCTTCAGGTAGTCGGCATCGCTGTGCATACAGGAGGCGACGATCAGCCCGTCGACCTGGCGGGCAATCATGTTATTGACCACCATGCTCTCCTGACCGGGGTTTTCGTCGGTACAGGAGATCAGCAGCTGGACGCCCGCTTCGCGGCACAGCATCTCCAGCTCATGGGAAAAGACCGCAAAGCCGTAGTTGGTGATCTCCGGCACCACCAGGCCGATGGTGTGGCTGCGGTTATCGCGCAGCGAGCGGGCGTGAATGCTCGGCTGATAGTGCTGCTCGCGGGCAATCGCCAGCACGCGCTCGCGCGTCTCCTGCGCTACGCGCAGCTCTTTGCCACGCCCGTTGAGCACCAGGCTAGCGGTCGCTTTGGAAACGCCCGCCAGTTCGGCGATATCTTTAATGGTTACGCGTTTGGTTTTCATTACGACGCCATGAGCCTGAAAGCAAAACGCTTATTCTATCATGCATGTTCGCAGCGGCCAGTAGCAGAATGCATCCGGCGCGCTGCCGGAGAAAATCAGCTGCGACGGATAATCCGGGAAGCAGCGGCTGCTCATTACGCCTTCGCCGTCGTTAATGAAAATTTCCACGCTCGACCGATCGATGAAAATCCGCAGCGTGCGGACCTCGCCGCGCCAGTAGCGATAGTGCATCTCGTCGCTGGCGAGGCTGCGTCGCGCCAGACGGATACCGCTGGCGTTGCGCTCAAGGGTTAACGCGCCGCCGAAATCAAGGCTTAGCGCGTCGTCGACGGCGGTTTGCAGATTGATTTCCATCGGCGCCAGCGGTAGGGCGTTCCCCGACCAGCCGTGCGCTTCCCCGCGCAGGGCGGTCAGCTCGCGCAGCGGACGCTGGTAGAGCTGACCGTCGATAAACTCCAGCTCGCGAAGGCAGGTCATCTGATGGATCCAGCCATGAGCGAGCGTCGGCTGAAGCATCTCTTCGCCGTCCGGGACGCCCATCCAGCCGACCAGCAGGCGGCGGCCATCGCGGGTGTGCGTAGTTTGCGGGGCATAAAACTCAAATCCGGCGTCCAGCTCGTGCAGCTCGCCGTGTTTGAACGCAGCGCGTTCGTAGTCGACATCGCCGCTCATCCATACCGCCGGATAGGTATTGAGGAAACGCTCTTCTTCACGAGCTATCCCCTGCGGGCAGCAGATCAGAATATGCTGGTCGCCGAGCGGAAACAGATCCGGACACTCCCACATATAGCCCGCGTCGCTCAGGCCGTTAATGCCGTCGCCGGCGATTTCGCCCTCGCTGCGCCACTGATGAAGGTCCGGGGAGCTGAGCAGCAGCACCTTACCGCGCTTTTGCCGATCCTGCGCCCCCAGCACCATGTACCAGCGGTCTTGATGCCGCCAGACTTTCGGGTCGCGGACGTGGCCGGTATAGCCCTCCGGCAGCGGCAGGACCGGACCGAGCTTAGTGAAGGTACCGTCGGCGTTTTCCGTCGCCAGGCACTGCCACGCGGTTCGGCCGCCATCATTGAACTTCACGTTGCCGGTGTAGCACAGGGTGAGCGTACCGTTGTTATCCACCGCGCTGCCGGAGTAGCAGCCGTTGCGGTCGTACTCTTCATCCGGCATCAGCGCAATAGGCTCATGCCGCCAGTGCAGCAGATCCGCTGAACTCCAGTGCGCCCAGCATTTGAACTTATGATCGCAGGCGAGCGGGTTCCACTGGTAGAACAGGTGATAGCGCCCGGCAAACTCGACAAACCCGTTGGGGTCGTTCATCAGCCCTGTGACTGGCGCATGGTGCCAGCGGGGATAGTGGCTATCGGCCAGCGCGCGCGGCTGGCCCTGCATAACGGCCTGCAAAATCGCAGGCAGACGTGATGGAAGTGACATTATTCAGCGTCCGTTTTGTATTTCAGCAGCAGAGAGACGACGAAAGCGACGCCAAAGGCGATGACCATGCCGATAATGTAGTTCAGCAGCGAGCTGGCCTGCACGATGGCCATGCCGGGAATCGCCGTCAGGCCGACTGCGCTCATATAGACGTGCACGGACACGACCCACGCGCCGCCCGCCGCGCCGCCGATCAGCGCCGCGATAAACGGCTTCATGAAACGTAAGTTGATACCAAAAATCGCCGCCTCGGTGATGCCCAGCATAGCGGAAAACGCCGAGGGCAGCGCAATGGCTTTGATTTTGACGTCTTTGGTTTTAAACCATACCGCCAGGCAGGCGCCGCCCTGGGCGACGTTGGCCATGGACCAGATCGGCAGCAGGAAGTTGACCCCGATGGACGGGTTGCCCAGCAGGCCGGCTTCGATGGCGTGGAAGCTGTGGTGAATACCGGTAATGACGATAACCGAATAGAGACCGCCAAACAGCAGTCCGGCCAGCCAGCCGGCATGGCTAATCAGGGTACTCAGGACAAACGAGATGCCGTCGCCGAGCGCGCGACCGGCCGGGCCGATAATCAGTAGGGCGATAAAACCGGAAATAATCACCGTCAGGAATGGCGTCAGGATCAGGTCCAGCGCATCGGGGATCGCGCGACGCAGCTGCTTCTCAACGATACTCATAAACCATACCGCCAGCAGCACCGGGAACACCGTCCCCTGATAGCCGATCATGGCGATCTCGAGGCCGAAGAAGTTCATGGTATGGAAACCGGCGGCCACGCCCCAGGCGTTAGTTAGCGCCGGGTGGGTCAGAATGCCGCCGAGCGTCGCGCCGAGGTAGGGGTTACCGCCGAATTCGCGGGCCGCGGTAAAGCCAATCAGGATCGGCAGAATGATAAACGCCGCCGAGCTGCACATATCCAGCATGATGTAGAGGGCGTTGCTCGGGTCAACCCAGCCGTAGGTTTTGACCATTCCCAGCAGGCCCATCAGCAGGCCGGAGGCGACGATTGCCGGGATAATCGGCACGAAGATGTTCGACAGCAGGCGCGCGATACGCTGGAAAGGATTAAGCTTTTTCGCCGCGATGTCGGCGGCTTCCGACTTGCTCGATTCGCTAATTCCTGCCGCCTGGATAAAGGCGGCGTAGACTTTGTTCACCACCCCGGTGCCGAAAATAATCTGCATCTGCCCGGCGTTACGGAAACAGCCCTTAACCCCTTCAATTTTGCCGATGGCCTGCTGGTCGGCCAGCGAATCATCGACCAGCACCAGCCGCAGACGCGTGGCGCAGTGCGCGGCGCTGGCGATATTTTCCTTGCCTCCCAGAAGCGGAAGCAGCGAGCGGGAAATCTGTTCAAAATCCATAGTACCCTCTGAATGCGTAAAATTTTCGTGTTGTCGTCCCGTGTTCACGGGGGCGCAGTTTCTGCGTCGTTATCCTGTCCGGGGCGACAACGCGCGCGTAGCCGCCCCGGATGTTCCTGTCGTCAGACGTTACCCGTCAGAACCAGGTTTCCATCTGCATACCGAACGACCATTCGCCGCCCGATTTAAAACCACTGCTGCCCAGCGCGTCGTCGCTGGCGTAATTATTCAGTTTTTTGCTCCAGTCCATCCACGAGGTATAAAGGCGGATTTCAGGACGGCTGAAGAAATCACCGATACTGCCGACCTTAAAGGTCGGGGCGAAGGTGAGCTTGTAGAAGCTACCGTTCACCGCATGGCGATCGTTATAACCTTCAGGTTTAAGATCCATATACTGGTAGCTGCCTTCGTAAGCGAGAGCGAAGTTCTGGTTGATCTCCTGGATTAGACGCATGTTGAGCGTTGCCCACTGATAGCTGTCGCCCTCGGCATAACGATCTTTACTGCTTTGCGCCAGGATAGCCGGGGCGATAAACCAGTTTTTGCTGAGCGGCGTGGTGCCGTAGCTGGCAAAGCGCCAGGTGTTGGCCCCCGAGCGTAACGCGCCGTCAGAGCCGATGCCTTTAACTTCCGCGCCCAGGCCGTGACCGTAGAGCAGGGCGGTTTTGCTGGTGCCTTCACGCAGGCCGTAAAAACTGTCGTTATGCAACCCGAGCAGCGCATGGGTCCCGGTATTTGCCGCATCGCCTTTGACCGGATTACCGTTGGTATCCTGACGTTCATCGTTGTCTTTTGCCCGCATCCCGCTGACCATCACCTGCACCGGACCGATAAAGTTGTTCATGCTGACGATATAGTTCTGCACGCTGTTGCTCGAATCAGCAATATCGCCGAAGTTGCGTCCGTAGAGAGAGAAGTTACTGCGAATGCTATCGTTCCACCTGACGTCGTAAATACCGCCCCCGGTACCGGCGAGGAACACAACGTCAGAGTCAATCCAGTGAATATCAAAGTTGTCGCGATCGAAGCGTTTCCCGGCCCACAGGGTGGATCCTTTAAACGGCCCTTCGAAGGCAGGCAGGTTGCCCAGTTCGACGAAAGCCTGGCGAACGTTCAAATCACTGGTGCTCGCCGTCCAGTCGTTATAATTGGTTTGTCCGTCGGCGACCATCACTTTGAAGCGGGTCGTCGCGCCATTATCCAGGGTCTGCTTATGTTCAAGATTCATTTCAACATAGGTATCGGCCTGGTTTCCCAGACGGCCGATAGCCCCGCCGGTTTCCCCCGCTGGCGTCATGTAGGCGCCGGATTTGGTGCTGGCGGCGGAATCATTCATTATCACGCCGGAGCGGGCGTAGCCGTGAAACTCAAAGCCGCTTTTCTCATCGGCTTTTTTCTCAAGTTTGGCGGTACGTTGAACCACTTCCTGCGTCGTGTCCTGATTTTTTTGCTGCTGGGTGGTCAGCTGCTGGACTTTTTTCTCCGCTGACTCGGCGCGGTTTTCCGCGGTTTGCGCTCTGTTTTCCGCCTCCTGCAGGCGTTTTTCCAGCGCGACCAGGCGGGCTTCTATACTGCTGAGGTCCGTTTGCGCGTGGGCTGAGGCGGCGCCGGTTAGCAAAGCGATAAGGACCGCGAGTGTGCTTTTTTTATACATGCTGGTTGCATCCCGAAAGTAAAATTTGAAAATGTTGTTTTTTGCTAAACCGGTTTAGGTGCTATGTTAAACATGAGCCTTAACATTTTGAAATGGATTTTGCTAAACCGGTTTAATAATTGTGATGGATGCAACAAAGTGGGCCGCGCACGACGGCCTGAACAATCAAAACTGGCGATTAAGGTCGCGCTGGTATGGCAGAGCGGTCATCGCGCCTTTCGCCGTTGTCGCCAGAGCGCCGCAGGTTTGCGCCAGCGTCAGGGTGGGTTCCAGCCCTTCGATATCCGTCGGCATCCCTTTGGCGGCAAGGCTTGCGAGCAGTCCGGCGACAAAAGCGTCGCCCGCGCCGGTGGTGTCCACGCTGACCACGGGCTTGGCGCTGAAATGGGTAAACTGCTGCTGGAAAGCGGCAAGCACGCCCGCTTTGCCCTGGGTGACCAGCAGCAATTCAGGCTGGTAGCGCGCGGTGATGCTGGCGATGCCTTGCGCTAAATCATCACTTCCGCTGATGAATACCAGTTCCTCTTCCGACAGCTTCACCACGTTGGCCATGCGCAGGGCGCGATCGAGGCAGGCGTGCAGCAGCTCCTGATCCTGCCAGAGGTCCGGGCGGATATTGGGGTCAAAGCTAACCCGGCCGCCAGCTAGCTTGATTTTCTCCATAGCCGCGAAGGTGGTGCTGCGGCTGGGCTCGGCGCTAAGCGCGATAGAGCAGACGTGCAGCCACTGGTTGGCGGTAAACTGCGGCAGGTCTTCTTTCGCCAGGAACAGATCCGCGCTTGGGCGCACCATAAAGGTAAAGGTGCGTTCGCCCTGATCGTCAAGGTCGACCACGACGGTGGAGGTTCGGTGCTCGCCGTCGAGGCGCATGTGGCTGACGTCGACCAGCTCCTGCTGCAGCGTGTGGCGCATAAAGCGGCCAAACGGGTCGTCACCGACGCGCCCGATAAACCCGCTGATGCCGCCAAGACGGGCGATACCTACCGCCACGTTGGCCGGCGCGCCGCCGGGGCAGCGCAGCAGGCGGCCTTCGCTCTCCGGCAGCAGGTCAACTACCGCATCTCCCAGAACCCAAACTTTTGCAATCATGCTGAAAAATCTCCATAGCTAAACTTAGTTAAACCGTTTTAGCACATTAAAGCATAGCGACAGGATCAGGGGAACGTTACGGGGGGAAAAGTGCGAACCAGGGCATAAAAACGTGAGCTGGTTGGCAAAAGATTGATGATTCGGCCAGGCGGGAGGGGCTGCCGGTGGCGACGGGTGATATGGCGGCGAAACGCGGTATGCCGGAGAGGCGCAGCGCGCTGCCTCCGGCAAAGCCCAGGCAGAGAAGGGCTCTCAGGGCTGATGTTCAACGCCGAGCCTGCTCAAGCTCCCGCCGCCAGACCGTCGATAATCACCTGCATCACACCCTGAGAACAGGGCTCGATGCGCCCGCGCACGCCGTAAACCGCCGCCAGAGCCTGCGGGGTAATCACCTCGGCCGGCGCGCCGTCCCCCTGCAGTTGCCCCTCTTTTAACATCAGCACGTGATCCGCATGGCGCAGGGCGATATTGATGTCGTGAACCACCACCAGCGTGATGATGTTGCGCCTCCGCGTCTCCTCACGCACCAGATCCATCACGTGGAATTGATAGTTTAAATCCAGCGCGCTAAGGGGCTCATCCAGCAGCAGGAGAGCCGGTTGGCGAATAAGCGATTGCGCCAGGCCGACGAGCTGCTTCTGCCCGCCGGATAGCCGGTCGAGGTAGCTCAGCGCCAGATGTTCAATGCCTAGCTGGCGCAGTAGCGACATTACCTGCGCCTGATTCTCCGGGCTGTGCGCTCCTCCGGCGGCGCGTTGAGCGACAATAATCGACTCCAGCACCCGCAAGTGCACGCCGGCGGGCAGCGTCTGCGGCAGGTAGACCACTTTTTCCGCTCGCCGGGCAAAGGGGAGGGCAAGCAGATTCTCACCGTCCAGCGACAGCTCGCCCGCGGACGGCCCCAGCCCGGCCATCGCCCGCATCAGGGTGGATTTTCCGCTGCCGTTGGGGCCGAGCAGCGCGGTGATTTTACCGCGCTGCAGCCTCGGTACCGTCAGGTCGCGGATCACCTGGCATCTGGGATAACCGGCGCTGAAATGGGTCAGCGCCAGTCCGGATACAACCTGGCTCATACGTGCCCCCGATGATGCAAAATGATGCTCAGGAAAAAAGGCACCCCCACCAGCGAGGTCACGATGCCAACCGGAATTACAGCGCCGGGGATCAGGTTTTTTGCCGCAACCGAAGCCAGCGACAGGACTAGGGCGCCGATTAACGCGCTGGCCGGCAGGTAAAAGCGGTGATCTTCGCCGAAAACCAGTCTGGCGATATGCGGCGCTACCAGGCCGATAAAACCGATTGGGCCAACGAACGCCACCGAAATCGCCGACAGAACGCTGATGCGCAGCAGGGTGGTCAGGCGCAGGCGGCGCACGTTGATGCCGAAACTGACGGCCCGGTCTTCGCCGAGGCGCAGCGCAGTCAGCTTCCACGCGCTGCGCATGGATAGCGGCATGACGACCGCCAGTATCGCAAACAGGATCCCCACCTTTTGCCATGAAGCGCGGTCAATGCTGCCCATCGTCCAGAACACCAGCCCCTGGAGGGTATCTTCGTTGGCGACAAACTGTAGCATCGATACCAGCGCATTGAAGGTAAACACCAGCGCGATGCCGAACAGAATGACGCCGGAGGTGGCGACCTGTGTCCAGCGCGTAATGCCGTCCAGCAGCAGCGCCGCCAGCAGGGCGAAGATAAAAGCGTTGGCCGAGACAAACCACTGGCCGGGAATGCCGGGAATACCCATCCCCAGCACGATAGCCAGCGCCGCGCCGAAGGCCGCCGCCGATGAGACGCCGAGCGTAAACGGGCTCGCCAGCGGATTGTTAAGGATGGTCTGCATTTCAGCTCCGGCGAGGCCGAGAGCCAGGCCGACGACGACGGCCATCAGCGCATAGGGCATGCGGATATCCCAGACGATCGCTCGCGTTCCGGCGCTGGCGCTGCCCGGGTCGGTAAGAGTTTGCCAAAGCGCCTGCAGCGACAGACCCGATGGCCCCATGACGAAGTCGAGCAGCAGCGAGGCAATAATCAACAGCGTCAGCAGCAGCAGCATGATGGCACGGCGGCGCACAATGTGACGATAGTTTGCCATGACGTCACGGCTATCGACGCCAAACGCGACGATATCGGATTCAGAAGAGAGACTCATGGCTCATTACTCACCTTGTTGCCAGGAAAAAACAAACGGCAGATCGGGCAGGGTGGTGAAATGACGAACAATGTAGTGCCAGCTGTCGTCAGGGTTGAGGCCGCTGAAGGTCTGGGGATAGATATCCTTCGCCAGATACGCCATACCGACGATATTCCACGGATGGTTATAGAAGTGGTGGTAAATGCCGTAAGCGCGTTTTGCTTCGATCGTCGGGATGTTGCTCACGCCGGTGCGCGACAGCAGCCGCTCCGCCTGGCGATTGACCTCCTGGGGATCGGCCTGTAAACCGAGCGGCAGCACCTGGCTATTCCCGCGTTTTGAACCGGTCATAATATAGGCATCCGGCTTCATGCTAATCACTTTTTCCAGCGACACAAATCCGGAAGCGCCCGGCAGCAGATGCGAACCGATATTGTTCGCGCCGACGGCTTCGACCAGACCGCCCCAGCCGTTGTGGCCGTGCGTGAAGCAGCAGGCATCGCTATTACCCGCCAGCGCCTCGACAAAAACGTTAGCCTTCGGGGTGATGTTCGCGGTTTTCTGGCGGATGGCGTCCAGTTGCTGACGGTAATAGTCGGTATAGGCTTTGGCGTTTTCTTCACGGTTAAGGACTTTCCCCAGCAGATCGATACTCGGGGCGGTGTCTTTGCCGGGGTTGATTTCATAATCGACGAACAGCACGGGAATATTCAGCGCGCTGAGCTTGCTGATGACACCGCTCTCCTCCAGCGCGGGCTTCGCGCGAAGCTGGGCGATCATCAGGTCAGGCTGGCGGGAGATGACGCTCTCAAGGTCAACGTTGCCCTTATCGCTAAAGCCCATATCGAGGATCTGAGCGGATTGCGGCCACTTCTCCTGCAGCATTTTCCAGGTATTGATGTCCTGTTTTCTGGCCAGGTTATTCCATGCCACGACGCGCCTGAAAGGGTTGTCGCGGTCGAGCAGAGCCATGGCCATAATATCGCGACCATCCTGCAGGATAATGCGCTGTGGCTCATGCTGGAGCGTAATCGCGCGGCCGTCGAGATCGGTGATGGTGAGCGGATATTGCGCGGCAAAGCTTAAGAGAGGAGTGGAAATCAGGGCAGTAAGGATGAGCGAACCTACTGATTTTATTGCCATAATATGCGTTCCGTTTGCTAATTTATAAATATAATGATTCTGAGAATTATTCTCGTGTAAACATAAACGGCAAGTATATCAACGGCAAATGACTTAAAATGTAACAAATTTGTTGGAATTTATTCGAGCATCCAGAAGTGGGACGCGGCAGACCAAAAGTCGATAGAAAAGTCTGAAATCAGTTTTAAGAACAATCCCTAAAGCCAGACGGCAAAATCTTGTGCCATGCTAAATGCGACTCATAACATTAAGTTCGTTAGCGAGAGAGGATATTATGAAAAAAGCAATGATTGCATTATCGGCGATTCTGGTAGCAGCTCCTGTTTTTGCTGCAACAACGACACACGCAACCGACGATACCGTCGCGGCGGCCCATGAAGGGGCGAACACCGCGAAAGAAAAACTGCATGAGGCCCAGCACCAGGGCGAAGAGCAGCAGCTTAAAGCCAAACACGCGGCTGAAGGCAAAAGCGACAGCGTAGGCAGCGAAGTCAGCGAAGGCGCGCAGAAAACCTGGAACAAGACCAAAGAAGGGACTGAGAAGGGCTGGAACGCGACTAAAGAAGGCACCGAAAAAGGCTGGAATAAGACCAAAGAGGTCAGCAAAGAAGGCTGGGATAAAACCAAGCAGGGTGCTGAAGAGCTAAAAACTAAAGTCACTGAGTAATCACTGACTCTTTGCTAAAAAAGGCCGCGAAAGCGGCCTTTTTTGTTATTTAGCGCGTATTGTTCAGCCTCGGGATAATATTTTTAACAGGTGATAATGCTATCCACAATGAAAATCGAACCGGCTTGCAGTATACCCGGGAGCAGAGTAAATCCTGTGGCTGGGTTAAATGAGCGCAACCAATAAAAATGCGCCTTGAAAGACTAAGCGGATATGCCAGGAATTGTCCTGGTTATATTATTACTCACTATTCCTCCACATTTTCCTGGTACAAAGGAAATATATCAGGAGGTGTATTATGAAAAAAATTCTTTCACTGGCGATTATTTTATCTTGTGCTTTGACTTCCGTCTCCTGGGCGGATGGTCCTGGCGGCAACAACCACGGTCAGCAGCAGGTCTGGCAGCAAGACGCCGGCCGGGGCGGCCCGGACGGTAACCGTCAACAGGGGCCGCAGGCCAACAACCATCAGGGTAACGGCGATAACCGTGGCCCGGCGCATGGTGACAAGGGGCCGCAGGGTAACCCTCATCAGGCGCGCCACGAGCGGGACCACTTCGCGTGGAACGGCCATGATTTCCGCAAAGGTCAGCCGGCCCCGGAACGTTTTCGCGGCAATGATTACCGGATAAACGACTGGAACGATCGCGGATTACCGGCACCGCCACGCGGGCAGCACTGGTCCTATATTGACGGTAACTATGTGCTGATTGCCGCCGCGACCGGGATTATTACGTCGATCCTGATCAACGGCGCGCTGAGCCACTAACTTTTTTACTTAACCTCGCCACCGCTTCCCCCGGAGGCGGTGCCCCGGGCTACCGATTCCCCCGCGTCTGAGGGATGGTAGTCCGGCTAGCCTGGCGCTATCGGGCGATGCCCACTCGCCCTTGTTTTCGCTTCAAATCCGCGCAAAAACTGCAAAGTTGAAAATATCATCCATGCGCCTCTTCTTTGCTGTTTTATCTGCTTATTTAGGCTTTATAAATGTGTATTGTGCTTCATGGTTAATAAAAAACAGAGAATGTAAGAAGTACCCTGGTTCAGGCGTTAGTAAAAGACGTCCGCTTCGCCTTTAAATCGCTATGAATAAATCAGATGAAAACCCCGCGTGGAATAAGAAATCCTGCTTGCAATAAACCCTTAGCACGTTAAGTTATTAAAGCTTTGCATCTGATTCTATTCCCGGAGACCGGCATGACCGACTGTGTAATTCCTGAAATTAAAGCCACCGAAGATGAAATGATTGCGATCCGTCATTATTTACACGCCAATCCGGAATTAAGCCTGGAAGAGTTTAATACCAGCGAGCTGGTGGCCGGAAAACTGACCGAGTGGGGCTATATGGTGACCCGCGGGCTGGCGAAAACCGGGGTGGTAGGAACGTTAAGCAAGGGCGATTCGCCGCGTACAATCGGCCTACGCGCCGACATGGACGCGCTGCCGATTTTCGAAGCGACCGATCTCCCCTGGGCCAGCACCGTGGCCGGAAAAATGCACGCCTGCGGCCACGATGGCCATACCACTATTCTGCTGGCGGCGGCGAAATATATCGCCTCGCCGGCTTGCCAGTTCAACGGCACGGTACACCTGATATTCCAGCCTGCGGAAGAGGCGATCGGCGGCGCGGATTTAATGATTAAAGACGGCCTGTTTGAGCGCTTCCCCTGCGAGCGCATCTTCGGCCTGCACAATATGCCGGGCCTGCCGGTGGGGAAACTCGGCTTTTACGCCGGTAATTTTATGGCCTCGGCGGATACGGTAAAAATCACTATTACCGGCTACGGCGGCCACGGCGCGCACCCCGAGCGCACCGTCGACCCCATTGTGACCGGCGCGGCGCTGGTGATGAATCTGCAAAGTATCGTTGCCCGTAACGTACCGCCGGGCGAAACCGCGGTGGTCAGCGTCGGCACTTTCCAGGCGGGTATCGCCTCCAACGTCATCCCCGAGAACGTGGTGATGGAGCTGAGCGTGCGGGCGATGAAGCCGGAAATCCGCGACTTGCTGATTAAGCGCATCAAAGAGCTCGCTGATTTTACCGCCAAAAGCTACGGCGCCAGCAGCGAGGTTGAGGTTTTTGACTCTTATCCGGTGCTGACCAACAGCGGCGAGGAGACCGAGTTCGCCAAAGCGCTGGCGCTGGAGGTCTTTGGCGAGGAGGGCGTACTGGAATCCATTTCGCCGATGAACGCCAGCGAAGATTTCGCCTTTATGCTCCAGAAACGCCCCGGCTGCTACTTCCTGCTGGGCAATGGTGAGAAAGGCGGGAAGGGCGGCTGTATGGTGCACAACCCCGGCTATGACTTTAATGATGACATTATTTCCACCGGCGCGACGCTGTTCGCCCGGTTAGTTGAAACACACTGCCGTTGATCTCTGGAGTCCGTAAATAATGAAAAAATCTCTTCTGCTGTGGGTCGCGCTGATGGCCTCAACTTCAGCTCTGGCCGCAGAAAATAAGGAAATTCGATTTGGCGTCGATCCCACCTTCGCGCCGTTTGAATGGAAAGATCCGCAGGGTAAGCTGGCGGGTTTTGATATTGACCTCGGCAACGCGATTTGCGCCCAGCTGCAGGCGAAGTGCGTGTGGGTGGAAAGCAACTTCGACGGCATTATCCCGGCGCTGAAGGCGCGTAAGTTCGACGCGATCCTCTCCGGTATGTATATGACCGAGAAGCGTAAAGAGCAGATCGGCTTTAGCGACAAGCTGTACAACGGCCCGGTATTCCTCGTGGCGCGTAAAAACACCCTGGCCGGAAATACCGTCGAACAGCTGAAGGGGAAAACCATCGGCGTAGAGCAGGGCTCGGCGCAGGAGACTTACGTTAACCAGCACTGGCGCACGGCGGGGATCAATATCGTCGCTTATCAGGGGGCGGATCGCGTGGTTCAGGATCTGGAGTCCGGGCGTATTGACGGCGCGGTGTTGTCCGGGATGATGGCCGACTACAGCTTCCTGCAGCAGCCGCAGGGTAAAGATTTTGCCTTCGTTGGCGGTCACTTGAAGGACGACAAGCTGTTCGGCGCCGGCGCGGCGATTGGCCTGCGCAAAGAGGACGATGCCCTGCGCCAGGAGATTAACGGCGCGATAGCCCGCATTCTCGCCGACGGCACCTATAAAAAGCTCGCCGGGAAATATTTTAGCTTTGACGTCTATTCCGGGACATAATGTTGTTATGCATTCAGCGGGCACGGATAGCCCGCTTCAAGCTTCCTTTTCTTACTATCATTTCTGACCCTTGGCATTTCTTGAAAGGACACAGAATATAAGCATTACCCTATATAATTTGCGTTGCATGAAGGCGACAAGAGAGTGACAAATTCGTCAGGAACGAATTTGACCAGCCGAAGGCTGGCCTTCGGTGAGAGGCAGGAGCCTCTCATTAATCCCCGGGAGCTTACTCGAGTATGTGACCGGGGTGAACACGCGAAGTCAACGCACAGGCAACGTGAAGTATGACGGGTAAATAAGGAGTGAACGGCATGATGACACGTCCCTTGGGCAAAACCGGATTTTCCATCGCCCCGCTGGTGTTTGGCGGTAACGTTTTTGGCTGGACCATCGATGAAAAAACCAGTTTTGCCATTCTTGATGCGTTTATAGACCACGGCTTCGATGCTATCGACACGGCGGATGTTTACTCCCGCTGGGCGGACGGCAACCAGGGCGGCGAGTCTGAAACCATTATCGGCCGCTGGCTACAGGCGCGGCCAGGCATGCGCGATAAGGTAAAGCTCTTCACCAAAGTGGGTTCCGATTTAGGCCTTCCCGGTCATAAAGGGTTGAAAAAAGCGTGGGTCCAGCAGGCGGTGGACGACTCCCTGCGACGCCTGAATACCGATTATATTGACCTCTATTTCGCCCACTGGCCGGACCCGGAAACGCCGGTCGCCGAAACCCTCGACGCCTTCCACGCCCTACAGCAGGCGGGGAAAATCCGCGCCATGGGCGCCTCGAACCTCGATGCGCAGCAGCTTTCGAGCGCGCTGGAAGTGTCGCGCAAAAGCGGTCTGCCGGCCTGGCAGGTGCTGCAGCCGGAATACAATCTTTATCATCGCTCGGCTTTTGAGGGCGCGCTCTGCGACCTGTGCATCAGCCGCGATATCGGCGTGGTGACCTACTACAGCCTGGCGTCCGGCTTCCTGACCGGCAAATACCGCCAGCAGTCCGATCTGGCGCAAAGCCAGCGCGGGGGCGGCATTGGCAAATATCTCAATCCGCGCGGGCTGCGTATTGTCGATACCCTGGTTGAAGTGGCGGAGCAAAGCGGCGCTAAACCTGCCGAAGTCGCGCTGGCCTGGCTGATGAGCCGCGACGGCGTGACGGCGCCCATCGCCAGCGCCACCAGCCTCGCTCAGGTGGAGAGCTTTGCTCGCGCCGCCGCGCTGACCCTGAGCGCCGGGCAACTGGCGCGTCTGGATACCGCCAGCGCGTAGTGATTGAGGCCGGAGCCTGTCGGGTTCCGGTCTTTTGTCTCGCCGCGTTTTGTTGCGCACGCTTCCTCACCTTCAGCCCAAACCACTGCGGCGAATCCCTTTCACCAAAAATGAAACGTTTTTCCAGACGGCAAAAGCCAGGCTTGATTACGATAAGATAATGAGTATAGTTCTCATTCTTCTTCTTGTTTGCGGTTTTATCAGGAGATAACCTGCGTACGTCGCGGGCTCACAGGTAAACGGCGAAGGCACTGGATGGGGCTCACAGGCGCAAGACCGGAAACGCGAATTTCGGCGGCGGAGTCACTATCGGATCGTTGATTTTGTTCAGGACTGATCTTATGAAACGCACTCTCCCGGCGCTGGCCGTCTCTGCCAACTTAAGCGGCCGCGCCGCACCGGCTTTCCCACTGCGGAAAACGCTGCTGGCGTTAACCATTGGCGCTATCTCCCATTCGGCAACGGCGGCGGAAAACGTCGCCGAACGCCAGAAAAGCGAAGAAACGATGGTCGTTCAGGCCGCATCCGCCAGCGATTTTAAAGCCGGCGGCGATTTGGTGGTGCCCGCCTATCTCGATGGTCAGATAGCCAACGGCGGCCGTCTCGGGATGCTCGGCGAACAAAACGCGATGGACGTTCCGTTTAGCATCATCGGCTATACCTCGAAGCTTATCGAGGATCAGCAGGCGAAAACCATCGCCGATGTGGTCAGCAACGATGCCGGGGTTCAGCCAGTGCAGGGCTACGGTAACTACGCCGAGACCTACCGCATTCGCGGCCTTAAATTTGACGGCGACGATATGACCCTGAGCGGGCTGGCGGGCGTGGTGCCGCGTCAGGTGGTGGATACCGCCATGCTTGAGCGGGTCGAAATTTTTAAAGGTGCCAACGCGCTGCTTAACGGTGCGGCCAGCTCCGGCGTCGGCGGGATGATCAACCTGGAGCCTAAGCGCGCGGAAGATACCCCGACCGCTCGCGTGGGCGTCGACTATACCTCGGATTCTCAGGTCGGCGGTACGCTGGATTTGGGCCGCCGCTTTGGCGACGACAACCAGTTCGGCGCGCGGATGAATCTGGTGCACCGCGAAGGCGAGGCGGCGGTGGAGAGTGATAAGCGCAGAACCACGCTGGCCTCCATAGGGCTCGATTATCGCGGCGAACGGATGCGCAGCTCGTTTGACTTTGGCTATCAGAAAAAAACCTTCCACGGTAGCCCGATGGGCATCAACATTTCGGGCGTCGATTTTATTCCGCGCCTGCCGGATAACACCCACAACTACACGCAAAAATGGGCTTATAGCGATATCGAAAATGAGTTCGGTATGCTGAGAATGGAATACGACATTGTCGATAAATGGACCGCCTACGCCGCTCTGGGGGCGCAGCATGCCCATGAAATCGGTCTCTATAGCGCCTCGAAGCTGATTGACCGGGCGGGCAACGCCACGGCGGGGCGCCTGGACACCAACCGCTATATGGATACCGCCAGCGGCATGGCCGGGATACGCGGCGAATTCGCTACCGGTTTTGTGTCGCACAAGGTCAACGTCGGCTATTCGGCGAAAACCCAGAACGACAAAACCGCGTGGCGGATGTCGAAGGCGGCGGATAATCCGCCGGTGAATATCTACGATACCCGTCCGGTTGCGCCCCCGGCGAACGCTTCCTTCGGCGGCGACTATGACGATCCGCTCACCAGCGGCCGTACCCGTTCCCAGGGCTGGCTGCTGAGCGACACCCTCAGCGTGCTGGACGATACGCTGCTATTCACCGTCGGCGCCCGTCATCAGAAAGTGGTGGTGCGTAACTACGATAAAGTCACCGGCCTGCAAAGCGATGCCTGGGACAATAGCCGCTGGATGCCGGCCTATGGCGTGGTCTATAAGCCCTGGCAGGTTCTCTCTTTATACGCTAACCATACCGAAGCCCTGCAGCCGGGCAGCAATGCGCCAACCTCCGCCGCTAACTATGGGGAAAGCGTCGGAATTATTCACTCGAAACAAAACGAAGTCGGGATGAAGGCGGATTTTGGCCGCATTGGCGGCTCGCTGGCGCTGTTTGAAATTAAAATGCCGTCTGCCTTCCTGGATAGCCAGAAACGCTATGGCCTTAACGGCGAGCAGCGCAATCGCGGCGTGGAATTTAACGTATTCGGCGAACCGCTGTACGGCCTGCGCCTTAACGCCAGCGCGACCTGGCTGAAAGCCGAACTGTCAAAAACCAAGGATGGCGTCAATGATGGTAAAACAGCCATCGGCGTACCGGGCTTCTATGCGGTGCTTGGCGCAGAGTATGACATCAAACCTATCGACGGCCTCACCGCCACCGCACGCCTCAATCACTCGGGTTCGCAGTATGCCGACCAGGCGAACAGCAAGAAGATTGATAGCTTCACGACCCTGGATCTCGGCGTGCGCTATCGTCTGGCGCTTAACGAGAACCAGAATCAGATGACGGTACGCGCGGGCGTCGATAACGTGACGGATGAGAACTACTGGTCCGGCGCGGACGACAGCGGAACCTATCTGTTCCGCGGCGAACCGCGCACGTTCAAGGTTTCGGTCGGCTACGAATTTTAAGGCAAAACCGCAGGAGCGGGCAGGGCGGCTCGTTTCCTGCGGGTTGCGACCGGCCCGGCTTAGTGTTAAAAGGTGCCCCTTCATATAAACACACAGGGGATCGACGTGAAAGACGCGTCAACGTCGTCGGATGCCGTAGAGGAAAGCGGCCCGACGCTTCATCGCGGTTTACAGAACCGACATATTCAACTTATCGCCCTTGGCGGCGCCATCGGTACCGGCCTGTTTCTCGGCATCGGGCCAGCGATTCAAATGGCGGGACCGGCCGTACTGATCGGCTATGCCGTCGCCGGGATCGTCGCCTTTCTGATCATGCGCCAGCTGGGTGAAATGGTCGTCGAAGAACCGGTTTCAGGCTCCTTTGCCCACTTTGCCTATAAATACTGGGGCCCGTTCGCCGGTTTTCTTTCCGGCTGGAACTACTGGGTGATGTTCGTGCTGGTGGGGATGGCGGAGCTGACCGCCGCCGGGATCTATATGCAGTACTGGCTGCCGGACGTGCCGACGTGGATCTGGGCCGCCGCGTTCTTCCTCATTATCAACGCCGTAAACCTGGTGAACGTGCGCCTGTACGGCGAGGCGGAGTTCTGGTTCGCGCTGATAAAGGTGCTGGCGATTATCGGCATGATTGGCTTTGGTCTGTGGATGCTGTTCGGCGGCCACGGCGGCAGCAAAGCGGGAATCGATAACCTGTGGAAACACGGCGGTTTCTTCGCCACCGGCTGGCACGGCCTGATTATGTCGCTGGCGGTGATTATGTTCTCCTTCGGCGGACTGGAGCTTATTGGCATTACCGCCGCGGAGGCCCACAACCCGGAAAAGAGCATCCCGAAAGCGGTTAACCAGGTGGTATACCGTATTCTGCTGTTTTATATCGGTTCGCTGGTGGTTCTGCTGGCGCTCTATCCGTGGGTGGAAATCAAATCCGACAGCAGCCCATTCGTGATGATCTTCCATAATCTTGACAGCAATGTGGTGGCTTCCGTGCTGAACTTCGTGATTCTGGTCGCATCGCTGTCGGTTTATAACAGCGGCGTTTACTCGAATAGCCGGATGCTGTTTGGTCTGTCGGTGCAGGGCAATGCGCCGAAGTTTCTCGCCCGCGTCAGCAAGCGCGGCGTGCCGGTTAACTCCCTGCTGCTTTCCGGGATTATTACCTCCCTGGTGGTGGTGCTTAACTATCTGTTGCCGCAGAAAGCCCTCGGCCTGCTGATGGCGCTGGTGGTAGCGACGCTGCTGCTGAACTGGATCATGATCTGCCTGGCGCACCTGAAATTCCGCGCCGCCCAGCGGCGCAAGGGGCGCGAGCCGAAGTTTAAAGCTCTGCTGTCGCCCGGCAGTAACTACGTCTGTATCGCCTTTCTGGCGCTGATCCTGGTGCTGATGTGCACCATCGACGGGATGCGTCTGTCGGCGATTCTGCTGCCGGTGTGGATCCTGTTCCTGTTTGCGGCCTTTAAAACCCTGCGCCGGAAGGCGTAGCGCGCGATCGCCCCGCCGTCCGGCGGGGTATCATTCCTTTTATTGTGATCTTCTTCGCGCTTAGCGTATTTTGCCCGCGATCTTCTTTTTGTAATCGATTACTTTTCATTTGAGGGTATTTGTAATCGATTACTTTTTTGAGGGCGGTCGAAATGATCACAACAACCGAAGGTCGTGAAACTCCCCGCGCAACGCACCGTTTTCTGGTGCCGCGGCTGTCGTTAATGATGTTTATGCAGTTCTTTATTTGGGGAAGCTGGTCGGTCACGCTGGGGCTGGTGATGACCCGCTATGAGATGTCGCTGCTGATCGGCGATGCTTTCTCCGCCGGGCCGATTGCGTCCATTCTTTCGCCATTCGTACTGGGCATGCTGGTCGACCGCTTTTTCGCTTCGCAGAAGGTGATGGCGGTAATGCACCTGGCCGGGGCGGTGATTCTGTGGTTTGTTCCGCAGGCGCTGGTGGCGCAAAACGGCGCGCTGCTGATCGGCCTGCTGTTCGGCTACACTCTGTGCTATATGCCGACGCTGGCGTTGACCAATAACATCGCTTTCCACAGTCTGGCGAACGTCGATAAAACCTTCCCGGTGGTGCGCGTCTTCGGCACCATCGGCTGGATCATCGCCGGTATCTTTATCGGCGTGACGGGGATTTCCGATACCACAGGGATTTTCTCTGTTGCGGCGCTCTGTTCGGTGGCGCTGGCCATTTATAGCCTGACGTTGCCGCATACGCCGGCCCCGGCGAAAGGCACCCCGGTACAGTTTCGCGACCTGCTGTGCGCCGACGCCTTCGCGCTGCTGAAAACGCGCCACTTCCTGATTTTCTCCCTCTGCGCGACGCTGATTTCGATTCCGCTGGGGACCTACTACGCCTACACCGCGTCTTATCTGGCGGATGCCGGTATCGCGGACGTCAGCACCGCGATGTCTTTCGGCCAGATGTCAGAAATCTTCTTTATGCTGGTGATCCCGCTGCTGTTCCGCCGCCTCGGGGTGAAATACATGCTGCTGATCGGCATGGCGGCGTGGTTCGTGCGCTACGCCTTCTTTGCGCTGGGGGTCAGCGAAGAGGGGCGCTTCCTGCTCTATCTCGGCATCCTGTTGCATGGCGTCTGCTATGACTTTTTCTTTGTTGTCGGCTTTATCTACACCGACCGCGTGGCCGGTGAAAAGGTGAAGGGCCAGGCGCAGAGCATGATCGTGATGTTCACCTACGGTATCGGCATGCTGCTGGGGTCGCAGATTTCCGGCGCGCTGTATAACCATCTGGTGGCAGGCCAGAGCGTACCGCAGGCGTGGGTCGCCTTCTGGTGGATCCCGGCGGTGGCCGCAGCGGTCATCGCCCTGATTTTCCTTTTCTCTTTCCAGTACAACGAGAAAGAGCCGCGTTAATGTTTGGGAGGTGGTATGAAAACAATCAAGGGGCCGGGCATTTTTCTGGCGCAGTTTATCGGTACGCAGGCGCCGTTTAATACCCTGGAGGGCCTGGCGCAGTGGGCTGCCAGTTTGGGCTATCAGGCATTGCAGATCCCCTGCAACCATCCGGCGATTTTCGACGTTGAACGTGCCGCCGCCAGCCAGACCTACTGCGATGAGGTGAGCGGCAAGCTAGCGGAGCATGGCCTGGCGATCGGCGAGCTCTCTACTCATCTTGAAGGGCAACTGGTGGCCGTTCATCCGGCTTATGATAGGGCCTTTGACGCGTTTGCGCCCGTCGCGCTGCGCGATAACCCGCAGGCGCGCCAGCAGTGGGCGGTCGAGAAAGTGCGCCAGGCGGCGGTGGCGTCTGCGCGTCTGGGGCTGAAGGCGCACGCCACCTTTTCCGGGGCGCTGGCGTGGCCCTATTTTTATCCGTGGCCGCCGCATAATCAGCCGCTTCTCGATGAGGCTTTTGATGAGCTGGCCCGGCGCTGGCGGCCGCTGTTGGATGTTTTCGACGAACAGGGCGTCGATCTCTGTTACGAAATCCATCCCGGCGAAGATCTGCATGATGGCGTGACCTTTGAGCGTTTTCTGCAGCGACTCGATAACCATCCGCGCTGCAACATACTTTATGATCCCAGCCACCTTCATCTTCAGCAGATGGATTACCTGGCCTTTATCGATATCTACCACGCGCGGATCAAAGCGTTTCACGTCAAAGACGCTGAATTCCGCCGCAGCGGGCGCAGCGGGGTCTATGGCGGCTATCAGAACTGGCCGCAGCGGGCGGGACGTTTTCGTTCGCTGGGCGACGGGCAGATCGATTTCAAAACGATTTTCAGCAAGCTCACCGAGTATGATTTTGACGGCTGGGCGGTGCTGGAGTGGGAGTGTTGCCTGAAGGACGCGGAAGTCGGCGCGCGCGAAGGCAGCGAGTTTATCCGCCGCCATATCATTCCGGTCTCCGGACGGGCGTTTGATGATTTCGCCGCAGGCAAGGAGGGAGGAGAATGATTCAGGTCGGCATTATTGGCTCCGGGTTTATCGGGCCGGCGCATCTGGAAGCGCTGCGCCGGGTGGGCGATATCGAGGTGGTGGCGCTGTGCGATGGTTCGCTGGAAGTGGCGCAGCAGAAGGCGCGCCAGCTCAACGTGGCGCACGCCTACGGTAGCGTCGAGGCGCTGCTGGCGCATCCTGGATTGCAGGTGGTGCATAACTGTACGCCGAACCATCTGCATGCGCGGATTAACCGACAGATCCTCTCCGCCGGGCTGCACGTCTTTTCGGAAAAGCCGCTCTGCATGACCGCGGAGGAGGCCCGTGAGCTGGTGGCGCTGGCGGAAAGCGCCGGGGTGGTTCATGGCGTCAGCTTTGTTTATCGCCAGTTTGCCATGGTGCAGCAGGCGGCGGCGATGATGCGCAACGGCGACGTCGGAAGGCTGTTTGCAGCGCACGGCAGCTATTTGCAGGACTGGATGCTGCTGGAGACCGACTATAACTGGCGGGTCGATTCGGCGCAGGGCGGCGCCTCGCGGGCGGTGGCCGACATTGGCTCCCACTGGTGCGATACGGTGCAGTTTATGACAGGCCGTCGCATTGTCGAGGTGATGGCGGATCTCTCTATCGTCTGGCCAGCGCGTAAAGCGCCCGTCGCCGGGGATGCGACCTTTAGCCAGCATCGCGATGATAGCGCGTATGAGGCGCGGCCCGTCGATACCGAAGATTTAGGATCGGTACTGTTCCGTTTTGATGACGGCAGTAAGGGCTGTTTTACCGTTTCGCAGGTCAGCGCCGGGAGAAAAAATGGCCTGACGGTGGAGATCAACGGCAGTAACTGTTCGCTGGCATGGGAGCAGGAGATGCCGCAGCGGCTGTGGGTGGGGCATCGCCAGCGGCCAAACCAGCTGCTGAGCGACGATCCGAGCCTGATGCTCGGCGAGGCCGCCGCCAGCGCCCACTTCCCCGGCGGGCATAACGAAGGCTGGCCCGATGCGTTTAAAAATATGATGCTGAGCTTTTATCAGGCGGTGCGCGCCGGCGAGATGCCGCCTGCGTCGTCGCAGCGTTTCGCCTCTTTCTATGAGGGGGCGGATGTGATGTACATCGTTGATGCGATAGTGAAAAGCCATCAGCAGCAGCGCTGGGTGCAGGTGGAAAGATAAGCAGAAGGCGCGGTGCGCATTTTGCGCACCCGCTGTATTATTTCACGCCAAAATAGCCGTCGAGATAGGTCCCGGACAGTTCATTACCAAACAGCACGGCGTCTTTATTTTCCATCTCGTTGTCCCATTTATCGCTGACGTTGCCGGTAAATGCGTGCTGGGTTTTTGTGCCCTGCGCCACCTGCTGCCTGATGGCGTCGGCAGTACGGCGGGCGTCGCTTTCGCTCATCCCCGACTTTCTGTCCTGCTGCCCACGGGCATAGATGTCGGTAAAGTTCGGCAGATTTAAGCGGTAGTTTTCCTGACGGTTACTCACGAAGTTACCACCGACGAAATCGCTGCGGTGTGAGACAAAATAGTAAGCGTGGCGTTCCGGGGAAGATTTTGAGGAGGTACAGCCGGAAAGGGCGGCAAGCGAACAGCCAAGCGCGATAAACGACATTTTTAGTTTCATTGATATCATCATCCATAATTATTGGTTTTCAACACGGGCAGAAATGCCTTGTGAGTATCTTGCGCGTATTTTTATATTATGCCGATATACTCCGTAAAAACATGCTCTTTTGCGTAAAGGAAGAGTGGCCTGATAATTTATTGTTTTTCTAAATAATCTGCTGGTTATTCAACTGACTGGTCGACCTCGTTTCTTTACCAAGCTGACGGGGCTCATTTATGATAGCCTGCGAAATATAACGTCTATGCGGGAAGTGCAGCCTCTATGTCAATTCAGAAAATCGCTCGCCTGGCGGGCGTCTCGGTGGCGACGGTATCGCGGGTACTGAATAACAGCGATACCGTTAAAGCGAAGAATCGCGAACGTGTGCTGCAGGCGATCAAAGAGAGTAACTACCAGCCTAATCTGCTGGCCCGCCAGCTGCGAACGGCCCGCAGCAATATGATTCTGGTGATGGTTTCGAATATCGCCAACCCCTTTTGCGCCGAGGTGGTCAAGGGCATTGAAGAAGAGGCGGAAAAGAACGGCTACCGGATCCTGCTGTGTAATTCAGGTTCGGATTTAGCCCGTTCAACCTCGGGTCTGCAGCTGCTCTCCGGCAAAATGGTCGACGGCATCATTACGATGAACGCGCTCTCCAGCCTGCCGGAACTCACCACCATGATCGGCGACGCGCCCTGGGTTCAGTGCGCGGAATACGCCGATAACGGCAGCATCTCCTGCGTCGGCATCAACGACGTCGACGCGGCGCAGGGCGCCGTTTCCCGGCTGGTTGACGCCGGGCGTAAACGCATTGCTTTAATCAACCACGATCTCAGCT
Organism: Klebsiella sp. CTHL.F3a; assembly: GCF_019890895.1. NCBI lineage: Bacteria > Pseudomonadati > Pseudomonadota > Gammaproteobacteria > Enterobacterales > Enterobacteriaceae > Klebsiella > Klebsiella sp. CTHL.F3a. Next base: position 4,387,718 of record NZ_CP082360.1, on the reverse strand, counting down.
ATCGCTACTCGCGCCTGCGCGAGCGCGGCTATAAAAGCGTACTGCACGTTCGCGAACTGGCGTATCAACAGGTCACCTACGCCAGCGATCTGAGCGCCGCCGCCGGTAAACAGGCGATGGAGACGCTGCTGGCGCAGGAAGAGCAGCCGGACGCGGTGTTTGCCGTCTCCGATTCGCTGGCGGCGGGCGCGCTGCGGGCTATCGCTCAGGCCGGGCTGCGGGTGCCGGAAGATATCGCGCTGGTCGGTTTTGATGGCACCGAACTGGCCGAAGTGGTATCGCCGCAGCTGACCACCGTGGAACAGCCTTCGCGCGAGATTGGCCGCACGGCGGTGACGCTATTAATGAAGAGAATCGATAATCCTGACGCCGCCGTTGAGCGGGTGATGATGGACTGGCGCGTCATTTCCCGCGCCAGTACCTGAGGATATTACTGAGTAAACGCGCCCGCCAGCGAACGAATATCGTTGCCGGTGGGGGACTGATGGATCCGCAGGCCGAATTCGTCAACCACGGCATAGACGTGATCGAATATATCCGCCTGGATGCTTTCATATTCCGCCCACACCACGGTGTTGGTGAAGCAGTAAATCTCAATCGGCAGGCCGCTGGCGTCCGGGGCCAGCTGGCGCACCATTAGCGTCATATCTTTGCGGATGCGTGGATGATTACGCAAATATTCCTGCAAATAGGCGCGGAAGGTGCCGATATTGGTCATCTTGCGCTGATTCAATATCGATTGATCGGCGGCGTTCTGCTGGTTCCACAGGCTGATTTCCTGATGACGAGAATCCATATACGGCTTCAGCAGTCTGGCCTGAATTAAGCGCTGCTGCTCCTGTTCATCGAGAAAATGAATGCTGGTGGTATCGATATTCAGGCTGCGCTTAATCCGGCGACCGCCGGATGCCGACATGCCGCTCCAGTTTTTAAACGAGTCGGAAACCAGCGACCAGGTGGGAATCGTGGTGATGGTATTATCCCAGTTGCGCACCTTCACCGTGGTCAGCCCAATGTCGATAACCGCGCCGTCGGCGCCATATTTCGGCATCTCCAGCCAGTCGCCGAGTTTGAGCATATCGTTGGCGGAGAGCTGGATCCCAGCGACCAGGCCGAGAATCGGGTCTTTGAATACCAGCATCAGTACCGCGGCCATCGCGCCGAGCCCGCTAATCAGAATCGCCGGCGACTGGCCAATCAGTAAGGAGATCACCAGAATGCCGACAATAATCGCGCAGACCAGCTTAATCCCCTGAAATATGCCTTTAAGCGGCAGCTGAGAAGCGGTGGCGAATTTCTGCGATAAATTGAACACCACGTCCAGCAGCGAGAAGAAGGACAGCATCGCGTAGATCATCACCCACAGCTGGGCGCAGGTGGTGAGGATTTCCGCAGCCTCGCTGCCTTTTTGCAGCCACAACACCGCCTGCACGTTGACGATAATCCCCTGCAGGGTGAAGGCCAGACGATGAAACAGTTTGTTCTGCGTAATAATTTGCAGCCATAGGTGACTACTGGCCTGCGCCCGCTTTTCGAAGGTGCGCAGCACCACTTTGTGCAGAATAAGGTGAACGACAATCGCCGTCAGAAAAATAATGCCGAAAATAATAATGAGTGAGGTGGTGGGGGTAATTTTGATGCCTAATGCGGCGATTTGCGATATTAATTCCTGCATAACGTCTCCTTTACATCCAGCGGTTATGATGACCGCTGGATGTCTATTATGCAAATAGCAGGTTACGCGAATGTGATTATGAGGTCGCTACCGCCGGACGGACGTTAAGGTGATGGCGTAGCCACAGCGCGATGGCGCCCAGTACCAGCATCATCACCACTTCCACCGCGAGGAAATCGATCAGCGCCCGTGGATAGTCACCGCCGCTGCGCTGGGCGAGGGCTAAGAATAGCGACCCGAGAATCGCCGGACCCAGACCCAGCGTCGCCTGTTGCAGAGTGCTGAGAATCGCGCTCCCGGCCCCGGCGTCGCAGGCGCTGATATCGCGCATCCCAATACGGTAAAAACTATTGACGATCAGGGCCTGCCCATAGCCGATAAGCGCCGTAGACGGGACCAGCGCCAGGGTGGCGGTGTGGACACCGAGACGATAAAAGGTCGCGCTCAACAGCAGCAGGCCGACAATCTGCACCGCCAGACCGATCAGCAAAATGCGTCCCATGCTGTAGCGGGCTATCAGTTTCGGCGCGTACAGCGCGGAGACGAAGTAGGCCACACCGAGGGCGATAAAGCTGTTGCCGGACTGCCACGGCGCCATCCCCAGACCGGCCTGCATGGTCAGCGCCATGCAGAACATGAACGCGGACCAGGCGCTGAAAAAGAGCAGGGCGATGGCCATGCCAAAGCGAATGCTGGTGAGCTTCAGCAGGCGAGGCGGTAAGAGCGGCTGCTCGCCGCGCTGCTGTTTGCTCAGCGCGCTGGCCCGCATCCAGACCAGCAGAGGCAGCACCGCAGCCAGCATCAGCTGCAGCGTCCACGGCCAGTGCAGTTCCGGCCCCAACGCCATCGGGAACAGCAGGCAGCAGAGGATCAGCGCAAGGCTAAAGGTGCCCTGCCAGTCGATGCGCGAATGCGCTTCGCGCCGGGTCTCCGGGACGTATCGCGGACTGAAGGCCAGCACCAGCAGGCAGATCGGCACGTTAATAAAGAAGGCGTTGCGCCAGCCTAAACCGGCGATATCCGCCGACACCAGCCAGCCGCCGCCCATCTGACCGACGATAAAGGCGATACCGCCAATGCCGCCGTACAGGCTGATGGCCCGGGCGTGGGCGGTGCCTTTCAGGGTGACATGCAAGGTAGCGAGGATTTGCGGCACGATCAGCGCCGCACCGGCCCCTTGCACCGCGCGCGCCGCCAGCAGCGTATTGATGGAGTTCGCCATTCCGCACAGCAGGGAGGCGACGCCAAACATCGCCACGCCCCACATAAACAGACGACGGCGGCCATAGTTATCGCCAAGCTTGCTGCCCATCGCCAGGCAGACGGCAAAGGCGACGCCGTACAGCGCGACGATCAGCTCAAGCTGAGTGGCGCTGGCGTTAAGCGATTGGGTAATGGAGTCCAGCGCGACGTTGGCGATCGAGGTATCGATCAGCGGCAGCATCTGGCCGGTCAACAGAAGGAATAAACCGGCGTGGCCGGGTGAAACAGCAGACGAATTCATCGGATCTCTCCATTGCGTCATTCAGCGGATAGCCGTAGCATCACCGATAAATTAAACGGGTACCAGTTCCTGTCTATACTGGTATTGGTACTACCATGCTGGAGGTTTTATGACGACCATGCCGCAACGTGAATTGACCATCGCCGCACCCGATGATGGCCGCAAACAGCTGGGGGCGTTTCTGCGCGCCCGCCGCGAGAGCCTCGACCCGCAGCGCCTGGGGTTGCCCCGCGTTGGCCGGCGGCGCACGCCGGGCCTGCGGCGGGAAGAGGTGGCGATGCTGGCGGACGTCGGCGTCACCTGGTACACCTGGCTGGAGCAGGGGCGGGAGGTCAATCCGTCAGCGGCGGTGCTGGTAGGGGTGGCGAATGCGCTGCAGTGCAGCCCGCTTGAGACCCGGCATCTGTTTGTGCTGGCCGGGCTGACCCCGCCTGAGGCCACTCAGGTGACGGTATGCGAAGGTATCAGCCCCGGCACCCGGCGGATGCTCGATAGCCTGATGCCGCAGCCCGCCAGTATTCAGAATCCCGGCTTTGATATTGTGGCCTGGAACGACAGCTTCTGCCGCCTGATGGGCATCGATTTCGCCACCATCCCGGAGGAAGATCGCAACTGCATTTATCTGTACCTGACCAATGAAACCTGGCGCAGCCGTATCGAGAATCGTGACGTGCTGGCGACGTTTGTCTCCTATTTCCGCGCGGCGATGGCGGAGCACCGCGGCGATCCGCTGTGGGAAAATAAGCTGGCGCGCTTTTTCGCCGCGTCGGCGGAGTTCGAGGCGCTTTGGCATCAGCGCTATGAGGTGCGCGGGGTGGAAAATCAGGTGAAAAACTTTAACCATCCGCAGCTCGGACGCTTCAGCCTGCAGCAGATGTACTGGTACTCGGCCCCGCGCAACGGCTCGCGCCTGCTGGTCTATTTGCCGATGGATGAAACGGGCGAGCAGGCGCTGGCGTGGCTGCACGGTAAACCATGAAAAAGTAAGCTCTTTTAAGAAGTGTGGCGGAGGGCAGCGACCTCTTACGTCAATTGTCGTATAAGCGGATTTTAAGCTTTTGACAGGGGAGCGCGATGAACAAGGAGTCGATATTCCGCCAGCTTGAACAACGGATCGCCGGGCGACCGCTGACGACGGAAGCGCTGGGCGAGTTTAATGCGATGGCGATTGCCGATAGCCTGAAGCAAAAACGCAGTATCATCAGCCATCATCTGAATAATCTCCATCGCGAGAAGCGGGTGGTCAAAGTAAATGGTCGCCCGGTGCTGTTTTTACCCATTGCCGCGCTGCGCGACTACCACCGACTCGCGGTTCGACACGGCGAATACGCTTCCCTTCAGGCCCTGTGCGCTGAGCGCCAGGATAGTCTGGCGCAGCTGATAGGCGCTCAGGGCAGCCTGCAGGAAGCTTTGCGACAGTGCAAGGCCGCCATCAGCTACCCCGGCGCAGGTCTACCGCTTCTGCTGCGCGGTCCCACCGGCACGGGGAAAAGCTTCCTTGCCCGCCAGCTGTGGCGTTACGCCATGGAACAGGAGGTTTTACCTGCCGATGCGCCGTTCACCGTGTTTAACTGCGCCGAGTACGCCAATAATCCAGAACTGCTGACCTCAAAATTATTCGGTCACGCGAAGGGCGCCTTTACCGGTGCCGATAAGGCGGTTCCCGGGCTTATCGAGACCAGCAACGGCGGGGTGCTGTTTATCGATGAGGTTCATCGGCTACCTCCCGAAGGGCAGGAAAAGCTGTTCCATTTTATGGATAACGGTAGCTGGCGGCGGCTGGGAGAGAGCAGTGACGAGCGCAGCGCCACGGTACGGCTGATTTTTGCTTCAACCGAGGATCTGGAAAAACACTTCCTGGCAACGTTCATTCGCCGTATTCCGGTGATTGTTAAAATTCTGCCGATCGCCGAACGCGGACAGTATGAGAGGCTGGCGTTTATCCACCACTTTTTCCGCCGCGAAGCGCAGCGTTTGGACCACGATCTGGCGCTGGACGGCGAAATCGTCAGCCAGCTGATGCGCGAAACCCTTGAGGGCAACGTCGGCGGACTAGAGAATTTGATCCGCAATATTTGCGCCAGCGCCTGGACATTTGGCGAGCGGGATAGCGATCTTTTACAGATAAAAGCGGGTTTACTGCCCGACCGGTTGCTGGCGGATGCGCCTTTTTCCCTTGAGCAAAATAGCGAACGGGTCATGATTTACCGCGATGGCGACGCGCAGCCTTTGTTTTCCGGTCGTCATCATGAGTATCAACGGCTAACGGGAAATATTTGCAGCCTGTGCGAGGAACTAGGGAAGGACAATATCAGCGCGAGGACCTTTGAAAAGCTCATTTATCAAAACGTGACGCTCTATCTCGATGCGTTGATGAATCAGGAGAGCGCGGTCTCTCTTCAGGATAAGCGGCTGCGCTTTATTGAGGATGTGGGCAAGGCGATCGCCGCCAATTATGACCTTCAGCTCAATGCCGAATTCGCTTATCTTACCGGCCGCTATTTGACCAGTCTCCCCCTGGCGCCGCGCAGCGTCGCCGAGCCCGCGCGTCTGGTGATGCAGGGCTGGCTGGATTCTTCTGCGGGGCTGGCGCAGCGCGTCGCGCGAAAACTGCTGGACGTGGTGAATAACAAATACGATCTACTTATCGATACGCTGGACCGTATGGCGGTTGCCGCCATCGTCAGTAACGCCATCGATGCTACCAGCGGCGGGAAAGTGAAAGCGGTAATAATCGCTCATGGCTATTCCACCGCCAGCAGCATTGCGGGAGTCGCCAACCGGCTGATTGGCGAAAAGATTTACCAGGCAATGGATATGCCAATGGAGGTGGCGTTTAGCGATGTCAGCCGCGCCGTTGTCGATTATCTCCAGCATACGGATACCCGCGCAGGCGTGATGGTGCTTATCGATATGGGCTACACCAGGGAGATTGCCGATGCGCTGTTGGCGGTGATTAACGGCCCGCTGGTGGTGGTGGATAACGTGACGACCCGCATGGCGCTGAACGTTGCCAGCGAGATCGCGCTGGGGAAAAACATCGAACAAATCGCCGAAGAGATCGTACCGCTCAATCAGTCGCGTTGGGATGTATTCTGGCCCGCGGAAAAAAAAGAGCGTGCGCTGCTGGTGACCTGCATCACCGGTATCGGTACCGCCTTTAAATTTAAAAATCTGATGGAGAAGAGCCTGCTCAGCGATTTTGATATTAATATCATCGCCTGCGAATACACGCGCTTAAAAAATAGCCGTACGGCGATATCGTTGCTCCACCAGTACGAAGTTATTGCGGTGGTAGGAACTCACGACCCGCAGCTGGCGGGAGTGCCCTGGGTGGGCATTGAGGAGCTGCTGGGCGAGCAGGGGCACAGGCATCTTAGTCAGCTCTTAAGCGGCTATCTCAATGAGAAGCAAATTGCGCTGATTAATAAAAATATGGTTCGCGAGTTTTCGCTGCATAACGTCGTCAATTCTCTGACGATACTGAATGCCGGAAAAACCATGAGCCATATCGAAACCATTATTGCCGAGTGGCAAAATACGCTGGGGTTTAATTTTAATAATAACTTAATTATCAGTTTATATGTGCATCTCAGCTGTATGATTGAGCGTCTGGTGATGCGTAATGAAATTACCCATTATAAAAATCTTGAGCAATTCACCCGCCAGCATGGAGAGTTTATTACTATGGTGAACCACTCATTCCAGCGTCTGAAAATACTCTATAACGTGGCGCTGCCGGTGGCGGAAATTGGCTATATTCACGATATTTTCGAATTACGTATTGACGATTTTCGCTGGTGATCATCAGCGCAGCCCCGGAGCAGATCGCCGGGGCTGGCAGAGAGTTAGCGAATTAATATTCGACTTTCCACATATAGCGGCGGGTGGTCAGAGGATGGTTGCGGGCGGCGGCCAGCGCCAGGTTGTACACATCAAGAACGCAGTTGTGCAGCAGGCCGCAGAAATATTCGCGCACGCTGGCGTGAAGCGTATCAATTCCCACTTTTTCCACGTCAATAATCTGCAGTTTTCCCTGATAGCGTTCGATAAAGCGAATCGCGCGATCGTCCAGCGGACGGGTGCGGCCGCTGCTTTTTAATAAAATGAACGGCGTTCCCGGTTCGGTAATCTCAAAGGGGCCGTGGAAATACTCGCCGCTATGGATGCTGGCGGAGTTAATCCATTGCATCTCCAACAGAATACAGATGGATTCCTGATGCGCGGCGCCGAACGAAGGACCGCTGCCCATCATATAAATGACATTTTCACTTTTCCAGGCTTCGGCAAAATGCTGCACATCCGCTTGCACCTGCTGCTGAGCGCCGCGCACCACGGATTCAAAATTGGCAAAGGCGCTGACCATCTCAGCGTAATGGTCGTATCCTTCTGTTTGCGCCAGGATCTCCAGCGCCAGCCACAGGCTGTACGCCGCTTTTTGCTGTGTCGGATCGACAGTTTCGGGATAGCGGGCCCAGCAGTATTCGATAGTGTAATCGCTGTGTTCGCACAGCGGCGTGCCGGGGGTATATACCAGCCCAATCGTAGCCGCGCCTTTTTGACGCGCGATGCGGGCGGCTTCGACCGTTTCAGCGGTGTTGCCCTGCTGAGAGGCAAGGATCACCACGCTATTTTCCCCTAATGCTTTCGGCGTCGCGTGGACAAATTCATTACTGGTCACATAGCCGACGGCCAGCTTTTTCGCTTCACAATCGAGAAAATATTTCCCCGGCCAGAAGCCGGTCAACGAACCCCCGCAGCCAACAAACCACACGCGTTCAATACGTTGCCTGGTTAAAATATCGCGAATAATATGGTGGGCGTTTTTCTGAGCTATAGACATATTGATCTCCTTGAGATGTAAAGGGTCCTCCGCTGCATGGCGGATAACTATTACAGGGCATTATTTAATTAAGTTTTTTACTTTTCATTTTCTGGTGGAACTGCGGATCCTTAGGTATTGCGGGATCGACACCCTTCACTGGCGGTAGCCTGGCGCAAACCATTTGCAATGGAATAATATATTCAAAGATTGCAAAGTCTGGATCGTTAATAAACGTAAAGGGCATGTTTTTACCGTTATTGTCAACATGCGGGCCAATGCGATAAATATGCGGCGTCCAACCAGACAGTATTTCCGCCAGACGATCCTGGCGCTCATCGGGATGCGGATCGAGCATAATCAGGGTTGAACGCTCATCGAAGGCGTTATAGATCCCGTGGATGAATTCTTCAAATTCATAGCCGGCCACCGGGCAGCGCAGCGTTTCAAGCATCTTTAGCGCGCCTTCCTGAACGGTGCCAAACAGCCCTGCCGGGCCGGTCAGGCGAATATCTGCGCTGTCGATAAGCGGCCGGGCGTGATTGTGAACCCACGCCTGCGAGGCCTCAATGAGCGTCGGCAAATGATTAAACGTCCTCTCCATGCGGACGAGTAGCGCCTTGCGCTCCTCCTCGCTCAGGCGCTGCTGGCGGCTGGCGACGGCAAGCGCAAGCAGTATCAGGTTGAGTATGGTGCAGTGATAACCTTTGGTTTTGGCGCCGGCGCGCTCTTCTCCACAGGGGACCGTCAGGACCAAATCTGCCGCCTGGTCGATGGCAACTGGCGCTTCCCCGGCCATGGAAGCGGTAAGGTGCCCGGCTGCCCGGGCGCGCTCCATTGCGGCGAGAGTGGAGAGGCTACCGCCTCCCTGAGAAATGCCGATGACCAGCGCTTTGTCGCTGAGGGAAAGTGCCATCTCGTCCAGCAGGAAGGGCCAGTACACATCGATCGGGATTCCGCACCACTGCTGCATAAACGACCGGGCGGTCAGCGCGCCGTGATAAGAGGTACCGGAGCCGGTCAGGATAATGCGCGTGACCCCGCACTCCGTAAGCGCGATGGCCGCCTGATTAAGATCTTCTCGCGTCTGCGTCAGCATATTGAGCAGGCGGGCGGGCGTTTCATTCATATAGTCTTCTATGTGCATGGGTGATACCTCTTTTTAAAGCAGGCCTAGCGCGCTGGCCACCATGCCAAACGCGACGGTTCCTAACAGGATCCAGTTTATGTTGACGCCCTTGCGGATCAGCTTGTACATCCCAAGGGTGAAAAGCAGCGGCAGCAGCGAAGGAAGAATTTTGTCGATAAACTCTTGCGCCTTCATGGTGGTTTGCCCGGCGGTAAAGCTGAGCGGGGTGGTAATATCTATCATGCTGGCGGTCATCGCGCCGACGACCATCAGGCCCACGATTGACGCGATGTAGGTTACCCGGTCCATAAGGCCGCTCTGATAAATACGCATCAGCCAGGTGGTCCCCGCGCGATAGCCGAGCTTCAGGCCATACCAGCGGCATAAAAAATGCGGCAGGTTATACACCACCAGCGCCAGTATCGGCCCCAGAAGGCTGCCCTGCTGCGCAAAATAAATCCCCATCCCGGCGGCGATAACCTTCAGCGATCCCCAGAATATTGAGTCGCCGATACCCGCCAGCGGCCCCATCAGGCTGGTCTTAATGGCGTTTATCGACTCTTCATTAAATTCGGGGTTGCGCTGATTCTCCTCTTCCATGGCTATCGACAGACCGAAGATAAAGGTTGAGAGATGCGGCGTGGTATTAAACAGCACCAGATGGCGCTGCAGGGCGCGCCCCAGTTCCGCTGGGTCCTGATAGATGCGCTTCAGAGCGGGCGACATGGCGAAGGCGTAGCCCATATGCTGCTGGCGTTCGTAGTTCCACGAGCCCTGCAGCGTAAAGGAGCGCCAGAACACGCTGCGTAAATCCCGAGCGGTGACCCGGCTTGCGTCATCGCTTTGCGGCTGGGTGGCGCCTGACAGGGTCTGCGTCATTTCACTCATGATTAGCTCTCCTGCTGCTTAAGATTAAGAAACTGGCTGATGATAAAAGCCAACACCACGGCGAACAGCGCGATGGCGATAATATCCAGCTTGGTGTAGGCCGCTATCAGAAATCCCAGACCGAGGTACGGCATAAGTTTGCTGCTGAGCATCATGCTGATCAGCAGGGCGAAGCCGAGCGCCGGCAGGATCTTACTGGCGACGATCAATCCGTTGGTGATCACCGGCGGAATCGCCTCAAGGAACCAGCTAACCGCCGAAGAGCCGAGCAGGATGGCGAAAAAAACCGGCAGAAATCCGTTTAAAAAATAGAGCAGCGTCGGACCGCCGAGGTGCATCAGGCCGACCATCCGGGTATTACCTTGCGCCGCATAGCGGTCCGCCAGATGACCGAAGCGGGCGTTCACCACGCGAACCAGAATGCCCAGCGTTTGCGCCAGCATTGAGACGGGGATGGCGATGGTGAGTGCAGCCTCTGGACCGCGGCCGGACATGATCGAAAACGCGGTCGCCAGTACGGAGCCGGTCACGATATCGGGTGGGTGCGCGGCGCCGATGGCGACGTTGCCGAGAAAAATAAGCTCCAGCGTAGCGCCAATCAGAATCCCCTCATGCAGATTGCCGCAGACCAGGCCGGTGAGGGCGCACATCACCAGCGGCCGGTCGATCATCGATACCCCAAGCAGGCGGCCATCGAGGATCCCCAGGGCGGCAATCAGTCCGAGTAACGTTGCGGTGAGCAACATAGTGACCTCCGAAGTTAAAGTTGTTCGTTGAGGAGCTCGGCCGAGTGGGCGGGTACCTGACGCATCTCCAGCCGAATGCCTTTTTCTTTCAGCGCTCTGCTATCGGCGATTTCCTCTTCGGTCAGATAGATGGCCTTGCCGAATTGTCTTGCGCCCTCTTTCTGCGGCAGACCGCCGTAGTTAATGGCGTTAATTCCTGGGACTTTTTCCACCAGCGCGAGGGTTTCAGCAGTATTGCCAAGGACCACCATGACTTTTTTATGATCCAACTTGCCGCCGTTAAGCTTTTCCGCCGCCTGTTCAACGGTGGCGATGTCCAGCGTGACGCCCGCCGGCTTGGCCAGGTTAAGCGACATCGTAATGAAGGCATCCGCCGCGGCTTTGGCGTTAGCGACGATGATATGGTCGATATCCAGCGCTCGGGTCCAGGCAAAAACCACCTGGCCGTGCAGCAGCCGATAATCAATGCGCACGAGTTTAATCATGAGATTCTCCCTGTGGGTCAGAGGGTGGTTGTGTTATTAGAGGGTTGATGAAAACAATGGATTCACGCGCCGCGCCGGTGGCGTAGACAATCGCGGCCTCGGTAGTGGCTTCTTCGCACAGCAGAAACTCCAGCAGCAGAGTCAGATTAATTCCGGCGACCACGAAAACGTTACGATGGCGCATCAAGACGCTCACGGCGCTATTGTTGATACTGCCGCCAAGCAGGTCGGTAAAGACCACCACTTCATCACCATTCGCCTGGACGATGAGATGCTCCAGGGTTTGCTCCAGCTGTTCGGTGGTCACGATATCTTCGTCATAGGCGCAGACCGGGATAACGCCGTGTTCGTCGCCAATCAGCAGCGACAAACTGTTCACCAGTCCGCGAGCAAAATGGCCGTGGCTGGCCACATAGATATGTTTCACCCGGTTTCTCCTTCATCCAGATAGTGGTATCTGTTAAGAGCAAAGGGCATGCCAGAAATAAAAAATATTATTTATCAATTAATTAAATAGGTTGGTTCACACTAAAGGCGTTATTCCTGGCACAAGCGGGCTTATTAGCGCCGGAAACCTGGCACAAACGGCAGAAAAAGAGGGGGGGAAAGAGAGGGGTGAAGAAAGCCCCGGGCGAGACGCTGCTGCGCCATGGCCCGGGCGTTCCCGGCAGAAGGGAATTAAATCTCGGTAATGGTCGTCGCCTGCGGCAGGCGTGATTTCGGCAGCGTCGCGTTGAAGTCTTCGACGCTATGATGGCCGACCGGCACCACCACCAGGCTGGTGTAGCCCTGGGCTTTCAGGTCGAATTCGGCATCGAGAATCGCGAAGTCGACGCCTTCAATCGGCACGGCGTCCAGACCCATGGCCGCGACGCCCAGCAGGAAATTGCCGACGTTGAGATAAACCTGCTTCGCCATCCACTGATCGTCGTCGTGCAGCTCTTTGCGGTGCATATCGGCAAAGAAGGTACGGCCTTTGTGGTTCGCGGCTTTGGCTTCGGCGTTCGCAAAGCGGCCATCGGCCTCTTCCTGATCGACCACGCGCTCAAGCCAGGCGTCGTCCATTGCGGTTTTGGCGCAGAAAACCACCACGTGGGAGGCATCAAGAATTTTACGTTCGTTAAACACGTAGGTGCCGCTCGCCGCTTTGGCGACGCGCGCTTTGCCTTCATCGCTGCTGGCAACGATAAAGTGCCACGGCTGGGAGTTGGTGCTTGACGGGCTGTACTGCAGCAGCGTTTTCAGGTTTTCCGCCTGCTCGTCAGTTAGCTTTTTAGTGGCGTCAAAGGCCTTGGTGGAGTAGCGCTTTAAGGCAACCGATACGATATCCATACTCTTCCTCACTGTTTACAACCCCTTGCGGGTGCGTTTCGTGAAGGAAGAGTACAGCGATGACGGAAAAAAGATAAGGGGCAAAAATGCGATAACACTTATCGCGCAGCGCTGAAAATCACCGCGGGCGCAGCCGCTGCTGCTCTTTTTTGCTGAGTTTATCGACGATCAGGTTCCACGAATCATCGATCAGTTCCGCCAGCAGATCTACGCTAATATCTTCGCCGGGAACCACGGTGATCCAGTGCTTTTTGTTCATGTGATAGCCGGGCTCAATGCTGCGGTATATCGCCTGATGAAGCAGCGATTTCTGCGGATCGCACTTCAGGTTGACCAGCGCGCGGCCGCGAACCGTCGCGGTCAGCATAAAAATCCGCCCGCCGATTTTAAACACATCGTACTCCGGGCCAAACGGCCAGCAGTGCTCGGTAAAGGGAAGCTCCAGCGCGATACGATGCGCGTGGTCATGCAGCGAGCGGGGGTCCATCAGCTATTGTCCTCGGCAAGCGCCTGCCACATGGCTTCAAAGCCGAGTTCGACAAAACGCACGGCGCGTTCCGGCTCGTGGCAGGCGTATTCAATGGTGGTTTCGGCCAGCGAAAGAAACAGCGCATCGCCAAAGGTGCGGTATTCTTCGGATTGAAAAACGGGCTTGATGGAACGCTGGCACAGTTCATTGAGCTCGGGAAACATCTCTTTGACGCGGTTGCGGGTTTCGTCGGTGATCCTTTCACTCAGCGCCATCCGGCGAATCGCTTTATGCTCCATGGGATTACGCACGCCCCAGCCGATATAGCTGTTCCAGATATTGCGCGTGTTCTCTTTCGACTCGGTCTCGTTCGGATTGAGACCCGCGATCATTGTCTTAACCAGGTCTGCTTTTATAGTCAGATAAAGCTCGTTGAGCAGATCGTCCTTGGTGGCAAAGTAGCGAAACAGCGTACCCTCGGCAACCCCGGCGCTGCGGGCGATGGCGGAAGTTGAGGCGGCGATTCCCGATTGGGCAAAGGCGGCGGTTGCGGCCTCCAGTAACGCTTGCTTTTTATCTTCACTCTTAGGACGAGCCACTACACTTTACCTCACATATGATAAAACCACGATCTAAGCATGCCTGACATGGGCACTGCAACGCTGTCTGTCAAAATTTGAAAATCGTCTTGACGACTTTCAGCTTCTTCCTAATAATGAGTGCTTACTCACTCATAATCAAGCCTTATAACAAAAACCTCCAGGAAGGAGGATTTCGCCAGGTCAGGATATGAACTGTGTCACTTTCAGCGTGGTCGCCATCATGTTATTAGCGTCAGCAACAACTTTGCCGTTTGTGTTAAATGCCGGATTTGGTCAGGCGCCGCAGGGCGCGCAGCTCAGCCTGGTGGAGCAGTCGCCGCACTATCACGACGGTCAGTTTCACAATCAGCTTCCGACGCCTGGCTTTACCGGGCAAAAAAATATGCTGGCCGCGTGGTGGGAGTTTCTGGTCGCCAAACGTGAAAATGCCAGACCTGCACAGCCGCTGCCGCTGGTGAACACCGATCTGGCGGGCTTGCCGTCAGGGCAGGACGTGATGGTCTGGCTCGGTCACTCCTCCTGGTATCTGCAGCTGGCGGGCAAACGCATCCTGATTGATCCCGTATTTAGCAACTATGCCGCGCCGTTCTCGTTTATTAATAAGGCCTTCGCCGGGGATTACCCGTGGCACGCTGAGGGCATGCCGGATATCGACCTGCTGATTATCTCGCACGATCATTACGACCACCTCGATTACGCCACCATCAAAGCTCTAATGCCGAAGGTCAGGCGCGTGGTGACGCCACTGGGCGTGGGGTCGCACCTGCGCTACTGGGGAATGGAGAGCGCGATAATCAGCGAGGCGGACTGGAATCAGTCGGTGCAGGTGAGCGATGAGCTGACGGTACACGTCCTGCCCGCGCGCCACTTTTCCGGCCGCGGCCTCAAGCGCAACCAGACCCTGTGGGCCAGCTTTATGTTCGTTACCCCGCAGCAGAAAATTTACTACAGCGGCGACAGCGGTTACGGACCGCACTTTAAAGCCATCGGCGAACAGTTTGGCGAAGTGGATTTGGCGATCATGGAAAACGGTCAGTATGACCAGGACTGGAAGTACATCCACATGATGCCGGAAGAGACGGCGCAAGCCGCTGACGATGTTCATGCACGCGCGGTGCTGCCGGGTCACGCCGGGCGCTTCGTGCTGGCAAAACACACATGGGACGATCCGTACAAAAGGCTGGCGGAGGCCAGCACAGGGCGACCGTGGCGACTGCTGACGCCAATGTTGGGTGAGCCGGTTTGGGTCGCCGATAAAACGCAATCATTTAACGCCTGGTGGCGCTAACGATGAGAGTGGTTCAGGAGGAGAGAGGACATATGACTATTTCCGCTCAGGTCATTGATACAATCGTCGAGTGGATTGATGATAATTTGCATCAGCCGCTACGTATTGACGATATTGCGCGCCACGCCGGTTATTCGAAGTGGCATTTGCAACGACTGTTTTTACAGTATAAAGGGGAGAGTCTGGGGCGCTATATCCGCGAGCGTAAGCTGCTGCTGGCGGCGCGCGATCTGCGCGATACCGATCAGCGGGTCTACGATATTTGCCTGAAATACGGCTTTGACTCGCAGCAAACCTTTACCCGCATCTTCACCCGCACGTTTAACCTGCCGCCGGGCGCCTACCGTAAAGAAAATCACAGCCGCGCGCACTGAAAACGTCCGCCGGGGGAAGACCGGCGGACGTTTTTCTTACCAGGCGTAGTTTACTGTCGCCGTCACCGTCCGGCCAATGCCGTAGAAGCAGGCGCTATCGCTGGCGCAGGAGGCCACGTATTTGGTATTGGCGAGATTGTTGACGTTGAACTGTACTTTCGCCCCTTTCAGGCTTGAATTCAGCTCGCCTAACTCATAGCTGACCATGGCGTCGTACAGATCCACTGCTGGTACCTTAAACGTGTTTTTCGCATCGCCGTAGCTGGTGCCGATATAGCGTACGCCAACGCCCGCGGTCAGGCTTTTTAACGCGCCGTCCGGCAGGGTATAGCTGGTGAACGCCGAAGCCATATGGGTCGGAATGCGTGCCGGCGTTTTCCCTTCGGTACCGACGACAGTGGTATTGACGGTTTCCGCGTCGGTGTAGGTGTAAGACGCGATCAGATTGAGGTTATCGAAGACCGTCGCGTGCGCTTCGGCTTCAACGCCTTTTGAGCGCACTTTACCGCTGTTCTCAAACCACCCGGCCGCGCTGTTGTAGGTCGCGACGTTGCTTTGCGTCAAATCGTACAGCGCGAGGGTCATTAACGCGTTTGGGTTAGGCTGGTATTTCAGACCCACCTCAACCTGTTTGCCTTCGCTGGGATCGAACGGTCCGACGCCCGGCGCGCGGTTGGTTTGCAGGTTAGGTTCGAAGGAGGTGCTGTAGCTGATATAGGGGGAAAGACCGGAATCAAAGGCGTACAGCAGGCCGGTGCGCCAGGTGAACTTATTATCATTCTGCTGGGTGCTGCTGGCGTCGGTAAAATCGGTGGTGCGTACTTCCGCCCAGTCGTAGCGCCCGGAAACTAACAGTTCCCAGTTTCGCCAGCTCAGCTGATCCTGAACATACACCCCAGCCTGGTCGAGATTTTGCTGTTCATTAGTGGCGGGACTGAAGGCGCTTTCATCGACGTTAACCCCGTAGGTCGGGCTGCGCCAGTCGATATCGTACTGCGAGCCGCCGGCCCGACCAAGATACTGCTTATCCTTACTGGTTTTGTAATCCACACCGCCAATCACCGTATGCGCCACCTGACCGCTGGCGAACTGCGCTTCAAGCTGGTTATCGATGCCAAACTCATCGGTCTGGCGCTGTTCATGCTGGGCGCGGCGGGAGAGTACCGAGCTGTTGGCGGCGCTGGTGGAATAAACCAGGTAGCGATACTTCTGTTTAATGGTGGCGTAACGGGCGTTCTGGCGCAGAGTCAAGGTATCGTTGAGCTGGTGCTCAAATTCATAGCCAATCATCGTTTGTTCACGCCACGACTGGTTGTAGTTGGGATCGCTGACGTTAAAATCGCGCGGAATATAGCTGCCGTCGACGCTTTCCACGGTACCGTAACGCGGCAGGAAGTTACGGTAGCCGGCATCCGGATCTTTCTGATAGCTGGTTAACAGGGTAAAGCGCGTGGCGTCATTAGGATACCAGGTGAGGGCGGGAGCGATAGCCATCCGCGTCTCTTTATAGTCATCGATCTGGTTATTCTGGGTGCGGGCGATCCCGTTCAGGCGATAGAGCAGGTGGCCGTCATCGCTCAGCGGACCGCCAATGTCGAAAGCGCCTTCGGCGAGATGGTTATTACCGGTACGGAACTGCACCTCATGAATCGGCTGGCTGGTCGGGCGTTTGCTGGTCATGCTAATCAGCCCGCCGGGGTTGACCTGCCCAAACAGCACCGAGGCCGGGCCGCGCACCAGTTCGACGCGCTCCAGCAGCCACGGATCGAAAGTGCCGGTTTGCGACGAGGCGGTGGCACCATAGCTCAGGCCATCGAGGAATTTGGGCACGTAGCTGAAACCGCGTACGAATACCTCGTCGTTGCGGTTAGATGAACCGCGGTATTCGGTAAAAACGCCCGCGCTATAGCGCAGCGCCTGTGAAACCGAGGTAACGTCCAACGCCCGCATTTGATCGCGGGTGACCACCGATACCGACTGCGGTGTTTTGACGATTTCCGCGGCGGTCTTTGTTGCCGACAGCGTTTTTGTTGCCACTATTCCCTTCAGCGGCGCGGTGGGATCCTCGCCGCTGGCGGCGGTGACGACGATCGTTTCCTCCGCCGCCAGCGCCGGCCCGCCAAACAGAGATGCCGCCACGCCCGCGGCCCAGAAAGCTTTTATCTTATTATATTTAAACATGTTTATTTTTTATCCTTGGTTGAATCGCCATCAAAAAACGCCCGCGTCGAGGGGAATCGACCGGCGGCTAACATTAATGGCGTTAATGTTATTGCAAATAGTTATTGTTTGCATTAGCGTTATTAACAAATTCTTACAAGGAACTATCGGCTAATGAAGACGGCGTGGAGCGGCCTGCTGATTGGCATGAGTGCCCTACCGGCGGCGGCAATGAACTGCGAATCTCCCTCGTTACAGGGTGAACTACAGGGGAAATTCGACGCCAGCGGCGAGGTCTGTTTTGACCTGCCGACATTGGGCGAGAACTACGTCGCGGCGACCCTCTCCGGCGTCACCGATGCCCGACTGCTGGATAACAATAACCGCCGTCTGCGCACGCTGCTGGCGGGCGGTCCGGCGGACGGCGAGCAAACCCTGCTATTTTCTCTGCCGGTAAACCGCGCCTCCTCGCTGGTGCTGCACGGCGAAGAGGGGGCGCGCTGGCGCTTTCAGTGGCAGATGCGGGAAACCACCGCGCTGGCCAAAATTCAGCCGCTGGATCCGGTCAGCCCGCGCCTGCAGCGGCTAAAGCGTGAACTGGCGGCGGGAGGTTCAACGACGCATTTCTGGCAGGAGCGCGAGCGGGAAGGGACGCCAATGGTGGAACCGGTGGACGCCGGCCATAAGCGGGTAACTTTCCTGTGGCGCGGGGCGAGCCGCAACGTGTTTATTCTGGGTTCGCCGGCGGGGGATCACGATCCGCTGTTTCGCCTCGGGGATTCTGACGTCTGGTTTCGCAGCTACGTGGTGCCCGCCGATACCCTCATGCAGTATAAGCTGGCCCCGGACGTGCCGCAGGTAAACGGCAGCGCGCGGGAACAGCGGCGGGCAATTCTGGTCAGCGCCCAGGCTGACCCTCTCAACCCGAACAGTATCAATGCCGCCCACGACCGCTGGAATCGCCACTCTCTGCTGGCCCTCAACGCCGCGCGTTTTTGCACCGCCCAGCGTATGGCGCAGCCGCTACGCTACGGAGTCTTAACCCGCCATCAGCTGCGCAGCGACTTTCTGCAAAATACGCGGGAAGTGCTGATTTATCGCCCGCGGTTGCCGCAGCCCGCGCGCTGGACCCTACTGCTCTTTGACGGCAAAACTTACCAGCACGAGTACCGCCTCGCCAACGTGCTGGATGCCCTGATCGCCAGCCATCGGCTACCGCCGATCAACGTGGTGTTTATCGATAGTCTCGATCATTCGCGACGGGCGAAGGAGCTGCCGCCAAATCCGCACTTTGCCGATTTTATGGCCCATGAGCTGCTGCCGTGGCTGCGTCGTCAGGGACTCAGCCTGAGCCGGCAAAAAACCGTGGTCGCCGGCTCCAGCTACGGCGGGCTAGCCGCATCCTGGGTAGCGCTGCGCTATCCGCGACAGTTTGGCAACGTATTAAGCCTGTCCGGGTCATACTGGTGGGCACCGCAAGGGGAGGAGGCCAGCTGGCTGACCCGCCAGTACCAGCAGTCGCCGCGTTATCCGGTGCGCTTCTGGCTGCAGGCGGGGAAATTCGAAACCAGCGGGCCGGACGGCGGCATTTATGCCAATACGCTTGAATTTGAGCGGGTGCTAAAAGAGAAGGGGTATACGGTGAGCTTCCATCCCTCATCCAGCGGCCACGATTACGCCGCGTGGTGCGAAGCGCTGGTCAGCGGCATGCGCGACCTGGCTGGCTTAGCGTTCAAGGGAAAACCAGCGACGCCAGACCCAGCGCAGCAGCAGATATTCAACCGCGCCCAGCGCTAAAAACCACAGGCAAAAGATCAGGGTATAAAGCTGGTTGAGATCCATCAGATGGAATGTCGCAACTAGCTTTTGCGCCAGCGTCAGGCCCAGAGAGGGCGCCGGCAACAGCAGGCAGGAGAGCAAAGCCAGCAGCAGAATGCCGGCGGCACTGAGGAGCGTTTCTAGCGGATGTTTCATTATTTGTTAATCATCAGTTAAAAACATATTGTCCGGTAAAAAGAGAATTAATGCAATATTGTTTCGTACGTAATCATAATACGCATTGGATATTATATTTAAACGTCCTCAATTATTCCCTTGTTAATTATTTTGGTAATATTTGTGATTAAGTTAATTACATTACAATGTAAATTAACGTCATTATTATGCCAGCGCTTTTACAAAAGTATAGGTGCTATATCCCACCAAAGTAGCGATGATAATAGCCAGCAGGATGTACAGTACCAGACGGCGTCCGCGGTAGATTCCAAACATAGTAGACCTCGTTTAGTTTTGGTTTATTAATATTCTGCAATAGTTGATTTATAGAATTAACTTACCACAAATTTTGTATTTGCGAGAGATTAAATATTGCGCAAGCTTAAATTATCTCCGCTGTTTAAAATTTTTCTCATTGGCCCGGAATGATTCCAGGCTTTCCGCCTCACGGAATTTTAAGGGAGATATATTTTGACCAAAACGATCAAAACTAATAATACCACCCCATCAGGGGATGCTGCGCCACGCCGCGCATATCAGCAGACGGTTGATGCGGTGCTGGCGCAGAATAAAAGCCATGCCAACGGCCTCAGTTCCGCCGAGGCCGCCGAGCGTTTGAAGACCTTCGGCCCCAACGCCTTGCCGGAGAAAAAAGGCAAGCCGGCCTGGCTGCGCTTTCTTGCCCACTTTAACGACGTCCTGATTTTTGTCCTGCTGGCCGCTGCCGCGCTCACCGCGGTCATGGGCCACTGGGTCGATACGCTCGTCATCCTTGGCGTCACGGTAATCAACGCCCTGATCGGTCATATCCAGGAGAGCAACGCCGAAAAATCGCTGCAGGGCATCCGCAATATGCTCTCCAGCGACGCGCGCGTGCAGCGCGGCGGCAAGCATGAAACCATCCCGACCCGCGACCTGGTGCCGGGCGATATCGTGATACTGCGCGCAGGTGACCGCGTGCCTGCCGATATGCGCCTGATTGAGAGCCATAATCTGCGGGTCGAAGAGGCGATTCTGACCGGCGAGTCGACGGTGGTGGATAAAACCACCGACGCGCTGGAAGGCGAACTGCCGCTGGGCGACCGCACCAATATGCTCTTCTCCGGCACAACCATCAGCGCCGGCGGCGGCGTTGGCGTGGTGACCGCAACCGGTCAGGAGACCGAGCTCGGCCACATCAACCAGATGATGGCGGGCATTGAGAAGCACCGCACGCCGCTGCTGGTGCAGATGGATAAGCTCGGTAAAGCGATTTTCGTTATCATCCTGGCGATGATGGCCGCGCTGTTCGTCTTCAGCCTCGCGCTGCGCGACATTCCTCTCGGCGAGCTGCTGCTCTCCCTGATTAGCCTGGCGGTGGCCGCCGTGCCGGAAGGCTTACCGGCGATTATCTCGATTATTCTCTCTCTGGGTGTACAGGCGATGGCGCGTCAGCGGGCGATTATCCGCAAGCTGCCGACGGTGGAAACCCTGGGCGCCATGACCGTGGTGTGCTCGGATAAAACCGGCACCCTGACGATGAACGAGATGACCGTCAAAGCGATCATCACCGCCGACTGCTGCTACCGCGTCGAGGGCGACAGCTACGAGCCTCAGGGTAACATCTGCCTGGAAGGCAGTAACGAGCCGGTGCAGATTAAAGCGGGCAGCGTGCTGGAAACCTATTTGCGCACCATCGACCTGTGTAACGACAGCCAGATGATTCAGGACGAGCGCGGCCTGTGGGGCATTACCGGCGGGCCGACCGAAGGCGCGCTGAAGGTGCTGGCGGCGAAAGCGCAGCTTGCGCCCGTCGATGCCCGCCTGGTCGCGAAAATCCCGTTCGACTCGCAGTACAAGTACATGGCGACCCACCAGAAAATGGGCGACGTCGAGCAGGTGCTGATTACCGGCGCGCCGGACGTGATTTTTGCCCTGTGCCGCCATCAGTTGAGCAAGCAGGGGGCGGTGCCGTTTGAGCCGCAGTACTGGGAAGAGGAGATGGCGCGCTTTGCCCGTCAGGGCCTGCGTATGGTCGCCGCCGCCTACAAACCGGCGAACGTCGGCAGCACCACGCTGACCCACGACGATCTGCGCGAAGGTCTGGTGTTCCTCGGCATTGCCGGAATGATGGACCCGCCGCGTCCGGAAGCGATTGACGCTATCCACGCCTGCCAGAACGCGGGGATCCGCGTGAAGATGATTACCGGCGACCACCCGCAGACGGCGATGAGCATTGGCCAGATGCTGGGGATCACCAACAGCCGCCAGGCGATGACCGGCTATCAGCTGGAGCACATGGACGACGCCGAGCTGGCGAAAGCCGCCGTTGAGTACGATATCTTTGCCCGTACCAGCCCGGAGCACAAGCTGCGCCTGGTGAAAGCGCTGCAGGATAACGGTGAAGTGGTTGGCATGACCGGCGACGGCGTCAACGACGCCCCGGCGCTGCGCCAGGCCGACGTCGGGATCGCCATGGGGATTAAAGGCACCGAGGTGACCAAAGAGGCCGCCGACATGGTCCTCACCGACGACAACTTTGCCACCATCGCCAGTTCGGTTAAAGAGGGGCGTCGGGTCTACGACAACCTGAAGAAGACCATTCTGTTCATCATGCCGACCAACCTGGCGCAGGGGCTGCTGATTATTATCGCCCTGCTGGCGGGGAATATCATTCCGCTGACGCCGGTGCTGATTCTGTGGATGAACATGGCCACCTCCGCCACGCTCTCCTTCGGCCTCGCGTTTGAAGCCGCCGAGCGCAACGCCATGAACCGCCCGCCGCGTAAAACCGGCCAGCACGTTATGGACGCCTTCGCCGTCTGGCGCGTCGCCTTCGTCGGCACGATGATTGCCGTGGCTGCCTTTATTCTTGAAGCCTGGCTGGCACCGCGCGGCCACAGCCCGGAGTTTATTCGTACAGTCCTGCTGCAGATGCTGGTTACCGCACAGTGGGTGTACATGATTAACTGCCGCAGCAGCGACAGCTTCTCGCTCAACATGGGGCTCCTGCGCAACAAAGGCATCTGGCTGGTGAGCGGCGTGCTGCTGCTGATGCAGCTGGCCATCATCTACGTACCGGTGATGCAGACGATGTTTGGCACCGAAGGGCTGCCGCTGCGCTACTGGTTCATTACGCTGGTCATCGGTATCGCGATGTTCCTGGTGGTGGAAGTTGAGAAGCGCCTGACCCGTCGTTTCCGTAAAACCGCGTAGCGTGACTGACTCGCCCGGCGTCCCTTCTCCTGCGGGGAAGGGACGCCGCATCGTCGTAAGGAATTCCCCATGAACAAGATCATCCGCTCCGCCCTGCTGGCCTGCGGCCTGGCAGGCTACGCGCTCGCCGCCGCCGCCGCGCCGGCCGTTCCGGTCCGCGTCGTCACCGTGGAACACGCGCCGCACGCCGGCGAACGGCAAATCTCCGGCCGCGTTGAGGCCATTCACTCCGTCGATATTCGCGCCCGCACCGAAGGAAAGATTGTGCAGCGCCACTTCCAGGATGGGCAGTACGTCAACCAGGGCGATCCGCTGTTTACGCTGGATGACGCCCAGCCGAAAGCCGCACTGGCGCTGGCCCAGGCTGAACTGAAGAGCGCCCAGGCGTCGCTACGCCAGGCCCAGCAGCTGCTGAGCCGCTACCGGCAGTTGATCAATAACCACGCGATTGGCCGCAACGACCTTGATACCGCGCAGATGCAGCGCGATGTCGCCGCCGCCGCCGTGGAGCAGGCCCGGGCGCGCATTGCCGCCCAGCAGATTACGCTCGGCTACACCCGCATTACCTCGCCGGTCACCGGGCGCGTCGGCCATAGTCCTTTTCACGTCGGTAGCCTGGTGAACCCTGCCAGCGGGGTACTGGCCGATGTGGTCCAGCTCGATCCGATTCGGGTGGTGTTTTCGCTGGATGAAACCGCCTTTTTCGCCAAAGCGGGGCAGCACACGGATATTGCCGCGCTGAAGGAAGCGTGGCTGGCGCAGGTGGATGTCGATGGACGGCGTGAAGACGGCGTTCTGACCTCCGTCGATAACCGTATTGATAGCCGCACCGCCAGCGTGGCGCTGCGCGCTGAATTCGCTAACCCGCAGCACCGCCTGCTGCCCGGCGGCAACGTCACCATTTTCTTCCGCCCGCGGCAGCTTCAGGAGAGCCCGATGATCCCTGCTTCTGCGCTACGGCAAGATGCGCAGGGCTTTTACAGCTGGGTACTGACGGCGGACAACACCGTGACGATGCGCCGCTTGACCCCCGCCGGTCAGCATGGCCAGAGCTTCGTGGTGGCCGATGGCCTGAAAGCGGGGGAGCGCGTAGTGACGGAAGGCGCCCAGCGCCTGCGTGACGGCGCGGCCGTTCAGCTGCTGAGTGAATAAGGGAGAGGCGATGCTCACATTTTTTATCCGTCGTCCGCGCTTTGCGATGGTGATTGCACTGCTGATGACCTTTGTCGGCGCGGTCTCGCTGAAGCTGATCCCGGTCGAGCAGTATCCGCAGATTACGCCGCCGGTCATCAACGTCAGCGCCAGCTGGCCGGGCGCCAGCGCGGCGGACGTGGCGGAAGCCATTGCCGCGCCGCTGGAGACCCAGCTCAACGGCGTCGACCATATGCTGTACATGGAGTCCACCAGCTCCGATGAGGGGACCTACAGCCTGAGCCTGACCTTTGCCGCCGGTACCGATGCCGATTTAGCCGCGATCGACGTGCAGAACCGCGTGTCGCAGGCGGTGGCGCAGTTGCCTGCCGACGTGCAGCAGAATGGCGTGCAGGTGCGCAAGCGGGCAACGAACCTGCTGATGGGGGTGAGTCTCTATTCGCCGCTCGGCACGCTGTCGCCGTTGTTTGTCAGCAACTACGCCAGCACTCAGGTGCGCGAGGCGCTGGCGCGTCTACCTGGCGTCGGGGAAGTGCAGATGTTCGGCGCGCGCGACTACAGTATGCGCATCTGGCTGCGCCCCGACCGCATGAACGCGCTGAATATCACAACCGACGATGTTGCCCAGGCGCTACGCGAGCAGAACGTGCAGGGCGCGGCGGGGCAGGTGGGGACGCCGCCGGTATTTAACGGCCAGCAGCAGACGCTGACCATCAACGGTATCGGGCGACTGAGCGACGCCGCCGGCTTCGGGCAGATTGTGGTTCGCAGCGGCGACCGCGGCCAGCTGGTGCGCCTGTCCGACGTGGCGACCATCGAGCTGGGCGCGCGCAGCTACAGCTCCGGCGCGCAGCTCAACGGCAAAGATTCCGCCTATCTCGGCATCTACCCGACGCCCACCGCGAACGCTCTGCAGGTCGCCAGCGCGGTACGCGCTGAGCTGACCCGGCTGCACGCGCGTTTCCCGGCGGATCTCACCTGGGAAGTGAAGTTTGATACCACCCGCTTTGTTGCGGCGACGATCAAAGAGATCGGCGTGTCGCTGGCGCTGACCCTGTTGGCGGTGGTGGTGGTGGTCTCGCTGTTTCTGCAGAGCTGGCGGGCGACGCTGATAGTCGCTCTGGCGATCCCGGTATCGCTTATCGGCACCTTCGCCGTGCTCTATGGGCTGGGCTACAGCGCCAATACCCTGAGCCTGTTCGCAATCATTCTCGCCCTGACGATGGTGGTGGATGACGCCATCGTGGTGGTAGAGAGCGTGGAAACCAAAATGGCGGAGGGACTGGCGCGCGGCGCGGCAACCGCCGAGGCGCTGCGGCAAATCGCCGGGCCGGTGATCGCCACCACCCTGGTGCTGCTGGCGGTGTTTGTGCCGGTAGCGATGCTGCCGGGGATCGTCGGCGAGCTGTATCGCCAGTTCGCGGTGACCCTATCGACGGCAGTGACCTTGTCGAGCGTGGTAGCGCTGACCCTGACGCCCGCGCTGTGCGCGCTGCTGCTGCGTCCGCGGCCGCAGCAGCCAGCCGCCATCTGGCGCGGTTTTAACCGCGGTCTGGATAGGGTGCGCGATGGTTACGGGCGTCTGGTTGGGAGGATGAATCGTCGCCCCTGGCTGGCGCTGGCGGCGACAGCGGCGGCGGCCGGGGTGGTGGTGTTTAGCTTTACCACCATGCCGAAGGGGTTTCTGCCGCAGGAAGATCAGGGTTATTTCTTTGCCAGCGTACAGCTGCCCGAAGCCGCCTCGCTGGAGCGTACCGAAGCGGTGATGGCCCAGGCGCGCGAGCTGCTGAAACTGAATCCGGCGGTTGAGGATGTGATTCAGGTGTCCGGTTTTAATATTCTCAACGGTACCAGCGCTTCAAACGGCGGATTTATCTCGGTGATGCTGAAGGACTGGCACCAGCGGCCGCCGCTGGAGGCGGTGATGGAAAAAGTGCAGGGCCAGCTGATGGGGTTACCGGAGGCGACAATCATGACTTTTGCGCCGCCGACGCTGCCGGGGCTGGGCAACGCCTCCGGGTTTAATTTACGCATTCTGGCCCAGGCCGGACAATCGCCGGCGGAGCTGGAGCAGGTGACGCATCAGGTGCTGCGGACGGCTAACCAGTACCCGCAGCTGAGCCGGGTATTTACCACCTGGAGCAGCAACGTGCCGCAGCTGACGCTCACGGTCGATCGCGACCAGGCGGCCCGGCTGAACGTACCGGTGGCGAGGATTTTCAGCAGCCTGCAAACCGCGTTTGGCGGCACCCGCGCCGGCGATTTCAGCATCAACAATCGTGTCTACCACGTGGTGATGCAAAACGAGATGCAGTGGCGCGAGCGAGCAGAGCAGATAAGCGAGCTGTACGTGCGCAGCGACAGCGGCGAGCGGGTTCGCCTGAGTAATCTGGTGACGATTACGCCGACGGTGGGCGCGCCGTTTATTCAGCAGTATAACCAGTTCCCGTCGGTATCGGTGAGCGGGTCGGCGGCCGAAGGCGTCAGCAGCCGGACGGCAATGGCGGTGATGGAGCAGATTTTACAAGCGAATCTGCCGCACGGTTATGATTACGCCTGGAGCGGCATTTCCTGGCAGGAGCAGCAGACCGGTAACCAGGCGGTGTGGATTGTGCTGGCGGCGGTAGCGATGGCGTGGCTGTTCCTCGTCGCCCAATATGAGAGCTGGACGCTGCCGGCGAGCGTGATGCTGTCGGTGCTGTTCGCCATCGGCGGGTCGCTGCTGTGGCTCTGGTGGGCCGGGTATGCCAACGATGTGTACGTGCAGATAGGCCTGGTGCTGCTGATCGCGCTGGCGGCGAAAAACGCGATTTTGATCGTCGAGTTTGCCAGGGCGAAGCGCGAAGAGGGGGTGTCGATCGTCGACGCCGCCCGCGAAGGGGCGACCCGCCGCTTCCGCGCGGTAATGATGACGGCGGTCTCTTTTATTATTGGCATTGTGCCGATGATGCTCGCTACCGGCGCCGGAGCGCAGAGTCGGCGAATTATCGGCACCACGGTGTTCAGCGGCATGCTGGTGGCGACGGTAATCGGCATTTTGTTTATTCCTTCGCTGTACGTGCTGTTTCAGCGCCTGCGCGAGTGGGCCCACCGCCGGATGTAGGTGGACTGGGGTTTGGTGTCTGGAGATGTGCTGCGGGTTTGGTAGCCCGGACAGGCGCGGTAGCGCCGCCTCCGGGACGGTGTGGTAGGGGTTCCGTTCACTATTATTCCGCAGAAAATGTCTCACAGTGGTACGTGAACGGGTAAAGGGGGAGAAAACCGTCTCCCCCTTTACAATCCCCGCGGTCCCGCAAAGAAATCGGTGCTACGCACTGCGCTCACCTCCCGGACCTCAGCCTGCGGTTCGCCGATTTCAGCGGGGGCCAGGGCATCGCTGCATATCACGTTGTTTCAGAGACATATCCGCTGCTGCATGAAAATCTCCCGGAGGCGGCGCGTCGCGCCTGTCCGGGCTACTCTTCCGCAGACGGCTGGAAACCCGTAGCCCCGGTAAGCGCAGCGCCACCGGGGAAATCGGCTGCAGAATATTGCCGGGTTGCGAAACACCCCCGGAGACGATGTTTTGCCGATTACCTGCTCTCCACCGCGATCATGGTGACGAACGGATGGTACTGCCACGGCACGCTGCCGCCTTTCTGGTACATCTTCGAAATGGTGCCGTCGAGATAGAGCATCTGGCGCACGTTGAGCTTCGACTGCGCATAGCAGGCGAAATCGTAGAAATTGGTTTCGCGCGCGCTGAGCATAAAGACCACCTTGCCATCGCCGGTGATGCCCACGCCGTTACGCAGCTTGCGCGAGCTGGCGGACGGCTTCAGCCGCCAGTTGATCTTGCCGTTTTCAATCAGCATTGGCCCGGACTGCACGGCGTAGCGGATAGCCGGCGATGGCCTGAATTTATTGATGCTGACAATCCCCGCGTTTTGCCCGCGCAGATAAAAGACCCCGCCGGGACGAATAAAAAAGTTGCCACCGCCGGAGGCGCGGTTAAGTGGGGTCAGTTGCCTGCCATTCTCGATATACAGCCCCAGCGGCGCGTAAGCTTTATCATAAATTCCGCCGTTCATCGCCATTTGTACCTGCCCGTCGCGGTTGATATCCCCCAGCAGCGAGCGCAGCGATCCCCAGGCTTTACCGTCCTCATTCTGCCAG
Organism: Klebsiella sp. CTHL.F3a; assembly: GCF_019890895.1. Classification (NCBI taxonomy): domain Bacteria; kingdom Pseudomonadati; phylum Pseudomonadota; class Gammaproteobacteria; order Enterobacterales; family Enterobacteriaceae; genus Klebsiella; species Klebsiella sp. CTHL.F3a. The sequence goes on along the minus strand of NZ_CP082360.1, from coordinate 4,359,747 downwards.
TACATCACGATGCGTTCGCGATGCGGATCAACGGTATAGCTTTGCAGCGTCAGGGACGGGTCGGTCAGCGAGCACTTCCCGCTGGCAAAGGCGGGCAGAGATAACAGCAACAGCGGCAGAAGCGATGACAAGCGCACGGCGGGGTTCCAGACAACCAAAGAGAGCGTGCAGTATAGCGTTTTATCGCCGCTACGCCGTCCAGATTTCGCAGTGCTTTTGTACCAGCCCGATCAACGAACCGCCATTGGCGACAAACTCGCGCATCTGCTGCGGCTCGCTGCGATTCTGCTTCGCCTGGCGCACCATCGCCTCCAGCGCGCTGCCGGCGTTGAGCTTATGGGCGCTGGGCGCCAGCTTATCCGCCAGCTGTAAAATCTCTTCGCGCAATGTTCGCTGTTCGCCGCTGTTCACATCGGTATTGATCCCGTCGAGCCCATAGCGGCAGGCCTGATAGCGGTTGAAGGGGTAGAGCAAATAATCCTCGGGCAGATGCTTAAACGGCCGCTCCGTCAGCAGCCAGCAGGCGATGATCTGGATAAAACCGGCGATATTCACCGCCTGGCTAATCGTCAGCGGCGTATCCATCACCCGGACTTCGACAGTGCCAAAGCGCGGGCTGGGGCGAATATCCCAGTGCAGATCCTTCATGCTATCGATCATGCTGGTATAGCTAAGACGGCGAAACAGACCGGTAAAAGCCTGCCAGTTATTGACCCACGGCATCGGGCCGTTATCAGGATAGGCGGCGAAAAGATTAAGCCGCGAGCAGGCAAAGCCGCTATCGGTCCCGTCGAGCCAAGGCGATGCCGCGTTCAGCGCGATAAAATGCGGTACGAAGCGCGACAGGCCGTGCAGAAGATAGATGGCATCATCGCCGTTTTGACACCCCACGTGCACGTGCTGGCCGAAGATCGTCGCCTGCTTCGCCAGATAACCAAAGTGCTCGACGGTTTTCCGGTAGCGCGGGCTATCGCTGATCTGCTGGCGCTGCCAGCTTTGAAACGGATGCGTTCCACCGCCGCAGATTTTCACATGATGGCGGTCGGCGGCACGAAGCACCGCCTGCTGAACCGCGCTCAGTTGCGCCGTCGCCTGGTGGATATCGCGGCAGACGCCGGTGGCGATCTCCAGCATGCTTTCGGTAATGTCATGCTTGGCCTCGCCCGCTTTCAGCGTGCCCTGCACCTCGTCAATCAGCGCGGAAGAGTCCTGGCTCAGATCGAAACCCGGCGGGTTGACGACCTGGAGCTCCAGCTCGATACCGAGGGTAAATGGCTCGGAGCGGTGAAAATCAGGTAACGGCATGGCGACTCCCTCTTTCTCTTTATCAGAAAGTATAGAAGACAACGTCTCAAACTGATGATTTGTCGGACATTATGAATTTAATTTATAGAAAATAACGCCACGTGATTATCCCTTTAAAAAGAAAGTAAGGCTGGTGCAATCCTGCAACAGAATTCCCGCCGGTGGTGCAAAAAGATAAGGTGATTATATTTTTTCGAGTAAAATCATATGGATGTTATAAGTCATTCTTATTTTATAAGCCATTTCACACTTATTTTCCGCGCATTCAGAACTGGTATGTATCTTGCCTGTTAAATAGCGACTTTTATTTAACAGGGACAATGTGATGCTGAAGACAAAATTACTTTCGCGTAAACGCCATCTCGCCGTTGCTGTTAGCGGGGCATTGGCGCTGTTTGCCTCTGTGCCGACTCAGGCTTCAACCCTGCGGATCGCCATGACCGCCGCCGATATCCCGTTAACCCTCGGACAACCCGATCAGGGTTTTGAGGGCAACCGCTTTACCGGCATTCCGCTTTACGATGCCTTAGTTGAATGGGATTTGTCGCAGGGAGAGAAACCCAGCGGCCTGGTGCCGGGGCTGGCTACCGAGTGGCACGTTGACCCGCAAAATCAAAGCCGCTGGATTTTCACCCTGCGTCCGGGGGTTAAATTTCACGATGGTTCTGCGGTCAACGCCGATGCCATCGTCTGGAACGTGGATAAGGTGTTGAATAAAGCCGCGCCGCAGTATGCGCCCGGCCAGATCGGCAACACGCTGTCGCGCATGCCGACCCTCACCGGCGCGGAAAAGATTGACGACCATACCGTGGCGCTGACCACCTCCGAACCGGACGCGCTGCTGCCGTATAACCTCACCAACCTGTTTATCGTTTCGCCGACCGCGTGGCAGAAGCTGTACGACGCGGTGCCGTCCGGCACCGGCGATACCGCCGCGCGCAGTAAGCAGGCGTGGACCGAATTCGCCGCCCACGCGGTGGGCAGCGGTCCGTTCAAAATGGAAAAACTGGTTCCCCGCCAGCAGCTGATCCTCGATAAAAATCCCGACTACTGGAACAAAGATCGTATTCCGCGGGTGGATAAAGTGGTGCTGATCCCGCTGCCGGAAGCCAACGCCCGCACCGCGGCGCTGCTCTCGAAGCAGGTGGACTGGATCGAAGCCCCGGCCCCGGATGCGGTTGATCAAATTAAAGCCCAGGGCTTTAAAATCTACGCCAACACCCAGCCGCACCTGTGGCCGTGGCAGTTCTCCTTTGAAGAGGGCTCGCCGTGGAAAGATATTCGCGTGCGCAAAGCCGCCAACCTGTGCCTGAACCGCGCGGAGCTTAAAAGCTATCTCGGCGGCTATATGACCGAAGCGACCGGCGTCTACGAGGCTGGCAGTCCGTGGCGCGGTAAACCCACCTTCCAGATCAAATATGACCCGGATACCGCCCGCAAGCTGATGACCGAAGCCGGCTATAGCGCCGGGAAACCGCTGCACGTCACGGTCGCCACCTCGGCCTCTGGCTCCGGGCAGATGCAGCCGCTGCCGATGAACGAGTACATTCAGCAGAGCCTGAAAAGCTGCTTCTTCAATGTCGATATTAAAGTCAACGAATGGAACACCCTGTTTACCAACTGGCGCCTCGGGGCGAAAGATCCCTCCGCGAAAGGGATCGATGCGATCAACGTCAGCGCCGCGGTTAACGATCCCTATTTCGGCATGATCCGTTTCTCTACCGCGAAGGCCTTCCCGCCGGTGGCGACCAACTGGGGCTACTTCTCGACCCCGGAAACCGAAAAGCTGGCGGCGGCGGTAAAGCACGCGTTTACCCCGGCCGAAATGGATAAAGCCGCCGGTGAACTGCACGCCGCGCTGGTCGATCAGGTGCCGTTCCTGTTCGTCGCCCACGATGTCGGACCAAGGGCGATATCGCCAGCCGTCACCGGTGTGGTACAGCCGCAAAGCTGGTTTATCGACCTTAGTCTGGTGAGCAAAAAAGAGTAATCGACACGGGAGCAAGAGATGATCAATACGCTGCTATATCGCATCCTGCTGGCCGTCCCCACCATGCTCGGGGTGGCGGTGATCTGTTTTATGCTGGTGCAGATAGCGCCGGGCGACCCGCTGGTATCGGTGATGCCGCCGGACGCCTCGGAATCGCTGCGTCAGACCTTAATGCAGGCCTACGGCTTTGATAAACCACTGCCGCTGCAGTTTGTGCACTGGCTATGGCGGGCGCTGCACGGCGATTTGGGGATGTCGGTCGCTACCGGGCGTCCGGTCATCGATGAGGTGATGACGGCGGTCACTTACTCTCTGCGTCTGGCGCTGCTGGCGACGGCGATCGGATTTGTGCTGGGCAGCCTGTTTGGTTTTGTCGCTGGTTACTTTCGTAACAGCATTATTGACCGTCTGGCCTCGGTGCTGTCGGTATTCGGCGTCAGCGTGCCGCACTACTGGCTGGGGATGCTGCTGGTCATCGTTTTTAGCGTCAAATTCGCGCTGCTGCCGGCGACCGGCGGTGGGCCAATCGGCGAGGTGGGCTGGCAGTGGAACTGGGAACACCTGCAGTTTATGCTGCTGCCAGCCTTCACGCTGTCGGTGATCCCGACCGGCATCATCGCCCGCACCGTTCGCTCGCAGGTGGCGGATATTCTCAGCCAGGAGTTTATCGTCGGCCTGCGCGCCCGGGGGCTCAACGAGTCGCGGATCTTTCTGCACGTGGTGAAAAACGCCGCGCCGACCGCGCTGGCGGTGATGGGACTGCAGGTTGGCTATCTGATGGGCGGCTCGATTCTGGTGGAAACCGTTTTCTCCTGGCCCGGTACCGGTCTGCTGCTGAACACCGCCATTTTCCAGCGCGACCTGCCGCTATTGCAGGGCACCATCTGGGTACTGGCGCTGTTCTTTGTGCTGCTCAATCTGCTGGTGGATATTCTGCAAACCAGTCTCGACCCGCGAATTAAGAGGAGCTAACGATGGTGGATACCGTGACGACCAAAGGCATTGCCGTCGCCGCCACGACGGTGGCCAGACAAGGCTACTGGCGCGGCGTGTTTCGCCGCTTGCTGCGCGACCCCGGGGGCGTATTCGTTGGCGCGATCATCCTCGTGCTGTTGACGCTGGCGCTGTTCGGTCCCTGGCTTATCGTCAAAGACCCGTATCAGACGTCGATGTTTTTACGCCTCAAGCCGATCGGTACCGACGGCTTCCCGCTGGGCTCCGATGAGCTCGGGCGCGACATGCTATCAAGGCTGATTCTTGGCACCCGGCTATCGCTATTTATGGGGATTGTCCCGGTGGTGTTCGCCTTTTTTATCGGTGGGGCGATCGGCATTATCGCCGGCTATGCGGGGGGGAGAACCAATACCCTGATTATGCGCACCGTGGACGTGTTTTACGCCTTTCCCTCGGTGCTGCTGGCGATAGCGCTCTCCGGCGCGCTGGGGGCGGGCATCGGTAACGCGCTGCTCTCGCTGACCCTGGTGTTCGTGCCGCAGGTGGCGCGTATCGCCGAAAGCGTCACCGCGCAGGTACGGCATATGGACTACATCGACGCCGCCAGGGCCACCGGGGCCAGCGCGTTCACCATTATTCGCGTGCAGGTGCTGGGCAACGTGCTGGGGCCGATTTTCGTCTTCTCCACCGGACTCATTTCGGTGTGCATGATCCTCGCCTCCGGGCTCTCTTTTCTCGGCCTTGGGGTTCGCCCGCCGGAGCCGGAATGGGGGCTGATGCTGAACACCCTGCGTACGGCGATTTATACCCAGCCGTGGGTGGCGGCGCTGCCCGGCCTGATGATTTTTATCACCTCCATTTCGTTCAATATCCTCGCGGACCGCCTGCGTGCGGCAATGGCGATTAAGGAGTAAGCGATGCAACCCTTTATCAATATCGACCTCGGCGGACCGGCGCAGCCGTTGCTGAAGGTCAACAACCTGCTGAAGCATTTTCCCGCTGGCGGCGGCAAAGCGCGCGAAGTGGTGCAGGCGGTGGACGACATCAGTTTTTCGGTGATCAAAGGCGAAACCCTCGGCGTGGTGGGGGAGTCGGGCTGCGGTAAATCCACCACCGCGCGGCTGCTGATGCAACTGCTCAAACAGGATAGCGGGGAGCTGATCTTCGATGGTCTGGAGGTGGGCTCATCGCGCCTGCCGATGAAAGCGTATCGCCGCCAGGTGCAGATGGTCTTCCAGGATAGCTACGCCTCGCTCAACCCGCGTATGACCATGGAAGAGAGCATTGCCTTCGGCCAGCGGGTACACGGCGTCAGCGCCAAAGAGGCCAGCGAATACGCCCGCTATCTGCTGGCGCACGTCGGCCTCGAACCGGAACGTTTTGCCCACCGTTATCCGCATGCGCTCTCCGGCGGCCAGCGCCAGCGCGTGAATATCGCCCGCGCGCTGGCGATGAAGCCCCGACTGGTGATCCTCGACGAGGCCGTCTCGGCGTTGGATAAATCGGTGGAAGCCCAGGTGCTGCAGCTGCTGCAGGAGCTGAAACGGACGCTGGCGCTGACCTATGTGTTTATCAGCCACGATCTGCACGTGGTGCGCTGGCTGTCGGACCGCATTCTGGTGATGTATCTCGGCGAGGTGGTGGAGATTGGCCCGGCGGAGCAGCTGTTTACCGCCTCGGCTCACCCCTATACCCGGGCGTTGTTAAGCTCGATGCCGTCGATGGACCCGCATAATCGCACCTTAACCTCTGCGCTGAACGGCGATCCGCCCAGCCCGATTTCGCCGCCTTCCGGCTGCCGCTTTCATACCCGCTGCCCGCACGCCAGAGCGGTGTGCGCCGAGGTGAAGCCGACGCTGCAAAGCGTCGGCGAGGGGCACCAGAGCGCCTGCCTGATGGCGCAGCCCGCGTCACCCTGGCATCAAAATATCGCCATTCAGGAGGTCAGCCATGTCGCATGAAGCTTACGTCCATATCCGCGACCTGCGGGTTGAGTTTCGCCGCGACGGCCAGACGGTCAACGCGGTCAACGGCGTCTCCTTTGATGTGCAAAAGGGCGAGGTCATGGCGCTGATCGGCGAATCTGGCTCCGGGAAAAGCGTGACCCTGCGCGCCCTGATGCGGCTGCATCCGCCGAAAAGCAGCGTGCTTTCCGGCACCCTGAAGGTCGGTGAGGACGAGGTGCTGACCATGAATGCCGGGCAGCTGCGGCGCTACCGCGGCGCGCGCTGCGCGATGATTTTCCAGGAGCCGCTGTTGGCCTTCGACCCGGTCTATACCGTGGGTCAGCAGATCGTCGAAGGGTTGCGTCGCCATGAAGGCCTGTCGCGCCAGGCGGCGCGAGAGCGGGCGCTGGAGGCGCTGCGCCAGGTGCGTATTCCGAGCCCCGAGCGGCGGCTGGATGCATACCCGCACGAGATGTCCGGCGGGATGCGCCAACGGGCGATGATTGCCCTCGCGCTCTCCTGTAACCCGCAGCTGCTGTTGGCGGATGAGCCGACCACCGCCCTTGATGCCACGGTGCAAATCCAGATCCTGATTCTGCTGCGCGAGCAACAAAAGCAGCGCGATCTGTCGATTATATTTGTGACCCACGATATCGGCGCGGCGGTGGAGATCGCCGACCGGGTGGCGGTGATGTACGCCGGGCGCATCGTCGAAGAGGCGTCGATTGAGGAGATTCTGTATCGTCCGCGCCATCCTTACACCCAGGTGCTGCTGGGCAGCCGTCCGAAAGAGGGACTGAAAAAGGGCGATGCGCTGCGCTGCATTCCCGGCTCACCGCCGGATCTCTCGCGCCTGCCGCCGGGCTGCGCGTTTGCCGAACGCTGTCCGCACGCGCGTCCCGCCTGTACGCAAAGCCAGCCGGCCACCGAACAGGCCGGGCCGCGTCACGTGGTGAGCTGCCATCGCTGGCGCGAGCTGAGCTCGTCCGTTGAAAACCAGGCGCTTTACGCCTGAAGCCAGGAGAAAAACACGATGCAGGATGACCTTCGCGCGTTTATGCCCTATCCGCCGCATCCGGTGGCGCATGCGCTCAGCGGGCCGCTGAGCGGGTTAACCTTTGCGGTCAAAGATCTGTTCGACGTGGCGGGCTACCCGACCGGCGGCGGCAATCCGCATCTGCTGGCGCTATCCGGGATTAAAAACCGCACCGCGCCGGTGGTGCAAACGTTGTTAGATAACGGCGCGCGCTTTATCGGCAAAACCCATACCAGCGAGCTGGCGTATTCGATGAGCGGGCACAACGTTCATTACGGCACCCCGCGCAACGGCGCCGCGCCGAATCATATTCCCGGCGGCTCTTCGTCCGGTTCGGCGTCGGCGGTATCGAACGAAGTGTGCGACTTTGCCCTCGGTACCGATACCGGCGGCTCGGTTCGGACGCCGGCGAGCTACTGCGGACTGTTCGGCCTGCGTCCGACCCACGGCCGTCTTTCCCTCGACGGCTGCCAGCCGCTGTGTGCCACCATGGATACCTGCGGTTTCTTTGCCCGCTCGCCGGAGGTCTTTTCCGCCGTCGCTGCCTGTCTTTTTGCCGATGAACGCGTGGATCTGAGCGGCGTTCGGCTGGCCTGTCATGATGGGCTGTTTTCCCGCCTGCCGCTGCGCAGCCAGCAGGCGCTGCAGCCGGTTCGCCAACGGCTGGCGCGCTTTTTCGGCGCGGTAACCCCGCTCACCGCGCCGCTGCCGGACGTGGACGATATCTATCTCGCCTTTCGCCAGATACAGGGCTATGAAGCGTGGCAGGCGCAGGGCGAAACCATTGAGCGCTACGGCCTGCAGCTAGGGCCGGACGTCCGCGAGCGCTTTTTTTGGGGCAAAGCGGTCACCCGCGCGCAGTTTGACGCCGCCTGTCAGCAGCGCGAGCGTTTCGCCGCCTGGTGGGACGCGCAGCTGGGCGATGCGGTACTGGTGATGCCGACCGTTCCTGACGGCGCGCCGCTGCTGACGGCGCAGGCCGAGGAGATAGAGGCGGTCCGCCGCCTGTCCCACGACCTGCTGTTAATTTCCGTGATGACCCAACGTCCGCAGGTGACGCTGCCGGTCGCCCAGACGGGCGGTCTGCCGCTGGGGATCTCATTTTTAGGGCCGCGCGGCAGCGATCGTCTACTGGTTGAGCTGGCCGCCGCGTTTATGCAAGGAGACCGAAATGAGCAGTGATGTCCTTTTTACCCCGATGACCGAAACCACCGACTGCCGGATTAACGGCGAACGCCTGTGGAATTCGTTGATGACGCTGGCGGAAATCGGCGCCACGCCGAAGGGCGGCTGCTGCCGTCTGACGCTGACCGATCTTGATCGCCAGGGACGGGATTTGGTGATTAGCTGGGCGCAGGCGGCGGGGATGTGCGTCACCGTCGACAAAATCGGCAACGTCTTTATGCGCCGCGAAGGGCGTAATCCGGCGCTGCCGCCGATTGTCTCCGGCAGCCATATTGATACCCAGCCGACCGGCGGCAAATTTGATGGTAACTATGGCGTGCTGGCGGCGCTGGAGGTAGTGCGCACCCTGAACGATCGGGATATCGAAACCGAAGCGCCGATTGAAGTGGTGTTCTGGACCAACGAAGAGGGATCGCGCTTTGTGCCGGTGATGATGGGTTCCGGGGTATTTGCCGGGGTTTTCCCGCTGGAAACCATCTATGCCGCGCAGGATGCGGACGGTAAAACCGTGGGCGAGGAGCTGGCGCGCATCGGCTATATCGGCAGCCAGACGCCGGGCGATCATCCGATTGGCGCCTACTTCGAAGCGCATATTGAACAGGGGCCGATTCTGGAGGATGAAGAGAAAATTATCGGTATCGTGCAGGGCGTGCTGGGGATCCGCTGGTATGACTGCGTGGTGACCGGCCAGGAATCCCATGCCGGACCGACGCCGATGCGCCTGCGCCAGGATGCGCTGCAGGTGGCGACGCGTATTATGCAGGAGGTTGTGGCGATCGCCGGGCGCAGCGAGGAAGGGCGCGGTACGGTAGGGAGGGTGCAGGTCTATCCAAACAGCCGTAACGTGGTGCCGGGGGAGGTGACGTTTTCGATTGATATGCGCAATCTCAGCGATGCGCTGGTGGATGAGATGGACCGTCAGCTGCGGGCGTTTATCGCCGACGTTGAACGGGAGAGCGGCCTGAAGGTAGCGCTGAAAGAGGTGAGCCACTATCCGGCCGCGCCGTTCCACCCGGATTGTCAGGCGGCGATTGCCGACGCCGCGCAGCGTCTGGGCTATCCCGCGCGGGAGATTGTCTCCGGCGCCGGACACGACGCGGTATATATGAGCTACCTGGCGCCAACCGGGATGATTTTTATCCCCTGCAAGGATGGGATCAGCCACAACGAAATCGAGTACGCGTCGCCGGAGCACGTTGAGGCCGGCGCGAACGTGCTGCTGCAGGTGATGCTCCAGTACGCGCGGGTAGTATAAACGACCGTCCTCCCCGGTCGCGCTGCGCTTACCGGGGCTACGAGTTTCCAGCCGTCTGCGGGGCGGTAGCCCGGGTAAGGCGTTTACGCCGCGCCCCGGGATTTCCGGGCTCGGTGCCTGAGGGAGGCAGATTGGGTAGCCCGGACAGGCGCGCAGCGCCGCCTCCGGGAGATTTTCATGCAGCAGCGGATATATCTCTGAAACAACGTGATATGCAGCGATGCCCTGGCCCCCGCTGAAATCGGCGAACCGGAGGTCCGAAGACAAGGGCTGGCCGCCAGGGATGGCGGACAGAGGCGAATCGAGACACGACAAAATTGCCTGGAGCAATTTTGAACAGCGCTTGCGCTGGCCCCGTAGGGGCGAGTCCCAGGGATGGGACGAGTAATGTCGAGTTGAGCCGACCGCAGGCTGAGGTCCGGGAGGTGAGCGCAGTGCGCAGCACCGATTTCTTTGCGGGACCGCGGGGATTGTAAAGGGGGAGACGGTTTTCTCCCCCTTTACCCGTTCACCTACCACGGTGAGACATTTTCTGCGGAATAATAGTGAACGGAATCCCTCAACACCGTCCCGGAGGCGGCGCTGCGCGCCTGTCCGGGCTACAAGGGCTACGGGTTTCCAGCCATCTGCGGGGCGGTAGCCCGGGTAAGGCGTTTACGCCGCGACCCGGGATTTCCGGGCTACAAAGCAACACAGGCTAGCGGCCAAATTTGCGCGAACCGATAACGCACAGAATCACGCCCAGGGTTACGTTCAGCATCAATGGGCTGACGGTTTCGTGCAGCAGCGCCGCCGCCAGGCCAAGCCCGAAGAACGGCTGTAAGAGCTGGAGCTGGCTGACGGCGGCGATACCGCCAGCGGCCAGCCCTTTATACCAAAAGATAAAGCCAATAAGCATACTAAAAACCGACACGTAGCCGAGCGCGGCCCAGGTCGATACTGACAGGGCGCTCCATGATGCTGGCTGGGTTATCCACGAGGCAACCAGCATAAAAGGCAAGGCGATAATCAGCGCCCAGCTAATCACCTGCCAGCCGCCGAGCTCCCGGGTCAGCTTCGCGCCCTCCGCATAGCCCAGGCCGCAGACGATCACTGCCGCCAGCATCAGCAGATCGCCGCTGAGCGACGCCGCCGCGTTTTGCGTCAGAGCGAATCCCACCACCAGCAGGCTGCCAATAACCGAAAAGATCCAGAAAGCGCGACGCGGACGCTCGCCGCCGCGCAGCACGCCAAAAATGGCCGTCGTCAGCGGCAAAAGCCCGATAAAAACGATCGAATGTGCTGAAGTGACGTGCCGCAGCGCCAGCGCCGTGAGCAGCGGAAAACCGATCACCACCCCTGACGAGACAATCGCCAGCGGCATAAGCTGCGACACGCGCGGGCGTTGTTGGCGAAAGCCGACAACCAGCACGATGGCCAGCAGCCCGGCGATGGAGGCGCGCAGAAAGGTCAACAGAAAAGGGTCCATCTCCAGCACCGCCAGACGCGTCGCGGGCAGCGAACCGCTAAAAATGATGACGCCCAGCAAACCATTAAGCCATCCGGACCATGGCCCCGGCGCCGTGTTATGAACCGCTGAATCTACCACGCTAACCTCGCAATATTGGCTGTGCAGTGCCCGCTTGAGCAATGTCTGAAGCGATGGTAGTGTCCTTAATCTAATACAATCAAATTATTGTCATAGATACATTCACCGATGAAAGCCCGATACAAAACCATTGTCGACAGCTACGCGCAGGCGATTCATCGCGGACAGCTGCCGGCCGGCACCCGCCTGCCGACCCATCGTACCCTTGCCGCCGACGAACGCATTTCGCTGGCCACGGCCACCCGCGTTTATCGTGAACTGGAAGCAATGGGGCTGGTCAGCGGTGAAACCGGGCGCGGCACCTTCGTACGGGATATCTCGCTGCCGCCGGGGCACGGCGTCGATCAGCAGGCGGTGGCGGGCGATGTAGTCGATCTCAACTTCAACTATCCTTCGCTGCCGGCGCAGGGGGATGCGCTGCGCGAGGCGCTCAGGCGGCTGGCGATGGCGGGGGATATTGAATCTCATCTGCGCTACCAGCCTCATGCCGGACGGCTCTCCGAACGCGAAACTATCGCCCGCTATTTGACCGGTAACCGCTTTGCGCCTGACGCGGAAAACGTGCTGATCGTCAGCGGCGCCCAGCACGGGTTGGCGGTGACCGTGATGGGTCTTCTGCGCCCCGGCGATGTGGTGGCGGTTGATGCGCTGACCTATTCGGGCTTTAAGGCCCTGGCCGCGCTTTATCATCTGGAACTGGTGGCGATCCCCTGTCGCGCAGAGGGGCCGGATCTGCAAGCGCTTCACCAGCTGTGCCGGCAGCGGCGGATACGGGCGGTTTATACCATGCCGACGCTGCACAATCCGCTCGGCTGGGTGCTCACTTCTCGCCAGCGGCAGGCGCTGACGGACCTCGCGCGCCTGCATGACCTGCTGATTATTGAAGATACCGCATACGCCTGGCTGGTCGGCAATCCGCCGCCGCCGCTGGCCAGCTATGCGCCGGAAAGAACGGTTTATATCGCCGGTTTTTCGAAAAACGTTGCCACCGGGCTACGCGTGGGGGCGGTAATTTGTCCACCCTACTATCGGCAAGCGATTGAGCGTGCTATACGGGCGACGACCTGGAATACGCCTTCGTTGATGAGTTCACTGATCTGCGCCTGGATTGACGATGGGACGGTTGCGCGTTTTGCGGCGCAGAAGCGACGGGATGCGCGGCTGCGGCAGTCGCTCGCGCGTGAGGCGCTCGGCGCGCTTCCCGTTGTGAGCCATCCGAGTTCATACTTCCTCTGGCTGCCTCTGGGCGAGGAGAGCCGGGCCGATCGGCTGGTGAAAATGCTGATGGATCGCCACATTTCCGTGTCGACCGCCGAACCATTTTGCGCTGCCGCGAACGTGCCGCAGGCGCTCCGCATCGCCCTGGGTTCGGTTCCCCTGGATAGCCTGCGCGCGGCGCTGGTCCAGGTTCGCGAAGCCGTGGAGTATGAGCAATATCGCTAGCGTTTCGACGACGAGCGATGAGGTGACTGGTTAGTCACTTTTTATGGGGTAAATGGCGGCTTAATAGTGTTTAAATAAATGTTTGTTTTTTATTATTATGATTTGTAAGGTTAATTTTAAATTTGATGACAATTTAAAATTGTTACGGTAGTGTACATAAAACATCAAGTACGGTTGTGCTGTTGACGCTGAGCAAGCGCACGTCCTGAAGATACGACGTTGTTAATCATTTCAGGGGCGGAGCCGCGCCCTGTTCTGTACAGGATCCTTTTTCAATGCAGCAGCTCTACCTTTATATACTGATCGCCAGCCTGACCATTGCCAGTCCCGGCCCCGGTGTACTCCTGACGCTGACCAACACGCTGAATTATAATCTGCGTAATGCGATGGCGGGGATTATTGGGGTGGCGGTGGGGATGGGCGTCATATCGATTATTGCTGCCAGCAGCGTTGGCGTGATTATTACCACCTCTCAACTGACGTTGTTGATAGTCAAGGGGGTTGGGGCGGCCTATTTGATCTATCTGGGTGTAAAGCTCTTTCGCTCGGTGCCCCGCGCGCTGAATCAACCTCTCTCTTCTTCCGATTTAACGATGCCTTCCGCCAGTCAGCGGTTTCGTCAGGGAGTACTGGTGTCGTTGTTCAATCCCAAACCCATTGTGTTTTTTATGGCGCTGTTCCCCCAGTTTATTCATCCGCAGCAGCCCTTTATTCCGCAGTTCAGCGTGCTGTCGATAACCTTCTGTATTCTGGTGGTTGTCATTCATTCACTCTACGGCCTTTTCGCACACAGCGTAAAAACGAAAATGTCGTCCGGAAATGCCTTCGTTAAGCTGAATAAAACTGGTGGCATCGTCTTTATGTGTTTTGCCGTCGGTCTCATTGTATCCGCCGTTCATCCTTATTTGTCGCTATCATCGTGAGGGCGCCGCGTTAAGGCAAGGGGCCTTGCGTTCACCCCATCTGCGCCAGCTGGCCACGCAGCACCTCCACGCCTTGTTCGATAGCGTCAGGATTAATGGCGTGAAACCCCATCCGAAAGAAGTTAGCCGGCGGCGCGTCGCTGAGAAAATGCCGCGCGCCGGGCTCAATCAGTACCCCGGCGTGGGCGGCGCGCCAGGTCAGCTGCTGGGTGTTGATTTGCTCCGGCGTGGCCAGCCAGAACGCGTTGGCGTGTTCGCTGCCGGGGATGATTTGGCACTCCGGCAGATGCTGCTGCAGCGCGTTGTTGAGCCGGTCCCAGCGCTGGGCCGAGTCGTAATGGTAGCGCCGCAGGTGGGTTTCATAGTGGCCCTGGGCGAGGAAATGGGCCATCTGATACTGAATATTGGTCGGCGGATGACGGTACACCAGCCGGCGCAACGCTCGGGCTTCATCAATCAGATCCGGGTCAGCGACCATAAAGCCCAGCCGCAGGCCTGGCGATAGCGCTTTTGACAGGCTGCTCACGTAGATGACTCTACCGCAGCGATCGCTGGCCTTCAGCGCCGGCAGCGGGTTGAGCATAAAGTTACTTTCAGAGTCGTAATCGTCCTCAATAATCACCGCGTCATGGCGAGCGGCATGCTCCAGCAGCTGGCTGCGCCGCGCCTTACTCATCGCCACCCCGGTTGGCACCTGGTGTCCGGGCGTCACGTAGTAGTAATCGCAGGAGGCGTCATTCAGGACGATCCCCTGTTCATCCACCGGATGCGGCACGATATCGGTATCGGCGAGCAGAAAGGTGTTAATAGCCTCGCGAAAACAGGGATTCTCCACGCCAACGCGCGTGCTGGATGACATCAGCAGGCGCGTCAGCAGGTAAAGCGCGTTTTGCGAACCGAGGGTAATCAGAATCTCGTCCGGCGCGGCAACAATGCCGCGCTTGGGCAGTACCCGGGTGCGGATCTGCTCAATCAGCATCGGCACGTCCTGATCGATATGATCCACCACCCACGCCGGGTCGCGCACGCCGCCGTGCAGCCAGTTCGCCGCCGAACGCCAGGTCGCCAGCGGAAACTGGCGGGTATCCGGCTGACCGTAGATAAACGGATAGCGGTAGTTCATCCAGCCGGCCGGTTTCAGAATCGACTCCTGCTGGCTGGGCGTGATTTGCAGCCGCGTGCCCCAGCGTGGTGCAGAACGCTCATCCTGGGGTGCAGTTTCTGGCGCGGCGGCGGGGTTGGCGTGCTGATAATCCGGGTGCAGGTAGTAACCGCTGCGCGGACGGCTCAGCAGATAACCTTCGTTAACCAGGCCCTCAAAAACCAGCGCCGTGGTGTTACGCGAGACCCGCAGCTGGCTGGCCAGCTGGCGGCAGGAGGGGAGCGGCGTGTCGGCGGAAAAAATGCCGCCCAGAATGGCGTTAATCAGCGTCTCGCGCACCTGCTCCTGCAAACCGCGGCGCGGGTCGAAATCAACGTGTAACAGGTGTCGGATCATGCCAGGCTCCTTACTCAAACGCTCAGTACAGGAACTGCAGCAAATTCCATACCACCCTGAGAATGACTGACACATCCGCGCGGTGAATCTGGCTCTATCTGGAAATTAAAAACCGTCCCTACAGTGAGAACCGACCCCATCAGGCTATTTTATTTGCCATTTTGGTCCTGGGCAGTGCTCACACTCCTCACGTACGACGTGTACGCTTCGGGTGTTCCGCGCTGTCCGTGTCCAAACTGGCTGCAAGAATGTACGCCTGATGGGATGGCTCTAAAAACGTATTCATCAGTCGCGGTTCGGAACTTCCGTCGGCACATATTTTGCAAAACCTTTTCATGTTCTGGAATGAACACGTCTGGCGAATTAATTAGGGGTGAATTAATGAACAAATCATTAGGTTCAATTTGTCTGGGCGCCATCATGGCGATGGCCTTTTCTTATCACGCAGCTGCCGCGGATCTTCCGGCAATAGAAAAATCCGGCACCCTGAAAGTCGCGACCGAAGATGATTACGCGCCTTTTAACTTTATGAATAACGGCCAGGCGGATGGCTTTAACAAAGATATGCTCGATGAATTACGTAAATACGCGAAATTCAACGTCGACCAGAGCATTCTGCCGTGGACCGGATTATTGGCGGCGGTGTCTACCGGGCAATACGATATGGCGTTAACCGGCGCAGTGATTACCGATGATCGTCTCAAGGTTTTTGATTTCACGCCGCCGTGGGCGTCAGCGCAGCACTATTTTGTTAAACGCGCGGGCGATAATTCTCTGAACACCATTGCCGAACTGAGCGGGAAAAAAGTGGGCGTCCAGGCGGGCAGCGCGCTGCTGGCGCGGCTGCCGGAGCTGAAAGCGATGCTGGAGAAAACCGGCGGTAAGCTGGGGCCGGTAGTGGAGTATCCCTCCTATCCTGAAGCCTACGCCGACCTTGCCAACAAACGGCTGGACTACGTGATTAACGTGGTTATCTCGGTCAACGATCTGGCGAAGGCCAAGCCGAAGGTGTTCGCTAAAGGTCTGGCGGTATCCGGCCCGGGCTATATGGCGTGGCCGATCCCGAAAAACTCGCCGCAGCTGCTGGCCTATATGACCAAGTTTATGAACCACATGAAGGAGACCGGCAAGCTCGCGGAACTACAGAAAAAGTGGTTTGGCGAAACCTATGACGATCTTCCTGACGTGCCAATCACCAGCCCGGAACAGTTCCATAAATTAGCCGGTCTGTAATGGGTTCTGCGGCGGGAAACCGCCGCCTGTTTAGGTGAAGGAGGGCTTCATGGATGCAATTTCCTGGCAGTTACTGATTGAAGGCGCATGGACGACCCTCTGGATTTCGGCCATCGCCATTGCCTTTGGGGTAGTGATTGGTCTGCTGATCGCCCTGGTGCGCATGCTGCGTATCCCGGTTATCGATCAGCTGCTGGTGATCTATATCAGCCTTGCCCGCGCGACGCCGCTGGTCACGCTGGTGCTGTTCCTGTTTCTTTCTCTGCCGACCGTCGGGATTAACCTCGATAAAAACGTCGCGGCGATTGTGGCGCTGACGCTCAATACCTCGGCCTTTAACGCCGAAATCTGGCGCAACGCCTTTCGCACCTTCCCCCGCGAACAGCGGGAAGCGGCGGAGTCGGTAGGAATGCGTCGCTGGGCCTACTTCCGCTATATCATGCTGCCGCAGATGTGGATTGAAAGCCTGCCCGCGCTGGTTAACGAGATGTCGTTCCTGATCAAGGGTAGCCCGGCCATTGCGGTGATTGGCGTGGTGGATTTGACGCGCGTCACTAACCGAATTTCTTCGGTCACCTATGAACCTCTTTCGCCAATTCTGGCGGCGGGTCTGCTGTACGTGGTGATTATTGGCCTGCTGCTGAAACTGCAGGGGATGGCCGAGCGTAAAGCGAAACGTCTGGCGCGATAAATACAGGAGGTACTATGAATCAGTGGGCCGTTATCTGGTCGGTGCGCGACAGCTTTATTGCCGGTTTACTCGCCACCCTTGAGCTTTTTATTACCGCGGCTATCGCCGGATTAATTATCGGCGTGGTCCTGTGCTATTTAACCGAATATCAAAAGAAAACGCTTAACCGGCTTATTATTGCCTTTGTCAGCTTAATGCGGGCGATTCCTTTTTTGATTCTTGCCTATTTGCTCTATTACGGGCTACCGCAAGTTGGTATTAGTATGGAACCGTGGACCGCCGGCCTAATCGCCTTAATTATCTACCATGGCGCCTATTTCTTTGAGATTTTGCGCAGCCAGCGCCGGGTATTTTCCGGCGGCTATATCGAGGCCGCGGTGGCGCAGGGATTTTCGCGCTACAAAATATTCCGCCGCATTATTCTGCCCAATATTCTCTCTTCAGCGCTACCGCTGATGGGCAATCAGCTGATTATCTGCCTGAAAGATACCGCGTTTCTCAGCATTATCACCGTCCAGGAGATAACCGCTGCGGCTAACAGCGTGCAGGCCACTTATTTTATCCCGTTTAACGCTTTTATCGTCGCGATTGGGCTCTACTGGGCGATCAGCATCCTACTGGAGCTGCTGATTAAGCGTCTGAGCGCCTGGGGAGTCAGAAGAGGAATGAGTCATGTCTGATACCACTGCAGTAAGCGTCAAAAACGTCTCTAAACAGTTTGATAACATTGAAGTTCTTCGTGATATCAACCTGACGGTAGAGAAGGGGACCGTGGTGAGCATTCTCGGCTCGTCGGGGTCGGGTAAATCGACGCTGCTGCGCTGCATGAACTGGCTGGAACAGCCGGATCGCGGCGAGATCCGCATCAGCGGCCAGCGGCTGGGTATTGATGAGCATAATGGCCGGGCGATGTCCCACCGCCAGCTATCGAAAATCCGCGAGCGGGTTGGCATGGTGTTCCAGAGCTTTAACCTGTGGCCGCACCTGACGGTGCAGCAGAACGTCAGCGAAGCGCTGCTGCACGTGAAGGGGATGAAGCGTGATGAAGCGAAAACCATCGCCATGCAGCAGCTGGAGAAAGTGGGGATGGCGCATAAAGCCGACGTTTATCCGATTACGCTCTCCGGCGGACAGAAACAGCGGGTGGCGATTGCCCGTTCGCTGGCGATGTCGCCGGAGGTCATTCTGTTTGATGAGCCGACCTCGGCGCTGGACCCCGAGCTGGTCAACGAGGTGCTGGGCGTGATGAAGGCGCTGGCCGCCGAGGGCTACACGATGGTGGTGGTGACCCATGAGATGGATTTTGCGCGCCAGGTCTCGGATGAGGTGGTGTTTCTCGAAAAAGGGTTGTTGATAGAGAAGGCGCCGCCGGAGAAGTTTTTCACCAATCCGGATTCCGAACGCGTCAGGCAGTTTTTGCAGAGCAGCCGCTAAGCATCAGCGGTCAATCTCCCCGGTGGCGCTGCGCTTACCGGGGCTACGGGTTTCCAGCCGTTTGCGGGGAGTAGCCCGGGTAAGGCGTTTACGCCGCGACCCGGGATTTCCGGGCCCGGAGCCTGAGGGAGGCAGATTGGGTAGCCCGGACAGGCGCGGCAGCGCCGCCTCCGGGGGATTTTCATGCAGCAGCGGATATATCTCTGAAACAACGTGATATGCAGCGATGCCCTGGCCCCCGCTGAAATCGGCGAACCGGAGGTCCGAAGACAAGGGCTGGCCGCCAGGGATGGCGGACAGAGGCGAATCGAGACAGTGATGTCGAGTTGAGCCGACCGCAGGCTGAGGACCGGGAGGTGAGCGCAGTGCGCAGCACCGATTTCTTTGCGGGACCGCGGGGATTGTAAAGGGGGAGACGGTTTTCTCCCCCTTTACCCGTTCACCTACCACGTTGAGACATTTTCTGCGGAATAATAGTGAACGGAACCCCTGTACACTTTCCCGGAGGCGGCGCTTGACGCGCCTGTCCGGGCTACCGGGCCCGGGCGCGGTGTCTGATACAACCAAACCTTAATCCCGATCGATGGCGAACGGCTGCCAGGCCTGACGCACCGGCATCACTTCGACCCGGTTGATATTCATATGGTCCGGCAGCGTGGCGATATAAAACATCTGTTCGGCAATATCCCGCGCGCTCAGCGGCGTGGTGCCGCGATACAGGTTGTCCGACGCCGCCTGGTCGCCTTTGGTGCGCACCAGGGTAAATTCCGTCTCGGCAATACCCGGCGCGAGATCGGTCACGCGCACTCCGGTCCCGAGCAGATCGCAGCGCAGGTTATAGCTGAACTGCTTCACGAAAGCCTTGCTGGCGCCGTAGACGTGGCTGCCGGGATAGGGCCACTGCCCGGCGATAGAGCCGATATTGATGATGCTCGCCCCCGCGCCGTGGTTAATCAGCGTCGGCAGCAGCGCGTGGGTCACGTTAACCAGCCCGGTGACGTTGGTATCGATCATCGTTTTCCAGTCGTCCAGATCCACTTTCTGCGCGGGCTGCGGCGACAGCGCCAGTCCGGCGTTGTTAATCAATGTCGTGATATCGGCGAACTCAGCGGGCAGCGCCGCTACGGCCGCGGCGACCGCATCGCTATCGCGCACGTCGAGTTCGATAATGTGCACCGGTACCTGCGAGGCGAGCTTGTCCTGTAACTTCTTTAGCCGCTCAAAACGGCGTCCGCTCAGCACCAGCGACCAGCCCGCATCGGCGAAGACCTGCGCCGCCGCTTCCCCAAAACCCGAGGTCGCCCCGGTAATAAACACCACTTTGCTCGTTGCCATTTCATTCTCCTGTGCAGGTTGTCGCTCCCACTATAGAAACCCTTCGCGCGCGGGCACAGGGCCAGTCGGCGCGCGGCGATGTGACACGGTGTCACATCATTTTCGCCTGACTGGCTCTATCCGTTTCTCCTCTGAACGGCCAATGATGAGGCCAACAACAACGACATGAGAGAGGGCAGGGTATGAAGCTGGCACTACAGAACGATGTAGCGATAAGCAATGATGAAGTTCGGCAGCTGGATCGCGCTTATGTGTTTCATTCATGGTCGATGCAGGGCAATTTACATCCGCTGGTGATCGCCGGGGCAAAAGGCTGCGAGCTGTGGGATTACGAAGGCAATACTTACCTCGATTTCAGCAGCCAACTGGTCAACGTCAACATTGGCTATCAGCACCCTCGCGTACTGGCGGCGATGAAAGCCCAGCTGGAAGAGCTGGTGACTATTGCGCCCGCCACCGCCAACCTCGCCCGCGGCGAAGCGGCGAAGCGGATTGTCGAGCTGGCGCCGGAAGGTTTTAGCAAAGTGTTCTTCACCAACGCCGGCGCCGATGCCAACGAGAACGCCATCCGTATGGCGCGGCTCTATACCGGGCGCGATAAAGTGCTCTCCGCCTATCGTTCCTATCACGGCAATACCGGCAGCGCGATTGCCGCCACCGGTGACTGGCGGCGCGTGCCGAACGAGTATTCGCGCGGTCACGTTCACTTCTTTAACCCCTATCTCTACCGCAGCGAATTTAACGCCACGACGGAAGAAGAGGAGTGCCAGCGCGCACTGGCCCATCTGCGGCGGATGATCGAATGTGAAGGTCCGAACGCGATTGCCGCGATTCTGCTGGAGTCAATTCCGGGGACCGCCGGGATTCTTGTCCCGCCGGAGGGCTATATGCAGGGCGTGCGGGCGCTGGCCGACGAGTTTGGTATTGTGCTGATCCTCGATGAAGTGATGGCCGGTTTTGGCCGCACCGGGAGCTGGTTCGCCTTCGAGCAGGACGGCGTAGTGCCGGATCTGGTAACGTTCGCTAAAGGGGTTAACGCCGGCTACGTCCCGGCCGGCGGCGTGCTGATCAGCGAGCCGATCGCCCGCTACTTTGATGACCATTTCTTTGCCGGGGGGCTAACCTATTCCGGTCATCCGCTGGCGATGGCGGCGATTGTCGCCACCATTGACGCGATGAAAGAAGAGAAGGTGGTGGAAAACGCGGCGACCATCGGCAATGAGGTGCTGCGTCCGGGGCTGGAAGCGCTGGCGGAGAAGCACGCGATTATCGGCAACGTGCGCGGCCGCGGTCTGTTCCAGGCGCTGGAGCTGGTCAGCAGCCGCGAATATAAAACGCCGCTGGGCGCGGCCGATATGGCGGCCATTAAAGGCGCGTTGACCGAAGCCGGCCTGCTGGCGTTCGTCGTGGAAAATCGCATTCACGTGGTGCCGCCGTGCACCATCAGCGCCGAACAGGTGACAAAAGGGCTGGCGATTTTTGATGCGGTATTCGCCCGCTTCGCGAGCCTGGCGAAGTAAGAGGATGATTTCCCGGGTCGCGGCGTAAACGCCTTACCGGGCCATCCACTCGTAGCCCCGCTAAGCCTCGCGCAAGCGGGGCTGATTTTCATCCCATCTTAACTCAGTCGCTTATTCTGCCAGCATCTTCCTGCAATCCGGGTTTCTTGATATAACAACCTGATAACACTACGGGAGAGATAAGCGTGCCGGAAATCAATGAATTTGGTCAGCAGGTCAACGATCGCGTGCCGGGCTGGCAGGGCGCGGGGCTTCTGCGCCGCACGGCGTTAAATGGCCGCTTTTGCCGGCTGGAGCCGCTGGATACCGAGCGGCACGCGGCGGATCTGTTTGCTGCCTATGCCCTCGGCGATGACAGCGACTGGACGTGGCTGGCCAGCAACTGCCCGCAGAGCGTGGAGTCAACGGCGCACTGGATCACCGGCAAGGTCATGGACGACGGGCTGGTACCGTATGCGGTTATCGATCTGCACGCCGAGCGGGCCGTCGGGCTGGTCAGCTATATGGCGATTGAACGGGCGATGGGCACGGTGGAGATTGGCCACGTCACCTGGTCGCGGGCGATGAAAAATACGCCGCTCGGGACCGAGGCGGTATGGCTGCTGCTGCAAAATGGTTTTGCTCACGGCTATCGTCGGCTGGAGTGGAAGTGCGACTCGATGAATCTCGCCTCCCGCCGCGCCGCCGATCGGCTGGGGTTTACCTGGGAAGGGCGTCTTCGCCAGAGGATGGTGCGTAAAGGACGCACCCGCGATAGCGATATGCTGTCGATTATCGATAGCGAATGGCCCGCGCGCGATGCGGCGCTGCGGGCGTGGCTGGCGCCGGAGAACTTTGATGCTGGTGGACGGCAAATAAAGCGGCTGGAAGATTTTCGTTGAATTCAGGCCGTGCGCCGATGAGTCGCCCGAATAAGCGTAGCGCAATCCGGGAAAATCGCGGTCAGGCCGGGTGAGGCGACGCCGCCACCCGGCATAGATCGTTTAGCGGCGAACCGGCGCATCCCCGGCGACATAATAAGTCGCGGTACTGCGCGGCAGCGACTGGCGGCCGCGAATGGCATCGGCCATTTTTTCGCCAATCATAATCGTGGTCGCGTTAAGGTTGCCGGTAATAATCTGCGGCATAATCGAGGCGTCGACCACGCGCAGGCCTTCCAGCCCGTGAACCCGACCTTCGCCATCGACCACCGCCATCTCGTCGTAGCCCATTTTACAGGTACCGCAGGGGTGGAAGGCGGTTTCCGCATGGTTGCGCACGAACTCATCCAGTTCGGCATCGCTCTGGCACTCAATGCCCGGACTGATCTCCCGGCCGCGATAGTTATCGAGCGCCGGCTGGCTCATGATTTCACGGGTGATGCGAATGGCGTCGCGGAACTCCTGCCAGTCCTGTTCATGCGACATATAGTTGAACAGGATCGCCGGATGCTGGTGCGGGTCGCGCGATTTCAGACGCACGTGCCCGCGGCTCGGGGAGCGCATGGAACCGACGTGGCACTGGAATCCGTGCTCTTTTACCGCGTTTGAACCGTTGTAGTTAATCGCTACCGGCAGGAAATGGTACTGAATATTCGGCCACGCAAACGCCTCGCGGCTGCGGATAAATCCGCCCGCTTCAAACTGGTTGCTGGCGCCGATGCCGGTCCCGCCGAACAGCCACTCGGCGCCGATTTTCGGCTGATTCCACCACTGCAGCGCCGGGTAGAGCGACACCGGCTCTTTACATTCGTACTGCAGGTACATCTCCAGATGATCCTGCAGGTTCTCGCCGACGCCGGGTAGGGCGTGAACCAGCGGAATATCGAACTGGCGCAACAGTTCCGGGTTGCCGACGCCGGAGCGCTGCAGGATCTGCGGCGAGGCGATAGCGCCCGCGCAGAGCAGCACTTCTTTATTGGCGGTGGCTTTTGACGGCGCGGCGCTGTCGCCCTCCAGCCATTCAACGCCGACGGCGCGCTTGCCGGCAAAAATAATATGATCGGTCAGCGCGTGGGTGCGAATAGTCAGATTGGGACGCGCGCGGGCCTGGTCGAGATAGCCGCGCGCGGTACTGGCGCGGCGTCCCTGCGGCGTCACGGTACGATCCATCGGGCCAAAACCTTCCTGCTGATAGCCGTTGAGATCGTCGGTGCGGGGGTAGCCGGCCTGTACGCCGGCTTCAATCATCGCGTGGAACAGCGGATTATTGCCCTGCTTTGGCGTGGTGACGCTGACCGGGCCGTCGCCGCCGTGGTAGTCGTTGGCGCCGATATCGCGGGTTTCCGCTTTGCGGTAGTAGGGCAGGCAGTCGAGGTAGCTCCAGTGCTCCAGCCCCGGCGCCGAGGCCCAGTTGTCGAGATCCATGGCGTTGCCGCGGATATAGCACATGCCGTTAATTAACGAGGATCCGCCGAGGCCCTTTCCGCGTCCGCACTCCATGCGGCGATTGTTCATATGCGGTTCAGGCTCGGTCTCGTAGGCCCAGTTATAGCGCCGACCCTGGAGGGGAAAGGCCAGCGCGGCGGGCATCTGGGTGCGGAAGTCGAAACGGTAATCCGGGCCGCCCGCTTCCAGCAGCAGGACGGTGGTATCGGGATCTTCCGTCAGTCGTGTCGCCAGTACGTTGCCGGCGGAACCGGCACCAATAATAATGTAGTCAAACTGCAAAAATGACCTCCTGGTTAAAATATGGATTGAAACTGACCCATCTCAACCTGGATGGATTTTATCTGGGTGTAGCTGTGCAGCGTCTGCACGCCGTTTTCGCGGCCAATGCCGGAGTGCTTGTAGCCGCCGACCGGCATCTCCGCCGGGGATTCGCCCCAGGTGTTGATCCAGCAGATCCCGGCCTCCAGCCGATGAATCAGGCGATGGGCGCGGTTTAAATCCGGGGTGACGACGCCGGCGGCGAGGCCATATTCGGTGGCGTTGGCGCGGCGGAGGGCCTCTTCTTCATCGTCGTAGCTCAGAATCGACATCACCGGGCCGAAGATCTCTTCGCGAACGATGGTCATCTGGTCATCGCAGTCGGTAAACACCGTCGGGGCGACCCACGCGCCGTGGTCGAAGCCTTCGCCTTTCAGCGCTTCGCCGCCGCAGAGCAGGCGCGCGCCTTCTTGCTTACCGGTCTCGATGTAGCGCAGCACGTTATCGCGATGCGGAAAGCTCACCAGCGGCCCGAAGTTGGTGCCTTCAGCGAACAGATCGCCGGGGCGGATACGCGCCACGCGCGCGAGGATTTTCTCTTCAAACGCCGCTTTCAGGTGTGCCGGAACGAATACCCGGGTGCCGTTGGTGCAGACCTGGCCTGAACTGTAGAAGTTAGCCATCATCGCGATGTCGGCGGCGAGGTCGAGGCTGGCGTCTTCGCAGACGATCAGCGGTGATTTGCCGCCCAGCTCCATGGTTACTTCTTTCAGTGAAGAAGCGGCGGCGTTAGCCATCACTTTTTTGCCGCTGGCGACGCCGCCGGTAAAGGAGATTTTGGCGATGTCCGGGTGCTCGGTGAGATACTGACCGGTTTCGGCGCCCGTGCCCGGTAGCACATTAAACACGCCTGCCGGCAGGCCCGCTTCGCGGTAGATCTCCGCCAGCTTCAGAGCGGTGAGCGGGGTAACTTCACTCGGTTTGAAGATCATCGCGTTACCGGCCGCCAGCGCCGGGGCCGATTTCCACAAGGCGATCTGGATCGGGTAGTTCCAGGCGCCGATCCCGGCGACCACGCCCAGCGGTTCCCGGCGGGTATAGACAAATGCGCTGTCGCGCAGCGGGATTTGGCTGCCTTCCAGCGCCGGGATCAGGCCCGCGTAGTACTCCAGCACATCCGCGCCGGTGACGATATCGACGGCGGCGGTTTCGCTCAGCGGTTTGCCGGTATCGAGGGTTTCCAGACGCGCCAGTTCGTCGTTGCGAGCGCGCAGAATATCTACCGCTTTACGCAAAATGCGCGAACGTTCCATGGCGCTCATCGCCGCCCAGATTTTTTGCCCTTTTTGGGCGCTTTTTACCGCCCGGTCGACATCTTCGCGCCCGGCGGCCTGGACGGTCGCCAGCACTTCCCCGTTGGCGGGGTTAATCGTCTCGAAGGTTTTACCGCTGGTGGCGGATACATAACCACCGTCGATGTAAAGCTGCTGTTCGGCCATTCGGGACATGGGTCCTCCATTATTGAGAAGTCGGTGGCAGGTATTGGCTGATGAAGTGCTCGGCGAGCGTTTCGGCGCGGGCTTTATCCAGCGGTTTACCGCTCAGCGCCGCGCGTAGCCACAGCCCGTCGATCAGCGCGGCGAGACCGTATCCGGCCTCCTGCGCCTCTTCGCGCGGCAGGGCGCGCTGGAATTCATAGACGATATTCGACAGCAGTCGTCGGCTGCTGACCTGCTGCAGGCGATAGAGCATCGGCTGATGCATGCTGCTGGCCCAAAAGGCGAGCCAGGCTTTCATCGCCGCGCTGCTTATCTGGCTGTCGTCGAAGTTGCCCGCCACGATGGCGCGTAGGCGTTCCTGCGGGCCGGCGTCGGGCAGGGCGTGCAGGCGGCTCAATACCGCCTGGCGCAGCTGGCCGGTGATATCGCGCATCGTCGCTTCCAGCAACCCGTTCTTATCCTTGAAATAGTGGCTGATGATGCCGGTCGATACGCCAGCCCGTCGGGCGATCTGCGCGACGGTGGCATCGTGCATTCCCACTTCATTGATGGCGGCCAGGGTGGCGTCAATCAGCTGCCGCTGCCGTATCGGTTGCATCCCCAGTTTGGGCATTTCGTAGACTCCATTCATCAGCTTTGTTTATCTATTAAAGCGGTTTTTGATTGGACGTTCAATATAAAATGTGTCTTAATTGTTGCGGATTTTTGTTTTAATAGTTGCAAAAACAGTAAGGAGAATGGATGACAGACCTTTCGCCGAGCAGAGAAAAGGACAAAATCAATCCGGTGGTTTTTTACACTTCCGCCGGACTGATTTTGTTGTTTTCCCTGATGACTCTTTTCTTCAGCGATTTTTCCGCGGCCTGGATTGGCCGTACCCTGAACTGGGTTTCCCGCACCTTCGGCTGGTACTATTTGCTGGCCGCGACGCTCTATATTGTGTTTGTGGTGTGCATCGCCTGCTCGCGTTTCGGTTCGGTGAAGCTCGGGCCGGAACACTCGAAGCCGGAATTTAGCGTGCTCAGCTGGGCGGCAATGCTGTTCGCCGCCGGTATCGGCATCGACCTGATGTTCTTCTCCGTCGCCGAGCCGGTGACCCAGTATATGCAGCCGCCGGAAGGGGCGGGGCAGACCATGGAGGCGGCGCGCCAGGCGATGGTGTGGACGCTGTTTCACTACGGGCTGACCGGATGGTCGATGTATGCCCTGATGGGGATGGCGCTGGGATACTTTAGCTATCGTTATAATTTACCCCTGACCATCCGCTCCGCGCTCTATCCGATCTTCGGCAAGAAGATTAATGGTCCGATTGGCCACAGCGTGGATATCGCCGCCGTTATCGGCACCATCTTCGGTATCGCCACCACCCTCGGGATTGGTGTGGTGCAGCTAAACTACGGCCTCAACGTGCTGTTTGATATTCCGGATTCGCTGGGGGCGAAAGCGGCGCTGATCGTACTGTCGGTGATCATCGCCACTATCTCGGTGACCTCTGGGGTGGATAAAGGCATCCGTATTCTTTCCGAGCTTAACGTGGTGCTGGCCCTCGGGCTGATCCTGTTCATCCTGTTTATGGGCGACACCGAGTTTCTGCTCAACGCGCTGGTGCTCAACGTTGGCGACTATGTGAATCGTTTTATGGGCATGACCCTTAATAGCTTCGCCTTCGATCGGCCGGTAGAGTGGATGAATAACTGGACCCTGTTCTTCTGGGCGTGGTGGGTGGCGTGGTCGCCGTTTGTCGGCCTGTTCCTGGCGCGTATTTCACGTGGACGCACCATTCGTCAGTTTGTGGTGGGAACGCTGATTATCCCGTTCACCTTTACCCTGCTGTGGCTGTCGGTGTTCGGCAATAGCGCGCTGTATGAAATCATCCACGGCAACGCGGCCTTCGCCGCCGAGGCGGTCGCCCACCCGGAGCGCGGCTTCTATAACCTGCTGGCGCAGTATCCGGCGTTTACCTTTAGCGCTTCGGTGGCAACCATTACCGGCCTGCTGTTCTATGTGACCTCCGCGGATTCCGGGGCGCTGGTGCTGGGTAACTTCACCTCGAAGCTGAAGGATATCAACAGCGATGCGCCAAACTGGCTGCGTATCTTCTGGTCGGTGGTTATCGGCCTGCTGACCCTGGGGATGCTGATGACTAACGGCATTTCCGCCCTGCAGAACGCAACGGTGATTATGGGGCTGCCGTTTAGCTTCGTGATCTTCTTCGTGATGGCGGGGTTATATAAGTCGCTGAAGGTTGAGGATTATCGCCGCGAGAGCGCCAACCGCGACACCGCCCCGCGACCGCTCGGCGTGCAGGATCGCCTGAGCTGGAAGAAGCGCCTGTCGCGGCTGATGAACTACCCCGGCACGCGCTATACCCGCCAGATGATGGAGACGGTGTGCTTCCCGGCGATGGAAGAGGTGGCGCAGGAGCTGAAGCTGCGCGGCGCTTACGTCGAGCTGAAAAGCCTGCCGCCGGAAGAGGGAGACAGCCTTGGCCATCTTGACCTGCTGGTGCATATGGGCGATGAGCAGAACTTTGTTTATCAGATCTGGCCGCAGCAGTACGCCATTCCCGGCTTTACCTACCGGGCGCGCAGCGGGAAGTCGACCTACTATCGTCTGGAGACCTTCCTGCTGGAAGGGAGTCAGGGCAACGACCTGATGGACTACAGCAAAGAACAGGTCATTACCGATATTCTTGACCAGTACGAGCGTCATTTGAACTTTATTCACCTGCATCGCGAAGCGCCGGGCAACAGCGTGACCTTCCCCGGAATGTAGGCCGTCTAAACGTTTTCTGAAAAAGGGATTTGTCTGGTTAAATATACAGTGAATTACGCAGGGAAGCGTATGATGACGGCGGGTGCCTGAGGCTTTCTGCGTTCAGGCTTAGGTGAGGATTCAGAAAGACGAAGCCCCAGGAGATGTTCCCATCAACCTGAGGCCTACAATCCAAACCTAGCACGTTGGATAGTAGCCTCTTCTTCGCATGGAGGCAACGAGATGCTGACAAAATACGCCCTGGTGGCAATCATCGTGCTGTGTCTGACAGCGCTGGGATTGACGTTAATGGTGCGCGACTCGCTGTGCGAGCTGAGCATCAAAGAACGTAGTATGGAGTTTAAGGCCGTTCTCGCTTACGAAACGAAGAAGTAGCCGGTATGCGGGGAGCTATCCCCGCTTATCCGCAGGCTGGGTAAGGCACCTTAAGGCACCTTTTTTCTGCTTATGGGGCAGGATGGACGGCGAGAGAACATCGACCGGTTAAAACAATCGCGCCGCCACCCTGCATACTGCTTCGCCGGTCGCTGCCAGTATATTGACATCCATACCGGTATTCGGTCCGTTCTACCAGCAGACAAAACCACCATCAACCACCAGGTCAACGCCGGTACAGAACGATGCGGCATCGCTGGCGAGGAACAGCGCCGGGCCGGCCATCTCCTCAACCTTCGCCATACGCTGGATCGGCGTCTGGCTTTCGAATTCGCGAGTCTGATGAACCATCTCAGGCCGGGTGTTCATCGGCGTGGCGGTATAGCCGGGGCTGATGGAGTTGACCCGAATCCCTTTGCCAATCCACTCCATCGCCAGGCTTTTTGACAGGTGGATCACGCCCGCCTTGGAGCAGTTGTAATGGGCCTGATCGAGGCCGCGGTTAACGATAATGCCGGACATCGAGGCGATATTAATAATCGAACCGCCGCCCGTTTCCTGCATCAGTTCGGCTTCCGCTTTACAGGAGTTCCATACGCCGGTGAGGTTAATATCGATCACCCGCTGCCACTGCTCGGTTTCCATCTCCAGCGCCGGATTGGCGTTGGCGATACCGGCGGCGTTGACGGCGATATCAAGGCGGCCAAAGCGGCTTTTTGCCAACGCCACCCCAGCGCGTAAGTCGCTAAGCTGGCGCACATCGCCGGTGTAGAAACAGGCCTCGCCGCCGATGGCTTCGATATTTTTTACGGTTTCGGCAAGGCCGCCATCTTCGCGGAGATCGAAGCAGACGACCCGAGCGCCCGCGCTGGCGAGTCCGTAAGCAATCATTTGGCCGATGCCGCTGCCCGCGCCGGTTACAAAGGCCACGCGGTCCTGCAGATTAAATAGCTGTTGGGCAAAATCTTTTGCGATCATAGTTATCACTCTCTGAATAAATATCCTGCGGCACGCCAGGTGACCAAACCGTGCCGATCTGTAGCCCGGGTAAGGCGTCAGCCGCAACCCGGGGAAACAGCCCAACTACGACATAATCAAGCCGCCGTCGATATTGATGGTCTGCCCGGTGAGATAACGCGCATCATCGGAAGCCAGGAATGCCACCAGCCCGGCAACGTCTTCCGGTTTGCCGGCGCGCTTCATCGGAATGCCTTCGACCCACTCCGCCATCAGCTCGCCTTTACCGTAGCGCTTCTGCTCGGTGCTGAGGATTTCGCCCCAGACGCGATCGTTGTAGTCCCACATCTCGCTCTCGATAATGCCCGGACAGAAGGCGTTGACGGTGATATTCCACGGCGCCAGCTCGTGGGCCAGGCTCTGGGTGATGCCGATCACGCCCATTTTGCTGGCGGCATAGTGCGGGGTGTAGATAAACCCCTGGCGGCCCTGGCCGGAAGAGGTGTTGATCAGGCTGCCGTGGTTCTGTTTGACCATATATTTGGCGGCCTCGCGGCAGCACAGCCAGACGCCGGTGGTGTTAACTGCCAGCACTTTTTCAAAGTCGGCTTTTGGCATGCGATCGTAATAGTCGATGGTGATCACCCCCGCGTTCTGGATAGAGACGTCGATGGCGCCGAAACGTGCCGCCGCCTGCTCGTACAGCGACTGCACCTGCGCTTCATCGGTGACATCAACCTGTAACGACAGGATATCGGCCTGATAGCGCTGGCGTAAGGTTTCCGCCGTTTCGTGGACGCGCTCGGCGTTAGAGACCATCACCAGATTCGCGCCGTCGCGAGCAAAGCGCTCGGCAATACCGGCGCCAATTCCGCGGCAGGCCCCGGTGATAACCACCGTTTTATTTGTGAAATTTCTTTGCATATTTTTCATCCCTTATAGAGGCCGGACGGCAGAGCGTCCGGCGGGGTAATAAAGACGTGATTAACTGGTGGCTCCTGCCGCAGCCAGCTTCTCCTCATGACGACGCATCAGGATGACTTTGTTCTGCAGTTTTTGCTGGAACTGGTCGACGACGACGGCGGTGACGATAACCACGCCCTTAATGACCATCTGCCAGAAGTCGCTGACGCCCATCATCACCATGCCGTCGGCGAGGAAGACGATGACGAACGCGCCGATGATTGAGCCGGTCACCCGACCGCGACCGCCCGCCAGCGCGGTTCCGCCGAGCACGGTGGCGCCGATGGCATCCATTTCGAACATATTGCCGGTCATCGGGTGCGCGGTTTGTAGCTGGGAGGCGACGATAAGGCCGACGAACGCCGAGCACAGGCCGGAGAAGGCGTAGACGAAGATTTTTGCCTTAACGATAGGCACGCCGGCCAGACGAGCGGCGGATTCGTTACCGCCGATGGCATAGATATAGCGGCCCAGCGGGGTTTTGGTGGTCAGCCAGTAGCCCAGCAGCAGGAAGCCGATCATCAGCCAGATTGGCAGATAAATGCCCATCAGCGTCCCGGATCCGAGGGTGGAAAAACCGGTGTTGCCCAGCGCTTCCATGCCGTTAAGGTTCGGGTAGGTGCTGCCGTCGTTGAACAAGAGCGCCGAGCCTCTGGCGACATACATCATGCCCAGGGTGCAGATAAAGGGCGCAACGCCGAAGCGGGTGATGACCGCGCCGTTCACAAAGCCGACCAGCACGCCGAAGAGCGCCACGCAGAGGATCACTTCCGGTACGTTGAAGAAGATAACGCTGCCGTTCCATAAGGGCAGGCCGCTGGTTAACAGCGCCCCGGCCACCATGCCGCAGATGCCGGCGACGGCGCCGACGGAGAGGTCGATACCGCCCGTCAGGATAACCAGCGTCATGCCGATGGCCAGCAGGCCGGTGATGGCCACGTGCTGGGTCATAATCAGCAGGTTAGATGTGGTCAGGAAATTCGGTACCATCACGCTGAAGAACGCGATAACCAGCAGCAGAGCGATAAACGTTCTGGCCTTCAGCAGGTACATATAAATCATATATTTCTGGTTCATGATGGGTTCCAGCCTGATTAATCTTGAGGTGTTGAAGCCGCGATTAATTTTTCGCGGGTCACCGCATGACGCGGTAAATCGGCAGTAATCCGGCCGTCGGCCATGACCAGGATGCGATCCGCCAGCGCCATCACTTCATCCAGCTCCGATGAAGAGAACATCACTGCCAGACCCTGCTGGGCCATTTTGCCGATCAGGTGATACACGTCGGTTTTCGCGCCGACGTCGATACCGCGAGTGGGCTCGTCGAGAAACACCACCTCCGGCTTCGTCATCAGCGCTTTGCCGAGCACCACTTTTTGTTGGTTGCCGCCGCTGAGCGAGGTGATAGGCAGATCGGGGTCGCTGACCTTGATCGCCAGTTCGCGAATCATCTCTTTGACGCAGGCGATTTCTTTCTGCGGATTGAGCCACTTCCACGCCCGGCGAAAGCCCTGCAGACTGAAATCAGAGAGGGTCATATTCGATTGAATCGACATCATCTGCACCACGCCTTCGCCCTGACGGTCTTCGGGCACCAGCGCCAGCCCTTTTTTAAGCCGCGCCTGGAACGGCGCCTTGTCGATATTTTCGCCGTTGAGATGGACGTTCCCGCTCTGGCAGGGCATCAGACCGACCAGGCCTTTAAACAGCTCCGTGCGTCCGGCGCCGAGCAGGCCATAGATGCCGATCACCTCTCCCTTACTTAAGGTAAAGGTCACATCGTTGAGCTTATAGCCGCCGCTGGAATGAAGCGCCGTCAGACCTTCAACCGCAAGCACCGCTTCGCCTTTCGGCGCCGGCCGGTAGTCGAAATGTTTTTTCTTATCGCCGACCATCTGTTCGATAATCCACGGAATACTGGCGTCGCTGACCTCGCGCTCGCTGATAAAGCGCCCGTCGCGGAAAATGGTGATGTGGTCGCCAATTTCCATTAGCTCTTCCAGACGGTGGGAAATATAGATGATGGTGACGCCGCGACGTTTAAGCTGCTCAATGACGTTAAACAGGATTTTGACTTCCGACTGGCTGAGCGCGGAAGTGGGTTCATCCATAATCAATACCCGGGTGTCTTTTGAAAGCGCGCGCGCAATTTCTACCAGTTGCTGATGGCCGATGCCTAATTCGCCGAGTTGGGTGTAGGGATCGACATCAAGCTCCAGCCTTTCCAGTAATGATTTGGCTAACTCATATTGATATTTTTCGTTAATCTTCCCTTTTTGAAAGAATTCGTTAGCCATAAAAATATTATCCATGACGTTCATATTCGGGAATAAATTTAACTCCTGAAATATGATGCTGATTCCCTGCTTTTCCGCCTGGTGCGTCGAGCTAAGGGTCACCGGAGCGCCATCAAGAATAATTTGACCGGACGAGGGTGTTTCAACGCCAGCAAGCATTTTCATCATGGTGGATTTACCCGCACCATTTTCACCGATCAGAACGTTTACTTTATTTCGATAGACCCGGTAATTCACGTTATCTAAGGCGACGACGCCCGGATAAACACGGGATAATTCGCGGGTTTCGATAATAACTTCAGAGTCGACTGGTTGGGAATTGACGAGTTCTTGCCGCTGCATGTTATTGTCCTCCCAAACGAACAATTTTTGCTGGCGTAATATCAGGAATGTTCTGTGGAATATCCCAGGCCGAGAACACGCCGTACACCTGTACCGCTTCGCCGGTTTTCACTTGCGCCGTCTGGATCATTTTTACCGCGTGTTCGTTAATCTTCCGGCTATATTCGCCAAACAGCACCTGATCGTTAAAGTCCTGATAGCTGGCGCCCTGATAGCCGTCGCGTAATAATGTGCCGCGCAGCGTCGGGCCAATTTGCACCACCACGTTGCCGCCGTGGGTATCCTCAATCGTCATTTTTCCGCTGCGCGAAGCGGAATCAATTTTGCTGATATTGCCTTCGACTTTGACGTAAAACACGCAGGGGTTTTCGTCCTGAGCGCGATAGCCTAACGCTTTGCAGGCGCTATCAATATCTTTCGCCGCGCGCAGGGCGGTCATAAGCTCGGCAACGGGGCGAGCTTTAGCCACAACCTGGGGAACCAGCTGGTCTTGCCATGTCCGATCGATATCCGCCATATGCGGATTGGGCGGAGATTTAAGATCGGCCAGCTCCTGCTGAGAGACGATACGACAGCCTCCGAGCGCGAGAACGACCAGCATCAGCGAGATTTTTTTATACATAATACGCTCCTGTGCGCCCCGGACGGGGCGCAACAACCCGAAATCAGGATTTGATATTGAAGTCCTGCACTTTGTCTGCATTGTCCTGAGTAATCAGAATGCCGCGGAACATCACGCGCTGCTTGGCCGGTTTTTCACCTTTTTGCAGGTAGTTATCGAGGTCGGTCACCCCCTGAGCGGCGATGGCCTGTGCCTGAAGCATCACGGTGGCCTGCAGGGTGCCGGCTTTTACCGCGTCGCGTTCATCGTTGCTGCCATCGATACCGACCACCACCACATCGTTACGATTCGCCGCTTTCAGCGCGGCAATGGCGCCGAGAGCAACGGGACCGTTGCCGCAAATTACGCCTTTAACATCGGGGTGCGCCTGCAGAATACTGTCCATAATGCGCTTGCCGTCGATTAAGGTGCCCTTCGCGTCCTGTTTAGCGACGCTGACCATATCCGGGTACTGGTCAATCACCTGGTGGAAAGATTTAGAGCGGGTCACGCAGTTATTATCTGCAAGGTTACAGGTCAGTTCGGCATATTTTCCTTTTTCCGCCATTTTCTCGACAAATACGTTGGCGACTTCAGAACCGGCCTGGAAGTTATTGTGGGTAATTTGCTCCAGCGCGATATCATCGACAGGAATTTCGCGATTGATTAAAACCACCGGAATACCCGCTTTCTTCGCTTTTTCAATGGCGGCGACGCTGGCGGTGGAATCGGCGTTATCCAGAATAATGCCCTGAACTTTTTTACCGATGGCGGTATCGATCAGCTCATTCTGTTTTTTGACATCTTCGCCATGCGACAAAATGGTGGTCTGGTAGCCCAGCTCTTTGGCTTTTTCGCTGGCGCCCTTGGCTTCAGAGGCGTAATAGGGGTTATCCAGCGAGTTAACCATGATCATAATGGTGCCTTTTTCTGCCGCCTGGGCAGCGAAAGAAAAGGCGGTCAGGGTGGCTGCGGTTAAAAGCGTTAAACGTAATTTCATGACAATTTTCTCTCTTGGTTGTTATTGTCGGGTACGGTGAAACAACGTAAGGCCTGCAAATCGAGTTTATGGGCCGGGGGTCTCCTTTTGTTGATAATTAAGAGCCTATCCATTAGGGCTATTTTACTGGCCATTTTGAACGCCCTTCAGGGCGGCCCGGAGGGCGAGCATCGCGAGTTAATCCTCACGTACTACGTGTACGCTCCGGGATCGAAGCGCTGTCAGTATTCAAACTGCCTGCGCCAATAACGCCTACGGGAATAGGCTCTAAGGTGCGTCACGCGTTCGATTCCCTAGTGGGCGTCAGGCGGACGTTGCCGGTTTCCATAATGTTCTGTTCACCGCATGGCGCCACTCCTGCCATCTCTTCTGCAGGCGCTGGTGGCGGGCCATATCGGGGATAAATTCGCTGTGTTCGGTTAAAAAGGCTTTCAGGTCGGTGACCGTTCCCGGATTCAGGGCCTTGCGCGCAAGGAGGGCCGCGCCAATCGCCGACAGCTCGGCAACGTCGCTGCGCATCACCGGGCAGCCAAGCAGGTCAGCCTGATACTGCATTAACCAGTCGTTCTTAGTCGGGCCGCCGTCGACCATCAGCGCCGTTAAGTGGAAGTCGTCCTGCTGGCGCATCGCCACCACAACATCGGCAATTTGATAGGTAATGGATTCCAGCGCGGCGCGAATCAGATGGGCGCGCTTGACGCCGCGGCTCAGGCCGCAAATCACGCCGCGGGCGCTGTCATCCCACCACGGGGCGCCCAGGCCGGTTAACGCCGGCACAAAATAGACGCCCAGCGTGGAGTCCACGGAGGCGGGCAGGGTGTTGAGTTCATGCGCCAGTTCAGCATCGGAAAGTTCGCTCAAGCCGGTGCTGTCCGCCATCCACGCTACGGCATCGCCGGTATGCGGAATATTACCTTCGAGTCCGTAGGTGATGCTGTCGCCGTCGTGCCAGGCGATGGTGGTGGCCAGCGCGTCGATATCGCACTGTGCGGATTTTACCGGCGCCATCACCGATGACCCCGTACCGTAGGTGGCTTTCACGCAGCCGAGTTCGCCCAGCGCGTGGCCAAACAGCGCGGCGTGGGAATCCCCGACCATCGCCATCACCGGAATACCGTCTGGGATAGCGTTCAACCCCCGGGTATAGCCAAACAATCCGCTGGAGGGCTTGATCTCCGGCAGCGCGGCGCGCGGGATCTTGAACAGCGCCAACATGTCGTCGTCCCACTGGCCGGTTTGCAGGTTCAGCAGCTGGGTACGCGCGGCATTGGAGTAATCGCAGTAGTACGCATCGCCCTGGGTTAAGTTCCACAGCAGCCAGCTGTCGATAGTGCCGAGGCAGATTTCTCCGCGCTCAGCCAGCGCGGGCCCCTCAGGAAGAGATTCCAGCAGCCAGCGCATTTTCGAGGCCGAAAACAGAGGCGCGATCGGCAGGCCGGTCACGGCCTTGATTTGCTGCTCTTTATCGCTGTGGCGCAGTTCATCGCAAAACGCGGCGCTGCGGCTGCACTGCCAGGTGATCGCGGCGTTAATTGGCTTACCGCTCTGGCGATACCAGCCGATCGCGGTCTCGCGCTGGTTGCTGATGGCTAATGCCGCGACGTTTTCTGCGCCAACGTGCGCTACCGCTTTCGCGATAACCGCCAGCGAAGCGTCAACCAGGACCTCTCCCGACTGCTCGACCCAGCCTTCACGCGGCGTCTGGATCGCCAGCGGCTGAGAGAATTTCACCACGACCTGGCCGCGGCTATCGAGTACGACGGCTTTGGCATTGGTGGTGCCTTCGTCCAGCGCAATGATGAACTCTTTACGTGTTGCCTGCATTAGGTAGTCTCCTGAGTCACACTTCGTCCTGGCGCGGAGGGGGAAGTCGGTATTCCTCTTTATCGCATTGCTTCTTAGCAGGCCATGATGTGACAATTCGTTTTCACTTTTTTAATCACTGAATATATATTCGATAGTGATTATTTATTTGTTACCTTAGCCAGAAACTTCCCGTCGGGCTACCGGAAAAGTTATCAATTGTGCTGGCAATCACACTTATCCGTTTGGTGAAGCTTCCGGATGTCGGAGGAAAAGAGCGCGGTTGGATGGTTATATACGATTGAAATATAAAAATTTATTGCCTAAGCCTTTACGCCTGAAGGAGAGCGTAAAGGCTGTGGGAAAGTGTTTGAGTGAGGAAATTACCCGGCGATAAGCAGCCTGGCCGTTGGATAATCGGTGATCAGAACATCGATATAACCGCCCGAAAGCGCGCCTTTGATAGCCGCCACCTTCTCGCTGCCACCGGCAAGGGCCACCACGTTAGGGCACTTCTTCACCTTCTCCAGCGCCATGCCGATCACAGGATCTTCATCATCGCGCAACACCGCCTTGCCGTTTTTATCGTAGTAGTGCAGGCAAATGTCGCCCACGGCGCCGCGTTCCGCCAGCACCTGGAGCATATCTTCGTGATAGTAGTTACCGGAAGTTTTGAGCAGCTGCGAAGGCTCAAGGATGCCAATTCCGACGATGGCGATATCGACTTCGTCGAAGCGGGCAATGACGTCGGCGACATCTTTGCTGGCCACGAGGCGATTTTTCTCCTCAGTGGAGCCTTCAATGCTCTGGGAAGGGAGTAGCCAGGCTTCACAGTTCAGATGCTGCGCCAGGGTCTGGGTCAGGATAGTCGCCTGCACGTTACCATTTGGGCCCACGCCGCCAAGCAGTTGAATCACGCCGTTGGCCTTCAGGTTTTGCGCGTGAACCTCATCAACCATTGCGCGGATAGTCGAACTCCACGAAGAGACGCCGATCAGATCTTTCGGCCGCAATCGCGTTTCCAGATAGTGGGCGGCGGCGGAACCGATGGCGCGCTTGATGGTGTGATCGTTGGCGTCGTCTTCGGTATCCACGACGATGGCCTGTTTAATTCCGTAGCGATCCTCGAGGCCTTTTTCAAGATTGAGGAAAATATTCGATGGCTGAACAACGCTGATTTTGACCACGCCCTCTTTTTGGCAGCGGGCGATCGCTCGGGAGATAAATGACTGAGAAAGCGAGAGAAGTTGAGCGATATCGGACTGCTTTCGTCCTTCAAGATAGTAGAGCGTGGCAATCTTAACTAATAGCCGTTGTTCATCCTGCTTAGCCATATATTTCCCCGAAAATCATTTACGTGCAGCCATTATGTTAGAGCTCATTATCATACGCGAAAAGAAAAGACAGTTAAGTGTGATGGATATCTAACTTTCGCCAATCCTCAAAATCAGCGATGGACAAAAACAGAACAGTAGCTGCATAATTGAATAAAGAGTCGTTAGTGAATATATATTCATGGCGATTTCAGGTCAACTGAAAAGTGCCCGGGTGACGTCATGCCCGGTGGTAAGGAGGCAGAATGTTCCTGAGTATGATGCAGCGGCGTAAGTCTTACGATGCGTTGCCTGGGGATGTCTGGTTTTTTTAGTCCCTGACGGAATAAATATTCCAAGTTGAAAATAAATTCAGAGGTATTAAATGAATCCCTATAGCTATGATGTCCAGGCACTCGAGCGCAAAGCCCGCGCCGTACGTCGCCATATCGTCAGATTGAACGCCAACAGCCCTGCGGGCGGGCACACCGGCGCCGACCTGTCGCAGGTTGAACTGCTCACCGCGCTCTATTTCCGCATTCTGAACGTCGCGCCGGAGCGTCTTGCTGACGATCAGCGCGATATTTACATCCAGTCGAAAGGCCATGCGGTGGGCTGCTACTACTGCGTGCTGGCCGAGGCGGGCTTCTTCCCGGTTGACTGGCTGGACACCTATCAGCATGCCAATTCCCATCTTCCCGGTCATCCGGTTCGTCAGAAAACGCCGGGCATTGAGCTCAACACCGGCGCGCTGGGCCACGGTTTGCCTGTTGCGGTGGGGCTGGCGCTGGCGGCGAAAAAAAGCAACAGCTCCCGCCGCATCTTTTTAATTACCGGCGATGGCGAACTGGCGGAGGGCAGTAACTGGGAAGCGGCGCTAGCCGCGGCGCACTACGGCCTTGATAATCTGATCATTATTAATGACAAGAACAATCTCCAGCTGGCGGGGCCGACGCGCGAAATTATGAATACCGATCCGCTGGCCGACAAATGGAAGGCCTTCGGGATGACGGTCACCGAATGCCAGGGCAACGACATGGCCTCGGTTGTCGCGACCCTGGAAGGGCTGAAGCAGGAAGGTAAACCGAACGTCGTTATCGCCAACACCACGAAAGGCGCCGGTATTTCCTTTATCCAGGGGCGCCCGGAGTGGCACCACCGGGTACCGAAAGGCGAAGAGATTGCACTGGCACTGGAGGAACTGAAAGATGAGTAATGCAGAACACCTGGCGAGCGTGATGGTTCAGGCCTTTATTGATGCGGTTGACCGCGGCGTCGATCTGGTGCCGGTCGTCGCTGACTCCACCTCAACGGCCAAAATCGCGCCGTTTATTAAGCAGTTCCCCGGTCGTCTGGTGAACGTGGGCATCGCCGAGCAGAGCATGGTCGGGACGGCGGCGGGTCTGGCGCTGGGGGGGAAAGTGGCGGTCACCTGTAACGCCGCGCCGTTCCTGATTTCCCGCGCTAATGAGCAGATTAAGGTCGACGTTTGCTACAACAACACCAACGTTAAGCTATTTGGCCTTAACGCCGGCGCCAGTTACGGACCGCTGGCCAGCACCCATCACGCGATTGACGACCTGGCGGTGATGCGCGGCTTCGGCAATATCCAGATTTTCGCCCCGTCTTCGCCGCGCGAATGTCGACAGATTATCGATTACGCCATCGGCTATCAGGGGCCGGTCTATGTTCGTCTTGACGGTAAGGCGCTGCCGGAACTGTATGACGAAAGCTATCGCTTTGTGCCGGGAGCGGTCATCACGTTGCGGGAAGGCGAAGATATCGCGCTGGTCGCTACCGGATCGACGGTGCACGAAATCGTCGATGCCGCGCAGATGCTGGCCGATGCGGGGATTCAGGCCAAAGTGGTGAGCGTGCCGTCTATTCGCCCTTGCGATACCGCCGCGCTGCTGGCGGCCCTGAAGCCGTGCAAGACGGTGATTACGGTGGAGGAGCATAACGTCAACGGCGGCCTTGGGAGCCTGGTGGCGGAAGTGCTGGCCGAAGCCGGCGCGGGAATCCCCCTCAAACGTCTGGGGATCCCGGATGGCGAGTATGCGGCGGCGGCGGACCGCGGCTGGCTGCGTAAACATCACGGTTTCGATGCCGCATCCGTCGCCGAACTGGCGCAGAAAATGCGCTGATATCAGCGAGTGGCAAGCGCGTGCCCGGTGATACCGGGCCTGCAACAAATGTGCAGCGAGAGGATAGCGCGGTATTCGTAGGCCGGGCAAGGCGGTAGCCGCCGCCCGGCAGAAATGCGGGTATGGTGCTGAAAGCGGGTTGCCATCCGTCTCCGGTTGTCGCAGCGGCGCGTCTTTTATGGCGCGCAGAGCGTGATGACGCAGTCCCCTGCCTTAATCCACTGTAGCTGATACTCCCCGGCGGAGAGCCGAAGCCGCAGGTTTCCTTCCTTTATATATGTAACCTCAAAGTCGCTGAAACCTATCCTGGCCTGGATCGCCGAATGGCTGGCCTTAAACGCGCTCTCTTTTGCCGAAAACGCCAGCGTCAGCGCCAGCTCAGGCGGCAGGCCGCTGGCGTCCAGCCGTCTTTTTTCCGCGCTATTGATGATGCTGCTTTCCAGTTCCGCCGCCAGCGAAGGCGCCATGACTCGTTCGATATCAACGCCGACCGGCCCGGCGGAGACAACCGCCAGCGCGCTGCGTTCGCAGTGGCTGATGCTGCCGTACCACGGCGCGGGCCACAGGGGCTGGCGTTGGTCACCAATGGCAGGCACCTCTTTTTCACCCACTTCCCGCAGCGCGTAAACCGCGGCGATACGCCCGGCGAGATGCTCGGACTGCCGCTTGCGGACGCAGCCGCTTAACCGGGCATGATGCGGGAGCCAGAGGAGGTCTTCAGGCTGGAAGGTCAACGGGTCGAAATCCACCCGCTGCAGCGAGTGACCGGCAAGTTGAATGATCGAGTGTTGGATGTGCATCAGGCGATGTTAACAGATTCTCCCTTCCGCCCTCTATGGGAAGAGGGCGGGGGAACGGTAGACAATCAGAAGTGGGTATTGACGCTCATATACCAGGTGCGGCCTGATTCGTTATAGGTATTGGCGCCAGCGCCAGCCATATAAGAAACATCGGTCAGGCTACCGGTGGTTTGCGCATTACCCGCGCGCCAGTGGCGCTTGTCGAAGACGTTATCCACGCCGCCGGTCAGGCTGACGTTTTTGGTCACATCCCAGGTGGCGCTCAGGCCAACGATGCTGTACGGGCTGACTTCGTCCGTTTCAGAACCCTCCGCCGGTTGACCTTTGTAGTTATATTTCTTCGGCTGCTGCTTGCCGTACCAGGTGAAGGTCGACTGTACGGAAATATCCTGCTGAATCTGCCAGCTCAGGGTAGAGTTCAGGGTGTATTCCGGAATAATCGACAGACGATCGCCGGTTTCCTTGTTTTTACTTTGCAGCATATAAGTGATGTTATTGGTCCAGTTCACCGTTTCGCTGACCGGCACGTTCAGGGTGCCTTCCAGACCTTCAACCACCGCTTTCGGCACGTTTTCCCACTGATAGATATCGGTTTTGACGTTACCTTTCGACGTTTTTGCAATCGGCGCGTAGCCCGCTTCGATTTTATCGCGGTAGTCGTTGCGGAACCAGGTCACCCCCGCCAGCCAGCCGTCGCGCTTAAACTCAAGGCCAATCTCTTTGTTGATGCTGGTTTCGGCTTTCAGGTCATCGTTACCCATCATGTAGCAACCGGTGCCGTTATCGCTGGCGTAGCAGCCCTGGCCTTTACTATAGAGAATATAGTTCGGGTTAGTTTGGTACAGGCTCGGCGCTTTGTAGGCGCGGGCGATGCCCATTTTTAACGTGAAGTCATCCCACAGACCCTGAGACAGGTTCAGCGACGGGCTCCAGTTGTTGCCGACGATCGTGTGATGATCGAAACGCAGCGCCGGCGTCAGCATGGTGGTGTCGGTCAGCTCCACGTTGTCTTCGGCAAACAGGGAGAAGATCTCGGCCTTCGAGTACGGGCTACGGCCGGTGCTGTCATAGCCGTCGATATCGCCGCCCATAAAGGTCTGGGTATTTGACGCCAGATCCTTCATCCGCTGCTGATTCCACTCGGTGCCCAGCGTCAGGTTCTGGTTGAACACCAGATCCAGAGGAATGTTGACTTCGCTGTGCAGCATCACGTCGGCGAGGTCGATATCGCTGAACTGGTTGCTGTTGAAGATACCTTCCGTGCCGCCCGCCAGACCTTCGCCTTTACGCGAGTTACGGGTACGTTCGTACTGGGCCCAGTTGCTGGTGGTCACGCCGTTATCCCAGCCGCCGTTCCAGGTGACGGAGTAAGTCTGGCGATAGAGGCGGTTCGTCTCTTTACCGTAGTTCTCTTTCACCAGATCGTTGGTATTGGTGTTCTGCGTATCGCCCGCGTAGAGGTTGCCCTGACGGCTGTAGCCGGATTCAAACTCCAGCGACTGCATCGGGGCGAAATCCCAGCGCACGACGCCGTTAATGTTCTTATTTTTCACCCCTTCGCGCCCGGCAGGCATGGTATTGGCATAGGCGCCGGTACGCTCGGACTGATGTCCGTCGTTGATATCCCAGGCATCGGCCTGGGTTTTGTCGAGGTTGCCCAGCAGGCGGAAGCTGAAATCGCCGCCCAGCGGGCCGCTGAGGCTAAAGTTGGTGCGTTTAGTCGAGCCTTCGTCTTTATGCTCCGGGGCGTTCATGTAGGTATTCCATGAACCGTGCCATTCGCCGTCGCTCTTCTTGGTGATGATATTGACCACGCCGCCCGCCGCGCCGTTGCCGTAGCGCGCGGCCGCCGGGCCGCGAATGACTTCAATACGTTCGATCAGCTCCGGCGGTACCCATGAGGTATCGCCGCGGGTATCGCGCTCGCCGCGCCAGCCCAGACGTACGGAGTTGCGGCTGGTCACGGGCTTGCCGTCAATCAGGATCAGGGTGTTTTCCGGGCCCATGCCG
Organism: Klebsiella sp. CTHL.F3a; assembly: GCF_019890895.1. Taxonomy (NCBI): domain Bacteria; kingdom Pseudomonadati; phylum Pseudomonadota; class Gammaproteobacteria; order Enterobacterales; family Enterobacteriaceae; genus Klebsiella; species Klebsiella sp. CTHL.F3a. The sequence goes on along the minus strand of NZ_CP082360.1, from coordinate 4,316,905 downwards.
CGAATATCAATCTGGCGATTGTTGCCGCGCTGGCCGCTGGTGGAGTTGCCGGTCAGGTTAACGCCGGGCATGGTACGAATAATTTCCGACACGTCGCGCGCGGGCGGGCGTTTACGAATTTCGTCCGCGGTAATGGTTGAAACGCCGGGGGCCTGCAGGTTCTGCTCGGCGGCGGTGACGACCATGGTTTCATCAGCGGCTGCGGCTTTGCTATCGGAGGCCGTTTCCGCCGCGCTCAGCGGAAAGGCAGCCCCGTAGATTCCCAGATTGACCAGCAAGGCCAGGGATTTGATCCTGTTATTCATTGTCATTCCTGCTTTTCGTCGCCGCCTTCCCCAAAGGCCCTTCCCGTCGGGAGGGGAGGCGGAATCAATAGTGCCGGTAGAGGGCAAAGGCATTCCGTCGCTGGCTAAATGAGCCCTCTCTGACATGTTTATTTTTGAAAGACGCGCTTCCCACAGCGCGCTAATACGCTATTGCAAATGAAAATAGTTATCAATAATATTATCAATAAATATTGCGTTTATTAATGCGTTTGTTGATAAATGTCACGATAAACATAGGGTTGAAAAGGAATGCATAAGACAGGATGCGACGACTGGTGGCGTACTATCTCCGGTCCGCAAATAGAGGCCGTGGACGACGCGTATCGGGTGACCTTCTGGTGGCGCGATCCGGCGGGCGACGAAGCGTCTTCGGCAACCCGGCGGGTGTGGATTTATATTACCGGCGTGACTGACCATCATAAAAACGCCGTGCCGCAAACGCTGCAGCGCATTCCCGGCACCGATGCCTGGCGCTGGCAAACCACGCTTTCTCCCACCTGGCGCGGCAGCTACTGCTTTATCCCTTCCGCGCGCGACGACGATTTTTCTCCTCAGCTTTTTAACGGCGACAGCCCGGACCGCGCGCTGCTGCGCGAAGGCTGGCGCAAGCTGCTGCCGCGGGCGATTGCCGACCCACTTAATCCGCAAAGCTGGAAGGGCGGGCGCGGTCACGCGGTCTCCGCGCTGGAGCTGCCGGAAGCCCCTGAGCAGCCGGGCTGGGCGCTGCGCGATGAGCCTTATCAGCCTCCGATCTGCATTGAGTGGCGCAGCCAGCGGCTCGGCAACCGCAGACGAATATGGATTTACGCCACCGGCGACGCGCAGCCGCAGCAGCGCCCGCTGGCGATCCTGCTCGACGGCCAGTTCTGGGCCGAAAGCATGCCGGTATGGTCGCCGCTGGCGGGCTTAACCCGCGAAAAACGGCTGCCGCCGGCGGTTTATCTGCTGATTGACGCGATTGATAACCCGCACCGGGCCGCAGAGCTGCCCTGCAATGACGCGTTCTGGCTGGCGGTACAGGAAGAGCTGCTGCCAATGGTTCACCGGCTAGCGCCTTTCAGCGATCGCGCCGATCGCACGGTGGTCGCGGGTCAGAGCTTTGGCGGCCTGGCGTCGATGTTCGCCGCCCTCTACTGGCCCCAGCGCTTTGGCTGCGTGCTCAGCCAGTCCGGCTCCTACTGGTGGCCGCATCGCGGCGGCGTGCAGACGGGCCTGCTGATTGAGCGGCTCAGCCGCGGCGAATTACATCCGCAAGGGCTACGCATCTGGCTGGAGGCCGGCGTTCGCGAGCCGATCATTTTTCGCGCGAACCAGGCGCTGCTGACGCATCTGGAACAGCAGACGATTTTCTGGCGTCAGGTTGACGGCGGGCATGATGCGCTGTGCTGGCGCGGCGGGCTGACGGCGGGGCTCATCCAGCTGTGGCAGCCTTTATGCCGTGACGAGTAGCAAACCGCGCTTTACGAGGAATTTGACATGCAATTCAGTAATCCCTTCGACAATCCACAAGGGCAGTTTTACATCCTGCGCAATGAGCAGCAGCAGTACAGCCTGTGGCCGCGCCACTGCGCGCTGCCGCAAGGCTGGTCGGTAGAGTGCCCGCCGCAGTCGTTAGAGGCGTGCAACGCCTGGCTGGCGGCGAACTGGTCTACCTTGAGCCCCGCCCACCATGCGTCCTGAGGAGCCGATAATGACCACACGTTTACCGCTGGTTGCGGCGCAGCCTGGGATCTGGATGGCGGAGCGCCTCTCGACGCTGCCCGGTGCCTGGAGCGTCGCCCACTATGTTGAGCTGCGCGGCGATATTGACCCGGTCCTGCTCGGGCGGGCGATTATCACCGGGCTGTCGCAGGCCGACACCCTCAGCATGCGCTTTTGTGAAGATAACGGCGAAGCCTGGCAGTGGGTCGATGAACATCGCATTTTTGCCGAGCCGGACTGTCGGGATCTGCGCGCGTTGAGCGATCCGCACGCCGCGGCGCTGGCGCTGATGCAGGCCGACCTCGGGCAGAATCTGCGGGTGGACGGCGGTAATCCGCTGGTCTGCCATCAGCTGCTGCGGGTAGGGGATAAGTGCTGGTACTGGTATCAGCGTTACCACCATTTGCTGGTCGATGGCTTCAGCTTCCCGGCCATTACCCGCCAGATCGCCGCAATTTATCGCGCCTGGCAGCGCGGTGAAGATACGCCCGCCTCGCCGTTTACGCCCTTTGCTGAGGTGGTGGAAGAGTACCAGCGCTATTACGGCAGCGACGCCTGGCAGCGTGACAAACGGTTCTGGCAGGCGCAGCGTCAGGCGCTGCCGTCCCCGGCCTCGCTGTCGGACGCGCCGCTAGCGGGAAGGGCGACCAGCAGCGATATCTGGCGCATGAAGCTGGAGGCGGATGCCGGCGTCTTTAGCCGGCTGGCGGCAAGTGCGCCGCAGTGCCAGCGCGCGGATCTGGCGCTGGCGCTGACCGCCCTGTGGCTGGGACGGCTTTGCAGCCGAACGGAGTATGCCGCAGGCTTTATTTTTATGCGTCGTATGGGCTCCGCGGCGCTCACCGCCACCGGTCCGGTGCTCAACGTTCTGCCGCTGGCGGTCACCATTGACGCCGGGGAAACGCTGCCGGAGCTGGCCGCGCGTCTTGCCGGACAGCTGAGGAAAATGCGCCGCCATCAGCGCTATGATGCCGAACAGATTGTCCGCGACAGCGGCAAGGCGGCGGGCGATGAACCACTGTTTGGCCCGGTGCTTAATATTAAAGTTTTTGATTATCAGCTAGATATCGATGGCGTACAGGCGATAACCCATACCCTGGCGACCGGTCCGGTCAACGACCTGGAGCTGGCGCTGTTCCCGGATGAAGCCGGTGGCCTGTCTCTGGAGGTGCTGGCCAATAAGCAGCGTTATGATAAACAGACGCTGGGCAACCATATCGCCCGACTTTCCGCGCTGCTGGCGCAGTTTGCCGATAATCCGGCCCTGCGCTGCGGCGACGTGAATATGCTATCGGCGGCGGAAGCGGAGCAGCTACGGCGGGTGAACGCCACCGCCGTCGATCTGCCGCTCACCACCCTGAGCGCCCTGGTGGCGGAGCAGGCGGCGAAAACCCCGGATGCCCCGGCGCTGGCGGACGGCCGCTGGCAGTTTAGCTACCGCGAGATGCGCCAGCAGGTGGTGGCGTTGGCTGAACAGCTTCGCGCGCGGGGCGTCAAACCGGGCGATAGCGTGGCGGTGGCGCTGCCGCGTTCGGTATTCCTGACCCTGGCGCTGCACGGCATCGTTGAAGCCGGCGCCGCCTGGCTGCCGCTGGATACCGGCTATCCCGACGATCGTCTGCGGATGATGCTGGAAGACGCCCGGCCGTCGCTGCTGATTACCTCTGAAGATCAGCGGGCGCGCTTTAGCGATATTCCCGGCCTCGAAAGCTTGTGCTACCAGCAGCCGCTGGCGACGGCGGATGCCGCGCCGCTGGCGCTCTCGCAGCCGGAGCATACCGCGTATATCATCTTCACTTCCGGCTCGACGGGGCGACCGAAAGGAGTCATGGTCGGGCAAACCGCCATCGTCAACCGCCTGCTGTGGATGCAGGACCACTATCCGCTCACCGCCGATGACGTGGTGGCGCAGAAAACGCCGTGCAGCTTTGATGTATCGGTATGGGAGTTCTGGTGGCCGTTTATCGCCGGCGCGCAGCTGGTGATGGCCGAGCCGGAAGCCCATCGCGATCCGCTGGCGATGCAGCAGTTTTTTGCCCGCTACGGCGTGACCACCACCCACTTTGTGCCGTCGATGCTGGCGGCGTTTGTCGCTTCGCTGGATACGGAAAATGTCGCCTCCTGCCAAACCCTGCAACGAGTATTTTGTAGTGGTGAAGCGTTGCCGACAACGCTGTGCCGGGAGTGGGAATCACTGACCGGCGTGCCGTTGCATAACCTGTATGGACCGACGGAAGCGGCGGTGGACGTCAGCTGGTATCCGGCCTGCGGGCCTGCTCTGGCGGCGGTAACCGGCGCCAGCGTGCCGATTGGCTGGCCGGTATGGAATACCGGATTGCGTATTCTGGATGCATCGATGCGCCCGGTACCGCCGGGCGTGGCGGGGGATCTCTACCTGACCGGCATTCAGCTGGCGCAGGGTTATCTCGGGCGTCCCGATTTAACCGCCAGCCGCTTTATCGCCGATCCTTACGCGCCGGGCGAGCGCATGTACCGCACCGGCGACGTTGCCCGCTGGCTGAATAACGGCGCCGTCGAGTATCTCGGGCGCAGCGACGATCAGCTAAAAATCCGCGGCCAGCGGATCGAACTTGGGGAAATTGATCGCGCAATGTCGGCGCTGCCGGACGTTGCGCAGGCGGTGGCTCACGCCTGCGTCTTCAACCAGGCGGCGGCGACCGGGGGCGATGCCCGCCAGCTGGTGGGCTATCTGGTTTCTGAATCCGGCCTGCCGCTGGATACCGAGGCGCTTAAAGCGCGGCTTGACGAACAGTTGCCGCCGCATATGGTGCCGGTGGTGCTGATTCAGCTGCCGGCGCTGCCGCTGAGCGCCAACGGTAAGCTGGATCGCAAAGCGCTGCCGCTGCCGACGCTGAGCCGTGTAAGCCGCGGTCGTCCGCCGGAGCCGGGCGTTGAGACCACCGTTGCCGCAGCGTTCAGCCAGCTGCTGGGCTGCGAGGTGAACGATATCGACGCCGATTTCTTCGCCCTCGGCGGCCATTCGCTGCTGGCGATGCGTCTGGCGGCGACGCTCGGCCGCGAACTGCAACGCCAGGTGACGCCGGGGCAGGTGATGGTCGCTTCTACCGTCGGCAAGCTGAGCGCGCTGCTGGTATCGGATCTCAGCGATGAGCAGGCGCAACGGCTGGGTTTCGACGCGATCCTGCCGCTGCGCGGGAGCGACGGCCCGACGCTATTTTGCTTCCACCCGGCTTCCGGTTTTGCCTGGCAGTTCAGCGTGCTGGCGCGTTATTTAAACCCGCGCTGGTCGATCGTCGGCATTCAGTCGCCGCGACCGCACGGACCGATGGCGACGGCGGCGGATCTGGATGCGGTCTGCGAGCATCATCTGCAAACCCTGCTTTCGCAGCAGCCCCACGGCCCCTATTATCTGCTGGGCTATTCGCTCGGCGGCACCCTGGCGCAGGGAATTGCCGCCCGCTTACGCCAGCGCGGCGAAGCGGTGGCGTTTCTCGGCCTGCTGGATACCTGGCCGCCGGAAACGCAGAACTGGGCGGAGAAAGAGGCCAACGGTCTGGATCCTGAGGTGCTGGCGGAGATCGCCCGCGAGCGCGAGGCGTTTCTTGCCGCTCAGCAGGGGCAGGCTTCCGGCGAGCTGTTCCGCGTGATCGAGGGTAACTACGCCGACGCGGTGCGCCTGCTGACCACCGCGCACAGCGCGAAGTTTGACGGTAAGGCGACGCTGTTTGTGGCGGAGAAAACCCGTCAGCCCGGGATGGATCCGCAGAGGGTCTGGAGGCCGTGGGTCGGTGAGCTGGAGGTATTTAGCCAGGATTGCGCCCACGTGGATATTATCTCCCCGCAGGCCTTTGAGGCGATTGGCCCGGTGCTCAGGGAGATATTGGGGTAGGTATAGATGAACTCCCGGGTTGCAGATGGTGGTGAACCCGTAGCCCGGTCAGCGAAGCGCCACCGGGGAAGCAAACCGCAGAGCATTTCAGACCTGGCACATTTCCCGGAGGCGGCGCTTGACGCGCCTGTCCGGGCTACCGGCCCGCAGAAGGCGGTGAACCCGTAGCCCGGCTAAGCGTAGCGCGAGCCGGGAGTCTCTACTTTCGACCCAGCGGCACCACCAGCGGCGTATGTGCCACCGGATCTTCAATAATCGTACAGCGCAGGCCGTAAATCTTCTCGATCAGCGCCGCGTTGACAATCTCCTTCGGCGCGCCTTCGGCGACGATTTTACCCTCGCGCAGTGCAATCAAATGGGTAGCGTAGCGGCAGGCCTGGTTTAGATCGTGCAGCACCGCCGCCAGCGTATAGCCTTTCTGCTGATTCAGCTCGCTCAGTAGCTCAAGCAGATCGATCTGATGGCTGATATCCAGCCAGGTGGTGGGCTCATCGAGCAGCATAATCGCCGTCTCCTGGGCCAGCACCATGGCGATCCACGCCCGCTGGCGCTGGCCGCCGGATAGCGTATCGACGCTTTGTCGCGCCAGATCGGTAATACCGGTGGCCTTCATCGCTCTGCTGACCGCCTCTTCATCCTCTTTGCGCCAGCGGGTAAAAAGCGGCTGGTGCGGATAGCGCCCGCGGGCCACCAGCTCCTGGACCGTAATATCCCCCGGGGTGGTGGCGTTCTGCGCCAGCAGGCCGATGCGTTTGGCAACCTCTTTACTGGCGTAACGCTGGATCTGCTCGCCGTCGAGATAAACATGACCGCTGGCGGGCGTCATCAGGCGGCTCAGAGTGCGCAGCAGCGTCGATTTACCACAGCCGTTGGGGCCAATAATGGCGGTAAAGTGGCCGTCGGGAATGGTGACGTTCAGCGATTCGGCGATGGTTTTTTTGCCGTACGCCAGGGTCAACTGGTCGCCGCGCAAACGGGAGGTTACAGCGGTCATTTTTTGCGGGACTCCTGAATTAATAACCCGATAAGGTAGATGCCGCCAATGCTGACGGTCACCACGCCCACCGGTAACTGATAGGGCATAAACAGACGCTGCGCGCAGTAGTCAGACAGCGCCAGCAGCAGGGCGCCGCATAGCGCCGCCTGCGCCAGCCCCCAGCGGGCGGTACCGCTAAGGCGCCGCGCGATATGCGGCGCCACGAGGGCGATAAACGAAATCGGCCCGGCGAGCGCGGTAGCGGCGGCGGTCAGCACCACCCCGACCAGCATCAGCAGCAGCCGCGAGCGTTCAACCCGCACGCCCAGCGCGCAGGCGGTGTCGTCGCCCATCTCCAGCAGCCGCATACGCCGCGCCAGCAGCGCCCCGCACGCCAGCATCAAGAGAATCAGCGGCGCGGAGGGCCAGGTTTTCCCCCAGGTCAGACCGTTAAGCGAACCGGCATACCACAGCCCGGCGGAGAGGGCGGTTTCCAGCGAAGCGCGCAGCAGCAGCCAGGTGTTGAACGCCACCAGCATGGCCCGCACGCCGATACCGATTATAATCAGGCGAAAGGTCTCAATGCCGTTGCGCCACGCCAGCAGCCAGACCACCAGCGCGGTGAGAATACCGCCAACCATTGCCGCCATGGCGATAGCCGCCAGGTTCTGGCCGAACATCACCATCGCCACCAGCACGCCGCTCCAGGCCCCGGTGTTGAATCCCATCACGTCCGGGCTACCCAGCGGGTTACGGGTCAGCGACTGGAAAATCGCGCCGCTGACGCCAAGGGCGGCGCCGATCAGCAGCGCCATCAGCACGCGCGGCAGTCGCCACTCGGTCACCACCAGGGTGACGTTACGCGGCGCATCGCCGAGCAGCGCGGAGATAACCTGTTCAACGCTTAACGGCACCAGGCCGCTACCCAGCCCCCACAGGGAGACCAGCACGCTGGCGACCAGCAGCAGCAGACAGCTCAATATCAGGCGACGAGAAGGCGCAATCACATGCCACCTCCGCGCGGCTGGCGGCGCACCAGCCAGATCAGCACCGGCGCGCCGATAAAGGCGCTGACCACCGAAACCCGCAGTTCGCCGGGCACCAGCAGGCGCCCCAGTACGTCGGCAAACAGCAGCAGAGCGGGGGTCGCCAGCAGGGTCACCGGCAGCGACCAGCGATGATCCGCGCCCACCAGCCAGCGGGCCATATGCGGCATCATCAGGCCGATAAAGGCGATTGGCCCAACCACCGCCGTGGCGCTACCGCACAGGACCGTAATCGCGAGCAGACCGATAAGCTGAGTCCGCGCGACGCGGCTGCCGAGGGCGGTGGCCGTATCGTTACCGAGGCTCAGGCTGTTTAAGGCCCGACTCAGCAGTAGGGTCACCAGACCGGCCATCAGCACCGGGATTAGCACAATTTTCAGGGTTTGCAGGGTGCGCACGTCCAGCGAGCCCGCCTGCCAGAAGCGCAGTTGGTCATAGACGTCAGGATTAAGCAGCGCGATACCGCTGGAAAGCCCTTCCAGCACCGCCGCCAGGGCGACCCCCGCGAGGGTCAGACGCACGGGGCTAAGCTGTCCGCCGCCCTGGCTGCCGGTAAAGGCGACCAGCAGCGAGGCGCCGAACGCGCCGCAAAAGGCCATCAGCAGCTGCTCCTGCGGCGAGGAAAGGCCAAACAGCGCCGCGCCGAGCACGATAGCGAAGCTGGCGCCGGAGTTGACGCCAAGGATCCCCGGGTCCGCCAGCGGGTTGCGGGTCAGCGTTTGCATCAGCGCGCCGGCCAGACCCAGCGCGCCGCCGGCCAGCAGCCCGGCGAGGGTTCGCGGCAGCCGGGCATCAAGGACGATGGTGCAATCGGCGCTCTGGCAGGTGCCGGTGAAGGCATCGAGGACGACGCTAAACGGTAGGGGTTTGGCGCCGATCAACAGGCTGAGCGCAACGGCGATGATTAAAACGATTAAAAGACCCGGCACGGCAAAGGCGCGCGCCGCGGTCGTGGAACACGACATGGCTTACATCCCTGGCATGATAATGATAGTAATTATCGTTATCGATTCTATTCAGTTATGTTAGCATGTGCACCCATAAAAATGGTATGGAAAATAATAACAAGGCGCTGTCATGAACCGACAATCCTGGCTGCTGAATCTCAGCTTGTTGAAAACTCACCCGGCCTTTCGCGCCGTCTTTATCGCTCGTTTTATTTCAATCCTGTCGCTTGGCCTGCTGGGCGTGGCGATCCCGGTGCAAATCCAGATGATGACCCATTCGACCTGGCAAGTGGGGCTGTCGGTGACCTTGACCGGCGCTTCAATGTTTGTCGGTTTGATGATCGGCGGCGTGCTTGCCGACCGCTATGAGCGCAAGCGTTTGATCCTGCTGGCGCGCGGCACCTGCGGGATTGGCTTCGTTGGGCTGTGCCTGAACGCCATGCTGCCGGAGCCGTCGTTAATCGCCATCTATCTGCTCGGTATCTGGGACGGTCTGTTCGCTTCTATTGGCGTGACCGCGCTGCTGGCGGCGACGCCGGCGCTGGTTGGCCGGGAAAATCTGATGCAGGCCGGGGCGATCACCATGTTGACGGTGCGGCTGGGCTCGGTGATTTCGCCGATGATTGGCGGTCTGCTGCTGGCAACCGGCGGCGTGGCCTGGAACTATGGCCTGGCGGCGGCGGGAACCTTTATCACCACGTTGACCCTCCTGCGTTTACCGCTGCTGGCGCCGCCGCCGCAGCCGCGCGAGCACCCGCTGAAATCGCTGAACGCGGGGCTGAAGTTTCTGTTTAACAGCCCGCTTATCGGCGGCATCGCGCTGCTTGGCGGCCTGCTGACGATGGCCAGCGCGGTGCGCGTGCTCTATCCGGCGCTGGCCGGAAGCTGGGAAATGTCGGCGTCGCAGATTGGCCTTTTGTATGCCGCGATCCCTCTCGGCGCGGCGCTCGGAGCGTTGACCAGCGGGCAACTGGCGCAGACGGCGAGGCCGGGCGTGCTGATGCTGGCGACCACCGTCGGCTCGTTTGTGGCGATTGCGCTGTTCAGCCTGATGCCGGTGTGGGAGCTGGGCGCGCTGTGTCTGGCGCTGTTTGGCTGGCTGAGCGCGATAAGCTCGCTGCTGCAATATACGCTGATTCAGACCCAGACCCCGGAAAATATGCTCGGGCGCATCAACGGTCTGTGGACCGCGCAGAACGTGACCGGCGATGCGATAGGCGCGGCGCTGCTCGGCGGACTGGGCGCGATCCTGACGCCGGTGGCCTCGGCGAGCGCCAGCGGTTGGGCGCTGGTGATTGTAGGCGCGGTGCTGGTGGGGCTGTTACGCGAACTGCGCCGCTTTCAGCGCCCGGAAGTGGTCAGCGAAAGTTAACTCCGCTGGGTTTCCCGGCGGCGATGCTGCGCATCTGTCCGGGCTACGCGTCCCCAGCGGTCTGCGGTCCTGTAGCCTGGTCAGGCGCTTTGCGCCGCCCCCGGGAGATCGGCTTAGGCAAAGAGAGCTGCTAAACGCTGCAGCACCAGAACGGCGCTGTAGTAATCCAGGCGGAAGGTTTCCGTCCCTAGCGGATAAACGCGTTTGCCTTCGACCGCTGGCAGATGCGCCAGCAGCGGGTTGGCGTCAATCGCGTCGGCGTCCTTTTGGTCGCCGGCGAACAGGAACAGGCTCTGGCCATTAAGCCCGGCGGCCAGATTCTCCCCGCCCAACTGCACGATATCATGACGTTTTCCCTGGCTCTGGCTGGCATGCAGCCCGCCGGGCAGGTCGGCGAGGGTAAAGCCTAACTGCTCGAGCAGCTGTCCCTGAGCGGATTCTTTGGTCCAGATATTGGCGCTATGGGCCGCGGCGGTATAGACCAGCGCGGTGACCGGCTGCGGCGGCAGCTTCATTTTCTCTTTCAGCGCCGCCAGCTTTTTATCAAACTCCGCGATTCTCTCCGCCGCCTGTTTTTCGTGGCCGGTAATCTCCCCCAGTTGGGTCAGCAGGGCCTGCCAGCTTTTATCATCGTAGTTAATGATAAGCGTTGGAGCGATGGTGGAAAGCTGGTCGTAGAGCGTCATCGCCGAATCGCCGCCGGTGGCGCTAATCAGAATCAAATCCGGCATTTGCGCGGCGACGGCCTCAGCGCTCGGTTCGCCAATATAGAGGCGTGAGAGCTTGCGCGCTTTCGCCACCTCGCTCCATTGCCGCAAAAAACCCTGGCCATCGGCGACGCGGTTATTGGGCGTCGTGGCCCCGCTGGCCACCACCGGCGCGTCAATCGCCAGCAGCGAGCCGGTCAGCGTCACGCTGGTGGAAACAATGCGCAACGGCTGGCTTTCCAGCGTATGTGTTCCGCGGCTGTCGGTAATCTGTCGTGGCCAGTCTGCCGCCAGCGCTGAGCTAATTCCTAAAATCGCCAGGCCGCTGGCGAGGAGGGTACGGCGGCAAAAGGTGGAGAAATTCACGTATTCGCATCCTGATTGAGTGGTGATAAATGCTTCTCATTTTCAGCTTTGCGCCGCGTGGATGCAAGTCTATACCCTAATAATTCGAGTTGCAGGAAGGCGGCAAGTGAACGAATCCCGATGAGCTTACTGTAGTAAGTGATTCGGGTGAGCGAACACAGCCAACACACCTGCAACTTGAAGTATGACGGGTATAAGTCGCACAACATGCTACCTGTACGGTTGACATAAAGCGCAATACCTTTTAGGTTAGCCAACCAAAATATAAATGATAATTATTCGTAATATCTTTATCGTTTTTGGAGGATGATATGGAAACGTCTTTGGCTGAGGAAGTTCGGGAGAAAAAAATGACCCTGCCGCCGGAAAGCTTCTTCTTTATGTCGCCGTACCGCAGTTTCACCACCGCTGGCTGCTTTAGCCGATTCTCTCATCCCGCCGCCGAAGGCGATGATCCGAACGGAGAGTTTCAGCAAAAAATGGCCGCTGCTTTTAAAGCGGCGCGAACTGCCGGGATCGCCAGGCCGGTGATGGTCGGCGCCATTCCGTTCGATACCAGCGAGCCCTCCGAGCTGTTTATCCCCGCGAGCTGGACAGCATTCTCCCGCACTGAAAAGCAGCACTCCGCGCGCTATGCGTCGGGGCAAAATCCGATGGATGTCGTGCAGCGCCGGGAGATCCCCGAGCAGGATACCTTTATGGCGATGGTGGCGCGCGCGGCGGCCCTCACCGCGACGCCGGAAGTGGACAAGGTAGTCCTGTCGCGCCTGATTGATATCACCACCCGCGAACGAGTCGATAGCGGGGCGCTGCTCAAGCGCCTGATCGCCCAGAACCCGGCCAGCTTTAACTTCCACGTGCCGCTCTCAGACGGCGGCGTGCTGCTGGGCGCAAGCCCAGAGCTGCTGCTGCGTAAAGAAGGCGCGCATTTCAGCTCTCTTCCGCTGGCCGGTTCTGCCCCCCGCCAGCCGGACGATGTGCTGGATCGTGAAGCAGGGCACAGGCTGCTGGCGTCGGAAAAAGACCGCCATGAACATGAGCTGGTGACTCAGGCGATGAAGGCCGTATTAGCGCCGCGCAGCAGCGAACTCTCTCTGCCGGACTCTCCGCAACTGATCACCACGCCGACCCTGTGGCATCTGGCGACGCAGATTCAGGGTACCGCGCTGGCAAACGAGAATGCCATGTCGCTGGCCTGCCTGCTGCATCCGACTCCGGCGCTGAGCGGTTTCCCGCATCAGGCGGCGAAACGCCTGATCGGCGAACTGGAGCCGTTCGACCGCCAGCTATTCGGCGGCATTGTCGGCTGGTGTGATGATGAAGGCAACGGCGAGTGGGTAGTGACCATCCGCTGCGCGCGCCTGCAGCAGCGCACCCTGCGGCTATTTGCCGGCGCAGGTATCGTTCCGGCCTCTTCGCCGTTGGGCGAGTGGCGCGAAACTGGCGTCAAATTGACCACCATGCTGAACGTATTCGGCTTGCAATAAGGGACGATGATGATCGAATTTACCCGCTGGCCGGAAGCGTTCGCGGCCCGCTATCGGCAAAAAGGTTACTGGCAGGATCTGCCGTTAACCCATCTGATTACCCGTCATGCGGAAAACGACGCCCCGGCGATTATCGACGGCGAAAGAAGCTACAGCTATCGTGAATTCAACCACCTGGTGGATAACCTCGCTTCCTCGCTGCAGCGTCTTGGCCTGAAGCGCGGCGAAACGGCGCTGGTGCAGCTGGGCAACGTCGCGGAATTCTATATTACCTTTTTCGCGCTGCTGCGCATTGGCGTGGCGCCGGTCAACGCGCTGTTCAGCCATCAGCGTAGCGAGCTGAACGCCTACGCCGCGCAAATTGAACCCGCCTTACTGATTGCCGACCGCGCACATGCGCTGTTTGCCGATGATGATTTTCTTAACGCTTTTGTTACGCAACATCCGTCGGTACGCGTGGTGCTGCTGCTGAACGACGACGGCGAGCAGAGCCTGACGGCGGCCATTGAGCGCGCTGACGATAGTTTCGTTGCGCATCCGACGCCTGCCGACGAAGTGGCTTTTTTCCAGCTTTCCGGCGGCAGTACCGGGACGCCGAAGCTCATTCCACGTACGCATAACGACTACGACTACAGCATTCGCCGCAGCAACGAGCTGTGCGGCGTGAGCGCCGAAACGCGCTACCTGAACGCGCTTCCCGCCGCCCACAACTACGCGATGAGCTCGCCGGGTTCATTAGGCGTGTTCCTCGCGGGCGGCGTGGTGGTGTTAGCGCACGATCCGAGCGCGACCCTCTGCTTCCCGCTGATAGAAAAGCACCAGATCAACCTGACCTCGCTGGTTCCCCCCGCGGTCAGCCTGTGGCTACAGGAGATCCATGACGCCGGCAGCAATGCTCAACTGCAATCGCTGCGACTGTTGCAGGTGGGCGGAGCGCGCCTGTCAGCGACCCTCGCCGCGCGCATTCCGGCGGAAATCGGCTGCCAGCTGCAGCAGGTCTTCGGCATGGCGGAGGGGCTGGTGAACTATACCCGCCTCAACGACAGCCCCGAGCGCATCATCAACACCCAGGGCTGTCCGATGTGCCCGGATGACGAAGTGTGGGTGGCCGATGCCGACGGTAATCCGCTGCCGCGCGGCGAAGTCGGACGCCTGATGACCCGCGGGCCTTACACCTTCCGCGGGTACTACAAGAGCCCGCAGCATAATGCCGAAGCCTTTGATGCCGAGGGCTTCTACTGTTCGGGCGATCTGATTTCGATCGATGAAGCGGGCTACATCACCGTGCAGGGGCGGGAAAAAGATCAGATCAACCGCGGCGGCGAGAAGATCGCGGCGGAAGAGATCGAAAACCTGCTGCTGCGCCACCCTTCGGTGATCCACGCGGCGCTGGTCAGCATGGAAGATAGCCTGCTCGGTGAAAAAAGCTGTGCGTATCTGGTAGTGAAAGAGCCTCTGCGTGCGGTGGCGGTGCGCCGCTTCCTGCGTGAACAAGGGGTCGCAGAATTTAAACTTCCGGACCGCGTGGAGTGCGTTGATGCGCTGCCGCTGACGCCGGTGGGCAAAGTCGATAAAAAACAATTACGTCAGTGGCTGGCTGAACGCAAGCTGGGCTGAAGGAGAAGACAGAATGGCAATCCCAAAATTACAGGCTTACGCGCTGCCGGAAGCCAGCGATATCCCGGCGAACAAAGTGAACTGGGCATTTGAGCCGTCCCGTGCCGCGCTGTTGATCCACGATATGCAGGAGTATTTCCTCAACTTCTGGGGCGAAAACAGCCCGATGATGGAGAGAGTAGTGGCCAACATCGCCGCCCTGCGCGAGTTCTGCAAACAGAACCATATTCCGGTCTTTTACACCGCTCAGCCGAAAGAGCAGAGCGATGAAGACCGCGCGCTGCTGAACGACATGTGGGGACCGGGCCTGACCCGTTCGCCGGAACAGCAGCAGGTGATTGCCGCGCTCGCGCCGGACGACAGCGACACGGTGCTGGTGAAATGGCGCTACAGCGCGTTTCATCGCTCGCCGCTGGAGGAGATGCTGAAAGAGGCGGGGCGCGATCAGCTGATCATCACCGGCGTTTACGCCCATATCGGCTGTATGACCACTGCGACTGACGCGTTTATGCGCGATATTAAACCATTCTTTGTCGCTGATGCGCTGGCCGATTTCAGCCGTGAAGAGCATCTGATGGCGCTCAACTACGTGGCGGGCCGCTCCGGTCGCGTGGTGATGACCGAAGAGCTGCTGCCGCTGCCGGCATCGAAAGCGGCGCTGCGCGCGCTGGTGCTGCCGCTGCTCGATGAATCCGATGAACCGATGGATGACGAAAACCTGATCGACTACGGCCTGGATTCGGTACGCATGATGGCGCTCGCCGCGCGCTGGCGTAAAGTTCACGGCGATATTGACTTCGTGGTGCTGGCGAAAAACCCGACCATTGATGCCTGGTGGGCGCTGCTTTCCCGCGAGGTGAAATAATGAATGGACTCGATTTTCACGGCCAGACCGTGTGGATCACCGGGGCGGGCAAGGGGATCGGCTACGCCACCGCCCTGGCGTTCGTTGAGGTCGGCGCGCAGGTAACCGGCTTCGATCTGGCGTTCGACGGTGAAAGCTATCCGTTCGCCACCGAGACGCTGGATGTCGCCGACGCGCGGCAGGTGGCGCAGGTCTGCGGTCGCCTGCTGGCTGGCATTGAACGGCTGGATGTGCTGGTCAATGCCGCCGGCATTTTACGGATGGGGCCGACGGATGCGCTGAGCCTGGAGGACTGGCAACAGACCTTCGCCGTCAACGTCGGCGGGGCGTTTAACCTGTTCCAGCAGACGATGGCGCAGTTTCGCCGCCAGAAGGGCGGGGCGATTATCACCGTGGCTTCCGACGCCGCACATACCCCGCGTATCGGCATGAGCGCTTACGGCGCTTCGAAAGCAGCGCTGAAGAGCCTGGCGCTGACCGTCGGCCTGGAGCTGGCGGGCAGCGGGGTACGCTGTAATCTGGTTTCTCCTGGCTCGACCGACACCGACATGCAGCGGACGCTGTGGGTCAGCGACGACGCTGAACAGCAGCGTATTCGCGGCTTCGGCGAGCAGTTTAAGCTGGGCATTCCGCTGGGCAAAATCGCCCGTCCACGGGAGATTGCCAATACCATTCTGTTCCTCGCCTCCGCTCACGCCAGCCACATCACGCTGCAGGATATCGTGGTGGACGGCGGCTCGACGCTGGGAGCATAAATGGCCTGGAAACGTCAGCTGACGCTGGATGCGCTTAATGCGACCAGCGCGAATACGATGGTGGCGCATCTGGGCATCGTTTATACCCGGCTGGAAGAGGGGGTACTGGAGGCGGAAATGCCGGTCGATACGCGAACCCATCAGCCGTTCGGGCTGCTGCACGGCGGCGCCTCCGCCGCGCTGGCAGAAACCCTCGGTTCAATGGCCGGATGGTTGATGACCGAAGAGGGGCAGTGCGTAGTAGGCACCGAGCTCAACGCCACCCACCACCGGGCGGTTTCCAGCGGTAAAGTGCGCGGTGAATGTCGACCGCTGCACCTGGGGCGTCAGGGCCAGAGCTGGGAAATTGCGGTGTTCGACGAGCGGGGGCGCCGCTGCTGCACCTGCCGGCTGAGTACGGCGATCCTCGGCTGAGGCATAGCCTGTTCCCGGGTCGCGCAGCGCTTACCCGGGCTACGGGTAACGCGCCGTCTGTGGTTCCGGACAACTCACCGTCGTCTGCGGTGTGCTTCCCCGGTGGCGCTGCGCTGACCCAGGCTACGGGTTCACCGTCATCTGCGGACCGGTAGCCCGGGTAAGGCGTTTACGCCGCAACCCGGGGATACGCCGGGATGAATGTATCGGTGCGTTTTCTTCCCGGGTCGCGCAGCGCTTACCCGGGCTACGGGTTCATCATCGTCTGCGGACCAGTAGCCCGGACAGGCGCGTCAAGCGCCGCCTCCGGGAAACAGACCGCGATGCAGTTACAGATTATCCTCTCCGTTTTCATCTCTTTTCCTGCCAGAAGTGATCTCGCTTGCAATGTGAGATAAATCCTTGCCGTCATGCGACATCCGCAACGTTTCAAAGTTGTTAAAATTCACATTATGTTCTAGAAACAACTTGTAACATCCTGATTACCCTACAGTGGAACACAATGATGAATAATTCAGGGAAATACCTCATCTGGACACTGCTCTCCGTTATCGGAGCCTTTGCCCTGGGCTATATCGCGCTAAACCGGGGTGAACAGATCAACGCGCTGTGGATTGTCGTCGCGGCAGTCTGCGTCTATCTGATCGCCTATCGCTTCTACGGCCTGTATATCGCTAAAAATGTACTGGCGGTCGACCCGACGCGCATGACCCCGGCGGTGCGTCACAACGACGGCCTCGACTACGTTCCGACCGACAAAAAAGTGCTGTTCGGCCACCATTTTGCGGCCATTGCCGGCGCGGGGCCGCTGGTCGGCCCGGTGCTGGCGGCGCAAATGGGCTACCTGCCGGGAATGATCTGGATTCTCGCGGGCGTGGTGCTGGCCGGGGCGGTACAGGACTTTATGGTGCTGTTCGTCTCCACTCGCCGCGACGGACGTTCGCTCGGCGAACTGGTGAAAGAGGAAATGGGCCCGACCGCCGGCGTACTGGCGCTGGTGGCCTGCTTTATGATCATGGTGATTATCCTCGCGGTACTGGCGATGATCGTGGTGAAAGCGCTGACCCACAGCCCGTGGGGGACTTACACCGTAGCCTTTACCATCCCGCTGGCGATTTTCATGGGGATCTATATTCGCTATCTGCGCCCTGGGCGCATTGGCGAAGTGTCGGTGATTGGCCTGGTGATGCTGGTGTTCGCCATCATTTCCGGCGGCTGGGTGGCGGAAAGCCCGACCTGGGCGCCGTGGTTTGATTATACCGGCGTGCAGCTCACCTGGATTCTGGTGGGCTACGGCTTTATCGCCGCCGTGCTGCCGGTCTGGCTGCTGCTGGCGCCGCGCGACTACCTCTCCACCTTCCTGAAAATCGGCACCATCGTCGGCCTGGCGATCGGTATCCTGATCATGCGTCCAACGCTGACGATGCCGGCTCTGACCAAATTTATCGATGGCACCGGCCCGGTGTGGAGCGGCAGCCTGTTCCCGTTCCTGTTTATTACCATCGCCTGCGGCGCGGTTTCCGGCTTCCATGCCCTGATCGCCTCCGGCACCACGCCGAAAATGCTGGCCAATGAAGGCCAGGCCTGCTTTATCGGCTACGGCGGCATGCTGATGGAGTCCTTCGTGGCGATTATGGCGCTGGTGGCGGCCTGTATTATCGACCCGGGCGTCTATTTCGCGATGAATAGCCCGATGGCGGTGCTGGCTCCGGCGGGCGTGACCGATGTGGTGGCGTCGGCGGCGCAGGTGGTGAGCAACTGGGGCTTTACCGTGACGCCGGATACCCTTAACCAGATCGCTCACGAAGTGGGAGAGCAGTCGATTATCTCCCGCGCGGGCGGCGCGCCGACGCTGGCGGTAGGCATGGCCTACATTCTGCACGGTTCGCTGGGCGGCCTGATGGATGTCTCCTTCTGGTATCACTTCGCCATTCTGTTCGAGGCGCTGTTTATCCTGACCGCGGTGGATGCCGGTACGCGCGCGGCGCGCTTTATGCTGCAGGATCTGCTGGGGGTGATAAGCCCCGGCCTGAAGCAAACCAGCTCGCTGCCGGCGAACCTTCTCGCCACGGCGCTGTGCGTGCTGGCCTGGGGCTACTTCCTGCATCAGGGCGTGGTTGACCCGCTCGGCGGCATCAACACGCTGTGGCCGCTGTTTGGTATTGCTAACCAGATGCTGGCGGGGATGGCGCTGATGCTGTGCGCGGTGGTACTGTTTAAGATGAAGCGCCAGCGCTATGCATGGGTCGCGCTGCTGCCGACCTCATGGCTGCTGATTTGTACCCTGACCGCGGGCTGGCAAAAGTCGTTCAGCACCGACACCAAAGTCGGCTTCCTGGCGATTGCCAACAAGTTCCAGGCGATGATCGACAGCGGAAATATTCCGCCGCAGTACACCGAGTCGCAGCTGGCGCAGCTGGTGTTTAACAACCGTCTGGATGCCGGGCTGACCATCTTCTTTATGGTGGTGGTTGTGGTGCTGGCGCTGTTCTCGATTAAGACCGCGCTGGCGGCGCTGAAAGAGGACAAACCGACGGCGAAAGAGACCCCGTACCAGGCGATGCCTGCCGATGCCGATAGCCTGGTGACCCAGGCGAAACGCGCTCACTAAGCCATCACGTTATCGCCCCTCTTTGAAAGAAGGGGGGGCGATTATGAGAGTTGAAAATGTTTGATACCCTTTCGAAAGCAGGAAAATATTTAGGCCAGGCGGCGAAAATGATGATCGGCGTCCCGGATTACGACAACTACGTGGAGCATATCCGCGCGACCCACCCCGAGCAAACGCCGATGACCTATGAAGAGTTTTTCCGCGAGCGTCAGGACGCGCGCTACGGCGGTAAAGGCGGCGCGAAGTGCTGTTAACCCTCTTTCGGCAGATACAAGCTGATCTGCTCCTGCGTGCAGCCGTAAATGGCCGCCAGCTTTTCGCGGGTGCGCTTTTGCGGGCGGGAGTCGATAGCTTCTAGCTGGGAAACCGCCGACTGGCTAATCCCGAGCTTATTGGCCACCTCCTGCTGCGACAGGCCGCGCAAAATGCGCCACGCCGCCTGCAGGCTGACTTTCTCTTTATCCATGATGTCGCAGACGTCACCCGGCAGCATCACGTTGTCGTAGATATCGTGTTCTACCGGAATATCTTCAAGATCGGCTTCCGTTTCATCATCCAGCTCGGCTAGCTGCAAACACATCTGGAAGTATTCGTTGTAGGGGATCACCGCGTACTGCGCTTTCCCTTCATCATCCTTAATTATCTGAACAGCCATATGGCATATTCTCCTCATGCAAATAGGTTGTTGAGGTTCTGCGCTTAACGGACACGATAAACAGGTCGCTCAGCGTCAGCCCCTGACGTGTGAAAATGACCCGATAATCCCCTACCCGAAGACGGTAATGATTCTCTGGTTTAGATAACTTTCTGACATCGGGCCGAGGAGCCGTACGGTCACCTAAATCAGCTAGCCTGCTTTTGATTCTCTGCTGATAGCGATAATCGATATTTGCCAGTTCCTTTTTTGCCACTTTTGACCAGATGAGCATGCTATGTACCTCCACTGTACACCTCAGTTGAACATAAGAAAATAATAAGTTTATAAGATAATTTTGTTACTTTCTTATGAGGGTACCCTAACGCAGAATCGTCTTCTGGCGAAGGCAGAAAAATCAGCTTTGCGAGGCGGCTCGAAAGCGCCTCCGCCGGGCGGCAGAGGCGAATAAAACGGAGATTAACCGACGAAACGTTCGACCTTTTCAAACGCCGCGCGCAGGGTTTCGGCGTTCAGTTCAACCGGCAGAAAATGGATGGACTCCACCGGGCGCAGGGTATGGGCAATTACCTGATCCAGCTGTTCGCGATTCTTGATATCCACCTCCAGCGCCGCCAGCGTGGTCGGCAGGTTAAAGCGCTGATACGCCTGCACCAGCTGCGCCAGCACCTCGTCCTGGCCGAGCAGGGCGCTCTGGACCAGAATGCCGTAGGCGACTTTGGTCCCGTGAAGATACTTCTCGGTCTGCGGCAGCACCGTCAGCCCGTTATGCACGGCATGGGCGGCGGCGACGCGGGTATAGCGCTCGCCCAGCCCGCCGACCATACCGCCGCCGGCGATGATCGCATCCACCACGTCGCGAAAAGCCTGGGTCAGCTCGCCGCGCTGCTGGTCGGCCAGCGCCGTTTCGCTGCTTTCCAGCAGCACATCGCGGATCGCCAGCGCGCCGTTGATACCCAGGCGCACGGTGAGCGGCAGCGTCTCCGGCTGCGGAGCCAGCACCACCGCTTCATACCATTTCGCCAGCGTATCGCCGATGCCCGCCAGCAGGTATTCCGCCGGCGCGTTAAGAATAATGTGCGGCTCCACCAGCACCAGGAAGTTGGCGTCGTCGAAAATCTCGAACTGCAGCGCCTGACCGGCATCGTTATACCACACCGACAGTGGCGTCCACGCCGCGCAGGTAGCGGCGATGGTGGGGATGACCACCACCGGCAGGCCGAGGCGACGGGCCAGCGCCTTCGCGGTATCGAGCAGCGCGCCGCCGCCAACGCCAATCACCACCGACCGATCGTCGCCGGATGCGCGGGCCAGCTCGCTGACGTCGCTTTCGCTGCAGTGGCCTTTAAATAATATTTTTTTGGCGCCAGGCGCGTTAAACGCTGCCGGCAGAAAAGCCTGCGCGCCCGCGATAGCCCGCTCGCCGTAAACCCACACCGCGCGTGAAAGCTGTTCTTCGCTGTAAAAATCCTGCAGCCGGGCAAGGCTGCCGGGATGGGAATAGTAGTTGGCGGGGCCGGGGACCACGCGGATATCGCTGTGACTCATCAATGCTGTCCTTGTGCTGTTTCGCTAACCCGATGTTATGTCTGGACATCCGGATGGCTAATATTATTTCGCTTTAACTTATGCCTTTTATGCATTTGTCAGTCAAGGGCGGCTATGAAAAATTCGTTAAATCAGAACATTAATCGACAGGGTGCAGGGGATGACCGGCAATCGCCTTGAGATGCAAAATATTAGCCTGGCCTTTTCCGGCTTTCGGGCGCTGAGCAACGTGTCTTTTACCCTGAAGGGGGGGTCGGTGCACGCACTCACCGGCGCCAACGGCGCAGGTAAGTCAACGCTCATGGCGGTGCTGTGCGGCACGCACGCCCATTACGAAGGCGAAGTGGTGATTAACAATCAGCCGGTAAGCATTCGCTCGCCGCGCGACGCCAAACAGCTGGGGATTCACCTGGTGCAGCAGGAGGTTGACGTCGCGCTGGTCCCGGGCCTGAGCATCGCGGAAAACATCATGCTCGACAGGCTGGCTGAACCGGGGCTGGCTTTTCGCTGGGGGCGGCTGCGCCAGCTGGCGCGCGAGGCGCTGGCCCAGCTTGACGTCAGCCTCGATGTACGCCGCTCCATCGACAGCTGCACGCTGGCGGAAAAGCAGCAAATTCTGCTGGCCCGCGCGCTGTCGCACCACTGCCGCTTTCTTATCCTCGATGAGCCGACCGCGCCGCTGGACCAAAACGAAAGCGAGCGCCTGTTTGCGGTGGTTCGCCGCCTGCAGCACCAGGGCATCGGTATCGTGTTTATCTCGCACCGCATTCATGAATTAAACGCGGTTTGCGACACCCTGACGGTGCTGCGCGACGGCCGGCTGATTGAGAGCGGGCCGATGGCCGATCTGAGCGGCGAGCAGATCGTCGAAAAGATGCTCGGCCATGAGCTGAGCGATATCTTCCCGCCGAAGCGGCCGCCGCATAGCGATGAGGTGCTGTTACAGGTTGAAGGGCTGCACGACGAAGGGCTGCTGCAGGATATCTCGCTGCGCCTGCGCAAGGGGGAGATTCTGGGGATCGCCGGGCTGGCGGGCGCCGGGAAAACCGAGCTGTGCAAGGCGCTGTTTGGCGCCAGCAAAAGCCGGTTGACGCGCGGCGAGCTGAATAGCCAGCCGTGGCGACCGCGCGACCCGGCGGATTCGGTGGCGCGCGGTCTGGCGCTGGTGCCGGAAGAGCGGCGCAAAGAGGGCATTTTTATCGAAGAGCCGGTGGCGATGAATCTGGCGGTTAGCGCCGACAGCAGCTTCTCTCGCTGGAGTCTGTTTGGCCATCGTCAGGCCTGGCGCTGGGCGGAAGAAGTGATCGCCAGGGTGGGGATACGGACGTCGGGTCCGGCGCAAACCTTGCGCCGTCTCTCCGGCGGCAATCAGCAAAAGGTGGCGATTGGCAAATGGCTGCGCGGCAACGCCAACGTCCTGATTTTCGATGAGCCGACCAAAGGGGTCGACGTCAAAGCCAAAACGGATCTTTTCAACGTGATTGACGGCCTGGCGCGGGAAGGCAAAGGGGTGATTTACGCCTCGGGCGAATTCTCCGAGCTGGTCGGGCTGTGCGATCGCATCTGCGTGCTGTGGGACGGGCGCATCGTGGCGGAAATTCCGGGCGCAGAGGCCCGGGAAGAGAACATTCTTTATTACTCCACCGGAGGAGCAGCAGCGTGAGTAAAGCCCTGGCAGTGAACGCGACGGTATCGGGCCGTCAGCGATTTTTCGATTTTCTCTACAAATGGGGCATGTTGCTGACCGTCGTCCTGCTGATCGCCGTTTTTGGCCTCGCGTCGGACAACTTCCTCGACCCGTTTAACATCATCAACATCCTGCGCTCCATCGCCATCGTGACGGTGATCGCCATCGGCGTGTCGATATCGCTGACCATCGGCGGCTTCGATTTGTCCGTAGGCTCCACCGCCTCGCTGGCCAATGCGCTGGTGATTTCGCTGTTTGTCTGGCACGGCTTCGGCACCACCGAGGCGATTGTTGTCACCCTGGCGCTCTGTACCTTAGTGGGGCTGTTTAACGCGTTTCTTATCGTGATCCTGCGTATTCCCGACATGCTGGCGACGCTTGCCAGCCTGTTCGTGATTCAGGGCGTGGCGATGACCTACAGCTATGGCGGGTCGATCACCGAAAATATGGTGCTGCCGAGCGGCGATATGGCGGAAGGCGCGATCCCGGCGGCGTTCGGTTCGCTGGGGCAGGTGCCGACGATAGTGATCATTATGCTGGTGGTGACCGTTATCGCTCAGCTGGCGCTCTCTTTTACCACCCACGGTCGGCGGATGTACGCCATCGGCGGCAACCCGGAAGCGGCGCGCCTCTCCGGCCTGCGGATCACCCGTTATAAGGTGGCGGCATATGTGATCGCCTCTCTGCTGGCGGGGCTCGGCGGCATTCTGCTGGCTTCACGTATCGGCTCGTCGCAGGTGAACGCCGGCGGCGGCTACCTGATGGATGCGGTGGCGGCGGCGTGGATTGGCTTCTCGCTGGCTGGTTCAGGTAAACCGAACGCGCTCGGTACGCTGGTGGGGGCGGTGATTCTGGGCGTGCTCTCCAACGGCCTGGTGATGCTCTCGGTGCCGTACTACGCAATGGACATTATTAAAGGGCTGGTGCTGGCTGGCGCACTCGCACTGACTTATTTTCAGCGCCGTACCTAAAATTTTACCCGTCATTCTTCAAATTGCAGGTGTGTTGGCTGCGTTCACTCACCCGAATCACTTACTTATGTAAGCTCATCGGGATTCGTTTACTTGCCGCCGTCCTGCAATTCGAATTATCTAGGGTAACAAAAAGGAAACACTATGAAAAAGATAACATATTCACTCATCGCACTGGGGTTGTTCAACGCGACGGCAGCTTTTGCTGAAACTCCGACGCCGCTTCCGGCGGCGATTGCCGAACATAGCGGGCCGATTCGCATCGCGGTGATCCGCAATCTGGGCTCCGACGATAACACCACCCAGTTTGTCTCCGGGGCGATCCAGGAGGGGAAAAAGCTCGGGTTTAAAATCAGCACCTTCCTCAGTAACGGTGATGATGCCAAATTCCAGGACTTCGTTAACCAGGCGATTAGCCAGAAATACGACGGCATTATTCTATCTCAGGGACGCGACCCCTACGCCACCGCGCTGGTGAAAAAAGCGGTGGATGCCGGGATCAAAGTCTCGGTCTTCGATACCGCGGTAAACGGCGAGATCCCGGGCGTTACCGTTACCCAGCAGGATGACGCTTCGCTGACCGAACTCTCCTTTGGCCAACTGGTGAAAGATTTCAACGGCAAAGCCAACATCGTCAAACTGTGGGTCGCGGGTTTCCCGCCGATGGAGCGCCGCCAGGCGGCCTACCAGACGCTGCTTAAACAAAACCCCGGCATCAAAGAGCTGGAGTCCATCGGCGCGGTCTCTTCCGACGTGCAGGGCGATACCGCCAACAAGGTCGGCGCGATCCTGGCGAAATATCCGAAAGGCAAAATTGATGCTATCTGGGGAACCTGGGACGCCTTCAGCCAGGGCGCGTATAAAGCGTTGAAAGAGAACGGCCGCACCGAGATCAAACTCTACAGCATCGATATTTCCAACCAGGATCTGCAGCTGATGCGCGAATCCGGCAGTCCGTGGAAGGTGAGCGTGGCGGTGGATCCGAAGCTTATCGGCGCCACCAACGTGCGCCTGATCGCCAATAAGATTGCCGGGGAACCGACGCCTGCGACCTACGACTTTAAAGCGGCGGCGATCCCGCAGGCGCTGCTGGCGGCGCAGCCGGGGGCGGTGAACGTCGCCTCGCTGGGTAAAATAATCCCGGGCTGGGGCCAGACCGAAGACTTTATCGCCCCGTGGTTCGCCACTCTCGAAGCAAAGAACAAATAACAACTACCCGGTAGCGCTGCGCTTACCGGGCAACAGGAGGTTGCGTGACTGCGTTACCCACACCAGAATACAGCCGCAATATGCGGCTGATCGGGCATAGCGATCAGGGGGGACGCCCGGACGGCGTCCAACTGATGGTCCATCGTGGTTTTGCCTATATCGGCCATATGGTCTCGCAGGGTTTTTCCGTGGTGGATGTGCGCGACCCGAAAAATCCGCAAACGGTCAATTACATCGCTGCGCCGCCGGGTACCTGGAACGTCCATTTACAGGCGCACGACGATCTGCTGCTGGTGATCAACGCCCGGGATCTGTTCGCCGATGCCCGCTTCGCCGACGAGAAGGTTTACTACACCCGTTCGGTGGGCGAGACGGTCAGCGACGTACGGGATAAGGGCTGGAGCGCCGGACTGCGGATCTTTGATATTTCGGTTGCGGATAAACCGCGTGAAATCAGCTTCCTGTCGCTTAACGGCATCGGCATTCACCGCATCTGGTACGTCGGCGGACGCTGGGCCTACGTCTCCGCGCTGATCGACGGTTTTAGCGACTACATTTTCCTCACTATCGACCTGGCCGATCCGCGTAAGCCGGAAGTCGCCGGGCGCTGGTGGCTACCGGGAATGAATCTGGCGGCGGGGGAGACCGCGCAGTGGCCGGAGGGCAAGCGCTATGCCCTGCATCACGCGATTATCGCCGGCGACACCGCCTACGGCAGCTGGCGCGACGGCGGTCTGACCCTGCTTGATGTGCAGGACCGCGCGCATCCGAAGCTGATCAGCCACCGTAACTGGAGCCCGCCGTTTGGCGGCGGCACCCACACCGCGCTGCCGCTCCCGGATCGGGATCTGCTGGTGGTGCTTGATGAGGCGGTGCTGGATAACCAGCAGGACGGCGAGAAGCTGATCTGGCTGTTTGATATTCGCGACCCAACAAACCCGGTGAGTATTTCGACTTTCCCGCAGCCGGATGAGACCGACTATGTGGCGAAAGGGGCGCATTTCGGCCCGCATAACCTGCATGAAAACCGTCCCGGCAGCTTTGTCAGCTCAACGCTGATTTTTGCCACTTACCAGAATGCGGGCGTGCGGGCTTACGATATATCTAACCCTTATCGACCGGTGGAAACCGGGGCGCTGGTGCCTGCCGCACCGGTAAAAATGATGGATACCCGCCCAGGCCGCCCGCGGGTGATCCAGTCCTGCGACGTCTTCGTTGATGCGCAGGGCATAATCTACAGCACCGACTATAACGGCGGGCTATCGGTGATTGAGTATCTGGGGTAGGGGATTGTGGGTTGTTGCCTTCCCGGGTTGCGGCGTAAACGCCTTACCCGGGCTACCGGACCACAGACGGTGGCGAACCCGTAGCCCGGCTAAGCGCAGCGCGAGCCGGGAAAGGCTGGACGGAGATTCAACCGTACTGACGAATTCGCGCAATCAGTTCTTCGACATTGTCGAGACGGTCAGCAATGAGAATAAGCGCTTTACCCAGCGTGATGGCGTGGCGCAGGCATTCATGGCGCATGGCTTCGTCCTGGATAGTATCGATATCCGCCACGTGCGACAGCCCGACGCTGCGGCGAATCAGTTCGGTGCCGCAGAAGCCCACCGCGTCTGCCCAGACTTTCTTCAGAAACGTGGAAGCATAGCCGGGCCAGGCCAGCGCGGCATCACGGGATTTCTCCGCCGCCAGCGTCTGAAAACGCTCGGCGAAGGTTGTCCAGAACTGCTGAATATCGCTGAGGCGCTGTTCGCGAGCCGCAGCGGCATCGCGAATGCCCAGATGGCCTGGCAGACCGCAGTAGTTGAGCAGCAGGTTGCCGATGGCGGTACCGATATCGAAGCCTATCGGGCCGAAAAAGCCGAACTCGGCGTCGATGGCCTTAAAGCTGTCCTCGGCGACGAAAATCGAGCCGCTGTGGATATCGCCATGCAGCAGCGCTTCGGCATGGGAGAAGAAGCGGTGCTTGAGCGCGGCCACCGCCAGCTTCAGCTGCGTATCGTCGCGCAGGGCGGCGACATCGGCTTCCAGCGCGGCTGGATAGCTGTTGCGCTCGTGAACCTGATACGGGTCGTTGAAAAACAGATCCTCGGTGATTTCGCACATCTCGGGGTTAATAAACTGCGCCACCTGGGCTTTTTTCTCGTGAGGATGCAGATAAAAGTCGCTGGTGTGGAACAGCGCCTGGGCCAGGTATTCCCCCAACTGGCTGGCGGCCTGCGGGTAGTAAACGTTGTTAATCAGCTCGCCGCGCCAGATGCGGTGATCGGAGAGGTCCTCCATCACCATCACCGCCAGCGCGGGGTCGAAATGCACAATCTGTACCGTGTGCTGCGGGCAGTGCTGATAGTGAGCCACAAGGGTTTGCGCCTCAAGGCGGGCGCGATCAAGGGTCAGCGGCCAGGATTCTCCCACGCAGCGCACGTAGGGCAGCGCCTGCTTAACGATGATCCGGCTCACGCCCTCGGTATCGAAAATTTTAAACACCAGGTTGAGGTTACCATCGCCCACTTCCTGCGCGGACACCAGTTCTGACGGGTTTTCGATACCGCCAAATTGTTGGGCGTAAGCCACCGCATCGCTGGCCGTGAAAGTATGGTATTGCGACATTGCCTCGATCCTCAAAATTCTGATTAAGCCGTTCAGACGTCTATACTTCTGGATTCCATCCTGACACAATGTGATACAACAACGCAACAGGGATTTAACTAAATGCAGACACTACAGACCACCAGCCTGCGGGTAAGCGAAAATCAGCTCTTTATTCTTGACCAGCAGGCCTTACCGCAGGAAAAACGCTGGCTGGCGGCGGATAACGTGGCGCTGCTGGTGGATCATATTCACGCCCTGCGGGTGCGCGGCGCGCCGCTGATTGGCCTGTCGGCGAGCCTGTTGCTGGCGCTGCTGGCGCAGCGCGGTCTGACCCGTGATGCGCTATCTCAGGCGCTGGAAACGCTGCGCGCCGCGCGGCCGACGGCGGTAAACCTGATGAATAATCTGGATCGCATGAAGCAGGCGCTGGCGGAGGAGCACTTTCCGCAGGCGCTGGAAGCGGAAGCGCTGCGTCTGATCGCAGAAGATAAACAGCTTTGCGCCAGCATCGCCGAGGCGGGCAGCGCGCTGGTGACGCCGGGCAGCCGCCTGTTGACCCACTGCAATACCGGCGGCCTGGCGACGGCGGGCGTCGGCACCGCGCTGGGGGTGATTGCGCTGGCGCATCAGCAGGGAAACGTGGCCAACGTCTGGGTGGATGAAACGCGCCCGCTGTTGCAGGGCGGACGTTTGACCGCCTGGGAGCTGGGTGAGCTGGGCGTGCCGTACCGGCTAATTACCGATTCGATGGCCGCCAGCCTGATGGCGCAGGGCCAGGTCGACGCGGTTTGGGTGGGCGCTGACCGTATTGCCGCCAACGGCGACGTGGCGAATAAAATCGGCACCTATTCGCTGGCGGTGCTGGCGAAGTATCATCAGATTCCCTTTTACGTGGCCGCGCCGCAGACCACCCTGGACCGCCATTGCCCGAACGGCGCGGCGATTCCGATTGAGCAGCGGGCAGCCGCCGAAGTGACCGGCGTCGCTGGCAGCTTTGGCGCGGTACAATGGGCGCCGAGAGAGGCCGCGGTGTACAACCCGGCCTTTGACGTCACGCCCGCATCGTTAGTCAGCGGCTGGGTGCTGGACAGCGGCGTGGTGACCCCGGAGCAGGTCGCCGCCGGGGCGTTCAAGCCAGAAAAGGCCTGAACCTGAGCGAAAAAGGCGAAGCGACCTCCCTCGCTTCGCCTTCAACTTATGGCAGCGCCATTTCTACCGCCGGAGCGGACTGCCGGTCGATATGCTTGCCGAGCGCCGTCAACGCCGCCTGGTAAGGGCACAGCGTTCCGACGTCGGTGGTCTGACAGCCCGACTGACGCCACTCCTGGCGCAGCATTGGATGCTGGCTATCCGGCATTTGCAGGCGGCGTAAATCGTCCAGACTTTGCGCCTGGAAGTAGACGCGCAGGTAGCGTTTCCCGCTGTGGGTATCGCGCCAGCGCTCGAGGACCAGGCTGCTGCCCGGCGGGATGTTGCCGCGGCTGTACCCCGGCAGCTGCCAGCTAAAATCCATCAGCGTACGCACCATGGCGATATTGGTATCGTGTGCCACCAGCAGCAGCCAGCGTACGTTTGGCGTGGCGCCTTCTTGTACCCCTTCCAGCATCGCGTTAAGCAGAATCGAGCCGCGTTTTTGCGCGGTATAAAACACGTCGTTGCTCAGATCGTAGTTTTCCGTCAGCAGCGGCAGCAGGGCGGTGATCTGGCTGGCGCGGGTAATATGGTCCCACGCCAGCTGGCTGAGGGGCAGGTTTTCGCTCCACCCCAGGCGCAGCGTCTCGACCATATTGGCCATTACGCTCAGACCGCTAATCGACGTTTTGCCGCTTTTGCTCTGCTCCACCTGCCACGGTAGATCAAACACCGGGCAGGGCTTATCGGGTACGCAAACCGCGTTTTTCAGCAGTTGAATAGCCGGGGCCAGCGCCTGCCGACGCTGGGCCAGATCGCCGGCCTTCTTCTTCACCTCCGCCAGCTGGCGGGCGGGATCGGGTTGCGTGGCGGCAAATTTATCGGTCTGAAACAGCGGGTCGGCGTCGCCGCTGACGTGATGAATCATCACGCCGCAGCCGGGAAATGCGCCGTCCACCAGCGCCTGGGCGGTGGCCCGCGTGCGCTGCAGGGGGCTGGCGCGAACGTAAATTTCCCCGTTCGCCGGACAGCCCGCCGTCAGCAGACCGAGCTGGCGATAGCGCGCGCCTTCATCGCGCCCTTTATTGACGACGGCGGCATAGCCGTGGCCGGTGAGCTCGCCGTCGTGGGTGGTCCACTGCGTCCACGGACGCTGGGTCGCGGCTTCGATGGCCTCCCGGTTGCCCTCCGTCGGCGGACGAATGCCGTGGCGGCTGAGTTCAACCACCTTTTCCAGCGCAAACTGCGCGGCGGCGTGCCCCGGCGCAGCCAGCAGCGGCAGGGTGCAGGCGAGCAGCAGACGTAGCAAAACCTGATGTCGTACAGGCATCATAAAATCTTCCTTATAAGTTAAAAGGTTATGACGAGAATGAGGTCTGACGTTCTATCGCGTGTCGCCTGGCGACAATCGCGGCGGTGGTAAAACAGAATAGCGCGGACATCAGGCCGGTGCCTACCCAAAACAGCGACAGCGTACTGAAGTCATACAGCGTTTTGCCGTTTTCGATCATCGAGGTTTTATCGATGATGATGCCGGTGAGAAACTCGCCGAGTCCCGCCCCCGCGTAGCTGGCGATACCGATGGTGCCGAGCGCGGCGCCCGCCGCTTTACGCGACGAAATATCGACGGCGATCAGGCCGCCAAGGAAGCAGGTCAACGCCCCGATAGTGGCGCCGAAGATAATCATCGCCAGAATATCGGTGTAGTAGCCGTGCGGCGACCAGAGCATCAGCGCAAAGCCGGCGGTATTGAGCAGGCTGATAAAGCCGGCCATCACGCTGCGGTTGCGCGGGAAGAAACGGTCGGAGAGCATCCCGGCGATAATGGTTCCGGCGATACCTGCGATGGCGTTGACCCCGATAATCCCGGACGCTTCGAGAGTAGAGTAGGCTTTATCCTGTTCGAGGAAGAAGATCCCCCATGAGTTCACCGCGTAGCGGTCGATATACATAAACGCCGAGGCCAGCGCCAGCGTCCACAGGGCCGGGTTGCGCAGCGCCAGCAGCTGGTTTTTAAACACCGAGCCGCGGGCTTCCGTCTCCTCCAGCGGTTCGTCGCGAATCACGTTGATTGACGGGAAGCCGCAGCTTTGCGGCGAGTCGCGCATAAACAGCAGCATCAGCACCACCCCGGCGGCGCCGAGCGCGGCGGTCGACAGGTAGCCCATCTGCCAGCCGAACCCGGCAATCACCGCCGCGATCACCATATAGGTCATCGCTTCGCCGATATTATGCGCCGTCGACCAGATGGCGTAAAAGGTGCCTCGTTCTTTACAGCCGTACCAGCGCGCCAGCGATACCACGCAGGGGCCGACGCCCATCGACTGCGCCCAGCCGTTGATCCCCCAGAAGATAGCCAGCAGCATGGCGTTGCTGGTCATCCCCATCATCAGGTTCATCCCGGCGCTTAGCAGCAGCCCGAGGCTCATATAGCGCACCACGTTGGCATGATCGGCGATAAAGCCATTGACCAGCTTGCCGATGGCGTAGCTGAAAAACAGCGTTGAGCCGATCATGCCCAGCTCCGTCGGGGTAATGCCGAGCTCCACCAGCGCGCTTTTGGCGACGGTGAACGACAGCCGACAAACGTAGAAGGTGACGTACGCCAGGGTCATGGTAATAAAGGTTTGCCAGCGCACGCTGCGAAAGCGCTGCTCATCGAACTCTCCGCCCGCTTTGGGCGGCGAAGCGCGAAAAAATGCGATAATTCTTCCAGACATAATGGTATCTCCGAAGGTCGGAGGCCTGACTGATTAGTGTGGTTCGTCCATGAGGTTTAACCCGTCATACTTCAAGTTGCATATGCGTTGGCTGCGTTCGTTCACCCCAGTCACTTACCAGAGTCAGCTCCTGGGGATTAATGAGAGGCTCCTGCCTCTCACCGGAGGCCAGCCTTCGGCTGGTCAAATTCGTTCCCGACGAATTTGTCACTCACTTGCCGCCTTTCTGCAACTCGAATTATTTAGGGTTGATTGTCGTTGTGTAGAGTACATAATCAGATAAAGCCTGACCCGATACGGGTTAAGGTAGTGGGTGACAAAGCATGTTTTTTAATTGTGGGTAGAGCGTCTTGCTGGCCAGCAGCAGCGGGTTGCCGTGACGAATCCCGTCGTTTGCCAGATAGTCGTTGCTAAGGCCGCCCGCTTCGCGCATCAGCACCAGCCCCGGCAGTCCGTCCCATGGGTTCATATGCGGTTCGTAGTAGCCGATAAGCCTGCCCGCCGCCGCCCAGGCGCTCATCAGCGCTCCGGAGCCGTTGCGGATAAACATCCCGCCGTCGCTCAGCAGCGCATCAAGGAAGGGCAGAAAGACCGCAGGCGTCACGCGGTGCGACGTGCCAACGCCCATCACCCCCTCTTTGACCGTCGCCGCCGGATGCGGCGCGATGGGCGTATCGTTAAGCCATGCGCCCTGGCCTTTCAGGGCGTGGAACAGCTCGCGGTGGTTGGGGTCGTACACCACCCCGATAACCGGTTCGCCGTCGGCAAGGATGGCCAGCGACAGGCACCAGGTGTGCAGGCCGTTAAGAAAACAGCTGGTGCCGTCGATAGGATCGACAACCCACAGCACGCGCGCGTCCGGCATCTGCGTCCCGCTCTCCTCGCCGAGAAAACCGTCCTGCGGGAAGGCGTCGGTAATGCGCTGCTTAACAAACGCTTCGACCCGCTTATCGGCGACGCTGACCACATCCTGCAGGTCGTCGCCTTTATGATCCACCGCCAGCCGGTCGCGCTGCTGATAGTATTCGAACGCCAGCTCAGCGCCGGCCTTCGCCAGCTCGCAGGCTAAACGATAGCGGGCCTGCAGTTCATGTAATTCCAGTGATTTCATCGTAACTCCCTATTTTTGCACACGTGTGCAATTCGCCTGAAAAAAACAGCCCCGAAGGGCAAAATGAGTGTGGATGGATTAAAAGAATTATTCTGTGATCGCTCCGGCATAAAATGAATTTTTCATTTCGCGCTTTGACGAACGATCAGTTTCACCGGTACTTCACGATGGCGTGACGGCAGGCTGAATTTGGCGATCCTCGTCACCAGCAGATCCACCGCGTGGTGGGCGAGCAGGGCGGTATTCTGCTGCACGGTAGTCAGCTGATAGGGCTGCCAGTCCGCCTGCGGGATATCGTCGAAACCGATAATTGCCGGCAGCGAAGCCGTGGGGTTGTCCGCCCGCAGGCCGTCCAGGGCGCCAAGCGCCAGCATATCGGTGGCGCAGAATAGCGCCTGCAGACGCGGATGCGCGGCGAGCAGCTGCCTGGCGGCGGCAAATCCCGCCTGATAGCCGCTGCTGTCGCAGAAGTGCGCGGCGATCTCCATGCCCTGGCTATGGGCAACAAACGCTTCGTAGCGCTGGCGGGTGCTGAAGTTATCCAGACTTTCGCCGATAAACCCGGCCTGGCGCCACCGGCGCTGGGCACACAGCTCGGCCACCAGCTTCGCCCCCTGCGCGTTGTCGCTGCACACGCGGTCGCAGCCGGCCAGCTCGGCGTGGCGGTTGATAAGGGTTACCGGGATTTTTCGCTCCAGATACTCCTCCGCCAGCGACAGCGGCGGCGCCCCGGAGGTGATAATGACCCCCGCGACGTGATAGCTCAGCAGCTGCCTGAGCGACGGGGCGAGCTGCTGCGGATCGTCGGCGTTCATCAGTAGCGGCATAAAACCGTTGAGCGCCAGCTGGTGGACCAGCGGCGACAGCAGCTTGCTGCGGAACGGGTTATCAAACCCAGCGGTGACGATGCCAATAAAGTTGCTGCTGCCGGTGTTCATCGTGCGGGCGATGATATTCACCTGATAGCCCAGGGTTTCCGCCGCGGCGAGAACCTTCTGGCGGGTTTTTTCCGCCACCGATGCCCCGGGCGTAAAGGTACGGGAAACCGCGGAACGGGAGACGCCAGCGAGCCGGGCAACGTCCTCTGCCTTAATCCATTTTTTTTCGCTCATAGTATCAGGGTACGGGTTATCCTCAGTGAGCCCGCGCCGACGCTGGAGCCCATGGCCGGCACGGAAAAAGTCGTTAAAAGGTACCACATAAATCCCCGGGCGAGCAGTGGGTTGACGCGGCATCGCGACCGCGTCAACTTCAGGCTTATGCCGGATAGCGAATCTGCTCCGCCTGACGCTGCAAAATGACCTTGCCATGTCGAATGGAGGTCAGCACTTTGGCCTGGCGGCGCAGCGCGTCATAGTCGTCTTCCGCATCGAGGATCAGCAGGTTCGCCGGGCGTCCTTCGGCAATGCCGTAGTTGTCGCCGAGGCACAGGGTGCGGGCGCTGTTCTCGGTAATCAGATCGAGGCAGCGCTGCAAATCTTCGTATCCCAGCATATGGCAGATATGCAGCCCGGCGTCGAGAATGCGCATGATGTTACCGTTGCCCAGCGGGTACCACGGGTCCTGAATGGAGTCCTGAGCGAAGCAGACGTTGATCCCGGCGCGGTCCAGCTCCGCCACCCGCGTCACGCCGCGGCGTTTCGGCCAGCTGTCGAAGCGACCCTGCAGATGAATGCTTTCGGTCGGGCAGGAGATAAAGTTAATGCCCGAAGCTTTGAGCAGGCGGAACAGCTTCGAGCAGTAGGCGTTATCGTAAGAGCCCATGGCGCAGGTATGGCTGGCGGTGACCTGCGCGCCCATGCCGCGCACCCGGGCCTCTTCCGCCAGCACTTCCAGAAAGCGCGACTGCGGGTCGTCGGTTTCATCGCAGTGCACGTCCACCAGGCAGCCGTGGCGCTCGGCCAGGTCCATCAGAAAAACCAGCGAGCTGACGCCCTTATCGCGGGTATTTTCATAGTGCGGAATGCCGCCCACCACGTCGGCGCCCATTTCGATGGCGCGGGTCATCAGTTCGCGTCCGCCGGGAAAGGACTCAATGCCCTCTTGCGGAAAGGCGACGATCTGCAGATCGATAAGATGGGCCGCCTCCTTTTTCACCCTCAGCATCGCCTCAAGGGCGGTCAGGGAGGGATCGGTGACATCAATGTGGGTACGCACGTGCTGTACGCCGTTGTCGCGCAGCATGCCGATGGTTTTCAGCGCCCGCTGGCGCGTATCTTCGACGGTGACGCTCGCTTTGCGCTGGCTCCAGCGGGCGATGCCCTCAAACAGGGTGCCGCTCATATTCCACTCCGGCTCGCCCGCCGTCAGGGTGGCGTCAAGATGGATATGCGGCTCGACGAATGGCGGGATAACCAGCTTTTGTTGGGCATCGATGTCGCTGGCGCCAGCCGCCTGCGCCGCCGCCTGCGCTGTAATGCTTTTAATCACGCCGTCCTGTAAGTCGAGGGTATAGAGCGCTTCTTGCTGGCGCAGGCGCGCGTTGATAATTTTCATGGTTTTTCCCGTAAATGGTTTTGCGACATACGCCAGATCGCTAAGGCGACCGAGGCGTTGAGATGAAATTGCGGATGGCTGACCGGATAGCCGGTCAACTTTTCAATACGCTGAATACGTTGATGCAGCGTGTTACGGTGAATGCCCAGCCGCTCGGCGGCCCTGACCACGTTGCCGCTCTCCTGAAGCAGCGTTTCCAGGGTCTCCATCAGCAGCCACGGGCTTTTGCGATCCGGCTCAATCAGACAGCCGAGGGTGTCGTGCATAAAGTCGCTCAGCAGGGCGGGGTCGCTAACGGCGGAGAGCAGCTTGATAAACCCCAGCTGCTGGTAGTCGCTGATGCGCTGGGCCGGACGCAGATTATCGCTAAGATCCAGCGCCTGACGCGCTTGCGACAGCGCGCGCTGATATCCCTGCAGCTGCTGCACCGGCGCCGAAAGGCCGCACAGCAGCGAAAGCCCGTCGTCGCCCTCCGCCAGCGCAATCAGCCACGCCTGGAGCCACGTTTTCTGCTGATAAAACTCGCCGTCTTCATCCGGCAGGAGGAAGAGAAACATATTGCTGCGCTCGACCAGAGGGAAGGGGTTGCCCTGCTGATTGAGCTGCTGCTGCAGGCGTTGGCGCACGGTGCGGCGGGCCTGCTGAAGCCAGGCTTCGGCCTGCTCCGGCGGAAACTGGCGAAACAGACGCGGTATCCCCTCAAGGCGCAGCGCCGCCACCCGCAGCGGACGTGTAAAATCCAGCTGCTGGTGGAGCGCGCGCTGATGCAGTATTTGCAGGTCGGGGTAGTCGCCGGTTAACAGCTGCAGCAGAATATCGCGCTGCGATTGCAGGGCGTTTTCGCTGCGTACCAGTGCGGTACCGATGCGTTCGGTCACGATCACCATTTTCAGCAGATAGGGCTGTTCGATTAGCGGAATGCCCAGCGCGTCGGCCAGCGCGATCAGGCGCGGCGGGATCGCCTGAATATAGACGTCGCCGGTGAGGATCACCATGCCGGCGATCCCGCGCTGTTTGCCTTCCATCAGCAAATGAATCAGGTTGTCTTCATCGCGGGGATGGTTGATCCCGGTGATAAATACCAGCTCCCCGCCCATGATCCATTCGGCGATATTTTCATTTTCCGCCACGTAGTACCAGCGAACCGCCAGCTGCAGCCCCTGCTTACCGGCGCGCAGGCGCATGGCGGAGAGCCCCTCCAGGGCGAGGATTTCGCCGACCGTCAGGCTCACGGCTACTGCTCCGCGACCGAATCAGCGGCGGGCTGGCGTTTGCTCAGGCGAGTCAGCGCGATATAGGCCAGCGCGGACACGCTAATGCCAACCAGCGGGGCGATCCACGGCGACAGGTAAGCCACCACCGCGCCCACGGCGTAGGCGCTCAGTCCCAGCCAGTTAAAACGCGGCAAACGGGCGGTGTGCAGCAGCGGATAGCGGCCGCCGCGATAAAACCAGTAGTCGGCGAGGATCACGCCGCCGATGGGCGGAATGATGCTGCCCAGCAGCACGAGGAAAGGGATCAGCATTTCATACATACCGCCAATGGCCAGCAGAATGCCGACCCCGGCGGCAACCACGGTCAGGGTGCGGCGACGCTCGCTGCGCAGCAGATGGCAGGCCGCCGCCGAAACGTTGTAGATCGTCGGTCCCTGAATCGTCAGCAGGTTGAGGCACAGCATCACCACCGCGGCGACCGACAGCCCCTGCAAAATCAGCACTTCCACGATATCGGCCTGCTGGTAGACGATGGCGCACCAGGCGCCGGCGATAATCATCAGCCCGTTGCCGATCAGGAAGCTGCTCATGCTGGCGACGATGGCGGTGCGGCTGGAGTTAGCCAGCCGCGTCCAGTTCGTCGCCTGGGTCGCGCCGCTGGCAAAGGTGCCGAATACCATGGTGATGGCCGCCGACCAGGTCATGGTTTCGCCCGGTTCGATTTTGGTCATCGCCTGCCAGCCGCCGGCATGATGGGCGGCGAGATACATCGACACCACCAGCAGAATAAACATCAGCGGTACCGACACGCGCGACAGCGCATCCAGCCCCTTATAGCCCACCAGCGCGGTGACGCAGAACAGGATGCCGAACAGGATCATCAGCGGAATGGTTGTCGCCTCAGGAAGGGCGAGGATTTTGACCAGCGAGATGGCGACCGTCGCGGTCCCCCAGGCGTACCATCCCAGCTCGGCGAAACCGAGAATAAAATCGGCGAGCTTGCTGCCGATTTCACCGAAGCAAAAACGGCCCATCAGCACGGTATTCAGCCCGCTGCGCGCGGCTATCCAACCGAGCGACGCGGCGTACAGGGCCAGCAAAAAGTTACCGATGACCGCAATCCACAGCAGGTTAACGATGGAGAAAGAGACGCCAAGCTTGCCGCCCGCGAACATGGTGCCGGTAAAAAAAGTAAAGCTGAACAGAACCATCGAGATGGAAAATACGCCTTTACGCCCGGATGCGGGCGCTTCGACGAGCGGAAAATCATTGCTGTTTGACATGGTGGAACCTCTGAGTGGCTATCCGAAAAGCGATGGCAGAGGAGTAGCAAGAGGTGTGCCAGAAAAAGCGGGGCAGGGGTAACACAATGAAGTGGGCAGTGTGCACATAAAATGGCGTTTTTTAGCCGATGTTTGCCATAAATGTGTGCACAATGACATGTTTTGCACCGCCGTGGAGCAGGGGAGTGCGCTATTGCACGCATTCCTGTCGGCTGGCACCTTACCCGACCTGCGGGGAGGGCGGAATCGACAAATGATGCCAATTTTGCGCCATTTCCCGGCGGCACGATCCCCCATCTTTTTGACCACCTGTAGCCGGTAATTTTGGCGTCATGAAAATGCTCAGTTGTATTGTTGTTAAAAACAGTAATTTCATATTCTTTTCTGATATAACCATTATCAATGTAAGTCTTTCCTGAAATATTGTTCGCTTACGTCGGCGGTGTTAGTATCGGGTAAATAGCCATTTAGACGGCTAAATACAACATCGCTAAACTAAGGAACTGCTATGTGGCAAGAAAGACTCGCGCAACTGGTCACCACCTGTCACTGGATCGGCGCGAAGGGCTGGGCGCCGGCCACCGGCGGCAATATGTCGGTGCGTCAGGATGAGACCTGGTGCTGGCTCAGCGAGTCGGGGCGCGATAAAGGCAGCCTGACGACGGAGGATTTCCTCCAGGTGGAGATCGCCAGCAACACAGCGCCTTCCGGGCGTAAACCCTCCGCTGAAACCGGCCTGCATACCCTGGTGTATCGCCTGTTCCCGGAGGCGAACGTGGTTCTGCACGTGCATACCGTCAACGCCACCGTGCTGTCGCGGATTGAAAAAAGCGCCACCCTGGCGCTGCAGGGTTATGAGATGCAGAAAACCCTGACCGGCCAGCACAGCCATCTCGATACCGTGCCGGTCGCTATTTTTGATAACGACCAGGATATCGATGCCCTGGCGGCGCGCATTGAAGATTATGCCCAGACCCACCCGCTGCGCTACGGCTTCCTGCTGCGCGGCCACGGCCTGACCTGTTGGGGTAAAGACATTCACGAGGCCCGTCGCCAGCTCGAAGGACTGGAGTTTCTCTTCGAATGCGAGCTGATGCGCCGCCGCTACGAACGTGACTAATTTCTCTTCACTAACGGGTCAGGCATGGATTTTTATCTCGGAATCGATATCGGCACCTCGCGTGTGAAAGCGGTGCTGTTTGATGAACGCTTTCAGGCGTGCGCCAGCGCGGCGCAGAACACCGGTCCTCTGCTGTCGGCCAACGGTGACGCCGAGCAGGATATGGCCCAGCTGTGGCAGTCGGTGGTAGCGATTTTACGCGATATCGCCCGGCATCCGGCGCTGCAAAACGGGCGTTTACGCGCCATCGGCCTCGCCGGGCAAGGCGAAGGGGTGTGGCTCAGCGACGCCGAAGGCGAACCGGTCGGGCCGGGTATTCTGTGGAGCGACACCCGCAGCCGCGATCTGATGAGCGAACTGCTCAGCCGCCCCGGCTTTGACCGCCGTTTCTTTGACGATACCGGCACCCACCTGCAGCCTTGTAACACCAGCATGCAGCTATGCTGGCTCAAGCATCACCAGCCAGAGCGGCTGGCGGCGGCCCGCTATCTGTTTTTCGCCAAGGACTGGATCCGCTTTCGCCTCACCGGCGTCGCGGCGCTGGATCTCACCGATGCCAGCACCTCTTTGCTGAATCAGCAGAGCGGGAAGCTATCCACGGTGGTGCTCAATGAGATGGGTCTGGCAGATTTACAACATCTGTTCCCGCCGCTACTGGCGCCGGACGCACAGGCGGGCGCGCTGCGTGAAGAGGTCGCGGCGCTCACCGGGCTGCCTGCGGACACGCCGGTGGCGGCTGGTGCGCTGGATGTTTGCAGCGCGGCGCTGGGCTGCGGCGCGGTCAACGACGGCGATATCTATACCATTCTCGGCACCACCTGCTGCACCGGCATCGTCTGCCACGGTCGCCAGACGGTCAACGAGGGGACGCGCTACGTCACCCATACCGAAGCCGGCAGCTTTATTAACCTTTTTCCGATGCAGGCCGGGACGCCGAACATCGACTGGCTCCAGCAGCAAATCTCGCTTGAGCCGGATTTACGGCAGCTGGAACAGAACATCGCCAGCGTTGAACCGGGCAGCGGCGGCGTCTTCTGGCAGCCCTACCTCAACGGCGAACGCGCGCCGTTCTTTAGCCCTGAGGCGCGGGCCGGTTATTTCGGCATTAGCCAGCACACCACCCGCGCGGAGCTGCAGCGGGCGGTGTTCGAAGGGCTGGCCTACGCCATCGTCGACTCGCTTCAGGGCTACCCGCAGGGCGGCGAACTGTACCTGACCGGCGGCGGCGCGGCTTCGGCGACCTGGCTGCAAATTATTGCCGACTGTACCGGCAGAACGGTGGTTTCCAGTCCTTTCAACGAACTTAGCGCGCGCGGCGCGGCGATTCTGGCGGCGCGAAGCGTCGATGCGCTGACCCGTCATCCGGCGCTGGAACAGACTCGCTATCGGCCCAATCCGCAGGCGCACAGCCGCTATGTCGCGCTCTATCCGGTTTACCGCCTGCTGCGCGAGCAGATGCTCCCGGTGTGGCAGGCCCGCCGCGAGGCGCTTCAACATATTTCTCAGGAATAACGCATATGAAAATTGTTTTTACCGCCGAGCACGCCGGCGACCTCAGCGCTTTTCAGCAACTGGGCGAACTGCGGGTGGAAGGCTGGGCGCTGGGCAAGCCGAAGCTGAGCGCAGGCCAGCTGATCGAACTGGCCCACGACGCCGAGGTGCTGGTGACCAGCTACGATGAGGTGACGGAAGCGGTGATCGCCGCCTGCCCGCGTTTACAGGTGATCGCCTGCACGCGCGCCAATCCGGTGAACATCGATACCAAAGCCGCCCAGGCGCGCGGTATCCGCGTGCTCTATACGCCGGGGCGCAACGCCGACGCTGCCGCCGAGCTGACGCTGGGGCTGATGCTGAGCCTGGCGCGGCATATTCCGCAATCCCACGCGGCACTGAAGCGCGGTGAATTCACTCACGCCGAGAACGCGGCCCAGGCTACCCAGAGCGGGCTGCGCCGCGATGTGGTGTGGGACGTCAGTCCGCAAAGCCCGTATGAGGTGTTTAAAGGCAGCGAGCTGCGCAACAAAACCCTGGGGCTGATCGGTTACGGTAATATTGGCCGCCGGGTGGCGCGTATCGCCCGCGCCTTTGGCATGGCGGTACTGGTAGTGGACCCGTTTGTCGCCGCCGAGGATATCAACGAACCGGGGTTGCAGAAGACAACGCTTGAAGGGCTGTTCCGCGAGGCGGATATCGTGAGCCTGCATCTGAGCAGCGGCCCGCACAGCGATGGGCTGGTGAACGCGCAGTTGTTGAATAGCATGAAGCCGGGCGCGCTGTTGATTAATACCTCGCGCGCGGCGGTGGTGGATGAGGAGGCGCTGATTCACGCGCTGCGCCACGGCCCGCTGGGCGGTGCGGCGCTGGATGTCTACCATCGCGAGCCGCTGTGGCGCGATCATCCTTTCGTTACCGAGTTTGATAACGTGATTATTACTCCGCATATCGCCGGGGCGACGCGGGAGAGCATTGCTAAGCATACGGCGATGATTGCCGCCGATCTCCAGCGCTACGTCGCCGGAGAGCCGCTGCTCTATCAGTGGCGTTAAGCCGCGCTTGCCGCCGCGCAATGCGGCGGCGAAGCTTGTTATCTACGACGGTGGGTCGCCATAAACTCCTGCGTATGCTGCCAGTCAACCACGCCGGCATCCGATCCCATGCCGGTCGCCACCAGGGCGGCGACGGCGGAAGCCACCTCGCACGCCTCTTTGACGCTTAGCCCACGGGCCAGCGCGGCGATAAAGCCGCCGCAGTAGCTGTCGCCGCAGCCGGTAGTATCTACGGCATCGACCCGGTACGGCGCGATATGCTCGACGGCGCCGTCGCGGGTCAGCAGCCAGGAGCCGTTCTCGCCGTCCTTCAGAATGCAGGTTCCGACGCCAAGCGCAAAGAAGAAGCGGGCGATCGCTTCCGGCTGGGTCTCCCCGGAGAGATACGCCGCTTCTTCAAGGGAAGGCATAAAGTAGTCCACCGACGGCAGCAGCGGGCGCAGCAGATCCAGGGTGCGCGCGTCGGGGGCGATTAAATCAAAGCTGGTGGTGACGCCGCGGGCTTTCGCCGCCTGTAACAGCAGCGCGCTTTGCCCACTGTCCATCGCCGCCAGCAGGCCGCTGCCGCCGTGGTGCAGAAAGCGGCAATCAAGGATCGCGTCAAACTCCTCTTCGCCGACGAAAAGGGCATCGGAGGCCCCCCGACAGTGCAGCGCCGGGCGCTCGCCGTTGGGGCGGATGGGCAGGATCGTCGCCGATGTTTCCTGCTGCGCGGTGCGCTGGATCAGCGAGCAGTCGATCCCCAGACGCGCGTAGCTGGCGAGGATAAAATCGGCTTTTTCATCTTCGCCGAGGCAGGCCACCGCGGCGGTGCGAATGCCCAGTTTCGCGGCGTTAATATTGGCCCCGGCGGCGGTTCCGGCGGGGTTAAGTCGGATCTGTTCGATAAAGGCTACCCCGCCGCGCGGCGGGATGTCGATGACCGGGCGACCGGCGATATCAAGAATAGTCAGGCCGACAAAGACGGCGTCAAAGGTTGCCATGAGAGCTCCGCTTAACGATGGGTCTGGCGCAGACGCGCCTGCCAGAAGGAGAGGGCCAGCGCGACCACCAGAATCACGCCAACCAGCGCGTCTTTCACCAGGTAGTTCAGCCCCATCAGGTTCAGGCCGTTATCTATAATCGCGAGGAACAGCACGCCGCCGAGGGTGCCGGCGATGCTGACCCGACCCAGCCGGTTGAAGGCGGTGCCGATAAAGACCGCGGCGATGGCGTCCATCAGGTAGGCCTGACCGGCCAGCGGCGTAAACTGACGCAGGTTGGCGGAGAGAATGACGCCGCCGACGGCGCACAGCGCGGAGGCCGACACCAGCACCCACAGCATGGTCCGGCGGTCGCGGATCCCGGCGATCCGCGCCGCTTCGCTGTTCTGACCAATAGCGCGCACGTATTTGCCGAACAGCGTACGTTCGGTAATCAGCCAGGCCGTCAGCCACAGCGCCAGCACGATCACCACCGGCGTTGGAATACCGGCGATATTGCCGACCGCCAGATCGTGATACTCCGGCGCCATCCGGCGGTAGGAGATAGAGCCGCCGCCGTCGGTATAGATGCGTTCGGCGCTGCTGGCGATAAACCAGGTGCCGAGGGTGGCGAGGAACGGACGAATCTGGCAGACAAGGATCAGGAAGGCGTTCAGCAGGCCGATAATCACCCCGCCGAGCAGCGCGCAGCCCACCGCTGCCTGCCACGGCAGGTGCCAGGTTTTGAGCGCCACCAGCGCAAAGGCAGCGCCGAAATCAAGCGCGACGCCGACGGAGAGGTCAATCGCCCCGGCGCTAACGATAAGGGTCATCGCCATCGCCACGATCAGCAAAATCGCGCTGCCCTGCAGCAGATTGGCCCAGTTATCGAAGGTCAGAAATACCGGGTTCGCCCAGCCGAACAGGGCAATCGCCAGCAGGGTAATGCCGCCGAATCCCGCCCGAGAAAGCCACGCCAGCGGGGTGCTGCCGGTTTGACTCGTTGATGGGGTCTTGAGCGTCATCTGGCTCATCAGTTGCCTCCTTTATGTCTGACCGCCGACGCCGCCAGCACCACGAGGATCAGGCCGCCTTTGATCGCGCCCATCCAGAAAATATTCACCCCCAGCAGGCCGAGCCCGTTTGAGAGCGCGTTGACCAGTACCGCGCCGAGCAGCGCCCCCCAGATGGTGACCACCCGACGCCGCGAAAACGCCGCGCCGATAAAAGTAGCGAGGACGGTTTCCAGCAGCAGCGGCGTCGCCGTGCCGCTGCTGCTGCCGGAGCCCTGGCTAAGCAGCGGCAAAATCGCCAGGCCAGCGGCAATGCCTGCCAGCAGCCAGACGATAATGGTCAAACGACGAACGTTGAGCCCGCTCATCTGCGCCATATCGCGGTTACCGCCCACCGCCTGTAAATGCTGGCCGAAGCGGGAGTGGTGGAGCAAAAACTGAAACAGCGCGAAGACCGCCAGCAGATAGATAAGCGGCAAGGGAATGCCGAACAGATCGTTATCGCGAAAAGCCACCATCAGCGGGTCGTTTACCGCGATGCGCCGCTGGCCGGTCAGCAGGTCGGTCAGTCCGGTGAAGGCCACCGAGGTTGAGAGGGTCGCCAGCAGCGGCGGCAGACCCGCCGCCAGCACCAGCGTAGCGTTGACCGCGCCGCAGGCCAGGCTCACGGCAATCAGCAGTATAAACAGCGCCAGGTACGGGGTGTTCCACTCGGCCATGCCGAGGCTGAGCAGCGCGACGCCGAGCACCGCGATGGCGGGCAGCGACAGGTCGATGCCGCCGGAGACCACATCATCGCCGCCGACGGCAATCACGCAGACCAGGCCGAAGCAGAGGATCGCCAGAGGCACGCTCTGCACCAGCATCATGCTGATATTTTGCCAGCTTAAAAAGAAAGGCGACTGCAGGCTGAGCCAGACCAGCAGCGCAAAAAAGAGAATCAGGGGAAATTTTTCGATAAGCGTCGTGATGCCCGGAAGGGGGCGGCGCTGGATACCTGCATTCATACCTGTTGTTCCTGTCCACCGTTAATCGTCACCAGCAGCGCGTCCAGCGTCAGCCCGCGGGTCGGGAGATTAGCCACTAGCTCGCCGCGCCACATCACCAGGATGCGGTCGCAAAGGCCCAGCAGCTCCGGCGCGTCGCTGGATGAGACCAGTACGCCGCGACCGCGATCCGCCAGCTCGCGGGTACGCTGATAGATATCGCTGCGCGCGCCGATATCCACCCCGAGGGTGGGTTCATCGAGGATGAAAAGCCGCGCATCGGTGCCCAGCCAGCGGGCGAGAATCGCC
The DNA here is from genome assembly GCF_019890895.1 of Klebsiella sp. CTHL.F3a. Taxonomy (NCBI): domain Bacteria; kingdom Pseudomonadati; phylum Pseudomonadota; class Gammaproteobacteria; order Enterobacterales; family Enterobacteriaceae; genus Klebsiella; species Klebsiella sp. CTHL.F3a. Next base: position 4,272,288 of record NZ_CP082360.1, on the reverse strand, counting down.
TTTTGCTGGTTGCCGCCGCTCATAAAACGCACCGGCAGTTCCGGACGGCCGGGGCGGATGGCGAGCTGTTCGATCCAGCCGCGCGCTTTATCCAGCGCTTTGCCGCGATGTTCCCAGCCGAAAGTGGCGGTCTCCGGTAGCGAGGCCAGATTGATATTGTCGGCGGTGGAGAAGGGGAGAATCAGCCCCTGATGGCGACGGTCGCGCGGCACAAGGGCTAGCCCGGCGCGGGTAGCCTGATACGGCGTCCGCAGCCGCTTCGCCTGGCCGTCGATGCTAATCGTGCCGCTGCGGGGGCGGCGCAGCCCGTAAAGCAGATCGACCAGCACGTCGCGCCCGGCGCCCAGCAGCCCGGCGATGCCGACGATCTCTCCCGGCTGAATATCAAAGCTAATATCGTGCAACTGCTGACCGTCGCTGAGATGGCGAACCGACAGCACCGGCGCGGCGGCATCGACCTGATGAGCGCTGCTCTGGCGAGGGGTATAGAGCTGTTCAATGTCGCGACCGACCATCATTTTAATCAGCGCGTCGGTATTCTGCAGGAGCTCCCGGTCTGGATAGCCGACGACCTCGCCGTTACGCAGCACCGTGCCGCGATCGCAAAGGGCGGCGATTTCGTTGAGATAGTGGGAAATATAGAGGATCGCGATCCCCTGCTCGCGAAGGCGCAGAATCGCTGAGGAGACCAGGCTGGCCTCTTGCGCCTCCAGCGGCGCGGTGGGCTCATCGAAGACCACCAGCTTTGCCGCGCCGTCGATCAGCGCCCTGGCGATTTGCACCAGTTTGCGCTCGGCGAGGCTGAGGTCGCGGATCAGGCGGCGGGGATTGATGTCCAGCTGCCAGCTGTCGCGGAAAAACGCCTCGGTCGCGGCGTTCATCCGCCGCCGGTCCAGCGCCCCCCAGCGGGTGCGATACTCCTGGCCGAGGAATACCGATTCCGCCACGGTAAAGTGCGGGATCAGGTTGAGCTCCTGGTGAATAACGCGGATGCCCAGCGCTTCAATCGCCGCGGGATTGCCGAGCGGCAGCGGCTCGCCGTCGAGCGTGGCGTTGCCGCTATCGGCCCGATAGACGCCAGCGAGGATTTTTATCAGCGTCGATTTTCCTGCGCCGTTCTCGCCGATCAGGCCGTGAATTTCACCGGGGTTCAGAAGCAGCGTGACCGCATTTAATGCAGTCACGTTGGCAAAGCTTTTGCTGATCTGGTTCATCGCCAGGCCAGCGGCGGGGGTCGCCCCGCCGGAGGATTGAGTGATCACTGCAGTTCGCCATATCCTAGCTGTTTGTAGACCGCTTTCGCCTCTTGCGGACCTTTCACCGGGACCACCGGAATAAAGGTTTGCAGGGGCAGCTTCTGTTTGTCGAAGTAGCGCGCGACGTTATCGGCAGAGGTCTGGCCAATCAGGTGCGGCTGCTGGGCGACGTTGGCGACGAACGGGCTGCCCGGTTCGGCCATGATCTCCAGCGTTTCCGGGCCGGCGTCGATGGCGGTGACTTTCACGTCTTTATCGCGTCCGGTCTCTTCCAGCGCCTGGACAATACCGATTGCCGGCTGATCCCAGCAGGCCACGTGAATTGCGTCGAGCTTACCTTTCGGGTACTGGCTCAGCAGTTCGAGGGTTTTCTTCCGCGCGTCTTCCGGGGAGTTGGCAAACTGTTCGGCCAGCTCCGGCTGAATAATATGAATATCCGGGTAATCTTTAAGGACATATTTCCACTGGTCGTAACGAATGCCGCAAATACGCAGGGAGCTGGAGAACGCGTTAAATACCGCGACGTTGCCTTTGCCACCCAGCTCATCGGCCATATAACGACCAATGGTCGATCCCAGCGTGTAGTTATCGGAGGTGGTGTTATTGACCGAATATTTCGAAACGTGGTCTACGGTAAATACCGGAATGCCGGCATCGCGCAGCGCTTTGAATTTAGGCTCAACGGCGCTGTCGCCCAGAATGCTAATTACCGCATCAACCTTACGCGACAGTAAAATATCGTGGTTATTCGCATGAACCTGATTATCGCGGCCGCCGTCGACGCCGATCACCTTACCACCCAGTTTCTCTACCTCTTCGGTCGCACCCTTATAGGCTTCACGATCCCAGAAGTGCTGTGTGCCGACCACGGCGACGCCGATGGTTTTTCCCTGAAGCGATAGCGTCTCCGCCGCCAGAGCGTTAACGGAGGCAAGCGAGAGCATGCCCAGCGCGATGGGCAATAATTTCATTTTCTGCGACATTCTTATTATGGTCCTGTAATGGAGGTGGCTGCGGAGCCGTAGCATGACAATAACAACTACACAACCTCAAATACAAAATATGTCTAAGTTATATCAACAATGTTATATCGCAGATTTGCCTGAGGAAAACGTGAATTTGTCATCTGCAACCTGAAAATATTTCATGATGCAGTTTAATCCCTTTTTATTTTGTGGGCTTAATTTGCTTGCAACTCTTATTTAATCAAAACAATATTGCTGCTTAATTAGTATTAATGCATATCTTAAATATATCGTATTACGCAATAATCTTAAGCCATTTTAATTGGTAAACGCTTTTAAGGCAGTAGATTGTATGGCGACAGGGCTTTTAAATTTATTATTCCTGCGATTTATTATAGCGGCCGTTAGCAGGTGAGAAAAAACCACATGAGAAAACAACATAATCTGACCGTAATGCACTGGGGAACCTGGCAGGTACAGGCACGTGACGGCAACATTGAGGCGGTGACGCCGGTGCTGTGGGATAAAAATCCCTCACCTATCGGACAGTCGCTCCCGGATGCGGTCACCAGCAAGACGCGCATTCGCCGTCCGGCGGTGCGCGCCGGCTATCTGCAAAATGGTCCGGCTTCCCGCGAGGGGCGAGGTAAAGAGCCGTTCGTGGAGGTGAGCTGGGAGGTGGCGCTCGATCTGCTGGCGCGCGAACTGAATTCGGTCAAAGCGCGTTGCGGCAATGAAGCGATTTTCGGCGGTTCCTACGGCTGGGCCAGCGCCGGGCGTTTCCATCACGCGCAAAGCCAGCTGCATCGCTTCCTTAAGTGCTTCGGCGGCTATACCGCCAGCACCAATACCTACAGCAGCGCGGCGGGTGAGCGCATCCTGCCGCATATTCTCGGTCCGCTGAGCCCGCTGCACCGCCAGCATACCCACTTTTCTGAGCTGGCGCGCGAGTGTCAGCTGTTCGTCGCCTTCGGCGGCCTGCCGCTGCGTAATGCGCAGGTCAACGGCGGCGGCGCCAACGACCATATGCTGAAATACTGGCTGGAAAAGATGCAGGCGCAGGGGACGCGCTTTATCAATATCAGCCCGGTACGCAACGATCTGAGCGCCGTGGAGAGCGCAGAGTGGTTTGCGGTTCGTCCGGGGACCGACACCGCGCTGCTGCTGGCGCTGTGCTACGTGCTGATTAATGAATCCCTTTACGACAGCGCTTTTGTCGCCAGCCATACCGTGGGCTTTGCGCCTTATCGCGCCTACCTGATGGGGGAGCGCGATGGCGTCGCGAAAACGCCGGAGTGGGCGGCGGCGATAACCGGTCTTGAGGCGCAGCGGATTGTCGCGCTGGCGCGCGAGATGGCGAGCCTGCGCACGATGGTCAATATCTCGTGGTCGATTCAGCGGGCGCGCCAGGGCGAACAGGCCTACTGGGCGACAGTGGCGCTCACCGCGCTACTGGGGCAAATCGGTACGCCGGGTGGCGGGTTAGGATTTGGCTACGCCTGTACCAATCTGGCAGGAGCGGCGCGGAAAGCCTTTTCCGGACCGCGTCTTCCTGCCGGGGATAACGCCGTGAACAGCGTGATTCCAGTGGCGCGTCTCTCCGATATGCTGCTGCATCCGGGTGAAGCGTACGAGTTTGACGGCCAGCTTCTGCGCTATCCCGATATTCGCCTCGTCTACTGGGCGGGCGGCAACGCGTTTCATCATCATCAGGATCTTAACCGCCTGTGCGAAGCCTGGCGGAGGCCGGAAACGGTAGTCGTACACGAGCAGTTCTGGACCGCGCAGGCCAAATTTTCCGATATCGTTTTGCCGGCCACCACTTCGCTGGAGCGGGAAGATATCGGCAGCGGAGGCCACGACGGCTTTATGATCGCCATGAGCGCGCAGATCCCGCCGGTGGGCGAAGCGCGCGATGATTACGCCATCTTCTGCGATCTCGCCGAACGGCTGGGGTTCGCTGAGCGTTTTAGCGAGGGGCGCGATGCCGGGCAGTGGCTGCGGCAAATCTACGAAGCGTCGCGGCCGCGCGCGCAGGAAGAAGGGATCGCGTTGCCGTCGTTTGACGCGTTCTGGCAGCAGGGAGTGCTGGAGTATAGCGCGCCGGAAAAACCGCAGGTCTTTTTGGCGGATTTTCGCGCCGACCCGCAGCGCTATCCTCTCGCCACGCCGTCCGGCAAGATTGAGCTTTTTTCAGAAACCATCGCCGGTTTTGGTTATCGCGAGTGCCCAGGCCACCCGTGGTGGGATGAGCAGGAGGCGGAGCGGCAGCGGCAGGAGGCGGCGCGCTGGCCGCTGCACCTGCTCTCCAGCCAGCCGCGCACCCGTCTGCATAGCCAGTACGATCACGGCAGCGTGAGCCGGGCGACGAAAATTGAGGGGCGAGAGCCGCTGTGGATGCACCCTCAGGATGCGCAGGCGCGGGATATTCGCGAAGGCAGCGTGGTCAAGGTTTATAACGCCCGTGGCGCGATTCTCGCCGGCGTGCACCTGAGTGAGCAGATTTTGCCGGGGGTGGTGCAGATGTCGACCGGCGCCTGGTACGATCCGTTGGATCCGAATGAAAAGGGGTCGCTGGATAAGCACGGTAATCCCAACGTGCTCACCGAGGATCGCGGCAGTTCGCGACTGGGGCAGGGCTGTAGCGCTCAGAGCTGCTGGGTGGAAATTGAGCCATGGCGCGAAGCGCTGCCGCCGGTGACCGCTTTCGATCCGCCGAGGTTTATTGGCGCTTAGGCGCAGGGAATCGCCGGGCGGCGGCAGGCGCCTTGCCCGGCCTACAGGATCATCGCCGTCTGCGGGTCGAGTAGCCTGCACAGGCGCGTTACGCGCCGCCTCCGGGAAAGCGCCTTGAGAGCGATGATAAGCCTGCTCACCCCTTGAATCGCGGCATTACGCCAGCCGTGGGTAGGCGCTGGCGATATCGTCGCCGGTAAACTGGGCTATCCAGCCTTCCGGGTTGTCGAAGATGCGGATGGCGGTGAAGTTGGGCTCAGAGCCCATATCAAACCAGTGCGGCGTGTGAGCGGGAACCGAAATCAGGTCGTTCTTCTCACACAGAACCTGGAACACCTCATCGCCAATATGCAGGCAAAACAGCCCGGCGCCCTCGACGAAGAAGCGCACTTCGTCTTCCCCGTGGGTATGCTCGTTGAGAAACTTTTCCCGCAGCGCCTCTTTTTGCGGATTATCCGCGCGCAGGCTGATCACGTCCCAGCTCTGATAGCCTTTCTCTGCCACTAGCTTATCAATCGCATGCTGATAGGCGGCAATGACCGTTTCTGCGGTTGGCGCCGCGCCTAAATCACGGTCGGCCTGCCAGCGCTCGAAACGGACGCCTTTGGCATTGAGCTGCTGCTGGATCTCTTCGGCGTCAGTGCTGTGCCAGAGCGAGTTTTGCGGGTCTTTCACGGAAAAAATGGTTAATGCGCTCATGCTGGGATCTGCTCCGGATGAATATCGTCAAAACGCTGAACCTGCGGATGGTGGCTGGCCGGGTCGCGGTCGCCGCGCACCAGCTGTAGGGTGCGGAAACCGGCCTCTTCCGCGGCATCCAGCTCCTGATGAATATCGGAAAGGAACAGGATGGCGGCAGGAGGCTGTCCCAGCTGCTCAGCAATGTTGCGGTAGGACTGCGCTTCACGCTTGGCGCCTACCAGGGTATCGAAATAGCCGTTGAACAGATGAGTAATATCACCTTCATCGCTGTAGCCAAATAACAATTTCTGCGCTGCAACGGAGCCTGAGGAATATACATATAAATCAATACCCTGTGACCTCCATTTTTCCAACGCCGGCAGAACATCCGGATACAGATGGCCGGTAAAGTCGCCATGAACGTAGCCATCGCGCCAGATAATGCCCTGCAGCGCCTTGAGGGCAGTCGATTTGCGGTCTTCATCCATAAAGGCGAAGAGGGTCGCAATCAGTTCTTCGGCGCCAGCCGCCGGCTGGGCGATCTCTTCGCGCAGGTTATCGAGAATGGTCTTCACCGGCTCGACAAACTGCTGAGCGGTCACGAAACCGGCCAGGCGTTCGCGGGCGTACGGGAACAGAACGTTGTGGACGAAGCGAATGTCGCTGGTGGTGCCTTCAATATCGGTCACGATAGCGCGGATCATGAGTTCTCCAGAGTGAGCGGTAGGTCGTGCTGACGGTGGCGTTGTGCTGATAGCTGTTTTTCAATCATAAGCGAAATAACGTTATCATTTAGACGTCTAAGCGTCTTGATTGCCAAATATTAACATCGTGTTATAGTGGCTTCAACAACAGCATCACAAACGGTACAAAAAGAATGAGCAATAAGCCACTGATTCCCGAGAGTAAACTCCCCTCACTGGGCACGACCATTTTTAGCCAAATGAGCGCCCTGGCCCAGCAGCATCAGGCGATTAACCTGTCGCAGGGGTTTCCGGATTTCGACGGCCCACGCTATTTGCAGGAGCGACTGGCGTATCATGTTGCGCAGGGAGCCAATCAGTATGCGCCGATGACCGGCGTAGCCGCGCTGCGCGAAGCCATCGTCGATAAAACCGAAGAGCTGTACGGCTACCGTCCCGATGCCAACAGCGACGTGACCGTGACCGCCGGAGCGACGGAAGCGCTGTATGCGGCGATTACCGCCCTGGTGCGCGCCGGCGACGAGGTTATCTGCTTTGACCCAAGCTACGATAGCTATGCCCCGGCGATTGAGCTGTCGGGCGGCGTGCTGAAGCGAATTGCCCTCCAGCCGCCGCATTTTCGCGTTGACTGGCAGCAGTTCGCCGCGAGCCTCAGCGACAAAACTCGACTGGTTATACTCAATACGCCGCACAACCCGTCAGCAACGGTGTGGCTGCGGGAAGATTTTGCCGCGCTATGGCAGGCGATCGCCGATCGTGAAATCTACGTGCTTAGCGATGAAGTTTATGAACATATCTGCTTTGCTGCTGAAGGGCATGCCAGCGTGCTGGCGCATCCGCAGCTGCGCGAACGGGCGGTAGCGGTTTCTTCATTTGGCAAAACCTTTCATATGACCGGCTGGAAGGTCGGCTACTGTGTAGCGCCTGCCGCCATTAGCGCGGAGCTGCGTAAAGTGCATCAGTATCTGACTTTTGCCGTCAATACGCCCGCCCAGCTGGCGATTGCCGATATGCTGCGTCGCGAACCGGAGCATTACCGGCAGCTTCCGGCGTTTTACCGCGAGCGGCGGGATCTGTTTATTGATGCGTTGCGTTCCAGTCGCCTGGAAATTTTGCCCTGCGAAGGGACTTATTTCCTGCTGGCGGACTATAGCGCCGTCTCGGATCTGGATGATGTCAGCTTCTGCCGCTGGTTAACCACCGAAATCGGCGTCGCGGCGATCCCTCTGTCGGTGTTCTGCGCCGATCCGTTCCCGCATAAGCTGATACGCTTGTGCTTCGCCAAACAGCCAGCAACGCTGCTGGCTGCGGCGGAACGACTGTGTCGTCTGTAATTATTTAACGGTCCACGCCTGAGAAAATTGACGGTCGCCGAACATCTCTACCAGACCGTTGATTTGCTTCAGGCGCAATACTTCGTCTGAATCCATACCTAACTCTTTGCCGATTTTAGTATCGGACCAGCCGAGATGCGCCAATTCCTGGACAATTTCCGACATCGCATGAATCTGATGCCGCCCGCGGGCCCGGTTGTGGCGAATGGTCGCGGCCATTAGAGAATCACGCTTAGCGCCGTTGCTTTCCAGGCAGGCGATGGGCAGGTAGCCTTTCAGCCGTTTTTTCAATGTCGCTTTGCCGCTGGCCAGTTCATGACGATGAAAACCATCGATAATGGCGTAGCGCTCCTGCTCCTGTTTCAGCACCACAACGGGTTGCGTGAAGCCGTCCGTTTCCAGCGAGGTGAATAACAGGCGCTTTTCAGGCGGCGCAAGGTTATTTGGGTTGTAATCATTAGGCAAAACGTTTTCCTGTTTGACCCACAGCACGCAATCAACCGGTTGTGATTTGAAAGGACTATATTCATGCAGAGTCTGGCGAAAGGCGTTAAGCGCAGTAATCTTTTCCTCTTCATCTTCCAGCGATTGCAGATAGCGTTCAATAGCCTGGATTAATTGTCGTTGCATAGTATTCCCCATTGCTGGCGCTTTTTATTCATACGCTCGCGATAGCGTTTATATTGATGAGATTTGGTCGGACTAAAAGAAAGCTGGCGGCACCAGTAATCATTATTCAGGAGAACTTTGCAGATGCGCCGCCATGAGGGGATATCTTTGGAACCAATGTCCGCCGGTTGCGTATCCGGTATATCCGCCATTCCCTGCTTCTGATACCAGTGCAGATAAACGGCGATTTTATTGCGATAGTGTTCCGCCGTTTTCTCCGGCATGCTATCGAGCAAGAACAGGGCATAGCTTTTCCACGTGTGCTGTTCCGGCTTATCCAGCTTTCGATGACCGTAGAACTGATTATCGTGACCGGCGTAGACCCCGCCGCAGTGGACGCCGCTGACGCGCTGGCACATGGCGGCCCAGCGTTCAGGTTCCAGCACATGGTAGAGCCACAGTCCCTGGCGCTGTTCCGGGCCAAAGGGTTCGCAAATGCGCATATAACGCAGCGGAACGCCCGCCTGATACATCAGGTTATAGAGTGGGTTATAGGACAGGCCGCTTTTACCAAACCAGGTCCAGATATCGGCGGTTTTCCAGTCGTAGATAGGATAGATGTACCATGCGTGACCGCCCGGCGCTGAGGTGGTCCAGGGCTTATCGTCGGCAAAGCGAAGCTTACGCTGCGAGGAGATGGCGATAAACCGATTAAGCGATTCATCGGCACGGATGCCGACCATAACCGCCGCGGGACGGTTTTGCGAAAACCAATCGGCAAATTCGCGGACGAACGTTTCAAAGCTCATACCCGATTGATAAAATGGGAAATAACCCGGATCGGTAATCGCGTCCTTCGGTGGTTGACGCACCCAGCGCGCGCCGGGTTCCCAGCACTGCCATTCGGGGTTGTATTGGGTCAGCGAGTTTTGCGTGGTGAGGGGCAGCGCCACCCAGAAAAATTGCTCAATAACGTCACGATACTCTTCGCGCATCCTTTCGCAATGCGCAATGGTGCAGGAAAACTGCGCTTCCCAATCAACAAACAGGACGCAAATCTTTTTGCCTGTATGGCGGGCATGCTGCGCAGTGAGGTGCAGCATGGTCGTTGAATCTTTACCGCCAGAAAAAGAGACGCAAATGCGAGAGAAGTTATCCATTACCCATTCTATTCTCTGCTGACTGGCCTGCAGAACGGACTCTGGTAATGGAAGTTTTATAAAAGACACAGCCATTATTCCTTTAATGCGAAAGATACTGTGTACTTATATCATATTCTTTTCGTAATCAAGAGATTAGTTATTATTCATTGATTTAATGAAAATTATTTTAATTATTCACTGATATTATTGTTTTCGAAATTATCGATGAATCTTGCAAACTTGGGGTCATCAAGATTTACCCGATTATAGATCATGTAAATACTGACGGAGGGGATCTTAAATGGCACGTTGATAACTTTAAATTTATTCTGGAAACTTATATATTCCAGAATACACGTCGGTACAAAACCGATTAAATCAGTCTGTTGAATAATATTAAGGATGGCGGTGTATGAATCGCTACTGAAAGCGATTTTTCTATCAGCAAGAATGCCTGCAGCCTGGTTTTGAAAGGATTTAGTTCCCTGATCGTTAGACAGATAATAGGTAAAGCGTTCCTGCAGTATGGCTTTTGTCGTGGTCAGCGATGCCAGCCTGGGATGGTTTTCATTACACACCAGCGAAATGTCCATCTCCTGGATGCGCTTACAGACGGTAGCTCGCGATATTAGTGGCAGAGTGCTGAATATCAGGTCGGCTTTACGGTAGGATAGCAAGCTTTCTACCGACTCTCCTGATGCCAGCAGATCGTGATGCTCAACGTGCAGGTTTGAATCATTTAATAGCATATGAATCAAATTAGTTGTTTTAGGGGTAATAAAAAGCTGCGGGGCATAAACCACAAGACGTTTCTTTAATTCAGAACGGTTGGTCAGATAGATAGTTTGTTCTAATTGATTCAGGTTTTTTTCGAGATGATGATGCAGATTAACACCTACCGTAGTCGGCGTTATCCCTTTACCTGAACGAACGAATAGTGGGTCATTTAGCTGGGTACGGAGACGCTGAAGTGACTGACTGACGGCAGAGGGCGTAATAAATAGCGTTTCCGCCGCTTTGCTGATACTTAAATGCTGGTAAATGCATTCAAAAATAACGAGTAGATTCAGATCGAATTTCTTGAGATCGTAAAGGTTAGCCATTTTCAACGTCCTGTTAAGCTGGCAGTAAGAAAAATAGATTATAATATGTTTTCATTATATTTGTTTGGTGAATGTTCGTTCTTAATTATTTAATGCTCGTGTCGTCGTTAAGTTTATCTAAATATATACCACCGTCGCGCATTCCGCCAGATCCTTTTGTTTACTGCAACGCCAGAGACGGAAGGACGTTTATGAAGTCTGGCTTTGCCTCCTTCATAATCTGTAGTTTTTCTTTATCCGCAGCCTCATTGCGTGTTGAATCCTTCTTTCGTTATTCATAAGGTCAATTGCTGATATGACGTTGGCACCGGGATAGCTTATCAACCGGTGAGGGGCATTAAGACGCTTCGTTTGTGCTGGGTGGAAAAGGCCCGATCGTAGAAGCCGGGGATTCAGATCCGCATGAACAGGGGGGGATAGAGTGAAGCCCAGCAAAATCAAAGGTAAAAGTCATGGCTGTGGTAAAACCTATTACAGCCATAGGTAAGACCTGACGCCGCGTGGATTGCCCTTTCGTTCAGCGGGTGATGTAATCGCTGAGCTGTTACATTAAGGTGTAGAGCGCAACACATTGCCAGCTACTGGCGCTGAACCTACCTGCGGGTGTTTCAGGTAACGGGGCCGCCTGCGAGGGCGGCCTTTTTACTTTTCAGCGCATATAATGCGAAACGCGGTAGCGGTTTGCCATCGCGTTGACAGGTTCACAAAGTTGTCTTGTTTCGGTTGTTAGATAACGCTTATTGATTCGATAATGCAAACGCATTGGTCGAGTCAGGAAAAATTCGTTAACTTAGACCTCAACGAAAACACGGAGGAAGTATAGATGTCCTTAATTAATACCAAAATCAAACCTTTCAAAAACCAGGCGTTCAAAAACGGTGAATTCATCGAAGTAACCGAGAAAGATACTGAAGGCCGCTGGAGCGTCTTCTTCTTCTACCCGGCTGACTTCACTTTCGTTTGCCCGACTGAACTGGGCGACGTCGCAGACCATTACGAAGAATTGCAGAAGCTGGGCGTAGATGTGTACTCCGTCTCTACCGATACCCACTTCACCCACAAAGCGTGGCACAGCAGCTCTGAAACCATCGCCAAAATCAAATACGCGATGATCGGCGACCCGACTGGCGCCCTGACCCGTAACTTCGACAACATGCGTGAAGATGAAGGTCTGGCAGATCGTGCAACCTTCGTTGTTGACCCGCAGGGTGTTATCCAGGCTATCGAAGTTACCGCTGAAGGTATCGGCCGTGACGCGTCTGACCTGCTGCGCAAAATCAAAGCAGCTCAGTACGTAGCTTCTCACCCAGGCGAAGTTTGCCCGGCTAAGTGGAAAGAAGGCGAAGCGACTCTGGCTCCATCCCTGGACCTGGTCGGCAAAATCTAAATTTCCGTCGTCTTTCACGCCATAGCTGCGTAGGCGTCGCCTGCTCACCCCGGTCGCTTACTTCAGTAAGCTCTCGGGGATTCTCAGGCTAGCCGCCTTGCTCTGACGCGAAATACTTTGGAAATGACTTCAGTCATGGGCGCACCGGCGCCCATTTCATTCCAACACCATGATGCAAGCGTATTCAGGCTGCCTGGACGAGGCCGCTTGCATGATGATGTTTTAAGCCCAGGAGATAAAAATGCTCGACACCAACATGAAAACCCAGCTCAAGGCCTATCTTGAGAAGCTGACTAAACCTGTTGAGCTGATTGCCACGCTGGATGACGGCGCTAAATCGGCAGAAATCAGGGAACTGCTGGCTGAAATTGCTGAACTGTCAGATAAAGTCACCTTTAAAGAAGATAACGGCCTGGCGGTGCGCAAGCCGTCATTCCTGATTACCAACCCCGGCTCCAGCCAGGGGCCGCGCTTTGCCGGTTCTCCGCTGGGACATGAATTCACCTCTTTAGTTCTTGCTCTGCTGTGGACCGGCGGCCATCCGTCAAAAGAAGCCCAGTCCCTGCTTGAGCAAATCCGCAATATCGACGGCGATTTTGAATTCGAAACCTACTATTCGCTTTCATGTCATAACTGCCCGGATGTGGTTCAGGCGCTGAACCTGATGGCGGTACTGAACCCGCGTATCAAGCACACGGCGATTGACGGCGGAACGTATCAAAATGAAATCACCGAACGCAACGTGATGGGCGTACCGGCAGTATTTATGAACGGTAAGGAATTTGGTCAGGGCCGCATGACGCTGACTGAAATCGTGGCTAAAGTGGATACCGGTGCGGAAAAACGTGCGGCGGAAGAGCTGAATAAACGTGAAGCCTACGATGTCTTAATCGTCGGCTCCGGCCCGTCCGGCGCAGCTGCAGCCGTTTACTCCGCGCGCAAAGGCATTCGTACCGGCCTGATGGGCGAGCGTTTTGGCGGCCAGGTGCTGGATACCGTGGATATCGAAAACTATATCTCGGTACCTAAAACGGAAGGCCAGAAACTGGCTGGCGCATTAAAAGCGCACGTTAGTGAATACGATGTTGATGTTATCGATTCCCAGAGTGCCTCAAAACTGATCCCTGCTGCGGTTGAAGGCGGTCTACATCAGATTGAAACCGCCTCCGGTGCGGTGCTGAAAGCGCGTAGCGTGATCATTGCTACCGGCGCGAAATGGCGTAACATGAACGTGCCGGGTGAAGATCAGTATCGTACCAAGGGTGTAACCTACTGTCCGCACTGCGACGGCCCGCTGTTTAAGGGCAAGCGCGTGGCGGTGATCGGCGGCGGTAACTCCGGCGTGGAAGCGGCAATCGATCTGGCAGGCGTTGTTGAACATGTCACTCTGCTGGAGTTCGCGCCGGAAATGAAGGCCGATCAGGTTTTGCAGGATAAAGTCCGCAGCCTGAAAAACGTCGATATTATCCTGAACGCGCAGACCACAGAAGTGGTGGGCGACGGCAGCAAAGTCACCGGCCTGCAGTACCGCGACCGGGTGAGCGGCGATGAACATCACGTGGCGCTGGCGGGGATCTTCGTTCAGATAGGTCTGCTGCCGAATACCAACTGGCTGGAAGGCGCGATTGAACGCAACCGCATGGGGGAAATCATCATTGATGCGAAATGTGAAACCAACGTGAAGGGCGTTTTCGCTGCTGGCGACTGCACGACCGTTCCGTATAAACAGATTATTATCGCCACCGGCGAAGGTGCGAAGGCGTCGCTGAGCTCGTTCGATTACCTGATTCGCACTAAAACTGCATAATTCATAATAAAGTAAGACTCAACCTGCACAGTAAAGAGGCTACCCTTGGGTAGCCTCTTTTTTTAGCATGCTGGAGTTACCTGACCACCATCACCGGAATATGAGCATGACGAATCACGCTTGAGGCGTTGGAGCCCAGCAGGTGCGTGCTGATGGAAGGATTGCGGGAGCCAATCACGACCACATCGGCTTTTATTTCATTGGCCAGTTCATTGACCATATCGCGCACGTTGCCAAAGCGGACGTGCATTTTGATTCGCGACGGGTCAATGCTGAAATGTCCAGCCATTGTTTTCAGGCGCGTTTCTGCTTCATGCTGCAAATGCTCTTCAAAGCGGCGCAGGTCGGCTGTAAAACGACTCATCGTGAAGCTTGAAGAACCGGGTAGTACGTGGAGAAGATGGATAACCCCGTCCTGCTGGGCTAAAAACTCGGCATGGCGAACGGCTTTATCGCTTAACTCCATTTCAAAGACATCAACGGGCATAATGATTGTTTTATACATATGCATTCCTCCTTGTTCGTCTGCTTTTATATCAACACATTATAGGAAAGTATTGTGCCATTCAGGTCGCAAAATTGTCAGAACGGCTGGAGTGCGGCGTAAAAGTTTGTCAAATGAGAAGTGAAGAGTGAAAAGTTCAGAAAGAGGATGTGGATACATCCTCTGGATAAAGCGTAAACGCCTCAGGCAGGAAGGGGGTTAACGGTGGAAATCGCCAGCGGCTTCCGGCTGATAGAGCAGTTCCAGCACTTCAAGATGCGTTGAGGTGCCGCCCGGTAATTCCCAGTGAATCGCGCTGCCGACTTTTAGTCCCAGCAGGGCGGCACCGACCGGGGCCATAACCGATAGCTGAGTGGCGCTATCCGTTACCTGGGCCGGGAAAACCAGGGTGCGGATACGCTCTTCACCGGTTGTTAAATCGCGAAACCTGACCTGGCTATTCATGCTGACAACATCATGCGGCATGGCTTCCGGGGCCAGCATTTGCGCGCGGTCAAGCTCGTCATTTAGCGCGTCCGCGACCGGCGAGTTGGCGAAAGCCGGTTGCTCCAGCAGCCTGTCGATGCGCTCTGCGTCAAGTTCATTAATGATGATTGCGGGTCTGGTCATCTCATACTCCATGTTATCCAGGAACCTGTCCGTAAAAGAAAACCCTCACCGAAAATGGCAAGGGTTAATGTCCTCTCATCATACTGAGACTTGCTGGTGGTTTGAAGTGATTAAACGCACATTCATTAACGAACTATAGCTAAGTCGTATAAAACCTAGCCGGCTTTATCCAGCAGAAATTGCTTACCGCAGTTCCCCGGATGGGGCTGAGGTAAGAATGAGTTAGCGGATAAAGGGGCATTGATAGCCGCGGCTTTGATGGAGATTTGCATCTCAGTCAGATAGGCGGGGTTGCCGTTGCAGGTTAACTTGAACGCCTTAACGTTCTGTTTTCCATAGGCCTCAGCGACCGCGGCGTTGAAGTCATCCCGGCTAACGGTTTGCCCGTAATATTTGGCCAGGAAAGCGCCAAGGGGGCCTTGCTTAATTTCGCCGTTCAGGCGCACCATGGCGCCGAAATAGTTGTCAGGATCAAACCCAAAGCAAACGCCATGCTTGGCGTATTCATAACGTTCAAGACATGAGTTGCCGCCCGAACCCGGCATGACGCCGTTAAGTTTATTCGCCATTTCCAGCGATAGACCGGTTTCCGCCGCCCGACATTTTTGCCCGGCTTTCGCTTCCGGCATATTGGGGACAGGGCGGGTCGCGCAGCCAAAACGCATCCAGCGGCGCTCGTCCACTCCGCGCGCGGCAATGGATTTTGGCAGACTCGGCCACAGGCCGTGAACGGTCAGGAAATCGGCTTTATTGCTGCGTTCTTGCTGCAGGCGACACTCTTCCGGCTCGCCGCGGTTTCGGTCTTGCATACTTTGGCAGAACCCCGTTTGCCAGGAGAGAGCCAGCACGTAGCGATCAAAATCACCGTATTGCGTGGCGATCAGCGGATCCGCGCTGACCTGGGCGGCACTAAGCAAAAGGGCAATGGCGACGAAATCCTTCCTGAACATTTTTATTCCTGATGACAAATGGTCATTGATAACATTGCGTTATTAAAGCATAAAAAAGGCGCCAACAGGCGCCTTTTCACAGGGGGTCACCGTTAGCGGATTGCGCTGCCGGGAACCAGCACTTCGGTGGCGATAATAACCACTAGCAAACCCACCAGAACCGGGACAGAGGTCCGTTTTACCACCTCGAACGGTGATATTTTTGCCATCCCGGCGACAGCGACCACCACGCCGGATACCGGCGAAATGGTTCGTCCAAGGTTAGACGCCTGCAGCATCGGTATCGAAAGATAAGCCGGATTGATACCGGAAGAGTGCGCCAGCTTCGGGATCATCTCAACGAAAGCATAGAAGGGGGCGTTACCGGAACCGGTGGTCATGGCCGCCAGCATGGTCAGAATGACCAGCACCAGCATCAGAATAATGCTGGCGGAGCCGAACGACGTGGCAATAGAAATCAGACCGTTAATAAAGCCAATGGTACTCAGCCCCTGAGCAAAGACGCCGGCGGCGACCAGCAGCATCACCACTCCGGCAAAAGCGTCAGCCATGCCGCGATACGCCGCTTCCAGGCCGTTAAACACATTTTTGGTGTTAAAGCCGCGGCAGAATTCCAGAATCGCCGCCAGCAGCATGCAGAGAACCAGAATGGTGATGATATGCAACTCCGGGCCCCATTTGCCGTCGAAAATCAGTACCCCAACGATCGGCGTAAACGGCAGGATGGCGTAGAAAGCGGGAGCGGTGGTGGTTATTTCGTTCACATCGAGCATTTCATGGACGACGTTTTCTTTTTTATCCAGATAACGCTGCCAGAAAAAGTGAGCGATCGCCATGCTGATGATAGCGACAATTGAGATGGGCAGCGTGGTTTTAAAGGCAAAGTCAATCAGCGGCATTTCGGCGGCCTTAGCGGCCAGCACGACATCACCGGAGGTCGGTGACAGAATAATCGCCGCCGGAGAGGCGCAAATAGCGGCGGCGGCACCGCGGCTGATGCCAACGTTGACCATGACCGGGAACAGCGTCGCCATCAGCAGCACCCCAAGACCAGTTGCCGAGGAGACGGCCAGCGACATCAGGCAGGCAACGAAATACGCGGCGATCATCAGTAGATAGGGTGAGTTAATGAAGCGCAGCGGTTTTGACGCCAGCTTCACCACCATGTCATTGGCGCCGATGTGCGTCATATAAGTCGCGAACCCGCAGAGCATCATGATCATCATGCCGAGGTCGCCGCCGCGGCTCATAAGCAGTATCTTGATATATTCAACAATATCGGTGGCGGAGTAACCGGTGCTCTTTGCGTCGCCTGGTAAAATCTTATGCCCCATTAGCGCACTGGCGATGAGTAATACTAAGCCACCGACGAATAGCACGCCGGTGGCTGAATAGCCTTTAATGATGTAGCGGGCGACGCCCACAATGACCACAATCCCAATCAGGATCTCTACTAGCGTAAGCATTCTTTTACCCCTAAACCATTAATCCAAAGAATCTGCTGATAAATAAAGCGAAGGAAAAATTAAGTGAGCGAATGTGCCTAAAAAACGGGCGAAACTCGCTGATGCAAATCAATAAATCGATGAGAATCTCTCGCTGACGGTACAAGGCCGGCATAGTTAAACGTTAGCTAAGAGGGATTTCAGATTTTTTGTACCGGGCAAATCAAGAGTTTGCCTAATTCCGTTAAGGTAGTATTAAGTTTATCTTTGCTATCTTACTCCGCTTTAAAAATGATACTGGTAAGAGAAAGTGTTAATGCGACGTCGATTTATTGGATTTTTTCTTGGATGCCTGGGCCTGCTGCTATCATCCACCTCCGCTAATGCATCGTTCAGCTCGACGCTTCGCGACGGCTACAACACGCTGAGCGATAACGTCTCGCAGACGTGGAATGAGCCTGAGCACTACGATCTTTATATCCCTGCGGTGACCTGGCATGCCCGTTTCGCCTACGATAAAGAGAAAACGGACCGGTATAACGAACGCCCGTGGGGCGCCGGTTTCGGGGTCTCGCGCTGGGACGATAAAGGAAACTGGCATGGCATCTATCTGATGGCCTTTAAAGACTCTTATAACAAGTGGGAGCCTATCGGCGGCTATGGCTGGGAGAAGACGTGGCGTCCGCTGGCGGACGATAATTTCCACTTGGGTCTGGGCTACACGCTTGGCGTGACGGCGCGTGATAACTGGAACTATATCCCTATTCCGGTCGTGCTGCCCCTGGCTTCCATCGGTTACGGTCCGGCAACATTCCAGATGACCTATATACCCGGTACCTACAACAACGGTAACGTTTACTTTGCCTGGGCGCGCATTCAGTTTTGATGCGAATTTTGATAGCCATAAAAGAGATAAGCGGACTGTCTTGTGGAAAAACAAAGACTAAAGTGAACCCTGTACAAAAAGATAGAGACTTTTATCACTTTTTAGCAAAGTTGCGCTGGACAAAAGGTACCACAATTGGTGTACTGATACCCGACACAGTATTAGTGTCGATTTTTTCATATAAAGGTAATTTTGATGTCTAAGATTAAAGGTAACGTTAAGTGGTTTAATGAGTCCAAAGGATTCGGTTTCATTACTCCGGAAGATGGCAGCAAAGATGTATTCGTACATTTCTCTGCAATCCAGTCCAACGGTTTCAAAACTCTGGCTGAAGGTCAGCGCGTAGAGTTCGAAATCACTAACGGTGCCAAAGGCCCTTCTGCTGCAAACGTAATGCCTATCTAAGCAACGCGTCAGTAGAATATAAAAACCCGCTCATGGCGGGTTTTTTTTTGCCTGCGGTTAGCGGCTGGCGGCATGAGAGAACAGCCAGAACGCAGCGGCGGTCATGGCAAATGAGCCTAATAAGTTGACGAGTACGTTGAGTAACGCCCAGCTAAGGCGCCCTTGCTGCAGGAGAAACACCACCTCGGCGGAGAACGTGGAGAAGGTGGTCAGCCCGCCGCAAAAGCCGGTGGTGATAAGCAGCTTCCACATCGGATCGATATCCGTCAGGCGATTAAACCATGCCAGCCCTGCGCCGATAATAAAAGCCCCCAGCAGGTTAGCGGTGAGCGTACCAATGGGGATAGCATGATGCATGGGGTTAAACTTCATACCCAGCCACCAGCGCAAAACGCTGCCGGTGCCGCCGCCAAGAAACACAGCAAAAAGGAGTTGCAACACGGTCATTCCCTGTTTATTGATTGAGACTAAACTTCGAGTGTAGCGCGCGAAAGGCCTTACTGGCTACGACTAACCTGACGGGAGAGAAAAGATGCTTGTTGCTGCCGGACAATTTGCCGTAACGCCGGACTGGAGTGAAAACGCGCAGACCTGCGTCAGTATGATGCGTCTGGCCGCGGAGCGGGGGGCATCTCTTCTGGTTCTGCCAGAGGCGTTGCTGGCGCGAGACGATAACGATGCGGATTTGTCAGTTAAATCCGCCCAGCAGCTTGATGGCGACTTTTTACAGCTCTTGCTGGCAGAGAGCGAAAATAGTGCGTTGACGACGGTGCTGACCCTGCATATCCCTTCCGGCGAAGGTCGAGCGACGAATACGCTGGTGGCCCTGCGTCAGGGGAAGATTGTGGAGCAATACCAGAAACTGCATCTCTATGATGCGTTCAATATCCAGGAATCCAGGTTGGTCGATGCCGGGCGGCAAATTCCGCCGCTGATCGAAGTCGATGGGATGCGCGTCGGGCTGATGACCTGCTACGATTTACGTTTCCCTGAACTGGCGCTGTCGTTAGCGCTCAGCGGTGCGCAGCTTATCGTGTTGCCTGCCGCGTGGGTAAAAGGGCCGCTGAAGGAGCATCACTGGGCGACGCTGCTGGCGGCACGGGCGCTGGATACCACCTGCTATATTGTCGCCGCAGGAGAGTGCGGGACGCGTAATATCGGCCAAAGCCGTATTATCGACCCCTTAGGGACAACGCTTGCCGGGGCGGGAGAGCGACCGCAGTTGATTTTTTCTGAACTTTCAGCTGATTATATCCAGCAGGTACGCGAGCGCCTGCCGGTGTTGCGTAATCGCCGCTTTGCGCCACCGCAATTATTATGACGTTTTTTTAAACAAGGCTTGATTCACCTTGTTACAGATTGCTATTGTGTCCGCGCGTCAAATAGCCGTTAATTGTATGCGTGTATGATGGCGTATTCGCAGCTTGTATTAGAGAAGAAGGTTAGCTATGGGTGAGATTAGTATTACCAAACTGCTGGTAGTCGCAGCGCTGATTATCCTGGTGTTTGGTACCAAAAAGTTACGCACGCTGGGTGGAGACCTGGGCTCGGCTATCAAAGGCTTTAAAAAAGCCATGAACGATGACGATGACAGTGCGAAGAAGACCAGTGCTGAAGAAGCGCCGGCACAGAAGCTCTCTCATAAAGAGTAATTCGCGACGAGTTTCCTGATAGAGGAGGCTCGCTACCGACGGGGCTAAACCGCGTCGGCAAAGAGGCCGCAACGTTAACGCTGCGGCCTTTTTTATGTTAAATGCATGTACACTGGTCTAAAAAGATGCAACCAACTGTTACCGCGTTGGGCTTTTTCTCAGGAAAAGAATGCATTGGCAGGATGGACCGCAGCGCGAAAAATATCACGCCGCGGTTGGGAGGGGTTACTTCACTTCCATGCCTTTGGCCTGCAGGTCGGCATGATAGGACGAGCGAACGAACGGCCCGCAGGCAGCGTGGGTAAAGCCCATGGCCATCGCTTCGGCTTTCATCTCTTCGAACTCATCCGGGCTCACGTAGCGCTGTACCGGCAGGTGATGTCGGCTCGGCTGCAAATACTGGCCTAACGTCAGCATGGTGACGCCATGGCGACGCAGATCGCGCATCACTTCTACGATTTCAGCATTGGTTTCGCCTAAACCAACCATCAGGCCCGATTTCGTCGGGATCTCTGGATGTGCTTCTTTAAAGCGTTCCAGCAGCTTCAGCGACCAGTTGTAGTCGGCGCCAGGGCGTACCTGGCGATACAGGCGCGGCACGTTTTCCAGGTTATGGTTAAACACGTCCGGCGGCGTCGCCTGGAGGATTTCCAGCGCACGATCCATACGGCCGCGGAAGTCCGGTACCAGGGTTTCAATTTTAATCGTCGGGCTTTTTTCACGAATCGCTTTGATGCAGTCGGCAAAGTGCTGAGCGCCGCCATCGCGCAGATCGTCCCGATCCACGGAAGTCACCACCACATAGCGCAGCGCCATATCGGCGATGGTTTGCGCCAGCTTCTGCGGCTCGTTGGCGTCCGGCGTAACCGGGCGACCGTGGGCAACATCGCAGAACGGGCAACGACGGGTACAGATGGCACCCAGAATCATAAAGGTTGCCGTTCCGTGATTAAAACATTCCGCGAGGTTAGGGCAAGAGGCTTCTTCGCACACGGAGTGCAGGCCGTTCTTACGCATCGCTGCCTTAATCCCCTGGATACGGGACGAGTCAGCCGGAAGTTTGATTTTCATCCATTCCGGTTTTCTGAGCAGAGCTTCACGCTCAGTTGCCACGTTTTTCACCGGGATAAGGGCCATTTTATCGGCATCGCGGTATTTAACACCGCGTTCCATCACAATGGGTTTACTCATAGCGTGCGTGTTCCAGTTGCGAGTGACGAAGGAAAGCGAATCAATTCAAGTAAATGTTGCATTTATCAACTATTTTTGAATTAAACGCAGGCAGTATATCATTGATACGGGGGATAAAGCAGCCTGCTGGCCGGCAAATTGTAAAATAGTTGTTGTTTTATGCTTTTCCCTCACGTGCTTTATCGACTAAAAAGCCTGGCGAATCGTCTCAACGATCTCTTTCAGCAAGGGCTCCTTCGCGCTGAGCTTGTTATAGTGCAGCGCAATATCAATTCTTTCTTCCCGCAGAGGCGGAAAATCGATCATTTTTAAGGGCCAAATCTTCTCGACCAGCGAGAACATTCCGGACGTGATTAGCCCCAGCATATCGCTGTCGTTGACCAGGGCTGCTTGAGTTAACAGATTGTAGCTGCTGAACCCATAGCGACGTTCGCCGAGATGCTCATGCAGGTGGCGCAGGATCGTCGTATAGCGCTGGCCTTCAGGCTGCAGAAGCGCGAATTCATATTGACTGAGATTTGCTGAGGTTGGCGGCAGCGTCAGGGCCGGATGCCCTGCCCGGCAGAAGATATGTACGCTATCCTGAAATAGCACATGGTGCGTAATCCCCTGCCCGCTGTGGGGGAAACTGTCAACCAGCAGGTCAACCTGACGCTGGTTTAACTGGCTGGCCGCGTCGGTAATGGCGACATTGTGCAGCAAAATCTGGGGAAAGACGCTCCGCAACTGCCTGGTGATAACCGGCATGATCAACGCGCCAATAGCCGGCGAGGTAGCCACGGTTATCACCCGCTCGCTCCGGGTATTCCCGGTTAAATCCAGGGCGTTAAGAAATGCCTCCATACCCTGGCTTATATGCTTATGAAGATGCGAGGCATAAGCCGTTGGCGTTACGCCCTGGCCCTTGCGGATAAAAAGCGGGTCAGGGAAGAGGGCGCGCAGTTTGTTGATGGACTGACTAATCGCAGAGGGCGTGATATTCAGTATTTTGGCCGCGTTGACGATACCTTTATGGACGTAAACCGCTTCAAAAATAGTGAGTAGATTGAGATCGATATTACGCAGAATGCGAAACATCTGCCGATCGTGGCGATCGTCAAGGCGTTCGGTTGGTTCTGTCTGAGAGTTATTTTCGTCCACTCTATATTTCCGCTAGTGATGATTAGCACCATTATAGCGGTCACAATTATTTTATTAGTGATAATTGATTGCAAAAATAAAGACTTAATCCAGGCGGATGTAAAAATGTGACGTCCCGCGTTCACGGGACGTGATAGCTAGCAAGATTGAATATATTCCGCCGGCGGATCGTTTAGTAAAGCCAGCAGATTGGCGGCGAGGCGTGGCGCGACGGTATCCGTACGGGCATCGGGCCGCCACTGGCGCATCTGCGTCATCTCCATTCCGGCATAACCGCATGGGTTAATCCTGAGGAACGGTGACAGATCCATGTTGATATTCAGCGCCAGACCGTGGAATGAGCAACCTTTGCGGATGCGCAAACCCAGAGAGCAGATCTTCTGTTCGCCCACGTAGACACCGGGCGCGTCTGCCCGCGGATGCGATTCAATACCATACTCCGCCAGGGTGTTAACGACGGTTTGCTCTAAAAGAGTCACCAGCTCACGCACGCCCAGCTTGCGGCGTTTAAGGTTCAACAGAACGTACATCACCTGCTGTCCGGGGCCATGATAGGTGACCTGTCCGCCGCGATCGCTCTGAATAACCGGTATCTCGCCGGGGACCAGAACATGTTCAGCCTTTCCGGCCTGACCCTGCGTGAACACCGGGTGATGCTCCACCAGCCAGATTTCATCCAGGGTGGCATCGTCGCGGGTATCGGTAAACTCATGCATTGCCTGCGAGACAGGTTCGTAAGGTTGCAGGCCGAGCTGGCGGATGAGGATTTTATTGTGCTGCAAAACAACGTCTCCGCAGAGAGAGAATGACTTGAGTGGGGGAGTATATCACAGCGAGAAAGACCCGGCGCAGGGCCGGGTCGGGGGAATAGATTTACAGTACCATCCGTACGATTTCAATATTGCCCAGTTCTTCATACAGGGTTTCTACCTGCTCAATGTGGGTTGCATTGATGGTAATAGAGACTGAGTGGTAGTTGCCTTTGCTGCTGGGTTTTACCGTCGGAGAGTAATCACCTGGTGCATGGCGCTGTACCACTTCAACCACCTGGTCAACCAGCTCCGGCAACGCCTGTCCCATTACTTTGTAAGTAAATGGTGTAGGGAATTCAAGCAGTTCGTTAAGTTTGGTTTTCATGTCAGCTCCGGTGTTACAACAAAAAATAATAACTCCCACGACGTGTGGGAGTTATCAGGATATCTAGTATATGGGGATGTAAATCACACTTTCAAGTGGTCGATTTTTAACCAAACCAGTGATGGAACATTAACTTAATGTAATCAATGATTTTGCCGAAGAAATTGCCTTCCTGGATTTCCTGCAACACGACTAGCGGGCGCTGATCGATCGTTTTGCCATCCAGTTGGAAGTTAATCGTGCCGACCACCTGATTTTTCTGCAGCGGCGCGTGCAGTTCGGCGTTATTCAGCACGTAGCTGGCTTTCAGATCTTTCATGCGGCCGCGCGGGATAGTCAGATAAACGTCTTTATCCACGCCGAGAGAGGCGCGATCGCTATCGCCGAACCAGGCGGGTTCAGAAGCGAATTCTTTACCGGCTTTAATTGGGTTAACGGTTTCGAAGAAGCGGAAGCCCCAGGTCAGCAGCTTTTTGCTTTCGGACTCGCGGCCTTTAAAAGTACGGCCGCCCATTACGGCGGAGATCAGGCGCATCTGGCCTTCGGTTGCGGAAGCCACGAGGTTATAGCCCGCTTTGTCGGTATGGCCGGTTTTAATACCGTCGACGTTCAGGCTGTTGTCCCACAGTAGCCCGTTGCGGTTGAGTTGGCGAATACCGTTGAAGGTAAACTCTTTTTCTTTATAGATGGTGTATTCGTTCGGGACATCGCGAACCAGCGCCTGGCCAATAAGCGCCATGTCGCGCGCAGAACTGAATTGACCATCGGCATCCAGGCCGTGAACGGTCTGGAAGTGGGTATTTTTCAGGCCAAGGGCGTTAACGTAGTTGTTCATCAGGCTGACGAAGGCATCCTGACTACCCGCGACGTAGTCGGCCATCGCCACGCATGCGTCGTTGCCGGACTGCAGGTTGATACCGCGGATCAGCTGGGATACCGGCACTTGCATACCCGGTTTGAGGAACATCAACGAGGAGCCTTTAAAGACCGGGTTGCCGGTCGCCCATGCGTCGTTACCCACGGTGACCAGGTCGGACTCTTTAAACTTGCCCGCTTTCATGGCCTGACCAATCACATAGCTGGTCATCATCTTGGTCAGACTTGCCGGGTCACGGCGGGAGTCGGCGTTGTTTTCTGCCAGTACTTTGCCTGAGTTGTAATCGATAAGAATCCAGGATTCGGCGTCAATCTGCGGGGCGCCTGGGATCATAGTTTTGATATTCAGGTCATCGGCGCGGGCAGCGGAGGACAGCGCTGCCACGGAGAGCGCCGTAACGAGTAAACGAGCGGTAAAAGAGGTCTTCATGGTCTGAACAACGGCATCCGTGATGGAGTTAAAAAAGTGCCTTACTATAACAAACGCATTACGAACCAGCATCCGACATTGCGCACGACTTTGTTAATGACTTTGTCATGCGCAACGAGCAGGGGATGCGGGTGCGATGCCTTTAGTTGGCGCGAGTAATAAATGACTGCAGCTGAGCTTCGCTTTGCAGACGCTGTTGGATCGTGCTGGCCTGCGCTTTGCTGCTGAATGGCCCGAGCTGAATCCGCCATACCGCGCCGTTTTGCGTGACGCGGCCCGGGACGGAAAATTGCTGGCTCAGACGCTGCTGGTACTGCTGGGCGCGCGATTGATCGCTGACGGCGCCGACCTGCACGACGAAATCACCGCTGGCGGCTGCGGCAGGCGTCACGGCGGCGGTGGCGGCTACGGCAGGCGCCACGCTGCCTTGCACTGAACCCGGCGCGGTAACCGGGGCGGTTTGCACGACAGGCTCGCTGCCTTCCAGCACGCCGTTATTCAGCGGCGTCGGCGCGCCGAGGAAACCGCCGCTGTTAACCGGAGCGCCGGTAGTGTCTTCCGGCTTCAGGGTTGAGTTACTGATGGCGTGCACGTCAGTTTGTGCGGGTTGACTCATCCCCGCGCTGTTATCGCCGTCAAGATTCGGGCGGGCAGGCAGGGCATAGGTCTGTTTGGCCACCGTCGTACATGCCATCCCGGGACCGGAAAGCGAGCCGTCCGGCGCGACGACGATCGGATCGATGCGCACTTTGGTGTTATTCGAGGTATTCAGACGATCGGCCGAGGCGCGCGACAGTGAAATCACGCGATCGTTACCGTAGGGGCCGCGATCGTTGATACGTACTACGATCATGCGGCCGTTCGCCAGGTTGGTGATCCGCGCGTAGCTTGGGATCGGCAGCGTGGGATGGGCTGCGGTAAGCTGTGTGGGATCGAACGCTTCTCCCGATGCGGTCAGGTTGCTGTTAGGCTCGGCGTCGTAGATAGCTGCGAAGCCCGCTTGGGTGAAGTTAGACGGATCCTGAACGATTTTATAGCTTTTGCCATCACGTTCGTAATCCTGATTCGCCGTTGCGTTAGGCGTTTCATACTGCGGATCGGCGCCGCTAATTTCCACCGTCGGGCCATTGCAAACGGCCGGCTGTGGAGTGCTGACCGTTTTTTGTTGAACGTCTTCACCCGAACATGCCGCCAGCAGTCCTGCTGCTATGCAGATCCCCAGCCATTGCTTACGCATCGCGAACCCCTTACACGCTTTTCGACAACATTTTTCTGTGAGTATGGATCGACATAACGATACCAAACCCGGCCATCAATACGATTAGGGCAGAGCCCCCGTAGCTGACCAGCGGCAAAGGTACCCCCACCACCGGTAAAATACCACTTACCATACCAATATTTACGAAGACATAAACGAATAAAATCAACATTAAACCACCGGCCATGACCCGGCCAAAAGTGGTTTGCGCCTGGGCGGCAATCCACAACCCGCGCATGATCAGCAGAATATAGAGCGCCAGCAGGATCAGTACGCCAATCAGTCCCAGCTCTTCCGCCAGTACGGCAAAGATAAAGTCGGTATGGCGTTCAGGCAGAAACTCCAGCTGCGACTGGGTGCCATGCAGCCAGCCTTTCCCGCGCAGCCCGCCGGAGCCGATGGCGATTTTTGACTGAATAATGTGGTAACCCGCACCGAGCGGATCGGTTTCCGGGTCGAGCAGCATCATTACGCGCTGGCGCTGATAATCATGCATCAGGAAGAACCAGAGGATCGGAATAAAGGCGGCGACCAGCACCACGGCGATACCGATCAGACGCCAGCTGAGACCAGACAGAAAGAGCACGAACAGGCCGGACAGAGCGACCAGAATCGAGGTCCCGAGGTCAGGCTGCGCGGCGACCAGCAGCGTGGGCAGGAAAATCAGCACCAGCGCGATAGCGGTATTTTTCAGCGATGGCGGGCAAACATCGCGGTTGATAAAGCGCGCCACCATCAGCGGTACGGCTATTTTGGCAATTTCCGACGGCTGGAAGCGGACGATGCCGAGATCCAACCAGCGCTGTGCCCCTTTAGAGATGGCGCCGAAGGCATCAACCGCCACCAGCAGGATAATACAGAAGATATAGAGATAGGGTGCCCAGCCCTCATAGACCCGCGGCGGAATTTGCGCCATGACGATCATGATAACAATCCCCATAGCGATCTGGCCGATTTTACGCTCCATCATGCCCATGTCCTGACCGCTGGCGCTCCAGATAACCAGCGCGCTATAGGTCAGCAGCGCCAGCAGGATAAGCAGCATGGTGGGGTCGAGGTGGATTTTATCCCATAGCGATTTTTTATTCGGATTATCAGTCATTATTGATCCTCCCCAGCCGTTACCGCCGGGTTTTCACTCGGCAGGTTGGTGTTGTTATCGCCCAGCATTATATGATCGAGAATCTGACGCATAATGGTACCGACTGCCGGACCTGCGCCGCCGTTCTCAAGAATAATGGCAACGGCAACCTGGGGGTTGTTGTAAGGGGCAAACGCCGTCATCAGTTTATGGTCACGCAGGCGTTCAGCGATTCTGTGCGCGTTATAGGTCTCGTTGGCTTTCAGGCCGAAGACCTGAGCGGTACCCGACTTGGCCGCAATTTTATACGGCGCGCTGGCGAAGTATTTATGCGCGGTACCGTTGCCGCGGTTGGCGACGCCAAACATCCCGTCTTTGGCGATCTCCCAAAAACCAGAGTGGATATCGCCGACCGGCGGTTCATGGGGCTGAACCCACGGCACCGGTTTACCGTCCTCTACCGTACTCTGCAGCAGGTGCGGCACTTTTACCACGCCATCGTTAATCAGGATCATCAGCGCCTTGTTCATCTGGATAGGCGTCGCGGTCCAGTAACCCTGTCCGATGCCGACCGGAATGGTATCACCCTGGTACCACGGTTTCTTGAAGCGCTTGAGCTTCCATTCGCGGGTCGGCATATTGCCGGAGCGCTCTTCCGCCAGGTCAACGCCGGTATAGTGGCCATAGCCGAACTTACCCATCCACTCCGACAGGCGGTCGATACCCATATCGTAAGCAACCTGATAGAAGTAGGTATCGGCCGACTCTTCCAGCGCTTTGGTGACGTTCAGATGGCCGTGGCCCCATTTTTTCCAGTCGCGGTAGCGCTTATCCGAGCCGGGGAGCTGCCACCAGCCGGGGTCAAACAGGCTGGTGTTGCGGGTAATAACTCCGGCGCTGAGCGCCGACACGGCAACGTAAGGTTTAACCGTTGACGCCGGGGGGTAAACGCCCTGGGTCGCGCGGTTGACCAGCGGTGTATTAGGATCGTTAAGCAGCCCGGAGTAGTCTTTGCTGGAAATACCGTCAACGAACAGGTTGGGGTCGTAGCTTGGCGTCGAGACCAGCGCGAGGATGGCGCCGGTACGCGGGTCTGTGACCACGACCGCCGCGCGACTGCCGGCCAACAGCGTTTCAATATACTGCTGTAGCTTCAGGTCGAGCGTTAAATAGATATCGCGCCCGGCCTGTGGCGGAACCTCTTTTAGCTGGCGAATTACCCGGCCGCGGTTGTTTACTTCAACTTCTTCATAGCCGGTCTGCCCGTGCAGGACATCTTCGTAATAACGTTCGATCCCCAGCTTGCCGATATCGTGCGTGGAGGCGTAGTTAGCCAGCTTTCCCTCTTTATCCAGGCGATCGACGTCTTTATCGTTAATTTTGGAGACGTAGCCGATAACGTGGGTCAGAGCGGAATTATAGGGATAGTAGCGGCGCTTATAGCCTTTGACTTCCACGCCGGGAAAACGGTACTGGTTAACCGCGAAACGGGCGACCTGCACTTCACTGAGATTGACTTTCACCGGAATGGAGGTAAAGCGGTGCGAGCGGGCGCGCTCTTTTTTAAAGTTCGCTACATCGTCATCGGTTAGATCGATAACGTCGCGCAGCGCATCCAGCGTTTGCTGAACGTTGTCGACCTTCTCCGGCATCATTTCCAGCTGGTAAATCGTGCGGTTGAGCGCCAGCGGCGTGCCGTTGCGATCGTAGATAATGCCGCGGCTCGGCGGAATAGGGACCAGCTTGATGCGGTTTTCGTTCGAACGCGTTTGATAGTCGGTGTAACGCACAATCTGCACGTTATAAAGATTGGCGATCAATACGCCGGTAAGCAGCAAAATCCCCAAAAAAGCGACCAGCGCCCGGCGCACGAACAGCGAGGATTCAGCCGTATAGTCGCGGAAAGAATTCTGTAATTTCATTCGCTGCTTAGTCTACCCTGGTCATCATTACTCACGGTGGTAAGGGTGGTTGGTGGTAATGCTCCACGCCCGATACAGACTCTCGGCCACCAGTACGCGAACCAGCGGGTGAGGTAAGGTGAGCGTTGAGAGCGACCAACTTTGTTCCGCTGCCGCTTTGCAAGCGGGTGAAAGGCCTTCCGGGCCGCCGATGAGCAGACTGACATCCCGGCCATCCTGTTTCCAGCGTTCCAGTTCGCGCGCCAGCTGCGGCGTATCCCATGGCTTCCCCGGAATATCCAGGGTGACGATGCGGTTTTTGCCTGCGGCCGCCAGCATCATTTCACCTTCTTTTTCAAGAATTCGCTTGATGTCGGCATTTTTACCGCGTTTTCCGGCGGGGATTTCCACCAGTTCGAACGGCATATCTTTTGGAAAACGGCGCAGATATTCGCTAAAGCCGGTCTGAACCCAGTCCGGCATTTTGGTGCCAACGGCTACCAGGTGCAGCTTCACGCGTTAACTCCAGAGTTTTTCCAGCTCGTACAGACGACGGCTCTCTTCCTGCATGACGTGAACCATAACGTCGCCGAGATCGACGACAATCCAGTCCGCGGCGACTTCGCCTTCAACGCCCAGCGGCAGCATACCGGCGGCGCGAGACTCTTGCACTACGTGGTCGGCGATGGACATAACATGGCGCGTAGAAGTGCCTGTGCAGATAACCATGCAATCAGTGATGCTGGATTTGCCATGAACGTCAATGGCAACGATGTCCTGACCTTTCAGGTCATCAATTTTGTCGATAACAAAATCCTGGAGTGCTTTACCCTGCAAGAGTTCCCCCTGGGTGTGTGAAGAGTGATAATAATAAACAGCCTGACAGTATACCCGAACTGGTAGCAAAGTCGGGATAAATGTCGATAAATGGGCGGTTAAGGCCGCTATCATCCCATCCATCGCCGATGTTTGCATCGCCATTTTTGTAAAACAATTTCTGCAAAGTTCAAATGGTAAATGCAGCCTGGCTGCGGAGAATAACAGCCTGCTTTGCCCTGTCAATGGTCTGCGCGCAATTCTTCTTCCGCCAGCCAAACTGCCCGGCTATTCAGCACGCGCAGGGTAGTGAAATCGGGCTGTAGATCGACAAGGCTCCACGCGCCATGCTCGATGGGGAAGTGCCACATCGCCGCATCCGGCATACTCAGAAGTTGAGCGATTAACAGGCTAAGAACGCCCTGGTGGCCGACGATCAGCAGATGATCAAGTTCCTGGTGCTGAGGGAGAGTGGCGGTGAAGCTGGCGACACGTCTGGCGAACGCCTGAAAACCTTCACCGTTAGTGGGCGCCGCATGCTGCCAGTCGGCGCACCACGCGGCGTAGTTTTCCGCATCTTCATGCTGTAAATCGCGATGGTGGCGCATTTCCCAGTCGCCGAAGAACATTTCATTGAGTTCGGCGAAGGACTGGCGAGGGACGTCACGGTCGCCAAGCAGCAGGCTGGCCGTGCGCTGGGTGCGCTCAAGTTCACTGCAAAACACGCGCTGAAAAGGAACGGCCTGCAGCCGCTTTCCCAGCGTTTGCGCTTGTCCGATTCCGCGTTTGGTTAAGGCTGTGGGAGCATGCCCGCTATAGAGGCCCGCGACGTTAGCTTCGGTTTCGCCATGACGAACTAACCATAACTTCATGATGACCCTCTCAAAAGGAGTCTATGAGACTCTCCTTGTTGTAAGGCTAGCAGTAGAGCTTCTGCTCATGGATATAGTCGAGCACGGTTTCCGGCAGCATGTCCGCGCAGGACTCGCCAGCTTCAAGACGCTGGCGAATCAGGGTGGCAGAGATATCAAACCACGGCGTTTCGGCCAGGTAGATAACGCCCGCCGGGCTGCTATGCAGCCGCTCGACGTCATGAGTGAGATGTTTGTCCAGCCATTGCTGATCCTGCTCGCACGCCATGGTCAACGGATAACCCGGGCGTCGGCAAACGATCAGATGTACGTTATCAAGAATGCTTTCATACTCGTGCCAGGTGGTAAAGGTGAGCAGTGAATCCTGGCCAATAATAAACGCCAGGGAGCGTTGTGGCCCTTGCTCCTGGCGCCACTCGCGCAGGGTTTGCGCTGAATATGACGGCGTGTCGCGCTTAAGCTCACGATCGTCGAGGATAAACAGAGGTTTATCGGCGATGGCGAGCGCCAGCATATGCCTGCGTTGGTCGCTGGTGGCTTCGGGCTGCGGGCGGTGCGGCGGCACATTGTTGGGCACGATGGTGACTTTATTGAGGCCGATAAGGTTGGCCAGAATTTCCACCGGTTTAAGGTGACCGTAATGCACCGGATCGAAGGTGCCGCCATACATCGCCTGTAACTGAGTCATATCAACCATCAATAAAAACGTCTGCCAGCGCTTTATGGCAGAGCAATAAAGAGAGACTTTCCAGCTCGGGCCATATGGAGTGCCCGTAATCCTGCTTGAAGGTGAGCTCCGCGCGGGCCAACAACGTGACAGCCTGACGCAGCTGATCGGCGCTAAGGCGGGCCAGCGCGTCGCTGACCAGCTGGCGGCGGTTTTGCCATACGCGATGCTTGTCAAACAGCGAACGCAGCGGCGTATGGGCCGATTGCCGCTTCAGGTTGACCAGCAGCAGCAGTTCGCGTTGTAGGGTGCGCAGAAGGATAGCGGGCTCGCTGCCTTCCAGACGCAGCTGTTGCAGAACGTGGAGAACGCGCTTGCTTTTACCGGCCAGCAGCGCATCCACCCAGTGGTAAGGTGTGAAATGCGCGGCATCATTCACGGCCTGCTCAACCCGCGGCAGCGTCAGTTTACCATCCGGCCACAGCAGCGAAAGGCGCTCCAGAGCCTGCGCCAAAGCCAGCAGATTACCCTCATAGCAGTAGCACAGTAGCTGGCTGGCCGCGTCATCAAGCTGCAGATTATTCTGCTTTGCGCGCGCGGCGAGCCAGCGCGGCAGCTGGGCATATTCCGGCGTCTGGCAGCTAACCTGCACCGCCCGGCTGGTTAGCGCCGTCATCCACGCTGCGTTCTCCTGCGTTTTCGTCAGCTTATTACCACGAACGATCAGCAGTAAATCGTCATGCAGCATGCCGACGAGCGTCGCGAGCTGTTCGTTAATTGCCGCATTAGGGCCATTATCGGGCAGGATCAGCAGCAGCGTCTGGCGGCTGGAAAACAGGCTCATGGCCTGACTTAACGAGAAGAGGGCAGGCCAGTCGGTACTGGCATCAACGGTGGCGGTGTGGTGTTCGATAAAGCCCTGGGCTGCGGCGGCTTCGCGGATGGCGTCCTGGCTCTCCTGCAGCAGCAGCGGATCGTTGCCAAGCAGTAGATAGGCCGCGCGCAGCCCTTCAGTGAGCTGCGCGCGGAGCTGTTCCGGGTACAACCGAATCATCAGTTACCCAGCGTAGTGGAGACGCGATTGCCGGAGGTGGAAGCGGCTGGGGTCGTGGTGACCGGCTTCTCATCCTCTTTGGTGGCTTCGACATCCGCAACGTGTACGCTCGGTAGTTTACGGATCAGCTGCTCCGCCGCTTTGTCGTACATTTCCTGAACGATCATGTCCTGCTCAGCATCTTTCGCTAACGCCGCCTGTGGGTTATCGAAGAACGAGCGGTAGACTTTGGTCGTGATGGGATAGATATCATGGCCTGGGATCAGGACGCTGGCATTTACCGTCATTACCATTTGATATTCCGCAGTACGGCCGTCCTGGAAAATAGACGCCGTATCTTTCTGAATGGACGATGTCTCCAGACGCAGGGAAGGAATATCCTTGCGCAGCGTACTGCTATCGACCAGTTCAACCCCGTTCAGACGCAGCTGATTACGGACGGCACGACTTAATGGACCATTAGGATCGCCCGACTGGAAGATCATGGTTTTCATTGCGGTCGGAACCTGCGTAGTGCTACGCAGGTGCCAGCCACAGCCGGCGGTGATTAACACCGCCAGAGATAACAACAATGTTGCCAGATATCGCACGCTTCCTCCTGCGCTTAGCCAACGACCAGATTGAGCAGTTTACCCGGAACGTAGATCACTTTACGTACGGTCACACCGTCGAGATATTTCGCAACCAGATGCTCCTGACCCGCACGTTCACGAACCTGCTCTTCGGTTGCATCCACCGCAACGGTAATTTTACCACGAACTTTACCATTTACCTGGACCACGACCAGAGTGGTGTCTTCAACCATTGCGCTTTCGTCAGCGACCGGCCACGGCGTGTTGTCAATATCGCCTTCGCCACCCAGCTCCTGCCACAGGGTAAAGCTGGCATGCGGAGTGAACGGGTTGAGCATACGAACCACGGCCAGCAGGGCCTCACGCATCAGCGCGCGATCCTGTTCACCTTCCTGCGGCGCTTTCGCCAGCTTGTTCATCAGCTCCATGATCGCCGCAATCGCGGTGTTGAAGGTCTGACGACGGCCGATATCATCGGTCACTTTCGCGATCGTTTTGTGCACGTCGCGACGCAGCGCTTTTTGATCTTCGCTGAGGCTGGCAACGTCCAGCGCAGCGGCTTCGCCCTGAGAGGTATGTTCGTAGACCAGTTTCCAGACGCGTTTCAGGAAGCGGTTCGCACCTTCCACGCCGGATTCCTGCCACTCAAGCGTCATGTCGGCCGGCGAAGCGAACATCATAAACAGACGCACGGTGTCCGCGCCGTAGCGTTCAACCATTTCCTGCGGATCGATGCCGTTGTTTTTCGACTTGGACATCTTGCTCATGCCGGTATAGACCAGCTCGCGGCCCTGCGGGTCGAAGGCTTTAACGATACGGCCCTTTTCGTCGCGCTCGGTAGTCGCCTCTTTCGGCGACACCCAGTTACGCTCGCCGTTCTCGCCAACGTAGTAGAAGGCGTCCGCCAGCACCATCCCCTGGCAAAGCAGCTGTTTAGCCGGTTCGTCAGAGTTCACCATGCCTGCGTCGCGCATCAGCTTGTGGAAGAAGCGGAAATAGAGCAGGTGCATAATGGCGTGTTCAATCCCGCCGATATAGATATCGACCGGCAGCCAGTAGTTCGCCGCTTCCGGGTCCAGCATACCCTGGTCGTACTGCGGGCAGGTGTAGCGCGCGTAGTACCAGGAGGACTCCATAAAGGTGTCAAAGGTATCGGTTTCGCGCAGCGCCGGCTGACCGTTAACGGTGGTTTTCGCCCACTCCGGATCGGCTTTAATTGGGCTGGTGATGCCGTCCATCACGACATCTTCCGGCAGAATAACCGGCAGCTGATCTTCCGGCGTCGGCATCACGGTGCCGTCTTCAAGAGTGACCATTGGGATCGGCGCGCCCCAGTAGCGCTGACGGGAAACGCCCCAGTCGCGCAGGCGATAGTTCACTTTACGTTCGCCGACGCCAAGAGACGCGAGCTTATCCGCGATGGCATTAAAGCCAGCTTCATGATCCAGGCCGTCGAACTCGCCGGAGTTAAACAATACGCCTTTTTCGGTCAGCGCTTGTTCGGAGAGATCGGGTTCTGAGCCATCAGCGGCCAGGATAACCGGCTTGATGTTCAAACCGTATTTGCTGGCAAATTCGTAGTCGCGCTGATCGTGACCCGGGACGGCCATAACCGCGCCGGTGCCGTACTCCATCAGCACAAAGTTTGCCGCCCATACCGGGATCGCTTCGCCGGTCAGCGGGTGAATGGCTTTGTAACCGGTATCGACGCCTTTTTTCTCCATGGTCGCCATATCGGCTTCGGCAACTTTGGTATTACGGCATTCGTCGATAAAGGTCGCCAGCGCGGGGTTATTGGCTGCAGCCTGCTGCGCCAGCGGGTGGCCCGCAGCGACGGCAAGGTAGGTGCAGCCCATAAAGGTGTCCGGGCGGGTGGTATAAACGGTCAGCTTGTCGGCGTAGTCGTTGACGTCAAAGGCGATCTCGACGCCTTCAGAGCGGCCGATCCAGTTGCGCTGCATAGTTTTAACGGTGTCAGGCCAGTGATCCAGGTTATCCAGATCGTTCAACAGTTCGTCAGCGTAGGCGGTGATTTTAATAAACCACTGCGGGATCTCTTTACGCTCGACTTTGGTGTCGCAACGCCAGCAGCAACCGTCGATAACCTGTTCATTCGCCAGAACGGTCTGATCGTTCGGACACCAGTTCACCGCGGAGGTTTTTTTATAGACCAGCCCCTTTTTATACAGCTCGGTGAAGAACTTCTGCTCCCAGCGGTAGTATTCCGGGGTGCAGGTGGCCACTTCACGGCTCCAGTCATAGCCAAAGCCCAGCTTTTTCAGCTGGTTTTTCATGTAGGCGATGTTGTCGTAGGTCCATGGCGCCGGCGCGGTGTTGTTTTTCACCGCCGCACCTTCCGCAGGCAGACCAAACGCATCCCAGCCGATAGGCTGCAGGACATTTTTGCCCAACATACGCTGGTAACGGGAAATCACGTCACCGATGGTATAGTTGCGCACGTGGCCCATGTGTAGTCGACCAGAAGGATAGGGAAGCATCGACAGGCAGTAATACTTCTCTTTGCTCTCGTCTTCGGTAACTTCAAAGGTACGCTTCTCGTCCCAGTGTTGCTGGACTTTTGATTCTATCTCTTCCGGGCGGTATTGCTCTTGCATGGCAGCCAGTGGTCCTGTTTTCAATACAGCTACAAAATGTAGCCAATGGATGTGTTATTTCAGATCGGCATAGCATAGCCCAAACGCCAACGTCAAAACAGCCTTTCACACACTTACATAGATGAAAGCGGTAGAGAAAATTTCGCGACTCTGTGGCTTGGCTTGCAGAGCAATCTGTAGATAACGTCTATCATTAGAAGAAGTTAACCACACCGGAGGCGAAAAGATGGACAAGGTTGCTCAATTCTACCGAGAGCTGGTGTCGACGCTCAGCGAGCGGTTACGCAACGGAGAACGCGATATTGACGTGCTGGTGGAGCAGGCCAGGGTCAAGATTAGCCAGTCGGGCGAGTTAACGCAGAGCGAAATCGAGAACGTGATCCGCGCTGTCAGACGCGATCTGGAAGAGTTCGCGCTCAGTTATGAAGAGAGTCAGGATGAGCTCACTGATAGTGTCTTTATGCGGGTGATCAAAGAGAGTCTGTGGCAGGAACTGGCGGATATTACCGATAAAACACAGCTTGAGTGGCGCGAGGTGTTTCAGGATCTCAGCCATCACGGCGTCTATCACAGCGGCGAAGTCGTGGGACTTGGCAATCTGGTGTGCGAGAAGTGCCACTACCATCTGCCGGTTTATACGCCGGATGTGCTGCCGCATTGCCCAAAATGCGGGCACGATCAGTTCCAGCGCCGGCCATTTGAGCCGTAGGGATACGACTGAGAGCGATAAAATTCGCGGAGATTTTTGCTTACACGTTTAATCAGTTAGAAGGTCAATATAAAACGCGTTAATATATTGACCTTCTATTTAAAGAGCTGGCTAACTCTTTATCACTATGCGTAAAAATGCTGGCGCCGAAGAACCAGCATAAGATTTTTTTTAAAAAGAGACGCTCATCTTCATTGACAACTTCATGTTAATTGATGGTGTTAATGGTCGCGATTTTAAACTGCTGAGTGCCGCCCATTTCATTGGCGTATTTATGGGATGAGTTTAAAAACAGATTAGTCGTGGAAATAGTGCCTTTGCCACAGGTTGCCAACCCAAGGAAACCGCAGCGGTAACCGCCATTAATCACTTTTTTAGCCGACATGGTTAAAGTGCCGCCAGCTCCTATGTGAGAACGGTTAGTAATATTACCGTGATTTTGTGTATCCAAAGTCATGTTTGTTGAACTTAAAATTTCGCCTTCATTGTAAAGATCGTTATAGGTTTTAATTAAAACATTATCACGGCCAACAATCGTACCATAGTTGTTGGTAACGTCATTTTCGATATTGATATTGTGTCCACCAATATATCCTTCATTCTTTAGCTGGTAGCTCTTTGTTACCAACGTTGATGAACCGTGCAGTTGACTATTTTTTTGTAGCGTCAGGGTACCTTTAGTTTGAACAGTTGCGTTGTCACCGGCTATATAGCCTGAGTTGATGATTTCTCCGGATGTCAGGCTATCATTTTTTTTTGCCTGAATGAGGAGGGTATCATAACCGTAAATATTGCCGGTCACTTTAAGGGCGTCTCCGCCAAAGGTTACCGTAGTGTTTGTAGCTCTGGTAGAGCCCCCGTTTTCAATGTTACCACCCGCGGTCACGACTAATTGGTTATCTGACAGCAGATTGGATCCATAAGTGGTTTTCAGGTTGCCATCCGCCGTAACGTTTAACGCGGCACCGCCGCTTAAGGTACCTGTATTTTCGATATTCCCTGACGCCTTGGCTAACAGCTGACGAGTCGTGGAAATAGTCCCATTATTGGTTAAGGAACTTAGCGAGTTGATCACAGTTGTATTTGTTGTTGATATATTACCAGTGTTTTTTAAATTCCCTACAGATACTATCTGAGTGATAATACCGTTGCTGGCGATAGAGCCTTCGTTGGTGAGTGAACCTAAGCTAGTCAAGGAGAGGCCAGAGTTAGCAACAATCGCGCCTTTATTTCGTACGCCAAAACCTAAATTATTGCCAACCATGGTAATGCTATTGGCTTTGATGCCGCCCAGATTACTAATGTCGATACTGTATTCAGGGAATAAGGTCTGCAGCGCCGTCGCAGATTTACCTGCCGGGGTCATTGCACCTGAGCCGTTATCAAAGGTAAAGTTTCCAGCGCCTACTATCGCGTTCTTCGCATTAACCGCACCGTTAATGGCTATTGCATCGGCGAGGAGAACAGCGTAGCTATTGCTGGCATTCATTCCGTTTTTTTCGATGGACAGTTTACCACCGGTAACGTTATAGCTGGCGATAGCGCCAGTATCGGAAAGTGTCACTTTCCCTGTCGTTAAAACCGCCTTATTGGTGTTGATGAAGCTACAACCTGAGCAGGAAATACCATTGGGGTTAGCAATAACAACATCAGCTCTTTGACCCGCCACTTCAATAAATCCGTTCAGCGAGCTTGCGCGGTTTGAGGTGACTTCATTAAGAATAACAGAAGCGCTACCGTTAGTAAGATTGTTATTTTTCGCAATATTGCCCAACGTCGCGTGGGTGAGATCGCTGGCGCTATTGTTAAGAACGACGCCATTACTATCAACATTAAACTCACGATACATATTATGTGAGACACCGGCGGCATTGGGTTTTTCAATATCAATAACCTTGGCACCTGATAGATGGGTATAACTATTCGGGTCGGCATAAACAAAGCTTGAGCTTAAAGCTGCTGCTAGTGCAACATAGGATAATTTGAATTTAAACATTTAACTGAGTCCTTTAAAAATAAAAAAATTAACCGGTTGTTTGAAAAAATGACTTTAATACCTCCATTGTAAAGAAAATCCCATGCTGACAGGATCGGTATGAAAACCGTTTGGTTTTGCCAGCGGCGTTCCTATGAATAAATCATACTGAGTGGCAATGATGCTTCCGCGCACTCCGGCAGTGGCGCCAGAGATGACTTTGCCATTTTCGTACTGCTCGGTTCCTGTAATGCGGCCAATATCCAGGCCTAAGTAGAGCTGCCGATCCGGAGTTGGCATATCCCAAATAAAATCATTGCGCCAGTACCAGCCCTGGTTTCCTGAAAGCGTTCTTTCACCGTCAAAGCCACGTACTGTCCAACGATTACCAATATTGAATTGATTATCTGCGGACAAGATATCGGGGCTGACCTGGATATTAATATGCGGCGCATAGCTGAATTTATCCCCCGTTGATTCAAACTTCATTAAAGCTTGAAGATCGGCGTGGATAATGCGCGAAAGTTTACTGTACAGACCTGCTTTTTCTTCAGGCGTAGGGGTGGAACTAAGCCAGGGAAGGCTACGCTGTACGCCCAGGCTGGCATCTAAAATAGTGTTGGTAAAGTACCGTTGGTGGTGCGCGGTAATATCCCAGGCAGGATTCTGTTTGCGCATAACGCCGATTTCGCTGCCGCCAAAATAATAATGTGATGTGCTTTTTGATATACGCGCATCAATTGTTGTTTTTTGCTTGCGGGTATGTGAAAGTAAACGTGATAAGGTTGCGCTGGCATAATCATTTTTACTTTTATATTCAACGGTCGAGTATCTACCATTAAACTGCTGACGATATTGGCTTTGTGAACCGTAAAGATTGAGTGACCAAAATCCAAAAGGAAAAGAATAATAGAGGCTATTATTCTGATTGCCATCGTTATGTTGATTAAACTCGACATCGCCGCCGACAGAGACATAGAGGATGTCATTTAGCGTCGTCAGGTCATAAAGATAAATCGCGGCACCTGCCTGGTATCGCCCGCTGGTACGGCTTCCTGCATCATCCAGCCAGGCGCCTACCTGCCACTTTTTTGCCAGATGCCGTGTGAGTTGAATATCGCTTTCCGCATTTTTTTTACCGGGTAGGATTTTCATCTGCGCCGATGAACCGGGTAAACGTTGTAAGTTAGCCATCCCTTGTTCAAGTTCAGTTAGCTGCAGAATATCCCCGGTTTTGGCGGGTATCGCGTTCCACAGACTGGTTGTCGCGCTGTTGCCTGCAGTCCAACTTATATTACCGATATAACCATAGGTCAGAGTGATGCTCAGAATACCATCGTTCAGAGATTGGGAAGGAACATCAATAAGGGAAGTGATATATCCCCGGGCAATGAGTTCATTTTGCAATGTTGTGGTGAGTAGACGTATGCCTTCAATACCCAGACACTTTTTTTCTGCTTGCAGGGCTATATTGCCGAGTAGGCTACGGGTCAGTTTGTCGTCAGCGGAAAGAATTTCAACGTGGTTGATATATCGGCAGGTTGCTTCCAGTGGGAAGACGAGTTGATATTTCCGCGATCCCGTACCTGATGATTGATACTCCTGCTGTGCTGGCGCCAGTGCGCTTTGGCGCGCCTTATCCTGTTCGACCTGATTGGTATTGCTAATCGATAAGCTCGCCATTGTTGATGCGGTTAGAAAAATATAAAAAGAGATGGCGGTGACCAGTAT
The DNA here is from genome assembly GCF_019890895.1 of Klebsiella sp. CTHL.F3a. Taxonomy (NCBI): domain Bacteria; kingdom Pseudomonadati; phylum Pseudomonadota; class Gammaproteobacteria; order Enterobacterales; family Enterobacteriaceae; genus Klebsiella; species Klebsiella sp. CTHL.F3a. Next base: position 4,232,087 of record NZ_CP082360.1, on the reverse strand, counting down.
TTTATTATTCACGAAGCAATATCCATTTGTTTCATTCGTCCGTTATACCCTTATAAAGGATGTTTAGTATTCATAGAGTAGGGTTAACGAAGTCGGGTTCTCAACCTCAATAATAATTTTATTTTCTTAAAATCAAAACAAAACCGCTAATGCTACTCAGTGTCGTTGTAAAAACCGCGATATATTATCTATGCCGGATTATGTAATCCACGAGGTAAAGAGTGAATTTTTGTTGAATTGAGGATTTCAGGTCGTGAATTATTTGTCGTGAGGCGGGATATATTTATGCCACGCATTTGATAATAGCTAAGATTTTACCCGGACTATGGATGGAGAGGGATGGGGAATAGATAAAAGGCGTGTACGGGAGCGTACACGCCAGAAGGTTAGTGGAGGATCTTGGCGAGGAAGTCTTTGGCGCGCTCTGACTGTGGATTAGCAAAAAACGCCTCTTTATCCGCGTCTTCGACAATTTTTCCTTCGTCCATAAAGATCACCCTATTGGCGACCTTACGCGCAAAGCCCATTTCATGGGTGACCACCATCATGGTCATCCCTTCATTCGCCAGTTCAACCATCACGTCCAGCACTTCGTTGATCATTTCCGGGTCAAGCGCGGAAGTGGGTTCATCGAACAGCATGGCGATGGGGTCCATACACAATGCACGAGCGATGGCCACGCGCTGCTGCTGCCCGCCCGAGAGCTGAGCGGGGAACTTTTCTGCATGAGCGGAAAGCCCTACGCGTTCCAGCAGCTTAAGCCCTTTTGCGCGTGAAGCGGCTTTATCGCGATTGAGCACCTTAACCTGCGCCAGCGTCAGGTTATCGATAATCGACAAATGCGGGAACAGTTCGAAGTGCTGGAATACCATCCCGACGCGAGAGCGTAGCCTGGCCAGGTTAGTCTTTTTATCGTTAACCGTGGTGCCGTCGACGATGATTTGACCCTGTTGGATTGGCTCCAGACCGTTGACGGTTTTAATCAGCGTGGATTTACCCGAGCCTGATGGTCCGCAAACCACCACCACTTCGCCTTTTTTCACTTCCGTGGAGCAATCGGTCAGCACCTGAAAGTGACCATACCATTTTGAAACGTTTTTCAGGGTAATCATTACACAGTCCTTTTCTTCAACCAGCTGACCAACAGCGATGCGCTGAGACTAAATACAAAATATACGGCGCCTGCGAACAGAATCATCTCTACCTGGGTTCCATCACGTTCGCCGATCGTGGAGGCGGTACGGAAGAAGTCGGCCAGGCTCAGGACATAGACCAGCGAGGTATCCTGGAACAGCACGATGCCCTGGGTGAGCAGCAGCGGTACCATGGCGCGGAAGGCCTGAGGCAGAATCACCAGCTTCATGGATTGCCAGTGGGTCATGCCCAGCGCCAGCGCAGCGCTGGACTGGCCGCGAGAGATACTCTGAATGCCGGCGCGAATAATTTCCGAGTAATACGCCGCTTCAAACATGGAGAAGGCGATCATCGCTGAAATCAAGCGGATATCGGTTTTCGGCGACAGACCAAGCACGTTCTGCAGGAACCCCGGAACAATCAAATAAAACCACAACAGTACCATCACCAGCGGAATGGAGCGGAAGACGTTAACGTAGGTTTTGGCAAACCACGCCAGCGGCAGGAAGCTCGACAGGCGCATAACGGCCAGAATCGTCCCCCAGACAATCCCGATAACAATCGCGGTCACGGTAATTTTTAAGGTAATAACCAGTCCAGCCAGCAGGTACGGCATGGACGGAATAATGGAACTCCAGTCAAAATCGTACATTATTTACCCCCCATATTGCCCGGCAGGCGGACCTTACGTTCGACTACGTACATGATCAGCATAATAACGGCGTTGATAAACACGTAGGCCAGGGTGATAGCGGTAAACGACTCCCAGGCATGGGCTGAGTAATCCAGCAGCTTGCCCGCCTGTGCAGCCATATCGGCAAGTCCGATGGTGGAGGCGATGGCCGAGTTTTTCACCAGGTTCATCATTTCTGAGGTCATCGGCGGCACGATAACGCGATAGGCATTAGGCAGCAGAACGTAGCGGTAGGTTTGCGGTAAGGTCAGTCCCATCGCCAGCCCGGCGTTTTTCTGCCCGCGCGGCAGGGACTGGATGCCGGAACGAACCTGTTCGCAGACGCGTGCGGCGGTAAACAATCCCAGACAGAGCATCGAGGAAACGAAGAACTGAATATTGGGATCCAGCTCGGACTTAAACCACATGCCAATGTTTTCCGGCAGCAGTTCAGGCACCACCAGATACCAGGTGAAAAATTGAACGATAAGCGGAACGTTACGAAAAAGCTCAACGTAACAGGTGCCGATAGTCGACAGCAGACGGTTCGGGACCGTACGGAGAATACCGAAGAGCGACCCCACAAAGAACGCGATAATCCAGGCCGTTACCGACAGGGTGACGGTGACCTGAAAACCACTCCACAGCCAGCCTAAATAGGTGGTGTTGCCGAACGGGGCCTGTTGCAGGAATATCCCCCAGTTCCAGTCTATTGACATAAATGACTCCTGGAAAAAAAAGGGTAGCAGCGCTACCCTCGAAGATTGTTGCTCAGCCTGTTTCGGTATTCGCGGCCGCTGGGGAACGACCAGCTGCCGTATAGTCTGTCCGCGCCGTGGCAACAATCGGGAGGGCAGGATTCCCCGCCCTTTGTTTTTTTAATTAGTTAAGAGCTTTGTCGTTAGGTGATTTGAACAGCGCTTTCATTTCGTCAGAGAGTTCAAAGTTCATATTCAGATTCTTTGGCGGAATTGGATTTTTAAACCACTTATCGAACCATTTTTCGGCTTCACCGGAGGTCTGGACATGGGCAACCGTGTCGTCCACCAGCGTTTTGAACTGTGGATCGTCTTTGCGCAGCATGCAGCCATAGGCTTCCTGAGATTGAGCGGTACCGACAATCTCCCAATTATCCGGTTTCTTCGCTTTCGCACGTTCGCCCGCCAGCAGCGCGTCATCCATCATAAAGGCCACCGCGCGACCGCTTTCCAGAGTTCGGAAGGAGTCACCATGATCTTTTGCGCTGATAATACGCATATTCATTTTTTTCTCGTCGTTCAGCTTGTGCAGCAGAATTTCCGAGGTGGTGCCGGAGGTGACGACGACGGCTTTATCCTTCAGATCCGGGAAATCTTTAATCGCGCCGCCTTTTTTCACCAGCAGACGGGTACCGACAACGAAAATGGTGTCGGAGAAGGCTGCCTGTTTTTGACGCTCAAGGTTATTGGTGGTGGAACCGCATTCGAAGTCATAAGTGCCGTTTTGCAGCAGCGGAATACGGTTTTGTGAGGTTACCGGGATCAGTTTGACCTGCAGATCCGGTTTGTTCAGCTTCTTCTTAATGGCATCAACGATCGCGTTCGAGTAGTCCTGAGAATAGCCGACGACCTGCTGCTTGTTGTCATAGTAAGAGAACGGAACGGATGATTCACGGTGACCGACGACGATAACGCCGTTTTTGGCAATTTTATCCAGAGTGCTCTGGCCAGCGGTGGATGCTGCATCTTCTGCATGCGCCGCACCGGCGGTCAGTCCCATGACCAGCATTGCTGCGGCCAGTTTACGTAATTGCATATCCGACTCCTTATCCTCAGCGCCATCAGACGCTATTGATACCCATTGTGAATGTGTGTGCTTTTTTATTGCTGCCGTCTTTGCGTGCAGCATTTGTATGTGTTTGTTAGCATTTAGTTTGGCTTAATGTAAAGATTTTGCTCTTATATTGTTGATATTTGCGAAGCGCACCGCACCATTTAAAGGCAAAAATCCCCTATTGCACCAAAATAGCGCAGCAGGGCGATCGGTGGTGGTGCAACCAGGTTGTACCCTCAAGGATCGCGCTACTACATCAATTTATTAAGCAATGGTCGTGCCAAAATGGACAAGAAGGAGAGGTGACCGCGGCGACGAATGCCGCCGCGGGAGAAGCAATTAGCGACGGCGCTGGCGCAGGCTCATCAGTAGCGCCGCAAAGCCAAACAGCGCGGTTAACGCCCACAGCGGCCAGTTCCCTGTACGCGCGTACGGCGTCAGTCCTGAAGTCGGGGTCACTTTAGTGGTCAATACGGCGCGGGTGAACTGCGGGATCATCTCCTGTATTTCACCGCGTGGGCCGATGACCGCGGTAATGCCGTTATTGGTGCTGCGCAGCAGCGGACGGGCCAGCTCCAGCGCGCGCATCCGCGCCATCTGAAAGTGCTGCCACGGACCGATAGATTTGCCGAACCACGCATCATTAGAGATGGTTAACAGAAAATCCGTATCCGGGCGGAAGTTATCCCGCACCTGCTCGCCAAGAATGATCTCGTAGCAAATAGCCGCCGTCAGACGCATATTATGCGCAACCAGCTGCGGCTGCACGTAAGGCCCGCGGCTGAAAGAGGACATCGGCAGATCGAAGAACGGCGCCAGCGGACGCAGAATCGATTCCAGCGGCACAAACTCACCAAACGGCACCAGATGATTCTTGTTGTAGCGATTCTTTGAGTCGTAGCTGTACGGGTTATCTTTGCCCAGCGTAATAATGGTGTTGTATGTATCGTAGCGATTCTGCGCGTTCAGGCGCGCGTCGACGATACCGGTAATCAGCGAGCTGTTTTTCGACCGCATCAGATCGTCCATCATACTCAGGAAACGCTGCTGATTGATTTCCAGATCGGGAATCGCGGACTCCGGCCAGACGATCAGCTGCGATTTACCCATGTGCGGTTGGGTGAGATCCAGATAGGTTTTCAGGGTGTTGAGCAACTGATTCTGGTCCCATTTCATCGCCTGGGGGATATCACCCTGTACCAGCGAAACCGTGGTTGCGCGTTCCGGCAGCGGTTGATACCACTGAATATAGCGAAGTGGGAAGGGCAGGGCGAACAGCACGACGGCGGCGATCAGCGGCTTCCAGTTACGCTGCGCGATAGCGAGTACCAGTAGGCCGCTGACGAGCATCAGCAGGAAGTTAATCGCCTCAACGCCCATCACGGGAGCCAGGCCTTTAAGCGGGCCGTCGATTTGACTGTAACCGAATTGCAGCCACGGGAAGCCGGTGAGCACCCAGCCGCGCAGAAATTCGCTGATTTGCCAGACCACCGGTGCGGCGATGGCCACGCGTATCCAGCTGGTTTTCGGCCACAGGCGCGAAAGAATACCGGCGAATAACCCGGTATAGAGGGAGAGATACGCGGCCAGCAGAATCACCAGGAAAACGTTGACCGGTCCGGGCATGCCGCCGAACTGCGCGATACTCACGTAGACCCAGTTTATACCCGAACCGAATAGCCCGAGTCCCCAGAAATAGCCAATCGCGGCGCTTTGTAAAGGGCGGCGGTTGAGGGTTAAACCCTGCAGGCCAATTAGCGAAATAATCGCCGCAGGCCAGAAGTCATAAGGTGAAAAAGCCAGCGTTCCGCTGGCTCCGAATAGCAGCGCCAGCAGCAGGCGTACGCGCTGGCGTTCAATAAGAGAGGCAAATACCATTTAGGTTAATCGTCCCGTTGGATTAGTCTTCCAGCTTCGGCTGCGGGGCATCATCAGGAAGCTTTACATGTACCTGAATAATACGTCGGCTGTCAGCCATTGCGACCTTGAATTGGTAACCATCAATGTCGATAGACTCGCCGCGGGCAGGCAGATGACCAAACGCCTGCATCACCAGGCCGCCGATGGTGTCGACCTCTTCATCGCTGAAGTGGGTGCCGTACGCCTCGTTGAAGTCTTCGATTGAGGCCAGTGCGCGCACCGTCCACGTATGGCGGCTTAGCTGACGGAAATCGATGTCTTCCTCTTCGTCGTATTCGTCTTCAATTTCACCGACGATCAGCTCAAGGATATCTTCAATGGTCACCAGACCCGAGACGCCGCCAAACTCATCGATAACGATAGCCATATGATAACGCTGGGAACGGAACTCCTTCAGCATGCGGTCGACCCGCTTGCTCTCAGGCACGACAACCGCCGGGCGCAACACTTTTTCCATGCTGAAGGCTTCAGCATCGCTGCGCATAAACGGCAGCAGATCTTTGGCCATCAGAATCCCTTCAATGTGATCTTTATCTTCGCTGATCACCGGGAAACGCGAGTGGGCGGATTCGATGATCACATCGAGGCACTCGTCCAGCGTCTGGTTGCGTTTCAGGGTAATCATCTGCGAGCGGGGGATCATGATGTCGCGGACGCGCTGGTCGGCGATATCCATTACCCCTTCGAGCATATCGCGCGTATCTTCGTCGATAAGGTCGTTTTGCCCGGAATCACGGATCAGCGCCAGCAGTTCGTCACGATTTTTGGGTTCACCGTGAAAGAGCTGGCTGAGTAACAGGGAGAAGAATCCCTTTTTGCTGTTTACTGTGTCGCTACTGTGTGAATTGTCGTCGCTCATGGCGTCGTATGGGTTCTCATGTTAGTTAAATAGTCGCTCGTCACGCGTATACTCAGCGCCCGGCATAGCGGCCAGTCGCCGGCAAAGCCGGCAACGGGTTATTCCTTCTCGGCAATGTACGGATCCTCATAGCCCAGAGCAAGCATTATCTCTGTTTCGAGGGATTCCATCTCTTCCGCTTCTTCGTCGATGATATGGTCATAGCCCAAAAGATGCAGGCTACCGTGGACCACCATATGCGCCCAGTGCGCTTCCAGCGGTTTACCTTGCTCTTTCGCCTCCTGTTCAACCACCTGACGGCAGATAACCAGGTCGCCAAGCAGCGGCATTTCGATGCCCGGCGGGGCTTCGAACGGGAAAGAGAGCACGTTAGTTGGCTTGTCCTTCCCACGATAGGTCAGGTTTAGCTCGTGGCTTTCCGCTTCATCAACCAGGCGAATCGTCAGCTCCGACTCTTCCTGAAACTGCGGGATAACGCTATCGACCCAGCGCTGAAACAGGGCTTCATCCGGCATTCCGCTGTTATCTTCGCAAGCCAGCTGTAAATCGAGAATGACCTGACTCATTTATGCTCCTGTTCCTGGGCTTCGCGCTTGCGCTCGGCGGCCAGTTCTGCTTTACGTTTCTGGTCTGCTTCTTCCCAGGCTTCATAGGCGTTAACGATGCGGGCGACCACCGGGTGGCGCACGACGTCTTCGCTATGGAAGAAGTTGAAGCTGATCTCATCGACTTCCGCCAGCACTTCAATCGCGTGGCGCAGGCCCGATTTGGTGCTGCGCGGCAGGTCAATCTGCGTGACGTCGCCGGTAATGACCGCCTTAGAGTTAAAGCCGATACGGGTCAGGAACATTTTCATCTGTTCAATGGTGGTGTTCTGGCTTTCGTCGAGAATGATAAACGCATCGTTCAGCGTACGGCCGCGCATATAGGCCAGCGGCGCGACTTCAATCACGTTGCGCTCAATCAACTTTTCGACTTTCTCGAAGCCGAGCATCTCGAACAGCGCGTCGTACAGGGGACGCAGATACGGATCGACTTTCTGGCTTAAATCGCCGGGCAGGAAGCCCAGTTTTTCGCCAGCCTCAACCGCCGGACGGGTCAGAAGAATACGGCGGATCTCCTGACGCTCCAGCGCGTCTACCGCGGCGGCGACCGCCAGGTAGGTTTTCCCGGTCCCGGCAGGGCCGACGCCGAAGGTAATGTCGTGGTCGAGAATATTGGCGATGTACTGCGCCTGATTCGGCGTACGCGGCTTAATCACGCCACGCTTGGTTTTGATATTGATGGCTTTACCGTAGTCCGGTACGCTTTCGGCGCTCTGCTCCAGCACGCGGGCTTCTTTGATCGCCAGATGAATTTGTTCCGGTTCAATATCCTGAATTTCGCCGCGCATCGGCGCGGTATCGACGTACAGACTGCGCAGGATATCCGCCGCAGCGGTGACGCAAATCGGCCGACCGGTCAGTTTAAAGTGGTTGTCACGACGGTTAATCTCGATGCCGAGACGGCGTTCCAGCTGTTTAATATTGTCATCAAACGGGCCGCACAGGCTCAGCAAACGGGCGTTGTCCGCGGGCTCAAGGGTGATTTCGCGAGTGTCTGTATTCAAGCTGTTCCTCTTATACATAGATAGCCGGAAGGTAGCCGGTCAGGAAATTATTCACGTCATCGGAATATGGCGCAAGCATCGCTATAGATATTGGGTTCAGGAGAGGAAATACAAGGCCTGCCGGAGCCGGCAGGCCTGAACGGATTATGGCTGGTAGATACCGACGCCAAGATCGTTTTCTTTACGAGTGCGGGCAATCACCGACTCCGGGGTTTCCGCAATGCGCAGACCCATTTCGTCCTCGGTGCGCACCACTTTACCGCGCAGGGAGTTTGTCCAGACGTCGGTGATCTCGACATCGACAAACTTGCCGATCATCTCAGGCGAGCCTTCGAAGTTCACCACGCGGTTATTTTCGGTGCGGCCAGACAGCTCCATAATGCTCTTACGTGAAGTGCCTTCCACCAGAATGCGCTGCACGGTGCCGAGCATACGGCGGCTCCAGGCCATCGCCTGCTGGTTGATGCGCTCCTGCAGAATATACAGACGCTGTTTCTTGTCCTCTTCCGGTACGTCGTCGACCATATCGGCCGCCGGCGTGCCCGGACGCGCGGAGAAGATGAAGCTGTAGCTCATATCGAAATTCACATCGGCGATCAGCTTCATGGTTTGTTCGAAATCCTGCGTGGTTTCGCCAGGGAAGCCGACGATGAAGTCGGAGCTGATCTGAATATCCGGACGCGCCGCGCGCAGTTTGCGGATAATCGCTTTATATTCCAGCGCCGTGTGGGTTCGGCCCATCAGGTTCAGCACGCGGTCGGAACCGCTCTGCACCGGCAGGTGCAGGAAGCTGACCAGCTCCGGTGTATCGCGGTAAACCTCGATGATATCGTCGGTGAACTCGATGGGATGGCTGGTGGTAAAGCGGATCCGGTCGATACCGTCGATCGCCGCAACCAGGCGCAGGAGATCGGCAAAGCTACCGCTGGTGCCGTCATAGTTTTCCCCGCGCCAGGCGTTCACGTTCTGCCCGAGTAGGTTAACTTCACGTACGCCCTGAGCCGCAAGCTGGGCGATTTCAAACAGGATATCGTCGCTTGGGCGGCTCACTTCCTCACCGCGGGTATAAGGCACCACGCAGTAGGTGCAGTACTTGTTGCAGCCTTCCATGATGGAAACAAAGGCGCTTGGGCCTTCGGCGCGCGGTTCCGGCAGGCGGTCGAATTTTTCGATTTCCGGGAAGCTGATATCGACGACCGGGCTGCGGTTGCCTCGTACCGAGTTGATCATTTCCGGCAGGCGGTGCAGGGTCTGCGGCCCAAAAATAATATCGACATAGTGGGCGCGCTGGCGAATATGGTCGCCTTCCTGAGAGGCCACGCAGCCGCCAACGCCGATGATCAGGTTGGGATTCTTCTCTTTCAGCAGCTTCCAGCGTCCTAGCTGATGGAATACTTTTTCCTGAGCCTTCTCACGGATTGAGCAGGTATTGAGCAGCAGCACATCCGCTTCTTCCGCCACTTCAGTGAGTTGATACCCGTGGGTGGCATCCAGCAGATCGGCCATCTTTGATGAATCGTATTCGTTCATCTGACAGCCCCAGGTTTTAATATGGAGTTTTTTTGTCATCGACTTGCTCATGCTTAATTAGGTATACCCAAAGTCAGCGTCTTCACCGGATGTTGCTCTGCAATGTGAAGGGTGACGGATATAAAGCCAGGATTGCAGGGCGCGTATTGTAATGCTTTGACCGCGCCCTGACCAGTACGACCGTAATCACCACAAGCCGAATAAAAATCCGGTAAACTGAGGGGATTCGGGTTTAAGGATAATAGCCATGACAATTCATGCAACAGATGTCGTTATCGTCGGCGGCGGGATGGTTGGCGGCGCCCTCGCGCTTGGCCTGGCGCAGCAGGGCTTTACGGTGACGGTCATTGAAAAAAACGCGCCACCGGTTTTCGATGCTTCTTCACCGCCTGACGTACGTATTTCGGCAATCAGCGCGTCATCGGTAGGGCTGCTGAGAGGCCTCGGCGTCTGGGACAGCGTGCGGTCCATGCGCGCCCATGCGTACCGCCAGCTAGAAACCTGGGAGTGGGAAAGCGCCCATGTTGTCTTCAACGCCGCGGAGCTGAAGCTGCCGGAACTGGGCTATATGGTGGAGAATAACGTTCTGCAGCGAGCCCTGTGGCAGGCGCTGGAAGCCCATGAACGCATATCGCTGCAGGTGGGGACATCGCTTCAGGAGATGCGGCGTGGAGAAACGTACACCTCCTTAACGCTGACCGACGGCAGCCAGCTTGATGCGCGGCTGGTGGTGGGCGCGGACGGCGCCAGTTCGCAGGTGCGTCAGCTGGCCGGAATCGGCATCCACGCGTGGCAGTACCAGCAATCCTGTATGTTGATCAGCGTACAGTGTGCGGACGATCCCGGCGACAGTACCTGGCAGCAGTTCACTCCGACGGGGCCGCGCGCGTTTTTACCGCTGTTCGATCATTGGGCTTCGCTGGTGTGGTACGACGCGCCAGCGAGGATCCGTCAGTTGCAGGGAATGAGTATGGCTCAGCTACAGCAGGAAATTACTCGCCACTTCCCGTCGCGGCTGGGAGAGATTACGCCGCTGAGCGCGGGCGCTTTCCCGCTTACCCGCCGTCACGCATTGCAGTATGTTAAGCCGGGGCTGGCGCTGGTGGGCGATGCTGCGCACACCATCCATCCGCTGGCGGGGCAGGGGGTTAACCTCGGCTATCGCGATGTCGATGCGCTGCTCGATATTCTTGGCAGAGCAAAAGCGCACGGTGAGGAGTGGGCCAGCCTGCCGGTACTTAAGCGCTACCAGACGCGGCGTCAGGCGGACAACTTTATTATGCAGTCGGGAATGGATCTGTTTTACGCCGGATTTAGCAACGATTTGCCGCCGGTGCGTATGCTGAGAAATATTGGGCTGATGGCGGCCGAGCGCGCCGGCGGACTGAAGCGTCAGGCGTTGAAATACGCGTTAGGTTTATAACGAGAACGACCCCGGCTTGCAAAGGTGAGGCCGGGGTGCGGAACGGTAATGTGCATAGCGTAAACGCCAAAAAGCAAAAAGCTCGCCGAAGCGAGCTTTTTGCTTTTGTTGGCTGGGGTACGAGGATTCGAACCTCGGAATGCCGGAATCAGAATCCGGTGCCTTACCGCTTGGCGATACCCCAATTTTACGTTGACCATTTCGTACCGGGGTCAAACCGGTGGCTTAGTGCCTGGAGATACTCCAACGGGTGCGCACACAGCGTGAGCGACTTTTGAAATTGGCTGGGGTACGAGGATTCGAACCTCGGAATGCTGGTATCAGAAACCAGAGCCTTACCGCTTGGCGATACCCCAACAATTTTTTTGGATTTATCGAACTGAATCAATAATTCCTTTGTATGGTGGCTACGACGGGATTCGAACCTGTGACCCCATCATTATGAGTGATGTGCTCTAACCAGCTGAGCTACGTAGCCAAAATCTTACTCTTTTTTCGATGGCTGGGGTACCTGGATTCGAACCAGGGAATGCCGGTATCAAAAACCGGTGCCTTACCGCTTGGCGATACCCCAATACCGTCGCGGTGAACCGCAAACATCGAAAATATGGCTGGGGTACCTGGATTCGAACCAGGGAATGCCGGTATCAAAAACCGGTGCCTTACCGCTTGGCGATACCCCAACAAAAACCTTTTACTGCCAACGCGAAAGAGTAAATGGTGCGGGAGGCGAGACTTGAACTCGCACACCTTGCGGCGCCAGAACCTAAATCTGGTGCGTCTACCAATTTCGCCACTCCCGCAAAAAAGATGGTGGCTACGACGGGATTTGAACCTGTGACCCCATCATTATGAGTGATGTGCTCTAACCAGCTGAGCTACGTAGCCATCTTTTTTTCGCGTTACCTTATCGGCGTTGCGGGGCGCATTATGCGTATTGAGCCTTGAAGCGTCAACCCCTTTTTCATCGAAAATGGGCTGAACGTAACTGTTTGGTTAGGTTGCGAACAGCGTGGCGCAATAATCGTCAATTATTGGTTATTTATCGTTTTTAACGGCTTAAATAAGGCACAAAACAAAAACGGACTCCGCAGAGTCCGTTTTGAAAACAGCGCCGGTTAGTAGGCCGACTGGTGTACGCCAACCGCGCGTCCCGACGGATCGTTCATTTTTTTGAAAGATTCGTCCCACTCAATCGCTTTTGCTGAAGAGCATGCGACGGAAGGGCCGCCAGGCACGCATTCAGCCGCGCTTGGAACCGGGAACAGCTCTTCGAAGATCTCACGGTAGAGATACGCTTCTTTCGATGATGGCGTGTTGTACGGGAAGCGGAAGCTGGCGGTTTCCAGTTGCTGATCGGAAATTTGTTCAGCGGCCACTTCTTTTAAAGTATCGATCCAGCTGTAACCTACGCCATCAGAGAACTGTTCTTTCTGGCGCCAGGCGACGCTTGCCGGCAGGTAAGATTCAAAACATTCACGCAGGACATGTTTTTCCATTTTACCGTTGCCGCACATTTTGTCCTGCGGGTTGATACGCATTGCCACGTCGAGGAATTTCTTATCCAGGAACGGCACGCGCGCTTCAACGCCCCATGCGGACATCGCTTTGTTGGCGCGAGCGCAGTCAAACATATGCAGCGCCTGCAGCTTGCGTACGGTCTCTTCGTGCAGCTCTTTAGCGTTTGGCGCTTTATGGAAATAAAGGTAGCCGCCAAATACTTCATCAGAACCTTCGCCAGACAACACCATTTTGATGCCCATCGCTTTGATTTTACGCGACATCAGGTACATCGGCGTTGACGCGCGAATTGTCGTCACGTCGTAGGTTTCAATGTGATAGATAACATCGCGAATCGCGTCCAGGCCTTCCTGCACCGTAAAGTGGATTTCGTGGTGAACGGTGCCCAGATGGTTAGCCACTTCCTGCGCGGCTTTCAGATCGGGCGCGCCTTCCAGACCGACGGCGAAGGAGTGCAGCTGCGGCCACCAGGCTTCTGATTTTTCCTGATCTTCGACGCGGCGCGCGGCATATTTTTTGGTGATGGCGGAAATCACCGATGAATCCAGGCCGCCGGAGAGCAGGACGCCGTACGGGACATCGGACATCAGGTGGCTTTTCACCGACTCTTCCAGCGCCTGACGCAGTTCATTTTTGTCCGTGACGTTGTCTTTGACGGCGTCATAATCGAACCAGTCGCGCTGATAGTACTCGCGGATTTCGCCATCTTTGCTCCACAGGTAGCTGCCTGCCGGGAACTCTTTAATCGTACGGCATACCGGAACCAGCGCTTTCATTTCTGAAGCAACGTAGAAGTTGCCGTGTTCATCGTGACCCATATACAGCGGGATGATGCCGATGTGGTCGCGACCAATCAGATACGCGTCTTTTTCGCTGTCGTAGAGAGCAAAAGCAAACATCCCCTGCAGATCGTCGAGGAAGTCCGGACCTTTTTCCTGATACAGCGCGAGGATAACTTCGCAGTCGGAACCGGTCTGGAACGCATAGCGGTCGCCGTATTCCGCGCGCAGCGCCTGGTGGTTGTAGATTTCACCGTTAACGGCGAGGGCGTGAGTTTTTGCAGCGTTATACAGCGGCTGCGCGCCGGCGTTCACGTCGACGATTGACAGGCGTTCATGCGCCAGGATGGCTTTATCACAGGCATAGACGCCTGACCAGTCCGGGCCGCGGTGGCGCATCAGGCGGGAAAGCTCCAGTGCCTTTTTACGCAGTTCACCCGCGTCAGTTTTAATATCCAGTACGCCAAAAATCGAACACATAGCCTTCTCCGTTACCCTGTCTTGTTTGATGTTGTGCAGGCTTCGTCTAAACGCGAAGCCTCAGTGCATGCTTTAGAAAATGCCGCAAAGGGGCGAAGGGCGCAAGGGGTTTACGCCAGCAAAAGAAAATAATGCAATTGTGATTGTCGAATAGTGAAAAAAGAGTATGTTTTGAGCGCTTTTGTTGATGAATATTCAGTAATAGTGCTTTTCTTTTAGATAAAAGCGTTCAGAAGAGGCTTGGAAATAAGAAACCACGTCGCAGGACGTGGTTTTATTTAGAAAATATCGATTTCTGCAACCGATGGATAAATCCAGGACGGGCGGAACGGCATGCTGTCGATATCGTCGAGCGTGGCAACCCCGGAAAGCACCAGAATGGTTTCCAGACCGGCCTGGAAGCCCGCCAGAATATCCGTGCGCAGGTTGTCGCCGACGATAACCGTTTGTTCCGAATGCGCCTGCATTTTATTCAGCGCAGAGCGGATAATCCATGGGCTTGGTTTACCGACGTAGAACGGCTTACGGCCGGAGATTTTTTCAATACCGGCGCACAGCGCGCCGCAGGCCGGGTAATAGCCGCGGCCGTGCGTATCCGGGTTAGTTGCGATAAAGCGCGCACCGTTGGCGACAAAAAACGCCGCCTTATGCATCATTTCCCAGTTAAAGGAGCGGGTCTCACCGACGATAACGAAATCAGGATTGACGTCAGTGATGGTAAAGCCTGCTTTATACAGTTCGTGAATCAGCGCGCCTTCGCCAACCACATAGGCTTTTTTGCCTTCCTGACGGCGCAAAAAATCGGCAGTGGCCATCGCTGAGGTATAAAAGGCGGTATCAGGAACATCGATTCCGGCGGTCGCAAAGCGGTTCGCCAGGTCCTGGCCGGTCTGCGAAGGGTAGTTAGTCAGCATCACCAGCGGCATCTCTTTTTCGAGAATGCGCTTGATGAATTCGGCGGCGCCCGGTACGGCCACATTGTCGTGCATCAGCACACCGTCAATATCACAAATTACGTTTTGAATGGTCATGGACTGTCCGACATCGTTAAAGAAAGGCGAAACTATAAAGCGGCTTTAGCTTTCCAGCAAACGCTGGAGCAGGATCCCGTTAAGCATCGCACGCTTGACCAGGGCAAAAGCGCCGATGGCAGAACGATGATCGAGCGTAGAACGGACTACCGGCAGATTTTTACGAAATGCCTTCAGCGCCTGGGTGTTAATGCAGCCTTCAATAGCCGGTAACAGCACTTTTTCCGCCTCGACGATCTCACCGGCAATCACCACTTTTTGCGGATTAAACAGGTTAATGGCGATGGCGATAGTTTTACCCAGATGACGGCCAACGTGCTCGATCACCTCGCAGGCCAGCGCATCGCCTTTATTCGCGGCTTTACAGATCGTTTTGATCGTACAGTCATCGAGGGGGATCTTGCTCTGATAACCCTGCGCCAGCAGATGACGAACCCGATGTTCAATGGCGGCGTTGGCGGCGACGGTTTCCAGACAGCCGAAGTTGCCGCAGTGGCAGCGCTCACCCAGCGGGTCGACCTGGATATGGCCGATTTCCCCGACGTTTCCGTTACGGCCAATAAAAATCCGGCCGTTGGAGATGATCCCCGCACCGGTCCCGCGGTGTACGCGCACCAGAATGGAGTCTTCACAGTCGTGGCTCGCACCAAAGTAGTGCTCCGCCAGCGCCAGGCTACGAATATCGTGGCCGACATAGCAAGTGACTTTAAAGCGTTTTTCCAGCGCTTCAACCAGCCCCCAGTTCTCCACCTGAATATGCGGCATATAGCGAATGACGCCGCTTTCCGGATCGACCAGTCCCGGCAGGATCACCGAAATGGCGATTAGCTCGCGGATTTTGCGCTGACAGCTCTCCATAAAGGAGGCGATGATGTTGAGCAGGGCGTGTTCCAGCGTTTCCTGGGTTCTTTCCGGCAGCGGGTAGTGCTCTTCTTCGAGGGTCTTACTGCTTAAATCATAGAGCGTCAGGGTAGCGTCATAGCGGCCAAGACGTACGCCGATGGCGTGAAAGCTGCGGGTTTCGGCAACAATCGAGATGGCGCGGCGGCCCCCGGTGGAGGCCTGCTGATCGACTTCTTTGATCAGTCCGCGTTCAATAAGCTGACGCGTAATTTTGGTTACGCTGGCAGGGGCAAGCTGGCTTTGTTCCGCAATCTGGATACGCGAGATGGGGCCGTGCTGATCGATGAGCCGGTAAACGGCAGCGCTGTTCAGCTGTTTTACGAGATCGACGTTACCAATTTGAGCTTGTCCGCCTGCTGTCATACTTTTACTTACTCAGTGACGACCTCGTTACCATTAACGATGGTCTTGGTGATTTTATAATCGCGGGTGAATGCGGTCAGGTTAGCGACCATCCCCGGGGCAATGCTGCCTAACTGTTTGTCTACGCCAATGGCGCGGGAAGGGTAGAGCGTCGCCATACGCAACACTTCATCCAGCGCAATGCCGCAATGCTCAACGAGGTTACGCACCCCTTCAATCATGGTCAATGAAGAGCCGCTGAGGGTGCCGTTCTCATCTACGCACAGGCCGTTCCGGTAGTATATTGTTTTACCAGCAAAAATGAACTGCTCAATATTGGCACCCGCTGGCGCCGTTGCGTCGGTAACAAGACACAGCTTGTCGCCTTTCAAGCGTTTAGCGAGGCGCACGTTAGCGTAATCGACGTGCAGGCCATCGACGATGATGCCGCAGTAGACATCCGGCTCGTCGAAAATCGCGCCAGCCAGGCCCGGCTCACGACCGGTAATATACGGCATGGCGTTAAACAGATGGGTGGCAAAGGTAATCCCGGCGCGGAAACCGATTTTCGCTTCTTTTAGCGTCGCGTTGGAATGACCGGCGGAGACGATGATACCTGCGGCCACCAGTTTGCGAATAACTTCTGGTTCTACGCGTTCCGGCGCGAGAGTGATTTTGGTTATCACATCCGCGTTTTCGCACAGGAAATCGACCAGCGCGGCGTCCGGTTTACGGACGAAATCCGGGTTATGGGTGCCTTTTTTGACAATATTCAGCCACGGACCTTCAAGATGCAGGCCCAGCGCCTGGTTGGGATGCTTTTGCAAATACTCGCGCATCACGCGGACACCCTGTTTCATCAGGTCATCGCTGGCGGTAATGAGCGTGGGCAGATAGCTGGTGCAGCCGGAGCGTTCATTCGCCTTCTGCATAATTTCCAGCGTTTCAACGGTGACCGCATCCGCCGTGTCGTTGAACTGCACGCCGCCGCAGCCGTTAAGCTGGACGTCGATAAAACCGGGGGAAAGGATCGCACCATTAACCGAGCGCTGTTCGATCCCGGTGGGCAGCTCAGTCTGCGGACAGATACGTTCGATAAGGCCATTGGCGATAACAATCGCATGGTCATCCAGAATTTCATGACCGGTATAAATCCGGCCTT
Source organism: Klebsiella sp. CTHL.F3a (assembly GCF_019890895.1). NCBI lineage: Bacteria > Pseudomonadati > Pseudomonadota > Gammaproteobacteria > Enterobacterales > Enterobacteriaceae > Klebsiella > Klebsiella sp. CTHL.F3a. The sequence goes on along the minus strand of NZ_CP082360.1, from coordinate 4,214,909 downwards.
GGGTTAATGCATACATTACGACCCCCGGTTGTCAAAAATGGTTGTCCCGCAGGGTCTGCTGCGGGACGAGACTACATTACAGACCTTTGATATTTTCGGCTTCTAATTCGTTGAAATATTTCAGTGTCTTAACTTTCAGTTCCATAGTGGATGGCTCATCGCAGACGACAACCGCTTTCGGGTGCAACTGCAGACAGGTGATGGTCCACATATGGTTTACGTTGCCTTCCACCGCCGCCTGCAGCGCCAGCGCTTTCTGATGACCCAGCACCAGAATCATCACTTCTTCCGCGTCGAGCAGTGTGCCTACGCCAACGGTCAGCGCGTATTTAGGCACCTGGTCAACATCACCGTCGAAGAAACGGGAATTCGCTACGCGAGTATCGTGGGTCAGGGTTTTGATGCGTGTGCGTGAAGCCAAAGAAGAGGCAGGTTCGTTAAAAGCGATGTGGCCATCGTTACCCACGCCGCCCATAAACAGGTGGATTTTACCGTAAGAACGAATTTTTTCTTCATAGCGACGGCATTCTGCATCAATATCCGGCGCGTTACCATTCAGCAGATTAATATTTTCCGCCGGGATATCAACGTGATCAAAGAAGTTGCGGTGCATAAAGCTATGATAGCTTTCCGGGTGCTCTTTCGGCAGGCCAACGTACTCATCCATGTTGAAGGTGACAACATGCTTAAAGCTAACCTGGCCTGCTTTGTGCATCTCAATCAGGGCTTTATAAGCGGTTAGAGGCGTGCCGCCGGTGGGCAGACCGAGGACAAACGGACGGTCCGCAGTCGGTTTGAACGCATTGATGCGGTTAACGATATGCCGGGCAGCCCATTTACCGACTTGTTCAGCTGTTACCAGGGGGATCAGTCTCATTGTTCACCTCTATAGTTAAATTAGAACCTGGCGGATTGGCGCCAGCATACTATTAAGAGTATCGCAGCAACTGCGCCGACCGGGGTCAATCCGTGTTGATTTTTTGAATGATAAAATAAGTTTTCATTGTTAGCCAGTCAAAGACGGAGGTGAATACGATATTTGGTGACTATTGTCACAAAAAACACCCATTTAATTTGCGAGACGAATTAATTTTTCAGACACTTTGCAGGTAAGTTAAAAAATTAACCAGGTTACACAATAATAAAGTGGCTTTAATGAGCCTTATCGGGGTCTCATAGGGGGAATAAGATGAATATTTTAGGTTTTTTTCAGCGACTCGGTAGGGCGTTACAGCTCCCTATCGCAGTGCTACCGGTCGCGGCGCTGCTGCTGCGATTCGGTCAACCGGATCTGCTTAACATTTCGTTTATCGCCCAGGCGGGCGGGGCAATCTTTGACAACCTGGCGCTGATTTTCGCTATCGGCGTCGCATCCAGTTGGTCGAAAGACAGCGCCGGCGCCGCAGCGCTGGCGGGGGCGGTAGGTTACTTCGTTTTGACCAAAGCGATGGTCACCATCAACCCTGCCATTAACATGGGCGTGCTGGCGGGTATCATTACCGGTCTGGTCGGCGGTGCCGTGTATAACCGCTGGTCAGGTATCAAATTGCCTGACTTCCTGAGCTTCTTCGGCGGCAAACGCTTTGTGCCCATCGCCACCGGCTTCTTCTGTCTGGTGCTGGCAGCCATCTTCGGCTACGTCTGGCCGCCGGTGCAGAACGCCATCCATGCTGGCGGTGAATGGATTGTGGGGGCGGGCGCGCTCGGCTCCGGTATCTTTGGTTTCATCAACCGTCTGCTGATCCCGACGGGTCTGCATCAGGTGCTGAACACCATCGCCTGGTTCCAGATTGGTGAATTCACCAACGCTGCTGGCGCCGTGTTCCACGGTGACATCAACCGCTTCTATGCGGGTGACGGCACCGCGGGGATGTTCATGTCCGGCTTCTTCCCGATCATGATGTTCGGTCTGCCGGGTGCGGCGCTGGCGATGTATTTCGCGGCCCCGAAAGAGCGTCGTCCGATGGTTGGCGGTATGCTGCTGTCGGTCGCGATCACCGCGTTCCTGACCGGTGTGACCGAGCCGCTGGAATTCCTGTTCATGTTCCTGGCGCCGCTGCTGTATCTCCTGCACGCCATCCTGACCGGTATCAGCCTGTTTGTTGCGACGGCGCTGGGTATCCACGCGGGCTTCTCCTTCTCTGCAGGTGCCATCGACTATGTTCTGATGTACAGCCTGCCGGCAGCCAGTAAAAACGTCTGGATGCTGATCGTGATGGGCGTTGTGTTCTTCGTTATTTACTTCCTGCTGTTCAGCGCGGTTATCCGCATGTTCAATCTGAAAACGCCGGGTCGTGAGGATAAAGTGGATGACGTGGTCACTGAAGAGGCCAACAGTAATACCGAAGAAGGTTTAACCCAGCTGGCGACCAACTACATCGCGGCGGTCGGCGGTACGGATAACCTGAAAGCGATTGATGCCTGTATTACCCGTCTGCGTCTGACCGTGGCGGACTCTGCGCTGGTTAACGATGCGGCCTGTAAGCGCCTCGGCGCTTCCGGTGTGGTTAAACTGAACAAGCAGACCATCCAGGTTATCGTGGGCGCGAAAGCGGAATCCGTCGGCGATGAAATGAAGAAAGTGGTTGCCCGTGGCCCGGTTGCTGCAGCGTCTCATAGCGCACCCGTAGCCGCTCAGGCTGTTAAACCACAGGCTGTTGCTAACGCGAAAACCGTTGAAGCGCTGGTTTCGCCGATTACCGGCGACATTGTGGCGCTGGAGCAGGTACCTGATGAAGCCTTCGCCAGCAAAGCGGTCGGCGACGGCGTGGCGGTTAAACCGACCGATAAGATTGTTGTTGCGCCGGCGGCAGGTACCGTGGTGAAGATTTTCAACACCAACCATGCCTTCTGTCTGGAAACTGAAAACGGTGCGGAAATCGTCGTCCATATGGGCATCGATACCGTCGCGCTTAACGGCCAGGGCTTTAAACGCCTGGTGGAAGAGGGCGCGGAAGTGAAAGCGGGTGAGCCGATTCTGGAACTGGATCTTGAGTTCCTGAATGCTAACGCGCGTTCGATGATTAGCCCGGTCGTCTGCAGCAACAGCGACGACTACAGCGCGCTGGTTATCCAGGCAACCGGTAAAGTGGTTGCTGGCCAGACACCGTTGTACGAAATTAAAGGCAAATAAGACTCCTGAGTGGCGTTTATGCCTCAGCGGCGCAGCGAAAGCTGCGCCGCTTTTTTTTACCGCAAACACCCCCATAATCTCCTTCTGATCGCTATTTTGCGTAACTAATAGTTGTCTCTACGCCCTGCTTGTAAGATCATGTGCCGTTATACGTTGTTTACGCTTTGAGGAACCCACGATGAGTGAGGCAGAAGCCCGCCCGACTAACTTTATTCGTCAGATCATTGATGAAGATCTGGCTACTGGTAAGCACACCACCGTTCATACCCGTTTCCCACCGGAACCGAACGGCTATCTGCACATTGGCCACGCGAAGTCTATTTGCCTGAACTTTGGCATCGCCCAGGATTACCAGGGCCAATGCAACCTGCGTTTCGATGACACCAACCCGGTGAAGGAAGATATCGAATATGTTGAGTCGATTAAAAACGACGTGCAGTGGTTAGGTTTCCACTGGTCCGGGGATGTTTGCTACTCGTCTGATTATTTCGATCAGCTGCACCAGTATGCGGTTGAACTAATTAATAAAGGCCTGGCCTACGTTGACGAACTGTCAGCAGAAGAGATCCGTGAGTACCGCGGCACGCTGAAAGAGCCGGGTAAAAATAGCCCGTACCGCGATCGCAGCGTGGAAGAGAACCTGGCGCTATTTGAAAAAATGCGTACCGGCGGATTTGCCGAAGGTAAAGCCTGCCTGCGCGCGAAAATCGATATGGCTTCTCCGTTTATCGTGATGCGCGATCCGGTGCTGTACCGCATTAAGTTTGCCGATCACCACCAGACCGGAAGCAAATGGTGCATCTATCCGATGTACGACTTCACCCACTGCATCAGCGATGCGCTGGAAGGGATTACCCACTCTCTGTGTACCCTCGAGTTCCAGGACAACCGCCGCCTGTACGATTGGGTGCTGGATAACATCAGCATTCCCGTGCATCCGCGCCAGTATGAATTCTCGCGCCTCAACCTCGAATACACCGTGATGTCCAAGCGTAAGCTGAATCAGCTGGTGACCGAGAAGCACGTTGAAGGCTGGGATGACCCGCGTATGCCGACCATCTCCGGTCTGCGCCGCCGCGGCTATACCGCTGAATCTATCCGCGAGTTCTGCAAACGCATCGGCGTGACCAAGCAGGACAACACTATCGAGATGGCGTCGCTGGAATCCTGCATTCGTGAAGATCTGAACGAAAACGCCCCGCGCGCGATGGCGGTTATCGACCCTGTTAAGCTGGTTATCGAAAACTATCCGCAGGGCGAAAGCGAAATGGTGGCCATGCCGAACCATCCGAACAAGCCGGAGATGGGCAGCCGTGAGGTGCCGTTCAGTGGCGAAATCTGGATCGATCGCGCCGACTTCCGTGAGGAAGCGAACAAGCAGTACAAGCGTCTGGTGCTGGGTAAAGAAGTTCGCCTGCGTAACGCCTACGTAATTAAAGCGGAGCGCGTGGAGAAAGATGCGGAAGGCAACATCACCACTATCTTCTGCACCTACGATGCCGATACCCTGAGCAAAGATCCGGCCGACGGCCGCAAGGTGAAGGGTGTGATTCACTGGGTGAGCGCGGCGCACGCGCTGCCGGTAGAAATCCGCCTCTACGATCGTCTGTTTAGCGTACCGAACCCGGGCGCGGCGGAAGATTTCCTCGCGGTGATGAACCCGGAATCGCTGGTGATCAAACAGGGATTTGCCGAGCCGAGCCTGGCGCATGCGCAGGCGGAAAAAGCCTACCAGTTCGAGCGTGAAGGTTATTTCTGCCTGGATAGCCGCTATGCCACCGCAAGCCATCTGGTGTTTAACCGCACCGTCGGCCTGCGTGATACCTGGACGAAAGTCGGCGCGTAGCTACTCGCCATCATTAAGAACGCCGCTTACTGCGGCGTTTTTTTTATTCAGAATCAGCGAATTAAATTACCATATTTTCGCGATGCGAATTAATCTTGTTTACAGATTGTAATAAGCGTTATTTTTAATCCTTCCTGTATATCACCTGAAATCAGCTAATCGCTTTCATTTCCAAATGTTTTCTCTGTTTTTGCAAGCACTTCCACGCTAAACGTGTGATGTCTAAGACTGAAACATAAAGACATAAATTATGTGCGCTTTGTCATAATCTTCATCTTTGCTCGGCAAAAGAGATTGATAATTCGCGTCACGAAAAATAGTCTATACCCAGTGGTTATGCGAATTTTTACCGCACCACTTTTTAAGCTGTCTTATTTTATTTTTTTGCGCGTTGCCTTTGGTAACCGCACTTTTAAAACGTCAAAGAGGATATGCATATGCGTACGTTTAGTGGCAAACGTAGTACGCTGGCGCTGGCTATTGCCGGTGTCACAGCCCTGTCAGGATTTGCAATGGTGCCGGATGCAAAAGCAGAAGGGTTCATTGATGATTCAACGTTAACCGGCGGCATCTATTACTGGCAGCGTGAACGCGACCGTAAAGATGTGACCGACGGTGATAAATATAAAACTAACCTGTCGCACTCCACCTGGAACGCCAACCTCGACTTCCAGTCCGGCTATGCCGCCGACATGTTCGGTATTGACGTTGCTGCCTTTACCGCCATCGAAATGGGCGAAAGCAGCGAGAGCGGTCACCCGAACGAAATCGCTTTCTCCTCGCGCAATAAAACCTACGATGAAGACTATTCCGGCGATAAGAGCGGGATCAGCCTGTATAAAGCAGCCGCAAAATTTAAATTTGGTCCGACCTGGGCGCGCGCGGGCTATATTCAGCCAACCGGCCAGACGCTGCTGGCGCCGCACTGGAGCTTTATGCCGGGGACCTATCAGGGGGCTGAAGCCGGTGCGAACTTTGACTACGGCGATGCGGGCGCGCTGAGTTTCTCCTATATGTGGACGAACGAATATAAAGCGCCGTGGCACATTGAGATGGATGAGTTCTACCAGAACGACAAGAAAACCAAGGTGGATTACCTTCACTCTCTCGGCGCCAAATATGATTTTAAAAACGACCTTGTGCTGGAAGCGGCGTTTGGTCAGGCACAGGGTTACATCGACCAGTATTTTGCCAAGGCCAGCTATAAGTTTGATGTTGCAGGCACGCCGTTAACCACCAGCTATCAGTTCTACGGCACCCGCGATAAGGTCAGCAACGGCGGGGTTAACGACATCTATGACGGCACCGCGTGGCTGCAGGCATTGACCTTTGGTTATAAGGTTGCCGACGTTCTGGACCTGCGTCTGGAAGGAACCTGGGTTAAAGCTGATGGTCAGCAGGGCTACTTCCTGCAGCGTATGACGCCAACTTACGCATCGTCTAACGGGCGACTGGATATCTGGTGGGATAACCGTTCGGACTTCAACGCCAACGGTGAAAAAGCGGTGTTCTTCGGCGCGATGTATGACATGAAGAACTGGAACATGCCGGGCTGGGCCTTTGGCGCATCCTACGTTTATGCCTGGGATGCAAAGCCGGGGAGAATGTCCTCGCCTGATGCGTACTACAATCCGGATAAACGCCTGGAAGAGTCCGCCTATAGCCTGGATGCCATGTACACCGTTCAGGAAGGACGCGCGAAGGGCACGCTGTTCAAACTCCACTTTACGCAATACGACAACCACTCCGATATCCCAAGCTGGAGCGGCGGCTACGGCAACATCTTCCAGGATGAGCGCGACGTGAAGTTCATGGTTATCGCTCCGTTCACCATTTTCTGATGCCACTGCGGCGGGGAAAACCCGCCGCAATTTCCCGAGGTTCATGATGAAAAAGTTAATACTTGTCGCCTTTATGGCAGCAGGTCTGGTTGCCTGTTCCCAGTCGCCAGCGCCTAAGGAAGACTCAAAGTTAAAAGATGCCTACAGCGCCTGCATCAATAGCGCTGAGGGCAATCCGGATAAAGTGGAAGCCTGTCAGAGCGTATTGAACGTGCTGAAGCAGGAGAAACAGCATCAGCAGTTCGCGACCCAGGAAAGCGTGCGGGTGCTGGATTATCAGCAGTGCATCCAGGCGCGGAAAACCGGTAACGATCAGGCTGTAGAGGCGCGCTGCGACCAGATCTGGAAAGAGATCCGTAGTAACAATACGCCGCGTTAAGCCTGACCGAGGCGGGCAACGGGCGGAGCGTAAACTCCGCCCGTTGCTATTTTAGCGTGGTATTTCTGCCGGCTGGTAGCCGCGGCTCAGGCGTACGAAGAGCATCGCGGTAGCGGCCAGGCCGCATAGCGCGGCGCACATCAGCCACCAGCCCGGCGAACTTTTATCGCCCGTTATCTCTACCAGCGCGGTGGAAATTGCCGGCGTCAGGCCACCAAAGATCGCGGTGGCGAGGCTAAAGGCCAGTGAAAAGCCGACGGTACGGACGTAGACCGGCATCACTTCCGTCAGGGCGGCCACCATCGCGCCGTTATACATACCAAAGAAGAATGAGAACCAGAGCAGGACCAGCGTCATGCGGGTGAAATCCGGCGCGGCGGTGAGCCAGTTCATTACCGGCCAGGTCGTGAGTAGCGCCAGCAGGGTAATGCCCATCAGCACCGGTCGACGGCCTATTTTGTCAGAAATTGCCCCGCCGATCGGTAACCAGATAAAGTTAGAGATGCCGACCAGCATGGTCACCAGCAGACTGTCGCGGGCGCTCAGGTGCAGCACGGCTCTCCCGTAGGTTGGGGTATAGACGGTAATAAAGTAAAAAGTGGTCGTGGTCATCGCCACCAGCAAGGTCCCCGCCGTGATGATGCGCCAGTTTTTGACAATTGTGCTCAGAATCTCTCGCGTATCAGGACGATGTTTACGCTGCAGGAAGGCTTCGGTTTCTTGTAACGAACGCCGCAGCACAAAAATCAGCGGAATGATCAGACAGCCGATAAAGAAGGGAATGCGCCATCCCCATTCGGCGATCTCATCGTGGCCAAGCGTTTCGTTCAGCGCGTAGCCAATCAGCGCCGCGACGACGATAGCCACCTGCTGGCTGGCGGATTGCCAGCTGGTGTAGAACCCCTTGTTCCCCGGCGTGGCGATTTCCGATAAATAGACCGATACGCCGCCGAGTTCGACGCCCGCCGAGAAACCCTGCAACAGCCGCCCGACAACCACCAGAATGGGGGCGAGAATGCCGATGGTTTGATAGCCGGGAACCAGCGCTATCAGAAGCGTCCCGCAGCCCATAATCGCCAGCGTCACCATCAGTCCTTTACGTCGTCCGATCCTGTCGATATAGGCCCCCAGCACTATCGCGCCGATGGGGCGCATCAGAAAGCCCGAACCAAACACGGCGAAGGTAAGCATTAACGCCGCAAACTCGCTCTCCGCCGGAAAGAACGTTCTGGCGATGTAGGTGGCGTAAAAACCAAACAGAAAAAAGTCGAACTGTTCGAGAAAATTACCGCTGGTCACACGGAGGATGGCGCCAAAGGTACCGGCGCGCGATGAGGGTTGCGTCATAGGGTTTGCTCTCCATTGTCTTTATCTTGTTTTTATAGAGGTAAGAGGGGGCTAGTCGCCTGCGACTGCCGCCTGTTTTCCGCGCCGTTTCTCAATCGCCCACTTGAGTAACGCCGCACAGCGATAAAATCCGTGGGCAAATTTTCCGTAAGGAAGGGTTAAAAACAGCGCCATCACCACGCCGAGATGAATGGCAAGCAGAATGCCCATCCACGAGGTGTCCCGTCCCGCCAGCAGGGTGAGACCGGTGAAGCTGGTCAGCAGCAGCAGCAGGATAAAGGCGCGATCCATCGGTTTTTGCCGCGGGTCGCCGTGCAGCGGTGAGCGGCGCAGGTTCAGCCATAGCAAACCCGCCGGGCCCACCAGCAGGCTGATGCCGCCGAGCGTACCCAGCACAACCGGTACGCTGAAGAACGAGTAGGGGGCTTCCCAACCGGCGATATAGTGATAACCCGTAGCCACCACGGTGGCGGCGAAACAGAGTAGAAAACCGTAGAAGGTAACGTGATGGAAACGACGGCGCATCAGGGTAAACGCGTCATCAGCCTCGTTGCAGCCTTTACCGTGCCCGCCGTCGAGATACTTCAGCGTGAGCGCATCATGTGAGGCTTTAGCGATGTCTATGGCCTGGGGCTGACCCGGCGAGATCTCGCGCCAGAAACGGATCACCCCGGCCATCAGTAACCCCATGGCCAGCATGAAGACCGTGCCAAACATCCACGCCAGCAGGTTATGGGGAAAAATCTGGTAAAAATCTCCTGCCAGCGGCGGATGTAGCAGAGAGCCTTTGAGCCCCATCGCCAGCAGCAGAAAGAGGATCAACCCACCGACCAGCGCCAGCGCCGTGGTCACGCCGGCCCGACGATACAGGCTGCCGAAAGCCGCGGGCTGGGCGTAATGTTGATAGGTTTCCAGCCGCACTTCCGCCATCGCCTTCGGGACATTAATGGCAAACTCGTGCGGCGGCGCGTACTGGCAGGCATGTAGACAGGCGCCGCAGTTATGGCACAGGTTAGCCAGATAGTTTATATCCGCTTTACCAAAAGCCAGGCGCTGGGTCATCGCCGGAAATACGGCGCAAAAACCTTCGCAGTAGCGGCAGGCGTTACAGACCTGCATCACTCGTTCGACTTCCGCTTCCGGCTCGGTGATGATTTGCGCGTCAATGATCAGCTTTTCAAGCGACTTCATGGTGTCTCTCCTGCAGTGCCGCGCGGGCGGCTTGTTGGCCGGCAATGCGGCCGAATGTCGTCCCGATGGACATGCCCACGCCGGCGGTATAGCCTTTGCCCAATACGTTGCCGGCCATCATCTCACCGGCAACGAACAGGCTACGGCTCGGCTTGCCCGCAAAATGGACGGCGGCGTGTTCATTGACGTAGAGCCCTAGGTAGGTGAAAGTGATCCCCGGTCGTAGGGCATAGCCGTAGTAAGGCGGCGTATCGATGGGCCGCGCCCAGTGGGTTTTCGGCGGCGTCAGGCCGGATGTCGCGCAGTTATCAAGGCGGGTATGATCGAACTGGCCGGGCGCGCAGGCGGCGTTGTAGCGGGCGATAGTTTGCGACAAGCGCTCCGCGTCCAGCCCCAGCTGGCGAGCCAATTCTTCGATGGTATTGGCCTGGGCGCCGGGGAAAACGGGCGGCATAAAGTGGCCGATCGCTTTGCTGTCGATGATCGAGTAACCGATTTGGCCGGGCTGGTGGGCGACCAGCCTGCCCCAGATGGCATAACGTTTGGGCCAGAAATCTTCCCCTTCGTCATAAAAGCGCCCGGCGTCACGGTTGACGACCACCCCCAGCGACACGCAATCCACGCGCGTACAGATCCCGCCATCGTACAGCGGCGCCCTGGCGTCAATGGCGACGCAGTGGGATTGCGAAGGATCGCCGATGATGTCAGCCCCGGCGTCAATCATAAATTTGAGTAACACGCCCTGGTTGAAGCGGGTGCCGCGGATGAGAAAGTTATCGGCTGGCCATTCGCCACGCTCATTCTGTCCCCATGCTTCTCGCAGCCACTCGCGGTTAGATTCAAATCCGCCGGCGGCGAGGACGCAGGTTTTGGCGACGATCCTTTCTTCGCCCGCCAGCGCAGCAACGAATTCGCCATTAGATAATTCGAGCGCCTGTACCGGCGTGTTGTAGCGGATTTGTACGCCCATCTGCTCCGCGCTGCGGTAATAGGCGTTGACCAGGGCTTTGCCGCCGCCCATAAAAAAAGCGTTGGTGCGGGCAACGTGCAGGGCGCCGGAGAGCGGCGGCTGAAAGTTAACGCCGTGCTGGCGCATCCAGTCCCGGCATTGCGATGAGGTGCGGATCACCAGGCGCGCCAGCGCTTCGTTGGTGTTACCCTCGGTGACGCGCAGCAGGTCCTGCCAGTACTCTTCTTCCGGATAGCTGTCGATTAAAACATCCTGCGGAGCATCGTGCATACAGCGAAGATTCCGCGTGTGCTGAGAGTTTCCGCCTCGCCATTCTCGCGGCGCAGCCTCCAGCAGCAGCACGGACGCGCCGGCTTCCCGGGCGGTTAACGCGGCGCATAGCGCGGCATTGCCGCCGCCAATCACCAGTACATCCACCATTTTTGGCTCCATTACGCTTTGCTTGATTGTTAAATTTGTAATGGAAATGTATGTGTTTTGGCCGTGAGAACGCTATGGCGTATTGCTAAAGGGGGGTTTAGTGCGCGTAAAGGCTGGCGCCGGGCCAGCGGCCTGACTCCACGAGCTGACGCATGACTTTCGCCAGTATTACCCGCGCGGCAAGGCCCGCTGGGGTCAGTTCATCATCTGAAAGGCTGACGAGAAAGTTTGGCCGACTGAGTATTGGATTCTCGACGCCGATCACTCTCAGGGACTCGCCGTCGAGATGGGAAATCGCCGCCCCCGGTTGCAGCGTGGCGCCCAGTCCGTCGCGGACGGCGCGCATCAGCAGGGCCAGACCGTCGATTTCAGCCACCACATCAACGTTAAGGGCGTGCTCCTGGCAGATTGCTTCCAGCCTGCCGCGCAGTCCATGCCCCAGGCTTGGCATTATCAGCGGGATAGCGGCCAGCTGGCCAGGCGAGATGCTCGCTTCGGGAAGGGGGGCCAGCACGTCATGGGTGCCAATCAGAAACAGACGCTCTTCGAGAATAGGCCTGGCGCTCCAGCGCACAAGCTTCTCCTTCTGAAACACGATAGCTAAATCAAGCTGGCGGGTGTTGATCATGCGTTCCAGATTACCGGAGAGGCTCTCGACCAAATGCAGGCGGACGTCGGCATAGCTTTCGCGCATCGCGTGAATAAAAGGGACCCCAAGCACAGAGGCGGTGCTGGGGGCCATACCGACGCTGACGTGGCCGGAAAGGCGCGCCTCGCGCGCGGCGAGAACCGCATCGTCGGCGTGACGCAGCGCGAGCTGCGCCTGGGAGTAGAAGGCGAGACCAGCGCTGGTCGGCATTACGCCGCGCGAAGTCCTCTGCAGCAGACGGATGGCGAGTTCGTTCTCAAGGCGCGCCATCTGTTGGCTCAGCGCGGAGACGCCGATATTCAGATCAAGCGCGGCGCGGCCCATACTGCCGGTTTCAATAATGCGGACAAAATAGCGTAGCTGGCGAAGCTCCATGTCGACTCTCCGTACACGTCAGGATGTACTGACAGTAAACGTATTGCAGCGTGAGAGAAAGAGGCAGCAAATTCCGGGCAAAAAAAAGCCAACCTTCAGGTTGGCTTTTTGCGGGATACGATGCGGTGATTATTTCTCTGCCGCGTCGTGGGCATGTTCATCTTCGCGGCAGTCGCCTTCCGCACAGTGACCGTACAGGTACAGGCTGTGGTTGGTCAGGCGAATACCGTGCCTTGCGGCAATTTCACGCTGGCGCGCTTCGATGGAATCATCGCTAAATTCGATCACTTTGCCGCAGTCGAGGCAAATCAGGTGATCGTGATGATGCTGCTGCGTCAGTTCAAAAACGGATTTACCGCCTTCAAAATTATGACGGGTGACGATGCCGGCGTCGTCGAACTGGTTCAGTACGCGGTAGACGGTGGCCAGGCCAATCTCTTCACCCATATCAATCAGGCGTTTGTATAAGTCTTCCGCACTGACATGATGGTTATCCGGTCCTTGCAGCACTTCCAGGATTTTTAATCTCGGAAGCGTCACTTTCAGGCCAGCTTTCTTTAATGCGGTATTGTTGTCAGTCATGCGGAATCTGTCCTGTTGCTAAACGATCTACTTCCATCAGCGGAAGTAATACAGAGAATCACCCGATGTAATGCGTCTCATTATAGAACTGCCATGGTGAAATGAAAACTGCAAGCATCGGGCCTTGTATGCTGTCAAAAACGAGGCACTCGCTACAAAGTGCTTCACGCGACCCCGTTAAATCAGAGGACATTGTACAGATATGTGATTAAAAGTTAAAAACTTGTAGCTATAACTTTGATTGCTTTTATCTATCAATTCGACGAAATCTGATGATTTCGTCGTTTAGACTCAGGCATTCTTGATTTCTTCGAGGTGCAGCTCTTCAGAAATCTGTTTTACCCATTTTTCCACGCGTTCGTTAGTCAATTCTGGCTGACGATCTTCGTCAATGGCCAGGCCAACAAAGTGATCGTCATCGGCCAGGCCTTTAGAGGCTTCAAAATGGTAGCCCGCGGTCGGCCAGTGGCCAACGATAGTTGCGCCGCGCGGTTCGATGATATCGCGGATGGTACCAAGCGCATCGCAGAAGTATTCAGCATAGTCTTCCTGATCGCCACAGCCAAATAGCGCGACCAGTTTGCCGTTGAAATCGATCTCTTCCAGCGTCGGGAAGAAATCGTCCCAGTCGCACTGGGCTTCGCCGTAGTACCAGGTCGGAATGCCGAGCAGCAGGATATCGTGACCTTCCAGATCCTCTTTGCTGCTTTTGGCAATGTCGTGAACATCAGCAACATCTTTACCAAGCTGCTTTTGGATCATTTTTGCAATATTTTCGGTGTTGCCGGTGTCGCTGCCAAAAAAGATGCCGATGATTGCCATGAGTAAAATAACCTCTTGAAACTTAATGATGTGGTAGTGGCATAATGCCCGCAGATAGGGGCAATGATAGCAGAACAGAGAAGGACGCGGAAACAGCAATCACGCCCAACTGCACACTCTGCTACATGAAAGCTTATTTTTTGAGGGTTTTAGGCTTTATCCTGGCCGCGCAGGGCCGCCAGCTGACTCATCAGCATCTCTTCGATAAGATCGCTGCGGTTCATATTACGGGCTTCCGCCAGCTCATTAAGCGCATCGACCGCATCGGCATTCAGCTTTAGCTCCACGCGCTTAAGACCGCGACTCTTGTCGCGTTTAAGCTGATTGCGTTTGTTGATGCGCAGCTGTTCATCACGCGAAAGCGGATTGGTTTTCGGTCTACCCGGCCGACGCTCGGTTGCGAACAAATCTAATGTCGTACGGTCCGTTTGTTCTTTTGCCATGATTCAGAGTGACTTCGGGGGAAACAAGCTATCGGGCATAGCCGACGCAGACAGCGCGCCATAATACATCAGGCGACGGGCTGCGCCAACGACCGCGGGCATTAAGCCGCGCGGTCGGGCAGATTTTAGCCAGTCAGGCGGCGATAGAGGTTAAATAACGACGAATTGCGCGGATCACGGCCTCCGGTTTTTCGGCATGCACCCAGTGCCCGGCGCCGGCGATAACGTGCGCACGCGCCTGGGGAAACTGCGCCAATAGTGCGTCACGGTATGCGTCGGTGACGTAGGGGGAGTTACCGCCGGGGATAAACAGCGCCGGATGTGGCCAGGCCGGAACGGTTTGCCAGCCGACGATATTATCGTACTGCTCCCACAGCACCGGTACGTTAAACCGCCACTGGCCGTCTACGAAGGACTTCAGCAGAAACTGAATCACGCCCTCTTCGTTAAGGTGCTGACGCATGACTGCCGCCGCCTGTTGACGCGTTGCGGCGCCCGCGTCGGTGACGGCGTTGATGGCGGCGAAGATTTCATCATGACGGCGAACCTGATAATCCACCGGGGCGATATCAATGGCGATCAGGCCCGCGATGCGCTCCGGCGCCAGCGCGCTCAGCGCCATCACCGCTTTACCGCCCATGGAGTGACCAATAAAGGTAGCTTTCTCAATCTGTGATTCATTGAGAGTATCAAGCAGATCCTGGGCCATCGCGGCATAGGTCATTTCCGGCGAGCGCGGCGAAAGACCGTGGTTTCGCATGTCGACCTGTAAAATATCGCGATCGTGAACCAGGTCGCGGGCGAGGATCCCAAGGTTATCCAGGCTGCCAAAAAGGCCGTGGACCAGGACGATAGGGGGATTATTGTGCGGATTCTGTGCAGATTGCGCTCGGCTATTTAATTTCATGGCAAAGTTCTTTTTTTCGCTCCGTCGGGTTAGGGTATTATGTTGGACATTCTGCCATCCGGCTGCAAGACCCGGAAGATTTCCGAGTTTTACCGCCATCCTGGTTTGACGCTATCCGCGGTTGGGATTTGACCCTATAATCCCGACAACTTGTATTCAGAAAAAGATATCGCACTGGATTAAGATGAAAACAATTGAAGTTGATGATGAACTCTATAGCTATATTGCCAGCCATACCAAGCATATTGGCGAGAGCGCATCCGACATTTTACGGCGTATGTTGAAGTTTTCCGCCGTTTCCCAGCCTGTCGCACCGGTAGCGAAAGCCGCTCCGGCCCCTGCGCCAACGCCTGCCGCTGAAGTGAAGCCCGCTAATCCTCTGAAAGATAAAGTCCGCGCGATGCGTGAGCTGCTGTTATCTGATGAGTACGCTGAACAAAAGCGCGCGGTAAACCGTTTCATGCTGGTTCTGACTACCCTCTACTTCTTAGACAGCAAAGCGTTCGCGGAGGCGACCGAGTCCCTGCACGGCCGCACCCGCGTTTATTTCGCTGAGGATGAGCGCACGCTGCAGAAAAACGGTAATCAGACGAAACCTAAGCAGGTTCCTGGTACACCGTGGTGGGTCATTACAAATACCAATACCGGTCGCAAATGCAGCATGATCGAACATATCATGCAGTCTATGCAGTTCCCTGCGGAATTGATCGAAAAGGTTTGCGGTACAATCTAGTTAATTAACTTTTGCACCAGAAGGATCAGGCAATGGCAATCGATAAGCGCGCGGGTCAACCTGCGCAACAGAGTGATTTGATTAACGTCGCCCAGCTGACTGCCCAGTACTATGTGCTGAAGCCGGAAGTCGGCAACGCGGAACATGCGGTGAAGTTTGGCACCTCCGGTCACCGCGGCAGCGCGGCGCGCCACAACTTCAACGAGCAGCACATTCTGGCGATTGCTCAGGCAATTGCGGAAGACCGCGCGAAGAACGGGATCGCCGGCCCATGCTATGTCGGGAAGGACACGCACGCACTCTCCGAACCGGCTTTCATTTCCGTACTGGAAGTGCTGGCGGCAAACGGCGTTGACGTCATCGTTCAGGAAAACAACGGCTTCACCCCGACGCCGGCGATTTCCAATGCGATTCTGGTGCATAACAAAAAGGGCGGTCCGCTGGCTGACGGTATTGTGATCACGCCGTCCCACAACCCACCGGAAGACGGTGGTATCAAGTACAATCCGCCAAACGGCGGCCCGGCGGATACCAACGTGACCAAGGTTGTCGAAAATCGCGCCAATGAACTGCTCGCTGCCGGTCTGCAGGGCGTCAAGCGTATTTCTCTTGATGCGGCGCTGGCCTCCGGCCACGTTAAAGAACAGGATCTGGTGCAGCCGTTTATTGAAGGGCTGGCGGATATCGTCGATATGGCGGCGATCCAGAAAGCCGGATTGACCCTCGGCGTTGACCCGCTGGGCGGCTCCGGTATCGAATACTGGAAGCGTATCGCTGAGCATTACAACCTCAATCTAACCATCGTCAACGACCATGTCGATCAGACCTTCCGCTTTATGCATCTCGATAAAGACGGCGCAATCCGCATGGACTGCTCCTCCGAGTGCGCGATGGCGGGCCTGCTGGCGCTGCGCGACAAATTTGACCTGGCCTTCGCGAATGACCCGGATTACGACCGTCACGGTATCGTCACGCCGGCCGGGTTGATGAACCCGAACCACTATCTGGCGGTGGCGATTAACTACCTGTTCCAGCATCGCCCGCAGTGGGGCAAAGATGTCGCTGTGGGTAAAACCCTGGTCTCCTCGGCGATGATTGACCGCGTGGTTAACGACCTCGGCCGTAAGCTGGTGGAAGTGCCGGTCGGCTTTAAGTGGTTTGTTGATGGTCTGTTTGACGGCAGCTTCGGCTTCGGCGGCGAAGAGAGCGCGGGCGCTTCGTTCCTGCGCTTTGACGGCACTCCGTGGTCCACCGACAAAGACGGCATCATCATGTGCCTGCTGGCGGCGGAAATCACCGCGGTCACCGGGAAAAACCCGCAGCAGCACTACGACGAGCTGGCAGAGCGCTTCGGCGCGCCGAGCTACAACCGTCTGCAGGCCTCCGCGACCTCTGCCCAGAAAGCGGCGCTGTCTAAGCTCTCTCCGGAAATGGTCAGCGCCAGCACCCTGGCGGGCGACCCGATTACCGCGCGTCTGACCGCGGCGCCGGGTAACGGGGCGGCGATTGGCGGCCTGAAGGTGATGACCGACAACGGCTGGTTCGCCGCGCGTCCTTCAGGTACCGAAGACGCCTATAAAATCTACTGTGAAAGCTTCCTTGGCGCTGAGCACCGTCAGCAGATTGAGAAAGAAGCGGTGGAAATTGTCAGCGAAGTGCTGAAAAACGCGTAAGTGACATGATGATAATCAGGCCCTTTTCAGGGCCTGATTTTTTTCGCAGGGATAGCGATGAAACTGGAACAAAAAAACGTTTTTTGGTTTTGGGGCGGGATGGATCTCTTTTATCTCTTGCAGTTTATTGGCTGGAACATCTACCACCAGCGAGTGCCACTTTACGACGATATCCTCTCCTTTTTACCGCTGCTGCAAACCTGGGGCTCCGCGGCCGCCTGGCTGTTTTCACTTCATTTTATTCTGACTGTCAGTATTCCCGCGTCGATGATTCTCTTCTGGCGCCAGAGCCGCTATGCGCCATGGCTGGCCTATGCGCAGACGCCGCTGCGTCTGGCCTTTATGCTCCCGTCGCTTTCGCTGGTGGTCTGGCTGGCACAGGCGATGGCATTTAAAAGCGCGGCCTTCTTTATTGCTCTGCTGCTGGTTTCAGAAGCGGCAAAAGTCGTGACATTATGGCGATGCCGCAAGGTTTGACCTTACGTGTTATCAAGACGACACAGGGTTGCCGGGTATTACGCTGACTGAATCGGGCATAAACGGGTATTATAGCTTTGACCGGGTTTGCCCGTTTTAGTGAATATGCTGCTAAAGCAAACGAACAATCACGGCTAATTCTGCGATTTTAATCACAATTTTATTCCATCCAAAATGAAAGTTACCTGATATATATGATCAACTTCAAACTAAAAAAAGCTAAAAACTTGTTTTGATTTTGTATGATTTATGTCACTTACTGATATGGACGATTTTGTTATATTTATGTCATTAAATCCTGAATGCTTTCTTGAGAACGTCTATGTTACAAGTGAAACGTCATTCATTAATTGTGGAATATGTCGTAGAAAAAGGATGTGCCAGAGTTAATGAACTCTCACAGATATTTGGCGTATCTCCAGAAACTATTCGTCGAGATTTAACCTCGCTGGCGAAAAATAAAAAAATAGTTCGCAGTTTTGGCGGCGCAATGATTTCTGAAAATAACGCATCATTTTTAGCTGCCGATACGCCGACAAATCACGGGAACTTTGTCGATAAAGCCGAGGCCTTTATTAAGCGTACCAAAGAGCAGCCAGAACGTAAGATGCGCATCGCTAAAGGTGCGCTGCAGTTTATTCATGAGCATGAGTGCATTATCATGGATAATAGCAGCTCCTGCTGGTTTTTAGCACGCCAGCTGCCTGACATCGAGCTGACGGTGATTACCAATTCTTTGAATATTATTCAAACCTTAGCCTGTCGTAAGAAAATAAGAATAGTCAGCGTTGGGGGTGAATATTCTGAGCGCCACGGTGATTTTCACGGTCCGGTCGCCGAGTTCATTATCAACAACTTTAAGGTCAATAAGCTGTTTTTTTCTTGCCAGGGGCTCGACGCCGGGCTGGAAATAAAAGACAGCAATGAAGTTAACGTCCGGCTGAAGCAGGAGATGCTCAAAGTTGCCGATCAAAAAATCCTGATGGTCGATAGCAGTAAGTTTGAACGCTATTCACTCTATAAAATATGCGATCTGGCGGATATTGATGTGTTGATCACTAACGAATTACCAGCTGATATCTATCGCCAGCACCAGGTACATATTGTCGAGACTAAATAGCCGTTCTGCCAGATATTTTACAGGCATTATTATTTAATAGTCCTTGTGCCAAATGGAGGAGTATTGCGCTAGCAATACTATTCCTCTTCATTATTTATCCGAAAAAGAGGTTTACGATGGAACAATTACCTGAAGGTATGAAAGCGGTTGTCTGCCATGGCCCCCAGGATTATCGCTTTGAGAAAATTCCCCGCCCGGTCGCCAAAGAAAAGGAAGTGGTTATTAAGGTTGACGGGTGTGGAATCTGCGCCGGCGACTGCAAGGCCCAGGACGGCGCGCCGATGTTCTGGGGCGATAATCCGTGGGTAAAAACGCCGGTAGTGCCCGGCCATGAGTTTTACGGTCGGGTTGCCGAGTTAGGCCCGGGCTCCGCTGAAAAATATCAATTAAAAATTGGCGATCGCATCCTGGCCGAACAGATTGTCCCCTGCCATGAATGCCGTTTCTGTAAAACCGGAAAATACTGGATGTGCGAAACCCATGATATTTACGGCTTCCAGAAAGATGTCGCCGATGGTGGTATGGCTGAATATATGCGTTTCTCCGAACGCGCGATTATTCATAAAATTCCTGAATCATTAAGTGAAGAAGATGCTGCGTTGATCGAACCTATGGCCTGCGCAATCCATACGGTACGCCGCGGAGATATCGAACTGGATGATGTGGTTGTTATCGCCGGCGCTGGGCCGCTGGGGCTGTGTATGGTACAGGTCGCTCATCTGAAAACGCCGAAGAAACTGGTGGTCATCGACACGATGGACGACCGCCTGGCGCTGGCGAAAGCGTTTGGCGCCGACGTGGTCATCAATGCGGCGCAAGAGGACGCCATCGCTATCGTAAAATCCATGACCGATGGCTACGGCTGCGATGTGTATATCGAAGCGACGGGTGCCCCCATTGGCGTGACCCAGGGTCTGGAGATGATTCGTAAGCTGGGACGCTTCGTTGAGTTCAGCGTGTTTGGTAAAGAAACGACCGCCGACTGGTCGATTATTGGCGACCGTAAAGAACTGGATATCCGCGGCGCGCATCTGGGACCTTACAGCTATGAAATCGCCATCGATCTCTTTGCGCGCGGTCTGCTGACCGCCAAAGGCGTGGTGACGCATTTCTATTCTATTGATGAATGGAAAGCCGCTTTTGAGATGGCTAAATCGCTCGATTCCATTAAGGTCGTCATTAAGCCATAAAAATTTTTAACTAGTTAAGTTCGCCATTTTTAATTATTACGCTAATGACCGTCGATGGCTGTTCATTAAATACTGCATTTCAATCATGGGGATAACTGAGATCAATATCGGTGGCTTCTGGCTATCCGTCAGCGGTGGATTTATTGCTCAGTATATCAGGCAGCATCCGTACCATGAAAACGCTGATAAATAATTTTTATTTCTCAGCGCATTACTCAATAAGGAGATAGTGAATGCCTGTAAAATTTAAGACTAAAGCAATACTCTCAGGACTTCTTGCGATGAGCCTGGTTGCCTGCGTTAATGCCAAACCTTTGACTATTGGTATGTCGTTCCAGGAATTGAATAACGAATATTTCGTCACCATGAAAGAGTCGCTTGAGCAGTCGGCAAAAGATATTAATGCCACCGTCTATACAGCGGATGCGGCGCATGATGTCTCCAAGCAGATTAGCGACGTTGAGGATATGCTGCAAAAGAAAATAGATATTTTGCTGATTAACCCAGCTGATAGCGTCGGTGCGGAAACCGCCGTACTGGCCGCTAAAAAAGCCGGCGTGGTGGTGGTGGCGATAGATGCTCAGGCTAATGGTCCGATAGATTCTTTTGTCGGCTCAAAAAACTATGATGCGGGCTTTATTGCCGGGGAGCACTTAGCCAAAGCGCTGGGTGATAAAGGCAACGTAGCGATTCTCGACGGGATTCCGGTAGTGCCTATTCTGGAGCGTGTGCGCGGCTTTGAAGATGCGATGAAAAAGCATCCCAATATTAAAGTGATTACCAAACTGAATGGTAAACAAGAGCGCGATACCTCCATGAGCGTGACGGAAAATATGCTGCAATCCAACCCGACACTCAACGGTATTTTTAGCGTGAATGATGTTGGCTCACTTGGCGCTCTGGCGGCGATTCAGGCATCAGGACGCGATGTGAAGCTAGTGAGCGTTGATGGTTCTCCGGAAGCGGTCGCTGAAATTGCTAAAGGTAATACGCCGTTTATTGCCACCGCCGCTCAGTTCCCGCGCGATCAGCTGCGTATTGGTTTAGGCATTGCCCTGGCCAAACATTGGGGCGCGAATATTCCTAAGGAGATCCCTGTTGATGTGAAGCTTATCGATAAAACCAACGCCAAAGATTTCCACTGGTAATCGCCTTATTACGCCACAGCGGCTCTCGCTAATTCAGGTGAGCCGTGCCGGATTCTTATTAAAGTATGGCTCGCTATTTTACCGAGCCATTATGGAGCGATGTTTATGCCCAGCTTACTGGAAGTCAAAAACGTCAGTAAAAGCTTCCCCGGGGTCAAGGCGCTGGATAATGTCAATATCACCCTTGGCCGAGGGGAGGTGCATGCTTTATTAGGTGAAAACGGCGCGGGTAAATCGACGTTAATGAAAATCCTTTGCGGGATATATCAACCTGACGCCGGTAATATTTTTATTGACGGTAAGCAACAGCATTTTCATAACTATCGTGACGCGATTGCCTGCGGCGTAGGGATTATCTTTCAGGAGTTTTCTCTTATTCCCTATCTGAACGCTTATGAGAATATTTTCCTTAATCGCGAAAAGGTAAATAGTTTTGGCCTGTTAGATCGTAAAGCGATGCGCCGCGAGGCGTTGCGGATTTTTAAAGATCTTGGCGTGACCCTCGATCCCGATGAGCAAATTTGCCATCTCAGCGTCGCCGAGCAGCAGTTTGTGGAAATTGCCAAAGCGCTGTCGCTGGATGCGCGAATTCTCATTCTGGATGAGCCCACCGCGACCTTAACCCCGAGCGAAGCGGAGCATCTTTTCCGCGTGATGCGCGATTTAAAGGCCAAAGGCGTCGGGATGTTCTTTATTTCTCACCATCTAGAGGAGATATATGAGATCTGTGACAGCCTGAGCATACTCCGCGACGGCAAATATATCGGGTCGGCACAGGTCGACAATATCGATATCGCCGAGATGATCCAGATGATGGTCGGCCGTGAAGTGGAGAATATCTATCCCGAACGGCGGACGCTGGCGCATGATGACATACTACTAGAGGCGGAAATTCAGCTTACCGAAAGTAGCCAGGTCAATCGGCTGACGCTGCGCAAAGGGGAGATCTTAGGCCTCGCTGGGCTAGTGGGATCGGGGCGTTCCGAAGCGATCCTGGCTCTGACCGGCGCGGATAAATGCTTCAAAAAACGCGTCCGCCTGGCCGGAAAAGAGGTGACGATAAAATCCACCGACCGGGCTCTGCGTCTGGGCATTGGTCTGTTGCCGGAAAGCCGAAAAACGCAGGGGCTGGTGCTGCCTTTTTCGGTCAAAGATAATATCTGGCTTAACAAACACGCCTGCCAGTTCTCGCTTATCCGCGATAACGAAGAGCGCCTGACCGCCGAGCGCTTAATTAGTCACGTTGGCGTGAAAACGCCGGATGCCGGGACCGCGGTGGGAACGTTGAGCGGCGGTAACCAGCAGAAAGTCGTTATTTCCCGTTGGTTGAATCATGATGTCAATATTCTTATTTTTGACGAACCGACTCGCGGTATTGATGTCGGAGCGAAATCAGAAATCTATCAGATTATGCGCGACCTCACCGCCCAGGGTATTTCAATAATTATGATTTCATCTGAGCTACCAGAGGTGATTGGCGTTAGCGACCGGGTGATGGTTTTTCGCGACGGTAATATCGTTGCCGAACTCGAGAGCGACCAAATCAATTCCACAGTGATTATGCTGCACGCTGCCGGTAATATTATTTAGGGAGTATTAAATGAGTAATGAAAACGTGTCATTAGCGCCCGCCGCATCTCCTGATAAAAATAAAAAGATGCTCCATGGTTTATTAAAAATGCCCGCGTTCCTGCCGTTTGTTGGTCTGGTACTCCTGTTCTCCTGTATGGCTATTTTTAATGACTACTTTTTAACGGTCGATAACTTATCGACCGTCGCCCGTCAGGTCTCGATTAATGCCATCATTGCTATTGGGATGACCTTTGCCATCCTGACCGGCGGGATCGACCTCTCCGTCGGCGCGGTCATGGCCCTGGCCGGTACCCTGATGGCGGGATTAATGAAGTACTACGGTTTAGATCCGTGGTTAGCCATTCTTATCGGCCTGTGTTCTGGCGTCGCCTTTGGCGCGCTGAACGGCTTTTTAACCGCCTACGGTAAAATGCCGCCGATTATCGTGACCCTCGGGGCAATGATTATTGCGAAGGGGCTGGCGCTAATCTATACCGGCGGCTATCCCATTTCCGGCTTACCGGATTCATTCGCTTTTTGGGGCCGCGAATATCTGTTCGGTATTCAGGTGCCTATTATTCTGATGGCGGTTTTATATCTCATCTTTTATATCGTCCTGAATCATATGCCGTTTGGTCGCTATGTTTATTCCCTCGGCGGTAATGAAGAAGCGGCGCGTCTGAGCGGCCTGCGGGTGAAATATTATAAATTGCTGGTTTACGTGATCAGCGGCTTTACTGCCAGTTTTGCCGGTCTTATTTTCACCTCGCGGGTGATGAGCGGCCAGCCGAATGCCGGCGTCGGATTTGAACTGGATGCCATTGCCGCAGTGGTACTCGGCGGGGCATCCATTGCTGGCGGTCGCGGAATGATTATCGGCACGCTGATTGGCGCCATGATGCTCGGCGTACTGAATAATGGTTTAAACCTTCTTGGGATCTCACCCTACGTTCAGTACGTGGTGAAAGGGCTTATTATTTGGGGCGCCACCTTTATTAGCTCAGCCAGACGTTAACTTATTTTAAATATGAGGCGAAGGGATATGAATTTTATCGGGGTTGATATCGGTGGTACGGTCACCAAAGCCGGTATATATAATGAGTTAGGGCAAGAGATTCACGTGGCGTCGCAATATGCGCAGGTATTATCCGAGCAGCCGGGCTTTACTGAGCGGAACATGCATGAACTATGGGACACCGTTTGTCGCGTGATAAAAAAAGCGCTGTATGAAAGCCAGGTGCCGCCGCTAAGCATCGGCGGGATCGGTTTCTCCTCGCACGGCAAAGGGCTCTACGCGATTGACAAAAAAGGCGAACCGGTGCGCAACGGGATTATCTCATCCGATACCCGGGCGCTGGCGTTTGTCAAAAAATGGTATCGCGAAGGTATAGACAAGCTGGCATACCCAAAAGGATTGCAGCAGCTGTGGACCGGACATCCGGTATCGCTACTGGCGTGGCTGAAAGCGCATGAACCGGCCAATTATGACAAGATCGATGCCGTTTTAATGGTGCACGACTACGTTCGTTTCCGCCTGACCGGCGAGGCGACGGCGGAGATCACCAATATTTCCGGCAGCAATTTTTATAACCAGTTTATCGCCCGCTATGACCGCGACATGATGGCGCTGTTTGGCATTGAGGAAGTGGCGGATAAAACCGCGCCGGTGGTGAACTCGACGGACTGCGTGGGCCACATTACCCTGCAGGCCTCGCTGGACTGCGGTTTATGCCCGGGGACGCCGGTTTTCGGCGGCTTTTTCGACGTGGTCGCCTCCGCCGTCTCCTCGGGCATTGATCGGGCGGATACTCTGAGCGCGGTGGCCGGAACCTGGAGTATCGCCACCTCGGTGACGGATAGTATTATTGCCAGCGACTTTCCCTACATCTGGGGGAAATACTGCATTCCGGGCAAATATTTCGTTCACGAGGGCAGCCCCACTTCGGCGAGCAATCTCTCCTGGTTTGTGAAGCAGTTTTTCCCTGACGATGACCGCTGCTACGACCATTTCGAAAGCTGGATCGCGCAAGATACCGACAGCAACCTCATTTTTTTACCCTATTTGTTCGGTTCCAATCTGGCGATGGATCTGCCCGGCGCGCTGGTGGGCCTCGCGGGGCATCATACGAAAAAGGATATTATTGCGGCCATCTATCGCGGGATCGTTTTTTCTCACCTGGTGCATCAGGACCGCATTATTGAACTCAATCGGGATATTCAAAAAATTCGCTTTACCGGCGGGCCGAGCCAGTCGAGAGGCTGGACGCAGATGTATGCCGATGCAGCCAATCTTCCGCTGGAAGTGGTAGATATCGAACAGGCCGGCTGTCGAGCCGCCGCGCTGTGCGCGGCGGCCGGTAGCGGAGCCTATGCTAACTTCAGCGAAGCGATTGCCGCCACGCAGCCCGAGGTGGTCTGCTATCAACCCGACGGCAATCGGCATCAGCAGCTGCGCGAAGGCTACGCCCGTTACTTAGCGGTCGCGCAAAGCCTCTCCAGGGCGACGGGAGCGGCGCAATGAAACCCAGACTTGGCATCTACGAAAAAGCGCTCCCCACGGCGCTGGACTGGCCGAAACGCTTCGAAATGGCGGCCGGCCTGGCGTTTGATTTTATCGAAATCTCCGTTGACGAAAGCCCCGAGCGGCAGGCCAGGCTGCACTGGAATCGGGGGCAGCGGCTGGCGTTCGTGGCGGACAAAATCAACAGCGGCATTGATGTGCCGAGCATGTGCCTCTCCGCGCACCGCAGCCATCCCTTTGGTAGCGTCAATCGCGATACACGGCTCAAGGCGCGGGAACTGATGCTGGATGCGCTGGATTTTGCCAGCCATGTCGGGATCCGCAACATCCAGCTGGCAGGCTATGACGTCTATTACGAATCCTCTTCGGCGCAGACCCGGGAATACTTTATTGAGGGCATCAACTGGGCGGTGGCCGAAGCGGCGAAAGCGCAGGTGATGCTGTCGATGGAAATTATGGATACCGCCTTTATGAGCAATATCTCCCGCTGGCTGGATCTCGAACGTAAGGTTTGCAGTCCGTGGTTTTGTGTCTACCCGGACGTTGGCAACTTAAGCGCCTGGCAAAACGACGTTCCCGAAGAGTTGAATAAGGGCATTCATAAAATCACCGCCATTCATTTGAAGGATACCCAGCCCGTTTCGCACGCTTCGCTGGGGCAGTTTCGCGATGTGCCATTCGGGACCGGCTGCGTCGATTTTACCGAGATATTTCGCACGCTCTCGGCGCTGAACTATCGCGGCGCCTGGCTGATTGAGATGTGGGCAAAAAATGATGGCCTGGATAGCCAGCGAATCGCCGAGGCGAAAGCGTGGCTAACGGATAAATACCAGCAGGCGTTTCGTCCGCCCCAGTATGAAGGCATTGCGAATTCAGGAGTGAAGTATGTTGGATAACCTCAAGCAGGCGGTTCTTGATGCCAATCTGGCGCTGCCGAAATTTAATCTTGTGACCTTTACCTGGGGTAACGTCAGCGGTATCGATCGCGAGGCCGGGCTGGTGGTGATCAAACCCTCCGGCGTGGAATATGCCGTGATGACGGCCGAGGATATGGTGGTGGTGGAGCTGGCGACCGGCAGGGTGGTGGAGGGGCGCTATAAGCCCTCGTCGGATACGCCGACCCATCTTGAGTTGTATAAGGCGTTTAGCGGCGTGGGCGGAATTGTGCATACCCATTCGCGTCACGCGACGATTTGGGCGCAGTCGGGCAGGCCGCTGCTGGCGATGGGCACCACCCACGCCGACTATTTTTATGGGCCGATCCCCTGTACCCGCCCGCTCAGCGATGATGAAATCCGCGGTGATTATGAAACCAATACCGGTCACGTGATTATCGAAACGCTGGGCGCGCAGCATACCGATCCGCTCAGCGTACCCGCCGCGCTGGTCCACGGCCACGGCCCATTTGCATGGGGAAAAGATCCGGCGAACGCGGTGCATAATGCGGTGGTGCTGGAGGAGATTGCCTATATGAATATGTGGACCCGTCAGCTGAGCATTGACGAACAGCCGGTCTCTACGACGCTGCTGGATAAACACTATTTGCGTAAACACGGGGCAGGGGCCTACTACGGACAATAATCGCCGGCATTCCCCGGATGGCGGCGTAAACGCTTTATCCGGGCTACCGATTTATAGACGACGACGGGCCTGTAGCCCGGTTAAGCTAAGCGCGAGCCGGGGATCCGCTAAGGCATAAACCGGTAGCCGATCCCGGTTTCGGTCAGCAGATGTTGCGGGCGCGCCGGGTCGGCCTCCAGCTTCTGTCGCAGATGTCCCATATAGATCCGCAGATAGTGGCTGTGTTCCACCGCGTTCGGCCCCCAGACCTGGTTGAGCAACTGCCGCTGGGTCAGCACCTTTCCGGGATTATTGAGCAGTACCGCCAGCAGGCGAAATTCAATTGGCGTCAGATGGATCTCTTCGTCGCCGCGAACGATGCGGCGGGAGGGGATATCGACTTCGACATCGGCAAAACGCACCAGCGGCTCATCGGCCTGGGCGCCGGCATGGCGGCGCATTGCCACCCTCAGCCGCGCCTGCAGTTCACCGATACCAAAGGGTTTGCTGAGATAATCATCGGCGCCGGCGTCAAGCGCGGCGATTTTGTCCTGCTCTTCGGTGCGCGCCGAGAGGACGATAATCGGCATCTGGCTCCACTGGCGAACCTCGCGAATAAACGCGTTACCGTCACCATCGGGCAGGCCGAGATCGAGAATGGTTAAATCCGGCTTGCGGGTCGCGGCTTCGATCAGCCCGCGCTGCAGCGTTTCCGCTTCAAATACGCGCATGCCGTCGGCTTCCAGCGCGGTGCGCAGAAAGCGGCGGATAGCATGCTCATCTTCGATGATCAGAACGTTAATCACATTTCCTCGGCTAACTCTTCCAGTTCAGGGGGCGCTTCTCTCGGCAGTGTAACACGGAAACAGGCGCCGCCTTGCGGGCGCGTCGCGGCGCTAATCGTTCCGCCGTGCACCTCAACGATCGCCTGGCAAATCGCCAGACCCAGACCGACGCCGGGGATCGCCGACTCTTTATTACCGCGGGCGAATTTATCAAAGATAGCCTGTTCCTGCCCGGCAGGAATACCCGGTCCGTTATCCCAAACCTCAAGCAGCAAATTGTGCGTGTCGACATGCGCGGTAATGCCGATTTGCGCCTCTGCTCCCGCGTACTTCACCGCGTTTTCCAGCAGATTAATCAGCACCCGTTCAAACAGCGGCCCGTCGACGTGAACCAGCAGCAGCGGGTCCGGCAGCGCGAGCTGAATATGCCGGCCGCCAAGCCCCGGCTCCAGCATACGCAGCGCGCTACCGACCACCTCTTCCAGCGTTAGCCACTCTTTATGCAAATTAAAGCCGCCGGATTGGATCCGCGCCATATCGAGGAGATTATTCACCAGCCGGGTGGTGTTGAGCACGTGCTGGCGAATCTCATTGGCCTGCGGCGCGTGTTTCGACCCTTCGCTGGCGAGATCGAGCGTCAGGATTTCCGCCTGGCCGAACAGCACCGTTAACGGCGTCCGCAGATCGTGGGACAGCGCCGCCAGTAGCGAGTTACGCAGACTTTCTCGTTCGCTGTTCAGCCGCGCCTGCTCTTCGCTGGCGGTAAGCGTCAGTCTCTCCAGCGCGCTGGCGACCAGCAGAGTGAAGGTTTCCAGCAGGCGCTGCTGTTCGGGGATCATCAGCTGGCGCAGGTTGGCGGGTTCCACAACCAGCAACCCCCAGGTGCGGGCGGCGCTTTTCAGCGGCAGGATTTGGTACGGCACGCCGGGTAGCGTATCGGTACCCGCGCCGGCGGGCTGTCCCTTATCGAAGCTCCAGCGGGCAATGGCGTCATCCCAGGTGATGGCCGCCGTTTGCTGAGTTAGCGGAGAGAGCCGGTTTGTTTCATCGGGCAGCAGCAGCTGGCTGCGCGCCTGAAAGGTCGAGGCGATAAAGCGCTCGCTGGTGGCGGCCACATCCTCACGGCTGCGGCCCACCGCCAACGCTTTTGACATTTCATACAGATGCCGGGTGCGCTGTTCGCGATAGCGTGCCACCCGCGCCTGGTAGCGTACGCCGGCGGTGAGATTGCCGATAAGCAGCCCGACGGTGAGCATCACGCTAAAGGTCAACAAATACTGCACATCGGAAACCGCCAGCGTGCCGCGCGGCGCGACAAAAAACAGGTCGAAGCTGACCACGTTAATCACCGTCGCCAGCACTGACGGCCAGCGGCCGTACAGGAGGGCGATAATCACCACGCCGAGCAGATACAGCATCACCAGGTTGGCGGCTTCAAAAGCCATCAGCCACTGCATGGCGACGACGGTTATCACCGCGCACAGAGCGATGGCGACGACGCATCCCTGGAGCTGCAAACGCCATTTTTCCATTGCGGTCCGGCCATCGCTGGCGCGAGCGGGCAGGGGAGCGGCCTTTTCATCCAGCGCGATCACTACCAAATCGAGGTCCGGCGCGTGGCGGGCCAGACGATCGGCGAAGCCGCTGCGGTCCCACCAGCGCCTTTTTTGCTGGCGACCAATCACTATCTTGCCGAGATTATGTTCGCGGGCGTAGTGCAGAACGGCCTTCTCTTCAGAAGGATCGGCGAGGGTGGCGGTTTCCGCTCCCAGCTCCTGAGCCAGCCTGAGCGCGGCGAGGATCGCCCGCCGTTTCGCTTCCGGCAGGCGATGCAGAGAGGGGGTTTCTACATACACCGCATGCCAGACGCTCCCCAGCCTGGCCGCGAGGCGGGCAGCGGCGCGAACCAGCTTTTCGCTGCCGGTGTTGTGGCCGATGCAGAGCAAAATGGCGTCACGGGTGTGCCAGACTTTTTCCTGTCCCTGACGATCGCGCCAGGCGCGCATTTGCTCATCGACCCGATCGGCGGTACGGCGCAGCGCCAGTTCGCGCAGGGCGATCAGGTTGCCCTTGCGAAAGAAGTTCTCAATAGCCCGCTCGGCCTGGCCGCCGATATAGACTTTCCCTTCATTGAGCCGCTGGCGGAGATCGTCGGGAGGCAGGTCGACCAGTACCACATCGTCGGCGGCGTCGAAGAACGGATCGGGGACGGTTTCACGGACCTGCACGCCGGTAATGCCGCTGACGACGTCGTTCAGGCTCTCCAGGTGCTGGACGTTAACGGTGGTAAACACGTCGATGCCGGCTTCCAGCAGCTCTTCGACGTCCTGCCAGCGTTTGGGATGACGGGAGCCGGGTGCGTTGCTGTGCGCCAGCTCATCGACCAGGATCAGCGCCGGGCGGCGGGCCAGCGCGCCGTCAAGGTCAAACTCTTTAACGTAGCGCCCGCGATGGGAGAGGCGGCGCTGGGGCAGGGTGCTGAGCCCCTCAAGCATCGCCGCTGTCTCTTTACGCCCGTGGGTTTCCGCCACGCCAATCAGAATATCCAGACCCTGGGCGCGCAGCCGCTGCGCTTCCGCCAGCATCGCCCAGGTTTTCCCCACCCCTGCGCAGGCGCCAAAAAAAACCTTTAGCTTACCGCGATGCGGGGCGGCGGTGTGTTGCAGCAGGCGGTCAGGGTCCGGACGCAGCGGCTCGTCACTCATTTCACTTATCCTTCAGGGCATCCAGCGACATATTCAGCTGCAGTATATTTACCACAGGTTGGCCGAGAAAGCTGAGCAACGGTTTTTGCGTTGCCTCGTTGACCAGCTGCGTGACCTGCTCCACGCTCAGTTGCCGGGCTTTGGCGACGCGCGGCGCCTGCCACAGGGCGGCGGACGGGGTCAGACTGTAATCCAGTCCGCTCGCCGAGGCGGTGACCAGCTCCACCGGAACCCTGGGCGTGGCGTCCGGGTTGGCGGCGCGCAGGGCCTGCACTCGTTCGCTGATGGCTTTATCCAGCGCCGGATTGCTGGCGGCGAGGTTGCTGCCGCCGGATGCCAACGGATTATCCGGCATCTCCGCCGTGGCGGAAGGGCGCCCCTGGAAATAGCCCGGCGCGGTAAAGTTCTGCCCGATAAGGCTTGAACCGCGCACTTCGCCGTCAATCCTTAGCAGCGAGCCGTTGGCCTGCTGCGGGAACCACCACTGCCCTAGCGCGGTGGTTAATAGTGGATAGACGCCGCCGGTAAGCAGCGTTAACAGAATAAACAGCACAACAGCAGGACGAATCAATGACATGGTTTTTTCCTCACATCAGCCCGGTCAGGGTCAGTAACAGGTCGATCGCTTTGATACCGATAAACGGCACCAGCAGTCCGCCCAGGCCATAGACCCACAGGTTGCGGCGCAGCATCGCCGAAGCCGTCAGCGGCTTATAGCTCACCCCCTTCAGCGCCAGCGGGATCAGGAAGATGATGATCAGCGCATTAAAAATCACCGCGCTCAGGATCGCCGAAGAAGGCGAATGCAGATGCATCACGTTAAGCATCGCGAGCGGCGGATAGACCGCGGCAAAGGCGGCCGGAATAATGGCAAAGTACTTCGCCACGTCGTTGGCGATACTGAAGGTGGTTAATGAACCGCGGGTCATCAGCATTTGTTTACCGATATGCACGACCTCGATCAGTTTGGTGGGGTTGGAGTCCAGATCCACCATATTACCCGCCTCTTTCGCCGCCTGGGTACCGGAGTTCATCGCGACCGCGACGTCGGCCTGCGCCAGCGCCGGGGCATCGTTGGTACCGTCGCCGGTCATCGCTACCAGCCGTCCTTCCGATTGATACTGGCGGATCAGCGCCAGCTTGGCCTCCGGCGTCGCTTCGGCGAGAAAGTCGTCCACGCCCGCTTCCGCGGCGATAGCGGCGGCGGTCAGGCGGTTATCGCCGGTGATCATCACCGTTTTAATCCCCATTTTACGCAGCTGGGCAAAACGCTCTTTGATGCCGCCTTTGACGATATCTTTTAGCGAAATAATCCCCAGCACCCGCTCGCCTTCGGCGACCACCAGCGGCGTGGCGCCAAGACGCGCCACCTCTTCAACCTGTTTATCGACATCGGCCGGGAAGTGGCCGCCGTTAGCCTCAACGTGGCGGCGAATGGCATCCACAGAACCTTTGCGGATCATTCGCTGGTCAATGTTAATCCCGCTCATCCGGGTCTGGGCGGTAAATGGCACGAAGGTGGCGTGCAGCGATTGCAGATCGCGCTCGCGCAGATTAAAGCGCTGTTTTGCCAGCACCACGATGCTGCGGCCTTCCGGCGTTTCATCGGCCAGCGACGACAGCTGGGCGGCATCGGCAAGGGTTTTCTCTTCCACGCCCTGCGCGGGCAGGAACGCTGAAGCCTGGCGGTTGCCGAGAGTAATGGTGCCGGTTTTATCCAGCAGCAGAACGTCGACATCGCCCGCCGCTTCAACCGCGCGTCCGCTGGTGGCAATCACGTTCGCGCCGAGCATGCGGCTCATCCCGGCGACGCCGATCGCCGACAGCAGACCGCCGATAGTGGTGGGGATCAGGCACACCAGCAGCGCCACCAGTACCGTCACGCTGACCGCGTTACCGCTCCAGGCGGAGAAGGGCCAGATGGTGGCGGTGGCCAGCAGGAACACCAGGGTCAGGGCGATAAGCAGGATCGTCAGGGCGATTTCATTCGGCGTCTTGCGGCGCTGGGCGCCTTCAACCATGGCGATCATCCGGTCAAGGAAGGTTTCGCCGGGATTGACGCTGCAGCGGATCACCAGCCAGTCGGAGAGGATACGCGTCCCGCCGGTCACCGAGGCGAAGTCGCCCCCGGACTCACGGATAACCGGCGCGGATTCGCCGGTAATGGCGCTTTCATCCACCGATGCGCCGCCTTCGATAACTTCGCCGTCGCAGGGAATAATATCTCCGGCTTCGACCAGCACCACGTCGCCTTTACGCAGATCTTCAACGGGCACGTGGTCAATTTGCGCATCGTGCTGCGGCGCGCGCAGCTTACGGGCAAAGGCGGTCTTTTTGACCCCCTTCAGGCTGTTGGCCTGCGCTTTACTGCGGCCTTCGGCCATCGCTTCGGCGAAATTGGCGAACAGGACGGTGAACCACAGCCAGAGACTAATGGCGGCGGTAAAACCGGCGCTGCCGGCGATATGCCCGCTCGCCATGGCGATAGCGAGCAGGGTGGTCAGCAGGCTGCCGATCCAGACGATAAACATCACCGGGTTACGCCACTGTACGGCAGGACTCAGTTTTTTCACGGCGTCCAGCAGCGCCTGGCGCACCAGCGTCGGCTCCAGCAGGGCTAATGATTTGCGACTCATAACAGGTTGCTCCGCAATCGCTTAAAGTAAGGAAAAGTGTTCCGCCAGCGGGCCGAGTGCCAGCGCGGGAATAAAGGTCAGGGCGCCCACCAGCAGTACGGTGCCAATTAGCAGGCCGATAAACAGCGCGTCGTGGGTGGCGAGCGTACCGCTGCCGGCGGGCTGAATTTTCTTGGTCACCAGCGAACCGGCGATAGCCATGACCGGAATAATCACCGCGAAGCGGCCGACCAGCATGCAAAACGCCAGCAGCAGGTTCCAGAACGGCGTCGCCGCGCTCAGGCCGCCAAAGGCGCTGCCGTTGTTGTTGGCAGCGGAGGTGACGGCGTACAGCACTTCGCTAAAGCCGTGCGGTCCGGGGTTGAACATGCCCGCGCGCCCGGCCTCGGTCATCATTGCCAGCGCCGTGCCGAGCAGCACCAGCGTCGGGGTCACGAGGATCGCCAGCGCGATCATTTTCATTTCGCGGACGTCGATCTTTTTGCCGAGGTATTCCGGGGTGCGGCCAATCATCAGACCGGCGATGAAGACCGCCAGCATGACGAACAGCAGCATGCCGTACAGGCCAGAGCCCACGCCGCCGAAGACCACTTCACCTATCTGCATCAGCCACATCGGCACCATCCCGCCCAGGGCGGTAAAGGAGTCATGCATGGCGTTGACCGCGCCGCAGGACGCGGCGGTGGTGACCACGGCGAACAGGCTGCTGGCGAGAATGCCGAACCGGCTCTCTTTGCCTTCCATATTCAGGCTGCTATCGGCGCCCAGGCTCAGCAGATGCGGGTTACCGCGCGTCTCCGCCCACATCACTACCGCCACGCAGACGATGAAGATCAGCGCCATCGCCCACAGAATCGCGCGTCCCTGACGGCGGTCGCCCACCACCTCGCCGAAGGCGAAGCACAGCGCCGCCGGGATGAGAAAGATCGCCAGCATCTGGACCAGGTTGGTCAGCGCGGTAGGGTTTTCAAACGGATGCGCCGAGTTGGCGTTAAAGAAACCGCCGCCGTTGGTCCCCAGCATTTTTATCGCTTCCTGCGAGGCCACCGGCCCCATCGGCAGCATCTGGCGTACGCCTTCAAGGGAGGTAAATCCCTGATTAGGCGCAAAACTCTGCGGTACGCCCTGCTGAATAAAGAACAGCGCAATCAGTAGCGAAATGGGCAGCAGCAGCCAGAGAGTAATGCGGGTCAGATCGACCCAGGCGTTACCCAGGGTGCTGACCTTCTGCCGGGCGTAAGCGCGGGTGAGGGCAAAGATCACCGCGATGCCGGTGGCGGCGGAGAGGAAGTTTTGCACCGCCAGCCCGGCCATCTGGCTAAGGCTACTCATGGTGGCTTCACCGGCATAGGCCTGCCAGTTGGTGTTGCTGACAAAGCTCACTGCCGTATTCAGCGCCAGATCCCATGACAGACCGGGCAGATGCTGCGGGTTAAGCGGCAGCGAACCCTGGAACATCAGCAGCGCGAACAGCGCCGCCAGACCCAGCGCGTTAAACAGCAGGATAGCGAATAAGTATTGATACCAGTTCATCTCCTGCGAACGAATGCCCGCCGCCCGCCATAAACCGCGTTCGATACCGGCCAGGCCCGGTAGCGGGACATCATTGATCATCGTCGCCAGCGCCGTGCCCAGCGGACGAGCCAGGATCATCAATAGCAGAATAAAGCTCGCGATGAGCAAAAATCCTTGAGCGGCCATCAGAATGCCTCCGCGTGTGTCAGGGCATAAACCAGATAAACCAGCAACAGGAACACCAGCGCTACGCCAGCGATTACGCCTGCAGTCACAATCCACCTCCGGGTGTATTTTCGATTTACGAGGAGAATAGGCAGTCGGGCGCAAAGATTTCGCAAAAATCAGCGACGGGGGTGTAAAAAAAATATAAAAATACCAAGCCCACAATTTAACTAATGATTAGTATTAATTTAACTTTTTTGTAACTGAGTTACCGGATGAATGTAAATAAAGGCTAAATAGGTGCTTTTTAGTGGTCGGATGAGTAGTAAAATTACAGCCAAAGCGGTACTATTTTAAGCAGAGAAACATTGTAACTTTTCCGGCTTTGCTTGCCGGCCTGACAAAGGGGAGAGAAATTATGGCGTTGTACAAAACTTATCCTGCTCATATCATCTTTGCGCGTCGCGCTTTCGCCGTGACGGCTGGCGTGCTGGCGCTGCCGGTAATGCTGTTCTGGAAAGACCGCGCGCGTTTTTACAGCTGGCTGCACCGTGTGTGGGCAAAAACCAGCGAACAGCCGGTATGGATGGCGCAGGCGGAAAAGGCCTCCGCAGATTTTTATTAACCTTTGCAGATGGCCGAACGGCTAAGCCTGCTGAAGCGCAGGCGCTGCGCCTAAGAATTTTGTTATCAATCACGCCGCCGGTTTATCCGGCGGTTTTTTTTTGCCCGGAGTGGCTTACACTTATTAACCTCCCGCAGGCTAAGCCGGGGGGATAGCTGTTTAGACGTCGTATATATCCATTTTAATGATGAAAGGAATGTTATGGCCACCCATCTGGTCTGGTTTCGCGCGGATTTGCGCATGCACGATAATCTGGCGCTCGCTGCCGCCTGCCGCGACCCCCATGCAAGGGTGCTGGGGTTGTTTATCGCCACGCCAGGGCAATGGCGCCAGCACGGTATGGCGGCGCGCCAGGCGGCATTTATCGTTAGCCATCTTCACAGCCTGCAAGCGGCGCTGGCGGAAAAGGGGATCCCGCTGCACGTTGAACAGGCGGAAGATTTTGCCGCCAGCGTAAAACTGCTCGCCAGCTTCTGCGGACAGCAGCAGGTCACACATCTGTTTTACAACTATCAGTACGAAATTAACGAACGCCAGCGCGATGCCGCGGTGGAAAAAACCCTGACCGGAGTGACTTGTCAGGGTTTTGATGACAGCGTCCTGCTGCCGCCAGGCAGCGTACTGACCGGCAATCGCGAAATGTATAAGGTGTTTACGCCGTTTAAAAATGCCTTTCTTCGCCGTTTACAGGAAGCGCTGCCCGAGTGCGTCGCCGCGCCGAAAGCTCGCGCGTGTGGCCCCATCGCTGCCGTGTCTGATGTGAAAATAGACTATCCGCAGACGCCCTTCGACGGCGAGCTGTTCGCCGCGGATGAAAAAAGCGCTATCGCCCGGCTCCGCGGTTTTTGCCAGCAAAAAGCGGCCGATTATGAACAGCAGCGCGATCTTCCCGCCGTCGAAGGAACCAGCCGGCTGTCGCCATGCCTGGCGGTGGGCGCGCTCTCGCCGCGCCAGTGTCTGCACCGTTTGCTGGTTGAGCAGGCGCGGGCGCTGGATGGCGAAGCCGGGGCGGTATGGCTCAACGAGCTTATCTGGCGCGAGTTTTACCGTCATCTGATGGTTTACTACCCAAACTTGTGTAAAGGTCGCCCTTTTATCGACTGGACCGATAACGTGGCGTGGTTGGATGATAAATCCGCGTTTCAGGCCTGGCAGCGCGGACA
This sequence comes from Klebsiella sp. CTHL.F3a, assembly GCF_019890895.1. Lineage (NCBI taxonomy): Bacteria > Pseudomonadati > Pseudomonadota > Gammaproteobacteria > Enterobacterales > Enterobacteriaceae > Klebsiella > Klebsiella sp. CTHL.F3a. Next base: position 4,178,416 of record NZ_CP082360.1, on the reverse strand, counting down.
GACCGGCTTCCCGATTGTTGACGCCGCGATGCGTCAGCTCAATGCGACCGGCTGGATGCATAACCGCCTGAGGATGATTGTCGCCAGCTTCCTGGTTAAAGATCTGCGTATCGACTGGCGGCTGGGCGAGCGCTACTTTATCGAACAGCTTATTGATGGCGATCTGGCGGCGAATAACGGCGGCTGGCAGTGGGCGGCATCCACGGGTACCGATGCCGCGCCCTATTTTCGTATTTTTAACCCGACGACCCAGGGAGAACGCTTCGATAAAGCGGGGCGGTTTATTCGTCATTGGCTGCCGGAGCTGGCCGGAGTGCCAGAGAAAGCGGTGCATCAACCGTGGCTGTGGGCGGAAAAGCAGGGCGTAAGGCTGGATTATCCGCGCCCGATTGTTGACCACAAGCAGGCGCGGCTGGAGACGCTGGCGGCCTGGGAGGCCGCCAGAGAACTTAAGACTCCATCGCCAGGCGACGAGCCCTGATCTTAACGGAGTGATACAGCCAGATCGCCAGCACCAGGCCGACGCAGGCTAGCGCGCCCCAGGTTATCTGGCTGAACACCTCAATGTAGGCGTTAATCGAGTAGTTGATGGCCCCGGCGGCGTCGAACGACCCCTGCGAGGTCTGGTCGGCAATCACCCCCGCCAGATAGTTGGCGATAGCGCCGGAGAGCAGCATATAAATGCCGGTCAGCACGCCGGTCACGCCGGGGATCTGAATGCGGGTGATTTGCGACATCGCTACCGGGTCGATAAATAGCTCGGCAAAGCCCATCACCGCCAGACCTAATACCATCAGCGGCATCGAGGAGTGGCCATAGGCGGCTGACCAGCGGGCGCTGAGGGTCAGGATGCAGAACCCGGCGCTCATCAGGCCGAGGCCCAGCGCGAATTTGCCCCAGATACGTACGGTACGGTTGCCGTTGATATTCTCTTTCACCAGCCACGCCAGCACCACTCCGCAGAGCATCACCGCAAAGGCGTTGACCGACTGGAACATCGCGGTCGGTATTTCATAACCCATAAAATGCCGATTAACGAAACGGTCGATGTACAGGCTGATGGAGCTGCCGCCCTGCTGCGCAAAGGCCCAGAACAGTAGACTGAAGCAGGTGAGCACCATAATTAGCCGCAGATCTTTACGCTGCCCGGCGGTCTCCGCGCGCAGGTAGATCCGCGTCAGTACCGCCAGACCGATAACTGTCGCCACAATCAGCGCATAGACCGACCACTCCTGCCAGAACAGCACGGTGATTAGCAGCGGCGCGGCGATCAGCAGCACCAGCAGCCAGCCCCAGTTTGGTAAAACAAAGCTCCGCGCCCGCAGCGCTTCGCGATTGACGCCCCGGGTATGGCGGAAATGGCGGTTGCCGCTGAGGAAAATGACCAGCCCGGCGATCATGCCTACCGCCGCCAGCGCAAAGCCCATCGCCCAGCTGTACTCCTCCTGCACGTAGCCGCAGGCGATTGGCGCAATGATAGACCCGACGTTGCCCGCCGCGTACATCAGCGAAAAACCGCCGTCGCGGCGCGGGTCGGTGGGTTCATACAGTTCGCCGAGAAGGCAGCTGACGTTGGATTTAAACAGCCCGTAGCCGCAGACAATAATCGCCAGCGACAGGTAGAGAAAGGTGGGGGCGATTTCGCTCGCGCCGAGCACCAGATGGCCGATGGCCATCAACAGCGCGCCGAGCATCACCGCCATGCGGTTGCCCAGCAGCTTATCCGCCAGGAAGCCGCCGAGAATCGGCGTAACGTAGACTAAAGAACAGTAGGCGCTGAACAGCGCATAAGCATGATTATCGTCATACTTGAGCTGATTGGTGAGATAAAGAATCAGCAGCGCGCGCATGCCGTAAAAGCTGAAGTATTCCCAGATTTGCAGTGCGACGACGTAATAAATCGCCCGCGGCTGTGAGGATTGTGTGTTCATGTAATGCTTCGTCCTGCCATAAAAAAAGAAAGTCGATCTTTCTGCATGAATAACTATTAACTAGTGATATTCATGGCGTTATAGGCTTTCTGGTTATTTAATATGCTGTAATAGTGCATAAATATACACGAATGCGCACTGGAGGGAGTAGACAAATTGCGGGATTTCGCGAAAAGTCAAAATGGACGGCGAAGCGGCAGAACTATCGACTGACCGGGCGGATACCGTTATGTTATCCCTCTGCATAGAATAATGACCTGGTGGAGCGGCAATGAAAAATAGTGAACTGGAACAACTGATTAATGAAAAGCTGAACAGCGCGGCCATCAGTGATTACGCCCCCAATGGGCTCCAGGTGGAAGGGCGCGAGACGATACAAAAAATCGTCACCGGCGTAACCGCCAGCCAGGCGCTGCTGGATGAAGCTGTGCGCCTGGAGGCCGATGCGGTGATTGTCCATCACGGCTATTTCTGGAAAGGTGAATCGCCGGTGATCCGCGGCATGAAGCGCAATCGCCTCAAAACGCTGCTGGCTAACGACATTAACCTCTACGGCTGGCACCTGCCGCTTGATGCCCACCCGGAACTGGGCAATAACACCCAGTTGGCGTCGCTGCTCGGCATCAACGTGATGGGCGAAATCGAGCCGCTGGTGCCGTGGGGCGAACTGTCGATGGCGGTATCGGGCCTGGAGTTGGCTTCGTGGATTGAAGCGCGGCTGGGACGCAAACCGCTGTGGTGCGGCGACACCGGGCCGGACAAAGTCGTCCGCGTGGCGTGGTGCACCGGCGGCGGCCAGAGCTTTATCGACAGCGCCGCCCGCTTTGGCGTCGACGCGTTTATTACCGGTGAGGTTTCAGAGCAAACCATCCACTCGGCGCGCGAGCAGGGGCTGCATTTTTACGCTGCCGGGCACCATGCTACCGAGCGCGGCGGAATTCGCGCGTTAAGCGAATGGCTAACGGAAAATACCGAACTGGACGTCACGTTTATTGATATCCCGAACCCGGCCTGATGAACGGAGGCAAAAGTGCAGCGAGCGCGTTGTTATTTGTTAGGTGAAACGGCAGTGGTACTGGAGCTTGAGCCGCCGGTATCGCTGGAAAGTCAGAAGCGGATCTGGCGGTTAGCCCAGCGTCTGGTAGGCCATACTGAGGTGGTGGAAGCCATCCCGGGCATGAACAACATTACCGTGATATTGCGTAATCCGCAGCAGACGGCGTGGGATGCGATTGAACGCCTGCAGCTCTGGTGGGAGGAGTGCGATACGCTCGAACCGGAGTCGCGGCAGGTTTCGGTCCCGGTGGTTTATGGCGGCGAATACGGACCGGATCTGGGGGAAGTTGCCCGCCATAGCGGCTTGAGCGAGAAGCAGGTGGTTGAGCTGCATTCGTCGGTGGAGTACGTGGTGTGGTTCCTCGGCTTCCAGCCGGGCTTCCCATATTTCGGCGGCCTGCCGGAGCAGCTGGCGATGCCGAGACGGGCGGAGCCGCGCCTGCTGGTGCCCGCAGGGTCCGTCGGTATCGGCGGGGCGCAAACCGGAATTTATCCGCTGGCGACGCCCGGTGGGTGGCAGCTGCTGGGGCGTACACCGCTGGCGCTGTTTGATCCAAAGCGCAAGGAGCCGGTGTTGCTGCGTTCCGGCGACCGGGTGCGTTTTGTGCCGCAAAAGGAGGGCGTATGTTAAAAATTATTCGCGCCGGAATGTATACCTCGGTGCAGGACGGTGGGCGTGAAGGGTTGCGTCAACTGGGCATCAGCCGCTGCGGCGCTATGGATAAGCCGGCGCTGGTCACCGCTAATCTGCTGGTGGGGAACGGCGCCAACGCCGCGGCGCTGGAGATAACGCTGGGCCAGGTGGATATTCAGTTTGAGCGTAACGGCTGGTTTGCGCTGACCGGCGCCGCCTGCGAGGCGAAGCTCGATGGCGAGCCGGTATGGGTGGGCTGGCGAACGGCGGTCAAGGCCGGGCAGCATCTGGTGCTCAAGAATCCCCAGCACGGCGTGCGCAGCTACCTGGCGGTGGCGGGGGGAATTGCGGTACCGAAGGTGCTGGGTTCGCGCAGCACTGACCTGAAAGTGGGGATTGGCGGCCTGGAAGGGCGACGCCTACAGGACGGCGACCGGTTGAAGCTGGGGAAATCGGATAAGCAGTTCCGCGGGCCGCGCGGCGTGAAGCAGCTGCCCATCGGCAACCGCATCCGCGCGCTGCCCGGGCCGGAGTACCAGGAGTTCGATAGCGTGTCGCAGGACGCCTTCTGGCGCTCGCCTTGGCAGCTTAGCCCGCAGAGCAATCGCATGGGCTACCGCCTGCAGGGGCAACCGCTGAAGCGAACGACCGATCGCGAGATGCTGTCCCACGGTCTGCTGCCCGGGGTGGTGCAGGTTCCGCATAACGGCCAGCCCATCGTACTGATGAACGACGCGCAGACCACCGGCGGCTATCCGCGGATTGCGACCATCATCGAAGCCGACATGTATCAGTTGGCGCAGATCCCGCTGGGACAACCGATCCACTTTGTTCCCTGTTCCCTGGAGGAAGCGCTGAAAGCGCGCGCCGACAGGCAACGTTACTTTGAACAACTGGCATGGAGACTTAACGATGAAGATTGATTTAAACGCCGATCTCGGCGAAGGCTGCGCCAACGATAGCGCGCTGCTGCAGCTGGTCTCTTCCGCCAATATCGCCTGCGGTTTCCATGCGGGCGATGCGCTGATGATGCTGCAGTGCGTTCGCGAAGCGCTGAAATATGGCGTCGCGGTGGGCGCGCACCCCAGCTTTCCCGACCGGGAAAATTTCGGCCGTACGGCGATGCAGCTGCCGCCGGAGACGGTTTATGCGCAAACGCTGTATCAGGTTGGCGCGCTGGCGGCGATGGTGCGCGCGCAGGGCGGCGAGCTGCGGCACGTCAAGCCGCACGGTATGCTGTATAACCAGGCGGCAAAAGATCCGCAGCTTGCCGACGCTATCGCCAAAGCGGTATATGACGTTGACGCGGGTCTGGTGCTGGTTGGCCTGGCGGGCAGCGAGCTGATTCGCGCCGGGCAACGTTATCAGCTGACAACTCGTCAGGAGGTCTTCGCCGACCGCGGTTATCTGGCGGACGGCAGCCTGGTGCCGCGCACCCAGGCTGGCGCGCTGATCGAAAGCGAAGAACAGTCGTTGGCGCAAACTCTGGAAATGGTGCAGCACAGCCGGGTGCGCAGTATCACCGGCGAATGGGCGCACGTAGTGGCGGAAACCGTCTGCCTGCACGGTGACGGCGAGCACGCGCTGGATTTTGCACGCCGTCTGCGCGCGGCGTTTGCCGGACGCAATATACAGGTCAGTGCGGAAGTAGAAGAATAAAAACAATATTATCAATCAATTAACATTAGACAACAACTCACAACAACATACAGGATGTAATTATGGGAGAGTCATTATCTCTCTGGCCACTGATCGGTATTGCCGCGATCGTGGTCGGATTTGTTCTGCGTTTCAACCCGGTGCTGGTGGTTATTGTCTCCGGGATCATCACGGGTCTGACGGCGCATATGCCGATCGCGACCATTCTGGAGAAGCTGGGCGAAGGATTTCTCAATACCCGCAACCTGCCGTTTATTCTTCTGCTGCCGCTGGCGGTGATTGGCCTGCTGGAGCGGCACGGCCTGAAAGAGCGCGCGCAGACGTGGATCGCGAAGATCCGCAGCGCCACCGCCGGTCGTTTGCTTATCGTCTATCTGTTCGTGCGTGAAGTAACCGCGGCGATGGGCCTCACCAGCCTGGGCGGACATCCGCAAATGGTGCGCCCGCTACTGGCGCCGATGGCGGAAGGGGCGGCGGAGAAAAACTTTGGCGCCTTGCCTGGAGAGGTCCGCTATCGTCTACGCGCGATGTCGGCGGCGACCGATAACGTTGGCCTGTTCTTCGGGGAAGATATATTCGTTGCCTTCGGGGCGATTATCTTTATGCATAACTTTATGCTGGAGTCGGGGGGCATTCAGACTGAGCCGCTGCATATTGCCCTGTGGGGGATACCCACGGCGGTATGCGCCTTCCTGATCCACTCCGCCCGCCTGTGGCGCCTCGACCGTCATCTCCAGCGCGAGCTGGACAAGGTTAACGCCGGTCAGGCGAAAGGCGGTGCAGCATGAATTTTCAGCAAACCTGGCTGTACTGGTTGGCGGGCGTTGTCCTACTGTTGGTAGCAGTGATGTCATGGCGCGATAAGGCCAATCCGCGCAGGCTGACAACCGGCCTGTTCTGGGGACTGTATGGTCTGGTGTTTCTGTTTGGCGACTGGACCTATGAGCTGGTTGGCGACAAGCGCACCGTCAATATCGGCGTTGGCGTGGTGGTGGTGGTACTGGCGCTGATCGCCGGTTTTGGCGGCGTGCGCCTCGGCCGCTATCATCAGCGCTCGCAGGAAGAACGTACCGCCAGCGCCGCGCGTCTTGGCAACCGGCTGTTTTTCCCGGCGCTGGCGATACCGGTGGTGACGGTGATCGGCGTGCTGCTGTTTAATAATCTCCCCTCGCTGCAGGTCGCTATCTTTGGTCCGGGCAATCACGCCACGCTGATCACGCTGTTTTCAATGACCGCAGGTACGCTGCTCGGCCTGGTGATGGCTATCCGCATGACCCATGAAACCGCGGCGCAGCCGTTGCAGGAAGCTCGTCGCCTGCTGGATTCAGTGGGCTGGGCGTTTATTTTGCCGCAGATCCTCGCGGTGCTCGGGCTGCTGTTTACCGCCGCGGGCGTCGGCAATAGCATCTCCTGGCTGACCCAGCACTATCTGGCGGTAGACAGCCGATTTATCGCCGTGGCCGTCTATACCCTGGGTATGGCGCTGCTGACGATGGTGATGGGCAACGCTTTCGCCGCGTTTCCCATCGTGACGGCGGGTGTCGGGATCCCGATTCTGGTGCTGCAGCACGGCGGTAACCCGGCGGTGATGGCGGCAATTGGCATGTTCTCAGGCTACTGCGGGACCCTGATGACCCCAATGGCGGCGAACTTCAATATCGTCCCGGCCGCGCTGCTGGAGCTGCCGGATAAAAACGCGGTGATCAAAGCCCAGGTGCCGACCGGCGTTATGCTGCTTATCGTGAACGTATTTTTGCTCTATTTCCTGATGTTCCTGTAAGGAGGGATCATGGCTGGCGTACTGATTACCGGTTTTGAACCGTTTGGCGGCGAAGCGGTTAACCCTTCGTGGGAAGTGGTAAAGCGGCTGGACGGCGCTATCATCGCCGGGCAGCCGGTGGTGGCGCGGCAGCTGCCGTGCGTCTTTGGCGAAGCCCTGACGGCGCTGAACGCCGCGCTGGAGGAGCTGAAACCTGTCTTAACGCTGGCGATTGGCCAGGCGGGCGGTCGCGTCGATATCACCGTTGAACGCGTGGCGATCAACGTCGATGATGCGCGGATCCCGGACAATAAAGGCCAGCAGCCGATCGATGTGCCGATCGTTGCCGGAGGCCCGGCGGCGTACTTTAGCACGCTGCCGATCAAAGCGATCGTGACCGCCCTGCGGAGCAAAGGTATCCCGGCGTCGGTATCGCAGACGGCGGGAACGTTTGTCTGTAATCACGTGATGTATGGCCTGCTGCATAGCCTGCGTAACGGCAGCGGCGCGAAGGGCGGCTTTATCCATATTCCGTATTTGCCGGAGCAGGCTGCGGCTCACCCTGGCGAAGCGAGTATGGCGGTAGACACGGTACGTGCGGCGCTGGAAACGGCTATCGCCGTTGCCCTGCAGCAGGACGGAGACGTGAAAGTCGGCGGCGGCGCAACGCATTAACATAAGGATAAGATTATGCCGGAAGGTCCGGAAATTCGCCGCGCGGCGGATAGCCTGGAAGCGGCGATTAAAGGCGAACCCCTAACCGGGGCGTGGTTCGCCTTTCCGCAGTTACAACATTATCAATCTCAGTTGGTCGGCCAGCGAGTGACGCACATTGAAACTCGCGGTAAGGCGCTGCTGACCCACTTCTCCGGCGGGCTAACGCTGTATAGCCACAATCAACTTTACGGCGTCTGGCGGGTGGTGGACGCGGGGTCGCAGCCTGAAACGACGCGCGTTCTCCGCGTTAGGCTGCAGACCGCGCGCAAGGCGATTTTGCTCTATAGCGCCTCTGAGATTGAGATGCTGACGCCCGAGCAGCTCGCCCGCCATCCGTTTTTGCTGCGGGTCGGGCCGGATGTACTTGATATGCGCCTTAGCGTTGAACAGGTCAAAGCGCGGCTGCTGACGGCGAAATTCCGTAACCGCCAGTTCTCCGGTCTGCTGCTGGATCAGGCGTTTCTTGCCGGATTAGGCAACTATCTGCGGGTGGAGATCCTCTGGCAGGTGGGGCTGACCGGGCGGCATAAAGCCTCTGAACTGGATGAGAAACAGCTCGATGCGCTGGCGCAGGCGCTGCTGGAGATCCCGCGCTTGTCCTACAACACCCGCGGTGTGGTGGAGGAGAATAAGCACCACGGCGCGCTGTTTCGCTTTAAGGTTTTTCATCGCGAAGGGGAGCCCTGCGAGCGCTGCGGCGGAATTATCGAGAGGACCATGCTGTCGTCGCGGCCGTTTTACTGGTGTCCGGGATGTCAGCAATAAAAAAACGCGCCAGAAGGCGCGTTTTTTGTCGTAGCGATAGCCGACCTAGCGGGCGATATCGTTTTTGAAATCGCGCTTTTCGTAGCCGGTATACAGCTGACGCGGACGGGCGATTTTCATGCCGTCGCTGTGCATTTCGTTCCAGTGCGCAATCCAGCCCACGGTACGCGCCATCGCGAAGATAACGGTAAACATGGAGGATGGGATGCCCATCGCTTTGAGGATGATACCGGAGTAGAAATCGACGTTAGGGTAAAGTTTCTTCTCAATGAAGTACGGGTCGTTAAGCGCGATGTGCTCAAGCTCCATAGCCACTTCCAGCAGATCGTCTTTGGTGCCCAGCTCTTTCAGCACTTCATGGCAGGTTTCACGCATAACGGTGGCGCGCGGGTCGTAGTTTTTGTACACCCGGTGGCCAAAGCCCATCAGGCGGAAAGAGTCGTTTTTGTCTTTCGCGCGACGGACGAATTCTGGAATGTGTTCAACGGAGCTGATCTCTTCGAGCATCTTCAGCGCCGCTTCGTTGGCGCCGCCGTGCGCCGGTCCCCACAGGGAGGCAATGCCCGCTGCGATGCAGGCAAACGGGTTCGCGCCGGAAGAGCCGGCGGTACGCACGGTGGAGGTCGAAGCGTTTTGTTCGTGGTCGGCGTGCAGGATCAGGATACGGTCCATCGCGCGTTCCAGAATCGGGTTCACTTCATATTTTTCACACGGCGTGGAGAACATCATATTCAGGAAGTTACCCGCGTAGGAGAGGTCGTTGCGCGGATAAACGAAAGGCTGACCGATAGAATATTTGTAACACATTGCCGCCATCGTCGGCATCTTGGAGAGCAGGCGGAATGCGGCGATATCGCGATGGCGTGGGTTATTCACATCCAGCGAATCGTGATAGAACGCGGCCAGCGCGCCGGTGATACCGCACATAACGGCCATCGGATGTGAATCGCGGCGGAACGCGTGGAACAGACGGGTAATCTGTTCGTGAATCATAGTGTGGCGAGTAACGATTGTTTTGAATTCGTCGTACTGGGCCTGAGTCGGCTTCTCACCGTTCAGCAGGATGTAGCATACTTCCAGATAGTTGGAGTCGGTTGCTAACTGATCGATCGGAAAACCGCGGTGCAGCAGGATACCTTCATCACCGTCGATAAAGGTGATTTTAGATTCGCAGGATGCGGTTGAGGTGAAACCAGGGTCAAAAGTAAATACGCCTTTTGAACCAAGACTACGAATATCAATAACATCCTGACCGAGCGTGCCCTTTAGCACATCCAGTTCGATAGCAGTATCACCACCCAGGGTGATTTTTGCTTTAGCATCAGACATTTATGGTCTCCTTAGCGCCTTTATTGCTTAAGACTGCCGGGTGGTGGATTTGCATTCGGCCCGTAGCAGATGACGTTACCAGTTTGTTATGTTGCACATCGCTCTGCGTCGCGAAAAGGGCAGGGTACAGAGCAAGGGCGCTTGATGGTACGTCTTCAGCCTACGATGAAACAACAGCAAATCAGCGTTTTAGCAGCCCGAATATTATAAAACTATATACCACTAATAACTGTCCTGATTACATCGGTCAATACTCTCTCACTGTTGCATAACTTATTCTCAGGTAAAAGAGTGACCCCATAACTTTTGCGTATTATTGCATTTATCTGGTAATGGTTGTAACAATAATGTTTAATATTTGTCAAATCAGATGATTAAAAATTAAAAATATGTTGTTATCGTGACATTGATCACTGTTCGGGAGAAAACCCGACAAACTATATGTAGGTTAATTGTAATGATTTTGTGAACGGCCTATACTGCCGCCAGGTCTCCGGAACACCCTGCAATCCCGAGCCACCCAGCGTTATTTTGTCACGCTTTAACTCCTGGAAAGGCGTTTTAACATGACTTTTAGTTATAGATAAGGACGCTGTCTGACCCGCAAGCAGACCGGAGGAAGGAAACAATAAGAACAGCATGTGGGCGTTATTCATGGTAAGAAATGTGAAAAAACAAAGACCTGTCAATCTGGATCTGCAAACGATCCGGTTCCCAATCACGGCGATAGCGTCCATTCTCCATCGCGTATCCGGAGTGATCACCTTCGTGGCGGTCGGGATTCTGCTTTGGCTGCTGGGCACCAGCCTTTCCTCTCCCGAAGGTTTTCTCACTGCGGCATCCATTATGGATAGCTTCTTTGTGAAGTTCATCATGTGGGGCATCCTGACCGCGCTGGCGTATCACGCGGTAGTCGGTATCCGCCACCTGCTGATGGATTTTGGCTATCTTGAAGAAACCCTCGAAGTAGGGACACGCTCCGCCAAAATTTCTTTTGTTATTACTGTCGTGCTTTCACTTCTCGCAGGAGTCCTCGTATGGTAAGCAACGCCTCAGCACTAGGACGCAACGGCGTACATGACTTTATTCTGGTCCGCGCTACCGCTATCGTTCTGACCCTCTACATCATCTATATGGTGGGCTTCTTTGCCACCACCGGTGAAATTTCATGGGAAGTCTGGACGGGCTTTTTCTCCTCCGCGTTCACTAAAGTCTTCACCCTGCTGGCTCTCGTTTCCATTCTGATCCACGCCTGGATTGGGATGTGGCAGGTGTTAACGGACTACGTTAAACCACTGGCTGTACGCTTAATTCTGCAACTGCTGATCGTTGTTGCGCTGGTGGCTTACGTTCTTTATGGATTTGTTGTGGTGTGGGGTGTGTAATGAAATTGCCTGTCAGAGAATTTGATGCAGTTGTGATCGGTGCCGGTGGCGCAGGTATGCGCGCGGCGCTGCAGATTTCCCAGAGCGGCCAGACCTGTGCGCTGCTCTCCAAAGTTTTCCCGACCCGTTCCCATACCGTTTCCGCGCAGGGCGGTATCACCGTCGCGCTCGGTAATACCCATGAAGATAACTGGGAATGGCATATGTACGACACCGTAAAGGGGTCGGACTACATTGGCGATCAGGACGCCATCGAATATATGTGTAAAACCGGCCCGGAAGCGATTCTGGAGCTGGACCATATGGGGCTGCCGTTCTCCCGTCTCGAAAATGGCACGATTTATCAGCGTCCGTTCGGCGGCCAGTCGAAAAACTTCGGCGGCGAGCAGGCGGCACGTACCGCTGCGGCGGCTGACCGTACCGGTCACGCCCTGCTGCACACCCTTTATCAGCAGAACCTGAAAAACCATACCACTATTTTCTCCGAGTGGTACGCGCTGGATCTGGTGAAAAACGCCGATGGCGCGGTGGTCGGTTGTACCGCTCTGTGTATCGAAACGGGTGAAGTGGTTTACTTTAAAGCCCGCGCCACCGTGCTGGCGACCGGCGGCGCAGGCCGTATTTACCAGTCCACCACCAATGCTCATATCAATACCGGCGACGGCGTGGGTATGGCGATCCGTGCCGGCGTTCCGGTGCAGGATATGGAAATGTGGCAGTTCCACCCGACCGGTATCGCCGGCGCGGGCGTTCTGGTGACAGAAGGCTGCCGCGGTGAAGGCGGCTATCTGCTGAATAAACACGGCGAGCGCTTTATGGAGCGTTATGCGCCGAATGCGAAAGACCTGGCGGGTCGTGACGTGGTGGCGCGTTCCATCATGATCGAAATCCGTGAAGGTCGCGGCTGCGACGGTCCTTGGGGCCCGCACGCCAAGCTGAAGCTTGACCATCTGGGTAAAGAGGTTCTCGAATCCCGTCTGCCGGGTATTCTGGAACTCTCTCGTACCTTTGCTCACGTCGACCCGGTGAAAGAGCCGATTCCGGTTATCCCGACTTGCCACTATATGATGGGCGGTATTCCGACCAAAGTGAGTGGCCAGGCGCTGACCGTCAACGAGCAGGGCGAAGACGTGGTGATTCCGGGGCTGTTCGCGGTAGGCGAAATCGCCTGCGTATCGGTACACGGCGCGAACCGTCTGGGCGGCAACTCGCTGCTTGACCTGGTGGTCTTTGGTCGCGCGGTGGGTCTGCACCTGCAAGAATCTATCGCCGAGCAGGGCGTACTGCGCGACGCGACGGATGACGAGATCGACGCTTCGCTGGAACGTCTGAACCGCTGGAACGGCAACCGCAATGGTGAAGATCCGGTCGAAATCCGCAAAGCGCTGCAAGAGTGTATGCAGCATAACTTCTCGGTATTCCGCGAAGGGGACGCGATGGCGAAGGGCCTTGAGCAGCTGAAAGCGATCCGCGAGCGTCTGAAAAACGCTCGTCTGGATGATACTTCCAGCGAGTTCAACACCCAGCGCGTTGAGTGTCTGGAGCTGGATAACCTGATGGAAACCGCTTACGCCACTGCAATGTCTGCGAACTACCGTACCGAAAGCCGCGGCGCGCATAGCCGTTTCGACTTCCCGGATCGTGATGATGAAAACTGGCTGTGCCATTCCCTGTATCTGCCAGAGTCGGAATCCATGACGCGTCGTAGCGTCAATATGGAACCGAAGCTGCGTCCGGCATTCCCGCCGAAGATTCGTACTTATTAATGCGGAGACAGGAATATGAAACTCGAGTTTTCAGTTTATCGTTATAACCCGGACGTAGACGATGCTCCGCGCATGCAGGACTACACCCTCGAAGCGGAAGAAGGTCGTGACATGATGCTGCTGGATGCGTTAATCCAGCTGAAAGAGAAAGATCCGTCGCTGTCGTTCCGCCGCTCCTGCCGTGAAGGGGTATGTGGTTCTGACGGTCTTAACATGAACGGGAAAAATGGTCTGGCGTGCATCACGCCGATCTCCGCGCTGAATCAGCCGGGCAAGAAAATTGTTATCCGTCCGCTGCCAGGATTACCGGTTATCCGTGATTTGGTGGTAGACATGGGGCAATTCTATGCACAATATGAGAAGATTAAGCCTTACTTGTTGAATAATGGGCAAAATCCTCCGGCTCGCGAGCATCTGCAGTCGCCAGAGCAGCGTGAGAAACTCGATGGTCTGTACGAGTGTATTCTCTGCGCATGTTGTTCAACGTCTTGCCCGTCGTTCTGGTGGAACCCGGACAAGTTTATCGGCCCGGCAGGCCTGCTGGCCGCGTATCGCTTCCTGATCGACAGCCGCGATACCGAAACCAGCGAGCGCCTCGAAGGGCTGAGCGATGCTTTCAGCGTATTCCGCTGTCACAGCATCATGAACTGCGTCAGTGTATGTCCTAAGGGGCTGAACCCGACGCGCGCCATCGGCCATATTAAGTCGATGCTGCTGCAGCGCAGTGCGTAAGTAACCCGGTCTGCCCCGGATGGCGCTAGCGCTTATCCGGGCTACCAAAAGCAGTAGCCCCGGCAGCGTTCGCGCCGCCGGGAAATGAATACCCTAAATAATTCGAGTTACAGGACAAAACGGCTAGCCGTTTTGAACAGCGCTTGCGCTGGCCCGTAGGGGCGAGGCCGAAGGCCGAGTCACGCGGCGACGCCGCGAATCCCCAGGAGCTTACTCAAGTAAGTGACTGGGGTGAGTGAGGAAAGCCAACGCACATGTAACTTGAAATATGAAGGGGATGGCAGGAAATCTTTAAAAACCGCCAAATATGTACCAGTAATCAAGGCGTTCAGAGCGAGGTAAGGCGGCAACTGAACGCATCCCCGGGAGCATAGTGAACTATGTGACCGGGGTAAGTGAAGGCAGCTAACGCAACCGCAGCCTGAACGCCGAAGATTAATGGCAGTTTTTAAAGGTTCCTTAGCGGACGAAACCACAACTCATCCGCAACAAGTGAACCCCGGCACGTACAACTTCTGTGCGTGGTAGTTTCTACGGCGAAATAAGCATATAAATGCTTAAGGGATCACGATGCAGAACGGCGCAATGAAAGCCTGGCTGGACTCTTCTTACCTCTCTGGTTCGAACCAGAGCTGGATAGAACAGCTCTATGAAGACTTCTTAACCGATCCTGACTCTGTTGACGCCAACTGGCGTTCTATGTTCCAGCAGTTACCTGGCACCGGAGTCAAACCGGATCAATTTCATTCCAAAACGCGTGATTATTTCCGCCGCCTGGCGAAGGATGCCTCGCGTTACACTTCTTCGATTTCCGACCCTGACACCAATGTGAAGCAGGTTAAAGTCCTGCAGCTCATCAACGCATACCGCTTCCGCGGTCACCAGCATGCGAATCTCGATCCGCTGGGACTTTGGCAGCAAGAGAGAGTGGCGGATCTCGATCCGGCTTACCACGATCTGACCGAGGCCGATTTCCAGGAGATCTATAACGTAGGCTCTTTTGCCATCGGTAAAGACACGATGAAGCTGGGCGATCTGATCTCCGCCCTGAAGCAGACCTATTGCGGCTCCATTGGCGCGGAATATATGCACATTACCTCTACCGAAGAAAAACGCTGGATCCAGCAGCGTATCGAGTCGGTAGCGGGCAAAGCGAGCTTTAGCGCCGAAGAGAAAAAGCGCTTCCTCAGCGAGCTGACCGCGGCGGAAGGCCTGGAGCGCTACCTCGGCGCGAAATTCCCGGGCGCTAAACGCTTCTCGCTGGAAGGCGGCGATGCGCTGATCCCGATGCTCAAAGAGATTATCCGCCACGCGGGTAAGAGCGGCACCCGCGAAGTGGTGCTGGGCATGGCGCACCGCGGTCGTCTGAACGTACTGGTCAACGTGCTGGGTAAAAAACCGCAGGACCTGTTCGACGAATTCGCCGGAAAACATAAAGAGCACCTCGGTACCGGTGACGTGAAGTACCACATGGGCTTCTCGTCCGATATGGAAACCGAAGGCGGTCTGGTGCACCTGGCGCTGGCGTTTAACCCGTCGCACCTGGAAATCGTCAGCCCGGTGGTTATCGGCTCCGTACGCGCGCGTCTCGATCGTCTTGACGAACCGAGCAGCAACAAAGTGTTGCCGATCACTATTCACGGCGACGCCGCGGTTACCGGCCAGGGCGTGGTTCAGGAAACCCTGAACATGTCCAAAGCGCGTGGTTACGAAGTGGGCGGTACCGTACGCATCGTTATCAACAACCAGGTTGGCTTCACTACCTCCAACCCGCTGGATGCGCGTTCTACCCCGTACTGCACCGACATCGGTAAGATGGTTCAGTCGCCGATTTTCCACGTCAACGCCGATGACCCGGAAGCCGTGGCTTTCGTGACCCGCCTGGCGCTGGATTTCCGTAATACCTTCAAACGCGATGTTTTCATCGACCTGGTGTGCTACCGCCGTCACGGCCACAACGAAGCCGACGAGCCGAGCGCGACCCAGCCGCTGATGTACCAGAAAATCAAAAAGCATCCGACCCCGCGCAAAATCTACGCTGACAAGCTGGAAGCCGACAAAGTCGCGACGCTGGAAGACGCTACCGAGCAGGTGAACCTCTACCGCGACGCGCTGGATGCCGGCGAATGTGTGGTGCAGGAGTGGCGTCCGATGAACATGCACTCCTTTACCTGGTCCCCGTACCTTAACCACGAGTGGGATGAGAGCTACCCGGACAAAGTTGAACCTAAGCGTCTGCAGGAGCTGGCGAAACGCATCAGTACGGTGCCGGAAGCCGTTGAGATGCAGTCGCGTGTCGCGAAAATCTACGGCGATCGTCAGGCAATGGCCGCTGGTGAGAAGCTGTTCGACTGGGGCGGCGCGGAAAACCTCGCCTACGCTACGCTGGTAGATGAAGGCATTTCGGTGCGTTTGTCCGGCGAAGACTCCGGGCGCGGGACCTTCTTCCACCGCCATGCGGTGATCCATAACCAGAAAAATGGTTCAACCTATACGCCGCTGCAGCACGTCCACAACGGCCAGGGCCATTTCAAAGTCTGGGACTCCGTACTGTCGGAAGAGGCGGTACTGGCGTTTGAATACGGCTACGCTACCGCGGAACCGCGCACCCTGACCATCTGGGAAGCGCAGTTCGGCGACTTCGCTAACGGCGCGCAGGTGGTTATCGACCAGTTCATCAGCTCCGGCGAGCAGAAGTGGGGCCGTATGTGCGGTCTGGTGATGCTGCTGCCGCACGGCTATGAAGGTCAGGGGCCGGAGCACTCCTCCGCGCGTCTGGAACGCTACCTGCAGCTCTGCGCCGAGCAGAACATGCAGGTTTGCGTACCGTCCACGCCAGCGCAGGTTTACCATATGCTGCGTCGTCAGGCGCTGCGCGGTATGCGTCGCCCGCTGATCGTGATGTCGCCGAAATCGCTGCTGCGTCACCCGCTGGCGGTGTCGAGCATGGACGAACTGGCTAACGGCACCTTCCAGCCGGCAATCGGTGAAATCGACGATCTCGACCCGAAAGCCGTGAAGCGTGTTGTGCTGTGCTCTGGTAAGGTTTACTACGACCTGCTGGAACAGCGCCGCAAGAAAGAGCAAAAAGATGTCGCTATCGTTCGCATAGAGCAGCTCTACCCGTTCCCGCACCAGGCGGTACAGGAAGCGCTGAAACCGTATGCGCACGTGCATGATTTTGTCTGGTGCCAGGAAGAACCGCTCAACCAGGGCGCGTGGTACTGCAGCCAGCATCACTTCCGTGAAGTGATTCCGTTTGGGGCCTCTCTGCGTTATGCAGGCCGCCCGGCCTCCGCCTCTCCGGCGGTAGGATACCTGTCCGTTCACCAGAAACAGCAACAAGATCTGGTCAATGACGCGCTGAACGTCGATTAATTAAAGGATACATAATGAGTAGCGTAGATATTCTGGTTCCCGACCTGCCTGAGTCCGTAGCTGACGCAACGGTTGCCACCTGGCATAAAAAACCGGGCGATGCGGTTGTTCGTGACGAAGTGCTGGTAGAAATCGAAACTGACAAAGTGGTACTGGAAGTACCGGCTTCAGCGGATGGCATTCTGGACGCGGTCATTGAAGACGAAGGCGCCACCGTGCTTTCTCGTCAGATCCTCGGCCGCCTGCGTGAAGGCAACAGTGCGGGCAAAGAGTCCGGCGCGAAAGCCGATGCCAAAGAGTCTACTCCGGCCCAGCGCCAGCAGGCTTCTCTGGAAGAACAGAACAACGATGCGCTGAGCCCGGCGATTCGCCGTCTGCTCGCGGAACATAGCCTCGACGCGGCGGCCATTAAAGGCACCGGCGTTGGCGGCCGCCTGACCCGCGAAGACGTAGAGAAACATCTGGCGAACGCTCCGGCAAAAGCTCCAGCCCCGGCGGCGGCCCCCGCTGCTGCTGCTCCGGCTCCGCAGCTGGGCCACCGTTCTGAAAAACGCGTGCCGATGACTCGTCTGCGCAAACGCGTTGCCGAGCGTCTGCTGGAAGCGAAAAACTCTACCGCCATGCTGACCACCTTCAACGAAGTCAACATGAAGCCGATTATGGATCTGCGTAAGCAGTATGGTGACGCGTTTGAAAAACGTCACGGTATCCGTCTGGGCTTTATGTCCTTCTACGTGAAGGCGGTGGTTGAAGCGCTGAAACGCTATCCGGAAGTGAACGCCTCTATCGATGGCGATGACGTGGTGTACCACAACTATTTTGACGTCAGCATGGCGGTCTCCACGCCGCGCGGCCTGGTGACCCCGGTTCTGCGCGATGTCGACCTGCTGGGCATGGCGGATATTGAGAAGAAAATTAAAGAGCTGGCCGTAAAAGGCCGCGACGGCAAGCTGACCGTAGACGACCTGACCGGCGGTAACTTCACCATTACCAACGGCGGCGTATTCGGTTCTCTGATGTCCACGCCGATCATCAACCCGCCGCAGAGCGCGATTCTCGGAATGCATGCCATTAAAGATCGTCCGATGGCGGTGAATGGTAAGGTCGAAATTCTGCCGATGATGTACCTGGCGCTCTCCTACGACCATCGTCTGATCGACGGACGTGAATCGGTAGGCTATCTGGTCGCGATTAAAGAGCTGCTGGAAGACCCTACTCGTCTGCTGCTGGACGTGTAGTCAGCAAGAGTATTACCTACCGTAGGCCGGATAACACGCGCTAGCGCCGTTATCAGGCCTACAGGTTTATAATTATTCCCTGAAGGATGGACTGAACACATGAACTTACATGAATATCAGGCAAAACAACTCTTTGCCCGCTATGGCTTACCGGCGCCGGTGGGTTATGCCTGTACTACTCCGCGTGAAGCAGAAGAAGCCGCTTCAAAAATCGGCGCGGGTCCGTGGGTAGTGAAATGTCAGGTTCACGCTGGTGGCCGCGGCAAAGCGGGCGGTGTGAAAGTAGTTAAGAGCAAAGAAGACATTCGCGCATTTGCTGAACACTGGCTGGGCAAACGCCTGGTGACCTACCAGACAGATGCAAACGGCCAGCCGGTTAACCAGATCCTGGTGGAAGCGGCGACCGATATCGATAAAGAGCTGTACCTCGGCGCGGTCGTTGACCGTAGCTCCCGTCGTGTGGTCTTCATGGCCTCTACCGAAGGCGGCGTGGAAATCGAAAAAGTGGCGGAAGAGACCCCGCACCTGATCCACAAAATCGCCATCGATCCGCTGGCGGGTCCGATGCCTTACCAGGGCCGTGAACTGGCGTTCAAACTGGGTCTGGAAGGAAAACAGGTTCAGCAGTTCACCAAAATCTTTATGGGTCTGGCGACCATTTTCCTTGAGCGCGACCTGGCGCTGATCGAAATCAACCCGCTGGTGATCACCAGGCAGGGCGACCTGATTTGCCTCGATGGTAAACTGGGCGCTGACGGCAACGCGCTGTTCCGCCAGCCGGATCTGCGCGAAATGCGCGATCAGTCTCAGGAAGATCCGCGTGAAGCTCAGGCGGCGCAGTGGGAACTGAACTACGTCGCGCTGGACGGCAACATCGGTTGCATGGTGAACGGCGCGGGCCTGGCGATGGGCACCATGGACATCGTTAAGCTGCACGGCGGCGAACCGGCTAACTTCCTTGACGTTGGCGGCGGCGCTACCAAAGAGCGCGTCACCGAAGCGTTCAAAATCATCCTCTCTGATGACAACGTAAAAGCGGTTCTGGTTAACATCTTCGGCGGTATCGTACGCTGCGACCTGATTGCCGACGGCATCATCGGCGCGGTAGCCGAAGTGGGCGTTAATGTCCCGGTAGTGGTTCGTCTGGAAGGTAACAACGCCGAACTGGGCGCGAAGAAACTGGCTGACAGCGGCCTGAATATTATTGCAGCGAAAAGTCTGACGGATGCAGCTCAGCAGGTTGTTGCCGCAGTGGAGGGGAAATAATGTCCGTTTTAATTAATAAAGATACCAAGGTTATCTGCCAGGGCTTCACTGGTAGCCAGGGTACATTCCACTCTGAACAAGCCATTGCTTACGGTACGCAAATGGTTGGCGGCGTAACGCCGGGCAAAGGCGGTACCACTCATCTGGGCCTGCCGGTGTTCAACACCGTGCGCGAAGCGGTAGAAGCGACCGGTGCAACCGCATCCGTGATCTACGTTCCGGCGCCGTTCTGCAAAGACTCCATCCTGGAAGCTATCGATGCGGGCATTAAACTGATTATCACCATCACCGAAGGTATCCCGACGCTGGATATGCTGACCGTGAAGGTGAAGCTGGACGAAGCGGGCGTGCGCATGATCGGGCCGAACTGCCCGGGCGTGATCACCCCAGGCGAATGCAAAATCGGCATCATGCCGGGCCACATTCACCAGCCGGGTAAAGTGGGCATCGTTTCCCGCTCCGGTACCCTGACCTATGAAGCGGTTAAGCAGACCACCGACTACGGCTTCGGCCAGTCCACCTGCGTGGGCATCGGCGGCGACCCGATCCCGGGATCTAACTTCATCGATATCCTGAAGCTGTTCCAGGAAGACCCGCAGACCGAAGCGATTGTGATGATCGGTGAGATCGGCGGTAGCGCGGAAGAAGAAGCGGCCGCTTATATCAAAGATCACGTGACCAAACCGGTTGTCGGCTACATTGCCGGTGTGACCGCGCCGAAAGGCAAACGTATGGGTCACGCGGGCGCCATCATCGCGGGCGGCAAAGGCACTGCGGACGAGAAATTCGCGGCGCTGGAAGCCGCAGGCGTGAAGACCGTTCGCAGCCTGGCCGATATCGGCGAAGCGCTGAAAACCGTAATTAAGTAATAAGTAAAAAAACAGCCCTGACTTTCTGCATGGTTAAGGGCTGGTCCAATTTCGACATGGTTGGCCATCTGATGATGGCCTTTTTTTTTGCCCGTAACTCAGCTTTCCGCCAGTGCTTTCAGCCAACGAATTCCGCTTTCTGGCGAGGTCAAGACCGGTACCGGCGGAGTGGGTAGCTGCTGTAATACCCGGGCCATTGAGGCCTGTGCCAGCATGACCACATCCGCCTGGCTAAACGCGGTTTTTAGCCCGTCGGCGACAATCCGGTCATGGGTATCCATCTCTCCCGCCAGCAGCGCGTGAAAGGCCTCTTCCATTAATATGGGGGTAACGGCGCGCGGCTTACCGCTCTCCTGTATTTTGCGCTGGACGTAATCCAACGTCGGCTTTAGCGTGGTCGCTACGGTTGCCAGCACGGCGATACGCTCACCTTTTTCAATCGCTTCTTTGACCATCGCGCTGTCAATACGGGCGAGCTGGAGCGGCGTCAGAAACTGGCACTGTTCCACCGCCGTGCCAATAGAAGAGCAGGCGGTAATAAAAATATCGCAGTCCGCTTTTTCGGCAATATGCACGTAGTCGGCGATGCGGGCGGCAATATTCGGCGTTACCCCTCCGGCCTTCATGACCTGCTTGATCATGGATTCTTCCACCAGATGCATGACTTCCACTTCCGGCATGATATCGGCAATCAGCTGCTGCATCATCGCGAGCGTCGCTGAACTGGTGTGCAACATAGCGATCTTTTTCATTGGGTAATCTCCTCGAGCAAATTTTCCGCGACGGCCAGCGCCGCGTCGTGATCTTCCTGTGCCGATAGGCCGCCTACCGCGACGGCGCCGAGACATTTCCCGTCGTACAGAAGCGGGATCCCGCCGGGCAGGGCGGTAAAACGCGGATCGGCAAAGTAACTGATGTCCAGCTGCTCTTTTTGCAGGCGCTGTAAAAATGCCAGGGTGGTACAGCCGAGGCGACTGCTGGTACGCGCCTTGCGCTGAGTAAGTTCAATGGTTAACAATTTGGCATTGTCCATGCGTGCGAAGCTGAGCAGTTCCCCGCTGGCGTCGCACACCGCTACGCTTAGCGGGCGCTTTGTATAGCAGGAGTCAGCGAGGTCAAGCGCGAACGCTACGGCGCGTAAAGCCTGCTTCAGAGTGAGAGTCGTCATGGTGATTATCCTTTTGAAAGATGTTCAGAAACGGATTGAGCGGGATTTTTCGCGGCGGCCTGCGCCTGTCGGGCGTCCTTTTTGCGCCAGTAGTTCGCCAGCAGCGAGCCGCTGACGTTGCCAAGCGGAGTCATCACCGCGGAAGCAAGGCCCACCGTTGCCAGCTTGCCCATCGCGGCGGCAAGCCCCGATGCCATTCCGCCGTTTTGCAGTCCGACTTCAAAGGCCACGGTACGGGCGGACTGTACGTCCATGCGGAAGATCCAGCGACTCATCAGATAGCCAATCAGGAAACCGCCGAGGTTATGCATCAGCATGGCGAAACAGAGCAGGAAGCCGACCTGCACCAGGTTGTCGCGTCCCGCGGCGGCGGCGGTGGTCGTGAAGAAAATAATCCCTATCATCGAGATGGTCGGCATGATTTTCTTAATACCCTCAACGCGACCGTACAGCCAGTTGTAAAACAGCGCCCAGACGAGACCGCCAGCCACGAAGTTGACAACCACGGCGTACATTTGCGCTTCGGCGCCGGCGCTGGCGAACAGCGTGTTCCAGCCTCCGAAGCTCATATACAGCAGCCACAGGGCGCCGAGTCCGGCCAGTCCTTGCACAATACGACGGCCGCGTATGCTGGCGTAGGTTTTCAGGTAATCGTGTAAGATCGCCGCGCCGATAGGAATGAGCACGATTTTCACCACGTCCATCACCATTGCGGTCAGCTGAATGTCGATCATCGAGCCCGCCAGCAGGTTAACCCACAGCGGCGTCATCACCGTGGCCGCCAGGGTTGAAACCGCCGCTATCGATACCGCCAGCGCCAGGTTAGCGTTGGCGATGTAAACCATCACCGTCGAAGAGAGACCGCTGGGACACGCGCCAATCAGCAGGATGCCCACCGCGACTTCCGGCGGAAAGTTGAAGACCAGGGTAATGGTCAGGCCGAGCAGGGGCATAATGACAAAATGGCAGAAGGTACCGATAAACACCGCCCACGGCATTTTGGCGACATCGATAAAATCCTGGATCGTCAGCTTGGTGCCCATGCTGAACATGGTGGCCTGGATGACCAGGAAAACAATCCATTTATGGGTGATGTTAAAGCCGCCCCAGACGATCAGATCCGTAGACCAGGTCATCGCGGCAACGAAACCGGCGATGATCCACAAGGTAAACTGATAACTGCGTAACCCCGGCCAGTATCCTGCTCCCGCCGCAAAACCGGCGGTGAACATTACCAGCCCAGGCTGCCAGATCGCGGGTGAATGCATCAACGCACCTATCGCCGCCAGGGCGGCGCCGGCGATGCTGACGCCGAGACCGGTTTTGTGAATAACAGTGGTCATAGTCATAGCGAAATGTCCTTTCTGTTGTTATTGCTGCCGGGATGGAATAGATAACATTTGCCGCGCAATATCGGGCGTGGCGACTTTCTTATCCATGCTGCGAATCAGGGTGGCGAGTTTGGCGACCTGCTGATAGTTATTGTGGGCTTTTTCTTCCGCGCTTAAATAATAGCTATCCTCAAAGCCAATTCGAACCTCGCTGGCGCCCATAGCGACCGCGGCAGCGATAATATCGAAATTCTTTCTGCCAAAATGCGTTATTCCCCATAAGGCCTCGCGGGGGAGCATACTGCGCATGGCAATTAATGCATCAACCGTGGCGGGGGTACTGCCGCGATGCCCCAGTACAATATTAAACAGCATCGGTGTTTTGAATTTAATATTTTCCTGCAGAGCAAGGATGTTATTAATCATGCCAATTTCGAAAACTTCAAACTCGGGAATAATGTTATGGGTGATGATTTGTTTTGCACAATATTCGACGTCCGGACCGGGATTAAAGTAAACGGCATCGCCAAGGTTGACGGAGCCGACGTTAAGCGATGCCATCTCCACACCTGAGCAGGCCAACGGCGCGCAGCGTTCGGCGATGGACAGCGAAGAGACGCCGCCGGTAGAGGCCTGAATTATCAGGTTTGAGTGGCGTATTACAGGGTCGATTGTGGCCTGAAAATCGACGGTGTCCGGCGTCAGACGCCCCTGCTTATCACGGACGTGCAGATGAACGATCGCCGCGCCATATTCCACGCTGGCGAGTATTTCCTGCGCCAGTTCTTCGGGTATGACTCGAGGGCAATCCGCGGCAACGGGTGCCAGCGAGATAATAACGGTATCCGACATGTTTTCCTCCGGTACAGAGAGATTAAAATTCCAGGTAAGGCGTTATCCAGCGTAATGATTCGGGGCCTGATGTTGACGGTTGATATTCACAACCAATCCAGCCCGCATAGTTCATTTTTTTAATAAAATCGAATAACCATGCTTCATTTAATTCGCCGGTCCCAGGTTCATGGCGATAAGGAACAGAAGCAATTTGAATATGTTTGATAAGCGTAAAATAGCGTTCAATATTTTTGGCGACGTTGCCGTGAATTTTCTGGCAGTGATAAATATCAAACTGTAAACCGATATTGTCCCTGGCAACCTGGTGAATGATTGTGGCGGCCAGCGGAAAGCTATCAATAAAATAGCCGGGCATATCCTGCGAGTTTAATGGTTCAATCAGCACATCTATTCCCGCGACAGCCAGCACATCGCAGGCGATACGCAGCCTGTTGCGCAAGAGCTCAAGCTGGGCCTGATGCGTCAGAGCGTCGCAGCGCAACCCCGCCATAACGTGAACCCGGCGGCAGCCCAGCGCAGTGGCATAATGACGAGCCAGCTCCAGACTGCGATGAAACTCCTCTTCGCGCCCTGGTAGCGCTGCCAGCCCGCGTTCACCCTGAGACCAGTTGCCTGCAGGAGCGTTCATCAGCACCAGCGGAAGAGACGTTTGCCGTTGCGCCGCCTGCAGCTGTTCTAGCGGGTGTTGCCAGAGAAACAGCCCTTCAATGCCGTGAAAACCGGCCGCTTTTGCCGCCTGGAAACGTGCCGCTATCGGTAAATCGGTAAATAGCCAGTCGAGGTTAGCCGCGAGCTTCAGCATGATGCTCTCCCTCCCGGCTATCTACCAGATGCAGCTTCACGCCCTGGCTGGCAATAGTATGTTGCGCATCTTCCGGTAGCCGGTTATCAGAAACAATATCGGTTAACTGCTCCAGCCCGCAGATATGGAACATGCCGTATTTCCCAAATTTGCTGCTATCGCAGACCAGTACCCGACGCCGGGAAACGGTGAGCACCGCCTCCTTGACCGAGGCTTTCCCTTCGCTCGGCGTTGACATTCCGCGTTCGGTATCCCACGAAGAGGAGCTCAGAAACGCCACGTCAATATTAATGGTGCGAAGAAAGCTGGCGGCGCTTTTGCCAATGCTTGAGCGGTTGCGCTGATCCACCAGGCCGCCGGTGTGATAGAGCGTGATATGCGGCATATCCATCAGGTA
The DNA here is from genome assembly GCF_019890895.1 of Klebsiella sp. CTHL.F3a. Lineage (NCBI taxonomy): Bacteria > Pseudomonadati > Pseudomonadota > Gammaproteobacteria > Enterobacterales > Enterobacteriaceae > Klebsiella > Klebsiella sp. CTHL.F3a. The sequence goes on along the minus strand of NZ_CP082360.1, from coordinate 4,153,379 downwards.
GTGGCTGATGGAAAAGTCGTTGGTGACGACCGTCAGGTTAAAACAGCGGCTGGCGGCCACCGCTTTCGCCACTTCAAACAACGAGGTGCCGGCATCGAGGTAGAGCGTTTGACCCGGCTCGATAAGCATCGCCGCCAGCTGGCCCATTTTGCGTTTTACATCATGATGCAACTCCGCTTTTTCCCGCCACGGCAACTCGGATTTAAGCAGGTTATTAAGCTTCACGCCGCCGTTAATGGCGATAACTTTGCCTTCTTCTTCCAGCAGCTGAATGTCGCGGCGTACCGTCATATGCGACACGCTCATCAACTCCGCCAGTTCATTGAAAGAGGCGGCGTTTTTTTCATGCACGTAGCGGTAAATAAAGTCGCGCCGTTGTTCCGGGATCATCATCGCACCTCAGGCCTGTCGGGATTGTTCGAGTTCGGTCACCGCTGCTTCTGAGAGCGGGACATAGCCGAGCGGTTTTAAGGTCAGCCAGATACGGGCGCTGTCTTCCAGTTCCTCGGCGTTAAACACCGCCTCGCGCAGCGAGCGACCGCTCACTACCGGCCCGTGGTTAGCCAGCAGCGCCGCCGTATGGTCTGCGGCGATTTCACTGAGCGCGCTGGCAATGCCCTCGTGTCCGGGTTTGAAATAGGGCAGCAGCGGCAGCCGTCCGACGCGCATCACGTAGTACGGCGTTAACGGCGGCAGGCAGTTTTCCGGCGTGGTGCACGGTAGACAGGAGAGCGCGGTCAGCCACGGAGAGTGCAGATGTACTACGGCCCCGCAGGAAGGCCGGTGGCGGTACCACGCCAGATGCATAGGGACCTCTTTGGACGGCTTATCGCCGCTGAGATGCACGCCATCGGCATCCAGTCGACTCAGGGTGGCGGCCTGCAGTTCACCCAGACAGGAATTGGTTGGGGTCACCAGATAGCCGCCATCCGCTAGCTTCACGCTGAGATTACCGGAACCGCCGCTGCTGTAGCCGCGCATAAACAGAGAGCGCCCATAGTGGACCAGTTGTTCGCGGAGTTGGTGTTCACTCACCGGATTCATGATGGATACTCCTGGGCCGTAAAAAAGAAATCTTCGTTGCCAAAATTGCCTGACTTCAGGGCCAGCGCCAGGCCGGAAGAGAAGACCCAGGGCACGCCCGGCGCGATTGCTCTGCCGACGGCCAGGCGCTTCACCTCTAGCGCTTCCACGACGGTGCCGGAGGTTTCTCCGCCAGCGACAATAAAAGTATTGATGCCTGCGGCCAGGAGTTTGGCGCTCAGCCGGGCGAAAGTGCGTTCGATTGCCCGGCTGGCGGCCTGTTCGCCATATTTCTGCTGAATGCGCTGTAGCGCCTCTGGCGGCTGGGTGGCATAAAGTAGCGGTGCGAGCGGGTTGCTGACATGCGCCATCGCCCAGGTAGACAGCTCATCGCTGTAGCTTTCGCTATCCGACAGGCAGCGGGCAACGTCAAGCAAACAGGATGCCGCCTGGGCTTTATAGCGGTTGACCTGGCGGTTACTCATCGCCGAACAGCTGCCGGAGAACACGACCGCTCTGACGGGAGAGGGAAAGCGGTGCGGCGACGCGACAGGATGACCGCCAGCGATAGCGGCCAGCGCGCCGCCGAGACCGGAACCTCCGGCCAGTAGCGGATATTCCTGCAGCGCCTGAGCCAGGGTATGGAGATCGGTGTCATCCAGCGTATCGACAATGACGTGGCGCGTCCCTTCAGTCTGATAGCCTTCTAAGGCGTAAGTGACCGCTTCCACACCGCTGCGAATCGTATTGAGAGCGATGTGCCCAACCGCGCTGGCCGTCTGCGCGGCCAGCAGGCGCGGTATGCTGGCATCGGTCATCGGATTTAGCGGATGTTTTTCCATACCGGATTCGTTAAGCAGTACCCCGTTCACAAACAGATGGCCGTGGACCACCGTGCGCCCATTTTGCGGCAGGGCGGGGCAGTGAACGATTAGCGGGGCCTGAATGTCGTTCATCAGCGCATCGCTTACCGGGCCGATGTTGCCCGCCGGCGTGGAATCAAACGTTGAGCAATACTTGAAATAGATCTGGCGGACGCCGACGTTTTGCCTTAGCCAGCGGGCGCAGGCCAGGGACTGGGCGACGGCCTGTTCTGCCGGTAAAGCGCGGCTCTTCAAAGAGATGACGATAGCGTCAACCTCTTCGTTCCAGCACTGAGTGATATCGGGCATACCGGGCAGAAGCGCGACTCGCCAGCCCTGTTCAGTCATAAAGCTTGCTATATCCGTTGCGCCGGTAAAATCGTCGGCGATAACGCCAGTAGTGACGGCCATGGATCCACTCCGTTCAAGTTGTTTTCACATTGAACCTATTATTCAGGAGGGCATTTCACATTCACATGATGATTCTCACAAACAGCAACATCACGAAAATGCATGAAATTTGTCTAACTAATTGAAATATAATAGTTAATTCTTTGTCGGACAGAAATTTATGCTCACAGCTTTCTGTGAAGATTCGTTAAAGTTTGAGAACGCTGGTCGCCTGAGCGCGGGCCGCTCTTTAGCATCGTCTTCCTGAACCGGCGTAACGGTTGTGCATTTTGATCATATTCATCTGTTTAAATGAGATTATTTTTTGCGTCAGTCATCATCCTTTTTATCCGCAATATTTTGCATATTAACCGCTTGCAAAAGCTTACGGAGAATAAGATGGCGGAAAATAAAATGGATAATCGCATCGTTTTTTTTAGCTCGTTAGCAGATGTTTTTTCCCGGGCAACGGGGCTGGCGGCGACGGTAATTAACGGAACAGACGATCGCTTACCCGATTGCTATGCGGGTGCAGAGTTCTTTTCCCTTCCGCTGGTTCAGAGCAATAAAATATGTGGGTATATTATTTTTGACCATCGAGCGGCAACCGATAATAATCATCGCTCGGCGGCGATAAGGCTACTGCATTTCATCGTTAGTCATTACTCAGCGGTGGAAGAAGCAGAGGAGGAAGGTGCGAGCCTGGCGCGACAAAAGAGCACTTTTTATTATGCGCAAAAATCGCCGCATGAAATAAAACTGGTGGCTGCTCTGCGCTATATTGATGAACATTTATATGATGAGCTGTCTCTGGAATCTGTTGCCGCCCATGTTTGTCTCAGTGCTAACTACTTCAGCCGTTTTTTTAAAAAGCGTCAGGGCGTAAACTTTAAGGTGTGGGTCAATCAGAAGAAAATGCAGCGTGCCGGAGAGTTGCTCGGTGACCCGGCTAATTCTATAGACAGCGTGGCGCGTAAGCTTCAGTTTGCGCAAACCAGCTACTTTTGCCGGGTGTTTCGCGCTGCTCACCGCACTACTCCTCAGTCGTTCCGCGAACGGAACCTCTGGAGATCTTCACCTCGCATCGGTTAGCCTCGTATTCAGGTTAATACAGATTTTTCCTGGAGCACTCATAATGTGTGCCCGATCGCGGAATTTTTCAATTATGCCCATGGCCATGTAATTAATTCCTATCGGCTCTCTTCATGTCTTCGCTAATAAACAAGTTAACGTGAAAAAATATTGACAACTTAATGCTTTTAATTGCGCATCAATCACGTTGTTTAAATTGTGTTTATTGTTGCGCCTGGGTATCATTGGTTATTATTTGATCGATTATAGTATGCATTAATCATGGAATAGATCAATGACATCTGAGGGTAAAATAAAATATAACACTCGGGGCTAATCTGATGTCCTTGCGCGCTTTTTTTATCTATTAAACAATTTTTGCACGGCGTAAATGGAAGACGTTATGAGAGGAAAAATACCCAAAACTGAATTACTGGTGACCTTTGAGGTTGTGGCTCGCCACGAAAGTTATACCCGGGCAGCGGAAGAGTTGGCTTTAACACAAAGCGCCGTGTTCCGACAAGTTACGGCGCTGGAGGATTTCCTCCATACGTCATTATTTAACCATGCTAAAAAAAGGATTTTTTTAAATGCGGCTGGCAAGCATTATTTGACTATCGTTAAGGAAACGCTTAACAAACTGGAGCGTGATACCAATTCGATTATGACATGGCAACCGACGGTGCAGGTTCTTGAGCTGGCCGTCAACCCTACCTTTAGCACCCACTGGCTAATCCCCAATCTGCGCGAGTTTAATAAATTACATCCGGGCATTATCGTTAATATTCATTCGCTGGCGAATATTGGCGATTTTCTTAGTCGCGAGTACGATGCCGCCATTATGCGCGAGGATTTTTGCTCTCCGTGGGCGGAGGTTGAGTATCTGTTCGAAGAGGAAATTCTGCCGGTGTGCGGCTGCGGGCTGTTGTCCGAACCCGGGCAGAAGCTGGCGGTGGAGGAACTGCTGAGCGAGTTTCCGCTTCTGCATCAAAGCACGCGAATTCACGGCTGGCAGGAGTGGTTTGCGTTATCGAACATCACCAGCCCTCAGATCAACATTGGTCCGCGTTTTGACCTGCTCTCGATGCTGATTGCGGCGGTGCGTTCGAACCTGGGGGTTGCGCTGCTGCCGCGTTTTGCTATTCAACATGACCTGGATAGCGGCGAGATGGTGATCCCTTGCGATGTGCCGATTCGTACCGGAAACCGCTTTATTATGACGTGGCAGGAGGATAAAACGGAATCCCGGCATCTACAGGTATTCCGCGAGTGGCTGCTTCAAAAATCGGTGGTGTCGGCTGCCTGACGGCGTTTTGCAGAGAACTGTGAGCCCGTAGCCCGGTCAGCGCAGCGCCACCGGGAAGAAACCGCGCCGATGTATCAGGCCGGGCACATTCCCCGGAGGCGGCGCTGGTGCGCCTGTCCGGGCTACCGGCCTGCAGCCGACGGTGAACCGGTAGCCAGGCTAAGCGCAGCGCGAGCCGGGTAAAACTACCAGTCAATTCCTACCTGCGCCTGAATGCCCTTGTCAAAGGCATGCTTCACCGGACGCAACTCACTGACCGTATCGGCAAGCTCAAGCAATCGGGCGTGGCAGCCGCGGCCGGTGACAATCACGTTCTGCCCAGGCGGACGATTGACGATAGCGTCAATCACTTCCTGTGGATCCAGATAGTGATACGCCAGCATATAGGTGAGTTCATCCAGCACCACCAGATCGTAGCCCGGGTCGGCCAGCATCCGCTTGCTTTCCTGCCAGACGGCCGACGCCGCTTCAATATCCGCCTCCCGGTTTTGCGTTTCCCAGGTAAAGCCGGTCCCCATAATGTGAAACTCTACGCCGAGCGGTTGCAGAGTGTTGTATTCACCGTTATCCCACTGGCCTTTGATGTACTGCGCGACGCCGACGGTTTTACCATGCCCGACGGCGCGCGTTGCGGTGCCAAAGGCGGCAGTGGATTTGCCTTTACCGTTGCCGGTAAAGACGATCAGAATACCTTTTTGCTCTGTAGCCGCCGCCACGCGGGTATCAACCTGCGTTTTCAGCTTTTGCTGGCGCTGACGGTGGCGGTCAGGATTTCCACGCGCGTGCATAAACCCTCCTTAATGCCCCGCCGGACAGGTTGCGCAGCGATGCTGCTGCTCGAACTGGCTGAAGAAGTTATTACCCTTATCGTCAACCAGCACAAACGCCGGCAGGTTGTCGACTTCCATCATCCATACCGCTTCCATCCCCAGCTCCGGATACTCAAGGCAGCGTAAACTTTTCACATACTGCTGCGCCAGCAGGGCCGCCGCGCCGCCAATACTGCCGAGATTAAAGCCGCCGTGTTTATGGCAGGCGTCGGTTACCTGCTGGCTGCGATTGCCTTTGGAAAGCATGATCAGACTACCGCCTGCCGCCTGAAAAGCATCGACATACCCATCCATGCGTCCGCCGGTGGTCGGGCCGAGCGAGCCGCAGGCCAGATTATTCGGCGTTTTCGCCGGGCCTGCGTAGTAAACGATATGATTGCGCATGTACTCCGGCATCGGCTCGCCGTGATCGAGGCGCTCTTTGATTTTGGCATGGGCGATGTCGCGGGCGACGACAATCGGACCGCTCAGCGACAGCCGGGTGCCCACGGGCAGCGTTGACATCTCGCGGAGGATGTCGCGCAGCGGCCGGTTCAGATCGAGTCGAACGGTCTGCGCCCCGTTTTCGATACGCTGAGAATCAGGAATAAACTTGCCCGGATTATGCTCCAGCTTCTCCAGCCAGATGCCGTGTTTGTTGATTTTGGCTTTGATGTTCCGGTCGGCGGAGCAGGAAAGCGCCATTGCGATAGGGCAGGAGCCGCCGTGCCGCGGCAGGCGAATCACGCGAATGTCGTGGGCGAAGTATTTGCCGCCAAACTGTGCGCCGATGCCGAACTCGCGGCTGGCTTTGAGCAGCGCTGCTTCCAGCGACGTATCGCGAAACGCCTGGCCCAGTTCGTTTCCGCTGGTGGGCAGATTGTCGTAATATTTTGTCGAAGCCAGCTTCGCCACCTTCAACGCCTGGTCCGCCGACAGGCCCCCCACGACAAAGGCGATGTGGTACGGCGGGCAGGCGGCGGTGCCCAGCGCCTTCATTTTTTCAATCAGAAAGGCGGTGAGTTTTTCCGGCTGCAGAATAGATTTTGTTTCCTGAAATAGCGCGGCTTTGTTCGCCGAGCCGCCGCCTTTATTAACGATGAGGAATCGGTATTCACTGCCCGGCACCGCGCTGATATCAATCTGCGCGGGCAGGTTGGTCTGGGTGTTGACCTCGGTATACATATCAAGGGGAGCATTTTGCGAATAGCGTAAATTGTTTTCCTGAAAGGTGGTGTAGATGCCCTGACTCAGAGCTTCCGCGTCGTTACCGCCGGTCCAGACGTTCTGGCCTTTGCTCGCGACGATGGTGGCGGTCCCGGTATCCTGGCAGTTTGGCAGCACGCCTTTTGCTGAGACTTCGGCGTTGCGCAGCAGCTGTAGCGCAACGTATTTATCGTTGCCGCTGGCCTGCGGGTCGTGCAGGATGCTGGCGATCTGCTTTAAATGCCCGGCGCGCAGGAAAAATGAAGCCTCATAAAATGCCTGCTGAGCCAGCAATGTTAACGCCTCCGGCGCAACCTTGATAACCTCTTCCCCATCTAACTCTGTCACTTTAACATGTTGATTCGTTAGTAATTCATATTCGGTATTATCGTTACTCTGAACAAAAAGTTCCTGCCAGACAAAGGGTTTCGACATTTTACTTCTCACTATTTCGCTATAAAGAGATTGGCCTGCGTCGCATGCGCGACATACTCGATGGTCTGCTGGGCGCGGACGCTGTTACCGGCTGCATCCAGCGGAGGGGAGTAGACGGCGATAGCGTATTGCCCGGGAACGACGGCGACCATTCCGCCGGCAACCCCCGATTTCGCCGGGATACCGACGGTGTAGAGCCATTTGCCGCTGCCGTCGTACAGTCCGGCAATCGCCATTTCCGCCAGCACCTGCGGGACGTAACGCTCATTAAGCAACTGCTTGCCGTTGAACGGCGATTTGCCCTTATTGGCGAGTACGACCCCCATTTTGGCGAGCTGCTCGACGGTGATATCCACTGAACACTGGCGGGTATAGATTTCAACGGCTTCCTGAGGGTCGCCATAAAAGCTGTGGTATGAATTCATCAGCATCGCCAGCGCCTGGTTATGCTGGTTGGTCTCCATTTCGGATTGAAATACCGGCTCATTAACGTGCAGCGAACTATCGGCCCAGGCGTTGAGGTTGTTGAGAATGTTGTTCCAGCGTTCGGTTTTGTCTTTCGCCGCAATCAGGCTCACGGTACTCATGGCGCCGGCGTTGACTAACGGGTTCTCTGGCGCGCCTTGCGTGAGCTCCACGGCTAAACCGGAGTTGAAGGGCAGGCCGGTGGCATTGGCGCCAAGTTTATCCAGCACCTCCTGCGGCCCGCGCTGTTCCATCGCCAGCGCCAGGGTGAAGACTTTGCTCAGGGATTCCATCGGAAAGGCTTTTTTCACGTCGCCGGTCTGGTAAATTTTGCCTTCGACCGTGGCGAGCGTAATGGCGAAATTATCCGGGCTATAGCTCGCCAGAGCAGGGATATAGTCGGCGACTTTACCATCGTGGTTGCTCTTATATTTCTGATGCGCCTGCTCGATAATACTGGCGTAGTCCGGCCCGCTTTGCGCCTGCGCGGCGGCGCCAAACAGCAAACTGGCGGTTAAGATGCAGGCGCCGAAAAATTTTACGTTCATGGTGTGTCCTGTTGGGATGATTGGAGGGAACCGGGCCGGACGTATCCGGCCTGGGGCTCATAGCCATTTTGCTGTCAGGACATCGCCACTTCGGACGTTTCGCTGGCAGGGCGCTCCTGTTCCGGTTTTTTGACCGGGGCGGTACCGCGGCAGCCTTCACCGTAATGCTCGCCTTCCCAGCGGCCAACGATGGCGGCGCCCATGGCGTTACTCATTACGTTGGTGGCGGAGCGACCCATATCGAGGAACGGATCGACGCCCATCAGCAGAATCAGGCCCGCTTCCGGAATGTTGAACTGGTTCAGCGTCGCGGCGATAACCACCATTGACGCGCGCGGTACGCCTGCCATCCCTTTGGAGGTCAGCATCAGGATCAGCAGCATGGTGATCTGCTCGCCCATGCTGAGATGGACGTTGCAGGCCTGGGCGATAAATACCGTGGCGAACGAGCAGTAGGCCATGGAACCCACCAGGTTAAAGGAGTAACCGATGGGCAGGACGAAGCTGGCGATTTTTGAAGAGACGCCGAATTTTTCCAGCTTATCGAGGGTGCCAGGGAAAGCGGCTTCTGAGCTGGATGTGGTGAAAGCCAGCAGCGCGGGCTCGAGGATCGCTTTGGTCAGACGGCTGATGCACGGTCCGACAATCACCGTCGACAGGCCAATGAGGATCGCCCATAGCATGCCCAGCGTCAGGTAGAACTCGCCCATAAAGATCCCGGCGCTGACCATCACGCCCAGACCGCGTTCGGCAATCAGTCCGGAGATGGCGGCGAAAACGGTCAGCGGTGCGAACAGCATCACGTATCCCGTTAGCTTCAGCATCACGTGGACCAGCGAATCGAGCACCTTCACAATGGGCTCGGCTTTTTCGCCGATCGCCGCCAGGCTGCAGCCGAGGAAAATGGAGAACACCACGATTTGCAGAATTTCGTTGCGCGCCATGGCATCAACGATGCTGGTTGGCACCGCGTGCGAGATAAACACTTTCAGCGTGAAGGGTTCGGACTGAACGGCGGCCACGGCTCCGGCATCGTGGGGGACAAAGTTGATCCCCGCGCCTGGCTGGAACAGATTGACGATCACCAGGCCCAGCGCAATTGACAGCAGCGAGGCGCAAATAAACAGGAAAAAGGTTTTAGAGAATATACGCCCGAGCGTTTTCGCATCGCCCATTTTGGCGATGCCGACTACCAGCGTGGATATTACCAGCGGGGCGATAATCATTTTTACCAGGCGTAAAAATATAGTGGTAAAAATGGAGATATCCTGCGCATAGGATTTTGCTGTATCTACTGATGCCATATTATTAATGATCACCCCGGCAATCATGCCGAGTATCAGGCCTAATATGATCATTTTGGTTAAACTTATTTTTTTCATATTTACTCCATCGGAACAGGGTTAGTCGGTGAAGGGGTGTAGGGCGGCGTACGCCTGCGCCAGCTAACAGCGCAGACGTACGCCTGTGGTGACCAACCGCATAAATTGTCTGGAATACAGTGATACAGCGAAATCCTGTACCCCAATGGATGTTGTTGTATTTTTATATCCGTTGTCTTTCAAGCTGCATTTTTGTTGGCTGCTTTTGCTCATCCCAGTCACGTAAGGATGTACGCTCCTGGGGATGAATGAGGGACATCCATGTCCCTCACCGAAGGCAGCCTCCGGCTGTTCAAATTCGTTCCTGACGAATTTGTCTCTCAGTTGCCGCCTCAACTCAACTCGAAATCTATTGGATATAGAATTAGAAATCGAACTCAATACTTAATAGCGGCGCATGCTGCTGAGCGCCATAAACATCATTGTCTCCGACGTTGCCGGAAATAATATCCCGCGGCATGACAATTTTTACCGCGTTGGCCGGATCGAACCAGACAATACGATGAATAAAATCAGGCTTCACGTTGTATAAACCAGCAATGAGCTGCGGGGTTAATAGTTCAGAACGTTTTACCCGCTGATAATCCTCCCGGGTTTTAAATAAAATATCTAAAACCAGTTCGTACGGTCCGGCGTTTTTGGAACGGATCACCTGCGCCAGTGAGCATAGGGATTGTTTCATGCCTGAACTCCTTCTGGCGTCACCTGTTCGATATGGAAGTCAAAGCGCAGCGCGTCGCTGGCTTCAATCAGGTGATAAATTGAGAACTCATATACCGGGCCGCTCTGAATATCGGACGGCGAGAACGGGAAGGCGAGGTTGCCCGCGGTGGCAATGCGGTTTTCATAGCCGTAGTGCAGCAGGGTAGAGCGCACCAGCGAGCAGACGCTGTTGGCGATATCCTGGGTCGGCGCAACCACATCGAGCAAAATGCCCAGTTCATGCCCGGCGGTTTTCATCGGCTCGTGATTGCCCATCACGCCGTTTTTTCCATACAGATGGAAGGTCATGCGGATGCTGTCATCGTTCAGGGAGAGGTTGCGTGCGACGCTGGTCTGTACCTCTTCAAGAATATTATCGATTCCGGCAATCATGATCGGGTCGCGCGTTCCGGCAATGGTCAGGCAGCGGAAGCCGACCCGCCGCGCGCCTTCCAGCTTCAGCGCGTACGGTGTCGTTTCATGACGAGAACCGCTGACGTAAACCTCGCCCTCGTTGACGGCTTTAAAGGTGCATCCTTTCAGGTTCAGCACCCCGCCCGGACCGGGCAGGAAGTAGGGATCGGACTTCTCGTACAGCGTATGCGCCGCCGCGGACGTTTCGGTAAACTTACGCTTTGGATTGAACGCCTTCAGCGTAAAGCCGTTGTCGTCGATAATCCCCATCGCGCAGTCGGAGCCGGAGCCCGGCGTGGCGGCAATGGCCGCGCATTCGAGGATCTTGCCGCAGTGCAGAGCAAGTCCTTCATCAAAGCCCTGCATGATAGGCAGCGCCGCGAAGCAGGCCGGATCGTACGCCCGCCCGCCCAGTACCACCTGGGCGCCGGCCTTCAGCGCCCGCTGGAAGGGTTCGATCCCCATCTGGGCGACGATATAGGTGCTCTCTTCGATGGCCTCGTGGGTCAGCTCCGGCACAAAGTCCAGGGCGGTGATTTTGCCGTTATCCAGCGCCTGATGAACGATCGCTTTATCGACATCAGACGGGATCAGCGCCATGGAGAATGACAGATGTTCTTCCTGCGCAATCTCATGGATTATCTGCCGGCACCACTCCAGATGCGGCGCGGCGCCGGATCCTCCGGCGGTGCCGATCACCACCGGGATATTGTTTTTCACGCCGGCCACGATCATATAGCGCAGATCGCGTTTCACCCCGGCCCGGTCGGTAAAGGGTTTGCCTGCCCCCAGGTAGTGGGGGCCGGGATCGGATGAACCGGCGTCAACGGCAATCAGATCCGGCGACTCCTCCATGGCTTTACGAAAGCTCTCTTCCGGGAAGCCGTAGCCGAGGATTGCCGTCGGCGATAAGATTTTAAAGGTACGAGCCATCTCTTAATCCTTAGCCTGCAACAGCGCGATGGTGCGGTTCATTTCGTTAAACACGATGTTGAGACCTTCGTCGAAGCCCATCCCCGGCTTGATCAGCATGCGCATCGGACGCGCGGCCAGCGCGACGTGAACGCAGGTGCGGGCGCTGATCTCGGTTTCGTTACAGGTACCACCCTGATAGGCTTCCATCGCGTGTTTGTTGCAGTACAGCACCGCGTCCACGATGTTATGAATGCCGCCGAGATCCGGAGTTTTGATCTGCACCATGTGGCAGCTGCCGGCATCGGTAAAGTCAACAATATCCTGGTAGGTGTTACACCACTCGTCGGCGACAATTTTTACGCCGGAACCGAGGCGGGTCAGCTCTTTGGTAATGGCGGTCAGCATGCGGATCTGGTCCGGTTTGTTACCCGCATCCACCGGGCCCTCTATATAGAGCGGCAGACCCTGCGCCTCTTTCTCCAGGCTGGCGATGTAGTCGGCGCAGCGAACCGGGTCCATATCGAAAATCAGGCCGATGGTGCCGTATACGTCGATATGCAGCGTTGGGCGATAGCGGGGGCTGGCGCGCAGGCTCAGGATGCGATCGGACAGCCAGCGCACGTACTCACGCAGCTTTTCGCCTTTCAGGCCCAGCTTCTCTTCGACGTTGTTGATCAACGCATGCGGCAGGACGTCAACGCCCTTGAGGATCATTTTGTCCACGGCGATGTAGCGATCGTCGCCGCTCTGACCAAATAACGGAATCGCTTCCGGGATGCAGGGCAGCTGCCATTCGTCGCAAACCACCTCTGCCTTCAGGCGACCGCTGGCCAGCGCGGTCGCATCAAGTAGCGCCTGGGAAAGACCGTAGCGGACGGCGGTATGCAGCAGATGGCCGTCGATGCGCAGCTTGTCGAAGAAGCGGGCGTTCGGCAGGAACGTATCGACATCGCGACCTTCCAGCAGCGGTTTAATATGATCGTTGAGGAACGGGATAAAGTTCTCCGCCAGGAACAGTGGGTCGCGGCCGCCCGCGCCCGAGTACTGTACGGCGGCACAGTCGCCGACCGCCACCGCGCCGTTTTCCAGAATCAGCTGGACGGACACGCATTCACCCGCCTGGCGTACCGAGGTGAAGCCTGGCGTTACCGGAGCACCGGTATAAATGAATCCATCATGACCCGCGCCGTTTTTAATCGCCTGCTGATCGTCAAAATAGAATGAAGAGTAGCCAGCGGTGAAAAGGGCCTGTTTAATTTTCATTATGGTCTTCCTATTAATTTACTGTGGGATACCGCGTTAATGTCATCAACAACCATCTGGAATGAGGGTTTACGTCCTTCAAATTGCGCGCGCTCGGCGACGTAATCGTGGTGCAGGGCGAGGATGTCTTTCGGCAGCGGTACCGCGCCGGCTTCAAGCACGCGGATAGCGCCGGAATTGTCGCGAACCGGCAGAATTTTGCCCGCGTTGCAGGAGGCCGGCGCGAAAGGCACGTCCAGAACGCCCGCCTCGAAGGCCAGCACCGTACCGCGGGCGATATCGCCGTTGCCCAGCTCGAATACTTTCTTCAGTACCGCGCGGACTTCGCTTTTAATCAGTTCCACTTCTTGATCAACGGCGGCGCAGGGCGGGAATTTCTGATCGCTGACCATATTGAGCATCTGGCGGGATGCCCTCAGCCCTTGCGCGTTGGCCGCCGCGGTGGGAATACCGAACGCTTCGTGCGGGCTCTTGGTGATCACTTTGGTGGCGCCGGACATCCCGGCCACCGCCGCGCCCCAGGAGATAATGGCGAATGCTTTCGATTCATCTTCCGGAAAGCCGCCCATCCACTGGTGGAAGACGGTACTCAGCTCATAATCGTCGAAACCGTAATTGCCGAAATACTCGTGGGAGAGCTCGCGAAGAGATCGAATGGCTGCGATGTCCTGGGTCAGGCTGCCGACCTGGCCGTAGCCGACGGTGATCGACTTGACGCCCTGTTCCAGCGCCAGCAGGCCTTCGATAATCGCCACCGCGTGGGACATAAACGGCGGGATCAGGGTTCCGGTCAGCGGGCCGAACGGTTCGCGGTTAATGCGGATACCGTGTTCTTCATACAGGCCCATCAGGCGGTCGCAGTACTGCCAGTCGCGAATCGACTTTTCCAGGGTGACGCGCTTGGCATAGGGAATGTTGTAGGAGATACCGCCGCCTTCGTAGCTGGTAAAGCCGCTGGCCATGGAGATTTCCGCCAGCAAACGCGCGTCCGGCGTACCGTGGCGTACCTGGACCGGTTTTTCCAGCGCTTCAGTCATCCGCCGGCAGGCCGCGACGCCGTGGTTAACCACCGGCAAACCGTTCAGTTTGGAGGTTCCCGCTTCGATAGATTTCTGGATCCCGACCGCCGCTTCTTCATAACGGTTGAGGCGGGTATAGGCATCGATGGTGCTCGGCAGCAGATCGCACTCTTCCTGCAGGGTTTTGAGCAGCGCAATGTGTTCATCCATCAGCGCCACGCCCGCGCGCGGCTGGCTCAGGGTTTTACCTTCCTGGTCGGCCTTCAGCAGAGCATGAGAAAAGCGTTTTTTCTCAGGAATGGTTTGCTGGTACTTCACGCCATCTTCGAAGTGCTCAACGTCCTTGCCGGTATGCCAGGTCTGTAATACCTGATGCCGCTCGGTCATGAATTCGTCATGGGTTAATTTTTTATTTCGAAGTTCCATTCGTAGCTGCCTTCATTTATAGGGTTAAACAGTGAATGCTGGTGCGAGCGGCGAGCTCGGGGTAGAGCCTGGCAACGTTTGCCAGCAGCGGAAGCAGGCCTTTTGCATCGCGGTAATAGTCAAACCGGGTCGGTAAGAGAATGCGTCGGCCGTCGTCATCCAGTTCGCGATATTTCAGCCAGCTCTGGATGTCGAAGCGGCTGGCGCGGGAGAGCCATCCGCCGGAACCCACGACTTTGCGCACCGTGGTCAGATCGCGGCCCATCTGTAAATCGACGTTGCCCACGCAGGTGCACACCTGCTTTTTGGTGCCCGCGTGGCGTTCGCTGGCGTAGCCAACGCACAGCCCGGCCAGCACGGTGTCGAAATATTTTTCTTCCTCGTTGGCCGGCAGGTAATCCGGCTGCGCGACCAGATGGCGTAAATAGCCGTAAAAGGCTTCCAGACGCTGGGGCTGGTGGGCAAACACCGCGTTCACCAGCTCCCGGGTACTTTCACCGACCACGACCGCCGAAACGCGCATGCCGAGATCGCCTTCCACCGTCCGTTTCACAAATGGTTCCGGCACCCCGTGTAGAACGGTATCCGGGGAGAGCGTGTTGGCGCAGGCTGAGTAGACGTCGGTGGTTGCCCCGCCCATGTCAATCAGCATGAACTCTTTCCACGCGCTGTCGTAATGGCTGATGGTTTTCACCAGCTCGTAGACGGTCCACGGCGTCGGCATCGGTTCTTCGCCGGTTTCAGCGACGATAACGTCCAGCCCTTTGCCTTTGACGATGCGGGATAAGAAGACATCGCAAATCGCCTTGCGGGCAGCGTACGGATTCGGGTGATCGAGGTCGGGCAGAATATTGTCTACCGTAGTCAAATCTTTGTGGCCGAGGATGGCCTGAACCTCGTCCTGAATATCGCGGTTTCCGGCATAGATAATGGCGCAGTCAAGCTTTGACTCCGCCAGCGCGTGGGCGTTGGCCAGGCCGTAGCTCTCCTCGCCGCCGTCGGTTCCGCCGGTAAACAGCAGGATATCCGGCGGTGTGGCTTCCAGCTCCTGGATATCATGACGGTTGAGTTTGTAGGCGTAGTATTGGGCTATTTTGGCCCCCGCTGAATGGGCGGTGACTTTCGCTGATTCCAGGGTAATAGACGGCACCAGCCCCATCGCCGCGACGGCAAGGCCGCCTTTTGCCGATGAAGAGTATTTCAGCGTCACGTCACCGCGGTTCAGTAGCAGGCGCGCATCGGCAACATTAAGCACCTGGTTCAGGCTGGCAAAAAAACCTTCCGCCAGGTGATGGGTAGTGGTCGGGGTCAGAACGTGGTTTACCAGCGTCAGCTCATCCCCCTCCTGTGCGAAGAGGGCCGCTTTGGTCCACGTCGAGCCGATATCGACAGAGACGGTTTGCATCAGATAGCCTCTTCCAGACACTGCTGCTCAACGCCGTGGCGCAGGTTAATGTCGTTCGCCATCAGCTGGCAGACGTCTTCCAGATCGTGGCTTGGGGCAAAGACGCGATTGAAACCCATCTCTTTGAACTTGGCCTCGACGTCGGCAAAATCATGTTTACCCACCACCAGGTTGCCGCCAACGTACAGGAGGATGTCGCCGATACCGCGCTCGATGCAGCGTTCGCGCAGCCCCAGGCAGTCGATGTCGCCGTGGCCGTAAATAGACGACACGACGATGGCATCCGCGCCGGTTTCGATAGCGGCATCAATATATTCATCCTGACTGACCATCACGCCCAGATTGATTACGCGAAAATCATGGGCAGTAAAAACGCGGTCCAGGACTTTGTTGCCTACTGCATGGCAGTCAGCACCAATGACGCCAATAACAAGTGTTGATTTCTTCATGGGTAATCCTCTGTAAGGCTGATGGTATAAAAATAAAAACGATTTTCTAATATTTGCAGCGTTGAAGATGGCCGCCTGTTAATAGGGCTGGAGTGTCTGTGGTTCGCCCAGGGGAAGCAATTGATCTATTTTCAGAATATCTTTCAAAAAACTCTCGTTTTTGATTTTTCTTGAAAAATTTCTTTTATATCAAGTGGTTAATTTTTAATTCACTGTCTGGGTTTATTTCCGTTTGAATCCTGATAATAAATATATTGCGATGTTTGTGAGCAAGGTCTTATTTTATATTTCGCCTTGATTTTTCCTTCGCTAATAAGCGATCAATACACTTCTTTAAATTTTTCTGTGAGCGTAGTAACGGAATTTATGTGCTGGTTTTTATATGTGGCGCGGGCGATTTGTTAGATTAAAGATATAAAATAGTGATTTGTGCGTTTTATATTTCATTTTTGTTGAGGAAAGAGGGGCTGGCAAGCGCCTCATGGCGAGGGTAAAAGCGCGATGTAAGTGATGCCGCGAAACAGGAGGGCGCTTTGCATCACCAAAAGAAAAAAGAGGAGCGGCGCTGCATTTACTTGATAATGAGATAGTTGCGCAGTTGTGTTAATCGAAAGTAAATGCAATGATAAATCTAATAAGGAAAAAATTTATGACATTAACTTGATAAAAAAAATCTGTGAGCTACGCGGCATTATCGACTGATAGCCACATTTACGTGGTCAGCGTTAATCTCATTAAATTCCCCTCAGCGACGAAATAAATGGACTATCATTTTCAGTAACCGATGATACTGTTGAAAAACATATTGTTAACCTAACGTTTACCTGTGAGGCACACGGTATACATAATTAACATTTAAAATGAAAATTGATTTAAATCAATGTTTAAAACTTGGAAAAGAACGCGAAAAGGAGTTAAATTGTCGCGGATCAAATTGACCGAAATCTGGTATTTTCGCTATAAATTGATCGCTGTCGAAAACTGCAAATTTATCACAATAAAAACCTATTTATTGTAAGGGTTTTGCAGCGTAATATAATCACGGGATCAATTTGGGTGTTTTGTTAACATGTTTGTAACTTTTCAGTGCTTCCGTTTTCTTGAAAGAGAACACGGGCGTAGCGAGAAGAAGCAAATAAATTTGTATTGGGGCATGCGTGTGACCCTTTCTAACGGGGTTCACTCTCGGAGTCTTCATGCGATGAGCAAGGAGTCATGATGTTAGATATAGTCGAACTGTCGCGCTTACAGTTTGCCTTGACCGCGATGTACCACTTCCTTTTTGTGCCACTGACGCTAGGTATGGCGTTCCTGCTGGCCATCATGGAAACGGTCTACGTCCTTTCCGGCAAACAGATTTATAAAGATATGACCAAGTTCTGGGGCAAGTTGTTTGGTATCAACTTTGCTCTGGGTGTGGCAACCGGTCTGACCATGGAGTTCCAGTTCGGGACTAACTGGTCTTACTACTCTCACTACGTGGGCGATATCTTCGGTGCGCCGCTGGCCATTGAAGGTTTGATGGCCTTCTTCCTCGAATCTACCTTTGTAGGTCTGTTCTTCTTCGGTTGGGATCGTCTGGGCAAAGTTCAGCACATGGCTGTCACCTGGCTGGTGGCGCTGGGCTCCAACCTGTCGGCGCTGTGGATCCTTGTCGCTAACGGCTGGATGCAGAACCCGATTGCGTCGGACTTCAACTTTGAAACCATGCGTATGGAGATGGTCAGCTTCTCCGAGCTGGTTCTGAACCCGGTCGCTCAGGTTAAGTTCGTTCATACCGTGGCGTCAGGCTACGTGACTGGCGCGATGTTCATTCTTGCCATCAGCTCCTGGTATATGCTCAAAGGCCGCGACTTCGCTTTTGCCAAGCGCTCCTTCGCTATCGCAGCCAGCTTCGGTATGGCGGCGATTCTCTCCGTTATCGTTCTCGGTGATGAATCCGGCTACGAAATGGGCGACGTACAGAAGACCAAACTGGCGGCTATCGAAGCAGAATGGGAAACTCAGCCTGCTCCGGCGGCCTTTACCCTGTTTGGTATTCCTGACCAGAAGGCGCAGGAGAACCGCTTCGCGATTCAAATCCCTTACGCACTGGGCATCATTGCGACCCGCTCCGTGGATAAACAGGTTACCGGCCTGAAAGACCTGATGGTTCAGCACGAAGAGCGTATCCGTAACGGGATGAAAGCGTACGCGCTGCTGGAGCAATTGCGTGCCGGTTCAACCGACCAGGCCGTGCGCGATCGGTTTAACGACGTGAAGAAAGATCTTGGCTACGGTCTGCTGCTCAAGCGCTATACCGACAACGTCTCTGACGCGACGGAAGAGCAGATTGCGTTGGCGACCAAGGATTCTATTCCTGCCGTTGCGCCGCTATATTTCGCCTTCCGTATCATGGTGGCGTGCGGCGTACTGATGCTGTTGATTATCGGTGCCTCCTTCTGGAGCGTGATTCGCAACCGCATTGGTGAGAAAAAATGGCTGCTGCGTGCCGCGTTTTATGGTCTGCCGCTGCCGTGGATTGCCGTTGAATCAGGCTGGTTTGTTGCCGAGTATGGTCGCCAGCCTTGGGCTATCGGTGAGGTGCTGCCAACGGCTGTCGCGAACTCGTCGCTGACCGCAGGCGACCTGATCTTCTCAATGGTGCTGATTTGTGGCCTGTACACGCTGTTCCTGGTGGCTGAACTGTTCCTCATGTTCAAGTTTGCCCGTAAAGGACCAAGCAGCCTGAAAACCGGTCGCTATCACTTTGAACAGTCCTCTGCGGCTATTCAGTCGGCACGCTAAGACAGGAGTCGTCAAATGATCGATTATGAAGTATTGCGTTTTATCTGGTGGCTGCTGATTGGCATTCTGCTCATTGGTTTTGCTGTCGCCGATGGCTTCGACATGGGGGTGGGGATGCTCACCCGTTTCCTCGGTCGTAACGACACCGAGCGTCGAATTATGATCAACGCCATTGCCCCGCACTGGGATGGAAACCAGGTGTGGCTGATTACCGCCGGCGGCGCGCTGTTTGCCGCCTGGCCGATGGTCTACGCCGCCGCGTTTTCCGGCTTCTATGTAGCCATGATCCTGGTGCTGGCGTCTTTATTCTTCCGCCCGGTGGGTTTCGACTACCGCTCGAAGATTGAGGACAACCGCTGGCGCAACATGTGGGACTGGGGCATCTTCGTCGGCAGCTTCGTGCCGCCGCTGGTGATTGGCGTGGCGTTCGGCAACCTGCTGCAGGGCGTTCCGTTCCACGTTGATGAATATCTCCGCCTGTACTACACCGGTAACTTCTTCCAGCTGCTGAATCCGTTTGGCCTGCTGGCCGGTATTGTCAGCGTGGCGATGATCCTGACGCAGGGCGCGACCTACTTGCAGATGCGTACCGTGGGTGAACTGCACCTGCGCACCCGCTCCGTTTCTACGGTAGCGGCGCTGGTGACGCTGGTCTGCTTCGCACTGGCGGGCGTTTGGGTCTACTACGGCATCGACGGTTATGTGGTGAAATCGGTGATGGATCATACCGGCCCGTCTAACCCGCTGACCAAAGAAGTCGCGCGTGAAGCCGGTGCGTGGATGGTGAACTTTAATAACATGCCGGCGCTGTGGGCGATTCCTGCTCTGGGCGTGGCGCTGCCGCTGCTGACCGTCATCTCGACCAAAGCGGACAAAGGCGCGTGGGCGTTTCTGTTCTCCTCATTGACGCTGGCGTGCATCATTCTGACTGCCGGTATCGCCATGTTCCCGTTCATTATGCCGTCAAGCACGGCGATGAACGCGAGCCTGACCATGTGGGACGCGACCTCCAGTCAGCTGACGCTGAACGTGATGACTTACGTAGCGATTGTCTTCGTACCGATTATTCTGGCCTACACCGCCTGGTGTTACTGGAAAATGTTCGGTCGCATTACGCGCGAAGACATCGAAAAGAACACCCATTCGCTGTACTAAGGTAAGGAGCTATATATGTGGTATTTCGCATGGATTTTGGGAACGCTTCTTGCCTGTGCCTTTGGGGTGATTACCGCGCTGGCGCTCGAACACGTGGAAGCGACCAAAGCAGGTAAAGAAGAACACTGATGAGTATTATCGTGATGCGATATACGAAATCATTCGGGTTGCATCGTGGCGGCAAGTCTGTGAATCCCCAGGAGCTTACGCAAGTAAGTGACTGGGGTAAGCAGGCGTAGCCAACAAAGAGGCGACGTGAATGATAAAGTATATGTATGCGATAATGGACAAGCGCCCGTTAAGGGCGCTTTCCTTATTGATGGCGCTGGCTTTGGCGGGCTGCATCTTCTGGGATCCGTCGCGCTTTGCGGCCAAAACCAGCGAGCTGGAAATTTGGCACGGTTTCCTGCTGATGTGGGCGGTTTGTACCGGCGTTATCCACGGCGTGGGCTTCCGTCCGCGCGCCATTCACTGGCAGGGAATTTTTTGTCCGCTTATCGCTGATATTGTGCTCGTTTTGGGCCTGTTCTTTTTCTTCTTTTGAATAAGAAATCTCTGTTAACCATATGGGCTTGCATAAGCCCATAAAAATTTACTCCTCGTTTACTTTCCCCCATTCCAAACCACGATTCCCGCGCGTATAGTAGCGAAGTTTGAAAGCACTAACCTTTTGTTGCATTACCGGGATGTAAAGTGAATACAACGCTGTTTCGATGGCCGGTTCGGGTCTATTATGAAGACACCGACGCCGGTGGTGTGGTTTACCACGCCAGCTACGTCGCTTTCTATGAAAGAGCACGCACAGAGATGCTGCGCCATCATCACTTCAGCCAACAGGTTTTGCTGGCTGAACGAGTTGCCTTTGTGGTTCGCAAAATGACTCTCGAGTATTTTGCGCCCGCCAGACTCGACGACATGCTCGAAATTCAGACGGAGATAACCGCAATGCGCGGTGCTACTCTGGTTTTCACGCAGCGAATCGTCAACGCCGAGAACGTCGTTTTGAATGAAGCCGAGGTTCTTATCGTGTGCGTTGATCCACTCTTAATGAAGCCTCGTGCGCTTCCCAAGTCTATTGTCGCGGAGTTTAAGCAGTGACTGAGATGAATATCCTTGATTTGTTCCTGAAGGCGAGCCTTCTGGTTAAACTTATCATGTTGATTTTAGTTTGTTTTTCCATCGCCTCCTGGGCCATCATTATTCAGAGAACGCGTATCCTTAACTCGGCGTCACGTGAAGCCGAAGCGTTTGAAGATAAGTTCTGGTCCGGTATCGAGCTTTCTCGCCTGTATCAGGAAAGCCAGGGCCGTCGCGATAATCTGACCGGTTCGGAACAAATTTTCTACAGCGGTTTCAAAGAGTTTGCCCGTTTGCATCGTGCGAACAGCCATGCGCCGGAAGCGATTGTCGAAGGGGCATCGCGCGCGATGCGTATTTCGATGAACCGCGAGCTGGAATCCCTGGAGACCCACATCCCGTTCCTCGGTACGGTCGGCTCTATCAGTCCGTATATCGGTCTGTTCGGCACCGTTTGGGGGATCATGCACGCCTTTATCGCGCTGGGCGCGGTAAAACAAGCGACGCTGCAAATGGTGGCGCCGGGTATCGCAGAAGCGCTTATCGCAACGGCAATTGGTCTTTTTGCCGCTATTCCGGCAGTTATGGCCTATAACCGTCTGAACCAGCGCGTGAACAAACTTGAGCTGAACTACGACAACTTTATGGAAGAGTTCACCGCTATTCTGCACCGTCAGGCGTTTACCAGCAGCGAAAGCAATAAGGGGTAAGCCATGGCCAGAGCACGTGGACGCGGGCGTCGCGAACTGAAGTCCGAGATCAACATCGTTCCGCTGCTGGATGTCCTGTTGGTGCTGCTGCTGATCTTTATGGCGACAGCGCCGATCATTACGCAGAGCGTAGAGGTCGATCTACCGGACGCAACGGAATCGCAGGCGGTGAAAAGCAATGATGAGCCGCCGGTGATCGTTGAAGTTTCCGGTGTCGGACAGTACAGCGTGAAAGTTGGCCCGGAAACGCTATCGCAGCTGCCGCCGGAACAGGTTATTGCGGAAGCCAGGCGTCGACTTGAGGCGAATGAGAAAACGGTGTTCCTGATCGGCGGCGCTAAAGAGGTGCCATACGATGAGATTATTAAAGCGCTTAACCTGTTGCATAGCGCAGGGGTTAAATCGGTTGGCTTGATGACCAAGCCGATCTAATCGCTCGCAATATGCACGCCCGCCAGCATGTCGGCTTTGGGACAACAGCGTCTCGTGGCCAACGTCATATAACGGGAACAGGCGAACAGTTTTTGGGAACCGATAGTGTCAAAGGCAACCGAACAAAACGACAAGCTTAAACGAGCGATCATAGTATCAGTCGCGCTGCACATCGTATTGATAGCGCTGCTGATCTGGAGTTCGTTTGACGAGCATCTGGATGCTTCTGCCGGTGGCGGCGGGGGGTCCTCTATTGATGCGGTAATGGTCGATCCGGGGGCGGTTGTGAAGAATTATGACCGCCAACAGCAGCAGCAGGCCAGCGCCCGACGCGCCGCCGAGCAGCGTGAAAAGCAGGCTCAGCAGCAGGCGGAAGAGCTACGTGAAAAACAGGCCGCCGAGCAGGAACGGCTGAAACAGCTGGAACAGGATCGTCTGCAGGCGCAGGAAGCGGCTAAAGAGGCGAAAGAGCAACAGAAACAGGCGGAAGAAGCCGCGGCGAAAGCTGCCGCAGCGGCCAAAGCCAAAGCGGACGCACAGGCGAAAGAGGCGCAGGAAGCTGCCGCCAAAGCTGCCGCTGACGCGAAAGCGAAGGCCGATGCTCAGGCGAAAGCAGCCGAAGCGGCCGCGGCGAAAGCAGCGGCGGATGCGAAGAAACAGGCAGAAGCGGAAGCCGCGAAAGCGGCCGCGGACGCGCAGAAGAAAGCCGAAGCCGATGCGGCGAAGAAAGCTCAGCAGGAAGCTGAGAAGAAAGCGCAGCAGCAGGCAGAGAAAAAAGCGCAGCAGGAAGCGGCGAAACAGGCTGCTGCTGAAAAAGCCGCCGCCGAAAAAGCGGCGGCAGCCAAAGCTGCAGCAGCAGAGAAAGCCGCCGCGCAGAAAGCTGCTGCTGAGAAAGCGGCAGCCGACAAAGCCGCTGCAGCGGAAAAAGCCGCCGCCGAGAAAGCCGCGGCAGCCAAAGCTGCAGCAGCAGAGAAAGCCGCTGCGGACAAAGCGGCGAAAGCCGCCGCCGCTAAGGCTGCCGCCGCGAAGAAAGCCGCTGCGGCCAAAGAGGCCAATGGCGTTGACGATCTGCTCGGCGACCTGAGCTCCGGTAAGAATGCGCCGAAAACCGGAAACCTATCAAAAGGGAGTGGTGCTAATTCAGGCAAATCCTCTTCCGCTGGGGCGGCAACCGGCGCAGAACTTAGTGGGTATGCAAACCAAATTACGGGGGCAATATCCAGGAATTTCCATGACTATAAGTCATATATCGGAAAGCAGTGTGTTCTTAGATTGAATCTAAATCCCGATGGATCGCTGATTGGTATCACATCCGAGGGGGGGGATGAGGCTCTATGTACAGCAGCTAAGACTGCGGCAAGATTAGCTAATTTACCTAAGCCTCCAAATGATGCGGTCTATAATGCAGTAAAAAATAATCAGCTTGTTGTGAAATTTATTCCGCAATAGAGCATGGTTTAACAAGTAGTTTTGTGTATTTGAGTTTGTTAACATTCTGCTAAATTATCGTGGGCTTTCCGCCTGGATAAGGGAGATATGATGAAGCAGGCATTACGAGTAGCATTTGGTTTTTTAATGCTGTGGGCGGCAGTGCTGCACGCAGAAGTACGTATCGAGATTACCCAAGGGGTCGACTCGGCACGCCCAATCGGCGTTGTGCCGTTCCAGTGGGCGGGGCAGGGGGCTGCGCCGGAAGATGTGGGCGGTATCGTGGCGGCTGACCTGCGCAACAGTGGCAAGTTTAACCCGCTCGATCGCTCGCGTCTGCCTCAGCAGCCAGGTAGCGCTCAGGAAGTGCAGCCGGCGGCATGGTCTGCGCTGGGCATTGACGCCGTCGTGGTGGGGCAGGTGACGCAAAACCCTGACGGCTCCTACAACGTGGCCTACCAGCTGGTTGATACCGGCGGCGCGCCGGGCACCGTGCTGGCGCAGAACTCATTTAAAGTCACAAAACAGTATCTGCGCTATGCCGCGCATGCTGCCAGCGACGCCGTATTTGAGAAGCTGACCGGCATCAAGGGTGCCTTCCGTACCCGTATCGCCTATGTGGTACAGACCAACGGCGGCCAGTTCCCGTACGAACTGCGCGTATCCGACTACGATGGCTACAACCAGTTCCTCGTTCACCGTTCCACCCAGCCGCTGATGTCTCCGGCCTGGTCTCCGGACGGCGCGAAGCTGGCCTACGTGACCTTCGAAAGCGGTCGTTCTGCGCTGGTTGTGCAGACGCTGGCTAACGGCTCCGTTCGTCAGATTGCTTCATTCCCGCAGCACAACGGCGCGCCGGCATTCTCGCCGGACGGCAGCAAACTGGCCTTCGCCCTGTCGAAAACCGGTAGCCTGAACCTGTACGTGATGGATCTGGGCTCTGGTCAGATTCGTCAGGTGACCAACGGTCGTAGCAATAACACCGAACCAAGCTGGTTCCCGGATAGCCAGAACCTGGCCTTTACTTCCGACCAGGCGGGTCGTCCGCAGGTGTACAAAGTCAATATTAACGGCGGCACGCCGCAGCGTATTACCTGGGAAGGTTCACAAAACCAGGACGCTGACGTGAGCGCTGATGGTAAAACTATGGTAATGGTAAGCTCGGCCGGCGGTCAGCAGCACATTGCCAAACAAGATCTGGAAGCGGGTGGTGTGCAGGTTCTGTCATCAACGTTTTTAGATGAAACGCCAAGTCTGGCACCTAACGGCACTATGGTAATCTACAGCTCTTCTCAGGGGATGGGATCCGTGCTGAATCTGGTTTCTACAGATGGGCGTTTCAAAGCGCGTCTTCCGGCAACTGATGGACAGGTAAAATCACCTGCCTGGTCGCCGTATCTGTGATAATAAATAATTGATTATTAAAGGAATCAAAGAAATGCAACTGAACAAAGTGCTGAAAGGGCTGTTGATCGCTCTGCCGGTTATGGCAATCGCGGCGTGTTCTTCTAACAAGAACGCCAGCAACGACCAGAGCGGTGAAGGCATGCTGGGTGCCGGCACTGGTATGGACGGTAACGCTAACGGCGGCAACATGTCTTCCGAAGAGCAGGCTCGTCTGCAGATGCAACAGCTGCAGCAGAACAATATCGTTTACTTCGATCTGGACAAATACGATATCCGTTCTGACTTCGCTGCAATGCTGGACGCGCACGCAAACTTCCTGCGTAGCAACCCGTCTTACAAAGTGACCGTAGAAGGTCATGCGGATGAGCGTGGTACGCCGGAATACAACATCGCTCTGGGCGAGCGTCGTGCTAACGCCGTTAAGATGTATCTGCAGGGCAAAGGTGTTTCTGCTGACCAGATCTCCATCGTTTCTTACGGTAAAGAAAAACCTGCAGTACTGGGCCACGACGAAGCGGCTTATGCCAAAAACCGTCGCGCCGTACTGGTTTACTAAGAGAATTGCATGAGCAGTAACTTCAGACATCATCTGTTGAGTCTGTCGTTACTGGTTGGCATAGCGGCCCCCTGGGCCGCTTTTGCTCAGGCGCCAATCAGTAGTGTCGGCTCAGGCTCGGTCGAAGACCGCGTCACTCAACTCGAGCGTATTTCCAATGCGCACAGCCAGCTTTTAACCCAACTCCAGCAACAACTCTCCGATAATCAGTCCGATATTGATTCCCTGCGCGGTCAAATTCAGGAAAGCCAGTATCAGCTGAATCAGGTTGTTGAGCGCCAGAAGCAGATCCTGCTGCAGATCGATGGTTTGAGCAGCGGCGGCGCAACGGGAGCGCAAACCCAGACGTCAACGGGCGATCAGGGGGCTGCGGCTAGCGCGCCAGCGGCTTCGTCAGGCGCTCCGGCGTCAACCGGCGACGCCAACACCGATTACAACGCGGCTATCGCGCTGGTGAAGGATCCTGCCCGCCAGGACGACGCCATGGCGGCT
Organism: Klebsiella sp. CTHL.F3a; assembly: GCF_019890895.1. Lineage (NCBI taxonomy): Bacteria > Pseudomonadati > Pseudomonadota > Gammaproteobacteria > Enterobacterales > Enterobacteriaceae > Klebsiella > Klebsiella sp. CTHL.F3a. Next base: position 4,127,244 of record NZ_CP082360.1, on the reverse strand, counting down.
TTCCAGAACTTCGTCAAAAAGTATCCTGATTCAACCTACCAGCCGAACGCCAACTACTGGCTCGGTCAGTTGAATTACAACAAGGGTAAAAAAGACGATGCGGCGTACTATTTCGCTTCCGTGGTGAAAAACTACCCTAAATCCCCGAAGGCGCCCGATGCGATGTTTAAAGTCGGCGTTATCATGCAGGACAAAGGCGATACCGCAAAAGCGAAGGCGGTTTACCAACAGGTGGTCAGTAAATTTCCTGGCACTGATGGGGCCAAACAAGCGCAAAAACGCCTTAACGCACTCGGATGATTATGGCATGACCAGAAATCGCATCATTTCTGGTCTTGTCGCATGAATCCTAAGCAGTTAAGCGATCTTTATCTAAATTGTTGTTGCGCTGAATTCTGAAATCAGTAATATATGCCGCCGTTGCCAAGGGATATCGAACAAGCCCAAAGCGGCGAAAATAGCGGGTCGTTAGCTCAGTTGGTAGAGCAGTTGACTTTTAATCAATTGGTCGCAGGTTCGAATCCTGCACGACCCACCAATCGTTCTGGTGGAACGCGATAGTAAAACGTGAAGGATAACGTTGCGTCAGCAACGGCCATAGGGCGAGGCGAAGCCGAGTCATCCTGCACGACCCACCGCGAAAAGATGTATCCAGCGCAGTATCGGGTGATTAGCTCAGCTGGGAGAGCACCTCCCTTACAAGGAGGGGGTCGGCGGTTCGATCCCGTCATCACCCACCACTCGGGTCGTTAGCTCAGTTGGTAGAGCAGTTGACTTTTAATCAATTGGTCGCAGGTTCGAATCCTGCACGACCCACCAATTTAACATCGAACTCAGATGTTAAGCGTGAAGGATAACGTTGCGTCAGCAGCGGCCCCTTAGGGCGAGCGAAAGCGAGTCATCCTGCACGACCCACCAATTATGAATTGGTGACGAGTAAAGAATATTCAGGAAGTACCCGAGCGGGTCGTTAGCTCAGTTGGTAGAGCAGTTGACTTTTAATCAATTGGTCGCAGGTTCGAATCCTGCACGACCCACCAATGCTTAGGTGAGCACTGGTAGCAAGCGTAAAGGATAACGTTGCGACAGCAACGGCCCGTAGGGCGAGGCGAAGCCGAGTCATCCTGTACGACCCACCATCCTGAATCGTTCCAGTTAGCAGTAAACCCGCAAGGGGTCGTTAGCTCAGTTGGTAGAGCAGTTGACTTTTAATCAATTGGTCGCAGGTTCGAATCCTGCACGACCCACCAATGTAAAAAAGCGCCCTAAAGGCGCTTTTTTACTATCTGCGATATACAAGATTCGAACCTGCCGCAGGTTTGAGTCGAACGAAAAGAGACAACGGAGCCGCCTGCGGCGACGGCCCGAAGGGCGAGCGAAGCGAGTCATCCTGCACGACCCACCAATGTAAAAAAGCGCCCTAAAGGCGCTTTTTTACTATCTGCGATATACAAGATTCGAACCTGCCGCAGGTTTGAGTCGAACGAAGAGAGACAACGGAGCCGCCTGCGGCGACGGCCCGAAGGGCGAGCGAAGCGAGTCATCCTGCACGACCCACCAATGTAAAAAAGCGCCCTAAAGGCGCTTTTTTGCTATCCAGCCTTTGCTTAAATTATTACAACCATCCCAAGCTGCGCCATTTCACTTAATCGTTGTACGCACCGTAGGCGCCGCTAGCATGGGCCGGTAGCCCGGATAGATGCGCAGCATCGCCTCCGGGAAATGCTCCCTGAGGGGCAAAATTCCTCACGACATTTTCCCCACAATCGACTATCTTGTTTAGCATATAAAACACCATGGCCGACTAATACCTCTCTACAGGCATTATCACGGTCTGAAAGTTAAGCCAGCGAAACGAGACTGCAAGATGAGCGTAATGTTTGACCCGGAAGCGGCGATTTATCCTTTTCCTCCGAAGCCAATGCCGTTAAACCGCGATGAGAAACACTTTTACCGCGAAAAAATTAAACGCCTGCTGCGTGAGCGCGATGCGGTGATGGTGGCTCATTACTACACCGACCCCGAAATCCAGCAGCTGGCCGAAGAGACCGGCGGTTGTATCTCCGATTCCCTGGAGATGGCGCGCTTCGGCGCCCGACATTCCGCCTCAACGCTGCTGGTTGCCGGCGTGCGCTTTATGGGAGAAACGGCAAAAATCCTCAGCCCGGAAAAAACCATCCTGATGCCTACGTTGCATGCGGAGTGTTCGCTCGATCTGGGCTGTCCGATCGAGGCGTTTAGCGCTTTCTGCGATGCTCATCCGGATCGTACAGTCGTGGTCTATGCCAATACTTCAGCGGCGGTTAAGGCGCGCGCCGACTGGGTTGTGACGTCGAGCATCGCCGTGGAACTCATTGAGCATCTTGATAGCTTAGGTGAAAAAATCATCTGGGCGCCTGACCGTCATTTAGGCAGCTATGTGCAAAAACAGACCGGCGCCGATGTGCTGTGCTGGCAGGGCGCCTGTATAGTTCATGATGAATTCAAAACTCAAGCGCTGGCAAGAATGAAGGCGCTTTATCCCCAGGCCGCGGTGCTGGTTCACCCGGAATCACCGCAGGCGATTGTTAATATGGCTGACGCTGTGGGGTCGACCAGCCAGTTGATCAATGCTGCAAAAACGCTGCCGCACAAGCAGCTCATCGTCGCCACCGACCGCGGCATTTTCTACAAAATGCAGCAGGCGGTACCGGAAAAAGAGCTACTGGAAGCGCCCACGGCAGGCGAAGGAGCAACCTGCCGGAGCTGCGCGCACTGTCCGTGGATGGCGATGAACGGCCTGCAGGCGATTGCTGAAGGGCTGGAGAAAGGGGGAGTTCAACATGAAATTCACGTTGATGAGCAGTTGCGGACCGGGGCGCTGGTTCCGCTAAACAGAATGCTCGATTTTGCGGCTACACTTCGGGGATAGATCATTACTGCGTCACAGAACGCGCTGGAGATAAGATGGATTTTTTTAGTACGCAGAACATATTAGTGCATATACCTATCGGCGCCGGGGGATATGACCTGTCGTGGATTGAAGCGGTCGGCACCGTCGCTGGCCTGCTGTGCATCTGGCTGGCGAGCCTGGAGAAGATCGCTAACTATGCCTTCGGGCTGATCAACGTCACGCTGTTTGCCATTATCTTTTTTCAGATCCAGCTCTATGCCAGCCTTCTGCTACAGATCTTTTTCTTCGCGGCCAACGTCTACGGCTGGTACGCCTGGTCGCGGCAAACCAGTGATAACCAGGCGGAACTGCAAATCCGCTGGCTGCCGCTGCCGAAAGCGTTAGGCTGGCTGGCGGCCTGCGTGGTGGCGATTGGCCTGATGACGATATTTATTAACCCGGTGTTCGCGTTTCTGACACGGATTGCCGTGGCGCTGATGCAAATTCTGGGCCTGCAGGTCGCTATGCCGGAGCTGCAGCCGGACGCATTCCCGTTCTGGGACTCCTGCATGATGGTGCTCTCCGTTGTGGCGATGATCCTGATGACGCGCAAATACGTCGAAAACTGGCTGCTGTGGGTGATGATTAACGTCATTAGCGTGGTGATTTTCGCCCTGCAGGGCGTTTATGCGATGTCACTCGAATACCTGTTGCTGACATTTATCGCGCTCAACGGCAGCCGCATGTGGATTAACAGCGCGCGTGAGCGCGGTTCTCACGCGTTTTCCCGTTAATGGTGGTGATGATGTCCATGCCCGGCGTGCGTCATGTTCAGACGGCACTCCGGGCCTCTACAGGGCTGATACTCCATCTGTACCGTAATATGTTCAATCTCATACTTATGCTCCAGGAAGTTCAGGATCCGGTCCAGAAGACCGTCGTGATCGTGCGGCGGTACCACCTGCACGTGTAGCGTCATCATCGTTTTTTCTCCTACCAGCCAGGCATGAACGTGGTGTACGTCGCGAACTTCCGGTATCGAGCGGCGCAAATCGCGTTTTAATGCGTCGACGTTAAGCGAACGCGGCGCGCCCTCCAGCAGTTCATTGACGCTCTCCTGCAGCAGACGCCAGGCGCTGCGTAGAACCAGGCACGACACCAGCACGGACAGAATAGGATCGATAGGCGTCCAGCCGGTGGTGAGGATCACTATCGCGGCAATAATGGCGCCAACCGAACCGAGCAAATCCCCCAGCACATGCAGGGCGGCGGCGCGCACGTTGAGGTTGCGCTCCTCACTGCCGCGATGCAGGATCCAGAAGGCCAGAATATTGGCCAGCAGCCCGGCAACTGCAATAACCATCATCGTTTTACCGGCAACAGGCTGCGGATGATGAAAGCGCTGAATGGCCTCCCAGACAATGAGGATCGTAATGACCACCAGAGCAATGGCATTGAGAAATGCCGCCAGCGTGGTTAGCCGAAGCCAGCCAAAGGTATGTTGCGCATTTGGCGGCCGACTGGCGAAACGCACTGCCAGAAAGGCGAACAGCAGCGCTGCCGCGTCCGTCAACATATGTCCGGCATCGGCCAGCAGCGCCAGTGAACCTGAAATGAGTCCGCCTGCTACCTCAACCAACATGAACCCGGCAGTGACGCAAAACGCCAGCAGTAGCCGACGGGCATTTTTATCTTCAGTGGGTTGCGCAGAATTATGCGAGTGTGGTTGCCCCATGGTGCCTTCCCTACATTATTATTTTGATGATTACTTTATGACATGATTCCCTTTTTGGGGTGAATAAAATGAAAAAAGGAGAGCCTTAGCTCTCCTCCCTGGTGTTCGGCACTCAGCTTACTGGGTCGTACCGTCGGTTTTCGTCGCGTCGTCCTGACCGACCTTTTTATCAGTATCCGGACAGCGGCCATCTTTGCACATTGAGTTTTTGTGCACTTCATCGCTCGACATGCCGTCATGATTCATGGTCGAGCCGTCAGGGTGGAGCATGGTGCCGCCGGTATCGGTGGAACCAGAGTTGATTTTACCGTTGTCGACGTTGTTTGGTGCCACGTTTTCACGCGCATCTGGGGCGACCTGGCCGGCGTCAGCTGCTGCATTCGCTTGCCCGTTATTCGACTGTGCCCCGGTATCGGCGGCCAGTGCCGCGCCGCTGGCCAGACCCAGGGTTGCTGCGAGGAGAAGACTGGTTAGCTTGTTCATTTTCATTGGATGCTCCTGTTATATCGATTTATCGGATTACCTCTTCCAATAGTGCATTTGCCGGAGGTTCCACTCGTTGTGGTTAAAGCTTCGGTATTAGCGAACGGCATTAATATATAATGCTGAATGCTAAAGAAAATTAAGTTCTAACAGTTAAAAATTATAGCTCGTGGCCATTATTCCGCGACTTTATGGTGTTTTTTAGCCTATTTCCAGGAATATTCTGCCGCTACTGTAAAATCACGTTTACACTTTTTGAGCGAAGAGATAGATTGGAGGGATTGCAATTAACTAGATAAGTATGGCAACGCTGGAAATAAGATGAATTATCAGAACGACGATTTACGCATTAAAGAGATCAACGAATTATTACCTCCCGTTGCGCTCCTGGAAAAATTCCCTGCTACCGAAAATGCCGCCAATACCGTTGCGCATGCGCGCAAAGCGATCCACCAGATCCTGAAAGGTAACGACGATCGGCTGCTGGTCGTGATTGGCCCGTGCTCCATCCACGATCCGGCGGCGGCGAAAGAGTACGCCGAACGCCTGCTCAAGCTTCGCGAGGAGCTTAAAGGGGAGCTGGAAATCGTGATGCGCGTTTATTTTGAAAAACCGCGCACCACCGTGGGCTGGAAAGGGCTGATTAACGATCCGCATATGGATAACAGCTTCCGCATCAACGATGGCCTGCGGATCGCGCGCAAGCTGCTGCTGGATATTAACGACAGCGGTCTGCCCGCTGCCGGGGAGTTCCTCGATATGATCACCCCGCAGTATCTTGCCGACCTGATGAGCTGGGGCGCGATTGGGGCGCGTACCACTGAGTCACAGGTGCATCGCGAGCTCTCTTCCGGCCTCTCCTGTCCGGTAGGCTTTAAAAACGGCACTGATGGCACCATCAAAGTCGCGATTGATGCTATCAACGCCGCCGGCGCGCCGCACTGTTTCCTGTCGGTGACCAAATGGGGGCATTCGGCGATTGTAAATACCAGCGGTAATAGCGATTGCCATATTATCCTGCGCGGCGGTAAAGAGCCGAACTACAGCGCCCAGCACGTGGCCGAAGTGAAGGTCGGTCTGGCGAAAGCAGGCCTGCCCGCTCAGATCATGATCGATTTCAGCCACGCCAACTCCAGCAAGCAGTTTAAAAAGCAGATGGAGGTCGGTGCAGACGTATGCCAGCAGGTTGCCGGCGGTGAGCGGTCGATTATGGGCGTGATGATCGAAAGCCATCTGGTGGAAGGCAATCAGAGTCTCGACAGCGGCGAGCCGTTGGTCTACGGCAAAAGCATTACCGATGCCTGCATCGGTTGGGAAGATACCGATACGCTTCTTCGTCAGCTGGCGAATGCGGTAAAAGCGCGTCGCGGTTAAGCTTTACGCCAAGTGTCAAAATAAAAAAGCGTGGATATCTCCACGCTTTTTTTACATCCGGCGAAAATTACTTCGCTTTACCCTGGTTCGCAACGGCAGCGGCTTTCGCAGCGATTTCGTCGGCATTACCCAGATAGTAATGTTTGATAGGCTTGAAGTTCTCGTCGAACTCATACACCAGCGGTACGCCGGTCGGGATGTTCAGTTCGAGGATCTCTGCTTCCCCCATATTGTCGAGGTATTTCACCAGCGCGCGCAGGGAGTTGCCGTGAGCGGCGATAATCACGCGCTCACCGCTTTTCAGACGCGGCAGAATCGTTTCATTCCAGTACGGTACGACGCGGTCGATGGTCAGCGCCAGGCTCTCGGTCGTCGGCAGTTCAGCGTCGGTCAGTTTTGCGTAGCGCGGATCGTGGCCCGGATAGCGCTCGTCGTCTTTAGTCAACTCCGGCGGCGTTACCGCGAAGCCGCGACGCCACTGCTTAACCTGCTCATCACCGTATTTTTCAGCGGTTTCAGCTTTGTTCAGACCCTGCAGCGCACCGTAGTGACGCTCGTTCAGTTTCCAGGATTTCTCAACCGGCAGCCAGGCCTGATCCAGTTCGTCCAGCACGTTCCACAGGGTGTGGATGGCGCGCTTCAGCACAGAGGTATAAGCAAAGTCGAAGCTGAAGCCTTCTTCTTTCAGCAGCTTACCGGCCGCTTTTGCTTCACCCACGCCTTTTTCAGACAGGTCAACGTCATACCAACCGGTGAAACGGTTTTCGTTGTTCCATTGGCTTTCGCCGTGACGAACGAGTACCAGCTTAGTTACAGCCATACACTTACTCCTCAATACACGTCATCCTTCGCGCCGCTTCATCGTTGGCTACGTTTACTCACCCTGACGACATAGTTGACTATGCTCTCAGGATTCGCTCCAGTGCCGCCTTGATGCGACCCGAATGCGGTAGTGTATATATTTATTGATTGATAACTATTCTCATTATATTGCCGTGATTTACCTCACGGCAATGCTTATCCCTAACCATAGCGAAAATAGTCGCTCAGTGTAAGGTGCTTGTAAAACAGAGGTTATATTTTTGTCTGTAAGTGGCGTAATTTTCAGCGAAAGGATAAAAAAAGCCCTCCATCGGGAGGGCGGGGGGGTTATAGCGCAATAAACTGATATTCCGTCAGGCTGACGTACTCTTCGCCGGGGCGTAGCACGCAATCCGGCTGCGGCCATTCCGGATGGTTTGGCGAATCCGGCAGGAACTCGCTCTCCAGGGCCAGGCCTTGCCAGTCGTCGTACGGCTGCGCCGTGCGCGACGGCGTACCGGCGAGATAGTTGCCGGAGTAGAACTGCAGGGCCGGCGCGGAGGTATAAACCGTCATCTGCAGCTTTTCATCCTGCGACCAGACGTGAGCCGCCGGTCTGCCGGCATCGCCCAGCGCCTGGAGCAGAAAGGCGTGGTCGTAACCTTTCACTTTCTGCTGGTCTTCATCGCGCAGGAAATCGTCCGCCAGCACCTTCGGCGTGCGGAAATCGAAGCTGGTCAGGGTGACGTTTTGCAGATCGCCTCCCGGAATGCCATCGCTCTCGACGGGCAGGTAAACATCGGCCAGGATTTGCAGCTTATGATTACGCACGTCGCTCTGCACGCCATCCAGGTTAAAATAGACGTGGTTGGTCAGGTTCACCGGGCACGGTTGGTCAACGGTGGCGCGATACTCGATGGCGATCCGGTTATCGTCGGTCAGGCGGTAGTCTGCCGTTGCCGTCAGATTGCCGGGAAACCCCTGATCGCCATCGCGGGATGAGAGTGAAAACAGCGCGTGACGATCGTCGGCGCTGACAATCTGCCAGCGGCGCTTGTCAAACCCTTCCGGACCGCCGTGCAGCTGATGCCCCGCCTCGTTGGAAGGCGTCAGATTGACGGTGTGGCCATCAAGGGTAAAGCGGCTGTTGGCAATACGGTTAGCGTAACGGCCGACGGAGGCGCCGAGATAGGCGGCCTGTCGGGTATAGTCGCCAGGGTTCGCGCAGCCGAGCAGCGCTTCGCGTACGCTGCCGTCAGCCAGCGTCACGCGCGCGGAGAGCAGCGTCGCGCCCCAGTCCATCACCGTGACCGTCATGCCTGCGTCGTTACGCAGGGTAAGAAGATTCCACGGCTGGCCGTCCGGCGCCAGCTCCGTTGTTGGGTTTAGCATTGTCCAGCTCCCTGAGACGGTTTGCAGACGTAGAAGGTTTCTTTGATACCGGTTTTCGCTTCATACTCTTTGGCAACGGCCTGCTGTACGGTATCGACCAAATCTTCCGGCACCAGCGCGACGATACAGCCGCCGAAACCGCCGCCGGTCATGCGTACGCCGCCTTTATCGCCGATGGTCACCTTGACGATGTCCACCAGGGTATCAATCTGCGGGACGGTGATTTCAAAATCATCGCGCATGGAAGCGTGAGATTCCGCCATCAGTTCGCCCATCCGCTGCAGGTCGCCTTGCTCCAGCGCCACGGCGGCTTCTACGGTGCGCGCATTCTCGGTCAGCACGTGGCGAACGCGTTTGGCGACCACCGGGTCAAGCTCGTGGGCGACGGCATTGAATTCTTGCAGAGTCACATCGCGCAGGGCGGGTTGCTGGAAGAAACGCGCGCCGGTCTCACACTGCTCGCGGCGGGTGTTGTACTCGCTGCCGACCAGGGTGCGCTTAAAGTTACTGTTGATAATCACTACCGCCACGCCTTTCGGCATCGACACCGCTTTCGTTCCTAAGGTGCGGCAGTCGATCAGCAGGGCATGATCTTTTTTACCGAGCGCGGAGATCAGCTGGTCCATAATGCCGCAGTTGCAGCCGACGAACTGGTTTTCCGCTTCCTGGCCGTTCAGCGCGATCTGCGCACCGTCGAGCGGCAGATGGTACAGCTGCTGGAACACGGTGCCGACAGCGACTTCCAGCGAAGCCGAGGAGCTTAACCCTGCGCCCTGCGGCACGTTGCCGCTGATGACCAGATCCGCGCCGCCGAAAGCGTTATTCCGCTGCTGCAGGTGCTTGACCACGCCGCGAACGTAGTTCGACCACTGCTGGGTGTCGTGGCTGGTAATCGGCGAGTCGAGAGAGAATTCATCGGTCTGATTGGCGTAATCGGCGGCAATCACCCGGACGGTACGATCGTCGCGCGGCGCACAGGCGATGACCGTCTGATAATCAATGGCGCAGGGCAGTACGAACCCGTCGTTATAGTCGGTATGCTCGCCGATCAGGTTAACGCGGCCTGGGGCCTGGATAACATGACTGGCCGGATAGCCAAATTTCTCAGCAAACAGGGCTTGGGTGTTCTCTTTCAGACTCATGGTTATACTCCGGATTCGCGAAAATGGACGTCGCTCACAGCGCGCAGACGTTCGGCAGCCTGCTCGGCCGTCAGGTCACGCTGGGTTTCGGCCAGCATTTCATAGCCGACCATAAATTTGCGCACCGTCGCGGAGCGCAGCAGCGGCGGATAAAAATGCGCGTGCAGCTGCCAGTGATTATTCTCTTCATCGTTAAACGGCGCGCCGTGCCAGCCCATCGAGTAGGGGAATGAGCACTGGAACAGGTTGTCGTAACGGCTGGTCAGCTTTTTCAGCGCCAGCGCGAGGTCGCTGCGCTGGTCGTCGGTTAAATCAGTCAGGCGCTGTACGTGCGCTTTCGGCAGCAGCAGCGTCTCAAAGGGCCACGCTGCCCAGTAAGGGACCACCGCGAGCCAGTGTTCGGTCTCGACGACGGTGCGGCTACCGTCGGCTAATTCGCGCTGGGCGTAATCCACCAGCATCGGCGCGCCGTGCTCGGTGAAGTACGCTTTTTGCAGACGATCTTCGCGTTCCGCCTCGTTAGGCAGAAAGCTGTTTGCCCACACCTGGCCATGCGGGTGCGGGTTGGAGCAGCCCATCGCCGCGCCTTTATTTTCAAAAACCTGCACCCACGGGTAGGTTTTTCCAAGATCGGCGGTCTGCTCCTGCCACGTTTTAACCACGCCTTCCAGCGCCTCTACGCTCAGTTCTGGCAGCGTTTTGCTGTGATCTGGCGAGAAGCAGATGACCCGGCTGGTGCCGCGGGCGCTCTGACAGCGCATCAGCGGGTCGTCGCTTTCCGGGGCGTCTGGGGTATCGGTCATCAAAGCCGCAAAGTCATTGGTAAAAACAAACGTACCGGTGTAGTTCGGGTTTTTGTCGCCAGTGACGCGGGTATTACCCGGGCACAGGAAACAGTCCGGATCGTGCGCGGGCAAACTCTGTTTTGCCGGCGTTTCCTGCGCCCCTTGCCAGGGGCGCTTGGCGCGATGTGGAGAAACCAGAATCCACTGCCCGGTTAACGGGTTATAACGACGATGTGGATGGTCGACGGGGTTAAATACGCTCATGAAGGTTCCTTAGTCTGGATAACCCTGCGGATGACGGGACTGCCAGTGCCAGGTATCCTGCGCCATTTCGTCAAGGTTGCGCGTCACGCGCCAGTTCAGCTCGCGATCGGCCTTTTCAGCGTCCGCCCAGTAGGCCGGGAGGTCGCCTTCGCGGCGCGGCGCGAAGTGGTAGTTAATCGGTTTGCCGCAGGCTTTGCTAAAAGCGTTGACCACGTCGAGCACGCTGCTGCCGACGCCTGCGCCAAGGTTATAGATATGCACGCCGGCTTTATCAGCCAGTTTTTCCATCGCCGCGACGTGGCCGTCGGCCAGGTCCATGACGTGAATGTAGTCGCGCACGCCGGTGCCATCTTCGGTTGGGTAGTCGTTGCCGAATACCGCCAGCGATTCACGACGGCCGACTGCGACCTGCGCGATATACGGCATCAGGTTGTTCGGGATGCCCTGCGGATCTTCACCCATATCGCCCGACGGATGCGCGCCGACCGGGTTGAAGTAGCGCAGCAGCGCGATGCTCCAGTCCGGCTGCGCTTTTTGCAGGTCAGTCAGGATCTGCTCGACCATCAGCTTGCTTTTACCGTACGGGCTCTGCGGAGTCCCGGTCGGGAAGCTTTCGACATAAGGGATTTTTGGCTGGTCGCCATACACGGTGGCGGAGGAGCTGAAAATAAAGTTTTTTACGCCCGCGGCGCGCATGGCGGAAACGAGTTTCAGTGTGCCGGTTACGTTGTTGTCGTAGTATTCCAGCGGCTTGGCGACGGATTCGCCGACGGCTTTCAGGCCGGCGAAATGGATCACCGCTTCAATAGCGTGATCGTGAAGAATTTCCGTCATCAGCGCTTCATTACGAATGTCGCCTTCGACAAAGGTGGCGCTTTTCCCGCCGAGACGTTCAATGATCGGCAATACGCTGCGTTTACTGTTGCAGAGATTGTCGAGAATAATCACTTCGTGTCCCTGCAATAGCAGTTGAACGCAGGTGTGACTTCCAATGTAACCGCTACCACCTGTAACCAGTACTTTCATGATTCGCTCCAATAGGCTTATCGTGTGAGAAGAAGATAGCATACCAAAGAAGCCAAAAGTGTGACACAGGCCAAATTGGTGGAATCGTTTACACTAAAACTTTCAATCCGGCCGTTTTGGTTTTTTCATTGTAAAAACAGGGTGATGGTGTGAGTGATAGCTATTATTCTGAAAAAATCAGGGATCCGCAGACCCCTGTACAGGCTTAAATTTGCAGCGGCCCCTGCTGGTAAGTGTAACCGTCTCCACTCCTCACAAAGGCCAGACGGTGGGTAATGCAGTCCGGGGCGTCTTCGGCGTGGTGGGAGACGAACAGCAACTGCGTCGCCCCTTCGCTAATCAGCACATCGACAAAGCGACGCACCAGCTGACGGTTGAGCGGGTCGAGCCCCTGCAGCGGTTCATCGAGAATCAGCAGGGTCGGGTGTTTGACCAGGGCGCGGACGATCAGCGCCAGCCTCTGCTGCCCCCAGGAGAGGCTGTGGAACGGCGCGTCGGCGGTGCGTTTGTCGATACCCAGAATATCCAGCCAGTTTTGCACCAGCTTGTGCTGCTTATCGGAAACGGCCTGGTAGATGCCAATCGAGTCGAAGTAGCCCGAGAGAATCACGTTACGCACGTTGGTGCTGACGCGGTATTCAAGGTGCAGGCTGCTGCTGACGTAACCAATATGTTTTTTGATATCCCAGATGGTTTCACCGCTGCCGCGGCGGCGGCCGAACAGGGTCAGATCGTTACTGTATCCCTGGGGATGGTCGCCGGCAATCAGGCTGAGCAGCGTCGATTTACCGGCGCCGTTGGGGCCGACGATCTGCCAGTGTTCGCCGGGATTGACCGTCCAACTGAGGCGATTGATGATCGGGCGGTCGTTGTATGAAACCAGACCGTCATTCAGCACGATGAGCGGCGCTTTGCTGTCCAGCGCAAGGCGCGCAGCCGGGGCGTCGGGTTCCGGCAGCGTCATGCCGTCAAGCTTTTCGCTATGCGCGAGCTGGGCAATCAGCGCCTGCTGTAGCAGGGTCTGCTTTTCGCCGGTTTCGCTCAGCACGCAGTCCGCCAGTACCCCGGCATACTGCACGAACGCCGGGATCTCGTCGAAACGATTGAGCACCAGAACAAGGGCGATACCTTCTTCGTTCAGCGTGGCCAACATCTCGGCGAGCTGCTGGCGCGAGGCGACATCGAGGCCGTCGAACGGCTCATCGAGGATAAGCAGGTCGGGATCGCCCATCAGCGCCTGGCACAGCAAGGTCTTGCGCGTTTCACCGGTAGAGAGGTATTTAAAGCGGCGCTCGAGCAGGTGGCTAATCGCAAACTGTTCAGCAAGGCGAGCGCAGCGGAAGGGGTCTTTAAACTCATCCTGGATAATTTCCGCCGTCGTGCGCCCGGTATCTTCTTCTCCTGGGCTGAGCAGATCGGTGTTGTTACGCTGCCACTCATCACTGACCAGCTTTTGCAGCTGCTCAAAAGAGAGACGGGTGATGCGCGAGAAGGTGCACTCGCGCTGCCCGCTTAGCAGGGTCAACTCGCCGGATAGCGCCCGCGCAAGCGCCGACTTCCCGCTACCGTTGCTGCCGACGAAAGCCCAGCTCTCGCCAGCCCGCACGCTGAGGTGTTCAATATTTAACGTTTTGGTATCGCTAAGACGAAACGTGCCTTGCGAAATTTGCAACAATGACATTGTGTATCCCACTTTTTGCAGCGATGTACTTCAGGGATACGTCTTCGCGAGCGCAATGTCAATGGCGTTAGCACAACGTGGCAAGAATGATGCGATCGGCGTTAAAATATGCTATCGCCTGCGCCCCTTCCGCCAGATCGCGCGTCTGTTCCAGCGGCAGGGTGGCGCAAAGGCTCTGCCCATCCGGGAGCGCCATGAGCACTTCGCACTGCTCCGCCCCGCGTTCGATGTGGGTGATACGTCCGGCCAGCTGGTTGTCCGCCTGTTTCGCCAGGGCTGCATCCTGGGTCATGCCGACCCACGGCGCTTTGAGCAGCACTAATACTTCCTGGCCTTCCGCAAGGCCCAGACGATCGGCGCTTTGGGCGGTAATGGCGACTTTAAAGCGGGTTTGCCCATCGGCCAGCAGGACTTCAACGTGCTGCTGGACCTGTTGATGGTCGCGGCCGGTAATAGTGCCGAACCACTGGTTGCGCGCGCTGGTCTGTAGAGAGAATCGCGAAATAGCGGCCAGCAGGCTGTCGAGGGGAAGGGCATCATCATCGCTCAGGACATCGAACGCTTTCTGCTGAATCTGCGCCAGCAAGTCGTAAAGCTGAATCAGCCGCTGCCCGTAGCGGGTGAGGACCGCGCCGCCGCCGCCTTTGCCGCCGGTCGCACGGTCAACCAGGGTCTGCTCGCTGAGCTGATTCATCTCATTTATCGCATCCCATGCGCTTTTATAGCTGATGCCCGCGTTTTTTGCCCCCTGGCTAATCGAGCCGGTCTGGTCAATCTGTTTCAGCAGGGCGATACGGCGGGGATCGGCAAACAGGCGCTGCTGTAATTTGAGGGTAAGAAGGATTTCAGCCTGCATAATCATATCCTGATGAAAAAGAGTATTGTGACCGATAGCGGTCATCTTGCAAGGTGCATCTCTCACGGTGTCCAGTGAGGCACCGCACAAATGGGGCGTGTTTTTCCGGCTGAATTAGTTACAATAAACTATTCGTACTTTCTGGAGCCAACCATGTTAGAGCTATTGAAAAGTCTGGTTTTTGCCGTAGTCATGGTCCCTGTGGTAATGGCGGTCATCCTGGGGCTGATTTATGGGCTGGGCGAAGTGTTTAACCTCTTCTCTGGAGCCGGTCATAAAGACAGCAGACCGCAAAACCACTGATTTTCCCCCGCGCCCGGTTCTCCCGGGCGTTTTTATCTGTCCCCCCTCAATTGAGCCGTTACTGATTACCCCTAATTTTCGCTGGGAAAATCTTAGCGCTATCGTTATATTGTCTTCTACATAACGAACCGACGGGAGTTTCTGATGACAGGTCAATGGTTTCGCTTTATTGCTGGAGCAACGTTAACGCTTTCCGTTGCGGGCCACGCGCTGGCGGAAGAGGGCAAGGTGACGGTTTTTGCCGCGGCATCGCTCACCAACGCCATGCAGGATATCGCTAAAGAGTATAAGAAAGAGAAGAACGTCGAGGTTGTCTCTTCGTTTGCGTCTTCATCGAC
The DNA here is from genome assembly GCF_019890895.1 of Klebsiella sp. CTHL.F3a. Lineage (NCBI taxonomy): Bacteria > Pseudomonadati > Pseudomonadota > Gammaproteobacteria > Enterobacterales > Enterobacteriaceae > Klebsiella > Klebsiella sp. CTHL.F3a. The sequence continues at coordinate 4,112,192 of NZ_CP082360.1, read as the reverse complement.
CCTGGCGCGACAGATTGAAGCGGGCGCGCCGGCGGATCTGTTTATCTCCGCCGACCAGAAATGGATGGATTACGCGGTGGAGAAAAAAAGCATTGATACCGCATCCCGCGCGACGCTGCTCGGCAACAGCCTGGTGGTCGTGGCGCCGAAGGCCAGCGCTCAGGGCGATATCAGCATTAATGATAAAACCGACTGGACCAGCCTGCTGAAAGGCGGTCGTCTGGCCGTTGGCGACCCGGCGCACGTGCCAGCCGGCATCTATGCGAAAGAAGCGTTGCAAAAACTGGGGGTCTGGGAGACGCTGTCGCCGAAGCTGGCTCCTGCGGAAGACGTGCGCGGCGCGCTGGCCCTGGTTGAGCGCAGCGAAGCGCCGTTGGGGATCGTGTACGGCTCTGATGCGGTCGCCAGCAAGGGCGTAAAAGTTGTCGGTACCTTCCCGGAAGATTCGCATAAGAAAGTTGAATATCCTCTGGCAATCGTCGACGGGCATAAAAATGCCGCGGTCAGCGCGTTTTATGACTATCTAAAAGGGCCGGAAGCTTCCGCCATCTTTAAACGTTACGGATTTACTACCCACTAATGTTCTTAAGCGATCCTGAATGGCAGGCGGTACTGCTGAGCCTGAAAGTCTCCTCCCTGGCGGTGGTACTGAGCTTGCCTTTTGGCATCTTTTTTTCCTGGCTGCTGGTTCGCCGGGATTTTCCCGGTAAAGCGCTGCTCGATAGCATCCTCCACCTGCCGCTGGTATTACCGCCGGTGGTGGTGGGGTATCTCTTGCTGATCGCGATGGGAAGACGGGGTTTTATCGGCAGTTGGCTGTATGACTGGTTTGGTCTGAGCTTTGCGTTTAGCTGGCGCGGCGCGGTACTGGCGGCGGCGGTGATGTCCTTTCCGTTGATGGTGCGTGCCATTCGTCTTGCGCTGGAAGGGGTCGACATCAAACTTGAGCAGGCGGCGCGTACCCTGGGCGCTGGGCGCTGGCGGGTATTTTTCACTATTACGCTACCGTTGACGCTACCCGGTATTATCGTCGGCACCGTGCTGGCCTTCGCCCGTTCTTTGGGCGAGTTTGGCGCCACCATCACTTTTGTCTCCAACATTCCAGGCGAAACGCGCACGATTCCTTCGGCAATGTATACCCTGATTCAGACTCCCGGTGGGGAAGGCGCGGCCGCGCGTTTATGCCTGATTTCGATTGCGCTGGCGCTGGTATCGCTGCTGATTTCCGAATGGCTGGCCCGCCTTAGCCGTCAGCGGATGGGGAAATAATCATGCTCGAACTCGATTTTAGCCAGACGTTGGGCACCCACCGCCTGCAAATTCGCGAGACGCTTCCCGCCAGCGGCATCACCGCGGTTTTCGGCGTTTCAGGCGCGGGTAAAACCTCGCTGATTAACGCCATTAGCGGCCTGACGCGCCCGCAGCAGGGGCGCATCGTTCTTAACGGCAGAGTGCTCAATGATGTTGAAAAACGTATCTGCCTGGCGCCTGAAAAACGCCGCATTGGCTACGTTTTTCAGGACGCTCGCCTGTTCCCGCATTATAAGGTGCGCGGCAATCTGCAATATGGCATGGCGAAGAATATGGCGGCGCAGTTTGACAAGCTGGTGGCGCTGCTCGGCATTGCGCCGCTGCTTGACCGCCTGCCGGGCGGTCTCTCCGGCGGAGAAAAACAGCGGGTGGCGATTGGCCGGGCGCTGCTTACCGCCCCGGAACTGCTGCTTCTGGATGAGCCGCTGGCGTCGCTGGATATCCCGCGCAAGCGTGAACTATTGCCCTATCTGCAGCGTCTGGCGCGCGAAATCAATATCCCGATGCTGTACGTCAGCCACTCTCTGGATGAGATTCAGCATTTGGCGGATAACGTCCTGGTGCTGGAAGCGGGGAAAGTCAAAGCCTTTGGTTGCCTGGAAGAGGTGTGGAGCAGCAGCGTAATGCATCCCTGGCTTCCCCAGGATCAGCAAAGCACTATCCTGAACGTAACCGTCGCCGCTCAGCATCCGCGGTATGCCATGACCGCGCTGGCGCTGGGCGATCGGCAGATATGGGTCAACCGGCTCGACAGGCCGCAGGGCGAAAGCGCGCGGATCCGCATTCAGGCCTCGGACGTTTCTTTGGTGCTGCAGCCCGCTCAGCAAACCAGTATCCGCAACATTTTGCCCGCGCAGGTCATGCAGTGTATTGAAAGCCATGGCCAGGTTGAGGTCAGGCTGGAGATTAGCGGCCGTACGCTATGGGCGCGCATCAGCCCCTGGGCTCGCGATGAGCTGGGGGTTGTCCCAGGCCAGCGGCTGTATGCGCAGATAAAAAGCGTGTCGATAGCCGCCTGATTACAACAGGTGGCGATAGATGTAGTCGGCGATGCTGGTGGTCTCGTTTTCGCCGATCACGACGTTGGCGCGCGCTTTGACGTCCTCCACCGCGTTGCCCATCGCCACGCCGATACCGGCGGCTTCCAGCATACTGAGGTCGTTATAGTTGTCGCCGAAAGCGATAACATCCTGCATCGACAGCCCCTGCGACGCGACCCACTGGGCCAGGCGTTTACCTTTGCTATTGCCTTCCCGGGCAATATCCACCTGATCGTGCCACGACCATTCGCACTCCAGACCCAGCGTCTGGCCAACATGTTGGGCAAAGCGCTGCAGTTTTGCGGTGTCTTCATCAGTCAGGGCGAATTTCCACACGGCCTTGACTTCACGGGCCGCCTGCGCCAGAGAATCGACCTGAGTGAACACCGGACGCTGCTCGACGGGCAGCGACTGCGCCCAGTTGGCGGTGCGAATCACGTGCCCGGTCGGCTGCTCATAAAGCATGGCGTCATCGACGTACATCAGGCCGTGAATCGCGTGCTCGTTCAGCATTTCCGTCAGGCTCAGGGCTTTGTCAACCGGCATAGGATCGGACTCCAGAACCTTTTTTGCATGATAATCATACAAATAAGTGCCATTACAGCAAATTGCAGGTGTATCCAGAGCCAGCGCCTGATAAAAAGGATGGATAGCGACGTGATGTCGACCGGTGACGACGATGATTTGATATCCCGCGTCTTTGGCGCGTGCCAGCGCGTCGAGTGAGGCGGGGAGAATGGTTTTTTTGCCGGTGAGTAGGGTGCCGTCTAAGTCCAGGGCAATCACGCGTGAGGTCATGTGTTGTTTCCGGTTAATGATGAAAAGTTAGCAGGCTATGATGGTACACCGCTGCGCCATTCGGGCAAACTTTTCAGCATCTACCGCTAAAGAGCCGATACACTTGATCTTTCAGGCTGCGAGGAGGCAACCTGAATAGCATGGTGTATGCATATTGTATTTTTCAGGGTGCCATTAATCTGAAAAATGAAATTTCCACGTGCAGTGAGGAAGGAGTATTCATGAAACAAACCGTTTATACCGCCAGCCCGGAAAGCCAGCAGATTCACGTCTGGGATCTGGATCTTGAGGGGAAACTGACCCTGGTGCAGGTTGTTGATGCCCCGGGCCAGGTACAGCCGATGGTGGTGAGCCCGAACAAAGAGTTTCTCTACGTCGGCGTGCGTCCGGAGTTTCGCGTACTGGCCTACCGCATTGCGCCCGATAATGGCGCCCTGACTTTCGCTGGCGAAGCTCCGCTGCCGGGTAGCCCAACGCATATTTCTACCGATCATCAGGGGCGTTTTGTGTTCAGCGCTTCCTATAACGCGGGCTGCGTGAGCGTTACGCCGCTGGTGGACGGCCTGCCGCGAGAAGCGGTGGCGGTGGTTGAAGGTCTGGAAGGCTGCCACTCGGCAAATATCTCTCCGAATAATCGCACCCTATGGGTACCGGCGCTGAAGCAGGATCGTATCTGCCTGTTTACCCTGAGCGACGACGGTTTCCTCGCAGAGCAGGAGCCGGCTGAAGTGACCACCGTTGAAGGCGCAGGCCCGCGTCATATGGTGTTCCATCCGAATCAGCAATACGGCTACTGCATAAACGAACTGAATAGCTCCGTTGACGTCTGGGAGCTAAAAGATCCGCACGGCAAAATCGAGTGCGTGCAGACCCTGGACATCATGCCGCCTGATTTTGCCGGCGTGCGCTGGGCGGCGGATATCCATCTGACCCCGGATGGCCGTCACCTCTACGCCTGCGATCGTACCGCCAGCATTATCACCATCTTCAGCGTCTCGGAAGACGGCAGCGTGCTGTCCATCGAAGGTTATCAGAATACCGAGACCCAGCCGCGCGGCTTTAACCTCGATCATAGCGGCAAATATCTGATCGCTGCCGGTCAGAAGTCCCATCATATCGCGGTGTATGAAATCGAAGGCGAGCAGGGGCTGCTCCAGGAAAAAGGGCGCTATGCCGTAGGCCAGGGCCCAATGTGGGTGGTGGTAAACGCTTACTAAGCCGGCGTGTTTGACAAAAACCTCGCCGCGGCGAGGTTTTTTTACGCCTGACGAAAGGGCTACTTCACCCGCATACGATACTCAATCATGCCGCTTTTTTCCGCAACCCAGTTATACAGACGCTGGCCCCGAAGGTTGGTCTCATGCGTATGCCAGTACAGGCTGGCGGAGTGGCGTTTTCGCGCCTGCCGTTGAACATACTCAATTAATTGTTTACCGATATGCTGACCCCGGACGTCCGGATCAACGAATAAATCTTCCAGATAGCAATAGTCGCTTTCGGCCCAGGTGGAGCGGTGGAAGAGATAATGAACGAATCCAACTATCTTCCCCTCACGTTTTGCTACGGCGCAAAACATCGGTTCGACCGGATTTAAAAACCGACTCCAGGTTAGGCGCGTCACCTCCTCCGGAATGTCGACGCGATAAAACGTCTGGTAGCTTTTCCACAGCGGCAGCCACTGGGCAAAGTCGTTATCAGCTGCGGGGAGGAGGGTGATTTGCCCGTGATTAATGTCGCTATTTTGGCTATTCATGGCGGTTCCTTACTTTTATAAATCGGGATGGTCTTTACATGCCGCTATGGTAGGCGCTCTTATGGTTCCTAAAAAGTGACACTTTATGTATATTCATAGGATCCACTTTTAGCTTACCGATCGCCATTACCGCTATGCCAAAACCTATTGCACCGCTGTTTCAGGAATTGTTGCTCCCGCGCGGCGTTATCAAAGATCAGCTGTATCACGCCCTGCGTAACGCGATTCTGGATGGGCGCTTAACGGCGGGTTCAAAGATCCCCTCCAGCCGGGCGCTGGCTGAGATGATGGCGATCTCGCGAAACTCGGTTATTGCCGGTTTTGACCGCCTGGTGGATGAGGGCTATCTGGTCACGCGCAAGGGGGCGGGCACCTTTGTTTGCGAGCATATTCCGGATAGCGTCATTAGCGAGTATGAATCGTCGCCACAGCCGGAAACGGCAATGGCCGCCGTTGGCCCGCTTAATCCTGACGTTGCCGCATTGTTGCCATCATGGTCTGAAAGAGAAGGGAGTGGTGAAATGCGTCAGGTTTTTGCCGTCGGTATCGGCTGTACCGATCTCTTCCCGCATGCGTTATGGGGGCGGCTGCTGGGGCGCGTCTGGCGGCAATCGCGCCGTGAGTTGGGGGCGCACGCCACGGCTTATGGATATCTACCTTTACGACAGGCGATTAGCCACTATATTCAGGCCACGCGCGGCGTAAATTGCCATGAAGATCGGGTTATTATTGTCAATGGTATTCAACAGGCGCTGGCCATTGCCGCTCAGGTTTTACTGGAAAAGGGCGATGAAGTCTGGCTCGATGATCCCGGCTATAACGGCGCGCGCGGCGCATTCGCCGCCCGGGGAGCGATGGTCCGGCCCGTTCGCGTTGACGGTGAAGGCATGGATATTCAGGATGGAATACGCCATTACCCGCAAGCTAAGCTGGTCTATACCGCGCCGTCGCATCAATTCCCGCTCAGTGGAACCCTTAGCCTGCCAAGAAGGCTTGCTTTGCTGGAATGGGCGCAAGCCAATCGGGCCTGGATATTTGAAGATGATTACAACAGCGAATTCCGCTATGCCGCCCGCTCTTTACAGGCATTGCAAGGGTTAGATAAACATCAGAGGGTTATCTATTCCGGCACCTTTTCTAAGATGATGTACCCCGAGTTTCGTCTGGGTTTTTTAGTGGTCCCTGAGCATTTGCGCGAACAGTTCGCCATAACGAAATATTACACCGATCTCTGTAGCGGATATCTGGAACAGGCCGTTCTGGCGCGTTTTATCCACGAGGGACACTATGCCAGCCATGTTCGTCGTATCCGTAAAGCCTGTTTTGAGCGAAAAAGCGCGCTGGAGGCGGCGATTGAACGCTATTTTGCCGGGCGTATGCGGGTGCATCCAACGGATTCGGGAGTGCATATCGTCTGCTGGTTAGCAGATGGTCTGAAAGCAAAAGAGGTCGTCGCTAAGGCGCGCCAGATCGGCTTAGGCGTGCAGACTTTTGCGCGATATTGCCAGCGGCCGATGTCGCGCGAGGGGGTTTTATTCGGTTTTGCCAACCATCCGCCAGAGGTGCTGCTCGACGGCGTTCGCCGCCTGGCCGGGGTGCTGTAGCGCAGTGATATCGGCGGTCTTTTCCACGGAATGAATAACGTTGATTACCGGGCTAGCATACTTATGTTGATTTAAAACTCGCCCCATCCAGATAATTCATCTGATGTCAGGTGGCGAGTTTTAAAAAAATGACACCGCGCGAGGATTTAACATATACCCACCGCTTTGGTAAAAAATAATCCTTCGATTCGCGTTATGCGACTTCCCTGTTAATGCGGAGCGGTTAATAAATTAGATATCATCCATTGTATAGCTTACGACGATTTCCAGCGTTTTGCGAATGACGTCCGCGGTTACCACGTCGCTAGTGGTCTCGAGAGCGGTAATCAACCAAAGAATAATTGCCTTGTTGCTGAGATGTCCCTCAGACTCAAGAATACTGCTAATAGCCAGCGACATAACCGCGGATTCATCAATCAGCCTATCGCCTGCATTGCGGAAATATTCAGAGAGTGCGTTATCGTTCAGGCCAGCGTAAATATCCGGTTGTTGATGTATAGTTTGTCTCATCATATTCTCTACTGTGTTAGTTAAACGATTGACCGCGAAGGGTCAGTGAATTTTATTTGTACCAGGCCGCGAGGGAGAACCTAATAAAGTCGTTTGTTCTGCCCAATTATTTTTAGCGTCTGAAGTACCCAGAGTTATTTTCTTACCACGGCGAGATACCCTATTACTGATTTCCTCGATAATATGCCCAAGGGTGTTCCGCCGCTTTGTATCGACTTCTCCCGCCTGCATGGCCTGGAGTTTATCGATCAGCGCTTGTTGACTTATAGGTCCCTTACTTTTGAGTAGGGATAAGACCGCTTCTCCAATCAGTAAATCTATTAATGGATCATAATCATCGTTGTTCATAACTGTATCTCTGATCATCGTCATCTCCATGACTGGGAATTTAGTCGCAAGCCGGTAATCGGTGTCAGATTCTGGCCCATCCCTTATATTTCCTCATTCAGTAACGACTCAAATCACCAGATAGCCGGAGGAACTTTTATCACTGGTTCTCGAACAGGAGGCCGATCAGCGTTTGATAATGGATCTCTTCTTCAAACCCAGAAGCGACTTCGAGGCGAGCCAACAGTTTTGTACACAGGGATTTGCGATTAAGGTTCCGTCCTTCATTGAGGATATCCATCACTATCTGCCCTAACGTTTCCTGCTGCGAAGGCAGTGAAGCTTTATTAAAGTAGTGGGCAATAGCGTTAGCCGTGTCAGGAATGTAACCGTTCTGCTGCATATGTGCTCCTGTCAGTTCAATCATCAGTAAACTTGCGATTAAAGTTATACAATGATTGCTAACTTGTACATAAAAAATGAAGAAAAAATGTTATTTTTTTTAATATTTTTTATAACTATTTGATTTTAAATGTTTTTTTTATCTTTTTTGTTGTGAGGGGAGGGCCAGCGTAAGATGTACGTCTTGTACAGGTGTGCCGTCAGGCAAGAATCGCAGTGAAATGAGTCGGTTAATGCAAAATATTTGTTAGGAAGACCGGCTGTTTTACAGGATTTATTGCAGTGGAACTGCTACTGTAATATCTCATTAGTTTTATCTCTTCTGTCGGAAATTTCATGCTCACTACCATCATTTATCGCAGCCATATCTGCGACAACGTGTCAATTAAATCGCTTGATAGCATGGTTGCTGAAGCAAATGTAAAAAATGGCCAGGAAGACGTGTCGGGGATTTTGCTTTTTAACGGCACCCATTTTTTTCAATTATTAGAAGGGCCTGAAGAGAAGGTTGAAGGAATTTATCGCCGTATCTGCACAGACCCGCGGCACCATAATCTTGTTGAACTGCTCAGGGATCATGGTCCGACGCGGCGCTTCGGCAAAATAGGTATGGAACTCTTTGATTTACGAGAGTATGACCGCGATGAAGTGCTGCAAGTTGTGCTGGATAAAGGCACAACGAAATATCAACTCACCTATGACGACAGAGCGCTCCATTTTTTCCGTACCTTCGTGGAAGCAACGGAAAAGGAGAACTATTACGAGATTCCTGCGGCCGAAAGCTGGGATTTTGTGACGGAAGGGGAAGCCTCGTATCCTGATACTCCGCTGGCGCGGGCCGAGTGCAGTTTCGCGTTCCAGCCGGTTATCGACCCGTTTGCGAAAGAGATCGTCTCCGTGGAAGCGCTGCTGCGTACCCCTTCTGGCGAATCGCCGGCAGTCTATTTTGATGGGCTGTCACGAGAGGAAATGTACTCAACGGACCTCCTTAGCAAGCGTATTGCATTTGCCATGGCGGGCCGTCTGCGCCTGCATGGACGCACTCTGTCGATTAACCTGCTACCGATGACGTTGGTAAATATTTCCGGGGCCGTCGAATTTCTGCTGGCGGAAATTGAATCCAATGGTTTGATTCCAGAACAAATTATCGTCGAGTTCACCGAGAGTGAAGCCATTTCCCGCATTGATGAATTCACCGATTCCGTGCGAAAGCTTAAGTCCGCAGGAATTCGCGTAGCGATCGATCACTTTGGCGCCGGATTTGCCGGGCTTTTGCTGTTGGCCCAGTTTCAGCCGGACCGCATTAAGATTAATCGCCAATTGGTTAAGGATATTCATAAGCACGGCCCAAAACAGGCCATCGTGCAGGCCATCATTAAATGCTGTAATTCGCTGGAAATCGCCATTTCAGCGGTGGGCATTGAGCAGCCGGAGGAGTGGATGTGGCTGGAGTCCGCGGGTATTATCCATTTCCAGGGAAATTTATTTGCCAGGCCGTGTCTGGGGGGAATTCCTGCGGTAGCATGGCCTGAGAAAAAAACAGCGTGGGAGCTGCTATAAATTTTTTTCTGCGGCGGAGTGCATGTTTACGTAAAAAAAACGTAGCGAAGGGTAAAATAATCATTCTTTTTTGACCTGTACATTGGCGTCCGACCTGTTTATTTTAACTGTACAAGAAAAGTTAATTGTACAATCCGGCTAAATTAGTTAATTTAGTCGGGAAAGTATTTTCAGGTAGAGGGCGCTAATGGCACATTACAGCATCGGCGAAGTTGCCGAACGTTGCGGAATCAACCCTGTGACTTTGCGTGCATGGCAGCGGAGATATGGTTTGCTCAAGCCGCAGAGAAGCGAGGGTGGACACCGCCAGTTTGACGAGGAGGACGTTCAGCGCATTGAGGAAATCAAACGCTGGATCGATCGGGGGGTTTCGGTTGGCAAGGTTAAGGCGCTACTGGAAGGCCAGCACCCTGAATCGCACGACGCAGGCGTTCTGCTCCAGGAAGAAATGATGTCTCTTCTGCGCCTTGTACAGCCTGCGAAATTACGTACCCGCATCATGTCACTCAGCCATGAATATCCCGTAGATAAACTTATTGACCAGCTTTTCATCCCGGTGCGCAGCAAGCTCAATCTCGATCAGAACACTTCCCTGGCCATCATAAGCATGCTGGACGGTATCCTGATTGATTGCGTGGCGCTTATTCTTGCGGAGTCGCGTAAAAAGGTGGGTAAAGAGACCCTGCTGGTAGGCTGGGGAAATGAAGATCGTACCCGGGTGTGGCTGGAAGCGTGGCGTTTATCGCAGCGCGCCTGGCATGTCAACGTGCTGGCAGAGCCGCTTGACTCTCCCCGCCCCGAGTTATTCCCCGGTCAGCATATTTTTGTCTGGACAGGCCGCGCGCTGACCCCTTTGCAGGCAGAATTACTGAGCCACTGGCAAAGCCAGGGCTACACTATCGAGTTTCACGGAGAGTAAGCGTAAGAGAGGGTTAGCAGCGGAACATTTTTAGAGATGTTATTCCGCCGCTTGTCTTCCCGAACCAACACCTGCCTGGCCGTTCGGTAACTGTCAGAAATTGAGCTGTGTCCAGGCTTTAAATGTTTCGCTGCGGCTAATATTAAAAAAATCTGTCCGGCCCGAGCAGCCAAGTTTTTTAATTAAGGTGAGGCGAATTTGATAAATTGTTTTAATATGTAAATTCAGGGACTTCCCTATATTCACCATCGCCTCGCCATTGTTCATCAGACGAATCACTTCTTTTTCACGGCTGGTGAAAATAATATTTTCTGATTCTCTGTCAGGCTTCTTGCCGAACAAGGTAGGGCGGAGAATAAAAGATTTTATCTCAGCCGGCGTTGCGCGTGCAGGAATTCTGTACATCGGCAGCTCGCTTAGAAAGTTTAAATCATTGCCATCGGTGAGCAGGACAAAACGAACTCTTTTGCGATCATAATGATGATTGAGCACCGCATAATAGTTATCGCTGGTGAAAAAGACATATTTTCCATGGAAACAGCCTGGTGATAACGAATCCAGTATCAGCTGTAATCCTTGACGAAGAAGGTTATTGTTAATCCAAAGATCGTAATGATTAAAAAAGTGACCTTGCTTGTCGTTGTTCATTTGTCCTCCGAGGCAGAAATGTTAATGCAGGCTTGATTTAACAAATCATATATCACGCTTAATGATGACTTTTGGCACGAAGCATATGCAGCGTTTGGATATATAAGTCGGCGAGAATTTCATTTTTTTCGATATTCAGGCGATGCTGCACTTCAACGATTAAACGATCGTGGCTAACGGTTTCATTCTCCGTCTGGGCCTGCACCATATGTTCGATATTTTTCAGCAAAGCAGAGTTCGCAATAAACTCTGCGGGAATTGTGTTTTTAGTCTGCATAGTATATCTCGAGTCATATTAGGCAATTAATCACCAAACAAAGATGTGGCTAGCCATCATCTTTGCGATACGGTTCTTCACCATCCCCAAGGAAATGGTGGGCATTTTTTTAAATCATAAGAATGCTGTAATGCAGGATTTAAAACTTACGTAATAACTATAGTCACGATTTTCAGGATGTACAATTTTTACGAATTAATTTTGTACATTTAGTTTATTTTTTTTAAATAATTCTTTAATTTATTGTTTTATATGAATATTTTATTGTAAAGATAATGCAGGAAACTTGTACAGAACGGCGTATGTGCAGGAATAACCTTCATGATGAGGGGATAGTGGTGAAGAAGAAGGAAGGGTACAGCGGGAAGAGAAAGAGACAAAGGGGGAAGGGCTCCCCCTTTCGGTTTGAGCGTTATTGCTTCGGTTCTGCGACGACAAAGCTTCCCACGCCGCGGTTGTTGTATTCCCACATGCGGTTGAAGTTCGTGTCGTTCAGGTTCCGCTGCGTGTTGCCTTTGGCATCCGCGGTACCAGTGTTGCCGCTAAACGGACGGTTTGAACCGACGGCATCAGCCCACGGTTTGGCAACATTAAAGCCTTCATTAATGACGCTATCGCGAATCACGACCTGCCCGTTGGTGTTGCCGTCAACGTCCAGAGAACGACCCAACTGCGCGACGTTATCGCCGGAAGCGGTAAAGCGGCTGTTCACTGCGAGGAAGCCGTAGGTCACGCTCTTCAGGGTCGCCGGAGCAAAGACGTAACCCTCTTTCTGGGTGCGTGAGTTGACCACGCGGAAGTCGGTATTATCGAACACCACCGCCCCACGGCCGGAAACGATGTCGACATCGCCTTCTATATAGCTGTTGCTGACCAGCGTACGGGTCTGACGGTTATCCTGCAGGCGGTTTTGTACGCCGCTGTTGGTCACGAAAAAGGTGTTCTGGCGGCCAAGGATGTTCACGTGGTTAATCTGCACCCGATCGCCATCGCTACGCAGCGCCACGGCCTGGTGGGTACCCGCGTCAACGCTGTCGCCGAGGTTGTTGGCGATAGTCAGGTTCTGCAACTGGAGATCGTTGTTCTGCGACCAGAAAACCGCTGAGCACATCACGCCAACGGTAGCGGTACGTTTGTTCTGGCAGCTGTCGTACATATACCAGGCCGGTTTACCCGGCATATATTTACCGCCCGGGTTGACCTGGTGACGCCAGGAGACCGGATCCATTTCTGAGTCAATTGCGGCGCTGATTTTAACGTCAATCGGCTTCTCGCCGGTGCCGTACAGGGTCAGCGCGCCGGGTGCCGCCGGCACGTATACGGTGCCGGCATATTCGCCCGGCATAATGGCGATAAACTGGCGACGATTAGAATGGCGGGTAATCGCTGCATCCACCGCGGCCTGAATGGTGGTGTGGGTTACCCCTTGGGTACCCGCAGTCCCAACGACAAAATCCGGCTGCGCCGGAAGGCTGATGGCGGACGGCGTCCACGCAGCAGCGTTCGGATCGAGAGACTGGAAATAGCTCGCCGGTAAAAAGTTCTTCGCCTCATCGGCGGTTAAAACAGGACGAGAGGCCGTGCCCGGCGCAGTCTGCGTGGAGGGTTGTTGATCGGCAGGCGTCGAACTACAGGCGGACAACGTCACGCCAAAGGCCAGCGCCAGCGCCAGGCGGGAAACGGAATATGTGTTCATATTGCTCCGGGCAAGAATAAATTAAGGGGATAAGTCCTTTAAAGCCTGCTGTTTTATACCAACTTAAGCGAAACGGGAAGATGTAGCGAAAAAAAGTTGCTTCCTTTACATAGCGAGCGGCTGGAATGGATCGCTTTTGATCACAAATAAATAACATTCGCCGCTGTCGGGTTGACATTTTTCGCGGAATCAAAATAAATGTCTATACAACCCATGACAAGTTGACGGCTATGACACACCTACCTTCCGAACGCGTAATCTGGCGAAACGTCCGCCTGGCCACGCTCGATCCTCGTTCCTCTCAGCCTTACGGGCTGCTGGATTATCATGCGCTGCTGGTACGCAACGGACGTATCGAAGCCATTGTGCCAGAAGGCCAGGCGCCCGCAGGGCAGAGTATTGACCTTGGCGGCAGACTGCTTACGCCGGGGCTAATAGATTGCCATACGCACCTGGTCTTTGGCGGCAGCCGGGCGCAAGAGTGGGAGCAGCGCCTCAACGGCGTCTCCTACCAGACCATTAGCGCCAACGGCGGCGGTATTAACGCGACCGTGCGGGCTACCCGCGACAGCAGCGAAGCCGAACTGCTGGCGCTGGCCCGACAGCGGCTGACTCGTCTGCTGCGCGAAGGGGTCACTACTCTCGAGATCAAGTCCGGCTACGGGCTGGATCTCGCAAACGAACGTAAAATGCTGCGGGTTGTACAACAGCTTGCCGCGGTGCATAGCGTTGAGATTTCCCCCACGCTGCTCTCCGCCCACGCCACGCCGCCGGAATATAAAGGCGACCCGGACGGTTATATTAATCTGGTATGTGAAACCATTCTTCCCACGCTGTGGGAAGAGGGGCTATTTGAAAGCGTTGATGCCTTCTGCGAAAACGTTGGCTTTAGTCCGGCGCAAACGGAAAGGGTTTACAGCACGGCCCAGGCATTGGGTATTCCGGTAAAAGGGCACGTCGAGCAGCTCTCTTCGCTGGGCGGCGCTGAATTGGTGAGCCGCTATCACGGTCTTTCCGCCGACCATATCGAATACCTGACGCCAGAAGGCGTGTCGGCGATGAGTCGCAGCGGCACCGTGGCGGTGCTCCTGCCCGGCGCGTTCTATTTCCTTAACGAAACCCGCAGGCCGCCGGTTGAACTGCTGCGTGAATATCAGATCCCGATGGCGGTGGCGACGGACTACAATCCCGGCACCAGCCCCTTTGCCAGCCTGCATCTGGCGATGAATATGGCCTGTGTGAAATTTGGCTTAACGCCGGAGGAGGCGTGGGCAGGCGTGACGCGTCATGCGGCGCAGGCGCTGGGCCGCAAGGCGAGCCATGGCCAGCTGGCGCCGGGCTTTGTTGCCGATTTCGCTATCTGGGATGCGGAGCATCCGGTGGAGATGGTTTATGAGCCCGGGCGCAGTCCGCTCTGGCAGCGGGTCGTTCGTGGAGAAATCGTATGAAGCTATGGCAACCTACCCCCGCCGCGCTTTGGCAGGGACGCGACGACAGCGCGGAGGCGGCCAACGCGCTGCGCCTGTTTCAGACTATCGTCCGGGCCGAGCGTTTTGAGCCGGAGAAGCTGGCTGGCGAGATTGCCCTGCTTGGATTCGCCTGTGATGAAGGGGTTCGGCGCAATAAAGGGCGCACCGGCGCTGAAATGGGGCCGGAAACCCTGCGCCGGGCACTGGCAAATATGGCCAGCCATGATGGACACGACCGCTGCGTGGATATGGGGACTATCCATGTGGTGGACGACGCGCTGGAGGCGGCACAGCAGGCGCTGCGCGAAGCGGTAACCGCCTGCCAACGCGCGGGCAAGCGTACGCTGGTCCTCGGCGGCGGGCACGAGACGGCCTTCGGCCACGGCGCCGGGGTTCTGGACGCGTTCCCGGGGGAGGAGGTCGGCATTATTAATCTTGATGCGCATCTGGATTTACGTATCGCCGACCGGGCCAGCTCCGGTACGCCGTTCCGTCAGCTGGCGCTGGCCTGCGAAGCGCAGCGGCGCGCTTTTCATTACGCCTGCATCGGCGTGAGCCGCGCCGCCAATACCCAGGCGCTGCTGGACGAGGCCGCCCGCCGCGAGGTGACGATTATTGAAGATCTCGATGTGCTTACCGCTTTCGAGGCGCGAGCGATCCCGGAGATCGCGCGAAATATCGCCCGCTACGATCGTCTGTATCTGACTATCGATCTCGACGTGCTGCCCGCCAGTGAAATGCCCGCCGTCTCCGCGCCTGCCGCGCTCGGCATCCCGATGGCCATGCTGCTGCGCATCGTCGAGCCGCTGTGCCGCAGCGGTAAGCTCCAGGCGGTGGATTTGGTGGAGTTTAATCCGCAGTACGATATTGATAGCCGTGGAGCCCGCACGGCAGCCCGCCTGGCGTGGCAAATCGCCCATTGGTGGCGGTAGCGATTCGGTATATTCTGGACGTTTCGCCGCCCATTTGCACAAGGAAGCCCGGCCATGTTCTCACCGCAACCTCGTTCCGCGCCTGCGCCATTCTATGAAAAGGTGAAGCAGGCTATCAGCGAAAAGATCCACAGCGGCGTCTGGCGTCCGCACGATCGCATTCCTTCGGAGGCGGAACTGGTGGCGCAGTTTGGCTTTAGCCGCATGACCATCAATCGGGCGCTGCGTGAACTGACCGATGAAGGCCTGCTGGTGCGATTACAGGGGGTAGGGACGTTTGTCGCGGAGCCGAAAGGGCAGTCGGCGCTGTTTGAAGTGCGCAGCATCGCCGAAGAAATTGCTTCGCGCCGCCATCAGCACCGCTGTGAAGTGCTGCTGCTGGAGGAAACGCAGGCCGACCTGATTCAGGCCGCGGCGCTGAACGTGGCCGCCGGTACGCGGATTTTCCATTCGCTAATGGTACATTTTGAAAATGACGTCCCGGTACAGATTGAGGACCGCTGCGTCAACGCCGCCGTGGTGCCGGACTATCTGCGTCAGGACTATACCGCCACCACGCCCCACGACTATCTGTCGCTGATCGCCCCGCTGACCGAAGGGGAGCACATTGTCGAGGCGGTGCAGGCAACGGCTGAGGAGTGCGCGCTGCTGCATATTCACCCGCACGACCCCTGTCTGCTGATCCGCCGCCGCACCTGGTCCACTACCCATATCGTCTCCCACGCGCGCCTGCTTTTCCCCGGCAGCCGCTACCGTCTGCAGGGCCATTTTGCGTCCTGAACTCCCTGCGCGTCAGCAAAACGTGATTGCTGACGCAATATAACAAAAATGTATCATTTGTGTTAAATCCTGGCTTGCGCATGCTTGTATAGACAAGTATATGTATCTACGTACACAACGTTAATTGTCAGGAGAACCCCCGATGTCGCAAAGCAAATACCGCCAGCAGGACGTCCGTGCACCGCGTGGCACGACGCTAAATGCGAAGAGCTGGCTGACCGAAGCTCCGCTGCGTATGCTCATGAATAACCTTGACCCGGATGTCGCCGAAAACCCGCATGAGCTGGTGGTGTACGGCGGTATCGGGCGCGCGGCGCGCAACTGGGAATGCTACGACGCCATCGTGAAGGCGCTGAAAAACCTGGAGAGCGATGAAACCCTGCTGGTGCAGTCCGGTAAGCCGGTGGGCGTATTCAAAACCCATGAAAATTCGCCGCGGGTGCTGATCGCCAACTCCAACCTGGTGCCGCACTGGGCAACCTGGGAACACTTTAACGAACTGGATGCCAAAGGGTTGGCGATGTACGGTCAGATGACCGCCGGCAGCTGGATCTATATCGGCAGCCAGGGCATCGTGCAGGGCACCTATGAAACCTTCGTTGAAGCCGGCCGCCAGCACTACCAGGGCAGCCTGAAAGGACGCTGGGTCTTGACCGCCGGTCTGGGCGGCATGGGCGGCGCGCAGCCGCTGGCCGCGACCTTAGCGGGCGCCTGCTCGCTGAATATTGAATGCCAGCAAAGCCGTATCGATTTCCGTCTGCGTACCCGCTACGTTGACGAACAGGCGACGTCGCTGGATGACGCCCTGGCGCGCATCAAAAAATACACCGCCGAAGGCCGGGCGATCTCTATCGCCCTGTGCGGAAACGCGGCCGACATCGTGCCGGAAATGGTCAAGCGCGGCGTGCGCCCGGATATGGTGACCGATCAGACCAGCGCCCACGACCCGCTGCACGGCTATTTGCCGAAAGGCTGGAGCTGGGAAGAGTACCAGGCGAAAGCCGAGTCAGACCCGCAGGGCACTATCCTGGCGGCGAAGCGCTCAATGGCCGACCACGTGCAGGCGATGCTGGCATTCCACGAAATGGGCGTGCCGACGTTTGACTACGGTAATAACATTCGCCAGATGGCCCAGGAGATGGGCGTTGACAATGCGTTTGCTTTCCCCGGTTTTGTACCCGCCTATATCCGCCCGCTGTTTTGCCGCGGCATCGGCCCGTTCCGCTGGGTTGCCCTGTCCGGTGACCCGCAGGACATCTATAAAACCGACGCCAAAGTAAAAGAGATCGTTAAAGACGATAAGCACCTGCACCACTGGCTGGATATGGCCCGCGAGCGTATCAGTTTCCAGGGACTGCCGGCACGTATCTGCTGGGTAGGTCTCGAATGGCGGCAGAAGCTGGGGCTGGCGTTTAACGAAATGGTGCGCAGCGGTGAAGTCTCCGCGCCGATCGTCATTGGCCGCGACCACCTTGACTCCGGCTCCGTCGCCAGCCCGAACCGCGAAACGGAAGCGATGCGCGATGGTTCCGACGCCGTTTCCGACTGGCCGCTGCTCAACGCCTTACTGAATACCGCCAGCGGTGCGACCTGGGTGTCGCTGCACCACGGCGGCGGCGTCGGGATGGGCTTTTCGCAGCACTCCGGTATGGTTATCGTCTGCGATGGTACTGATGAGGCGGCCGCGCGCATCGCCCGCGTCCTGCACAACGATCCGGCGACCGGCGTGATGCGTCATGCCGATGCAGGTTACGATATCGCGATTGAGTGCGCGACAGAACAAGGTTTGAATCTTCCGATGGTGGCAGCAACGCAGGGGCACGCTAAATGAACGCTTTAACACTGATTCCGGGTCAACTCAGCCTGTCGCAGCTGCGCGACGTCTACAGCCAGCCGCTAAAGCTCGCCCTCGACGAAAGCGCGTTCGCGGCGATTGATGACAGCGTCGCCTGCGTTAACGCCATTCTGGCGGAAGGTCGCACCGCCTACGGTATCAACACCGGTTTTGGCCTGCTGGCGCAAACCCGCATCTCTACCGAAGACCTGGAAAACCTGCAGCGCTCGCTGGTGCTGTCGCACGCGGCGGGAGTAGGCGAACCGCTGGATGACGACCTCGCGCGTCTGATTATGGTGCTGAAAATTAACAGCCTGTCGCGCGGCTTTTCCGGGATTCGCCTGAGCGTGATCCAGGCGCTGATTGGCCTGGTCAACGCGGGTGTGACGCCGTGGATCCCGGCGAAGGGATCGGTCGGCGCATCCGGCGACCTCGCGCCGCTGGCGCATATGTCTTTAACCCTGCTTGGCGAGGGGAAAGCGCGGGTGCGCGGCGGGGAGTGGCTGCCGGCGACGGAAGCGCTGCGTAAAGCCGGGCTGGAGCCGATTACTCTGGCGGCGAAAGAGGGACTGGCGCTGCTCAACGGCACGCAGGCCTCGACGGCATTTGCCCTGCGCGGCCTGTTCGAAGCCGAAGATCTGTTCTCTTCTGCGGTGGTCTGCGGGGCGTTAACCACCGAGGCGGCGCTTGGATCGCGCCGGCCGTTTGACCCGCGCATTCATGAAGCGCGCGGCCAGCGCGGGCAGATTGACGCCGCGGCGCTCTATCGCCATCTGCTGACCGACGACAGCGCCATTTCCCAGTCGCATCATAACTGTACCAAGGTGCAGGATCCGTACTCTCTGCGCTGTCAGCCGCAGGTGATGGGGGCCTGCCTGACCCAGCTTCGCCAGGCGGCTGAGGTGCTGCTGGTGGAAGCCAACGCGGTATCCGACAACCCGCTGGTATTTGCCAGCGAGAACGACGTGATTTCCGGCGGTAACTTCCACGCCGAACCGGTGGCGATGGCGGCGGATAATATCGCGCTGGCGATTGCCGAAATTGGCTCGCTGTCGGAGCGCCGCATCGCCCTGATGATGGACAGCCATATGTCGCAGCTGCCGCCGTTCCTTGTGAAAAACGGCGGCGTCAACTCCGGCTTTATGATTGCCCAGGTGACGGCGGCGGCGCTGGCCAGCGAGAACAAAGCGCTGTCGCATCCGCACAGCGTGGACAGTCTGCCGACCTCAGCCAACCAGGAGGACCACGTTTCCATGGCGCCGGCCGCCGGGCGTCGCCTGTGGGCGATGGCGGAAAATACCCGCGGCGTGCTGGCCGTTGAGTGGCTGGCTTCCGTACAGGGGTTGGATATGCGCGAAGGCCTGACCAGTAGCCCGCTGCTGGAAGAGGCGCGACACCTGCTACGCGAACGGGTAACCCATTACACCGAGGATCGTTTCTTCGCCCCGGATATCGAAAACGCCATTGCGCTTCTGGCGGCGCGTCATTTGACGCGGCTGCTGCCCGCCGTGCTCTAAATCATCGCTGTTCTCTGTACCCGCGCCGGGGGGATCGCTTCTTCCCGGCCACCCTACACGCATATTTGTCGTCGTATAAAAACTATCAGGACACTTGCATATGCAACAACAAAACAAGCCACACCTGCTGCGCGGGCTGAACGCCCGGCACATTCGTTTTATCGCCCTCGGCTCCGCCATCGGTACCGGGCTGTTTTACGGCTCGGCATCGGCGATCAAAGCCGCGGGCCCGGCGGTACTGCTGGCCTATCTGATCGGCGGCGCGGCGGTGTTTATCGTGATGCGCGCGCTGGGGGAAATGGCGGTACGCAACCCCGTTTCCGGCTCCTTCAGCAGCTACGCGCGCCAGTATCTTGGTCCGCTGGCGGGGTTTATCACCGGCTGGACCTACACTTTTGAAATGGTGATCGTCGCCCTCGCGGACGTTACCGCTTTCGGCATCTATATGGGACTGTGGTATCCCGATGTTCCGCGCTGGATTTGGGTGCTAAGCATTATCTTTTTTATCGGCGCCATGAACCTGTGCAGCGTGCGCGTTTTTGGCGAGATGGAGTTCTGGCTGTCGCTGATCAAAGTGGTGGCGATTATCGCCATGATTGTGGCGGGCGGCAGCATTATTTTCTTCGGGTTCGGTAATGCTTTCCCGGCAACCGGGCTGGAGAACCTATGGAGCCACGGCGGCTTTGCCCCTAACGGCTGGGAGGGGATTATTGCCTCGCTCGGTATCGTGATGTTTGCCTTTGGCGGCGTCGAGATTATCGGCGTGACCGCGGCGGAAGCGAAGAATCCGCAGAAGGTGATCCCGCAGGCGATCAACACTATCCCGCTGCGTATCGTGCTGTTCTATGTCTGCACCCTGGCCATTCTGATGGCGATATTCCCGTGGAATAGCTTCGGCGAGCGGGGCAGTCCTTTCGTGCTGATTTTTGAGGGTCTGGGTATTCCTGCGGCGGCCACCATTCTGAATATCATCGTCATCAGCGCCAGTATTTCGGCGATCAACAGCGATATTTTCGGCGCGGGGCGCATGATGTACGGTATGGCGAAAGAGGGGCTGGCGCCGAAGAGCTTCCAGCGTATCGCCAGCAACGGCGTGCCGTGGATGACGGTGGTGGTGATGGGCGTGGCGCTGCTGGTGGCGGTGGTGTTGAACTACCTGATGCCGGAGCAGGTGTTTGTGCTGATCGCTTCGCTGGCGGCCTTCGCGACGGTGTGGGTCTGGGTGATGATCCTGCTCGCCCACTTTGCGATGCGTCGCGGCCTGTCCGCTGAAGAGCGCGGCAATATCGCGTTCCCGGTGCCGTTCTGGCCGGTTGCGCCGCTGCTGACGCTGCTGTTTATGGGGCTGGTGATTGCGGTGCTCGGAATGGTGGAAGAGACGCGGATTGCGCTGATCGCCGGTCTGGTGTGGCTCGGACTGCTGACGGCGGTGTGGTTTGCGCGGGTGCGCAAAAACGCCGTGCTGGCGATGACGGAGTCGTGATTGTTTTGGTTTTCCCGGGTGCGGCTAACGCCTTACCCGGGCGACCAAATTGCATGAACTCGTAGCCCGGATAAAGCGTTTACGCCGTAATCCGGGATCGTTAGCTAAACAGGGCGCTAATCGACGCGCTGCCGAGGCTGTGGAAATGGACGTTAAAGCCTACCATCGCGCCGCTTGCGCCCTCATCGACGTCAATCTTTTCGACGTCCAGCGCGTGGACGGTAAAGATATAGCGATGGGTCTCGCCCTTTGGCGGTGCCGCGCCGCCGTACCCGGCCTGGCCAAAATCGGTGCGGGCCTGTATCGCTTCTTCGGGCAGTTCCGCCTGCCCGGAGCCCGCTCCCTGCGGTAGCACGCGGGTATCGGCCGGCAGGTTGGCCACCACCCAGTGCCACCAGCCGGAGCCGGTCGGCGCATCGGGATCGAAACAGGTCACCACAAAGCTTTTGGTTCCGGCCGGGACATCGTCCCACGCCAGATGCGGCGAAATATTATCGCCATCGTAGCCCATACCGTTGAAGACATGACGATTGGGCAGCTTCTCGCCATCCTGCAAATCATGACTGATTAATTTCATCGTCTCTCCTCGCATTAATTCACTGATTAGCAAAGAAGTGTAGCGCGTGAGGCGCGCCTTTACCGTCGCTTATTCGCTAAAAAATGTTTCATCCTGAACAGCGATGTTAACCGCCCGCGTCAGGCGGCTTAGCTGTGCCGGCGTAATGATGTACGGCGGCATCAGGTAGATAAGGCGCCCGAACGGGCGGATCCACACGCCTTGCTCGACGAAAAAGCGCTGCAGAGCGGCCATGTTGACCGGCCGATGCGTCTCGACCACGCCAATGGCTCCCAGCACCCGCACATCGGCAACCTGCGCGGATTCGCGCGCCGGCGCCAGCTCGGCGTTGAGCTGCGCTTCAATGGCCGCCACCTGCTGCTGCCATTCGCCGCTTTCCAGCAGGCGCAGGCTCTCGGTCGCCGCCGCGCAGGCCAGCGGGTTGCCCATAAAGGTCGGGCCGTGCATAAAGCAGCCGGCTTCACCGTCGCTGATGGTTTCCGCCACCTGACGAGTGGTGAGGGTGGCGGAGAGCGTCATGGTGCCGCCGGTCAGCGCTTTGCCGAGGCACAGAATATCCGCCGCGATAGCCGCGTGCTCGCAGGCGAACAGCTTACCCGTTCGGCCAAAGCCAGTGGCAATCTCATCGGCAATCAGCAGAATGCCTTCCCGATCGCACATCTTGCGGATCCGCCTGAGCCACTCGGGATGGTACATCCGCATGCCTCCCGCCCCCTGGACAATCGGCTCGAGGATCACCGCGGCGATTTCATGACGATGGGCGGCCATCAGCCGGGCGAACGGCACGATATCCCGCTCATCCCATTCACCGTCAAAGCGGCTTTGCGGCGCCGGGGCGAAGAGGTTATCGGGCAAATAACCCTGCCACAGGCTGTGCATTGAGTTCGCCGGATCGCAGACCGACATCGCGCCGAAGGTATCGCCATGATAGCCGTTGCGGAAGGTAAGAAAGCGTCGGCGCGGGTCGCCCTTCGCCTGCCAGTACTGCAGCGCCATTTTCATCGCCACTTCAACGGCGACGGAACCGGAATCGGCGAGGAACACGCACTCAAGGCTTTCCGGCGTCATCGCCACCAGCTGGCGGCACAGGGCGATCGCGGGAGGGTGAACGATCCCGCCGAACATCACGTGCGACATCTGCTCAATCTGCCCTTTCATCGCCGCGTTCAGCCGCGGGTGGTTGTAGCCGTGAATCGCCGCCCACCAGGACGACATGCCGTCAACCAGTTGCCCGCCGTCGGCGAGGGTCAGCTCACAGCCGTGGGCGGCCACGACCGGATAGACCGGCAGCGGCGAAGTCATTGAAGTGTAAGGGTGCCAGATGTGGCGCCGATCGAAAGCGAGATCGTCCGTTGTCATAATCGACTTGTAAACCATTTTGAAAACATTTAGGTTTACGAGTATAAACCGAACCAACAATTAACAAAACCCTTGGGAGAGGCTAATGGCTCACCACCTCCGCTGGACAATGTCGCAAGTTACTGAGTTATTTAATAAACCCTTTCTGGACCTGCTGTTTGAAGCGCAACAGGTCCATCGCCAGCACTTCGACCCGCGCCAGGTTCAGGTCAGCACGCTGCTGTCGATTAAGACCGGCGCCTGCCCGGAAGACTGCAAATACTGCCCGCAAAGCGCGCGCTATAAAACCGGCCTCGAATCCGAGCGCCTGATGGAAGTTGAACAGGTCCTGGAGTCGGCGCGACAGGCGAAACAAGCCGGTTCAACCCGCTTCTGTATGGGGGCGGCGTGGAAGAATCCGAACGATCGCGATATGCCGTATCTTGAGCAGATGGTGAAAGGGGTGAAAGCGCTGGGGCTGGAAGCCTGCATGACCCTCGGTACGCTCAACGATAGCCAGGCGCAGCGCCTGGCCGGCGCCGGTCTGGATTATTACAACCACAACCTTGATACCTCGCCGGAGTTCTACGGCAATATCATCACCACCCGCACCTACCAGGAGCGCCTTGATACCCTCGACAAGGTGCGCGATGCCGGGATTAAAGTGTGCTCCGGCGGGATTGTCGGGCTTGGCGAAACGGTTAAAGACCGCGCCGGGCTGCTGCTGCAGTTGGCCAATCTGCCGACGCCGCCGGAAAGCGTGCCGATCAACATGCTGGTGAAGGTTAAAGGCACGCCGCTGGCGGACAACGACGACGTGGACGCCTTTGATTTTATTCGTACTATCGCCATTGCGCGCATCATGATGCCAACCTCGCACGTGCGTCTTTCCGCCGGGCGCGAACAGATGAACGAACAGACCCAGGCGATGTGCTTCATGGCCGGAGCGAACTCGATTTTCTACGGCTGCAAGCTGCTGACCACGCCAAACCCGGAAGAGGACAAAGACCTGCAGCTGTTCCGCAAGCTGGGCATTAACCCGCAGCAGACCGCGGTGCTGGAAGGCGATAACGCCCAGCAGCAGCGCCTGGAGCAGGCGCTGATGAATCCGGATACCGAGGAATATTACAACGCGGCGGCGCTATGAGCTGGCAGCACCGTATCGAGCTGGCGCTGGAGGAGCGGCGAGCGGCGGATGCCTTGCGCAGTCGCCTACCGGTGACGCTGGGCGCAGGACGCTGGCTCAGCCGCGAAGGACGGCGCTGGCTCAATTTTTCCAGCAACGATTATCTTGGCCTCAGCCAGCATCCGGCTGTCGTCAAGGCCTGGCAGCAGGGCGCGGAGCGCTACGGCGTCGGCAGCGGCGGCTCCGGCCACGTCAGCGGCTATAGCGAGGCGCACCGCGCGCTGGAGGAGCAGCTGGCCGACTGGCTGGGCTATCCGCGCGCGCTGCTGTTTATTTCCGGCTTTGCTGCGAACCAGGCGGTAATTGCCGCGCTGGCGGGCAAAGAGGATCGGATTGTCGCCGACCGTCTCAGCCACGCATCGCTGCTGGAAGCCGCCAGCCTGAGCCCGGCGCAGCTGCGACGCTTTCAGCACAATGACTGCCGCCATCTTGACGAGTTGCTGGCGAAACCGCTTACTGGCCAGCAACTGGTGGTGACCGAAGGCATTTTTAGCATGGACGGCGATAGCGCGCCGCTGGCGGAGGTTTGCCAGGCGTCGCGGGTCGCGGGCGCGCTTCTGCTGGTTGACGACGCGCACGGTATCGGCGCGCTCGGCGAAGAGGGGCGCGGCAGCTGCCATACGCAGCAGATACGCCCGGATCTGCTTATCGTCACCTTCGGTAAAGCGTTTGGCGTCAGCGGCGCGGCGGTGCTGTGCAGCGAGGCGCTGGCGGATTATCTGCTGCAGTTTGCCCGCCATCTGATTTACAGCACTGCCATGCCCCCGGCGCAAGCGGTGGCGCTGAGCGCCGCGCTGGCCGTGATTCGCAGTGACGAGGGTCAGCAGCGGCGGGAAACCCTGGCCGGCCATATCGCCGACTTTCGCCGGGGAATGTCCCACTATCCCGGTGAACTCACCGATTCTGGCAGCGCGATTCAGCCTCTGATCGTCGGTGATAACGCGCGCGCGCTGCGGCTGGCGGCGCGTCTGCGCGAGGAAGGCTGCTGGGCGACGGCAATCCGCCCGCCGACGGTCCCCGCCGGCAGCGCGCGGCTGCGCCTGACGCTGACCGCCGCGCATAAGTCTGCCGATATCGCTCGCCTGCTGGAGGTGCTGCATGACGGCGGTGAATAAGCGCGCCATCGCGGCGGCGTTTGGCCGCGCGGCGGGGCATTATACCCAGCACGACGAATTACAGCGTCTAAGTGCCTCTCTGCTGCTGGAACAGCTGGATATCAAGACCTTTCCAGAGGTGCTGGACGCGGGCTGCGGCCCCGGCAGCATAAGCCGTTTCTGGCGCGATGCAGGGAGCCGGGTGACGGCACTGGATCTTTCCGTCGACATGCTGGCGGAAGCCCGCCGCGGAAACTGCGCGCACCGCTACCTGGAAGGCGACATCGAAGCGCTGCCGCTGGCGGACGGTAGTGTTGACCTGGCGTGGAGCAATCTTGCGGTTCAGTGGTGCGACAATCTCGCTACCGCCGTTGATGAGCTGTCCCGGGTGGTACGGCCCGGCGGGCGCGTCGCGTTTAGTACGCTGCTGTCAGGTTCTTTACCTGAGCTCAATCAGGCCTGGCGAGCCATCGATGCGCGGCCGCACGCCAACCGTTTTCTCAGCGAGCAGGCGGTGCGCCAGACGCTGGCCGGTCGCCGCGCCAGCGGCCACGTCCACGCCATCACGCTGCCGTTTGCCGACGCGCTCAGCGCGATGCGCTCGCTTAAAGGCATTGGCGCGACCCATCTACACCACGGGCGCGGCGCGGCTACGCTCAGCCGCGGCAAGCTGAGGCAGCTTCAGCTCGCCTGGCCGCAGCAGCAGGGCCAGTGTCCGCTGACGTATCATCTTTTCACAGGAGTTATCGAACGTGATTAAACGTTTTTTCGTTACCGGCACCGACACCGAGGTGGGTAAAACCGTCGCCAGCTGCGCTCTGCTGCAGGCGGCCAATCGCGAAGGATTTAAGAGCGCGGGCTACAAACCGGTGGCTTCCGGCAGCGAATATACGCCGCAGGGTCTGCGCAACGAGGATGCGCTGGCTTTACAGCGCAATAGCCGGGTGGCGCTACGCTACGAGCAGGTCAACCCGTTCACCTTTGCTGAGCCGACGTCACCGCATATTATCAGCGCCGAAGAAGGGAGGCCGATCGACGCCGCCGCGATCTCTGCAGGCCTGCGCGGTCTGGAAGCTCTGTCTGACTGGCTGCTGGTGGAAGGGGCAGGGGGCTGGTTTACGCCGCTTTCGCAGACGCTGACCTTTGCCGATTGGGTACGGGAAGAGCGGCTGCCGGTGATTTTAGTGGTCGGCGTTAAGCTGGGGTGCATCAACCATGCGATGCTTACCGCTCAGGCGGTGCTTCAGGCCGGGCTGCCGCTGGCGGGCTGGATAGCCAATGATATCCAGCCGCCGGGCAGGCGCCACTCTGAGTATCTGGCGACGTTGAAGCGCGTACTGCCCGCGCCGTTGCTCGGCGAGATCCCGTGGCTGGCGAATGCGGTTCAGCGTGAGGATCTGGGACAGTATCTCGACCTCAGCGCGCTGGATCGGGCGTCATCCACTTCGCCAGCAGTGGAGTATCCAGTTGGTTAACGTCGCCCTGAGCGACGCTGCGTCCGCAGTGCAGTAGACAGAAACGATCCGCCACCCGGCGAATAAACGGCAGATGCTGTTCGGCGATCAGCACCGTCAGGCCAATATCGCGGTTCAGACGCATCAGTAAATCCCCAAGTTTGTGCAGGAAACGCTGGCCGCCGCCGCGTGAGGGCTCGTCGAGGATCAGCAGGCGCGGGCGGGTTATCAGCGCTCTCGCCAGCGCCAGCTGGTACTGGTCGTCGGCGGTCAGGGTAATCCCTTTACTTTGCCGCAGAGCGTACAGCTCGGGAAACAGATCGTAAATCTCTCCGGCGACCGCTGATGCCGGTTCACCGCCCGCCGCGAGGGCGATGTGCAGATTTTCCTCGACGCTCAGCTGTGAAAAAATCCGTTTATCCTGCGGGACGTAGCCAATGCCGATGGCGCTGCGCGACTGCGCGGAGAGCGGCATCAGATCATAGGGCGCCGATCCGCCGTCCTGCCAGGTCATACTGCCGCTGGCCACCGGCAGATGGCCGGTAATGCAATTGACGAGCGTGGTTTTACCCATCCCCTGAAGCCCCATTACGCAGGTGCATTTACCGGGCCTGAGCTCGAGGTCGACATTCCACAGCGTGTGCTGGCTTCCGTAATAGTGATTCACGGCACGTAGACTCAACATAGACGTTTTCTCCTTTCCTGGGATAGCAGGCGACAAGAAGATTCTGCAAATCTCTTGCCAGGAAAAAGAACTCTCGGTATTTGCTGGTCTATACAGGTGCTGCCGGGCGAAAGCGGATCGGCCTTGCACTTTCCCGGTGCCCGCGCGCTGAAACGTGGTGCAAAAATCTCGCTACTCTTCGTCGATAAACAGCAAAAAAAATTCAATTAATTTTTTTCGCGGCGGGTTTTGCCGAGGCGATCGGTTTTGTGCGGGTGGCACGGGTCATGGGCTGCAGACAGTTATCCACTATTCCTGTGGATAACCTTGTGCATTAGAGTTAGAAAACTTGCGGTAAGCTAGAGAGTACGCGGCCTGCGGGCGAATTGGCGCGAAACCCGTCTTTTATTAAATTCTATTAAATATCAATTGATTAGATAAAAGCAATGCCTGTAAGAAAAGTGTCACCGGCTGCCATAAAACATTCATCCCCTCGCTTGACAAATGTTAAATGACAATACTTTTTGGGGATAACCCTACAGAGTGGCGGATTATCCCGTAAAGCGCTTTTTATTTGCCCATGTTGGCGGTAAAAAGCGCCAATTAGACCGGATACGATAATAGGACACTGGCTTTATATCCAGTGTTTTTTATTGGCAAAAGCTGAGCTGACGAGTAGAATTAAACACCTGCCGTTCAACCCTTCTTCAGGTTCTGATTGATGAGTAAACCGTTCAAGCTGCATTCTGCTTTCCGTCCCTCCGGCGACCAGCCGGAAGCCATTCGTCGCCTGGAAGAGGGGCTGGAAGATGGCCTGGCGCATCAAACGCTGCTCGGGGTAACCGGCTCAGGTAAAACGTTTACCATCGCCAACGTTATTGCTGACCTGCAGCGCCCGACGATGGTGCTGGCGCCGAACAAAACCCTGGCGGCGCAGCTTTACGGCGAGATGAAAGAGTTCTTCCCGGAGAACGCGGTGGAGTATTTCGTCTCGTACTATGACTACTACCAGCCGGAAGCCTATGTACCAAGCTCGGACACCTTCATCGAGAAAGATGCGTCGGTGAACGAACACATTGAACAGATGCGTCTGTCGGCGACCAAAGCCCTGCTGGAGCGTCGCGACGTGGTGGTGGTGGCGTCGGTCTCCGCTATTTACGGCCTGGGCGATCCGGACCTCTATCTGAAGATGATGCTGCACCTGACGGTGGGCATGATCATTGACCAGCGCGCTATCTTGCGCCGCCTGGCCGAGCTGCAGTATACCCGCAACGATCAGGCCTTCCAGCGCGGTACCTTCCGCGTGCGCGGCGAAGTGATTGATATCTTCCCGGCGGAATCTGACGACGTCGCGCTGCGCGTTGAGCTGTTCGATGAGGAAGTTGAGCGCCTGTCGCTATTCGATCCGCTGACCGGTCATATCGAGTCGACGATCCCGCGTTTCACCGTCTACCCAAAGACCCACTACGTCACCCCGCGCGAGCGTATCGTCCAGGCGATGGAAGAGATTAAAGTGGAACTGGCGGAGCGGCGTAAGGTGCTGCTTGAGAACAACAAGCTGCTGGAAGAGCAGCGCCTGAGCCAGCGTACGCAGTTCGACCTCGAAATGATGAACGAGCTGGGCTACTGTTCGGGGATTGAAAACTACTCGCGCTACCTGTCGGGCCGCGGCCCGGGCGAGCCGCCGCCGACGCTGTTTGACTACCTGCCGGCCGATGGTCTGCTGGTGATTGATGAATCCCACGTTACGATCCCGCAAATCGGCGGCATGTACCGCGGGGACCGGGCGCGTAAAGAGACGCTGGTGGAGTACGGTTTCCGTCTGCCGTCGGCGCTCGATAACCGGCCAATGAAGTTTGAAGAGTTTGAGGCCCTGGCGCCGCAAACTATCTACGTATCGGCGACGCCGGGGGCCTATGAGCTGGATAAATCCGGCGACGAGGTGGTGGATCAGGTCGTCCGTCCTACGGGGCTGCTGGATCCGGTTATCGAAGTGCGTCCGGTGGGCACCCAGGTCGACGATCTACTCTCGGAAATTCGCATCCGCACCGCGATCAACGAGCGCGTGCTGGTCACGACGCTGACCAAACGGATGGCGGAAGATTTAACCGAATATCTGGAAGAGCACGGCGAGCGGGTTCGCTACCTGCACTCGGACATCGACACCGTGGAGCGCATGGAGATTATCCGCGACCTGCGCCTCGGCGAGTTTGACGTTCTGGTGGGCATCAACCTGCTGCGTGAAGGTTTGGATATGCCGGAAGTCTCGCTGGTGGCGATCCTTGATGCTGATAAAGAAGGCTTCCTGCGCTCTGAACGCTCGCTGATTCAGACCATTGGCCGCGCGGCGCGAAATATCAACGGCAAAGCGATTCTCTACGGCGATAAAATCACCCCGTCGATGGCGAAAGCGATCGGTGAAACCGAGCGCCGCCGTGAGAAGCAGCAGGCGTACAATGAAGAGCACGGCATTGTTCCGCAGGGGCTCAACAAGAAAGTGGTCGACATTCTGGCGCTTGGACAGAATATCGCGAAAACCAAAACCAAGGGGCGCGGCAAGTCCCGCTCACCGGTTGAGGCGGATACGGTCGCCCTCACGCCGAAGGCGCTTCAGCAGAAGATTCACGAGCTGGAAGGGCAGATGATGCAGCACGCGCAGAACCTGGAGTTCGAAGAGGCGGCGCAAATTCGCGACCAGCTTCACCAGTTGCGCGAGCTGTTTATCGCCGCTTCGTAGCGGAGTAATCGCCAGGACCTTACGGGTCTTCGGGGTGATGGACGGGATGTGTTGTTCGCATGTCGGGTAAGGCGCTAGCCGCCACCCGACAGAAAAGCGGGCCCTGCGACAAAACGAGGTGGCCGGAATGCTTTGGTTATTTATTGCACCTCTGTCGCGATTTTCCCTGATGCTTAATGTTGGCTTAATCTTGTTTGGCGAAACTATCCTCACTTTACTGAGGATAGCGCCATGCAAAAATTAACCTTCCGCGAATACCTGGCAGTCACCTGCGCGTTTGTTATTGTCGTTGCCTTTTTCCATCAGTGGGTGCTGACGTTCTGACGCGAAGCTTTAGGGAAGAGTACCCAGGCGCGAACGCCGGGGCCGGGCTGACGGTTATGTAAAAAGAACTGCGCGTCGTGCAGCTGGGCGATGCGGGTGACGATGCTTAACCCAAGACCAATACCGCCGTAGCGGCTGTCCATGCGAACGAACGCTTTGCTTAATTCACCGCTTTTCGCCTCATCGATTCCCGGGCCTTCGTCTTCGATCGCCAGAATTGGCGTTGGGCCGGGCGCTATCGACACTTTAATCGTCGACCCCGTCGGGCTATAGCGATGGGCGTTTTCCACCAGATTTCGCAGGATTACCTGCACCAGCGTGGCGTCGCCCGAAACCACCGCTTCACCCTCTTTTTCGCTGAACACCAGCTTTTGCTGGCGCTGCTGCAGCATCGTTTCGAGCTCGTCCTGCAGCGGCTCGAAAACATCCTCTTTTAGCGCAACCTGCTGATAGCTACCGGCGGAGAATGACTGGCCGACGCGCGCCAGCTGAAGCAGTTGAGAAATGCTGTTGGTCATTTGATCGAGACGCTGTATCAGCGGGTCCACGCTAACGTTGTGCACTTTCGCCAGCAGCTCCAGGTGCAGACGCAGCCCGGCCAGCGGCGTGCGTAGCTCATGGGCGACGTCGGCGGTAAACAGACGCTCGCGATCGAGGGTTAAATTCAGGCGGGACACCAGCTGATTAATCGCGGTGGTCACCGCGGTGACTTCAGGAACCGATTCCTTCAGCGTGATAGGCTGCAGATTGTCCGGGGTGCGGCTTTCCAGCTCAAGCTGCAGTCTGGAAAGCGGCCTGGTGATTTTTTTAACCGCCAGCAGGGAAATATACAGCGCCAGGCCAATAATCAGCAGGCTCGGGATCAGCAGGCTGGCTACCGCTTCGCGAACCTCGTGCTCAATATGCTTCTGATTGTTATGCCCTTCGATGGCGCTGGCGACCAGCAGCTGTATCTGTTCCTGGCTTTCATGCCACAGCCAGAACACGCTGATGAGCTGACAAACGGCCAGAATAACGCCAATTGTCAGCAGCAGCCGATGACGCATAGTCCAGTTTTCACTGACAAAAAAAGCCATAGCGTTATTCGGTCTCCGCGTTATCAACCAGCATATAGCCAAAGCCCCGAACGGTGCGGATGCGTGATTTGCCGACTTTATCGCGCAGATTATGGATATGCACCTCCAGCGTGTTGGTGGCCGGTTCGTTGTCCCAGCTGTAAATATCGTTATAGAGAATTTCGCGATGCACCGGGCTGCCCGCCTTCATCATCAGACGAGAAAGCAGGGCGTACTCTTTGGGGGTTAAATCCAGAGACTGTTCGCCGATCCAGACCAGTCGCCGGGTGACGTTCAGGCGTAAATTGCCGACGGTCAGTTCGTTATCGCCCTGATTGTTGTGACGACGCAGCAGGGCACGAATGCGCGCGTTAAGCTCTTCCAGCGCAAACGGTTTAACCAGGTAGTCATCCGCGCCGGTATCCAGGCCGCTGATGCGGTCATCCACGGTATCGCGGGCGGTGAGGATCAGCACCGGCTGGCTGAACTTCTCCCGTCGCATGCGCGCCAGGAAGTGCAGGCCGTCCTCATCCGGCAGGCCGAGGTCGAGGACCACCAGGCTATAGTGATTGCTGGCCAGAGAGAGCGCTGCTTCGTGGGCGGTTGACACGCCGTCGCAGACGTAACCCTCGCTTTGCATCGCCAGGATTAATCCCTGTAACAGGAGCGCATCGTCTTCAATGACTAAAATTTTCATCGGCCTGCCTCTCTACATGGCGTTAAGATATCGTCTGTTGCCTGGTACTCGCGGGTGCTGACCCCGAGCAGACCGAGCAGGGTGGAGAAGAGATTATCCTGCGAATACGCTTGCGTTTTCGCTTTTTGCTGCAAACACTGGCTGGACACGCCATAGCGCTGTTGATAATCCGCGGACAGCCACAGCAGCATCGGGACGTGTTTTTGCGTCTCCGGCGCGATGGACCACGGCAGCCCGTGTAAATATACCCCATCCTCGCCAAGCGACTCGCCGTGATCCGACAGATACACCAGGCTGGTGGTAAATTTATCCTGCTTTGACTGGAGTAATTTTATCGCTTTGTCGACCACATAATCGACATACAAAATCGTATTGTCGTAGGTATTGGTGAGCTGCTGCTGGGTACAGCTCTGAATTTCGTTGGTATCGCAGGTCGGCGTAAACTGTTTAAACTGCGCCGGATAGCGATTGTAGTAGGTCGGACCGTGGCTGCCGATGGTGTGCAGAACAATAATCCCGTCCTGCTGAAGATTGTCGATATAGCTATCCAGGTTATGGAACAGCACCTCATCGTAGCACTCGCCGTCGATGCACTGGCCGCTCAGCTTGAGATCGGTGACGTTCTGGTGCGGCACCCGATCACAGGCCCCTTTACAGCCGCCGTCGTTATCATTCCACTGCACCTGAATTCCCGCCCGCTGCAGGATATCCAGCACGCCTTCCTGGTGGTGCGCCAGCTCTTCATCATAGTGGGCGCGCGGCATATTAGAGAACATGCACGGCACGGAAACCGCGGTTGCGGTGCCGCAGGAAGTGGTGTCGGGGAAATAGATAACATTATCCTGTTTCAGGCGCGGGTTGGTCTCGCGGGTGTAGCCGTTCAGGGAAAAGTTGGCCGCCCTTGAGGTTTCGCCTAATACCACGATGGTCAGGTTTTTCCGCGGTCCGCTGCGCATCTCCGGTTTCTGAACCGCGTCTTCGCCAATTTTGACCAGCGGAAGATTGTCCATTCTGTTATGCGCATACCATGAATTCACCGCCACAATGCTGTTTGACGGGTTCAGGGACTTCACCAGCTCTTTGTTATTGCGAAACAGCGAGGCGTAATCCTTATAAAAAAATGCCGCGACCAGAATAATCAGCAGCGCTGAAACCACGATGCTCACCAGCCTTACCGCCACGCTGCGCCACAGGGTGGCCGGTTTGCGGATTTTAACCCACCAGGCCGCGACCACCGCCAGCACGCCGGTGAGACCCAGTATCAGGACCATTCTGCCTGAGAGAAGCGCAAAGCTTTCGGCGGGCGTAGTATCAAGAATATTGGTGATCATCGCCCGATCGATAATCACTCCGAAGGTCCAGATAAAATACTGGGCCGAGGCGCTCAGCAAAATAAACAGGCTGATGATGAGGCGGTCAAGCTTCAGGAACGACGCTATCGTGGTGATGATATTCATCACGCTGATGGCCACAATCGGCATACTGAGGAACACCAGCCAGTTGTGCAGACCGTTGACCGGCAGCAGGGTAAACGCCTGGCGATAGAAAGCGATATTCAGCACCAGACCGATATAGCTGGCGAAAAGAATCAAATAGACCGTACGGTTAAGCATTGGCCGGCGTAAAGAAAATAACGACATAGCGAACGTCCACATAAAGAGATGTTCGCTATGCTGCCCGTTTTTTTTTAAGACAACCTTAAGATTTTAAGCCAGCCTGATTTTGTCCCGACAATAAGCCTGTTTTGAGGATTAGCCTAATGCCTGAATCGCTTTATCCAGCGCGCGGCGTAATAGCTGCCGATCGTGGCGGTAGGGCACATCGCTGGCGTCCAGGGGCGTCTGAATGACAACCCGATTTTCAATCCCTGCGACATCGGCCTTCGGGCCGACAACTAGCGCGTCAATCACCCGTTTACCGATCTGCTGTTCCATAATGGCCACTCTGTCCGCCAGCGTCAGGCTGGCTGCCGGGCTGTGCTCTTTGCCCAGGTTATCGATAAATACCATCGGCGCGGGCGTGCGGCGTAGCGCCTGCGCCATCTCATCGAGGAGCAGAATCGGCATCAGGCTGGTATAGAAGCTGCCGGGGCCAATCAGGATTAAGTCGGCTTCGGCGATGGCTTCTATCGCTTCGCGAGTGGTGGGGACCGGCGGCGAGAGCATAAGCTCGCGCGGCACGCTGGCAAGCTGATCGATATTCACTTCGCCGTAGACTTCATGCCCTTCGTGGTCAATAGCCATCAGATCGACTGGTTGTTCCGACATCGGGATCAGAAACGCGTCAACCTTAAGGAGATTTCTGATCAAATTGATCGCTTCAAGCGGCCGGACGCTCAAGTGATCCAGCGCCTTAAGCATTAAATTACCGAGGTTATGCCCGGAAAGTTCGCCGTTGCCGCTAAAACGGTACTCAAACATCGCTGACGCTACGCTAGGTTCGGCGATAAGTTGATTAATACAGTTGCGCATATCGCCCCAGGCGATACCGCCTTCCGCGCGACGAATGCGTCCCGTAGAGCCGCCGTTATCGGTGGTGGTGACGATGCCGGTAAGGCGTGAACCGAGCGAAGAGAGGGATGACATCACCCGGCCCAGGCCGTGCCCGCCGCCGAGAGCCACAACGCGATCAAGATCGGCGAAAGTACGATTGCGCATAAAAATCCTTTATAACAATTAATCGGGCTCACAGTAACCGATCTACCCCTAAAAGACGATGGGCGGGACCTGACAAACTGACCGACATCAATGCAAAAGCGTGGTTTTTAGCTATTCTGTAGCGAAAATGCGCGATCGTAGCGATATGTAATTGAATATATAACGAAATCGGAAATGGCGAAACCGTTATTAAAGCGCTACTATCGGCATAACCCGTTAACACTCTAGCCTCTGTGCCTGTGTCAAAAGATATGGTGCTTTGGCCGTGACAACTTCGGTTGCCACCAGGGCGCGGAAAGAAATGACCGCGTCTCCCGTATTTGGAAAGGTGTCTATGGCTTCACAGCTTACCGATGCATATGCGCGGAAGTTTTACTATCTGCGCTTATCAATTACCGACGTCTGCAACTTTCGTTGCACCTACTGCCTGCCCGATGGCTATAAGCCCGGCGCCGTCACCAATAAAGGCTTCCTCAGCGTCGATGAGGTTCGTCACGTCACTCGCGCATTCTCCGCCCTGGGGACGGAAAAGGTACGCCTGACCGGCGGTGAGCCTTCGCTGCGTCGCGATTTTACCGACATTATCGCCGCCGTGCGGGAAAATCCCTCCATTCGCCAGATTGCGGTCACCACCAACGGCTACCGGCTGGCGCGGGATGTTGAAAGCTGGCGCGATGCCGGGCTGACGGCGATTAACGTCAGCGTGGACAGCCTCGATGCGCGTCAGTTTCACGCCATCACCGGCCAGGACAAGTTTCGTCAGGTGATGGACGGCATTGATGCCGCCTTTGCCGCTGGCTTCGAAAAAGTGAAGGTTAATACCGTGCTGATGCGCGACGTTAACCATCACCAGCTCGACACCTTTCTGGCGTGGATCCAGCCGCGCCGCATTCAGCTGCGTTTTATTGAATTGATGGAAACCGGCGAAAGCAGCGATCTGTTCCGCCGCCATCATATCTCGGGCATGGTGCTGCGCGATGAGCTGCTGCGCCGCGGCTGGATCCATCAGATCCGCCAGCGTAGCGACGGCCCGGCGCAGGTGTTTTGCCATCCGGACTATGCCGGGGAAATCGGCCTGATCATGCCTTATGAAAAAGATTTCTGCGCCACCTGCAACCGCCTGCGCGTCTCTTCCGTGGGTAAATTGCACCTGTGCCTGTTCGGCGAAGGCGGCGTCGACCTGCGCGATCTTCTTGCCGATGAGCAGCAGCAGCCGGCGCTGGAGGCGCGCATATCCGAGGCGTTAACGCACAAAAAGCAAACTCATTTCCTGCATCAGGGCAACACCGGTATTACGCAGAACCTGTCGTATATCGGCGGATAATTCATTTTAAGGAG
This sequence comes from Klebsiella sp. CTHL.F3a, assembly GCF_019890895.1. Lineage (NCBI taxonomy): Bacteria > Pseudomonadati > Pseudomonadota > Gammaproteobacteria > Enterobacterales > Enterobacteriaceae > Klebsiella > Klebsiella sp. CTHL.F3a. Next base: position 4,076,211 of record NZ_CP082360.1, on the reverse strand, counting down.
CGATCAGATGAGCCAGGCCAGCGCTGAGTTTATCCCGACCCGTATTGCTATTCTCACCGTCTCCAGCCGACGCGGCGAAGAGGACGACACCTCCGGCCACTGGCTGCGCGATGCGGCAGAGGAGGCAGGCCATGTCATCGTCGATAAGGCGATTGTGAAAGAGAACCGCTACGCTATTCGCGCCCAGGTATCGGCGTGGATTGCCGGCGATGAGGCGCAGGTGGTGCTGATTACCGGCGGCACCGGCTTTACCGACGGCGACCAGGCGCCGGAAGCGCTGCTGCCGCTGTTTGACCGCGAAGTCGAAGGCTTCGGCGAGGTGTTCCGCATGCTCTCATTCGAAGAGATCGGTACCTCGACCCTGCAGTCCCGCGCTGTTGCCGGGATCGCCAACCGTACGCTGATTTTTGCGATGCCTGGCTCAACCAAAGCCTGTCGTACCGCCTGGGACAATATTATTGCGCCGCAGCTCGATGCGCGTACGCGTCCGTGCAACTTTATCTCTCACCTTAAGAAGTAATTTATGTCACAGCTGACCCATATTAACGCCGCCGGCGAAGCGCACATGGTCGATGTTTCGGCGAAAGCGGAGACGGTTCGCGAAGCGCGCGCCGAGGCCTATGTTGAGATGCAGGCTACGACGCTGGCGATGATCATCGACGGCAGCCATCACAAAGGCGATGTCTTCGCCACCGCGCGCATCGCCGGGATCCAGGCGGCAAAGCGCACCTGGGAGCTTATTCCGCTGTGCCATCCGCTGATGCTGAGCAAAGTTGAGGTCAATCTGCAGGCGCAGCCCGAGTATAACCGGGTGCGCATTGAATCCCTGTGCCGCCTGACCGGGAAAACCGGCGTTGAGATGGAAGCGTTGACCGCCGCCTCTGTCGCCGCGCTGACGATTTACGATATGTGCAAAGCGGTACAGAAAGATATGGTGATTGGCCCGGTGCGCCTGCTGGCGAAAAGCGGCGGCAAGTCCGGCGATTTTAAAGTGGAAGATAGCCATGATTAAGGTTCTTTTTTTTGCTCAGGTGCGTGAACTGCTCGGCACCGATTCCCTGACGCTCGATCCGCACGGGCTTTCCACGGTTGAAGCCGTTCGCCAGCAACTGATCGCCCGCGGCGACCGCTGGGCGCTGGCGCTGGAAGAGGGCAAACTGCTGGCGGCGGTAAATCAGACGCTGACCACCTTCGATCATCCGCTGGCGGCCGGTGATGAAGTGGCGTTTTTCCCGCCGGTTACCGGAGGATAAGATGACGCAGACGCGTATTATCGTCAGCCATGACCGCTTTAAGGTCGGCGACGAATACCCCTGGCTGGCCGAGCGCGATGAAGACGGCGCGGTGGTAACCTTTACCGGTAAGGTTCGCAACCACAACCTTGGCGACAGCGTGAAAGCGCTGACCCTTGAGCACTATCCGGGGATGACTGAAAAATCGCTAGCGGAAATCGTTGAGCTGGCGCGCGAGCGCTGGCCGCTGGGGCGGGTCACGGTGATTCACCGTATCGGCGAGATGTGGCCCGGAGAAGAGATTGTTTTTGTTGGCGTCACCAGCGCCCATCGCGGCAGCGCGTTTGCGGCGGGGGAGTTTATTATGGATTACCTGAAAACCCGCGCGCCGTTCTGGAAGCGCGAGGCGACGCCGGAAGGCGAGCGCTGGGTTGATGCGCGAGATAGCGACCGTGAAGCGGCAGAACGCTGGTAGTGTGGTACGCTTAGAAGATAAATTTCGTTAATCAGGAGACAGTCATGGATAGATATCCTCGTTCCGGGGCGATCGTACAGGGTCGCAGCGGACTTCAAACTTTTATGGCGCAGGTGTACGGCTGGATGACGGTCGGGCTACTGCTCACGGCGTTTATCGCGTGGTTTGCGGCCAACACCCCTGCGGTGATGATGTTTGTTTTTTCCAGTAAAATAACCTTTTTCGGCCTGATCATCGCTCAGCTGGGGCTGGTATTCGTGCTCTCCGGCATGGTGCAGCGGCTGAGCGCGGGAATGGCGACCACCCTGTTTATGCTCTATTCGGCGCTCACCGGGCTAACGCTTTCCAGTATTTTCATCGTTTATACCTACTCGTCGATTGCCAGTACCTTCGTGGTGGCCGGCGGGATGTTTGGCGTGATGAGCCTTTACGGCTATACCACTAAACGCGACCTGAGCGGCTTCGGCAACATGCTGTTTATGGCGCTGATCGGTATCCTGCTGGCGTCACTGGTTAACTTCTGGCTGAAGAGCGAAGCGCTGATGTGGGCGGTGACCTACATCGGGGTTATCGTATTCGTCGGTCTGACCGCCTATGACACCCAGAAGCTGAAAAACATCGGCGAGCAGATTGACGTTCGCGATGCATCAACGCTGCGTAAATACTCGATTCTTGGGGCGCTGACGCTGTATCTGGACTTTATCAACCTGTTCCTGATGCTGCTGCGCATTTTCGGCAATCGTCGTTAACTCGTTCCCGAAGGCGATGCTGCGCATCTGTCCGGGCTACTGGATCTCAGACGGTGGTGAACCTGCAGCCCCGGTCAGCATTCGCGACCGGGGCTTTTTTTACTTTTCTCCCGCCAGCTTGCGCTGGTTTTTCTCCCGCAGATGTTTCGCCCGACTCTCCAGAATCAGGTAGCCGATGGTCGCCAGCAGCAGCGGCAGGAAGTAGTACAGCGCGCGGTAGGCGAGCAGGGCGGCGATAATCGCGCCGCGCGAAATCTCTTCCCCGGAAAGCATGGCGATAAACACCGCCTCAAGTACGCCAATGCCTGCCGGAATATGCACGATAACCCCCGCAATGCTGCTGACCAGCAGTACGCCGAGCACGAGGAAATAGTCCACCTGCGGCCCCAACAGCAGCCAGATAATCGCCCCCATCGCCATCCAGTTCAGGCTGGAAACCGCCATCTGCAATATCGCGAAGCGCCAGGACGGCAGAACCAGCCGCTGACCTTTTATCGTCAGATGGCGCTTTTTAGCAAAGGCGCAGGCCCACAGGTAAAACGCGGAAATCAGCAGTAAAACGACGCCCAGAATTTGCAGCGACGACTGGCTGATATACCAGCGATCGGGAACCTTCACCATACCGGAGCTAAAAATAATGCCGCCGAGCAGAATATAGCCCAGCCAGTTGGTGGTAATGCTCAGCGAAAAAATTCGGGTAATGGTCGCCCCGCTCAGGCCGAGGCGCGAGTACAGCCGATAGCGCATACCAATCCCACCCACCCAGGTACTGAGCGTCAGGTTAAAGGCGTAGCAAATAAATGACACCAGCATTACCTGACGTTTAGCCAGCTTGTGGCCGCAGTAAGCGCGCCCAAGCAGATCGTAGCAGCCATAGATCAGGTAGCTGGCGATAACTAACCCGATGGCGCTGAGCAGCGCCATACGGTTGTAATCGCGAATCACTTTCCACACGTCCTGCCAGTCAATTTTCTGGGCGTAGACCACCAGCAGAACGACGACGGCGATAAAAAAGAGCACCGTCAGGATTTTTTTCGCCATCCGCCAGCGAGGGTGAGATTTCGCCATCAGGATTTCACCTCCTGATTTTCCGGGTCTACGCGATCCTGAGTTTCAATCTCCGGCTGTACCGGGGGCTGAACCCGCGACAGCAGCGGCGTATGGGCCGGTAGCCATCCGACCCAGGCAGGGAAGTGGCGCAGGAAGTGGAACGCCAGCACGCTAATACCGAGCCGCCACCAGGTGCGTTTCGACAAAATGCGCTTATCGACCTCGCGGCAGTCGTTAAGGATTAAGCCATTGAGATTATCGCGCAGCGTCTGGTTAAACTCGCGGTCGTGAATCACCAGATTAGCTTCCAGATTCAGCGACAGGCTGAGCGGGTCGAGGTTGCTGGAGCCGACGGTGGCCCAGTGGTCGTCCGCCAGCGCCACTTTGCCGTGCAGCGGACGGCGGCGGTATTCGAAAATCTGCACGCCGCCTTTAACCAGATAGTGATAGAGCAGGCGCGCGCCGAATTTGACAATGGGAATATCCGGTTCGCCCTGCACGATAAGCTTGACGCGGACGCCACGTCGGGCAGCGTTGCGCATGGCGTGCAGCAGGCGATAGCCGGGGAAAAAGTAGGCGTTGGCGATAATCACTTCCCGGCGGGCGGTGGTCAGCATCTTCAGATAGTGACGTTCAATATCGTCACGATGATCCTGATTATCCCGCCAGATAAACAGCGCCTGGGCCTCGCCGGGGTTGCGGTTGATTTCAGGCTTATGCCGACGCCGCTGCCACCAGCGGCGGGTCGCCTCATTGGTGGGCAAGTTTTCCAGTTCAAATTGCAGGATATCGAGCACCACCGGTCCTTCGACCTGCACGGCATAATCCTGTTTGGCCTCCGGACCGTAATCGGTCATATGCTCGGCGGAGTAGTTAATTCCGCCAACGAAGGCGGTTACGTCGTCGATCACCACGATTTTACGATGCATGCGGCGGAATAAATTAGTGCGCATGCCGAGCAGTCGCGGGCGCGGGTCGTAGTAGCGAAAAATCACGCCAGCCGACGTCAGCTCGCCCACAAAGCTTTCGCTCAGATCCGGCGAGCCGTAGCCGTCCAGTAACACCTCGACGCGGACGCCGCGCTGGGCCGCTTTTAACAGAACGGCATGGAGCTGTTTGCCGACGTCATCTTCAAACCAAATAAAGGATTCCAGGATCACCCGCTGCTGCGCGCGACCAATGGCGGCAAACAGCGCCGGATAATAGTTATCGCCATTTTCTAATAGCCGAATGCGGTTTCCTTCCTGCCAGCTGCATTTCACAGATGTATCTCCACGCTAAGCGGTGCATGATCGGACAAATGACGCCACTGTTTTAACGCCAGCGCCTTTGGCTGGCTGGCATAGGCGTTTTTTACGTAGATGCGGTCGAGGCGCAGCAGAGGGAAGCTGACCGGGAAAGTTCGCGCCGGACGCCCTCTGGCGCGGGTAAAAATCTCCTCCAGCCCGGCCTGGGTTTTAAGCTGGCGGTTAGCCTGCTGCCGCCAGTCGTTAAAATCACCGGCCACCACTACCGGTTCGCCCGCGGGTAAACCGTTCACCCACTCCGCCAGCATCGTCAGCTGGGCCTGGCGCTGATGAGAACGCAGCCCCAGATGCGCGCAGATCACATGGATAGCGATCCCGCTTTCCGGCGGCACAATGCGGCAGTAAAGCAGCCCGCGCTTTTCGCTGTTGCCCACCGAAACATCGAGATTTTGATAATGTTCAATGGGAAAGCGGGAAAGTACCGCATTGCCGTGATGTCCTTCCGGATAAACGGCGTTGCGGCCGTATGCGTAATCGCTCCACATGGTATCGGCGAGAAACTCATAGTGGGTGGTATCCGGCCAGTTTTCGATATGCAGCGGATGAATTTCGTGCGCCCCCATCACCTCCTGCAGGCAAACAATGTCGGCGCTGACGCTGCGCACCGCTTCGCGTAATTCGGGCAAAATAAAGCGGCGATTGAACGCAGTAAAGCCTTTATGGGTGTTAATTGTCAGCACGTTTAACGAAAATCGCGGCATTTGTTCGTCCTTATTTCTCTGGGCAATGTCACTTTCCTGTAGGAAATAGTGTAGTAGAGGTCACAAAAAGATGCGGTGATACGGAATTTTCCGTAAAGTGCGGTACTCTGAGTAGCAGAGAAAAATCCTTCAGGAGAGAAGCCATGAAGTGGCAACAACGTGTACGCGTCGCAACGGGTCTTAGTTGCTGGCAGATTATGTTGCATCTACTGGTCGTGGCAGTACTGGTGATGGGTTGGATGAGCGGCGCGCTGGTGCGCGTCGGATTAGGTTTGTGCGTACTGTACGGCGTCACGTTAGTGTCGATGCTGTTTTTGCAGCGCCATCACGATGAGCGCTGGCGCGACGTCGGTGATTTCCTTGAGGAACTCACCACTACCTGGTACTTCGGTACCGCGGTGATCGTGCTGTGGCTGCTGTCGCGTGTACTGCACAATAACCTGCTGCTGGCCCTCGCCGGGCTGGCAATACTGGCAGGTCCGGCGGTGGTTTCACTGCTCGCGAAAGATAAAAACAGATACGCTAAATCGTTCGGGCTACAACAAGGCGGCAACGCAGCGAATCCCCAGAAGCATAGATAACTATGTGACTGGGGGGAGCAAGGCGAGCCAACGCAGTTGTGGTTCGAACGATGACGAGTATTACGCGATCTTTCTTCGGAACATCGCATACGCCGCTGAGCCGGTGGTGGCCGCTATGACCAGTAGCGGCCACAAACTCCCCCACACGATTTCCAGACTCGCATCCTTCAGATAGATCTGCTTGGTGATATCGGTGAAATGACGTATCGGGTTTACCCACGTCAGGTTCTGCAGCCATACCGGCATATTCTCCACCGGCGAAACGTAGCCGGAGAGCAAGATCGCCGGCATCATAAAGACGAATACGCCGATAAACGCCTGCTGCTGCGTGGAGCACAGCGACGAAATCAACAGGCCGAATCCTACCAGCGACAGGCCGTAAACGATCATCGTGAAGTAAAACAGCAGCAATGAGCCGGCAAACGGAATTTGATAGGCCCAGATGCCAATCCCCAGCACGATGGTTGCCTGCAGGGTAGCGACGATCAGCGCCGGGACCGCTTTACCGATAAAGATTTGCCAGGTTGCCAGCGGCGAGACCAGCAGTTGGTCGAGCGTGCCCTGTTCGCGCTCGCGGGCAACGGAGAGCGAGGTGACGATCATAACGCCGATGGTGGTGATCATGGCGATCAGCGACGGCACCACGAACCATTTGTAATCGAGATTCGGGTTATACCAGTTGCGCACCACCAGCTCGCTATTGTTCGGTTTAGTTTTACCTTCCAGCAGGTCCTGCTGATAGTTTTTGACGATCTGCTGGAGATAGTTCGCAGCAATTTGCGCGCTGTTAGAGTTGCGCCCGTCCAGCAAAAGCTGGAGCGGGGCGGTCTGGTTGGTGTCGAGGTTGCGCGAAAAATCTGCCGGGAAACGCACGACCAATAGCGCTTTTTGTTCATCGATAGTTGGTCTTATTTCCTGCGGGCTTTTCAGTAGCAGAACGTGGGTGAAGGCTTTGGCGCGGGCGAAGCGCTGGGTCAGTTCCACGGCGTGCTTGCCGTTGTCTTCGTTATAGATGGCAATGGTGGCGTTCGTCACCTCCAGCGTGGCGGCAAAGGGGAACAGCAGCACCTGGATCAGCACCGGCATAATCAAAATCGCCCGCGTCTGCGGTTCGCGCAACAGCGACTGCAGCTCTTTGCGGATTAACGTCCATAAGCGATGAAACATCTTATATTCTCTCTTTATGCTGCTTTGTATCCCCGGACTGCGCTGCGCTTATCCGGGCTACCCGTTTGTCAGCCTTTGTAGCCCGGGTCAGGCGTTCGCTAATCCAGACGCCGTTTGGTTTTCAGCCACGTCAGGCCAATAAACATTACCGCCGAGGCGATTAAAAACATCACATTCACCAGCAGCACCACCGGGATATTGCCCGCCAGAAACAGGCTTTGCAGGGTGCTGACAAAATAGCGCGCCGGGATCACGTAGGTCACCGCGCGGATTATCGCCGGCATGCTGTCGATCTGAAAAATAAACCCGGACAGCATAATTGACGGCAGGAACGCGGCGTTCAGCGCCACCTGCGCGGCGTTAAACTGGTTGCGGGTAATGGTGGAAATCAGCAGCCCCATTCCCAGAGTGCTCAGCAAAAACAGGCTGGTGATAAAAAACAGAATCACCAGCGAACCGCGAAAGGGCACGCCGAGAATAAACACCGCCACCAGCATACACAGCAGCATCGCCAGCATGCCGAGGAAATAGTAGGGGATCAGCTTGCACAGCAGCAGCTCGGCGCGGGTAATCTCGGTCGACAACAGCGCCTCCATGGTGCCGCGCTCCCACTCGCGGGCCACCACCAGCGAGGTCAGGATCGCGCCGACCACCGTCATAATGATGGTGATCGCGCCGGGGATAATAAAATGCTGGCTGATCGCGGCCGGGTTAAACCAGTAGCGCGTCTGCACGTCGATTAGCGGCTCGAAGGTTTCGCCGCGATCTTCCGCTCGCTGCTGCTGCCAGATTTGCCAGATGCCTTCGACGTAGCCCTGGGCGAAGTTAGCGGTATTCGGTTCGCTGCCGTCGGTGATGAGCTGGATCGGCGCATCGTCGCCGGGGCGGGCCATCTTGCGGTCGAAATCCACCGGAATGGTTACCAGCGCGCGAATGCGTCCCGCCTGCATCATCTGCACCAGTTCCTGGCGGTTATCGCTGATGGTGGCGTCGATATAGGGGGAGCCGGTCATGGTATGGACAAAATCCAGCGCTTCTTCGCTCTGCTGTTCCAGCAGCACGCCCACCCGCAGCTTGCTGGAGTCGAGGTTAATCCCGTAGCCAAAGATAAACAGCAGCAGCAGGGGGATGACCACCGCAATCAGCCAGCTGCTGGGGTCGCGGACAATCTGCCGCGTCTCTTTCACGCACAGGGCGCGCACGCGCCGCCACGATAGCAGTTTAGCGCTCACCGGCGTTCTCCTTATCCCAGTCGTGAATGAGGGTGATAAACGCCTGCTCCATCGTCGGGTCGGGCTGTTTATCATCCGCCGCCAGCGCCTTCAGATCGTCCGGCGTGCCGCTGGCGATCAGCTTGCCGTGATAGACAAGGCCGATACGATCGCAATACTCCGCTTCATCCATAAAGTGGGTGGTGACCATCACCGTCACGCCTTTATCCACCATGCTGTTGATATGCAGCCAGAATTCGCGGCGGGTGAGGGGATCAACCCCGGAAGTGGGTTCATCAAGAAACAGGATATCCGGCTCGTGCATCAGCGAGCAGGCCAGCGCCAGGCGCTGCTTATAGCCGAGCGGCAGGTCGTCAGCGGCCTGCCGGGCGATGCTTTTCAGGCCAAATGCCTCGCTCATGCTGGCGATTTTATCGTTCTGCGCCCGCCCGCGCAGGCCGTACACCCCGGAGAAGAAACGCAGGTTCTGCTCAACGGAAAGGTTGCCGTAGAGCGAGAACTTCTGCGCCATATAGCCCAGATGCTGACGTGCCTTGCCGGAGCTGACTTTCAGGTCCATGCCCAGCACCAGCGCTTTACCGGAGGTGGGGACCAGCAGGCCGCACATCATCTTAAAGGTGGTGGACTTGCCCGCGCCGTTAGGCCCAAGGAGGCCGAAAATCTCCCCGCGCTTGACCTGAAAATCAACGTGGTCGGTGGCGGCAAAATCGCCGAATTTCTTGGTCAGGGTCTGCGCTTCAATCACCGTGTCCTCATGGGAGCCTTCCACGGTGTGGATGATGTTGCCCAGCGGCGATTCGGCGGTCCCGGCGCCGCCCAGCAGGTCGATAAAGGCGTCCTCAAAGCGCGGTGCGGTTTCGGCCACCTCGAGCGGCGGCATACCGTTAGCGTTCTGGACTTCACTGATGTTGGCCTCTTTTTTAAGGATCAGGCGTACCGATTTACCCTGAATCACGCCATCGCTGACCTGCGGCAGTTTCAGCGTCCGCTGGAGCAGACGGCGATTATTCTCCTCGCCGCTGGAAATCAAAAAGCTGCGTCCGGCCATGGTCTGCGTCAGCTCTTTTGGCGCGCCCTGATAGAGCAACTGGCCCTCGTTCATCAACAGCACGTCCCGGCACTGCTCGGCCTCATCAAGATAAGAGGTGCTCCAGAGGATCAGCATTCCGTCGCCTGCCAGTTCGTGCACCATCTGCCACAGTTCGCGGCGAGAGATGGGGTCGACGCCGACGCCGGGTTCATCAAGCAGCAGGACTTTCGGTTCGCCGACCAGGGTGCAGGCCAGACCAAGTTTCTGCTTCATGCCGCCGGAAAGCTTGCCCGCCAGCCGGCCGGTAAAGGGGCCGAGGGAGGTAAATTCCAGCAGCCTGGCGAAGGTTTTTTCCCGCGCCTCGCCGGTCACGCTGCGCAGATCGGCGTAGAGCGTCAGGTTTTCCATTACCGTCAGATCTTCGTACAGGCCGAATTTCTGCGGCATATAGCCGAGCACTGCGTGCAGGGCGCTATCGTCGGCAATCGGGTCGTAGCCGATCACCGTTGCGCTGCCTGCGTCAGCTTTCAGCAGCCCGGCGAGCATGCGCATCAGGGTGGTTTTTCCGGCGCCATCCGGGCCCACCAGACCGGTCACATAGCCGGAATGAATAGTGCAGTCCAGCGGCGCGACGGCCGGGCGGTCCATGCCGGCAAAGCGCCGGGTCAGGCCGCTCAGCGTAATGACGTCCTCGCTCATTGGCCGTTTCCGTGACTGAAGGTGACGGTGACCGGCATCCCCTGGCGCAGCGCGTCGTCGGCATCGGTGACCACAATACGCAGGCGATAAACCAGATCGGTGCGCAGGTCCGGCGTCTCCACGGTTTTTGGCGTGAATTCAGCGGTAGGGGAGACGAAGCCGATTTTGCCGCGGTAGGGTTTATCCGGGCGACTATCGGTGAAAAGCAGCACTTCGCGACCCGGCTGGGCCTGGCCAAGATTTTTTTCATCGATATAGGCGCGTACCCACACCGGATGGGTTAACGAGAGCGTCATCACCGTGCCGCCGGCGCTGAGCATGCTGCCCGGTTCGACGGCGCGGGTCATCAGCGTTCCGTCGGACGGCGAGATCAACGTGGTATCGTGCAGATCCAGCTTCGCCTGCGCCAGCGCGGCCTGCGCCTGCTCAAGGCTGGCTTTGGCCTGGGCGATTTCCTGCGGACGATTCCCCGCGCGATACTGGCGCAGCTTATCCTGCGCGGACTTCAGCGTCGCCTGGGCCTGATCGCGCGAGGAGCGGGCATTTTCCAGGTCGTTAGCGGAGATGGCGCTGCTTTTGCGCAGCCCCAGCTGGCGTTGGTAAAAGTTCTGCGCGTAGTCGTAAGCCGCCTGCGCCTGGTTGACCGCGGCGGCGGCCTGGGCAATCTCTTCCGAACGATACCCCGCCATCATCAGGTCGTACTGCGCCTGGGCGGTGGACACGTTGGCCTGCGCCTGTTGGAGCGCGTTCTCGTACGGCGCGCGGTCCAGCTCGCCCAGGGTCTGTCCGGCTTTAATCGCATCGCCCTCGTCGACGCTGAGCGACGCCAGCCGCCCGCCCACGCGGAAGCTGAGGTTGACGGTACGAATATCCACGTTGCCATATAGCGTGAGCGCTTTCTGCTGGCTGCTCTGGTACCACCACCAGCCTCCGCCAATGACAGCAGCCAGCAGGAGAAGCAGCACAACGACGATGAGCGGTTTTTTCATGACTCCAGACTCCTTTGCGATAATCCTTCCAGAACGAAATCAATATGGCAGGTGATAACCTCAATAATTTGCGCGGTTTTGTCCCGATCGAACTCGGCCCAGCCCGCGCGGCGTAGTACCGTTTCCCGACCAAGGCGAAAAGCGAGAACTTCGCCCAACAGCGCGTGGGTGTGAAGCACCATTTGCGTGCTGTCGGCGTTCAGGCCGGTATAGGCGGCGATTAAACGTGTCAGGTAGCAGTGTAGTGGAGCAATCACCTGATCGTGGATGAGCCGGTAGGCCGGCGTCGGCGACAGCTGCTCGCGGGAGATGAATTTGCTCAAATTGACGGTGTCGTCCTGGGTCAGCAGCAGGATCATATTCTGGCAGGCGCCAAGTATCAGGCTGCGCATCGCGGCTTTATCGGGCACAGGCTCAGTGAACAGCGCTTCCGCCGCCTGCGCGTGGGGGCGGAAATTGTGTTCGATAAAATCAGCGATCCACTGGGCGCAGGCGAGGTAGAGATCGTCTTTGGAACCAAAATAGTAGGTGATGGCGGCGATATTTTGCCCGGCCTGGGCGGCGATATCGCGGGTCGTGGCATGCAGGCCGTATTCGCCGAACTGGGCGATTGCGGCGGCGATAAGCTGGCTTTTCGCCTGCTCGCCCTTGCTGGTAATAGGAGTTGTTGTCATCGCGCTGGAAAAGTTAATCAATCGATTGATTAACTCTAGGCCCAGGTTTGCGGTTTGTCCACCGTTTGCTGCTAGATATGAAATCCTTCGTGGCTTAGCTCTTCGGCAACCCAGTTAAAGAAGATCTTCACTTTCTCTTTTTGCTCATTCGGGTGCGGTAAAACGAAGTGATGGGCATTAACCGGCATACTGACGTCGCGGCTAAAGACGGGTTCCAGGTGACGTTGACGAACGCTCTGCCCGGCCAGCAAATTACTCTCAAGAATAACCCCCATCCCCATGCGCGCGGCCTCGATACTCATATAGGAGCGGTCAAAATTAAAAATAAAATTTTTATTCCAGCCGCGAACCTTATGCCACGATAGCCAGTTGCTCCAGCCGATCAGCGTGCTATCGGAATGAATAAGATCGCACGCCAACAAATCTTCAATGGACTGAACGTTGCGCCCGGCTAAATAAGTCGATGAGGTGAAGGGCAGCATGCGTTCGTTTTTTATGGTCTTGACCACCAGGGTCGGCCACTGTGAGAGACCGTGGCGAATATCAATATCGATATTATCGCGGGAGAACTGAATGCTTTCATAAGAACAGGTCAGGCTAATTTTAAGCTCCGGCCATGCCTGGCGAAACTTATTAAGTCGGGGCATCAACCACAATAAGCCAAAGCTCGGCGCTGAATGAATCCGTAAATAATCCTGGTGAATATCATTAATCACCTGGTTAGTGGCCTGACCAATAATATTTAAGGCTCCGGAAACTTCTTTAAGATATTTTTCACCAATGGTGGTTAAGACCATTCCTTTACTGCTGCGGGAAAATATCTTCTTTCCCAGATACTGTTCCAGGCTGGCTATCTGATGACTGACTGCTGAAGCTGTAATATTGAGATTCTCTGCTGCCAGGTTCAGGCTGCCGGTATCGGCCACTTCAATAAATGCCTGAATATTGCGTAAGGATGGCATCGGCAAGCTTTTATTTGGCAGCGGCTGGTTCATGATTTCCTCCGGTGAGTGGAATAATTAGGGTGATTTATTTACTCAAAAAAACAGTACATCCAGCGGTTATCCCATAAAATGACGGTCAGGATAGCATAGCCGGGAAATAAGACATGGCGTAATCCGTGATGAACTTAACAGTTTTAAATGTGAAGCTCTCGAAAAAAATAATTGACAGGAATTTGAATGCAGTCACGAAGCAAATTTTTCTCAGTCATAATTGAGGTTTTTTGAATACCCTTTCTTTTTGGGATTGTTATATTGCAAGCACAGGCCTGATAACAAGGCGCGATGCGGTAAGGTTCGCGACAAAAAGCATAAAAATAAAGAGGATACCCTATGTCACGTATAGATACTGTGGTCTGTACTGACGCCAGGAAAACAAAATATCGTTTTGTGGTTTTGACGATGATTTTCCTGGTGTATGCCATAAATTACGCCGACAGAACGAATATCGGTGCGGTACTGCCGTTCATTATTGATGAGTTTCATATCAACAACTTTGAGGCCGGGGCCATCGCCAGCATGTTTTTCCTGGGCTACGCGGTCAGCCAGATCCCGGCCGGCTTTTTCATTGCCAAACGCGGCACCCGGGGACTGGTCGCGCTGTCGATTTTCGGCTTTTCCGCTTTTACCTGGCTGATGGGCACCGTGAGCTCGGTGTTTGGCCTGAAGATGGTGCGGCTGGGACTGGGGCTTAGCGAAGGGCCATGTCCGGTAGGCCTGGCTTCAACCATTAATAACTGGTTCCCGCCGAAAGAGAAAGCCACGGCAACGGGCGTCTACATTGCCGCCACCATGTTTGCGCCGATAATCGTACCGCCGCTGGCGGTATGGATCGCGGTAACCTGGGGTTGGCGGTGGGTCTTTTTCTCCTTTGCGATACCGGGGATTGTGGCGGCGGTGGCGTGGTACCTGTTGGTTAAGTCAAAACCCGCAGAGAGCGGATTTGTTTCGCAAAGCGAGCTGGAAGAGATTAACGCCGGGCGTGAAAGCGATAAAAACACCGTACGGCAAAATATATTAATTGCCGATCGCTTTATCTGGCTGGATAAATTTATTCGGGTGAAAAAGCTTACCCCTATTGATACGGCGAAAGGATTATTTACCTCGAAAAATATTCTTGGCGACTGCCTGGCTTATTTTATGATGGTTAGTGTGCTGTACGGATTATTAACGTGGATCCCGCTGTATTTGGTTAAAGAACGCGGGTTTGATGTAATGAGCATGGGCTTCGTGGCAAGTATGCCGTGCATTGGCGGTTTTATAGGCGCGATTGGCGGTGGATGGATTTCGGATAAGGTATTAGGCCGGCGACGTAAACCGACAATGATGTTTACGGCGATTTCCACTGTGGTCATGATGCTCATTATGCTAAATATTCCCGCGAGCACCTGGGCGGTCTGTGTCGGATTATTCTTCGTCGGTTTATGTTTGAATATTGGCTGGCCGGCCTTTACCGCCTACGGTATGGCCGTTTCGGATAATAAAACCTATCCGATCGCCTCTTCTATTATCAATAGCGGCGGTAACCTCGGCGGATTTGTTGCCCCGATGGCTGCGGGCTTTTTACTCGATAAAACCGGCAGCTTTAATTCTGTATTCACCTATTTTGGTATCTGCGCCGCAATAGGTCTGGTGGTGATTCTCTTTCTCGATGAACCACAATAACGGAAATATATCCTGTTAATTAATCTGACGTCATGTCATGGAGTGAAAATATGTTATTAAAAGATAAAGTCGCCATTATTACCGGCGCGGCCTCGGCACGCGGTTTGGGTTTTGCCACCGCCAAATTATTTGCTGAAAACGGCGCCAGCGTGGTCATTATCGACCTCAATGGCGAAGCCAGCAAAGCGGCAGCCGCGGCCTTAGGCGAAGGCCATCTTGGCCTGGCGGCGAACGTTGCCGATGAAGTTCAGGTTCAGGCGGCGATGGAACAGATTCTCGCGAAATATGGCCGGGTCGATGTGCTGGTGAATAATGCCGGGATTACTCAGCCGCTGAAGCTGATGGATATTAAGCGCGCCAACTACGACGCGGTGCTGGATGTCAGCCTGCGCGGCACGCTGCTGATGTCGCAGGCGGTTATTCCGACGATGCGGGCGCAAAAATCGGGCAGCATCGTCTGTATCTCTTCGGTTTCCGCCCAGCGCGGCGGCGGTATCTTCGGCGGCCCGCACTACAGCGCGGCGAAAGCCGGGGTGCTCGGCCTGGCGCGGGCGATGGCGCGCGAGCTTGGTCCGGATAACGTCCGCGTTAACTGCATTACTCCGGGGCTGATTCAGACCGATATCACCGCCGGTAAGCTGACCGACGACATGACGGCCAATATCCTCGCCGGGATCCCGATGAACCGCCTTGGCGATGCGGTGGATATCGCGCGCGCCGCCCTGTTCCTCGGCAGCGAGCTCTCTTCCTACTCGACCGGTATCACCCTGGACGTGAATGGCGGCATGTTAATCCACTAAGCGAGGCAAGCAGATGAAAATCACAGAATTACAAAAAGTTGCTGCGGCGGCGTGGCGTATTCGTCGCTATGCCCTGCAAATGGGCGAAGTCCAGGGACAGGGCTACATCGGCCAGGCATTAGGCTATGCGGATGTGCTGGCCACCGCGTTCAGCCACGCGATGCGCTACCGCCCGGAAGAACCGGAGTGGGAAGGGCGCGACCGCTTCCTGCTCTCGCACGGCCATTACGCCATCGCCTATTATGCGGCGCTACTGGAAGCGGGAATTATCCCGCAAGAGGAGCTGGAGACCTACGGTTCCGACGACAGCCGCCTGCCGATGTCGGGTATGGCGACCTATACGCCGGGAATGGAGATGTCCGGCGGCTCGCTGGGGCAGGGGCTCTCCATTGCCGTCGGGATGGCGCTCGGCCTGCGGCAGAAGCGCAGCGCATCCTGGGTTTATAACTCCATGTCGGATGGCGAGCTGGACGAAGGGTCGACCTGGGAAGCAGCGATGTCGGCGGCCCACTACGGCCTGACGAACCTGATAAACATCGTTGATGTGAACAAACAGCAGGCGGACGGCGATTCGCGCAAAATCCTCGGCTTTGAGCCGCTGCATGAAAAATGGTCCGCCTTCGGCTGGTACGTGCAGCGTGTGGACGGCAACGATCTGGCGGCGGTGATTACCGCCTTCGACAACGCGAAAAATCATGCGGGCAACCAGCCGCGGGTGATTTTATGCGACACGCTGATGGGCAAAGGGGTGCCATTCCTGGAAACCCGCGATAAGAACCATTTTATCCGCGTCGATGCCGACGAATGGCAAAAGGCGATTGCGGTGCTGGACGCCAACAAACCGGAAGGAGTGCTGTAATGAGCCAGAGTAAACCACGTTTAAAGACGTCAGCGATGATCGCCTCTATTGCTGATGAAGGCCAGGCGACCGTTTCCGCCCCGTTTGGCGTCGCACTATCGAAGCTGGCTGCGCAGCGCCCGGAAATCGTCGGGATGACCGCGGATCTGTCAAAGTATACCGATCTGCATATCTTCGCCCAGGCCTTCCCGGAACGCTTCTTCCAGATGGGGATGGCGGAGCAGCTGCTGATGGCGGCCGCCGGAGGAATGGCGAAGGAGGGATTTATTCCCTTCGCCACCACCTATGCCGCTTTTGCCACCCGCCGCGCCTATGATTTTATCCATCAGGTTATCGCCGAAGAGCATCTGAACGTGAAGATCTGCGCGGCGCTGCCGGGCCTGACCACCGGCTACGGGCCGAGCCATCAGGCAACGGAAGATCTGGCGATTATGCGAGGCATCCCCGGCATGGTCATCGTCGATCCCTGCGATGCGCTGGAGATAGAGCAGGCGGTACCGGCGATTGCCGACCACAGCGGTCCGGTGTATATGCGTCTATTGCGCGGTAAGGTGCCGCTGGTGCTCGATAAATATGATTATCAGTTTGAACTGGGCAAGGCGAAGCTGCTGGAGGACGGTAACGATGTGCTGATTATCTCTTCCGGGCTGATGACCATGCGCGCCCTGGAGGCGGTTGAACAACTGCGGGCCGATAATATCAGCGCTGCGGTGCTGCACGTACCCACCATCAAACCGCTCGATGAAAAAGCGATCGTTGCGCAGGCGTCGAAGCCCGGTCGTCTGGTGGTGACCGCGGAAAACCACACGTCGGTTGGCGGGTTAGGGGAAGCGGTTGCCGCGTTGCTGATGCGCAAAGGCGTGCGCTGCGAACTGGATACCGTCGGTTTGCCCGACGAATTCCTGCTGGCCGGAGCGCTTCCGACGCTGCACGACCGCTACGGCATTTCCACCGCGAAGATGGTCGAAAAAATTAAGTATCGCCTGCGTTAGTGGTTTTCGCCGCCGCGTTATGCGGCGGCGCTCGTTATCGCCAGGACGGGGAGCAGTGGTTTGTTAGCCAGAGGATTCTTTTCGGCAGATTTTATGCGGTTCATCACAAAATCTGCTAGACTGCGCAGCTTCATGGCATTGTGGTTTTTGCCATCTCTTTCGCAATAATCTCCCTGAAAACTACGCCTGTGAAGGGCCGGGGCGGTTCGGAGTTGTTATGTCTTTTGATTCCCTTGGCCTGAATCCTGAAATCCTGCGCGCCGTCGCTGAGCAGGGCTACGTTGAGCCAACCCCTATTCAGCAGCAGGCCATCCCGGCGGTATTACAGGGTCGTGATTTGATGGCCAGCGCCCAGACCGGTACTGGTAAAACGGCGGGATTTACGCTGCCTCTGCTTCAGCACCTGGTCCAGAAAGAACCGCACGCTAAAGGCCGTCGTCCGGTACGCGCACTGATCCTGACCCCCACGCGCGAGCTGGCGGCGCAGATTGGCGAAAACGTGCGGGATTACAGCAAATACCTTAATGTTCGTTCGCTGGTGGTGTTCGGCGGCGTGAGCATTAACCCGCAGATGATGAAGCTGCGCAGCGGCGTCGATATCCTGGTGGCAACGCCCGGCCGCCTGCTGGATCTTGAACATCAGAACGCCGTGAGCCTGGACAAAGTTGAAGTGCTGGTGCTGGATGAAGCCGACCGTATGCTGGATATGGGCTTTATTCACGATATTCGCCGGGTACTGGCGAAGCTGCCGGCGAAGCGCCAGAACCTGCTGTTCTCCGCAACCTTCTCCGACGAGATTAAATCGCTGGCGGAAAAGCTGTTGCATAATCCGCTGGAAATTGAAGTCGCCCGCCGCAACACTGCTTCTGAACAGGTGAGCCAACTGGTGCATTTTGTCGACAAAAAGCGCAAGCGCGAGCTGCTATCGCAGATGATCGGTGAAGGCAACTGGCAGCAGGTGCTGGTCTTTACCCGCACCAAGCACGGCGCTAACCATCTGGCGGAGCAGCTTAATAAAGACGGCATCCGCAGCGCCGCCATTCATGGCAACAAGAGCCAGGGCGCGCGTACCCGCGCGTTGGCTGACTTTAAATCCGGTGGCATTCGCGTGCTGGTGGCGACCGATATCGCCGCGCGCGGTCTGGACATTGAAGAGCTTCCTCACGTGGTGAACTACGAGCTGCCAAACGTACCGGAAGACTATGTGCACCGTATTGGTCGTACCGGTCGCGCCGCGGCAACGGGTGAAGCGCTGTCGCTGGTCTGCGTAGATGAACATAAACTGCTGCATGATATCGAACGCTTGCTGAAAAAAGAGATCCCGCGTATCGCCCTTGCGGGCTATGAGCCGGATCCGTCGATCAAAGCCGAGCCGATTCAGAACGGTCGTCAGCAGCAGCGCGGCGGCGGCCGTGGTGGCCAAAGCCAGGGCCGCGGCGGCCAGGGACAAGGTCGCGGTCAGCAGTCCGCCCCGCGTCGTATCGATGGCGAAGCGCCTAAAGCGCGAACTCAGGACGGTAAACCTCCTCGCCGTCGTCGCCCGCGCAAACCCGCGGCGGCTGAGTAACCCTATCCCGTCATTCCTGCGGGCATAGCCGCGAACGCGCGGCCATGCCCCGGATGGGTTATCCGGGTAAGGCTCCTTGCCCGGCATGCTCTTCGCTCACGTTGAACCTCGAGCGAGATTCCAGTTTGCTCAGAAAGACATTCCTCCCGATGGCTAAAAAATGGCACAATAGTGGCTGTTTATACAGTATTCAGGTTTTCTCATGGCTTTGACCGCAGCGCTGAAAGCGCAAATCGCCGCCTGGTATAAGGCGCTTCAGGAACAAATTCCTGACTTTATTCCCCGTCCTCCGCAGCGGCAGATGATCGCCGATGTGGCGAAGACGCTTGCCGGGGAAGAGGGGCGGCATCTGGCGATAGAAGCTCCGACCGGCGTCGGCAAAACCTTGTCATATCTGATTCCCGGTATCGCCATTGCCCGAGAAGAACAAAAAACGCTGGTGGTCAGTACCGCCAACGTTGCTCTGCAGGACCAAATCTACAGCAAAGACCTACCATTGCTGCGCAAAATCATTCCCGACCTGCGCTTTACCGCCGCCTTTGGCCGCGGGCGCTACGTCTGCCCGCGTAACCTGGCCGCCCTTGCCAGCACCGAGCCCACGCAGCAGGATTTACTGGCCTTTCTTGATGACGAACTCACGCCCAACAACCAGGCGGAGCAGAAGCTGTGCGCGACGCTGAAAGCGGATCTCGATAGCTACAAATGGGACGGCCTGCACGATCATACCGATAAAAACGTTGATGATTCATTATGGAGCCGCCTGAGCACCGACAAAGCCAGCTGCCTGAACCGTAACTGCCACTACTACCGCGAATGCCCCTTCTTCGTCGCCCGCCGGGAAATCCAGGAAGCGGAAGTGGTGGTGGCTAACCATGCGCTGGTGATGGCGGCCATGGAGAGCGAAGCGGTGCTGCCGGAACCTAAGCATCTGCTGCTGGTGCTGGATGAAGGTCACCATCTTCCGGAGGTGGCCCGCGATGCGCTGGAAATGAGCGCGGAAATTACCGCCCCGTGGTACCGCCTGCAACTGGATCTTTTTACGAAGCTGGTCGCGACCTGCATGGAGCAGTTTCGCCCTAAAACAACGCCGCCGCTGGCCAATCCCGAGCGCCTGAATGGGCATTGCGAGGAGCTCTACGAACTCATCGCCTCCCTGAATAACATCCTCAATCTGTACATGCCGGCCGGGCAGGAGGCGGAGTACCGCTTCCCGATGGGAGAGCTACCGGCGGAAGTGATGGAAATCTGCCAGCGGCTGGCGAAGCTTACCGAGACGCTGCGCGGTCTGGCGGAGCTGTTCCTTAACGATCTGGGCGAAAAAACCGGCAGTCACGATGTGGTACGTTTGCACCGGGTTCTGCTGCAGATGAACCGCGCGCTGGGGATGTTTGAAAGCCAAAGTAAACTCTGGCGGCTGGCATCGCTGGCGCAGTCCTCCGGCGCGCCGGTGACCAAATGGGTTACCCGCGACCTGCGGGACGGCCAGTTGCATATCTGGTTCCACTGCGTGGGGATCCGCGTCAGCGATCAGCTGGAGAGGCTGCTGTGGCGCAGCGTTCCGCATATCGTCGTCACCTCTGCGACGCTGCGTTCGCTGAATAGTTTTTCGCGTCTGCAGGAGATGAGCGGGCTGAAAGAGAAGGCGGGAGATCGCTTTGTGGCCCTGGACTCGCCCTTCAACCACGTCGAACAGGGCAAAATCGTCATTCCGCAGATGCATTATGAACCGCTTATCGATAACGAAGAGCAGCATATTGCCGAGATGGCCGCCTATTTTCGGGAGCAGGTCGAGAGCAAAAAGCACCTCGGCATGCTGGTGCTATTCGCCAGCGGAAGAGCGATGCAGCGCTTCCTCGAACACGTTACCGATCTGCGCCTGCTGCTACTGGTTCAGGGCGATAAGCCTCGCTACCGGCTGGTCGAGCTGCATCGCAAACGCGTAGAAGGCGGCGAGCGCAGCGTACTGGTTGGGCTGCAATCCTTCGCGGAAGGGCTGGATTTAAAAGGCGAGCTGTTAAGTCAGGTGCATATTCATAAGATTGCTTTCCCGCCGATAGACAGCCCGGTGGTGATTACAGAAGGCGAATGGCTCAAAAGCCTCAACCGCTACCCGTTCGAAGTTCAGAGCCTGCCCAGCGCGTCATTCAACCTGATTCAGCAGGTTGGCCGCCTGATCCGTAGCCATAGCTGCTGGGGAGAGGTGGTGATTTATGACAAACGCCTGTTGACCAAAAACTACGGTAAGCGCTTATTGAATGCATTACCCGTATTTCCGATAGAGCAGCCAGCCGTCCCCGAGGTTATAGTAAAAACTAAAACAAAACAGACGCGTCGCAAACGGCGTTAGCGGTGCAGTGTCGACGATGTGAGAAGCTCAGAGGAGCCTGCAATGGACTACAGCAAAATCATTAAAGAAGTCGGGCGCGGCAAAAACCACGCCCGCGACCTTGACGTGGAGACGGCGCGCGCGCTCTACTCGCGAATGCTTAACGGCGAGGTGCCTGAGCTCGAGCTCGGCGGCATTCTCATTGCCCTGCGCATTAAGGGAGAAGGTGAAGCGGAGATGAAGGGCTTCTATGAAGCGATGCAGAATCATACGATGAAGCTGACGCCGCCGGTCGCTAAACCGATGCCGATAGTGATCCCCAGCTATAACGGCGCGCGCAAGCAGGCCAACCTGACGCCTCTGCTCGCCGTGCTTCTGCATAAGCTTGGCTTCCCGGTGATTGTTCACGGCGTAAGCCACGATCCCACCCGCGTGCTGACGGAAACGATTTTTGAACTGATGGGGATCCCGGCGACGCTTCAGGCAGGCCAGGCCCAGGCGCGGTTAGACAGCCACCAGCCGGTTTACGTGCCGGTCGGCGCATTTTGTCCGCCGCTGGAAAAACAGCTGGCGATGCGCTGGCGCATGGGGGTGCGTAACAGCGCCCACACGCTGGCCAAGCTGGCGACGCCGTTTGCTGAAGATGCGGCGCTGCGCCTGTCGAGCGTTTCGCATCCTGAATACGTTGGCAGGGTGGCGAAATTCTTTGCCGGGATCGGCGGCCGGGCGCTGCTGATGCACGGAACTGAAGGCGAAGTTTACGCCAATCCGCAGCGCTGTCCGCAGATCAGCCTGATTGACGCGGCCGGTACGCGGGTGGTTAACGAACGTCAGGATGGCGCAGCGGAGCAGGCGCTCGTCTTGCCGGCGTCAAAAGATCCCGAAGTGACCGCGCGCTGGATCGAGCGCTGTTCTGTAGGGAGCGAGCCGTTGCCGCAATCGCTGAAAATTCAGCTGGCCTGCTGTCTGGTGGCGACCGGCGTCGTTTCCTCTCTGGAGCAAGGGCTGGCGAAGGTGGCTGAGAGCTGGTAACCGTATCGGCAGGCAAAAAAAAGCCCGTCCAGTGGCGTGGACGGGCAAGGCAAGGGTATTAAAGGATCTTACAGGGTTAAAACAGTGGCATTACAGAGTGTTGCTACAGGAAATCTGGCGATTATTTATAGATAACCGCGGTACCGCTCAGTTTGTTGTTGCTGTTAGCGGAGGTAATGCTATAGCCGGTCGCGCCAGCGGCCTCTGCTTTTTCAGCCAGTTTGGCTTCCAGTCCATCCAGCGTCGTCGCGCCTTCAGCAGAAACCACACCGATTTTGTTCATGCTCTCTGCCTGAGCCGATGTTACCGGCTGAGCGGCGAACGCGCCGAAAGACAGAGCGGAAAGGGCGATAGCGGCAGCAGCGTATTTGATGTTTTTCATAATTAATCTCTCGCAGGTTGTTCTGTATAGGGGACGATGTTCCGTCGATGTGATAAGTATCACGGTTTTTAGCGGGAGATAAAATCGAAGGAAATTAACAATCTCTATCTAATTTTTTGAATGATTATTAATTTATTGAATATTAATAAATTATTTAAGCCGCTGGCGGCGAAACAGGTTGCGGCGGCGTCCAGCAGGCTGGAAGGGCACATTTTGCCACTCCGTTTGCCAAAAAACGTGCGCGAAAAGTTAATGCGATATGCGGTAATGAACGGTAAACATCGGTCAGCGAAGCTGGCTGTCTTTGGATCCTCTGCGATTATATCCCGAAAATGTATTGTTATGTAAATCTTTCTCCTGTTGGCATTTAACGCAGTATTTGACTCCCGCCACCGCTCGTCGGCGCGCCTCAGGAATCGGCTCTCCGCATTCTTCACAAAATTTGTTGCTTTCCCCCGATGACAGCTCATTTCGCGCCCGGGCTATCGCGTCGTTGATGGTGCTGTCGATCTGTTCCTGCACCGCGTCATCATTTGCCCAACCTGATGCCATAGTTCACCTCGCTATCTCGTCTCTCTTTAGTATAGAGAATATGGGGGTAAAAAATGAGCAGGCAAGGTTCAGATCTCTGACCATTCGCGCAGCAGGTTATGGTACAGATTAAGCAGAGATAGCACTTCGTCGCTTTCGCCGTGGCGGCTTTTTAATTTCTGAATATTGCCATCCAGTTCAAACAGCATACTGCGGCGTTTATCGTCACGGATCATTGACTGAATCCATAAGAACGAGGCGACGCGGATGCCTGAGGTCACCGGGGTGACGCAGTGCAGGCTGCTCGAAGGATAGAGCACCAGGTCCCCGGCCGGGAGCTTAACCGCGTGCTGCCCGTAGGTATCGTTGACGACCAGCTCACCGCCTGCGTAACTTTCCGGAGCGCTTAAAAAGAGGGTGGCGGAAAGATCGGTGCGCATCCAGCCGCCCTGCGCCAGGCTGCGCACCGCGCCGTCGACGTGGAAACCATAAGTTTCGCTCTGCTGGTAGCGGTTGAACAGCGGGCTGGAAATGGCCTTCGGCAGCGCGGCGGCAAAAAAAAGCGAACTGCGGTTTAGCGCCGCCAGCACGTTGCCCTGAAGCTTGGCGTAGAGGTTGCTGCGGGTGTCCACCTGCTGATTATTTTTGACCTGAGCGCCCTGGTCGCCGGTCGTCACGCGCCCGTCAACCCATTCCGCCTGCTGAAGCTGAGCGGTAAAATCGTCCACTTCCTGAGGGGTGAGAACGGCGGGAATATGGTACATCATCGTTTTATCTCCTGAGAAAACGGGGCGTTGCCGCCCCGCCGGTGATCAGAAATGCATATTGGCGGTGAGCAGGAAGGTCCGCGGCTCGCCCGGGTGATAACGGTAGCCGCTCTTGTTAATCGAGGCGACGTAGTCGGTATCAAACAGGTTATAGACGTTCAGCTGCAGGTCGAAATTACGGTTAATGCGGTAACCGACTTTAGCATCGGCCACCCAGTAGCCTTCGGTATAGGAAGGCGTGCCGACCGCACCGTCGCTGCCGCGATGCATGCTGCCGACGTATCGTGCGCCGGCGCCGACGGCGATCGCATCGGTGGCCTGGTACTGGCTCCAGAGGGTAAACGCGTGCTCTGGCGTATACGGCAGCGCGCTGGTGCCATCCTGGGCGGTGTTCGCGCCTTCACGAACGCTGGCATGCTGTTGGGTATAGCCGCCAATTACCTGCCAGTCAGGGGTGATGTTACCGGCCAGCGAAATCTCATAGCCTTCAACGCGCTTCTTACCGTACTGCGAATAGCTGCCGTCATCGTTCTGCTCGACTTCGTTTTCAATATCGGTGCGAAAGAGGGCGGCGGTCAGCAGCAGGTGTTTATCCATCAGCTCCCACTTGGTGCCGAGCTCGCTGGTTTTGGCCTTCTGCGGTTTAAAGTCGGTTCGGTTGGCGCTGCTGCCGGTGCCGCTTTGCGCGAGGGTAAAGTTGCTGCCTCCCGGCGGCTGCTGGGAAACGGCGTAGTTGACGTAGAGGTTGCCGTTATCGGTCAGGTGGTACAGCGCGCCGGCCTTCCAGTTCACCAGATTACCGCTGGTTGAGGTATCGACGGTGGTGACGGGAGTATTTTTCGCGACCCCGGCCGGGCAGGCGATGGCACCGCGTCCGGTACCGCCGCACAGGCTGGCGCTATCATATTTGGTCTGGTAATTGTCCAGACGGATCCCGCCGTTAAGTTCGAAGTCCTGGGAAATTTGCAGGGTATCGAAAGCATAGATGCCGAAGGTATCCGTTTGTCCGTTGGCGTTGGCGCCGCTGCGGTTCAGGCCGCCGATGGAGATGTCGCTGTTCGGATGGTAAATATTCACCGCCGGAGGCGTGAGCGGATATACCCCGTAGTTGGTCTGGGTTTCACGGGTGAACTCCACGCCGGTGCTGACGTCATGTCCGATAGCGCCGGTGTAGAACTTCGATGTCAGGTTAGTCTGGTTGGTCAGGATCTTGTTGCTGGTGTCTTTGGTATTCGCCAGGCGCGACCAGGTCCAGGTGCCCACATCGTTGGGGTTTGGCTGGGTAATGTTTGACGCTCCGCCCATCACCGCGGTCATCAGATAATCTTGCTTCACGCGAGACCAGCGGGTGGTATTGCGGATCGTCGTCGTGTCGCTCAGGTCGTGCTCGAAACGCATCGTCACAGTATCGGTCGTGGAATCATCGTAGTCGGAGTCGGTGCCGTAGAAGTTGCTGGTGGCGACCTTGCCGGAGTGATTCAGCGCCGAGGTGCCGGCGTTGGGAGCAGAATAGCCCGGCAGCCCGATGGTAGGGATGCCGCCGTCGGGGGTGTTGTGCTGGGTCACGTGCAGATAGTTAAGGTAAAGGCGGTTCTCGGTGCCGAGACCAAATGCCGCTGATGGCGCGACGCCGTAACGCTCGTTTTTCACCTTGTCCCGGCCCGCGTCGTGGGTTTTCTCGCCCATCAGATTCAGACGCACCGCGCTGGTTTCGCCAATGGCCTGGTTAATATCCAGCGTGCCGCGTCGGAACCAGGCGCTGCCAGCGCTGGCGGAGGCGTCGATACCGGAATCGAGGCGCGGCTGTTTGCTGATCATATTGATCGAGCCGGTCGGCGCGCTGCGCCCATAGTCGGAGCCTGAAGGTCCCTTGATGACTTCGACCTGTTCGGTATTAAACGTATCGCGGCTGACGCTGCCAATATCGCGGATACCGTCGACGTAAATGCTGTTGGAGGTGTCCGCACCGCGCATGTAAATGGCGTCGCCGGTGGTCGAGTTGCCGTTTTCACCAGCAAAGAAAGCGCCGACGCCGGGAACGTTTTTCAGCGCGTCGGTGAGGTTAGTGACCCCCTGATCCTTCATCACCTGCTCTGAAACCACGGTAACCGTTCGCGTGGTGTCGGCGATCGGCCGAGAAAATTTTGGATCGGCGGAGCGGGTCGGCGCGTAAAGCGATGGCGTCTGCGCTTCGACCACCAGCGTTTCTCCACTATTATTTTCAGTGCTATCCGCTGCAAGTAGCTGGCCGGTCGGATAAAGACTCAGACATAAGCCAGTGAAGAGAGTGAGCGAGTTAAAACTGCTGAACGGCAAATTGTTATTTTTTTCCATTTCAATAAGTGACTTATCGTTTTAATTAGGCCATAACGACCGCAGACGAAGCGTTGCTTCGCCCCGACCACTGCAGGTGTTTTTTACAAAAGCAATGATTTTGATAATGATTGTGATAATCATTATCAAAAACGAACGAATTTTTATCACTCATTTATAAAAAAATAAATACATTTATTTACATTGACTGCAATTTTTCTACATAAAGCGTACGGGGGAGCTTAAAGCGGGGAAACGGAAATCAGCAGCCCGGCATGGGCAACGGAGAGATTGCCGGCCGGGAAGTAGGCTTAGCGGGCGTCCGGACGAATAAGATCAAAACGCAGGCTTTCGTCGATGCCGTAATAGGCGCTTGGTCCTCCGGCGCGCAGGATCGGCTGGGCTTTGGCGGTCTGGTAAATTCCGTCATCCAACAGCGATTCATCGATGTGCACCGCCACCACTTCGCCCAGCACCAGCCAGGTGTCAACCGCTTGCCCTTCGGCGGTGTTTAACTGGATGCATTGCGAGAGACGACACTCGAAGTTTACCGGGCTTTCGGCGACCCGCGGCGCGCTGACGATGCGGCTGGGAGCGGCAGTCAGCCCGGCGCGGATGAATTCATCTTCGTTATGGGGGAGGGTGGCGGAGGTTTCGTTCATCGCGACCGCCAGAGGGCGGGTGGCCAGATTCCAGACGAACTCTTTTGTCTCAACAATATTCTGCACGCTATCTTTCCAGCCGCTGCTGGCAAAACCAATAATGGGCGGCCGATAGTTAAAGCAGTTGAAAAAACTGTAGGGGGCGAGGTTACGCTGGCCGCTGTTATCAACGGAAGCTATCCAGCCGATGGGCCGCGGCCCGATAATAGCGTTCAGCGGGTCGTGAGGCAGCCCGTGTCCGTGCGAAGGTTGGTAGAAGTACATACGACACCCGTGACAAAAAAAGAGATATCCAGACTCACTTATTTACCGCGCCGCCGTCAACGGGTATCTTACGCGGCTGTTCAAAGGAGATTGCCATGAAAGCCCAGAAACCGGGGTTACACCCGCGTAACCGTCACCAACAACGCTACGACCTGCCCGCGCTGTGCCAGGCCCACCCTGAGCTACAGGGCTTTATCACCCTTAACCCGGTGGGTGAGCAGACCATCGACTTCGCCAATCCGCTGGCGGTGAAGGCGCTGAATAAAGCGCTGCTGGTGCACTTCTACGCGGTGAAACACTGGGATATACCAGATGGCTTTCTCTGCCCGCCAGTGCCGGGCAGAGCGGATTACATCCATCATCTCGCCGATCTGCTGGCGCTGGATAGCGGGACCATCCCGGCCAACGCCAGCATTCTCGATATTGGCGTTGGCGCAAACTGCATCTATCCGCTCATCGGCGTGCACGAGTACGGCTGGCGCTTCACCGGCAGCGAAGTGAACGCCGAGGCGTTCGCCAGCGCCCAGGCTATCGTCAACGGTAACCCAGGCCTCGCTCGCCAGATCCGTCTGCGCCGTCAAAAAGACGCCAAAGCGATTCTGAGCGGCATTATTCATAAAAATGAGACCTACGACGCGACCCTGTGTAACCCGCCGTTCCATGATTCTGCCGCCAGCGCGCAGGCGGGCGGTGAGCGTAAACGTCGCAACCTGGGGCTGGGCGAGGAGAGCGTGCTGAACTTTGGCGGCCAGCAGCAGGAGCTGTGGTGCGAAGGGGGCGAGGTCGCTTTTATTACGCAGATGATTAAGGAAAGCCAGCAGTTTGGCCGTCAGGTGAAATGGTTTACCTCGCTGGTTTCTCGCGGCGACAATCTGCCGCCGCTCTACCGTGCGCTGACCGACGTCGGTGCGGTGAAAGTGGTGAAAAAAGAGATGGCCCAGGGGAATAAGCAGAGCCGCTTTATCGCCTGGACCTTTATGGACGAAGCCAAACGCCGTCGGCCTTTATAACGTCGGCTCGGTGGGAGCCGGCGGTCCCACCGGCGCTGGCATCGGCAGGACCTGGTAAGTTTGTACCGGCGCCCGCACGCCCGCGAGGTCAAAGTGTCGTTTTACCTGAGTATCAAGGGCGAAACGGACCGTCCACTGCTTCAGCGGCAGAGTAGTAAAGGTAACGCGAAGGGTGAAAGCGGTGTTGCTTAAGCCCACCAGCCCGGCGAAAGAGGGCTCGCCAATGATCAGCCCGCGGATTTCTTCCTGCGCCATCACTTCCGCGACCGCGTCTTTCAGCGCCTGGTTGGCCTTATCCAGATCTTCTTGCCGGTCAACATCATAGTTGGCCACCACCGAGCCGATACCGCGCACGAAGTTGGCGAAGGTGGTTATCGAAGACCATGGAATAATATGATAGGCGCCGGTATCCTGGCGTACGCCGACGGAACGAATCGACATGCGCTCCACCGTTCCGGTTAACGGCCCAATCGTCACGAGGTCGCCGGTGTTCATGCCGTTCTCAAACTGGATAAAAATCCCGGTAATAATGTCTTTGACCAGGGTTTGCGCGCCGAACGAAATCGCCAGGCCCAGCGCGCCTGCGCCGGCCAGCAGCGGGGCAATATTCACGCCCACTTCCGAAAGCAGGATCATGATAGTAATGGTGCTAATGACCACCGCCAGCGCGTTGCGAAACAGCGTCAACAGCGTTCGGGCGCGGGCGCTGGGTAGCGGGCGGCCGTGAATATCCGATGCCAGCCGGTTCTCAATCAGGCTGGCGAGCAGCGTCCAGCCAATCGCCGAGAAGAAGAGGATCAGCGCGATACGAATCAGCACATCCACCGCTTTTTGCCCGCTGCCGTTATGCATCCACTGCCAAAAATCGAACAGGCCCCACGCGCTGAGCAGCAGCATAATCGCCACGCAGACCGTTAATATCCGCGCAGCTTTCAGCGAGGCGGAGATCCAGCCGTTAAGCCGTTTTTGCAGTTCAGGATAGTTGCGCTGAGTTTCCGGCGACAGGGTGATGGTTTTCGCAATCCAGCGCGACAGAATACCGGAGACCAGCGCGGCGGCGCCGATGATGGCCAGGCTTCGCAGCGTCGCGCCCATCATAAATTTCAGGCTATTGCCGGGGTCGAACAGCGAGAAGAAAAACAGCACGATAAAATAGGCGCAGGCCAGCCAGTGCCAGATCAGCGCAAAGGCGCGGATAAACAGGCTAAAGAAGGCCAGCGAGCGGTCGGCGAGATGGATGAGTCCCTGGGTAATCAATTTCTTATTGTGAAATATCAGATACAGCGCCCAGAGCGTAATGCACAGCATAATCATCACGTTGGCCAGCGCGCCAAACTGTACGTTGACCTGGTTGGAGATAATTGGCACCGCGACGATGAGCCCGTAGCCAATCAGGCTGCTCAGCGCGCTGAGGCGCAGGTTCCAGTATTTCGCCGCTTCATCGCTGAGGTTGAATGGCCGTAGCTCCGGGATGCGCGGGCAGAAAATAAGCCGCAGAATGGCCTTGAAAAATTCAATCAGCGCGAAGGCGTTGAGAAACAGGCTTTGCTGGAAGGCGATAGTGGGATTATTACCGTTCAGGCGATCGCTTAAAAGCTGGCCCACGAAGAGGGTGAGCGCCAGCAGAAGCAGGTCGAAAATAAACGCGCCGGCGATGGTTGCAGGTAGCTGAAGCCAGTTGCTGCGGTCGCGGTTTTTATGCCGTCCCCAGTGACCCATCTTGCGATATAACGGCAGGGCCGCCAGGCGTACCAGCCACCAGAACGCAAAGACCAGGCCCGCCAGCAGCAGGAAATGCCAGGCGGCGCTGGTGAAGGTTTGAGAATTAAACGCTTTGTGCGGAGAACCGGTGATGTTGCGCCACAGCTGGGAAAAACGTGACGAGAGCTGTTCACCGTATTCGCGGCTGATCTGGGTGACGTTCTCCAGTACCGTGGTCTCGTCTTTTATTTCCGGCGGCGTCAGCTTCGGTGTGCTGTCCGGCGGCGGCGTGGCGGCGGCTTTCCGCAGCTGATCGATAAGCTCTTGACGGGCATCGGCGTTTTCAAGCACGTCGGCCAGCGCGCCGTAGGCCGCTTTCTTCTGCGCCAGATCGGGTTCACTACTGCTGGACTGGTCCGCTGTGCTTGCCGGAACGCCGGGCAGCGTCGCGGCCCAGAGCGGAGCAGTGAAGAGTAGGGCAAGCAGTAACAAAATCCGCGACACAGGCACCTCCATTGCATCTCAAACCAATAAGTATAGAAGGTGAGATCCGCAGAGCGAGGTTGGGATGATTCTGGAAAGCGGCTCCCCCGTGAAGGGAGAGCCGGGGGGATATGTTTTACCAGCTGTATCGGACGTTGAGGCTGCCGTTAAGGTCATCGTAATGATTGCTGCCTTTCTGACCCGTCATCATTCCTGTTACGCTCCACTGATTATGGAGATTCACCTCAATTCCCGCTTTGAGTTCGGCGCGATTTGCCGGTAAATCCATCTGAACGTCAGCATGATTAAATGCAACGGAGATATCATCGTTGGTATGCAACCAGTTGACTTCCGCAAAGGGTTGAATGACAGAGGTGCGATTTTTATATAGCTTGCCATCCACGCGTAGACCGAGGCGGGAGGCCCAGCTACTGCTGCTTTGCCCATCAATACGCGTTCTTCCCTTGTCGACAACGGTATCAGCAGAATAATTCTGCCAGATGATTTGCGCCTGTGGCGTCAGGCTCATCTGATGCCCTCCTTTCAGGGGAACGTCGTATCGATATCCCGCTTCCAGCGAGGCCGTATGGGTGTGGGAATCATAGTCCGTTGAGCCGATACCCCCGTTTTTCACTGTGTTACTATACATCCCGTACTGGTACCAGCTGTCAATGTATAGCCCTCGGTGCGTTTGGGAATCGGCAAACCAGGTCGAGTAAATGCCTACGTTGTACCCGGAAACGTTGCCGCTGGCTGACAGTTGACTGCCATCCATACCTCGATTACCGGTACTGTCAGTGTCGGCATTGATATAGCTGCCCATAATGCCTGTGACCAGGCTTTGTTCACCGTTATCCCAGGCGAGTATGTCCCCGCCTATCTGGATTTGAGAGTAGTTGTTGTTAATATCAACGTTGCCGCTAACGGCCTGGGAATCGGCACGTCCAGCTTTAAACCGCATCCACATATTGCCATTAGCGGTTCGAAGCTGACTGCCTTCGCGATCGTAAAGCGTTTGCATTTGCAAGTTGCGTACCATCCACTGATTACCAAGATATGCCCCTATATCAGCGCGATATTGATGCGAACCTGATGGGGTGGTATCGCCATGGTTACCCTCATCTGGTTTCACCGGGTCGACGTTGCCGTCATTGCCCTCATCAGGCTTAACCGGGTCGACGTTGCCGTTGTTGCCGTCATCAGGCTTAACCGGGTCGACGTTGCCGCTGTTGCCGTCATCAGGTTTAGGATCTACAGGTGCGTTTGATTGCGAGCGTAGATACCAGTCTCCGGTATCCTTGTACAAACGGTATTCATACAAGCCAATTTGGACCTGATTTCCCTGGGTGAAGACACCGTTTGAATTTCCTGAAATGTCAATTAATTCAATACCTTTATTCGTCAATTCACCCTTGCCATCCACGTTAGTGATATAGACGGTAGAATTACCGTTTGAATCACCGGAGATCGTCAGTTTATCGGTTAACGAGTTATCGCCACCTAACCGGGTATTGAAAAAGAGGTTGCCGTTATTGCCGGTATAGTCGCCATTGATGGTCAGGTTGTTGCCAACCTCTCCGCTTTTGCTCATGGCAAGATTGCCGCTATTAAAGACGTTACCATTAACAATGCCGCTACCGCCGAAACGAGCTGCTGATGCGATGTTAATTTTTTGCTTACTTCCAGCGGAGCCAATTATTCCGCTGTTTTCCAGCCATAAGGTGCCCTCTTTAACGTGAGTATCACCGCTGTAGGTATTGGCCGCGGAGAGAATCAACGTACCGTCGCCCAGTTTAGTCAGTGATTTCCCATCCCAGCCGCTGCTATTGGTTGAGGCTAGCGTATTTGTGACATCATCGAGATGATTATTTACTGTAAATTCGCCGTTCGCTGCACTTAGCGTAAAGGTTCCGTGCGCATCGGTTGCGGCATTGTGTTTATCTGCATACCAGGAAAGTGCAGTGACTAACTCATATTGCGCTTTATTGTCAGGATTAATTCGTCCATCTAGGGTTAAAAAGTCGGTTTCTTTCGCATCTATTCCGGCAACGGTGAAATTATTGAAGTCTCCGTTGATTTCATTTTCTGCGCTAATAAGCGTAAAGGTGTACGGCGTGGTTATTAAAGAATTATTAATGTTACCGATGCCACTAATATTCAACGCCCCATTAAGGCTGCTGTAGCTTGTGGCGATAACGGGTTCATCAACGCTGCGATCCAATTTTATGTTGAGTACGCTGCTGTCGGTGAGCATTAATTTCTCGGCATAAAGAGAACCAGAAGCGGTATTGAGATTAATGACACCAGCGTTAGTAAGATTACCGATCGCGGAATCGCCGTGAACATTCCAGAGGCTGGTTTTGTCCAGGTCGACCGTGACATTGCTGTTTCCGGCCTGAATAGCACCGCTCAGGGTACTGTCATTTTTGGCGCGGAATATAACGTTATTCCAGTTGTTCTCATTAACCGTCAGCAGATTTGCAGCACTGACGTTTTGCAGATTATCAACGGTAATATCTGCG
Organism: Klebsiella sp. CTHL.F3a; assembly: GCF_019890895.1. Taxonomy (NCBI): domain Bacteria; kingdom Pseudomonadati; phylum Pseudomonadota; class Gammaproteobacteria; order Enterobacterales; family Enterobacteriaceae; genus Klebsiella; species Klebsiella sp. CTHL.F3a. The sequence goes on along the minus strand of NZ_CP082360.1, from coordinate 4,043,448 downwards.
GCACCTGCATTGACATAAAATGCACTCCCGTCCTTTGCTGTGGCGGTAACGCTGCCGCCGGTGATATTTAGCGAATTGACCTCATCGTCGTAATAAGCATATGACGAATCCAGATAATAGGCCGCGCTATCGCCAGTTATCTGGCTATTCGTTAATGATGCCGATGCCGAATTCCAGCTTTTGTCCAGTAATACACCAGATGCTCTATTACTGAACACATTTAGATCATCACCCGTAAGTGTTCCTTTGTCACTGATTCTGAGTCCATGGGCATATTTTCCCTGAGTTTCTATCGATATCTGTTTTAATTCAACATCTGAATGGTAAACATCGATTCCGTTAGCATTATTTCCAATGGTTTTAATGCTTCCGCCCGTTACCGTAATATGACTGCCTTCCCGGGAGTATATTCCGGCAGCAATAGAACCTGAGGTCAATATATCGACATCATTAAGTAATATTTTGGCAAAATATGCATAGGTTGCATGAGCCTCGTTACCTGAGGTTTCCAGATGAGAATTATTTATGGTGGTTTGGCTTGTATTGTCAGCTTCTAATCCATAAGCAAATTCACCGTGAGTCAGTACGTCAATATTATCCAGATAAACATTCGCATTATCCAACGCAATTCCATAGCCATGATCGCCAGACGTGGTCACTTTACTGTTTACTAAGTGAATATCACCACTGTTGGTAAACAGTCCCAAAGCGTTATCACCTTTAGTTGATATATTGACATTGCTGAGTTGCAAAAGAATATTGCTGCTGTTTCTGACGCCATCAGAGTAGTTTCCGCTAGTCTGTATGCTGCTATCACTCATGACGATATTTCCACGTGAGAATAATCCATAAGACCACTCACCCGAGGTAGATATTGTGACGCTGTTCAGGTCGATTGGGCTATCCACATCCCCAGAATAGATACCATTAGCATAATCACCTGTTGTTGTAATACTGCCACCTGTAGTATTGATAGAGCCATTGAAGCTTGCTGACAAGCCGTCAGAATTGTTACCCAAGGTTAAAATCGTCACGTCTTTCAGCGTAACTACACTGTTGTTATAGGATGTCACTCCATGTGAATATATTCCTGCAGTGGCTACGCTACCGCCTGTCATTGTAACATGAGCGCCATTGTTGGCTGATAGCGCAGTACTCCAGTCACCTGCCGATGAAACAGATACGTTATCGAGGTCAATGATGCTTTCTGATGAAGATGCAAGGACGCTGGTTGCTGAATATCCTTCAGTGATGATACTGCCGTCCGTCAGCGCAATTTTTCCACCATCATAGGCAATCAGACCGCCAGCCCGGTCCCCTGCTGTCGTAATCGTGACATCATTGAGGGTGGCTATGCTGTTAACATCAGAAGTAGATACTGCAAACGAATTTTCACCTTGGGTAGCGATTGAACCGCCGTTGAGGGATATCTGGGCTCCTGAAACTGCGGTCACCGCCGATGAGCTATTGCCCGCGGTGAGTATTGACCAACCCTGATTATCAAGCGTTAGGCTACTATTGGCTCCGTCAATGTATATGCCATTAGTTTGCGAACCTGCGGTCCTGATCGTGACGACACCCTCGTCACTGATAACAATTTCCTCATTACCCCAACCCCATGCTGAGATTGCAGTTGCTCCTCTGCTATTGGGGTCGTGGTTGCTGGAAAGATAGGTTCCGCTTAATTTATATTCACCAGAATTATAAGTTGTAAAAGTGCGGTCTTCTGCCAGGGCGACGCCAGACACGCATAAAAATGATGCCGCCAGAACGTTGATTCGGGTATGGCTGAGAAGGCGTCCATTACTGCTGGCAAATTCCGGCGCGACGACAAACATATTACGTGTAGCGCTCCAGACGATATTAAAGCTTCGGTTCATAGTTCATCATTCCCTAATAAACGGTGCGGCTAAGAAAAGCTGTTTAGCTATAGAAGCATGATATTTTTACTTTTTATTGTGAAATGATTTTGTTTTTGATGCTCATCACAAAAAGAATATGAATGCTTTTGCGTCATGCTGAACTAAAGAGGGGGGAGTCGGTGGAGAATGCAGGAGCGAAAAGTTTATAAAGTGATAATTATTGGCGAAGAGCACACTTCATATATCCACGGTGTAGATAATAGCTATTCAATGACTCTTGGTGTGGATGAGTTTAATAACTCCGGGTTATTATATTTAATAAGAATAATATCAGTTGATCCCTTGCACGTTTGTCTTTCTTAACAGGAGAGGAGACTTTCTCAACGCAGTGATTCTGGAAAGCGGCTCTCCCGCGAAGGGAGAGCCGGGGGGCATCAGGCTACGTGCTGCAAAAACTCGCGCAGGCGCGGGCTGGGCGGGTTATTCACCAGCATCTGCGGATCGCCATCTTCCGCAATGCGCCCTTTATCGATAAAAATCAGGCGCGACGCCACTTTTTCGGCGAAGCCGATTTCGTGGGTAACGATAACCATGGTCATGCCTTCTTCGGCCAGATCCTGCATCACTTTCAGCACTTCATGACGCAGTTCAGGGTCAAGCGCGGAAGTTGGCTCATCAAACAGCATCATTTTGGGTTTAACCGCCAGCGCCCGGGCAATGGCCACGCGCTGCTGCTGTCCGCCTGAAAGCTCAGAAGGGTAGTGGTGCGCACGTTCCGCGAGGCCCACTTTCGCCAGCAGGTCTTTCGCCAGTTTTTCCGCCGCCGCTTTATTGGCGCCGCGAACGCGCAGCGGGCCGAACATCACGTTTTCCAGCGCCGTCAGGTGCGGGAACAGATAAAACTGCTGGAACACCATACCGGCTTCCTGGCGAATCAGCCGCTCGTCAACCTTCGGGTCGTTGACCTTCAGACCGTCGACGATCAGATCGCCGCTGGTAATCTCTTCAAGTTTGTTAATACAGCGCAGCAGGGTCGATTTACCGGAGCCGGACGGCCCGATAATCACCACGACTTCGCCCTGGTTGATCTTCAGATCGATATCATGCAGCACCTTGGTTGGACCAAAGTGCTTGGAAACGTTTTTAAATTCAATCACAGGATTTTCATCCTTCTTTCAAGACGACGCAGAACAAAGCTCAGCACCAGGGTGATGATCAGATAGATAACCGCAACGGCGCTCCAGATCTCCAGCGCGCGGAAGTTACCGGCAATAATTTCCTGGCCCTGGCGGGTCAGTTCGGCCACGCCGATGACGATAAACAGCGAAGTATCTTTGATGCTGATAATCCACTGGTTGCCCAACGGCGGCAGCATACGGCGCAGCGCCAGCGGCAGGATCACGTAGCGAATGGTTTCCCGACGAGAGAGGCCCAGCGCGAGGCCGGCTTCGCGAAAGCCTTTATGGATCGACAGCACCGCGCCGCGGGTGATTTCCGCAATATAGGCGCCGGAGTTGATCATAATGGTGACCACCGCCGCGGAGAACGGGTCGATACGCAAATCGCTAAACGCCATGGGTAGAGCGAAGTAGATGAACATCACCTGCACCACAATCGGGGTGCCGCGGATGATTTCGATAAAGACCAGCGCGATGTGGTTGGCAATCCAGCCGCCGAAACAGCGGGCAAAACCGGCCACCAGACCGATTATCAAACCGCCGACCAGGCCGAGGACCGAAATCCACAGCGTCATTTTGGCGCCTTCCAGCAAAATAGGAATGGCGGGCCAGATGGCACTCCAGTCAAACTGCATAATGTGTTCCTGTTACCGTCTCGAAAACAGAGGAATACCCTCTGAGAAAACTATTCAGGCCTGCTGAGGGGGTAGCCCGGAGTGCTCCAGGTCTACCAGACCACAGCTGGCCTGGAAGAGATAATCGCTAATTATTATTTGGGTTCAGTACCGAACCATTTTTTATAAATTTCGTTGTAGGTGCCGTTCTCACGCAGCGTTTTCAGTGCGCCGTTCACTTTTTCACGTAGCTCATCGCTGCCTTTCGGGAAAGCGATACCGTAGTTTTGCGCTTCCAGCGATTCGCCTACCGCTTTGAACTTGCCGTTGCCCGCAGTTTTGATGAAGTAAAGGATGTTTGGCGTATCGTGGAGGACCGCATCGGCACGACCGGTGCCCAGTTCCATATAGGCGTTATCGATGTTCGGGAACTGGCGCAGATCTTTAGTTTTGATATTCGCTTTTGCGTAATCGACGGAACCGGTGCCGCCTTTCACAGCAACCACTTTACCGTTCAGATCCTTGACATCCTTAATATCATTGTTATTGGCGTTGACCATGACCAGTAGGCCACTTTTGTAGTAGCCGTCTGAGAAGTCGATGGCTTTTTTACGCTCGTCGGTAATGGTGATTCCCGCCAACGCGAGATCGATGTTTTTGGTTTGCAGCGCCGGAATAATGCCGCTGAAGTCCATTGGCTTCAGGGTGTAATCGAGCTTAAGCTCTTTTGCAATCGCTGCCCACAGGTCAACGTCGAAACCAACATACTTATCGCCCTGCTTAAATTCGAACGGAACAAACGCCGTATCGGTCGCAACAACCAGTGTTTTATCAGCGGCGTGAGAAGAAACCGCAAAAGCCAGGGTCAGTGCAGCCAGTGAAACTTTAAATACAGACTTCATAGCATTTCCTTTTTTATCCACGGGACGATCCCCTGCGAGAACAAGTTGCCTTATGAAAATATCATGCCAGTTTTACAACCTGTTGTTTTATAACAACCAGGATGAATCCTGTTGCACAATTTTGATAACGGACAACATTAAATGCACCAATATGGGGCGTTACTTTGGTGCATCATAAGAGCATCGCATAACACGAGCATTTTTAGCGCAAACCCTGATGTTAAAACAATCTCGGCGTAACGATTGTGTGAGGTGATTATTACAATTGATTTACTTTTGCACGTATTTTGAACATTCTCATGCACTGAGGTGGTGCGTGGCGGGGGGGTAAAAAAAAGCCGCCAGCGTGGCTGACGGCAATTGGCGTTACTCGATATTGGCTTCGATGAACCACAGGAATTTATCCAGGTCGCGGGAGGCGGCGGTGAAGATATCAGCGGTGTCTTCATCTTTCGCTTCGTCGATGGCTTTACGCACATCGTTAGCGACGATGGCATAGCGGTCGGCCAGCTCTTTCAGATGGTCCTGGACGCTATGGATATCTAGCGGGTAGCTTTTCAGCGGGCTTTTGCTATTGATGACCTGAGTGGTACCCAGCGCTACGCCACCAAGCTGTACGGCACGTTCTGCCATCGTATCAAGGTGGTCGACGAGCGCAGTGCGGAAGCCGTCCAGCATCTCATGAACGGCAATAAAGTTTGCACCGCGCATATTCCAGTGAGCCTGTTTGGTAATCAAAGACAGGTCAATGAACTGGATCACCTGGCGATTCAGCAGCTCAACGGTCGCTTTCTTCGCGCTATCAGCGACGTCGTTACGGGTATAGAGCAGATTCGTTGCTTTAGTTTTAACCAGTTTTGCGGTACTCATAGTGTCATATCCTCTTGATATTTGTACTCGTCATACTTCAGATTCGAATTATTCGGAGCGTCTCATCCCAATAACTTGCGGAATTAAGTATAGCAACGGATTTGAGCTTTGCAGCGGCGGTAGTCTCTATCGGTCTGATAGCGCAGGGCTGTTAGTCAGAAAAAATAGTTTATAAATTAAGGAGATGATTAATTTTCTCGTCAATCAGCTCCTTTCCGCTAGCTGATGTCGACCTTCTGTATCTTCGTTTCCCGACGCATTGTCAGCGTGGATCCCATCGAGGCAAGAATAATCGCCCCCAGCGCCAGCGTTTGGGTCGCGGTTAGCGTTTCGCCAAGAAACACCATTCCGGAAAGTGCGGCGAGAGCCGGCTCCATGCTCATCAGGGTGCCAAAGGTCTTGCTGGGCATGCGGGTCAAGGCAACCATTTCCAGAGAGTAGGGTAGCGCGGTTGATAAAATGGCGATCCCGAGCCCCGGTAGCAGCAGTCCCCACTGAAATAGCGTATCGCTGGCCTGAATCATCCCCATCGGCACAAAGACCACCGCGGCGATTAGCGACCCCATGGCAACCGTTGCCGGGCCATGCTCTTCTCCGGCGCGCTGGCCGGTCAGAATGTAAACCGCCCAGCAGGCGCCCGCGCCGAGCGCCAGCAGCGCGCCAACGGGATCGATCTGCGCCACGCTTTGTCCCAGCGGCAGCAGGAACCATAGCCCGAGCACCGCCAGCGCCACCCAGACGAAGTCGAGGGGACGGCGGGATCCAAACAGCGCTACCGCCAGCGGCCCGGTAAACTCCAGCGCGACGGCGACGCCGAGCGGAATGCGTTGAATCGATAAATAGAACAGGTAGTTCATCGCGCCAAGCGACAGGCCGTAGAAGAGCAGCGGCAGACGCTGCTCAGGGGCAAAGCGCAGGCGCCAGGGTTTGAAGATGACCACCAGGATTAAGGTACCGAGCGCCAGGCGCAGGGCGGTAACGCCTGGGGCGCCGACTAGCGGGAAGAGAGATTTGGCCAGCGAGGCGCCGCTCTGGATGGAAATCATGGCGATTAAAATAACCAGTATCGGCAACCATGCCGGTACCTTACGAGACGAGCCGGGCATCCTTTCTCCTGTCAATTTTGTCAAATGCGGTAAAGGTTCCAGTGTAATTGAATTACCCCGCCCCGGTTGAGCTAATGTTGAAAAAAAGGGTCTTAAAAGCAGTACAATAGGGCAGGGTGCGAAGATAATTTCACCAGCAGATTAGGAATAATCTGGATACACGTCTGGCGATTTATGAGCCTTAATAGGAGTATATTTGTAAAAAAGGTTTGTTTTCCAGTTTGTTATAGAAACGTAGAAACCTTTGGTTACATGAAAAAGTACGTTAGACAATGTAAAGTGAAAAGAGTTTCCCAAAAGTTTTTGTTATATTTAAAGCTTAGGACTTATTAGAAACACATTTGAGGTGGTTATGAATAAAATTGCACGTTTTTCAGCACTGGCCGTTGTTCTGGCTGCATCCGTAGGTACCACTGCTTTCGCTGCGACTTCTACCGTTACCGGTGGCTACGCGCAGAGCGACATGCAGGGTGAAGCGAACAAAGCAGGCGGTTTCAACCTTAAGTACCGCTACGAGCAAGACAACAACCCGCTGGGTGTTATCGGTTCTTTCACCTACACCGAAAAAGATCGTTCTGAATCTGGCGTTTACAAAAAAGGCCAGTACTACGGCATCACCGCAGGTCCGGCTTACCGTCTGAACGACTGGGCTAGCATCTACGGCGTAGTAGGTGTTGGTTACGGTAAATTCCAGGACAACAGCTATCCGAACAAATCTGACATGAGCGACTACGGTTTCTCTTACGGTGCTGGTCTGCAGTTCAACCCGATCGAAAACGTTGCCCTGGACTTCTCCTACGAGCAGTCTCGCATTCGTAACGTTGACGTTGGCACCTGGATTGCTGGCGTAGGTTACCGCTTCTAATCACTTCGGTGATATAAAAAATCCGCCTCATGGGGCGGATTTTTTTTGCCTGCTGTTTATGCGTCTACGTTAATTGATAGTGAATGCGTCGGTACCCAAATGGGTATAGTCCACTTTCTTCAGCTGGAAGTTGGTGATGTAGGTTGGGCCGGCCTTTTGTTCAGAGATGAAACGATAGCGCGGGGCAATCTCCTGAGCGCTGATGCCGGTCCACTGGGAAAAGAAGCTGAGGAAGTCGTTGGCGGAGCGCCGCGCTTTAATGACCTTATGCGCTTTATCATCGCTGGAGAGCACCATAAACGGTACCTGGAAATTCTGCTGATACTTATCGTCGTGCGCCAGGTACTGTACCTCTTTCCCGCGCTCTTTAAATGCCAGACCGTGATCGGAAAAATAGGTCATCGAGAAGGTTTCGCCAGAATTTTGTAGCTGAGTATAAAGATTGCTCAGCAGCGTGTCGGTTTGCGTCATGGTGTAGAGATAGCAGGAAGTCTCTTTCGACTGAACAAAAACCGTGTATTTCCCTTTGGTGCGATCGCAGGCCTGCGGATGTGAGCCCATTAAATGCAGGACAATCAGCTGCGGCTGGGTACGGCGGGTGGCCAGCACCTGTGCGGTCAGCGTTAAGAGCTGCTCATCCTGGGTATTTTTATTAGCCTCGAAATCGCCGTTCTTGAGGAACTGAACTTCATCCGCGCGTTTGGCAATACTGGCAATCGCCGTATCGTATTCGCCAATTTGCCCCTGATTCGAGAACCACCATGTCTGAAAACCGGCGCGGTTGGCGAGGGTCACAAAGTTATCCTGAAACTGCGGCTTATTGTCGACCACCCGGTTGAGGGTTAAACCGAGCGACTTCTGCGTTGAACCGCTGGCGGCAACGTAGTCATTGAACAGATAGCCTTTTACTGAACTGGCGAACGGGGTGTTGTCCCAGTGGCCGCCAAAGGCGCCGAGCGCATCGCGACGGGCGCTCTCGCCAATCACCACCACATACAGATGATACTTCGGCTTCACCGCCAGTACATGCCAGCTATCTTTCATATTGGCGAGCTGCGCCATTCGCGCCTGCTCATCCAGCACTTCATTATTATTCACCACCACATCTTTAACGAAGCGGACGGCGGGATAGCCGGTATCGATAACCTTAAAGACGCCGCCCCAGGCGAGGTTTTGCACCGGCTGGAGAAAGAAAATCGCGGTGCAGAACAGCAGCCCCAGCGTATCCATTTTCCCCCAGCGCGCCGACGTCTCCGGCTTGCGGCGTACGGCAATGACGCCGAGCGCAAAGATAAACACGGCCAGCAGATAGTTGTACCACGGGAAAATAGTCAGGATCTCGGTGGACTCTTCGAGGTTGGTGGCATGCAGCGCCAGCAGCGTATTGAAGTTGGGCGCGCCGTAGGCCTGGCCAAAAGGGTAGTACATGGCCGCCAGCAGCGAATAGACGCCGACCAGCACTTTTTGCGCGCGCGGAAAGCTGCGCCACAGAAGATGCAGCACGCAGGTAAAAGCAACGGTATAGAGCAGGCTAAAGTCGTAGCCCAGCGCCAGGTTAATAAACAGCGATTGTAAAAAATAGAATCCTGTCCATGGGTTCAGTACCAGTCCGCGGGCGACCAGCGTTTCTTTCAGCGTGACATTCATAGTAAACAATCAAAAAAGAGCCATGTGCGTCCCCTGGCATCAAGGGGTAAAACCTGCTGGACAGTGCGTGAAGAGGGTATCTGCGAGCCGCAGTAGTGGCAGGGCTGACAAAAGATAGGGCTTGCAAATGTTAAGGTCAACTATCCATAACGGATTGTTTTGGGAGAAAGCTTACAAAACTTGAAAAAAGTTGCTGAAGCGCTGAGTAATCAGCCAGTCTGGCAGGGAAATATGACAGAAAAATGAAGCGGCGTACCGCGACGCCGCACTAGTTGTTGGGTTTATCCTGTGGGGGTTTGCCGTTGATCAGATCGCACAGCATACCGACAAGCATTAACCGGACTTTAAAAGGAGAATGAGTAAACACGTTTAAGCACCTCTTGAATTCATTCATAACGACCTCCTGTAACTTCGTCCTTCGCTCCTTGAAGAATGTGTGTATTACGTACAGATATAGCACAGGCTATATTTTATAGCTATGGCTAAAACGTTAATTTTTTGTTCTCCGTGCGCGATCCATTACAATAGGGATCCTTTTATATGATGCTTGATGCGTCACAGGAATGAGGAAGCACAATGAACCGTCGCGCAGGTAAGCCAATAACAAAAAAAGTGACGCAGCTAGTGAATGTCGAAGAGCACGTTGAGGGATTTCGTCAGGTGCGCGAGGCGCATCGTCGGGAGCTGATTGATGACTACGTGGAGCTGATCTCCGATCTGATTATGGAAGTAGGAGAAGCCCGTCAGGTCGATATGGCCGCGCGTCTTGGGGTGTCGCAGCCAACGGTTGCGAAAATGTTAAAAAGACTGGCCAGCGTCGGGTTGATCGAACAGATCCCCTGGCGGGGGATCTTTTTAACCCCGGAAGGCGAGAAGCTGGCCCATGAAAGCCGGGAACGCCACCAGATCGTCGAAAACTTTTTACTGGTGATCGGTGTTAGCCCGGAGATTGCTCGTCGCGACGCCGAAGGGATGGAGCACCATGTCAGCGAAGAGACGCTGGCAATGTTTAAACAGTTTACCCTCAAGCAGGGGTCACTGGGAGAATGAACCTCGTCTTTGTTCAGTCGCTGATCCGCGACCGCTTTTTACATCTGCTGTTGATTATTGGCGTTGTTTTAAGCTTCTTTGTTCCGTTTGCTCCCGCCGCCTGGCTTCACGCCATTGACTGGCATACGATTATCACCCTTAGCGGGTTGATGCTACTGACCAAAGGTATCGAACTGAGCGGCTATTTTGACGTAATTGGCCGCAAAATGGCGCGCCGCTTTGTGACCGAACGCCAGCTGGCCATTTTTATGGTGCTGGCGGCCGCGCTGCTTTCCACCTTCTTAACTAACGACGTGGCGCTGTTTATTGTCGTACCGCTCACGCTGACCCTGAAAAAATGGTGCGCCATCCCAACAAGCCGGTTAATCATTTTTGAAGCGCTGGCGGTGAACGCCGGGTCGTTGTTAACACCTATTGGAAATCCGCAAAACATTCTTCTTTGGGGGCGCTCAGGCCTTTCCTTTCCGGCCTTTATCGGCCAGATGCTGCCGCTGGCGGCGGCGATGATGATCACCTTGCTGGCGCTGTGCTGGTTCTGTTTTCCCGCGAAGCGTCTCAACTATCAGAGCAGCGATAAGGCGCCATCGTGGCAGCCAACGCTGGTCTGGAGCTGTCTGGCGTTCTATCTGGTCTTTTTGATCGCCTTAGAACTGAAGCAGGAGCTGTGGGGACTGGCGCTGATCGCGTTGGGTTTTCTGCTGCTGGCGCGGGCGGTGATTATCAACGTCGACTGGACGCTGCTACTGGTGTTTATGGCGATGTTTATTGACGTTCACCTGCTGATCCAGCTTCCTGTTCTACAGCATGCGCTCAACGGCGTCGGCCAGCTCTCGGCGGGAGGATTGTGGCTGACCTCGATTGGCTTGTCGCAGTTTATCAGTAACGTCCCGGCGACCATTCTGCTGCTCAATTACGTTCCGCCCTCAACGCTGCTGGCCTGGGCGGTTAATGTCGGCGGGTTCGGCCTGCTGCCAGGCTCGCTGGCCAATCTGATTGCGCTGCGAATGGCCGGCGATCGCCGTATCTGGTGGCGTTTCCACGTCTATTCCCTGCCCATGCTGCTGTGGGCGGCGCTGGTGGGGTATGGATTGCTGCAGTTCTGATTTTTAGAGAATTGGGCAAGAAACGGACAGAAACGCCACATTCGCGCTCTCCTTTTCCGGGGTATAACTTTATTCACGATGGTGAATCACCCTGATTGAAGGAGAGTTCTATGCGTTATCAAAAATTGGGCCATACCGGCCTTTTTGTCTCTGAACTGTGCCTGGGCACCATGACCTTCGGCGGTGAAGGCGGCCTGTGGGGTAAGGTAGGTCAGCTACGCCAGGCGGAGGCTGAGCGGCTGGTGGGCAGCGCGCTCGATGCGGGCATCAACTTTATCGACACCGCAAACGTTTATTCGGAAGGGCGCTCGGAAGAGATTACCGGCCAGGCGCTGAAGAATCTGAAAGTGCCGCGTGAAAATGTCGTGGTGGCGACCAAAGTGTTTGGCGAGACCGGCACCGCAGGCGTGAACTCGCGCGGCAGTTCGCGCTATCACATCATCGGCAGCGTGAAGGAGAGTCTGCGTCGCCTGCAGCTCGATCATATCGATCTCTATCAACTCCATGGCTTCGACCCGGCGACCCCCATCGAGGAGACGCTGTATGCGCTGGATAATCTCGTGCAGCACGGCCACGTCCGCTATATCGGCGTGTCGAACTGGGCGGCATGGCAGATAGTCAAAGCGTTGGGAATATCCGAACGACTGGGGCTGGCGCGCTTTGCCTCGTTGCAGGCTTACTACACCATTGCCGGGCGCGATCTGGAGCGCGAGCTGGTGCCAATGATGCAGAGCGAAGGTCTGGGCCTGATGGTCTGGAGTCCGCTGGCGGGAGGGCTGCTCAGCGGTAAGTACGATCGCGACGGGCAGTCGGCGAGCGGCGGCCGTCGTCAGGAGTTTGATTTCCCACCGGTGGACAAAGCGCGGGCTTTTGACTGCATTGATGTGATGCGTGAGATTGCCGATGCGAAGGGCGTTTCGGTGGCGCAAATCGCGCTGGCCTGGTTGCTTCATCAGCCAGCGGTAAGCAGCGTGATTATTGGCGCGAAGCGTTCAGAGCAGCTCGCCGAGAACCTTGCGGCAACCAGCATTACCCTGAATGATGATGAACTGGCACGGCTTGATGCGGTCAGCACGCTACCGCGAGAGTATCCGGGCTGGATGCTGGAGCGCCAGGGAGAATACCGTCGCGACCAGCTCGCACAGCAGTAATTTCCGTTCTTGCACGCCGGATCGTCTGTTTCGCGATCCGGCTTTTTTATCCGCTGCGCTCACAAAAAACGATCCCTGAGTTTGCCCGAAAATAAGATTTCGTTTATATGACTAGTCATGAAATTTATATGACTAGTCATAGGTGCGAGCGATGAACAGAACACTGGCGGCAGATTTTCTATGGGGTAACTCGGTTTCCAGCATGCAAACCGAGGGAGCGTGGAATGAGGGGGGTAAAGGGATGTCGGTTTACGATATCCGCCAGCCGGCGGAATTGACTTCTGACTGGAAGGTGGCGACCGATTCGTACCACCGCTACCGGGAAGACTTCGACCTGATGCAGGATTTGGGCATGAACTGCTATCGTTTCCAGATAGCCTGGAGCCGCGTTTGCCCGGAAGGCGACGGTGAGTTCAATGAAGAAGGTATCGCCTTTTATCACCAGTTTATCGATGACCTGATTGCCCGCGGCATTGAGCCGATGATCTGCCTCTATCACTTCGATATGCCGCTGTCGCTGGCTGAACGCTACAACGGTTTTACCGACCGTCGGGTGATGGAAGCCTTTATTCGTTACGGGCAGAAGATGATCGACTGCTTTGGCGACAAGGTAAAGTGGTGGCTGACCTTTAATGAACAGAATCTCTACCATATGCCGGACGCGTTTCTGATTTCTGGCTACATGCGCGGCGAGAAGACCCTGCGCGAGCTGTATCAGATCCAGCACCACGTGATGATGGCCCACGTGCACCTGACGCAGTATCTGCACCAGGCGAAGCCACAGTGCCTGATGGGCGGCATGCTGGCCCACGCGCTGGTTTATCCGGCGACCTGTAAACCGCGTGATATCCTTTGCGCCCAGCAGCTCGACGAGTTTTTAAACCAGAATCTGCTGCGCGCCTTCGCCGGGGAGGGCTACAGCCCGGAAGTCATGCACGTTGTCGCCCGCGAAGGCTTTGCGGATATTTACCGCGCAGAGGATCTGGCGCTGATGGCGCAGGTCAAAATCGACTATCTGGCCTTTAGCTACTATGCCAGCAAGGTTCTCGACAGCGACCCGATCCCGCCGGGTACGCCGGTGAACCACTACATGCAGTTTGGCGATAAAAAGAATGACTTTCTGCAGGCCACCGAGTGGGGCTGGCAGATTGATCCGCTGGGTTTTCGCACCATCATTACCCGCTACTACAACGACTGGCGTCTGCCGGTCTTCCCGATTGAAAACGGCATCGGGGTGATTGAGTCCTGGGACGGCGAGAACCCGATCGCTGACGATTACCGCATCGCCTATCATCGCGATCATATCAACGCCATGAAAGAGGCGATATTTGAGGACGGCGCGGAAGTGGTTGGCTATCTGGGCTGGGGGCTGATCGATATCCTTAGTTCGCAGGGCGATATGCGCAAACGCTACGGCGTTGTCTACGTGAACCGTGAAAACCACGACCTGAAGGATCTTAAACGCGTTCCGAAGAAAAGCTATGCCTGGCTAAAACGGGTCATTCGCAGTAACGGCGAAGAGATGTAACGGCGCCTCGCGCGGGCAGATGGTATATTTTGCCCGCCAGTCGCTATCAGCAACGTAAAAGGATCGGGGAATGACGGCCAAATATCTGAGTATCGCGCGGGAAATCAAAAAACGTATCATCAGCCAGCAGTATCCCGCCAGCGCGCCGTTACCCGACCAGTTCGCGTTAGCGGCGGAGTTCAGCACCAGCAGGATGACGATCCAGCAGGCGATGCGTCAGCTGATTGTCGAAGGCCTTATCTACACCCGTAAGGGGCAGGGAACCTTCGTGCGCAAAAATTTCCTCCAGCTTTCGCAGTGGGAACTGCCCGGTAGCGACTATTTTGGTGCCACCAAAACCTGGGAGCACTTAGGGGAAGTGGCTAGCCGGGTGATTCGCTTCGAGCTGCGCTTTCCGACGGAAAAGGAGCAAAGTTCGTTACTGATTGACGCCGATGCCCCGGTCTATGATTTCGTTCGCCTGCGGCTGCTTAACGAGGAGCCGGTGTCGCTGGATCTCACCGTGATGCCGGTCGCGCTGGTGCCCGGCCTGAATAAAACGCATCTCGAAGGCTCGGTGTTTCGCTACCTGCAGGAGACGCTGGGGCTCAAGATGATGGGATCGTATCGGGTGGTGCGGGCGATGAAACCGCAGGCGCTGGACAGGGAGCACCTCAACTGTGAAGCGAGCGATCCGGTGCTGGAGGTGGAGCAGGTGATTTATCTGGAGGACGGTACGCCGCTGGAGTATGCCCATTGCCACTATCGCTACGATCACGGCGGAATTATTCTGGTGAATAACGGATAAAAAAAGGGCGGGCACCGGGCCCGCCGCTCTGCGCGATGCGCTGTTAGTTCAGACGCACAGGCATACCGGAACGGTTCTGGATCGCCTGATCGACCACGCTCTGGTCTACGTCAGTCTGGCTGGTAATCGCCTGTACGGATTTGGTCAGGTTAATCGGTACGATCTCACCGCCCTGGAACTGCTCTTCAGTGGTGGACAGCGGGTTGTGAACTTCAATGAAGCGGCTGCCGTCAGGCTCGGTAGTGGCTTTTACCGGCTCATCAATAAACTCTACGCGGGTGCCGACCGGCACGTTTTCAAACAGGAATTTAATATCGTCGTTACGCAGACGCACGCAGCCGTGGCTGACGCGCAGGCCGATGCCGAAGTTGGCGTTGGTGCCGTGAATAGCGTACAGGCGGCCGATATACAGCGCGTACAGGCCCATCGGGTTATCAGGGCCGGCCGGAACAACGGCCGGCAGCGGTTCACCTGCTGCGGCATATTCAGCGTGCATTTTGGCGGTAGGCGTCCAGGTCGGACCGGCTTTTTTACGCTCAACTTTGGTTACCCAGTTGATTGGCGTGTCTTTGCCGAGCTGGCCGATACCGATCGGCAGCACGATGACGGTGTTGGTGCCCTTCGGATAGTAGTAAAGGCGCATTTCCGCGCTGTTGATGACAATACCTTCATGCACGGTGTCCGGCAGGATCAGCTGCTGCGGGATATTCAGCACGGTGCCGCCTTTCGGCAGGAAGGTGTCCACGCCCGGGTTGGCTTCCAGCATGTTGGATAAACCCATCTGGTATTCGGCGGCGAAATATTCCAGCGGCTGCTTGTTGCCTTCCGGAATGGTGATCACCTGGTTCTGGCCAATCAGACGGCTGCCGTCGGTAGGCAGAGGGTAGGTTACAGCAGAAGCTGTGTTGCAAAAGCCCACGATGGCGAAGGCTGCCGCGAAGAGTGTTGATAATTTCATAATCTTTATGTCGTGGGCGATATTAATGCCGCACAGGCCTTTGTCAGTTTAAACAGGAAGTCGATGGGAGCGCATTATATGTGCTTTCCGGCAAACAGGTAAATGAGATGTGTACGAAATCACATTTTTTTCCTGTGACCGTGAGTGTAGCCCGTCAACGCTGGCCCTGCAGACTAAAAACGGGAGGGGGTTACCCCTCCAGAAGCCGTGCCTGGAGCGCTTCTCGCGCCTGCGGCGTGAGCTGATACTCTTTTTCCAGCCAGGCATCGACGCTGGCGTAACGTTCATCAATGCCGGAAAGCGCGGCGGCAAGGTAAGATTCATGCACCGTCATCATTTCCGCCAGGTTTTGCCGGCCGCGGGCGGTCAGCTCATTGCCGAGGGATTCGAGCAAAAAATCCTCGACCTGCGTCAGCATACCCTGGGTGAGCAGGTACTCCTCCATCACCGTGTGGCGATCGCAGCCGAGGGCGAACAGCGTCAGCGCGCAGCCCACGCCGGTACGGTCTTTCCCTACCGCGCAGTGCTGCAATAGCGCGCCATCGAAAGGCTCCATCAGCCAACCGGCCAGCTGGCGATAAGCAGCGTTATTGAATGGCAGCTGGCGATAGAGCTCCAGCATAAACTGCTCGCCGTTAAGGGCGTTTAGCGTGGCGGCGTTGAGCTCGGTGACTTTGGCGTTAACGTCGCGAACGTGCGGATTCGCGGGCGCGTTGAGGTAGCGAGCCGCTTCGTTCAGCTTATCAGGGCTACGATTCACTTCTCCCGGATCGCGATAATCAATGACCCGGCTAAGGGGGATTGCGTCCAGGTGGGTGAGGTCATCGGCCGTCATCATATGCAGCGAGCCGGAGCGGAATAGTTTTCCGGCCCGCACGCGGCGGCCGTCGGCGGTACGCTGGCCGCCCAGGTCACGAAAGTTGATACCGCCCTGCAGCGATAAGAAAGCCGGATGGCGGGAGAGTGTGGTCATAGGTTCCTTCCAGATTAAGGTAAAAAAATTACGCATTAAGCAGTGTAACCGCGCAATATGACACGACCCTAACACAAGCGTCATTGATGATTTTATAACGCCCCGTGAAAAGTGAAGCATTTGCTGGCATAATGTCTGGTTCATCACACTTCTCATTCTCTATTTTCAGGATAACCCCGTGCTAGTATCCAGCAACGTCACCATGCAGTTCGGCAGTAAGCCGCTGTTCGAAAATATTTCCGTCAAATTTGGCGGCGGCAATCGTTACGGCCTGATTGGCGCCAACGGTAGCGGCAAGTCCACCTTTATGAAGATCCTCGGCGGCGATCTTGAGCCGACGCTGGGCAACGTCTCCCTCGACCCGAACGAGCGTATCGGTAAGCTGCGCCAGGATCAGTTTGCATTTGAAGAGTTCAGCGTACTGGATACGGTCATTATGGGCCACGGCGAGCTGTGGGAAGTGAAGCAAGAGCGCGATCGCATCTACTCCCTGGCGGAGATGAGCGAAGAAGACGGCTATAAGGTGGCTGACCTTGAAGTGCTCTACGGCGAGATGGACGGCTACTCCGCTGAAGCGCGCGCCGGCGAACTGCTGCTCGGCGTCGGCATCCCGGTTGAACAGCATTACGGCCCGATGAGCGAAGTGGCTCCCGGCTGGAAGCTGCGCGTGCTGCTGGCGCAGGCGCTGTTCTCCAACCCGGATATCCTGCTGCTTGATGAACCGACGAACAACCTGGATATCGACACCATCCGCTGGCTGGAGCAGACCCTCAACGATCGCGACAGCACCATGATCATCATTTCGCACGACCGTCACTTCCTGAACATGGTTTGTACCCACATGGCGGATCTGGATTACGGCGAGCTGCGCGTTTACCCGGGCAACTACGATGAGTACATGACCGCGGCGACCCAGGCGCGTGAACGTCTGCTGGCGGATAACGCCAAGAAAAAAGCGCAGATTGCCGACTTGCAATCTTTCGTGAGCCGCTTTAGCGCCAACGCCTCTAAATCTCGCCAGGCGACCTCGCGCGCCCGTCAGATTGACAAAATTAAGCTGGACGAAGTGAAAGCGTCCAGCCGTCAGAACCCGTTCATTCGCTTTGAGCAGGATAAAAAGCTGTTCCGTAACGCTTTGGAAGTGGAAGCGCTGGCAAAAGGCTTTGACAACGGTCCGCTGTTTAAAAACTTCAACCTGCTGCTGGAAGTGGGGGAGAAGATCGCTATTCTGGGCGCCAACGGCGTGGGTAAATCCACAATGCTGAAAACCCTGGTCGGCGATCTGACGCCGGATAACGGTACCGTTAAATGGTCCGAGAACGCGCAGATTGGCTACTACGCGCAGGATCACGAATATGAATTCGAAAACGATCTGACGGTATTTGAGTGGATGAGCCAGTGGAAACAGGAAAGCGATGACGAGCAGGCGGTGCGCAGCATCCTGGGCCGACTGCTGTTCAGCCAGGACGATATCAAAAAGCCGGCGAAAGTGCTCTCCGGCGGCGAAAAAGGCCGTATGCTTTTCGGTAAGTTGATGATGCAGAAACCGAACATCCTGGTGATGGACGAACCGACCAACCACCTGGATATGGAATCGATCGAATCGCTGAATATGGCGCTGGAGATGTATCAGGGAACGCTGATTTTCGTTTCTCACGACCGTGAGTTTGTGAGCTCGCTGGCGACCCGAGTCGTTGAAATTACGCCGGAGCGCGTGATCGACTTCACCGGTAACTACGAAGATTATCTGCGCACTAAAGGTATCGAATAATTTTCTGTTGCTTGTCCCGGATTGCGGCGCTGCTGCGCCCTATCCGGGCTACCGGCCCGCAGACGGCGATGGACCTGTAGCCCGGGCAAGGCGCGTCAAGCGCCGCCCCCGGGAGCCGTTAGCAGAGTGGCTGAATTTCCCAAAGGCGCTGCTGCGCCTTATCCGCACTACACCCGCCACTCGCTCCTTTCTTCACCGTTCACCAGCAGCCTGCGTTTTTCCCCCGCCGGCAACGACACCTTCAGCGCTTTCCACGCCGGACGATAATCGCCGCGCGCCTTGACCTTCAGGTTAATGCTGGCGCTATCGCAGACCATTTCCCATTCCACCCACAGCGCATTGCCGTTCCGGTAGCCCCAGCTTTCGCCGTCGTCTTCAAACAGCAGGCCGCGACAGGTCCCCATGCCCTTCAGCGGGAACAGCTTCAGCTCGCGATTATCGTCTGTTTGCGCATCGACGTGGCGGACGCGCTCGCTCAGCGGCAGGCCTGCCCCGGCGCGAACCAGCAGGGGCAGTTTTTCCAGTGGCGCATCAAGGGCTATCCACTGGCCGCCCGCATACCACTGGTGGTTGTAAAAATCGTACCAGCCGTCCTGGTTTGCCGGCAGCCACACGCGGCGCTGACGCGCGCCGGGTTCGACGACGCTGGCAACCAGCAGATCGCGACCCAGCAGGAAGTCGTCGCATTCGGCAAACGTCTGCGCATCGTGTTCGTGATCGAGGAAGGTCGGGCGCAGCATCGGTTCATCGTCGGCGTGAGCCTGCCACAGCAGGGTATAGAGGTACGGCAGCAGACGATAGCGCAGCTCAATGGCTGAACGGATAGCTGGGGTGACCTCCGGGTACATCCAGGCTTCGTTGACCGTCTGGTCGTCATTCCACGAGTGAATGGTAAAGCGCGGATGCATAACGCCGTTTTGTACCCAGCGCACGAACAGCTCCGGGTCCGGTTTATCGCCAGAGAAGCCGCCGACATCGTGTCCGACGTTGAACAGCCCGGACAAGCTCATTCCCAGCCCCATCCGGGTGTTGTAGCGTAGCGTGTCCCAGTTGGTGCGGTTATCGCCGCTCCAGGTCTGAACGTAGCGCTGCATCCCGGCGCAGCCGGAGCGAGAGATCAGATACGGGCGTTTCTGCGGCGCAAAGCGCTGCTGAGCCTCCAGCGACGCGCGCATCATCAGCAGCGGCATCACCGGGCGAATATGTTTGATAGCAATTTCGTGGCCGAATCCGTGACAGCGGGCTTCGCCGTCCCAGACTTCATACTCGTTATTATCGTTCCACGTAGAGTCGATGCCCATCTCCAGCAGCTGGGTCGTCACGCCTTCCTGCCACCAGGCGACAGTTTGCGGGTTGGTAAAGTCGAGATGCGACCCTTCGTCATCCCAGAAGCTGGAACGCTCGGGAGCATCAGCCTGTGAATCGCGGATAAAAAGCCCGCGCTCCGCGACCTCGTGATAGCGCGGATGGTCCTGCAGCAGGCAGGGCTTAATATTGGCCGCCAGCTTCAGTCCGGCATCGTGGAAGGCCTGGCTCATCACCTTCGGCTGCGGCACCTTGTCGTTGTTCCAGTTAAAGACGTAGCGCTTGCCGTCAATCGAGGTATAGCCGGAAGATAGCTGGAATGAATCGCACGGAATGGCGTGTTCATCGCACAGGCGGATGAAGTTCATCAGCTGGTTTTGCGCATCCGGCGCGTCGGTGTAGTGCATCGTCGAACCGCTGTAGCCGAGACTCCATTTCGGTCCGAACAGCGTTTTGCCGGTCAGGCGGACGAACGCTTTGGTGATATCCAGTACCCGTTTGCCGGAAAAAAGATAGTAATCAATGTCTCCCGCTTCCGCCTGCCAGCGGCGATAGGCGGTATGGTAATTATCGATTTCGTTGCCGAGATCCAGCCAGCAACTGCTCAGGTTGTCGTAAAACAGACCGTAGCTGACATCGCTACGCTGCGCGATGGTAAACGGAATATGCTTGTACAGCGGGTCGGTGCTCGCCGCGTTATAGCCCATGGCGTCGAGGTTACGCATCTCATAGCGTTTACCGTTACGCTGCAGATCGCCGGCTTTTTCGCCCAGACCATAGAAGCGTTCGTCTTTGCGGCGGCTCAGGTAGTGGGCAACGCCGTCGCCGTGCGCATTCGCCAGGTAGGCGCTGGTGGGGCGGTCGTTAACCAGCGGCTGCCACTCGCCAGCTTCATCGCGATAACTCCATTCCAGCCACAGCGGCTGGTGGACGGTGACGCGCAGCTGGTCGGTGGCGATGCTCAGGGTATCGCTATGCTCCGTGAGCTGCCAGGCGGGGAGGCTAAAGCCGCTCAAATCTTCGCGCGGGCGTCCTTCCCACGGCACGTCCTGCTGGGGAGCGATACTCCAGGTGCGATCCAGCGCCAGCTGGCCGTGCCGCTTTAGCAGCACGCGGAACATATTCTCTTCCAGCACGTACAGACACAGGGTGTGCTGGCCGTCTACGATCAGCTCAACGTGGTGGTCCAGCCGTTGGTGTAAGGTCCAGTTTTTCAAAGTCTTCATTTTTTACATCCACTCTCAGGCGCGTTTTGCGCGACGTTCAGCAATAAATGCCACCAGGAATACCGCGCCAATCAGGTCAAAGAACCCCATGGCGATAAATAGCGGGTTGAAGCCGATTTTGTCGGCGGTGACGCCAATCAGCAGCGAGAATAGAAAGCTGGCGATCCAGGCGGCGGAACCGCGCATCCCGTTCACGGTCGCCATCTGTCCTTTATCGAACGACTCCACCACCAGCGCGCTGAGCATGCAGGAGATGATCTGGTGGCCGAAGCCGCCAATTGAAATCAGTACGATGGTGATATAGGGATCGCGGGTGATCGCCACGGTGGCGAGCGAAATCATCAGGAAGGCGCCGGTGACGGAGCTGGCGACCACCGAGTTCACCCGCGAGCAGCCGAACCAGCGGGTATACAGTTTGGTCAGATAGCCGCTGGCGACGCTGCCGAGGTCGGCCGCCAGAAACGGCAGCCAGGCAAACATGGCGATTTGTTTTAAATCCATGCCGTGCTCTTTCGCCAGGTAGAGCGGTACCCAGAAGCTCAGCACCGCCCAGGCGGGCTCATCCATAAAGGCCGGAATGGCGATACCGTAGAAGCGCTTGTTTTTCGATACGGTTTTCAGCGCGGTAAAGAAGGGCAGTTTGACCGGCGGCGCTTCATTGTCCTGCTGGATAAGCGCCAGCTCGGCTTTGCCGAGGTTAGGGTGTTTTTCCGGGTTATGATAGAACGCCCACCACAGTACGACCCATGCGAGCGCCAGCGCGCCGGTGAACATAAATGCACCCTGCCAGCCGAACGAGGCGTGCGCGAAGTAGATAATCGGCGGCGCCAGCATGGCGCCGATGGAGAAACCAACCCCGGCCCAGCCTGCCGCGATTGGGCGTTCGGATTTAGGGAACCACTCGCCGAGTGTTTTGGCGTTAGCTGGCGTCGCTGCCGCCTCAGCGCCGCCCATGAAAAAGCGCAGAATCGCCAGGTGCAGCCAGCTCCCCGCGCCGGCATGGGCGATGCAGGCGATGGCCCACAGCGTGGCGCAGATCATAAAGCCGAGCTTGAGACCAATGACGTCGATAAGCCAGCCGCAGAGCGGCTGAAAAATGGTATACGCCAGCTGAAAAGCGCCGACGATCCACGAGTACTGTTCAGTGGTAATACCGAGAGAGGTTTTTAATTCCGGGGCGATAATCCCCAGCGAATTGCGCGTGATGTAGTTAACGGTGACGCCGAGCAAAAACAGCACCAGCATCCACCAGCGCAGGTTCTTCACTATGCGGCGTGATTTACTGACCGCCATATCGTTATTGAGGCCTTGGCTCATAGAACTCTCCACGAGACATGTAGTAGGGAAAATTGACTAACCCGCTTGCTGAGTTGTCGCTAAAATTTTCTATTTCGTTGTTTGTTAAGGTTGATGTCTCGACACTATTGGTTGACTAATATCAAAGGTGTTGGACCAATTCAGGCTAAGGGAGAATGCGAGCGGACAATAGCGACAATTCTGCAAATATTTTCATGGGACGATCCAGATCGCAGTATGACATCGCCAAATCGCTTAAAAATATTCACATTCTCAATATGAAAATTTTTTCATGAGCAAAGTAGAGCGCGATCACAAAATGGACAAAAAGCTAAAAGTGAGCGAAATCGCGGCGCGTACCGGGCTGTCGGTGAGCACGGTATCGCGGGTGCTGGCAGGGAAAGCGAATACCAGCGCCAGGGCTCGCCAGAGGGTACTGGAGTGCGCCCGCGAGCTGGGCGTGATGGAGGGGATCGCCGCCGGGCGAATGCTGCTCAACAACCTCGTGGTATTTGCCCCTCAGCGCGCTTTCGATGAACGCACGGATATTTACTACTATCGGGTGATTCAAAGCATCAATAGCGCCCTTATGCCGCATGAGGTACACCTGCGCTATTGCGCGCTGGAAGAGAACGACAGCGATGCCAATTTGTTTTTGCAGCGCATGCATGAAGCATCGACCCAGGCCGCTATTTTATTGGGTATCGACGATCCGCATATTCACGATCTGGCGGCCGATCTGGCGAAGCCCTGCGTGATGATCAACTGCCATGACGCTGGAATGCGTTTACCCTCCGTCGCACCGGATCATCGGCTGATCGGCCAGTTCGCCGCCCGGTATCTGTTTGAGATGGGGCATCAGGCGATCATGAACGTGATGTGCCTGCGTCGCTATACCATGGAGCTGCGTCTGCTGGGCATTAAGCAGGCATGGCGGGCGCGGAATCTCCATTTCGTTGATGGCAGGGATTTACTCGCCGTGGCCAACTTCAGCGCCAGGGATACCGAGGAAAAAGTCGGGGAGTGGCTGGATCAGCGCGGCGACGGCCCACTGCCGACGGCATTTCTGGTGGGCGGTGATTTTATGGCGGCAGGCACGATCGCCGCTTTACAAAAACGCGGTTTGCGCGTCCCGCAGGATGTTTCCGTCATGAGCATCGACGGCTTTAACCTGGCGGCGATTCAGGATGTACCGCTAACTGCTGTCCACGTCCCGCGCGATGAATTAGGCGTTGAAGCGGTACATTTGCTACAGCAGAGGCTGATCCGTCCCGATGCGCCGCACGGCGCGTTACTCCTGCATGGCACGCTGGCGGTACGTGATTCGGTGCGGCGGATACGCGCCGGTAACCGCCGTACCGCCGTTGAAGCGAAGGGGCTATATGACGATTAATTCGCCATCCCCAACGCGCGCTTACCGTGGATGTTTAAATCGTCCAGCGTGAAACGACCTTCCCAGCTGGCTTCATAATCCTCGCGCGGGAAGTCGCCCGGCGAGGCGCCGTGCGCCAGCGCGACTTTGACCTTCTGCGCGTAGGCGAGGTTTTTCTCACACATTGGCGCGGCGGGAATATACATCACGTTGCCCCAGCCCTGCTGATTTTCCACCGGCGCGACCGAGTGGATCACGTCGCAGTGCCACCATACCGAATCGCCCGCATTCAGCGCCGGAATTGAGCTTAAGGCTTTGATCAGCAGCGGGTGCCATTTTTCCGAAATCGGCAGCACCTTACCCGGCGCGACGCCGCACAGTTCATCATCCGGGACATCATCGAGCAGCGGACGCAGCAGCACGTAAGCCATCGCTTCCGGGATCGGCACCACGTGCAGCAGGCCCTGATCGGGGATCATATCGGAGAGCGCGGTCCACCCCTGGAAGGTGCGGAACACCGAGCATTTGGTGGTGTTGTCGACCGTATACTCTTCGACTTCGGTGCGGTGCGCCGCGTCCCACGGGTCGTAAGCATCAATGTTGCCGTTAAACACGTCGGCAAACACTTTCTGATAGGCCGGCAGCAGCCAGCGCTCCAGGGCGCCGGAATCGGTATGCGCCCCCAGACCTTTCGAGGTGGTCCCCGGCGGGCGGCGGCGAATGCGGTCCGGGTAGATGACGCTGACATCCGGGTCGAACCATTGCTTGCCGTCGCGGTTAAACGTCCACAGACGGTTGAGGAACGACTGCACGGCAGCCATTTCATCGCTCTGTCGCGCCTGCATCTGCGCCTGGGACCAGTAAATCGGATAGATTTCCGGCCGTGATGCCTCCAGCGAGCCGAAAAAGGTATCGCCCGGGCCTCTGTAGACGTCATCAAAATGGTTGCGGTCGAGATAGTCGAGCATTGAGTTATCCCACGCCAGCGCCCGTTCACGAGAAAAATGGCCCTTGATGACCGCGCAGCCGCAACGCTTGATGAGCTCGCGCTGGGCCTCCGTGACCTGGCCACGCGCAATCGCCTCGAACGGGATTATCGGCCAGACGTCCTGGCCGCTGGCTTTAAGGGCGTCAATTTCTTCCAGACGCGCGGCGATACGCGCGGTCAGCCGATCGAACACCGCCTGTACGTCGCCGATTTGCGCCCGCAGCTCCTGCTTGATCTGGCGGATAGCCGCCCTAGGGTCGGCAGGTAAAGTTTCACTGGTATGGGTAACAGCCATGATGACCTCTCATCTTTCATTCGAAAGTGTTAAATCTTACATATGATAATTTAAGTTAAAATTAAGTTAATGCAAGTTTAAAATTATGCAGAGGTGCACAAAACGGGAAGCCGGGGCGGTCAACCCCGGCGCGGCGTTACTGATTGAAGGGGGCGGCGTGGTCGAGGACGGCCTGAATGACGTTCAGCGCGCCGTCGTGGTTGTTATCATCGGTGGCAAAACGCGACACCGCCTTGATGCTTTCGGCGGCGTTGGCCATCGCGAAAGAGTATTTCACCAGCTTGAGCATTTCCGTGTCGTTCGCGCTGTCGCCGATGGCCACGCACGCCTGCGGCGAGATGTTCCAGCGCTTCAGCAGGCGGCTGATGCCGTTGGCTTTATGCAGGCCGGGGATAATCAAATCGACGAAGCCGAAGCCGCTGGTGACCGGCTTCATAATGCCGTCCAGCGAGACGTGCAGTTTGTCGATAAGCTGCGGAATTTCGCTATCCGGCAGGTTAAGCGAAAACTTAAATAGCTTATCGTCGATGCCATGGTAGTTGCTAATACGCTGCAGACGATGGTAGTGCTTTGACATCAGCGCGACAAAGGCGTCGGGCGCGCGATCGCTGACGTAAGCGCTTTCGAGGCCGCAGGCGACAAAGTTGAGCTGCGGATCTTTGAGCAGTTCGCCAATTACCACCTGGGATTCATGACGGGTAAGTTCGCCGTGGAACAGCTGTTGACCGTGTTCGTAAACCAGCGCGCCGTTCTCGGCAACAAAGGAGATTTGGTCGCGGATTTCCGGGAAAAAAGAGATCAGCTGGTAGTACTGGTTGCCGCTGGCGACAACGAATTCAATACCCTGCTGCTGGAGTTGCGCGAACTGCGCAAGAAAACGCGAGCGGTCATACTGCTTGGCGTCATTGAGAAAAGTTCCGTCCATATCGGTGACGATAACTTTAACGGTCATAACACATGCTCCTGGCTTAACTTCGACCAGTAACATTCTAATTACAATGTGATGGGGAGCACAAATTTATTTCGAATGAAAGTTTGCATTCACCGATGTGCAGGAGAAAACCCCGGGTTGCGGCGTAAACGCCTTACCCGGGGCTCCGGCCCGCAAACGGCTAAGAACCTGTAGCCCGGCTAAGCGTAACGCAAGCCGGGGATGTTAGTTACAGCGTATGCTCGGTACGGGCGATAATATCGTCCTGAGCATCCGGCGACAGGGCGGTAAAGAACGCCGAGTAACCGGCCACGCGGACCACTAAATCACGGTACTGGTCGGGGTGTTTCTTCGCTTCCAGCAGCGTCTCGCGCGACACGATGTTGTACTGAATATGCCAGCCTTTGTGCACCTCGAAGAAGGTGCGCAGCAGCACCATCAGTTTCTGCTTATCCGACGCGTTCTCCAGCGTGGCCGGGTTCAGCTTCTGGTTAAGCAGTACGCCGCCGAGGATTGAGCCGGTCGGCAGTTTACCCACCGAGCTGATCACCGCGGTCGGCCCCAAGTGGTCGGTACCGGAGGCCGGGCTGGCCCCTTCCGCAAGCGGCGAGTGCGCTTTACGGCCATCCGGCGTCGCCATAGTCTGCGCGCCAAACGGCACGTTAGCGGAGATGGAGGAGGTACCGGCGTAATAGTTGCCGCCGATCGGGCCGCGGCCGTAGCGCGGGTTATGATACAGCTTCAGCTCGTCGATATAGGTCTGGTAGGCGCGAGCCAGCAGCATATCCACGCTGTCTTCATCGTTGCCGTATTTCGGCGCGCCGTTGATTAAGCGCTGGCGCAACTGCTCGTGGGTCAGGCCTTCGAAGTCTTCAGCCAGCGCCTTTGCCAGCGCCTGCTGGCCTATAACGCCCTGATCGAACACCAGCTTTTTCACCGCCGCCAGGCTGTTGCCGAGGTTAGCGATGCCGACCTGCAGACCGGAAACCCAGTCATATTTCGCGCCGCCCTGCTTGATGCTCTTCGCGCGCTCGATACAGTCATCAACCAGCGCCGAACAGAGAATATCGTGCACGTTCTCCTCCAGCATGGTGTCGACCACGTACTCAATCTCGATAGATTTGCGCGTGTAGTAGCGGATCTGTGTATCCCAGTCGGCCAGAACCTGTTCGAAGTTGTCGAAGTTACCTTTTGACAGCGCATGTTCCTGCGGTAGGAAAACCTGGCCGCTGGTGGCGTCGCGGCCACCTTCCAGGGTTGCCAGCATGACGCGGGCGAAGTTGATAAAGCTCATCCCGGTGCAACGATAGCCCCATTTGCCGCCGACGGCGGTTTCAATGCAGCCGATAGCGGCATAGTCGTACGCATCCTGCGGCTCAATGCCGAGTTTGATAAATTCAGGAATAACGATTTCATCATTGTTGAACGCCGGCATGCCGAAGCCGCAGCGGATCACCTGCACGCACGCGTCGAGGAAGTCGTTGCTCATGCCCGCGTGGTAGCGCACGCTGAGGTTAGGCTGCGTCGAGCGCAGGCGACCGCAGGATTCTAGAATCGCGTAGGAGAGCGGGTTCACTGCATCTTGCGCTACGCCGCCCACCAGATTCTGGCCGCCGATGGTGACGTTCTGGTACAACGGGCTACCGGCGGACGCCTTAGAGTGCGAGCCGGAGCGAATTTTGTTCACCTCAAGCAGCTTCAGCCAGCAGCAGTGCAGCAGCTCGATGGCGTGTTCGCGATCCAATGATTGTGCCAGCTCAACGTCGCGGCGGTAGTAAGGGTAGAGATACTGGTCCATGCGGCCGAAAGAGACCGAGTGGCCGTTGGATTCGATCTGCAGAATCAGCTGGATGAAATAGCACAGCTGCAGCGCCTGCCAGAAGGTCTTCGGCGGCTCGTGGGCGATGATATCGCAGTTTTCGGCTATCGCCAGCAGTTCGTCGCGGCGGGATTCGCGGATCTCCGTCGCGGCCATGCTGCGCGCCAGCCCGGCGTAGCGCTTACAGTGTTCGCTGACCGCTTCCAGCACGATATCAATGGCTTTGAGGAACTGCTCGCCGTGCAGATCTTCAAGCACGGTCAGGTTAATGCGCGAACGGCGCTCGGCGACTTTCGCTCGCATGCCGTCGAGGCCTTTTTCCAGCAGCAGCGGATAGTTGACCGCAAGGTGAGCATCGCCGGAGGTCATATTGCCTTCCGCTTTGATAATGCCGGTCGCCAGCAGCGCTTTTTGCTCGTCGGTAAACATGCCGTAGCAGCGATCCTGTACGGTTTGACCGCGCCACCACGGGCACACTTCGTGGAGCACACGTTTGTTCTCTTCGCTAACGGCAAAACCGGCGCCGGGGCGATCGGCGAGGTCGTCGATCTCTTTTTCGATCCAGCTTACGGTGTATTCCGGGAAGATGGGCGCCGCGCGAACTTCGCTGGCCTGGTTGCCGACAATCAGTTCATCGTGCTTAATCCAGATCGTGCGTTCCGCCAGGTGATGAGCCAGCGCCAGCGCGCGGCGTACCGGGATCGGTTTATCCAGGTGCTGCTGATAGGCTTCGGTATAGTGCAGGGCGCGCTCAGTACAGACCGGCGGCTTAACGATATGCACCAGCGCCATTTTATGCGCCTGAATGCGCGGGCTCAGAGTATCCAGTTTCAATATTGTCATAGGGTTATCCTCGTAGAGTCGCCGTTAAACCTTTGCTCTGAGCATAGTTCTGCGCGAAGGCGAGCAGCTCGGGGGCAGCAAGCGGTTTGTCCGGAGCGGTATAGGGCTGACTGAGTAATTGGTATTTATTCATTCCTAACGTGTGGTACGGCAGGAAATGGATCTCGCCGACCTTTAAGCGGTCAGCGGCAAAATCGGTAATGGCGGCAATATCGCTTTCGTTAGCGTTAAAGCCCTGGATCAACGGCACGCGAATGATGATTTTCTTTCCGGCCTGCGCGACGCGCTGCAGATTATTCAGCACCCGGCGGGCGCTGCCGTCCGTCCACTGCTGGAAAATCGCTTCGTTAACGTGCTTGAGGTCGGCGAGAAACAGGTCGATAAACGGCAAAGAGGGCTCAACGTATTTCCACGGCACGTGCAGACAGGTTTCGACCGCGGTGTGGATCCCCGCGTTGTGGCTGGCCTCAAACAGCTGTCGGGCCAGCCCGGGATTCATAAACGGCTCACCGCCGGAAAGCGTGACGCCGCCGCCGCTGCGATCGTAGAATGGCTTGTCGCGCAGTACCGTGGCCATAATCTCGTCGACGCTTTTCTCTTCGCCGCACACGGTTAATGCCGTCGTCGGGCAGCAGTCGCGCAATTTGCCGATATGCGCATCGGTGAGCTTTTCGCGGTGGATAATCAGACCGTCCAGCTTGCGGGTAATCACCTCCGGCGCAGCCTGCTGGCAGAGGTCGCAGCCGTCCAGGCAAAGGCGGGCGTCATATAGCAAATCCGCCGTGCGGGCGCGGCTTTCCGGGTTCTGGCACCAGCGGCAGCCCAGCGAACACCCTTTGAGGAAGACGACAGTGCGGATCCCCGGGCCGTCATGGGTTGAATAACGCTGAATGTTGAAGATCATGATTCACCCTCTTATTTGCATATGAAGATTAAATTACTTTCGAATGAAAGTTGCATTGATATAAATCAACAAGCACAGCGAGGGGGAGAAACGGAGGCGAAAAAGTCTCGGCGGGTCACAAAACGTCCGGCGGCGGTGCCGCCGGAAAAGGGTCAGGGCGTACCGCACACCTCGCAGTGAGGGTTTCGCGGCAGCTTCATTTCGCGGAACTGGCAGCGCATGGCGTCGTACATCACGATTTTGCCGGTCGCCGGGCTGCCGTAGCGGGTCAGCAGCTTAATCGCCTCCATCGCCTGTAGCGAACCAATGGTGCCAACCAGCGGCGCCATGACGCCGGCTTCGACGCAGGTGAGGGCGTTGTCGCCAAACAGGCGGCTCAGGCAGCGGTAGCAGGGTTCATTTTCCTGATACGTAAAGACGCTGATTTGCCCCTCCATGCGAATCGCCGCGCCGGAGACCAGCGGCGTTTTATGGCGGAAACATCCGGCGTTGAGCTGGTTACGGATCGCGACGTTGTCGGTACAGTCGAGCACCAGATCGTGGGCGGCGATTTGCGCCGCCAGCGCCGCGTCTTCCAGCCGCGCGTTGAGCGCCGTGAGCTGAACGTGGGGATTAATCCGCGCCAGCGCGGCGCGGGCGGAGTCGACCTTCGGCTGGCCGATGGCGGCGTCGCTGTGCAGGGTCTGACGCTGAAGGTTGGAGAGCGAGACGGTGTCGAAATCGAGCAGGGTTAGCTGGCCGACGCCTGCCGCCGCCAGATACTGCGCGGCGGCACAGCCCAGCCCGCCGAGGCCGACGACCAGCACGCGGGAGGCTTTCAGCTGCTCCTGACCGTCAAAATCGAAATCGCGGAGAATAATCTGCCGGTTATAGCGCAGCATCTCCGCATCGCTCAACTCCACGCTCATTACAGCCCTCCGAACAGATGATTAAACGGCTCAACGTCCACCCATTCGCCCGCTTCCACGCTGCCGCGCTCGCGCTCCAGCACGATAAAGCAGTTGCCGAGGCTGAATGAACTGAAGATATGCGAGCCCTGGTGACCGGTGCTGCTAACCACCAGCTCGCCGTCCGGGCCGCGTTGCAGCACGCCGCGTTGAAAATCGAGGCGGCCAGGCGATTTCTTCAGGCCGGAGGCGGCGCGCACGCGCAGGCGCATCGGCTGAGCTTGCCCGACGTTGCCGGACAGCTTCGCCAACAGCGGCTGAACCAGCTGGTAGAAGGTCAGCGTTGCGGAAACCGGGTTGCCCGGCAGGCCGCAGAACCAGCTGTGGCTAAGCTTGCCGAAAGCGAAAGGTTTTCCCGGTTTGATCGCCAGCTTCCAGAAGCCGATTTCCCCCAGCTCTTCGAGAATCGCTTTGGTGTAGTCCGCTTCGCCGACGGAAACGCCGCCGGAGCTAATCACCACATCGGCCTGCTGGTCAGCCTGAATAAAGGCTTCGCGCAGTTTAGCCGGGTCGTCGGGAATAATGCCGAGGTTAATCACTTCGCAGCCCAGCTCCTGCAGCATCAGGTGTACCGCCAGGCGGTTGGTATCGTAAATTTGCCCATCGGCCAGCGGCTGGCCCGGCAGCTGAAGTTCATCGCCGGTGGAGAACACCGCCACCCGCACTTTACGCACCACGTCAACCTCGGCAATGCCCAGCGAGGCGATGACCGGCAGCTCGGCGGCGGTCAGGCGTGTTCCCGCGGGGAAGACGACCGCGCCATGGGCGATATCTTCGCCGAGACGACGGATATTCTGCCCGCTTTTCACCGGGGCGATAAAGCGGATCCCGTCATCGGTTTGTTCGGTCTGCTCCTGCATGACCACCGCGTCGCAGCCTTCCGGTACCGGCGCGCCGGTCATAATGCGGATACAGGCGCCCGCCGGCCAGACGCCGTTATAAGGTTGACCGGCGAAGGCCTTGCCCGCTACCGGCAGCGCTGCGCCGTCGGCGAGATCCGCCAGGCGTACGGCGTAGCCGTCCATTGCCGAGTTATCAAAACCGGGCACGTTGAGCGGCGAAACGAGATCATGGGCGGTTACGCGCGAAAAGGCCTGCAACAGCGGTACGGTTTCCGTCGCATTCAGCGGCGTAATACGAGTGAGCATCTGGGTCAGGGCTGTGTCGAGCGGCATCAGTCCGGCGGTAAAATCCATGTGTTTCTCCTGCGGGCAAACATCGAAAACGCCTATTATGGCAGAAAAGAGGGGCGGGCTATATCCCACCAGGGGACAAGCTTTACATCATCGTCTGCTCTTTCTATATTCAAAAATTGTATAGGACAGTCAGCACGATAATGATATTTATACACTTTATCGGTAAGGAACGGCGTAATGGGTAAGGCGGTTATAGCAATTCACGGCGGGGCCGGGGCGATTAGCCGCGCGCAGATGACGCCGGCGCGTGAGCGGGAGTACGTAACGGCGCTGGCGGCGATTGTCGATAGCGGACAAAAAATGCTGGCGGCCGGGGCCAGCGCGCTGGATGCGGTAACTGAAGCGGTCCGGCTGCTGGAGGAGTGCCCGTTATTTAACGCCGGTATTGGCTCGGTATTTACCCGCGATACCCGCCATGAACTCGATGCCTGCGTGATGGATGGTTGCCGCTTGCAGGCCGGCGCCGTCGCGGGAGTTCAGCATTTACGTAATCCGGTGCTGGCGGCGCGCCTGGTGCTGGAACAGAGCCCGCACGTGCTGTTGATTGGCGAGGGGGCGGAAGCGTTTGCCGCTACCCACGGTATGGAACACGTCGATAACAGCCTGTTTTCGACCCCCGAGCGCTTGCTGCAGCTGCGTCAGGCGCAGGAGGGCGGCGATATCGTGCTCGACCACCACGCCGCGCCGCTGGATGAGCGGCACAAAATGGGCACCGTCGGCGCGGTTGCGCTGGATCTGGCGGGTAACCTCGCGGCGGCGACGTCAACCGGCGGTATGACCAATAAGCTGCCGGGACGCGTCGGCGATAGCCCGCTGCCGGGGGCGGGCTGCTATGCCAATAACGCCAGCGTCGCCGTTTCCTGTACCGGCACCGGCGAAGTGTTTATGCGTACGCTGGCGGCCTACGATATTTCGGCGCTGGTGGAGTACAGCCAACTTAGCCTGCAGGAGGCCTGCGAAAGGGTGGTGATGGAGAAACTTCCTGCGCTGGGCGGCAGCGGTGGCCTGATCGCCGTCGACCGTGAAGGCAACGTGGCGCTGCCGTTTAATAGCGAAGGCATGTACCGGGCCTGGTGTTATGCGGGTGATACGCCCACGATTGGTATTTATCGCGAATAAGAGGAAAGGGCGTTGCCGCATAGTCAAGAAATCGATGCTAATGATGTTCTGCAGGTGCGCGGCCTGAACGTCGCGTTTAGCCAGCAGCCGCAGGCTTTTTCCGCCGTTCGCGACCTGTCGTTTACCCTGCGGCGCGGCGAGACGCTGGCGATTGTCGGCGAGTCCGGCTCGGGGAAATCGGTAACGTCGCTGGCACTGATGCGCCTGCTCGATCGGGCGGTCAGCGAAGTGCGCAGTGATGCGCTGCTGCTGCGTCGTCGCAACCGGCAGGTGATTGAGCTGAGCGAACAGTCTGACGCCGATATGCGCGGCGTGCGCGGCGCGGATATGGCGATGATCTTTCAGGAGCCGATGACCTCGCTGAATCCGGTCTTCACCATCGGTGAACAGATTGCCGAGTCGATTCGATTACATCAGGGCCTGAAGCATGATGAGGCCCTGCGCGAAGCGAAAAAAATGCTCGATCAGGTACGCATTCCGGAAGCGGAAGCCATGCTGTCGCGCTTTCCGCATCAGCTTTCCGGCGGTATGCGTCAGCGGGTGATGATCGCCATGGCGCTCTCCTGCCGTCCGGCGGTGCTGATTGCCGATGAACCGACGACCGCGCTGGATGTGACTATCCAGGCGCAAATTTTGCAGCTGATCGCCGTTCTGCAAAAAGAGATGTCGATGGGCGTTATCTTTATTACCCACGATATGGGCGTGGTGGCCGATATCGCCGACCGCGTGCTGGTGATGTATCGCGGCGAAGCGGTGGAGACCGGCAGCGTGGAGGAGATTTTCCGCGCGCCGCAGCACCCCTATACCCAGGCGCTGCTGGCCGCGGTGCCGAGGCTGGGCGCGATGCATGGCACCTCTCTGCCGCGCCGTTTCCCGCTGCTGAACCAAAGCCCGTCGCCAGAGGAGCAGAAAACTGTTGTGGCCGGGGATCCGATCCTCAAAGTTCGCGATCTGGTCGCGCGCTTCCCGCTGCGCAGCGGCATTCTCAACCGTATTACCCGTGAAGTGCATGCGGTCGAAAAAGTCAGCTTTGATTTATGGCCCGGCGAAACCTTAAGCCTGGTAGGGGAGTCCGGCTGCGGTAAATCGACCACCGGACGGGCGTTGCTGCGTCTGGTGGAAACCCAGGGCGGCAGCATTACCTTCAACGGTCAGCGGATTGATACGCTGACGGGCGGTAAGCTTCAGGCGCTGCGTCGCGATATCCAGTTTATTTTCCAGGACCCTTACGCTTCCCTCGACCCGCGGCAAACGGTGGGCTATTCGATTATGGAGCCGCTGCGCGTGCACCGCCTGCTGGAGGGGGATGCTGCTCGTGAACGTGTCGCCTGGCTACTGGAACGCGTCGGACTGGAGCCGGAACATGCCTGGCGCTATCCGCACGAGTTTTCCGGCGGTCAGCGCCAACGCATCTGTATTGCCCGCGCGCTGGCGCTCAATCCAAAAGTGGTGATTGCCGATGAGTCGGTATCGGCGCTGGACGTGTCGATACGCGCGCAAATTATCAATCTGATGCTCGATTTGCAGCGCGAGATGGGCATCGCATTTCTGTTTATTTCCCATGACATGGCGGTGGTTGAGCGCATCAGCCACCGCGTGGCGGTGATGTATCGAGGGCGCATTGTCGAAATTGGCCCGCGCCGCGCGGTGTTTGAAAACCCGCAGCATCCCTATACCCGTAAACTGATGGCCGCTGTTCCGGTGGCCGACCCTGCGCATCGTCGTCCGCAGCGCGTGCTGCTCTCCGACGAGCTGCCGGGGAATATCTTCAGACGGGGCGAAGAGGGGGTGAGTACGCCGTTACAGCAGGTTGGGCCAGGGCACTTTGTCGCCAGAGAGTCCGCCGCCGACGTGCTGGCACGATAACAACGACATCCATAATGCAGCATTTCAGGAGAACAACATGACTCAACGCGTTTCAGGCAAATGGCTGTTGGCGCTGGGCGTCGCTTCGGCGCTGGCAGCGACGCCGGCTTTTGCCGCAAAAGATGTGGTGGTGGCGGTCGGTTCTAACTTTACGACCCTCGACCCCTATGATGCTAACGACACGCTGTCGCAGGCGGTGGCGAAGTCTTTCTATCAGGGGCTGTTCGGCCTGGATAAAGAGATGAAACTGCATAACGTGCTGGCGGAAAGCTATACCGTTTCTCCGGACGGGCTGGTTTATACCATTAAGCTGCACCCGGGGGTGAAGTTCCAGGACGGTACCGAGTTTAATGCCGAAGCGGTCAAGGCCAACCTCGATCGCGCCAGCAATCCGGAAAATCATCTCAAGCGCTATAACCTGTATAAAAATATCGCCAGCACCGAGGCGGTTGACCCGACGACGGTGAAAATTACTCTCAAACAGCCTTTCTCGGCGTTTATTAATATCCTGGCCCACCCGGCGACGGCGATGATTTCTCCGGCGGCGCTGAAGAAATATGGTAAAGAGATTGGTTTCCATCCGGTCGGCACCGGCCCGTACCAGCTCGACACCTGGAATCAGACCGACTTCGTTAAAGTGAAGAAGTTCGCAGGTTACTGGCAGCCGGGGCTGCCGAAGCTGGACTCCATTACCTGGCGTCCGGTCGTGGATAACAATACCCGCGCGGCGATGCTGCAGACCGGCGAAGCGCAGTTTGCGTTCCCGATCCCCTACGAGCAGGCGCCGCTGCTGGCGAAAAACAGCAAGCTGGAGCTGGTGGCCAGCCCATCGATCATGCAGCGCTATATCAGCATGAACGTGACGCAGAAGCCGTTCGATAACCCTAAAGTGCGCGAGGCGATTAACTACGCCATCAACCGTCAGGCGCTGGTGAAAGTGGCCTTTGCGGGCTATGCCACCCCGGCGACCGGCGTGGTGCCGCCGTCTATTGCCTACGCTGAAACCTACAGCGCCTGGCCGTACGATCCGGCCAGGGCCCGCGAGCTGCTGAAAGAGGCCGGCTATCCCAATGGATTTAGCACCACGCTGTGGTCGTCTCACAACCACAGCACGGCGCAGAAAGTGCTGCAGTTTACCCAGCAGCAGCTGGCGCAGGTGGGCATTAAAGCGCAACTGACGGCGATGGATGCGGGTCAACGCGCGGCGGAGGTGGAAGGTAAGGGGCAGAAAGAGAGCGGCGTACGCATGTTCTACACAGGCTGGTCGGCGTCGACCGGGGAAGCGGACTGGGCGCTGTCGCCGCTTTTCGCGTCGCAAAACTGGCCGCCGACCCTGTTTAATACCGCTTTCTATAGCAACCCTCAGGTCGATAAAGATCTCAACGACGCGCTGAAAACCACCGATGCGCAGGAAAAAACGCGGCTGTATAAGGACGCGCAGGATACTATCTGGAAAGAGTCGCCGTGGGTGCCGCTGGTGGTCGAAAAACTGGTCTCAGCACACAGTAAAAATCTGACCGGATTCTATATCCAGCCGGATACCGGATTTAGCTTTGAACAGGCGGATCTTAAGTAGATAGCTGTGGGTCCCCGGGCGCAGGCTGCGGGGACTTCGCGCAAGGAGAAGCATGCTCAATTATGTGATTAAACGCCTGCTGGGGCTCATCCCCACGCTGCTGATTGTGGCGGTGCTGGTGTTTCTGTTCGTGCATATGCTGCCCGGGGATCCGGCGCGGCTGATTGCCGGGCCGGAAGCTGACGCTCAGGTGGTGGGAATGGTGCGCCAGCAGCTGGGGCTCGATCGGCCGCTGCACGTGCAGTTCTGGCACTATATCAGCAATATTGTGCAGGGGGATTTCGGTACCTCGATGGCCTCGCGTCGCCCGGTAAGCAGCGAAATCGCTAGCCGTTTTATGCCGACATTCTGGCTGACGCTCGCCAGCATGAGCTGGGCAGTGGTGTTCGGGATGGCGGCGGGGATCGTGGCGGCAGTCTGGCGCAACCGCTGGCCGGATCGCCTGGGGATGGCGCTGGCGGTGACTGGGATCTCGTTCCCGGCGTTTGCGCTCGGCATGCTGTTGATGCAGGTCTTTTCCGTTGAGCTGGGCTGGCTGCCGACGGTGGGCGCAGACAGCTGGCGCCACTATATTCTGCCTTCGCTGACCCTGGGCGCCGCGGTGGCGGCGGTAATGGCGCGCTTTACCCGCGCCTCGTTCGTTGATGTCCTGCATGAAGATTACATGCGTACCGCGCGGGCGAAAGGCGTCAGCGAAACGCTGGTGGTGCTCAAGCACGGCCTGCGCAACGCGATGATCCCGGTGGTGACCATGATGGGGCTGCAGTTCGGCTTTTTGCTCGGGGGGTCAATCGTGGTGGAGAAGGTCTTTAACTGGCCAGGCCTCGGACGTCTGCTGGTGGACTCGGTGGAGATGCGCGACTATCCGGTGATTCAGGCGGAAGTCCTCCTGTTTTCGCTGGAGTTTATTCTTATTAATTTAGTGGTGGACGTGCTGTATGCCGCCATTAATCCAGCTATCAGGTACAAGTAAGGTGCGATTGCTCAACTGGAGAAGACAAGCGGTTATCAACGCGATGCCGGGGATTAAACCCGGGCAGATACGTACCCCATGGCACGAGTTCTGGCGGCGGTTTCGCCGTCAGCCGGTGGCGATGGGGGCTGGGATATTTGTCCTGCTGCTGATCGCGGTGGCGATCGTGGCGCCGTGGATTGCGCCGTTCGATGCGGAAAACTATTTTGACTACGACCGGCTCAACGACGGCCCGTCGATGATGCACTGGTTCGGCGTTGATTCGCTGGGGCGGGATATCTTCAGTCGGGTGCTGGTGGGGGCGCAGATCTCGCTGGCCGCAGGGGTACTGGCGGTATTCATCGGCGCGACCATTGGCACCGTACTTGGACTACTGGCCGGATACTACGAAGGCTGGTGGGATCGCATCATTATGCGTATCTGTGACGTGCTGTTCGCTTTCCCGGGGATTTTGCTGGCAATTGCGGTCGTGGCGGTAATGGGAAGCGGAATGTCGAACGTGATTATCGCGGTGGCGATCTTCTCGATCCCGGCATTTGCGCGTCTGGTGCGCGGTAATACCCTGGTGCTTAAGCAGCAGACCTTTATTGAGTCGGCGCGCAGCATTGGCGCCAGCGATGCCAACATCCTGTTTAATCACATCTTGCCCGGAACGGTATCGTCGATTGTGGTCTACTTTACAATGCGTATTGGCGTGTCGATTATCTCCGCCGCCAGCCTGTCATTTCTGGGGCTTGGCGCGCAGCCGCCGACGCCGGAGTGGGGGGCGATGCTCAACGAAGCGCGGGCGGATATGGTGATGGCGCCGCACGTGGCGCTGTTCCCGGCAATCGCGATTTTCCTGACGGTGCTGGCGTTTAACCTGCTGGGTGACGGACTACGCGATGCGCTGGATCCGAGGATAAAAGGGTAGGCGTTCGAGGATTGTGCAGCCCGGACAGGTGTCCGGGAAAGCACTCCGCACGTTAATCCTGTGCGGTTTTGTCGTCCGGATAAGGCGCGCGAGCGCCGTTATCCGGGATACGGTTAGCGGGCGAAATTAAACCCGGCTGCCCCACAGATCGTATTCGTCGGCGTGTTCGACTTTCACCCGCACAACGTCGCCCGGTTTGACTTTACTCTCACCGTTCAGGTACACCGCGCCGTCGATTTCCGGCGCATCGGCCATGCTGCGGCCAATTGCCCCTTCTTCATCCACTTCGTCGATCAGCACCATAATTTCGCGACCGACTTTCTCCTGCAGGCGCTCGGCGGAGATCTGCTGCTGCAGCTGCATAAAGCGGTTCCAGCGCTCTTCTTTCACCTCTTCCGGTACCTGATCCGCCAGTTCGTTGGCGGTTGCGCCTTCAACCGGGCTGTATTTGAAGCAGCCGACGCGGTCGAGGCGAGCTTCCTTCAGGAAGTCGAGCAGCATCTGGAAATCGTCTTCCGTTTCGCCCGGGAAGCCGACGATAAAGGTCGAACGCAGGGTAAGTTCGGGACAAACTTCACGCCACTGCTTGATGCGCGCCAGCTGGCGGTCTGCGGAGCCCGGGCGTTTCATCATTTTGAGAATACGCGGGCTGGCGTGCTGCAGCGGAATATCGAGATAAGGCAGAATTTTACCTTCCGCCATCAGCGGGATCACATCATCAACGTGCGGGTACGGATAGACGTAGTGCAGGCGTACCCAGATACCGAGCTTCGCCAGCTCTTCGCACAGGCTAACCATGCTGGTTTTGACCGGCATACCGTTGTGGAAGCCGCTGCGATGTTTGACATCAACGCCGTAGGCGGAGGTGTCCTGAGAGATTACCAGCAACTCTTTGACGCCGGCGTCGGCCAGGCGTTTGGCTTCCGCCAGCACTTCGCCAATCGGACGGCTGACCAGATCGCCGCGCATGGACGGGATGATGCAGAAGGTGCAGCGATGGTTGCAGCCTTCGGAAATTTTTAAGTAAGCGTAATGACGCGGCGTCAGCTTCACGCCCTGTTCCGGCACCAGGCTCAGGAACGGGTTGTGTTTAGGCTTCGGCGCGTAGTGGTGGACGTGTTCCAGCACCTGTTCATAGCTGTGCGGCCCGGTAATTTCCAGCACCTTCGGATGCACTTCGCGGATCTGATCTTCTTTTGCGCCCAGGCAGCCAGTGACGATCACTTTGCCGTTTTCTTTCAACGCTTCGCCAATCGCTTCCAGCGACTCCTGCACGGCGCTATCGATAAAGCCGCAGGTGTTAACGATAACCATATCAGCGTTATCGTAGGAGGGAACCACGTCATATCCTTCGGTGCGCAGTTCAGTCAGGATACGTTCTGAGTCCACGAGATTTTTCGGGCAGCCCAGAGAGACAAAGCCGATCTTCGGCTGATGGGTGACATTGCTCATAGCTTAAAAAGTGTTCAATTATTGGGATGGTCAGGGCAGGGATTCTACAGAGATCGGCGGAAAGTTTATACTCCTTTTCTTGTTAGCCCGGCGATATCCGTGTTTCTTTTTATAGGGATGATTATCCAGATTGTTAATCAAAATAAGGGGGTTATTCACCCATTATCTCGGCAACCGGGGGAAGTCGGTTTAGATCTGGTTTAACCTGAAGCGGTAAAATAGCCGCTGCTTTTCGTCTTTATTTTTTATCAGGTTTCCCATGTTTAAAAAGTTGGGTGGTTTAGTCTGCGCGCTGTCCATGATTAGCACGACGCCCGTTTATGCCAACGAGATGGCGTTATATTCGGTCAATACCGGTTCATTTGTCTATCATATGACCGGTAATCACGGCCAATATAATGAAAAATTCAACAACCAGTTTTTTTCCGTTGAGCGTAAGCTGTCTGCGGATTCAAAGTACAGCGCGTTGGTCGGGACCATGAAGAATAGTTTTGCCGACCGCTGCCTCTCTTTGGGGGCACGAAGAGACTGGTACGCGGGGGCAAATGGCTGGACGTTCAAGGGCGTCTATGCCTATACCGGCGAGTTCTTCTTTAAAGCCTTTCGCGATTGCGGCGATTCAGGCACTTATCGAACGGCAAAGAAACTTACTGGCGTCGGTTTCTCTCCCTATATTTACCATGGCCTGCAGTACAATTTTACCGATTATTTCGGCGTCGAAACGGGCATTATCGTCCCGGCTATATTTGTGATGAGCGTACAGTGGAGTTTCCGTTAATTCGCCCGAAAGAGGCTTCCGGGCGAATGTTGCTTAATGGCTTTGCGCCACGCCTGCGCCTGGCGCAGCCCCCGGCGCGGTCGGTTCTCTATTATCGCGCAGCGTAAATACCGAGATGAGCGTAAACAGTCCGGCGATGCCGCCCAGAATATAATAGGTATGCGCGAAGCCGATGGTATCGTACAAATACCCGGCCAGCGGCGAGTAAATGGCCGTGGCGATAGAGGCGACGAACAGCACCAGCAGGTAGACCGTCGACGAGAGCTTGTTGTCGAAGTTGGCGGCGATAAATTTAAACACCGACACCAGAATCAGCGGTTTTTCCAGCGCATGCATCATTTTTACCGCGCCGATCCACACCGGACCCAGCGGAATCGCGGAGCCGACGATACGCACCGACATAATCAGCCCGGCGATGATCAGCGCCCACTTCGCGCCGGTGCGGTTTACGAACCACGGCATCAGGCATAAAAACAGAGTCTCGCCGCATACCTGAATGGAGGCAAGAATGCCGTACCAGCGATTGCCTTCCTCCGGCGTCGGGAACTGCAGAGAAAAATACTGGGCGAACTGCTGATCGTAGGTGTCATAGATTTGCGTGACGAAAAGGGTGAAGACCAGCAGCATCCAGAACTGGCCGTTCTTCGCCAGCTCCAGGGCGTGCGAAACTTTCAGCGCACTGCTTTTTTGCATTTCCGCTTCGGTTAGTTCGATTTTGGTCATCATAAAGCAGATCGCCGCGATAACGATGGCGACGCTGGCCAACCAGAAGGCGAGGTTCGGATTGCTGTCGATATATTTGCCGACGATCCACGCGGCTGCGGCCCAGCCTAACGATCCCCACATCCTGACCCGGCCGTATTCGAACTGGTAGCGCCGCGAAATTTTATCAATATACGAATCGATAACTCCGCAACCGGAATTGAAAATAATCCCCAGGTATACCCCGCCAAGCAGCGCGCCCAGCCAGAAGCTGTGCACCAGCAGTGGCGCATACAAATAAATAAAGAACGGGCCTACCGGCAGCAGCATCGCGACCAGGATCCAGATCAGTCGTTTTTTCAGGCCGAACTTATCGGAAATAAATCCGAAGAAGGGCTGCATCAGCAGGGCGATAAAGGCGTTGACCGAGTAGAGCAGGCCGGTTTTGGTTGCGCTAATCCCGAGATGCTGAGTGGTCCAGATAACGAAGAACGCCATGGTTGAGGACCAGGCGAAGAGGTAGAGGAAATCGAAAAGACTCAACAAGATATAGTTTCTTTTGCCGGGCGTAATCATTTCAGTTCCTTCAAGCGGTAGCGGTAAAGGTAACAAACAGGATCGATCTGCTTGCTGTTTTTATTCAATGTTATACGTAATACATTTTATGAAGTGATATGACACCTGACGGCATTTTATGGCAATGTGCATTGCTCTAATATGTGATCATTACTGCAATAAATAATTTCATCATCGAGATTTTAAAGGGTTTTTGTTTTGAGAGCGTATGACATTTTCGATCGTTGGTTATTGAGATCGCAGGCGAGAATTTTAATCGTCGTTGTAACATTGTAAAGGATGTTAATGACCTGAGAATTATTGATCTGCCTCATCGTTTTGTACAAAAAATAACCATATTATGGTTGTGGTAAAGGACGACAGAGGAGGATCTGCGATGACCGTTGACAGACTGTATCGTAACCTGATGAATAAGCTCATTAATGCCAACATTGATCTCGACGCTTATTTGCAGCTACGTAAGGCAAAAGGCTATATGTCAGTCAGCGAAAACGACCATCTACGTGATAACTTGTTTGAACTGTGCCATGAAATGCGTCAACACGCGCCGCGCCTGCAGCACGCCGTCGCACCGGAGGAAAAGGATGCCCTGCGGCTGGCCGGCGAGGCCGTCGCTTCCGCGGCGGTCTGCCTGCTGAGCGGACATCATGACTGCCCTTCCTACATCGCTGTCGACGTAGATAAGCTGGAAAGCTGTCTGGCGGTATTGCGGCTAAATATTCATAAATTGAATGATTCTCAGCCCATTACTCACGCCTGAAATCAGGGGGAGCCTGCTCCCCCTGATTAATGTTATGTAAAAATCCCTTCCCGTTTTCCCTCGCTGGCTACCCTTATCGCATTGCTGACAAAAGGAGTATGCCATGCGCCAGACCCTTACCCTGATCGCCCTTATCGCGCTGTTGTTGCCAACGGCAAGCCTTGCCGCCCGGGAGCGCGTAGAGGTGTTGCAGAACCAGCTTGAACACCCATGGGCGCTGGCCTTTCTTCCCGACGACAGGGGGATTCTGATTACCCTGCGCGGCGGCGAGCTCCGGCTGTGGCAGCGGGATAAAGGCCTCGCGCCTGCGATTTCGGGCGTGCCGCAGGTCTGGGCCAACGGACAGGGCGGTCTGCTGGACGTGGCGCTGGCCCCGGATTTCGCCCAGTCGCGCCGGGTCTGGCTGAGCTACGCCGAAGGCGGAAGTGACGGCAAGGCCGGGACCGCCGTAGGTTACGGCCGACTGAGCGATGACCTCCAACGCCTGGAAAATTTCCAGGTAGTTTTCCGCCAGCAGCCGAAGCTCTCAACCGGCAATCATTTTGGCGGACGGCTGGTGTTCGACGGCCTCGGTTATCTGTTTATTGGACTCGGGGAGAATAACCAGCGTTCGACCGCTCAGGATCTTGATAAGCTGCAGGGAAAAGTGGTGCGGCTAACGGCTGATGGCAAGGTCCCGGATGATAATCCTTTTGTCGGCCAGGCCAGCGTCAGGCCTGAAATCTGGTCTTACGGTATACGTAATCCACAGGGGATGGCGATGAACCCGTGGAGCGATACGCTGTGGTTAAATGAGCACGGGCCGCGAGGCGGGGATGAGATCAATATTCCGCGAAAAGGCAAAAACTACGGCTGGCCGCTGGCGACGCACGGCATTAACTACAGCGGCCTGCCGATCCCCGAAGCCAAAGGCAAAACGGCGGAAGGAACCGAAGCGCCGCTGTTTGTCTGGGAGAAGTCGCCGGCGGTGAGCGGTATGGCGTTTTACGACGCGCAGACCTTCCCACAGTGGCGTCACCGGCTGTTTATCGGCGCGCTGAAGGATAAATCGCTGATTGTTCTCAAGGTTGACGGCGATAACGTCACGGAACAGGAGCGGATTCTGGGCGATCGCGGAAAACGTATCCGCGATGTGCGCGTTGGACCCGATGGTTATCTGTATGTGCTAACCGACGAATCCAACGGCGAGCTGCTGAAGGTGAGCCCGGCGGGCTAATATCAGGTGACCGGGATCATCACCACGTTGCGCCAGGCCTGGCGCTGGTTAATTTGCTGATACCAGCGCTGCAGGTGCGGGCGCGGTTGCCAGGTTTTAACGGTTTCCAGCAGGTTATAAATGAACGGCGCGACGGCGATGTCGCCGAGGCCGAAGGACTTGCCTGAGAGCCACTGATGACGCGACAGTTCATCATCCAGAATGGCGAACAGCGTTTCGCAGGCGGCAATTCCGGCTTCAATCGCGGCGGGGTCGCGTTTTTCCGGCGGGGTTCTCACCAGCCCCATTAAAATCGGCCGATGGGCCGGCGAGAGCGAACCGTTAGCCCAGTCCATCCATTTCTCGCCCTGAGCGCGTTCGGCGGGCGACTCCACCCACAGGCGATCCTGACCATACTGCGCGGCCAGATAGCGAATAATGGTGTTTGATTCCCAGAGCACGATATCGGTCGTCTCATCTTTCAATAGCGGTACCAGCCCATTGGGATTCATGGCCAGATAGGCCGGATCGTGATTCAGACCGAACTCCAGGCCTGCCAGAATTTGCTGATACGGGAGGTCGAGTTCTTCCAGCACCCAGCGCACTTTCTTCACATTGGTCGAGTTGTTTCTGCCCCACAGCGTAATCATATCCGCTCCTGCTTTTTATTAAGCCGCCGTTGCGGCGTAGTGAGCATTCATGTTGGAATAAAGTTAATATTCCGGCAAGTGATTTTATTCTACTGAAACTAAACGTTTTTTATGCCTACTACCTTGCGTTTGGGGCATCCTTGGGACACAACGTCAGAAAAACTACTGTTCAGCATTTCCACCTGGTTGCGGTCCATCTCTCCGATCCACTTCGAGTAAATCTCATAAACCATCTTCGCATTCTCGTGGCCCATCTGTCCTGCGATGAAAGACGGATTAGCTCCGGCAGTTAATAGCCAGCATGCGAACGTGTGGCGCGACTGGTAAGGGCGTCTGCTCCTGATTCCCGCCTTCTTTAATCCCGCCTCCCAACTATACCCCAGAGACTG
This sequence comes from Klebsiella sp. CTHL.F3a, assembly GCF_019890895.1. NCBI lineage: Bacteria > Pseudomonadati > Pseudomonadota > Gammaproteobacteria > Enterobacterales > Enterobacteriaceae > Klebsiella > Klebsiella sp. CTHL.F3a. The sequence goes on along the minus strand of NZ_CP082360.1, from coordinate 3,999,012 downwards.
AGAGCCGTAATACTTCGTTTCCCCGCGCCAGTTTTTGGGCGGGATAAACACGAATCGCAATTTTTGTTGTTCAGTTAAGCCATGTTCTCGGTGATGAAAAGTGATTTCGGTTTTGCTTAATGCGCCAGTTAGCTTGAATTGCTCACGTAAGGCGTTCAGCGCAGGCTCAAGCAGGGTTACAGTTCTGTTCCCCGCTTCGGTTTTGGGTGGCACAAACAGCCCCTCATTAGTTTGATTACGCCTGACGTGAAGCTCACCCTTATCAAGATCTACATCCTCCCAGGCTAAAGCTGTTAGCTCGCCATGCCGAAGACCCGTAAAGATAGCTGTAGTCCAGAGCAAAGCATACCGAGGAGTTAGCGCTTTTATAAATCCCTCGAACTCGCTCTGAAGAAGCGGATCCGGGTCTCTCCTGGAGCGCTTGAGCATCTTTATACCTTCGTGAGGGGTATGCTCGATAAAGCCGCTCAGGTTCGCCAGTTTGAGCAGCGCAGTCAGGTTGTTCATCAGACCGTTGACCGTGGATACAGCACGGCCCTTTCTTTTTAGCCAGGGAGCGTGATCGCTAAAGGTGTTACCAGTTAATAGCGCGTTCCTGTAATTCAGCAGGTCGGTATGCTGGATATCCGCAATATGCGTATTACTTCCAACAATAGCGCAAAGCGTTGCTATGCGTGATTCCGCGCCTCTGTATGACGCAGATGACACCTCAAGCTTTTTGGCATTAAGATAAACGTTGCACAATTCACCGAAGGTTTTAATTTTTTGTGTTGTAGTGAATTTTTTAAGCGCTTTTGATTCAGGGAAGTGCTCTGCATAGTCAAACTTACCTTGCTGAATCTCACTCACAATTAAAGCGCGGAGATTACCAGCCTTTCGTATATTGCTACTCGATACAGTCCAACCACGTAAAACTTCGCGGCAACGTATGCCGCGATACAGAAAGCTAATTCTTATTCCCTTCCCATGCAGCTCGACGCCTGCAGGCATATTCATTAAGTTTCCCCAACAAGCCTATTAATCCTAGTGTAGTTGTAGAGAAGCGTCGCTCTTCCTTCTGAAGCCTCGGGGTTAGGTGGGTGCCTCTTATAATGAACACCTTCAATCCATCGCCCTTCCCGGTAAGATTTAATTTGCCGGGGAGTCATATACATCTTCGCTACAATTCCCTTTTCCATCACCCATTCATCCTCGTGAGTAATATCGGCCATAAATAACCTCATGACCGGGAAACTATAATTAATATCCCGGTTTAATGTTGATTATTGGAAATCAGTTTGTGCTGCCACATCGTTTGAACTCAATAACCCAAACCCATGGATTGGAATTCCAAGACTCTTCGCCGTAGATGGATTTCCAGAGAGTAACGAAAGAGCCCCTGGCGCTAAGCTGGTGTTGAGTCCAGCCCGGTTGGTAATGTTTCCAGAACCCGCCGCGAAACTGGGCCACGCCTTCAGCTGTTGCATCCTCTTCGCTGATAGCGTTCAGCCGCTCAACCCGCACATCGGTGATTTCCAGCAGAATGCGGCTGGCCCAGCGAGGCATGTGGATTGCAGGTGTCCATCGTCCATCAAGAGGCTGGCCGTTGGCCGTAGCGCGATAGTCAGGGGAATAGCTACCATCCTCAGCATCGATACTTTCTGGCGTCCATGTCTCCCGCACCCAAATACGATGACCCGGCTTACCAAATGCGCTATTCAAATAGTTTCCCGCCGCCAGCTCCCCGGCCAATTCATTGCCAGCCAGCTCGCACCCAAGATTTCTATCCAATATCGGAAACTTTACCGGGCGCCGTGTCTGCGTCTTCCGGCCGTTGAGAATGGCCCTCACCATTTCCCCGTTAAAAATCATTCCACGCTCGAGCATCGTGAAGCCTCCGACTGAAGAGCCTTGTATGCACGCAATACATGGGGTGTTTTCCCGGAAATAACCGTTTTTAAAATAAAGAATCCACTACGCTTAGAACGAACGGAAGGAGCCAGGAATAAAGCAGTATCAACGGCGCGATTGTGTAGCCGGAATTCGAATACCGTACTGGTGACAATTGCGGTTGCTATTACATCTTTATCAATAAATTCGATTTTCATATTTGATAATTCCTTTTGCAGGATTGCTAACTGATATTGATTTTATTTATTCCAGAACGAAGGCCGTAATTGGGCTGTTGCTGGTCTGGTTGGTAATGAGTTTCGGAATGATGACTTTGCAGCTGTGAGCGTTTCTTTCTTCTTTTGCTTCTCATTGCACACAGGGCAGTAATAGGCTTGCTTACGGTATGCACCCTTTCCGATGGGGCGATACTGCAACTCTTCGCGTGCAAAGGAGCCGCCGCAGCTGTAGCAGTGGAGTGTTTCGGTTTCCATATTTATTCCTGTATTAAGGTGTGTGGATACCTGCCATTTAAGGCATTAATTCATTTATTCGATAATTAAAATGAAACTTCGGTATTTACTTTATATTGACCTGTAAGCAAGTCAGCATCTACGGAAATTAAATCTCCGTACAGGTCATAATTTAAAATAACATCACGAAATTGAAGTCCTGAAAGCGCATCCGTACGACCACAAAACATATGGTCTTCTTCGTGCTTTGCTGCTTCATGAATATCTTTTATTGATGCCATGGCATCAGACCACATGCCACTGTTACCAATAAATTGCGCAATAGCGAGTTTGCTTTGAGCTGCTTTAACCATCGGGTTGCTTTGCAGAAAATTAGCCATTAAACACCCCCCGTAACATGCAGAATTTTTATAATGGTCGCTGACCAGGCAACAAGGCAGATGGCCAGAACAATAACCAGTGAACGAATGCCATTTCTGCTCATACGCCACCCCAGCACTGAACGCTTACCGATGCGACCGCAACCAAAAACGGAACAACCTTCAACCAGAACCGGCGCCCTGCTGGCTTGTCTTCGTCTCGAATCATCTCCTTACCCTCTGCGATGGCTATTTTTGATGTCATTCCAGTACTGAAAAGTGCAGGGGATACCTGCATCCAAAACGGCTTGTGTGGCCGCAATGATGTTTGCATGCCAGATGACACATACTGTTGTTCGCATCTGCATATAACGCAGAGACGGATCAACCTTGTTCATCTCTTTTCCGGCTCGTACTGCGTCACTGGAATTATCAAAGCTAAAAATTACCTCGCTCATCCTCTTGCCCTCTTTTGAATTTGAGTTCCTAACAGACCTTGCAATGCAGTGCCGGGTGCCTCCCGGTGATACCAGCCAGTTAACAACTGGTACCGACAGCTTCTTTTCCACCCCACTCTTCTTAGAAACGAGTGTTACCGCTTAACTGTGCCGCGTGCGCATAGCCGCATTCACTGCATTGCAAAGCCTGTTGATTTTTAGCCTTCAGGCGGCAAACCGAACGTTTTCTTCTTTCCAGTCACTGTGCGGTGATTGGTTTGGATGGGATAAACTTAGAATGACTTAACTTTTCAATCAAGATTTATTTTGTAGAAAAACTTAAATTTGAGGGTGTGAGAAAGTAACCCATTGATTAAAATGGATTACTTAAAATTTGGAATGAGGTTACTTTTTCGAGGCGCGCTTTCTGACTTTTAGTAATTCTTCGAATCGTTGGTTGTTCATCTCTACGCGTGCTCGCAACTCATTGAGAAATCCTTCTCGATCAGAATCAGGAAGGGCATCAAAAAGCCCGAGCAGTTCTTGCTGTTCCTCCGATAACTCTTTTTCCTGGTGCGGAATAGGCTCACCTGGAATCTGGTCATCATCACCATAAAGTAACCACGTTGGATTGCATTGCAGACCACTGCTCAAAGCAAACAGCCTCTTACCAGCTGGCTGGGTTTCATCCCTTTCCCACTGGGAGATTGTGACGTGCGAAACCTTGACCAGCTTAGCAAGAGCGGACTGAGAGAGTTTTAACTGTTTTCGCCTTTCAAGAAGGCGCGAGCCAAAGGTTTTATTTTCCATCATTAGAGAATTCTAAATTTTCTTGACTTAAGTTTCTCTACGATCAAATATCCTTAGGAAAACCTAAGGAGATGAGCCTGTGTTTAAACAAGATGCAATCAATTACTTCGGCAGCAAGTCGAAATTAGCCAAAGCTGCGGGCGTAGCCCCCGCGTCAGTTTCCGTTTGGGGTGAACTCGTTCCTGAAAAAAATGCGATGAGACTGCAACTAGCTTCTGAGGGAGTCCTGCAATACGACCCTGAAGTTTACGATCAACATGCTAAAGCAAAACGTTCTGGTGAGGTGAATCATGAAAATCAGGCATGAACGCATTCGCGAGGCCATGAATGCCTGGGCGCTTTATCCTGGTGGCCGTAAAACGCCTGTATCGGCTATTGTCGACGCGTATTTCTCCATGGGCATGACTAAGCCAGAGTTGTATGACGAAAGCCACCCTGACGCACTGAGCCGCAATATCCAGAAGATTTACCGCTGGGTTGAAAGTGATTCACCTGCATCAATCGAAAAAATCGCGCAGCTTCTCCCGGCAATTGAACGGGCTATGCCGCCGTTACTGCTGGCGCGGGTACGTAGTTATTACTCCGCAACTTTCCGGGAACTGCTTCACCGCAAACAGCGTGTCGACGACGAAATGGAAGCGCTGTTCGGCGCAATGATTGCTATCTCTGACCGGATTGCTGATGGCGGCCCCTCCGGTAACACGCTGATTCACTAAGCGAGGTTCAACCATGCGTAACCAGTCTGCTGCTGAATTGATTGCTCGCCTGAAACGAGCGTATCCGGCGTATGAGCCGTCTGAAGGAGATTGTGCAGGCACTGGCATTCCTAAGGCCGGTTCTCGCTTCCAGCACAGACACAAAGGCCACATGGTGACGGTACTCACAGCGACAGAGAAAGATGTTTCCTACCGCAAAGCCTGCGGGGCTGTTGGCTGGGTGGGGTTGAGAGAGTTTTTACGGCTACACAATGAGGTTTCGGAATGAACAATCAGGTGTTTGAAATTGTTCAGGCCATGTCGGGGCAGGGGAACTGCATAACGATCCCCGGACCGTATCTGGATTTCTTTGCAGGAGACAGGCAACAGTATTTGCTGGCGGCCATTCTCAATCAGCTGGTGTTCTGGTCTGGCAAGTCGAGTCTGGAAAATGGCTGGTTTTACAAAGAGCACGCAGCGCTTGCCAAAGAGATTCGCGCCAAAGATGGCGACGTGGTCAGAAAAGCAATGTTCAAGATTACAGAGCAGTACCTGGCGGGGGTTATTGAGGAAGAGTTACGGCAGGTAAGCGGCACTCCGAAGAAGCATTATCGGGTCGATCAGGAGGCGCTAATCGCCAAAATATTCCCGCAAGGGGGAAATTCAAATAACCCATTGAAAAATATGGATACGGCCCAAGAGCCGAATGGAAACGGCTTAAGAGCCGAATCGAAGCAAGTGATTGAAAGTGATGGAAACGGCTCTCAAGCCGAATGCATTCGTCCCAAGAGCCGAATGGAAACGGCCCAAGAGCCGAATCCTGGAAACGGCTCTCAAGCCGAATCCTATCTCTATACAGATCTTAAAAACAGATCACTACATACAGATCATAAAAACCACGCGGGAGAGATTCTTCCTGTGGATAACTTTGCAGAGTCAGGACGTGAACCGGTCATCCCGGAAGCAAACATTCCTGACGCTACCGAAGACAGTAACCTGGCTACCGATAACGACTTCGATCTCGCGATGTGGTTCTGGTCGACCATCATCGAGATGTACGAACGCGCCGCAGAATTTGACGGCTGCCTGGCAAAGCCGAAGGAACCAAATTTTGTTCGCTGGGCACAGGCAGTTCGTCAACTGCGCCAGGAGCACGGCTGCAGCCACGACCAAATCCGCACCATGATTGAGCGTATTCAGCGCGACCAGTGGTGGTGCGGAAAGGTTCAGGACATGCCGACGCTACATCGTAAATGGCCTGAGTTGGTGCTGAAGTTGTGCCCGGTAAATCTCGCAACCGGCGGCAACCTCGGTTTTAGCGGCAAGGTTCAGGCAGATATTCCTAAGGGTTTCAGGGGCTAAGGAGTTTTTTCAATGAAAACAACCAAATCCAAGAAAACACAATACAGCGGTGAAATCACGATGATCGAATTTCTAAAAGCCAATCCTGATTTGACCACAAGAGAAATCGCAGTTGCACTGGGGCGCGGTATGTCATCTGTCGGTAATCAGCTTCGCCAGTTACACGGAACGGGTCAGATTACCCAAAGCGGCATGCGGAATGGCGCAGCAATGTGGATCTTCAACGATATGCCGTTTGGCTGCGCGAACCGGCTTCGGGCGATGTTTGAAAGCCTTCTGAGGGAGTGTCGCGGGGTCGCTCAATGAAATTACAGAAATGCCCTGATTGCGGCGCGTTACCTGAGTACCACTGGAAAGATTATACGTTTGGCTCTTGCTCTGGCGCACTGAAATGCCCCTTTGACCATTACCGAGTCCAGCAAAGCTACTGGGCTGGTGGAAAGAACAAAGCCAGGCATGCTCTGGAACAAAAATGGGCTGAGGCGGTTAATAAAAACGAGGTTAAAAATGGCTAAGAATTCAATCGACGCATACGGTGCCAGCGGCAAGACAAACGTTCTGATGTTTGAGCCGGAAAATCTGCATATTGTCACTGACAAGGCTCATCCGCTTTACGATGAACGTATTTACTTACCTCTCAGTGAAGCCATGGTGCTGAACATCATAGACCAGGGGGTTCTTGAGCCGATTATTGTCTGGAAAGACCCGGAAACGGGGCTGTCCTGCGTGGTTGATGGCCGTCAGCGTGTCCGCCATACCCTGGAAGCTAACGGGCGTCTGGCAAAAGAGGGAAAAACCCCACTGCTGGTTCCGGCAGTCACTAAACGCGGTTCAGCTGTACGCATGGCTCAGGCGATGGTCAGCGCAAACGAAATCCGTCAGGCCGATACACCGCTGGGCAGAGCCAAAAAGATGGCTGATGCGCTGGAGCGTGGGCATGACGAGGAAGACCTCGCGCTGATGTTCGGTGTCAGCGTCCCCACTGTACGCGCTACGCTAACCCTTCTGGATGCCACTCAGGCAGTCAAAGACGCGGTAGAGTCCGGCACAGTAACAGTTACCCAGGCGCGTCAACTGGCATCACTGAAACCCGAAGAACAGCGGGAAAAGGTAGCCGAAATCGAAGCGGCGACCGCTGGCACTAAAGGCCATGAAAAGGCCAGGCGTCAGCGCGCTGTGCTTGGCGAAACAAAGCCACGTCTCAAATCACGCAAAGAAATCACAAAAGCCCTTGAAGGTGCCTGCGGTGAATACGCGGCGGCACTACGCTGGGTACTGGGAGAAGCATTATGAGTATCGTTGGAGATTATTTCTTTGAATTCCCGGCATCACGTGGCGTTCAGGGCGGAGCTATTGTTCTTATGATGACAGTACCAGCGCGAACCCTAGCACGCGTCCTCGCCAGTGATAATTACGGGGATACTTTAGAGCGTTCTCAACGCGAAATTAACCCAGCACGGGCCAAGAAATTCTATGAATATCTGGTGAATGCTCATGAGAATAAAGACCCCTTCATTATCCCGCCACTTGTGGGAAACTGTAATTCAGATATTGAGTTTCAGGAGTTCGGCAATACCAACGTTGGTGTTGTTCGCTTTCCTATGGATGCAGAAATCAAACTTTTTGACGGCCAGCATCGAGCTGCGGGAATCGCCGAGTTTTGCCGTACCGTTGGCGAACCGATCCACGTACCATTAATGCTGACCCATAAGCTTTCGCTGAAAACACGACAGCAGTTCTTCTCCGACATTAACAATAATGTTTCCAAACCATCTGCGGCTATCAATATGGCCTATAACGGGCGTGATAAGAACGCGCAGGAAATGGTTAGTTTTATCAGTTTACACAGCGTGTTTTCTGAAATCACCGATTTTGAGCATAACGTTGTTCCCGTGAAAAGCGATAAGTGGGTAAGCTTCAAGGCTCTTAGTGATGCCACGGCAAAATTTTCAGGTTCCTGCTCACAAGATGATCTTGAAGGGTTATGGAATGCGTGGCTTATGTTGACAGGTTTAGATGATATTCGCCGCGGTACGAATCAGGCCGAATACAAACGCGAGTATATCCAGTTCCATGCAGTGATGATTAATGCCTTCGGTTACGCAGTGCAGCGGCTGAGCGAAGGCCGGGGAGTTCGCGGGGTCACGCTGATGATTGAGGATCTTGTTATGAATACCGGCATTGCCGAGCGTGAAGACTTTTTCCTTATTTCATCATGGGACGGAATTTGCGCCAGCTGTGAGAAAGCCAGGCCAACGGTCATTGCGAATGTATCTGCTCAAAAGGCGGCTGCATCACGTCTGATGGATGCCATCGTTAATAAAAACTTGTCCGTTAGTAGCGGTAAGGAGGCCAGCCATGACTGATATCACCAGACTTACCCAGGAGATGAAAGCGGCGGCAGAAAAAGCAAAACATGCAGGGGAAGCGCCGGTCATGCCATTTGATACTTGGATCTCCATGCTCAACAAATACCAGATTACGGTATGCCCAGATAATATTCTCGCTTTGGTAGCGGCGCTGGAGCTTAAGGAAGAGCAGCGAGCAAACTGGTTCCACATGGCGCAGAAGTTGGGGAACAACTTGGATGCGGCTGAAAAGCGCATCGCTGAGCTGGAGCGCGAACCGGCAGCACGCATGGTCGAAACCCCTACTATCTGGAAGCATTATACTGCCGCCCAAACTGCGATTATTTACGAGAAAGCCATGACAGATGCAGGCATTAAGTGGAGAAGTATTGATGATTGATGAACGCTTAACGCATGAAGAGTTAGAATCACTATACTTGGCGATGAAATCACACTTCGAGGTTATGGCTGAATCCGCTTCAGAGGCTGAGGTTATTGAATGCAGCCAGATAGTAAGAGCATTGTGTGAGTTACAGGAACGCCGCACCGCAATGCTCGCAGTCGCTCCACAGGAGGTGAAATGATGGACTCTTTACTGGAAGACACCTGCAAGCGTGTCATTGAGCTGGAAGGTCTGCTGCTGGTGGTCGTTGTATAAACCCGCTGTTGCGGTTTTTTTCTTTCTGTTAGCACGCTTCGGCAACTTTGTGCCGCCACCGTTCGTTGAGGTACTGGTGATGGGCAATTTTCCTGAGTTATGTCAGAAAAGGGACGCAGCCGCATGATGTATTAAAAAGCTGAGATTGCAACTGTATTTGAAATTGTTGAATTAAATTCATGTGGTGCGCTTATTAATATGTGCTTTAGTTTAAATGATTTGGAAAATTCTCAATTTGAAAATAGTTGAATCTTTACTCCATTAAAGCTGCTATTGTCTCCTGTAAAATGGAACCATCAAGTACCGGAGCCCTCTGTTACTTGATTTTTAAGTCTTTTACTTAGGGATGACTGAGGATTTATCATGGCAAATGATTCACGAGGAAATGAGGTGGTTTTTAACCGCGCATATCTAAACTTGTGCTCTAAGAATAAGAATTTAAGTACATTGGTTATAGCCAGAGAGTTTAAGGATGATAATATTGTTGGGTGTTTTTCTTTTGGCCTTAAAAAACTAATCGATATTGAGTCAAAGTGTTTGTTTTTGCGCTATAAGTACCCATGGCCAGATTTTGAAATTGAACTGGTTAAAAATAAAGGCGGTGATTACGAGTTCATGCTTTTTCATAATGATTTTCTTAAAGGTAGTGAGGTTTAAGTTAGTTATAACGATTTCTTAATCAAATCGGGTTTAATTTAATTGTTTATGTTAGACATTTTTTACCTTGAGCTTGTCTAAGGATAACATTCGAAGAGTGTCGCACGATTGCCCGACTACTTTAATCGAAAAGTTTTGATGTCATTGCTCGATTAAATTTGGCCATTACGTAATCATATAAGGTCTCGTCAATATGACTTGTTTTACTACTCATGAGTTGGGCGATTTTTGTTTACTGTGACCTAAGACTCTGTCTCTCTTTAGGGAACATGACTAAAAAACCCCATAGATTCAACCCGCTACGGTGGGTTTTGTTTTCCCATGACTGATAAAAATTAACGTTTTGTGCTCTTAAGATATTGCTCATTCAGTGAGTTAGGTGTACTGTGTATTTATACAGTGTTTAGGTGGGTGATACTATGAGAATCGAAGTAACCATCGACAAGACTAAAAAACTGCCAGAAGGGGCCATTCCCGCCCTTGAAGTTGAATTGCTGCGCCGTCTTCATCAAAACTATGAAGGCTGCAAACTAAATATAAGGCGCTCAAGTACTGACGGGTTGACCGTTCTGGGTGGTGCTGACGGCGATAAAAAGCGCATAGAGCAAATCCTGCAGGAAACGTGGGAAAGTGCCGACGACTGGTTTTATTGAGCGGTAAGTAAGTGGCGGCTATGCCGCCATTGTTAACTTTTTACGCCATCTTTAGCGCGGTTATTTTTAGTGCAGTAACTCGTTGGCCGTGTTCGTTGCAGGTGGAGTGTTTCCAATGAGGTATTTATGGAAATACCGGATGATTTATTTCCAGGGTTTAAAGAGCATGCCGGGCCTGTCCTTGTTTATGTAAAAAACGGCGTGGTCGAAAGAGGCTTCCCGCTCCGTAAGGATGAGTTTGTCACCTCGCTCAGATCCCTTGATGAGGCTCGTAAAAAGGCTGGGCTTCCCCCTGTAAGTCAGGATTAAAATTAGTTATATTAATCACGGGCCTGAACAACCCTTCTTGCTAGTCACTGTGCCACGGAGAGAAACCGATGGCGCAGAAGCTACATACTCAAAAGTTGTACCTCTTTATACCGGCTATCACCAACGCTGGTGTTTCCGTTTGTCTGTCGCGCCAAGGCGGTGCGATATGAGCAAATCCAAAACAAAAGCTGAAAAGCTTCATCTTAGCCGCGTAGCCGCTCTTGGCTGCATAGTTTGCCGCAACCTTGATTACGGTGAATCACCCGCTGAAATACATCACTGCAGCTCTGGCACTGGCTTATCTGTCCGCGCTGATAACTTCCATGTCATTCCTCTTTGCCACGCCCATCATCGCACTGGTGGTTGCGGCGTTGCTATTCATGCCGGCCGTAAATCATGGGAAGAGAAATTCGGTACTGAAAGCGAGTTGCTGGTGCAGGTTCTTCAGGAATTAGGGGAGACCATCGCATGACTAATCCTTACTGCGAATCTCTCACAGCCCTTCGCAACGCGCCATGCCATTATTTAAAAGAGGTTGGTGACCAGTGGAGAACGCCGGATCCGCTTTTCTGGGGTATCAACGCGATGTTTGGTCCGTTGATGCTGGACCTGTTCGCTGACGACAGCAATGCAAAATGCCCTGTCTGGTACACCGCAGAAGATAACGCGCTGACACAGGATTGGTCGGAAATGCTGGGCTCAATCGGTGGTGCTGCATTTGGCAACCCGCCTTACAGTCGCTCTCAATACCACGAAAAACAAGCTATCACCGGCATGACTCACATCATGAACTACGCAACTGCGCAACGAGAGAAGGGTGGGCGCTATGTGTTCCTGGTCAAATCCGCAACGAGCGAAACATGGTGGCCGGAAGATGCGGATCATGTCTGCTTTATCCGCGGGCGAATTGGTTTCGATCTGCCTGTCTGGTTTAAACCCGCCAACGACAAACAAAGGCCGACCAGCGCGTTTTTTGCTGGTGCCATAGCTGTATTTGATAAGACCTGGCGAGGTGAGAAATTCAGTTATATCAACCGTACCGAATTGGAAGCAAAAGGCCAGGCATTTATGGCGCTGGCGCAGTTTGCGGCCGAGCAACCGAAAGTCAAAAATGAGATGAATGTATGATTAACCCTTCTGAAGTTGGTAAATCCGGGGAAATGGTTCGCCTCCGCACTCTGGAAAGCATCTGGATACAGGGAAAGCTGCGTATGTGGGGCCGCTGGTCGTATATCGGCGGTGGCAGCGGCGGCAATATGTTTAATCAGTTACTGGCATCCGGGAAGATAACGAAAACGGCCATCAACGAAGCATTACGCCGGATGAAGAAGTCGGGCATCTCAAAGCCAGAGCTTGAGGCGTTATTTCGTGAATTACTCGCCGGGAAAAACAAAAGCGGCCTGGCTTTCTGCACAGACGATGAAGGACTGCTGATTGATAAGGTAATCGGGGCAGTCCTCATTACGGGAGGCCATAAAGAGCTTTACCATATGCTGGTGGAGCATTACCGGTTACGGAAGAGCAAACGCCGCATAGCGGAAGAGCTCAATGAAAAGCATCCTGACTGGTGCTTTATGACCTGCAGGCGAAGAGTTGATGCATGGATAAGTTTGGCAGAATCAATGCTGTACGCACCAATGTGTGACGCATTCGGCACAAATGGCGACAGATTTTACTTGCAAAGTGAGCCAGAAACTGCTTGAATTGTGATAGGCTCGGGACGTTAAAACGAACTGAGCAACAGGACAAAAAAAGAAACCCGCCATCGAGCGGGTTTTTATTCCTCAACTTGGGAAAAACTGAGCCCCCATCGACACGAATGCTTTATAAGTTCCCCAACCAAACAGAATTAGTGATGCTAGTCCACAAAGCACGGCGGCGATGTTTGTTACATTTCCCCATGTATTCCAGGAAGTATTATGGTCTAGCGGGTTTTTCCCGAAGCAAAATTGAGATACATAGGTAAATCCTGAACAAAAACCTGAGGCGAGCACGCCACCGCAAAAAATGAGCAAAGCTAAGGCGATGTTTGCAACTGCGTTTGGTTCTGAGGTTTTTTCCCAAATATTACCTAAAAATGCCAGTAGGGCGATGGCGGCACCACCGTTTATTATGAGAATTGCCCTGGCTGCATTTGCACCCACAGTTATTACTGATTTGAAGGATTCAATCTGCACAACGGTATTTGCTTTAAAGACTTCAACGTTGATTTGATGAGTTGCCTTCAAAGTTTCCAGCTGAAAGTCATGGCTAAGGCCTTCATCATCTTTGAAACCTTCAAGATATTTTAAAAGGTTATTTACATCCAATTGTTTAATTCCATCATCTTGGGCATTTTTGATGTCGTTAATTATCGTTTGGATGGTCTCTTTGCCAGTCATAGTAATAACTCCTTTAAATACGATATTTCATTATATCTAAATACGGTTGTTTTTTCACTTCCCTCAATTCTGAGAGGGTTTACAGCAATTGAGGGGGACCGATGTCCGAACCATTAACCGGCACAGGCTTAGCTGGTGGCGCTTTAACGGGGGCGAGTGTTTACGGGCTGTTAACCGGTACTGATTACGGTGTTGTGTTTGGTGCATTTGCTGGTTCTGTATTTTATATAGCGACCGCTGCCGATTTGAGCGCAACACGGCGTATGGCTTATTTCGTGGTGTCCTATATCGCCGGTGTTCTTTGCGCCGGGTTAGTAGGCTCTAAGCTATCAGCCCTTACCGGGTACAGCGATAAACCGCTGGATGCTATTGGTGCCGTAATCATTTCGGCGTTGGCCGTGAAAATACTCACCTTCCTGAACAATCAGGATATTGGCTCGCTGGTGGCGCTAATAACGCGCCGGGGAGGTTCCGGTGGTACTAAATGATCCAACAGCAACCATCAATGCGCTGTTATGCGCAGGTGTTGTGGTTACTCTGATGTTCTATCGCCGTCGAGACTCACGGCATCGGAAGTGGGTGTCGCGGCTGGCATGGCTGATAACAGTGATATACAGCTCTGTACCGCTGGCGTATCTATGCGGCATTTATCCATATTCAACGTGGCCCACCATCGGGGCCAACATCATGATCCTTGTTGCGCTGCTGAGCGTAAGAGGCAATGTAGCGCGACTTGTTGACGCACTGAGGCACTGATGAACCAATCTCAATTCCAGAAGGCGGCTGGTATCAGCGCCGGGTTAGCTGCGCGCTGGTTTCCGCACATTACAGCCGCGATGAAAGAATTCGGCATTACTGCTCCACTCGACCAGGCGATGTTTATTGCCCAGATGGGGCACGAGTCGGGAGGCTTTACCCGGCTGGTGGAAAATCTGAACTATGCAGCAGATAGCCTTGTGCCTACGTTTGGTAAACACCGTATCACCGCCCAGCAGGCCGCAGCACTCGGCAGAAAGGCAACACAACCAGCAAATCAGCGAGCAATCGCGAATCTGGTGTATGGGGGAGAGTGGGGAAAAAAGAACCTCGGTAATCAGGTTGCAGGTGATGGCTGGAAATATCGTGGTCGCGGCCTGAAGCAAGTCACAGGCTTGAGCAACTACCGCAACTGCGGGCAGGCACTGAAGCTTGACCTTGTTACCCAGCCCGAGCTGCTGGAGCGAGATGATTACGCCGCACGTTCCGCCGCATGGTTTTATGTTTCACACGGTTGCCTGCTTCATTCCGGTGATGTTGAGCGCGTAACGCTGCTTATCAATGGTGGCCGCAACGGTCTGGATAAACGCCGTGCGCTGTTCAATCAGGCTAAATCAGTACTGGTATGAGGTCCTTATGGGCATTGAAATGTTTATTGGTCTGGCAACTGCATTGCTTGCCATTGTCGCAGGCGCATTTGGGTTAGGCCATTCACTCGGAACCAGCAAGGCGGAAGCCAAAGCCGAACAGCAGCGAACCGAAGAGAACGCCGCTGCTACCGTCGCCGCGGCAGAACGGAAAGCAGATGTTATTCAAGAGGCCAGTGATGTACAGCAGACTGTTAGCCATATGCCTGATGACGATGTTGATCGGGAGCTGCGCGAGCACTTCACCCGCCCCGGTAGTCGTTGATACAGGGTGCCTGTGGGCGAAAATTATCTATCTCACAGACCACGATATCGAAGTGCTGGATAAGCAGACGAAGCGCGACATTCTGGCGCACAACAAATCAGTGCTGGCCAACTGCCCGCAACCAACCGACAGGGTTACGCGATGACCAAGGTAAAGAATATTGAATTTCGACTGAGCAAACTTGAGAAAGGGCCAGACAAGAATGTTCTGGCCATCATGGAGATAAGGTCGAGGGCTATTGCAGGTACGGTGTTGAACCAGGTACGAAATCAGGTGTTGAAAGGTCAATAATTTCGCTAAATACAGCCTCATAGGCCTTATTCATCTTATCTACTGTTTCTGAAGTGATATCACTTGTTGAAGGTATATCGATACCATCCATAAGTTTTATTTCAGCGAATTTTTCTAAAAATTGAAGGACGTCCTTTTTTTGGTCTTCAGGCATTGTTTGCACGATACAAGCAACAACGTTTCTCAGGGCCAAAATTTGTGCGTGAGTAACATAATAAGGATCATTCATAGCTTCTTACCTGTTCTGTTGAATTTGGTGATTTAACAGTATCAGGCTGAGATGACGGCCGCCACCATGTGGCAACAGTTACACGTTATGCCTCGCACAAGCGGGGCTTTTTTTATTGGAGATGATAAGGATGCCCGCACTGATCCTCCGTGCCTGCCGTAAGCGTGGATGCGCAGGTACAACCACCGGGCGCTCAGGCTACTGCGAGATACACCGTAATGAAGGCTGGCACCAGCATCAGCAGGGCAAGAGCAGGTAGATATAGAAACCGCCATTGTTTCGCCAGCTCAGGTTAGATAAATACCGTTGGCAGGCCTATTACACTGCAATTACCGAATAGTGATAATAGCTGTATAACCTGAAAATACAGGCTGAACAAACATATACAACTAATAGCATTAGCAACTAATTGTTACAGTGAAGGGGCTTAGCACCTCGGCATTGAACTTACTTTCAGCGACTGAGCGACATTCAGGCAGCAGATCTGCAATACGTTCTATAAGTGCCCCTGGTGTTGAGGATGAAAGTTCTTTAGCTGCTAGCGCTAAAGCCAGATCATAAGCAACAGACTCTTTCGTTCTGCCGCCAGAAAACACATTGTATGACATAGTTGACCTTACTTTTTTAAGTTGAGAAAAATGATTTATATCTTTTTTCTATATTCTTCGCCCAGGAACTGATAGAGCGATCTGAACTGGTTCGTTTGACTTACAGGAAGATAATTACTGCTGAGCACCATTCCTGAAATAATGATGCATGTAAGTGTGAACAGATAGTCCTTAAGTTCGATATCTGTCATTTGATAGGATTCTTCATTTGCAGCTGAAAGTCCTAAGCGATATGGCTTAAAAAGCAAAGAAGGAAATTTTTTAATGTCTTTCACCCTTCCTCCGGAAGGAAAAAGTATCCACATTTAGGGCAAATACACGTGATGTTTTTACGTATTTTGCTGGAACTTTGCTCCATGATATGAGAGCAGTGAGGGCAAGTCACCTTCACCTGTTTATCCATGTACATCTTAAGATCATCAAAGATAGTCATAAATATTACCTGGTGGATGTGTGGGTACTTAGTATACTCCCGTAATTAATGGATTGCTCATTTATTGACCTGCCAAGCCCGACACAGGTCTTCTCTGTGCAAGTGCAGGGAGGTAACATATCTAGCTGGCATGATGATCCCTAAGCATCCTCGGGGAAGATAACCTATTATTTATAATAGGTTGGGATCACTTAAGGAGTGTTTGAATGAAAAATGAAGAATTTGAACGTAAAGTCGAAGATGAGATTTCTGCTCTCATTAAGAAAAAGATCGCTGAAATCAGGAAAAAAACTGGTAAAGAGGTTTCTGAAATCGAGTTTATTCCAGTTGAGACAATGAATGGGCTTGATGGATACGAAGTAAAAATCAAGCTGATGTAAACGTTAAAAAGGTCGCCGCGGCGCTGAGGAATCCCCAGTAATGGGCGGGTGAAAAAAGACAGGCATAGAGTTTTGTGATCTACTGATTGTGCTATCAATTCAATGAGATCACCTCTATGCCTGCCTGCCGAGTATGTCAGAATTTCTTCCGGGATGCTTTAGCTCCGTTTCACAAATACCGACAAAATACCCTCCTTGACGCCACGCTTGCCTTAATCAACGGCGCGTCACTGACGCTGTCCGGGCTGGAATCATCAGCGACCAGACAGCCCTGAGGGCGCTAGAGGAATACATCAATACGCAGTGTTTGAGATAAAAAAATCCCGCCGGTTCAGGCGGGAAACGTGTTCACAAATACAATTCGTTACGGGATGGGTAGTAGCACGGTGAAGAAAGCGCGGAGTGATGAAAAATCTGAAAATGCACCGCAGGACTGATGGCTGACCAGGCCGCTATCGTTAAGAAATGGCCCCACCCTGAGGGCTATTGTTTTAACGACGCAAGGTATTTCACGTGATGGCTCTTTTAGCCCAAGAGTCATCCCGGAAACAACAAGCGCAAGCGCTGGGTTGGTTAAAAAATGCTCTATTGGTGATATGATAAGGCCCATTTATTGAAAGGGTAATCATCATGTCATTTTTCGATTACGCATTAAAACGTATAAATATTGCGACAAAAATAACAGTGACTTGTCCTGTTTGCGGGCATAAATCCAATCATCCGACTACAAAGGTACGCAAGGAACAGGCGTTACTCTGCCCGAGATGCAAATCACTGTTTGTCATTCACAGGTAACATGCCGCCAGACTGAAACTAACCGCCTCAGGGCGGTTTTTATTGCCTGAATTAGAGGGTCTCTTTGCGGGATGACTCTGTACTGCTAAGTCGAATGGTTGTTACTTTCTCTTTCGAAAAGATAAAAGCAGACCAGGCGCGACATTCTGGAGCACAACAAATCAGAGCAAGCGGACTGCTAAAGGAAAACTACTGATAATGAGTAAGTCCGGATTAGCTAACGACATAACAATCCGTCTCTTGGACATGATAAAATCATTACCAACGGTAATGGATTGAAAAGGAAATGATGTGTGGATGTGCTAATTGATAGTGCCATGGAAGGCTATATCTTCCTCGCTCTGGCTATGTGGCGCGTTCTGATTGTGGTATTCGTTGGGATGGCCCTCTCATTTTATGGCGTGCAAATGCGTAGAACTGCAGTCACCTTTTTGATGCTAGCTGCGGTAGTAGGGATTGCGGGTTCGATTTATACCTAAATAGCCTTTATAACTATCTCCGTTTATAGCAACCCATTGATAAATATGCGCCTCGCAATAGCGGGGCTTTTTTATTCGTGAAGGTAAACGATGCAAAATATCAAGATTGAATACGTTAATGGCGTGCTGGTGGCGCTGGAGCGGGACGGCGTGTCTTACGCGCATCTGCCTGTTTCAGCTATCCATTTCGACCATACCGCTAAGATATTCCCGCACCTCAAGATTGAGATTGAAGCTGGTGGCGCACCATTCGTACCTGCAGCACCAGCGCAACCACAACCGGAAGAGTCAGAACAGCCACCAGCTGTCGTGGAAGAAGTGCAGCCAGTAAAAGAAGGTGAGCTCTTGCCGCCGAATGATACTGCGCCACGAACGGCGCGTCGCCCCCGTCATCGCAACCGTAACCGCAACAGGAGCCAGTAATGTTTAATCGTAATGATCTGACGCTTTCACTCTTCTATGCTTCCAGCACGAATGATGACGGCGATAAGGTCGCGTCACTTACCGTTCAGGTGAACAATTCCGACATGGTGGCCATGCAGAGCAACAAGCTGCAATGCATCACTGATAAGACAGGTAAGAAGGCTTATTCCGTTGGCGAGCAGATGATCACCAATGGTTCTGATCCGCTGCTGGTTGCCCTTGAGGACTACTGGCGCCGGAACACTGAGACGGTCGTGACCGGATTTCTGAACGATGTTGGCGACTTCATCGCAGGGAACATCAGCCAGTCTTCAACGTTCCTCGGCTTCAATGGGCTGAAGGTCTTCGAGAATGAGCCGCTGGCGGCACGCATCCCCGAGGATGTGCTGCAGGCTGACGGCGGCGCGTCCGCAGGCTGAGCATTCACAGAGGTCGTTCAGTGAGCGGCCTCGATGATTGGTCAGCTATTGCAAATGACAATCATTATTGCATGGGTCCTCCCGGTGGGGTGGTCTTCCACGGGGCGGCGCGCTCGCGGGAATCGGCTAGTTTTCTGGATCCATGGTCATCATCATCATTTGCGCAGGTTTTTGATTTTATTGATGCCTGTTTTGCAATGATGTCGAAACGGTTAAAAAGTGTTCACCATCATGGATCAGGAAATCGCTTCTCTGAAGCTGAATATTAATCAGCTGGCGGGCATAACCAATGTCCACCGCCAGACGGTGGCCGCCAGGCTGAAAAATGTCGAACCAGCACCGGGCAGCAACAGCAAACTAAAACTGTTTTTAGTGACCGACGTTCTGGCTGAATTAATGATCCCCACGGTTGCAACCAGTCTGGAGGATATGCCACCGGCGGACAGGCTGGCGCACTGGAAGGCGGAGAACGAGCGGATCAAGTTTGAGCAGGATACGGGGCAGCTTATACCGGCAGATGAAGTGGCCAGAGAGTTTTCAGTCATGGCTAAAGCCGTTGTGATGGTGCTCGAAACGCTCCCCGATGTACTCGAGCGAGATTGCGCGCTTTCCCCTGCAGCGGTTGCCCGGGTGCAGAGTGTGATTGACGATTTGCGCGACCAGATGGCCCAAAAGGTCATGGAAGCCGAAGCAGAGGAGGTTGAGCCAGAGGAGGACTGATGGCAAAGCGGGCATCCGCCAGGGGGATCCGCCGGGATGTCTCCGGAATTTTACGCGCGCCACGCCGCATGCTGGTTGCCGACGCGGTAGCCGAATATATGCGTGTGCCGATGGGCGCCGGTAACTCGGTCCCATGGGATCCTAATCTGGCCCCATATGTTATAGAGCCGATGAACTGCCTGGCATCGCGTGAGTACGATGCTGTGGTATTCGTTGGCCCCGCGCGAACGGGTAAGACGATTGGCCTGATTGACGGATGGATCGTATACAGCATTGTTTGTGATCCGGCGGATATGCTGGTTATTCAGGTATCAGAAGAAAAAGCACGTGAACACTCGAAAAAACGTCTGGACCGGACATTCCGATGCAGCCCTGAAGTAAAAACCAGATTGAGTCCGCGTCGTAACGATAACAACGTTCACGATCGTACTTTCCGCGCTGGTAACTATCTGAAACTTGGCTGGCCCTCAGTCAATATTATGTCCTCGTCGGACTATAAATTTGTTGCGCTAACCGACTACGACCGCTTCCCGGAAGACATCGACGGGGAGGGAGACGGATTCTCGCTTGCCTCCAAACGTACTACTACGTTTATGTCTTCGGGTATGACCCTGGTCGAAAGCTCACCGGGCCGCGACATTCTCGATACGAAATGGCGGCAGAGTTCACCCCATGAAGCACCTCCCACGACGGGCGTGTTGTCGCTGTATAACCGCGGCGACCGCCGGCGGCTTTACTGGCCTTGCCCGCATTGTGGGGAATATTTTCAGCCTGAAGTTGCCAACATGACGGGCTACCGTGACACGACGGACCTGGTCACAGCCAGCGAAGCGGCCTATCTGCAATGCCCGGCCTGCAAAGGAAAAGTGCTTCCTGCGATGAAGCGCGAGCTGAACATGAAAAGCGTCTGGCTACGTGACGGGCAGTCAATTGATCGGGATGGAAACATTACAGGGGAGGGCCGGCGGTCACGCATTGCTTCTTTCTGGATGGAAGGGCCAGCAGCTGCTTACCAGACCTGGTCACAGCTAATTTATAAATATCTGGCGGCTGAGCAGGAATACGAAAAAACCCAAAGCGAAGAGACACTAAAAACGGTCGTTAACACTGACTTTGGTCGCCCTTATCTTCCGCGCGCGAGTACCGAACAGCGTAAAAGCGAATTGCTCGAACAGCGGGCCGAGGATGTCCCGAAACGTTGTGTGCCTGATGGTGTTTGTTTCCTGGTGGCGACTGTCGACGTGCAGGGGGGACGTAATCGCCGCTTTGTCGTTCAGGTTACTGGCTACGGAAGCATGGGCGAACGGTGGCTGGTGGACCGTTACAACATTCGCCAGTCGCTCCGGTGCGACGCGAACGGTGAAAGCCTGCCTATCGACCCAGCCAGTTACCCGGAGGACTGGGATCTGCTGCTGACTGATGTCTTTTACAAGACGTGGCGAATGGCATCCGATCCCCGCCGGTGTATGCGCCTGATGGCAATGGCAGTCGATTCCGGCGGTGAAGATGGTGTCACCGATAATGCCTATCGATTCTGGCGTAAATGCCGTCGGGAGGGAATTGGCCGGAATGTTTACCTGTTTAAAGGTGACGGTCATCGACGCGAAAAGCTGATCACCCAATCCCTGCCAGATAACACCGGCCGTTCAGCGCGCCGGGCGAAAGCCGCCGGTGATGTTCCTCTTTATCTGCTGCAAACCAATGACCTCAAAGACCGGGTAAACAACGCCTTGTGGCGCGATACCCCCGGACCGAACTACATCCATTTCCCGAAGTGGCTGGGAAGCTGGTTTTACGACGAACTGACTTATGAGGAGCGTGATTCTGATGGCAAATGGAGTAAGCCAGGGCGCGGCGCCAACGAAGCTTTTGACCTGCTGGTTTACGCTGATGCGCTGGTTATCCTTCGCGGATACGAAAAAATTAAATGGCCTGATGCGCCTGAATGGGCGAGGAGGGAAACGTGGATGGAGAACGTGCCGCAGGAAACTGGCGAAGAAGCACCCCCGGCGCCAGCGCCTGTCCAGACCAAAAAGCGCAAACGCAAAAAAACCGTAACAGATGACGCTAACCCATGGGCCACCTCAGGAGGCTGGTTGTGAATAAAAGTGATATTGAGGCCATGATCCAGCGCTATGCCGAAGCGGAAATGGCGGTACTGGATGGCAAATCCATCAAATTTAATGGTCAGGAAATGACCATGGAAAACCTGTCTGAAATCCGCAAAGGACGACAGGAATGGGAGCGGCGCCTTTCTTCCCTGAATAATAAGCGCCGGGGACGGCCTGGCTACAAACTGGCGAGGTTGTAATGTCTCTACTTGATGATGCGATTGGTGTCATTTCCCCTGGCTGGAAGGCCGCAAGGCTACGCTCACGCGCCATGATACAGGCATATGAGGCCGTTAAGCCCACGCGCACCCACAAAGCCCGTCGGGAAAATCGTTCGGCTGATCAACTCAGCCAGATGGGGGCTGCCTCGTTGCGGGAGCAGGCGCGGTGGCTTGATAATAACCACGATTTAGTGATTGGCATTTTCGATAAGCTTGAAGAGCGGGTGGTAGGTAAAAGCGGGATTATCGTGGAGCCGCATCCGAAGCTCAAGAACGGCAAGATCGCTAAAAAGCTGGCGGCGGATATCCGTCAGAAATGGGGTGAATGGTCTATTCGACCAGAAGTGACCCATCAGTTTACCCGCCCCATGCTGGAGCGCCTGATGTTACGCAGCTGGTTGCGCGACGGGGAGGTTTTTGCACAGATAGTCAGCGGCACAGGCAATGGCCTGACGCCTACCGCCGGGGTGCCGTTCTGGCTGGAAGCTCTGGAAGCTGATTTTGTTCCCCAGACCAGCAGCGAGTCGGACAAGCTAAATCAGGGGGTATATACCGATAACTGGGGCAGGCCGAAGGGCTATCTGGTCTATAAAAGCCAGCCGGTCTCTGGTCGTCAGATGGATACCAAACGGATTGATGCAGAAAATATGCTGCACCTGAAGTTTGTCCGGCGGCTGCATCAGACGCGAGGTACCTCCCTGTTATCCGGGGTGCTGATGCGTCTCAGTGCGCTGAAAGAGTATGAAGATGCCGAGCTGACAGCAGCCCGCATCGCCGCCGCCCTCGGGATGTATATCAAAAAAGGGGATGGGCAAAGCTGGGATGAAAACGCCGGTAAGGATGATGATCGTGAGCTGAATATTCAGCCCGGCATTATCTACGACGACCTGCTGCCTGGCGAGGATATCGGCATGGTGAAATCCGATCGCCCGAATCCCAATCTTGAAACCTTCCGCAACGGCCAGCTGCGTGCCGTTTCCGCCGGCAGCCGCCTGAGTTTTTCCAGTACCGCCAGAAACTACAACGGCACTTACAGTGCCCAGCGGCAGGAGCTGGTGGAATCGACAGACGGTTATCTCATTCTTCAGGACTGGTTTATTGGGGCCGTGACGCGTCCGATGTATCGCGCCTGGCTGAAGATGGCTGTCGCCAGCGGCCAAATTACTTTACCACGCGGGCTGGATATCGAGTCTTTATACACCGCAGTGTATTCCGGTCCCGTGATGCCATGGATTGATCCCGTCAAGGAGGCTAATGCCTGGAAGGCTCAAATCCGTGGTGGCGCGGCGACGGAGTCAGACTGGGTTCGCGCCAGTGGGCGCCATCCGGATGATGTTAAAGCGCGCCGCAAGGCCGAAATAGACGAAAACCGTGAGCAGGGGCTGGTATTTGATACTGATCCTGCCAATGACAGAGGAGGCACCAGTGCCGATGCCAAAGAAACGGGCATATCAACGTCCGAAAGCCAGCGTAAAAAGTAATTCATGGTTCCGCATGAAGGCCAGCGCCAACAATGAAGCGGATATCTATATCTATGATGAAATTGGTTATTGGGGAGTAACGGCCAAACAGTTTGTTAACGATCTTAAAGCGCTGGGTGATGTCAGCCACATTAACCTTCACATTAATTCGCCTGGTGGCGATGTCTTTGATGGCATCGCCATTTTTAATGCTCTGAAACATCACGGCGCCGCGATCACCGTTCACATCGATGGCCTGGCCGCCTCCATGGCTTCTGTCATCGCAATGGTGGGAAACCCGGTCATCATGCCGGAAAACACCATGATAATGATCCATAAGCCGTGGGGCTTTGCTGGCGGCGATGCCAACGATATGCGCGACTACGCTGATTTACTGGACAAAGTTGAATCGGTGCTGATCCCCGCCTACGCAGCAAAAACCGGAAAAACCGCTGATGAGATTGCGGCAATGCTGGAAGACGAAACCTGGCTCGACGGCGCTGAATGCCTTGCCATGGGTTTTGCTGACCAGGTGATCCCATCCCTTCAGGCCATGGCCTGTATCCATTCAAAACGTATTGAGGAATTTGAAAAAATGCCAAACAGCATTCGTAACATGGTCACCCCGCCGCGTAACTCCACTCAGCGCGAACCGCAGCAACCAGCACCACAGCCTCAGGCACAACAGCCGATCGCCCCTCAGCCTACTGGCGCGGATGAGAATGCTATCCGCGCGCAGATTCATGCCGAACAGCGCAACCGTGTGAACGGGATTAATGATCTGTTCGCTATGTTTGGCGGTAAGCACCAGGATCTGCAAAACCAGTGTATTGCGGACCCAGATTGCACTGTGGAGCAGGCGAAAGATGTGCTGCTGGCTGCTCTGGGCAAGGTTGCCACCCCATCGAACAAAAGCGATCAGCCGCACATTTATGCCGGGAACGGGAATTTTGTTGGCGATGGCATCCGTCAGGCACTGATGGCCCGCGCAGGGTATGAAAATCAGGAACGTGATAACGTGTACAACGGGATGACGCTGCGCGAATATGCGCGTATGGCGCTGACCGAACGCGGCATTGGTGTCTCAAGCTACAACCCAATGCAGATGGTCGGCCTGGCGTTGACTCACAGCACCTCTGATTTTGGCAATATTCTGCTCGACGTAGCGAATAAGGCGCTTCTTCAGGGCTGGGATGAGGCAGCAGAGACCTTTGATCTGTGGACGAAGAAAGGCCAGCTGTCTGATTTTAAAACGGCTCACCGCGTGGGAATGGGTGGTTTTAACTCCCTGCGTAAGGTTCGCGAAGGGGCTGAATATAAATATGTGACCACGGGCGATAAAGGTGAAACGATCGCACTGGCTACCTATGGGGAAATTTTCTCCATCACCCGCCAGGCGATTATCAACGATGATCTGAACGCATTAACCGACGTCCCGGCGAAAATGGGGCGCGCCGCGAAAGCCACCATTGGTGATTTGGTGTATGCGATTCTGCTGGATAACCCGAAACTGTCCGACGGCAAACCGCTGTTCCATGCCGATCACAAAAACCTCTCCTCTGGCGCCATTTCTGTTTCGAGTATTGATGATGCCCGCAAACTGATGCGCCTGCAGAAAGAGGGCGAGCGCACTCTGAACATTCGTCCGGCTTATATGCTGGTGCCGGTGGGTCTCGAAACGCTGGCCAATCAGACGATTAAATCGGCAAGCGTTAAGGGTGCAGATATCAACTCCGGGATTAACAACCCTATTCAGAACTTTGCGGAAGTTATTTCTGAACCGCGACTGGACCACAAGGATCCTAACGCCTGGTATCTGGCTGCGGCTAAAGGCACCGATACCATCGAAGTGGCATATCTGAACGGTGTTGATACGCCTTACATTGACCAGCAGGAAGGTTTCAATACCGATGGTATTGCTACGAAGGTACGCATCGATGCGGGCGTAGCGCCGTTAGACTTCCGCGGTCTGACGAAATCCACTGGTAAGTAATCCCCACCCACTCAAACCTCTTAGCCCAAACGGGCTTTTTTTATACCTGAAATCAGCCCTACCGGGCTGATAGGAGATGTTATGGCTAAAAATTATGTGCAGGAAGGAAAGACTATCCCTGTGGAGAATGCCGGACAGGAAATCATCCTGAGCGGGGCGCCGGTTGTTATCGGTCAAATGATTGCGGTTGCGATCACGGATATTCCGGGCGGCGATACAGGTGATGGCCTTACCGAAGGAGTATTCCAGTTGGCGAAGCTGGCCGCCGATGAAATCAGCGCGGGGGAAAAAGTGTACATCAAGGCGGGCAAAGTACAACTGGAAGCCACTGATGCCGTCCTGGCGGGTGTTGCCTGGGAAAATGCTGCGGCTAACAGTACCGTCATTGATGTCAAAATCAATGCCTAACCCTTTCGACAAGATGGCGGCCCGGATGGATGCCGCCACCCTCAAAAAAATGGGCAGGGAAGCGGTCATTAACGGCATAAGCGTTGACGTCGTGCCTGCTGAGTTGCTGGAGGAGATGGGCGCGTTGTCCGGTACCGCAACGGTGCTGGTTGTTTTTGCTGCTGACTATCGGCCCGCCAGAAACGATGCCGTCGAATATGACGGTAAAGACTGGATCGTTACCCGTTATCAGCTTTTTAACGGGAAGCCTCAAATCTGGCTGGAGTGAATGATGTCACTGAAAGGTCTTGAGCGTGCGATCCAGAACCTGAACAGTCTGAGCCGTCTGATGGTCCCAACGGCTGCCGCCCAGGCGCTAAATCGGGTCGCCGGGCGGGCGATTACGCAGGGCAGCAGGAAGGTCGCAAAAGAAGCGACAGTGGGCGATAACCACAAAAAGGGGTTGCCGGTGAAGCTGGTCCGCCAGCGTTCGCGTCTTAAGCGTGCAAAGCCTGAACGGCTGGTGGCGGCAATTCGTATCAACCGCGGAAACCTGCCTGCAATCAAGCTGGGTGCCGCGCGTGTGCATCTCTCCAGGCGTAAAGGAGAAAAGCGCGGGCGGGGTAGCGTGTTACGTATTGGCCCGTACATTTTCAGAAATGCGTTTATCCAGCAGCTGGCGAACGGGCGATGGCAGGTTATGCGCCGGCTGAGTAAATCTCGTTACCCGATAGATGTTGTCAAAGTTCCTCTCGTAACCCCATTAACACAAAACTTCACCGCGATATCAAAGCAGCTTATCGACAGCGATATGCCGAAGGAGCTGTCTGCAGCGCTGAAGAATCAACTGAGGATCCACCTGAAGCGATGAGCAAACACACTGCTATTCGTCTTGCCGTACTGGAACAACTAAGGGCGTCCATTCCAGATCGTGTGACATGGTTTGACGGGCGGCCTGTTTTTCTGGAAGAGCAGGACCTGCCGGCGCTGGCAGTCTATTTGTCTGATGCAGAATACACGGGAGACAGCCTTGATGAGGATAGCTGGCAATCAGTCCTCCATATCGAGGTATTTCTGAAATCCACCACGCCGGATAGCGCGCTGGATGCGTGGATGGAGGAAAAGGTGTACCCGGCCCTTGAGACTATCCCGGCGCTATCTCCCTTAATCGAAACGATGATCCCCATGGGCTACGACTACCAGCGCGATGACGAAATGGCTACCTGGGGATCGGTCGACCTGACGTACACCCTCACTTACCTGAGATAAGGAATTTTATGGCTACTCCAAATCCAATGGCCCCGGTTAAAGGGGCGGGCACCACGCTCTGGTTATATACCGGAACGGGAAATCCCTACGCTAACCCACTTTCCGATGCCGACTGGCAGCGCCTGGCAAAAATTAAGGAACTCACGCCGGGCGAAATGACGGCGGAGTCCTACGATGACACCTACCTTGACGATGACGACGCAGACTGGACCGCGACTGCACAGGGGGCAAAATCGGCAGGTGATACATCATTAACGCTGGCCTGGAAACCGGGTGAAGAAGGGCAAAAGTCGCTGGTGGCCTGGTTTGTCGATGGCGATGTGCGGGCCTACAAAATTAAATACCCGAATGGCACCGTGGATGTGTTCAAAGGCTGGTGCAGTAGCCTGGGTAAAGCCATCCCCGCGAAGGAAGTGATCACGCGTACCGCCAAAATCACCAATACCGGGAAACCAGAACTGGCGGAAGAAAGCGGCAACCCGCCGATCGCAGTGACCGGCATCAAACTCGACAAGGCAACAGCCAGCGTGGCCGTCGGCGCAACCACAACGCTAAACGTCACCTTCCTGCCTGCCAGCGCGTCGGAACAGTCTTTCCGTGCGTCGACCTCGGATAGCACGAAGGCGACCGTGGCCGTGAGTGGCAAATCTCTGATTGTTACCGGCGTGACGGCTGGCACGGCCGACATTATTGTCATGAGCAATGACGGTAATTTTGTGGCGACCTGCAAAACCACCGTGACGGCGTCCTGAGGATAAAGGCATGAGCATGTTTTTGAAGAAAGACGAATTTACCCATAACGGCGCTACGGTGACGATCACCGAATTGTCGGCACTGCAGCGCATTACTTATCTCGAATATCTGGCCGCAGAAGAAAAAGCCTTATCCGCCATTTCTGATGACGTGGATGACCAGACAATGTCCGCCGGGCTGGTCAGCATGAGTATTCGCGCAGGCGCGCGCCTGATTGCGCTCTCGCTCTGGCATAACGATCCGAAGGGGCCATCTGAAGAGGAACTCCACCAGCAGGTGATGAGTACCTGGCCGGCGGAAGCGATTGGCAAAGCGGAAATGCAGATCAAGCTGCTCTCCGGCATGCTGGCGCCGGTTGTCGAAGAAGATCAACCCGCGGATGAACACATTGATGCCACCGCGCTGGGTGATGAACCTGTTACAGCGGAAAAGCCCTAGCCAGTGAGCTTGATTTTGTCCTGAAGCTGGCGCGCGAGTTCGGGCGACCCGACTGGCGCGCCATGCTTGCTGGCATGACGTCCTCCGAGCTGGGCGACTGGCATCACTTTTACCGGGAGCGTTTTTTTCAGGACGCGCAGCTCGATGCCCACTTCTCCGGGCTGCTTTACACCATTTCAACCTTCTTATACCGGGATCCGGACATCACCCCTGCACACTTCAGCCTGCTGTCCCCCTCCGCTGAGGCTGCAGCGGATCATGTGCAGGATGATGACGCCATGATGCTGGCCGCAGAGGGAATAACGGGAGGCACCAGATATGGCCCAGCAGATTAGCGATCTTGTCATCAACCTGGATGTCGACAGCGCCACATTCAACGAACAGATCGCCAGGATTAAGGGGCAACTGTCCGGTATGGCGGATGAATCGGACAAAGTGCAGACGCGCATGCGCAGTGCGGCGGAGGCGCAAATCAGCGCTCTGAAAACCACCAGCACCGCCAGCGCAGGGGCTGTTTCCGATATGCAGAAGCGACAGGCGGATGCCGCCGCCGGGCTTCAGAGCGAACTGCAGCGGGTCTCCAAATCGGTCGATGAGACTTACCAGCGTGTTACCGGGTTAAACCAGCGTTATCGGGAGAATGACGCTCAGGCAGAGGCGCTGGCACGGCGGCAGGATGCGCTGGCGGAATCGTTCTTCAGGCAGATAGATGGCGTTCGATCCCTTAGTGGTGAAACACGGTCGCTGGCCAGTGTCCAGGAACAATTTCGCAAGGCCCGCGCACAGGGGAACATCACTCAGGGTGATTATCTCTCTTTGATTTCCCGCACCACGGCGCGGCAGAAAGAACTTCAGCAGGTTGAGGAAAAAGCGAACCAGGCGCGCGAGAAATTTCTTCGTCAGCTGAAGGCGCAGGTTGTTGAGCAAAAGCTTTCTGGCACAGAGCTCCTGAGAATGAAAGCGGCGCAGGTTGGCGCCGGCGATGCAGCTGAAGTCTATATCCGTAAACTGGAGGCGGCAAAAGTCGCCACGCACAGCCTTGGTCTCGAG
Source organism: Klebsiella sp. CTHL.F3a (assembly GCF_019890895.1). Lineage (NCBI taxonomy): Bacteria > Pseudomonadati > Pseudomonadota > Gammaproteobacteria > Enterobacterales > Enterobacteriaceae > Klebsiella > Klebsiella sp. CTHL.F3a. The sequence continues at coordinate 3,969,874 of NZ_CP082360.1, read as the reverse complement.
AGTGCTGGCGCGCGGAGGGAACTTGGCGTGCTGGCGGGGGAATTATTGCGTGGTAACTTCGGCGCGCTGCGTGGCTCCGGGATCACCCTCGCTAACCGGGCAGGATGGATAGATCAATTAATGACGCTGCGTGGTCTCGGCATCGCTGGCGTTGTCGGCGGCATAGCGGCATCCGTCGTTTTGTTGGGGAAGGCCTGGTACGAGGGCGGGAAGGAAGCCGAGGAGTTTAACAAACAGCTCATTCTCACCGGGAACTATGCCGGGAAAACCTCGGGACAACTGCAGGCGCTGGCACGGAACATCTCAGGAAATGGAGTCACTCAGCACACTGCGGCAGGAGTATTAGCGCAGGTTGTCGGAAGTGGGGCATTCGGTGGCGCTGACGTCGAGCGTGTAGCCAACGTGGCTGCCAGGCTCCAGCAGGCGACCGGCCAGGCGGTGGATGAAACCATCAACCAGTTTAAACGGCTGAAAGAGGATCCGGTTAATGCGGTTGCAACGTTGAATGAGTCGCTTCATTTCCTGACCGCAAGCCAGTTTGAACAGATTTCATCTGCGCAGGCGATGGGGGATTCGCAGCGCGCTGCCGAGCTCGCGATGCGCGCCTATTCCGACAGTGTTATCCAGCGTGCAAATGCGGTGAAGGAGAATCTGGGGACGCTGGAAACCGCGTGGAACTGGGTGAAAAATGCCGCCAGCGGCGCCTGGGATGCCATGATGGGCATTGGTCGTAATCCTGATACGGCCATGAAGCGGCAGGGGGCTTTTGCGGAATGGCAGGCTGCGGAAAAAGAGCGTCGGGCGCTGGAAGCCAATCTGAAGGTCGATCCCAACTATTCCGGTAATAATTCATTAATCAAAGCCGATGCCGAACGTTTACGTAATGCAACTCAACGGGAAGCGCTGGCAAAACAAACTTTTGACGAAATTGATAAAGCGTACGCTAAGGAGGGGTTAGCCGCGGCGCGCGAGAAGCTGCGCAATGATCAGCAGCAGCAGGCAATAAGGAACCAGCAGCAGTTTAACCAGCTTCTTGACGCCGGACTGAAACCAGCCGAGCGGCGGGCCCGAGCTCAGGAAGAATTTAATAAGCTGGTTGCGAAAAATAAACAGGATGCCATCGATGGGGTTGCCACCCGCTGGACGGACAGCGATATCGCGAAAATCCGCGCGGGCATCGATAGCAAATACAAAGACCCGAAAACGCCGAAGGGCAGGCAATATACTACGCCCGCCGGTAGTAAAGCAGAAGAAGGGGCGCAGGCGGAGCTGCTAACGCTGCAGGCGCAGCTTAAAACCCTGCAGCAGCATACCGACGTTAACGATGTGATCAGTAAGCAGCGCCGCGATCTCTGGCAGACGGAAAATCAGTATGCCGTTTTACAGGAGGCCGCCGGCCGCCGCCAGTTGTCCACGCAGGAAAAATCCCTGCTGGCCCACAAAAATGAAACGCTGGAATACAAACGCCAGCTTGCCGATCTCGGTGATAAGGTTGCCCGGCAGCAGAAGCTGAATAATCTTGCAGATCAGGCAAATAAATTCGCGCAGCAGCAGAGTGCGATCCGGGCGGGGATAAAGGCTCAGGCTGACGGGCTTTCTGGCAGGGAGTCGAACAGAAGGACCACGCTTGAAAAGCTGAGTGAAACGTACGCCTTCGATCCTGATGCGCAGCGGAAGGTGCTGGCGGAACAGCAAGCCACCTATGAAGCTGAGGATGCATTACGCGGTAACTGGCTGGCCGGCGCCAAACAGGGCTGGGCGGAGTATCAGGATTCGGCCACAGATGTTTTCTCATCTGTGAAAGATATTTCTCAGGCCACGTTCAGTGGTCTGGCCAACCAACTGACAGCACTGACAACAACCGGAAAGGCGAGCTTTAAGGAGTTCACAACATCCATTCTGAAGATGATTGTTCATGTCATCAATCAGCTGATCGTGGCCTATACCATTCAGGCGGCTATGGGGTGGATCAACGGTAGCGCAAGCAATACATCATCATCTGGGCAATCAGTTCCGGTACCCTCTTATCGTCCGCCAGGATACGACGGCGGCGGCTACACTGGCCACGGCGGTAAATATGAGCCTGCTGGCGTTGTGCATCGCGGTGAGTTTGTATTCACCAAAGAGGCAACAAGCCGCATTGGTGTGAGCAATCTTTACCGGATGATGCGCGGTTATGCTGCCGGCGGTTATGTCGGCAATGCTGCCAGCCCGGCGAGTGTCTCCCCTGGCGGTGTGATGGTCAACATGGGGGGCGTCTATATCAGTAGCGGGAGCGAACAGCAGTCTACGCAGCGGTCAGCGATTGACAGTAACGGTATCCTTAAGCAACTGAAACCCGCCATCATCAGCGTCGTCAGCGAACAGGCCCAACGGCCCGGGACGCCGCTGTGGAAGGCAATAAAAGAAGGGCGTTAATACCTGAGGCCGCTTTGCGGCTTTTTTACTGGCTGAGATAAAGGTTATTTATGACTATTGAAACATTCTCCTGGCGAATTCAGGCCGCCAGTCAGCCTGCGATAACGAGTAAGGATAATATTCGCAAGGCGCAATTTGGCGACGGTTATGCGCAGGTTTCAGGGGAAGGAATAAACCCGGAAACCTTAAATTATGCATTTTCATTTTCAGGGGATCTGCAAACCGCGCTGGATATTTATAAATTCCTGCGGCGTCATAAAACCAAATCATTTGCGTTTAAGCCACCGTATGACGAGCTGGCGCTCTGGAGGGTACAGGCTGACAGCCTGCAAAAAAACGTTCTGAATAACAGAATCATGACAGTCACCGCAACATTTGAACAGGCATTCGCACCATGAGTCTTCACGCTGATTATCAGAAACTGGAGCCGGGAGATGAAATCCGGCTTTTCGAAATTGATGGTAGTGCTTTTAATATGGGGGATATTTTATATTTCCACGGATATAACATTCCCCATACTGAAGCGGAAATTTTAGCCGCTGGTGGCGATGAATCGAAGCTGCCAGCTAAAAGTATCTGGTGGCAAGGTACTGAATATAAAGCATGGCCGTGTGAATTAGAGGGTATCGAATCATCAACATCGGGAAGCGATGCGCAACCGACTCTACGGGTGGGCAACATTAACGGGTCGATATCCGCGTTGTGCCTATATTATGACGACCTGGCACAGGCTCGCGTTACTATCCGTGAGACGCAAAAACAATATCTTGACTCACGAAACTTTTCGGAAGAAAACTCAACCGCAGATCCGACGCAGGAAAAACGGCATCTGTATTTTATTGATACTAAAAGCCTTGAAACCGACGAATTGGTCGAGTTTACGCTTTCCAGTCCGATGGATCTGCAGGGGGTTTTGATTCCGACCCGGCAATATCACTCGCTTTGCACCTGGTGTATTCGCAATAAATACCGCAGCGGTGATGGTTGCGACTATGCCGGCACGCGCTATTTCGACAAAAACAACAAACCGGTCGATGACCCTTCGAAGGACATCTGCAATGGGACGCTCTCCGCGTGCAAATTGCGCTTTGGCGATAACAACGAGCTGCCGTTTGGTGGTTTCCCGGGCACATCGCTAATAAGGAGCTGATATGCGGCAGAAAACGATTAAGGCGATACAAGCCCATGCCGCAGCTGATTACCCGCGTGAGGCGTGTGGCTTGATTGCTCAAAAGGGACGAGTGGAGCGCTATTTCCCCTGCCGGAACCAGGCCCGCGAGTCGAGCGATAATTTTATTCTGGCGCCGGAGGATTACGCAGCGGTAGAGGACTGGGGAACGATCATCGGCATTGTTCACAGCCATCCTGATGCGACCACGCAACCCAGCGAACTGGACAAGGCGCAGTGCGATGCAACTCTGCTCCCCTGGCATATCATCAGTTGGCCGGAAGGAGATCTGCGTACCATCCATCCACGCGGGGAGTTGCCTCTCCTCGGCCGACCATTCGTACTTGGCCACTACGATTGTTGGGGATTGGTGATGAGCTATTTCCGGCAGACCCACGGCATCGAGCTGCACGATTACCGCGTTGATTATCCCTGGTGGGAAAATGACTATCCAGAAAATTTCTACCACGATTGTTGGTATGAATGTGGTTTCCGTGAATTTAAAGGCCCACCGCAGTCCGGAGATATGGTTATCATGCAGGTGCAGTCGGACAAATGGAACCATGCCGGGATCCTTCTGGATGGTAATATGCTCCTGCATCATCTGTATGGTCATCTCAGTCAGCGTGTACCTTATGGAGGTTATTGGATGGACAGGACGATGAAAGTCGTCAGATACAGTAAATATGATAGAATCTGTTCAAATCGACTAATGGAGTGATATAAGTGACTAAATACATCTTACTGATTGCATCTATTTTTGTGACCGCTGCACATGCAGAACAATCATCGATAACCGAAAAATTAAATAACACAGCAAGTAATATTTGTATCAATAGCCATAACCCTTCCTCATGTGAAAAGTTATTTTTTTCAACTATGAGTTATCTTGTTGCAAATGAAAATGTTTACATTGAATGCTCAAATATTTCAGCGGCGCAGCGTGATGACACATGTCGAGAAGCAAAAGAAATACATGACTTTATAATGTCAAAATAAATATTGAGACAAATACTTTATGAAGTAGTTGTTTGTTTTTAACGTTTTTTAGAAAAGGCCATTTTGTGGCCTTTTCTTTTGGAGCTGAAATGAAAGAGGTTATGTCTCGCATTGAATTAAATGGACCATTAGGTAAAAAATTTGGGAACGTTCATTATCGGCTTATTTCTACCACGAAGGAGGCAGTAGTTGCATTAGCAAAAACAATTCCTGGCTTTGAAAAGTTCATGATTACCAGTAAAGATCGTGGACTAACCTACGCGGTGTTTAAGAATGAAAAAAATATAGGGTTGGATGACCTAGGTTTCCCTGTAAAAGGTGAGGTAATACGAATAACACCAGTTGTTATTGGGAGTAAAAAGGCTGGCCTTTTACAAACTATTCTCGGTGCAGTGCTTGTGGTCGCGGGGTTCATCTCCACATTCACTCCTGCTAATGCCGCTGCACCATATCTTTATAGTATGGGCGCATCAATGATGCTTGGAGGCGTGATCCAGATGCTCTCTCCTCAGCCTGCGGGGCTGGCCCGTAAAGAATCACCGGAAAACAAAGCCTCCTATGCTTTTGGTGGTGTCACAAATACCGCCTCACAGGGCTACCCCGTAGGGCTTCTTTACGGCAAACGGCGAATTGGTGGGGCCATTATTTCCGCAGGGATCTACGTGGAAGATCAGCAATAAATAAAGAGGCCGATTTATCAGCCTCTACCGGGAGTTTTTATGGATTTGATAAAAATGATAGAGCAGATCCCATTAAGGGAATGTAGGGCTATTCCCTTCCGTGAGAGCCTGGTTCAGCCTTTTGGTGGCTTTGAAGATGCTGTCAAACGTACAGTTCAGCGCTTCCCATGTGTCGAGCTCTCCATCCCCATACGCATTGAAAACCAGCCTGATTCTGTATCCATCTCGCTGGTTAGCAGGCAGCATGATGAAATCTGTAGGTGCGAGCTGGATATCGATAATAGAATTGAAGAAATTGGTCCGTTCTACCTGCAAATACAGCGATGACATCCTCATTAACCATGTGGCAACATTTTTATTGCAGTTGTGCTGATGTTGCCTTAGAAAGAACTCCACCCGACCATCAATTTTATGAGTGAACTTAAATAAAGGATCGGTATTCATAATAACACCATCCCTCAATGCGCAGTCGTTCGTTTCAAAACTCGAGTCTGGACCATTTATCCATTTCAGAAATGAATAAAACGTCTGGACGGCAGGTTTGCTTTCGTAAGGCTTGAAGTCTTCAAGCACTTCAGTGATCAGTTGCGGATTTTCAATGAAATTAGAGTAAAAACCGGCTCTTTCATCATAAGAAGTTTTTCCCCATGGGTGAGAGCGCCGGTCATTCTCCAGTTCTCTTAATGGGTCAAAATTGACAAGCATCATAATTCCTTAACAGAGGTAATCAGCCATCCCTCTTTGTCTGGTGCGCCGGTGTCCCACCACCGACGGGCTGACCCCTTACCTTAACCAGGGATAACACGTATCAACATCCTGATATTTAAACAGTAGCCACCTTGCGGTGGCTTTTTTTATGGGCGCAATATGGCAAATAACATAATCAAAGGGCGCAAGGGTGGCAGCTCAAGCCAGCGCACGCCGACGGAGCAGCCGGATGATTTACAGTCCGTAGCAAAAGCCAAAATTCTCATCGCGCTGGGCGAGGGTGAATTTGCAGGTGAATTAACGGGCAAGGATATTTATCTTGATGGTACCCCGCTATTAAATGCCGATGGCTCAGAGAACTTTTCCGGCGTGGCCTGGGAATTTCGTCCCGGAACACAGGCCCAAAAATATATTCAGGGTATTCCGGGTACTGAAAATGAAATCAGCGTCGGAACAGAAATATCCAGTGAAACCGCCTGGAGCCATACGTTTACCAATACCCAGCTTTCCGCCGTTCGCGTCCGCCTGAAATGGCCATCCCTGATGAAACAGGAAGACGACGGGGACGTAGTGGGAAATACAGTCAAATACGCCATTGATTTACAGACCGATGGCGGTGCCTGGCAGACCGTGCTGGAAACGGCGGTTACCGGGAAAACCACTTCCGGCTATGAGCGCAGCCACCGCATCGACCTGCCGCAAGCGGGGAGCACATGGACGCTCCGCCTGCGGAAAGTCTCGCCGGACGCGAACAGCGTCAAAATCGGCGATGTGATGACGCTGCAGAGCTACACAGAAGTGATTGACGCGAAGCTGCGCTATCCCCACACAGCGCTGCTCTATATCGAATTTGATTCCAGTCAGTTTAACGGCTCCATTCCACAGATTTCCTGCGAACCGCGTGGACGCGTTATCCGCGTTCCTGATAACTACAACCCGGAGAGCCGCGAGTATACCGGCACCTGGACCGGCGGGTTTAAATGGGCCTGGACGGATAACCCGGCATGGATTTATTACGATATCGTTGTTTCAGACCGGTTTGGCCTCGGCAACCGTCTGACCAGCGCGAATATCTCTAAATGGACGCTGTACCAGATCGCACAATACTGCGATCAGATGGTCCCCGATGGTAAGGGCGGCGATGGCGTGGAGCCTCGCTATCTCTGTAACGTCTACGTACAGGAACGCAACGATGCGTACACCGTGCTGCGCGATTTTGCCGCTATTTTCCGGGGGATGACCTGCTGGAGCGGTGAGCAGATTGTCGTACAGGCGGATATGCCGCGTGATGTCGATTTCAACTATACGCGGGCGAATATCATTGGTAAACCGCGCTATTCGAGCAGCACCAGCAAGGCTCGCTACACTAACGCGCTCGTATCCTGGTCTGACCCAGCGAACGCGTATGCTGATGCGATGGAACCGGCGTTTGTTCCGGAGCTGGTTTCCCGCTACAGCTTTAACCAGCTCGAAGTGACGGCCATCGGGTGTACCCGGCAGAGCGAAGCCCACAGGAAAGGGCTGTGGGGCATTCTGACAAACAACAAAGACCGGATGGTTGAGATTGATGTTGGTCTCGATGGCAAAATCCCGCAGCCGGGTTATATCATCGGCCTTGCCGATGAGTTGCTGGCCGGACGTGTGAATGGCGGGCGTATCAGCGCGGTTAATGGCCGGGTGATTACGCTCGATCGTGATGTCGATGCAAAAGCCGGGGACCGACTACAGCTTAATCTTCCGTCCGGGATTTCCCAGGCCCGGTCCATTCAGTCAGTGAACGGTCGACGGCAGATAACAGTCACTACGGCGTACAGTGAGACGCCGGAAGCAGAATGCGTCTGGGTTATTGAGTCCGACGATCTGTATACACAGCAGTATCGCGTTATTGGGGTAAAGGACAACAACAACGCCACGTATACAATCACCGGCGTGGCCCACGACCCGGACAAATTCCCGCGTATCGATACCGGCGCGATCATCGACCAGCGCCCGATTAGCGTCATTCCGCCAGGAAACCAGGCTCCGCCGGATGGTATCCTTCTGACGTCCTTCTCTGTGGTGAATCAGGGTATCAGCGTCGAAACCCTGCAGGCCAACTGGAACGCCGCTCAAAATGCTATCGCATATGAGGCTCAATGGCGTCGAAATGATGGCAACTGGATTAACGTGCCGCGCAGCTCGACCACGTCATTTGAGGTCAGCGGCATTTATGCCGGTCGTTATCTGGTACGCGTCCGCGCGATCAACGCTGCTGAAATTTCCAGTGGCTGGGCGTACTCGGAAGAGAAGACGCTGACAGGGAAAGTCGGTGAGCCACTGCCGCCGCTGGCGTTGACGACCGTTTCACTGACCGCTGGTATCGAGATCCGCTGGGAGTTCCCGGAAGGTTCCGAAGATACCCAGCGCACAGAGCTGCAGTACAGCCCGGACAAGAGCGGGAACGGTGCGATGCCGCTGACAGATTTAGCGTATCCGGGCAAGCAGTATCAGCAGATGGGCCTGTGGATTGCTACGCAGTTCTGGTATCGCGCACGCCTTGTCGACCGCCTGGGCAATGTCTCGCCGTGGACCAGCTGGGTGCAGGGCATGTCCAGCGATAACGTTGATGACTATTACCAGCAGCTCGACGATGCGCTGAAAGGCTCGGATACTTATGAGGAACTGAACAAAGGTATTCAGGACAACAGCGCTGCCGCCGACGCTGCACAACAGGCAGCGGACGCCGCTCAGGGAGCCGCTGACCAGGCGGCGAAGGACGTCGCCGCGCAGGGTGCTATTGTCACGCAGCAGGGCAAAGACTTAACGGCAGCAATCTCAAAGGGCAACACCACAGCTGCAGGACTGGCGCAGGAAGTCAAAGACCGCGCGGCTGGTGACGCCGCGACCGCCTCCGACGCAGCGAAAAAAGTCGCCGATGCAGTAGCGAAAGCCGAAACAGACGACGCTGCCGTGGCTAAGAAAGCCGCCGATGACCTTCTGGCACAGAAGAACGCCGTCGACGCGCAGATCCAGACGGTAAATACCACGATTCAGAACGTCAACGATTCCCTGGCGTTGCAAATCGCGTCTCTCAGCGCGGGATCTGGAGAACAATTCGACTTCACCTCGATCTCTTACTTCGATAAAGACTCCGAAGGATGGGCCGAGGATGATAGCTGGAAATTACCGCTGCCGATTACATCTGATGGCTGGCTGATTCCGGCAGGGCCAACCGGCACAATGCGCAGCCCGAACGCCACCAAAATCGACGCCACAGCGTATAAATACATTCGCTTTCGCGTCCGCAAAATCGGCTCGCCGTCGTGGAATCTTCGCCTGTGGTGGACCGGCCAGACTGAACAAGGATGGGTCGACGCTCGCCGAATCACCGTACCTGAACCACAATTCGACCCGGCCACAGGGATCGCCGTGGTGTCTATCGCGGACATCCCCTGGACCGCATCGGCAGACATCCGTCGTGTACGCCTGGACTTCAATACGGCGGGCCTGTCCACGGCTAACCACTTTGAGGTCGACTGGTTCGCCGTGGGCCGCCCGACTCCGGGGGCGTCACAGGCTCAGATTCAGGAACTACGCCAGGCAATGACCGATGCCGATAGCGCCGAGGCTACCACCCGCAATCAATTAGCGGTCCAGCTTCGCGGCACGCAGACTGGCACCAACCCGGACTTGCTGACCAGCGGCCTGATTTACGAAGAGCGCAAAATTCGCGTAACAGCGGAGAAGGCGATCGGCTCTCGCGTGGACACGTTGCGCGTGGACTACGATAAATCAACGGCAGCGGCCTCGTCTCGCATGGACACTATCGCCAGCGATCTCGAAGCCACAGCGAGCAAAACGGACCAGGTAGCCGCTGATCTCACCGCCGCTAACGGTGTTATCGCCGGGCATACGACCGCGATTCAGAACATCGAAGCGAAGAATACCGCGCAGGACGGCACGATCGCATCCCAGGGTCAGAGCATTACCGGTCTTAACTCCAGGCTGGACAACATGCGCGTGGGCGGGGCCAACCTGCTGCCGAATTCGGGCGAGTTGACCGGCTACGGCAACGCCAGCAAATCAGAGCGTTTCAAAGGCAACGCCAGCCTGGCTATCTCGGTCGCGGCGAACGGCACCGCGTACAATCAGACAGAGGTCAAACTTGCCGCACCGGTTGACGGTACCGAGTACGTCTATTCGTTCTATGCGAAAGGGTCCGTTGCGCTGACATTTAACGCCTATTTCTACAACCCGAATACCACCGGATCATGGGAAACCAGCCAGGGCAAGAAAGGATCTGCCGGTGATGGCGGTGTTACTTTCGATATCACGACTGAATGGCAGCGATACTGGGTCAAGTGGAAACAGACCGCCGGAACCGGCACAAAACGTTTGCTGTTGGGACGTCTGCAACCTGCTACTGTCGCGCGTACGCTCTTCATCAACTCGCCTAAATTCGAAGTGGGTAACGTCGCCACCGAGTGGAGCGAAGCGCCGCAGGACAACGCCACCGCTGAAGCCATGACCGGGCTAACCACCAGGGTAACCGCTGCCGAAGGTAAGTTAGAAACGACGTCAAACCAGACGACGAACCTTATCAACCGCCTGAATACCGGCAACTTGCTACTGAACGGTGACGCGACCGCCAGCATCTCATCGTGGACGTTATCCGGCTCAGGAGACGGCGCGCCGGTATTCGACGCTACGCAGAAGGCGCTGACCACCGATAAACCGGCGTGCCGCGTAGCGAACGGTACGAAAGTACCCGTAGAAGCCGGGCAGACGCTTACCCTGTCCTTTGATGTCAAAGTGTCAGATGCCACGATCAGCACCGGCACGCAGATGTTTAATATTGGCCTGATTAAAACGTGGAGTGACCCGACCACGTGGTTAGTGAATAAATTCGACTGGAATTCCGGCCTTACCACCGCCTGGCAGACGAAAACTATCACGCTGAAGATCCCGAATGATTTCCCCGGACAGTGGGTCTATCTGCGCCTGGCGTGCGGCGGCTGGACTCCGGCGGCGGCCCGCTTCTATTTCCGCAACTTCATGCTGTCAGCGTCTAACGGGATCGCCGGGATGGCGTCGGCGCAAGCCGTTACGGATCTATCATCCCGCGTAACGAAGACGGAGAAGGATATCACCACACAAGCCGGGCAAATCACCAGCCTGGGCGGGCGCATCGATTCGACTAACGCAGAAGTCGCGAAGAAGGCGACCACGGCAGCGGTTGATGCGCTGAAGGCCACGGTAACGCAGCAGGGAAAAGATATTACCGCGCAGGCCGAGCGCACCACCAACTTATCTAATACTGTCGACGCGAACAAAAAGGACGCCGACGACAAAAACACCGCGCAGGGCCAGGCTATCACTGGTCTGACCCAGCGTGTTACTGCTGCCGAAGGGTCTCTGTCTACGCAGTCAAGACAGATCACCAGCCTGGACGGCAAGATCGACAACGTAAAAACCGACCTCGGCAAAACTATCGCCACGAAAGCGGATGGATCCACGGTCACCGTGCTGTCACAGACCGTTACGCAACAGGGCAAAGACCTTAAGACGACCAGCGACGCCGTCACATCGCTGAAAGGCCGCGTGAGCACAGTAGAAGGTGAAGTGGCTAAGGCGGCTACCATTGAGGCACTGAATCAGCTAACCACCCGCGTGTCGACCGCCGAGGGCAAGCTGACCACGACAGGCCAGCAGATCACTGGCATCAACGCCAGCCTGAACGCTGCAACGGCGTCCGGTGGGGACTACATCCCGAATCCGACCTTTGACCCGGCCTATAGCAGCTTCGGCTTTACGCGTCGTGATACCGTCGACGACGCGACCGACGACTCAATCCCTTATGATGCGGACATCCCGGCGGGATGCCCTAACCGCTATGTCGTCCGCCTGGATCGCCGTGACCACTTCGCCAACCTCGCGGCGATCCCCGTTAAACCGGGCCAGGTCTTTGAGATGTCGGTATGGGTTGCAGCGCGCGCAGACGCGACGGCGCCGTTTAACCTGTATATCGCCAGCACAACGACGCCCACAGGCGGCGGTACGGCGCGCAATTCAAACGGCAACGTGGCCCCGACACAAACCTGGAGACAGGTCGTCTGGCGCTGGACGGTCCCGGCCAGCTGGACTTATGGATATCTGCGCCCGTTCCTGCAGATTAACCAAAGCAGCCCGTTTAAGTCTGTCTGGTACGCTACCGACTGGCATCTGCGGGAAGTCACGGCCGCTCAAGAAGCCAAAGCCGCTGCAGATGCCGCTGCCGGTAGTGTGTCGAGCCTGTCCGGTACCGTCGAGCAACAAGGCAAAAATATCAAGGCGAACAGCGACGCAATTACCGCCGTCACCGGGCGCGTGACTAACGTCGAAAAAGGGAATACGGCGAACAGTCAGGCAATCACGAAGCTTGAGCAGACCACAACGCAGCAGGGCAAAGACATCGACACGACCAGCCAGGCGCTAACCAGCGTCGCGGGATGGGTCGAGTCTCTACGCGACGCTGGCGCTAATCTGGTCCCAAACTACGATTTTCGCCAGGGGTCTGTCGCGTGGACCACTCAGGAAGGCGGGCAGATTAAATTCGGTGATTATGGAGAGGGTAAAGCGGGCGTCCGCATAAAGTGGGCTTCCGGTAACTACTCCGGGATCTTCCCAAACGGGCAGCACAAATTTCAGGTGGATGGCGGGAATAAGAAATACCGCATTGTTGTCAAAGCGAAGAAAGTTTCCGGGGCAGGTAACCTGATGGTCAGACGCTGGGCGCACCGCCCGGATGGCACCAGCGGCTACGAGCAGCAGACGCTACAGTTCGCCACGGCGTTCGACGTCAAGACATACGACTTCAACGCTTGCCCGGACGGCACCGTGGCGGTCACCTTCGGGATCTACTGCTTCCCGGACGCCGCCGAGGTGGATATCGATTACGTGGCGATCTACGACATCACCGATGCCATCCTAATCGCGGCCAACACCAGCGCGACGCAGCAGCTTACGCAGCGTGTGACGAAGACAGAGCAGGACATCATCGCGAACGCAGCAGCTACCACCGCAGTATCCTCTAACCTCACGGCTGCGCTGGCGGACATCGATAATAAGATGGCCGGTAATCTTGTCGCGAATGGTGGCTTCGAGCGAGGCCTGGACTCCTGGACGCAAGGCTCAACCACCGTTGCCACTGTTATCGACGCGCAGTCGCCGCACTCAGGCGGTCGTATCCTGAAGCTGTCCGCACACAACTCCGCGCAGGACACCATTGCGCAGAAGTATGACATCCCGATCCAGAAAGGCCGCACGTATAAGCTGGGTGGGTGGATTCGTGCCGATGGCAATGCCGAGATGCCATCGACGGCGCAGGGCAATAACAAAATACGCATGGGTATCACCGGCCAGACCAACCCGGTTATTGAAGTCCAGTTTGACCCGAAAAACTACCAGACCGGATCGCAGTGGACAGAGATTAGTAAGACCTGGAAAGCGACGGCCACCACGTTCGCCCAGGTCAGCTTCATGGCGTTACTGTCCAAAGGTAACCTCTATGTTGATGATCTCTATCTGATGGACGTCACCGATGCCGTGGACATCGCCGCAAACGCAGCAGGACTGTCTACCATACAGAGCACTGTTAAGAGCCAGGGAGATCAAATTCAGGCCCAGGCGGACGCAGTGACGCAGGTTAAAGCCGACCTGTCTACCGTATCCTCTAAGATGACGAACCCATTCATTGACGGATCGTTTGAGTCGTATGCGGATAACTACAGGGTGGCGGGCGCACAGTTCATCGCCACGACTCAGGCCAAACGTGACGGCAGCAAGTCCGGTAAGGTGACACGTAACAGCGGCGAGACAGGGAACAGCGATAAGACAACAGGAACATGGATGGCGATCCGGGCGGGAGGTAAATACCGTTTCTCCGCCTGGGTGATGATGCAAAGCACGGAAAAACCCACCTCGGGATGGTCTACGGCCATCGGTATGATGACGCGCGGGGAGGGTGGCACGCCGAACTCGTGGCCTGCCGGGATCGTAGTCTCCGATGCATCCGGGTCGTTAGGCGGCAAACGTGATCAATGGGTGCAGGTAACCGGCGTTGCCACAATCAATGATACGCATGCGGTAGGCGTCTTATGGGTCTCGTGCCGTGGTACGTCCGGCGGTACCGGCTATTCGTTGTTTATCGATAACCTGTCAATCGTCGACGTGACCGACGCGCAGGATGCGAAAGCAGACGCCGCAGCCGCTGCCGATGCGACGACAGCGCTCTCTGCCACCGTGACGCAGCAGGGCAAGGATATCAAAGCACAGGCAGGGCAAATCACAAGCCTGGTCTCACGTGTAGGTGACGCTGAATCACGAATAACCCGGCAGGACGAAACGATCGCCGCAAACGGCCTGGCGATGTCGAACGGCTTTAACCAGATGCGCAGCATGATTGGTGACAACAGCGCTGCAATTACAACGACGAGCAAAACCGTTGCTGACCTGGAAAAATCAACCACTGAGCAGATCTCCACGCTGACCTCTCAGGTTGGGGATATGTCAGCGACCGTTCAGCAGACGGCATCAACCGTGGCGGACTTAAACGGGAAACTGGGTGCGCAATGGGGCGTGAAGGTCAACACGTCTTCCGGCGGCAAGAACTACGTTGCGGGGATTCAGCTGGGGATAAACGGCAGCGGGCAATCACAGTTCCTGGTGCAGGCTGACCAGTTCGGTGTTTATGTGCCCAACGGTGATAAAAGCAATCTGGTCTTCGGTGTCGACGGTAACGGCGCATATATGCAGCAGGCGATGGCCCGAAATCTGGTCATCGATTTTGCGCAGATTAGCAATAATATCCAGTCGACAAACTGGAACGGCGACACCGTCGGCTGGGCGATCAACAAAGCCGGGTCAGCGGTATTTAATAACGTAACCATTCGCGGACATGTCGAAGCATCCAGCGGCACCTTTACGGGGACCGTACGCGCGACTGACGGTTATTTTAACGGCACCGTTTACGCCAACAAAATTGAAGGCGATGTGATGATTGGCGAGGTAGCAACATTGCCATTCGTTGAGAAAGATATGTTGGGTTCCGGACAGTATGACCTGTTTTACATCAGCGGGGAGACCTTCGACCGTTTCCTGGACACCAACCTGATCTGTCAGATGTCATCATCGTTCAGGTCCTATGGTGACATTGTTGTGAGTACCCCTGGCCGTGAAGATTACATTCACTATTCATGGGACGCCGGGAACGATGGTGGGTCACGTGCAATTCCGCTGAAAGGGTTGAAAATCTACGCCGCAGGTAAAGGTCAGCGTAACCGTGTATGGATCAACTGTAAGAATGGGCGTGGGTTCAGCTATAGGACATATACCCCATTGGCACAGGTATGGAACGGCACGGTGTTTGACCCATCCTCGGCAGCCAGGACAAGCCAGCGCGAAAAGTTAATTTTTACCATTTTCCGCATGGGCAATCAGATTATTTCCGCACCTTAAAGGAGCGCCCCGTCGGGGGCGAGTAACTATGGCAAACATTAGTGATGAACTGGCGGCCAGTATTCAAAAGTGCTTTGAACGTACCTACGTGGATCTGGCCAATCAGCAGCAATTTTTATTCGGCTCCGGTAACGTGACGGTAACTAAACCGGATGGCACGACCGGGACTGTGAAATCGTGGGCGCAGTTCCAAAGCGAATACGCTACGCGGCAGACGGCTATCGACTCATCAATCACCGCAGCCAATAAAAACCAGGCGAAGACTACAGCGGCAAACACATGGACGCAGACGCAGACGTTCAGTAAGGGCGTAACGTTCAGCGCTACTATTACAGCAGCGGGGCAAATACTCAGGAAGAACAGCAGCACGCAATTCACTGCGATTGATGCCGGGAATCTGGAGATCAGCAGTGACACCACGCCGTTTATTGATTTTCACCACAAAGGCAGCGCTGCAGACTATACGCATCGAATTATCACCGAAGACGGCGCGCTGGCTATTTATCCCGGCTTGCGCGTCCGTGGCGGATTCGGGATTTACGGCGTTTGCACTCAGTACGGCGAAAACTACGGGCAGGGGTTCATCGCCAGGTTGAACACAGATCCGGGTAACGTAGCTAACGGGACAATCATCGCTTCGCCCAGGATGACCACCAGATTCAACACGCGCGGTAACGACAGCAACGTGGACGGCGGGCAGGGGGCTATGTGGTTCGAGGAGCAGGTCGGCACAAATCACAGGCTAGTTTTCATGCTGGGCGGGTTTAGTCAGCCTGTTCAGTATTGGCAACACTTGCCGGACGGGCGGATCTATAGCAGTTCGCGCGGCGATGTTGCGTTCAACGGGACGTCCGACGAACGGCTGAAACACAGCATTGAACCGACTGACGGCCATTTGTCAGTCGATCGCATTCGTCAGCTTGAGCTGGTGACGTTCGTCTACAACGACGATGAGCAGAACAGGACGCGTCGGGGAATAATCGCTCAGCAGGCACAGCAGGTCGATCAACAGTATGTTAAGCAGATTAACACGTCGTATATGCTCAACGGTGAGAGGGTGGACGATGACCGCCTGCAGCTCGATAACAATGTGCTCTTGATGGATACACTGGCGGTGGTTAAAGTGCTAATTCAGCAAGTTGAAGCTCTGGAGAAAAAACTTCAAGTTCAGGAGGAAGGCTCAAGACATGATCGACGTAGGGGTGAAGACGATCTGTAAATAATTGCCAGTATCAGGATGAGCTTAAGCCTAATGGCTATCAAAACTTTTCGTGATTATTCGATATGCCTTCCCACAGTTGTAAAAGCCCAAACATCATGAGTCCTGAGACAGTAAAGAGCGTTGCGGCAACAAGTAAAGTAGTCATTTAAGAGCCTGTGTTTTTATTGATCACATATTAGACACCACGACATCTAAATAGTTGCTGAGCTTTACAAAACAATGAAGTATTGCTACCTAGCTTAAGGTGCCCCACCAGGTAGCCGTATGCAAGAGCTACCTGGTGGGGCTGGTGCTATTCGAGCAGAATAAACACCGTGGGTGATTGTACAGACCGGCCAGCATACAAACCAGCCATCTGCCGATTCCCGAGCGTCTTTCAGAGTAGTCTAAGCTGCTCTTTGGTGAATCATTATTTGGGGCAGATTTTGGGGCAAAATGGTATTTGGGGCATGATTTGGGGCGAGCATATGTCCGTATTTGTCCGCATTTGACAAGAAGTCAATAACGCTATGATGTTGAAAATATTGCAGATCATTGAATTTGCTAAACTATTTTTTTGCATGCCATAATAAAGTTAATATTTAGGCAACCGCGATCAAAAAAATTGCGCTGTTTGCAGCACCGGGCGAGGTTATTGCGTAAACTTTAAAAACTTTACCAACTCGCTGTTTCTTTAAGGTCATTTGTACGCTTTACTCACCGGCTGCTGCGGCGCCGAACGAGTGTGGCGGCATATTTTTGTTTGGAAAGGATACTTGGGTGGCTCTTATGACGCATGATGCTTTTTCCCTTCGCGGCCTCGCGGCAGGCTGCGCGCTTTTATTTCTCGTTGCGCCTGCGGTGCAGGCTGCAGAACAACTCCCCGATGCGCCATCCATTGACGCGCGAGCCTGGATCCTGATGGACTATGCCAGCGGCAAAGTGCTCAGCGAAGGCAATGCCGATGAAAAACTCGATCCGGCGAGCCTGACCAAAATCATGACCAGCTATGTTGTCGGCCAGGCGTTAAAGGCGGGTAAGATTAAGTCGACCGATATGGTGACCATCGGGCGTGACGCGTGGGCAACCGGTAACCCGGCGCTGCGCGGCTCATCGGTGATGTTCCTTAAGCCAGGGATGCAGGTGTCGGTCGAAGATCTTAACAAGGGCGTTATCATTCAGTCCGGCAACGACGCCAGCATCGCGATCGCCGACTACGTGGCGGGCAGCCAGGACGCGTTTGTCAGCCTGATGAACGGCTATGCGCAGAAAATGGGCCTGACCAACACCACCTTTATGACCGTGCACGGTCTGGATGCGCCGGGTCAGTTTAGTACCGCCCGCGATATGGCGCTGCTCACCAAAGCGATGATCCATGACGTGCCGGAAGAGTATGCGATCCATAAAGAAAAAGAGTTCACCTTCAACAAAATCCGTCAGCCGAACCGCAACCGTCTGCTGTGGAGCACGAACCTCAACGCAGACGGCGTGAAAACCGGGACCACCGCCGGGGCGGGCTACAATCTGGTTTCTTCCGCGACGCAAAACGACATGCGCCTGATTGCCGTCGTGCTCGGCACCAAAACTGACCGCATCCGTTTTAACGAATCAGAAAAACTGCTGACCTGGGGTTTCCGCTTCTATGAAACCGTAACGCCGATTAAACCCGATGCCACCTTTATTACCCAGCGCGTCTGGTTTGGCGATAGCAGTGAAGCGAAGCTGGGGGCGGGCGAGGCCGGTTCCATCACGCTGCCGAAAGGTCAGCTGAAAAACCTCAAGGCCAGCTACACCCTGAATGATACGCAGCTGACCGCGCCGCTGACCAAAGGGCAGGTGGTCGGCACGATCGACTTCAAGCTGAATGATAAAACCATTGAGCAGCGGCCGCTGATTGTGATGGAAGCGGTAAACGAAGGCGGTTTCTTTAGCCGGATGATCGATTTCGTGCTGATGAAACTGCACGGCTGGTTCGGCGGTTGGTTCTCTTAAAATACAGGCCGCGCCCTGCGGGGCGCGGTTAGTAAAGCAGTGAAATCTGTTTTTCCTTCGCCAACGTGAGCAGATCGTCATCCGGACACACGTCGCTGGCAATCACGTCAAATTGCGATAAATCCCCCATCCGCGCCGGGCGAACTTTACCAAATTTACTGTGATCGACGACCAGCACATGGTAGCGCGCGCTTTTCATCGCCCAGTGTTTGACCGGCAGCTCTTCCAGGTTAAAACAGGTCGCGCCCTGCTCGTAATCGACGCCCGCGGCGGAATAAAACGCGATGTCCGGGCAAAGGTGGCTCAGCGTATCCTGCAGGCTCAGCGGTTTAAAAATGGCGTTGCTGGCGTGGAACTCGCCGCCGCACAAAATCGCGCGGCACTGGGGTTTTTCCTGCAAGGAAAGAAAGGTATTGAGCGAATAGCAGACCCCGGTAAAGGGCAGGGCGCTATCGATGGCGTCGATGATCCAAGGCGTGGTGGTCCCGCAGTCAAAAAAGGCCATCTGGTGGGGCTCAAGCAGCTTAGCCGCATGGCGGGCTGCGCGGCGTTTTTCATCCACAAGGCGTGTTTTTTGATCGCTCAGCAGATAGTGCGTTGCGCTGCGCGGCTCCAGAACGATATAGCCGCCCAGCAAAACGACCGGGCCGCTGTGGCCGTTGAGATCGCGACGAATGGTCATCTCAGACACGCCAAGCAGGGTGGCCGCTTCTTTTAGATGGAGTTTATCACTGCGCTTGAGTGCCTGAATAAGCTGACTGATGCGTTCGTCACGACGAGTTTCCATATTCCCTCTAAGCTGAAAGCGCCCTGCATTGACAGGGCGTCAGCGGCGATTTTACCTGCCGGAAGAGGCTTAGTCACGCGCAGGAATCGGGCGCTGCCGCAACTTTACCGGCTGGTCAGGAACGTCTATTCGCGCACCCAGCCTTTACGAATCGGCAGCGAAAAGAACAGTCGGTACAGCCGCTGCAGATGCTGATAGAGGGTTTTTCCGCCGCTTTGCCACAGCAGTTGGGCGCTGAGGCAGGCGATCATCGCGGTGAGCAGCCCGCCCAGCATGTCCATCGGCCAGTGCACGCCGAGGTAGACCCGGGACCAGGCAATCGCGCAAGCAAGGGCGAAAAGCAGCGCTCCCGACCACAGGCGGTGCCAGAACATAAAGGCCAGCGCAAAGGTAAAGCAGATCGTGCCGTGATTGCTCGGGAAGGAGTTATTGGGCGAATGATGCAGGAAGTTATAGCCAATACCGGCGGCAAACGGACGGTCATGCGGAAAAAACACGCCGAATATCCACGAAAGCGTCAGGCTAATGCCTAATGCCATCATGACCTTAAAGACTAACTGCCGCTGGTTTGGACCCCAAAGCCATAAGGCCAACACCAATAATGGCACCATAATTATCAGGTCTTTGGCGATAAACGTCGCGATTTCAATCGCCCACCACGGCGACGCGGGGGTAGCGTTGAGGAATGCAAACAGCGAGTAGTTAATATTTTCCAGCATACATCCAGGCTCTTGGGTCCGTTAGCAACAAGCCGCCTACCTTAAAAAACGGTGGCGATAAGGTAAAGCAGTATTGTCTTAATTATCAGTTTGTTATGAATGAAAGTGTGAGTGTGGCTTCGTTAACAGACTGAGTAAAGGAGTATATAGCCTGTAATCTAATTGAAACATAAACGAAATACATACAGCTGGATTTTGAATGGTTGCTGGCGATGCGCTATCTGCGTGGCGATATTTTGCTTTATCGCTCACAATTCGCTATCTCCCCGCGACGACTTTCATTAAACTTTGCGCGGTTTTATTTAAATAAGAGATTTCATGCATAATTCTTCGCTTTCAGGCAAACGCCTCGGACGTCAGGCGCTGCTCTTTCCGCTATGCCTGGTGTTATACGAATTCGCCACCTATATCGGCAATGACATGATCCAGCCGGGCATGCTCTCGGTGGTGGAAGAGTTTGGCGTGGGCAATGAGTGGGTGCCGACCTCAATGACTGCCTATCTGGCCGGCGGTATGTTTTTGCAGTGGCTGCTGGGGCCGCTTTCGGACCGCATCGGCCGCCGTCCGGTGATGCTGACCGGGGTGGTGTGGTTTATCGTGACCTGCCTGGCGACGCTGCTGGCGCAGACTATTGAGCAGTTCACGCTGCTGCGCTTTTTGCAGGGTATCAGCCTGTGCTTTATCGGCGCGGTCGGCTATGCGGCGATACAGGAGTCTTTTGAAGAGGCGGTGTGCATCAAGATCACCGCCCTGATGGCCAACGTCGCGCTGATTGCGCCGCTGCTTGGGCCGTTGGTGGGGGCGGCCTGGGTTCATCTCCTGCCGTGGGAGATGATGTTTGTCCTGTTTGCCGTGCTGGCCGCTATTGCCTTTTTCGGGCTACAAAAGGCGATGCCGGAAACCGCCACCCGCATGGGCGAGAAGCTATCGGTAAAAGAGCTGGGGCGTGATTATCGTGAGGTGCTAAAAAACCTGCGCTTTGTCGCCGGCGCGCTGGCCACCGGTTTCGTCAGCTTGCCGCTGCTGGCGTGGATTGCCCAATCGCCGGTGATCATCATCAGTGGCGAGCAGGCGACCAGCTACGAATATGGCCTGCTGCAGGTGCCGATTTTTGGCGCGCTGATTGCCGGGAACCTTGTGCTGGCGCGCCAGACTTCACGCAAAACGGTGCGCTCGCTGATTATTCTCGGCGGCTGGCCGATTATGATCGGCCTGCTGATCGCCGCCGTGGCGACGGTGGCGTCGACGCACGCGTATCTGTGGATGACCGCCGGGCTGAGCGTTTACGCCTTCGGGATTGGTCTTGCCAACGCCGGGCTGGTGCGTCTGACGCTGTTTGCCAGCGAGATGAGTAAGGGGACGGTGTCGGCAGCGATGGGGATGCTGCAAATGCTGATCTTTACCGTGGGTATCGAAGTCAGCAAGCACGCCTATGAGTCTGGCGGCAGCGGGCTCTTCAGCTTGCTCAACCTGCTGAGCGGGGTGCTCTGGCTGGCGATGACGGTCTACTTCCTGAAGGATAAACGCGTGGGCAACGCCCTCGAACCGCAGTAACCTTCAAATGCTCTGCTGCGACGTGACGCGCCGCAGCAGGCGCTGCCTCAGGCGAACGGCGCTTCGCGATTCAGTACTTTATCAATAATATGCAGCACGCCTTCTTCGTTATTGTGCGGGGCACGGTAGCCGGCGACGGCCTTCACCGGCGCGGCGGCGTTGGCCATCGCGAAACCGAATCCGGCGTGCTGCAGCATTTCGATATCATTGCCGCTATCGCCAAACGCCACCACTTCATGGTTCTCGATGCCCCAGCGTTCCTGCAGGATGCGCAGTCCGTTGGCTTTATGCACCCCGGGAATAATCAGGTCAATGCTGCCGTAGCCGGTGGCGACCGCGGTCACCATATCGCCAAGCGCGGCGTGCAGCTTCGGCTGAATCTGCGGGATCAGCTGGTCCGGCACGTTGAGTCCGAATTTCAGAATTTCATCATCAGCAATATGATTAAAATCGTCGACCATTTCGAGGCGATGATAGTACTTCGCCGCGACCGCTTTCAGCTCATCGTTATAGCGGTTGAGGGTGTAAGCGCTGCGCTTACCGCAGGCGATAATTTCAATGTTGGCCAGCGTCTGGAGATGGTCGATAACGGTATTGAAATGTTCCTGCGGCATCCGGCAGTTAAACACGTCCTCGCCGGCGCTGACCACCCAGCCGCCGTTTTCGGCGACAAAAGCGATTTCGTGCGCCACCTCAGGGAAGAAGGAGATGAGCTGGTAATACTGGTTGCCGCTGGCGACGACGAAGCGGATGCCCTGCTCACGCATCCGCGCATACTGGGCGAGGAAACGCTGACGGTTATAGGTTTTGGCATCGCTCAGAAAGGTGCCATCCATGTCTACCGCAATCATTTTGATGCTCATTAACTGTTCTCCATCACGGGTTCAGATTGTGGCTTCGCTACCGCGCGGGCGACGATGGCCGCGACCAGCACGAGTGCCAGCACCACCATCATGGCACTGCGCAGGCCGAAGTGTTCGCCGAGGAAGCCCAGCAGCGGCGGCCCGACGAGGAAGGCGAGGTAGCCGGTAATCGCCACCACGCTGACGCGCTTCGGCGCATCGGGGCCGGTGTCACTGGCGGCGGAAATGGTCAGCGGGAAGCCCAGCGACGCGCCGAGGCCCCATAATAGTACGGAGAGACCGGCGACCCACGGGTTGTCGACAAAAATAATCAGGCCAATACCGAGCGCGCCCATCACCGCGCTGGCGCGTACCACCGTCACCCGGCTGTAGCGGTCAATAAACCAGCCGCCGGTAAAGCGGCCGAGGGTCATGCCGAGGGTGAAGCCTGCGTAAATAAGCGAGCCGGAGGTCGGGCTGAAGCCGTGGCCGTCCACCATCAGCAGCGGCAGCCAGTCGTTGGCGGAGCCTTCGGCAAAGGCCATGGCCAGGACGATTACGCCAATCAGCAGCAGCTGGGCATCGCGCCAGATCGGCTGGCCTTTGCCTTCATGGCGCGCCGCTTCCGCCGCATTTTTGCCGGTGCCTTCAGGAATCGCGCGAATGGCGATAGCAATGGGGGCGACGGCCACCAGCGCCGCCAGCAGGATGTGCGGCGCGGCGGGCAGGCCGAAGCCGGTTACCGCCATGCCAATCCCGGCGCCGACGAGCGTGCCGAAGCTGTAGAAACCATGCATCATTGGCAGGACGGTTTTATTCATTTCGCGTTCAACGGCGGCGCCTTCGACGTTAATCGCCACTTCCGCTGAGCCAAAGCTGGCGCCGAAGATGGCTAAGCCAATGGCAAACAGCACCGCCGATGTGAACCATAGCGCGGCGCTGAGCACAAGCATACCGACCACCGCGCACGACATGGTGGCGCGAATCACTTTACGGGTGCCGAATCGATTGACCAGCCACGCTGAGCAGAGGATGCCGCTCATCGAACCTATTGAGAGTCCAAATAATACAATCCCCATTTCCGCCGTCGATAGCGCGAGCAGATCGCGAATCGCCGGCGTGCGGGTGGCCCATGAGGCCATGAGTAATCCGGGGATAAAAAAGAACATGAAGAGCGCCCACAGCCTTAGCTGAAGGGCTCTGCGTGAGGTTTGCGCTGTCATCCGTAAATGCCCGAGAGTGAAGAGATGCAGACAACAGTAGCAAGGTTGTGTACATTTGTACATCCAGGTTGCTTGCTGAGGAATGCTTTTTTATTGACCTCTATGATTCGATTCAGCCTGAGGCACATTAAATGAAAGAGGAAAGAGTATGGCCCGTCGACCAAACGACCCGCAGCGGCGGGAGCGGATTTTGCAGGCGACGCTGGACACGATCGCGATACACGGCATTCATGCGGTTACGCACCGGAAAATCGCCACCTGCGCGGGCGTGCCGCTGGGCTCGCTGACCTACTATTTCAGCGGCATTGAGGCGCTGGTCGAAGAGGCGTTCAGCCTGTTTACCGGTCAGATGTCGGCGCAGTATCAGCAGTTTTTTGCCGATGTGCATAATCGCCGGGAGGCCTGTGACGCCATTGCCGAACTGATTTTTAGCGCCCAGGTCACCACCGCGCGCAATATGGAGCTGATGTATCAGCTGTATGCTTTTTGCAGCAGCCAGCCGAATTTAAAAGCGGTCATGCAGAACTGGATGCTGCGCAGCCAGCAGACCCTTGAGCAGTGGTTTGAACCGGCCACGGCCCGCGGGCTTGACGCCTTTATCGAGGGGATGACGCTGCACTTCGTGACCGACAGAGCGCCGCTATCAAGAGAAGCGATTCGACTGATGGTAGACCGACTGGCGGGGGAGTGAGCTGGGAGCAGAAAACAAAAAAACTATTTATGTAAACGGGTTAGTGAAAACAATGACTTGCAAGATAATCAATAAGCTAGGTTGGTGGTAAGGAGTGGCGATTACGGGGCAATGCCAACCGCTGCCGCCACTTTGTCGCCACTTGGAACGGGGCTGCGGGAAGTGAATAAATCATGTTATTTAGAAAATAGTGCAACATGATTTTAGTTCATAAAGGCTATGAAATTGTATTCATCAAAGCAGTATAAATGATATCAACCTTTTACCGCAGATTTCAAGGCAATGTCGCTAGTTCAATAGCCAAAGACTAACAACAATCTGGTGAGTGTGTGAAAAACACACCCAATTATTTACAATGTTAATGGGTTGATGGATAATTAGAATCCTAATGAATGTTCGTGTATTTTTTTATTTAAACATAATTTTTGGCGGTTTGCATTGAGCAGATTACTAGGTAGAGATGTAACTTACGGTGAACGGATTCTGGTTCTTTTCTTAATTGTTTTTTGTTTTTTTTGCATTAGGAGTATTATAATGAATGTATTTGAATGGCTTTTTTGTACACTAACAAACATAGCTAGTGGCAATAAGGATTTAGTCCAGTTTTTCGTCGCATTTGGTACTGTTGCATCGGTAATGGTTGCATTATATATTTCAATTAGAAATAATAAAAGAGATACATTCGAACGGAATTTTTCTTTACTTTTAGAACAACACAATGAACAGTTGAATGCTCTTCTTTCACGAGACGATTTCGGAGATAAATTATCGAATGTGTTGGGGTTTTCAGGAAGTAAAGATTTGATGTCGGCAAATCAGCGAATGCATAAACTAGATTCTTATTATGGTAGCTATTTTAGAGTTCTTTATTATTTGTTGAATCATATTGACAGAAATTATTACGGATACATTTTTACTCATAAAAAAAAGAAGTTTTACACAAGTATGGTTAGATCGTTTTTAAACTCAGATATAACTCTTCTCTTAATAATAAATGTGGCACACGCTACTAAAGGTAATCAGTATTATGGATACAGATGTTTAATTGAAAAGTATTCATATCTAGAGCACTTGGTTATTGATGGTGAGGTTTTTGTTTCTGGTTGCCGTGAAGATGTTAGAAATGGATTGGCTTGGGAGAATGGTATCGATGCTAATTCTTATATAACAAGACTTCAAATACTCGATGATATTTGCAAAGTATTTCCATTGTCATCTTTTGGTGATAATGATTGGAAGGAGCATGTAATAAGTGTCAAGGGTCAGTTAATCTAAAAGGGTTATTATATGTTTTAAGTATCTCTCATCTCTAATATTCTTGCTTTACAAGAAGGCAGCACATAGACATAACTCGCTCAAAAGTATTATCGGAACCGTCTCTAATAAATCCTTACTAATAAAGTTTATTCTCCATTGTGGCAAGAGGGTTAAATTTTAATGCTGTTTCAAGGTGGTCAGGGGCAAGGTGAGCATAACGCATGGTCATTTTTATGTCGTGGTGACCCAGGATTTTCTGTAGGGCAAGGATATTTCCGCCGGACATCATAAAGTGTGCTGCGAAAGTGTGACGTAGAACGTGAGTCAGCTGTCCGCGCGGAAGTACGATAGAAGTTTTCTCCATCACCGACATAAACTGAAAGTAGCAGTCCGTGAAGAACTTGAAGCCGTCCAGGGCAATGATCTCCTCATACAGCTCTTTGCTGATCGGAATGCTACGGTTCTTTTTGCCTTTGGTCCTGACAAATGTGATTCGGTGTTTAGTGACCTGGAATCGCGTAAGGTTTACAGCTTCGCGCCAGCGTGCTCCGGTGCTCAGGCAGATTTTAACGACTAGGGCGAGCTGTGCGCTTTGGCGTTGGCAGTCGTACAGAAGCTCTGTGATTTGTTCATGCGCGAGCCAGGCCATTTCCTTTTCGGCAATGGTGAACTTGCGCATGCTTTCCAGTGGATTTGGCGCAGTCCATTCTCCAAGGCGGGCCAGCTCGCTAAAAACGCCACTCAGATAGCTTTGTTCGAGGTTGATTGTTACCGGGCTGGCACCTTTCTTCCACTTCTCACTGAAATAGATTTCACCCGTCAGGCGTTTGTCACGGTAATGCGCGAATAATTTCGAGCTGAGATCCGTAGCGAGAGGGTTTCCGAGCGCATCGACCATCAGGACCAGCTTGCCGTAAACATGTTCGCCAGCGGTGAGGGACTCGCCGTGCAGCTTAAACCAGAGTTCGACGATCTACCGATTCACCCAACCAAGGCTTCGCCTCCGTCTCTTCCATCGTGTGGCGTTCAAAAGCCAATGCTTCGCCTTTGGTGGCGAACTGCTTCCGCACACGCCGTCCGCTGCGCCCGGCGGGGTAGCATTCACAAATCCATTTTCCTGTGTCGAGTTTTCGTACTGCCATAAAAAAGCCCTCATGTCTGAAGGCTAAATTTCAACTGTATATTTAAGCAGTGGTCAATGTATGGTTTTAATCAAAAATACATTTACTCTTCGCCAAAAAACTCGATTATGTTATATAGCCATGTTGGAGTATGGATCTCATCACTTTCATAGACAACATTTCTATACTCGTCACAGAAGATATTTTTCTTACCTGGTTCATTAAAATAATTTCTAATAATCTGTTTTTGACTGGTTGTTATATCTAATATTCCTGCTGCAACATTTGAGGAAAGAGTTTCAACATCTTCAATGAATGAAAATCTTGTTTCTCCATTCATATAAAGACGATAGATCGTTTCGTGGAAAAATATTCCATCCAAAGCATCCTCAATTTCAGTTGGTGGAGATACCCTATTGTCAGTTGTTTTTAATAAATCAACATCTGTAAGGTCTTCACGAAGAAGTAATCGCCTAATTCTAATTTGTGGAATGCTATCTATAGATTCGAACTTATCATATGCTAAGTCAGTATCTAATAAACAGAACACTCTCCCTTTAATTGCTGGCCTTCTGTCTTTTAGAGCTAGAACCAAATATGAATAGATATCTTTTAGTGCAAATGAACCACCAACACTTAAAATTATTATGTTTTTTTCGTCTATTTCTTCGAAATCAAGATGGGCTTCAATATATTTTTTATCAGTTTTACCCTCACATAGTATCCAGTTATAATTATTGGATGAGGTTATTGAAGTTATTATAGACTGTACTAAATCATGATTGCTTTTTACTTCTAAAGTATCTAAATATGAACCACGAGACTCTTTTACAAGTACAGATAACTCCTCTCTGTAGTATTCAAGATTTATACACTTAATAAATGATTGGTTTGGCGATATATAAGTTGCACTACCACTCATAGCTGCGGGGAGAAAACCATACCAGTGTGTTGTACAAATTGTCTGTATACCGAGTTCGCTTATCTCTCTTATTTTCTCAAACTGCTTGAAGCAAGATGTTGCATGTAAGGAAAGTTCTGGTTCATCCACGGCGAGAACAGTTGATTGCTGAGTTTTTTTCGGATTCCCTTTCAAAAAACCCATGGATAAATCGAGTAAAGCTTTTCTTTTTTCACCAGAACTCAGATTGTGTACAGGAGTATCTCTGTTTATACTATCTATGTAATGTAAAATTTTGTCGCTAAAGTACGATTCTATAATTTTTGCAATCATGTGGCGCTGAGTAAAAGAGTTTTGCCGCTGTGTTGGCCTTTTGAAATGATATTTGCCATTAAGTTTTTTAGATAGCTGCTCAACAAATTCGTTTAGATATTGATTTATTTCAGAAATGTCCTTTTTCTTTATTATTTTACTGATCTTCTGTTGGAGATTTTCACCCAGTAGAGATTGTAACAGTTCACTCTCAATTTTTGAGTATTCTGATGTGGTTATTTCTGCTGGTAAGTAAATATAGTTATATGTCTCTCTTACAAACTCTAGCATTTTATATAAAGTGTTTTGGAAGAAATTTTTTCTTTGCGTAGAGTTGACTGCAGCTGAGTCAGGTATTAAATCATCGATTTGATTTTTATAATCATCTATGGATTCAAAAATAGACATAAATGGTAGAGGCGCTTCACCAGCAGATTTTTTTATAATTCCAATAGGAATAAGAAAATAATCATTAGTTCGATAGTGGGATTCAAGGAGGGTTCTGTGATTAATGATTTTTTCTGCTAAAACTCTTTGCGAAGAGTTAAAATCCTCGCTTTCGACCTGCCATGTTATATCGCTAATAACCTCTAATGTTTTAAATATTGAAGTATTACCTTTAACTCTTTCTTTACGGATAAGAAAAATAGGAACAATGAATGGCTCCCTTGTGTCAAACCCCTGACTGCGAGCATCATTATTAATATCAAGCCTATTGATATCGGCTTTGTTTAGCACGGTATCAATAGCTTGTAGTGCGGAACTCTTACCAACACCATTTTCACCGATCAACCATGAAGAGCTTCCATTTATTGTTAATGGAATATAATGTTGATTTCTGAAGTTTTTAAAATTTCTTAAGAGCACACCAACAATCATTTTTTTCATCCATTAAAAGGGAGTTGATTATTTGCAGGTCATGATTACCTTGGCAATAATACTAATATCATTAATGTTACATTCTATTTTACTTGATGTATATTCTAGCATTACGCGATTGTTAGGTAATCTTACTAATTTACGGATAGAATAAATCCCATCGATAGAAATTAGCCATAAACCATCATTTACTTCATTTGAATAATTTTTTACCAGATATGTTGCGTCAGCTGTCTCAATAGCTGAAATGCCCTCAAGATCTTTTGGCAATAATGTTAAGTCGAATAATAAATATCCATTATCAAGGAGTTTTCCTCCACTGAGTTTTTGTTTGGTAGAGCTCATAATTTGAGTTTTTGCATCTATCCACATCGGTCCTTCAGATGTCGATAGCCACCGAAGAGATACTCCAGTTTCTAATGCACATTGGATTATCCAGTCTGCAGGAAAGGTATCCCTCATATAGCGATTAGCCAACGTGCTTTTCGAAACACCTAGATGGTCAGCAAGGGCTTGTCGTGTTGTAAACCCATATGCCTCGACCAATCGCTCAATCGCAGCCTTGTCACCCTGATTGGGATTTATTTTGATCTCACTTGGGTACTTTGATGTTGACATATCTCTTATGCGATCCTGGTATCAATTTGGTTCCCACTTGGGGACTTGTCAAGATTACTACCGGCTCACCACAAGCCAATAGGAGATGTTGCATCATGACCCCCAATATTTCAATCACTCTAAACACACCGCACGTCACAATTGAACGCTATAGCGAGCTAACTGGTCTGCCTGTTGACACCATAAACGACATGCTTGCAGATGGTCGGTTGGAGTGTAAGTACACCCGATTTAGTTCCACGCACTTTTTGAGAGTTCCGGTTTTTCAGCCATCAGCCGG
The DNA here is from genome assembly GCF_019890895.1 of Klebsiella sp. CTHL.F3a. NCBI lineage: Bacteria > Pseudomonadati > Pseudomonadota > Gammaproteobacteria > Enterobacterales > Enterobacteriaceae > Klebsiella > Klebsiella sp. CTHL.F3a. The sequence goes on along the minus strand of NZ_CP082360.1, from coordinate 3,940,050 downwards.
TACTCTTCCGGCGTCAGGTTGTTCAGGGATTCATGAGGTCGCTCGTTGTTATATTCCATCAGCCAGCGCTCTGTAATTTCCCGTGCTTCGTTCAGTGTTCTGAACAGGTAAAAATCCAGGATCTCTGTCCGGTATGTCCGGTTGAACCGTTCGATAAACGCATTCTGTGTTGGCTTACCCGGCTTGATAAATTCGAGCTGCACGCCATGTTCTTCGGCCCATTGTGCCAGCGCCAGTGAGACCAGTTCTGGCCCATTGTCCATCCTCATTTTTAGCGGATAGCCGCGGTTTATCACGATCCTGTCCAGCACCCGGACAACTCGCTGAGCCGGGATATTCAGGTCGATTTCTATCGCCAGCGCTTCACGGTTAAAATCATCCACCACATTGAAAGTCCGGAAGCGTCTGCCACAGACCAGCGCATCATGCATAAAGTCTATCGACCAGCTCTGGTTAAGTGCCTCAGGCGTCACCAGTGGCGCCGGGTTGCGTACCGGTAGCCGCTGTTTTCCCTTACGACGAAAATTCAGTTTCAGCAGGCAGTAAATCCGGTGAACGCGCTTGTGGTTCCAGGTATTGCCCTGCCTGCGCAGCAACTGGAACAGCTTCTTAAAACCGTAGCGCGGATAGCGTTCTGCCAGTTCAGTCAGCGCACAGATCACCGGTTCATCACGTCGGGTATCGGGCTGATAAAAATAGACCGTCCTGCTCAGCGATAACGTCCTGCAGGCCTGACTTAAACTCATGGCAAATTGCGCCGTCAGATAGCTGACGAGTTCACGCTTTATCGCTGGTTTTAAAGCTTTTTTTCGATGACGTCTTTCAGTGCCCGGCACTCAAGGCTGAGATCAGCAAACATCTGCTTAAGCCTCCGGTTCTCATCTTCCAGATCTTTGATTTTTTTAGTATCGGCCGCTTCCATCCCGCCATACTTTGCCTTCCAGTTGTAATAGCTGGCTTCCGAAATAGCGACTTCACGGCACACATCTTTGACGGTACGTCCGGCTTCGACGGACTTCAATACGGCGATGATCTGGTGTTCAGTGAATCGGATCTTACGCATAGCGATCTCCTCAGGGGACATAATCAGTATGTCGGAAGATCTCTAAAAGTGAATGGGCCGTTTTGCCGGGATACTTACAGACCATCACAACGTTAACGCACATGGTAAAGCCGGATAGCGGATTTACAACCAGCATCGAGCTGGAAGTGAAAATTGATGATTTAGTAATGGACTGAGGTTTTCAAAAGAGAACTTAAAGTTCACAAAATGAAATAATGTTGTATCATTATTGCGATTTCAGCAAAAATGGCGGGGACGTAAAATGATGATTTGCCCATTATGTGGAAGTGCAGCCCATACTCGCAGCAGTTTCCAGGTCTCTTCAATGACCAAAGAACGTTACAACCAGTGCCAGAATATCAACTGCAGCCATACGTTCGTAACGCATGAGACTTTTGTTCGCTCAATTTCTACACCTAAAGAGGCCCATCCTGTGCAGCCTCACCCCACAAATTCAGGCCAGGCTGCGCTGGCTCTTTGAGGCTGTCGCCACTTTGTCGCCATGACTTAAAAAGAAGGTTTGTAACTCAATGATTTTAAAGGCCGTAAAATTCAGGCAACAAAAAACCCATCAACCTTGAACCTAAATGGCGGGGTTGATGGGCTCCACAAAATGGGGACATCAAAGAAAAGCAGTGGCACTACTTATGACTGATGCCAGCAAAAAAAGTTCTGCGTATACGCGTTTTTTTTCTGAAAAGTTTACTGTAGCCCCGGCCAGATGATGACAATCAGCGTACCCGCCAGGGTTAACAACACGTTAGCGATGGCGTAGGTCCCCGCGTATCCCAGCGCCGGAATATTGCTGCGCGCGGTATCGCTGATGATTTCCATCGCCGGCGCGCAGGTGCGGGCGCCCATCATGGCGCCGAAGAGCATCGCGCGGTTCATGCGCAGGACGTACGCGCCGAACAGGAAACAGATAACCACCGGCACCAGGCTGACGATAAGGCCTGCCGCCAGCATCTGACCGCCGACGGCGCCGAGGCCGTTATTAATGCCGGCGCCGGCGCTGAGCCCCACGCCGGCCATAAATACCATCAGGCCGAACTCTTTCACCATATTCAGCGCCCCCTGCGGGATATAGCCGAACGTCGGATGGTTGGCGCGCAGGAAGCCGAGCATGATGCCGGCAAATAGCAGACCGGCGGCGTTACCGATGCCGAAGCTGAACGAGCTGAACTGGAAGGTGATCATGCCGATCATCAGGCCAACGATAAAGAAGGCGCAGAAGGCGAGCAGATCGGTTACCTGGCTGTGGATGGAGATAAAGCCGATCCGATCCGCGACGGTTTTGACGCGACGCGCGTCGCCGCTAACCTGCAGCACATCGCCTTTGTTGAGCACGACGTTGTCGTCGATCGGCATTTCGATCTGGCTGCGGATAACGCGGTTTAAGAAGCAACCGTGATCGGTAAGCTTTAGCTGCGCCAGGCGGCGGCCGACGGCGTTGTGGTTTTTGACCACGATCTCTTCGGTGACGATGCGCATATCGAGCAGATCGCGGTCGAAGACTTCTTTGCCGTTACGGAAGCTTGGGTCGAGGCGGGCGTGGGCATCCGGATAGCCCACCAGCGCGATATCGTCGCCCATCTGCAGCACCGCATCGCCGTCCGGATTCGCCAGAATGCCGTTGCGGCGGATGCGTTCAATGTAGCAGCCGGTCTGGCGGTAAATGCCTAGCTCGCGCAGGTTTTTGCCATCAGCCCATGCCACCAGCTCCGGGCCGACGCGGTAGGCGCGGATCACCGGCAGGTACACCTTACGCCGGGAGTCGGTATCGAGGCCGCGCTCGCGGGCGATTTGCTGGGCGCTGGTCTGCAAATCCTGATGCTGCAGCTTCGGCATATAACGGGCACCGACGATCAGGCTGACCAGGCCAACCAGATAGGTCAGGGCATAGCCGAGACTCAGATGATCGAGCGAAAGGGCTAACTGGTCGCTGGGCAGACCGAAGTGGCGTAGCGTATCTCCGGCGCCAACCAGCACGGGGGTAGAGGTCATGGCGCCGGCGAGCATCCCTGCCGTCAGGCCGATATCCCAGCCGAATAGCTTACCCAGCCCCATGGCGATCAGCATCGCGCTGCCGACCATCACCAGCGCGAGCATCAGGTAATTTTTCCCATCGCGAAAAAAAATAGAAAAAAAGTTAGGTCCCGCCTCCACGCCGACGCAGAAAATAAACAACATAAAGCCGAGATTGAGGGCGTCAGTGTTAATACTGAAATGCTGCTGCCCTAATAATAGGGAAACGACTAAAACGCCAATGGAATTACCAAGTTGTACCGACCCGAGACGCAGTTTCCCGAGGCAGAGTCCTAATGCTAGTACAACGAACAATAACAGGATGTAATTCCCGTTTAACAAATCTGCGACGTTTATATTCACGAAAGCCAACTTCTCATTTACTAGTAAGTTGTTGAAGGAAATGGTTATTTGGTCTAAGGTTGGTCCAGTGTTCGCGTTGTCCCGAACGCTATTCTGGCATCCCGTTATAACCAGCAAAATATAGTCGACAGTTTAATCCTTCCTGGAGGCTGCGGCTAGTAACAATCGTTTTTACATTGACGGGATCTTTTATTGGCATGGATTGCCAGAATCTTTATCTGACTGGGCGAAGTGGAAGTTGGTTAGAGGCAAAATCAGGAGGATGTCGTGAAATCTGAGCGTGCTTGGGCCGGTATTATCTGTGGGTTCTTTCTATTTATTGTGGTTTGTTTGTCACTACTGTTACATATGAAAGGCGCCTTTCGGGCTACCGGTAACCCTGAGCTCGGGCTGCTGTTCTTTTTGCTACCCGGTGCGGCGGCAAGCTGCCTTTCTCCCGGACAGCGGGTCATTCGTCCGCTTATCGGCGCGATGCTGGCTGCGCCCGTCTGTCTGGTGGTCATGCGGCTTTTCTTTGTGACCCAGCGTTCTTTCTGGCAGGAACTGGCGTGGTTATTTAGCGCGGTATTCTGGTGCGCGCTGGGCGCGCTGTGCTTTTTGTTCATTTGCGCCTGGCTTGATACCAGACGCAAACACTCGTCAGAGGAGTGAGCTGTCTCAGGCGAACAGGCCGAGATTCTCTTTCGCCCAGGCTTCAAAGTCAGTGCAGCCGCCAATGTGCTTCTGATCGACAAAAATCTGCGGTACGGTTTCTACCGGTTTACCCACGGTTTTTTCCAGATCGGCTTTGCTGATACCTTCTGCGTGAATATCAATGTAGCGATAGTTAAAATCATCGCGCTCATTGCTCAGTTTTTCCGCCAGCTCTTTGGCGCGAACGCAATAGGGGCAGCCTGGACGACCAAAAATTACCGTAAACATAGTCTCTCTCCTTAAACCTCAGCCGGATGGCGAATGGCGGGTATCATGCCGCGTTATGTCGACGAGGGAAAGAAGGTTCTGCCTTTTGCTTCGATGGCTTAAGGCTATGTTTGTTAAATACTCTGCTGATGAAACCGCTATACTGGCCTGATACGCGACCCGTTTTTGCCCGGGAGCGTGCATGATTTGGACCGGAGGAGCGTTATGCGATCGCCCGCTGCATTACCCACAAGCATTCTGGTAGTTGAGATTATCGGCATGGTGCTGTTGACCCTGGCCTGGCTCTCGCTCAACCAGTACGTCAGCCTGCCCGCGCCGTTTTCCAGCCCGACGGCGGCGCTGCTGATGATCTTCGCGGGGATCCTGCTGATGCTCCCGGCCGCCGTGGCGTTAATCTGGCGCGTGGCGCAAGTCATTGCCCCGCAGTTGACGCACACGAAAACCCCACCTTCCTCATTGCCTGACAGAGAAAAACGAGATGACGCCGACCATTGAGCTGCTGCGTAGCCACCGTTCTATTCGCCATTTTACCGACGCGCCGATAAGCGACGAACAGCGCGCTGCGATTATTGCCAGCGCGCAGGGCGCTTCCAGCTCCAGTTTTTTACAATGTTCCTCAATTATTCGCGTTACCGACCCGGAAATACGTCAACAGCTGGTCCCGCTGAGCGGCGGCCAGCAGCACGTGGCGCAGGCCGCGGAGTTTTGGGTATTCTGCGCTGATTTTAACCGCAATCTGCAAATCTGCCCGGACGCTCAACTGGGCCTCGCCGAGCAACTGCTGCTGGGCTGCGTCGATACCGCTCTTCTGGCGCAGAATGCGCTGGTGGCGGCGGAATCCCTTGGGCTGGGCGGTGTCTATATCGGCGGCCTGCGCAACAATATCGATGCGGTGACCGAACTGCTTAAGCTCCCGCAGCACGTACTGCCACTGTTTGGCCTGTGCCTTGGCTGGCCGGATGATAATCCGGAAGTGAAACCGCGCATGCCGTCGGCGATGCTGGTGCATGAAAATCACTATCAGCCGCTGGATGAGACGGTCCTTACGGAATATGACGAGCAGATAGCGCAGTATTATCTCTCGCGCGGCAGCAACACGCGTCGCGATACCTGGAGCGATCATATCCGCAGGACTATCGTTAAAGAGAGCCGTCCATTTATTCTGGAATATCTGCATAAGCAGGGATGGGCTACGCGCTGATTGCGTGTAAACTGCCCCCGGTCTGACGTAAGGAAATTCCGCAGGTCAGCGCTCATTGACTACCAAAGGCCCGCCGGAGCGGGTCTTTTCGCAGAGGTGCAGGGTGAAAATTGCCATATTATCCCGGGATGGAACGCTTTATTCATGTCGACGCCTGCGTGAAGCCGCGCAAAAACGCGGACATCAGGTGGAAATCCTCGATCCGCTTTCCTGCTATATGAACGTCAGTCCGGTGGCCTCATCGATTCACTACAAAGGCCGCCAGCTCCCGCATTTTGACGCCGTCATCCCGCGCATCGGCACGGCGATTACCTACTACGGCACCGCGGCGCTGCGTCAGTTTGAACTGCTGGGCAGCTATCCGCTCAATGAGTCCGTCGCTATCACCCGCGCCCGCGATAAGCTTCGTTCGCTCCAGCTACTGGCGCGTCAGGGAATCGACCTGCCGCTCACCGGGATTGCCCATTCGCCAGACGATACCAGCGACCTGATCGCGATGGTTGGCGGCGCGCCGCTGGTGGTAAAGCTGGTGGAGGGCACTCAGGGGATCGGCGTCGTACTGGCCGAAACGCGGCAGGCGGCAGAGAGCGTCATTGATGCTTTTCGCGGTCTGAATGCGCATATTCTGGTGCAGGAGTATATCGCCGAGGCGAAAGGCCGGGACGTGCGCTGCCTCGTGGTGGGCAATGAGGTCGTGGCGGCGATTGAGCGGCGGGCGAAGGAGGGAGATTTTCGCTCTAACCTGCATCGCGGCGGCGTAGCGTCGGTGGCGTTTATCAGCGAGCAGGAGCGTGAAATGGCCATCAAGGCCGCGCAGACGCTCGGGCTGGACGTCGCTGGCGTTGATATTCTGCGCGCCGCGCGCGGTCCTCTGGTGATGGAGGTCAATGCTTCTCCTGGCCTGGAAGGGATTGAAACCACTACCGGCGTCGATATCGCTAGCAAAATGATCGCCTGGATCGAACGGCAAGCCACGCCCGGATTTTGTCTGAAAATGGGCGGATAATTCCCTTTCACGACACCGTCATGGAACAGGACGCTTTTTTTGCGTAAGCTATGGCGTCGCATTTTTCACAGTAAGAGGTCACAGGTCATATGGATTCACTGGTCGTTCCGGGTCTTGATACATTACGTCAATGGCTCGACGAATTGGGCATCAGCTTTTTTGAGTGTGATTCCTGCCAGGCACTGCACCTGCCGCATATGCAAAATTTCGAAGGCATTTTTGATGCCAAACTTGACCTGGTGGATAACGTGGTGCTTTTCTCTGCGCTGGCTGAGGTGAAACCCTCCGCGCTATTGCCGCTATCCGCCGATCTTTCTGCGATTAACGCCAGTTCGTTGACGGTCAAAGCTTTCCTCGATATTCAGGACGATAATCTGCCGAAACTGGTGGTGTGTCAGGCGTTGACCGTCGGCGTCGGCGTGACCCTCGACCAGTTCGCGTGGTTTTTCCGCCAGAGCGAAGAACAGATTTCTATGGTTATCCTTGAGGCCAGCGCCAATCAGGTGCTGTATAAGTCCGAGGAAGAAGAGCCGGCGGCTGAGAATATTCAGTACCATTTTCTTCACTAAGCCTGTCGAAAAATAGCGCAGCCACTGCCATGGCGGCTGCGTATTACGTGCTTTTATTCTGCTATTAACCTTCCTGCAAAGAATTTTTCACCGCCATTCTGCCGCTTTCGGCTTATCACATAGACCCTTATTGCATAAAAAATTGATAAAAGCCGTTTTTTTACCTGGGCTATAGCCTCTTATTCTGGCTACAGTTATTCTGACGCTGCTTCCAGTTGCGGGCAACCATTCCGGGAGAGGTCCTCTCTCCTTTTCTTAGGCAATGAAAAAATATGCATGATTATTGCATGCGAACAAGTGCGTATATTCAGCCCGCTTGTTAACGGGCATTGAGAAGGAATAAGAGATATGACCGCCTTTGGTAAAAAATGGTTAACAGGTCTGGTTACGGGTGCGCTGATGGCCGTTTCTGCCGGTTCGCTCGCAGCCGAACAAAAAACCCTGCATGTTTATAACTGGTCTGATTATATTGCGCCGGATACGGTGGCGAATTTTGAAAAAGAGACCGGCATTAAAGTGGTGTATGACGTCTTTGACTCCAACGAAGTGCTGGAAGGTAAGCTCATGGCGGGCAGCACCGGTTTTGATCTTGTGGTGCCGTCGGCGAGCTTCCTTGAGCGCCAGCTGGCGGCAGGGGTTTTCCAGCCGCTGGATAAGAGCAAACTTCCCAACTGGAAAAATCTCGATCCGGAAGTGCTGAAGCTGGTAGCGAAGCACGACCCGGACAATAAATACGCGGTCCCGTACCTGTGGGCGACCACCGGTATTGGCTATAACATCGATAAAGTGAAAGCGGTGCTGGGCAAAGATGCGCCGCTGGACAGCTGGGATCTGGTGATGAAGCCGGAAAACCTGGAGAAACTGAAAAGCTGCGGCGTCTCTTTCCTGGATGCTCCGGAAGAGATTTTCGCTACCGTGCTGAACTACCTCGGCAAAGATCCTAACAGCAGCAAAGCCGACGATTACACCGGCCCGGCCACCGACCTGCTGCTGAAGCTGCGGCCGAATATTCGCTATTTCCACTCCTCACAGTACATCAATGACCTGGCGAATGGCGATATCTGCGTCGCTATCGGCTGGGCGGGCGACGTATGGCAGGCGGCTAACCGGGCGAAAGAAGCGAAGAATGGCGTTAATGTTTCCTACTTTATTCCGAAAGAGGGGGCGCTGGCGTTCTTTGACGTCTTCGCGATGCCAGCCGATGCGAAAAACAAAGATGAGGCTTATCAGTTCCTCAACTATCTGATGCGCCCGGATGTTATCGCCCACATCAGCGATCATGTCTATTACGCTAACGGCAATAAAGCCTCTCTCCCGCTGGTCAGCGAAGAGATCCGCAATAACCCGGCTATTTACCCGCCGGCTGACGTCTTCGCCAAGCTGTTCACGCTGAAAGTCCAGGATCCGAAAATCGACCGCGTGCGTACTCGCGCATGGACGAAGGTGAAAAGCGGTAAGTAATTCTCCGTGAGTTGTAGGCCGACGATGCCTCGCGCTGTCGGCAACAGGCGCACCGCGATGGTGCGCCTGCACCATGATTTGATTTCTGCCGGAGAACACCCCGTGAATGATGTGATTCCTCGCCCGCAGGCGAAAACTCCTAAAGCGCTGACCCCGCTGCTGGAAATCCGTAATTTAACCAAATCGTTTGACGGTCAGCACGCCGTCGACGACGTCAATCTTACTATTTATAAAGGCGAAATTTTCGCTCTGCTGGGCGCATCCGGCTGCGGCAAGTCAACCCTGCTGCGCATGCTGGCAGGTTTTGAACAGCCTACCGCCGGACAGATTGTCCTGGATGGCGTCGATCTGGCGCGGGTGCCGCCGTATCAGCGGCCGATTAATATGATGTTCCAGTCCTACGCGCTGTTTCCCCATATGACGGTTGAGCAGAATATCGCCTTTGGCCTCAAGCAGGATAAATTGCCCAAGGCCGAAATCACCAGCCGGGTGCAGGAGATGCTGGCGCTGGTGCATATGCAGGAGTTTGCAAAACGTAAACCGCATCAGCTCTCCGGCGGCCAGCGTCAGCGCGTGGCCCTGGCCCGCAGTCTGGCGAAAAGACCGAAACTGCTGCTGCTTGATGAGCCGATGGGGGCGCTGGATAAAAAGCTGCGCGATCGGATGCAGCTGGAAGTCGTCGATATTCTTGAGCGCGTCGGCGTCACCTGCGTGATGGTGACCCACGATCAGGAAGAAGCGATGACCATGGCGGGGCGCATCGCCATTATGAACCGCGGCAAGTTCGTGCAAATCGGCGAGCCGGAGGAAATCTACGAACACCCGACCACCCGCTACAGCGCGGAGTTTATCGGCTCGGTCAACGTCTTTGAAGGGCTGGTGAAAGAGCGGCAGGAAGATGGCCTGGTGCTGGACTCCCCGGGCCTGACCCATCCGCTGAAGGTCGATCCCGATGCCTCCGTCGTTGATAACGTCCCGGTGTGGGTGGCCCTGCGCCCGGAAAAAATCATGCTCTGCGAGGACCCGCCCGCGGATGGCTATAACTTCGCGGTGGGCGAGGTTATCTATATAGCCTATCTCGGCGACCTGTCTATCTACCATGTGCGCCTGAAAAGCGGGCAGATGCTGAGCGCTCAGCTGCAGAACGAACATCGTTACCGTAAAGGGGCGCCAACCTGGGGTGATGAGGTGCGTTTATGCTGGGATGCCGATAGCTGCGTCGTGTTGACGGTGTAAGGAGAGGGCGATGAGTACATTTGAACCCCCGTCAGGCGTAAAAAAACCGGGCGGTTTTGCGCTATGGCTGGCGCGACTGCAGATGGCCCACGGGCGCAAGCTGGTTATTGCGCTGCCCTACGTGTGGCTGATCCTGCTGTTCCTTCTGCCGTTCCTGATTGTTTTTAAAATCAGCTTGGCGGAGATGGCGCGGGCGATCCCGCCGTACACCGACCTGCTGGAGTGGGCCGACGGTCAGCTCACGTTGACGCTGAATCTCGGGAATTTCCTGCAGCTCACCGACGATCCGCTCTATTTTGAAGCCTATCTGCAGTCGCTTCAGGTGGCGGCGATCTCGACGTTCTGCTGCCTGCTGTTGGGGTATCCGCTGGCGTGGGCGGTGGCGCACAGTAAGCCATCGACGCGAAATATCCTGCTGCTGCTGGTGATACTGCCGTCATGGACCTCGTTCCTGATCCGCGTCTATGCCTGGATGGGGCTGCTGAAAAGCAACGGCGTGCTCAATAACTTCCTGCTGTGGCTGGGGGTCATCGACCAGCCGCTGGAGATCCTGCACACCAATCTGGCGGTCTATATCGGTATTGTCTACGCCTATCTGCCGTTTATGGTGCTGCCGATCTATACCGCTCTCACGCGTATCGATTACTCGCTGGTTGAGGCATCGTTGGATTTGGGCGCCCGACCGCTGAAGACTTTCTTCCAGGTCATCGTTCCGCTCACCAAAGGCGGGATTATTGCCGGGTCGATGCTGGTGTTTATTCCGGCGGTCGGGGAATTCGTTATCCCGGAACTGCTGGGCGGCCCGGACAGCATTATGATTGGCCGCGTGCTGTGGCAGGAGTTCTTCAATAACCGCGACTGGCCGGTCGCCTCGGCGGTGGCGATCGTGATGCTGTTGCTGCTGATCGTGCCGATAATGTGGTTCCACAAGCATCAGCAAAAACAGGTGGGGGAACACGGATGAATAATTTGCCGGTAGTCCGTTCGCCGTGGCGAATTTTAATACTGCTGCTCGGCTTTACCTTCTTGTATGCGCCGATGCTGATGCTGGTGATTTACTCGTTCAACAGCTCAAAGCTGGTGACGGTATGGGCCGGGTGGTCGACACGCTGGTATCGCGAGCTGTTTCATGACGATGCGATGATGAGCGCGGTAGGCTTAAGTCTGACCATTGCCGCCTGCGCCGCGACGGCGGCGGTGATCCTCGGTACCATTGCCGCGGTAGTGATGGTGCGTTTTGGCCGCTTCCGCGGTTCAAACGGCTTTGCTTTTATGATCACCGCGCCGCTGGTGATGCCCGATGTGATTACCGGCCTGTCGCTGCTGCTGCTGTTTGTGGCGCTGGGGCATTCCATTGGCTGGCCGTCGGATCGCGGCATGCTGACCATCTGGCTGGCGCACGTCACCTTCTGTACCGCGTACGTCGCGGTGGTCATTTCATCGCGCCTGCGTGAGCTTGACCACTCTATTGAGGAGGCGGCGATGGATCTGGGCGCCGCGCCGCTGAAGGTCTTTTTCGTCATTACGCTGCCGATGATTATGCCGGCGGTGGTCTCCGGCTGGCTGCTGGCCTTTACGCTGTCGCTCGACGACCTTGTCATAGCCAGCTTTGTTTCCGGACCAGGGGCGACGACGCTGCCGATGCTGGTCTTCTCCAGCGTGCGCATGGGGGTCAACCCGGAGATTAACGCCCTGGCGACGTTAATTCTCGGCGTGGTCGGGATTGTTGGTTTTATCGCCTGGTATTTGATGGCCCGCGCGGAAAAGCAGCGGGTGCGCGATATCCAGCGTGCAAGAAGCGGCTGAACCACCTAAAATCTGCAATAGAGTTAACATCGGCGCCGCACTTGAGGCGCCGTTTTCATGGAAGACTTTACGTTGGGATTGTTTACTAAAACGCGTTCGTCTCATGCTCGTCTTAACGTTCCTGCGCTGGTGCAGGTGGCGGCCTTCGCCATTATTTTAATCCGCGGCCTGGATTTGCTGATGATCCTCAATCAGCTTGGCGTTCAGGGAATCGCGGATTTTGTCCATCGCAGCGTGCAGACGTGGGCGCTCACGCTGGTGTTTCTCTCAAGTCTGGTGCTGGTGTTTATTGAAATCTGGTGTGCGTTTTCGCTGGTAAAAGGGCGCAACTGGGCGCGTTGGCTGTTCTTGTTGACGCAGATTATCGTGATTGGCTACCTGTGGGCCGCGTCATTGGGCTACGGTTATCCCGAGCTGTTTAGTATTGCCGGGGAATCGAAGCGCGAAATCTTTCGCTCCCTGGTGCTGCAAAAACTACCGGATCTGCTGGTGCTGGCGATGCTGTTTGTGCCGGCCCCGTGCCGACGCTTTTTCCGTTTACAGTAACGGTGATACAATCCCCGCCCCTGTTTTTTTGAAGGTCTTGTTATGCATTGCGCACTTTATGACGCGGGCCGCTGCCGCTCCTGCCAGTGGCTGGAACTGCCGGTATCCCAACAGCTCGCCGATAAAATGGCCGATCTGCGCGCGCTTCTCGCCGATGCGCCCGTCGCTGAATGGTGCGCACCGGTTTGCGGGCCGGAAAGCGGGTTTCGCAACAAAGCGAAAATGGTGGTCAGCGGTAGCGTGGAGCGCCCGCTGCTCGGGATGCTGCACCGTGATGGCGCCCCGGAAGACCTGACCGACTGCCCGCTTTATCCGCAAAGCTTCGCGCCCGTCTTCGCGGCGCTCAAGCCGTTTATCGCCCGCGCTGGGCTCACGCCCTATAACGTTGCCCGCAGGCGCGGAGAGCTGAAGTACATTCTGCTGACCGAAAGCCGGCTCGACGGCGGTATGATGCTGCGCTTTGTCCTGCGTTCGGAGACCAAGCTTGCCCAGCTGCGCGCCGCGCTGCCGGCGCTGCAGGCGCTGCTGCCGCAGTTGAAAGTCATTACCGCCAATATTCAGCCGGTACATATGGCCATCATGGAAGGAGAGCGGGAAATTTTCCTTACCGACCAGCAGGCGCTGGCGGAAAATTTCAACGGCGTGCCGCTGTGGATCCGCCCGCAAAGCTTCTTTCAGACCAACCCTGTGGTAGCCAGCCGTCTGTATGCCACCGCTCGCGACTGGGTGCGTCAGCTGCCGGTCAACCATATGTGGGATCTGTTCTGCGGCGTCGGCGGCTTTGGTCTGCACTGCGCCACACCGAATATGCGCCTGACCGGGATTGAAATTGCCCCGGAGGCGATCGCCTGTGCGAAGCAGTCGGCGGCAGAGCTCGGCCTGCATAACCTGCATTTCCAGGCGCTTGATTCCACGCAGTTTGCCACCGGCGAAGGCGAGATCCCGGATCTGGTGCTGGTGAATCCGCCGCGTCGCGGCATCGGCGACGAGCTATGCGCGTATTTAAGCCGTATGGCGCCGGAGTTTATTATCTATTCCAGCTGCAGCGCCCGGACGATGGCGAAAGATATTGCTCGCTTGAGCGGTTATCGTATTGAGCGCGTCCAGCTGTTCGATATGTTCCCCCACACCGCCCATTATGAGGTGCTGACCCTGCTGGTTCGCGAAGTATAAACAAAATGTGAACTCTTCAGGTGCTGAAGATCGGGTAAGCTTGGCTAATCAGAACGTAAGAATAGCGGAGTGCTGCCGGTGGCAAAAAAAATCCTGTTGGTTGAAGATGATGAAGATATCGCCGCGCTGCTGCGCCTGAATCTGCTGGATGAGGGCTATCAGATAGTCCACGTGGCAGACGGGGCGCAGGCCCTGCGCCTGCTGGAAAAAGAGCTTTGGGATGCGGTGATCCTCGACCTGATGCTACCGGGCGTCGACGGTCTGGAAATTTGTCGCCGCATTCGTCAGCAAACCCGCTATCTGCCGGTGATTATTATCAGCGCTCGCGCCAGCGAAACCCAGCGGGTACAGGGGCTGGAGATGGGAGCGGATGATTACCTGGCCAAACCGTTTTCGATTCTCGAACTGACCGCCCGGGTTAAAGCGGTGTTCCGTCGTCAGGAGGCGATGGGGCAGAATCTGCTGATGGATGTCGGTCGTATCGTTAGCCATGGTTTAAGCATTGACCCCTTGTCGCGCGAGGTTAAGCTGCGCGGCGAGACGGTGGATCTGACCCCGCGTGAGTTCGATCTGCTCTACTACTTTGCCCGCCATCCGGGGGAGGTCTTTTCCCGTCTTGAGCTGCTCGATCGGGTGTGGGGCTATCAGCACGACGGCTATGAGCATACGGTCAATACCCATATCAACCGCCTGCGTACCAAAATTGAGCGCGACCCGGCGGAGCCGGACATCATTCTGACCGTCTGGGGAAAAGGCTATAAATTTGCCGTGGAGAGCAAAGAGGCGCAGCCATGATCCGTCGTCTCAGCCTCAGCCAGCGCCTGGCGCTGGTGTTTACCTCACTGCTGCTGCTCTGTGCCATAGCCGTTTGTCTGATCCAGCTGTACAGCAGCGCGCAGTACGGCAATGTCATGGTCCAGCGTCTCTCCGCCGGGCTGGCGCAGCAGATCGCCGCCCGCGAGCCGCTGCTGGACGCTCAGGGGCAGGTTGATCGCCGGATGCTGAAGCCGCTTTTTGACCGGCTGATGACCTTTAATCCCAGCGTGGAGCTGTATCTGCTTTCGCCCGACGGCGAGCTGCTGGCCGACGCCGCGCCGCCGGGGCATATTAAGCGTCAGCGCATCGATCTGGCGCCGGTGCAAACGTTCCTGTCCGGCGGCGCCTGGCCGGTGTACGGCGACGATCCGCGCAGCCTTGATAAGCAAAAGGTGTTTAGCGTCGCGCCGCTGCGCCAGGACGGCCAGCTGCGCGGCTATCTCTACATTATCCTGCAGGGTGAAACCTTTAATGAACTGGCGGCGAGCGCCTGGCAGAAAACCTTGTGGAGCCTGCTGCTGTGGACTCTGCTGCTGGTGGCCGTTCTCGGTGGGCTGGCGGGCTGGCTTGCCTGGTTCTGGGTAACGCGCCCGGTGCGTCAGCTCACCGCGCTGGTGGCAACCGACAGCCAGGACAGTATTCATGCGATCAAGGCGCTGGCGGCGCAAACCCCGGAGGCGAACCCCGGAAATGAAGTGGCTGTGCTGCATAATCGCTTTATTGAACTGGCCCGCCAGATTGCCGGGCAGTGGGATCGTCTGGCTGACAGCGATCGTCAGCGGCGGGAATTTGTCGCCAATATCTCCCACGATTTACGCACGCCGCTTACCTCTTTGCTGGGATATCTGGAAACGTTAAGCCTGAAGGCCGATCGCCTGACGATGGAGGAGAATAAGCAGTATCTGAATATCGCCCTACGTCAGGGCAACAAAGTCCGCCATCTGTCTCAGCAGCTTTTTGAGCTGGCTCGCCTGGAGCACGGCGGGATTAAGCTGCAGCCGGAAACCTTCGTACTGGCCGAGCTGGTGCAGGATGTGGCGCAAAAATTCGACCTGCCAATCGCGACGCGCAATATCGGTCTACGGCTGGAGCTGGCCACCGGGCTACCGCCGATAACCGCGGATCTCTCGATGATTGAGCGGGTGCTGACTAATCTGCTCGATAACGCCATTCGCCATACGCCGGAAGGCGGGCTTATCCGCCTGGCGGCGCGTCGCTCAGGACCGGAGTTTATCGTTGAGGTGGCCGATAGCGGGCCGGGCATCGGCAGTGAGCTGCGGGCAACGCTGTTCGAAAGGCCTTCGGTGCTGGAGCCTGGCGCGCAAAGCGCATCACGAGGAGGATTGGGGTTGATGATTGTGCGACGGATGCTGCAGCTCCACGGCGGCGATATTCGCCTGCTTGATGCGCCGGTAGGGGCCTGTTTCCAGTTTACCCTGCCGGTGTAAGGTTGCGGATTGGCCGATTGGGATACCGGTTTACCGCCGTCCGCTAACCGGTAGCCCGGGTAGGGCGTTTACGCCGCAACCCGGGGAATGCACTGGGAGTGATGCTTCGGTGCGGCTGCTTCCCGGGCCGCGCTGCCTTGACCGGGCTACGGGACCACGGCTGTCTGTAGGCCGGTAGCCCGGACAGGCGCGTGAAGCGCCGCCTTCGGGAAATGCTTACTCCGGGAACCACTGCTTGCTGATTTTGTCGTAAGTGCCGTCGGCTTTAATCGCCTTCAGCGCGGCGTTCAGTTTTTCCAGCAGCGCTTTGTTATCCGGGCGTACCGCAATGCCGAGGCCGGTGCCGAAGTACTGCGCGTCGGTCACTTTTGGCGTCGCCGCGCCCAGCTGCGGGTTGGTTTTCAGCCACTCGTTGACCACGGCGGTATCGCCAAACACTCCATCAATACGACCATTTTTCAGGTCGATAAACGCATTCTGGTAGCTATCGTAAGCCACGGTTTTCACCTCAGGATGTTTATCCTGGAGGTATTTCTGGTGCGTGGTGCCGTTTTCCATCCCGATGCGCTTGCCTTTCAGATCGTCAAAAGAGTGGAAGGCATCTTTCTTCGAGATAACCAGCGCGGAGTTGGCGTAGTACGGGTCGGTAAACGCCACCTGCTTGCTGCGCTCAGGGGTAATATCCATACCGGAAATGACCGCATCATATTTCTTAAATTTGAGCGCCGGGATCAGGCTGTCGAAAGCATGGTTGGTAAAAGTACACTCGGCTTGCATCTGTTTGCACAGCGCGTTAGCCAGGTCGATATCGAAACCGGCGATTTGGTTATTGGCGTCCATGGATTCAAACGGTGGGTAAGTTGCGGAAACGCCAAAGCTGATTTTTTCTGCGGCAGCGGCGCCAAAGGCGAAAGAGCTAAGCAGTGCGGCCATAACTAACTTTTTCATTGTGGAACTCCCGTCGGTCAATCTTATGATGTTGTGCCGTGTCTGCGGCTGGGTCTAACAATGCCATCAAATGAATTTGTATTCAATAAAGATGAATGATTATTTTTATTAATTTAAAAAAAGACGGATAATTCAGTGAACTTATCCGTCTTGGTCTGGCTACTTATGCGATTTTAATTACGTCGCTCAAACGCCAGCGCTTTATGTTCAATCAGGCGCATCAGCAGCGTCAGCAGGCCGTTGACCACCAGGTAGACAATACCGGCGGCGCCGAACACCATCACATCATAGGTACGCCCATAGAGCAGCTGGCTGTGACCCATCACTTCCATCAGGGTAATGGTGTAGGCCAGAGACGTACTCTTGAACACCAGCACCACTTCGTTGGAGTAGGAGGAGAGGGCGCGTTTAAAGGCGTACGGCAGCAGGATCGCCAGGGTATCTTTCTTGCTCATTCCCAGCGCGCCGCAGGATTGCCACTGTCCATCCGGGATGGCGCGAATGGCGCCATGAAACAGCTGCGTGGTATAGGCGGCGCTATTGAGAGAAAGAGCGATCAGCGCGCAGAGCCAGGGCTCGGAAATCAGATGCCAAAGTACCGGATACTCCTGCAGCGACGGGAACTGTCCCGGGCCGTAGTAAATCAGGAAGATCTGCACCAGCAGCGGCGTGCCGGTAAACAGCGTGATATAGCCGCGCACGATCCACACCAGCACCGGCGTTTTTAGCGTCAGGATAATGGTAAAGATCAGCGACAGAATCAGCGCCACGACGATAGAGGCCGCCGTCAGCGTCAGGCTGGTATGCAGCCCTTTTAGCAGTTCGGGTAAGTAATCAAGCATCAGCCCGGTCTCCGTTCGAAGCGCGTCGCACGCTGGTCAATACGTTTCAGGATGTATTGACTCAACAGGGTGATGACCAGATAGATTGCCGCCGCGATGATATACCAGTTAAACGGCTCCTGGGTACGGGTGGCGATGCTTTTGGTTTGCAGCATCAGGTCGTTGACGCTGATCAGGCTCACCAGCGCGGTATCCTTCAGCAGCACCAGCCACTGGTTACCGAGACCCGGCAGCGCGTGACGCCACATTTGCGGCATCACTAAGCGAAAGAAAATAGCGGCTTTCGATAGTCCCAGCGCCTGGCCGGATTCCCATTGCCCTTGCGGAACAGCCTTTAGCGCTCCGCGCAGGGTCTGCGATGCGTAAGCGGCATACAGCAGAGAAAGCGCGATAGCTCCGCAGAGGAACGGGCTGACGTCAAAATTTTCAATCTGCATCTGTACCGGGATCTGCACAAAGCCGAGATTGATCGTAAAGCCGTCAGAGAGGGTCAGCAGCAGCTGTGAGGAACCAAAATAGATAAACAGAACCACCAGAATTTCCGGTAGTCCGCGTAAAAGGGTGACAATGCCGGTTGCGAGCCAGGCGACCGGGCGCAGCTTCACCGACTCGAGGACGGCAAACAGCATCGCCAGCACCAGGCCGATGATCAGGGCGCAAACGGCAAGGCCGACGGTCATCCCGGCGGCGCTTGCTAATGGAAAAAATTCGTTCATTCAGCGTTACTTCTGGAACCATTTGTTATAGATAGACTGGTAAGTCCCATCGCTTTTTACTTTTTCCAGCGCAGCGTTAAATTTCTGCTGCAGTTCAGTATTGCCCTGGCGTAGCGCAATGCCGAGACCGGTGCCGAAGTAGTCTTTATCGGTAACTTTGTCGCCCACCGCGGCCAGCTTCGGATTGCTCTTCAGCCATTCGGTCACTACGGCGGTATCGCCGAATACCGCGTCAATACGGCCGTTCTGCAGGTCCAGCTTCGCATTCTGGTAGCTGTCGTAAGGAACGGTAGTGATTTCCGGGTGTTTGTCGGTGATGAATTTCTGATGAGTCGTGCCGTTCTGCACGCCGACTTTTTTACCCTTCAGGGCATCAATGCTGGTGAATTTACCCTGCTGGCCGACGAACAGCGCAGAGTTCTCATAGTATGGGGTGGTGAACAGCACCTGCTTTTCACGCTCAGGAGTGATGTCCATCCCGGCCATGACCGCATCGAAACGACGGAACTTCAGGCTGGGGATCAGGCTATCGAAGGCCTGGTTGGTAAAGGTGCAGGTCGCATCAATTTCTTTACACAGGGCATTCGCCAGATCGACGTCAAAGCCGACAATTTTGTTATTGGCATCGATCGATTCAAACGGAGGGTAGGAAGCCTCGGTGGCGAAACGAATGGTCTGGGCTGCGGTAGCGGAGAGGCTCATGCCCGCAAGAAGAGCGGCAATCAGTACTTTTTTCATCGTCATTTCCCCGAAAACATCAATGTGAAAGATAGTTTTTAAACGCGTCGGTCTGCGGATGCGCAAAGCAGCCTGCATCACCTTGTTCAACGATATGGCCATTTTCCATATAGACCACGCGGCTGGCTGTTTTGCGCGCCACTTCCACTTCGTGGGTGACGATAACCTGCGTAATGCCGGTTTCAGCCAGTTCGCGGATAATACTGACGATCTGGGCGGTGATTTCTGGATCGAGCGCTGCCGTGGGTTCATCGAACAGCAGAACCTGCGGTTCCATCATCAGGGCGCGGGCAATGGCCACACGCTGCTGCTGGCCACCGGAAAGATGCAGCGGGTAGCGATCGCTATAGGGTTTCAGGCGCAGACGTACGAGCAGCTTTTCAGCGCGGGCTAAAGCCTGATCTTTGCTCAAACCGAGCACGCGGCAGGGAGCTTCAATCAGATTTTGCTGCACGGTCAGATGCGGCCACAGATTGTACTGTTGGAAAACCATACCCACGTTTTGGCGCAGCTCGCGAATGGCTTTGTCAGAAGGCGCTCTGGTAAAGTCGAAATGATTTCCGGCGATATGCAGCGTACCGGAACGCGGCATCTCCAGCAGATTGAGGACGCGCAGCAGCGAGCTTTTACCGGCACCGCTTGGGCCGAGCAGCACCAGCGTTTCCCCCTGCGGGCAATCCAGCGTGATGTCGAACAGCGCCTGGTGCGCGCCGTAGAAGCAATTAATGCCGTTTAATTTAATGCTCATCTGGGCAGTCTGATACATATAGCAATTGAGGCCGCAAATAGTACCTTTGGCAGAATAGTTATGCAATATTTATGCGTTAAAAGTTAAATGTAAACCATGTTTACATTTAAAGTTAGCACAAAATATGGCTTCGTGAAGGTGGGAGAAGTCAATGTCGGCATTACCAGCGGAAATGCCGACATTTTACCGGGGTTATTTCATTCGGCCTGAGCGGACTAGTGCCCAGATTAGCGTTTTTCGAGACTCTGACGCAGGGAGCCCGCCGGCGCATGGGCGTTGTTGCCGAGGTAGCGCACGTCATCCACGGCCCAGCACTGGCCTTCCTGAATCATCAGCACTTCGTCTTTCCAGCTTTGAGTGCCCTGTTTCAGCTCCACGCGCAGGGGAATATTGCGCGCGTCGCGATTAGGGATGGTCGAGGCGCTGGCGACATCGGCGCTGTCGGCGGGCGTTGTGCTGCTTGAGAACAGGTTTGACTGCAGCAGGGCGTTGTTAGACGGGTCCTGACGCGCGTCATTCAGCAGTTTTGCCAGACCGTCACTCAGGTACGGACGCAGCGCGGTTAAATCGCTGTTGCGATGCTGCACCTGATAGTCATAAAACTTCTGCGCCACGTCATCCGGGCCGCCTTCGATGCAGGGGCCGCTGCGGGTGCCGTTATCTTTGTAGGCAGGCGTGACGGTAGTACAGGCGCTGAGCGCCAGCGCGCAGGGGAGGACTAATGCAAGAACTTTGTAGCGCATGATGATTTCCTTATGAGCTCACTACGTTAGAATATCTGTACAAGCATAGTGTATCAGATAGGGATTGTGCTTGACCCTGAGAGCTAACGCATTGAACGCTAAAGAAGGAGTTTGAACATGCAATTTTCAACTACGCCAACCCTCGAAGGTCAACCCATCATCGAATACTGCGGCGTCGTCACCGGGGAAGCGATTCTCGGCGCCAACGTATTCCGCGATTTTTTCGCCAGTATCCGCGACATCGTCGGCGGTCGTTCCGGCGCCTATGAAAAGGAGCTGCGTAAAGCCCGTGAAATCGCCTTTGAAGAACTGAGCGAGCAGGCGAAGGCGCTGGGCGCCAATGCGGTGGTCGGCATTGATATTGACTACGAAACCGTCGGTAAAGATAGCAGCATGCTGATGGTCAGCGTTAGCGGCACTGCGGTGAAGACCCGCCGATGAGAATTTGCCGGGCAGGCGTCCTGCTGGCGCTGCTGCTGGCGGGCTGCGCGATGGAAAAGGGCATTATCGATCGCGACGGCTATCAGTTGGATACGCGCCACCCGGCGCAGGCGGCTTATCCGCGCATCAAAGTGTTGGTGATCCACTACACCGCCGATGATTTCGACGTTTCGCTGGCGACGCTGACGGATAACCAGGTGAGCTCTCACTACCTGATCCCGGAGATACCGCCGCTGCACGGAGGCAAACCGCGGATCTGGCAGCTGGTGCCGGAAGAGGATCTGGCCTGGCATGCGGGCGTCAGCTTCTGGCGCGGCAGCACGCGTATTAACGATACCTCGATTGGTATTGAGCTGGAGAATCGCGGCTGGCAAAAAACGGCCGGGGGCAAAAGTTTCACGCCGTTTAATCCGGCGCAAATTGACGCTCTGATCCCGTTGGCGAAAGACATTATCACCCGCTACCATATCGCGCCGCAGAACGTGGTCGCCCATGCGGACATCGCCCCGCAGCGTAAAGACGATCCGGGGCCGCTGTTCCCGTGGCGCAGGCTGGCCGAACAGGGAATTGGCGCATGGCCGGATGCCCGGCGCGTGGCGTTTTATCTGCAGGGGCGCCCGTCATACGAGCCGGTCGACGCCGCAGCGCTGCTGGACGTGCTGTCTCGCTACGGCTATCAGGTGACGCCGGACATGACCCCTGAGCAACAGAAGCGGGTCATTATGGCTTTCCAGATGCACTTCCGCCCCGAGCGCTGGGACGGGGTTGCTGATGCCCAAACCCTGGCGATAGCCGAAGCGCTGCTGGAAAAGTATGGCCGGGGTTAATAGTGCAGCTTACCGTGGTCCTTCAACCAGGCGGCGGTACGGATAATGCCCTCATCCATCGTGACAACCGGCCGGTAGCCTAGCTCCTGCTGGGCGCGGGAGATATCAAGGGTGAAATCAAAGTTCAGCTTAGAGACGCCGTAGTGGGTAAAGGCGGGCTCTTTAGCTGACTTATTGCCAAAGCGCTCCATGCTGCGGGCAATAATATCCAGCATCGGGTAAGGGACCGAACGGATGCGGCACATTATTCCCAGCTCATCAATGAGTTTCTGTACGATGCTGTGCAGGGTTTGCGGTTCGCCGTTAGTAATGTTGTACGCGCGGGCCGAGGGCAGGAGGTCGCACTGGGGCTGGCTGGCGAGCCACATCGCGTGTACCGCGTTTTCATAGTAGGTCATATCCACCAGCGCGCTGCCGCCGCGCGGCAACAGAACGCTGCCGTAGTGCTGCATCATTTGCGCCAGCCGTGGGATAAACACTTTATCATGCGGACCAAACAGGCTCTGCGGCCGCAGGATCGTAAAACGGGTATTCGGGTTGGCCTGCGCCAGAAGATGGATCACATCTTCACTTGCCGCTTTGCTGCGGGCGAATTCGTTGGCGAAACGCTGCGGGCGAAAATCTTCCTTAACATCGCGATGATGGTGATAATCAAAATAGAGCGACGGTGAAGAGATGTGCACGAAGTTGCGCACGCCCCAGGCAACCGACCACTCGCCGAGACGGCGAGTCGCGCGGACGTTAGCTAAATCGAAGGCCTGTTGGGTGCCCCACGGCGAGGTAAAGCTGGAACAGTGCCACAGGGTGTCGATACCGGCGAGCATCACTTTGGCCTGTGAAGAGACCAGCTCGGTTAAGTCCGCAGGGACGAACTCTGCGCCCATTTTGCTCAGAAGCTTACCCATCGCTTCGTTTCGCCCGGTCGCTCTGACGCTAATGCCCCTGTTACGCAGATATTCCACCGCGTTGCGGCCCAATCCGCTGGTCGCACCGGTAACCAGTACCTTCATATCGATCCACTGTTAAACAAAAGAATTTCGTGCGCATTTTTCCGTGATTCTGACTGTGATGCAATGAGAATCATGAAAGAATTCTGCACCTATACTCTATTTGATGGTGATTTGCTCCGCCAG
Organism: Klebsiella sp. CTHL.F3a; assembly: GCF_019890895.1. NCBI lineage: Bacteria > Pseudomonadati > Pseudomonadota > Gammaproteobacteria > Enterobacterales > Enterobacteriaceae > Klebsiella > Klebsiella sp. CTHL.F3a. The sequence continues at coordinate 3,917,280 of NZ_CP082360.1, read as the reverse complement.
GTGCGCGATGCGTCGCGCCATACCGCGAAAAATAAACAGATGCGCCGGGATCATCAGCAGCCAGTAGAAAAGCCCCGGCATACCGTGCGGGTGCCACCAGGCGCGCACGTCCAGCTCGCGATGATCGCCTTTATCGCGCAGGGTAAAGCTCAGGCGGCCAAGGCCGGGCGCTTTCATGCCGAATAACAGCGTCAGCTGCTTTTCCGGTTCGACGATAATTACTTTCCAGCTGTCTACCGCATCGCCGGTTTGCAGATACGCCTTTTCCGGACGACCTTTTGCCAGCCGATGACCGACCAGCAGGTCCATCGCCCCGCGCGTTTTCCACAGAACATTACCGAAGAAATAGCCCTCTTTGCCGCCGATTTGGTTGACCACCTCCCACAGCGCGGCAAGGCTTGCGGAAGTGTTAACGGTATAGCCCGCCTGTTTCGGGTAGTAGCCGTACTCTGGCCGCCAGCGGGCGAAGGCCTGCGCATCGTAGCCCCAGTCGCTGGAGTTCACCAACTGCTCCTCTTCTTTAAGCGTGCGGCGCACCGCCTCATCAAATGCGATAAGCGGTTGAGGAATTAAGGCCCGCAGGGCGCGATCGTCGGCGATCAGATCGTGCTTTAGCCCCTGAATCAGGGCTTTGGCCGTGGTTGGCGGCACCGAGGTAATCATGTTAAGAAACCACACTGAAATCCAGCGGGTCGGGAAAGGGATGGGGATCAGCGGGCGTCGTTTGCCGCTGACCGCCATAAAGCGGATAAACTGCTGCTGATAGCTTAACGTTTCCGGCCCGGCAGCTTCAAATACCCGATGCTCGTGGGACGGATGGTCAAGCAACCGCAGCAGATAGTAGAGCAAATTTTCCAGCGCAATCGGCGTAGTACGCGAACGTACCCAGCGCGGCGGCGTCAGCACCGGCAGGTTGTAAACCATATCGCGCATCACTTCGAAGGCGGCGGAACCGGCGCCGACGATAATGCCGGCGCGAACTTCCGCCACCGGGACGCCCGATTCGCGCAGCAGATCGCCGGTGATCTGGCGAGCGCGCAGATGATCGGATTGCTCCTGCTCCGCCACTTGTAAGGAACTGAGAAAGATGACTTCGTTCACCGGTGTTTCGCGCAGCGCGTCGCGAACGTTGAGCGCGACCTGCCGCTCGTGGCGGATAAAGTCGCCGCCTTCGCCCATCCCATGCACCAGATAGTAAAGAGTGTCAGCCTGCGCCAGCAGGGCGGGTAGCGTGTCCGGCTGGTTTAAATCGAGCGAATAGCACTCGACGCCGGGGAGATGCTGCTTTTTAAGCCTGTCGATATGGCGTGCCGCCGCCAGAACGGTGAAGCCCTGCTCGCTGAGTCGTTTCACCAGATGCTGGCCGATATAACCGCTGGCGCCAAGCACCAGAATTCGCTGCGACACGCCGGACTCCTTAACGGTTTAAAAATGCCTGCCAGTGGTTAACTACCTCGGCGAGCTGCTGGCGGTTAACGTCAATATGCGTCACCAGGCGCACGATGGGCGAGGCGTTGATCAGCACCCCGCGTTCGCGCAGATACTCGCCCAGCGCGGCGGCGCGCTCTTCACCAACGCGAACAAACAGCATATTGGTATCATGACGTGTCACCTCGGCGCCAACGGCGCGCAGCTGTTCCGCCATCCACGCGGCGTTGTCGTGATCCTCTTTTAAGCGCGCGACGTTGTTCTGCAAGGCATACAGGCCCGCGGCCGCCAGAATCCCGGCCTGACGCATTCCGCCGCCGACCATTTTCCGCCAGCGGATCGCGCGGCGAATATACTCTTCGCTCCCCACCAGCAGTGAGCCTACCGGCGCGCCGAGACCTTTGGACAGACAGATGGTGAAAGAATCGCAGTATCGGGTGATATCGCGCAGCTCGCAGCCGTAGTCCACGACAGCGTTAAAAATACGCGCGCCGTCCACGTGCAGCCCGAGGCCGCGCTGGCGCGTAAATTCCCAGGCTTCTTTCAGATATTCACGCGGCAGCACTTTGCCGTTATGGGTATTTTCCAGCGATAGCAGGCGGGTGGGCGCGAAATGAATATCGTCCGGTTTGATTTTGGCCGCGACTTTGTCCAGAGGCAGGGAGCCATCCGCTGCGGCGTCGATGGGCTGCGGTTGGATGCTGCCAAGTACGGCCGCGCCGCCGGCTTCATAGAGATAGTTATGCGCGCCCTGGCCGACGATATACTCTTCGCCGCGCTGGCAGTGGCTGAGCAGGGCGACCAGGTTGGCCTGGGTGCCGGTGGGCAAGAAGATCGCGGCTTCTTTGCCCGCCAGCTCGGCGGCAAAGCGCTGGAGTTCGTTAACGGTCGGGTCATCGCCATAAACGTCATCCCCAACCGGGGCGGCCATCATGGCTTCCAGCATGGCGCGGCCCGGGCGGGTAACGGTATCACTGCGTAAATCAATCATATAAATTCCTTCTCAAGAGTTGTCTTCAATTTGTACCGGAAGTTCCAGGCTTACGCCACTCTGGAGAAGGAAAAGTCTGTTTAATCGATATTCTCCCCCAGCCCGGCATTAATCAACGCCTGTAAATTGACTATTTCCGCCGCTTTTCCGACGGGCACGCGCAGAATTATCTCATCCCCACGGCTGATGCCGAGGCCGAGGAGCTTCATTAAACTGCCCGCATTGACGAAGCGCTCCGGATGCCGCGTATGGGCAATCTCCACCGGGAACCCCAGGGCCTTAACGGTTTTGACTAATTGCGCCGCAGGTCGGGCGTGCAGGCCGCTGGGGTTGCGAATACGAATGTGTGCTTGTAGATAATTCACGATATCACTCCTCGATCAGGCGCATTTTTGTGCCAGTCGCTGTAAATTCTCCAGGCTTATGGCCAGGCTATCGAGCGGGTTGCCAGGGCAGATATCCTGTTCAACGGCGTAATATTCAACGCCGTAGCGCTCACCCCATTGCAGGATGGGCAGGAAATCAATACTTCCACGGCCAATTTCGGCTAACGACTCCGGGTAGCCGAGTGCCGGGTCGGCATAGATATCCTTCAGATGCAGGATAGGGATGCGGTATGGATATTTTTCGATACAGCTAAGCGGATTGAACCCGGCATATTTGACCCAGTAGGTGTCAATCTCCGGATAGAGGCAGCGGTTATTTTCCGGCGCCATCAGATAGTCGTGGGCGACGAGCCCATCCACTTGTGACTGAAACTCAAACTCGTGATTGTGATAACCGACGCGCCAGCCGAGCGGAGCAAGCTTATCGGCGACGCCCAGCAGCTGTGATTTAATCTCCCGGTAACCCGATTCATTCTGTCGCTCCGGTTCGAGGTAATGACAAAACATAGACTTCGTGCCGAATAGCAGCCCTTCGTAAACGACCGCATCCAGGTCATTGACCATCCTCTGCGGGCTGATATGCATTCCCGCGACCTTCAGATTGGTTTCGCGTAAGGCTTCTTTGACTTCCTCCGCGCTGTGCCCGCGCAGGCCATCTATTTGCACCGCTTTCCAGCCCATTTTTTTAACTTCACGTAATGTTCCGGCGAAGTCCTCTGTGAGCGCGTGACGCAAGGTATAGAGCTGTACGGCAAATTTTCCGTTATTCATGCTTTGTCTCCTGTTTCCAGCCAGTTAAGTTCATCAGCGCTAAGCGCCAGCGCAGCCGCGCGCAGGCAATCCGCCAATTCAGCAGGGGTTTCAGGACCGATGATTGCCGCGCAGGGGAAAGGGCGGGCCAGCACCCAGGCCAGGGCGATATTAATGGCGTTAACGTTTTTACGCTGTGCCAGCTGTTGAGCGCGACTCAATCGTTGCCAGTTGTCATCAAAACAAAAGGCGTCGACCATCTCTTGTTCCTGCGGCAGCCGGTTTGGGCCGTACAGTCCGGAAAAAAAGCCTCCGGCTTGCGATGACCAGGCAATCAGCGGGAGCTGTGTTTGCTGGTGCCAGAGCTGCATCTCTGGGTCGGCGCTAACACATCCTGGCCAGCGTGGGACCTGGCTTTGCGCAAGGCTTAATTGCGGACTATTAAAACTCAACAGCGTAAGTCCGTGGCGCTCAATAAAATTCTGCGCCTCGGTGATCCTCGCCTGAGACCAGTTTGACACGCCGATGGCGCGTATCCTGCCCTGACGGACATGTTCATGCAGGCAGAGCATTAACGATGAAACATCGACGCTGGGATCGTCACGATGCAGGGCATACAGGTCGATATAGTCCGTTTGCAGTTGTTCAAGACTGGTGAAAATGTCTTCATCGATGGCGGGTGGAGAAATGCGTGAGCGATCGGGCTCCTCGCGCGTGGGGTGACCGCCTTTTGTGGCTATCCGCACCTGCTCACGTAGGCCGCGTTGTGCAATCCACTCGCCTAATACCGTCTCGCTGGCGCGGTAGTGGCGTGCGACATCAAATGTGTTACCCCCAGCGGCGAAGAAGGCGTCCAGCAGGACAAAGGCTTCCTCCCGGCGATCCTTACATAAGCAGTTCGCCGAGCCAAGCACTAATTGGCTACAGAAAAAGGTGAAAGGTTTGCCATCGCGCCAGCCGTGCAGCGCTACCTGTTTCATCGGATCGCCTCCTGAGAGATGTCGGCGCGAGGAAGTGTCCTGTCCGTCCAGAAGGTTGTTTGCGGTAAATCACGCAGCAGGCTGGCGGGGAAATGTGGGCCGACAGGCGTGTTTATAAACTGTTCAGCGATGTCAGTTTTGTGATCACCAGTGATCATCAGCAAAACCTGTCGCGCCGCGATCAGTTGCTGAATGCCCAGAGTGATACCCTGCGTGACCGGCTGCGGGCGGTTGAAATATTTCGGGGCGACGGTGCGGGTGACCTCATCCAGCGGTTCGATATGGCTGTTTTGCTCGCAATTGACGCCTGGTTCGTTGAAACCGATATGACCATTCATTCCGACGCCGAGCACAACCAGATCCAGGCCGCCATGGGCGGCGATGACCGCGTCGATTCTTCGGCATTCATTTTGCAAATCCGCCGCTTTACCGTCAAAGAACACGATCTGTTCGTTCCTTAGAGCCAGAGGCTGAAATAACTCATCGCTCAGCGTTTGCAGGCAGCTGCCAACGTCCTCACGGCCAAGGCCGATCCACTCATCAAGGCTGACAAAGCGGCAGCGGCTAAAATCCGCCAGGCCAGCCTGCTGTGCGGCGACACAGGCGCGAAACACAGGCAGCGTGGTTTCTCCCCCCGCCAGACATAACAGGCTATCGGGCCGCTCCTGTAGCTGTGCCGCAATGCGTAAACTGATGGATTGCGCCAGTTGATCCGCCGTGTCTTGGTGATAAATATGCATACTCAGGTCCTTATTTCTCAATCAAAAATCCAGATCCAGGCTGTCGAAGGCTGCCTGACGGCTGTCCTGTTGCTGCGTTTTCTGCAGCAGGCTGCGTTCGTAAAGTCGAAAGAAGGGGTAGTAGACGAGGGTGGCGATGCCGAGGATGGTAAATCCCAGAATAACCGCGCGCCAGTCCATGGTTGAGAGGTACTGCGCCAGCGGAATGGGCGTTGCGCCGACGTTGGTGACCGGCGGGCGAACCCAACCCCAATGGAAGATGTACCAGCTCATGACGCCAATCGTCGGCGTGCCCAGCACAAAGGGAATAAAGAACCAGGGATTCCAGGCGACGGGCAGGCCAAACACAACCGGTTCGGATATAGTAAAAATAGCTGGGACCACGGCGGCTTTACCTACGGCGCGTAGCTCCTGCGAACGGCTTCGCAACGATAAGATAACCAATGCGCCAGTGATGCCTGAGCCGGAAAACCCGAGGAAATAATCCCAGAAATTCGGCGCGAACACGTGTGGGATCGGTGCGCCCGCGGCAAATGCAGCTGCATTTTCAGCCAGGTACTGGGTCATAAAGGGCAGTACCACGCCGACGATAATGGCGTAGCCGTTCAGGCCGATAAACCAGAAAATCATCTCCAGAAACGAGATCAGAAAGACGGCCTGCGGGGTATCGATGCTGTTGAAGGCTGGGGCCAGCAGGCTCATCAGCACCTGCGGTAGGATCAACCCTCCGGAAAGATTAGCGACCACCCCATGCACTACGGTGGCGGCGATCAGCGAAACCAGCAGTGGGATTATCGATTCAAATGTTTGTGCGATACCTGCGGGCAGGCCGTTGATGCGAATGGTGATGCGCTTGCGAATAAATAGCGCCATCAGCTCTACGGTGCCGAGTGAGGCGATCAGCGCGACGAATAGCCCTCGTGAATCGAGGTAATCGGTCACCATTTTGTCATCGACGATGCTCACATTCAGCATCAGGGTCGCCATAATCGAACCGGTGATGGCGGGCAGGATCGGGACCTGCATTTGCTGGGCGTGATGCCAGGCTACCGAGGCGGCACAATAAATAGACAGCAGGCCAAAGGTAAACTGAAAAGGTAAACTAATCAGGTTGTTGTAATGGTTGAACCACAGGCGGACGGCACTATCCTGAGGGAACATGCCGCCAATCCCCATTAACATCAGCGAGATGGAGCCAACCATTAATACCGCCATCAGCGCGATCATGCCATTTTTGATGGAGGAGATATGCCGCTGCCTCTCTATACGGGCTGCAACCGGCGTTAGCCAATGCTCCAGCCAGGTGATAAAGGTGTTTGCCCGGCTCATGCGTTTATCTCCTGACCCAGGCGCAGCAGAATGGCGGTTTTCAGAATATTGCCGCCGTTTATGGTGCCGTAATCCCGGACGTCGATAACCCCAATCGGACGCTGGTGTTCACGGCAAATCGCCTCTAGTTCCGCCAGGCGGTGTTTGATTTGCGGCCCCAGCAACACGACGTCAAACTCGTTGATTTTCTCGACCAGTAATCCGGCCGGATAGGCCTCAATATTGATCTTAATGGCGCGTAACTTTTCGCTATCGGCGGCGATAGCGCGCATTTTACTCACCATGACGCCGGTAGACGCGCCCAAGTTACAAACCAGCAGAATATTAAGATGCGTTAACGTTGAAAGATTCATCGCGGGCTCCGTTTAGGTGCTGATAGATTTCGATAAATTCCTGGAAAAGAGTGTGTGCCAGCAGAGCATTCATGAGTGAATCCTGTGCGTGGGCGAGTAGGGGGGAGTAGCTTGCACAGGAACCTTCGCTTTCGGCGACCAGTAAACGTGTATGCGAATTGTGGCCTTCATTCAGGCTTGCGTTGGCCTCCTGCATCAAGCGGGTGGCTTCAGAAAATTGCTGCGCCTTGCTGTACACCAGCGCCAGATGCATTTTGCTAAGCGCGTCACCGGCGCAGGCAATAATCTGGAAACTGATCTCTTCGGTATCGATGGTCGAGGTATTCACGGTGCCTCCTGTATTGAGGTATTTGTTCAAACATTCAAACATCCGAATGTTTGAACAAGATAAAGAATCGAGTATACTGGCGTCCATAGGGTTGATCACATTTTGATCAAAAAGTGAGTGTTAATTCAGCATGAGATGAGTGTGGATCTCTGGCATAACGAAATTTGATAACTAAAACCTGTGGGCGGGAGAGGAAAGTGGACGAACTGGAAAGTGCTAACCCATTGTATGTTCAAATAGCTCTGGATCTTAAAGGACGGATAGAGCGCGGGGAGTTTAGAGTGGGCGACATGCTGCCCAGCGAAGGTGAGCTGGTGGGGCAGTATAGCGGCGGGCGGGCGACGCTGCGGGCGGCCGTAGAGATGCTGGCGGAAAGAGGGTATGTGGTAAAAAAACAGGGGGTCGGGACGCGCGTGACCTGCCCGCCGATTGAAGCCCGACGCCATCAGCCGCTGAGTTTTTCGGAGAATATGGCCCAGCATAACCTGAAAGCCAGTACCTCTATCCTCACGTTTACGCAGCAGCTGGCGAATGACGAACAGCAGCAAAAGCTGCATCTTTCGGCCAGTGATTTAGTGATATTTATGGTGCGTCTGCGCTTTACTAATAGCCTTCCTGCGCTATATGAAGAGACCTGCCTGCCGTTGGCGCTGTTTCCAGATTTACAGCGTGAGGAAGTGGAAACGACGGGGCTGTATAACGTGCTGGGAGAACGATTTTACTTGCTGAGTATCACGGCGCAGGAGAGCTATTTCCCCTGCATGCCAGCGGCGGATATGGCGAAGAAGCTGGATATTCCTTCCGACCAGCCCTGTATGCGTGTTGAGCGTCTGGCATCCCGGCGCAAAGACAACGTCCCGTTTGAATTTACGCGAGGATGGGCCAATAGCGAGCGCTACCCGCTGACGTTTCGTTTCGTCAGTGGGTAAACGCACGCAGGCGCCAGTTAACGCAGCCAGTTGGTTTTCGCCAGTTCAATAACCTCGTCGCCGCGGCCGCTGATAATCGCGCGCAGCATATACAGGCTGAAACCTTTGGCTTGCTCCAGCTTGATTTGCGGCGGCATCGCCAGCTCTTCACTGGCGACGACCACATCCACCAGTACCGGGCCATCGGTAGCGAAAGCGGTTTGCAGCGCTTCATCAACCTCTGACGCGCGCTCAACGCGTATGCCCTTGATACCACACGCTTCGGCGATGCGGGCAAAGTTGGTGGCGTGCAGCTCGGTGCCGTCTGTCAGATAGCCCCCGGCCTTCATCTCCATCGCCACGAAGCCCAGTACGCTATTATTGAAGATAACGATCTTCACCGGCAGCTTCATTTGCGCCAGCGAGAGAAAATCCCCCATCAGCATGCTAAAGCCGCCGTCGCCGCACATTGCCACGACCTGGCGGTCAGGTGCCGTGGCTTTTGCGCCGATGGCCTGCGGCATGGCGTTGGCCATTGAACCATGGTTGAAGGAGCCGAGCAGGCGGCGCTTGCCGTTCATCTGTAGATAGCGCGCGGCCCAGACGGTCGGTGTACCCACGTCACAGGTAAAAATAGCGTCCTCGTCGGCAAAGTGGCTAATGCGCTGCGCCAGATACTGCGGATGAAGCGTTTTGTCGCTGGGCTTGGCCAGATCGTCGAGCCCTTTACGCGCGTCGCGATAGTGTTCCAGCGCTTTATCGAGGAACTTACGGTCGGTTTTCTCTTCGAGAAGCGGCAGCAGCGCGCTGAGGGTGGATTTGATATCGCCTACCAGCGCCATATCCACTTTACTGTGGGCGCCAATACTGCCGGGATTGATATCAATCTGAATGATTTTGGCATCCGTCGGATAGAAGGCGCGATAGGGGAACTGGGTGCCGAGCAGGACCAGGGTGTCGGCGTTCATCATGGTGTGGAAGCCGGAGGAGAAGCCAATCAACCCGGTCATCCCCACATCATAAGGATTGTCGTATTCAACGTGCTCTTTGCCGCGCAACGCATGAACGATAGGCGCTTTGAGCTTCTCGGCGAACGCCACCAGCTCTTTATGCGCCCCGGCGCAGCCGCTACCGCACATCAGGGCGATGTTGCTGGAATAGCGCAGCAGCTGGGCCAGCTTCTTCAGCTCTTCTTCCGCTGGCGTCACCTGCGGCAGCGGCGCGTGATACCAGTGGCTGCTGGCGCTTTCCGGCGCGGCTTTTAGCGCAACGTCGCCGGGGAGTACCACTACCGAGACGCCGCGGTTAATTACGGCTTTGCGCATGGCGATGGCCAGCACCTGCGGAATTTGTTCCGGGGATGAGACCAGTTCGCAGTAGTGGCTGCATTCGCGGAACAGCTCCTGCGGGTGCGTTTCCTGAAAATAGCCGCTGCCGATTTCGCTGGAAGGAATATGGGCGGCGATAGCCAGAACCGGAACGTGATTGCGGTGGCAGTCGAAAAGGCCGTTAATCAGGTGTAGGTTGCCCGGCCCGCAGGAACCGGCGCAGACCGCCAGTTCGCCGGTAAGCTGGGCCTCCGCTCCGGCGGCAAAGGCGGCCACTTCTTCGTGGCGCGTGGGCATCCAGTCGATGGTCCCCATGCGGTTCAGGCTATCGCTTAAGCCGTTAAGAGAATCCCCGGTTACGCCCCAAATACGCTTAACGCCAGCCTGTTCAAGAGTTTTGGCAATGTATGCCGCCACGGTTTGTTTCATGGTTCTCCATCTCCTTTTTGTGATAACGCTTACAAGCTTAGATGAAACTGCCGGTTACGCTCGCTTTCACCCCTCATTTTCCTCTGGTTTTTTTCAGCGAAAACTCCGCATAATCTGTGCTCACATAAAGTGGTAAACAGGAATCATTTCAAATGGTTAAATCGCTGTTAAATGCTGTTAATAAACTACTGTCTCATGACGATTTCGGCAAACTCTTGTTACGACTTGCCGTCGGCGGACTGATGCTGTTTCACGGATTACACAAGCTATTTGATGGCGTAGGGGGAATCAGCAATATGCTGGTAGCAAAAGGATTGCCGGGTTTTATCGCTTATGGGGTATTAGTGGGCGAGGTGGTTGCGCCTTGCCTGCTGATCCTGGGAATTCTTACCCGTCCGGCGGCGCTGGTGCTGGCTTTTACGATGGTCGTCGCCTGGCTGATGGTCGGCACGGGCAAAACCTTCGCGCTGGATGCGGTCGGCGCGTGGGCGATTGAGAGCCTGGTCTTTTTTTTCGTGGGTGCGCTGGCGGTCGCTTTTTTGGGAGCGGGGCGCTATACCATCGCCGGAAATTCGGCCTGGCGGTAAAGAGAGCCGGATGGCGCTGCGCCATCCGGCAGTTGATGGTTAAGCCAGTACCAGATCCCCCTGCGGATGGCAGGAGCAGGCCAGCACGTAGCCTTCAGCGATTTCCGCATCGGTTAACGTCATGGTACTGCTGACGGTATATTCGCCGGAAACCACTTTCGTTTTGCAGCAGCCGCAGACGCCTGCGCGACAGGCAACGGTAACCGGCACTTTGTTACTTTCCAGCGCCTCGAGCAGCGTGGCGCCGACCGGCGCATAGAACGCTTTCGCCGGCTGCAGTTTGGTGAACTTCAGGCCGCTGGTAGCGGCCTCGGCTACCGGCGTAAAGAACTCCTCTTTGAAGAAGCGAGTCGCGCCCAGCGCTTTCACTTCCTGCTCAACCCACGCCATATACGGCGCCGGGCCGCAGGTCATCACGGTACGCGATGCCAGATCCGGCACGCTTTGCAGCAGTTCAGTCGTTAAACGTCCTGCCACAAAACCGTGGGTGGCGTGATTTTCCGCCACCAGCGTCACCGGATACTGACGCCATTCCTCAGCAAAAATGACATCCTGGGGGGAACGCACGTTAAAAATCACCTGCACATCAGCCTGCGGGCGATATTTCGCCAGCCAGCGACGCATTGACATGATCGGCGTAACGCCGCAGCCAGCAGCCAGCATCAGGAACTTATCTTCAGCCTTATCTTCACAGGTAAATTCACCCATGGCATCGGACAGCCAGATATAGTCGCCGCGCTTCACGTCGCGGGTCAGCCACTGTGAGCCTGCGCCATCGTCAATCCGACGGATGGTCAGCGTGATGTACTCGCTTACTCCCGGCGTCGATGAAATGGTGTAAGCACGCAGCGTCTCCGCTGAATTACGTACGCTGACCAGTGCATACTGCCCGGCACGGTACGGATAATAGTCGTGGCAGAGCAACGAAATTGTCCAGACATCCGGCGTTTCCTGATGGATGTGATGAACCTGCATCCGCCATGGGCACTGATGGGTTGGCAAAGACATACTTTTACTCCTTACGCGCTCAGCAGCTGCTTCATGTCTTCTTCAACGGTGGTCACCGAACGCAGACCGAATTTCTCGTTGAGAACGGCCAGCAAGTCCGGCGTGAAGAAACCTGGCGCCGTCGGGCCGGTGACGATGTTTTTCACGCCCAGCGAGAGCAGGGTCAGCAGGATGACAATCGCTTTTTGCTCGAACCAGGAAAGGACCAGCGATAGCGGCAGGTCATTGACGCCGCAGCCCAATTTTTCCGCCAGCGTGACCGCCAGGATGATGGCGGAGTAAGCGTCGTTACACTGACCTGCATCGACCAGACGCGGCAGACCTTCGATATCGCCGAAATCCAGTTTGTTGAAACGGTACTTGCCGCAGGCCAGGGTCAGGATCAGGCAGTCATCCGGTACGCTGGTAGCGAAATCGGTGAAGTAGTTACGTTCGCCGCGCGCCCCGTCGCAACCGCCCACCAGGAAGATATGACGCAGTTTTTCACGGCTCACCAGGTCGATCAGCGTATCAGCCGCGCCCAGCAGGGTCTGACGACCGAAGCCAACGGTGATCAGGTGCGGGATCTCGCTGTATGGGAATCCTGCCATTTGCTGCGCCTGGGCGATAACCGGGGCGAAATCTTCGCCTTCCAGATGATTCACGCCCGGCCAGCCGACGATGCTGCGGGTCCAGATACGATCGTCATAGGCGCCGACGGTTGGGTCGATGATGCAGTTTGAGGTCATGACAATCGGGCCAGGGAAGCGGGCGAACTCGACCTGCTGGTTTTGCCAGCCGCTGCCGTAGTTACCGATCAAATGTTTGAATTTACGCAGTTCCGGGTAACCGTGCGCCGGCAGCATTTCACCGTGGGTGTAGACGTTAACCCCGGTGCCTTCGGTCTGCTCCAGCAGGTTGTACAGATCTTTCAGGTCATGGCCGGAAATCAGGATGCATTTGCCTTCGGTCGCTTTGACGTTGACCTGAGTCGGGGTGGGGTGACCATATTTGGTGGTCTCGCCGGCGTCCAGGATGCTCATCACCTTAAAGTTCATCTGGCCGATTTCCATCGAACATTCCAGTAGCGCGTTCATATCGGCAGGCCAGGTACCTAGCCACGCCATGATTTTATGGTATTGGGCGTAGATGGCGTTGTCGTACTGACCCAGAACGTGCGCGTGCTCCATATAAGCCGCAGCGCCTTTCAGGCCGTACAGGCACAGCAGGCGCAGGCCGAGAATGTTCTCGCCGATGGCCGCTTTGTCTTTGTTCGGGGTGAATTCCGCCGCCTGGCGCTGCAGGTCGCCCAGATCGTCGCTCGCCAGCTGCAGATCGGCCATCGGGTTGTTAACCGTCGCGTGGGCATCAATGTTCAGGCACTGGGCTTTCAGCGCTTCACGCAGGGTGATGGCCTCGCGGGCGTAGCCAACGATACGCGGGGAGTCGAAGTTAACGTTGGTCAGCGTGGAAAAAAAAGCACGCGGCGCGAAGCTATCGATGTCGTGGTCGATGATGCCGTATTCGCGGGCTTTAAGCGCCCATGCGGAGAGGCCCTGCAAAGAAGCAATTAACAGATCCTGCAGATCGGAGGTTTCGGCCGTTTTCCCGCACATACCCTGCGCGTAAGAGCAGCCGTTCCCTGCCGGGGTACGGATGGTTTGTTCACATTGCACACAAAACATGGTCACACCTTTTTTAAAGTTATATTTAAGATACATGTTTAAGGTTATGCCCGAGCGCGAGAAGAGAAAAGGTATTTCTGATACAACTTACAGGGAGATTGATTTAGCGCAAAATTGGCGGCAGGAGACTACCGCCAGGTAGGTATTAAGCGGAGAAGAAAGCCATCAAGATGGGCACCAGCAGACTGAGAATGAAGCCATGAACGATGGCCGCCGGCACAATCTCCACCCCGCCTGAACGTTGCAGTACCGGCAGCGTAAAGTCCATTGATGTCGCGCCGCAAAGGCCTAGCGCCGTTGAACGGCTGCGGCGCACCAGACCAGGGATAAGCATAATCGCCAGCAGCTCGCGGGCAAGATCGTTAAAGAATGCCGCGCTGCCAATCACCGGGCCATAGGATTCGGTCAGCAGGATCCCGGAGAGTGAATACCAGCCAAAACCGGAGGCCATGGCCAGTCCGGTTTTTAGCGGTAGGTCAAGAATAAAGGCATTGATGACGCCACCCAGTAATGAACTGACCATCACCACCACCGCGACAATCATGCCGCGGCGATTAAGAACGATTTGCCGCAGCGTCATGCCATTATTACGCAGTTGAATACCGATGAGGAACAAAAGGAAAATCAGCGTATATTCGCTGGCCTCGGTGGCGTGTTGTAAAAAAGAGAGACCGCTTAGACCAATCAGGAAGCCAATAAGCACCACGCCGCATAGCTGAAGGGATTCCAGCGCCATTGCCAGACGCGAGGGTAATCTTTCCTGACGATGATGATTTTGCCAGGGCATTTTCTGTTCAAGCCACATCAGGGCGGCAATATTGCACAGCATAATAATAACGACGCTGACCGCCGCATAATGAAGGATCGCCAGGAGGTTGCTGGCCAGATTATCCAGGAAGGCCAGGCTAATTCCCATAAAGAAGAGAATAACGTAGACGATCCAGCTCAGAAGTCGCGTAATGAGTTTAAGGGCTGATGGCCGATGAAGAGGAATAAGATAGCCTATGACCAACGGCAGCAGAATGATTAATAGTCCCGAAAACATGAACGACACGATCCTTGCAGAGTGAAAATAGCGTCACTGACACTACCCAAATCGCCGGACTGAGTAAAGTAGTCGAAAAAAAGAAAGGCCCGGCGATACCGGGCCTCAAGAGAATAGTGGGAGCTTAGCTGCGTTTTTCCAGCAGGGTGCGGTAGAGCACGCCGCCGAGAATGCCGCCGATAATCGGCATTACCCAGAATAGCCACAGCTGCTGCAGCGCCCAGCCGCCCTGGAAAATCGCTACCGCGGTGCTACGCGCCGGGTTTACCGACGTGTTGGTGACCGGAATGCTGATCAGGTGAATAAGCGTCAGCGCCAGGCCAATGGCGATAGGGGCGAAGCCGGCAGGGGCGTTTTTATCCGTGGCGCCGTGAATAACCAGCAGGAAGCCACAGGTCAGGACAATCTCAATCACAATGGCGGAAAGCATGGAGAAACCGCCCGGAGAATGTTCGCCATAACCGTTCGATGCGAACCCGCTAGCGGCGGCGTCGAAGCCCGCTTTACCGCTGGCGACAACATACAGAATAGCGGCGGCGATAATACCGCCGACGACCTGGGCGATAATATAACCAATCACCTCTTTGGCCGGGAAACGACCACCCGCCCATAAACCTAAAGTCACCGCCGGGTTAAAATGCCCGCCGGAAATATGGCCAACGGCATAGGCCATGGTTAATACGGTTAAACCGAAGGCCAGCGCGACGCCGGCAAAACCAATTCCCAGCTCCGGGAACGCTGCAGCCAGAACGGCGCTGCCGCAGCCACCGAATACCAGCCAGAATGTACCAAAGCATTCTGCTGCTAATTTTCTAAACATAACCACCTCAATAAAAACGTAAACGAGCACGAGTTTTCGTGCCGGCCTTTATTTTCGCCACAAAGAATGACGACTAGAATAAAGCGACGCTATTCTAGGGACGATCGCTACTCTGGGACCAGTTAAATAAATTGATGTAATTTGATATAGAACAATGCGCTGGGATTCCTTTTTATATGGGAATTTTTAAAAGTGTAGAACAAAAATGATTAAAAAAACGACTTTTGATGATGAATGCGTTTCTCAATTAAGTAAAATATCTCGCATCACATTCCGGCTCTTCACCCCATAGCGATTCATAATACGCCTGTGGTGTCATGTTGATGCTCACCTCGCTATACTGCTGATAACTGAAGGAGATAGTCGCCACCGAGCGGAGGGCATATGCATCTTGAGCGCGTCGAAATAGTCGGTTTTCGCGGCATTAACCGTTTATCGTTGATGCTTGAGCAAAATAACGTGCTGATTGGCGAAAATGCCTGGGGTAAATCCAGCCTGCTGGATGCCCTGACGCTACTCCTGTCGCCGGAGTTTGACCTTTATCATTTTGTTCGGGAAGATTTTTGGTTTCCGCCCGGCGATATTCAGGGGCGCGAGCATCATCTGCATATCATTTTGACCTTCCGTGAAAATGAACCCGGCCGCCATCGGGTACGACGCTATCGCCCTCTCAGCAACTGCTGGGTGCCCTGCGACGACGGCTATCAGCGCGTTTTCTATCGCCTCGAGGGGGAGCTTGCTGATGACGACAGCGTAATGACCCTGCGTAGCTTTATTAATGGTGAAGGGGAAGCGCTGGAGCTTGACGATATTGATGAACTCGCCCGTCACCTGGTGCGGCTGATGCCGGTTCTGCGGCTGCGCGACGCCCGCTTTATGCGACGGATCCACAACGGCACTGTTCCGCATTCGCCGCAGATCGAAATTACCGCGCGCCAGCTTGATTTCCTCTCCCGAGAACTGGTGCATCATCCGCAAAATTTAACCGATGGGCAGATCCGCCAGGGGCTGTCGGCCATGGTGCAATTGCTGGAGCACTATTTTGCCGAGCAGAGCAGCGCACAGTCGCGTCATCGCCTGATGCGCCGTCATTCACATGATGAACAGCGCAGCTGGCGCTACCTGGACATCATTAACAGGATGATCGACAAGCCCGGCGGGCGCAGCCATCGGGTGATTTTATTGGGACTGTTTTCTACGTTGTTGCAGGCGAAAGGTACGGTGAGACTCGATCGCGATGCGCGGCCGCTCTTGTTGATTGAGGACCCGGAAACCCGTCTGCATCCGATTATGCTTTCTGTAGCCTGGCATTTGCTTAATTTACTGCCGCTGCAGCGGGTGACGACGACGAACTCTGGCGAACTGCTGTCATTAACGCCCGTCGAGCACGTTTGCCGGCTGGTGCGCGAATCTTCACGGGTATCTGCCTGGCGGCTGGGTCCCGGCGGGATGAATGCCGAAGACAGCCGGCGCATCGCTTTTCATATTCGCTTTAACCGCGCTTCATCGCTCTTTGCCCGCTGCTGGCTGCTGGTCGAAGGGGAGACCGAAACCTGGGTTATCAACGAGCTGGCCCGCCAGTGCGGCCACCATTTTGATGCAGAAGGGGTGAAGGTGATTGAGTTTGCCCAGTCGGGATTAAAACCGCTTATCAAATTCGCCCGGCGAATGGGTATTGAATGGCACGTGCTGGTGGACGGCGATGAGGCCGGGAAGAAATATGCCGCCACCGTTCGCGGGCTGTTAAATGACGACAAAATGCTTGAGCGCGACCATCTCACCGCGCTACCGGCGATGGATATGGAGCATTTTATGTACCGCCAGGGCTTCGACGATGTTTATCATCGGGTGGCCCAGCTGCCGATGAATATTCCCATGAATATGCGGCGGGTGATCACCAAAGCGATCCACCGTTCGTCAAAACCGGACCTGGCGATTGAAGTGGCGATGGAGGCCGGGCGTCGCGGGGTTGACGCCATTCCGGCGCTGTTGAAAAAAATGTTCTCCCGCGTGCTATGGCTGGCGCGCGGGCGGGCGGATTAGCGCCGACCGCCGTTTACCTCTCTCTGCCGGGAACTCTCCCGGCACGCCTTGATCCGCGCGACCTTCAACTTTGGTTAAACAAAAATTAAGCGCAGCTAAAAATGCGCGTTATTCTATTGCCGCATTTAGATAGAATTGTTGCGGGTTCTGCGGGTTAAAACATCAGGAATTTTTATGAAATTAAATGGAAAGCGCAGGAAAGTATGGTGGCTGCTGGCGATTGTCGTACTGGCCCTCGCCGTCTGGGGATGGCGAATTCTGAATGCGCCGCTGCCGCAATATCAGACGCTGGTTGTACGCAAAGGCGACCTGCAGCAGAGCGTGCTGGCGACCGGTAAGCTGGATGCGTTAAAAAAAGTTGACGTCGGAGCCCAGGTTAGCGGACAGCTAAAAACGCTGCGCGTTGAGATTGGCGACAAAGTCAAAAAAGATCAACTGCTGGGGGTTATCGATCCCGAGCAGGCGGAAAACCAGATTAAAGAAGTTGAAGCGACGCTGATGGAGCTGCGGGCGCAGCTCAACCAGGCCCGTGCGGAGCGTAAACTGTCTGCGGCGACGTTGGCCCGCCAGCAGCAGCTGGCGCAGCGCCAGTTAGTCTCTCGCCAGGACCTCGATACCGCCGCGACTGACTTAGCGGTCAAAGAGGCGCAAATCGGTACGATTGAAGCGCAGGTCAAACGTAATCAGGCTACCCTGGATACGGCCAAAACCAACCTCGACTACACCAAAATTTTGGCACCGATGTCCGGGGAAGTGACGCAAATCACTACCCTGCAGGGGCAGACGGTGATTGCCGCCCAGCAGGCGCCGAATATTTTAACCTTGGCCGATCTCAGCACTATGCTGGTGAAGGCGCAGGTCTCGGAAGCGGACGTGATTCATCTGAAGCCGGGGCAAAAAGCCTGGTTTACCGTGCTGGGCGATCCGCTGACGCGCTATGAAGGGACATTGAAGGATATCTTGCCGACACCCGAAAAGGTCAATGACGCGATTTTCTACTACGCCCGTTTTGAAGTGCCGAACCCGCAGGGCATCCTGCGTCTGGAAATGACCGCCCAGGTGCATATCCAGCTCTCGGAAGTGAAAAACGTCATCACCATCCCGCTGAGCGCGCTGGGTGAAGCCATCGGCGATAACCGCTACCACGTGCGTCTGCTGCGTACCGGTGAAGTTAAAGAGCGTGAAATCGTTATCGGCGCGCGTAACGACACCGATGTGGCAGTGGTGAAAGGGCTGGAAGAGGGGGATGAAGTGATTATCGGCGAAGGTGCGGCCGGAGCGGCGAAATGACGGCGTTACTGGAACTGCGTGATATTCGCCGCAGCTATCCTTCTGGTGAGGGCAACGTTGAGGTGCTGAAAGGCATTACGTTGAGCATTGCCGCAGGAGAAATGGTGGCTATTGTCGGGGCGTCCGGCTCCGGCAAATCCACGCTGATGAATATTCTCGGCTGTCTGGACAAACCGACCGGCGGTACCTACCGGGTCGCGGGAACGGACGTGGCTCGTCTCAACGGCGACGAGCTGGCGCGCCTGCGGCGGGAGCATTTCGGCTTTATTTTCCAGCGCTATCACCTGCTATCGCATCTGACCGCGGCGCAGAACGTCGAAGTTCCGGCGGTTTATGCCGGCGCGGAGCGTAAAGCGCGTCTGGCCCGGGCCCATGAGCTGCTGATTCGGTTGGGACTGGGCGACAGAGCTGAATATCAGCCTTCGCAGCTCTCCGGCGGCCAGCAGCAGCGGGTGAGTATCGCCCGCGCCCTGATGAACGGCGGGGAAGTGATTCTCGCGGATGAGCCAACCGGCGCGCTGGACAGCCGCTCCGGCGAAGAGGTCATGGGGATCCTTCACCAGCTAAAAGCGCAGGGGCATACGGTGATTATCGTCACCCATGATCCGCAGGTGGCGGCCCAGGCAGAACGGGTCATTGAAATACACGATGGTGAAATCGTGCGTAATCCGCCCGCGCTGGGGTCCGCCCACGGCGGCGTACTGCGTCAGCGTACGGCGGCTGAGCCATCGGCGTGGCGTCAGTTCAGCAGCGGCTTTCGCGAAGCGCTGGTTATGGCCTGGCGCGCGATGGCGGCGAATAAAATGCGTACGCTGCTGACGATGCTCGGGATTATTATCGGTATTGCCTCGGTGGTGTCGATTGTGGTGGTGGGCGATGCCGCGAAGCAGATGGTGCTGGCCGATATTCGCGCTATCGGTACCAATACCATTGATGTTTATCCCGGCAAGGATTTCGGCGATGACGATCCCCGCTATCAGCAGTCTCTGAAGTACGATGACCTGTTGGCTATTCAGAAACAGCCCTGGGTCAGCTCGGCGACCCCGGCGGTATCAAAAAGCCTGCGTCTGCGGGCTGATAACATTGACGTTGCCGCCAGCGCCGAGGGCGTAGGGTCACAGTATTTTAACGTCTACGGCATGACCTTCAGCGAAGGAAATACCTTTAACGAGCTTCAGCTAAATAGCCGCGCGCAGGTGGTGGTGCTCGACAGTAACGCGCGTCGACAGCTGTTTCCGCACAAAGCGAAAGTGGTGGGTGAGATCATTCTGGTCGGCAACATGCCGGCGACGGTGATCGGCGTCGCGGATGAAAAACAGTCGATGTTCGGCAGCAGCAAAATCCTGCGCGTCTGGTTACCCTATACCACGATGGCCGGGCGGGTGATGGGGCAGTCGTGGCTGAATTCCATCACCGTGCGGGTGAATGAAGGTTATGACAGCTCGATTGCCGAGCAGCAGCTGTTGCGTCTACTGGAACTGCGTCACGGTAAGAAAGATGTTTTCACCTGGAATATGGACAGCGTCTTGAAAACGGCGGAACGGACCACACATACATTACAGCTGTTTCTGACGCTGGTGGCGGTGATTGCGCTGGTGGTCGGCGGAATTGGCGTAATGAACATTATGCTGGTCTCAGTCACCGAGCGCACGCGGGAGATCGGTATCCGTATGGCGGTCGGTGCGCGGGCCAGCGATGTGTTACAGCAGTTTTTGATCGAGGCGGTGTTGGTTTGCCTGGTCGGCGGGGCGCTGGGCGTCACGCTTTCGCTGCTGATCGCCTTTGTTCTCCAGCTGTTTTTACCCGGCTGGGAGATCGGTTTTTCGCCGTTGGCGCTATTGACCGCATTTTTATGCTCCACGCTGACTGGGGTGCTGTTTGGCTGGCTACCGGCGCGCAACGCGGCGCGTCTGGACCCGGTAGACGCCCTGGCGCGCGAGTAGCGATAAAAAAATGCCAGTCAGAAGGACTGGCATTTTGCTGGCGGGATGTACACAATGAAGCAAAAGAGTTATGCGGCTGTTTCTGTTTCTTCAGCTTCAACAGGGACAATCACGCTGGCGTGGTTACCTTTTGGCCCCTGGTGAACATCAAACCGAACCGCTTGTCCGGCTTTTAGCGTTCTGTAACCATCCATCTGGATGGTGGAGTAATGGGCGAAAATGTCTTCGCCGCCGCCCTCAGGGCAGATAAAACCGAACCCTTTGGCATTGTTGAACCACTTAACAGTACCCATTTCCATACTTCGACATCCTTCGTAAATCTTATAAGTAAGATGGAATGAACCGGTAGTGGAGTGACGAGTTGTTCATTTGCTCGCCAACTCTCGCCACTACAATTTAGAGAAATCAGGAAATGCGTCAAGCGATTGACGCTGGGGGACGGTGAAAAATGCGTCAAAATTTGAAGCAGTTAACGCTATTGCCGGGGAATGTGACAGACGTCGCGGATGGAAGTAATAGATGATAATTATCTATGATCTATTGTAGATTTGTGATGTGCATAGCCTCTGGTCATCGACAGGCCACCGCCTGTTGGCAACAGCAACCGATGATGAACACTGACGATGAGTAAGAGAGACTGGTTGGACTTCGATCAGCTAGTAGAGGACGAAGTTAAGGATGCGCTTAAACCGCCATCTATGTATAAAGTGATATTAGTCAATGATGACTACACTCCAATGGAGTTTGTTATTGACGTGTTACAAAAATTCTTTTCTTATGATGTTGAACGTGCAACGCAACTGATGCTGACGGTTCACTATCAAGGTAAAGCGATTTGCGGGGTCTTTACCGCCGAAGTCGCCGAAACCAAAGTATCGATGGTGAACCAGTACGCAAGGGAGAACGAACATCCGTTGTTGTGTACGCTAGAAAAAGCCTGAATGCAGGCAATAAACTTGGGGGAGGTGCCTATGCTCAATCAAGAACTGGAACTCAGTTTAAACATGGCTTTCGCCAGAGCGCGCGAGCACCGTCATGAGTTCATGACCGTCGAGCACTTGTTGCTGGCGCTGCTTAGCAACCCTTCGGCCCGCGAAGCGCTTGAAGCGTGTTCAGTGGACCTGGTCGCGCTGCGTCAGGAGCTTGAAGCCTTCATCGAACAGACCACACCCGTACTGCCTGCAACGGAAGAAGAGCGCGATACTCAGCCGACGCTGAGCTTCCAGCGCGTCCTGCAGCGTGCCGTTTTCCACGTCCAGTCTTCCGGCCGCAGCGAAGTGACTGGCGCCAACGTTCTGGTCGCGATTTTCAGCGAGCAGGAGTCTCAGGCGGCCTATCTGCTGCGTAAACACGAAGTCAGCCGACTTGATGTAGTGAATTTCATCTCTCACGGTACGCGTAAAGACGAGCCGAGCCAGTCTTCCGATAGTAGCGGAAGCCAGCCAGGCAGCGGCGAAGAGCAAGCAGGCGGGGAGGATCGTATGGAAAACTTCACCACCAACCTCAACCAGCTTGCCCGCGTAGGCGGTATCGATCCGCTGATCGGTCGCGAGAAAGAGCTGGAACGCGCTATTCAGGTTCTGTGCCGCCGTCGCAAGAACAACCCGCTGCTGGTGGGGGAATCCGGCGTCGGTAAAACCGCTATTGCTGAAGGGCTTGCCTGGCGTATCGTGCAGGGCGACGTGCCGGAAGTGATGGCCGATTGCACTATCTATTCGCTGGATATCGGTTCGCTGCTGGCAGGCACCAAGTATCGCGGCGATTTTGAAAAACGCTTTAAAGCGCTGCTCAAGCAGCTGGAGCAGGACACCAACAGTATTCTGTTCATCGATGAGATCCACACCATTATCGGTGCGGGGGCGGCTTCCGGCGGGCAGGTCGATGCCGCTAACCTGATTAAACCGCTGCTTTCCAGCGGTAAGATCCGGGTAATCGGTTCGACAACCTACCAGGAATTCAGCAACATCTTTGAAAAAGATCGTGCCCTGGCGCGTCGTTTCCAGAAAATTGATATCACCGAACCTTCCGTGGAAGAGACGGTGCAGATTATTAACGGCCTGAAGCCGAAGTATGAAGCGCACCACGATGTCCGTTACACCGCGAAGGCGGTACGTGCGGCGGTGGAACTGGCGGTGAAATACATTAACGATCGTCATCTGCCGGATAAGGCGATTGACGTGATTGATGAAGCCGGGGCGCGTGCGCGCTTGATGCCGGTGAGTAAACGTAAGAAAACGGTTAACGTGGCGGATATTGAGTCCGTGGTAGCGCGGATTGCGCGCATACCTGAGAAGAGCGTTTCCCGCAGCGATCGCGATACGCTGAAAAACCTCGGCGATCGCCTGAAAATGCTGGTCTTCGGCCAGGATAAGGCGATTGAGGCCTTAACCGAAGCGATCAAGATGGCGCGCGCCGGGCTTGGCCATGAGCACAAACCCGTCGGCTCTTTCCTGTTCGCCGGGCCTACCGGGGTCGGTAAAACCGAGGTTACCGTACAGCTGGCGAAGTCGCTGGGCATTGAGCTGCTGCGTTTTGATATGTCCGAATATATGGAACGTCATACCGTCAGCCGCTTAATCGGTGCGCCTCCGGGTTACGTCGGTTTCGATCAGGGCGGGCTGCTGACCGATGCGGTTATTAAGCATCCGCACGCGGTGCTGCTGCTTGATGAAATTGAAAAAGCGCATCCGGACGTCTTTAACCTGCTGCTGCAGGTGATGGATAACGGGACGCTGACCGACAACAACGGCCGCAAAGCGGATTTCCGCAACGTGGTGCTGGTGATGACCACCAACGCCGGGGTGCGTGAAACCGAGCGTAAATCCATTGGCCTTATTCATCAGGACAACAGTCCGGATGCGATGGATGAGATCAAAAAGATCTTTACGCCGGAATTCCGTAACCGTCTCGACAACATTATCTGGTTTGATCACCTGTCTACGACGGTTATCCATCAGGTGGTGGATAAATTTATCGTCGAGCTGCAGGTTCAGCTGGATCAGAAAGGCGTCTCTTTGGAAGTCAGCCAGGAAGCTCGCGATTGGCTGGCCGAGAAAGGCTATGACCGGGCCATGGGCGCACGTCCGATGGCACGGGTAATTCAGGACAACCTGAAAAAACCGCTGGCCAACGAGCTGCTGTTTGGCTTACTGGTTGACGGCGGCCAGGTAACGGTGGAACTGGACAAAGAGAAAAATGCGCTGACCTACGACTTCCAGAGTGCGCAGAAGCACAAACCGGAAGCGGCGCATTAAGTTTCTGGTACCCAATGACAAAACCGGCCTCAGGGCCGGTTTTTTTATCTGCGCGCTTTTAGTTGTAAATGACGTAGAAATGAAAAGACCGGGAATTATCCCGGCCTTCAGCATCTGGCGCGCTAAGCGCGAAAACGATCAGCGACTACGGAAGACAATGCGGCCTTTGCTCAGGTCGTACGGGGTCAGCTCAACAGTCACTTTGTCGCCCGTCAGAATGCGGATGTAGTTTTTACGCATTTTACCGGAAATATGCGCAGTTACCACGTGACCGTTTTCCAGTTCTACGCGGAACATAGTGTTAGGCAGCGTATCAAGTACGGTGCCCTGCATTTCAATATTGTCTTCTTTGGCCATCTAGTCCTCTGGGGTATCACTACCGTAGTTTTGAACCGGCAAGATAATGCCGAAGTTCAGCAAGTATGTAAAGTTTTACGTCAAATCGCCGAAGTAGTTTTGGCGCATTACCCGTGATTCACGCGGATAAACCGGGTGACAGGCGCAAACGTAAAGGGGGAGTGACAGAACAATGGGTGTTATCTGACTCTTATTATTCCCAAACGGCGGCGGGGCAACGGGCAGAAGCTACTCTACCGCGCAATTATAACATCCCAACAAAAAATGTGCTGAAAACATTTACGCTTCTCCTGCAAATAGCACCCTCGGTACCCAGAATCGTTCCGGTAGACGATAAGTCCGCAGCACGGAGAGATAGTCGAGGTAATCGCGGCGAGGAATTTCCACTGCGCCCAGCGACGCCGTATGCTTATTCAGCACCTGACAATCGATTAATTTTCCGCCATCCTGTGAAAATACCTGGCTAAAGACCAGCAGCGCGGTTTTAGAGGCGTTTTCGGCACGGCTGAACATCGACTCTCCGCAAAACAGCGCGCCCTGCGCAACGCCATACATTCCACCGACTAAAGCATCTCCCTGCCACACTTCAATAGAATGCGCATGCCCCAGCTCGTGCAGCTGATGGTAGGCCTGAACGATTCCTGCCGTTATCCATGTTCCCTCATCGCGATGGTCGGCGCAGCCCTCGATAACCTGACCGAAGGCGTGATTCAACGTGACGCGATAAGGCGAGCGCTGATGGAAACGCTTCATACTGCGGCTGAGATGAAATTTCTCTGGCCACAGTACCGCTCGGGGATCGGGGGACCACCATAAAATAGGATCGCCGGGTGAAAACCACGGAAAAATACCGCGCTGATAGGCCATCAGTAGCCGCGCCGGGCTAAGATCGCCGCCCAGCGCCAACAGGCCATTAGGTTCACGTAAAGCGCCTTCCGGGGAGGGGAAGGCGATGGAATGATGAGAGAGCTGAACCAGCCGCATTTTTACCTCAACGCATCAGGCAATGATTCAATAGTAGCCTACAGACGCTGCTTAAACTGGTAGTAACGCCCCTGTTCAGCCAGCAGTTCTGCGTGACTACCTTGCTCAATAATCTTCCCGTTGTCCATGACTATTATCTGATTAAAACGCGCCAGTCCACGCAGACGATGGGTCACCATTAATACGGTTTTTTCACGCATCACTTCTGCGAGTAAATCAAGGATTTGGCTTTCGGTCGTCGCATCGAGGCCTTCAGTAGGCTCATCAAGCAGCATGAGCGGGGCGTCGTGAAGCAGGGCGCGGGCGATAGCCAGTCTGCGCAGTTCGCCGCCGGAGAGCTGACGGCCGCCTTCGCCCAGCCAGCTATTCAGGCTGCTATCGTCCAGTAATTTCGCTAAACCGACGCGCTCAAGCGTTTCGGCAAGCCGGGCATCGCTGGCGTTGGGGGAAGCCAGCAGCAGGTTATCGCGCAATGTGGCGCTGAACAGGTGCACTCGCTGCGGCACGACGCTCATCGCCTGACGCAGCGTTGCTTCGTTTAGCTGCGCCAGCGGCTGATCGTTGAGTAATATTTCGCCTTCCGCCGGATCCCATGCCCGGGTCAGCAGCTGCAACAGGGTTGATTTACCGCAGCCTGTGCGCCCCAGAATGGCGATATGTTCCCCGGCCTTGACCTGCAATGAAATATTTTCCAGCGCAGGGGAGGGCTGCTGAGGATAGCTGAAGGTAACCTGATTTAAGCTCAACGAGACGCGATCCAGCTTCTGGTCTTTGCCCTGAGCGAAGCAGACTTCCGGCTCTTGCTCGGTGATTTGCGTGATGCGTTTTGCGGAAGCGATCACCTGCCCCAGATGCTGAAATGCGCCAGTAACCGGCGCCAGCGCTTCGAACGCCGCCAGCGCGCAAAAGACAAACAGCGCAATCAGCGCCCCTGGCTGAGTATCGCCGCCAACGCCCGCGGAGGCGAGCCACAGCATTGCGATAACCGCAATACCGCCAATCAGCAGCATCAGCGCCTGAGAGAGCGCGGTCAGTTCCGCCTGGCGACGCTGCGCATCCAGCCAATGCGCTTCTGTTTTTTCCATTTGCCGCCGGTAGCGATCGCTGGCGTTGAACAGCATGAGCTCCGCCTGTCCCTGCAGCCATGAGGTTAACTGCTGGCGATACTGTCCGCGAAGCCGGGTCATGCTTTCACCAGCGGGTTTGCCGGCGCGATAGAACAGCGGCGGCATCACCAGCAGGGTGAGCAGCATAATACCGCCGAGGGTCAGGGCCAGCGTGACGTCCAGCACGCTCAGTCCCACGGTGACGACCAGGATCACCACCAGCGCCCCTACTAGCGGCGATATAACGCGTAGATAGAGATGATCCAGGGTATCGACATCGGCAACCACCCGGTTGAGCAGCTCGCCCTGTCGAAAACGCGCCAGTCCGGCGGGGGAGAGCGGCAGCAGCTTGCTAAAGGTAAAGACCCGCAGGTGCTGCAGGACGCGGAAGGTGGCGTCATGACTGACCAGACGCTCAAAGTAGCGGCCTGCGGTGCGAATAATCGCCGCGCCGCGTACGCCGGCGGCCGGCAGCATATAGTTAAAGCTGTAGATGCCCGCTACGCCAACCACGGCGGATGCCGACAGGAACCAGCCCGACAGCGTTAATAGGCCAATACTGGCCAGCAGCGTCACGATCGCCAACACGATACCGAGCAGCAACAGCCATTTATGTCGTTTGTAGAGCGCCAGGTAAGGCCACAATGCGCGCATTTAAATCTCCTCCTGACGATGGGCGAGTAGGGTCGCGAAAGGACCGCCTGCGGCCGCCAGCTGCGAATAACTGCCTTGCTCAACAATTTGACCATCCTGCATAACCCAGACGGCATCCCAGTTCGCCAGGCCTTCCAACTGGTGGGTAACCATCAGCGTGGCTTGCTGTGTTGACGCATTGGTCAGCGCCTGCATCACCCGCTGTTCGCTATGCGCGTCAAGGCTGGCCGCTGGTTCGTCCAATAGCAGCAGACGACAGGGCACCAGCAGCGCGCGGGCGACGGCGACGCGCTGGGCCTGCCCGACCGACAGATGACCGGCCTGATCGCCAACAGGCGTATTAATACCCTGCGGCAGAAGGGTGAGGAACTCGCTGACCCAGGCTTTATCCAGCGCAAGCTGCAGTTGGGATTCGGTAGCATCAGGGCAAGAGAGCAGGACATTTTCGCGCAGCGTCGCCGCGGGCAATTGCGGATTTTGCCCAACCCAACTCAGGAGACGGCGCCAGCGGTCGGCGTCCAGGCTCTTTAACTCAACGCCATTGACCCTGAGAGAGCCATCATAGGGAAGAAAACCGGTTAACGTATTCAGCAGCGAGCTCTTGCCCGAGCCGCTTTGTCCAACCAGCACCACACGTTCCCCAGCGCGTAAGGAAAAACTCAGCGGTCCGGCCAGCACTTTTCCTTCGGGAGATTTAATCAGCAGGTCGCGAGCTTCAAGGCTTACCATTACGTCATCGCTTAATGCCTTTTCCCCACGCTCTGCCTGCGCCAGCGGCGTTTCCATAAAGGTCTTCAGGCTATCAGCGGCGCCAATAGCCTGTGCTTTAGCATGATAAAAGGTGCCTAAATCGCGCAGCGGCTGGAAAAACTCGGGGGCCAGAATCAGGGCGAGGAAACCGGACATCAACGTCACCCCGGCGCCGTAATGGCCAAAGTTGAGCTCTCCCAAATAGGAGAAGCCAAAGTAAACGGCGACCAGCGCAATAGAGAGCGAGGTGAAAAATTCCAGTACCCCGGAGGAGAGAAACGCCAGGCGCAGTACTTCCATGGTCCGCTGGCGGAAATCTTGAGAGGCTTCGCGTATGTTGTCGGTCTCTGCTTCACCGCGATGAAAAATTCGCAGCGTTTCCATACCGCGCAGGCGATCGAGAAAATGGCCGCTCAACCGCGCCAGAGCGAGAAAGTTGCGTCGGTTGGCATCGGCCGCACCCATCCCAACCAGCGCCATAAACAGCGGAATAAGCGGGGCGGTGCCCAGCAGAATAAGCGCTGCAGCCCAGTTGACCGGGAAAATAGTGATGACAATCAGCAAAGGGATAGAGGCCGCCAGCGTCATCTGCGGCAAATAGCGAGCATAGTAATCATGCATATCGTCGATCTGCTCAAGGATCAGCGTGGCCCAGCTACCGGCGGGTTTCCCCTGTATCCAGGCCGGCCCCGCTTGCTGTAAGCGATCCAGAACCTGACGGCGGATCTCCAGTCGGATATGTTGACCTGCCTGAAACCCCACTTTTTCACGCAGCCAGACCACCCAGGCGCGAAGTACGAAGACCAGCACCAGTAGCGTAAAGGGCAGCAGCAGCGCCGTCGCGGGGATATTTTCCATAATCATGCGGTGAAGGATCCTCGCCAGGAACCAGGCCTGAGCAACGATCAACAGGCCGCTAACGACGCCCAATACTCGGGAAATCATCAACCAGCGACGGGAGATAATGCTTTGATCTTTTAACCAACGGGTTAACTCTTGTTGACGGGTTTTATTCATTGCGCGCTTAGCAGGTGTAGTTATGAGTTTTTTGGGCACGGCAATGTTACAACGGGGCAAAAATAAAGGCGACTTTTCGTCGCCTTCTTTACCTTTGTTACTGACTTGTAAAGATTATTTGCAAGCGTCGGCTAAACCATCCAGATAACGCTCTGCATCCAGCGCAGCCATGCAGCCTGTGCCGGCAGAAGTAATCGCCTGACGATAGATATGATCCATCACGTCGCCAGCGGCGAAAACGCCCGGGATGCTGGTCTGGGTGGCGTTGCCGTGGATGCCAGACTGAACTTTAATGTAGCCGTTTTCCAGCTCCAACTGACCGGCGAAAATTGCCGTATTCGGGCTGTGGCCGATTGCCACGAATAGCCCCGCAACTTCGAGGGATTCCACGTTGTCAGCATTTTGCGTATCGCGCAGACGCAAGCCGCTTACACCCATCTGGTCGCCGGTCACTTCTTCCAACGTACGGTGGGTGTGCAGCACGATATTGCCGCTCTCCACTTTGTCCATCAGGCGTTTGATAAGGATTTTTTCCGCGCGGAAGCCATCACGACGGTGGATCAAATGAACTTCGGAAGCGATGTTAGACAGGTACAGCGCCTCTTCAACAGCCGTATTGCCGCCGCCGATCACCGCGACCTTCTGGTTACGATAGAAGAAACCGTCGCAGGTCGCGCAGGCAGAAACGCCGCGGCCCTTAAACGCGTCTTCCGATGGCAGACCCAGATAGCGCGCTGATGCGCCGGTAGCGATAATCAGGGCATCGCAGGTGTATTCACCGCTGTCGCCCATCAGGCGGAACGGACGGTTTTGCAAGTCGACGCTGTTGATATGATCGAAAATAATTTCGGTTTCAAACTTGGTGGCATGTTCGTGCATGCGTTCCATCAGCAGCGGTCCGGTCAGATCGTTAGGATCGCCTGGCCAGTTTTCCACTTCAGTGGTGGTGGTCAGCTGACCGCCTTTTTCCATTCCGGTAATCAGTACCGGCTGCAGATTTGCGCGCGCTGCGTAGACCGCAGCGGTGTATCCCGCAGGTCCAGAACCAAGAATAAGCAGTTTACTGTGTTTGGCCGTGCCCATGAGATCCTCATAATTTATTGGCATACATGAGCTGGATTGTAGGGAATTTGTTGGCGTAAAAAAAGAGCGTGGCGGTTTTGTTAACGATATGTGCAATAGAAGATGCCGATTAATTGGCGATTTAACGAACGAAGAATATAACTAATTCTACTGTTAGCGAGACAATTATAAGAGGAAAACATGAGAATCAACCGGGGAGGATAATGAATATCTGGCATCTTGTACTAAAAATCGATGTTTTGCTTTGACAATCCCCTGTGCTTTTGCGAAAACATTCATGGAAGAAGAAAAGCAGTGTTTCGCGTGTGGCGAATTTTCATGCACGCAAA
The DNA here is from genome assembly GCF_019890895.1 of Klebsiella sp. CTHL.F3a. Classification (NCBI taxonomy): domain Bacteria; kingdom Pseudomonadati; phylum Pseudomonadota; class Gammaproteobacteria; order Enterobacterales; family Enterobacteriaceae; genus Klebsiella; species Klebsiella sp. CTHL.F3a. The sequence goes on along the minus strand of NZ_CP082360.1, from coordinate 3,887,396 downwards.
TGCCATTTTTATCCGGGTTAGCGAAATCTACGCATGGTGTGGACAGACGCCATGCGTGATGTCGGTGGCTGCCGTCAGGCAACGGGCTTCTCACGTACCCCTGGGTTACCCAATGTCGTACGGGTGATAACAGGATGGACTCTGGCAGTGAAGGCTCAGAGTCGGAACAGGAGTAGGGAAGGAATACAGAGAGACAATAATAATGGTAGATAGCAAGAAGCGCCCTGGCAAAGATCTCGACCGCATTGATCGTAATATTTTGAATGAATTGCAAAAAGACGGGCGTATTTCCAACGTCGAGCTTTCTAAACGGGTGGGACTTTCTCCGACGCCTTGCCTTGAGCGCGTGCGTCGACTGGAAAGACAGGGTTTTATTCAGGGCTATACAGCGCTGCTCAACCCGCACTATCTGGATGCATCACTTCTGGTATTTGTTGAGATTACTCTGAATCGTGGCGCGCCGGATGTGTTTGAGCAATTTAACTCCGCTGTGCAAAAACTTGAAGAAATTCAAGAGTGTCATCTTGTTTCCGGGGATTTCGATTACCTGTTGAAAACCCGCGTACCGGATATGTCAGCGTATCGTAAATTACTGGGCGAGACCTTGCTGCGCCTGCCGGGCGTAAATGACACCCGTACCTATGTGGTGATGGAAGAAGTCAAGCAAAGTAATCGTCTGGTAATCAAGACGCGCTAACACGGAACAGGTGCAAAATCGATGTAGTTTGATTACACTCCTGTTAATCCATACAGCAACAGTGCCGGGGAGACCCGGCACTGTTGTCCGTTTTAGCCGAAGGCAGGAAACAGCCTGATACCTGGAGAGCCTTTCTTGAGCCAGGAATACACCGAAGACAAAGAAGTCAAATTCACAAAGCTAAGTAGCGGGCGCCGACTCCTTGAGGCGTTACTCATTCTTTGCTCCCTTTTTGCCATTTGGTTGATGGCGGCCTTACTCAGCTTTAATCCCTCGGATCCTAGCTGGTCACAAACGGCGTGGCATGAGCCTATTCACAATATAGGTGGGACGCCGGGAGCATGGCTCGCCGATACGCTATTTTTTATTTTTGGCGTAATGGCCTATACCATTCCGGTCATCATTATCGGTGGCTGTTGGTTTGCCTGGCGTCATCAGGAAAACGACGAGTACATCGACTATTTCGCCGTCTCGCTGCGTTTGATTGGCGCGCTGGCGCTGATCCTCACGTCCTGCGGTCTGGCGGCGATTAACGCGGATGATATTTGGTACTTCGCTTCGGGCGGGGTGATCGGCAGCTTACTGAGTACTACCCTGCAACCGCTGCTGCACAGCAGCGGCGGCACAATTGCGCTGCTCTGTATCTGGGCCGCAGGACTGACGCTGTTTACCGGCTGGTCCTGGGTTAGCATTGCTGAAAAACTCGGCGGCGCGATCCTTTCTATTCTCACTTTCGCCAGTAACCGTACCCGTCGTGACGACACCTGGGTCGATGAAGGGGAATATGAAGAAGATGAAGAAGAATATGAAGATGATGAACCTGCGAAGCCGCAGGGTTCTCGACGCGCGCGGATTTTACGCAGCGCCTTAGCTCGCCGCCAGCGTCTGGCTGAGAAGTTCTCTAATCCGATGGGGCGTAAGACCGATGCGGCGCTATTCTCGGGTAAACGGATGGATGACGCCGAAGACGAGGTCCAGTACAGCGCCGGCGGTGCGCCTGTTGCCGCTGACGATGTGCTTTTTTCTGGCTCCAGCGCAGCGCGTCCGGCAAATGCTGATGATGTTCTGTTCTCCGGCGTCAGTGCGGCACGTCCCGGCGATTTTGACCCCTACGATCCTCTGTTAAACGGTCATAGCATTGCCGATCCGGTGGCTTTGGCCGCGCAGGATACCGCTGCGCCGCAGGCATGGTCTGAACCGCGGCCAGGGTATGAGGCTCCGCCAGCCTATCATCAGGAACAGGCCCCGGTACAGCAGCCAGCATATCAGCCAGCACCGGCTTACCCGCCGCAGCATGTGTACCAGCCGGAACAGGCCCCGGCACAGCAGCCAGCGTATCAGCCTGAACCGGTTTACCACCCACAGCATGCCTATCAGCCGGAGCAGGCGCCTGCTCAGCAGCCCGCTTATCAGCCCGAACCGGCTTACCCGCCGCAGCATGCCTATCAGCCGGCGCAGGCTCCTGTTCAGCAGCCTGCTTATCAGCCCGAACCTGCTTACCCGCCGCAGCATGCCTATCAGCCGGAGCAGGTTCCTGTTCAGCAGCCCGCTTATCAGCCTGAACCGGCTTACCCGCCGCAGCATGCCTATCAGCCGGAGCAGGCTCCTGTTGAGCAGCCTGCTTATCAGCCTGAACCGGCTTACCCGCCGCAGCACGCGTACCAGCCGGAACAGGCCCCGGTACAGCAGCCTGAGCCTTACGCCGCCTCCATTGAGCCTGAGCCTCCGCAAGAGGAGGTGAAGCCTCAGCGTCCGCCGATGTACTACTTCGAAGAAGTGGAAGAGAAACGCGCGCGTGAACGCGAGCAGCTTGCCGCATGGTATCAGCCGATTCCGGAGCCGGTCAGTCCGGTTGCGACAAAACCGATCTCGCCTCCGCCTGCTCCGGCGGCTGATGTTGCCGCGGTGAGCGCGCTGGCGTCTGGCGTCCATCAGGCCACCGGGGCGGCCTCTGCTAGCGCCGCTGCGGCATCTGCCGCATCCAGCGCCGCGCCGCTGTTTAGCCCGGCGTCGGGCGGTCCGCGAGCGCAGGTAAAAGAGGGCATAGGCCCGAAATTGCCGCGTCCAAACCGCGTTCGTGTGCCCACGCGCCGTGAGCTGGCTTCCTATGGCATTAAGCTGCCTTCGCAACGGTTGGCTGAAGAACGTGCGCGTCAGGCAGAGCATCAGCACTATGATGACGATGCGCTGACGGACGAGGAAGTAGCAGAGCTTGAGCAGGGTGAGCTGGCGCGTCAGTTCGCGGCTGCGCAAAATCAGCGCTATGGCGATAGCTACGCTGCGGAAGAGGATGATGTAGACGAGGATTCTGCCGCTGAAGCCGAACTTGCTCGTCAGTTTGCCGCTTCCCAGCAGCAGCGCTACGCCAGCGAGCAGCCGCCGGGATCGCATCCGTTCTCTGCGGCGGATTATGAATTCTCACCAATGAAAACGTTAGTTGATGATACGCCGAGCGAGCCTGTCTTCACGCCGTTGCCGGAAGTACAGCAGCCTGCCCCGCAGTATCAGCAGCCTGCCCAGCATTCGCAGCCCGTACAGCAGCCGATGCCGCACCCGCAGATGCCTCAGCCGCCGCAATATACGCAGCAGCAGGCTTATCAATCCGTACAGCAGCAGCCTGTTCACCATCAGCCGATGCCGCAGCAGGCTCCTGGCAGCTATCCGCAGCAGCAGGCTCCGCAGCAGCCGATCCCGCAGCCGCAGGAAAGTCTCATTCACCCGCTACTGATGCGCAATGGCGACAGTCGCCCGTTACAGAAGCCGACGACGCTGCTGCCCTCGCTTGACCTGCTCACGCCGCCACCGGCTGAAGTTGAGCCGATCGATACCTTCGCCCTTGAGCAAATGGCGCGTTTGGTTGAAGCTCGTCTGGCCGATTTCCGCATTAAAGCCGACGTGGTGAACTACTCACCAGGCCCGGTCATCACCCGCTTTGAGCTAAACCTGGCTCCAGGGGTAAAAGCGGCGCGGATTTCCAACCTGTCGCGCGATCTGGCGCGCTCACTGTCCACGGCGGCGGTCCGTGTGGTGGAAGTTATTCCGGGTAAACCTTACGTTGGCCTGGAGTTGCCTAACAAAAAGCGCCAGACCGTTTACCTGCGCGAAGTGCTGGATAATGCCAAATTCCGCGATAATCCTTCACCGCTCACGGTGGTCCTCGGTAAAGACATCGCGGGCGAACCTGTCACCGCCGATCTGGCGAAGATGCCGCACCTGCTGGTGGCGGGTACTACCGGTTCCGGTAAGTCTGTTGGGGTCAACGCCATGATCCTGAGCATGCTTTACAAAGCGCAGCCGGAAGATGTGAAGTTCATCATGATTGACCCGAAAATGCTCGAGCTGTCGGTCTATGAGGGAATACCGCATCTGTTGACGGAAGTTGTGACGGATATGAAAGATGCGGCCAACGCTTTGCGCTGGAGCGTTAACGAGATGGAGCGCCGATATAAACTCATGTCCGCGCTAGGCGTACGTAATCTCGCAGGTTATAACGAGAAGATTGCCGAAGCCGCGCGGATGGGACGACCCATTCCGGATCCTTACTGGAAGCCCGGCGACAGTATGGATGCGACGCATCCGGTACTGAAAAAAGAGCCTTATATCGTGGTGCTGGTCGACGAATTTGCCGACCTGATGATGACCGTCGGCAAGAAAGTGGAAGAGCTGATTGCGCGTCTGGCGCAGAAAGCGCGCGCTGCAGGTATCCACCTGGTGCTGGCGACCCAGCGACCGTCGGTTGACGTTATCACCGGCCTGATTAAAGCCAACATCCCGACGCGTATCGCCTTTACCGTATCGAGTAAAATTGACTCGCGGACCATCCTTGACCAGGGCGGTGCGGAGTCTCTGCTGGGGATGGGCGATATGCTCTACTCCGCGCCTAACTCGACGATCCCGGTGCGCGTGCACGGCGCTTTTGTACGTGACGAGGAAGTTCACGCTGTCGTCCAGGACTGGAAGGCGCGCGGGCGTCCGCAGTATGTTGATGGCATCACCTCCGATAGCGAAAGCGAAGGCGGCGGTGGTGGCTATGAAGGTGGTGAAGAGCTCGATCCGCTGTTCGATCAGGCCGTCAACTTTGTGACGGAGAAACGCAAGGCCTCCATATCCGGGGTGCAGCGTCAGTTCCGTATTGGTTATAACCGCGCCGCGCGTATTATTGAGCAAATGGAAGCTCAGGGTATCGTGAGCGAGCAGGGTCATAACGGTAACCGTGAAGTGCTGGCTCCGCCGCCTTTTGAGTAACCGCAAAGTTGGGTAAATAAGTGAAAATCAGCCTGTTCTGCTGTTTTACCGCCGTTGGCCGTTCTACATTAGCAGCAGATTAGGCTCCCGCGTCGGGAGTGACGCACATTAAGGAATAACAATGAAAAAACTCGCAATCACCTGTGCATTACTGTCCAGTTTTGTCGTCAGCCAGGTATGGGCGGACGCCGCCAGCGATTTAAAAAGCCGCCTTGATAAAGTGAGCAGCTTCCACTCCAGCTTTACGCAGAAAGTGACGGACGGCAGCGGCAACGCCGTGCAGGACGGGCAGGGAGACCTGTGGGTCAAGCGACCAAATTTGTTCAACTGGCATATGACCCAGCCGGATGAAAGCGTGCTGGTTTCCGATGGCAAAACGCTGTGGTTCTACAACCCCTTTGTTGAGCAGGCTACCGCCACCTGGCTGAAAGATGCGACCAGCAACACGCCGTTTATGCTGATTGCCCGCAACCAGGCCAGCGACTGGCAGAACTACAACATTAAGCAGAACGGCGATGATTTTGTTCTGACGCCGAAAAACGGTAGCGGCAATCTGAAGCAGTTCACCATTAACGTGGGTCGTGACGGCACGATTCATCAGTTCAGCGCCGTGGAGCAGGACGATCAACGCAGCAGCTATCAACTGAAGTCGCAACAAAATGGTGCCGTGGATGCATCTAAGTTCACCTTTACGCCGCCGCAAGGGGTTACGGTGGACGATCAACGTAAGTAGAGGCGAACGTGAGCAATCTGTCGCTCGATTTTTCCGACAACGCGTTTCAACCCCTGGCCGCACGCATGCGGCCAGAAAATTTAGCGCAATACATTGGTCAGCAGCATCTGCTGGCGCCGGGTAAACCCTTACCGCGGGCGATTGAAGCCGGTCATCTGCACTCCATGATCCTTTGGGGGCCGCCAGGGACGGGGAAAACCACGCTGGCTGAGGTGATTGCGCGCTATGCCAGCGCCGACGTTGAACGTATTTCAGCGGTGACCTCCGGTGTTAAAGAGATCCGCGAGGCCATTGAACGCGCGCGACAAAACCGCAACGCGGGTCGCCGCACAATTCTGTTTGTCGACGAAGTGCACCGTTTCAATAAAAGCCAGCAGGATGCCTTTCTGCCGCATATTGAAGACGGAACCATCACCTTTATCGGCGCGACGACGGAAAACCCCTCCTTTGAACTCAATTCCGCGCTGTTATCCCGCGCGCGCGTCTATCTGCTGAAGTCGCTGACCAGCGATGATATCGAGCAGGTGCTCAACCAGGCGATGAGCGATAAAACGCGCGGCTACGGCGGGCAAAATATCGTTCTGCCGGACGAGACGCGTAAGGCCATCGCCGACCTTGTCAACGGCGATGCGCGCCGGGCGCTGAATACCCTGGAAATGATGGCCGATATGGCCGAGGCCGAGGCCTCCGGCAATCGCGTGCTGAAAGTTGAACTGCTGACTGAAATTGCCGGTGAACGCAGCGCGCGTTTCGACAACAAAGGCGATCGCTTTTACGATTTAATCTCCGCCCTGCACAAATCGGTTCGCGGCAGCGCCCCGGACGCCGCCCTTTACTGGTACGCGCGGATTATTACCGCCGGCGGCGATCCGCTCTACGTAGCGCGCCGTTGTCTGGCGATTGCGTCGGAAGATGTCGGCAATGCCGATCCGCGCGCGATGCAGGTTGCGATCTCCGCCTGGGACTGCTTTACCCGGGTCGGACCGGCGGAAGGCGAGCGAGCGATTGCTCAGGCCATTGTTTATCTTGCCTGCGCGCCGAAAAGCAACGCGGTCTATACCGCGTTTAAAGCGGCGATGGCCGATGCCCGCGAACGGCCCGATTACGACGTTCCGGTACATTTACGCAATGCCCCAACGAAGTTAATGAAGGAGATGGGCTACGGGCAGGAGTATCGCTATGCCCATGATGAACCGAATGCCTATGCCGCCGGAGAGCAGTACTTCCCGCAGGAAATGGCGCAAACGCGCTATTATAAGCCGACAAACCGGGGGCTGGAGGGCAAAATAGGCGAAAAGCTCGCCTGGTTAACCGAACAGGATCAAAATAGCCCGATAAAACGCTACCGATAATTGAGGCGTTGCGGTAAGGTTGTCACACTATTTCCGTGGTCGCGCTCTGCGGCCATTTTTCTTTATTAATTCGATAAGCACAGGATAAGCATGCTCGATCCCAATCTGCTGCGTACCGAGCCAGACGCAGTCGCAGAAAAACTGGCACGCCGGGGCTTTAAGCTGGATGTAGATAAACTTCGCGCTCTGGAAGAGCGTCGTAAAGTTCTGCAGGTTCAAACTGAAAACCTGCAGGCGGAGCGTAACTCCCGATCGAAATCCATTGGCCAGGCGAAAGCGCGCGGGGAAGATATTGAGCCATTACGCCTGGAAGTGAACAAACTCGGCGAGCAGCTTGATGCCGCTAAGACCGAGTTGGACGCGCTGCTGGCTGAAATCCGCGATATCGCGCTGACCATCCCTAACATTCCGCACGATGACGTTCCGGCCGGCCGCGACGAAAATGACAACGTTGAAGTCAGTCGCTGGGGTACGCCGCGCGAGTTTGATTTTGACGTTCGCGATCACGTGACGCTGGGCGAAATGCACGGAGGGCTGGATTTTGCCGCCGCCGTGAAGCTGACCGGTTCTCGTTTTGTGGTCATGAAGGGCCAGCTGGCACGTCTGCACCGCGCGCTGGCGCAGTTTATGCTGGATCTGCATACCGAACAGCACGGCTACAGCGAAAACTACGTCCCGTATCTGGTTAACCAGGACACGCTGTACGGTACCGGCCAACTGCCTAAATTCGCCGGCGACCTGTTCCATACCCGTCCGCTTGAAGAAGAAGCCGACAGCAGCAACTACGCGCTGATCCCGACGGCGGAAGTTCCGCTGACCAACCTGGTGCGCGATGAAATCATTGATGAAGACGATCTGCCGATCAAAATGACCGCGCATACGCCGTGCTTCCGCTCTGAAGCCGGATCCTATGGCCGCGATACCCGCGGGTTGATCCGTATGCACCAGTTCGACAAAGTCGAAATGGTGCAGATTGTACGTCCGGAAGATTCCATGGCGGCGCTGGAAGAGATGACTGGCCACGCCGAGAAAGTGCTGCAGCTGCTGGGTCTGCCGTATCGTAAAGTGGCTCTGTGCACGGGCGATATGGGCTTCAGCGCATGCAAAACCTACGATCTTGAAGTGTGGGTACCGGCGCAGGATACCTATCGTGAGATCTCTTCCTGCTCTAACGTTTGGGATTTCCAGGCGCGTCGTATGCAGGCGCGCTGCCGAAGCAAGTCTGACAAGAAAACTCGCCTCGTACACACGCTGAACGGTTCTGGCCTGGCGGTTGGTCGTACGCTGGTCGCGGTGATGGAAAACTATCAGCAGGCGGATGGTCGCATTGCGATCCCGGAAGTCCTACGCCCATATATGCGCGGCCTTGAGTTTATCGGCTGATTTTTCGACTCTTTTCTCAAAAGCGCCTGCGGGCGCTTTTTTTTTACCCCCTTCTTGATACCGGGCAATAATCGACTTCTCGATTACGCAGATACTCCCTTTGGATTAACCAGCATAAAAAACTAATAAAGTCTAATTTCGCTATATATCAAACTATATAGCGGGTTTGAGTTAATTGTGAGCAACCAAAGCGAGTATCTATGAAAACCAAAACCCCCGATGCTTTACTGGCTGCCGAGGTGAGCCGGCGTGGTTTAATGAAAACCACGGCGATTGGCGGGCTGGCAATGGCCAGCAGCGCTTTTACCTTACCCTTCACGCGCATTGCCTACGCTGCGGATAGCCTGATTCCCGCCAGCGAAACCGTTACCTGGAGCGCCTGTACGGTTAACTGCGGTAGCCGCTGTCCGCTGCGGATGCATGTTGTCGATGGTGAGATCAAATATGTAGAAACAGATAATACCGGCGATGATAGCTACGACGGCCTGCATCAGGTTCGCGCCTGTCTGCGCGGCCGCTCGATGCGTCGACGCGTCTACAACCCGGACCGCCTGAAATATCCGATGAAGCGCGTAGGCAAACGCGGCGAGGGCAAATTCGAGAAAATCAGCTGGGAAGAAGCGTTCGATACTATCGCCAGCAATATGCAGCGCCTGATAAAAGAGTACGGCAATGAGTCCATCTATCTGAACTATGGAACGGGTACCCTCGGCGGAACTTTGACTCGCTCATGGCCACCGGGAAAAACTCTGATTGCCCGCCTGATGAACTGCTGCGGCGGCTATCTCAACCATTATGGCGACTACTCTACAGCGCAAATCGCCGCTGGCCTGAACTACACCTACGGCGGCTGGGCCGATGGCAATAGCCCGTCGGATATCGAAAACAGCAAGCTGGTGGTGCTGTTTGGCAACAACCCCGGGGAAACCCGGATGAGCGGCGGTGGGGTAACCTATTACCTGGAGCAGGCGCGGGAGAAATCCAACGCCAGGCTGATTATTATCGATCCACGCTATACCGACACTGGTGCCGGACGCGAAGACGAGTGGATCCCTATTCGCCCGGGAACCGACGCCGCGCTGGTCTCCGCGCTGGCGTGGGTGATGATTACCGAAGACCTCGTTGACCAGCCTTTCCTCGACAAGTACTGCGTAGGCTACGACGAGAAAACGCTGCCGGAAGGCGCGCCAGCCAATGGCCACTATAAGGCGTATATTCTCGGCCAGGGCAAAGACGGTATCGCGAAGACCCCAGAGTGGGCGTCGACGATTACCGGCATTCCCCAGGCGCGTATCGTGCAGCTGGCGCGCGAAATCGCCAGCGCTAAACCTGCCTTTATTTCTCAGGGATGGGGTCCGCAGCGCCATGCCAACGGCGAGCTGGTTTCCCGCGCGATCTCCATGCTGGCGATCTTAACCGGCAACGTCGGGATCAACGGCGGGAATACCGGCGCGCGTGAAGGCTCTTACTCGCTGCCGTTTGAGCGCATGCCGACGCTGGATAACCCGGTTGAAACCAGTATTTCCATGTTTATGTGGACCGATGCGATTGAGCGCGGAGCGGAAATGACCGCACTGCGCGACGGCGTGCGCGGCAAAGATAAGCTTGACGTCCCCATCAAAATGGTCTGGAACTATGCCGGTAACTGCCTGATCAACCAACATTCAGAAATCAACCGTACCCATGACATCCTCCAGGATGACAAGAAGTGCGAGATGATTGTGGTCATTGATTGCCATATGACCTCGTCTGCGAAATATGCCGATATTCTGCTGCCGGACTGTACGGCTTCGGAGCAGATGGATTTTGCCCTCGATGCCTCCTGCGGCAACATGTCCTACGTGATTTTTGCCGACCAGGCCATCAAACCACGTTTTGAGTGCAAAACCATCTATGAGATGACGACGGAGCTGGCGAAGCGCATGGGCGTTGAGCAACGCTTCACCGAAGGCCGCACTCAGGAAGAGTGGCTGCGTCACCTCTATGAGCAATCCCGTAAAGCGATCCCGGCGCTACTGCCGTTTGATGAATTCCGCAAGCAGGGGATCTTCAAACAGCGCGATCCGGAAGGCCACCACGTTGCCTATAAGGCTTTCCGCGAAGATCCCGCCGCCAATCCGTTAACGACGCCGTCAGGGAAAATTGAAATTTACTCTGCGCAGCTGGCGGAAATCGCAGGGACCTGGGAGCTGAAAGAAGAGGATGTTATCGACCCGCTGCCGATCTACAGCCCTGGGTTTGAAAATTATGACGATCCGCTGGCTAAAAAATATCCGCTGCAGCTGACCGGCTTTCACTACAAAGCCCGTACTCACTCCACCTACGGCAACGTTGACGTGCTGAAAGCCGCATGCCGTCAGGAGATGTGGATCAACCCACTTGATGCACAGAAACGCGGTATCGCCAATGGCGATCGGATCCGCATTTTTAACGATCGCGGTGAAGTGCATATCGAAGCCAAAGTGACCCCGCGGATGATACCGGGCGTGGTCGCGCTGGGTGAGGGGGCCTGGTATAACCCGGACGCCGGTCGCGTGGATCAGGCTGGCAGCATTAACGTGCTGACCACCCAACGCCCATCGCCGCTGGCGAAAGGTAATCCATCGCATACCAACCTCGTCCAGGTTGAAAAGCTGTAAGGAGTAACCGATGACAACTCAATATGGATTTTTTATTGATTCCGCCCGTTGCACCGGTTGCAAAACCTGCGAACTGGCATGCAAAGACTACAAAAACCTCACGCCGGAGGTGAGTTTCCGTCGTATCTATGAATACGCGGGCGGCGATTGGCAGGAAGATAACGGCGTCTGGCAGCAGAACGTGTTTGCCTATTACCTCTCTATCGCCTGCAACCATTGTGAGGATCCGGCCTGCACCAAAGTTTGCCCGAGCGGGGCGATGCATAAACGTGAAGATGGCTTTGTGGTCGTGGATGAAGAGGTATGTATCGGCTGTCGCTATTGCCATATGGCCTGCCCGTACGGCGCGCCGCAGTACAATGCGACAAAAGGTCATATGACCAAATGCGACGGCTGCCACGAGCGCGTAGCCGATGGCAAAAAGCCGATTTGCGTAGAGTCCTGTCCGCTCCGCGCGCTTGATTTTGGCCCGATTGAAGAGTTGCGTAAAAAACACGGACAGCTGGCTGCCGTTGCGCCGCTGCCTTCGGCCCACTTCACTAAACCAAGTATTGTGATTAAACCTAACGCCAACAGCCGTCCGTGTGGAGATACCACCGGCTATCTGGCTAACCCGAAGGAGGTGTGAGATGGGGAGTGGATGGCATGAATGGCCGCTGATTATTTTCACGGTCTTTGGTCAGTGTGTAGTGGGCGGCTTTATTGTACTGGTTCTGGCGCTCATGAAAGGCGACTTATCGCGTGAACAGCAGCAGCGCGTGGTGGTGAGTATGTTTGGCCTGTGGGTGCTGATGGGCGTAGGCTTTATTGCCTCCACCCTGCATCTTGGGTCGCCAATGCGCGCGTTTAACTCGCTCAATCGAGTAGGGGCCTCGTCGCTCAGTAATGAAATCGCCAGCGGGGCGCTTTTCTTTGCTATCGGAGGTATTGGCTGGCTTCTGGCGGCGCTCAATAAGCTACCGGCGGGACTGCGTCATCTCTGGCTGGTTATTACCATGGTGCTGGGGGTTATCTTTGTCTGGATGATGGTCCGCGTCTATAACACTATTGATACGGTCCCCACCTGGTATACGGTCTGGACGCCGTTGAGTTTCTTCTTGACGATGTTTATCGGCGGTCCGCTGCTGGGGTATCTGCTGCTGCGCGTTGCGGACGTTACCGGATGGGCTATGCGCCTGTTGCCGGCGGTGACCCTGCTGGCGCTGGTGATTAGTGCGATCGTAGCGCTAATGCAGGGAAGCGAGCTAGCGACAATTCATAGCTCCATCCAGCAAGCTTCCGCGCTGGTGCCGGACTACGGCGCGCTAATGGCCTGGCGTCTGGTTGCGCTGGCGTTGGCGCTGGTCTGCTGGATCGCCCCGCAGCTCAAAGGCTATCAGCCCGCATTGCCGATGCTGGTGCTGGCTTTTGTGTTGATACTGGTTGGCGAGATGATCGGCCGCGGCGTCTTCTACGGCCTGCATATGACCGTAGGGATGGCAATCGCCAGCTAACGCCCTTTATCGCGCCAGAATAATGCTTTCTGGCGCGATAAAAAGTGCTGTCGATTCATGAAATATTTCTACCGATACTCCCACCTCATTTTCCTAATAAATTAATAAAAACAATGGAATAATATAAACAACTATTCTGTTGTCGATCCGCTGGATAAAAAACTTCTATCGTACGCCCGCAAACCGCGTCACGCCTGATTTCAGGTGGATTGACAATGTTTACAGCAGTGGCATGATGCGCACGAAATCTGAACTCCATCACGGTTTATATCCATGACCATCTACACCCGGCCAGTGCAAATGTTGCTCTGTGGCCTGCTTTTGTTGACCCTGGCGATAGCGGTTTTAAATACGCTCGTCCCGCTTTGGCTCGCCCATGAAAATATGCCGACCTGGCAGGTCGGAATGGTAGGGTCGTCCTACTTCACCGGTAATCTGGTGGGGACATTGCTCGCCGGATGGGTGATTAAGCGTCTGGGTTTTAATCGCAGCTATTATCTGGCATCCATTATTTTTGCCGTGGGCTGCGTTGGTCTCGGCATTACGCTTGGCTTCTGGAGCTGGTTCAGCTGGCGCTTTATTGCGGGCGTCGGCTGCGCGATGATTTGGGTGGTGGTGGAGAGCGCGCTGGTCTGTAGCGGCACTTCGCGGAGCCGCGGTCGCCTGCTGGCGGCGTATATGATGATTTATTACGTTGGCACGGTGCTGGGCCAGTTAATGGTCAGCAAACTGCCGACTGATTTGATGAGCGTCCTGCCGTGGGTGACGGCGCTGGCTCTGGCGGCCATTCTGCCGCTGCTGTTTGCTCGCGTGACGACTCAGGGCGATGAGCCGCACGAACCGGCGCGTATCTGGCCAATGTTAAGGCTGCGTCAGGCCCGTCACGGGGTCAATGGCTGCATTATTTCCGGTATCGTGCTCGGTTCGCTGTATGGCCTGATGCCGCTGTGGCTTAACCACCAGGGCGTCAGCGATTCCGGCATCGGCTTCTGGATGGCGGTGATGGTGAGCGCAGGCATCGTTGGGCAGTGGCCGATTGGTCGGCTCGCCGATCGCTACGGCCGCCTGCTGGTTCTGCGCGTTCAGGTGTTTGTGGTAATTCTCGGCTGTCTGGCGATGTTAAGCCAGGCCGCAATGGCTCCTGCGCTATTCGTGCTGGGCGCTTCCGGCTTCACGCTCTATCCGGTCGCTATGGCCTGGGCGTGCGAAAAAGTGGAGCGCCATCAGCTGGTGGCGATGAACCAGGCGCTGTTAATGAGCTATACCGTGGGCAGCCTGCTTGGGCCAACGCTGACCGCGATGCTGATGCAGAATTTCTCTGACAATCTGCTGTTTATCATGATAGCCAGCGTGTCCTTCATCTACCTGCTGACGCTGCTGCGTAAAGCGGGGCATCATCCTACGCCGGTGGCTCACGCCTGATTTTGGTCGAAAATAGCCAGGAGAGATGTCCCTGGCTATCGATTAATGCGAAGCGAGAAGCGCTTCAAACTGGGCCTGATTGTGGATCTCGGTGAATCGCCGTAGTCTCTCCCCCTCATCCAGCCAGCAGACTAACCGCTGGATAGTCTGGATATGCTGTTCGCTATCAGCCGCCGCCAGTACGACTATCAGCCGAATGCCGGGATGCTCCGGAAAATCAACGGCCTCGCGACAGCAAAGCAGCGAAAGCGCGCTGTTTCTGCTCAGCACTCCGGCTTCCGGACGCGCGTGCGGTAGCGCAAACCCCGGGCTCAATATATACCAGGGACCATCCTGCTCCGTGGCGCTGATAATAGCCCTGGCATAGCCTCCGGTGATTTTTCCCTGCTGCTCAAGCGGTCGACAGGCGAGCTGAACGGCGCTGCGCCAGTTCAGGCTGTCGCTGGAGAACTGACAGGCGGAAAATAGCGTCTCTTCCATATATATTCCCTTTACGCGCGAGCTGACCGGCTCGCCTGGTGGTTAGCGTAGAGCGGCAAATAACGCTTCTCCTGAGATGCCGTATTTCGCTTTTAGCTGCCTGCTATTACCCGACTCGGTAAATGTGTCCGGCGTTCCCAACCGAGTGAGGCGGGCCGGATGCGCCTTCTGCGCCAGGGTTTCCGCGATCAGTCCGCCGAGACCGCCGTTTACCGTGTGATTTTCAAGCGTAGCGATAAGCGGGCAGCCTTCAACCAGCTGATAAAATGCCTGCTCGTTAAAGGGCTTGAGGGTTGCAACGTGGATAAGCTTGCCCTTTTTGCCACTGGCAAGCAGCTTTTCATAGCCATCGGTAGCCTGCTCCAGCACCGTCCCTTCAAACAGAATCGCGAAATCGGCGCCGCTATCGGCGATGGCGGCGATATCGCTGACCCGCGGAACGACGCTTTTATCGCGAATCGGCATCGGCTCGCGCGCCACGCGAATATAAACGGGTCCCTTTATTTTGGCCGCTTGCTCAAAGGCTTCGGCGATTTCTTCCGCATCTGCCGGGGTCAGGACGGTTAACCCCGGAAGGATGCGGGTCAGCGCTAAATCCTCCAGCGCATGGTGTGAAGCGCCATCCGGGCCATCGTCCATACCGGGGTGGCTACCGACGAGTTTAATATTGGCTTTGGCATAGCACGCCTGCCGCAGCTGGGTCCAGGCGGTACCGGTTACGAACATGGCAAAGTTGACGTAGAAGGGCATAAAGCCCTCTAGTGCCTGGCCGACCGCGAAGCTCATGGCGGAACCTTCCGCAATGCCCATTTCGAAAAAGGCCTCAGGATAGACGGCCTGAAACTGGTCGGTACGGGTAGAGCTGGCTAAATCGCTGTCGATGACAACGACGGGATAGCCTTTTTCTTTAAGGTCAATCAGGGCATTACCGATCTCATCACGGGGCGCTTTCATCACTGTAACTCCTCCATTGCCTGCTGAAATTGTTCTTTACTCGGGGTTTTTGAGTGCCAGTCGCCGTTGTTTTCCATATAGCTGACGCCGGAACCTTTGGTGGTGCGCGCTACGATGGCGACAGGTTTACCTTTCAGGTGGCGGGATAGCATCAGGGTATCGGCAACCTGATGCATATCATTGCCGTTGTGCAGTTCCAGTACATGCCAGCCAAAGCTGCGGATTTTGTCCGCCAGCGGCTCAAGGTTAACGACTTCATTGACCGGATCGTGGGAAGAGAAGCCGTTGTAATCGATGATGGCGACCAGGTTATCCATTTTCATATGCCCGGCCTGCTGTAGCGTCTCCCAGATTTGGCCTTCATGCATTTCACCATCGCCCACGATGGCAAATACCCGGTGCGGATCGTTGCGCCGCCTTTTGGCGGCCGCCATACCAAAAGCAATCGACAGCCCCTGACCCAACAGTCCGGTTGTCGCATCGACTTCCGGCAGTGACTTAATGCTCGGGTGCCCCTGCAGGCGCGAGTTGATCTGCCGGAACGTAGAGAACTCGCTACGATCGATCTTCCCTTTTTGATACAGCATGGCGTACTGCGCGGCGACAGCGTGGCCTTTACTCATCACCACGCGCGAGCGGGGGGAGGCGGCCAGATCGACTTCCTGGTAATAGAGCCAGGTTAGAATGTCGATTATCGATAACGCCCCGCCCGGATGACCAATTCCGGACTCGTAAATCATGGTGACGATCTCGCGGCGGGCGGCAAGCGCGTGGGATTTCAGTTCATCAATGTTCATGTTCATTCCTTCTTAGGGCAGCATTTTACCGATGTAGTACACGACCAGACCCAGAGCGACGAAGTCGGTTTCCGGGAAGCTGGTGCCTGAAAGACCGACGGATTCCATAATCGGGTAAATCAGCGCCGGGCCGATGCCAATCAGGATCCCGGTGATGAAGCTCCCGGCAATCGCGCCTTTCCAGCCGCCGGAGGCATTGCCAAACACCGCTGCGGTCGCACCAATGAAGAAGTAGGGGATGGCTACCGGGATAATCACGGTCTGGCCAAGGATCGCCAGAAAGCCCATCACCACCAGCCCGCCGATAAACGAAGAGATAAACCCCAGCACCGTGGCGGTCGGGGCGTAGGGAAATACCACCGGACAATCGAGCGCGGGTTTGGCGTTAGGGATAAACTTTTCCGAGATGCCAAGGAAGGCCGGAACAATTTCTGACAGCAGCAGGCGTACGCCGGTAATAATGATGTACAGCGAGGCGGTAAAGGTCAGCGACTGAAAGAGCGGGTAAACCAGCCAGTGCATCCCGCCGGCCGCAGCGGTGACCGCGGCTTTCCCGGCGGCGAGCGCGGCGATGTAATAGAAAATGCTTACCGAGATCGACACCGAGACGATGTAGTCTTTAAAGATCCCCAGCCAGCCGGGGAGATTCAGCTTTTCGGTAGACTGTTTAGGGTCGCCGACTTTTGAGCCGATCCAGCCGGATGCGGCGTAGGCCAGGGTGACGTAATGCCCCATCGCGATCTCATCGTTACCGGTAATTTTTCGCATCCACGGCTGCGCAATAGCCGGATAGAGGCAGGCGGCGAGACCCAGCAGTATGGAGCCGACAATGATGGTCGTCATGTCGCTGTAGCCCAGCGCCTTCAGCGTTACGGTAAGCAGCGCGGAGAGATAAAGATTATGTTGCCCGGTAAGAAAGATGTATTTAAACGGCGTCACGCGGGCAAAAAACAGGTTCCAGCCAAAACCAATCACCATGATCAGCGACACGCACATGGCGAATTTGGTTTGCGCCAGTCCGGTTAGCGCTTCTGCCAGCGGCATGACGCCCTTCAGGCCAAATCCATCGCTGAATAAGGTCTGAAAGTTACCCAGGGAAGTGACCGCCAGACCGGCGCCGCCGGCAAAAACCAGAAAGCCGACGATGGTTTTGAAGGTGCCGGAAAGGACTTTTTCAATCGGCTTGCGTTGGATTAACAGGCCGATTAATGCAATAAAGCCAACTAAAAGTGGGGTTACGCCCAGAATGTCGAATACAATAAATCTGAGGAAATCCATATTGCCTCCGGGAGAGGTTAGTTGCTTTGAACGATGTCGGTGAGCGCAGACTCCATCTCTTCACTGTTCATCAGGTCGGTGATGCCGACCGCTCTGAATCCGGCGGCTTCGACTTCGTCGGTGAGATCGCGCATAGTGATGACAAAATCAATATCTCGCCAGGTGCGTAAGCCTGAGAGGACGTCATGTTCCAGCTCGATATCCCAGCCGTGTTTGTCGATGATTTTTTGGGCTTTGATTTTGAGCATTAAGGAGCTGCCCATACCGGTACGACAGACTATGAGACCTTTCATTCGATGTTCTCCTGTGTGTAAAAATAATTATTTTTATTTATTTGTGTGAGATAATAATTATTATCTTTACCGCAGGCCGAAAGATGTGATTGTGATTGCATTTTGAGCAAATAGGGCAAAAAATGAGCCATATAGACAATAACTTGTTGATTAGCATAAGAAATGGAGCTTCAGGGCTAAGCCCGATACTGGAGAAAGTGGGCCGTTTTATCACGGAAAATCCTGACTTTGTGATGCGTCACACGATTTCAGAACTGGCCGACTCCATTGATACCAGTGAGGGGAGCATCACCCGTTTTTGTCGGGCCTTTGGTTTTAAAGGTTTCTCGGATTTCAGAACGGCGCTGGCGATGGAGCAGGGCGCCGCGCGCTCGGAAGACAGCGCTAGCAACGAGAGCGAAGAGGTTGCGCCGGTGCTGGCGAGCATTCGCGACAGTAATGCTATTGTCGATAGCCAGGAGCTGAAAGCCGCGGCTGACTGGCTTAACTCCCTGAACAGCATTGCTATCTATGCCGTGGGCACGGCGGTGCCGGTGGCGTTATTCCTGCAGATGAATTTAATCAATATGGGTAAGGCGGCCAGCTTTATCGATCGCTCCTATCCGGCGGCGATGCCGCTGCTGGCTGACAGTCAAAAAACCGGCATCATCGTCGTTCACAGCGAACAGGCATCGGCGGATATGATGCAGGCCCTGTCGCTGGCAAAGCAGCAGGGCGTTAAAATTTTGTCGCTGACCCGCGGGACGTTTGCGCCGCTGGCCCGTTTATCTGACTGGAATCTTCAGGCGGCGGTGGCTTTACAGGGGGAAGGGGAGTCGGGGTTTGCGGAAATCGCCGGCGCAATGATGGTGGCCGACCGGATCCTCAGTGCGCTGGAAGAGCAGGATGAACGCTATGCGGAATACCGAAAAGCGCATCAGAAGCGCATTTTCTCGATTGAGAGCGTGGCGAATAAGCTGTCGGAATATTTTATGTCCTGACGCTGATTTTGTTGGGGAAACACCCGGTAGCGCAATCTCTACCGGGCGGGGATTTTAGTACATCACTTTATGACCGTACTGTTCCAGAATGCCCTTCACGCGTTCCATGGTCTCTTTCTTCGGCGGATGGACGCCGTCCAGCTTGTACTCTTCGCCCATGGCTACCCATTTGTGCTTGCCCAGCTCGTGGTACGGCAGCAGTTCGATTTTCTCGACGTTGCCCATGTCACGGGTAAACTCGCCCAGGCGATGTGCGGAATCGTCGTCGTCGGACCAGCCCGGAACCACAACGTAGCGGATCCAGACGTTGATGTTTTTGTTTGACAGATAGCGGGCAAACTCCAGCGTGCGATGATTAGAGACGCCGACCAGGTTCTGGTGAATCTCATCATTCATTTGCTTGAGATCGAGCATCACCAGGTCGGTGACCTCCAGCAGTTCATCAATAACCGGATCGTAGCGGCGCACAAAGCCGTTGGTATCGAGACAGGTATGAATACCTTCTTTCTTACAGGCGCGGAACCAGTCGCGAACAAATTCGGCCTGCAGGATAGCCTCGCCGCCGGATGCCGTCACGCCGCCGCCGGAAGCGTTCATAAAGTGGCGATAGGTCACCACCTCTTTCATCAGCTCTTCAACGGTAATCTCTTTGCCGCCGTGGGTATCCCAGGTATCGCGGTTGTGGCAATAGAGGCAGCGCATCAGGCAGCCCTGGAAGAAGGTGATAAAGCGAATCCCCGGGCCATCGACGGTGCCACAGGATTCAAAGGAGTGAATGCGACCAATTGTTGACATTGCGGTGATATCTCCGAATTTGGCCCATCCGGGGCCTATGTAGATGCACAGCTCAAAGGCTATGTCGAGTCTGTTTTGGCTGTTATCCATAAAGTATAGACAGCAGACAAAAGAGACTGGGGCAGGATGATATTGCTAAAAAGGCCCCACTTGCGTGGAGCCTTTATTGTACGCTTTTTACTGTACGATTTCAGTCAATACCATTACATGGTCTGAGTGAAGGTACGAGTAATAACGTCCTGCTGCTGTTCTTTAGTCAGGGAGTTAAAACGTACTGCGTAGCCGGATACGCGGATGGTCAGCTGCGGATATTTTTCCGGGTTTTCCATCGCGTCGAGCAGCATTTCGCGGTTCATAACGTTGACGTTCAGATGCTGACCGCCTTCGATGGACGCTTCGTGGTGGAAGTAACCATCCATCAGGCCGGCGAGGTTAGTTTTACGAACTTCGTCGTCTTTACCCAGCGCGTTCGGCACGATAGAGAAGGTGTAAGAAATACCATCTTTCGCGTAAGCAAACGGCAGTTTTGCAACGGAGGTCAGAGAGGCAACAGCGCCTTTCTGGTCACGGCCGTGCATCGGGTTAGCACCTGGTCCGAACGGAGCGCCAGCGCGACGGCCGTCAGGGGTGTTACCGGTTTTCTTACCATACACAACGTTAGAGGTGATGGTCAGAACGGACTGAGTCGGGATAGCGTTGCGGTAGGTGTGCAGTTTCTGAATTTTCTTCATGAAACGTTCAACCAGGTCAACGGCCATATCATCGACGCGAGAGTCGTTGTTACCAAACTGCGGGTATTCGCCTTCGATTTCGAAGTCGACAGCCAGACCGTTTTCGTCACGAATCGGTTTAACTTTCGCATATTTGATTGCAGACAGGGAGTCAGCCGCAACGGACAGACCTGCGATACCACATGCCATGGTGCGGATAACATCACGGTCGTGCAGCGCCATCAGGGAAGCTTCGTAGCTGTACTTGTCGTGCATGTAGTGGATGATGTTCAGCGCAGTGACGTACTGTTTAGCCAGCCAGTCCATGAAGTGATCCATGCGGTCCATCACTTCGTCGAAGTTCAGAACGTCGCCTTTGATCGGTTCAGATTTAGGACCAACCTGCATTTTCAGTTTTTCATCAACGCCGCCGTTGATTGCGTACAGCATGGTTTTCGCCAGGTTAGCACGCGCGCCGAAGAACTGCATTTGCTTACCAACAACCATCGGGCTTACGCAGCAAGCGATAGCGTAGTCATCGTTGTTGAAGTCAGGACGCATCAGGTCATCGTTCTCGTACTGCAGAGAAGAGGTATCGATGGACACTTTCGCGGCGTATTTTTTGAAGCTCAGCGGCAGTTTTTCAGACCACAGAATGGTGATGTTCGGCTCCGGAGACGGCCCCATGGTGTACAGGGTGTTCAGGAAACGGAAGCTGTTTTTGGTGACCAGAGTACGGCCGTCAACGCCCATACCGCCGATAGATTCTGTTGCCCAGATCGGGTCGCCAGAGAACAGTTCATCGTATTCAGGGGTACGCAGGAAACGAACCATACGCAGTTTCATGACCAGGTGGTCAATCATTTCCTGTGCGTCTTGCTCGGTGATTTTACCGGCTTTCAGGTCACGTTCGATGAAGATGTCCAGGAAGCTGGAGGTACGACCGAAGGACATTGCCGCGCCGTTCTGAGATTTTACGGCAGCCAGGTAACCGAAGTAGGTCCACTGGATAGCTTCCTGAGCGGTGGTAGCAGGACCAGAGATATCGCAGCCATATTTAGCCGCCATTTCTTTGATCTGACCCAGCGCGCGGTGCTGTTCAGAGATTTCTTCGCGCAGACGGATGGTTGCTTCCAGATCTTCGCCATTTTCCAGTTTCTCTTGCAGAGAAACGAACTGAGCGTATTTGTCTTTCATCAGGAAGTCGATACCGTACAGCGCAACGCGACGGTAGTCACCGATGATACGACCACGGCCATAGGCATCCGGCAGACCGGTCAGAACACCAGATTTACGGCAGTTCAGGATGTCTTTGGTGTAAACGTCAAACACGCCCTGGTTGTGAGTTTTACGGTATTCAGTGAAGATTTTCTTCAGCATCGGGTCCAGCTCGCGATCGTACGCTTTGCAGGAACCTTCTACCATTTTGATGCCGCCGAACGGGATAATCGCGCGTTTCAGCGGAGCTTCAGTCTGCAGACCAACGATTTTCTCGAGACCTTTCTCGATGTAGCCAGCGTCATGAGAAGTGATGGTGGATGCAAGGGAAGTATCAAAATCAACAGGCGCGTGAGTGCGGTTTTCCTGTTTAACGCCTTCCATTACGGTGTCCCACAGCTTGGTGGTCGCGTCAGTTGCGCCAGCCAGGAAGGACTCGTCACCTTCGTACGGGGTATAGTTTTTCTGGATGAAGTCGCGGACGTTGACTTCGTTCTGCCAGTCACCTTTCGCAAAACCTTCCCAGGCTGTGGCTAACTTTTCATTAAGCTCGGACATGTAACACCTACCTTCTTAAGTGGATTTTTTATTTACTGCCTGAAACAACCCTTAGTGATGGTCGTCGCCACGCAGGTAAATGACCCAGTATGTCAACCCAACCAGCAGACCACCGCCGATGATGTTCCCGATAGTTACCGGAATCAGGTTATCAGTGATGAAGTTCATGACGGTCAGGTGAGAGAAACTTTCCGGAGTTGAACCAACTGCGGTCCAGAATTCCGGGCTTGCAAAGTCGCGGATAACGATACCCAGCGGGATCATAAACATGTTCGCGATACTGTGCTCAAACCCGCTGGCAACAAACATTGCCACCGGTAAAACCATAATCATGGCTTTATCCATCAGGCTACGGCCGGAGTAGCTCATCCATACCGCAAGGCAGACCATCAGGTTTGCCAGGATACCCAGGCACACGGCTTCAACAAAAGTATGGTGCATTTTGTGGTCGGCGGTTTGCAGAACGTTAAGTCCCCATTGACCGTTGGCAGTCATATATTCGCCTGAAAGCCACATCAGCAATACAAACAGTAAGCAACCAATCAGGTTACCAACATAGACGTTGAGCCAGTTTTTCGCCAGTTGACCCCACGTGATTCTTCCGCTGGCTTTCGCGACAACGATAAGAACGGTTGAGGTAAACAGGTCGGCACCGCAAATAACGCAGAGAATCAAACCCAGTGAGAAGCAGATGCCTCCAATCAGTTTGGCAACCCCGAATGGCATCCCGGCCGTGCCGGTTGTCGCGGTAATATAGAAAACAAAAGCGATAGAGATGAAGACACCTGCGGTGATAGCCAGATAAAACGTCTTTATCGGATGTTTTGTCGCTTTATAGACACCTGCTTCTTCGGCGACTTTCGCCATGGCAGCAGGGAGTAAAAGATCAAAAGGGTTGTCAGCTTTCACACTAACTCTCTCTTTATGTAAGTTGGCGGTGAGATACTAACAAAGCATTATAGAAGGGAATTTGATGTAGATCATATCCTACCGGAACTATAGGCCTTTTTAGTGTGTGGATTTGCATATTTATTGAGTTAACTTTTTGTTTTTTAATGGAAAAATAAATTTTAAAATTTACAGATAATGTTGATTATTTTCATTTTGCCCCCGTTTTTCGGTTAATTAAAATGGGGTATTTTTATTAAAATTAACAATATTTGCGGTGGGATTTTATTATTTCTCACTACTAATTAACTTTATGGCTACAACTTGGCTTTGGGGTTGCGGAAAGCATAAAAAACGGGGGCCTTTACTGGCCCCCATCATAGGGTTATTGCGGCGGTAAAGTGCGCTTATTTACCCCAGAATGCTGCTTTTGCGCGCTGCAGCTTTTCGTAAGCTTTCAGCAGCGACTGATGAGCCGGGAACGCAAGCAGATCGCTGTCCACTGCCTGCAGGCCATAGAACGGCGCTTCTCCGCTCAGCGCGGCGCTGGCGGCTTCGACGGCATCGGCGCCGTACATGCGTACAAAAGCGTTCAGATACTGCAGCGGCTGACGCTCCTCTTCCTGGCTCAGCAGCAGCAGGGTTTGCAGGCAGCGGTAGTAATTGGCGCGCTCGGCGCTAAAGATGGAGGCGTTGAACTCCATCGTCCACTCGGTCCAGATCAACGCCTGCTCGAGATCGCCGCCCGCCAGCGCCAGCATTGCTTTCAGCTCGCCAATGCGCAGGGTATACCAGCCGTTGTCTTTACCGGTCGCCAGACCCAACAGTTCGCGCACGCGGGTGAAATCATCGAGGCCTTCATCGTCCATTTGTTCGATAAGCGCTAAATAATCCTCTTTTTCCCACTCGCTTTCCGGCAGGGAAAGAATCGTTTCCCGCAGAGGCGCGCCCATGCTGTTATTCGCCAGCCAGAGGTCTTCTGCCGGATAGATATCAGACATGCCCGGTACAATGATGCGGCAGGCGTAGACGCTCAGGTGTTCGTAATCAGCGATGTAAACTTCTTTATCTTCTTGTCTAAAGATAGCCATAAGAGTGGCGAACTCTTCATCCGTGGTCCCGGAGAAGTTCCAGTCCACGAACGGATAGTCGGCATCCTGTTTAAACATATCCCAGGAGATCAGGCCGCTGGAGTCGATAAAGTGCGTTTCAAGGTTCGCATGTTCGGCGACTTCTTCATCATCGAAGGTTGGCGGCGTGAAGACGTCGAGATCTTTCAGGCTGCGGCCCTGTAGTAGTTCGGTAACGGTACGCTCCAGCGCCACGCCGAAATCGGGATGCGCGCCGAAAGAGGCGAAACAGGTGCCGTTAGCCGGGTTAAAAAGCACGACGCAGATAACCGGATATTTGCCGCCGAGCGAACCGTCATAAGCGAAAATCGGGAAGCCTTCGGCCTCCAGCTTATTGATCGATTCTACTACGCCCGGATAGCGCGCCATCACTTCCGCAGGGATCTCCGGCAGGCTGATGCTCTCGGCGATAATGCGGTTCTTAATATGGCGTTCAAACACTTCCGAAAGCCCCTGAACGCGGGCTTCGTTGCGGGTGTTGCCCGCGGACATCCCGTTAGAAACGTACAGGTTGCCGACAATATTCATCGGAATATAGACCGTTTCACCATCAGACTGACGGGTGAACGGCAGGCCGCAGACGCCGCGCTCGTCATTACCAGACTGTAGATCGACCAGCATACTGGCGGTTAACTGCTCATCAGGATCATAGAACGCGCGCAGGCGAGCATCCAGCAGGCCTTCCGGCACTTCATCATCGTCGGTTAACGGGAACCATTTTTCATTAGGGTAATGGACGAAAGGGCCGTTCGCGATGGTCTCGCCCAGCCAGAAATCGGCAAAGAAATAGTTAGTTGAGAGGCGCTCAAAGTACTCACCGAGCGCGGAGGCCAGCGCGGCTTTTTTGGTGGCGCCTTTACCGTTGGTGAAGCACAGGGCGCACTCTTTATCGCGGATATGCACTGACCAGACGTGCGGTACCGGGTTGAGCCATGAGGCCTCTTCAATATCAAATCCGAGGTCGAGCAACTTCTGCTGGAAGCGAGCGATGGAATCTTCCAGGGCGGCATCTTTGCCGGGTATAAATGTTTGAGTCATGGCAGTCACTTTTATCGTACGTAAAGCGCGCAATGATACGGGTTTTAGATGACGGGTGCTATCTCCATCGTCTGGCTATGCTTATGTCACTCAATAACTGTTCAGGCGTTAATCATGAAGACATTTGACTGGCATCGTATGGCACTGGATAAAGTGCCCGTGGAATTTTTGGCCGAGGTGGCATTACGGAGCCTCTACACCTTCGTACTGGTATTTATTTTTCTCAAGATAACCGGGCGGCGGGGCGTTCGTCAGATGTCTCTGTTCGAAGTCCTCATCATTTTGACTCTCGGTTCGGCCGCGGGCGACGTCGCATTTTACGATGACGTCCCTATGCTGCCGGTACTGGCGGTTTTTATCACGCTGGCGCTGTTGTATCGATTGATTATGTGGCTGATGGGGCATAGCGAAAAACTGGAGGATCTGCTTGAAGGTAAGCCGATTATTGTTGTGGAAAACGGCGAGCTGGCCTGGGAGAAACTGCAGGCGGAAAACATGACCGAATTTGAATTTTTTATGGAACTAAGAACCAGCGGGGTTGAGCAACTGGGGCAGGTGCGGCTGGCTATTCTGGAAACCAACGGCCAGATCAGCCTCTATTTCTATGAGGATGATGATGTTAAAGCCGGACTCTCCATTCTTCCTTCTCGCTTTACCGAGCGTTTTACCACTATACCCCGGGACGACGAGTATGCCTGCGTCCGCTGCAGCGCAATCCTTACGCTACGAGCCGGGGATAAACAATTATGCCCTCGCTGCGCAAATGCAGAATGGTCGAAGGTCAGCCGGGCAAAAAGAGTCACCTGACAGCAATTATGTCGGTTTTATGACGTCAAGCTGGCAGATTCTTTTGTGTGAGCGAGACCGCATTTCCCTGACGCTCAGTTTTAGCCATTGCGGTGTGTGTCACTGAATGATAAAACCGATAGCCACAGGAATAACTTATGCCCGCGACGGTTCGCGGGTAAATAACATAGCAAGTGGTGAGGGGAAATGGCTCAGGTCTATAACTTCAGTTCAGGCCCGGCAATGCTGCCGGCGGAAGTACTCAAACTGGCACAAAAGGAACTGTGCGACTGGAACGGTTTGGGGACGTCGGTGATGGAAATCAGCCACCGTGGTAAAGAGTTCATTAAGGTGGCTGAAGAAGCGGAACAGGATTTTCGCTCCCTGCTCAATATTCCTTCCAATTATAAAGTTTTATTCTGCCACGGCGGCGGTCGCGGACAGTTTGCTGGTATCCCGCTGAACCTGCTTGGCGATAAAACCGTTGCCGACTACGTCGATGCCGGCTACTGGGCGGCCAGCGCGGTAAAAGAAGCGCATAAATACTGCACGCCGAACGTGATCGACGCCAAAATCACCGTTGACGGCCTGCGCGCGGTTAAGCCGATGAGCGAGTGGCAACTGACCCCGGGCGCTGCCTACCTGCACTACTGCCCGAACGAAACCATT
Organism: Klebsiella sp. CTHL.F3a; assembly: GCF_019890895.1. Taxonomy (NCBI): domain Bacteria; kingdom Pseudomonadati; phylum Pseudomonadota; class Gammaproteobacteria; order Enterobacterales; family Enterobacteriaceae; genus Klebsiella; species Klebsiella sp. CTHL.F3a. The sequence continues at coordinate 3,860,858 of NZ_CP082360.1, read as the reverse complement.
GACGGTATTGCCATTGAAGAAGCGCCAAACTTTGGCGACGATGTGGTCGTCACGGCGGATTTGTCATCGACGATTTTATCTCGTGAAATTGACGTTAGCCGCTATGGCGTGATCTACGCGGGCGCGCAGAAAAACATCGGTCCTGCAGGACTGACGCTGATTATTGTGCGCGAAGATCTGCTCGGTAAAGCCAGTGTAGCCTGTCCATCGATTCTGGATTACTCCATTCTCTCCGCCAATGACTCCATGTTTAACACGCCGCCGACATTTGCCTGGTACCTGTCAGGTCTGGTGTTTAAGTGGCTGAAAGAGCAGGGCGGGGTTGCCGTTATGGATAAAATCAACCAGCAGAAAGCCGACCTGCTCTACAGCACCATCGATAACAGCGGTTTCTATCGCAACGATGTCGCTGCGGCGAACCGCTCGCGCATGAACGTGCCGTTCCAACTGGCGGACAGCGCGCTTGATAAACTGTTCCTCGAAGAGTCATTTGCCGCCGGTCTGCATGCGCTGAAGGGCCACCGCGTCGTGGGCGGCATGCGTGCTTCCATCTATAACGCTATGCCGTTGGCGGGCGTGAAGGCGCTGACCGACTTTATGCAGGACTTCGAACGCCGTCACGGTTGATCGCTGTCGTGTTTTTCATCCCCGCAGCCGCTCTGCGGGGTTTTTATTCTGTTTGTTTGAGAGTTGAGTTTAATGGAATCCCTGACGTTACAACCCATCGCACGCGTAGATGGCACGATTAACCTGCCCGGGTCCAAGAGTGTCTCTAATCGTGCCTTGCTGCTGGCGGCTTTGGCCCGTGGCACTACGGTGCTGACCAACCTGCTGGATAGCGACGATGTACGCCACATGCTGAATGCCCTGAGCGCACTGGGAGTTCATTATACCCTGTCTTCCGATCGTACCCGCTGTGAAGTCATCGGCAACGGTGGCCCTCTGCAGGCGGCTGAAGCATTAGAACTGTTCCTCGGTAATGCCGGAACGGCGATGCGTCCGCTGGCGGCTGCGTTATGTTTAGGCCGTAACGATATTGTGCTGACCGGCGAGCCGCGAATGAAAGAGCGGCCGATTGGCCACCTGGTTGACGCGCTGCGTCAGGGCGGGGCGCAGATTGATTACCTGGAGCAGGAAAACTACCCGCCGCTGCGTCTGCGTGGCGGTTTCAGCGGCGGCCAGGTTGAAGTGGACGGCAGCGTATCCAGCCAGTTTCTGACCGCGCTCCTGATGACCGCCCCACTGGCGCCTCAGGATACCGTCATCGCGATTAAAGGCGATCTGGTTTCCAAACCCTATATCGATATCACGCTGCATCTGATGAAAACCTTTGGCGTTGAGGTTGAAAACCAGTCTTACCAGCGCTTTATCGTGCGTGGCAATCAACACTACCGCTCGCCGGGCGACTACCTGGTTGAAGGCGATGCCTCCTCGGCATCCTACTTCCTCGCCGCTGGCGCGATCAAAGGCGGTACGGTGAAGGTCACCGGTATTGGCCGTAACAGCGTACAGGGCGATATCCGTTTTGCCGATGTGCTGGAAAAAATGGGCGCAACCGTCACCTGGGGCGATGACTACATTGCCTGCACTCATGGTGAACTGAACGCCATCGATATGGATATGAACCATATTCCGGATGCGGCGATGACGATCGCCACGGCAGCCCTGTTTGCAAAAGGCACCACGACTCTACGCAACATCTATAACTGGCGTGTCAAAGAGACTGACCGTCTGTTTGCTATGGCCACGGAGCTACGTAAAGTGGGAGCAGAGGTTGAAGAGGGGGAGGATTACATCCGCATTACTCCACCTGCGAAGCTTCAGTTTGCTGAGATCGGCACCTATAACGACCATCGTATGGCAATGTGCTTCTCGCTAGTGGCGCTTTCCGATACGCCAGTCACCATCCTTGACCCGAAGTGTACGGCGAAAACGTTTCCGGACTACTTCGAGCAGCTGGCGCGAATCAGTACGCTGGCCTGAGTAACGCGCGTTTAAGGTAAAAACGCCGACCATCGTGTCGGCGTTTTTTATGCCTGCTTGTCGGGCGGGAATCTAAATGCTAGCCTTGGCTGCTTGTAAATGCAGGATTTATAAGCATTTATTATGGTAATCAATGGATGATTGATATGAAAAATACAAAATTAATGCTGGCTTTAGCGGTTTCCGCCACGTTGTTGGCAGGTTGTAAAAATATGCAGGGGATGGACGCCAACGCCCTCGTAAGTTCAGGGATGACGGCCTATAAAGCGGCAACGCTTTCTGACGCTGAAGTCAAAACGCTTTCCGACGATGCCTGTAAGCAAATGGATAGCGAAAATAAAAAGGCCGGCGCTTCAAGTAAGTACACCAAACGCCTGAATAAAATTGCCAAAGCGTTAGGAAATAATATCAATGGAACCCCGGTAAACTATAAGGTTTACATGACATCAGACGTCAACGCCTGGGCAATGGCCAACGGCTGCGTTCGCGTCTATAGCGGCCTGATGGACATGATGACCGATAATGAAGTTGAAGCGGTTCTGGGCCATGAGCTGGGCCACGTAGCGCTGGGACATTCGCGCAAAGCGATGCAAACCGCGTATGCGACTATTGCCGCGCGCGATGCAATTTCATCTACCAGCGAAGCGGCTGCAAGCTTGTCTAAATCGCAGCTGGGCGATATCGCTGAGGGGATGGTTAACTCTGCCTTCTCCCGCTCTCAAGAGTCGGATGCTGATGATTTCTCCTACGATCTGCTGAAAAAGCGCAACATCAGCACTCAGGGGCTGGTGGGAAGCTTCGACAAACTGGCCAGCCTTGACGCCGGCCACAGTAAATCTCTGTTCGATTCACACCCGCCTTCAGCTGAACGCGCGCAGCATATCCGTGACCGTATCGCTGAAGATAAAAAGTAAAACTGCGTTATCTTCCGGGCTGATACTCCATCAGCCCGCTATAATTGCACAATTCTTCCGCATTAGATTTCCACTTATCCGTAATTTAAAAGCAATACTCACTTTCCGTCGTAGAGATGCGTATAATGCGCGGCGTTTATATATTTATGCGCCTTGCTGAAGGAGAAAAAGATGACGGCAACAGTTCCGGTAATCACCATTGATGGGCCTGGCGGTGCGGGCAAAGGCACGTTATGCAAGGCAATGGCAGAAACGCTGGGCTGGCATCTGCTCGATTCTGGGGCGATTTATCGCGTGCTTGCTCTCGCTGCGCTGCATCACCATGTTGATGTGGAATCCGAAGAGGCGCTGGTGCCGCTGGCTGCGCACCTGGATGTTCGTTTTGTCTCCACTGACGGCAGCCTGGAAGTGGTGCTGGAGGGAGAGGACGTCAGCGCTGAAATTCGCACGCAGGATGTTGCCAACACGGCATCTAAAGTGGCTGCCTTTCCGCGCGTGCGTGAAGCGTTGCTGCGTCGTCAGCGGGCCTTCCGCGAATTGCCTGGCCTGATCGCCGACGGGCGCGATATGGGAACTGTCGTATTCCCTGATGCGCCAGTGAAAATTTTCCTTGACGCCTCCGCGGAGGAACGTGCTCATCGCCGCATGCTCCAGTTGCAGGAGAAGGGCTTTAGTGTTAACTTTGATCGCCTTTTATCCGAGATAAAAGAGCGCGACGATCGCGACCGCAATCGTACAGTCGCGCCCCTGATCCCGGCTGTCGATGCTTTAGTTCTTGATTCAACAGAACTAAACATTGAGCAAGTGATTGAAAAAGCGCTACACTATGCGCGCGAAAAACTGGCTTCCGCTTAATCGTCTTATCGATAAAGCACAACAGCCTCCGAATTATAGCAGTACCCCCGCAGCAATGGAGTGTTAGCGGGTATGTTAAACAACCCCATCCGGCATGGAGCCAGGTGGACGTTAAATATGAAACCTGAAGATTAAACATGACTGAATCTTTTGCTCAACTATTTGAAGAATCCTTAAAAACAATCGAAACCCGTCCGGGTTCCATCGTTCGTGGTGTTGTTGTTGCTATCGACAAAGACGTAGTACTGGTTGACGCCGGTCTGAAATCTGAGTCTGCCATTCCGGCAGAGCAGTTCAAAAACGCCCAGGGCGAGCTGGAAATCCAGGTTGGTGACGAAGTTGACGTTGCTCTGGATGCAGTAGAAGACGGCTTCGGTGAAACCCTGCTGTCCCGTGAGAAAGCTAAACGTCACGAAGCTTGGATCACGCTGGAAAAAGCTTACGAAGACGCTGAAACTGTAGTCGGTATTATCAACGGCAAAGTTAAAGGTGGCTTCACTGTTGAGCTGAATGGTATTCGTGCGTTCCTGCCGGGCTCCCTGGTAGACGTTCGTCCGGTGCGCGATACGCTGCACCTGGAAGGCAAAGAGCTTGAATTCAAAGTCATCAAGCTGGACCAGAAACGTAACAACGTTGTTGTTTCTCGTCGTGCCGTTATCGAATCCGAAAACAGCGCAGAGCGCGATCAGCTGCTGGAAAACCTGCAGGAAGGCATGGAAGTTAAAGGTATCGTTAAGAACCTCACTGACTACGGTGCATTCGTTGATCTGGGCGGCGTTGACGGCCTGCTGCACATTACCGATATGGCATGGAAACGCGTTAAGCATCCGAGCGAAATCGTAAACGTTGGCGATGAAATCACTGTTAAAGTGCTGAAGTTCGACCGCGAACGTACTCGTGTATCTCTGGGCCTGAAACAGCTGGGCGAAGATCCGTGGGTAGCTATCGCTAAACGTTATCCGGAAGGTACCAAGCTGACCGGTCGCGTGACCAACCTGACCGACTACGGCTGCTTCGTTGAAATCGAAGAAGGCGTTGAAGGCCTGGTTCACGTTTCCGAAATGGACTGGACCAACAAAAACATCCACCCGTCCAAAGTTGTTAACGTTGGCGATGTAGTGGAAGTTATGGTTCTGGATATCGACGAAGAACGTCGTCGTATCTCTCTGGGCCTGAAGCAGTGCAAAAACAACCCATGGCAGCAGTTCGCGGAAACCCACAACAAGGGCGACCGTGTTGAAGGTAAAATCAAGTCTATCACTGACTTCGGTATCTTCATCGGCCTGGACGGCGGCATCGATGGCCTGGTTCACCTGTCTGACATCTCCTGGAACGTTGCAGGCGAAGAAGCAGTTCGTGAATACAAAAAAGGCGACGAAATCGCAGCAGTTGTTCTGCAGGTTGACGCAGAGCGTGAGCGTATCTCTCTGGGCGTTAAACAGCTCGCAGAAGATCCGTTCAACAACTGGGTTGCACTGAACAAGAAAGGCGCAATCGTAAACGGTAAAGTTACTGCAGTTGACGCTAAAGGCGCAACCGTAGAGCTGGCTGACGGCGTTGAAGGTTACCTGCGCGCTTCTGAAGCTTCCCGTGACCGCGTTGAAGATGCAACTCTGGTTCTGAGCGTTGGCGACGACGTTGAAGCTAAATTCACCGGCGTTGATCGTAAAAACCGCGCAATCAGCCTGTCTGTTCGTGCGAAAGACGAAGCTGATGAGAAAGATGCAATCGCAACTGTTAACAAACAGGAAGATGCAAACTTCTCTAACAACGCAATGGCTGAAGCTTTCAAAGCAGCTAAAGGCGAGTAATCTCAGTCTTTCGGGTTACAACAACCTGAATTATGACGAGTTTACTTGACAGATTGCGGGATTCGTCCTGTAATCAAGCACAAAGGGCGGCTACGGCCGCCCTTGTTTAAGCTGTTAGCTAATTTTGCCTTGAAGGAAACCGGAGGAATAATGACCAAGTCAGAATTGATAGAAAGACTTGCCAGCCAGCAATCTCACATTCCTGCGAAAGCAGTGGAAGATGCTGTTAAAGAAATGCTGGAGCATATGGCCTCAACGCTTGCTCAAGGCGAGCGTATTGAAATCCGCGGTTTCGGCAGCTTCTCTCTGCATTATCGAGCACCTCGCACCGGGCGTAACCCAAAGACTGGCGATAAAGTGGAACTGGAAGGTAAATACGTTCCCCACTTTAAGCCGGGCAAAGAATTACGTGACCGCGCCAATATTTACGAAGAGTAAGTTTCGCCGATTGGCGACAACCTACTTAAACGTTAAAAAAGCACCTTCGGGTGCTTTTTTTATGCCTTTAAATCTCTCTTTGAAGCTACCTCGCAAAACGCAGGTCCTTTTGCACCAGAAAAGTAAATTCTCTGGATAGCGCGATGCAGTTTCTCGCCGTCCTCAGAGACAGCCTTCCTGTTTAGCGTAACACTCCCTCTGACAGGGAGGTGCTCATGCGTTTACCACAACTTGCGGGCTGCGTGATTATCGCAATCCTGCCGCTGCTCTGGTTGCCCATTCTGCCAGGGCGGTGGGTCACCTGGGGGTTAATGGTCCTGGCTCTACTCATTGCGCAATGTCGATGCAGACCTGCGCAATACGCGGCATTGATAACGCTGTTTTTTGTCTGGGGAGTGCTCAGCGCCCGCCAGACGCTATGGCCGACAGAGAGGTTAACGGACAGAAATCTGCGGGTTGAAGTTGAGCTGACAGCAACGGACGGGCAGACAACGCATCAGGGCAAAATTATTCGTTTGGATGGGCGGCGGCTGTTTCCTGCTCCGGGGATTAGCCTCTACGGCAACTATCTGCCAGAAACGCCCTGCGCAGGCCAGGTTTGGGCCATGACGCTGCGGGCGCGTCCGGTCCACGGTCAGCTTAATGATGGTGGGTTTGATAGCCAACGCTACGCATTATCGCAGCATCGTCCGTTAACCGGGCGCTTTATCACGGCTGAAATCCGGGAGCGGAACTGCAGTTTGCGAGCGCGTTATCTGGCTTCGCTGAATCACACCCTGGCCGCGTTGCCATGGCAATCGGTGATGCTAGGGTTAGGCATGGGGGAGCGTCTGGCGATACCGCGCGAGATAAAATCCCTGATGCAGGAAACCGGCATATCGCACCTGATGGCGATTTCTGGCTTACATATCGCGCTGGGGGCTTCTCTGGGCTGGTTGCTGCTCAGGGGCGCGCAATTCTTTCTCCCGTGCCGCTGGCTTGGCTGGCGAGCGCCGCTGCTCGTTGGCCTGGCGAGCGCGATATTTTACGCCGGGCTGACCGGCATGCAGCCGCCCGCGCTGCGCACCTGCGTTGCGCTGGCTGCGGGCTGCGCGCTAAGGCTATCCGGAAAACGCTGGTCGCCATGGCAGCTATGGGTCTGCTGCATTGGCGCAATACTGTTTGCCGATCCGCTGGCGATGTTATCCGAAAGCCTCTGGCTCTCCGCGTTCGCCGTAGCGGCGCTTATTTTTTTGTATCAACTGGCGCCGATGCCGGGCGGCAAAAAGAACTGGCTACTGCGTCAAAGCCTGGCGTTATGCCACCTGCAGATCGGATTGATGTTCCTGCTCGCTCCTCTACAGATTGCTCTGTTTCACGGTATAAGCTTAACGTCGGTGGTCGCCAACTTTATCGCCGTGCCTCTGGTGACCTTTGTCGTCGTCCCGTTGATCCTGGCTGCCATGTTTTTACACCTCTGCGCGCCGTCTATCATTGAGATGGCGGTCTGGCAATCAGCGGACAGGATCCTGGCTGCCTTATTCTGGTTATTACGCCAGCTGCCGCCCGGCTGGCTGGGGCTCGACGCTCGCTGGCTTGGGATAAGCATAGTGCCGTGGCTGGCGTTGATCGTCTGGCGATTTCATGCCTGGCGGACGGCGCCCGCATTTTGCTTAACCTGCCTCGTGCTGCTGAGCAGGCCGTTCTGGCGAAGCGCCTCAGTTGACGAATGGCGAGCCACTATGCTGGACGTAGGGCAGGGGCTGGCGGTGGTCATCGAACGTCAGGGCGCAGCGTTTCTTTATGACACCGGGCTTGCCTGGCCTAATGGCGACAGCGGCCAGCAGATTATTATCCCTTGGTTACGCTGGCATCATTTGCAGTTGGAGGGGATCGTTCTCAGCCACGAGCATCTCGATCACCGCGGTGGGCTCAACTCAGTGTTAAAAGCATGGCCGCAGACAGAGGTGCGAAGTCCGTTGGGCTGGGCTGGTCATTTAGCGTGCCGGCGCGGGGAAACCTGGCAGTGGCGAGGCTTAACCTTCCGCGCGCTCTGGCCGCTGCCCGGCGCGACAAAAACGGGAAACAATCGCTCTTGCGTGGTGCGAATTGATGACGGGAAGTACAGTATTCTGCTGACCGGGGATATTGAAACGCCGGCGGAGCTGGCGATGATTAGCCACTACTGGCAGCATCTTGCGTCTACACTTATCCAGGTTCCGCACCACGGCAGTAATACCTCGTCAGGGATAGCCCTGCTGCGGAGCGTTGGCGGCAAGGCGGCGCTTGCTTCCGCTTCCCGCTATAACGCCTGGCGTATGCCATCAACGAAAGTGATTCAGCGCTACCGAAATCAGAGTTATCAATGGTTCGATACGCCGCATCAGGGGCAAATTACGGTTGTTTTTTCCCCGGACGGCTGGCAAATCTATGGCTTAAGGGATCAAGTTTTACCTCGTTGGTATCATCAGTGGTTTGGCGGGAAGGCGTAGAACGGGTAGAATATGCGGCTATTTCAACACAAGCTGGTTTATTGAATGCAGAACGATAAAGATCTTTCCACGTGGCAGACCTTCCGCCGACTCTGGCCGATTATAGCGCCGTTTAAACCCGGGCTAATCGTTGCAGCGGTAGCGTTAGTGCTTAACGCGGCTAGTGATACCTTCATGCTATCGCTTCTTAAACCGTTATTGGATGATGGTTTTGGTAAAACGGATCGCTCCGTGCTGATATGGATGCCGTTGGTGGTGATCGGGTTAATGATTCTGCGCGGCATTACCAGCTACGTTTCAAGCTACTGTATTTCCTGGGTATCCGGCAAAGTCGTGATGACGATGCGCCGTCGTTTATTCAGCCATATGATGGGGATGCCGGTTGCCTTTTTTGACAAACAGTCCACCGGAACGCTTTTATCGCGTATTACCTATGATTCTGAGCAGGTCGCGTCTTCTTCCTCCAGCGCGCTGATTACCGTTGTGCGTGAAGGCGCATCGATTATTGGTCTGTTCGTCATGATGTTCTACTACAGCTGGCAACTGTCGGTCATTCTGATCGTGCTGGCGCCGATTGTGTCTATTGCTATTCGCGTGGTATCGAAGCGTTTTCGTAATATCAGCAAAAATATGCAGAACACCATGGGCCAGGTGACGACTAGCGCAGAGCAGATGCTGAAAGGGCATAAAGAAGTGCTGATGTTTGGCGGTCAGGCCGTCGAAACCAAACGTTTTGATAAAGTCAGCAATAAAATGCGCCTGCAGGGGATGAAAATGGTCTCCGCGTCGTCAATTTCTGACCCGATTATTCAGCTGATCGCCTCTCTGGCCCTGGCTTTCGTGCTCTATGCTGCCAGCTTCCCGAGCGTGATGGAGACGCTGACGGCCGGGACTATCACCGTTGTTTTCTCCTCGATGATCGCGCTGATGCGCCCGCTGAAGTCGCTGACTAACGTCAACGCGCAGTTCCAGCGCGGGATGGCCGCTTGTCAGACGCTTTTCGCTATCCTTGACTCCGAGCAGGAGAAAGATGAAGGCACGCGGATTATCGAACGTGCGAAGGGCAACCTCGAATTTAAAAACGTCACCTTCAGATACCCGGGACGTGAAGTCGCCGCGCTGCGCAATATTGACCTGAATATTCCTGAAGGGAAAACCGTGGCGCTGGTAGGGCGCTCGGGTTCGGGTAAATCGACCATCGCCAGCCTGATTACGCGTTTCTACGATGTCGATGATGGGCAGATCTTGCTGGACGGCCACGATCTGCGTGAATACACCCTGAGCTCCCTGCGCGATCAGGTTGCGCTGGTGTCGCAAAATGTTCATCTCTTTAACGATACCGTAGCGAATAACATCGCCTATGCGCGTACCGAAGAGTACAGCCGCGAGCAGATAGAAGAAGCCGCTCGTATGGCTTATGCCATGGACTTTATCAACAAAATGGACAATGGCCTGGATACGATTATCGGTGAAAACGGCGTGATGCTTTCCGGCGGCCAGCGTCAGCGTATCGCAATCGCTCGCGCCCTACTGCGTAACAGCCCGATCCTGATCCTCGACGAAGCCACATCGGCGCTGGATACCGAATCCGAACGCGCGATTCAGGCCGCGCTGGACGAACTGCAGAAAAACCGCACCTCGCTGGTTATTGCCCATCGTCTGTCGACGATTGAGCAGGCTGATGAGATCGTGGTGGTGGAAGATGGCCAGATCGTTGAACGCGGTAGTCATACCGATCTGCTTGAGCACAAGGGCGTCTACGCTCAGCTGCATAAGATGCAGTTCGGCGCATGATTGCTCGCATCTGGTCCGGCGAGTCGCCATTATGGCGGCTGCTGCTTCCGCTCTCCTGGCTCTATGGCCTGGTGAGCGGGTTGATACGGCTTAGCTATAAACTGGGCTGGCGAAAAGCCTGGCGAGCGCCGGTGCCGGTCGTGGTGGTGGGTAACCTGACCGCAGGCGGCAATGGTAAAACGCCGGTTGTCGTCTGGCTGGTGGAACAGCTCCAGCAGCACGGTATTCGCGTTGGCGTCGTTTCTCGCGGCTACGGCGGTAAAGCGGCGAGCTATCCGCTGCTGCTTAATCCGAATACCCGCACCGGGGAAGCGGGGGATGAGCCGGTACTGATTTACCAGCGTACCGGCGCGCCGGTTGCCGTCTCGCCGGTACGCAGCGATGCGGTACAGGCCCTGCTCGCCGCTCACGATCTTCAGCTTATCGTCACTGATGATGGCCTACAGCACTATAAGCTGGCACGCGACAAAGAAATTGTGGTGATTGACGGCGTGCGCCGTTTTGGCAATGGCTGGTGGCTGCCTGCCGGCCCCATGCGAGAGCGCGCTTCGCGGTTACGCAGCGTGGATGCGGTTATCGTTAACGGCGGTCTCGCCCGTCAGGGAGAGATCCCGATGCAGCTTCGCCCCGGGCAGGCGGTAAATCTGCTGACCGGTGAACGCCGGGATGCGCCGGCATTGGGTAACGTGGTGGCGATGGCCGGAATCGGCCACCCGCCGCGCTTCTTCGCCACTCTTGAAAGCTGCGGCGTCAGGCCGGTAAAAACCGTCGCCTTAGCCGATCATCAGGCATTGGCGCCGAGCGCAGTTGCCGCTCTGGCGACGCTGCAGCAAAACCTGCTGATGACCGAAAAAGATGCGGTGAAGTGCCGCGAGTTTGCTCAGGCAAACTGGTGGTATCTCCCGGTCGACGCGATAATGACTGATGAACGCGCGCAGCGGTTGCTCACTGATTTAATTACGCTGGCGCAACGCTGACTTTGACCATCACCGCTTGCGCCGGAACCCTTAACGGAGAAGCTGCATGCCGGTATTGTCCCTCTCGCTCAAAGAAGCCCGCCATCTCCACCTTGCCGCACAAGGGCTGCTAAAAAAGCCCCGTCGCCGCGCAAAGCCCGGGGATATTCTGCAGACCATTAAGCAGATGTCCCTGCTGCAAATCGATACCATCAACGTTGTTGCGCGCAGTCCTTATCTGGTGCTGTTCAGCCGCCTCGGCCACTATCCGCAGCGCTGGCTGGACGAGGCGCTCCGCGCCGGTGAGCTGATGGAGTATTGGGCGCACGAAGCCTGCTTTTTACCGCGCAGCGACTTTTCGCTGGTGCGTCACCGCATGCTGACGCCCGATAAAATGGGCTGGAAATATCACCAGGCATGGATGACCGAGCACGCCGAGGGCATTCAGGAGTTGCTGGCCCATATTGCCGAAAATGGCCCGGTTCGCTCGGCCGACTTCGAGCATCCTCGCAAAGGCGCCAGCGGATGGTGGGAGTGGAAGCCGCATAAGCGCCATCTCGAAGGCTTATTCACCGCCGGTGAAGTGATGGTTATCGAGCGGCGTAATTTTCAGCGCGTTTACGATTTGACGAATCGGGTCATGCCTAACTGGGACGATGCGCGAGACGGGCTATCTCAGGAGCAGGCCGAAGCCATTATGTTACGCAATAGCGCTCGTAGCCTGGGGATTTTTCGTGCGCAGTGGCTGGCGGATTATTATCGTCTGCGTCAGCCCTCGCTACCGCTGCTGCTGGCGAGTTGGCAGGACGAGGAGCTGGTGGTGCCGGTTAACGTTGAGACGCTGGGCGAAATGTGGCTCCACCGTGATGCCCTGACGCTGCTGGAGTCCTCTCCCGCCGGTAGGCTCGCCGCAAGTCACAGCGCCGTGCTTTCGCCTTTCGATCCGGTTGTATGGGATCGCAAACGAGCTGAACAGCTGTTTAGCTTTACCTATCGGCTGGAGTGCTATACCCCCGCGCCGAAACGGCAGTATGGCTATTTCGTATTACCGCTGCTGCACCAGGGAAGACTGGTTGGCAGAATGGATAGCAAAATGCACCGCAAAACCGGCGTTCTGGAAATTATCGCCCTGTGGCTGGAGGAGGGGGTAAAGGTGACGTCCGGGCTGGAGAAAGGGCTTAAACGTGCAATCGATGATTTTGCCCTCTGGCAGGACGCCACGCGAGTGTCCTGCGGACGGCTACCTCCGGCGCTTTTTGCCGGCCTGCAACAGGGTTGGGAAATTGACGCCGCCTGAGCCCACGTGTGGTATGCTGCTGAAGAATCTATTCGGTCCATCTGGAGGAATCATGGATCACCGTTTACTTGAAATTATCGCCTGTCCGGTTTGTAACGGTAAGCTGTATTACAGCCAGGATAAGCAAGAACTGATCTGCAAACTTGATCGCCTGGCTTTTCCGCTGCGTGAAGGCATTCCCGTACTGCTGGAAACCGAAGCCCGCCCGCTTCCTGTAGAAGAGAGCCAGTCATGAGTTTCGTGGTTATCATCCCCGCGCGCTTTGCTTCTACCCGCCTGCCAGGGAAACCGCTCCAGGATATCAACGGCAAGCCGATGATTGTCCATGTTCTGGAACGCGCTCGCGAATCCGGGGCCGAGCGGATTATCGTTGCTACCGACCATCCAGACGTGGCACGCGCGGTGGAAGCCGCCGGTGGCGAAGTCTGCATGACGCGTGAAGATCATCAGTCCGGTACCGAACGCCTTGCCGAGGTGGTCGAAAAATGCGCCTTCAGCGATGATACCATCATCGTTAACATTCAGGGCGACGAGCCGATGATCCCGCCAGCTATCGTGCGTCAGGTAGCCGAAAATCTGGCGGCAAGTACGAGCGGTATGGCGACCTTAGCGGTGCCAATCCACGATGCGGAAGAAGCGTTTAATCCGAATGCGGTGAAGGTCGTGATGGATGCTGAGGGTTATGCGCTCTACTTCTCACGCGCCACCATTCCGTGGGATCGCGACCGTTTCGCCAAATCCCGCGAGACTATCGGTGATTCGCTGCTGCGTCATATCGGTATTTATGGCTATCGCGCCGGATTTATCCGCCGCTATGTGAGCTGGACGCCGAGCCCGCTGGAGCAAATAGAGATGCTCGAGCAGCTGCGCGTGCTGTGGTACGGCGAAAAAATCCATGTCGCGGTGGCGAAAGTGGTTCCCGGTACAGGTGTCGATACACCGGAAGATCTGGAGCGCGTTCGCGCGGAGCTGCGTTAATCCCCCCCATCCCCTCCGCGAGGAGGGGATATCCCCAGGCCGTTATTCCATACTTTTTTACGTCAATTTTGATCTCACCCGATGACAACCCCTGCGCGGGCGCTCATTATGAAACCGGTAGTTTTCATAGGGGTAATCAGAAATGGAACAGTTGCGTACCGAGCTGAGCCACCTGCTGGGTGAAAAACTAAGCCGCGTGGAGTGCGTCAGCGAGAAACCCTCGTCGGCGCTGTGGTCGCTATATGATGCACAGGGAAACCCAATGCCGCTGCTGGCGCGCAGCTTTACGACGCCGGGGATAGCGCGGCAGCTGGCGTGGAAAATATCGACCCTCGCGCGAAGCGGCACCGTGCGTATGCCGGTTGTCTACGGCGTAATGACGCATGAAGAGCATCCCGGCCCCGATGTTCTGCTGATCGAACGGCTGCGCGGCGTCTCGGTTGAAGCCCCCGCACGTACGCCAGAGCGCTGGGAGCAGCTGCAGGAGCAGATCGTTGAAGCGCTGCTGGCCTGGCACCGCCAGGACAGCGGCGGCTGCGTCGGGATGGTCGATAGTACTCAGGAAAACCTCTGGCCGTACTGGTATCGCCAGCGTGTGGAGGTGCTATGGAGCACGCTGAATCTTTATCAAGATACCGGCCTGACGATGCAGGATAAACGCATTCTGTTCCGCACCCGCGAATGCCTTATGGATTTGTTTAAAGATTTCAATGATAACTGCGTGCTGGTACACGGTAGCTTCACGCTGCGCAGCATGCTTAAAGATCCGCGCAGCGATCAGCTGCTGGCGATGGTAGGGCCGGGCATGATGCTCTGGGCACCGCGGGAATATGAGCTATTCCGTCTGGCCGATAGCGGTCAGGAAGAGGAGCTGCTGTGGCACTATCTCCGGCGGGCGCCGGTGGCGGAAGCGTTTCTCTGGCGGCGCTGGCTGTATCTGCTGTGGGACGAAGTGGATAATCTGGTGAATACCGGGCGCTTTGACCGCACCCGGTTTGATCTGGCGGCAAAATCAATCCTGCCCTGGATCGCCTGAGGATCCTTTCAGCCATTGCCAGATACGGCCTAACGCTTCGTAACCCACCCGATCGCTATGCATGAGCCAAACGGGCGAAGGGATTGCCCGTTCCCATGGGTTGAGCGGTGACTCAATCGCCAGCTGGTTAGCCGGTGCGGGCAGGGGGGTTAGCCCGGCGCGGCGAAAGAAAATCATCGCCCGTGGCAGATGCGAAGCGGAGGTAACCAGCAGGAACGGCGCATCGCCTATCGCCTCCTTCACCACGGCGGCTTCTTCTTCGGTATCTTTGGGTTTATCCAGAACGATGATTTCGCTGCGCGGTATCCCCAGGCTCTCGGCAACTCTGGCCCCGGCTTCCGCCGTGCTGACCGGATTCGTTTTTGCCGCGGCGCCGGTAAAAATGAGTTTCGAGCCCGGGTTTTCATACCACAGGCGGATTCCTTCCGTCAGCCGTGGCAGACTGTTGTTGATGAGATTTGAGCTGGGGGCCCAGCTCGGGTTCCAGGTGTAGCCGCCGCCAAGCACGACGACATACTGCACACGCTTTTCATCTCTCCACGTCGGGTATTTATCTTCAATCGGCTTTAGCAGGCTATCGGCTACGGGTTGCAGGCTCAACAGCAGTAACAGTAGCCAGCCGAGGCTGACGCAGAGCTTGCCGGTGCGCTGGAAACGGCTAAACCACAGAAGCGCAATCCCGAGTGCAATCAGCAACAGCAGCAGGGGAAGCGGCAGCAGCATACCGCCTAAAACCTTTTTCAGCGTAAAAAGCATGCCGTACGGTTCCTTTTTTAACCATCTAACCAAAGATATACCCGGATCTTACAACAGATCGCTTCATTCTCCGCGCGGGTATGACAAAATAGCGGCTTTGTGTTGGCGTGTGGAGTCACCCGTGCAGGATCGTAATTTCGATGATATTGCTGAAAAGTTTTCGCGCAATATATATGGCACCACCAAAGGCCAGCTGCGGCAGGCGATCCTCTGGCAGGATCTGCAACCGCTGCTGAAGCAACTGGGACCAGGGCCATTGCGAGTTCTTGACGCGGGCGGCGGCGAAGGGCAGACGGCGATCAAAGTGGCGGAAATGGGCCATCACGTCACGTTATGCGATCTTTCCGGTGAAATGGTGGCTCGCGCCAGGCAAGCGGCTGCCGATAAAGGTGTGATCGACAACATGCATTTTGTACAATGCGCGGCTCAGGATATTGAGCAGCATTTGGAAAGTCCGGTCGATCTGATACTGTTTCATGCGGTGCTGGAATGGGTAGCCGAACCTCAGGCGATGTTGCGTACGCTGTGGGCGATGCTACGTCCCGGCGGCGCGTTGTCGCTGATGTTCTACAATGCTAACGGTCTGTTGATGCACAATATGGTCGCCGGAAATCTCGACTATGTGCAAATCGGCATGCCGAAAAAGAAAAAACGCACGCTGTCGCCGGACTATCCGCGCGATCCGCAGCAGGTTTACGGCTGGCTGGAAGAGATTGGCTGGCAGATTACCGGTAAGACAGGCGTACGGGTGTTTCATGATTATCTGCGTGAAAAACACCAACAGCACGACAAATTTGCGGCGCTGCTGGAGCTGGAAACGCGCTACTGTCGCCAGGAGCCGTATATTAGCTTAGGCCGTTATATTCACGTCACCGCGCTTAAGCCGCAGATGCAAGGATAAACTATGAGTGAATTTTCCCAGACAGTCCCCGAACTGGTTGCCTGGGCCAGGAAAAATGATTTTTCTATTTCGCTACCGGTCGACAGACTCTCTTTTCTGCTGGCGATCGCCACGCTAAACGGCGAGCGGATGGAAGGGGAAATGACCGAGGGAGAACTGGTGGACGCGTTCCGCCACGTGAGTGATGCGTTTGAGCAGACCAGCGAAACCATCAGCCAGCGCGCCAATAATGCCATAAACGATATGGTGCGCCAGCGTCTGCTGAACCGCTTTACCAGCGAAATCACCGAGGGTAATGCTATTTATCGCCTGACGCCGCTGGGCATCGGGATCACCGACTACTATATTCGCCAGCGCGAGTTCTCCACCCTGCGCCTGTCGATGCAGCTCTCCATCGTTGCCGGCGAACTCAAGCGCGCCGCCGATTCGGCAGAAGAGGGCGGCGATGAATTCCACTGGCATCGCAACGTTTTCGCCCCGCTGAAGTACTCGGTAGCGGAAATTTTTGACAGCATCGACCTGACTCAGCGGATCATGGATGAGCAGCAGCAGATGGTGAAAGATGATATTGCTCAACTGCTGAACAAGGACTGGCGGGCGGCGATCTCCAGCTGTGAGCTGTTGTTGTCGGAAACGTCCGGTACCCTGCGCGAACTGCAGGATACCCTGGACGCGGCGGGCGATAAGCTGCAGGCAAACCTGCTGCGTATCCAGGACTCGACCATAGCGCGCGACGATCTGAATTTTATCGATCGTCTGGTGTTCGATCTGCAAAGCAAGCTGGACCGCATCGTCAGCTGGGGCCAGCAGGCGATTGACCTGTGGATCGGCTACGATCGCCACGTGCATAAATTTATCCGCACCGCCATCGATATGGATAAAAACCGCGTCTTCGCGCAGCGTCTGCGTCAGTCGGTGCAAACCTACTTCGACGCTCCATGGGCGCTCACCCATGCGAATGCCGATCGTCTGCTTGATATGCGCGATGAAGAGATGGCGCTGCATGATGAAGAGGTTACCGGGGAACTTCCGGCGGATTTGGAGTACGAAGAGTTTAATGAAATTCGCGAACAGCTGGCGGCGCTGATTGAAGGACAGCTGGTGGTCTATAAAGAGAAGGGACTACCGCTGGATCTTGGCCTGGTCGTTCGCGAATATCTGTCGCAATATCCGCGCGCACGCCACTTTGATGTCGCGCGCATTGTGGTCGACCAGGCGGTACGTTTGGGCGTAGCGCAAGCAGATTTCACCGGACTGCCGGCAAAATGGCAGCCGATTAATGATTACGGAGCCAAGGTACAGGCGCATGTCATCGACAAATATTGAACAAGTGATGCCGGTTAAACTGGCGCAAGCGTTGGCTAATCCGTTATTTCCGGCGCTGGATAGCGCCCTGCGCGCGGGCCGCCATATCGGCCTCGACGAGCTGGATAATCACGCATTTTTAATGGATTTTCAGGATTACCTGGAAGAATTTTATGCTCGCTACAACGTCGAGCTGATTCGCGCCCCGGAAGGATTTTTCTATCTGCGTCCGCGGTCGACCACGCTGATCCCGCGCTCGGTGCTCTCCGAGCTGGATATGATGGTGGGTAAAATTCTCTGCTATCTCTACCTCAGCCCGGAGCGCCTGGCGAATGAAGGCATCTTCACCCAGCAAGAGCTTTACGACGAGCTGCTGACTCTGGCGGACGAAGCCAAGCTGCTGAAGCTGGTCAATAACCGTTCGACCGGCTCCGACCTTGACCGCCAGAAGTTGCAGGAAAAAATGCGCGCTTCGCTCAACCGCCTGCGCCGCCTTGGCATGGTGTGGTTTATGGGCCACGACAGCAGCAAATTCCGCATTACCGAATCGGTGTTTCGCTTTGGTGCCGACGTGCGCGCCGGTGACGATCCGCGCGAAGCCCAACTGCGTATGATCCGCGACGGTGAAGCGATGGCGCTGGAAAATCGCCTGCAGCTCAATGATGAGAATGAAGAGAATCAGCCGGATAGCGGGGAGGAAGAGTAATGATTGAACGCGGTAAATTTCGCTCGCTAACGCTGGTTAACTGGAACGGTTTTTTTGCCCGGACTTTTGATCTTGATGAATTAGTGACCACGCTTTCCGGTGGTAACGGGGCCGGTAAATCCACGACCATGGCCGCCTTCGTCACCGCACTGATCCCAGACCTGACGCTGCTGCACTTCCGTAACACCACGGAAGCAGGTGCCACCAGCGGCTCGCGCGATAAAGGCCTGCACGGTAAGCTGCGCGCTGGCGTCTGCTACTCGGTGCTGGACGTGATCAACTCCCGCCACCAGCGCGTGGTGGTCGGCGTTCGCCTACAGCAGGTGGCCGGTCGCGATCGTAAAGTCGATATCAAGCCGTTTGCGATCCAGGGCCTGCCAACCTCCATCCAGCCAACCCAGCTGCTGACCGAAACCCTTAACGAGCGCCAGGCGCGCGTGGTGACGCTCAACGAGCTGAAAGATAAGCTTGAAGCGATGGAAGGGGTGCAGTTCAAGCAGTTTAACTCTATTACCGAATATCACTCGCTGATGTTCGACCTCGGCGTGGTGGCCCGTCGCCTGCGTTCGGCTTCGGACCGTAGCAAATACTATCGCCTGATCGAAGCCTCGCTGTACGGCGGTATTTCGAGCACCATCACCCGCTCGCTGCGCGACTACCTGTTGCCGGAAAACAGCGGCGTGCGTAAGGCCTTCCAGGATATGGAAGCGGCGCTGCGTGAAAACCGCATGACGCTGGAAGCCATCCGCGTGACGCAGTCGGACCGCGATCTCTTCAAGCATCTGATCAGCGAAGCCACCAACTACGTTGCCGCCGACTATATGCGTCACGCCAATGAACGACGCATTCATCTCGACAAGGCGCTGGAATATCGCCGGGATCTGTTCACCTCCCGCGCTCAGCTCGCGGCGGAACAGTATAAGCACGTCGATATGGCCCGCGAACTGCAGGAACATAACGGCGCGGAAGGCGATCTGGAAGCCGATTACCAGGCCGCCAGCGACCACCTGAACCTGGTACAGACCGCGCTGCGCCAGCAGGAAAAAATCGAGCGCTATGAAGCGGATCTTGATGAACTGCAGATTCGCCTCGAAGAGCAAAATGAAGTCGTCGCGGAAGCGGTTGACCTACAGGAAGAGAACGAAGCCCGCGCCGAAGCCGCCGAGCTGGAAGTGGATGAGCTGAAAAACCAGCTTGCCGACTATCAGCAGGCGCTGGATGTGCAGCAGACTCGCGCGATTCAGTACACCCAAGCGCTGCAGGCACTGGAGCGGGCAAAAGCCCTCTGCCATCTGCCGGATTTAACGCCGGAAAGCGCCGACGAGTGGCTGGAAACGTTCCAGGCGAAAGAGCAGGAAGCGACGGAAAAAATGCTGTCGCTGGAACAGAAAATGAGCGTGGCGCAAACCGCGCACAGCCAGTTTGAGCAGGCATACCAGTTGGTGGCTGAGATCAACGGCCCGCTGGCGCGTAATGAAGCCTGGAACGTGGCGCGCGAACTGCTGCGCGAGGGCGTTAATCAACGCCATCAGGCTGAACAGGCTCACGGACTCCGCAGCCGCCTGACCGAGCTCGAACAGCGCCTGCGTGAACAGCAGGAGGCCGAACGCCAGCTCAATGAGTTCTGTAAGCGGCAGGGCAAACGCTACGATATCGACGAGCTGGAAGCCCTGCACCAGGAACTGGAAGCCCGCATCGCGTCGCTTTCCGATAGCGTCTCCTCCGCCAGCGAACGGCGGATGACCCTACGCCAGGAGCTGGAACAGCTGCAGTCGCGGACGCAAACGCTGATGCGTCGCGCGCCCATCTGGCTGGCGGCGCAGAACAGCCTTAACCAGCTGTGCGAGCAGAGCGGCGAGCAGTTTGAGTCCAGCCAGGAAGTCACCGAATATCTCCAGCAGCTGCTGGAGCGTGAACGCGAAGCTATCGTAGAGCGCGATGAAGTCGGCGCCCGCAAGCGCGCTATCGATGATGAAATTGAGCGTCTTAGCCAGCCGGGCGGTGCGGAAGATCAGCGCCTGAACGCGCTGGCGGAACGTTTTGGCGGCGTACTGTTGTCGGAAATCTACGATGACGTGAGTCTCGATGATGCGCCGTATTATTCTGCGCTCTACGGTCCTTCCCGCCACGCCATTGTGGTACCGGATCTGTCGCTGATTGCCGATCAGCTGGAAGGTCTCGAAGATTGCCCTGAAGATCTCTACCTGATCGAAGGCGATCCGCAGTCGTTTGATGACAGCGTATTCAGCGTCGATGAGCTGGAAAAGGCGGTGGTTGTCAAGATTGCCGATCGCCAGTGGCGCTATTCACGTTTCCCAACGCTGCCGCTGTTTGGTCGTGCCGCCCGCGAAAGCCGCGTTGAAACGCTGCACGCCGAGCGCGAAAGTTTGTCCGAGCGCTTTGCGACGCTGTCGTTTGATGTTCAGAAAACTCAGCGCCTCCACCAGGCCTTCAGCCGCTTTATCGGTAACCATCTGGCGGTGGCCTTTGAGGACGACCCGGAAGAAGAAATCCGCAAACTGAATACGCGTCGCGGCGAACTGGAGCGGGCGCTAACCGCCCATGAGAGCGATAACCAGCAGAACCGGGCGCAGTATGAGCAGGCTAAAGAGGGCGTATCCGCACTCAATCGCCTGCTGCCGCGTCTGAATCTGCTGGCCGATGACTCGCTGGCCGATCGCGTGGATGAGATCCAGGAACGCCTTGACGAAGCTCAGGAAGCCGCTCGCTTCGTGCAGCAGCATGGGAATCAACTGGCAAAGCTGGAGCCGATCGTTTCCGTTCTTCAAAGCGACCCGGAGCAGTTTGAACAGCTGAAAGAAGATTACGCATATTCGCAGCAGACCCAGCGCGACGCGCGTCAGCAGGCGTTTGCGCTGACCGAAGTGGTGCAGCGTCGCGCCCACTTTAGCTACTCTGATTCCGCAGAGATGCTTAGCGGTAATAGCGATCTGAATGAGAAACTGCGCCATCGCCTGGAGCAGGCGGAAGCGGAACGCGCCCGTACCCGCGACGCGCTGCGTACCCACGCCGCGCAGCTTAATCAGTACCATCAGGTGCTGGCATCGCTGAAAAGCTCGTATGACACCAAAAAAGAGCTGCTCAACGACCTGCATAAAGAGCTTAAGGATATTGGCGTACGCGCCGATGCCGGAGCCGAAGAGCGCGCCCGCCTGCGCCGCGATGAGCTCCACGCTCAGCTCAGCAACAACCGCGCGCGCCGCAATCAGCTCGAAAAAGCATTGACCTTCTGCGAAGCGGAAATGGATAACCTGACCCGCAGGCTCCGCAAGCTGGAGCGCGATTACTGCGAAATGCGCGAACAGGTGGTCAGCGCCAAAGCGGGCTGGTGCGCGGTCATGCGCCTGGTAAAAGACAACGGCGTGGAGCGTCGCCTGCATCGTCGCGAGCTGGCTTACCTGTCTGCAGATGAGCTGCGCTCAATGTCGGATAAGGCGCTTGGCGCGCTTCGTCTGGCGGTCTCGGATAACGAACATCTGCGCGATGTGCTGCGTATTTCTGAAGATCCGAAACGCCCGGAGCGTAAAATCCAGTTCTTTGTCGCCGTTTATCAGCATCTGCGCGAGCGTATTCGCCAGGATATCATTCGCACCGACGATCCGGTGGAAGCGATTGAGCAGATGGAGATCGAACTTAGCCGTCTGACGGAAGAGCTGACCAACCGCGAGCAGAAGCTGGCCATCAGCTCCCGCAGCGTGGCCAATATTATCCGCAAGACTATCCAGCGCGAGCAAAACCGTATTCGCATGCTCAACCAGGGGCTGCAGAGCGTCTCCTTCGGCCAGGTTAACAGCGTGCGTCTAAACGTCAACGTGCGGGAAACCCACTCGATGCTGCTGGACGTGCTGTCTGAACAGCATGAACAGCATCAGGATCTGTTCAACAGCAATCGTCTGACCTTCTCGGAAGCGCTGGCAAAGCTGTATCAGCGCCTGAATCCACAAATTGATATGGGGCAGCGTACGCCGCAGACCATCGGTGAAGAGCTGCTGGACTACCGCAACTATCTGGAGATGGAAGTGGAAGTTAACCGTGGTTCCGACGGCTGGCTGCGCGCGGAATCCGGTGCGCTATCGACCGGTGAGGCTATCGGTACCGGGATGTCGATTCTGGTAATGGTGGTACAGAGCTGGGAAGATGAATCCATGCGCCTGCGCGGTAAGGACATTTCGCCGTGTCGTCTGCTGTTCCTTGATGAAGCGGCGCGTCTGGATGCCCGCTCTATTGCGACGCTGTTCGAGCTCTGCGATCGTCTGGAAATGCAGTTAATTATCGCGGCGCCGGAAAATATCAGTCCGGAAAAAGGCACCACCTATAAACTTGTGCGTAAAGTCGTGAATAACCACGAGCACGTACACGTGGTGGGACTGCGTGGCTTTGCGCCGCAGCTTCCCGAAACGCTGCCGGGAACGGCAAACGCTTCGTAAGAGGGGCGCTAAGTAGCCAAAGGGCGACACGATGTCGCCCTTTTTGTTATCCGTTACTGTATTTTAGGATTGTATAATCTTTTAACTTCTTTACATTTGGGAAGGCAAAAGCGTTTTCGTCTTCATATACTGAAAGTAAGCCCCAATTTAGCGGGCAGCAATGTGTTAACAGGGGGCAAGGGATGTTGCTAAAGAAACGGTATGGTCGTCAATTGTCTGCGCTCAGTTTGAGCCTGGCTTTTGCATTTGCTCCACTGTTCAATGTCCAGGCCGAAGAGCCTGAAGTTGTACCATCGGATAGCGCTGCAACCATCAGCGAGCTCTCTTCCGCGTTGAGCCAAAGCGCGAACCAATCTGCGACGGTCGCCAAAATGGTCGGCGAGCAGGCGCTTCCTGCCGAGGCGGCGGCAAAAAGCCGTGCCGATATTCAGGCGGTGCTGCCGTCCGGTTATCAACCCGTATTTATGAATCCGCTGGTATCGCTGTATGCGGCCAGGGATATGAAACCGATGTGGGATAACCGCGAGGCAGTGCAGGCGTTTCAACAGCAGCTGGCTGAAGTGGCTATCGCCGGGTTCCAGCCGCAGTTCACCACCTGGGTTGAGCTGTTGACCGACCCGGCAGTGAATGGTCTGGCGCGGGATGTTGTTCTTTCTGACGCCATGATGGGCTATCTGCATTTTATTAGCGGTATTCCGACTCAGGGCAACCGCTGGCTGTACGGCACAAAACCGTATGCGATGTCGACGCCGCCTCTGTCGGTCATTAACCAGTGGCAGGTGGCGCTGGATAACGGTTCGCTGCCGCAGTTTATTGCCGGGCTCGCCCCGCAGCATCCGCAGTATGCCGCAATGCATCAGGCGCTATTAGCGCAGGTTGCCGATTCCCGTCCATGGCCGCAGCTTACCAGCAAGACGTCGCTGCGCCCGGGCGAATGGAGCAATGATGCCGGCGCGCTGCGCGAAATTTTACAGCGCACCGGTATGCTGGATGAATCGGCAAAGATTGCTTTGCCGGGCGATGAGGCAGTGAGCCCATCTGCCGGGAAAAAGGCCAAAAGTAGCGGCCGCGGCGTTTACGATCGCCAGTTAGTCGAGGGCGTTAAGCGCTTCCAGGCCTGGCAGGGGCTGGGCGCTGACGGCGTGATTGGTCAGGCGACCCGCGACTGGCTCAACGTTTCTCCCGCGCAGCGTGCCGGCGTACTGGCATTGAATATTCAGCGTTTGCGACTGCTGCCGGGTAATCTGGCGACCGGCATCATGGTGAATATTCCCGCCTTTTCGCTGGTCTATTACCAGGACGGCAGTCAGGTGCTGGCATCACGGGTTATCGTTGGTCGTCCGGACCGCAAAACGCCGATGATGAGCAGCGCTCTGAACAATGTCGTGGTCAACCCACCGTGGAACGTGCCGCCGACGCTGGCGAGAAACGATATTCTACCTAAGGTGCGCAATAACCCTGGCTACCTTGAGCAGCACGGTTATACGATGATGCGCGGCTGGAATAGCAAAGAGACAATCGATCCTTATCAGGTCGATTGGGAAACGATAACCGCGTCGAATCTGCCGTTCCGCTTCCAGCAGGCTCCCGGGGCGCGCAATTCGCTGGGGCGCTATAAATTCAATATGCCAAGCTCGGACGCGATCTATTTGCACGATACGCCAAATCACAATCTGTTCCAGAAGGACGGGCGCGCGTTGAGCTCCGGATGCGTACGCGTCAATAAAGCCTCTGAACTGGCGAATATGCTGCTGCAAGATGCTGGCTGGAATGACGCGCGTATTTCAGATGCGCTTAAACAGGGCAACACCCGCTACGTTAATATTCGCCAGAATATCCCGGTTAATCTCTATTATTTGACTGCGTTTGTCGGCGCTGATGGACGTACACAATATCGAACAGATATTTACAATTACGATCTCACCGCGCGATCCAGCGCACAAATTCTACCTAAAGCTGAACAATTAATCAGATAAATGAAGTAGTTCAACGGATTTGGCTGTCCTACCTGTGTGTGAAAACGGGCCTTGCACGCTGCAAGGCCCGAGTTTACTGGGGTTAGGCTACCTTGACGTTGGCAATAATGCCCGGTAAGGTGCCTTTCGTGCGCCAGAAGTGCATATACATATAATCCTGCAAAGGCGCTGTGGCAGTAAGCAGCCCATTCTCTATAGCTGATATTTATTAGCCGTAGGGGGGAGCGCGCTGGCGGCCAACGGGCGGATTGCGGGAAAAGTATATTACGATTCATTTACCTGTAGACCTGATTATCATGGACAAATTTGACGCTAATCGCCGCAAACTGCTGGCGTTAGGTGGAGCCGCGCTCGGTGCTGCTGCCATTCTGCCTGCGCCGGCATTTGCCACCCTCTCGACCCCCCGACCGCGTATTTTGACGCTGAACAACCTGCATACTGGTGAATCACTCAAGGCGGAGTTTTTCGATGGCAGAGGCTATATTCAGGATGAATTAGCAAGACTTAATCATTTTTTCCGTGACTATCGCGCGAATAAGATTAAATCCATCGATCCCGGTTTGTTCGATCAACTCTATCGTTTGCAGGGATTACTTGGCACCAACAAGCCTGTCCAGCTTATTTCCGGTTATCGTTCTGTTGATACCAATAATGAGCTTCGTGCCCGCAGCCGAGGGGTGGCGAAACACAGCTACCACACTAAAGGCCAGGCTATGGATTTCCATATTGAAGGCATTTCGTTAAGCAATGTTCGCAAAGCGGCGTTATCTATGCGCACAGGTGGTGTAGGATACTACCCACGTAGCAACTTTGTGCATATTGATACCGGGCCAGTACGGCACTGGTAACGAAAGGAGCCTCATGAACTATCGTATTATTCCGGTTACCGCGTTCGCGCAGAACTGTTCTTTAATCTGGTGCGAACAAACCAAACTGGCGGCGCTGGTCGATCCCGGCGGTGATGCTGAGCGAATCAAACAGGAAGTCGCGGCGGCAGGTGTTAGCCTGATGCAGATTCTGCTCACGCACGGTCATCTCGATCACGTTGGTGCGGCGGCAGAGCTGGCACAACATTATGGCGTGCCGATTATTGGGCCGGAAAAAGAAGATGAGTTCTGGCTGGAAGGATTACCGGCACAGAGCCGGATGTTCGGTCTGGAAGATTGCCAGCCGCTGCAGCCGGATCGCTGGCTGAACGAAGGCGATACGGTCAGCGTGGGGAATATTTCCCTGCAGGTGCTGCACTGCCCAGGCCATACGCCGGGGCACGTGGTCTTCTTCGATCCTGCTTGCCGATTGTTGATTTCTGGCGATGTGATTTTTAAAGGCGGAGTAGGGCGTAGCGACTTCCCTCGCGGCGACCATAATCAACTGATCGATGCGATTAAACGCAAGCTGTTGCCGCTGGGCGATGACGTGTCGTTTATTCCGGGTCATGGACCGATGTCGACCCTTGGCTATGAGCGTCTGCATAACCCTTTCCTGCAGGATGAAATGCCGGTCTGGTGACCGGAGTCAGAATGTAAAAAAGGCCGCAAATGCGGCCTTTTGTTTGCCCTGCGCTGAGGTTACAGCACGGCGACAATCGCTTCGCACAGCGGCGCCATGTTGTCAGGCGTCATACCGGCGACGTTTATACGTCCGGACGCCACCGCGTAAATCCCGAACTCTTCACGCAGACGCAGCACCTGATCTTTTGTCAGACCGCTGAACGAGAACATCCCGTTTTGCTGAATGATGAAAGAGAAATCGCGGCTGGCGCCTTTTTCCTGCAGAGTATTAACGAACAGCAGGCGCATACGCTGGATGCGTTGACGCATGTCGGTCAACTCTTGTTCCCAGATAGCGCGCAGCGCGTCATTGCTGAGAATCGTCGCCACTACCGAGGCGCCGTGAGCCGGCGGGTTAGAGTAGTTAGCGCGAATGACGGACTTCATCTGGCTGAACGCGCGGTCTACCGTTTCCTGGTCCGCGGCAACCAGCGTGCAGGCGCCTACGCGCTCGTTGTACAGGCCAAAGTTCTTCGAGTAGGAGCTGGAAACCAGCAGCTCTTTATGCAGCGCAGCAAAAGCGCGCAGGCCTTCCGCGTCTTCTTCCAGACCGCGGGCAAAGCCCTGATAAGCGAAGTCAAACAGCGGCAGCCAGCCTTTTTCTACCGACAGCTGCGCCAGCTGTTGCCACTGCTCAAGCGTCGGATCGATACCGGTAGGGTTGTGGCAGCAACCGTGGAACAGTACCACGTCGCCGGCCTGGGCTTCGTTCAGGCTGGCCAGAAGACCGTCGAAGTCGAGTTTGTGGTTAGCGGCGTCGTAATAGGTATATTCGCGAACTTCCAGGCCGGCTGAATTGAATACACTTTTATGGTTCGGCCAGGATGGGTTGCTCACCCAAATACGTTTTGTATCGGTGTTCTTCGCCAGGAAATCGGCAGCGACGCGCAGGCCGCCTGTACCGCCCGGCGTTTGAGCGGTGCGGGCGCGTTTATCATTGATAATTGCGCTTCCTTTCCCAAACAGAAGCTCCTGGGTGCAGCGGCCAAATTCGGGGATACCATCAATGCTCAGGTAATTCTTAGTGGTTTCATTTTCCAGCAGATACTGCTCTGCTTTTTTCACGCTAGTCAGGACCGGTGTTTTACCCGTTTCATCTTTATAAACACCAATTCCAAGATTAATTTTTGTTGGGCGGTCATCGGCACGAAATAGATCGGCCAGGCCCAGAATTGGGTCGGCAGGGGCGGCGGTAATGTTCTCAAACATGACGAGGTTCCATTGTGATTACTGAAGGGAAATCCGCTATCAGGTTAACGGGAGTTATGTTAATTGCCAACCGTTTGCGACAAAAAGCGAGAAGGTTTTTGAAAGTTACGATCTTCCTCTCAGGAACGCAGAAAAGCAGGACCGAAGTCCTGCTTTTTAGGCATATCACGAAGGGGTGTACTGCAAATTAGAACTGGTAAACGATACCAACCGCTGCCTGATCGTCGGTCGCGACTTTCGCAGCACGGGTGTAGTCGTTGTCGTCCAGCTGGTTGAATTTATACGCAGCGTAGACGTTCATGTTTTTGTTGAAGTAGTACCAGGTACCCACTTCGACGTATTTAACCAGGTCAGCATCGCCGCCTGAGAAGCCAGCGCGAGAGCGCAGGTCTTTACCTTTAGTCTGTACGTAGCCGATGGACGGACGCAGACCGAAGTCGAACTGATACTGAACGACGGCTTCGAAGTTCTGAGTTTTGTTGGCGAAGTAGTTGCCTTCGTTTTCCGGCGTCATGTTGTAGGTCTGAGAGTACATGACCGCAGCGTAGACGTTATTCGCGTCATATTTAGCGGAGGTTGCCCATGCTTCAGCTTTTTCGCCCTGACGGTCAGCTTTCTGATCGCCGCTGCGGTTGGAGTTCGCATAGCCTGCAGACAGCGCAACGCCGTTGTCAAACGCGTAGGTTGCCGCGGTGCTGAAGCCGTCGCCGTTTTGTTTCTTAACATCACGACTAGAAGCGTCATTTTTACCCTGGTACTGCAGCGCGAAGCTCAGACCGTCAACCAGACCGAAGAAGTCAGAGTTACGATAGGTGGCTACGCCGTTGGTACGGCCGGTCATGAAGTTGTCGGTGTAGTTCCAACCGTCGCCGCCCCATTCAACCAGCATATCGGTTGCCGCTTCGACGTCGTAGATGGCGCCATAGTTACGACCGTAGTCGAATGAACCATATTCACCGGCTTTTAAGCCTGCGAAAGCCAGACGAGTTTTGGTGGTCTGTTTACCTTCAACATTGGACGCATCCATGTTGTATTCCCACTGACCGTAGCCGATCAGCTGATCGTTGATCTGGGTTTCGCCTTTCAGGCCGATACGGGCGTAAGTGGTATCATCGCTGCTGGTGTCGCCGTTGGTGGTCCAAACGTGCTCGCCAACCATTTTCCCGTAGAAGTCCAGTTTGTTGCCGTTCTTGTTATAGATTTCTGCAGCGTTAGCTGCACCGGCTACCAGCAGGGCAGGAATTACCGCTGCCAGAATTTTGCGCTTCATCATTATTTATTACCCTCATTTATATTTTTTTATGAACACTTGCCACTGCCGCCAATAAGTTTCGTCAATAAAAATTTACGGAACTATTGATGATAGTTTGGTGTCTGGAGGCATCTTTCCATTCAGAACAACGTTTCGCTAGCCTGAAAATGCTACCAATATCGCATATGAGTAACAAAAGGAAATTCTATGTAACTAAATGTGTATTTTTGGGAACTTTGTGAACTCAATCAACATTCCGGTCCCGTTTGCTGACAAAATCGCCTTTCTTTATATATCTATATGAATTAATTATGAATAATTTAGATAAGAGAGGGTTTGTGCATTTTGCATCAGCATTTTGCTTTATTTTTATTCAAATCTTGTCGTTGCAAGTTGTGCTGCGTGTGGTTAAAAAACGAGCAATATAATCAGCGTGTTTGCCAGTTTATGAACAAAAGGTGCGGTTTTAATTAGCGCTCACTAATGAAATAGTGCGTAACATAATTGTGAATCATGTTGGTTGATGTTTAAGTTTCCTGATATTCATTAACGTAAATTGACATAAAAAAAGGCCAGCTTGCGCTGGCCTTTGACAAAAATTGCAGAAAAAAATCAGAATGTCGCGTTACGCGGAGTCCGCGGGAACGGAATGACGTCACGAACGTTCTGCACGCCGGTCACGTAAGCGATCAGACGTTCAAAGCCCAGACCGAAACCAGAGTGCGGCACGGTGCCGTAACGGCGCAGGTCGCGATACCACCAGTAGTCTTCTTTATTAAGACCCATTTCCGCCATACGCGCGTCAAGCACGTCCAGGCGTTCTTCACGCTGGGAGCCGCCGATGATTTCACCGATGCCCGGTGCCAGCACGTCCATAGCAGCGACGGTTTTACCGTCTTCGTTAAGGCGCATATAGAACGCCTTAATATCTTTCGGATAGTTTTTCACGACAACCGGCGCTTTAAAGTGCTCTTCCGCCAGATAGCGTTCGTGCTCGGAGGAGAGATCCACGCCCCAGTAGACCGGGTTTTCGAACTGCTTACCGCAATTTTCCAGAATAGTGACCGCGTCGGTGTAATCAACCTGGGCAAAATCAGCGGAAACAAAACGCTGCAGGCGGTCGATGGCGTCTTTATCAACCCGTTCGGCAAAGAACTGCATGTCATCCGCGCGCTCTTCGAGAACGGCTTTGAAAACGTACTTCAGCATCGCTTCTGCCAGACCTGCCACATCGTTCAGGTTAGCAAAGGCGACTTCCGGCTCCAGCATCCAGAACTCCGCAAGATGGCGGCTGGTGTTGGAGTTTTCCGCGCGGAAGGTCGGGCCAAAGGTGTAGATTTTAGACAGCGCGCAGGCGTAGGTTTCGCCGTTCAACTGGCCAGAAACGGTCAGGAACGACTCTTTGCCGAAGAAGTCTTTATCGAAATCGACTTTGCCCTGGTCGTTGCGCGGCAGGTTTTCCAGATCCAGCGTTGAAACGCGGAACATCTCGCCGGCGCCTTCAGTATCGGAAGCGGTAATCAGCGGAGTAGAAACCCAGAAGAAGCCCTGCTCGTCGAAGAAACGGTGCAGCGCCTGCGCCAGCGTATGGCGAACGCGCGCCACCGCGCCAATCAGGTTGGTGCGCGGGCGCAGGTGGGCAACTTCACGCAGATACTCAATGCTGTGACGTTTAGCCGCCATCGGATAAGTATCCGGATCTTCAACCCAGCCGCTGACTTCAACATGGCTAGCCTGGATTTCAAAGCTCTGGCCCTGTCCCTGAGACGCCACGACTTTGCCGGTTACCACGACCGAACAGCCGGTGGTCAGGCGCAGGACTTCCTGATTGTAATTGGGAAGAGAATTACTAATAACGGCCTGTACAGGATCAAAGCAGGAACCGTCATAGACGGCGAGGAAAGAAAAGCCAGCTTTAGAATCTCGGCGGGTACGCACCCATCCGCGCACGGTGACTTCGCTGTCAACGGCAACGCGGCCCTGGAGTACGTCGGCTACAGGCACAACGCTCATAATAGTCTCTCTTGTTAGTCCAATAGAAAAATCTGTATTCCCCTTCAGCAGGGGGATATCTATGTTACCTGTCATCTTCCATCAGACAAGTAGATTTCGCACAAGAAAGGGGGCTTTTAGGAAATAAATAAGGAGATCGCCTTCTTTGCTGTGTGAGAGCCTGATATTAAGAGGGATTCGTTCATCGCGATTATCCCATGCGGGGCGAACGGGATTCTTAACGCTTGATAACGTCTCGGGGTGATAAGCGGAGGCGAATAAAAATGCGCCCGTTTTGGCGGACGCATTTTGTCTTTATATGACCTAGCTGGCTTTTTTAACCGGGGGGAGATCGAAGGCTTTGCGCAGAGCGCGAACGAACGCTTTGTCGTGGCAAATCGTTTTACCCGGGCTGTCAGAAAGTTTGGCGACAGGCTTACCGTTGCACTCCACCAGCTTGATAACAATATTCAGCGGCTTCACCTGAGGAATATCGCAGGTTAAACGCGTACCGATACCGAAGCTCAGGTTCACCCGCGAGGAGAAGTGGCGATAGAGATCGACCGCTTTTGTCAGGTCGAGATTATCGGAAAATACCAGCACTTTGCTCAGCGGGTCGATGCCCAGCTTTTTGTAGTGGGCGATAGCCTTCTCGCCCCATTCCACCGGGTCGCCGGAGTCGTGGCGCAGCCCCTGATAGCGGGTCGCAAACTCCGGTCCGAAATCGCGCAGAAAAGCGTCCATCGTAATGCAGTCGGTCAGGGCAATCCCCAGCCGATCCGGGTACTCTTCCAGCCAGGCCGCGAGGGCGGCGCGTTGGCTGCTTGCCAGGTTCGGGCTGATCTGCTGATGCGCCTGGAACCATTCGTGCGCCTGAGTTCCCATCGGCGTCAGATTCAGACGACGTGCCAGATCGTAATTGCTGGTGCCGGTGAACCAGGGTTCCTGCTGAAGACGCTCAACAATGGCCTGCTGCACCTCGCGGGAGAAGCGGCGGCGGGTACCGAAATCCATCAGGCGGAAGCCCGACATATCGATATCAGCCGTGAGGCGGTTAAAGTCAGTCAGCTTATGCTCAAGGGTATTCAGCGCGAGATCGACGCTGACTTCCGGCGAGCGATAATGATGCACCAGCTCGCTTATCACCGCCAGCAGCGGAACTTCCCACATAATAACTTCAAGCCAGGGCCCGGAAAGGCGGATATTCAGCTTGCCGTTGTCATTGATGACGGTAACCTGGCGCGGGTCGTAGCGGAAGCCGCGTAGCCATTCGAGATAGTCTGGCGCAAAGAAGGGCAGGCTCGACAACCAGTGATATTCATCGTCCTGTAGCCTCAGGTCGCGCATCGTCTCAACCTGCTCGCGAATCGCATCGGCGTAGATGCCGAGCAAATCATCCCCACGGCAGCGGAACTCCGCCGCAACCTGTACATCATTGTAGCGGTGGAAGACAGCCTGCTGCATGTGCAGCTTATAGGCATCCGTATCAAGCAACGAGTGCAGTACAGGAGAAGTGAATTGGGTCATGGTGCGCAGTAGCATCCTCTCACTGGAGCGTTTCCATCAAAACCAAAGCGGTAAAAAGGAGGCGGAGTATACCTGTAATACCCGACTCTGTCCCGCGGCGACGGCTGATGGCGACGCAGACGGTCATTTGCGAGGCCTAGTTTAATATATTGAACACGCATCACACCACAAGGTTTGCGCCTGGTCGAGCGCATTTCGTGCCTCTGGTGTTATCAAAATGTAGCAATTTTTATGTTTAGCATTGAAAAGATGAAGATTCTGCATAGCGAGATTTGCGCAACAGGAATAGACTGAGTCGACACTTTACAGGACACGCTAAAGGTTTTTTATGACACAACAGCCCCAAGCCAAATACCGCCACGACTATCGTGCGCCGGAGTATCTGATTAGCGATATCGATTTGACCTTTGACCTGGATGCCGCGAAAACCGTAGTGACGGCTGAGAGCAAGGTCTCCCGCCAGGCGGCTACGTCTGATGTGCCATTGCGTCTGGATGGCGAAGACCTGACGCTGGTCTCTCTTCAGGTTAACGGCCAACCGTGGAGCGACTACAAAGAAGAAAATAACCAACTGGTCATTAGCGGTTTACCGGAACATTTCACCCTGACCATCGTCAACGAAATTAGCCCCGCGGCGAATACCGCGCTGGAAGGACTGTATCAGTCCGGCGAAGCGCTGTGTACCCAGTGCGAAGCGGAAGGCTTCCGCCATATTACCTGGTATCTGGACCGCCCGGACGTTCTGGCGCGCTTCACCACCAAAATCATCGCCGATAAAGCAAAATACCCGTTCCTGCTCTCCAACGGTAACCGCCTGGCCCAGGGCGAGCTGGAAAACGGCCGCCACTGGATCCAGTGGCAGGATCCGTTCCCGAAACCGTGCTACCTGTTTGCGCTGGTGGCCGGCGATTTCGACGTCCTGCGTGATACCTTTAAAACACGTTCGGGGCGTGAAGTCGCGCTGGAGCTGTACGTTGACCGCGGCAACCTTGACCGCGCGCCATGGGCGATGACCTCGCTACAAAATTCAATGAAGTGGGACGAAACCCGCTTTGGTCTCGAGTATGACCTCGACATTTATATGATTGTCGCCGTCGACTTCTTCAATATGGGCGCCATGGAGAACAAAGGGCTTAACGTCTTTAACTCCAAATACGTACTGGCGCGTACCGATACCGCGACCGATAAAGACTATCTGGATATCGAACGCGTCATTGGTCACGAATATTTCCATAACTGGACCGGCAACCGCGTTACCTGCCGCGACTGGTTCCAGCTTAGCCTGAAAGAGGGCCTGACCGTTTTCCGCGATCAGGAGTTCAGCTCCGACCTCGGCTCACGCGCGGTCAACCGCATCAATAACGTACGCACCATGCGCGGCCTGCAGTTCGCCGAAGACGCCAGCCCGATGGCGCATCCGATTCGCCCGGACAGCGTGATTGAGATGAACAACTTCTACACCCTGACGGTGTATGAGAAGGGCGCGGAAGTGATCCGCATGCTGCATACTCTGCTGGGCGAAGAGAATTTCCAGAAAGGAATGCAGCTCTATTTTGAACGCCACGACGGTAGCGCCGCGACCTGTGATGATTTTGTCCAGGCGATGGAAGACGCTTCCAACGTCGATTTGTCCCATTTCCGCCGCTGGTATAGCCAGTCCGGTACGCCGATTGTCACCGTTCATGACGACTACAATCCGGAAACGGAGCAGTACACCCTGACCATCAGCCAGCGCACGCCGTCGACGTCAGAACAGGCGGAGAAGCTGCCGCTGCATATCCCGTTCGATATCGAGCTGTACGATAACGAAGGCAAAGTGATCCCTCTGCAGAAGGGCGGCCATCCGGTGCATCACGTACTGAACGTGACCCAGGCGGAGCAGACTTTTGTTTTCGATAACGTCTACTTCCAGCCGGTACCGGCGCTGCTTTGCGAGTTTTCCGCGCCGGTGAAGCTGGAGTATAAATGGAGCGATCAGCAGCTGACCTTCCTGATGCGTCACGCGCGGAATGATTTCTCCCGCTGGGACGCGGCGCAGAGCCTGCTGGCGACCTATATCAAACTCAACGTCAACCGTCACCAGCAAGGGCAGCCGCTGTCGCTGCCGATCCACGTCGCCGATGCGTTCCGTGCGATTCTGCTGGATGAGAAGATCGATCCGGCGCTGGCGGCGGAGATCCTGACCCTGCCTTCGGCAAATGAAATGGCGGAGCTGTTTGCGATTATCGATCCGATCGCCATCGCCGCGGTGCGCGAAGCGCTTACCCGCACGCTGGCGAAAGAGCTGGCGGACGAGTTCCTGGCGGTTTACCACGCCAACAAGCTCGACAGCTACCGCGTTGAGCATGCCGATATCGGCAAGCGTTCTCTGCGTAACACCTGCCTGCGCTATCTGGCGTTTGGCGATGCCGGACTGGCGGATAAACTGGTTAGCGCGCAGTATCATCATGCGGACAATATGACCGACGCGCTGGCGGCGCTGGCGGCGGCCGTAGCGGCTCAGCTACCGTGCCGTGATGCGCTGATGCAGGAGTATGACGACAAATGGCACCAGGACGGACTGGTCATGGATAAATGGTTTATCCTGCAGTCCACCAGCCCGGCGGATAACGTCCTGGAGACGGTTCGCGGCTTGTTGAATCATCGCTCGTTCAGCATGGGTAACCCGAACCGCGTCCGTTCCCTGATCGGTGCCTTTGCCGGCAGCAACCCGGCAGCGTTCCACGCTGAAGACGGTAGCGGCTATCACTTCCTGGTCGAGATGCTGACTGAACTGAACAGCCGCAACCCGCAGGTTGCTTCGCGTCTCATTGAACCGCTGATCCGCCTGAAGCGCTACGACGAGAAGCGTCAGGCGCTGATGCGCGGGGCGCTGGAGCAACTGAAGGGGCTGGAGAATCTTTCCGGGGATCTGTTCGAGAAAATCAGTAAAGCGCTGGCGTAACAGTGACGTGATTTCCGGCCAGGGCGCAGCTGCGCTGTGGCCGGATGTTATAAAAACGACGACGGTTCAGCCGTGTCTCGCTAAGCGCGGCGCAGACTCGTTCTTGCCGCGCTGCATTACCCGATTCAAAACTTCCGCTTCCAGTTCGCCCAGCTTCGGCGAACCCGTGCGCCGCGGACGTGGAATGTCCACCAGCAGATCCAGCCCTATCTTCCCCTCTTCAATCAGCAAGACGCGATCGGCCATCGCCACCGCCTCGCTGACGTCGTGAGTGACCAACAGGACGGTAAATCCATGTTCCTGCCACAGCGAGACAATCAGATCCTGCATCTCCAGGCGGGTGAGCGCGTCCAGCGCGCCCAGCGGTTCATCAAGCAGCAATAATCCGGGGCGATGAATTAACGCGCGAGCCAGCGCCACGCGCTGCTTTTGCCCGCCGGAAAGCGCCGCGGGCCATTCACCGGCGCGGTCTTCAAGGCCGACGCTTGCCAGCGCCCTGAGCGCGGCCTCGCGCCACTGACCTTTCAGCCCGAGGCCGACATTATCGATCACCGTTTTCCACGGCAGCAGGCGGGAATCCTGAAACATCATCCGGGTATCATCCTGGATTTGCGCCAGCGGCGTCGAACCCGCCAGCAGCAGTCCGGCATTGGGTTTTTCCAGCCCGGCAAGCAGACGCAGCAGGGTGCTTTTACCGCCGCCGCTGCGCCCGACCACCGCGACGAATTGCCCGGTGGGAATATGAAGCTCGAGTTCATTCAGAATCGTCTTGCTGCCGTAACGCTTGCTTACGCCGTTAAGCAGCAGTGGGATCCCCGGATTAAGACGCGCGGTGGTCATGCGTTGGCCTCCTGAAGGTGATAGGCCGGATTCCAGCGTAGCCAGACGCGTTCAAGCAGCTGGGCGCTGAAGTCGGCCAGTTTGCCGAGAATAGCGTAAAGAATAATGGCGACGACCACGACATCGGTCTGCAGAAATTCGCGGGCGTTCATCGCCAGGTAGCCGATACCGGCGTTAGCCGAGATGGTCTCGGCCACGATTAGCGTTAACCACATCAGGCCGAGCGCAAAACGGATGCCGACCATAATTGAGGGCAGGGCGCCGGGCAGGATCACATGGCGGAACAGAGCAAAACCCGATAAGCCGTAGCTACGAGCCATCTCGACCAGTCCCCGGTCAATGTTTCGAATACCGTGCCAGGTGTTGATATAAATCGGGAACATGGTTCCCAGCGCCACGAGGAAGATTTTGGCGCTCTCATCGATGCCGAACCATAAAATCACCAGCGGAATCAGCGCGAGGTGCGGCACGTTGCGCAGCATCTGAATGGAGGTATCCAGCAGGCGTTCGCCCCAGCGCGACAGGCCGCTAATCAGCCCGAGAACCAGGCCAATAGAACCGCCGATGCTGAAACCAATAAGCGCCCGCCATGAGCTGATAGCCAGATGCTGCCAAAGCTCGCCGCTGGCGGAGAGCGTCCAGAAGGCTTTTAGCACTCCTTCCGGCGACGGTAAAATACGAGTCGATAGCCAACCGACGGAGGAGGCGAATTGCCAGACGATCACGCTGCCGACCGGCAAAAGCCAGGGGGCTACGCGGATCAGGAATTTTTGCGAAAGCGTCGCCATAGAGTGTTCCTTTATTCTTGACCGTTTTGCCTGGATACGGGCATCAACGCGGGATTTTTAAACATGCGCAACCTGCTGTAAATTTTTGAGCGCCGGCGCGCGGCTGCTGGGACGATGCAGCGCTTGCCAGAAGGTTTCCAGCGCCTGGTCGAGGCGACCCTGCAGATTCGGGGTAAATTGCGGTTTATGCTGATAATCCGTGACCTGACTATCATCAGCAAAAACGCCGTGCAGGATCTCCTGAGCTTTCAGCGCGTTGAGTACCGGTTTTAAGGCGTAATCCACCGCCAGCATATGGGCGATGGTTCCGCCAGTAGCCAGCGGCAGAACGATTTTTCCCTCCAGCGCGCGCTCCGGCAGCAGGTCCAGAAGCGTCTTTAACGCACCAGAAAAAGAGGCTTTATAGACGGGGGTCGCGATGATCAGCCCATCGGCGCCGGCAAGCTGTTCATTCAGCGCATGGAGGGCGGGGTTATCAAAGCGAGCGTAGAGCAGGTCTTCCGGGGCAAAATTCTGCAGGTGCCAGTGGCAGACTTCAATATCCGCCGCGGAGAGCGTCTCTCTGGCATATTCCAGAAGCGCGCTGGAGCGGGAAGGGTAACGCGGGCTGCCCGCAAGTGTGATGACTCGCATACTCACTCCTTATAACTAAATATTCGCATTTATCTATAATTGATAACATTTAGCTGCAGTGTGACAGAGCGCTTTTATTTCCCTAAATGATTTATCCGGCGTTGGATTGTCAGAAAGTGCATAACGAGTGGGAGAAAGGTAAACGTTTGCGTCGGAGATGAGATTTTTTGTCGTAGGTCAATTCCCTTTCAGGGGTGGATCGCACATAATACGCCCCCGGTTTGCACACCGGGAATTCAGGAGAGTTCATGTACTACCCCTTCGTTCGTAAAGCCCTTTTTCAGCTCGATCCTGAGCGCGCTCATGAAGTCACTTTTCAACAATTACGCCGTGTTTCGGGTACCCCGCTGGAAATGTTGGTTCGCCAGAAGGTGCCGACAAAACCGGTGACCTGTATGGGGCTCACATTTAAGAATCCGCTGGGCCTGGCCGCCGGGCTGGATAAAAATGGCGAGTGCATTGATGCGCTCGGCGCGATGGGTTTTGGTTCCATTGAAATTGGCACCGTGACCCCACGCCCGCAGCCGGGCAACGATAAGCCAAGGATCTTCCGCTTGGTCGATGCTGAAGGGTTGATCAACCGCATGGGCTTTAATAACCACGGTGTTGATAACCTCGTTGAGAACGTAAAAAAGGCGCATTTTGACGGCATTCTGGGGATTAATATCGGCAAGAATAAAGATACCCCGGTAGAACAAGGTAAAGATGATTATCTGATTTGTATGGAAAAAATCTATGCTTATGCCGGCTATATCGCCATTAATATCTCTTCGCCGAATACCCCAGGCTTGCGTACTTTACAATACGGAGACGCGTTGGATGATTTGCTCTCTGGTATTAAAAATAAGCAACGTGAGCTACAAGAGAAGCACCAGAAATATGTTCCTGTGGCCGTAAAGATCGCACCGGATCTTTCCGTCGAAGAATTGATCCAGGTGGCGGACAGTTTAGTCCGGCATAATATAGATGGCGTGATTGCCACCAATACGACTTTGGATCGATCGCTGGTACAGGGGATGAAACATTGTGATGAAACCGGTGGGCTTAGCGGACGTCCTTTGCAGCTAAAGAGTACGGAAATTATCCGTATGCTGTCTGCGGAATTAAATGGCCGTCTGCCCATTATCGGAGTCGGCGGTATTGACTCGGTGATTGCCGCCCGGGAAAAGATAGCCGCCGGAGCGACGCTGGTGCAGATTTATTCCGGATTTATTTTTAAAGGTCCGCCGCTGATTAAAGAAATTGTTACCCATATCTAATCTTTTCCCCTTCTGATACTTCACCAGGGCTTTATTTATAGCCCTGGTTGTTTTATATTCCTTCATTGTTGCTTATTTAAACATTTTAGTCTTTTCTTAATTTTGGAAATATTCTGTAGCAGTTTACCTGTTAATTACAGATGGAAGTGGAAGAGGACGGGGGTAGAAATGCGGATCAAACCTGACGATAACTGGCGCTGGTATTATGATGAAGAGCATGACCGCATGATGCTCGATCTGGCTAATGGTATGTTATTCAGGTCGCGTTTTGCCCGCCGAATGTTGACGCCCGACGCCTTCGCGCCTTCCGGATTTTGCGTTGATGATGCCGCGCTCTATTTTTCCTTTGAAGAAAAATGCCGCGACCTCGAATTAACAAAAGAACAGCGTGCAGAATTAGTGCTTAATGCGCTGGTCGCCATTCGTTTTCTCAAACCGCAAATGCCGAAAAGCTGGCACTTCAATACTCATGAAGAGAGCTGGCAGCCATGCGTTGGCGATGCCGCCAGCGCATGGCTCAGCGATACCGGCCAGCAGGTCAATCTGTTGGTGGTTGAGCCCGGCGAAAACGCCGCGCTATGCCTGTTAGCTCAGCCCGGTCTGACGCTTGCCGGCCGTGTGATGCAACTGGGCGATGTGATTAAAATTATGAACGACAGACTGCAGCCAGCGCCAGGTGTCGCCAGCTACAGCCTGGGCCAGGCGGTTTAAGGCGTCAGCCTCACCGCGGTTTTCGGTACGCAGCTACAGCACAGAATAGTGCCATCGGCGGCTACCGCGTTTTTCTTCAGCGCGCTGACTTCCCCTTCTTCCAGCCGGATGCGGCAACTGCCGCAGATTCCTGCCCGACATGAGTAAGGAATGCGAATTCCCTGTTGTTCCAGCTGCTCCAGCAGTATTTGCTGATTATTACCGGTAAAGCTCACTCCCTGCCAGACTATTTCTACCGTCGCGTTCTGCTGCGCTTCAGGTGCCGGCGTATTATCACTCTCGCCTGCGCCGTAGGCCTTCGCCGGGCCGCGGGCCAGCACTTCTAACTCATCGCCCACGCGGATTACGCCGCTATTTCGCGCGATCAGGTTCAGGCCGAAATCGACATCGCCGTTATCCAGCGCCGTGCGGAAACTCTGCAGCGTGCTTAAGGGCTCGCCGGCAGGATGCTTTTGCCCGCGCTCCGGGCTGACGGTCGTCAATACGCAGCGGCTGCACGGTTTAGCGACATCAAAAATGACCTCGCCAATGCGCACCACTTTCCACGTATCCTCCTCCCAGGCGGCCGCGCCGGTCACCAGAAGATTCGGGCGAAATTGTTCTATGCTTACGCTGGCCGGGCAACGTTTTTGCAAATCGCGTAGTGAAGCCTCATTGGCCAGCAGGTAGGGAAAACCGTCGGCGAAGGAGAGGGGCACGGCATCGTGACGTTGCACCCTGCGGCTGAGCTGCGGACTCAGCCAGCGGAGCTGAACGCTGCGGTTAAAGAACCCGCTTAGCCACTGGTTGACCGCGGATGGGGCAATCAGGGCGGTAAAGTGGTTACCCCAGACTTCGGTAGGCTCCTGCTGCGTCGAGAAATCGCTGAAGCGGACCACCGCGCTGTTGCCGTCCGGCGCGGTCAGATGCAGACCATCATGGAGCGGCGCCGGAATAAACTTGACCATTTGCGGAAACTGACGGGCGGTGATGAAGGTGCCATCGGTTTCCGTCACCATAAAGATACGATCGAAGGCTAGCCCGCTGATATCTGCATAAGCGTGGCTGAGCCCAATTCCCCGCATTGATTTGACGGGATGAACGAAAAGACGCGAAAGGGTGACCATACGCTGCCCCTGGCTTTAAAAATAAGCCTTTAACTTTATGACATAGGGCGCATATTGGCTATAATGCGCACCAATTTTCTTTTAGTAAAAGTGACGATATGAATTCTCTGTTTGCCAGTACGGCTCGTGGGCTGGAAGAGCTGTTAAAAACTGAACTGGAAGGGCTGGGCGCGGTGGACTGCCAGTTGGTCCAGGGCGGGGTCCATTTTCAGGGAGATACGCGGTTGCTGTATCAAAGCCTGATGTGGAGCCGGCTGGCTTCGCGGATTATGCTGCCGCTGGGGCAGTGCAGCGTCTACAGCGACCTGGATCTGTATCTTGGCGTACAGGCTATTCCATGGACGGAGATTTTCACCCAGGATGCCACTTTTGCCGTGCACTTTAGCGGGCTGAACGAAGAGATTCGTAACAGTCAGTACGGGGCGTTGAAGGTTAAAGACGCCATCGTAGACAGCTTTACGCGTAAGAATCTGCCGCGTCCCAACGTCGATCGTGAAAACCCCGATCTACGAATTAACGTCTGGCTGAATAAAGAGACCGCGCATATTTCCCTGGATCTCAGCGGCGAGGGCTTGCACCTGCGCGGCTACCGCGATGGGACCGGCATGGCGCCAATCAAAGAAAACCTGGCCGCGGCGATAGTGATGCGTTCCGGCTGGGCTACGGGTACGCCGCTGCTCGATCCGATGTGCGGATCCGGTACGCTGCTGATTGAAGCGGCGATGCTGGCCACCGATCGTGCGCCGGGTTTACACCGTGGTCACTGGGGTTTCGGCGGCTGGGCGCAGCATGACGATGCTATCTGGAAAGAAGTGAAAGCCGAAGCGCAAACCCGCGCCCGTCAGGGACTTGCGGCGTATGAATCGCGCTTTTACGGTTCCGACGTTGACGCCCGCGTTATCGAACGCGCGCAGCGTAACGCCCGCCGAGCCGGTATTGGCGAACTGATTACCTTCGAAGTGAAAGACGTTGCCCAGCTTAGCAACCCACTGCCGAAGGGCCCTTATGGCACGGTGATTAGCAACCCGCCGTACGGCGAGCGTCTGGAGAGTGAACCGGCGCTGATTGCCCTGCATAGCCTGCTGGGGCGGATCATGAAAAACCAGTTTGGCGGCTGGAACCTGTCGCTGTTTAGCGCCTCGCCGGATCTGCTGAGCTGCCTGCAGCTTCGTGCTGATAAACAGTTTAAAGCGAAAAACGGCCCGCTCGACTGCGTACAGAAGAACTACCATCTTGCAGAAAACGAAGGCGGCAAAACCGCTATGCTGGCGGAAGATTTCGCCAACCGTCTGCGCAAGAACCTGAAAAAATACGAGAAGTGGGCGCGTCAGGAAGGTATTGAATGCTATCGCCTGTATGATGCCGACCTCCCGGAGTATAACGTCGCTATCGACCGCTACGCCGATTGGGTGGTGGTGCAGGAGTATGCGCCGCCGAAAACCGTTGATGCGCATAAAGCCCGCCAGCGCCTGTTTGATATTATTGCCGCCACCATTGCCGTACTGGGGATTGCGCCGAACAAGCTGGTACTGAAAACTCGCGAACGGCAGAAAGGTAAAAACCAGTATCAAAAAATGGGCGAAAAGGGTGAGTTCATTGAGATACAGGAGTATAACGCGCGTCTGTGGGTCAACCTGACCGACTACCTGGATACCGGGCTATTCCTCGACCATCGTATCGCTCGCCGCATGCTGGGCCAGATGAGTAAAGGCAAAGACTTCCTCAACCTTTTCTCCTACACCGGCAGCGCCAGCGTCCATGCCGGCCTTGGCGGCGCGCGTTCCACGACGACGGTCGATATGTCACGTACCTATCTTGAATGGGCTGAACGTAACC
Source organism: Klebsiella sp. CTHL.F3a (assembly GCF_019890895.1). Lineage (NCBI taxonomy): Bacteria > Pseudomonadati > Pseudomonadota > Gammaproteobacteria > Enterobacterales > Enterobacteriaceae > Klebsiella > Klebsiella sp. CTHL.F3a. The sequence continues at coordinate 3,818,586 of NZ_CP082360.1, read as the reverse complement.
TGCGCCTCAATGGCTTAACCGGCCGCGCGCATCGCCTGATGCAGGCCGATGTGCTGGGCTGGCTGCGGGAGACGACCGAGCAGTTCGACCTGATCTTTATCGATCCGCCAACCTTCTCCAACTCCAAGCGTATGGATGATGCGTTTGACGTTCAGCGCGACCATTTGCGCCTGATGACCGATTTAAAACGTCTGCTGCGTAAAGGCGGCACGATTATGTTCTCGAACAACAAACGCGGTTTCCGTATGGATCATGACGGGCTGGAGCAACTGGGCCTGAAGGCGCAGGAGATCACGCAAAAAACGCTGTCTCAGGATTTTGCCCGCAACCGTCAGATTCACAACTGCTGGCTGATTACCGCAGCCTGAAAGGAATAAAGAATGTCTTTAATTAGTATGCACGGCGCCTGGCTCTCTTTCAGCGATGCGCCGCTGCTGGATAATGCTGAACTGCATATCGAAGATAACGAACGCGTCTGCCTGGTAGGGCGCAACGGTGCGGGTAAATCGACCCTGATGAAGATCCTCAATCGTGAACAGGGTCTTGATGACGGGCGCATTATCTATGAACTGGATCTGGTTGTGGCACGTTTACAGCAGGATCCGCCGCGTAATGTAACCGGCACCGTTTACGACTTTGTGGCCGAAGGGATTGCGGAACAAGCGGCTTATCTCAAGGGCTATCACGATGTTTCGCAGCTGGTGATGACCGATCCGAGTGATAAGAATCTGAACGAACTGGCGCGTCTTCAGGAGCAACTGGATAACTTAGGCCTGTGGCAGCTCGATAGCCGCATTAATGAAGTGCTGGAACAGCTCAGTCTCGATCCTAACGCCGAGCTCTCCTCGCTTTCCGGCGGCTGGCTGCGTAAAGCGGCCCTTGGCCGCGCGCTGGTCAGCGGGCCGCGCGTGCTGCTGCTCGACGAACCGACCAACCACCTCGATATTGAAACTATCGACTGGCTGGAAGGTTTCCTGAAGATGTTCAAAGGCACTATTATTTTTATTTCGCACGACCGTTCCTTTATCCGCAATATGGCGACGCGCATTGTCGATCTCGATCGCGGCAAGCTGGTCACCTATCCGGGTAACTACGATCAGTATCTGCTGGATAAAGAAGAAGCGCTGCGCGTGGAGGAATTACAGAACGCGGAGTTCGATCGCAAGCTGGCGCAGGAAGAAGTGTGGATCCGCCAGGGGATCAAAGCGCGTCGTACCCGTAACGAAGGGCGCGTACGGGCGTTAAAAGCCATGCGTCGCGAGCGCGGTGAGCGCCGTGAAGTGATGGGCAGTGCGAAGATGCAGGTCGAAGAGGCCGCGCGTTCGGGCAAGATCGTGTTCGAAATGGAGAACGTCAACTACCAGGTTGATGGCAAGGTGCTGGTGAAAGATTTCACCGCCCAAATCCAGCGAGGTGACAAAATTGCGCTGATTGGCCCGAACGGCTGCGGCAAAACCACGCTGCTAAAGCTGATGCTCGGTCAACTGCAGGCGGATAGCGGACGTATTCACGTGGGTACCAAGCTGGAGGTGGCTTACTTCGACCAGCACCGCGCGGAACTTGATCCGGATAAAACGGTGATGGATAACCTTGCGGAAGGTAAACAGGAAGTGATGGTGAACGGCAAGCCGCGCCACGTCCTGGGCTATCTGCAGGACTTTATGTTCCATCCGAAACGCGCGATGACGCCGGTGCGCGCGCTGTCGGGCGGTGAGCGTAACCGTCTGTTGCTGGCGCGTCTGTTTCTCAAGCCCAGTAACCTGTTGATTCTCGATGAACCGACAAACGATCTGGATGTTGAAACCCTGGAACTGCTGGAAGAGCTGGTTGACGGCTATCAGGGAACGGTGATGCTGGTTAGCCACGACCGTCAATTTGTTGATAACACGGTAACGGAGTGTTGGATCTTCGAAGGCGCGGGACAAATTGGTCAATACGTTGGCGGCTATCATGACGCACGCGGTCAGCAGGCCCAGTATCTGGCGAAAAAGCAGTCGGTTTCTAAAAAGACTGTTGAAGTTGCTCAACCGAAAGCAGAAAGTGTCAAACGCGCTGCCAGCAAACTAAGCTATAACCTGCAGCGCGAGCTGGAACAGCTGCCGCAGAAACTGGAAGAGCTGGAAGCCCAGCTGCAGAATTTGCAGGAGCAGGTTGCCGACCCTTCTTTCTTTGGGCAATCGCATGACCATACGCAGCAGGTGCTTGCGCAGCTGAGTGAAGCGGAGCAGGCGCTAGAAACCGCCTTCGAACGCTGGGAATATCTCGAAGGATTAAAAAACGGCGCGTAAGCTGAGGAGTTTTCATGTGCGATCATCATCATGCTGCGCGGCATATCCTGTGTCGACAATGTGATCTGCTGGTGGCTTTGCCGCAGCTGGAGCATCGCCAGAAAGCTACGTGTCCGCGTTGCGGAACGACATTAACAACGTCATGGGACGCTCCCCGGCAGCGTCCCACAGCCTACGCGCTGGTCGCGTTGTTCATGCTGCTGCTGGCCAATCTGTTTCCCTTCATCTATATGAAGGTTGGGGGGATCAGCAGCGAAATTGAGCTACTGGAAATTCCAAATGTGCTGTTTACCGAGGATTACGCCAGCCTCGGGACTTTCTTTTTACTGTTCGTACAGCTGGTGCCGGCATTCTGCCTGGTCACTATACTGCTACTGGTCAACCGGGTGAGCATGCCTTCCGGGTTAAAAGCCTTTCTGGCGCGGATCCTGTTTCACCTTAAAACCTGGGGGATGGCGGAGATCTTCCTCGCCGGAGTACTGGTTAGCTTCGTTAAGCTGATGGCATACGGCGATATCGGCATCGGCCTGAGTTTTATTCCCTGGTGTATGTTCTGCCTGTTACAGCTGCGAACGTTCCAGTGCGTGGATCGCCGCTGGTTATGGGATGATATTGCGCCAATGCCGCCGATTAAACAGCCGTTGAAAGTCGGCGTTTCCGGTTTGCGCCAGGGTCTACGCTCGTGTTCATGCTGCACGGCGGTTTTGCCCGTGGATGAGGCTGTTTGTCCACGCTGCCGTACCAAGGGAACCGCCCGGCGTAAAAACAGCCTGCAGTGGACGCTGGCGCTGCTGGTGACTTCATTGATCCTCTATATGCCCGCCAATATTTTGCCGATCATGATTACCGACCTGCTGGGCGATAAAATGCCCTCCACTATTATGGCGGGGGTGATCCTGCTATGGAGTGAAGGATCGTATCCGGTTGCTATGGTGATATTTATCGCCAGTATTATGGTGCCGACGTTAAAGATGATCGCCATTGGCTGGCTATGCTGGAACGCAAGCGGCAAGGGAGATCGCGACTCGGAGCGCATGCATCTGATCTATGAAGTCGTCGAGTTTGTTGGCCGCTGGTCAATGATTGATGTGTTTGTTATCGCAGTCCTCTCCGCTCTGGTACGCATCGGTGGATTAATGAATATCTATCCGGCGATAGGAGCTGTGATGTTTGCGCTGGTCGTAGTAATGACAATGTTTTCGGCCATGACGTTTGACCCTCGTTTATTGTGGGATCGTGAGCCAGATTCAAGCCATGAGGAAAGACTGCAGCATGGAAAATAAGAGCGGAGAAGCGAAGGTGCAAAAGGTGAAAAACTGGTCACCGGTGTGGATCTTCCCGATAGTTACGGCGCTCATTGGTGCCTGGATTCTTTTTTATCACTATAGTCACCAGGGGCCGGAAGTGACCCTGATTACGACTAACGCTGAGGGAATTGAAGGGGGGAAAACCCGGATCAAAAGCCGCAGCGTTGATGTCGGCGTGATTGAAAGCGCAACGCTGACGGATGACCTGACCCACGTGGAAGTTAAAGCCCGGCTGAATTCAGGCATGGAAAAACTGCTGCATCAGGATTCGGTTTTTTGGGTGGTTAAACCGCAGGTCGGTCGTGAAGGGATTAGCGGTCTGGGGACGCTGTTATCCGGCGCCTATATCGAACTGCAGCCCGGTACCAAAGGTTCTGTCCCGTCGCAGTATCCGCTGCTGGATTCACCACCGTTGGCATCCCCTGATGCTAAAGGTATTCGCATCCTGCTGGAAAGCAGCAAAGCGGGTCAGCTTTCACCCGGCGATCCGGTGCTTTTCCGCGGCTATCGCGTAGGTTCAGTTGAAACCAGCACTTTCGATGCGCAAAAACGGAACATTACTTATCAACTGTTTATCAGTGCGCCTAACGATCGGCTGGTAACCAATAACGTGCGCTTCTGGAAGGATAGCGGTATTGCGGTGGATCTGACCGCTGCCGGTATGCGCGTTGAAATGGGATCGCTGTCGACCCTGTTTGGCGGCGGCGTCAGCTTTGATATTCCCGAAGGGTTGCCGTTAGGTGAGCCGGTGGCGAATAAAACCGAATATCATCTGTTTGACGACCAGCGCAGCATTCAGGATTCAGTGTTTACTCAGCATATTGACTACGTGATGTTCTTTAAAGATTCGATTCGCGGTCTGCAACCCGGCGCGCCGGTTGAGTTCCGCGGTATCCGCCTTGGGACCGTGGGTAAAGTACCGTTCTTTATCCCCGGTCTGAAGCAGAGCTTAAACGATGACTATCGTATTCCGGTCGAAGTGCGGATTGAGCCTGAACGCTTGATCAATCAGTTAGGCACCGATCCTGACATTCGTAAGCATATCGATGATCTGATGAACCGTGGACTGCGTGGTTCACTTAAAACCGGTAACCTGGTCACCGGGGCGCTGTATATCGATCTCGACTTCTACCCGAAAGCGCCAGCGCGCGGCAAGTTCCAGGAGTTTGGCGGATATCCGATTATTCCAACCGTGAGCGGTGGCCTGGCGCAGATCCAGCAGCGGCTGATGGATGCGCTGGATAAGATTAATAATCTGCCAATTAACCCGCTGCTGGAGCAGGCAACCAGTACGCTGGCGCAAAGTGAAAAAACGATGCAGCACGTACAGGCGACGCTGGATAGTCTGAACAAGATAACGTCAAGTCAGTCGATGCAGCAGCTACCGGGCGATATGCAGAATACGTTGCGTGAACTTAATCGTAGTATGCAAGGCTTCCAGCCGGGATCTGCGGCATACAATAAGATGGTTGCGGACATGCAGCGTCTCGACCAGGTTCTTCGCGAACTGCAGCCGGTACTGAAAACGCTCAATGATAAGAGCAATGCGCTGGTATTTGAGGCGAAGGATAAAAAAGATCCACAGCCGAAGGGAGCGAAATAATGAAGAAATGGCTAATAGCGGCGGCGGTATGCGCGCTGACGGCATGCAGCAGCGGCGGCGAGAGTAAAACTTACTATCAGCTTCCGGTGGCGCAGGGAGGCGCGCAAAGCGCCGCCTATCAAAGCAAAAATTTGCTGTGGGTTGAGCAGGTTAGCATTCCAGATTATCTGGCCGGTAACGGGGTGGTTTATCAGACCACCGATGTTCAGTATGTGATTGCCAACAACAATCTATGGGCTAGCCCGCTCGATCAACAGCTGAGAACAACGCTGGTGGCGAACCTTAGCAACCAGCTACCGGGATGGGTTGTCGCTTCTCAACCGCTGGGTAGCGAGCAAGATACGCTGAACGTATCCGTTAGTGGTTTTCACGGTCGTTACGATGGCCGGGTAATCGTCAGCGGCGAGTGGCTGCTGAAGCATCAAGGGCAGCTGATCAAGCGGCCGTTCCATATTGAGCTTAAGCAGCAAGAGGATGGCTACGACGCGATGGTGAAAACGTTAGCTCAGGCCTGGACTCAGGAAGCAACCGCGATTGCCAGCGAGCTTAATCGTCTGCCATAAGTAAAATTCATAAGAGTAAAAGGCCGCTGCGAGAATGAAAATCGCAGTGGCTTTTTGTTTGTCTCATCAGATTGTTACTTGTGCTGGTTCACAGTTTTTGTACAAACGAACTTTCATGTAGCTCACAAATATGACAATGGCGTGAATTTTGCGCATTGACGCTATCTCTGATTCGCGGTATTCGTTAACCGTGGTTGCGCATTAAGTGACCATTGTTTTCTTTTCCACCAGATCAAAGAATGAGGGAAACGAGGCATGAAGAGACAAAAACGAGATCGCCTGGAACGGGCACATCAGCGTGGGTACCAGGCCGGTATTACCGGAAGGTCGAAGGAAATGTGTCCTTACCAGACCTTAAACCAAAGGTCTTATTGGCTAGGAGGCTGGCGAGAAGCCATGGAGGACAGGGTACAAACTGCCTGACTGTCTCTTTAAAAAAGAAGCCTCCGCTGCGCGGGGGCTTCGCCTTTTCTAACGGGTCACTGCTTATCAGAATGCGGAAGTGTCCTGGAACAGGCCCACTTTCAGGTCGGTTGCGGTGTAAATCAGACGACCGTCAACCAGCACTTCGCCATCCGCCAGGCCCATAATCAAACGACGGTTTATCACGCGTTTGAAATGAATACGGTAGGTCACTTTCTTCGCCGTTGGCAGTATCTGGCCAGTGAGCTTAACTTCACCCACGCCTAATGCACGGCCTTTACCTTCACCGCCTAACCAGCCCAGGTAGAAACCAACCAGCTGCCACATGGCATCCAGACCCAGGCAGCCCGGCATTACCGGGTCACCAATGAAATGGCAACCGAAGAACCACAGGTCCGGGTTAATATCGAGTTCTGCCTCAACATAACCTTTGTCATAGTTACCACCGGTTTCGCTCATTTTGATGACGCGGTCCATCATCAGCATACTTGGTGCCGGCAGCTGGGGGCCTTTTGCACCAAATAGTTCACCACGACCAGAGGCAAGAAGGTCTTCTTTTGTATAGGATTCGCGTTTATCTACCATGTTTTCAGTAAGCCTTATTTTGAGTTCGGGACGCAGGATAGCTAACACGTGTACGCTGAACAAGTCCGATCAGTTCGAACCTGAACCGCCTAACCAGCGTAGCGGCCACGGAAAGCGATGACGACTCTCTTGCTGTGTCGCCTGCGCAATTCGTTCCTGAATGGTTTGCCGTAAAGTTTGTCCTTCGCCGTCCCAGAGCAACTGGGTCAGAATGGGCAGCGCTTCCGACACGTCATCGACTGCCCATATAAAGAACTGCTCATCCGCAACGGCCTGCTGCAGTTCTTGTGCCAGGCTCAGATGACGAACGTTGGCGGAGGGGATGACGACGCCCTGTTTGCCGGTCAGCCCACGCTGTTGGCAAATAGCGAAGAAGCCCTCAATTTTCTCGTTGAGCCCGCCAACCGGCTGTACGCGACCAAACTGATCGACAGAGCCGGTAACGGCGATGCTCTGATTAATCGGTACATTGGCCAGCGAACTGATTAGCGCGCACAGTTCGGCCATGGAGGCGCTATCGCCATCCACTTCGCTGTAGGACTGCTCGAAGGTCAGGGAGGCGGTGAAGGGAAGCTGTTGTTCGAGCTCCAGCTCGGACATCAGAAACGCCTGCATGATCATCATGCCTTTTGCGTGAATGTTGCCGCCCAGCTCGGCCTTGCGTTCAACGTCGATGAATTCGCCGTCGCCAATATGCACGACGCAGCTGATACGCGAAGGCTCGCCAAACGCGCGAGGGTGACCCGGAAACTCAATGACAGAGAGTGCGTTGATTTGTCCTACGCATTCGCCTTCGGTTTCGATCAGGATCTGCTCCTGCAGGATTTCATCCTGGATGCGCTCAGCAAGATAGCCCTCGCGCCACAGACGACGCTCCAGCATGGTTTGTATCTCTTCGGCGCGAATCTCTTCACCTTCACAGAACGCGGCGGCTTCTCTAAGCTGGCGGGCAATCCAGAGAACGCACAGCGGCAAAGTTTCCTGATCGCCGGTATAACGCGCGCCTTCCTGAATCAGCAGCGGCCAGGCGTTAGCGGACAGTCCCGGAAGTTCAAGCTGTTGAGCATTTTGCCAGACCCACTGGCACCATTGCTTCAGCGTATCTGCATCAGCAATTTGCAGGTTATCTTCATATTCGCTGTAGATAGCCTGCGCAGAAAGCTCGGGTTCCATCTCCTGGAAATCAGCCAGGGATTCCCGCTCGCCCACGAGGATCACTTTCAGGCTCAGGGGCATAGAAGGGATGCTCACCGGAAGAGGGCGAGACTCATCAAATGACAGCCAGTCAAAACGCTGGCGGGCCACCATGTTTTTTAGCCGCATCCACAGTAGGGGCTGAGCCAGTAAGGCGCGCAGGGAGAGAATCAATACGCCGCCGTTGGCGCGATGGACCAGACCGGGTTGTAGGGTGATTTCACCATTAAACTGGCGCACGCAGCCAAACAGCTGTTCTGCTTCGATCCAGTCAGCGGCTTCTACCGGGGCAACGCTGGCGAAATTATCTTCAGCAGTATGCGCCGGCGTAAGAGAGATTTTTCCGCCATCAACCTGATAGTGAACGCCACAGAGTGTTGCTGCCGGTTGATGTAAAGTTCGGGTTTCGTTAGCTAACCATTGCAGGTACTCCGGTTCTTCCGGAATTTTAACCAGCATAAATGGCGAAATGGCTGGAGTGACCAGTAGCTGCTCCAGGGCATAAAAGAGACGGGGTTGCAGTTCGCCTGAGAGGGATTCCTCTGCGTGCGCCAGGTCGGCTTGTGCAAACAGCGCCTGATAACTTTCCGTATCAGGAGCAAGGTCGTTTCGGGTAAGTTTCGTAATGGTCAAAGTCGCTGTTTTTTAGTCAGATGTAAAACGCGCGATTATACATTATGCGGCGTCTGAGCACACGGGGGATTGCGATTGTCGTGGTGATAACGAATCTACCAACATCACTAAAGATGATTTATTCTCAGCACATCAGGAAAAAACTGATATCCTGAAATGAGTTACACGGTCACATTGAGATCGCAATGAAATATCAACAACTGGAAAATCTTGAAAGCGGCTGGAAATGGACTTATCTGGTAAAAAAGCATCGGGAAGGTGAGCTTATTACCCGCTACATTGAAGCCAGCGCTGCGCAAGCCGCGGTCGATGTATTACTGACGCTCGAAAATGAACCCGTGCTGGTGAATACCTGGATTGAGCAGCATATGAATCCAGAGCTAGTGAACCGCATGAAGCAGACTATCCGCGCTCGACGTAAGCGTCACTTCAACGCGGAGCATCAGCATACGCGTAAAAAGTCTATCGACCTTGAATTCGTGGTCTGGCAGCGCCTTGCAGGTCTGGCGCAAAGACGGGGTAAAACGCTGTCGGAAACTATCGTGCAGTTAATTGAGGATGCTGAGCATAAAGAGAAGTATGCCAGCAAGATGTCCAGCCTGAAGCATGATTTGCAGGTGCTGCTAGGTAAAGAGTAGCGATGCTGGCGCCGGGATTCTGCTGTTTTTTTGAATGCGGAATTTAAGCCAAAAAAAACCCCGCATTGCGGGGTTTTTTATTGACGATATAACTTAAGCCTGCGGCTGAGTTACGACGTCTTTGTAGCCTTTAACTTCGATCTCTACGCGACGATCCGGACCCAGGCAGTCAATCAGAGCTGCACGAGCTTTCACGTTGTCACAGGTGTTGCCAGTAACCGGGTTGGATTCACCCATACCGCGAGCGGAGATTTTGCTAGCCGGGATACCTTTGGATACCAGGTAATCAACAACGGACTGAGCACGTTTCTCAGACAGCTGCTGGTTGTAGGCATCGGAACCGATACGGTCGGTGTAGCCCAGAACAACTGCGGAACCGTCTTTCGGGTCCATGTTGCTCAGCTGGGTATACAGCTGATCCAGAGCCTGCTGGCCTTCTGGTTTCAGAGTAGATTTGTTGAAGTTGAACAGAACGTCAGACTTCAGGGTGAAGTGCTTGGTAGTCACTTCTGGAGCCGGAGCCGGAGCCGGAGCTACAACCGGAGCAACATCGTCCTGACCGAAACGGTAGGAAACGCCCAGGCTCAGCATGCCGTTATCAGGACGGGTACCAACGGTGCCAGCGTCGCCGATGTTGTTAACCCACTGGTATTCCAGACGGGTTGCGATGTCACGAGTAACAGCCCACTCTAAGCCGCCCGCGAATACCGGAGATACGCCAGTGTCGTGTTCGCTACGGGAAACGCCGGTAGAAGCGTAGTTACCTTTGGAGTCTGCGCGCCAAACCATACCACCCAGACGGGTATAGATATCCAGATCGTCAGTGATCGGGTAACCCAGTTTAGCAGTCAGCTGAACGCCCTGAGCTTTGAAAGCGCCATTGTCAACGCTGCCTTTATAAGCCATACGGCCCAGCCAGTCGTAGCCCATTTCAAAACCGAGGTACGGGTTAACCTGGTAACCACCAAACGCACCAGCACCCAGCTGATCGTTACGGGTCGGGCCGTTGTTGCCCTGGAAACCGTTACCGTAGAAACCGGTGTCGTGATACTGGGACCAGCCCAGTTTAGCACCTGCGTACCAGGTGTTATCTTTCGGAGCGGCCTGCGCTACGGTAGCGAAGCCAGCCAGTGCCACTGCAATCGCGATAGCTGTCTTTTTCATTTTTTGCGCCTCATTATCATCCAAAATTCGCCATGAAGGTTCAGAAGACCTCACGGTTAAATCCTTCACCCGGGGCGTGACTTGTTGTTAACTATGCTGATACATGCAGCGTAAGCCGATCACCCCTGGCGATGTAAAGTCTACAACTTAGTTCGAAACTTACAAGTGTGAACTCCGTCAGGCATATGAAAAAAAAGGGTTGTGTACGCTATGTTTAACAAATACGGTTGAACTTATTCGGGGCAAAAAAAGTCGCGAAGCCGCATCAGACAAGCATTTTAACAAAAATGCCCATCAAGAAAGCCCATCTCGCGTCAGGGCAAAAAAAATTCCAGGATTAATCCTAAACTCGGTTAATGATACAGGTTTGAGTGAATTTTTAGCCCAGAAAGTTGTCTGCCTGGCTGATCGTTATTTCTTACCGGGCGCATGATAAAGCCCATTGCGTGACCCTCTTCTGCAGCGGCAACCAGTCGCTCATGTTCCTCAATGCTCAGTTCTTCTGATAGCCAGCCAATAACGACGCTATAATTTCCGGTGCGCAGTGAGCGAACCATTGACTCCAGGGTATTAGCGGGGGAGAGCTGGCTGATCTGCATAACCTTGGACAGCGGTAAACCGGATGACTGCACCCATTCACGGCTTAGCTTCTGCCGTGGAGTCAGCCAGAGCTGCCAGCGTGACTGCTGACCAAGCTGCTGTAATAAAGGAAGCAATAGTAGCTGCGTCATCATAGGCTGATCTTCTCGATAGACTATTTCACTGATCAGCCCGTTAGCTGGCTGTTCGGCAGCGTCATGAGAGCGACGACGTACTGAAGTAGAAGTCAGTGGTGAACGATTTGCGTGAGTTGATGTAAACATAGTCTATCCCGCCTGTGGCTTACTGTATGCATATACAGTATATGCGGCAGGGTGAAAGATCAACACTATTTTCTCTGTTTCTGGATGAAATTTGTACATCTCTGGGAATAAGCAAGTGCCGATAGCGTCGGATGTCAGCGCGTACATAATGTGAATTCATCGTTGTTGCGCTTTTTACCTGGATAAATTCTTCTCACAAATGATGATGTTAACCGTATACGAGTGACCAGAGATACCCTCCACTTTGTGCTCTAATGTGATTAATATTAATTAAGCATTTTACTTTCCCTGCTTTTGACTTCATCAAAAGGCTATTTTCTGAAAGCCGCTCGCAAAAAAACAAGCTGATTAAAATAAAGAGATAATTCATGTTGCCGCATGAAGAGAAGTCACTTATTTTCTTTATTAACGGATCCGTTAGCAAATTTATGTCTTATTTACATGATTAACAAAGGAATAATCATGAAGAAACTTGTATGTTTTAGGATCCATCAGTTTCGGGCATGTTTGTCTCCATTAGGAAAAATAAGCTGTCGGCCCTTATTTGGTGGCTATAGCCTGGCGATAGATAACACCGTATTTGCCATGATGGCCGAGGGGGAAATCTATCTTCGGGTCTGTGAGCAGAGCGCGGAGTACCGCGTGGCGCATAAAAACCCGCTTTTGAAGATGCAGAAGAATGGTCGTCTGGTCGCGCTGAAGTATTATCATATTGATGAAGGGCTTTGGCAGGATAGCAAAATGCTTTTTCATTTATCAGCGCTGTCATTACAGAGCGCTCGCTATGAAAAACATCGGCAGCGGCATTCAGGGAGATTGAAAAATTTGCCAAATATCAGTTTTCACATGGAGCTACAGTTGATTAATTCAGGCATCACAGATGAATTAACGCTGCGTAAGATTGGGGCCAAAGAAGCCTGGCTGAGGTTACGGAAAATGAATAAAGCGTTAACGGTTAATATTCTTTATTGTTTACAGGGAGCTATTGCTGGCGTACATGCAGCCACGCTCCCGACGCAACAGCGTCAGGAGCTTGAGGAGTGGGCGGCGGAACAAATGCAGGAGAGGGAGGCCTACTCAGGTTGAATCTCAACCTGTCGCTGTAGCCGACAAATCTCTGGCAGCAGCGCCAGTAGCAGCCCGATTTGTTGAAGTACCAGCGGCTCCTTGCTCTCGGCACGGGGGTCGAGATGCTGTATCCGGGTCTGCAGGCTTGATAGAGCTTGCTGTACCCGTTGCTCATCGGCCGGCGAGTGGTGCAGCGCGTCATCAACATAACAAACGGCATCGTCCAGCAGCGCCAGGATATCTGGCGTTGTCAGCTTTTCCCTGTGGGCGCCCAGGGCTGAAATATAGCTGGTAAAAGTGTGGTTCAGGCACAACAAACGAAAAGCGGTTTCTCGAATTTGCGAGCCCGCTCTTGGTTCAGTTGATAAGTTTGAGACTACTGATGCCAATTCACCGTCCCTGTTGTGCGCTGCTCTTCGCGCAATGCGATAGGCAAGGCGGTTGTCGCGTCCCTGATGATATTGCTCAAGTATGGCGTCTAAATACCGGCAGTTAGCGTTGATTGCTTGTTCGAGTACTCGCGGCAGATTGCGGAATTTCCAGTCAGGCCAAATAAAGCTGACAGCGGCCCAGGCGATAGCGCAGCCGATCAGCGTATCAAATATACGCGGTAGGGCGACTTCAAAACCTTCACCCAGGAGGTTGAAGCAAAGCAAAACCAGAAGGGTAATGAACATTGTGGCATGGGCGTACTGCACATTACGGAAAGCGAAGAACAGCACGCCGGTCAAAACAATTAAAAACAGCTGGCCTTCAACGGATGGAACGAGAAGCAGCACCGGGAGACCTATCGCCACGCCGATAAGGGTACCGATTATCCTTAACGCCAGCCGGTGGCGTGTCGCGTTATAGTTTGGCTGGCAAACAAACAGGCTGGTCAGCAATATCCAGTAACCATGATTCAGCCCGGTCAACTGGATAAAAGCGTAGCCAGCGCACAGGACCAATGACATTCGAACCGCATGGCGAAACAGGGCGGACTCGGGGGACATATTACTGCGCAAGCGCAGCCAGACATCGCCAAAACCGCCAGGCTGGTCGTCAGCCAACAGGTTTTCCGTGTTGTGACTGAACTGCGAGGTGGTCTGGACAGATTCAATTGTCGCCAGCTGGGCGTCAATTGCGCGTAGGTTATTAAGCAAAAACCCTAATGCCTTGATCTGGTCCGCCGGCGCGCCGCTGGCCTTTACACGATCGAGCGCGGCGTCAAGGTGCATAAAAGCGCGCTCAAAGTGAGTATCGTGAAGGTAGGGCTCGCGCTGCAGGATGGCTCGGGACAGTTTCTGGCATGCCTGCGCCTGCATTGACAGCATGCGCTGAAAGCGGAACATCACGTCACTGTAACGAAAGCGATCGCGCAGCGTTTGGTATTGAATATGCGAAGAGCTAGCGCGTTCGTGGATGTCCTGCGCCACGAAGTAATACTGCAGGGTGCGACGGGTTCCGCGCTGACCGCGATCCCCGCGCAGGCGCGTCAGCAGGGAAACTTTGGTCTGATTTAGGGTTGTCACTAGCTGACCGTTGGCTATTGCCAGGTCATACAGAGGCGCCTGGCTTTCATCTTCAATATCCGGATCGAACAGGCGCGATTTAAGTTCCAGATAGTGCGCTAACTGCTCGTAGCTGCGTGCAAGGTTGTCCTGTAGGGGACGGATGGGGAAAATAAGATGCCCTGCGAGGGTGAGTAAGTTGTACCACACCGCCCCGGCCAGCAAAAACAGCGGCTGGAGATACCAATGGCTATAAAGCGTTACCCCCAGCATGGTATAGATGGCGATTAACAAGGCGCCAAAGGCGATTGTGGCATAGCGCTGGCCCAACCCACCGAGCAAAATAAAGCCAATGGTAGAAACGGTTAATCCTGCTGCGAATAACCAAGGCCAGGGAAAGAGCAGTTCCACCGAGGCCGAAGCAATAAAAAAGCACACGAGGGTAATGGCCAGATTACGCAGACGTCCTGTCAGGCGGTCATCAAGGTCGGTCAGCGCCGCTGCCACGACCCCAAGCGTTAAAGGAATCGTGAGTTTTACTTCGCCAAGCCACCAGGGAAACGCGGTCGTGCCGCAAAGTGCGATAAAAATCCTGATGTTATATAACCAGGCGCTGTTCCGGGTATAGCGGCGTAGCAGGGGGGTGAGCATTTCTGTGTTCCATTCAGTTACTGAAAGCGGCGGCGCGCATTGGCTTCACGCGCAGCACGAGCAGTCTCGACGGAGACGACTCGACGGCCTACTGGCCATAAAGCAATAGCGGCGATTTTGAAATTGGCGATGCCAACTGGAATGCCGATGATGGTCAGGCATTGTGCGATGCCACAAAAAATGTGCATCAGGCATAGCCACCAGCCAAAGAAAATAAACCATAAAATGTTCAGTAGTGTCCCACCCGCGTTTAGCAGGCTATTCTTTCCCTGAGGATCGAGTTCATCAACATGAACGGCTTCATTACCATAGGGTAGAAGAGAGAGTTTTGTTATCTCCCAGCAGGAGCGGGTGAGAGGTAGCGTAAAGATCAGCACGATGCTGACCAACGTCGCCAGAAGCCAGCCGAGCGTGGTGGCGAATCCGCCAAGGATAAAGTTTAAAATATTCAGAACGGTACGCATAAACCCTCTGTTTAATTCCGTGGATAATAAGGCCTGGCCATTGTAGCGTTTTTTACGCTGGAGCACCCGGTCGCTGGCGGTTAAACTTAAAAACATCCAACCTGATTGAAATTCGACATTATATGGAACTTAGAGCGACAACATTGGGCAAGCGCATGGCTCAGCATCCTTATGATAGGGTGCAACTTCTTAATGCCGGAGTAAAGGTTTCCGGTGATAGCCATGAATATCTTATACCTTTCAATCAGTTATTATCAATCCATTGCAAGCGTGGTCTGGTATGGGGGGAGCTGGAATTTATCCTGCCGGGCGAGAAAGTTGTGCGTTTGCATGGCACCGAATGGAATGAAACCCAGCGTTTTTACCATCATTTGAACACGCTCTGGCAGCAGTGGAGCGCGGAAATGAGCGATATCGCCGCTGATGTCCTTCGCCAGCAGCTGGCTAACGTGGCGCGTTCCAGCGCAGAGGGGAAATGGTTGACGCGTCAGCAGGTGAGCGATATCCAGCGTAAAATCCGCCATGCGCTTGGCGGATTACCTGTACCAACAGCCCGTCTTGACGCTTTCGATAACTGCCGCGAGTTATGGCGGCAATGTCAAAGTTGGTTGAGCAACACCGAGAAAGCCAGGCTCGAGCATAATCAAACGTTTACTGAATCAATGCTGGAACAATACCGCGGCTTTTTTGCCGCGGTAGAATCATCGCCGCTGAATCCGGCTCAGGCGCGCGCAGTCGTAAACGGCGAGCGTTCGTTATTAGTTCTGGCAGGCGCCGGAAGCGGTAAAACTTCCGTGTTAGTGGCGCGCGCTGGCTGGCTATTGACCCGTGGCGAAGCGGCGGCCGAGCAGATTCTGCTCCTGGCGTTTGGTCGACAAGCCGCGCAGGAGATGGATGAGCGCATCCGCGAACGTCTGGGAACTGAAGAGATCTCTGCGCGAACTTTTCATTCCCTGGCTCTGCATATTATTCAGCAGGGCAGTAAAAAAGCTCCGACGATCAGCAAGCTGGAGAACGACAGCGCCGCACGGCAAAAACTTTTAGTCCAGAGCTGGCAGCAGCAGTGCCAGGAGAAAAAAGCGCAGGCGAAAGGCTGGCGACTGTGGCTGGAAGAAGAAATGGACTGGCAGATCCCGGAAGGGGATTTTTGGCAGGATAAAACGCTGCAGCGTCGTATCGCCAGTCGCCTTGACCGCTGGGTTAGCCTGATGCGAATGCATGGCGGCTCGCAGGCGGAAATGATTGCTGGAGCGCCTGAAGAGGTACGCGATCTTTTTGGCAAGCGCGTCAAGCTGATGGCCCCTTTGCTAAAAGCGTGGAAAACGGCATTAAAAGATGAAAACGCCGTCGATTTTTCCGGCCTGATTCATCAGGCGATTAATATTCTGGATAAGGGGCGCTTTGTCAGCCCGTGGAAGCATATTCTGGTAGATGAGTTTCAGGATATTTCCCCGCAGCGGGCGTCCCTACTCGCCGCGTTACGTCGGCAAAACACGCAGACTACGCTGTTTGCCGTTGGCGATGACTGGCAGGCTATCTACCGTTTTAGCGGTGCTCAGCTCTCTTTAACAACAGCCTTTAATCACTATTTTGGCGAAGGAGATTGCTGTGCGCTGGATACGACGTACCGATTTAATAGTCGGATAGGAGAGGTCGCCAACGGGTTTATCCAACAAAATCCGCATCAGTTAACGAAACCGCTAAACAGCCTTGTCGCAGGGGACAAAAAAGCGGTGACGTTAT
Source organism: Klebsiella sp. CTHL.F3a (assembly GCF_019890895.1). NCBI lineage: Bacteria > Pseudomonadati > Pseudomonadota > Gammaproteobacteria > Enterobacterales > Enterobacteriaceae > Klebsiella > Klebsiella sp. CTHL.F3a. The sequence continues at coordinate 3,801,909 of NZ_CP082360.1, read as the reverse complement.
TAGCGGAGGACAAACTCGACGATCTGCTTGATAAAATGAGCGGTTATGTCAAACGAGAACAGCGGATTTTATTGTTAGCTCGTTATCATCATTTGAAGCCGGTGGCGCTTGAGAAAGCCGCCACGCGCTGGCCGCATCTGCAGCTCGATTTTATGACTATTCATGCCAGCAAAGGGCAACAAGCCGATTACGCCATTATTCTTGGCCTTAAGGAGGGGGATGATGCGTTTCCCGCACCGGCACGCGAGTCGATTATGGAGCAGGCGCTATTACCGCAGCCGGAGGATTTTCCCGATGCCGAAGAGAGGCGGTTACTGTATGTCGCCATCACCCGCGCACGTCTGCGCGTATGGTTATTGTTTAATAAAGAACAACCTTCCCCGTTTGTTGAAATGTTAGAGGCGCTGAGTGTCCCGGTAGCAAGAAAACCATAATGACTGGCGGCATGGCCGCCAGCGGGGCTTATTTCAGACGCTCTGCAAGGTAGCGTTGATAATCAGGGATCAGGATATCAACAGGGTCGTTGAAATGCGGGGACTGGATAATAAAGTCGGCGGTCGAAACGTTGGTGGCGACGGGGATATTCCATACCGTCGCCAAACGTAATAACGCTTTCACATCCGGATCGTGCGGTACGGCATTCAGCGGATCCCAGAAAAAAATCAATACATCGATTTTACCTTCTGAAATCAGCGCTCCTACCTGCTGATCGCCGCCCATGGGACCACTTAGCATCGCCTGTACCTCCAGCCCGGTCGCGCGTGATACCAGATTTCCGGTCGTTCCTGTCGCCGATAGCGTGTGTTGCGCCAGCAGTTGCTGGTGGCGCTCGACCCATTTCATCAACATATCTTTACAGTGATCGTGTGCAACCAGCGCAATATGCTTGCGCGCTGGCAAGGTACGTGTTGTTAGTTCCATCATTTCATTCCACATTTTGGCCTGTAGACAGATTACTGGAAGTGACTGTTGCTGCAAGCGTCGGGATGAAAAAATTTGACGCATCTGCAGGTCAGGACTCATGCGGGTTCATCCGGATTAGCATACACTTGGGCTAAATAGCAGGAGGATGATGATGAAAGAAAACGATATCGTAGGTATTTTGACCTCGACGCGGACTATCGCCCTGGTGGGGGCAAGTGACAAACCTGATCGCCCAAGCTATCGGGTGATGAAGTATCTTCTGGAGCAGGGATATCACGTTATTCCCGTTTCCCCTAAGGTTGCGGGTACCACGCTGCTGGGGCAAAAAGGGTATGCCACGCTTGCTGACGTGCCGGAAAAAGTGGATATGGTCGATGTTTTCCGTAATTCGGAAGCGGCCTGGGGCGTTGCCCAGGAAGCGGTGGCTATCGGTGCGAAAACGCTTTGGCTACAGCTGGGTGTAATCAATGAACAAGCGGCTGTTCTCGCCCGAGACGCCGGTCTAAACGTGGTGATGGATCGCTGTCCGGCGATTGAGATCCCTCGATTGGGATTAGCCCGATAAACCTAAAACCCCGCCTGACGGGGTTTTTTATTATCAATATAAATTAAGTTATTTAGGGACAGTATTTTAATTAAAACTACATCGAAACGTTTCTTTATTTAAAAATAAAGCGCATTATCTTTGTGGATTTAACGGACACCTTCCTGGCTTTATCTCCCTTATTACGAAAAATCTTCTCCAATAGATAATTTATTTTTTATAAATAACCCCTGGTAAATACATGGGGAACGGCGATAATTTTTTTTGAATCTTTCAAAAATATTTGTTTTTTCTTGTGTGATTTTTATGATTAATATCACGGAAATTTTTCACCTGGTACTTAAATGGAGGTTTAACAATATGAGAAATGTATTATCCATGATTTTATCTTCATTGTAATAACCGTGAGTAACGATTTTAATTATAGCCTTAATTAACATTTAAAAATGTAATCTTATTATTTTAAGTTATTGTAATTTAATGTTTTTTATTTATTTCAGAATGTAATGTTTCTGTTTTTATTTAACCTTGCGGGGCGCCAGGAACTGGTATATCTAATAAGGTGCATAATTAAGAATTATCTCATACCTCTGACTGCGTCTTCATCTCAAGGGTGCAACCTGATGAAAAATATAAATGTGACAGTGAAAGAAACAGGTGTTGAATACACCGTTGATGGCAATCAAATTAATCTCAATACGCAGTCAGTGGTTGTCCTGCACGTTAAGCGTGAGGATATAAGTTCGTATACCCGCCAAGGTAATGATCTTGTTCTAAAACTCCATAACGGTGACACCGTTACAATTAAAAACTTTTTCGTTGTGGATGAACATGGACAGCACAGTGATTTGGTTCTTATGGATGATGACACTGGCGCATTATGGTGGTTGGAAGGAGCGGGTACTGATGGAGCACACTATTCGCTAATTAGCGATCTCTCTGAAGTCATTGCGACCGGTGGCGCAGGACAAAGTATTGCTGGTTGGGTCATGGCGGGCGCAGCTTTGCTGGGCATTGCGGCGATGTTCGCCGGCACCTCAAACAAAGACCACCACTCTTCGGTTTCTGAAAGCGATTCAGATGCTGACAGTGATTCAGACTCCGACAGTGATACGGATGCTGACAGCGATTCGGATAGTGATTCCGATTCTGACAGTGATTCCGACTCGGATTCAGATTCGGATAGTGATTCAGATGCTGACAGCGACGCGGATAGTGATTCTGATGCTGACAGCGACTCCGATACTGATACCGAGCTACCCACCGCGGCACAGAACATAGCAGTCATTGACAATGTGGGCCCCATCACTGGTGTGCTGCATTCTGGAGATGTCACTGACGATACGACCCCAGAGATTAAAGGGACGGCAGAAGCTGGGGCAACAATAACGATTTATGACGGAGATACCATACTGGGTTCTGTCGTCGCGGATGAAAATGGCAACTGGAGCTTCACGTTACCGGAGCTGAGCGAGGGGTCTCATAGCCTGAGCGCGACGGTGACGGACAAAGCCGGCAACGTCAGCGAGCGTTCGCCGGCGTTTGAGCTGACGATAGATACCACTGCGCCCGCTGCCAGCATTCCGCAGGTAACTGACAATGTTGCAGAGCACACCGGCCAGCTGCAGAGTGGGGATCTGACCAACGATGCGACGCCCACTCTGAACGGCACGGCGGAAGCGGGAGCCACGGTGACGATCTATGACGGCGACACAGTGTTGGGCACAGTGGTTGCCGGCGAGGATGGACGCTGGAGCTTCACGCCAGATAGTCTGGACGAAGGCACCCACAGCCTGAGTACTACGGTAACGGACAAAGCCGGGAACGTCAGTGAAAGTTCGCCGGCGTTTGAGCTGACGGTAGACACTATAGTGGACCCGGTTAGCGATCTGCAGGTAACTGATAATGCAGGAGAAGACACGGGCACGCTGAACAGCGGTAGCGTAACGGATGATGATACGCCAACCCTGAGTGGCACGGCGGAAGCGGGTGCCACGGTCACAATTTATGACGGTGATACCGTACTGGGCACCGCAATTGCGGGTGTTGACGGGAACTGGAGCTTTACTCCTGAAGCACTGGAGGAAGGATCCCATAGCCTGAGCACCACGGTGACCGATCTGGCCGGCAACGTCAGCGGACGATCCCCGATATTTATATTAACTGTCGATCTTACCGATGACACCGACTCCGACAGTGATTCGGACTCCGACAGTGATTCTGATTCGGACAGCGACTCGGATAGCGACAGTGACTCCGATTCGGACAGCGATTCTGATAGCGACAGCGACTCCGACTCTGACAGCGACTCCGATTCTGACAGTGACTCCGATTCCGACAGCGACTCCGATTCTGACAGCGACTCTGACTCCGACAGCGATTCTGACTCTGACAGTGACTCGGACTCCGACAGCGACTCTGACTCCGACAGTGACTCCGATTCCGACAGTGATTCGGATTCCGACAGTGATTCTGATTCTGACAGCGATTCGGATTCTGACAGTGATTCGGACTCAGACAGCGACTCGGATTCCGACAGTGACTCCGACTCCGACAGCGATTCGGACTCCGACAGTGATTCAGATTCGGACAGCGATTCAGACTCTGATAGCGATTCGGATTCCGACAGCGATTCGGACTCTGACAGCGACTCCGATTCTGACAGCGACTCAGATTCCGACAGCGATTCGGATTCCGATAGCGATTCGGACTCGGACAGCGACTCGGATTCTGACAGCGACTCGGATTCTGACAGCGATTCGGACTCTGACAGCGACTCGGATAGCGACAGTGACTCCGATTCCGACAGTGATTCAGATTCTGACAGCGATTCGGATTCAGACAGTGACTCGGACTCCGACAGCGACTCGGACTCTGACAGTGACTCGGACTCCGACAGTGACTCGGATTCAGACAGCGATTCGGATTCTGACAGCGACTCCGATTCTGACAGCGATTCCGATTCTGACAGCGACTCCGATTCTGACAGCGATTCGGACTCTGACAGCGACTCGGATAGCGACAGCGACTCGGATTCCGACAGTGATGCTGACTCTGACAGTGATTCAGATTCGGACAGCGATTCAGACTCTGATAGCGATTCGGATTCCGACAGCGATTCGGACTCTGACAGCGACTCCGATTCTGACAGCGACTCAGATTCCGACAGCGATTCGGATTCCGATAGCGATTCGGACTCGGACAGCGACTCGGATTCTGACAGCGATTCGGACTCTGACAGCGACTCGGATAGCGACAGTGACTCCGATTCCGACAGTGATTCAGATTCTGACAGCGATTCGGATTCAGACAGTGACTCGGACTCCGACAGCGACTCGGACTCTGACAGTGACTCCGATTCCGACAGTGATTCAGACTCTGACAGCGACTCCGACTCGGACAGCGACTCGGACTCCGACAGTGACTCGGATTCAGACAGCGATTCGGATTCTGACAGCGACTCCGATTCTGACAGCGATTCCGATTCTGACAGCGACTCCGATTCTGACAGTGATTCCGACTCTGACAGCGATTCGGACTCTGACAGCGACTCGGATAGCGACAGTGACTCCGATTCCGACAGTGATTCAGATTCTGACAGCGATTCGGATTCTGACAGCGACTCGGACTCCGACAGTGATTCGGACTCTGACAGTGATTCGGACTCTGACAGCGACTCCGACTCTGACAGCGATTCGGACTCCGACAGTGACTCCGATTCCGACAGCGACTCCGATTCTGACAGCGATTCCGATTCTGACAGCGACTCCGATTCTGACAGTGATTCCGACTCTGACAGCGATTCGGACTCTGACAGCGACTCGGATAGCGACAGTGACTCCGATTCCGACAGTGATTCAGATTCTGACAGCGATTCGGATTCTGACAGCGACTCGGACTCCGACAGTGATTCGGACTCTGACAGTGATTCGGACTCTGACAGCGACTCCGACTCTGACAGCGATTCGGACTCCGACAGTGACTCCGATTCCGACAGCGACTCCGATTCTGACAGCGATTCAGACTCCGACAGCGACTCTGATGCTGACAGCGACTCGGATAGCGACAGCGATTCCGACTCCGACAGTGATTCTGACTCTGACAGCGATTCTGATTCCGACAGCGACTCCGACTCGGACAGCGATTCGGATTCCGACAGTGATTCGGACAGCGATTCCGACTCTGACAGCGACTCGGACTCCGACAGCGACTCGGACTCTGACAGTGACTCGGACTCCGACAGCGACTCGGATTCTGACAGCGACTCGGACTCTGACAGCGATTCCGATTCCGACAGTGATTCTGATTCGGACAGCGACTCGGATAGCGACAGCGACTCCGATTCTGACAGCGACTCGGACTCCGACAGCGATTCTGACTCTGACAGCGATTCCGATTCTGACAGTGACTCCGATTCCGACAGTGATTCTGACTCTGACAGCGATTCGGACTCCGACAGTGACTCCGATTCTGACAGCGACTCTGACTCGGACAGCGATTCCGACTCTGACAGCGACTCGGATGCTGACAGCGATTCCGATTCTGACAGTGATTCTGACTCTGACAGCGATTCCGATTCTGACAGCGATTCGGACTCTGACAGTGACTCGGACTCCGACAGCGACTCGGACTCTGACAGCGACTCGGACTCCGACAGCGACTCCGATTCGGACAGTGATTCAGATTCCGACAGCGACTCGGACTCTGACAGTGATTCCGATTCTGACAGCGATTCAGACTCCGACAGCGACTCCGATTCTGACAGTGATTCGGACTCCGACAGCGATTCCGACTCCGACAGTGATTCGGATTCAGACAGTGACTCGGATTCCGATAGTGACTCGGATTCCGATAGTGACTCGGATTCTGACAGTGACTCGGATTCCGACAGTGATTCCGACTCTGACAGCGATTCCGATTCCGACAGTGATTCTGACTCTGACAGCGATTCGGACTCTGACAGTGACTCGGACTCCGACAGCGACTCGGATTCCGATAGCGACTCGGACTCTGACAGCGACTCGGATATTCCGCAGGCCAACGCGGATACCAATACCGCACTGATATCTGAGAACCATGACAATCTCGATGGTGTAAACGGTACGATTACCCAGTTGACTGGCGTGAACTTGCTTGGCGTGGTTGATGTTTCGCTGCTTAGCGGCAACAACTTTGACTTTACCGTCGCGAGTGGAACGACTCAGGATGTGGTGCTGGATATTTCCGGCGGGACAACGCTGAGTTCGGCGGCACTGATCAATACGCTGCTGCTTCTGCTGGGCGGTACCGATACCTTCCAGGCCGATCTCGCGGTGGTGAATACGGCGACCGGTGAAGTGGTTGCGTTGGCGTCGAATGCGGTGACTATCACGGCGGGAGGCGTCAGCCTGGATTACAGCGGCGGCGCCAGCTTCAGCGATCTGCCGGAAGGTAACTATACGGTGGTGATCTCGTCGCCGACGAATACCGGACTGCTGCCGACGCTGGTGAACTTCCTGGCAAATATCAGCGTAGTGACTGCGGTGGATGTTGCGGTAACCGACTCCGTAGGATACGAATCCGCGATTATCAGCGGTAACGTCCTGCAGACGGATGCTGGCGGGGATGTTGGTGATATTGGTACGGGTATTACCGTGACCAGCATCATCGCGACTTCGGTGCCGGGGGCAGCGGCGGAAACGGTTAGCTCAGGTGGAACGATCGTTGAGGGCGCCTACGGTACGCTGGTGATCTATGCCGATGGTTCTTACACCTATCATGCGACCGGGGACGCTGATTCTGTCGGTCAAACGGAGGTCTTTACCTACACCATTACGGATGCGGATGGCGATACGGCTACCACGACGCTGACTATCAATATTGGTCTTGCTGATGATACGGATAGCGATGCGGATTCCGACAGCGACTCCGACTCTGACAGCGATTCCGACTCCGACAGCGACTCCGACTCTGACAGCGATTCCGACTCCGACAGTGACTCGGATTCCGACAGTGATTCTGATTCGGACAGCGATTCAGACTCTGACAGCGACTCGGATTCCGATAGCGACTCCGATTCGGACAGTGATTCTGATTCCGACAGCGACTCGGATTCGGACAGCGATGCTGACTCTGACAGTGACTCGGATTCCGATAGCGACTCCGATTCGGACAGTGATTCTGATTCCGACAGCGACTCCGACTCTGACAGCGATTCCGACTCCGACAGTGACTCGGATTCCGACAGTGATTCTGATTCGGACAGCGATTCTGACTCTGACAGTGACTCCGATTCCGATAGCGATTCGGATTCAGACAGTGATTCGGATAGCGACAGCGACTCGGACTCGGACAGCGATTCTGACTCTGACAGTGACTCCGATTCCGATAGCGATTCGGATTCCGATAGCGACTCCGATTCAGACAGTGATTCGGATAGCGACAGCGACTCGGATTCCGATAGCGATATCGAGGCCATCCCCGATAGCAACAGCCCGGACGTTGTCGCGCTGGAAGGTAACCTGAACAACGTCAGCGGTACCAGCGGCCAACTGGTTGGCCTGACGTTACTCAGCACCGTCGATGTCTCGCTGCTGTCGGGCAATAATCTGCGCTTTAGCGTGGGTTCCGGAACCGTTGAGGATATGACGGTATCGGTGAACGGCAACTCGCTGCTGACGGCGAGCGGATTGCTGACCACTATCGTCAACCTGCTGGGGGCAGGAAGTACCCTGACAGCCGATCTGTCGGTGGTAAATACGGCCACCGGCGAAGTCGTGGCGATTGCCGAAAACAGCGTCAATATCTCGGCGAGCCTGCTTGGCGGACTCTCCTATAACGGCACGGTCTCCTTCGCCAATCTGCCGGCGGGTGACTACACCATGATTATCTCTGCGCCGGAAAGTAACGGCCCCCTGGTATCGTTGATCAACGCGCTGGCGGCGGCCCAGGTGGCAAGCTTTGTCAACGTGGACGTGACGGATTCCGTTGGCTATAGCGTCGGCGCCATTGAAGGTAACGTGCTGGATACCACCGCCAGCGGCGATATGCAGGATAGCGGTCAGGGCATCTCGGTCACCAGTGCGGTCTCGGACTCCGTCGACGGATCGACCCCGGTTACCGTGACCAGCGCTGGCGTCAATATCACCGGGGCTTATGGGGTACTGACGATTCACTCTGATGGCAGCTATAGCTACCAGTTGACCAAAGGCGGGGCCGCTATCGGTCAATCGGATGTCTTTAGCTATACCATTACCGATGAAGCGGGCAATACCTCGACGACTAACCTGACGATTAATATCGGCGGCAACATCGAACCGGCGCAGGCCAATCCGGATGCTCAGGAAACGGATCTGACCGCGACGTTCGATACGCTCAACGGAGAAAGCGGTACCGTTGGCCAACTTGTCGGCGTCTCGTTACTCGGTTCCGTCAACGTTGGTTTGCTCAACGGCAATAGTTTTGACTTTGATGTCGCCGCCGGCGCGAACGAAAAAGTGCTGCTCACTGTCTCGGGGAGCACTGGCCTGAGCCTGGGCGCGGCCCTGAGCACGTTGCTGAGCCTGCTGGGCGGCGCATCGTCCTTTACGGCGGATCTCTCAATCGTCGATAAGGCGACCGGCGAAGTGGTGCAGGTTCTGACCAACGCCGTCAATATTAATGTTGACGGACTGGGTCTCAGCCTGGACTACAGCGGCGGCGGCTGGTCCTCAATGTTACCTTCAGGATCGTACACGGCGGTGGTCTCTTCACCGAATACCGGCGGCCTGTTGGGCGCGTTGCTGGACCTGAACCTGGGCACCTTTATCAACGTGTCGGTCACCGACTCTGAGGGCTATCACACCGACAGCCTGACGGGTAACGTCCTGCAAAGCGATGGCGACGGCGATGTGGCGGACACCGGGGTAAATATTAAGGTGACCAGCGTTACCGCCACCTCGGTAACCGACGCCGATCCGGTGGCGGTCACCAGCAGCGGAACGACGATAGCCGGTGCCTGGGGATCGCTGACCATCCATAGCGACGGTAGCTATACCTATCAGCCTTATGGCGGAGTGAATAGCGTCGGCCAATCGGAAGTCTTTACCTACACCATAACCGACAGTCTGGGCCACACGGCGAGCACGACGCTGACGTTCGATATCGACAGCCCGGCTTCGCTGGCGGTGAATGACGTGGTTGCGCTGAACGTGGCAACGGCGCTGGCAACGGTGAATGTTCCAGCGATTGACACCTCTGGACTGAACACAAGCGGTAAGTCGAGCGGGAGCGGAGTATCAGCGAGTAAGTTGATTAACTTTAGCGTGGGAGCCGATCGTGAAATGGATACCCTCTCGGTGAAAGTGAACTACACCGCGAGTGGCTCGGTGGTCAACACCGTCAGGATTGACAGCACGGTCAGCATTTATCACGTGCTCACCGATGGCAGTAAGGTCCTGGTATGGCAAGGGACGCCGACAGAAAATTTGACCACGATTATAGGCGCAACAGCTAGCGCTACGGATACGCTAACGTTAACGGGTGTGGCATTGAGTGAAGGAAATTACGAGATGGTCCTGGCTTCGAAAGCCACCGCCACTCTGGATACTTTCTTAACGCCAGCGCCGAATTATACGGTTGGAGCTTCTATCGCCGGTACAACGTTCGACACCGCCACCCACTATACGGTGGCCGGAACCAACGTCAGCGGGAATATCCAGAACGGAAACAATTCAGGCGGTACGGAAGATTTCCATGGCGTACTGTATGCCTCATACACCGTCGCCGGACATACTTCCACTGGCAGTGCCGAATCCTGGACCTTCAACAGTAATGGCAGTATCACCACCAGCAACGGTAGCGCAGTAACCGGAAGCAGCGTCACAATTTACGGTGACTATGGCACCCTGACGATGGCGAATAATGGTTCTTATACCTACAGTCTGAAGGCAGGGATGGATGTGTCGACAATCACGCACAAGGAGGTGTTCGCCTACACGGTAAACGACAGCAATGGCGTTTCTTCCGCGGCGACGCTGACCATCGATCTGCATCCGCAGATGACCGGCAGCGTGAACGGCGACGATGTCCACAGCACCGCTTATGACGATACCTTCACCCTGGGTATCGGGGCCGACACGGTGGTTTACAACCTGCTGGCCGATGACAATACCGGCGGTAACGGCAGCGATACCTGGAAGGATTTCTCGGTTGCGCAAGGGGATCATATCGATGTGTCTGCGCTGCTGGTTGACTGGGATGGGAACAGCAGCAGCCTGGGCAACTATGTGACCCTGAGCTACGTTGGCAATAACACGGTGGTATCCATCGACCGCGACGGCGGGGCCGGAGACCATCAATCAACAACCTTAATTACGCTGGAAGGGGTGCATATCAATTCGCTCAACGAGCTGATTGATACGAATAACTCCAACTAACTGGCGTTATAACGCTGACGGCGCAGGGAAGCGCCGTCGAGGTTATTTCATTGCGGAGGAATGAATCGGTCAGTGAACCGGGAGATAGCCGACTATCATTTAATAAAAATAATGATGCGGGAATGATTATATCCGTTTTTTCAGTACGTGTTTTCTGAAGGGTAAATTTGATGCGTCTATTTAAACAAAAAAGGAATGTCATAACCTGCGGCTATACAGCCCTCTTTATTTCTTTCAATCCGGCATTTTCTGCTCATGCGGAAAATTCATATTTAATGCCGAATGATATTAGCAGCCAGCGCTTAACTGATAGCCAACAGGTCGCGGGGTATAATGAGGATATTATTAATAGCCAAAGCCGAATATCCGGCCCGTTGGATATTAAAAAAGCGGTAAAGAATGCGGTGAACTGGCATCCGTCTATAACCCAGGAGGTGAGTAAACTCCAGGAGATGGCGCAGAAAGTCGACGTGGCGAAAGCCAAATATTACCCGCAAGTTAGTGCGGGTATGAATAATGGTTATAGTAATACCTATTCTGATGCCGGATATACGCCATCGCTGGTGGTGTCGGTATCGCAAATGCTGTACGACTTCGGCAAAGTGTCCAGCTCGGTCAGAGCCGCAGACTCCGGCGTTGCCCAACAGCAGGCTACCGTCATGCTGAGCATCGATCAGGTCGCTCATGACACCGCGGCGGCGGTAGTCCAGGTTCAGGGCTATCAGAAGCTGGTGGAAATCGCCAAAGCGCAGGTCAATTCGCTCAAACAGATTGGCGATCTTATTCGCCAGCGCAACGATGCGGGGGCGTCGTCTTTATCGGACGTCGTGCAGACCGATACCCGCGTGGAAGGCGCACAATCCACGCTCCTGCAATATCAGGCGGCCCTTGAGCGCTGGAAAGCCACGCTCGCGACCTACATTGGCATCGGCGGAATCGCCACGGTAACGGATGACGTCCCGCAGGGGATGGATGCCGCCTGCGCGGTAGCCAAAATCGATTATCGCTCAGTGCCTGCGGTATTAGCGGCGCTGGCCCAGGCCGGTCAGGCGCAGGCGCAGCTGGATAACGCCAATGCGCAAATGCTGCCGACGATTTCCCTTGAGCCGGAAGTTACCCACTACCTCAACGATAACTACGCCAACAGCGCGGTGCTCAATAAAACGCAATATTCCGCCTGGGTTAAAGTACAGATGCCCATCTATCAGGGCGGGGCGATGACCGCCTCCCGCGACGCCGCCCAGCAAAGCCTGGCGGCGGCGAATGCGGCGATCAAAACCGCGCAGCTGGACGCCAGCCAGAAACTTAACGCCTCGCGCGATGAAGCGGTTAATCTGGCTCAGTCGTTGGGTATTCAAAAGCGCCAGCAGCAGCTGGGCGAACAAACCCGGGCGCTGTATCAGGATCAGTACCTTCAGCTCGGTTCGCGCCCGCTGCTGGATCTGCTCAACGTCGATCAGGAAATTTACCAGGCCAGATTTAGCCAGGTCCTGACGGAATCGCAACTGCGCTCCCTGGAGCTGGACTGCCTGTTCAGCACCGGCAAGATGCGCACGGTGTTCGCGCTGGAAAAACAAAATATCCAGGGCGTGGAGATCCGCCCATGACCTCACAAGATGAACGCGCCGGGATACCGCATCTGATCGACTGGTCCAATGCGATAGCCTTTATTGCCAACCACTATCGACAAAGCTTTTCGCCCGGAACGCTGCATGCCGCCGCCGAATGGGCGACGCAGAAAACCCTGCCGGAGGCGCTCCGGCACCTGGCGCGCCACGCCGGGCTAAACTGCCAGTTTTTATCCGCCGCCGATCAGAAAATGTCGGCCTGGCGGCTACCGCTAGTCATCCAGCTTCGCGACGGCCAAATCGCCGTGGTTGAAAGCGTTGACGTCAATAACGCCGTCGGGGTGCGGTTTGTGAAGGAGCTCGCGCTGCTCAGCTACTGCCCGCTGGAAACCCTGCTGCCGGAAATTGAAAAGACCATTGCTTTTCGCCCGGCGGCGCCGGAAAGGGATATTCGCACCGAGAGCTATCTGGCCCGTTTTCAGCCGGATTGGCTGCGCAAAATTGTGCTGAAAGATATTCGCCCCTATATGCACGTGATGCTGGCGTCTTTTGCGATAAACGTTCTTGCGCTGAGCGGTATTCTGTTTTCGATGCAGGTTTACGATCGGGTGATCCCGGCGCAGTCTTATCCCACGCTTTATGTTCTGTTCAGCGGCGTATTGCTGGCGGCGGTCTTTGCTTTTGTGCTGAAAATTATGCGCGGGCACGTCACGGATCTGCTCGGCAAACGCGGGGATATTCGCGTTTCTGACCGGGTCTTCGGCCACGCGCTGCGCCTGAAAAACAGCGCCGTGCCGCGCTCGACGGGGAGCTTTATTTCGCAAATCCGCGAGCTGGAGCAGGTGCGAGAAATGATGACCTCGACGATGATGACCATCGTGGCGGATTTACCGTTCTTTCTCCTGTTTCAGGTGGTGCTGTTTATTGTCTCGCCGTGGCTAAGCTGGATTGCGCCGGTGGCGACGGTCCTGATGATCCTCCCCGGCCTGCTTTTGCAGCGCAAGCTGGCGGCGCTGGCCAATAAAAACCAGCACGAAAATACCTTGCGTAACGCCATCCTGGTGGAAAGCATCCAGGGATTGCAGGACATCAAAATGATGCAGGCGGAAAGCCGTTTCTTGCATCAGTGGAATAGCTATATCGCGATTACCGCCGAGTCAGGGGTCAAAACGCGCAGGCTCACCCACGGCCTTGTCAGCTGGGGAATGTCGGTGCAAAACCTGCTGTACGCCACGGTGGTGGTGGTCGGTGCGCCGCTGGTAATTAATGGCGACATCACCACCGGGGCGATGGTGGCGGCATCGATGCTATCGACCCGCATGGTGGCGCCGATGACCGCGCTGTGCGGGGTACTTGCGCGCTGGCAGCAGGTGAAAACGGCGAAGGCCAGCCTCGATACGCTGATGGCGCTGCCGGTCGAAGGGGGGCAGGACGAACCTCGGGTTCATCGCGCCGTGCTGCACGGCAACTACGAGTTCCGCCAGGCGGAATTCCGCTATGGCCTTAACGACGCCGCCATCCCGCTGCGGATTAACCAACTGTCGATAAAAGCCGGGGAGAGAATCGCTATTCTTGGACGAATCGGCGCCGGTAAATCGACCTTACTGCAGGCGATGATGGGCAACATCGAGCTGGTCTCCGGCGAGCTGCGGCTGGATGATTTAAGCCTGCCGCAGATCGACCTCGCGGATATTCGCCGCAACGCCACCTTGCTGACCCAGGAAGCACGGCTGTTTCACGGCACCCTGCGCGAGAACCTGATCCTCGGGCGTCCGGCGGCGACGGATGATGAAATTTTCTCGGTGCTTACCCTGTGCGGCGCGCTGGAGTTCGTGCGCAAACTGCCCCTTGGTCTTGAACACGTCGTTATGGAAGGCGGACTGGGGCTGTCAGGCGGCCAGCGGCAGTCGCTGCTGCTGGCCAGAACGCTGCTGCGCGATCCGAACATTATCCTGCTCGATGAACCGACCTCGTTTTTCGACGAGCGAACGGAAAAAGCTTTTGTGGAACAGCTGGCGCAGTGGGCCGGTGAGAGAACGATGATTATCGCCACGCACAAAGCGGCGGTGCTCAATATCGTTGATCGGATCCTGGTTATCCAGGACGGGCAGCTGGCGCTGGATAAACCCAAAGCGACGGTCTTTGAACAAGAGAAAGCCCGCGGCCAGGTGGTGAATATATGAGTAAATTTCCCCTGCTGGCCGACAATGACCCGGTGGCGCTGCTGCCGGAGAGCGAACAAGACGAAGCGCAGATCGTAAAATCGCGACGGCTGATTCTCCTGCTGACCGTGATGCTGCTGGTGGGCGGCGTCTGGGCATGGTTCGCGGTACTGGACGAAGTCTCAACGGGCACCGGGAAAGTGATCCCCAGCTCCCGCGAGCAGGTGATACAAACCCTCGACGGCGGTATTTTAACCGAGCTGAACGTACGGGAAGGCAGCAAGGTACAAGCCGGACAGGTCGTGGCCCGTCTCGACCCCACCCGCAGCGAATCTAATGTCGGCGAAAGCCAGGCGAAATATCGCGCCTCGCTGGCGGCGAGCATTCGTTTAACTGCCGAAGTCAACAATCAGCCGCTGGCGTTTCCCGACTCCCTGAAAGCCTGGCCCGCGCTGCTGGCGGAAGAGACTCGCCTCTACCATAGCCGCAAGGAGCAGTTGAGCAAATCGACGCGCCAACTGGATGAATCGCTAAAACTGGTCAATAGCGAACTGGCCATCACCGAAAGGCTGGCGAAAACCGGAGCGGCGAGCAATGTTGAAGTGCTACGTCTTCGCCAACAGGTCGCGGATATTAGCTTTAAAAAGATTGATCTTAATACCCGCTATTTTGTTGACGCACGTGAACAGCTGTCAAAAGCCAATGCCGACGTGGCCAGCCTGGCGGAAGTGATTAAAGGCCGCGCCGATTCGGTCACGCGCTTAACCGTTCGTTCGCCGGTTCAGGGGATCGTAAAAAATATCAAGGTCAACACCATTGGTGGGGTTATTGCGCCGAACGGCGAGCTGATGGAAATTGTTCCGGTAGATGGCCGATTATTAATTGAAGCGCGGATTTCACCGCGCGATATCGCTTTTATTCATCCTGACCAGCAGGCGCTGGTGAAAATTACCGCCTATGATTATGCCATCTATGGCGCGCTTAACGGCGTGGTGGAAACCATATCGCCGGATACGACCCAGGACGAAGCTAAACCCGATATTTACTACTATCGGGTGTTTATTCGTACTGACTACGATTACCTGGAAAATAAAAGCGGTAAGCGCTTTTTAATCGGCCCGGGAATGATTGCCACCGTTGATATTAAGACCGGGGAAAAAACGGTCATGGATTATCTGGTCAAACCGTTTAATCGGGCAAAAGAAGCATTAAGGGAACGTTAATCAATGTGCGAGCTCCTTATCGGCTACTGGTCACCGCCGTTTGCGGTCCGGTAGCCCGGACAAGACGCGTCGAGCGCCGCCTCCGGGGAGTGTGCCGGGCAGAGACATCGCCGCAATATCTAAAACCGGTTTGTTTGCAGTCTCTGATAATAATTTTTAAACATTCAACGCATTCTTGAATAAACGGAGAGGGAAAGATGGCGCTAAGTGACTTACTGCAACAAGCCTGCTTTCAGGCGAAAAAATTAAAATCCACCGTATTGCCCTCTGACTATCCGGCATGGGTCATTTTCTTTAGCGTCAGCGATGGAAAATCACGCGCGCATACTCATATCTCCAGCGGAACCAGCTTCGATCTCGCGTGGCTGGCAGGGGCCAGAGCGCTACAGGAGTGGCGTAAAAAACAGGACAGCGAACCGCAGTGGTTACGGATTGACCTCGTGGACAGCGTTGAAAAGCTCAGCTGGCAATCCCTCAACGAAAAATTCATGGTCACCAAGCGTAACTATTTTCGCTTTGGCCTTGCGTTTGATCCGCAGTTTAATTGCGCAATGCTTGAGCAGGAAATTACCGGTAACGCGCTGCTCTACGACGGGGATAACGGCGTCGTGGCGCCGAATAGCGTCAATCTGGAAAACTATGCCCAGCGGCGGTTTAAGCAGACGCTGAGCTGGCCGCAAGATCCGCAGCAGCCGCTCTGGCGTTTTAAAACCCAGGGCGTCTTCTGCGATCGTTTTGGGACAAAAGTGATTGAACATACCGGACGGGGTTCCGGCTATCGCGTCATTGGGGAAGAGTGGCAGGACGAGTGCCTCGCCGAGGTGATTAAAAAAGGCACCGATTATCTGGCCCGTCAGGTAAAGCAAGATGGCCTCTACCATTATGGCTGGTTTCCCTGTTTCGATCGTCCGGTCCGCTCCTATAACGCGCTGCGCCATGCCAGCTCGACCTATTCGCTGATCGAGGGCTGGGAGGCGACGCGTCAGTCGTCGGTTCGTCAGGCGATAGACCGCGCGATTGCGTACCTGGTTAACACGCTGATTGAAGTACGGACGCTGGACGATGGCCGCGAGGCGGCGTTTCTCTGCGACGTGGGCGATGAGATCAAGCTCGGCGGCAACGCCGTCAGCATCCTGGCGCTGGTGAAATACACCGAAACGACCGGAGACCGGCAATATCTGCCGCTGATGGCGCAGTTGGCGACCGGCATTGCCTTTATGCAGGATCCGCTCAGCGGCCAGTTTGTTCATGTATTAAATAGCCGCGATCTGTCGCTAAAAGCCAAATTCCGCATCATTTATTACGATGGCGAAGCGGCTTTTGCCCTGATGCGCCTGTACGGCCTGACCAACGCGCCGCAGTGGCTGGAGATGGTGGAAAAAGCCTTCGCCTATTTCATTAAAAATAAACACTGGCAGCATCACGACCACTGGCTGAGCTACTGCGTGAATGAATTAACCCGCTTTCGCCCGCAAGAGAAGTACTTTCGCTTTGGCCTGAACAACGTGCGCGATCATCTTGATTTCGTGCTGCATCGCGTCACCACCTATCCCACGCTGCTGGAATTAATGATGGCGGCGTCTGAAATGGTGACCCGCCTGGACGCCTCGCCCGAGCATCGCCATCTGCTGGCGGATTTTGACCAGCAGAAGTTCTGGCAGGCGCTGGAGGCCCGCGCCCGCTATCTGCTGAACGGCTTTTTCTGGCCCGAGCTGGCGATGTTCTTTAAAAATCCCGCGCGGATCGTCAACAGCTTCTTTATTCGCCATCACAGCTACCGCGTGCGAATCGATGACGTCGAGCACTATCTTTCCGGCTTTATCGCCTACCAGAAATACCATTTAGCGGCAAAAAAGCCGCCGCTCCAGCAGGACGACGCGCCGCCGGCGAATAGCGCGACCCCCGTGTTTCTGCTGGAGACCCTGCGTGACGTCGGCAACGGTATTGAGGTGGCGGCCATGCGCAGGGCGAAGCTGTTCACCGAACATCTGGGCACCGTACCCTGGCTGATTACCGCGACGTGGAATCCCGAACTCTCCACGGCGGTTAAGGCGCTGAAAGCCCGCGGCGCACTGCCCGAAGAGGTGCCGGTTTATAACCTGTATACGTGGCTAAGCGATTGTCTTGAGATGAATGCGATCTCTGCGCTGGCGCCGCTGGTGGGCAATATCGAGCTCAGGCATGCCGTGAATCCCACCGCGGATCTACCGGTGGGTAAACACAACTTCCTGCTGCGTCCGCAGGGGAGAATCATCGAAGACTATATTGATCGCGCCGGCAATATTCTGCTGCGCAAAAGCTTTGACGAAAAAAAAGGCAACGTGCAGCTAAGCCATCTTGAAATCGCTCTGGCGGGAGGGGAGGTCAAACGCTTTGCTCAGGAAGAGGCGTTTTATGCGTGGATGCTGGAAACCCGGCTGGCGGAAAAAGGGCGCTGGCACTTTATCGTCGATAAAAATAAAACGTGGAAAAGCTTCGTCTGCTCACGGCCCGCCCAGCGTATGGCATGCACGCTGAGCGCGATTATTCACTCCCATCATCAGTTGTCTAACGGGGCGCTGAAAAGCTCATACCGGCATATCCTGGAACAGCCGGAACTCGTAGACCAGCTGATTGTCCTGACTGATGAACAGTGGCAGGACCTGCAGCAGGAGGGATTTCCGGCCGCCCGGATGGCGGTGATCCCCAACCATCTTGATAACGGCGCTATACCGGCGAATCCGCAGAAGACGCCTTCGCAAACGGTCATTTACCTGGCGCGCTACTCGGAAGAGAAACAGCACGCTTTACTGCTGAGCGCGTTTCGTCAGGTCGTGAAGGCGATCCCTGACGCGCAGCTGCACACTTATGGGGTAGGGCCGCTGCGACGCGGCTTAAGCGCGCAGGTCGCGGAGTGGGGGCTGGAGCATGCGATCCATATCAACGGTTTCACCTCCGACATCGCGCTGGCACACAAGACGGCCTGCTGCACGGTGCTTTGTTCGACTCAGGAGGGGCAGTCCATTTCCGCCGTCGAGGCGATGGCATACGGTACGCCGTTAATTAGCTTCGCCATTAAATATGGCCCGCGCGACATCCTGCAGGACCGGCAGGCGGGAATTCTGGTGCCATGCGGCGATGAGGACGCGCTGGCGGCGGCGATGATCAAGGTCATCTCCGACCAGACGCTACAGCAAAGTATGCAGCAGGCCGCGCTGCGCAACGCGCAACGTTACTACGCCAGCGCGATCGCCGGACGCTGGGCGGCGTGGCGGCAGGCAAGCGAACGTCTGCTGGATACCGGAACGGAGCAGGCGAGCGGGCTGGAAAAAAAGCGTCATCAGGCGGCTAAGGTTGGATAACCATCAGCGCCTTTTCCCTTTGCCCGGCCCCCTGGAGCGGCGATGAGGCGAGTCATCACGCTGCTGCTGGCGTCCTGCTGCAGTTCGCCGCTGTTGGCCAGCGATATCGTGCAGGTTTCGCGCTGCGTTCCCGGCTCCCTGCTTCATGAGCACCGCCTGGAAAAAACGCACGTGGTGGATGACTTTCACATTTACTACAGCCTGCAGGGCAAAGATGCCCTGCGATATCCGCAGGATAGTACCGGCGATGGCGTGCCGGACGTCATAAAAGATATTGGTCGTCAGCTACAGGCGGCGCAATATCTCTACACCTCGCTGCTGGGCCTGCGCTCGCCGCTACGGCAGAAAATTTATGCCCAGGCCCGACAGATTAACCTCTATCTGCTGGCGCTACCTAAAGGTCATGGCCTGGCCTTCGATCGCGTGGCGGCAGAAACGATGAGCGATGGAACGGCGCTGCCCTGCGGCTTAAAAATTGTCCTCAACGCCGGGCTGCAACCCGCGCGCAACGTTACGCCAGCCCATGAATTATTCCATTTATACCAGTATGGTTACGCGGTTTTTAAACAGAAATGGTACCTGGAGGGTATGGCGCGCTGGATGGAAAATGCCTTCAGACCCGCTGAGAAAAGAATCGCGCCGTCAGCTGAACTTCCTGCTTGCGAGAGTAACTTTTCTCGTGGCTATAATGCGGCGGCCTTCTGGGCTAGCTACGCACAGCACGCTTTCCCGGCGATAATCTTGCCGAATAAGGTGCTGGCATATCGCTATGTTGATGGCAGCCCGGTGTTTAAACTCCAGTCGCTGCCAGGGGGAGAGATGCTGCGGCCATTTTTTCAACAGTTAGCGCAAAGCAGTGCAGGTATTTCCCGCGAAATGAAGCTGGCTAATACCCGCTGGACTGAGAAACAGCAGCGTGACGGACAGTTCAACAGTCTGATTTGCCAGGCCCTGGCAGATACCGTAATAAAATGACAGGTAATAAAAAACCCGCAGCGCGGGTTTTTAGATCAGTTACGCAGCCTTGGAGCCTGAAGCTGCTGACGGATCGTTCTCGCCAGCTCATCCATTGAAGGTTGTTCAGGGTGTTCGTCGCTGGGCTCGCTGCTTAGCTGCGCTTCTGCAAGATAAGTGTGAATCGGCTGGCCATCATCGTCCTCCATCACCACGTGGTACCAGGGCGCAAGACGCAGTTCGTCGTTAGCGGCGATCTCGTCCTCTTCCGGCTCCGTGAGCGAGTACTCTGGATCGACATCGACGATCACGCCCAGGTAGCCCAGAAGCGTGTGGCGAACTTGTTGGCCGATACCGAATTTGCTGGCTATCATAAGCACCTCCCGGGAGACATGATTACCTGCTATATGCGGGCCGATTCTCCATTTTTCAAGTTACATGATGCGGCAAGCAAACCCTTTCAGATACAGCCCTTCCGGGTAGGTTGCTATCACCGGATGATCGGCAGCCTGGCGGAACTGTTCTATAAATTGTACATCACGTCCGGCATCCAGGGCGGCATCGGCAACGATTTTCTGAAATAAATCGGTAGTCATCAGGCCGGAACAGGAGAAGGTCAGCAGTACGCCGCCGGGATTCAACAGCTGAATCGCCAGCATGTTGATGTCCTTATAGCCGCGGCAGGCGCCCATCAGCTGGCTTTTATTTTCCACAAACTTCGGCGGATCCATTACGATAACATCGAACTTTTCCCCGGCGTCGCGATATTTACGCAGCAGCTTGAAGACGTCGTCGCGGATGAACTCCGCTTTTGACAGATCCAGCTTATTCAGCTCAACGTTCTGTCTGGCGACGTCCAGCGCCTCCTGGGAGGTATCAACGCTGACAACCTGGCGGCAGCCGCCCATCAGCGCGGAGATGGCAAAACCGCCGGTATAGGAGAAGCAGTTCAGCACGCGCTTATCGGCGACGTAGCGACGCGTCGCCAGACGGCTGTCGCGCTGGTCAAGGTAATAGCCGGTTTTATGGCCGCCCTGAATGTCTACCAGCAGCTGCATACCGTGCTCGGTAATCGGCAGCAGGGCAGGCGGCAGCTCGCCGACAACCGGCCCCTGCGCCAGCTCCAGCCCCTCTTTTTTACGCACCGCAACGTCGCTACGATCGTAGATAGCGCAGTTCGGGAACAGCGTTTGCAGCGCGCTAACAATCGACGCCCGCTGGTATTCGGCACCGGCGCTCAGCAGCTGCAGAACAAAAAAGTCGCCAAAACGGTCGATGGTCACGCCCGGCAGACCGTCGGATTCACCGGCTATCAGGCGATAGCTATCAAGCCCGTCGCGTGCCGCCAGCCACTCGCGCCAGGTTTGCGCCTGCTGAAGACGACGCTCAAAAAAGGCGTTATCAATGGCTTCATCGCGATCGAAGCTCCAGACGCGGGCGCGGATCTGCGAAGACGGCGAATAGGCGCCGCGGGCCAGCCATTTTCCCTGCGAATCAACGATATCGATGGTCTCACCTGAACGGGCTTTACCTTCCATCCGGGCGACGGCGCCGGAGAAAATCCACGGATGGCGACGCAGCAGGGATTTCTCGCGTCCTTTGGTTAACACTAAGCGGGGGAAAATGGAGTCTGTCATGGGGCTACCTTTAAGCAACGGGAATGTCGGCACCGAAAAAATGGCGCGTAGGTTAGCACAAGTGGCTGAGGCAAGCACCATTCCACCGGTATCGACAGGTGAGCGTTTCGGCACAAAACGCAGGCGCTTTGGCACAATAAAAATCACGCCGGGATCTTACAGTATTTCCTCACCTGACGGAGGAAAATACGATGAAAACAGGATTGAAATTCGCTGCCGCGATAATGGTCATGATAAGTGGAACGGCGATTGCCGCGCCGTTTAGCGTCAGCAGCGCGGATATGCGCGACGGCCAGACGCTGGCGCAGACGCACTGGTTTGGCGGTTTTGGCTGCACCGGCGGCAATATCTCACCGCAAATCGCCTGGCAAAATGCCCCGGCAGGGACCCGCAGTTTCGCGGTGACCGCTTACGATCCTGATGCGCCGACCGGGAGCGGCTGGTGGCACTGGACGGTGGTGAATATTGCCCAACAGGTGACAAGCATAGCCGCTGGCGCCGGAGACAAAAATAACGCTAAACTGCCTGCCGGGGCGGTACAGGGGCGCAATGACTTTGGCTATGCGGGCTTTGGCGGTGCGTGTCCGCCGGCCGGGGATAAACCGCATCGCTACCGCTTTACGGTATGGGCGCTGGATACCCCGACGCTGCCCATTGATGGCGACGCCAGCGGGGCGTTAGTCGGTTTTATGTTGCATAGCCATGCCATCGCCAGCGCGCAGATAACGGCGATGGCCGGAAGATAAAATAAGGGCAGCCTGATGCGGAACATCAATTTTCACCATAACGCGTTAACGGCGGCGGAAATTACCACCCGACGATTATGCAAATTGCACCGCGTCACGCTGTTCTCACCTGCGATCTGCCGGGTAAACCGCGGCAGCAAAGTGATTGTACAGGGCGTCAGCGAGATGCTGGCAACGCCGCAGCAGCTGATTATTTTGCCCGCCGAGGTTGAGCTCGAGGTGATTAATCAGCCGGAAAACGGACTGTTTTGCTCCGATCTGCTCTCATTAACTCCGGAACTGCTGGCGGATTTTAAGAATCGCTATATGAGCGAACCGCAGGCTGGCCGCCTGACGTCGCTTTGCGCGCCGCTGGGGGCGGAACTGTCGTTTATGTGGCAAAGCGTGCTGCAGGCGGTACGGGAGGGGCTCAGCGGCGAACTGCAGCATCATCAGGCAATGGGACTGCTGCTGGCGCTGTATCAGGCCGGATACGCCGGACCGCTGCTCAACGAACGGCGCGAAGACATAACCGGCCAGGTCAGGCAAATTATTATGCTGTCGCCTGGCGATGCGTGGAGCGTAGCGAAAGTGGCTAAGATGCTGTTTCTGGGGGAGTCGACGCTGCGCCGCCGTTTGCAGCTGGAGTCCCGCAGTTTCCGCCAGATCGTGGAAGAGGTCCGTATGGCCTACGCGCTGGGGCAATTACAGTCGACGTCGCGACCTATTGGCGACATTGCGCAAAGCAGCGGCTACCTGTCAGGCTCGCGCTTTAGCGCCCGTTTTCGCCAGCACTATGGATTATTACCTAAGCATGTACGCTGACGGAATTTGCTATCCTCTGTAGTGAGTCATTGTCCGGAAAGGAGAGAGAATATGGCAACGGTTTGCACGATGGCGTGGGTATACGGCTCCGTTCAGGGCGTCGGGTTTCGCTATTCGACCCAGCGCGAGGCGCTGCAGCTTGGATTAACCGGATACGCACGCAATCTCGACGACGGCGGCGTGGAAGTGCTGGCCTGCGGAGAGGCTGAACAGGTGGAGAAGCTTATCGCCTGGCTGAAAGCCGGCGGGCCGCGCAGCGCTCGAGTTGACAGGGTTCTGACCGAGCCCCATCAGCCCACCAGAGAGTGGCAAAAATTCGCCATTTTGTATTAGATGCACTTTACCGGCTTGGGCAGACCGGCGATTTTTGTCGCCTGCTTAGCCGGGCCTTTCGGAAACAGGCGGTAGAGATAGCGGCTGTTGCCTTTTTCTTCGCCGAACTTGTTCGCCATCGCCTTCACCAGCATACGAATCGCCGGTGAGGTGTTGAATTCCAGATAAAAGTCGCGCACAAAGCGCACCACTTCCCAGTGTTCAACGGAAAGGCTGATGCCCTCCTGCTCGGCGATAACGGCCGCCATCGCTTCGTTCCACTGGGTTGTGTCCTTCAGATAGCCTTCGCTATCGGTCTCTATTTCATTACCGTCAAAGATAAACATGATTCTTCACATACCGCTGAAAATGGCGGCAGTGTAGCAAAAAATAAGGCCCCGCATAAGCGGGGCCTCAGAACAACCGGGGGAGAGAATTAGTCTCTGCTGGCGAAGCCAAGGATGCTCAGCAGGCTGACGAAGATGTTGTACAGCGAGACGTACAGGCTAACGGTCGCGCGGATGTAGTTGGTTTCACCGCCGCGGATGATATTGCTGGTCTCAAACAGAATCGCGCCTGAAGAGATGAGGATAAACACCGCGCTGATGGCCAGATGCAGGGCCGGCAGCTGCAGGAAAATGTTGGCGACCATACCGATCAGCACGACCACCACGCCCGCCATCAGCATGCCGCCGAGGAAGGACATATCTTTACGGGTGGTCAGCACGTAGGCCGAGCAGCAGAAGAACACCAGTGCGGTACCGCCCAGCGCCAGGCCGATTAAGTCTCCCATGCCCGCAGACAGGTAGGCGTTAAGCATTGGCCCCAGGATATAGCCCAGAAAACCGGTAAAGGCGAACGCGGAAATGATACCCGTTGGCTTATTCGCCGTTTTATAGGTCAGGAACATCAGGCCGTACATACCGACCAGCGTCAGAATCAGACCCGGAGAAGGCAGCATCAACACGGTGCTGGCCGTCGCCGTAATGGCCGAAAATGCCAGCGTCAGGCTAAGCAGGAAATAGGTGTTCCGCAGAACTTTGTGCGTGCTAAGCAGCGATGAACGGTCACGCGACGATGTAATGATACGATCCATGAGTCACTCTCTTATGACAGATGTAATTAATAACGAAGCATAAAAAAATCAAGGCCGAAGCCATAGTGCTTTTACCCATCTTTACTCAAGGGCTACGGGCTGAATGCAGCATTTAATTCCAGAAAAACAAAAATACACAGTATGTTTGTTTGTTCGCCTTCGGAAGTCAGATCGAAATCTGATAACTCACTGAAAAATATTGCGTTATATCCATTCTGCGGCTAACTCTGGAGAGGGTACAAACGAAGCGTAACAAAGGCAAGGGATATGAAATCACAAAAATATAATCACATCACACGCGTACTACTGACCATCGGCCTGTTCTCCATGGCTATTCCGACGCTGGCCGCTCAGGTGCCGCCGGGAACGGTGCTGGCCGAGAAGCAGGAGCTGGTCAGAAATAACGGCAGCGAGCCGTCATCGCTGGATCCGCATAAAGTGGAAAGCGACGTTGAAAACAACATTATCAGCGATCTTTTCGAGGGGCTGGTCAGCGTATCGCCAACAGGAGAGATTGAGCCCCGGCTGGCGGAGAAGTGGGAGAATAAAGACAACACCGTCTGGACGTTCCACCTGCGCCCCGGAGTGACCTGGTCCGACGGTACGGCGATTACGGCGCAGGATATCGTCTGGAGCTGGCAGCGTCTGGTGTCGCCGCTTACTGCGTCCCCTTACGCGAGCTACCCCGGCAATATGCATATCGTCAACGGCGCAGAGATAGCGCAGGGCAAAAAAGCGCCCGAGACGCTGGGCGTCAAGGCGCTGGATGATGCCACCCTTGTGGTGACCTTAACTCAGCCGAATGCCGCGTTTTTGGCGATGTTGGCGCACCCGTCTCTGGTTCCGCTCGATAAAGTGCTGATATCGCGCTACGGCGACAAGTGGACCAAACCGGAGCATATGGTGACCAGCGGGCCCTATAAGCTGTCGCAGTGGGTGGTGAATGAGCGCATTGTGGCCGAGCGCAATCCGCGCTACTGGGATAACGCGCATACGGTCATCAATAAGGTGACCTACCTGCCGATAAGTTCTGAAACCGCCGACGTCAACCGCTATAAGGCGGGAGAGATCGACATCGTGTATACGGTGCCGATTAATCAGTTTGCCCAGCTCAAAAAAACCATGGGCGATCAGCTGGATGTTTCACCGCAGCTGGCCACCTACTATTACGAATTCAACACCACCCGGCCGCCGTTTAACGACTCCCGCGTACGACGGGCGCTCAATATGGCTCTCGATAAAGACATTATCGCGGAGAAGGTGCTGGGGCAGGGACAGCGTCCGGCCTGGCTTATCAGCCAGCCTGACATCGGCGGGGTAGAGCTGCACAATCCCGAGTACGCCAACTGGCCGCGCGATAAGCGTATCGCCGAGGCGAAAAAGCTGCTGAGCGAGGCCGGGTATAACGAGTCACACCCGCTGGTCTTTAATCTGCTCTATAACACATCCGAATCTCACCAGCGAATTGCCATAGCCGCCAGCTCGATGTGGAAAAAGAATCTTGGCGTGGAGGCGAAGCTGCAAAACCAGGAGTGGAAGACCATGCTCGACACCATGCATACGCATAATTTTGACGCCGTGCGCTACGCGTGGATCGCTGACTACGACGATGCAGCGACGTTTCTCAACAACTTCCGCACCGGCGACAGTGAAAATACCAGCCAATACAGCAACCCGGCCTACGATGAGGCGCTGCGCAATGCGGCAAAAGCTTCTGACACGATGGCGCGGGGCAAGTTCTACCAGCAGGCGGAGGATTTGTTAGGGCAGGATGTCCCGGCGATTCCGGTCTACCACTATGTGCGCACCCATCTGGTCAAGCCATGGGTAGGCGGATTTACGCCGGATAAGCTGGGGTATTACTACAGCAAAGATATGTATATCAAAAAACATTAACCCGCAGAGGGCAGTTTGCGCTGAAAATCTGCGCAAACTGCCTGAATTTCAGACGAATAACGAGTTTTTGTTTAATTTTAAGGCAGTTGAATAAATTGGTGCTTTACAGCCGGAACAGAGGTGTTTATAGTGCGCCTCATTGGAAGCGTGGCCGAGCGGTTGAAGGCACCGGTCTTGAAAACCGGCGACCCGAAAGGGTTCTAGAGTTCGAATCTCTACGCTTCCGCCAAATATAAACCCCGAGCTATTAAATAGCTCGGGGTTTTTCGTTTTATACGCTTTCTGTTGCGCCATTATCCAGATTAAGCGTTGATGCAGCGCCCGCGTAGGTAAACGCTGCCTCAACCTGTCCCTAACGCAGCTGCGCGCAGGCTTCGGCAATCCGCTGACAGGCCAGCGTCAGCAGCCCTTCTTCTACCGCGTAGGCAATACGTAAATACCCCGGCATGCCGAACGCGGACCCGTGTAACACGGCCACCTGAGTGTGTTCTAACAGCCAGTTCGCCAGCCCGCTGTCGTCGTAGAGGGTTTCGCCGCCAGGGGTCACCCGCCCAATAAGCTGCTGGCAGTTGGCAAAGACATAGAATGCGCCCTGGGGGATGCCAGCGCTCAGGCCCTCGGTGGCGGCAATCATCCCCAGAACCTGCTGGCGACGTTTATCCAACCTGTGCAGCCAGCCGTCGAAGAAATCCGCCGAATGGTTAAGGGCCGCGACCGCCGCCGCCTGTGAAATACTGCTGGGATTGGACGTGCTTTGTGATTGCAGGATCTGCATGGCGGCAATCAGCCACTGCGGCCCACCCGCATAGCCCAGACGCCAGCCGGTCATGGCGTGGCTTTTGGACACGCCGTTCACCGTCAGCGTGCGCGAAACCAGCTGCGGCGCGGCCTGAGCAAACGTGGTGAACGGGGTATTGTCGTAACGCAGCGGCTCATAAATGTCGTCGGCCATCACCAGCACCTGCGGGTAGTCCGCCAGCACGTCTGCCAGCGCGCGCAGCTCCGGTTCGCTGTAAATCGCCCCGGTCGGGTTGCCCGGCGAATTGAGGATCAACCAGCGCGTTGACGGGGTGAGGGCTGCGGCCAGTTGTTCCGGCGTCAGCTTCCAGCCGTGTTGTTCATCACAGGGCACAATCACCGGTTCACCGTCGGCCAGAGAGACCATATCCGGGTAGGAGACCCAGTAGGGGGCGGGAATAATCACCTGCTGCCCGACGTCCAGGGTTGCCAGAAAGGCATTGAAAATGAGCTGCTTGGCGCCGCTCCCGGCGATGATCTCCTCCGGGCGGTAGTGCAGCTGGTTGTCGCGCGCGAACTTGGCGGCAATCGCCGACTTTAACGCTGCGGTGCCGGAAACGGCGGTATACTTAGTCTGGTGATGTACGATAGCTTCAATGCCCGCATAGCTAATATGGGGCGGGGTAGCAAAATCCAGTTCCCCTTCGCCCAGGTTGATGACCTGCTTGCCTGCGGCTTCCAGTACCCGTACCTGGTCAGAAATGGCCGCGGTTGGAGAAGGCCGTACGGATCGCATACGACGGGCGATTTGACTGTTATTCATAAATCCTCTTTTGTATCTAATGATTCAATTAATACAATTAGGTACCCAACATCAGCAGGAAACTCGGCGTGTCACCGATCTATATTCTCGATAACAGCTCCGCCCCCGCCCGCTACGGTATCACCGCCAGCCTGTGGGCCAATCGTCTTGGGTTGCCCCTATGGAGCCTTCGCCCCAACTTCGCCGGGGATGTGCCCGATAGCCACCAGCACGTTATTCGTGCAGGGTACTGCGTGACCAGCGGCCTCTGGCGCAGCGATACGCTGCGTGAAGAGGTGCACGATATCGCCCGCCTGCCGTCATCAGACGTCGTCATTGTGCTGGCGTCCTCGCAGGCGTCGCTTATCGCCGACCTGCCGGGCCAGCGGCTTTACAGCGATGACAGCCGCCATCGCCTGACGCTAAGCGACGGGCAACACACGCTGTTAGATCTCACCGCCGACCGCTATGGCCGCTGGGATAGCGGCGTGTCGTCGTCTGCCGGCGCGTCCTTGCGCATCGCGTTGATTGGCCGCGAGGCGGATCACCGTCTGGTCTATCCCGCCACGCTCGGCTCACTGGGCGATGCGGCGGCGTCCCTGGGGCTGAACCTTGATGTCCATTTCTTCGCGCCGGTCAGTCTGTCCGCTGGGTTACACGAACTTCACCTCTTCCAGGGCGTAGTGCTGCCAGGCGGTTCGTCCATGGCGGCGGTCAACGGACAAATTCGCGTGGCGGAAGATACGCTTACCCGCGGTCAGCCAACGCTGGGGCTGTGCCTGGGAATGCAGAGCATGATGACCGCAGCCGTGCGCCGTAGCCCGGGTTTCGAATCGGCCATTCCCGCGGAAGTCGCCCCCGATGAAGCTCTGCACAGCTTTGTTCCCTTTGCCGATGGCCGTCACCGCTGCGGCGTATTTCCTTTTTCCTCGGGGCTTATCCCCGGCGATATCCGCGAAATGCACTACAACCATCGCTACTGCTTTAACCCCGACTTATTGCCAGCGCTGTCTCCCGGCGGGGTCCGCGTGAGCGCGCAAAGCGACGGTATAGTGGAGGCCGTTTCCCAGCCTGAGCTGCCGTTCTGGCACGGAGTTCAGGGGCATCCGGAACTGATGTCCCGCCCGGATGCGCCCCATCCGCTGTTCGTCGCCTTCCTACAGGCGGCGCTTAACGCGCCAGCGTAACTCCGCTGCGACGATCGCTGGCAAGCGCCTGCATGACGCGGGTCAGCTCTGCCAGCGCCGCGTCGCCGATCGGTTTTAACGGTGCGCGTACGGTGCCGCCGTTAAAGCCGCGCAGCGCCATCGCCGCTTTCACCAGCTGTGGCTGCCCGTATTTGCGCGCCAGCGCTCGATACGCGTACCACAGCTGATGCAAATCGCGGGCGGTGGCGGCATCGCCCTGTTCCACGGCGCGGAAGGTATTGACGATCAGCTCCGGCAGCGCGCCGCTGTTGGTCGTGCTGATGCCATCAAACCCGGCCATCATCGGTCCGAGGAAAGCCAGATCGGAGGCGCAGAACAAACGCAAACGCCCGCGCAGGCGGTTGGCAATCTGGTCGATGGCGGTGGGGTTGAGATCGCCCTGTTTGATGCCGACCACGTTCGGGATCTCTGCCAGCCGTTCCAGCAGCGCCGGGGAGAGGGTAATGCCGATACCCGGCGCGTTGTACACCAGAATGCCGGTTTTAGATAACGGTGCCATCTCATTGAAGTAGCTGACGATCTGTTCGTCAGTGATTTCGCTAACAAAGGGCGCGGTGACCATCGGCAGGCCACCCAGCTCGCTTGCCAGAACGGTCAGCTCGCGGGCGTCGCGCGGATCGGAACTGGCGCTGCATAGCATCACCGCCACGCGGTCATCCACGCAGGCCATCACTTCATGAAACAGTTCGCGGCGTTCTTCGACGGTCATTACCGGGAACTCGCCGTAGGTGCCGCCAATCAGCAGGCCGTCATAGCCCAGACCAATCACGCGTTCGATGTTTTCACGCAACGCCGGGTAGTTGATCGCGCCGCTGGCGTCGAACGGGGTGACGGTAATGTTGAAAATACCGCGCAGGCGTTCACGGCACTCATTGATATCTTTCATCTTTCTTTCCTTACAGTAGTGTTAATGGGCGAGCCAGGGAACCCAGCTGGCGATATCCGGTTTCAGTCACCACCACGGTTTCGCTGACGCCGACGGTGAATTGACCGTAGATACGCAGGGCCGGCGGGATGTGGAAGGTCATGCCAGGCTGCAGCTCGGTGGTGACGCCGCTGTACAGGCTGAGAATGCCGCCTTCGCCCCAGTCCGGCGCGAAGGCGATACCGATGGCGTAACCGGTGCGTTTTTTGAAGTTTTCGGTGAATCCGGCGCGGTCGATCACCTTCTGGCAGGCCAGGTGCGGCGCTTCGCAGGTGGCGCCCGGACGAATGGCGTCGAGGGCGGCCTGCAGGGCTTCCTGACAAACTTTTTCCATTTCGATGGCGATAGCGGGCGGGCGGCCCAGCCAGGCGGAGCGCATCATCGCGGCGTGGTAGCGATCGTGGGCGGCGGACATCTCCAGGAAGACCGGGTCGTTATCCTGCATCACCCGACGTCGCCATGTGCCGTGCGGCACGCCGCTGCGCGGGCCGGTCGAGACCAGCGGTTCCATGCCGACATACTCGGAACCGGCGGCAATGGCGGCCCCCATCATCGCCGAGACCAGCGCGTTTTCGTCTGCGCCGCTGCGAATCGCCGCCATTCCGGCGCGCATACCCGCATCGACATAGCGCGCCGCGGCGGCGATTTTTTCCACCTCTGCAGCCGATTTCACCGCGCGCAGCGGTTCGATGACGCCAGCCGTATCGGCAATAGCGCCGAGCTTCGCCTGCAGGGCTTCATAGACGGCAATCGGCAGGAACCAGCCGCGTTTATCCAGCCCAATGCGCTTATTGAGCCAGCCGCGCTGTTGCAGCATGCCCACCAGAAAATCCACCGGGTTATCGCCATCCTGGTAGATGGCGGCGTCTGAAATAAAGGTGTTGGCGATAAAGTTAAAGTATTCGAGCTGGCGAATCACAAAGACCGGATCCCCTTCTACCGGCAGCAGCAGCGCCTGAAAGGTGTAATAGCCCGGCGTTTGCTGACCGGTAAGCCAGAAAATGTTTTCCGGTCCGGTAACAATCATCACGTCCACGCCCGCGCGGCTTAAGCGTTCGCGGGTACGTCGAATGCGCTGCGCATATTCGTCGGCGCGAAAGGCGGACTCGCTGCCCTGAATCACATTGTTAACATCTTGCATCGTTAAACTCCTGGAGTAAGTTGGCCCGCGCGGCATCGAACTGCACGCCCAGACCGGGAGAGTCGTTAACGGCGACCATGCCATTGCGGTATTCCAGCCCGCAGACGGGATCGTCGGTTAATCCATCGGCGCCATACAGTTCGGCAAATGCCGGTTGCACCACACGGCACAGCTGGAGCGCGGCGGCGGTGGCGGCATGGCCTTCATTCATCTGACCAATCATGAACGGCACGTCGGCGAGCCGCAGACGGTTGGCGGCGACAAGCGTCGGAGCGAGGCCACCCAATTTCACCAGCTTGAGATGCCCCCATAGCGCGCCTTTGGCAGCAATCAGCCGGGTAATGGCTGCGTCGCTATTGAGGCTTTCGTCGAGCATGATCGGGATGCCGTAACCGTACAGTTCCGCAAGCTGGCTGTCGTATACCGGGCTTAACGGCTGTTCGATATAGCTAAGATTCAGCTCTTGCAGAGAGGGGAACGCCGCGTGAGCCTGCGCCAGCGACCATTGGCCGTTGACGTCAATTGCCAGCGAAATCTGCTGGCCAAACCGCAGACGCAGCCTTTGCAGGCGGGCCAGGTCGGTGGCGAAATCCGCTACGCCCGTGCGTAACTTCAGCTCGGTGAAACCGCGATCGACATAGCGCTGCGCCTGCTCCAGCATCCGCGACTCGCTGCTCCAGAACAGGGTTTGATTGGTGCGCCAGGCGGGCAGGCCCGCTTGCGCCCCCAGCCAGGCGGCAACGCTTACTCCCTCCTGCCGCGCCAGCAGATCGTGCAATGCCATATCCAGCACCATGCGTGACGGCGGCAGCAGCGTGTGGTCCTCATCATCCAGCGCGGCAAGTAGCGCCGCGGGCTGCCGGCGCCAGTCCCAACGGCTGAGGATTTGAAGCAGGTTGTTCAGCACCTGCTCTTCGCTATAGCCATGCAGGTAGCGAATATTGAGCCGTACTTCGCCAACCCCCGTCACGCCCTGGTCTTCCAGACGCAGCCAGACCGTGTCGAGCGCCGTCACCGGGCCAGAGGCGGCGGTATGCAGCGTCACACCGGTATAATGCAGCTCTCCCCGAAAGAGCTGCGCTTTCATAAACCGGGCTCCGGCGGCAGCATGGCGAGCGCAATATCGAGATAGATATCTGCCGCGGCGATAAACTCATCGACGGGGACGAATTCATCGGGCTTGTGCGCCACGGCCAGTGAGCCGGGGCCAATGACCACGCCCTTTGCGCCCAGCGAACGGAAATGCACCAGATCGCAGCCGCCCTGAAAACCAAACGGGCCAGGCTCGCTCTGTCCGTGACGGCGACAGGCGGCAAGGCTTTGCTCGACAATGGCTTCGCTGCTGTCGGTTTGCGTCGCGCCACCGGTGGTGGGCTGCCAGGCGATAATTTCGGCTTCCACGCCCGCATGAGCGTACGCGTGGTCGAGTAGCTGTTGCAGTTCGGCCTTGACGACCTCTTCGTCTTCACCCGGGACCATGCGGCGGTCAAGCAGTAGCTCACAGCTGTCGGGCACCACGTTGTCCGCATGCCCGCCGTGGATGCGGGTCACCGTCAGGCTGGCGTTACCGACCAGATCGTGGCAGCGGCAACGCACCTGCTGGTGGTGGGCCTCTTCAATCAGCCCTAAAAGGCGCGCGGACTGGTAAATGGCGTTAACCCCCAGCTCCGGCGTGCCGGAGTGCGCGGTGACGCCTTTTACCCGCACGCGAGGACGCAAGCTGCCTTTGTGAGCGGAGAAGGTCGCATTCGATGTCGGCTCGCCAATCACCGCGAAATCAATCGCCGGTGGGTTATCACGTACGTAGAATTTCGCCCCTTCGCTGGCGACCTCTTCATCGGCGGTGAACACGCCCATCAGCGTGCCGGACCAGCGCTGACGGTTGGCGGCCAGCCAACGCAGGGCTTCAACCATCGCCACCAGTGGGCCTTTGGCATCGCAGGCGCCGCGCCCGTACAGGCGCCCATCGCGCTCGGCGAGCGTGAAGGGATCGCTGGTCCAGCCGCTGCCCGCCGGAACGGTGTCGATATGGGTGTTAAAGGCGAAGCACGGCCCCGGTCCATTGTGCAGGACGGCGATAACGTTGGTCCGCCCCGGCGCGTATTCGCTAAAGGAGAGGTCGAATCCGGCGGTCAGCAGCCAGCCTTCCAGACATTCGGCGGCTTCACGCTCATGGCCCGGCGGATTCTCCGTATTGATGGCAACCAGCGTCGCTAAGTCTTTTTTCATACGCGCGCTGTCAACCTGGTAACTGGACATAGGAACTCCGTGGTTAATGTAATATTTGCGTCAGGAAGCGCTGCGCGCGGTCGCTGACGTGGCCGGCGAAGAAATCGCTGGTGCTGGCGCGATCGATAATTTCGCCGTTTTCCATAAAAAGAATGTTGTTAGCGGCCCGGCGGGCGAAGCCCATTTCATGGGTCACCACCATGCTGGTCATTCCTTCTGCGCTGAGCTCTGCCATCACTTCCAGCACCTCGCGGATCATCTCCGGGTCGAGGGCTGACGTGGGTTCGTCGTAGAGCATCAGCTCGGGCTTCATCGCCAGGGCTCGGGCAATCGCCACGCGTTGCTGCTGGCCGCCGGAGAGCTCGTCCGGAAAGTGGTCCGCGCGTTCGTTGATGCGCACCTTCGCCAACAGGTTGTCCGCCAGCGTGCGGGCATCAATGCGGTTCATCCCCAGCACCGTCATCGGGGCCAGCATGATGTTTTCCGCCGCCGTCAGGTGCGAGAACAGCTCGTAGTTCTGGAACACCATGCCAATACGCTGCCGCAGTTTGTGCACCGGCACTTCGCCGCGGCTGATGTGCTGGCTGGCGAAGAACACGTCGCCGCTGTCGGCAGGGGAGAGCATGTTGACGCAGCGTAGCAGGGTGGATTTCCCCGAGCCCGATGGCCCAATCAGTACCACGGTTTCCCCGCGCTGCACCTCAAGTGAGCAGTTCTTGAGCACGGTCTGGCGGCCAAAAGTCTTATCAATGCCGATCATCTCCAGCAGCGGTTTCTCGCTCATGGTTCCTCCCGGGCGGGTTTTGGTAATTTAAACAGGCGGTTCAGCCGCTTCTGGCTTTTGCTGCGGCGCTGTTTGGGATCCAGCACGCTTTCCAGCCACGACTGGAAGACCATAAACAGGCTGGTGAGCAGCAGGTAATAGATGCCTGCGGCGCATAGCGCTTCGAAGTAGCGGAAGCTGGCGCTGGCGGTCTGGTTGGCGACCAGCAGCAGTTCCTGAACAGCGATAACCGAGACCAGCGCGCTCGATTTCAGCATGCTGATCATCTGGTTACCCATCGGTGGCAGAACGATGCGTGCGGCCTGAGGCAGCACGATTTTTCGCATGATCTGCCCGTTGGTCATACCGAGCGCCATGCCGGCGGTGCGCTGGCCGCTTTTTACGGCCTGCAGGCCAGAGCGCAGAATTTCCGCCATGTAGGCGCCTTCATTAAGCGAAAGCGCCAGCACTGCGCAGGTAAATGCGGAGAAGCGTAAGCCGAAGCCTGGCAGCACGTTGTAGACAAAGATTATCTGGAACAGCACCGGCGTCCCGCGAAACAGCCACAGGTAGAAAAAGGCCAGCCCTTTCCCGGCGCGAAACGGCGCTTCCTGCAATAGCGCCAACACCAGGCCCAGCACCACGCCACACAACAGTGAGCAGAGGGTAATCAGTAGCGTCATCCAGGCACCCTGAATAAACTCGGGTGAGAGGAAGTACTGCCACATAAGTTCGATCGACATAGCGTTCTCCGGTTAATGGCGAGACGGGTTAGAAAAGAGCAACGGAATCAGGGAAGTTCCATTTCTGTATCAGTTGCTTGTAGGTGCCATTTTTGACGAGGCCCTGGAGACCTTTTTCCAGCAGAGCCTGGGTTTCGCTATCGCCTTTACGCACGGCAAACGCGATGTGGGTATCTGCCTCGAACTCATCGCCAACCGCTTCGAACATGCCCGCTTTTTCGGTTAGCAGGGCGACGGTCCCCGGCGTGGAGAGGAATTCAGCATCGGCGCGGCCCTGGGAGACGGCAACGGCGGAGTCGGTAGCGGCGGGGAAGGTCATGACGTTAATGGCCGGTTTTTTGGCGTCCAGACAGCGCTGGTTGTCTGCCCGGGCCTGGCTCTCTTCGATCCCCCCGAGCGTTACGGCGATATTTTTACCGCAGAGGCTCAGGTCGCGTCCGGTGATTTTTGCCGGATTACCTTTGCTCACCACCACGCGGCTGCCGATCTTCAGGTAGGGCACGAAGTCGACCTGCGCGGCACGGGTCGGGTTGACGTACATGGCGGAGTTGATGATATCGAGGCGTTTCCCTTGCAGTGCTGGGATAAGCCCTTTGAACTCCATCGGCATCGGCGCAGGCGTCAGCCGGATCTCTTTGCTTAGCGCGTTAATCAGGTCGATATCGAAGCCGGTGAGCTTGCCCTCTTTCACAAATTCAAAAGGCATAAACGTCGCCGCCGTGCCGTAGGTCAACTTGCCCGGGGCGATGGTTTCCACCGCAGCATGGCCCACCAGCGGGAGGGCGGTCAGCGCGAACATCAAGGTACGCACGTGGCGAAACAGTAAAGAATTGCTGGACATAGTCGTCTCCTGGTTAAGGTCTAAATTGAATTTAATGTGTCAATAAATACAATTGTACATGTGAAGAAAGCGTCTCATCCTGGTGCATATTGCACGTTAATCGTGCAGTCCTTGCTTTGTTTTGCTGCAATTTGTTGTGCATGATATTGTATATATCGACCACAACAATGCATTTCAGGGAAGCGTTCTCCATGCAGCCTGACTCCACTGCGAGCAGTCGCCGGATAGCCCGGCAAATACTCGACCTGATATCTGAAGCAAAATTCGATCCAGGTCATCATTTACGCGAGCAACATCTTGCCGATGCACTGGGGGTTTCGCGTACGCCGGTGCGCGCCGGGTTAAAAGAACTGACCCGAATGGGGGCGGTTGAAGCGCGTCCAAACCAGGGATTTTTCCTGCTTAAACGCAGCAATGAGCTGGAGCTGCTGGAGATTGAGCAGTCCAAGAGCAATGACCAGAAGCTCTACGAACAGCTGGTCCATGACCGTATTGCGGGCGTGCTGCCTGAATCGTTTACCCAGACTGAAATCAGCCAGCGCTATGAAGTCGATCGCGGTGTGCTGACCCGTACACTGGTGAAGCTATCGGAGGATGGTCTGATTGCGCGTAATGCGGGGCACGGCTGGCGCTTCCTGCAAACCCTCAACTCTGATGTCGCCCTGCGCAACAGCTACGGTTTTCGCCTGATGATTGAACCGACGGCGCTGCTGACACCTAACCTGCATGTTGACAGGCAGATGCTTAAACGTCTGCGCGCCCAGCATCTGCGCCTTATTACCCACCCGGACATTACGCAGGTTCCGGCAAAAGAGATTTTCGAAACCGACGCTGCATTCCACGAGTTGCTGGCGGAAGCCAGCGGCAATCTGTTTGTGCTACAGGCTATCCAGCAACAAAACCGGCTGCGCCGTTTGCTGGAATTTGGCAGCTATCACAATAAGCGCCGCGTAAAAGAGTGGTGCGAAGAGCACGTTGCTATCATCGATGCCCTGCGAGAGAACAAGCAGGAACAGGCGGCGGAATTGATGAGAAAACACCTGCAATACGCGTTTGACCAGGTCAATGTCAAAAACGGTCGCGCATAGCTGGCATCGCTCTTGCACATATTGCTTCTGAAAATACAATCAGGAGCATTTATGGATTTGCAGATACAACAACGAGTGGCGCTGGTGTGCGGGGCCGGAAGCGGACTTGGGCAGGCTATTGCCCTTTCGCTGGCGCAGGAAGGCGTGAGAGTGGCGGTCACCGGCCGCAATGCTGATAAACTGGCGCAAACGGTGGAGCGTATTACCCAGACGGGCGGCACTGCCCGCGCCTGGCCTTTGGATCTGGCCGCCCCGGAGCGGTTCGATACGGTGATTGCCGATATTCGCCAGCAGTGGGGCGATATCGATATTCTGGTCAATAATTCCGGTGGCCCGCCGCCCGCATCGGCGCAGGGGACAGGTGGCGCAGTCTGGCAACAGCAGTTTTCAGTGATGGTCGCCTCGTTGATTCAGCTCACCGATAAACTCCTGCCCGCCATGCGCAGCCGCGGCTGGGGACGCATTATTACCACCACGTCATCCGGCGTGATTACCCCCATTCCTGGCCTCGCCCTGTCGAACGCGCTGCGCATGAGCCTGCTCGGCTGGTCGAAAACTCTCGCCAGTGAAGTGGCTGGCGACGGCGTGACGGTGAATGTGATGGTGCCAGGGCGCATCGCCACCGACCGCGTGGGGCAGCTGGACGCACTCACGGCGCAACGGGAAAACAGCAGTGCGGAAGCGGTCGCCGAAAAGAGTCGTATGAGCATTCCGGCCGGGCGCTACGGTGAACCGCAGGAGTACGGCGCCGCCGCTGCGTTTCTGGCAAGCCAGCCTGCCAGCTACATTACCGGGGCGGTGATTCGGGTTGATGGCGGATTGATCGGCGCGATTTAGTCACGGAGAATGCGTCATGCCGGTCGGTTTCGCAGCGGACCGGCATGACGGCTTATCAGCCGCTCTGAATTGTTTATTTTGCAGGCAACGAAGTCCATCTCTAAAAATTTAACCCGCAGGTGTTGGGATCGGGTCTGAATACGATAAATTTTCTGATTAAACTTTTATTCTTCCTGCGTTGTTAAAGCGGAATGATTCACCATAAAAAATGCGCAAAGCGCGAGCATTACGGCCCCAGCGGTAAGTATCCATCCGGCGTGGTGAAAGGCGGTTAAGCTCCCATTAGTCGGAGCGAATTGGAGGTAGCTCGCGGTAATCAATGCCGTTCCCGCCATCGCGCCAATACGCTGGAGGATGTTAAGAATAGGCGCGGCATCAGCGACATGACGGCTGCCAGCCATCGCCATGCCCGCTGCCATAGCGGGTACCGTCGCCAGGGCTAAACCGAACCCTCTGACGGCGATTGCGCCACCCACAAGCGTATAGTGACTCTCCGCATCAATCATCCCCAGCGGCAGGGTGGCAAATGCCGCGAGTAAGCCGCCCACGATCAGCACCGCGCGTGGCCCCAACTTATCAGAAAAGTAGCCTGCCACCGGAAATCCTATCGCCGAACCGATTAACTGAGGAGTAAGAAGCAAGCCCACTTCAGCCAGTGTTTTATGGCAAACGTCGCGGAAATATAAAGGAAGCAGGAACTGGCCGCCAAAATTCACCGCGCCGCCGATAGTCATCAATATGGCAGATAGAGCGAAGCCCCGATGTTTGAAAAGCCCGAGATGAAGTAAGGGGGATTCAATGCGCAAAGAGCGATAAATAAACAAGCAGGTGAACAGGGCGCCCACGCTGAGCATGATGGCGTTCCAGCCATATTTGCCGCTATTCAGGCTGAGCTCTTTCATGCCTTCCATCAGTATCGGCAGGCTGCAAAAGACCAGCGCCAGCCCCAGCCAGTCCAACGAGAGAGGCCTGTCATTTTTTATGGTCGGACGGGGAAGCAACTTCCATCCGGCAAGATAGGCACACAGGCAGAAGGGCACGGTGATCCAAAATAACCCTCGCCATCCGCAGCTTTCAAGCAGGAGTGCGCCAAGCGATGTCCCCAATAAGGGGGCAATGACGATGGCGACGCCAATCGTGCCAATGACCCGCCCCAGGCGTTCGCGTCCGACGACCAGACCAAGAATAGTTTGCCCCGCTGGTACGAGTAATCCGCCTGCCAGACCTTGCATTATCCTTGCGGCAAGCAGCACCTCGAAACGTGGGGAAAGGGCGCAAACTGCCGAGAAGATCGCAAATAACATCAGCCCATAGAGCCAAAGCTGCGTAGCGCCAAAGCGTCTGACGGCCCAGGCGCTCAGCGGAACGCCTGCCGCAAGGGCCATAAGATACGCTGTTGCTATCCATTGTATTGCCGAGTCCGGCACCCCCAGGCCGATGGCCATGGCGGACAGCGCCGCGCTGAGCATCGTTGATGAAAGCATGGTGGAAAAAGCTCCCAGCGTGATAATGGCTGCCTGCATCCACAACACTGGCGGTATGGCATTTGTCGGTCGCGGATGGGTTGTTTCCTTGACCAGCTTGTCTTGATGGATATTCATAAAAAGCCCCCTAACAGACGATAAGCGAAGAAATCTATCATTGATCAATTTATCTATCATTGATAGAGTAATTTGCATTAAAGTTTCCGTCAGGCGCCGGGGGCAGACAAAATGTCTCTTCACAGGCCGCTGGCACGGGTAAATGGATTAACAACAGGATCAATATCATGGCGAAAATTCAACGAGATCAGGTGATTGAGGCAGCATTAGCTCTCTTGGATGAAGTCGGTCTGGAAGCGTTGACGACCCGTAAACTGGCACAAAAACTGGGCGTGGAATCCGCGACGTTGTACTGGCATTTCAAAAACAAGGCCAATTTGCTGGAAGAAATGGCTTCAGCTGTTTTAGCCAAACACCATGCGCTAGCGGTGCCCGAAGAAACTTCGGA
The DNA here is from genome assembly GCF_019890895.1 of Klebsiella sp. CTHL.F3a. Taxonomy (NCBI): domain Bacteria; kingdom Pseudomonadati; phylum Pseudomonadota; class Gammaproteobacteria; order Enterobacterales; family Enterobacteriaceae; genus Klebsiella; species Klebsiella sp. CTHL.F3a. The sequence continues at coordinate 3,762,003 of NZ_CP082360.1, read as the reverse complement.
ATGGACAAGTTGGCTGGCGGATAACGCACGTAGTTTCCGCCGCGCTCTGCTCGCCCATCGGGACGGCGCTCTGTTACATGCAGGCACATCGCCGACCCGGGTGGGAGGAGAAACCTTTTATCCAAAGCTGGTTTATCTTGTCCGAGCCGGTTTCAGTGAGGCTGAAGCCGCAATGATATTACTTGCGATTAGCGAATATACTTTGGGGTGCGTATTAGAGGAACAGTCGCGAACGTACGGTAATGATAATAAAAAGTTATCAAAAATACCGGCAGAAATTTCCCATATCGAATCGTTGGTCAAGCCACATCCGGATACCGCTTTTGAGTATGGTCTGTCTTTGATAATTAAAGGATTATCAATGCCATCAGCTTAATATTGTGCTTATTACAACACGATTAGCATCAGGCTTTAGCAAAAATTACCACAGAACCACCTTGATAATACCGGGAGAATGCATAAGGAGGAGACCCCATGTTTATTTCTGAATCCGTGATCGCCGTTATCATTGATTGGATCGACGATAACTTACATAAACCACTGCGTATAGAACAGATAGCTCACTACTCAGGCTATTCAAAATGGTATCTGCAGCGTTTGTTCCTGCAATATAAAGGAGAGAGCCTGGGACGCTACATTCGTAATAAAAAGCTGGATTCAGCTGCCCGAGATTTACGCGAGACCGATGAGAATATTTACAGTATTGGTTTGCGCTACGGCTATGACTCGCAGCAAACCTTCACCCGATTATTTACCCGGCATTTCCATTTGCCGCCCGGTGAATATCGCAAGAAAAACAAAACAACCTATTACGTCCCGGGCAAAGCTGAATTTTAATCTCCTTTCCGATAGCCCTGGCCAAGCCGCCGCAGATAACTCGATGCGAAGAGATTTATCAATAAATAGAAAAGCAGACAGCGCCGAAAATACAAAACCTCCTGTTCTTTGGGTAACCATGAGGAACGGCGCGGAAAAAGCCGCGCCTTGTGAGTTATCAGGAGGTATCTGGTCAGCAGGGCGATTAATGGTAGGTGGGAAGCCAGTCGCCATGCGCGTCAATCAATTCATCGCACAGCTTGCGGGTGTCATCGATCGACAGTTCGGCGGAAGTATGCGGGTCGAGCAGAGCGGCATGGTAGATAGCTTCGCGCTTGCGCGTAACCGCCGCCTCGACGGTCAACAGTTGGGTATTGATGTTGGTACGGTTCAGCGCCGCCAGTTGCTCAGGCAAGTTGCCGACGTAGCATGGCGTGACGCCCTGGCCATCCACCAGACAAGGGACTTCGACACAGGCCTCGGAAGGTAAGTTAGTGATCAAACCGGTGTTGAGCACGTTACCGCCAATTTTATAGGGCCGATCGGTTTCCATCGCTTCGATGATATAAGACGCGTATTCATGGGTACGGCTATGGGTCAGGCTGGTGTCATGGGTCAGCGCCACTTTCTGCTGCTGCCATTGTTCAATCTGCTCAATACACCGGCGCGGATATTCATCCAGCGGAATATTGAATCGTTCAATCAGTTCCGGGTAGTTGCGTTTGATCCAGTAAGGCATGTATTCGGCGTTGTGCTCTGACGATTCGGTGACGTAATAGCCGAAAGTTTTCATGATTTCATGGCGCACCATATCATCATGCTTGCCCTGCAGGGCGCTGGCCCGGCGCTTAATTTCCGGGTACAGATCCTCGCCGTGGCGGCGAATGTCCAGCAGCCAGGCCATGTGGTTGATACCCGCGATATGAAATTGCACGTCGTCGGTTGGCATATCCACGCTTTTCAACAGCGTTTCAGCGCAGACCTGAACGCTGTGGCAAAGTCCGACCGTTTTCACCTCCGTATGACGCAGCATAGCGCCGGTTATCGTGGCCATAGGATTGGTGTAGTTCAGTAACCAGGCGTTCGGGCAGACGGCTTCGATATCCCGCGCGAAATCAAACATTACGGGTATGGTGCGCAGTGCGCGGAAGATACCGCCAATTCCCAGGGTATCGGCAATCGTCTGCCGGAGACCATATTTTCTCGCGATAGTGAAGTCGGTAATGGTGCAAGGGTCGTAGCCGCCGACCTGGATGGCATTCACCACGTAATGGGCGTTTTTCAATGCCGCGCGGCGATTCTCAACGCCAAGGTAAGCGGCGATCTTCGCTCTGCCCGCATTGGTATTGCTGTTGATATTGTTCAACATGGCGAGTGATTCATTGAGACGCGCGCCGTCGATGTCGTACAGTGCAATCTCCACCTCCTTCAGCGTCGGGGTCGCCATAATGTCCCCGAGTACGTTTCTGGCGAAAATGGTGCTGCCCGCGCCCATAAATGTCACTTTAATCATGGTATTTCTCCGTTCCTGCTGTTTTCGTCAGGCAGACTGTACGCTGTGGCGTGACCCGGAAATATGGCTAAATGTGATATTGCTATGGCGAAAAATGATGTCGCAAAGAAAGTGTGAGCCAGCTCTGAATCTGACTGAACCGGGGGACTTTACTGGCGGTATCTCTGATAATGTGAGGGGAAAAAATCGCGAGTTACTGATGCACAAGACTTTTACTCTCAATCATACCGACAATATCGAATTGAACTTGTACCAGTACGGCGAGGAGAGTTGTCATAAGGGGCACCGTTATGGCCCCGCTGTCCGTCAGCATTATCTATTTCATTATGTGATAAGTGGAACCGGCACCTTTTACAGTGAATCCGGCGCTTTTCCTGTCGTCGCGGGGGAGGGGTTTCTGATCCACCCCCATGATGTGACCACCTACTGCGCGGATAAAAAAGATCCCTGGCATTATATGTGGCTTGAGGTCGATGGGCTGATCGCCGCCAGAATTTTCGCGGAGTGCCATCTGAGCCGGCAATCGCCAATTTACCGACCCAATCTGAATAATGACAACCTCAGCGCCCTCGGCTACCTGCGGCACATTATCGAACATGGCGATGAACACCGGCTGAAGGTGCAGGGGCTGTGCTATCTCTTCTTTTCGACCTTAATCAGCAATACGCATGATCACCGGGCTCCTCTCCGTGATGACAAGACCAGACACCTGCAAAAGGCGATCAAAAAAATTGAAAATCGCTACCACGAACCTCTGACCGTTGAGAGCCTGGCCGCATACTGCAATATCAACCGTAGCTACCTTTGCCGGTTGTTCAAAAGCGCCTACGGTATAGGTCCCAAGGAGTATTTGCTCAATTTTCGTATGAGCATCGCCGTCAGCCTTCTCAAAAACAGCAATACGGCGATTAAAGTTGTGGGTATTTCCGTAGGCTATGAAAATCAGCTGCATTTTTCTAAGGCTTTTAAGAAAATGCACGGCGTATCTCCGGCTAAATGGCGGCAAAAATACCTTTCTGAACAGCAGCCGGCGACGTGACGTTTACCGCTTATTTACCTCTGTGGTGTGGTTGAAATAAAGTTTTATCGGGGGGAGCCGATGCTTTTGTTGGCGGACGATTTTGTCTGATACAATTTTATATGACCTTGCATCAAGCGAAATTGTGGCTGAATGATAAAATGGTCACTATTTGTCAATCAAAGACCACCGCGTTAAGCTAACAGAATGACTAAAAAAATGAACGTACCATCAGCACGTGGCCCGCTCGATCACAGCGTCCGGGAGCAAATCGTCAACGCCGCATTTGAGCATTTCGGGCATTACGGCTACGAAAAAACCACCGTAGCGGAATTGGCTAAATCTATCGGTTTTTCAAAGGCCTACATCTATAAGTTTTTCGATTCCAAACAGGCTATCGGCGAAGTGATCTGCGCTAACCGCCTGGAGACGATCATGACGGCGGTACTTGCAGCGGTGGCGGATGCGCCATCAGCCAGCGAAAAATTACGCCGCCTGTTTCGCGCGCTCACCGAAGCGGGAAGCGAACTGTTTTTCCACGATCGTAAGCTCTATGACATTGCCGCCGTCGCCTCCCGGGAGAAGTGGCCATCAACGGAAAGGTATGCGGAACGCCTGTTAAAGCTGATTGAAAGCATTGTTGTCGAAGGCAGGCAGGCCGGCGAGTTCGAGAGGAAAACCCCTCTTGACGAGGCAACCTATGCGATATACATGGTGATGTGCCCCTTCATTAACCCTGTTCAGCTGCAGTTTAACCTTGAAGCGGCGCCGACGGCAGCGGTCATTCTCTCCTCGTTGATTCTAAGAAGCCTGGCCCCCTGAATGATAACCGCTCTTTTTTTTGGTCACTGGTCTGAGTATGCGGGAGCTGATTAAGCGTTTCCCATGCTCAGGCTTTTTGCCGCTTGTCGTCTGTGCCGGGATTTGATGGCCCAGCTGAAGCATTTTTTACTGACCTTGCGATGCATATCTACTAAAGAAAAGCGTAAATCATCAGTAGCCAGAGTAGGGCGCCGACGATAATCATCATTTTCAGAAGGACATTGCTGGCCGGGAAAATATATACCGGCGGCAGGGCGGAGCGCCTGGCCTTAATGAGTAAATAAGGCGGCAATAATATACTCCATAGCACCAGTGAAATGCCGGCAAAGGCGAGAGCAGATAAAAATCCTTGTGGGGCGAAAATACAGGCCAGAGCAGGAGGGAAATAGGTCAGAAATATTGCCAGCGGGCGCGATCCCCGGCGGCTGATTTTATTCAGTATATCCTCAAGATAATCACTCAAGCCGATTGAGGCCGACATCAGTGAGGCTAAAACGGCAATACACCCAAAGGAGACCAGCGTCAGGCGGGTCGCCGAGGTGGTCTGGTGGATATTAAGGGCGGTAATGAAGGCCCCGATGTTCCCGCCCTGGTCGCTGACATGCTGGATCGCCTGAGGCGTGAGCGCGCCCATGGTCAGCGTCAGCCAGAAAGCGTAGACGATCAGTGAAACCGCAAAGCCGTAATAGAGAGAGCGGGTAACCGCGCGATGATTATCCAGTCTGTACATTCTGCTCAGGGAGGGCACGCTGCCATGAAAGCCAAAAGCGATAATACAGACCGGCACGATCGGCAGGTAATACCCGAGCGGCGTGCTGGCGGAGATGTCGAACAATCTGAGCGGCTTTACGCCACCCGCGGCACCGGCGAACAGCAGAAAAAACAGGGTGAACTTGGCGGCGATAAGGCCGGAGAGGATATAGCCGGGTAATCTGCCGCCTGCCCACAGGATCGCCGAGGTCGTCAGCGACAGCAGTATTATCGGCAGCCAGCTGCGGCCCCTGGCATCGGGCGGTAAGAGATCGCGCAATATTGACGCGGCGCCTGAGATGTACGCGTAGGTCAGTAGGTAGAGCACAAAGCAGAAGGCTACCCCGATGATAACGCTGGCGGCGGGGCCGAGCAGCGCGCTGGTGAAAGTATGAAAGCTGGCGCCGGGAGGAAATCGCATCGTGATGTCAACGAGGATTAGCCCCGTCATCAGCATCAATATGCCCGTTGCCGAGAGGATCAGCAGGCCTTTTAAAAACCATACGTGGACGAACGCGATCGGCAACGCGAACATGCCGCCGCCGATAATGGTCGCCACCATGAGAGACGTTCCGCGCAGAGGGAACCCTGTTCCTTTCATATGAATGAGTGTCCGTAAGCGGCCTGACGAAGCAGGCCGGCAGCAGCTATTTATTTCGTGGCTTCAGCCAGTGATTCTCTGAAGTTTCGATAGAAGTCGTCGATTTGCCCGCTCTCGTGGAGAGCTGATAAAGCGCAGCGCAAAATGGCGTGCCCTTCTTCAACGGTCGGATACATCGCCACGGTCGTCGCGAAGCCGCGATCGTGCAGCTTTTTGCACATCGTGATGGCGAGATCTTCGTTACCAATCAGGATCCCCCGAATCGGCATCGTGGTACCCCGGTTTACGATTTCGGTCTTGCCGAAAACTTCGTCAAAATAGCGAATGACATTCTGTAACTTCTCCTGGCGGGCAGCGACGGTGCCGTCCAGGTGGAGATCGGCGGCGGCTACGCAGGCGGCAATCCCTGGCAATGACGGCGGTCCGCCAAAGGCGTAGGTTGTGCCATAGGTCTTAATAAAATTGATGGTCTCTGCGGCGTGACAGGCGATAAATCCGCCGTGCGAGCCAAAAGCTTTAGACAGCGATCCGGCGATAATAATACGCTCGTCAAGCCGATGGCCTAGGCATGCCATCACATATCCCGAACCGTAGTCGCCGTAGATAGAGGTGCCATGCGCATCGTCTATATATGCGTAGCCGTCATACTGATGCGCCAGGCGGACAATCTGCGCGACCGGGGCGACTCCGCCCATGGAGCCTACGCTGTCTGATACCGATATCGGCGTCAGTCCCTGGCTGGCGGCATAGCGAAAGGCCTCTTCGATCCGCGGCGTATCCTGGAAATCAATTCTGACGACGTCCCCGAACTGCTGTAAAAGACCACGGTTGATTTGCAGCGTCGCGTGGGCGGTCTTCTCCATAATAAAATAGGGTTTTTTACTGAACGTAAAATGCGGCAGCGTCCCGGACGCCAGCAGCGGTAATACCGCGATATGGCAGGGCGTCACCGCGTTGAACGTCAGGGTATGAGCCCCATGCATGATTTGATTCAGTCGCGCTTCCAGCTGCGGGAACAGATCGACTTTTACCCGCGTTCTGGCGACGGAAACCTGCACGCCAAAACGCTCAATCGCGTCGATAACCGCTTTTTTCAGCGCCGGATGAGTCTCCAGCCCAAGATAGGAGCATGAGACAAACTCCACCATTTTTCTGCCATCGTCGAGGGTAATGACCTTGCCATCCCTTTTGGCTACCACCAGTTCATTAATATGTTCAGAGAACACCCTGGTTTGATATTTTAGCGATCTATCTATTTTCCTTTTTTGCCAGTTTTCCATTGCGTTACCTTCATTGTCGTGACTACCAGAAGAGATAAAATTGCCAGCGTTAACGTGCTCGTGCCGAGGGTTCTGTCAAACCCCAGGCCGGTGTCCGTGAGTTTTACAGCGAAATAGCTGATGGCGCCGGCGCAGACTGTTTGAATAAAACCGGTGACCGATGCCGCAATACCGGTTTTAGTACCTTTGATTTGCAGTGCGATAAAGTTGGCGGTCGGGTAATAGGCGCCAAGGCTGAAATTAAAAATCATCGATCCAGCGATGCATAATATGAGTGAGTGGCTACCGATAATAAATGGGGTGACCGCCAGCGCATTGATGATAAACAAAATCCAGGGGTTATTTATGCGCTCAAATTTTGAGAACTGATTGCCAATAATAAAAAACAACACGGAAGCGGAAAACAGCAGCGAGTAGTGCATTGTGCTCAGCCCAAGCTGCTGCATAAAAATGGCCGGCGACAGCGAGATATAGCAAAACAGCGAACTCAGGATCAGCGAAACCAGCAGCGTTCCCTGGATAAATGCCGGCGTGATAAACCCGGAAGAAGAGGGCGCCGCAGCGCTATCGCGATGCCCAAGGCGGCGCGGAGACAGCAGGAGGGTAACGACGCTAAACAGGGCCATAACGAGGAATATATGGTTCCAGCTCAGATGGCCGAGGATTGCGGCGCCGGCCAGCGGCGCAATAAGCGGAACCACCGCGCTGGCGGAAGAAATATCGGAAAGGGCGCGCTTGAGCGTCAGGGGAGAAAACGTCTCTTTGGCGATGGCTTTAGACAGAACCGGTCCTGCCCCGGCGCCCACGGCCTGTAATGCTCTGCCGGCCAACAGCATTGATAAACTATCGGCCATAAAACAGAGGAGGCTCCCCGCCAGGAAAAGCAAAAAGCTGGCCGTCAGCACGCGTAATTTACCCAGCTTTTCGCCGATAAACCCTGATAATAATTGGCTACAGGCGTATATCACCAGAAAACCACTAATGGTTAACTGAATAGATGAATAATCGCTGTGGAACGCTTTTTGTAACAGGGGTAGCGCCGGCACGATCATATCTGTCGCCAGCGCGGAAACCGATGTGGCGAGAATAAGGTATAAGTATATCCTGAGCATGTTAAACTCTTCGGTTAATATTGATTAAAACGTGGCGTTATTATTTTTAATGCGGTGCTGCTTTTTTAGCGAGTGAACAAATAGCGATCCCGGTCAAAATTAGCAGCGTGCTCAGTAAGTGATAGAGGTGCGGCTGGGTGTGTAAAAACAGAATGCTTAATATGCCGCCAGATAGCGGAATAATATGGGTATAAATTTCCCCGCGAGTGGCGCCAATGGCCGCGATGCCTTTATTCCAGAATAAGTAGGCCAGCCATGAGGGGAAAATAACCAGGTACGCCAGTCCGGTCAGGAAAGCGATATCGTGGTACGAAGCGAATGAGGTCGCGGGATGCCGCCACAGCCAGAAAATCACCACCGGAAGCAGAATAAGGGCACCGAGAAGCGAACTGACGGCGACGAAAGCGTTGGCGGGGATACGACGATCTTTGTTACGTAACAGAGAGCAATATACCGCCCAGCTCAGCGCGGACCCCATTGCCCACAGATCGCCCTGGCTAAAGCCTTTTAGCCCCTCAGCGTTGGTCAGATTGCCGTGCAGAAGCAGCAGCAGGACGCCTGCGGTGCTAAAAAGTACCCCCCACCAGTTACGCGCCGACACCCGGTCGCGGAAAATCAACCGATTAATAATAAGCACCATGCAGGGGGTCGCAGACATGTAAATCGCTGCGTTCAGCGCCGAAGTCGACTGCAGGCCAATATAGAGAGTTAAGGGAAAACTTACCTGCCCGCACAGCGTTAAAATCAGCAGCGTTGGCGCATTTTGGCGGAACAGCAGGCGACTGTCGCGGATTTGCCGCTGATAGAGCAATACCAGCAGTATCGCGGTCAACGCCCATCTCGCTTCGGTCATCAGGATCGGGTCCGCGCCCTGAACGAGAATATGCCCTACGACATAATTCCCTCCCCAAAACAGGGCCGCCAGCGTGAGTAACAGGTAAGGCATGCTGATTCCTTGCATCGCTTCGAACTGTACTAAATGGTAACTTTATTTTTTTTAATATATCAATTAAATTTTATTATTATTTTGGTTTTTGCTATTATTTGTTTAAAAAACAAATAATTAAAAATTTGTTACGCATGTGCAAAAAATCTGATTGCAGCATATATATCTGTACGATAACGTATCTATACCATGCATTATACAGGGATAAATCGATGCGTAAGACAGAAAATGGTTTCACCGGGAATGAACAGCATTCCGCAATGGCCAGGCTCTCTCTGGATGACATGATTGACCAGCTTCTCCACAGCAACGCGCTTTCACTAAAACTTACGGCCAATCCGCTACTGGCCGACAGAGTCTGGTACCTGACCGAAAACACCTGCATCAAAGCTTTTACCGCCAACGATCCGCAGGCTAAAAAGCGTGCCCACGGCGCGCTGTTTAAACTGTACCAGGCATGGCTGGCGGAGCCGCTATCGGCAGCGGCAAAAAACCAGTTCCATCCCTTGCTCTGCGGGATTAGAAGCTACATCGAGTCAGAATGGCTACGGGTGGAAAAAAAACGGTTCGCATTCCCGATACCCGCGCTTAACGCCGGCAATATCGTTGAGGAACTTCGTGACCTCTGTCAGAAACACCCGGCCTCGCACCATCCTCTGTTTGATTTTCTCGCTTCTTCTGCTTCCGTTACGCAAATAGACTATTTCTTCAAAAGCGATAGCGCGCTGAATCTGCTGTTTTTCGATCTGGTGGCAATGGGGCTGGTCGGTTCTCTGCCTGAAACGCGCGCAGAGATTGCCCAGAATCTCTGGGATGAAATAGGCCAGGGCAGCCAGGAGATCACGCACGTTAATCTGTATAAGGATTTACTGAAGAGAAGGGATATTGCGTTGCCTGAAAACCATTTTGCCCATCTGTACGACTGGCAGGGGCTCGCTGGCTACAACGCGTTTATGTTGGGCGGCGTTAACCGTCAGCATTACTACAAATCGCTTGGCGTCATGGCGATGACGGAACTGTTGGATCCGCCGCAGTACCAGAAGCTGGTGACAGGATGCCGCCGTATCGGGCTATCGGATCGCGACGTCCATTATTACTCAGAGCATATCGAGGTTGATATCGGCCATGCGGATGGATGGCTGAATAACGTTATCGTACCGATTGGCAATAAAAATCCGGCTGCGCTGGAAGAGGTCTACTCTGGCGCAGCGCTGCGTCTTCAGACTTGCTGCGATTATTACGATTGTCTGCTGGAGGCGTTACGCACGCTCGCTGACCGCGAATCAGAGGGTACCGCCCTCTGAATAGATAAGCGCTTTCGCCGCGCTCCAGGCCGTTATTCCGGGAGGGATCTCCCGGCACTCCGATGACTCGGCCTGTTGGGCGGCAATCGCGCCATCAATCAGCATAAGCATCATCATCGCCACCCGTTCCGCAGGCTCTGGTTTTAATAGCCCGATGAGGATGTCGCGGAAAAACTGGTAGAGGCGCGATTTAAACTGTGAACATATCGTTCGGATAGCGGGAGACGAGGCCCCGTATTCAAACAGGGCGCGGGTGAACATGCAGCCGTGAAAATCCGCACAGGTGAACCAGTTATTGTAGTATTCAAAGACGGCAAATAGCTTCTCACGCCCCGTGGGCTTATCCGCGGTAATGTCCTGCAGCGCCTGCATAAACTCACACTCTTTCTGCTGTAAAATATCAAGAATGAGCGCTTCTTTATCCGGATAGTAGCGGTAGAACGTCATTTTGGAGATGCCCGCGTTCTCCGAAATTCGGTCAATACTCGGCGACTGATACCCCTCTTTGTTAAACAGGGACATAGAATGGCGGATAATTTCCGCTTGTTTTGGCTTCATACTGTTTCCCGTTGAAGGTAGTAATACAGAGGGCTTTGGTAGATAGCAGTCAGCAGTTGATATGTCGGGCGGGCATCGCAACGATGCAGACGCAATGTTATCCCGGTACCGATATCCATGCCCCAGCGGTGGGCGGCATGAGTGAACGCGTTAACCCATCAAAAACGTACGTCGATTCTTACATCCGGCCTCGAAAAAAGCAAAAATCCTCAGGCCATCTCAGTTGCGCATGAAACAGAAATACGCAGGCGTCGCCATTTCATGCCCTTATGCCCTTCACCTTGCGCTCGGGACGGATAAAGAGAGGCCGGGTAGAAGTTAGCATCCCCCCCGAACAGGGGGTGATGTTTTTGTGACACAAGTCATAAAATAACGCTCGGTTATTGTGATGTTACTTGCAGTCAATGGATTTGAATTTAAATCGACCCGCGCTATCTCTGCGGGTTTTTTTTCGTCCGGCGATTGTCGGTGGGCGGCGACTCCACCTGCTGTAAATAATCCTGATACCAGCCGCTGATGCATTGGGTCACGGGATTTTCGTTGAGGTCGAAGCGCCTGCCGTCGAGCCTGCTCACCGGGGTAATACCTGCCAGCGTTCAGGTGACAAAGCTTCGTCAGCAGTGAATGCTTAGACAAGGCTAAAGGATCTTTCCTGCACGCCGATGCCCTGCCGGCGCGCCAGCGACAAGATCGTGCGGTGGGTAATATCGTTAAAGCAGTACAGGCCGTGTGAGGTCCACAGTTTGCCCCGGCATACGAGAAAAAATTGGTGGAATGGCAGCTGGCGACGAAACCATGAGGGTCCATCATCAGCGCTTCATCTGCACCGGCAATAGCGTCTGAATCTAGTGCAGGCGGCTGTGGGAATTAAGACGCAAATCGAAGAAATCCGGCGCGCTGGTACGATAGGTCGAGGTGAACAAGGCATGGCCTCGCCGTTTGGCCTGTTCATCAACAACCTTATATTCCGCTACGCAGACGATAGTAGCGCCACCGAGGATAAAGCGCGGGTCCTGATTTGGCGTGAGCTTTTTGCCGCGGGTGACCATGAGTCGCAGAGGGCGCCGTCCGTCATACCGTTGATCTTCAGCGTGTTGTACATCATATCGGTTAGCTCATCACGACTTTGGCCGAGCCCCACTTTTCCATCTGCGTGTGGGCAATGCGTATCTATGAATTTTTCCTGGCATATTTTTACCCTGATGAGAAAGTCATTTCTGAAAACAATGTATTACGCGAACACGATGACGGAGTTTGTTATCAGTGCATTATTGTTCTTCTGGTTTAACTCATGCCCGAACGTTATTTACTGATACCTAAGCTGTTTAGCTTAATCATGGCGTGTTGCACAGATTATTGATAACTCAATACGCTATCGTTCTAAGGTGGTTTATTCCTGTCGCCGAATTTAAAAACACCGAACGGGTGGGAGTCATAGCTTGCGGGGTCGTTAAAAGTATCACTTCTGACCGGCAGGCTCATCAAAGAGCGGCAATATTTGCCCGACGAGCGTCCCGGCCTGAAAATGATATCGCCATGCCCCTTACGCAGCGTCTGGCGATAGAGTGCAGAAGATGAAAACGGCTTTAGCGGGTAAATTTCCCTATCCACGGGCTGCTTGTATCCTGTGACCAGAGTTGTAATAGCATCTCCCTGAACTTTTCCGCTGCAGGGCTAAGCGCCGTTTCTCTGCGCAGCACGAGACCGAGCGTGCGGCGAATAACCGGCTCAACGAGTGGACGGCTGACAAGAATGTGATGCTCATCGGTCGGCATGGCCAGACTGGGAACCACTGCCACGCCAAGCCCTGCTTCTACCATACCCAGCGATGTCGACAGATGCCTGACCTCATAGAACCAGTTGGGCTTCCAGTCCATATTCTCCAGCGCTTGATCGATCAGAGAGCGGTTACCGCTTGAGCGTCTAACGCCAATAAGCCTGAAGTTGGCCAGGTCTTCCCACAAGATCAGCGACTTCTGCGCCAGTTCGTGATCCCGTCGGCAGGCTAATACGAAAGGCTCATTGACCAGCGGCGAGAAATCAATATTGGGATGTGTGATGTTTATCATGTTTATGCCGAAATCTGCGTCACCGTTTAAGACAGCTTCAAGACAATCGCTGGCGCTGTGCTCGAGGATTCGGATACGGATATTGGGATAGTGGTTGTTATAGTCCCTGATGACGGAGGGGAGGAAATAGAACGCTGCGGTGGGGAGACAGGACAGGGTGACGACACCGCTTTGATGAGTGGCCATTTCTTTAATACTCAGGATTGAGCTTTCATAAAAATCTATTAAATTCTTTGCCTTAGGTAAAAACTCTCTGCCTACTGCCGTGAGTTTGATGTTTCTGGTTGTCCGTTCAAATAGCGTAGCTCCAAGCTGCTCTTCAAGTTTTTTGATCCGCCGCGTTAACGCCGGTTGGGATGTGTGAAGAAAATGTGATGCTCTTGTGAAGCATCCAATTTCTGCAATTTTAACAAACGCTTGTATACCTTGAAGATCGTGCAGCATAAGATTTCACTCCAGACTTTGTCGCGATGCAAACACACTAACCTAACCGCTATTTATACGCAAAACGTATTAATGGTTGGTTTTATTGGCATTAGCATTATGTATTCGTCTGTGGAATCCTGACATTGCTCTTATCAATGCGTGAAACGAGAAACATAATGTTAAAGATTCCTTGTGTACTGATGCGTGGCGGTACTTCGAAAGGCCCGGTGCTTCTGGCCAGTGATTTACCGACAAAAATTGAAGAACGCGATGCTGTGCTGCTGGGCTTAATGGGCGCGGGTCACGAACTTGAAATTGATGGTATTGGCGGCGGCAGCCCCCAAACCAGTAAAGTCGCGATTGTTAGCCCCTCGGACAGTCCGGATGCTGATGTTGACTATTTATTTGTCCAGGTGATGGTCAACGAGCGTCGCGTCGATACCACGCCCAACTGCGGTAACATGCTCTGTGCCGTAGGACCCTTTGCGATTGAAAAAGGCCTTGTTAAGGCGCAAAGTCCGGTGACGACAGTGCGAATTCGCAACCTGAATACCGGTACGCTGGTAGATGCGGAAGTACAAACGCCGAATTTTTATGTCAACTATGAAGGCGATACGCACATTGATGGCGTTCCGGGCTGCGCCGCGCCGATTGGCCTGACTTTCCTTAACTCCGCTGGATGCAAGACGGGAAAGCTGCTGCCAACCGGTAACGTCGTCGATGTGATTGATGATGTGGAAGTCACCTGCATCGATATGGCGATGCCGATGGTGCTGATTAGGGCAGAGCGGATGGGAAAAAGAGGAGACGAATCACCGGCCGACCTTGATGCTGACAGCGCCTTTATGACTAAGCTGGAAACGATTCGGCGTAAGGCGGGTGCGAAAATGGGGCTGGGCGATGTTGCCGATAAAGTGATCCCAAAACCGGTTCTGCTGAGTGAACCCGGCGCAGGCGGGACTATCAGAGTTCGTTATTTTATGCCTCATACCTGCCATAAATCTCTGGCTATCACGGGGTCTATCGGCATAGCAACGGCCACGATAATTGAAGGGTCGGTAGCCCATCACATTGTGGCCGATCAGCCCAGGACGCCGTATACCAATATAATTAATATTGAACATCCAAGCGGGAAAATTTCCGTATCTTTACTTAAAGAGGGAAATGACATTGAGAAAACACGTGCCGCAGTGATTAGAACCTCCCGTAAATTATTTGAAGGCACGGTTTGCGTCCCGGAATATGTTTTAGCGGAGGAGTTATAAATATTTTATATCATTAATGCGATGAAGTACTGATGTCCTCTAGCGTGTAGTTGCTACATAACTCTGTACCTAAAAAAATAATGTCGAGGATTTTATGGCTATAACCCATACGAAAGATAACCAGCTTAATTCTGCTCCCGTCAAGGTCAGTAATTATATTCGGATCATCCTGGCCCTGGCGCTATCCGGCCTTGCAGAATTAGCCTCACTTTTTTTTATTCAACCTCTGTTACCGGTTCTGGCCGTCGAATATGATGTGCCGGTTAGTCAGGTGAGTATCATTCTTTCTGCAGAAACGGCGCTTCTGGCGATAGGATTATTATTCACCGGGACGCTGTCCGATCATTACGGCAGAAAAAAATTAATTATCGTTTCGCTGCTACTTGGCGGACTGCTGACGATGCTCTGTCCTCTTGTCGAATCATGGGCGATGCTGGTGGCTCTGCGTGCGGTCATTGGTCTGGCGCTCAGCGGTATCGCTGCTGCCGCAACCGCCTATATCAGCGAGGAGGTCGCGCCGGTGGTGGCTGGGGTGGTCACTGGATACTTCGTCTTTGGTAACTCGATGGGAGGGATGTCCGGGCGTATTGTGGCCAGCCAGCTGATCGACCATATCTCAATAAACACCATTTTCTATGGTTTTGCGATCAGCCTGATTTTGGTTGCTTTGCTGGTTAACTTTTTGCTCCCGACGTCTCGGAACTTTAAGCCAACGCAAAACCTTAACGTTCTTCGTGTAGTGAAAGGCGCTGCATCTCACTTTAAAAATAAAAAACTGGCGTTAGCTTTTGTGATTAGCTTTATCATTTTTGGGGTATTTACCTCTCTCTATAACTACCTGGCTTTCTTCCTGAAAGGCGAACCGTTTCATATTTCTCCGGCGAATGCGGGCCTGCTCTCCTTTAGCTTTGCCTTGAGCTTTTTCACCGCCCCTCAGGCGGGACGCCTTTCCGCAAAATACGGCAGTATGAGAGTCCTGCGCGCGCTGTTTGTAATGATGGCGCTGGGAATGTTGCTGACTTTAACCTCTAACGTCGTCACCTTTATTATCGGCGCGGTTGTTTTTACCGGCTGTTTCTTTGGTTGTCACTCCATTGGCTTAAGTTGGGTAAGTAAAAATGCAACGCATGCACGAGGCCAGGCCGTCGCGCTGTATCTGTTCTTCTACTACATGGGCGGCTCAGTGATTGGTTTCGTGAACGGTTTTGTTTTCCACTCTATGGGCTGGCAGGGGATGACGGGATTCATTATTGCACTACTGGCCGTGGGTGCGGTGGTTGCAACGTATTTGTCTTCCAGCGAAACAAAAGCCATGGTTCCGGTTGAGTCTTAAATTCTTTGTAGCGAAGTAAATTACTCACGTCATATCCAATGGCGTGAGCAAAGAAATTCAATGTTAGTAAGGTGTCATCATGAAATTAGCAAGCTATGTTCATCATGGTCGTAAGAGTTATGGAATTTTGACGGAGACAGGCATTATTGACCTGGGTGGCAAAATTGGTCATCAATATAGTACGCTGAAGGACTTGTTGCAGTGGGGCGCCATTGAGATTGCCGGGCAGTATGTTAATTATCCGGTCGATATTATGATGGCTGATATTACTTTTTTACCCGTTATTGAAAGCCCTGGGAAAATTATCTGCGTCGGTATGAATTATGCGGAAAAAAGAAAAGAGTTTTCTGAAACCAACGATGCACCGACCCTTTTCGTTCGTTTCCCTGACTCGCAAACCGGGCATGCAACGCCGATATTAAAACCCGCGCTATCTAATGAATTTGATTATGAAGGCGAACTGGCCGTTATTATTGGCAAACCGGGTATGAATATCGAGACCGACGCTGCCCTGAGCCATGTTGCCGGCTATAGCTGCTATATGGATGGATCGGTACGCGACTGGCAGCATGCCTGGTTTACCGCCGGGAAAAACTGGCGGCAGACCGGCGCATTTGGGCCCTGCCTGACAACCGTTGATGAAATACCCGATCCCCACCGCTTGTCTATTCAAACCTATTTGAATGGCATCTTGGTTCAGAATGATTCGACGAGCAATATGATCCATAAAGTCGCCGATTTGATTAGCTATATCAGTACATTTACTGCTCTCAGCCCCGGCGATGTCATTATTACCGGCTCCCCAGGCGGCGTAGGTAAAAAAAGAACCCCCCCTCTCTTTATGCATCAAGGCGATCGGGTCGAGGTGGTTATTGAAAATATTGGTCATCTCATGAATACGATTATCGAATCAAAACCGCAGCACGAAATGCAGATGTCGTAGTCTCCGCAGGCTCGGGCAAGATTATTTTTTGACGCCCATTAAGGTATGGGCAGGAGAAACAAGATGTACACCGACCAAACGCTAGAATTCGAGAAAGTGGAAACTAGCAACGGTACCTTCAGAGAAGAAATCATTCTCTTTCTGAAGAACAATGGATTAGGTATCGACGGCGACATTGAGCAATTTGTTGTCGCACGCTGTCAGCGGCAGCTGGTTGCCTGCGCCGGGCTTGCGGGGAATACGTTAAAATGCATTGCGGTTGCCAGAGAATGGCGTGGCACAGCGTTAGGCCTGAAAATCATTCATGAAGCGGAGTTGCAGGCTATTCAGAACGGCGAACATCAGCTTTTTCTTCTGACGTGTCCGGATAATGTGCGGTCATTCCAGGGATGCGGATTTTATCCTTTGGTCACACTCGATAACAGAGCGACGCTGATGGAAAATTCGCCGGTTGGCATCCATCGCTACTGCCGTCAACTGCGGGGCCAGCATTTGGTGACCGCCGTAAATATCGGCGGGATTGTGATGAATGCAAATCCCTTTACGTTAGGGCACCAGTATCTGATTGAGCAGGCGGCGAAAGCGTGCGACTGGCTACATGTCTTTGTCGTTGAGGAAGATCTGTCCACGTTTTCTTTTCGGCAACGGTTTGCCATGGTTCAGGAGGGTTCACGGCACCTGCCTAATATTACTGTTCACCCTGGCTCAAAATACATTATTTCTCGAGGAACATTTCCCGGTTACTTTCTCAAAGAAAAACAAATCATTAATGAGGTGTATGCCGCAATAGATTTGCTTATGTTCCGCCGTTACATTGCTCCGGCTTTAAATATTAATCAGCGCTTTGTTGGCACTGAACCCTTTTGCAAGGTGACCGCGCAATATAATGATGCAATGCATCACTGGCTGGAGGATGAGATGACAATACCTGCCGCCAGTATCAAGGTGAATGAGATTCAGAGGATGACCGATATTAATAATCTTCCCATCTCCGCCTCTGCGGTCAGGAAATTGTTAAATCACGAAGATATGCACACCGTTAAAAGTATGGTGCCAGCGACTACCATGCCTTATTTATATAAATGGTTATCAGCGAATCAATCAAAGCAGCCCGATTTGGATATGGTCGATGCTTAATAAATAATTGTTCAGGATATTTATATGAAAATATTACATGCGGCAATCGCCGGGACGCTCGAATCCAGCGACCTGGTTGTCAAAGTCAGCCCCTACGATTATGGGCTCGATATAACTATCAACAGTGAAGTGTACAAACAATTTGGTGAACAGATTACGGCAGTGGTCAATGAAACACTTTCCATATTAAACGTTACGCAGGGCCAGATTATTGTGGAGGATAAGGGCGCGCTGGACTGTGTTATCCGCGCCAGAATGCAGGCGGCGATTTTACGGGGAACGGCCAGCAACGAAATTGCGTGGGAAAAATTATGATGAAAAAATTACGTCGCAGCATGCTTTTTTTACCGGGTTCAAGCGCCGCTATGCTTTCAACCGCCTTTATTTATAAACCCGATTCAATCATGTTTGACCTGGAAGATGCGGTCTCGTTGAAAGAGAAAGACAGCGCGCGGCTGCTGGTGTTCCATGCGTTACAGCATCCTATGTATAAAGATATTGAAACCGTTGTCAGGATTAACCCGCTGAATACGCCGTTTGGCTTAAAAGACCTCGAAGCGGCGGTGCGCGCCGGCGTCGATGTTATCCGTTTACCCAAAACCGATACGCCGGAAGATATTTATCAGCTTGAGCGTGAAATTGTGCGTATTGAAGAGAGCTGCGGCCGTCCGGTGGGCTCTACGCAGCTCATGGCGGCGATTGAATCGGCGGTGGGCGTCATTAATGCCGTCGCTATCGCCAGGGCATCTCAACGCCTGATGGGAATTGCGCTGGCGGCGTTTGATTACGTCATGGATATGCAAACGGAACGCGGCGACGGTACCGAGCTGTTTTATGCGCGCTGCGCGGTATTACATGCGGCCCGTGGGGCAGGCATTGATGCGTTTGACGTGGTCTATGCCGATATTAATGACGAGGCCGGCTTTTTGAAAGAAGTGGATTTGATTAAGCGTATGGGCTTTAACGGTAAGTCGCTTATTAATCCGCGGCAGATTGAGATCTTACATAATGCCTATGCCCCCACTCAGGAAGAGGTTGATTACGCGGAGCGTGTTATTGCCGCGGCCGAAGAAGGGGAGCGTAGCGGACTTGGGGTGATTTCACTGAACGGCAAAATGATTGACGCGCCGATCATCAACCATGCCCGGGTGGTTATTGAACGCAAAAATGCCTCCGGCATCCGTCAATAATCTCCATTCAGTCACCAGCAACAGGATTTAACTATGAATCAATTAACAGAAGTCCTTCATAATATATCCGGCGCCCAGCACCAATATGAGGTATTTTCCGGCGCAAATACCCATACGCCCTATCTTGCAGATACCCGGCAAAAATATCAGCGCAAACTTTTCGACACGCTGGATGAGGTTTTATCGCGCTGCGATTTACGCGATGGGATGACCGTTTCATTTCATCACGCCTTCCGCGAGGGTGATAAAGTGATTAACTACGTTATGACCCGGCTGGCGGAAAAAGGCTTGCGAGGGTTAACGCTGGCGTCAAGTTCCCTGATGACCTGCAACACGCCGCTGATCGAGCATATTAAACAAGGCGTTATTAGCAAAATCTATACCTCCGGGATGCGCGGTGAATTAGCGGATGCGATTTCACACGGCCTGATGGAGGAGCCGGTACAGATCCACTCGCACGGCGGTAGGGTCAATCTGATTGAAAAGGGTGAAATTAATATTGATGTCGCGTTCCTCGCGGTCTCCTGCTGCGACGAATATGGCAATGCCAGCGGCACCGGCGGCAAATCCCGATGCGGTTCGCTTGGCTACGCGATGGTCGATGCAAAATATGCCCGCAAAGTGGTTTTGCTGACGGAAAGCATCGAACCGTTCCCCTATATGCCGGCCAGCATTATTCAGGATCAGGTTGATTATATTGTCAAAATCGACAGCGTAGGCGACCCGGCGAAAATCAGCGTTGGCGCCGCGCGCGTGACCAGCAATCCGCGAGAGCTGATGATCGCGCGGTCTGCTGCGGACGTCATTGAGCATTCCGGTTATTTTCGCGATGGCTTTTCTCTGCAAACGGGATCGGGCGCGGCGTCCACCGCCTGTACGCGATTCCTGGAATCCCGCATGAGGAAGCACAATATCGTCGCCAGCTTTGCCTTAGGCGGCATTACCGGCAGCATTGTCGATCTGCATGAAAAGGGACTGATTACTAAGCTGCTGGATACACAAAGTTTTGATGGCGCGGCGGGGGAGTCGCTGGCGAAAAATCCGCACCACGTTGAAATCTCGACCAGCGTTTACGCCAACCCGGCGGCGAAAGCCGCCTGCTGCGACCGCGTGGATATCGTCATTTTAAGCGCGCTGGAAATTGATACGGATTTTAACGTCAACGTACTGACCGGCTCCGACGGCGTGATGCGCGGCGCGTCGGGCGGACATTGCGATGTCGCTGCGGCGGCAAATTTAACTATCGTGGTCGCGCCCCTGATCCGCAGCCGTATTCCCACCGTCGTCAGGCACGTCACAACCCGCGTAACGCCGGGAGAGAGCATTGACGTGCTGGTCACCGACCACGGCATTGCCGTGAATCCTGCCCGCCCGGAAGTCAAAGAGAGGCTGACGGCGGCCGGTTTGCCGGTTGTTGATATCGAGGCGCTTTATCAGACATCGCTGGTGATTTCTGGCGAACCGAAACCGATCGAGTTTACCTCGCGCATTGTCGGCGTCGTGCGTTATCGCGATGGCAGCGTCATTGACGTGGTAAGGCAGGTGAAAGAATGATCGACGAAACGACAAACGCTTCCTGCGCCTCTATCACCCTTGAGGAAGTCCTTAAAGCCAGAGAAGCGCGCGCGAGTGTACAACAGGCGTGGCTGAGCCGCTTTGAACAACCGATGGTATCCACCACGCTCGTCTGGCCCGGCGAGGTAAAAGATACGCCGCTTGCCCGGCAGGTTATGGCGCAGGCGACGCACGCGTTCAGCCAGCTGCTGCGGAAACATCGCTGGGACGTTTCCAGGCACGAGGTTAGTTTTCAGCCCACCGGGCCCGAAGCGTTCTGGTCCATAGCGGCGCCTGCCTGGATGATCAAGCACGTGACGGCGCATCTTGAAGATCATCATCCTCTCGGGCGTCTGTGGGATATCGATGTCTTTTGTCCCACATCCGGATTAATTAAGCGCAGCGCGATCCGACAGCCGATGCGCAGATGCTTCATTTGCAATGAGGCTGCCCACGTCTGTTCCCGTATGCGCCGCCATTCTCAGAATGAACTTGCGCAAGTGATTGAGGATTTAGCCTATGACTACTTTCGCGGTGAACGCTGAACGGGCTGAGCAACGGGAAAGCATTGCCTGGCTGGCTGCCGAGGCGATGTATCGGGAAGTGAGATTAACGCCAAAGCCCGGGCTGGTTGATGGCGAGAACAATGGCTCGCATCGTGATATGAACATCGCGCTGTTTATGGCCAGTATTCGCGCCGTCTCGCCCTGGTTCCCCCGCTTTTTTGCGCAGGGAGTGGCGACCGCGGATTTGCCTGCCCCGCAGACGCTATTAGCGATAAGGCCCACAGGACTGGCCTGCGAACAGGCGATGTTCAACGCCACGGGGGGAGTCAACACCCACAAAGGCGGCATTTTTTCCCTCGGCCTGCTGTGTGCCGCCGCAGGGCGCCTTGTTAAGCGCAACCAGATGCTTAGCCAGCGCAATTTGTGCCGGGAAACCAGTGCGATGTGCGCGGGCCTGGTTAGCCATGAACTGAAAAAAAATGGCCTCGCCAAAACCAAAGGCGAGCATATTTTTCAGCGCTTCGGGTTTAGCGGCGCGCGGGGTGAGGCGGAGAACGGTTTTTATACCGTCAGGCAGTTTGGGCTGCCCCAGTGGCAGAAAGCGCGGCGGGAGGGGCTACCTGAGCAGGATGCGCTGCTCAGAATGCTGCTGGCCCTGATGGCCTTCAACCCCGATACCAATGTGGTGTCCCGGGGCGGGCTAAGCGGCCTGCAGTATGTGCAGCGCTATGCAAAACGCATTCTGAAGATGGAACACCTGGCGGGTGAAAAGCTCAGAAAAGCGCTGAGACACATGGATAAGGCGTTGATTGATAGAAATCTCAGCCCTGGCGGCAGCGCGGATCTCCTTGCCGTTGGCTGGGTACTTTCCCATTACCCGGCCTGACGGGCGGTACTGAACGTGGAGAGGAAAGCTTAATGACTACCCAACGTCTGGAACAGCTGCGCGAAAAGTTGACGATTATTCTGGTGCCGGGCCTGCGAGACAGCGATGAGCATCACTGGCAAAGCTATTGGAGTCGTCGTTTTCCGTATTGGAAGCGGATAAGCCAGCGGAACTGGCTGGAGCCGGATATTGATGCCTGGGTGTCCGCTATCCGTCGGGAGCTGGCTACCTGTCAGCTCCCGGCTGTGCTGGTCGGGCATAGCTTTGGGGCGCTCGCCGCATGTCGCCTGATTCAGACACAAAAGGTGAATATAGCGGGTATCGTCATGGTTGCGCCTGCGGAGCCATCGCTCTTCGAACTGGAGGAGGCGGTACTTCCCGAGCGTCTGCGGACGTCCAGCCTCATGTTTGCCAGCCGAAACGATCCGTTAATGACCTTTAAGCGAGCGCAGTACTGGGCGGAATGCTGGGGAGGACGTTTAATCGATCTGGGTGACGCCGGGCATATTAATGCTGAGTCCGGATTCGGCGACTGGAATTATGGTCTGGAGCAGTTAGCAGCATTTTGTGAAGGGCTACCGCAATTTATTAAAACTTAATGTTACCAACCGAATATCGCGATTACATAAACAACCTTCAGATAAATAACTTCTGAAACGGAGAGCATATGTTAGAAGCTTATAATAAGCATGTCGACGAACGTGCTGGAAAAAATATTCCACCGAAGCCGTTAACCGCTGAGCAAACGCAAGAATTAATTACATTACTAACCAGCAAGACCTGCGAAGATAAAAATGCCCTTGTTGAGCTGTTAGCGCATCGCGTGCCGCCGGGCGTCGATCCGGCGGCGAAAATTAAAGCCGATTTTCTTTATCAGCAGATTAAAGAAGAAAAACCTGCGAGTATTATTGCGCCTCAGCAGGCTATTGAACTGCTGGGCACCATGCAGGGCGGTTATAATGTTCAACCGCTCATCCACTTACTGGACGATCCCCGCTGGGCCAGCAGCGCCGCGGAACAATTAAGCGCTACGCTGCTTATTTTTGAAAAATTTAAGGATGTGGAAGAAAAGGCGAAACAAGGAAATACCTGGGCGCAAAAAGTGCTTCAGTCATGGGCCGACGCCGAATGGTTTTTACGTCGCCCGGCGCTGCCGGAGAAGATCACGCTGAAAGTATTTAAGGTGCCGGGGGAAACCAATACTGATGATTTGTCGCCTGCGCCCGAGGCGTGGTCACGTCCGGATATTCCTCTGCATGCGTTGTCCATGTTGTGTCATCCGCGCGACGGCGTAAGCCCGGATGAACCGGGAAGCCGTGGGCCGATACGGCAGCTAGAGCAGTTAAAAAAAGAGGGCTACCCGCTGGTCTACGTCGGAGATGTCGTTGGCACAGGCTCTTCCCGAAAATCGGCAACTAATTCTATTTTATGGCATCTTGGCAACGATATTTCATGGGTGCCGAATAAACGAAGCGGCGGCTTTGTTTTTGGCGGAAATATTGCGCCCATCTTTTTTAATACGCTGGAAGATTCCGGCGCGCTGCCGCTTGAAATGGATGTTTCCGCGCTATCAACGGGAATGCTGATTGATCTCTATCCGTATCGCGGAGAAATTTGCGAAGCCCACAGCCAGCAGCCTATCACCTCATTTTCCCTGAAAACGGACGTTCTGCTTGATGAAGTGCGCGCCGGCGGGCGCATTCCGCTAATTATTGGCCGGAGCCTGACGGCCAGAGCGCGGCAATCACTGAACCTTGCGCCCTCCGACGTTTTCCGCAGGCCGAAAGCGCCAGCATCCTCCGCCGCCGGCTTTACGCTGGCGCAGAAAATAGTGGGAAGAGCCTGCGGCGTTGCCGGGATCCGACCAGGACAGTACTGCGAGCCGCGAGTCACTACCGTCGGTTCGCAGGATACTACCGGAGGAATGACGCGCGATGAGCTTACCGATCTGGCCTGCCTGAGTTTTTCCGCTGATTTGGTTATGCAGTCTTTCTGCCATACTTCAGCCTATCCCAAGCCGGTTGATGTGAAGCTGCATGAAACGCTGCCTGAATTTATCAGCCGCCGGAACGGCGTGGCGCTGAAGCCGGGGGATGGCATTATCCACTCCTGGCTTAACCGTATGCTAATTCCTGATACCGTAGGGACCGGGGCGGATTCTCACACCCGTTTCCCGCTTGGCATCTCTTTCCCCGGTGGCTCCGGGCTGGTGGCCTTTGCTGCGGCAACGGGCATTATGCCGCTGGATATGCCGGAGTCAGTACTGGTCCGTTTTACGGGAGAGATGCAGCCGGGGATAACCCTGCGCGATCTGGTGCACGCCATTCCGCTCTATGCCAGAAAGCAGGGATTACTGACGGTGGAGAAAAAAAATAAGATCAATATCTTCTCCGGGCGTATCCTGGAAATCGAAGGACTCGGCATGCTGAAAGCGGAGCAGGCCTTTGAACTGGCTGACGCCTCGGCCGAACGCTCCGCAGCGGCATGCGTGCTGCGTCTGGAAGAAGAGAACGTGGCGGAATATCTGCGCTCCAATGCCACATTGCTACGCTGGATGATTAATCAGGGTTATGAAAATGCCGCCACGCTGGCGCGGCGAATTGCGGAAATTGAGGCGTGGCTGGCGAATCCGTCGCTGCTGGTGGCCGATGAGAACGCCGAATATGCCGCGGTGATTGAGATCGATCTTAGGGAAATTACCGAACCTATCGTCTGTGCGCCGAACGATCCGGATGACGCCCGGCTGCTGTCGGAAGTCGCGCGTACGCCGATAGATGAAGTCTTTATTGGCTCCTGCATGACGAATATTGGCCATTTCCGCGCCGCCGGTAAAATTATTGCCGACGCCCGCGAGATACCCGCACGGCTGTGGCTGGCTCCGCCGACGAAAATGGATGCGCGTCAGCTTGCCAGTGAAGGGTACTTTAATCAGTTCATAAAAACGGGCGCCAGAATTGAACCCGCCGGCTGTTCGCTGTGTATGGGGAACCAGGCGCGGGTACGTCAGGGCAGTTCCGTTGTTTCAACATCGACTCGTAACTTCCCGAATCGTCTTGGCACCGATGCGAACGTTTTTTTAGCGTCGGCGGAGCTGAGCGCCGTGGCGGCGATGATAGGGAAAATGCCGACCGTTGAACAATATTTCTGGCACATGGATAAAATCAAAGCAACAAGGGACGACATTTATCGTTACCTGAACTTCGATCGGCTGCCAGAGTATCAGTCAACGAATAATGAAAAAAATATTATTAAAACATTTGCTGGCTAATTCTTTACTGCATTAAACAATAACGGTGAATAGCTCACTTGTTCAGCGGAAGCTTCAGAAGAATGAGGCTTCTGCTTTTAACGACACGGATTGTAGCCGAGGTGAAGCATGTTGAAGTCCAAGCTAATAAAAATAGCGGTGCTTATTTTTATTATTATATTAGCTATAATAATTCCACCCCCCGACGGATTGACGAAAGAAGCCTGGATACTGGCCGGCATCTATCTGGCGTCCATTATAGGGCTGGTGAGTAAGCCTTATCCTGAGCCCGTGATTATGATGTCGGCGGTAGGCTTGTCATGCTTAACGGTGGCAAGATTTGATGACTCTCCCGTCAAGTCAATGGATGTACTGAGCGGTTTTTCCTCGGGAACGACATGGTTGGTATTTAGCGCGTTTACTTTGAGCGCCGCTTTTGTCACTACCGGGTTGGGGAAACGGCTGGCGTACTGGTTTATTTTAAAATTTGGTGGGACAACCCTACGGCTAGGGTACGTCACGGCGCTGTTGGATCTAATGTTGTCACCGGCGACGCCTTCTAACACTGCGCGCGCCGGCGGCGTCGTATTCCCGATTATCAATAGCATTGCCCTGGTGTTAGGTTCGACGCCAAAAGAGAGTCCGCGTCAGGCCGGACGTTACCTGATGGTGAATGTGTATATGGTGACTAAGACCACCAGCTATATGTTTTTGACCGCGTTTGCCGGAAATGCCTTAGCGTTACAGTTAATTTCCGATATTTTTCATATTCGCATAAGCTGGGTAGGATGGGCTCTGGCGGGGGTACCGCTCGGGCTATTGATGTTAACTGTTATTCCTTATATCACCTACAAAATAGTGCGCCCGCAATTAAAAGAAATAGACAATATAAAAATAGCCACTGCGGGCCTGAATGAATTGGGTGCCATCAGTTCGAAAGAGAAAGGGCTGATCGTCGTATTTATCTCCGCGCTCTCAGGCTGGATATTTTCTCATTATCTGGGGCTGAATGAATCCTCCGTTGCGGTGATCGCCATGGCTGGCGCTTTGCTCGCGAATGTTATTTGCTGGAATGATGTGCTGCAAAATAAGGGCGGCTGGAATACGTTAATCTGGTACGGCGGCATTATTGGACTGAGTGCGACCTTAAGCAAAGAGGGATTTTTTAAATGGCTTGCCGCCTTTATGTCCGCGCATCTGGATTTCCTCGGCGCCGGTAACACGACCATTGTGATTATTGTTTTTTTAAGCATCATCGTGCGCTATTTATTCGCCTCCGGCGGTGCATACGTCGCGGCTATGGTTCCCGTCTTCGCTACCGTCGGACTGGTTACCGGAACGGCGCCTGCGCTGCTGGCGCTCGCGATCCTGTTTTCTAACTCTTACGGGGGCTGTATCACGCACTATGGTGGTGCCGCCGGGCCGATTATTTTTGCCGCCGGTTATAATGATATTAAATCCTGGTGGTTAACCGGGACCATAATAGCGTTATTAACTTTTCTGGTTCATATGGTTGTTGGCATTCCGTGGTGGGGCTTTTTGATTCAGCACGGAATACTTTGAGGCCGGCCTGCATTTTTATTTGAACCTGGCGGCTCGCGACATAACGAAAAAACCCCGACATGATGTCAGGGTTTTTGAACTGGCGTGACTTCATCATCGGCAGCGAAGCTGAAATCTACGCCAGTGAATAAAGCGCAGCTTAGATGGCGTAGACGTTACCCGCTGAAGGGCCTTTCTGGCCATCTTCAATGGTGAATTCGACTTTCTGGCCTTCGTTCAGGGTCTTAAAACCGCCGCTCTGGATAGCCGAAAAATGTACAAACACATCTTTGCTACCGTTGTCCGGGGTGATGAAACCAAAGCCTTTCGACTCATTAAACCATTTTACTAAACCAGTCATTTTATTAGACATTGATAATACCTCAACATATCTGAGCCTTACGGCGAAAAGGTTTCGCACAGAATCTAATTAATAACGATAAGGAGACTCAAAAGGAAGAATTATCAACGGATAACACTTGAGATGAGGACTGCTTTACTAAACCGCTTTATTATGTCTGTGTACTTAACCGACTAATCATTAGTCACATACTTCACCGCGGATAGCAAGACTTATTTCAATTGATATGGCCGGGACGGAGAGTAATACGGAAAGAGGGGGGGAGTGATTTGCCAGCGCCTTGTTGAGGGTTTAATGATAATAACTATCATAGTTTCATTGGGTTAACTAAATTTTGGATTACGATAACGTGGATGAATCTGGAGGGGGTATTTTTTTATTTTTGCGAACAGGCTCATGCGGTGGTGAAGCCATATCATGCGTCGCAGCGCGATAAATTTAAGGCCATTTCTCATTATTTTATCCCCAGTGGGGCATCTGGATGGCTAAAATTTAATTTGCTTATGAATGGTATTCATGCATTAATGAAATTATTAATTCGAAAAAAACGCATGAGCTTAAAAAATTTATCGGCCGTTCTCATTACCAGGCGCTATCGCTGATACCCCCTTTCTTTTGAGTCCATACGTTTAATCCGACACGTTTTCTGTCAATTACCTGATGCGCAACTGGAGTCAGTATGTCCTCAAGAATTAAAGGTCTGGTCAAGTGGTATAATGAGTCGAAGGGATTTGGTTTCATTTCACCTCTCGATGGCGGCAAAGATATTTCGGTCCATTGCTCGGCGCTTCGTGGGGATAATTTTAATACCCTATTTGAAGGCCAGAAAGTTGAATATGCTGTACTCCATAGAGACGACAAAGGTCCTGCTGCTACCCATGTTATACTGTGCGATAAATAACGATTTATAGCGTTACGGCCGCGATAGTGAAAGCCGTGTTGGCGATATCGCGACGGCCTGTCTCTGGATTATTCCTCTCTTATTCCATGCCCTGTCCCTGAGCACCACGACCGTCGCGTACGGTTTTTCTTATCCGGCAATGCGGCAGAAATGCGTTCGACGGATTCTGGAAGCGAGTACAATTCACCGGCTTTCAGTCAGTATTTAAATCCGATGACAGGGGATGGTGATGGTCAGACGCTTTGTGGTGTGTTTCTTCATGCTGTGCGCATTCTCAGTCCATGCCGCTAACGGCGGTAATGGTGGCGACGGTGGGAATGGGAATAACTCGGATGGGGGCAATGGCTCTGATGGCAGCGCGACCGCGTCTGGACGCCCTGGGTGCCCGGGCGGAACGCAGCCTGACTCGTCCGGAAAATTTTATCTCCCGGGCACAAAAGAACCGTGCAATCCGGGCAGGCAGGATGCAATGAAAAGCGCGCGCCATTAGCCAGCCGCTTTTTAGCGACTGGCCAGAATAATGGATCACGACCAGACCGCCGGACGAGTGAGGCAAGCGAGTCTAAAGCGCGGCGACATACTTCCCCTTAACGCGGCGTAAAACCCATCCTGTCGTTCCGGCAACGCTCGTACCAACCTCGTGCTATTTAATATGGCGCGGGGTGTTTTCCCCTTTCCGACGTTGTTCAATGCACCGCGTAATCATCACGAAAAAGACGGGGACAAAGAAGATAGCCAGCACCGTTGCGCTTATCATGCCCCCGAAGACGCCCGTTCCCAGGGCATGCTGTGTCGTGTCGCTCGCTCCGCTGGCCAGCATCAGCGGTACGACGCCTAATGTAAATGCCAGCGAGGTCATGAGTATTGGGCGTAAGCGCTGGGTTGAGGCGAGTAATGTTGCATCCACCACGTTCATTCCCTGGCTCATCAGTTGTCTGGCAAATTCCACAATCAAAATCGCATTTTTAGCGGAAAGGCCAATCAGGGTTATCAGGCCCACTTTAAAAAAGACATCGTTGGTCATATTCGCCACCGTCACGGCCACAACCGCGCCGAGCAGGCCGAGAGGAACCACAAGCATTACCGCGAAGGGAATCGACCAGCTTTCATAGAGTGCGGCCAGCACCATAAATACGACCAGCACCGAGAGTATTATCAGCCCCGGCAGCTGTGACGCGGACTGCTTTTCCTGTAACGAACTCCCCGCCCATTCTCCGGCGAAACCCGCCGGCAACTGGTCCGCCAGCCTCTCCATCGCCCCTATTGCGCTACCCGTGGACTCGCCCGCGGCGGCGCTTCCGCTAATGCGGATGGCCGGATATCCCTGATAACGATTGAGCTGCTGTGGGGCAACGTTCCAGGAGAGCGTCACAAACGTCGCCAAAGGAAGCATCTGCCCCGAGCGGTTCTTCACCGACAGCGTCAATAACTGCTCCGGTTGCATACGGTAGGGCGCATCCGCCTGAACGATCACCTGTTGAACCCGGCCATTATTGGTATAGTCATTGACGTAACTGGAGCCCGTTGCGACGGAAATCGTTTGATTAATCTCATCAAACGATACGCCCATCGCTTCCGCTTTTTCCCTGTCGACGTTAAGCATCAGGCTGCTCCCTTCAGGGAGCCCATCGATATAGACATCGTTCAACAGGTGACTCTGGTTCGCACGCTTTACCAGCTCATCCGCTGCCTTTTTCAGGGCCGGATAGCCCTTGCCGCCACGGTCCTGCAAATACCAGGTAAACCCGGATGAGGTCCCCATGTCGGAGATAGCCGGAGGGAGCAGGCTCATCGTTACGGCATCGGGAACGCTTTCCATACTGCGTTGAATATACTCTGCTTCACCCTGGGCGGTCGCGCCCTCGCGATTTTTCCAGTCCTTCAGGGTGGTGAAAGCCATGGCTGAGTTCTGCCCCGAGCCTGAAAAGCCAAATCCCAGGATCATGATGTTGCTTTCAACGGCCTGCCGCGCGGCGATTTCATCTTCAAATCGTTGTACCACTTTAAGCGTACGCTGCATCGTGGCGTCGGAAGGGAGCTGGATCGACGACATAAAGTAACCCTGGTCTTCATCCGGTAAAAATGACGAAGGTAATGAGGATAGACCGGCATACAGCGCGAGACAGAGCGCGGTATACAGCAACATCATGCGTCCGGTCCGTTTCAGAACAAACCCGAGCCCGGAGGCGTAAAATGAGGCGAGGCGGTCAAAACGGGCGTTAAACCATGCGGAAAACCTGCCGCCTTTACTCCGGTCAGGCTGATGAGGCCGAAGTAACGTAGCGCAAAGGGCAGGGGTGAGCGTCAGCGCCAGGAATGCCGATAATAAAATGGACACCGCCATAGAAATGCAGAATTGCCGGTAAATAATCCCTACCGACCCGTCGGCAAAACCCATGGGAATAAATACTGCGGTCAGCACCAGTGTAATACCCATAATGGCTGGGGTGATTTCGCTCATCGCTTCCCGCGTGGCCTGCTTCGGGGAGAGCCCCTTTTCTTCCATGAGGCGCTCAACGTTCTCCACAACAACAATAGCGTCATCAACAATGATGCCGATTGCCAGCACCATGCCGAACATGGTCAGGATATTGATGGAATAGCCGCTAAGCAGCATCACCGTTAAGGTGCCCAGTAGCGCCACCGGGGCCACGATAGCAGGTATAAACGTGCAGCGGATTTTGTGCAGAAACAACAACATAACGAGAAACACCAGCACCATTGCTTCGGCAAATGTTTCCACCACCTTCAAAATAGAAAGCTTCACAAAGGGGGCGGTATCAAACGGAACCGTGAACGCCATTGCTTCAGGAAGCACGCCTGAAAGCTCTGCGAGCCGCGCGCGGACCCCCGATGCCGTGCCGATCGCATTTGCGCCGGGAGAGAGCTGAATAGCGGCAGCCGTGGCGGGAACGCCGTTTTCTCGTATGCCAAACGCATAGCTTTGTAACCCAGACTCCACGCGCGCAATATCAGCCAACTTTAGCCGTGCGCCAGTCACCTCAGATTTTAAGGTAATGTTGCGAAACGCCTCAACGGATGAGAGCTGACCTTTAACGGTTATCGGATAAGTAACGGCCTGCTGCGGCGTTGTTGGTTCATCTCCCGTTCTGCCGGGAGAAACAATCACGTTTTGTTGGCCGACAGCGGTCACGACGTCCGTGACGGAAAGCCCGTAACCGTGGAGCTTTATAGGATCCAGCCAGATACGCAGCGCTTTTTCCCCGCCGAAGAGCTGAACTTTGCCAACGCCAGGGACGCGGCGCAGCTCATCGATCACATTGCGGGCAAAATAGTCGCTTAAATCAGCCTCCTGATACTCTCCCGTCGGGGATTTTAACCCCACCATCATCAGAAAGCCGGAATTTGCCGCCTCAACCGTTATACCATTTTGCCTTACCGCCTGCGGTAAACGCGGCTCGACGATTTTAATCTGGTTTTGCAGATCCATCTGCGCGAGCTTAATGTCCGTTCCCGGCGTGAAGGTTACCGTAATGGAAGCCATTCCGGTGGTATCGCTGGTGGATTCAAAATAAAGCAAATTATCCACGCCAGAAATCTCACGCTCGATAAGTGAAACAACCGACGTATTCATCACGTCCGGGCTGGCCCCTGGATAGCTGAGCGAAATAATAATGCCCGGCGGTGCGACGGCAGGATATTGCGCAACCGGCAGGCGCGGAATGGACAATATTCCCGTCAGCACGATAAACAGCGCGACCACCCAGGCGAAAATAGGACGTTCAATAAAAAAGTGCGGCATCAGATAGACATCCAGTCAACAAACAAAAAGGTCAGTAAATTCAGGATGACCGCTCGGTTTCCCGGGGCCTATCCTCCGGTAAACTCGCGCGATAGCGTCATCCGGGCGGCAACGTTCGAGCAATTGTCTCCTGCGCGAATGGCATATCTCGCGATCCGGCCAGAACGAGGTCGAGGAGGAAGAGGCGAAGTCTAAATGCGCGATGTTGACCGCCAATGGCCGATTTATGGAGGGAGTGTGTATGTGTACTCCCGGTTAACCTTATGAGCGCGGCTACCGCACTCTGCTTAAGAGGGCTATCTTTCTCATGGCGTAAAATCAAATCATCCGCATCAATAAATACACCGGGGAACCGCAGAAAACGATCAGCAAAAAACACTCATAATAAAAGACAATATCATATATGCCGGGTGTAATATTCAAAAGAATATTAAATACAACAATGCTATAAATAAATATTAATACCAGCCAGAAGACGATAATCGCTAATTCTCTTAACGCGCCAGGTTTCTTTTGGAATATAAACGCCAGGACTGAGAAGGTGATACTGGCATCGACCAATGGCGATGACAGCGTCGTGGAAGCTACCTTTTCATCAATGGCATGCACCAGGTATAACCATAAATAAAGTAACGCCCATGCTGTCAGGGAAAATATAAAGGCAGCGAGAACTTTTTCACGACGAATATTACTTAAGCTTTCCATAATGTTTTCTCTGACAGGGGCCCACATCAGTTGTCTGGCGAGCTGAATTCACAGGCGTGCGTGTCACACTCACGCTTGCACTTTTCTTCCTTGATGATGGATTGTCGCAGCGGTATGTTGATTGTTTATTTCGTGATTGTGTAGCCAGTATGGAGACGCGTTCCGCGTGCTTTATATCGGCAGGAAAAAATGCGGCGTGTGCAACTTTTTAACTCCGGGCTTGTCACATTGCTTTTAACCGGAAAAATATTCGCTCGCGGCAGGTGCCTGAGATTTGGTTGTAGAACCTTTAAACAAGTACGGCATAAAATCTTTTTAAGATAAAATAAAATCTATTATCGGTAATGTGGAAACTAAAATGAACAAAAGCAATCTGATAATTATCGCCGAGGATGACGATGAAATTGCCGCTATTCTGACAGGCTATTTACATCGGGCGGGAATGAAAACCTGTCGGGCGGAGGACGGCGAGCAGGCGATCAATCTTACCCGTCTGCATAAACCGGACCTCGTGTTACTGGATATCCATCTACCCGTTTATGATGGCTGGAACGTGCTGACGACCTTACGCAAAGAGACTAACGTGCCGGTTATCATGGTGACCGCGCTTGACCAGGACGTCGATAAACTGATGGGACTGAGGCTCGGCGCAGATGACTATGTGATAAAACCGTTTAATCCCTCCGAGGTGATCGCCAGAGTGGAAGCGGTACTCCGCAGAACCCGGCCGAATGCCGAAGTCGCCAATTCAAGGCCATTGAGATTGCCGTTTCTGACAATCTATCCCGATGAATTTTACGTGGAAATTACCGTCGAGAATAAGATTGTCACCCCGGTGTTGACCACCACCGAATTTAAGCTTTTGACCTACCTGGCGCGCAGTCCGCGAAAGGTGTGCTCACGCGAAGAGTTACTGGATGCCTGCCTGCCCGAGGGGGATTCACTCGATCGAACCGTTGATAGCCATATGAGTAAGCTGCGGAAAAAGCTTGAACACGCGGGGCTCAAAGGCATCCCGGAGAGCATCAGAGGAGTGGGCTATCGGTTAGGTGAGAAAAAATGAACAAAGAAACGATTCTGAGCCGTCAGATATTGACCTATATGCTGTCGTTAACCTTCATTATTATCGCTATCGCCGTGGTGGGCTCTTATCTATTTTATAGCTTCTTGATTGATTACCTGCCGGGAGGCGCCGTCTCCGGGAGCGAAGATGATATGACCTTGCTGGACTGGCTGTGGATCACGATAGCTTCAGTCACCAGTCTGGTGGTATCGCTGTTTTTTACCGTTAAACTCTCCGCCAGAATATTGACGCCGTTAAATGCCGTCGCCCAGAGCCTGAAACAAATTTCGCAGGGCAATCTTGGCGCACGAGCGTCCGGCACCAGCTCTCAGCTGGGCGAGATTAATAATCTTGTTAATGATTTCAATGAAATGGCGGAAAAACTGCAGACCCTCGATGTTCAGAGGAACCTGTGGAACGCGGCCATCGCTCACGAACTCAGAACCCCCGTCACTATTCTGCGCGGAAGGCTTCAGGGGCTGGTAGAAGGGGTATTTGAGCCAGAGCCCGCGCTATTCAGAAACCTGCTGAGACAAACGGAAGGCCTGACTAATTTAATTGAGGATCTGCGGGTCGTGAGTTCCTCCGGCGGCGCCGGTTATACGCTGACGCTCAGTGAGGTCGATCTCGAAGCGACGATTACCAGCGCGCTTGACACTTTTTTACCGGAGTTTCGCAGCAAGCAGTTCACCCTTATCACTGAACTCAAGCAGCAGTTGTGCGTTTGCGATCCTTTGCGTATGACGCAGTGCCTGACGGTGCTGTTCGATAATGCGTTAAAATATTCCACCTCCCGAACTTTGCTGATAAAGAATGGAACCTCTGGCAAAGAAAATTATATTCTGGTTCAGGATCGTGGTCCCGGAATCCCTGAAGAACTCCAGCGGTTGTTATTTGAACCTTTTCAGCGCGGAGAATATGCCAGACATATTAATCCTCAAGGCTGCGGATTGGGATTATCGGTCGTCAAAGCGATTATGCTCGCTCACGGCGGTAGTGTGAGCTATCGGTTGTCACGAGAAAATCACTCGATTTTTAAATTATCATGGCCTGTCAACCTGCCCTGAGAAAACAGGCTCAATTGAGCCTGTTTCTGGAGACATCAGTGCCACATGTCTCCGAGTTTAGCATCCCATATCGCCGGTGTGATATTAAGTTTACCTCGCTTCGGACTTAATGTTATTTCACTGAAATAAATTTCATTTTCTTTTAGCATCAGGTCGACACGACAGTAATCAATCTCTTTTGCCAATTCCTGCGCGGCAGTGACGGCGCGATGAAAGGATTCGGGTTCAGGAACCGGCCCCAGTGTGTTTGGATATTCCATCTGAAAAGGCTGCAGCCGCCACGATCTGTCATAGACATTAATATATTCGCGCCCCTGTTTATCGGTGAAATCAGCCTCCACAAAGCAGGCTACCCCATGAAAACAATGTATTCTTAACATCTCAGGCGTAACGTTTTTATCTCGGTCAGAAAATAAGTCGATAAACATCTCACAGAGAATAACCGGGGCAATATGCTTATATTGCCACTCTCGGGTTGTGTAATACATATTCTTTTTAAGCGCCAGCTTGAGTCGGTTTAAGGTATTGGCTGGATTAAAATTGTCTCTGTCGCTGCATATAACGGTGCTGCCGCAGTCATGATTGCACTTCAACACGAATTTCGCCGGGAGTCTGCTAAAATCAATATCCTCTGCGCGCTGGTAAACGCCAATTAACGGTATCACCTGCACAAGCTGCGTTCGTGTGAGGACATATTCTCTGACCGCCAGTTTGTCGGCCAGCAGAGTATAAAGGGCGTTATGATCGAAGACGAGGCGGTGGCATATCTTCTCACTCAGCGTGATGGGTTTTTTGAGATTAGCAAAGGTTTGTGACGTTTTGTTGAGTTTGGCAGTATGAAAATAAAGATCCGAAGTCATCATTCCCCGGTATTTTCTGAATAAGTATTCGACGTATTTAAGAGAGTAGTTCAGCTTGTTCATGGTTCCTCCTGAGCGTAATGAACATTCTGACGAAGGAGGATTGAGTGATATTGTTCAGATTATGGAGTGGAGATGGAGCAGGCTGGCTGTGACCAGCCCTGGCGTGAAATCAAACGCGTTCGCGGCTGGCGCCAGTAAGAACCGGCTTTTAGTGAATCGGTAAAAATACCGTTGATACGGCAACGCTGGGTGGTCACAACAGCGCGTCAGAGGGTTGTCAGTTTTAACTTAAATAAGGATATCGGTATGAGTCAGATGGTACGAAAAAATTACCCCGAACTGGGCGAGGTCAAGGCGCCCTATGTCCATTCGGTTAAGCACGGAAACACGCTCTACATTTCAGGGCTCACCGCGTTCGGCACCCGGGCGCAGCGCGACGGTATTGCCGCCCAGGCGGAGGAGATTTTTATGCAGATACGAACCGTTGCCCGCGCCGAAGGCATTGATTTTTCGTCTCTTATCAAAGTCACGATCTTTATCACTTCTTTTGATGAGATCGGCGAGCTGCGCAAAGTGCTTTACCGGAATTACGGCGATCACCTACCCGCCAGCTCGCTCGTAGAAGTCAGCCGTCTGTTTTCTGCGGATCTCAAAATTGAAATTGAGGCGATATTCGGCCTGTGAGCCCGTGTTTATTGCCCGGGCCGCGGTCTGCGCCGCCGAGCAGACTCAATCAATTTATTTGAAGCATTCGGTTAAACAAACGATATTTATTCTCACCTGGTTATGCGTAGAGTAGAGGCATAATGTGGCAGACACGTTTTTCATTATGCGCCATCTGCCGACGACTTCCCTGCAACCCAGGACACCCACGTCATGAAAAAGATTGGCTTTTTATCATTTGGTCACTGGACGCCGTCGCCGCAGTCCGGGACGCGTTCGGCCGCTGACGCGCTGCTGCAATCCATCGATCTGGCCGTTGCCGCCGAAGAGCTGGGCGCGGATGGCGCCTATTTCAGGGTGCATCATTTCGCCCGCCAGCTCAGCTCGCCGTTCCCCCTGCTGGCAGCGGTCGGGGCGAAAACCAAACGTATTGAAATCGGCACCGGCGTGATCGATATGCGCTATGAAAACCCGCTGTATATGGCCGAGGATGCGGGCGCGGCGGATTTAATCTCCGGCGGCCGTTTACAGCTGGGTATCAGCCGCGGCTCGCCGGAACAGGTGATCGACGGCTGGCGCTATTTTGGCTATGTTCCCGGCGAAGGCGAAAACGAGTCGGACATGGCGCGCCGCCACACCGAAGTGTTGCTGGACGCGCTGCGCGGAGAGGGGTTTGCGAAACCTAACCCGCAGCCCATGTTCCCCAACCCGCCGGGCCTGCTGCGGCTTGAGCCTTATTCTGAAGGGCTGCGCGAGCGAATCTGGTGGGGCGCCGGTTCGAATGCGACGGCAATGTGGGCGGCAAAGCTGGGGATGAACCTGCAAAGTTCGACGCTGAAAGACGATGAAACCGGCGAACCGTTCCATATTCAGCAGGCGAAGCAGATCCGCGCCTATCGCGAGGCCTGGGCAGAAGCGGGCCATACGCGCACGCCGCGGGTGTCGGTCAGCCGCAGCATTTTCGCGCTAATGAACGATCGCGACCGGATGTATTTCGGTTCAGGCCGTGACGAGAGCGATTCGATAGGTTTCCTCGACGAGAAGACCCGCGCCATTTTTGGCCGCAGCTACGCCGCAGAGCCGGAAAAGCTGGTCGAACAGCTGAAGCAGGACGAGGCGATTGCCGAAGCGGATACGCTGTTGTTGACGGTGCCGAACCAGCTTGGCGTGGAGTATAACGCCCACGTGATTGAGTCCATACTGAAGCACGTTGCGCCGGCAATGGGCTGGCGCGACGCATAAACCCGCGCTGAGCGACGCCCCGCACGCGCGGGGCGAAAGGGTTTTACGCTGCGACCTTCGGCTGTAGCTGATAGATCCAGGCGGTCACGCGCTGACCGTCTTCCGTGGTAACGTCCACGGCAACGCGATCGTAGCCTTCTTCAAACGCATCCAGCATTGGCCAGTGGGCGCTAAGATTCGCGGACAGGAACAGGTAGCCGTTGACCCGAGGCCCGTTGTTGTCGAGCACGATCCCCGGAAAATCCGCGGCTGCTCCCCAGCCGCGTTCATAAAACAGACCCTTCACATAGCCGGGCAGCCACTCTCCGCCAATGTTGTCCATAATATGGGCATTCGAGTGGCCCGGACGCAGCGTACCGTAGACAAATAAGCGTTCCATTATTCCTCATTCATTCAAACGTTGAATGCCCGGAAGGGCAGCGTAAGACTAAAAATACGCAGTCAGGCTTGGGTTAGCAAGGCGCCCCGTGGGACGCCCGCTCTTCATCAGGGCTCGGGCCCGAACATCTCCACCAGTTGCTTCTTATCGGGCATGCCGATCACCTGCTGGAGCTCGTTTTGTTCATTCATGTAATAGATAGCCGGCGTCGCGCTGGCGCCCAAATCATCCATCAGCTTTTGGTTATGCTGAAGA
Organism: Klebsiella sp. CTHL.F3a; assembly: GCF_019890895.1. Taxonomy (NCBI): domain Bacteria; kingdom Pseudomonadati; phylum Pseudomonadota; class Gammaproteobacteria; order Enterobacterales; family Enterobacteriaceae; genus Klebsiella; species Klebsiella sp. CTHL.F3a. Next base: position 3,723,923 of record NZ_CP082360.1, on the reverse strand, counting down.
AGAGTAAAGGTTTCCCGCGGCGTCACGCCGTCAAAGCGCGGGATTTTTTTGCCGCCAGAGAGTTCATACTCTTGCCAGGCGGCTACCGGATCTTTGGCATTCAGGATTGCCGTGGCGTAGCGGCCGCTTTTCGGGTTGAGAAAGGCAACCAGTAGGGTATTCAGCTGGACCTTACCGGCTTTTACCCACGGCTGTGCCGCTGACCAGAACGTCTTACAGTAGGGGCAGAACGGATCGGCGAAGACAATCACTTTTCTGGCAGCGGAATCAGCGCCTTCCTTGAGCGGCCGGGCATCGTTCAGCTTTTTCCACATTTCGCGGCCTAACGGGGTATAGATCGCTTCTTTAAAGTAGCCCTCGCTGAGGTTTTGCCCTTTATCATCGTAAAGATACCCGGAAATAACGTGCTTCCCGTCCGGCGTCAAAAACAGGGTCACCCCCATATCCTGATACTGACCGACCCAGCCTTTCACGCCGCCGGGGGAATCTATCTCCTTAATAATTTTAATCCCTTGCTGTTCACCAAAATTTTTAACTATCTGGGGGATCGCCCCCTCGGCAAGCGCCAGGCCTGGCATCATCCAGGCCGCCAGCAGTAAAAAGTATTTCATCATATCGCCTCGCAATGCAGGGGGATCGCTCCCCCTGACGTGGGTTACTGTTTTTTCAGCGCGTCGCCGATTGTGGCATCAAATTGTTCCCAGGGGATCCAGCCTGAGAGCATCTCATCGCCGATAAGCGTGGCCGGCGTTCCCTGAATGCCAAGCTTTTCGGCGACAGCTAAGCTGCGCTTAATCGTCTCCAGGCTTTGCGCATCCGGCTGAGCCACAATGACTCCCGCCTTCTTCTTCGCCTGCTCAATGCTGGCACTGTCGTGATACCCCTTTTTCGCCATCAGGATATGGTTAAATTTAACAAACTGTGCAGGATGCGTGCGCCACAGGGTGAGCGCATCCCTGGCCGCGGTCATTGAGCTTTCGGAGCGCCAGGGCAGAAACTTAAAGATCACCGCAACATCCGGGTATTTTTCCACAATTTTCTCCAGATAGGGGTCAAACTTTTTACAATACGGGCAGTTATGATCGGTAAAGACGACCAGCGTCAGCTTCGGATTTTGCGCGCCGATTCGCGGTGAGTTGGGATCGTGAAAGAGAAAATCGCCGTCCTGCGACAGCACCTGCTTTAGCGATTCCTGCCCGGCCTGGGCATTCTGCCGATCGAGTTTTTCGGCCGCGGCGATCAAAATTTCAGGGTGGCCGATGAGCGTCTCCTGAACCAGTTCCTGCACGCGGGCCTCCTGCGCCGGCGTAAGGGGCGAAGACGCCACAGCCGTCAAAGATGCCGGGAGGAGAGCGAGGGTGAGCAGCGTTTTTTTCATCGTTAATTTAACCTTTGGCATGATTGAGGGCGTTGAGGACGGTTTGTTGATCGAGCAGCGGCGGCAGTATTTCTCCCTGCGGCTGGCCCGGACCGTAGACCTGGTTGAAGGGAATGGCGTAGCGATTTCGGCTCTGCAGGAAACGGGCGATCGGCTCAGAAGGCTTGCTCCAGTCGCCGCGCAGCGCCACGACATCGGGCTGAGCCAGCGCGCGAATGATCGCGGGCTGATTTAACACCCGGTGTTCATTCACTTTGCACGTTACGCACCAGTCGGCGGAGATATCGATAAACACCCGTTTGCCCTCAGCCCGCGCGCTGCGGATGGCCTCCTCGCTGAGGGGGTGCCAGCGAATTTGCTGAGCGTTAGCCTGCGGCGACGAGACGGTGGAACCCTGCGCCAGCAGACCGCGAACCTGAAAACCGCCATACGCCGCCAGGACGATAACCACCAGCCAGAGGGCGGGAGTCGTTCGCTGATGGGCGACTAACAAGGCGATCAGGGCCGCTACGGTGAGAGCCAGCGCCATCACGCCGCTGGCGGTATCGCCGAGGTGAACGCCGAGTAGCGTCGCCAGCCAGAAGCTGGAGGCCAGCATCATGACGCCAAGCGCCATTTTCAGGGTGTTCATCCAGCGGCCGGGGCGGGGGAGCAGGGCGGCGGTTTGCGGGAACAGGGCGACGAACAGCCACGGCGCAGCCATCCCCAGCCCGAGCACCATGAAAATCAGCCACAGCTCATGAAGCGGAGCGGCAAGCGCGAAAGCGACGGCCGTGCCCAGAAAGGGGGCCGAGCAGGGCGTTGCCAGCAGCGTGGCAAAAACGCCCTCGCAGAAACTCCCCGCTATCCCGGCGCCGCCGGCGGTCGCCATCCGGCTAACGGCAGTCGAGGGAAGCAGCATCTCGACTATCCCGAACAGATTCAGCGCGAAGAGAAAGGTAACGGCAACCATTACGCCGATAAACCAGGGATTCTGGAACTGGATCCCCCAGCCCAGTGAAGCGCCGGTGAGCTTGAGCATCGTCACCATCAGCGCCAGCAGGGCAAACGAGGTCAGGATGCCCGCGCTGGTGGCCAGAAAACGTAGCCGGACCGGGCCCCGATCTGCCCCAGCCTGCAGCACCGCGCTGAGCTTCATACCCATCACCGGCAACACGCAGGGCATCAGGTTAAGGATGACGCCGCCGAGCAGCGCGAAAAGCACTATTTTCCCGAGACTAACCGTCGCCGTTGGCGCGAGATCCGCACCAGTGATAAGGTTCATCTGCTGCGCTTTTTCGCCATTTGTCAGCACCAACGACAGCGCTTTTCCCGCCAGCGTGGCGGGTATTTCTCCCCATTCATCGGTGACCGGCACCGTTACCTTCAGGCGGTCGCCCTCGGCGCGTACGTCCGGATCGCCGGCCACAATCCCACCGTCCATCGGGTCAAAATAAATCCCGGGATTTTTCCATCCGCCGGTCGTGGTCGCGGTGATGACCAGCTGGCTACCGACAAGATGCGCGGCGACATCGTTCGTCACCCCGTTATCCGCCGGGACGGCGCGCATGGCCCGGGCAAAGGCTTCCTGGAACTTGCCATCTGCGGGCTGATTGAAATCGAGACGCAGCCGATAGTCGGTCAGCAAACAGACGTTGCTGCAGGTCGACAGCGTGAGCGTGCCTTCCAGCACGTCGCCGGGGGCGGCGGCGATCGTTATCGGGATCGCTACCCGGTCGTGATAGCCCTGGGTCGTCAGGCCGGAAATCTTGAATCTTGACGGGGCAGGCCAGTACCACCGCGCCCGTTCGCCGTTGTTCCAGATTATTTGCGGGGCGACGCCGCCTTCACCCGGCGAGCGCCAGTAGGTTTTCCAGCCGGAAGCCAGCTCAATAGAGAGCAGTCCGTCGATCCGATCTTTGCCTTTTTCCGCCTGAAAGCGGATCCGGGCGTGGTCGTTTTGCGGGGATGTCAGCCATCCTGTGTCCGCCCCGTGGGCAACGCCCGCGCAGGTCAGCACCAGGAAGACGAAGCCCCTGAAGATATTCAGCATTTTTTTCTCCGTGAATTTAAAAAACTAATCGTCTAAGAACGATTTTTTCATTCACGGAAAACGCAGTTTTTGAGATGTATTCGCAGCGTGGGAGGCCGGACGGGATCGTCCCGGAAAACCACCGGACGGCCTGCGGCGAGCAGCTGAAGCAGGGCAAGGAATAAAATAACGGCCGGTAACGCGCCATCGAAGAAAAGCGGCTGCGCGCAGAGCAGGGATTTGGCGCTCAGTTGACAGGGCGGAGGCCCTTGCTCAGCCTCCTCTGAAGAGGGCTGCTTGGCCTGCGCGCTGAGAGCGCTGTCCTGCGCCTGGGCGCTGACGTCCGCCAAAAAATGGTGCAGATAGGCCGCCCGCTGAACAAGGCAGAAAGCCATGACGAAGCAGGTGAGTATCAAAAACCATTTACCAGGGAGTCGACGGTTGCGCATAGGGTACCAGGACATTTCAGAACCCGGGGATCATAAACAATCCTTATCAATGCACAAGAGGCTGGCGTGTAAGGTTTTGTCTGCATCCTCAAAGGTGACCCGCATCGGCGGCGCAGAGAGGGGGGATCCAGATATTTCGTGCATTTATATTATTTACACCGCCCATTCAACGGGCTAGTATGCGCGTCGCTAATTGGTATCGGCACGCCACTGCTGAACTTTGCTGATTAGCACCTGACCGCCATTAGCTCATCTGGAAGAGCGAACGACATACGTTGTAGGGAACGGGGTTCGAGGCCTCGATGGCGGCCCAATATCGACTTAGTACGTTAACAGAGTGCTTCCCGCTTCCGCACAATTTTTATTTCGCCCAGCGCCCTGGTCTCCTCCCGGCTATTGCTGCTTATACGTGACTATTTCCTGTGAAATCATTTCTATTCTTTAGCCTCTGTGAGTCACGGAAGGTTATTATCCGGTTTTAGCCCCCCCCTTTGCGGCAAAGGAATATCAGCGTCCTGCCTGCTTCTCGATTTAGCTAAGTCCAGTCGATTAATTTCAATGAGAATTTACTTATTAGGATTAAGTCGCGTATTTTTCAGAAATTTCATCACTTTTTATATGGTATTCTCCGTTGTTCAAGGAGTGAACGAAGGAAAAATGAATGCTTTACCGCTATGCCGTTTTCTCCAGAAAACATAATACGTTTCATATTCTTCTGCTGTTTACCATTTTGATAATAAGTTTCATACATTTGAGCGTGCTGCTGGAAACCGATAACACATGGCTGCTGGGGCCGATGGTGATTTATCTGCCCATTTTTTTCCTTTGGCGAAAAGTCTCAGTGTTACGCAGCAGAATCGCTGATTAATGTGCTGGTGGAGTTCCCTACATGAGTGAAAATACAACATCTAAGCCAACCTCTGAACCGAAAGTCCTGCAGCCGGTATTGCGGAAAGTCGACCTCAACCTGCTGACCATTTTTGATACCGTCATGCAGGAACAAAGCCTAACCAAAGCGGCGCAAACGCTGGGCATGTCTCAGCCTGCGGTCAGCAGCGCGGTCTCTCGCCTGAAGGTGCTGTTTAAGGATGAACTGTTTGTCCGCAACGGCCGCGGCATTAAACCGACAGAGCGCGCCTTTCAACTCTTTAGCTCGGTTCGACGCGCGCTATCGCTGGTGCAAAATGAGCTACCGGATACGCTTTTCGATCCGCTGGACTGCGAACGTCTCTACAACCTTTGCGTCTGTAGCCCGCTGGATAACTATCTGACGCCGCTTATTTTTAACAAAATAAGTGAGATTGCGCCCAGGGTCAGTCTATCCTTTAAATCTTCGCTAAGTCAGCAGGTGACAAATCAGCTGCGCTATCAGGAGGTGGAATTTGTACTCGATTACAACAAATTCAATCATCCGGAATTTACCAGTATCCCGCTGTTCCATGACCGGATGGTGCTGGTGGCCAGACGCAACCATCCGCGTATCGCATCGCCGCTGAGCGAGGAGGATATTTATCGCGAGCAGCACGCCACCGTCGCGCTGGATCGCTACGCCTCCTTCAGCTATCCCTGGTATAGCTCTGAAGAGCAGCGGGCGTGCGTCGCTTTTCACGGTAATGCGCTGGTCAGCGTGTTGAGCGTCGTGTCGCAAACCAATATGGTGGCTATCGCGCCGGAATGGCTGGCGAAAGAGTTTGAAGAGCAGTTTGCGCTACAGCTGCTGCCTCTGCCTTTAGACATGGACAGCCGTACCTGTTATCTTTCGTGGCATGAAACGGCGGGCCAGGAGAGAAGCCACCGCTGGATGGCGGAACTGTTGATAAAAATTTGCCAGCGCTAAACAGACCTGAAGAAATGCCTGGTAAGACGCCAGGTATTTTATTATTAACGCTCAACTCCTCCTCTGAAAACTATTTAAGCTACCTCGCTTTACTCTTGTTCATCAGACAATGATGACCGGATGAAATACGCTGTATTACTAAAATTAACCCGCCAGAATTTCATTAAAATATCTCTTTGCAGAAAATCGCGCATTTGTCCGGCAGAGCCAACCGGCGGTTTCTATACCCAATAGATGTCGAGTTGCTTCGAGGCGGCAAGGGAGTGACAAATTCGTCGGGGACGAATTTGATCAGCCGAAGGCTGGCCTCCGGTGAGAGGCAGGAGCCTCTCATTAATCCCCAGGAGCTTACTCAAGTAAGTGACTGGGGTGAACTAACGTAGCCAACAAAGAAGCAACTTGAAAGACGACGGGTATATACTCTTATTATCCAGCCGGGCCGACGCCTGAATCAGGGGATGATGTTGATGCGCAGAAAAATGATGAAGCCTGTGGTGGCCGCCGCCGCCCTGTTGATGTCTTCTACGGCCCTACGAGCGGATGAAATCAATCTTTATTCGGTGAATACCGGCTCCTGGATTTACCATCTGTCGAACAACCACGGGCAGTACACCGAAGGCTTTGACAACCAGTTTGCCTCCGTTGAGCGCAAGTTCTCCGAAGATTCTCAGTACAGCCTGCTGGCCGGAACGATGAAAAACAGCTTTGACGATCGCTGCATCGCGCTGGGGGTACGCCGCGACTGGGCCTCGCTGGGCAACGGCTGGGTATTTAAGGGAATTTATGGCTACGTTGGCGAGTTTTTCTTCTCGGCCTTTGAGCACTGCGGCGACCATGGTTCTTACAAGGATTTTAAAGATGCGACCGGCATTGGCTTTTCTCCCTATATTTACCATGGTTTTCAGTACAACTTTACCGATTATTTCGGCGTGGAAAGCGGAATTATTCTTCCTGCCGTCTTTGTGGTGAGCGTGCAGTGGAGTTTTCGCTAACGCAGTGGCGAAAACCCGCCCGCAGTGGGGTTTTGAAGGCAGTGTAAAATAAACTTAAGCTGTCTTAAGGTTATTTTAATGTTCATCGCGGCAGCTATTTTTTTATAGCATTTTCCTCGCCTGTTGCCGCCCGCGCGCAGTATATTTCTCTTTTTTAATTAGATGGTAATTGTTTGCATTATCATTCACATTTCTCTGTGATTTAATCCTTGCCGGCCGGCTGCCAGTTACCTTTTGCCCACCTCTATTAAGGATTAGCGTATGCGTTTTCGTCTGGTGTCTTATTGCTCCGCTGCATTGATGGCTTCTTCCGCGTTTATTGCTCCGCAGGCGTTGGCGGCGGCCAGCAGCGACGGGATTGTGGTCTACAACGCGCAGCATGAAAATCTGGTTAAGTCCTGGGTTGACGGTTTTACCAAAGAGACGGGAATTAAAGTGACGCTGCGGAACGGCGGCGATAGTGAGCTGGGGAATCAGCTGGTGCAGGAGGGGACGGCATCCCCGGCGGATGTCTTTCTGACCGAAAACTCCCCGGCGATGGTGCTGGTGGATAACGCGAAGCTGTTTGCGCCGCTGGCGGCCGAGACCCTTCAGCAGGTCGCCCCGCAGTACCGCCCTGAGCACGGCCGCTGGATAGGCATTGCCGCTCGCAGCACCGTATTCGTCTACAATCCGGCGAAAATCAGCGAAGCGCAGCTGCCGAAGTCGCTGATGGACCTGGCGCAACCGCAGTGGAAAGGGCGCTGGGCCGCTTCGCCATCCGGCGCGGATTTCCAGGCCATCGTCAGCGCGATGCTGGCGCTGAAAGGCGAGCAGGCCACCCTGGCGTGGCTTAAAGCGATGAAAACCAATTTTGTGGCCTACAAGGGCAACAGCACGGTGATGAAAGCGGTGAATGCCGGTCAGATTGATGGCGGCGTTATCTATCATTACTACCGCTTTGTCGATCAGGCGAAAACCGGCGAGAACAGCAAAAATACCCGTCTCCACTATTTTAAAAACCAGGATCCTGGCGCCTTTGTCAGCATTTCCGGCGGCGGCGTTCTGGCCTCCAGCAAACATCAGGAACAGGCTCAGGCCTTTATCAAGTGGATCACCGGCAAGCAGGGGCAGGATGAGCTGCGCACCAACAACGCCTTTGAATATGCCGTTGGCGTTAACGCCGCATCCAACCCGAAGCTGACGCCGCTGCAGGCGTTAGAGGCGCCGAAAGTTGAACCGTCTTCGCTGAACAGCAAAAAAGTGGTCGATTTGATGACCCAGGCTGGCCTGCTGTAATCGTCCGTTAAAGTGAATACGCTATGTCTTCTCTGAGTTTCGCGCTCGGAAAAAAAGCCCAACGCCTGCCTGAGCGCAGGCGTCCTGCTTTTCCGATGATCGCGTTAGCCGTTCTGTTTTCTCTACTGGCGCTCTTGCCGCCGGGTTTTGTTATTGCCGTAGGGGTCGATACCGGCTGGGAGACAATCCAGGCGCTGGTCTTTCGCCCCCGCGTCGCCGAGCTGTTGAGCAACACCCTGTGGCTTATCGCGCTGACGGTACCGCTGTGCATTGTGCTGGGCGTTGGCCTGGCCTGGCTGACGGAGCGTACGCTGCTGGCGGGGCGGCGAGTCTGGTCGGTGCTGGCGGTTGCGCCGCTGGCGATCCCGGCCTTTGTACAAAGCTACGCCTGGGTCAGCGCGGTGCCGGCAATGCACGGCCTGTCTGCCGGGGTTTTTCTCTCCCTGTTGGCCTATTACCCGTTTATCTATATGCCGGTTGCCGCCGTTCTGCGGCGGCTGGACCCAACGTTGGAAGATGTTGCCGCTTCATTAGGTACGCCGCCGTGGCGGATCTTTTTCCGCGTGGTTTTGCCGCAGCTCAGGCTGGCGATATGCGGCGGAGCGCTGCTGGTGGCGCTGCATCTGCTGGCGGAGTTCGGCCTCTTCGCGATGGTCCGTTTCGATACATTTACCACCGCTATCTATGATCAGTTCCAGTCAACCTTCAGCGGCCCGGCGGCAAATATGCTGGGCGGGGTGCTGGCGCTTTGCTGCCTGGCCATTTTGCTGCTGGAAGGAGCATCGCGGGGGAAGGCGCGCTATGCCCGCATCGGTTCGGGCGCCGCGCGCGAACAGCAGCGGCAGCCGCTGAGTCGGCTGGCGGCGATCCCTCTCCAGCTCGCGCTGCTGACGCTGGTGATGCTGGCGCTGGGGATACCGCTGATGGTGCTTTGCCGCTGGCTCTGGCTGGGCGGCGTGGAAAACTGGATGAGCGCCGACCTGTGGCTCTCTCTGCGGCAAACGCTGCTGCTCGGCGCGGTGGGCGCGCTCCTTACCACCGCCTGCGCAATTCCCATCGCCTGGCTGGGCGTTCGCTATCCGCAGCCTCTTTTTCGTCTGCTGGAAGGGTGTAACTATATGACCAGCTCGCTGCCCGGCATCGTGACGGCGCTGGCGCTGGTGACGGTCACCATTCACTACGCGCGCCCCATCTATCAGACCGAGGTCACGCTGCTGCTCGCCTGGCTGCTGATGTTTATGCCCCGGGCGCTGGTTAACCTGCGGGCCGGGATCGCGCAGGCCCCCGTCGAGCTGGAAAACGTCGCCCGCAGTTTAGGCCGCAGCCCCGGCCGGGCGCTGTGGAGCGTCACCATGCGGCTGGCGGCGCCGGGCGCGGCGGCGGGGGCGGCGCTGGTGTTTCTCGGCATCACCAATGAATTGACCGCCACGCTGCTGCTCTCTCCGCTCGGCACCCGCACGCTGTCAACCGGCTTCTGGGCGTTGACCAGCGAAATTGATTATGTCGCCGCCGCCCCTTACGCGATGCTGATGATTCTGCTTTCGCTGCCGCTGACCGGCATTCTCTATATTCAGTCGAAAAAAATCGCAGGCCTGTAAATGCTTGAACTCTCCTCAATCTCAAAATCTTTTGCCGGTACGCGGGTGCTCGAAAACCTCAATCTGACGGTGGCCGCAGGCAGCCGCACGGCGATTGTCGGCCCCTCCGGCTCCGGTAAAACCACGTTGCTGCGGATCCTGGCGGGTTTCGAAACGCCGGATAGCGGGCGGATTGTTATGCAGGGGCGCACGCTGTTTGCGCAGGGGACATTTATTCCCGCCCACCTGCGCGGGGTGGGCTACGTGCCGCAGGAGGGCGCGCTGTTCCCCCATCTGAACGTCGCGGACAATATCGCCTGGGGGCTCGATGGCAGTCGCCAGGAGAAATACCAGCAGGTGGCGGCGCTAATGGAGAGGGTCTCGCTGGACAGTCAGTTGGCGAACCACTGGCCGCACGAAATTTCCGGCGGTCAGCAGCAGCGCGTGGCCCTGGCGCGCGCGCTGGCACAGCGGCCCGCGCTGATGTTGCTGGATGAACCTTTTTCCGCCCTCGATACCGGACTGCGCGCGGCTACGCGTAAAGCCACCGCTGATTTACTGGCGCAGGCCGGTATCGCGTCGATTCTGGTCACCCACGATCAGAATGAAGCGCTCTCCTTTGCCAGCCAGGTCGCGGTGATGCGTCAGGGGCGCTTTGCCCAGGTTGGTACGCCGTATGAGGTCTACAGTCACCCGGTTGATGAAGAGACCGCGCTTTTTCTCGGCGATGCGCTGGTGCTGCCCGCCGAACTGTGCGGCGGCCGAGCGCGCTGCGCGATAGGTGAAGTCTTAACCGACAATCCGCAGGCCGTCGGCCAGGGAAGGGTGATGCTGCGCCCCGAGCAGCTGGTTATTTCTCCCTGCCGGGCGGATGACCCGCAGCTTACCGTACGCGATGTGGACTTTAGCGGCCATCTCTCCACGTTAACCCTGACGCTGCCCGGCCAGCGCGAGCCGCTGCTCGTTAAAACCGTCAGCCGGCAGTTATGGCGGCCGGGGGCAGCGGTACGTATTGAGGTGGTGGGCGAGGCGCGAGTTTTCGCCCGCTAGCGGCGCCGGGCTATAAATCAATGCACAGATTCGCCGACCGGCTGCGCGAGCAGCACAGGGCGATCTGCTGCGCGCTGGCGGATTTCTCCGCCTCCGACTGTACGGTGTCGCGATGATCGACAACCCCTTTGATAACCGGCGTCAGGCAGGCGCCGCAAATCCCCATCTCGCAGGAGAGCGGGACGGCGACGCCGTTTTCCTGGAGCACCTGGGCGATGGTTTTATGCGGGGGCACCGGCCACCGCTCTCCCGAGGACGCAAGCGTCACGTTAAAGGTTTCTCCCTCCCCAGCGCCGGCTGGCGCAGCGGTGGGCTGAAAGGCTTCGCTATGGATCTGCGTTTCCGCCCAGCCCCGTTCCATGGCCGCCCGACGCGCGGCAACCATAAATCCCTCAGGTCCACAGAGATAAATCGGATATCCGGTATGCGTCTTGTTCAGCGCGGCGGCTAAATGTTGCCGGGCGCTGTCTCCTTCGCAAGAGCTGTGAATCACCACGCTTTCGGCGCTGAATCGCCGCTGCAGTTCGCGGACAAACGCCCCCTGCGCGCGGTTTTTCAGGTAATAGTGCAGGGTAAACGGCACGCCTTCCGCCTTAAGCCTAAGCGCCATCGCGTACAGCGGCGTAATGCCGATCCCGGCCGCCAGCAGCGTCACCCGTTCCGCCGTACGTAAAGGAAACAGATTGCGCGGGGGAGAAATCAACAGCGTCTGGCCGGGGCGCAGCTGCTGGTGGATATAGCGCGAGCCGCCGCGAGATGCTTTCTCCAGCGCCACGCAGATCAGGTAGCCGTCGTCAGGATCGTCCGGGCCGGTCAAGGAATACTGGCGGATAATGCCGCACGGCAGATGTACGTCAATATGCGCGCCGGGCTGCCAGGCGGGGAGCGGTCGGCCGTCCTGCGCCACCAGCCTGACGGCGAGGCTCTGGCTACCCTGGCGCCAGATGCCGTCAACGATAACCTCTACTACATCGCTCATGATGGCTCTCCACTTAAACGAGGAAAAAGTCGCCGAAGCCCATTTTTTTCAGCCCGCGGCGATAGGCGATGGAGCTGCGATCGGCGGGGATATGCGCTTCGAGCGTTAAATCCAGCGGCAGTCTCTCCGGGCGCTGGGTCTCCACCATCAGGCGATCTTCCTCAAAGACGCGCAGGTTAAAGGCGTGAACATCCTCTACCGGCACGTGCAGATCGAAATTACGCGCGATGGGCGCGAACATCCGGGTGATCCGTGAAGAAACCGGCGAGGCGGCGTTCATAATCACCAGCCGGGCCTCCCCGGGAAAATGAATCGTCAGGGTGGCGGTAAACGGCAGATGCATCTCGAAATGGCGCAGCCACTGAAAGCCTTCCGGCGCGCGAAACTCGGAGCTGGCGGGATAGTTGCCGACCGAACTCCAGTAATCGGCGATAAAACCAAACGGCGTCTCCTGCGGGGTGTAGTTTGGCACCACCTGGTTATCCGGGTCGGCGAAGGTATCGGTGTGGATCCAGGCGAAATGGGCGACGTCCAGAAAGCCCTCGACCTGGCGGCCCGCAAAGCCGTTGACCTCAAAGGCCGGGCAGTTGATTTGCTGAAAGCCGTCGTCGTGCCAGTGCGGCATCACCGGCAGCGGCATCGGGTTCTCCGGGTCGAAGGCCATGCAGGTCCAGATCAGGCCATAGCGTTCCTCAACCGCAAAGCTGGTGAGGTTGAGCTTCGCCGGTACCGGCTGGTCGGGGCTGGACGGGATACGGTTACAGCGGCCATCTTCGCCGAAGCGCAGGCCGTGGTACGGGCAGACGATCCCTTCTTCGTCGTGAAAACCGAGCGTCAGCGGCACGCCGCGGTGGGGACAGACGTCGCGAGCGACCACCACCTGGCCCTTGATACGATAGATAACCAGCTGTTCATCAAGCAGGGTGGCTTTTACCGGCGCGGGGCCGATATCGCAGGCGCGGGCGACGGGATGCCAGCATTTCGCCAGGCGCAGCCAGTCCTCGGGCTCAAAGGTGCAATGGGCGGGCGGGGTGGGTTGTGGTTTGTTCATGGCTTCTCTTCCTGCTCACAAAAACATTTGTTTAATTGTTGTGAGTTTATTGTTGCCATATTAGGGTGTTGACATCCATCAGCAAGAATTCACCCAGCCGTTGCAAAAAAGAGAACAGGTTACCGATGAGCCCATTTTCACGTTTCGCTATCTATTTTGCCGAAGTGGCCCGCAGCGGCAGCCTGCGGCGGGCGGCGGAAAAGCTGCATATTTCCGCTTCGGCCATCAACCGGCAAATTTTGCAGGCGGAAGAGGCCTTCGGCACGCCGCTGTTTGAGCGCCTGCCGGAAGGGCTGCGCATGACCACCGCCGGGGAGCTGCTGTACGACAATCTGCTGCGCTGGCAAAAGGAGTTTCATCTGACGCGGCAAAAGTTTGATGAGCTGCAGGGGCTGAAGCGCGGCAGCGTTAGTCTTGGCATGGTGCAGGCGCTGGCGGAAGGGAGCTTTGCCGCCGCGCTGGCGGACATTATCGCCAGCTGGCAGTGGCTGGAGCTGAATCTGCAGGTGGCGGATAGCCATACCATCAGCCAGAAGGTGCGGCAGGCGGATCTCGATTTCGGCCTGATTCTGGATCCTGAAGGTCAGGCGGGGCTGAGCGTGCTGGCCTTTGCCGAGCTGGAGATGGGCGCGGTAATGCGCCCGGATCATCCTCAGGCGCAGGCCGCGATGCTGTCGCCAGGGGAGCTAAGCGAGGAGCGGCATATTGTCCCCGGTGCGCCGCTGATCGTCCATGATCGGGTCGCGATGCTTTATCGCCATTATGATTTTGCTCCGGCCAACAGTATTAGCTGTAACGATATCCGGCTGATCAAATCGCTGGTGCTGAAAGGCGGCGGCGTGACGATTCTCAGCCGTCTGGACGTGCTGGAAGAGGTGAAGCTCGGGCAGCTGGCGTTTGTCCCGCTACGCAACAAGCTGCTGCGCCCGCTCACCCTGGCCCTGTGCGCCGCGCCGTCGCGCCAGCTCTCCCGCCCGGCGCAGATGGCGATCCAGAAGCTGACCGCCGTGATGGAGGAGATGCAGGCCGGGGCAGCGGGTTCACTACCATCTGTTGGCCGATAGCCCGGCTAAGGCGTTTACGCCGCGAGCCGGGAAGGGCGCCGATGCCAACATTTTTACCCCAGCGGGCCGCCCTGAATGGTTTCGCACAGGCCGTTGATAATCCGCTCTCCGGTCTCGGTTTCCAGCTCTTGATACCAGGCTTGCGTCAGCGCCATATCTTTACCATGGGTCACATCGCAGCGTTTCCGCGCCTTCAGCACCAGGTCGCGGACCCGATCGCAGCGCAGCGCTTCGTACTGGCGCAATACCTCGGCGATGTCGCGGCTCTCGCGGAACAGGTCTCCCAGCACCACCGCATCCTCCAGCGCCGCGCAGCCGCCCTGGCCGATATCCGGCGTGGTGCTGTGCCCGGCATCGCCCAGCAGCGCTACCTTGCCGCGAACCAGCCGCGCAAAAGGTTCAATATCATGGATTTCAATACGGTTGGTGGTCTGCGGATCGAGGGTGGCGATCAGCTTCTGCACCTGCGGCGCCCAGCCGCTAAAGTAGCGGCTGAGATCCGCCCGTAGCGTGCTGCGATCCTCGGCCAGCCCCGCCGGCAGCGGAACATCAAAGAAAAAGTAAAACCGGCCATCGGAGACTGGCATCAGCGACACCCGTTTCCCCTCGCCGACGAAAGTGGTCCACTGGTTGCCCGGCGCAATCGCTTCATCAATCTCTACCAGACCGTTCCAGTTAACGTAACCCGCGTAGCGGCGCTCAGGGGTATAGCCGAGCACGTACGGACGCAACGCCGAATGGCTACCGTCGGCGGCAATCAGAAAATCTCCCTCTGCCATCGATCCGTCGGTAAACCAGACGCGAACGCCGTCGGCGTGTTCTTCGCAGCGGGTGACGCGTTTACCAAACTGCACGGCGTCGCGTCCCCAGAAGGCGAGCATCTCGCGCTGCAGTTCAGCGCGGGAAACCGGACAGGGGCGGCCGCCGGTACGCTCTACCAGCGGAGCGAGGCTGAACTGGGTCAGATCCTCCCCGCGCAGATAATCCTTATAAGCGAGAAAATGCATCGGCCCGCCGTAGTTCTCGATAATATCGCCCATACCTAAATGCTTCATGCACTTCACGCCGTTCGGCCAGATGGAGATGGCCGCGCCCACCGGTTTGATTTCTTTCACCGCTTCAAAGACTTCGCAATGGATACCTGCATTTTTTAACCCCACCGCCGCGCTCAGGCCGCCGATTCCGCCGCCGATAACTAATGCTTTCATTTGCTTCTCCTTTACATACGTCGTGATTGGCTTGAGCAATTTGCGTACCACTTTGGCGCAGGCGCGGATTTCGCCGATTCGGCCTCCCCGCCATCGTGCGGTTGCACAGTCGTGGTGCGTGATGGGGGTTTTGTTGCCTTTTTATGAATCAATAATTTCTATATTGGGAATGTAGAATCTAAAGTTTCATTACGGTGGCCAGCCTGGGCGCACAGGTGTTCACCCGGTAGATGATTTATCTCTTTGTAAAACAGAGGAAAAATTAAATGTTGCGCAAGTGTGAGCGAATTTGGCCTGTTTTGTGCACCCGTTCCCGCACGCTTATTCGCAACGGGATGAAACGACCATGTCAGATGAAAAAAACGGCGGCTTACTGTACGGCCTCGAGCAGCGGATACCGCCGCTTCCGGCTTTTTTTAGCGCTTTACAGCACGTACTCGCCGGGCTGGTGGGCATTATCACCCCACCGCTGATTATCGGCGCGGCGCTGGGGCTGGGGGAGTGGCTGCCCTATTTGATCAGCATGTCCCTGCTGGCCTCCGGCATTGGCACCTTTTTGCAATCCAACCGCGTTTGGGGGATCGGTGCGGGCATGATCTGTATGCAGGGCACTAGCTTTGCGTTCCTCGGCGTCGCCATTGCCGGCGGTATGTGGGTAAAAGGGCAGGGTGGTACGCCGCAGGATATTATGGCCATGCTGTTTGGCGTCAACTTCGTCGCCGCGCTGGTGCCATGCCTCGTCAGCCGCTTTATTGAACCGCTGAAGCGCATTTTTACTCCGGTGATTACCGGTAGCGTGATAGCGCTGATCGGCATTAGCCTGATTAAAGTCAGCGTCATTAACTGGTGCGGCGGCGAGCAGGCGAAAGCATTTGCCAGCATGAGCAATATCGCCCTCGGCGCGGGCACACTCGGGACTATCGTCCTGCTAAGCTGCGCGAAAAACCGCTGGCTGCGCCTCTCTTCAGTGGTGGTGGGGATTGCCGTCGGCTGCGCGGCGGCGGCGCTGAGCGGATCGTTCCAGCTTAAAGGCGTCGGCGATGTCTGGTTCCGCTTGCCGCAGCTGTTTCCGTTTGGTTTTCAGTTTAACAGCGCGATTTTTCTGCCGATTGCGCTGGTGTCGCTGGTCTGCATTCTTGAGGCGGTGGGGGATCTGACGGCTAACTGCCTGATCTCTCAGCAGTCGATAGATGACGAGGCCTTCCGTTCCCGGCTAAAAGGCGGCATTCTTGCCGATGGCATAAGCTGCATGGTGGCGGCGATGCTGTGCGCGTTCCCCAATACCACCTTTGCGCAAAACAACGGCGTGATTCAGATGACCGGCGTCGCCAGCCGCTATGTTGGCCGCTACATTGGGGTGATTTTGATTTTGCTGGGACTGTTTCCGCCGTTCGGCGAGATACTGCGCCAGATCCCGGTGCCGGTGCTGGGCGGCGCGACGATGGTGATGTTTGGCTGCGTTGTGGCGGCAGGGATCCGCATTATCACCCAGAAACCGCTGACCCGCCGCGATATGCTGATCGTTGGCCTGGCCTTCGGTTTTGGTCTTGGCATTGAGGCAGTCCCGGCGTTTCTGACCCACTTCCCGCCGATCGTGGGTAACCTGTTCGGCTCTGCGGCGACCAGCGGCGGGCTGGTGGCGATTGTCCTGAATCTGATTATTCCGGAAGAGAAACCGGCCGCGGCGGCGGCCACAAGGAGCACCGATGATCGCGCTGAATCACTTTAACCAACTGAGCGGCGAAGAGGCCGTTTCCCTGCTGGCGCCCTGCGTTGCCGTTGCTGGTTGGGCGGCGGCGCTCGCCGCCGGCCGGCCCTGGCGCAGCCGCGCTGATTTGCTCAGCGCCGCCGAGCGGCTGATGGCGGCGTGGGGCGAAGCGGAGCTGACCGAGGCGCTAAGCGCCCATCCGCGTATCGGCGAAAAGCCCGCCGGGTCTCAGGCGCACGCGGCGCTCTCGCGTCAGGAGCAGGGAAGCGTTGATGAGCGCGATGCTGCGCTGGCGCTGGCGCTGAAAGAGGGCAACGCCCGCTACGAAGCGCGATTTGGCCGGATTTTTTTGATTCGCGCGAAAGGGCGCAGCGGGGATGAAATCTTAGCGGCGCTGTCGCGTCGCCTGCAAAACAGCGATCGCGCAGAAGTTCAGGATGCGTTAGCGCAGCTGCGCGAAATCACCTTATTAAGACTGGAAGGAGCAATTGGCGAATGAGTACCTTAAGCACCCATATTCTGGATATCTCTACCGGCCGACCGGCGCAGGGCGTGAAGGTTGTGCTGGAGCGCGAAGGCGCGCTGATTGCCCGCGGGACTACCGATGAGAACGGCCGCATTGGCGAACTCGGCGCCGGACCGCTGGCGATGGGGCGTTACCGGTTGAGTGCGGAAATTGGCGAGTGGTTTACCGCCAGCGGGCGCGAGACGCTCTACCTGAGCGCGCAGATTGATTTCGCCATCCGCGAAGCGGCTGGCGGGCACTATCACTTACCGTTTTTAATCGCTCCCGGCGGCTGGTCCACCTATCGCGGCAGCTAAATTTCCCCGGAGGCGGCGCCGCGCGTTCAATGTCATTTGTCCTCTGGTAGCCCGGGTAAGGCGCTTGCGCCGCGACCCGGGAAAAGGACTACTGCGCAGCTGCATCCCCCCACACGCGCTCGCCGTTTACCCACGTCTCGCTGATATTGCGTTCATCGCCCAGGGTCATCAGCACGAACAGCTGCTCATAGATATCCTTGCAGCGCCCGCTGCGTAAGCGCTGCAGCGGCGTGACCGCCGGGTCGATAACCACAAAATCGGCCTCTTTGCCGGGTTGGAAATTGCCAATCTTCTCATCAAGGCGCAGAGCGCGCGCGCCGCCAAGGGTCGCATGGTAGAAGGCTTCACTGGCGCGAAGGCGATAGCTTTGCAGCTGGCTGACCTTATACGCCTCGCCGAGGGTGCGCAGCATACTGAAGGTGGTGCCCGCGCCAACATCGCTACCGATGCCCATGCGCACCTTGTTCTGCCAGCAGACCGGTAAACGAAACAGCCCGCTGCCGAGGAACAGGTTCGACGTTGGGCAAAAGGCCAGCGCTGAACCGGTTTCGTGCAGGCACTGCCACTCGGCGTCCGCAAGGTGAATGCCGTGGGCAAACACGCTGCGCTCGCCGGTCAACCGATAGTGATGGTAGACGTCGAGATAGTGCTCATGCTCTGGCCACAGGCTTTTTACCCACGCCACTTCGTTGAGGTTTTCGCTCAGATGGGTGTGCAGCCAGGTATCAGGAAACTCTTCCCGTAGCTGCCGCACCGCCGCCAGTAGCTCCGGCGTCGAGGTCGGCGCGAAGCGCGGCGTAATGGCGTAGCCGAGGCGGCCGCGCTGGTGCCAGCGTTCAATCAGTTCGCGGGTTTGCCGGTAGCTCTGCTCCGCGCTTTCGCTCAGATAATCGGGCGCGTGGCGATCCATCATCACTTTCCCGGCGAGCAGGCGCATATTCAGGCGCAGCGCTTCGTTAAACAGGGCATCCACCGATTCCGGATGCAGTGTACAAAAAACCAGCGCGGTGGTGGTGCCGTGGCTCAGCAGCTGGTTGACAAAAAATTGCGCGATCTCGGCGGCGTAGTCGGCATCGGCAAACTGGCTCTCCACCGGAAAGGTATAGGTGGTGAGCCACTCCAGCAGCTGCTCGCCAAATGCGCCAATCATCTCGGTTTGCGGATAGTGGACGTGGGCATCGACAAACCCCGGCAGCAGCAGCTTACCGCGCAGGTCGCGATAGCCCTTCTGCGGGTGCAGGTACCTTTCGCCCTCCTGCCATGGCAGGAGCGCCTGAACGCGTCCGTCGCGAAGAAACAGCACGCCATCCTCCAGATAGCGCGCATGGCGGGCGATATCGTCAGCGCTCTCGGCAACGGCGGCGATATCGAAAAATGCGCCGCGAACTGCGGCATGGTAGTCAAACATCATAGCTGCCCTGTGGGTTAGCGAAAGGATAGGTTGATTCAGCAAGAATAATGCCAGTTTGCGCAGGCGAAGAGCCGCCGCGACGTGACGCCGCGGCGGGGGGACGGGGTTACTCTTTCTGGGCGAGGGCGCTGAAACCGGCCGTCGCGCCGACGAGCTCGTCGCGGGCAATCCAGCGGTAGGCCACGCCGCTCAAGAAGACGCCAATAAACCAGCTAAAGTTGGCCACTTCGTGCAGGGCCGGAATAAAGCTGATGACCAGACCAATAGCGACGGAGGGTATCAGGGCGGCGATCGCTTTCGGGTTAAAGCCGTTGCGGTACCAGTACTGGCCCTTTGGCGTGTCGTCAAACAGGTCGTTGACGGAAACTTTACCGCGCTTAATGATGTAAAAATCCACAATCAGGATGCCGAACAGCGGGCCGATAAACGCCCCTAGCACATCAAGGGTGTAGTGGATAAGCTCCGGCGAATTAAACAGGTTCCACGGCGTCAGCAGAATAGACCCCACGGCGGCAATCATCCCGCCGGTGCGGAAGCTGATTTTCTGCGGCGAGCAGTTCGAGAAATCGAACGCCGGGGAGACAAAGTTGGCCACGATATTAATCCCGATGGTGGCGGTGATCATGGTCAGCAGGCCAATGGCGACCGCCAGGTCGTTGCCCACGCGGCTCACGGTCTCAATCGGGTCGGTGATCATGCGGCCAAACAGCGACTGCGTGCCGGAGACAATCACCACGGTCACGATGGAGAACAGCAGGAAGTTAAACGGCAGGCCCCAGCGGTTGCCGCGGCGGATATCACCCATGCTTTTGCCGTAGCGCGAGAAATCGCCAAAGTTGAGCAGCGGGCCGGAGAAGTAGGAGACCACCAGCGCGGTGGCGGTGATCATCTGCCAGGTCTGCTCCCCGGCGCTCAGCGACTTACTGGCGAGGGTGAAGGAGATCCCGTCAAAACCGGTTTTGTATACAATCCAGCCCGCCAGCGCCAGCATCACCACGTAGACCGCCGGGCCGGCGATATCGATAAAGCGCTTGATGGCGTTCATTCCGTGCCAGAACACCATCGCCTGCAGCAGCCACATGGTGGCGAAGCAGAGCCAGCCCAGATGCGACAGGCCGAGGACGCTGGATGCTGTGAGCGTCGATAGCGATGGCCAGAACTTCAGTAGCACTAGCATCAGCGCGTTGGCGGCGAGATAGGTCTGAATGCCGTACCACGCGAAGGCGATAAGCCCGCGGATCACCGCCGGGATATTGGCCCCAAACACGCCAAACGCCTGACGACAAATGACTGCGTAGGGCACGCCCGCCATCTGGCTGGGCTTCGCCACCAGGTTGGCGCACAGTTGAACGATGCAAATCCCCACCAGCAGGCACAGCAGCACCTGCCAGCTCGCCAGCCCGAGCGTAAAGAAGCTCGCCGCCACCACGTAGCCCCCCATGCTGTGCACGTCCGACATCCAAAAAGAAAAGATGTTGTACCAGCTCCAGTTCTGGTCGCGCGTCGGCGCCAGATCCTCATTGCAAAGTCGCGGACTGTATCCAGCGTGGGGATCAGCGGCCTTAACCTGATGCGTATTTTGTTGATTTGGCATGAAACCTGCTCCTGTAAATGAACACCCGTTTAAATGGATTGCTGAGGCTGTTGCAGGATTTAGGCCAAAGTAGTTATTTTTGTATGCAAGAATTAAATTTTATGTATACGATCCGATATCAAAAAGTAAAAACCGGAGTGGTGAATGAGCAACCAACATCGTCTGCAGGCCGCGCCAGAACTGCAGGATAAAGACGAATCCATCTATCAGGCGCTGATGACCGCGATCGTCGAGCATCAGCTGCCGCCGGGGAGCAAACTGCCGGAGGAGGCGCTGGCGGAAGTGTTCGGCGTAAGCCGTACCGGGATCAGAAAGGTGCTGCAACGACTCGCGACTGTGCAAATGGTCGCCCTGACGCCCAAACGTGGTGCACAGGTCGCCAGCCCGACGGTAGAAGAGGCGCAAGAGATCTTCCGCACCCGCGCGCTGCTGGAGGTGGCCAACCTGCCGGATGTGCTGGCCCGCTGTCAGCCGCCGCACCTCGCGGCGCTGGAGGCCATTATCCGTGAGGAGCAGCAGGCCCATGAACGCTATGACGGCCCGGCGGCGATCCGCTACTCCGCCGAGTTTCATATTCAGCTGCAGGCGATCTCCGGCAATCAGGTGCTCACCGAGATGGTGACCCGCCTGAGCCAGCGCTCTTCATTAGTTATCGCAGCGTGGGGATCGCCGTGGCGTCAGGGCTGCCGCTGCGACGATCACGAACGGCTTGTCCAACTGCTGCGCGACAAGGCGCTGCAGCCGCTGAGCGATGCGTTAAGTCACCATTTTGAACATATCGTCGCCAGCCTTTGCTTTGAGCGTTCTGGCGTGACCCTACCTGATTTTGCCCGGCTGTTTGCCGGTTATAAGGAGCCGTAATGGCCGCTGTTTGTATACAAGTCATCAACCCCAACACCAGCCTGGCCATGACGGAAACCATCGGCGCCGCCGCGCGGGCGGTCGCCGCGCCGGGAACCGAGATTCTGGCGGTCTGCCCCCGCGAAGGCGTCCCATCGATAGAGGGCCACTTTGATGAAGCCATCGCCGCCGTGGGCGTGCTGGAGCAGATCAACGCCGGTCGTCAACAGGGGGTCGACGGGCACGTGATCGCCTGTTTTGGCGACCCCGGTCTGCTGGCGGCGCGCGAGCTGGCGCAGGGGCCGGTGGTGGGCATTGCCGAAGCGGCGATGCATATGGCGACGCTGGTGGCCACCCGTTTCTCCATCGTGACCACGCTGCCGCGCACTCTGATCATCGCCCGTCATCTGCTGCATCAGTATGGTTTTCATGACCACTGCGCGGCCCTGCACGCCATTGATTTACCGGTGCTGGCGCTGGAGGACGGCAGCGGTGTGGCGCAGGAGAAGGTACGCGCGCGCTGTATTCAGGCGCTAAAAGAGGACGGCTGCGGGGCCATCGTGCTGGGCTGCGGTGGGATGGCGACGCTGGCCCAGGAGCTGACTCGCGAGCTGCGCGTACCGGTGATCGATGGCGTCAGCGCGGCGGTCAAAATGGTTGAGTCACTGGTGGCCTTAGGCCTGTCGACCAGCAAGCACGGCGATTTAGCTTTTCCCGAAACCAAGGCGTTGAGCGGCAAATTTCAGGCATTAACCCCGTTTTAAATTAAAGAGGTGGCAGATGGCATTTTTGACAGAAGATTACCCGCGCGACCTGCGCGGCTACGGCGGACAGCCGCCGCACGCCCGGTGGCCGAACAACGCGCGCATCGCTGTGCAGTTTGTGCTGAACTACGAAGAGGGCTCGGAAAACCACGTGCTGCACGGCGATGCCGGTTCTGAACAGTTTCTGTCCGATATTATCGGCGCCGCCAGCTACCCTGACCGGCATATGTCGATGGACTCCTTGTATGAGTACGGCAGCCGCGCCGGTTTCTGGCGCATCCATAATGAGTTCAGTAAGCGGGGACTGCCGCTGACCGTGTTCGGCGTCGCCATGGCGCTGGCGCGTCATCCCGAGGTGGTCGAGGCGATTAAGTCGGCGAACTATGACGTGGTCAGCCACGGCTGGCGTTGGATCCATTACCAGAATATGCCCGTCGAGCAGGAACGGGAGCATCTCAATAAAGCCGTTCAGGTGTTAACCGATCTGTTTGGCAAGCCGCCCACCGGCTGGTATACCGGGCGCGATAGTCCTCAGACCCGCCAGTTGGTGGTGGAGCACGGCGGTTTTGATTACGACAGCGATTATTATGGCGACGACCTGCCGTTCTGGAGCGAGGTGGCGTGCGGCGACGGGACGCGTAAGCCGCACCTGATCGTGCCTTATACCCTCGATGCCAACGATATGCGCTTTGCCACCGCCCAGGGGTTTAATACCGCCGAGCAGTTTTACACCTATCTGAAAGACAGCTTCGATGTGCTGTATGAAGAGGGGGCCAGCGCGCCGAAGATGATGTCCATCGGTATGCACTGCCGCCTGCTGGGACGACCGGGCCGCTTTCGCGCGCTGCAGCGTTTCCTCGATTATGTGCAGCAGCACGACCGGGTCTGGGTCTGCACCCGTCAGCAGATCGCCGAACACTGGCGTGAGGTTCATCCGTTTAGAGGGTAAAGTCGTTCCCCGGGTCGCGCCGCAAGCGGCTTACCCGGGGTACTGACCTGCAGGCGCGAGTTAACCCGTAGCCCGGGTAAGCGCAGCGCAACCCGGGGGATACCGGGAAAGGCGCGGGGCTTAACTCATCAAACTGACCTGGGCGGCGACGATGCGCCAGCCGAAGGGGAAACGCACCCAGGTTTGCTGCTGGCGGCCAATGCGTTCGCTGCCATCGCGGGTAAATTCGGTGCTGCACACCGCGTAATCCTCGCCGAAGGTGGTGATGGTGGTATGCCGCAGCTCGCGCTGCAGGCCGGCGGCAGGACGGGCGGCGCGAAAGGCGCGGATTTCGTCGATACCGTAGAGATTTTCGCCGGCCCCCAGCCGCACCGTGCGCTTGTCGTGCCAGAACAGCTCATCCAGCACCGCGATATTGTTGCTGACCAGCGCTTCCTCATAGCGGTAAAACGCCGCCGTGACCTCGGCGAGGATCCGCGGGCGATTAATATGCTCTTGCGTCATCATGCTGCTATCTCCAGGGGGCGGGCGTCGGTCACGCCCGTCTCTTCCAGCGCCCGCGCGACCCGCAGACAGGCTTGTTCATTAAAAGGCGCGGCAATCAGCTGCAGGCCGATCGGCTGCCCGCTCGCCGTGCGCAGCGGTACGGTGACCACCGGTAGACCAAGGAAGGAGATGGGCTGGGTCAGCATCCCCATACTGGCGCGGATCGGCAGCGGCTGGCCGTTGATCTCCATGGTCTGCGCGCCGATGAGCGTCGCGCTGCACGGCGTGGCCGGGGCGATCAGCACATCCGCATGGGCGAACAAGGCTTTAAACGCCTGCTGCGCGTGGCGGCGGAAGCGCTGGGCCTGAAGATACCAGGCCGACGGGATCATCGCGCCCGCCAGCAGGCGCTCGCGTGAGTTCGGCTCAAAACGTTCGGGCTGGCTACGCAGCGCGGGCAGGTACTGGTTGCCGCCCTCGGCGGCGCTGAGAATAAACGCCGCCGAGCGGGCCAGCTCCGCCTCCGGGAAGATCAGCTCCTCATGCGCCGCCAGCGCCCCGGCGACGCGAGCGACGGCCGCACGGGCGTCATTATCGCACCACGTTGTAAAATAACCGCCGAGGGTGGCGCAGCGCAGGCCTTCGAGCCCGCGCGACAGCAGATTCGCCGTGCGCTCGCTGGCCTTGTCGGCCTGAAAACCATCGCCCGGATCGCGACCCTGCAGGGCATCGTAAACCGCGGAAAGGTCGCTGACGCAGCGGGCAAACGGACCGATATGGTCGAGGCTGGCGACGAAAGGATGGCTCCCGGAACGCGACAAGCGGCCAAAGGTCGGCTTCAGGCCGAAGATCCCGCACAGCGATGCCGGGACGCGAATGGATCCGTTGGTGTCGCTTCCCAGCGAAAAATGCACCAGCCCGGCGGCCACCGCTGCCGCCGACCCGCCCGAGGAACCCCCGGCGATCCGCGAGAGATCGTGCGGATTACGCGTCGCCCCGTAGTGGCTGTTTTCGGTGGTAAACCCGTAGGCGTAGGCATCCATATTCAGCATCCCGGAGAGCAGCGCGCCCGCGCTGTGCAGCTGGCGCACCGCCCAGCTGTCGGCAACGGCGGCGGGGCGATCGCTCAGCAGCTGGGCCCCGGCAAGGGTCGTGTGTCCGGCGACATCGAAAAGATTTTTCACCGCATAGGGAACGCCTGCCAGCGCGGGCAGGGGCTTTTTTTCCCGCCGCAAGGTATCGATATTCTCCGCCTCAGCGAGCATGCGTTTTTCGCTGACGTGGGTCCAGGCGTTGATCTGCGGGTTAACCCGCGCGATGTTCTCCAGGGTGTGGCGGGCGATCTCTTTGGCGCTGAGTTCGCCGCTGGCCAGCGCGCGCTGGATTTCGTGAATCGTCATTTCAGGCAGCTTCATGCTTTATAAACTCCGGCGATTTCGACGCGATCGTCGAGGGGAAAGGCCAGCAGCGGCCCGGCCATGGCGGCAATGCGGCTAAACTGCACCCTGAGCTCTGCGCGCCTCGCATCGTCCAGCTCCAGCGCCAACAGCTGTTCCATTTGCGTGAGGTAAGCGTCCCATTCGTTGTGCGGTGTGTTCATCATCAGCTCCTAATATCCGGCGGCGGAGCCGTTGCTGCGCGGATCGCTGGCCCCCTCGAACAGACCGTTGGGGTGGCGAACGATCGCCCCGGCGTGGCCCATGGCTTCGCTGAAATCGGCCAGCACTTCAACGTCGTGCCCCAGCTGACGCAGGCGGGCAACGCATTCGGCGCTGAAGCGGCCTTCCAGCTTGAGCGAGTCGGAAGTTTGCCCCCAGGTACGTCCCAGCAGCCAGCGCGGTCGGGTGATGCTCTCCTGCAGCGGCGCGTTTTGCAGCACGTAGCGGGTGAAAATAGCGGCCTGGGTTTGCGGTTGGCCGTCGCCGCCCATGGAGCCGTACACCATCACCCGGCCATCGTTCAGCCTTGCGGCGGCGGGGTTGAGGGTGTGAAACGGCTGTTTGCCGGGCGCCAGCGCCAGCAGGTGGCTCGGGTCGAGGCTGAAAGAGGCCCCGCGGTTCTGCCAGACAATTCCGCTCTCCGGCAGCACCACGCCGCTGCCGAATTCGTGATAAAGGCTTTGAATAAAGGAGACCGCCAGTCCGCTTTTATCGATAACCCCCATCCATACGGTATCGCCAGGGCCTTTGCCCGCGCCCCACGGAGCGGCCTGCTGGTCGTCGATGTTATCCGCCAGCGGTTGCAGCGCCGCCGCTGCCAGCAGGCTCTGGATATCGACATCAAGGTGACGCGGATCGGTGATATGCGCGTCGCGTAGGCCGAAGGCCAGCTTGGTCGCCTCAACAATGCGGTGGATGGTCATCGCATCGTCGGCCTCGGCCATCGCCAGCCGGTCGGTGATGCCGAGAATGGCCAGCGAAACCAGCCCCTGGGTCGGCGGCGCGAGGTTCCACAGTTCCCCGTGCTGATGCTCAAGCCTGAGCGGCAGCGGGCGGCGGGCGCGATGCTGCTGCAGATCGCTGAGGGTCACGGGCAGTCCATACTGTTCCATGCCGCGGGCCAGATGCTCCGCCAGCGGCCCGCGATAAAAGCTGTCCAATCCTTCCTCGCTTAGCCGGCGCAGGGTGTTCGCCAGCGCCGGCTGCAAAAAGCGGCTCCCGGCTTTCGGCGGCTGGCCGTCCACCAGAAAGGTTTCGGCGAAGCCGGGCTGGTCGCGCAGTTCACTGAATTTCCCGGCGGTGGCGCTGGCCTGCGAGGCGGTAACCGGGATGCCGCTTGCGGCGTAGCCGATGGCGTCTTCCAGCAGCCGCGACAGCGGCAGCGATCTTCCGCTTAACTCGCGCGAAACCTTCAGCGCTTCTTCCCAGCCGCTGACGGTACCCGCCACGGTGAGGGCCGCCTGTGGACCCCGGTGGGGGATCTGCGCCAGGCCGGCGTAGGCCTGCGGCGTCGCCAGCGAGCCCGCCGCGCCGCTGGCGTCAATGGCGATGGGGTCGCCTTCGGGCGGCACGATAAGCCAGAAGCCGTCGCCGCCGGGGCCGTTCATATGCGGATAAACCACGGCGATGGTGGCGGCGGCGGCGACCATCGCTTCTATCGCGCTTCCGCCTTCGCGCAGAACCGCCAGCGCGCTCTGGCTGGCCAGATGATGGGGCGCGACCGCCATCCCGTGGGCGGCAACATGACTTTGCATGGGGTGTCCTCAATTAACCAAATCGTCCGAGAGGGTTGCAAAAGCTGTTCCATGTCTGAACGTAAAGTTTCAATCGCTGCTGGTGAGGGGCGTTTTTTGTCGAACTGGCATGCATTATGAAAGACGTTAACGGTATAGTGCGGTGAAACGAAAGTTACAGAGGTCTTATGCAACAGCTTGATGAACGACTAAAAGAGCAGTACCCGTCTTTATCGCCGCAGGAACAGCGGGTGGCGGATTTTATTTTCGATCATTTTGATGACCTGATTAGCTACAACAGCGCGGAGCTGGCGCAGCTTAGCGGGGTATCGAAAGCCACGGTCAGCCGGCTGTTCAAGCGCCTGGGCTATGAGAAATATAAAGATATGCGCGATGAGCTGCGCACCCTGCGCCAGAGCGGAATGCCGCTGACCGATAATCGCGATGCAGTGCAGGGCAACACGCTGCTGGCGCGCCATTATAAACAGGAGATGGCCAACCTGACCCAGTGGGTTAACGCCCTTGATGTCCAGCAGTTCGCCGAGGCGATTCAGGCGCTGGTGAGCGCCCGGCGTATCGTGATTATCGGCATGCGCAATGCTTATCCGGCGGCGCTGCATTTGCGCCAGCAGCTTTTACAGGCGCGCGGGCAGGTGCTGGTGCTGCCGCAGCCGGGACAAAGTTTAAGCGAGGAGCTGGTGGATTTAACCGCCGACGATGTGGTGGTGGTGATGGCGTTTCGCCGCCGTCCGCGAATTATTCGCCCGCTGCTGCAGCAGCTACAGAGCAGCGGTATTCCGGCGCTGCTGATGTGCGAACCGCAGGCCCACGGCCTGTTTCCGCTGGCGCGCTGGCAGCTTTGCGCGCCGCTGGATAGCGTATCGGCCTACGATAGCTACGCGTCGGTCAATAGCCTGATCAATCTACTGTCGAACGCATTTCTGCACGAAATTCTCGATAAAGGCCGCCCGCGGATTCACGATATTGCCACCCTCTATCAGCAGCTGGACGAGCTGGAACAACGATAATGGGGCGCCAGCGTGGTGCCTTGCATGGTTTTGGTGCGATAAAATAATGAGGAAACGCGCAGTCGTTTCCTCTTAATTCCTCACTTTCCCTTGTTTTACCTCTGCTTAGCCAAATGCCGGGCTAACACGATGCGCGGCGATTTATCTGGCACATTAGTTGCAAAAGTGACTTTAAAGAATCTTTTGTTTCATGCTAACGTAACGGGTAAACATCATGAAGAAACTGTTGATCGCACTGGCCGGGGCCGCTTGTCTGTTAACCAACCTCTCGGCGGCGAAGGCTGACCAGCTCCAGGATATTGAAAAGCGCGGCACGATCCGCATTGCGGTGCCGCAGGATTTTCCGCCTTTTGGCTCGGTGGGTACCGACCTTCAGCCGCAGGGCTACGACATCGATATGGCGCGCTACCTCGCCAAACAGATGAAGCTCAAGCTGCAGCTGGTGCCGGTCACCAGCGCCAACCGCGTGCCTTATCTGCAAACCGATAAGGTGGACCTGGTGATTTCCAGCCTCGGTAAAAACGCCGAGCGCGAGAAGGTGATCGATTTCAGCCGCGCCTACGCGCCGTTCTTCCTCGGCGTATTTGGTCCGAAGGGCGCAGAGCTGAAAGACCCGGCGGCGCTGAGTGGTAAAAGCGTTGGCGTAACCCGCGGCGCGGTGGAAGACATGGTACTGACCAGCGTGGCGCCGAAAGAGGCGCAGATTAAGCGCTACGAGGACAACAACACCACGCTGTCGGCGTATCTCTCCGGCCAGGTGCAGTACGTCGCGACCGGCAATCTGGTGGTGGCGGCCATCTCCCGGCAGAACGCTGACAAAGCCCCGGTGCCGAGCTTTATGCTGAAAGACTCGCCGTGCTTTATCGGCCTGAAGAAAAATGAACCGGCCCTGAAGGCGAAAGTGGATGCGCTGATTGAGCAGGGCGTAAAAGACGGCACCCTCAACGGGCTGTCCGAGAAGTGGCTGAAAGCGCCGCTGCCTGCCAGCCTCGGCGCGTAAGGTTCGGGCATGACGGAGCAACTTCATTTCTCTGAGCTCTGGCCGCACTGGCCGGAGCTGCTGGCGGGGCTGTGGGTGACCATTCAGCTGACCGTGCTGGCGACCATAGGCGGCCTGACGATTGGCATTTTCGGCGCCGCCGTTCGCAGCGGACGTCCGACGTGGTTCAGCCGGATATGGGGCGGGTATGTCGAACTGATTCGCAACACGCCGTTTGTGGTACAGCTGTTTTTTATCGTCTTCGGCTTACCGAATCTGGGGCTGAAGATGACGGCGGGCGAGGCCGCGCTGCTGGCGATGGTGGTGAACCTCGGGGCCTACAGTACTGAGATCGTGCGCGCCGGTATTCAGGTGACGCCGAAAGGGCAGTGGGAGGCGGGGCGCGTGCTGGGGCTGACCCGGTCGCAGACCTTCATTCAGGTCATTCTGCCGCCCGCGCTACAGCGCATTTATCCGGCGCTGGTGAGCCAGTGCATCATCGTCATGCTCGGTTCGTCGGTGGTGTCGCAGGTCTCTTATGAAGAGTTGACCTTTGCCGCCAACCTGATTCAGTCGCGCACCTTCCTCAGTTTTGAGGTCTATCTGGTGACGACAGGGATTTATTTAGCGCTATCGATAACGATGCGTCAGCTGCTGCTGGCGGCGGGACGTAAATGGCTGGGGGTACAGGCATGATGACCACCTTTACCGATTGGGACATTGTCCGCAATCTGCTGCTGGCCGGGCGCTGGACGGTGCTGCTGTCGCTGGTGGCGTTTCTCGGCGGCGCGTTGGTGACTCTGCCGCTCCTGCTGCTGCGCATGACCGGCGGGCGCCAGGTAAAACGCCTGATCCGCGGCTATATCGAACTGTTTCAGGGGACGCCGCTGCTGATGCAGCTGTTCCTCGCCTTTTTCGGCGTGGCGCTTTTCGGCATCGACGTTTCGGCGTGGACCGCGGCCTCGCTGGCGCTGACGCTGTACACCAGCGCTTTTTTGCTCGATATCTGGTTCGGCAGCATTCGCGCCCTGCCAAAGGGGCAGTGGGAAGCCTCGCGTTGTCTGGGGCTGAGCTTTGGCCAGACGCTGTATCGCGTCGTCGCGCCACAGGCGCTGCGGATCGCCATCGCCCCGACGGTGGGGTTCGCTGTGCAGGTTATCAAGGGCACGGCGCTGGCGTCGATTATCGGCTTCGTCGAGCTGACCAAAGCGGGCACCATGCTGACCAACGTCACCTATCAGCCGTTTAAAGTCTTTGCGCTGGTGGCGCTGGGCTATTTCATTCTGTGTTATCCGCTGTCCCGCTACAGCCGTTATCTGGAGAACAAATTCAATGCCTCTCATCACCATTAATCAGATGCAGAAGTATTACGGCGATAACCACGTGCTCAAGGGCGTCGATCTGGATATCGATATGGGCGAAGTTATTTCGATTATCGGCCGCAGCGGGTCCGGAAAAAGCACGCTGCTGCGCTGCATCAACGGGCTGGAAGGCTATCAGGAAGGCAGCATTAAGCTCGGCGGGATGACCATTACCGACCGCGACTCGCAGGCGCGTGAGATCAGCCGCTCTATCGGCATGGTGTTCCAGAACTTTAATCTGTTCCCGCATATGACGGCGCTGGAAAACGTGATGCTGGCGCCGCGTCGGGTGCTGAAGAAGAGCGCCGCCGAGTGCCGTGAACTGGCCCAGCGGATGCTGGAAAAGGTCGGATTGGGCGACCGGCTCGATTACTACCCGTCCAGTCTCTCCGGCGGCCAGCAGCAGCGCGTGGCGATTGCCCGCGCGCTGGCGATGTCGCCAAAAGTTTTACTCTGCGACGAGATCACCTCGGCGCTGGATCCGGAGCTGGTGGGCGAAGTGCTCAAGGTGCTGGAGCAGCTGGCGGCGGAGGGCATGACGCTGATTCTCGTGACCCATGAAATGAATTTTGCCCGCGAAGTGGGCGACCGCGTCGTATTTATGCATCAGGGACGCGTCTGGGAGCAGGGCGATAGCAAAACGCTGTTCGCCAACCCGCAAACCAGCGAACTGAAGCAGTTTATTTCCTCCGTGCGCGGCCTCAATCAATAAGGACTTAAAGATGGATATCTCCCAGTTTTCGCAACTCAACCCACCGTCGCGCCTGCTGATGGGGCCCGGCCCGATTAACGCCGACCCGCGCGTGCTGCGCGCCATGTCGAGCCAGCTGATCGGCCAGTACGACCCGGCGATGACCCACTATATGAACGAAGTGATGGCGCTGTACCGCGGCGTATTTCGTACCGAAAACCGCTGGACGATGCTGGTGGATGGAACCTCAAGGGCCGGGATTGAGGCGATCCTGGTTTCGGCTATTCGGCCGGGCGACAAGGTGCTGGTACCGGTATTTGGCCGCTTCGGCCATCTGCTGTGCGAAATCGCCCGCCGCTGCCGGGCGGAAGTGCATACCATTGAAGTGCCGTGGGGCGAAGTGTTCACCCCGGACCAGGTGGAAGATGCCATCAAACGTATTCGTCCGCGTCTGCTGCTAACGGTGCAGGGCGATACCTCGACCACCATGCTGCAGCCGCTGGCGGAGCTGGGGGAGATCTGCCGCCGCTATGACGTCCTGTTTTACACCGACGCCACCGCCTCGCTGGGCGGCAACCCGCTGGAAACCGACGCCTGGGGACTGGATGCGGTCTCGGCTGGGATGCAAAAATGCCTTGGCGGCCCGTCCGGCACCTCGCCGATTACCCTCAGCGCGCGCATGGAAGAGGCGATTCGCCGCCGCAAATGCGTGGAAGAGGGGATCCGCACCGATGCCCACCGCGACGGCGACGAGGAGATGATCTACTCCAACTATTTCGATCTCGGCATGGTGATGGACTACTGGGGGCCGGAGCGCCTTAACCACCATACCGAGGCCACTACCGCGCTGTTCGGCGCCCGGGAATGCGCCCGCCTGATCCTACAGGAGGGGCTGGATAACGGCATTGCCCGGCATAAGCTGCACGGCGATGCGCTGGTTAAAGGCATCCAGGCGATGGGGCTGGAGACCTTCGGCGATCTGAAACACAAGATGAACAACGTGCTTGGCGTCGTCATCCCGCAGGGCATCAACGGCGACCAGGCGCGCAAGCTGATGCTGGAAGATTTCGGCATTGAAATCGGTACCTCATTTGGCCCGCTGCACGGCAAGGTGTGGCGGATCGGCACCATGGGTTATAACGCGCGGAAAGATTGCGTGATGACTACGCTCAGCGCCCTGGAGTCGGTGCTGAACTACCTCAAATTCCCGACCACCCAGGGCGCCGCGATGCAGGCCGCGTGGGACCACTATCGCAGCGAGCGCGCGCAATGAGTCAAACACAACGCCAGCAGGCGGATATGCAGCAGGCCGCGGCGCGAGTGATGGCCCGCGCCGACGAGCTGGCGGCGATCAGCGAAACGCCGGATGCCCTGACCCGGGTTTATCTCTCTCCTCAGCATCTTGCGGCAAACCAGCGGGCGGCGCTGTGGATGACCCAGGCCGGGATGACCGTCTGGCAGGACAGCGTCGGCAATATTTGCGGGCGCTACGAGGGAGAGCAGGAGGGGGCGCCCGCCATCCTGCTGGGGTCGCACCTTGATACGGTGCGCAACGCCGGGCGCTATGACGGTATGCTCGGCGTCCTGACGGCGATCGAGGTGGTGGACAGCCTGCATCGACAGGGGCGTAGGCTGAAAAAGGCGATCGAGATTGTCGGCTTTTGCGATGAAGAAGGGACGCGTTTCGGTATTACGCTGCTCGGCAGCCGCGGGCTGACCGGCACCTGGCCCGAGAGCTGGCTGGCGCAGACCGATGCCGATGGCGTCAGCGTGGCGCAGGCGATGGTGCTGGCCGGGCTGGATCCGGCGCGCATTCACCTGGCCGCCCGCAGCCTGGAGGAGATCGCCGCGTATCTGGAACTGCATATCGAGCAGGGGCCGTGCCTGGAGCAGGAAGGACTGGCCTTAGGCGTAGTGGAAGCGATTAACGGCGCGCGTCGCCTGAACTGCCGCTTTACCGGCGAGGCGGGACACGCCGGGACCGTACCGATGAGCCATCGGAAAGATGCGTTGGCCGCGGCCGCCGAGTGGATGGTGCTGATAGAGACGCTGACCCGCGAACAGGGCGGAAACCTGGTCGCCACGGTGGGGACGCTGCGCTGCGCGCCCGGCGCGGTTAACGTCATTCCCGGCGAAGTGACGCTGACCCTCGACATTCGCGGGCCGAACGACCAGCCGCTGGATGCGCTGCTGGATACGCTGCTGATGGAGGCGCAGGTCATTGCCTCCCGTCGCCAGCTGCGGTTCAGCGCCGAAGAGTTTTACCGGATTGCCGCTACCGCCTGCGAAAGCGGATTGCAGCAGGTATTGAGCGAAGCGGTGCAGGCGGTGCAGGGGCGTTCGCTAACGCTGCCGAGCGGCGCCGGGCATGACGCCATCGCCATTGCCGAACGCTGGCCATCAGCGATGCTATTTGTGCGCTGCAAAGGCGGCATCAGCCATCATCCCGCCGAGTCGGTCACCGCCGACGATGTGGCGCTGGCGATAGACGCCTATTCGCGCGCGGTGTCGGCGCTGGATGTCGGGAAGTAAGCGCCGGGCGGTCCGGCGCTGTGCAAGTGGAGCTGTCCCGTCGCGGAACGGTCCCCCACCGGTGGCGGTGGGGGACCGTTTTATTTTTTGCCGTTCGGTTTGAGCTGTTCACCGGGTTTAAGGCGGAATAGCTCGTCATCGCGGGTGGAGTAGCGAACCGTTCCGTCAGCCAGTCGATAAGCACCCTCGGTGAATCCCGCGCCGTTCAGGAACGGCGCCACCGCTTCTGGGGTGTTGCGGAAGGCGGCTTCCAGGGCGAGAAGCGCATAGGGGGCGATACTATCGATACTGGCATATTCGGCCTCAGGATCATCGACAAAAAAGCCGTTGATGCGCTGGTTTTTGATGATGTTAGCGCTGATCCGATCCGCCAGCATCAAATAGTCCTGCTGCCCGGTGGCCTGCCACAGGTCGATAAGCGCGAAAATCGCATACGGCTGATGATTCTCCGTTTGGCTGTTCAGCCTGCGGTTCGCGCCGCCAGGTTCGCCAATATCACCCAGTCCCTGGCCTTTGGCGATACCGCGGGCGACTTTCCAGATGGCATGATCCGGTTCAAGCGTCCAGGCGCGAGCGTAGGAGAGAAGAAATTCATTTCCTGCCGGATAGGCTTTCAGCACCGTGCCTTTTTTACCGTAATAGCCGTCGCGTTTTAACACATAGCCGGAGAGGTCCGTGCCGTTGGCCAGCAGAGGGCGGAAGGTATTGTTCTGCTCATCGTAAGCGTAGGTCGCGAAGGCCTTGAGGCCATCAAGGGTCCATTTTTTGAGATCGTCGCCGGCTGTGCCCAGCGATTTGGCCAGGGCAAGCTGCATCAGCGCATTTTCTGAGTAGAGCGTGCTGGTCCGGCCCTTCAGCAGCATATTGCCTTCCAGCGCGTCCGGGCCCAGTTCGGGACCAAACTGACGCTGCGCACGGTCGCCGTATTTCGAGTGCGTGTCGCTATCATCGGTGGTGTCGGCGCGTTTTAGCGGTTGGGTAAACTGGTAGACGCCCAGTCCGGTTTTCTTATCTCGCGGCAGTACATACTGTTCGGCCAGACGCTTCGCCCACGTCAACGCGCCTGCGTCGCCATCGTATTTATAGAGCAGCGATGCGGAGTAGATAAGGTCGTTGCCGGCATTGAGAAAGCTCAGGCCTTTGGTGGCGAAAAACGGCGGCTGTTGCTCAAAATCACTTTGCCAGAGCGCGCCCATCGCTTTGCCGTACTCCCCATGACGGCTGGTTTCCAGCGTTTTCCAGTCGTAAACATGGGCATTCCAGAACGCTTTGATAAAGCGCGCGGTGGCCTTGTCATCGACGGCAAACATCATGTCGTAATAGGGGTACGCGTTTTTAAGTTCATGGACCATCTCCTTTTCGCTTGGGCCTTGAGGTTGCAGCGTTTTCAAATCAACAAAGCGATGCCCTCCCCACAGCAGCAGCCCGCTGGCGTCCTGATAGTGGTCAAAGTAGTAGCGAATATTCTCCGCGACCCGCTGCTTATATTTTGCTTCGCCGGTCAGGTTGCTTAACCCTACCAGCACCCGCATCAAATTTTGCTGGGCGGAGAAGTTCGACAGTACGGTAACTTTACCGTCCGGAAAAACCCACTCCATTTGCTTGCCGGTGCGAGGATCCACGCCGTTTGCCAGCAGAGGAGAGTGATGGCCGTACCGATCTCCCGCTTTATCCAGCACGACGTCGGCGAACTGCTTTACGCTGCTCAGCCGCGCGTTCTCCTGGGCGCCAGCACTCAGCGAGAAGAGACTCAGTGCGCCCAATGCCAGGGTGATTTTTGCAATCTTCATTATTTTCCTCTTAATGAAAATAAGGGTTTAATGAAACCCTTATTTATTATCTGGCTGACAGGAAGTTATCAGAAGGAGTATTTCACACCAACGCGATAACGCGTTTGGCGTTCATCGGTGGCTTTACTGCCGGAAACGTTGCCGATGGCCATATAAGGGGACCAGTTTTTATCGAATTTATAGGTCAGCTTAAAATCATGGGTCCAGTCGTAGCTTTCGTTATCCGCTAAAATAACCCCGGCGGAGTTGGCTTTTTTATAGTCCAGTTCATAATCGAGCTGATAATCTTTGAGGAATTTCCAGGAAATAACGCTGGTCAGATTATAACCGTTCTCTGAGGTATCTTTAGATGTACCGATATTGCCTGAATTGCGCTTGTAGTAAGGGCGGTAGCGCAGTGAGGCGCTGAGGTCATCCGTCAGGTTGGCTTTGCCGCGCAGATAAGGGCGGTAGTTGTTTGAAGACGAACTGGTATCCAGAGAGAAGCCAGGCTCTATCTGAAAGGTTTTATTTATTTTATGCACATAGCTCGCCACCACTTCGGTGCCGTTACTGACGGTTTCATCATAGGCTTTATTTTTATCCTGCGAACCTTTCCATTTCCCTTCCAGCGACAAGCCAAAACCATTAGCAAAACGGTGCGACATCAACAGTCTGTCTTTATGATTATTGCCGGCTTTGTCATTGGTTTCATGACGATAATCAAACGTCACCGCGTGGGCAGCAATACTGATAAAAGGAATCGTGACTAATAATAATGAGCGAAACATAGGGTGCCTCTACTTTTTATATTTTCCAAAGGTACAAGAAATTACCTGCCGTAAAGCAGGCAGAACGATACACATTAAATTATTAGATGGTGGTGTGGTGCCGGGTGCCTCCCGGTGAATCAGGCGCTGACTTCCTGATTCGTCAATAAAAACGAAACGTAGATGAGGGTATTCCTCCATTCAGCATGACCCCGCCGCTTAGGGGGATTCACCACACATTATTCTTTATTCCCTGATGATGACTAACTCACACTGTTTGTAATTTTATTGAAAATAACTTTTACACAAAATGAAATGATGTTTTGAGATCGAGATCTGAATATTAAAAAGAGAGAATAAATATTTTTTATGTTATTTATAAAGATAATCCTAATTATGTATTTTCCATTTTTATCATGGAGTTACATATTATTTTGTGGTTTTTTGACGCTTTTTTATACCTGAATTTAAGGCTTTATTTGAACTGGCGGTAATCGTATTCCTATATTTTTAAATGCTCATTTTGTTAAAACTTAAAAATACTCTGATAGTTTCAATGGTTAAACCGAAGTCAATACTTCCGATTCCTTTAACCTAAACGAAAGCTAAACGGAAAAGATTGCGCTATTGATCTGCCAGACTGACGACATAACACTCTCAGAAAAGTATCCATATGGAAGGATAATAAAAGACAGTAACCTCGGGACTTCAAGATGACTATTCATGGAAAGGATCGTGTATTTATTTCTGGCGTAGAGACTCTATTGCAGGAACTGAGCGATGGCGCGGATGCAGGGTTAAGCAACTGTGTGTATGTCACCTGCGGGATGGATATCCAGGAGATTTATGCTTTGTTCTTTCGCCATCCGCCGGAGCACTACGCCATCTTCATCACCTCTGAGCGCCATTTTGAGGCCATTAACCGGCTGTTTCCAGGCCTGCTAAAGCTCTGTTTGTCAGAGAGGTTGACGGTTGAAGAACTGCGTCAGGCGTTAAAAGTGATGGGCCTGTTTTCGGCCCAGAACCAAAGCGTTGCTTATCTGCCCGATACGTTTAATTTTACCCACGCCGAGCAACAGATCATGAGGCTCAGTTTACGCGGCCATTCTCTGGATGATATTGCCCGTATCCGCGGGGTCAGTCCGTCCACGGTCAGCGTCCAGCGTACCCGGCTGATGAAGCGTATGGGGACCAACAGCCTGCAGGAGCTCTGTTCCCTCTATGCGGCTATGCGTACCCAGCGACCACCGCTGTCCGGCTAAGCTCTATCACTAACAAATACGCGCGTCCGCGGATAAAAACGAAAGGTCACCGCTGCAGCGCGCCGCCGGCATCGGCCTTGAAGAAAAGCTGGCCAACGCTGCCTGAATAGACGCCAGGCGTGGAATCGGGCGAAATTTACTATATCATTAT
Source organism: Klebsiella sp. CTHL.F3a (assembly GCF_019890895.1). Lineage (NCBI taxonomy): Bacteria > Pseudomonadati > Pseudomonadota > Gammaproteobacteria > Enterobacterales > Enterobacteriaceae > Klebsiella > Klebsiella sp. CTHL.F3a. The sequence goes on along the minus strand of NZ_CP082360.1, from coordinate 3,686,760 downwards.
GAGCCCATGTACTAGTTTGGAGGTTCAAATAATGACGTTTTCCACCCTTGCCGATGTCAGAAGTCAGATCGATTCGATTGATAGCGAACTGGTGAGCCTGATTGCTCAGCGCGCTGAGTGTGTTCAGGCCGCCGCCGCATTTAAAACAGACCACGCAGCCGTACGCGCGCCAGAACGCGTGCAGCAGGTTATTGATCGGGTTCGCGAGAAGGCGGCTGCGGCAGGGTTGCCCGAAGTGATTATTGAGAAAGTGTATCGGTCCATGATAGACGCCTTTATTGAGTATGAGCTTGAGCAGCATAATCAGCTACAGCGGCAAAACAGGTGATATGGGTTGCTAACGGTTGGTCGGGTGAGCGAGCCGCGCAATATTCCCGTACCGCGAAGGGGGCAGTTAGCCTCACTCTGACCCCCGGTGGTCTGTTAAGCCATTATTCCCACGCTCTGATTGCCAGAGCCGCGATATAGAGTCCGAATCCCCAGGCCAGATGCGTGAGCACGCTGAGCAAGCGAGCCAGCGATGGGCGAGGTGTTTGCGACGCCGCGATGCCAAAGCCCAATGCGGGCTGAAGAATGATGAACGGCGCAAATAAGGTTAACCCGCCTGCCTGCAGGCCTAATGTAAGCGAGGGGGCGTCCAGCCAGACGGCGCCGCTCAGTAGCAGAGGGACAAAAGCAAAAGCGATCCCGGTCAGGTAGTGAAATACCCAGCCGGTAAGCCTCTCCCCAGCCATTTCCGGCGTTGAGATGATGGTGCGATGGCAGAGCTTTCCTCTGGCTAGCCATAATATCCAGCGACCGACCAGGGCATAGTTCAGCGGCGGTATCTTGAGGATGTATTTTTGACACCATGACCACAAATCCATGATCAGCGTCGCGCCAATACCCGTTATGACAGTTTTAACAACAATAATCGTATCCAGGGTGTACTCCTTTTCCAATCAATGACAGGCTGGTAGCCAGTGTGCAACTTAAAGCGAGGTTTAAGTCAATGATGAAAGCGCTGGATATCCGACAAATTGCCGACCTCTCCGGCGTTACACCCTCAGCATTGCGTTATTACGAAAAAAAGGGATTAATTCAGCCTGTTGGTCGTAATGGTTTGCGAAGGCAATACCATGAAAATGTGCTCAATAAGCTGCAGCTCATTGCGCTGGGGCAGGCGGCAGGGTTTACGCTGGATGAACTCGCCGCGATGTTTGGTTCGCAAGCCGGGGTCTCGATTGACCGGGGGCTGCTCCTCCAGCGTGCGAAAGAGATTGATGCTACCGTGCGCAAGCTGCAGCTGTTAAGCCGCGGGCTAAAGCACGCAGCGCGCTGCACGCAGCCGGAGCATAGGCATTGTGAAGAGTTCAAAAGAGTGGTGGCGAAAGGGTTGAGGCTGGTTGGCTGATTAATTACTTCAGACTGTGATGAGAGCATAATAATGGACAAAAATTTTACACCTGAGCAAATCGAAATCATTAATCGCGTGGTTTTTGCGCGCGTCGAACAAATGAAAGAGCAAGTGACTGACCTTATTACTCAGACAGAGCGCGATGCGCACCAGCAGCTGGCGGATTGCGGGATTGATATGACCGATTTCTCTCCGGCTAATCAGCACTTTCTTATGATGACAATCGTCCAGGCGCTGATAGATCGGGTGCACGGCGGCGACAGGGCCCTTGCCCGGAAGATAATAACCATGGAGGCGAAGAGACTGAACGTCAGCGTTTACGTTGAAGCTGATAGTTCGAGATAGCCTTGAGGCTGAGTCTGCGGCGGACCAGAGCGTTATAAACTGCGTCAGCACTGCCTTATTTGCATAGCGGAGTCCGCCCCTTCAGCATCGGCCATCGGGCTAAAAATGGAAGACCGCTCCCGGAGTCCAGAAAAGGCCTTTCCCCCAGCACCGATTGCCACATCCTCGTAGCGTTAACTCTTTATTATTCGCGCCACTGACTTCGTCGCCATGGATTGGTAGTAGGTTGGAACATTCCGCGGGATCAGGCCACTCTCTTCTGCTCGCTGCTGCGCATCGCCCGGCATCGCGCCTTTACAGTTCGCGCAAACGCTTTCCGCTGTTATGCTAACACCCTGGCAAGCCGCGCTGTAAAGAGACCTGACCATGGCCGAACGCGAAAAAAACATCCATATTCAACCCTCGTCTTCTATTTCCCGAACCCATATCTTTCCGGCGCTGCTGGCGATCGCCGCCGTAACGGGCCTGTGCGCGTTCGTCTCGCCGCCGCTGGGGCCGTGGCGCGTGATTTTGTCTAATCCCGGTATGTATATCGATCTTCTGGCGCTGCTTTTTCTGCTGTTTATGCTCTGGAGCTCAACCAAGGTGCGCATGAACCACGTGGCGGTCAACTGGGTACGCTACGGGCTGCTGCTATGGATTGCCGGAGGCACGTTCGATCTGATGGACGAAATCTTCCGCCAGCCGCGCTGGATGGGATACTACTGTGAAGATCTGCTGCGTCTGACCGGCATGCTGCTGAGCGCGGTCGGGGTCTACAAAATCATCGAGCGCATCAATCTTCTGTACGTCGACGCGCGTTCTCAATCGCTTAAGGATGAGCTGACTCAACTACCAAACCGCCGTTTCTTTATCGACACCGTCCGCGAAAAGGCGGGGAATACGCAGGCGCTAATGATTGTTGATATCGACTACTTTAAGAAAATTAATGACACCTACGGCCATCTGGTGGGGGACGAAGTGCTGTTTGCCCTCGGCAAACAGCTGGCAAAACTCACCAGCGATAAGGTGCTGCCATCGAGGATTGGCGGCGAAGAGTTTGCCATTATCGTTGATGGCCTGTCGGCGCAGGAAGTGGATGAACTGGCGCACTCTATTCTGCAAAACGCCCGGGCAATCCTGATTAACCACGACAACCCGCTGTCGATTAGCATTGGCGTTGGCCTGCGGCATCAAGACGAGCCGCAGAATCAGTTTATTAAAAAGGTTGATGACGCGCTCTATAAAGCAAAAAATAATGGCCGCGGGCGGGTTGAATGGGCCGTGTGAACTATCCCTGCTGCGCGCTGCGGCAGTGGCGGCGATATTCGGACGGCGAGCGCTCGGTATAGCGTTTAAACACCCGGCAGAAATAGTTGCTGTCGACGAACCCGCAGTTGTGGGCGATCTCTTTGACCTTGAGGTCGTAACCGCGCAGCAGCTTTTTCGCTTTTTCCAGGCGCACGCTGGTGAGGAATTCATTAAAACCGACGGAGCCGGATTTCTGGAATATATGCGACAGGTAGTTGGGTGTAATATGAAAGCGCTTCGCCACCGACTCGCGGGTCAGCGGCTGGCTGAGATGCTCTTCGAGATAATCCTGTACCGCCAGAAAGAGATCGCGGCTGCGGCTGACGCGCATCTCCAGCCCGACCAACTGCTCAAGGCAGTGGCTCAACAGGGCCGCGACCACCAGCCTGGCGGTGACTGGGTCCGGCTGCAGGCAGATTTCATTGAGCGACAGCAGCAGGTAGGAGCCCACGCGCGGCCCCAGGCGGGCGACATTCTGCTTTTCCGTGCGCAGCTGCCTGCCGTCCCAGTGTTGAACGCAAAACCCGAGCTTCTGGCGGCCAAACAGAATGCTTAACGTCGACGCCGGCGCGGTCCATTCCGGCAGCGTCCATTTACCCGCCTGAACGTAGAGTACCTGCGAGGCGGAGAGCATCGTCTCCGACAGCGGAAGCCCGTTCTCCTTAAGCTCACCCTCGAGCACAATTTCCAGCCGTGGAAAGGGTACCTTAAACGCCAGCGCGGGCTCGGAGATATCCGGGTCGGGGAACCTGACGTGCAGATTATCTTTCTGATTTACTAAACGATTTAAAATATCCGCCAGATCGTCAATCATTCCGTATGCCTTAGAAGAGAGCAATTATCCTGTTGATTATAATCTATTTTATCTACACAGGTTTGTTCTGTATCAGGCGACTTCACTAATGATGGCCCTGCAGGAAGGGGGAAAAAGCTGGATTTTGATGGCCATCACACTTTTCCCTGCCGCGTACGCTTGTCCAGTTTTTCGTAGTTTTGGCCTCATGTATTCCCGCCCGCCGCAGATTAGAGTTTGTTTTGTGTTATCGATAAGTTAAGGAATATAAATATGGAACAACAATCTGCGGTTTATCTGGATGCGCTGGGGGCGAACGTTACGTTGAGCCCGACAATGAAACAGGAGCTGGATACCCTGGGCTACACCGTCGTGCATAACGTGGCGGACGCGGAGTGGCTGGCGGCGATGCGTACGCTTATCGACGCCATCGTCGAGAGGGAGGGCGATAATCTGGCGATGGAGCACCACCAGGAAGCGACGGCAACCCGCATCGCCAACCTGATTAACAAAGGCGCGATTTGGGAAAAGGTCTGGTCCCACCCGCTGATTCTCTCCGCCTGTCGGCATGTTTTTCAGGGGGATTTTAAAGTCTCCAGCCTGAACGCGCGGGAAGCGTTGTTTAACGGCGGCCATCAGCCGCTGCATGCGGACTGGAAAAAGCCGCGTCCCGATTTTCCGAAAGTGCATCTGGTGAATACCATCTGGGCTATCGATGACCTGAGTGCGGAAAACGGCGCGCCGCGCATTATTCCCGGTACCCATCTTCGCCCGGAGTTGCCGGAAGAGGTGCTGGACGATCCAGAGCTGGCGCATCCTGATGAGGTAGTGTTCGCCGCGCCGGCGGGCAGCGTGATGATTTATAACGCCCACGCCTGGCACGGCGGGACGCGCAACCGCGTTGGCAGCAGAAGGCGCGTGCTGCACGGTTTATATATCGACAGAGCGGATACCGCGCAGCAGGATCAGCAACGCTGGCTGACGCCGGAAACCGCCAGCCGCCTGACGCCCGCGCAGAAATGGCTGCTGGGGGTGGCGTAAAAATCGCATGGAATTATAGCCCCGGTAAGCGCAGCGCGACGGGGGGAGGCCTGAGCGGGCGCAGTGCTATATCCCCGGGCCGCGGCGCAAGCGCCTTGCCCGGGCTACAAAACGGCAAACGGCGGTGAACCTGTAGCCCCGGTAAGCGCAGCGCGACCGGGGGAAGTCTGAGCGGGCGCAGTGCTAATTCCACGGGCCGCGGCGCAAGCGCCTTGCCCGGGCTACAAAACGGCAAACGGCGGTGAACCTGTAGCCCCGGTAAGCGCAGCGCGACCGGGGGAGGTCTGAGCGGGCGCAGTGCTATTTCCCCGGGCTGTGGCGCAAGTGCTTTGTCCGGGCGACAAAATCACCGACACCCTCAGGGGAGCTCGATATAAACCACCGGTTTTTTCATAATGCATTTCACCGCCTCGACAATCTGCTGCGGCTGCAGCAGAAAGGTTTTAATGCTGGTCTTAATGGTGCGGATGCCGTTAAAACGCTGGGCATCGTCAATTTCAATATCCGTCACCAGCAGAACGACATCGACGTGGGCAATATCGTCAGCCGTGATTTTGTTCTCCACCCCCAACGCGCCCTGGGTTTCTATTTTGATATTCCATTTCTCCTGGTGGCCGACTTTTTCCAGCCGCTCGGCCGCCATATAGGTGTGAGCGACGCCGCTGACGCAGGCCGTGACGGCAACGATATTGAAATCCATAGCATCCTCCAGGCGTTATCCGCCGATGGTCACGCTAAAACCGGCCTGTTCGGCCAGCGTCTTGAATGGTTGAATCTCAGATTCCGCAGGAGCTTTAATCATCGACATCGACCATGTTTTTCCCAGTAAGTGATATTTGGGTTCGCCGTACTGATGGAACGGCAGAAGATGAATTTCGGGCAGCTTAAAGGGGGCCAAAAACGCCAGAATCTGACGGAAATTCGCGTCATTCAGCGTGAACCCCGGAATCAGCGGCACTCGGGGTATCACGTGAATATGCGCTTCCACCAGACGGGCGAAGTTGTCCAGCACCCGTGGCATATTCATCCGCAGCTGCTCTCGGGCCAGCGCTTCATCCATGATTTTCAGATCAAACAGCACTTCGTCGCACGCCTGCGCCAGCGGAAAAAAACGGCTAAAGGCGCTATCGCCCGCCGTTTCAATCGCCGTTCTCACTCCCCATTCGCGCAGGCGGCGCAGAAAACGCGCGGCAAACTCGGCCTGCATCAGTACCTCGCCGCCCGACAGGGTAACGCCGCCGCCGGAGGCGCGGAAGAAGACTTCATCCTTCAGCACCTCTTTAAGCAGATTATCCAGGGTGACGTCGCGGCCAATCTGCTCCCACGCCCCGGAGGGACACTCGACCACGTCCTGCTGGCAGCGGGAGCAGCGCAGGCACTTGCTCTCCCGACGCACGGTCTGAATTTTCGGCGAGATCGATTCCGGATTGGCGCACCACGGGCAGGTGTGCGGGCAGCCTTTAAAAAACACGACGGTACGGATCCCCTGACCGTCATTCAAAGAGTAGCGCTGGATGTTAAAAATGCGCGCCTTATCGGCACGCGTTTCCATCACCTCACAGCTGATGCGCGGTGCGGCGGATAATGTCATCCTGAATCTCCTGCGACAGCTCGACAAAAAAGGCGCTATAGCCGGCGACGCGCACCACCAGACCGGCGAAGTCCTGCGGCCGCTGCTGGGCTTCGCGCAGGGTGTCGGCGTTGACCACGTTGAACTGAATATGCTGTAGCTTCAGCTTGGTGAAGGCCTGCAGAAAGTCGGCCAGCTTGTTGAGGCCGCTGTCGCCGGCAAGGGTCGCCGGGGTGAATTTGACGTTCAGCAGCGTCCCGTTGGAGAGCAGAAAGTTATCCAGCTTGCTGACCGACTTGAGCACCGCGGTCGGTCCCTGCACGTCCTGGCCAAGCATCGGCGACAGCCCGCCGTCCGCCAACTGCTCCCCGGCCAGGCGTCCGTCCGGCGTCGCGCCAACCACCGACCCTAGCGGCACGTGGGCGGAGACGGTATAGGAGCCCGGCGTGAAATGACCGCCGCGCGGGTTCTGGTAACGCTCAACCTCTTTGCAGTAGAAGCGCAGCAGATCGGCGCTGATGTTATCCACTTCATCGATATCGTTGCCGTATTTCTCGAAGCGGTTGATCAGGCGCGCGCGGATCTTTTCGCCTTCCGGCGTCTGGAAGTTGGCTTTCAGCACCGCGATCAGTTCGGCGAAGCTCAGTCGTTTTTGCTCAAACACCATCCCTTTGAGCGCGTGCAGCGAGTCGCTGAGATTGGCGATGCCGATGCCCTGCACCCCGGAGAAGTTATAACGCGCGCCGCCTTCGGTGATATCCCGGCCGTGCTGCACGCAGTCTTCAATAAAGGAAGAGAGCAGGGGAACCGGCGCCCAGTCGCGGTGGCCGATATCGCAAATATTGCTGCCTTCGACCATCAGCTTAATGTAATAGCGAATCTTGTCGCGGATTTGGTTAATCAGCCCATCCCAGGTGATATCAGGATTGCTTTCGTTTTCCAGCATCACGATTTCCATCACCTTCAGCAGGTTAAACATGGCGATATCGTGCAGGCCGTAGGTGCGCCCCGGGATCGACAGCTCAACGCAGCCGACCACCGAGTAATCCCGCGCGTCTTCCAGCGAGACGCCGCGGTTGAGAAACGCCGGGATCACCACTTCATCATTAAAGATTTGCGGAATACCGGTACCGAGGCGAATGGTTTCGGCGGTTTTGCGCAGGAACGGACGGTCGATCAGCTCGTTGACCCGCACGCCGAGGTTCGGCTGCGGCAGGCGCACGTTCTGGTAGGCGTCGAGGGATAAAAACGACAGGATATTGACCGCGCTGCGCCCAGTCTCGGTCAGACCGCCGAGCAGGGCGGTATAGCCGGTTGGGAAGCCTGCAAAGTAGCGCGCGCTGCTGGTGGAGCGCAGCAGGACGATATCGTTGCACTTCACCCACAGCGACTCCAGCAGCTCCTGAAGAAACTGCGGATCCTGGCCGCGATTTAATGAAGCCTGATAGTACGGCAGCATGTACTGGTCAAAGCGCCCCAGTGAAATGGAGCTGGCGTTGGATTCATACTGCAAAATGATGTTCATATACCAGAAGAGCTGGCAGGCCTGCCAGAAATCTTCCGGCCGGTGCAACGCGTTATGGCGGGAAATTTCCGCGATGGTCTCCAGCTCTTTGCGCCGCTGAACGTCGACGCAGCCGGCGGCCATGTCATCGGCAAGCGCCGCATAGCGCAGAATATGGCGCTGGGAGGCTTCCAGCAGGATCTGCACCGCCTGATAAAAACTGTTCTGCGGGTGCTGCTTATTTAGCGCCTTAAGCTCTGCCACCAGCGCGGCGAGGCCGTTTTCCAGCAGGCGGGGGTAGTCGATAATGATATGCCCCTGGCCTTTGTCGGTTTGGTTAACGCTAAAAATCTGTGTGCTGACGGCGGCCTTCACTTCATCGGTCATCTGGCTGTTGATGAAGTCCTTCATTGAGCGATTCTCCCAGTAGGGGAACAGCTCTTCGCGGTAGATGCGCTTGTCTTCTTCGCTGATGGTGAAGCGGTCCTGTGGGCGGGTCGGGAACTGGTCCAGCTCCTTAAGCAGCCAGTAGGGATCCATCTCCGGCGACATAATCCCGGCGCGCGGTTTGATCGTGCGGTTACCGGCAATCAGTTCATCATCACGAATCGAAATCTGCACATGGTCGAGAACCCATGCGGTCGCTTTCGCCCGGCGGATCACCACGGGCTCCCCCTCGGTCTGTTTATGGCTGGCGGTGTAGAGCAGGGCCCGCTCGAGGGAGATTTCGCGCGGGTTGGCGAACAGACGATCTTTTAAGCGTTGAGTGCGATTGGTCATGACAAACTCCATGTTATTTTGCGGGGCGCAGGCCGCGCCCCGTGTATTCAGTCAGGCATTTTGTGAAAGGTGGCTGTCGATTTTGTTCATAATGGCTTCGGCGCGCTTCACGGCGTCGCTGATGTTGACGCGCACGATGGTTTTACCGGCAAAACGCTCTTCGAACTTGATGCCAATATCTTTGGTCAGAATCACCATATCGGCGCTGGCGATGTCTTCCGCGGTCAGCTCGTTTTCGATGCCGATGGAGCCCTGAGTTTCTACTTTGACCTGCCAGCCTTTGGCTTTAGCGGCGCTCTCCAGGGATTCGGCGGCCATATAGGTGTGGGCGACGCCAGACGGGCAAGCGGTAACGGCGATAATTTTAGTCATACAATATTCCTTCCAGTGTCTCAGTTAATTTCGAAATCAAGATCCATCTCGTCATCGGCTATGGCGTCAGACGTTTTCTTTTTCGCCAGGGCCTTGAGCAGGATGACGCAGGCGGCGCTGACGATGGCGCCAACCGCGAGGCCGGCAATAAATCCGCCTTTTCCTTCAACGACCGGCAAAACGATAAGCCCGCCCCAGCCGGCATAGCACTGGGCGCCGAGCAGCGCGGCGGTCACGCAGCCAGCAGCGGCGCCAATCATGTTGGCCGGGATAACGCGCAGCGGATCGGCGGCGGCGAAGGGGATCGCGCCTTCGGTCACGCCTACGCAGCCCATCACCAGCGCGGCCTTACCGGTTTCACGCTCTTCCGCGGAGAAGTATTTACGTCCAATCAGCGTTGCCAGGCCCATGCCCAGCGGCGGCACGGCGATGCCGACGGCGGCGATGGCCACCACGCTGTAGACGCCCTGGGAAACGCAAATCAGCATGAAGGCGTAGGCGACTTTATTCACCGGACCGCCCATGTCGAAGGCCAGCATCAGGCCCATAATGATGGCGAGAATCACGATACTGCCTTCGCGCATGCCCTGCAGCCAGCCGGTCAGGCTGGCGGTGAGCGCGCCAATCGGCTCACCGAGGCCCCACATCATGATCCCGGCGGTAATAAAAGTGCCGATAATCGGAATAACGAAGATGGGCATCACCGAGCGCAGCACTTTGTGCACCGGGATCTTCTTCAGGTAGTAGACCACCAACCCGCCGATGATCCCGGCAATCAGCGCGCCGAAGAAGCCGGCGCCGAAGCTGTTGCCGACCCAGGCGCCGATGGCGCAGGGGGCCAGCGCCGCGCGGTCGGAAATGGAGTAGCCGATATAGGCTGCCAGAAACGGCACCATCAGCGTCAGTCCGGCCACGCCGATATCAAACAGTTTTTTCAGGTTAGGGTCAGTGGCGGCATCGGGCACCGCGCCCTTGCCGTACAACATGACGGAGACTGCCAGCAAGATCCCACCGGACACGACAAACGGGATCATATGTGAAACCCCGGTCATGAGGTGCTGGCGTGTATTTTTTAATATTTGCACCAGTTCATTCATTATTTTTCTCCTGAGCGCTGCGTGGCCCGTGACTGAGTTGATGTCTCAACATTAGAAAAAGGGCGGCGCATAAAATAGTAGAGAAAAAGTGCATTTACTGGATATTTGTAAGACGAAAAGAAAATTGCGATCCACCTCAAATCTTAGTCCTGGCGGCTTTCTGACGACGTTAATGGGGGGATTTGTGACCACGAGCATAAAAAAGAGTCTGGCATACAATTATCCAGTAATTACCACTTTTATCGCGTAGTGGCGGGCGACTTCTTTCTTTACCTTTTGGCTAATACGCATTATTCAGGAGGAAGGCGATGGCTCTGGTAATTGAATTCATATGTGATTTGCCCAACGGCGTACATGCGCGCCCGGCAAGCCTGGTCGAAACGCTGTGCAATACTTTTTCGTCTTCGGTCGAATGGTTAAATATCCGCACGGAAGGGCGCGGGAACGCGAAAAGCGCGCTGGCGATTATCGGCACTAATACCTTAAAGGGGGACCGCTGTGAGCTGATCGTCAGCGGGGAAGACGAAGAACAGGCGTTCACCGCGCTGTCGGCGTTTATCCGCGACGAATTTCCGCACTGCGATGCGCCGCTGCCGACGGTGGAACAAATGGACGTTCAGCCGGTTCCTGAATCCCTCTCGCGCCTTAATCCCACGCTGTTTCGCGCCTTACCGGTCTGCGCCGGCAGCGCGGGCGGCAGGCTTACCCATCTTAAGTCCCTCGATCTGCGCGATTTAGGCGCGCTACCGGCGGCGGGCGGCACCGAACAGGAGCAGGCGGCGCTCGATAAAGGGCTGACCCTGCTGGTAAAAAACATTGAGTTTCGCCTGCTGGATAACGACGGCACCGCCAGCGCGATCCTGGAAGCGCATCGCTCCCTGGCCACCGACGCCTCGCTGCGCCAGCATCTGCTGGGCGGGCTGCTGAGCGGCCTGAGCTGCGCCGAGGCGGTGGTCGCCACCGGGGAGCATTTTTGCGCCCAGTTCAGCGCTTCCGGCAACGACTATTTGCAGGAGCGCGTGCTGGACGTCCGCGATGTCTGCTTCCAGCTGCTGCAGCATATCTACGGCGAAGCGCGCTTTCCGGCGCCGGGTAAGCTGACGGAAGAGGCCATCTGCCTCGCCGATGAGCTCACTCCCAGCCAGTTCCTTGAGCTGGATAAAACCCTGCTGAAAGGCCTGCTGCTGCGCAGTGGGGGCACAACTTCACATACGGTGATTCTCGCGCGTTCGTTCAATATTCCCACCCTGGTGGGTGTCGATATGGAGGCGCTGCTGCCGTGGGTCGATCGGCGAGTGCAGATTGACGGTAACGCCGGGCTGGTGGTGGTGAATCCTGATGAAGCGGTGGCGCGTTACTATCAGCAGGAGGCCTGGGTGCAGGCGCAGATCCGCCGCCAGCAGCAGGCCTGGCTGGATAAAGAGGGGCGTACGGAAGACGGTATTCGTCTGGAAGTGGCGGCGAATATCGCCCATTCGGTAGAGGCGACGGCGGCCTTTAACAACGGCGCACAGTCGGTAGGCCTGTTCCGCACCGAAATGCTCTATATGGACAGGCCCAGCGCGCCGTCGGAAAACGAGCTCTACAACATATTTTGCCAGGCGCTGGAGCCGGCCAACGGGCGCAGCATTATCATCCGCACCATGGATATCGGCGGCGACAAGCCGGTGGCCTACCTCAACATTCCGGCGGAGAACAACCCGTTTCTCGGCTACCGGGCGGTACGTATTTACGCAGAGTATCAGGCGCTGTTCCGCACCCAGCTGCGGGCGATTCTGCGCGCTTCGGCGCACGGCGCGCTGAAAATCATGATCCCGATGATTTCCTCGATGGAGGAGATTCTGTGGGTGAAGGAGCAGTTGGCGGATGCAAAGCAGTCGCTGCGCAGCGAACATATTCCGTTCGATGAAAAGATCCCGCTGGGCATTATGCTCGAGGTGCCGTCGGTGATGTTTATCATTGACCAGTGCTGCGAAGAGATTGATTTCTTTAGTATCGGCAGCAATGATTTGACCCAGTATCTGCTGGCGGTGGATCGCGATAACGCCAAGGTGACGCGCCACTACAACAGCCTCAATCCGGCCTTTTTGCGCGCGCTGGATTACGCGGTTCAGGCGGTGCATCGCCAGGGTAAATGGATCGGCCTGTGCGGTGAACTCGGGGCTAAAGGTTCCGTGCTGCCGCTGCTGGTAGGGCTGGGGCTGGATGAGCTGAGCATGAGCGCGCCGTCGATCCCCGCGACCAAGGCGCGTCTGGCGCAGCTTGACAGCCGCGCCTGCCGTCAGCTGCTTAACCAGGCGATGCAGTGCCGTACTTCGCTGGAGGTCGAGCACCTGCTGGCCCAGTTCCGTATGACCCAGCAGGACGCGCCGCTGATTACCCCTCAATGCATTACGCTGAACAGCGACTGGCGCAGTAAAGAGGAGGTGATTAAGGGCATGACCGACAATCTGCTGCTGGCCGGTCGCTGCCGCTATCCGCGTAAGCTGGAAGCGGATCTGTGGGCCCGCGAAGCGGTGTTTTCCACCGGGTTAGGGTTTAGCTTCGCCATTCCGCACAGTAAATCGGAGCATATCGAGCAGTCGACCATCAGCGTCGCCCGTCTGGCGCAGCCGGTAGCGTGGGGCGACGACGAGGCGCAGTTTGTAATTATGCTGACGCTGAACAAACATTCGGCGGGCGATCAGCATATGCGTATTTTCTCGCGGCTGGCGCGGCGCATTATGCATGCGGAGTTCCGGCAATCGCTGGTGACGGCGCAGAGCAGCGAGGCGATCGCGGCGCTGCTGCAGCGCGAACTGGAGTTGTAATTCGGTCCGGAGCATCTCCCCGGTGGCGCTGTGCTTACCGGGGCTACGGGTTTCCAGTCGTTTGCGAAACGGTAGTGGGGAGTAGCCCGGGTAAGGCGTTTACGCCGCGACCCGGGATTTCCGGGCCCGGTGCCTGAGGGAGGCACCGGGCCCGGACAGGCGCGTCAAGCGCCGCCTCCGGGAAAGCGTGCAGGGGTTCCGTTCACCGCTATCCCGCAGAAAATGTCTCACCGTGGTAGGTGAACGGGTAAAGGGGGAGAAAACCGTCTCCCCCTTTACAATCCCCGCGGTCCCGCAAAGAAATCGGTGCTGCGCACTGCGCTCACCTCCCGGTCCTCAGCCCGCGGTCGGCTCAACTCGACATCGCTGTCTCGATTCGCCTCTGGCCGCCATCCCTGGCGGCCAGCCCTTGTCTTCCGACCTCCGGTTCGCCGATTTCAGCGGGCACCAGGGCATCGCTGCATATCACGTTGTTTCAGAGGCATATCGTAGCTGCACGAACATCGTCCCGGAGGCGGCGCTGCCGCGCCCGTCTGGGCGATCTACTGCCCGGCAATCGCCCGACAAATCGCCTCGCCCACCTGCTGGGTGGAGGCGCTGCCTTGCATATCCGGCGTCTTCGGTCCGCTGGCAATGGTCTGCTCAATCGCCGCCAGAATACCGTCGTGGGCGGCCTGGTAGCGCGCGTCCCCGTTGCCGAGGAAGTCGAGCATCATCGCGCCGGCCCAGATGGTGGCAATCGGGTTGGCGATATTTTTGCCGTAGATATCCGGCGCCGAACCGTGCACCGCTTCAAACAGCGACGGAAAGGTACGGTCCGGATTGAGGTTTGCCGATGGGGCAATGCCGATGGTGCCGGTACAGGCCGGGCCGAGATCGGAGAGGATATCGCCGAACAGATTAGAGCCGACCACCACGTCAAAACGCTCCGGCTGCAGCACGAAGCGGGCGCACAGAATATCAATATGCTGCTTATCCCATTTCACCTCAGGGTATTCCTGTGCCATCGCTTCAACGCGCTGGTCCCAAAAGGGCATGCTGATGGCCAGACCGTTAGATTTAGTCGCTGAGGTCAGGGTTTTGCGCGGGCGGCTTTGCGCTAATTCAAAGGCGTAGCGCAGAATACGGTCAACGCCGCGGCGGGTAAATACCGACTCCTGAATTACCACTTCATGTTCGGTACCCGGATTCACATGCCCGCCGAGGGCGGAGTATTCCCCTTCGGTATTCTCGCGCACCACGTAAAAATCGATATCGCCGGGCTGTTTACCCGCCAGCGGGCAGGGGACGCCGGGGAACAGGCGCACCGGACGCAGGTTGACGTACTGGTCAAATTCGCGACGGAACTTCAGCAGCGAGCCCCACAGGGAGATGTGATCCGGCACGATATCCGGCCAGCCGACCGCGCCGAAGTAGATCGCATCAAATGTTTGCAGCTGCGCGCGCCAGTCGTCGGGCATCATGGCGCCGTGTTGCGCGTAATAGTCGCAGCTGGCCCACTCAAAATACTCGAAGCTTAACGCCAGCCCCCAGCGTTCGGCGGCGGCCTGCAGCACACGGACGCCTTCCGGCAGCACTTCTTTACCGATGCCATCGCCGGGGATGGCGGCAATACGTAAGGTTTTATTCATCATTGTTCTCAGTTTCAGGTAAGGGAAATTGACTTCATCTCTATCCTATAATTGACTGATTCATAATTAATCCCGCCAACTGGTGAAACATAAAACACGAATCATGAATAATCTGCCGCTGCTGAACGATTTGCGCGTTTTTATGCTGGTTGCCCGCCGCGCCGGTTTCGCCGCCGCCGCTGAAGAGCTGGGGGTCTCTCCGGCTTTCGTCAGCAAGCGCGTGTCGCTGCTGGAGCAAACGCTCAACGTCCAGCTGCTGCACCGCACCACCCGACGAGTCGCTATCACCGAAGAGGGGGAGCGCATCTACGAATGGGGGCAGCGCATCCTGCAGGACGTCGATCAGATGATGGATGAGCTCTCCGATGTGCGGCAGGTACCGCAGGGGACGCTGCGGATTATCAGCAGCTTTGGCTTTGGCCGGCGAGTAGTCGCGCCGGCGCTCTCCGAGCTGGCCCGTCACTACCCGCAGCTGGAAATCCGTTTTGATGTCGCTGACCGGCTGGTGGATTTAGCCAATGAAGGGGTCGATCTGGATATTCGCGTTGGCGACGATATCGCCCCCAACCTGATTGCCCGCCAGCTTGCCAGCAATCACCGCATCCTCTGCGCCTCGCCGGCGTTTGTCGCCCGCTATCCCCGGCCGAGACAGCTAAGCGATCTCGCCGCGCTGCCGTGTCTGGTGATCAAAGAGCGCGACCGGCCCTTTGGCGTCTGGCAGCTACGCGATAAAGAGGGTGAGCACGCTATTAAGGTGACCGGACCGCTGTCGTCAAACCACGGCGAAATCGTCCATCAGTGGTGCCTCGAGGGGCAGGGGATCGCGCTGCGCTCATGGTGGGACGTCAGGGAGAATATTGCCAGCGGCAATCTGCTGCATCTGCTGCCGGAGTACTATCAGCCCGCCAATATCTGGGCGGTATACGTCTCGCGGCTGGCGACCTCGGCCAAAATTCGCGCCACCGTGGAGTTTTTGCGCCGCTACTTCCAGCAGCGCTTTCCGCAGCAGTACGACGAGGCAACATTGCCGACGGCAGATGCCGTCGGCCGGGGGGATTAAACGCCCAGGCGATCGCGCAGGCTGTAGTACGCCGCGCCCATGGCGGTAAACGGAATGCGCAGGCTGCGCCCGCCGGGGAACGGATAGTGCGGCAGCCTGGCGAAGGCGTCGAAACGTTCGGCGTCTCCGCGCAGCAGCTCCGAAATCAGCCGTCCGGCGAGGTGCGTACAGGTCACTCCGTGGCCGCTGTAGCCCTGCATATAATAGATATTGTTATCGAGACGGCCAAACTGCGGCATCCGCGAGAGGGTCAGCAGGAAGTTGCCGGTCCAGCGGTAGTCTATTTTTACCCCCTGCAGCTGCGGGAAGGTTTTCAGCAGCTTCGGCATAATCAGTCGCTCAACGTCGTCCGGATCGCGCGCGCCATACACCACGCCGCCGCCGTACAGCAGGCGGTTATCGGCGGTCAGACGGTAGTAATCCAGCAGGTAGTTACAATCCTCCACGCAGTAGTTTTTCGGGATCAGCGAGCGCGCCAGATCCTCAGCCAGCGGCGCGGTAGTGACCACCTGGGTGCCACACGGCATGCTGCGCTTCGCCAGCTCCGGCTCGAGCTTATCGCCGAGATAGGCGTTACCGGCGACGATCACGTAGCGGGCGGTGACCTGCCCGCGTTCGGTGGTCACCACCGCAGGGCTGCTGTGCTGAATGCGGGTGACCGGTGATTGTTCGTAAACCCGACCGCCGTTCATCCGAATGGCGTCCGCCTCGCCAATCGCCAGGTTCAGCGGATGAATATGGCCGCCGCTGTGGTCCAGCAGGGCGCCGGCGTAGCGGTCGCTGTCCACTTCGCGGCGAATAGCGCTGGCATCCAGCAGCTCCAGCTGGGTATTGCCGTAGCGCTCCCAGTTCGCCTTCTGCTCTTCCAGCGTCTCCAGCTGTTTATGGTTCAACGCGACAAATAGCCCGCCGGGGCGATAGTCGCACTGGATTTGATAGCGTTGGATGCGCTCGCGAATAATGTCGCCGCCTTCAAACATCATGCTGCCGAGCATCTTCGCGGCGTCCGGGCCGTAGGTTTTCTCGATAACGTCGATATCGCGGCTATAGGAGTTAACCAGCTGGCCGCCGTTCCGCCCGCTGGCGCCGAAGCCGATGCGCGCGCCTTCAAGCAGCACCACATCGTAGCCCATTTCGGCCAGATGCAGCGCCGATGAGAGGCCGGTATAGCCGCCGCCGACGATGCAGACGTCGCAGCTGATTGATTCGTCCAGCGTCGGGAACGGCTCATAGCGGTTGGCGCTGGCGGCATAATAGCTGGTGGTATGTTCGCTCATGATTAAGACTCCAGGGCAATCCAGATAGTTTTCAGTTCAGTGAATTTTTCCAGGGCGTGCAGGGACTTATCGCGTCCGTTACCGCTCTGCTTATAGCCGCCGAACGGCACGGTCATATCGCCATCGTTGTAGTTGTTCACGAAGACGGATCCGGCTTTCAGACGGCGGCTAACGCGGTGAGCGCGGGAGAGATCGCGGGTCCAGACCGCTGCGCCGAGGCCGTAGCGGCTATCGTTGGCCAGCGCCAGCGCCTGCTCTTCGGTGTGAAAGCGGGTCACCACCAGCACCGGGCCGAAGATCTCCTCCTGGCTGAGCGGGGAGGCGGGGTCGACATCGACGAAGATGGTCGGGCCGACCGCCGCGGGCCACGGATTTTTACGTCCATCCAGCAGCAGCGTGCTGTGCGCCTCGCCGGCGCGAATGAAGCTATGGACGCTATCGGCATGGGTGTTGTCGATTAGCATGCCCATGGTGGTATTCGGGTCAAGCGGATTGCCCGGCTGCCAGGCTTTTGCCTGCTCTTTTAGCAGGTCGAGAAAGCGGTCGGCGATGCTCTCCTCAAGCAGCAGACGGGTACCGGCGATACAGACCTGGCCCTGATTGTAGAAAATACCGCCGGCAGTCGCGTTGACCGCTTTTTGCAGGTCCGGGCAGTCGGCAAAGACGATATTGGCGCTTTTACCGCCCGCCTCCAGCCAGACGCGCTTCATATTGCTGTCGCCCGCGTCTTTCAGCAGCTGTTTACCGGTGCGGGTGGAGCCGGTAAAGGTAATCACTTCGACGTCCGGATGCAGCGCCAGCGCCTGACCGGCTTCATGGCCGAAACCGCTCACCACGTTAAATACGCCGTCCGGCAGTCCGGCCTGTTTTGCTAAGCCCGCCAGACGCAGAGCGGTAAGGGGGGATTTTTCCGACGGCTTAAGCACCACGCTGTTGCCTGACGCCAGCGCCGGGCCAAGCTTCCAGCAGGCCAGCAGCAGTGGGAAATTCCACGGCACTACCGCCGCAATCACGCCAATCGGTTCGCGAACGATCATGGCCAGTTCGTTGCCGCTGGTGGGGGCGACTTCGCCGTAGACTTTATCGATAGCTTCGGCATACCAGCGAATCGCGCGAGCGGCGCCGGGGATATCGTCGCGCAGGCTGTGACGGATCGGTTTGCCGGTGTCGAGGGTTTCCAGCAGCGCCAGCTCTTCGCGATGGGCGTCCATCAGGTCGGCGAATTTTGTCAGCACCGCTTTGCGCTGGGCAGGAGACGCCTGCGACCAGTCGCCGCGATCGAAAACGCCGCGGGCGGCCTGGACCGCGCGATCGACGTCGGCTTTTTTGCCGCGCGCGACCTCGGCAAGGGTCTGCTGCGCCGCCGGGTCGACGGTGGTAAACACGCTATTATCGGCGGCGGCGCTGTACTCGCCGTTAATAAATAACCGCGTTTCAATCGTCAATTCGCGTGCTTTTTGTTGCCAGTAAGCCAGGTTGTGAAAATCCATCATGACTCCTTAATGACATAATCGGAAAAATAAAAAAGTGGTGATTTCAGACCCTCAGGGCGTAGGGCGTCCCCGGGGGTGAGTACCGTTTAAATTGCCCGTTAACGGGCGTAAATTATCCGGGGCCAGCGGAATACGTTTTTCCGCATCGCGCAAGGTGAACTGCGTTTTCTTCGCGCCGCCGGAATAAACTCCGACGGTGCAGGCCTGAAGAAAGCCTGAGAAAACCTCAGGCTAAAAAATCAGAATGTGGTGGGAGTATGGGCGCTGATGATTCGGCAGATACCCGCCGAGGTGTTGCTGAAGCTATGCGGTATGCCGGTGTTAATGGCATAGCTTTGCCCAGCCACCAGGTGATACGTCTGACCGTTAATGGTCAGCACGACTTCACCCTCCAGTATGGTGCCTATCTCCTCACCCTGATGCTTAATCCTCTCCCCGGTTGTGGTTCCAGGCTGGTACGTTTCAAAAATCATCGCCAGCGTGCGGTTCGGATTGCCATTGTGAACCAGTTTCATCGACACCCCCTGACTGCCGATTTCAATCAGATCGTCCTGATTGATAACCACCTGAGGTTCAGCCGGTTTTTCTGGTTCAGAAAAGAATTCCGAGAGCGACAGCCCGTAGACTTTCAGCAGCTTTTGCAGCGTACTGATGGCAGGACTGACTTTGTCCTGTTCTATGGTGCTGATGGCACTATGTGTTAACCCAGACAGTTCGGCGGCACGACGCTGCGAGAGACCCAGCTGTTGGCGGATCTCTGACAGACGTTTCCCTGGCGCCAGTCCGTCATCGCTCATATTTGCATTTCCTTAACGGTAGTGGTCAGAGTCGCTGTTTTTCAGCGACATATACCCGTCATACTTCAAGTCGCTTGCGCGTTGGCTTTGCTCGCTCACCCCAGTCACTTACTCCAGTAAGCTCCTGGGGATTAATGAGAGGCTCCTGCCTCTCACCGGAGGCCAGCCTTCGGCTGGTCAAATTCGTTCCCGACGAATTTGTCGCTCACTTGCCGCTTTCCTGCAACTTGAATTATTTTGGCTATAGTTCTGACAGGCGGTGATAAAACCCTCAAACAACATTCGCGACAGGGCGTATTCGCTACTGTTCCATTCAGGATGCCACTGCACGCCGAGGGCGAAAGGATGGTCGTTAACGCTGACCGCTTCCGCCAGCCCGTCGGGAGAACGCGCCTCCACGCGCAGCCGTGGACCCGTGGTTTTCGCTCCCTGTCCGTGTAACGAGTTTACCCAAAACGTGTTGCAGCCCGGTATTAACTGAGAAAGTAATCCTCCTTCCTGAACCTGAACTTCATGCGAGGGCGCATATTGCTGCTCGACGGGAAGTTCGGGGTCCTCGCGGTGCTCAAGAAGCTCAGGCTGCTCGAACAGACGACGATACAGAGTCCCGCCGGTGGCGACAACAAGTTCCTGTAGTCCACGGCAGATGGCGAAAATGGGGATGCGCCTTTCGAGCGCGGCGTCGATCAGCGCCATGCTCAGAAGATCACGCCCGGGATCGGCGTCAGGCTCATCGCCGTTTTCACCATAGAGGTGCGGCTGTACGTTGCTCGGGCTGCCGGGCAGATAAATGCCGTCCAGTTTTGGCAGTAGCGCGGAAAGCAGTTCCGGCTCCGCCAGCGCGTGCGGCAGGGCAATCGGCACGCCGCCGGCGTTAACAATCGCGTTCAGATACTTCTCTTGCAGAGTCTGGGTCTGGTGACCCTTAAGCCTGTTTCGACACATCACCACGCCAATAACTGGCTTGTACATTATATTTTCCATGATCGCCCTCACAAAGTGGACTAAATTATGACCGGATTAGCGGGTAAAACGGCCATTTCGTTCAATATTTTCTCAATCTAGCAGTGGATATAGCCCTTTGCAAACTTAATTTAACATTTGACAAACAATTTGTTTGCATACACATTCCAATAATGGACATTATATTTAACAGTGCCATTCAGGGTCCGAAACTAAACAACGGCGGTGAATCATGGAAACTAATATCGTAGAAGTTGAGAATTTTGTTCAGCAGTCGGAAGAGAGACGGGTCAGCGCATTCACCTGGGAAGTGA
This sequence comes from Klebsiella sp. CTHL.F3a, assembly GCF_019890895.1. NCBI lineage: Bacteria > Pseudomonadati > Pseudomonadota > Gammaproteobacteria > Enterobacterales > Enterobacteriaceae > Klebsiella > Klebsiella sp. CTHL.F3a. The sequence goes on along the minus strand of NZ_CP082360.1, from coordinate 3,666,227 downwards.
AGCGCTACCTCGAGCGTTACCCCAATACGCAATACGTAGATGTACTGTTAACCGACCTGAACGGCTGCTTCCGCGGTAAGCGGATCCCGGTGTCTGGCCTGAGCAAACTGGAGAAGGGCTGCTATTTCCCGGCTTCGGTGTTCGCGATGGACATTCTCGGCAACGTGGTGGAAGAGGCGGGGCTCGGCCAGGAGATGGGCGAACCGGATCGCACCTGCGTACCGGTGCTGGGAACCTTAACGCCGTCGGCGGCGGACCCGGAATACATTGGTCAGGTTCTGCTGACCATGGTTGATGAAGATGGCGCTCCCTTTGACGTTGAGCCGCGGAACGTTCTTAACCGGCTCTGGCAGCAGCTGCGCCAGCGCGGGCTGTTCCCCGTGGTAGCGGTAGAGCTGGAGTTCTATTTACTTGACCGCAAGCGCGACGCGGAAGGTTACCTGCAGCCGCCGTGCGCGCCGGGAACCGGCGATCGCAATACCCAAAGCCAGGTTTACTCCGTCGACAACCTCAACCACTTTGCCGACGTGCTGAACGAAATCGATGAGATCGCCCAGCTTCAGCTGATCCCCGCCGACGGCGCGGTGGCGGAAGCCTCTCCCGGTCAGTTTGAAATCAACCTCCACCATACCGATAACGTGCTCGACGCCTGCGATGACGCGCTGGCGTTAAAACGTCTCGTGCGTTTAATGGCGGAGAAGCATAAGATGCACGCCACTTTTATGGCCAAACCCTATGAAGAGCACGCCGGTAGCGGGATGCATATCCATATCAGCATGCAGAACAACAAAGGCGAGAACGTGCTGGCGGACGCGGACGGCGAAGATTCCGCGATGTTAAAACGCGCGCTCGCCGGGATGATTGATCTGATGCCGGCGTCGATGGCGCTGCTGGCACCGAACGTCAACTCGTATCGTCGTTTCCAACCGGGAATGTACGTGCCGACCCAGGCGTCGTGGGGGCACAACAACCGAACGGTGGCGCTGCGCATTCCGTGCGGCGATCGGCACAACCACCGCGTCGAATATCGCGTGGCCGGGGCGGACGCCAACCCGTACCTGGTGATGGCGGCGATTTTCGCCGGCATCCTCCACGGTCTGGATAATCCGCTGCCGTTACAGGAAGAGGTGGAAGGCAACGGCCTTGAGCAGGAGGGGCTGCCGTTCCCGATTCGCCAGAGCGATGCGCTGTGGGAGTTTATGCAAAACGATCACCTGCGCGAACGGCTTGGCGAACGTTTCTGCCACGTTTATCACGCCTGTAAAAACGACGAATTACTGCAGTTTGAGCGGCTGATCACGGAAACCGAAATCGAGTGGATGTTGAAAAACGCCTGATTGCCGCCCCGCAGGGGGCAGCTTAGCGTTATCACGAGTAGCATCATACGGCCTGAGCGGAGCCTGGTCGGACGTTTTTGCTGGGAGCCCAGCCATTCCCGGATGCCGCGTTAAGGAGCGCAGGCGGCAACGGGGCTTCAGTTAACGACACAGTGTGTAACGAGGTAGGAAATGATGCAGATGTTTAAATATCCGCAGGGAGAAGGGGGCCGTCATGGCCGCATGGAGTGCGCCGCCACCGCTCGTCGGTTCTTTTTACCTTTTTATTTGCCATTAACCCCGTTGCGAAGCAGGTTGGTTTCCCGGTCTCTACGACCGCAAACCCGGATGTGCAGCGGGGGAAATGGCCATGGCTATTAACACCTCTCTCGATAACGCCTCTGACGCGGGCAAACCACGGCTGCGCAAGTCTCTCAAGCTGTGGCAGGTGGTGATGATGGGCCTCGCCTATCTGACCCCGATGACGGTTTTTGATACCTTCGGCATCGTTTCCGGCATTAGCAACGGCCACGTTCCGGCCTCCTATCTGCTGGCGCTGGCCGGCGTGCTGTTTACCGCCATTAGCTACGGTAAGCTGGTACGCCAGTTTCCGCAGGCGGGATCGGCGTATACCTACGCGCAAAAGTCGATCAGCCCGCACGTCGGGTTTATGGTGGGCTGGTCTTCGCTGCTGGATTATCTGTTCCTGCCGATGATCAACGTTCTGCTGGCCAAAATTTATCTTTCCGCGCTGTTTCCGGACGTGCCGCCCTGGGTATGGGTGGTGACGTTTGTGGCCATTCTGACCGCAGCGAACCTGAAAAGCGTCAATTTGGTGGCGAACTTCAATACCCTGTTCGTGCTGGTGCAGATCTCAATCATGGTGGTCTTTATCGTGCTGGTGGTGCAGGGGCTGCATAAGGGGGAGGGCGTCGGTACCGTCTGGTCGCTCCAGCCGTTTATTAGCCAGAATGCGCACCTGATCCCGATTATTACCGGGGCGACGATAGTCTGCTTTTCGTTCCTCGGCTTTGATGCGGTGACGACCCTTTCCGAAGAGACGCCGGACGCCGCGCGGGTGATCCCGAAAGCCATCTTCCTGACCGCGGTCTACGGCGGGGTGATTTTTATTGCCGCCTCGTTCTTTATGCAGCTCTTTTTCCCCGATATTAGCCGTTTTAAAGACCCGGACGCGGCGCTGCCGGAGATCGCCCTCTACGTCGGCGGCAAGCTGTTCCAGTCGATTTTCCTGTGCACCACCTTTGTGAATACCCTGGCGTCAGGCCTGGCCTCACACGCCAGCGTTTCGCGCCTGCTGTACGTTATGGGCCGTGATAACGTTTTCCCGGAGCGCATTTTCGGCTATGTCCATCCAAAATGGCGGACTCCGGCGCTGAATGTGATCATGGTGGGCATCGTCGCGCTGTCGGCGCTGTTCTTCGACCTGGTTACCGCCACGGCGCTAATTAACTTTGGCGCGCTGGTGGCGTTCACCTTCGTTAACCTGTCGGTGTTTAATCACTTCTGGCGGCGTAAGGGCTTTAACAAAACCTGGAAAGATCGCTTTCACTACCTGCTGCTGCCGATGGTCGGCGCGCTGACGGTGGGCGTTCTGTGGATTAACCTGGAGGCGACCTCGCTGACGCTCGGTCTGATATGGGCGGGGCTGGGTTTGCTGTATCTGACTTATCTGACCCGCCGCTTCCGTAAGCCGCCGCCGCAGTTTGACGGGGCCAAAGCGGAACAGGCCTGGGAATCGTAACGATTTTTAACTCACACATAAAGGCAGGCCGGCGAGCCTGCCTTCTTTTTTTCATTCTCGTTTGAAATCAGGCAGTCGGGGAGAAATAGCAGGGGCAGAAGGTAAGAATAGTGAGGATGAATTATTTCTTTTTCTTATGGGTTGGCAGCTGTGCGGAGCGCCGATCCTTGACATAGGAGACCAGGCTGTAGATGGCTACTCCCAGCAAAACCACCGCGACGATAAAGAGCAGGATACCTGACATAGATTAACCTAATGTTATGTTTAACATGAAGAAAAAATACCGTGATATCGGGATAATAGCATCGGGATATTTCTTAAAGATGACCCGATGAATCAGACGAGAATAGACTGCCAGCAATGCACTGAAATTATTATTTACATGAATAAATGTGAAGAGTAAAGCGCGGTGATGGTGAAAAAATGAACGAGTAACACTCGGTTAAGCGAATTTACAGACGAGCGCGCGACGGGCTGCTACCCTTGGCCCGCTAAATAAGGGGTGAGAGTAACAAATGGTTAATAAGCAAATCATCGCTGTTGTTGGGCCACTGCTGGTTCTGACGTCATTCAATAGCCTGGCCGATCCCGGGAACCCGTCAATTCGCGAACGTATTGTCGATCAGGTTTTAAAACCCTGCGAAGGTAAAAAAGCCGGCGATAAAGTGCTGATCGTCGACCATCGCGGCGGCAAGCATGAAGCTATCTGTACCCTTGCTGCGGTGCCGCTGCCGGAGTAACGCCATCCCTCTGATTTCACTCTTCCTGCGTCATGGCGGAAAGCGTAATTCTTTCCGCACTTTGCGAGCCATTGCCCGGAAAAATGTCATAAATTTGTCACAATTAAGGCGATGATAATCACTGACTGAGGGTTAAGGGATGAGAAAAAGTCTACTCGCCGCCGCCGTGGCCGGCGTTGTCTTACTGTCCGCTGGCGTCCAGGCGCAGGAGCAGGCCGCACCGGAAGGGTATCAGCTTCAGCAGGTACTGATCATGAGCCGCCATAACCTGCGCGCGCCGCTGGCGAACAACGGCAGCGTGCTGGAGCAATCCACGCCGAAATCCTGGCCGGAGTGGGATGTTCCCGGCGGTCAGCTGACGACCAAGGGCGGAGTACTGGAAGTCTATATGGGGCACTATATGCGTGAATGGCTGGCGCAGCAGGGGCTAGTGACCAGCGGCGAATGTCCGCCGGAGAACGCGGTCTACGCCTATGCCAATAGCCTGCAGCGTACCGTCGCGACCGCGCAGTTCTTTATTACCGGCGCGTTTCCCGGCTGCGGGGTGACGGTGCACCATCAGGAAAAAATGGGCACCATGGACCCAACGTTTAATCCGGTGATCGTCGACGATTCCGCCGCTTTCAGCGAAAAGGCGGTGCAGGCAATGGAGAAAGAGCGGCAGGGGATGCAGCTGGGCGAAAGTTATAAGCTGCTGGAGGCGATAACCGACTACCGCAATTCTCCGTCCTGCAAAGAGAAACAGCAGTGCTCCCTGAGCGAAGGGAAAGATACCTTTAGCGCCAAATATCAGCAGGAACCGGGCGTTTCCGGGCCGCTTAAGGTCGGTAACTCGCTGGTTGACGCCTTTACGCTGCAGTATTACGAGGGGTTCCCGAAAGACCAGGTCGCCTGGGGCGAAATCAAAACCGATAAGCAGTGGCAGGTGCTGTCGAAGCTGAAAAACGGCTATCAGGATAGCCTGTTTACTTCCCCTGAAGTGGCGCGCAACGTGGCTAAGCCGCTGGTGAAATATATTGATAACGCGCTGGTGGGCGATGCGGCGAAGGCGGCGAAAGTGACGCTGCTGGTGGGACACGACTCCAACATCGCTTCGCTGCTGACGGCGCTGGATTTTAAACCCTATCAGCTGCATAACCAGTACGAGCGCACGCCTATCGGCGGCAAGCTGGTGTTCCAGCGCTGGCATGATAACGGCGGCAATCGTGATTTGATGAAGATTGAGTACGTCTATCAAAGCACCGAGCAGTTGCGCAATGCCGATGCGTTAACCCTGCAGTCGCCGCCGCAGCGGGTGACGCTGGCGCTGAACGGCTGTCCGGTCGATGATAACGGCTTCTGCCCGATGGACACCTTTAAAAAGGTGATGGCCGAGGCGACAAAATAACAGAGCATAAAAAACCCGGAGCAATCCGGGTCTTACTGCCGATGTTTAGCCTGGTCTTGTAGCCCGGACAGGCGCAACGCGTCGCCTCCGGGAAGCTCATGCAAGAACTCCCGGAGGCGGTACTGTGTACCTGTTCGGGCTACACGTTCTTGCGTTCGATAGTTTGTTCGCCCCAGAACAGGGAGTCTTTGTCCGTTTTAGCGAAGGCGAGGGGCAGGACTTCATCGCTGCCTTCCTCCCAGATTTTCTCCGCCAGCTTTTCATCGTAATGGGCTAATTCAAAAATCGCCTCGGCAATTTCAGGAGACGTATTGCGCAGACTTGCCCACTCACCGACGCGATGGGCCTTTGCTTCTTGATTCGGCATGCTTTCCTCCTGCTGAAGATTAACCGTGTAGTTTTACTGCCAGGCCCGCAACGTGCTCTCCCTGATAACGGGCAATCGCCAGCTCCTCTTCGCTCGGCTGACGCGAGCCGTCGCCGCCGGCGATGGTGGTGGCGCCGTAAGGCGTACCGCCGCGAACCTGCGAGACATCAAATAGCTCCTGGGCGCCGTAGCCGATCGGCACAATAATCATCCCGTGGTGCGCAAGGGTGGTCCAGGTTGAGGTAATGGTTTGTTCCTGGCCGCCGCCGGTGCCGGTTGAGCTGAACACGCTGGCCAGCTTGCCGTACAGCGCGCCGGATGCCCACAGGCCGCCGGTCTGATCGAGGAAGGTGCGCATTTGTCCGGACATATTGCCGAAACGGGTAGGGGTACCAAAGATGATGGCGTCGTACTCCGCCAGCTCCTGCGGCGTGGCGACGGGCGCGTTTTGCGTTTTCCCGCCTGCTTTGGCAAACACCTCTGCCTGCATGGTTTCCGGTACGCGCTTCACGACCACTTCAACGCCATCTACCTTGTTTGCCCCTTCGGCGACGGCATGCGCCATGGTCTCGATGTGTCCGTACATAGAATAATAAAGCACCAGAATCTTAGCCATTTGCATCACTCCTCGGTTGCGTTATGTGCCAGCCAGTTGACTGGCTATCTTTAAAGATAAGACTTGTGGCGAAGAGTGCAAATGCAACAATCATTTATTTGATTTATAACAAAATTGCAAAAAACGAGGGCTGTTGCAAAAAGATACATCTTTAGTGGCGCCATTTTAGGCTGTCATAAGAGCCGCTTAGCGCGCGCCCGGCGTAATAGCAGCAGTTCTTATACAAAATCTATTTCAGAATGTGACGATATCCCTCCGACGCGGTTTTCCTTCGCTAACCTTAAAAGCACGTGATACGCAACCCGTATCGCGGAGGCCTGAGCCTCGTGTTTCACCTAATGCAGCATGATGTCTAACCTAAATGGAGGTCAGTAATGGCAAACCATCGTGGCGGTGCCGGCAACTTTGCCGAAGACCGTGAAAGAGCATCAGAAGCAGGTCGTAAAGGTGGCCAGCACAGCGGGGGGAACTTTAAAAACGATCCTCAACGCGCATCCGAAGCGGGTAAGAAAGGGGGTAAAAACAGTCATGGTAGCCGCGAAAGCTAGCGTCCCCTGATTGTTTGCTGATGGGGGTTAATCTCCCGGGCCCGACCCCATCACCCTCGCCGCCGACGTCACGTCGGCGGTTTTTTTTCTCTTCGCAGCTGCCGTTGAGCGGGAGGAACGCCCGGCTCACGGCGTAAACGCCTTAACCGGGCTACGGGTTTACCGTTGCCTGCGGACCGGTATCCGGGGCAAGGCGCGTTAAGCGCCGCTTCCGTTAACGGGTCTTCAGGCGTCGCACGCTTTCATACCGGGGTGACGTTGGTTTGCCCGGCCTCACGCGGACGGCGGTTAAGCAGAGCGTGCAGCAGGATCGCGCCGAAGGTGGCCGTACCGATCCCGCCGAGGGTGAAGCCGCCGAGAGAAAGCGCGAAATCGCCCGCCCCCAGCACCAGCGTCACCGCCACCATAATCAGATTCGCGTTCTGACTCAAATCCACGCGGTTCTGCACCCAAATTCGCGCGCCCGCGACGGCAATCAGGCCAAACACCACAATCGATGCGCCGCCGATCACCGGTCCCGGAATGGTATGGATCAGCGCGCCGAATTTCGGTGAAAATCCAAGCAGCATCGCAATCAGCGCCGCCGCGACGAACACCAGCGTTGAGTACACTTTGGTGACCGCCATTACGCCGATATTCTCCGCGTAGGTGGTCACCCCGCTGCCGCCAACCGAGCCGGAAAGCATCGTTGCCAGTCCGTCGCCGACGAACGCCCGCCCCATATACGGGTCCATATTGCGTCCGGTCATCCCGGCCACCGCCTTCAGGTGACCGAGATTTTCCGCCACCAGAATCACCGCTACGGGGGCGATCAGCATCATCGCCTGGCCGTTAAAGGTCGGGGCGGTTATCTGCGGCAAGCCAAACCACGCTGCCTGCGCAAGCAAGCTAAAATCCAGGGGCTTGCCCAGCCCGAGGCCGTTGGTCAACAGCGCGTAGAGCGCGCAGGCGATAATCAACCCGACGAGGATCAGCAGCCGCTGCAGCATTCCGCGGGTAAACACCGCCACCAGACCGATGCACAGCACCGTCAGCACCGCCATCCAGCCGTCAAATGGCGTCGCTGATACGCTGCGCACCGCGATTGGCGCGAGGTTAAGACCGATCGCCATGACTACCGCGCCGGTGACTACCGGCGGCATCAGCCGCTCGATCCAGCGGGTGCCGATTTTCATCACCACCAGGCCAATCAGGGTATAAACCAGTCCGCAGAGAATAATCCCGCCCAGCGCGACGCTGAGGTGCGGGTTAAGCCCCTGGCCGTTGAAGCCGGTGACGGCGATCACCACGCCGACGAAGGCGGCGCTGGAGCCCAGGTAGCTCGGCACGCGCCCGCCGGTAACCAAAAAGAACAGCAGGGTGCCGACGCCGGACATCAGGATCGACAGATTGGGATCCAGCCCCATCAGGATTGGCATCAGAACGGTTGCGCCAAACATCGCCACCGCGTGCTGCACGCCCATCACCATGGTTTGTCCGACCGACAGCCGTTCATCGGGAGCGACGACGCCGGAGGCGGCGGAGGGGGAGGTTAACTGCCAGCGAGGAAAATCGAAGAGAGCCATGATGAGATCCTGGGTTTAGGGTTAACAGGCTGGACGCATCAGCGTGTGGTAGCCGCGGTCGAACCACATCAGTCCGCGCGGGTTTGGATGGCGTACAATCGCCGCCACTTCGCAAAACAGAATGTCATGAGTCCCGACGCTGACGATCTGGCTGATGCGGCAGTCGAAGCTGACCAGCGCCGCTTCCAGACGCGGGCAGCCGGTCGCGCCGGTTTGCCAGTCGGCGGCGGCGAAGCGCTCCGCCATCGGCGTTTTACCGCCGAAAACGTTCGAGAGTTCTTCCTGGCCAGCCGCCAGGGTGTTGACGCACAGTGCCTGGTGCTGGCTGAAGATCGGCCACACCGAGGCGGAGCGATTCAGGCAGACCAGCAGCGTGGGCGGCGCGTCGGTGACGCTGCAGACTGCGCTGGCGGTAAAGCCGGCGCGGCCAGCCGGACCATCAGTGGTGATAATGTTCACCGCCGCCCCGACGTGGGCCATGGCGTCGCGAAAGCTTTGTTTATCGGCAAGAGACATACGGGCTCCTTATGCCAGCTGGCAGGCATCATCAAACGGCAGACGCGGCAGGCGGCCATACAGCTTGCCGGGATCGCCGTAGCCGATATTGATCAGCAGGTTGCTCTTCCAGGCGCCGTCGGCAAAAAACGCCGCATCGACTTTGTCGCGGTCAAAGCCCGACATCGGGCCGGTGTCCAGGCCCAGTGCGCGGCAGGCGAAAATCAGGTATGCCGCCTGCAGTGAGCTATTGCGAAAGGCGGTTTCCTCCGCCATCTGCGGGCTGGAGGTAAACCAGCTGCGGGCGTCGCCGTGGGGGAACAGCTCCGGCAGCCGATCGTAAAATGCGCGGTCCCAGGCGATGATAGCGGTGACCGGCGCCTGCATGGTTTTCTCGACATTGCCGCTCGACAGGGCCGGGCGCAGCTTCGCTTTGCCTTCCACCGTGCGCACGAAGACGATGCGCGCCGGGGAGCAGTTGGCGGAGGTCGGCCCCATTTTCAGCAAGTCGTAGACTTCACGCAGTTGCTCGTCGCTGACCGGCTTATCCAGCCAGCCGTTGTGGGTTCGGGCCTCGGTAAACAGCGCGGCGCAGGCGGCCGGGCTAATGGCTTCGCTCATAGGTTCTCCTGGGGGACGGGCAGCATCGCGGCCAGCCCGTCGCATAAAATAGGGTTAAAGGTGGCGGTATCGGTGACGTTGCAGGCGTGGCCGCCCCAGGCCATTTCCGCCAGCTGGCTGCCGGGGATTGCCGCCTGAAGCACCCGGGAGCAGGAGGCCGGGACCAGCAGATCGTCAGCGGCGCTGATAATCAGCGTCGGACAGGTTATCGCTGCCGCCCGGCGCGAAAAGTCGGCCTGCTTGAGGGCGTTCAGCCTCTTCAATAGATTCTCTTTGCCCTGGAAATGGCTGATGGCGAGCGCGTCTTCGGCCTCCAGCCGCGGCAGGCGCGAGGCCATCCACTCCGCCGGGTAGAGGAACAGCGGCTGCGCCTCCACCCATGCCTGCGCGCCGCCCGCGTGCAGCAGGCGTTCGCGTACCAGGAAGCAGCGGCGGGTATGCGGGGAGAGCGTCAGCCAGCCATTTACCAGTACCAGGGCGCTTATCGCTGCGGGATAGTCCAGCGCCAGCTGTAGGCCAATTAGCGCGCCCAGGGCGTGGCCGACCAGCGCAAAACGTTCGATTCCCGCCGCCTGCAGCGCCGCGTTAAGCTCCTGCGCCATGGCCGCCATGCTGTAGCCTGTCGGCAGCGGGCCGCCGTTTTCGCCGGTGCCGTTATGGTCATAGCTCACCAGCTGATAGTGCGGTTCGAGCGCCGCCCGCTGCGGTAGCCAGTAGCCGCCCGCACCGCCGAGCCCGGCGCTCAGAACCACCACCGGCGCGCCCGGATAAGGCGCCGGGGAGATGTTCAGCTTCATCATGCCGGTTTCCCGATATGCGCGACGGTCGCTATCTCCACCAGCGCATCGGGCTTCACCAGCCCGCACTGAATGCAGAAACGCGCCGGTTTGTCGCCGGGGAAGAACTCCGCGTAGACCTCATTAATCGCGGCGTAGTTTTTCCAGTCGGTGATAAAAATGCTGTTGAACGTCACATCCGCCATACTGCCCCCCGCCGTCTCGATAACGCTCTTGATGGTTTCCAACACGTGGCGGGTTTGCGCCTTTGGGTCGCCGATATACACCACGTTGTTTTGCTTATCGAACGGCAGGGTGCCAGAGACGTAAACCACGCCGTCGGCCAGCGTGCCCGGGACAAATGGGGCGATAGGCGTGGTGGTGCCTGGCGGAATAATCACCTGTTTAGGCATAACGTTTCTCCTCGGAAAAGGCGCGCGGCGCGGCGGGCTCAAGGGCGGTACAGAAGCTGGCGACATCGCTGACCCAGCCAAAGAAGGTTTCAATATTGAACAGCGCGGCCTGCTGGGCGAACGCTGGACCGGCCTGATGGGTGGCGTCCTCCAGCACGATGCCGAAATATTCGAGGAAGAAGCCGTCGCGCAGGGTTGATTCCACGCATACGTTGGTGGCAATACCAGTAAACACCAGATGGCGGATGCCGCGGCTGCGCAGGATACTGTCGAGCGCGGTGTTAAAGAAGCCGCTGTAGCGCGGTTTCGGCAGCACGATATCGCCGGGCAGCGGTTTCAGCTGATCGACCAGCTGGTAGTCCCAGCCGCCTTTTGCCAGCAGCTTACCCTGCAGCTCCGGGTTCTTACGCATGGTTTTCAGCGCGTTGGATTTATGAAAATTCGGCGAGCCGGGGCCGCCTGCTTCTACGTACTGGTCGTCCCAACCGTTCTGGAACCAGATAATCAGCATCCCGGCGGCACGCGCGGCGGCCACGGCGAGGTTGATATTGTCGATAACCGGTCGGGTGGCGGAAACGTCAAATCCGGCGAGGTCGAGATAGCCGCCCTGGCTGGCGTAGGCGTTCTGCATATCGACGACGATCAGCGCGCTCTGCTGCGGCGCGAAGGTCAGGGATTCCGGGCGAGCGGGTAGGGTAATCATCAGGCAACCTCTTGAGTCATGGTGGCGATATGGTCGCGGCAGCGCATCAGCGGCTGAATGCGCTGACCAAAAGCTTCAATTCCGATCAGGAAATCATCAAACGTCAGCAGCACGCCGTCGGTGCCGGGAACTGCCGCCACTTCGTCGAGCATGCGGGCGACGCTGGCGTAAGAGCCGACAAGGGTACCCATGTTGATATTGACCGCCGAGGTGGGGTCGGCCATCTGGCGCACGTTGGTGTCGCTGCCGGAACGGGTGTCTTTCTGGCTCTGTTCGGTAAGCCACGCCAGCGCCTCGTCATCGGCGCCGGCTTTGTAATGATCCCATTTGGCGCGGGCCGCCTCGTCGGTCTCGTCGGCGATCACCATAAACAGGACGTAGGAGCCGACGTCGCGGCCGGTTTTTTCCGCCGCCTGCATCATGCGCGCGGCGGTGGGGGCGAAGGCGGCTGGGGTGTTGACCCCTTTACCGAAGCAGAAGTTGTAGTCCGCGTGCTGGGCGGAGAACGCCATACCGGCGTCGCTTTGCCCGGCGCAGATCACTTTCATCGGCTGCGACGGCTGCGGGCTGACGCGACAGTCGTTCATGGTGAAGTAGTCGCCTTTAAAGTCGCTACGCCCGGTCCCCCACAGATCGCGCAACACCTGGACATATTCGGTGAGATAGTCGTAGCGGCTGGCGAAGTAGTCGTCGCCCGGCCACATACCCATCTGCTCGTATTCGGGTTTTTGCCAACCGGTCACCAGATTGACGCCAAAGCGGCCGCCGGAAATGGAGTCGATGGTCGAGGCCATGCGGGCGACGATCGCCGGTGGCAGCGTCAGCGTGGCGGCGGTAGCGTAGATCTGAATGCGCGAAGTGACGGCAGCCAGCCCGGCCATCAGGGTGAAGGACTCCAGATTATGATCCCAGAATTCGGTCTTACCGCCGAAGCCGCGCAGTTTAATCATCGACAGCGCGAAATCGAAGCCGTAGTGTTCGGCTTTTTGCACGATGGCCTTATTCAGCTCAAACGTCGGCATGTACTGGGGAGCATGGGTGGAAATCAGCCAGCCGTTATTACCAATCGGAACGAAAACACCAATTTTCATACCTACCTCTCTGCATGTCGTTGAACAAGAAGGCGCGCGGCGCTGCATCCTGCATCTCCCTCAATCACCTCGCCTGAAAAATAAAGCAAAGGCGATGCCAGTTTTACAAAGGCTAATGTTATTAATGTGTTACTGGATGGTTGCCGAAAATAGCAGCAATAAAAGTGGACTGAATGGTCAAAATCGGTGCACGAAAAAACCGCAGTCGTGCGCAATCAGGGTGCAGAGAGTCGTGTCGGCGCTGGGCATTTGCTATGCTGATGGCGTGAAAAGAAGGAGATGACGAATGGCACAGGGCAGCGTGAAAAAGATCGGCAAACGTTCACTGGCGGTGAGCGCGAAAAAAGAGGCGATCCTGGCCGCCGCGCTCGATGCGTTCTCGCAGTTTGGTATCCACGGTACGCGGCTTGAGCAGGTCGCCGAGCTGGCCGGGGTATCGAAAACGAACCTGCTCTACTACTACCCGTCGAAAGAGGCGCTGTATATTGCCGTGCTGCAGCAGATTCTGGCTATCTGGCTGGCGCCGCTGAAGGCCTTTCGCGAAGATATCAGCCCGCTGGTGGCTATCGGCGAATATATTCGCCTCAAGCTGGAGGTGTCCCGCGATCACCCGCAAGCGTCAAGGCTGTTCTGCCTGGAGATGCTGCAGGGCGCGCCGCTGCTGATGGGTGAACTGACCGGCGATCTGAAAGCGCTGGTGGATGAAAAGTCGGCGATTATTTCCGGCTGGGTCGAGAGCGGCCGGCTGGCGCCGGTTGACCCGCAGCATCTGATCTTTATGATCTGGGCGACCACACAGCATTACGCCGATTTCGCCACTCAGGTTGAGGCGGTAACCGGCGCGACGCTGCGCGATGAGACGTTTTTTCAGCAAACCGTCGATAATGTCCAGCGGATGATTATTGAAGGGATCCGCGTGCGTTAATTGGCGGGCGGCAGCGGGCAGCTCTGATCGCCATCCTCGCACTGCAGCAGCGAGGCGAGGAACGACTCGCGCTCGACGGTTTTATCGGACATGCACTGGTTGATCAGCATCGGCTGTACGCTGCCGCCCTCAGCGCCGGAGGCGAGGAACTGACAGTCGGCGTCGCGTAGCGCAATCCACGACAGCTGCGCTTTTTTCAGCAATTCCTGCTGCTTGCCGGAGGCGCGCTTCAGCGCTTCCTGATACGTTTCATTTAATTTTTTGTCGTCAGCCTGGTACTGCGCGGCGGTGCACTGGTTCATTTCCGTTTGATTGCTGGCGTTGCTGCATTCGTCCGCCAGCGCATGGGTGCTTGCCAGCAGCGCGGCAAAAGCGAGTAAAGTGCGTTTCATTGGTCAACTCCCATAAAAAAAGCTCCCGTCCGGGAGCCTTAATTAACCACAGCCTGCGTCTGGTGTCATTAGCTGACATCGTGCCGTCTGCTTTCCCGGGCCCGGCGCAAAGCGCTTTGCCCGGGCTACAGGTACGCGCGGCCTGCGTTGGGGTAGCCCGGGTAAGGCATCAGCCGCAACCCGGGAAGCAGGCTTAGCCAATCGTCATCAGGCTGGCGTTGCCGCCGGCCGCGGCGGTATTGACGCTGAGCGAACGTTCAATATAGAGGCGCTCCAGCAGCAGATTGCTCTCGCCGCGGGCGAAGCCCTGCACCGAAACGATCGCGCCATCGCGCGCCGCTACCTGTTCGCACAGCTCCCGCAGCTGATCGGAATCGCCGTGGTAGATAACCGCATCGAAAGGCTCGGTCGTCAGGGTTTCTGCTTTGGCGAAGTGGATCCGCTCGCTGACCTCTCGCGGCAGCTTTTTCGCCAGCTCGCGCTGCAGAGGGGCGTCCGGCCACAGCACTTCGCAGCCAACGGCGGTCACGCCCGCCAGCTGGGTGAGCGCATCCTGCTCATTATCGGCCACGCACAGCACCCGGTCGCGCGGCATAAAGGTCAGGGTGTTGCGCTCGCCGGTTGGCCCCGGCAGCAGACGCTGGGTTCCGGCCTGCGCCTGCTCGCTGAACTGCTGGCACAGAGCCTGCAGTTCCGGGCGATCCGCCGCCCACTGCTGTAAAGCGACCAGCGGTTTTTCCAGCAGCGTCTTCAGCTGCGCGTCCAGCGGGTACTCCGCGTCCTGGCGGGCGAGGGTGATCCCGACGGCGTTCTGCGGGCGGCTGGAGAGCAGTCGGTACAGATACAGCGGACCGCCGGCTTTTGGACCGGTACCCGACAGGCCCTCGCCGCCGAACGGCTGCACGCCGACCACGGCGCCGACCATATTGCGGTTGACGTACAGGTTGCCGACGTTGGCGCTGCCGGTGACCTGAGCGATGGTTTCGTCAATACGGGTATGCACGCCGAGGGTCAGGCCGTAGCCGGAGGCGTTGATCTGCTCGACCAGCCCGTCCAGCTCGTTGCGGTTATAGCGCACCACGTGCAGCACCGGACCGAAGACCTCTTTTTTCAGCTCGTCGAAGCTGTCGAGCTCGATAAGCGTCGGCGGAACGAAAGTGCCGCTGGTCCATTCGCGGGAATCTTCGCCGTTTTCGCGCACCGCCTGGAAGACTTTGCGCCCTTTGGCGCGCAGCGTCTGGATGTGGCGCTCGATATTCTCTTTGGCTTCGGCGTCAATCACTGGCCCGATATCGGTAGTCAGACGGCCCGGGTTACCCATCCGGCACTCGGCCATCGCGCCGCGCAGCATGGTCAGCGTATGGTCGGCGATATCATCCTGCAGGCAGAGTACGCGCAGGGCGGAGCAGCGCTGTCCCGCGCTGTCGAACGCCGAGGCGAGTACGTCAATCACCACCTGCTCGGTTAATGCTGAAGAGTCGACGATCATCGCGTTCATGCCGCCGGTTTCGGCGATCAGCGGCGTCGGGCGGCCCTGAGCGTCAAGCCGGCTGGCGATGTTGCGCTGCAATAGGGCGGCGACTTCGGTAGAGCCGGTGAACATCACGCCGCGTACGCGCTCGTCGGAAGTTAGCGCGGCGCCGACGGTTTCCCCGCGGCCCGGCAGCAGTTGAATAACGCCCGGCGGCACGCCCGCTTCCAGCAGGATAGCCACGCCCTGAGCGGCGATGAGCGGCGTCTGCTCGGCGGGTTTTGCCAGCACGGTATTGCCGGCCGCCAGCGCGGCGGCAATTTGTCCGCTAAAGATCGCCAGCGGGAAGTTCCACGGACTGATACAGACGACCGGGCCCAGCGGGCGATGAGTTTCGTTGTCAAAATCGTTACGCACCTGACCGGCGTAGTAGTGGAGAAAGTCCACCGCTTCGCGCACTTCGGCAATCGCGTTGCTGAAGGTTTTCCCCGCTTCGCGTACCAGGATGCCCATCAGAGTCGGCATCTGGCCTTCCATCAGCACCGCGGCGCGTTCGAGGATCGCCGCGCGCTCCTGCGGCGGGGTGGCGAACCAGATTGGCGCGTTGTTAACCGCGCTGGTCAGCGCCTGCTGGACTTCGTCATCGGTGGCTTCGCGCACGTAGCCGACGATATCTTTTGGCTCCGCCGGGTTCACGACCGCCTGCATTTCGCCTTCGGCCACCGGGTGCTCCAGCATCGGCAGCGCCTGCCATTTATGCAGCGCGCTGTTTAATAACGAGGAGGAGAGTGAGGCCAGACGATGCTCGTTGGCGAGATCCAGGCCGGCGGAATTGCTGCGCCCTTGACCGTAAAGATCGCGCGGCAGCGGGATTTTCGGGTGTGGCAGACCCACCTGACCTTCCTGCTGGGCCAGTTTTTCCACCGCGGCGACCGGGTCGGCAACCAGCTCATCCAGCGGCAGGGTGCTGTCGGCGATACGGTTAACAAATGAGGTGTTGGCGCCGTTTTCCAGCAGACGGCGCACCAGATACGCCAGCAGCGTTTCGTGGGTGCCAACCGGCGCGTAAATACGGCACGGGCGGTTCAGTTTGCCATCGGCGACCTTACCGGTGACCTGCTCGTACAGCGGCTCGCCCATGCCGTGCAGGCACTGGAATTCGTACTGTCCAGGGTAGTAGTTCTGCCCGGCCAACTGATAAATCGCCGCCAGGGTGTGGGCGTTATGGGTTGCGAACTGCGGGTAGATCAGGTTCGGCACCGCCAGCAGCTTTTTCGCGCAGGCCAGATAGGAGACGTCGGTGTAGACCTTGCGGGTATAGACCGGATAGCCTTCAAGGCCGTCCATCTGCGCGCGTTTGATTTCGCTGTCCCAGTAGGCGCCTTTTACCAGACGAATCATCAGGCGACGACGGCTGCGGGTGGCGAGGTCGATCAGGTAGTCAATCACGAACGGGCAGCGTTTCTGGTAGGCCTGGATCACAAAGCCAATCCCGTTCCAGCCCGCCAGCTCCGGCTCAAAGCAGAGTTTTTCCAGCAGATCGAGAGAGATCTCCAGCCGATCGGCCTCTTCGGCGTCAATGTTGATGCCGATATCGTACTGGCGCGCCAGCAGGGTCAGCGACTTCAGGCGCGGGTACAGCTCTTCCATCGCCCGGTCGTACTGGGCGCGGCTGTAGCGCGGGTGCAGCGCGGAGAGCTTAATCGAAATGCCCGGTCCTTCATAAATGCCCCGTCCGTTGGAGGCTTTGCCGATGGCGTGGATCGCCTGCTGGTAGGAGACCATATAGGCCTGGGCATCGTCGGCGGTCAGCGCCGCTTCGCCCAGCATATCGTAGGAGTAGCGGAAGCCTTTGTCTTCCAGCTTGCGGGCGTTGGCCAGCGCTTCGGCGATGGTTTCGCCGGTAACGAACTGCTCGCCCATCAGACGCATCGCCATATCGACGCCTTTGCGGATTAGCGGTTCGCCGCTCTTGCCGATAATGCGGTTCAGCGAGCGCGACAGGCTGGTTTCGTTATGGGTCGAGACCAGCCTGCCGGTAAACAGCAGTCCCCACGTGGCGGCGTTGACGAACAGCGACGGGCTGCGGCCGATATGCGACTGCCAGTTGCCGTTGCTGATTTTGTCGCGGATGAGGGCATCGCGGGTGGCTTTGTCCGGAATGCGCAGTAGGGCTTCCGCCAGGCACATTAGGGCCACGCCTTCCTGCGAGGAGAGCGAGAACTCCTGCAGTAGGCTCTGAACCATTCCGGCGCGGCCGCTGGCGGTTTTCTGATTGCGCAGCTTTTCCGCCAGCTGATACGCGAGCTTGTGCGCCTGTTCGCCGAGAGTCTGCGGCAGGCGAGCCTGCTCCAGCAGCATCGGTACGGCGTCGGTTTCGGCCCAGCGCCAGGCGGCGGTGATCGACGCGCGGGAAACGGACTGCGGCAGGATCTGCTCGGCGAAATCGAGGAAGGGCTGATAAGGTTCGTCAGCCGGGTTACCGGCCTCATTGCTTTCGTTGGCCGCGCCTGACAGCAGCGCCGGCAGCTCCGGCAGCGTCTCGTCATTTTCCAGCTTTTCCAGATAGTTGAAAATGGCCTGTTTAATCAGCCAGTGCGGCGTGCGGTCAATACGGCTCGCCGCGGATTTAATGCGTTCGCGCGTCGCGTCGTCAAGTTTTACACCCATGGTGGTGGTGCCCATGTCAGGAACTCCTGTAATAGAACGTCTTCGTGCCAAGATGAGGTTGCGTAGAAATATCTACCATGTTGCAACTTTGTGCAACCTTGTTAATTGATAAATGTGTGGCAGGTAGTAAAACGCCGGTAATGTTAAAAATAATGACGAAAATAGCAGGTATTTATCCCCTGTCTAATAAGGTATTTCTATGCGTCAGTTAACACTTTTGCGTGGTGCAACCGTTAAAAACGTGAGAGAGTGCAACCTATAACAAAATGAAGTTTGGTCCTGGAAGCATTTCGTGTAAATGCTGTGTTAAATCGTTTGTGAAAAAACAAAGCTTCCGTCAGGATACGGTCGCCCAATACAACCAATAGGCCATTGCCCCGTTCCGGTAGTGGATAAAACGACAAATTTGGACGCTGTCGACAAAAATTCTGGAGATTTTTACATGGCTATTAGCACACCCATGTTGGTGACTTTTATTGTTTATATTTTTGGCATGGTACTCATCGGTTTTATTGCATGGCGTTCGACAAAGAACTTTGATGATTATATTCTCGGCGGCCGCAGCCTTGGCCCATTCGTCACCGCGCTCTCCGCCGGGGCCTCAGATATGAGCGGCTGGCTGCTGATGGGGCTGCCGGGGGCGATATTTATTTCCGGTATTTCCGAAAGCTGGATTGCCATTGGCCTGACGTTAGGCGCATGGATTAACTGGAAGCTGGTGGCGGGGCGTTTGCGGGTGCATACCGAGGCGAATAATAACGCCCTGACGCTGCCGGATTATTTTACCGGCCGCTTTGAAGATCAAAGCCGCGTGCTGCGAATTATCTCGGCGCTGGTGATTTTGTTATTTTTCACCATCTATTGCGCTTCCGGTATTGTGGCCGGCGCGCGTCTGTTTGAAAGCACCTTTGGCATGAGCTACGAAACCGCGCTGTGGGCTGGCGCGGCGGCAACCATTATTTATACCTTTGTCGGCGGCTTCCTCGCGGTGAGCTGGACCGATACCGTTCAGGCCAGCCTGATGATATTCGCCCTGATCCTGACGCCGGTGATGGTGGTGATTTCCGTCGGCGGTTTTGGCGATTCCCTGGAGGTGATTAAGCAAAAGAGCATCGAGAACGTTGATATGCTCAAGGGCCTGAACTTCGTGGCGATTATTTCGCTGATGGGCTGGGGGCTGGGCTATTTTGGTCAGCCGCATATTCTGGCGCGCTTTATGGCGGCGGATTCGCATCACAGCATCGTTCACGCTCGTCGCATCAGCATGACCTGGATGATCCTCTGCCTGGCAGGTGCCTGTTCCGTCGGCTTTTTTGGTATTGCGTACTTCAATAACAACCCGGCCCTTGCCGGTGCGGTTAATCAGAACGCCGAACGCGTCTTTATCGAACTGGCGCAAATTCTCTTCAATCCATGGATTGCCGGGATCCTGCTGTCGGCGATCCTGGCGGCGGTGATGTCGACCCTGAGCTGCCAGCTGCTGGTGTGCTCCAGCGCGATTACCGAAGATCTGTATAAAGCGTTTTTGCGTAAAAATGCCGGTCAGAAAGAGCTGGTATGGGTAGGACGCTTTATGGTGCTGGTCGTCGCGTTAATTGCGATCGCCCTGGCGGCCAACCCGGAGAACCGCGTACTGGGCCTGGTAAGCTACGCGTGGGCAGGCTTTGGCGCGGCGTTTGGCCCGGTAGTGCTGTTCTCGGTGATGTGGTCACGAATGACCCGTAACGGCGCGCTGGCCGGGATGATCATCGGCGCGGTCACGGTCATCGTCTGGAAGCAGTTCGGCTGGCTGGGCCTGTATGAAATCATCCCTGGCTTTATCTTTGGTAGCCTGGGGATTGTGGTCTTCAGCCTGCTGGGTAAAGCGCCTTCCGCCGAGATGCAGCGACGCTTTGCCGAAGCGGACGCCCATTATCACTCCGCGCCGCCGGTGCGCGCGACCGCCGAGTAAGCCCCTGCAACCCCATCAAGCCCGCGCTCTGCGGGCTTTGTTATTTATGCCTCTTGCTAATCGTTTGAAAATACGCTGATATCTCAGCACAAATAACAATGAGGGTAGCGAAATGAGTTTCAGACAGGGGACAGTGGCGCTGGTGCTGGCAGGATTATTGAGCGGCTGCGTAGCGCCTGCCGCGAAGACCACCCCGGCGGTCGATGCAAACGCCTGCCCGGCGGATAACGCGATGGTGCAAACCACGCTTTATTTCGGCTTAAGCCGTCCGGCCGGGAAGGATATCACCGCTCAGGAGTGGCAGCAGTTCGTTGACCGCGACGTGACGCCGCGCTTTCGCGATGGTCTGACGGTCTTTGACGCGCGCGGGCAGTGGCTGGGCAATGACGGTACCGTGGCGCGCGAGCAGAGCAAGGCGCTGATGCTGATTCACGGTAAAGATGCGAAGAGCGAAGAGGGGATTGAGGCGCTGCGCACTACCTATAAATCACGCTTTGCGCAGGAGTCGGTGATGCGCGTTGACCAGCCGGTGTGCGTACATTTTTAACTTGAATCCGATGACATTCCCGGGTAAGGCGCTCTGCGCCGCCCCCGGGATAACAGGCCAAACGCGCTTCGGTTACAGTACCAGTCCCGCAAAGCTGGCGGAGAGCAGGCTGACCAGCGTTGCGCCATACACCAGGCGCAGACCGAAGCGGGAAACGATATTCCCCTGCTGCTCGTTCAGGCCTTTAATTGCCCCGGCGATAATGCCGATAGAGGCAAAGTTGGCGAAGGAAACCAGAAACACAGATAAAATTCCCAGCCCGCGCGGCGTCATGCTGGCGGCTATTTTTTGCAGCTCAATCATGGCGACAAATTCATTGGCCACCAGTTTCGTCGCCATAATACTCCCGGCATTCAGCGCATCGCTAAGCGGAATACCAATCAGCCACGCCAGCGGATAAAAGACGTAGCCAAGGATCTGCTGGAAGCTCAGGCCAAATATCGTGGCGAATAGGGCATTAATCGCGCTAATTAAGGCGATAAAACCAATCAGCATCGCCAGAATAATCATCGCGACTTTAAAACCGGCCAGAATATATTCACCGAGCATTTCAAAGAAACTCTGCGACTCATGCAGTTTTTCAAGCTTGATCTCCTCCTCGCTGCCCGGACGCGTCGGGTTAATGATCGACAGCACAATAAAGGTGCTGAACATATTCAGGATCAGCGCGGCGACGACGTATTTCGCGTCGAGCATACTCATATAAGCGCCGACGATGGAGAGCGAAACCGTCGACATCGCGGTGGCCGACATGGTGAACAGGCGGCGTGAAGAGAGGTCGCCGAGCACGCCTTTATAGGCAATAAAGTTCTCTGATTGACCGAGGATCAGCGAACTGACCGCGTTGAAGGACTCCAGCTTACCCATTCCGTTAACCTTTGACAGCAGGGTGCCAATCAGGCGAATGAAAATCGGCAGAATACGCCAGTGCTGAAGAATACCGATGAGCGCGGAGATAAAGACGATGGGGCACAACACGCCAAGGAAAATAAACGCCAGTCCTTTTTCACTCATGCCGCCAAATACAAAATTGGTACCTTCGGCGGCAAAACCGAGTAGGGACTCAAAAAAGGAAGCGATATTTTTCACTAGCCACAGGCCGCTTTCGGCGTGGAGAAAAAAGAAAGCCAGGGCAACTTCAATAACAATTAACTGGATAATATAGCGAATGCGGATTTTTTTACGGTCATAGCTGGCAAGCCAGGCAAGGGCGAGGATAACCACCAGCGCCAGCAGGAAGTGCAAGAATTGAGTCATGTCGTTTATTTCGCAGGTCAATAAGGCCGCCATTTAGCCACAGCTGGGCTGCCGGGTAAATATCTGGCGCTAAAAATCCCGTCCGCCTGACCCGTGGGGCCAGGGCTGCGAGATAATCGCGCAAGTCATTATTTGTTCGCGACTAATTTACAAATCGTCATCATTCACTCCACATTTCACTTGTGTTTCTGATTATTGTAATGATAATCACTATCAGAAATATTTACCTATCTTTGCATCAGTTGACTGCGGTTCACATTTAAGGGTGTTGGCATGTTTGTCCCATTTCTCATCATGTTACGTGAAGGCCTGGAAGCTGCGCTGATTGTCAGCCTGATTGCCAGCTATCTGAAACGCACCCAGCGCGGCAGCTGGATTGGCGTAATGTGGATTGGGGTGCTGCTTGCGGCGGCGCTGTGCCTGGGCCTGGGAATCTTTATCAACGAAACCACCGGCGAGTTTCCGCAGCGCGAGCAGGAGCTGTTTGAGGGCATCGTGGCGGTGGTGGCGGTGTGCATTCTGACGTGGATGGTGTTCTGGATGCGTAAAGTGTCGCGCAACGTCAAACAGCAGCTTGAGCAGGCGGTCGATAATGCCCTCCAGCGCGGGAATAATCACGGCTGGGCGCTGGTGATGATGGTCTTTTTCGCCGTCGCGCGTGAAGGCCTGGAATCGGTCTTTTTCCTGCTCGCCGCCTTCCAGCAGGATGTCGGGATCTGGCCGCCCATTGGGGCGATGCTCGGTCTGGCGACGGCCATCGTTTTAGGGTTCCTGATCTACTGGGGCGGTATCCGCATGAATCTCGGCGTCTTCTTCAAATGGACCAGCCTGTTTATTTTGCTGGTGGCCGCTGGCCTCGCCGCGGGAGCTATCCGCGCCTTCCATGAGGCCGGATTGTGGAACCACTTCCAGGAGGTCGCCTTCGACCTGAGCAACGTCATTTCGACGCACACGCTATTCGGCACGCTGCTGGAGGGGATCTTTGGCTATCAGGAAACGCCGACCGTCAGCGAAGTGGCGGTCTACTTTATCTATTTGATCCCGGCGCTGGCGCTGTACGTCTCGCCGCCGGGTAAAAAAACCACCGCATCCCGGGCAGCGTAGTCGGGCATCGCGGATTGCAATAGTGACAACATACTTATCGAAAGGGATGGTCATGATGAATCATTTTCGTCGTAATGCGCTGCAGCTTACGCTCGCTGCGCTGTTCAGCTCGGCTTTTTACGCCCAGGCGGCCGATATTCCGCAGGTCAAAGTGACCGTCACCGACAAACAATGCGAGCCGATGAACGTCACCGTGAAGGCGGGTAAAACCCAGTTCATCATTCAGAACCACAGCCAGAAAGCGCTGGAGTGGGAAATTCTGAAAGGGGTGATGGTGGTGGAGGAGCGGGAGAATATCGCTCCCGGTTTTACGCAAAAGCTGACGGCCAACCTGCAACCGGGCGAATATGATATGACCTGTGGTCTGCTGACCAACCCGAAAGGCAAACTGACGGTGACCGGCGAGGCGACCAAAGATGCCGCCAAAGCCGATGCGCTGCTCAGCCTGGGTGAGGCTATTACCGCCTATAAAGCCTACGTTACCGCCGAGACCGCGGAGCTGGTTAGCGGCACCAAAGCCTTTACCGATGCGGTGAAAGCGGGCGATATCGAGAAGGCGAAAGCGCTGTACGCGCCGACGCGCCAGCACTATGAGCGTATCGAACCGATCGCCGAGCTGTTCTCCGATCTTGATGGTAGCATCGACGCCCGCGAGGATGACTACGAGAAAAAAGCCGAAGATCCGAAATTCACCGGTTTCCACCGGCTGGAAAAAGCGCTGTTTGGCGATAATAGCGTCAAGGGAATGGATAACTATGCCGATCAATTGAACGCCGACGTTCTCGATCTGCAAAAACGCATTAGCGAACTGGCGTTCCCGCCGTCAAAAGTGGTCGGCGGCGCTGCCGGTCTGATTGAAGAAGTGGCCGCCAGCAAAATCAGCGGCGAAGAAGATCGCTACAGCCATACTGACCTGTGGGATTTCCAGGCCAACATTGACGGCGCGCAGAAAATCGTCGACCTGCTGCGTCCGCAGCTGCAGAAAGAGAACAGCGCGCTGCTGGCGAAGGTGGACGCCAACTTCAAAAAAGTGGATACCATTCTCAGCAAATACCGCACCAAAGACGGCTTCGAGACCTATGACAAGCTGACGGATGCCGATCGTAACGCGCTGAAAGGCCCGATCACCACGCTGGCGGAAGATTTGGCCCAGCTGCGCGGGATCCTGGGTCTGGACTAAGTCGATGGCTGAGCAAAAATATGATGTTAATGAACCGTCCCGGCGGCGGTTATTAAAAGGGATCGGCGCGCTTGGCGGCGCGCTGGCGATAACCGGCGGCTGTCCGGTGGCGCACGCGGCAAAAGACAATAGCTCTCCGGGCACGCTGTCACCAAACGCGCGTATGGAAGCGCAGCCGTTTTATGGTCCGCATCAGGCCGGCGTGCTGACGCCGCAGCAGGCGTCGATGATGCTGGTCGCTTTTGACGTGCTCGCCAGCGATAAAGCGGACCTTGAGCGGCTGTTTCGCCTGCTGACCGGGCGTATCGCCTTTCTGACCAAAGGCGGCCCTGCGCCGGATACGCCGAACCCGCGGCTGCCGCCGATGGACTCAGGCATTCTCGGGCCGTGGATCGCGCCGGATAACCTGACGATCACCGTCTCGGTGGGGCATTCGCTGTTTGACGAGCGTTTCGGCCTGGCTAATCAGGCGCCGAAGGCGCTGCAGAAGATGACGCGTTTTCCGAACGATTCGCTGGATGCGGCGCTGTGCCACGGCGATCTGCTGCTGCAAATTTGCGCCAATACCCAGGATACGGTGATTCACGCCCTGCGGGACGTGATTAAGCACACCCCGGATCTGCTCAGCGTGCGCTGGAAGCGGGAAGGATTCATCTCCGACAGCGCCGCGCGCAGCAAGGGTAAAGAGACGCCGGTGAATCTGCTGGGCTTCAAAGATGGCACCGCGAATCCGATTAGCACCGATAAGGCGCTAATGGATAAGGTGGTGTGGGTTACCGCCGACCAGGGAGAGCCCGCGTGGGCGACGGGCGGCAGCTATCAGGCGGCGCGGATTATTCAGTTCCACGTTGAGTTCTGGGATCGTACGCCGCTGAAAGAGCAGCAGACCATTTTTGGCCGCGATAAGCTGAGCGGCGCGCCGCTTGGGATGCAGCACGAGCACGACGTGCCGGATTACAGCAAAGACCCTGACGGCGATACCATTGCGCTCGATAGCCATATTCGTTTGGCCAATCCGCGCACCCCGGAAACGCAATCCAGCCTGATGATGCGCCGGGGCTACAGCTATTCGCTGGGGGTGACCAATTCCGGGCAGTTGGATATGGGGCTGCTGTTTGTCTGCTATCAGCACGATCTGGAAAAAGGCTTCCTGACGGTGCAAAAGCGCCTGAACGGAGAAGCGCTGGAGGAGTACGTGAAGCCCATTGGCGGCGGCTATTTCTTTGTTCTGCCGGGGGTTATCAACGATCGGCATTATCTTGGGCAATCGTTGCTCGAAGCCTGACGTACCTGCCCGCAAGGGCAGGGCGTTTTCTGCTGTTTTTCCATTCATTTTTTGTATTTCCTGCCTTGTTTCATTTTTCTGTAATCTTATAGTCGGAAACTCTCCTCAGCTGTGATGAGAATTATTTGTTGTCTGTATGTGAAAAATAAGTTGCGCTTAGAATTATTTCTGATGTACTTATTACAGGCGCGGTAGTTCTCGGCAGTAGTCTCGTTTCATTATGGAGATCGCGAATGCCCGATTGCTGTAACGGAAAACGTCAAACCCCAGACCGTACTCATCAGCACGGGAGCCCAACTTCCGGCCGCGATTTTCACACCGCAAAATCCTCCTCCTCTCGCAAAGAAAACCCGAACCCAGGCAAGGTTACCGGTGCGCGTAGCCGTGACCCTCTGCCAATTCGTCAGGCAAGCAATGGCTTACAAGGAAGCCAAACCTCAATCGTTAGTGCGCATAATCGCGTCGATCGTGGCGCGTGTGATGTAAACCAACAACGCAAGGTGCTATCCATGGGAAGACAAAAAGCAGTGACCAGAGCTCGTCGTGAGGCCAAACGTGTGCTGAGACAGGATTCGCGAAGCCATAAGCAGCGCGAAGAAGAATCGGTCACATCGCTTGTGCAAATGAGTGGCGTAGAAGCCATTGGCATGGCGCGGGACAGCCGCGATGCATCGCCAATCGAAGCACGGAATGAGGCTCAGGCGCATTATTTGAATGCCATCGACAATAAACAGCTGATCTTCGCCACGGGCGAGGCCGGGTGCGGTAAGACCTGGATTAGCGCGGCAAAAGCAGCTGAAGCCCTGATCCATAAGGATGTGGACAGAATTATTGTTACCCGTCCCGTTCTGCAGGCCGACGAAGATCTCGGCTTCTTACCGGGAGATATCGCCGAGAAGTTCGCTCCCTATTTCCGCCCGGTTTATGACGTGCTGGTGAGAAGGCTAGGGGCTTCCTTTATGCAGTACTGCCTGCGCCCGGAAATCGGCAAGGTGGAAATCGCGCCGTTCGCCTACATGCGCGGACGTACATTTGAAAATGCGGTAGTGATTCTGGACGAGGCCCAGAACGTGACCGCTGCGCAAATGAAGATGTTTTTGACCCGCCTCGGGGAGAACGTGACGGTTATCGTCAACGGCGATATTACCCAGTGCGACCTGCCTTCTGGAGTCCGCTCGGGCCTGAGCGATGCGCTGGCGCGTTTTGAGGAGGATGAGATGGTCGGTATTGTGCGTTTTACGACCGACGATTGCGTGCGCTCAACGCTTTGCCAGCGCGCGCTGAAAGCCTATTACTGAGTCCTTTTGAGTCTGCAAAGCCCGGGCGACCGGGCTTTGTTTTTAGCGCACTACAGAAGAGCCTGCAGCGAGGGGCTGGCCATCGTTGCTTCAAAAGGAACGATCTCGACTTTCGCTACGCCCGATTGCTGAAACGG
This sequence comes from Klebsiella sp. CTHL.F3a, assembly GCF_019890895.1. NCBI lineage: Bacteria > Pseudomonadati > Pseudomonadota > Gammaproteobacteria > Enterobacterales > Enterobacteriaceae > Klebsiella > Klebsiella sp. CTHL.F3a. The sequence continues at coordinate 3,639,610 of NZ_CP082360.1, read as the reverse complement.
ATCCTGGCTCAGCCAGTTTTGCAGCGCATCCAGATCATCGCCTTTAGCCAGAATCACGCCGCCGGACCTGGGGATTTTACGCCCCGAAGCGAGAAATATTCCGTCAGCGTACCCTTGCTTCAGCCACTCCACGTGTGCAGCAAGCTGGGCGTCAACTTCCTCAAGCGGTTTAACGTAAGTCAGAACAACAACGGCAATGGTGCTCATATTCCTTCCTTAACATTTAAAGGTAACGCTGCAGAAGTTTATCATTAGCGTGGATGGGGTTTCTGGCTTTTTTCATCACGTTATCCAGGCGCGCTACAAACGAAAATAACGGCGGTTTACTGCTATAGAGCGGATAATTGTTGCTGACCTATAGCTCAAAATGTCCAGGTGATTGCCGCCGTTACGGAACCTTCATTGCGCCGGGAGACGAGCGGGCTGTCAGCGGCGTGTTCCCCGAGCCAGCTATAGCCGGCGCTGAGAATGGAGCCCCAATGCTCGTCATATTGATGGCTCCAGGTCAGCGCGTTATCGATGCCGTAAAATCCGCCGGCTGAGCGATAGGGGCGATAGCCGGAACGGAGGCTCTGCTGGTGGTCAACGCCGTAAAACGTATTGACGTACCGGCTGTCGCCAAACAGCGCGGCGGACTTTAAAGCAACGATATCTTGCGTGTTTTGAACCAGCAGGAGGGTGGCGGAAGTTTGATAATGCACGCCCTGGGCGTCGGTGAGCGGAAGTGTAGCCTTGCCTTCAACGGTGAGCCACGGCGTGACCGACCAGCCGACGGCAAAGGCGGTATTCATGTTGGCTTTAATATTACCCATCCCCTTCAGCGTATTAGCCCCATCGCGCCAGCTCGAGTTTTTTTCCGCTCGCCCGAGGTCGTAACCGAGCGTGTGCTCGAAGTAGAGGCCGCTGTCGCCTGACAGGTCGTAGCCTATGCCTTTTTGGCTATCAATAAAGAAAGCGCCTTTCCGACCCTGTATTACGGGAACCACCTGCCAAATCTGCTTGTCAGAACCGCTGTAACGAGGCGCGTACTTTCCCCCCACCCCGATAGTCAGCCCATCGGAAGGCGCGGCGGCTTCATCGGCGCGCGCGCCGGGCGTTATCACCATTAAAAACGGCACGACCATATACGGCGAAATTTTTCTGGCTATCATACTGTTCTCCATATGGAAACGGGCGCCGTCCGATCGGGGACGCCGCAGAATGCCGCTGCAGTATGGTTTTGCTAAATCAATAAACGGTCGGGATAGTGTTAAGAAACGGTCAAGGTGAACAGATGTTGTCCAGAAGAGTGCTGATAATTGAAGATGACGCCGACGCGGCCGGCGTGCTTGAGGCCTATTTACGCCGGGAAAACTATGACGTGGCGGTGACCATGGACGGACTCTCCGGGCTGGATATGGCGCAGCGCTGGAAGCCTGACCTGATCTTGCTGGATGTGATGCTGCCCGGGCTAAACGGAACCGAGGTGTTGGCCAGCTTGCGGCGAAAAAGCGATGTGCCGGTGATTATGGTGACCGCAATGGGAGACATGCCCGATCGTATTGGCGCGCTGCGCTACGGCGCCGACGATTATGTGGTCAAGCCCTACCACCCTGGCGAAGTGGTGGCGCGCGTTCAGGCCGTGCTCCGGCGTAGTCGCAAAGACGACGCCCGGGAAGACATTCTGCGTTGGCAGGGGCTGGAGGTCGATGTCGCGGCCATTGTCGCGACCGTCAGTCGCTCGGGGGAACCTGCGTCTATTCTCGACCTGACTCCGACCGAGTTTTCGCTTCTGGCCACGCTGATGCGCGCCCCCGTTCGCCCCTTTTCGCGACAATATCTGCTGGAGCGCTGCCTTCCCGAGAGCGAAGCGCTGGAGCGCGTGGTGGATACGCATATTTATAACCTGCGTAAAAAACTGGAGGCCGCGGGAGTATCCGGCGCGTTGGTCAACGTTCGCGGCGTGGGTTACAGGTTCAGACAACCATGATCAAGACCCGACACTCTTCTCTCTGGCGCTGGATTTGCGGGCGTATTCTGGCGCTGGCTATCGGCAGCGTGATTGTTATCGCCACCTGTATGTGGCTGCGCTTTGCCGTGCAGAACTACTGGATCATGTACAAAATGCCGCCCGCCTTGCGCGAGGAGTTTGTCGCGCTCAGCCGCAATCCTGAGGCCAATCCGGCGCGTTTTCATCAGATTGTCGATACCTGGTGGGGATTGAGTTATTCCACTCCCTCTATCGCCTCGGCGGACTGGGTGACCGTAGCGGTGTTGGTGCTGGTCATGATCCCCTTCATTGTTGTTATGGGGCTGCGCTACGCCCGTCCGCTATCGCTGCAGTTCAGCCGTCTTCGTGATGCGGCGAAGGATGTGACCGGAGGGCAATTTGGCCGCCAGGCGGAGCTGATTGAGGACGCGCCGGCGGAAATGATCCGCTTTGCCGCCGACTTTAACAAAATGACCGGCCAGCTGGCCCGCTACGATAAAGAACTCCGCGCCTCGCATGTGGCGATGGCGCATGAGCTTCGCTCCCCGCTGACGGCGGCGATTGGCCGTCTGCAGGGCATGCTGGATGGCGTTTTTGATACCCAGCCGCAGCAGCTGGAGATGGTGATGAAACAGCTCCAGCATCTGAATCGGCTGACGGATGAGCTGCATCTCCTTTCCCTCGCGGATGCCGGCAATCTGGTATTGGATGACCAGCCATTCTCTCTGGATGAGCTCCTTCAGGAGCGAGCCGCATGGTTAACGCCGCAGGCGGACGCTCAGCGCGTCACGATCGCCATTCAGCCTTCGCCGTCATGCCCCTTTCGCGGCGACGCCTTCCGCATGGGGCAGGTCTTTACCATCGTGATGGAAAATGCCGTTCGCTATGGGCGCAAGGGGGGCCATCTCGCCATTAAACTGCGCCGCGAAGAGGGGGCTTACCTCATCGATTTTGTTGATGACGGGCCCGGCGTGGCGCGGCATTTTTTACCGGAAATGTTCCAGCGCTTCACCCGCGAGGAGGCGTCCCGCGCCAGACACTCCGGCGGCAGCGGCCTGGGATTATCCATTGCGCGCGCTATCTGCGCGGCGCACGGGGGGCGCATTAGCGCGTCGTTACCGGCGAGCGGCGGTCTGCTGATTCGTGTTCATCTGCCGTACGATCCCGGCGTGGAAGAAAAGAGCCCGTCTTGATAATCCCTTGACAGAACGTCGAGCCATTCTCGATTAATGTGTCATGTAATGGCGCCATTTCCCGAACGGAGTGGCGTTATGTTATATGAGTTAGTTCTTTCCCTTCGTCAGTGCGTGTACGCTTTGCTCGGCGCCGAGCGGTCGCTACCCTGGTTTGCGCTGTTGCCGCCGATCGTACTGGCCCTGATGATCGTACCGCTGGTGGGCTGTGGCGATAAAAGCGGCGATAAGCCGGCTCCCGCCCGCCCGGTGCGCTACGTGGTCATCGGCTCCCCGGCAACGCTTCCCTCTCTGGAAAGAACCGGCGAGATCCATGCGCACGATGAGACGGCCCTGAGCTTCCGCACGGCGGGCAGGATGATGACGCGCGCGGTGGAAATTGGCGATCGGGTCAATTACGGGCAGCTGCTGGCCACGCTTGACGATACCAGCGCACAAAACCAGCTGGATAGCGCGACGGCTGACGAAGAGAGCGCCAGAGCGACCGCCCGGGTAGCCGCGCTGAACGTTAGCCGGATGCAAAAACTCATCGCGACAGGGGCAATCGCCCGCTCCCAGCTCGACAGCGCGCGGGCGGACTGGCTGGTCGCCAGCGCCCGGGTGAAGAGCAGCGAGGCCGCTTTGCGCAACGCCAGGGAAAGCCTTGGCTGGACTCGGCTGACCTCTCCGGGCGAGGGGATCATTACGGCGGTCAGCGCCTCTCCCGGTCAGGTCGTCAACGCCGGTGAGACGGTGGTGACGCTGGCGGCCGGGCAGGCGCGCGACGTGGTGTTTGATATCCCGGATCCCGCTAAGATTGAGGCGCAAAAGGCGGAGGAATTTCAGGTTGCTTTGCTCAGCGATGCCGGAGTGAACGCCTTCGCCATTTTGCGTGATATTAGCCCACAGGCCGATCCCCAGACCCGGACATGGCGCGTCAGGGCTACTCTCAAGAAACCGCCCGCTGCGATGGCGCTGGGCTCCAGCGTCACGGTAAGGCTACCGGCATCAGGCTCGGCGGGTTACGCGGTACCGGCTTCGGCGCTGAGCCGTTGCGGAGAAAAACCGGCCGTCTTTGTGATTTCCCCGCAGATGCAGGCGCAGCTGCGCGTTGTCGTTCCCGCTAGCTACACGGCTTCTTTCGTTATCATCGCCTCAGGCCTTATGCCCGGCGACCGGGTTATTACCGCTGGCGTGAGTAAACTTCGTCCGGGGGAAAAAGTCGTCGCCGGAGAGAAGCAGCCGTGAAAATAGCGTCGTCAAAATATACCTTTAACCTCTCCGCCTGGGCGCTGGAAAATCCGCAAATGGTCAGCTTTTTTATGCTGCTGATTATAGTTATCGGTTCGCTCAGCTATACGCTGCTGCCGCGTAATGAAGATCCGGCGTTCACTATCAAAACGGCGGTGGTATCCGCACAGTGGCCGGGCGCATCGGTAACGGATACGACCCATCTGGTGACGGATGTGCTGGAAAAAAAATTGCAGGAAACGCCCTGGCTCGATTATATCGAAAGTGAAACCCGGGCCGGACAAACGGTTATCTATATTAATCTCCGCGATGACACGCCAGCGCAAAAAGTCCCGGCGATCTGGTATCAGATCCGCAAAAAAATGCAGGATATCGCGCCATCGCTGCCCGAAGGCGCGCAGGGGCCGAGCGTGAACGATGAGTTTGACGACACGTACGGCACGATTTATGGCTTTGTTCCTGACGGATATACCCTCCAGGAGGTGCGCCAGCAGGTGGAGACGATCCGCCGTGAACTGATGTCCGTGCCGGATATCGGCAAAACGGTTCTGCTTGGCGAACAGCAGGAGCAGATTGCGATCGCTTTTTCACCCGCCCGACTGGCCGGTATGGGGCTCAGCATTCAGCAGGTTACGGATGCTCTGCGGGCCCAGAATGCGGTAGTTCCGGCCGGCGTTCTGCGCACCGGGCAGGAGAAGATGACGATAAAAGTCAGCGGGGCGCTCAGGAGCGAAGAGAGCTTACGCGCCGTCACCCTGCGCATTAACCATCGCTATCTTCCCCTGACCGACATTGCCACCATCGAGAGAAGAGCGGCCGAACCGCCTTCTGCGGCGTTTCGCGTTAACGGGCGTCCTGCCATTGGACTGGCGATTTCCATGGCGCCAACGGGAAATATGCTGCGCTTTGGCGCGACGTTGAACAACAGAATGAGCGCCATCGGCGCCGGGCTGCCGCACGGTATCGAGATGGTGAAAGTGGCTGACCAGTCGGCGGTGGTCAGCGGCGCGGTAAGCGGGTTTGTCCGGGTGCTGGTGGAAGCCGTGCTGATTGTGCTGGCGGTTTCTTTTGTCTCCCTGGGATTAAGGGCCGGGCTGGTGGTGGCCGCGGCGATCCCGCTGGTGCTGGCGATGACCTTTGCCGGAATGATGCTGGCAGGCATCGGCCTGCAGCGAATCTCTCTCGGGGCCCTGATTATTGCGCTTGGGCTGCTGGTGGATGATGCCATGATCGCCGTGGAAACCATGGTATCCCGGCTGGAGGCCGGGGATACGCGACGGCTGGCGGCGACCTATGCTTTCAAAACCACGGCATTTCCAATGCTGACCGGTACGCTGGTTATGATTGCCGGGTTTATTCCCGTCGGTTTTGCCTCATCCAGCGCTGGCGAATACTGCTTTTCGCTGTTTGCCGTGGTACTGATGGCGCTGCTGAGTTCATGGATCGTGGCGATTCTGTTCTCTCCTTTGACCGGAGCATGGCTGCTGCCGGAAAAGTTTAAACATCATGCCGCGGGCCCGGGCCGAATGGCGCGGGGATATGGACGACTTCTGCGAACGGCGCTGCGCCACCGGCTCGCCACCCTGGGAATTGCGCTGGCCGCGCTAGGGGTATCGGTGTATGGCACAACGTTTATGCAGGGGGAGTTTTTCCCTTCATCCGATCGTCCGGAGCTGCTGGTCAGCCTGACGCTGCCGGCCAATGCTTCGCAGTCTGCCACGGAGAAACAAACGGAAAGGCTGGAACGGGCGCTTGCCGGGAATCGCAATATTGATCATTACTCGACCTATGTGGGTTCGGGCGCTATACGCTTTTACTTACCGATGGATGTTCTGCTGGATAATGAAAATACGGCGCAGTTGGTGGTGGTGGCGAAGGATCTGGCCGCCCGGGACCGCCTGCGGGAACAGTTAAATACGCTGCTGGCGACGCAATTCAGCGATCTGACTTCGCGCGTTTCGCCGCTGGAGCTGGGGCCGCCGGTGGGCTGGCCGATCAAATACCGGATCAGCGGTCCGGATTATCTCAAGGTCAGAGAGTATGCCGGGCGTCTGGCCGAGGCGATAGGGCGCTCGCCGTTAACCCGGGAGGTGAATCAGACCGCGGGCGAGCCGGAGAGAACCCTCGTTCTGCAGGTGAACCAGACTGCTGCGCGGGCGGCGGGGGTGTCGTCGCAGAGTCTGGCGCAGACGCTTAATACTGTCTGGTCCGGCACGACGGTGACGTCGATAAGGGATGACGATCGGCTGATTGACGTGGTGCTGCGGGCGAATGATAGCGAGCGGTTGAATCTTGCTACCCTGTCATCGCTGACGGTGGAGGGGCGCGATGGACAAAAAATTCCCCTTGGCGCGGTAGCCACGCCGGACTGGGGAGTGGACGATCCGGTACTCTGGCGTCGGCAAAGGTTGCCGTTCATCACCGTACAAACCGACCTCGCGCCGGGGATGCGGGCAGAAGGCGTATCGGACGGTTTGCGCCCGACGGTGGATAAACTGCGCGCGGGTCTACCCATCGGTTACAGCATTGTAGAAGGTGGGGTGGTCGCGGAGTCCGAAAAAGGCAATAGCTCGGTTTTTGATATTTTACCCGTCACCCTCGGGGTGATGCTGTTACTGCTGATGCTCCAGCTACGGCGCTATTCTCGTATGCTGCTGGCTCTGTTAATGGCCCCGTTCGGCTTACCGGGGATCGTCATGGCCATGCTGCCGAGCGATACGCCAATGGGATTTGTGGCTCTGCTCGGCGCGATCGCGCTGGCGGGGATGATTATCCGCAATGCCGTGATACTTATCAGTGAGGTCGATAATAATCTGGCTCAGGGTATGGAAAGCGAGGCCGCCATTATTGCCGCCGCAGAGCACCGGGCCAGGCCAATATTTCTGACCGCCTGCGCCGCGATCCTGGGCATGATCCCCATCTCTCACCAGGTCTTCTGGGGGCCGATGGCGTATGCCATCATTGGCGGGCTCATCGTCGCCACGCTCGTCACGTTAACCGTGCTTCCGGCGTCCTTTAGCATGTTGCTGGAGATGGGGAGATACTGGAAAAGGCGTCACGCCGCTTGATAAAACAGGTTGCTCCCGGTGGAGTGCAACAGGCGAAAAAAAGCCCGTACTTGCGTACGAGCTCTTCTTCGAAGATGGCGGTGAGGGGGGATTGACTCGCCGCGCTCGCCGTTACTCGGCCCATCCCTGGGCCTCGCCCCTGCGGGGCCAGCGCAGGCGCTGTTCAAAATTGCTCCCGGCAATTTTGTCGGGGCAGATTCCTCGCAGGCTCGTCATCTGTCCAACTGGCTGTCGCCAGTTGTCGAACCCCGGTCGGGGCTTCTCATCCCCCCCGGGGGAGTGCAACAGGCGAAAAAAAGCCCGTACTTGCGTACGAGCTCTTCTTTGAATATGGCGGTGAGGGGGGGATTGACTCGCTGCGCTCGCCGTTACTCGGCCCATCCCTGGGCCTCGCCCCTTCGGGGTCAGCGCAGGCGCTGTTCAAAATTGCTCCCGGCAATTTTGTCGGGGCAGATTCCTCGCAGGCTCGTCATCTGTCCAACTGGCTGTCGCCAGTTGTCGAACCCCGGTCGGGGCTTCTCATCCCCCCCGGGGAAGTGCAACAGGCGAAAAAAAAAGCCCGTACTTGCGTACGAGCTCTTCTTTGAATATGGCGGTGAGGGGGGGATTCGAACCCCCGATACGTTGCCGTATACACACTTTCCAGGCGTGCTCCTTCAGCCACTCGGACACCTCACCATATTGTTTTGCTGCTCACCTTGGGTGGGCAACGGGGCGCTACTATAGGGAGTTGCGCTAAAACGGTCAAGCAGTATTTATTCTTTTGCTATCGTTCGGTTAAGCAATGAACACTGCCCCGCCGTAGTGCGGCGAGGCAGGCATTTTAACGCTGTGAATCAAGCTGTTCGTTGTTCTTGACCACGTCCTGAGCTTTGGCGTAGCTCTCGATCAGCAGCTGGTATGCCGGGAAGACCTTGGTATACACCTCGGCCCACTCAGCGGCATCCGGTCGATTCCAGGTGCGCTGCAGTTCAGAAGCAACCGCCGCGGTATCCATTGGCACGACGCCAGCCTGGACGACGCGGGCGAGTGTGATTTCCTGCGCCATCTTGCTATAGGTACCGGAAGCATCAATGACGGCAAAAACCTTATAGCCATCGGCGACGGCGGCAATGGACGGGAACGCCATGCAGACGCTGGTAATGGTACCGGCGATAATCAGCGTTTTACGCCCGGTCGCTTTTACCGCGGCAACAAATTCCGGGTTATCCCACGCGTTAATCTCTCCTTTACGCGCAATATATTGCGCATGCGGCGCATTTTCATGGATCTCAGGGATCAGCGGGCCATTCGGGCCCTGCGGCACTGACGCCGTGGTGATCACTGGAATGCCGGCTAACGAGGCCATCTTCGCCAGCGCGGCGGCGCGCGCCCGTAGCTCCGGCATCGGCATATCGCCCACGGTCTGGAACAGACCGCTCTGGTGGTCGATCAGCAGCATGGTGGTATCATTGACATCAATAACCGGACGAGAACCATTAAAGTTAGCTGGGGTAGACATATTCTTCACCTCATTCAGTATCAGATTTGGCCGAAGCGGCCGCTATTAAAATCACGAACCGCTTCTGCGATTTGCGCTTTGGTATTCATCACAAACGGGCCGTAGCCCACGATCGGCTCCTGCAGCGGCTCGCCGGCCATCAGCAGTACTTTTGCGTTGGTACTGGCCGCGAGGTGGAGCGCTTCTCCTTTCTGGCTGAGCACAACCAGCTGTCCCTCGTGGGCGTTGCCCTCGCCGTTCACGACAATCTCACCTTCCAGGACGACCAGCGCCGTACTCCAGCCAGCAGGCTGATGCAGGGTGATCTCCTGACTCTGGTTAAGCTGAAGATCCCATACGTTCAGCGGAGAAAACGTGTGGGCGGGGCCAACCGTATCCTCGTAGCGCCCGGCAATAACCCGCATGCGGCCGGCATTGTTCGGCAGTTCAACGTCAGGAATCACATCAGCCGTAATGCTCTGGTATCCCGGATGCGTCATTTTGTCTTTAGCCGGAAGGTTGACCCAGAGCTGGATCATCTTCAGCTCGCCGCCGGTACGGGTGAACGCCGCCGAGTGGAACTCTTCGTGCAGGATCCCGGCGCCCGCGGTCATCCACTGCACATCACCCGGCCCAATAACGCCGCCTCTACCGGTTGAGTCACGATGTTCAACTTCGCCGGAATAGACCACGGTGACGGTTTCAAATCCGCGATGCGGATGTTCGCCGACGCCGCGTTTCTCCGTTCCCGCCGGGAAGTGATGCGATCCTGCATAGTCAAGCAGCAGGAAGGGGCTTAGCTGTTCGCCGTGTGTCTGATAAGAGAACATTGAGCGAACCGGGAAACCGTCGCCTACCCAGTGCTGTGAAGGCGCAGTGTAGATACCTGTAATTTGTTTCATGGCAGTCTCCTGAATGTCTGTTTCTGATGTGAATAAGCATATATTCGCCACTAATAGTCCGCTAGATAGCAAAAACGACCTATACTGTTCTAAAAATGGAACGATGGAGGAAGGATGCAGGATCTTAATGATTTAGCCTGGTTTGTGCAGGTGGTCGATCACGGTGGATTTGCTGCGGCGGGAAGGGCGATCGATCAACCCAAATCAAAATTGAGCCGTCGAATCGCCCAGTTAGAAGAACGCCTTGGCGTACGTTTGATTCAACGTACAACCCGCCAGTTTGCGGTAACGGAAGTTGGGCTTACTTTTTATCAACACTGCAAGGCGATGCTGATCGAGGCGGAAGCGGCAGAACAGGCGGTGGAAACCCTGCGTTCCGAACCGCGCGGCAGCGTGAAGCTGACCTGTCCGGTAACGTTATTGCATGCGCACATTGGGCCGATGCTGGCACGGTTTATGGTGCGCTACCCGGGCGTCAATCTTCAACTGGAAGCCACCAATCGGCGAGTGGATGTCGTTGGCGAGGGCGTCGACGTGGCGATTCGCGTGCGCCCAAGACCGATAGAAGACAGCGACCTGGTGATGCGTGTCCTGGCCGATCGCGGGCACCGTCTGGTCGCCAGTCCCGGGTTGGTTGAGCGGCAAGCGCAGCCGCGGGTTCCATCAGAATTAAGCGATTGGCCGGGGTTGAGCCTGGGCGCAGGTAAACATCAGCATAAGTGGCAGTTGACCGGTCCAGAGGGCGCAAGGGCGGAGATCTATTTCACTCCCCGATTGGTGACCACGGATATGCTGGCGCTTCGTGAAGCGGCCATTGCCGGCGTTGGGGTGGTACAGCTTCCTTTATTAATGGTGCGCGATCAGTTGGCCGCCGGAGAGCTGGTGGTTGTCCTTGATGAGTGGCAACCGCGCAGGGAGGTGATCCATGCGGTGTTTGCCTCGCGCCGCGGGCTGCTGCCCTCGGTCAGGGCGCTGGTTGATTTCCTGAGCGAAGAGTATCAGCGGATGGAGGAGGATTAGCATTTGCCGCTATCCCGGCGGCGCTGCGCTATCGGAGAGAGTCTGAAGCCGCGGGATGGCGACTGTTCCCGGAGGCGGCGCGATGCGCCTGTCCGGGCTACCGGGCGGAGTGCAACAGGCGAAAAAAAAGCCCGTACTTGCGTACGAGCTCTTCTTCGAAGATGGCGGTGAGGGGGGCAGATTCCTCGCAGGCTCGTCATCTGTCCAACTGGCTGGCGCCAGTTGTCGAACCCCGGTCGGGGCTTCTCATCCCCCCTGCGGGGTGCAACAGGCGAAAAAAAAGCCCGTACTTGCGTACGAGCTCTTCTTCAAATATGGCGGTGAGGGGGGGATTCGAACCCCCGATACGTTGCCGTATACACACTTTCCAGGCGTGCTCCTTCAGCCACTCGGACACCTCACCATATTGTCTTTCCCGTTGTTGCCGGGAACGGGCGCTAATTTAGGGAAATACGTATCTCCCGTCAATCAACTTTTTAAAAAAATCGACCGTTTAGCCAAACTTCAAGCAACTTGCTCTCTAAATGCGCGAGAATCGATTTTTTTGTCGCCATTCCCTTTTTCACACGCTCGCCTGACGAAATTTGCTATGCTGGCAAACCAATAGAAAACAATGAGTAAAACGCGACGCTAGCTTAACCTGCCGATAGCGTCAGCAGTCAGGAGCCCTTATGGATATCATCTTTTACCACCCGACGTTCGACACTCCTTTCTGGATTGCGGAGCTGGAAAAACAGCTCCCCGGCTCGCGAGTCCGCGAATGGAAATCCGGTGATAATCAACCCGCTGACTATGCGCTGGTCTGGCATCCGCCGGTTGAAATGCTGCAAGGCCGCAAACTTAAAGCCGTCTTTGCCCTTGGCGCCGGCGTTGATTCAATTCTAAGCAAACTGCGGGAAAACCCGGAAATGCTGCCGCTGTCGACGCCGCTGTTCCGTCTGGAAGACACCGGCATGGGTCTGCAGATGCAAGAGTATGCGGTGAGCCAGGTGCTGCACTGGTTCCGTCGTTTTGATGACTATCAGGCCTTAAAGCAGGAGGCGCGATGGCAGCCGCTGGAGGAGTATCAGCGTGAGGACTTCGCCATCGGCATTATGGGGGCGGGGGTACTGGGCGCGAAAGTGGCAGAAAGCCTGCAACGCTGGGGTTTTCCGCTACGCGTCTGGAGCCGTAGCCGCAAATCCTGGCCTCAGGTAACGAGCTTTGCGGGGGAAGCCGAGCTGGAAGACTTCCTGAGCGGTACACGAGTGCTGATTAACCTGCTGCCCAACACGGCGGAAACCGTTGGCATTATTAATAGCGCGCGCCTGGCGCAGCTGCCGGATAACAGCTATGTGCTGAATCTCGCTCGCGGGGTTCATGTGGTGGAAGAGGATCTGCTGGCCGCGCTGGATAGCGGCAAGTTAAAAGGGGCGATGCTGGATGTGTTTAGCCGCGAACCGCTGCCGGAAGGGAGCCCGCTTTGGCGGCACCCGCGAGTGGCGATGACGCCGCATATTGCTGCCGTCACCCGGCCTCTGGAAGCCATCGCGTATATCGCTAAAACCATCGGTCAGTTAGAACGGGGCGAAACGGTCAGCGGGCAGGTCGATCGCCAACTGGGATACTAAGCGATAGCCCCGCCTGAGCGGGGTTTTTGCTGATCATGGGCGCAGATTCCTGCTATTCTTGCCACAAACAGAGAAGGAGATTGTGATGTATCCTGTTGACCTGCACATGCATACCGTCGCCAGCACCCACGCTTACAGCACCCTGCACGATTATATCGCGCAAGCAAAGCGCAAGGGGATCAAACTCTTTGCCATTACCGACCACGGGCCCGATATGGCCGATGCGCCGCACTACTGGCATTTTATTAATATGCGTATCTGGCCGCGGCTGGTGGATGGCGTTGGCATCCTGCGAGGTATCGAAGCCAATATCAAAAATACCCAGGGCGAAATCGACTGTACCGGCCCGATGCTGAACTCGCTGGACCTGATTATCGCTGGCTTTCATGAGCCGGTATTCCCTCCTCAGGATAAAGCGACGCATACCGAAGCGATGATCGCCACGATAGCGAGCGGCGCGGTGCATATCATCAGCCATCCGGGTAACCCTAAATTTCCCGTGGATATCCCTGCCATTGCCGCCGCCGCGGCGAAGCACCATGTGGCGTTGGAAATCAATAACTCCTCTTTTGTCTCGTCGCGTATCGGCAGCGAAGATAACTGCCGTGCCGTTGCGGCGGCCGTACGCGATGCCGGTGGCTGGGTGGCGCTGGGCTCGGATTCCCATACGGCATTTACGCTCGGTGAATTTAGCGAATGCCGAAAAATTCTTGATGCCGTCGGTTTTCCGGAAGACCGAATTCTTAACGTAACGCCCCGGCGTCTGCTTAATTTTCTTGAATCGCGCGGCATGCCTGCGATTCCTGAGCTGGCTGAACTTTAATTTGAATAACTGGAATAAATGAATGAACGAGTTTTCAATCCTCTGCCGCGTGCTGGGCTCTCTCTATTATCGTCAGCCGCAGGACCCGCTGCTGGTTCCGCTCTTTACCCTTATCCGCGAAGGGAAGCTGGCGGCGAGCTGGCCGCTGGAACAGGATGAACTGCTGGAGCGCCTGCAAAAAAGCTGTGATATGCAGTCGCTGGCCGCCGAATACAACGTGCTGTTTGTCGGTGAAGAGTGCCGCGTGGCGCCTTACCGTAGCGCATGGGTAGACGGCGCGACGGAAGCTGAAGTCCGTGGTTTCCTCGCCGCGCATGGCGTACCTACGGGGGAGGGGGCGGCGGATCATTTCGGCTCCTTACTGCTGGCCGCTTCCTGGCTGGAAGATCACGCGGCGGAAGATGAAAGCGAAGTTCTGGAAACCCTGTTCGCGGAATATATCCTGCCCTGGTGCGGTGAGTTCCTGGGCAAAGTTGAAGCGCATGCCACCACGCCGTTCTGGCGCACGATGGCCCCGCTGACTCGCGAAGCGGTCTCCGCCATGTGGGATGAGCTGCAGGAAGAAAACGAACAATAATTTGTGATTAAAATCACACTTTAAATGCAATGAAATATTTTTGATTTCATTTAGTGTGCTCTGAGTCGCATTTGACGGGTGCGTTTCTGCTATGATACGCGCCATGAACATACTCTTCGCAATCGCATTAACGACAGGCATTCTCTCCGGTATCTGGGGATGGGTGGCTGTCGCACTGGGTCTGCTGAGCTGGGCGGGGTTCCTTGGCTGTACGGCTTACTTTGCCTGTCCGCAAGGTGGGTTAAAAGGGCTGTTTATTTCAACCTGTACGGTCATGAGCGGCGTTGTGTGGGCGCTGGTAATTATTCACGGCAGCGCGCTGGCGCCGCAGCTGGAAATTGTCAGCTATATTATGACCGGCATCGTGGCGTTTTTGATGTGCATTCAGGCGCGTCAGCTGATGCTCTCTTTTGTGCCGGGAACTTTTATCGGCGCGTGCGCGACGTTTGCCGGCAGCGGCGACTGGCGTTTGGTTGTGCCTTCACTCGCGCTGGGTCTGGTATTTGGCTACGCCATGAAAAATAGCGGCCTGTGGCTGGCGACCCGGGCTGAGAAAAATAAATCTCTTGCTAACCAAAGCAGCTAATCGCTTTTAATTTATCCCCGTCTCCATCACAAAAGGGCCCGCCGGGCTCTTTTGCTTTTTTGCTGCCTGTTTACCCCATCATTAATATTCCCTGTATTCTATTTTTCCTTATATATCTGAGACTTTAACTGTACCGACAGTCAGTGAATCGATTTTGTTAGCATATTTAAATAAATGATATTTTTTGTTTTCAAATTGTTAATATAATTAACTTGAAGTAAAAAAATATAACTCGATGCACTCATGGATGGCTGGTGCTTTTCAGTAGCTATACCGATATGCAGAGGAGTTTTATAATGAAAACAATCATATATGCACCACTTGCCGCGCTGTTTATTTTACCTTCTTTTGTTAACCCTGTGCTCGCAGAACAGACCGTGGCTGGCGTCATCCATTTTTACGGGCGGGTGGTGGAAGCACCCTGCCAGCTCAATACGATAAAAGACCAGATTATTATGGATTGCCCGAGGGCGGATGCGATTAAAATTTCTGCTCAACAGCTTGAGAAAGGGAATATACACAACGAAAATATTCGCTCTGCGCAATTAAGATATATTAATCCGCAACGGACCCTCGCTATTCTGGATGTTGATTATCGGTAACCCTCTGCCCCCAGGCTTTCGTCCCGGGGGCTATCGTGCCATATTATCCTCGTGTATTCATTTGAAGACCTATGCCGACAGGAGGAGAAATGGCTGTTCAACCTGAGGTTGTTCTCGGCGATATTACAAAGCTCGCGGTGGACGTTATCGTCAATGCGGCAAACCCGTCGCTGCTTGGCGGTGGTGGCGTGGACGGCGCGATTCACCGCGCGGCAGGGCCAGAACTGCTTGCTGCCTGTAAAGTGGTGCGGCAACAGCAGGGAGAGTGTCCGCCAGGTCATGCGGTGATTACGGCGGCAGGAAATTTGCCCGCCAGCGCGGTTATTCACGCCGTTGGACCCATCTGGCACGGCGGTGACAGGCAGGAGGCGGAGTTACTGGCTGACGCCTATAAAAATAGCCTGCTGCTGGCTTCGGCAAACAATTATCGTTCTATTGCATTTCCTGCTATCAGCACCGGCGTTTATGGTTACCCTAAAGAGGCCGCCGCGGAGATAGCCGTACGGACGGTGAATGCTTTCCTCACTCGCTATAACCCGCTGGAACGCGTGTGTTTCGTATGCTTTGATGCCGAAACCGCCGGCATTTATACGCGATTACTTGAGGCAAGTCGCGCGCAACTCGGCCATCAGAATAAGATATGATAGTTTCCTGCGCAGGCCTGGAATTATCATAACGGGAGAGGTATCGGTGGCTGAAGGGAAGGTTCTACAAAAGCAACGGCTTCGGCGGATGGAAATCGTAGCCGCGGCACAGAAATGCTTTGCGGAAAAGGGCCTGCACGGCGCCTCCGTAGCGGATATTGCGCATCAGGCTGGCCTTAGCGTAGGTCAGCTATATCGCATTTTCGCCAGCAAAGAAGAGATCGTTGAAGTCATCGTCAGTGAGATCGTGAATGCCAGAGTGGGCGAAATCGTTGCCGGGAATCATGATTTAGCCCGCATGGCTTCAGTATTAGCCGGCGCAACACTCGTGACCGGGTCTACGAAAAACGATAATTATCTGCTGATGGAAATTAACGCCGAGGCGTCCCGAAATCCACGCCTGCGCGAAATCATGAACCAGGCCGATCGCCGCCTGAAAGAGGAGGGCGGGCGGCTAACCCGGCACTATCACCCTGAGATGACCGAGGCGCAAATTAGCGTCGCCTGCGAATTTATCGCGATATTAACCGAAGGGGCTGCCTATCGTTGCGACTTTGCGACGACCCCGACGGTAGATAAAGCAGCAATGGAAAACCTGTACCGCGATGTTTTTCAACTGCTGTTTGCACAAAAATAGCGCTGCTATGTGCTTCCACACAGCAGCTTGCTGTTTCAACTGGCGGATATTTGCGGCTTAGCCGTCTTTTGCTGGAATTTTCCGGAGAAAAGGAAGCGCAACAGCGGTATCCGCAGATGGATTTCATATAGCACCAGAGCAATCCCGACCACAAAAACCAGCCCGGTCATAAACCCAAGGGTATTCGATTTAATGACCGGCGCTATCCACGCCCCGTAGAGAAGGGTCAGCGGGTGGTGCACCAGGTAGATAAATAGCGATGCATTAACGAAATAGGTCACCCGCGCTGACTGGAAATTCAACAAGCGGTGGCCAAGCGAAAAGACCACGTTGACCATCCATAGCCCCAGCACCATGGTAATCACGTACTCCGTCTCATACATCCAGCCGTCGCCAGAGCCGTACTGCTGATTCAGCCGATAGGCGATAAACCCGAGTAAAGCCGCCGCAAAGCACCATGGCGATGGGGTTGTAAACATCGTCTTCAGGCGCGCGTTAATAAACGTCTGGGCGCCGAGGATAAAGAAAGGCAGATAGAATAGCGTCTGCATCACGATGAAGTTGAACAGGCCATTGCTAAGAATGGGCGGGTAGAGGATAAAAATGGTGCGGCGAATGACCGCATACAGCACGCCCAGCGCGAGAAAAATCATCGACAGTTGGCCTAATGTGACGGTGTCACCAAAGGTTGGTGCCGCGGCAGAACGCGGGCGCGTCAGCCATTTAAACATCACTACGCCCAGCGACGTCAGAACCACCAGCACTAACAAAAACCATAAGTGGGAAATCAGCTCCCAGGCGAGGGTGTTGAATTTGTCATAGCCGGAAAGCGTGTGCCAGTTATCCGCCTTACCGTTGACGTACTGCAGCATAATAAACTGCGGTAGGGTCAGGAGGGGGATCGCGGTTAACATGGGGATGCCGACGCGCTCAACGCGGACTTTCCACCATTTCTTCAGCGGATAGCGCAGAAAAAGCATGTAGGAAAAATAGCCGGAAATCACAAAGAAGACCTGCATGCGAAAGGCATGAATGAAGTCGTTAAACAACGTCAGCCACCATGAAGGCTCGGCGCTGTTAACATGCCAGCTGTGACTGGAGTAAATGAGCGAAATGTGAAAAGGGATACCCAATAGCATCAGCCATGCGCGGATGCTATCGAAAAAATATTCACGCTGTACCGGAGTATTATTCATACAATATCACTACATTCTCAGACAATTCGTCTTATCACTCAACGTGATAACGTTTAAATTCACTGCAACCCTACATGAACTCTGGTTAACTGTCTCCAGGATAAGCACGCAAAGTGCAATCGGGGCAGTGAACTGTGTATTCCCTGTGCCGCCATGCCGAACAATGCAGGGATTATGTTGTCGGAATGCCTGAGTTTCCATTAAAATAGATCGGATCGATTTAAGCACACAAAGGGGGAAGTGCTTACTTATATGAAACATAAACCACAGATGATGAAAATGCGTTGGTTAAGCGCAGCCGTAATGTTGTCCCTGTGTACTTCATCTGCATGGGCTTTCAGCATTGATGACGTCGCAAAAGAGGCACAAACGTTAGCCAGCAAAGGCTTTGAAGCGCCTAAAAGTAACCTGCCCTCTGCCTTCCGCGACATGAAATATGCGGACTATCAGCAAATTCAGTTTAATCACGATAAAGCTTATTGGAATAATCTGAAAAGCCCGTTCAAACTCGAGTTTTATCACCAGGGAATGTATTTCGATACGCCGGTCACCATTAATGAAGTGACGGCAACCAGCGTGCGCAAAATTAAATACAGCCCGGACTATTTTAATTTTGGCAACGTGCAGCACGATAAAGACACGGTTAAAGACCTCGGCTTTGCGGGCTTCAAGGTGCTGTATCCGATCAACAGCAAAGACAAGAACGATGAGATCGTCAGCATGCTCGGAGCCAGCTACTTCCGCGTGCTCGGCCAGGGTCAGGTATACGGTCTTTCTGCCCGTGGGCTTGCGATCGATACCGCGCTGCCGTCTGGAGAAGAGTTCCCGCGTTTTCGTGAATTCTGGATTGAGCGTCCTAAAGCCACCGATAAACGTCTGACGATTTATGCGCTGCTTGATTCCCCGCGCGCAACCGGCGCCTATCGTTTTGTGATCATGCCCGGTCGCGATACCGTGGTGGACGTGCAGTCTAAGGTCTATCTGCGTGACAAAGTCGGTAAGCTGGGCGTGGCTCCGCTGACCAGTATGTTCCTGTTCGGGCCGCATCAGCCGTCTCCGACTACCAACTATCGTCCGTCGCTGCATGATTCAAATGGGCTTTCGATCCTTGCCGGCAATGGCGAATGGATCTGGCGTCCGCTGAATAATCCGAAGCACCTCGCCGTCAGCAGCTACGCAATGGAGAACCCGCAGGGGTTTGGCCTGCTACAGCGCGGCCGCCAGTTCTCGCGTTTTGAAGATCTTGACGACCGCTACGATCTGCGCCCAAGCGCGTGGATTACGCCGAAAGGTGATTGGGGTAAAGGGAAAATCGAACTGGTCGAAATCCCGACCAACGATGAAACCAACGATAACATCGTGACCTACTGGACGCCGGATCAACTGCCGGAACCCGGCAAAGAGATGAACTTCAAATACACCATCACTTTCAGCCGCGACGAAGACAAGCTGCATGCGCCGGATAACGCCTACGTGATGCAGACCCGCCGCTCTACCGGCGATGTCAAGCAATCGAACCTGATCCGCCAGCCTGATGGCACCATTGCCTTCATTGTTGATTTCACCGGCGCCGAGATGAAAAAGCTGCCCGCAGATACCCCGGTAACCGCGCAGGCAAGCATCGGTGATAACGCTGAAATCGTCGAAAATACCGTGCGCTACAACCCGGTAACTAAGGGTTGGCGTATGATCCTGCGCGTCAAAGTGAAAGATCCTAAGAAAACCACGGATATGCGCGCTGCGCTGGTCAATACCGACCAGACGCTGAGCGAAACCTGGAGCTATCAGCTGCCTGCCAATGAATAAGATAACGAAGTACATCGACGCATTGCCGCTGTCGGATGCAGAAAAACGCGCGTTACCTGACGTAAGTCTGCAGGCCGTACATGAAGCACTGGACGCTGAACATCACGTTTTTAAACGCGAAGATGACGCCCCGCTGGGGTCGGTAAAATCGCGGCTGGAGCATAGCTGGCCTGATTCGCTGGCCGGTAACCAGCTGGTTAAGGATGACGAAGGGCGCACTCAGTTGAACGCCATGCCGAAAGCAAAACGTTCCTCTATGTTTCCGGACCCCTGGCGTACCAACCCGGTCGGCCGTTTCTGGGATCGGCTGCGCGGACGCGACGTGACTCCGCGCTATCTTTCTCGCCTGAGCAAAGAAGAGCAGGAGAGCGAGCAGAAATGGCGTACCGTCGGCTCTATCCGGCGCTATATTCTTCTGCTGCTGACGCTGGCGCAGACCGTTGTGGCGACCTGGTACATGAAAACCATTTTGCCCTACCAGGGCTGGGCGCTGATTAACCCGGCCGATATGGTGGGGCAGAATCTATGGGTTTCCTTTATGCAGCTGCTGCCATATGTGTTGCAGTCGGGGATCCTGATTCTGTTCGCCGTGCTTTTTTGCTGGGTTTCCGCTGGATTCTGGACCGCGCTGATGGGCTTCCTGCAGCTGCTGATCGGGCGCGACAAGTACAGTATCTCAGCCTCGACCGTTGGGAATGAGCCGTTGAACCCGGAGCATCGCACGGCGCTGATTATGCCGATCTGCAACGAAGACGTTGACCGCGTGTTCGCGGGCCTGCGTGCGACCTGGGAGTCGGTAAAGGCCAGCGGCAACGCCGAGCACTTTGATGTCTATATCCTGAGCGATAGCTACAACCCGGACATCTGTGTGGCGGAGCAAAAAGCGTGGATGGAGCTCATTGCTGAAGTTCAGGGCGAAGGGCAGATCTTCTATCGCCGCCGCCGCCGCCGCGTGAAGCGCAAAAGCGGTAACATTGATGACTTCTGTCGTCGTTGGGGGAGCCAGTATAGCTATATGGTGGTGCTGGATGCCGACTCCGTGATGAGCGGTGAGTGCCTGAGTGGCCTGGTGCGCCTGATGGAAGCGAACCCGAATGCCGGCATCATCCAGTCATCGCCGCGCGCGTCGGGCATGGATACGCTTTATGCGCGCTGTCAGCAGTTTGCCACCCGCGTCTACGGCCCGCTGTTTACCGCCGGTCTGCATTTCTGGCAACTGGGCGAGTCGCACTACTGGGGACACAACGCCATTATCCGGGTGAAACCGTTTATTGAGCACTGTGCTCTCGCGCCGCTGCCGGGGGAGGGTAACTTCGCAGGTTCCATTCTGTCGCATGACTTCGTGGAAGCGGCATTGATGCGTCGCGCCGGATGGGGGGTATGGATTGCTTACGATCTTCCAGGCTCTTATGAAGAGCTTCCGCCGAACCTGCTTGACGAGCTGAAGCGCGATCGCCGCTGGTGTCAGGGTAACCTGATGAACTTCCGCCTGTTCCTGGTCAAAGGGATGCACCCGGTTCACCGAGCGGTATTCCTGACCGGCGTGATGTCATACCTGTCGGCGCCGCTGTGGTTCATGTTCCTTGCGCTCTCTACTGCGCTGCAGGTTGTGCATGCGTTGACCGAGCCGCAGTACTTTTTGCAACCGCGTCAGCTGTTCCCGGTCTGGCCGCAGTGGCGCCCGGAGCTGGCTATCGCCCTGTTTGCTTCAACCATGGTGCTGCTGTTCCTGCCG
Source organism: Klebsiella sp. CTHL.F3a (assembly GCF_019890895.1). NCBI lineage: Bacteria > Pseudomonadati > Pseudomonadota > Gammaproteobacteria > Enterobacterales > Enterobacteriaceae > Klebsiella > Klebsiella sp. CTHL.F3a. The sequence continues at coordinate 3,618,532 of NZ_CP082360.1, read as the reverse complement.
AAGCTGCTGAGTATTATTCTGGTGTGGTGTAAAGGGCCGAAAGAGTACGGCGGCTTTATCCGTGTGACCCTTTCTCTGCTGCTGGAGGTGCTCTTTTCGGTGCTGCTGGCGCCGGTACGCATGCTGTTCCACACCGTGTTTGTGGTCAGCGCGTTCCTCGGCTGGGAAGTGGTGTGGAACTCGCCGCAGCGTGATGACGACTCGACTCCGTGGGGCGAAGCGTTTATGCGTCACGGCTCGCAGATGCTGTTGGGGCTGGTTTGGGCGGTGGGTATGGCGTGGCTGGATCTGCGTTTCCTGTTCTGGCTGGCGCCGATCGTGGTCTCGCTGATTCTGTCGCCGTTCGTGTCGGCCATTTCCAGCCGCGCTACCATTGGCCTGCGCACCAAGCGCTGGAAGCTGTTCCTGATTCCGGAAGAGTATTCGCCGCCGCAGGTGCTTAAAGATACCGATGCTTACCTGACGCTTAACCGTCAGCGTTCTCTGGAAGATGGTTTTATGCATGCGGTATTTAACCCATCATTTAACGCGCTGGCAACGGCGATGGCTACCGCGCGTCACCGCCACGGGCATATTCTGGATATTGCTCGCGAGCGCCATGTTGAACAGGCGCTCAACGAGACGCCGGATAAGCTCAACCGCGACCGTCGTCTGGTATTGCTAAGCGATCCGGTCACGATGTCTCGCATGCACTATCGCGTGTGGGCCGCGCCGGAGAAATACTCTTCGTGGGTGGGTGCCTATCAGCAGCTGACGCTGAACCCGCTGGCGTTAAAAACGAAGTAAGCCGTAGGTAAAGGAAAATACCGGCAATGGTGCCGGTATTTTTTTATCTGAGAATCGAGGTTGTTGATGAGAGTTTTACTGGTTATCGCAATGACGCTGCTTATCAGCGGCTGCGGTAGTATTATCAGTCGCACAGTGCCTGGGCAGGGGCATGGAAACCAGTACTATCCCGGCGTTCAGTGGGATGTCCGCGATTCCTCATGGCGCTATATCACCATTCTCGATCTGCCCTTTTCACTGGTATTTGATACGCTACTGCTGCCGCTTGACGCCAGTCATGGCCCCTATAACTAATTAGCGTTCATCCCATTCATCGGCTGCGGCCTGGCCCTCTTCGGTATCGAGAGAGGGTTCAAGCTGAAATTCGCCTTCATCCCATTCGTGCAGCGTGTTTTCTTCCAGCCACTCCTGGCGAAGCTCAATCTCATCATAATCGCCGTCAAAGACGCTTTGCGCTGCCTGACCGCTAAGAACAGGCAGGCATTCACCCTGTTCATCCTCGTCGGCAAAAAATTCTGCCTGCCAGGCAATGTCGCCGTCCTGGAGTACGTATTTCTGAATATTTAATTGCTCGATGCTGGCGTTCTCTTCGTCGCTATCGGGATTATTAGCCAGAAACTCCTCGCGGGCTGCATCGATTGCTTCTTCAAGCGTGGCATAGAACATCGAATCCTTTGGCATGGCTAACCTCCTAAGATGAATAGAAATGAACACGATTCAATCTATAGAATGCGGTTGGCGATGCGTCAAGGATGGGGCATTAATTTACCGAATGCGTGCCGGAACCCGGATTGTTGGTTGCCCGAGGGCGGCGAGAGCGGCCGAGAGTCAGGGTCGAGTAGACCGCGTTGAACAAGACCACACCGGCGGTGACTAAAAAGACCGCCCGGAAGCCGTAGTTGGCGGAAACTGACGCGCCGATAAGCGGTCCCGTAACGTTGCCGATATCGCGGAACGACTGGTTATAGCTGAAGATTCTGCCCGAGATTTGGCTGGTGGAGTTATACACCAACAGGGTTTGTACGGCGGGCAGTAGCGCGCCGTCGGCAGCGCCTAACAGGAAGCGCAGGATCCCCAGCTGCAGCGGCGTCTGAACGAACGACATCGGTATCAGAAGCAAGACGGAGATCACCAGCGCGACGATCAGGATCTTTTCCGGGCCGATGCGGTCTCCGAGTTTCCCGAGACGAGGCGCGCTAAGCAGAGCGGCAATACCTGGGACTGAAGCAATCATGCCGCTGATGAACGCAATATCACTCACATTGCCTGCAAGATCTCGCACGTATAGCGTCAGAATCGGAGCAATCGAGCCGGTTGCAACCTGGATAATCAACGAAGTGACAAACAGGCTCAGCACCAGCTTCGGATTTTTAAGCGACGAGAAAACGTCTTTCGCGCTGAGCATCTCTGTTTTACTGACCGCGACAAAATTCTCGCGGATGAGAAAAAGGGTAAATAAGAAACAAATAAACAGGACGCTTGCGGTCATAAAGAAGACGGTACGCAATCCCCAGTGATCGGCAAGGAAGCCGCCAGCCAGCGGCCCTAGCAGCGCGCCGCTGACGGCCCCTGTAGACAACGTCCCCAGCGCCCAGCCGCTCTTATGGCGGGGGATCTGCGTCGCTATCAGGGCATTGGCGTTGGGAATAAATCCCCCGAGCAGGCCTAACAGCGCGCGCAGGATCAGAAATTGCCAGATATTCTGCGCCAGGCCCATCAGCAGCATGACGATTGCCATACCGAGGGCTGAGCGCAGCAGCATGATTTTACGCCCTTTACGATCGGCAAGGCCGCCCCAGAAGGGGGAGGCGACGGCTGAAAATAAAAAAGTGACGCTAAAAACCAGACCTGACCACATATTGAGGGCGCTATGACCGGTTACGCCCAGTTGTTCGACGTAAAGGGGGAGAAACGGCATCACCAGGCTAAAAGCGGCGCCGGTTAAAAAACAGCCGAGCCAGGTGACGGTAAGATTGCGTTTCCAGTTGATGGGGGTATCAGCAGACGGCATAGGATTCCACTGGCCTGCAGCGCAGGTCAAATAATTGAAAATATGAGCACGCTAATTATGCGCCTGAGAAATGATTGCCGCAATGCAGGGGAGCTTTTAAAGCTAAAGAGAGGGAATTGACCCCGCATCCGTATTCGAATGCGGGATCGTCGCGCGACTGAGCGCGGAGAGTGCGTTAGTAACGAGAAGGAACGCCTTCAGGACGCGTTTTAAAGCGGCGATGCATCCACATATACTGTTCCGGCGCCATCAATATGCACTTCTCTACCACTTTGTTCATCCAGACGGCGGTAGTCTCCGCATCGTCCAGCGGCGGATCGCACTCCGGCGGCAGGATAATCAGCTCATAGCCTTTACCGTTGGGTTTACGGCGCGGCACGAACGGCACAACGCAGGCTTTAGACATCTTTGCCAGCATCCAGGTGCCCGAGGTCGTCGCGGCCTGGTCAACGGCGAAAAACGGTACAAATACGCTGGCGGAGGGGCCATAGTCATGGTCCGGCGCGTACCAGATCACCTCGCCCTTTTTCAGCGCGCGGATCATGCCTTTGAGATCCTTACGATCGATCATGTCTTTGTTGGAGCGCAAGCGTCCCCAGGTCTGCAGCCAATCGATAACCGGGTTATCGTTTGGGCGATAGACGCCAATGCCAGGCTCATTGATACCGAACATGCGCGCGCCCATCTCCAGCGTCAGGAAATGAATGCCAATCAGCAAAATGCCGCGCTTTTGCGTCTGTACGTCCCGGATATGCTCGACGCCAATCGAGTCAGTCCAGCGCGCGATACGCTTTGTTGGCCAGAACCAGGCCATGCCGGTTTCCATCAACCCCATGCCGACGGATTCAAAGTTTGCCACCACCATCCGGTGACGCTCTTGCTCACTCTTATCGGGAAAACAGAGTTCCAGATTACGATAAGCTATTTTTGCCCGTCGCTTCATCAGCCGTCTTGCTAGGTGGCCAAGACCGGTTCCTAACCGATATATCACCGGATAGGGAAGCTGTACAACTAACCAGAGCAGACCGATTCCGAACCAAAGCAACCAATAACGCGGGTGCAGCAACGCTGCGGAAAATTTAGGTAAATGGCTCATCTCATACCTGTTCAATTAAGCAACGTGTTCTATTATCGCATTTTTTTATGCTTCAGCCAAAATACCGGCTGTTGATGGCATTTAATGTTAATGCGAGCAAATTTGGGTGAGAAAAATGTAGCGCAAAATGTGGGGATGTAAATTAAGCCTGTTTGCTATATGATGCCCGCCGTTTATTTTACTCATTGACTATGCCGAGCAGGTACACCATGCCAGTGTTACATAACCGCATTTCAAATGAGACGTTAAAGGCGCAAATGTTGGCTGAGACCGAGCCGCGCACGACGATCTCGTTTTATAAATATTTCACTATTATCGACCCAAAAGCCACGCGCGATGCGCTGTGGATTGCGTTGACTAAGCTGAATGTCTTTGGCCGAATTTATCTGGCTCACGAAGGTATTAACGCGCAAATTAGCGTTCCGCAGAGCCGGGTCGATGCGCTGCGCGAATTTTTATACGCTTTCGATCCCGCCCTGAATGGTCTGCGCCTGAATATCGCTCTTGATGATGACGGTAAATCCTTCTGGGTTCTGCGTCTCAAGGTACGCGATCGGATCGTCGCGGATGGGATTGATGATCCGACGTTTGATGCATCGGACGTGGGTGATTATTTAAAGGCTGCGGAGGTCAACGCGATGCTGGACGACCCGGATGCGGTCTTTATTGATATGCGTAACCATTACGAATATGAGGTCGGCCATTTCGAGAACGCGCTGGAGATCCCGGCGGATACGTTTCGCGACCAGCTGCCGAAGGCCGTTGAGATGATGCAGGAACATAAAGATAAAAATATCGTCATGTACTGTACCGGCGGTATCCGTTGCGAGAAAGCCAGCGCGTGGATGAAACATAATGGATTCACTAAAGTCTCGCATATTGAGGGCGGGATTATCGAGTACGCGCGACGCGCGCGCGAACAGGGGCTGCCGGTTCGCTTTGTCGGTAAGAACTTTGTATTCGATGAGCGTATGGGAGAGCGTATCTCAGATGATGTTATCGCCCATTGCCATCAGTGCGGCGCGCCCTGCGATAGCCATACCAACTGCCTGAACGATGGTTGCCACCTGCTGTTTATTCAGTGTCCTTCCTGTGCGGAGAAATTTGCCGGTTGCTGTAGCGAAGCCTGCATGGAAGAGCATAAGCTGCCGGAAGAGGAGCAGAGAAAACTGCGCGCCGGCCGCGAGAATGGCAATAAGATCTTTAATAAATCTCGCGGTCGTCTGAATACGAAGCTGGGCATCCCGGATCCTGTGCCTTCAGAAAAACCATAGCCAGATAAGATCGATAAACGCCAGCAGAAGCCACAGCGCCAGATAAATCATAAAATGTTCACGGACGTTGTTAACCAGTAATTCGAACAGGCGACGCATCATCTCTCTCATTATTCACGGCCTCAAGTGAGGCCGTTTCTTTAGCGTGGTTGTCTGGTCATACGGCGGGCGATTATTTCTTAAACCGCGCCAGTGAAAACGCAGATAGATCAAATCCAAAGGGTTCGTCAAGCGCGAACCGTGTGGCCAGTTCGCCTAAAACCGGTGCAAATTTAAAGCCGTGACCGCTCAGGCCGGTAATCAGCAGCGTATCCGGCTGGCCGGGTAGTGTATCAATAATAAAGTCTTCGTCCGCTGTGTTATCATAGGTGCAGGATGCGCCGTGCAGACAGCCGCCAATACCGGGCAATATGTTACGCAGGAAGCTGAAAGACTCGGCGCCGTCCGTGGCTACCGCACCGAACGGTTTGCGCTCTTCCGGCGTGGAAATGAGCTGCCCGCCGTTGTGCTTACCGATTTTCAATTCATTATCTTCGGCGGGAAAACCGTAAAACTGATCGCCATTCGGTAACTCACCGGTAAACGCCGGGAAGTTATTTTTGCTGCTGTAGCGGCCATCAGCCTGAAACCAGGCAAAAATCTTCCGTATCGGCTGGACCGGAAGTTCTGGCAACAGGCGTGTGACCCAGGTTCCGGCGCTGATCAGGAGTTTTTTACCGCTGTACTCGCCATCCAGCGTCTCGACGGTGACGCCGTCCGGCTGGTGGTGAATGGCTGACACCGGACAGTTGAACAGCTGGGCGGCGCCCGCTTCGCGCGCCAGACGGATCCAGGTTTCAACGGCCAGCTCGCTGCGCAGTATGCCGGATGCGGGTTCAAATATCGCCCGATAATCATCAGGTACACGAATTTCCGGCCAGCGAGTCATTACCGTCTGCGCATCCATCTCTTCAATATTCAGCCGCAACTCGTGCGCGCTGCTGGCAACATTGCGCAGAAAGTCGGAATCGGCAGGCCCGAGGTTAATCACCCCGGTACGTTCAAAGACGGCTTCACCGCTGGCGGCGGCAAACTCATCCCACAGCTGTTGCGCGCGCAGTACCAGGGGAACATATCTTTTGCCTTCACCGTAGGCGTGACGAATCAGGCGAGTGCTGCCATGATGGCTGCCTTCCTGATGCGGCGGCTGATGAGCATCGATCATCAGCACGTTAAGCCCTGCCTGCCGCGCATAAAAGCCTGCGGCAGCGCCGACCGAGCCGCTACCGATAATGATAAGATCGTATTGCATGGTGGGTTCCAGGTTATTGCTTTGTTAGCAGGGTAAATAACAACCTGCTGTTATACAAGCCCGAAAATAATTCAGGCACCCGGAGGTGCCTGTTAGGTGAATATTCAGACATTAGCGCTAAATATTAATGCCTTCGATACTCATTTTCCTGGTATTCGCCAGATTCAATCTTCGCAATACCTGCTTCCAGAATAGAAATAAACTGACGTGCGACGTCCGTCGTTAGCCATAGCGTCTGGCCAATTTCTGCGTCTTTACTACTTTCTTGAGCGGGGTTTTGGTAGTGCAGGCGCAACATCAGCGCATCGTAACTATCAACGGTGCTGATGTCCCATCCGACGAGGGGATGGGTCTGGATGACTTCATTATTCTTTTCCATCATAACCCCTTATTCATATGTTAAAAGACAACAGTTCTCGAGGTTTAATGCATGTTTTTTGAAGCAAGTTAATTATATCAGTAGTCAAGCATAAACTCGAGAAATTAAATGAAATAGAGATACATACGCGCGAATATGCTGCTTTTTTAGGCAGAAAAGGGTGGGTTATTTGTTATTTTTGAAGGTGCTAAGCAAAAGCAATAGGGGAAAATCTGAGTGTGAAAAAATAAAAAAGCCGGGGCGACCCGGCAAAAAAAGCACAATGAGGGAGCAAATTTAATTGACTAGTCGCGGACAAACCAGTCGTCAGCGCTTTCCCAGGTTTCTTGCAGGATTTCGCTAATCCGGTCTTTGTCTTCTTTCAGGCCGCCGATAACCGACAGATTGTTATTAGCCGCGTATCGAACCGTTACCTGGCTTGATGTAGAGGGAAACTGCTGTTCAATACGACGAGAGAGTTCATTGTTCAGCGCATCTAAGGCGCCGTTGGGTAAGGCTGTTGATTTGGCGATAGAGACTTCAATACGCATAATTGCCCCCTGGATAATGTACTGTTTATTTATACAGTCTTTGGTGAGCATTTTCAACAGGGGGCGTACTATTTATTTTTTCATCGTCCAGCGCACGGTTTCCCCTGCAAGGAACGGCACCAGCGCGTCGCCGGGCAGGGCGATACTCTCGACCACCTGGCTCTCTTCGCGCACCAGCTCAACATAGCCCTCATTGATCGGCAGGCCATAGAAGCGTGGGCCGTTGAGCGAGCAGAAGGCTTCAAAGTGCTGTAGAGCATTCATCTCCTCAAACACCGTTGCGTAGCTGCCCAGCGCGGTCGGCGCGTTAAAACAGCCTGCGCATCCGCAGCTGGCTTCCTTACGATGACGGGCATGGGGTGCGGAATCGGTGCCGAGGAAAGCGCGGTCAAAACCACTGGCCACCAGTTCGCGCAGCGCCTGCTGGTGAATATTGCGTTTCAGTATCGGCAAACAGTAAAGGTGGGGCCGCACGCCGCCAACCAGCATATGATTGCGGTTGAACATCAGGTGCTGCGGGGTGATGGTGGCTGCCAGCAAATCGTTACCGTCGCGCACGTATTCGGCGGCATCTTTGGTTGTGATGTGTTCGAAGACCACCTTCAGACCGGGCAGGCGCTGGCGCAGCGGCTCCATGACCGTTTCGATAAATCGCGCTTCCCGGTCAAAAATATCGATATCAGGATGAGTGACTTCACCATGAACCAGTAGGGGCATACCCAGTTTTTCCATGCGCTCAAGCACCGGCATGATGGCATCCGTGCTGGTGACGCCGTGGCTCGAGTTGGTTGTGGCATTGGCCGGGTAGAGTTTGGCAGCGGTGAATACGCCTTCGTTAAATCCGCGCTCCAGCTCCGCCGGGTCGAGCGTATCCGTCAGATAGCAGGTCATCAGCGGCGTAAAATCATGACCCGCAGGGATCGCATCAACGATACGCTGGCGATAGGCGAGGGCGGCTTCGACGGTAGTGACTGGCGGTACCAGGTTCGGCATCACGATCGCCCGGCCATAAAATTCACTGGTAAAAGGCACGACGGTTTTTAACATATCGTCATCGCGCAGATGGATATGCCAGTCGTCAGGGCGGCGGATTTTCAATACCTGGGATTGTGCTGTCATGGAAGGCTCCGGCTAATAGGTTCAGTCATCAGGGCTGTTTTTGCCGGGCACTAAGGATAAGCGTAAACGTTTTCCTTTGCATCAACTTCCGTAAAAAATCGGGCGCTTCAGCGCCCGAGATATTAGTTTGTGAATGGGATAATAATCTCGCCGGGCTTCACCTCAATACCTTTAGCATACTTTTTCGCCAGCGCCTCACCGGTGCTGGCATCTTCGCGCAGGACGTAGGCAGGCTGCTGATTGAAGTAGCTACGCAGGGACTGATTCAGGTAAGGGATCAGCGTCTGTACCACAGACTGGAGTTTTTCCGGCTGAACTTTGGCATCGACCACCTCCATCTCCTGCAGGAAAATGGCTCCCTTTTCTTTGTTAAACGCCGGCAGCGCTTTGAGCTTCAGATCGATGGTCGCTTTCTGGTTCCCGAAGAGTGAATTCAGATCTAAATTAGCCACGCCGCTTAACGTCACTTTGTTCGGTTCTTCACGGCCAATAGCGCTGGTAAGATTTTGCAGTTCAATATGGGCATCCGCTACGCCTGGCAGGCCAATATCCTTAGCGAAGTGGTTACGTTTCTGCAGCGCCTGATTGATTTCCTGCTCGCTCACGGAATACTGCGTGAGCTGGTTACAGGCGCTGAGCAGGCCGCTAACGATAAGCACGGCCGCGATAAACATCTTTTTCATTGGATTCCTTAATGTCATGCCATGGGTTCATCCTGACACAAAGCAGCATGGCTCGCCAGCGCAGGAGGTGCTAGCGGAAAAGACTGAAAAAGAGGCGTATGGCAGCGAAGGGCAAACCCATCCACTGCCTTGAGGTTAAATAGCCATTGAGGAAAGCAGGTTGATCTGCGTCTGTTTGGCCATGTTGTCACGATAGGCGGCCACACGGCTCGGCCAGTTCACGCCGGCAACTAGCGTCAGATTTCTCAGTAGAGGGAAGAGATGAATATCATCTTCAGAGAGTTCACCGTTAACGGCGTTAGGCTGGACGATCGATTTATCCAGCGCCCGCAGATCATCGCTGATGTTCTTGACCAGACCGGGGGAATGGGCGAGATGGTCGGCAAAGCTGCCGATAGCCGCCTCTTTCTTTTTCACGAAATAAGCACGCGCCTCTGGCGTTGCGAATTCATCAAAAGCGGATTTAGCAAAGCGAGGGATTAACAAGCGGTTAGCGTAGTCGTTGACCTTCCTGAGCCAGGTTTCAATCGCCGGATTACGTGCGCCGGTAAGCAGCGGTTTTCCGTCCAGCTTATCGACGTAGTGCACGATATCCATACTTTCCGGCATGTAACGGCTATCGTCTTTCTGCAGGATTGGCGCCATCTTCTGGCCGATCATTCGGGTTGGGGTTACTTCATCATCGTTCAGGAGCGCGATCAGTTCGACAGGGATATTTTTCAGGCCGAAAATCATGCGGGCTTTAAGGCAGAACGGGCAGTGATCGTAGATATATAACTTCACGTTTCTCCTCCATAGTGGCTGAACATCCTCAATTCAGTATGGAGGAGAAACGAAGGCCCGGCAAATCAGGTACGCGGCTCCAGCATTCCGGAGGCCGAACGTTTCGGGCTGAACTGCCACCACAGAGCGATAAACGTCGCGAGGCCGATAACGCCCAGCATCAGCCATGGCAGCTCCGGCCGACCTGCGGCCTTCCCGGCGTCGAACAGCCATCCGCCGCCTGCGTAACCGAAAGCGCCGCCGAAGGCTAATCCTAAACGGCTAAAGCCCATATAGCTGCCGCGCGCTCTGGCATCAGCCAGCGAAGCGCCCAGCGTCTCGCGCGCGGGTTCAGCGATAATTGAACCCATATAAAATACGCAGATCAGCGTAAACAGCTGCTGCAGATTGCTGCTCAGGCCAATCGGCATCATCGCGAGCGTCATGATCAGCAGGCCGGCCATCAGGCGATGCTCGAGGCGGAAACGCTTTTCGCTCCAGCGGGCAATCGGGTACAGCAGCGTCAGCGAAATGGTCGCTTCAATGGCGTACATCCATTTTACCGCCGCTGGAGAACCCGCAATATCGTTAACCATGATCGGCAGCATTAGCATCACCTGCACCGCCAGCATGTAATATCCGGTAAGCGTCAATACGTAGGTGACAAAGCGTTTGTCGCGCAGCACGCGTCCCAGCCCTTCACGAACCGGCGTTTTGACCGTCGACAGCTTCCAGGCCGGGAGATACCAGGCGTTGAATGCCGCGCAGGCGATAAACAGGGCCGCCCCGGCGCTGCACACCAGACGAAAATCATATTGCAGCAGCCAGCTTCCCAGCAGCGCGCCGATCACCGCCCCTGCGCTATCCTGCATCATCAGGATAGAAAAGAAACGTCCGCGCTGGTGCGGGCGTACCAGCTTGACCACCAGCGCCGCCCGCGGGGGATCGAACAGCGTGCCGCCGAGACCTGAGAGAATGCAGGAGAGCCACAGCACCCAGGGTTCATGGGCGACGGCCATTGCCGCGAAACCGGCCGCGCGCATCAGCATACCAGTGACGATCATCGGTTTGGCGCCAAAACGGTCGGCAATGGCGCCGCCAAATATCCCTAAACCTTGCTGCACCAGCTGACGCAGGCCGAGCGCAATCCCGACCATCAGCGCAGCCCACCCCATCTGGTCGACAAAGCGAATGGAGATAAGCGGGAATACGACGAAAAAGCCGAGTACAACCAGCATGTTATCAACTAACAGGAAATATTTACCCAGGCTCCTTGCCTGCGATACGCGGGACATTTCCCCTCCCGGGAAAAATAAGGATAAGCGTTGATATTCTGCGGGGATAACGGCTATTTTCCCAGCTAACTTGCGACAATATTTTTTTATCAAAATGCAAGAACGATAGAGCCTATTCATCGAAAAGCAGAGGTGGTGCAGAAAATGGTATGTTGCTGTTTTCACTCAACCGCGCAGGACAGGTATAGTAAAGTCAGCAAGTATTGCGTCTGGGGAACAGGAGAGGGGAATGTTTGGCTATCGCAGTAACGTACCGAAGGTGCGTTTGACGACGGACCGGCTGGTGGTACGGCTGGTGCACGATCGTGACGCCTGGCGTCTGGCCGATTATTACGCGGAAAATAAAGGGTTCTTAAAACCCTGGGAGCCGGTGCGCGACGACAGCCACTGTTATCCTTCCGGCTGGCAGGCGCGTTTATCGATGATTTCTGAGTTCCATAAGCAGGGCTCGGCGTTCTATTTTGCCCTGCTTGACCCGGAGGAAAAAGAGATCATCGGCGTGGCGAATTTTTCGAACGTGGTGCGCGGTTCGTTTCATGCCTGCTACCTCGGCTACTCCATCGGTGAGAAATGGCAGGGGCAAGGGCTAATGTATGAAGCGCTGACCTCGGCGATTCGCTATATGCAGCGCACGCAGCATATCCATCGCATAATGGCAAACTACATGCCGCATAATCAGCGCAGCGGCGATTTGCTGGCGCGTCTGGGCTTTGAAAAAGAGGGTTACGCCAAAGATTACCTGCTTATTGATGGGCAGTGGCGCGATCACGTACTGACGGCGTTGACGACACCGGACTGGACCCCGGGTCGCTAAGGAGACATCATGAAATATCAGTTAACCTTGCATGAAGCGCGGGTCATTGGCTGCCTGCTGGAAAAGCAGGTCACCACGCCGGAGCAGTACCCTCTATCGGTCAACGCGGTGGTCACCGCCTGTAACCAAAAAACGAACCGTGAACCGGTGATGTCGCTCAGCGAAAGCGATGTCCAGGATCTGCTCGATACCTTAGTGAAGCGCCATTATTTGCGAACGGTCAGCGGTTTCGGCAATCGGGTGACCAAATATGAGCAGCGTTTCTGCAACTCTGAATTTGGCGATCTGAAATTATCCCCGGCGGAAGTCGCTATTATTACCACCTTGCTGCTGCGCGGGGCGCAGACGCCTGGTGAACTTCGCGGTCGCGCGCAGCGGATGCATGAATTCAGCGATATGGCGGAGGTTGAAAGCGTCCTCGAAAATCTGGCGACGCGGGAAGATGGCCCCTATGTCGCGCGTCTGCCGCGGGAGCCCGGCAAGCGTGAAAGCCGCTATATGCATCTGTTTTGCGATGATATGGATTCACTGATTACCGTCGTTGAGGCCGTGTCGCCCGCTGGCGACGATCTGCAGATGCGCGTAGAGGCGCTGGAAGCGGAAGTCGCCGAGCTGAAAGCGCGACTGGATTCACTGCTGGCTCACTTGGGAGATTAAGCATGTCGGCAAAACTACGTATAGGAGTGGTTGGCCTGGGCGGTATTGCGCAAAAGGCGTGGCTACCGGTGCTGGGGGCCGCCGATGGCTGGACGCTACAGGCAGCGTGGTCGCCGGGCAAAGAGAAAGCGCAGCGTATCTGCGAAACCTGGCGGATCCCCTATGCGGATTCTCTGGAACAGCTGGCGGCTCAGTGTGACGCCGTGTTCGTGCATACTTCCACGGCTTCACATTATGAAGTGGTTTGTCGGTTGCTCAATGCCGGCGTTCATGTCTGCGTTGATAAACCGCTTGCGGATAAGCTTAGCGATGCGGAGACACTGGTTGAGCTGGCCGCCCGCCGTCATCTCACGCTCATGGTCGGGTTTAATCGCCGTTTTGCTCCGCTCTATCGCGAGCTGAAGGCGCAGCTCGGAAACGCAGCGTCGCTGCGGATGGACAAACATCGCAGCGACAGCGTCGGCCACGATCTGCGCTTCACGCTGCTGGATGACTATCTGCACGTGGTTGATACGGCCTTATGGCTGGCGGGCGATAAGGCGCGTTTAAGCGGCGGAGCGCTGCATACCACGGCTCAAGGCGAGATGCTGTATGCCGAGCATCATTTCACGTCCGGGATGATACAGATCACAACCAGTATGCACCGCCGCGCCGGAAGCCAGCGGGAGTGGGTTCAGGCGGTAACCGACGGCGGATTATATGAAGTCCGCGATATGCGGGAGTGGCAGGAGGAGCGGGGACGCGGAGTGATACAGCGCCCAATTCCCGGCTGGCAGACAACACTTGAGCAGCGAGGCTTCACCGGCTGCGCGCGGCATTTTATCGAATGCGTGCAAAATCAGACGGTTCCTGAAACGTCCGGGGAGCAGGCGCTGCTGGCTCAGCGGGTGGTGGATAAGCTCTGGCGCGAAGCGATGAGCGAATAATCCGTTGTAACAACTGGCAGTAGTAATTCAGTATGAACCCGGTAGACTATCGCCACTTTCCCGCGCCCGCATTTGCGGGCGTTTTACTCCAGGGTTGTGGAATAACACGTTAATGAATCTTTTAAAATCACTGGCGGCCGTCAGTTCGATGACCATGTTTTCGCGCGTGCTGGGCTTTGCGCGCGATGCGATTGTCGCACGTATTTTTGGCGCGGGGATGGCCACCGACGCCTTCTTCGTTGCTTTCAAACTCCCGAACCTTTTACGACGTATTTTTGCTGAGGGCGCATTTTCTCAGGCTTTTGTGCCGATTCTTGCTGAATATAAAAGCAAACAGGGCGAGGATGCGACCCGCGTTTTCGTCGCCTATGTATCGGGATTGCTGACGCTGGTTCTGGCGCTGGTCACCGTCGCCGGTATGCTGGCGGCGCCGTGGGTGATTACCGTCACCGCGCCGGGGTTTGCCGATACGCCCGAAAAGTTCGCCCTGACCACTCAGCTCTTGCGCATCACTTTTCCCTATATTCTGCTGATCTCCCTGGCGTCACTGGTTGGCGCTATCCTGAATACCTGGAACCGCTTTTCGGTTCCCGCTTTTGCCCCAACCTTCCTTAACGTCAGCATGATTGGCTTTGCGCTGTTTGCGGCCCCCTATTTTAATCCGCCGATGCTGGCAATGGCGTGGGCGGTAACGGTTGGCGGTATTTTGCAGCTTGCCTGGCAGCTGCCGCATCTGAAAAAAATCGGCATGCTGGTGCTGCCGCGGGTCAACCTTAAAGATGCTGGCGCGGTGCGGGTGGTGAAACAGATGGGGCCGGCGATCCTCGGCGTCTCAGTCAGCCAGATATCACTGATTATTAACACGATCTTTGCCTCATTCCTCGTATCCGGCTCCGTGTCGTGGATGTACTACGCCGATCGTCTGATGGAGTTTCCGTCCGGCGTGCTGGGCGTGGCGCTGGGGACCATTCTGCTGCCGTCGCTGTCAAAAAGCTTCGCCAGCGGCAATCACGATGAATACTGCCGTTTGATGGACTGGGGATTGCGCCTGTGCTTCCTGCTTGCGCTACCGAGCGCGGTGGCGTTAGGGATCCTGGCCAAGCCGCTGACGGTCGCGCTATTCCAGTACGGGAAATTTACCGCTTTTGATGCCGCGATGACCCAGCGTGCGCTGGTGGCGTATTCTGTCGGGCTGATGGGGCTTATTGTGGTGAAAGTGCTGGCTCCCGGATTCTATTCGCGCCAGGACATTAAAACGCCGGTGAAAATTGCTATCGTCACGCTGCTCATGACGCAGGTGATGAACCTCGCCTTTATTGGCCCCCTGAAGCATGCTGGCCTGTCGTTGTCGATTGGCCTGGCGGCCTGTCTTAACGCCGCGCTGCTCTACTGGCAGCTGCGGAAACAGAAAATTTTTACGCCTCAGCCGGGTTGGTTCCTGTTTCTGCTGCGCCTGGTTATTGCGGTGATTATCATGTCAGCGGCGCTGCTGGGCGTGATGTACCTGATGCCAGAGTGGTCGCAGGGGACGATGCCGTTCCGTCTGCTGCGTTTAATGGTGGTCGTAATCGCGGGCGTTATCGCCTATTTCGCGACGCTGCTGCTGCTGGGATTTCGCGTGAAAGAGTTTGCTCGCCGTACGGCCTGAACTGACTGAACGCAGTAAAAGCCGCTCTGCAGTTTCTGCAGAGCGGCTTTTTTTATCTGAGGGTTCGCTGCGCGGATACGACCCTGGCGCTTTCCAGTAGGCGGATCCCAAGGGCAATTGCGCCGGTAATGACGGCCAGCGTCACCACACCGCTCCAGCCGGCCATCACATACAGTTTGCTTCCCAGTACTGAACCCAGCGACATGCCAATAAAGACGCCGGTGAACAGCAGCGCATTGAGTCGACCGCGCGCCTGAGGTTCCAGACCGTACACCAGATTCTGGTGAGCCACGAGGCTGGATTGCAGTCCAAGGTCGAAACCGACGGCCGAAATGGCAATCAGGATCAGCTGGCCATGCGGCGGTAGTGCAGGCAGCAGAAACATCAGGGCAAACGAAACGGTAACCAGCGCGGCCCCCATTTGCGTGACTTTTTCCGCGCCGAACTTATCGGCCAGGCCACCGGCCAGCGGCGCGGCGAGCGCCCCGGCGGCACCTGCGATACCAAAACCGCCGGCTACCGCGCTGCCCATCTGGTAGTGCGCCAGTAGCATGACCGCGAGCGTTGACCAGAAGGCGCTGAAGGCGATAGAGAGGAATCCCTGAGCGAATGCGGCGCGACGCAGGGCCGGATAGCGTTTCCACAGATGGGCCATCGATTTCATCAGCTGCGGATAGCTCAGGGTTGAGTGAATCTCAAAGCGCGGCAGGACGCGCCACATCACCAGCCCAATCAGCGCGATGCTGACCGCCGCCGCCTGATACATCACCCTCCAGCCGAAGAGGGCGCCCACCAGTCCGCTGACGGTACGCGACAGCAGGATCCCCAGCAGCAGTCCGGTCATCACCGTCCCTACCATTTTCCCTTGCTTACCCGCGGGAGCCAGAATCGCGGCTGCCGGTACAATATCCTGGGCCATGGTCGCGGCCATACCGATAAGCAGGCTGACAATCAGCAGGGAGGTCAGCTGACCGGTGAGGCTGCAAAGCAGCAGAAGGACGGCCAGCGCGGCGCTTTTCATCAGGATCAATTTCCTGCGGTTGTGACGGTCACCAAGCGGGAGAAGAAACAGTATGCCCAGTGCGTAGCCGGCCTGGGTCAAAGTCGGAACCAGGCCCATACCCTCAACGCTCAAATGCAGGTTAGCTCCCATCAGGGGTAACAGTGGTTGCGCGTAATAGATTGAGGCGACGCTGAAGCCCGCGCCCAGCGCAAGGATGAAAATAACCCACCCGGCGGCGCGGGAGGTGAGTGGAACTGGTGTCATGATGGATTCCTCTTAGAAGCGATGGCGCTATTTTTCCCCTAATCGCGCTGGCGCGGTAGATAGCCCGGTGGTAAAACGGTTATACGTTAAACGTATAGGCAAAATAAAAATGAAGAAGCAAGAGCGTATAGATCGGATCGAACTGATGCGTACGTTTATTCGTATTGTCGAGGCCGGTTCTCTCTCCGCTGCGGCGGCACAGATGAATACGACCCAGGCGACGGTAAGCAGACGGCTTCAGTCACTGGAGGCGCTGCTTGGCGCAAAGCTGATTCTGCGTACCACCCACGCGATGAAGCTGACCGATGATGGTGAACGCTGCTATCAGCACGCCCGACAGGTCGTCGATGCCTGGCTGGCACTCGAGGACGACCTGCGGATTACCGATGATCGGCCCGTGGGAATATTACGAGTGCGGGCGCCGCATGCGTTCGGTCAGCAGCAGCTGCTGGGGCCGCTGGTGGATTTTTTGCAGCGCTATCCCCAATTGTCGGTGGAATGGATGTTGAACGATAAGACGGTTGATTTCCTGAGCGATGGTATCGACTGCGCGATTCGCGTGGGAGCGGAGGTGGATCCGGCTACGGTATCGGTATTGCTGGCCGAGGTTCCGCGTAGCGTAGTCGCTTCGCCGGCGCTGCTGGCGAACTCGCCGCCGTTAAACGCGCCGCAGGAGATGTCGATGCTACCGTGGATAGCCATCAGCACGTTCTATCAGCATGAGGTGACGCTGCGGTCTCAGATGGATGAGCAAATTGTCACCTTCGGTATCGCGCCGTGCCTGAGTACCGATAGCGTGCATGTTGCTCGTAATACCGCGCTGGCGGGGCTAGGCGCGGCGATCGTGTCGAGCTGGGCGGTCGTGGAAGATATCGCCGCCGGGCGGCTGGTAGAGCTGTTCCCGCAGTGGCAAGCATCGCCGTTGCCGGTACACCTCGTCTATCCCTGGGCGCGCTACTATCCGACGCGGTTGCGTAAGTTTCTCGATCTGATGCGCGAGGTTATGCCTCAGGTGGCGGGGATGCAGCGGCCGGAAGGGGAATAAAAAAGACCGGCCACCAGGGCCGGTCTTGTAGAGGTTACTCTACGGACTGCGGACGGGTAGGTCCGGCTGTGGCTTTATGCGTGGCGCTATGGCCGCCAGCAGAGCCTTTACCGTCAAAATCAAAGTTCGGGCGAACCCAATCGCTTTGACGCGGCGCTTCAGGCACGTAGTCCGGTGCAGGCGCACGCGTCATCGGCGCCGTCGCGTGACGATTGGCGACCTTAACAACCGGCGCGGCTTCGACTGCTGGCTTAGTCTCAACCACCGGCTCCGCTACTGGCGCTGGCGCAGAAACGACAGGCGCTTCTTCAACAACCTCAGGCGTTTCTTCAACAACCTCAGGCGCTTCTTCGGCTACAACTGGTTCAGACACAGGGGCCGTTGCTTCCGGCTCGACGGCGTCTTTCGCATCAACTTCGACGGCTTCTGCGACAACGTCTTCAACTACGGCTTCATCGGCTTTCGCAATCAGCTGCGGCTGTTCATCAACCGGGGTGGCGATAACTTCCGGATGGGTAGTTTCAACGACCGAAACTTCCGGTTCGTTAATCACCGCCACAGGTTCGGAGATGGCTGCGTTATCTTCGGCTGCTGCCGGCGCAATCACTTCAGAAACAACCGGCTCGGCGGCAGCCGCTGGCGTGATGATCGGCTCAGCCGCAGCGACGGAGAACTCCTGAACCGGAGCGTCTTCCTGCTGCTGGTCCTGCGGGCGAACCACCGGATAGCGGATCCACACTTTACCAGACGCCATTTCCGGTGATGCGCAGGCAACGGTCAGCGGCATCGGGGATTGTGTCGGATAACGCTCATCACGGTAACGACGACGGCGCTGGCCGCTTACGCGCAGGTGACGAGGCGAGCGGCGCGAACGGCGCGGCATGCCGTTAGATTCGCGAGCTTCACCGTTGTCGTCATGTTCCGCAGCTGTCTCAACAACCGCCGGCAGATCGACTTTTGCCAGTTCAGTACGTGGAGCAGCGTTTTCCGGCTGGACAACAGGCGCTTCTGTTACCTGCGCTGCGGCTACCGGCTCGACAACCTGCTCAGCGGCAGCAGATTCGAAACGAACCTTCTGCGCCAGCTGGCGCGGTTTACGACGCGGCATAGTCTGCACGCGTTCTTCCTGCTCGCTATCCTGTACGATTGGCTCTTCGCGGGTTTGCGTTTTGGCTTCCTGCTGAACCTGACGTTTATCATCGTTACGACGACGATTACGTTCGCGACGCGGCTGCTGCTCGTCGCGAGCTTTGCCTTTTTCGCTATCTTCTACCGTGGTCTGGCGAATTTCGCGCGGCTCGGCGTTCTGCTGCTTCTCACGACGGTTACGGCGGTTTTCTTCGCGAGATTCCCGGCCTTCGCTATTCTCGGCACGATTATCGCGGCTATCGCGATTATCCCGGTTGTCACGACGGTCATTGCGATCGCGGCGGTTGTTAGAACGCGGTTTACGACGCTCCTGCTGACGTTCGGATTTCTCTTCCGCTTTTTTCTCAACCTGAACTTCTGCCGGTTTAGTCTCTTCCGCACCGGAGAACATATTTTTCAGCGCGCTGAAGAAGCGGGCAACCAGACCCGGCTGGGCCGGTTTTGCGGCCTTCGGTGCGGATGCGGCAGGCGTAACGGTAGCCGCTGCCCTGGCCGGCTCTTCCTGTGCCGGAGCCGGAGGGGCTTCTGGCATGACAAAAGCGGCCAGCGCTGGTTGTTCCGGGAGTTTACGCTCAGCCGGCTCTTCATCAGAAGGCATGGCCATCTCTTCTTCGTGCAGTTTCGGCAGCAGATAGCTCAGCGTGGAGGTTTCTTCGCCTTTACGCACGCGCAGAACGGAGTAGTGCGGCGTTTCCATCTGGTCGTTTGGCACGATAATGACGCGCACATCGGCCTGACGGGTTTCAATCGCGCTTACCGCAGCACGTTTTTCGTTCAGCAGGTAAGAAGCAATCGGCACCGGCACGATAGCGTGAACTTCTTTGGTGTTCTCTTTCAGCGCTTCTTCTTCGATCAAACGCAGAATGGAAAGCGACAGCGATTCGTTATCGCGCACGGTACCCGTTCCGCTACAGCGCGGGCAGACGTGATGGCTGGACTCGCCGAGCGATGGGCTGAGGCGCTGGCGCGACATCTCCAGCAGTCCAAAGCGTGAAATATGGCTGATCTGGATCCGCGCTCGGTCCTGACGGACAGCTTCGCGCAGGCGGTTTTCCACCGCACGTTGATGGCGAACCGGGGTCATATCAATGAAGTCGATAACGATCAGGCCGCCAAGGTCGCGCAGACGCAGCTGACGAGCGATTTCATCTGCCGCTTCAAGGTTGGTGTTAAACGCTGTTTCTTCGATATCGCCGCCGCGGGTGGCGCGTGCGGAGTTGATATCAATAGCGGTCAGCGCTTCGGTACTGTCGATAACGATAGAACCACCGGAAGGCAGACGCACTTCACGCTGGAAAGCGGATTCAATCTGCGATTCGATCTGATAGTGGCTGAACAGCGGGATTTCCCCAGTGTACAGTTTAATTTTGCTGCTGAAATCCGGACGACCCAGCGCCGCGATGTGCTGGCGAGCCAGCTCAAGCACTTTCGGGTTATCAATCAGAATTTCGCCGATATCCTGGCGCAGATAGTCGCGGAAAGCGCGCACAATCACGTTGCTTTCCTGATGGATCAGGAATGGAGCTGGGCGATTTTCTGCGGCTTTCTGGATGGCTTCCCAGTGCTTCAGGCGGAAGCTTAAGTCCCACTGCAGCGCTTCGGCGGACTTGCCGACGCCTGCGGTGCGAACGATAAGTCCCATGCCGTCCGGTAGCTCAAGGCTGGCCAGCGCTTCTTTAAGTTCGGTGCGATCGTCACCCTCAATGCGGCGTGAAATACCGCCAGCGCGTGGGTTATTTGGCATCAGCACCAGATAGCTGCCCGCCAGGCTAATAAAGGTCGTCAGCGCGGCGCCTTTATTGCCACGCTCTTCTTTATCAATCTGGACAATAACTTCCTGACCTTCACGCAGCACGTCCTTGATGTTCGGACGACCATGAGAATTGTAGTTGGCAGGGAAGTATTCGCGGGCGATTTCTTTAAGAGGGAGGAAACCATGACGCTCGGCACCATAATCAACAAACGCGGCTTCGAGGCTAGGTTCTATACGAGTGATTTTGCCTTTGTAGATGTTCGCTTTTTTCTGTTCGTGCCCGGGGCTTTCGATATCCAGGTCGTACAGGCGCTGCCCATCAACAAGGGCGACGCGCAACTCTTCCTGCTGAGTTGCGTTGATTAACATTCTTTTCATCGTAACTTACTCATTATTCTTACATTGACGACTAAGCTACGGGCAGAGTAACGCCTTACCGGGGGAAACCGATGGCCTCGTGTCTGTTTCACGTCGCCAACCTCACGGTTGTCGCGCGCTTAAGAGGCGCAGAGTGTCGGTCGCCTGTATTTCAAACGGAAACACAGCGCAATTATCAGGGGAACTGCCTGGGATGTATCACCAGAGAAGATTCCATTTATACCCATCGTTTTTCACGTAGCCGGCGTGGCGGCTTAACCTGCTCATCTTAATCATTGGATCCAGATGAGCGCCGGGATATCCCAGTGTGAACGCCTTCCTGCGACGTGAAATCCATAGAGCCTGTACCGGTAAGGACTGCAACCCGCAGCCCGCTAACTGTCTGAAAGATCAATACGTCTTACGCCATTGCTGCGTTGATGATCGGTCAGACAAAATTGGTCATTCCGCTAATTTCTTGTTCTAACAAGTTTCAGCACGGAATACTGCATCATTATTCCATTGCTAAGCTTGTTATAGCAAGTTGACTTTCACCTTTTATCACCCGGTTACTCACAGTTTTTTCACCTGCGTATACAGATTGTTCTAATAACAAACAAAACGATGATGAAGCATACGGTGAAATCCGGATGATGATAAATATAAGCATATAAAAATGAGTGGCGCTAATGCGTCGGGCTATTTAAAATCGCGCACCATGAAAACTGAGATCCCAAGCGTAAAAATGGTTGCCATTGCTGATGATGAAGCCGGGCAACGTATCGACAACTTTTTGCGTACGCAACTGAAGGGCGTACCGAAGAGCATGATTTATCGCATCTTGCGTAAAGGCGAGGTGCGGGTTAACAAAAAGCGCGTGAAGCCGGAATATAAGCTGGAAGCCAGCGATGAAGTGCGCATCCCGCCGGTCCGCGTATCTGAGAAAGAAGAAGAGGCGGTCTCTCCGCACCTGCAAAAAGTGGCCGCGCTGGCCGATGTGATTTTATATGAAGACGATCATATTCTGGTGCTTAACAAGCCTTCAGGCACTGCGGTCCATGGCGGTAGCGGGCTGAGCTTTGGCGTGATCGAAGGTTTGCGCGCGCTGCGCCCGGAAGCGCGTTTCCTGGAGCTGGTGCATCGCCTGGATCGCGACACCTCTGGCGTTCTGCTGGTCGCCAAAAAGCGTTCAGCGCTGCGTTCCCTGCATGAGCAGCTGCGCGACAAAGGCATGCAGAAGGATTATCTGGCGCTGGTGCGCGGGCAGTGGCAATCGCATACTAAAGTGGTGCAGGCCCCGCTGCTGAAAAATATTCTGCAGAGCGGTGAGCGTATTGTGCGGGTTAACCAAGAGGGGAAACCTTCTGAGACGCGTTTTAAAGTCGAAGAGCGTTTTACCCATGCGACCCTGGTGCGCTGCAGCCCGGTAACCGGTCGTACGCATCAAATCCGCGTGCATACGCAATATGCCGGCCATCCCATCGCTTTCGACGATCGCTACGGCGACCGTGAATTTGATAAGCAGCTGGCAGGCACCGGCCTTAACCGACTGTTTCTCCATGCGGCGGCGCTGAAGTTTACCCATCCGGGGAGCGGCGAGATAATGCGTGTTGAAGCGCCTCTGGATAATCAGCTTAAGCGCTGCCTGCAAGTTTTGCGTAGCGCCAAATAACCGCCACCAGGCTCAGGGCTTGAGCCACCTGGCAAGCCAGGGGAAAACCTCATCCTGCTGTTCTTTATAAAAGACTTGGCCCAGTTCCGGCCACGTCTTCGTTTCCAGCTTATCCTGCGCGTTTTGCGACTCCCACACTTTATGCATTTTTGCGAAGGCATCGTTAACGGCTTCTGCCGGGAACAGCTTATCCTTGCCGCCGCTATAAATGAGCATCGGTTTTGGCGCGGCGATGCTGGCAATATCGGGAATGTCGAGACGGCCGGATAAGCCTGGATGAAGCATATAAAAGGCCGATTGCCCGCGCAGGACGTTGTTGCCCGGCTGCATCAGGCCGCGCCAGGTACCAAACCAGGAGATAACGGCAGTCGCGGCCACTTTGTCAGACAGGGCGGCCAGTTGCCAGGCGCGGAAACCGCCCATTGAGAAACCCAGTACCCCAATGCGTTGACTATCAACCGTTTTTAAAGTGCTGAGGAAATCAACGGTACGCAGATCTTCATAGGCGACTTCACCTGCCAGCGAACGCCCAAGGTTAAAGTAGTTACTGGCCAGGGCCTGCTGCTGCTCGTAGACCATAGGCCCTCGATCTCCCCAGCCTGGGCTATCGATGGCTATCACGACGTAACCACGCTGCGCCAGTTCATCACCGATGAACCGACCGTTGAAAAATTTATCCGCCCACGCCTGAGCGCTGGCTAGCCGCGCGGCGTCACGCCAGGGTCGGATCAGCTTCTCCTTACCAATATCAAACTTTGAGCCATGATCGTGTAACAGGACAATAGCCGGGTGAGGGCCGGGTGATTTTGGCGTCAACATCAGCGCGGCAATCCTGTTTTCGTCGGTTACGTTGAAGGCCAGCTTCTCGGCGATATAGGTTCCCCGGTTTTCTCTCATGAGCGTTTGCGGCGCGTAGGGGATTGTCGACGCCGGGGTCAGCAGAGACTGCCGAAGCAGCGTACGAGCCTGCTGACGCCATTGATTAAAATTACGATAGTTGCCAGAAAGCCACGAGTCCGGGTAGGTCATCTGCGCTTTCAGCTGCTGCCAAGAGGCGGGAAGATTGTCCTCTACGATGCCCTGGCGCTGCCAGTCATTGGCATTGGCGCTGGCGGCGGCCAGCAGGGCGAGGGACAAGAGCGTAGCGCGGGTAGGCATAATGTCTCCATTTAAAAATAAAACATCGTTTCATTATTTAATTGGATTGTAATGGCGCTGGAAAAATAAACTGTGACAGGCGATGCATTAATTAAGTTGGGGTAAAACGGATTCCGCGCCGCCGGTCAGCGGCTAAAACGTTGTTTAAAGGCGGCTGACGGCCTCATAAAGAGGCCGCATGGAATCGCGGTCAGGTGAGCAGAGGGTTACACTCCTCCCGGCGCAGCATCTGGCAGAGGGCAATGAGCGGCAAACCGACCAGCGCGTTGGGATCGCGCCCCTCGAGGCGGTCGAACAGCGTAATGCCCAACCCTTCGCTTTTAAAACTTCCGGCGCACTGCAGCGGGTTTTCCTTGCGGATATAGCTCTCAATTTCCTGATCGCTTAAACGACGGAAATGAACGTCAAAAGGTTCGCATTCGGTTTGCAGGTGACCGTTGGCGGAATTGTACAGCGCCAGGCCGGTATAGAACGTGACGATGGTGCCACTGGCCTTTCTCAACTGGCGATGGGCGTTTTCTTCCGTGTGCGGTTTACCGGTGATCTCACCGTCCAGGACGCAAACCTGATCGGAGCCTATAATGAGGTGGTGTGGGTAGCGCGCGGCAAGGGCCTGCGCCTTTGCCTGCGCCAGACGCAGCACCAGCTGGCGGGCGGGCTCGCCGGGCAGCGGTGTCTCATCAACTTCCGGCGCCGCGCATTCAAAAGGCACCGACAGTTTTTCCAGCAGCATTCGCCGCCAGGGCGAGGTTGACGCGAGGATTAGTTCAGACATATTTTTTCATCCACATATAGCGCTTCGCAGAGCATCATTTTAAACTATGCGCCGCAATGTGTGCGAATAAATGGCAAAAGGCAACCTGAGGCTGCCTTTTTCTTTGACTCTATGACGTTACAAAGTTAATATGCGCGCCCTATGCAAAAGGTAAAATTACCCCTGACTCTCGATCCGGTTCGCACGGCTCAAAAACGCTTAGATTACCAAGGTATCTATACCCGTGATCAGGCTGTGCGTGTCGCTGATTCTGTTGTCAGCGTGGACAGCGATGTGGAATGCAGCATGTCGTTCGCTATCGATAACCAACGTCTTGCCGTGTTAAACGGCGATGCGACGGTGTCGGTGACCCTCGAATGTCAGCGTTGCGGGAAACCGTTCCCCCATCATGTCCACACAACGTATTGTTTCAGCCCCGTCAGAAATGACGAACAGGCCGAGGCACTGCCGGAAGCGTATGAGCCGATTGAGGTTAACGAATTCGGTGAAATCGATCTGCTGGCGCTGGTTGAAGATGAAATCATCCTCGCCTTGCCCGTAGTTCCGGTGCATGATTCTGAACACTGTGAAGTGTCCGACGCGGACATGGTCTTTGGTGAACTGCCTGAAGAGGCACAAAAACCAAATCCATTTGCCGTATTAGCCAGCTTAAAGCATAAGTAATTGAGGAGTAAGGTCCATGGCCGTACAACAGAATAAACCAACCCGTTCCAAACGTGGCATGCGTCGTTCCCATGACGCGCTGACCGCAGTCACCAGCCTGTCTGTAGACAAAGCTTCTGGTGAAAAACACCTGCGTCACCACATCACTGCCGACGGTTTTTACCGCGGTCGCAAGGTTATCGCTAAGTAATCACGCATTACTCCATGGATTTCGCGTTGCAAGAAGACGCAAGCGAGAGAAGCACCGGGAGCATAGCTCACTATGTGACAGGTGTGAACGAGCGCAGTCAACGCACTTGCAGCGTGAAAGACGAAGAGTAAAAGCGTGATGAAGCTTAGTGAGGATTTCCCCGGGTAACTGGGGAATAACCGAACCGGGCAGCGACGATACCTTGACACGTCTAACCCTGGCGTTAGATGTCATGGGCGGGGATTTTGGCCCTTCCGTGACAGTGCCTGCAGCATTGCAGGCACTGAACTCTAATTCACAACTCACACTTCTTTTAGTCGGCGATCCCGACGCTATCGCGCCATTACTTGCCAAAGCTGATTTTGAACAACGTTCACGTCTGCAGGTTATCCCTGCGCAGTCGGTTATTGCCAGTGATGCTAGACCCGCGCAGGCCATTCGCGCCAGTCGCGGTAGCTCAATGCGCATTGCGCTCGAGTTAGTAAAAGAAGGACGGGCCCAGGCCTGCGTCAGCGCGGGTAACACCGGAGCGCTGATGGGGTTGGCGAAGCTGCTGCTCAAGCCTATTGAGGGAATTGAGCGCCCTGCGCTGGTTACCATGTTACCGCATCAGCTTAAGGGCAAAACGGTGGTGCTGGATTTAGGCGCTAACGTCGATTGCGATAGCACGATGCTGGTGCAGTTTGCCGTCATGGGGGCGGTTCTTGCCGAAGAAGTTATCGGTATTAAGAATCCCCGCGTTGCGCTTCTGAATATCGGCGAAGAAGAGATGAAAGGTCTCAGCAGCATTCGTGACGCGGCGGCGGTTTTGAAACCCCTGCCAACCCTCAACTATATTGGGTATCTGGAAGCCAACGAATTGTTGACGGGCAAAACGGATGTTTTAGTTTGTGATGGATTCACGGGCAACGTCACATTAAAAACGATGGAAGGTGTTGTCAGAATGTTCCTTTCACTGTTGAAATCACAGGGAGAGGGGAAAAAAAGGTCGTGGTGGCTGCTTTTATTAAAGCGTTGGTTACAAAAAAGCCTGTCGAGGCGATTCAGTCACCTCAACCCCGACCAGTATAATGGTGCCTGTCTGTTAGGATTACGCGGTTCCGTGATTAAAAGTCATGGGGCTGCCAATCAGCGCGCTTTTTGCGTCGCGATAGAGCAGGCAGTGCAGGCTGTGCAGCGGCAGGTTCCTCAGCGAATTGCCGCTCGCCTGGAATCTTTATACCCTGCAGGTTTCGAATTGCCTGAAGGCGGCAGAAGCGGAAGTTCCAGGCCTCAAACCCGGATGACCGGAAACGACTGACGCCTCACAGTTTGAGTTAACCCGGTATATTACCCAAGAGTGACTGAGCGTACATGTATACGAAGATTATTGGTACCGGCAGCTATCTGCCTGAGCACGTGCGTACGAACGCTGAACTGGAAAATATGGTTGATACGTCTGACGAGTGGATTGTTACTCGTACCGGTATCCGCGAGCGTCGTATTGCCGCACCGAATGAAACAGTTGCTACGATGGGCCTTGAAGCCGCTAAGAATGCGCTGGATATGGCAGGCGTCAAGCCGGAGCAAATTGGTCTGATTATTGTTGCGACCACCTCCGGTACCCATGCTTTTCCTAGCTCGGCTTGCCAGATTCAATCAATGCTGGGTATCAAAGGCTGCCCGGCGTTTGACGTCGCTGCGGCCTGCGCGGGTTTCACCTACGCGCTCAGCGTTGCCGATCAATACGTGAAAAACGGCGCGGTTGATTACGCTCTGGTGATTGGCGCTGACGTGCTGGCGCGCACCTGCGATCCTGCCGATCGCGGAACCATTATTATTTTTGGCGATGGCGCTGGCGCCGTCGTGCTGGGCGCTTCTGAAGAGCCGGGCATTATCTCCACGCATCTGCATGCGGATGGGAGCTACGGCGAACTGCTGACGCTGCCGAACGCCGATCGCGTTGAACCGGAAAACCCGATCTATCTGACGATGGCGGGTAATGAAGTCTTTAAGGTTGCGGTGACCGAACTGGCGCATATCGTGGACGAGACTTTAGCCGCGAATAATCTCGAGCGTTCGGCGCTTGACTGGCTGGTGCCGCATCAGGCCAACCTGCGCATTATCAGCGCCACGGCGAAGAAGCTGGGAATGTCGATGGACAATGTCGTCGTCACGCTCGACCGACACGGCAATACTTCGGCGGCTTCCGTCCCTTGTGCGCTGGATGAAGCCGTTCGCGATGGCCGCATTCAACGTGGTCAGCTTATTCTGCTGGAAGCCTTTGGTGGTGGGTTCACCTGGGGTTCCGCGCTGGTTCGTTTTTAGGATAAGGATTTAAACATGACGCAATTTGCTTTTGTGTTCCCGGGACAGGGCTCTCAGAGTGTCGGGATGCTGTCAGATATGGCGGCCGCTTACCCGGTAATTGAAGAGACATTCCGTGAAGCCTCTGCGGCGTTGGGTTACGATCTGTGGGCGCTTGCGCAGCAGGGCCCGGCGGAAGAATTGAATAAAACCTGGCAGACTCAGCCAGCGTTGTTGACCGCTTCCGTTGCGTTGTATCGCGTCTGGCAGCAGCAGGGCGGTAAAACCCCCGTTCTGCTGGCGGGCCACAGCCTCGGCGAATATTCTGCGCTGGTATGCGCAGGTGTTATCGATTTTGCCGATGCCGTACGCCTGGTTGAGATGCGCGGCAAGTTTATGCAGGAAGCGGTACCGGAAGGTACCGGCGCGATGTCCGCGATCATCGGGCTTGACGACGCGGCGATTGCGAAAGCCTGCGAAGAGTCTGCCGAAGGTCAGGTTGTTTCTCCGGTGAACTTTAACTCGCCAGGGCAGGTTGTTATTGCCGGTAACAAAGAGGCCGTAGAGCGCGCTGGTGCTGCCTGTAAGGCTGCGGGCGCTAAACGCGCGCTGCCGCTGCCGGTCAGCGTACCTTCCCACTGCGCGCTGATGAAGCCTGCGGCGGAAAAACTGGCCGTTGAGCTGCAGAAAATCACCTTTAACGCGCCGGCGATTCCGGTTGTGAATAACGTCGACGTGCAAAGTGAAACGGCGCCTGAAGCTATTCGTGATGCCCTGATCCGCCAGCTGTATAGCCCGGTTCAGTGGACCAAAACCGTTGAGTTTATGGCTTCACAGGGCGTAGAGCATTTGTATGAAGTTGGCCCAGGTAAAGTCCTCACTGGCCTGACTAAACGTATTGTTGACACCCTGACCGCTTCCGCGCTTAACGAGCCGGCGGCCATGTCTGCGGCGCTTGAGCAATAAAAGAGGAAAACCATGAGTTTTGAAGGAAAAATCGCGCTGGTTACCGGTGCAAGTCGCGGGATTGGCCGCGCAATCGCTGAAACGCTTGTTGCCCGCGGCGCGAAAGTTATCGGTACGGCGACCAGCGAAAGCGGCGCGCAGGCGATCAGCGATTATTTAGGTGCTAATGGTAAAGGTTTGCTGCTGAATGTGACCGATCCTGCATCTATTGAATCTGTTCTGGGAAATATTCGCGCAGAATTTGGTGAAGTTGATATCCTGGTGAACAATGCCGGGATCACTCGTGATAACCTGTTAATGCGCATGAAAGATGATGAGTGGAACGATATTATCGAAACCAACCTGTCATCTGTTTTCCGTCTGTCAAAAGCGGTAATGCGCGCTATGATGAAAAAGCGTCATGGACGTATTATCACTATCGGTTCTGTGGTTGGTACCATGGGAAATGCGGGTCAGGCCAACTACGCTGCGGCGAAAGCGGGTCTGATTGGCTTCAGTAAATCACTGGCTCGCGAAGTTGCGTCCCGCGGTATTACTGTAAACGTTGTTGCTCCGGGCTTTATTGAAACGGACATGACGCGTGCGCTGACCGATGAGCAGCGTGCGGGTACTCTGGCGGCAGTTCCTGCGGGGCGCCTCGGCTCTCCAAATGAAATCGCCAGTGCGGTGGCATTTTTAGCCTCTGACGAAGCGAGTTACATCACCGGTGAAACTCTGCACGTCAACGGCGGAATGTATATGGTCTGACCGAGATTTGCGCAAAACGCTCAGGAACCGCGCAGTCTGTGCGGTTCACTGTAATGTTTTGTACAAAATGATTTGCGTTATGAGGGCAAACAGCCGCAAAATAGCGTAAAATCGTGGTAAGACCTGCCGGGATTTAGTTGCAAATTTTTCAACATTTTATACACTACGAAAACCATCGCGAAAGCGAGTTTTGATAGGAAATTTAAGAGTATGAGCACTATCGAAGAACGCGTTAAGAAAATTATCGGCGAACAGCTGGGCGTTAAGCAGGAAGAAGTTACCAACAATGCTTCCTTCGTTGAAGACCTGGGCGCTGATTCTCTTGACACCGTTGAGCTGGTAATGGCTCTGGAAGAAGAGTTTGATACTGAGATTCCGGACGAAGAAGCTGAGAAAATCACTACTGTTCAGGCTGCCATTGATTACATCAACGGCCACCAGGCGTAAGTGAACATCTCCAGGCGGTCATTCGACCGCCTGAGTTTTATCTAAATTTTGTCCCACAAGAATCTATTTTCCCTCCCTGGAGGACAACCGTGTCTAAGCGTCGTGTAGTTGTGACCGGACTGGGCATGTTGTCTCCTGTCGGCAATACCGTAGAGTCTACCTGGAAAGCTCTCCTTGCCGGTCAGAGTGGCATCAGCCTGATCGACCATTTCGATACTAGCGCCTATGCAACGAAATTTGCTGGCTTAGTAAAGGATTTTAACTGTGATGACTTCATCTCGCGCAAAGAGCAGCGCAAGATGGATGCCTTCATTCAATATGGAATTGTCGCTGGCATTCAGGCCATGCAGGATTCTGGCCTTGAAGTGACGGAAGAGAATGCTACCCGCATCGGTGCCGCTATTGGTTCCGGTATTGGCGGGCTTGGTCTGATCGAAGAAAACCACAGTTCGCTGGTAAAAGGCGGACCGCGTAAGATCAGCCCGTTCTTTGTTCCTTCCACAATCGTTAACATGGTGGCCGGGCATCTGACCATCATGTTTGGTCTGCGTGGACCAAGCATTTCCATCGCAACCGCATGCACTTCTGGCGTACACAACATTGGTCACGCCGCGCGCGTTATCGCCTATGGCGATGCTGATGCAATGGTCGCCGGTGGTGCGGAAAAAGCCAGTACCCCGCTGGGCGTAGGCGGCTTTGGCGCAGCGCGCGCGCTGTCCACCCGTAATGACAACCCGCAGGCGGCAAGCCGTCCGTGGGATAAAGAGCGTGATGGTTTCGTGCTGGGCGACGGCGCCGGCATGGTCGTGCTGGAAGAGTACGAGCACGCGAAGAAACGCGGTGCGAAAATCTATGCTGAAATCGTCGGCTTTGGTATGAGCAGCGATGCATACCATATGACTTCACCGCCGGAAGATGGCGCTGGAGCAGCGCTGGCGATGGTTAACGCTATTCGCGACGCGGGTATTGAAGCTAGCCAGATTGGCTACGTCAACGCCCACGGTACCTCTACGCCGGCAGGCGATAAAGCAGAAGCGCAGGCGGTGAAATCTGTCTTCGGTGACGCTGCCAGCCGCGTAATGGTGAGCTCGACTAAGTCAATGACCGGTCACCTGCTCGGTGCAGCGGGCGCAGTAGAGTCTATCTACTCCATCCTCGCGCTGCGCGATGGCGCTGTTCCGCCAACCATCAACCTGGATAACCCGGATGAAGGTTGCGATCTGGACTTCGTCCCGCACGAAGCGCGTCAGGTAAGCGGTCTGGAGTATACCCTGTGTAACTCCTTCGGCTTCGGCGGCACTAACGGCTCGCTAATCTTTAAAAAGGTGTGATGCGCGCCTGACGTAACATCCCAGTTTACGTCAATGCCCATCGAAAATTGGCCCGCTTGTCGGGCCTTTTTTATTCGGTTTTCTCCGCTTGTTCAATGTCTCTCCTCCTGCGAAACTAACCGGCCAGCGATAAGGAGTCTTTTATGTTTTTAATCAATGGCGCTGAAAGCGAAACGCTCGCGGTGAACGATCGCGGCGTGCAGTTTGGCGATGGCTGCTTTACCACTGCGCGCATCCTCAGAGGCCAGGTTCAACTGCTCTCAGCCCATCTGGATCGCCTGCAGACGACCTGTGAAAAGCTCTTTATCCCCTATGGCGACTGGGCGCTATTAGCGCAGGAGATGGCGCGTCTGGCGCAGCCTCATCAGGATGGCGTGCTGAAGGTCATCATCACCCGCGGAGCGGGCGGCCGCGGCTATAGCGCCGCGGGCTGTGTCAATCCCACAAGAATTCTCAGCGTGTCGCCCTGGCCGGCCCACTATCTGCGCTGGCGCGAGGAGGGGATTTCCCTGTCGCTGAGTCCTGTCAGGCTTGGACGGAACCCTTCACTCGCCGGACTCAAGCACCTTAACCGGCTGGAGCAGGTGCTGATTCGTTCTCATCTTGAGCAGACGGACGCCGATGAGGCACTGGTCCTTGACAGCGACGGGTGGCTTACGGAATGCTGTGCCGCGAACGTATTCTGGCGTAAAGGATCCGACGTCTTTACCCCGCGCCTCGATCAGGCGGGGGTTAACGGTATTATGCGCCAGTACATTCTCGCTAAGCTGGCACCATCGCCGTTTCGCGTTGTCGAAGCCACCATGCGCCCCGAGGCGTTACGCGAAGCCGATGAGGTCGTGGTCTGTAACGCATTAATGCCGCTGGTGCCTGTTCGCCGCTGGAATGATAAATGTTGGTCCACCCGCGAGCTTTACCATTTTTTAGCCCCTTTGTGTGAGCTGTCTGATTAGTCATGAAGAAAATGTTACGTTTCATCCTGCTGATGGTGGTGGTGCTGGGCATCGCCGCGGGCATCGGTATGTGGAAAGTTCGCCAGCTGGCGGATAGCAAGTTGCTGATAAAAGAAGAGACTATCTTCACTCTTGCCACCGGAACGGGGCGCCTGGCGCTTGGGCAACAGCTGTATAGCGATAAAGTCATTAACCGACCGCGGGTTTTCCAGTGGCTGCTGCGCATCGAGCCTGAGCTCTCCCATTTTAAAGCCGGGACCTATCGCTTCACGCCTGATATGACGGTCCGCCAGATGCTGCAGCTGCTGGCCAGCGGCAAAGAGGCGCAGTTTCCGCTGCGCTTCGTTGAAGGGATGCGGGTGAGCGATTACCTGCGCCAGCTGCGCGATGCGCCTTACGTCAAGCATACGTTGGCGGATGACAGCTATGAAACCGTCGCGAAGGCTCTTGATCTTGAGCATCCTGATTGGGTTGAAGGCTGGTTCTGGCCGGATACCTGGATGTATACCGCCAATACCAGCGATGTGGCCATCCTTAAGCGAGCGCATCAGAAGATGGTTGCCGCGGTCGATAAAGCCTGGGAAGGGCGGATGGAGAATCTGCCGTATCACGATAAGAACCAGCTGCTGACAATGGCCTCGATTATCGAAAAAGAGACGGCGATAGCGGACGAGCGCGACCGTGTCGCATCGGTATTTATCAACCGTTTACGTATCGGTATGCGTCTGCAAACCGATCCGACCGTGATTTACGGGATGGGTGAGAGTTATAATGGCAAGTTGACACGTAAAGACCTGGAAACTCCGACCGCTTACAATACCTACGTCATAAACGGCATGCCGCCGGGACCTATCGCCGCACCGGGTGAGGCCTCGCTAAACGCCGCCGCGCATCCGGCGAAAACGCCGTACCTTTATTTTGTCGCGGACGGTAAGGGCGGGCATACGTTTAACACTAACCTGGCCAGTCATAACCGCTCGGTTCAGGACTATTTGAAAGTACTTAAGGAAAAAAATGCGCAGTAACTATATCGTCATCGAGGGCCTGGAGGGCGCAGGGAAAACCACCGCGCGTAATTGTGTGGTAGAGACGCTAAAACAGCTGGGCGTAAGCGATATGGTGTTTACCCGCGAACCGGGCGGCACCATTCTGGCCGAGAAGCTGCGCAGCCTGGTGCTGGATATTCAGTCCACCGGCGATGAAGTGATTAATGATAAAGCGGAAGTGCTGATGTTTTACGCGGCGCGCGTGCAGTTGGTGGAGACGGTTATCAAACCCGCTCTGGCCCGCGGTCAGTGGGTCATTGGCGATCGTCACGATCTCTCAACCCAGGCCTATCAGGGGGGCGGTCGCGGAATTGATCAAACGATGCTGGCGACCCTGCGTGACGCGGTACTGGGGGACTTTCGTCCCCATCTTACGCTTTACCTTGACGTGACTCCGGAAGTCGGTCTTAAGCGCGCCCGCGCCCGCGGCGAACTTGACCGAATCGAGCAGGAGTCACTGGATTTCTTTAATCGTACTCGTGCCCGCTACCTTGAACTGGCGGCGCAGGATGCCACTATACGCACCGTTGACGCTACCCAGCCGCTAGAGGCCGTGGAGCGCGACATTCGTGCGGTAGTGAATCAATGGGTCGCGGAGCAAGGCGCATGAAATGGTATCCGTGGTTACGCCCGCCCTTTGAACAGCTGGTTGCCAGCTATCAGGCGGGGCGCGGCCACCATGCGCTAATGGTTCAGGCGCTGCCGGGCATGGGGAGCGATGCGCTGATTTATGCGCTTTGTCGCTTTCTGATGTGCCGCCAGCCGGAAGGGCATAAAAGCTGCGGTCATTGCCATAGCTGCCAGCTGATGCAGGCCGGCACCCATCCTGATTATTATGCGTTGACCCCAGAAAAGGGGAAGAGCTCGCTCGGGATCGATGCCGTGCGCGAAGTGAGCGAAAAGCTCTATGAACATGCCCGACTGGGCGGCGCGAAGGTGGTGTGGATCGGCGATGCCGCCATACTGACGGATGCGGCGGCAAACGCGCTGTTGAAAACGCTGGAGGAGCCGCCGGAGAATACCTGGTTCTTCCTTGCCTGTCAGGAACCTGCTCGCCTGCTGGCGACGCTGCGCAGCCGCTGTCGGTTATATCACCTCGCTCCGCCTTCAGAACGCTACGCACTGGCGTGGTTAGAGCGTGAAGTGACAATGTCACAAGACGCGCTTCTCGCAGCGCTGCGTCTGAGCGCCAACGCGCCAGCGGCGGCGCTGGATCTGCTTCAGGATGCACACTGGGCACCACGCCAGCAGCTTTGCCAGATCCTCGGAAATATTTTAACCCACGGCGACTGGCTGACGCTGTTGCCGATTTTGAACCATGAGCAGGCCGCGATTCGCCTGCACTGGCTGGCATCGCTGCTGGTCGACGCGCAAAAAAGGCAGCAGGGGATTACGCTTATCAGCAATCCTGATGTCTGGCCTCTGGTGAATCAGCTGGCCGCGGCGCTGCCGGCGGCGCGCCTGCAGGCGATCGCGCGTGACGTCAGCGCCTGCCGCGAGCAGTTGCTAAACGTGGTCGGCATTAATCGCGAACTGCTGCTAACCGAGCGCCTTCTGCGCTGGGAACATTACCTGCAACCCGGGGCGGTCCTTCCCGTATCCCATCTCTGAGAGAGACATCATGTTTTTAGTCGACTCCCATTGCCATCTCGATGGCCTGGATTATCAAGCGCTGCATAAAGATGTGGACGATGTGCTGGCAAAGGCCGCCGCGCGCGATGTGAAATTTTGCCTGGCGGTTGCCACGACGCTGCCGGGATACCGCGGTATGCGCGAACTGGTAGGCCAGCGTCACGACGTCGTTTTCTCCTGCGGCGTGCATCCGTTAAACCAGGATGAAGAGTATGACGTTGAAGAGCTGCGCAAACTCGCCGCAGAGGACGGCGTGGTCGCGATGGGCGAAACCGGGCTCGATTATTTCTACACGCCGGAAACGAAAGCCCGTCAGCAGGCGTCTTTTCGCGATCATATCCGTATAGGCCGGGAGCTGAATAAGCCGGTTATCGTTCACACCCGCGATGCCCGCGCCGATACGCTGGAAATTTTACGCGAAGAAAAAGTGACGGATTGCGGTGGCGTACTACACTGTTTCACTGAGGATAGGGAGACCGCGGGTAAGCTTTTGGATATGGGGTTCTATATCTCGTTTTCCGGCATTGTGACATTCCGTAATGCGGAGCAGCTTCGCGATGCTGCGCGCTATGTCCCTCTCGATCGCCTGCTGGTGGAGACCGATTCACCGTATCTGGCGCCGGTACCGCATCGCGGTAAAGAGAACCAGCCGGCCCTGGTCAGGGACGTCGCCGAGTATATGGCGGTGCTTAAGGGCGTGTCGCTAGAGCAGCTGGCGCAACAGACCACTGAAAATTTCGCTACGCTTTTTCATATCGACCCCTCCCGGCTGCAACCTCTCTGATATTGCTTATTATTTTAAGGCTCGTAATTAATAGCCAAAGCGAGTAAAGTTCACCGCCACAAATGGGGCGGTGAAGGTTTTTTGGCAACATTCAGACACGATTTATGTAAACCAATGTAAGTTTTTAATGGATGTCTGATTGAAACGTGATAGCCGTCAAACAATCATCCCGGTAATTATTTTACTCTGTGTAATAAATAAAGGGCGCTTAGATGTCCTGTCCACGGCGCGGTTCTCCCCCCGGGCCAATGCGTGAAAACGTAAAAAAGCACCAAATACTCAGGAGCACTCTCAATTATGTTTAAGAATGCATTTGCTAACCTGCAGAAGGTCGGTAAATCGCTGATGCTGCCGGTATCCGTACTGCCTATCGCAGGTATCCTGCTGGGCGTCGGTTCCGCAAACTTCAGCTGGCTGCCAGCCGTAGTTTCCCACGTCATGGCGGAAGCGGGCGGTTCGGTCTTCGCTAACATGCCGCTGATCTTTGCTATCGGTGTCGCACTTGGCTTCACTAACAACGACGGCGTATCCGCTCTGGCATCGGTCGTCGCTTACGGCATCATGGTGAAAACCATGTCCGTGGTTGCACCTCTGGTCCTGCATTTACCTGCTGAAGAGATTGCGGCTAAACACCTGGCGGATACTGGCGTACTCGGCGGTATTATCTCCGGTGCCATCGCAGCGTACATGTTCAACCGCTTCTACCGCATCAAATTGCCTGAGTATCTGGGCTTCTTTGCGGGCAAGCGTTTTGTGCCAATTATCTCCGGTCTGGCAGCGATCTTCACTGGTGTGATCCTGTCCTTTATCTGGCCGCCGATCGGTACCGCAATCCAGACTTTCTCCCAGTGGGCTGCTTACCAGAACCCGGTTGTGGCGTTCGGTATCTACGGCTTCATTGAACGCTGCCTGGTGCCGTTTGGTCTGCACCACATCTGGAACGTTCCTTTCCAGATGCAGATTGGTGAATACACCAACGCAGCCGGTCAGGTCTTCCACGGCGATATTCCGCGCTACATGGCAGGTGACCCGACCGCGGGCAAACTGTCCGGCGGCTTCCTGTTCAAAATGTACGGTCTGCCGGCCGCTGCTATCGCTATCTGGCACTCTGCTAAACCAGAAAACCGCGCAAAAGTGGGCGGTATCATGATCTCCGCAGCGCTGACCTCGTTCCTGACCGGTATCACCGAGCCGATCGAGTTCTCCTTTATGTTCGTTGCGCCGATCCTGTACGTTATCCATGCGATTCTGGCAGGCTTGGCCTTCCCGATCTGTATCCTGCTGGGTATGCGTGACGGTACTTCGTTCTCTCATGGTCTGATCGACTTCATCGTACTGTCCGGCAACAGCAGCAAACTGTGGCTGTTCCCGATAGTCGGCATCTGCTATGCGATCGTTTACTACGTGGTGTTCCGCGTGCTGATCAAAGCGCTGGATCTGAAAACCCCGGGTCGTGAAGATGCAACCGAAGACAGCAAAGCTGGCGCCACCAGCGAAATGGCTCCGGCACTGATTGCCGCTTTCGGCGGTAAAGAGAACATTACTAACCTTGACGCATGTATCACCCGTCTGCGCGTGAGCGTAGCGGATGTGGCGAAAGTTGATCAGGCTGGCCTGAAAAAACTGGGTGCCGCAGGCGTGGTTGTTGCAGGTTCAGGCGTTCAGGCTATTTTCGGTACCAAATCCGATAACCTGAAAACTGAAATGGATGAATACATCCGCAGCAACTAAGTTGTGATTAGGGGAGACTAAGGCAGCCAACTGGCTGCCTTTTTTAATGGGCAGCCGGCACAAAAAAGGGAACCCGGCGGCTCCCGTGACGCTGACTGCTTATCAGAATTGATAGCTGGCCGTTATGCTGAAGTTGCGTGGTTCACCGTAGACGATTGAACCATCTATATTGGTGTCGTAGGTTTTGTCTAACAGGTTGTTGACGTTCCCCTGCACAGCAAAGTTTTTAGTGACCTGATAACGCGTGAACACATCCACCAGCGCGTAGCTGCCCTGTTCCGCACGGAATGTCCCGTACGGCGTAGCGGTATCTTTATATACCCGGTTCTGCCAGTTTACGCCGCCGCCGATGATCAGCTCAGGCATTACCGGCAGACGGTAGCGGGTAAACAGCTTGACGCTGGTACGCGGTAGGTTAGGGTTCACCGCATTGCCTTCATTGTCTTCAGCGACAAAACGCGTCGCCCCGAAGGTCATCTGCCAGTTATCGGTGAGCGCGCCGTTGATTTCAAACTCTACCCCTTTGCTCACGGTACCATCGACGGTTTTATAGGCGGCTTCGCCGTTGCTGCCCGGGATTTGCCCGCCGGTCGCCTGGCCAAGATTATCCTGCTCAATGCGGAAGAGGGCGAGAGTGGTCGTTAAACGGCTGTCCATCCAGTCGGACTTCAGGCCCACTTCATAGTTGTTTCCGGTAATTGGGGTCAGGTATTTACCCGAACTGTCGCGCTTGTTCTGCGGCTGGAACACGGAGGTATAACTGGTGTAGGCCGACCAGTTGTCGTTGATGTCATAAACCAGCCCGGCGTAGGGCGTGGTATGGTTTTTCTCCATGTTGTAAGTCAACGTCGCGATACTCCAGTTGTTATAGCGGATGCCAACGATGAGATGCAGCGGGTCAAGCAGGGAAAAACGCGTCGCGGCATATACCGATTTCATTCTCGTGGTATCGTCCTGCGCCAGGCTCTGCGGGTCCCAGTTGGTCTCCGGGAAATTACTGCTATTAAAGTTATTGAAGCTGCCAATCTCATCGGGGAACACGTTGGCCCAGGCGCTGAAATAGCGGTTATTTTGCTTGCTGTAGCTGGCGCCGACCATCAGGTTGTGCTGGCGACCAAACAGGTCGTAGCCGCCGTCGGCGTACAGGTCAACGGCGTCGACCTTACGCTTGCCGCTGTTCCAGCCGGTACCGCCGACGTAATCATAGCCCGGACCGTAGCTGCTATAAGGGCCCACCAGCATTCCGGTCGCTTTATTGACGTACGCGTCCACGTACATCATTTTGCTATCGAATTTGACCTCGGAATGGGTGGCATTCATCGTCGCCTGCCAGGTCTCGGCAAAGCGCTGTTTCAGCGTGATGAAGACTTTGTTGATCTCTTTATCGTTATAGGCCCAATCCGGGGCGGTACTGCGGGCGCGGTCATAGCGGTTGTTGCTGCCATCGGTATTCCAGCGCGGCAGGCCGCCCCATGTCGGGCTATTCACGTCGATACGCTGATACTCGTAGCCAGCGGATAAAGTGGTCGATGTACCGAGATCGGCATCAATAATGCCGGAGAAGAACGTTTTTTCGCTGTTGTAGCGATCCAGCCATGAGTCATTGTTTTGATAACCCGCGATAATGCGCGCCCTTACGCTGCCATCGTCCATTAGCGGGCTCTGCATATCAGCAACGTAGCGCTGCTTATTCCAACTGCCGTACTCCGCCGTGACCTCTCCCTTGAACTCCCGGCTGGTCGCGTGCTTGCGGATCATATTGATCGACGCGGCAGGATTGCCGGTGCCGGTCAGCAGGCCGTTAGCGCCGCGCACGACCTCAACCCGTTCGAAGAGAGCCATATCGGAAAGCGCGTCGCCCAGATTCCAGCGGGATTCAAACCAGGTTGGAATGCCATCGACCATATAGTTGTCTATCTCAAAACCGCGGGAGTAGTAGCTGGTGCGGTCGGAATCCGCCTGGCTGCCGCTGATCCCCAGGGTATGTTCCATCACATCGCCCAGGGTTTGTAGCTGTTGATCCCGCATCCGCTGCCCGGTGATGATGCTGACCGACTGCGGAATATCGCGCTGGGTCATCTCCATTTTGGTCCCGGCTGAGGTAGTTCTGACGCTGTAGTCCTGTTCTTGTGTATCCGAGGCGCTATCTGAGGAACCTTCTACAATGATAGTGTCTTCGGAGGCGCCGGCTGCCTGGCTAAGGTTTGGAAACAGCGCCAGCGTTATGCCCACAGCAAGCAGGGACGGCGCGGTTCGCCTATCCCGGGGATTGGTGGAGAGAGACATCATAAGCCCTTGATCATGTGATAGTCGTTATTCGCTGCGGCGCTATGGCCACGGTCGATTGTCAATGCACTGTTTGCGTTATGAATGCAAATGAGAAATATACGCATTAATATTTAATGTGTAAACAAGGGTAAAAATAGCGGTCCGCAGGCTGCTTTCGCGGGTGCTGCACCGCATGCCGCTGAGAAACGCTTAATCCATCAGCAGCTAAGCGCTTTGTCGCGCAAGAAAAAACGCATTCAGGTTGAAAGAGGGGGAGTAACTCGCTCATACTCTTAGGGGAATCCTGTGCATCCGCGTTTACCTGCAGAGGCAGGCCAGAGCACGGTATAAAAATTATTAAGGAATCAGTCATGGCAGAAGAAACGATTTTCAGCAAAATCATTCGCCGGGAGATCCCGTCGGATGTGGTATATCAGGATGAGCTGGTTACCGCTTTTCGCGACATCTCTCCGCAGGCACCAACCCATATCCTAATCGTTCCCAATATCCTGATTCCCACCGTCAACGATGTGACCACAGAGCACGAGCTTGCCCTGGGACGTATGATGACCGTTGCGGCGAAAATCGCCCGCGACGAGGGGCTTGCCGACGATGGCTATCGCCTGATCGTCAACTGCAATCGCCACGGGGGCCAGGAGGTGTACCATATCCATATGCACCTGCTGGGCGGCCGTCCATTAGGCCCGATGCTGGCTCATAAAGGTTAACATCCATGCGCGCAGCCCATTTCGGCGCACTTCTGGCCGTGACGTTACTGGCCGGGTGCGGTTCGCATCCGGAAATTCCGGTCAGCGATCGGCAAAGTCTGGTGATGGAATCAAACGTACTGGCAGCGGGAATTAGCGCTGAAGTACCGACGGTGACCGCATCCGAGATTCAGGCGACGGCGACCACAAGATTATTCAATGAACGCCAGGTGCCGGTGACCGTGCATTATCGCTTTTTCTGGTATGACGCCAGGGGGCTGGAAATGCATCCGCTGGATCCGGCGCGCAGTATAACGGTTCCGGCACACTCTTCCGTCACGCTGTATGGCAGCGCCAATATTCTGGGGGCGCACAAAGCCCGACTTTATCTTTATCTGTAAGAGGTAATCGTAATGATTAAATTATGTCGCTATGCATTAGTTACCGCACTGGCGATATTCCTTGCCGGATGTGTGGGGCAACGTCAGGAACCCGCTCCCGTTGAGGAAGCGCAGCCGAAGCCGCAGCAGCCAGTTCAGCCGCAGCCGACTGTGCCGACTATTCCCGCGATCCCTACGCAGCCGGGGCCGATTGAACACGGCGAGCAGCCAGCCCAGCCAGCGCCGCGCGTACGTCACTTTGACTGGAGTTCCGCGGTGCAGCCGATGATCGGGCAGATGCTGCAGGCCAGCGGCGTGAATGCGGGGAGCATTTTGCTGGTCGACAGCGTCAATAACCGTACCAACGGCACCCTGAATGCCGGTGAGGCCACCACGGCGCTGCGCAACGCGCTGGAAGGCAATGGGAAATTCACCCTTGTCTCGCAGCAGCAGCTGGGCGTAGCCAAACAGCAGCTTGGCCTGTCGCCGCAGGATAGCCTAGGCAGCCGCAGCAAAGCGATGGGCATTGCGCGTACCGTTGGCGCACAGTACGTGCTCTATTCCAACGCGACCGGTAACGTCAATTCCCCTGAGCTGAAAATGCAGCTAATGCTGGTACAGACCGGCGAAATTATCTGGTCAGGTAAAGGTGCTGTTCAGCAACAATAAGCTCACGCGCGACGAAGTGCTGTCGCGCTTTTTCCCGCGCTATACGCCTGCCGCCGCGCAGACCCAAAACGGGCTGAGCGGCAGCAGCTGCATTCTCAGCGATGGTCGGCAAAAGCGGGTGCTGCGCCAGCCGCACGATCCGCGTGCGCCGGCCAGCGACTTTCGCCGTCAATATCACGTCCTGTCACGCCTTCCCGATTCGTTAGCGCCTGCGCCGGTCTTTTATTCTCCCGCCTGGATGGTGGTGGAATATTGCTCAGGCGACGTGGTTAACGCATTACCGGAGTGTCCGGCGCTCGCAGGGTTACTGTATCATCTGCACCGGCAGCCGTGCTTTGGCTGGCGTATCGCGCTGCGGCCGCTGCTTGAGTTGTACTGGCAACAGTGCAGCCCCGCGCGGCGTACGCCGAGTTGGCTGCGCTGGCATAAACGCCTGCTGCGCCGCGGCGAGCCTCAGCCGCTGCGCCTCGCCCCGTTACATATGGATGTCCATGCGGGCAACATCGTTCACGGCGAGTCGGGACTGCGGCTGATTGACTGGGAGTATGCGGGCGATGGCGATATCGCGCTGGAGCTGGCGGCAGTGTGGATCGATCCCGTCGCGCAACGTCGGCTAGCTGCAGAATACGCGAGACTGGCGAGCATTGATGAGCATCAGCTCTGGCGGCAAATTCAGCGCTGGCGTCCGTGGGTGCAGCTACTGATGGCGGGCTGGTACGAGCGGCGTTGGCAGCAAACCGGCGACCGGCAGTTTATTGCGCTGGCGGATGAGGTATGGCGCCAGTTAGACAAAAAGTAAAAGGATAAGAGAGGTGGGTGTGGGTCCGGTAATGTTGGATGTCGAAGGTTTTGAACTGGATGCGGAAGAGCGTGAGATTCTGGCGCATCCTTTGGTTGGCGGGCTGATACTGTTTACCCGCAACTATCACGATCCCGCGCAGCTGCGCGAGTTGGTTCGCCAGATCCGCGAGGCTTCGCGCAACCATCTGGTGGTGGCGGTAGACCAGGAAGGCGGGCGCGTGCAGCGTTTTCGTGAAGGCTTTACCCGTCTTCCCGCAGCGCAGTCCTTCGCCGCGCTGCTCGGCATGGAGGAGGGCGGTAAGCTAGCCGCAGAGGCCGGCTGGCTGATGGCCAGCGAAATGATCGCCATGGATATTGATATCAGCTTTGCGCCGGTGCTGGACGTTGGGCATATCAGCGCCGCTATTGGCGAGCGTTCTTATCACGACGATCCTGACAAAGCCCTGGCGATAGCTCGTCATTTTATTGACGGCATGCACGCCGCGGGTATGAAAACTACCGGTAAGCACTTTCCGGGACACGGGGCGGTGACGGCCGATTCCCATAAAGAGACGCCGCGCGATCCGCGCGCGCAAGCGGAAATCCGCGCCAGAGATATGTCTATTTTCCGTACGCTGATCGGCGAGCAGCGGCTGGATGCCATCATGCCCGCCCACGTCATCTACAGCGACGTTGACCCGCGTCCGGCCAGCGGCTCCGCGCATTGGCTAAAAACGGTCCTGCGCGGCGAGCTGGGCTTCGATGGGGTCATCTTCTCTGACGATCTCTCAATGGAAGGGGCGGCGATTATGGGCAGCTATGCCGAGCGCGGCCAGGCATCGCTGGATGCGGGTTGCGATATGATCCTTGTCTGCAATAATCGTAAGGGTGCGGTCAGCGTGCTGGATAACCTGTCGCCGATCAAAGCAGAGCGTGTTACGAAATTGTATCATAAAGGTTCCTTTAGCCGTCAGGCGTTAAGGGATTCCGCCCGCTGGAAGACGATCAGCGCGCAGCTTGAGCAGCTTCACGCGCGCTGGCAAGAGGCGAAATCCGCGTAATAAACCTGAAAGGCG
Source organism: Klebsiella sp. CTHL.F3a (assembly GCF_019890895.1). Lineage (NCBI taxonomy): Bacteria > Pseudomonadati > Pseudomonadota > Gammaproteobacteria > Enterobacterales > Enterobacteriaceae > Klebsiella > Klebsiella sp. CTHL.F3a. The sequence goes on along the minus strand of NZ_CP082360.1, from coordinate 3,575,429 downwards.
TTGTTGTCTGGTGAGGATGCGATGATTATCTATTTACATGGTTTTGACTCAAACAGCCCCGGTAACCATGAGAAGGTGCTTCAGCTTCAGTTTATTGACCCCGATGTTCGGTTGATTAGCTACAGCACGCGGCATCCCAAACATGATATGCAGCATTTATTAAAAGAGGTCGATAAGATGCTGCAGCTGAGTGCCGACGATCGGCCGCTGATTTGCGGCGTGGGTCTTGGCGGCTTCTGGGCGGAGCGAATTGGCTTTCTTTGCGATATCCGTCAGGCCATTTTCAACCCGAATCTGTTTCCCAATGAAAACATGGAAGGGAAGATTGATCGGCCGGAAGAGTATGCGGATATCGCTACCAAGTGCGTTAACAATTTCCGCGAAAAAAACCGCGACCGTTGCCTGGTGATGCTGTCGCGCCAGGACGAAGCGCTGAATAGCCAGCGTTCGGCGGACCTGCTGCACCAATACTATGAGATAATCTGGGATGAAGAGCAGACCCACAAATTTAAAAATATCTCCCCGCATCTGCAGCGAATAAAGGCCTTTAAAACCCTCGGCTGATCTCCTCCCGGCCCGCGATGTGCCAACATCGCGGGCTTTTTTTATCCATTTTGCGATTTGACGCTCAAAAAATATGCAGTAAAACTTGACGCATATCAATTTTGGTATGACCAATGCACCGTTCATGTTATTCTCGATCCCGCTGAATGGTTTCACTGCCGTAACCTGTTGTTAATTAAAGGTTATATGTATAACTTTTAATTAACAATTGGTTAATAATTTTAGGGGGTCGCGTGACTACACCATTGAAAAAAATAGTGATTGTGGGTGGTGGTGCCGGTGGGCTGGAGCTGGCTACCCAGTTAGGGAAAAAGCTGGGCCGTAATAAAAAGGCCAAAATTACGCTGGTTGATCGTAATCACAGCCACCTGTGGAAACCGCTGCTGCATGAAGTGGCGACCGGTTCACTTGATGAAGGTGTAGACGCGTTAAGCTATCTTGCTCACGCCCGTAACCACGACTTCCAGTTCCAGCTGGGGTCGGTGGTGGATATTAACCGCGAAACCAAAACTATCACTCTCGCCGAGCTGCATAACGAGAAGGGCGAGCTGCTGGTGCCCGAGCGTAAGCTACCTTACGACACGCTGGTGATGGCGTTGGGAAGTACCTCGAACGACTTCAACACGCCAGGCGTGAAAGAGAACTGTATCTTCCTCGATAATCCGCATCAGGCGCGTCGTTTCCATCAGGAAATGCTGGATCTGTTCCTCAAGTATTCGGCGAATCTCGGGGCGAACGGCAAGGTGAATATCGCCATCGTCGGCGGCGGCGCGACCGGCGTCGAGCTGTCGGCCGAGCTGCATAACGCGGTGAAGCAGCTGCACAGCTACGGCTATAAAGGACTGACCAATGAAGCCCTGAACGTCACGCTGGTTGAAGCCGGCGAGCGCATTCTGCCCGCGCTGCCGCCGCGCATTTCCGGCGCCGCGCACAGCGAGCTGACCAAGCTTGGCGTTCGCGTACTGACCAAAACCATGGTCACCAGCGCTGATGCTAACGGCCTGCATACGAAGGAAGGCGAATTTATCCACGCTGACCTGATGGTGTGGGCGGCGGGGATTAAAGCGCCGGACTTTATGAAAGAGATCGGCGGTCTGGAAACCAACCGTATTAACCAGCTGGTGGTTGAGCCGACCCTGCAAACGACTCGCGACGCGGATATCTACGCTATCGGCGACTGCGCCTCCTGCGCCCGTCCGGAAGGCGGTTTTGTCCCGCCGCGCGCTCAGGCTGCGCACCAGATGGCGACCTGCGCTCTGCACAATATTCTGGCGCAGATGAAAGGTAAGCCGCTGAAAGCTTATACCTATAAAGATCACGGCTCGCTGGTGTCGCTCTCTAACTACTCCACCGTTGGCAGCCTGATGGGCAATCTGATGCGTGGTTCAATGATGATCGAAGGGCGTATTGCGCGTTTCGTCTATATCTCTCTGTATCGCATGCACCAGATTGCGCTGCACGGTTACTTTAAAACCGGCCTGATGATGCTGGTAGGACGTATCAACCGCATTATTCGTCCGCGTCTGAAGCTGCATTAATGTCTATGGGCGGCAAAGCCGGAAGGTTTTGACCGCCCGTTTTCCTGACGAATGATGAGATCAATCGGCAGAATATCCTCCTGTCCTTCCCGGAAAACCCTCTCGGATTCCTCCGAATCCCATTGATTTGCCGTACGTTCACGCACTTTTCATCCGCTTTCTTATTTGCAAGCCTGATGGCTGGGTTGCAAAATTAAAGGCAATAGCAACGAAGGAGGAAGTCCCGTGAATAAATCAATGTTGGCGGGTATAGGAATTGGCGTGGCTGCCGCGCTGGGCGTCGCAGCTGTTGCTGGTCTTAACGTGTTAGACCGCGGCCCGCAGTATGCACAGGTAGTGTCCAGTACGCCGATAAAAGAGAGCGTCAAAACCCCGCGTCAGGAGTGCCGTAACGTTACCGTGACCCATCGTCGACCGGTGCAGGATGAAAACCGCATCGCCGGTTCCGTCTTAGGCGCGGTGGCCGGTGGGGTTATTGGTCATCAGTTCGGCGGTGGGCGCGGCCGTGACGTTGCCACCGTAGTGGGCGCGCTGGGCGGCGGCTATGCCGGTAACCAAATTCAGGGCTCAATGCAGGAAGGGGACACCTACACCACCACGCAGCAGCGCTGCAAAACGGTGTATGACAAATCGGAAAAAATGCTCGGTTATGACGTCACTTACAAAATCGGCGACCAGCAGGGCAAAATCCGGATGGATCGCGATCCAGGCACGCAAATCCCGCTGGACAGCAATGGTCAACTGATTCTGACTAACAAAGCGTAAAAAAGATGTTTATCTTTATTAGCCCCTCAGGCACTCAGGCCGAGGGGCTTTTTTTATCAGAAGCTCAGCGCGTAGTTCAGACCGAAGGTACGGCCGCGCCCTTTATACTCGTATAAAGAACTGCTGCCGTAGGTCGGGCTGTAGAGCAGCGGCGCGCGCTGGCCCCAGACGGTGACATAATCTTCATTAAGCAGGTTCTCGATGCTGAAGGTCAGCTTGCCGACAGGGAGCGCGTAGCTACCGATAAAGTCCACGGTATTGTAACCATCGAGCTTATTGCCGCTGGCATCGCTTATATCAAACACCTGCTGGCTCTGTACCCGCAGCGACCACGGCTCCGGCGCCCAGCCAACCCAGGCGGTGGCTTTTGACGGCGAGGCGAGAGTGACGTCCCACTTCTGCCAGCTACCGTCACTCTTCACTTGGGATTTCAGCACGTTAAAGTTAGCCCCTGCGCTCCAGTCGCTGTTCGGGAAGTAGTAATCCACCGCGCCCTCTACGCCATAAATACGGCGCTTATCGGACTGCACATCGATGGTCATATCGGTACGGTTAACGACAATCGTCTTATCGGAGGTCGAATAGTAAGCCGCCAGCTGGGTGCGCAAATTATCGCCGGTGTAGCGCCAGCCCAGTTCGTAGGAGTTAACTTTAATCCCCTGCAGCGGCGAATCGCCTACGTTCACGCTTGAGAGCAGCGGAAGATGGCCGTTGACCGCCGCGCCGTATTTACCGATGCCGTAGTATTTGCCCGGATCCGGCAGCTCAACGCCCTGGGAGAAGTTAAACCAGGTCTGCTGACGGTCGGTGAGATGCGCCACAATCCCGGCGTTAAAGAGGAAGTTATCGTAATCGGTTTTTCCGCCCGGAATGGCATCCGCCGAGCTAACCTTGCCGCTGGCGACATCCTGCTGCTGGGCATAGCCGACAAAATCATCGACCCGGTTTTCTGTCCACTGATAACGCACGCCGCCGCTGATAGTGAAGATATCGTTCAGGTCATAGCTGGACTGCAGGAACGGCGCCAGGTTGGTGATGCTGTAGCCCGGGTAACGGCCAGTGGTGAAGATGGCCTGATTGTTCAGGCCGCCGGAAGACATCGACTGGCCCAAATCGAAGAACATCTGATTGGCGTTGAAGGTTTCATGGTCGGCGTCGACTCCCCAGGTCAGGTCCCAGCCGTCCAGCGGTTGGCTATTCAGGGTGATCTTCGCGCCATACTGATCGGTATCCTGCTTTGAAGACGAGAAGCTGCTGACCTGGCCTTTGCTAAGCGTTGGGAAAGGATAAAAGGTCAGGGATTCATCGCGATAATAGACCTGACTGACCAGGTTCTGACCGAGGAAATCGGCATCGGAGTACTGCAGGCTAATCAGGTGGCGTTCGGTGCCGGGGACGCGGTCGGAATTCAGACCGTCGGTGGTAAAAGCTTTGCCATCGCCGGTCACCGCCGACATATTTTTCCCCAGGTACAGGCCGTAATCGTCGCCCTGGCTTTTATAGTACTGCGTAACCAGCTGCAGCTGGCGGTTCTCGTCAATCTCAATGGTTCCCGTTCCCATCACATCCAGACGATCGGAATGCTGAAGCCCGGTCTGGGTATTATCAAGGAGCAGCGCATCGTGGTTACCGTCATACCAGCCGCCAAAACGCTGATAAGCGACCGATAAACGACCTGATGCGTGGTCAGTGCCGCCGCTTACCGCGGCAGCCACGCGTTCATCATGGTCGTTGCTGTTGGCAAAACCGGATTTACCCCCCAGCTCCAGATCGACCTGGCGCTCCTGTTGGCCCTTTTTGGTGACGATATTAATCAGGCCGCCGGTACTGCCGCCGCCGTACAGGGATGTTGCGCCGGAAATCACCTCGATGTGTTCAATGTTAAACGGATCGATAGAGTCTAGCTGGCGGCTGTCGGTACGGGAGGAGTTAAGGCGAACGCCGTCAATCAGGACGACGATCGCACGGCCGCGCATATTCATGCCGTAGTTGGTACGTCCCTGGCTGCTGACGTCGATGCCCGGGATCAGCTGTGCCAGCACGTCTTTGAATTCTTTACCGCCCTGAACCTGCTGTTCAATTTCCTGGCCTTCGATAACCCAGGTGGTCTGGGCCATTTCAGCGACGGTACGGTGCGTTCGGTTAGCGCTGACGATCATGCTGTCATCAGCGGCCCAGGCGGGCAGGGCGGTTGCCAGCAGCAGTGGGTTAAGCACCCAGAGACGCTTGTTCATGCTCATTCCTTTTATGAGTTTATACCCGTCATTCTTCAAGCTGCAGGCGCGTTACTCGGCCTGCGGCCTCGCCCCTATGGGGCCAGCGCTAGCGCAGTTCAAGGCACAAGTTCCTTGTTCTGCCACTCGAATTATTAAGGGCTTACGATATCGTTGTTTTCGTTATTCGGTACGGGCGTACCGGTTGTTACACGGTGAAATATACAGAAACGTTTAAGACCGAATTTTGCCCGTATTGATTATTGTTATCAATATCATTCTCGCGAAATGAACAAAATAAATGACTGAAAACATTGCTTTATGTAGGGATTAAGGGGGAGGGAACCGGTGGGAGCCCACCGGTAAGCGAGGTCTTAGCGCTGAAGAACCCGGGGCCACAGACGCAGCGTGGTCTCGGCGATTTGCATGATTTTAGTGAAGTCAGCGCCTTCACGGGCGCTTATAGACATGCCTTGTAATATGCAGTTGAGGAACTGGGCCAACTGACGCACGTCGCCGTCTGCCGGGAGTTCGCCGCGCAGCTGTCGCTGCTGCAGAAATTGCGTAAGGGTCTGTTCCTGCATCGCGTGCCGCGACTTAACGGTATTGGCGATGTCGGTTGACGCCGCCGCCAGCGCCGCGGAGGTATTGATCATAAAACAGCCTGCCGGCGTCTCTTTACTGGTGAAGCAGGTCGCGACGGCGGTGAAGTAATCGCGTAACGCCGTGTCGACGCTTTTCTCTTCGTCAAAAAGAAGCGCTTCGTGTTTGGCGGCAAAGCGGGAGATGTAGCGATCCAGCACCGCGCGAAACAACCCCTCTTTATTCACAAATTCCGCGTAGAGCGTAGGAGCTTTGGCGCCCGTCGCTTCCACTAAATCGGCGAGAGAGGTGGCTTCATAGCCGTGCTGCCAGAAGAGTGTCATGGCCTTATCCAGCGCCGCTTCCCTGTCGAACACTTTAGGTCGGCCACGGCTTTTTTTCGTGCAACTTTGAACGTCAGTTGTCATGGTGCCGCTGTACCTGTGTTGGTTTGTTGAAAGGCCATTATAAAAATAAACCTTACGTGCTGCCAGCGATGTCGGTCTAAAAATAAATAATTCATATATGTATGAATTTAATGCTGTTTATAAATAGTTAAACGGTCGTTATAAAAATCGTTTGACGTGTGATATGGATCACACTATCATTTACCTATCGATCGTTAATTAAATTCGTTCGCCCCTACAATAACATTCATCTGCATAGGTATAACAATCATGAAAAACGTTAAAACGCTTGCTATCGCCGCGGTACTTAGCTCACTCTCATTCGCCAGCTTTGCCGCTGTCGAAGTCCAGTCAACACCGGCGGGTCAGCATAAAATCGGTACCGTTTCCGCCTCAGCCGGGACCAACCTCGGTTCGCTGGAAGATCAGCTGGCGCAAAAGGCGGAAGAGATGGGCGCAACCTCTTACCGTATTACGTCCGTAACCGGACCTAACACCCTTCACGGGACTGCGGTTATCTACAAATAATTGTCGCGCCACCCCAGTTATGCCACTGACCACGCGCGGATCTGACCCCCTTCAGCAGTCCGCGTGAAGTAAGAAAGCGTTGTCTCTGACGCGAAGCGGAGCCCACCCCTTATATGGCGCCGCAACCCGCAGAAAAGCAGTACTCTGTTTGATTATTGCCATAAAAAAACCGCCTCAGTGTGAACTGAAGGCGGTTTTTTTTCGTCAACGATTCAGGAAACTATAGTGACTGCTCCGTGACGCGATGGTGGCGGGTGACGTCAATCGGCATGCCCGAACGCAGCGTCATCGCGCGTTCCATAACCTCGGTATCGGTCAGCTGCGCCTGCTTGAACGTCTGCATGCTGTCATTAAGGACGATCGGTAGCGTCTGCGGATCGTCATCGATATGCTTCGACAGCGGCTGATGCACCTCCACAAGGCGAGTGCCGTTCGGCTCAACGGAAACCTTGATTGGCGTATTAATAATCGTCACCTTGGTTCCCGGCGTTATTTCGTTGTACAACGCTTTGATGTCGTCATCACGCAGGCGAATACAGCCGGAGCTGACGCGCATGCCAATGCCGAAATCGGCATTGGTACCGTGCAGCAGATACACGCCGCCGTATGCCGCCAGGCGAATGGCGTGGTGCCCCATCGGGTTATCCGGGCCGGCGGGCATCACGGCGGGTAAATCGATGCCCATGGCTTTATAGCGGGCGCGAATATTGGCCGTTGGCGTCCAGGTCGGGTTGGCGCGTTTGTCGGAGACGGTGGTGACCATTGTCGGCGTGATGGTATCACCACCGAGTTGACCGATGCCGATAGGGTACACGGTCACTTCGTTTTTGCCGGGCGGATAGTAATAGAGGCGAAGTTCGGCGAGGTTAAGGACTAACCCTTCGCGCGGCGCGTCAGGCAGCAGAGTTTGCAGTGGAATCGTCAGCACGCTACCGGCTCGCGGAACATAAGGGTCCACGCCAGGGTTCGCCTGGAGCAGGGCCAGAAAACCGACGTTATATTTTTTAGCGATCGCTTCGAGCGAGCCGCCGTTATTCTCGACCACGTGGAACTGGTTTTGCCCGACCAGACGGCTGCCCGGCGGCGGCAGGGGCCAGGTATTGGCGCGAACGGGCAGCGCCAGCGCGGCGGCGATAGCTATCATCCCCAGCCAGAGAGAAATTCGCGAAAAGCTTTTCATCACCCTAATTTCCATAATAAGTAAGTGGTTATTTTTATACGAAAAGTCCCTGAGATTATGGCTAAGCGAGTGTCTGGAAGTTCAGAGGGATTGCAAAATGTTTGTAAATTTTGCCGCACAGGCAGGGAGGGGCGGGATACGGCGCACGGACCGTATCCCGAATGCTATCAGGCGGTGGCGTTCTCTTCCAGCAGGCGCATAAACTGGCGTACCCACTCCATCCGCGTTTTACGCTCGGCGAGATCCTGCATAAACTTCAGACGCGTCGGGCCGTCCAGGCGATAGTGCTGGGGCTGCTTCTGCAACAGGCCAATCAGCCACACCGGGTTAACGTTATTCTTCTCGTTAAACTCAATGGTGCCGCCTTTTTCGTTGCTCTCCAGCTTACGGATCCCCAGCTTCTGCGCCTGCTGGCGCAGTCGGGCGATGTCGAGCAGGTTTCTTGCCGGATCCGGCAGCAGACCAAAGCGATCGATAAGCTCGACTTTGATCTCCTCCAGCTCATTCTCGTTCTTCGCGCTGGCAACGCGTTTGTAGAACGACAGGCGCGTATTGACGTCGGGGATGAAGTCGTCCGGCAGCAGCGACGGCATCCGTAGCTCAACTTCGGTCTGCTGGCTGGTGAGATCCTCCAGCGAGGGCTCGCGTCCCGCTTTCAGCGCGTCAACGGCATTTTCCAGCAGCTCCATGTAGAGAGAGAAGCCGATGGTTTCCATTGAGCCGCTCTGATCTTCGCCCAGCAGCTCGCCCGCGCCGCGAATTTCGAGGTCGTGGGTGGCCAGCGCGAATCCGGCGCCGAGATCTTCCAGCGAGGCGATAGCCTCAAGGCGTTTTTGCGCATCGGTGGTCATCGCTTTCGGATGCGGCGTCAGCAGCCAGGCGTAGGCTTGATGGTGTGAACGCCCGACGCGGCCGCGCAGCTGGTGCAGCTGAGCCAGCCCGAAGTGATCGGCGCGCTCGATAATAATGGTGTTCGCCGTCGGAATGTCGATCCCGGTCTCGATAATGGTGGTACATACCAGCACGTTAAAACGCTGGTGGTGGAAATCGTTCATCACCCGTTCTAGCTCGCGTTCGCGCATTTGCCCGTGGCCAATAGCGATACGCGCTTCCGGCACCAGCTCCGAGAGTCTTTCCGCCGCTTTTTGGATATTTTCGACGTCATTATAGAGATAGTAGACCTGGCCGCCGCGCAGCACTTCACGCAGGATCGCCTCGCGTACCACCAGCGCGTCATATTCGCGAACGAAGGTTTTAACCGCCAGACGGCGGGCGGGAGGGGTGGCGATGATCGAGAGGTCGCGCATACCGCTCATCGCCATATTCAGCGTTCGCGGAATCGGCGTTGCGGTCAGGGTCAGGATATCGACATCGGCGCGCATCGCCTTAATGCGCTCTTTGTGGCGTACGCCAAAGCGGTGCTCTTCATCAACAATCAGCAGGCCGAGATCGCGCAGCTTAACGTCCGGCTGTAGCAGCTTATGGGTGCCGATAAGAATATCGATTTTCCCCTCCGCGACCTGCTCAAGGATCTGCGCCTGCTCTTTAGCGCTCCGAAAGCGCGAGAGCATCTCAATGCGCACCGGCCAGTTGGCGAAGCGATCGCGGAAGTTATCGAAGTGCTGCTGGGCGAGGAGGGTGGTAGGCACCAGCACCGCGACCTGTTTATGGTTTTCCACCGCCAGAAACGCGGCGCGCATCGCCACTTCCGTCTTGCCGAAGCCAACGTCGCCGCACACCAGGCGATCCATCGCCAGCGGCTGGCACATATCGCTCAGGACGGCGTTGATGGCCTGCGCCTGATCGGGCGTGGTTTCGAACGGGAAGCCGTCGCAGAACAGCTGATACTGCTCTTTATCATGTTTAAATGCGTAGCCCGCTTTCGCCGCGCGCTGGGCGTAGATATCCAGCAGCTCGGCGGCTACGTCGCGCACCTTCTCGGCGGCTTTTTGCCGCGCTCGCGCCCACGCATCGCCGCCCAGCTTATGCAGCGGCGCATTCTCTTCCGCGCCGCCGGCGTAGCGGCTAATCAGATGCAGCGACGATACCGGCACGTACAGTTTGGCGTCGTTCGCGTAGGTCAGCATCAGGTATTCGCCGTTAATCCCACCCGCCTCAAGCGTTGTCATGCCGGCGTAGCGCCCAACCCCATGCTCAAGATGCACCACTGGCTGGCCGATATGCAGTTCCGCCAGGTTACGGATTAAGGTGTCCGGATTGATGGTGCGGCGTGAATCCTGACGACGGCGGGCGACGCGCTCGCCCAGCAGATCGCTTTCGCAAATCAGCGCCAGGTTGCGCTGGCTATCAATAAAGCCATGCTCGGCGGCGCCGATCATCAGATAGCGGCCGTTACCCGTTGCCTCTTCAAGACGCAAAATATGCTTTGGCGCGATCTTGATGCGGGCCAGCATTTCACCGAGTGCTTCGCGGCGTCCCTCGCTCTCAACCGAGAAAATCACCGGCCCGCTAAAGGATTCGAGGAATCGACGCAGATTATCCAGCGGCGCTTTGTTCTGCGCCTGGATCGCCAGCTCGGGTAGTTTCTGATAGCCGAGGTTGGTATTGGCGGCTTTTTCTGCCAGACGCTCGGTTTTGAGCTGGACGCGCGGCCATTTTTTCAACTCGCTAAACAGTTCATCGCTACGTAGCCACAGCTGCTCCGGTGGCAAAAGCGGGCGCATCGGATCGACGCCGCGGTTTTCAAAGCGGGCGCGCGTTTCATTCTGAAAACGTTCAGCGCTGGCTTCCAGATCGCCGGTATTAACAATCAGCGTTTTCGCCGGGAAATAGCTGAACAGGGGCGGCAGGGGCTCGTTAAAGAACAGCGGCTGCCAGTATTCGATCCCTGCAGGTAGCGTGCCTTTACTGACCTGCTGATAAATATGCTCGGCGTCGCGCTTGACCTCAAAGCGGTCGCGCCATTGGCTGCGGAAAAGCTCGATAGCGGCCTGATCCGTCGGGAATTCGTGCGCCGGAAGCAGGTTAATGCTGGCGACTTCTTCCAGCGTACGCTGGCTGTCGACGTCGAACAGACGCAGGCTGTCTATCTCATCATCAAAAAAATCGAGACGGTAGGGCTGCTCGCTGCCCATGGGGAACAGGTCAAGCAATGCGCCGCGCGTGGCGTACTCGCCGTGCTCCATCACCTGGTCGACGTGACGATAGCCGGCGCTATCCAGTTGGGCGCGCAGCGCATCCCGCGACAGGCGCTGGCCTTTTTTCATCACCAGCGCGTGGCCGTGGAGGAAACTATGCGGACAGACACGCTGCATCAGAGTACTGACCGGGACAATCAGTACGCCGCGTTCCATCGTCGGGAGCTGGTAGAGGGTGGCGAGGCGCGAAGAGATAATGTCCTGGTGCGGGGAGAAGCTATCGTAGGGGAGCGTTTCCCAGTCCGCCAGGCCCGCCACCATGCTATCGGTAAACTGCCTGATTTCATCATTCAGACGCAGGGCGTTTTGCATATCGGGGGCAATCAGTACCACCGGGCCGCCGTGGCGCTCAGCCATCTCCGCCACCAGAGTGGCGCAGGCCGCGCCGGTAAGTTCGCCAAGCTGGCGCTGATCGCCGGCTTTAACCGGCAGAGAGTATCGGTATTGTTCAGGCATAGACGGTATCATGATCTCTTGGGTATTCGCTCTGCCGATATGGAGGGCAACTCGCTGATATTCAATAGTGAGATTATCCGCGATCGACCCGGATTCGCCAACCCGTATCGCAAAGGTCATGTTTTGGCCAGAAATGTAACGAACTCCGATAAGCGTAAAGTTAAATAACGGCTTGCTTATCTATCTTGTTGTTTATATTGAATTTTTGTTATTATTGCCAATAAAATCTACAGGTATCAGTCATTTACGCTGCTCATAATCGCTTATATACTCGGGCATCGGCTATCAGCAATCAGATGGATGACATGTATCAACCTGCCGCACTCTTTATCGGCCTTCGCTATATGCGTGGGCGCGCAGCCGACCGCTTCGGTCGTTTCGTCTCCTGGCTCTCGACCATTGGCATTACGCTTGGCGTCATGGCGCTGGTTACCGTTCTGTCGGTGATGAACGGCTTTGAGCGCGAGCTGCAAAATAACATCCTGGGGCTGATGCCGCAGGCCATTCTTAGCGCCAAACAGGGGTCCATAAACCCGCAACAGCTGCCGGAAAGCGCGGCCAGATTACAGGGCGTTACCCGCGTGGCGCCGCTGACCACCGGCGATGTGGTGCTGCAAAGCGCCCGCAGCGTAGCAGTTGGCGTAATGCTCGGCATCGACCCGGCGCAAAAAGATCCCCTGACGCCCTACCTGGTTAATGTCAAGCAGAGCGATCTGCAAGCCGGAAAGTATAACGTTATCCTGGGCGAGCAGCTGGCAGGGCAGCTGGGCGTTAATCGCGGCGACCAGATCCGCGTGATGGTGCCCTCCGCTAGCCAGTTCACCCCGATGGGGCGGGTTCCCAGCCAGCGGCTGTTTAACGTGATTGGCACCTTTGCCGCCAACAGCGAAGTCGATGGCTATCAGATGTTGACCAACATCGACGACGCTTCGCGCCTGATGCGCTATCCGCAGGGTAATATTACCGGCTGGCGGCTGTGGTTGAATCAGCCTTTACATGTGGATACCCTCAGCCAGCAGACGCTGCCGGAAGGGACCAAATGGCAGGACTGGCGCGAACGTAAAGGCGAGCTGTTCCAGGCCGTGCGGATGGAAAAAAATATGATGGGCCTGCTGTTGAGCCTGATCGTCGCCGTCGCCGCTTTTAACATCATTACCTCGCTGGGCATGATGGTCATGGAAAAGCAGGGCGAAGTGGCGATTCTCCAGACCCTCGGCCTGACGCCGCGGCAGATCATGCTGGTCTTTATGGTCCAGGGCGCGAGCGCCGGGATCGTCGGCGCGCTGCTTGGCGCCGGACTGGGCGCGTTGCTTGCCAGCCAGTTAAATAATTTGATGCCGATTATCGGCGCGTTCCTCGACGGCGCCGCGCTGCCGGTAGCCATCGAGCCGCTACAGGTGATCGTGATTGCCCTTGTAGCAATGGCGCTGGCATTACTCTCTACGTTGTATCCTTCATGGCGCGCTGCCGCCACTCAACCCGCTGAGGCTTTACGTTATGAATAAGATCCTGCTGCAATGCGACAACCTGTGCAAACGCTACCAGGAAGGCAGCGTGCAAACCGACGTGTTGCATAATGTCAGCTTCAGCATTGAAGAGGGCGAGATGATGGCGATTGTCGGCACCTCCGGTTCCGGCAAAAGTACGCTGCTGCATCTGCTTGGCGGGCTGGATACGCCGACCTCCGGCGACGTTATCTTTTCCGGTCAGTCGATGAGCCGACTCTCAGCCGCCGCGCGCGCCGATCTGCGCAACCGCGAGCTGGGCTTTATTTATCAGTTTCACCACCTGCTGCCGGATTTCACCGCGCTGGAAAACGTGGCGATGCCGCTGTTAATCGGTAAACAGAAGGCGGCGGATATTGAGCGTCAGGCAAAAGCGATGCTGCGCGCCGTCGGGCTTGAGCACCGCAGCGACCACCGCCCGTCGGAGCTCTCCGGCGGCGAGCGTCAGCGCGTAGCGATTGCCCGCGCGCTGGTTAATAAACCTCGGCTGGTGCTGGCGGATGAACCTACCGGTAACCTTGATGCCCGCAACGCCGACAGCATTTTTCAGCTGCTTGGCGAACTAAACGTGGCGCAGCGTACCGCCTTCCTGGTGGTGACCCACGACCTGCAGCTGGCAAAACGGATGAGCCGCCAGCTGGAGATGCGCGACGGGCGCCTGACCGCCGAACTCTCCCTGATGGGGGCTGAGTAATGGCTTCTCCGTTATCGTTATTAATTGCCCTGCGCTTTAGCCGCGGACGGCGGCGCGGAGGGATGGTTTCGCTGATTTCAGTTATCTCGACCATCGGCATTGCGCTAGGCGTGGCGGTGCTGATCGTTGGCCTGAGCGCCATGAACGGCTTCGAGCGCGAGCTCAACAACCGCATTCTGGCGGTGGTGCCGCACGGTGAAATTGAGCCGGTGAACCAGCCGTGGAACAACTGGAACGAAGCGCTGGCGAAGGTTGAAAAGGTCAAAGGCATCGTTGCCGCAGCGCCGTACATTAACTTCACCGGACTGGTGGAGAGCGGCAGCAACATGCGCGCCATCCAGGTAAAGGGCGTCGATCCGCAGCAGGAGAGCCGTCTCAGTTCGCTACCCAACTTTGTGCAGAACAACGCGTGGGCGAACTTTAAAGCCGGAGAGCAGCAGGTGATCCTCGGTAAAGGCGTCGCCGATGCGCTGCACGTTAAGCAGGGCGACTGGGTGTCAATTATGATTCCCAACTCGGATGCCGACCACCAGCTGCTGCAGCCAAAGCGCGTCAGGCTCCACGTTACCGGTATTTTGCAGCTCAGCGGCCAGCTCGATCATAGTTTTGCCATGATCCCCATGCAGGATGCGCAGCAGTATCTTGAAATGGGCAGCAGCGTGACCGGTATCGCTATTAAAGTCACCGATGTGTTCCACGCGAACACCCTGGTGCGCGATGCGGGCGAAGTAACCAACAGCTACGTTTATATCAAGAGCTGGATAGGCACTTACGGCTATATGTACCGCGATATTCAGATGATCCGCGCCATTATGTATCTCGCAATGGTGCTGGTGATTGGCGTGGCCTGCTTTAACATCGTCTCGACCCTGGTGATGGCGGTGAAAGATAAAAGCGGCGATATTGCGGTGCTGCGCACGCTTGGCGCTAAAGACGGGCTGATCCGCGCGATTTTCGTATGGTATGGTTTACTTGCCGGTTCGGTAGGGAGCCTGATTGGGGTGGCGATTGGCGTTATCTGTGCCTTCAAGTTGACCGCAATCATTAACGGTATTGAGAACCTGATCGGGCATAAATTCCTCTCCGGCGACATCTATTTTATTGACTTCCTGCCGTCTGAACTGCACTGGCTGGACGTCGTTTACGTGCTGGTGACGGCACTGTTGCTGAGTTTGCTGGCCAGCTGGTATCCCGCCCGCCGCGCCAGCCGCATTGACCCGGCGAGGGTGCTGAGTGGCCAGTAATTTATCGTCATGGTCGGCTTTGCAGACCAGTAAAGAGGAATTGCTGAAATGTACTATGGATTTGACATTGGCGGCAGCAAGATAGCGCTGGGCGTATTTGATAAAGCGCGGCGGCTGCAGTGGGAAAAACGCGTCGCCACGCCGAAAGAGAGCTACGAAGCATTTTTGCAGGCCGTAGAGGAGCTGGTGCACGAAGCCGACCAGCGCTTCGGCTGCCAGGGCTCGGTGGGCATCGGTATTCCGGGAATGCCGGAAACCGAGGACGGCACGCTCTACGCCGCCAACGTGCCCGCCGCCAGCGGCAGGCGCCTGCGGGCCGATCTGAGCGATCGTCTGGCGCGCGACGTGCGCCTTGATAACGACGCCAACTGTTTTGCCCTTTCTGAAGCGTGGGATGACGAATTTACCCACTATCCGCTGGTGATGGGGATGATCCTCGGCACTGGCGTTGGCGGGGGGCTGGTGCTCAATGGAAAATCGATTACCGGGCATCGCTATATTACCGGCGAATTCGGCCATATCCGCTTGCCGGTGGATGCGCTGGAAGTCGTCGGCCGTGATTTTCCGCTTACGCGCTGCGGCTGCGGCCAGCTGGGCTGCATTGAAAACTACCTTTCCGGCCGCGGTTTTGCCTGGCTGTACGAACATTTTTACCAACAATCTTTAACCTCGCCGGAGATCGTCGCGCTCTGGCAGCAGGGCGACGCGAAGGCGCGCGAGCACGTCGAGCGCTATCTCGATCTGCTGGCGGTGTGTCTGGGCAATATTTTAACCATTGTCGATCCGGATCTGCTGGTGCTTGGCGGAGGATTGTCTAACTTTACTGCAATAACCGAAGGGCTGGCGCAGCGCCTGCCGCGACATCTGCTTCCCGTTGCCAGCGTGCCGCGTATTGAGCGCGCGCGTCATGGCGATGCCGGAGGTATGCGCGGTGCGGCCTTCCTTCATCTGACTCAATAACGACAGAGGTAGCTATGCAGTCGCGCCGCTTACATCGATTAAGCCGATTTCGCCGCAACAAGCGCCGGTTACGAGACCGTCTGCGCCAGCGGATTTTCTTCGGCGAAGATAAGGAGACCCCTGAAGCGATGGAAAAACCAAGAGTTGTGGTATTAACCGGCGCGGGCATCTCGGCGGAGTCGGGAATTAAAACCTTCCGCGCCGCTGATGGTCTGTGGGAAGAGCATCGGGTTGAGGATGTGGCGACGCCGGAAGGCTTCGCCCGCGACCCGGCGCTGGTGCAGGCGTTTTATAATGACCGCCGCCGCCAGCTGCAAGGCCCGGATATCGAGCCCAATGCCGCGCATCAGGCGCTGGCGCGGCTGGAAGAGGCGCTGGGCGACCATTTCCTGCTGGTGACCCAGAATATCGATAATCTGCATGAACGTGCGGGCAACCGTCGGGTGATACATATGCACGGCGAATTGCTGAAGGTGCGCTGCTCGTGGAGCGGGCAGGTGCTGGAGTGGACCGGCGATGTAACCGCTGAAGACAAATGCCATTGCTGCCAGTTCCCCGCGCCGCTGCGCCCGCACGTGGTGTGGTTCGGCGAGATGCCGCTGGATATGGATGAGATCTACCTGGCGCTGGCCGAGTGCGATATCTTTGTCGCCATCGGCACTTCCGGGCACGTTTATCCGGCGGCCGGCTTTGTCCACGAAGCGCGGCTGCAGGGCGCCCATACGGTTGAGCTCAACCTCGAGCCAAGCCAGGTGGGCAGTGAATTTGCCGAAAAACACTATGGCCTGGCTAGTGAAGTGGTGCCGCGCTTTGTGGAAAAGCTGCTTAAACAGCTGGCAGGATAAACGCAACCTCATCACTACAACGTTACGGAAAACAGGAGGGGCTATGGATAGCCCATTAGTAATATCAGCCGCGATATTTTTGGCCGCATTGGGGGTTGGCCTTTGGAGTCAGTATTGCCTGCCCCGTCTTTCCGATAATCGAAATATCCTGTTTATTATTTGTTTTTTTCTCGGTCTCGGATCCGCCGCTTCATGTCTGTTTCATCTGCTCTATCTACTGTTGGTCGGCCAGAGCGCACAGGGCGATGTTGCCACGTTCGGTACGCTTATTACGATAGCAGCATTGTGGAAGCCGCTGAACTATGTCACCGGCAAGGTGGATGACG
The DNA here is from genome assembly GCF_019890895.1 of Klebsiella sp. CTHL.F3a. Lineage (NCBI taxonomy): Bacteria > Pseudomonadati > Pseudomonadota > Gammaproteobacteria > Enterobacterales > Enterobacteriaceae > Klebsiella > Klebsiella sp. CTHL.F3a. The sequence continues at coordinate 3,558,464 of NZ_CP082360.1, read as the reverse complement.
CCGCAAATAAGCGTAAGGGAAAGCGGAAAGAGTAGGACTCTGGCGGGTAGTAAAAAGCCGCCCGCCGCATTTCACTCTCATTCAGAATGGCGAAAAGCTAAATTCAGCGTCGTTTACGCGTCCACAGCCAGGTGGCTACAAACGTACTGAAGCCTATCATTATCGCCCACAGGGGGACGATTTTATACAGGTAAAAGCCGCCGCTGCTGAAGTACAGGCATACCGCCTGATAAAAGAGGTTAGCTACCGTCATTGCCAGCGTGAACTTCAGCGCATAGCGCCAGCGGGTGGTGAAGCGGAAACACCATGTGAAGGCCATAAACGCCAGCACCCAGAAGAGAAAACCGAGCGGATGGCCGGGCAAATCGTCTTTGTAGGGCGCATCCGACGAAGCATACCAGGTGAGCGGTGGAGTGGGCTGCTGTAATAGCGCCGCCTGTAGTACGTCCAGCGCGGTATTGAGCCCCTGGAACCACAGACCATTCTGCCAGTAGGCGAGGGTGTGATTCTCAATGATTAAGGCCGCGTGACTGTCCCGTAGGCGTGACTGTGCTTTCGGGTCGCCAATCAGTTCAATCTGGCGGCTGTCGGTAGTGATAATCAGCAGCAGGAAGCCCTGATTTTCGTCAGCCAGTCGTTTTGCCGATTGCAGTAGTTGTGTTTTTTTCGCCTGCAAAAGGGTTTCTTGCGTGGTTAACAGAATAAACGGCGCGATCCCTGCTTGCTTTTTGAAACGCTCAGCGCGCTGGATAATGTCGCTCTTACTGGAGACCGTATTGGTAGTATCCGTAAAGTATCCTTCGATGTCAGGCGTTGACGCTGCGAAACCAGGATGAAATATCGAAAGACAGAACAATAGGGTAATTAACTTCCTCACTGGACTACCCTCCGTTTCTTTTTAGAGGAAGGGCGAATAAGCTGGCTACCCGCAGTAAAAATGATGCCAATAAGACCTAAAAAACCCCATTTAAAAAAATTCATCCATGGGCTATGGATTCTGGCCTGATGCGGTTGTCCAGGAGGGTAAATAACGTCGACGGTTTCTCCTTCACTGTTTTCATAAAGGGAATTTCCGAACTTTGATTTAAAAATGAGCGTGTAATCCGGCGTCGGGCGGAAGGCGACAACGGGACGCCAGGTGGCTTTGTTGCGTTTTGTCCCTTTGGCGTTGGGGTTACTTCTGCGCAATTCGGTATCAACGATAATACCGGTGGTATGGATAACGTTGCTGGTAGAGCGATATTGATAATAAAAAATAGCGGCGGAGATGAGCATCATCACGATGCCAATGCTGAGGAAGATATAATAAAGGACTTTACCATCTTGTTTCATGTGTACTTATCCTTGTAACACATTAATACCCATCATACTTCAAGCTGCATCTTTGTTGGCTACCTGCACTTACCCCGGTCACGTACTGTTTGTACGCTCCCGGGGATGCGTTTAGTTGCCGCCGTGATGCAAATCGAATTATTTTGGGTATTCAACTTAACCGATGCCCGGCATGCTGGCGCGATTAACGACCCGCTTTCAGTTTCTGATAATACTCTTCATATAGGGTGCTGGCGCTGCCGACATCGTTCTGCCATTCGCCTTTCTGAATCGTTGCTGCGTCCGGGTAGAGCGATTTATCGTCGGCGACTTCCGGGCTCAGCATCTTACGCGCGGCCAGGTTTGGCGTCGGGTAGCCGATGGTTTCCGCTACCTGTTTGGCGATTTCCGGGCGCAGCAGGAAGTTGATCAGCTTCAGCGCGCCATCGACGTTTTTGGCGTTTGCCGGAATCGACAGGCTATCCATCCAGAAGATACCGCCTTCTTTCGGCCACACCACTTCCAGCGGCGTACCGGCCTGACGCGCGACCCACGCGGAGCCGTTCCATACCATGCCGAGGTTCACTTCGCCTTCCATATACGGGTTCGCCGGGTTATCCGAGTTGAACGCCGCCACGTTTGGCATTAGCTTTTTCAGCTCGTTATAGGCCGCCTCGATCTCTTTGGGGTCGGTGGTATTGCCGGAGTAACCCAGCTTACGCAGCGCTACCTGGAACACTTCGCGCGCGTCGTCGGTGAGCAGCAGGCTGCTCTTATACTCTGGTTTCCACAGATCCGCCCAGCTGGTGACGGTTTTGGGATCGATCTCGTCGCTGTTGATGCCAATAGCCGTCGCGCCCCAGATGTACGGAATAGAGTAGTCGTTGTTCGGATCGAAGGGTTTATTGAGCATTTCAGGATCGAGATTGCCGAAGTTGCTCAGCTTGCTCTTATCGATCTTCTGCAGCATGCCCTCTTTGCGCATTTTGTCAACGAAGTAGGTGGATGGCACCACCAGGTCGTAGGCGCCGTCCTTATAGGTTTTGAGCTTGGCGTACATGGTTTCATTCGATTCGTAGGTCGAATAGATAACCTTGATGCCGGTCTCTTTGGTGAACTGCTCCAGCAGCCCCGGCGGGACATACTCGGTCCAGTTGTAGAAATAGAGCGTTTTGCTATCGTCCGCATGCGCGGCGCTCATCCCGACTGCCAGAGCGCCCGCAGCGAGCAGGTGGCGTGACCATTTTTTCATTTTAACGTCCCCTGAGTTTTATCACGTGCAATTAACTGGCTGGCAATAACCATCACCAGCGACAGAACTAACAGAATGGTCGCCAGCGCGTTAACCTCTGGCGATACCCCAACTTTAACCATCGAATAAATCTTCAGCGGCAGGATCTCATAACCCGGCCCGGTGACGAACGAAGAAACCACCACATCATCCATCGACAGGGTAAAGCTCAGCAGCCACCCCGCCGCGACCGCGGGCAGCGCCAGCGGTAAAATGATTTTTCGCAGAATGGTCAATTCGCTGGCGCCAAGATCTTTTGCGGCCTCCAGCATGCGCACATCGAAGCCTTTCAGGCGCGAAAACACCGTGACCACCACGAAGGGGAGGCAGAAAGTGATATGCGAAAACAGCAGCGACCAGAATCCCAGTTGAATGCCGATCAGCATAAACAGCACCAGCAGCGAAATCGCCATCACGATATCCGGCGACATCATCACCACGAACAGCATCCCGCTGACGAACGGCTTGCCGCGAAAGCGATAGCGGTAGAGCGCTACGGCGGTCAGCGAGCCGATAAGGGTGGCGAAGGTGGCCGACAGCACCGCCATGGTCAGCGAGTGCTGCGCCGCCTGCAGCAGGCTATCGTTATTCATCAGCAGGCTATACCAGTTGGTGGTGAAGCCCTGCCAGTTGATGCCAAAGCGCGAACTGTTAAACGAATTAACGATCAGAATAATAATGGGGATGTAGAGATACGCGTAAATGGCGGTCATAAAGCCGCCGCGCAGCAGTCGACCAATCATTCCAGCTCCACCTTTTTATTCAATAAGCGCGCCGCGCGCCAGTAAATCAGCAGCATCAGGCCCATCACCAGCGTCAGCGTGATGCTGGTTGCCGCGCCGAACGGCCAGTCGCGAATGTTGAGGAACTGGCTCTTAATCACGTTGCCGATCAGCAGGTTCTTCGCGCCACCCATCAGGTCGGAAACGTAAAACAGCCCCATCGCCGGAAGCATCACCAGTAGGCAGCCGGCGATAATGCCCGGCATGGTCATCGGAATGATGATGCGGATAAAGGTTTGCAGCTTACTGGCGCCAAGATCTCTCGCCGCTTCCAGCAGCGGGCGGTCGAGCTTCTCGATGCTGGAGTAGAGCGGCATCACCATAAACGGCAGCAGAATATAGACCAGGCCGATAATTACCGCCGAGGGGGTGTACATGATGCGCAGCGGCGTATCAATGACCCCCAGCCACAGCAAAAATTCGTTGAGATAGCCTTTGGTACTGAGGAAAATCTTCAGCCCGTAGATACGAATCAGCGAGTTGGTCCAGAACGGTACGATCAGCAGAAACAGCATCAGCGGGCGCACCTTCTCCGGCAGTCTCGCCAGGAACCAGGCGAAAGGGTAGCCGAGCGCAAGGCAGGCCAGCGTCGCCAGCAGCGCCATATTCAACGAATGCAGCAGCACGTCGTAGTAAAGCGGGTCGAGCAGGCGCGCGTAGTTATCCAGCGTAAAGACCAGCTTGACGAAGTTGGTATCGTCGCGGGTCAGGAAGCTGGTAGCGATGATCATCAGGTTGGGCAAAAAGACGAACAACACAAGCCAGCCCACGATGGTGGCGATCACCACATTCTGGAATTTACTGGTGTTCTTCATCGGCCAGCACAACCTCCCAGCTTTCTACCCAGTTAATGGCCATTTTCTGATCGAGAGAGTGGTCAAAATCAGGATCGTCTTCATTAAAAAATTCGCTGACCATCACCATTTTGCCGTTTTCCAGTTCAACCACCGATTCCAGCGTCATGCCCTTATAGTTGCGTTCGCGGATATAGCCTATCAGGCCATCGGCGTCATTACTGTGGTGGATCTCATCCACGCGCAGGTCTTCCGGACGCAGCAGAACGTTAAGCCGTTGGCCTTTTTCAACGGCGAAGCTGACGTAGATATTGCATTCGCGGCCTTCGACGCTGGCGCGCACCCGCTGCTCGTCGATCCGTTCGATAACCGTGGCATTGAAGATGTTGATTTCGCCGATAAAGCTGGCGACAAACAGGTTTTTCGGCTCTTCGTAGATTTCCCGCGGCGTGCCGTCCTGCTCAATTTTACCCTCGCGCATGACCACGATGCGGTCGGACATGGTCAGCGCCTCTTCCTGATCGTGGGTCACAAAGACGAAGGTGATGCCGAGCTTACGCTGCAGCGCCTTCAGCTCATTCTGCATCTGCTTGCGTAGTTTATAATCAAGCGCGGAGAGGGATTCATCAAGCAGCAGCAGGCGCGGTTTGTTGACTACCGCGCGGGCGATGGCGACGCGCTGCTGCTGGCCGCCGGAGAGCTGATGCGGTTTACGCTGGGCAAATGTTTCAAGCTGCACCATACGCAGGGCGTCGTGGACGCGGGGGGTAATTTCCGCGGCCGGGGTTTTCTGCATACGCAGGCCAAAGGCGACATTTTCAAACACCGTCATGTGCGGAAACAGCGCATAGCTTTGAAAGACGGTGTTAACGTGGCGGTTTTCCGCCGGGATATGGGTGATATCGTGATCTTCGAGATGGATTCGGCCGCTATCGACGCTTTCCAGGCCAGCGATAAGACGAAGAACGGTTGTTTTACCGCAGCCAGAGGGGCCAAGCAGGGTGAGAAACTCACCGTTGTTGATGGTCAGATTGAGGTCGGATATTACCGTTTTACCATCAAAGCTTTTGCGAATTCCCGCTAGCTGAACCAGCGGAGAACGCGAACGCGGTTGTGTATTCAATTTTTGACTCTGTCCCATGTAGACGCAGCGGAAAGCTTACCGATGCGGGGTTTGTGGTTAACCACCTTTGGTTTGACACATAAAATAATAAGGCCGAGCATTCTACGGCAAACGATTGTAATCGCCAATGATTGATGCGCCATGATGAGCTACCTTTACAACATTATCGTGCGAAATGTATTAAATTCTCATTTGCCGGGCTAAAAATGACCTGACGCAATATTTGTCTTTTCCGGCTTATCAATAATGTTGTCACAAAAGAAGAGGGTGGCTACATGGATAAATTGCTTGAGCGTTTTTTGCAGTACGTTTCTTTAGACACACAGTCGAAGCCTGGCGTGCGTCAGGTACCGAGCACGGAAGGTCAGTGGAAGCTGTTACGTCTGCTTCAGGCGCAGCTGCAAGAAATGGGACTGGTAAACGTGACGCTGAGTGAGAAAGGGACAGTCATGGGCACCCTGCCGGCTAACGTTGAGGGTGATATTCCGGCCGTTGGTTTTATTTCCCATGTCGATACGTCACCTGACTTCAGCGGTAAGAACGTCAATCCGCAGATCGTCGAAAACTACCGCGGCGGTGATATCGCTCTCGGTATTGGAGACGAGGTTCTCTCCCCGGTGATGTTCCCGGTGCTGCACCAGCTGCTCGGGCAGACGCTGATCACCACCGATGGCAAAACGCTGCTCGGCGCGGATGATAAAGCGGGCATCGCGGAAATCATGACCGCGCTGGCGATGCTAAAGGCGAAGAATATTCCACACGGCGATATCCGCGTCGCCTTTACGCCGGATGAAGAGGTGGGTAAAGGAGCGAAGCATTTTGATGTCTCGGCATTCGATGCGCGCTGGGCTTACACCGTCGACGGCGGCGGGGTGGGTGAACTGGAGTTCGAGAACTTTAACGCCGCCTCGGTGACGATTAAGATCGTGGGTAATAACGTTCATCCCGGCACGGCGAAAGGGGTGATGGTGAATGCCCTATCGCTAGCGACGCGCATTCATGCCGAGGTGCCTGCGGACGAAGCGCCCGAGACCACCGAAGGCTACGAGGGTTTCTACCATCTGGCTAGCATTAAAGGCACCGTCGATCGGGCAGATATGCACTACATCATCCGCGATTTCGACCGGAAGCAGTTTGAGGCTCGCAAGCGCAAGATGATGGAGATTGCCAAAAAGGTCGGCAAAGGGCTTCATCCGGATTGCTATATCGAGCTGGTGATTGAGGACAGCTATTACAATATGCATGAGAAGGTGATGGCGCACCCGCACGTCGTCGATATCGCCCGCCAGGCGATGGTGGATTGCGATATTGAACCGCAGTTGAAGCCGATTCGCGGCGGTACCGACGGCGCGCAGCTCTCCTTTATGGGCCTGCCATGCCCGAATTTGTTTACCGGTGGCTATAACTACCACGGTAAGCATGAGTTTGTGACGCTTGAAGGCATGGAGAAGGCGGTGCAGGTGATTGTACGCATTGCTGAGCTGACGGCGAAACGCGGCGCGTAAAGGTTCTAGAGCTACGGGCCCGGTGAGCTGGTGAAACTGACGGTACGGTAGGCAAATGCAGAATACCATCCTGTAGGCCCGGTAAGGCGTCAGCCGCCACCGGGCGAAACAGATGACTCAGTCCTCAAAGAACCAGTAGCCGCTGTTGACCAGCGCGGCCAGCAGGGCGAGGAAGGAGGGATCTTCCAGCGCATCGCCAAGATGCTCTGCGTTTAGCGTCAGGTGAGTCGCCAGAGCATCCAGCGCCGGGCGGTGCGGAGAGTTGATTTTCTCGCCGTTGACGAATACCTCGCCATCAATCCGCAGCACGCGCAGGCCGCCGAGCCGCGACAGCTTGTCCCCCTGCTGCAGCGCATCGTAAATTTCATCCGGCTGATACGGCGGCTCCGGCGGCGCGACGTCCAGTTCGTGACGGGACTGGGTGATAAACTCGCCAAACCACTGCTTAAAGTGCTCCGGCTGGTTAATCAGCCCCAGCATCATCTCGCGCAAACGATCCAGTTCAACCGGCAAAATGTCGGCAGGATGGTCGCGAGACGGTACGTCCGGATCGGCGTAGCGCTGGCTGCCCAGTTCACGCTGCAAAACGTAATCGGCAAAGCCGCTGAAGAGCTCACGGGCGTTTGGCGCGCGATAGCCGACCGAATAATTAAGCGAATTTTCCAGCGAGTAGCCTTCATGCGGGAATCCCGGCGGAATATACAGGATATCGCCCGGCTCCATCTCTTCATCAATAATGGCTTCAAACGGATCGACCTGGAGCAGGTCCGGATGCGGACAGTGCTGTTTCATCGGCACTTTTTCGCCCACGCGCCAGCGGCGGCGGCCGGTCCCCTGAATGATGAACACATCGTACTGGTCGAGATGCGGACCGACGCCGCCGCCGGGGACGGAAAACGAGATCATGAGATCGTCGATGCGCCAGTCAGGTAGGGCGCGGAATGGATGCATCAGCGCCGCCGTTGGCTGGTGCCAGTTATTAACCGCTTGTACCAGCAGCGACCAGTTATTCTCGCTCAGGTGATCGTAACTCTCAAAGGGGCCGTGGCTAACCTGCCATTTACCGTCCTGATGACTGACCAGGCGGCTGTCGACTTCGCTCTCCATCGCCAGTCCGGCCAGCTCGTCCGGGCTTAACGGATCGACGAAATTAGCAAAGCCCCGTTTCAGCACTACCGGGCGTTTTTGCCAGTAGCGTTCGATAAAGTCGGGCCAGTTAAGCGTTAATTGATAATCCATATTTATATTCCACAGCAGGTGTCTGATAGGGATTATAACGGATGCGGCACCAGCATGATGCAGGCGCCGTTAAAAAACTGATTGGTTTAGCTCTCTTTATCTTCGAGGGTCTGACGGCCAAAAATCACTTCCATGCAGGCACCGCCGAGAAGGCTGTCCTCGGCCAGGATACGTCCGTCGTACTGGGCAACGATATCGCGGGCAACCGAGAGGCCCACGCCCTGTCCGGGACGCAGCGTATCGGCGCGCTGGCCGCGATCGAACACCGCGCTGCGCATCGTTGCAGGGATCCCCGGGCCATCATCTTCAACCAGAATATGCAGATGGTTGTCGTTGGTCTGACGAACGGAGACTTCCACAAACTCCAGGCAATATTTGCAAGCGTTGTCGAGGACGTTGCCCATGACTTCCATAAAATCGTTCTTTTCGCCGACAAAGCTAATCTCCGGCGAGATATCCAGGGTAATGTTCACGCCTTTGCGCTGATAGACTTTGTTCAGCGCCGAGGTCAGGCTATCGAGCAGCGGAGCGATGGGGTGCAGTTCGCGGCTGAGCAGCGAACCACCGCTGCGCATGCTGGCGCGGTGCAGATAGTAGCCAATCTGCTGTGAGATGCGGCTAATCTGCTCCAGCATCACCGGTTCTGCTTCGTTGACGCTCAGTTTCTCGCCGCGCATAGAACGCAGGGTGCTCTGCATCACCGCGAGAGGGGTTTTTAGGCTGTGAGTGAGGTCGGTCAGCGTCGTGCGGTATTTATCATAGCGTTCGCGTTCGCTTTTTAGCAGGCGGTTGAGATTGCTGACCAGCCGCGTAAGCTCCCGGGTGGTGTTCGGGTTGAGCATCTCGCGGTGATGCTCCTCCAGTTCGCGTACCTCTTTGGCCAGCGATTCGATAGGGCGCAGGCTCCACCACGCCGCGACCCACAATAGCGGGATCACCAGCAGCAGGTTGGCCGCCAGGACGTAAATAAACCAGCTCCACACCATATAGGAGCGCTTCAGCTCCACCGGAATGGTGTCGACAACCACGATACTGAGCTGCGGCATGGTGCTGGTGGCCGGATAGATGTTGATCGCCACCGAGTGGGTCATCTCGGAGCTGTCGTCCTCTTCCCGGATGGCGTCCAGCTGCTGCTGAATCTCATGGTTGTTGTGCTGCAGCATACTGCTGCTGTCTACATCGGCCTCAATCTCATGAAAGCCGTTATTTTTGAGCCAGTCAGGTTGAATGCGCTTGACCAGCCACGGTACATCGCGCTGCGCCCACAACAGCTGGCCGTGAGCGTCGTAAATCAGCGTTACCGTGGGGCTCTGCATATTGAGGTTTTCGGGAATATCAACTTCGATGGTGTTGTTTTCCCATTTTGCCAGCATATAGAACAGGTTGCTCTCGCCGCGCAGCAGGCGGAAGGTGGTTTTATCGAAGCTTACGCTATATCCCACCAGCGCGACCATGCCATAGGAAAGCGATAGCACCAGCACCACGGCTGCCGTTGCCAGCAGAAAGCGGACGCGCAACGACAGCGGCAAAATATGCCGCAGTAGCCCCTTCATCCGCGCAGTTCGAACAGATAGCCCTGGCCGCGCACGGTGGTAATCACATCCTGCGGATATTCAGCCTGTATTTTTTTGCGCAGTCGTCCCATCAGCACGTCGATAGTATGGCTTTCGCGCAGCTCGGCGTCGGGATAGAGCTGCAGCATCAGCGAATCTTTGCTGACCACTTTGCCCCGGTTGCGGATCAGGGTTTCCATAATGGTGTATTCAAATGCCGTCAGCTTGATGGGTTGGTCGTTGACCGACAGCTCGCGACGCGACAGATCTACCTGGAAAGGGGGTATGGAGATGACCTGTGATGCCAGGCCGCTGTTACGCCGCAGCAGCGCCTGCATGCGGGCTGCGACCTCTTCGATATGGAACGGCTTAGTGACGTAATCATCCGCGCCAGCGCTCAGAACCTCGACTTTATCCTGCCAGCCCTCGCGCGCGGTCAGCACCAGCACCGGCACCGACACGTCGTGGCTGCGCCAGCGACGAATCAGCGAAAGACCATCTTCATCCGGCAGGCCAAGGTCGACGATGGCGATGTCCGGAACGTGTTCACCCAGATAGTAATCCGCTTCCTTTGCGTCTTCCGCCGCATCGACCTGATGTCCCAGCTCCTGCAGCTGAACTTTCAAGTGATGGCGCAGGAGAGCGTTATCCTCAACCACGAGTACGCGCATGCCCGTTCTCCATTTTATTTATGATTTGAATAGTTTAGCGCTTATTATACACCTTTAACATAAACAGCTGTTAAATAAAGAATTTTATTTGATTTTTTGTACCTCAGTCTCGTAAGACGTCAGAACGAGTCCGTCCTTGGTCGCGGGCGACATCATGGGAACCGGGCGCAGCGTACGTTTATCGATCAGGACGGAATGGGGTTCGTCAGGGGCAAACAGATGCTGCTCTCCCCACTGGCGTAGCGCAACCACCACAGGGAACAAACGCTCCCCCTTTGCCGTCAGAACATATTCCTGATAAGCCGTGCCGTCCGATGCGGATTGCGTCGTGAGGATACCCGAGTTTACCAGTTTGTGCAGACGGTCAGAGAGAATATTACGCGCCATACCGAGGCTTCGCTGGAAATCGCTAAAGCGCCGCAGGCCATCGAAGGCGTCGCGCACAATCAACAAGGACCAGCGATCGCCGATAATATCCAAGCTTCGGGCGACGGGGCAGGTTTGGTTGGTAATTTTTTTACGCGCTGGCATGGGCTCTCCAAACGGTCGGGTAAACTAGTTGCATTTTAAAACTCCCTGTTCTAGCCTACAACTGGTTTTATTTTGAAACTAGATTGTTAAGGCTGGAATTATGAAATCGTCAACGTTATCCCCATCGCTAATGGACCCGGAAACGGTTATGCCGCGTAGCCTGGTCTGGCTGTTTGCTCTCGCCAGCGGGCTGAGCGTGGCAAACGTTTATTACGCACAACCGCTGCTCGACGCGCTGGCGCGAGATTTTCCCATCAGCGACGCCGCGATTGGCGGGGTGATCGCGGCGACCCAGCTCGGCTGCGCGATGGCGCTGCTCTTGCTGGTACCGCTGGGCGACAGAGTCAATCGCCGCCGCCTGATGGCGACGCAGGTGCTTCTGCTGATCGCTGCGCTGACGGCGGTAAGTATGGCATCCACTACCGTGATGCTGTTGGGCGGGATGCTTGCGGTTGGCCTGCTGGGTACCGCGATGACCCAGGGGTTGATCGCCTATGCTGCCAGCGCCGCTTCGCCCCATGAACAGGGACGCGTGGTGGGCGCCGCGCAGAGCGGAGTCTTTATCGGGCTGCTGCTGGCGCGGGTATTTTCAGGGGGCGTGAGCGATCTCTTCGGCTGGCGCGGGGTATACATCTTTGCCGCTTTACTGATGCTGGGCATTGCACTTCCGTTGTGGCGTCGGCTCCCGGTATTAGCGGTAGCGTCGACCTCCTTGAGCTACCCGCGCCTGTTGGCATCGATGCTGACTCTGCTGTGTCAGGAAAAAGTGCTTCAGGTGCGCGGCGTGTTGGCGCTACTGATGTTTGCCGCCTTCAATATCTTCTGGAGCGCGCTGGTTTTGCCATTGAGCGCTCCGCCCTTCGGTTTTTCGCATACTGAGATCGGCGCCCTGGGCCTGGTGGGGGCCATCGGCGCCCTGGCGGCCGGACGAGCCGGTAAATGGGCCGATTGTGGATACGGGCAGCGCACCAGCGCCGCGGCCCTGGTCATGTTGCTGGTGGCCTGGTGGCCTTTATCGCTGATGGCATGGTCGCCAGCGGCGCTGTTGGCTGGCATTGTGCTGCTGGATCTCAGCGGTCAGGCGCTGCATGTCACCAATCAAAGCATGATTTTCCGTACCCGTCCCGAAGCGCACAGCAGGCTGGTCGGTCTGTATATGCTGTTTTATGCGCTTGGCAGCGGTTTGGGGGCGGTAAGTACGACCGCGGTATACGCGCGCGCGGGATGGCAGGGCGTTTGCCTGCTGGGGGCATCGGTCAGTCTGCTGGCGCTGTTGTTCTGGTTGATGACTCGGGGCGTGATGTCGAGCCATGATGGTGGAGAAGTTTAGCGGAGAGCGAGTGGGTGATGTTAATTTTTTGTGTAATATAGCAGCCGTTGTTTTTAATGACGCGCGGGAGCGTAAATCATATGCCACAACAGAAATGTGCGGACTGGGTCCGGCTGGCCCAGTCGCCCGCGCATATTGAGCGTATCGAAGCCTTCTTCGGCGGACACGGTTATGAGCCTCACCGGCATGATACTTATGCCATTGGCCAGACGCTCTCCGGCGTACAACGTTTTCACTATCGCGGCGGCCTCCAGCACAGCCTCCCCGGTGGGACGATGGTTTTGCATCCCGATGAGGTCCATGACGGCGAGGCAGGGACCGAGGAGGGGTTTCGCTACCGGATGGTATACATTGAGCCCGCGCTGATTCAAAAGATCCTTGGCGGCAGGCCGTTGCCCTTTATCCCTGGAGGAATTTCCAGCGATCCGCGCTTGCTGCGCGCCGCGCTGCCGTTGCTGAAGGACGTCAGTGCCCACTTCGCGCCTCTGGAGGAGGAGGACGCGCTGTACGATCTGGCGCAGACCCTGGCCGCCGTCGGCGGCCAGCGCTTTCGACGCCGTGCCTTCGATTATCCTGCCGCGGAAAGGGCCCGGGAATATATCCACGCCTGTTTTGCCCAGAACATCACCCTCGACACCCTGGCGAATGTCAGCGGCAGAGACCGCTGGAGCCTGAGCCGCGATTTCAGAGCGCTGTTTGGCGCCAGCCCCTGGCGTTATGTGATGATGCGGCGCCTCGATTTTTGCCGCCAGCGGATGCTGGCAGGGGATAACCTGGCGGATATCGCAGCCCACGCAGGCTTTGCCGATCAAAGCCATATGACGCGCCAGTTCATCAGCCGTTTTGGTCTCTCTCCGGGCCGCTGGCTGAAGTTTGTCCGCCCCTGACCCGCCGCAAGTTGCACAATCGTTCAATCTCTGCGGAGAGGGGGGATCTATGCTGACAGCCTTTATCACAAGGAGTCAGCTGATGTATCAATCGATTAATATCGTGCAGAAATTCACCCTTTTCATCGAGCAGTGGCAGCCGAAGGTGGTGGCCGAAATGAATAATTATCAGTTCAAGGTGGTCAGGATCCTCGGCGACTTTATCTGGCATAGCCATCCGGAAACCGATGAAACCCTGATCGTAGTGGAGGGTGTGCTGCGTCTGGATTTTCGCGATAAGCATCTGCTGCTTCAGGCCGGCGAGATGATCGTGGTGCCTCGGGGCGTTGAGCATAAAACCTCGGCGGAAACCGAAACCAAACTTATGCTGATCGAGCCGCGCGGCGTCCTGAATACCGGGCATGAGGGTGGAGAGCGGACCGCGGTGAACGACGTCTGGATTTAACGAACGCGGGGGCAGGGAAACCCTCTTTCCTGAGCGGAAAGAGGGTTGAAAGGTTTACTTCAGTTCGTCAACCATGGTGGTCGCGCGGCCGATATAGTTGGCCGGCGTCATCGCTTTCAGGCGAACTTTTTCTGCTTCCGGCAGCGCCAGGCTGTCGATGAACTGCTGCATGCCTTCGGCGTCCACGCGCTTGCCGCGGGTCAGCTCCTTCAGCTTCTCGTACGGCTTCTCGATGCCGTAGCGGCGCATGACGGTCTGAATCGGCTCGGCCAGTACTTCCCAGTTGTGGTCCAGTTCATCCAGCAGACGGTCCTGATTCAGCTCCAGCTTGCTCACGCCTTTCAGGGTGGATTGATACGCGATCAGCGCATAGCCGATGCCGACGCCGAGGTTACGCAGGACGGTGGAGTCGGTCAGGTCACGCTGCCAGCGGGAAACCGGCAGTTTGCTCGCCAGATGCTGCATCACCGCGTTGGCCAGACCGAGGTTGCCTTCGGAGTTCTCGAAGTCGATCGGGTTCACTTTATGCGGCATGGTGGAAGAGCCGATTTCGCCGGCAATCGTCTTCTGCTTGAAATGGTTGAGCGCGATATAGCCCCAGACGTCACGATCGAAATCAATCAGGATAGTGTTGAAGCGGGCGACGCAGTCGAACAGTTCGGCGATATAGTCGTGCGGTTCAATCTGGGTGGTGTACGGGTTCCACTGGATACCCAGCGAGGTGACAAACTCTTCGCTGAACTGGTGCCAGTCGACTTCCGGGTAGGCGGCGATGTGGGCGTTATAGTTACCCACCGCGCCGTTGATTTTGCCAAGGATTTCAATCTGATTCAGCTGACGATACTGGCGCTCCATACGGTAAGCGACGTTCGCCATCTCTTTCCCCATGGTGGACGGCGTAGCCGGCTGGCCGTGAGTACGGGAAAGCAGCGGGATATCGCGGTACTGTACCGCCAGGTCTTTCACCGCGTCGATCAGCTTGCGCCAGTAGGGCAGGATCACTTCGTCGCGAGCGGTTTTCAGCATCAGCGCGTGGGACAGATTGTTGATGTCCTCGGAGGTGCAGGCAAAGTGGATAAACTCGGAGACCGCGTGCAGTTCAGCGACATCGGCGACTTTTTCCTTGAGGAAATACTCAACCGCTTTGACGTCGTGGTTGGTGGTGCGCTCGATGGTTTTGATGCGCTCTGCATCTTCTACGCTGAAATCAGCGACGATTTTATCAAGGTAACCGTTTGCGTCGGCAGCAAAAGCAGGAACTTCCTTGATCGCTGCGTGCGCGGCCAGTTTTTGCAACCAACGCACTTCTACCTGAACGCGGAATTTCAGCAAACCGAATTCGCTGAAGATACCGCGCAGCGCGCTGACTTTGTCGCCGTAGCGGCCGTCGACTGGGGAAACGGCGGTCAGTGAGGATAATTCCATAGATCACAACTCCGGGGTTAAATGAGCAAGAATTTGTTTTGCCTGGTTAACCAGACGATTACGAGAAAACATCAGCTGCAGACGCCCGCCGCCGACCTGGTGCCAGAGCACCGCGGAGCGAATACCGGCCAGCAGGGCAGAGCGAACCTTCGCCTGAACCTGAGGGCTTTGCAGCACGGCGGGAGAGCCGGTCACCTGAATCCGCGGGCCCAGCGGGCTAATGACATCAACATAGATGCCGGCCATCGCGCTGAGCAGCGTCTCGGATTGCAGATCGAAATGTTCAAGCTGACGGCGCAGGCCACCGATACGGTTGCCGAGGGTATCCATGGCCCCCTTGCTGGCGGCAAGCTTACGCTCCAGCACCATCAGGCTTAAAGTATAGCGGGTAAGTTCGGCGTTCAGCCCCTGGCGGCTGCTGGTATTCAGCACGCCAATAAGGGTCTCCAGCCCGAGGCGAAGATTGGCTTCGCTACCACCGAACACCGCCAGCGTTGAATCCGGATCGAGGTCGATGATGCTGTTCAGCGACACATGCAGAGCATCACTATCGCAGTGCCCCTGGTGCGCCAGTTCCTGAACCAGACGCGCGGCCTGGCAAACGCCGGCCAGCGCCAGCGTAATGTCATAATAATTCTTCGCCACACATTCTCCTTATAAACCGTCGAATGCCCGAGCGGCGCATTCAGCGGCTAAAATGTCTGTCAAGCCGGCAGCGGCAAGCGCTGTTCGATAATCCCGCCGCCGAGGCATACTTCGCCGCTGTAGAAGACCGCAGACTGGCCCGGCGTCACGGCGGCAACCGGCTCATCAAAGATGACTTCAATGCGGTCGTCATCCAGCGCTTTAACGCTGCAAGGGATATCGGTCTGACGGTAGCGGGTTTTCACCGTGCAGCGCAGCGTGCCCGTAACCGGCTCGCGGTCGACCCAGTGCAGCTGTTGGGCAATCAGCCCAACGGACATCAGACGCGGGTGGTCGTGGCCCTGGGCGACAACCAGAATATTGTTTTCGACGTCTTTATCGACCACGTACCACGGGTCTTCGCCGCCGTCTTTGATGCCGCCGATACCGAGGCCTTTACGCTGCCCAAGGGTGTGGTACATCAGGCCCTGATGCTCGCCAACTTCGTCGCCGTCAACGCTGATAATTTTTCCCGGCTGAGCGGGCAGGTAGCGGCCAAGGAACTCACGGAATTTGCGTTCGCCGATAAAACAGATACCGGTCGAGTCTTTCTTCTTCGCGGTAATGAGATCCAGCGCTTCGGCGATTTTACGCACCTGCGGCTTTTCCAGCTCCCCCACCGGGAACAGGCTTTGCGCGATCTGTTCGTGGCTTAGGGTATAAAGGAAGTAGCTCTGGTCTTTGTTACCGTCGAGGCCGCGCAGCAGCTGGCTCTTGCCGTTAACGTCGGCGCGGCGCACGTAGTGTCCGGTAGCGATGTAGTCGGCGCCGAGGTCTTCTGCGGCAAATTCGAGGAAAGCTTTAAATTTAATTTCTTTGTTACACAGAATATCCGGGTTCGGCGTGCGCCCGGCTTTATATTCTTCCAGGAACAGCTCGAATACGTTGTCCCAGTATTCTGCGGCAAAATTGACGGTGTGAAGTTCAATTCCCAGCTTATCGCAAACGGCTTGGGCGTCGGCAAGATCCGCCGCTGCGGTGCAGTATTCCTCGCCGTCGTCTTCTTCCCAGTTCTTCATGAACAGGCCTTCCACCTTATACCCTTGCTGGAGCAGCAGGTAGGCGGAAACTGAGGAATCAACCCCGCCGGACATGCCGACGATCACTTTTTTCTGGCTTTCTGACATTGGAATACTCACTACATTGAACTTCGAGGCGGCGTATT
Organism: Klebsiella sp. CTHL.F3a; assembly: GCF_019890895.1. Classification (NCBI taxonomy): domain Bacteria; kingdom Pseudomonadati; phylum Pseudomonadota; class Gammaproteobacteria; order Enterobacterales; family Enterobacteriaceae; genus Klebsiella; species Klebsiella sp. CTHL.F3a. The sequence continues at coordinate 3,541,728 of NZ_CP082360.1, read as the reverse complement.
CTAGCACGCGTCCTCGGTTGAGGCACCCCCTGTAAACGGCCAGTTAAATTCGCCGATGAGCGACAGCGGGTAGCGTGGATCCTGCTGATAGCTGCGAATGCTCTCAGCAACCAGTTGAGAACGCAGGTTTGTCGCGTTAAGAATTTCCTCAGCGCTAAGCCACAGGCAGCGATCGATATCATGGGGCTCGGTGGCGCACGTATCGTTAAGCTCGATAGTAAAGAGGAAGCGCAAAAATGGGGTGCGATCCGGGGCTATCCACTGATGCAGGCGAAGAAAGTGCTGCGGCGTCGCGCGAATGCCGGTCTCTTCCCAGAGCTCGCGCTCTGCGGCCTGAATCAGTGTTTCATCGGCCTCGAGGTGGCCCGCAGGCTGGTTCCACAGCGCTTTTCCGTTAATCGTTTCTTCAACAACGAGGAATTTGCCTTTCGCGTGAACCACGCAGGCGACGGTGACGTGCGGCTTAAACATTGATTTTCCTTATGTATGCGGTGAGTCGGTTTTGCGCCATTCGCCGTTGGCCAGGCCATCCAGCGTATAGCCGCCCATCGCGTAGCGAATCAGACGCAGCGTTGGAAAGCCGACGTGGGCGGTCATCCGCCGCACCTGGCGGTTGCGTCCCTCATAGAGGGTGATTTTCAGCCAACTGGTGGGGATGGATTTGCGCTCGCGGATGGGCGGATTCCGCGGCCATAGCCACTCAGGCTCCGCCACCCGCTCGATCCCCGCAGGCAGGGTGGGGCCGTCATTAAGCGTGACGCCGTCGCGGAGGGCGGCCAATGCGTCCTCCGTCGGTTCACCTTCCACCTGAACATAATAAATCTTTCCGGTGCGCTTGCCCGGCTGGGTGAGCGCCGCCTGCAGCGCGCCGTCGTTAGTCAGCACCAGCAGCCCTTCGCTATCGCGGTCGAGCCGACCGGCAGCGTAGACGCCGGCAACCGGAATAAAATCTTTTAGCGTGCTGCGCCCGGCTTCATCGGTAAATTGCGGCAATACATCGTATGGTTTATTGAACAAGATCACAGTTTTTGGCTGGCGTTCTTTGCGTTGTCTGGTGACTTGTTGCGTGCTGAATCGCTCAACGCGATGTTTTCTAAATGAAGTTTTTTGCATGGTATTTTCAGACTCAATCAATTGCCGCATTATAGCCTAATTACGAATGCCTTTCATGGACGCAAACATTCAGGTAGTATTGACATGCTCATTACAACTTATTAACAAAAAGGTTGCTCAAACCGATTCGCATTACAGGAAGGCGACACGGACGCGAAATCTCCGGTTAGCGGGATATTCCGATGACGGGAGTGGGCGAATAAAGCCAACGCCCGGCTAGCGTGAAGAGGGAAGAGCAGAACCAGAAGCGCTCGAAGGAGAGGTTAATGGAAAGCAAAGTAGTAGTTCCGGCGGAAGGTCAAAAAATCACCCTGCAAAACGGCAAGCTGAACGTCCCTAATAACCCGATTATCCCGTTCATCGAAGGCGATGGTATCGGTGTTGACGTGACCCCGGCGATGCTGAAAGTGGTTGATGCTGCCGTTGAGAAAGCCTATAAGGGTGAGCGTAAAATTTCCTGGATGGAAGTTTACACCGGCGAAAAATCGACCCAGGTTTATGGCCAGGATGTCTGGCTGCCTGCCGAAACTCTTGATCTGATTCGTGAATATCGTGTTGCTATCAAAGGCCCTCTGACCACGCCAGTCGGCGGCGGCATCCGTTCTCTGAACGTTGCCCTGCGTCAGGAACTGGACCTCTACGTTTGCCTGCGCCCGGTTCGTTATTATCAGGGTACTCCGAGCCCGGTTAAACATCCTGAACTGACCGACATGGTTATCTTCCGCGAAAACTCCGAAGACATCTACGCCGGTATCGAGTGGAAAGCCGATTCTGCCGAAGCGGATAAAGTAATTAAATTCCTGCGCGATGAAATGGGCGTGAAGAAAATTCGCTTCCCGGAACATTGCGGTATCGGCATCAAGCCGTGCTCTGAAGAAGGCACTAAACGCCTGGTTCGCGCCGCCATCGAATACGCTATCACCAACGATCGCGATTCACTGACCCTGGTGCACAAAGGCAACATCATGAAATTCACCGAAGGCGCGTTCAAAGACTGGGGTTACCAGCTGGCACGCGAAGAGTTCGGCGGTGAGCTGATTGACGGCGGCCCGTGGCTGAAGATCAAAAACCCGAACACCGGGAAAGAGATCGTCGTTAAAGACGTGATCGCTGACGCCTTCCTGCAGCAGATCCTGCTACGTCCGGCGGAATACGACGTTATCGCCTGTATGAACCTGAACGGTGACTATATCTCTGACGCCCTGGCGGCGCAGGTTGGCGGTATCGGTATCGCTCCGGGCGCGAACATCGGTGACGAGTGCGCGCTGTTCGAAGCGACGCACGGTACTGCGCCGAAATATGCTGGCCAGGACAAAGTGAACCCGGGTTCCATCATCCTGTCCGCTGAAATGATGCTGCGCCACATGCAGTGGTTCGAAGCCGCAGACCTGATCGTTAAAGGCACCGAAGGCGCTATCGCCGCCAAGACCGTGACCTATGACTTTGAACGTCTGATGGAAGGCGCTAAGCTGCTGAAATGTTCAGAGTTTGGCGACGCGATTATCGCGAACATGTAATCTGGCCCCCAGATTATGTCAGAACGGGAACCTAGTGGTTCCCGTTTTTATTATTAGTTTTCGAACGGTTATCAAAATTTTATCAAAACAAGTTATCAAAACCCCTCCCGAAAAACCTCATAAGGCCACCTTTGTCCACCCCTTACCTCGATCATCATGGTACCTATCCGTTTGTTGTTGAGTTTTGTGTCCAAGTAAATCTTTCGTGTTTATACCCTGAGCTTTATATAACCGCTCGGAAAGCGATCTTTGTTCATGGAACGTTGCCGGTGTACCTTGCCCCCAGTCAATATCTGCATTGTCTCTTGCCTTGCTGAAATTCATGGTCAGTGTTCTGGGTTTCACCTGTGCTCCTCGCTCAGCCTGTGAGGTGGTTCTAAAGAAATGAACCAAATAAGGGCTTACTGCATAATCCCGGCAACGGCTGATACATCTCGGAGGCTCCAGTTGATTGCGTTGCAACGCAGAGCTAATGGAATAGCGATTTTGCTTCCGGTTTTCTCTTGCTCAACGTGTAGATGCTCGTCCCAGATGTCCGAGAATTTCATACGGGATATATCATCTGGTCTCTGGCCTGTTACTATGGCTAAAAGCATGGCGTTCCCCATGTATTTGTGGTTTTCAAAGGCTATATCAAAAATCTTTTGCCATTCCTCAAGAATAAGGCGCTGGCGAGTGATCTTTCTACGAGGTTGTTTAGTTGCTAGTGCAGGGTTATAACCAGGAGGTACTTCTTCCGCATGCTGAGCTTCTTTAAAAACATCTATTAGGACAGAGCGAATGACCTGCGCCATTCTAGGCTGTCCCTCCGCTAAATATTCATCAAGAATTTGCGCAATATCTCGAACATTGACTGCGGAGATTAATTTCATTCCTACTCGTTCCTTAAGTAGAGATACTGGTTTTGCTTTTTGCTTGATAGTGTTTTCTTTTATATCTCAGGACCTTAATCTTTCCTGCTGAATTTTCCAGTAGCGCTCAAGCCAGGTGTTAGTTGATATTGCTTTTCCTGAGCTGGCCGATATGCTCGGCGTTAGCTCGTCTAATGCTGTCCTGTTGCATCTGCGAAAATTTTATAAAACTCTCTCGCCGTGTCTCCAGAGGAATTTCCATCGTCGGGCGAAAGGAGCCTACGCTCGCGGTACAGCTGCTGCAGCAAATGATCGCTGAAGAACCCGGCGCGCGTGAAAGAGCGATTGAGTTTTTGCGACTGTTCGGTGAGCAGGTCGGGACTGAGCACCGGCTTGTGCTTTACGCAGATGGCTTCGGGTGGACGGACGCATGGATCTTTCGCGCTGGCGGCACGATCTCCACCGGTAAGGGTGACGTCCTGACCACTGGCTCAGATGTACGGCTGAAAGATGCATTCACGGAACCACGGGAAGGGGCCTCCAGGCGCATTAATGCGCTCGGGGTATGCGAGTTCAATATGAAAGGCGAAACGCGCCGGAGGCGCGGTTTTATCGCTCAGCAGGCTGAAAAAGCTGACGAACTGTATACTTTTCTCGGCATCGAGCAGGAGATTGATGGCGAAAAACTCAGGGTGATGAATGTGGATTACACGGCGATCATCGCCGATTTGGTAATAGTTGTGCCGGATTTGATTTGACGAGTTGACGCACTAGAAAGTTGAGGAGCATAAAAAATCCCCGGAGGCACTTGCCAGGGGCAACTGAAACGACATTAATTGCTGTGTACATCACAGAATAATTTGCAGTAAACGATAAGTAAGTTCAAGTAAAGTTTTACTGGTCAGATGTTGTGTTATTTTTTAATAACCTACCAAAATTAATAATGCAGTAGTGCTAAATTCCACTGGGAATTCATTTTTAAGAGTATAACCCTAAGGTATTACTAAGTATCAGATATAAATTGTGCGGATAGATTCAAAAAAATGGATGCCAAATGTTATTATTGATACGTTTATCATTAATTGAAGTGCAATCTTGTAATTTTCACATCCGTGTTATAACTTTGTAATGCAGGGCGGTTTTATCTTGTAATTTAGTGGGTTAAAGTGATGGCGGCTCTTAGTAATTTATAATAGGCTTTCTATGTTAACAAATTTCCCGGATGAAAAATACATATCTGATAGAAATTCATCGTTCATTAAGCGAGTATATTTTTTACGTCAGATTGGTGTCGTTCTTTGCTTTCTTCCTATATATTCAGTCCTCCAGGAACAGTCACATCAAGAAATAACAAAAGCCTTGTTAATTCTGAATGCACTCATCTGGCCATCGGTTGCTTATCTTGCAAGCATGATGTCGAAGGATATGCTGAGTACTGAAAAGAAGAATATGTTACTTGATTCATTCTGGGCTGGAATCTGGATAGCCGTAATGCAAGTTAGTCCAATTCCATCATTATTCATAATCTCAGTTCAAATAGCTGATCGCTATGCTGCTGGTGGATGGAAAATTTTAAAACCAGCATTAATGTGGATGATGATTAGTTTCCTGACAGTTTGGTTAGCAAATGATTTCAGATATACTATAGAATTCAGTACCCGAACGGTATTGCTTTCTTTACCCCTGGCGACCTGTTATCCCATAGTACTGAGTATTGTTTCAAGGCACTTATCTATAAAGTTGAGGAAAAGAAGGGAGTTACTCGAAAAACAGGCTCTGATGGATCCTGGCTTAGATCTGCCAAATCGCCGTTTTTTTGAGCAGAAAATGGAAAGTGCTTTTCGTGCGACGCGTAAAAAGAGAATTCATTCTTATCTTATGCTCATTGATGTTGATAATTTTAAACAAATTAATGATACCTATGGCCATGAAGTAGGTGATGCGGTGTTATCTCGTATATCAACAATATTACGAGAGTGCGCTGGCGAGAACGACGTACCAGCAAGATTTGGTGGCGATGAGTTGGCTATTATTGTTAACAATAGTAATAGCAAGCTTGTTATAGCTATGGTTCATATAATTCAGAAAAAAATTAAAGATCTTTCATTACCTTCTCACAACGAAATTTACTGTACTGTCAGTATCGGTATTTCTTGTGCAGAAAATAAAGAATCCATCATCGAGTGGATAAAAGAGGCTGATGAAATGCTATATGAAGTTAAACGTAACGGGAAAAATGGATATTGCATGCCGAATAATTAAAGATGATATGATTTCTTTTCTCATGATTTTATACTTATAAATTTTAAAGATAGTTTATGATCGGCATTGCCAATACGGAAAAATTAATTCAGAACCTCATTCCCCCTCTCAACTAACGTTTGATACCTGCCACTAAATCAGCGATATAAATAAGTTTATGATTTTATTGTAGTTAATGATGGGATCGTGTTTCTTGTTTTTTCCTTTCGAGTCATTTGATTTGAATAATCGATCAATTTATGAAATATGATAGGTTTCGACTATTGTTCAATCGTTATCGATCATTTTAAACTATTTCTCTTTCATTTCTAATTATGACACGATTAGGATTATTCCTAGTTCCGGTGTTTTTTTAATGATAAAGAACAGTGTGGAAATAGATTCCTGTAGATTTGTTTTAGAGCCATCTTTTAAAAAAGATGGTTCTATTCATTCCTGGGAAATTCTCACGAAAAATGTTAAAAAAAAGGACTGCAATGATTACCTTGCTAATGAAAGTGGTTTTTGTTTCACTTCATTAAGCGATAAAGAAAAAATCGATGTGTTTAAGAAACAAATATTAACAATTGAAAGGCTTGATACATCAAAATTGAAGTTCAAGCCAGTTTCGTTAAATGTTGACAGTCTTATTAGCGATTGTATTTTGAACGATAAATATATTAGTGATTACTTAAAAAACCAAAAAAACATTGCATTTGAGATTAACGAGCATTTTCATGAATTCAATACTAAATGCTGTATGGTTGACTTAAAGTGTCTTTCAAAATTGTGTCCAGTTTGGCTGGATGATTTTGGGAGGGGCTTAACAAGTTTAACAATTATTGATATGTTTAATTTTGAATGTATAAAAATTGATAAAGATTATTTCTGGGAAATACAGAGTGAGAGCGAATTCTTTAAAATAATAAATAAAGTAAAATCATACTGCAATTTCGTGATTGTTGAGGGAGTTGAGACAATAGAACAAAAAAACAAAGTACATGCTGTTGTTGATTGCGCTTGCCAGGGAAGGTTGTGGATGAGTGATTACTATTATGTTGAGATTTAAAATAAATGACAACAAAAGATGATAAATGTCCATTTTGTGGTGCAATTTTAATTAATGAGGACCACTGCCACAGTTGCCATGCATTTAAGATTAAAGGTTATGTATCAAGAGACGCACGCAAGACAATTAATTTGATATCTATCTGCACATCTTTACTGGTAGCGCTCTTTGGGATCTTGGTTGTGTTTCTGGTGTCTTTCGGCATCGGGACATATATTGCTATCATAGCGTTTTCTCTTATTTTATATTTTATTATGAAAAGGATTCTGCATATAAAAGAAGAAAAAAAAGGGAAGATGGTTTGGAAAAGAGCAATCATTACATGGTAGGTAGTAATTAAATAATATAATGGCGCTGCTGGTTCCAATGCAAGCCTCGGATTCCGAGGCTTTTTTATTTTCTTTTCAAATCATGAGTTATAACACCGGAAATATTTAACCCGACTCACAGGGAGTGAGTATTATTGGCTAATAATTCACTATCCAGATGAGCAGAAAGACTCAAAGCCGGTTATCGAAACTGAAAATATACTAATGAATTTCAATAGGTTAGGGCTTAGACTAAAAACATCAACCACGTATCAAAAATACCTATTTTTCTTTTTAAATCAATAAGTAATAATGTTATTAGTTAACTACTGCTGCGCCACATGCAGTGGTTCGAAGCCGCAGACCTGATCGTTAAAGGCACCGAAGGCGCTATCGCCGCCAAGACCGTGACCTATGACTTTGAACGTTTGATGGAAGGCGCTAAGCTGCTGAAATGTTCAGAGTTAGGCGACGCGATTATCGCGAACATGTAATGCAGAATTTGGGTTAAGTAAGAGCGGGAGCCCACGGGCTCCCGTTTTTTATTGGCGTCAGTGTTTCTTCCCCAGTATCTTCCCCAAAATTCTTATCCAAAAACCGACTAACAGCATCCACGGGGAAACACCCGAGACTTTGATTTTTAAACCAAAGGGATCTAACAAGACGAGATACCCGTTTATCAATATGAACTGATCTTCTTTTTCCTCGAGGAACATCCTTGATTTAAAACATTTACATTTTGAAATATGTCACGTATATTTAATTTGATTTTGGATGTATTTCAACTTATTACAGGAGTTAAAGTGAAAGATTTATTGGGTTTTGACCATCTGATTACACCTAGAGTGTTGGTTTTTTTATACTGGCTACTTATGGTGCTTATACTCGTTGGTGGCGTTTTTTCGATGTTTAGCGGGCAATTCATCACAGGTTTTTTCGGTACAATTTTTAGTCTGATTGGTTGCCGGGTAATGTTCGAACTCATCATGGTCGCTTTCAAAAATAATGAATATCTGCGTCGCATTGCAGAGAGCTCAGAACAGTCAAAGTAACTATTCAGTTACTTGAGCAATATCGCTCATGGCAGGTCTGCGAGAACGTGCACACTGTTATGAGCGAAATTATTTTACCCCGCATTCGCGAGATGATTCACTCCTCCTCACGTTAAAAAAACTCATCGAGCATCAAATGAAACTGCAATTTTTTCTTATCGGGTTGAGCAATACCATATGTTTAAAAAAACCTTTTCTGTAATGAAGGTGAAAACTCACCAGGACAGTTCCAGAGGATAGCAAGATCCTGGTAGCGTTCAGCGATTCCCACTCGTCCAATATCAATACAGCCTATCACTTCACCTTCACCAACAATAAGGTTATCAAGTGAAAAGTCACCATCTGTCACAACGGGATCGGGTGAAAAGGGTAAAAGGCTATGCATTTCTTTCCAGACTTGTTCAACAGACCAGCCGTTGCGTTGATCATCAAAATCACTGGCATCAACCAACCCGTTGCTCATCCGTTTTTGTGCCAATACGAGCCGAAATAGGCAATCGCTGTTAAAAGGGCAATGTCTTACAGGGATCATATGTCATATCATCGGCTACAGTATCTTTTACCATGCTTAAGAAACCGTTCTGGCGCGTTAGATTTACCATATAATCGATAAATAGCCACACCTGATTGGCCTACATTATTACGTGCCCATTTATATCCAGATAGCTCAGCGTCAAGACCTGAATTTAATCGCTGGGCTGGGCAGGACGTTTCTCTCTGAATACGACTCATAACACTCCTTTGTTTTACTATTTATGAAAACCGACTGTATTATTACTCATTCTTGAAAAACCACCTACAGAGGCAATACGGTCCTATAAGCGGACTCTCTCAGAGTACATTAACGCTGAATGTTCGAAGCCGATATGAATCTCAATCCCTTCTGTTATTTGCTCCTGGTCATCGCGGCGGTTGGAAGCCTGTTTACCCCGCATTCCTGTGCCATATGGCTTCTGCTCGTCAACATCCTGACGCTGCTCGTTTACGGCGCGCAAAAATTGCCAGCGACGGATATCCCTGGCGCGTTACAATCATAACCCCTCTTCAGAGAGCATCAGTCCATTGCTGAAACTCCACTCATCGGCGGTATTGAACTGAATGATCACCATGACATCATCCGGGCGAATACCCAGCGCTGTATGCAGCTGCTCATTTAGCGTGCGGCAGAGGTTTTTCTTCTGCTCGAATGCGCGAGGTTTACCTGCCGTGATATGGAACTGAATGAAATTGTCGCTGCGGCCACCGCTTTTATAATGGCGGTCGAACACATGCAGGTTCGCAGGTAGCCTTTCGAAAACCTGAAAGCGATCATGAGGCGGAACGGCAAATTCTTTCTCAAGGCTTTGTTGCAGAATGTCGGAAATCTGCGTTATCTGCGCGTCGCTATAACCCTGATTCAGTGTGATACGAGTAAAAGGCATCTCGTTAATCCTCTTCCAGGCATTCAAAGGCGGAAACCGCTGCAGGCCAGCCAGCGTAGAATGCCAGATGAGTGAAAACCTCAACGATTTCTTCACGGGTCAGGCCATTTTGCTGGGCGAAGCGGATATGCCAGGGTAACTGCTGAACGCGGCCAAGTGCGGTCAGGGCTCCCAGCGTCACTAAGCTGCGCTCGCGTGGGGAAAGTGGTTCTCGTTTCCAGATATCATTAAAAAGTACATCCCGGCTCAATTCAGCCAGCTTTGGTGCGACGCGGGCCAGGGTTTCACGCTCAAGGGGTTTTGTCATCGCTCTCTCTCTCCGTATTGACAGTGAAGTCATTCTGGCGCGATATTTCGATCCTGAAAATTGAATTATTCGCGACTATCCATCCCGTATTTCAGGACGATAATGAATAAGCTTCCTCTTACGCTCGACCTTGACGCACTGCGCAGTTTTGTCACTGGCATTGAGTGCGGCAACTTTGCGCAGGCGGCAAATCGCCTCTGCCGTTCAACCTCGGCGGTCAGTGCACAGCTAAAAAACTGGAGCAACAGTGCGGTACCGAACTGGTGGTAAAGAAAGGTCGCCACCTGGAGCTGACCCATCATGGCGAGATAATCATGGGGTATGCCCGTCGTCTGCTGGTGCTAAACGATGAAGCACTGCGAGCCCTGACTGGCGAACGATTACAGGGTGAAATACGTATTGGTATGCAGGAAGATTTCGGCGAATCGCTTATGCCCGGAATACTTGGCGAGTTCAAGCGCCACCACCCGGGGATGCGGATGATAGCCCGCGTTGATCGCAACCGGGCGCTGCTCGAGGCGCTCAATAACAACGCGCTTGATATGGCGTTGCTCTGGCAGCCGGAGAGTGCACAACGTGACGGCAGGCTGATTGCTCAGTGTCCGCTGGAGTGGATAAGACACCCGAAACTGGATATCGGCACGCTGCTGGCGCAGGGCAAGCCGTTACCGCTGGTAATGCTGGAAAGCCCGTGCCTGATGCGTTCCCGTGCCATTGATTGTCTCGACCGTGCCAACATCGCCTGGCAAGTGGTGTTTGTCAGCCACAGCCTGAGCGGTATTTGGGCAGCCTTGCAGGCGGGGCTTGGCATTACCGTGCGTACCCGTATCGGAATGCCTGGCAACTTGCGTGTGGCGGGAAGTATGCTGCCATCGCCGGGGAATCTGGGGATTACCCTGGAGCAGGGGCCGGGAAACGACGCCATTCATGGAGCGCGGGCGCTGCTGGGGCAGCTAATGGAAGAGACGCTATTAAATGCGATGTAAGCGCTATTCGACAGCGTCTCTGTGCAGCATTAGCGGGAGGAGAAGGGGCTAAGAACGCCACTCACTCCGTTTTCAACATCCCAAAGCTCACAATTCTTGAACGCCCCAGCTCCTTAGCCCGGTAGAGCGCTGCATCGGCCGCGCGCAGCAGGCTATCGCTTTGCGTATGTTGTGGGTAGCTGGCGATGCCGATGGAGACATCGATCTGGCCAATCTCAGCAAGGCCGTATCGTAGGGTCAGCAGGCGGACGCTGTTATAGATATCGTTCGCGCAGACCATCGCGGACTGTTCATCGGTTCCACCCAGCAGCACCAGGAACTCTTCGCCGCCATAGCGGAAGGCCATGCCGATATCGCGCACCGCGCGTTGAATGATCGCGGAGACGCTTTTGATCACCAGGTCGCCCGCCTCGTGACCGTAATTATCATTAATCGCCTTAAAGTGATCGATATCGATCATCAGGCAGCTCAGCGGCGTGCCGTTGCGAACCGCCAGATTCATTTGGGTATGCAGTGCGTCATCCAGGTGGTGGCGGTTACGCAGGCCGGTTAATGAATCAAACAGCGCCTTTTCCAGCAGCGCGCTGCGCAAACGTTGATTCGCCAGCGCCAGACCCAGCGCTTCGGCCATCAGTTCAAGATAGGCGCGGGAAGGGGCGGTCGCGGCAGTGACGTTGCTGAAGGAGAGCAGACCAATCGCTTCACCCTGCGCAATCAGTGGCACGCATAGCGACTGATTAGCCTGCGATTCCGACAGGTGATAACAGGCGATATCCGGCTCACCGTTGACCGGCGGATGGCTCAGTCCGCGCCGCACTGCCCAGCAGTTATCCGGATGAAAGACGTCCGCTTCAAGCGGCGGAGAAAGCCACTGGGCCACGCAGCGCATCTGCCAGGGATCGGTGTCCAGAATATACAGTCGCCCGGGGATCTCAGGGGCGATGTTCGGCGCGAACAGCTCCGCAACCTTGATCACATCCTCGAAGGATTCGCAGCCCTGTAAACGCTGGGTCATTCGCGCCAGCAGCTCGCGGACCGCCCAGTCGGCATCGCGCTCTTGTTCCAGCCGCTGGCGCGCCAGCCCGTTCTCGCGAAAGATGCGAATGGCCTGGGCCATATCGCCAATTTCATCAATCTGGGTAAACTGCGGCGTTTCAACCGCGTAATCCTGCGAGGCCAGCCGCTGCACGACATCGCTCAGACGGACGACGGGATAGAGCACCCGTCGCTTAAGAATAAAGCCCAGCACAAACAGGAACATCAGCGCCGTGAGCCCAACCATGACCTCAGAGAGCGTACGCCAGATCCGCGATTTCTCCGTCGCCTCGGCAATGGTTTTATTCACCCGCCCTTCGAGCATCAGGCGAAAGTGGTCAAGCTGCGTCTGGACCCGCTCGAGCTCCTCTTCATAGGCGGTGCCGTAAAGCAGGTTGACCGCCTCTTTTTCCTCGCCTCTGGCAACGTGCGCCAGCGCCATCCGCTGCTCGTCCTGGAGTTCATCGGCCATCTGTAAACCCTCGCGCAGTAGCGTCAGCTCTTCCGCGGTTGCGCCATTGTCTTTCAGCTTTACCAGCCGGTGTTCAATGGCGGTGATGGTCTGAGCTTGCTGCCGGTACTCCTGGAGGACATCCTGATTTTTTTTGATAATGTAAAGTCGCGCGAGATCGGAAAGCTCCCAGGCGCCGCTTTCCACTTCTTCGCTTAGCTGGTCAAACACCTGGCGTTGTTCGACGGCGCGGCGTTCGGCATTATCCGCACTTGAAGCCATCAGCATTGCGATGCCTGAGGCGAGGGTCAGGGCGACGGTGATCCCGTAGGCCCAGTTGGTCATGGTGGCGATTCTCACCGAATATTCCTTGCGTGCAGATGAATTATTTTGTTTTTATCGTTGCGCACCAGCTTCACCAGAAAAAACCGGTGATTAAGGGGGCAGCGTGTGAGTAATAATAGCGTGCAGCGCTTCGGCATGCTGATGCAAAAGACGATACACATCTTTATCCAATGCGCCATTTATAACATCACTCTCTATCAGCTGTAACGCTTGCTGACGGCGCATTCCGGGGCGATAGGGGCGGTCTTCGGTCAGCGCGGTAAATATATCCGCGATGGCGATAATTCGATCCGGTAGCTGCAGGTAATCCTCATTAAGATGAAGCGGATAACCGCTGCCATCCAGTTTTTCATGATGGTTCGCGGCCCAGTTAATTATCTCACCGAGTTCGCTGAAGGTGCTAAGAATTTCACCGGTCATATAGCTATGCTCGCGAACCTGAAGCAACTCTTCGTCGTTCAGCTCACCCTGTTTCTCGAGGATTGACAGCGGAATGTATACTTTGCCGATATCGTGCAAATAACCGGCAATCTCAATCTTCCTGCACTCCAGATCCGGCAGATTCACATAAACGGCGAGGGCGCGCGAAATTTGACCAACCTTCAGACTATGGCTGGCGGTAAAGCTGCTGTAAGTATCGACAATTTTAGCAATAAGTAGACAGATATCTTTCAGACCGTTGATATCGATATATACATCGTTGATGGGGCCGATGATTTCCAGCATTCGCTGAATATGTCCGGGATTAAGATGCAGCCAAAAATGCTCTTTTTCTGCGAGCTGGCACAAGGTCTGACACAGCGGCGGGTCGATCGCCTGGTAAAGCGCGCGGAAGTTATCAATACTCATATCGGTTTGATAAGTGGCCGCGCTCTTATCGCCAGGGAGCTGGCGTTCAAAAACGTCGGCAAAATAGACAACATGCTGTTCGAGGCTGCCCCTGTGGTTTGGGCTAAAATGGTGCTCGCGGATAATCGGCAGGATGGGGGCCAGAGTGGCTAACCCGGCCAGCATTTCGGCTCCCCGGTGCTGATGTGGGTCATTGAGGTTATCGATGGCGTTCAGCGATGAAAACGCCCTTTTATCGCCCAGAACGCCGATGTCGTGCAGCAGCGCGGCGCAAAAGATAGTTTGCTGCTGCTGGCGAGATAGACCCGATGCCTGCGCAAGCTCCAGCGCAATCAGCGCCGTGCGTTGCATATGCAGGTGTAATTCTGGATTAATCACTTGTATGACGCGGGAGGTAAGCATCAATGCTGATTTTAAGGCGATACGCATCGTTTTCTCCATCGCATTACCCGCATCGTGTTGGTCTATTTCGTTGATAGCGATGCCGACACGGCAAAATAGATTGAATTAGTTAATCCTGATTTCGCTTTTATGTCATGCCCGTTTTTAGCGCGTTCCTGCACCAAAGTAGCGCTCCGGACGAAGTAAAAATCCTTTTTTGTCTGATAGTTAATCACTTTTACAAGGTAAAATATATTAAATCCTGGCAAGCCGTTTGCATTCTCTCTGCGCGAATTTATTTAATATTTATTTTGGGATGAGTCATGATGAATTTTAGAGTATTACTGGCAATGACGTTACTGACGATAAGCGCTTTTGCATTTAGTGATACGCGTCTGCCGCATATCGTTATCCTGGCGACCGGAGGAACGATTGCCGGTTCGGCAGCCAGCAATACCCAGACTACCGGGTACAAAGCCGGCGCGATTGGCGTTCAGACGCTGATTAATGCTGTGCCTGAGATGAGCAAAGTCGCCCGCGTTGACGGTGAACAGGTTGCCAATATTGGCAGCGAAAATATGACCAGCGACATTATTCTCAAACTGTCAAAACGCGTCAATGAGCTGCTGGCCCGCGATGATGTCGATGGCGTGGTGATTACCCACGGTACCGATACTCTGGACGAGACGCCTTACTTCCTCAACCTGACGGTAAAAAGCAATAAGCCGGTGGTCTTCACGGCGGCGATGCGTCCGGCCACGGCCATCAGCGCAGACGGCCCGATGAACCTGCTTGAAGCGGTGACCGTGGCGGCCGATCCGCAAGCGAAAGGCCGCGGCGTGATGGTGGTCCTCAATGACCGCATTGGCGCCGCGCGCTTCGTCACGAAGACCAATGCCACAACGCTGGATACCTTCAAGGCGCCGGAAGAGGGCTATCTGGGCGTTATCGTGATCGGCAGACCGCAGTTCGAAACGCGCGTGGATAAAATTCATACCGTGCGCTCGGTTTTTGACGTCCGCCAGCTTAGCGCGCTGCCGAAGGTGGTCATTATTTATGGCTATCAGGATGACCCTGAATATATGTATGACGCGGCGATTGCGCACCATGCTGACGGCATTATTTATGCGGGCACCGGCGCGGGATCGGTCTCCGTACGCAGCGCGGCGGGGATCGAAAAGGCGGAAAAAGCCGGTATCGTGGTGGTTCGCGCCTCGCGCACCGGTAGCGGCGTCGTGCCGGTTGATGATGGTCAGCCGGGACTGGTATCCGATTCGCTCAACCCGGCAAAAGCGCGCATCCTGCTGATGACAGCGCTGACGCAAACGAAAAATCCGCAGGTGATCCAACAGTACTTCCACACCTACTGATTAACTTCGGGTAGGGCGCAGGGCGCCTTACCCGGGTTGTTTCACCATGTACATCGGGCGCTGCGACACCGGCTCCGGATGAATTTCCGCCTCCAGGTGAAAGATCTTCCGCAGCATCTCCGGCGCCAAAACCGTTTCCGCTGAACCTTGAGCCCGCACCTGACCCCCTTCAAGCACCACCAGATGATCGCAGTAGCGGCTGGCCTGGTTGAGATCGTGCAGCATGGTAACCCCTGCAGCTCGCGTATTAATTTCACCAGCAGAACTAACCCCCTGCCAGTGCTGAGAACGGCAATCAGCAGTGGAGAGAAAGATCCAGGTTCTCACCAGGCGTTAAAAATTATCCGCAATGGCGTGTTCAAGCGTGAGAGTCGTCCGAGATTTTTATCCAGGTTACGCTTTTTTAACGTCGTAAAGGGCACCTTAACTTTATTGCCTGCTGTTTTGTTAAAGCAAGGTAGGTAAAAAGTCTGAAATAACCTGCGGCGATATGGATAATTGTCGATAAATATTAATTATTGTCAGGAAAGTAAAATAAGCTGATTCTTATTTTAATCTTTTGCCTGATACTCATGTTAAATATTTCTTTTTCATGTCAGTGAGACTATGAATTTAAAGAAACACGTATCGGCAAACGTTGTGAAAAGGATAACCGAGAGCAGAGAATATCCTGGTCTCATTTGCCCCCTGGCATACCCCCGACGCGGCTTCAGCTGTGACCTGTGGCTTACCAGCGCAGCGCGCTGGTTTGAAAGTGTACATACTTTATGTTGAATGATTAGCGCGTTAATCATTCCCGTGGTGGATATTTGAGGTTTATTATTCACTTTTTTATTTACATTTTGTTACAGGTGTGCTGGTATTGTGTTTTTTTCTGCTGGCCTCTTTTTTTACTTGCCGGAGTGAATTTACCCGGATTATTATTGTCTGAACTGCTACACGTACCGCCTAATGACAGATGAAGGGACTCGTTTTTTCCTTAAGCGTTACCTCATGTTCTAATGTTTACAGGAAAAAACATGTCTTGCGCTTTTAATAAAAAACTTCTTCATCCCCGTAATTGGGGGACCTGGTTTGGCCTGGGCGTGCTCTGGCTCATCGTCCAGCTTCCTTATCCCGTATTGCACCTTATCGGTACCAGCGCCGGTCGCGCATCCCGGCGCTTCCTCAAACGCCGTGAGCATATCGCCAGACGTAATCTCGAACTTTGCTTTCCCACCATGTCGCCCGCGGCGCGCGAAAAGCTTATCGAACAGAACTTCATGTCACTAGGGATGGGCCTGATTGAAACGGGTATGGCATGGTTCTGGAGCGACGAACGCGTCAAGAAATGGTTTGACGTCGAAGGCATGGTTAATCTCAACAATGCCCTGAGCGAACAAAAAGGCGTGATGGTTGTCGGCGTCCACTTTATGTCTCTTGAGCTGGGCGGCCGTACAATGGGGTTGTGTCGTCCGATGATGGCGACCTACCGTCCGCACAATAGCCCGTTAATGGAGTGGGTGCAGACGCGCGGTCGCTTGCGCTCGAACAAGGCGATGATCGATCGTCGTAATTTATCCGGTCTGGTGCATGCCCTAAAGTCGGGTGAAGCGGTGTGGTTTGCGCCGGATCAGGACTATGGTCCGAAGGGGAGCGTATTTGCCCCGTTCTTCTCGGTACAGCAGGCCGCAACGACCAACGGCACCTACGTGCTCTCTCGTTTGTCGGGAGCGAGAATGCTCACCATCAGCATGGTGCGTAAAGCGGACCGTCGGGGTTATAGCTTGCATATCAGCGACGTAATGAGCGACTATCCTGGTGAAGATAAACAGGATGCGGCGAGCTATATCAACAAGGTTATTGAGAAAGAAATCCTGCGCGCGCCGGAGCAGTATCTGTGGGTTCACCGCCGCTTTAAAACCCGTCCGCTGGGTGAAACTTCACTCTATTAAGGCATCCGCACTCGCGGCGCTTTCAAAATGGTCCCGGTTGCGTTAACGTGCGCGGGATCATATTTTGTTGTAAGCGAAGGAGTGCGTTGTGTTCGCTGAGTTTGGTGTACTGAATTACCTGACCTACCTGGTTGGGGCTATCTTTATCATCCTGGTTCCCGGCCCGAATACCTTTTTTGTCCTCAAGACCGGCGTCGCCCACGGCGTCAGGAAAGGGTATCTGGCGGCCGCTGGCGTATTTATCGGTGATGCGGTGCTGATGTTCCTGGCTTTTGCCGGGGTTGCGACGCTTATCAAGACCACGCCTGTACTGTTCAATATCGTTCGATACCTGGGGGCGATTTATCTCCTGTGGATGGGCGGTAAGATGCTCTACGCGGTATTAACCCAGCGTGATGGTCATTCGTCTTCTGATTCCGAGCCGGGGAGCGCGATTCTTAAACGTTCGCTGACGCTCAGCCTGACGAATCCAAAGGCCATTCTTTTTTATGTCTCATTCTTCGTGCAGTTTATTGACGTCAGCGCCAAAACGCCCGGGTTGGCGTTCTTTATCCTGGCGTTGACCCTGGAGATTATTAGCTTCATCTATATGAGCTTTCTGATCCTCTCCGGCTCGTTCGTCACCCGTTACGTGAAGACGAAAAAGAAACTGGCGAAAATCGGCAACAGTCTGATTGGCCTTGTGTTTGTCGGTTTTGCCGCCCGTCTGGCGACGCTGCAGTCGTAATCGTTGCGGCCGGGACGCGCGACCGGCCCGATAGCGATTGACTCTGCCTTGTAACAAAACTCCTTCAATTTTGATTGCATTGGTGTTACATATACAGCCGATTATCGCTCAGAAAAAAGGGAACCCGGATGATTCTGCAGAAACTCACCAGCAATAAAAACAGCAAGAAGTTCTTTTTGTCGATAGCGGCGATATTCGCCATTGCGCTTATCGTGGTTGGGCGTGCGACCTTCGGCGGCGTGGTGAGCGAATACAATATGCCGTACTCAGAGTGGACGACGTCAATGTTCTTCCTGCAGGGGGCGATGGTTACGGTTTATAGCATTGTATTTACCTTGCTGTTCTCCATCCCGCTGGGCTTCCTCTTTTTAGGTTCCGACCGTCGCGACTGATCCCATGCAATAAGGCGAACCGAAGTTCGCCTTATGATGTTTTCCGCTTTATCGCCAGTCTCTGTCGTCATGATGATGGTGGCGATGGTGGTGATAGCTTGGGTCGACAATACATCCCGATAACAACGTGCAAAGCGCGAGAATCAACGGCAACACGATCGGTTTTTTCATTTCTCACTTCTCCAGTTAAATCCGTCCGCAGAAACGGCCATGCGGTATCGGCTGATGATGTGAGTGTATTCTTTTAAGTTATTGAGTAGATGAGATAACTCTGCAATCCTTGCCGAAGAGTCGCGCGAATATTCCTGGATTTACCACCAGCCCAATTGCGTTCCCGCCAGGGCGACGATGGCGACAATAAGCATAATAATGGTGCTTTTTTTCATTAGGCTCCGCCTGGCGCCGCATAGCCGCCGACAAAAAACCAGCCCAGAAAAACAACGGCGACGATAAAAATAGCCACCGGAAAAAGAATACCCAGTCTCATGATTGAGCCCCTGTAAGTGCGATTCGTGGCGAATATCATACGGGATTTCACCGTAGATTAGTCAATATGAAAAAATCTTCCCTGACGACGAGACTGCTTATCCAGATACATCGCGTCGTCGGCGGCGCGTAGCGCCTGTTCTACGTCAATCTGCTGCGGGTCGGCCTCAATAACGCCAAAGCTCGCGCCCGGGTAGTTAATTCGGTGCTCGCCAAGGAAATAGATCCCCGTCAGCGCTTGACGTAACGCGGGGATATACTCCTGCTGGTCGGCTAATTCACAGCCCGGCCCGACAATTAAAAATTCATCGCCGCCGAGACGGCCGACAATGTCGCCGCTGCGCACGTGAGCCGCGAGACGTTCGCCAACCTGAATCAGAAAGCTATCGCCGCACGGATGGCCGAATCGATCGTTGATTGCTTTAAAATCGTCGAGATCGATAAAAATCAGCAGCATGCTGCGCCCCTGTTCGCGGGCCCGTGGAAACTGCGCGGCAAGATACTTAAACAGCGAGCGGCGATTCGGTAAACCGGTGAGCTCATCGGTGTACGAGTGCATTTCAAGCGCGACGTTGGCGGAACGAAGCTGCTGCACCAGCGACTCTTTTTCCACGTAGTGGGCGATGAGGTTGCCGAATAAATTCATAACCTGCTCACCCTCAAGGTTATAGGGCTGTCTTACCCGGCTAGTGGCGCACAGCGTGCCGAATAATGAGCCGTCGGTCAGACGCACAGGAATGCTGAAAAAGGTGGCGATGCCCAAATCCTGCGCGGCGATACACGAACGCCAGCGTTCGGCGACATCGTTACTGAAAAGGCAACGCTCGTCGAGCGCACGTTTACATAGCGAGTCGTTCCATGGGACGGAGAACCCTTCGGGGATCTGCATTTCGCTGCTGTTATGCGCATACATAATCAGCTGTCGCTGCGCGTCGAAGTCAATACGCGTCAGGTAGGTGGATTCCATTCGGGTAACAAGCTCCAGCATCTCAAGCAGCTGTCGCACCAAAGTTTCGAGGGAGTGTTCATTGGCGAGCGTTTGCGTCACGCGAGCGAGAATAAAATCGGACATGAGGAATACGGCTCCCGAACGCTAATCGTAACTACCAGCAAGCTATGCTAAACAACAATCAGCGCAGAATTAACAGAGATACACAAAATTTAACACATCTGTTAGGAGAATACCTGCATCCGCGGCGGGAAAAAAGCCCCGTCGGGGGCGACGGGGAAAACTCATTGATTATGGAATGATCTGTTCTCTGGTCAGTTCGAGAACAGGGCTACTCTACGATGCAAAAGTGCAGCTAAAATGGAGAAACAGTGGAGATTCGGGACGAAAAAACGTTTTCATCAATTAAGGAGCAGAAATGAAGGGGATGATACTGATGCTGCCACTGGCGCTTGCCGGATGCGCGCAGACTCAGCCGACACAACCAGCACATCCGGTAGGGATGGCTAACCCGGCTTCGGTTTACTGTCAGCAACTGGGCGGGAAACAGGTTCCCATTCAAAGCCCGCAGGGCGTGCGCACCGAGTGCAAACTTCCCGGCGGGGAAACGATAGACGAATGGGAGCTCTGGCGCCGAGATCATCCGGCTAAGTCATAGCGCTTTCAGCCAGTCAGCAAGCACCTGGGCATGGTTCTGCCGGGTGTTTTTCGCCGCGTAGAGCAGCGTCAGCGTCTGCCGGTGGGCCAGCGCGGCCAGGCGCTCGCCTTCATCACGATGGGCCTCAAGCTCCTGGCGATAGCGCTGGCTAAAGTGGGCAAAATCGAGCGTCTCGCCGTGAAAAGCCTTACGTAAATCTGTCGATGGCGCCAGGGTTTTGCACCACTCAGCGTAATTGAGCGCCTCTTTTTTTATTCCGCGCGGCCACAGGCGGTCTACCAGTATCCGGTAGCCGTCGCTCTCTTCCTGCGGGTCATAAACCCGTTTACATTGAATCATCGTCACTCTCCCTTTGTTTCATCCAGGCAAGCAGCTGCGGTAGCTGCTGCTCGGAAAATACCGTTATCCCGTATTCGCGAAGCAGGGCGGCGGCAACGCCGGCTCCGGGTTTGCGCTGTCCCTTAAAGGTACCATCATAGATAAACTGACTGCCGCAGGTTGGGCTGCCATCGGTGAGCAACGCCGCGGTACAGCCTTCCTCCTGCGCGGCTTTTAGCGCCAGCCAGGCAGCCAGCTGATAGTGCGCGGTGACGTCCTGGCCGTCGCTTTCGACAATTTGCCCACGATTTCGCATAACGTC
Source organism: Klebsiella sp. CTHL.F3a (assembly GCF_019890895.1). Taxonomy (NCBI): domain Bacteria; kingdom Pseudomonadati; phylum Pseudomonadota; class Gammaproteobacteria; order Enterobacterales; family Enterobacteriaceae; genus Klebsiella; species Klebsiella sp. CTHL.F3a. The sequence continues at coordinate 3,520,646 of NZ_CP082360.1, read as the reverse complement.
CGCTCCTTGCGCGTCAAGAATCTCCGCCGGTAGCCTGGGGATGGGCAATCCGGCAGCCAGCTCCGGGCAGTGGGTGACCAGCCGCCCCTCGCTCTGCCAGCGAGACAGCGCGTTAGCCAGTTGGGCTTTGTGACTGCCGTTATAACGAACCTGAAAGCCCATCAGGCAGGCGCTAACCAGAATTTTGTCCTTCATCGTGCATCCGTAGCCATTTGTTTGCCCTATACCATAACGCCAGTCAGAGTAAATTACCCGCGTTCAGGGGCAGACAAAATAAGGATTGTGTTCTGCCGCGGAGATCGCTAACCTGAGGCTCCTTGTGTTGCCTGATAATCGCTATGACATAAGGATCCTGCTATGAACTCCCCCCTGCGTATTGCCCTGGTTGGTGATTACAACCCCGACGTCGTTGCCCATAAAGCGATTCCGCTGGCGATTGATGATGCCGCTGCCGTACTGGAGCTGCCGCTGCGCTATGACTGGCTGTCCACCAGTGAGATAAAATCCGCTGATGACCTTGCCGATTACGATGCTATCTGGGTGGTTCCCGCCAGCCCCTATAAAAACGTCGAAGGCGCCTTTATCGCCATTCGCCACGCCCGGGAAAACGGTATTCCGTTCCTTGGCACCTGCGGCGGCTTCCAGCACGCGATTATTGAATATGCGCGCAACGTTATGGGCTGGCAGGATGCCGCGCATGCCGAAACCGATACCGAAGGGCGGATGGTGATTGCGCCGTTAAGCTGCTCGCTGGTGGAAAAGTCGGACAATATTGAACTGCGCGCCAATACGCTTATCTCCCGCGCCTATGGCCGCGACACCATTGAAGAGAGTTATCACTGTAGCTACGGGATTGCCGACGATTTTGCCCGCGAGCTGGAGCAGGGCGACCTGCGGGTCACGGGCTGGGATGATGACGGCGAGATTCGGGCGGTGGAACTGGTGACCCATCCGTTCTTTGTCGCCACGTTATTCCAGCACGAGCGCAACGCGCTGGAAGGCAGACCTGCGCCACTGGTTCACGCGTTTTTACGTGCGGCAAGTCAGTGAGCGAACGCCCGGCAGCAGTCGCCGGACATCGGTATCGCTAGCGGTTAATCTCTCGATCGCGACCGGCCAGCGCGCCAAATACCGCCATCGCAATTGAAATCAACGCCACGGCGATCAGCGGGATATGCCAGTCGCCGTTGGCATCATGAATTTTCCCCATCACCGGCGGCCCGCAGGCGGCCAGCAAATAGCCCACCGTCTGCGCCATGCCGGACAGCGCGGCAGCCTGGTGCGCTGAGCTGGCCCGCAGACCGATAAAGGTCAAGCCGAGAATCATGGTCGCGCCGGACCCGAAGCCGAAGATTAGCGTCCACAGCACCGCCTGGCCGGGTAAAAACCATAACCCGAGCGCGCTGACTGCGCACATCAGGGCGACCAGTACCGCAATACCACGCTGATCTTTCAGCCGATGAAGTATTAACGGGATCGCCAGCCCCGGCGCGGCGGTTGCCAGCTGGAGCAGCCCGTGCAGGGAGCCCGCCTGCGCTTCGCTGTAGCCAATGCTTTGCAGAATGGCGGGCAGCCAGCCGATGATGACGTAGTAGACCAGCGAGTTAATCCCGAGAAACAGCGTCACCTGCCAGGCCAGCGCCGATCGCCAGATCCCGCGGTTGTGGATGGCGCCGGACCCGGTCAACGGCGCGGTGACTTGCCTGCGCGACTGCGGCAGCCAGATAAACAGCGCCAGCAGCGGAAATACCATCAGCATCAACAGCGCGCCGCGCCAGCCCAGCCCGGCGAAAGCCAAGGGAACGACCATTGCCGAACCCAGCGCCGCTGCCCCGCCCATGGTGAGAGAGTAAGCGCCGGTCATTTTGGCGACGTGCTGCGGGAAGTCACGCTTAATGAGCCCTGGTAGCAGAACGTTCCCCAGCGCGATGCCGCAACCGATAATCGCGGTGCCGATAAACAGCAGCGTGACCATGGGTAGAGATCGCAGAGCAATACCGAGGCAAATCAGGATCAGCGCCAGCAGCAGGCTGCGTTCAATGCCGAAGCGGCGGGCGACCCCCGCCGCCAGCGGCGAGACCAGGCCAAAGGCCAGCAGCGGCAGAGTGGTTAACAGACCGGTTTGCGCGGTGGTGAGGCCATATTCGCTGCGAATGGCGTCAAGCAGTGGCGCGGCGCCGGTAAAAGTAACGCGTAAGGTGGTGGCGATAAGCAGAATACCGGCAATCAATACAAGATTACGGCGACCGGCAGAAAGTGAAGCGGAATTCATGGCTATCTCAAACTAGAATACGAGGCGGTTACAATAGCCTGTTTGTCCTCTGTTTAAATCAAGCTAAAATGACAGATTATCGCTAAAATCGGACATTCTTATGATCGGACTGGGCCTTGACGGCTACGACCCGGACAGCGGCCACGAAGCAGCGGCGGCTTTTCGTATTCAGGTTGTCGCTGATGAACAGTACATTCCGCGCCATCAGCACCGCAAAGGGCAGCTTATCCTCGCGCTTCACGGGGCGCTGACCTGCGAAGTGGATAACGCGATGTGGATGGTGCCGCCACAGTACGCGGTGTGGGTGCCGGGACAGGTGCCGCACAGCAATCGGGCGACGCCGGAGGCGCAGGTCTGCTTTTTGTTTATTGAACCCGACGCGGCGCCGATGCCAGATTGCTGCTGCACGCTAAAGATTTCGCCGCTGGTGCGCGAGCTTATCCTCGTGATGGCCGAGCGCGGCAGGGCCGAACTCGCTAAACCGGCAATGAACCGCCTGGTGCAGGTGCTGTTCGATGAGCTTCCCCAGCAGCCGCAGGAACACCTGCAGCTCCCGGTCTCCGGGCATCCAAAAATTCGTCAGATGGTGGACACGATGGCCGTCGACCCGGCGCGCTGGCAAACGCTGGCGCAGTGGGCGGCGGAATTCGCCATGAGCGAACGCAATCTGGCGCGGCTGGTGGTGCGTGAGACTGGCTTAAGCTTTCGCCGCTGGCGACATCAGCTGCAGCTGATTCTCTCCCTGCAGATGCTGATCCGCGGGCAGACGGTACAGCAGACGGCGCAGAGCCTGGGCTATGACTCTACCACCGCCTTTATTACCATGTTTAAAAAGGGCCTAGGGCAAACCCCGGGCCGCTATCTTGCCAGCCTGGCTACGACTTCCCAATAAACAGCGAAATGATCCCGGCGGCGATCAGCGGGCCAACCGGAACGCCGCGGAAGAGGGCGACGCCGAGGACGGTGCCGACCAGCAGTCCGGCCACCAGCTGCGGCTGTGAGCCCATCAGCGCCACGCCGCGCCCGCCAAGCCAGGAAACAAATACCCCCACGCCAATCGCCAGCAGCGACTTCCAGTTTACAAAGGAGTGCAGCAGCGTTGAGGCTGGCAGCGTGCCGCTGGCAATGGGGGCCATCACGCCGATGGTGAGGATAATAATACCGATGGTCAGCCCCTGTTTTTCAATCCACGGAAAGAAGGTGTTGAGCGGGGTGACGCGAACGATAATTAAAACCAGGATTGAAATAGCAACGGTGGTGTTGTGGCTAATAAAGCCGAGCGCCGCCAGGCCCAGCAGTATTAACAGGGTGGTGTCGAGCATGTGCAGAGGTCCTTGCCAAAAATAAAAAAAAGAAAAGCCCGTTTACTCTACGCATAATCGCGTAAGTAAACAGGATTTTTATCGCAGACTCGCGATTTGAGGCATCTGCACGAGCGATTGCAACCGCCGGCTTTATCGTAGCAGGGGGACAATCAGGCCTGGCGATGAAACGCGGTTAGTTCCGGACGGGCAATGCGCAGATAGTCGGCGGTATCAAGGATGATGGACTTATCAAGCTGCCCGGCGTTGAAGGCGATTTCCGGGAAACGCGCAAACAGCAGCGGATCGGCGACCAGCCGCAGGTCCGGATGGAAAGTGAAGGGGGGAATGGCGCCAAACGCGCAGGCGGTCAGGGCGTCAACTTCCGCCGGGCTGGCCAGCGAGGCTTTACTGCCGCCGATGTATTCGGCGAGCCGGGCTAAGTCCGCCTGCAGATCGGCGGCGAGGATAGCCAGAACGTGCTGATTAACGCCATGCCCTTTCACTTTACATACCAGCGCCTTGGCTCCCTGACCCAGCGCGGTGCCGCGGATCTTCGACACGGCTTCACACTTTCCGACGGCTTCATGTTCCACGACCCGGTAGCGGGCATGGTCGCGGTTAAGCAGCGCCAACAGCTGCTGATGAATACTCACTTTTACTGGCGCGTTCATGTCGATTTTTTCCTTCACAATAAAACCTCAAGATTAATCCTCTCGCCCCGGGTAAGCGTGTTTTTTTTGCTTTTTATTTTCGTACAGCCGGGCATCGGCGATTTTCATTACGTCGCCCAGACTATCCCCCGGCGCCATGCTACAGGCGCCCCATGAGAAATTAACGCGCCGGTTAATATCAATTGCCCTCAGGTGCTGGCGAATACGCGCAGGGATATTTTGCGCCTCTTGCTCCTCATAATCGATCAGGATCAGGAAGAACTCATCGCCGCCCAGACGGATGCCGTAATCGCTTTTACGGATGGCGGCGGAAATGGACTGCGCGAGCAGCACAATCGCGCGGTCGCCTTCGTCGTGCCCCCAGGTGTCATTAAGGTATTTTAGCCGGTCGCAGTCCAGCGCCATAAACACGATATTCACCCCTTGCTCTGTGAGCTTTTGCATACGCGATTCCAGCAGCGAGGAGAGAATTTTTCGGTTGTAGAGACCGGTTAAAGAATCACTAATGTTTTCTTTGAAAACGTCGATATACAGACGAAAGTGCATACGTACCAGATGCAGTAAAACGCCGGTAGATATCAGGTAAAACAGGAATAGCTTCCAGGAGCTAAGCAGAAAATAGGTCATATCCAGCGACAGCGCAATATGCAGGTTTTCCGCCACCTTCTGGCTATGGTGGGCATAGCTGAAAAAATGCGTATTGCTGCGGTGTACGCGGATTTCAGATGTTGAGTCGGAGTCCGTTAACGTGATGTCGAGATAGCGCCAGACCAAAGGGCGGTCGGCGGTATAAAGAAGTTTCTCAATATCATGGCGAGTGACATCCACCATCACGATGCCCTTCAGCCGATCCCGATGATAAACCGGGGTTAAAAATGACAAAATATTCTGCCCGGTTAACGCGTCAGCATAGATGCTGGAAATCAGCGTGCGGCCGCGAAGTAAACCGTTAAGGCTGTTCTGAGTGATGCCCAGCTTGCTGTCGTGAAGAAAATTCCAGTTCGCGACTGGGCTGCTATTTATCTCAATCGGTGAATAGAAATAAGCATACTTATTATCTAAATCAAGATAGTAGCGGAAACGTTTGTCAGATTTGAATGTCGCCGCATTTAACGCTGAGTTCATATTACTTTGGGCGATAGCAGCATCAAATGCTTGCAGCGCCGGCAGATCGTTAATCCACGGCCCGCATGACGCCTGAGTGGTACTGAGCGTACCGTGAAGTCCGGGGAAGGTATGCCCGGCGATATTAAGGCCGAAGACTTTACCATTGTTCTCGACGCTGGCGCAGGCCCGTTGGGCTTTTTCAGCAGTCGGCTGCGTATCCAGCTTTCGCGAGAACTGGGAGATCACGAGCTGGTTTTGATATTTATCGTACAGAAAGGCGGATTCGCCCTTTTCGACGATATATCGCATGTATTCTGACATATCCCGATGACTGGCGACTAATTCATACACCAGAAATGAAGATGTCAGGACAACCACCCCCGCAGAAATGAAATAACGGAGTAATTTATTCTGTAATTTCATGATGATAATTTCGCCAGCACAATTAAGATGATTCTACCATGCGTGGCCCGGTGGCGCCATGACCGATGATAAGCATACTGGTCGCCTGTCCAGCATCGTCATGCGTCATGACCGGACGGTTATGATGATAAATAGCCTATTAAATATAAGGGTGCTAAGTTATATTGCTATCGTAAATATTCGACTAAATCCATTTTTCACTCATTTTGTTCTCAATAAAATATGCTGCAATAATCCCCCTGCGGCTATCCTGTCGCCGCTAAAAATGAAATAATGTTAATTATCAAGCGAACTTTTCTTATTTTCACCAGTCCTTAGCAGGGTAACAGGCGGTACTTTTGATAGCGGTAATGAGGTTATGATGATGGAAAACTCAGCGGTGCAGGCATCCCCCCGGAAGTTTAAAAAAATAAGGGAGCTAAACAGGCGTCGTAATTATTTTTTTAAGAAAATGCGCAATATCCTGCGAGTCTATATCGCTAAAGCGTTCTGGGATAGTCGGGTGCGCCGCGAAGCTGATTTAACCTCTGTCAAAACGGTACTGCTAATGCGTAATGAAGGGGCGATCGGCGACGTGGTGGTAGACTCAGCGCTGGTTAAATGCCTCCATGAGGCCGGAATGACCGTTGACTTTCTGTTGACCAAATCGAATAGCCAGGTCATGCGCCATAACCCGCGTATTCGCCATATCTATGAGGCTGATAATGTTGAATCGGCGGATTATTTGCGCAAATTTACCCATAATGTTCCTCGCTCCGTTATTAATGAGCTTGCGAATAATAAGTACGATGTTGTAATTGACCCGTCGCTGTTTGATATTCCGGTACACCGGATGCTGCTTTTACGGCAGATAAAACCCAGGGTTGTACTGGGATTTAATAAATGGCCTTCCATCAATCACTATACCCGGTCTTTTGATTTTGACTGTGAAAACTGGCACGTCAGCAAGACATTTTCGATCATCGCTGATTATCTGCAGCTGGATAAGAAATATCTCCACTCTTATGACCTGCATATCCCGCAGGATGTTAATCAGCAGGTTCGCGAATATCTGGCGGCGCTGAACGGGCGTAACGTGGTGATTAATATTTTTGCCGGACATCAGGACCGTAGTATGTCGCAGGCGCAGCTGGCAGCGCTTATCGCCAGGCTGTGTCAGGATTATCCCGACGTCAACATCATCCTGCTCGATCACCGCAATGAAATCCGCATTCCCCTTGCGGAAAAGGTCTGCGTGAACCCGTTTAAAACGCTGCATCACTGCATGGCGCTTATTGCCCAGTCCGATTTAGTTATCTCGCCGGATACCTCGGTGGTCCATATGGCGGCAGCGTGGAAAAAACCGCTTATTGCGGTCTATAAAGATGTGCGGATGAATAATCGACTCTGGGCGCCGGGATACGACAAGGCGCGGCAGATCATCGTTAAGTGCGGCAAGGTGCACCAGCTGGAGAGCTTACCCGACCTGATTATGTCGGAGATTGATCCCGGCACCCTGCAACAGGGGCGGGCCGGGTAAGGCGGGGTAAAAAACAGCCAGCGTCTGTGCTGGCTGTCGGGAAAAGTTTAACCGTCCGCTTTTGAGGTCTGCTTGTGAAACAGTTCGCGGAATACCGGATAAATATCTTCCGGGTCGCGAATATGCTGCATAGCAAAGTTTTCGAAGGTCGACTGCAGGTGTTCGTACTCCCGCCACAGCGTCTGGTGCGCCCGACGGGTTATCTCGATATAGCTATAGTAGCGCACCACGGGCAGGATTTTCTTCGCCAGCAGTTCGTGACACAGCGGTGAGTCGTCCGCCCAGTTATCCCCATCCGAGGCCTGTGCGGCGTAGATATTCCACTGCGCCGGGTCATAGCGCTCTTTAACCACTTCATCCATCAGCTTCAGGGCGCTGGAGACAATCGTGCCGCCGGTTTCCTGCGAATAAAAGAATTCGTGTTCATCGACCTCTTTAGCCTGCGTATGGTGGCGGATATAAACGACATCGACGTTTTTATAGGTCCGGCTGAGGAACAGATACAGCAGAATATAAAAGCGTTTTGCCATGTCCTTGGTCGCCTGGTCCATGGAGCCGGAGACGTCCATCAGGCAGAACATGACGGCCTGGCTGGACGGTTCTGGCCGTTTTTCGTAGTTCTTGTAACGTAGATCGAAAGTATCAATAAACGGGACGCGGTCGATTTTCGCCCGCAGTTCGGCTATCTCTTTGCGCAGCCGCTCCTCTTCCAGCAGCTGCGCCGGTTCGCTTTTGCTAATGGTATCGAGGTCTTCTTCCAGCGCGTGCAGCTCCCGGCGTTTACCGGCGGTCATCGCCGTGCGCCGAGCCAGCGAGTTCTGCAACGAGCGAACGACGCTGATATTGGCGGGAACGCCGTTAGCGGTATAGCCCGCGCGATGGGTTTTATACTCCGTCAGCTGACGCTGCTGATTTTTCTTCAAATTTGGCAAGGCGAGATCTTCGAACAATAGATCGAGATATTCGTCTTTCGAAATCTGAAAGACAAACTCGTCCTGGCCTTCGCCGTCGGCGCTGGCTTGCCCCTGACCGCTGCCGCCACCGCCACCGCCGCCCTGAGGGCGTTCGATACGGTCATTTTGTACAAAGTGATCGTTACCGGGGTGTACGCGATTGCGCAGGCCGCCGCGTCCCTGATGAAACATCGGTTCGTTAATATCGTCCGTTGGGATGGAGACGGACTCTCCGCTCTGAATATCGGTCACCGAGCGCTTGTTGATGGCCTCGGAGATCGACTGCTTTATCTGCGCTTTATAGCGGCGCAGAAAGCGCTGCCGATTGACGGCGCTTTTATTTTTCCCGTTCAGGCGTCGGTCTATGAACCAGGTCATATGCCCTCCTGTACTGCATTTGCCAACTATGCCCCGGCCATTCAGGCGCGGAAAATAGCCCGTCGCTGAATGTCATTGGGTCTTCGCAGTTATTATTAACCCGACAGCGGTTAGCTGCCGGGCCGGTCTATCAGGATGATTTACGTACCCGCAGATACCATTCGCACAGCAGACGAACCTGCTTACGGGTATAGCCTTTCTCCATCATGCGGTCGACAAAGTCATCGTGTTTTTTCTGCTCATCGGTTGACGTTTTGGTGTTGAAGGAAATCACCGGCAACAGCTCTTCGGTATTGGAGAACATTTTCTTCTCGATAACCGTGCGAAGCTTCTCGTAGCTGGTCCAGTTTGGATTACGCCCGCTGTTGTGCGCTCTGGCGCGCAGCACGAAGTTGACTATCTCGTTGCGGAAGTCTTTCGGGTTACTGATCCCGGCGGGCTTCTCGATTTTTTCCAGTTCCGCATTCAGCGACTCGCGGTCAAACAGCTGGCCGGTATCCGGGTCGCGGTATTCCTGATCCTGAATCCAGAAGTCGGCGTAGGTGACATAACGGTCGAAAATGTTCTGCCCATACTCAGAGTAGGATTCAAGATAGGCGGTCTGGATCTCTTTGCCGATAAACTCGGCGTATTTCGGGATCAGATAGCCTTTCAGGAATTCAAGATAACGTTCTGACTGTTCCTGCGGGAACTGTTCGCGCTCGATCTGCTGCTCCAGAACGTAGAACAGATGCACCGGGTTGGCGGCCACCTCGGCGTGGTCGAAGTTAAAGACCCGCGACAGAATTTTGAACGCGAAGCGGGTCGACAAGCCGTTCATCCCTTCATCGACGCCGGCATAATCGCGATACTCCTGATAGGACTTCGCTTTCGGGTCGGTGTCTTTCAGGCTTTCGCCGTCATAGACGCGCATTTTTGAGTAAATACTCGAGTTTTCCGGCTCTTTCAGGCGCGACAGAATCGAGAAGCGCGACAGCGTTTCCAGCGTTCCCGGCGCGCAAGGCGCATGGGTCAGTTCGCTGTTATTAAGCAGTTTTTCATAGATACGGATCTCTTCTGAGATACGCAGGCAGTAAGGCACCTTGACGATATACACGCGGTCGAGGAAGGCCTCATTGTTTTTGTTATTCCGGAAGGTCACCCATTCCGATTCGTTGGAGTGGGCGAGGATGATCCCGTTGAACGGCAGGGCGGAGATCCCTTCGGTGCCGTTATAGTTGCCTTCCTGCGTGGCGGTCAGCAGCGGATGCAGCACCTTGATAGGCGCTTTAAACATCTCGACGAATTCCATCAGCCCCTGGTTGGCGCGGCACAGAGCGCCGGAGTAGCCGTAGGCATCCGGGTCATTCTGCGCGTAGTGCTCCAGTTTACGAATATCCACTTTACCGACCAGCGCGGAGATGTCCTGGTTGTTCTCGTCGCCGGGCTCGGTTTTGGCGATGGCGATCTGCGCCAGAATTGACGGCCACACTTTCACCACGCGGAACTTAGTGATGTCGCCGCCGAATTCATGCAGGCGCTTGGCCGCCCACGGCGACATAATCGTCCCCAGATAGCGGTTTGGAATGCCGTACTCTTTTTCGAGGATTTGCGCATCCTCCTGCGGGTTGAACAGACACAGCGGATGGTCGTTGACCGGGCTGCGCTCTCCGTTTGCGCTAAGCACATAGATAGGGACACGCTGCATCAAGGACTTCAGGCGTTCGGCAAGCGATGATTTACCGCCGCCCACGGGTCCCAGCAGGTACAGAATCTGTTTCTTCTCTTCCAGCCCCTGAGCGGCGTGCTTCAGATAAGAAACAATTTGCTCAATGGCATCTTCCATCCCGTAAAACTCTTCAAAGGCCGGATAGCGTGCCACGACCCGGTTTGAAAAGAGACGGGATAGCCTGGGTTCCAGGGCCGTATCGACCATGACCGGCTCACCGATGGCCATCAGCAATCTTTCTGCTGCGTTAGCATAAGCACTGCGATCTTGCCGACAGATGGTAAGAAACTCCTGCAGTGTGAACTCTTCGTCCTTGGCAGCTTCATAGCGCTGGCGATAGTGATCGAATATATTCATGGCATGCCGTCCTTTCGTTTTTAGCACAGGTTGAGAGCCGTTCATATGAATAGTGGGAGCCCCCGGAAGAGGTAAGCTGCATAGCGCTCTCTGATACTCCAGCAACCCTTATGCCAGGTTGGCGAAGTATCTGTATAACGTGCCCCGCATTTACTTCTTCTAAATTAAAGCGTAGATGCATTTGGAAAACTTGCATGGCGTAGAAAATCAATTTCAATGACATATCAATAACTCATCCGGAAAACGGTCTCTTTTTTGCACCTCTTGTCCTGCGGCGTCATGGCGCTGTCATTCAGGTGTCAGCTTGTAGTCATCTGACGATGAGAAAATGATGAGTTCAGTGTAATGACTGGTAAAGAATTTGAGGCATGACGTATACAACGTTAAACTGCCTGCGCTGATTATTTGACAACAGGAATATGGATCGTGACTAAAATCAAACTTCTGGCACTTGGTGTGTTGATTGCGAGTTCAGCATCCGCCGTACACGCTGAAGGGAAGTTCACTTTAGGGGCGGGTGTGGGTGTCGTCGAACATCCCTACAAGCAATATGATGCTGATGTTTACCCGGTGCCCGTTATTAATTATGAGAGCGATAACTTCTGGTTTCGCGGCTTAGGTGGTGGTTACTACCTGTGGAATGATACCAATGACAAGCTCTCTGTGACCGCGTACTGGTCGCCGATGTACTTTAAGCCTGGCGACAGCGATAGCCAGCAGATGCGTCGTCTGGATAAACGTAAATCCACGGTGATGGCGGGGCTCTCCTACGAACACTATACGCAGTACGGTTTCCTGCGCACCGCGCTGTCCGGGGACACCCTCGATAACAGCAACGGTATCGTATGGGATCTGGCCTGGTTGTATCGCTATACCAACGGCAACCTGACGCTTACGCCGGGTATTGGCGTGGAGTGGAACAGTGACAACCAGAACGAGTACTACTATGGTGTTTCGAAACATGAGTCGAATCGCAGCGGCATGCGCAGCTACGATCCGGACAGCAGCTGGAACCCGTACCTCGAGCTGTCGGCAAACTATCGTTTCCTTGGCGACTGGAGCGTATACGGCGTGGCGCGCTATACCCGTCTGTCCGATGAAATCACCGATAGCCCGATGGTGGACAAATCCTGGAGCGGCCTGATTTCTACCGGGATCACTTACTCCTTCTGATAGTGCTTTATTACAGGGCAATTTGTGCATCAAAACAGGGCGTTTCGCCCTGTTTTGCATTATGGTGGTGCAATCATTTACGGGAGGTAGCGATGGCAGAAAGGACCATTCATTTTGGCGAGCATCCGGCGGTTCCCGTTATTGGGCAGGGGACCTGGTATATGGGTGAAAACCCAGCGCTGCGCGCGCAGGAGGTGGCTGCACTGCGCGCGGGCATCGATCTTGGCCTGACGGTTATCGATACGGCGGAAATGTACGCCGACGGCGGCGCTGAAGAGGTCGTCGGCGAGGCGATTCGCGGGCAACGCGATCGCGTGGTGCTGGTGTCTAAAGTCTACCCATGGAATGCTGGTGGACGCAAAATAGCCAGCGCCTGCGAGGCCAGCCTGCGCCGCCTCAATACCGACTATCTGGATCTTTACCTGCTGCACTGGCGCGGAGATTATTCGCTAGAGGAGACGGTTGCCGGCATGGAAGCGCTGGTTGCGCAGGGTAAAATTCGCCGCTGGGGCGTGTCGAATCTCGATAACGATGATATGCATCAGCTCTGGCAGGTGGAGGGCGGCGAACGGTGCGCGACCAATCAGGTGCTCTATCATCTGGCTTCCCGCGGTATTGAGTATGACCTGCTGCCGTGGTGCCAGCAGCGGCGGCTGCCGGTAATGGCGTATTGCCCGCTGGCTCAGGCTGGTCGCCTGCGCAATGGACTTTTAAATCATACCGTTGTGAAAAATATTGCGCAGCAGCGGGGCGTGACCGCGGCGCAGATTCTGCTGGCGTGGGTGATTAGCCACCGGGAGGTATTGGCGATCCCGAAAGCGTCGAGCATTGAGCATGTCGCGCAGAATGCCGCGGCGCTGGATATGGTGCTGAACGACGAGGAGCTTGCGCTTCTGGATAAAGCTTACCCGGCGCCGGCCAGAAAAACGCCGCTGGATATGGTGTAAAGGAAAGCCCAACTCTACGTTCGGCCAAATACGAGCACAATCAGTCGCGTATGCCGGGCAAGGCGTTAGCCCCCGCCCGGCAGCACGATGTTAACCCGCTCGCTATCCTGCTATGCGTTAGCGTTTCGCCACGCGGAGGGTTTGCGCCAGGCGCGAAGGTTTCTCTTCGCTGGCCTTCTGGGTTTCGGTCACGCAGCAGGTTTCTACGCAGACGAAGGTTTTGTAGCCATCATCCGGCATGTCGCCCATGCTGACGGAAAGCGCCGGACCCGGGTTCCAGGCCACTACGTTGCTGTTGTGATGATGGGTCACGTCGATGTTGCGGCTCAGCGCATCGTCGTGAATCACACTGCAGGTTTCGGCATTCAGATACACGCGGTCGGTACGATCGGGAAAAGTCTCTGTGCCGTTGCTTAATACGCCTTCTTCCGCGTTTTTCACTTTATCAACATAACGGTCGCCCAGACCGCTGACCTTCACTGCCGCAATGTCGCCGACGTTGAAATAGGTATGCAGGGCAGACGTGGTTTCAAATTCGCCGTGCGCTTCCAGCTCAATTTCGCAAGTTTTGCCCAACTTAAAACGCGCCAGCAGGGTGAACTCGTGCGGCCAGTACTGGCGGGTAGCGTCGCTGCTTTTCAATTCAAAGGTCAGCACCGCGCCTTTTTCATCTTCATCATGCCCTTTCAGAGCCCAGGGCAGATTGCGGGCGAAGCCGTGGGAGGGCAGACCCTGCTGAGCAGAAGGACCAAACCACGGCCAGCAAATCGGCACGCCGCCGCGCAGGGCAACGCCGTTTTTAAACGGCGTATTGCCGCTGAGCCACAGGACTTCTTCTTCACCCGCGGGCTTCCAGGAGAGCAGGTGAGCGCCCTGCAAAGCCACGGACGCTTTCACCTGCGGATGGTCAACGACGATCAGCTCGAGGTCATCAAGCTGGCGGCGGGAAAGTACAGGGGTAAGCTGTTCGATAACCGGGAGGGCAAAAATTTTATTAATCATTACGCAATCCTTTATCTTCAGACAAAAAAAAGAGCGACCGAAGTCGCTCTTACAGATTACTGTCTCATCTCAACTTATTTGGAGATGTGAGCAATCAGGTCCAGAACCTTGTTGGAGTAACCAGTTTCGTTATCGTACCAGGAAACCAGTTTCACAAAGTTGTCGTTCAGAGCGATACCCGCTTTGGCGTCGAATACGGAAGTGCAGATTTCACCGTTGAAATCGGTGGATACAACGTCGTCTTCGGTGTAGCCCAGAACGCCTTTCATTGCGCCTTCAGAAGCAGCTTTGATTGCTTTCTTAATTTCTTCATAAGAAGCAGCTTTTTCCAGACGAACGGTCAGGTCAACAACGGATACGTTCGGAGTCGGAACGCGGAACGCCATACCGGTCAGTTTGCCATTCAGTTCTGGCAGGACTTTACCTACAGCTTTAGCAGCGCCGGTAGAGGACGGGATGATGTTCTGAGCTGCGCCGCGGCCGCCGCGCCAGTCTTTGTGAGACGGGCCATCAACGGTTTTCTGAGTCGCGGTGGTTGCGTGAACGGTAGTCATCAGACCTTCGATGATGCCGAAGTTGTCGTTGATAACTTTTGCCAGCGGAGCCAGGCAGTTGGTGGTGCAGGATGCGTTGGAAACGATGTCCTGGCCTTCGTATTTGTCAAAGTTAGCGCCTTTAACAAACATCGGGGTGTTGTCTTTGGACGGGCCAGTCAGTACGACTTTTTTCGCGCCAGCGGTGATGTGTTTACGAGCGGTTTCGTCGGTCAGGAAGATACCGGTTGCTTCAGCAACAACGTCAACACCCACTTCGTCCCACTTCAGGTTAGCCGGGTCACGCTCAGCGGTAACACGGATTTTTTTACCGTTAACGATCAGATGACCGTCTTTCACTTCAACGGTACCGTTGAAACGGCCGTGAGTGGAGTCATACTTCAGCATGTAAGCCATGTAGTCAGCGTCTAACAGGTCGTTGATTGCAACGATCTCGATGTCAGAACGTTCCTGAGCAGCACGGAAAACAATGCGACCGATACGGCCAAAACCGTTGATACCTACTTTGATAGTCATATATTCCACCAGCTATTTGTTAGTGAATAAAAGGTTGCCTGTAAAATTACAAAAACCTTACGCAGCGTCAAGCGGAATCGTGTCAATCATTGCGACAAATCAATCCAGAGCATGCCTTTGCGCGGTCGATTTATCCCACTTTCCCTTTGAGCCCAATTCCATATGGGGGCTGCGCCCGGAATTTTAAAGGTCATTGAAGATAAAAATGTGATGTTCATCACAATTGTGTGGCTGCCTTTTGGCGTCGCCTAAGTTTAGAACAAAAGTGCACGCTTCATTGTTAATATTTTGTTAGAATTGACGTGAAAAGTTGTCCTTTCACAGCGAGAAGCAAGTCAATGTCGAATAAACCCTCTTCGGACGAGCTCAAAAAAAATTTGAGCGAGATGCAGTTTTACGTGACGCAGAATCACGGTACTGAACCGCCGTTCACCGGGCGGTTGCTGCACAATAAACGCGATGGCGTCTACCACTGCCTGGTGTGCGATGCCGCGCTGTTCCACTCGCAAACCAAGTATGATTCCGGCTGCGGCTGGCCGAGCTTTTATGAGCCCGTCAGTGATGACGCAATCCGCTACCTAAATGATTACTCCCACGGTATGCAGCGCACGGAAATCCGCTGCGGAAACTGCGATGCTCACCTTGGGCACGTATTCCCGGATGGCCCTCAGCCCACCGGAGAACGTTTTTGCGTTAATTCGGCCTCGTTAAGCTTCACCAATGATGAAAACGGTGAGCAAATTAAGGGTTGAAAAAACGATTCAGCAAATTATTCCAAACGGGGATAACGGAAGATGGAAATCGATCGGATTATTGACGGTATGACGCCGGAAGTTTATCAGCGCCTGGCAACAGCGGTGGAGTTGGGTAAATGGCCGGACGGCGTGGCGTTGACTGACGAACAGAAAGAGAATTGCTTGCAGCTGGTGATGCTTTGGCAGGCGCGCTACAACGTTGACGCACAGCATATGACCATTGATACCAATGGGCAGATGGTGATGAAAAGTAAACAGCAGCTGAAAGTTGACTTTGGCATTACGCCGCAGCCTATCGCGACCTTTAAATCCTGAGCCTGAAAAGGCCTGCGTCAGCCCGGCCAGATGCGCGCCGGGCTTTGATGCGTCACCGCGTTACTTCTTATTCATCATCGCTTTAAGATCGGCGAAGGGGTTATATTTCGCTTCGCCGACGCTTTTCTGCGCATCTTCGCCAGCGACCACCGTCGAACCGTACAGATCGGCTTCGGTATATTTTGAGTGCTCATGATCGTGACAGTACAGGCACAGCATCTCCCAGTTACTACCATCTTCCGGGTTATTGGAGTGATCGTGATCGATATGGTGCACCGTCAGCTCACGCAGGTTTGAATAGACAAACTCACGCGAGCAGCGTCCGCAGACCCAGGGGAAGAGCTTCAGCGCTTTTTCGCGGTAACCGACTTCCAGACGGGCGTAGTTTTTCGGGATATAAGCCATAATACCCATGCCTTCTGTTGCAAATGAAAAGCTGCGCCGGAGCTGGCGCAGCGGAATGCGGTTATCATAACCTATTGTGCACGCGCTGACACCGCGCAGTTCAGCGTTTGATCCCCAATGACTCGGCCAGCTGTTTCGCCAACTGGTTCTGGTCATCCGCGCCGTACTCCCAGAACATTGCGCCCGCCAGACCCTTGCTCTTGATATAGTCGGCCTTGATGGCTACCGAGCGCGGGTTTTCATAGGAAAGCGCAAAGAGGGCTTGACCGTCGGCGGACTGTACCGATAGCCACGGCACCTTCGCTTCATCATCCCAATGCTGAGTAAAGCGCTTCTGCGGATCGTTGATTAACTTCGCCACGATATCGTTATATTTCACATAGGTGTCTTTGGTCAGATCGACGCCCAGCGATTCGAACAGCTCAATCTGTTGAGCCGCGAAGTAGGGGCGGGTGGCCGGGTTTTTCTGCGCGTCCGGCTGGCTCCAGTCAATACCCGGTTCGACGGCGCGTTTTGGTATCCGTCCATAGAAACCAATCCCCAGGTTCATCTGACTCGGTTTTAGACCAGCGGCAAGGTAGTTGTTCACTATAAAGTCAGCGCTGTACTTATCTGCTTCAGCGACCGTCGGCCAGCGGGTTGAATCATACAGGTTGGAATTGAAGTATTGGGTGCCGTAGGCCAGGTCATAGGTCATCAGGTTGATGTAGTCGAGCGATGGCGCAATAGCTTTGACGTCCACCCAGCTTTTTGGGCTCTCCGCGTTTGCGCCTACGGCGATGGTCACCAGTTTGTTATTCCCTACCGCCGCACGCAGTTCTTTCAGCAGGGCGGTAAAATTATCGCGATCGGCCGGTTGGCTGGCGACCAGCCCCCAGGCGCCGTTGACCGGATACTCCCAGTCGAGGTCGATGCCATCGAGGCCGTATTTTTCAATGATCGCCAGCGCCGACTGGATAAACACCGCCCGGGTGTCTTTCGTTGCCGCTGCGCCGGAGAATCCGCGCGCCCCCCAGCCGCCGACGGAAAGCAACACTTTCAGGCTTGGGTTCTGCTGGCGCAAGCTGGGGATTTTCTGCAAATCCGCCTGTACTTTCGGCGACAGCCAAATCTGATGCAGCTTGCCCGGGTCTTTCAGGGCCGCGTTGGTTTCGTCTTTCTCGTCGTTATAGACCAGACCAAACGAGTAGTTGAGATGGGTGATCTGGCGTACGTCCAGTTTATCAATATCGCCGCCGGGACCGGCAGTGACGTCGCCGCCGCCGTTAAAGTAACCGACGGACATCAGCGTGTTAGCGGAAACAACGCTCGCGCAGAGCAGGGGTAAAGCTGCCAGCAAAGGCAAAAGTTTCATAGCGGATCCTCTTTGACTTGACTTAAAAGTGACATTGAAAAACAAACACGCCACGGAAATGGCGTGGCGAAAAAAACAGCTCGTGCAGGCTAGCATCTTCCGCTGTGCAAAAATGCGAAGCGGTTCACGGCTGCATTAGCGAAGCGGTAGTGCGATGAGGTTCACTTCGGAGTAAAAGCCAGGATGCAGAACATGACGCAAAATGAGACTAACAATGACCCGAGTAGGGGCTTTATTATCCCAGGCGTGATGCGGCGCTTTGCGCGCTGATTCTGTTTTGTTTTGGCATCGAAACGCGCAACGCGTCGCTGGAAGAGATTTCCGCTCTGGCCTGAGATAACGCGCCGACAGGACAATGCCCGTCGGCATATTTTATGCGTGGGTTTCCAGCCAGTCGTCAAGGGTATAGAGAGTTGCCCCCGCGGCGGCCATCTCCATAAACGCCAGATTGCTATCCTGTGGCTGAATATTCACCCCGCGGCAGCCGTCGGTTATGACGTTGACGATATAACCCAGCGTCAGGGCGTCGAGCACGGTAAACTTGACGCAGTAGTCGGTGGCGAGCCCCAGCACCGTTAGCTCGTTTATTTCACGCTCGCGCAGCCACGCATCGAGCCGGGTTTTCTGCCGGTGACCGTTGTCGAAAAAGGCGCTGTAGCTATCAATGGCCGGATTTTCGCCTTTGTGGAATACGGCGGCAATATCCTGCTTTTTGAGCAGCGGATGCAGCGCCGCGCCTTCGCTATTTTGCACGCAGTGATCCGGCCAGAACGTTTGCCTCAGGCCGTCAAGCTCGCCTTGGGTATAGGGCTCAACCTGATGCTGGCTGGCAAAGCTGCCGTGATTCGCCGGGTGCCAGTCCTGGCTGGCAACCACCGTTTCGCCTCGTTCCAGGCTCCAGTCGATAAGCCGGTTGGCGATGTCCACCGTACTGTCGCCCTGCGGGACGGCAAGTGCGCCGCCGGCGCAAAAATCATTTTGTAAATCGACCAGTAGCAGCGCGCGTTGGGTCATGTGCTCCTCCTCACTCATCGGGTGTCAGTTCGCCACGCAGATTCTCCTGCATGGCGTCACGGATAGACGCCACGTCCAGATCCTGGCTCAGCAAATAGTGTAGCTTGGTCAGCGTGGCTTCAACGGTCATGTCAAAACCGCTAATCACGCCAGCCTGCGCCAGCGCGTTGCCGGTGGCGTAGCCGCCCATATTGACCTTACCGGACATACACTGGGTCAAATTAACCACCACGATACCGCGCTGGCTGGCCTCGGTCAGGACCTGAATAAACTCGCCGTTCTGCGGCGCGTTGCCGACGCCATAGGAGCGCAGGATCAGCGCTTTGACCGGCTGGCGCAGGAAGTTGCGCACCACGTCGGCGGAAATGCCGGGATAAATTGTCACCACGCCAATCGGCTGCGGCGTAATGGGATGAACTACCAGTTCGCCGTTACCGTGCGGAGCGGGAGGCGTGCCGAGCCGGCGAATATGGATACCGGCTTCCAGCAGCGGCGCCAGGTTTGGCGATGCGAAGGCGTTAAAGCCATCGGCATGGGCCTTCGTCGTGCGGTTACCGCGGTAGAGGCGGTTATTAAAGAACAGCGACACTTCGTTAATCGGGTAGTTGGCGGCGACGTACAGCGCGTTGAGCAGATTGATTTGGCCATCAGAGCGCAGCTCGGCGAGCGGGATTTGTGACCCTGTCACAATAACCGGTTTCCCCAGATTTTCCAGCATGAAGGAGAGCGCCGAGGCGGTAAACGCCATGGTATCCGTGCCGTGGAGGATCACGAAACCGTCGTACTGGTCATAATGGTCGCGAATATCGTCGGCGATATGCTGCCAGTCTTCCGGCGTCATATCGGAAGAGTCCATTAACGGGGCGTATTCATGAATGGTGAAGTCCGGCATCTCCGGGCGGTGAAACTCGGGCATCAACGCCAGCTGGCGCTGTAAATGGCCGGAAACGGGGATATAGCCGTGTTCAGAACGCTGCATACCAATGGTACCGCCGGTATAGGCAACGTAAATAGATTTCTTCTGCATAGCATCGCTTAGGTTAAACGTAGACAGGCGCAGTATAGAGGGGCGGAAGAAAAAATAAAGTAAATGCCGCCCCACGGAATGGGGCGGCAGAGGATTAACGAATATTGGCGCAGGTTAAGCAGAAGGCGTAGCGGTTCTGCGGATCGTTGAATGCCGCCAGCTTATCGCCCTCGGCTTTCACCGCATTGGCCGCCGCGGCGACCGGTGCGGGCAGATACGCCTGTACCGCTGCCGGCAGCGCCGCGCGAACGGAACCCGTCAGGCTATCGACGACCATCGAGAAGAAGGTCGGCTCTTCCTGATAATAGTTGATATGCCACTGTTTCAGCTTCGCCAGCTCGGCGGCTTTTGCCACCGCGTCGTCAAAGTCGCCAAGGCTGTCGACCAGACCGTTTGCTTTTGCATCTTCACCGGTCCAGACGTGGCCCTGAGCGATTTGGTCGATTTTCTCCGGCGTGCTCTTACGCGCGTTCGCCACCAGGGTGATAAAGCGCTTGTAGCCGTTTTCGATGCTGAGCTGCATCAGTTGCTGCACTTCCGGCGGTAGCGCTTTGGTGGTGGAAACATCGGCCAGCGGCGAGGTTGCCACGCCGTCGGTATGGACGCCAATCGAGCCGAGGGTATTTTCGACGGTATTAATCACCCCAAAGATACCGATAGAGCCGGTAAGGGTGCTGGGGTTCGCGACGATATAATCCGCCGGGGTGGAGATCCAGTAACCGCCGGAGGCCGCCATGCCGCCCATCGATACCACAACCGGTTTTCCGGCTGCTTTCGCTGCCGCCAGCTCTTCGCGAATCACTTCTGAGGCGCTGACGCTGCCACCAGGGCTGTTAACCCGCAGCACGATCGCTTTCACTTTCGGATCCAGGCGCGCGTCGCGGATCTGCGCGGCGGTGGTGTCGCCGCCGACGTTACCCGGCGTTTCTTCGCCATCCATAATCGCGCCGTTAGCAAAGATAACCGCAATCGCGGAGCCCTGGTCGGCAGGCGTTTTGACGCTGTAATCGTAATAGCTGATCGCGCTGTAGTTGTTATCCGCTTTACTCCAGCCAAACTGCTTAGTCAGCGCTTTCTCGACCTCGGTTGAGGTGCCCAGCTCGTCAACCAGCTTGTTATCCAGCGCGTATTTAGCCGTGTCGCCATCGACTTTACGCAGGCCGTCAATCACGCCCTGAGCGCCGGGGAACAACTGCTGTGCGGTGATCTGGCGGTTGGCGGCAATGGTGTTGAGGTAGTTTTGCCACAACTCGCCGATCCAGCGGCTATCCGCTTCGCGCGCCGCCGGAGACATATCGTCGCGGATAAACGGCTCTACCGCTGACTTATAGGTGCCGACGCGGAACACATGGGTCGATACTTTGAGCTTGTCGAGCAGCGATTTATAGTACAGGCCGTTGGTCGCGAAGCCGTGCAGGTCTACTTCGCCCTGCGGCGAAAGCCAGATCTTATTGGCGAAGCTGGCGAGATAGTACTGACCCTGGCTGTAGCTGCTGCCGATGGCATATACCGGCTTGCCGCTATCGCGGAATTCGCGCAGCGCTTTACCGATATACTGCATTGATGGCTGATCGCCGCCGGCAAAGTT
Organism: Klebsiella sp. CTHL.F3a; assembly: GCF_019890895.1. Lineage (NCBI taxonomy): Bacteria > Pseudomonadati > Pseudomonadota > Gammaproteobacteria > Enterobacterales > Enterobacteriaceae > Klebsiella > Klebsiella sp. CTHL.F3a. Next base: position 3,499,304 of record NZ_CP082360.1, on the reverse strand, counting down.
CTTCAGATCCAGCACGATACCGGTGATATTGCGGTCGTCTTTCGCCTGGCGAATCGTCTGCACAATATCGAACAGCGAGTTTTCCTGCAGGCGATCGGAGCTGGCGCCAAACAGCTGGCGGCCAATCACGCCAAGCTTGCTGCTGGCCGAGGGTTTATCGACCACCACGCCGGTGATATCCAGCAGCAGCGCGCCGCGGGTAGTGTGCTCTGCCGTTGTGCTGCTGAACTGGGCCCAGATGCCGACGCAGGCCAGCACCAGCACCAGGAAAACCACGTTCAGTGCGAGCTGGCGAATGAAATTGAGCACGCGCCATGTCCATTTAAAAAATCCGGCGAGCAGTCGCCAAAGAGTTCGCATGTATTCTCCCTAACCATAATCAAAAATGGGCGAGCCGCAGGGGCCGCCGCGTCTGGCTATCCTAATGAGAGTGCCGTCGGTTGTCAGCAGGAATCACCCGTTGGGCTGTAACAAAATCCTTGCTCATGTTAATTTTGTGAAAAATCACATCACAGGAGTTATACAGATGGATGCTCTCGAACTACTGGTTAATCGCCGCAGCGCTTCACGTCTGACCGACCCGGCTCCGGCGGGCGAACAGCTGGAAAACATCCTGCGCGCTGGCCTGCGCGCGCCGGACCACGGGACGCTACAGCCGTGGCGCTTCTTCATTATTGCCGATGAAGGGCGCGAGCGCTTCAGCCAGCTGCTGGAAAAAGGCGCGGTGGCGGCAGGTGGAGATGAAAAAGCGATTGAAAAAGCCCGCAGCGCGCCGTTTCGCGCGCCGCTGATCATTGCGGTGGTGGCGCGCTGTGAAGATCATCCAAAAGTACCCAAATGGGAGCAGGAGATGTCGGCGGGCTGCGCGGTGATGGCCATGCAGATGGCTGCCGTGGCGCAGGGGTTTAACGGCATCTGGCGCAGCGGCGCGTTAACCGAAAGCCCGGTTGTACGCGAAGGATTTGCCTGCCGCGAACAGGATAAAATAGTGGGATTTCTCTATCTGGGGACCCCGCAGCTCAAAGCGTCAACAACCATCGCTTTGCCGGATACCGCGCCGTTCGTGACGCGCTTCTGAGTCCGTTCTCATCATGCCGGGCGGTCCCGGCTCACCGCCGCCTAGGGGGGGAGCCCGGCTAAGCGCAGCGAGAGCCGGGTGGATGCAGCGCTGGTGTATCAGACTTGACGCCTTTCCCGTAGGCGGTGCTGGCGCACCTGTCCGGGCTACCAAACCGCGAACGGCTGGGAACCCGTAGTCCAGGCGTTTCAGGCGCCGCTTACGGGTTTTTAACGGCGACGACTTTACTTCTGCCTTTTCGCGAACTCCTCTTTCGCTTTCTGCAGCTGCTGCTGGAAGGCCGGATTGGTATGCAGCGTGGCGACGACCGCCGAACCGACGATACGCGCCGCATCTACGTCGCTCTGCCAGTGATAGCCGCAGATCACACGGCTCTCGCCGAGCTCAAATCCGCGCTTAAGGATTTCATTTTGCCGCTGGGGATTAATCTCAGCCAGCACCAGAGCGGTGGCCCAGCCGATAGAGGTGTGGCCGGAGGGGTAGGAGCCGTTTTTCGACAGCGTATCCTGTTCCTTGGTGTTACAGGTGGCGACGCCATAAAACGCAAATGGGCGAATGCGCATGTACTTCTCCTTTGCTCCTCGCGTCGCCAGGTCGCCGGCATCTTCAATCATATTGGTGAGCAGCTTGTGCAGCTCGGGCGCATCTTTGGCGGTAATGGGCGAGCCGAAGGCGCCGGAGAAGGCGTTGGCGACGCCGCCGCCGCTCAGGTTGGCGTCTTCAACCGCCAGCTTACCGCGCTCGGTGCCGCGCAGCAGACGGCCTTTCTCGTACATCGCCTGATCGTTCAAAAACGCGATACTGCCCACTTCCGGCGGCGGCGGCAGCAGCGTCAGGCTGTCGATGGCCTGGGCGTTGGTCAGGTAGTAGAGATCGGGTTTGGTGGTGACGTCGTTACCGGCGGGAACCAGGGCGAAAGCGTTAAGGGAGAAGAGACTGGCCAGGCAAACGGCGAGAACACGCTTTTTCATGAAAACTTCCTTACGTTGTTATATGTCCAGAGAAAACAGAATTTATGCTTGTCATATTTCTGTCATTTTTTAGTAAAGGGTAAAATCACGTTGAAAAAGCGGGGCCGCATCGCAAAATCGGTTTTTTGTCTGCTTAATGAGCAACCATACGCGATTTCGGACTGTCGCACTTACCACTCCGCCATTTGGGCGCTACCATAGCGGGATTGCAATGACAGGAGATGTCCATGAGCGAGCAAGCCATTCGTTTAACGCAATACAGCCACGGAGCCGGTTGCGGGTGTAAAATTTCCCCTAAGGTGCTGGAAACTATCCTGCAAAGCGACCAGGCCAAATTTATCGACCCGAATCTGCTGGTGGGCAACGAAACCAGCGACGATGCCGCCGTCTACGATCTCGGCAACGGTACGTCGATCGTCAGCACCACCGACTTTTTTATGCCGATCGTCGACAACCCGTTCGACTTTGGGCGCATCGCGGCGACCAACGCCATCAGCGATATTTTCGCCATGGGCGGTAAGCCGATTATGGCGATCGCTATTCTCGGCTGGCCCATCAATACCCTGGCGCCGGAAATTGCCCGTCAGGTGGTTGAGGGCGGGCGCTTTGCCTGCCAGCAGGCGGGGATCGCGCTTGCCGGCGGTCACTCCATTGACGCTCCGGAACCCATCTTCGGGCTTGCCGTGACCGGCGTCGTTCCGACCGAGCGGGTGAAGAAAAACAGCACCGCGCAGGCCGGCTGCAAGCTGTATCTCACTAAACCGCTGGGTATTGGCGTGCTGACCACCGCGGAGAAAAAGTCGCTGCTGAAGCCTGAGCACCAGGGGCTGGCGACGGAAACCATGTGCCAGATGAACCTCGTCGGCTCGGCGTTCGCCAACATTGACGGCGTGAAGGCGATGACCGACGTCACCGGTTTCGGACTGCTGGGCCACCTCAGCGAAGTGTGCCGCGGCGCGGGCGTACAGGCGCAGCTTACCTATGCCGATATCCCGAAATTACCCGGCGTCGAAGCCTACATCGCGGCAGGGGCGGTGCCGGGCGGTACCGGGCGTAACTTCGCCAGCTACGGTCATCTGATGGGCGAAATGCCGCCAGAGTGGCGCGATCTGCTGTGCGATCCGCAAACCTCCGGCGGTCTGCTGCTGGCGGTAACGCCGGAAGCCGAAGCTGAGGTGCAGGCTGCCGCCGCTGAATTTGGTATCACGCTTAGCGCTATCGGCGAGCTGGTTACCGCCCGCGGCGGACGCCCCATGATTGAGATCCGTTGATTTCATGCGGCTGTTTATTGCAGAAAAACCGAGTCTCGGCCGCGCCATCGCCGAGGTGTTGCCAAAACCGCATCGCAAAGGCGACGGCTATATTGAGTGCGGTAACGGGCAGGTGGTCACCTGGTGCATTGGCCACCTGCTGGAGCAGGCCCAGCCCGACGTCTATGATGCGCGCTATGCGCGCTGGAACCTGCTCGACCTGCCGATCGTGCCGGAAAAGTGGCAGCTCCAGCCTAAGCCCTCGGTGACCAAACAGCTTAATGTGATTAAGCGTTTGCTCGGCGATGCGCAGGAAGTCATTCATGCAGGTGACCCGGACAGAGAGGGGCAACTGCTGGTGGATGAGGTACTTGACTATCTGCAGCTGGCGCCGGAAAAGCGTCAGCAGGTGCAGCGCTGTCTGATAAACGATCTTAACCCGCAGGCGGTGGAGCGGGCGATTAACCGCCTGCGCGCCAACAGCGAATTTGTTCCGCTGTGCGTCTCGGCGCTTGCCCGCGCCCGCGCCGACTGGCTGTACGGGATCAATATGACCCGCGCTTACACTATCCTTGGCCGTAACGCGGGTTATCAGGGGGTGCTCTCGGTCGGGCGCGTGCAAACGCCGGTGCTTGGCCTGGTGGTACGCCGCGATGAAGAAATTGAAAACTTCGTCGCCAAAGACTTCTTCGACGTAAAGGCGCATATCGTTACCCCCAAGGATGAGCGTTTTGTCGCCACCTGGGTGCCCAGCGAGGCCTGCGAGCCGTACCAGGATGAAGAGGGGCGACTGCTGCATCGCTCGCTTGCCGAGCACGTCGTCAAGCGCATTGAGGGCCAGCCGGCGACGGTCACCGCTTATAACGATAAGCGGGACTCTGAGCCAGCGCCGCTGCCGTTCTCCCTCTCGGCGCTGCAGATTGAAGCCGCGAAACGCTTTGGTTTTAGCGCGCAGAACGTGCTGGATATCTGCCAGAAGCTGTATGAAACCCATAAGCTGATTACCTATCCGCGTTCGGATAGCCGCTACCTGCCGGAAGAGCATTTTGCCGGCCGCCATGCGGTGCTGAACGCCATCAGCGTGCACGCGGCGGATCTGCTGCCGCAGCCGGTGGTGGATCCGGAGATCCGCAACCGCTGCTGGGACGATAAAAAGGTCGATGCCCACCACGCGATTATTCCGACCGCCCGCAGTTCACAGGTGAAGCTCAGCGACAACGAAGAGAAGGTTTATGGCCTGATTGCCCGCCAGTATCTGATGCAGTTCTGCCCGGATGCGGTGTTCCGCAAATGTCAGATCGATCTTGATATCGCCAACGGCAAGTTCGTGGCCAAAGCGCGTTTTCTGGCGGAAGCGGGCTGGCGAACCCTGCTGGGCAATAAAGAGCGCGATGAAGAGAATGACGGCATGCCGCTGCCGGTGGTGGCAAAGAATGACGAACTGTTGTGCGAAAAAGGCGAAGTGGTGGAGCGGCAGACCCAGCCGCCGCGTCATTTTACCGATGCGACGCTGCTATCGGCGATGACTGGTATTGCCCGCTTTGTGCAGGATAAAGACCTGAAGAAGATCCTGCGCGCAACGGACGGCCTCGGTACGGAGGCGACCCGCGCCGGGATTATCGAACTGTTGTTCAAGCGCGGCTTCTTAACCAAAAAAGGGCGCTATATCCACTCTACCGACGCCGGGAAGGCGCTGTTCCATTCGCTGCCTGAAATGGCGACGCGTCCGGATATGACCGCCCACTGGGAGTCGATTCTGACGCAAATCAGCGAGAAGCAGTGCCGCTATCAGGACTTTATGCAGCCGTTGGTCGGTACCCTGTTCCAGCTTATCGACCAGGCCAGGAGCACGCCGGTACGCCGCTTCCGCGGCATTGTGGCGCCGGGCGACGGCAAGAAAAGCTTTAGTAAGGGGAAAGGCCGAGCCAAAGCGAAAGATAAAAAATCCGCCTCCGGCCCCGCAGCGGAAAGCCCGCAATAAAAAACCCCGGGAAGCCGGGGTTTTTCAATTATGCGCCGAACCCATATACCGGGTTCATTCAGCGAGTGGACTTAAATAACGCCCTGCGCCAGCATTGCGTCGGCGACCTTCACGAAACCGGCGATATTCGCGCCGCGTACGTAGTTGGTCTGCTTCGCTTCACCGCCGTATTCAACGCAGGCGTGGTGGATATCCAGCATGATATGGTGCAGACGGGCATCCACTTTCTCCGCTTTCCAGCCCATGCGGGCGGCGTTTTGCGCCATTTCCAGACCTGAAGTGGCTACTCCGCCGGCGTTCGCCGCTTTACCCGGCGCGAACAGCACGCCCGCTTCGAGGAATAGATCGGTCGCCGCAATAGTGGTTGGCATGTTGGCGCCTTCCGCGACGGCCTTCACGCCGTTGGCAATCAGCTGACGGGCAGCGTCGACGTCCAGCTCGTTCTGCGTGGCGCATGGCAGAGCGATATCCACCGGCACGGACCACGGCTGTTTGCCTTCAAGGTAGGTCAGGCCGAACTCGCGCGCGTAATCCGCCACGCGGCCGTGGCAGCGCTCTTTAATGTCGATCAGGCGCGCCAGTTTTTCTTTGGTGAAGCCAGATTCATCAACCACGGTACCGTTGGAGTCGGAAGCTGTAATCACCCGTGCGCCGAGCTCCATGGCTTTTTCAATCGCGTACTGCGCCACGTTGCCCGAACCGGACACCGCGACGCGAGCCCCTTCAAAGCCCAAACCGTGGCGCTTAAGCATCGCTTCGGTGAAGTAAATCAGACCATAACCGGTGGCTTCCGGACGAATCAGGCTGCCGCCGAAGGAGAGACCTTTACCGGTGAATACGCAGGCGCTGTTGTTGGAGAGCTTACGCATCATCCCGGCCATAAAGCCCACTTCACGACCGCCCACGCCGATATCACCGGCCGGCACGTCGGTATCCGGGCCGAGGTGGCGATAGAGTTCGGTCATCAGCGCCTGACAGAAACGCATCACTTCGCCATCGCTTTTGCCTTTGGGATCGAAGTCGCTGCCGCCCTTACCGCCGCCCATTGGCAGGGTGGTCAGAGCGTTTTTGAAGGTTTGTTCAAAACCGAGGAATTTCAGAATCGACAGGTTTACGGAGGGGTGGAAACGCATGCCGCCCTTATAAGGGCCGATGGCGGAGTTGAACTGCACGCGCCAGGCGCGGTTAACCTGAACCTGATTGCGGTCATCAACCCAAACGACGCGGAACTGGATAGCACGCTCCGGTTCAACCAGACGTTCCAGCAAATTCATCTGACGATAGCGCGGATTTTCCTCAAGGAATGGCCACAGGGTGGTCATCACCTCGCGGACCGCCTGAGCAAATTCAGTTTGATTTGGATCGCGCTGTTGAACGCGGGCGAGAAAACCTTCCAGAGTGCACGTCTGATCCATAGATATAAGTTCCCCTTATGGTTGTGGTTGCGTCTATTTATTATGATTCGGCCCTTGAAAAAGCCGATTTTCCGACTATACCATCGGAAATCGTTAGTTAAGCAAGGAAAAATTGTTCAGAAAGCAAAATTTATAATCAGGCGGTGGTCATAATCAAAAGCGATGACAACCACCTGACAAAATTAGCGGGAATGGAGAGCGGCGCGCTGGGCGATAAAGGTTTCGAGCAGGGGAATATCGGCTGGCGCAAGAGGAAAGGTTAACGCCTCCTGCGGTGAACACCAGCGCAGCTGGCTGTGGTAGCGGGCGCTGGGTTCACCGTGAAAATGTGGAACCCACCAGGCGTGAAGATGAATCAGGCGGGCGGAAACTTCGCGCTGATGGCTGGCGATATAGCATTCCGGCCAGGCGTCGATCGCCAGCTCTTCCTGGAGCTCACGCGCCAGCGCCTGGGCCTGGGTTTCGCCGGGTTCGACTTTTCCTCCGGCCAACTCCCACATTCCCGGTTGATCCGCGTGGGGCGGCCGCTGCGCCAGCAGAATTTGCCCATCGCGTTCGATAATGGCGGCAACAACATCAAGGGTTTTTAGCATGTGAATCATCGTTCTGTACGGGATAATGGCCTATTATCACCGTCCTTGTCCCCGTCAAACAACCCTGAATCCGCTGGAGAGACTTTGTGCTTGACCGTCATTTGCATCCCCGCCTGAAACCTGTCCTTAACGCTGCCGCCGGCTTGTTGGATCGTCCGGCTATCTCTCCCGATGGCCTGACGCTATTTGGCTTTGCGATTGGCGTGCTGGCGCTGCCGTTTTTAGCCCTGGGCTGGTATCCGGCGGCGCTGGCGGCGATCGTGCTCAATCGCCTGCTGGACGGCTTAGACGGCGCGCTGGCCCGGCGACGCGGATTGACCGATGCTGGCGGTTTTCTCGATATTTCGCTCGATTTCTTGTTTTACGCTCTGGTGCCGTTTGGCTTTATTCTTGCCGATCCGGCGCACAACGCGCTGGCGGGCGGCTGGCTACTATTCGCGTTTATCGGCACCGGCAGCAGCTTTCTCGCCTTTGCCGCGCTGGCGGCTAAGCATCAGATCGATAATCCGGGCTATGCCCATAAATCGTTTTATTACCTTGGCGGGCTGACGGAAGGGACGGAAACTATCGCGCTGTTTGTGCTGAGCTGCCTGTTCCCGGCGTGGTTTGCGTGGCTGGCGTGGATTTTTGGCGCGCTGTGCTGGCTGACGACCTTTACGCGGGTGTGGAGCGGATACCTGACCCTGAAGCAGGTCAGAGATTGATGGGCAGGTTTTTCCCGGCTCGCGCTGCGCTTAGCCGGGCTACGGTGCCGCAGTCGTCAGCGGTCCGGTGCGCCAGCGCCGTCTTCGGGAAATACGCCGGGACGAATGCTTCCCGGCGGTTCATATGGTCAACAGGCGAATTACATACTGCTTTCCGGGCCGCGTTCCCCGCGCGAGACCGGGTTTTCCGGGTTGCTGCTCCACTCGTACCAGCCGCCGTCGTAGACCGAGACGTTGTTCCAGCCCATCGCCCGGGCATACATAAAGGTTTCTGAGGCGCGCCAGCCGGTACCGCAGTAAAAAGAGACCTGCTGGTTTGGCAGAATATTCCATGATTTCCACATCGCGGCGATATCATCTGCGCTACGCATGGTGCCGTCTGGATTATGGAAATCCTCCATATGGGTGGAGTCGCTTCCGGCATGGCCCCAGCGGGCGCCGGCAATTTCCCCCATCGGCTTGATATAGCTGTAGCCGCTGGTGGTGCCGATAAACTCCGGCCAGGAACGAATGCTCACCAGCGAGGCGTCCTGACGGTGCAGCAGGGCGCGAGCCTGCTCGGTATTGAGCATCAGCTGCGGCTGACCTGGGATCGGCGCGCCGAACTCCGGCTCGGGCTTCTGCTTCGGCGGGGTTCCGCGCTCGACCGGCAGCCCGGCGTCGGACCAGGTTTTCCAGCCGCCGTCGAGCAGGCGCACATCCTTCACTCCGGCGTAAAGCATGATCTGCGCCACGCGGGCGGCGGCATACACGTCGCGACCGTACAAAATCACCGTGGTGTCATGGCGAATACCGTGTTTTGCCAGCATCGCTTTAAGCTGCGCGTCGGAGACTTTGTTCCATAGCGGCTCGCTCTCCACCTCGTTGGTATCGATATACCCGGCGCCCGGAATATGGCTCAGCAGATAAAACTTCGGCGCGCCCCAGGCGGCCTCGAACACCTTCCAGTGTCCGGCAGGCGCGGCGGTGACCGGTTTATCCTGCTGGAGGTCGTGCAGCCACTGCGGATACACCAGCTGTTCAAAGTGCGGCAGCTTCTGCAGGCGCTCTGCCTGGCTCAGGGCGTCGTCAAGCGAGCTGAGATGAGTGAAACCTGCGGCCTTAAGGCGCGCCGCGACTTTCGCGTTGTCGTCGGCATCGCCGTACAGCGCAATTGGCGTTGAGGCCTGCAGATTGTGCAGCTTAGCCCAGGCGCCCAGCTGTTCGTCGGTCATTGCGCTAAGCCAGCCGGCGGCGAGGTTGAGCGCCTGCGGTTCATGGCCCTGAGGGCCATTGGCGCCTTGCGGCCAACCGTTATAGAAAGCGCTAAGACGCGTATCAATGGCGACGCCATTGTGCTGTTGCAGCGTGGAAAGCGTTAGCGTTGGCATAGTTTCAGCGGCGGAGGTGGAAGCGGCAGCAAGCCCCATCAGCAGGGCGAGTGCGGTCAGTTGAGAAACACGTTTCATCGAAATGCCCGACAGTAGAAAATTGAGCGGCAATTCTCCGCGTTATAAGCGGAGAATTCTTTGCGATAGCGCAGGCTTTCATTGCCAGATCCCCATATGCAAGCAGCGCCCTCCGGAGGGCGTATCCTGGTCATCATGCGTGACCAGCACCGCGGGGATCGCCTGCCGCGCGAGTTCGTTGAACACCCAGCGGCGAAAATCGGCGCGCAGCGCAACGTCGAGGCGATTAAATGGCTCATCCAGCAGCAGCGCCCGCGGCCTGGCCAGCAGGGCACGCAGCAGGCTGACCCGCGCCCGCTGGCCGCCGGAAAGCGTCGCCGGATCGCGAGTATAGAATCCCGCCAGACCGGCGCGCTCCAGCGCCTGCTCGACCCGGGCTTTGCGCTGTGGGCCGCTAACGTCAGAGGCAAGCGCCAGCAGCAGATTTTGCCCGACGCTGAAGTGGTCGAACAGCAACGCATCCTGGAACAGAATGCCGATACGGCGCCGCTCGGTGGGTAAACTGTCGCAGCGCTGATTATCCAGCCACAGTTCGCCCGCGGCGTGGAAGCTCTCTTCCAACGCGCCGATCATCCAGGAGAAGAGCGTTGATTTGCCGCTACCGGATGGCCCCATCAAGGTCAGGACCTCGCCGGGAGCAACGGAAAAATCGACGTTGCGCAGCAGAGGCTCTTCTTTGAGGCGCAGAGTAAGGTTTTTGACGATCAACATTAGCGTAATCCTTGTCGATATCGGCCGATCAGCCAGGCCAGCAGCGCGGTGGCGGCAAAAAACAGCGCCGGTAACAGCAACTGCCACAGCGCCTGCGCGGCGAGGGTGGACGTATCGCCGCCGCTGCTCAGCGCCACCGCTTCGCTGGTCAGGGTCACAACCCGTCCGCCTCCCAGCCATAACGTCGGCAGATATTGCGCGATGCTTACCGAAAAGCCCACCGCCAGCGCCGTCAGCAGCGGACGGGTCAGAGCGGGTAACGTGACCAGCCAGAAGATGCGGCCTCGTTGCCAGCCGAGGGTACGGGCGACGAGCTCCGCGCGCGGATCGCGAGCGCGCCACGCGGGACGCAGAATAAACAGCATCCACGGTACGACCCACAGCAAATGCCCCCATAAAACGGTGAGCCATTCGCCGTCCTGCCACGTATACAGCGCCAGCTGATATTGACCGTCCACCAGCGGCAGCGCCGGTAAAATCAGCGGCAGCCAGATCCATTCGCCGAAGCGGGAGGGGCCCAGCGCCAGCCATAGCAGACAGATGACCACGCCGATCGATGCTGAGCATAGCCCAAGCCACAGGCTGTTGCCGACGCTATCTTGGACCGGCAGGCTAGTCTGCGCCGCCGCGGCAAGCAGCAGGGCGCAGGCCACCCCACACAGCGGTAGAAGAAGGGCGAAGCTTTTCCCGGCTAGCGCCCGCGGCTGCGGGCGACGGATCCCCTTAACCGGCGGGATCCGTCGTCGCCAGATACCCCAGACTCCCCATGCCCCCAGCGTCATCATAGCGAGGGTCAGCAGCAGTATCAGACTGGCGAGGGCGCCTTTCGCCTGCTGGTGCTCATCGCCCTGGCTTAACCATTGCCAGGCAAGCACCGCCAGGGTCGGCGGGTTGCCCGGCCCGATCACCAGCGCGACGTCGACCGCCGAAAGGCTCCAGGCGGCAGTCGCCAGCAGCACTATCGACAGCGCCGGAAGCAGGGTGGGTAACACCAACCACTTCAGGCACTGCCAGCGTCCGTAGCCGAGGCTTTTTAATACCGTTGCCTGTCCGGCGAGGCGTTTTTCACCCAGCAGACCGTAAACCACCCACAGCAGGAACGTGCTCTCTTTAATCGCCATCGTCAGGCCCAGTCCGATGCCGTAGCGGTCGATCGGCGGGTTAAGGAGCGGGAAAAGGCGAGAGAGCCAGCCGCCTTCGGCAAACAGCAGCAGGGCGGCAGTAGCGAAGGCCACGTGGGGCACCGCCAGCAGCAACGGAAGCCTGGCCGCCAGCCGTCGCCAGCCGCCCGACGGCCAGAGCGCGGCCGCGACGGTGAGCGTGATAATTAGCGCGCCGCCCACCGACAGCAAGGTTGAGACGAGAGTCGCCGCCAGCGCCTGACCAAACTGCGGGTCGGCAAACAGCGACTGCCAGAGGGAGAGGCGAAGCGCCGGAAGCGCCATTAGCCCAGCGGCCGGCAGCAGCGGCAGATAGATCAGCGCGATGGCGGCCCAGATCAGCAGCCTTAGTGTGTGCCGTAGCGGCGCAGCCATTCCTGCTCCAGCGCTTCTACCCAGGCCGCGTGCGGTTCACCCAGCATCGGCGGCATATTCTGCGGCACAACGGCGTTAAGGGCCTGCCGCTCAGTGTCGCTTAATTTCGCTGGATCCAGCACGCTGGGGTCGCCCCATACCGCCGGGTCGGCTTTGCGCAGCTGGGCCTGCGGCGAGAGCAGGAAATTCGCCACCACTTTCGCCCCCGCCGTCGCCCGGGCATTGGCCGGGATCGCCACAAAGTGGACATTACCGAGCATCCCCTGGCTGAAGCCGAAGCCGTAGCTGTCTTCGGGTAGCTCACCGCTGGCCGCTTTTTGCTGCGCGTGCAGCGGGTTAAAGGTGATGGACAGCCTGAGGGTCCCACTCTTCAGCATGGCATCCATGCGGGCGGGCGAAGCCGGGAAGTCACGGCCCTGGCGCCATAGCAGTGGGTGAAGCTGGTCAAGATAGTGCCACAGCGGCGCGCTCACGGCGGCGAAGGTGGCCTCCTCAGGCGGCTGGCGCAGCGCGTCGGGCCGCGGGGTCAGCGTCAGCAGCAGCTGTTCAAGAAACGCGGTACCGGTAAAATCCGGCGGACGCGGATAGGTGACGCTGCCGGGATGCGCGGCGACGAAAGCCAGCAGCGCCTGCGGATTTTGCGGCGCGTTGGGTGTTTGTGAACGGCGAGCGATAAAGGTGAGCTGCGCGCCGCCCCACGGGGACTCCGCCCCATCGGTCGGCAGGGAGAAATCCTCGCGCACCGGCTTTTGCGTATCAACGAAGCGCCAGTTGGGCAGGGTTTCCGCCCACCGGGTTTGCAGCAGACTGGCGTTTTTCAGGGTGCGGAAGTTCTCGCCATTTACCCACAGCAGATCGATGGAACCACCTTGACTGCGTCCGGCGCGGGCTTCGCTCTGGATGCGCTTGACCGCATCGGCGGCATCGGCAATATGCACGATGCGCAGGTCGATAGCGTAATCGCGCTTCACCTCACCGCTGACCCAGTCGAGATAGCGGTTAACCGCCGGATCGCCCCCCCAGGCATTAAACCACACCGTCTGGCCGCGGGCTTCTTGTAGCGTGGATTGCCATCCCGCGCTGGCGGCCAGCGGGGAGAGCAACAGTAAAGCGAAGACCAACATACTGCGCATAACCGCTCCTTATGGTTTTGAATCGGTTGGGATCCGGCACAATCCTTGGGCGGGGATTGCCATGGCTGAATTAAAGCGCGCCGACAGGTTTTGTAAACCGATCAGCGCCGTGAGTTCGGTGAGCGTGCGGGCGTCAAACTGACCTGCCAGCCTGTCGCGCAGCGCATCGTCGACCACCGGCGGCGTCATGCTGGCCGCCTCGGCATACTCCAGCGCCAGCCGCTCGCGCTCGCTGAATAGCGCGCTGTCCCGCCATTCGGCGACCGCCAGCAGTTTATCGCTGCCGCCGCTGCGTTCCGCCAGCTTCATATTGGTGATATCAATGCAAAACTCGCACAGGCACAGCTGCGCGACGCGGGCGCTGACCAGCGAGCGCAGCACCGGATCGAGGGGCGAACGCTTACGCTCCAGATAGCCGACGAACATCGACACCAGGTAAAACACCAGCGGAATACGGCCCCACCAGCGGATAGGGCTGAGTACCTCGCCGTAGTGGCGGCGATGCAGCCAGGCCTGCGGGCGAAGAATCAGCGGAATGGACTTCAGAGGGGGTAAGCTCATCGTGAACGCCTCTTTTGTTGTTCAAGATAGAGCGCTTTCGCGACCACCACCACAATGGCCAGCGCAAACAGGATTGATAAACCGGTGACCAGCCAGAAGGTGCTGCCGGACAGCAGGCTGCCGGTCCACGAATAAACTATCGTCGCGGGCAACTGGCCGAGGCCGGTGGCCAGCATAAAGTGGCGAAAGCGCATTGACGTCAGCCCGGCGGCGTAGCTCACCGGATCGAATGGCACGAAGGGCAGCAGACGGCAGATTAATATGGTGTGTTTGCCATAGCGGGTAAAAAAGCCATCCATACTCTGTAATACATTTTTGCCGGTGAGTTTTTCCACCGCCTCTCGGCCAAGCGCTCTGGCGATAAAAAAGCACAGCGCCGCCCCGGCCATAGCGCTTACCCACGACAGCGCGCCGCCCCAGAAAGCCCCGAACAGGGAGGCGTTGGCAAAGGTGATCAGAAAGGCGGGAAGCGGGGCGATAATCGCCTGCAGAATCATCAGCGCGAAGGAGACCAGCGCCGCCTGCGGGCCCCAGGCGTCGATAAAGCGTTCAACAGCCTGCTGATCGAGCGTGGCAAAGGCCGCGAGGCTGCGCTGCATAAACCCATCTACGCCGGGTATCAGCCACCATGCCAGCAGAAACGCAAGCAGCGTAATGCCAATGGCTATCCGCGAGAGCGCGTTGCTATTTTTCATCGTTAGACCGTAAACGTGGCGTAGCGATCCGCCGATAGCGGGCATAGCTTTTCGCCGCCTGAATCAGGGCAAATAAGGCCAGCCCCGCGAGCGTCAGTTTCAGTACAAACAGGGGGGTGACACCCTCGCGAATAAGCTCGCTGGCCATCAGCGTATAGATAAATATGCCGGGCAAGGTGGTGAGGGCGGAAATAAAGGTAAACGTCCAGAACGGAATCGCCGTCAGGCCATAGGCGTAGTTCTGGATATTATAGGGAAACAGCGGGATGAGCCGGGTCAGAATTAAAAAATCGGCGCCGCTACGGGCGATGCCTTTTTCAATGGCCTGAAATATCGTCGTCTGCCCGATGTATTTAAGCAGCAGCTCGCGGCCCAGCCAGCGGGCGAACAGAAACGACAGGGAAGAGGCGAACGTCGCCGCCAGCAGCGATAGCAAGGTCCCCGCGAGCGGACCAAAAATGACTCCGCCGGCAATCACCAAAATAGAGCCCGGTATTAAAAACAGGGTGGCGACGATAAACAGCAGAATATAGAGCGTATAGCCGAAGGCGCCGCTCTGACGGATGGCCTCGCGCAGACGGTCAAAATGGGTAACCAGCTCGGCAAAACCCGACTGCTGAATAATACAGGCGACAATGCTCAATACGACCACAACAAAAAGCAGCTTATACTCTGCTTTATGACGGCTTCTTTTGCATTGGGTTCTCCTGTATTGCGCGGCGGTCAAAAGTGCGCGCGACAGTATAATAGTTTGCCGCCGTTCACAATCGCTGACGGCGGCTTTTTTGATATGGCTCAGGCTCTGCGGGCCAGTGAGCCTGATGACGCGGCGGTTTAGACCTTAAAGGTCGCCCATACCGGCGCGTGGTCGGAGGGTTTTTCCATTCCACGAATTTCGTAGTCGATGCCGGTTTCGACACAGCGCTGCGCCAGCGGGGTGCTTGCCAGCAGCAGGTCGATGCGCAGCCCGCGGTTATCGTCAAAGCCCTTAGAACGATAGTCGAACCACGAGAAGTGCTCGTTATCCTGCGGGTTCGCATGGCGGTACGTATCCACCAGGCCCCAGCCCAGCAGGCGCTCCATCCATTCGCGCTCTTCCGGCAGGAATGAACATTTGCCGGTACGCAGCCAACGCTTACGGTTCTCTTCGCCGATGCCGATATCAAGGTCGGTGGGGCTGATATTCATGTCGCCCATGATCAGCACCGGATTCTCTTTATTCAGTTCAGTATCGAGGTAGTTTTGCAGGTTCTGGTAAAACGCCGCTTTCGCCGGGAATTTGGTTTCATGATCGCGGCTTTCGCCCTGCGGAAAATAGCCGTTAATCACCGTCAGGTTGCCAAACGGGGAAGGGATTTCCGCCATGATGATGCGGCGCTGGGCCTCTTCACCATCGTTCGGGAAACCGCGACGCACGGCGATCGGCGTCTCTTTGGTCAGCAGCGCGACGCCGTAGTGGCCTTTCTGCCCGTGATAAAAGACGTTGTAGCCCAGCTTCGCCACCTCTTCGAGGGGAAACATGTCGTCGTGGACTTTGGTTTCCTGTAGGCCGATGACATCGGGCTGGTGTTTATCGATGATGGCGGCCAGCTGATGCGGGCGGGCACGCAGGCCGTTGATATTAAAAGAGACAAATTTCATAGTCGCTGCCACTGTGCAAGGTGAATAGTGCAGGGATGGTAGCAGAAATTCGCCGGGCTGGCTGCGCAAAGGCGCTTTATTCTGCCGATTGCAGCGGTTGGTAGCCTGTTTGCACAAACTGTGCACCATTCTGGAACGCGCTGCGCCAAAAAAGGGCGATTATTGCCGATAAATTTCGTCAAGGATCACAATTACAGAATTATATCTTACCCCTGCATAATCTTTCTTTTTATTCCACTGCAAAAGCCTCTTTTAGCATTTTTATTCACTTTTTATGCATTTTATGTGAATAACGGTCTTTCGTAACTTATTGATATTTCGTTATCGACCTCGATTTATGCATTTTTACCTCTGGCTGGCACGAACCGTGCAATCTACATTTACAGCGTACTAACCATATTCATTAACATTATTTAAACTTTTTATTTACCGGAAGAGGTCGATATGTCTCAGTCAATTACGCGTAGCAACTTTGATGAATGGATGATGCCTGTATACGCGCCAGCGGCTTTTATTCCGGTACGCGGCGAGGGGTCACGCCTGTGGGATCAGCAGGGAAAAGAGTATATCGATTTTGCCGGCGGCATTGCGGTGAACGCCCTCGGCCACGCTCATCCTCGGCTGGTTAAAGCGCTGACCGGGCAGGCGGAAAAGTTCTGGCATACCGGCAACGGTTACACCAACGAACCGGTATTGCGTCTGGCTAAACAGCTGATTGACTCCACTTTTGCCGACCGGATTTTTTTCTGTAACTCCGGGGCCGAAGCCAACGAAGCGGCGCTAAAAGTGGCGCGCAAATATGCCCATGATCGTTTCGGTAGTGAGAAAAGCGGCATCGTGGCGTTCAAAAATGCCTTCCACGGCCGCACGCTGTTTACCGTTTCCGCGGGCGGCCAGCCGGCCTATTCGCAGGATTTTGCGCCGCTGCCGCCGCAGATTCAGCACGCTATCTATAACGATCTCGATTCGGCAAAGGCGCTGATCGACGACAATACCTGCGCGGTGATCGTTGAACCGATGCAGGGTGAAGGCGGCGTCGTGCCTGCGGATGCGGACTTCCTGCGCGGCCTGCGTGAACTGTGCGATGCGCACAACGCGCTGCTGATTTTCGACGAAGTCCAGACCGGCGTCGGCCGCACCGGGGAGCTGTACGCCTATATGCACTACGGCGTGACGCCGGACCTGCTTTCCACCGCCAAGGCGCTGGGCGGCGGTTTCCCGATTGGCGCGCTACTGGCATCGGAGCGCTGCGCCAGCGTGATGACCGTCGGTACCCACGGCACCACCTACGGCGGTAACCCGTTGGCCTGCGCGGTGGCGGGGGAAGTGTTTGCCATCGTCAACACCCGCGAGGTTCTCAATGGTGTTAAGCAGCGCCATCAGTGGTTCTGCGAACGGCTCAACGCGATCAACGCGCGTTACGGCCTGTTTAAAGAGATCCGCGGCCTGGGGCTGCTTATCGGCTGCGTGCTGAAGGACGAGTATGCCGGCAAGGCGAAGGCTATCAGCAATCAGGCGGCGGAAGAGGGGCTGATGATTTTGATTGCCGGCGCCAACGTGGTGCGCTTCGCTCCGGCGCTGATTATCAGCGAGGACGAGGTTAACAGCGGTCTGGATCGTTTCGAGCTGGCCTGCAAACGCTTTCTCGCGGGAGTCTCATCATGATGGTGATCCGTCCGGTAGAAAAAGGCGATCTGCCGGGGCTACTGACCCTGGCCGGAGAGACCGGCGGCGGCCTGACGTCGTTGCCGGCTGATGAAGCCACGCTGGCCGCGCGCATTGAACGTTCGCAGATGACCTGGCGCGGCGAGCTGCCCAAAAGCGAGCAGGGGTATGTCTTCGTTCTTGAGGACTGCGCCAGCGGCGCGGTGGCGGGAATTTGCGCCATTGAGGTGGCCGTTGGGCTTAACGACCCCTGGTACAACTATCGCGTTGGTACCCAGGTGCACGCGTCGAAAGAGCTTAACGTCTACAACGCCCTGCCGACGCTGTTCCTGAGTAACGATCATACCGGCAGCAGCGAGCTATGCACGCTCTTCCTGGATCCAAAATGGCGGAAAGAGGGCAACGGCTACCTGCTGTCGAAATCACGCTTTCTGTTTATGGCCGCTTTTCGCGAACGTTTCAACGAAAAGGTCGTGGCGGAAATGCGCGGCGTCATCGACGAACACGGTTACTCGCCGTTCTGGGAGAGTCTTGGAAAGCGCTTCTTCGCGATGGAGTTCTCCCGCGCCGACTATCTGTGTGGTACCGGGCAAAAAGCGTTTATCGCCGCCCTGATGCCGAAGCATCCACTGTATATCGACTTTTTAAGCGACGAGGCGCGAGCGGTCATCGGTGAGGTCCATCCGCAAACCGCCCCGGCCCGCGCGGTGCTGGAGAAAGAGGGGTTCCGCTATCTCAACTACGTCGATATTTTTGACGGCGGCCCGACGCTGGAATGCGAAATTGACCGGGTGAGGGCTATTCGCAAAAGTCGGCTGGTCACCGTCGCCGAAGGCCAGCCCGCGCCGGGCGAGTGGCCAGCGTGCCTGGTGGCCAATGAGCAGTACCAGCAGTTTCGCG
This sequence comes from Klebsiella sp. CTHL.F3a, assembly GCF_019890895.1. Classification (NCBI taxonomy): domain Bacteria; kingdom Pseudomonadati; phylum Pseudomonadota; class Gammaproteobacteria; order Enterobacterales; family Enterobacteriaceae; genus Klebsiella; species Klebsiella sp. CTHL.F3a. The sequence goes on along the minus strand of NZ_CP082360.1, from coordinate 3,481,023 downwards.
CCATGTTAGTTTACGCCGACCCGGAGAGCGACCGCCTGGTGCTAAGCGCGCGCGAGCTGGATGCCCTGAAATGCCACCCCGGCGACCAGATTCGCTTGGTTCGTTTGTGCCCCGAGGAGAAAAAATCATGAGTTTATGGATTAACGGCGACTGGCAAAGCGGTCGCGGCCCGGCCCGTAGTAAACATAACCCGGTAAGCCAGGCGCTGCTGTGGCAGGGCAACGATGCCGATGCCGGGCAGGTTGCGCTGGCGGTCAGCGCGGCGCGTGCGGCGTTTCCCGCCTGGGCCCGTCAGCCGTTTGCCGCCCGGAAAGCGATCGCGGAAAAGTTTGCTTCGCTACTGGAAGCGAACAAAAGCGAATTAACCGCGGTTATCGCCGGGGAGACCGGCAAACCGCGCTGGGAAGCGGCAACGGAAATTGCCGCGATGATCAATAAAATCGCCATTTCGGTGAACGCTTACCATAGCCGTACTGGAGAAGCGCAGACCGCGATGGCGGACGGCGAGGCGACGCTACGCCACCGTCCGCACGGCGTGCTGGCGGTATTTGGCCCCTACAATTTTCCCGGGCATCTGCCTAACGGTCATATCGTTCCGGCGCTGCTGGCGGGGAATACCGTGGTATTCAAACCCAGCGAGCTGACGCCGCAAAGCGGCGAGGCGGTGGTGAAGCTATGGGCCGAAGCCGGCCTGCCCCCGGGCGTGCTTAACCTGCTCCAGGGCGGACGGGAAACCGGCGAGGCGCTGAGCGGCCAGGCGGATATCGACGGCCTGCTGTTTACCGGCAGCTCTGCTACCGGTTTTCAGCTTCATCGCCAGCTTGCCGGGCAGCCGGAAAAAATTCTTGCCCTCGAGATGGGCGGCAACAACCCGCTGATCGTGGATGATCCTCAGGATATTGATGCCGCCGTGCATCTGACGATTCAATCGGCCTTTATTACTGCCGGACAGCGCTGTACCTGCGCGCGTCGGCTACTGGTAAAGCGCGGCGAGGCGGGCGATGCGTTTCTTAAACGTCTTGTGACGGTGTCACAAACGCTGATTCCCGCCGCGTGGGACGCCGAGCCCCAGCCGTTTCTTGGCGGATTAATTTCAGCGCAGGCGGCGCAAAAGGTGCATCAAGCCTGGCTGGCACACGTGGCCAGCGGCGGCAAAACCCTGCTGGAGCCGCGCCTGCTGCAGGCCGGAACCTCGCTGCTGACGCCGGGCATTATCGACATGGGCGAAGTTGCACAGGTGGCTGACGAAGAGGTCTTCGGCCCGCTGCTCTGCGTCTGGCGCTATGACCATTTTGATGAGGCGATTGCCCTCGCTAATGCGACCCGTTTCGGGCTTTCCTGCGGGCTGATCTCCGCCGAACGCGACAAATTCGACCAGCTGCTGCTGGAGGCGCGGGCCGGTATCGTTAACTGGAATAAACCGTTGACCGGCGCCGCCAGCACCGCGCCGTTCGGCGGTACCGGCGCTTCCGGCAACCATCGTCCGGGGGCCTGGTACGCTGCGGACTATTGCGCCTGGCCGATGGCCAGCCTGGAATCGCCGGAGTTGTCGCTACCGGCTACCCTCAGCCCGGGGCTGAATTTTCGTCAGGAGACATCCCAATGAAAGCCTGGGAAGTGAACTTTGACGGGCTGCCGGGCCTGACCCACCACTATGCGGGCTTATCCTTCGGCAACGAAGCCTCGACAAAACACCGCTATCGGGTGTCTAACCCGCAGCTGGCGGCAAAGCAGGGGCTGAAGAAAATGAAAGCGCTGGCGGATGCGGGCTATCCGCAGGCGCTGATCCCGCCGCAGGAGCGGCCAAACATTCCGCTGTTGCGCCAGATTGGTTTTGACGGCAGCGATGAGCAGGTACTGGAAAAGGCGGCGCGCCAGGCGCCGGAACTGCTGTCGGCGGTCAGCTCCGCGTCATCGATGTGGGTCGCCAATGCCGCCACGGTCTCGCCCTCAGCCGACTCGCTGGATGGCCGGGTGCATCTGACCGTCGCAAACCTGAACGATAAATTCCACCGCGCCAGCGAAGCGCCGACCACCGAAGCGCTGCTAAAGGCGATTTTCCCCGATGAGCAGCGGTTTGCCGTCCACGGCGCGTTGCCCCAGGTATCGCTGTTCGGCGACGAAGGGGCGGCAAACCATAACCGCCTCGGCGGCGACTACGGCGCGCCCGGCGTGCAGCTGTTTATTTACGGCCGCCAGCAGGGGGGCGAAGATAATCCGCTGCGCTACCCGGCGCGGCAGACGCTCGAGGCCAGCCAGGCCGTTGCCCGCCTGAATCAGGTCAATCCCCGGCAGGTGATTTTCGCCCGACAAAATCCGGCGGTGATTGATAAAGGCGTGTTTCATAACGATGTGATTGCGGTAAGCAATCAGCAGGTGCTGTTTTGTCACGAGCAGGCGTTTGTTGACCAGCCGCAGCTCCTGCAGCAGCTGGCGCAGCAGGTTCCCGGATTTACGCCGCTCGTCGTACCGGCAAGCCAGGTTTCGGTAGAAGACGCGGTGGCGACCTATCTGTTCAACAGTCAGCTGTTGAGCAAACGGGAGGGTGGGATGCGGCTGATTCTGCCGCTGGAGGCGCAGGAACACCCGGGCGTCTGGCGCTACCTGAACCGACTGGTGGAAGGCGATAACCCGATCGATGAGCTGCAGGTTTACGATCTGCGCGAAAGCATGGCCAACGGCGGCGGACCGGCCTGCCTGCGGCTGCGGGTAGTGCTGACTGAGGACGAGCGACAGGCGGTGAATCCGGCGGTGATGATGAACGATGCGCTATTCGCCACCCTGAATGACTGGGTAGACCGCTACTATCGCGATCGCCTGACCCAGGCCGATCTCGCGGATCCGCAGCTTCTGCGTGAAGGCCGCGAAGCGCTCGACCATTTAACGCAGATCTTGTGCCTGGGCTCAGTGTATCCGTTCCAGCAATAATAAGGAGGCGTCGTGGACGACTTTCTGGCACTCACTCTGGCGGGGCGTTTGCCCCACCATTTTCATGGCCAAACCGCACAGTTTCGCTGGCACTGGATTGACTGCGGCATTCTGCAGCTCGTTCCCCATGAGCCCTGCGATCGGTCGCTGGTTTTGTCATCCGGACTTCACGGCAATGAAACCGCGCCGGTCGAAATCACCGATCTCCTGCTGCGACAGCTGTTTCGTGGGGAAATGCCGCTACGCTGGCGGCTGCTGGTTATCTTCGGTAACCCTCAGGCGTTAAGGGCCAACAAGCGCTATCTGCATAGCGATATCAACCGTATGTTCGGCGAGCGATGGCGCGCTTTTAGCGCCAGCGATGAAACCGTTCGCGCCCGGCAGCTGGAGCATGCGCTGGCGCGATTTTATGCCGGGACGTCCGGCGAGCGCTGGCACCTGGATTTACATACCGCCATACGCGGTTCGCTGCATACCCGCTTTGGTGTCCTGCCGGCGCGGGATACCCCATGGGATGAAGCGTTTTTGCGCTGGCTGGGGGCGGCAGGGCTGGAGGCGCTGGTGTTTCATCAGCAGCCGGGCGGGACCTTTACCCATTTCAGCTGCGAACGCTTCGGCGCGCGCTCCTGCACGCTGGAGCTCGGTAAGGCGCTACCTTTTGGCGAAAACGATCTGCGCTTGTTCGCGGCGACTCAACGCGCGCTGTCGCTGCTGCTGGCGGGGGAGGTGACGCTGGAAGCTGAGCACACGCCGCTGCGCTACAGGGTGGTACAGCAAATCACCCGCAGCAGCGACAGGTTCCAGCTGCATATGTCGGCGCAGACGCTGAACTTTACGCCGTTTGCCGCCGGGACGCTGCTTGCTGAGGATGGCGACACTCGCTATGTGGTGGAAGGGGAGCAAGAGTACATTCTGTTCCCCAATCCCAGCGTCGCCTTGGGCCAGCGCGCCGGGCTGATGCTGCAGCGCTTCCAGTGAATCCGTCGCCCGTCCGGGCGGCGGCGTTTATTTCGGTTTTTATTTTTCCACTGTCATCTTATTTTTTCGTGCTCTGTCCATTGATTGCAGATTATTCCTGGTTAAATGCTTTGTTTTTAATCTCTGCTGATTTATAATCTCCATAATTTCTCGGTAAAACAGCCTGTTATTTATTTTTTCTGACACTTGTCTCCTCATTTTCCTTATTTTCTCCATAATTGGCGAGAAAATGTTTTTTACACTTTCAATGTTTTACGCTTGCTCTGATTAATTGACGATAAACGTCGTAAAGTTAATCTCGTCAACACGGCAACGCGCCGTAAGAATAACGCAAAGTAAGGATTGAACGATGAAGAAGATTACAGCACTGTTTGTTGCCTCTACTCTGGCTCTGGGCGCGGCTAACCTGGCCCACGCGGCTGACACTACGGCTACCCCAACCGATAACGCGCCGATGATGCATCATAAGCGCGGACCTGGCGGCCCGCACGAAATGATGTTTAAAGGTCTGAACCTGACCGATGCGCAGAGAACGCAAATCCGCGACATCATGAAGAACCAGCGCGACAACATGAAACGTCCATCCCTGGATGAGCGCCGCGCGATGCATGAGCTGGTAGCCAGCGATACCTTCGATAAGGCAAAAGCGGAAGCGCAGATTGATAAGATGGAGGCCCAGCATAAAGAGATGGCGCTGGCGCGTCTGGAAACCCAGAACAAGATTTACAACATCCTGACGCCGGAACAGAAAAAACAGTTCAATGCCAATTTTGAGAAGCATCTGACAGATCGTAAAGCGCCGGAAGGTAAAATGCCTGCACCAGCTGAATAACTCAGCGCGCTGACTTAAGACCGCCGGTCTTGCCCAATAACGCCAACAGGCTTTGGGCAGGGCCGGCGGTTTTTTCTTATCTGCTAAAAGTCCATCGTGAAACCTGATTTACCCGGCAGGGACGAATGTGCCAGTATGAGTGCCTTAACGATCGCCAAGGACTCAGGTGTCCTGGTCTAAAGCCTACTCTGCTCATGGATCTCGCATATGGAAATGTATATCGGCCTCGCCGTACTCGTTGTCGTCCTCATTTGGGTCGTAATGACCTATAACCGCTTTATCTCCCTGCGACGTTTTAAAGACGAAGCCTGGAGCGGTATTGCCGTACAGCTTAAGCGTCGCCACGACCTGGCGCCGAATCTGCTGAGCCTGGTGAAACGCTATGCGCAGCATGAAAAAGAACTGCTGGAAGAGATCTCCCGCCAGCGTGGCGAACTGGTCGGCAGCACCCGACAAATCGCCGACAGCGAACGCCAGTACTCTGGCACGCTAGGGCGCGTTTTCGCGCTCGGCGAAGCGTATCCAGAACTTAAAGCCAGCGAAAACTACCTTGCTTTACAGCAATCGCTCAGCGAAATAGAAGAGCAGCTGCAGATGGCTCGTCGCTACTTCAACGGCTCGGTGCGCGATTTCAATATCCTGGTCGAGTCTTTCCCCAGCCTGCTGCTGGCGCGGTTATTTAATTTTAAAGCAGAAGCATTCTTTGAACTTGACTCACCGGAAGAAGCTAAGTTACCGCGGATGGCGTGATTAAATGGCGAATTTACTTTTTCGGGGGTTGCGCCCCCTCGTCCTGCTGCTGCTTCTGAACATCAGCGCGGCTTTTGCCGCCGACGATATGATCATCATCAAGGATGCCTCCCAGCTTCCTGCTGACGCTATTCCAGCGTATGAACATATCCTCTCTTTCGATGCCCGGGCGCGCTTTAACCCGGACGGTAGCATGGAGATGCGAGAAAATATCAAAGTACTTTCTCTGGGCAGGCAGATTCGGCGGGGGATTTTCCGTACGCTGCCCCTCACCTGGAACCGTCAGGACGGCAAGATCTTTCGCGTGTATTATGCGATCGAGTCGGTGTCGCGCGATGGCGTGCCTGAACCGTTTAGCCTTGATGAAGCAGAAAAAAACCTGACGGTACGCATTGGCAGCGGTGAACGGGTCCTGAAACCCGGGATCTATAACTACGAAATTCGCTATCAAATCAGCAACCATTTCAGCCGCTTCCCCGAGTGGGATGAGCTTTACTGGAACGTGACGGGCAACGACTGGGCGTGGCCTATCAGCGAGGCCAGCTTTCATCTTGACCTCCCGGACGCCGCTGGAAACCTCAACGCTAACGCTAAGGACGCCAGACTGCGATCGCTTGATGTTTATACCGGCGTCGCAGGGGCGAAAGAACACAATGCGCAGATACTTCCTGACGGTAGTGTCCGCACCCTGCGGCCTCTGGCGCGGGGGGAGGGGCTGACTGTGGTCTATACCTGGCCTCGGTCGATCCTTGCTGACGCTCCGGCGCCGGAGGCGGCTTTGCCGCTGGTGCATCTACTTATCCCCACCCTAAAAACCGGCGTAGTCTGGCTACCTCTGCTGCTGATGGCCGCTTATTACCTGATGTGGTGGCGAAAACACGTCACCAAAGCCGGGCTAAAAATGCCGCCGGTCGTTGCGCTTTATTCGCCGCCCCCCGGCATGTCTCCGGGCTACCTGCGTTTTATCACCCGGCGTAAATATGATGATGTGGCTTTTAGTAGCGATTTATTAGCGCTGGTGGCTAAACGCGGAATGGCGGTCAGCGGGGACAGTCAACACACCCCTAACCCGTGGCTTGCGAACGCCGGCGTAAAACAGCGGCTGACCCGTTTGCCCGTCGAGGGAAACCGGCAATTAAACTATGATGACAGGCAGCTGTTAAGTACGCTTTTTAAAGGTAAACAAAAAAATATCGATCTCAGCAAGGCCCATCAGCGACCGATGCAGACAGCGCGTGAAGAGCAGGAAAAGCGTTGTGAAGCGCAGCGGGATAAATTATTTCGCAAATGGGGGCAGCCGCTGCGGCGCTGTATCTATATCGCGCTGCTGGTGCCGGTGGTCTGCGGCCTTTGGGTTAATATGGAGGCCGCGCTGCTGACGATACCGGCCGCAGTTTTTATGCTGTTCGGCGGAGCGATGCTCACCTGTTTGCTGCGTTTTATATGCCGCCCGCGGGAGATGTGGCGTGCCTGGGGGCCGGTGCCGCTCTTTTTTTTGGCGATCTTCGGCCCCTTCGCGACGCTGGGAGGCGGGATTTTTCTCTTTGGTATACTGCCCATCACCCAGCTTCCGTCAGGATACATTGGCGCGCTTATGGCCGCGTTCGCGCTGTGCGTTTTCGTTGCCTGGAAAACGCCGCGCTATACGCAGCGCGGGCTTGATGAACTGGCTATCGCGAAAGGACTGATGCGCTATCTGGGTACCGCCGAAAAGCATCGTTATCAAATTATCTATCCGCCTGAGCAGATGATTTCCCATTTTGAAGCGCTGCTGCCGGTTGCTCTGGCGCTTGGCGTAGGGAAAACATGGGCAAATACCTTTGCCCACTACCTGAGTAGTACAGGCGCCATGTCGCATGCGTTTGCCGACGCCGACTGGGGAAGCGTCCACCACTTCAGCGAAGCCTGCCGAACCGCCTCTATGTCGACGCCGGATAGCGGTTCAGGACGTGGTTCATCATCAGGTTCCGGTTACAGTGGCTCCGGTTCCTCCGGAGGCGGTTCATCCGGAGGCGGCTCGGGCGGCGGTGGCGGTGGTGGCTGGTAATTGCCCCGATAGCGCATCGGGGCTGACATTCACCTCACAGAGGATGGAGCTTATAGCGGCCGCTGAGCAGCGGCTTACACAATATTTTATACCCGTCATGGTCAAATTTGGCCGACAGGCGCGTGAGCGATGATGCCTGTGACAGGGACTCTACCGCGCCGAGCCACAGCCAGTTTTGAATAATGTGGTATTGGGTCATATCCTCGCTGCGCTCTTCCAGTGCGATCGCTCCGGCCCACGGCCAACACACCAGCTGCATCTTTTGCATGTTCTCACGCAGCCGCTGATGGTGCGTTTCAACGCTCTCTTTCCCGCAGCAGGCCCCCGCGCAGCGGCCCAGAGCGGAGCGGAAGCAGGCGCGCCCGCGGTTGAGCGGTTCAAGGCCCATTAATCCGTAACAAAGGCGATGCTCATCGGCGATTTTTTGCAACGCCTGCAGCGCCGCGCGGCGATTTGCAAACAGGCCAAAGAGATCGCTTTGCTGCGAGAAATCCAGCTCACTGGCGTAAACCACCTGAGGACGGTCGTCAGCAAGGCGTAACGAGCACAGCTGCCTGTTTTGCCGCAGTCGTTTATTGAATAGCGGCTGCTGTTCTTTAATCAGCTGCGCTTCTAATAACAGCGCGCCGAGTTCACCAGCCGTCCGCTGCCAGGTAATACGCCGGGACTGGCGCAGCATCGCCGCTTCGTCGGGCGTGCGCAGATGCGACAACACCCGGCTGCGGATATTCACGCTTTTCCCTATATAGAGCGGTAGGGTATCGCTTTCGCCATGGAACAAATACACCCCCGGCTGCCTGGGCAAAGCCTCAAGCCACGGACGCAGATGTTCGGGATACTCATAAATTGCCGCCGCTTCAAATTCGAGACGCGGGGCGGATTGCCTTCTTGCCACTTTTGCTCCTGGTGCTGGTTATTTATCCAGTATAGCAGTCGAAGGAAGAGGCGAAAAGGATAAAAAATCGCCCCGAACCGGGTCGGGGCGGAGGGGGAGAGGCGAATTACTTTTTCCAGAAGTCGTCGAAGACGGTAATCGGCGGTCTGCGTTTATGCTCGGTTTTCAAATACCAGCCTTCAATCGTTTTCGCAATTTTCTCATCCAGCGCTTTGCCTTCCAGATAATCATCAATATTTTCGTAGGTCACGCCCAGCGCCACTTCGTCCGGCAGGGAGGGGCGGTCGTCCTCAAGATCGGCGGTCGGCAGCTTTTTATACAGATGCTCCGGACAGCCTAAATGAGCCAACAGCTGTTTACCCTGGCGTTTGTTGAGGCGAAAGATGGGGTTAATATCGGTACCGCCATCACCGTATTTGGTGAAGAACCCGGTGATCGCTTCCGCCGCATGGTCGGTGCCTACCACCACGCCATGGGTCATTCCGGCAATGCTGTACTGCGCCTTCATGCGTTCGCGGGCTTTTTCGTTACCGCGAACAAAGTCGCTAAGTTCGATCCCGGCCTCGCGCAGCGCCTGCTCGCTGGCCAGCACGGCGCCCTTAATATTGACCGTTAATACGCGGTCCGGCTGAATAAAAGCGATAGCGTCCTGGCAGTCCTGTTCATCCGCCTGCACGCCGTACGGGAGGCGCACGGCAATAAACTGCAGGCTGCTGTCGCCGGTTTCGGCGCGCAGTTCGTTGATGGCCAACTGACACAGTTTACCGGTGAGCGTAGAGTCCTGGCCGCCGCTGATGCCGAGGACTAGCGATTTGATAAAGGGGTATTTTTGCAGGTAGGATTTCAAAAAATCTACGCTGCGGCGTATCTCGGCTTCGACATCGATCTGGGGTTTTGCGCCCAGCGCCTGAATAATCTCTTGTTGTAGCGTCATTGCGCCCTCCGGGAAGTGAATCTGTTTGCCAATCAGCAGGGGTTTAACCTACCTCTTTGCCGGTAAAACGACAAGGATCACAATTTTGAGTGAAGCAAAAGCAGGCAACCTCAACAAGAGGGGATTTATTATTGGAAAGCTCTTAATTTCGTTTCATTTCCACCTTCGGCTTGAAAAATAAAGATATTTATTCCAGGCTTATTAACACGCCAAAAAAAAGAGGATGGAACATGAACAAGCATTTTGCAGGATTTCTGGGCGCAGCAGCAGTATTGACCATGCTGGCAGGCTGTACGGCCTATGACCGTACCAAAGATCAGTTCACTCAGCCGGTGGTCAAAGACGTTAAAAAAGGTATGAGTCGCGCCCAGGTTGCGCAGATTGCCGGTAAACCTTCATCAGAAGTTACCATGATCCACGCGCGCGGTACCTGCCAGACATACATCCTGGGTCAACGCGATGGTAAAATTGAAACCTACTTTGTCGCTCTGGACGATACTGGCCACGTGATAAATTCCGGTTATCAGACCTGTGCCGAGTACGATACCGACCCGCGCAACAGCAAGTAGTATCCCTGACATAACGCTGATTTCTACGTAAGCCCGACCATTGGTCGGGCTTTTTTGTGAACTCTGATGCTTATTTAATTGCGCGAATTATTTGAGGGAAATGTGAAGGCAGTCAAAACGCGAGGTCAATGAGAGACAATTCTGTTCAAGGAGGAATTATCCTGGCGGTGAACGATGCCGTATACTCAATGCATAAACAATACTAATTCAAAGAAACATCTCTTACCGCCTCTCAGGCATCGATGATGCGGAGAGGACCGGGTCACACAAATTGAGGAAGCGTTCATGGAAAAGAAACATATCTACCTGTTCTGTTCTGCCGGGATGTCGACATCACTGCTGGTATCGAAAATGCGCGCCCAGGCCGAGAAGTATGAAGTGCCGGTGATTATTGAAGCATTTCCGGAGACCTTAGCCGGTGAAAAAGGTCCTGATGCCGATGTCGTATTATTAGGCCCACAAATTTCCTATATGCTGCCGGATATTCAGCGTTTACTGCCCAATAAACCCGTAGAAGTCATTGATTCCGTTTTGTACGGTAAGATCGATGGTTTAGGTGTTCTGAAAGCGGCCGTTGCGGCCATTAAGAAAGCGGCTGCACAATAATTTTTATTTTAAAACTCGACATATTTCGGATGGCAGCGGTTAAAATTTCGTGAGGGTGTGTTTTAGCTGCTTGCTGTCCGAAATACCCAGAGTTTATTTTCCCGTCAATGAGTAATTTCATCTATCATTGCCGCAATGATTATATTGCGGCCTTAAAGGGTATTTATTATGAGTAAAGTGATTGACTCGCTTGAAAAGGTACTCCTTCCTTTTGCCGTCAAAATAGGAAGGCAGCCCCACGTCAATGCAATTAAAAACGGCTTTATTAAGTTAATGCCATTGACGTTAGCAGGGGCGATGTTTGTTTTAATTAATAACGTATTTTTGAGCTTTGGCGACGGTTCATTCTTTTATTCAATGGGCATTCGTCTGGATGCCTCGACAATCGAAACACTGAACGGTTTTAAAGCTATCGGCGGTAACGTTTATAACGGTACGCTCGGCATTATGTCGCTGATGGCGCCTTTCTTTATTGGTTCGGCTTTAGCTGAAGAGCGTAAAGTTGACCCAATGGCGGCCGGATTGCTGGCGGTTGCGGCATTTATGACCGTTACGCCTTATAGCGTCGGTGAAGCCTATGCCGTGGGCGCAAACTGGTTAGGCGGCGCCAATATCATTTCTGGTATTGTCATCGGTCTGGTCGTTGCCGAGATGTTCACCTTTATCGTTCATCGCAATTGGGTGATCACGCTGCCTTCCAGCGTACCGGCCTCCGTTTCCCGTTCATTCTCGGCGGTTATCCCGGCGTTTATTATCCTCTCTATTATGGGGATTATCTCCTGGGCGTTGACCCACTGGGGGACTAACTTCCACCAGATCATCATGGACACGATCTCCACGCCGCTGGCTTCAATGGGCGCCGTCGTAGGCTGGGCATACGTTATCTTCACCTCGCTGCTGTGGTTCTTCGGCGTACACGGGTCACTGGCGCTGTCAGCGCTGGATAGCGGGATCATGACGCCGTGGGCGCTGGAAAACATCGCAACCTATCAGCAGTACGGTTCTGTAGAGGCCGCGCTGGCCGCGGGTAAGAGCTTCCATATGTGGGCCAAGCCGATGCTGGATTCCTACATATTCCTTGGCGGTACCGGCGCGACTCTGGGCTTAATCATCGCCATCTTTATCGCTTCACGTCGTGAGGATCATCGTCAGGTGGCGAAACTGGCGCTGCCGTCAGGCATCTTCCAGATTAACGAGCCAATCCTGTTCGGTCTGCCGATCATTATGAACCCGGTGATGTTTATCCCGTTCATTCTGATTCAGCCTCTGCTGGCGGCCATCACCATGACGGCTTACACCCTCGGCATCATCCCGCCGATTACCAATATCGCGCCGTGGACCATGCCGACCGGTTTAGGCGCCTTCTTTAACACCAACGGTAGCGTCGCGGCCCTGCTGCTGGCCCTGTTCAACCTTGCCGTATCCACCCTGGTCTACCTGCCGTTTGTGGTGATTTCCAACAAAGCGCAGGGCGTCATTGAGCAGGAAGAGAGCGAAGAAGATATCGCTAACGCACTGAAATTCTAATATTGAGCGGTACGGGAGTTTTCCCGTACCGTCCTGGAAATAAGGGAGTCATTATGTTTGATCTGGATAACATCGCAGCAGAAGAGACCGCGGTAAACGACCTCGAAGAGGTGGTGATGGGGCTGATTATCAACTCCGGTCAAGCGCGCAGCCTGGCTTATGCCGCGCTGAAGCAGGCTAAGCAGGGAGATTTCGCGGCGGCGAAAGCGATGATGGAACAGTCGCGTATGGCGCTGAGCGAAGCGCACCTTGTGCAGACGCAGCTGATTGAGAGCGATGAGGGAGAAGGCAAAATGAAGGTGAGCCTGGTGCTGGTTCATGCGCAGGATCATCTGATGACCTCAATGCTGGCTCGTGAGCTGGTTGCCGAATTGATTGAGCTGCACGAGAAGGTACAATAGGTCATCGACACGATGAGGCAGCCAAAGATGATGACCACTGAAATCAGTACCGCCCGGGAGCAACAACTCTTTAACGGCAAGAACTTTCATGTGGTCATCTATAACAAAACGGAGAGCGTAAGCGGGCTTCACCAGCATGATTACTACGAGTACACCATCGTTTTAACCGGGCGCTATTATCAGGTTATTAATGGTAAGCGGGTGCTGCTGGAGCGCGGGGATTTTGTTTTCATCCCAATGGGGTCGCATCACCAGAGTTTTTATGAATTTGGCGCGACGCGCATTCTTAACGTTGGCATCAGCAAAAGTTTCTTTGAGAAACACTATCTGCCGCTGCTGCCGTTTGGTCTGGTCGCCTCACAGGTCTATGCCGTTAAAAGTACTTTTCTCAGTTATATTGAGTCGGTTATTGCATCACTGAATTTTCGCGAAACTGAATTCGACGAATTTATCGAGCTGGTGTCTTTTTACACCCTGAATCGTTTGCGGCACTATCGTGAAGAGCCTACCGAAGATGTTATTCCGCAGTGGTTGAAAAATACCGTCGAGGGTATGCACGATAAGCTTAAATTTGGTGAGGGGGCGCTGGAAAATATGGTCGAGCTTTCCGGGAAAACTCAGGAATACTTAACCCGCGCAACCCAGCGTTATTACGCCAAAACGCCGATGCAGATGATTAACGATATTCGCATCAACTTCGCCAAAAAACAGTTGGAGATAACCAACTACTCGGTGACCGATATCGCCTATGAGTCGGGGTATAGTAGCCCAAGTCTGTTTATTAAAACATTCAAGAAGCTGACGTCCTTTACCCCCAGCAGCTATCGGAAACACCTCACCAGTATTAATTAACCGGGCGCGGATTAGTCCGCGCGGTCTAAATATTCAAATTAACTGTCCGTATTTAAACGGAGAGCGGGTGCCGTATACGCGCTATCCGCAAGGGAGAAAAAGATGAGCCAGAAATTGAAGGTAGTGACTATTGGCGGCGGCAGCAGCTATACCCCGGAATTACTGGAAGGATTCCTGAAGCGTTATCATGAACTGCCGATCAGCGAACTGTGGCTGGTGGACGTTGCGGAAGGGCAGGAAAAGCTCGATATTATCCACGCGCTGTGCCAGCGCATGGTAGAAAAAGCCGGCGTCCCGATGAAAGTCTACAAGACCCTCGATCGCCGCGCGGCGCTGGAAGGCGCAGATTTCGTCACCACCCAGCTGCGCGTCGGCCAGCTTAAGGCGCGCGAAAAGGATGAGCGTATTCCGCTGAGCCACGGCTATTTAGGCCAGGAAACCAACGGCGCGGGTGGGTTGTTTAAAGGTCTGCGCACCATTCCGGTCATTTTTGACATTGTGAAAGATGTGCAGGAAGTCTGTCCTAACGCCTGGGTGATTAACTTTACCAACCCGGCGGGCATGGTGACCGAAGCGGTTTATCGTCATACCGGCTTTAAGCGCTTTATCGGCGTGTGCAATATTCCTATCGGCATGAAGATGTTTATCACCGACGTGCTGAAGCTGACTCCGAGCGATGAGCTTAATATCGATCTGTTTGGTCTGAACCATCTGGTGTTTGTTCGCGATGTACTGGTCAACGGCGTTTCACGCTTTGACGAGCTGCTTGACGGCGTAGCGTCGGGTCGATTGAGCGCAAACTCGGTGAAAAATATCTTTGATTTGCCGTTTAGCGAAGGGCTGCTCCGATCGCTGCGCCTGATCCCTTGTTCTTATCTGCTCTACTACTTTAAGCCAAAAGAGATGCTGGCGATTGAAATGGGCGAGTACTACAAAGGCGGCGCCCGCGCGCAGGTGGTGCAGAAGGTTGAGAAACAGCTGTTTGAGCTGTACAAAGATCCGGACCTGAACGTTAAACCAAAAGAGCTGGAGCAGCGCGGCGGGGCCTATTATTCCGACGCCGCCTGTGAAGTGATTAACGCCATTTACAATGATAAGCAGGCCGAGCATTACGTGAACGTGCCGCACCATGGCCACGTGGATAACATCCCGGCCGACTGGGCGGTCGAGATGACCTGTACGCTGGGTCGCGATGGTGCCAAACCGACGCCGCGCATCACGCATTTCGACGAAAAAGTGCTGGGACTGATTTACACCATTAAAGGCTTTGAAGTCGCGGCCAGCGAAGCGGCAATCAGCGGTAAACTGGATGACGTGCTGCTGGCGCTTAACCTGAGCCCGCTGATCCACTCCGATCGTGACGCCGAGAAGCTGGCGCGTGAGATGATCCTTGCGCACGAGCAGTGGCTGCCAAACTTTGCGGCGACTATCGAAAAACTGAAACAGTAACGGGAGCGGCTCATGGAACGCGTGTTAATCGTCAATGCCGATGATTTTGGCCTCAGCAAAGGGCAAAACTACGGCATTATCGAAGCCTGCAAGAACGGTCTGGTCACCTCCACGACGGCGCTGGTCAACGGCGCGGCGATCGGCCATGCTGCCCAGCTTAGCCGCTGCATCCCTGAGCTGGCGGTGGGGATGCACTTTGTCCTGACGCTGGGCGAACCGCTGTCGGCGATGCCGGGATTAACCCGCCAAGGCCGTCTCGGTAAGTGGATTTGGCAGATGGCGGAAGAGGATAGCCTGCCGCTGGATGAAATCGCGCACGAACTGGAGTGCCAGTACCGGCGCTTTGTCGAGCTGTTTGGCCATGAGCCGACGCATATCGACAGCCATCACCATGTGCACATGATTGCGCAGATTTACCCCATCGTCGCGGCCTTTGCGCGTGAGAAAGGGGTGGCGCTGCGGATCGACCGACAGCTGGCGACGCTGTCAGGTTTAGCGCAGGATGCGGCGCGCAGCAGTGAAGGGTTCGCCAGTGAGTTTTACGGGGAAGGGGTTTCGGAAGCACTGTTTCTGCAAACCCTGGATGCCTCTATCCACCGCGGTGAGACGTCTCTGGAGGTAATGTGCCACCCGGCGTTCGTGGATAACACGATTATGGGCAGCGCCTATTGCTATCCGCGTCTGACCGAGCTGGATGTGCTGACGAGCGAGTCGCTGAAATCGGCGATCGCCGGGCGCGGTTACCGGCTCGGAACCTATCGCGATGTATAAAGGCAAGTCAAAAGCCCGGCATTTCTGCCGGGCTTCTCTTTTACGCCGGGATCGCGGCGATTTTGGCGCTTCTTGACCACACCCGATGTGCCGCCATCAGGGTAATTAGCTCATCCATCGCCTGGCTATCAATGAAATCCGTCTCAATAACGCCTTCTTCACCCTGGCTGGCGATCTGCAGCGGCGCTTTACACTGCCGGGCATCGCCTGCCAGAAGAATTGGCTTCAGGTGTTTGTAAGCTTCCAGCAGGTAATAGTGGAAATCTCCGTTGTTGCTCAGGCTTTGCAGATCGCCGCCGGGAACGATAACCGCATCGACGGTTAACGAGGGCGACCCGGCAAAGGTTCCGGCCACCGGCAGCTCGCTACCGTCATCGGCCTTCACTTTACCCATTCGGGAATAGAGCAGTTTGGCATGTACCCCGTGCGCCTTCAGCGTCTTCAGCAGCGCCAGCAGCTCTTTCGCGACCGGCCGATCGTTAAGCAGTACCGCCACTACCCGGCCTTTAACGTCGCCGCTGGGAATGGCGTACAGGCTTAAGGTCGGATCTTTCTTCAGGCCGTTAACATCCGGTGGCGGGGTTATGCTGCGCTGCTCGTCGGTGAGCTCAATCCCCAGATTTTTACCCACCGCCTGAGCCAGCTGCAGGTCGATATGCGCCAGCTGATCGACCACCCGCTCGCGGATCCACTCCCTGACGACCTTGCTCAGTTCGAAGCTAAAGCCGTCGATAATGTGCTGCTGCTCAATAGGCGTCTGGCTACGCCAGAACAGCAGGGGCTGAGAGTAGTACTCGCCAAACGAGGGGCTGCGCTGGCGAATTTTTTCTCCGTCAACCCGCTCGGCATAGGATTCAAAGCCGCCGCGTTTAGCGGCCGGCGGCGTCTCCCGCGGCCAGTTATCATTAATGGAGTTGGGCTCGTAGTTTGCCGGGTTGGTATCAATATCCACCCGGTGCATCCCGTCGCGCTGGAAATTATGGTACGGGCATGTGGGTTTATTGATCGGGATTTCATGGAAATTAGGTCCGCCGAGGCGGCTAATCTGCGTATCGGTATAAGAGAAGAGTCGGCCCTGCAGTAGCGGATCGTTGCTGAAGTCTATCCCCGGAACAATATGCCCTGGATGGAAGGCCACCTGCTCATTTTCGGCAAAGAAGTTGTCCGGGTTGCGATTGAGGACCATCTTACCGACGCGCTGCACCGGGACCAGCGCTTCCGGAATCAGCTTGGTGGGATCCAGTAGATCGAAATCAAAAGCAAACTCGTCCTCTTCCGGGATCAGCTGTAAGCCCAGCTCATACTCAGGATAATCGCCGGCTTCAATCGCTTCCCATAAATCACGGCGGTGGAAATCGGGATCGCGACCGGTCAGCTTTTGCGACTCGTCCCATACCAGGGAGGCTTTGCCCGCGACCGGCTTCCAGTGAAAACGTACGAAGGTGGCTTTACCTTGCGCGTTAATCAGGCGGAAGGTGTGGATGCCGAACCCTTCCATCGTGCGGTAGCTGCGGGGCAGTCCGCGGTCGGACATCGCCCACATCACGTTATGCAGCGTTTCCGGCTGTAGCGAGACATAATCCCAGAACGTGTCGTGCGCGCTTTGCCCCTGCGGGACGGCCCAGTGGGGCTCGGGTTTGACCGCGTGGACGAAATCAGGGAACTTGATCGCGTCCTGGATAAAAAAGATCGGCGTGTTGTTGCCGACCAGGTCGAAAATCCCTTCGTCGGTATAAAACTTGGTGGCAAAACCGCGGATGTCGCGCACCGTATCGGCGGAGCCTGCGCCGCCCTGTACGGTTGAAAAGCGGACGAAGACCGGCGTTTTTTTCTCCGGGCTGGAGAGGAAATCGGCTTTGGTTATGTCGCTTAAATCGCTGTACGCCTGGAAATAGCCGTGCGCAGCGGAGCCGCGGGCATGGACGATCCTTTCCGGAATGCGCTCGTGGTCGAAGTGGGTGATTTTTTCACGTAGGATAAAATCTTCCAGCAGCGTGGGGCCGCGTTTACCTACGCGCAGGGAGTTTTGATCGTCAGCGATGCGAACGCCCTGGTTGGTGGTGAGCGCATAATCTTCACCGCCTTTGCGATGTTTTTCGAGGGCATCAAGCTTTTCGCTGTGCGTATCCGGGGCCTTCATACTGCCCGGCGCGGTCGGCTCTTCGCCAGGGGCTGTCGGATGCGGCGTGGGCCGCCAGTTTTGGTCTTCGGGAGCCAAGGCATCCAGACCAGGTTTTGCTTCCCGGTCATCGTGAACCGGCGATTGATGGGGTTGTGGGTTAGAGTGTTTATCAGACATTGCTTGCTCCTGCTTTCATTGCTGAAAATGGTCATTGCTAAACCAAAACCCTTCTAATTGTAGAACATCATTTCAAGAACATATTTTTATAGGAGTTTTGCTACTAAAGGGTCGCAAGCAGGGGGCGACGAAAGGGGGCGCTTTCGGCTATGATAAGGGTTTCCGTTTCCCGCTGTGTTTAGTGAATCTATTTGTGATGAAACCACTTCGCCAACAAAATCGTCAGGTCATTAGCTACGTGCCTCGAGTGGAACCTGCGCCGCCGGAACACGCCGTCAAAATGGATGGTTTTCGCGACGTCTGGGCTCTGCGAGGTAAGTACGTTGCCTTTGTGCTGATAGACGAACATTTTCGCCGTTCCCCGCCGTTTAACGTGCCGGAAGCGGCGCAGCGCTGGGCGACGCAGATGAGGCAGGAAGGGGAAATCGACTCCTGAGGCTGCAGGGGAAATAAAAAAACCGCTGATATTTCAGCGGTTTTTTTTGATAACCTGAAGATTGCATCAGCTTAGCGGTGCGCCAGCTCCGCATCTTCTTCGCTATCGAGAATGGTTTTATCGGTTTGACGCAGCCACTGGCTGGTCAGGGTACCGGCGGTCATAGAACCGCTCACGTTCAGCGCGGTACGGCCCATATCGATGAGCGGCTCCACCGAGATCAGCAGCGCCACCAGCGTGACCGGCAGGCCCATCGCCGGCAGGACGATCAGGGCGGCAAAGGTCGCGCCGCCGCCTACGCCCGCGACCCCGGCGGAGCTGACGGTCACGATGCCCACCAGCGTTGCGATCCACAGCGGATCGAGCGGGTTAATACCGACTGTCGGTGCGACCATTACCGCCAGCATCGCCGGATAAAGACCCGCACAGCCGTTCTGGCCGATGGTGGCGCCGAACGATGCGGAGAAGCTAGCGATAGACTCCGGCACGCCCAGACGACGCGTTTGCGCTTCCACATTCAGCGGAATCGACGCGGCGCTGGAGCGGCTGGAAAAGGCGAAGGTCAGTACCGGCCAGACTTTACGGAAGTACTTCAGCGGGCTCACGCCGTTCACCGCCAGCAGCAGACCGTGCACAACGAACATGATGCCCAGACCAATATAAGAGGCGATAACGAAGCTGCCGAGCTTGATGATGTCCTGCAGGTTAGAGCCCGCAACCACTTTGGTCATCAGCGCCAGCACGCCGTACGGCGTTAACTGCATCACCAGGCGTACGAGCTTCATCACCCAGCTCTGCAGCGTGTCGATGGCGGTGAGTACGCGCTGGCCTTTCGCGACGTCATCTTTCAACAGTTTCAGCGCCGCGACGCCGAGGAACGCAGCGAAGATAACGACGCTGATAATCGACGTCGGGTTCGCGCCGGTCAGATCGGCAAACGGGTTTTTCGGCACAAAAGAGAGGATCAGCTGCGGGACGCTCAGGTCCGCGACTTTACCGGCGTAGTTGCTCTGAATGGCGTTGAGGCGGGCGGTTTCCGCGCTGCCCTGAACCAGTCCTTCGGCGGTGAGGCCAAACATATTGGTCACCAGCACCCCGACCAGCGCCGCAATCAGCGTGGTGAACAGCAGGGTACCGATGCTGAGGAAGCTGATTTTACCCAGCTGCGAAGCATTATGCAGGCGGGCGACCGCGCTCAGAATCGAGGCGAAAACCAGCGGCATAACGATCATTTGCAGCAGTTGAACATAGCCATTACCGACGATATTGAACCACTGGATAGAATCCTTCAGCACCTGGCTGTCGGAACCATAGATCAGCTGTAGCGCCAGGCCAAAGACCACGCCGATCACCAGACCGACCAGCACTTTTTTAGCGAGGCTCCACTGTTTATGCCGGGTTTGGGCCAGCGCCAACAGTAAAACCGCGAACACGATAACGTTCGCTATTAATGGAAAGTTCATCCCCGTTCTCCTGATAACTTTTATCACCGGGTTGGTCAATAACCAACTCTTATGACGGCAAGGGTAGCAGAAGGCGTAATTCGTTACTTATATTCAAATGGAATTGATTATAACCAATTGAATAATTCGCTGGTTTATCGTCCAGTCTGGTGGCTAATAAAGCGATTAAAGGTGGTTTGCAGCGAATTAATCATATCCGATGACCAGCGAACGGCGCTGTTTTCGGCAACGTTTTGCGGCATCCACACGGCATAGATGAACAGCGCCATGCACAGTGCACGCTCCAGCTGATTGCCCTTGCGCGGCGCGAGGAGAGGCAGACGAAAACGCCAGCGGCAGGGCCAGAGCAGCGGAACGCCCGCCGGGGTGAGCATGTCGGCGAGAATATGGCTGAGATAGCCCAGAACCAGCCCCTGAACCGCATCTGCCGGAACTATCCAGCTTTCTGGCACTTTCAATGAGAAAATCGCGACCGCGCCAAAAACCACCAGCAGGCTATGGGTGAAGCCGCGATGGCCGAAGGCGCGCGCTATCGGTTTTGATATCCAGCTCAAGCGCTGGCCGAGAAATGACTTTGGGTGATCGATATCCGGCAGCAGACAGGTCAGGATGGCGGAAGGAATAATATGCCACCAGTCGCCCTGGGCCAGCACGGGCGTTAATTCCGCATTTTTCGCAAATACCGCGCAGGCGATAGAAAAGAGAAGGTGGCCTTCCGCCGTCATGATAAAAACCCTAAACTGTCAATTCATACAGTATAGGGTTTTTATACAGTGTGCGAAAGAGGTGACGGTGTAACTCTTTGTCACAAAACCATCAGCGCGCCAGCCAGCCGCCATCCACCGCCAGGGTATAGCCGCTGATGTAATCCGCCGCCCTGGAGGCGAGGAAGACGACCGGCCCCTGTAGGTCATCCGCAATCCCCCAGCGCCCGGCCGGAATACGGTCGAGGATCGCTTTGCTACGCTCGGCGTCATCGCGCAGCTGTTGGGTATTATTGGTCGCCATATACCCCGGCGCAATCGCGTTAACGTTGATGTGATGCCCGGCCCACTCATTGGCCATCAGGCGGGTAATGCCCAGTACGCCGCTTTTTGATGCGGTATAGGATGGCACCCGAATACCGCCCTGAAAAGAGAGCATGGAGGCAATGTTCACGATTTTTCCGCCATCACCCTGCTGAATAAACTGCCGGGCAACCGCCTGGGAAAGAAAGAACACCGATTTCAGATTCAGATTCATCACGTCGTCCCAGTCCTTTTCGCTAAAGGAGAGCGCATCGGCGCGACGGATGGTTCCCGCATTGTTGACCAGAATATCTACCCGGCCCATGGCGGCCACAGCCTGAGTCACTATATCTTCAATCTCATCCTGCCGGCTTAGATCGGCCTGGATAGCGGTAAAGCGGCGGCCCAGCGCCTGCACCTTTTCTGCGGTTTCATGGGGGATCCGGCGATTCACGCCGACGATATCGCACCCGGCCTGGGCAAGGCCTAAAGTCATTCCCTGGCCCAGCCCGGTATCACAACCCGTCACGATGGCGACCTTGCCCGCAAGGTCAAAGGCGTTCAGTACCATATGCACCTCTGTATGCTGATTTCATGCGTCAAATAACGCCGTTGAGATAAGCATAGAGGGCGAAAGAGGAAAAAACAATTAAAAATGAAACGGTGTTTTATTTTTGTGATGATAGGATGATACCGCTATCCCATCATCACAGACAGGATTAGCCGAGCAGGTCGCCCGGCGTGAGGGACTCAAGCGTAGCAAGCTTCACGTCAGCCAGCACGAAGCGCGGGTCGCGGCTGTTTTCTGCTTCCGGTACCACGATAGACCGCATCCGCGCTGCTTTGCTGGCAATCATGCCGTTGACCGAGTCTTCCAGCGCCACGCAGTTCATTGGGCTGACGCCAAGACTGGCGGCGCAGTTGAGATACACCTGCGGATGCGGTTTGCTGAACGGCAGCATTTCGGCGGAAGCGAGGGCGTCAAACTGGTCGCGCAGTTCAAACATGGCGAGGACTTTTTCCAGCATCCGCAGCGGCGATGCTGACGCGAGGCCGATTTTTAGCCCCTGGGCTTTGCACAATGCCACCGCTTCGCGCGCGCCGGGGAGAAGCGGACGCGCTTCTTCCACCAGCTGGATGGCGCGATTGATTATCCGCGCGGTGACTTCCGCGCGATCCGGGCCTTTCCACGGCTGCTGGGCAAACCACAGGTCGACGACTAAATCGATGCGCAGGCCCAGAATATCTGGCATTTCATGGCGGCGGCTGATATCCACCCCCAGGCTTGCTATCACCTCCAGTTCGGCTTTATCCCATAGCGGCTCGGAATCAATCAGTAACCCATCCATATCAAAAATCGCGGCGTGAATCTGGCGCCTGGCTGACATAAGTCCCTCTCCTTGTAGCGTAAATAGATAACGAATCGGCACTCATGGTATATCATACCGCGCATTATTGGGCGAAATTCGCCGACGAAGGTAGACTTAGAGTGGATAGGCGTCTTAACAAGGGGAACCCATGACGTATCAACAAGCTGGACGCATTGCAGTACTTAAACGTATTTTGGGGTGGGTGGTATTTATCCCGGCGGTTATCTCGACGCTGATTTCCGTGCTGAAGTTTATGTACGAGCACAGTGAGAAAAAACCGGGCATTGACGCGGTGATGATGGACTTCGCCCATGTAATGATTGAGATGATGCGTTTTAATACGCCGTTCCTCAATTTCTTCTGGTACAACTCGCCGCTGCCGGACTTTAAGCACGGTATGAACATTGGCTTCTGGATTATCTATATTCTGGTGTTTGTCGGCATGGCGCTGCAGGCGTCCGGGGCGCGGATGGGGCGCCAGGCTAAATTTCTGCGCGAAGGCGTGGAGGATCAGCTGATTCTGGAGCAGGCAAAAGGGGCTGAAGGGCTGACGCGCGAGCAAATCTCCGAACGTGTGGTGGTGCCGCGTCATACCATCCTGGTGCAGTATTTTCCGCTTTACGTTTTGCCGGTGGTCATTATTGTACTGGGCTACTTCTTCTTCTCTTTACTCGGTTTTCTGTAAACGACCGGCCCGGTTGTGCCGGGCCGGCTGCATTACAGGGCGGGCAGGGCGCGAGGCTTGCCCTGATTATCTACCGCGACGTAGATAAACAGCGCTTCGGTCGCTTTATAGCGCTGGCCGATAGGCTCAGACGACACTTTCTTGACCCACACTTCCATATTAATGGTTATCGATGTATTGCCGCGCTTCACGCAGTTGGCGTAGCAGCATACGACATCGCCAACTGCCACCGGGCGTAAAAAGGTCATGCCGTCGACGCGGACGGTCACGACGCGGCCGTGGGCAATCTCTTTGGCCATAATGGCGCCGCCAATATCCATTTGCGACATCAGCCAGCCGCCGAAAATATCGCCGTTAGCGTTGGTGTCCGCCGGCATCGCCAGGGTGCGTAAAACCAATTCGCCCTTCGGCGCAAGATCTGTTGTTGTCATTCTATACTCTGTACTAGTCAAAGATGATCAGGCGCGATGCTACTATGAAAAGGACGCTGAGAAAATAGGGAATACGCCCGCGATAGCGGGCATGAGGGGTCAGAACGAGATCGTGACGCCAGCGTAATAGGCGCGACCCGGTTCGTTGTAGGTCGAAGCGCCTTCGTTTTCACGATAAATTTGCTTATCGAACAGGTTGCTAATCCCGGCGTTCAGGCGCAGGTCTTTCATTAGCTGATAGTTGCCGCCGATACCCACCACGGAATAGGAACCGACTTCATTGGTGGCCAGCACCCCATTTTCATTACGAATTTCCGCGTATTCGCGCGGTTTCTGCCGACCGTACAGGGTCCAGTTGACGTTCGCCGAAAACTTGCTGGTTACCTGCCAGTCAAGTAGGGTATTGATGGTGTATTTCGGAATAACGGATAACGGGTTTCCGGTATCTTTGTTTTCCGATTTGATCATATAAGTGGCATTGGTGCGCCAGCTGAGCGTATCGGCAATGACCGGAACCAGCAGCGTGCCTTCAAGGCCTTCGACGACCGCTTTCCCGCCGTTCTCCCACTGCAGGATATTCGCCCCGGTAGCGGTATTACCCAGTATCTCGGTGCCGGAGACGATCTTGTTTTTGTAGTCGTTGCGGAACCAGGTGACGCCGGCGTTATAACCGTTCAGGTTAAACTCAAGGCCAATCTCCTTATTGATGCTGATTTCCGGATCGAGGTCCGGGTTTCCCAAAAGATAGCAGTTGCCATCGGCAATACTTATCGGGCAGCCGTTGCCCCGCGTAGAAAGCAGATACCCCTCGCTGGACTGATACAGGTTCGGCGCCTTAAATACCCGGGCAATACCTGCTTTGACCTTAAACATATCCCCCAGATCCTGCGACAGGTTCAGGCTCGGGCTCCAGTTGCTGCCGAAGTCGTTATGATAGTCGAAACGTAGACCCGGGATAATATTGGTGCCCGGCGTCGCTTCAATATTGTCTTCGAGATAGATACCGGTCAGGGTGGCGCTGTTTTTAGGGCTGCGTTGTGAAGGATCGCCGGAAACCCCGGGGAGCGCATCCGTGGTGGTGGTGGCCTGCATCGACGCCGGATCGTTCAGCTCATCGTGATTCCACTCCATGCCCAGAGTGAGGGTCTGTTCAGCGAGCCAGTGAAGGGGAGATTCACCTCTGCGGTTGAGCGCCATGACTCCAGGCGGCTGGTGTCATAGACATCGCTGTTGATCATCCCTTCAACGCGGCCGGTGGTGCCCTCCTGCAGGCGAGTATTGTTGGTTTTTTCGTAGTAGACGCCCGCCTTTGACTGGCCCCAGTCCCATATCCCGTTATAGGTCAGCCCCCAGGTCTGTCGATACATCCTGTTTGTTTCCTGACCGTAGAGGGTATCTACCAGGCCATTGGGGCTCATATTACTGTTGCTATACTGGGTATCGCCGGCATAGATATTGCCCTGCCGACTATAAGCGTAGCTAAAATCGATAATCTGTTGCGGCGTGACTTTCCATGACAGCAGGGCGTTAATATCTTTGTTGCGCACACCTTCACGGCCCGCGGCATAAGATCCATTTTGCGCGCGGTTAATATCCCAGGCGTCGGGTTCGGTTTTGTTAATGTTGCCGTATAAACGCATGGTCAGGGCGTCCCCGGCCAGCGGTCCGTTAAGGTTGAAATTAGCCCGGTTAGTGGAGCCTTCTTTGTTATTTTCCGGCTGATTGGTATAAAGCGAAAGCGAGCCGTGCCAGTCGTTGGTGGGGCGTTTGGTGATGATATTGACCACCCCGCCCGCGGCGCCTGAGCTGTAGCGCGCTGCGGCAGGGCCGCGGAGAACTTCAATGCGTTCCACCATTTCCGGCGGCACCCAATTGCTGTCGCCGCGGGTATCTCGTTCGCCGCGCCAGCTATAGCGCACAGAATTGCGGGAGGTGACGGGCACGCCATCAATAAGGATCAGCGTGTTTTCCGGCCCCATACCGCGAATATCTATTTGACGATTGTTGCCGCGGCTGCCGCTGGCGCTGTTGCCGGTCAGGTTTACGCCGGGCATTTTACGGATGATTTCTGAGAGATCGTTAACCGGGGGAGCTTTAGCAATATCTTCCGCGGTGATGATCGAGACGCCCGGCTGCTGCTTCAGCGCCTCTTCGGCGGTTCCCCGTACCACCATGGTTTCGGTATCCTGCTCCACTTCTTCGGCAAAGCCAGCCGGACTGAACAAGCCTGCTATGGCCAGTGCTAGAGGAGTGGTTATGTGCTGTTTCTGCGGTCTCATGATAAATATCCCTATAAAATCGGGTTAAATTGAGATCGAGAATATCAATGATAATAATTATCATTACAATAACAGTGCGTTAATCTCCACAAAATCCTCACAATTGCCGCAACTTTCCGTGATCCGGTAGATATTATGAAGAAAACGGTTTTTTAATCCTGTTCAGAGAGCATAACAGTGGATCAAGGGGGAGACGGCACGCAAAGCTGCGTGCCGGGAGAATGGCAGCTTAGTGGTTGTCATCCTGTGGCATATGGCGATAGATATAAACGCCGCTCAGCAGAGTGAAGACCAGCGTCAGCGCGGTCAGGCCGAAGACCTTGAAGTTGACCCAGATATTCTGCGGCAGCCAGAAAGCGATGTAGATATTGGCCAGTCCGCAAAGAATAAAAAATACCGCCCAGGCCAGATTGAGGCGCGACCACACCTGCTGCGGTAGCGTCAGCTCTTTCCCCAGCATGCGCTGGATCAGCGGCTTCTTCATCACCCACTGGCTAAACAGCAGCGCGCTGGCGAACAGCACGTAGATAACCGTTACCTTCCATTTAATAAACTCGTCGTTATGGAAGAAGATAGTCAATCCGCCGAACACGGCGACCAGCACGAAGGTAATGAGCGCCATTTTTTCGACTTTGCGATAGCGTACCCAGCTGTAGATCAGCACGATGGCGGTGGCGATAATCAGCGCGGTTGTCGCGGCGTAAATATCATATAGCTTGTAGAATGCGAAGAAGACTACCAGCGGTAAAAAATCCAGAAACTGCTTCATACATCGATTCCGTCGTTCAGATCGGGGCAGAAATAGCCCGCCCCGGATTAAGTTAGTTGCGAATAAGCATATACAAGCGGAATAAATAGATCAGCAACAATGCAGAGATCAGATTACTGAGGGTATTTATTACCACCGCGCCAACGTTCGGCGTCAGGACCGCGAAGCTGGATGCAAACAGCAGCAGCAGCGTTTTCGCCAGCAGCCAGCCGATAATCGCCGGCGCCACCAGACGCACGTTGGCCCAGGCCAGACGCATACTGCCACGCATGGCGCTGAAGATGCCGATTTTATCCTGCACCAGCATAACCGGTGCGAAAGAGAGCACGATAGCCAGCAGGACGCCAGGCACCACCACCAGCATCATCCCCATCTGCACGATAAACGTCGTCAGCAGGATCAGCAGCAGCAGCTTTGGCAGCACCGGCGCGGAAGCGCCGATCGCGCGCAGGGCGCTGACCCGCTGACCGGCGGAGATCATTTGAATCATGAGCAGAACGCCGCCGGCAAGGATGGCGTTGCCCACAAGACCGGAGAAAGTGGAAGCCGCAGAGGCTCGCAGCAGGATTTGCTGCTGCTCAGGCGTCATGCTCTGGACCAGTTCAAACAGCCCGCCGCTACCCGCCAGGCTATCGCCCTGGCTTAATATCGACAGCTGTTCTTCACTGGGTGAAAAGGCATGGCCAAGTACTACCGTAATGAACGCGCATAGCAGCGCAATCAGCAGGATAGTAACGAACTGATTGCGGAAAAAGTTCCCGGTGTCACGGTAGACGGACTTCGCCGTGATAGACATGCATTCTCCTTGAGTATTGCAGGTGTTAACTAGCCGGCGATTGTACCGCAAATCGCGGCGGGGTAGCAGTCTCTGCTGCTGCGCGCTAAGTATATCTTTGTAAATAGAAGAGGAAATCAGCGAAGCGCTGTTCGGAGTACCATAAATGAAGAAACTTGATATCACACGCTTATCACTGATTGTATTGAGAAAGTGAAAATTAATCTGGATCAATAAATGTTAAATTTGCCCACTTAATGTGATCTATGTTGGATCAAGCATACCTCTTTGTATGTATATTCTTGCGCTGAATAACCATAACGAGGAAGTGGGTATGAAAAAGTTAGCAGCGGCGGTTGTTATTCTGAGCAGTCTTTCCGGCAGCAGCGTCTGGGCGCATGAAGCCGGGGAATTTTTTATTCGCGCGGGTTCGGCCACGGTCAGGCCGACCGAAGGCGCGGGCGGTACGTTAGGCAGCCTGGGGGGCTTTAACGTCAGCAACAATACGCAACTGGGTCTGACATTCACCTATATGGCAACCGATAACATAGGCGTTGAACTGTTGGCCGCTACGCCGTTCCGGCATAAAGTCGGGACCGCGGCAACCGGCAATATTGCAACCGTTCATCATTTACCGCCGACGTTAATGGCGCAGTGGTACTTTGGCGATTCGAGCAGCAAACTGCGTCCTTACATTGGCGCGGGTATCAACTACACGACCTTCTTCGACGAAAGCGTGAACGATACGGGTAAAAAAACCGGTATCTCTGACCTGAGCCTGAAAGACTCCTGGGGAGCGGCAGGGCAGGTGGGGATGGACTATCTGATTAACCGCGACTGGCTGATTAACATGTCGGTGTGGTACATGGATATCGATACCACCGCCAACTATAAGCTGGCGGGCGCGCAGCAGCACGACAGTATCCGTCTGGATCCGTGGGTGTTTATGTTCTCGGCCGGATACCGGTTCTAAAGTCCCTGATAAAGCTGGTCATCGTGACCAGCTTTATTACGCTTTCTGACGCGTGGCGGATTTCCCTAAGTATCCCCAGGTCGGCCGCAGCAACGACTACTCATTACCCCATTTATTCAGAAATACCGCGATGTCATCAATGCGCTGGCGATCGATGCCCGCTTGTACGGCCATCTCTCCCTGCGCTTCCTCGCTGATTTCTTCGTTATTCATCAGGCGAGTAATCAACAGCTGGAAATAGCGCGCCAGAGGATCGCGTTCCGACTCGCTCACGGGCTCGGCGGACTCGGTCGAATACTCATCCGCAATGTCGTAATATTTCAGAGGTACTTCTTCGTGCATAAATCGCTCCCCGGTTGACGTTGTGCCTGTTTTTTCTGCCATGAATAATACCACTCCTGCCGGGCTTTAGCTCAGGAGCGACCAGAAAAACGCATGACCAGCCCACACCAAGCGAGACGGACGCGGAAATTCTCCGTCATCGGGGGTAATAGCGTAAAAAACGAAAATTGACTGCCCTGAACTCGTCAGCACGCCATTAATACGCATAAAACTATTACCACGGCACCCGACATCCTCGATAATCCAAATACTCTAATCCGGGACGATTTTGTTTTTCCAGCAGGACGTTCACCAGCGAGGGGATGGTCTCTGCAATGGTAAGCGGGGCGCTCTCGCCGCCGAGGGCCGTGCGGATCCAGCCCGGCGCCATGACCACCAGCGGATGCGATACGCAGGCAGGGCGAGCGGCAAAGCTGCGCATAAACATATTCAGCGCGGCTTTACTCCCGCGGTACAACTCGCGCTGCCCGCCGGTATTATTGCTCAAACTGCCTTGCCCTGAGGACATGACGCCAATCAGTCCCTGCGGTAACACGACATCTTGCAGACTTTCTATTACCCGCATTGGCGCGAGCGCGTTGGTCAACATGACATGAATAAACTCTTCCGTCGCGATTTCGCCGATAGTTTGTGTCGGATCGCGGTTGGTGGTGCCCGCGTTGACGAATAGCATATCCAGTACGCTATCGCTAAGCGCTTCGCGCAGCGCCGCGATCCCGTCATTATCACAAATATCCAGCGCCTCAATACGAACCCGTCCAGGATATGCTCGAGCCAGATGGTGCAGCGGCGTGGTTTGCGACAGATCGCGCACGGTGCCGATGACCTGCCAGCCATGCCGCAGAAACTGTTCAGCCATGGCGTGCCCAAGCCCGCGTGAAGCGCCCGCGATCAATACTGTTTTAGTGGAAGCGGCCATTGGTATCCTCCGGCTTAAATAAATGATGGGATAAATATAGGCTGGTGCTGTAGCAGGCGGAAGGCGCAGCATTTGCAATAATAAGGTGCATCAGACGCCATATCCTGGAATGGAGAAAAGATGACCGATCCCGATTTTAATTTACTGGCTGCGCTGGATGTGCTGTTGAGCGAGAAGAGCGTTGCCGGGGCGGCAAAGCGGCTTGAGCTTAGCCCGTCGGCGATGAGCCGTACGCTGGCGCGCTTACGGCAGGTAACCGGCGACCCGCTACTGGTCAGAGCCGGGCGAAAAATGGTGCTGACTCCCCATGCGGAAAGTCTGCAGGCGCGGGCAAAAAACGTCGTCACTGAGATGCGCGCGGTGCTCAATGCTTCGCCTGCGCCGCTGAGTTTATTGACCCTTGAGAAGCGATTTACGTTACGTACCAATGAGGGATTTATAGACGTTTTTGGCCCGGCGCTGGTGAACGCTGTCGCACAAGAAGCGCCGGGTGTGACGCTGGAGTTTGCCGCGAAGTCGGAGAAAAATGCCCGATTTCTACGCGAGGGGATGGTGGACCTGGAAATTGGCGTACTTGAAAATATGGGGCCTGAGATCCGCCTGCAGGCGCTGTTTCGCGATCGCTTTGTCGCCGCACTGGCCAAAACACACCCGTTAGCCGCCTTTGCCGATCTGTCGCGAGAACAATTTGTTTCCGTAGGGCACGTCATAGCCTCCCGTCGCGGGGCGATCCGAGGGCCGGTTGATGAAGCGCTGGCGGCATGTGGAATGAGCCGCAGAATTGCCGCGGTGGTGCCTGCTTTTTCCGCCGCGCTGGCCGTTGCCCGGGATTCTGAACTTATCGCCGTTGTCCCGGCCTCCTGTCTGCGGAGCGCGGCGGGAAAAGAGATGATCGGTTTTCCTCTCCCGGTGAGCGTGCCGGAGATAACGGTGTCACAAATGTGGCATCCTCGCCAGCAGCATGAATTAGCGCATCGCTGGCTAAGGCAACTGGTGCGCAGAGTATGTCGGCAGCCATAAAAAAAGCCCGCACAAGTGCGGGCAAAAATACTGGAAGCAATGTGAGCAATGTCGTACCGAATACCTGAGTTGATTACTCAACCATTCGGTAATGAGAAAGATAATATTTCTCATTTAATATATCAACCCCAACTTTTGTGCGGAATCATTTTTTAATCGACGATAAAAATGGTGCGTTTCTGGCGGTTATCCTGAGGCCACGCCGTGGCGATCTGGGGAGTGGTGGCGATGGTAAACCCGCCCGTAGCGGTCAGCCGCTGGGACATTGATAGGCTGCCAATATCGCTGCCCATCAGCTGCAGCGGCGCGGAGCGCAGTACCGCTCAGAGCAATATCGGCGGCGGAAAGGGCAGGTGAAAAAGCTGGAAGCCCTGGGGCTGGCGCGAAAGCAGCCCAATGCGAAAGACCGGCGGATTAGCGAAGTGACGCTCAGCGAAGCGGGCCAGGAGATGATTACACGCATTGCGCAAGCAAGAACGCGGCTGATGAATGAGGTGCTGGCGGGGTGGACGCAAGATGATGTGCTGGCGCTATTTTGTCTATGCCGGCAGCTTGCAGCAGAAATAGCCGCCCGGCGCGGGACCGGACGGCGGACTAGCTTACGCGGCTTTGGTGGCGGCCTTCAGACTTTGCGCAAAGGCTTTCAGTTCGGCGAGCATAGCCTGCGGGTCGTTCACGTTCCGCTCGATGATTTTGACGATGGCAGAGCCGGAAATCGCGCCGGCTGCGCCTGCGTCAATCGCCGCGGTCACCTGCTCCGGCGCCGAGATGCCAAAACCCTGCAGCGGCGGCGCGGCGTGGTACTCGGCCAGCTTTTCAATCAGATGATGCAGCGGCAGCGCGGCGCGGTTTTCCGCACCGGTCACGCCCGCCCGCGACAGCAGGTAGGTATAACCGCGACCGTAAGAGGCGATCTGGCGCAGCAGATCGTCATCGGCATTCGGCGGGCAGATGAAAATCGGCGCGATGTTATGGCGCAACGCGGCCTGGCGGAACGGCGCGGACTCTTCCACGGGGACATCGGCGACCAGTACGGAATCGACGCCTGCGCGTTCGCACGCGGCGTAGAATTCATCAATGCCCGGACTGAAGACCAGGTTGGCGTACATCAGCAGGCCGATCGGGATGGTCGGATGCTTTTGACGAATTGCTGTCAGCATTTCAAAGCACTGGGCGGGCGTGACGCCTGCGGCAAATGCGCGCAGGGTGGCGTCCTGAATCGTCGGGCCGTCAGCCAGCGGGTCGGAGAAGGGAATGCCCAGCTCCAGCGCGTCGGCGCCCGCTTCAATCAGCGTATCGATAATTTTCAGCGACTGTTCCGGATTCGGATCGCCGAGGGTGACGAAGGGAACAAACGCGCCTTCCCGGCGAGCTTTCAGTTGTGCAAACAGCGTCTCATAACGTTCCATCAGATTTCCCCTCGCGCTTTTAAAATATCGTGTACGGTGAAGATGTCTTTATCGCCGCGGCCGGAGAGGTTAACCACCAGCAGCTGCTCTTTTTCCGGGTTTTCACGCATCATTTTCAGCGCGTGCGCCAGGGCATGGGAGGACTCCAGCGCCGGGATAATCCCCTCATGGCGGGAGAGTTCTTTAAAGGCATCCAGCGCTTCGTCATCGGTAATTGACACGTAATCGGCGCGGCCAATGCTGTTCAGATACGCATGCTGCGGCCCTACTGACGGGAAGTCCAGTCCGGCGGAGATGGAGTAGGACTCCTCAATCTGCCCCTCTTCTGTTTGCATCATCGGCGATTTCATACCGAAGTAGATACCCACCCGACCGTGCTTCAGCGGCGCGC
This sequence comes from Klebsiella sp. CTHL.F3a, assembly GCF_019890895.1. Lineage (NCBI taxonomy): Bacteria > Pseudomonadati > Pseudomonadota > Gammaproteobacteria > Enterobacterales > Enterobacteriaceae > Klebsiella > Klebsiella sp. CTHL.F3a. The sequence goes on along the minus strand of NZ_CP082360.1, from coordinate 3,448,916 downwards.
CGTGCTCGCCGGACTCAATACCGTGACCTGCCGGCTCCACGCCAATCAGGCCAACAGCGGTTTCGTCGATAAAGTCGGCGAACATGCCGATGGCGTTCGATCCGCCGCCGACGCAGGCGATAACCGCATCCGGCAGGCGACCTTCTTTCTCGAGGATCTGCGCTTTGGTCTCTTCGCCAATCATGCGCTGGAATTCACGCACGATGGTCGGGAACGGGTGCGGACCGGCGGCGGTGCCGAGCATATAGTGGGCTTTTTCGTAGCTGCCGGACCAGTCGCGCAGGGCCTCATTGCAGGCGTCTTTCAGTGTAGAAGAACCGCTATGTACCGGGATCACTTCAGCACCCATCAGGCGCATGCGGAAAACGTTCGGCGACTGGCGTTCGATATCCTTAGCGCCCATATAGATACGGCACTTCAGGCCGAGCAGGGCGCTGGCGAGCGCAGAGGCAACGCCGTGCTGGCCGGCGCCGGTTTCGGCGATAATTTCCGTTTTACCCATCCGTTTCGCCAGCAGCGCCTGGCCGAGCACCTGGTTAGTTTTATGCGCGCCGCCGTGCAGCAGGTCTTCACGCTTGAGATACAGCGTGGTGCGGGTGCCTTCGGTAAGGTTCCGGCATTTGGTCAGCGCCGTCGGGCGACCCGCGTAGTTTTTCAGCAGGTCGGTAAATTCAGCCTGGAATGCCGGGTCTTTCTGCGCGCTGACGAACGCTTCTTCCAACTGGCGCAGGGCGGGCATCAGGATCTGCGGAACGTACATCCCGCCGAATTCGCCAAAGTAGGGGTTCAGTAAAGTACTCATTATTGCTCCTTAATATGCGCGCAGCGTTTGAAATACAGAGGACAGTTTGCTGGCATCTTTAATACCCGGCTGCGACTCTACGCCTGAATTAAAATCGAGTCCGGCACAGCCGCTTTTGGCGGCTTCCACACAGTTATCGGCACCGAGGCCGCCTGCCAGCAGAACGTTCCGCAGGTCCTGACCTTGCAGCAGCGACCAGTCGAAACGCTGGCCGGTGCCGCCTTGACCATTGTCGAAAATATATTTATCGACGTGATGCAGATTGCGCTGCGGTAGGGTTTCGCCGACGCTGAGGGCCTTCCAGATTTGCACCGTTGCCGGAAGTTCGGCGCGCAGGGTATCAATATAGGCCTGGTCTTCGCTGCCGTGCAGCTGTACCGCGGCTAAGCTCAGATTTTCCACGCGGGCGACAACTTCCGCCACCGGGGTATTGCGAAACACGCCGACGTAGCTCAGTGGCGCGCTATCGATGACGGCTTTCGCCTGAGCGTCATTCACCGCTCGCGGCGACGTCGGGACAAAAATCAGGCCGCCGTAGATCGCGCCGGATTCATACGCCACCTGAGCATCCTGGGGGCGGGTCAGGCCGCAGACCTTATTCTCGCCGAGCAGCACGCGCTTCACGGCGGCGTTCAAGTCGGCGTGCTCCATCAGCGCTGAGCCAATCAGGAAACCATTGGCGAAGTGGCTTAGTTCACGCACTTCTGCATAGGTATGGATACCGGACTCGCTGATCACCGTGACCTCATGACCGAGCTTAGGCGCCAGGGTGCGGGTACGGTTGAGATCAATCGACATATCGCGCAGATCGCGGTTGTTGATGCCCACCACTTTCGCCTTCAGCGCAATCGCGCGCTCCAGCTCCTCTTCATTGCTCACTTCGGTCAGCACGCCCATGTTCAGGCTATGCGCAACGGCAGAGAGCTGGCGATACTGCTCATCATCCAGCACTGAAAGCATCAGCAGACAGGCGTCGGCCTGGTAGTAGCGCGCCAGGTAAATCTGGTAAGGATCGATGGTGAAGTCCTTACACAAAATCGGCTGTGGCGCGACCTTGCTGACGATCGGCAGAAAGTCGAAGCTGCCCTGGAAATATTTCTCATCGCAAAGCACCGAGATAGCCGAGGCGTAGTGCTTGTAGACGCCGGCGATGGCCGCCGGGTCAAAATCATCGCGAATCAGCCCCTTTGATGGCGAGGCTTTTTTGCACTCGAGAATAAACGCGGTGCGGGTTCCGGCGAGGGCGTCATAAAAATTGCGCTGCGTCGGTACCACTTCATTTTGAAAACTGGCTAACGGTTGTTGTTGTTTGCGGGCTTCTACCCAAATCGCTTTGTCGGCCACGATTTTTGCTAAAACGGTCTGCATTATTTACCCTCTTGCCGCTAATGCGGTCACTCTGTCATAGGCCGCTCCGCTGTGCAGCACATCGATGACCTGCTGCGCGTTGGCCTTCAGATCTTCGTATCCATGTAAACGCATCAACATGGCGACGTTGGCGGCAACGGCGGCTTCGTGAGCGGTCTCGCCTTTACCTTGTAGCAAGCGCGTAAGAATGTCACGGTTTTCTTCCGGCGTGCCGCCTGCCAGCTGCTCCTGATGGTAAGGCGTCAGGCCAAAGTCGGCGGCGGTCAGCTGGTAGCTCTTGATTTCGCCATTGTTCAGTTCCGCGACCACCGTCGGCGCGTGCAGCGATACTTCATCCATACCGCCGCTATGCACCACCGCGGCGCGCTGGTAGCCCAGCACGCGCAGGGTTTCCGCAATCGGCAGCACCAGTTCAGGGCTATAAACGCCAATCAGCGCCAGAGGAGGGTGGGCCGGGTTGATCAACGGCCCAAGCACGTTAAACAGGGTGCGGGTTTTGAGCTGCTGACGGACCGGCATCGCGTGACGGAAACCGGTGTGATACTTCGGGGCGAACAGGAAGCAAACGCCCAGTTCATCCAGCGCCTGGCGAGATTTATCGGCATTCATATCGAGGTTGATACCGAATGCCGCCAGCAGGTCGGACGATCCAGATTTACTCGATACGCTGCGGTTGCCGTGCTTCGCGACCTTCAGGCCGCAGGCGGCGGCAACGAAGGCGCTGGCGGTCGAAATATTGATACTGTTGCTGCCGTCGCCGCCGGTACCAACGATGTCGGCAAAAGGGTAGTCCGGGCGCGGGAACGGCGCGGCGTTTTCCAGCAGCGCGGTGGCGGCGCCAGCGATTTCCTGCGGATGCTCACCGCGCACCTTCATGCTCACCAGCGCGGCGGCCAACTGCTCGGGTTTGACTTCACCGCGCACCACGGCAGAGAACAGCTGATGGCTCTCCTGCTGGCTCAGGGTTTCGGCCTGGTACAGTTTTTCCAGAATCGGCTGGAGGGTGTTGGTCTGCTCCAGCTTCTGCAGCGCCCAGGCCAGGGTTTGCTCCAGCAGGCGTGCCCCCTGGGTGGTCAGAATTGACTCAGGGTGGAACTGGAAGCCGCAGACGCGATCCGCGTCGTGACGCACCGCCATCACCATTCCGTTGAAGTGGGCGTTGATGGTGAGTCCTGCCGGGATATTGCTGCCCACCAGCGAGTGATAGCGGGCCACCGGCAGCGGGTTGCTCAGACCGGCAAACATCGCCTGTCCGTCATGTTCAATACTGGAAGCCTTACCGTGGAGGATTTCGCCGGCCTGGCCGACGTAGCCGCCGTAGGCTTCGACAATCGCCTGGTGGCCGAGGCAGATACCGATAATCGGCAACTTGCCGCGCATGCGGGTTAGCAGCTCTGGCATACAGCCGGCTTCGCTCGGCGTCCCCGGACCGGGAGAGAGCATCAGTACCGGGTTTTTCATCGTGCCGATGCGCTCAATCAGCGCCTGCGCCGGGACGGAGTTGCGGTAAATCACCACGTTATGGCCGTTCGAACGCAGCTGGTCTGCCAGGTTATAGGTAAAAGAATCGATATTATCGAGCAGCAGAATGTCGGCCATTAGAAAATCTCCTTCGCGTGGTGGGCCTGGGCGATAGCGCGCAGCACCGCGCGAGCTTTATTACGGGTTTCATCCGCTTCTGACTGGGGAACGGAGTCGAGCACGATACCGGCGCCGGCCTGGACGGTGGCGACGCCATCCTGCACGTAGGCGGAACGGATAACGATGCAGGTATCGAGGTCGCCGTGGGCGGTAAAGTAGCCCACCGCGCCGCCGTAGCTGCCGCGGCGTTTGCCTTCAGCGGCGGCGATAAGCTGCATGGCGCGCACTTTCGGCGCCCCGCTGAGGGTGCCCATATTCATACAGGCGCGGTAGGCATGCAGAACGTCAAGATCGCGGCGCAGCTCGCCAACCACGCGGGAGACGAGGTGCATCACAAAGGAGTAGCGGTCGACTTTGGTCAGGTCGGCGACGTAGCGGCTACCCGGCGTACAGATGCGCGCGAGGTCGTTACGCGCAAGATCGACCAGCATCAGATGCTCGGAGAGCTCTTTATGGTCGGTGCGCATCTCCAGCTCAATGCGGCTGTCGAGATCGCGATCCAGCGAACCGTCGGCGCGACGGCCGCGCGGGCGGGTACCGGCGATCGGGTAGATTTCAATCTGGCGATTGGTGGCGTCATACTTGAGAGAGCTCTCCGGAGAAGCGCCGAACAGGGTGAAATCGTTGTCCTGCATAAAGAACATGTACGGGCTCGGATTGCTTTTTTTCAGCACATCATAAGCGGCGAGCGGCGACGGGCAGGGCAGCGAGAAGCGGCGCGACGGCACGACCTGAAAAATCTCGCCCGCGCGGATGGCGCGCTGCATTTTACGCACCACGGCGCCGTACTCTTCGTCGCTCTGGTCGCAGTCGCAGCGCATCTCGGCAACCGTAGTCACCGGCAGCGGCAGCGGCGGCTCGTTCAGCTGCTGACGAAGCTGAGCGATCCGCTCAAGCAGACGCTGCTTTTCGCTTTCCAACGGCGTAAACAGGCTCGCCTGGATACGGGTGTTTTTGGTCTGATGGTCGATAACCAGCAGCGTTTCCGCGAGATAGAAGCAGTAATCCGGGCAGGCGGTGTCGTTTTCCAGCGATGGCAGGTCTTCAAAACCGGCGACCAGGTCATAGGCGAACAGGCCGCCGAAGAACATGGCCTCGCGCTCGTCCTGCGGAACGGTAACCAGCTCCTGCAGCAGGCGAAAAGCATCGAAGACCGAGAGTGAACATAAGCGGGCATCTTCATCTAACAGCGCGCTGACCGGCGGGAAGGTTAATACCCGGCTATTTGGCTGACGCTGATTATTGATGCCAGCGGGCAGGGCGCTATCCAACAGTTCCAGCAGCGCCGTACCGTTGGCGGACAATGAGTGAATAGTGACAGTGTCACCAAGTGCGGTAATGCGCAGGGCGCTGTCCACCAGCAGCAGGCTCTTTAAATCATCCTTGCTGTCGATATCAGCGGATTCCAGCAGTAGGGTGGCTGGACGCGCGCCGCAGATCTGGTGGAACAATGCCGTGGGGTTTTCCCGATAGATGGCGTCGCTGGTGAGAAGCTCAAGTGCCGGTTTTGATGTTTGCATTATTGTTGTCGCCTGTTCGCTATAATAATTTGTCCAATAAAAAGCCCGCTCATTGGCGGGCCGGGTATCTGTATGCTGAGTGCAAAACGCGATCACGCCGCCCGATAACAGGAGGTGCGCCACCAGCCGTGCAGAGTGATAAATTGCGTTTTCATCGTTAATACCCCTTCATGTGAACTTGCGTACTAGTTAACTAGTCCGGGAGATTAAAGTCAACCCCTGTTTGCAGATTTTCTCTCTGAGTCGGTATGATGATGCGCTTATTGATATCCTGAATCACTTAAGCTGCAGAATCACAGTCAATCTGCCTGTGACTTAAAGTATGACGGGTACAGGTTCATGTCCAGCAGGAGTCATCTTGAGCAACACCAATTACGCAGTGATTTACGACCTGCACAGCCATACTATCGCCTCTGACGGGCGTCTGACTCCAGAAGAACTTGTCCATCGCGCCCACCAGATGCGCGTCGGCACCCTGGCGATTACCGACCACGATACCGTGGCGGCAATTCCCGCGGCTCAGGCTGAAATTGAACGCGCCGGCTTACCGCTGGCGCTGATTACCGGGGTGGAAATTTCCACATTGTGGGAAAATCATGAAATTCACATTGTCGGGCTGAATATCGATATCGGCCATCCGGCGATGACCGCGCTGCTTGATGAACAGAAAGCGCGTCGCCAGATGCGGGGCCAGCAGATTGCCGAGCGGCTGGAAAAAGCGCGGATCCCCGGGGCCTGGGAAGGGGCGCTGAAGCTGGCGGACGGCGGTGCAGTGACGCGCGGCCATTTTGCCCGTTTTCTGGTGGAGGCCGGCTATGCCAACAACATGGCTGACGTTTTTAAGAAGTATCTGGCGCGCGGGAAAACCGGTTACGTTCCGCCTCAGTGGTGTACAATAAAACAAGCGATTGATGTCATTCATCATTCTGGCGGTAAGGCGGTCATTGCCCATCCCGGGCGCTATGACCTTTCCGCCAAGTGGTTGAAACGTCTGTTGGCCCACTTTAGCGAACAGGGCGGGGATGCGATGGAGGTGGCGCAATGTCAACAGGCGCCGCACGAGCGCGCTCAGCTTGCCGCTTACGCCGTGCAGTATGGCCTGGATGCCTCGCAGGGGTCTGATTTTCATCAGCCCTGTCCGTGGATCGAACTGGGCCGTAAACTTTGGCTGCCCGCGGGCGTAGAAGGGATCTGGCGCAGTTGGGAAGTGGCCGTAGAACAAAATTGAGAGGGAAATATGAGCCAGTTTTTTTATATCCATCCGGAAAACCCGCAGGCGCGGTTAATTAACCAGGCGGTGGACATTGTGCGTAAAGGCGGGGTCATCGTCTATCCGACCGACTCCGGTTATGCCTTAGGCTGTAAAATTGAAGATAAAGGCGCGATGGAACGGATTTGCCGGATCCGTAATTTGCCAAACGGTCACAACTTTACTCTGATGTGCCGCGATTTGTCCGAGCTATCGACCTATTCATTCGTCGATAACGTGGCCTTTCGTCTGATTAAAAACAATACGCCGGGTAACTACACCTTCATCCTCAAGGGCACCAAAGAAGTCCCGCGCCGCCTGTTGCAGGAGAAGCGTAAGACTATCGGGATGCGCGTGCCGTCCAACCCGATTGCGCAGATGCTGCTGGAAACATTGGGTGAGCCAATGCTTTCCACTTCCTTGATGCTGCCAGGTAGCGACTTTACCGAATCCGATCCGGAAGAGATCAAAGATCGTCTGGAGAAGCAGGTGGACCTGATTATTCACGGCGGCTATCTGGGCCAGCAGCCGACCACGGTTATCGATCTTACCGAAGACGCGCCGGTCGTAGTGCGTGAAGGTGTCGGGGACGTGACGCCGTTCCTGTAATGACGCCTGTTTCCATGGAAGGAATCGTCATGTAATGAATCCCCGCTCGCCGCTTTTATTTGCCGCCGTTCAACGCGGCGCAATGCCGCGCGCCTTTTCATGGTTCATCCTCTGCAAAAGACCCTATTGTGCTACCTGGCTTCCATCAGCGCGCCATGCGCCCGGACGGAGGTGCGCGGTAAGTTGTGCTATGCTCGTAACGCAAAGAAGCATTCATCTTAAAGTTCGTGTACCATGTTCGCCCACGCGAGAAGGCGTGTCTCTGTTATGTCTGCTGTTGCAACATAGATAACGGCACGCGCTGATGCAAAAAAATTTTACAGAACAGGGTGTTAGGTTTCATTTTGCCTCACGTCCTGTTTTTCGAAGTATACCAGACGCCTGGGAAGGCGACACCTTAAGGAAGCTCAATGAGCGAGAAATTACAAAAAGTGCTGGCCCGCGCTGGCCACGGCTCCCGCCGTGAAATCGAAGCCAAAATCGAAGCTGGCCGCGTCAGCGTCGATGGCAAAATCGCCACCCTTGGCGATCGCGTTGAAATTGTCCCGGGTTTAAAAATTCGTATCGACGGTCACCTGATCTCGGTGAAAGAGTCTGCGGAACAGATTTGCCGCGTGCTGGCCTACTACAAGCCGGAGGGTGAGCTCTGCACCCGTAACGACCCGGAAGGACGTCCGACGGTGTTCGATCGTCTGCCAAAGCTGCGCGGCGCGCGCTGGATTGCCGTTGGTCGTCTGGACGTGAATACCTGTGGCCTGCTGCTGTTTACCACCGATGGTGAACTGGCGAACCGCCTGATGCACCCGAGCCGCGAAGTGGAACGTGAATACGCAGTGCGCGTGTTTGGCCAGATAGATGATGACAAGCTGCGCCAGCTTTCTCGCGGCGTGCAGCTGGAAGACGGCCCGGCAGCGTTCAAAACCATCAAGTTTACCGGTGGCGAAGGGATTAACCAGTGGTATAACGTCACGCTCACCGAAGGACGTAACCGCGAAGTTCGCCGCCTGTGGGAAGCCGTTGGCGTACAGGTCAGCCGCCTGATCCGCGTGCGCTACGGTGATATTCTACTGCCGAAAGGCCTGCCGCGCGGCGGCTACACCGAGCTGGACCTGGCGCAAACTAACTACCTGCGTGAGCTGGTCGAGCTTACGCCGGAAACCACCTCTAAGGTCGCCGTCGAAAAAGATCGCCGTCGTATGAAGGCCAATCAGATTCGCCGCGCGGTTAAGCGCCACAGCCAGGTGAGCAATAATAATAACAACCGTCGTTCCAGCAGCCGTAATAACGGTAACGGTTAATTATTCCAGTTCCGGCGGTCACCGCCGGAATTCTCCCTCCTGTGACTCCTTTCACACTTCTGCATAAAGACAAAAAACAGGAAATGCCCGGACAAATAACGCAAAGCGGCGCGCCAGGCGACGCCATATACTGAGGCCACTGATTATATTAACAGGTAGCCTAAAATGGAAACAGCAGGAAAACTTTCGGCAAGCTATGTGGTTATCGGCGTTAAAGAAAAAATAGGGTACGGTTTTGGCGATTTCGCCTCTAATTTATCCTTTGGTTTCGTTTCTCTGTTTTTACTTTTTTTCTATACCAATATTTACGGCATTAGCGCCGTACAGGCGAGCCTGATCTTTGTTATTGCCCGCGTGGTTGATGCGGCATTTAATATTCTGATTGGTTTTGCCATCGATAAAACCCACAGCCGCTACGGTAAGCTTCGACCCTGGTTGTTGTATGGTTCAATTCCGCTCGGCTTCTTAACGGTGCTCTGCTTTGTGCCTTTCGGCGGTGAGGCCAAATTCTACTTCGCACTGATTTCCTATACTATTTATTGCCTGGCCTATACGGCGGTAAATACGCCTTATTCGGCGCTGACCAACCGTTTAACCCAGCATGAAGCCTCCCGTTCATCGCTGTCGGTATACCGGTTTGTCCTGGCGATTGTTGGCTATCTCATTGTGTCCACTACCGCGGACAGGCTGATTTCCCCGTTTAGCGATAAACAGCTGGGGTACGTCTTCGCCGTCTCTTGCTTTGCGCTGCTGGCGACGTTTTTGTTCCTTGCCTGCTTCGGGATGACCAAAGAGCGCGTTGGTGAAGAAGAGGAAGAGACTCCGGCGCCGACGCTGCGGGAAATGTTGAAGGCGGTGGCAGGCAACGCGCCGCTAATTAACCTCTCGATGTTCACCGTCTTTTTTTATATTGCCTATACCGTGTGGATGGCGATCGCTATTTACTTTATCAAATATATAATTGGTAGCGAAGGTTTTACCTCAACCTTCTTTATGATTCAGTCGGCGGCTTATATTGTCGGTACCGTTATTTCGGAAAAAATCATTGCGTTGATAGGTAAAAAGAAAATGACGCTGGTGGCGCTGTCGATCGGCGTTGTGGGCGTACTGATGCAATATTTTATTGCCGGCGACAATATCTGGCTGATCATGACCGGCGTGTGTCTGTACAGTATTACGCTGGGGATGGGTTTCGTTTCAATGTGGTCAATGATTGCCGATACCGTGGAATATGCCGAGTGGCACCATGGGGTGCGCACCGAAGGCGCAATTTACGGTTTCTTTAATTTCATTACCAAAATAGCGATGGCCATCGGCGGCGGCTGCGCGGGCTGGATGCTGGACTATTACCACTATGACGCGGGCAACATTACCGCCAGCGCGATTAACGGCATTAACGTACTGATGACGCTATTCCCCGGCGCGATGTTTGCCCTCAGCGCCCTCTTTGTCGCCTGCTATTCGCTGGATGAAAAAAGCTATCGCGATATTGTGCAAAAGATCAGCCTGCGTAAACAGAACGCGCTTTAACCTCAGGGAGTCAGAGAGATGAGTAACGATTTTAACACCACCCTTGCCGCGATGAGCGCGGAAGAGAAAGTAGCGCTGTTGACCGGCAGCGGTCTGTGGCGCACCGCCTCGCTGCCGCAGCACGGTATCGAAGATATCATTATGACCGACGGCACCTACGGCGTGCGCTACAGTAGTGCGCAGATTGATGGCCGGGAAAAGTGGAGTATGGATGATTTTATCTCGGTCATCACCCAAACCGCAGACCAGGCCAGCGCGGAAGAGCCTGTCGCGAAAGGGGGTAGCGAGGCGCTATTCAGCACTTCGCTACCGGCGACCTGCTTTCCAAACGGTTCCAGTCTGGCCTGTAGCTGGGACGTGGAGCTGGTGCATCAGATGGGGGAAGCGCTGGGGCGAGAGTGTCAGCAAATGGGCGTCGGGATCCTGCTCGGGCCCGGCATTAATATTCGCCGCACGCCGCTGGCCGGGCGCGGCTATGAATATTACGCCGAAGATCCGGTGGTCAGCGGCGATATTGCCGCTGCGCTGATCAACGGCCTGCAGCAGGAGGGCGTCGGAGCCAGCCTGAAGCATTTTGCGGCCAATAACTCGGAATATCGCCGCACGGAAATGGATTCGATCATTGAAGAGCGTGCGCTACGGGAAATCTACCTGGCAGGTTTCCAGCGGGCGATTGCAAAATCCCAGCCGTGGACGGTGATGTCCTCCTACAATCGTCTTAACGGCGTACAAACTTCGCAGGATCCATTTTTACTCACTCAGGTATTGCGCGATGAGTGGGGATATGACGGCCTGGTCATGTCCGACTGGTATGGTATTAAAGATCGTCCCGCTTCGTTGATGGCGGGCAACGACCTGGCGATGCCGGAAACCCGCCGTGATAAACAAAGCTTGCTGGCGGCTATCGAAGGCGGAGAAGTTCCGATGGCGGTGGTGGACCGCGCTTGTCTACGCATGTTGGAACTGCTCGACAAGGTTCAGCGCCATCGCCGCCCGCAAACGCGAGCCGATTTTACGGCGCACCACGCGCTGGCGCAGCGGCTTGCCGGTGAATCCATCGTCCTGCTGAAAAATGAAGAGGGTCTGTTGCCGCTGCGTCCGGAGAAAACGCCGCGCATCGCGGTGCTGGGTAAACCGGCGCAGGAGCCGGTGATTCAGGGATCCGGATGTGCGACCACGGTACCGTATCTTCTCGATCGCCCGCTGGATGAAATTTTCGATCTCGCCGGGGACGATTTTAGCGTCACCTCGGCCGTAGGCGCGCCGGACGATCTGCGCGATGACGAACAGGCGCTGGCGCAGGCCTGCCGCGTGGCAAAAGAGGCAGACGTGGCGGTACTCTTCGTCAGTACTGCCGTAGGCGAAGATGGCGAAAATGGCGATCGTCAGGATCTGCATATTCTGCCGGTGCACGAACGGTTAATTCGCGAAGTGGCGACGGTCCAGCCGAATATCGTGGTGGTGCTGGCGAATAGCGATGCGGTGGTGATGCCGTGGCTCGGCGAGTGCAAAGCGCTGCTGGAAACGTTCTTTGCCGGGCAAGGGATGGGGCGCGCGGTGGCGGAAATCCTTTTCGGCCAGCGTAACCCCTGCGGCAAACTGACGGTAACGGTGCCTAATTCCCTGGAGGAAACGCCGGCCTGGCTGCACTATCCGGGCGAAAACCTGTGCCACTACTACGGAGAAGGGCTTTTTGTCGGCTATCGCTATTATGACAAACGTCGCCTGACGCCACAGTTTCCGTTTGGCTTTGGCTTAAGCTATACCCGGTTTGCGTACGATAATATCGCGCTATCAGCCTCCCGATTAGGCGCAGACGAGACGCTTACCGTGTCGTTCGACCTGACCAACTGCGGAGAGTATGCGGGCAAAGAGATCGTCCAACTGTACGTCAGCGCGCCGAAGGGGGAACTGATTCGCGAAGTGCAGTCATTAAAAGCGTTCAGCAAAGTGGTGCTGGCTGCCGGAGAATCCCGGCGCGTAAGCCTGCAGCTGCCCATTGCCGAACTAGCCTGCTACCATCCGGGCCTGGGCGATTGGGTGGTGACGCCGGGAATCTGGCAGGTTCGCGTCGGCGCCTCATCCCGGGATCTGCCGTTAATCGCGGAAATGGAGGTAGATTGTCCGCAGCGGTACGTACCGCTGCGCGATGATAACTCTCTACAACAGCTTATCCAGCAGCCGGAGGCCTTTGCCCGCGTCGTAATGCTGATAGCCGATAAGAGTCAGATGCCAGCGGAGCAGGTGCGTGAAAAACTGATTCGCCTGGCGCCGGATCTGTTCTGCGGACTGCTGATTGCGCTGACCGAATTCCTGGCGCTGGATATTGAGCGCGACGAGCTTAACGCGGTGTTGGCGGGCGCTAATCATTGCTAATGACAGGAGAGTGCGCATGTTCCCTTTTTCAGTGACTCATCCTCGTTCGGTCACCCAGACCGGACGACAAACGGCGAACAGCGGCTATGAGCTGATTGCCTTTGATGCCGAGAAGCTGAACGTGTTTGCCGCGGAGGTTCGCTACTGCGAGCCTCACTGGCATCCGGCTCCGGAGCTGATTACCGTGCTGGCGGGGCGATTTACGCTCTCTGTCGGTCAGCAGAGCCTGGAGCTGGCGCAGGGGGATATGCTGTACATCAATGCCGAAGAGGTCCATTCGCTTAGCGCGGAGATGGCGGGCAGTCAATTGGTCACCGTCCAGTTTTCACCCGGCCTGTTTGATGAGCTTCATCCCTCGCCGCAGCTGGACTGGAGTACTTGCGGACGGCCATACTCTACGGCAGACAGTGAGGTGCACCTACGGTTGGCGAGGCTACTGGAACAGCTAATTGACAACCACGCGCCGTTTCAGCGCATCGCGGCGATTTACCTGCTGCTGGATGCAGTCGTCTGCGCCGGAAAGCCGACGCGGCGCGCCGAAAGCTCGCTGCGTGACGAGGCGATGATCAAAAGAGGCATTGATTTTATTAATCAACACTTTGATCAGCCGCTGACCCTGAGCGAGGTAGCCTGCCATAGCGGGATGAGCTACTCCTGGTTCTCGCGGCTGTTCAAAAAGGTGAGCCGCTATAATTTTAAAGAGTATTTGACGCTGGTGCGGCTAAACAAAGCCCGCACCCTGCTGCGCGATACCCGCACGCCAATCACTGAGATTAGCCACAGCTGCGGCTTTCAGGAGCACAAGTATCTGATTGCCGCCTTTAATAAATACTGCGGCGTCACGCCAACCGAATACCGCAAGCGCTTCGTCTCACGGCTAAATATTCCCGAAAGCGAGCTGGCGCTGGGGGAGGACTGTCTGTGCCTGCCGCTCAATCATGGGTTGCTCGAACGGCTAGCGGCTAGTAGTCGATCCCTATCTGCGCCTTGATCCCGGCATCAAAGGCGTGCTTAACCGGACGCAGTTCGCTAACGGTATCGGCCAGTTCGCTAATTTCACGGTGGCAGCCGCGGCCGGTGATAATGACCGTCTGGTGGGCCGGGCGGTTGCGCAGCGCGGTAAGCACCTCTTCCAGCGGCAGGTAGTCGTAGGCCACCATATAGGTGAGCTCGTCCAGCAAAACGAGGTCGAGACTTTCATCAGCTAGCATGCGGCGCCCGTGCTCCCAGACCGCCAGGCAGGCGGCAGTGTCGCTTTCGCGATCCTGAGTATTCCAGGTAAAACCGGTCGCCATCACCTGAAACTCAACGCCGTGCGGCTCAAGCAGGTTGCGCTCGCCGTTTGGCCAGGTACCTTTAATAAACTGCACGACGGCGGCTTTTTTACCGTGCCCGACGGCGCGGGTGACGGTGCCGAAAGCGGCGGTGGTTTTGCCTTTACCGTTGCCGGTAAAGACGATCACGATGCCGCGCTCTTCCTGCGCGGCGGCGACGCGAGCGTCAACTTTATCTTTCACCCGCTGCTGGCGTTCGCGGTGGCGTTCATCACTCATTGTGCGATTCCTGGTTTGCGGCCCGGCTGGGCGTCAAAAGTCATTCCCGTCTTACGGCGGCTGTCGTCGCCCATCAGCCACAGATAAACCGGCATGATATCAGCGGGGGTTTTCAATTTTTGCGGATCTTCCGTTGGAAACGCATTGGCGCGCATTTTGGTGCGCGTGCCGCCGGGGTTGATGCAATTAACCCGCAGATGACGGCTCTGATACTCCTCGGCTAGCACCTGCATCATGCCTTCGGTGGCAAATTTAGATGCGGCGTAAGCGCCCCAGTTGGCGCGCCCCTGACGGCCGACGCTGGAGGAGGTAAAGACCAGCGAACCCGATTCGGATTTGAGTAATAAAGGAAGCAGCGCCTGGGTGAGCATAAAGGTGCCGTTAACGTTCACCTGCATCACCTGCTGCCATACCTCCGGCTTTTGCCGATCCATCGGGCAGACATCGCCCAGCAGACCCGCGTTGTGTAGCACCCCGTCGAGGCGCGGGTAGTGGATGGCGATCTTCTGCGCCAGCTGTTGACACTCCTGCGGCGTGCAGGTTAACAGATCCAGAGTAAACCAACGGGCGGGGATGCCGCCCGCTTGCTGAATCTCGTGCGCAACGCTGCGCAGCTTCTCTTCATTACGGCCGACCAGGATAACGCTGGCGCTATAGCGGGAATAGGTCAGGGCGGCTTCACGGCCTATGCCGTCGCTGGCGCCGGTAACCAGGATGATGCGATCCTGTAACAGGTGACGTTGCGGTTGATAGTGCACGGCGACTCCTCGGGCGATCTGCAGGCGATCGCGCTTGCTATTCGGTATTTCACTTTTGCGCTTTATGCCTGAAAGCGCCCGCTATTGCAATCGGCGAAACGGAAACTCTTCGCGGAATTAATATCTTGCAACGATTTCATCGTCGCTGAAAAAAACAGGAAGGCGCCTCGCACGCGACACAAAGCACAAAGACTTCTCGCCGATGGCTGATGTACACTGTGCGCCAACGTCAGCGGTTTACACAAGGTGAAAACGTGGAATTACTTGCTCAATATGGCCTGTTTTTGGCCAAAATCGCGACCATCGTTGTCGCAATTGCGGTTATCGTCGCCATTATTGTTAACCTGACTCAGCGCAAAAAACAGCGCGGCGAGCTGCGGGTAACCAATCTTAGCGAGCAATATAAGGAGATGAAGGAAGAGCTGGCGGCTTCATTGCTCGATGGGCCGCAGCAGAAGCTGTGGCATAAAGCGCAAAAGAAAAAGCTTAAGCAGGAAGCAAAAGCGGCAAAGGCGCGGGCAAAGCTGGGAACTCCCGAGCCGGACGCGAAACCGCGCGCCTGGGTGCTGGATTTTAAAGGCAGCATGGATGCCCACGAAGTCAGCAGCCTGCGCGAAGAGATCACCGCCGTTCTGGCGGCGGCAAAAGCGCGCGACCAGGTGGTGATTCGCCTTGAAAGCCCCGGCGGCGTGGTCCACGGCTACGGCCTTGCCGCTTCGCAGCTGCAGCGTCTGCGCGACAAACAGATCCCGTTAACGGTCGCGGTAGATAAAGTTGCGGCCAGCGGCGGCTATATGATGGCCTGCGTGGCGAACAGAATCGTCAGTGCACCGTTCGCTATCCTTGGCTCTATTGGCGTTGTGGCGCAGATCCCCAACATCAATCGTTTCCTGAAGAACAAGGACATCGACATTGAGCTACATACGGCCGGGCAGTACAAACGTACCCTGACGATGCTGGGCGAAAATACCGAAGAAGGGCGGCAGAAATTCCGCGAAGATCTGAACGATACCCACCGACTCTTCAAAGACTTTGTCCACCGGATGCGCCCTGGTCTGGATATCGAGCAGGTAGCGACGGGTGAACACTGGTATGGCGTTCAGGCGCTGGAAAAAGGCCTTGTTGACGCGGTGGAAACCAGCGATGAACTTCTGCTGGGCCTGATGGACAAGCATGAGGTTATCAGCGTGCGCTACCAGCAGCGTAAGAAAATGCTCGACCGGTTTACCGGCAGTGCGGCGGAAAGCGCCGATAAACTGCTGCTGCGCTGGTGGCAGCGTGGGCAAAAGCCGCTAATGTAAACAAAACAACGCGAGGCACCGGCCTCGCGTTGTCGTATTGGCCCTGCGCGCAGCGGTTAATCCGCCAGGTGATACTTATCAGACAGCTCGTGCGCGAGATATTTAAACATATTGAATACCGCCGTACTCTTCGCCGTTGGCAGTCCCTGTTCATCAAGATAAAACTCGCCGCTGAACACCAGCACGCCGTTACGCTGAACGACGTCGGTGGCCTCGATCCCGGCTAACGTATCTTCATGTTCGCGAATGAGTTTGTTGGCTTTTTCCAGAAGCGTCTGGCGATCGATGGGTTGGGTTGTACCTTGCATAAATGCCTCCTGTGATTCTTCGCGGCTAGTCTACGCCGCGCGACGACAAGGGGCAAATTTTCCATGGATCTTACAGGGGTAATCGCAGGAGCTTAATAAACATCAGTTTAGTGGCGGGATTTGCTTTTGCATGCTAATAAAGTTGCGTAACGAATTTTATCAGGTACAGTGTGACGCTTTCAGCGATCTGGCAACAGATTTGCTTGACATTCGGCCAAAAATTATTCGTGCTATGTCGCCTGGCAAGAAAAAGCCAGCAAACTCAGCTATCTGGTTTTATGGACGTGAAACCGGTGCAAAGGGTTGATATCCATCGATAACGACGCAACATAGGTTGTGACGTGTCGCCAGTGGATGGTGAATCAATGTGCGATGTATTCCTGGATGAATCAAATTAGGTAAAGGTGAATATGGGTAAAGCTCTCGTTATCGTTGAGTCCCCGGCAAAAGCCAAAACGATCAATAAGTATCTGGGTAATGACTACGTGGTTAAGTCCAGCGTCGGTCATATCCGCGATTTGCCGACCAGTGGCTCAGCTTCCAAAAAGAGCGCCGACTCTACCTCCACCAAAGGGGCTAAAAAGCCTAAGAAGGATGAACGCGGCGCTCTGGTCAACCGTATGGGCGTGGACCCATGGCATGACTGGGATGCGCACTACGAAATACTTCCGGGTAAAGAAAAGGTTGTTTCCGAACTCAAACAGTTGGCGGAAAAAGCTGACCACATCTATCTCGCAACCGACCTTGACCGCGAAGGGGAGGCCATCGCATGGCACCTGCGGGAAGTTATCGGCGGTGATGAACAGCGCTATAGCCGCGTAGTGTTCAATGAGATCACTAAGAATGCTATCCGTCAGGCTTTCGAAAAGCCGGGCGAACTGAATATTGACCGTGTTAACGCTCAGCAGGCGCGCCGTTTTATGGATCGCGTGGTGGGTTACATGGTGTCTCCACTGCTGTGGAAAAAAATTGCCCGTGGTCTGTCCGCAGGCCGCGTCCAGTCGGTTGCCGTACGTCTGGTGGTTGAACGCGAGCGTGAGATTAAGGCGTTTGTTCCGGAAGAGTACTGGGAAGTTGACGCCAGCACCACGACGCCAGGCGGCGATGCGTTACCGCTGCAGGTGACTCACAGCGGCGATAAGCCGTTCCGTCCGGTGAGCCGTGAAGAGACCATGGCAGCGGTTGCGCTGCTTGAGAAAGCCAGCTACAGCGTGCTGGAGCGTGAAGACAAGCCGACCAGCAGCAAGCCGGGCGCGCCGTTTATCACCTCCACGCTCCAGCAGGCCGCCAGTACGCGTCTTGGCTTCGGCGTGAAGAAAACCATGATGATGGCGCAGCGTCTCTACGAAGCGGGGCATATTACCTATATGCGTACCGATTCCACGAACCTGAGCCAGGACGCGCTGAATATGGTGCGCGGCTATATTGGCGATAACTTCGGTAAGAAATATCTGCCGGAAAGCGCTAATCAGTACGCCAGCAAAGAAAACTCTCAGGAAGCGCACGAAGCGATTCGTCCTTCCGACGTCAACGTGCTGGCCGAAACGTTAAAAGATATGGAATCTGATGCGCAGAAACTGTATCAGCTGATCTGGCGCCAGTTTGTTGCCTGTCAGATGACGCCAGCGCAGTACGACTCCACCACCCTGACGGTGAAAGCCGGCGATTTCAAACTGAAAGCCCGCGGGCGTACGCTGCGCTTTGACGGCTGGACCAAAGTGATGCCAGCCCTGCGTAAAGGCGATGAAGATCGTACTTTACCGCTGGTCAACAAGGGCGAAAGCCTGAGCCTGGTCGAACTGACGCCCGCGCAGCACTTTACCAAGCCGCCGGCGCGTTTTAGCGAAGCCTCGCTGGTTAAAGAGCTGGAAAAACGCGGCATCGGCCGTCCTTCCACCTATGCGTCGATCATTTCGACCATTCAGGACCGCGGCTATGTGCGGGTAGAAAACCGTCGTTTTTATGCGGAAAAAATGGGCGAGATCGTCACCGATCGTCTGGAAGAGAACTTCCGCGATCTGATGAACTACGATTTCACCGCGCAGATGGAGGACCGTCTCGATCAGGTGGCCAACCATCAGGCCGAATGGAAACAGGTTCTCGATAACTTCTTCGGAGACTTCACCTCGCAGCTGCAAACGGCGGAGAAAGATCCGGAAGAGGGCGGCATGCAGCCGAACCCCATGGTCCTGACCACCATCGACTGCCCAACCTGCGGGCGCAAGATGGGGATCCGTACCGCCAGCACCGGCGTATTCCTTGGCTGTTCGGGTTATGCGCTGTCGCCAAAAGAGCGCTGCAAAACCACCATAAACCTGGTGCCGGAAAACGAAGTGCTTAACGTGCTGGAAGGCGATGACGCTGAAACCAACGCGCTGCGCGCCAAACGCCGCTGTAAAAAATGCGGCACGGCGATGGACAGCTACCTCATCGATCCGAAGCGCAAGCTGCACGTCTGCGGTAATAACCCGACCTGCGATGGCTACGAGATTGAAGAGGGCGAGTTCCGCATTAAGGGCTATGACGGTCCGATCGTTGAGTGTGAAAAATGTGGTTCTGAAATGCACCTGAAGATGGGGCGTTTTGGTAAGTATATGGCCTGCACCAACGACGAGTGTAAAAACACCCGTAAGATCCTGCGTAACGGAGAAGTGGCGCCGCCGAAAGAAGATCCTGTGCCGCTGCCGGAGCTGCCGTGTGAGAAATCGGACGCCTACTTTGTTCTGCGCGATGGCGCGGCGGGCGTTTTCCTGGCCGCGAACACCTTCCCGAAATCGCGCGAAACCCGTGCGCCGCTGGTGGAAGAGCTGTACCGCTTCCGCGACCGCCTGGCAGAAAAGCTGCGCTATCTGGCCGATGCGCCGCAGCAGGATCCGGAAGGCAACAAAACGATGGTGCGTTTTAGCCGTAAAACTAAGCAGCAGTACGTTGCGTCAGAGAAAGACGGTAAAGCCACCGGCTGGTCAGCTTTCTATATTGACGGCAAATGGACTGAAGCGAAGAAGTAACTGCTCTAACCGGATAAAAGGGCCGCGCCGCGGCCCTTTTTTAACACCGCATGTTGCTGATATCCAAGATTTTATACTGTATCCTCTCTCGCCTTATAACCGACTTATTATTTTTTGTTAGTATCTATACACTGTAGATATAAATGATATAGTGGTTATAGCTAATCTCTTTTTTATTATCTTATCGTCTTATACATCATCGTCTTCAGGATACGTTGTGGCGCCGACACGGCGAGTCGCAGGTATGGGCGGGGCAACCCACCCGACAGCAAGTGACCTGAGCGTAAAATGTATTAAGCGGGTTTATTTTACGTGCTATCGGATATCAGCCATGAAACTACAGCAGCTCCGCTATATCGTTGAGGTTGTTAACCATAATCTGAACGTCTCCTCGACTGCCGAAGGCCTGTACACCTCACAGCCGGGCATCAGCAAGCAGGTTCGCATGCTGGAGGATGAGCTGGGAATTCAGATTTTCGCCCGCAGCGGCAAACATCTCACGCAGGTCACTCCCGCAGGTCAGGAGATCATACGCATCGCTCGCGAGGTCTTATCGAAGGTCGATGCGATCAAGTCGGTGGCGGGGGAGCATACCTGGCCAGACAAGGGCTCACTGTACGTTGCCACCACCCACACTCAGGCCCGTTATGCGCTACCGGGCGTTATCAAAGGCTTTATCGAACGCTATCCCCGCGTCTCCTTGCACATGCATCAGGGGTCGCCAACGCAAATCGCCGAGGCGGTGTCGAAAGGCAATGCTGACTTCGCTATCGCGACCGAAGCGCTTCATCTTTATGATGATTTGGTGATGCTGCCGTGCTATCACTGGAACCGCTCCGTGGTCGTCACGCCAGAGCACCCGCTGGCTTCGCGCGAGTCAGTATCGATTGAGGAGCTGGCGCAGTATCCGCTGGTGACTTACACCTTCGGCTTCACCGGTCGTTCCGAGCTGGATACCGCCTTTAATCGCGCCGGCTTGACGCCGCGCATCGTTTTCACCGCCACCGACGCCGATGTGATTAAAACCTACGTGCGTCTGGGTCTTGGGGTAGGGGTGATTGCCAGTATGGCGGTGGATCCGGTTTCCGACCCGGATCTGGTCAAACTCGACGCCAACGGTATCTTCAGCCATAGCACCACAAAAATAGGTTTCCGACGCAGTACCTTCTTGCGAAGCTATATGTATGATTTTATTCAACGATTTGCTCCGCATCTGACCCGGGATGTGGTCGATACCGCCGTCGCTTTGCGCTCAAATGAAGATATCGAAGCGATGTTCAAAGATATTAAATTACCGGAAAAATAACCGTAGAAAAAATAATGGCATCCTTACGGGGATGCCAAAATCTATAATGGCCTGAAATGGAATATCTAAACCTCGTCTGAATCACAATTTTCGTTAACTCCTCGTACCACATTTGCAAATATACCTGCCGTGATCAAATTAATGATGAAAGATATCTTCTGAAAAGCGAATTCACTGGATTAATAGTCCATCCATAATTAAGATTTATCTGTGGTTAGTAATTCTTAGCGATTGGTGGTGAAAAAATGATTAGTGATATCGATTATATGAAGTTTGCGATGTCACAGGAACGTGACAAGACCGAGATAGATCCGGTTTTGAGAAGTAAGGCCTGGAGCGCCGTTATCCTTGGGCTTGCGATGTTCTGGAGCGTCATTGCTCTGGTTGTCTGCAACGTTTGGTTACTAAGCTAGAGCACCTTCCAGTCACAGTGGTTGTGTCAGTTTTATGACAAGTGAATTATTGAGAATTATTTCTATCTGATAAAATAGCGGTAATAAGGAGGATATAATTTTTCCCTTTTTAGACTCGCTCGATAAATTTTCTCTATTGGACTAATCGCCAGAATAATGGCGATTAGTCTTTCTTTGTACTCATGTACTAATACGCCACGGTCGCCGACGTAAACCTGACTTCTTCAATCCTTCTCAATATATCTGCCCGCATTATTCAAATTTCCTGTCTTAATGTGTTACGCCTATTTTAGCAATTTGGGTTGTTATCAAAATGTTACATCAAAGATGTGTTATCTTTAATAATGACCCTGAGGAGGATCAGGGGATGCTATCCCTAAGGTAAAGGAGGAGCTATGTCGTCAACCCTACGAGCAGCCAGCAAGGATACGCTTCAGGTTAAAGATAAAACCTGGCATTACTACAGCTTACCGCTGGCCGCCAAACAACTGGGCGATCTCTCGCGCTTGCCCAAATCACTCAAAGTGCTACTGGAAAACCTACTGCGCTGGCAAGACGGTGATTCAGTGACCGCCGAAGATATTCATGCCCTGGCCGGATGGCTGAAGCATGCCCATGCCGACAGGGAGATTGCCTACCGTCCGGCGCGCGTCCTCATGCAGGACTTTACCGGGGTCCCCGCCGTGGTGGACCTGGCGGCGATGCGCGAGGCGGTCAAACGCCTGGGCGGGGACACCGCCAAAGTGAACCCGCTTTCGCCCGTCGACCTGGTGATTGACCATTCGGTCACCGTCGACCGCTTTGGCGACGATGATGCTTTTGAAGAGAACGTCCGTCTGGAGATGGAGCGCAACCATGAGCGCTACGTCTTTTTGCGCTGGGGGCAGCAGGCATTCAGCCGCTTCAGCGTAGTACCGCCGGGTACCGGTATTTGCCACCAGGTAAACCTCGAATACCTTGGCCGGGCAGTGTGGAGCGAACAGCAAAACGGCGAGTGGGTGGCTTTTCCCGACACACTTGTCGGCACCGACTCGCACACAACGATGATTAACGGTTTAGGCGTTCTGGGCTGGGGTGTCGGCGGTATCGAAGCGGAAGCCGCCATGCTCGGGCAGCCGGTTTCCATGCTGATCCCAGACGTTGTTGGCTTCAAGCTGAGCGGCAAGCTGCGTGAAGGCATTACCGCGACGGACCTGGTCCTGACGGTCACCCAAATGCTGCGTAAACACGGCGTTGTGGGTAAGTTTGTTGAATTCTACGGCGATGGACTCGATTCTCTGCCGCTGGCGGACCGCGCGACTATCGCCAATATGTCGCCGGAGTATGGCGCGACCTGCGGCTTCTTTCCGATCGATGCCGTTACGCTTGACTATATGCGCCTTACCGGGCGCAGCGAAGAGCAGGTGGCGCTGGTGGAAGCCTATGCGAAAGCGCAGGGCATGTGGCGTCAGCCCGGAGATGAGCCGGTATTCACCAGCACCCTGGCGTTGGATATGGGAACCGTCGAAGCGAGCCTGGCCGGACCGAAGCGCCCTCAGGACCGCGTAGCGCTCGGCGATGTCCCTCAGGCCTTTGCCGCCAGCACCGAGCTGGAAGTCAACCACGCGCAGAAAGATAAACGGCCAATTGACTACACCCTGAACGGACAGCAGTATTCGCTGCCTGACGGGGCGGTAGTGATTGCCGCTATTACCTCCTGTACTAACACGTCAAACCCCAGCGTCCTGATGGCCGCCGGCTTGCTGGCCAAAAAAGCCGTTGAGCGGGGTCTGAAACCGCAGCCGTGGGTTAAAGCGTCGCTGGCTCCCGGGTCGAAGGTTGTTTCCGACTATCTGGCCCACGCAAAGCTGACGCCCTATCTGGATGAACTGGGCTTCAATCTGGTCGGTTACGGCTGTACCACCTGTATCGGTAACTCTGGACCGCTGCCGGACCCGATCGAGCGCGCCATCAAGCAGGGCGATCTGACCGTCGGGGCGGTGCTCTCCGGGAACCGCAACTTTGAAGGACGTATTCATCCGCTGGTAAAAACCAACTGGCTAGCTTCGCCGCCGCTGGTGGTCGCCTACGCTCTGGCGGGGAATATGAATCTCGACCTGACCCGTGAGCCGTTAGGGACGGGTAAAGATGGTCAGCCGGTGTATCTGAAGGATATCTGGCCGAGCGGAATCGAAGTCGCGCAGGCGGTTGAGCAAGTCTCAACGGAGATGTTCCGTAAAGAGTACGCCGAAGTGTTTGAAGGGACCGCCGAGTGGAAGGCGATAAAAGTGGATCGCTCTGATACCTACGACTGGCAGGATGATTCCACCTATATTCGCCTGTCGCCATTCTTTGATGAAATGGGCGTTGAACCTAAACCGGTAGAGGATATCCACGGCGCGCGCATTCTCGCCATGTTGGGCGACTCGGTTACCACCGATCATATCTCCCCGGCGGGCAGTATTAAAGCCGATAGCCCCGCGGGCCGTTATCTGCAAAATCACGGCGTCGAACGCATTGATTTTAACTCCTACGGCTCCCGTCGCGGCA
Source organism: Klebsiella sp. CTHL.F3a (assembly GCF_019890895.1). NCBI lineage: Bacteria > Pseudomonadati > Pseudomonadota > Gammaproteobacteria > Enterobacterales > Enterobacteriaceae > Klebsiella > Klebsiella sp. CTHL.F3a. The sequence goes on along the minus strand of NZ_CP082360.1, from coordinate 3,425,347 downwards.
ACCATGAGGTAATGATGCGCGGAACGTTTGCCAATATTCGTATTCGTAACGAAATGGTCCCCGGCGTGGAAGGGGGGATGACCCGACATCTTCCGGATAGCCAACCTATCGCTATTTACGATGCCGCGATGCTCTACAAAGCAGAGGGCACGCCGCTAGCGGTGATCGCAGGCAAAGAGTACGGTTCCGGCTCCAGCCGCGACTGGGCGGCTAAAGGACCGCGTTTGCTCGGCGTCAGGGTGGTGATTGCCGAGTCTTTCGAGCGTATCCACCGCTCCAACCTGATTGGCATGGGGATCTTACCGCTGGAATTCCCGCAGGGGGTGACGCGTAAAACGCTGGGACTGAGCGGCGAGGAGCGGATAGATATCAGCAACCTGCAGGCTCTGCAGCCCGGTATGACCGTGCCGGTCACGCTGACCCGCGCGGATGGTCGGCAGGAAGTGATTGATTGCCGCTGCCGTATCGATACCGCGACTGAGCTGACCTACTATCAGAACGACGGTATTTTGCACTATGTGATCCGCAATATGCTCTAAACCCGCGTCTGATATAAAAAGGGCCAGCATAGGCTGGCCCTTCATTTTTCTACAGCATTACTTACTCAGCAGGTGCCCCATTTTGGCAGCCTTAGTATCCAGATAGTGGGCATTTTTCGGGTTGCGTCCCACGATTAGCGGCACGCGTTCCACAATGTTAATTCCCGCTTCAGTCAGAATTTCGACCTTCTTCGGGTTGTTGGTCAACAGGCGTACCTGGTCGACGTTCAGCAGCTTAAACATATCTGCGCACAGCGTGAAGTCGCGTTCATCTGCGGCGAAACCCAGCTGATGGTTGGCTTCCACGGTATCATAGCCTTGATCCTGTAACGCGTAGGCGCGGATTTTATTCAGCAGGCCGATATTGCGCCCTTCCTGACGGTGGTAGAGCAGAATGCCGCGCCCCTCTTCGGCAATATGCGACAACGCCGCTTCCAGTTGAAATCCGCAATCACAGCGCAGGCTAAAAAGGGCGTCGCCCGTTAAACACTCAGAGTGTACGCGAGCCAGAACCGGGGATTGCCCCGAAATATCGCCAAATACCAGCGCGACGTGATCCTGCCCGGTTGCCAGTTCTTCAAAACCCACCATGAGAAAATCGCCCCATGGGGTTGGCAGTTTGGCTTCTGCCACACGTTTAAGCTGCATGTGATTCTCCAGATTCTATCAGCACCTGACTGTGCTTCTGTTTGCCGCTATTTTGCCACAATGGCGCGACGTTCTCCTAATTGCGTACGGTCACCTGCGCGCAAAGCGCACAAACGAACTACTTTCCGTTATGATATTGAGGTCAATGAAAAGGAGACGAGATGCTGTTGATTGCCAGACGAACCGCCGTTGGCGCGGCCCTGTTATTAATCATGCCTGCTGTGATCTGGATTACCGGCTGGAAATGGCATCCGGGGCTGTCGGCAGGGGCGATGAAGCTGCTGTACTGGATAACTGAAACGGTGACGCAACCCTGGGGGATCATCACGCACGTTATCCTGTGTGCCTGGTTTCTGTGGTGCCTGCGTTTTCGTCTGCGAGCGGCGATAGTGCTGTTTCTTATTCTGGGCGCAGCGATACTTGTTGGGCAGGGGATGAAGTCGTGGCTCAAAGACCGCGTACAGGAGCCTCGTCCCTTTGTCATCTGGCTGGAACAGACGCGGCAGGTGCCAGTCACGCAATTCTACGCGTTGAAACGCAAAGATCGCGCTAAACTGGTGCATGAACAGCTGGCGCAAGAGCAGCAGATTCCTAAATTTTTGCGTAAGCACTGGCAAAAAGAAACCGGCTTCGCTTTCCCTTCTGGCCATACGATGTTTGCCGCTAGCTGGGCATTGCTCGGCGTGGGCTTACTGTGGCCGCGTCGTCGCTGGGTCACCATTGCGCTGCTGCTGACGTGGGCGACGGCGGTAATGGGAAGCCGCCTGGCGCTGGGCATGCATTGGCCGCAGGACCTGATCGTCGCGACGCTGATTTCCTGGCTGCTGGTGACCCTGGCGACCTGGCTTGCCCAGCGGTTCTGCGGGCCGCTATCGCCGCCGGGAGAAGAGGCGCAGGATATTAAAAAAAGGGCGGCCGCGCCGGAATAATGTTGATATTAGCCGTATCAGGCCGCATATCCTTAACGGGTGTCATGCATTTCCATTTCACCGCTGCGGCGAAAATGATACTTTATAGGGCTGAACGCGGGATTTTTTCGCGCAACCCACAGAACGGGAAGTCATGTGAAATATTTTCTTATTTTCTTATTGGTGTTAGCTATCTTCGTCATTTCAGTGACGCTGGGCGCGCAGAATGACCAGGTGGTCACGTTCAACTATCTCCTCGCGCAGGGTGAGTTCCGTATTTCGACGCTGCTTGCCGTGCTTTTTGCCGCTGGTTTTGCTATCGGCTGGCTGATCTGCGGCCTTTTCTGGTTGCGCGTTCGCGTCTCTCTGGCGCGCGCCGAGCGTAAAATTAAACGTCTGGAGCACCAGATCGCGCCAGCCAGCGCAACGCCTGCCGAAGCTGGCGTTCCTGCGGTGAAGGAATAATCATTTATGCTGGAGTTGTTGTTTCTGCTTTTGCCCGTGGCCGCAGCCTATGGCTGGTATATGGGGCGCAGAAGTGCACAACAGTCCAAACAGGACGATGCGAGCCGTCTGTCGCGTGACTACGTTACAGGGGTTAACTTTCTGCTGAGCAATCAGCAGGATAAAGCCGTCGATCTGTTCCTCGATATGCTGAAAGAGGATACCGGCACCGTCGAAGCCCACCTTACGTTGGGCAATCTGTTCCGCTCGCGCGGTGAGGTTGACCGCGCGATTCGCATCCATCAGAGCTTAATGGAAAGCGCCTCGTTAACCTACGATCAGCGCCTGCTAGCCGTGCAGCAGCTGGGGCGAGATTATATGGCCGCCGGGCTTTATGACCGGGCTGAGGGGATGTTTAAACAACTGGTGGACGAGACGGATTTTCGCCTGAGCGCGCTACAGCAGCTGCTGCAAATTTATCAGGCGACCAGCGACTGGCAGTCGGCGATAGAAGTGGCCGAACGTCTGGTTAAGCTGGGGAAAGATAAACATCGCGGTGAAATCGCCAATTTCTGGTGTGAACTGGCGCTACAGCAAATGGCGGGCAACGATCTCGACAAAGCGATGGCGCTGCTGAGGAAGGGCGCCGCCGCGGACCGCAATAGCGCTCGCGTTTCCATCATGATGGGCCGAGTCTGGATGGAAAAGGGCGACTATGCGAAAGCCGTAGAGAGCCTTGAGCGAGTGATTGAGCAGGATAAAGAGCTGGTGGGCGAAACCCTGGAAATGCTGCAAACCTGTTACCAGCAGTTGGGTAAAACCGACGAATGGGAAGCCTTTTTACGCCGCTGCGCAGAGGAAAACACCGGCGCGACAGCCGACCTGATGCTGGCGCAGATCCTTGAACAGCGGGAAGGTGCCGAGTCCGCGCAAAACTACGTGACTCGCCAGCTGGAGCGACATCCAACGATGCGCGTGTTCCATAAGCTCATCGACTACCATATCAATGAAGCCGAAGAGGGGCGCGCGAAGGAGAGCCTGGGCGTTCTGCGCCATATGGTGGGCGAGCAGGTCCGCAGCAAACCGCGCTACCGCTGCCAGAAATGTGGTTTTACCGCCCATACGCTGTACTGGCACTGTCCGTCCTGCCGGTCGTGGTCATCGATTAAGCCTATTCGCGGACTGGACGGGCAATAAATTAAAAAAAAACGCACTTTAGTTACAACATACTTAAAGGTTTTTTACGTCATATCCTCCGGCTACGGCGCACCCGTCGTCCGGCAGGAAGGGAAATGCAGCCTGTTATTTTCGGCTTATCGCAGGTAGAATGCTGCCCGTTTACCTTTTTTGCGCCAAACCGGCGCTCATCAACAATTAAGGTCCGGTCATGACGTCTACTGCTACATCTTCTTCCCGCGTTGTCACATCCTCTCCCATCGTCGTTGCTCTCGATTATGATAACCGTGATAAAGCGCTGGCATTTGTCGACCGTATCGACCCGCGCGACTGCCGCCTGAAGGTGGGCAAAGAGATGTTTACCCTGCTGGGGCCGCAGTTTGTTCGCGACCTGCACCAGCGTGGTTTTGAGGTTTTCCTCGATCTGAAGTTCCACGATATCCCGAATACCACGGCGCGTGCGGTCGCCGCTGCGGCAGAGCTGGGCGTCTGGATGGTCAACGTTCATGCCTCCGGCGGCGCGCGTATGATGACCGCTGCACGTGAAGCCCTGCAACCATTCGGAAAAGAGGCGCCGCTGCTGATTGCGGTCACGGTATTAACCAGCATGGAAGCCAGCGATCTGCAGGATCTGGGCATTACGCTTTCTCCGGCTGACTACGCCGCGAAGCTGGCGGCGCTGACCCAGCGCTGCGGGCTGGATGGTGTAGTCTGCTCGGCGCAGGAAGCGGTTCGCTTTAAGCTAGAGCTGGGCCAGGCGTTCAGGCTGGTGACGCCGGGCATTCGTCCGCAAGGTAGCGATGCGGGTGACCAGCGGCGCATTATGACGCCGGAACAGGCACAGGCGGCGGGCGTAGATTACATGGTGATTGGTCGTCCGGTAACGCAGTCTGCCGATCCTGCCGCCACCCTGCGCGGCATTAACGCATCGTTGAACAAGGGGGTATGATGAGCGATTCCAACAGCCGTCTGGTGTATTCAACGGACAGCGGCCGTATTGATGAACCCAAACCGGCACAAGCGCGCCCGAAAGGGGACGGTATCGTACGTATTCAGCGGCAGACCAGCGGGCGTAAGGGTAAGGGCGTGTGCCTGATTAGCGGTATTGATGAAAGTGACGACGCGCTGACGAAACTCGCTGCCGAGCTGAAAAAGAAATGCGGCTGCGGCGGAGCGGTTAAGGATGGCGTGATTGAGATTCAGGGCGATAAGCGTGACTTGCTCAAATTGCTTCTCGAAGCCAAAGGCATGAAAGTTAAGCTGGCAGGCGGTTAATCAATAATAAGGCCACGATAAATATCGTGGCCTTCATTTTTGTGCTGGTGTACTCGTCAGCTAATATAAACTTTCATATTATTGTTCGTGGTTAATATTATTTACCCACCTGGTGGCCGATAATACCGCCGACTGCCGCGCCGCCCAGGGTACCCAGGGTGCTACCGTCAGTTAATACCGCACCACCCAATGCACCGGCGCCTGCGCCGATTGCGGTGTTGCGATCGCGTTTAGACCAGTTAGAACAAGCGCTCAGAGACATTGCAACAGTGACGGCCAGAACTACCGCGGCCATTTTTTTGTTCATTGAAGTCATCATTTTTTTTCTCCTGAATAATCTATTCACGGATACAACTTCCCTTAAGCATAGCTTGTTACTCTTGCTCAGGGGTTATTCCATGAAGCTTTAGTTGCGCAGGTGTTACTCTAATCACGCAGGTGATAGTTACTCCCTGTTATATCGCTAACATTAATTCTACTTTCTATAAATTTTTCAGGCAGGTAAAAAGTCTGAATTCAGATGTCAGAAAAGTCTCAGACGATGGCGATGCCGGGCAGCCCCGGCAAAGTAAGGACAGGATCAGGGATGGTTGACGATATCGACGGCTAAACCGCATTCGATTAACTGGCTGTGCACGGCATCATTGAGATTATCGTCGGTGATAATACGGTTAAACCGTTCTATCGGCCCAAGGGGATAGGGGTGAACCACGTTGAATTTAGAGCTATCGCTCAGCACAATCGCCTCACAGCCCTTTTCCAGCACCGCGTTAACCACGTCGGCACGCATCATATCCCGTCCGGTAAATCCGGTTTCAGCCTGCCAGCCGTCAATGCCGATAAAGGCCTTGCTGAAGTGGACTTGCTGAATAAACTGGCGGGTCAGTGGGCCAACCATACTTTCGCTGCGCTTTTGATAGATCCCGCCCAGCAGGATCACTTCTCCAGGCGTCTCTTTCAGCAGATGCGCAATATAGCTGCTGACGGTGATGATGGTGATATCGCCGCGCTCGGCCAGCGTGCGGGCGAGCAGGGCGTTGCAGCTCCCGTTCTCGATAAACACCGTCTCTCCGGCCGAAACGCGCGTTGCGGCCCGCGCAGCCAGCTCTCGCTTAATGGCGAAGTTGGTCATCATGCGGGTTTCCACATCTTCGCTGTCCAGCGGAACGGCGAAGCCGTGAGTACGACGCAGGTAGCTCTGCTTCTCGAGTGAATTCAAATCCTGGCGAATGGTGACTTCAGAGACACCGGTCATCTTCGCGAGATCGGCCACGCTAATACGGCCTTTGTCGATGACCATTTGCAAAATACTTTGTTGTCGGGCGTTCATAGCAACTTCGCAGTTAAGGGCTATTTGGGCGAGCGATCGGCCCTGGGTGGCCGATTGCGGTGATGTAGATTATCAAATTTCCCACGGCGCTTTAGGCTGGCCGGGTTTATTTTCCTGCTCGTCGCTGGAAAGCGCCTGCAGCTCAGCTTTGAGGATTTCCAGATTATGAATCGCGGAGTGATAATCCCCGGCAACCAGAATATCCAGCACGGTATCGATTCGTTGGGCGAGCAGACGGGCATTCAGATCTGACATGGCGTTATCCTGGTTACAAATGTGAATAAAATCAATGATGCTAAAAACGGATGAAAAAGAGAAGCGAAAAAAACGCACAAACTAACCCATCTACGATGATTCGTGGGCAACGCGCGGAAAAACAGCTGGAAGGGATAAAAATGCGGCTCCGTTTAAGGGAGCCGCACAGGGCAGTTATCAGGCGGCAGGACGCGCAATCACGCTACGGGTTTCCATACGGACTTCGGCAATTGTCACATCAATCACATCCGTGACTTTGTAGACGACTTCGCCTTTAATCTGCACGGTGCCGTTTTCCTGGCTGCACACCAGCTCATCGCGCACGGCGTGAAGGAACGGCGCCGGGATAAAGGCAACCGCGCCGTTATCAACCAGACGCACGCGCATGCCGCCGCGGCTGACATCGATAATCTCAGCAGCAAAGCGGGTAGTGGTACCGGCCTGCGGATTCAGATAGCGGGCGTACAGCCAGTCTCCGACATCGCGCTCCGCCATGCGGTTGAGGCGACGGCGTTCAGCCATTTGGATCGCCACATCATCCTGCGGACGAGAGATCGCTTCCCCTTTGATAATCGCTTTCAGCAGACGATGGTTAATCATATCGCCGTACTTACGGATCGGGGAGGTCCAGGTCGCATAGGCTTCAAGACCCAGCCCGAAGTGCGGGCCCGGCTCGGTGCTGATTTCCGCAAACGACTGGAAGCGGCGAATACGGCTGTCGAGGAAACCGGACGGCTGCGCGTCCAACTCGCGACGCAGCTTGCAGAAGCCCTCAAGCGTCAGCACTTCCACCGGGTCAACGTGTACGTCGTGTGTCTTCAGTAAGGCCGCGAGCTGCTCGGTGTTGGCCGGATCGAATCCGGTATGCACGTTATAAACGCCGAAACCGAGCTTATCGCGCAGGACGCGGGCGGCGCAGATGTTGGCGGCGATCATTGACTCTTCAACGATACGGTTGGCGATGCGGCGAGGTTCGGCAACGATATTCAGCACTTCGCCTTTGTCGCCCAACACAAAGCGATAATCCGGGCGGTCTTTGAACACCAGCGCGTGGTTTTTACGCCATTCGCTACGACGCAGGCAGGCCTCCTGCAGCAGTTTAATTTGCCGGGCGATAATCTCGCTGTCCGGCTGCCAGCTACCGCTGTTTTCCAGCCAGTTGGAAACATCATCGTAGGCCAGCTTCGCTTTCGACTCGATGGTCGCCGCGAAGAACTCAATATCGTCTTCGATGGTTCCGTCATCAGCGAGGATCATGCGGCAGGCCAGCACCGGACGAACCGCGTTGGGGCGCAGGGAGCAGAGGTCGTCAGAGAGCTCGCGTGGCAACATCGGAATGTTGAAGCCCGGCAGATAGTTGGTAAAGGCGCGAATTTTCGCCGTGTTGTCCAGCTTGCTGCCTTCGGCAATCCAGGCGGTTGGATCGGCGATAGCGACGGTCAGGTGCAGTTTACCGTCAGCGTTCTGCTCGACGTACAGCGCATCATCCATATCTTCGGTGCTGGCGCTATCGATGGTCACGAAAGCCAGGGCCGTTAAATCACGGCGTTCCAGACCTTCATCAAGCATCTCGGTCGCCACGCCGTCCGGCGCTTCTTTTTCCAGATTATGACGCGCCAGGGTGACCCACCACGGAACGAAATGATCATCGCCAAAGGTAATGTACTGGGTGAGCTCAGCGTAGAAACCGCGGTCGCCTTTCAGCGGATGACGGCGCATTTCGGCAACGGCCCAGTCACCCTCTTTAAAATCATGCTCTACGCCGCGCGCGGCGCGGCAGGGAATGGCATCTTTCAGCAGCGGATGGTCAGGAACGATAGAAAGACGATCGTCTTTTTTATGAACTTTGCCGACAAAACGCGTCAGGAACGGCTCAACCAGTTCTTCCGGTTCAGCGCTTTCGCGTTCTTTTTCAGTATTGACCACGGCGATAATACGATCGCCATGCATCACTTTTTTCATTTGCGGCGGCGGAATGAAATAGCTTTTCTGCGAGTCGACTTCGAGGAAGCCAAACCCTTTTTCCGTCCCCTTAACGACCCCTTCAACGCGCGGAGTCTGGGAATGCAGTTGCTGTTTAAGCTGCGCTAGCAGCGGGTTGTCCTGAAACATAATTTCGTATTTTCGTGGCTAAAAGAGCGGCTGACATTTTTACGCGAATATGCCTGCCGCAGCAAGCGCTGTTTCAGCAATTTACGTCTCCTGACCTACATTCCCGAGGGCGATTTTCAGCCGATTCATCCAACCGCACAGCCCGCACCAGGCGAGCAGATCGATAGCCGCGCTGCGGGAAAGCCCGTATTCAGTGAGGGGAGTTAGCTGGGCGGCGCTGAAACGGTCGGGCGCGCGGGTCAAAAGCTGTACGGATTGCAAAAGCTGGCGCTCAATTGACGGGGTGTCTCCCCATGCCTGGACGCCGGATTCATTACCGCGCAAAGCGTCCGTAAGAACGGCTAAATCTGGACATCGCGAAGCCCAGGCGTTAAAGCAGCTGACGCTGCCATTAATCCGCGCGGCTATCAGCGCCACCTGCGCAGCGAACGGCTGTTGGCCGCTGAGATGGGTCAGAAGCTGTTCCTGAAGCGCCAGTGGAGGCTCCTGGGCCGCCAGCAGCGGAGCCAGTTCGAACAGGCCCGGATGTTTTTGCCAGTTCGCTAAAAGCGACTGGCGCTCATCGTCGGCATAGCGTAAGTCGGAATCGTCAAGACCTGGCTGCCAGTCACTCTCCCTCGCGTCAAAAAGCGCTTCTGGAGCATCTTCTTGCTGCAGCATGCCGGGGATCCAGCGCACCGGGTAGCCCAGCGCGGCATGGAATACGGCGATAGCGCGGGCCTGGAAGCTGATAAAACCAATGATCTGGTTGATGAGGATAATATCGCGACTGGTCAGCCCGACTTCGTCCAGCTGGCTGCGGGAGAGCGAGTTAATCAGCGAAGGAGAGCTCGCGAGCTGGCGTGCGTACTGGGTAATCTGCGCCAGACGACGATTGCTCTCGCGCGAGGAGTCCGGGCCGGGAAGCGGCGCCAGCCGGGCGGCGTAGTGATTGCACAGGCGTTGTACGCCATAAACCTGGGCAACGGTCAGCGCAGTACTCAGCCGATCATAGGCGCTAAACGTCTGCAGGCGATTAACCGTCACTGTCGTGGGGAAGAGGGCATCTGCCAGTCGCCGGGCCGGCGTAAGCCAGCGCGCATGCGCCTTGAGCAGCTCTTCGGGGAGCGTCAGATCGAGCAGGAAACGATCTTCAACGTGGGCAGCTTCTGGGACGAGCGGCAATACATCCACCGGGCAGATTGTTGACTGGGTCTCATGATACCAGTGGTTTTTGCCGTAAACGCGGCGTTGCTCCATGGGCGTTCCTTGTTCGGTATGTGGCAAACCGCCGTTTCGCGGTCATGCTATGCGGAACTATCCTGGCTTAACCCTGGAGCGGGAGAAAATATTGATACGTGCTAACAAATAGCGGATTGGAATAACAGCAGGAAAGTATAGGGGAAAGAACCCTCCTCACGGATGCGAGGAGGGTGAAGAACTTATTTCAGTTCCAGCTCGTTCATCGCCGCGATGCTGAAGCCGCCGTCAACGTGAACGACTTCGCCGGAGATACCGGCAGACAGGTCGGAGCACAGGAATGCTGCGCTGTTGCCCACGTCTTCAGTGGTGACGGTGCGACGGATCGGGGTGACCGCTTCGCAGTGCGCCAGCATCTTACGGAAATCTTTAATACCGGAAGCCGCCAGGGTACGGATCGGACCGGCAGAGATGGCGTTAACGCGAACGCCTTCCGGGCCCATGGCGTTCGCCATGTAGCGCACGTTAGCTTCAAGAGAGGCTTTGGCCAGGCCCATCACGTTGTAGTTCGGAATGGCGCGCTCTGCGCCCAGGTAGGAGAGCGTCAGCAGGGCGGAACCCGGGTTCAGCATCCCGCGGCAGGCTTTCGCCATCGCCACAAAGCTGTAGGCGCTGATATCGTGAGCGATTTTGAAACCTTCACGAGTTACCGCGTTAACGTAGTCGCCGTCCAGCTGGTCTGCCGGCGCAAAGCCGATAGAGTGGACGAAACCGTCAAACTTCGGCCACACTTTTGCCAGCTCGGTGAACAGAGATTCGATGCTCTCATCTTCCGCGACATCGCACGGCAGGACGATATTAGAGCCCAGCGCGGCGGCAAATTCTTCCACACGACCTTTCAGTTTTTCGTTCTGATAGGTGAACGCCAGTTCAGCCCCTTCACGGTGCATGGCTTGCGCGATGCCGTAGGCGATGGACAGTTTGCTGGCAAGGCCAGTCAACAGAATGCGCTTACCGGAAAGAAAACCCATAGCTTTTAATCCTTATCGTTATTGCGTATTTTTACTTTAACAATCATTTAGTTAGCGTTGTCATTTCAAAATAACTCAAATTTAGCCGGGAATTATATCCCACTGACGACCCCTTGTGTCACGATATTTTTCTGCCATCCGCCACGTCATATCGCGCTTTGGCTACCGTGTATACAAGAGTATACCATCTGAAATTGTGGCGATATGGCGCTAGCGGCGAACGATTTCCGCCAGTAAAAGTCGGGCGTCCGCAGACCGCGGTAACAGCTCGCCGGGCGATTGGTTCTGCCACCAGATCCCGGAGCCGGCCTGATAAACCGCGTCAGCCAACTGCCAGCTACCCTGGAGAATCCATGCGATGCCCTCCGCGCCGGGCCGCTGTCCTTCCGCGACGACGTTCACGCGCGCTGCGGCGCGCGAGCGCTGGGTCATAATATTGAAGTCCAGGCCGCGTCCGGAGATACCTTCGCTGGCGAGGGGCCACTCGCCGGCAAATGCCCACGGCTGCCAGAGCTCAAGGCGCTGGGCGATATCATCGCCTCGTAGCCACAGCGGCTGTCCCTCAAGCAGGGTGATGACCCGGTCAACGCCGGGAAAAAGGGAGAACGGACCGTCATTTTCCAGCGTGGCGATGCTGGCGCGCCAGAGAAACGGCGCGTCCGGCGAAGCGACGCTGACGATTTCGCGCGTTTCCCCGCCGCCATTTTTCCACGGCGTCACGGGGAGGGTAGAAAATTGAACCGGAACAATCATCGCAATTTACGCCTCGGATTATTTACCGTCTTTACGCCAGGCATCGGCAGTAAGCGCTTCGCCGAAATGACCGGCAATCAGGCGTTTTGTTAGCTCGTGCAGCGGAGACGCCAGAACGTCGGCGGTGCTGCCGCGTTCGACCACTTCTCCTTGATGCATCACCAGCACCTGATCGCTGATGTGCTTCATCATGCCCAGATGCTGAGTCACGTAAATATAGGAGATACCCTGTTTTTCCTGCAGCTCCAGCATCAGGTTAATCAGCTGCGAGCGCATTGACATATCCAGCGACGCCAGCGCTTCATCGCAGACGATGACCTTCGGACGCAGGATCAGCGCGCGCGCCAGGCCCAGACGTTGTTTCTGTCCCGGCGCCAGCATATGCGGGTAGTAGCTGACGTGGTCCGGCAGCAGGCCGACCATTCGCAACGTTTCGATAATCTGCTTCTGCCGCGCTTCGGGTTCGAGGTCGGTATTCAGGCGCAGCGGAAAATCGAGGATTTGCGAAATACGCTGCCGGGGATTGAGCGAGGTCGACGGATCCTGAAAGATCATGCGAATCTTCTGGCTGCGGAAAGAGTAATCGCCAAACGTCAGCGGGCGATCGTCAATCAGCAGTTCGCCGGTGCTGGGTTCAACCATTCCAGCGAGCATTTTCGCCAGCGTCGATTTGCCGGATCCGTTCTCGCCGATAATTGCCAGAGTCTGGCGCTCGCGCAGGGTAAAGCTTAGCGGCTTGACCGCTTCCACCGTTTGCCGATGGAACCAGCCGGTGCGGTAGCGAAAGGTCTTACTCAGATTGCGCACTTCAAGCAATGTTTCGACCATTTCACTCTTTCTCCATGTTCAGCGGGAAATGACAGGCATAGAGGTGGTTACGTGCGCCCACCAGCCGGGGCGTTTCGATACATTCGCGCTGGGCATAAGGGCAGCGCGGCCCGAGCCGGCAGCCGATGGGCAGCTGTTCGAGCAGTGGGATCGCCCCCGGCAAGGTATTGAGCCGACTCTTGTGCGGCATGGCGCTACCGAAATCGGGAATCGCCCGAATCAGCGCCTGCGTGTAAGGGTGATGAGGAATCGTCACCAGCTCTTCGCTCGGCGCGGTTTCCACCGTCTGTCCGCAGTACATCACGTTGATTTTGTCCGCCCATTTACTGAGCATCTGCATATCGTGACTGATCAGCAAAATGGTGGTGTTGTTGTTTTGGTTTAACCGCGTCAGCAGGCGGATAATTTGCGCCTGCGTCGTGGGCTCCATGGCGTTGGTCGGCTCGTCGGCGATCAGCAGCCGCGGTTGGTTAGCCAGCGCGATGGCGATCATGACCTTCTGGCACTCTCCGTCCGTCAGCTCATAGGGAAAGCTGCGCATCGCATCTTTATGGTCTTTAATCCCCACGCGGTGCAGGAGCTCGATGGCGCGCCGCTTGCGCCAGCCCAGGCGCTGCCACCAGCGTCCTTTAAAGGTCCAGCCGGGGATATTCTGCGTCAGCTGCTGGCCGATCCGTTCGGAAGGGTCGAGACAGGATTGCGGCTCCTGAAAAATCATCGAGACGTTGTGGCCCACCAGTTTACGCCGCTCGCGTACTGAGAGACGCAGCAGATCGATATCGTCGAAACGCATACGGTCGGCGGTCACCCGCCAGTTGTCTTTGGTGACGCCGCAAATTGCTTTGGCAATTAAGCTTTTACCCGAGCCTGACTCTCCGACCAGGCCACGAATTTCCCCCTCAGCGAGGGTCAGGCTGACGCGATCGACGGCTTTTACCCAGCCTTCGCTGGTCTTGAACTCAATGGTTAAATTACGGATATCGAGTAACGGCATTATTCCACCCCGGCGATAATTGCGCGGCGGATACCGTCGCCCAGCAGGTTAACCAGCAGGACGCTAATCATAATGGCCGCGCCCGGTAGCATCACCGTCCACGGCGCAACGTAAATCAGCTCCAGCGCGTCGCCGAGCATCGCTCCCCACTCCGGCGAAGGTAGCTGAGCGCCGAGGTCGAGGAAGCCCAGCGCGGCGATATCGAGGATCGCCATCGACAGCGCGCGGGTGATCTCCGTGACCAGACCAGAGGTAATGTTCGGCAGTACCGCGAACCATAAAATATTCAGCGTCGAGGCACCGTCAAGGCGGGCGGCGATAACGTACTCTTTTTCCAGCTCGTCATGCACCATGCTGTAAACCGAACGCACCATCCGCGGCAAAAGCGCCAGCCAGACGGCGAACATCGCGTGGCTAAGGTGCGGCCCGGCGAAGGCGACCACGATAATGGCCAGCAGCAGGGATGGGATCGACAGCAGCGTGTCAAGAATATGGTTCATCACCGCCGACCGCAGGCCGTGAGTGGACCCGGCAATCACGCCGAGCACCAGCCCCAGGAGGGCGGCGCCGAGCGTCACTACAAATGCGCCGCCGACCGTTGGCGCCGCGCCGCTCAGCAGGCGGCTCAGGACGTCGCGACCGAGATCGTCAGTACCGAGAAAGAACGACACTTCGCCGTACCGCGACCATGACGGCGGCAGCAGCTGATAGCCGAGGAACTGTTGGTCGATGCCGTAAGGGGCGAACCAGCCGCCGAAAACGCACAACAGAATCAGCGCCGCGCAGCCGTACAGGCCAATCATCGCGGTTGTATCACCGTAGAATTTTCGCCATACGGTGCGCAGCGCACCCGGCGGGCGCTTCTCCAGATAGACGCTATCGTAGGGCATACCATTCCTTATGTTTCAGTGGGTTTGCCATCGCACCCAAAATATCGGATATCACGTTCACAATAATCACCAGCGCGCCGATGACCATCACGCCCGCCGAGATCGCGGCGTAGTCCTGTTGGCGAATGGCGTTTATAAGCCAGCGGCCGAGCCCCGGCCAGCTAAAGACCATTTCGGTAATCATCGCCAGCGTTAGCATGGTGGAGAACTGCAGCCCCAGGCGCGGGATCACCGGCGGCAGGGCGTTGTGCAGGACGTGGCGGTGTAAAATTGTCCGCCGCGATACGCCGCGGGTGGCGGCGGCTTTGACATAGTTGGTGTCGTACACTTCGCTGGTGCTGATGCGCATCAGACGGATCACTTCTGTCGTCGGCGCCACCGCCAGGGTCAGTACCGGCAGCACCATGTGGCGCGCCGCGCTGACGATCATTTCGTGACGCCACGGCGAATCAGAGAGCCACGCGTCGATCAGCGCAAAGCCGGTGACCGATTTAACTTCATAGAGCAGGTCGAAACGCCCGGAAACCGGAAACCAGCCCAGGGTGAGGGAGAAGAACAGGGTCAGCAGCAGCGCCAGCCAGAAGACGGGAATTGAAAAGCCCAGCAGCGCCAGGGCGCTGATCAGGGTATCTGGCCACTTATTCCGCATGATCCCCGCCAGCATACCGACGGGGATCCCGATCACCAGCGCAAAGCCGAAGGCGAGGATACAGAGCTCCATGGTGGCGGGAAAGACCTCTTTAAGCTGCTCGGAAATCAGCTGCCCGTTGATGCTGGAAACGCCGAAATCCCAGTGCAGCACCCCCTCAAACCAGAAGAGCCAGGCGTTCCACAGCGAGGCACCCTGCAGCGGCGCATGGGGCGTAAAGTAACTCAGGCTAAAACCGACAAAGGTCAGCAGGAAGAGGGTAATCAGCAGCAGCAGCAGGCGACGCAGGGTAAAAATAATCATGGTTTTTTCACCTTGTCTTCTTTTTCCCGCGAGACGCCCGCAAAAGAGGCGTTGCCAAACGGGCTCAGCACCAGGCCTTTCATATCGTAACGGTAGGCCTGTAAACGCAGGGAGGAGGCCAGCGGCAGCACCGGTAGTTCATCGGCAAGAATGCGCTGCGCCTCTTTATAGGCCTCGATGCGCGATGCCAGCTGCTGCGAAGTGAGCGCTTTTTGCAGCACCTCGTCGAATTCGCGATGACACCAGTGAGCATAGTTGGTTTGCGAGGCAATCGCCGCGCAGCTCAAAAGCGGACGGAAAAAACTGTCCGGATCGTTACTGTCCGTTGCCCAGCCGGACAGCGTCAGGTCATGACTCATATCCATTAATCTGGCCTCCTGGAACCGGCCTTCGACCGGCACAATAATCACCTTCACGCCAATCTGCGCCATATCTGCCTGAATAAGCTCGGCGGTTTTCAGCGGGCTGGGGTTCCAGGCCTGCGAGCTGGTGGGTACCCACAGCTTAAGCGTTAGCTTTTCCAGCCCCAGGGCTTTCAGCCGGGCGCGGGCTTCAGTAGGGTTATATTCGGTGATCCTGGCCTCGTTATCGTAGGCCCATGAAGCGCGAGGCAGCATGGACGCCGCGGTTTCCGCCGTGCCGTAGTAGATCGACTGCATCAGGCGCTGGTTGTTGATGGCCAACGCCAGCGCGTGGCGTACCTCCGGATTATCGAGCGGCGGCTTAGCGGTATTAAACGCCAGCCAGGCGATATTCATCCCCGGACGCAGGGTCAGGCGCAGGCGCGGGTCGTCGCGCAGAATAGAGAGCTGGCTTGCGGCGGGCCAGGCCAGTACGTCGCACTCGCCGGTCAGCAGTTTCGACAAGCGACCGGTGCCGCCGGAGCCAAGATCGACCACCACTTGCGGCATCAGCGGTTTACCGCGCCAGTAGGCCGGATGGCGCTGCAGGCGAATGTACTGACCGCTGCGATACTCCTCCAACTGGAACGGACCGGTGCCAACCGGTTGCCGATCGATCATTTCCTGACGATCGCTCTGCGCCAGCTTCGCGGCATATTCTGCCGACATTACCGAAGCGTAGTGGGTGGCCAGGTGCCAGAGGAATGAGGCGTCCGGGCGTTTGAGGCGAAACTCGACGGTATGACTATCCAGTTTACGCACGCTTTCCACGCTGTCGGCAAACTGTAGGCTATCGAAATAGGGGAAGCTGCTGCCGTTGACGTTGTGCCACGGGTGGTCGCGATTAAAAATACGACCAAAGGTGAAAATCACGTCATCGGCATTAAAATTGCGGGTCGGTTTGAACCAGGCAGTGGTCTGGAAAGGCACGTTGCTGCGCAGATGGAAGCGGTAGGTTGCGCCGTTGTCCAGCACCTCCCAGCTTTCAGCCAGTTCGGGGACCAGACGATAGGTATAAGGATCGACATCAAGCAGGCGGTCGTAGAGCTGGGCGGCCAGGGTATCGACGATCAGGCCGCTGCTGACCTTTTGTGGGTTAAAGGTGTTGACCTGACCGCTGACGCAATACACAAAGCCGCTATCGCGAATGTCGGCGTGCGCAGGCAGCGCGGGCGCGGCGAAAGCTTGCCCGCACAGCATAGATGCCGCTGCCAGGAGAGAAGACAATTTCAGGCGCATAATTTCTTTTTGATTATAGAGCAAGGCTCTATCTTATTAATATTAAATAACATTTACCACCACCTTATTGCCTCTGAAGATAATATAAGCGATGGTTGCGTCGGCTATTTGACCAACGGATTCAAATTCATACCGCTTATGAACTTCGAGTATACCTCGTAAATCACCTGACGTTTGGCATCAGGCAAGCAAGGGGTTGAGTAAAGCGTATTTTCGATTCATATGCTGCACGGCTTGAGGATGCTATGGGTATTGAGCACGGCGCTTATTTTGCATCGCAGCCCCGATATCCGCCACATGGTATCTTTTTATTTGCGGTTTCTCCAGCGAGCCGTATCCGCACGGCTCGCTGGATGTTGAGGCGCTACAGGGGAAGAAGTCGGTTATAGCGGGCGATATAATCTTTGGGATTTATTTCCAGCTTTCCGCCGTTGTGATGGAGGGCAACATAGTTACGCAGTACCAGGCCGCTGTTTTGCGGTGTGATTGTCCAGCCCTGTTGACGATATGAATCTTCGGTTGAGCGGATAAGCAGGTCCGAAAAGATCATCATAACCGAGAGCGCCGGCGCGCGGTGGTTTTTCATAGTATGGACCAGGCTGACGTGCGCCGCATAGCGGCCAAGCGTTGAAGGATTGACCGGAATCATCTTTACTTTCAGTCCATTGAATCATTATGCGCAGATGATAGTTCACATGAAGATATCTTGCTAGTTACATTTTTTTAACTGCATGTGAACCGACTCCCGCGCAATCAAACGCCATTTTTCGCGGCACAGGCCGCTTGTGGGACGTTATCGCATGGTGACGCTGTCACTTTTAGTCCGCGAGCGGCGTGAATTCATAAAGCGCCAGCGCGTTGCTTTCCAGCGTCTCTACCAGCTGCCAGCGGTCGCTATCCGGCGTCTCTTCACTGACGCGCAGCGCCGGGCGCGCCCGGTGCATCAGCCAGCGATAGTCCTCATCGTCCGGCCCGCTTTGGCTGCGAAAGGCCTCGAATAGCGGGAAGAGCGCGCCATGGTGCTGATCGAACAGATGATGTTTGATTCGCCAGCGTCCCTCAAGTCCGAGGAGCCGCACGCTCCAGGGCTGACTGAAGCGCTGCGTAAACGCCTCCTCGCTGGAGAGCCAGGGGTTGAACACCACCGTATTGCGCAGCAGTAGCTGATAATGACCGTGATGGCGTAGCAGCAGCAGATTTTTGTCGTTGATTAACACCTCGCCCCGTAGCCTGCGCCATAGCCACAATACCCAGTAGACCGGTCGCGGCAGACCGTGGAGATAGTGCAGTGCCAGGCTGGAGGTATCCAGCTTGCCGTTGGCCCGGGCTTCTCCCTGCAATCCGGAATTCAGCCAGAACCCCGCGAGCCACACCTGATCCGCCAGTCCCAGCAGATTGTCCATCAGCAGCGCGCCGCGAAAGAAACGGCCGTTGGTATCGCGGGTATCGCCGGTGAGGGTATTCCACGAGAGCAGCCAAAGCGGCAGCAGGTGATGCCGCTGGCGCAGGGCGCTATGGAGTTTGCGTAATTTATGTACCGGATAGTTTTCGCTGGCGGCCAGCTTCTGGCTGTCAATCTGCGCCAGATCCAGCAGTTCGTTGGCATCGGCCTGGCAGGCAAGAAAATCCGCCTCGGCAAGCAGCGGTGAGCGCAGAAGGGGATCGTCCTCTACCTGTTGCGGAAAACGGTGCCAGATCCCCAGCGCCGACTGCGGCGATAGCCTCTGCAGGATCGCTTTTTGTTGCCGCCAGGCGTGCTGGCGCGCCTCGTCGCTGGCCTGGGGAGACCAGTGCCAGACGAAGCGCCAGCTGGCCAGGGTTGTCGGCGGAAAATGGTTGGCGGAGAGGCGCAGAAAGCGTTGCAACAGATCGCCGCGGGTGGTGAGCCCGGTATGGAGTATCACCGCCCAGCCCATAGTCGCCAGCCAGCTAAATATGCGCTGCAGATTATACCAGCAGGCGTAGCCGGCCATTTGCGGATCGTCCCAGCCGGCGCTGAACAGACGGCTGCTGAGAAACGGATCGTGAATATCGATGGCGAATATCGGCAGTGCGCCGTGCAGCTGTTCCAGCTCGCGGCGGACATCCTCGCGCAGCAGATCGTCCAGTTCACGAACGGTAACGACCATGCGGGTGTGGCGCAGCGGCGCGGCCCGCGTCGGCAGTTCACGCACATCGAGATGGCGGGTTTGCTGGGGATTGAGCCGCAGCGGCGGGCTGTCCAGGCCGTTGGTTTGCGGCGCATTGAGCCGGGAGTAAAGCCGGTCGATTGATACAGGCTGCCACAGCTCGGCTTGCTGAGGGCGCGGACGAGGGGATTCGATCGCCGTCTGCGGATGCTGCTGGCGGAACTGGCGCGGCGTCAGGCCGTGCTCGCGTTTAAACAGGTCGCTCATCACCCGGCTGCTGGCGAAGCCATGCTGCTGGGCGATCTGCTGCACCGACCTGCGCGTGGCCGTCAGCTGCTCGGCGGCCTTGCGCAGGCGCAGCCCGGTGATGTACTGCATAAAGCTGACGCCCACCTCTTTGCGGAATAGACGTGATAGCCAGGCTTCGGAAACAAATTCCGCGGCGGCAATCTCCTGCAGCGACAGGCGCCGTTGATAATTGGCATCGATTCGCGCCACTACTCGGTTAATTCGTTGGCTCCAGCGTTCCGAGCCGCGAGGCGCCTGGGCAGTGAGGGGACGGCTGAAGCGTGACGCCAGCAGGAGCGCAATTTCGCTAAGCCAGCGGTTGGCCTCCAGCCGGTAGTGTGCCTGGGGATTGACCAGACCAAGGACCAGCAGCTGGCGCATCAGGTAACGCAGGGTGTCTTCGGCATCGCGCGTTTCGCTGCTGCTCTGGTAGGCGGAGGAAAAAAAATCACCGTCGAGGCGGGTCAGCCACCCGGCGTTCAGCGACAGCGTCATCACAACGTTCGCCGTCTTGCTGTTGAGACTCCAGCGGCGATGACGATTCACTATCGCCAGTTCATCAGCCTGTAGATAGCGACCCGTTTCGCCATCGCGGAGTTCTACGCTGCCCTCAAGCAGCCATATCAGTGTCAGAGCATCGTTTTCCTGCTGGCTCCACTGTCGGATATCGCGAACCACAACCTGAAAGTCGCCTGAATGATGCTCCACCGTCGCCTCCTGAAGACAAAAAACAGCATGTTATTTTTTGTCATAACCGTTTTGTATGAAAAGCACTCATTAATAATCCGTCACTATAAAACAAAAAATCGCATTTTAAAGCCAACAAAGATGCATAAACTCGAAAGTGTCGTGCAAACACAACACAGGAATAATAAAAATGACACACCCGATTATTGAGGCATTACAGGTTAACGAGGCGCAATTTGTCGCGCTTCGCCGCCGTTTCCATCAGCAGCCGGAAATCGGTTTTGAAGAGCATAAAACCAGTGAAGAGGTTGCCCGCCTGCTCGGCGAATGGGGCTATCAGGTTCACCGCGGTCTGGCGGGCACCGGCGTGGTCGCGACCTTAAGCGCGGGCGACGGCAAAAAACGACTGGGGCTAAGGGCGGATATGGACGCGCTGCCGATGCAGGAGATGAGCGGCAAGGCGTGGGCCAGCCGGGTCGATGGACGTTTTCACGGCTGCGGCCATGACGGCCATACCACTACCTTACTGTACGCCGCGGAATATCTGGCGCGCACCCGACAGTTTAACGGTACGCTGCAGCTTATTTTTCAGCCCGCAGAAGAGTTGCTCTACGGCGGGCGGGTCATGCTCGAAGACGGCCTGTTTGACCAGTTTCCCTGCGATGCCATTTTTGGCCTGCATAATATGCCGGGGCAGCCGTTAGGCAGAATTGGCCTGCGCGATGGGGCGATGATGGCCTCCTCAGACACTCTCCATATTGAAGTCAAAGGGGTGGGCGGACACGGCGCGGTACCGGAGCATACTGTCGACGCCACGCTGGTTGCCTGTCATATCACCCTGGCGCTGCAATCCATTGTTTCCCGCAACATCACGCCGTTTGAACCGGCGGTGGTGACCGTGGGCAGCATTCAGGCCGGTCACGCGCCGAACATTATCAACGACAAGGTGTTAATGAAGCTCACGGTGCGCACCTTAAACGAACAGGTTCGCGAGACGGTCCTGCAGCGCATTCACGATATCGCCGTCGCTCAGGCCGAGAGCTTTAACGCCAGCGCCGCCTTAACCCACGTTAACGGCAGCCCGGTTTTAAGGAACGATCCGGCTGCCAATGAGATGGTTCGCACGGTGGCAACCGCGCTATTTGGAGCGGAGCAGGTCGGCGAGGTGAAGCCGTTTATGGGCAGCGAAGATTTTGCTTTTATGCTTGAGCGCAACCCACACGGCTGCTATTTCACCCTCGGCGCCGGAGACGAGGCGGATCGTTGCATGGTGCATAACCCCGGATACGACTTCAACGATGCGCTATTGCTGAAAGGCGCCGCGCTGTGGTGCGCCCTGACGGAACACTATTTGCGTTAATCTCCGCAACGAAGAGGACCCTGCTATGAGTTCTGTATCGCTAAGCGAAGCGCAGTTCGTCGGCACCGATCGTCTGCTGGCGGGTATTGTATTGAGCGTTCTGACCTTCTGGCTGTTTGCCCAGTCGGTGATCAACGTGGTTCCGGCAATGAAAAGCAGCCTCGATATTTCGCTGGAGACCCTGACTCTGGCGGTGAGCCTGAGCGCCTTATTCAGCGGCTGCTTCGTGGTCGCCAGCGGTGGTCTGGCGGATAAATTTGGCCGCATGCGTATGACCTCGCTCGGCCTGATCCTCAGCATTGTCGGCAGCGCGATGTTGGTGCTGTCGCAGGGGCCCGCGTTGTTTCTGGCCGGGCGCGTTTTACAGGGGCTGTCGGCCGCCTGCATCATGCCGGCGACGCTGGCGTTAATAAAAACTTGGTATGAAGGCAAAGCGCGCCAGCGAGCGGTCAGCTTCTGGGTCATCGGCTCCTGGGGCGGCAGCGGGCTGTGCTCGTTTGTCGGCGGGGCGATCGCCACCGGGCTGGGCTGGCGTTGGATCTTTGTTTTCTCCATCGCGGTAGCGCTGGCGGCGCTGTTTTTGCTGCGCGGTACGCCGGAAAGCCGTAGCGCCAGCGCGCAGCAGCATAAGCTGGACATCAGCGGCCTGCTCAGCCTGATCCTGGCGCTGGTACTGTTAAATCTTTTTATCAGCAAAGGCCACGGTTGGGGCTGGACCAGCGCAACCTCGCTGGCGATGCTGGCCGGCGCGCTGGCCTCGGGGCTATTTTTTATCCGTAGCGGCCAGCGTAAAGGCGACGCGGCGCTGATTGATTTCGCGCTGTTTCGCAACCGTGCCTACAGCGCCGCGGTGTTGTCGAACTTTATGCTTAACGGCGCCATCGGTACGATGATGATTGCCAGCATCTGGCTCCAGCAGGGGCATCATCTGAGCCCGCTGGAGAGCGGAATGATGACGCTTGGCTACCTGGTTACCGTGCTGGCGATGATTCGGGTGGGCGAGAAACTGCTGCAACGCTACGGCGCGCGTTTGCCGATGATGACCGGCCCGGTCTTTACCGCGGTCGGTATTCTTCTTATCTCCTGCACCTTTCTCGATAAATCGACCTATATCGTCACGGTCTTTTTCAGCAACGTGCTGTTTGGCTTCGGCCTGGGCTGCTACGCCACCCCTTCAACGGACACCGCGGTGGTTAACGCTCCCGAGAATAAGGTCGGCGTGGCCTCGGGGATCTATAAGATGGGCAGTTCGCTGGGCGGGGCGATGGGCATTGCGGTGACAGCGTCACTTTTTGCGCTGTTTTTACCGCTCGGAATGGCCAGCGCGGCGCAGTATGCGCTGTGGTTTAACGCCGCGCTCTGCCTTGGTTCAATGGCGGTGAGCGCGCTGCTGCTTCCGCATACAGGTCAAAGCTGATGCTTTTTCAGCAGCGCCCGCAGCTGGTGGTAGGTTAGCCCCAGCAGTTCGGCCGCCTGTTTTTGATTGTACTTCGCCTGTTCGAGGCTTCTCTCGAGCAGGCTTTTTTCTTGCTCCTGCTGGAAAGCGCGTAAATCGAGCGGCAGCGTGGGGCCTGGCGTCTTCTCCACTTCGACGAGCGCCGCCGTGTGCTGCTGGCGGAAGGGGTTAATAATAATATTATCCAGCTCGCACTCGCTGCTGCCGTGGCGGTAGACCGAACGTTCAACCACGTTTTTTAATTCACGGATATTCCCCGGCCAGCGGTAGTTTTGCAGCGTTTCGGCGGCGCGTTCGCTAAAGCCGGGAAACAGCGGTAATCCGAGTTCGCGACACATCTGGATGGCAAACTGGGTGGCGAGCAGCATGATGTCGCTCTGCCGTTCGCGCAGCGGCGGCAGCTGCACCACATCAAAGGCCAGACGGTCGAGAAGGTCGGCGCGAAAAAGTCCGTCTTCTACCATTTGAGGCAGGTCGGCGTTGGTCGCGCACACCAGACGGACGTTAACCTGTAGCGGCTGGCTGCCGCCGACGCGCTCCAGCTCGCCATACTCAATCACGCGCAGCAGTTTTTCCTGCACCAGCATCGGCGCGGTGGCCAGCTCATCGAGAAACAGGGTACCGCCGTCGGCACGTTCGAAGCGCCCCGGGTGACGTTTACTGGCCCCCGTAAAGGCGCCGGCCTCATGCCCGAACAGCTCCGAATCGAGCAGATTTTCATTGAGCGCCGCGCAGTTGAGCGAGATAAATGGCCCTTGCCAGCGGGATGAGAGAAAGTGCAGGCGGCTGGCGATCAGCTCCTTGCCGGTTCCGCGCTCGCCAATCACCAGCACCGGTTTATCGAGCGGCGCCAGTCTCGAGACCTGTTCCAGCACTTCAAGAAAGCTATTGGCCTCGCCGAGCAGGTTGTCCTTGTAATCCGCCATGATGAATTTCGCCATTTAGTAGTGTGATTCACCAGGTCACTTTAGCAATGCGCTGGCCAGATAACAACCACTTCCATTAAAATCAATAAGATAAAAACTTGGCACGGCATTTGTATTAGTCATGGCACAGGCCGGTGCCTGACACCAGAACTATGAGGATTGAAATTATGGGTATTTTTTCT
Source organism: Klebsiella sp. CTHL.F3a (assembly GCF_019890895.1). Classification (NCBI taxonomy): domain Bacteria; kingdom Pseudomonadati; phylum Pseudomonadota; class Gammaproteobacteria; order Enterobacterales; family Enterobacteriaceae; genus Klebsiella; species Klebsiella sp. CTHL.F3a. The sequence goes on along the minus strand of NZ_CP082360.1, from coordinate 3,401,365 downwards.
CGTTTTGCCGACATCGTGAACGCCAACATTAACTCTCTGCTGGAGAAAGCGGAAGATCCGCAGAAGCTGGTTCGGCTGATGATCCAAGAGATGGAAGACACGCTGGTTGAAGTGCGTTCGACCTCGGCGCGGGCGTTGGCTGAAAAGAAACAGCTAAGCCGTCGTATTGAACAGGCCGTTGCCCAGCAGGCGGAATGGCAGGAAAAAGCCGAACTGGCGCTGCGTAAAGAGAAAGAGGATTTGGCCCGAGCGGCGCTAATCGAAAAGCAGAAGCTGACCGACCTGATCGGTAGCCTGGAAAACGAAGCGCAGCTGGTGGACGAAACGCTGGCGCGGATGAAAAAAGAGATTGGCGAGCTGGAAAACAAACTCAGCGAAACCCGCGCCCGTCAGCAGGCGCTGATGCTGCGTCATCAGGCCGCAAGCTCCTCCCGCGACGTTCGCCGTCAGCTAGACAGCGGCAAGATTGACGAGGCGATGGCGCGTTTTGAATCGTTTGAACGCCGTATCGATCATATGGAAGCAGAAGCGGAAAGCCATCGCTTTGGTAAAGATAAGTCGTTGGATCAGCAGTTCGCCGATCTGAAAGCGGACGATGAAATCAGCGAGCAGCTGGCGGCGTTGAAAGCCAAAATGAATCAAAATAACCAGTAATCATCTTCGGGCGGCACCAAGACGTGCCGCCGCCATCTGCAAGGAGTTCACATGAGCATGCTTTTTCTCGCCATCCCTTTGACGTTGTTTGTGCTGTTTGTTTTGCCGGTCTGGCTCTGGCTGCATTACAACAACCGCACCGCCAGCGGCAGCCTTTCGCAGAATGAACAGCAGCGCCTGCTGCAGCTGACCGATGACGCGAAGCGCATGCGCGAGCGTATTCAGGCGCTGGAAGCCATTCTTGATGCTGAGCACCCGAACTGGAGAGAGAAATAATGGGCGGACTGGATCTGAGTAAAAAACTGTGGCGCATTCCGCAGCAGGGCATGGTGAAAGGCGTTTGTGCCGGCATCGCGCAGTATCTGGACGTGCCGGTTAAGCTGGTACGCCTGATTACCGTACTGGCAATGATATTTGGCCTGTTCCTGTTTGTCGTGGTGGCTTACATCATTCTCTCGTTTGCGCTGGATCCGATGCCGGAAAGCGAGCTGTATGGTGAAAAAACGCCGAGCAGCGGAGAACTATTGGCCGCCGCGGATAAGGAACTGGCAGCGGGTGAGCGTCGTCTGCGTGAAATGGAGCGCTACGTCACCTCTGATACCTTTTCGCTGCGCAGTCGTTTCCGCCAGCTATAACTGAAAGTTGAGGTTAATGATGAACATGAAATGGCAGCAGGCCGGGCAAAAAGTCAAACCGGGTCTGAAAATCGCGGGCAAACTGGTGCTGCTCACCGCGCTGCGCTACGGCCCGGCGGGCGTCGCAGGCTGGGCGGTAAAATCCGTCGCGCGTCGGCCGCTGAAAATGCTGCTGATGCTTGTTCTGGAACCTATGCTCAGCCGGGCGGCGCAGCGGTTTTCTAAACGTCGCGGATGGCGTATGTTATGAGTGCCTAAACACTCACACTATCAGGATGATAACATGCGAAAACTCCTTCTGGGTTTAGCGCTGGCGATGGCCTTACCCGTCTTCGCGGCGGAACACTGGATTGACGTCCGCGTTCCGCAGCAGTATCAAAAAGAGCACGTCGTCGGGGCGGTGAATATTCCGCTGGCGGATTTAAAAACGCGGATTGCGGCGGAAGTACCGGATAAAAACGATACCATTCACGTTTATTGTAACGTTGGTCGGCAATCGGGACAGGCTCAGCAGTTGCTGAGCGAAATGGGCTACACGCAGGTGGTTAACGCCGGCGGCCTCAGTGGGATAGCCAGGCCGAAAAGCGCCAGCAAATAATCGTCGGCCCCGTCGCAGCGGGGCTAATGCAATCTATTGATAATTATCTCTTTAGCCCTCATGTTTATTTCCCTCGTTCTTCAGGCACAACAGGATGGCGATGAAGCGACTCAAAACAGAATTTAACGCGCTGATCAATCGTGGGGTTGATCGGCATCTTCGTCTGGCCGTCACCGGCCTTAGCCGCAGCGGCAAGACCGCCTTTATCACCGCGCTGGTCAATCAACTGCTGAATATTCACGCCGGCGCGCGGCTACCGCTGCTTAGCGCGGCCAGAGAAGAGCGCCTGCTGGGCGTCAAGCGCGTACCGCAGCGGGATTTTGGTATTCCGCGCTTCACCTATGATGAAGGGCTGGCCCAGCTCTACGGTCAGCCGCCGGTCTGGCCGACGCCCACCCGTGGCGTCAGCGAAATCCGCCTCGCTCTGCGCTATCGCTCTAACGATTCGCTGCTGCGCCATTTTAAAGAAACCTCAACCCTGTATCTGGAAATTGTCGATTATCCCGGCGAGTGGCTGCTGGATCTGCCGATGCTGGCCCAGGACTATTTGACCTGGTCACGGCAGATGACCGGACTACTGCAGGGGCAGAGGGCGGAGTGGTCGGCACGCTGGCGACAGCTATGCGAAGGTCTGGATCCGCTGGCGCCCGCCGATGAAACCCGTCTGGCGGAGATCGCTGCGGCATGGACCGACTATCTGCATACCTGTAAGCGCGAAGGGATGCACTTTATTCAGCCAGGGCGCTTTGTGCTGCCCGGTGAAATGGCCGGCGCGCCGGCACTGCAGTTCTTTCCCTGGCCGGATGTGGATGCCGCCGGTGAGGCTAAGCTGGCGCAGGCGGGCAAACATACCAATGCCGGAATGCTGCGCGAGCGTTTTAAATACTACTGCGAGAAAGTGGTAAAGGGCTTCTATAAAGATCATTTCCTGCGCTTCGATCGGCAAATCGTACTGGTGGACTGCCTTCAGCCGCTTAACAGCGGGCCGCAGGCATTTAACGATATGCGCCTGGCGCTGACGCAGCTGATGCAAAGTTTTCACTATGGCCAGCGTACGCTGTTTCGTCGCCTGTTCTCACCGGTTATCGATAAGCTGCTGTTCGCCGCGACCAAAGCGGATCATGTGACCGTCGATCAGCACAGCAATATGGTGTCGCTGCTGCAGCAGCTGATACAGGATGCCTGGCAAAATGCGGCATTCGAAGGTATCAGTATGGATTGTCTGGGACTGGCGTCGATTCAGGCGACGCAGAGCGGGCTTATTGAGGTGAACGGCGAAAAGATCCCTGCGCTGCGAGGCCACAGGCTGAGCGACGGCCAGCCGCTAACCGTCTACCCCGGCGAGGTGCCAGCCCGCCTGCCGGGCCAGGCCTTCTGGGAACAGCAGGGCTTTCAGTTTGAAAACTTCCGCCCGCAGGTGATGGACGTTGATAAACCGCTGCCGCATATTCGCCTCGATGCGGCGCTGGAATTTTTGATCGGAGATAAATTGCGATGACCGAACCCTTAAAACCGCGTATCGATTTCGACGGCCCGCTGGAGGAGGAAAAGGCGCAAATTTTGAAGTCCGCGCGCGCGTTTGACGGCGCCGACGCGGCGAAATTCGCTCCTGCGCGGCTTGACGTTCTGCAAGAAGAAGAGGGGGCGGCGGAAGCGGTAGTGGAGTCAGCGCTGCGACCTAAGCGCAGCCTGTGGCGAAAGATGGTCAGCGCCGGGCTGGCTATTTTTGGCGTCAGCGTGGTGGCGCAGGGCGTGCAGTGGACGATGACCGCCTGGCAAACGCAGGACTGGATAGCCCTTGGCGGCTGCGCTGCCGGCGCCTTGATCGTCGGCGCGGGCGTCGGTTCGGTGGCAACCGAGTGGCGCCGGCTGTGGCGACTACGCCAGCGCGCCCACGAGCGCGATGAGGCGCGGGATCTGATGCACAGCCATGCGGTCGGCAAAGGGCGCGCCTTTTGCGAGAAGCTGGCCCAGCAGGCGGGGCTCGATCAATCGCACCCGGCCCTGCAGCGCTGGTATGCGGCAATCCACGAAACGCAGAACGATCGTGAAGTGGTGAGCTTGTATGCGCAGATCGTGCAGCCGGTACTGGATGCGCAGGCGCGGCGTGAAATCAGCCGTTCGGCGGCAGAGTCGACGCTAATGATAGCCGTCAGTCCGCTGGCGCTGGTGGATATGGCGTTTATCGCCTGGCGCAATTTACGGCTGATCAACCGCATCGCCACCCTCTACGGTATTGAGCTGGGCTACTATAGCCGCCTGCGCCTGTTTCGTCTGGTGCTGCTCAATATCGCTTTTGCCGGCGCCAGCGAACTGGTGCGGGAAGTCGGGATGGACTGGATGTCGCAGGATCTGGCGGCCAGGCTATCGGCGCGCGCGGCGCAGGGGATTGGCGCCGGTCTGCTGACCGCGCGGCTGGGAATTAAAGCTATGGAACTCTGCCGTCCGCTGCCGTGGATCGCCGACGATAAACCGCGGCTGGGGGATTTTCGCCACGAGCTGATCGGCCAGCTAAAAGAGACGTTGCAGAAGAGTAAAAGCGGCGTGGAAAAATAAGTCGCTTAAGCATTCCCGGCTTGCGGCGTGAACGCCTTAGCCGGGCTACCGTTTCACAGAAGGCTGTAACCTGTAGCCCGGCTAAGCGTAGCGCAAGCCGGGGAGAAAAACAGAAGCGATGATAGCCGCTCATCTCATCGCCATTTTTCGTCTGAGCGCATAACTTTACGGCAGAAAGGCCATTTTTCCGCCACACTGTCAATAATTGTTGACAGCTGGCTTCACGCCAGCAAATAACTGTCCTATTATTCATCCGTCATTGGCCTCTTTAGGGTGAAAACACCTATGCGTCTTGAAGTCTTTTGTGAAGACCGTCTTGGTCTGACTCGTGAATTACTCGATTTACTGGTGCTGCGCGGTATCGACCTGCGGGGTATCGACATTGACCCTATTGGCCGAATTTATCTCAATTTCGCCGAGCTGGAGTTCGCCAGCTTCAGCAGCCTGATGGCGGAAATTCGTCGTATCGCCGGCGTCACCGACGTGCGCACCGTAGCGTGGATGCCGTCAGAGCGGGAACACCTGGCGCTCAGCGCGCTGCTGGTGGCGATGCCGGAGCCGGTGCTGTCTCTGGATACCAAAGGAAAAGTCGAACTGGCTAACCCAGCCAGCTGCCAGCTGTTTGGCCAGAGCCAGGATAAGCTGCGCAGCCATCCGGTCGCGCAGCTGATTACCGATTTTAACGTCCAGCGCTGGCTGGAGAACGATCCTCAGGAGTCGCATGCGGAACACGTGGTGGTCAACGGACAGAACTTTCTGCTGGAGATCACCCCGGTCTACCTGGAAGGCGAGCACGGCGAGAAGGTGCTAACCGGCGCGGTAGCGATGCTGCGTTCGACGGTCCGTATGGGGCGCCAGCTGCAAACCATGACCATTCAGGATACCAGCGCCTTTAGCCAGATCCTCGCCGTAGGTCCGAAAATGCGCCACGTCGTCGAGCAGGCACGCAAGCTGGCCATGCTCAGCGCGCCGCTGCTGATCGTCGGGGATACTGGCACAGGGAAAGATTTGCTGGCCCACGCCTGCCATCTGGCGAGCCCGCGCGCGGGGAAACCTTATCTGGCGCTGAACTGCGGCTCTATCCCGGAAGACGCGGTGGAAAGCGAGCTGTTCGGCGACGCCATCCAGGGGAAAAAGGGCTTTTTCGAGCAGGCTAACGGCGGGTCGGTTTTGCTGGATGAAATTGGCGAAATGTCGCCGCGCATGCAGACCAAACTGCTGCGTTTCCTCAACGATGGCACCTTCCGCCGCGTCGGTGAAGATCATGAGGTCCACGTTGATGTGCGGGTGATCTGCGCGACCCAGAAAAACCTGGTGGAGCTGGTGCAAAAGGGGCTGTTCCGCGAAGACCTCTATTATCGCCTGAACGTGCTGACGCTGTATCTGCCGCCGCTGCGCGACTGTCCGCAGGACATCATGCCGCTGACCGAACTGTTCGTGGCGCGCTTTGCCGATGAACAGGGCATTCCGCGGCCAAAACTCTCAGCCGATTTAAATAGCGTACTGACGCGCTACAGCTGGCCGGGCAACGTGCGTCAGCTGAAAAACGCGATCTATCGCGCGCTGACTCAGTTGGACGGGTTTGAGCTGCGCCCTCAGGATATCCTGCTGCCGGACCACGACGTTTCTTCGCTGGCGGTTGGCGAAGAAGCGATGGAGGGGTCTCTGGATGACATTACCCGCCGTTTCGAACGCTCGGTGCTCACCCAGCTTTATCGCAGCTTCCCCAGCACGCGTAAACTGGCCAAGCGTCTTGGCGTCTCGCACACCGCGATCGCCAATAAGCTGCGCGAATATGGCCTGAGCCAGAAAAAAGGCGACGAGTAATGCTCACCAACCGTCTGCCCGGGCAGGCGGTTGGTATTTCCAGAAAAGGGCGGGGTCCAGGTGTAGAATGATTCTGTATATACTTCGTCTTTACCCTCTTTTTGGCAGGAATACGCATGCGGATCTGGCGTAGTGATTTTTTTCAATGGATGAAACTGCTGGTACTCTCCAGCGCGCTCTCTTTTATATTGTTCTGGTTTCATCTTCCCGCCGCACTGCTGCTGGGGCCGATGATTGCCGGAATCATCCTCAGCCTGCGCGGCGCGGAAATTCGTGTACCCCGTCCCTTTTTTATCGCCGCCCAGGCGATTATCGGCTGCATGATCGCCCGCAGCCTGACGCCCTCCATTTTCGGCGTCCTGCTGGCGAACTGGGCGCTGGTGCTGTTGATTCTCTTTTCTACGCTCGCTATCAGCGCGCTGGCGGGATGGCTGCTGGTGCGCTACAGCGATCTGCCTGGCGCCACCGGGGCGTGGGGGAGTTCGCCGGGCGGCGCTTCGGCGATGGTGATTATGGCCCAGGAGTACGGCGCAGATGTCCGGCTGGTGGCGTTGATGCAGTATCTGCGGGTGCTGTTTGTCGCGGGGGCCGCGGCGCTGGTCGTTCGCGTCGCGCTCGGCGGTGAAGCGCAGGAGATGACTCAGCAGGTCGCCTGGTTTCCTCCGATAAGCTGGCAGCTACCGTTCACGCTGCTGCTGACGGCGGCAGCAGGGTGGTTGGGGCTGCGGCTGCGCTTTCCATCCGGCGCGATGCTCTTCCCGATGGTGATCGGGGCGCTGGCGCAGGGGGAAGGTTGGCTGCAGCTTGAACTTCCTGAGTGGCTGCTGGCGCTGGCTTATGCCGCCGTTGGCTGGAGCGTTGGTCTAAAGTTTAATAAACAGATTTTCCTGCTGGCGCTCAAAACTCTGCCGCAGATCCTCGCATCGATTATTGGCCTGATCCTGCTGTGCGCGCTGATGGCTTTTGGGCTGACGCAGGTTTTGCCGCTGGACTTTATGACCGCCTATCTGGCGACCAGTCCGGGCGGGCTGGACACGGTGGCGATTATCGCCGCCGGTACGCGAGCGGATATGTCGTTTATTATGGCGATGCAGACGCTGCGCTTGTTCACCATCTTACTGACCGGGCCGGCGATTGCGCGCTTTATCTCCCGCTATGCGGCGCGGGAATAAAAAAGCCCCCGGTTAACGAGGGCTTACGTGGCCTGTGGCGTTATTACGCTTTTAGCGCGGCCAGGGCGGCGTCGTAGTCCGGCTCTTCGGTGATTTCATTCACCAGCTGGCTGTAAACAACCTGGTCGTTTTCATCAATCACGACCACAGCGCGCGCCGCCAGGCCGGCCAGCGGGCCCGCGGAGATAGCGACGCCGTAGTCGGCCAGGAACTGCGCGCCGCGCAGGGTGGACAGAGTCACAACGTTGTTCAGGCCTTCAGCGCCGCAGAAGCGAGACTGAGCGAAAGGCAGGTCAGCGGAAATGCACAGCACGACGGTGTTGTTCAGTTCAGACGCCAGCTGGTTGAATTTACGTACCGATGCCGCGCAAACGCCGGTATCGATGCTTGGGAAAATATTCAGCACTTTACGGGAGCCTGCGAACTGGCTCAGCGCGACGTCAGAGAGATCTTTGGCCACCAGCGTAAACGGCTGCGCTTTAGCGCCTGCCTGCGGAATGGTGCCTTGAACAGAAACGGGGTTGCCCTGGAAATGCACGGTTTGTGACATGGTTATCTTCCTGTTTACATATAGTTAACGTCGCGGCTAGTGTATGACATCCGTCAGCAGCACGGCAAATCCTTTTAATACTTACCTGCGAGGTTCAGGGAATGCGAAATCTGCGAGTCTATGAAGAAGCCTGGCCGTTACATACCCCGTTTGTGATTGCCCGCGGCAGCCGCAGCGAGGCAAAAGTCGTGGTGGTGGAAATTGAAGAGAATGGTGTCAAGGGTACAGGCGAGTGCACGCCCTATCCTCGTTACGGGGAGAGTATTGCTTCGGTGATGGCGCAGATTATGGCAATTGGCGAACAGATTGAGCGCGGCGTTTCCCGCGAGGAGATCCAGCGCCTGCTGCCGCCAGGGGCCGCGCGTAACGCCGTGGACTGCGCGCTCTGGGACTGGCAGGCGCGAAGCGTGGGTAAGAGCATCGCGCAGCTGTTGGGCGTGACGCTGCCCAACCGGGTGGTGACGGCGCAAACGGTGGTTATCGGCACGCCGGAGCAGATGGCGGCCAGCGCGGCGGCGCTGTGGGAAAAAGGGGCTACGTTGCTGAAAGTGAAGCTTGACGATCATCTGATTAGCGAGCGGTTGATTGCCATTCGTGAAGCGGTTCCGCAGGCCACGCTCATCGTGGATGCTAACGAAGCCTGGCGCGGCGATGGCCTGGCCGAGCGTTGCCAGCTGCTGGCGGATATCGGCGTGGCGATGCTGGAACAGCCGCTCCCGGCTGGGGCCGACGAGGCGCTGGAGAATTTTATCCACCCGCTGCCCATTTGCGCCGATGAGAGTTGCCATACTCGCGACAGCCTGGCGGCGCTGCGCGGCCGCTATGAGATGGTCAATATCAAGCTTGATAAGACCGGCGGCCTGACCGAAGCGCTGCTGTTGGCGCAGGAGGCGGAGCGCCTGGGATTTGCGCGGATGCTGGGCTGTATGCTGTGTACTTCCAGAGCCATCAGCGCGGCGCTAGCGCTGGCGCCACAGGTCCGTTTTGCCGACCTCGATGGCCCGACCTGGCTGGCGGTGGACGTCGAGCCGGCGCTGCATTTCAGCACCGGCGTGCTTCATCTTTGAGAGTGCCAGTGCAGCAGGTCCGTCATTGCCGCCAGGTATTTATCCGTCGCCTCGTCGGCGGATATCGGCGGGAATTCGGCGGTAATGCAGGGCAGGCCGATATCCGCGCACCAGCTGCCAAAGGAGCCGGGCGTTTCATAGCCGACGCTGCCCACCAGCGGCAGGCTAAACGCATCGGCGAGCCATTGACCCAGTTCGCTATGGCCGGGATCTTCAATACAGGCCAGCGGATCGTGAAACGAGACCACCCACGCGGGGTGGATCTGGTGGATAAGCTGGCACAGCGCCTGGGTTTCCGGTTCTGAGCCGGGTTTTTCGCCGGTGAGCAGAACCACATCGCGCTGTTCCGCCGCGCTGTTCCAGCGATAAACCGTTTCGCCTTCTTTCCAGTTCGCCGCCGGAAAATTCCGGTTCAGGTCGATCCCGCGCGCGTTAGCGCGCAGCCCCAGCTGGCAGCCGTCCGGGTTGACCGCCAGCACCACATGATGACGGCGCAGCTCGGGTTTGAGCGTACGCAGCGCGCAGGAAAGCGTGACTATGGATGAGCCTTCATCGCCGTGGGTTCCGGCAAGGATCAGGCCGCTACGGCTATCGGCCAGCGGCGCCGGGAACCACAGCAGCGGCGCGCCAAGGTGAGACTGGCCGTAGCGTTGTGTTCCTGGCGGAAAATCACCGCGCTGAGGGCGAGGACGAGAAACGGGCATAGGGCATCCTGTTATCAGGTTATTTTTCAGCAGTGTTGTGTAAAACCGTCCCGGAATCAAATAGTTTCCAGCGATAGTGAAATCAGCATAGACGTCAACTTTCTTTCACAAGCCGTTTGCAATTTCAGGTGATGAAACAAATAATTATCGCACTGCCAGCTCTGGTTTTTTTATTTTAAAGGGGATCTTATGAAGTATCCTGTCACATTGACATGCGGCGCGCTGTGGTTAGCCAGCGTCTCTTCTCTTGCCTGGGCGGCTGATGTCCCGCCGGGCACTGTTTTAGCCGAAAACCAGGTGCTGGTGCGGCATATTAAAGACGAGCCCGCCTCCTTAGATCCCGCGAAAGCCGTCGGTCTGCCTGAAATTCAGGTTATCCGCGATCTTTTTGAAGGTTTAGTCAATCAGGACGAGAAAGGCAACCTGATCCCGGGCGTGGCGACTCGCTGGCAGAGCAATGATAATCGCGTCTGGACATTTACCCTGCGCGATAACGCCCGCTGGTCCGACGGAACGCCGGTAACGGCAGAGGATTTTGTTTATAGCTGGCGGCGGCTGGTTGATCCCAAAACCACATCCCCGTTTGCCTGGTTTGCTGCGCTGGCCGGAATCGCTAATGCGCAAAATATTATTGATGGTAAAGCCGCGCCGGATACCCTCGGCGTTACCGCCGTTGACGCGCGTACCTTGCGCGTGCAGCTGGATAAACCGCTACCGTGGTTCAGCAATCTGACGGCCAGCTTTGCTTTCTATCCGGTGCAAAAAGCTAACGTGGAGAGCGGCGACAACTGGACGCGTCCGGGAAGCCTGATTGGCAACGGCGCGTATGTCCTAAAAGATCGCGTGGTGAATGAAAAGCTGGTAGTGGTCCCCAATACGCACTACTGGGATAACGACAAAACGGTGATCCAGCAGGTCACATTTACGCCCATTAACCAGGAATCAGCGGCCACCAAACGTTATCTGGCCGGCGATATCGATATCACCGAGTCGTTCCCGAAAAATCTGTATCAGAAGCTGCTGAAGGATATACCGGGGCAGGTTTATACTCCGCCGCAGCTGGGAACTTATTATTACGCCTTTAACACTCAGAAAGGGCCAACCGCCGATGAGCGCGTCCGCCTGGCGCTTAGCATGACTATCGATCGTCGTCTGATGGCGGAGAAAATTCTGGGTACCGGCGAGAAACCGGCCTGGCGCTTTACTCCGGATGTGACCGCAGGCTTTACTCCGCAGCCGACGCAAATCGAAAGCATGAGCCAGGCCGAACTGAATGCCCAGGCGAAAGCGCTGCTGCAGGCGGCGGGCTACGGTCCGAACCGTCCGCTGAAGCTGACGCTGCTGTACAACACCTCGGAGAACCACCAGAAGATCGCGATTGCGGTGGCTTCCATGTGGAAGAAAAATCTGGGCGTCGACGTGAAGCTGCAAAACCAGGAGTGGAAAACCTATATCGACAGCCGCAATACCGGCAATTTCGATGTGATCCGCGCCTCGTGGGTGGGGGATTACAACGAACCGTCGACTTTCCTGTCGCTGCTGACCTCAACCCATAGCGGCAATATCTCCCGTTTCAACGATCCGGCCTACGACAAAATTCTGACCCAGGCGGCGCTGGAAACGTCGGAAAAAGCGCGCAATGACGATTACAACGCGGCGGAAAAAATCATTATGGCGAAAGCGCCCATCGCGCCGGTTTATCAGTACACCAACGGGCGTCTGATTAAACCATGGCTGAAAGGGTATCCGATAGCCAATCCGGAGGACGTGGCCTATAGCCGCACAATGTATATCGTGAAGCACTGATGGTACTGACATTTAAACCCGTAGCTGGCGCGATTTTAGCGCCAGCTCCTCCTTCAAATAATCTTCATCGAGGCAGTTATCCGGTTGTTTTTTTACCGCAGCAATTCGGCAAATTTCGCCAGCCATTGCGGATGGGCGGGCCAGGCAGGGGCGGTCACCAAATTGTCGTCAATATGCGCCTGATCGATACCGATGTCGGCAAAATGTCCGCCGCTGAGCCGCACTTCCGGCGCGCAGGCCGGATAGGCGCTGCAGGTGCGGCCTTTTAATACCCCCGCAGCCGCCAACAGCTGAGGGCCGTGGCAAACGGCAGCAATAGGTTTACGCGCTGCGTCAAATGCCTGCACCAGTTTAAGTACTTCCGCATTCAGGCGCAGATATTCTGGCGCCCGTCCGCCGGGGATCAACAGCGCGTCATAATCCGCTTCTTTCGCGCTTGCAAAATCGGCGTTGAGAACAAAGCGGTGGCCGGGTTTCTCGCTGTAAGTCTGGGCGCCGTCAAAGTCATGGATGGCGGTCATAATGTAGTCGCCTTTGATTTTGTCAGGACAGATCGCATCAACCTGATGACCAATCATTTGTAGTGCCTGAAAGGGCACCATGGTCTCGTAATCTTCGGCGTAATCGCCCACCAGCATCAGAATCTTTTTGCCCATCATATTCACTCCTGTATGAAGAAAGGTGTCTAAGATATAGCCTGGCGGGAGAGGGAATGCGAACCGCAACTCGGCTCTGGACAACAAAACAATGAATCCGCAGCTGTAATCCTTTACGACCTGGCTGGCGGCAGGCGGGCGCGCCGCTTTCGAACGGGCGCAGGGAAGGGATTAATGAGCGATGAGCATTATTGTCTGCCGTATTTAAATATACCGGGTGAATGGATTACTAATATTTCATTGCGCTCACTGAGTCTTAATGCCTTGTCAGGTCTAATAATCAAAGGGGAATATTTGAGGGGGATTATTTGTGGTTTTTATACCAATCCTGTCTGACATTTTTTATGACTATATTAACGTCTGGTTCAGGGGAACATTCATGGCTTGCAAACGATAAAAAAAGAATTCGATCTTTATTTCTTTTGTCAGGCGTATTTTCAGCGATGGAATAATAATTATTACCGTTACACATTGATTTTCATCAATTGAACAGATGTGTTGAGATGTGAATTCATTATCTATTCATAAGGCGGGCGTAAATCCTTTCTTTATTGTAAGTAAACGCTGGGTATTTCATATTGGTTTTGTTCGTCTGATACTTTGGTTTTTACATTTTGATTAAAATCCTTAAGGGAAGTCTTATATTGGACTTTCGAACTGACGGGTTGATATTTTCTGATGCTTTGCTCTACTATGGCTTTGTCATCAAACGTCGTTATTTTTAACAAATATTCCTCAAGGGAAGGGACCGCTATGGCTGATAGTTTCCAGAATGAAGTGCCAAAGGCACGCATTAATTTAAAGCTGGCTCTGCATACAGGGGGCGCGCAGAAAAAAGTCGAGCTGCCGCTGAAGCTTCTCACCCTCGGTGATTTCAGTAATGGTAAAGAGGACCGACCATTATCTGACAGAGAAAAAATCAATATCAACAAAAATAACTTCAACAGCGTCCTTGCGGAATTCAACCCGGAAATAAACCTGACCGTGCAGAACACGCTGGCCGGAGACGGCACGGAGGAAAGCATTAAGCTGAACTTTGCTGATATGAAAGACTTCGAGCCTGAGCAGGTTGCCCGTCAAATTCCGCAGCTTCGCGCCATGCTGGCGATGCGTAATTTATTACGTGACCTCAAATCCAACCTTCTGGATAACGCCACTTTCCGAAAAGAGCTCGAAAAGATACTCAAAGACCCGGCGCTGTCTCAGGAATTACGCGATGAAATGAGTGCACTGGCCCCGAAATAAACGGCGTGCGTTATTTAATGGATTAACCGGGAATATGCTGATGTCTGTAAATACTGAAACCGCCTCTACGCATGGGCAGACCGCTGTACTGGAAAAAGAGGGCGTTTACGCCTCCCTGTTTGAAAAAATCAACCTGACCCCGGCGTCCCGCCTGGGGGATATTAACAACTTTCTGGATGATGCCGCGCTGTCTGACGCCCCGGCGGGCGAACGTCTGACGGCGGCGATGCAGGTGTTTATGGACTGCATCCGCAAGTCCGGCCAGCCGGTGGAGAAGCTCGACAAAACCCTGATCGATCGCCATATCGCGGAACTGGACTACCAGATTAGCCGCCAGCTGGATGCGGTCATGCACCACGAAGCGTTCCAGAAAGTGGAATCCCAGTGGCGCGGTCTGAAGCAGTTGGTGGACAGCACCGACTACCGACAGAACGTGAAAACCGAAATTCTGGACGTCTCGAAAGACGATCTACGTCAGGACTTCGAAGACGCGCCGGAGCTGATCCAGAGCGGCCTCTACTGGCACACCTACACCGCAGAGTACGACACCCCCGGCGGCGAGCCCATTGGGTCGGTGATCTCCGCTTACGAGTTCGACGCCAGCCCGCAGGACGTGGCGCTGCTGCGCAACATCTCTAAAGTCTCAGCCGCGGCGCATATGCCGTTTATCGGCGCCGTCGGTCCGGCCTTCTTCCTGAAAGATTCCATGGAAGAGGTCGCCGCCATCAAAGATATCGTCAACTACTTCGACCGCGCCGAATACATCAAGTGGAAATCCTTTCGCGACACTGACGATGCGCGCTATATCGGTCTGGTGATGCCGCGCGTGCTGGGCCGGCTGCCGTATGGTCCGGACACCGTGCCGGTGCGTAGCTTCAACTACGTCGAGCAGGTGAAAGGCCCGGACCACGAGAAATACCTGTGGACCAGCGCGTCGTTCTCCTTTGCCGCCAACATGGTGAAAAGCTTTATCAATAATGGCTGGTGCGTGCAGATCCGCGGCCCGCAGGCGGGCGGGGCGGTGAAAGATCTGCCGATCCACCTTTATGATCTGGGCACCGGCAACCAGGTGAAGATCCCGTCAGAGGTGATGATCCCGGAAACCCGCGAGTTTGAGTTCGCCAGCCTCGGTTTTATCCCGCTGTCGTACTACAAGAATCGCGACTACGCCTGCTTCTTCTCGGCGAACTCCACCCAGAAGCCGGCGCGGTACGACACCGCCGACGCCACCGCCAACAGCCACATCAATGCCCGCCTGCCGTACATCTTCCTGCTGTCGCGCATTGCGCACTACCTGAAGCTTATCCAGCGAGAAAATATCGGCACCACCAAGGATCGTCGTCTGCTGGAGCTGGAGCTCAACACCTGGGTTCGCGGCCTGGTCACCGAGATGACCGACCCGGGCGACGAGCTGCAGGCCTCTCACCCGCTGCGCGACGCGAAGGTGGTGGTGGAAGACATTGAGGACAACCCGGGATTCTTCCGCGTGAAGCTGTTCGCGGTGCCGCACTTCCAGGTGGAAGGGATGGACGTCAACCTGTCGCTGGTTTCTCAAATGCCGAAAGCCAAATCGTAAGGCGAGGGGAAATCAGGGATGAAAATTTATCGTCCACTGTGGAATGAGGGGGCTTTATTGTCTCCTCAACAGTTCCAGCAGCAGGCTGAATGGGAGTCTTTTCGCAGTGCCGGCGTATCAGCGCTGGCATCCCCATTCCCCTGGGGTGTGGAAAAGATTGAGTTTAATGACACTCTTCTTTCGTCCGGCCTGATCCAGATTACGCAGTTACGCCTCTGGCTAGAAGATGGAACTCTTATTGATGCGCAAAGGAGCGATCTGCCTCCGGCGCCGCGTGAGTTAGATGCCAGCCAGCTGGCTGGCCGTGATGCGGTAACTGTCGTCATTGCCCTGCCTCACATGCAGCCAGGTGTGATCAACATTGAACTGGAAGGCGTCAATTCAGATCGGCCGCTTCGCTATCGCGAAGAGTGGGTGACATTGCAGGATGCCTTTGGCTCTGAAGAAGAGTCCATGGCCGTTGCCCGGTTTAATTTCACCATCCGGTTTGCCCATGAAAGCAATGATTCCTGGAAAGTCTGCCCGGTAGCAAGACTGATCCGGGATGGGCAAAATGCGTGGCGACAGGATCCGTCTTTTATTCCTCCAGTCGCCTCATTTGGGGCAAGCCCGGTCCTTCGCGAACGTCTGGTGTTGCTCAATCGCCAGTTACGCTCCCGACGCCAGCGTCTGATGACTATGCGTCGTGAAAGCAACGAAAGGCTCGCCGATTTTGCCGTCGCCGATGTTTCCCTTTTCTGGTTGCTGAATGCACTGAATTCTCACGCCAGAGTGCTGACAGAATACGAACGTTTTCCTTCCCGTTCACCAGAACAGGTGTGGGCGGAGCTCGCTCGTCTGGCAGGCAGTATGCTGACTTTTTCTCTGGACCATGATCTTGACGCCATACCGGGCTATGACCACGAGGAACCGGCCAACGCATTTCCACCGCTGTTTGACCTGATAACGGGTTTGCTGGAAGCGAGTCTGCCATCCCGGGTCATTGCTCTGGAAATGTCCCGACCGGACGGACAGACCTGGAAGGCCAGCCTCCACGATATCCGCCTGCGTGAAGAGGCCGACCTTTATCTCTCTGTGCGCTCGGATATTCCGGCCTGGCAGGTCGCCGAGAAATTCCCTGCACTCTGTCAGGCGGGTTCACCTGATGATGTCCGCGAGATCTATGGTGTGGCACTCAAGGGGATCCCTTTGATCCCGGTGAGCAGGGTCCCGGCAGCGTTACCTGTACGCATGGAAAACCAGTACTTCGCCCTTGATATGGAAAGCCCCGCTGCGCATGAAATGCAGGAGCAGGGGGTGTGTATGTTCTATGTGCCTGAGTTACTTGGTGCCCTGGAACTAGAACTGTTTGCGGTATTGCGCTCATGAGACAGGATATCGATATCGACCAGCTGATGACGGAGACGTGGCTCACCGTCACCATGCTTAAGAAAGGCGCCGTCACGCTTGATGGTACTGCGCTTTACAATAAATGCGTTAAACAGGTTGAAAGTGTGCGGGAAGCGCTGGAGCGTGCTGGTTATGACGACGCCAGTGTGGAGCATATTTCCTACGCACAATGTGCCCTGCTGGACGAAACGGTGATGAGCCGCAAGCCCGAACAAGGCGAACAGGGGGAGGCGCCGAAAGTTGATGAAGGCCAGGCGGCCTGGCGTAAAGCTCCGCTGCAGGCCCGTTTTTTTGGCTCACTCCGGGCAGGTGAAGCGTTATGGGATCGCATTGCAGAGATTCTGCGTCAGCCCTCACCGAATCCGGCCGTTTTAACCTGCTATCACCGTGTGATTGCGCTGGGCTTTCAAGGATTATACAGCCTGAAGGCGGTCAGCCAGTCGCAGCGGGATGAGGTAGTGAAAGCCCTTTCCGAGCGGGTTTCTCCGCCTGATGCAGACCTGTCTCTGGTTGTTCACCGGATGGGGAAACATCGCTGGAGTCTGATACGCTCAGTCTGGTTCTGGATAGTGCTCGCCGTCATTCTTACCGGGGTTATCTGGTGGGGGGGCCATCTGTGGCTTCAGGCTCTGTTGTCAGCACAAATACCGGAGCTGCACGGCTAATGCGTAGATCAGTCATCATTCCGGTAGCCCTGCACACCTTAGCAGCCGTTGCCACGGTGCTGTGGTTGCTGTGGTATTTCATCCCGGCTGGCAACGTTTTTAAAGGCCTGATCACTCTGCTGATTCTCCTTCTGGCAGGCTGGTATGTTTTTAAAAATCTTCGGCGTGAGGAGCCAGTATCCGACGTTACCCTCCCGGCTGCTGAACTGCCATTACACGACACCCGGGGACCCGTTGTACTGGTGTGTGGTGACATGCTGGAAGCGTTGTTTCCGGGAAGTCCTCTGCGTAAAACAGCCCAGGGATGGTGGCTGCGGGCCGGTGACGTCAACCGGTTAACCGACGTTGTCCGCAGTATCCAGACGCAATTCCCGCGCCAGGTCGGTCAGCTCTCGGTGATGTACCGCTGCCTGCCAGATCATCATCAGGATGACGCCGTTCTTCGTTCCACACTGAAAACGCTCCGCCAGCAGTGTAAACAGATTAAATCCCTGACGGGTTTCACACTGCCTGTTGTGTTGAGTGCAGAATTTTCCGGGCCTGAAACGCCCTGGATAATCGTTCGGGATGATAAGCCGATTGTCTGTCCGGTAAATGATTCGCAGCAGGCTTTTATCGACTGGCAGCAGGCGGAAGACAATATCCTGGCGCTGCCAGCGGTCAGTCAGGCATTTGCCTTTGTTCGTAGTACCCTGACTGATGAGCTGGAGAAACCTGACCGGTTGATGCCGCCTGTGCGCGCATTTTCCGTGGCCATGCGCCTCGGCGTAGTCAATCCAGAGATTCAGTCCGTCTGGTATGGTTGGCTCTATTCCCGCACCTGCTTGCAGTTTTCCCGAGAATCCGGGCATTCAGTTCCGACAGGTTTTTTCCCGGATTCTGTTCTGCCCCTTCTGGCGCCGTTTGCGTCGATGGTACAGGGGGGGCAGCGTACCCGTCATCTGGTTCTGCTGATGTTGCTGTGCATTCTGACGGCGTTGGGTATTTCTGCGCTCAATAATCGTGACCTTATCCGTCAGGTGAGTACCGATTTACAGCGCTGGAATGCCATTCCCATGGATCATTACCGGCCTAAAGCGGAATCACTGGCCGCGCTGAAACAGGATGCGCTCCTGCTTGAACGCTGGCAGCGTCAGGGAGAGCCTTTACGTTACAGCCTGGGTTATTACCCGGGGCAACGCCTGTGGCTGGCCTTGCAGCAGGCTATCGATACCTGGACACCTCCACCCGCCCCTAAACCGAAACCGGTAACGAAAATTGTACGACTCGACAGCATGTCGCTGTTTGATTCCGGCAAATCGGCGCTCAAAGATGGCTCAACCAAAATACTCGTCAACGCACTGGTGGGGATCAAAACCAAGCCAGGTTGGCTGATCGTGGTCAGCGGCCACACAGACAATACCGGTAGCATTCAGCTCAACCAGACCCTGTCTTTACAACGGGCTGAGGCCGTCCGTAACTGGATGCGTGATACCGGGGACGTATCGGAAAGTTGCTTTGCCGTGCAGGGTTACGGTGACAGCCGACCGATTGCATCAAACGATACGCCTGATGGTCGCGCGCATAACCGGCGTGTCGAGATCAGCCTGGTACCGCAGGCTGACGCCTGTCGTCTGCCAGGCGCAAAGCACACGTCACAGGATGTACGTGACGTTTCAACTCAAGAAATGGAGAAGTAAACATGGCAATCCCAGTTTATCTGTGGCTGAAAGACGACGGCGGCGCTGACATCAAAGGTTCCGTAGATGTGAAAGATCGCGAAGGAAGCATCGAAGTTGTTGCTCAGGAACACACCCTGTATATCCCGACGGATAACAACACTGGCAAACTGACCGGAACCCGTATACACACGCCGTTCCTGTTTACCAAAGAAATCGACTCTTCCAGCCCGTATTTGTACAAAGCGGTGACCACCGGTCAGACCCTGAAGTCTGCTGAGTTCAAGTGGTACAAAATCAACGACGCCGGTCAGGAAGTTGAATATTTCAACACCAAACTGGAAAACGTCAAGCTGGTGAAAGTCGCACCGAAAATGCACGACATCAAGGATGCTTCCTTCGAGAAGCATAACCACCTTGAGCAGATCGAGCTGCGCTACGAAAAAATCACCTGGACCTACAAAGACGGCAACATCATTCATTCCGATTCCTGGAACGAACGTACCACGGCGTAAGCCCCTGGCGGACAGACTCCTCTCTGTCCGCCATTTTTGTTTTGCTCCGCACAGCGCCTGTCAGACGGACTCTTTGCAGAACAGTCTCACAATTTATCGGCATGAACCTTATGGGCATTGGTTGACGGCCAGGGGCGGTAGCGTGCCTGAACAAGAGGGAACGACATGGAACATCATTCAGCAGTCCTGCTACGACGACTTAACCCTTATTGCGCCAGAGCACTGGAGGGGGCGGCTTCTTTATGTCAGACCCGAGCACATGCAGAAATTACGCCAGAGCACTGGTTGTTAAAGTTGCTGGAGCAGGGAGAAGGTGATCTGACCGTTCTCGCTCGCCGCTATGAATGGGACATGGATGCCGTCTGGCAGTCACTCCTGAGCTGGCTGGATGCGCAGCCTCGTTCAGTTCGCACCCGACCAGAGCTCTCTGCGTCCCTTCACAGTGGCATACTGTTACGCCAGTATAAAAACGGGCAAAATGGGTTACCCGATGGGGCGCCGGACAAAGGGGAGTCCGGGACATATCCTGCTCCGGCAAAAACGAGAAAGAGCCTGAAGGCGGGCGACCGTTTTGTATCCTCCCGGACGGGGCGTTTTTACGTCACGCAGAATGGCATAGCCACCCTGACAACCTTTGGTCTGGTCCGTTTACTGAAAGATGATGTTCAGGGCAAAGAACAGTACTGGGTAACGCTGGATCCGGAACTGGTGGAGCCGGATGGTGAAATACAGGGGCTGATGCCGGAGTGGATGCAGAGAGCGAAACAAAAAGGCGTTTTTGACTCTGTAGTGCTAACGGGCGAAACGGAAGAATGGAAGGCCAGTGCCGGAACGCCTGTCGGATTTATGGGATGTATGGAATCGCCTGGTGAAGGAAATAACCTGCTGGATAAAGAGTGGTTCGCGCATCTGGAGGTGCTGAGTACAGACCGGAACATGCCGGGATTTTTAGCCAACCCTGAAAAAGTGGAAGGTGATAAACGCTCCATTCTGGCGGCAAAGGGAAAAGCCCTGTTTATCCGGCAGGATACGACGGGACAACCTGTCTTTACAGCGACATCAGCACGACTGAGCGCACAGTGCCTGCTTCCCCGGAAGTCGGCAACGCCTGTTACGGATGAAGCGCAAAAAGGGTGGTATAAGGTCAGCGGAAGCGGCTGGCTCCCGCAAAGTGATGTGGAGGAAGTGAGTCAGTACGACCTGCTGAAACTCGGGTTTCAGGCGCTGGAGGAAGACAGTGGCGGTGATGTGATTAACAGTCCGTATGAAAGCTGGGTTCCTGCGGCGTTTGGCGCGATAAGCCAGGCTGCGGAACAGGGAGCCGATTATCAGTACGGCCTGGTGCCGCAATTCTATCGTGATCTGATGGCTGAGATAGACTGCAACCGTGATGGAAAAGTGACGGCTGAGGAAATCAGGCAGGCGATGGCAGTGTGTGATCCGCTGGTGAAGGCTGTGGTAAACCGGCTGGTAGTCAAACATCACAGCGAATGGTGTGGTGGCCGTTCGACAGGGCGCTGGGAAGGATTTTATAAGGATCTGGATTCGCTGGAAGTGAAATACTGTGAGAAATGGCAGGCAGATCTGGAATGGATGAGTAAGGTGCCGCCATTTAATAAGGATGAGGCGGTGTGGCACTTTCATCCGGTGGTGTTTTTGGATTCTCTGAAAGATAAATCAGAACTAATTAATGTTGATACTTTTATTGCCCAGTATGAAAACGAACATGTTTCCTTTGCTCCGGGTACGCCGATTCTATCCCAAGGTTCAAAAAATAACTTGCGAGAAATTTTGGAAAGTATAAATGAATTTTACCCTCACCATATGGAGTATATGCCGAATTTATATGGTATTTCGTATATGCTAGCTACTGCGAGGCATGAGACATATTATTTTCCAACCGGTGAGTATTTTAGTGAACAGCCAGAAGTAGGTAGTGTGAGTTATTTTAATAAATACGATCCAGTACTTGCTGTAACACAAGCATTAAAGAAGAGAGCAATAGCTAACGGCAATGCGCAGCAGGGGGATGGATATAAGTATCGAGGTAGAGGTTGTGTGCATCTTACCTGGAAAAATAACTATCAGAAAGCGAAAGATAAATTTGGAGTGGATTATGTGAATCAACCAGAACTTGCAGCTGATTTTAAACATGCTGTGCCAATTATGATTTGGGGTATGGAGGAAGGTATATTCACTGGAAAAAAAACTCTCTATGTACATAAGCAATAGAGAAATGGATTATGAAAATGCTCGGAAAATTATCAATGGCAGTGATCAAAAAATATTAATAGCTTCTTACGCCAAGAAATTCCAATCTATTTTAGAAAATACATCCTCTATTCCCCATGGACTTTAAACATGAATAAATATATTTTCTTGTTAATGTTTTTTTTTAGTGGATGCTCCATGCTTAGTTTTGCGGATAGCTCGGTAAGTTATGGGTATGATAAATTAAATAATTTAATTTATGCACAAAAAGACGGTAAAAAACATGCATTGAAATTTAATGAGGATTATGCGGGTAATCCATCCTATTTATTTGATTTTTTCTCAGGTTCTCCTGCAATTATAGCTGATAGCAGATCTCTTCATGACTCTACCGTTTATGCTACATTGAAATATAGCGAAAATAAATTCATCATTGATTGCTTGTATTTAAGTGTAAAAAGTAAAAAGAATGGGATCTTAGCTAAAGAGGGTGTTTGTAGTTTAGATATGTCGCCAGCGAAAAATTACGCTAATTTTATTGAGGGCAAAGTAGGTAAAACTGAAAGTGACATAGATTCTATAGATACAGGCTTAATCTTAAGCGGCAAGGAAAAATATCTACCTATTGTTATGTATAATAGCAAAAATAAACTGATATACCAATTGTATAGTAATAAGCAAGCATTGTTGGATGGCGATTATTCAATTTTTTCTTTAAATAGCGACGGTGCGTGTGAGGTTTTTGTGAATTCTCCATGGGTTATATACAACAAGGAATTAGAGGGGGTTGACATTATGAGTGAGAGAGTTTTAGATGGTAAGATTGAATTAAATAAAGCAGTCCCAAAGAAAACTGATGCTAATCAATGCTCATCGTACCCAGCGATAAGTGTCATAAAACCTAAATCCTATTTTTATGACTCCTCGTACAGAATTAAAAAATCTTACCTTGTTAAAGGAGATAAGGTTAACTTGTTATCTATTAGTGAGGATGGTAAATGGTGTAAGGTAAGATATATTAGTATTAAAAATATAGCTACTGATGACATCATGTTGTGTGCGGATCTAAGTATTTAGTTTATTCTCACTGTCTTTTTTGTTTGAGCGTCATTTGGACAACAGCTGCGCTACAGCAGCAGCTTTGTGCTGGTGAAATCGCAGCATAAACCCGACCCGCAATAAGGAAAAGGGCTGGCTGGAGTTTTACAGCCTGTATATGCATCTGGCACCGATAGCCGATTACCCTAAATCTCCCTGCTATAAAGTCAGGGACGGTCACAGTGGCATACTGTTACGCCAGTATAAAAACGGGCAAGATGGGTTACCCGAGGGGGCGCCGGACAACGGGGAGTCCGGGACATATCCTGCTCCGGCAAAAACGAGAAAGAGCCTGAAGGCGGGCGACCGTTTTGTATCCTTCCGGACGGGGCGTTTTTACGTCACTTTTATGCACTAGCTAAAACCGACATAGTACAAGGGCCATTTAAGTTAGATGCTAATGATAGTGTTTATATTAAGAAGGAGCATGATGCTAATTATCCATTAGCTCTTTATTTCGAAACTAATGGTAATAGTATCAAAGTGGAGTCTTATGAGGTCGATGGTAGTGAACCTCATGTGGAAACATTTTTTTACTAAAACAAATAATAAAAATGTAATTGTATTAATTTCATGGGAGCAACGGCACTCTGCGGAAAAGATAAATGGAACTGCGTATCATGTTTATGGTTATAACTATTCCCTTAATAACCTTTCTATAAATCCTTCTATAAAAAAAGACCAGAATCTTAATGGCCTTAATGGAGAGTTTAATGGTGAGGAGTTACATTTCAAATATAAAAATGCAGCAGAAATCAAGACGTATCTACAATCCCATTATAAATAATTCCGGAAAGCTTTGGTGCGACTCGTTAAGCTAAAGACACATCCAGCTCAAAGAATTTAAGGCGGATTTGAAGAGAAAGATGAAAAGTACAGCGATGGACAAAGAATACTTTACTTCAGTCCTTGCGGGCTACGGGATCTCGTAATCTTGCCCTACCAGGGATGAGGAAGAAGGCATCGTGCTGACATTTGACGAACAGGAAGAAGGAACGCGGCAATGAGTGGATCACTGATGAATAAAGGACTCTGTCTGACAGAAAAGCTGATCGGCCAGTCACGGTATCGTGTTGACGTTCATGGCTGCACGGAATTCCTGGATGTATTGCGTTACAGCGCGGTTGAATCCCTCAGTCAGCCCTGGCGCTATGACGTGGCGATCACCTGTTCCTCTGAAGATATCGCCTGTGACACGTTACTGCTGAAACCCGCGTCATTTACCTTCCAGACCCCGATGTTTGACGGAACACCGGCCCTGCCTGTAAGGACGGTATTCGGCGTGGTTGAGTCGTTTCGCCGTGTGTCCACGTCGAATGATGATACCCACTACGCGCTGACGATCGTTCCCCGTATCGCCCTTCTGGACTATACGAAAGGGAGCGAGATCTACCTCAATCAGTCGGTTACTGAGGTGGTTGAACAGGTATTGCGTAAACACGGTCTGGAAGGACCCGATTTTGAGTTCCGGCTCTCCCGGGAATATCCATCCCGGGAGCTCATCACCCAGTGGCGGGAAACTGACCTTGAGTTTATCCAGCGCCTGCTGGCGGAGGTGGGTATTTACTGGCGCTATGAAATGGACAGCCGTCTTGAGCAGGACGTGGTGATTTTCCAGGACAGCCAGCAGCAGTATGAGTTCGGTGTCACCCTGCCATTGCGCAACCAGGCCGGGATGAGCGACAGCGGGCAGGAGAGCATCTGGGATATTCAGACTGTATACAATGTGGTGAGCGGAAGTGTGGCCACCCGGGACTACAACTACCGCGAAGCGCTGAAACCTCAGGACAGCTCCGAAAGTATTTTCAGTAAGGAAGGGATCACCACCGGGGAAACGTACCATTATGCGGAACCCTTCCTGACAGCAGGTGATAGTGAAAGCACAGAGTCCGGGGCGTATTTCGCCCGTCTGCGTCACGAGCGCATTCTGAACGCGCAGTATCGCGTCAGCGGGCATTCCTCCAGCCCTCATCTGGCGCCGGGTCAGGTACTGGAAACGGACGGAACGCTTCCCGATGCCGTCAAAGAAGGCATCGTCATCACCACGGTGCGCACCAGCGGTTCACGCAAAAGTAGCTTTACGCTGACGTTTGAGGGCATCCCCTACAGCGAAACCGTCTGCTGGCGTCCGGCACTGCTCAGTCGTCCGGTGATATCCGGTTCGCTGCCTGCCCGGGTGGAAAGCACGCAGAAAGGCGACACTTATTCCTGGCTCGACCCGGAAGGACGTTACCGGGTAAAACTGGACTTTGACCGCAGCAGTCCTGCACAGGGTTATGCCTATTTATGGCTGCGACTGGCTAAACCCTATGCCGGTGATACCTACGGATTCCACTCCCCGCTTATCGACGGAACGGAAGTGGCCGTCGTTTTTGACGGCGGAGACCCGGATCGTCCCTACATCGCCTATGTCCTGCATGATTCAGAACATCCGGACCATGTCACCAGTGACAATCATACGCGGAACGTGTGGCGTACCCCGGCGAACAATAAGCTGCGGATGGAGGATAAGCGCCAGGAAGAGCATATCAAGCTCGCAACGGAATACGGCAAAACGCAGCTGAACCTGGGACACCTGGTTAACGGTCAGCGTGAAAAACGCGGGGCCGGTTTTGAACTGCGAACGGATGAGCATGGCGCGGTTCGTGCGGCAAAAGGGCTGTTCCTGACGGCGGATGCCCAGGCCAAAGCCCAGGGGCCGGTGCTGGAAATGGCCCCTGCCATCAATCAGATTAACCAGGCCAACAGCCAGATGCAGGCCCTGAACAGCGCCGCTGAAGCCGCCGGAGCCCTGGTCTGTGACATCAATACCCAGATTTGTCTCGTGACCGACAAAATCAAAGACCTCCAGTCAGCGGTGCTGCTGGGTAGCGCGCCGCAGGGGGTAGCATTGACCTCAGGTGAACACCTTCAGCTCAGCAGCACCCGCAATACCATGATCAATGCCGGTCAGCATCTTGATATCGGTGCGATGAAAAATCTGTCGGTGAGCGTTGAAAAAGCGCTTGGGCTGTTTGTGCATAAAGAAGGGGCAAAGCTTGTTGCCAACCAGGGAGACATCGAGATTCAGGCTCAGCACAACACGATGGCCCTGTTTTCTGAAAAGCAGCTGACGGTGACCAGTAGTGAAGACGAAATTATTATCAGCACCCCGGAAACCCTGACACTGAACGGTGGTGGGTCTTACCTGAGGCTGAGTAAGAACGGGATTGAGCATGGTTCCGAGGGGATGATGGTGATGAAGGTCGCGAGCTATCTGGTGCCTGGAAGTGGCAGCAATCTGCCACTGGAGACACCGGACTTTAAAATGACAGACGTGACGGTTACGACAAAAAATTCCGCCAAATGGACCAGTGAATAGCATGGAAGGTTATTTATGACAGCAAAGCTACCCAAAATCAGTTACCCCGTACCGTCAAACAAAAATGGTCATCCCTTTTCCTCTGTGGAAGAGTTGTTATCGATGGTCGGAGGAGAAAGCTCAGGACTGTATCTGGTGGGAAGTCAGGGAATGTGGCATGGCGGTATCCATATTACTGATACCACTATTCCATGGTGCGCCCTGAGTACTGACAGCGAAGCTGAGAATGAGTATTGTCGTGAGCTTTATAAAGGGGAGCAATTTATTCGTTGTATGGCGGATGGTGAGATAGTTGCCTGGCGCGTCAGTAAGGACTATGAGAGTGCTGCGATTGAATGGCGCGGTGAAAAACTGTTCCTTTCGACCTCTTTTGTGCTGGTGAAACATTATATCCAGCCGGGTGATACAGCAGAGAGCGGACTGACATTTTTCACGCTGTATATGAATCTGGCGCCTTATGCTGCTTATAAACAACAGGGCAGCCTGGCGGACAGAAAAGTGGCTGGCGTTCAGCGCTATTACTCCAGTGCGGAAGATTTGCAGGCAGGGCGCGCAGCCGGAAAACTGGGGAAAGACACCGTAGTCACGCTGAGTGACACTATTGTGACCCGCAGCAGCGACCAGCGTCAGTTTACCAAAGTAACCATTACCCGTGAGACGAAGAATACAGAAGGAGAAACACTTGCCGCAGGCACCCGAATCTGGACGGTATCAGACCAGGGGTATCTGATAGCAACAGAATCGGTGCCTGTTCCGTCCTGGTGGGCAAAATGTTCTCTGGCTTACACTAATGAGTCAGAAGGCGTTGTGAACTGCACTTCGCGTACAAACTGGGCGTACTATCTGAGCAGTGACGATGTTCTCCAATATAAAAATGCAGGCAGTCTGGTAGCCGATTTTCCGCTTTCATACGAGCCCGGTAATACCGCACAGCAGGTCATCCGTCCAGGTAAGAATCCTGGCGATGCAGCAAGAACATTCAGTCTGGTCACGCTGGGCCGGGATAAGGATAAGCTGAAAAAGGGCGACCGGGTATGGGTAGTATCAGACGGCGACAGTCTGACGCCGGTTGCACCGGCAGCATCCGGTAGTGAACCCGTTTTTAATGATGTGTATGTACCTTCAGCGCCTGTACCGGTCAATGCCGGAGACAGTCTTGGGCATATGGGTTTTTATCAGCTACCGGAAGAAAACGGCAAACGCTCACGCTACCAGGTACATATAGAATGCCTGAGCATGGATGATATGGAGACGTTCATCACTTATCCCGGAAGAGCAGGAGAGGATGCGCCGGTGTATCTGACCTGGAAAGCTGATGCACCATTGTTTGAAAAGGGTGAGCGGGGAATGGTTGCGGGCAGTCGTAAAACAAAGATATCGGGTATTCTGACACTGGCAAAAGTCCCAGGCGTTGATGCTGAGGGGAATACGCTGAGCAGTAACAAGGATGCGGCATATTATCAGATACGTCCTGAAGGTGGCTGGCTGGCGGCGACCAGCGTTCAGAAAGTTTCGCAGTATGCGCTTGATGAGCTCGGATTTGTCACACTGAATAAGGCTCCGGAAAGTTTTGACCTGATTGATGGAATAAAACAACCGAATAACGTGGTGAAGGGTATTCTGGAGCAGTTGTATAAAGCGGCACAGGATGAAACCCGTACTACTCACGCATTGAACAAATATAACTACCAGCGATTGCTGGCGTTGATAGACGATAACCATGACGGGTATTACTCGGTGCAGGAGTATCTTCAGGCGGTGCATAATGTCTCCTATCGTGACCGCTTATACCGTGTGATTGCGAAGCACGCCAGTGAATGGTATTACGGCAAGGATGACCCGCTGTGGAAGACATACCTGGATACCTTAACCACAGATGCGCCGTTGTGGAAAACGTATCTGGAAGCGTTTCTGGATAAGATGACATGGATGAAGGCGGTGTCGGAAAAGGGCGTTGTGCTGGGGCCGGAGCCGTGGCATATGCATCCGATGGTGTTTTTGAGTTCAATGATGGACGAAAATGAGATGGCTCTTAATTGGTTAAAAGTACCGAAAGGGCAGCTTACTTTCGATGCTGAGGGAAATGATATTAATACTAGCCCATGGTTTAGTCGTAAAATTCATTGGCCAGGCGGAGTATCAGGTGTGACAATTGGGCGTGGGTATGATCTTGGACAACAAACTACGGCAAATGCTGACCTTACTCAGATAGGTATTGCCAAACTATTAAAATCTTGGCTTGTCGGTTCTCAGGGTTTATCTGGGCTAGATGCCCAATCAAGGTTTAACTCAGCTTCTGAAGATATACGGAACTCTACGATAACCAGAAAACAGCAATATGATATGTTTATGATTAGTTATCAAAGGCTAGAAGACGATGTTAAAAGAATATGCCAGAAGCTAAATACGATTCGTGTCTATCACCCAAATCCTCAAGCAACACCAGAGCAAGCATGGAACGATATACCAGAGAAAATAAAAGAAGTACTTATTGATCTCCGCTATAGAGGTGATTATACACCCCATGCCAGATCTCTTATGCAACGGTATGCATATTCAGGGGATTTAAACTCGTTCGGTAATGTTTTATCTACCCGAAGCAATTGGCTAAATGTTCCAGAAGAAAGATTTAATCAAAGGATTTCTTTTTATGAAAACTAAAGTGTTGTTGATTTGCATTTTTACTTTTTATTCATTAAATGTTTTTGCTGCTTTTAATGATGCTGAAAATAAACAATTGTTGGAAATTAACTCCAAGTCCGAAAGATTGAAGGAGGATGCTATATCGTTATTAACGCAAGCCCAACAAAATCAAGCGAACGATAACCCAGAGAAAAAACATTTAATTGATTCCCTTAGGGCGTCATGGGATATTACCATTGAAAAAAGATGTTTACTGGAGACATCAGAATCACATGGTACTGATGCGGAAATTTCTGAAGTCAATAATTGTTTAACTAAAGGTTACAAGGAAGAAACGGAATATTTTAAGAATATGCTACCTTAACGGATGTATTATCTAGTGGTAGTGGCCAAAGTCCTGGCGATGCAGCAAGAACGTTCAGTCTGGTCACGCTGGGTCGTGATAAGGATAAGCTGAAAAAGGGCGACCGGGTATGGGGAGTGTCAGACGGCGGCAGTCTGATGCCGGTTGCACCGGCAGCATCCTGTAGCGAACCTGTTTTTAATGATGTGTATGTGCCTTCAGCGCCTGTACTGGTCAATGCCGGAGACAGTCTTGGGCATATGGGCTTTTATCAGCTACCGGAAGAAAACGGCAAACGCTCGCGCTACCAGGTACATATAGAGTGCCTGAGCATGGATGATATGGAGAAGTTCATCACTAATCCCGGAAGAGCAGGAGAGGATGCGCCGGTGTATCTGACCTGGAAAGCTGATGCACCATTGTTTGAAAAGGGTGAGCGGGGAATGGTTGCGGGCAGTCGTAAAACAAAGATATCGGGTATTCTGACGCTTGCAAGGGTTCCCGGCGCTGATGCTGAGGGGAACACGCTGACCGGTAACAGGGACGCTGCATATTATCAGATACGCCCGGAAGGTGGCTGGCTGGCGGCGACCAGCGTTCAGAAAGTTTCGCAGTATGCGCTTGATGAGCTCGGATTTGTCACACTGAATAAGGCTCCGGAAAGTTTTGACCTGATTGATGGAATAAAACAACCGAATAACGTGGTGAAGGGTATTCTGGAGCAGTTGTATAAAGCGGCACAGGATGAAACCCGTACTACTCACGCATTGAACAAATATAACTACCAGCGATTGCTGGCGTTGATAGACGATAACCATGACGGGTATTACTCGGAGCAGGAGTATCTTCAGGCGGTGCATAATGTCTCCTATCGTGACCGCTTATACCGTGTGATTGCGAAGCACGCCAGTGAATGGTACTACGGCAAGGACGATCAATTATGGAAGACCTATCTGGATACGTTAACCACGGATGCGCCGTTGTGGAAAACGTATCTGGAAGCGTTTCTGGATAAGATGACGTGGATGAAGGCGGTGTCGGAAAAGGGTGTGGCACTGGGACCGGAGCCGTGGCATATGCATCCAATAATATTTTTGGAGGCGATGAATAGTTCATCTAAATGGTTTGATATCGAAAAATTCATTCAAAAGTATAAAGAAAGACATTCTGTAGTTTTTGGGTTCTATGATCGAGGAACTAAAATAACAATCCCAGAATTGACTCCGGACTCTGAAGAGTCATTGCGAAATCTTTTAAATGAAATGAAGAATCAATATTATGAGAATTTTTACGATTTTAATGAAAAGTTTGTTTCTTATATGCTTGCTACAATAAGAATAGAGTCTTATGCCTATAGACAGAAATTGTTCTTCAAACCAATTAGTGAAAATATTTCATATGACAAGGCGGAAGTTGATTATGGTTCAGGTCCAACGGCATCTAACCGACAAAGAGCTATATTGAACCACAACACAGATATTGGTGATGGGTATAAATATCGCGGGCGTGGTTTGGTTCAGTTAACATGGAAAATTGCCTATGAGAAATTCAAATCATTAACAGGTATTGATATAGTTACCAATCCAGATCTTTGTCTTGAAATTAGCACGGCTGTTTCAATTATGATGAAAGGTATGAAAGATGGTGACTTCAGGGCTGGGCATACATTAGAAACTTATTTGGGAGCAGGTAAAAAGGATTACTTTAATGCAAGGTTAATCATTAATGGTTATCGAGATGGTATTCCTGATAAAGCTGACGAGTTTAAAGATTACGCTGAATTATTTGAGGTGATAATAAATGAAACAATGTAGTAGTGCATTGTGCCTTGTTTTATCTTTATGCTCCTTTTATGTACATGCAGACGCTGACTTAGATGTCACTGACTGTTCTCTAAAGGGAAGTACTTCTTGCGATGTTTTTATGAAAATGGAACGGAATATTAATGATGTATCTTACAAAGTTGAATTGGCAGATACTGAAAATGGAAAAAAATACTCCCTTATTTTGATATGAATGAAACGACAGAAAATGTCTCTTTGCAAAAGTATGGAGACAGATATGTTTTTTCAAAAGAGTATTTTGATAACACCAAGGCTATAGAGTTTATTACATTTAAGTATGAAAACAAAGTCCTTTCACCTGTAACATATTATTATATTGAGAGTTCTATTGATTTCAGTAATAACGTAAAGAAATGGTCTGGCAAGGAATGTGGTACATCGGCAGGAAAAATCCCTGAAAAAAAAGATGGCTTATTGTTACAAGTGGCCTCAGAATTATGTGTTAATCAAGTTAAGTTAGCATACACCCCAAATAAATATATAGGAAGTGATATCTTATTTCATCTATCGCAATTTATTAATGGTGTTGAAAAAAAACAGCTTCCTGTAATTTTGCTTGATAATAAAGATATTGATTCTATAAATTTGAATGATATTGGTTGTTTAAGTGACTGTGATATTGCATCTGACTCAACTAATTACATAGGTAAGTTAAACGAAAAATTCAGAATAGGCCTGTATCTCGAATATAATAACAATAACGTTTCTGGTTTTTATTTTTATGAAAAAATGAAGAAGAAAATAAATGTAACCGGTCGTCGGAACGGTAAGAAGCTGACGCTGTCAGCCTCTGTCCCTGAAGGAATAGAAACGTTTGATGGTCTGTTAGACAATGGGAAATTTAAAGGAGTATGGTCAAATGCAACAGGGAATAAAAGCTATCCCTTCATCTTTTATATGAAGCTAATCCAGTAAACGGGCATCCGGTGAACCCAGTAATACCGCACAGCAGGTCATCCGTCCAGGTAAGAATCCTGGCGATGCAGCAAGAACATTCAGTCTGGTCACGCTGGGCCGGGATAAGGATAAGCTGAAAAAGGGCGACCGGGTATGGGTAGTATCAGACGGCGACAGTCTGACGCCGGTTGCACCGGCAGCATCCGGTAGTGAACCCGTTTTTAATGATGTGTATGTACCTTCAGCGCCTGTACTGGTCAATGCCGGAGACAGTCTTGGGCATATGGGCTTTTATCAGCTACCGGAAGAAAACGGCAAACGCTCGCGCTACCAGGTACATATAGAGTGCCTGAGCATGGATGATATGGAGAAGTTCATCACTAATCCCGGAAGAGCAGGAGAGGATGCGCCGGTGTATCTGACCTGGAAAGCTGATGCACCATTGTTTGAAAAGGGTGAGCGGGGAATGGTTGCGGGCAGTCGTAAAACAAAGATATCGGGTATTCTGACACTGGCAAAAGTCCCTGGCGTTGATGCTGAGGGGAATACGCTGAGCAGTAACAAGGATGCGGCATATTATCAGATACGTCCTGAAGGTGGCTGGCTGGCCGCAGCCAGTGTTCAGAAAGTATCGCAGTATGCGCTTGGTGAGCTCGGATTTGTCACACTGAATAAGGCTCCGGAAAGTTTTGACCTGATTGATGGAATAAAACAACCGAATAACGTGGTGAAGGGTATTCTGGAGCAGTTGTATAAAGCGGCACAGGATGAAACGCGCACCACTCATGCCCTGAACAAATATAACTACCAGCGATTGCTGGAGATGATAGACAGTAACCAGGACGGGGATTACTCGGAGCAGGAGTATTTTCAGGCGATCCACAATGTTTCCTACCGTGACCATCTGTACCGTGTGATAGCGAAGCACGCCAGTGAATGGTATTACGGCAAGGATGACCCGCTGTGGAAGACATACCTGGATACCTTAACCACAGATGCACCGTTGTGGAAAACGTATCTGGAAGAGTTTCTGGATAAGATGACATGGATGAAGGTAGTATCGGAAAAAGGTGTGGCACTGGGGCCGGAGCCGTGGCATATGCATCCGGTAGTGTTTTTAGATGCTGTCTCAAACGATCAGAAATTGATTATATTTCCGCTTAAAGTCAAACCGAAGAATGATATTAATGGAGTCTGGAAAAATTATTACTGGGCTGCATCTTTAAGTGACAGCAATGCCTCTCAGGCCATATTTGGTCGAAATCGAAGCGGAGGGAGTCGTAAACATGCTGCTCGTGATTTGTATACAGAACCTTCGACAGAAGTTGTCGCTGTTTGTGACGGAACAGTCAAAAGCATTACAGCTTATTATATGGGAACATCACAAATAACAATCGAGCATAAAACGAATGATAACAGACGTTTTTTTGCACGTTATGGAGAGGTTGATCCTAATAGTATTACTGTTAATGTAGGGGATAACGTGAGTCAAGGTAGTATAATAGCTAAAACAGGTTTAATGATTTCTCCAGAAACAAACAGGCATCCCAGCATTATAGTGGGGCAGACTGTTTATATGCTACATTTTGAATACTATCCTGGAAATGAGTCTGAATCGCCTCCAAACAATACATTAGATCTCCCTTACAGAAGACGAAATGACTTACGTGATCCGTTGGAAATATTGCGCGAAGGTTACGAGAACACTTTCAGTGAAAATGTCAAAAATGGAAACCGGATTGATATAAACCAGTTACAGGTTTCAGATGAAGGAAAAGCGTTTATCAAAGGATGGGAGTCATTTAAGTCAAAACCTTATAATGATTCAGAGGGCTATTGCACCATTGGTTATGGTCACTTAATTGCAAGGCGCAAGTGTGAGGATATCGTTCTGTCAGACGAATTTAAAGACGGCATCACGTGTGCCCGCGCCGATGAACTTTTTGAAGAAAGACTGCCCACATATGTAAATGAACTTAAGAGTTCAGTAACGGTGAATCTCTATCAGTACGAGTTTGATGCGTTGGTAAGCCTTTTGTTCAATCTCGGTTCCTTACGCAAAGCACCTTTACTCAAATCGAAACTTAATAGCGGAGATTATGCTGGTGCAGCGGACGAATTCCTCGATATTACCAATGACGGTACCACTGGCCTGGTGACGCGCCGTAGGAAAGAATGGGATTTATTCAATAACAATGTTTATGATTCTTCTCATTGACAGAATGTAATACAAGGAATGCTATTGTGAATAAAAAGCTATTATGGATTTACATCCTCTTTGTTTTATCATTTAGCGCTCGTATCCAGGTGAGTGAGGCAAAGGATGTATGGGTTTTTGATAAAGTCTCCAGTTCTACTGTCTTAGGAATGACGGATGCGGACAGGGTTCGCAATCTGACAACGCAGTTTCGACAGGTTGAGATCGTCACTGATTCAAACATTCTCACCATTCAGAATTCCCTACTGGAAAAAGGAAATATCTGCTCTATCAATTTCGTGAGAATAAATAAAACATTGCTTTCTTATTTTTACTCTAAAGATACGGTGGCAATGTATAAGGCACTATTTTCACAGGAAGGAATGCCTCTGACGGATGATATTATTGTCCTGACATCTCTCAGGCCTGGTGAAGAATGTCCCGAACCGTACAGTGAACTCATAGAGGCTAAGGGGAATTTGTTTTTCTCTGAACAAGACTATGTGGTGTTCATGAAGAAAAAAACTGGGAATGTAACTTCGGGGAATAAAGATAAAATTGATTTTTGGCAATACTGTAAAGACGCTGCGGTAGGCGCGGCCTACGATGGAAGAAGTAAATATAGCTGTCAGTTTAGTCATAAATCCATAGCTGAAGTGTATTCCAATATTCGTGCGCTCAGTCATTATCAACATGCGTTAAAGGAAAAGTTGCCGAGTAAAAATATTAAATACCCTGTTGATGGAGGATATACCATTTATCAATGGACTGATCGCAACACGCTAGAGATAATAATTGAACAAGAAAATGAGTCTGTCCGCTATTCCATTAAGTATAAAAATAATAGTGCTGACGTAGTAATCGAATCGGATACACAATATTAGTTATCTTAGTCGTGTCACAAAAAAACGCCTGGTGTTTGGTTTTATTAATGAGGTAATTTGTTATTTTTATTGATATTAATTCAGGAATGAATATCATTGGTCTGGTCTTCTGGGGAGGAAGCATGGACGAAGGTGATTATTATAAAGTATATGGATATACATATGATAAAAAAGGGAATGTTCATACCAATGCGATTTTAGACAATAATTTAAATTTATCTGATTATAATGCAAAAAAATAATTCATTTAAGTATAAAAACGCGATCTCTGTAAAAAATACATACTTGAGAATCATTGTTCCTAGCAGGAAAACATAAAATTTATAAAAAGGTTCCCCTCTTATTTCCTGGGTCAAGACTGATACACTTGAGTAATAAATATTAATTTATTCTATCCTGTATGCAATAAATTAATGGAGATACAAATGTTGCAAATTATTCGAAAAGGCGACAAGACCACTCACGGTGGTTCAGTCATGACCTGTTCTGGCACCATGATATTTGGTGGGATTGGCGTGGCGCGTAAAGGAGATATGGTTTCCTGCCCGATACCGGGACATGGTCCGACAACTATCATCGAAGGCAACCCTGATTATCTTGATAACGGGATCCCGGTTGCCTGTCACGGTCATAGATGTGGCTGTGGCTGCACATTGATCAGTTCTTTTGCTCCTGCCAGGGTTGCCTGAGTATGCCAGTCCTGCTTGATACCATCCCTGAAAAGGCGGCGAAGGTTCCACGACCTGATACCCGCCGATGGCTGCTGTTCCTGGCATTTGTCATGTCAGTAGGGATTGCTCTAACGCTCTGGAACTGGACGACAGAACGCACTGGCTTTATTTTCTGGTTTACTGCCCTGGGATTGCCTTTCTGTCTCTGGGGACTGCTTTTCTCCCTGCGCCGGTTTGCATACAAAGCAGAGCAGGTGGGGGCTGAGTCCCGGAATGTGGAACGCGAAGCGCTTATTGATCGCGAAACTCGTCGGGGCCAGCGCTATGCCTGGATACTCGATACATACGTTCAACACTATTCAGGAAATAGTGCTGGTGCACTGGTGAAAGCACTTAATCATACCGTTCCAGCTTCAGAGGCCTCAACGCCACGGGGTTCCAAAGCTGCTGTCAGGTATGCAGCCTTAGCCAGTTTTCAGACAGATCTGGATACAGAACTTATCTCCGCCACGTCAACACTCGTTTCCCATGTACAAAAAATTACCGACACTCTGTCGAAGGATGTTCATTGCTGCCTGATGCTGGACTGTGACGAGGATATCCGACCCAAACTGGAGGAGCACTTCAGAAATGAACTCACTACCAAAACCGCGCGGGTTTTCAGGCTCCTTTCGGGCAAAGGTCTGGCGGGGTTTGATGCCTGGCTGGACCAGCGCTGGGATACTCCAGGCATCCTTGCAGGAGTAACGTTTTCATTGCCAGCGCAGCCTGATGAAGGCGACGCCGATGCCATAACCCTTGTGGTGCTCAGCAACCGTAAGGCTGTTGGTTATCCTGATGCCGTATGTCTCCACCGCCCTGAAAGGGGCCTGGAAACCGGGCTTATAAAAACGCTGGACAGGGCACTTTTATGGGCCGCAACAGCCCCTGAAATATTAAAAGCAGCCTGGTATACAGGACCAGTCCTTTCAGGCGGAAGTGGATGGAATATGGCTTGTGAAGATCACGGGGTGACATTCAGCTTGTCAAAAGACAATCATGGTATTGATCCCGCTCTGGGATATGCCAGATGCGCCGCCCCCTGGCTTGCTATTATTCTTGCCTCTGCTGCATGTAACGATAATGGCCCGCAGGTTATCGCCGCACAACCCACCGCTGACAAAGACGACGTCTGGATCGCCGTCATCACCAAAGAAGAAGTTCGCAAGGAATCGCCCAGGAATGTCTAAGGTAAAAGTAAAAACTCTCATCGGCTCCGTTGTAACTGTCGCCTTTTTCCTGACGGTCATCGTGGCATTTTTGTTTTATGCCTTTCCGGAAAGTGTGGCCTCTGCCACCGGCTTCGGGCCCTATGATGGCCAGCGCATACTCACATTATGCGCCGTTATGGTTGCTGCGTTGTTTTTACTAGGCTGGCTGACTGAGAAGGCTTTCGACTTCGCCGGTAAATCCGGGTTGTATTTCCACTGGGGGCAGAAAAAGTCTCAGATTGCCGCTCCGGTGACGAATACTATTGCCAGCGAAGAAGACGACGAAGAACCGGTCTTCAGCGAAGACGCGGTGTCCGAGCACCTGCGGTTTCGCTATGGACGCCGCTGGCAGCGTAAAGTGCGACTCCTGCTGGTGATGGGCAACCCGGACGACGTCCAGAAAGCGGCCCCGGGCCTGTGTCATGATCTGTGGCAGGAAGGTGACGGTAACGTCCTGATTTATGGCGGTGACGCGCAGTCACTTCCGGATGAGATCTTCCTTTCAAAACTGAAGCGTCTGCGCCCCGGCCTGCCGGTTGATGGCATCGTTCAGGTGATGAGTATCTCAGCCCTCCCGACGGACAGCGAGCGGGATGCCTTCTTGCGTTGCCGACAGAAAGCCGACCACCTGCTGGGCTGGCAGGCGCCTGTCTGGCTGTGGCTGACTGACAACGCTACAGGTGCTCAGCAGGACGCGGAAACGGCTGCGACAGGGGTGATATTCGGACCGGAAGGCACTGTAAAAGAGGCGGATAAGGCCCTGACTACGCTGTCTCAGCGCCTGCAAAAAGCCGGTATGGCACAAATACAGAATAATCCGGCCCATAACGGCCTGCTTCAGTTATCTTCCCGTCTGCAACACGAACTGAAAGCCAGTCTGACTGTTTTGCTCAGCGGGTTGATGCAGGGATCTGCGGCCTGGCGTTTACGCGGTGTCATGTTCAGCCCTGAACTGGCCGTTGCCGGAACGGTACCGAACACGCACCTCGACACACCGACATGGAAAGCCGTCATTGATGACTGTGATGCCATCAGCGGCAGGAAGCTGGGCATCGACTGGCTGAAGATGCTGCGGTTAATTCTGCTTTCCCTGATTGTTCTGTGGGGGGCTGGTACCCTGCTGTCCCTGATCGTTAACCGTACCCAGATTTATCAGGCGCAGGAAACGGCGAGGCAGGCAGCGGATACCGCAAAACCACTTGCTGAACGCCTGCACAACCAGCTCGTCCTCCAGCAAGCTATTGCCCGTCTGCAACATCGTGAGGCGACCGGCGCTCCATGGTACACCCGTTTTGGTCTTAATCAGGACAGCGATACGCTGGCCGCATTCTGGCCCCTGTATGCGAAAAACAACGCGCAGCTGATGAGGGATGCCACAGCAGATAGTCTCAGGCAGCAGCTGAATGCGTTTGTGCAACTTCCTCCAGCCAGCGATGCACGTACGCAGGGCACACAGCATACCTACGACGTGCTCAAAAGTTATCTGATGCTGGCCCGTCCGGATAAAGCGGACGCTAGCTGGCTGGCAAAAAACGTCCTGAAAGCCTTACCGAAACGCCAGAATGTGCCGGATGGCACATGGCAGGACATAGCCCCAAAACTACTGGGCTTTTATGCGCAAAACCTCCCGGCACATCCGGAATGGAAAATTAAGCCTGACGCTGAATTAATAAGCACGGTCCGTCAGATCCTGCTCAAGCAGATTGGCCAGCGGAACGCTGAGTCCGGGTTATATCAGGACATGCTTAAGCGCGTGGCCAGCAACTGGCCTGATTTGACGCTTGCAGATATGACCGGCGACACCGATGCCTCAACAGTATTCAGCACTGACGAAATCGTCCCCGGAATGTTTACGCGCCAGGCCTGGGAAGAGCAGGTCCAGGATGCAATTAACGAGGTCGTCAAGACACGACGTGATGAAATCGACTGGGTCCTGACGGATAAAACGCACCAGGCAGGAAGTGATATCTCCCCGGAGGCGCTGAAGGCCCGCTTGACAGAACGCTACTTTACCGATTTTGGTAATGCCTGGCTGAACATGGTCAACAGTATTCAGTGGCAGGAAGCCACGTCTCTTTCTGAAGCCATTGCCCAGCTAAGTCTGATCGGTGATATCCGTCAGTCTCCGCTTGTGGCCCTGATGAATACGCTGGCCTGGCAAGGAAAAACAGGAGAGAAGGGTGAGGCACTGGCTGATTCGATAGTGGATTCAGCGAAAAAACTGGTTGGCCGGAAAAAATATACCCGACAGTTCATTGAGCAGGCGCAGGGGCCGAAAAGTCCATTGGAGGATGTTTTTGGACCACTGACGGGATTCATGGAAGGTAAAGAGGGCACGGGTACCAACGGTAACCTTAGTTTCCAGTCCTGGCTGGCCCGCGTTACCCAGGTGCGGCTGAAGCTTCAGCAGGTCACCAGCGCCCCGGATCCGCAGGCTATGTCGCAGATGCTGGCCCAGACTGTGTTCCAGGGTAAAGCTATCGATCTGACCGATACGCGTGACTATAGCAGTTTGGTGGCGGCGAGCTTGGGTCAGGAGTGGAACGGGTTCGGCCAGTCATTGTTTGTGCAACCGCTGGATCTGGCCTGGAGACAGATACTTGCTCCGGCTGCAGGTAGCCTCAATGCCCGCTGGCAGACAAGCATTGTCGAACAGTGGAACAAGGCCTTTGCGGGGCGGTACCCGTTTAAAGCCACCGGCAGCGATGCCTCCCTGCCGTTACTGGCTCAGTTCCTGCGTAGCGACTCGGGCCGAATCACTACCTTTCTGAAAACTAATCTTGGCGGGATCCTCCACCAGGAGGGGAGTCGCTGGGTCGTTGATCCTTCCGCAAGCCAGGGAATGGTTGTCAGCCCGGATTTTCTCCGGGCGATTAATCAGCTGGCGGACCTGTCAGATATCGTGTTTTCTCAGGGCGATGCGGGGGTTCACTTCGAACTGATGGCGCGTCCTTCACGGGATGTTGCCAGAGTGCAGCTTACCCTCGATGAGCAGAACCTGGATTACTTCAATCAGATGGAAAGCTGGCAGAGCTTCACCTGGCTTGGGAATACTTACTTTCCAGGCGTGTCGCTCAGCTGGCGTAGTGTAAGCAGTGGTATGCAACTCTACGTCAGTCACCAGGGCAACTGGGGCTTCATTCGCCTGCTGGACAAAGCCCTGATCACGCCTCTTGATGCCAGCCGGACGCAACTGGTGTGGATCACCCCGGACGGGAATCCGCTGAAGTTCGTCATGCGCAGCGAGCTCGGCGACGGTCCGCTTGCCTTACTGAAGCTTCAGGGATTCACGCTGCCCGACACTATCTTCAGCGTCGCGGCTGGCGCTGAAGAGCGCCGGTAACGATGGGGAAATAGCCCATAACGACGATTCTCTGGAAGCGGTTGTGAGGTTTATGAAAGAGACTAACAAAAGGGATAAAGAATGAGTTCACCGGAAGATCTGTTAAATGCCTGCGCCACCAGCCAGGAAGAAAGACAGCGTCTTATCTCCCGGGCAAATGATGCCCTGCCACTCTGGGATAACTGGCTACACCCGTTCACCTCCGGGTCTGAAACCGGGGATGACCCCGCATACGATGATAATTTTCAGCTGATGCGTGAAGAGATCAATAAGATTTCAGGTACTGATTCAGCGCTGTTGTGCGAGCTGGCCCAGAAGTGTCTTTGCGAATGTGCCAAAGACATACGTGTTGTGACCTGGTACGTGCAGGCCCGACTCAGTCGCGACGGTGAAAAAGGGTTGTCCGAAGGCTTACTGCTTCTTGCTGCGATGCTGACCCGCTACGGGCAGGCCTGCCATCCCCGGCGCCCCACTGCCCGGAAAGCGGCGCTGGAGTGGCTGAACAGTGTAAAAGTGATTGATGCACTGCTGTTATGGCCGGAAGTCGACTGCAATGATGCCGGTCTGACGGCGGGAGCCATAAGCCTGCTTGAATCCACAGTGGCAGACTGGCCGGAAGCCGAGAAACCGTCCTTTGCAGGGATTTGTACCGCGCTTGAAAACCGCCTGGCACGTTCGGGTGGTATGGAAGCGCTGGTCCCCCAGAACAGCAGTACTCAGGAGCACGGGCGTGAAGCTGCCCACTCGGATTCACCACAACTGTCAGCGGTAAAATCCGGCCGCGATTTACTCGACCAGGCAAAGTTACTTTCCCGCTGGCTGAGCGAGCAGCCGCAGGGCTGGCTGGCGTCTCACCGGCTGATAAAGACCGTGCGTTGGGATACGGTCGATCAGATCCCTCCGCTGGACAGTAGCGGGCGCACCCGTCTGGTACCACCGAAGGCCGAGTACCGGGCTCAACTCAAGCGGCTCTACCTTCAGAAAAACTGGACTGAACTGGTTGAGCAGGCCAGCCAGATGTTTTGCGAGGGAGTGAATCATTTCTGGCTCGATCTCCAGTGGTATCTCTGGCAGGGGCTCAGCCATGCCGGTCACCCGTGGGATGCCTGGACAAACTCCGTCCTTCTCGATCTGCGGCTTCTTCTTCAGCGCCTTCCTGGCCTTGAAGGGCTGGCATGGAATGACGGAACTTCCTTCGCTGATGAAGTCACCACCGCCTGGATCGCTGAAAAAGTGAATGAGGAAGGCCAGCTGTACGGTGATGAACCGGCCACCGTTGTTAATAGCCAGTCTGACGATGTGCTGCTTCTTGAATCCGAAGCTATGGAAAAAGGTGACGCGGAAGGACCTGAGGCGGCGCTTGCCTGGCTCCAGTCCCGACCGGGGATGGACACACCACGCCATCGCTGGCTGATACGCCTGCTGATGGCCCGGGTGGCAGAGCAGTATGGTCGAAACGATATGGCGCTTCATCTTCTTGGCGAACTGACCACCAGTGCGCCGCAGTTGACGCTGGAAGACTGGGAACCTGCACTGTTGTTTGAAGTCCAGGCTCGCCGCCTGAAACTGCTGCGCCTGAAAGCCGGTCGCAGCGAATCCGATAAAGCCCGTCTGATGCCTGAGATGGATACGCTACTGGCGGGTCTGATCGCCATCGATCCGGCCCGCGCCATGGTGCTCTGTGGCTAATGTTTTTTTTAATCATTTTCAGGAATGCCGTGCATGGATGATTTAACCCTGCGCTATTACGAAGCAGAGATGCGCTACCTGCGAGAAGCCGGTAAAGAGTTTGCCCTCGCCCATCCGGATCGGGCTGCGATGCTTAATCTAGATAAACCCGGCGCCCGCGATCCCTACGTGGAACGTCTGTTTGAAGGCTTTGCCTTCCTGATGGGTCGTCTGCGTGAAAAGCTGGATGATGACCTGCCGGAACTGACCGAAGGGCTCGTGAGTCTGTTGTGGCCGCACTATATGCGGACCATCCCGTCGCTGGCCATCGTTGAGTTCTCCCCTGACTGGCGTAGTCTGCGTCAGGCCGAAATGCTGGCGGAAGGCTTCTCCGTTCTGTCACGGCCTGTCGGGCCGCATAAAACCGCCTGTCAGTACCGGACGACCCGCGATGTACCGCTACAACCACTTCATCTTGCGGACGCGCGCCTGCACACGGAAACCGATGGCCGCTCTGCTATCCGTCTGCGCCTCGAATGCCCTGAAAAAGTGGACTGGAGTAAAGCCGGGATCGACAAGGTCGCCATATTCCTTAACGCAGAGAGTCCGGTTAGCTCTGCGCTGCATCTGGCAATGACCCGTCGCGTCCACGCCATGTATGCCCGCCATGCAGGGACATACACCGAACGTCATCAGTTTGATGGCTGGTGCAAACCCATGGGCTTTGACGACAATGACGGCCTGTGGAAGAAAGCAGATACAGCCTTCAGCGGTTACCAACTGCTGCTGGAGTATTTCAGCTTCCGTCCGAAATTTATGTTTGTGGAGCTGCGCGGTCTCGACACCATCGGACTCACTGAAGCCAGCTCCTGGTTTGAAATCGACATCGTGCTAAGTGAAGCCTGGTCATCCGATCTGCCTTTTGAAACGGAAAACTTCCGGCTGCACTGTGTACCAGTTATCAATCTCTTCACCCTGGAAGCCGATCCGCTGACGCTTAACCCGCTGGACAACGAATACCTGCTCAGGCCGTTGCGCCTTCAGGATGGTCACACCGAGATTTACAGCGTCGATAATATCCATGGCGCGGTGAAGAATGGCAAACACCCCTATGTGCCATTCACCAGCTTCCGGCACCGTGGCGGAATGATGCGCCACGATGCACCAGAGCGTTATTTCCATACCCGTGTGAAGCGGGGTCCTTCCGGGCTGTATGACACCTGGTTGATCCTCGGCGGCCGCTCGTTCGAGCTGGAGCAGCTGTCTGAGAAACCAGAGTCGCTCTCGATGCGGATCACCGGTACCAATGGTCAGCTTCCGCGTAAGGCACTGGAAAGTACCCTGCTGGACAGGGTGGTCAAAACCGGGAAGGTGCCCGTCAGAGTACTGAACGTCTCCGCGCCGACAATGCCGCTGTATCCCCCTGCAAACGATCGTTTTCACTGGCGAGTGATGAGCCACCTCGGCTCAAACTTCCTCAGCATGATGGACAATCCTGAGGTTCTGCGGGGCACGCTGGCGCTCTATGACTGGACCGACGATGAAATGAACCGCCGTCGGCTCGACGCTATCGTCGCGGTGAAGCACACCCTGATCCGACGCTTTGAGAAGGGCTTTATGCTTCGGGGCGTGGACATAGAGGTCACGCTGAACATGGACAATTTTGCAGGCGAGGGCGATGTGAATCTCTTCGGCGAGATGCTGCATCGGTTCTTTGCGCTCTATGCGGATATTCACCTCTTTAACCAGCTCACGCTGGTGCTGCAACCGACAGGGAAACGACTGAGATGGCGCGAGAATCACAGCCAGCACGTACCGGGCTGACACTGGTCCTGAGCAAAGATATCTGGCGGGCCAATTTTTATCGTTTCTGCCAACTGCTGGAACAGGAAAACCCGGATGCGCCGAAACTGGGCACCACCAGCCATCCGGCCAACGATCCGGTACGATTCAGGCCCTGGCCTGGTATGGGATTCCCGGTCAGTACCCTGAAAGCGGTGGAGACCGACGAAGACAACCCGACATTGCCCCCAACGGTCCGTACGACATTTTTGGGGATGTATGGCGTGGACTCCCCTCTGCCAACGTCCTGGCTGGACGACATTGCGCAGCGCCGCGAAGGGCACGAGGCAGTCACCTCATTTCTGGATATTTTCAGCCACCGCATTACCACCCAGTACTATCGGATCTGGCGAAAATACGCGTACCCGGCCACCTTCGAGGCAGGTGGCCGCGATGCCACATCTCAGTGTCTGCTGGGGCTGGTGGGACTCGGTATACCGGGAACGGCTGAGCAGGTGGCAACGCCGGTTTCCCGCTTTCTGGCCCTGCTGGGCACCATGCGATTACCCACTCGCAATGCAGAAGGCATCCGGGCCCTGGTGAGCCTGTTGGCACCGAATACCCGGGCAATTATCACCGAACCGGATCCGGTGAAGGTCTATATCGATATCCGTAGCGGGCTGGGTGCCGGAAAGCGCATCCGCCTTTCGCAGCGGGCCACGCTGGGCAAAACCGCAAAAGAAGCATGCAGCCGGGTACTGTTGACGCTGGAAACGAAAGATCCGGTCGAGGCGGAAGGCTGGTTGCCTGGTGGTTTGCTCCATACCGATTTGCTGGTTCTGTTACGCGTTTATCTCGGCTACCGCAGTGATGCCCGACTGCGTCTCACCGTCCCCGTTCGATTGCTGCCTGAGCCTCGCCTTGACAAAGGCAGGCGCATTCAACTGGGTCGCACCGGTTTGCTCGGCCTGAAAGCAGGCAAACTCAGCAATAGCCGGGAGAGTCTCACCGTCAATCTGGGCTGCTATGAAGGGTTGCAATGCTCTGCTTTAACCCCCGCTGAAGACGGACATTACCGCTTCGACTAATCATCAATCATTCATTCTCCCCAAAATAATTCTGATTGCAGGAAGGCGGCAAACGCATGAGTCCCCGGGAGTATAGATAACTATGTGACCGGGGCGAGCGCGTGCAGCCAACGCATCTGCAATCAGAAGTATGAAGGGGATAAAAGGAACTTTTGAATGGCAACAATAACCCGCTGCTGGGCGCTAACGCTTATTGCCTGTAGCCTGCTCGCAGGCTGCGGTCTGACTCAGACCGTCACGGACGGTACGGTTAGCATCACGAAATCCATTTTCTACAAGAAAATTAAAACGCTGCATCTGGATTTTACCCCGCGCTCGGCCATCAACGCCGATGGCGCACAGACCCCGCTGGCGGCAATGGTGAGGGTCTGGCAGCTCAGGGATCGTAAAGCGGTTGATGCCGCCGATTACCAGACACTGCTGCGTAA
Organism: Klebsiella sp. CTHL.F3a; assembly: GCF_019890895.1. NCBI lineage: Bacteria > Pseudomonadati > Pseudomonadota > Gammaproteobacteria > Enterobacterales > Enterobacteriaceae > Klebsiella > Klebsiella sp. CTHL.F3a. The sequence goes on along the minus strand of NZ_CP082360.1, from coordinate 3,356,384 downwards.
TGCCGATACGATACTTAAAGACGACGTACTGGCGTCAAAATCGCTGCTGGTGATGCCCAAAGGCAGCGTGACGCTCAATATGCCCATGGATGAAGACGCTCAGTTCGTGGCTGTGGTGGGACTGTTTAACCGCCCGGATCAGAAGGACAACCGCTGGCGCCTGGTGCTGACCCGTGACGACCTCGACCCGGACAAACCCCGCACGATTGAACTGGGTGAGGGCTGGCTCAGCCTCGTGCCGGTGAAGGAGTGACGTGATGGATAACTGGTTAGCGCTTTTTGACGGACAGACCCGTTACTTTCTGGATATCAATGACAGTTCGGTGAAGCCGGATGTTCTGCGCTTTTACGGCAGGGAAGCACTGAGCGAACCCTTCCGGTGGGACATCGAGTTCACAACGCTTCAGGCGAACATCCCCCCGGAACAGGTGCTGATGAAATATGCCACCTTCCGGATGCGGAGCGGCAAAAGTGTTCACGGCATGGTGACCCGCCTGGAATGGCTGTCCACATCAAAAGACCAGTCTCACTACCGGCTCACGCTCAGTTCCCGCCTGACGCTCCTGGGATACACCCGGCAGTGCGCCGTGTTTCAGAACCAGTCCGTTCCGGAAGTGGTGGAGCAGGTGCTGCGCAAGCACGGGCTGGAGGGAGCTGATTTTGACTTCCGCCTGGAGCGCACCTACCCGCCGCGTGAAATTATCACCCAGTGGCGGGAAACGGACCTGGAGTTTATCCGGCGCATTCTGTCCGAGGTGGGGATTTACTGGCGTACGGAGATGGACGACACCCGTGAGCTGGATACGTACATTTTTGCCGACAGCCAGCTTAACTACCGGTTTGACGTGCGCCTGCCGTACAGCGAACCATCAGGCCTGTTTGACGGCGCGGCAGAATCGGTCTGGGATGTGCGGACCTGGCACAACATCGCCACCGGCTCTGTCGTCACGCGGAATTACAACTACCGGACCGCCACCACGCCGATGGATGCGGCGGTGAGTGTGCGCAGTGATGCGGTCACCTCCGGGGAGCATTACCGCTACGCGGCACCGTATCGTGAAGCGGGCGATGACGCCGGCCCGGAGCCGGAAACCGAATCTGGCGCGTTCTACGCCCGACTTCACCACGAGCGGGAGCTCAACAGGTCTGCCCGCATTCACCTGTTCAGCAATGCTGCACACCTCACACCCGGGCAGGTGCTGGAGCCGCAGGGCGACGTCATTACGGCCCTGCAAGAGGGTGTTGTCCTCACGCTGGTGACCTTCCGGGGTGCCCGTGATTCCCGTCTGCATGTGTCGCTATGGGGCATGCCTTACACCGAACGGTACTGTTTCCGCCCGGTGGAAATCCCGCGACCGAAAATCCACGGCACGCTTCCGGCCCGGATTGAGAGCCGGGAGAAGAACGATATCTACGCACACCTGGACGAACAGGGGCGCTACCGGGTGAAGCTCGACTTCGACCGGGAAGGGACGGAACCCGGGTACGGCTACCTGTGGCTGCGGATGGCGAAGCCGTATGCAGGAGACACGCTGGGCTGGCACACGCCGCTCATCGACGGGACCGAAGTGGCGATAGCGTACAGCAGTGGTGATATTGACCTGCCGTATATCGCCTGTGCGCTACACGACTCGGAGCACCCGGACCACATCACCCGCGACAACCACACCCGCAATGTGCTGCGCACCCCGGCGAACAACAAGCTGCGGATGGAAGACAGGCGTGGTGAGGAGCACATCAAGCTCGCCACGGAATACGGCAAGACGCAGCTCAACAGCGGGAACCTGGTGGACAGCAAGGGGCAACTTCGCGGTCAGGGCACCGAGCTGCGCACCGATGAGTGGGGAACCCTGCGGGCAGGCAAGGGACTTTTTGTCGCTGCGGATGCGCAGGCGAAAGCCCAGGGTGAGGCCCTGGATATAGATGCCGCGCTGAAGGAAATCGACAGGCTTAATCAGCAGCTGCAGCAGCTGGAAATCGCCGCGGAACAGGCGCAGGCGCTGAAGGGGGATGTCGACAGCCATATACAGATGTTCGAGCAGCGTCTTAAACCGCTCAATGAAGCGGTGCTTTTCTCGGCACCGGAAGGCATGGCTCTGACCAGCGGGGAAGATATGCAGCTGGCCGCTGGCCGGAACCTGGCGCTTAACGCCGGGGGCGATATCAGCGTCGGAACGATGGGCAATCTGACCACTCTGGCCGGAGAAAAGCTGGGGCTCTTTGCCCGTACCGGACAACTGAGCCTGAAATCCGGAGAAGGGCCAATCGATGTTCAGGCGCAAAACGCTAACATGCGGTTGTTTGCTGAGAAGAAGCTGACGCTGAGCTCAGCGAGTGACATCTCCTTTGCCGGAAAAAAACGTATCACGCTGATCGGCGGCGGAAGCTATCTGCGACTTGAGGCCGGGAAGGTGGAGTACGGGACGACGGCGACGTATATGCGGAAGGTAAAAAGGACGATGGCTGCGGGTCCATCGCCTCTTAGCTTAATGCCCTCTTTTAGTCGGCGCGGAATATGTTTGAGCTGCCTTCTTGAAGCTGCTGAAAGTGGCGCACCAATAGTAATTAAAGGGGCGTAATTATGATTAATGATATGACTGAACATATGTTCTCGTTGCAACGAGAAGAAAATTCACGAAAGCTATATGTTCTTGTTGATGGTGCTCAATATGAGCGATTTTATTCAGATGAATTATATGAAAGCAAGAGTGTTAAGTCGCTATTCGAACATTCTGAAGATAGAAAAATTGCATTTGCAGGCCCTTGGCTGCTTGATATTACAATCTTAGGTAGTGACTGGCTGAAAAAAATAAACGCTCTTGAGCTGAAATATCCTTCAGTTTCTTGGATGTTAAGTTCATTGGCTATTAATGATTTGGTGCTTCATTTAAATGGAAATTTAAAAATTGTTCTGCCAAATAATGAAATTGCCATGCTGCGATATTATGATCCGCGAGTACTTATTTACTTGCCTGACGTATTGACTAAAGAACAGTTTCAGTCATTTACAACTGGAATAGTTGCGTGGGGATTTCTCTATGAAGATGAATACCATTACATTATATAACTTACGGTTCACAACTCTGACAAAAAAGGATGTATTTAATGGGAATAAGTGGAGGCATTCAAAGTCCATCTGAGGTGGCTAGGTGCGAAGATCCTGCAATAAGTGCGACGCTACCATGCGCTTCTTGCTGGAGTAAGGACTATACCAAGGAGATTCAAGTATACACAGGAAAAAGGTATTCGGATCAGTTGAACGTGGCTGGCGAATCGTATGATTATAATTTTGGAACAGTCCAGTATAAATTAAAAATTCTCTGTAAAACTAAAAAAATAGTTGTTGTAGAAATCAGATTCAAAATTGAATCTGATGATGCTGTAAATGATTCGGCTGTAGCGCAAGCTAAAAAATCATTAACAGAAGGAGTCAAGAAATATTGGGGTAATCAGTTTTTATTAAAAATCTCCGACCCTAAATGTGGGACACAAATACTACCGATCGAGTTTAAAGTACTATTTGTGAATTCTGATGAACACTATATATTAAAAATACACGATAAATATGATCGTGAAGGTGTCACGGGAAATGTCCTCGATGTATCGAAAGATACTGGTCCATGGACATATGCCCACGAATTCGGTCATTGCTATGGGTTACCTGATGAATATGGATACAATCCTGACGCAGAAGAGAATGATCAAGTAGTTTACTATAAACCGGATCGGTCTCTTGATTCACCAATTTCTGTTCCTTATAATGGAGGAGATCCGAGTGATCCAGCTTCAACGATTATGGCTGCATATGGGAATACTATTATTCTGAAAAGACATGGATGGATTATAGCTATTGAAGCGAATGAGATTTTTAATGAACGTGGTTTAGGAAGGAGGATAATATGCGATATAGTATAATTCTAAGCTTATTAACTTCTTTATATACATCAATTTCTTTAGCAGAGGCCCCAAAAATGAAAGATAACAATTTTTTCACTATTAGTGTTAGTTGCAGCGGTCAGAAAGAATGTATATACAAAAATCAGAGTGAAATTCCTGTCATTGTGAGTATTCAGAATATATATTCCAAAGGTTACTATATTCCTTTGGAATATATTAAGAAAACTGGACCTAGTATCAAATTAACTGATCGCGGAAATAAAAGTAGCATGCCACTCAAGCCAAATCTAGTTAGTTGGGATTTAAAGAAAAAAATGACTTACATCCCTGAGGGGGGGTATATTGAATTTACGTGGACTCTTTTGGATAGAGATATTTCATCATTTATAAATGATGGAAACCTTAATGTTGATGCTGATTTCAAGATCAGAACAAAAATATATGACGATAAAGAAATGGAAATTGGTGATTTTATTTCTCTGTCAAAATTATTTATAAAAGGAAGTAACCTAAATGAAGATAAACGCTGACCAGCTCGCATTGCTAGATTCGTACTCATCTAATTCTTATGCTAGTGAGCTAGTGAAGCATTGCAAATCTATCTTTCCGTTGATATATGATTCACTGCATGAAAAAACATTAAGAACTAATATTGCAAAACTAATTGAGACGGCAGGGAGGTCAAAGGTTACTCAACGTGGTCCCCTTCAGCTTTACTTCGATATGGCTGTTACGCTAGGTTCTGAGTTTGAAACTGATCCAATGTACTCAGATTTTAGTTTTGAGTCAGACCAATCCCCGATGAAAAATCAATTGGAAATATCTTTATCTCTTCATGAAAAATTTAGCACCTATATCGAGAATGTCATTGGGGAAGATAGCAAACATGCAAAAAACTTTCTTACCAGCTTAGAAGTTGAGATGTTCTCAAACATACATAAAATTAATTTTATAGAAAGTATGCATAAATTATTATGTGATATTTACCCTCAGAAGTACGAATTCTTGGGGCGAGATAAAATAAATGCCCTGATAGAGCTGGGCACTAAAAAATTCAAATATGATAATGCTAGGGCAAAGATACAAGCCATATATATTATGTTAATGTTTGTTATCGGGCATGGCTTTGAAAAAGATTTATTCCATCAGAATGAGAATATTTTCAATAGTAATGCCCATGATGATTTTTACATATTAAAATCCAAAGGATTTATTGTACGGTTCATTAATGCACTGGTTTTATAGAATTAATAAATCAGATTTCGGGTAAGTATCCCCGTATCTGGTTGTGTTTTCAGGCAATTCGCATGCTTTCAGGCATACCTGCTTTCGGCATTTTGTTCAGCGCTCGCAGGCTGCGGTCTGATCCAGACTGTCACGGACGGTACGGTCAGCATCACGAAATTCATCTTCTACAAGAAAATCAAAACACTGCATCTGGATTTTACCCCGCGTACGGCCATTAACGCCGATGGCGCACAGACACCGCTGGCGACGATGGTGAGAGTCTATCAGCTCAGGGATCGTAAAGCGGTTGATGCCGTCGATTACCAGACGCAGCTTCGCAATGCTAATAGGGTACTTAAAGACGACGTACTGGCGTCAAAATCGCTGCTGGTGATGTCCAAAGGCAGCGTGGCGCTCAATATGCCCATGGATGAAGACGCTCAGTTCGTGGCTGTGGCGGGACTGTTTAACCGCCCGGATCAGAAGGACAACCGCTGGCGCCTGGTGCTGACCCGTGACGACCTGGACCCGGACAAACCCCGCACGATTGAACTGGGTGATGGCTGGCTCAGCCTCGTGCCGGTGAAGGAGTGACGTGATGGATAACTGTATGCCCATGGATGAAGACGCTCAGTTCCCGTCTGGCGCTCCTGGGATACACCCGACAGTGCGCGGTATATCAGAACCAGTCCGTTCCTGAGGTGGTTGAGCAGGTGCTGCGTAAACACGGTCTGAAAGGTCCTGATTTTGAATTCAGACTGGAGCATACATATCCGCCGCGTGAAATTATCACCCAGTGGCGGGAAACGGACCTGGAGTTTATCCGGCGCATTCTGTCCGAGGTGGGGATTTACTGGCGCACGGAGATGGACGGCACCCGTGAGCTGGATACGTACATTTTTGCCGACAGCCAGCTTAACTACCGGTTTGACGTGCGACTGCCGTACAGCGAGCCCTCGGGTCTGTTCGACGGCGCGGAAAATGCGTGATTGTTGATGAAGAAGTTGCGTTTGTCGGCGGTATTAACCTGGCTTACGGACGCTATGATAACCATTATGGTTTGCAGGCAAATGCAGACGGACGACAGGGGATGAATATGTACAATTCGTGCATCCCGCCTGTTTCGCGGCAAAGCAGTTACAACCCCATGGAGGAATATGTCATCCCGGCAGGGGGATTCCGGCGGGATAACCAGCAGGATGAACGGCAAAAAGCTGAGCGTCGGCAGGCTGACAGTGTACAGCACATTATCGATAACGTGCTCAGCCATCAGCACTTGCAGTCATCCGCCACGTCAAAGGACAGTACCTATCTGGACCCGACGGTCCAGCCCCGGATGCCCTGGCAGGACTACCAAATGCAAATTGAAGGGCCAGCGGTTTATGACCTGGTGCGTAACTTTGTGTTTCGCTGGAACAGTTATAGTCACCCCTATCCGGATCATTCGCTGAAAACCTCTGTTCCTGAACTGGAGGTTCCGGCAGCACCGCCACAGAAAAAAGGCAGCTGCCAGGTGCAGGTGCTGCGCAGTGCCTCACTCGACATGCGCAAAGATGAACATAAACGTATGCCGGACAGCGCACCAAAGGCCAGGCTCAAACAGGATGATATCCTACGCAGTATCCACCTGCTTATCAGCAAGGCGGAGCACTATATTTATATTGAGAATCAGTTCTTTGTCTCGGCGTTTGGGGCGTCGTCTATTGACCCTGAGAGTAAGTTAAGTCCGGTGGCCAAAAGCATTAGTCCTTCCTTGGATACTTGGGCAACCCGGCTCTTGCCTGATGATGAAACACCGCAAAATCCGGTGGCGGAATGGCTAGGAGACCGGATTAAACGGGCAATCTTTAGTCATATGCAGCAGGCGTTCCATGTGTATATTGTACTGCCGGTGTATCCTGAGGGGCGGCTTGATGATCCGGCCATTGTGGCGCAAATTCATTTAACCCGACAGTCGTTGGTCTTTGGTTCGCAGAGCCTGCTTAACCGTATTCGCCGTAGCTTATGGGTAAAACAACAACTTGAACTACAGACGGTCCCGCGAAGGGAGTGGTGGAAGAAAATCACTGAACTGGAAGAGCAGTGCGGCGATAAGTATAAAACCATTCCACTGGAAGCATGCAATGAGTATGTGACGCTGCTGAATCTGCGCGACCACGTTGAACTAAACGGCAGGGCGGTAACAGAGCAGATATATGTCCACAGTAAACTGATGATTGTCGATGACCGCTATGTTCTGGTAGGAAGTGCGAATATCAATGACCGGAGTCTGCAAGGTGACCGGGACTCCGAGCTGGCGGTACTGATATCCGATACAGCCCATTGTTATACAGACCTAGATGGGACGGGCGTTGCTGCACCGACCCGAAACTTTGCGCGAGAATTGAGACAAAATGCATGGCGTAAATGGCTGGGCAGCGCAGCGGGAGAGTGTGCAGATGTGCTGGATAAACCGGCACTGAAAAAAGGCTGGGAGAAGATTCAGATGTTGGCGAAAAAAAATGCTGAGACCTATGAAATAGTGTTTGATTTTATTCCGAAAAATTATATTGACAGCCATCCCTATCCTGCTGAAATAACACCTTCTGTTTCTGATGCCGAAAGCACAAAAACTAATGAAATACCCGCCTCAATATGGCCAGTAATGTACACGGGTGACAAGATTAAAAGTTTTGTAAGGAGTAGCATGCCCTTCTCAGAGATTGTCTGGCGAAATTATAAATTTCAGAACGACGGTTCCCTGCATGCAATTAAAGGTTATTTCACTGCTCTGCCTATATACTGGACCGAAGGAGAGAATAACATGATTCGATATAATATGCGGCTCATTGCTAGCAATGCAGTATCTGCTGACGATACACAGCTGTTAGCGGATAACAGTGCCGGTGATAATAATGAGGTAAATCAGGCATGAAGGGACTACCACCACTTGTTATACTTGGTTGCCTTGTTTATTCTGATTGTATTACAAATTAATTGTGACATAATTAAAATGCCATGGGCAATTCAATATGAACAGGTTAAAAATGGAATAAACGAACTCTCCCGTATATGGAAAAGTGAAAAACGCATTAAGCGGTTGAAGTTTCAATTAGGTAAGAAAGGTTCGCTTGAAAAAGAGGATATTGCGCTGGGTTATTCTGAACATATCAAGGAGCTTGATGCGAATGCCCAGGTCAACATCTTAGTAATTGGTAGCAAGTTCGATACTGTGAATGAATGGTATGGTGCTAAGGGGAACTCTACTTTGAAAGTATGCATTCGTGGAAAAACAAGTAAAAGTGGAAGTGAGAATATATTTACCGTCGATAAATTAGGATTTTATCTCAAAGACACATATGATTTTGTTGACGAAGGCAAGACTCCAGAACCACTTGGCATTTGGAGTAAAAACAGAATATTAGACAAAACAGAATCCGCATTATAATATGTCAACTTATTTATCTGGCGTTTGGGGCGTATTGGCAAGAGATTTTACTGGTTTTGTTCCAGTTTTCAACGCGGACTTTAGAAAATGGCAGACTAAGCATAACACTGGAGGTGATTTTATAGTGCTTTCAGATGTTTTATGGCTGGAGCCCTTACCAAAGGATAAGGTGATTGTTTTATGATGAAGCGAGTTTCTAGTGCGTTATTTATCGTGGTATTATTGGTTGCATGGATCATTCTACCATCAACAATTATTCCTTCTTCATATTCAAAAGTATTTGAGATTAATAGCCCTGACAATGAATATAAAGTAATTGTTTACCATGGAGGAATAATTTCCCCTATGTCACTTTATAAGTACTTAAAGGATGAGGATTATTTTTTCATTATTTACAATGCATCCGGTGAGGTGGTTTTTAAACCATCACCGTATTATGGTACTTCCAACATGGGAGCATATGACGGTATAGAATTCCAGTACGGTGATAGCCATTCTTTACTTTACCCAGGACCAGAAGGCTATGAATCATACGAATTCACTAAGTGACATAAATCCGTAAACATGGAGATAATTAGGGGCAATATATGATTTTCAATATTAGTTTAAGAAGTGATCAATCATTCCGGATCGTTTCCTGAGGTCAAAATGCCCGATAGAAAATTCCCATCTTTATAGGAAATTCTTACTGGCAATAGTTGGAAAAATATGAAATTTGGGAAAAATAAAACCGTTGCAGTAAATATTTTAATTGCAGTCCTTGGATGCATTTTTGTTGTCACTGCCCATTATTTCGGCTACAAATGGCATATGGATCATTTCACACCTCGAAGTAGAGGTGTCGGTCTTGGATTTGTAATGTTATACATGCGGTATATTATTATTTCAATAATATTTCTCTCAGCCTTCATTAAACTAAAATATCCATCCTTGGCGTGGCTTTTGTATTTGTGTTTTATACATGGTATGGAACAAATCCACTTCGTGTAATGTTGATGTTTGGTTCCTCATTATCCGGTTACGCCATAATTATTTTTGCAAAAAATTAAAAGAAATATTGAGTAATTCCTATCCCTTAGGACCTAAGCCTCTATCATTTAAAATAATTCGATATGTTATGAATCAAAAAACGCCCTCCTTATATGAAATTCTTACTGGCAACTTTACAGGGGATCTTCCCCTTGAAGTTGTAAACGAAGAAGACCAGGTCATTTTATCTGTACTGGATAACATCCAGCGAATTTTGAACGCCCGTGCCGGAACCATAAGCCATTTACCAGATTATGGTTTGCCCGATATGACCAAAATTCTGCAAGGCATGCCTGGAACTGCCCACGAGCTGATCGATACGCTGGCGGCTGTTCTGCTCAAATACGAACCCCGTTTGCAGTCACTCAATGTCACCTTACTCGAACAGCAAGTGCCTGGAGAATTGCGCTACGCCATTGATGCGGAACTGAGAGGCATAGGACTTGTACGGTATGGCACTGAGTTTATGCCTGAAGGTAAGGTACTGATCAGGCATCTGAAACAACGGCAGTATCTTGATGTCCGTTCCGCAATATAGTTCTGACTCTGGCTGAAACCATCATGACGACACATCCTGAGCGCTGCCTTAAAACCGGCGGTGACCCGCGTACGTTAGCGGATTACGCCGCGTTGCGCGATGAAATGAATAAACTGAGCCATCCGGCGCGCCCGGATGTCAACTGGCAGTACGCGGAAAAGCTCTGCTTGTCGCTGTTTGAACACAACGGCGTGGAATTGCAGACCGCCGCCTGGTACATACTAGCCCGCACGCAGTTGGCCGGGCTGTACGGTCTGAACGAAGGGCTGGCGATACTGGAAGCGCTGGTCGCCCGTCAGTGGGGCAATATGTGGCCGCAGCAGACGACTGCGCGAATGAAAATACTCAGTTCACTCAGTAAACGGCTGCAGCTGGCGATGCGTACTCTGTCCCTGAACTCTAACGATCTGAGCCAGCTTTACCAGGCCGAAGCGCACCTGACAGCTCTGGATGATGTGCTGCAGCGCCTGGAACTCAAACATGTCAGCCAGCTCAATGCCCTGTATACCCTGATGCACAACGTGGCGGTGCGGCTGGAAGACAGAGAAAATATAGAGGAGACCGTGTTGCGAACGAGCGCCACTACGCCTGAACCTTCATGCGACAGCCTCCCTGAACCGACCGAGCAGGTGAAATGGGTCTATGTCGCCGAGCCGGCACCGCAGACGGAAGCTGACGCGGTAACGGCATTGCCGCCGCCCGCGAAGCCCTGGAAACCCTTTGCCGCCGGGATGCTGACCATGATAGTGCTGGCCGGAGCCGCGGCGGGAGGATGGCTGGCAATGCATCCGTCCGAGACGGCCCAGCGGCAGTTTACCGCTATGCTTACTCCATTACCCGCGGCGCTTTCAGCCGAGCAGCTACGGTCGCTGCGACAACGCTCCCCTTCGCCGGAGACAGGTATAAAACAAACGCAGCAGCGGCTGGCGCAGCTTTTGCAGCTAAAACCGGACTGGGCCCTTGATTATGGCGACCATCTGGCGCAGCAGGCGCTGACATTATGGCCGGAACAGGCGAAACCGCTGGCGCGGCAATGGCAACAGCAGGTCAGCGCCGCCGCACTTCCCGCGGAGAATCTCAACGGCTGGCACCAGGGAATGATGCAGCTACAGCAGTTGACGAACCGGCTTAACGCGCTAGATGAGCAGAAGGGGGGGTATATTACGGTGAGTGAACTGAAGTCGGCGGTGTTTGCCATAACGCAGTCGTTCAGCCGGACCGTTCCGGCGGAAGAGCAGCTGCGGCAGCTGTCAGAACAGCCGCACAATCAGCCAGGGGCTTCGGCGCAGCAGAGCCAGACGGAACAACACCTGCAGCAACTGATTGCCCGCTATGCCGCGTTGAAACAAAAAAAATCGGCGGAATAACCCCGGGATCGCATCCGCCGTTATATTTTTTTCTACAGATAATCTACGAAAAGCATCCGGGATATCCATTCTGCGGCCAGAACGGCCCCCGCAACACCCGGAACCGGCGCGGCCTGTCGCGCCAGTTCCTCATTTCACATCCCCGGTCAGGGCTATCTAATAACCACGTAATTCACTGGCTTCCCAACTGTAAGCGTCACTGGCGATTAACGTATCGCCCAGCTCCTGGTAATCGAAATGATAAAACTCAGCGCTGGCGTCATAACCGGAGTAGTCGACTGCCGCAAGGCCAACAAACGCCCCGGTAAAGAACCCGCCGTAGCTTTGCAGAACATAATCATCCGAAAGGATCGCAGCATCTAACCTGACGGGGATTTCAGTGAATTCAACTCCATCAAAGCTATATTCATAGCTATACGTTTCTTTCCTGACCTTCGTGCGGAACCAGACTTCTTCAATATGTTCCGGGACCTTGATGGCGTCATCTTTTAAATATGATGTATATTTCCCGCGGTTATTCTCACCTAATTCAATGACCTTGCCGTTAATTTCATTCCAGGTAATGAACACAAAACTCCAGTGACGATCGTTATAGTAGTTTGTTAATCCTGCCATTTGCTGGTAGTTAAATGGATTAAATTTGACTTTAACTTTCGCGTCAAAATAGAAGGCCTGCCAGCGGCGGGCAATCAGCGACAGGTCGTGCGTATTCGCTAAAGAGCCCTGGCCAATTAACGTTAGCTTGCCATCGCCTGTGGTCCCCATTTTTTCTGTGAACGGCACTCGCAGGGTATTCCAGTTGCGATCGAGCGTCGCCGTTGTAAAGTCGTCGTGCTGGCTACGGTCTTCCGGGCTTTCGGTATAAATGGCATCTTTTGGACCCTCGACAAACGTTTTTCCGCCGTGGCCACCTTCAATACGCGGCCAGCCATCTTCATCCCAATACACCTTTTGAATAGCCGTTTCTCTACCCAGCGTTGACCAGCCGCGAGGATCGTAGACTGACTCACCCGGGCGATTCCACGGACGCGCGCAGAGCGAGGCATAGTACCACTCCCCACCGGGGGTAGAAACTAAGGCGCCGTGTCCTTGCTTTTGGATATAGCTGTCTGGCGTATCGACGTTGGTTAAGAAGACCTCACCAGGCTCGGTTTCAAAGCTGTTGGCGTCTAAGGTCTTAGAACGCGCAACCACTTCCTGGTGCGTAAATACGGTGCCGCCCTGGGCGGCAAAAAGATAATAATAGCCGTTCAGTTTATAAAGATGCGGCCCCTCAACAAGCGCAACGGCAGTGCCGCGGTAAATAGTACGCGCGGTTTCTGGTCTTAATTTCAGGGTCCGGGTATCCAGTTCGGTTAAGGTGATGCCGTCAAAGGGATGGTGGTACTCACGATGATCCCAGGTTTGCTGCACGATATATTTACGCCCATCATCGTCATGGAATAGTGAAGCATCAAAACCTACGCCGTTGAGCTTGATGGGATCCGTCCACGGGCCGCGAATATCGGTTGCGGTGGTCAGATAGTTGGTCATGTCTTTAAAGGCGCCTTCGGTGACTTTGACGTCGGTATACACCAACCAAAATTGACCATCCGCATATGAGAGCGCCGGCGCCCAAATGCCGCCTGATGAAGGATTGCCTTTCATATTCAGCAGGGTGGTCGTTGACAATGGCGAAGGGAGAAGATTCCAGTGCTCCAGGTCTTTTGACTCATGTAAACGAACGCCCGGGAACCACTCGAACGTCGAGTTGGCGATATAGTAGGTATCTTTCACGCGGATAATACTTGGGTCGGCATTAAACCCACGTAAAATAGGGTTTTGAATAAGAGACATATCATTACACCTTTTTAAAATGAAAAGTGACTTAATGGCTGGATTTATAATTTTTAGCTACACGCGTATCTCATCAAGCTGACGGTTGATATCGTTAACGTTTTTGTCAGAGATGGGATAAACCTGAATGATGATCATCGATATAATGGCTAACGCGATAGGGATCCATACCGCGGTCATAATGATCCCGTCGATAGCGCTGGCGCTTTGCTGGGCGCCGGTTTCATTAAAGCCGTAAACGGCCAGTAACCACAGCGGAATCGCGCCGCCGATAGTAAAGCCGATTTTGAAAAAGAGCCCCATAATGGCATTAATGATCGCCGCATTTCGCTTGCCAGATTTTAATTCGCCGTACGCAATCACTTCAGGAACCAGCGCCCACATAAAGCCGGTCGCCGAGGTCAAGCCCCACTGTTTAATGAAGGTCGCGATGTAAGCAAGCCAAAGCGCATCGTGCATGTCCTCCCGTGACCAGACGTAAGTCAGTAATTCACCGACAATAAACATGGCCAGAAAAATGTGGAAGAATCCTTTTTTACCAAAAATTTTCTTGAGTTTGGGCCAGAAAATAGGGAAGGCAATGCCCGGAATCGAGGCAACAAGGCCGACGGCCCCCATCCACTCTGAATGACCCACAACGTACTGATTAAAAAAGCCGTTAACCGTGTTCATGAAAAACATGAAGGTAAATGCCAGCATGAAAAACAGCCCGAGAATAACCAGCGGACCATTATGTTTAAGTTCAAGGAACAGATCGGTCGTTTTGACGTTGGCAGTCTGTTCTGCCGTTGCAACAACGCGTTCTTTGGTGAATTTATAGCAGATGAAAAGCGCCGCAGCGCCGATTAGCATATAAACGGAGTAAACGCCGAACCAGGCGTAGTTCGCTGATGGATCGGTATAGTTTCCCAGATTGAGCTCAATGCCAAAAAAACCGGTGTCCTTAAGGCTACGATCTTTTGGCGAGGCCATTTGTACAAACATCGGGAACAGGGTATAGACAAGAAGGTTCGCGCTATTGGCCAGCATCATGCGGGTACTGGTGAGTTTATCAATCGATTCCGGATCCCTGGTCAGGGACGCGTTAAGAGAACCATAAGGAATATTCACCACCGAATAAACTAAATCCAGAGCCAAATAGACGATAAAAGCAAAAGGGACTGAACCTCGGACGCCAGGAATGGGAGCAAAAAGTAACGCGGAAAGGATCACCAGCGGCACGCCGGCTCTTAACAGCCAGGGACGGTATTTACCTGCTTTTGACGTTCTTTTGTCTACATACGTACCAACCATTGGATCCCAAAAGACATTGATGATTCGGACAAAAAGAAATATAAACCCAGCCGTTGCCGTGCTGATGGTATTTACCGTCAGCATGTGAAGAGCAAGAAAGCCGCCTATTGTGCCAAAGACCAGGTTTTGAGCGAAGTCGCCCATCCCATAACCAATACGTTCCCCGCGCGTTAATTTATGATATTCGTCATGGCGGCTTTGCATTATGTTTTTACTCATTCTGAGCAGACTCCGGTGTGTTGTGTGGATGTGTAACAATTTCTGACATAAATGATCTCGAAGAATCCATTACGTTTTTAAATTAATTTATTATGTTTTTTTACTTCTGTGATCATCGAAGCAAATACCCATCAAGACTATCTTGTCTCTCTTGTTGACTAACGATTCACAAGCTATATCCCGATAGATTCAGGGCGCGAAAAAATCATTTTTATTTTATTTTTTCTCTCCTGGTCACCCGAAGAAATGTACTTTATAGGGTTCTCCTGGCGTTGAGTAAATAGCGCTAATATTTGCGAGATGGCTCACATTTGAGCATTTTCTTAATCGCTGAGTGAAATAACGTAATTGAGCAACCGGCCAGGAGAATAGAGGATGTGTCACAGTTGTTAAATTTTGGCTTCATAAATTATGGGGTTTATCATGCAATCTTATGCTGAGTGGGACGCAGGTAGTGGTTTTACACATCCACTCGACGGTGCCGGGGCGGCGGCCAACGCCGCGCCGTTCCTGTTTTTCACGGCAATAGTGCAGGTCGCTGGCGCCATCAATGCTGTCCGCCGCCTGGAGGCAAAAGGTGGTGTCGTGAGTAGGGAGGCCGTCGCCAGCTGCTGAAACAACGACGCTAATTAATGGCGCATGCCTGGGGCAATCAATACCACCGCTGCTGGCCCGTGAATTATCCAAAGTGATAATTTACCCGGGTGGCCGCTAATTATTAAATAATGCGCGAGGAGGTCGGGTATCCCTAATAGTGTAAAGCCTCTGTAGATGTACAAAATTAAAATAATGTTCTTATGATAGCGAGATATTCTGTCTACTCAGAATGGGATTGTTATTATCTGAATAAAATTAACCTATATTGAGATAATTTTGACAATGATAAAAAAACTTCCATTACCCGTGGCGGTTATCGCCGCCTTTTTCCCGTTTACCTCTGTAATAGCTCAAGAGTTCACGCAGGAACAGATCGACGCCATTGTGGCGAAAGCCGTCGATAAAGCCCTGGCCGAGCGCCAGGCGAAAATCGACGCCGCCGCCGATAAAAAAGTGGACGTCATTACCAACCCGCAGACCACCGCGGCCACGCCGGATATGGCGATCCCCTTCGGCCTCAAGTTCAGCGGCTACGCCCGCTACGGCGCGCAGTTCCAGACCGGCGATCAGAAGTTTGTCGGCGTGGATGGCTCCTATAACGGCGCCTCGGCGATCGGTCGTTTAGGCAACGAAGGTAACGGCGGCGAATTCCAGATAACCAAAGCCTTCAAGAGCAATAAAGGCGCGATCTGGGATATCAACGTCATGTTTGACCACTGGAGCGATGAAGTTAACCTGAAAAAAGCCTACGTCGGCGTCACCAACGTGCTGGAATCTAACCCCAACGCTTATATCTGGGCAGGCCGCGACTTCCATCAGCGTCCGCAGCAGGGGATCAACGACTACTTCTGGATGAACCACGATGGCCAGGGCGCCGGGGTGAAAAACTTTGAGATCGGCGGCGTGCAGTTTGACGTGGCGGGGGTGTCGCAGGTGGAGTCCTGTAGCCCGGAAGTGATGGCCGATGAGGCCAACCCGTCGCGCATCACCTGTACCGGCGGCTCCGGTACCGGCGATAACGGCCACTACGCCCTGACCACCAAAACCCACAACATCAAGGCCGGGCCGATCGACGTTGAGGTATACGCCAACTACGGTTTTGATTCGAAAGCGGTGGACAGCGACGAGCGTCTCGACGCCTGGCAGGGCGGGCTGGTGCTGAGCCACACCAACGACAGCGGCGTCAATAAAGTGATCCTGCGCTACTCCGATAACTCGGATAACAGCGTCTACAACAAAACCGATGACCTGACCGCTATCTACGCCAGCTTTGAAGGGCTGCATAAATTTACCCGGCAGGCGCAGATCGAATATCTGCTGGCCTTCCACGACTATGACAACGGCAAGGACAACACCGATAACCGCAAAAACTACGGCGCCATCGTCCGTCCGATGTACTTCTGGAACGACGTGCACTCCACCTGGCTGGAAGCGGGCTACCAGCGCGTCGATTACGACCAGGGCGGCGATAACCACGGCTGGAAGCTGACGATGTCGCAGAATATCGCCATCGGAATGGGGCCGGAGTTCCGTCCGATGCTGCGCTTCTACGTGACCGGCGGCCAGGTGGATAACAAGCGCACTGCGAAGGTCAACGGCACCAAAGACGAACAGCTGGATTCGCTGAACGTCGGCGGCATGTTTGAGGCGTGGTTCTAAAAGCTGACGGATTCACCGGGGCGAACAGGCTGGCGCGCGCCAGCCTGTTCGCTCGTTCAGCCCTCTCAATGCACCGTCAGGCGCAAGGCCAGGTCCTGCGGGTAGGGGTCAAAATAGTTCTGCGCCTGCAGGTAACGATCAGGATATTCGGCCAGATAATGCTTAAGCAGCGTTATCGGCGCAAGAATGGGCAGCAGCCCGGAGCGATAGTTAAGGATCACCTCCCGCAGCTCGCCGCGCTGGCGGCTGTTTAGCTGGTTACGGAAGTAGCCCTGAATATGCATCAGCACGTTAGTGTGGTTTTTACGCGAAGCGGGCTGTTTAAGGATCGCCATCAGTTTTTCGCGGTACACCGCAAAGAAAGCCTCCAGATCCTGCCACTCGTGGAGCGACGCAACGAACGGACCAATCTCGCGATACCCCGACTGATGGTGGGCCAGCAGCTGAAGTTTATAGCGACTATGAAAATCCAGCAGCGCACGACGCGTCAGGCCATTTTTGTGCAGACTATTCAGTTCATGCAGGGCGAAAACCCGCTCGACGAAGTTTTCACGCAGCACAGGATCGTGCAGGCGACCATCCTCCTCAACCGGTAGCCAGGGGTATTTCTCCATCAGCGCGGCGGTAAACAATCCTGTGCCTTCTTTACGCCCGCGGTTGCCCTTTTCATCGTACAGCCGCACGCGCTCCATGCCGCAGCTGGGCGATTTGGCGCAGACAATAAATCCCGACAGCTCGCCCAGCGTGGAGAGATGGGCGCTGGCGAAATCGGCCATCTTCTCCGTCACGTCGTCGTGCGGGGCATGGCTAAAGCGCATGCGAAACTCCCCCTCGGTCGTCTGCACCAGCCGCAGCGCCGGGCGCGGAACGGGCAGGCCGATAGCCATCTCCGGGCAGATGGGTTTAAACGCCACCCACTGCGCGAGCTCATCCATCACAAAGCTCATTCGCTTGTGCCCGCCGTCGAATCGCACGGCTGAACCGGTTAAACATCCGCTGATCCCAATGACAGGTTGCGTGTTCATGGCGTTGTCCTCTCTTAATGTACCGTTCGGGTGAAGAAAAGGGTCACCGTGGCGACGGTAATGCCGAATTTCTTCATCTCGGTTTTGTTGAACAGATGCACGTCGTCCTGCAGGAACATCCAGTCGTCGAAGTGCAGCAGCCAGGTGCTACCGTTGGCCGCCACGTTCATGCTGTAGCGCCAGTGGAAAGCGTTGCCCGCCGCCTGGCCGGTCGCCACCCCGGCGATATCGCCCGCGCTGCCTTCATAACGGTGGTCGCCGGTGCGGCGAATGCGCCATACCCGCTGCTGCTTTTCGCCATCGTCATAGACAAAGCGCTCGTGAAGCGTCAACGTGTCGCCAACCACGTCGCCGTCAATCGCCACGTGGAAGCGGCGCAGCTGCTTGCCGTTACGATCCTGAACCATCCCCCAGGCTTCCGTTTGGCCCTGAAAGTAGTGGAAAATGTCCAGCGCCGGCTGCTGCTGCCGGTAGTCGGTCACTTCGGCGCTGCAGCCCGCCAGCGCCAGCATCAGCAGTGCGAGGCCAAGGGTCAGAATGCGTTTCATGATGTTCGCTCCGCGGTAAGCTGCACAACGCTGATGGTGCGGGCGTTAAACCCGGCTTCGCAGTAGCCGAAGTAGTAGAGCCACATGCGGCGGAAGCGATCGTCAAAGCCGAGCTTCTCAATATCCTGCCAGGCGTGGATAAATCGCTGCCGCCAGTGGGCCAGGGTGCGGGCGTAGTCCGGCCCCATATCGAACAGATCGCGCATCACAAAATCGGTGTGCCGCGTCATCAGCTCGTTCATCGCCGTGATGCTGGGCAAAAATCCGCCGGGGAAGATGTAGCGCTGAATAAAATCCACGTTTTTGCTGTAGCCGCGATAGCGCTGATCCTGGATGGTGATGGCCTGGATCGCCATTCTGCCGCCCGGGCGCAGCCGCGCCTGGCAGGTGCGAAAGAAAGCTGGCAGATAGCGTTGCCCCACGGCTTCAATCATCTCCACCGACAGCAGCTTGTCATACTGGCCGGTCAGATCGCGGTAATCGCAGAGCAGTACCTCGACGCGATCCTGCAGCCCGGCGCGGGCAATTCGCGCGTTGGCCCACTGGAACTGTTCCTGCGACAGGGTGGTGGTGGTGACCCGGCAGCCGTAGTGGCGGGCGGCGTATTCGGCCATCGCCCCCCAACCGGTGCCAATCTCCAGGAGGTGATCGCCGGGCGTAAGCGCCAGACGCTCGCACAGGCGCGCCATTTTGGCCCGCTGGGCCTGGGTGAGATCCTGGCCGTCGTCGGTAAACAGCGCGCTGGAGTAAAGCAGTTCGTCGTCAAGGAAGTGGGCGTAAAAGTCGTTGCCCAGATCGTAATGGGCGGCGATATTCGCCTTCGCCTGCGCGCGCGAGTTGCGGCGCGTCCAGTGGCGCAGCCGCTCGACGGGCTTGCCCAGCAGCCGGAAGCCGCGCTCCAGCCGCCCCAGTACCTGGCCGTTACGCGCCAGCATCTGCAGCAGCGGCGTCAACTGCTGGCTCTCCCATTCGCCGTCCATCCAGGCCTCCGCGGCGGCGAGGCTGCCGCCGGTCAATAAGCGCCAGTAGACGTTCGCTGAAAGCACTCGCACCTCGGCGCGCAGCGCGGCGGTAGGGTCGCCAAAATGAAAGGTTTGCGCCCCTTCGCGCACGGTGAGCGAACCTTCGCGAATGCCGCTCAACAGACGAAAGAGCAACCAGCGCGCGATACGCACGTTGCGCGGAATATCGGGTTCAAGCGCAAAGACGGGATCGGTCATGAGCGTTCACTCCTGCTGACAGGATGGTTATACAGCGGCATGCGCTTGAGCCATAGCCGCAGCGCCTGCCAGTAGATCGCGAGGACGGTTTTCAGCGTCATCAGCGGAATGCGCAGCAGAAGACCGCGCAGGCTGGCGCGCGTCAAAGGCACGCGGCTCAGGGCCAGCGTGGCGTCGAAGACTTTCGCGGCCTGATGATTCTCGATACGCATGTGCAGCGTTTTACCGGGACTGTTAAAGCGCCAGAGGTAGACCATATCCATCGGGTTAAACGGCGAGACGTGAAAGGCTTTCGCCAGCGGACGCGCCTGTTGACCGTCTACCGCGTAGTAATGGCGCTCATTCCACGGCGTATTGCGCACTTCGGCCAGCACCCAGCGCAGGGTACCGGCGCTGTCGTAGCAGTAGTAAAAGTTGACCGGGTTAAAATGAAAGCCCAGGTAACGCAGTTGGGTCAGCAGCATGACGCGGCCATCCGGGCGCGTGCCGGTCAGGTTTTCCAGGCGGTTCAGAACCTGCTGTTTTAACGGCGTGCCCAGCGGATAATCGGCATCGTAAAAGGCAGCGCCGGCAAACCGATTGCGGCGGATACCGACGGCGGCGAGCGCATCCAGTTCGTCCAGGTCGAGCCAGGCCATAAAGATGCGATAGCGAAAGTGGTGCGCCTTCGGCTGGAGACGGCGGTGGCGTAATACGCCCTCATAGAGGCAGCTGTTCATTTCAGAGGTTCTCCGCCGCCGCGATGCCGTTGACCACATCAAGGGCGCTGCGCACGCCATCTTCATGAAAACCGTTATACCAGTACGCGCCGCAGAACCAGCTCCGCTGGCGGCCGTTAATCTCCTCGCGGCGCATCTGGGCGGACCAGCTTTGCGGATTAAACAGCGGATGTTCATAGACCATGCGCTTCCAGACGAAACGCGGGTCCACCGGCGTTGGCGGATTGAGGGTGACGCAGAACAGCGGGGCATCGGCGGGCAGGCCCTGGAGAATATTCATGTTATAGGTGACGCAGGCGCTGGCCTGATCCTGCTCGCTCAGGCGATAGTTCCAGCTGGCCCAGGCGCGCTTACGCACCGGTAGCCAGCGGGGATCGCTATGCAGGACGACTTCATTTTGCTGCCAGCCGATATCTCCCAGAATCTCGCGTTCGGCAGAGGTCGGGTCCGCCAGCATGTCCAGCGCCTGGGCTGAGTGGCAGGCGAAGATCGCCTGGTCGAAATGCTGCTCCCCCGATGCCAGTTGGAGCGTGACGCCATCCTGACGACGGATAACGTTTTGCACCGGTGCATTGAGGCGCAGGCGCAGGCGATCGCCACGCTGAGCCAGCAGGGCGCGCACGTATTCGCGCGAGCCTCCGGGCACCACGTACCATTGCGGACGCTGGCGGACATCGAGCAGGCCGTGGTTTTCAAAAAAGCGCAGAAACAGCGCCAGCGGGAAGCGGCGCATCTCCTGCAGCGACGATGACCAGATAGCGGCGCCCATCGGCAGGATATAGTGGCGCGCAAAAAAGGGGCTAAAGCGGTGCCGCTCAAGGAAGGTCTGTAGCGTGGCGCCCGGGTCGAACGCCCCCGCCAGAGCCTGTTTCGCCAGACGGTTAAAGCGGACGATCTCCGTCAGCAATCCCCAGAAGGCCGGCTTTACCAGGTTGCGCCGCTGGGCGAAAAGCGAGCTCAGGCTGTGGCCGTTATACTCCAGCCCGCTCTGCGGGCTGTGTACCGAGAAGCTCATTTGCGTTTTTTGACCGCTGAGGCCCAGCTCACTGAGCAGCCCCATAAAGCGCGGATAGGTGCGATCGTTGTAAACGATGAACCCGGTATCGATGGCCCATGTGCCCTGCGGCGTGGCGATATCCACCGTGGCGGTATGTCCCCCCGGCGTGGATGCTGCTTCGAACAGGGTGACATGGTGTTGTCCGGCAAGGCGCCAGGCGCAGGTCAGACCGGCAATGCCGCTGCCAATAATCGCGATATTCATGAGCGTACCATCCTGCGCAACAGTAGGCGTTGCAGACCTTCGGGAAGCCCTGCCAGCAGGCGCAGGAGCATGCCAAAACCAGTCGGGAAGACGATATGATTTTTACCTTTCGCCAGACCGCGGCGAATCGCCTTTACCGCCTGCTCCACGCTCACCTGGCCGGGCATGGGAAAATCGTTTTTGCGCGTCAGCGGGGTATCGACGAATCCCGGCGAGACCACCGTGATGGCAATGCCTTTCGGCTCCCAGTCCAGGCGCAGGCTGTTGGCAAACCAGGTTAGCGCCGCTTTGGAGGCGCCATACGCCTCGGCGCGAGGGAAGGGCAGCCAGTGCGCCATTGAACTTACCAGCACTACGCGATTGCCGGCAGACAGCCGCTGCTGAAGCGCCTCCAGGCAGTTCACCGGCCCGAGAAAGTTGGTAGCTATCGTCCGTTCCACCAGCACGGCATCTACCGTGCCGTGGTCCAGGTATTCGCAGGTCCCGGCGCAGAGAATGATCAGATCGGCCTGGCACTCCGCGAGCGCCCGGCGACAGGCCTCCCTGTCCGTCATATCAAATGGGCGGAGGCTGATGTTGGGGCTGTGCCGCTGTAGCGCCGCCAGACGTGACGGATCGCGACCGCATGCGATGACGGAGTGGCCATCCGCAGCGAAGGATTTGGCGAGCCCGGCGCCAATCCCGGAGCTGGCGCCGGTGATAAGCACCGTCATCATGTCCGCACCCTCCGCTTGACGCCGCGTACCGCCCAGCCCACCAGGGGAAGATGTTCGTACAGCATCTCTCCGGCGTCGTAGTAGTCGCGCTGGTAAATAATCCGCTCCTCTTCAACCGTAACCATCGAGCAGCCCGCAAGTTCTAACGCCTTCCCGCCGGCCAGGCGCGGATGTGACCAGTGCATAGTCCAGGCGACGGCAAACCGCTGAGCGTTGCAGACCGGCGTATTGATGGCGAAACGACACCGTTCCACGTTGGCTAGCAGATGGGAAAAATACCCTTGGATCGCGGATAGTCCCCGATGCTGGCCAAACGGATCGATCAGTACGGCATTCGCATGATAGAGCGCGGCCAGCGCCGAGGGCGGCTGGGTATCCAGCATGGCGTAGTACTCGGTAAAACGGCTGAGAACGGAGGGCGAAGGACTCATGGCTCACATCCAGAGTGAATCAACATAGCGTATTTAAAACTTACACAATTAATAATATTTGTCCAAGTTTTGGCTGAAATATTTTTTATTTTTATTAAAAATCATATGGTTATTTTTATCTCTGCTGTGCAGGTTTGAGGCTTTAGCGAGAGGCGAAAGGGCATGTCCGCCGCGCCTTGAGCAGACAGACGGCGCGGACAGGGGGCGCATTTAACGCACAGAGGATCGGTTTACGGGGATATTACGAAGGACGTGTTAGCCGAGGCGCGCTAAATTACAGCGCGACAATCTCCAGGGAGACCACCTGCTGCTGCCAGCGTTCAACCTGCTTCTGGCGAGCAGGGGAGAGTTTACCGGTCGTCACCAGCAGCCATTTGCGCTCCGGCAGGATCTCCGGCGCCAGGGTTGCCGGGGGCGCCGGAAGGACGTCGATGCGGTGGCCCTGTCCGGTGCGTTTGAGCGCTTCAAGCCAGATTTCGCAGGCGTCCGTCAGATGCCAGCCGGTGATCAAATAGTTATCGCCTGGCGCCTTTTTGTCCCCTTCGAGGCAGAAGGAGGTGTAGGCGATGATGATCCCGTCGAGGATTTCGCGCAGCGTCATGATTGCCGGTACGTTGGCGGAGACCTGGCTGCGCAGCGGGCGTAGCACCTCGGTGACCAGCTCGGGGCGAGGGGATTCGCGCCCGGCGTCGTAAATCAGCTGGCGCAGGGATTCGATTTTCCCCTCTTTCAGCCGCTGTAGCATGCTCTCCTGCAAGGTGAGCCAGTTATTCGTCCGCCGCGCGCCGGGACGCGCCAGTAGGGGTTTCACCTGGCTGACAGGAACCCCTTTTTTGACCCAGTCGAGAATTTTGAGCGCCTGCTGGATATCGTCATCGTTGTACAGGCGATGGCCGCCATCGGTGCGCTGTGGCTTAAGGAGGCCGTAGCGACGCTGCCAGGCGCGGAGCGTCGTCGCGTTAATGCCGCAAAGCTGCGCAAATTCACCGATGGAGTAGGTCATAAGGGACACCTGATAATCAACAGTACTCTCAATATACTACGAATAGCGGCCGATTGAGTGCATTCCCCTCTTTTGCAAGCCGTTAGCCTCGCCGGAAATTAATAAAAAGAAAAAGGATAGAGCACATAAATCACCGCCATCCCTGAGAGACTGGCGATCGCGCTGATGATGAACCAGGTCCTGAATGGCTGCTTTTGCGTTTTGTGGCGGAACAGCTGCTGACCCGCTATCGCGCCAGCCCAGCCGCCCACGAGCCCAAACACCAGCAACGTGGACTCCGGCACCCTGCGCCAGGCCCTGCGCGCCGCCATTTTGTCCACACCGTAAATCGCCAGCGTCAGGACGTTGATCAGCAGGAGCCAAATAGCAAAAGGCCAGGACGTAAAAAAGCTGCCGATCGCCGCGGCGATCAGGAGTAAATAACAACACCGATTGAGATTCATATTTTTAGCCGCAGTTTTTCAGCGCGTATTGAAACCGCATTATACGCACGACGCGCGGCGAGAAAAAACCGCAGCCTTAGCCTACTTCCTCGCCAGGCGACCAGCGATCACCGTTATTCCGACCGCGGCAAGCAGCAATATTCCACTCAATCCAAAAGCGCTTTGCCACCCCAGGCGGTCAAATACCACGCCTCCTGCCGTCGAACCCAGCGCAATCGACAGCTGAATCACGGCGACCATCAGTCCGCCACCTGCTTCCGCGTCGTCGGGCAGCGTCCGCGCTATCCACGTCCACCAGCCGGTTGGCGCCGCCGTCGCCAGCATTCCCCACAAGCTTAACAGAATGGCTACGGCCCAGGCGTGGTGTCCTGCCAGCAGCAACGTTCCGGCAATCGCGGCCATCAGTAAGGGGAGAGTGATTAAGGTCTGATAAAACCGGGCGGTGAGGAGTGGCGAAACGCCCAGGGTGCCGATAAAACCCGCGATGCCTATCGCGAGCAAAATCAGGGACAGGCCAGAGGCGCTGAGGCCGGTTACCGTTTCCAGAAACGGCCGCACGTAGGTAAATAGGGTAAACTGCCCCATGAAGAAGAGTCCGCAGGCCAGCAGGCCGATAGCGACGATGGGCGTTCTGAACAGGCGAAGCGCGGAGCCGCGCGGCCGGCTCGCGTTATCGCTTTCAATCGCGGGCAGGCTGACGCACTGCCAGACAAAGGCGGCTATCGCCAGCGGCGCCAGGCATAAAAAGGCGCCGCGCCAGCCGACGGTTGACCCCAGATAGCTGCCCAGCGGCGCCGCCACGACGGTCGCCAGCGCGTTACCGCCGTTGAAAATCGCCAGCGCGCGGGGAACCTGGCGCTGCGGCACCAGCCTGATGGCGGTGGCCGCCGACATCGACCAGAATCCACCGATGACGATACCAATCAGGGCCCTTCCCGCCATATAAACCGCATAGCTGGACGCCAGCGCGACAATCAAACCCGACGCCGCCATCAGAACCGTCAGCCCCAGCAGGAGATATTTACGATTCAGACTCCCGGCAAGGTTGGAGATAGTCAGGCTGGTCAGTACCGCAAGGGCGCCGGAAATCGCAATGCCCTGGCCTGCCAGCCCCTCGGTGACGTTTAAATCTCTGGCAATCGGCGTCAGCAGGCTGACCGGCATAAATTCGGAAGCTATGAGGACAAAAACGCACAGCGTCATGGCAAATACGCCGCCCCAGTGGGCGTGCGCTGGCGTGGGGGGGGTAGTACGGCTCAGTGTGGACATGATCTGCATCCCTGAATATTTTCCCGGCCCGCTTCAGGCGCGGCCGGATCAGACGCTATTGATGGCATAACGACAAAAAACGTGGGTAAAGGTAAAGAGCGGGCGATGGAACGCCGCCCGCGAATTGCGAACGGCTTTCTGTCGTTATCTCAGGTTGGTTTTGAAAAACTGTTCAAATTTGGCAAACGGAATTTTACCGGCCGCATTGTCATAGAGATCGACATGGTTCGCGCCGGGGACGATTATCAGCTCTTTCTCTTTGTTGCCGATGGCCTTAAAGGCGTCTTCGGCAAAATAACGGGAATGCGCTTTTTCACCGCTCACGATCAGCGTCGGGATGGTGACTTCATTGGCATAGCTCAGCAGCGGCATATTCATAAACGACAGCGGCATGGTCGCATTCCACGCGCCGGTTGAGTTCACGGAGCGGGCGTGGAAACCGCGCGGCATCCGGTAATAGTCAAAAAACTCTTTCAAAACCGGGTTTGGGTTGGCGGGTAAGGTTTCTGGCAAGATACGATCGCCCGCGCTGGCGTTGCCTTTCTCATCGACGTAAATATCATGTCCGCCCGGTGAGTAGGTGCTGTTTTCCGCATCCTTCCAGCGCTGTTCGTTGAGGTAGCGCAGTACGGCGCGGCGATCGGCGGTGGTATAGCGATCTTTACCGTCGCCAACCCCATGGCCCATCGCGCGGCTCATGTCGTACATGACGCTGGTGGCCACCGCTTTCACGCGGGTATCCATCGCGGCGTCGTTAAGCGCCATGCCGCCCCAGCCGCAAATGCCGAGCAGCCCGATACGGTTGCGGTCCACCTCGCTTTGCAGACCTAAGAAATCGACCGCCGCGCTGAAATCCTCGGTGTTGATATCTGGAGAGGCAACGTTACGCGGATAGCCGCCGCTTTCGCCCGTATAAGAAGGATCGAAGGCCAGGGTGACGAAACCCTGTTCCGCCAGGGTCTGTGCATAGAGACCGCTGGACTGCTCTTTCACCGCGCCGAAGGGGCCACTGACAGCGATCGCCGCCAGCTTGCGTTCGCCGCGATCTTGCGGAATGTAGAGATCGCCGACCAGGGTGATCCCGTACCGGTTCTGGAAGCTCACCTTACGGTGACTGACTTTCGTGCTTTCCGCGAAGGTTTTGTCCCATTTTTCGACCATCGAAACGGGCGCGTTTGGATTGGTTGTCTCGGCATAGCTCATGGTGGTGACTCCACTTAGTGACGCGCATAGCAGCATGGCAGGCATGGCGGCCGTCAGTTTTCTGGTAAACGCTTTCATTAATCATTCCCCTAAAACAGGTTCCAGATACAGGTTTCATACGGATAACGCTGCTGTGCTTTGTTGCAATGCGCTGATTATAGTTAGCAGCCAGAGTGCTGATTAGTGGGTGAAAAGTGCTAAAATTCATATCATATTGTTATAAATTACGACGCAGGCGCGGGAGGAATCATGGCAAAACGGGAAAACTATAACGATCTGTACCTGTTTATGCTGGTGGTGCGGGAGGGCAGTTTTACCGCCGCGGCGCAGCGGCTTGGGCTGGCGCAATCCGGCGTTAGCCGTTCCGTTCGTGAACTGGAAGAGCGGCTGGGCGTGCAGCTTCTGGTGCGTACCACCCGCAAACTTTCGCTCACCCAGGCGGGCGAGCAGCTCTATCAAACCGTCGAATCCGGCTTTGATGCGTTAGACTCGGGGCTATCCACGCTGGCGTATTATCGCCATACCCCGTCCGGTACCGTCCGCATCAATGCCAGCCAGCACGCTATTGATAAAGTGCTCCTGCCGAAGCTGGCGGTATTTAAACAACGCTATCCTGATATCCGCCTGGAACTGATCGGCGAAAGCCGGTTTGTCGATATTATCGCGGAGCGGTTTGATGCCGGGGTGCGTCTGGGGCCGGAAGTCGGCGGCGGCATGGTGGCGGTCCGCATTTCGCCAGATATGGAGATGGTTGTTGTCGGCACGCCCGAGCATTTTCGCCGCTACGGCTTTCCGCAAACGCCCGCAGATTTAGTGATTCATCCCTGCATCGCCTATCAGTTTGGCGACGGAAGCCTGTACGGCTGGGAGCTCGATCAGGACGGTAAAAAAATCACCCATCGTCCGCAGGGGCAGTGGGCCTTTGCTGACAGCTATATGGAGGCAAAAGCCGCCAGGTTGGGTCTGGGTCTGGCTTATGTCCCGCAGGAGCTGGTCGCCGACGACTTAGAGCGAGGCGCGCTTATCAGAGTTTTGCAACGCTACAGCCAGCGGCTGGAAGGCTCTTTTCTCTATTATCCCCATCGCAACGTGTCGCCCGCGCTGCGGGCGGTGATTGACACCCTGAGAATCTAAGCCGTCATTCCTGAGGGGCATAACCTTCTCCGGGGCACTTTCTGGTCGATGACAGGCGCTACCGTTACTGTTTAACGTCGCATCGCGTCTTTGACAATAAGCTCTCTAGCCACTCGGTAAACGCCCGCACTTTGCGTGAGAGATGGCGGTGCGGATACAAGAGTGACAGTTTGCGGTCGGGGGAGGGGTTGTCGGGTAAGACTTCCACTAAAAGGCCGCGGTCGAGATAAGGTTGTAAAAAAAGGTTCATTCCCTGAACTAATCCCAGCCCCGCCAGGCCTGCCGATAAATAAGTTTCAGAGTTATCGATGACCAGCTTACCGGGAAGCGTCATTTCGGTGATACCCTCTGGCGTCGCAAAGGTCCACGGCATAATTTGCCTGCTGCTGCTGTTAATCCAGTTGATAGCCTGATGATCCTGCAAATCCTCCAGCGTTTGCGGCGCGCCGTGGCTCGCAATATAGGCCGGGCTGGCGCAGGTCGTCATTTTAATGCTGCCCAACTTGCGGGCGATATAGTCCCCGTCATCCAGTTGTCCCACCCGCAGCAGGCAGTCAAGCCCATCGCGCAGCATATCCTGACGGCGGTCCGAGCTACTGAGGATGATTTCGACGCCAGGATGCTGACGATAAAAATCAGGCAGATGGGGAACGACCAATAACGTCGCAAAAGCGACAGGCATGTCGACTCGCAGCTGGCCGTGCAATACCTGGTCTGTACCAAACGACTCCAGCAACGCATCCGCCTGGGAGAGTAAAGGTTTGCTCTGACGATAAAACGCTTCCCCGTCAGGCGTCAGGTTAATACGACGCGTTGTTCGCTGCAGCAAACGTGTGCCGCAGTGCTGCTCCAGCAGCTGCAAGGCTTTCGTAACGGCGGGACGATGGATTTGCAGATGTTCCGCCGCCTGAGTAAAACTGCCCGCCTCGACAATTTCAATAAAAATGCGAATCGATTCGAAGAGATTTATTTGCATAGTTAGTTTCTTTTGCCCACATCGGGAGATTTCATTGTTACTGATTTTATAATAGTGATGAACTTTTTTGGCTATTTTTCTAAATAATCTTACGGCCTACACTCCTTCCACTAAGAAACTGAACCGCGCCATAGCGCTATTGTGAAGGATATTGCACCATGAAAAATAACCGTATCTGTCAGATCCTGAATATAGAAAAACCGGTTATTCAGGGGCCGCTATCGTGGCTAACCGATGCCCGTTTAGTCGCCGCCGTCAGCAATGCAGGCGGGCTTGGTGTGCTGGGGCCCAATGCGGGTTTAACCGCTGAGACTGCGGTTTCCACGCCGGAAGAAACCGCTGAAAAAATGCGCGAAGAGATCCGCAAAACCAAACGGCTGACCGAAAAGCCTTTCGGCGTGAACCTGATCCCAATGCCTGAAAACGATATCTGGACCCCGCCTATTCTGCAGGTGATAAAAGAAGAGGGCGTCAGGGCCGTGGTGTATACCGGTTACGGTGAAGGGGCGCTCATACCGGCGCTATTCAACGAATTAAAAGAGGCAGGTATTGCTGTCATTTACCGTGATATTAATCCGACGCCTGAAAATACCCGCCTTGCTGAAGCCGCTGGCGCCGATATCATCGTCGCGACCGGTTTTGATGAGGGAGGGACATTGCCGGGTACCGTGCTGGGAACCTTTTCAATCGTGCCGCTGATTGCCGATGCGGTGGATCGCATTCCGGTGATGGCGGCTGGCGGTATTACCGACAACCGTACCGCCAGAGCGGCGCACGCGCTCGGCGCGGAAGGGATATTTGCCGGTTCGGTTTTTAACGCGACGGAAGAAAGCAGAGTGCCGGCCTCAGTCAAAAAAAGAATTATTGCCGCCAATGGCCTTGATTTACGGCTTTTCCGCACGCTGCCGCATTTCTATCGCTCGCTGCCGGGCAGGCTGGCCGAAACACTGGTGTCGATGGATAAAGCAGGCGCCAGCCGCGAGGCGCTCGGCGAAGCCATGGGGGGATTACGCGGCTTGCGTATCGGCATGCTGGAAGGCAACGCTGATGAAGGCTATATCTCGCTCGGCACGGGGATCGGCAACATTCGCAGCGTCAAAAGCGTAGCGAGCGTTGTGAATGAGCTGACGATTAGTTAGAGATTCTGTTTTGTGCGGGTTACTACGGCTTTCCGTCTGACGCTATTTTTCTGACGCCTTGCGCCAGAAAAATAGCCTGGCGATTCGATTCAGAAGGGGAGGAGCGTTCGGTTGAACAAGATGCCGTTACGCTGCTCTCCGGGGATAAATGTTTCCAGGCTGCGAATCTGGTCCCGGATAAGAGCTTAACGTTTCCACTCTGGGGCTGATCATTGCTCTTGTCTTCAACGAAGGCTTTGCGGGCTCCGGCCGACTACCTTACCTATCTTTTCAGGTCGCGTTTTTTCTCAGTGCGCTGCGGGGTGAAAATAAAGCTTGCTATCGATCGGCATCTATGTGATTAATAGCAGGTCGATTTACTACACAGATCCAGTAATAAACGGTTTAGTGAAGCAGTTCTCATCTCAAGCGTTATCCGTAGATAATCCTTCTTTAGACTCTCCCTATCGTGATTAATTAAGCTCTGTGAAGCGAATAATTTAAAAGTTTTTTGAACCTGCGACAACGATGACGGTCTAAACCCGAGTAGACAGGTTCACAAACTGGCGCAAACGGCGATAGAGAAGGGATTGGCCTGGAATTTTCCGTTTAGCGTGCAAAAGTGCATAAGAGATAACGTTATCCCAATAGCACACGATTATTTTATTGAAATCTACCAAACATTACGTGCCCTCGGGCAAACTAAGAAATTAACAACATTAAAAAATCGCTGGTGCAGTAATAGAGTTCAGTCTGAAGTGCGCTTCAGAGGTATCTATAAGCAGTAATGACAATGATGTCATTGTTATTCTCAACCATTCAGAGCAGCGTTTTCACGCTGTGACAGAAAAGCCGGGAAGGTGTTTTCTGTGAAATATGGCTAAATGTCCCTGCGGTAGAGAATGTTGTAGCAAAAAGAGGCTAACATCATGATTGACCACATTCATTTCAGATGCCCATGCTGTCATGGGTCGCAGTACAGAACATCCACCTACGATGTTTCAGAAAAAAATCCGTTTGGCGCGAAATGCATTTTTTGTAAATCCGCGATGATTACATTCGATAATATCGCAGCGCATATGTCCCGAAACTCGGCATCGCTTGAGTTACGGAAGTAAGATTGGGCCCTTGAAAAGGGCCTTTGATATCTGAATCGTAAGCGTTATTACCATTTCGATCGGCTGCCTGCGGGCAGCTTTTTAGTTTGTTTAAATTCAAATCAGACCGTACTTTTCTTATCTTTGCAGATGTGAGTAAATGCGTAGTTTCGCAATTCTTGCGGAAAACTTGTTGCGTTCTATAATTTTTAAACCAGAACTCATCTGGTATTCCTATGCATATCCTACCGCCCGTCCGCCCGGAAGCGAGTATCCCGCGTTTAACGGCGCTCCTGACACCGATTGCCGAAAAATGAACGTTGAGCCGCGAAAACGTATGACCAGGACACATAAAAATCAACCACAGCTGTACCTTTTTATCAACGGAGGAGATAGGACCGCTTCCCGAACAGACACGGATGCGCCTATCTATTCTGGGTTATATTCAGGGGGGGGGCCACTTATCACATAGCAGTGTATTAAACGTATTATCGGCGTTAAAATGTGGTAACTATATTACGTTTAAATACGGGGGACTTGATTGGCGTGAATAAGTTACCCGAGCGGTTTTAGGGCTGGCGGGTTGTCCAAATTTAAATAATAAAACGATTATCAGCGCGGTATTAATATTTTATTGTAGACCCACTTAATATTTACGATGACATTTATTCGACAACGGGTCGACAACGAGATGATTATGAAGAAGACGCTTATTACGTTAATTATTGCCCATGCTTTTACGGCGACGGCAGCTTTTGCTGCTGCGGAGACAGGAACCTGGTACGCGGGATCTAAATTTGGCTGGTCGCACTACGGCGATTCCAGCACCGATCGGCAAGTCGATGTCGACCGCGATAACGTCGGCGGCGGTGTGTTTACCGGCTATCAGATTAACCCCTGGCTGGCGGTTGAAGGTGGCTATGACTATTTAGGCAATATGGGTATCAATGGTCGCCATGGCGCATCCGGTTCGCAAATGAAAAGTCAGGGACTACAGCTTTCGTTGAAGGCCAGTTATAGCCTGACCAGCGACTGGGATCTTTACGGCCGGGCAGGGATGATGGGCTATCGCGCGGAATCCGACGTGAATGG
This sequence comes from Klebsiella sp. CTHL.F3a, assembly GCF_019890895.1. Lineage (NCBI taxonomy): Bacteria > Pseudomonadati > Pseudomonadota > Gammaproteobacteria > Enterobacterales > Enterobacteriaceae > Klebsiella > Klebsiella sp. CTHL.F3a. Next base: position 3,324,040 of record NZ_CP082360.1, on the reverse strand, counting down.
AAAAAATCGATTTGACACCGGCGTGCGCCCGGTACTGGCTTTCGGCACCGAATATGCATTTAATGACAGATGGTCGGGACGTCTGGAGTACCAGTGGGTCAACAATGTGGGTAACGAAAATCAAATTGGCGTGAGCAGCGATGTAAACTCCATGATGGCGGGCATCAGTTACCGTTTTGGGCAATAAAAGTATCGTCCCGGAAAGAGCGTCCTTTGAATAAAAAGGGGGCTCTTTATCTGCTGGTAATAGACCTATGGTCATAATTACAGTATATAATTGGTCGTCATGGCACCTGAGAAAAGTGTGATCGTGATCAATGTTGATAATCGCCAATGCCCTTAAATATGACACAGGGGAAATAAATGTAATAAATTAATGGTGATTTTTTATGGCGATTAAGGACTTTTTTATACAAACAACACCCGGGCGACGTCGTTATGGCGTAGCGCTATTTGTCGGGGTGATTGCAGGAATTATGTCGGCGTTTGTTAAATGGGGGGCTGAAGTTCCATTACCGCCGCGTACTTTCTCCGGCGGCAGAGATGAGTTTAATCCACCTTATCTTTTCTTACGCGACTATCTGGGAATTGACCCAACGCATACGGTATATACTTTCTCCGAACACATCATCAATCCGGTGATGGTCACGCATATTATATTCTCGCTGGTGTTTGCCGTTGGCTATTGTGTCGTCGCGGAAGTCTTTCCGAAAGTGAAATTATGGCAGGGAGCATGGGCGGGAATTGTCGCCACCATCGCCGTTCACTGGATCTCATTTCCGCTACTGGGGCTGACGCCTTCGTTATTGAATATTCCTGCCGATGAGTATATTTCGGAATTGCTGGGGCATATTTTTTGGTTCTGGGCCATTGAGATGATTCGTCGCGATCTTCGCAACCGCATTACCCATGAACCTGACGCCGAAGTACCTCTTGACGCGCCGTTCAGATAATTCATCTCAAAAGAACCCGTGCTGTCACGGGTTCTTTTGACAGGACAGGAGAGAGATTACAGCAGCGTATTCAGGGCGAAGTTAAGGATCTTCTCACCATCAAATGAGGCATAGGGCAAACTTTCAATAACGGCAATGTCTTGTGGTGCCTGCGGTGCGCGAGTGAATTGCTCGACCTTATACTGGATATGCGGGGCAACCAGCACGGCATCGTAAGCGGGAGCGACGCTAAAGAAATTTTCAACCCCAACGGCGCTGATTAATAAATCCAGTTGCCGATCGTCAGCAATTTTTTGCATTCTGCGGGCAATAATCCCTGCCGTTTCGCCAAACAAACAGCATATTAATAGTTTTTTCACGGTTTAACCCTCGGTAAGATACCGCAGCTACAATATTCCTCCCTCGGCAACGAAAATGCGCGATGTATCAATATTCCAGGTTAATTTATGAGGATGTTTTTATTCTGCTGGCGAGCATCACAGGCGCTAAAAACGAAGGCCCCTGTGATGCTGGGAATCGCGGGGATAACGCTCAGGCTACTTTTTTTTACGTGAAATCTGAAAGCGATCGCCGGCTCGCGTAAGCTTCGCTCCATTCGTACAGTACTCGATAGCAAAATTAAAAAATTCATCAGAGTCGAGTTCGAAATCCAGTTCGAGTTTAATGGCGTCGCCGGACTGCAGAAGCTGCTTTGCCTGTTCCAGATTACTGGCTTTAACTGTTCCCATCTCTTCACCTCGTTTTAGCGCTGGTGGCGTCCGGGCTTATCCTACAGGCTTTGTTTTACGATCGCGTGACACGGCTTTTCTTATGCTTTCCGCCGTTCGTCCATCGTTACCATCGCTATGCGAATAAGCCGATAGCGATGGTATGGCGTACAATATCAGTCGACGTTATTGAAGTAGTCCCGCGCCGCCGCCTCAACGTTCTTTGCCTCAAGGCCGGTTTTCTCGGTGATTGAGGCAATAAACGGCTTGAACTTCTCCGTCATTACATGCCCTCCGTCCCAATGAGCGACATAAAAGCGGCACTGATAACGATAAAAGTGGAGAGTTTTGTCTCCTAACGTGTAATACATATGAATCTCCGGTTCAGTATGTCGGGTGGACCACAACAGGCTATGAGCAAAGTACGCCTCAACGGATTCTATCCTCCTCCCAATTTGCGGAAATTTCCAGCATGCAATACAAAACCATCTGTAATACGTACGAGGAAGGCGTCCTGTGCAAACCCGGATGCAAAATTCAGCGCAACTTCAACGTCTTCGCACCAATCTCTGACGGGCGACTTGAAAAACTCGGATGAACTATTGATACTGTATATAAATACAGTATTGCCACGGGTGACTCTAATATGATGTTTTATCAACCGGTTGAATTGCGAAAGATCGTGTCGATTCCGCTGTTTAGCGACCTTGTTTCATGCGGCTTTCCCAGCCCCGCACAGGATTACATTGAGAAGGGGATAGATCTCAATGAGCTTTGTATCAGCCATCCCGCGGCGACCTATTTTGTCATGGCGACGGGCACGTCAATGGTTGATGCCGGCATTTATGAAGGCACGCTGCTGGTGGTGGACCGTGGCCTGAAAGCGAAACATGGTGATATCATCATCGCCTCCGTCGGCGGCGAGTACACGGTTAAACGCCTCTGTACGCACCCCATCATGCAACTCTTGCCGATGAATCCAGATTTTCCACCCATTGTGCTGCACAACGACGGTGAGGCGCTGGAGATTTTTGGTGTCGTCACTTTCAGCATCAACAGGCTTCGCTGATGTTTGCCCTGGTCGATGTGAATTCATTTTATGCCAGCTGTGAAACGGCCTTTCGCCCTGATTTACGCGGGCGTCCGGTGGTGGTGTTGAGCAACAACGATGGCTGCGTCATCGCCAGGAATCACGAGGCTAAACGGCTGGAGATTCCAATGGGCGCGCCCTATTTCAAAGTGAAATCACAGTTTGAACGCCATCAGGTGGCGGTGTTTAGCAGCAACTATGCCCTTTATGGCGATATGTCCCATCGGGTCATGACGATTCTCGAAGAGCTGGCCCCCGCGGTTCATCAATATTCTATTGATGAAGCGTTCGTGAATTTGGCCGGGATCCATCGTTCTGAGGAGCTTGAGTCATTTGGTCGCCATGTGCGTAGTACATTACTCCAGTGTACCGGTCTGACGGTGGGGGTAGGGATCGGGCCGACGAAAACGCTGGCTAAGCTGGCTAATTATGCGGCCAAAAGGTGGCCAAAGTTCGAGGGCGTGGTCGATCTCTCCTTACCGGTCAGGCAGAGAAAGTTGCTGGAGAAGGTGGTCGTCGGTGAGGTCTGGGGGGTAGGGCGCCGCATTGCGAAAAAGCTCAATGATATGGGGATCAACACGGCGCTTCAGCTGGCCGAGACGCCCGCTTCGCTTATCAGAAAACATTTCAGCGTCGTGATGGAGCGCACCGTGCGGGAACTGAGAGGCGAGCCCTGCCTTGAGCTGGAAGAGTATATGCCGACTAAACAGCAAATTATCTGCTCGCGTTCATTCAGTCAGAAGGTGAGTGAATACGGGGCGATGCGTGAAGCGGTATGCAGCCATGCGGTCCGCGCCGCCGAGAAGCTGCGCGCGGAGCATCAGTACTGCCGCTATGTTTCCGTTTTTGTGAAGACCAGCCCGTTTGCGGGTAATGAAGTCTATTACGGCAATGATGCCGGCACGAAAATCCACATCCCGACCCAGGATAGCCGGGATATCATCGCGGCGGCGCTAAAATGCCTGGACACCATCTGGCGAGAGGGATACCGATATCAAAAGTGCGGCGTGATGCTGGGCGATTTCTTTAGCCAGGGGGTGGCGCAGTTAGGCCTGTTTGACGACTATCGGCCGCGCGCGAATAGTGAACAGCTGATGACGGTTCTTGATTCTGTTAATCGACGTGATAAAGGCCGGCTCTGGTTTGCCGGGCAGGGGATAGAGCGCAGCTGGGAGATGAAGCGGCAGATGCTGTCGCCAGCCTACACCACCCGGCTCAGCGATTTGCTGCGGGTGAAACTGTAGGCTGGCATTAAAGGGGGCGACAATCCCTCAGACATATTGCGCAGCGCTTATTGCAGACCCGCCAGTTCATCTGCGGTCAGCGCGAGAGTTTGCGTTGTACCGCTCTCGGCGGATTGCACAGCCGCTTCCAGCACCGCCATCACGGCGAGCGCCTCTAATGGGGATACCGGATTGTTGATTTTGCCGGTCAGCGCGTCGCGGACGTGAATATAGTACTGGCGCTGATCGCCTCGTGGCGCGCTGATTTCACTGGCGCGCAGGTCCGCGTCAAACACCACCAGGCTATCGTCGTCCGCGCCCCAGCTTTCGCTGCCCGGAATCACGCCCGCCAGCAGCTGGCTCTCCTGCTGGTCTGCGCGTTGTTTGACGGCGCTGCCTTTATCGCCATGGACGGTAAAGCGCGATACGCCACCTGCGACCAGCATGCTGCAGTGCAGAATCACTTTGTGCTGCGGATAGTTCAGCACCACGTGCGCCCAGTCATTGATCTCCGCGCCTTCACGCAGAGTGGCGATGTTCCCCTGCACCGACTGCGGCAGGCCGAACAGCTGCAGCGCCTGGTCGATCAGATGCGGGCCTAAATCAAACCACAGGCCGCTGCCCGGTACGTTCTGCTCCCGCCAGCGGACGCGTACTTCCGGGCGGAAGCGGTCAAAATGGGATTCAAAATGTTTAACTTTTCCGATGAGCTCCTGTTCGATAACCTGCTTCACGGCCAGATAATCGCTGTCCCAGCGGCGGTTATGGAACACTGACAGCACCCGCTGTTTCTCTTCCGCGAGCGCAATCAGTTCGCGGGCTTCCTGCATATCAAGGGTAAACGGTTTGTCGACAACGACGTGCTTGCCGGCGTTTAAGGCCAGACGGGCAAGCGGAGCGTGGGTGGCGTTAGGAGAGGCGATAACCACCAGATCGACATCCGGATGCTGAATGGCCTCTTCAGGTGATGCGATGACGGTGACATTCGGCAGGTCGCGTTTCACTTTATCTTCATCGCGCGAGGCGACAATCGCCAGATTCAAGCCGTTGACGGACTGGATCAGCGGAGCATGAAAAGTTTTGCCGACGAATCCGTAGCCAATCAGGGCAATATTAATATTCTTACCGTTAGTCATAAGCATCTCCGCGTTCTTAAGCATCAGCGATAGTGAGTTGTATTGAGCCGTTATCCTTCAGTTCTTCCCATGGCCGATCAAGAAAGAGCTGGTGGATGTCGGCGAGTCCGGCAACCAGCCAGGGCTCGCAGTGATTGAGTTTCATATGATCGGCCACCAGCCAATGTTCCGCGCTGGCCGCCAGCATGGCGCGCTTAACTTCAGCGTCCGCCTCCTGGCTGGCGCTGAGGCCGAGATCGGCATGGAGCGCGCAGGCGCCGAGAATAGCGATATCCGCCCGATAGCGTTCCAGTAGCGAAACCGTAGCGCTACCGGCAAAAAGGCGCTGCTGCATATCCCATTTCCCCCCCAGCAAAATAAGCTGAATATCCGCACGCGCGCTGAAGTGCTGGGCGATATCCAAAGAGGTGGTGATCACCGTCATCGGGCCCTGTATCTGAGCGGCGACGGCCAGCACGGTACTCCCCGCGTCAAGGAACAGCGTGGATCCGCCGGGGATTTTCTCCGCCACCATTTTACCTAAGCGCTGCTTGATATCCGGTAGCAGCGTATTCCTGTTCTGGCGATTCATGATGGAGAGATTGAGCGCGATAGCGCCGCCGTGGTTTTTCTGGGCCAGCCCCTGTTTCTCGAGGTCGCTGAGATCGCGGCGCAGCGTATCTGCAGAAACCTGCAGGTTATCGACCAGCTCACTGATAGTGACCTGGCCTTTTTCGCTAAGAATATCAATTAGATATTTCTGTCTGGCCGTTTTGTGCATAATCTAAACCCGCAAAATACTGCAATAAATCGCATAATACAGCATTTTACCGAAAAAGGAATGCGCCGAACGTGATGCCCCACAGAGGTGACGTTTTGTTGAATGCTTACGCAGGATAGTTTGTCACTCTCCCATTTTTCCGCCGGGGAGTCCTCCCCTCTGGCAGCCAATAACCTCTGAGAAGATCAACAATGCAAGTTATGAATAGTCTAAAATTATACCGAAAAATAACTTGAGTTAATGAGTGTATTTAGATGAGAATTCACTTCAGCCGTAATAGCGTTGGTTTTTACGATGCTTGATTGTAAGCCGGCCGGCCTGGCTGGCGACGCTCCGGCGAGCGTAAATATAATCCATGTGAATGGTATAAGGTTTTTTGCAATATCCTTTTTTAGTCAAGATGAGGGATATTAATCCACAGCGGGGCGGGGAGGTTTTAATTAGCCCGTGTGATTCGCTGCGCCAGAACGCTATTTCTACTTAAATTTCGTGGGGCGCCAGTTCTCAGGTCGAAAAATAATGTTTATTTATATCGTGTTTTGTAAAACGACGATAGCGGTACTTTGCGTATCGTTAGCTGTCTGGATAATACTTGATTTACTATCTTCAGCAGGCTAAGCCAATGTTGAATATCGTCATTAAAAATAACAATCAGTTTTTTAATTTAGGATTTCACTTTATATTACAGAGCATCTTCCCGGAGTACTCATTATCTACGCAATGTGCTGCATCGCTTAATGAACGGATCGTGCAGGATGCTGATGTGGTCGTGCTGGATTTATGCCGCGGAGCTGAATTCGTATGTCATCCGGAGTTGTTAAATCGGAAACCGGGATTGCTGATTGGCCTGGTTGCCAGGCAAAATCAACGGGGGAGAGGCGCTTTGCCGCTCTGCCTGGAAGAGATCGTCTTTGTTGGGCGCGATGAGAAAATCTCTCAGGTTATGGCGAAAATTAAACTCTCATGGATTCTGGTTCCACCGGCAGCGGAACAAAAATCGGTGTTACGATGCGAGCGTTGCCCGCAGAGAAGGCTATCTCCACAGCAGCGAATCATCGCGGCGGCAATCTACCAGGGGCTAACGGTGAACGCGATTGCCCGAGAACTTTCGCTTTGCAATAAAACGGTTTTTGCACATAAACGTCTGATTATGTCTAAATTTCATCTACGCAACGACTTAGACCTGCTGCTATTTCTGCGCTATCTGAATAGCGCCAAAGGCCACAGTTAAACTTGCAAAGCAGCAATATCGCTCTATTCTTATTTTGCTTATTAACATAGAGGAAAAAAGTATGTGTACCCATTTGCATGACAACGCTCGTCAATACGCAGAAGAGAAAAAGTGAACGGCTCCTGCTAGCCTGCCTTCCCGTCAGCCCAGCGTCTGGCGGAGAGTGATAATGCAGGTTAGACACAGTATTGCAAAGTACATCCACAACCCGCCGCCGGCGGGTTCTTTTTTTCAGACTCCTCGCTTTTCGCCAGTGAATTCAGCAGCATGCCCTGATTAGCTCTTGCGTAACCGTCGCGTAAGGCTAGACTACGGAAATGTGCATGAGTTAACGGAGGTCCAGTGGACGCCATTAAGGGATCGGAACTGAACGTGCCGGATGCCGTTTTTGCATGGGTGTTCGACGGGCAGGGCGGCGTAAAGCCGTTGGTCGATAGTGACACCATTGATAAAGAGCATCCTTGCTGGCTGCATCTCAACTATACCCATGTTGATAGCGCGGAATGGCTGGCATCAACGCCGCTGCTGCCCAATAACGTGCGCGATGCGCTGGCCGGCGAGAGCACTCGCCCGCGTGTAACGAGGATTGGCGATGGGGCTTTAATCACGCTGCGCTGTATTAACGGCAGTACCGATGAGCGCCCGGACCAACTGGTCGCGATGCGTCTTTATATGGACGAGCGTTTGATTGTCTCCACCCGGCAGCGCAAAGTCCTGGCGCTGGATGATGTGCTCGGCGATTTGCGTGAGGGAAACGGCCCGGTTGACGGCGGCGGCTGGCTGGTGGATGTTTGCGATGCGCTAACCGATCACGCCAGCGAGTTTATCGAGCAGCTTCACGACCGGATTATCGATCTGGAAGATGATTTGTTGGATCAGCAGGTCCCGCCGCGTGGTTTCCTCGCGTTACTACGTAAACAGCTTATCGTCATGCGCCGCTATATGGCGCCGCAGCGTGATGTGTATGCAAGGCTTGCCAGCGAGCGTCTGCCGTGGATGACGGACGACCATCGGCGACGGATGCAGGATATTGCCGAACGTCTGGGGCGAGGTCTGGATGAGATTGATAGCTGCATCGCCCGCACGGCGATCATGAGCGATGAAATCGCGCAAATTATGCAGGAGTCGCTATCGCGTAGAACTTATACGATGTCGCTGATGGCAATGGTTTTTCTACCCAGCACTTTTTTAACCGGACTCTTTGGCGTCAACCTCGGCGGCATTCCCGGCAATAGCTGGCATATGGGTTTTTCTATTTTCTGCATAATGTTAGTCGTTCTCATTGGGGGTGTTACATGGTGGTTGCATCGTAGTAAATGGTTGTAAAGAATCGTCTTTTGGCGCGGTGATGATGATGAAAACCCGGTAATGTTTGAGCGAAATCAATAAACCGTCTACCCATTCAGGGCAATATCTCTCTCGCAGGTGAATGCAACGTCAAGCGATGGGCGTTGCGCTCCATATTGTCTTACTTCCTTTTTTGAATTACTGCATAGCACAATTGATTCGTACGACGCCGACTTTAATGAGTCGGCTTTTTTTTTGCGCTCTGTTTCTCAGCTTCTACGCTTAACTGGTGTACCCGTCCATAACCGGGAGTCAATATGCGTATTCATTCGCTGAACTCAATCCCCATTCCGCCGGAACCCAACGATCCTGTACCGGTCCACGATCCTAAACCCCGCCCGCGCCCGTTACCCGACCCACCGCCTGACGATGAGCCGATTAAATTGTCGCATCGGGAGCGGAGATCTGCGACGATACGCGCCAGCAGATTGTCCGCCCCTAAATGTAATGCGAGAAATAATTGTGACCGCTTTTTCAACTCTGAATGTTTTGCCCGCCGCCCAGCTCACTAACCTGAATGAACTAGGGTATCTTTCGATGACCCCGGTTCAGGCGGCGGCTTTGCCGGCTATTCTTGCGGGTAAAGATGTCCGCGTGCAGGCAAAAACCGGCAGCGGTAAAACGGCGGCATTCGGCCTCGGATTGCTCCAGCACGTTGACGCTTCTCTGTTCCAGACGCAGTCGCTGGTGCTGTGTCCGACCCGCGAACTGGCGGATCAGGTCGCTGGTGAGCTGCGTCGTCTGGCGCGCTTTCTGGCGAATATTAAAATTTTGACCCTCTGCGGTGGCCAGCCTTTCGGCGCCCAGCGCGACTCGCTACAGCATGCGCCGCATATTATCGTCGCCACGCCGGGGCGTTTGCTCGATCACCTGCAAAAGGGCACCGTGTCGTTGGACGCGCTACAAACGCTGGTGATGGACGAAGCGGACCGCATGCTGGATATGGGGTTTAGCGACGCCATTGATGAAGTGATCCGCTTTGCGCCGGCTTCGCGCCAGACGCTGTTGTTTTCCGCTACCTGGCCGGAAGCGATCGCGGCGATTAGCGGCCGTGTGCAGAACAACCCGCAGACCATTGAAATTGATGCCGTTGATGCGTTGCCAGCTATTGAGCAGCAGTTTTTTGAAACTTCGCAACACGGAAAAATCACGCTGTTGCAAAAGCTGCTGAGCCAGCATCAGCCCGCTTCCTGTGTGGTGTTCTGCAATACCAAAAAGGATTGTCAGACTGTCTGCGATTCGCTAAACGCCGCTGGCCAGAGCGCTCTGTCGCTGCACGGCGATCTTGAACAGCGCGACCGCGACCAGACGCTGGTACGCTTTGCTAACGGGAGCTCGCGCGTGCTGGTAGCGACCGACGTTGCCGCCCGCGGGTTAGATATCAAGTCGCTCGAGCTAGTGGTGAACTACGAGCTGGCCTGGGACCCGGAGGTTCATGTGCACCGCATTGGTCGTACCGCTCGCGCGGGCGAAAGCGGTCTGGCGATTAGCCTCTGCGCGCCGGAAGAGGCGCAGCGCGCGAATATTCTTGCCGAAATGTTGCAAACAAAGCTCAACTGGATGAACGGGCCGGCAAATAGCACTATTGTGCCGCTGCAGGCAGAGATGGCCACGCTGTGTATTGATGGCGGAAAAAAAGCGAAGATGCGCGCGGGCGATGTACTGGGGGCGTTGACCGGTGATATCGGCCTTGATGGCGCGGACATCGGCAAGATCGCCGTTCATCCGGCGCATGTCTACGTTGCCGTGCGCCAGGGCGTAGCGCATAAAGCGTTTAAGCAGCTGCAAAACGGGAAGATTAAAGGTAAGACCTGCCGGGTTCGTTTGCTGAAATAAGCGCGAAAAAAGCGTCTCAGGCGCGCGCCTGAGACGTAAAGACGTTATTTTACTTCCACCACATTCAGGCGCAGTTCATCCAACTGCGCGTCATCCTCTTCCGGCTGCCAACCGGCCGGCTGCATCGGGATCTCTTCGCGATCGAACGCCAGGTCGCCGCCGTCAATCACCGCAGAACCGTGATGAATGCCCTTAAAATCGAACAGGTTAACGTCGCTAAGATGGGAAGGCACCACGTTCTGCATCGCGCTAAACATCGTTTCGATGCGCCCTGGATAGCGTTTGTCCCAGTCGCGTAGCATATCGGCAATCACCTGGCGCTGGAGGTTGGGCTGCGAACCGCACAGATTACACGGAATAATCGGAAAACCTTTCGCCTGGGAGAAACGCTCAATATCTTTTTCCCGGCAGTAGGCCAGCGGGCGAATCACGATATGTTTACCGTCGTCGCTCATCAACTTCGGCGGCATACCTTTCATCTTCCCGCCGTAGAACATGTTCAGGAACAGGGTCTGCAGGATATCGTCGCGGTGGTGGCCCAGGGCGATTTTGGTCGCGCCCAGCTCAGAAGCGGTGCGGTAAAGAATGCCGCGGCGCAGACGTGAGCAGAGCGAGCAGGTGGTTTTACCTTCCGGAATTTTTTCTTTAACAATGCCGTAGGTATTTTCTTCAACAATCTTGTATTCAACGCCCAGCTGCTCAAGATATTCCGGCAGGATATGTTCGGGGAAGCCCGGCTGTTTTTGATCGAGGTTGACCGCCACGAGGGAGAAGGAAATTGGCGCGCTTTTCTGCAAGTTGCGCAAAATCTCCAGCATGGTGTAGCTGTCTTTACCGCCGGAGAGGCAAACCATGATGCGGTCGCCTTCTTCAATCATATTAAAATCGGCAATGGCCTCGCCGACGTTACGGCGCAGGCGCTTCTGCAATTTGTCGATATTGTATTTTTCTTTCTTGCTAATTTCTTGATTCTGCAGCATTTAATAATGGCTCAATTCATAGTGTGGCATCAGAAGCGCACGCGTTCTGCCAGCATGATTATGGCATTCTGCTGGTGCGTAGCATGTGGCGTGTATGGTACGGATTAGCGAAGGGAATGTCAGCACATTTAAGGTTAAATAAGCCCGGCGGGATAAAAGACAAAAAGCCCGCACAGCGGCGGGCAGAGTAGGTTTACCGCACGACCAGCACCGAACATTCCGCATGGCGGACAACGGCGGCGGCGTTAGAGCCCAGCAGGTAGGTGGTGATATCGGGACGGTGCGAAGAGATAATCACCAGGTCCGCGGGAAGAGACTTCGCCATAGCAAGGATTTTATCTTTCGGCGAGCCCTCTGAAACGTGAAAATGGATACGGTCTTCGGGGATATTAAACTTTTTCACAATCTCTTTGAGCCGCGATTCCGATTCGGCTTTGAGGTCATCCATCGCCGGCAGCTCTGCGGTGTAGGCCATTCCCAGCGAAGCGTAATAGGGAAGGGAGGGAATGACGGTCAGGAAATGCACCTCGGCATCATCGATTCTGGCTTCAGCTTCAACATGCTTGATAACGCGATCGGTTAATTCTGTATCAGAAATATCGATGGGCACAAGAATCATTCTGTTCATAAAACCTCCTGTTTAAGTAACCACTTAAAGTGTAGGTCATCCAGGCGATTATTGTACATTGCGCGCAATCACACTTTGGCCATCAGGCGCAGCGGCGTTCGGTAAATTTTCCTTTAATGACGCCATCGTAAAAACGACCTTTAGAAACCACCAGGAGAAAGTCGCGGAAAATGCGCGGCGGGACACCGATATACTGCAGCGTTTGGTTATCGCGAAAACGGATTTCAAGAATGCCGGCGGACTCATCATAGGCGACGGAGGTGATTCGGGATGAGGTTACGGGGTGATGTTGCATGGCGGGCGTCCTCTACGGCTGCGGCAATTCCAGGTAGCAATATATCATTTAACGGACGATTATTTTAAGGTAATCGATATATTGTTTTGCTTTGAATGCAGGCGATGGCAGGGAGGGGAAGAGAAAGCCCGCCGTTGCCAGCGGGCCCGGACATTAGAACTGGTAAACCAGGCCTAATGCGACGACGTCATCCGTAGAGATGCCGTTGTTAGAATAGAAGCTATCGTCTTCATCCAGCAGGTTGATTTTGTAATCAACGTAGGTAGACATATTACGGTTGAAGTAATAAGTTGCGCCAATGTCAGCATATTTAACCAGATCTTTGTCGCCATCGGTTTTGCTCAAATCTTTACCTTTAGACATCAGGAAAGAAACCGCCGGACGCAGACCAAAGTCGAACTGATACTGCGCAGTCACTTCGAAGTTCTGGGTTTTATTGGCAACGCCGTTACCGTCGCCGTAAGGCGTCATGTTGCGGGTTTCGGAATACATGGTCGCCAGATAGATGTTGTTGGCATCATATTTCAGGCCGGTGGTCCACGCTTCCGCTTTGTCACCGCCTGCGGTGGTCCGGGTCATCTGATCATTGGTACGGTCAGAAGAGGTGTATGCGGCAGCTGCGCTGATGCCCATACCGAAATCATAAGAAGTTGACAGACCAAAACCGTCGCCGTTGGCGTTACGTACGCTGCGATCGCCGTTGTTGGTGCCTTCACCGCTGCCGGCGTTTTCATTTTTACCCTGATACTGCAGGGCGAAGTTCAGGCCGTTAACCAGACCGAAGAAGTCATTGTTACGGTAGGTTGCAACGCCGTTAGCGCGGCCGGTCATAAAGTTATCGGCTTGGGAGTAGGAGTCGCCACCGAATTCTGGCAGCATATCGGTCCAGCCTTCTACGTCGTACAGTACGCCGTAGTTACGGCCATAGTCGAATGAACCGTAGTTAGCGAATTTCAGACCCGCAAACGCCAGACGGGTCCAGGACTGGTTGTCGGCGCCTTCGGTGTTGTTCGCCTGAACGTTATATTCCCACTGACCGTAGCCGGTCAGCTGATCGTTAATCTGAGTTTCGCCTTTGAAGCCAAGACGGACGTAGGATTGATCGCCATCTTTAGATGAATCATCGGAGAAATAATGCAGACCGTCTACCTTGCCATAGAGGTCCAGTTTATTTCCGTCTTTATTATAAATCTCAGCAGAGTGAGCAGCGCCAGCAGCTAATAATGCCGGGATAACGAGGGCCAGTACTTTTCTTTTCATTTAGACAATCCTTTAACGGTTTTTGTTTTAGCTTCCTCCTGGGAAGTGAACTCATGCTAAAGGAGCAAATAGAGATATGGTAAGTATCAATTGTTACGATATAAGTAAAATCTAAAATAAATAATTCAGATGAAATGATGATAATTATAATGAATGATTTGGCGGAAAATATACAAAATAAAAATTATACATGACGATTTTATTATCGTATTATCTGCTCGTTATATGCCTTTTATTGTCATTCAAGAATTTATATTGCCCTCGTTCCTGAGAATGGTTTTTGTTGAGCGGTAAAGCGACAAGCCCGAATGAATATTCGGGCTTTTTTTATGCGCGGATAAAAAATGGCAGCGAATTAGCTTTCGCTGGTGGGTTTTTCCGCCTTACCGGCCAACTGCGCCAGGAAGTCATAGCGTTTTTGTAGATCCGCGGTCGCATCTTTCCACAACTGTTCCGCAACTTCCGGCTGCTGCGCGTTCAGGCGACGGAAACGCTGTTCGTTCAGGAGCGTTTCGGCCAGCGCGTCTGACGGCGGACGGGAGTCCAGCGCCAGCGGAAGTTTACCTTCATCGGCACGACGCGGGTCAAAGCGATACAGCGGCCAGAATCCGGTCGCGGTCAGCTGACGCATCTGATCGTGGCTTAACGCCAGATCGTAACCGTGTTCTTCGCAAGGACTGTAGGCAATAATCAGCGATGGTCCCGGATACGCTTCCGCTTCCTGAATCGCTTTTACCGTTTGGTTGAGCTGCGCGCCAAGGGAAATTTGCGCCACATAAACATGACCGTACATCATCATGCTGACCCCAAGGTCTTTACGCGTTTTACGCTTGCCGTGCTCGCCAAATTTAGTCACCGCACCCAGCGGGGTAGCCTTCGATGCCTGGCCGCCGGTGTTGGAATAACATTGGGTATCGAGCACCAGAATATTGACGTTTTCGGTCAAGCTCAGCACGTGGTCGAGACCGCCAAAGCCGATATCGTAGGCCCAGCCGTCGCCGCCGATTAGCCAGATAGATTTCTCGACCAGTGCGTCGGCGTCGGTTAACAGTTCCTTCGCACCTTCTTCATTTGCCAGCACCTTGCGCAGTTCGTCCACCTGTTCGCGGCGTACCTCAGGCGTGGCCTCCGCGTGCAGCGCCTCGTTAAGCTCAGGCGGGAGTTTATCGACGAACTGCGATAGCAGACGCATTACGCGCTGACGATGCTGGTCGACGGTAAGGCGGAAGCCGAGGCCAAATTCGGCATTATCCTCGAACAGCGAGTTGGCCCACGCCGGCCCACGGCCGTTGGCATCGGTGGTGTACGGCGTGGAAGGGAGGTTGCCGCCGTAAATCGATGAACAGCCGGTGGCGTTGGCAATCAGCATCCGGTCGCCATAGAGCTGAGTCAGCAGCTTGATATACGGCGTTTCGCCGCAGCCGGAGCAGGCGCCGGAGTATTCAAACAGCGGACTGATCAGCTGCGAAGTGCGGATATCGATACGTTCCAGCTTGCTGCGGTCCATTTCCGGCAGATTGAGGAAGTAGTCATAATTGACTTTCTCCTCTTCAACATGTTCAAGGCGCGACATCATATTGATGGCCTTGATTTCCGGGTTCTGCCGATCTTTTGCCGGACAAACCTCGACGCACAGATTACAGCCGGTGCAATCTTCAGGCGCGACCTGCAGAACGTATTTCTGGCCGCGCATATCGCGGGATTTGACGTCCAGGGAGTGCAGACTGGACGGGGCATTTTCCATCGCCTCCGGGGTGACCACTTTCGCGCGGATTGCTGAGTGCGGGCAGGCGGCCACGCAGTGGTTGCACTGGGTACAAAGCTCTTCCTTCCAGATAGGGATCTCTTCGGCGATATTACGTTTTTCCCAGCGGGTGGTGCCCATCGGCCAGGTACCATCCGGCGGCAGGGCGGAGACCGGCAGCGCATCGCCGAGCCCGGCCAGCATGGCGGCGGTCACGGTTTTGACGAAATCCGGTGCGGCGTCGGAGACGACCGGCGGGCGATTCGGGCTGTTGG
This sequence comes from Klebsiella sp. CTHL.F3a, assembly GCF_019890895.1. Classification (NCBI taxonomy): domain Bacteria; kingdom Pseudomonadati; phylum Pseudomonadota; class Gammaproteobacteria; order Enterobacterales; family Enterobacteriaceae; genus Klebsiella; species Klebsiella sp. CTHL.F3a. Next base: position 3,308,575 of record NZ_CP082360.1, on the reverse strand, counting down.
CATCGACCTGCTGCAGCGGCACTTCCGCCAGCGACTCGCGGGCCAGGGCCAGCGCCTGCCAGTTGCGTTCGACCAGTTCCTGACCTTTGCTGCTGTAGCTTTTCGCAATCGCGCCCTGCAGTTCCGCCAGCGCGCTATCACACGGCAGGATCTGCGTCAGATGGAAAAACGCCATCTGCATAACGGTGTTGATGCGCGCGCCGAGGCTGCACTCGCGGGCGATTTTGGCCGCGTTAACGATATAAAACCGCGCTTTTTTCTGATTCAGCGTGGCCTGGACTTCCTGCGGCAGGCGCGACCAGACTTCCTCGGCGCTGTATGGGGTATTGAGCAGGAAAATACCGCCCGGCTTAAGACGCTCAACCATCTGATACTTGTCGATAAACTGCAGCTGGTGACAGCCAACGAAATCGGCCTGCGAAATCAGATAGGAAGAACGAATCGGCTTCTCGCTGACGCGCAAATGGGAAACCGTCAGGCCGCCAGCTTTTTTCGAATCATAGACGAAATAGCCTTGCGAGAACCACGGCGTCGAGTTACCGATAATCTTGATATTGTTTTTGGTGGCCGAGACGCTGCCGTCGCTGCCGAGCCCGTAAAACAGGGCTTCCAGCTTCGCCTCCGACGGCAGGGTATTTTCTACCAGCGGCAGGGAAAGGTTGGTGACGTCATCGTAGATGCCGACGGTAAAGCGTGGTTTGGGTTTGGCGGCGCTCAGTTCGTTGAAAATCGCCAGCACGCACTCCGGTCCGAACTCTTTTGATGAGAGACCATAGCGGCCGCCAATGGTACGCGGCAGCGTTTCCCGCTCGCCGCGGTTAAAGGCTTCCGCCAGCGCGGTCATCACGTCGAGATACAGTGGCTCAGCCTGGGCGCCCGGTTCCTTGGTTCGGTCAAGCACCGCAACGGCGCGGGCGCTAACCGGCAGCGCTTCCAGCAGATGGGCAGCGGAGAAGGGGCGATAAAGACGAACTTTCAGTACACCGACTTTTTCACCGCGGCTCAGCAGTTCATCAACCACTTCCTCACAAGTGCCGATTGCGGAGCCCATAATCACGATAACGCGCTCGGCCTGCGGATGTCCGTAGAACTCAAACGGTTTGTACTGACGCCCGGTGGCGACGGCAAAATCGTTCATTGCCGTTTCAACGTGTGCGTAAACCGCGTCGTACCACGGGTTAGTCGCTTCACGTGACTGGAAGTAGGTATCCGGATTAGCTGAGGTGCCGCGGATTACCGGATGTTCGGGGTTCAGGGCGCGCTGGCGATGTTCATCGATTTTATCCTGCGGTAGCAGGCTGAGGAGGGTATCGTCCGCCAGCGGGGCGATTTTGTTGATTTCGTGCGAGGTGCGGAAACCATCAAAGAAATGAATAAATGGCACCCGGCTTTGCAGGGTGGCGATATGCGAAATTAGCGCAAAATCCTGGGCTTCCTGGACGCTGCTGGCGCAGAGCATCGCGCAGCCGGTCTGGCGCACGGCCATGACGTCCGAGTGATCGCCAAAGATAGAGAGCGCGTGGGTTGCCACGGTGCGGGCGGCGACGTGCAGCACAAACGGCATCAGCTGGCCGGCCAGTTTGTACAGCGTCGGGATCATCAGCAGTAAACCCTGCGATGAAGTAAAAGAGGTCGAAAGGGCACCGGTTTGCAGCGCGCCGTGTACGGCGCCGATTGCCCCGGCTTCCGACTGCATTTCGACGACGCGGGGAACATCGCCCCAGACGTTTTTCAGCCCGTTGCCCGCCCAGGCGTCCGCCTGCTCCGCCATCGTGGAGCTGGGCGTGATCGGGTAGATGGCGATAACTTCACTGGTGCGAAACGCGACTGAAGCAACCGCGCCATTACCGTCGATAGTGATCATATCAATACTCACATTGCTAAATGTTTGATAAAAAATGTTTTTATGCCCATAGATACATTCTGAGCACTCGCTTATCTATTCTGCATTCTGCGCAACCGCTATCGGCGCGATTTCACCGGTAGCGTAAAAGTTCGTTTCTCCCTGCATGGTTACGGGCAGGGGGACCGGGTTTGCGAATTACTGTCTAAGTATAGACTCCGGAGGAACATGATTTTTTGATCTCCAGTAGCGACAAAATCCATAGTTCAGATAAATTAATTCAACGTATTACATAGGTATCCACGTATGAGCGACACCCTACACCAAAATCAATGGCGTCATTTTTCCATAAGTAGCAGTGTGGCGAATTCCGCCAGTCAAAGGGTCCTGACCGACAATACTGCCTTAATTACCTGTAGGTAATTTATTCGGGTTTTGCTATATTTTAGATACCTGATGGTAAATGGCGTTAGAATCATTGCGATGGATAAATACGAAATCAGACGACAGCGGTTGCTCTATATCCGTGATAATTTATGCGGTGGTAAGGCCGTTGATGTGGCCCGAACTCTTGGACGGGAGCCTTCTTACGTCTCAAGAATGCTCTACCCCGAAGGTAAAAAGCAAAAGAAAAGGATAGCTGACGAGATGGTCGAACTTATTGAATCTTCGTTCAATCTTCCCCGCGGATGGATGGACGGTATCACCGGGAATATTGATATCGAGCGAGAACCGGTAGAGGATTCGCCACAGATGCCATATGTCATTGAGGTTCTGGATGCCCAGGCCAGCGCAGGGCCGGGCTGCATTGTCTCCAGTGAGGTTGATGAAACGGTCAGCAGTATCACCTATGACTCTGCCGGCGCGCTGCGGCTTTTTGGTAACAGGCCCGCAGAGCATATCAAGGTGATCACCGTATCCGGAGATAGCATGTCCGGCACCATTGAGACCGGTGACTACATTTTTGTCGATGTCTCGAAAGACTACTTTGAAGGCGATGGCATTTACGTCTTTTCCTTTAAAGGCGCGGTGCTGGTGAAGCGACTTCAGTTCACGGCGGATGGCCTGCTTGTTCACTCGGATAACAGTAAATATGCAGACTGGACGATTGGCGAGAGCCATGAACAGTATCTGAAGATCATTGGTCGCGTGATTTATAGCCACAGCGTTAAACGCTTCGTTTAAAGGCGCGCATTGCCCCGCAGGTCGCCATTCGTACTGAGTTCAGCCGATAAGTTTTAACCAGGTATGTCGCGTGTAAGCCGGGCATACCTGCGTCATCGCCCCTCCTCCTGTGAGACGCTGTTCATCACAACCCCCTCGGACCTTTTCAGTTTTTTTACGCGGTAGACCACTTTTTTCAAAAAAAATTTCAATGTTTTCAATTCATTAATGTGTTTTTGTCATAAAGTATACCCATGGGTATTTATTTTTAAATAACCCTGAGGTATTCTTTTGTCATCAGCTTGATAGGCAGCACTATCTGGATGATGAAATACAACGATTCATAACTGAATCTACGTGGCTGAAAAGCCAGCGCCATGGCGCAGTGCGCTTTGGGGTAAAGCCATTGGCAAGGATCCGATTGCCAATGGCATTCCGCCAAAGCCCATTAAAGGAGACCGCAATGTCCCGTAAAACCGCGTTTAATGGCTCCGCTGCGGGTAGACGTCGCGCGCAGCGTTCCCACTTACAAAATCCGCAAACGCTCAGTTCCGATCTTATCCACCGGCCCACCCCTTCCCGCGCTCAGATTCAGGCAAAAGGGAAGCACCATACGCCTGAACGTATTGAGGACGCATTGCCGATTAAATTTGTGGCGCAGGATATTTTTTGGCAGCGCGAGGAATATAAACGGCAAATTGAGCGAGCGACCATCATTTATCAGCAAGAATTTGCCCACCAGTATGCGCAGCCAGGAGCCTGGCTCTTCGAGAGGGCAATTTATGCGCTTGGTTTGCAAAAAAGAAAGAAAGTGACGGCGAGGTAACACCTTAGTGCCAGGAAAAATGACCCTGCGCTTCGTTATTTACCATCATAACTCATAGTGAAAGAAGGGAGGGTATATGTCCGATCCTGTTTCCGGTACGTCGATAATTGTTGCTGGTGGATTAATGGGCGCTGGTATGTTTGGCCTGGTGACAGGTATTGATTATGGCGTTGTATTTGGCGCGTTTGCTGGCGCGGTATTTTATGTTGCGACGGCGGTTAATATCACGCGTTTTAGACTCGCTGCCTATTTTATGACTTCTTTTATCGTCGGTGTTCTGGGTTCCGGGTTAATTGGTACGAAGCTGGCTATCTGGACAGGATATAGTGATAGACCGTTAGACGCGTTAGGCGCCGTACTGATATCCGCGCTGATTATTAAGATACTTACGTTCCTGAATAATCAAGAACTAACCGACCTATATAAAATACTTACCCGCAACAATAGTGGGCGCCCGAATGGGAAATGAACTGCCCGCGCTGCTTAATGCCATTCTCTGCGCTTTGATCACCCTAACCTTAATGTTTTATCGGCGCGCACGGTACAGGAGGTATCGACCATGGATATCGTATACGGCTTATTTGCTGGTAATCATCTATGCCAGTATACCGTTTCGTTATCTTTTTGGCCTGTATACGACGACCCACTGGTTGGTGGTTACCGTGAATTTTTTTGTCTTTATTGCCGTGTTCCTGGTAAGGGGGAATATCGCGCATTTAATCGATAAATGAGGAATAAATGACTAAAGATGAGATTTTTAATGCCATTCTGGAAAAGGAGGGCGGTTATGTAAATCATCCTGATGATAAAGGAGGTCCGACAAACTGGGGGATTACTCAAGTCACCGCACGGGCTCATGGTTATGATGGCGATATGCAAAAACTGACGCGCCAACAGGCGCTGGATATTCTCAACGCTGACTACTGGATTGCGCCCCGGTTCGATCATGTTGCTGAAATATCTACCGCGATCGCTGAAAAACTGTGTGATGCCGGGGTCAATATGGGGCCTGTTCTGCCGGGTAAGTGGCTTCAACGCTGGTTAAATGCTTTTAATCATCGTGGGGTACTTTATCCGGATCTTATAACCGATGGTGTTATTGGCCCCAGAACCTTAAATGCCTTGAGCCATTATGTTATTCGAAGAGGCAGTGAAGGGGAGCGTGTATTGCTCCGGGCATTAAACTGTAGCCAGGGGCAGTATTATCTGGAGTTAGCAGAAAAAAGTGAGGTTAATAAATCATTTATATATGGTTGGTTGCGAACACGAGTATCTATGTAGTGGACTGACCCCACAACAGTAGACATTTCCTGTCCTCACGACGAGGCCTGTTCAAAGGCCTCCGGACTGACGCCGCCGAGGTGGCTGTGACGCCGGGTCCGGTTGTAGAACACTTCAATGTAATCGAAGATATCCGCCCGGGCCAGATCCCTGGTTTTATATATGCGTTTTCTGATCCGTTCTTTTTTCAGCGAACTGAAGAACGATTCGGCCACCGCATTATCCCAGCAGTTGCCACGCCTGCTCATGCTCGGCGCCAGGTTATTGGCCCGGCAGAAGCGCTGCCAGTCGTCACTACCGTACTGGCTGCCCTGATCGCTATGTACGATAACCTCGCCGTCCGGTTTTCGACGCCACACGGCCATCATCAGCGCGTCGAGCGCCAGTTCGCGTGAGAGAGTGGGTTTCATCGACCAACCGACCACATTACGGGCGAAGAGATCGATAACCACCGCCAGATACAGCCAGCCCTGCCAGGTGCGGATATAAGTAATATCGGTGACCCAGACCTGATTGGCCCGGACAACGGTAAACTGCCGCTGCACACGATTAGGCGCAACCACTGAAGGTCGGCCAGCGATACGACGCGGAGCTTTATAGCCGCGCACGGCTTTAATCCGGTTCAGTTGCATAATGCGGCCCACCCGGTTTTTACCGCAGATTTCCCCGATTTCGTTCAGGTCGCCATGAACCCGGCGGTAACCGTATACGCCTCCGCTCAGTGAATAGGAGTCACGGATAAGCGTCAGCAGACGCTGGTTATCTTTATCCCGCGCGGAGACCGGGTTATGCAGCCACGCATAAAACCCGGCCCGGGCAACGCACAACACCCGACACATCGTCATGACACCCCATACAGAGCGGTGCTCATTGATAAAGCGGTACTTCAGTCGGGCTCCCTTGCAAAGTACCGCGCGGCCTTTTTCAGTATGTCCCGTTCTTCCTCAGTGCGCTTCAGTTGGGCCCTGAGCTTCAGGATCTCGCTTTTCGCTTCCAGTAAATCACGGGCATGCTGCTCGCTGTTATCGGGTTTAATAGCCCGTAACCACTTATAGAGACTGTGTGCTGAAACGCCCAGCCGGTCAGAAACTTCGGCGACGGAATAACCGCGTTCCGTTATCTGACGGACGGCTTCTTCCTTAAATTCAGGTGTAAATCGTGGTGTGCCCATACGCTCCTCCTATGCTCAAACTATAGGGCAGGATCGTCTACCGGGGCGGGGTCAGTCCAACTATAGGGCAGGATCGTCTACCGGGGCGGGGTCAGTCCAACTATAGGGCAGGATCGTCTACCGGGGCGGGGTCAGTCCACAATTAGCAAGAGCCAAAATTCGTCACTGAAAAGAAATACGGTATTCAATAACTTTCATATTTGAAGAATTGCCAGCACATCCCCTGCTGGCTTTTTTTATGTTTGACTGTGACGAGTCCCTGCCGAGTAGAGCCATTCAACTCTGAAGATTGTCGCTGATAGGAATGAAAGTGATTTGGATGCTCACCAGTGAGTCAAAGAAGCTAAGATTGAACGCACAGGAAATAATCTTGCAGAACAAAGAACTACCTATTTAACTGTCGGGAAACTATCGCCTCACCATGATGCTTCTCAGTTGTACAGAGATTAATGTGCTCATGCTGAGAGGCTTCTGACGCCAAAAAATTTGCTAATAAATGTTAACACAACGCATAAATACGTACTTCGCCTCTCGACGCGGCGCGCTGAGCTGCCTATTATCCTTAGGCTTGTCCATTTTAAGATGTATCTGAGGGGAGAGAAGATGCGAGCTGCGTTTTTAGTGGGATGTGCTGCGCTGTTACTGTCGGCGTGTAGTAGCAATGATGAACCTGTTCAGCAGGCAACGGCGGCGCACGTATCGCCGGGAATGCGCGCTGCGATGAGCAGCTCCGGCCAGGCAAACTGCGCCATGGTTGGCGGCTCGTTATCGGTGGCCCGCCAGCTTGATGGCTCCGCTATCGGCATGTGCGCATTGCCGAACGGCAAGCGCTGCAGCGAGCAGGCGCTGGCAGGCGGAAGCTGCGGTAACTATTAATTCATCAGGTCGGCGAGCTTATACACCAGCGTCTGGTCGGCGGTCGCCAGCGTTAGCTGCGTTTCCGTCAGGTCGACCTGCGCGCCTTCGCGCAGCATTTTGCTCAGCGTGGCGTCCAGCGCGTTCAGCTGCGAGTCCGTGCAGAGCATGCGGGTCATTGCCAGCTCTTCAACCTTCAGCTCGCCGTCAGAGACTTTGCCCGTGCCGCTGAAGCGGTTGCACATATTACCTGAAACAGACATCTTGCCCGTAATGGGCATCTTTTCGCCGAAGCTCAGCTCCTGCGGCTTATCCGCGGCATTCAGCGGCTGCCCGTTAACGCTGGTCAGCACAAAACGGTGGTGCTGAAGCTGTTCCGCTCTGGTCGACACCTTGCTGTTATAAACGCAGCCCGATAGCAACATTCCCACCGCCAGCAGCGCAGCATACTTGTTCATTTAATCTCCATAAATATTTATCGTATTAATAAATGAAGGGATTGTAACTTTATCGCAGGCAATTTCTGTGGGGATTATCTGAATGTGCCCCCCGCGAAGGGGGAGCACAAAAGGGCAAGGAAAATCAGACCAGTGCGTTAGGACAGGTTTCGCCTGCATCTACCTGACGCAGGTTGTCGAGGGTGGTTTGCGAAATGCTAATCAACGCTTCCGCGGTCAGAAACGCCTGGTGACCGGTAAACAGGACGTTGTGGCAGGCGGAGAGACGGCGGAACACATCATCCTGAATCACGTCATTAGACTTATCTTCAAAGAACAGGTCGCGTTCGTTCTCATACACGTCCATCCCCAGCGCGCCAATTTTCTGATGCTTCAGGGCGTCGATCGCTGCCTGCGAATCGATGAGCGCGCCGCGGCTGGTGTTGATGATCATCACCCCGTCTTTCATGCGATCGAACGCGGCATGGTTCAGCAAATGGTAGTTTTCATCGGTCAGTGGGCAGTGCAGTGAGATAACATCGGACTCCCGGTACAGGGTTTCAAGATCAACATACTCCACGCCCATATCCAGCGCGGCGGCGCTTGGGTAGGGATCAAACGCTAGCAGACGCATACCGAAGCCTTTAAGAATGCGCAGCGCGGCGACGCCGATTTTACCGGTGCCGATAACGCCGGCGGTTTTACCGTGCATGGTGAAACCGGTCAGCCCTTCCAGAGAGAAGTTCGCGTCGCGGGTGCGCTGATAGGCACGGTGAATGCGGCGGTTCAGCGACATCATCATGCCGATCGCGTGCTCAGCGACCGCTTCCGGCGAGTAGGCCGGGACGCGCACCACCCGCAGGCCCAGCTCTTTAGCGGCGTCGAGGTCAACGTTGTTGAACCCCGCGCAGCGCAGCGCGATGTACTTCACGCCGTGGGCTTTCAGTTCTTCAAGTACCGGGCGGCTACCGTCATCGTTTACGAAGATACACACCGCTTCACAGCCGTTGGCGGTTTTGGCGGTTTTTTCGGTTAGCAGGAAGTCAAAAAACTCCAGTTCAAAGCCATATGCATCATTAACATGCTGCAGATACTTCTTGTCGTACTGTTTTGTACTATACACAGCGATTTTCATAAGACTTTTCTCCAGTGATAATACCGTCACGGTAGCATAATTAAAATAATCTTACAAATGTTAAAAACTAGTTTAATCAGCAGGTTATAGTAATAATTCTAGAGCATATCGCGGTGTTAAGAAATCTCTTTAAAAGACAATACCTTTCATCAAAAGCTGAGGCTTAACGCGCCTGGCGCCAGCAGGATAAGCGGCCAGAGCAGCCCGGAACTGACGTTGGCGAGCTGAAACTGCCAGAGAGAGGTGCCGCTGGCGCCGGTTACCAGCGGCACGGTGGCGCGAAGCGGAGAGAGAAAGCGGCTAAAAAAGACTGCCCACGCGCCATGGCGGCGCAGGAACAACTGGCCGCGAGCGAGGCGTTCGGCATTAAGCCAGCGGATACGATGCAGATGGTACCGGTAGCGGTAGCCCGTCAGCCACGAGAGCCAGAATCCGCCGATAGCGCCGAGGCTGGCGCTCATCCACATTAACAGGAAATGTCCCGGGCTGGCCGATGCCAGGGTGCCGAACAGCAGTAGCCCGGAGGTGCCCGGGATCAGCAGCGAGATGACGGCGCAGGATTTAGCGAACGTCATCAGGAAAACCATCAGCAATACCAATGAATAGCGGCTCTGAGCGTATTCCATCAGCGAGATAATTAAGTCCACAGCACAATCCGTTTACGTTCGCAGGTGTAGACCAGTGTCGCAGGCGAAAACTAAACCCTGGTTAAATAGCTGGCTGGTGAATCACAGGGCGACGACTACGCTTAAACGGGATGGAAACTTTAACTCACAGGTCGAACGTGCCACAATAACGGCCTCTCGGCTTTTACTTATTTCGAATCAGGATATTAGCTGCCCATGAAGGGTAAATATAAAGCCGCCATCGCGCTATTATTAGCCCTCGTGCTGCTACCGCTGGCTTTGCTATTAACGCTCACCCACTGGGTGCCTACGCTGGTAGGCATTTGGCTACCTGCGGGAACCCGAATCTCACTCAATGAAAGCCCGCGGCTGACGCGCTCGTCGCTGCGTATTCCGGATCTGCGCTATCTGGTCGGCGACTGCGAAATCGCGCGCGTCGCCAATGCCTCGCTCTCGCGTCCCAGCCGCTGGCGTTTACATATCGGCGAGCTGGATATAAACAGCGCCTGCCTGAACAAGCTCCCGGAAAGCGAAGCCGCGCCGGGGGCGCCGAAAACCCTCGCCGAATGGCAATCAATGCTCCCTTATAGCTGGCTGACGATTGACAATCTGCGCCTGTCGCCGTGGGATAAATGGCAGGGGCGGCTGGTGATGTCGCTCACGCCGCAGCAGCAGGATATCGGCTATGCCGGGAAAGAGGTTACCCTCCAGGCGCGACTGCGCGGTCAGGCGCTGACGGTCAGCGACTTCTCCGCGCGTCTGGTGGAAGACCAGGCGCCGGTGAAGCTGGTGGGCGAGTTTCAGATGCCGCTGGTGCCGGACGGTTTGCCGGTCGATGGCCACTTGTTCAGCACCTTTGAATTTCCACAAACTCCCGGTCTGGTCGATGCCGAGCTGGAGTGGCAGAAGAACCGCGGGCAACTGCTGGTCACGCCGCGCGGTGAGGTGGAGCCGATGCTTGACCTGCCGTGGGAAATCACCCCGGATCGTATTACCATCAGCGATGGCCGCTGGCACACCGAATACGCGGGCAACGCGTTGAGCGGCCGCGTCGCGCTTTCGCTGGGCAACTGGCAGCAGGGCACCGAGCAGATGCAGGTCAGCGGGCGTCTTAACGTGCTCACTCAGGGTCAGGCCGGGAAGGGCAACGCCGTGCTGAATATCGGCCCCGGCAAGCTGAGTATGGACAGCAGCGACATGCCGCTACAGCTGACCGGCGAGGCTAAGCTCGGCGATCTGATTTTTTACGCCAAACTGCCCGCGCAGCTGAGTGGACCGCTTACCGCGCCAGTGCTCAACTTTCACCCCGGCGCGCTGCTGCGTTCGCGCGGGCGGGTCATCGATTCGTTGAATATTGATGAAATCCGCTGGCCGCTGGCGGGCGTCAAAGTGACGCAGCAGGGCGTTGATGGCCGCCTGCAGGCTATTTTACGCGCCCATGAACAGGAAATGGGCGATTTTACCCTGCATCTTGACGGTCAGGCCGACAACTTTATGCCCGACCGCGGCCGCTGGCAGTGGCGCTACTGGGGCGAGGGTCATTTCACCCCAATGCAGGCGCGCTGGGATGTGAAAGGCGCGGGCGAATGGGCCGACAGCGCCATCATGCTCAACAGCCTGTCGACCGGGTTCGATAAACTGCAGTACGGTTCCATGCTGGTAAGCGCGCCGCGTCTGACCCTGGAAAAACCGATCCGCTGGCTGCGCGATGGGCAGCATCCCAAACTGACCGGCGCGCTGTCGCTGGATGCCGGGAAAACCACCTTCAGCGGCGGCAGCGAACTGCCGCCGTCGACGCTGAAATTTAATATCGACGGTCGCGATCCGACCTGGTTCCAGTTCAACGGCTCCCTGCATGCGCAAAAAATTGGCCCCGTGCGCGTTACCGGGCGCTGGGACGGAGAACGTCTGCGCGGCGAAGCGTGGTGGCCAAAACAGTCGCTGACCGTTTTCCAGCCGCTGTTGCCGCCGGAGTGGAAGATGACCCTGCGTGAGGGAACGCTTTACGCGCAGGTGGCATTCTCCGCCGCAGCCGGGCAGGGCTTCGAGGCGGGCGGTCACGGGGTGCTCAAGGGCGGCAGCGCCTGGATGCCGGATAACCAGATCAACGGCGTCGATTTTGTGCTGCCGTTCCGTTTTAGCGACGGCACCTGGCAGCTTGGCACCCGCCATCCGGTATCGTTGCGCATTGGCGAAGTCGTCAACCAGTTCACCGCGCGCAATCTGACGGCAGATCTTCAGGGGGCCTGGCCCTGGAGTGAAGACGCGCCTTTACAGTTGAGTAACGTCAGCGTCGATATTCTCGGCGGCAAGCTGACCATGCAGCAACTGAGGATGCCGCAGCACGACCCGGCGCTGCTGCGTCTGCAAAATATCTCCAGCAGCGAATTAGTGAGTGCGATTAAAGTGAAGCAGTTCGCCGTCTCCGGCCCGTTTAATGGTGCACTGCCTCTGTGGCTGGATAACGAAAAATGGATTATCAAAGACGGCTGGTTCAGCAATCCGGGGCCGATGACGATGCGCCTCGATAAAGACACCGCGGACGCGTTGGTGGCCGACAACGTCTCCGCCGGGGCGGCCATTAACTGGCTGCGTTATATGGAGGTAGCCAGATCGTGGACGCGGATCAACCTCGATAACCTTGGCGTACTGACGCTGAAGGCAACGATTAGCGGCACCAGCCGGGTAGAAGGCAAAAGCAATACGGTGCACTTAAACTACTCCCATGAAGAGAATATTTTTGACCTGTGGCGCAGCTTGCGTTTCGGCGACAATCTGCAGGCGTGGCTGGAGCAGAACGCCAGGCTGCCCGCGCCGCGCTGTCAGGACAGTCATACCTGTAAGGAACAACAATAATGATCAAACTATTCGCCGCCTTTCTGGCCACCGCGCTGCTGGCGGGCTGTACGCCGCGTATTGAAATCGCGGCATCGAAAGAGCCGATCACCATCAATATGAATGTCAAAATTGAGCATGAAATTCATATTAAGCTGGATAAGGACGTTGAGAATCTGCTCAAATCGCGTAGCGATCTGTTCTGAGGCGATGATGAGAATACGACTGATAACCACGACGCTGGCGCTGGTGCTGTTCAGCGCTCAGGCGCTGGCCCTGACCCTCAATGAAGCTCGCCAGCAGGGGCGGGTCGGCGAAACCCTCAACGGCTATCTTGAACCGCTGCGTCAGGATAAAGAAACCCTTGAGCTGGTGAAGCAGATCAACGCCGCCCGTAGCGACAGCTATCAGCAGCTGGCGGATGACAATAATCTACCGGTGGATCAGGTGGCGAAAATGGCCGGTCAGAAGCTGGTCGCCAGGGCGCAGCCGGGCGAGTACGTGAAGGGCCTTAACGGCAAATGGCTGAAAAAATAGCTATCGGCAGCGCTTGCGATACTCACCCGGCGAGACGCCGAAGCGCTGCTTAAAGGCGGTGGAAAAATGGCTATGATCGCTGAAGCCCCAGCTGTAGCCGATCCCCGCCAGCTTTTCGTCATCATGGGCGCTTTGCAGCGCGCGGGCGCACAAATCGAGCCGACGATTCTTGATATATTGCGCCACCACTAGCCCCTTTTCCGCAAACAGCCGGTAAAGACTGCGCACCGACATGCCGGTTTCGCTGGCCAGCCACTCCGGGCGCAGATGTTCCGCCTGAATCGACTCATCGATTAACGCCATGATTTTCTGAAACTGCTTATCGCGCCGGGACGGCTGGGCCTCCTGTTGATGCAGCATCGGACGCAGCAGGCAGACGATGGCCTCCAGCGCCGCTTTGCTTTCGCTGGCCGAGAGTTCAGGGCTGTTCATGCTTTCATGCAGCAGGCGCTGGCTGAGCTGGACCATCGGCAGGCTTTTCGCCAGCCGGGTAGCGATGCTGATTTCACTGCCGCGCAGCTGCTGCTCCAGCAGCGACCTTGGCAGCAGCAGGGAGGCCTGGCGCGAGGTTTGCTGCCAGATAATCGAGCATGGACGAGATGCGTCAATCAGGGTGATATCGCCGCTCTCCAGCATCGCCTGACGGCCATCCTGCTCAATCGTCGCCTGGCCCGCGAGCTGGAAGACGGTATAAAACCAGGCGTCGTTATCGCGCTGGATCTCTTGTCGGGTACGGTAGAGATTAATGCTGCGGGCGGTCACCGTGCTGACTTTCAGGTCGCCCGCGTAGCTGGCGTCGATCTCACCGTGGAAATTATCATCCAGCGGACGGGCGGCGAACTGCCCGCAGACCTGATTGATTTTTGCTAACCAATGCTGGTAATTCTGCCCACGATTTGCCGTACTCATCGCGCGTCCTTTGTAATGATAATGTTTTTGCATTGTTGCACTTATGATGCCGGAGGCAAGGGTCAACGGCGGAGTATATGAAAGAACTATTACCTGCTGCACATTTTCTGTCCACCCATCGACTTAATTGCGGCGCCTGTCACAGCGGCAACAGCGAATGTCACAGAGAAAAAAGCGTGAATCGCGACCCCGGCATAAACTGAAACCACTATCCGTGAACAATAAGGAAGGGGTATGTCCACATCACAGGTCGCGCTACTCGCCAGCGTGCAGCAGTTTCTAGACAGACAGCATGGGTTGTATCTCGACGGTGCGCAGCAGGCGGCAGAGAGCGAAAAGCGTTTAACCGTCTGGGATCCGGCCACCGGTCAGGCTATCGCCAGCACCGCGGATGCTAACGCCGCGGATGTCGATCGGGCGGTGATGTCCGCCTGGCGCGCTTTCGTTTCCCGCAGCTGGGCAGGGCGGATGCCCGCCGACCGCGAACGGATCCTGCTGCGCTTCGCCGATTTGGTGGAGCAGCACGGCGAGGAGCTGGCGCAGCTGGAGACCCTGGAACAGGGAAAATCGATTAACATTTCCCGCGCCTTTGAAGTGGGCTGCACGCTGAACTGGATGCGCTATACCGCCGGGCTGACCACTAAAATCAGCGGCCGCACCCTCGACGTATCGATTCCCTTCCCACCGGGGGCGCGCTATCAGGCGTGGACCAAAAAAGAGCCGGTGGGCGTGGTGGCCGGGATCGTGCCGTGGAACTTCCCGCTGATGATCGGCATGTGGAAAGTGATGCCCGCGCTGGCGGCTGGCTGCTCAATCGTCATTAAGCCGTCGGAAACCACCCCGCTGACCCTGCTGCGGGTGGCGGAACTGGCAACCGAGGCCGGCGTGCCTGACGGCGTTTTTAACGTGGTGACCGGCAGCGGCGCCGGATGCGGCGCGGCGCTGACCTCGCATCCGCAGGTCGCCAAGGTGAGCTTTACCGGATCGACCGCTACCGGTAAACAGATTGCCCGCGTGGCCGCCGATCGCCTGACCCGGGTCACGCTGGAGCTGGGCGGCAAGAATCCGGCTATCGTGCTGAAAGATGCCGATCCGCAGTGGGTTATTGAGGGATTAATGACCGGTAGCTTTCTGAATCAGGGGCAGGTGTGCGCCGCCAGTTCGCGAATTTATATCGAAGCGCCGCTGTTCGATACGCTGGTGAGCGGCTTTGAGCAGGCGGTGAAGTCGCTACAGGTCGGACCCGGAATGCTCGAGAGCAGCCAGATTAACCCGGTGGTGTCGCAGGCGCACTGCGCGAAAGTGGCGGCTTATCTTGATGAAGCCCGTCAGCAGAAGGCAGAGCTGATTAGCGGTCACGTGGGGCCGGATGCGCAGGGCTACTATATTGCGCCAACGCTGGTGATTAATCCCGACGCCGGGCTGCGCCTGAGCCGGGAAGAGGTTTTCGGCCCGGTGGTGAACCTGGTGCGCGTGGCCGACGGCGAAGAGGCGCTGCGTCTGGCCAACGACAGCGATTTTGGCCTGACCGCCAGCGTCTGGACCCGCGATCTGAGTCAGGCGCTGAGCTATACCGATCGCCTGCAGGCGGGGACGGTGTGGGTCAACAGCCATACGCTGATCGACGCCAACCTGCCGTTCGGCGGCATGAAGCAGTCCGGCACCGGCCGCGATTTCGGCCCCGACTGGCTGGACGACTGGTGCGAAACAAAGTCGGTTTGCGTGCGCTACTAGCCGCCTGTTCCCCGGTGGGGGCTGGCGCCTCACCGGGGCTACACGCGCGTAACTTGCGGATTCTGTCGCCAGGCCTACGGCAAAATCCGCACCTCGATACCTCAAATCCGCCTCATCTCCGTATGCCCGGTTGCGCCTGCCGCCGGGCGCCTTTTTCCAGGAGTAAGCCGTCAGTCCAGCAAGGAAGGGTCGGCGTCGATCATCATCTGCTTCATCTCTGCAAAATGCTGGCGTGAAAAGTCGGCGATCCCCTCCCAGTCCTGCGCGGTTTTCTCCGCCACCGCATCGGAGAGCACTTTCAGCGGCTGCCCCGTTGACCACGCGGTCACCAGAATCTGACAGGCGCGCTCCAGAGTCCAGATATCATCGAAAGCCTCGCCAATCGACGGCGCTGTCACCAGTACGCCGTGGTTGCCCATCAGCAGCCGACGCTTGTCGGCCAGCAGCGACGCCAGACGCGCGCCTTCCGCCGTGGTGTCCGCCATGCCGCCGTATAACCTATCGACGGCTATCCGATTGAAATAGCGCGCCGTGTTCTGATCGATCGGCGGGATATGCGGTGTCTCGAGGCAAGCGATGCTGGTGGTATACACCGGATGCAGGTGCAGCACCACCCGCACCTCCGGCAGGCGCTGGTGGATTTGCCCGTGAATCGCCCACGCCGTGGCGTCGACGTCAGATCGCCGGGCGCAGGCTTCATCATCGGCGTCCAGCAGCAACAGGTCGCTGGCGCGGATGCGCGAAAAGTGTTTCCATTTCGGATTCAGCAGGAATTTTTTGCCGTCTGCCGAGATGGCCGCGCTAAAGTGGTTGGCCACCGCCTCGTGCATCCCGAGATGGGCGATGATACGAAAGGTCGCCGCCAGGTCGATGCGCGTCTGTTCTTCATAAGACCGGGCCATGTCGTTACTCCGCTTTTGGCATCAGGGTTTGCAGGTCCTCCGGCGTCGGCGCCTGGAAGTTATATTTTTTCAGCAGCGCGGCATATTCCGGCGTCGCGCTGTATTTCTTCAGTCCTTCCTCCAGCGCGGTTTTCACTTCGCTATTGCCTTTTTTCACCCCAAAGCCATTGAGCACCGGATAAATTAAGGTTTCGGAAGAGATCGTCACCCGATCGCCAAGCTTATCAATCACGCCGCGCGCCACCGCCGCATCGGTGATTTGCGCCTCAACCGCCCGCGACAGCAGCGCCTGGGTGGTTTGCGGGTCGGTGGTGTATTCGCTAAGCGCTATTGGCTTCAGGCCCTTTTTCACGCAGTAGTCGGCGGAGAGCTTTTGCAACTGCGCCAGCCAAGAGGTCGCGCCCATAGAGCCAATTTTATGACCGCAAAACTCTTCCGGCGTTTTCGGCTGATAGTCGCTGCCTTTCAGCGCGAGGATCGCTTCGCCGCTTTTCAGATAGGGCACCATATCGATAACCTTCAGACGCTCGGCGGTGATGTACATCGACGAGTTAGTAATATCGAAGCGTCCGCCCTGCAAACCAGGAATCAAATTCGGAAACCGGGTATCAATATTCACCGCCTCGCGGCCCATGGTTTTTGCCAGCCCGGCAAGAAACTCGATATCGAACCCGGCGGGCTTGTTGTTTTCCATATATTCATACGGGAAAAAGGTCATATCCGAACCGGCGGTAATTTTCCCCGGCTGCTGGAAGGCCAGGGCGCTAAAGGACGACAGGGCGCCAGCGGCGCAAAGGAGCAGGACAGCAGGGCGCAAAGCATTAATACGTTTCATAGAACCTCCAAAAAGTGGGCAAATTACATGCTGGCGCGATCGGTACCGGCCTGCTGGACAAAAAAGGATGCGCCGCGCGGTTTTTGCGGCAGACGTAAATGATTAACGGTACTACGCACCAGGCCGCTCTCTTCACCGGCAACCATCTGCCCGGCGTGAACGCTGGGCAGCGGATTTTCACCGAACGGCAGGGCATCTTCCGCCGCGTAGACGCTGATAAACAGCGTGCGCGGGAGATCGGTTTCATTAGGGCTGGAGGCGTGAAGCAGGCGGGTATGCATAAAGCACACCGAACCCGCCGGGCCGAAACAGGCCTGCGGCTGCTGGCAGTGGGCTTCTTCTACCTGCGGGGCCACGGCGCCGGTAAAACGCTCGTTTTGCCAGTGGGACCACAGCGGTCCCTGGTGGCTTCCCGGGACCACGTTGAGCGGACCGTTTTCTGGCGTCACTTCGCTAACCATCAATAGGGCAGTGATAATGTCGTCGTTGCTGTGGGGAGTGAACAGAAAATCCTGATGCCATTTCACCTGCGTGGCGGTGTGCGGCAGTTTGGAGTTGATTTTGCTGTGATGAAAGCGGGTCCCGCTGCCGCCGATGAGCTGGCCGGCAATCGCCGCCATCCGCGAATTAAAGGCGGCGTGGCGGTAGGCGGCGGAAATCTCGGTGGGCGAACTGACCCGGCGCAGCGAGGGGTGGTTCGGCGCGTGATCGCTTTCGAGGTCGAAGCGCGGACGGCCGTCCTGGGTTTCTCCCCACGCCTCGCTATGCTGGCGGCTCTCTTCGACCCATGCGTCGAAATCGGTCTGCAGCAGAGCCACCTCCTCGGCGGAGAGCACCTCTTCAACAACCAGAAAACCCTGCTGATGAAACTGTTCGATTTGCCACTGCGCGATCATATTTTTCTCCTTTCAGGAACGGAAGCGTTAAGCCAAAGAGACATCTTTCAGGAAGGCGTCCACGCGCGGATGCTGGCCATCGCGCATTGCCTGAGGCGTGTCGTCGCAGACCACGCGTCCTTTTTCCATAAACACAATTCGATCGGAAACCTTAAAGGCGAAGTTCATCTCATGGGTGACGATCACCATGGTGATACCTTCATGGGCCAGCGATTCGATAACCTGCAGAACCTCGTTAACCTTTTCCGGATCCAGCGCCGAGGTGGGTTCATCGAACAGCATAATTTGCGGACGCATCATCAGAGCGCGGGCAATCGCCACCCGCTGCTGCTGGCCGCCCGAAAGCTGATGCGGATATTTCCACGCGTGTTCCAGCATCCCGACTTTATGCAGCAACTCGCAGGCGTGCTGCTTGAGCTCGCCTTCGCTGGCCAGATGGTGATAGCGCGGTGCCAGCAACAGGTTGCCGAGCACGGTCAGGTGGGGGAACAGGTTGAAGCTCTGGAAGACCATGCCGATATTCTGGCGATGCTCGCTGTTCTCCATAAAACGCGGCTTCTGCTGCCCCTGGCGCTCGAGGTGAATAAATGGCTGACCGTTAATTTTGATCTCGCCGTTATCGATCTGCTCAAGGCCGTTCAGCAGGCGGATCAGCGTGGTCTTACCGGAACCGGACGGGCCGATGACGGAGACGACTTCGCCGGGCTGAATTTGCAGGCTGACCGCGCCCAGCACTTCGACATTGTTATAGGCTTTATGCAATTTAGACGCCTGCAGCGCTGGCTCCTGCGCCACGCTGACGCTGCGGGCCATTGCCGGACGTCGCGCCGTGGCCAGCTGCTGCATTTCTTCATCCACCGGGCGCGTGGTTTTACGTTGCGTGACGTCGAGCCAGGTCTCGAGACGCTTAAGCAGAAAATCAAATACCGTGACGATCAGGATGTAGTAAAACGCCACCGCCGCCATGGTCTCCATGACGAGGAAATTCTGCGAATAGAGGCGCTGGCCGACCATTAAGATCTCGGTCAGGGAGATAACCGACACCAGCGAGCTGAGCTTGACGATGGCGATATACTCATTGGCCAGCGCCGGTAGGGCGACGCGCAGCGCCTGCGGGATCACCACGCGCCACTGGGTGCCGGCATAGCGCAGCCCGAGCGCGCGGGCGGCTTCGCTCTGTCCTTTCGGAATCGACAGCAGCCCGCCGCGATGAATTTCAGCAATATAGGCGGCTTCGCTCAGCACCATCGCCAGCAGCCCGGCCCAGAACGGGTCGTTCAGCACCGGCGCGAAGGAGGGCAGCGCCTGCGGCATGTTGTAGACAAAAATCAGCAGCACCAGCAGCGGCATGCTGCGAAACAGCCAGATATAGAGGTGGGCAGGCGCGTTAAACAGCTTGCGCGGCGACTGTTTGGCCAGCGCCAGAATGAATCCCAGCACAATGCTGAAAGCCCAGGTCAGCAAACTTAATTTGATGACGGTCCAGGTGGCCTGCCAGAAATCGACATCGCTGAGCAGGCTTAACATATAGTTCCAGTTAAACGTCATGGGCTATTTCACTCGCCATAATTAACGGAAATTAAGGCGATTCCCCTGTTCTAAAATGGGGAGCCGCCGGCGTTCATCTTGCCCTGACACTATGCTGGCACTGTTCGACCGGTGGCAATTAGTAAATTTTTGGCCTTTAAGTTTAAAAAAACTATACAGCTATATTAACCTCAAGGAATTTAACGCAATTAATGAGAAACAGCATTGAAACAACTTAAAAACAATCACCGTTATTTTTAAACCTGATTTTTTGCAAAACGGTATTTTGTGCAATATTGGGGCATGTTGCGGGCAAATAAGGTGCAGGGTGATTCTTTATGGTGCAATACGCGAAATCAGGAAAATAAAGAGGGCGGGTAATTAAATAGAGGCGGCGGTTATTTGCCGACGATATAGAGCGCAAAGAGCATGGCACGATGCTTGCAGACTGCTTATCGTAAAACTAAGCCCGTTCGCAATAAGACAATATTTTATCAATGGTGACGCGATGAACCGATTTACCCTCAAACAGCTTAAGTATTTCGTGACGGTGGTGGAAACGGAGAGTATCGCCGAGGCTTCCCGCCAGCTACATATTGCCCAGCCGTCGATCTCCATTGCCATCAAAAACCTGGAAAGCACCTTCGACCAGCAGCTGTTTATTCGCCACCACGCGCAGGGCGTATCCCTGACCTCAAGCGGGCGGCGCTTCTACGATAAAGCCAAAGAGCTGCTGCGGCTATCGTATGAGTTTGAGCAGAACTCGCGGGCGGATAAAGAGCTGGTATCCGGGACCATTTCCGTCGGCTGCTTTGAATCCGTCGCGCCGCTGTATATGCCAAAACTGGTGGCGGGATTTAAAAAAATGTATCCCGAGATCACACTCCAGCTCTACGACGGTGAGCAACATGAGCTGATGCACGGCCTGCATCGCGGGCGTTTCGATCTGGCGCTGGTTTATGATCTTGAATTAGGGCATTCCATTCATAAAGAGCTGCTCAATGCCCCGCATAAACCCTATGCATTGCTGCCTGCATCTCATCCACTGGCGCAAAAAAAAAGCGTCACGCTGCAGGAGTTAAGTCGTGAGCCGATGATTTTGCTCGATGCGGTCCCCAGCAAAAACTATTTTGTCTCAATATTTAAAGAGAAAGGTTATCACCCGGAAGTGGCCTATAGTTCGCCCTCAATTGAAATGGTGCGCTGTATGGTCGGTCAGGGATTAGGCTTTTCGGTACTGGTTACCCGTCCGCTATGCGATACGACCTATGACGGTGAAAAGCTGGTGCAGTTGGATATTGCCGACGAGATGCCCGCATCGACATTAATTATGGCGCACCTTGCCAATAATGAACCCACGCGCCCGACGCAGCTTTTTATGGATTATTGTCGCAGCATGGAATTAACGCCGCATCAGCACGCGTAATGTAATTAACGCGGCCGCAAGCGTTATTTTCCCGCTGCGTTATCCAGCCTCGTAAATTTCTATTCAGACGATCGTTTTATAATAATTTACCATTTCATCACACTTACTTAACCTGAGTTCTGTCAATTCCGGCGGATAAGCCGGACAACCGTGCTTGAAGGACACAGACATGACAGAGCAGATTACAGAGATCGATACCCTGGTGGTGGGCGCGGGGCAGGCGGGCGTCGCGATGAGCGAGCATCTGACGCATCACGGCATTCCGCATCTGGTGCTGGAAAAAAAGCGCATCGCTGAGGCCTGGCGCAGCGGCCGCTGGGATTCGCTGGTGGCCAACGGCCCGGCCTGGCACGATCGGTTTCCCGGCATGACCTTTCCCGACTGCGACGCCGACAGCTTTGTCGCCAAAGAGCAGATTGCCGACTACTTCGCCGCGTATGCCAAATCCTTTAGTGCGCCGATCAAGACCGGCGTTGAGGTCTTTAGCGCAGAGCGCTTAAACGGCCGTCCGGGGTTTCGCGTGGAAACGTCACTGGGCGTGATTGAGGCGCAGCGTATTGTCGCCGCCACCGGGCCCTTCCAGCGCCCGGTGATACCGGCCATCGCGCCGCAGGATAGCGTAGTTGAGCAAATACATTCCGCGCACTATTTCAACCCGCAGCAGCTTGCGGAAGGCGGCGTGCTGGTGGTTGGCGCGGGATCGTCCGGCGTACAAATCGCCGAAGAACTCCGCCGGGCGGGGCGTGCGGTGTGGCTCTCCGTCGGCGCGCACGATCGCCCGCCGCGCCGCTACCGCCAGCGCGATTTTTGCTGGTGGCTGGGGGTATTAGGACTGTGGGATGCGGCGGCCAATCAGCCCGGTAAAGAACACGTGACGATTGCGGTCAGCGGCGCGCGCGGCGGTCATACCGTTGACTTTCGCCAACTGGCGCACCAGGGGATTACCCTGGTCGGGCAGACGCACGGCTTTACCGAGGGCAAAGCCGTATTCCGTGCCGATCTGGCGGACAACATTCGTCTCGGCGACGCCTCTTATCTGGCGCTGCTCGACGCTGCGGATGAGTATATCGCTCGCAACGGGCTATCGCTGCCGGAAGAGCCGGAAGCGCGCTTCTTCCTGCCCGACCCCGATTGCCTGACCCAGCCGCTTGCCGAACTCGACCTGGAAAAGGCGGGCGTGCGCAGCATTATCTGGGCCACCGGCTATACCACCGATTACCGATGGCTGAAGGTCAACGCCTTTAATGAACAGCAGCGCCCGCAGCACCATCGCGGCGTTTCCAGCGAACCGGGTGTCTATTTCCTTGGCCTGCCCTGGCTCTCCCGCCGTGGTTCAACCTTTATCTGGGGCGTCTGGCACGATGCGAAATACATCGCCGATCAGATTGCCATTCAGCGCCAGTATCAACACTACCAACCTTCCTGCTAACGCCTGATTTGAGGACGCAACCTATGCCTACCCATACCCGTATTCGGATGTTTAACACCAAAGAGACCTATCCCAATCAGACGCTCAATAACGATCTGTGCCAGGCGGTGCGCGCGGGAAATACCGTGTACGTTCGCGGCCAGGTGGGTACCGATTTTGACGGCAATTTGATCGGCCTGGGCGACCCGCGCGCCCAGGCGGAACAGGCGATGAAGAACGTTAAACAGCTGCTGGAAGAGGCTGGCAGCGATCTGACGCATATCGTGAAAACGACGACCTATCTGATCGACCCGCGCTACCGCGAACCGGTGTACCAGGAGGTGGGGAAATGGCTCAAAGGCGTGTTTCCCATTTCGACCGGCGTGGTGGTGTCGGCCCTCGCGCAGCCGCAGTGGCTGATGGAAATTGACGTCACGGCGGTGATCCCTGACGACTGGCATGCGCAGGAGGCACCATGACCCTTTCGATTTCCGCCCTGTGCCCGGAGTCGGGTCAACTGGGCATTGCGATTAGCTCATCCAGCATTGCCGTCGGCGCCCGCTGCCCGTGGCTGCTGGCAGGTGTTGGCGCGGTATCCAGCCAGAACATTACGCTGCCCGCGCTCGGACCGCAGATTCTTGCCGGGCTTGAGGCGGGGCTCACGCCGCAGCAGGCCCTGAAGCAGGCGCTGGGCGAAGACCGGTTTAGCGATTATCGCCAGGTGGCGGTCATCGACGCCAGCGGCGAGAGCGCAGTGTTCAGCGGTGAACATACGCTCGGCATCTGGCAGCTGGCGCAGGGCGAGAACTGCGTGGCGGCGGGGAATATGCTGGCCAACCCGCAGGTGATTACCGCCATGACGGCGGCGTTCGAAGCCGCCACCGGCGAACTGGCCAGCCGCCTGATTGCGGCTCTGCAGGCGGGTATCGATGCGGGCGGGGAAGCCGGGCCGGAGCACTCGGCGGCGCTTAAAGTCGTGGAGGATTACGCCTGGCCGGTGGTGGATTTACGCGTCGACTGGGCGGAAGAACGTCCGGTAGCAGCGCTGGAAGCGCTGTGGCTGGCCTACGAGCCGCAGATGGAAGCGTATATCACCCGTGCGCTTGACCCGCGCGAAGCGCCGACCTACGGGGTGCCGGGCGATGAATAACCGCGTGCGTGAGATCCTCGGCGCGCTGCTTGCGTTTGATACCACCAGCCGCGAGTCGAATCTGGCGCTGATTGCCTGGATCGGCGACTTTCTGCGCGCGCGCGGCGTAACGTCGCAGCTGTTTTATGACGACGAAGGGCGCAAGGCAAACCTCTATGCCCGCCTTGGGCCAACCGGCCCCGGCGGGGTGATGCTCTCCGGCCATACCGACGTGGTGCCAGTAGATGGTCAGGCGTGGACGGTGCCGCCGTTCGCCCTTACCGAACGCGACGGGCGCTACTACGGTCGCGGCAGCGCGGATATGAAAGGATTTATCGCCTGCGTGCTGGCGTCGCTGGAGGCGTTTCTGGCCGCGCCGCTGCGGATGCCGCTGCATCTGGCATTCTCTTATGATGAGGAAGTCGGCTGTCTGGGCGTGCGCAGCCTGGTGGATTTTCTCCGCGCCTCCGCCGAGAAACCGGCGCTGTGTATTATCGGCGAGCCGACCGACATGCGCCCGGTCTATGGTCATAAAGGCAAGCTCGCGGTGCGCTGTCGCGTGGAAGGCCACGCCTGCCATTCGGCCTACGCCCCGCAAGGGGTTAACGCGATTAGCTATGCGGCGAAGCTGATTTACCAGCTGGATGGGCTGGGCGAAAGCTTTTCACGGCAGCAGGACCACCGGTTCTCGCCGCCGTCAGGCACGCTGCAGGTAGGGACGATCCACGGCGGCGCGGCGCTGAATATCGTTCCGCAATCCTGCTGGTTCGACTTTGAAATTCGCTATTTACCCGGCACGTGCCCGCAGGCCGTGACCGACGCCCTGGGCGATTATGCCCGCGAGCAGCTGCTTCCGGCGATGCGCAAGGTGGCGCAGCGCAGCGACATTCATTTCCAGACGCTGAGCCACTATCCGGGGCTGCTGAGCGACCCGCAGTCAGAGTTCGCCCGTTGGCTGGCGCAGTGGTGCGGCTGCGATGATTTCACCACCGTCGCCTACGGTACCGAAGGCGGCCTGTTTGACGAGGCAGGCGTCGCGACGCTGATCTGCGGGCCGGGCAGCATGGCGCAGGGCCACAAAGCGGACGAATATATCAGCATCCCCCAGACCGAACGCTGTATGGCGATGCTGGAAAACCTTTGCGCCTGGATGCGCGCCGATCCCTCCGATTCTCTTCACTGATTTATCAACACAGGATGGCGACTATGCAAAACCCGAACTCCCCGCTCATAGATCAACAGACCGTCGACCGCTGGCAGGCCGACGGCGTCGTACTGCTTAAAGGCGTGTTCACGCCGTGGATCGAGAGCCTGTCGTGCGGCGTCGCCGCGCTGATGGAGAACCCCAGCGAATATGGTCATGCGCGAACGGTGATCCCTGAGGACGGTTCGGCACCGTTCTTTCAGGACTATTGCAACTGGCAACGAATCCCGGAATTTCGCGATTTTGTTTTTCAGTCGCCGGCGGCGGAGATCGCCGCGGCGCTGATGGGGTCGCAGACGGCGAAGTTTTTCCACGAGCACACGCTGGTGAAACAGCCCGGCGGCAGTACGGTAACGCCATGGCACCACGATCAGCCCTATTACTGCGTGGAGGGGCGGCAGAATGTCAGCCTGTGGATCCCGCTCGATCCGGTAGCGGAGGCGATTTCGCTGCGCTGTATTCGCGGTTCCCATCGCTGGGACGAGGAGTTCAGCCCAACGCGGTTTAACGGTTCAAAGCTCTATTCCCACTCGCGTTTTAAAGAGCTGCCGGATATCGATGCCCATCAGGAGGATTACGATATTGTCAGCTGGGCGTTGGAGCCGGGCGATGCGGTCGCTTTCCATTTCCGCACGCTGCACGGCGCCAGGGGCAATTCAAGCGCCCGCGCGCGGCGGGTATTTTCTGCCCGTTGGGTCGGGGATGATGCGACATTCGCCGACCGCGGCGGCGTGACCTCGCCGCCGTTTCCGGGGCTTAAGCTGCGCGACGGCGAGCCCCTCATCGCCGATGAGTTTCCGCAGGTCTGGCCGCGGTAGCGGCGGCAGGGCGGGCGAGTACCCGCCCATCTTGCGACTAAATGGTTTACTCCCCTGACGGAGGGGATTGAAGCTTCTTGATATTTGTTTATGCACTTTGTCAGTCCCCATGCGTCACCTCTTTTATCTATTTTGAGATTATATCAGTAACATTCAATACCGCTGGCAGGGCGGTACTGTTGCTTCCGCGTTGGTCGCCGCTATGTATTTATGCAGTTTATGACGTCAGCCGATAGTGCGACTGCACCAGACCCGAAGGGAAGCTGCGGCTTGATAACAGCGTCAAATCGATATCCCTTGTCAGGGAACCGAACAGCGGTTTTCCCGCACCGAGCAGGACAGGAACGGTAGTGATAATCATATCGGCGACCAGACCTTCGCGCAGGAACGACTGTATTACCAGCCCGCCATCCAGATAGACGCGATGCGCGTTTTGCAACGCCAGGTCAGCAAGCACTTCCCCTGGCGTGCGGCTTGAGAGCTGCACTTTGCCCTTCAGCGCCTCGGGAATGGCGATATCGGATAGCTGTCGGGAGAGAACCAGCACGGGTCGATCGTAAGGCCATTGGTCAAAAGTCAGCGCCTTCTCATAGCTCCCTCGGCCCATAACGATCCAATCTTTGTCCGCGATGAATGCGGCATAGCCATGATCTTCTGTCGGGTCATCGCGCTGCAACAGCCAGTCGATATCGCCATCCTGTCGGGCGATATAACCATCAAGACTGACCGCGATAAAAACATGTGTAGTGACCATCAAGAGCTCCGTATTCAGCGTGTATTTATGCCGTTGGTTTTAAGGATGGACTTACTTCCTGCGAAAGAACATAAAATACCCCCTCACTCTTCGATCATTCGCTGTAGCAAAACAGAATCGACCATTCCTCGCCAACCCACAATGCCAACCTGCTTCATTTGCTTAATTTTAATTATGTTATGAGAGTGTTAATTTCACTCGAAACTTCGTTGATAACGTTCTGAGACGTCAGGAGGCGCGACTATAGTCTATCCAGCTCATGGACCGTACGTTCATTGACGATATTGCCCGTATTCAGCGTCGTTTTTGGCTCAAGTAAAACGACGCAGCACTCTTCAGTTAACACTTCAGGACAATGCTCGGTTCCTTTCGGCACAATGATAAACTCACCTGCTTCAAGCACGATATCGCCCGTTCTTAACCCCATTCGCAAGCGGCCGCTGATAACAAGAAAAAGCTCATCCTCATGTTCATGATGATGCCAGTCAAACTTTCCGGCTAATTTAGCCAGTTTGACATACTCGTTATTAATTTCGCCGACAATTTTGGGGCTCCAGCATTCGCTGAACAGAGCAAAACTTTCTTTTAAATTAACTTTACGCACTCATCTTCTCCGTCACATATATAATCCAGATGGATTTATTTGGCATAAAAAAAGAACCGACAATGGGAGCGCGGCGCGCCACCGGAAGGTCGATATTCATTGCTAAAAAAAATCCGGCAGACCAAAGATAAATTGGCCGTAACATGGCCAGCTTTCTGGCGCTAACAACTGCTTCGCATTGCGGAAAAATACAGCGTAGGGAAGCCGGTGCTGTTGTTCGAAATAACAATACAGTCAGCCCGCATGCAGAACAATGGGTTTCCCGGTTACGGGCGGAATAATTTATCAATACAAAATCAATCGGCTGAATTTACTTCATTTTATTTATAAAAGAATTTTCCGCCTGGCTTTCAGGAGAGCGTTTTTGTTTCTTTAAGTGAACACATGCCCGCTCTTCGGCATTTTATCAGAGGGCGCCTGGCCAGATAATCACATGGAGGAGTTAACCTGGCTCGAGGTGACTCATCACCACCGTTGCGCTAATCGCCGTCTCCTTTGAGCTATATGTGTGCGCAACCTGCGCGGAGAAAGCGTAAAAATCCCCGGCTTCTAATGTGATGACTTCGTACTGACTAAAGCGCAGATGCAGGGTGCCGCTGTGAACCAGTATATGTTCATGCGACCCGTCTGAATGCCCGGGACTGTGGATGGTGACCTGCGGCTCCATTTGCAGCAACCATATCTCGGAGGTATTGCCGGGGCCGATGCGGAATTTCATCATTTGCGAATATTCGCCCGGCGCGGGACGATATTTATCAAAACAGGGATATATCCTGCTGCCGCCGCTCAGTAAATCGCCAACCGGTAAACGTAATGCTGTGGCGATAGCGTCCAGCGTATCGACACGGGGGCTGGAGGATCCTGACTCCAGTTTGGATAATGCCCCCTTTGAAACCCCTGACAATTTAGACAGGTCATTTAACGAAACCCCCCGTGACTGCCGCAATCGTCTTATTTTATTACCGATATTTAATGACAACGCAGCAGGTTTATCGTGTCCTGAATCAGCCATTATTGCGACCCTCCCCGAGTGTGGTTTTCTCATATGAATAAATGCCCGCCCAGTTCTGATTGCGGTAAGGACATAACAATGCTGTCGCCGGCCTGATATATCATAGCTGCATCAACAGGCAGCAATTTATCACGCGCCCGCGATGCCTGGATACTCTATTTATCCATTCAGATGAACCACTTTGGGGTTTACAGGCTTCACGGGGGCCGTCTGGAAAACGGGAAATATTGCACCTCAAGTTAAAATTTAGCGCTCAGATGTTGATGGACTGCTTTGAACGATAAGCGGGCCTTCAATGATTTGTGTCAGACTCTCTGACGAGAATTCCAGTTGTCACGAGTAGTTTCCCGGATAGCGATGTTTGTCCTGGGATTTGAGTATTGGCGGCATCTTCCACGATGGTTTTAGATTCCGGCCAGGTAAGTGGCCGGAAGTCTCGCTTAACCCCTTTCCGAATACACTTTAAGCATGGCAAGGAGCGCCCGTCGTGCCGCATCGTCCGCGATATTTTCCGGCAGCGCATCAGCGCGCAGATTGATATAAGCATCAACCGCCTTTCTGATGGCGATGCTGACGGAGTCACGATCGTGCGTGGCCAGCGTGGAGGTCAGCAGGCCTTCAGGATCGATATTGTGACATTCAATGCGGCGAACCCCACGTTGCGGTAGATTGGCGCGACGGTACAGCATCGGTCCCAGCACTTGCTCCCGGAAGAATGACAGCATACCAATCGCTTCGAAAAGTTCGCCCCTTCCCAGTTTAACCACCGCATAATGAAGCCAGATCCAGGCTCGGGACTCAAACCACTCCGGCGTCATGTCAGGCCAGTGGGCACTAAATTTTGCCAGCTGTCGCTCCAGGGCATGGCGATCGCGAGAAAATAACACCACCGGCTCCTCAACACGTTGAGTGAGCATGTCCAGGGTGACAAATTTCAGATCGACATGGAGGAGTTCAGGGCCATACAGGCATATCAGCAGGCGAGGCTCTCCGACATGTTCCCCGCTGAACGTATGCAGTAGGTTGCCTGGTGTTTCGGCGAACGCCACACGCTGCGCCATGATTTCATCATAGTAGAGAGGGTCTACTACAATGACAAAATCTAAATCGGAGTATTTATCAAATCCGCCATGAATAAGCGAGCCGCCCGCGAGCAGGGAGTGAATCCGGGCGTCAGACTGAACGTTAAGCTTGAGTTGCTCTGCAAAACTTCTATGTAAATCGGGTAACGTATTAAGCATACTTTTTCCTGTTCACAAAAAATACAAAGCATTACAGAATATCGAGTTCGGTATATTCGGGCCAGATATTTTTGAAGGACGCATCGCTTCCTCATTTAGTCTTGTGTCCACTATGGGGGGAGAGCCTGAGCCACGTAGCCCGATCCTCCGCTACGCCTGCCGTCAGGGCTTTTCAGGCAGGATGGAAACGCTGGCGGATAATCCCGCCACCAGCTCAATCCCTTCCGGAATTTTGTCTAGCTGGATACGGACAGGGACTCGCTGCGCAAGCCGCACCCAGCTGAAGGTGGGATTGACATCCGGCAGCCCCAGCCCGCCCGTCTCGTCATTGTTATCGTCGATCCCCCGGCCGATACTTTCCACATGCCCGGTGATGAGCGGGTCAAACCCCATCAGCGAAATGTGCGCAGCGCTGCCGACGCGGATATGACGCAGCTTGGTCTCTTCAAAATAGCCCACCACCCAGAAACTGTGCGCATCGACAATGGCGACCCTGGTCTCTCCCGCCGTGGCATAGTCGCCGGGGCGAAGCCGAAGATGCGTGACGTAGCCGGCAACCGGTGCGCGCACCGTCGCATGGGATAAATTCAGCTGCGCCAGTTCCAGCGCAGCCTGCGCCCCCTGGTAATTGGCCGCCGCGACGCGCGCTGCGCTGCCTGTTTGCTGGATGTCCTCGCCGGAAATGACTCCTTTGATGAGTGCGCGTCGCCGGGCCGCATCCTGGCGCATCACCATCTCATGACGCTTTGCCTCGACGTCGGCCTGCGCGCTGAGCACCGCCAGCTTTAGCCAACGCGGGTCGATGGCGTAAAGTACATCACCACGGTTAACCCACTGATTATCCCGCACCGCCACGCTGCTCACTGGCCCGGAAACGTCCGGCGCAATCTGCACCACATCTGCCCGCACGCGGCCATCGCGCGTCCATGGCGTCTGCGCATACTGTTTCCAGAAAATAAACGCCACGAACGCCGCCACCGCTACTGCGATTAACGTCAGCGCGTAACGGCCGAGTAAAGAGAATAAAGATTTCATGCGAATAACCCCAGTGTGGTCAGGCCCTGCAAAAGCAGGAAAAAGGTCACGATATAGGTTGAGACATCAAGCAACGGGCGTAAGGGCAGGCGGCGGTAAAGCCTGCTGACAGAGAAAAGCGGCACGAGTAACAGCGTACAGACCAGGGCAATGAGTGCGGTTAGCAGCAGGCCGGGGATAAAAACCCCGCCGATATTGATGTCATTGATCATGCGTCGGTTCCTCGTTTTGCGCTCGTAACGCACAGTGCAGATCGACCAGACTGTCGACAAGCTGGCGTGAATGTTCATCCGTCGTGGGCAAGCAGCTGTCCGCCATGGCGGCAATGCGCTCGCGTAAGGCTTCGGTCTCCGTTGTGTGGGTAAGACGATAAAGCACCTCGTGGATATCGCTGCCGGCGGGCGTTTCGCAGCGGCGCAGGCGCATCACGCAGAGACCTATGCGCAGAAAGTGCACCAGGCGATCGAGCGCCCGTGCGGAGGATTGCCCGCTGCGCGGCAAGCGTGGCAGCAGCAGGGCGACCCGGTCGATCATCAGATTGGTCCAGTGCGTTTCATCGCCTCTAAACGCGCCGTTCACGCTGCGACGAATATCGCGTTGGCACAGTTTCAGCAGACGGTTTATCGCCGCGTCCGCCTGCACGGTTTGCAGCAGACTCATGCCGATAACCGCAAAGCCGGTTGCCAAAAACAGGGCGATAGCGGTGTTGGCCGCGTCGGCGAAGTCCCCGCTGTAGCGCGCGCCCAGCTCGCAGAGCACAGGCAGCGTCAGGGTGATCCCCATCGCCATAAAGGTGGTGGGGGCGCGCGCCTGCAGCGATCCGGCAAGCAGATAGACTGGGGCAAGTACCGCCACCAGCACGGGGAAATCGCCGATCGGGGGAAGCAGGGCGAAGCTATAGATCAGGCTTATTATTACGCCCCAGACCGAGCCGATAATGTATTTCACAATATGCGGGGCCGGGGTGTCGAAACTGCCAAACAGCGTGCAGCAAACCCCCAGAATCGACACCGCCGTGCCGCCATCCGGCCAGGCGGAATAAATCCATGCCAGACAGCCGCTCAGGATGATGACAAACGCGCCCAGCGCCGTTCGGGCGGCACTGAGGGGATCGCGATGGAATACATATCCTTTCGCCGTACGGTCTTCCGCCTGCATTGTCGCGGGTCTGGCGTGATGGATGGCCTCTGAAAGCCGTTCGCACTGCTGCAGGAGGGCAATCGACTCAGCGATGTAGCGTAAGAAATTCACCTGCAGCGCATCCTCAAAGGTCAGCGCCTGCGCGGCGTATCGCTGCGCTAACTGTGCGCTGCGCTGTTGCAGCGTTTTCGCGGTGTTTTTGCGTTTTCCGCTATCGCCGCAATTCAGCCAGGCCTGAACGTCATCCAGCAGCGTCCGCGTATCGGCGGGCATCTGCGCGATCGCCTGCAAACGGTCGCGTAATTCACCGTTGACAATGACTAACCGCGCCAGCCGGTCATGGAGCGCTTTCCTGGCCTGGCGGACCGGCACCGAAAGAGCGAAATCATATGGGATGTGGTGGCTGATACCCTGCAGGAACTGCAGCGCCAGCGCCAGGTGCAGCGGTTCTGACTGCGCATCGGACTTGCCTGCCAGCGTGTCGGCAATCCGCTGTCGCGCGGCGTCAAGCGTTTGCGCTAATTTGCTGTTGAACAATCCTGATATCCGGGTAGGCAGAATGTAGCGGTGGATCAGCGCGGCGCAGGCGATGCCAATCACGATCTCCTGTACCCGGATGATGGCGATGTTAAACACCGTGCCGGGATCGGCGACGGCGGGAAAACCAATCAGACTTGCGGTATAACCGGCCAGCACAAAGGCATAGTCGCGGGGCGTGCGTTCAAGTAGTGACAAATAGAGGCAGAAGGTGATCCAGCCTGTCAGCATCACGCTGCATAAAATCGGCGTATTCACAAACGTGGGCACAATCAATACCGTGGCCCCCGCGCCGGCCACGGTACCCGCCAGGCGATAGAGGCTCCTGCTCAGGGAGGCGCCTACCGAAGTTTGCGACACGATATAGACGGTGATGATCGCCCACGAGGGCCGTTCAAGGCCAATCGCCAGGGCTAGGTAATACGCGAGCATCGCGGCGGCAAAACTCCTGATCGAATAGAGCAGGGCATGGGCATCGCTCAGCAGCGCGGGCGTGGCCATGCGACCTGACCAACGGCTTATCGCGTGCAAAAGAGGGCTGTGATGGAAAGATAATTTGCTCATGGCGGGAATTATTCCCGCTTTGCGTAGGTCCTTAAATACTCTATTCTGTCAAAAAATACCTAAATGTTGCCAATAAAATGCCATCCAGACTCGCCCATACCCTGTTTGATCCCGATAGCACGTCGAACCCGGCCGTCGCGCGGCATATTGATTTCGTTGATTATGCGGCAGAAGTGCCGGTTCATACCCACCGCAAAGGCCAGCTGATCGTTGCCCTCTATGGGGCGGTGATTTGTCGCGCGGAAAACGATATCTGGATAGTGCCGCCAGACTGCGCGGTGTGGATCCCCGGCGGGATCCCGCACAGTGCCAAAGCGACATGGAATGCGCATCTCAACTATTTGTTTATTGAACCCGGCGCCGCCGCGCTGCCGGAGAAATGCTGCACCCTGGCGATTTCACCGCTGATTAAAGAGCTCGTCGACCGCCTAACGATTGAGGAGGTTGATTATCCGGCGGAGAGCCATGTCGGCCGATTGATCAGAGTGACGCTCGATGAACTTGCCGCCATGCCGCAGCAGAAATTAAGCCTGCCGGTTTCGGCGCACCCTAAGATCCGCGCTATGGCGGATGCGCTGGTCAGCCACCCGGAGGATCGCAGCACCTTTAAAGTCTGGGCGAAACGGCTGGCGCTCAGCGAGCGCTCATTAGCCCGCCTGATGCTGCGCGAAACCGGGCTGACCTTTGGGCGATGGCGTCAGCAGCTGCATTTGATTATTGCCCTTCGGGAGCTGGCAAGCGGGGTATCGGTGCAAAACGTGGCGGCTAATCTGGGCTATGAGTCGGTAAACGCGTTTATCACTATGTTCAGAAAAACGATGGGCAGCACGCCCGCGCACTATTTTGCCGGTCGAAGAACGGCGGAGCCCGCAGTGACGCCCGGCCTTGATAAGGTGTGAGGTGAAGCTGGCAGTATGCCGCCAGCCAAACTGTTCGGGGCAGAGACTGCAATGGGATCAACGCTGAGAGCGTAAGCCTTTTTCCGACAGGGGAGCGGATTGCTGGCGTAACCCCTGCGTTTGCGCGCAGCCGATACTGCGTCGCCATGCGCCGGGCGCCTGGCCGAACTGACGCTTGAAGCTGCGGTTGAAGGACTGCTGGGAGTCAAAGCCGAGGGCGATCGCCACGTTCAAAATCGGTTCGTCGCTGTGGGCTAAGCGCTCGACCGATTTTTGTAACTTTTGCGCCCGAATATACTCGGCGAGGGGATAACCGGTATGCTCCTTAAATAGCCGCTGCAGATGCCATTTCGAATAACCGGCTCGCCTGGCGACGGTGCCAATGTCAAGCCGGCTATCAAGATTGTTGTCGATCCAGTCGAGTAAATCGTGAATGAATGCGCCAGTGTTCATCTTGTCTCCTCAACGCAGTGTATTAAAAAGCATCTTTATCTGTTGCATTTAAAGGTGGCCCGTTTTTGCGTTAATTGCAAGTTTTATTGTTGCATTTAAATCCCCGGTGAAAACGCGCCTTTTTCCTGTGCCAGGAATAGCACATAAAGTGCAACAATTATTCTTGCACTAAATTTAGCGCCTTCCTACAATCGCCGCGATAGTGTATTTGCAATTGTTACAGTTTTGTGGCGATGAACGACACAAATGGCCTTAAGCCAGCCCGGACAAAGGAAGTGGCGCGGCGTCTTCCGCTGCGTCTTGCCCGGCGGCTACCAATACCGGAATAAAAATAATGAGCCTGCAAAAAACCTGGGGTAACTTTCATCTGACTGTGCCGGGCGTGATGTTACTCTCCGCGCTCCTCGTCGGATGCGATGAGGGAGTCGCGCAAAACGCCGCGCCGCAAGCGCCCGCGGTCAGCGCCGCTGACGTGGTCGTCAAATCCATCAGCCAGTGGGATAGCTTCAACGGTCGGATTGAAGCGGTGGAAAGCGTTCAGCTCCGACCCCGCGTCTCCGGCTACATTGATAAAGTGAATTACACCGACGGCCAGGAGGTGAAAAAGGGCGAGGTGCTGTTTACTATCGATGACAGAACCTATCGCGCCGCGCTGGAACAGGCGCAGGCGACGCTGGCGAGAGCCAAAACCCAGGCCAGCCTGGCGCGAAGCGAGGCTAATCGTACCGATAAATTAGTCAATACCAATCTGGTTTCCCGCGAAGAGTGGGAGCAGCGCCGTGCGGCGGCCACCCAGGCGCAGGCCGACATCCGCGCCGCGCAGGCGGCGGTCGACGCCGCGCAGCTTAACCTGGATTTCACCAAAGTGACCGCGCCTATCGATGGCCGCGCCAGCCGCGCGTTGATCACCAGCGGTAACCTGGTCACGGCTGGCGACAGCGCCAGCGTCCTGACCACGCTGGTATCGCAAAAGACGGTTTACGTCTACTTTGACGTGGACGAGTCGACCTACCTTCACTATCAAAGTCTCGCCCGCAGCGGGCAGGGCGCGTCGAGCAATCACCTGGCGCTGCCGGTTGAGATTGGCCTTGTTGGCGAAGAGGGTTACCCCCATCAGGGGAAAGTGGATTTTCTTGATAATCAGTTAACGCCGAGTACCGGCACGATCCGGATGCGCGCGCTGCTGGATAACGCCCAGCGTCAGTTCACGCCGGGGCTCTTTGCCCGCGTCCGCCTGCCGGGCAGCGCGGAGTTCAACGCCACGCTTATCGATGACAAAGCGGTGTTGACCGATCAGGATCGTAAATATGTTTATGTCGTTGATAAAGAGGGTAAAGCGCAGCGTCGTGATATTACGCCGGGGCGTCTGGCGGACGGTTTGCGCATCGTGCAGCAGGGGCTGAAGCCTGGCGATAAAGTCATCGTCGAGGGTTTGCAAAAAGTGTTTATGCCGGGGATGCCGGTTAACGCGAAAACCGTGGCTATGACCGCCAGCACCGCCCTTAACTGATCCCTTATCTGAGAATCCGACCCATGGACTTTTCCCGCTTTTTTATCGACAGGCCAATTTTCGCCGCGGTGCTGTCGATTCTGATTTTTATCACCGGATTAATCGCCATCCCGCTGCTGCCGGTCAGCGAATATCCTGACGTCGTGCCGCCCAGCGTGCAGGTGCGCGCGGAGTATCCCGGCGCCAACCCGAAAGTGATCGCTGAGACCGTGGCGACGCCGCTGGAAGAGGCGATCAACGGCGTTGAAAACATGATGTACATGAAATCCGTCGCCGGATCCGACGGCGTGCTGGTGACCACCGTCACCTTCCGTCCGGGTACCGACCCGGATCAGGCGCAGGTCCAGGTGCAAAACCGGGTATCGCAGGCCGAAGCGCGTCTACCGGAAGATGTGCGGCGTTTAGGGATTACCACCCAGAAGCAGTCGCCGACGCTGACGCTGGTGGTGCATCTGTTTTCGCCCGGCGGTAAATACGACTCTCTGTATATGCGTAACTACGCCACGCTTAAGGTGAAGGATGAACTGGCGCGCCTGCCCGGCGTCGGCCAAATTCAGATTTTTGGCTCGGGCGAATACGCGATGCGCGTCTGGCTCGATCCCAATAAAGTGGCGGCGCGCGGGCTGACAGCATCGGATGTGGTCACGGCGATGCAGGAGCAAAACGTCCAGGTTTCCGCCGGGCAGCTTGGCGCCGAGCCGCTGCCGAAAGAGAGCGATTTCCTGATCTCCATTAATGCCCAGGGGCGTCTGCACACCGAAGAAGAGTTTGGCAATATTATTCTCAAAACGGCGCAGGACGGCTCGCTGGTGCGCCTGCGCGACGTGGCGCGTATCGAAATGGGCTCCGGCAGCTATGCGCTGCGTTCTCAGCTGAACAATAAAGATGCGGTCGGGATTGGTATCTTCCAGTCGCCGGGGGCGAACGCCATCGATCTCTCGAACGCGGTGCGCGCCAAAATGGACGAGCTGTCGAAGCGTTTCCCGCAGGATATGCAATGGGCGGCGCCTTACGACCCGACGGTGTTTGTTCGCGACTCCATTCGCGCGGTCGTGCAAACGCTGCTGGAAGCGGTGGTGCTGGTGGTGCTGGTGGTGATCCTGTTCCTGCAAACCTGGCGCGCGTCGATTATTCCGCTGATCGCGGTGCCGGTCTCGGTGGTGGGAACCTTCAGCATTCTCTACCTGCTGGGCTTCTCGTTGAATACCCTGAGCTTGTTCGGGCTGGTGCTGGCTATCGGCATCGTGGTGGATGACGCCATCGTAGTGGTGGAAAACGTCGAGCGAAATATCGAGGAGGGGCTGGCTCCCCTTGCCGCGGCGCATCAGGCGATGCGTGAAGTGTCCGGGCCGATCATTGCCATTGCGCTGGTGCTGTGCGCGGTGTTCGTCCCGATGGCGTTTCTCTCGGGCGTGACCGGTCAGTTCTATAAGCAGTTTGCGGTGACGATCGCGATTTCCACGGTGATTTCGGCCATCAACTCGCTGACGCTCTCTCCGGCGCTGGCCGCGCTGCTATTGAAGCCGCACGGCGCGCCGAAGGACTTCCCGACCCGGCTTATCGATCGTCTGTTCGGCTGGATCTTCCGTCCGTTTAACCGCTTTTTCCATCGCAGCTCGAACGGCTATCAGGGGCTGGTGGGTAAAACGCTCGGACGACGCGGGGCGGTGTTTGCGGTGTATCTGCTGCTGCTCTGCGCCGCAGGCGTCATGTTTAAAATCGTCCCCGGCGGGTTTATTCCGACTCAGGATAAGCTGTACTTAATCGGCGGCGTGAAAATGCCGGAAGGATCTTCGCTGGCGCGCACCGATGCGGTGATCCGTAAAATGAGCGAAATCGGGATGAATACCGAAGGCGTGGACTATGCTGTCGCGTTCCCGGGGCTGAATGCGCTGCAGTTCACCAATACGCCGAATACCGGGACGGTCTTCTTTGGCCTGAAGCCGTTCGACCAGCGTAAACATTCGGCGGCGGAAATTAACGCCGAGATTAACGCCAAAATCGCACAAATCCAGCAGGGCTTTGGCTTCTCGATTTTGCCGCCGCCGATTTTAGGGCTGGGTCAGGGCTCCGGCTATTCGCTCTATATTCAGGACCGGGCAGGTCTTGGCTACGGCGCGCTGCAAAGCGCGGTGAACGCGATGTCCGGTACGATTATGCAGACGCCGGGGATGCATTTCCCGATCTCCACCTACCAGGCTAACGTTCCGCAACTGGATGTGCAGGTCGATCGTGATAAGGCGAAAGCGCAGGGCGTGTCGTTGACCGATCTGTTCGGTACGCTGCAAACCTATCTGGGCTCCTCTTATGTCAATGACTTTAACCAGTTCGGGCGTACCTGGCGCGTCATGGCGCAGGCCGACGGTCCGTTCCGCGAAAGCGTGGAGGATATTGCCAATTTGCGCACCCGCAATAATCAGGGCGAAATGGTGCCGATCGGCAGTATGGTAAATATCAGCACCACCTACGGACCGGACCCGGTGATTCGCTACAATGGTTATCCGGCAGCGGATCTGATTGGCGACGCCGACCCTCGCGTACTCTCTTCCTCGCAAGCGATGACGCAGCTTAACGAGATGTCTAAACAGATATTGCCGAACGGGATGAATATTGAATGGACGGACCTGAGCTTCCAGCAGGCCACCCAGGGCAGTACGGCGCTGATCGTCTTCCCGGTGGCGGTACTACTGGCGTTTTTGGTGCTGGCGGCGCTGTATGAAAGCTGGACGCTGCCGCTGGCGGTGATCCTTATCGTACCGATGACGATGCTGTCTGCGCTGTTTGGCGTCTGGCTGACCGGGGGCGATAACAACGTGTTCGTGCAGGTGGGTCTGGTGGTGCTGATGGGGCTGGCCTGTAAAAACGCGATTCTGATCGTCGAGTTTGCCCGCGAGCTGGAAATGCAGGGGAAAGGGATCATGGAAGCGGCGCTGGAAGCGTGCCGCCTGCGTTTACGCCCGATCGTGATGACCTCCATCGCCTTTATCGCCGGGACCATCCCGCTGATCCTCGGCCACGGCGCGGGCGCGGAAGTCCGTGGCGTCACCGGGATTACGGTATTCTCCGGGATGCTGGGGGTGACGCTGTTTGGTCTGTTCCTGACTCCGGTGTTCTATGTGACGCTGCGTAAATTCGTGACGCGCGGTAAACCGGTAGAGGACGTTTCGCCGGCGTAGGGTGCGGCAGATAACAAAAAACCGTCTTCACAGTGAAGGCGGTTTTTTTTGCGCTCAAGGAAAATTAATAGGCTTCTTTATACTTGGCGATAAGTTCAGGCACCGGATCGCACCCGCTGGTATCGGCTTTTTTCACTTCTTCCAGCGCACTTGCCACGGTGTGGCGCGCCAGTACCTGTAGCGAAGCCTGTTCCGCTTCATCGGCGATAGATTTGAAGTACCAGCACGCATTCGCGCTGACCACGCAGCGGGCGGGGACGTCAGGACGCGACGCCCAGAGCTTTTTATCTTCGATGACGGAGACGTAGATATCGCGTAGGGTGATCTCTTCCGCCGGGCGGCCAAGATGAATAGAGCCGTTGCGGCCAAGCGTAGAGACGATGATGCCGTCACGGGTGAGAGGAACCATGAGTTTGCGGATAAAGCTCGGGTTGGCTTCCAGACCGTAGGCCAGAATCGCACTCGTCGAACGTTCACCCAACTGCTCCGCCATTGCTACGCTGAGAACCATCTGCAAAGCTGTCGGGAAGCGGTAATCTAACATTTTTTTATCCTGGGTAGCGGTGAATCTTGTTCTTTTTGGCACCGCAGAGGTGAGTAAGCAATAAACAACAATATACCAAATACGGTAATTTTTTTGAAGCAATCTGCGCTTTAGCCACTATGTAAAAAAGCGTGAGTGAGATCGAGGGCTAGCTGACGCCTCACGCCATGGCGTGAGGCATTGATGAAAAATGTATCAGCAAAATCATAGGTTCATCACTTCTAATACCCGCTCGGGCACATAGGACCGCTGTGGTCTTAATGGCAGTTTACCGTTGACGTTGAATAAGGTGGGTAGCCATCCCCCAACTGAGCGCGGCGCCTTTGCCGTCCATAAAATCGAGAACAGAGTAACTCGCATTGGGGTGAGCATAGCGAGAGAAGTTATCGAGAGTCCCTTCTTTAAGTATCGCCAGTACGCCCTGACTGACATGCCCGTGAGAAACAACACAGACGATCTGATGTTCATTGGTATTTTGCAGGTGTTGTAAGAAATTTATCACGCGTCCTGTGGCCTGAGCTAACGACTCTCCCTCCGGGGGACAATACGCTGCATCACGGGCGAGCAACGCATCTGCATCATGCGGATTGTCTCGCCTGAAGTGCTCGAAAGATATCCCTTCAAAGCAACCAAATGACTGTTCCTTAAGAGATGCTTCAACTTTTAGCGGGCAGCCAAGACCTTCAGACAGCTTCAGCCCCATGTGCCAGGCGCGCCCAAGCGGGGAGCTGTAAACACATTCTATCGGATATGCCTCTTTCGTCAGCGCTGTCAGTAACACCGCTGTTTCTTGCATACCGCGGTGGGTTACGACGCTGTCGCGATGTCCCTGAATAATTCCTTTTTGATTCCACTCGGTTTCTGCGTGCCTCACCCATATCACTTTCATCGTATTTGAGATCCGTTATCCAACGTGACGACCGTTTGTTATTTGCTTTAGCGAAATGCTTCGCCAGGCTCAGGGCGAGAGTGTCCGCTTCTTGCCATTTGACTCCGGAGTACCCTGATGGAATACCATTTTCCATTGGCCATTCCCTGACATTTCCCAGCATGAGGAACGAAGAGATGCACGGCTGCCATCTTGATGAAAAGTCCTGTAGTGTAAGATTGCGAAATTATCTCTAACGCTGATAAGTCTGAAATCTCGACTGAGAAGAGGCGGAACATATTCTTCAGTAGAAAGTGCCGCTATTGTTTCAGCACGATCAACTAGCACACCCGATCGTGTTATTTCTCTAAATTCCTCATGAAGTATCTGCTCAAGCCATTCCCGCTCTTTGCGCTTGTCGCCATGAAGAGAACATTCGAGTCCTTTAAGCGTCTCCAGAAGCACAGTGTTTGTCCTCATAACCTTCGGTCATTAACTCTTAGGGCAATAATCGCTGGAAAGCAATATCCGCTCCTGGCTATCACTTATTTGGCGACCAGATAACCCGCTTCACTGCGTCGCCATCATGGTCTGACAGAAAGATGCAGGAATAAACGGGGCTATGCCACGCGTAAGCTGGGACGTACCGATGAGGGCATCGGCTACTATCAGCGTTCAATCGCGCTCGATCCGACCTATGCCAAAGTACGTGAATATCTTGGTGAAGCATGGCTGGCGAAAGGTCGTCCTGACCTGGCAAAAGCGCAATTGAAAACTATCGCCGCGCTGTGCGGCCATAGCTGCGAGGAGTACCGGGATCTCCAGGCTGCGATCGACGGTCATCCTGAGTCCTGAATAAGGAGATGAGGATAAAAAAATCACGATCAGCGACGTCCGTCAGCATCTTGCTGAACATCTGACACGCCTGTGGCGTTATGGGCTGGTTCTGACGCGTAACCGTGAAGTTGCCGAAGAACTGGTTCAGTGTACCTGTGTCCGCGCGCTTGAAAAAAGCGCGCAGTTCACCCCTGGCACACGCATAGATCGCTGGTTATTTACAATTCTGCATTCCATCTGAATATCAGAAGTGCGCGCCCGCCGGGTGCGTCAGGGGCGGGGGTTCGTCGAAAGCGATGATTTACTGGCGCCGGATACAGACGAACAGGATGAGGCTCGTCTGCACTATGTGAAGTTCAATGGGTGTTTTCCTGGCATTGATACTGTTGCTGGCCGGGCTGGCACATAACAAAAGGGGATTGATTAACGATCCGTGAGCGAAGACAGGCACGATACGCATCATGGTGATAATCCTTGCAGTGTTTAGCGGGTAAACGTGCGCGCTGTTTTTTATAGGATTCAAGGTTTATGGCCCTTGTATCAATGCGGTTAACGTGACTTATTTCCCGGTGATGAACTATCAAATCTTTATTGTTTTATTAAATTTCATGTTTTATCGAAATTATCACATAAAAAATCTAATACACCCTTAAAGAAAACCCACTTAATCTCACTCGATTTTTTCTGTAACCTGTCACTATAACAAAATACGGTCATGCAAGAAAATTCGACGCTGTTTTATTATGCATTCATAAGAGTATGGAGAGAAAATGAGTTTGATTTTGGCAATGTTTATGTTCGCTCTGACGATGTCCATTTCGCCAGGTCCGGTGAATATGGTTATTATATCTTCAGGGGCGAACCATGGATTTAGAAAAACCCTTCCGTTTGTTTCAGGTGCTACTATAGGATTTACGCTATTACTTATCCTTGTCGGTTTTGGGTTCTATGCCGTTATCGAGTCGTATCCACTCTTCTTAAAATATCTTAATGTCGCCGGTTCAGCATTTATTATATTTGTGGGTTATAAGATAGCTTCGTCCCAACCTGAGTTATCTCTGAAAAAAACAGATACCCCAGGTTTCGTTCAGGGTTTTTTACTCCAGTGGCTCAATCCTAAAGCCTGGATCGCCTGTGCATCTGGGGTGGCGCTATTTTCTGATTCGTCAACCCACACAATGCTGATTACCTTTATAATTATCTATTTTTCAGTGTGTTACATCTCTCTGGCTGCATGGGCAATA
This sequence comes from Klebsiella sp. CTHL.F3a, assembly GCF_019890895.1. NCBI lineage: Bacteria > Pseudomonadati > Pseudomonadota > Gammaproteobacteria > Enterobacterales > Enterobacteriaceae > Klebsiella > Klebsiella sp. CTHL.F3a. Next base: position 3,266,659 of record NZ_CP082360.1, on the reverse strand, counting down.
CTGGGAAATAAAGTATCAACATTACTAAGTAGCGCTCAGCGGATCCGTGTATTTAACGTCCTGATGGGTGGGTTACTGATCATGACCGCTTGCTATATGCTCTCTTTTCAATGATCGGCTTCCCATTTATTGATGCCGGCTTAACTGCCTGGCAATGAACGCCAGGCGTACAGTCGTTCGCCTGTTCGTTAGTTAATCTAATATATGATGCTCAAAAGCGTGGTAAATTTTATTTATTAAGGTGTAGGCGATGCTGCTGGTCGAGATATTGGAGGGCCAAATGGCATAAACTTTCAGTGGTTCTAATGACCAGTCGGGGAGTACCTCCTGCATTTCTTCGCGCTGAATATCCTCTTTACTGAGATAGGCAGGAGGAGCAACTAACCCTACCTGTTGTTTTGCCAGCGCATAGGCGGCCTCGACATTATCAACGTAAACCGTTGGGGTGTACTTTATGATGGCCACTTCACCATTAGTATGTCTGAACTCTCGGCTGTTCTGTCGCATAGTCAGACCAATCCAGGGCATTTTTGCTAAATCATCAGGATGGTTGACAGGTTTGTAATTGCTTAACCATTGCTTTGATGCCACCACTTTTCGCGGCAATACAAAAAGATGCCGTGCTTTGAGCGAGCTGTCCGGCAGATCGCCAATACGAAATGCCACATCAATACTTTCCGCAATGATGTCTTTACGCGTATCGCTATAGGAAATATTCAGACAAACATCCGGATATTCTTTTATAAAAGCGGCAAGATGGTGCGTAAATACACTATTTTGAAAAACGGCAGGTAGCGAAATATGCAGTTTATTGGTTGTTGAAATGGTACGCTGTTTAAATTCGATAAATCCCTTTTCATAGAGCTCGAGCATAGCATTTGCTGTCTCGAGCAAACTTGCGCCATCGTGAGTCAGGGAGAGCTTGCGGGTATTTCTGTAGAGCAACGCGCTGCCAAGATTTCGCTCAAGCTTAGAGAGATGCGTGCTTGCCGTCGCGGTAGTCAGCCCTAAAGCGTCTGCACCACCTGAAATTGAACCTGCCTCTACAATTTTTGCAAAAACAATCAGGTAACGGATGTCATCGATCATTTACATTCCTGTGGCGGCAAAGTAGCGCTAAGACTGAGATTTATCCAGTCAATCATACAGTTAGCATATCCTGATTTCATCTCCAAAAAACATCTCTTTTGCCAGAAAGCCCCGAGCGCGGCAGGCCTGTCCATCAGCTTAAGGAAGTCAATGGAGACAATATGACGATGTATAATTTACCGCTTCAGGCAATATCCGCCATCATTGGCCCCTGATTAATTCATGGCATAAGCTCCCGAGCTGCTCCACGGCATGCAAAAGCGCGGGCGTGGGATCGTTCGCACCGTTCAGGCGCAGGTAGTTTTGCAGTTCCGCCGCGCCAGGGGAAAACAGCGGCCCTGGGCTGACGCCAATTCCCAGGGCGAGGGCGCGACGATGGACTTCCAGCGCATCGATCCCGGCGGGCAGTTTGACCCAAATCAGAAAGCCGGCTTCGGGAGCCGCTACGCGCGTGCCCGGTGGGAAGCAGGCGTCAACCCTGGCGATGATGGCCCGCATACCTTCCGCAATCCGCAGCTTCAGGTGGCGCAGGTGCCGGTCATAATCTCCGCTGGCGAGGATCTCGTTCGCCGCGGCTTCAATCAGCGGCGCGCCTGCCCATTCCCCGGCCATGCGGGCCTGCAACACCGCCGGGTGATAGCGTCCGGCAGCAATCCAGCCAATTCGCCAGCCCGGCGCCAGGGTTTTCGACAGAGAACTGCAATAAATCACATTTCCGCCCTTGTCGAAGGCTTTACACGCGGGCGGACGCTGCGCGCCACCGGCCAGATCGCCGTAGACATCGTCTTCAATTAAAGGGATGCCCCGATCGGCAAGCAGGGCCACCAGCGCCTGCTTGCGCGCGACGGGCATGCTGGCGCCCAGCGGATTTTGCACCGTGGGTGAGGCCAGAACGGCTGTCGGACGGTGGCGCTTGATGGCCTCTTCAAGCGGCGCCAGCAATAATCCCTCAATCGGGTCCGTGGGGATCTGTAATGCCTTCAGCCCCAGATCCTCCAACAGCAGAAGCGTGCCGAAATAGGCGGGCCGCTCAATCGCCACCGCATCGCCCGGCTGGCATACCGCGCGGAGCGCCAGGCGTAGCGCCTGCGTTGCGCCTGCCGTGATGATAAGGTCATCAGCGCCAAAAAGGGCCCCCCACTGTGCCGCGCGGGCGGCAATCTTTCTGCGCAGGTCCGCTCTTCCCGGGGGTAGGCTGTAGCTCTGCCCGCGCGCGTCAAGCCGACGTCCGGCAGTGTGCAACGCCCGCTGCAAGGCATCGACGGGAAGCCAGACGGGATCGGGTAGCGCGGCGCCAAGCGGCACCAGACGCGCTTCAGCGCTACCGAACAACGAGCGGGCGATGGCGGACATGGTCACCGGCACGGGGCCGGATAAAGATGCTGCGCGCTGTACGTCTCCGGAGGTGTTTATCTGGCGGACAAAGTAGCCTGAACGCGGTCGGGCGATGATCAGGCCTTCCGCCTCAAGATGACGCAGGGCTTCGAGCGCAGTGGGGAGGCTGACCTGCTCGCGCTCGGCCAGTTTGCGCGCGGAGATAATGCGATCCCCTGCCCGCAAAGCGCCTGAAGCAAGCGTCAGCCGCAGCATATCGGCTATTCGGCGGTAGTGAGGAATCGGCGGGAGTGGGTCGGACATCGTCATCTGTATAGTCTGATTTTTGATAAATCTGACTATACAGGCGTTGCGGGGCGCCATCTATAGTGGGTTCAACACAATCCAGCCAAGGAAATCACATGCACAGCGACAGTTTCGACCTTTCACTTTACTTCCGCCGCATAGGCTATAGCGGGCCTGCGGCAGCGGATACCGCAACGCTACACGCGCTGATGCGCCACCAGCTCTTTGCCATCCCCTTCGAAAATCTGGACGTACAGGCAGGTAAAATCGTGTCGATGGAGCCTGATGATATTGCCAATAAGCTCTTACGGCAGAGACGGGGCGGCTACTGCTATGAACTCAACGGGCTGTTTACCATGGCGCTGGAAGCGCTGGGTATTGCCTGGCGGTTTGTCGCGGCGCGGCCCATGTTCTATCCTGCGCGCCGGCCTAAAACCCATATGGCGGTGGTCGCGGAAGTGGAGGGGCGTCAGTGGCTTTGCGACCTTGGCTTTGGGAGCTACGGTATCCGCGCGCCGCTGGCCCTGGACGAACTTGATACGGACATTATCCAGGATTTCGATGCGTTCCGGCTTAGCTGCGATGCGCATGGAGACTACCTGCTGCAGGCAAAAGTTGAGGGAAGCTGGGCCAATCAATACGGTTTTGACCTGTCACCTCAGGAGTGGATTGATTTTGTTCCGGCCAATTTTCTTAACTCCACGCATCCCGATGCGGTCTTTGTACAAAAGCTGCTGGTGATACAGCATCAGCCCGAGGGGCGCTTTATTCTGCTGGGCAATATGCTTAAGAGTATTACCGCCGACCGCGTAGAGAAGCAGTGGCTGGCGGAAGATGAAATTGCGCATGCGCTTGAGAACCGCTTTGCTTTGTCTGCTCGCTAATTAGTCAAACGGGCAAGCTAGCCCGCGGCGAGACGAATACGAAGCCGATATAACGGGGAAGGGAAGCGAACCTTCCCTGTATTCCCTTTGTTCAGTTGATATACCCCCATCGGCCGCCAGCAATGTATTACGGTTCAGGCCGGGATATTAAATCATCGATAATGCAAATCGAAAATGTACGCCACTTTTAATAACCAAGTCCATTCAGTCAATTACCCGCGTAAAATTAAGATAATTCCATAAAGACTGGGCGGTATAGTCCTGTGAAAAATATTGTCGATAAAATCTATTCTCCCCGACATTTCCTTTGTTTACAGTTTGTTATGGCTGTGCGGTGATATTTTTGGCGATTAAAAATGGTTAAAACAAAATCATCTACTAAAATAGAATTGTTGATTAAATTCATACGCTAGCAATTCGTACTCATTTAGATAATTAGTCCCTGGTCGACCGCCCGCTATTTAAGCGGCGAGCGATAGCGGCTGACGATAATTATCCCGCTCGATATTATCGCAGATCTGGCGGGTTAATGTCTGCGGTGAACGTTTATGCCAAACGACTTCAGGACTAATGAGTTATTTCAAAGGACAACGTAAATGACGAATATCTACGACTCTACCTCTATTAGCAGTCAGGAAACCGCCAGGCAGGTGCCCGCGGCCGCAGTTAACAGCGCGAGCGCGGTATCATGGGGGGCGATATTTGCAGGCGCCGCCGCTGCCGCCTCGCTGGCGCTTATGCTGCTCATGCTTGGCGCCGGATTGGGCCTTACTTCAATTTCACCGTGGGAAAATCAAGGCCTTGCGGCGGGGACCGTCGGTATTGCCGCCATCGCCTGGCTGACATTTACCCAAATTGTGGCCTCAGGAATGGGGGGGTATCTGGCCGGAAGGCTGCGGACTAAATGGGTTGATACGCATACCAATGAAATCTATTTCCGCGACACGGCGCATGGCTTTCTGACATGGGCGGTGGCGCTGCTGGTATCAGCCGTTCTTTTAACCACCACCATCAGTTCCCTGATCGGCGGCAGCGCAAAAGTCATGGGTTCCGTTGCCGGGGGCGCGACGGCTACTGCCATGAATAAGGCTGGGGACGGATCCTCGATGTTATCGAAGTCATCGATGGAATATTTTACCCGCTCACTGTTCAGGGCGAGCGGCTCCACTCCGGCAGATAACAGCAACGCATCAGGCAATGATGTCATGGCCATGAATCATCCTGTGCCGCCAAAGGCGGAGTCTCCCGCTCAATTAGCCGAGGTGACGGGCATATTTGCTAACAGTATTTATTCTGGCGCGCTTCCCCAGGATGATCTGAACTATGTGGCGCAGCTGGTTGCTCAGAATACCGGTATAAGTCAGCAAGAGGCCGAGCAACGGGTACAGGCGGTTTATGATAAAGCCCAGGCTAATTTGAAAGAGGCGAAAGATAAAGCGCAGCAGGCCGCTGACGCCGCCAGAAAAACCACCAGCTACGTTACCCTGTGGTCATTTATTTCTCTGTTAATTGGCGCTTTTGTTGCCAGTCTTTGTGCCACCTATGGCGGCCGTCAGCGTGATTTATAACGTCTAATACTCATTATACGGGAGGAACCTATGCGTTCAATATTGCTTTTCTTTCTGGGTGTGCCAATCCCTATCATTATTTTAATCGCGTTATTTGTGCACTAACTATTTTCCGGAACGGCAGGAATAGTGGTTAAAAAAATACTGACCCGCCGCGCATTACCGCTAAAGCATAAATGCCCTTCGAGGGCATTTATGCTTTTTATCAGGCGCTCAGAGGGGCCTGCTGCGCGTCACCAAAGAAGTTCTCCGCGACAGAGTGATGTCAACTATCAATAACACCCGCAGTGAATTAACGTTCACGCCTTGCCATCATCAGCGCCAGGTCAACGAGGCGGTTAGAGAATCCCCATTCATTGTCGTACCACGCCAGAATTTTGACCATATTGCCGCCAATCACCAGCGTTGACAGACCGTCGATAATCGACGAGCGCGGGTCACCCTGGTAGTCGCTGGAGACGAGCGGTTCATCGCTATAGCCGAGGATCCCTTTCAGCGGTCCCGCCGCGGCGGCTTCGCGGAAGGCATTATTCACTTCTTCGGCCGTCACATCTCGCGCCAGCGTCACGGTCAGATCGACAATGGATACCACCGGCACGGGGACGCGCAGCGAGTATCCCGTTAAGCGGCCATCCAGCTCAGGAATAACCTTGCCCAGCGCCTTCGCTGCGCCGCTGGAGTAAGGCACAATCGACAGCGCAGCGGCGCGAGCGCCGCGCAGATCTTTTTCCGGCTGGTCGTGCAGCGCCTGGCTGTTGGTGTAGGCGTGGGTGGTGTTCATCAAACCGTGCTTAATACCGAAATGCTGGTGCAGAACCTGCGCGGCAGGCGCCAGACCGTTGGTGGTGCAGCTACCATTGCTGACCACGTAGTGTTTATCCGGGGAGTAGAGGCCATCGTTAACGCCCATCACGATGGTTAAATCATCGTTTTTGCCGGGGGCGGAGATAATCACGCGCTTTGCGCCACCGCTGTGGATATGCACAGACGCCTTGTCGCGATCGGTGAAGAATCCGGTGGCTTCAATGACGATATCGACTTCACGTTGACGCCACGGGATATTGGCCGGATCGCGTTCGCTGAATACGGTAATGGGTTGACCGTCAACCACAAGCTGCCCTTCACCGGCGGTGACGTCGGCGTCGAGCTTACCAAGCAGCGAGTCGTATTTCAGCAGATGCGCCAGCGTTTTGCTGTCCGTCAAATCGTTGATCGCCACAATCTGAATATCCGGATGACCCAGTGCAGCACGCAGTACGTTGCGTCCGATACGGCCAAAACCGTTAATACCGACCTTTACCATAATTAACTCCTTATCCATTGTCTCTGGCGTCAGAGTAGGTCGGGTAGGATTTGGCGTAAATGACAAAAAAGGATCACTTTACGCCATTTTGCGACAGTGAAATCGCTGTCGATATTCCCCGGGTGTGAGGTGAAGCTGTTTTTCAAACAGCCGTCGCAGGTTAATGCTGCTGCCAAATCCCGTTTGTTCGGCGATACGATCCAGCGTCTCGTTAGTTTGCTCCAGACGCTGCCGCGCGGCGGCCAGGCGGGCTTCGGCGACGTAGCGCGCCGGCGAAGCGCCGGTTTCCCGGGTAAATACGCGGGTGAAATTCCTTGGACTCATGGCGACTCTTTCCGCCAGTTTATCCACGCTGAGGTCGGCGGTGAGGTTTTCGAGCAACCACGCCAGCAGATCGTTAATGGGGCCCAGGGTGCTGGTCTGCTGGAGGTTGTAGCGGCTAAACTGCAGCTGGCCGCCGGGACGTCGCAGGTACATGACGAAATCCTGGGCAATATCGCGCGCAAGGCTGAAGCCGTAGTCCTCTTCAACCAGCGCCAGGGTGAGATCGAAGCCGGAACTGACTCCGCCAGAGGTCCAGATGTGTTCGTCCTGAATATAGAGTGGACCGCCTTCAACGCGTACCTGCGGAAATTCCGCCTGCAGGGTATCCAGTAGCTTCCAGTGGGTAGTGGCTCGTCTGCCGTCCAGCAGCCCGGTTTGCGCAAGCAGCATGGCTCCGCCGCAAATGGAGGCAATGCGGCGGGCATGGGGTGCGGCAAGGCGCAGCCAGTCAACCACCGCGATCCCTTCCTGCGGGTTTTGACCTCTGCCGGTAATCATGATGGTATCGAGCGGCTCGCGAGGATCTATCTCATGCAGGCGATGATCGGCCAGCAGATTTAATCCAGACTGACCATGGATCACCTGATGCGGCTGGGTGGTCGCTAGCTGGACCTGGTAGCAGAGTTTCCCGGCGCCTTCCGGGTGCAGGCGGTTGGCCTGCATCAGAATGTCGGCAATACCGGCGGATTCAAACAGCATGCCGCCATCGGGGACGATAATAAGTATCTTCTTCATGTCTTGAAAAGTAATCTTTTTACAGAATAAGTCAACCGGACAGGCGGGTGAGAGATAATTTTTACCCCCGCAGCGACGCTGTTCTCTCGTTCGCTGATGGTTTGACGTCGACGGGATGGGATTACCTGCTGAGGTAGGTTTCGTACAAACTGGACTGGAAAAATAGTACCGAATATCTGCTTTGAGCGAGAAGCGGACGTCTACCATTCAGTTTGGATGACGCCCTATTGTACCGGCACGCTATTTCACACGGTTACCTGCCTGCAGATTTCGTTAGCCATTTTGGCTGTGAGTAATAACTGGCTGGCATGTAATCGGGAAATTAAGGGAATTTGCAATGAAACAAAGATCATGCGCGCGGTGATGGAGAGCCTGCGCTCGATTGATGTCATCTCCGGGACGTATCGTTATTTCAGGTTTTAAAGTAATATCGGTGAAACATCCTTTTTTCCCTTCGCGCATCGTTCCATGTGCTCGGTCAACATAGCTTATAACGCTTATCCCTGCTTCCGAGCAGAGATGCAGATACCATAATTTATGGCATGCTGAAGCAGCAGCAACGAGCAGGTCCTCCGGATTCCAACATTTGGCATCGCCCAGAAATGCGGGGTCTGATGACCCCAAAATTACAGGTTTTCCGCCCCCTGAAATCTCATAACTTCGCTCATAGTCTTTGTAAGACTGCGTGCCATTACCTTTATTTCCCGTCCATTTAACGTTCACCTGGTAGTGATGCTCTCTCTCGATCATTTTGGTCTCCGTGTGCATTAACTTATTGTTTTGGAAATATTAGATTTGTCTCGCCGCCGCATTTCTGGACTCAATCTATCAAATGGTATACCATTATACCATCGTTATTTTCGGAGTCGTTTATGAGCTTTAGAGCTGTTTCAACCGCAGACTTACTCGCTAATAAGTTAAGAGAAATGATTAACAACGGTAGTCTTCGTGATGGTGAAAGGCTTGTCGAAAGAGACCTTGCAAGTCATTTTGATGTAAGCCGTATTCCAATGCGGGAGGCGATCAGACAACTTGAACATGAGGGTCTGGTGGAGATTTTTAGAAATCGCGGAGCAATTGTCAGAACGTTATCTGTTGATGATCTTAATGAAATTTACCAGCTGCGTTCTCTGCTCGAGGGCGAAGCAATATTTCAGAGCGTCAATAATTTGAGTGCTGATAATCTGGCGAGAGCGGGGCTGACGCACAGTCTTCTTGCTTCATGTACCAAATTCGAACTGCAAGGGCAACTAAACCGTGAGTTTCATGATCTTCTCTATAGCGGGTGCGAAAATCATCGTCTACTGACCATGATTAATGATTCTCGCAATCAGATTGAGCGGTATGAATACCTCCAGCGAAAGCTACTCTCTGAGACATCCCTGTTTCAGGATGACCACGCGAGTATTCTTATTGCCTGCCAGCAACGAAACGCCGAACAAGCGCGAACTGAAGTTAAGCGACATATTCAGATTGCCGGAAAAATGTTGCAAGACCTGGTAAGTAGACAAATAAGTTAATCGACCAGAAGACAGGTAAGTTATCCTGAGGATGTTCGCTGCTGGCACGAAGCAGACCCTATTTAAGGGGGGAGACTGCCGAGAACGAAAAGCAGATGAATGCTTTAAAGGATGCTGAACGCTTTAAAAGGACATCGTTTTTTTGCAGTACACAGGGACCAGAGCAGCTGTTACTTTTCGGGAAAAGGTGAGTTGTGGATGAGGAAATGCTTAATTGAGTCGATTAAACCGGGAGCTAAGGGGAGCGCTGGATCAGCGTATGAAGCGATATTCGCCTTGCTATCGTCCGAAGTCACCTCCTTCATAACATGGTTCATATCGGGCAGTATAATTAAGGACGCTTGAGGATTCGCGGCCTTAAGCAGTCTTGCATCCGTTTCTTCCACCTGAAGATCGCGTAGCCCTTGTAGCACTAACACGGGTTTGGAAATACGCGAAATGAGCTGACCCGGATTATATGAAAACGCATTGATCAAAAACCCCTGCACCCCAGGATTAAAGAGATTTTGCAGTGCTGGATGCATATTCGAAATATCTACCCGGCGCCGATGCTCGAGAGCATCAATGATCGGCAGTGCCTGCTTTAATAGCACTTCGTTTTCCGGATTAGCGTAAAGTTGCCCCCTCAACACCTCGCCCATCGGCCTCCCGGGCGTTGCAATAAGAACCACCCCGCACAGATCCTCTTCTTGAGCCGAGGCAAGGGCGACTACGCCTCCTTCGCTGTGTCCTAAAACCCAAATACAGGAAGCGTGCATCTGACGTCTAAGCACTTCTACCCAGGATCGAACGTCGTCAACATAGTCAGCGATCGTCACCGCATTGCCATCCTCTACGGCCATTGCGCTAGCGAACATTCCACGTTTGTCGATACGAAGCGTTGCAAAGCCTTTTGCCGCCAGACCTTCAGCAAGAAGTCGGTAAGGCGATGCATTCACACCAAGCGGGTTGTTTCCATCCCGATCGGTCGGCCCGGAGCCAGGAATGATAAGAACAACCGCGGTTGGTTTAGAATTTGGGGTGAGTAACGTACCCTTCAAAGGACCTTTCGGCCCAGCGGCCTCCAGGACAGTTTCGGAAAAGGTCACCGGCACTGCCGCCAGACTCACAAATGGGCAAGCGCTCAAAAGGGCAATGGAGGCGGCAGTATTCATCGGTGATATTCCTGTAAAACTCAGCGTGTCCGTTAATTTATATGATAAATAGGACCTGTTCTCCATTGATTAATACCTCAGCGGCGGTAGAAAAGTCCGATCCGGCACTGTGTTGAAGCGGCGCGGAGCCAGTTCTTCGACACAGAACACTTTACAATTCCTAATGGAAAACGAATGACTTTCCATACCTAAAAGGGTATGGCTGGGCATCATTATAGTATTGGAAAGGATGTCATACCTGTTATTAAGATTGAATCACCCGCCAGACAGGGCGAACGAATATGCAGATAGAGGTGATCATTCTATGAGTAACGCAATAACTAAAGTCCACAACGCCAATGCACGTCGTGGCGGTGATGTATTGTTAGAAGTTCTGGAAAGTGAAGGGGTGGAATATGTGTTTGGTAATCCAGGCACAACCGAACTGCCCTTCATGGATGCGCTGTTAAGAAAACCGTCAATTCAGTACGTGTTAGCTCTGCAGGAAGCGAGCGCAGTAGCCATGGCGGACGGTTATGCGCAGGCAGCAAAAAAACCAGGATTCCTGAATCTGCATACCGCCGGTGGTTTAGGCCACGGCATGGGAAACCTGTTGAATGCAAAATGTTCACAGACGCCACTCGTGGTGACAGCGGGGCAGCAGGATTTACGCCACACGACAGCCGATCCGCTATTGTTGGGTGATCTGGTGGGAATGGGTAAAACGTTCGCTAAATGGTCACAGGAGGTGACTCACGTTGACCAGCTACCGGTATTAGTTCGCCGGGCTTTCCACGATTCAGACGCTGCACCGAAAGGCTCCGTTTTCCTGTCGCTTCCGATGGATGTAATGGAGGCGATGAGTTCTATCGGGATCGGGGCGCCTTCTACTATTGACCGCAATGCAGTCGCGGGTTCGTTACCTTTGCTGGCAAGTAAGCTGGCGGCATTTACTCCAGGTAAAGTCGCACTGATTGCCGGCGACGAAATTTACCAAAGTGGAGCGGCCAGCGAGGTTGTTGCTCTTGCTGAGATGCTTGCCGCTGACGTATACGGTTCAACATGGCCAAACCGGATCCCCTACCCAACAGCACACCCTCTCTGGCGGGGCAACCTGTCCACTAAAGCGACGGAAATTAACAGAGCATTAGGCCAGTACGATGCTATTTTCGCACTTGGTGGTAAGTCGCTTATCACCATTCTTTATACAGAAGGTCAGGCAGTACCGGAGCAGTGTAAAGTGTTCCAGTTATCAGCCGATGCGGGCGACCTGGGACGCACCTACAGTAGTGAACTCTCAGTGGTTGGCGATATTAAATCATCGTTAATGGTGCTACTGCCCGAGCTGGAAAAAGTCACGGCAAACCATCGAAGTGATTATCAACGTCGTTTTGTAAGCGCGGTTAATGAGTTTGAATTGAGCAGAGATAGTCTGCTAGAGCAGGTTAAGGAACAACAATCTGCTACGGTAATTACGCCACTCGTGGCTGCCTTTGAGGCCGCAAGGGCGATCGGACCCGATGTGGCAATTGTTGACGAAGCGATTGCAACCAGCGGCTCGCTTCGTAAATCACTCAACAGTCCCCGCGCGGATCAATATGCCTTTTTACGCGGCGGTGGTCTGGGGTGGGGGATGCCTGCAGCTGTGGGCTATTCACTCGGTTTGGGAAGAGCGCCTGTGGTGTGCTTTGTGGGCGACGGCGCTGCGATGTACTCTCCTCAGGCTCTCTGGACGGCCGCACATGAAAAACTGCCGGTAACCTTTATTGTAATGAATAACACGGAATATAACGTATTGAAAAACTTCATGCGTTCACAGGCGGATTATACTTCGGCACAAACAGAACGCTTTATCGCAATGGATTTGGTTAATCCGGCAGTTGATTATCAGGCGCTGGGTGCATCGATGGGACTGGAAACCAGAAAAGTTCTTCGTGCCGGGGATATCGCCCCGGCAGTTGAGGCCGCACTGGCGAGTGGCAAACCTAATGTGATCGAAATCATTATCAGTAAAAGTTAATCATTAATCCGTTCGGCCTGCGGTGCATGCAGTTTATCCCTGATACTGCGGCACTGGTTCACAAAACCCGGTAAAGCCGGGTTTTTGTTCTTTGTCGACCACATCAGCATATTCTCCACCATATTCGGATTTTCCAGCCTCCGGTAAACTACACCACGCAATTGGGCATTCTCCATACTTGCGGGAATAAGCGCCACGCCAACGCCATGGGCCACAAAATTCATTACAGTCTGCTGTATGGAGGCTTCCAGTCCTATTTTCGGGCTAAATCCGGCCTTGAGGCACTGATGAAGGATGGAATCATAGAGCATCGGTGCACTCTGGCGCGGAACAGTGATGAATGGGTCATCACTGAGTGATTCAAGCCTGAAATGCTCGCTTTGAACCTGGGGGTGATTGGCAGGAAGGGCGGCGATTAGCGGCTCACGCAAGAGCACCAGTGAATGAATTCCCGGAGTGGCCGTCTCGGAGAAGCTGATTGCCGCGTCTAATCTGCCATCCTGTAATGCGGCGTGTAAATCAGAGGGGACCATCTCCTGAAAATGCAATTCCACATCAGAATAGGTATCCCGGTGCTGTATGGCAACATGAGGCACAACGCTATAGCTGGCATACATTGTTGCACCTAACTTCAGAACACCTTTCTGCCCTGATTCTACTGCCCGTACGTTATTACAAGCCTGCTCCAGCATTGCCAGCACCGCCTGGCAGTCCACCAGAAATTGCTCTCCGGCAAGGGTTAAACTGACACCTTTAGCGGCCCGGTTAAATAGCTTTGCACCGAGGATGGTTTCCAGCTGGGCAATTTGCCGGCTTAAGGGGGGCTGCGAAATATTGAGTTTATTGGCGGCTTTGCCGATGTTTCCGGTTTCAGCAACAGTGCAAAAGTTAATCAACTGATTAAGGGTCGGTTTCATGAGCATTCCTGAAGCAGGTTCATACCTTCTATGGTATCACTTGTTTGCAGGGCGGAGATGCACATGAAGTCGCAGGGTCAACGCACTATCACTCTGTCCCTGAATAATACCCTTCACATTCCACTCTGTTTCCGCGTGTCGAACAGGTATCACTTACATTATTAAAGGCCATGTATGTTATTGATTTAAATGCTACAGAACAAACATATCCCTTTAATATAGTGGTTTTTTTCTGCTCTGGCCGCAAACAGGAATAAGTGTGGCTGAATATTATTTTCAGTCTCATAAATGATGTATTGAAGGTCGTTAACAGACGGAGTTCGAACTAGCGGCCTTTTCTCCATGGCGATTCACTGTTCCTGTCTCTGGCCGATATATTCCCCTAATCCCTTTGCCAGAACATCGAAAACCAATTTGCAGCACAGACTATTACGCAGGTCTTCGTGCATGACGATCCAGGTATCAAGATAGAAAGAAAAGACATTCGGCAGTAACCTCTGCAATGGAATATAGCCATTGGCCAACTGCACCTGGCATATGCCAATGCCGGCACCGGCGCGAATAAGATTCAGCTGAGCCACGTCGCTGTCGGTGCGCATGGAAAAGGCATCGCGGCTTAGCTGAGGGAATTTTTCCAGGGCCTTACGGATGAAAGGCGTATCCTGATCAAAGCCAACCAGCGCATGGTTCAGCAAATCTTCGCTATTTTCAGGTGTGCCATGACGTGCGAGATAGGAAGTCGATGCGTGGAGACCGAGCTCAATGCGCCCAACGCGACGCGCAATAAGCTGCTCCTGTACTGGCGTAGTCATGCGTACAGCAATATCGGCTTCTCTGTGCAGTAAATCCTGAACCCGGTTCGACAGAACTAATTCAATCGTTATTTGTGGGTGAGACTTCCTGAGCCTGGCAATAAGCGGTGGCAGAACCTCAACGCCGATAACGTCACTTGCGGAGACGCGGACAACGCCACAAATGGACGCGCTGTTATGACTAAAGTTGGAGGCTGTACGCGCTAACGTATTCGCGGTGCTCTCCATCGCTTCGGCATGCACCCTCAGCGCCAGCGCCGTTTCAGTCGCCAGCAGGCCCGTCTGCGACCGCGTGAACAACACCTGGCCCAGAGCGGACTCCAGCGCAGCGATATGGCGTCCTGCCGTAGGCTGCGTAATCGAAAGCCTGCGTGATGCGCCGGAAAGCGAACCTTCCCTGAGCACAGCCAGAAATGTTCGGTACCACTCCCATGGGATAGATTTATTCATACAAATTTGTATAGCTGCCCTATAAAGATATGCAATTCCATTTAGCTCTGCCTGTACGTACGCTGTCAAGGTCAAATCAGCGAAGAGGCAGATATTATGGAAACCCGAGGCAAAGTACTGATACTTGGCGCAACCGGCGGTATCGGTGGTGAAACTGCTCGCCGGCTCATTCAGAAAAAATGGGACGTACGTGCACTAAAACGAGGACTTCATGGCAGTGAACAACGTGATGACATCCAGTGGATAGGGGGCGACGTTCTCGACCCGGACCAGGTCGCCGCGGCGGCGGCAGGCTGTAGCGCGATCGTTCATGCTGTCAATCCGCCCGGCTACAGAAACTGGGAGCATCTGGTGCTGCCTATGCTGTGCAACACGATCGGCGCAGCAGAACGAACCGGCGCCTTGATCGTGCTTCCCGGTACCGTTTACAACTATGGTCCTGACGCTTTTCCGCTAGTACGGGAAGATGCTCCGCAGATGCCGGTCACAAAGAAGGGAGCGATCAGGGTACAAATGGAGAACGAACTTGAGGCCTATTCGCAGCGGGGCGGGCGGGTATTAATCCTCCGTGCAGGGGATTTTTTTGGTCCACGCGCCGGTAATAACTGGTTTTCTCAAGGTTTGATTAAACCCGGCAAGCTGCCTGGCGTCATTAGCAATCCTGGTTCGCATGAAACGGGTCACCAGTGGGCTTATTTACCTGATGTAGCGGAAACGATAGCTGCGCTGCTAGAACGACGCGAGGAACTTGAGCCCTTTGCGCGCTTCCATATGCAAGGCCATTGGGATGCCGACGGCAGCGAAATGGTCAGTGCGATTCAACGCACTGCGGCGCGCTACGGCGGCGTTGCCAAAATACAATCATTTCCGTGGTGGTTCGCGTACCTGGCTGCGCCTTTCAACGCAACCTTACGCGAGCTTTTGGAGATGCGGTACCTGTGGCGCCAGTCGGTCCGCCTGGACAATACGAAACTGGTGAAATTTTTAGGTGCCGAGCCTCACACCCCTCTTGATGTAGCTGTCCATACGACGTTACAGGGCCAGGGTTGCATTGATCATACCGAGATACCTCGCACAACGGTATAGAGACGCGCCATGGTCGCTTCTGGCACGAAGCGGACAAGCTAACTGGGCTAAAGGTCCGCTATGAGCGCAGGCTGTGTGAAAACTCATAGCTTTGAGTAGCCAAAAAATATTTCTCATCTGTGTTTTGAGAATGCTGTTTAAGTTGACGAGTTAATCTGTGATTTTATTCGGGTGTTTCAGAGATTTTTATTGCGGGAAAGAGCCTAATATTTGTTTCTGGAGGATAAAACGGCCGGAACCGTTAGCCGTATTGTTCCTGAAGCTGAAATATCAATCCTGTAGTACCCCATATCGATATCATCCTTTTCAGGTTATAAGCCAATATATGTAGACTTATTTCCGTACTGACATTTTTAAATTTCCGCATCAGGAAGTGCGTTGCACCCATCCACATTTTAATTGTCCCAAACGGATGTTCTACCGTTTGCTTTCGCATGACTACCGCCTGAGGAAATGACTCAAGCCTCGCATGCATTTCTTCCATTTCAGCTTCATGAACCCAACGCCGTATACGCCTTGGATCGCGTTTCGATGTAGTGCACCTGGAGCGCTGGCTGCAATCGCGACAGGCAATATTGTTAAAGTATAAATGTTGCTCCAGTCCGTCCTCTATTGAGATAAATCGATTCTGAAGCTCATTGCCCATTGGGCATACATAAACATCTTTTTCCCTGTTATATCTGAATATTGAGCGATTATAGAGCCCCTTACGTTCAGCACCAGAGGTATCTCCTTTTGGCACTAACGCCACGGCTCCGCTATCCAGAACTGTTTTAATATCGCTGCGACTGTAATACCCTTTGTCGGCAAGTACTGTTATGTCCTTCCGGCCAACAGCTTTCTGAGCCAGTGTTGCTACTGAACCAAGTTGCCCATTATCTGTTGTGTTGGTAACTTTATGCGCAACAATCAAGTGGTTCTTCGTATCCACAGCTGTCTGAACGTTGTAGCAAACTTGCCGATTCATATTATTTGTTTTCATCAACCGGGAGTCAGGGTCGGTTAAAGAGAGTTGTTTATCTGGCTGTTGTGCGACTGCTTGTTGGATCTCCTGAAGCTCACGTAAACGCTTTTTTAGCCAGGCCAGTTTAGTGGCAGTTAACTTTGTGTTTGCATCTGGCTCAGTATTCTTGTCGGCTTCATCCAGCTTGTTTAAATAATAAGTAATACTTTGCTCAACGCGCTCAATATGGTCTTTGGCTTTCTGAGATGTGAAGTTGTTGGGTTTGCTGTTTACTGCTTTAAATTTGCTGCCGTCGATGGCAACAACGACATCAGTGAACATTTGCATTTGCCGGCACAGGCCAATAAAGGCCCTACAGGCATTCCTGATACCTTCACCGTTATCTTTTCTGAAGTCTGCAATGGTTTTAAAATCAGGCGTTAATCGTTCAAGTAACCACATCAGTTCAACGTTCCGATGGGCCTCTTTTTCCAGTCTGCGGGAGGACTGAATTCGGTTGAGATATCCGTAAATGTACAACTTCAGTAGGGTTGCAGGGTGATATCCGGGTCGTCCGGTTCGCTTTGCATCAACTCTTCTGAAACCAAGAGAATCGAGCTTTAGTCCATCAACAAAGATATCAACGACTCTGACGGGGTTATCTTCAGTGACAAAATCATCCAGTGCATCAGGGAGTAATGTCACCTGGTGCCTGCCTTGTCCTTGAATGTGATTGGCCATGTCGGTATCCGCAGTATTCATTCGTATATTTCTAATTTTAATGAAAAAGTCAGTTCGTCGCATGGGTTTATCAAGAATGGTTGATCATATGAAACCATCGCTTAGACCAAGAAGTGATCAGGAGTTTTCACACAGCCTGAGCGAGGAGCGGAAGTTGGCTACTCTGTTCAACGTCCCCAAATTCAGCCTTTATTTCCCAGCTTTTCGCGTGTAGGACCATCAAAATAGATGCTACTAATGTGGCAACTACGCGGTTGAGCCAACACAAAGCGAATTGTTTCCCAGACCGAGCGCCCATTCATTAAACGCTCCCCCATTTTGAATTGGTTATCGACAAACGTATCTAATCCTGTCAGTTCGAAATCTGGGGGATATAACCCAGTCACACGTATATTTTCTTCGGACAACTGGTGTGAGAGTTTAGTTGTAAACCCGCTAAGGCCGTGTTTACTGGCAAAAAATGCGGGATGCGCAATTGAATCTGTAAAATTCGGAATCCCACATGAAGATACAATTGATACTATATCCGCACTTTCTGAACGTCTTAAGCTGGGCAGCAATGCTTGAGTCAGTAGAATCGAACCTGTTAGTCCTGAGCTGACAGTATTGATAATTTCTGTGTCTGGTTGATCGTCTAACGTTCCGGATAACCACTGAGCAGCATTGAGGATTAAAATGTCTATGGGTTTATCTGAACTTAACAACTGTGAAGAAAACTGAGAAAGGGATTCAGGCTGGGTTAAATCACAGATATATCCTTTCGCAATTCCGCCTTCAGCCGAGATGATACTGCAAGTTTTTTGAATATCATTGGCACGCCTCGCGCAAAAATCGACCTCGACGCCTTCTCGTGCCAACCATACGCTCAGCGCCTGACCAAATCCCCCGCCACCACCGGTAATCACAGCCCTCTTACCTTTTAGCATCTTCATTCATCCTTTCTTAATGACTATGTGTGGATGTAGATATACATGAGGAGATGGATTGGTGTCTTTCAATTAGTGCCATTTTTAGATGACGGGTTGGATAAGCTGTACAGCAATCTTTTTAATAGCGTGCCAATCCGTCTGCTCCTGGCACATTTCGGCCGTTATCAAATCTATAGTCTTTTGATAGCCTCAATCAATTCAGGCCCCTGATTCTTCACGTTACCCACTGCGCGGGAAACCGGGTGCCATTTGAAATGATCTGCTGACAGAGCGCCATCAGCAATTATTTCCTCCGCCTCTTTCCCACCTACATCCTGCCGCATCCATTCTCGCGCAGCTTCCGGTACCAGGACGAGTGGCCGGCGGTCATGAATATCGACCAGACCCTGGTCGGCAGCTGCAGTCACTATCAAAAATCCTTCAGCTTCATCGCCGCGTTCAAAAGGTACGCTGCCGAGCGCCGCCATAAAAATGGGCTTGCCGTCTTTCCGGTAGATGAAGTAGGGCTGCTTCTTGTTGCCTTCCTTTTTCCATTCAAACCAACCATCAGCGAAACAGATAGCCCGGCCATGTTGCCATAGTGGCTTAAACATTCTGCTTGTCGCCGCGGTTTCTAAGCGAGCGTTAATGAGCGCTGGCTTATCCCACCACCCTGGTGCGTAACCCCAATGAACCGGATCGAGGTGCAGTTCTTCATTGCGTTCGCTCAGCAACAGAACTTTGGTTCCGGGGGCCACGTTGTAGCGTCCTATTGGCTCGGGATCAAAGGCGATATCCCGCTCGGCCTCTTCTGCAAGATAAGCCAGGTATTCTTCACGGGTTTGAGATTGAGCAAAGCGTCCGCACATGGCTACCTCCAGTCAGATGCCAGACTTAAAATTATAGGTCAGAAGCATAGAGTCATTACCTCATCCTTACAGGACACTATTTGATAGCTATCAGTATAAAAAATGAACTGATAAAGGTGCTAATCAGGCATTATTGAGAGAATGTCGTCCCCAAAACGATATGCAACTGACTGAATTGTATGAGATTCTATTTATGCTTAAATCAACGGAATTTTCATAATAAAAGGAAGTTAACTTTATGATTTTTATTGGTAAATGTACTCATTGAAAAGGATGCTTCTCGCATATTTTCGGCGGCGGCTATGCGGCAGGCTATTACGCCTATCTGTGGACGCAGATGCTGGCGGATGACGGCTACCAGTGGTTAGTTGAGCAGGGTGGTTTAACCGGTGCAAACGGCCAGCGCTTCCGCGAAGCGATTTTGTCTCGCGGCAATAGCACTGATTTAGCTGAACTTTATCGCCAGTGGCGCGGACACGATCCGCAGATTGAGCCGATGCTGGAAAACCGCGGGCTGAGTTAGTCGAGCGTTGTTTAGAGCAGAATAAGACCGGGCGCTGCGCCCGGTTTTTTGTACATTTTTTCCCGATAAGGAACGCTCAGATTCGTCAGGATTTGCGAGGTTATTCTGTAGAAGTGCCCGGGCACGCATTTGCATTTTTCGCTGCGGGTAAGGTTGCTCACCTGCGAACCGTATGCAAGAGCTGCAGATGAGCAATTTGCTATGGAGGCAGTACCATAGCAGCGAAATCTTATCCTCGCGCTGCGGGCATAACCATCAAACAGTTAAGCGCTGAGAATATTTAGGACTTACCTTACTCATGACATAAAGGCGTTACGTGGGCGATCAACATTGACAGAAGGAGCCTGGCGTAGGGAAGCGCTCGCCCCCTCAACTCGGCAAAACCTGTTTTTTGCGGGACAGTCATTAAGAGCGGATGGTTCAACATGATTTCTGCGCTAACGTTCCGCGAAAAGTGCAAAAATAGCCAATTGAGGCGATGAGACAAAGCATATAACCGAATGATTCGCAGCCTTCCTCTACGACGTTTTTTACCACCCGGACGTAGCCGTCACCGAGAATGGCCAGCCATAAGGTTTGCATGCCAAAGAGTCGGGAGAAGACCAGAATAGCCAACAGGCCGCTGATTAATAAGCCGTACCAGGGAGTACGGGTATATTGTGCCAGCTGGTGCAGGGTCTGACGATAATGAATGGCAGGATAAATTATGGCTAAAAGAGCTGCAATCAGCGCAAACCATACCCAGCTACCGTGAGCAATGAGATCAAAAAGGGCATCCAGTTCGCGAATTAGCATGGCAAGGAAAAACCCGCCAACAAGAATATTACAGTAGCGCATGGCTTTATACCGCTTCGCAAGCAGGAAATGAATAAAAACGATGACTGTTAAAACGGACTCTTGCACAATTTCGGTCAGTGATAGTTCTGAAATATTATAATCCCAAAAGTATATATCGACCCACAGGCTAAATACAACAAATGCGCTGGCGCAAGCCGCACCAAGAA
The DNA here is from genome assembly GCF_019890895.1 of Klebsiella sp. CTHL.F3a. Classification (NCBI taxonomy): domain Bacteria; kingdom Pseudomonadati; phylum Pseudomonadota; class Gammaproteobacteria; order Enterobacterales; family Enterobacteriaceae; genus Klebsiella; species Klebsiella sp. CTHL.F3a. The sequence continues at coordinate 3,246,210 of NZ_CP082360.1, read as the reverse complement.
AGGAGAGTAAGCTTTTAAATATAGTCATCAATATCACCAAATTTGTTTTTGGTTACGAGGATAAATGATGCAAATGTAAATGCTGTTCACTTTGTGCTGTATAATAACCTTGGTTTTAACACATGATGCGAATTAGCTTATTCTGGGATATTTCATTTACGGAGATAGCGCGATCGCGCGCAGGGGGGGGTATCAATATTGCGCTTAGCTCAGCGCTATAATTAATTTCGCCTCCTGGGTTTCTGCGTTACCTGTTAGCCATCGCCAGGCGGCGATACGGGGCAGGTGTTGAGAATAGGTTGGTCAAAAGCCCCAAACCGGGCGCAGAGCCCGGTTGGTTTCACTGAATGTTGTTACATTTTAAGCAGTTTTACCGTGGCCTCAATATCAATCTCATCTTCCGAGAAAATGAGGGTGCTCCCCTGGAAGGTGGTGATAGCCAGCTTTTTCACCGAGCGCATTTCGCCGGGTTTCGCGGCGGATTTTGGCCTGATATTTCCCATCAACAGGCCCACGGAGAGTACCGCATTCTCTTTATCAATGCGGGCATCGGCGGGCTCTTCCTCGCTGTATACCAGGAAAGATTTGATCGACGTAAGCTTAATTCGCTCGCCTGCAATATAAATATATTTGCTTTCCGGCAGGACTTTCACCGCGTAAGCTGATAGGCCCTTGTTGTTCGTGGTAGGTTCGAACGTGACAGCCGCATCTTTTTTAATCAGTTCAGGGTTGGCAACCTTAATCACATGAAAATAGCGATTATCGCCGTTTTCATCTTTGATAAATCCAAAACCTTTATCTTTAAACCATGTTGTGATCGTTCCGTTCATCGCCGTTACCGCCTGGTTAATCGTTTATCTACTCAATTTTTGCCGCGGGCAGTGTAAAGCACAATGCCCGCATAGACTACGCCTGAATCTCCGGTCTGCGGAGGCCCGGGTTGCTTACCACATCAAATCATCGGGAACTTTAAAATCAGCATACGGATCGTCTTCGTCCTGCTCTTCCGCACTCAGCGCGCTGTTTAAAACAATGCTGCTGGCGTCGCGCTGAGCGATTTTATCCGCTACGCTCGCCGGAATAATCGCGTATTGGCTCTCACCGCCATTATCACCAGCCAGACGGGCAATGGCGAGACGGCCGCTAATCAGCTGCGCCTGAGTCAGTTTATCCACGGCAATTTTTTTTATAAAATTGTTATCCGTGAAGTTAAAATCGATATTGCCTTTGGATATATCGATTTTATTCATTTCAATAAGCTGCTTAACTTGCGCTTTATATTCTCTCGATAGCGCCGCCTGCTTTTGCTGCTCGCTTAGCTGCTTATCACGCTCAAGCTGCGCTTTTTTATTCTCTTCCACCGCCTCTCTGGCTTCACGGGCCTGAACGCGGGATTTTTTCGCCGTTCTCTGGACTTTGGCCATTTTTTTGCTGGTCACGAGTCCGGCTTTTAGCATCTGCTCTTGTAAGGTGAGTTTTGTCATCTTGGTGTCTGAATCAGCTGAATAATGAGTGAGATTATACCTGCAAATGTCAGGTATGCACCATGCGGTATGATTTGCTTGTTATGAGGTGCATAAAAATTCACTTTTATTGGTGTTTATTTGCTATAAATGCACTTTGTTTAATTGATTATGGAGATTGGTGATGATTGTCAGAACCTGGCACGGCTGTGTTCCCGTGGCATTTGGCGATGCGTTTGCGCTTCATCTGCAGGCGACAGGCGTGCAGCATTCCCGTGGCGTTCCTGGCAATGCGGGGGCGTTTGTCAGGCGGGAAACGCAGGGGGAGTGGGAACACTTTTTTCTGGCCACGTACTGGAACAATCTGGATGCCGTCATCGCCTTTGCCGGTGAAGACTATCATGTGGCGGTGACCTACGCGGATGATGAGCGGTTTCAGCTGCTTTCCGACCCGTACGTTTTTCAGTTTGAGGTTGCTGACGTTGTGGCGATTTGAGTTGGCTTACGCATTGGCGTGCTTGAGAGACAAAAATTAAGGCCCAAAGGGCCTTATAGGGTTATTTCCTTCCCGCCAGCAAACCAATCACCAGCCCGATGGCGCCGGCCGCCAGTAGCCCGGTTAGGGGATTTTCCCTGACGCGTTCCGAGACCTCTGAAACAGCATCCGAAGCCTGAGCGGCGTATTTCCGGGCCGCGCCTTTCAGCTGATGCTTAGGCGAATCAACCGCATCACCAAATTGCTGCTGGGCTTCACCGGCAAATTCATTCACTTTATTACCGACTTTGTCGGCCAGATTCTGCGCGTCGTTTTCATAATCTTGTGATGACATGGGAGTCTCCTTTCGTTTGACTTATTAAAGTCTAGTGGCTGACCGGCGAAGTACCAATGCTCAGCCTGCGGTGAAGCCCACTCCAGGAATTTTCTACAACGTACGGGATATAAATCAGGCTGCTGTTTCGACCTCAAAAGCGCTAAGCAAATGGCGAAAAAGCCTGGCCAGAATGAGGAGGAGCCCCATTATTTCAATTGATTAAGTTAATTCCTGGATATAAGATCCGCCAGGCGCCGTTGTGGGAAAGGTAGCGATTCATAAATAAGAACTATTGATATTCACAATTCCTCTTTTTTCCTTCATCATTTGTCAGCTTTTGCTACTAATAATCAGCGCTTAGCGCAGCATAAGAAAGAAATTTTTTAACTCAAGGCCAGTATGAACTATAAGAATGTACTGAAGAACGCGTTATGGCTTGCCCCCCTGGCGATCCTGAGTCTGCAAACCCCTGCGTGGGCCGCAGATGTCAGCAAAACGGCGACCTGCCGGACGGCGCCGCCTGCGGTGGACAAAGACGGTGTGCCGTTACCACCCGTTGTGGGCAAAGAGGGCGCTCAGCCGGTCTCTGCTAAAGACAAGTCCGGCCACGGCGGCTCAACGGCCAACTGCCAGCCCAAGGCCATCGACAATTAATCATTGACCTCAACCCGGGAGGGACATGGTGCACCCGTTAATTAAGGTGATGCTGGTTGGAGGGAAGGGCGACGGCCTGATGGTTAGCGTTGCCGATAACGCGACGGAGATTTCCGTGACGCCTGCGCAGTACGGTGCGAAATCCGGCCAGCCGCTGAGCTACAGGATCGTGTCGCAAACCATTGATGATGAACGCTATTTTTTCGGCGTTTTCAACGAGAGCCATGAGGATACGGACAAACTTAAACGAGTGGCGCTAACCCGCGGTATGAAAAAATTCTTCAGTTGATCCAGTGCCGGGCGGCGATTCGTCGTCCGGTCGGGTCATATTTCGTTTTTCTTGTGCCTCCGATACCCTAGCGCAAAACGCTTTTCTCAGTTTCGGGAACCTATGATTAACCATATCCGGATAAAAAATTTCAGATCGGTCAGGGATATTGAGCTGGAACTCGGGGCGCTGAATATCGTCTTTGGCCCCAACGGCTGCGGTAAGTCCAATATCTATAAAGCCATCCACCTGTTAACCGCCTGCGCCGACGGGAAGTTTTCCGGCTATATCAGCGATGAAGGCGGTCTGGAAAATATCATGTGGTCTGGGCCGAGCGCGCCGACCGACCGCTTTCCGCGACGGTTGCAGATTGGCTGTCTGACCGATGAGTTTGACTACCAGCTGCAGGTGGGTTTTCCGGAAAAACTGCCTTATCCCACCCAGTTTCAGCTGGATCCGATCGTTAAAGAGGAGTCGATCTGGCTGGCGGGATTTTCCCGACGCCCGTCATCGCGTGTGCTGGAGCGTAAAAATCAGGCTGCGTTCCTGGTCGACGTCAACGGAGAGCGCAGCACCTTCACCGACGCAATTTACGAGAACGAATCGATTTTTGGCCAGCTGGGCGAGCCGCATCGCTTTCCGGAAGTCTCGCGGGTCAGGGAAACCATGCGCCGCTGGCGCTTTTATCACGAATTCAATATTGGCAGGCTCTCGCCGCTACGCCATCCGACGGTCGGCTATCGCTCGCCGGTGCTCGACAGCGATGGACACAACCTCGCCGCCGCCTTTCAAACCATCGTGGAAATCGGCGCGGAAGAGCTGCTGCACGAAATCCTCGGCGAAGCCTTTCCGGAGTGTACCTTCTACTGTGAAAACGAAAACTCGCGTTTCTCGGTAAAGATGCGCCGCAACGGCGTCTGGCGGCCTTTACTGGCGGCGGAGATGTCCGACGGCACCCTGCGCTTCCTGTGCCTGGCGGTGGCGTTGTTGAGCCCGCGTCCTCCGGCGTTTCTGGCCATTAACGAGCCGGAAAACAGCCTACATCGCCAGATGTTTCCCGCGCTGGCCCGGCTCATTGTTGAAGCTTCGCGCTATAGCCAAATCTGGTTAACCAGCCACTCCGCCGAGCTGGCGGAGCTAATTTCGTCCATGGCGCAAGCACGACTTTACGGCCTGGAAAATCGCGACGGGGAAACGCGGATCGCCGACTAGCGGCACGGGCCTAGTCCGGCCCGGAAACGAATCGCCGCCGGAGGCTCTCCAGCGGCCTGGTTTTATGCCGTGGCCGGCAGCAGCGTTTTGCTGCCTTTCAGGGTAAACAGCGAAATAACGGTAAAGCTCAGGGTAATACAGCCCAGGATCAGATAAGCCTGATGGAAGCCGACGGTATCATACATCCGTCCTACCCACGCTGAGAGCACCACGCCTGAAAGCTGTTTCGATAAATTAAAGCCGATCAGGAACAGCGTCGCCGAGAGTTTGGGGTTAAATGCCGAGGAGATATATTTAAAGGTGCCGACCAGCAGGAACGGGATCTCAAACATATGCAGCATTTTCAATATAATCACTTCCACTGCTGAGGTAGCGAAAGACGAGCCTAAAATGCGGACTGACATAATCAACCCGGCAATTAACAGGGCATTCTTGGCGCCAATTCGGTTAATAATCGCCGGCGCGCAGAACATGATCAGCGCATTGAGTAATTCCCCACCGGTGGTCACGAAGCCAAAGACTTCGGTTCCGCGCTGCGGGCTGGAGAAGAAACCTTTAAAAAAGTTGGCGAACTGCTGGTCGAAAACGTCATAGACGCTGGCGACGCCAACCACATAAATAATAAAGCCCCAGAAGCGCGGCATCCGCAAAAGCTCTGCGGCGGTACGCATTGAGAAGGCCTGACGGTTGGCGCCCAGGGCGTCAATAACCTCAGCGCTATTGCTGCTCTCCGGTTTTGAAACCCACAGCAGCACGCCGAGGATCAGCGCGAAACCTGAGGCGATCCAGAAGGTAATATTGGGGTCGATACTAAACAAAATACCGGTGATGGAGGCGCACAGCGCCCAGCCGACGCAGCCGGAGACGCGCACTTTACCATATTCAAAACGGTTGGCGCGGCTGACGCGTTCTATATAGGCTTCTACCGCCCCGGAGCCGCTGGAGAAAACGATCCCCAGATATACACCGCCCACCAGCGCGCCCGCGATGATATTCATCTGCAGCAACGGCGAGAAAACAAAAATAAAGAAGGGGGCAAACAGGATTAATAAAATCGTAATCGTCCACAGCAGATGCTTGCGCAGACCGAGCTTATCGGAAATCAGGCCAAATACCGGCTGAAAAATTATGGCGAATAGCGAAATGGAGGAGAAGACAATCCCCGTCTCGGTTTTGGTTAAATGGTTAACTTCCGCCAGCCACACCGGGAAAAAGGGAAAGTAGGCTGACATAATGAAATAGTAGAAGAAAAAGAACAGCATGAAATAAATAAAGTTATGCCGTTCTCGTGGCGCGAGTTCAGAGAGTTTCATTGTAAATATTCCATATTATTATGCCTGTAAGGTTGGGGGCTTTCGCCCCCGATTATTATTGGAAGTGAATCGTTAACTGATAGTGCCATTGTCTTTCAAGCAGCAGCCACTGTTGCAGCACGCTGGGTGTCCAGGAGTCGTCGCCGCCGATGCCCATGTGTTGAGCATCGAGCGCAATCCAGACGCCGTTTTCCGGCTTCATCCTGTGCCAATGATCGGTCTCCATTAACTGCGCGGTGCTATAGGGCTGTACGGAGAAGTGGAAATCGCCCGCGACGTGCCAGCGCCCCCAGTCCAGCGCTTTGTTATCACAGCGCAGGCCGTTTTCCGTCGGGAAAATGTAAGGAGTCGTCATCTCTTCCAGCGGCAGCTGCCAGCGGGAGAAACAGGCGCTGGTGCGGCGATCCGGGTAGTTCTCGTGCGGGCCGTAGCCCAGCCAGCAGACCGGCTGCTGCTGGTCGGGAACCTGGAACGTCAGCCCGATGCGCGGTAGCGGCGGCAGGGTGCCCGCGCGTTCGCCATCGACCGCCAGGTGCAGCTTGCCTTCGCTATCAAACGTCATCCGCCAGTGGCTAACAATCACCACTTCATCGCCGCGCAGATAGTGCCAGCGGCAATCGATAACCACTTCATGGGCCAGACGCTGCGCGTCGCACGCCACGCAGCGAGCGCTGAGGCCGTACAGCCCGGCGCTTTTCCAGCGTTCGACCCAGGCGTTGGGGTCGATGCGCTCCACTTCGCTGACGCCAATATCGTTATCCAGCGGCGCGCGCACAAACTGATCGCGCAGCGGTGTCAGCAGCTGTTCCACGCCGTCCACCTGCCACCGGGTTAACAGACCGCTTTCCCGGTCGACCGTCCACTGCTGCGAACCGCTGCGCACCGTCCAGGCGGCGTCGCTGCCCTCCAGCGCTGGCGCCGTGCCGGTAGGGGCAGGGCTACGCAGCGCCAGCGGGGCGGCGAGCGGGAACTGCTGCCAGGCGACGCGATGCCCGGCGTCGGACCAGGCGGTGGCCTGCGGCTGGACGACCTCCAGGGTTAGCCACACTTCTTCGGCGCCGGCGGGCAGCGCCAGCGTATCGCACAGGGTCAGTTCGCACTGGCCTTCAGGGCTAAGCTCAAGCTTCACTTGACCCTCGGCAAAGGTTTCTCCGGCGGCCTGAACCTGCCAGCGCAGTTCTTCGTTATCGGTGGCGCGGAACAGATATTCGCTGCTGACGCCGATCCGCAGCGGGGATTGCGCGAGCAGGGTAAACTGGAAATACTGCTGCGCGTGTTTGGCCTCAATTAATGAAGGATGCGGGCGGCGGTCAGGGAAGACCAGGCCGTTCATACAGAACTGACGATCGTTCGGTTTATCGCCAAAATCACCGCCGTAGGCATAGCCAACGCTTCCGTCGTCGAAGGTTTTGCTGATGGCCTGATCCGCCCAGTCCCAGATAAAACCGCCCTGCAGGCGCGGATAGTCGCGAAAGGCCTGCCAGTAATCGGCAAAATTGCCGAGGCTGTTGCCCATCGCGTGGGCGTATTCGCAGAGGATCAGCGGTCGCTGCTCGCCCGGCATACTGATCCACTTTTTGATCCCCCATTTTGGCACCGTTGGAATCAGCTGGTCGCGCTCAACGCGAGCGTACATCGGGCAGATAATATCGGTGGTGGTGCTGTCGGCGCCGCCGCCTTCATACTGCACCGGGCGGGAAGGGTCGTTGCGCTTCAGCCAGTGATACATCGCTTCATGGTTGCCGCCGCCGCCGGATTCATTTCCCAGCGACCAGATAATAATCGACGGGTGGTTGCGGTTGCTTTGCAGCATTCGGCTGACGCGGGCGCTGAAGGCCGGGAGCCAGGCCGGATCGTCGGAAAGACGATTCATCGGCACCATGCCGTGGGTTTCAATATTAGCTTCGTCAACGACGTACAGGCCATAGCGGTTGCACAGCTCATACCAGCGCGAAGCGTTTGGATAGTGCGAGCAGCGCACGGCGTTGAAGTTGTTCTGCTTCATCAGCAGAATGTCCTGCACCATGTCCTCTTCGGTCACCACCTGGCCGCGCTGGTGGTGATGCTCGTGGCGGTTGACGCCGCGGATCAGCAGCGGTTTGCCGTTCAACAGCAGCAGGCCGTTTTTGATTTCAACGCGGCGAAAGCCGATATCCCAGGCTTCCGCCTCGATCGTTTCATCGCCGCGCCACAGGGAGACGACCGCCCGATAGCAGTTTGGCGTTTCCGCGCTCCACAGCGCCGGTTTTTCTACCGGCAGACGAATCGCCGCGCGTTCGGCATAGTTTCCGCGCTCATCGATAATCGGCGAACCCGGCGACTGGCGGTGGCTGGCGACCAGACGATCCTCATCCCACAGCTCAACCTTCACCGTCAGCTCTTCCAGCTGCGTGACCGGCGCGGCAACGCTTAAGTTCACCAGCAGCTCGGCGTCGCGGTAAAGCGCATCGAGCTGCGGCGTGAGCTGAACGTCGCTGAGGTGCAGGGTCGGTTTGTTCAGCAGCCAGACCGAGCGAAAGATCCCGCTCATGCGCCACATATCCTGATCTTCAAGCCAGGTTCCCGCGCTCCAGCGCATTACCATCACGCAGATGCGGTTATCGCCGGGCTGAAGGAATGGCGAGAGATCGAAGGCAGCGGGCAGGCGGCTGTCCTGCGAGTAGCCGACCCATTCGCCGTTGCACCACAGATGAAAAGCTGAATTAACGCCGTCGAAGATAATCTGCGTCTGGCCGTTGGCCTGCCAGCCCTCATCAACGCTGAACGTCAGCGAGTAGCAGCCGGTCGGGTTCTCCTCAGGCACGCGCGGCGGCGTAGTATCGATAGGGTAGCGAACGTTGGTGTAGATTGGGGCGTCGTAGCCTTCCATCTGCCAGTTTGATGGCACTGGCGTACTGCGGCTGTCCGGCAGCTCGTCTTCCAGCCAGCGGGCATCCACCGCAAACGGGCTGCGGGCAAGGGAAAACTGCCACTGGCCGTCAAGCCGGCGACGAGACGCCGAAGGCCGGTTGTCCCGCGCCGCGTCGGTATCGCGCCAGCTGGCGAACGTCGGGTGGGCCGGTAAACGGTTGAGATGGGTAATGGTCTGGTTTTGCCAGTCTTCGCGGGCGAGAACCTGATGAAACGTCGCTCCTGCGGCGGAGATTGAGTCATGTTGTTGCATACGCATACCTGACGGATAAGTGAGAAAAATGTCATTCGCTAGACAATATAAATTTGTTATCAGTTATTTTCGTCAAGGCCGCAATATTGGCGAAAATGAAACCTACTGGCGATCACGAAAAGCTGGAAAAAGGGCTGATTTTTGTCGTCCTTTAAACATAAAATGTTAGCGGACGACATTGAGGGTTCAAAATAGGGAAGGAGCGCGCTATGCAGCGTCGATCGGCAACGCTAGAAGATGTGGCCCGCGAGGCCGGGGTATCCCAGCAGACGGTCTCCCGAGTGCTGAATAATCCGGACGTGGTGTCTGAAAGAACCCGCGATAAAGTGATCCGCGCAATGCAGGCGCTGCGCTATGTACCGAACCGTTCTGCGCAGCTGCTGGCGGGGAAATCCGCGCCGTCAATTGGCCTGATTACCGCCTCGCTAACGCTGCACGCGCCTTCGCAAATCGCCGCGGCGGTGAAAAGCTATGCGGGTTTGCATCAGCTTGAAGTTTCAATTGCGATGCCGGTGCAGATCGATTATCCGTCGCTTCAGGCCAGGCTCAATGAGTTTCGCGCCCAGCATATCCGCGGCGCGATTATCAGCCTGCCGCTGGAAAGCAGTCTCGCGGAGCGGCTGGTGGCGGAGAATCCCGACATTGCCTGCCTGTTTCTTGACGTCTCGCCGGAGGCCGACGTTTGCAGCGTGCGTTTCGATCACCGCGACGGCTGCGGCGCCTGCGTGCGTCATCTCTGGGACGCCGGGCACCGCGAGTTCGGCCTGCTTGCCGGGCCGGAAAGTTCGATTTCCGCGCGTATGCGCCTGAGCAGTTGGCGCGAGGCGCTGCACCGGCTGGGGGTCAGTAATGCGGTGACGGTGTTTGGCGACTGGAGCGCCGCCAGCGGCTGGCACAAAACTTTTGAGCTGCTGCATCACCATCCGCGCCTCAGCGCCATCGTGGTGGCTAACGATCAGATGGCGCTTGGGGTGCTGAGCGCGCTGGCGCAGCTTAACCGCACCGGCAGCCAGGCTATCTCGGTCACCGGCTATGACGATACGGCGGACAGTCTCTATTTCCAGCCGCCGCTGACCACCGTCGCTCAGGATTTTAATGTTCTCGGGAAACGGGCGGTCGAGCTGCTTATCAAGCTCATGGCCGCTCCGCAGATAAAAATTCGCGAGCTGCTGCCGACGCGTCTGATTATCCGCCATTCCACCTGGCCCTATGCGGGAGATGAGGAGAGGGAGAAAGGCGAGCTCATTGCGCAGCTTAAAGCGCTGGTGGAAAAGCTCTAAGCAACGGGCCGTTTAGCTTTCATTGATGTTGCGTGTGATAGTTTATGGAACAAACGTACTCAGGGGATTTATCCACTGAACGTAAAAATGCAAAACACAATCTATCCATGCAAGCATTTATTCACCGCCAGTCACATGGCGGTTTTTTTTGGCCTTTTTTTGCCAATGGGAAATGACATTATTTTATTTTATTCTGCTTATTGCGCGTTAAATCGGCTGAATAAAGTATAAACGCATTGTTTTTGCGGCCGTGTGTTAAAAGGTTTTCCGGGGCTATAGTTTCTGAACCAGCACAAAATACTGTAGAGCATGAGGCGACAGGACGCTCTTCTTTTAGCGCCATTCGGCTATGCTGAAAGCCAATAGCAGCGAGTAAAGGCAAGGTCATGATGATATTAAAAGGAAAAGAGCACGTTGACTCGGTTGACTGGCAGACGGTGGCGGAGACCATCGCCGCCGCAGGGCTTAATCAGCGGGACGTTGCGCTGGTTGAACGCGCGTTTCGTCATAGTACCTTTTGCTGGTTCGGCTATGAAAACGGTCAGCTCATTGCCGTTGCCCGGGCGATTAGCGACCTGACCTGGTGTAGCTATCTGGCGGATGTCGCGGTGCACCCGCGCTGCCAGGGTAAAGGATACGGCCAGCAGCTGATGCGGGCGGTCAGCGATGAGCTGCGGCCGTATGGCAAAACCTTTATCTACTCGGTAGTGGATAAAATAGATTTCTATCGCCGCTTCGGTTTTGAATTGCTGGCGACGGGCATGGTATGCGCCAGCGAAGAGACGATAGCGCGTATGCGCGAGCAGGGATTTGTTGGCTAGCAAACACCACCTAAAAAAATGCATTTACCAAACCTTGGTCGGCTATAGCGGGTCCAGTAAATTATGACAGATAGCCTGGGTTAAAAGGGTAAACTGTGTTACACAGTCTCATTCTCCTGGCAAAAATCTGGATGGGATTATGCTGACAACTCTGATTTACAGAAGTCAGATGCATTTAACACAAGAAACCGATCTCACACTGCTGGTTGAAAAAGCGAATGCTGAGAATGCAGCTCGCGGGATTACGGGCATACTTCTTTTAAAAGATAATGTTTACCTTCAGATACTTGAGGGGGATGAGTGCGTGCTTGAGCAGCTATTCAGCAAGATCAAGCAAGACGATCGCCACTATCAGGTTGTCGAGCTGATGCGTGATTACGCGCCGCGCCGGCGCTTTGAAAACGTAGGGATGATGTTTTTTGACCTGAATAAACGGCAAACCGCTGACGTCCTGACAAAGGTGCGCCAGCTTAGCCAACTGAAAGGTTATCTTTCCACCGAAGAGCGCGTTTATAAATTTATCCATACTTTTATCAGCCAAAGAAGGACTGCCGCGCCGTCACCCTTTTTACGGCCTGACAAATGGTCGCTTCATTCGCGTAAACATGCATTTCATGCGCCGCAAGAATCGTTTTTTGCCGGTCAATGCTGTCAGTTTGCTTTCCAGCCCATTATCGAACCGTTGGCAGGGAATATCACTTCGCTTGAAGCGCTTATTCGTGATAAAGAGGGCGGTAGTCCCGCCAATTTCTTTGCCTCGATTCCGCCAGAGAAACGTTATGAAGTTGATCTCAAAGCGAAGTCAGTTGCCTTTGCCCTGGCGAAAGAAATCAATATTGGCGACCATAAAATATCCATTAATATCCTTCCGATGTCGCTGGTTGTTATTCCTGATGCCATTGAATACCTGTTGCAGGAAATAAAAAAACAGGGACTGGTACCCGAACAGGTGATCGTTGAGGTGACGGAAGATGAAATGATCTCCGGTTTTAGCCAGTTCAGCAGCGCGATAAAAAAACTGCGCGTCTCTGGTATGGGGCTGGCAATTGATGACTTTGGCGCCGGTTATGCAGGGCTCTCGTTGTTGACAAAAATTCAGCCTGATAAAGTTAAAATCGACCGCGAGATTATTTCCGACATCCATCAGAGCGGCCCTAAACAGGCGGTGGTCAGATCGATCATCAACTGCTGCCGTGAACTTGAGATTGCCGTGGTTGCTGAAGGCATAGAGCGGATAGAGGAGTGGTGCTGGCTCGAATCTGCAGGTATCAAACGTTTCCAGGGCTTTTTATTTGCCATGCCGAAAGTCAACGGCGTCGGTGATATACGCTGGCCTAAGGAAAAAGTGAAGCCTGATATGCCTTAATATACTGAGCGGTTTGCTTCCAGCAGCAGCGCAGGCGAGTAGAAATTGAGTATTCAGCCTGGATCGTCCCTATTTTCTGCAGCTGAACCGGCCAAGAGTTGATGATGGCCGGTAAGCTCATGAATAACTGCAAGCTCTGCCTATTCCCAATCTAAAACAAACTGACCTTTGTTAATCATCGATCCTGTCATGACTGATTTCATCTTCGTGGGTGTTTATCAACTGCGTAAGCGCTATTTGTTCCTGAAACTTGGTCAGAAGCAGTTCTGCGTCCGTCTTCAGAACGTCTTCAGATGATTCCAGTACCGAATTTATCGCTTTCGTTACGTTGCTAACTAATTCCGCGACGCCGCCTTCCTTGCCGATAGCAAGCATCAGAGCGCTAATGAGCAAAGACTGCGCCTCGACCTGGGCAGCAAGCTGCTTACTTTCGGCATCCATGGCGGAAATTTTAGCAATTATGCTGAGAATGACATTATTCATTGTATCCCTCAAATCGATCAGTTAGAGCGGGTTGTTGATGGCTATCTTCGATGTCGATAGTCCGAAATAACCATAGGACATCAATATGCCAGAAAAAATATCGGTAGCGATAGTCAGGTTTTAGACATCAGCAAAGTTAAGCATGAAAACGCGCCGGTCCCTCTTCCATTTTTCCTCCAGCGGTCGCGCCCGACAGCGCGTAAGGGAGCATGAAGAGAGCGGTGTTGAAAAGAAAGACGGCAGACTTGACGTCGTGTTAAGCCTGGCCGACCTCTGATGTTTCTTACTTCAGCATCAACTCATACCGGACGAACCGGAAAATTTTAGGATGTTTGGCCGTGAGGACAGACGCGTTTGCAAGAGCGGCTATCGCTTAGCATCGAGGTACAGCATGGTCTGACGCCCGACCATGAATATGGCTCATGTTGTAATGAAATTAACTCGCTTTTACTCATCTAATGACTCTGGCATAACATGCTGTATTCGATATAGATAATATGAAGATAAAGACTGCTTATGGAAGCATGCGGTAGCCTGCAACCATCAGAAAGGACAGCGGTTTTTTATCTCAGGACTTAGGATGCACATCTGCGATGAATCAACAATTTACATATACTATTAAACGCACTCTCTTTGATGAAAACTATAACCCCTCTGAAAATACGCGTATTACAACCAACTTTGCTAATTTAGCCAGAGGGGAAAATCGCCGGGAGAATCTGCGCAATACGTTAGCCATGATAAACAACCGTTTCAACAACCTGGCGCATTGGGATAACCCCAAAGGCGATCGCTACGCGGTTGAGCTGGAAATTATTTCAGCCGAAATGAAGTTCAACGCCACTGGCGATACTTTTCCGGTAATTGAAATATTGCAAACCAGCATTATTGACAAAAAAACGGATAAACGCATTGACGGTATTGTCGGCAACAATTTCTCCTCGTACGTTCGTGATTACGACTTTAGCGTAGTGCTGTTGGAACATAATAAAGGGCGCGCAGGTTTTAGCATTCCCGAGGGGTTTGGCGATTTACACGGCAATATATTTAAACATTTCGTCAATTCAGCGCAGTACAAGGCCAATTTCAAAAAAACACCGGTCATCTGCCTTAGCGTCTCCAGCAAAGACATCTATCACCAGACCGGAAATCAACACCCGGTGCTGGGCCTCGAATACCGGCCTGCCGCCTCATCGTTGACTGAGCAATATTTTGGCAAAATGGGCCTACAGGTTCGTTATTTTATGCCGAAAAACAGCGTCGCGCCTCTGGCATTTTATTTTTCGGGGGATTTGCTGAGCGATTATACGAGTCTTGAGCTGATTAGCACCATTAGCACGATGGAGACGTTCCAGAAAATATACCGCCCTGAGATCTACAATGCGAACTCTGCCGCAGGGCTCTGCTACCAGCCCGATCTGCATCATCAGGACCATTCGCTAACAAAAATTGTTTACGATCGTGAAGAGCGCAGCCACTTGGCTGTAGAGCAGGGGAAGTTTACCGAAGAGCACTTTATTAAACCGAACAAAAATATTCTGCAGCAATGGTCTGCTCATTACGCTCTTTAAGACATCGCATATATAAGGCTATCGATAATGACAAAATTATTACCCACTTCAACAGCCGGCAGCTTACCGAAACCCTCCTGGCTTGCTGAGCCGGAGAAACTGTGGTCTGCCTGGAAATTACACGATCAGGAATTAATTGACGGCAAAAAAGATGCGCTGAGTTTGTCCTTATTCGACCAACTGCGCGCCGGTATCGATATCGTCAGCGATGGCGAGCAAACGCGTCAGCATTTTGTCACCACGTTTATTGAGCATCTCAGCGGCGTTGATTTTGAAAAACGCGAAGTTGTTAAAATCCGCAATCGCTACGACGCGAGCGTACCAACCGTGGTAGGGGCCGTTGAGCGACAAAAACCGGTATTCGTTGAAGATGCGCGTTTTTTGCGTCAGTTGACCAAACAACCGATTAAATGGGCGCTGCCGGGGCCCATGACCATGATTGATACGCTTTATGACGCTCATTATAAAAGCCGCGAAAAACTGGCCTGGGAATTTGCGAAGATACTTAACCAGGAAGCCAAAGAGCTGGAGGCCGCCGGCGTCGACATTATTCAGTTTGATGAGCCAGCCTTTAATGTCTTTTTTGATGAGGTCAATGATTGGGGCATCGCGGCGTTAGAAAGGGCGATTGAAGGGCTTAAATGCGAAACCGCGGTCCATATCTGCTATGGATACGGCATCAAGGCCAATACCGACTGGAAAAAGACGTTGGGAACGGAGTGGCGCCAATATGAAGAAGCGTTCCCTAAGCTACAAACATCCAACATCGATATTATCTCACTGGAGTGCCATAACTCGCGGGTGCCTATGGATCTGCTTGAGCTGATTCGCGGTAAAAAAGTCATGGTTGGAGCCATAGATGTGGCAACCAATACAATTGAAACGCCGGAGGAGGTCGCCGCGACTTTGCGTAAAGCGCTGCAGTTTGTGGATGCAGACAAGCTCTATCCTTCAACCAACTGCGGCATGGCGCCATTATCGCGTCGGGTTGCGACAGGTAAGCTGCAGGCGTTAAGCGCCGGGGCGGAGATTATCCGCAGGGAGCTCCAGGGAAAATAGCCTCTGGCACAGGGCCGAAAAGCATCGCCGTTGCTGGCAGATGTCCAGCGAATGCTACAGCGGCAGCGGCGCTGCTTCTGGCTCTGGTTTAATGTCTCACGGAGTAGTTCTCTGCAGGGAAATACCCATACACAGCGTCGGTAGTTACTTAAAATATTTATCCAGTGGATCGTAATGGCGGTATTTTCTAAAGAAAAACAGCCAGTAGATAAAGCCCAGAATAGCGCCCAGCCCGGCAAACTGCAGATAAAGCATTTTACGCCGGACAAGCAGGTCGACAAATGAATACGCGCCTTTCCACATATCAATAATGCCACCGTTTATCACCAGATCTGTAAACAGCGCAATCGCCGGCAGGGCAACGGCGTACGCGGCCATAAGGTATAAAAGGGCCGCAATCCTCATTTTGGTATTGATATGCATGTGCCGTTCCTTGTCCGTGTTTTTTAAAGCATAACATAGCTCATCAAGAACCAGCCTGCGATCGGCATTAGCCGATGCGGACACGATCGTTGGCTCCGAAAGGACCATTTGGGTATGAAATCCAGATGGTCCTTACTGCCTGCTGCTAGTGACTATGAGCTCTGAGAAAGACGGTTAATACATCCTGTCGCCTCGTGTTTTCATTCAAACCCGCTATCAGCAAATAAAGATAACCCAACCATATGCCCTGGCAGCGTGAAAAATCCGCTGCTTGTCGCATGCATAAGATCTATCGAACAATACTTTGTATTTAAGGTGAAGATTAATTTCACATCATGAAGGCTGAGTTTTCGGCGCAAATATCGAATAAATGTGAAAATCAAATGGACATCAGATTACAAATCATTACATTTGATTTCATAACATTTCAGAAAACGGAGTTTTTGATGTTGTGTATGTCATTTCCCAGGTATGGGATTCTGCTGGCCAGCCTCACTGCAACAGCCATCCCGGCAGCGCCCCTGAGTCCTGCGGACCAGAGTGCCATTGAGCAACAACAAAAGGCATTGCTGGAACAGACGCAGCAGCAGCGCGACATGCTCCGCCAACTGGTGAACGTTTTCGATGAGTTTAACCAAACTAAAAGGTTCAATACCCAGCCTGTTGCCAGCTTTATCAAAGGTGAAACAGCCTCCGGGGCTAATCTTTCTACGAAAACGGCAGATTATGTCAAAAGCCTGCAAAGAGATAACACTGCCAAATTAGTAGGTGTTTTTAATAAACAAAATCCAAACGCTGAATTAAATGTTTTTGGGAAATCTTTACAGCAAGTTTTGGGCCCCGGAGGGAGTGACACAAGGGGTAGGACTAAAGTTTTTGCTTCAGAAAAATTGACTGAGGATGAAATTATTAGTTTTGCTACATCTTTAACTGGTGGAATACCATTTAAGAGAGCGTTCTTTCTGAAGGGGGGCTGATGTATGCAAAAATAAACGATAATCAAACAATCAACATTCGAAATTTTTCAACTTCCTCAGAGATAACTGGAGCAAGATGGACAACTGAAATCATTGGGAATGCTGATATTAAATCTGTCTCTAAGACATCATTGAATAGATTTGAAGTGAATTTTAGATAGGGGAGAGGTACAGTGACATATTTAACCGAAGAACAATATCAGGATCGGAAAGAGTTACTGCGAGGGGCTTCTACGACTATGTTATGGAAAAATATCGACCCAGATAGTGTTGATGGCGCCTATAAGCTAACTTATCAAGAAGAAAAAGCGCTTTATATCTGGTTCATTTGGCGTTTATTGGAAGATGGTGAGATCAAACTTGCTCGCCACGGGAAGTTTCTCCCTGGAAGCATCGACAAGCAGATCGAGGTTTTTGAAAGGGCATTTCCTAAAACTGAGGATGATATGAATTGTGATGCATTTGAGGGATTTTGGTTTCTAAGTGAAAATTGTCCGGCTGGAATTGTCTGGATTCATGAAGACGGCTATCAGGATTGGACTTAGTAAAGATATTTTAACATTCTACCTGCCCTTTAATACGGGAAGGATATCATGATCTTCCCATCGAAAACAGGGTAAGTAAAACCTGGAAAATAGGATTGATATATACCGTAATGATAACAATTAAGTTAGTACCCAACGCTGATGGAAAGATCGTCTTGAGTCAGGGTCTACAGGAAAACGACGGATATGAGTTTCGTAGAGAACTAGCCAAAAAAGGAACGCCCCCTGGAGCATCGGCAGCAGGGGGCGTTTACGGGTGAGGATTATCGTCGTTCATCAGTCATCCCATTTGTGGCTTAAATACGCGGCAAGAAATCCAAAGAACACGATGGTTCCCAGAACCGCCATAAATACATGCATATTTCCCAGCATGATTAACCTCCATTAGTTTTGCTATGCGCTATGTTGTCCTCATTGAGCGGGTTTACGGTTGTTGGATACATCTTAGCCCGACTAGTCTAAACAAATGCTTAACAAATTGCCCGGCGTGACTATTCTGGCGATAAATCACATTACGTTTTTGTCCACCATTATCTTCTTTCTGTACTGCAACGGGCTAAGATCAAACTGCTGGCGAAAGTGATGGCGTAGGGTGCTGGCGTTTGAGAAACCGCAAAGCTCGGCAATCTGTTCAACGCTCAGCCGGCTGTGGGTTAAATGCTGCGTGGCGCGCTGAAGGCGCTCGTCAAGCAGCCAGCGGGCAGGGGTTTTGCCGGTGGCGTCTTCGAAACGGCGCAAAAAAGTCCTGGGGCCCATGCCGGCTCTTGCCGCCAGCGATGCCACGGTGTGGCTTGCGGCGAGATTCTGATGCAGAAAATCAAATAATTGCCCCAGCCGCTGGCTCTCTCGCGCTTTAGCCACCGGGCGAACAATCTGCTGCGCCTGCCCGCCGTCGCGATGGGGGGAAACCACCAGACGTCGGGCGACAAGATTCGCCGCGTCGACGCCAAAGTCCTCGCGTACCAGATGCAAACATAAATCGATACCCGCAGCACTGCCGGCGGAGGTCATAACGCCTTCGGCGCCGACGTACAGCACGTCATCGACCACCTCAATCTGCGGAAACCTCGCCCGCAGCTGGTCGGTATAGCGCCAGTGGGTGGTCGCCTGGCGGCCGTTCAGCAGCCCGGCGGCGGCCAGAACGAAAACCCCGGAGCAGATAGAAATGATCCGGCAGCCTCGCGCATGGGCGGCGACCAGCGCTTCGCATAGCCGCGGCGGCACAGGGGAGTCGATACCGCGCCAGCCCGGCACCACGATGGTGTCCGCTTCGCCTAACAGCGCCATGCCGCCGTCGGTCATCAGCCGAATCCCGCCGGTCGCCCGCAGCTCGCCTTCGTCGACGGCGGCCACGGCAAAACGATACCAGCGTTCGCCCATCTCAGGGCGCGGCAGGCCAAAGATCTCGACGGCGACGCCAAATTCAAAAGTACACAGGCCATCGTAGGCCAAGGCAACGACCCGATGTTGTGACAACGTCACGGGTGGAATTGTCATGATTTCAGCGTTTTCAGTCATGGTTCTCGGCAGATGTCGCGCAGGCGGTTAATTAAAGTAGTGGTATCACAGACAAGGAGAAGATGCCATGAGTGTTGTAACCGCTATTGCCCCCGCCAGTTCTACCGACGCTGCCGCCTGGTTTCGTCATAAGCTAAGCCTCGAGACCGACTGCGCCGATGTCTACAGCGCGATGCGCGGAGGAGAAGCGGATTTTGTTCTGCTACACGTCGTCGGCAGTGAGGAAACCTTTGCCCGTCGCCACCTCCCGGGCGCCCTGCATTTACCGCACCGGCAGATTGATGAAGCCAGAATGGCGCAATGGCCTCAGGAGACGCTGTTTGTGGTCTACTGCGCCGGGCCGCACTGCAACGGGGCGGACGTCGCCGCCATGAAGCTGGCGCTACTGGGGCGTCCGGTCAAAATGATGCTCGGCGGTTTGACCGGCTGGGAAGATGAAGGCTTGCCCTTCGCAAAATGAATTTATTTCATGTGCCATGAAATATTGTCGTTTGCCGATGAATCCTCCGCATGCCAGTATCTGGACATATAGACATCCAGAAGTCTAAAAATTCAAATAATGAACTATCACGGTGGGCAACTACCTTGCCCACCGCTAAGGAGACACCATGCAACGTCAGCAGGCCCCGTTCCGCGCAGATATCGTCGGCAGTTTTTTACGTCCGGACGCCATCAAACAGGCCCGCCAGCAGCTGGCCGCAGGCGCTATTGACGCACAGCAGCTGCGGCAGATAGAAAATGAGGCGATTCGCGATCTGGTGCAGCAGCAGTGCGAGTGCGGGCTGCACGTGGTGACCGACGGCGAGTTTCGCCGCGCGTGGTGGCACTTTGATTTCTTTGATGGTTTACAGGGCGTTGAGCGCTACGATTCTGAAAAAGGTATCCAGTTCAACGGGGTACAGACCAAAGCGCACGGGGTTCGCGTCACCGGTAAACTGGCCTTCGGCGATCACCCGATGCTGGAAGATTTTCGCTATCTGAAGAGCGTCAGCGGCAGCGCGCAACCGAAAATGACCATTCCCAGCCCGAGCGTGCTGCACTTCCGCGGCGGGCGCAAAGATATTGACGCGACGGTATATCCGGACCTCGCCGACTATTTCGATGACCTGGCGACCACCTGGCGCGACGCCATTCGCGCCTTCTACGATGAGGGCTGCCGCTATTTACAGCTCGATGACACCGTCTGGGCCTACCTGTGCTCCGATGAGCAGCGTCAGCAGGTTCGCGATCGCGGCGAAGACCCGGATGAACTGGCGCGCATCTATGCCCGCGTTCTGAATAAGGCCCTGGAAGGGAAGCCGGAGGATCTGACCGTTGGCCTGCACGTGTGTCGCGGTAACTTCCGCTCGACCTGGATCTCCGAGGGCGGCTACGAGCCGGTTGCGGAAGTGCTGTTCGGCGGCGTTAACATCGACGCGTTTTTCCTCGAATATGATAACGACCGCTCCGGCGACTTCGCGCCGCTGCGCTATATTCGTCCCGGCCATCAGCAGGTGGTGCTGGGGCTGATCACCACTAAAAACGGCGAGCTGGAAAACCCGGAAGGCGTGAAGGCTCGACTGCAGGAGGCGGCGCAGTACGTCCCGCTGGCGCAGATCTGCCTCAGCCCGCAGTGCGGCTTTGCCTCCACCGAAGAGGGGAATTCCCTGACGGAAGCCCAGCAGTGGGACAAAGTCCGTCTGGTTACCGGCATCGCCGCACAGGTCTGGTAATCTCTTCATAGCGCAGCGTTGCACTATTTTAAGGCAACGCGGCGCCCCCTCTTTTATTTCCCCCATATTCCGCCGCGCTTTCAGGGTATTCCGCAACCTGGCATTGTTTTTGCCTTATCACTTCCGGTTAGTCGTTAATTCATTTTTTGTCTTTGCGCTATTCAGGAGTGACACACATGCAGCGTCGTACATTATTAAAAGCTTTTGCTCTCTCCGCCTCTGTTATCAGCATGGGCTTCTCCCTGCAGGTTTATGCCGCCGACACCATTAAAGTCGGCATTATGCACTCGCTTTCCGGGACGATGGCGATTTCTGAAACCCCGCTGAAAGATGTCGCCCTGATGGCTATCGATGACATCAACGCCAAAGGCGGCGTACTGGGTAAAAAACTGGAACCGGTTGTGGTGGACCCGGCGTCAAACTGGCCGCTGTTCGCCGAAAAAGCGCGGCAGCTGCTGACCCAGGATAAGGTGGCGGCGGTGTTCGGCTGCTGGACCTCCGTATCGCGCAAATCGGTTCTGCCGGTATTCGAAGAGCTGAATGGTTTGCTCTTCTACCCGGTACAGTACGAAGGCGAAGAGATGTCGCCGAACGTGTTCTACACCGGCGCGGCGCCAAACCAGCAGGCGATTCCGGCGGTAGAATACCTGCTGAGCGAAGACGGCGGCGGGGCGAAACGCTTTTTCCTGCTGGGTACCGACTACGTCTATCCGCGCACCACCAACAAAATTCTCCGCGCTTTCCTGCACGCCAAAGGGATTCAGGATAAAGATATCGAAGAGGTCTATACCCCGTTCGGCTATAGCGACTATCAGACTATCGTTGCCAACATCAAGAAATTCTCCGCCGGCGGCAAAACGGCAGTGGTTTCTACCATCAACGGCGATTCCAACGTCCCGTTCTATAAAGAGCTGGCCAACCAGGGCCTGAAAGCTACAGACGTGCCGGTTGTGGCCTTCTCCGTGGGCGAGGAGGAGCTACGCGGCATTGATACCAAACCGCTGGTGGGCAACCTCGCGGCGTGGAACTACTTCGAATCCGTTGATAACCCAACCAACAAACAATTTGTCGCGGATTATCGTGCCTATGCCAAAGCCCATAAGCTGCCGAACGCCGATACCGTCGTAACCAATGATCCGATGGAAGCGACCTGGGTTGGCCTGCACATGTGGGCGCAGGCGGTGACCAAAGCGGGCACCACCGACGTAGACAAAGTGCGCGAAGCGATGGCCGGGCAAACCTTCAAGGCGCCGTCAGGCTTTACCCTGACCATGGATGCCACCAACCACCATCTGCATAAACCGGTGATGATCGGCGAAATCGAAAGCAACGGCCAGTTTAACGTGGTCTGGCAGACCGAAGAACCGGTACGCGCCCAGCCGTGGAGCCCGTGGATTGCCGGTAATGACAAAAAGCCTGATCACCCGGTGAAAACCGCCAGCAACTAAGCGCCAGACCCCGGCGCTGCGCTGGGGTGATTGACTCAGTCCTCCGGGCCCAAAGCCCGGATTTCCCCGAAAAGGAGAACGACCATGAACGCATTGCGCCTCATGTGTTACTTCGCGCTGCTCATGGTCTTGCTACCGTGGCGGGCGCAGGCAGCGGACGCCGACGATTTTGTGGCGGCCAATCGTAGCCAGCAGGCTCAGCTGCTTGAACGGTGGGCCGCCGCGCCCGAAGCCTCGCGTTTACCGCTGTTGCGGGCGCTGAAGAGCGAAACATTACAATCGGACAGCGACGGTCATGCCTTCAGCAAGCAGGGGGAAAAGCTGCTGGCGCTGGGCGAGGTTGCGGCTCCCGAGGGGGCGACAAAACCGGTACGCCTGACCAACCGCCTGCGTAACCTGGCGGCTGGCGCGCTGGCGACGCATCTACTGGTAAGTGACAACGTCACTGAAAGGGCTGCGGCGGTGAAAACCCTTCAGCGCGAGGCCACGCCAGAGATGGCGGGTCTGCTTCAGCAGCGTCTGACGGCGGAAAGCGACGGCGCGGTGAAATCGCAGCTGGAAATTGCGCTGGCCCGTTTACAGCTTGCCAGCCCGCAGCCCGCGCTGAGGCTGGCGGCCATCGCGCTGCTCGGCCACTCCGGCGACCCTGAAACCCAGGCGCTGCTGACGCCGTATACCGATGCGCAACATGAGCCAGACCCGGCGATTCGCGCGGCGGCCCAGGAGAGCCTGAGCAAAATCCAGCATCGCCTGCTGCTGGGCGATCTTCTCGGCCAGGCTTTTATGGGCCTCTCTCTCGGCTCCGTTCTGCTGCTCGCCGCGCTCGGCCTGGCCATCACCTACGGTCTGCTGGGGGTGATCAATATGGCCCACGGTGAGATGCTGATGATTGGCGCCTACAGCTGCTGGCTGGTGCAGCAGGCGCTGGTGCAGCTGGCTCCGCAGTGGCTGGCCTTCTATCCGTTAATTGCACTGCCGGTGGCGTTCCTGGTGACCGGCGGTATCGGCATGGCGCTGGAACGCACCGTGATCCGCCATCTCTACGGCCGCCCGCTAGAGACGCTGCTTGCTACATGGGGCATCAGCCTGATGCTCATCCAGCTGGTGCGGATGCTGTTCGGCGCGCAGAACGTTGAAGTGGCTAACTCGGCGTGGCTCTCCGGCGGCGTGCAGGTTCTGCCGAATCTCATTCTGCCGTGGAACCGTCTGGCGGTGCTGGCTTTTGTGCTGCTGGTGCTGCTCTTTACCTGGCTGACGCTGAACAAGACCCGGTTGGGGATGAACGTGCGGGCGGTGACGCAAAACCGCGCGATGGCGGCCTGCTGCGGCGTGCCGACCGGACGCGTCGATATGCTGGCGTTTGGCCTCGGCTCGGGTATTGCCGGGCTGGGCGGCGTCGCGCTGTCGCAGCTCGGCAACGTCGGGCCGGAGCTGGGCCAGGGCTATATTATCGACTCCTTCCTCGTGGTGGTGCTCGGCGGCGTTGGTCAGTTGGCCGGCAGCGTGGCGGCGGCGTTTGGTCTTGGGATCTTTAACAAAATCCTTGAACCGCAGATGGGGGCCGTGCTGGGCAAGATCCTGATCCTGGTACTGATTATCCTGTTTATCCAGAAACGTCCCCAGGGACTGTTCGCCCTCAAAGGGAGGGTTATTGACTAATGAGCCAACCTATTACCTTAACGCTGGCGCGTAAAGCGCCGCGCCCGCTACGCTGGCTCGGCGTTGTGCTGCTGCTGGGCCTGCTGAGTATGCCGTTTCTGGCGCTGCTGCCGGCCTCGCATCCGCTGGCGGTCTCCACCTGGCTGCTGACGCTGACCGGCAAGATCCTCTGCTACGCCATTGTCGCCGTGGCGCTGGATTTGGTCTGGGGCTATGCCGGGATGCTCTCGCTCGGCCACGGGATCTTTTTTGCCCTTGGCGGCTACGCCATGGGCATGTACCTGATGCGCCAGGCGGCGGGTGACGGATTACCGGCCTTTATGTCGTTTTTATCATGGAGCGAACTGCCGTGGTTCTGGTGGGGCACCCAGCATTTCGCCTGGGCTATGCTGCTGGTGGTGCTGGTGCCCGGTCTGCTGGCCCTGGTGTTCGGCTGGTTTGCCTTTCGCTCAAAAATCAAAGGCGTCTATTTTTCGATCATGACCCAGGCGCTGACCTACGCCGGGATGCTGCTGTTTTTCCGTAACGAAACCGGGTTTGGCGGGAACAACGGTTTTACCGGCTTTACCACGCTGCTCGGTTTCTCCGTCACCGCCATCAGCACCCGGGCGGCGCTGTTTATGGCGACGGTGCTGCTGCTGCTGCTCACCCTGTGGATCGGCTATCTGCTGGCGCAGAGTAAATTTGGCCGCGTGCTGACGGCGGTACGCGATGCGGAAAACCGCCTGATGTTCTGCGGCTACGATCCGCGCGGCTTTAAGCTGCTGGTATGGACCCTTTCAGCCGTACTGTGCGGCCTGGCGGGGGCGCTGTACGTGCCGCAGGTCGGGATCATCAACCCCAGCGAAATGTCGCCAACTAACTCTATTGAAGCGGCAATCTGGGTGGCGCTCGGGGGACGCGGAACCTTAATCGGTCCAGTGCTCGGCGCAGGCCTGGTCAATGGCGCGAAAAGCTATTTCACCATGGCGATGCCGGAGTACTGGCAGCTCTTTCTTGGGCTGATTTTTATTATCGTGACGCTATTTTTACCGCGTGGGGTCATTGGCCTGCTGCGTAGAGGAGATCGCTGATGCAACTGGATGAAGAGCTCTTCACCCGCCAGCTGCCGACGGACCGTTTTCGCGAGCAAACCGATCCGGTGCTACAGCTGGAAGAGATTAACGTCAACTTTGACGGTTTTCAGGCGCTGACCAACCTGTCGCTGCAGATTGGCGTCGGCGAGCTACGCTGCGTGATCGGGCCGAACGGCGCCGGGAAAACCACTCTGATGGACGTGATCACCGGTAAAACCCGGCCGCAGAGCGGCAGGGCGCTTTACGATCAGTCGGTGGACTTAACGACCCTCGATCCCATCGCGATCGCTCGCCAGGGCATCGGGCGCAAGTTTCAGAAACCGACGGTCTTTGAGGCGCTGACGGTAGCGGAAAACCTGGAGCTGGCAATGAAAGGCGACAAGTCGGTGTGGGCCAGTCTGCGGGCCCGTCTGAACAGCGAGCAGGCTGACCGAATCAGCGATACCCTGCGCCTGCTGCGGCTTGAGGGTGAACGCTATCGACCGGCGGGATTGCTGTCGCACGGGCAAAAGCAGTTCCTTGAAATCGGCATGCTGCTGGTGCAGGAGCCGCATCTGCTGCTGCTGGACGAACCCGCCGCCGGGATGACCGATGCGGAGACGGAATATACTGCCGAGCTGTTCCGCACCTTGGCCGGGCAGCATTCGCTGATGGTGGTCGAGCATGATATGGGCTTTGTCGAGACCATCGCCGACAGGGTGACGGTGCTGCATCAGGGGCAGGTGCTGGCGGAAGGATCGCTGAGGGAAGTGCAGGCCAACGAACAGGTGATTGAAGTTTATCTCGGACGTTAAGGAGCGCGGATGCTACAGGTTAATCAACTACACCAATACTATGGCGGCAGCCACATTCTGCGCGGGGTGGATTTTGCCGCCCGCCAGGGCGAAATCACCTGTCTGCTCGGGCGCAACGGGGTGGGGAAAACCACCTTGCTGAAGTGTCTGATGGGGCTGATCCCGGCGCGCAGCGGCGAGGTGCGGTGGCAGGAGAAGAATATCACCCACCGCAAACCGCACCAGCGGGTACAGTCAGGGATCGCCTACGTGCCGCAGGGGCGGGAGATTTTTCCACGCCTGACGGTCGAGGAGAATCTGCTGATGGGGCTGTCCCGCTTTCCCGCCCGCGACGCGCGGGCGGTGCCGGAAGAGATTTATCAGCTGTTTCCGGTGCTCAAAACCATGAAGCAACGGCGCGGGGGCGACCTCTCCGGCGGCCAACAGCAGCAGCTGGCGATTGGTCGGGCGCTGGCCAGCCGTCCGCAGCTGTTGATTCTTGATGAACCGACGGAGGGCATTCAGCCGTCGGTGATTAAGGAGATTGGCGAGGTTATTCGCCAGCTGGCGAACCGCGGGGATATGGCGATTCTGCTGGTGGAGCAGTTCTATGATTTCGCCGCAGGTTTAGCGGATCGCTATCTGGTGATGTCGCGCGGCGCGATTATTCAACAGGGCAACGGCCGCGATATGGAAGCCGAAGGCGTCCGCGGGATGGTCACCATTTAACCCTTCCCGAATGGCGGCCTCCCTCCGGCTCGCGCTGCGCTTAGCCGGGCTACAGGTATACAGCAGTCTGCTGGCCCGTAGCCCGGGCAAGGCGCGTCGAGCGCCGCCCCCCGGGAAAAAGCGCGCAGAGGGTTATTTGCGCAGCAGCCGCTGCAGACGCGCCTGACGCCAGCTATTGATCCATTCGCCAAAGACAAACAGGCGTAACCCTTTAACCACCAGCAGCGTCCCCCAGATGATGGCCACCCATGCGGACCAGTAGCTGTCTGCGCCGGTCAGCCAGTTTAGCAGCGCCAGCAGAACGCAGACGACGACAGCTACCGTCAGAGAACGGAAAAAACGGCTCTCGCATTCGACGCGCGCTTTGGCTTCCTCAATGCGTAAATCCAGCGACTCCTCATGCCCCTCCGGCGACTCGCCGCTAATCTCGGCGACGTTGACTTCAAACACCGCCGCAAGCGCGCTGAGCGTCTCCAGGCCGGGGCGGTCGCCGTTCTCGATGCGTTGAATGGTGCGCACGCTCACGCCGGCCAGTTCGGCAAGCTGCTCCTGTGACCAGGCGCGCTGCAAACGTAATTGTTTAACCTGATTGCTATTGTTCATTGTTTCTATCTCCGGGTGAAAACCTGAGATGGAGTATTATCGAGCGGGCTGTCGGTCACCACGATCGGAACCCGACAGGGACGCGACAGCAACCTGACAACCGCACGGCGCCTGACCTCAGGCGCTGGCGACCGCGCTGCCGTTCCACGGACGAACGTTCATCCCACGGAAAATCATCAGCCATGCGGCGATAATAGCCAGCATCAATATCGCAAACAGCGACCAGTGCGGTAAGTGAGTCAAAATCGTCCCGGTCAGCATCGGGTTAAACGCCGCTCCCAGCCAGCCCAGCGACTGGGCGGAAAAGTAGCTGGCTTTCATGCCCGGCGGCGCAATGTTATCGATCAGCATATATTCACCCGGCGCGTAAATAACCTCCCCGAGGGTAAAAATGGCGGCGGAGACGCCCCACAGCAGCAGGCTATTATCGGAAATGACAAATCCGCCCAGTCCGATCACAAAACAGGCCGTCCCAAAGGTCATTAGCGGGCGAATATTACGAGCGGTCAGGCGCCGGCCGACGGCATACTGCAACGCCACCACCACGGCGGCGTTGACCGGCAGCACCACGGCAACCACTTTTTCGGCAAAGTCGCTATCGGCAACCACCAGCACATACTGGGAAATACAGGAGGCGAACGAACCGCCGACAAAAGAGGCCAGCAGGCCGGAGAGGGTAAACCACAGCAGAGCGCGATCGCGCAGCAGCACCGACGGCGACCACTGGACCGCGTTATCCTGAGCAACCGCGGCGCTGGCGCGCTGAACAAACAGCTGAATAAATACCAGCGGCAGGGCGGCGCAGCCGGCCGCCAGCCAGAACGGCAGGTTAATGCTGTGCATGACCAGCAGGGTGCCGATCGGCGGCCCGACGGTCCAGCCAATGTTGAGGAAGGTGTAGTTGAGGGAAAATATCTGCGCTTTCTTCGCCGGCGAGAGTACGTCGGCGAACCACGCTTTCAGCACGGTTGAGAATACGGAGTAGGCGCAGTTAATCAGCGCGAAGAAAAAGACCACCAGCGCGACGCTGTTAACCAACGGAATCGCGATAAAACCGCCAATAAACGCCAGCACGGCGAGCGTCATATAGCGCTTTTTATCGAACTTATCGGCGAGAATGCCAAAACCCATGCTGAACAGCACCCCAACGATCAGCGCGCTCGACAGCGCATAGCCGATTTTATCCACCTCCAGCTGATACTGACGGGTGAGGTAGATCGTCATAAAAGGTAACGTTGCGCCACGGCCAATGGTTAACAGCAACGACGAAGCCAGCAGCGCTGCGGTTGAGCGCCTGAGAGTCGGTATCATTTTTTCCTTGCCTGATATGATGTTATTTTTGTTGTCACGATCACAAATAGCACGCTAACCGAGGCTTGTATAGTTCCCATCGGTAATGAAAAGCACGTCAGCGCCCTACCGAAAATAATGATCTATGCGGCGGGCGAATTATTCGTTACTTTGATTTTGTTCACAAAAATTCCAATAACAACCGAGGCGGGTATGACGCGTAAAGACGGACTGCTGGCATTGCTAGTGGTGGTGGTATGGGGGCTGAATTTCGTGGTGATCAAAATGGGACTGCATGATATGCCGCCGCTGATGCTTGCCGGGCTGCGCTTTTTGCTGGTGGCTTTCCCGGCGCTGTTCTTCGTCGCGCGACCAAAAATTCCGTTAACCCTGCTGCTGGGCTACGGCCTGACGGTTAGCTTCGGTCAGTTTGCGTTTCTGTTCTGCGCGATCAGTCTTGGCATGCCAGCCGGGCTGGCATCGCTGGTGCTGCAGGCCCAGGCCTTTTTCACCATCATTCTCGGGGCGTTTATTTTCGGCGAACGTTTGCAGGGGAAACAGCTGGCGGGGATCGCGCTGGCGATTTTCGGCGTGCTGGTGCTGGTCGAAGCCAGCCTCGGCGGTCAGCACGTGCCGCTGGTGGGCTTTATGCTAACGCTGGCCGCGGCGTTGAGCTGGGCCTGCGGCAATATCTTCAACAAGAAAATTATGTCGCATGCGAGCCGGCCGCCGATTATGTCTTTGGTGGTGTGGAGCGCGTTGATTCCGGTGCTGCCGTTTATGCTGGCGTCGTGGATCCTCGACGGTCCGCAGGTCATGGCGGCAAGCCTGCTGCATATCGACCTGCTGACGATCCTGTCGCTGCTATACCTGGCGTTTATTGCCACTATCATCGGCTACGGGATCTGGGGGGCGCTGCTCGGCCGCTATGAGACCTGGCGCGTGGCGCCGCTGTCGCTGCTGGTGCCGGTTGTCGGGATGGCCAGCGCCGCCTTATTGCTCGGCGAGACGCTGAACAGTCTGCAGCTGCTGGGGGCGGTACTGATTCTGGCCGGGCTGTATATCAACGTGTTTGGCCTGCGGATCGCGCGTCCGGGCGTGGCGCGGGGGTAAAAAAAAGCCCCGGTAACGGGGCTAAAGGGATTTACAGGCCTTGCTGGTTGTAATAGGGCACGCCCAGTTCATCTGATTTATCACTGCCCGAAGCCATGTGATTGAAATCAAAAGGCGAATCGTTATGTTCGGAAGGAATAATCATCGCATCCCGGTTGTTGTGACGAACAGGAGTGCTGGTTTGCTCCGCGTAACTTTGGCCTGAGGCCAGCGCCAGTAGCACGATGGCGGCGGAAGCGAATAGTTTCATTATTTCCTCAATACGTCTTTATGCAGGCGGTTAACAACAGTTGTTCAGTGGGAGCAGATAGCGCGACTCGCCCGGTACATTGGTAATACGGTACTGGTGCGGCGGAACATCGAAATAGTTTTTAAAAGTTCGCGTCAGCGTTTGCTGCGATTCAAAACCGTAGCGCTCGGCCAGGTATAAGATAGGCTCGTTGCTCTGCTTCAGCTTCTGCGCGATCTCGGTCAGCTTACGGCTGCGGATATACTGTCCCAGCGAGTGACC
Source organism: Klebsiella sp. CTHL.F3a (assembly GCF_019890895.1). NCBI lineage: Bacteria > Pseudomonadati > Pseudomonadota > Gammaproteobacteria > Enterobacterales > Enterobacteriaceae > Klebsiella > Klebsiella sp. CTHL.F3a. The sequence continues at coordinate 3,216,368 of NZ_CP082360.1, read as the reverse complement.
GGTCTCTTTCTTAAACATTCTTTGCAGGTGCCACTTGGAGTAACCTGAGCGCTCTGAAACCTTCTCCAGCGACAGGGGCGATTCCAGGTTATCCTCGATCCACGACAAAATACTATGGATAGTGATGGCGTCGTTATTGCGTCTGGACATCATCTTACCTCTTCTTATTACGACAGAACTTTTTTGAGTAAACACTCAAGAGTGGCCACTTCATCCGTCGACAGATTTTTTGTTAGTTCCTGGTGCAATTTCTGACCCACAACCTGATGACATTGCTCACAAAGGGCTGCGCCGTCTGGCGTTAACTGTACCAGCACGCCGCGCTTGTCAGTCGGGTTGGGTAACCGTTCAATCCAGCCTTTACAGACCAGGCGGTCGAGCATGCGCGTCATTGCGCCTGGGTCGACCGAAAGCACGGTTTTCAGCTCAACGGGGGTAATACACACTTCGCAACGAATGGAACAGAGCACCCGGAACTGGGTGGAAGTAATATCCATCGGCGAGAGATAGTCGTTGAGCAGGCGATCTTTTTTCTGGTTAACCATCTGGATCAAGCGACCAAGGGGGATCATTTCGTTAAACAGGTCGCTTGTACTTTTCACAATGGTTGCCCAGGCAATGACTTAGTTGCGGGAGATATTATTGCCTAGGCAAATATAAGTCAACCTGATGAATTGCCCGATGCCACGATTTGCTAAAACGAATTGATGTGATGCAGGTCACTCTATTTCGCGTTGTTGTCTTATGATTTGATGGAGTGGTGAATGCGTTCTGCGGAGAACGGGTACAATCTGACCCCAGACGATATACTCAGTACGCCTCATTTTTTGCTAATCCAATATTTACAGGACCTTAATTCTCTATGATGGATCTTTTTAAAGCGATAGGCCTGGGGCTGGTGGTGATTCTACCGCTGGCGAACCCGCTGACTACCGTAGCGCTGTTCCTGGGCCTGGCCGGGAATATGAACAACGCCGAGCGTAACCGTCAGTCGCTGATGGCCTCGGTTTATGTGTTCGCCATCCTGATGGTCGCCTGGTATGCCGGACAGGTGGTGATGAACACCTTCGGAATATCGATTCCCGGTCTGCGTATTGCCGGCGGCCTGATTGTCGCCTTTATCGGCTTCCGCATGCTGTTTCCACAGCAAAAAGCCCACGATTCGATGGAAGCCAAGCTGAAATCGGAAGAGCTCGAGGATGAACCGACCGCCAATATCGCCTTCGTTCCGCTGGCGATGCCAAGCACCGCCGGGCCGGGGACAATCGCGATGATTATCAGCTCAGCGTCGACGGTAAAGCACGGGGCGAGCTTCCCGGACTGGGTTGTGTTGGTGGCGCCGCCGATTATTTTTGCCCTGGTCGGGATTATCCTCTGGGGCTGCCTGCGCAGTTCTGGCGCGATTATGCGTCTGGTCGGGAAGGGCGGCATTGAGGCGATTTCGCGCCTGATGGGCTTCCTGCTGGTCTGCATGGGCGTGCAGTTTATTATTAACGGCGTGCTGGAGATTATTTCGACTTATCACGCCTGACGACTTTGCGTCGACAGAAAAATAAAAAAGCCTGCCGATTTTGCAACCGGCAGGCTTTTTTTACGCCGAACTATCAGGAGTGATGCGGCTGGTGATCTTCCAGCGATACCGGCCAGCGACGGAAAATCATCACCGCCCAGATTAACGCGATAACGGCTGGGATCGCGCCGACGTAGCCAATAGACGCCATCGACAGATGGCTGCTGACCTGGCTGCCGACCAGCGCGCCCGCGCCGATGCCGATATTAAATATCCCCGAGAACAACGACATCGCCACGTCGGTGGCGTCCGGCGCCAGCGCCAGCACTTTCACCTGCATACCGAGACCGATAATCATGATCGCCACGCCCCAGAAGACGCTCAGCAGCATCAGGTGATTGGCGTTGTGCGAGGCGGGCAGCAGCAGCAGCAAACACGCCAGCAGCAGGCCAATCGCGGCGTTAATCAACCCGGAAGCATGCAGGTTGCCGAGTTTACCAAACAGGATGCTGCCGACGATCCCCGCACCGCCCAGGGTCAGCAGCAGCAGAGTGGCGAAGTTGCCGCTCAGCCCGGCCACCGTCTGGACGAACGGTTCAATATAGCTGTAGGCGGTATAGTGCGCGGTCACCACGATGACCGTCAGCAAATAGATGCTCAATAGCGCAGGGCGGCGGAACAGCACCGGCAGGCTTTTCAGCGACCCTGAGTGCTCGCTCGGCAGCTTAGGTAGCAGCTTGATCAGGCAAACCATGGTGACCAGCGCCCCCAGGCCGATGACCAGGAAAGTGGTGCGCCAGCCAAAATACTGCCCGACAATACGGCCGATTGGGATGCCGAAGACCATCGCCAGTGCGGTACCGGTGGCAATCAGGCTCAGCGCCTGCGCCCGTTTACCCGGCGGGGCCATACGAATAGCCAGCGCGGAGGTGATCGACCAGAACACCGCGTGGGCGAAGGCGATGCCGATACGGCTGATCACCAGCACGTTGAAGTTCCAGGCCAGGAACGACAGCACGTGGCTGGCGATAAACAGGATAAACAGGCCAACCAGCAGGCGACGGCGTTCCATCTTGCTGGTCAGCAGCATAAAAGGCAGCGACATCAGGGCGACAACCCAGGCGTAGATCGTCAGCATGATCCCCACCTGCGCCGTTTCCATGCCAAAGCTGTCGGCGATGTCCGACAGCAGGCCCACGGGCGCAAATTCGGTGGTATTAAAGATAAATGCCGCAATCGCAAGCGTGACTACGCGAAGCCACGCGACCTTGCGTGAAACCGTATTTGTCATCATAAGTTCAGGGCTGGTTACAAAGAGGAAAGAAGTGGGACGATCTTAAAACGATTGCTGCTGAAAATACAATCATTTTGTGATCTGCATCTCATTTTTGTTGAGGCGAGGTTTCTGCGACTAACGGATTAATTTTTCTATTAAACGTGTGGATTTCTCCCGTTTATGTCATGTTATCGATAAGTAAAAAAAAGAGGGACAGAACAATGCAGGAAATTAGCTTTTATCTGGTTGATGCCTTCAGCGATCGTAACTTTGGCGGTAACGCGGCGGCGGTTTGCCCGCTCACCGAATGGCTGCCGGACGAAACGCTGCTGAAAATGGCCCAGCAGCATAATCAGTCGGAGACCGCGTTTTTTGTGCGTACGGATGAGGGGTATGAGCTGCGTTGGTTTACGACGCTGTACGAAATCAACCTCTGCGGCCACGCGACCCTGGCGGCCTCGCACGTCATTTTTGAATATTTCGACCACCCCTCGTCGACAATCGTGTTTAGCACCCGCTTCGTCGGCGAGCTTCGCGTCACCCGCAGCGGCGACTGGCTGACGCTGGATTTCCCGGCCTGGGCGACGACGGTCGTTGAACAGCCGCCAGCTGAACTTTTGACGGGGCTCGGGGTGAGCGACGCGGTGGAAGTTCGCGTGGCGCGCGATTATCTGGTGATTTTAGCCGACCGCCAGCAGGTCGAGGCCGTGCGTCCGGACATGCATATGCTCCAGCGCCTTGGCAAAATGATCTGTATCAGCGCCGCGGATGAAGAGTATGACTTTGTCAGCCGTTTCTTCTGCCCGGGCGAGTCGGTGGCGGAAGACCCGGTCACCGGGTCCGCGCACAGCATGCTGATTCCCTACTGGGGCGAGAAGTTCGGCAAAACGGAGATGCAGGCGCGGCAGGTGTCGGCCCGCGGCGGCGACCTGCGCTGCCAGTGGCGGGGCGATCGGGTTCTGATCGGCGGTCAGGCGACGACCTACCTCATCGGCACCATAACTTTACGCTAAGGAGGCCCGGTGATTGACGTTCCTGTCTATCTGGTGGCGGCGTTCAGCGAGCAGCCTTTTGCCGGTAATCCGGCGGCGGTATGTCTGCTCAAGGAGTGGCTGCCGGATGAGCTGCTGCTCAAAATGGCCCAACAGCACAACCAGTCGGAAACCGCGTTTGTGGTGCCTGAGAGCGATAGTTTTGCGCTGCGCTGGTTTACCACCCGCAACGAGGTTAATCTTTGCGGCCACGCCACGCTTGCCAGCGCGCACGTGATATTTCATCACCTGGATTATCCTGATGCGGTGATTCACTTCGCGACCGCTTCCGGTCGGCTGACCGTGAGCCGCGAAGGCGATTGGCTGACCCTGGATTTCCCGGCGGGGCAAACCGAAGAGCGCGAGCCGCCCGCGGCGATGCTCTCCGCGCTGGGGATTGACAGCTATCTCCACGCCCGCAAGGGGCGCGCATGGCTCATCGAACTTGCCTCTCGTGACCGGGTCGAAGCCCTGCGGCCCAACATTGCGGCGATGACGCCCGGTGAACATAAAGTGACCGTGACGGCGGCAGGCAGCGGCGAATATGACTTCGTTAGCCGCTTTTTCTCACCCGGCGAAGCGGTGTGGGAAGATCCGGTAACCGGTTCGGCGCATACCATGCTGATCCCATACTGGAGTGCGAAGCTGGGCAAAACCCATCTGCTGGCGCGTCAGGTTTCCGCGCGCGGCGGAGATATTCGCTGTCAGCTGAAGGGCGAAAGAGTCTTGATGAGCGGCCAGGCGGTGACCTATTTAAACGGCGTCATCACGCTGCGCTAGCCAGGCCGTAATAATAAGACAGGATCGGCGAGAGGTCAGCCGATCCTGAGCCTGAGTGGATGACCAGGCGGAAGTATCCTGCGTACGCGACGAAAATCCAACGCCACAAGCGGGTAAAACGACGATGGGGCTTATCCGTTAATTACATCGGAAATATAACGATCGCGCCGACGCATAATGCCAGAATTCGAATTAAGTACATGGGTACCGAAAATAGCCAGAATTCCGGCAATTTATATTTACCCATTCCCAGAATCATTGCCGGCATGCCGTCAATCGGCATATAGCCGCCGTTCCAGCCTGAAATGACCACGGCAATAGCGGCCGCGGTTGGGTTAAGGCCGAGGCTGGTGCAGGCGGCGATAGCAATCGGCGCGAAGATATAGACCGACCCCATGTTCGAACCGGTAAAGGTGGCGCAGGTACTGGTCAGCAGCGCAAAGATAAAAATAAAGACGAACGGAGAGACGCTGGAGCCGAGCACGCCCGCAACCGCATCGCCCACCATTGCCGTAAACCCGGTGCCCGCCAGCGCGTCGGCGACGCCGATAACCCCGGCCATCATCAGGATAACCGGCGCGCCCATATGATCGCGCACCTCCTTGAAGTCGACGACGTTAATCATCATGACGAACGCGGCGGCAAGGCCCGGCACCACGTAGGCGATATTGCCTAACTGATTCATCAGCATCATGCCGACCACGCTGACGGCGAATGCCCCGACGGTGCAGTACTCTTTCCACGCGGGCAGGGTGACGGCTTCCTCTTCGCGCACTGCCATGGCCTCTTCAGAAGCATCGGCTATTGGGTGATCGGGTAAAAAGCGCCAGGCAAGCAGGCACCATGCCAGGAACGCCAGCGACATCACCAGATTCACCAGCGCGAATTTCACCATCGAAATTTCTTCGTTAAATCCGGCGGTTTGCAGCACCGTCGCGGTGACGCCGAACAGCAGCGCGACGTTAACCGGAAACAGCGGATGGTTGGTGGCGAATCCCAGCGGCATCATCAGCTTCGAGGTCGGCAGCTTCTTGCTGTAGGGGATCGTCGAGACCAGCGACAGGATCAGCACGTAGTAGCCGGTTGAGCCAGTACCCGCCAGGCTGGCGCCGAGCATCACAATCAATAGCAGTAGAGCATAGCTTTTGTAGCTGCCTCTGTTCACCAGATTCACCATCGCGGACTTGACGTTGCCTATCAGCCGCGTTTTCTGCAGCGCCGCCATGACCACCATAAACCCGGCGATCATGATGACGCTGGAGTTTACAAACCCGGCAAAAGCCTGCTGGACGTTGGCGAGCCCGGTCACAACCAATAGCAGACAGGCCAGCAGCGGCGGTGCGCCAAAGGCCATTTTGTCCGACATGATAAGCACGATCATCAGCACCAGAATGCCCAGCGCCAGAATCATTTCCATTGTCATCGTTATTGCTCCTTATTATTTACCCTTCCAGCATGTCGCCCGGCACTTTAAATACGGCTTTGCGTACCGTTACCGGCGCGTCTACCGCGCACAGCGCCTGGTGGGGTTCGCCGGGCAGAAATAGCGCAAAATCACCGGCATGCAGGGTGATGGATACCGGTAGAGGGCAATCGCGGGCGATAAACAGATCCGGTTTGCGCTCTTCATCGCTATCCTGCGCGACGCGGAGCGTTCCGGCGTTAATCACCTCGCAGCCTGCCAGCATCACCTGAATATCGGCCCATTGATGGTGATATTCGGTGTGACGCCGCGCGGCGGGCTGGGTGGACGCTTCGCCGATATCGCAATACCAGCGACAGTTTTCCGGCTGCCAGCGCCCGTCTTTCCTGGCGCTCAGCGCCGCTAGCGTGGCCTGCGGATGGGCGAGAATTTGCCGCAGCGCTGGGGGAAGCCCTGCCAGCGGCAGAGCGTTAAGGTTGCCGACGATCATAGCGCGGACTCCTTCACCCATTCGGGCGTGATATGCACGTATTTAATCGCCTGGCGGAACCAGGTGTAGGCAATGTGCAGCGTGCCGTCCGCCCCTTGTTTAATGCTCGGGTAGGAGAACTCGCGATTGCGCTTATCCAGCGAATTGTTAGTCATGCAGTAGCCGTCGCCTTCATCGAGATTGCGCCGCCATGGCCAGGTTTTACCGCCATCGGCAGAGAGGGCGACAGTCATCGGCGCGCGCGGCGCGCCCCAGAACGCCGAGCGACCGCCGTTAGCTTCTGGCTCTTTACGGCTGCTGTCGCCGTCGTCGATTTCATCGTAAAGCGACGCGCGACGTTCCAGCGCGCCGGCGGCGCTCATGGGGTTAAACACCAGCGCCAGTTCGCCGCTGGAAAGGGTAGTGACCTGAATAGACGAGTTATTATTGGGCAGCACCGTCGGCTCAGGCGCTGACCAGCTTTCCCCGTTGTCCACCGACTGGCTGTAGTAGATATTGTCTGCCCAGCGGCTGCGAAAGAGGGCCACCAGCACGCCGCCCGGCAGCGGGGTGATATTCATATGCACGCAGCCGAGACTGTGCGGGACTTCGACGTCACGCCAGGTTTTGCCCTTATCGGCGGAGATTTTGACGGCGCTGATATCGTCGTTGCCGACCCACTTTTCGCCCGGCCGCGTGCGGCAGTAGAAGACCGGTAGCAGCCAGTTGCCGTTGTCCAGAACGGTCATCGGTTGGCGAATAAAGGTGCCGGGCTTGTCGAGCAGGGTGGCAATGTCGCCCCAGGTCTGACCCAGATCCGTTGACTGGCGGTAGCGCACGATGGCGGTATCCTGATTGCCGGAGATCTGCGCGGTCCACAGCAGCCACAGCACGTTATCCGGGTCGAGAAAAAGCAGCGGATTTTGCTCTGAGCGGCTGGGGTCGTCGGACAATTTGACCGCATCGCACCATTGGCGACGGCCGGGGAGCAGGCGCGACCCCCAGACGGAGATATCGGCGACGCCTTCCTGAGTGCCGCCAAACCACACGCACATCAGCGAGCCGTCCGGCAGCGGCAGCAGGTTAGCCGCGTGATTTTGCGGGCAGGATGAGGGGAGCATGGCGGTTTCCACGCGCTCATCCTGCGGGTGCTGAGAAATAATACCGTCACGAACTGCGGTTACAGACATATTCACTCTCCGTTATTTTAGTAGGGTTTTATTTATTGATCGGTAATGAGACGTAAGCGTCTTGCTGCTGTGAAGCTTTAATGATTTTTCTGCTGCGAATAATATTTAGCGTTTCTACCGCCAGCGAAAAGAAAATAGCAAAATAGAGGTAGCCTTTCGCAATGTGTATTTCCAGACTGTCGGCCACCAGTAATATCCCTACCAGCAGCAGGAAGGTTAATGCGAGCATTTTCATGGTTGGTGTATTATTCACAAAATCGCCGATGGTTTTCGCCGCCAACATCATTACGCCGACGGCGATAATGACCGCTGTAATCATAATAAAAATATGCTGCGATAGACCGACTGCGGTAATAACAGAATCAAGGCTGAAGACGATATCCAGCAGCATAATCTGGATGATGGCCCCGGCCAGCGAGAGCTGGCGCAGGCCGTCGCTGTGCGACTCTACTTCCGGCTGAAGCTCGCCGCGTATTTCCTGCAGTGATTTGTAAATAAGAAAACAACCGCCAACAAATAAAATAATCGTGCGCACAGAAACGACAAAATGGGCAATGGTAAATAGCGGCAGCGTAATGTGCGCCAGCCAGGCAATCGACACCAGCAATAACACGCGCATGATCATTGCGCCACTGAGCCCTAACTTGCGGGCAAGATTTTGCTGATGGGGCGGGAGTTTCGCCACCACCAGTGAAAGAAATATAATATTATCGACCCCGAGAATAATCTCCAGGAAGGTCAGCGTGATTAGCGTCAACCCTATTTCAGGGTCCAGCATCCAGATAAACATGGCAACATCCCTTACACAGCGTAAGACGTGTTATAAATAATCGTCAAGAGTGTCGGTGCTGTTTATTCCTGTAACCGGCACCGACGATCGAACCCGGTATTCCTGGTGTGTTCAGGAAATATACCTGGCGATAATGTCTTTGATTTGTTCGCACTGGGCTGGCGTAAAGCTGACCGCATAGCGGCTGTTGCCGACGGCAAAACCCATCAGCTGCAGCGCTTTTTTTACTGCCGCCGGCGAGAACGCCACTTTATACAGATCGGTACGCAGCCCGGTCACGCTCTCCTGAGCATGGCGGGAGCCATCAATATCGCCGGCGTTAAAGCGCGCCCAGATGGCGTTGATCTCTTTCGGCGCGACGTTGGCCAGCCCGGAAATACAGGCGGAACAACCGTCAATAAATCCCTGATGAATCAGCGAATCGGGGCCATTCAGCACGTCGAAATTGGCAATGCCTCGCGCCGCATCGAGAAATCCCGTCAGGCTTTCGTAACTTCCGGCGCTGTCTTTGACGCCGATGATGTTGGCGTGCCGCGCCAGAACCCGCGCGGTCTGAGGTTCGATGGTATTGCCGGTACGTGCCGGGATGTTGTACAGGAATATCGGTACGCTCAGAGCGTCAGCGATGGCCGTATAGTGGCTGATAAGCTCATCCTGCGTCAGCGGGACAAACCACGGGGTGATGACCGAGACCGCATCGACGCCCAGTTTTTCGATCTGCTGACCCAAACGGATGGTTTCCCGAGTCGACACTTCGCCAATATGCGCCACCACTGGCGCGCGACCGGCGACCTCTTCCACGCAGGCTTTAGCGACAGCGACTTTTTCCGCTTCATTGAGCACAAAAAACTCGCCGTTGGTCCCGCCGCAGAAAATACCGTTGCCGGCGGCGAGCTGACGCTGAACCTGCTGCTTCAGCGCCGGAATATTTACCGCGCCCTCGGCGGTAAAGGGCGTCACGATGGCGGTCAGTACGCCGGTAATTGCATTGCTCATATTCATCTTTCCCGAGTGTTATGGCTGTGGAAATAGGGTGCGGTAGATCGCTTCGACCTGCTGCTGGTTAACGCTGCACGGCGCGTTATTGAGTAAACGTTTGACGTTTAGCGCCGCTTCGCTCAGCTCGCCGATGCTTTCCGGCGGCACGCCCAGCGCGGCGAGGTTGTCTGGCAGCTGTAGGCGTTTCACCAGCGCGGCCAGCCAGGCGACCAACGCATGAGATTTTTCTTCTTCGCTGAGCGTCAGATCGGCCTCAGGGATCAGATCCCAGACCTGGGCAAATTTCGCCACCGCATGCGGGCGCACCGCTTTCATACAGGGCGCCAGCAAAATCGCGTTCGCCACGCCGTGCGGCAGATGGTATTTGCCGCCCAACGGATAGGAGAGGGCATGAACCAGATGGGTACCCGCATGGTTGATCGCCACGCCGCCATAATAAGAGGCCCACAGCATCTCCAGCTTCGCGCTCAGGTTCTGCGGCTCGGTCACCGAGAGCTCGATATTGCGTACCAGCTTGCGCAGGCCAATCAGCGCCGCGTTATCGCTTACCGGATTGGCAACGGTGGCGGTAAAGCACTCAATCAGGTGGCACAGCGCGTCGATGCCGGTAGAGGAGGCGATGTGTGCGGGCATGCTGGTGGTCAATTCCGGCAGCAGGGCAACGTAATCCGGCAGCAGAACCGGGGAGATAATGCCCACTTTGGTACTCTGCTCCGGGATAGCCAGAATTGCGTTCGGCGTGGCCTCTGAGCCGGTCCCGGCGGTGGCGGGAATTAACAGAGAGGTTACTTTTTGCTGCGGTTTTTCGCCTGCCAGCAGCGCGTCAAGCCCCGGTGAGCGGGGATGCAGCAGGACCGAGAGCAGCTTGGTCACATCCAGAACGCTACCGCCGCCAATCCCCACGATAAGCTGCGGCTCGCTGGCGCTGACGAGGCGCTGAATCTGCGCCATATCGTGCTGGCTCGGCTCGGCGGGCACCGTATCCACGATCTGCACCTGACGCCCCTCATCCTGCAGAAGCGCGCGGATCTGCTGCGCGGCATGGAGTTTGCCCACGTTGCCGTCAGTGACCAGCAAAATGCGCCGCTTGCCCGCCAGCAGCGGCAGCAGGGCGGTAAAGGCGCCCGCGCCGCTAATCAGAGTGCTGTTAATGGTTGCCACTTTTTTCTCCTCTTTTATGAATGATTAAATTTAATCATCCGTTCTGCGTGCCATTCACATTGTGGGGTGAAGTTATAATTTATACGGCGATTTAATAACTTGAGATTGCTCACATTTAATCAATTGTGATTGAATATAATCATTATCAATGTCGAACAGTGATAAAAGGGAAAGCGATGGGCAGCGGGGATAATAAGGTGTTGGTTCTGGCGGACGACTTCACCGGCGCTAATGACGCCGGCGTCAGCCTGGCGGAGACGGGAATGCGGGCGGAAGTGGCGTTTTCCGATCGCTATCGGGGAGAGGCGCAGGCGCTGATCCTCAATAGCGACAGCCGCGCGCAGCCCGCCGCAGAAGCGGCACGGCGTATTACGTATCTCTTGCAGGCTATCTTGCCGCGTTTTCAGCCGCGCTGGACGGTGAAGAAAATCGACTCCACCCTGCGCGGCAACCTCGGCGCCGAACTGCAGGCGACGATGCGCGCTCTGGCGTGCTCCGTGGCGGTCCTGGCCCCGGCTTTCCCGGCGGCAGGCCGGGTGACGCGAGAGGGGCTGTGCTATGTGCGCGGCCTGCCGGTCAATGAAACCGAGTTCGCCACCGACCCGAAAACGCCGGTCGGCAGCGCGGATATCGCCGACGTGGTGGCACAGCAAAGCGAGCTGCGCTGCCTTAGGGCGACGGTCGATACCCTGGCGACCGCGCTGGCGCAGACGGGCGATGTACCGCGAGTATTGATCGTGGACGCCGAAGAGGATCGGCAACTGGACGCCATTATCGAGGCAGTCGCGGCCTGCGATCGGAAAGTGCTGCTGGCGGGGTCGGCAGGATTGTGTGACGCCCTGGCGCGTCGGCTGGCTGCCGTACCGCGCGGACCGCTGCTGGCGATTGTCGGTTCAATGAGCGAGATCGCGCAACAGCAGGTCGCCCGGCTTGAGGCGCATCCGCGCGTTGTTCGCGTAGAAATTGATGTCGCGATGGCCTTTGGCGGCGATGTCGACGCTGACGCCCGACGCATCGCCGCGGTATTGAGTGAAAATAATCATTGCGTCGTCACCACGCGTCCCGATAGCGAGGCGCGAAAGGGCATTGATGCCCTGTGCCGTCAGCACGGCGTCGATCGCACCGCGCTTGGCGAACGTATCTGCGCGTATCTGGCGCAGGTCAGCGAACGGGCCATCGCCCAGCGCCAGCCGGGGGCGCTATATCTGTCCGGCGGCGACGTGGCCATCGCCGTCGCGCAGGCGCTGGGGGCCAGCGGATTTCATATTACGGGTCGGGTGGCGCAGTGCGTGCCGTACGGCAATTTTCTGGGTAGCAGCTGGCAGCGGCCGGTAATGACTAAGGCAGGCGGATTCGGAACGGAAACCACCCTGCTGGAGGTCGTGAACTTTATTGAGGAGAAAATGAGTGACTAACATCATAGCGGTAACGATGGGAGATCCGGCAGGCATTGGCCCGGAAATTATTATTAAATCCCTGGCGGAGGGGAAACTGAACGGCGCGCCGGTGGTGGTGGTGGGCTGCGCGCGGACGCTGCGGCGGATCCTGGCGATGGAGATCACCCCCCGCGCCGAGCTGCGAATCATTGATAATCCGGGACAGGCGCGGTTTAGTCCTGGCGTCATCAACGTTATCGACGAACCGCTGACCGATCCGCAGGGACTGCGCCCGGGCGAGGTACAGGCACAGGCAGGTGATTTAGCGTACCGCTGCATCAAGCGGGCGACCAACCTGGCGATGGCCGGAGAAGTGTTCGCGCTCGCCACCGCGCCGTTAAATAAAGAGGCGCTGCATCTGGCCGGGCACCATTTCCCAGGGCATACCGAAATGCTGGCTCATCTGACGCAGACCAAAGATTTCGCGATGGTGCTGTATACCGATAAGCTCAAGGTTATCCATATCTCCACCCATGTGGCGCTGCGTAAATTCCTCGATAACCTGAACCAGCCGCGGGTGGAGACGGTGATTGGTATTGCCGATAGCTTCTTGCGCCGGGTGGGTTATAGCCAGCCGCGTATCGCCGTCGCCGGGGTTAATCCTCACGCCGGGGAAAACGGCCTGTTTGGCGATGAAGAGATCCGCATCGTCGGGCCGGCGGTTGACGCAATGAAAGCTAAAGGGCTCAACGTGACCGGACCGTGCCCGCCGGATACGGTGTTTATGCAGTGCCACGAAGGGCTGTTTGATATGGTGGTCGCGATGTATCACGATCAGGGACATATTCCGCTAAAATTGCTTGGGTTTTATGATGGGGTGAATATTACCGCCGGACTGCCGTTTATTCGCACTTCCGCCGACCACGGCACGGCGTTTGATATTGCCTGGACAGGTAAAGCTAAGTCTGACAGCATGACTACCTCTATTGAGCTCGCCATGCAAATCGCACAGGAATAACATGAAGGGATATAACCGGTTAGAGCAGATTATGGATTATCTCAAGAGCCATAATCTGGTGACAGTGGACCAACTGGTGGCGGTGACCGACGCCTCGCCCGCGACCATTCGCCGAGACCTGATTAAGCTCGATCAGGAAGGAGTGATCAGCCGAACGCACGGCGGCGTGACCCTCAACCGGTTTATTCCAGCACAACCGACCACGCAGGAGAAATCCCAGCGTAGCCTGCAGGAAAAATACGCCATCGCCAGCGCGGCGGCGGCGTTGGTTAAGGCCGGGGACGCCATTGTCCTCGATGCCGGGACCACCATGATTGAACTGGCCCGGCAAATTACCCATCTGCCGCTGCGGGTGATCACCAGCGACCTGCATATCGCCCTGTTCCTGTCAGAGTTTAAGCAAATTGAAGTGACGATCATCGGCGGGCGCATCGATGACAGCAGCCAGTCCTGCATCGGCGATCACGGGCGCCGCCTGCTGCAGAATATCTGGCCCGATCTGGCATTCGTCAGCTGCAACGGCTGGGACCTGGAGAAGGGCGTCACCTCGCCAACGGAAGAGAAAGCGGCGCTGAAGCGCGACTTAATCGCCAACGCCCGGCGGCGCATACTGCTGGCGGACAGCTCCAAATACGGCGCCTGGTCGCTGTTTAATATCACGCATCTCGACTCACTCACCGATATCATTACCGATAGTCATCTGCCGGAAGCGACGCGCGAAGCGTTAACGCATATTCATCCCCGGCTGATCGTGGCCGGCTAGCCGGGGAAGCGGCTTACGGCAGACGGGCGATATTGGCTTTAATCACCTCGATAGCGTGGTGGAACTTCTCCGCTTCATCATCTGCCAGCTGTAGCTCAATGATTTGCTGCACGCCGCTTTGCGTGAGCACCGCGGGAACGCCAGCCGCCGCGCCGCTTACGCCGTACTCTCCATCAAGAATGCACGATACCGCCAGCGCGCGATGGCTGCCGGTGAAAATATTGCGACAGATTTCGGCGATGGTCCCGGCGACGCCGTACTCCGTGCAGCCTTTGCCGGCGTAAATCTCAAACCCCAGCTTACGCACCTTGTCGGCAATCAGCTCCCGGTCGAGGGCTTTACCGGTATGTTTCTGGTAAACATCGGCAATGGCGGAGCCGTATACCGCCGAGTGCGACCACACCGGAAACTGGGCATCGCCATGCTCTCCGAGAATAAAGGCGTCGATGCTTTGCGCGCCGATATCCAGCGCCTGGGCCAGCACCCTGCGTAAGCGGGTGGTATCTAACCAGACGCCAGTCCCCAGTACCTGGCCGCGCGGCAGGCCGGAAAGCTGCCACACCTGCCAGGTGATGATGTCGCAGGGATTGGTGGCAACCAAAAAGATGCCGTTGAAACCGCCGCTCATCATCTGCGGGACGAGGCTTTTGACGATTTTCGCCGTGTTGGTCAATTCGTCCAACCGGGTCTGGCCCGGTTTGAGCGCGCCGCCGGAAACGGTGATCACCGCAATATCGACATCGGCGCAGTCGCTGGCTTCCCGGGTGGAAATCGTCATCATTCCCGGCATATAGGCGGCCGCGTCGCTCAGATCCTGAGCGTGCGCTTCGGCGCGTGGTTTATTGAGATCGACAAGGATCAGCTCCTCGCAAATCGACTGGTTTAACAGGGCGTAGGCCGCAGAGGCGCCGACGTTTCCGGCCCCGATAATCATCACCTTGCGTGCTTTGGTATTCATCGTTTTATCCTGATAAAAGACGTCATGCGGCAAAATTACTGCCTCCCAAGGGGTGAGAGCAAGTGGGGCCGGAAGCTATAAGTTAATGCTATGGCGGCGCTGCGGACGCCGCGCGTTACAGTACGCTCAAAAAAGGAGCTTATTTATGTACACTATCGCCGCGACCCCGCTAAACCACCCGGACCTCACCGCTTTAATTGCCGAACTGGATGCTTACCAGCAGACGCTCTACCCGGCGGAAAGCAACCATCTGATCGACCTGAGCGCGCTCCCGGCGGAGTCGGTGATCGCACTAATTATCCGCGATGCCCGGCAGCAGGCCGTTGGCTGCGGGGCGATCGTGCTCGGCGAAGAGGGGTTTGGCGAGATGAAACGGGTGTTCATTAACCCGGCCCATCGCGGCCAGCAGCTGGGAGAAAAACTGCTGGCGGCGCTGGAGAAAGAGGCGATAAAGCGTGAATGCCATACCGTACGCCTGGAAACCGGCATTCATCAGCACGCCGCCGTTGCGCTATATACGCGCAATGGGTATCAGACGCGCAGCGCCTTCACGCCGTATCAGCCGGATCCGTTAAGCATCTTTATGGAGAAACTGCTGCTTGTCGATCTTCGTTCAGCAGCGCTATAAACGCCTCGAGCTGGCGAGTTTTCGCCCCGCGCCGCCAGACCAGCCATGTCGTTAGCCAGCGCCACTCTTCGGCCAGCGGCCAGGCGGAAACCTGCTGGTGGCCCGGCATACTCTCCAGCATGCTGCGCGGCATCAGCGCCAGTCCGGCGCCGGCAATGACGCAGGC
Organism: Klebsiella sp. CTHL.F3a; assembly: GCF_019890895.1. Taxonomy (NCBI): domain Bacteria; kingdom Pseudomonadati; phylum Pseudomonadota; class Gammaproteobacteria; order Enterobacterales; family Enterobacteriaceae; genus Klebsiella; species Klebsiella sp. CTHL.F3a. The sequence goes on along the minus strand of NZ_CP082360.1, from coordinate 3,200,830 downwards.
CAGCATGCCGTGATAGGACTCCATCTCATGGATCCGCCCCGGGGTGGCGCGATCGGCGTGGAACCAGCTCTCAAAATGACGGCGGTAGGAGCAGTTGGCGCGAAACGCGTAGACGCTGGCGCCGTTTACTTCGCTGGCGCGAGCGATGGGCGGATGGCCAAATGGCGCGACGATCATCATCTCTTCCGGGAACACCGGTAACCCTTCAAGCCCCGGATGCACCAGCGGGCCGTCGACAAACGCCGCGCTCAGGTTGCCCTCGAGTACGCCGTCGATCATGGTGCCGGATGGGCCGGTGGAGAGGGCCAGATGGATCTTTGGATAGCGCTGGTTAAAGTGCGCCAGGGTCGGGGAAATACGCACGGCGGCGGTACTCTCCAGCGAGCCGAGCGAAAACAGCCCCTGAGGCTCGTCTCCGGCGACCACCATCCGCGCCTCATCAACCAGCGCCAGGATCTGCTGGCTATAGCGTAAAAAGCTATGTCCGGCGGGCGACAGACGCAGGCGCTGGTTTTCGCGAATAAACAGTTCGACGCCGAGATCCGCCTCCAGCTGGCGAATGCGCGTGGTCAAGTTTGACGGCACGCGATGCACCTTCTGCGCGGCCTGGGTAATGCTGCCAGTGCTGGCGACGGCGTTAAACATCTCAAGCTGGGTCAGATCCATAGCGTTCTTCTTTTGTGAAAAGGTTGCTTAATATTATTCATTTTTAATGAAGGGAAGGGTAAGCCAGAATAAGGTCACTTCGCAATCAACACAGAGAGAAAAACGATGAATTTATCTGCCACTCAGGCGGTTTCCGTGAACCCAACCACAGGTGAAACGCTGTCGTCTCTGCCCTGGGCCAGCGAACAACAAGTCGATTCAGCCATTGCCCTTGCGGAACGGGGTTATCGTCAATGGCGCAACGTCAGCGTGGCGGCGCGCGCGGCGGCGCTGCGTAAGGTCGGCAGCGTGATGCGCGACCGTGGCGAAGCGCTGGCGCAAATGATTAGCCTTGAGATGGGTAAACCGATTGCCCAGGCGCGCGGCGAAGTCGCTAAATCCGCCAATCTCTGTGACTGGTATGCCGAACACGGCCCGGCGATGCTGAATACCGAAGCGACGCTGGTTGAAGACAATAAAGCGGTGATTGAGTATCGTCCGATGGGCGCGATCCTCGCGATCATGCCATGGAACTTCCCGGTGTGGCAGGTGCTGCGCGGCGCGGTGCCGATTCTGCTGGCGGGCAACAGCTATCTGCTTAAGCATGCGCCAAACGTGCTGGGCAGCGCGGCGATGATTGGCGAAATTTTTGCCGCAGCGGGCGTGCCGGAAGGCGTGTTTGGCTGGGTTAATGCCACCAACGACGGCGTTTCGCAAATGATTAACGATCCGCGCATCGCCGCGGTGACCGTCACCGGCAGCGTGCGCGCCGGGAAGGCTATTGGCGCCCAGGCCGGCGCGGCGTTGAAAAAATGCGTGCTGGAGCTGGGCGGCTCCGATCCCTTTATCGTCCTTAACGACGCCGACCTCGATGAGGCCGTGAAGGCGGCGGTGATTGGCCGCTACCAGAATACCGGGCAGGTCTGCGCCGCCGCGAAGCGTTTCATCGTCGAAGCGGGTATTGCTGCAGCCTTTACGCAGAAATTTGTCGCCGCCGTCGCCGCGCTGAAAATGGGCGATCCGCGCGACGAGCAGAACTATATTGGACCGATGGCGCGTTTCGACCTGCGCGATGAGCTGCACGAGCAGGTGCGGGCGACCCTAAAAGAGGGGGCGACCCTGCTGCTGGGCGCGGAAAAAATCGAAGGCGCGGGTAACTACTATGCGCCGACGGTGCTGGGGAACGTCACCGCTGAGATGACCGGCTTTCGTGAAGAACTGTTTGGGCCGGTGGCGACGATTACCGAAGCCCGCGATGCCGATCATGCGCTGGCGCTGGCTAACGATAGCGAATTTGGCCTTTCAGCAACGGTTTATACCGCCAGTGAAACGCAGGCCCGGCGCTTTGCCGATGAGCTGGAGTGCGGCGGGGTGTTTATCAACGGCTACTGCGCCAGCGATGCCCGCGTGGCGTTCGGCGGCGTGAAGAAAAGCGGTTTTGGCCGCGAGCTTTCCCATTTTGGCCTGCATGAATTCTGCAACGTCCAGACCGTCTGGAGAGATCGCCGCTAACCCTACAAACTGCCTCCGGGGGCGGCGCAATGCACCTGACCGGGCTACGGGACGCAGCCATCTGCGATCGCGTAGCCCGGAAAAGCCGCTTGCGGGAACATACCCCCGATATTATTAAGCTATTTACTTAGCGGCACCGAAGCGAGAAAGAAGCTGTTTCTTCGCGCCGCGTGCGCCTATAATTACCGCCCGAATTTTGTTGTTGGCAAGGAGCCTCGCGTGGCGACGGTAATGAATAACGCAATGCTCGATGCCATTTTGGCTGAAGTCAGGCCGCTGATTGGGCGCGGTAAAGTGGCGGACTATATTCCGGCGTTGGCCCGCGTTAGCGGCGAGAAGCTCGGCGTAGCCATCTGTACGGTCGACGGTCAGCACTACAGCGCCGGCGACGCGCACGAGCGTTTCTCTATTCAATCGATCTCGAAAGTCCTGAGCCTGGTGGTGGCGATGAACCACTATCAGGAAGAGGAGATCTGGCAGCGGGTGGGGAAAGATCCCTCCGGCCAGCCCTTTAATTCACTATTACAGCTGGAAATTGAACAAGGCAAACCGCGTAATCCGTTTATCAATGCCGGGGCGCTGGTGGTCTGCGATATGCTGCACAGTCGCCTTAGCGCGCCTCGCCAGCGAATGCTGGAAATCGTTCGTCGTCTGAGCGGGGTGGGCGATATCGCCTACGATCCGGTGGTTGCCCGCTCGGAGTTCGATCATTCGGCGCGCAATGCCGCTATCGCCTGGCTAATGAAATCCTTCGGCAATTTCCATAACGATGTCGCCACGGTACTGCAAAACTATTTCCACTACTGTTCACTGGAGATGAGCTGCGTGGAGCTGGCGCGCACCTTTCTGTTTCTTGCCGATAGAGGCATCGCCCCGCACCTTGAGACGCCGGTGATTGCGCCGATTCAGTCGCGGCAGGTCAACGCCCTGATGATGACCAGCGGCATGTATCAGAACGCAGGTGAATTTGCGTGGCGCGTCGGTTTGCCGGCGAAATCCGGCGTCGGCGGCGGGATTGTGGCTATCGTCCCGCAGGAGATGGCGATTGCGGTGTGGAGCCCGGAACTCGATGAGGCGGGGAACTCGCTGGCCGGAATTGCTTTACTGGAAAAACTCACTCAAAAACTGGGAAGGTCGGTATTCTGATGGTACCCATAGAAAACCTGTTTGCCCGCCTGCAGCGTTCCACTTTCCGCTCCCGTTTTCGCCTCGGCGTGAAAGAACGGCAGTATTGTTATGATAAGGGCGCGGAAGTTATCGACCAGCACGCGGCGGACTTTATCGCCAGTCGGCTGGCCCCTGCGCAAATTCCTAACGACGGTAAGCAGACCCCGATGCGCGGACATCCGGTGTTTATCGCCCAGCATGCCACCGCGACCTGCTGTCGCGGTTGTCTGGAAAAGTGGCACGCGATCCCGCGGGGCCGCGGGCTCAGCGACGAAGAGCAGCGCTACGTGGTGCAGGTTATCCATCACTGGCTGGTGATCCAGATGAATTCGCCGGATCGCGGCAGACCGTAATTCATCGGCGGCGGTATATGCCTGATAATTATTCTCATGATATGATGAACCGCTTACTAATTATTAACATAATAATTGCCTGAAACAATTAGACGGATAATCATGAATGTCTCCACTGTCGATTCGGTCATTCACGCTGTTTCGTGAGGAACAGCCCGTGCGTGATGCGCTGGTGTTGTTCACTTTAACGCTACTGCTGCATTTCTTTGGCGCGATGCTGCGTCTGGTACAAGAATTGTCGTTCTTCTGGCCGCTGAACGCGGTAATGGCGGGGATTTTTGCGCGTTATATCTGGCTAAATCGCAGCTATTTTTACGCCGTTTGTTTTGCCGCCATGCTGGTATATGACGGTTTAACATCTCGTTGGGGAATGGGGTTCGCCTCCTTTCTGATTAATTTCTCCAATATCGTTTTTATCGTCACCCTGGCGCAGCTCATTTTGTGGGATAAGCGGCGGGCGGATTCGATGCCGGGACCGATCAACGCGCTAAGCCTGTTTTGCTACTGCCTGCTGGCGGCGCTGCTCTGCGCTGCTGTTGGGGCGCTGGGTTCGGTAGATGTGGAACGCGCCACGTTTATTCCCCAACTGGCGGACTGGTTTAGTGAACAGTTTTCCACCGCCGTACTGATCCTGCCGTTCATTTTGACCCTCACGCTCCCTTCGGCGTTCGGACGTTTTCGCCTGCGTCAGCTGTTACCGGCGATCGCGCTGGTGCTGTCGATTGCGCTCGGCGTGGCGGTGGGCGGGGCCGGGAGCATAACCTTCCCGTTACCCGCGCTGATTTGGTGCGCGATTCGCTATCCGCTGCCGTTGACCTGTCTGTTGACCTTTATTACCGGGATTAGCGAAATTCTGCTGGTGGCGAACTCGCTGATTCACCTCACGCCCGACACCCGGATGCAGCCGTGGCAGCTGTTTTCGACGCGTCTGGGTATCGCGGCGATGCTGATTAGCCCGATTATCGTCGCTTCCAGCGTCGAGGCGATTAATAACCTTGTCAAACAGCTGGCCCTGCGTGCTGACTTTGACTTCCAGACCCGGGTCTATTCTCGCTCGGGGTTAAGCGAAGCGCTGAAACGCCAACCGCTGTCGGAAGATAAGCGGTTAACGGTCATGGTGCTGGATATCGACGGCTTCAAGCAGGTCAACGATCGCTGGGGCCATGAGTGCGGCGACTGCGTGCTGGCCCAGTTTGCGCAGCAGGTGCGGCTACTGGTAGGTGAAGAGGGCATGGTGGCGCGCATTGGCGGGGAAGAGTTTGCCGTCGCGACGCTGACTTCATCAGAGCGGGACGGACAGGCGTTGGCGGAAAAAATTCGTCAGGGTATCGCATCGCAGACCTTCACCTGGGGGCAAAACAAAATCCAGCTGACCGTCAGCATGGGGCTGGAGAGCCAACTGCTCGCTACCGCCAGGGTTACGGATCTGTTCAACCAGTTGCTGATGGAAGCCGATGATTCGTTGATTCGGGCGAAACGTGCCGGGCGCAACCGGATTTTTACGCACGAAATGGCCTGAATTATCCCATAAGAAAACGCGATGATAATTCTGCTTGTGTTAAATATAAGTTAAAAACATAGTGATGTGGTCAATTTCAAGGAGTTACCTATGACCACATCCTTCACTCTGCGCACCCTGTCGCATGACGATATTCTCAAACACCTTTCTGAATTAACCGATATCCTTGTCAGCTGCGTCAACGGCGGGGCCTCGGTGAGCTTTATGCTGCCTTTCGCCCCGGAAACCGCGACGGCGTTCTGGCTGCGAATGGCGCAAAGCGTCGCCGCCGGGGAGCGGGTTGTCCTCGCCGCGGCAGATGCAGAGCAGCGGCTCGTTGGCACGGTACAGCTCATTACCGACCAACCGGAAAACCAACCGCACCGCGCCGATGTCGCCAAGCTCCTGGTTCACCAAAATGCGCGTCGTCAAGGGCTGGCGAATGCGCTAATGGCCCGACTGGAAGCGATCGCACGCGAGCAGGGCAAGAGTGTTCTGGTGCTGGATACCGCAACCGGCAGCGGGGCAGAAAAATTTTACGTGCAGTGCGGCTGGGAAAAAGCCGGGGAAATCCCGCGCTATGCGCTAATGCCGGACGGCGAGCTGACGGCAACATCGCTGTTCTATAAATTTCTGTCTTAAATTTGATATTGCATACAGCTTTGATCAAAACAGGGTTTCACTTGCCTAAAAACCTGATAACTTATTGGACCAATTACTCAGGTTGTATGACTACTCTATGAGGGAACCCTTGTGAAAACACTAAACCGTCGCGATTTCCCGGGCGCGCAGTACCCTGAACGTATCATTCAGTTTGGCGAAGGCAACTTCCTGCGTGCGTTTATCGACTGGCAGATCGATCTGTTAAACGAGCATACCGACCTGAATGCCGGGGTGGTGATTGTACGTCCGATTGAGAGTGCGTTCCCGCCGTCGCTCAGCGTGCAGGACGGTCTCTATACCACGATCATTCGCGGCCTGAATGAGAAGGGTGAAGCGGTCAGCGATGCGCGCCTGATTCGCTCGGTCAATCGCGAAATCAGCGCCTATGCGGATTATGATGAACTGCTGCGGCTGGCGCATAACCCGGATATGCGTTTTGTGTTTTCCAATACCACCGAAGCGGGAATTAGCTACCACGCGGGCGACCGATTCGACGATGCGCCCGCGGTTAGCTATCCGGCTAAACTGACCCGTCTGCTATTTGAACGCTACAGCCATTTCTCCGGCGCGGCGGATAAAGGCTGGGTCATCGTTCCCTGCGAGCTGATTGACTATAACGGCGAAGCGTTGCGTGAACTGGTGCTGCGCTATGCGCAGGAGTGGGCGCTGCCGGAAGCCTTTGTGGCATGGCTGGATGAAGCCAACGCTTTCTGTTCTACGCTGGTAGACCGCATTGTGACCGGCTATCCACGTGATGAAGCCGTGCAGATTGAAGAGCAACTGGGCTATAAAGACGCTTTCCTCGATACCGCCGAACACTTCTATCTGTTTGTCATTCAGGGGCCGAAATCTCTGGCCGCCGAGCTGCGACTCGATAAACTGCCGCTTAACGTGCTGATCGTGGACGATATTAAGCCGTACAAAGAGCGTAAAGTGGCCATTCTTAACGGTGCACACACTGCGCTGGTGCCGGTCGCCTTCCAGGCAGGGCTGGATACCGTGGGCGAAGCGATGAACGATGCGGAAATTTGCGCTTTTGTCGAGAAGGCGATTTACCAGGAGATCATTCCGGTTCTCGATCTGCCGCGCGATGAGCTGGAGTCTTTTGCCAGCGCGGTAACCGGCCGCTTCCGTAACCCGTATATCAAGCATCAGCTGCTGTCTATCGCGCTTAACGGGATGACAAAATATCGTACCCGTATTCTGCCGCAGCTGCTGGCGGGACAGAAGAAAGCAGGGAAACTCCCGGCGCGTCTGACCTTTGCGCTGGCGGCGCTGATCGCATTTTATCGCGGCGAGCGTCACGGTGAGAACTATCCGGTACAGGACGACGCAGAATGGATGGAGAGCTATCAGGCGCTGTGGGCCCAGCATCGGGATCGTCAAATCAGCACCCGCGAGCTGGTAAACGCGGTGCTTTGCGTTGAGTCCCACTGGGAGCAGGACCTGACGAAAGTCTCTGGTCTGGTCGAGCAGGTGACGCAGGATCTGGATGCTATTCTGCGCGACGGTATGCGCGCCGCCGTTAAGCCACTGTGCTGATACCCTGAAACGAACGGATTACGGCCGGGTAAGACGCCAGCCGCTTTCCGGCAAGAATCCCGGCACCGTGCTGGACGCGATTCGTTATCGAACGCAACCTGGCCGCTGCCGGGATATTTTTGCCCTTTCATTAGTTACAACATTCTTTTGTATTTTGAACTGGCGCAGGTCTGTAAGATCGCGCCAGCTTCGTCCGCCAGCGGTCAACAGGGCAAATAAGAGAAAAGGATGAATTGTGCCCCTGCCGCTTGATCAAATTATTCGACAGGAAAATAATGCCTTATCCAAACGAGAGGTTAGACCAATGGTCATCGAAATTCGTGAAGTGGGCCAGCAGGATAAAGCGCAGTGGTTACGGCTATGGGAAGGCTATACCTGTTTCTACGGTAGCCCGCAGCCGCCGGACGTCACGGAATACACCTGGCAGCGCATGCTTGATTCCGCTTCTTCAATGTTAGGCCGCGTTGCCCTGGCGGATGGCAACGTCGCTGGATTTGCGATTTGTGTCCTTCACGAAGGGACATGGGTAAAGACGCCCGTTTGCTATCTGGAAGATCTGTTCGTTGCCGCGTCAATGCGCGGAAAAGGTATCGCCAGGGCGTTGATGCAGGCGCTGCAAGCGGAAGGAAAAGAGAAAGGGTGGTCGCGTCTATACTGGCACACGCGTACTGATAATCCGGCCCGGCGTCTGTATGAAGAATTTACGCCAGCCGATGACTATGTTCGTTACCGTATGACGCTCTGAAAATCTGAGATTAAGAAGTTATTAAGATTTCCCCTGTAAAACAGGGGAAACGACTCAGGAGTAACAAAATGGAAAAACGCATAGAGACGGTTGTGAACCTCATCATGTTTCTTTCGCTGCTGGCCACCGCATGGGATCTCTCCCTGGTCCATCACCTGTCCTGGTAAACCTGAACGTTCGGCGCCAGAGTCTGGTGCCGAAACGTTAAATCACTATTTAAAATCAATGTTTTACATCATAAATGCTAGCGGCGCGCGACGATAAACAGGCGCGGAAATCGCAGCAGCACCTTTCCGTTACACTGTAACGGGTAGTGCTTTTTCAGCTGCGCCAGATAGCGTTCGAGGAACGCCTGGCGCTGCGGTTCATCAAGCGGTTTTAAAAACGGGCGCAGGCCCGTTGACTGCAGCCATTCGATAATGGCCTGATGCGATGCCAGCGGGTGATAGTAGGTCGTGCGCCAGATATCCACCTCGCAGCCGCAGGCGGTCAGCATATCGTAATACTCCGGCACATCCGGCAGCGGCTGTCGCCCGCTGGCTGGATATCCTAGCTCTTCCGCGACCTCACGCATCAGCGCGTGCGAGGGCTCTTGCCAGTTAACCGGCATTTGCACCGCCAGTATGCCGTTTGGTGCAAGATTGCTGACCAGATGGGGAAAAAGCCGCTGATGATCCGTTAGCCACTGCAGCGAAGCATTGGCGTAAATAACGTCCGCCGGGCGCTCGGGGCGAAACCCGGCGATATCTCCTTCGACAAAGCAGCAGTCCGGGAGCCTCTGAGAGGCTTCTTCCAGCATGGCCGGTGAATTATCGACGCCAATAATTGTTGCTTCAGGCCAGGCATGCCGTAGCAGAGCGGTACTGTTGCCTGGTCCGCAGCCCAAATCAACGGCCAGCGCGACGGGATGGTGGGCGATGCGGGCGAGAAGCTCAGCGGCGGGGCGCGTGCGCTCCGTGCCGAATTGCAAATAAAGTGAAGGATTCCAGTCAGCCATAGTGCGCTCCGGTTAAGAGAAACTCGTTCATCAGCATAGACGGCAATACTTAACTGGCAAATAAACAATAGCTCTATGCTAATGAAACGTGACAGCGTCACTTAACTTATGCCGGGTTCGTCACGGTAGACCCGGTGGAGGTTGGCTAGAGTAGACGTCGCAAAAAAGAGGTAATGAAAATTAAATGGCGTTAATCATTAAAGTGTTACTTGAAAACCGACTCGGCAAGGGGCAGGACAGCCTGCTGCAGGCGAAACCCGGATTAAGCCTGCTTGTGGAAGATGAAACCAGCCGGGTGCTGTTTGATACCGGGCCAGACGGCACGTTTCTTAATAATGCGCAGCGGATGGGAGTCTCTTTATCTGACTTGACCGCCACGGTGCTCTCCCACGGTCATTACGACCACTGCGGCGGCGTGCCGTGGCTACCGGATAACAGCCGTATCATTTGCCATCCGCTGATCGCGCAACAGCGCTACTCGGCGTTATCCCTTGCCGGACGTCGCTGGAAAGTCAAAAAACTGTCGCGAGAAATTGACTACTCCCGCCACCGCATGGAGTACAGTCGCGAGCCTATGGCGATTGGCGAACGATTAATCTGGTCCGGCGAGATTGCGGTCGCGCGCCCGCGAGCCTATGGCATCCTCGCGGGTCAAGCGGCGGGGAAAGATTATATTGCCGACGAAGGTGTGCTGATCTACCGCTCGACTCGGGGGTTAGTCATTATTTGCGGCTGCGGGCATCGCGGATTGATCGATACGATTCGCCACTGTCAGAAGATCACCGGCGTCCAGCAGATACGCGCCATCATCGGTGGCCTTCACCTGCGCAGCGCGCCGCCGTGGGGGATACGTCGGCTAAAGCAGTTCTTGCGCCAGCAGAAGGTCGAGGAGGTGATGGCCTGCCACTGTACCGGTTCATGGGGGCGCTGGTGGCTAGCGGAGAGTAGCGCGCCGGCAACCGGTGATACGTTGGTGCTGGAATAATAATCGCGTTCACTTTTGCTAATTACATATAAATAACATTTTTGCTATTTATTAAATACATTATCCGCCGGCTATACACCTTCCCCCTAGGGGAAGGTCAAATACTGATATCCCTTTTGGGTGTCAATATTTATAGAGAAACTTCATTCTATTTAACCTGGAGTTTTCTCTTTGAAATATCATTTAATTCTGCCGGTGAGTGTGATTTAATTCAGCGGTCTTCTTATTGCGAATATCTCTATGATTGCGTCACTGCAGGCATTATTAAAACAAGTAACCCGGCGTCGGCTTCGTATCCGCGTGGGGCTTGTTTGTGCCTGTTGGCTACTGCTCAACCTTCAGTTGACCATCGCGGCGCACCACGGCGGCCAGCAGCAGCCGGTGGCGCCGCAGGCGCAGATTCACCATATTGTCGATGGCGTGATGAGCATGCCCGGCATGGAAAACGTCGGTCAGAAAGCCATCTGCGAGAAGCACTGCGACCCCGATACCGCGCAGCCAAACTCATTAACCTCTTTACAGCTGAACGCGCTTCCCTCCGAAACCGCGCTATTAGTGGTTTCCCCGCAGCAGGAGACCAGCGCTGAACGTATGGACTGGCGGACGCCGCCGGTCACCGGTCCGCCGACTGAAATACGTTTCTGCCGTTTCAGGGAATAAAAAGCCGTTAAAAACATCTATCAGATTTGCCCGGTCTGCGGGCGACTTTATGTTTTTTTCGGAGACTTTATTATGCGTTCGACTTCTATTTTTCTGCTTATTACCAGCGTTCTGACCTTTTCCTTCACTTCATTTTCCGCCAGCGCGGAAGACGGCGCGATGCATCACCATAATATGTCCGCGATGGCGCAGATGCCGGGGATGGATAAGCCGGATGATTCCGCCACCCTTTATTCGGCGAGCGGGGTCATTAAAGCCTGGCGTGACAATGCCGTGGTGATTGCCCACGCTCCGGTTGCCGAGCTGAACTGGCCGGCGATGACCATGAGTTTTGCGCTCGGCGCTAACCACGATAAAAAGCTGGCGGTGGGGCAAAAGGTTGATTTCACTTTCCGCCAGACGGACTCCGGCTACGCGCTCGTTTCGATGACCGCGCACTAATTCCGGAGTCATTATGTCCATTTTAAATAAGGCGGCCTGCGGGCTGCCGCTTCTACTGTCGCTGATTTCCGCCAACGGCTGGGCGACGACGCTGGCTGAGGCCCTGTCGGCGGCGGAAAGCTACTCCGCCGAGCTCTCCGCCAACGATCATCAGGTGAATGCGTTAAAAAACAGGGCGGATTCCGCCATGCAGCTTCCTGACCCGAAGCTGAAATTCGGCATTGAAAACGTTCCGCTGGGCGGCAATAACGCCAGCCGACTGACCCGCGAGGGGATGACCATGCAAAGGGTCGGCGTGATGCAGGACTACGTCAGCAGCACTAAGCGCGAACGGAAGGCCGACTCGATCACCGCCGAAGCGCGCCAGGCAGCCGCCAATGCCGATGTGATCCGTGCCCGGCTACAGCGGGAAACCGCTCAGGCGTGGCTGGCGTTGGCGGTGGCGCAGAAGTCGCTGCGATCGGTTCAGGCGTTGATTAGCGAAACCTCCCGGCAAATCAACGTACAAAAGGCCGGTGTCAGCAGCGCCAGCGCCAGTCCCGGCAGCGTGCTCGATGTTCAGCTGGCGCTGAATGCCATGAAAAATGAGCAGGATAACGCCCGCCGTGATGTGCAGATTGCTCAGGCGCGCCTGTTGCAGCTTACCGGCAAAGAGGTCCGCGATATCTCCGGCCCGCTGCCGCGCATTGAACGTTTACCGGCCGATGAAGCCGCGTTAATGGCGGGAATTAAACTACATCCTGAGGTGATTCAGGCCGCGCGTGAGGCCGATCTGGCGAAAGCGAAATCAGGTCAGTCGGAAGTCGCGGCGATCCCTGACGTTGGCGTCGAGGTCTATTACGCCCGGCGCGGGGATGATTACGACGATATGGTGGGCGTCATGTTTACCGTCGATATGCCTATTTTTCAGGGCAAACGACAGGACAAAGATCACGCCGCCGACGTCTCCCGTACCTATGAAGCCAACGATCGGCTGACGTTATTGATGCGCGAGCATCAGGCCCAGCAGTATCAGCTGATCTCGCAATATAACGCCGCGAAAGCCATTTACGATCGCCAGCAAAGCGAGGTGCTGCCGCTGCTGCGCAAGAAAGTGAGTCTCGTCAATGCCCAGTATCGGGCCGGCAGCTCGGCGCTGGCGGAACTGCTCGCCGCTCGTCGCGATCTGCTGAGCGGCGAAATCGCCAGCAACGACGCGGAGAAAGCGCTCGCTGATGCGTGGGCCGCCATTCGCTACCTTATTCCACAGGATGTTAAATAATGAAGCCAAAATCTGCTATTACCCTTGTAGCGCTGGCCATCGCCCTGGCCGCCGCGAGCGGATACTGGCTCGGTTCGCGAAACGCGCCGACGTCATCCGCTGACGGGGCCCAGACCGAAACGGGCCGCAAAGTACTGTACTGGTACGATCCGATGGCCCCCGGTACCCGCTTCGATAAACCGGGAAAATCACCGTTTATGGATATGGATCTGGTGCCGCGTTACGCCGATGAAGGGGCGGGAGAGGAGGCCGGGGGGGTGCAGATTAGCGCCCGCCAGCAGCAAAACCTCGGCGTACGCACGGCTGATGTTGCCCGGCGGACGCTGGCGCAGAAGCTCAGCGCTTTCGGTACCGTCGCGATTGACGAGCGCAGCGTTGAAACGGTTCCGGCGCTGGCCAGCGGTCTGATCGAGAAACTCTACGTCAACGCCTCCCAGCAGTTTGTGAAAAAGAACGAGGCGCTGGCCGAGCTATGGATCCCGCAGTGGGCGGCGGCGCAGCAGGAGTATCTGGCGGTGAGGCAACTGGGCGATAGCGGTTTAACCGCCGCCGCACGCGGCCGTTTGCAGCTGCAGTTTATGCCGGATGCGATTATCCGCAGCGTTGAGCGCAGCGGTAAACCGCAAACCCGTATAACGGTGCGCGCGCCGCACGATGGCTACGTCAGCAAGCTGGACGTGCGCACCGGCGCGCAGGTCACGGCAACCCAGCCGCTGTTCGAGCTGGCCAGCCTCGACCCGGTCTGGATCGTGATTGATTATCCGCAAAGCCAGGCCAGCCTGCTGCGCGTAGGCAGCCAGGTGACGGCCGCCACCAGCAGCTGGCCCGGCACAACGTTTCAGGGAACCGTAAGCGAGCTGCTTCCCGACCTCGAAGCGACCACCCGTACTCTGAAAGCCCGCGTAGTGCTAAATAATCCGCAGCATCAGCTCAAACCGGGCATGTATTTGAACGTTGAGCTGGCTGAGGCGCAGCAGGGGCGCGAGGTGCTGACTATCCCGGAAGAGGCATTAATCGCAACAGGCACCAGCAACCGGGTGCTGATCGCTGACGGCGAGGGGCATTTCCGTCCAGTCGAGGTGACGGCGGGACGAACGCAGGATGGTCTGGTCGAAGTGACTTCCGGCCTTGAAGAGGGGCAAAAGGTGGTCACCTCAGGTCAGTTCCTGATTGACTCCGAAGCCAGCCTGCGCAGCGCACTGCCGCAAATGGCCGGACAGAATGAAGAGATACAAAGCTACTCGGCGCAGGGCATCATCAAGGCGGTGAGCGATGAGGCGGTGACGATCGCGCACCAGCCGGTCCCGGCGCTGAAGTGGCCGGCGATGATCATGGACTTTGCTATTACGCCGCAGCTACGGGAACAGGTGCGTCCCGGCGAGTCGGTGATGTTTCATTTTGTGCTGACCGATGAAGGGGCGCGGGTGACCTCAATAATGCCGATGAGCGGCGCTAAGGAGCAGCCATGATTGCCGCCGTTATCCGCTGGTCGTTGCGCAACCGCCTGCTGGTACTGCTGGCGACGCTGATTATGGCCGCCTGGGGCGTCTGGTCGATACAGCAGGCGCCGCTGGACGCGCTGCCGGATCTTTCCGATACCCAGGTGATCATTCGCGTCAGCTATCCGGGCAAAGCGCCGCAAATTGTCGAAGATCAGGTGACCTATCCGCTGACCACCACCATGCTGTCGGTGCCGGGGGCGAAAACCGTGCGCGGCTTTTCCATGTTTGGCGATGCTTACGTTTACGTACTGTTTGAGGACGGTACCGACCCGTACTGGGCGCGCTCCCGCGTGCTGGAGTACCTGAGCCAAATCCAGAGCAGCCTGCCGCCGGAAACCAAAGCGTCGCTCGGGCCGGATGCCACCGGCGTCGGCTGGGTATTTGAATATGTGCTCACCGACAAAAGCGGCCAGCATAGCCTCGGAGACCTGCGGGCGATTCAGGACTGGATCCTTAAATATGAACTGAAAACCGTACCGGATGTTTCAGAGGTGGCCAGCGTCGGCGGGATGGTGAAAGAGTATCAGGTGGTTCTTAACCCCGACCGGCTGCGGGCGCTGAACGTGACTCACGAGCAGGTGATTAGCGCGATCCAAAGCGCCAACCAGGAAGGGGGCGGCTCGGTGCTGGAGCTGGGTGAAGCGGAATATATGGTACGCACTACCGGCTACCTGAAGTCCATCGACGATTTTAACCAGGTCGTTATCGCCGCGCGCGGCGGCGTGCCGGTGCTGCTCTCAGACGTCGCCAGCGTGCGCCGCGGTCCGGCGATTCGGCGCGGCGTCGCCGAGCTCAACGGCGAAGGCGAGGTCGCGGGCGGCATTATCATCATGCGTTCGGGCAAAAACGCGCTGACCACCATTAACGCGGTGAAAGCCAAACTGGCGGAAGTGCAAAAAAGCCTGCCTGCCGGGGTGGAGATTGTCCCGGTGTACGACCGCTCGCAGTTGATAAAAAACTCGGTCGAAACCCTGACCCATAAGCTTATCGAAGAGTTTATCGTTGTGGCGGTGGTCTGCTCGCTGTTTCTGTTCCACTTCCGCAGCGCGCTGGTGGCGATGATCACGCTGCCGCTGGGGATCCTCGGCGCGTTTATCGTGATGCACTATCAGGGCGTCAGCGCCAATATGATGTCGCTCGGCGGAATTGCGATCGCTATCGGGGCCATGGTCGATGCAGCAATCGTGATGATTGAAAATATGCATAAGGTGCTGGAGCAGTGGCGGCACGAGCATCCCGAACGCCAGCCGTCTTCTGCTGACTACTGGCAGATTGCCCAGCACGCGGCGTCGGAAGTGGGGCCTGCGCTGTTTTGCAGCCTGCTGATTATCACCCTGTCGTTTATTCCGGTATTCACCCTCGAGGCGCAGGAAGGCAAGATGTTCTCGCCGCTGGCTTTCACTAAAACCTGGTCGATGGCGGTGGCCGCCGGGCTGGGGATCACCCTGGTGCCGGTGCTGATGGGCTACTTTATCCGTGGCAAAATCCCTGATGAAACCGCCAATCCTCTCAACCGCTGGCTGATCCGCGCCTATGAACCGCTGCTGGATAAAGTTTTGCAGTGGCCGAAGGCGACGCTGGCGGCGGCGGGGCTGCTGCTGGTTGCCACGCTCTGGCCGCTGGCGCAGCTCGGCAGCGAATTCTTGCCGCAGATTGACGAGGGCGACCTGCTGTATATGCCCTCCACGCTGCCGGGGATCTCCAGCCGCGAAGCCGGACGTCTGCTGCAGCAAACCGACCGCCTGATCAAGACCATTCCTGAAGTGCAAAGCGTATTCGGCAAGGCCGGACGGGCGGATAGCGCCACCGACCCGGCGCCGCTGACCATGCTGGAAACCACCATTCAGTTCAAACCGAAAAGCGAATGGCGGCCCGGCATGACTATGGATAAGCTCATCAGCGAGCTGGACAATACGGTGAAGGTGCCGGGTATCGCCAACGTCTGGGTACCGCCGATTCGTAACCGCCTGGATATGCTGGCGACCGGTATTAAAAGCCCGGTCGGTATTAAAGTGAACGGCAACAATCTGGCGGAGATCGAAAAAACCGCCGAAGAGATTGAGCGTATCGTGCGTAACGTACCGGGAGTGACCTCGGCGTTGGCGGAGCGCCTCGACGGCGGTCGCTATATCGATATCACTATCGACCGGGTGAAAGCCGCCCGCTACGGCGTGTCGGTGAAGGAGCTGCAGTCGGTCGTCGCCAGCGTTGTCGGCGGCGATAACATCGGCGAAACCATCGAGGGGCGAGAACGTTACCCGATCAGCGTTCGCTACCCGCGCGAAATGCGCGACTCGCTGCAGAAGCTGCGCGATCTGCCGGTGGTGACCAGCGGCGGGGCGCAGGTGGCGCTTTCCGAACTGGCGGATATCGCCATCACCGACGGCCCGCCGATGCTGAAAAGCGAAAACGCCCGACTATCGGACTGGATCTACGTTGATATTCGCGGACGTGACCTGAAATCCGCCGTGGACCAGATGCAGCGTGAGGTCAGCGAACAGGTCAAGCTGCCGGAAGGTATCTCGTTGACCTGGTCCGGGCAGTATGAGTATCTGGAGCGCGCGACGGCAAAGCTGAAAATCGTGCTGCCGTTTACCCTGATGATTATCTTTATTCTGCTTTACGTCACCTTCGGTCAGGTTAAAGACGCCCTGCTGATCATGGGTACCTTACCGTTTTCGCTGGTAGGCGGCATCTGGCTACTTTGGCTGCTGGGCTATAACCTGTCGGTGGCTGCCGCCGTGGGCTTTATCGCGCTGGCCGGCGTGGCGGCGGAGTTCGGGGTGATTATGGTGCTCTATTTAAACCAGTCGATCGCCAGGCGCCGCGGACGGCTTGATGACCAGACACTCAACCAGGCAATTCATGAAGGGGCGGTGCTGCGCGTGCGCCCGAAAGTGATGACCGTGGCGACGATTATGGCCGGGCTGCTGCCGATTATGTGGGGAGGCGGTACCGGATCGGAGGTGATGCAGCGTATAGCCGCGCCGATGATCGGCGGGATGATCACCGCGCCGCTGCTGTCGATGCTGGTGATCCCGGCGGTCTATCTTCTGACGCACCGTAACAAACGCTAAAGTTCAGCGCCCGAGCCAGGCGGCTCGGGCGTGAATCAGTCGGCGTTCTTAAGATCTTCCGCACGTTTGGCGGTGGCGTAGACAAAATCGAGCATTGGTTCAAGGTCGGTATCGTAGCCGGCCTGAATGATTTTGCCGCGCAGCCATTCGATCTCGCTGGTGATATCCGGGTGGAATATATTATTGTCCTGCGCTTTGCGCAGCCATTTAAGCAGGAAATTATTTTTCCCGCGAACTCCGCCCGATTTCTTTGATTTTGCGTGCATTTTCAGCGCCACCAGAATGCAATAATAGAAATGAACGCGCTGATTAAAACTTTGGTGCATGTCTTTATTTCCCGCCAGAATCAGGTTGCGGACGGGTATGGACCTTAAGCATGCGGTCTCTGATATTCACCCGTACCACCTTCGCGCCGCTTGCCGGGCGCCGAGGCGATGGTGGCACGGAAGCCGAATTACAGTCAAATATTGATTAGTTTTATAGCAATATTTATTTGCGTCGATCGCCGCCTGGCGGCCAGATTAACGTCCCAATGTGTAGCCGTAGTGAACACAGAAGGCTGGGCAAGTCGCGCGCGGCAGAGTATAAAATTTGTTAACGCATCACGGACCATGACGGGAGAGGATATGGAATACGATTTAGACGGAATGGATGTACTTTTTGTCGCCGGCTTTGGGCCGATAACGCAGTCTGCCGCAGCCAGCCGTGACTTTTATGTCGCCGCGCTTGGGCTGCCGCTCAAACCGATGCCCGGTAACGAAGAGTATCTGCTGACCGAACATGATGCTCTCGGCGGGGTCAAACATTTCGCCCTCTGGCCGCTGGCGCAGGCGGCGCGTTCCTGTTTTGATGCCGATAGCTGGCCAGACTATCTGCCGGTGCCGCAGGCGTGGATTGAGTTTGAAGTCCGCGATATCGGCTCGGCAACCGATGCGCTAAAAGCCAGAGGCTATAGGCTGCTGGTGGACAACCGCATTGAGCCGTGGGGGCAAACCGTTACGCGCCTGCTTAGCCCGGAAGGGCTACTGGCGGGCATCACCGTGACGCCGTGGTTGCGCGAGGAACAAGCGTGATGGCAGCGGAATTGATGACTGAAAGACTGCTGCTGATCCCCTTGACCGCAGACGATGCGCCGCAAATTCAGGTTATCTTTCCACAGTGGGAAATCGTGCGTTATCTTGCCGCCGGTTTTCCATGGCCTTTTCCGGAGGATGGCGCGTCGCGCTTTGTCAATAATGTGGCTTTACCTGCCGCAGCTAACGGTACCGGCTGGTTTTGGACCCTCCGCCTTAAAACGGCGCCGGAGAGAGTCATTGGCCTGATTACGCTCTCTGATGAAGTGGATAACAACCGCGGGTTCTGGCTGGATCCGCGCTGGCATCGCCAGGGATTGATGACCGAAGCCTGCCGCCGGGTGACCGATTTTTGGTTTAATACGCTTAACCGGGAGGTGCTGCGCGCGCCGAAGGCCTGCGACAATAGCGGGTCGAAAAAGATTTCGCACCGTAGCGGTATGCGCCTGGTTGGTGTCGAGAAAAAGCAGTTCATCTCCGGCCTGCTGGACGCCGAACTGTGGGAAATAACCAAAGCGGAATGGAATGCATTGGCTGCACAAGCTCCCGCGTCATATAGGGAGACAGGATGCTGATATATAACGTATTCGGGCGTCATATTGGCGTCCAGCGTCAGGGCGAACGCTGGCGGGTTTTCCGCGTCGATATTAACGAGCGGAAATTTTCGCCGCTAGCCGGGGTTATCATCCCGGACGATCTTACGGAGGCGGAAATTCCTGGCTGGTTGGGGGATATTTTTCATGAAGCGGCAAGCCCGCGCCATCCTGACGTCCATCTTGTGGAGTAGCGTCGCCGGCAGTGGTTATGACCAGCTTCGGTTTTGCAGCACCATGCGATAACCATCGTGGTCGACAAAGGTTTTACCGTTCACATTCCAGTACGGATTAAACGCGCTGACTGGCACAAATTGCGGTCAGCACGCTTTTACATCGTTCTCGCCATTCGGCAGGGAGATACTACCATTCCAACCTACTGGCCATTCAGGACTTCGGTCGCTACAAAGTGCGACTTTTTTATCAATACCTTCTTTTATGCGTAAGATTTGTACCGAAATTATTCCGGCAAGATATTCGACTCGTCGTTTTAGGACTGTTAAGGAGAGTGATTCAGAAAATCCGAGGGTAAATGTTGAAAACAAAGCATCATTATATTCTGCAATGTCAAATTCAGATTTACAATCACGTATTAATGATTCTTGTATTACATCACCCGTTTTGCAAGGGCGGATGAATATCCCCGCAAATATTTTAGTCAAACATTAACATTATACATCCCTTCAAAAACACCTTCTTCTAGCTCCAGGACATATACTCAATAAACTTCAAGTTGCATGTCTGAGCAACAGGGCAGCCCAACTTTTATGGGCATGAAGCAGCACCCGCAACATGCAACTCCAGGTATCGCGAGTATTGAGGTTTCTGGCATAGATTATTGATATTACAACTCTATTTAGTATATCCATGGAAGTGGATTATCAGTTTTGTGATACCATTAAGGCAATCAAAAACCAATAATGCTTTAGTTTTATTTTTGTATGTTATTGATATTTATTAATTTATCATTTAGTTGTTTTTTTAATTGATTTCGTTTTTGCAATTACTTTAGCTGGTGGTATAGTTATGACAGACCACAGAAGGTAAAGGGATTACACTGATCATGCGACCAAAAGAAGTTCAGGCACCGGCGGCCAGTACGATGTACAGAGATGAAAGTAGAGGTTTGCTTTCCAGTAAAGTCGTTATTGTTCTGGGTTTGCTTAGCGCCGTTGCTGCATTATCTACTGATATGTACTTGCCTTTATTTCCAGCTATCGCCAGTGATTTGCATACGACGCCTGACAAAGTTCAGCTTAGTATCACCGCTTTTATGGTGGGCTTAGGAATTGGGCAGTTGTTCATTGGCCCGTTGTCCGATCATTACGGCAGGCGTAGATTATTGCTAGGCGGGATGACACTATTAACCATCGCTTCATTAGCTGGCGCTATATCCGCGAACATTCAGCTGCTCATTGTTACACGGTTCTTTCAGGGACTGGGAGGGGCGGCTGGTATCGTTCTTTCCCGGGCAATTATTTCTGATCTGTGCCCGGGGACTAAAGCCGCTCGATATTTTAATCTGGTGTTAGCGATACAGGGGATCGCCCCTGTTATTGCACCACTACTTGGAGGAGTGGCTGCATGGTTTATCTGGCCGGTAGTTTTTGTTTTTATGGCCGCAATATCATTAGTCTCCACCTTGCTCAGCAGTCATTTTATTAGCGAAACTTTACCCCGTCATCAGCGATTACCTTTCAACTTCAACGAGTTTATCAGTCAGTTTATCGAGCTGCTTAGTCATAAGAAATATATAGGTTATACTTTAATTTTTTCAATCCAGTTCGGGGCGCTATTTGCTTATATATCAGCATCGCCGTTTATCTATCAATCGGCGTTTAATTTATCCTCGGGGGAATTCGCTGTAATATTCTCTATCAACGCTGGAGCAATGATGTTAGGTAGTATTGTCAGCGCTCGTTATGTTACGAAATTTGGCGAAGATAACCTCATAAAACTGGGGGTGATAGGCACACTGGTGATATCTATATTACTTTGCATCGTTGACTATATTTCTCATTTCCAGTTTGAGATTGTGGCGGTATTACTGTTAATCATGATGTTTACTATGGCTTTGACCTTTGGCAATGCCGCGAGTATGGCCATGGCGGCATCTTCACATTTAAAAGGAACGGGTTCTGCTATTTTAGGGGTTTTTCAGTTTGGTATCGCTGCGATAACTCCATCACTGCTTGGATTTGGAGACCCGTTGTCATTACTACCGATGTCGCTAATCATAGCGGGATGCTGTTTAATAGCCATCATGGCATTATTATTGACAGGTAAAAAAGGATAGTGTGATGAATACACATGACGCTATAAAAATTATTGGTGCAAGACAAAACAATCTGCAAGATATTGATTTAGAGGTCCCTAAAAATAAAATAACAGTTTTTACCGGTGTTTCCGGGTCGGGGAAAAGTTCTCTGGTATTCGGAACTATTGCGGCAGAATCTCAGCGTCAGCTAAATGACACCTTTCCACCTTTTATTCGACACCGTTTACCGCATTATGGTAATCCTGAAGTTGATGACATTGAAAACCTGTCGGTGGCCATTATTATTGACCAAAAACGTATTGGTGGCAACGCACGTTCGACGGTGGGTACCGCCTCAGATATTTATACTCTGCTGCGACTACTATTTTCTCGTGTTGGCGAACCTTTTGTCGGTTATTCTAATGTTTTTTCATTTAATCATCCTTCCGGGATGTGTGCGACATGCGACGGGTTGGGTATTGCCAGCACCATTGATATCGACCAACTGATTGATTCAAATCTGTCGTTAAATGAAGGCGCTATTCGTTATCCTTCTTTTGCACCGGGTTCATGGCGCTGGAAACGTTATGTTTATTCAGGGCTTTTTGATGCTGATAAAAAAATCATGGATTATTCAAAAGCGGAACGAGAGTTATTACTGTATGCGGATAATCTCATTCCTGAAGCGCCGTTAGCCGGTTGGCCTAAGAGTGCAAAGTTTGAAGGCGTCATTACGCGCTTTACGCGAAGTTATTTGAAACAAGAAACTAAAGATACTAAAGCTGAGGAATTTCAGCGAGTCGTTAGTTTACAGGTTTGCCCTTCTTGTCAGGGTATGAGGCTCAACGACAAAATACTTTCCTGCAGGATAAGAGGGAAAAATATTGGCGAATGTGCAACACTGCCTGTCACAGAGTTAAAGCTGTTTGTAGAAAAGCTCGATTATCCTGAAGTCAGGCCGCTGCTCGAAGCATTGCTGGAAAGGTTAGATGCAATGTGTGCAGTAGGCTTGGGGTATCTGGATTTGAACCGGACGACCCCCAGCTTATCGGGCGGTGAATCCCAGCGGTTAAAAATGGTCCGGCATCTGGGAAGTAGTCTTACCGGGATCGTTTATATAATTGATGAGCCAAGTACCGGGCTTCATCCAGCAGATATTGTTAAATTGAATATATTAATTGGTAAACTACGCGACAAAGGCAATACCATTCTGATGGTAGAGCACGATCCTGACATGATAGCGATAGCCGAGCATGTTATTGATTTAGGGCCGGGAGCGGGCAAGCAAGGTGGAAATATTGTATTTGAGGGTGACCTGTCGGCACTTAAGCAATCCCAAACCTTGACGGGAAGATATTTCTCTTCACGGGCAGAGATAAATAAAAGACCGAGATGTGCTAAAGGTTATATTTCGGTAAGAAACGCCACATTGCATAATCTGCATAACTTATCGGTAGACGTACCTTTGAGCGTTATGGTCGCTGTGACCGGGGTCGCGGGATCGGGCAAAAGTTCATTCGTCATGGGAGCCCTGGCGCCACAATGTCCGGACGCGATCGTTATCGATCAAAAACCGATACATACTTCGATTCGATCGCATATTGCTTCCTGGTGCGGCGCATTTGATACGATCCGTTCGCTGTTTGCCGAAAAAAACCATGTGTCAGCGTCGTGGTTCAGCGCCAATGCTAAAGGCGCCTGTCCGGAATGTCATGGGCTAGGGGTAATACAAACCGATCTGGCATTTATGGATACGGTTACGTTGCCATGTGAGGCCTGTCAGGGGCAGCGCTATAACCCACAGGCGCTAAAATATCATTATCAGGGAAAAAATATTGCGGAGGTATTATCTCTGTCGATTAACGATGCTGGCGATTTTTTCCTGA
This sequence comes from Klebsiella sp. CTHL.F3a, assembly GCF_019890895.1. NCBI lineage: Bacteria > Pseudomonadati > Pseudomonadota > Gammaproteobacteria > Enterobacterales > Enterobacteriaceae > Klebsiella > Klebsiella sp. CTHL.F3a. The sequence continues at coordinate 3,177,973 of NZ_CP082360.1, read as the reverse complement.
ATGAGCCACAGCTCAGGCCAATTTTTCGTAGTCTGGTCGACGTCGGGTTGGGATATTTGCGCTTGGGGGAATCGTTAAATCATCTTTCAGGCGGTGAATGCCAGCGGCTGAAGTTAGCGTCACAATTAAATCATGATAGTGACATGTATATTTTCGATGAGCCAACCACCGGACTTCATCCCAGTGATGTTGCCTCGCTGCTGAAACTCTTTAACCGACTGGTAGAGCGCGGAAACACCGTCATTATTATTGAACATAATATGGAGTTGATCGCTCAGGCTGACTGGATTATTGATATTGGACCTTATGCCGGGCAAGAAGGGGGAAAATTACTGTTTAGCGGTACACCTGAATCGATGCTGACCTGTCGCCATTCTTTAACCGCGGAGTGGTTGCGCATACATTGCCGGGTAGAGTGAGAGATAGTGGTCGGGACAGCCAGAAGAGACTGGCAATAATGTGATGCATGCCCATTATTATACTGATGTATTGTCCCGTTAATCTTATTAGTCTACAGGCCAGTGGTAATCGCGATCCAACCAGCCATCCAGGTCATAATCCATCATACATTGTTCGGCGAAACCTTTATATTCTTGTATCTGCCCCGACATTTGTGCGGCGAGCAACAGTTCGATACGAACATTTTCATGACTGCCGGGGCTTTGTTGAATAAATCAGATATCGGGTAAGTATTCCCGTAGCGGGTTGTGTTTTCAGGCAATACGCACGCTTTCAGGCATCCCTGCTTTCGTCATTTTGTTCAGCGCTCGCACCATGGCTGTAGCCTCCGCAACCTGACCATCGTAGTCACGCAGCGTTAGTGAACCTCCGAGCAACTGTTTTACCCGGTACATCGCCGTTTCCGCTATCGAGCGACGGTTGTAATCTGTTGTCCATTTCCACCGTGCGTTACTCCCGGTCAGCCGCTGATTAGCCACTGCACGGTTACGGTCTGCGTATTCATCGGGCCAGTAACCCGCGCCTTTTCGGGGAGGGATAAGCGCGCTGATTTTCTTACGGCGCAGTTCATCGTGACAGAGTCGGGTGTCGTAAGCCCCGTCTGCTGCGGCTGCCCTGATTTTTCTGTGAGTCTGTCGGATAAGACCCGGGAAGGCTTCTGAGTCCGTTACATTGTTCAGCGACAGGTTTGCACAGACAATTTCATGTGTGTTGCTGTCCATCGCTAGATGCAGCTTACGCCATATGCGACGGCGCTCCTGGCCGTGCTTTTTGACTTTCCATTCGCCTTCACCGAAGACTTTCAGCCCGGTGGAATCAATCACCAGGTGTGCGATTTCACCCCGGATGGATACTTTGAAACTGACATTAACCGACTTTGCCCGCTTACTGACACTGCTGTAATCCGGGCAACGTAACGGAACGTTCATCAGGGAAAAAATGGAATCAATAAAGCCCTGCGCAGCTCGCAGGGTCAGCCGGAATACGCGTTTAATCACCAGAACGGTGGTGATGGCGAGCTCAGAATAGCGCTGAGGTCTTCCCCGTGATGAAGGCGTTGCCGACTCATACCAGGCATTAATCGCTTCATTGTCCAGCCAGAAAGTGAGGGAGCCACGGTTGATAAGAGCTTTGTTGTAGGTGGGCCAGTTGGTGATTTTGAACTTTTGCTTTGCCACGGGGCTGCCTTCGCTGTCAGGGGATGCGTGATCTGATCCCGCAACTCAGCAAAAGTGCGATTTATTCAACAAAGCCGTGATTAGAATGAATGATGGCGAGATAACAGAGTTAATAGATTATAAGGATGTGTTGAATAGAGAATATATCTTTCAGGATGAGTAGGATAGTTCTTGTGTTATTAATAGGGGCGAAAGTTATGATGACTTTTCATTCCTTGAAGGGATGTGGTAAAATGGTAAGCTTAACTTATTGTAAACGGCATCAGGAGAATGTATGGAAATGAATAAAAAAATGGCTAGTGGTTCCGAGCGCGAAATATCATTGAATCGTCAATTTGAAGATGCTTTAGGAAATTTGCAATGTGTACTTGTTGCACGTCGCTCGTTGATTAATCCAGATGGCATTAACTGGCCACAGTACGATACATTGTATATTTTGCGTCAGTTCCAGCCGATGACGCCAAGCGCAATTGGTGAAAAGCTCGGATTTGCGCGTAGTAAAATGTCCAAAATTCTGAGGATGTTGAAAGATAAGCACTTTGTTGAACAAGAATCGGCAGAAAGTGACAAACGAGAAATGCTGACGCGGATTACGGAAAAAGGTATTGAGTTCCTGAATTCTGCAGAGTCCAGCAGGCGCATCATGGCTGAGCAGGTGGCATCCTGCATGTCTCAGGGCGAAATTGCTATTTTCGCTGAGCTCTGTGCAAGGGCTGCAAATATATTGCATGAGAATATTAAAGGTAAACTCGAAGACACCAGCGAAAATTAATAAGGTTTATGGTGATAAAACGCTAAACTGGTCGCTGGCGCGAAGTTCTCTTTGCCTAATGCGCAATCGAATATATGGCATAGGGATTGTGCTAAAATATTACTATGGGATGGTGTTGAGCGCGAACTATATATATCAATGATGGTGAAGTTTTTTAACCTCAGAACATAAATAAAGTCAGGCTTGACCTGATAGTTTCCTCTTCGTATAAAGCCAGTTTTGCGATAAGGGAGCGTTTTTGTAGCGTAACAGTATTTGTTCAAGTCTGAGTCAATACGTTTTCTTGCAGTGAAAGATGGCATTTAATTGGAAGTGATTTAATCTTTTTTGCTGTTTTTGTGCAGATTTACAGTCTATTCAGATAACGGAATTATTTTACACCGCCGCGCATATATGTCAGGTGTAACATACTCTTCTGCGCACTCTTCAAAAAACTGACCACCACTGCATCATTTCGATTCTGGCTTCCAGATGCTCCGCTTTATGCACGTAACTGAATGATCGGCAATCTGACTCAACATTCTCCGGATACGAAGGGATAAATCAAAACATAGCAGAAAGACTTTTACCCCAACCCGTCAAATCAAAAATATATAGGAATTCACAGGAAGGCATAAAAATAACAGAGGTGCCCGGAAAGGGCGCCACTGAATGATGATGGCAGTGGGTGAATTTAAGATGCAGCTAAGATCGCGGCGTCCGATCATTACCTCGCTAAAGCCATCACGATCGGCAAACTGTGCGATTTGCTCGAGCCCAAGGCCGTAGCAGTACATGTTGCTACAGAGTAAGAGATCGGAGACCGGTCTGGCGATGCGTATTTGGTTAAGCGTCATAAAAACCTGTGCTGATAAACGCGCCGTCAAATGACTTTACCGGCTTTGGCGCCAGAGATTTGTCGCGAAAAGCTTTATGCAAAGCGGGACGCGCCCGGCGAAGAAAATATCAATGATTGCGTCTTCAACGCGGTATATCTAAAATCTTCGCTTTCGGAGATAGAAAATGTCCGTCGCAGATTCCCTTCTTGCTTATTCCTTTGCCGCGCTGCTGCTCACGCTGACCCCGGGTCTTGATACCGCGCTCATTTTGCGCACCTCCACCGTTGAGGGCGGAAAAAAGGCCTTTCAGGCGGCATTGGGCATTGATACGGGGTGTTTTATCTGGGGCGCGGTGGTGGCCTTCGGCCTCGGGGCGCTGCTGGCGGCGTCGGCACTGGCGTATGACCTGCTAAAGTGGTGCGGTGCCGTCTATCTATGCTGGCTCGGCATTCAGTTAATTCTCAAACCGCGCAGCCAATTTAACAGTCAGGAAATAGCCGCACCGTCGGCCAGCAACTGGTTTTTAAAAGGGATGCTGGGCAATGTGCTGAATCCGAAAATGGGGATATTTTATGTTTCTTTCCTGCCGCAGTTTATTCCGGTGGGCCACTCGCCAACGATCTGGACATTTCTGCTGGTCGCTATACATGTTGTGATTGGTACGCTCTGGTCGTTAACGCTAATTCTGGCCAGCCGTTACGCCGCTGGTCTCCTGAAAACGCCGACCTTTATTCGCTGGATGGATCGGGCAACCGGCGGCGTCTTTATGCTGTTTGCCGCCAAACTGGCCCTCAGCCACCGCTAAAACGTGCTGGACATGGACGTCCAGCCCTCACGCCATACTTCGTCGCCCGGCGAAGCGTTTCCCGACACTCCCCGTAAAGTCATCGGCAGACAGGCCCATGCGTCGCTTGCGCGTTGGGTTGACTGTCATCATAATAAAAAGAGAATTATATGTGCTTTTAATTCTCTTTTTGAGAATAACAGTGGGGGTGGCGGGTGAACGTTTTTGAACTCAGGCCGGGGTTAAAGGCCTTTCTGCTGGCGCTGGCCGGTTCGGCGGTGCTGATGATTGGCATGGGCTACGGGCGCTTCGCCTATACCGGGATCCTGCCGCTGATGCTGAACGAGCAGGTGCTCTCGCTGCGCGAAGGCAACCTTGCCGCTTCGGCCAACTACGCGGGTTACCTGGCCGGCGCGCTGTTGCTGGCGAAAGCCAGGCCTGCGGATGCCAGAGTGCTAAATCTGCTTTCCGTATTGCTCACACTGCTGTGCCTGGCGTTACTCGGCTGGCTGGTTTCGCCGCTGGCCATTATCGCGGTACGCGGAATAGCCGGGCTGTTAAGCGCGGTGACGCTGATTGCCGCCTCTCTGTGGCTGCTGCAGCATATGAAGCACCATAACGGCGCACCGGTACTGTATTCCGGTGTCGGAATGGGGATATTTTTATCGGCGGAATTTATCTCGCTGGGCAAGACCCTGGCGCTCTCCAGCCAGCAAATATGGCTGCTGTGCGCGATAAGCGCCGGCACGCTTTTCATTCTGGCGCTGCGCCTGTTGCTGAGCCCGGCAGACTATCTTATTGCCTATCAACCTCCTGCAGGCATACAGGACCCGCAGGCGCAAGGCCGCGCGCGTGAAGCGTGGAAACTACTGTTGGTTTACGGCCTGGCCGGCTTCGGCTACATCATCACCGCCACCTACCTGCCGCTGTTTCTCAGCGGCTCGCTGAACGCTATCGATCCGGTGCAGATCTGGGCCATTTTCGGTCTTGCCGCCGTGCCCTCGTGCTTTATCTGGCATCGGTTGGTCATCAGGCTTGGCTACCGCCGCGCGTTCACCCTTAATTTGCTGATTCAGGCCGTCGGCGTCACTCTCCCGGCGTGGAGCCACGCATTGCCATTTTGTCTGCTGAGCGCGCTACTGGTCGGTTTCACCTTTATGGGAACGGTGACTATTGCGCTGCCGCAGGGAAGGCGTCTTAACCATCTGGTCTCGTTCAATATGATTGCCGCCATGACCGCGACCTACGGCGTCGGGCAAATTGTCGGCCCGCTGGTTGCCGGCGCGCTGTATGAGCGCAGCGGGTCGTTTAATCCTTCACTCTGCGCGGCAGCAGGGGCGCTGGTGGTTGCCGCCGCGCTGGTTGTCGCCGGGGGGCGGCGCGGGTCAAAGGTCGGAGGCTGAAATTAGAAGCTGGCGCATCTTCTCCAGGGCCGGGGAGGCGTAGCCTTTACGCCAGATAAGCTGGGTGACCGCCTGACCAACCGGCCGCTGTAGGCTTGCTTCGGGCAGCGTCAGGGTATCGAGCACGCTCTTCGGCAGTATGCCGGCATAGCCGCCGGAGGCGATACAGGCGATCATCGCGTGATAGGAGCCGACGTCCTGGATCTCGCTCTCCGCCTCCTCGGATTGCGCCAGATACGCTTCGCCCATTGCCCGGTAGGTACAGCCCTCCGCGAAGGCCGCAAAGCGAAGGCGTTGTCTATCCGCGGGAAGCACCAGTACCAGCTGTTCTTGAAAGAGCGGCAGATATTCCAGGTCTTCGGCGGGGGAAGCGCCCTGCGGCAGGCATACCAGCGCGCAATCAAGCGCGGCGTCCAGCACCTGCTGCGTCAACTGGCGGCTGGGCTGGGTTTTAAGCGTCAGTATCACCTCCGGGCACTGGGCATGAAACTGGCTAAGCAGCGGCGGCAGGCGGCTGGCGGCGGTGGCGTCCATCGCCCCCATGCGAAAATTGCCGCCCGGCGTGGCGGGGTGCAGAGCCTGCCGGGCCTCCTCGGCAAGGCTGAGGATTTTCAGCGCATAGGCCAAAAAACGTTCCCCGGCGGGCGACAGCAGCATCTTCTTGTTACCGCGGGCAAACAGCTCGACGCCCAGTTCTTCTTCCAACTGGTGAATACGGGTTGTAATGTTGGACTGCGCCCGACCCAGCAGCTTTGCCGCGCGGGTGACGCTCTGTTCTTCCGCCACCGTTTTGAAAATCTGTAATGTGGTGTGGTTCATACTTTTATTCTTAATTTGAAAATAATATTGATCTTATCATCTCTTAAAGAGATTTTAATTACCTCAACGCACAAATTTCATCAGGGCACACCATGAGCAACCGGCTTACGCAGCAGCTTGATATTGATTATCCCATTATTCAGGCGCCGATGGCCGGCGTGTCGACGCCGGAGCTGGCGGCCGCGGTTAGCGATGCCGGCGCGCTCGGCTCGCTGGGGCTGGGATCGTCCACGGTGGAGCAGGCCGAGGCGCTCATCAACCAGACCCGGCGCTTAACCACCCGTCCGTTTAACGTCAACGTTTTTTGCCACGCTCCGGCGATAAGGGACCCGCAGCGTGAAGCGCAGTGGCTGGCGCGACTGTGCCCTGAGTTTGCGCGCTTTGGCAGCCTTCCGCCGGAGACGCTGGCGGAAATCTACCTGAGTTTTCAGCAGCAGCCCCGGATGGCCGAGCTTTTGCTCGATCTGACTCCGGCGGTGGTCAGCTTCCATTTTGGTGTTCCGGAGCGAGCGGTCGTTGACCGGCTGCGTGAAAAAGGCATCGTTACCCTGGCGAGCGCCACCAGCGTGGCAGAGGCGCAGCTGGCCGTAGAGCTGGGAATCGATATGGTGGTGGCGCAGGGCTACGAGGCCGGCGGCCATCGTGGCATCTTTGATCCCCAGGCGCCCGACGGGCAGATGAGTACCTTTACCTTGGTTCAGACACTTAAACGGCGCATTGATATTCCGCTTATCGCCGCAGGCGGCGTCATGGACGGCGCGGGAGTGAACAGCGTGATGAACCTCGGCGCAGACGGGGCGCAGCTGGGGACGGCGTTTCTGCTGTGCCCTGAATCGTCCACGGATAGCGGATATCGTGAGGCCCTTAAAAGTGCGTCTGACGGGCAAACGGTTTTAACCTCAGCCATTTCCGGACGCCCGGCGAGATGTCTGGTTAACGGCTGGCGTGAAATAAACGATCCGCTTCTGATTCCGGCATATCCCGTGGCTTACGCCGCCGGGAAGGCGCTGGCATCGGCGGCGAAAGCGCAGGGGGACCGTCAGTACGGCGCGCACTGGGCCGGGCAGGGAGTGAGCCTGATTCGCGAGCTGCCGGCGGCGGAGCTGATTCGGACTCTGGTCAACGAATGCGGGTTTTAATCGCGGATGGCGCGCTGCCATCCGCTTAGCGTTAACGCCGGTGGGCGAGGCCGCGTACCAGACGGTCGCCGGCCATCTGCACGCCCTGCACCAGCGCGACCAGAATAAGCACTGTGCCGACCATCACCTCGTTATTAAAACGCTGATAGCCGTAGCGAATGGCCAGATCGCCCAGCCCGCCGCCGCCAATCACGCCCGCCATCGAAGAGAAGCCGATCAGCATGACGATGGTCAGCGTGATGCCTGCCAGCAGGGTCGGCAGCGCTTCCGGCAGCAGCGATTTAAAGATCACGTGCCAGATGTTGCCGCCCATCGATAAAATCGCCTCGATACGCCCGTAATCCACTTCATCCAGCGCATTCTCCGTCAGCCGCGCAAAGAACGGAAAGGCGCCGATGGTAACCGGAACCACCGCGGCGGTACTGCCGAGGGTGGTGCCAATAATCAGCCGGGTGAACGGAATCAGGGCGATCAGCAGGACGATAAACGGCAGCGAACGACCAAAGTTGATAATCGCGCCCAGCACCGCGTTGAGCTTCGGCATCGGCGCCAGGCCATTGCGGCGCGAAACAAACAGCAGCACCCCGGTCGGCAGCCCGAGCAGCACGGTGAACAGCGCCGCCAGGCCGACCATATAAACGGTATCTACCGTGCCCTGAAACAGCAGCGGCCAGAGATCTTCCCAACTCATGCTACTCCGCATAATGGCCTCCCGTGAAAACCGTGGCGGGCAAGGAAATCCCGCTCCGCCTGAGGATCGTGTAGCAGCGACTGCCGTAGCCGCGACCATGGCGCCACCAGCAAATCGGCGATTCTGCCGCTTTCAATAATCTCCCCATGCTCCAGCAGCGCCGCGTGGTCGCAGAGGTTTTTCACCACGTCCAGCTCATGGGTGATCAGCACGATGGTGAGGTTCAACTGTTGATTGATATCCGCCAGCAGGCTGAGTACCGAGGCCGTGGTCTCGGGGTCGAGGGCGCTGGTGGCCTCATCGCACAGCAGCACATCCGGCCGCGCGGCCAGCGCGCGGGCGATCCCCACGCGCTGTTTTTGGCCGCCGGAAAGCTGTGACGGAAAGGCGGCGGCTTTATCCGCCAGCCCGACCAGTTCCAGCAGCTCCGCCACCCGCGCCTTCCGCGCCGCTTTCGGCACTTTGGCTATCTCCAGCGGCACCGCGACGTTGTCGGCGACGCTGCGGGCGTGCAGTAAATTAAAGTGCTGGAAGATCATCCCGGTGCGCAGCCGGTACTCGCGCAGCGCGGTTTTATCCATCCGGGTAATATCGTTCCCGTTCACAATAATGCGGCCCGACGTGGGCCGCTCCAGCAGATTCAGGCAGCGTATCAGCGTACTTTTGCCTGCGCCGCTGCGCCCAAGGATGCCGTAAACGGCTCCTTTCGGCACTTGCAGAGAGACATCGTTTAGCGCCGGTCGGCCTGTTCCGGCATAGGTTTTACTCAGCCCGACAATCTCAATCATGACTGAGGGGCAACCGGGATCACCGAGCCGTTATACTGCTTACGAATAAATTCGGCGACCTGCGGCGAGGTGAGGTCTTTGGCCAGCGCCTTGATGCGCGGATCGTTCGCCAGCGCCGGCGTTGTCACCAGAATGTTGGCGTACGGGTTGTTGGTCGCGCTCTCAAGACCCAGCGCATCTTTGGCAGGCACCAGGCCCGCTTCCAGCGCGTAGTTGCCGTTAATCACCGCCAGGTCGACATCGTCCAGCGACCGCGGGATTTGCGGTGATTCAATCTCAAGGATTTTCAGGTGTTTCGGGTTTTCCACAATATCTTTCGGCGTCGCCAGGGTGGTCGCTGGGTCGGTGAATTTTGCCGCCAGCTTAATCAGCCCCTGATTTTGCAGCAGGAACAGCGCGCGGCTCAGGTTGGTGGTGTTGTTCGGTACCGCCACGGTGGCGTTCTCGGGCAGCGATTTAAAATCTTTATGTTTGCGCGAATAGATCCCCAGCGGCTCAATATGCACGGTCGCCGCGACGGCGAAGGTTTTGCCCAGCGCTTTCTCCTGATCTTTCAGATAGGGCACGTGCTGGAAGTAGTTGGCATCGACGTCGCCGTTGGCCAGCAGTTCGTTGGCGTTAACGCCGCTGGTGAGTTCGACGATTTTCAGGTCGAGGCTGGGATCGATCTTTTTAATGTAGTTAAGGATTTCGGCGTGCGGCACCGGGTCCGCGGCGACGCGCAGCGCGGCGGCCTGGGCGGAAGTCCATGCCAGAGAGAGAGACAGTGCAACCCCTGCCAGTTTAAATGCGGCATATTTCATCATCTTATTCCTTGTGTCTGTTGTTATGTTTATACCCGTCATACTTCAAGTTGCATGTGCGTTGGCTTTGTTACTCGGCTCATCCATGAGCCTCGCCCCTGCGGGGCCAGCGCAAGCGCTGTTCAAGGCATGAGTGCCTTGTCCTGCAACCCGAATTATTAGGGTCTACACGATCAATTGCTCGGCGCGTTCGCGAAAAACATCCTGGTAGTAGCGCTCGGCGACATCAGGATGCGAACGCAGACGCCCTTTCAGGTAATTCCAGCCCACCTCGCGCAGCAGTGGGTTTTGCGGGTCGCTATCCGGTCCGAGGGCTTCGCGGGCCAGCTCGTCGGGCAGCGTGTAGACGGGGACTACGGCATCCAGCTGGGCGCCGAGGAAAAAGGCGATCGACAGCCGCTGCTGGTCGGCGGGCGGCGAAACGACCCGGTGCACCGTTGCGCGCAGATAGCCGTTGGTCGCCAGCTCCAGCAGTTCACCGATATTCACCACAAAGCTGCCCGTCAGCGGGGTGGCGTCAATCCAGCGGTCGGGGGAGACTTCGACCTGCAATCCTTTCTGCTCATCCTGCAACAAGAAGCTGAGGAAACCGGAGTCCTTATGCGCGCCAACGCCCTGGGCGCTCTGGGTTTCCTGCTGGCCGGGATAACGGATTAGCTTGATATGTTCGTTGGGTTTTTCGCCGTACAGGCCATCAAAGGCATCCAGCGGCAGGCGCAGCGCTTCGGCGAAGGCGCGCAGCAGGGTGATCCCCACCTCGGTCATTTCCCGTTGCCAGGTTAATAGCGTTGGTTTGAGCGAGGGCAACGCCTCTGGCCAGAGATTCGGCCCCTGCAGGCGCTGCCAGCGGGGAGCGCGTTCGTCAAGCCGAAGCGCCGGACGCTCGGCGCCGATATCAAACTGCTCGCGCCAGTCGGGCTGACCGCGGGTTAATTCCGACGCGGCGCGGTTGTAGCCGCGAAAATGCGGGGAGTGAATCATCGCCACGCTCTGCTTTTGAGCGTCGGGAAGGGCAAAAAAAGCGCGGGACTGCTGCTGTACGGCCTGCTGCAGCGACTCATCAACGCCGTGGTTGATCAGATAAAAGAAGCCGATATCGCGGGCGGCGTGGCGCAGGTCGGCGAGAAACGCCGCTTTTTCAGCGGGATCCGCGTAGCGAGCCAGATCCAGTATCGGTAAAGTTGTCGCGTTCATTGTGTTCTCCGAAGGCGGTATTCAGATGTTTTCGTCGGTACAGGTCCAGGGTTCGGGGACAACAACAGCGCATGATCGATTCCTCAGTCGGGTGGTTGAAGCCAGCTTGCCTTAAGCGAAAATATTCAACCAATAACGTTCTTTTCTAATTTATGACCGGGGAGGGTTCTGTGCTTTTGCGAATTTTGGATAAGGGAGAGGCGGGGCGGTTGCGATTGGCGTCGGGAGCCAGTATGGTGAGCAAAATTTTTAATTCAGGTAAAAGACGCAATGCAGCACCCAAACGATCCTCTGCACGGCATCACGCTTGAGGCGCTATTAAACGCGCTGGTCGCGCAATATGGCTGGGCCGAACTGGCGAAACGCATCAACATTAACTGCTTTAAAAGCGATCCGAGCATTAAATCGAGTCTGAAGTTTTTACGCCGCACGCCGTGGGCGCGTAAAGAGGTGGAAGCGCTGTATATCGATTCGCTGTCCACTGCCGAGACGGCAAAAGAGGACGCTCCGGCGGATAATCCGTGGGCTCACTGGCAGAAAAAGTAAGGCGCGCAGCGGATAATTCCGCGCGCGCCTTGCGCTGTGTGTTACTGAAGATTGCCTGCGGTCAGGCTCTCTTTATCAAAGGCATGGCTGACATCTATATGATTCTGATGCACAGACGTATCGATATTTGAACCTGCCTCCGGGCTAGCAAAGCTATTCTCTGCGGCCATCGCGCCGGACGAGAGTGTAGCAGCCAGAAGCAGTGCGGTGACTACGCCGATATTTTTCATGTTGTGTTCCTTATTTCATCGTGTTGTCGCTGTCGCCTGTTTCTTGCGGCGGCCCGGCAATGTTGTTATATACCCTAAATAATTCGGGTTGCAGGACAAGGCACTCATGCCTTGAACAGCGCTTGCGCTGGCCCCGGAGGGGCGAGGCCGAAGGCCGAGTAACAAAGCCAACGCACATGCAACTTGAAGTATGACGGGTGAGTTTATTTCGTCAGCTCAGCGGTCATATGTACGCGGTTATTGAACTGCGCGCTGGTGATTTTGTAGGACGCGCCTTGTTCTGCGGCCTGAGCGGCAATTTTGGCTTCTGCGCGGTCCAGAGTGGACGCGCTGGCGCTGATGCTTTGGGCAAAAGAGCCGAAAGAGATCAGGGAAAGAGCGGCAACTGCAACGAAAGTTTTGATGGATTTCATGGTCGTATTCCTTAAGTGTTTTATCAGTGTTGGAGCGTTGTTGCCCCGATGTGATAAATGATAGGCCGACATGGTGATGATGAAAATCGAAACAATTTGCTCTCATTATTCAGTAAATTTGAACGATTGGCGGCGGTTTACGCCATCCTGTTTTGCTAAGAAAATCTGATTACAATCCCGCCGCATTGTCATAACAAATATATAAAAAGTTATTTTTTAACTTTCCATAGACTATTTTCTTGTTTGCTATCGTCTGAACCCCGGCAATATAGTTTTTACACAGCAATCAACGCCGATAAGCGGCGGTTTTTAAATCATTCACGACTATCACATTATGATGACTCTCAATAAGATTAGTAAAAGTTTCTCCGGGGAAAGAGTACTAAAAGAGGTATCGCTTAGCGTTAATTCCGGTGAGATCATTTGCATTATTGGCCCCAGCGGCTCAGGAAAAACCACGTTATTGCGTACGCTTAATTTCTTAGAGCCCGCCGATAGCGGGCAAATAAAAATAGATGATGTGGCGCTGGATTGCGCAACGGCGGGGAAAAAAGAAATTGAAAAGCTACGCGGTAAAACCGCCATGGTTTTTCAGTCATGGAATCTGTTTCACAATCTCACCGCAGCGCAAAATATTACCGAAGGATTGATTTACGCTAAAAAACGTCCGCGTCAGGAGGCGCTCAATATTGCTGAGCGGCTTTTAAAGCAGGTGGGTTTGCTGCATAAAAAAGACCACTATCCCCACAGTCTTTCCGGCGGCCAAAAGCAGCGTATCGGAATTGCGCGCGCGCTGGCGATGAGCCCCGCCGTGCTGCTGCTGGATGAGCCGACCTCGGCGCTGGATCCTGAAAAAGTGGGTGAGGTGCTTGAGCTTATTCAGACCATTGCCGCCGCGGGCCAGACAATGATCATCGTCACCCACGAAATGGCGTTCGCCCGCCAGGTCGCTTCCCGGGTGGTATTTATGGAAAACGGCGAGATTGTCGAACAGGGCCCGGCGGAACAGATATTTGGCGCAGCCCAGCAGGGCCGCACCCGGGCCTTCCTTGCGCAACTGCACTATCACGCCTGAGGCTGAAGATGAACAATCACCCGCTGTTTAGCTGGCAGGATATTGCCGGGATACTGCCGAAGCTAGTGGAAAACCTACCCGTGACCCTCGGGATAGCGCTGGCGTCGCTGCTCCTTGGTTTGACGATCGCGCTGCCGATCGTGTTGCTGCAATTTAGCCGCTTTAAACCGTTCAGAGCGGCGGCAAACGCCTATACTGACATTCTGCGCGGCGCGCCCCTGGCGCTGCTGATCCTGCTGTTTTTCTTCGGCGGCAAATTAATACTCACCGCGCTGGCGCTGCCGCCGCTGCTGATTAGCGATACCACCTTTGCGGTTTTGTCTATTTCGGTCAGCATTAGCCCTTATTTTGCTGAAATGATGCGTTCAGCGTGGGGCGCGGTGGATAGCGGCCAGAAAGAGGCCATTACCAGCCTGAATATCCCCTGGCATACTGGGCTGCTGCGAATCATATTCCCTCAGGGATTCATTATTGCCGTCCCGGTGTTTGGTAATCTTTTAATTAACCTGGTGAAAATGACATCACTGGTCAATATTATTGGCATTGTTGATATTTTTGGTCGCGCGCAAAAGATTTCGCAAAATAGCTATGGGGCTAAACAGGTAGCGGCCTTTATTAGCGTTATTATCGTCTACTGGGTGCTGAATAGTTTTATTCTCTATTTGACTACTCGTATTGAAAAGAAATATCAGTTCCTGCTGGAGTGATAGATAAACATGTTTAGCCTGGCGTTCATTCGGGATAATTTTACTTTTATATTAAGCGCGTTGCCGGTCACGCTGGCGATAACATTATTATCATTGCTGTTTTCCACGCTGCTGGGCGCGGCGCTGGCGTGGGCGATTATTCGTCAGATTCCGGGCGTTCAGGTTGTGGCGAAGGTATTCCTCTCCTTTGGCCGTTCGGTCCCGGTGCTGGTGATGCTGTATTTCTTCTTTTACGTCTGGCCGTGGGTGGCCGTCGGGCTGTTTGGCGGCCCGCAGGACACTATGTTCGGCTATAAACTCTCGCCGCTGGCGGCGGCGGTCACCGCGCTATCGTTGATTTTCAGCGCTTATTTCGCTGAAACCTTTCGCGCCGGGTGGAACGCGGTTGATAAAGGGCAGCGGGAGGCCGCATGGTCAATTGGGCTAAGCGGGTTCACGCAGTTCCGACGCATTATTTTGCCGCAGGCGGCGGTATCCGCGCTGCCGAACTTTACCAGCGTGCTGATCGATCTGATTAAAGACACCTCGCTGGTTTACACCATCACCGTTATTGATCTGATGGCGAAAGCCAATATCGCCGCCGCGCGCGGGTTTCATTTTGTCGAAGCCTATTGCGTCGTGCTGGTGATTTATATCCTGCTGTGCCTGGCGATTGCCAGAGCATTGCGCAGTGCAGAAACGTTTCTGAGCGCCCGCTGGCAAGGAAACGGACAAAAGAGTGGTCCACGGTTATCATTTTGGGGAAAGTATTTTGAAAAATAACATATTACTGGTGAGTTCGCTCGCGTTAGCAATGGGAATTAACGGCGCGCAGGCGGTTGAGAAAAGCGCAAATGCCAAAACGGTTGAGGTGGTCGTCAATGCTAACGGTTTTCCCTTTAGCTTTGTTGACGATAACAACAATATTACCGGTTACGATGGTGACCTGTTAAAGGTGCTGGACCAGCGGTTAACCGACTATACGTTTCATTTTAATGCGGTCTCGCGCGACGCGATGATCGTCGGCCTATCAACCGGCGCTTATACCCTCGCGGCGGATCACTTTTATCTCACCAAAGAGCGGGCAGAAAAATATGACCACTCCGGCGAACCGACCGGGATCAGCGATTTGCGTCTGATCGTGCGTAACGATGAGAGCGATATTCATAACCTTGGCGATCTCGCCAGCGGTAAGAAAAAGCTAGTGCCGATCCACACCTCCGACGCCCGGTATACGGTGATTGAAAACTACAATAAAAAACATCCGGGCCAACAAATTAACCTCCAGCCCAACGGCGAACAGTCCGCCGCCGATATTTTCAAAGCCGTGGCCTCCGGAGAATACGATGCGGCGATTTATCCCATCGGCGCGCTGCTGGCGCTAAATAAGGCGCTAAATCTTAATCTGAAAGCTTCGGATTCCGTCGGCCTGTTTCCTAACGTCTATTTGTATAAAAAGAATACCGACCCGCAGCTGATCAAAGCGATTGACGCGCAGCTGGTTGCCCTGAAAAAGGACGGCACGCTCGCTGAGCTCTCGCGGAAATGGTACGCCGAAGATGTGTACGCCCTGCCGGGCGCCAGCGATGTGAAAGTGAATACCGACTGGGAATAAGCGCATGACGCCAATAAGTTCGGAACCGGCGCATAACGCCGCCACCTTAAACGATGAGGTGACCCTGGCGCTGCGCGCCATTACTGAAAAACGCGCGGCAACAATCGGTTATCTGTTGGACGAAAGCCGACAGCGCCAGATCGCCGATGATTTTGCTCGCGAGGCAATACGCCATTATGGCCGCGATCTCGGGCATAAGATCCGCGCACAAATGGAGAATGAACGGGATTTGCAGGAGTTTGCCGGGCTGTTTACCCGCGGTCTGGAATCTCAGGTTTATGAGATGGAACCCGTCAGCATCGGCCGGGCCGAGTTTATCGTGCTGTTTCACTACTGTCCTTATGTCAACTGCTGGCAGCAGCAGGGGCGAGGCGCCAGCGAAATTGCGATGCTGTGCGATATCTGCATGGAAGGCGATCATGCATTAACCGATGCGTTTTCGGGGCTGCATTTAGAGGTGCAGACCGCGCTGGCCCGCGGTGATGCCGCCTGTCGGCTGCGTTTTTATCAGGCAGAGGAGCGGGAGGGAGAATGACAACCTTAACGTGGGACCACGCGGTCCAGTTCGTTAATCAGCCTGAAGCGGCGATAGAGGCGCTGAGCGGACAAAAGCTCAACGCGGTGGCCGGTGGGCGCCATCCAGGCTGGGGGACCCGGAATGCGCTGAGCTATTTCGGCCTGACCTATATCGAATTTCTGGCGATTGCCGATGGCGCAGAGCTGCTTTGCGCCGCAGAGACGTTTTTACTCTCCCGGGATGCCTCACGGCTGCTGCCGGAAAATGAAGCGCTGTATCGGGTGGCGCTGCGTAGCGACGATATTGCGCGCACGCATGCGGAGCTACATCAACAGGGACTGCGGGTTTCGCCGATCGTTGATGGCCAGCGCAACGATCCGCAGGGCAACGTTATCAGCTGGCGGATCTTCACCATTGACGGCGACTTTGAGGGCCTGGTCTATCCGTTCGTTCTGCAATGGGGGGAAGAGGATGACGTCCGGTTGAGCCGCCTGCAGGCCCAGGGTCTCGCTGCGCCGCATCCGCTGGGGGAGATAGAGCTGCAGCGCGCGGTTTTTGCGGTTCACAACCCCCGGACGGTACGCGACCGTTGGCAGCGGCTGTTTGGTTTTTCCCCGCATGGCGAACTCGGACTGGAGGTGGGCGGCCGTGAGTTTATCTTCCGCCACGGCGCGGCGAACCAGCTGACTGAACTGGTGTTTCGCGTTGCCGACCCGGCGCTGAAAGGCCGGCGCTTTCGCGTTGGCAACGGCGAATATCTCTTTGAATAAGGAGCAGGAACCATGGCAAAGGTCCATTTTATCGGCGCCGGACAGATGGCGGAGGCAATTATTCGCGCGTCATTAAGCAACGGCGCGCTGCATGCGGACGCGATCTCGCTGGAGGATATCGACAGCGCGCGCGTCGAGCATCTGTATGCCCATTATCGGTTGTCGGGCAACGGGGACGTGAGCGAGGCTTCTTTGCTGGTGCTGGGGATCCGCCCGCAGGACGATCTGGCGGCGGTGGCGAGCCGCGTACGCGCGCAGCTTAACGGCTCGACGACGGTGGTCTCTCTGATTGCGGGAGTGACCCTGCAAAAGCTGTCCTCCCTGTTTGGCGAGGCCACGCCGATTGCCAGGGTGATCCCCAATACCCTGACCGATACCGGATTTGGCTATAGCGGCGTGACCTTAAACGCGCACGCCAGCGCGGCGGAAATCGAGCCGTTTCTGTGCGGCTTCGGTAAGGTACTGTATCTGCCTGAACGGCTGATCGATATCTTTACCGGTTTTGCCGTCGCGGGCCCCAACTATATCTACTATTTTATCGAGTCCTTTACCGACGCCGGCGTGCTGGCGGGGCTGTCGCGACCCCAGGCAACGGAGGCGGTGCTGGAAAATCTGCTCGGCGCGGTCGAGATGCTGCGCCGAAGCCAGAAGCATCCGCGCCAGCTGTTGGATATCAATAATTCCCCGGCAGGAGTCGGGATCCACGGTCTGTACGAACTGAACAACAGCGATTTTGCCGCCGGGCTTCAGCGTAGCGTACTGGCGGCGGTCAGACGGACCCGTGAACTGGGACAGCGCTAAGCCTCTTGCTCCCGCGCCGGGTCGCGCAGCGCGCCCGGCGCTTTTCCGATAATGCGTTTAAAGGCGCGGCTGAAGGCGGCATGCGAACTGTAGCCCAGCCGGAAGGCCACTTTTTCCAGCGCCTGACCCTCATGGGAAATGTACTGTACCGCGAGGCGCATACGCAGCTCGGCCAGATAGCGGGCGGGCGTGGTGCCGGTGGCGGAGAGGAAGCGTTCAGCAAATACCGAACGCGAGATTCCCGCCTCGCGGGCCAGATCCTCGACTTTCCAGTTAATGCCGGGCTGCTGATGCATCACGTAAATGGCCTTGGCCAGCTTAGGATCGCGCAGCACCTGCACCCAGCCGGTGGCGTTGCCGCAGCCGCACTCCACCCAGCCGCGGACAATCAGCGCGGCGACCACATCCGCCAGCCGCGCCAGAATGCCGGCGTAGCCTGCCTGTCGAGTGAGGCTTTCTCGTTCCATCGCCGCCAGCATCGGCGGGATCTCCGGGCGGCTGGTCAGCAGGCTACTGACCAGCATCACCTCGGGCATCGCTTTGACCAGCGGCTGCATGCCGCCCAGTTCAAAGTCCATACAGGCGCTGAAGATAATGGCGCTGTCGTTTTTCGCGTCGTCGCACGCGTTTTTGACGCAGCTTACCGAGTCGCAGACCGGTTCGCTGGGCAGTCTGGACACGTTCACCACCGCCGCCTGGTCATCGGAGAGCAGCACGTGACCATCGCCGTTGGGAATAAACAACGCATCGCCGCTCTGCAGCATCAGGCGCTGGCCGCTGACCATACGCAGCAGTACCGGCCCCCGGCTGATAAAGTGGAACTGCGCTTTACCGGGCACGAAGCCGAACTCGACGCCGAACGGGCGGGAGGTTTCGATGCGCCGGTAGTTGACGCCGGACAGGCGCATGCCGCGCAGGAGTTCGCTGGTGAGATCGAGGGCGTGCTGAGTCATAACATCATTCCCGGACGAATTATCAATAATCAAGGAGTATGCATCATAGATCGTCCGAACAGAAGCGCTTAACCTTAACGAAATGTTAATTGTTCTGGAGAGATGTTTATGAGTTCCTGCATTGCAGCTGAAGAGAGCCAGGCTAACGCCAGGCCCGCGTGGCGCGCCGTCTATGCGCTGGCGCTGGGGGTGTTTGGCCTGATTGTCGCCGAGTTTCTTCCTGCCAGTTTGTTAACGCCGATGGCGGCAAGCCTGGGCGTTAGCGAAGGTATGGCGGGGCAGGCGGTGACCGCGACGGCGCTGGTGGCGTTAGTGACCGGGCTACTAATCACTACCGCGACGCGAAATATTGACCGCCGCTGGGTGCTGATGTTCTTCTCGGTTTTGCAAATTATCTCCAGCATGATGGTGGCCTTCGCCGGTTCGCTGGAGTTTTTGCTGCTGGGGCGTCTGCTGCTGGGAATCGCCATCGGCGGCTTCTGGTCGATGTCGACCGCGACCACCATGCGCCTGGTCCCGGCGGCGATGGTGCCGAAAGCGCTGGCGATTATTTTTTCCGCCGTTTCAATTGCGACGGTGGTTGCCGCGCCGCTGGGTAGCTATTTCGGCGCGCTGATCGGCTGGCGCAACGTATTTCTTATCTGTGCGCTGCCGAGCGTGGTTGCGCTGCTCTGGCAACTGTGGGTTCTGCCCTCCATGCGCCCGGAGAGCGCCGGCAGCTTCGCTACGCTGTTTAAGGTACTGCGCCGTCCCGGAATGATTGGCGGCATGCTCGCGACCATCCTGATTTTCAGCGGCCACTTCGCCTTCTTTACCTATCTGCGTCCGTTCCTCGAAACCGTGGCTCAGGCCAGCGTCGAAGGGGTTTCCCTGATCCTGCTCGGTTTTGGGGTAGCGAACTTTATCGGAACGTCGATTGCCGGACATCTGTTAGCCCGAAGCCTGCGCCTGACGCTGGCGCTGGTGCCGCTGGCAATGAGCGTGCTGGCGCTGATGATGGTGGCGTTCGGTCACGTGGCGCTGCTGGATGGTCTGCTGGTGGCGATGTGGGGCTTTGCTTTTGGCCTGGTGCCGGTGGGCTGGTCGACCTGGCTTGCCACCACGGTGCCGGATGAAGCTGAAAGCGCCGGCGGTCTGCTGGTGGCGTCTATTCAGCTGGCGATTAGCGCCGGTGCGGCAGGCGGCGGGGCGGTGTTCGATCTCAACGGCGCGAGCGGCGTTTTTGTCGGCAGCGGCGTGCTGCTGGTCAGCGCCATGGTGATTGTGCTGTTTGCGGTAAGAGTCAAACCGGTAGTCAGCGAGGAGTAGGATATTTTCCGGGTTACCGGTAGTCAGCGAGGAGTAGGACATTTTCCGGGTTACGGATCCTGCTGATTTTGTAGCCCGGACAGGTGCGCGAGCACCGCCTCCGGGGAATATGCTGTGACGTGGCATTGCTGCGGCCTCTTCCCGGCTTGCGCTGCGCTTAGCCGGGCTACAGGGTTGCAGATTGCTGGTAACCCGTAGCCCGGACAGATGCGCAGCATCGCCTCCGGAGAGGCATTAACTCTCGCCGATATCGTCGAGCAGATGCTGAATCAGCAGCGGAATCGGCCGGCCGGAAGCGACGCTTTTACCGCTTTCGCGCCACAGCGCCGTGCCGCTGACGTCGAGATGGGCCCAGGGGATTTCCGGCGGGCAGAAATGCTGTAAAAGCCAGGCGGCGGAAGCGCTGATCGCCGCATTATTGCCCGGCGTATTGCACAGGTCGGCGATGGCGCTTTCAGTCTGTTTCTTCAGCCTGCTATCCAGCGGTAGCGACCAGACTTCATCTCCGCTCTTTATCCCTGCCTGAGTCAATGCCGCCCGTAGCGTTTCGTTTTGCGTCATCAAACCGCTTAACTCGTAACCTAGCGCTTTAACCACCGCGCCGGTCAGGGTTGCCATGTCGATAATATAGCGCGCCTGCGGATGCCGCTGGCTGGCCCAGGCAATGGCGTCGGAAAGCACCAGCCGACCTTCGGCGTCGGTATTATTGATCTCTACCGTCAGACCGTTGCAGGCCCGGGCGACGCTGCCCGGCTGCATGGCGTCGGGACCAATCGCGTTTTCCGCCAGCGCGAGAACGCCCATCGCCCGCACCGGTAGCCCCAGTTCGGCAATGCTCAGCATCAGGCCGAGGACGTTGGCTGCGCCGCACATATCGTACTTCATGGTGTACATCCCGGCGCCTTCCTTCAGCCACAGTCCGCCGGTATCAAAGGTGACGCCTTTACCGACGTAGCAGCGAACTGGGTCATCGCCGCCGCCATCATAATGTATCGCCAGCAGGCGCGGCGGACGCGTGGACCCTTTCCCCACCGCGTGCAGCAGGCCAAGACCCTGATCAACAATCGCTTTTTCATCCAGAACTTCGCAGCGCAGAGCAGGAATATCAGCGCACAGACGCCGGGCCTCTTCCACTACGTACTGCGGGGTACACTGTTCTGAAGGCAGATCTGCCAGTCGTCGTGCGGCAATCATGCCGTGCGCGATCGCCTGTTGTTGACGCACGAGGGTTTCCAGCGCCGGCCGCTGTTCGGGCAGGGCGTAGAGGGCGAGCTGGCGAAGGCGTGGCCTGACGGCTTTCACCTGATGCAGGCCTAAATCATCAAGCTGCCAGTCGAGGTTAAACAGTTCGCGCAGCGCTTTGGTTAACGCGCCGCTGCTCTGTTCCAGCGAACAGTCGAGGATAAGCGCTTCGCTCACCGGCTTTTTGCATAGCGGCCGCAGCGCCTCGCCCAGGCCATCGTTCAGCGTATCCTGCCACAGCGGTCGCGGAATAAGGGTGATACGGGCGAAGGGGGAACAGCCGAAGCGGGTATCCGCCACCTCGCCGCGGGCGGCCTGTTCCACCATTTCCGCGAGCAGGGAGCTTGAATTAAGGGGGGCCAGGGTTAACAGCGTACTGCCGGGCCAGGTCACCAGATGCGCGCCATGGCTGGCGCTATCCAGTCGGTTGATAAAACGGTAATCCAGCATGGCTTACTCCTCGATGGGGGCGCGAATGCGTGCGGCGTAGGCCTGCATCCATTCGTCGTCCACCGGACGGTAGTGGGTTTTCTCCTGTACGCGCTCGGCGCAAAATACGGTGAGCGGCTGGGTCGCGCTGGCGACGACAAAGGAGAAGGTTTTGATATTGGTGGCGGCGCCGAATTCGCCGCGGCGGTTCATGCACACCACCGAAAGATCGCCCGCGCGGCCAAAGCGTGACATCAGTTTGTCTTCCAGCTCGCAGACCACTGAGTCCGCCGCCTGCTGTGGCGTCATCCCCTGGGCCATGCGCCGGACGATTTCGTAGCTGGCGCAGCCTTTCATCAGATCTTCACCGACGCCGGTAGCCGTGGCGGCGCCGGTCTCGCTATCGCAGTAGAAGCCTGAGCCGATAATCGGCGAATCGCCCAGCCGCCCGCGCTTTTTCATAAACAGGCCGCTGGTGGAGGTGGCGACGCTCATGGAGCCCTGTTTGTCGAGACCGATAATACCCACGGTATCGTGGCCGTCGTAGGGGCTGAGGCCTTTATCCAGCGTTTCGCGGCAGCGTTTGCGGTAGTGCTGCATGGCCCGCTCGGTCAGCATCGATTTGGTGGCGAAGCCCTGGCTTATGGCCCACTCACGGGCGCCCTGGCCAACCAGCAGGCTGTTATAGCGCTGGCGGCTGAGGGCGTGGGCGACTTTCACCGGGTTGGCGATATCCACCAGGTTGCCGACTGCCCCGAAAGCCAGGGTATCGCCATGCATAAAGGCCGCATCCAGTTCGACCTCGCCGTTTTCCGTTGGCAAACCACCGTAGCCTACCGATTTGTACAGCGGAAAATCTTCTACCGCCGCCACCGCATTGACCACGGCGCTGGCGGTGTCAGCGCCAGAGGCCAGCGCCGTCGCGGCTTCGGTTACGCCTTCCAGCGCCATTCGCCAGGTGGCAATCATTCCCCACATTGGTTTACTCCTGTTTAGCAAGCGTGTTGTCCGTTTCGGCTCGGGCGGTGATTTCTGCCGCGCGATACTGCTTATCGACGATACGCATGAAGGGCAGGTACAGCATGGCGCCAATCAGCAAATTGAGGATCTGCATCACGCTACCGCTAAGATGCCCGGTGACGATAAACCCGCTGATCACCGGCGGCAGCGTCCAGGGAATAAAGACCCCGGTGGTGACGGCCACCGCGCCAATTTTCATCGCCGCGTACTGCACGGTGACAAGCACTAGCGGCACGAGGTTAAACGGGATCAGCATGATCGGGTTCATGATCACCGGCAGGCCGAAGAGGATCGGTTCGTTGATATTAAAGATAGAAGCGCCAGCGCCGAGGCGGGCGACCTCGCGCATATTTTTGCTGCGGGCGAAAATCAGCATCGCGATCACCAGCGACAGGGTCGCGCCCGCGCCGCCCATCCAGATCATATCGAAGAACTGCTCGGTAATAATGTGCGGCGGAGTGACGCCAGCCTGAATAGCCGCGATGTTATCGGTCTGATTTTCCATCCACAGCGGACGAATAATGCCGTTAATCATCGAACCGGAGTTGATGCCAACCGACCATAGAATGGTAATGCTGAAAACGGTCATCAGCGCGCCGAAGTAGGAGGTACCGTAATGGCGTACCGGCGAGGCGACGACTTCATAAATAAACTGGTGGATGGTGGCGTAGTGGGTGTGCTCAAACCCGATACGAATCGCCAGGATCAGAATCATTACCAGCAGCGCCGGGATTAGCGCGGCGAACGACTCCTGCACCGCGGGCGGCACCCCGTCCGGCATCTTAATCACCAGCTTCTTGCGCTTAAGCCAGCAGAACAGTTCGGTCCACAGTAGCGAACCGATCATGGCGACGAATAATCCTTTAGTGCCGATCCATTCCACGGGGATCACCGTGATGCCGCCGTTTTCAGCGACCTTAATGAACGGCGTGAGGATCAGAAACCCCACCAGCGAAAGGATTCCGCAGGAGATGCGGTCATCGCCGTAGTGCTCCGCAAGACGATAGGCCACCAGGAAGCTGATAAACAGCGACATCGTGGAAAATACCGCGTTGAACGGAATTTCGATAATCGCGCTCCAGCTGGCGCCGAAGGTGCTGGCCATAAACTGCTGATAGCTCTGGTTGGGGAACGACGAGATCACCAGCAGAATGGAACCGACAATAATAAAAGGCATGAATGAAACATAGGCGCCGCGAATAGCGCCGAGGTGACGCTGCTGAGCGGTTTTCGCCGCCAGCGGCATCAGTTTGGCTTCAAGAAATCCCAGAACATTGTTCATTGTGAACTCCGTACAAGATCGACAGGGGCTGTGTGTGCTATCTATGGCGGATTATGCGAGAAAGCGGTGGGCTGAAAGGTGAAGCGGTTCACATTGTATTCTCTGCAATAATATATATCTCATATGATTGGTTATATTTTCTTTAGAGGATCGTATGGAAATTAAGCTGCACGCTAATGCTACCACCACCCCCAGAACGCGAAAATATCTCCAGGAGTCGACCAAAAGCGACCGGGAACTGGCGCAGGAACTGGGGATTTCCATTACTACGGTACGCCGCTGGCGCAACCGCAGCCAGATTTCCGATAACCACACTACGCCGCATTTGATACACAAGGTATTGAGACAAGAGCAGGAGATCCTGATAAACGCCCTGCGCGATGCGCTGCGCGCGCCGCTGGATGAGCTGCTGTTTATGGTGAATGAGGGGCTGGGCATCGCCATCTCCCGGGCCACCTTGAACCGCTATCTACGCCCGGCCCATGAAGGGCGGAAAAACGCCGCGCCGCAGGGAAAGAAAGCGTTAAAGGCAGGGATGCGCGTTGATACCCTGACGCTGCACTACCGCCAACTGGCGCTGTCGATGGATGATGGTGGTGAACATCATCTGCTGTGGGCGCAGGAGCCGATTAGCGGCTGGTGCTTTGGCCGCATCTATAGCGGGATCTCTCCCGCGCTGGTGGATAGCTGGCTCACCGAGGCGCTGAACGCCTGTCCGGCGCAGATACAATGTCTTGAGACTTATGCTCATAAGGGCTTCGAGCCGATACGCGCGGATTTGTCATGCGTAACGGTGATGACGGAGGAGTGCGGGGCGGTACAGCTTAGCGAACGATTAGCCGATATTATCCCGGCGCTGGATGAGCCTGACGCCACGCTGCAGCGGCTGTGTACGCTGTGGAACCAGGGGCGGGCGCAAAAGAAACTGGGTGACAATACGCCGCAGGGTTTTCTTGAGTCGATGAATCAGAACTAATGGTGGCGGCGGGGGCAGGCACGGCAGCCGCATTTTGCCCAGGTCCCAGAATATCTGCGACAGCAAAAGAGACCGCGTTTTTTGTTGGGCCACGCCAGCGACCCTGGAGGTCAGCCGTTTCGCAGTCCATCAATCGCGCTGTCGCTCAGTACCATCACCGTTTTTACGCTGACGCTGATCCTATCAATAATGGCCTGTCGCGGGCCTTCGCGCCAGGCGGGGCTACTATAAAAGCGCGCCTGGGAAGCGTTTAAATGCGCCAGGTCGTCATAGGCCCGTATCAGATAATAAGCGTCGTTATCATCAACTGAATTACCGAAGGAGACGATATCCATGCCGGCGGCACGGTGGCAGGGCGCGCTTTGTTCTTTCATTATCCGGTGAAAATCGTTCCCGGAACCCGGTTTAAGGGTATAAAGCAAAAACTCTACCGTTTTCATCCTGACATTTCCTGTGCAAATCCGTTGAAGGCTGCAGCAATACACCACAGCGCCGCGTTGAACACAACTCCCAATGTTTTGGCACTTCGCTCTGGCCAGCCCCGAAGAGCAGTTGCAAATCACTGCTTATAATTGTTATGTTATAACATAATAAATAAAACATTATAAAATCTGTGACTATTCACCTTTCTTTTTAAATGATAATGATTATCATCTATTTTCTGCGGTGAAAATGAACAAGAGAACGCGTTTCACTAATCCGTACCCAGGAGCGAGGGAGAACGGCTAATGGAGGAGAGTTTGACAAAGGGTGTTACGACCAATGATCCGGTACTTAGCGTCAGTATCGCATCGTTGCCGCGTCCCGGCGGCGGGGAAATTCTCGCCGACATTCATTTTAGTGCCGGTAAAGGAGAGTGTCTGGCGGTCATTGGCCCGAACGGCAGCGGAAAAACTTCTTTATTGCGCGCGATAGATCATGAACTGACGGTGCGGGAGGGCGACGTTCGCTTATATGGCCGATCCGTCGCCGCCTTAACCCGGCAGCAGCGGGCCCGGCAGATAGCCGTACTGGCGCAGAACGACGCCCCCGATATGCGTCTGGCGCTTGAGGATTATGTCGCTCTTGGACGTATTCCCCACGCCCGGGATATGTCACGGCGCGAACATGAAAGCATCGTAACCCGGGCGATTAACGATACGGGATTGCAGAAGCTGCGCACGCGCTCGCTCTCCGCGTTATCCGGCGGCGAGCGACAGCGGGCGGCGCTGGCGCGGGTGCTGGCCCAGTCGCCAAAACTGGTGCTGCTGGATGAACCGACCAACCACCTTGATCCGCATGCCAGGGTTGAACTGCTGGCATTAGTGAAAAGCCAGGGGATCACGGTCGTTGCGGTACTGCACGATCTTTCCCTGATTGAGTCCTTTGCCGACCGGGTTTTGCTTTTATCACAAGGGCGCGCCCTGGCCTGGGACGTGCCGGAGCGCGTGTTGGTTTCAGAACGGCTTTACCCGGTCTTTGGTTTGACCAGCTTTACCGTACCGCATCCCGAAACGGGGAAAGCGCTGCGGATTTTCGAGGTTCCAGGCTATGCGTAATACATTATTGAAGGATAACGAAGCATGAAAAAAGGGTTTGCAGGCATTATGGCGGTTCTTTCCATTTCAGCGGCAAGCGCGGCTGATTTCCCCGTCACTATTGAGAGCTGCGGAACGCCGGTGACATTCACCCAGGCGCCGAAAAGGGCGGTTGTACACGACCTTAATATGTCTGAAATGGCTTTTGCTCTCGGGTTGCAGGACCGCATCGTGGGCTTAACCGGCATTACCGGGTGGTACAAAATGACCCCGGAATTTAAACACCAGATGGGAGCAATTCCCGAGCTGGCGCCAAAATATCCCTCGCTGGAAACGCTGCTGGCGGTGAATCCTGATTTCTTTTTCGCAGGCTGGAATTACGGCATGAAGGTCGGCGGCGAGATCACGCCTTCCGTACTCGATAAATACGGCATCAAAACCTTTGTGCTGAGTGAGAGCTGCGTCTTTACCGCCGAGCATAAACGTAAAGCGAGTATGGACCTGCTGTACAACGATGAGCTGACGTTGGGCAAGATCTTTGGCAAGCGGCATGAGGCCCAGACGCTGGTTGACGGCTGGAAGAAAGCGCTGAACGCGTTGCCTAAACCGCCGCGGGGCGTACAGCCTTTGAAAGTGTTTGTCTATGACTCTGGCGAAGATAAGCCCTTTACCAGCGGGCGGTATGCCATGCCGACCGCGATTATTGAAGCGGCCGGAGGGAAAAACGTGATGGAAAGCCTGGAGATGAGCTGGGGAACCACCTCCTGGGAGAGCGTGGCGACGGCGGAGCCCGACTTTATTATTCTTCTCGATTATCAGACCGGCAGCGGCGCTGATTCGCTGCGCCGTTTCCTCGAAAATCATCCGTTAATGAAGCAGACACCGGCGGTGAAGCAGCAGCGCTACCTGAAGCTGCAATATGCTGAATTGACGCCCGGTCCGGCGAATATCAATGCGGCGGAAAAGCTGGCTCATGCGCTGTATCCAGCGGCTAACCAATGAAGGGCACTCCATATCGTTACTGCTGGGCAATGTGGGGCGCGCTGCCGCTGTTAGCCGGTTTGATGTTGCTCAGTGTTGCCAAAGGGAGCGTACCGCTATCGCTGGCCCAGGTTCTTGGAGCCTTGCGGCTGCTGGATGTGCCGGTATCGGAGATGATTGGGCGTATTGTCATTGATTTACGCGTGCCAAGAACGCTGCTCTC
The DNA here is from genome assembly GCF_019890895.1 of Klebsiella sp. CTHL.F3a. Taxonomy (NCBI): domain Bacteria; kingdom Pseudomonadati; phylum Pseudomonadota; class Gammaproteobacteria; order Enterobacterales; family Enterobacteriaceae; genus Klebsiella; species Klebsiella sp. CTHL.F3a. The sequence continues at coordinate 3,150,541 of NZ_CP082360.1, read as the reverse complement.
AGTGCTGGCGGGCGCCGTGCTGGCCATCGTGGGCGGCCTTTTACAGACCACCACCCGCAACGATCTGGCCGATCCTTTTTTATTTGGTCTCTCCTCCGGCGCATCGGCGGGCGCGGTGCTGGTGATCACCCGATTTGGCGAACGGCTTGGCGCGCTGACGCTGCCGGTGTCGGCATTTGTTGGCGGCCTCTGCTCGGCGGTGGCGGTGATGCTGCTGTTTCATTTTAAAAAGCAGCGCGGCGCCGAGCACTTAGTGATTTGCGGGTTGGCGATCTCCTTTTTATTCGGCGCGCTGACCAGCTATCTGATTTTCTCCGGCGATCAGCGGGCCGCCAGTTCGGTACTGTTCTGGTCGCTGGGAGGGCTCGGTCTGGCGCGCTGGGATAATTTACCGTATGCCGTATTCAGTCTGCTGTTTCTCGGCGGGTTCGTACTGTTACGCTGGCGCTCGCTGGATGGTTTACTGGCCGGCGAGCAGACCGCGCGGTCGCTGGGCATCAACGTCAGCCGCCTGCGAATGGAGGTTTTTTTCTGCTGCGCCCTGGCGACATCGCTGCTGGTGGCCTTGACCGGAGTGATCGGTTTTATCGGCCTAATGGTGCCGCATATGTGCCGCTATTTTTCTGGCGTAAAACATCTGCTGCTGCTTCCTTTATGCGGCCTGTGGGGCGCAGTGCTACTGTGCGGCGGCGATATTGTCAGCAGGACGCTGCTGGCTCCGCAGGAGCTGCCTATAGGGATCATTACGGCCGGCATCGGCGGACTGTTTATTATTATTTTGCTGGCCAGAAACCGGTCATAAACTGAGTCGCGCCGGGTCGCTTCCTGGCGCAGATTTAAACGAAGGGCAAACCACTGCCCGGAAGTCAGTGCGCGCATGCGCTTCGGTTCATGCGCAATCTCCTCCGTTGATAGTTTTATATTTTGATAAATTAAATATTTCAACGTTGCTTGTTAAGTATCGTCTTTATCACAGAGTGATATGCTGCTACTTTCTCTTTAACCGACGCTTGGTAAGAAAAATCCTAAAGTAAGCGTGGGTATAAGAGCTGTCTCCGGGCCTGTGAAAATCCCATGGTTTACATTTCGCAGGGATTTTTCTGAAATTCACTCGTCTGGACAATAAATATTAAACAAACTTATAATTCACCCACTTCACTCATGGGTATATCCCCATGGCGCCTATTATACGCATTTCTATAAAGGATGATTGCACTTTCATGAGGGAAAGGAATGTTAACTATTTTCAGCCATAATCATTTTTTTAAAAGAGCCATGCGTCTGAAAATAAACGACATAAAATCGGTCAGAAAAGCGAATCTGGTCGATTTGTGCTTAACAAAGTACGCATCCAGCAGCTGCGCGCAGTTTCATTTTTTGATAAACAGCTTTGAAATGAAAAAGAGTTTTGTTTGTTTCCGGGTTGAAGGTAATATCATTTGTTTGATAAACAAAAGACGCACCGCACATATCGCCAGTATTATCGCCAGAGTGACTGATGGCATCCCCGTGGGAGAGGACATCACGTTAACAGAGAGAGAATTTCAGTATATTTTTATTATGAAATTTACTGTACTGGCAAAAGATTACCCAGAGCTGCTCGGCATTTCGCCCAAGGCCTACAGCAGCTATAAAAGAAGATTAATTGAGAAGTTTGGTTTTAACTCATTTCATGCGCTACTGGCGCTGTCTAATTATTTACACGCTTTTTCGCTGCTCGATAAATTCACGCCGGATTAATTGCTTCATCTGCATGCGCGACCATACCCTTATCTTCGCACTTTCATCTTATTTTTCCGCCTGCCGCGATTGTTAAGGAGCGTACTCACAAAGTCACTCTTTTTCATGTCATCTATTCTAAGCCTTATATCGAGGGCAGGGGGAAAACGGATCCCCACGACAATCTGTTCTGCCATCTCTGGCGCTTTGGGACCGCGGCATCAGCGTCTATAATCCGCACAGCGATGTGTTCCGCGAGCGGCGAGGCTAATCGTCTGTTGAAAATGGCATCAAGTCTTACGACGAGCTGATTGTCGTAAGCTGCCCAAATACAAAAAAAGGCTTATATGAAACAAATGACGTTGAGTGACCTCCAGCAACAAAGCGAACAGGCTGCAGCTTCGCCTCGTTTACGTGCCCATCGTAATTTCCACCCTGATTTAAGCGATCCGGTGCAACGCCTGGCCGTCGCTATGGAGCCGGGTACCTATGTTCGGCCTCACCGTCACCCGCACACTTTTGAACTGCTGACATCCCTTAGCGGACGCTTTGTGGTGTTGACCTTTGATGATGCTGGCAACGTAATCGAGCGCGTGGTGTTAGGCGAAGAGTGTAAGGTGCTGGAGATGGCGGCGGGTACCTGGCATGCCGTGTTGTCGATGGATAAGGGCGGCGTAATTTTTGAGGTTAAATACGGTGGTTACCAGCCTGTTACTGAGCAAGATGCGGCCCCGTGGGCGCCAGCTGAAAACGCGCCAGGAACTGCCGAGCTAATGAAGTGGTACGCCCGGGCGCAAGTGGGTGACGGCGGTTTTACCCTGTAATCGAGGCATTGCGCGGGGGCAGCTCCGCGCCAGCTTTTTTTATCCCTGATATAGATTAAGACGTTCCCGGCGCGTCAGCGGCTTATCAAACGGGTGACAATCTCCATGCACTATTTATTGATAGTATTTATTCATAGTTAAACTTATCCCCTGAAATAGGGCCTCTGACATCCCTTTCACAGAAGTGTTAAACATATCTTAAACCACTATGTTATAATTTTTACGGTTTTTGTAAAGAATTTTCAATAACGCAATATGGTAATCTCAGTACTATAATTTATCTGCTGGGAAGGATCGGAATATACTCATTAAGAGCTGTTTAGGTGAATCAATGCATTTATGAATAAACATTAATGCGTGATTGGTTAAATTTTAACTTACTGATTTTTATGGATTTTAACAAATTGCAATCTTTAATTTATCTAATCATTAGAATTTCCTTATGATAATTTATATATTTTGGTTAAACCTTCTGTATCTCTGGGTTACGTAAGCCGTTATTCAGAATATTTGCCAATGGAAGCGGGGAGTAATTGATGCACATCAATTAACAACCACCGTTTTCGTCACAATTATGGTATTTGGTATAAAAATTCGGAACTTTTAATTTCAAGTCTCTTTGCGAATTATCGCATAATGGTCTCGCTCAGAAGGTATCTGAGGTTTGATATTCTATTAATAGTTAGGGACGAAATAATATGAAATTAAAATTACTAACAGTGGCCGTCTCTACACTTCTTGCTGCAGGAACCGTGCAGGCAGCTGAGGTGTATAACAAGGACGGAAACAAACTCGACCTCTATGGGAAAGTGACCGGCCTGCATTATTTCTCCAGTGATAAGTCAGAAGATGGCGATCAGACCTATGCTCGTCTGGGCTTCAAAGGTGAAACGCAGATCAACGACCAGCTGATCGGCTACGGCCAGTGGGAATATAACTTCAGCGCCAATAACGTTGAAGGCGACAACTCCGGCGACAAAACGCGTCTGGCGTTTGCCGGCCTGAAGTTTGGCGAATTTGGTTCTCTGGACTACGGTCGTAACTATGGCGTTGCCTATGATATCGGTGCCTGGACCGATATGCTGCCGGAGTTCGGCGGTGATACCTGGACCCAGACCGACGTCTTCGCCACCGCGCGTACCACCGGCGTTGCTACCTACCGTAACAACGGTTTCTTCGGGCTGGTTGATGGTCTGAATATCGCCGTACAGTATCAGGGTAAAGAAGAGGGCAACGGTCGCGATTTGGCTAAGCAGCATGGCGATGGCTGGGGTCTGGCCTCTACCTATGAGTACGAAGGTTTTGTCGCAGGCGCAGCCTACGCGGCATCCGATCGTACCGATGCGCAGGTTAAAGCGGGTCGCGACAATCCGAACGCATACGCCCGCGGCGAGAAAGCAGAAGTATGGGCGGCCGGTCTGAAGTATGACGCCAACAACCTCTACCTGGCGACCACCTATGCTGAAACCCGCAATATGACGAAGTTCGGTAGCGGCTATATTGCTAATACCGCGCAGAACTTTGAAGTGGTTGCTCAGTATCAGTTTGATTTCGGTCTGCGTCCGTCCATTGCCTACCTGAAATCAAAAGGCAAAGATCTGGGCCGCTATGGCGACCAGGATCTGGTTGAATACGTTGATGTAGGCGCGACTTACTACTTCAACAAGAACATGTCTACCTACGTGGACTATAAAATCAACCTGCTGGATGACACGAAATTCACCAACGATGCCAAAATCAGTACCGACAACATCGTTGCCGTGGGTATGACCTACCAGTTCTAAGCACAGACGTCTATTGTGCCATGCCTGCCAGCTTACCCTCCTGGCAGGCATTTTTAATGGCGGGCGCGGCGAAAAAAGCCCGACGCCGTTTCCCGCGCCGGGCAGAGTGAGAAGAGAGAGAATTTACGGCGCGGTAGTGAAAAACTCGCCAAACTTCACCGCCAGCCAGCCCACCGGCGTGGTGGCTCCGCCAACGATATTGGTAATTTCTGCCATCCCCTCCGGCACAGGAATATTAGAGTTGACCGCCGCCTGGGTGTATTCCCGCGAAATATCCGTTCCGACGTACAAAATACAGGTGACCACCAGCGTGCCGGTGATAAACATGCGGAACATATTACGTTTACAAAAAGGCGTTACCATCGCCAGCAGGAACATCAGGGAGGCCAGATCGACAAACGGCAGCACGCGGTTGCCTGGCAGAATAATCGCCAGCACCACCGCCATAGGGATCAGCAGCAGCCCGGTTGCCAGCACCGAAGGTTCGCCAATAAGCAGTGCGGTATCCATGCCGATATAGAAATCGCGGTTGGGAAATTTCGCTTTCAGCTTCGCTTCCGCGGCATCGCGCACGATCAGCAGGCCCTGCACTAAAATTTCGATCATTTTCGGTAGCAGCAGCATGGCGGCGGAAACTTTAATCGCCAGCGATACCGCAGCCGAGACATCGTACCCGGCCAGGAAGGCCAGCAGCAGCCCCAGCACGAAGCCCAGAGTGAGTGGCTCCCCGAAGACGCCGAATTTTTTATTAATACTTTCCGGGTCGAAATTAATTTTATTGATCAGTGGGATCTTATCAATAATATAGTTACAGGCAATACCAAACGGTACGTAGGTTATACAGGTAAGATGGGGGAATGATATCCCTTGCAGATTATAGTTTTTTTGCAAATACGGTGCGGTTAAATCCGCCGCCAGCAGGGTTAAGATAAATATGCCGAAGGTAATGCCTACGGAGAGCCAGTAGTTACCGGTGCCGGCATACACAACCGACCCCATAATCAGGAAAATCCAGTAGTTGAATATATCGATATTTACTGTCTTGGTTAATTTAAGCAGCAGCATGGCAATATTAATAACAATAAATCCCACGACTACCGGCAGCATTAGCGGCGAGCCCCAGCCGATAGTGGAGGCGGTCGGCCAGCCGGTATCGACCACCGTCAGGTGCAGGCCGATGCGTTCAACCATGGCCTGCGACGCCGGCCCGAGGTTGGTTAAGAGCAGGCCGATCACCAGTCCCACCCCTTCAAAGCCGATACCGACCAGCATCCCGGCTTTAAATGCGGTGCCGATTTTAACTCCAAAGCACAGTGCGATAATAAAGAATATTACTGGCATCATCACTGATGCCCCCAGACTAATAATGCTGTTGATAATATCCATAATATTTCCTTAAAAGGCGACCGAATTGGGCGCGAGCGAACCCGTGCCCAATGGGCCGTAGAAAAAACCTTAAGCGGCTCTTTTAATATTTAACCGAGTTGCTTCAGCAATATCTCAGAAAAAATCTTCGGCGAATTACTGAAGGCATCAATAGTACTGCCGGCAATATGCGGCGTTATCGTGACGTTATTCAGCGAATAAAACGCGCTATTGTCCGGCAGCGGTTCATCATCAAACGTGTCGAGGGCGGCGCCCATGATTTTACCGTCCCGCAGCGCGGCGATCAGATCGCTTTCATTAATTAATCCGGAACGCGCTGTGTTGACGATAATGGCGCTCTCCTTCATTAATTCAAAATGTTGGGCGTTGATCAGGTTTTCCGTTTCCGGAGTCATGCGGGCATGCAGCGAAATCACGTCCGCACGGCGAACCAGCTCGTCGAGAGTATCCACCTTTTCATAGCTGTCATGGCCGGGGACGTACTTATCGTAAAAGATAATCTCGCTGCCGAAACCGCGCAGGAAGCCGGCCACCAGCTGCGCGATATGCCCCAGCCCGACCAGACCTACCACTTTGCCGCCCAGTTCAGGAATGGCCCGGTGGTTAGGGCTCTCTTTACGCCAGAACTTATCGCGCAGCGCATCGTGCGAGCGGGCGATATTGCGCATTTCCGCCAGAATCATGCCGACGGTAAACTCCGCCACGCTGCGGGCGTTACGCCCCGGCGTGTTCATCACCTCAATTCCGCGCGCTTTTGCCTCCGCCTGATTAACGTTTTCAATGCCGCCGCGCAGCACGCCAACGTATTTAAGTTTTGGCAGCTTGTCGAATACCGCCACGTTAACCGGGGCGAACTGGACTATCAGGATCTCCGTATCCTCAGCCCCCTGAAGCAGAGCGGCAGGCAGCGCCAGCGCCTCAGAACCTTGCTGTTCAACCAGTAAATTATCCTCTTGCAGTTTTTCAATCGACTCATGCGACCATTCGCGCACTTCCACTGTAATACCTTTATCTTTCAGCGCTTTCAGACCCGTGTCCATCATCGCTGCATTGATAAACAGATCGGCAATTGCCAGACATTTCATAATCATTCTCCATAAATTAACGCATCAACATACCGCCGGTGACATCCAGAGTCGCTCCCGTCATATAGCTGGTTTTCGGTGAGACCATGAAGACGCCGATGTCGGCAATTTCGTGCGGTTGGGCCACCCGGCCCACCGGTATACGGCTGACGTAATAGTCAGGATTCTGCTCAATGTTTTTACGGATCATCGCGGTATCCATAATGCCGACGGCGATGTTGTTGACATTGATTTTCTGTTTCGCCACCTCGCGTGCCAACGAGATAGAAAATGCCACCAGGCCCGCTTTACTGGCCGCGTAATGTGCATGACCGGTGGTCGAACCGTGGAAGGCCGCCTGAGACGTGATATTCAGAATGCTGCCGGCCTGATCTTTCGCCAGGCAGTGGTTGACAAACAGCTGGCTCAGGTGGAACACCGCCTTCAGGTTGATGTTCATCACGCTGTCCCACTCCTGCTGGGTGATTTCAGTGACGTAGCCGCTTAGCCAGATCCCGGCGTTGTTGACCAGAATATCGGCGTTCCCCAGCCGCTCAATGCAGGTCGCGAACAGATTCTCCCGGCTTTGCTCATCGGAAAGATCGGTTTTCACCGCAATAATTTCGACGCTGGCGCTACTTTTTACCGTAGCAATCAGCTGTTCCGGGCGCTCCTCATCACGCATATAGGTGAAGCAGATGTTGACCCCTTCTCGGGCGAGTGAAAGGACAAACTCTTTGCCGAGGCCCGTAGCGCCTCCGGTAACGATAGCCGTGCGGTGGTGTAAATTCAGATCCATACTTTCCTCGCTTAATGCGTGATGTAGTTACTGCAGCTTTTCCACGGAGACTGCATTTCCGATAGTAGATTTTTGTAGAGCTGATACTTATCCTGATAGACCTTGTTATTGTCCGGGTTCGGCGTGACCGTTCGCGAAACGTGAACCATCTCATTTGAGGCGGCAAAGACGTCATCAAACCAGCCAACCATCACCGCGGCGGTCATCGCGGTGCCCAGGGTGCCGTGCTCTTTCACGTCGACAATCTCCAGAGTGGACTGGAAAATGTCGGCGAATATCTGCAGCCAGACCGCAGAGTTAGTGACGCCGCCCGCAATCCGAATGGTGCGACTGAGAGCAGGGTTGATGTTGCGTAACCGTTCGGTGTGATACAGATGGCTGAAAGCGACCCCTTCATAAATTGCGCGCAGAAAATGCGCTTTTTTATGGAAACTATTCAGGCCGATAAACCCCGCAGAGGCGTCCGGGATGGTGTTGGAACCGAAGACAAACGGGAAGAACAGCAGGTGGCTCTCGGCGGGCGTTGTCGTGGAGACCAGATCATTGCATAGATCGTAGACTGACGATCCCCGTGCGGCGGCGGCGGTGCGATCGCCTTCCATAAAGTTATTGATAAACCACTCCAGATTACTGGCGGAAGTGGGGCTGGCCTCGGTAATTAACCATTTGCCCTCAATCGGATAAATCGAGGTCATAAAGAGATCCTGGTCGATAACCGGATGGTCGGTCACGTATTCATTGATGCTCCATGTTCCGGTAATAATCGCTAGCTTATCCAGGGTATTGATGCCGGAAGCGACGGATGACGCCGAGATATCAAACACCCCGCCCGAGACCGGCGTTCCGGCACACAAACCGGTGAGCTGCGCGACGTCGTCGGTAATGTAGCCGCAGCAATCGGTGGAGAGCCTGATGGGCGGAAGTTTATCGCGCAGATCGCCGAGTCCCCACCAGGCCAGCAGCGAGGCGTCATAGTCGCGGTCGCGAACGTTGATCAGGTTAGTCCCTGAGATATCGGTAAGTTCGAGAAAGGCTTCGCCAGTCAGATAAAAACGAATCAGATCTTTGACCATGAAAATGTAGCGCGCTTTACACAGCGTTTCCGGCTCGTTCTCTTTCAGCCAGGCGAGGAGGGCGACGGGCTGACCTGCCCAGATAGACTGCATAGTTTTGGGCAAAATATCGCTAACAAACGTCGGGTCGCGGTACCACTTTTCTACCCAGGCCTTAGCCCGGCTATCGGTGGAGATAATTCCGTTGCGCACCGGGGCACCGGTTTCATCCACCATATACAGCCCGTTGCCGTGACCGGTTACCGCTACGCCTTTGATTTGGCCGGCGTCGATACCCGACTGCGCGATGGCTTTTTTAATGACTTCGACGTTAGCCGCCCAGAGTTCGTTGATATCTCGCTCGGTGTGAAATTCCTTCGGGGTCAGCATCTGCGTTGACTTCGACGCGCTGGCCACCACGTTGCCGGAGCGATCGTAAATCGCCGCTTTTGTAACGGTGCCGCCGTTATCAATGCCCATGACATAGTGTTGTTTCATTCGCGTGGACTCCTTATGCGTTACCATAAACCGGGTTCGCTGGTGGTAATGCCTTTAAATCCGGCATGGAAAATTTTATCTACAAGGTATTTCCGCTTAACAAAGCCTCCGGCGATGAATATCACATCAAAGCCTTTTAAATTCCGGCTAATCAATTCCAGACACTGGCAGGCATATTCAGCAGGTAAGATTTCAATAGCATCTGGCGGGTTATGCTTAACAATATCGATGGAGTAATCCAGCGAACGTGAGTCGATGAGCAATACCCGAAAGATAGTTAACAATCCCTCTTTTTTGGCATAGCGTAGGGCCGAGAGATTGGACGAAATAACACCATCAACCTTGTAGTAATTTTTGAGCAAACTAATTCCCGCCTGGTCAGGTTTAAAACCACCCAAGAGCTCGAGGTGAATAAGCACTTCCTTGCCACTCTGATGACATTTACCGATCAACGATTGCAGGTTGCCGATATTCGCTTCGGATAGCAGTACGTATTCTTATGCGCAGGCCAGCGCCTGTTCAAAATGTTTATATTTTCTGATTGAAGGAATGATGGTGTTATTTAAGAGCATATTAATATCCGATGTTATTTAGCCATGTAGAGGCTGTAGGCATCTTCCGCTGTCGCATTTTCATGGATGATGGCATTCAGACCTGCTACTACTTTTGCCGGCTGTGGGTCCTGAGTGATATTGCGACCCACCGCTACGCCTTTTGCACCCACCTGCATGCAGTGCTGCACAAATTTAAAATAACCGTCGATGCCGGTTTTCGGGCCGCCCAGCGCCAGCACCGGCACGCCGGCCGCTTCGACGATAAGGCGGTCGTCCTCGGTGCCGGTGAAGCGGGTTTTGATCACGTCAGCACCCAGCTCAACGGCGATGCGGGCCGAGGCGGCGATAACGGACGGGTTGTTGGAGTCGTCGCTGGTCACGGGATAGCCGTACGGCAGGGATTCCACGATCAGCGGCACGTTCCAGCGATCGGCGGCCTGCGCCAGCTGCATCGCCATGATGTGCGTTTTCTCTTCATTAAATGCGCCGGGGAAGGTCATGCACACCACGCCTTCCGCAGCCACTTTCAGCGCATCCTCAATGGAAAAGACGGGTGTGGTATCGGGAACGGTATTATCAAAAATATTCACTGTGCTATCGACGCGTAATACAACGGGAACGCAATTGAAAACTTCGCGGAAATTTTTCAACATGCCATAAGTGACCAGCGCGCAGTCCAGGCCGCTTTCAACAAGGGCCGGAAGCTGATTTATCGTATTATCAATACCATTTGTTTTGCTTGAAAAATAGTAGCCATCCAGCGCCAGCGTGACGGATTTACCATCTTTTGCGAAAATACGAGAGAGACGACGTTCTTTAGACATTTTTTGACTCCTGAGATAGAAAAAAAACAAAAAGGCCCTCAGAGACTTTCGTCTCTGAGGGCCTTCGATTCACTTACCCTTTTGATAATCGTTCAGTAATCCAAACCATTATCAATTAATTTTTCAGCCTTATGGGTAGGGTTTAAATGGCATTTAATTTAAATCCGTTCCCTTGCTTGAATTAATTACTAGCATGCCAGAGTTCTTTCTGTCTAGCCGTTGTTGATAAACTGAGATGTTTATCACGAATTAAATTTGAGTTTTATCTTATCGATGCTGGCGAGTTTTGATATTAACGCCCATTTTGATTGTGCTTATACTGAGAGCAAAGACTCTACCGCCAGCTGCGCCAGCAGTAGCAGAAAGGCGAGCAGCGTCAGCCATTTCGCCGGATGCAGCTTGCGCTGCGGAATGGGAGTATTACGCAAACGTACAAACCATTGATTCATTTTCATGATTGACCTCCTGTCCCTGATGTCAATTAGCGAGAAGGGCAAAAATTGAGTGCCGATCTAATTGCCTGATACTAATGGATTAGTCGGCAATAACCTATGAATAAATGAAGCTGGTTTAGCTTTCATTCAATAATTGGGATAGAAATCATATCCATAAATACTAATGATAAGGGTCCGTTGATACGCGCGGTTACAGACCCTCATCCGGCTTTCCCTTGTTTACAGTCCTGGTCTCTGCCGCTTCAGAGTTCATGGTCCCAGGGCGGGTTAGCTCCTGGCCTCGACACCGTCACCGCGGCGGCGCGCATACCGAGATCGACCGCGCGGCGCACCTGATCACGTGACAGTGTCACTAGTTTCTCCTTCTCCAGGAGCCCGGCCTGCGAGAGGCTGGCGAGAATACCGGCATTAACCGTATCACCCGCGCCGACGGTATCGGCCACCGCTACGCGTATAGCGGGCACATGCAGATGAAAATCAGCGGTCCAGGCATCAGCGCCGTCAGCCCCGCGGGTGACCACGATAAGCTTCGGCCCCTGCGCCAGCCAACGGCGTATTACCTCGTGTTCTTCGCCGGGTTCGGCAAACCACGCGAGATCCTCATCGGAAAGCTTGACGATATCCGCCAGCGCGATCATCCGCATCATGCGCGCCAGGTGTTTCTGCCGGTCCGGGATGAAAATTTCACGAATATTAGGGTCGAGGAACATCACCCGACGCGGTGCTTCCCTTACCATCAGCGCTTCATAAATGCTGCCGCACGGTTCGGCGATCAGGCTGATGCAGCCGAACAGAACGGCGGAGACGTCATCCCCGAGCGTCGGCAGGTCGTTTTCGGTCAGCATTCGACCGGCGCTATTCTCATCGTAAAAGGTATAGCGGGCCTGACCGCCTACCAGCCTGACGAAGGCGAGAGTGGTAGGCAGCGGCGCGCGGGTTGAGGGCGAATAATCCACGCCGGAGGCGTCAAGCGTGTGGCGTAGCATGTCACCCATAAAATCGTCCGATAAACCGGAAAACAGACTGACCGCCACCCCCTGGCGCCCGAGGGCAATGGCGGTATTGAACGCCGCGCCGCCGACGCAGGGCGTAAAGGCGGGAGCATTTTCACGGCTCCGGCAGGGCAGCATGTCGATGAGGGCTTCTCCGCAGCAGAGGATCATCAGTTATCTCCTTTACGAACCGTGACCACCGGCGGGGTTTCCAGCCGATCGGCTATCTGCATCCAGTTGTCGGCGAAGATCCCGCAGGCGGTCTTGATCTCGACGCCGACGGGGAGCTCCGGACACTCATTTTCGCCGTTGCTGCCCCAGTTAACCCATCCGGACTGACGGCGCTGGACTATCTGAAACGCGCCGGAGGGGCGGGAGGTCCACCAGATCATCGCCCGGCCGCTCGCCGAATCGTACTCGACGGTTTTACTGGCCGGCCCGGGGAAGATGGTTTCATCCGCGACAGCGGAAACGTTAACGGGCGAGTTGGTCAGCAGCCATTCCCGCTCGGTCAGATCGGCCCGAAGATGCGCGCGGGCGCGCACCTGACTCAGCCGCTGGCGAATCTCCGCTTCATCCAGCACGTGCTCCCAGCGGCAGAACATCCGCCAGTAGAGATCCCAGTGGGCAGAAGCCATATCGGCGAGCTGTTCGCGGAATTCGGCAAATTTCGGGCTTTGATTTTCCGACGTGGCGACGGTATTGGCCACCATGGCGACCAGCTCTTCGGCGTAGGGGTCGCCCGCACGATAGCGGGTGCCCCCATACGCCGCGAAGCGATCGAACAGCAGTTTTCCCGGGCCGCTCTCAAATTCGTCGCCGACGGTGATCTTGTTGGTCACCGAACGGCCGTTGATGATCGTCGAAAAATCATCTACACAGTAGCGCCGCTGAAACCAGGGCGTGTTCCAGCTAAATTTCCAGTCGATGGCGAAGCGCTTACCGCGCAGCTCCGGTAATAATCCGTCGGGGATCGCGCCGCGCATGCGGTAGTGATGATAGACAGGACCCTGTTCAACGATCTCAATATCAACGACGGTATGCTCCGGCGGGTTAATCAGCCCGTTCTCCGGGGTAAAGAACGGACCGTAAAAACCGCCGATGGCATTATTCCCCGAAGGAAGCAGTTCGACGCCGTCCTGCAGAGCGCGGAAATGGCGCAGCCCCCATTTTGATGAACCGACGCCCTGAGCGGTTCCCCGACACATTTCCAGATCGAAACAGCCGGTATTGAGGCGCACAAAACAGTCGCTCTCCCGGCCGGGCAGCGTTTGGATACCGGATATTTCATCGACTTCAGCTGCCGTGAGCGGCCGCTCAAGCCGCATCTTAAAGGTACCGCTGAAGCTGACCGTCGCGATAAAAGCGGTACTGCTTGTCGACGATTCATGTTCGAGACGCTGGCAAAGGATCCGCTCGTCTTCACCGGTAATGGCCCACCACAGGGGTTCCGCTAGCCTCTCAGGGAGGGTAAACGTAATCGGTTCGCGATCCCGGGGGCCATTCATCGGATCCGTCAGGGTAATGTGGTATGTCATGGGGTGTACTCCATCAGATTTTAAGCAAACGAAAACCCGCCGCCGATGCGGCGGATAGACAAAGCGTCAGGGAAAGCTAGCGGGGACGGGCGATCTCTTTTTTCCGCCAGAAGGTAAACAGTTCCGGATGCTGCTTCAGTCCGTCAATCGCCACGGCGAGTATGATGACGATGCCTTTGATTAAGAGTTGGGTGAAAAAGGGCACGCTGAGCAGAATCAGACCGGTACTGAGTACGCCAAGTATTATCGAGCCAATCAGAGTGCCGATAATTCGCCCGCGCCCACCGGCGAGGCTGGTACCTCCCAGGACAACGGCCGCAATGGCGTCCAGCTCATATCCCGTTCCGGCAGTAGGCTGGGCGGAAATCACCCTGGCGGCGAAGATAATGCCCGCCAGGCCCGCGCAGACGCCAGCAATCATATACACCGCCGCCAGCACGCGTTTGACCCGTACGCCGGCCAGGCGGGCGGCCTGGGCGTTGCCGCCGACGGCGTAAATGTGACGGCCAAAGCGGGTGCGTTCGAGAATGAACCACGCCAGCAGGTAAACCACCAGCATGATAATGACCGGGATGGGAATCCCGATAAGATAGCCGTTGCCCAGCTCGCGGAAGCTCAGGCTACTGGACACAATAGGCTGCCCTTCAGTAATGGTGTAGGCCATACCGCGCAGGAAGGTCATTGTCCCGAGGGTGACGATAAACGGCGCGAGGGCGAGATAGGCGGTGAGCACGCCGTTAAGCAGACCGCAGAGCGCGCCAACGCCAACCCCGGCCAGAATCGCCAGCGGCGCGGGGATCCCGGCCATCGCCGCCACCACCGAGACCACGCCGGAAACGGCGACGATCGACCCGACGGATAAATCGATACCGCTGGTTAAAATGACGAAGGTCATGCCCGCCGCCAGAATGGCGTTGACGGAGATCGAGCGGGCGATATTCAGCAGATTATCGACGCGGTTAAAGTTTGGCGCGAAGGTCGACATGAGGATCAGCAAAACCAGCAGGACGATTAAGATCCCCACCCGGTCCCACCATTTGGCAAAATCAAACGGCGCTTTGACCGGCAGTTCCGTCACAGGTTTATTGTTGTCCATGGCATTCTCCGGATTGACTGGTAAAGGTTCCTGTTGCGTGCAGCATTACTTCTTCTTCCGTGGCTGTACATGAGGGGATCTGGTGGACGATTCGCCCGCCGCGCATGACCAGCACGCGGTCGCTGATGCCGATGGCCTCCGGCAAATCGGAAGAGATCACCAGGATGGCTTTGCCGGCGCGAGCGAGTCTGTCTATCAGCTCGTAAATTTCCCTTTTGGCGCCAATGTCCACGCCGCGGGTTGGTTCATCGAGGATAAGCAACCTCGAGTCGCGCAGCAGCCAGCGCGCCAGCGCCGCTTTCTGCTGATTTCCGCCGGACAGGGCGCTGACGGGCAGTTCAACGGCGTTTTCCCGCAGCCGCAGCCTGCGCATCTGCTCCAGGACGGCAGCGCGGATGGTTTTACGTTTAACCACGCCGCCGGCGACAAAGTGATCCAGCGAGCTGATATCAATGTTGTGCTCAACCGAATGACCGAGAAACAGTCCCTGGGTTTTACGGTCTTCGGTCACCATTCCAATACCGTCGGCAATAGCGGCGGTGGGGTCTGACGGCTGGCTCTCCCTGCCGGCAAGGCGCACGCTTCCCTGGCTGCGCGGATCGGCGCCGAAGAGCAGGCGGGCAACTTCGGTTCGCCCGGAGCCCACCAGACCGGACATGCTCACCACTTCGCCCGCGCTGACCTCAAAGGAGACCGGGCCGGTCGCACTGCCTGCCAGATCCCTGACTTCCAGCAGGACGTCGCCGGGCGTACGCGGCTCGTGCTGATAGAGATCGACGATTTGCCGGCCGACCATCATGCGCACGATATCGGTGGTTGAGACGTTGCCGAGGTTTTCCGTGCCGATCCACGTACCGTCTCTGAAGACCGTGACCCGATTTGCCAGCTGCCATACCTCTTCCATGCGGTGCGAGATGTAGACCATGCCGACGCCGTCCTGGCGCATCTGCGCGATCAATCGATAGAGCTGGAGCGTCTCCGCCCGCGACAGGGCGGCGGTCGGCTCATCAAGCACCAGCACTTTGGCGTTTTCACTGACGGCGCGGGCGATCTCAACCATTTGCTGACGCCCGATGCTCAATGATCCGAGCGGCGCCTGCGGGTCGATATCCGCGTTAATCCGATTCAGCTTCTCTCTGGCCTCCCGGTGCATCCGTTTGCGATCGAGAATCCCGGCGAAAGAGGTTGGCTCCTGGCCGAGAAACAGGTTTTCCGCCACCGTCATATCCGGCACCGTGTTCAGCTCCTGGTGGATAATGGCGATACCATATTTGCGCGCGTCCCGGGGCGTGCGAATATCAATCTCTTGTCCATCGATAAAAATAACGCCGCTATCGCGCTGCTCGTTTCCGGAGAGGATTTTCATCAGCGTGGATTTACCTGCGCCGTTTTCCCCCATCAGGGCATGGACCTCTCCGGCAAATAAATCAAAGCGTACGTTGTTCAGCGCGAGCGTCGCGCCGTAGCGTTTTGAAATCCCTTCCAGCCTGAGTAAGGGAGGTGATGATATGTCGGCCATTGTCTTTGCCCTCAGGGATGAACCTGAGGGTCATCCCGTTTGTTGCTTCTTAGAGTGACGATGTGATTACCAACCCGGATAGCTACCTACGTTATCGCGGGTGACCAGTACGCTTGGGATTAAAACGGTACGGGAAGCGATCGGTTTGCCGTCGACCATATCCTGAGCCAGCGTGATGGCCTGGCGCACCATTTCTCCCGGGTTTTGCGTCGCGGTGCCGATGAACGGCGAGCCGCTGCGCTTGAGTTCTTCAACCGCTTCCGGGCTACCGTCGACGCCGGTAACTTTGATCGCGCCGGCTTTGCCCGCCTGTTCAACGGCCAGCACCGCGCCGAGCGCGGAAGGATCGTTCATGCCGAAAATACCGGCGACGTCAGGATTGGCCGTGAGCATGTCGGTTGTCACCATCAGGCCGGAAGCGCGGTCGTTGCGCGATGCCTGCTGGCCGACAATTTTGATATCCGGGTATTTTTGTGCGACGTTTTTACAGCCTTTGATGCGGTCGATAATGGTCTGAATCGGCGTGCCATCCACCAGCAGCACTTTGCCTTTGCCGCCCATCTGGCTGAACAGGTATTCGCAGGAGGTTTCCCCGGCCTGGATGGCGTTGGTCATGATCGCCGCGTCTGCGCCTTTAGCGGGCGTATCGACCGCAATAACGATAATTCCGGCGGCTTTTGCGCGCTGAATGGCCGGCTCGATCCCGGACTCATCGACGGCGGAAATAATGATGAGATCCACTTTCTGCTGAATAAACGCGTCAATCTGCGTGTTCTGGTTTGCCAGGTCCACCTGCGCATCCTGGACGTTAAGGGTGGCGCCGATTTTCGCCGCGGCCTGCTTAGCGTTCCTTTCCATCGCGGAGAAGAAGGGGTTGGACATGTCCTGCACCATTAAGCCGATGCGGGAGATTTTTTTGCCATCCTGCGGCGCGGCGCTGGCTGCGGGAATAAACCCTGTCATGGTGGTGATTACCGCGGTAACCGCGACAGCCAGCCATGCTTTGCGAAGTTTGGTCATATTCTACTCCTTTCATTTTCTTGTGGTATGACGTACGGCCAGGTGTGGGGATGCCTCAGAAATAATCCCCTGATGTTGTTTTTTTAATTGCGACTGATGACTTCAGCCGTTATTTACATCGCTAAAATGATGAGAGAGTGGCGGCAAAATTGTTTCGCACCGGGTAGCCCGCTTTTTGGCCGGGAGGGACAGAACCGCAAGAGCAACGTCTGTCGGCCCGTACAATGCCGTTGGGGCTACCGGTTGTCAGCCATCTCAATCATCTCTTTTTTAATGGTTATTCATTTTCTACAGCCGCAGGACTGGCGAATAACCAGCTCGGCGGGAACTTTACGCTGGGTATTAATTTCTCCTTTTGCTTCCGGATTAATTAACTGGATAAGCATTTCAGCCGACTGTCTGCCAATCTCTTCGCTGTTTTCATTGAGCACCGTGAGCGGAGGATTCAATAGCGGCGCCCAGTCGAATTCGTCATAGGCAATAAGGGCCATATCGCCGGGAATGGCTATCTGGCGCTGCTGAAGCTGTTTAAGTGAACCCAGCAGAATAGGGTTGTTACCGGCAATTAGCGCGTCCGGCAGCGATGTCTGCCGGTCCAGGTACCGGCTCAGGGTGTCCGCAGCCGACTGCGCATCGTTCTCCGTTTCGACAACCTCAAGCGTGGCGCCGCACTGCTCAGCGGCCTCGCGGATCCCGCGCTCACGTTCAAAACGCGTGGTCCAGCGGTCCGGGTAGATCAGCAACAGCCAGTTTTTATAGCCGTGCTGCGCCAGATGGTTCCCCACCAGCAGGCTGGCATGGTAATTGTCGGTTGTGACGCTGGGAAAGTTGTGCTCGCCGCGAGGAGGAGAGTCAACGAAGACCACCGGAATATCCCATTTCGCCAGCAGGCTCAGGCTCTCCGGCTGGAGCGTCACCGTCGAAATGATCCCGGCCATCCGCGATTCGATCAGGCGGTTAATCATGCGATCTTCCTGCGCCCGGTCGTAGATCCCGTTTACCGCGATATCGCCAAGCACCACGGTCCACTGCGAAGGCTGCAGCATCTGCTGAATCCCGGACATCAGGTTGAGGTAGTAAGAGTTCGACGCATGGGCGGTAATCACCGCTACCGAATCTCTGCTCGAACGGCGTAGCGCCTGTGCCGCACGATTAGGGACATAGCCGAGCTCGCGCGCCACTTTTAAAATCAGCTCCCGGCTATCATCAGCGACACCATCGCCACCGTTTAGCGCGCGTGAGACGGTGAACATTGAAAACCCCGTCGCCTCACTCACATCCCGCATCGTCGCTTTTCGCATTTTTCGCTCTCTGCATTTATGAAAATTACCCGTGATATAAACGGTTATTTCCTTAACCTAAACGTTTATTAGACAAAACATAAACGTTTAGGTTTGTTTGATCAGTGAGCCGCTTCTCGTTTTGTGAACAGAAGATAAACAATGCTGTTTATGAATGAATTCCAAGTGTTTATTGATTTAATGCATACTTTTACCCTGAGCCGCTTTGTTACGCTTAGGCCCATCCATTGGCGGTAAGACAGGGTAGTCGTGTTGGAAATCTTTTTTTAACCCACTGAAAAGTATTAATTAAATATTTTTCACATCGCAAAAATCACGGTCCGTTATCGGCGGATCCGCTTTTGTATGGGTTAAAAAAGGTTCACCATGAAAGTCACATGGAACGTCAGCCCTGTGGGCTACCAGCTGATTAGCAAGCGCTGTCCCGCCTGTCATGGGCAGCAGGATTTCACCCCATCCGGCGCCTTCCGGGTCAATTCACAAAAAAAAATGCTCGATGTCTGGAGTATCTATCAGTGCGTCCGCTGCGCGTATACCTGGAACATCAGCCTGTTCTCTCGTTTACCGGTCAGCAAAATTAATCCGCAGCTCTACGAGCGATTTAGCGCCAACGATAAATCTGCCGTTGAGGCCTATTCTCACGATCTGCTGGTGCTGCGGCGTAATCGCGCGTCACCATCGGGATCGCCTGAATTCGTGGTCAAGGAGCGCTGGCGAATCAACCTTGTTCGCGCTTCTCAGGTGAGAGTGGAGGTCATCGTTGCGCGGGCCTTTCAGACCAGCCTGCTGTCGGTGCTACGAAGTCAGCTGCGCCTTAGCGGTAGCGCGGTCCGTAAACGCCTTGCGTCGGGAGATATCAGCGGCATCACGCTGAAGGCGTTGCGATCGCCCAGACTGAGGCCGGAAGGATATACGCTGTACATCACGAGGGAGGTTCTTCTCGCTCACAGGCGTATTCCGTTGTCTGCAGACCCGGATCGCAGAAGACGATAGCCAATGCCCCCGGGTAGTGTTTCTATCCGGGGAGCAGGCTCGCAAAAATCACTGCGAATTGCCATAAGGGGAAAATTAACCTTGCCTTCATTACTGTGCATTTATACAGTTTATAGCGGCGGCACGGCGAGAGTAACGATCGCGACAGCGAAGAGCAGGCCGGATGCTGCGACGGCTGATTCTGTTGACCAGGGTGAGAATGAGATTTATGGATACGCGTAAAGAAGTGCTGTTTGTGCTCATCGAGGAGTATGCCGACTGGGAGTTTGCCCTGCTGGCGCCAGGGCTGCGCCGGGGATTTGGCATATGGGAGCCGCAGTATGATGTCAGGACCGTTGCCGCGGATGCGGGGCCGGTGATGTCTATTGGCGGGGTCCGTTGCCTGCCGGATTATACCTTCGAGACGATACCCGATGATTACGCCGCGCTGGTGCTGGTGGGCGGTATGAACTGGTGGGGGGAGGAGGCCCGGCGGGTGGTGCCGCTGGTAGAGCAAGCGCTGGCCCGGCAGATCGTGGTTGGCGCGATATGCGACGCTTCGGCATTCCTCGGCGCGCACGGCTTTCTCAATGATGTCGACCACACCTCGAACGGGCTGGCCTACCTGCAGAACAGAGCAGGCTCCGCCTACAGCGGCGCTGCGCGCTACCGAAACGTGCCTTCGGTTCGTGATGGCAACCTGGTGACCGCCAATGGGGTTGGTTTTGTGGATTTTACCTGCAATATGCTGGCGGCATTAAACGCGACGCAGGCGGGCGAGATCGAAGCGATGCGGGCGGCGTTTACGTCGGGAATGTTTACTGAAGGCTGAGTCAGAGACGACCCCAGCTGTACGGCAACGGGCTGAAAAATGCTTTTCTCGTGGGTGCGCCGTGAATGACTGATGAGCGCCGAAGGCGAAACAGGCGGAACCTGGCGGCTCGGGCCCGGCGCGATATTCAGCAACGCGCAGGGTTTCGCCATGCGCTCATGCGCTAACCCTGCCTTTACTTGCCGGTCTGCGGGCTTAGCCTGCGTTTGCGTAATACACAAACGCCAGCTTATTGCCGTCCGGATCTCTGACATAGGCGCTGTGGAAACCTTCACCGTACTGCGGGCGGTGGCCAGGGGCGCCTTCATCTGTTCCCCCGAGATTCAGCGCCAGCTGATGCAACTGCTGAATATGCTCAACCGAACGAGCGTTCAGGGCCACCATCACGCCGTTACCCGTCGTCGCTCGCTGTTGGTTGAACGGTTTGCCAACGCACAGCCCGATGGTGCGGTTTCCGCTGAATGTACCCCATGATGCGCCTTCATCGCTCCGACCGCTCTGCGGATGCCCCAGCATCTCCATCAACGGATCGTAAAAACGAATCGCGCGTGGCAGATCGTTAGTGCCGAGCATGATGTAAGAAAACATGGCTCCTCCTCATTGTTGGTTTGAAGGTCGATGCCAATCTAGCAGCAAGGAGAAGGTCATGCAGGCCCGGGGGCTAAAAATCATACCCTCATCGCGATTATTCCGCGATTTTGCCTTGCGCGTGGGGCGGCGACTCAGCTCAGGTCGTGCAGATCTTTCTCGTTTGGCGGCAGCAGCGCTATATCGTGGAAATTAACCCGTAGTCCGCTACGCTGCGGCGTGCAGCACATGACGCCGATCTTTACCGTTCCGCGGGGAAAAGGACACAGCCGCAGCAGCGGCCACTGACGGCCATCAGTAGAGTACTGCAGGCGCAGCGCTTCCCCCCAACGGGTCAGGCGCAGCCAGAACTCTCCGGGGTCGCCTGGAAAAACACCGGTCGCCCAGTCTGATTTTCCCTGTGTCAGTACGCTGCCGATAGCGGGCGCGCCGTCGTTGTACTCTATACCGGCCTTGAGCCAGCTTTGTGCGTCCTGCATAAGTATGAGCCCCGCCTGGTCATACAGGGTGCTGAAATCGGCGCGGACCCGCACCTGAAAGGTGAAATCCGCTACGGCCTCCGTTGCGTAGATATGGCCGGAGAAGCGTTCAAATCCGTACCAGGTTTCGCGCCAGAAGTCGGTTTGCGCATCGGTGACTACGCTGAGTACGCCTTCGTCTTGCGACCATGTCGCGGGTTCGTTAATCCAGTGAAATACCTGATGCATCAGGCCTCCTGTCTTTGCTAAATAAGCGTTAAAAACTGCAGCGTGTCCTCGTCAGCCTGCTGCGCAAGGCGCGCATCCCACTCTGAACTGTCGGCATCGCAAAAGCCGTGCTGCGCATTGAACATCCGGCAGGTCACGGAGGGATTTTTCTCCAGCTCGTTTTGCATAACGCTGGGATCGAATGCCGGTTCATCGCGGGCGATGATGACAAACGTCGGGCAGGGGGGCGCAAGGTCGCTGTAAAGGCGGATCCGCGATCCATAATGGCATACCGCGGCGTCGCAGAGTCCGCTCCTCGCGGCCAGCCAGGCTAAGGTGGCGCCCACGCTGTAGCCGATAAGGATTAGCGTGCCGTATTTCGCTCTAAGCTCGGCCAGCAGTGACACAATGGCGGCGGTATCAAATCCGACGTTATCAGAAAAGTGGCGCCAGGCCTGCTCCTGCTGCTCATAGGCGAACGGCGCAGAGTGAGAAAAAAGCGCTGGCGTGTACGTATCGAAGCCGCGGCTGCGCCAGGTCGCGGCGGTTCGCTGAATATGCGCATTGATGCCGTAGATTTCATGCAGCAGGACGATGGCTTTATCGCAATCAGGTAACATAAATGCGCCTCTGGCGGATAAATTGGGTTTATCTCCGGTCGGATGGACAGTTTATCAGGGCTGAAGCCTGTAGTATAAACCTACCTGCCCGGCAGGTTACTCGTGCATCCTGGTCTGTGATTTTCCTTCGCGGACGATCGCCGCGATGCGGCATCACATTAAGGTACCGTTTTTTTAGCTTATCTTTTACCACGTTAGCGAGGCCGTATGAATTTGAACCGTGCCGATATGGCCGACCTTATCTATTTTTGCGCCATCGCACGCCATCAGAATTTTAGTAAAGCTGCCGTTGAACTTGGGGTGAGCGCATCGACGCTGAGCCACGCTATCAAGGGATTTGAGGCGCGACTGGGCGTGCGTCTGCTGAACCGCACGACCAAAAGCGTTTCTCTGACGGCGGCCGGCGAAAGCCTGGTCAACGCGGTAAGCGAGCCGCTCGCTTCAATCGATGTCGCGATTGAACAGCTCAACCCCTTCCGCGATTCGCCGGCGGGTCATATTCGTCTCAACGTCGCCGTTGAGGCGGCCACGCTGCTGCTGGCCCCGATCCTGCCTGTTTTTGCTGAACGTTACCCCGATATTGAGCTGGATATCGTGGCCAGCAACCGCATTGTTGACGTGACGGAAGCGCGGTTTGACGCAGGGATCCGCTATGGCGGAACCGTGCCGGAAGATATGGTGGCGCAGCGTCTGTCCGCCGATGTACGCTGGGTGGTCGCGGCATCCCCGGAATATCTTGCCCGCTTTGGCGAGCCCCTGCATCCCAACGATCTTCACCAGCACCGCTGCGTCAGCAATCGTCTGGGAAATAACCGGATTTATAAATGGGAGTTTGAGCGTGGCGAAGAGCAGCTCACCGTCAAAGTGCCGCCGCTGTTAACGGTCGATCTGGCGGAGACGGGCGTGGTGGCCATTCTGCAGGGGTTCGGCCTGATGTACTTGCCAGAACCGCTGATAGCAGAGCACGTCAGCGCAGGGCGCCTGCGTCTGGTGCTGACTGACTGGGCCTCATACGGACCGGGATTCTATATCTATTACTCCAGCCGTCATCAGGTGCCCACCGGGCTGCGCCTGTTAATCTCCCTTGTGCGGGAAATGAAACCGCTGGGTCTGTAGCCCGATTGATGAAAATAACTCACAGCCCCATTCGATAGCGAGGGCTGGCTCCTTCTTATTCCGCGCCTTACCCTGTGGCAAAAGAGAAGGAGAGTTTGATGAACTATTCTTACCGCTGTATTCCCGGTCTGTTCTGGCTTTTGGCCGTCACCGCGTTTCTGTTTAGCTTTACCCCTGCCAGCCGTGCCGCAGAGGCTCACACGCTGGTTATTGTCTCTCATCCTTATCCTGGCCAATCGGTCATGACCAACGGTCTGGAGGACGCTGCGCGAAGCGTGCCCGGCGTGACCGTACGCAATCTCGAAGCGCTTTACGGCTTTGACAGCCGAAACATCAATGCCGATGAAGAGCGACGGCTTATGCGGGAACACGCGCGCGTCGTTTTTATTTTCCCGACCCACTGGTTCAACATCACGCCGATGATGAAGACCTGGCTGAACGATACCTGGGGCAGCGTAGGGCCGGGAATATGGCAGGGCAAAGAGATGATGATCGTCACGACGGCCGCGGGAGGCGAATCCACCTACGGCGAGTCCGGGCGGATCGGCGTTAGCCTGGCCGACGTCTTTACGCCGATGAAGGCCAGCGCGTTGCACGCGGGCATGACCTGGCTTCCCCCGCTGGCTTTTGAGAATGCCAGCCGCAGCCGGCTTCCTGAGTACCAGCGCCAGCTGGTGGAAAGGCTGACGAATTAATATGCGAATGAGGAATTTATCGTGAAAGCTTTTATTGCCGCTGCCGCCATGTCGTTGATGCTGGGCGCTCCCGTCCTGGCTGAAGAAAAAAGAGGTAAAAAAATGGCGCCATTTAGCCCAACCCTGTTGTCCGTTGAAGATGTTCAATCCGTCGCGCCGGCGCTTGCCCGTTTCGGTAACGAGGTGTTGACAGAGGATCTTTGGGCGCGAAACAAACTCTCGCGCCGCGATCGCAGCATCGTGACCGTCGCGATCCTTATCGCCCGTCACCAGCCTGCGGAGCTAAAACATTACGTTGATGTTGCCCTGAATAACGGGGTCACAGCGGCTGAAATCTCTGAGATCGTCACTCATCTGGCTTTTTATTCCGGCTGGCCCAGCGCGATGTCCGCCGTTGCGGTGATGAAAGATATTTTTCTTGCGCGCGGTATTGGACGCGAGCAGTTGGCTGCTGCCTCCCCGGAGCTACTCCCTCTTAATCAGGCGGTGGAAAACCAGCGTTCAACAACCGTAGAAAAGAACTTCGGCGCGATTTCCCCTGGACTGGTGAAGTTTACGACGCAACCGCTGTTTCTTGACCTGTGGCAGCGACCGGAGCTGAAGCCGCGCGACCGCAGCCTGGTGACGGTCAGCGCGCTGATTGCCGCCGGGCAAAGCGCGCAAATTGGCTACCACCTTAACCGGGCGATGGATAACGGCCTCACCGCGGAAGAGGCGGGAGAGGTCGTTGCGCATGCCGCTTTCTACGCCGGCTGGCCAAACGCCTTTTCAGCAGTAGCGGTGGTCAGTGAAGTCCTGCGCGCTCGCGGCCTGGTAGGGTGAGCGGATGCTGAAAACGCTCGGTGCGGTGCTATCCATTTTGATCATGATGACGGGCGCGGCATCCGCCGCCGGCAGGGAGAACGCGGTGAAGATTGAGTTTGTATTTAAAGGCGTCACGGTCGTCGGCTTGCTGGATGAGAGCGCTGCGGCTAATGCGTTCCTGGCGCAGCTGCCGATGACGGTGAAGCTTGAGGATTATGGTTCAACGGAAAAGATCGCCTGGCTGCCGACGAAACTGCGCCGTGCGGATTCTGGCGCTTCAATGACCCCACGGCGCGGCGACATCGCCTATTACGCGCCGTGGGGCAATCTGGCCATTTTTCGCGAGGATTTTCGCCACTCGCCGGGGCTGGTAAAGCTTGGCCGGGTGGTCGAGGGGCTTAAATCGCTTGACCAGCCGGGCGCTGCGATGGTGACTATCAGCCGGTCTGCTGAGTAGGCGCAGCGCGTAAATTAAACCGATCGTTATTTCACTTCAGTATGATGAATGAAGCTGTCCAGGATATGGACAGCTTCATTGCGTCGCGATATCCCATTCTGCCGCAGCTATTGCTGTCCGCTGAGGATTATCTGTCAACCGGCCTCCCGTATCGGCGAAAATCATCTACACTTTTCCAGCCAGGTCATTTTCAAACCTAACGAGACACTATCGTCACCGGACAGAACATCCAGCCTTTACCCCCGACCAACTGCAGGCGTCAGGCCCGCAGCCTTGTTTTCTCTATAGAGGAGTTTGTAACATGGCATTTGTGACAACCAAAGACGGCGTCAATATCTTCTTTAAAGACTGGGGCCCGAAGGAGGCGCAGCCAATCGTATTTCATCATGGCTGGCCCTTAAGCGCCGATGATTGGGATAACCAGATGCTGTTTTTCCTGGCAGAAGGCTTCCGGGTGATTGCGATTGACCGACGCGGTCACGGTCGTTCCGATCAGGTCAGTGAAGGTCATGATATGGACCATTATGCCGCCGATGCGTCAGCGGTGGCGGAGCATCTGGATCTGCATAATGCCGTGCATATCGGGCATTCCACCGGCGGCGGGCAGGTCGCGCGCTACGTTGCGCAGTATGGTCAGCCGCAGGGACGAGTGGCTAAAGCAGTGCTTATCAGCGCGGTTCCGCCGCTGATGGTAAAAACGGAGAGCAATCCTGGCGGTACGCCAATCGAGGTATTTGATGGTTTTCGCAAAGCGCTGGCCGCCAACCGCTCGCAGTTTTATCTCGACGTGGCGTCCGGGCCGTTCTATGGCTTTAACCGCGATGGCGCGGAGGTGTCCCAGGGCACTATTCAGAACTGGTGGCGGCAGGGCATGACCGGCAGCGCGAAGGCGCATTATGATGGAATTAAGGCGTTTTCTGAAACCGACCAGACCGAGGATTTAAAAGCCATTACGCTGCCGGTACTGGTGCTGCAGGGCGATGACGATCAGGTTGTGCCTTATCAAAACGCCGCCATACTGCAGGATAAGCTGCTGCCGAACAGCCAGCTAAAAATTTACCCCGGCTTTCCGCACGGTATGCATACCTCGCACGCCGATGTCATTAACGCCGATCTGCTGGCGTTTATCCGCGCGTAGCTGCGGGATAAAAAAGGCCGCCACCCGGCGGCCTTGCACACATATCAGACCTGATTCAGGCTTTCATGCTGGAGGATTTTCAGCATTTCATCCTTCAACAGAAGTTTTTCTTTCTTCATATGTACGAGCTCGAGACTGTATCCTTTACCGTCGACGCCTTCTATGCGGGAAATGTCGTGATCGAGTGCATTATGTTTTTCGAATAGCGACTGAAAGCGCGGGTGCGTGGTTTTCAATCGAGAAATTAGCTCTCTGTATTCTGGAAACATGTACCTTCCTTGTTGATGGTGATAAGTGTGTACGCTGACACACACATTCAGATTACCCATATGAAAAAAATGGTAATGCGAACGAAGTCGCGTTTATGTTACGTAACCATGAAATCTTAGGGGCCGGATGCGGCCTGGAGGCATAGATGACAGTTGAAGAACCTACCATTGCGCTGATAGGCCCGGGCGCAATTGGTACCACCATCGCCGCTGCGCTGCACGAGGTAGGCCGTACGCCTCTGGTATGCGGCCGCCGTGCGCACCCGCAGCTGTCGCTGCGTTTCGATGGCGGGAAGATTGTGGTGCCGGGCCCCGTCGTGACGGAACCAGCATCGGTCGCCGCGCCGGTAGACCTGGTCTTTGTGGCGGTAAAAGCAACGCAAATTGCGGCGATTGCGCCGTGGCTGAAAGCGCTCTGCCACGATCGCACGGTTGTATGCGTGCTCCAGAACGGCGTTGAACAAAAGACGCAGTTCGCGCCTTACGTCGCGGAAGCGACCGTGCTGCCATCGGTCGTCTGGTTCCCGGCACAGCGTGAACCGGAAGCGTCAGTCTGGCTGCGGGCGAAACCGCGGCTGACGCTGCCCGATGTTCAGGGGGCTGAACGGGTGAAGCATGCGCTACGGGACACCCGCTGTGAAGTGGACGTCAGCGCTGATTTCCTCTCCGTTGCGTGGCGCAAACTGCTGCAGAATGCGGTCGCTGGTCTGATGGTGCTGACGGGGAGGCGGGCAGGGATGTTTGCCCGCGATGATATCACGGCGCTGGCTTTAGCCTATCTGCAGGAAGGACTGACGGTGGCGCGCGCCGCAGGCGCCAGCCTGGACGATGGCGTAGTGCAGGAAATTCTCGCCGGTTTCCATCGCGCGCCTCCGGACTTAAGTACCTCAATCCTCACCGACCGCGAGGCCGGGCTGCCGCTAGAGTGGGATATTCGCAACGGAGTCGTGCAGCGGTATGGTCGTATTTACCATATTCCCACGCCGCTCAGCGATGTGATTGTGCCGCTGCTGGCCGCCGCCAGCGACGGGCCGGGCTAAAGGCGCGGAACACAGGCGTGATAACGATTCCCGGGATCAGATTGATTCCGCCAGCCGGTCGACAACCACTTTGCCGCTATTATCAAACTGGGTGATGCGGTAATTCACGCAATAGGAACGACGGGTGGTAAATTGATTGAATAACGCCACCCGGCCTTTTTTATCACCATTTTTATTTACAATAATCCACTCGGTGACATCGGTTGAATTCGCTTTACCGCTACTAGCGTCCTGCTGTTCCACCAGACGATCCTCTTTTTCTACCTTCAAAAAATCTCGTAACATTTATTTATCTCCGCTCATCATTGTTTTTAACAATACTCTTTTTGTCGATTCATTCAATTAAACATTTTAATCAAAGCCATGGATTATTAGTCAGGAATGCATTGGCTTTGTGAGTATGTATCCCATTGAATTTAAGTAACATAAATTTAATTACCTCAACCGGAATACGTATGTTTTTCCATGAGTAACGGTTTTTTTAGCCCGAATCTATTTATGTGACAACGTCACATAAATGTTAATGTCGACCTACCTCACAGATAAGAATTTAATATGATTGATGCGAACTTGATCACTTGACTGGTCAAGTGGGGTGGGCCTATGTTGAAAGCACCTTCTTATCCGTTCCTGGGAGCAAGTAACATGGGCATCATTCGAACGTTAAACGGGGATATTTCCGCTCATCAGCTGGGCGTCACCTACAGCCACGACCATATCTACTGTATTCCGCCCTATTGGGCCGAGCGTCAGGATGACGATCTGTTACTCGACGATCCGCAGGCATCAGAGCGTGAATTAAGCGACTTTCGTGAGGCGGGAGGCAGCGCCATCTATGACGCCACCGCGCCGGACTATGGTCGTCAGGCTGCAGCCGTCGCCGCCATGGCGCAGCGCCAGCAGCTGCATATCATCGCCACCGCCGGTTTCAACAAAGGTTTTCTCTGGAGCAGCAAGCGGCCGGGCTCAGCGCAGACTTTTGCCGAATGGATTGAACATTCAGAGGTTGATGAACTGGTTGAACACGTCTGTCGCGAGGTCACTGAGGGGATAGAGGGCACCGAACATCGGGCCGGCGTGGTGAAATGCGGCACCGGCTATAACGCCATTTCCCCGCTGGAAGAAAAAACCATGGAGGTTATCGTTCGCGCCCAGCAGCGCACCGGCGCGCCGATGCACAGCCATACGGAAATGGGGACGATGGGACTCGAGCAGGCGCGGATCTTCAAAAAATGGGGGCTGGATTTATCCCGCTTATGTTTTGCCCATATGGATCGCAACCCCGATCCCTGGCTGCACCGTCAGATCGCCAACACCGGGGCGTTTCTCTCTTTCGACGGTATCAGCCGCATCAAATACCACCCTGAGCATATCCGCACCCAGGCCATCCTGGCCCTGTGCCAGCGGGGTTATCAAAAACAGATCTTAATCGGCGGTGATTTTGCCCGTAAATCAATGAGCGCCCACTACGGCAAGGGGGGACTGGGGCTGAAGTTTATCCTTAGCGACTGGCGACCAAGATTCCTTGAAGAGGCGCGGGAAGCTGGATTTGACGGCGAAGCGCTGCTGCACGATTTCTTCGTCGACAACCCGGCTCGTTACCTCGCTTTTGCCTGAGGAGGCGTGATGAAGCTGCATCATTTAAACGAACGCGAGGCCAGGCGGGCGCTACAAAAGGCGCGGATAGCTTTATTGCCGCTCGGCGCCGTCGAACCGCACGGCGACCACCTGCCGCTGGACACCGATAACCTGCTCGCCGAGCGGTTCTGCGCGCTGATTGATGAACAGTTGGGCGAGTGCGCCCTGAGCCTGCCGGTTGTTTCCTACAGCCAGGTCTGGTCCCTGCGCGGCCACGCGGGCGCGATTGATATCGGTAATGGACGGCTGACCTCGCTGCTGGTGTCGCTGGCGGAAAACATGGCCAGCTACGGTATCACCACCACGGCGGTGATTAACGCGCATTACGGTAATTTCGACGCCATTAAAGCCGCTTCCCGCCAGCTTAAGGAGCAGGGCATCACGCTGCTTGGCTACAGCTGGGCGGGGATGGATGAGGAGGTAAAAAAGCGGCAAACCTCGGCGGTGGCTTATCCCGGTTATATGCATGCCGACGAAATCGAGACTTCATTGATGCTGGCGCTGGCGCCGGAATTCGTCAACATGACAGAAGCTCGCCAACACTATCCTGATTTTCCGCAGAATTTTCGCTATCAGCCGATACCCTGGACCGCGTTCTCTGATTATGCGGTGTTGGGCGATCCGACTGCCGCCAGTGAAGATAAAGGGCGCGCGTTTGTCCAGCGTGCGCTGGAAACCACGCTGGTTTCCATCCGCCAGCATTTAGCGCAAGGAGCCTCTTATGATTGATCGTCAGGCAATAAACGTCGACTGTGCGGCCAACTGCCCGGAAGAGGCCATCCGCGAGGCGGGGGAGGCGCTGTGCCGCGCGGCAGCCTGCAGCCCGCAGTACGTCCAGGCAATGGTCGATAGCTACCGCGAGCTGGGCCCCTATTTTGTCATTGCCCCCGGACTGGCGTTGCCGCATGCCCGCCCGGAGCAGGGGGCGAGGAAAGCGCAGATCAGCGCGATCAGGCTGCACGAACCGCTGGCGTTTGGTCATGCGGAAAACGACCCGGTACAGGTGGTGCTGGGCTTGTCGGCAACCAGCAGCGATGCGCATATCCACCTTATCCAGCATATCGTGACCGTACTCAGCGATGAAAATAACCTGCATACCCTGATGCATTCTCGCGACCCAGAACAACTTTATCAGTTGCTAGCCAGCGGCTCGCAGCGTTTGTAGCGTGATTAACACGGAGTGAATAGCGATGAAAATTCTGACAGTCTGTGGTTTAGGTATGGGCTCCAGCCTGATTTTAAAAATGAACGTTGAGGCGGTGTTAAAACAGCACGGGATTCAGGCCTCCGTGGAACATATGGATGTCTCTTCCGCCGCGTCGGCCAACGCCGATGTAGTGATAACCAACGCGGAACTGATAGATAACCTTAAGCATCTGTCCTGTCCGGTGGTGGTGGTGAACAACTATATCGATAACGCCGAAATTACTGCGGCGCTGACCCAGGCGAACATTCTGCCCGCGGGAGAGCCGTCATGAGCGAGTTTCTTGGCGTGCTACGCTGGATCACCATCAATATATTTGGTGAAGCGTCGATCTTAATTGGCCTGATTGTGCTGCTGGGCCTGGTGCTGCAAAAGAAATCGCTGGCGGACATTGTGTCCGGCACCCTGAAGGGCATTCTGGGCTTTCTGATCATCGGCGCGGGGGCCGGGTTTATCGTCTCCGCGCTGCTGATATTTCAACCGATCTGGACCGAAGTCTTCGGGCTTAGCTCGATGAACCTGACCAATATTATTGGCCAGGCGCGCTTCAGCGAACGCTACGGCAGCAGCGTGACCATCGCCATTGCCGGCGGATTCGCCATTAATTTGCTGCTGGCCCGGCTGACGCGCTTTAAATACATCTACCTGACAGGACATATGATGTTCTGGACGACGATGATCTTTGCCGGGGTGATGGTGAACACCGAGCCCGCTATTTCAGCGGTGCAGCTGACGCTGATGCTAACGGTGATTATGGGGCTCTACTGGACCCTACAGCCCGCGCTGGTTCAGCCCTGGGTGCGGAAAATCACCGGTAACGACAACGTGGCGCTGGGGCATACTTCCGCCTCGGTCGCGCTGCTGGGGGCGATTTTCGGCCAGATATTTGCCCGCAACAAAATCAGCTCCGAGGATATTAAAGTTCCTAAAAAACTTGGTTTTCTGCGCGATTCCAACGTGGTGACCGCGTTAACCATGGCGCTGTTGTTCTTTATTGGCACCTTTATTCTGCAGATAAAAGGCACGCCGAAAGCGGCGGAGATCCTGGCGCAATCGGGCGACCTGAGTTTCTACATTTATGCCCTCAAACAATCGCTGATGTTTACCGGCGGCATCGCCGTGGTGCTGCTTGGCGTACGGATGTTTATTGGCGAAATGGTGCCGGCGTTTAACGGCATCGGCTCGCGGCTGGTCCCCGGCGCAAAACCGGCGCTGGATTGCCCGATACTGTTTAACTTTGCGCCAAACGCGGTGGTGCTGGGGTTTGTCGGCGCTTTTGTCGGCTCGCTGCTGTGGCTGACCCTGATCGGCCGCTATACCGGCTACGTCTTTATTCCCAGCATGATCGTGATTTTCTTTCACGCCGGGACGGCGGGGGTCTTCGGCAATATTACCGGAGGCTATAAAGGCGCGCTGCTGGCGGGGTTTATCACCTCCACCGTGGTCGCCTGGGGGCAGTATTTCTGCGTCACCGGCTTTATCGACCATACGATCCCGGATACCGCGCTATGGGCAGGCGACAGCGATATGTTTGTCCTCGCGCCGGTCATTCATCTTTTAACCCGCCTGCTGGCGTTCTGATATCGGGAGGAAGTCTATGAGTCAGGCACTGAAACAGTACTACAGTCAGATCCGCCAGAAGCTGGCTTTTCTTGAGCAGCGCCCCGATGAACTCACCCGGGCGGCGGAAATCATGTCCCACAGCATTATGGGGCAGCGCAACATCTTCGTCTTTGGCGCCAGCCACGCCGGGATTCTGGCGGAGGAGATGAGCTATCGCGCGGGCGGTCTGGCCATCATCAATCCGCTTTTTACCCCTGCGCTAATGCTTAACGTCAGGCCGTTAACCCTCACCAGCGCGGTGGAAAATGTGGAAAACCTCGGCCGGGTACTGGTGGAGCAGTCGCCGCTAAGGGCTGAAGATACGCTGCTGATCCACTCGGTTTCCGGGCGGAATGCCATTACCATTGACGTCGCGCTGGCGGCGAAAGCCTGCGGCGCAAAGGTTATCGCGATTACCAGCCTGGCGACGGCGGCGCGCGTGACCTCTCGCCACTCCAGCGGCAAACTGCTGGTGGATGTGGCCGATATCACCATTGATAACCACTGCGAGTATGGCGATGCGGCGGTGAGCCTGCCGGGGATGGCGCAAAAAGCCGCACCGCTCTCTACCATCATGGGCGCTGCCATCGCCAACAGCCTGGTATTACGGATATGCGAAATCATGCTGGAAAATGAGCATATACCGCCCATTCTCGCCAGCGCAAACATAGACGGTAATCAGGCGATAAATCAGGATATACTTAGCGCTTACAGGAGCCAGATACACTACCTCTGAGTTGGAGCACAAGTATGTTTGAGTCGGATGGACTCCCTCTCTATTTAAGGATAAAAGACGTTATCCTGCAGCGGATCCTCTCTTTTACCTATGACGATAAGCTCCCGGGCGAACTGCTGCTCGCCGGGGAGTTTAAGGTGGCGCGCGGCACCATTAAACAGGCGATAGATTCGCTGGCCAGTATTGGCATGGTGTACCGCGAGCAGGGTAAAGGGACGTTTATCAACCGCGATGCGCTGCAGAAATACTACACCGACCTCCCGGATGTACTGACGACCTTTGCCCCACCGGGCGAGATAGCCGTGGAAGTTCTGTCGCTGATTTCGACCATGGCCGACCGCCAGGTGGCGGAGCAAATGGGGCTGGATTTAGGCTGCCAGCTGATGCGTCTGGAACGGTTGTTAGTGCAGGGAGATCGGCCGGTTGGCCATGTGCTGACGTGGCTCAATGGCCGTATCTATAACGATCTTAGCCACGTGGACGGCAGCCGATCGCTGTATAAGCAGCTGCGGGAAACGTTCGGTTACTCACCGGCCAACGCCACGGAGCGCTATACGCCGGTGTGCTGCGATAGCCGCACGGCAGGATTGTTAAATATTAAACCGGGTGTGCCGCTGTTTCGAATTGAACGGGTGGCCCGCGATCTGGATGATGTGGTGCTTGAATACAGCGTCACGCATACCCTTGACGCCAGCCTGTCGCTGCAAATCGCCACCAGCCAGAGCAGTATGAGCCCGCAGTGGACCTGCACGATCGAAAAAGGACGTTAATCCGCCTCCCAGGCGAGAATATCGCCTGGCTGGCACTCCAGCGCCTGGCAGATTTTTGCCAGCGTATCGAAGCGGATGCCTTTCACCTTTCCGGATTTGAGCAAAGACAGGTTCTGCTCGGTAATTCCTACGTAGGCCGCCAGCGCTCTGGACGTCATCTCAGTGCCAGGTCGAGGCTCAGAATGGTGCGTTTTCTGACGTATTGAGTGACGCCGATCCCCTGCCAGATCGCCCATGCGAAAGCCCTGCGGGTAAACCATGAATCTTAACCTGCCGGTGACAGGAGTAACGGCACGTAATCACCTGTTCACCTTTTGATTGTTTTTTGCTCTAAAGGGTGAAGGGTAGGGTGAACACTTAAACGCATTTTTTTAATTTTATAAAAGGAATTCATTATGAAGCGTATTAACGAACGTGCCTGGGAAGTGTTTGGTATCTATGGAAAGGTATGTGAAAGCTGCTCAGGGGCGATCGCATTAAGCCTGTTGCAGGCGCTGGCGATGTTAGGTTGCCTTGAAAAAAGAGAGGCTGGAGGGTTAACTCTGTATTGCATTTTGACTCTAATAGCCGTTGTGGCGACTATCGGTTTTTTTGCCTCTCTGATAAGTATAGGAAGAACTATTCATACACAAAGCAAAGGCCATAAGGTAGCTGAATACCTGATTTCCTGCGTTTTTTATCCGGTAGTTATCGGTATCCTGCTTACGGCGGTTGCGACTCTTCAATCTGTACTCTGAAATCATCAGAAGCATAAGGATGCTGCAATTTGGAGTAATATCATCCACTACGTTTTGTATTTATACGAAGAAAATGGCTGGTAAATCATGGTGCCGGGAGAACCCGGCTTTTTTACGTCTTGGAATAATCATTACCCCAGATACCAGAGCGCGCGAGGAAGGGACGAAAAACTGAATCGTAGATTGCTCGCGCGACGACGGCTGACGGTTAAAGCATGTTGTTTCAGGGGATAACGCGTGCGGCTCTCAGCTGAGCGAACAGGCGGAAAAACATGTCGTCGGTGGCCTGCATTTCCGTGAAGCCCGCCCGGCGTAGTTTGCTGCCATCGCCAAACATGTCGTAGTTCCAGCTAAAGACGAAATCGGCAAACGTACCGTCGTTGAGCCGTAAAATATCCGCCTCTACCAGATCCTGCCCGGCCAGTTCGCGCCACTGCGCGCGGTAATCAACAAACAGCTGATGAAAGGAGAGCCTGACCGGCGGCGCGGAGGGCAGTTCAAACCAGTCGGCGATGCGCGGCCACAGCTCGCACCAGCGCCAGAGATCGCCGTTATTGACGTTGAACGCCTGATTTTCCGCCTGCGGCGAGGTGGCGGCCCACAGCGTGGCATCCGCCAGCAATCCGCCATCAGTATGATCGACGATACTGTGCCAGGTTTGTTCCGAACCGGGGAAGCGCAGCGGTAAATTCTGCGCCCGACACAGCGAGGCGTAGAGCGCGATGCTCAGCGCGAGATTCATGGCATTGCCGGGCATCGTACTGCCGACCACGCCAGGCCTGAGCGCATTCCAGCGCCACGTTTTTCCGCGCTGGAACTGGCTGAGCCATGTGAGCTGAGCGGCATTAAATTCGGCCCCGGGTACGCCGGGATCGCTTTCTCGCGCCGGGGTTTTGAACGGACCAAGATGCGCGCCATAGACTTTGTATCCCTGCATCAGGCTTACCGTCCGCAGCGGTGAGGTTTTCTCAATGTTACTGACCAGATGGCGCAGCATGGCCACGTTCGGCTCAACCATTTCCGTCCAGTTCGCGGCGTTCACCCATGCGCTGTAAAAAATGTGGGTGATCCCGTTGAGCGATTGCAGTTTCTGCGCGCTGTGCCGCGCATCGAGTAAATCGACGTTGATGACGGGAATGTTATCCGGGTGGGGCGATGCATGGCGGCTGAGGCCAATAACCTCCCACCGATGGCGCAACAGCGTTTTGACCAGCTGTCTGCCTACAATGCCGCTGGCGCCGGCGACCAGCGCGATCCTGGGTTGCGGTTTCTTATTCACGTTGCTTCTCCAGATGGGGGACCGAGGCAGTGTGATATATTATTTATTTCACGAATACCCCATAAAATCGATGGTACTTATAAGAAGAATCATTAAATGAATAATAAGCTCAACGCCATTGCCACCTTCCTGCGCGTCGTCGAAGCGGGTTCTTTTTCGGCGGCGGCCCGCCAGTGCGGGATGAAACAATCCGCAGTCAGCCAGCAGATCGCGGCGCTGGAGGAGGAGCTCGGGGTGGTCTTGCTGCATCGAACGACGCGGGCGATGGCGTTGACCGAGCAGGGGGAAAGCTACCGGCGCGATATGCAGCTTTTGCTGGAAGCGATGCGCGACGCTGAAAGGCGCTTAAACCCCAGCGATAGTCAGCGGCAAGGCAGGGTACATGTGCAGCTACCGAGCGGTCTGGGACAGATCTTTTTGCCGCATCTGCTGGCGCTGCAGAAAATGACCCCCGGGCTGCATCTGACGCTTTCGCTTGATGACCGTATTGCCGATCTGGTTACGGAAGGGGTGGATGTCGCGCTGCGGTTAAGCAGTGAACCGCCTCAAGGGCATGCGGCGCGCGTGCTGGCGCGTATTGAAACCGCGCTATTTGCCGCCCCGGGTTTTAAAGAACTGCATTGCGTGAGCGAACTGGCTGCCCATCCGCACGTACGTTTCAGCGGCATCGCGCAGGACGCGCCGCTGCGGCTGGTCTCGGGTGATAAAACGGTCGATGTGAAAGTCAATACCGTGTTTCGGGCTAACACCAGCGAAGCGCTGTTGCAGGCGCTGGAGTCCGGTATTGGCATTGGTGGCATGCAGTTGCCCCTCGCAGCCAACGCTTTGCAATCCGCGAGGCTGGTGCCGGTGTTACCCGCCTGGCGATTACCCGATCGCTTCCTCTATGCGGTTTACCCTGACGCCCGCTTTATTCCGCAGCGGGTCAGAAGCATCATCAGCGTGATTGAGCAATTACTGCCCAAGGTAACGGGGAGTCGCTAAAAACGGGGGGATCTCTTCTTGCGCGATAGAGAGTAGAGTGGCGTGCGTTGTGGCTAAAAAAAGGCGTCTTTACGATGAGTCCCTATGAAAAAAAGTATCGGCAGCTGCTGGAAAATGGCGCCATCGCCTGGGCTGGCGAGGGTTACTTAAGGGCCAAGACACAACAGGAGCGGGTGTTTAGCTGGCTTGATTTACACCAGTACTTTCCCCAGGCAGGAACGCCAGTCCTTGAACTGGGGTGCGGGAATGGCGCTATGGCAGCGCAGTATTTTGCTGAACGAGGCTATTCCGTGTGGGGGATAGATTTGTCTGCAACCGCGATCCGCTGGGCAGAAAATCGTTTTCAGCAAGCGGGGCTCGCGGCTCAATTTTTTGTCGGGGATGTCTGCCATATTCATCAGTGCCAGGATGCGACCTTTGAGCTCATTATCGATGGCAGCTGTACGCATTGCCTGATTGACGAAGCCCGGCATCTTTGCTTTGCGGAAGTCAGAAGATTGCTCAGGCCGGGAGGACGGTTTGTCATCGGTTCCATGTGCGGAACTCCACGTCACCCGGAAGACATGGCCGCTTATGATCCCGTTCGCCATCATTTGCTCAAAGAGGGTCAACCCTGGCGTACGCTGCGGCCGCTCCAGGCTCTGCTGGACGAGATCCGCGATGAACATTTTGATGTGCTTGAGGTGAACGTCAATGAGAACCCATGGTGGGATCATGTGACCGTGGTGTGTTCCGTAAAATAAGCCCCGGAGCGTCGGTTTATGGCCGTTTTTGAGCACGCGTCGGGCGGCGTAAAAGCGGACATAAAAGTTGTCCGCAATTTCTTGCAGGGATGACGCGTTAAAACGCCATCAGGTTATGACGCCTTAGGCGATGAAAATTTTGCCGCGATCGCTTCAGCGGTGGGCTGCATGCCGCCCAGACTCCACTGTTCCGGCTCATGCTCATCAATGCGAACCCAGACTGAACGACGGAACTCGGGATCGCCTTTCCCTTCAATTTCGACAATCAGATCGGTCATGCGGCGTAAGAGCTCTTTTTTTTGCTCCGGATTCATCATTCCTTTAATGGTTTGTACATTGACGAAGGGCATTGTATTCTCCTTAGTAATCTAGGTCTAAAATTCATACTCAGATTAGAGGGCGAAAACGAACATGTCAAAAAATAATTCAGTTCCGTACCTGTTACCGGAGCTTTGCGGACTTTCTGCGGCAGCGGAAATCCTGGGAGATCAATGGGTTTTGTTGATTTTAAGAGAGGCTTTATACGGCGTGACCCGCTTTGAAACGATCCGCTCGCATACAAAAATGCCTAAACAGACGCTGGCAAACCGGTTAAAGAAAATGACGGAACTGGGTTTACTGAGCAAAACGCCCTATCAGGAAGAAGGGGCGCGCGAACGTTATGAGTATATCCTTACGCCGAAAAGCCGCAGCCTGGCGCCGATCCTGTTTTCCCTGATGGCGTGGGGACATAAAAATATCCTGCATGATGAACCTCATATTGCGCTGATGGATAAAGAGAGCGGAGATTTCGTCCACAATGCATTTGTGACGACGAAAGGCACCGTTGTTGAACCTCGGAACATCCAGATAGTGGCTGTGAACGTTAACCAGCCTTAGCGCAGGTGATAAAAACCGCAACCCCGTTTTCTGCTTTCTGACGGCAAACGTTGTCAGCTTGATCGCGGTGGCGTAATATACGAAACATATATAAAACGTTACGGTACGTATAAATGGGCATTGTAAAAATTTCCGACCTGCTGCACGACGATATTCGTGACGCCAGTAAGGCGATGTCGCGTTCGGTCAACGCCCAGGCGGAGTACTGGATCCGTCTGGGTATGATGAGCGAACTCTATCCCGAACTTAACCATCAGCAAATCAAGCTGATGATGCTCAAGTCCGGCTCTGACCGGTTGCTGGAGGTGATCAATGCTATCAATTCCCATTAAGACCGCGGACGAACTGGCCAGACAGCGCCGAGCAGGTGAGCTGTTGGCTTCGGTTTTCGACATGCTGGATACCTTTATTCAGCCCGGGATCTCCACCATGGCCATCAACAACCGGGTGGAGGATTTTATCGTCAACGATCTGCATTCACGCCCCGCCAGCAAAGGGCAGTATGATTTCCCCTACGTGCTGAATACGTCGATTAATGAAGTGGTTTGTCACGGTATGCCAAAGGAGAGCGAACATCTGAAATCCGGCATGATTGTGAACGTGGATATTACGCTGGAAAAAGAGGGGCTGATTGCCGATTCCAGCAAAATGTACCTGATTGGCGACGTTTCGCCGCTGGCCCGTCGGCTGGTGCAGAAAACCTACGAAGCGATGTGGAAAGGGATCAAGGTTGTCAGGCCGGGCGCGACGCTGGGCGATATCGGCCATGCGATCCAGACTTATGTCGAAAGTAACGGTTACAGCGTGGTCAGAGAGTATTGCGGCCACGGCGTCGGGAGAGAGATGCATGAAGATCCCCAGGTTCTGCACTATGGCGCGCCGGGGACCGGGGCCGTGCTTAAAGAGGGGATGGTATTTACCATTGAACCGATGGTGAATCAGGGCGACAGCCGAATTAAAACCAAAAAAGATGGCTGGACGGTGGTCACCCGCGATAAAAAGCTGTCCGCGCAGTGGGAGCATACCGTTGCGGTTACAGCCGATGGATTTGAAGTCCTGACCCTGCGTAAAGGGGAAACCATCCCTGACTAACCGACCAACAGGTTTCAGCTATGCTGCTGAAACCTGTGTGTCCCCCTCCCGGGAGACTACATGGCCGTTTCTTTACGGCCCATATAGCGCTCTTTCAATAACGCCCCGGCTACGCCGACATCCAGGAATGGGGATGGCGGCATAAAGTTTGCCTGGCCGAGCGACTGCATGGCGGCGATCAGCGGGTTGTCCTGCCCCATCGCCAGATCGGCAAGAAGCGTCCCGGCGATGGTTTGTTTGGATACCCCGGCGCCGTTACAGCCTCCGGCTGTCCATACCTTCGGCGCAAGCTCTCCCCAGACCGGCGCGCCGTTGCGGGTCACGCTGATAGTCCCGGACCAGGTCCGCTCCAGCGGCACATCCTGCAGCTGCGGGTACGCATTGCGAAATAGCGCCAGATGCTGCCGCGCCGCCCTGGCAGTTTGTCCGGCGGTAATCATGCCGCGCAGCGCAGGATCGACATGCTGGCGGATCAGAAAACGATGATCGTGGGTATAGCGCAGCGTAGCGCCAGCGATCGCGTTCACCGGCGTTAGTCCCCAGCTTTGCATCGCCGGCAGACGCTGACGCTGCTCGGGGCTAAGCGGAGCGGTGATGCTGGCATAGGTCGCCATCGACGCCTGGCGAGTCATTGTTGGAGAGAGTTCGCGGGAGAGCGCATTGGTAGCCAGCATGACCTGACCTGCGCGGATCGTGCCCTGCAGGGTGGTGACACGGATGCCACCATTTTCGCTATTTATCGCCAGCGCCGGGGTCTGGTGGTAAACCGTCACATTATCCGGCAAATGGCGCGCGAGTCCGGCAATTAACTTTGCCGGGTTCACCAGAATACAGCCGGGAGTATAGATACCTTTACTGTAAATCCGTGTACCTAACTTCTGAAACAGCTCTTCGCTGTTTAGCATGCTGTAAGGTTCTTGCATGAGCTGCAGATTATCCACGTACTCCTGCATGATGGTTTCGCTGGTGGGATCTATCTGACAGTGATATTTCCCGACGTTTTCCCACTCACACTCAATCTGGTGCTCGGTCACCGTTTCATCGAGCAGGCGGATCCCCTCCTGGAGCAGGGCGCGGTAGTCCTGCGCTTTTTTCAGCTCGGCGGTAGAGCTGCCGATATTATGCGGCAGACCAATGATAAAGCCCGAATTGCGGGCCGAGGAGCTGGTCGCGGCGCATTCGGCGTCGATGAGCACGATGTTCAGCTGCGGATTGAGGCTGGCCAGCCTGCGGGCAAAGCTTACGCCGGCATAGCCGGAGCCGATAATCACCCAGTCGGCTTTAATGTCGCCGCTCAGCTGCGGTTGTATTTGACGGTCAATCTCATTCAGGGGCCAACCCACCTGATTCTGATTAAAAGGGACTGATGCAAATCTCACGGTCATTCTCCCTGTGAAAAAACACCTGCATGGCAGGCGCAAATAAGCTTGCCGTTCTCCGTTTTTACTAACTGGATAATGAATCGGCAACAACAGTGTCGCGATCAGGCCAGCCTCTGGATAATCAGTACGCTGAATAATAGTCGCCTGGGCAACAATTCCGCAGAATAACAAGGAACAAGACAAATAACACCACTTCCTCTGCGGGTATGAAATCTTCTCATTTTGCATTCATTGCTAGCAATAATGCTATCTTGGTACAGATGTTGCTGTTAACCCACTATCACCCCCTGAACAAGAGATATCGCTATGCCGACACCTGACATCCTCTGGGAGCTTAACTATCACCAGCGTTTCCCGTGGCGTTCTGCCGCGGATACTCCGGCAGTCAGCTGGCCGGGAGGGAAACGGCTCGCACTGTATGTGGCTATCAACCTCGAACACTTCGCGTTTGGCTGTCAGGAGGGGGCGAAGCTCTCACAGGCGGCAAATCAACTCGATATTCTCAACTATAGCTGGCGAGATTACGGGAACCGGGTTGGCGCCTGGTATTTGGCCGATCTGTTTGCTGAACTGACGATTCCACCTGCGGTTATCAGTAACACGGCCATTCTGGATTACTGCCCGGACCTTTTGTATCGATGGCTTTCACTGCCCGGAAGCGAACTGATCGCTCATGGGCACACCAACTCTCAGCGCCAGGGCGATCTGGCCCCGGCGGATGAAGAACATCTGATTAGCTACTGCCATCAGCGGTTGAGTGAATTTCAGGGTAAACCGGTTGCGGGGTGGCTCTCTCCGTGGATTTCTGAAAGCCACCAGACTCCTGATTTTCTTCACCGCCACGGGTTCAGCTATAACCTGAACTGGGCGCACGACGATATGCCGACCCCCATGCAAACCGCCAGCGGAACGTTACTGTCGGTACCTTATCCGCAGGAAATCAACGATATTCCGACCATCATTCCCAACGGCGTCTCCATCGAGACCTTTTGCCGGATGGTTGAGGATCAGTTCAGCGAGCTCCACCAGCGTAGCCGCCAGCAGCCGCAAATAATGGGCATTGCGCTGCACCCCTATATCGTTGGCCAGCCTTTCCGTTTTTATCACTTAAAGCAAACCCTGACGCGACTGGTCGCCCAGTGCGATGACGTCTGGCTAACCACTCCGGGTGACATCGCCGCGCGCTATCTGTCAGAGGCTTCATAACGAAGCAAGGTTTGCACCGTAAACGCACCAATTGAACCTTAGCAGTGCATTTCATTGAGGAGAGAAGAATGACAAGCGTACATGAGCAGGCCGTTGAGATTGTAAAAAACTTCCTGGAGGCGTCAATGGCGCCGGACCCCGATCGCGCCGCTGCGCTGATGGCGGAAAACGTGCAGATCACCTTTACCGGTAAGCGGCGGATGGCTCGTGTCCATGAGGTCACCGCGTTTAATGCTGACCGTTACCGCTGGGTTAAGAAACAGCCCGGCGAATTCGAATGGATGGCGAAAGGTGACGATCACACGGTGATCTACTGCACCGGCACCCTCTATGGTTGCTGGCCGGACGGACGTGAGTTTGAAGGAAACCGCTATCTTGACCGCTATGAAGTGAAGGGCGGGGAGATAACCATGATGGACGTCTGGAATGACAGCGCCGAATGGATCCTTGCGCATCAATTGCAGCAAAAATAAACGACCTGGCATCGTTATTGCAATTGCTAGCAATGTTATTAGCAAACAACTCGAGTGGTGCATGATGAAAAAAATAGTGTTATCGCTGCTGGCTGTAAGCGTTATCGGACTGATGAGTCAGCAGGCGAGCGCGGAGAATGTGGTTCGCTGGGCGACCGATGCCGACATCCCAACGCTGGATCCGGATGCCTACGCCTCTACCAAGGCATTAACCTTTCAGAACCATATCTATGAAGCGCTGGTGCAGCGCGATGATAATTTGCAAATTCAACCGTGGCTGGCAACCAGCTGGCAGCAGACCGACGATACGACAATTCGTTTTAAGCTGCGTGAAGGCGTCAAATTTCATAACGGCAATGACTTTACCGCCGATGATGTTGTCGCTTCGGTTGCCCGGGTGACCGACCCTGCATCAGGGATCCGTGCTAACGCTTCGACGATTAAGGATGCCGTGGCCGTCGACAAATATACCGTCGATATCCATCTGGTGAAGAAAACCGGTATCGCGCTGAATGAACTGACCGGCGTGATGATCATGGATAAAGAGTGGCTGGCGGAGCACAACGCACTCAAGCCAACCGATATCAGCCAGGGAACGGAGGGGTACGCTACCAATAACACTAACGGCACCGGGCCATTTATTCTGCAAAGCCGCCAGCGGGACACCCAGATGGTGCTGGTGCGTAACCCGAACTGGTGGAACGCGGCCCACGGCGGCAACATCGATAAAATTATTTTCAAACCGGTGACCTCCGACGCTACGCGCCTGTCAGGGCTGCTGGCGGGAGAGTACGACCTGGTGACGTCGGTCCCGCTACAGGATATTCCGCGCCTGCAGAGCAA
The DNA here is from genome assembly GCF_019890895.1 of Klebsiella sp. CTHL.F3a. Lineage (NCBI taxonomy): Bacteria > Pseudomonadati > Pseudomonadota > Gammaproteobacteria > Enterobacterales > Enterobacteriaceae > Klebsiella > Klebsiella sp. CTHL.F3a. The sequence goes on along the minus strand of NZ_CP082360.1, from coordinate 3,107,331 downwards.
TTCCCGGATCAATATGCAGATCAGCCCTTCGCTGCGGGTGGACTATTTAAGCCTCAATATGCGCGATAAGCTCAATGCTAAGAATGACAAAGCCGAGAACCCGCTGAAAGATTTGCGTGTCCGCCAGGCTTTACTGATGGCGATTAATCGCGAGGCGATTACCCAGAAGGTTATGCGTGGGCTGACAAAGCCCACCAATAACTATCTGGCGCCGGATATTCCGGGTTACAACGCCGCCAGCAGTCCGGATATCCCGTTTGATCCGCAAAAAGCCAGGGCATTACTGGCCGATGCGGGGTATCCAAACGGGTTTAATCTGGCCTTTGATTGCCCTGAGGGCACCTATATTAATGCGGCACAATGGTGCCAGGCGGTACAAAGCTTCTGGGCAAAGATTGGCGTGAAAACCAACCTCAACGTCCATCCAGCCAGCGTCTACGATCCGATTCTGGTCAATGGCCGTACCGACGTGGGGGTGTTAGGATGGGCAAACCTGCCGATTATGGACCCCTATAGCGTCGCAGTTCAGCTATTGCATACTAACGATGGCAAAAATATGGGAACCTTTAATATTCCGCGCTACAGCAATAGCGAAGCCGACAAGCTTATCGATCAATCGGTCGGTGAGCTGGATAATAAAAAACGTATTGCGCTACTTAGCCAGGCGGTGGCAATTGCTAATAAAGATTTGCCTTTTTTACCGATGCATTTCGAACCTGTGGTATGGGCACTGAGTAAAAATCTACAATTAAAACAGACGCCAGATAATGTACAGCGCCTGTGGTACGCTAACGTTACACCATAATTAATTTTTCTTGCTCGTTTATTCATTGGGGATAAACATCTTCGGGTTGCCTGCTGGGTAATTCGATGGCGTCGGTCCCCGTTTATCAGCGCAGACATTAATTTTTATCCGGAGGCAATAATGTTCTTTTTATTGCGTAAGCTGTTTCAGGCTGCGATGTTACTGGCCGGCGTAGCGCTGATCTCGTTTATTCTGTTTCAGTATCTTGGTGACCCGGTGGCAAATATGCTGCCGGAAAGCGCCACGGAAGTAGAACGAATGCAACTACGCGCCAGCCTGGGATTAAATGATCCGGTTTTTGTGCAGTTCTTACATTATCTTTCCCGTTTACTTCACGGTAATTTCGGCATTTCATATTACAACCAGGTATCTGTCTTTCAACTGATTATGGAGCGACTGCCGGCCACGCTGGAACTGGTGTTTGTCGCGGTCATAATATCGCTGGCAGTCGGCTTTCCGCTTGGCGTTTGGGTCGCCATTACGCGCAATAAACTATTGCGTGAGGGGGTGCAAATTCTCTCGTTGATTGGGGTTTCGCTGCCGTGGTTTCTTATTGGTATTATGCTGATTATCGTGTTTTCAGTATGGCTGGGTTGGTTTCCCTCCAGCGGCCGCGGTGAAACCGTTAAAATAGGTTTCTGGTCGACCGGTTTGCTGACCGCATCAGGCTGGCGCTCGATTGTGCTTCCGGCGCTTTCCCTGGCGCTGTCGATGATTACCATCATTATGCGTCTGGTACGAACAGAAATGCTGGAAGTGATGAAGGCTGATTATATTAAATTTGCGCGCGCACGCGGCATTGAGAATTACCGTATCTGGTTTCGCCATGCGCTGCGTAATGCCTTATTGCCGGTTGTCACGGTAATTGGTTTGCAAATTGGTGGGCTAATCGCCTTTGCAATAGTGATTGAGACCGTTTTTCAATGGCCGGGTATGGGACTATTACTTATTCAGTCGATCAACTATGTCGATGTCCCGGTGCTATCCGGCTACCTATTATTCATCGCTCTGATATTTATTATGATAAATACCATCGTCGATCTGCTTTATTATCTGATTGATCCCCGTATGCGTGCGCAATAAGGAACCGTGATGCAAACTCGTCATTATTCAAATACGACGGCCGGGCAAAAACTGGCTCCCCGAATCGCAGCGCGCTGGCGCGCCTTTATTGATAGCGATTTTTTATGGCTATTCTGGAAAAGTAAAAGCGCGGTCATCGCTTTCACCTGCTGTATGTTGATTTTACTTTGCTCATTATTCAGCCACTGGATTGCGCCGCATAATGTTTTTGATACCGCTGGTTTTGACTTAATGGATTCAGAACTACCGCCCGCATGGATGAGTGGCGGCGATCCGCGCTTCTGGTTGGGCACCGATGTTCAGGGGCGAGATATACTCTCCCTGATGCTTTATGGGCTGAATATTTCGCTGATTATCGGTGGCCTGAGCGTTCTGGCTTCGGTGGCTATTGGCGTGGGGTTGGGGGTACTGAGCGGGTATTTCGGCGGCATCGTGGATACGCTGATCATGCGGTTTGCTGACGCTATGCTCAGTATTCCTACCATCATGTTCACGCTACTGGTCAGCGGGGTGGCTCGCGTGGCAATTCCGAAAGAGTATATCGGCCATTTTGCCCCGGCTATCCTGATTGGCGCTATCGCTCTGACCGGATGGATGCAGTACGCCCGCACGGTACGCGGCCTGACCTTACTGGAGAAAGGGCGGGAATATGTTATGGCCTCTCAAATTAGCGGCGGCAGCCATCTGCATATCATGCTGGCGCACATTGTGCCCAACGTCATGCGCCCGGTGTTGGTGATGGCGACCCTACATCTGGGTGTCGCGATTCTCACCGAAGCCACCATGTCATTTCTCGGCGTCGGAATGCCTCCAGACCAGCCTTCGCTGGGAACACTTATTAATGAAGGCAATCAGTACCTCTTTTCCGGGCAATGGTGGATCGTTCTGTTCCCGGCCACGCTGTTGGTCATACTTTCGCTGGCGTTTAACGTTCTCGGCGACTGGTTGCTCAACGCGCTCAACCCTAAGCTGCGCTAAAGAGGAAAGATAATGACGGCTTCTCCACAGGCGTTACTGGAAGTGAAAAATTTGAGCATTGAATTCCTGCATCGCAAAGGCAACCTCCAGGCGATTCATGAGTTGACGCTATCGATGCAGCCAGGAGAGATCCTCGGTATGGTCGGCGAGTCGGGCGCGGGGAAATCCCTGACTGGTGCGGCGATTGCCGGGTTGCTGCAAAGTCCCGGACGCATTCGGGCGGGTGAAATCTGGTTTGCCAATCGACGCATCGATAACCTTGACGAAGAAGCCAGGCGCCTGCTGCGTGGTAAGGCAATAGGCTGTATTTTTCAGGATCCGCTCACCAGCCTGAACCCGGTTTTGACCATCGGGCAGCAGCTGATAGAAACCATTCGTACCCATCTTCCTTTATCGGCAAACGAGGCGCGGGAGCGCGCGGTTTCCCTGCTTACTGAAGTGGGAATTAATAGCCCACGTCAGCGTATCGATCAATATCCACACCAGCTCTCGGGTGGAATGCGTCAGCGCGTGGTCATTGCGCTGGCGCTGTGCGTTGACCCGCAACTGGTGATTGCCGATGAACCGACCACCGCGCTGGATGTATCGGTGCAGGCTCAGGTTCTGGGCGTACTGCGTCGTTTGTGCGAACAGCACGGCACCGCCGTGATGCTCATTACCCATGATATGGGCGTGGTGGCGGAGGTGTGCACAAGAGTGGCGGTGATGTACGCCGGGCGGATTGTTGAAACCGGACCGATCGCGCAGGTGGTTCGTCATCCTCAACACCCCTACACCCGGGGACTGATTCAGTCCATTCCATCAATGAGCGAGCGTCGCGAATACCTGACGCAAATTGATGGCGCGATGCCGCGTCTGAATGCGCTGCCGCAGGGCTGCGCTTTCCATTCACGCTGTCTGCATGCCAGCTCGCAATGCCGCGACCACCAGCCAAAGATGCAGCAGCGACACCAGGCTGAGTTGGCCTGTTTTCATCCGCAAGGAGAACCGCTATGAACGAACCGTCGGGCCTGGCCCCGGAAGTTGTGACCATTCGCGACCTGCATATTCGCTTCAATCTGGGGCGGGAGAAAAAAACGTCGCTGTTTCGTCCGGCGGCGAAAAAAACGCTGCATGCGGTACGCGGTATCAGTCTCTCTATCCGTCAGGGAGAGACGTTCAGCATCGTGGGCGAGTCGGGGTGCGGAAAATCGACAGTCGCCCGTGCGCTGGCCGGACTCTATCAACCTGCCTCCGGTGAAATAAACTATGCCTGGCGCAGCCCGCAAATGGCTGGAACTGTGGGGCAAAATGGCACCCAGATGATCTTTCAGGATCCCTATGCCAGCCTGAATCCGCGCTGGCGCATCGGCCGATCGCTGGCGGAACCGCTGGTGCTGGCGAAAAAGGTCGGTACCACGCGCCAGGCTCGGGAATACTGCGGCGACCTGCTGACCCAGGTTGGTCTTTCCGCCGGCGATCTGGATAAATTTCCCCATGAATTCTCCGGCGGCCAGCGCCAGAGGATTTCCATTGCCCGCGCGCTGGCAACACAGCCAGGTTTTCTGATTTGCGACGAACCGACATCGGCTCTGGATGTGTCGGTTCAGGCCCAGGTGCTCAACCTGATGCGCAAACTGCAACGGGAAAACGGCCTGACCTACTTTTTTATCAGCCATAATATGGCGGTGATCTCCCATATCTCCGACAGGGTCGGCGTGATGTATCTCGGCAGATTGGTTGAGCAGGGCAGCGTAGAGGAGATCTTCACCCATCCGGCGCACCCTTATACGCGCATGTTGATGGCAGCTATCCCACAGTTTGATGCGCCATCCAGCGCGCGCGAACCGATACGCGGAGAAGCGCCCAGCCCGCTGGCGCCACCGCCAGGCTGCGCGTTCGCACCGCGTTGCCCCTATGCTAAACCGCTGTGCCACCAGGCCATGCCGCCCGCGCACAGCCTTAGCGATAATCATCAACTGGAATGCCATTTCCCGATCGAAGTGATGGCCGGTTCCGCCTCTATTCCACTTGCGAAGGTATCGTAGATGACCACCATTTTGCTTAAAGGCGTCACGCCTTTTGACTGCTCTTCACCCGTTGATCTGCTGCTTGAGGAGGGAAAGATTGCCGCCCGAGCGGCAGAGCTGGAACCTCCTGAAGAGGCGACTGTGGTTGACGGCCGCGGTTATCAGGTCTTTCCCGGTCTGGTGGATGGTCATGCGCATCTGGATAAAACGCTGCTGGGACGTGAGTGGTACGTCAACGACGTTCCGCGCGATCTGGCGGCAATCATTGCCAACGAACGCGCCTATCGGCATGAACGAATGCCCGATGCTCAGATCCAGTCCGAGCGTATCGCCCGGCGAGGTATTGCCGCGGGCACCTCGTTTATCCGTACCCATGTGGATATTGATAATGAAATTGGCCTGGCCAATCTTGAAGGGGTGCTTGAGACTCGCAGAATTCTGGCGCAGCAGGTCGATATCGAGATTGTTGCTTTTCCGCAAAGCGGTATTTTGCAAAACCCTGGCAGTGAAGCCCTTCTGGATCGGGCGCTGGAAATGGGGGCGGATCTGATCGGCGGTCTGGACCCGTGCGCTTTTGACCGCGACCCGCAGCGCCATCTGGATATCATTTTTAGACTGGCCTGCCAGCATAATAAAAAAATCGATATTCATCTGCACGAACGCGGTGAACTCGGCGCATTTAGCCTTGAGCTGATCCTGGCGTTTATTCGCCGTTATCAGAAGCAGAATGCGGTCACCATCAGCCACGGTTTTTGTCTGGGGATGCTGGAACCCGCTCGTCAGCAGCGATTTGCCGAAGAGATGGCAGAGCTGGGCGTCAGCGTTGCAACAACCGCGCCTGCCGATATTGCCGTGCCGCCGTGGGAACTGCTCGATAGCGTAGGGGTTGCGATATGCGCCGGGAATGATGGCGTACGCGATACCTGGAGCCCTTACGGTAACGGCGATATGATTCAGCGGGCAGTGACTATGGGTCTGCGTTACCGCTGGCGTAAAGATAGTGAAATCTCGCGCGCCGCCCGTAGCGTGACCCACGGCGGCGCGCGGGTCATGGCGTTGGAACATTACGGACTTGAGCCTGGCTGTCGCGCGGACCTGGTACTGATCCCCGGTCGCAGTATGGTGGAAGCGCTGGTGGAAGCTCCGCGCGAGCGGAAAGTGTTTAAAGGCGGCGTGCTGGTAGCGGAAAACGGGGAGTGCCTGTTTTGATGAGTGAGAAAATAACGCGTATTTGCGCCGCCTGGGTGGTGGGTTACCGCGAGGGCGATCACTGCCTGTATGCCGACGGTGAAGTGGTCTATCAGGGAGATAAAATCCTCTTTGTTGGCCACGATTATCCGGGCCCTGTTGATGAAGAGATTCACGTTGGCAACAGTCTGGTTGGCCCTGGTTTTATAGACCTGGACGCGCTGGGCGATTTAGATACCACCGTACTGGCGTTTGATAATCAGCCTGGCTGGCAAAAAGGACGGATCGTTGCGGATGACTGGCGACGCCGCGACCTGTATACCCGCGAACAGCTCGATTTCGCCAAACGTTATGCTTACAGCCAGCTACTGCGCAACGGGATTACCAGCTTTGCGCCAATAACGTCAATTCTCTATCGCCAGTGGGCGGAAGATTTCGACGAATATCTTTATGCGGCGGACGTCGCCGAGTCTCTCGGCGCGCGCGCCTGGCTCGGCCCGGCGTTTATGTCCGGATATTATATCACCGATGCTGCAGGGCACTTCAGCCGTCGGGAAGACCGCGAGCAGGCCAGACGCGGCCTTGATGACGCACAACGCTTTTTCCTGCGTTTGCAGCAGCGTGACGTTCCGACCATCAGCGGAATGCTGGCACCGGACAGAATAGAAGGTGGCGATCCGCAGTGGCTCAGCGAACTGGCCGGGTTGGTGCATGAGTTAGGCTGCCCGACGCGTCTGCACTGCTGTCAGAGTGAGCTGGAAATCAACGAAATTGCTCGCCGCTATAATGGCAAGAGTTCGCTGGAGGTACTGGAAGACGCCGGGCTGTTAAACCGACATATGCTGTTACCACACGGCCAGTATCTGGGCGGTGCTGAGCCCAGCGCGCCACGAATAGCGCAGGACATTGAGCGTCTGGCGCGCTCCGGGGCGACGGTGGTTTCCTGTCCGCTGGTATCCGGGCGTCATGCAAAATATCTTGAACAGTATCCGCAGCTTAAGGCCGCTGGGGTCAATATGGCGCTCGGCACCGATACATTCCCGCCGGATATGTTCAGCAATATGCATCTGGGTACGATCCTGACGCGAATCGTGACCGGCGACATGTCAGCTGCCAGCAGCGCCGATTACTACCGCATGGCCACCCTTGGCGGAGCGCAGGCGCTGGGGCGTGACGACCTGGGGCGGCTCGCAGCTGGCTGCCAGGCGGATATGATCGTGGTGGATTTGACGCAGCCCGCATTAGGTCAGATATTCGACCCTATCGCCGCGCTGGTGCTCAGCGGCAACGGGCGCGATGTTAGCGGAACAATCGTTGCCGGGCGTAAGGTATATTGGGAGGGCCGTCTGGTTCAGGCGGGTTATGACTTCGCGGAACTGCATGCTGAATCGCAGCGCGTTTTTGCCCATATCCTGGACAGCTACCCGGAACGTACGGTTAACCACCCGCCGCTTACCGAAATTGTCCCGTCTACCTTTCCTCTCTGCCTGCGGAGGCACGCCGATGAGTGAGCGCTATTTATTGACTAACGTGCGCCTTGAGCAGGGCTTTATTCGTCGTCAGGGCGTTGTGCAGGGAACCGAATGCGCAGAGTTTACCCTCGATATTATCGACGGCAGAATTAACGCGCTTTACGCCGGTACGCAGCGCTTGCCAGGCGTTGCGGCGCAGGATGGCAGAGGATATATGATGCTGCCGGTTACCCGCGATGAGCATATCCATCTGGATAAAACCTTTTATGGCGGTCCATGGCGAGCGGCGCGGGAGAACGGGGCGCAGGACATCTTTGAGATGATCGCTCTTGAGCAGGAGATACTGCCCGAGCTGCTACCGACCTCGGTACAGCGCACCCACGCGCTTCTTCAGTTATTACAGCAGCAGGGAACAACTTATGTTCGCAGTCATTGCAATATCGAGCCGGTAAGCGGCCTGCAAAGCTTGCGGCATTTGCTGGAGGCGTTGGAACCCTGGCGGGAGCAGTTACAGTGTGAGATTGTGGCGTTCCCGCAGCACGGGCTATTGCGTTCAGGCTCGCTGTCGCTGATGCGCAAAGCGCTGGCGATGGGGTGTGAGTGGGTCGGTGGCCTGGATCCGTCAAAAGTCGATGGCGATATGGTCCGTTCGCTGGAGGCGACCCTGGAACTGGCCGTCGAAGCGGGAAAGGGTATTGATTACCATCTGCATGAGGATAAATCCACCGGCATTGCCTGTATCCGCTATTTACTGGATGCTCTGGAGCAGGAGCCGGTGCTGCGAGGGAAGCTGACGCTGAGCCACGCTTATTGCCTGGCGCAAATTGATCGCGAGGAGCTTAGCGAACTGGCAGGCAGGATGGCGGCGCTTGGCGTATCGCTGGCGACCTGTCTGCCGATAGGCAAGGATGTCATGCCGCTGCCGTTTTTGCGCGAGCGCGGCGTACGGTTGTTAAGTGGTACTGATAGCGTTATCGATCACTGGTCGCCGTTTGGTTCGGCCAGTATGCTGGAAAAAGCGCATGACTGGGCGCGGCTTTATACTCGCGGTACGGAGTTTGAGCTGAGCCGGGCGCTGGCTATCGCCACCGGCAATTGTTTACCTTTAGCCGACAGTGGCGAGAGGGTATGGCCGAAACTCAACGATGAGGCCAGTTTTATCTTGTTGAATGCTGCCTGTTCGGCGCAAGTTGTTGCGCGCTTGCCTGCCGTTGAGGCAGTCTACTTTCGTGGGAAAAGAGTCTGGATCAGAGAGTAAACCAGGGTAGAGAACGAAATGAGTGAAAAATTGACGCCGAAGCAGCGTGAAGTGAATCGGGTGGTGGAAGCGCTCACCCAGGCTATTGGGCAGCATAAGCTGCGTCCAGGGACGCGTTTGATTGAAGCGCAAATTGTTGAGGCGCTACAGGCTAACCGTAATCATGTGCAGACCGCGCTTCAGCGGATGGCTGGCCAGGGGATTGTGACGATTGAACCGAATTACGGGGCAATGGTTGCGCGGCCAACGGCAAAACAGGCCCGCGAGGTCTTTATTGCCCGTAACGCCATCGAGTGCGCGATTATGTCCTGCATCACGCCGGAGAAAATGGCGCTTTTCGCCGAAGAGATTGCCTGTCAACAGCACAACGAGCACCAGTCGCTGCACGCGCAGGATCGGCGGCGTATTGTTTATGAGCTGGGTGCATTCCACGAGCTGATGGCAAGAATCGCGGATAATGACGTGCTGCGCGATATCCTGAATAATTTAATGGTGCTGAGTTCGTTGATTGTAATGCTCTATCAGCAGGATGTGACGACGCATTGTCAGTGCGATGAACACAGCAATATCATTGCCGCGCTGAAGGCCGGGGATTCGCTTCGCGCCCAGGATCTGATGCGAGAGCATCTTAACGACCTACTGCAGCAGCTCAACCTGGACGAAACCCCGCAGAATTTTATGACGCTGTCGCAGGCGCTGGAGATGGGGGAAGGGTAATTCGAGAGAAATGCATGTCCCCATTGAGGTGATGATGTGGCGTCATGAGTGAGGAATTTGACTAGTTAACGACGCGTGAGATTGCAAATGAAATGGATACGAGTATTTACAGCATGCGCTACTTGCTATGCCAAATGGAAATGACGGGAGTCGTGATAAGTATTAAAACAGGCAAAGGCCGGAGTCATACACTGCGTTGGAAATTAGCTAGCTAGTTCTTAAAAAGAATATTCAAAATGCTGTGTCATGCTAAATTGATAATAACGTCAATGTATTATTCAATCTTCCTCTAAAATGATCGGCTAACTTCAATAATTTCAACGCCAGCCCTGTCCGGGAAAGGTTTTAACTGAGAATGACCGGTAGGTTTGCTGTTTACCTGATTCGTTTTGTTTCAGGAGGCTAACCGCAAACCTAACGGTCTCAGTTGTTCGGACAGTGAAGCGATGGGGGCTATACCCGCTCAATCCTTGCCGGCAACCCCTGACGCACCGCCGCGCCGGAGACCCAGTCAAGCCAGGTGTTGCTCACCTCTCGCGTGGGGTCCGCGAATCCCAGATCGTTAAGGTTAATACCTGATTTGACCTGCTCTGCGACAGGCATAGCCTTGCCGTCGAGGAGGTGCCGCGCCGCGCCCATTTCGCGATGCCCGTAGCCGTGTTCAATCGCGATAACGCCGGGCATCACCCCACTTAACAGGCTAATGACAGCTTCAACCTGGCCGCCGGGCGTGGATATGCGCACTCTGTCGCCATGCGCCACACCGAAACGGCGGCCGTCCTGTGGGTTCAGCGCCACCAGGTTGGTCGGCTTGAGGTGATGCAGGCGCGGGATCACCGTTGAGGCGCTGCCCATGGTGTTGGATTTAAATGAGATCAGCTTCAGCGGCCACTGCTGTCGCGGGAAAAGCGCTTCGACAGCGCGTCCGTCGGACAATCTGGCCGGATACCATGCCGGGCAGCCGCTGTAGCGCTCGCCGGTGATGGCATGGCGATGGGCGGCAACCTCCGCGTTCCAGATTTGCAGCGGTTTTTCCCACAATTGACCGACGCTATTCTCCGCTCGACCGCTTTTGTCCGGCGCGAAGCGCCCGCCGCGGGAATAGATAAAGGCTACCCGGCTCACTTCTTCCGCTTTCAGGGTCTGGCTAATAACCGGCAGAATACGCTGCACCCCGGTCAGCGTCAGATCCTCGCTGCTGGCCTCGGCAACCGGCGCTTTACCCATAAACGCAATATTGGCGGCCATGCGCAGGTAATAGTCCTCAGCCCGGTTGAGTGGATAGCGGTTACCCTGAGCATCGGTAATGGCGTTTTCGCCAAATCCGGGCAGATCAAGACGCTTCGCCACCGCGATGCAAAATTCCTCCATTGACACTGGCTCACCGTCAGCGGTTTTTGCGGTGGCGGCAGGGACGATCGGCCAGCGGGCGGTGGTGGCTTTACTGGCGACGCCAGCCCACGGCGCGCTGAACCCCCAGCTTTCGAAATTATGGGTATCGGGAACGATATAGTCGGCCAGGGCGGTGGTTTCGTTCATAAAGGCGTCGATAGCGATAAACAGAGGTAGGCGCCGCGGATCTTTTAACTTCTCTTCAGCGACGGTCCGTAACCCGGGCACGCCATACAGCGGGTTGGTCATATTGGAGATCCACGCCTTCAGTGGATAAGGGTAACCTTCGAGCGCCGAGGTCAGTAGCTCGGTCAACTGCCCGGCGACGAATGGATACCATGGAGCTTTGGCCGGGTAGGGGGAGACGCCCGCCGCCGCCTTGCGGTGATACTCTTCAGAGGATTCATACGCTGTTTTGCTGCGTGCGATGCTGAGCCCTTTCGGCTTCACTTTACCGACAAAGCTCTCCAGGTTGTAACGCGGGCCGTCTGTCGCGCCGTTGAATTTGCCGCCGCCGACAAACACGCCGCCTTCCAGGCTGAGATTCCCGATTAACGCATTAAGCATCATGACCGCCCAGGCGTTGTAGAATCCGTTGCCGGCCATCATGCCGCCGTGGGTAATGACCGCGGCTTTACGGCCATGACGGGTAAAGGCATCCGCCAGCGCCGCGATCTTATCTTCCGCGACGCCGCACTGCTGGCTGTACTCCGCCAGGGTGAGCTTTTCAGCGGACTCTTTCAGCAGCTGGAAGCCGCTTTTGACCGTCACGCTGCGCCCGTCCTGCAGGGTTAGCTGGCGCGTTACAAAGAGCGCGCCGCGCCGGCAGCCGCTGGCGGCGACAGCATCACCGCTTTCGTTAACCACCACCGGTTCGCTGGCTCCCTCCGCATTCAGGTGAGCAAGGGTTAGATGCTGCCCGGCCAGCTCGGGCTTATCATCGGCGATCACCAGGTGTGTCGCATTGGTCCAGCTCTTTTCACCGACCAGCTTCATTGCCTGTGCGCCCGGTATTGCCAGATAGTCGGCGTTGTAGCGCTGGTTTTCGATAATCCAGCGGATCATTGCCATCGCCAGCGCCGAATCGCTCCCGGGGATGACCGGCAGCCAGTGCCCCCGATCGTCTGCCATCACCGTGGTGAGCGGCAGCGCGGGGGCGACAACGACATACTGAAAGTCATCGCGCAGGCGGGCGCTGGCCAGCTGTCTGGCCTGGCGTTTAAACGGATTGCCGGACTGGGCGGGTGAAGTACCCATAAACAAGGCAAACTCGACGTTGTCCCAGTCAGGCTTCACGTGCGGATTTTTATCCAGATCGCCCATTAATGCGCCGGAACCCGCACGATAGGCCAGCCCGCAGTAGGAGCCGTGAGCGCCGAAGTTTTTGCTGCCGAAGCTGTTCAGCGCAAAACGGCGTAAAAAGGTATCGCGCCCGTCGTCGCTGGTATTGGTGACCAGTAGCTGGTTGGTTTTTGGGCCGAATCCCGGATGCTTTGGATCGATGGGCGTTGTCGGCGCATAAATGGCGCGCAGGCCATCAACATGCCCCTCGCCAAACAGATCGCCGCCTTCCACCACCTCTTTTACCAGTTGATCGAAGCTGATGCGCTGCCATTTCCCTTCGCCGCGCTTACCGACGCGCTTCATAGGTTCAAGAATACGCAATGGGCTGTACAACCCCTCCAGCAGCGTCGCACCGCGCGCGCAGGCGGTAGAGCGGGCGTCTAGTCCGCTTTCGCCCGCCAGCTGCGCCATCGCGATTGAAAAAGGAACGGAGGCGTCAATGTGGTGTTCATGAGAGAGCGGATGATACGGGTTGCCGGCAATGCGCAGCGCTTTACCTTCTTTGCTATCAACCCTGACGCGCACGCCACACTGGGTCCAGCAGCCAAAGCACTGGGTCATCGAAATCACCTGTTGCGGATTTGGCTGCCAGCCGGAACTGACCTGAGCTTCCGGGATCAGCGCGTTGCCGAAGATACGATCGCGGGTCACTTTCCCGGAGGTGCCGTTGAGCAGGCCGTCAAGGGCGCGCTTTGCCACCTCCCGATAGCTGAGGGCGAAAGATGCCATTCCGCCTGCGGCCAGGCCCACTTTAAGCCACTGACGACGGGTTAAATTAGTCATGTTGCCTTCTCCTGGCGAGTCCGTTCACGGTTTCACTTACAATAATCAGCAGCGCAATCCACAGGCCGAAGGTGCCAAGGATTGCGAGCCAGCCGTCGGTACCGACCGGCAGGGTATAGGGATTAAACTGGGCATTAAACTTAGGGATAGTTTGCCCCTGAATCAGCAGCGTCCAGCGCATCAGCCAGCACAAGGCCATGGCGCTACTGGCCTGTAAAGCGCGAAGGGGGAGGTTGAGCGAATAGCGCAGCGCATGAATAGCAAAGCCCAATGACATCAACCAGAAGGCAAACCAGCCGAAGGCGTAATGACGGGCTGAAGACGAGATAGCCAGCCATTGCCGTATCGCGGTGCCGGACAGGGTATCGCCGCTGACCCACATCGCCACCACCACGGCCAGCAGGATCAGCGCCGAGAGCTGCCACCGCGCCAGGCGCCGCTGAAGGGGAAAATCATCGCGTGTTGCCACAATCAGCAGGGCGAAAAAAGTTTGCAGCGCGCTAAAGAACATCGCCAGTGGGAAGGCGTAGCTGAACCAGACCGGTCGGGCCAGAACAACTGAAACTTCACGTCCGGTATAGACCAGCAGGCCAACCGCCGTGAGGGCGCTGGCAAGCGCAACCCATTTAGTGACACTGTAACTTTTATTGAAAAGCTGTTTGATCCACTGCGCCACAAACCACCAGCCTAAAAACAACGTGAACAGCGGCAGAAACAGTGCCCCCCATGGCATCCACGACCAGGGCGTGGGGTAGGCGTAAAAGTGCCAGAAGCGGGCGGTCTGATGCAGATCCGCCGTTAGCGCCAGCGGCGCGGTAATCGCGCAGGTCAGCGCAATCAGCAGCGTTAGCCTTTCCAGCGTTTCATCGTGTCTTTTGCGCCAGTGAAGCAGGCAGGCAAACAGCACCGCGCAGGCGGCAATGCCAATAAAAAAGAAATACTGCACCGCCCACGGTAGCCAGCTCACCTCTTGCGGACGCGCCAGCACCTCTTCGATCATCAACGTATGCGTCATTCAAACCTCCTGCCAGAGCGCGGGTTGGGCATGTCCCATCAACGGGGTAACAAACGCCTCGTCGAGTCCGAGATAGAAAACGTGGGGGACGGTAGCGTTTTCCGGCTTCAACACCTTGATGGCGTCATGGTGCAAAGCGAGCATCTGCGAGATGCGGCTTTGAGGATCCTGGATATCACCGATGATCCGCGCGCCGCCGACGCAGGACTCGACGCAGGCGGGGAGCAACCCGGCCTCCAGGCGATGAACGCAGAAGGTGCACTTATCGGCGGTTTGCGTCTCATGGTTGATAAAACGCGCGTCATAGGGGCAGGCCTGGACGCAATAGGCGCAGCCGACGCAGCGGGTGTTATCCACCACTACAATGCCATCCTGACGCTGAAAGGTGGCCTGCACCGGGCAGACCGGCACGCAGGGCGGGTTATCACAATGGTTGCACAGCCGCGGTAGCAGGACGTTGGTGATCCGATCGTCCAGCTGCACCTGATATTGATTAACGTGAGTGCGAAACGCCCCCAGCGGCGTCTGATTCTCAATTGCGCAGCTGACGGTGCAGGCCTGGCAGCCGATGCAGCGCCGCAGGTCAACCAGCATGGCATAGCGGTGTCGGGAGGCGCCTTCGCGGCGGGCTGGCGAAAAGGGAAATTTCGCTTCCGCCAGCGGCACCAGAGACGCGCCGGCGGTCAATACGCCCAACTGCGTCAGAAACTGTCGTTTACTGCTGTCCATTTTTTCCCCTCGGGTGGCAATAACGAAACATTTGTCACGTCATTGTTTTGCATGTGATGAATAAACAATGTTGATGATTTACAGTGTAAAAATCGCGGCGAGGTCAGCTCTATTGTGGTTAACCACATACCCGGCGGGTTGTTGATCTAAAACAACATAATGAACAGGGACAATCGAGTGAGAGCGAAAACGGTGCAGCATCTGACGCTGCTGGTGACGGCGCTCCTGCTGAACAGCAGCGGGTGGGCGGCGTCGTGGAATATCGGCGTTCTGGCCATGCGCGGCGAGGTCTTAACCCGCAGCCACTGGCAGCCGCTGGAGGTGGCGCTCAATCAGCAGCTAACGGATCAGCAGTTCCATATTCAGCCACTCGATCTGCAGCAGATGCAGGAGGCGGTCAATAACGGCGCGGTGCAGTTCGTGGTGACCAATCCGGCGCAGTTTGTCCAGTTGAATAGTCATTCTTCCCTGCGCTGGCTGGCCTCTTTGCGCTCTTCGCAAGGGACAGGCAACGTGATCGGCAGCGTTATTTTGACTCGTCGCGACAGCGGTATTGCGTCGCCGGCCGATCTGATCGGCAAAACGGTAGGGGCCATCGATCCTCAGGCGTTCGGCGGCTATTTATTGGGATATAAGGCGCTGATCGATGCCGGGCTGCGGCCGGAACGCGATCTGCACCTGCGCTTTAGCGGGTTTCCCGCCGACGCGCTGATCTACCTGCTGCGTGAACAGGCGCTGCAGGCGGCGATTGTGCCGGTGTGCCTGCTGGAAAAAATGGCTAATGAGGGGCTGGTGGATAAAGGTGATTTTACCGCGGTCATCGAGCGGCCAGCGGCGATGCCTTGTTTAACCAGCACCCCGCTGTATCCCGACTGGTCGTTTGCCGCGCTTCCGGCGGTGAGCGACGCGCTGGCGGATCGGGTGACCCGCGCCTTGCTCAATGCCCCGGCTAACGCCGCCTTTCACTGGGGAGCGCCCGCGTCGACCCGCCAGGTTGAAGCATTGCTGAGCGAAGTTCAACAGCACCCCCAGCAGCGACGGCTGTGGCTTGAGGTAAAAAGCTGGCTTATCCAGCACCGGTTAATCATGGGCGGCATCGGGCTGGCGCTGCTGTTGCTGACGTTGAATTATATCTGGGTGATGCTGCTGGTGCGGCGACGCGGGCGACAGCTTGAACGCAACGCCATCCGTCTGCGCGAGCAGGAGCAGGCGCTGCAAACGGCGAGGCAGATGAGCGTATTGGGTGAAATGACTTCGGGATTCGCTCACGAATTAAATCAGCCGCTGTCGGCTATCCGCCACTATGCGCAGGGCTGCACGATCCGTTTGCAGAAACAGGATCCGCAGCATCCCTTGCTGCTCGCGCTGGGCCATATCGACCAACAGGCTCAGCGCGGGGCGGAAACGCTGCGCAACCTGCGCCATTGGGTTAGCCAGGCGCACGGGAAGCCGGGACGCACGGAGACCTGGGAACGCATCAGCGTTCGTCAGGCCATTGACCATGTCTGGCAGTGGCTGCGAATGCCGCAGCAGTTTCCCGGGCTGTTGCTCAACAGCGATGTCGATCGCCCGTTAACGCTCGTCTTACCGCCGGTGCTGCTTGAACAGGTGCTGGCGAATCTGATCCTCAATGCGGCGCAGGCCGGGGCGAAGATGCTGTGGATTGACGCCCTTCGCGATGCCGGAGGCGTGAAGATCGTCCTGCAGGATAACGGTGGCGGTATCGCCGGAGCGCAGCTTGCACAGGCGTTTCAGCCGTTTGTGACCAGTCGTCAAGAGGGGATGGGGCTTGGGCTGGTTATCTGTCAGCGGCTGGTCCGCTATGGACGGGGGGAGATAAGCCTGACAAATCAAGCGGCACCCGATGGGCAACCCGGTGTCACCGTGGTACTGACATTCATGCAACAAGAAGCGCGGAGCGGCAATGGCGATAATTTATCTACTGGATGACGACCTGGCGGTGACTCAGGCATGTGCTTTTTTACTGGAAAGCCTGGGCTACGAGGTAATGTGCTG
This sequence comes from Klebsiella sp. CTHL.F3a, assembly GCF_019890895.1. Lineage (NCBI taxonomy): Bacteria > Pseudomonadati > Pseudomonadota > Gammaproteobacteria > Enterobacterales > Enterobacteriaceae > Klebsiella > Klebsiella sp. CTHL.F3a. The sequence continues at coordinate 3,090,542 of NZ_CP082360.1, read as the reverse complement.
GGCAGAGGGGGACGCCTTCCTCGCGCAGGCCGATCTCTACCGGACCGGCGTTGTCCTGCTGGATATGCGGATGCCGACGCTGGATGGTCAGGAAGTACATGAGGCGCTGCGCCAGTGCGGCAGTACCCTGGCGGTGGTCTTTCTGACCGGACATGGCGACGTCCCGATGGCGGTAGAGCAGATGAAACGCGGCGCGGTGGATTTTCTGCAAAAGCCGGTTTCGCTAATGCCGCTGCAGGCGGCGCTGGAACATGGGCTCGCGGTCTCCGGCGAGCGCTTTGCACAGAAAAAAGTCGTCGATTGCTATCAGCGGCTTACGCCCAAAGAGCGGGAGCTTGCGCTGCTGGTGGTGAAAGGGCTCATGAACAGGGAAATTGCGCAGGCGATGAACATTGCCGTACGCACGGTGGAGGTCCATCGGGCGAGGGTGATGGAAAAGATGCAGGCGGGGAGTCTGGCGGAATTAGTCAGCATCTTACAGCCGGTTATCTCGTGATTTTATTGATTACGCTGAATGCAGAGTGGCGGGTTCCCGGCGTCAACAAAGCGGCGGTTGATATCAGAACACAAAAATTGGTAGGGAAGATGCAGGTAAACGTAATTGCAAATGATATTTATTTTCATTAATGTTTGCATTCCGTAAACTACTGTAAAGAAAAATTACATGTCAACCGCATCTCTGAAGCAGGTCGCGCGCCGCGCGCTGGTCATTTCGTTTTGTCTGCATGCTCTCTCCGCCTCGGCTAAGGATTTCAGCGAGCGGGAATTCCTCACTCAGTCTCTCGGCCACGGCGTTTATGAGCTGGCTTATGATAACGGTCAGAAGGCGCTGTATGCCGCTTCCGCACCCTCGTTTGATAAAGATAAAACTGTGGGGCTGGTCTTTCGACTGACGGCGGATTCTCTGAGGATTGATGAGAAAATCGCCACCGAACGCCGCGCCTTTGCGCTCTCTCTGGATGAAGAAAACCATATCCTGTATTTGGGCAATGCGCTGGATGGTTCGCTGACGCTGCTGGATACGCTGACCAATAGGGTGATTAACACTATTCAGCTAAGCGATGATTCAGATCCGGAGAAACAGGCTCACGTCCGTGAAGTCGTACTGGATAAGCTAAACCAGCGTCTGTATGTGTCAGGGATAGGGCGCAAGGGCCAGGGCCTGCTCTGGGTGGTCGATACCCGCAAGCAGCAGCTGATTGACACGTTGAAGAACATTGATCCGGTGGGGTTTGCCGTTGATACCTCGGGTGAAAAGGTTTATGCGGTGACCGGCAACGGGGAGTTGGTTACCCTCAATGGCAAAACGTCGAAACTGCTTTCCCGGGTGAAGGTTGACCCGGCTGAATCTGACCACTACTTCCTCAATATCGCCCTGAACACCGTCGCCGGAGTCGGATATATCGCCGATACCAATACCCGCGATGTGCTGGTGGTGCAACTGGACTCCGGCAAGCTGGTCGATCGTATCGCTTCGCCAAACTCCATCGCCGTGCTCTATCACGCCGGGCGCGATGAAATCTATGTGACCCATCGTAACGATCGCTCGATAAGCATCATCGACGCGAAAACCAACCATCTTAAACACACCATCAAAACGGCGGCCATGCCCAACAGCCTGGCGCTTTCAGCGGATGGCGGAACGCTCTATGCCAGCGTCAAACAGGACGAAAAAAGCAACCTGGCTGACTACGTTCTCAAGATTGATCTAACTAAATTTTAAGGATTTTTTGTGACGATGAAAACACGCCTGGACGTGGCGGTGGCGCTCGCCTTGAATCTACCCGCGGCAGCCTTCGCCGCAGATGGCGCTGTAGTAAATGAAGAACAGATGGTAGTGACCGCCACGGGATTCAGCCAGGAGAGGCGCGAGGCGCCGGCGACGATCTCGGTGCTCGATGAGAAGGCGCTGAATACCCGCTCAAATCAAAACATCACCGAAGCGTTGCGCGAGATGCCTGGCGTGCTGGTGGGCAACGGTCACGGCAGCCTGGCGACCGGCGATGTACAGATGCGCGGTATGGATTCGACCTATACCTCGTATATGGTGAACGGCATCAAGCAATCTACCCGCGAATCTCGTCCCTACGGGCATCATATTGGGACGGAAGCGGCGTTTATGCCGCCGCTGGCCGCTATTGAACGAATCGAGGTCATTCGCGGGCCGATGTCTTCGTTGTACGGCTCTGACGCTATTGGCGGCGTGGTCAACGTCATCACCAAAAAGGCGTATAACCTCGACACATGGACGGGGGTGCTGGAGGATAATTACTTCCTGCAGGAGAAAAGCGAATACGGCAATACTAACCAGACAAACGCCTTCTTTATGGGGCCGGTCGTGCCGGGTAAACTCGGGGTCAGCGTGGGCGCAGATTATCTTGACCGTCGCGACGATGACAGCCCGACCCAAGAACGTTTTGTTAAACATCAGTCCGGAAATCTGGATGCCACGATTTCTCTGTCGCCAACCGATACCCAGCTCTGGGATCTGAACGCCACCAAAGGTAATCAGGAGAAAACCCATAATGATAAAGAGTGGTACTGGGGTTTTGACCGCGATGCGGCATCGCTGTCACAGCATGCCTGGTACGGTGATGACCTGCTGGAGGTGAAGAACTTTATCAGCTACGAAAAGGCCCGCACGGAGTACCGCGTGCCCGGCATGGACCCGCAGTTTATTAAGCAGAATAATTTTGAGGCCAATAGCGCGAACACCTTTACGCTGGGCGATCACAAGCTGACGTTAGGCGTCAACTTTACGCGCAACGAGCTGAATGACACCTTCGGTATCGCCGACAAACAGGCGCCTGGCGTCACCCCGGTCAGTAAAATTACCCGCCACGGCTGGGCGGTATTCGCGGAAGACGCGTGGATGATCGTCCCGGACTTTACCCTGACGACCTCGGCGCGCCTCGATCATGATAGCTATTTCGGTTATCACGTTACGCCTAAGCTGTACGGTAACTGGACCATTGACGAAACCTGGGCGCTGAAAGGGGGCGTGTCCGCCGGCTATAAAAAACCGGATTTACGCCAGAATAATGCCGGTTTTACCAGCGTCTATGGGGCTTATCCTTATTCTGAAATCGGTATTGGCAACGACGATCTCAAGCCGGAACAAAGCATCAATACCGAGCTGGGCGTGTACTGGCAGCGGGATGCCCTGGCGCTCGACGCCACCCTTTTTTACACCAAATTTAAAGATAAAATCAGCGACCATACCATCTGTACTTCATCGGCTACCCAGAAGTGCCAATACAATGGCTATACCGCCGATAGCGTGTCGCAATATATTAACGTCGGTGATGCGCAGATCTACGGTGTGGAGCTGAACGGCGACTGGCAGGTGACCGCAGCGCTGAAGGCAAACGCCAACTATACCTACACCCACAGCGAACAGAAAAGCGGTGAGTATAAAGGCTATGCGCTAAACGATTTCCCCAGCAGTATGGCCAACGTTTCGCTGACGTGGAACACCACTTCCGATCTGGAACTATGGACCAAGGCCAGCTGGCGCAGCAGATCGCCGGATATCGGCAAGTCCAGCTCAACGGACGCCTACGCGCTGGTGGATTTAGGCGCGCGTTACCACCTGACTAAGCGCGTCACCCTGATGAGCGGGATCTACAATCTGTTTGATGTAAATCCGGTTTACACCACCGCCTACAGGCAGACGGCGATGCTGGAAGGGCGGCGCTATAATTTCGGCGGGCGCATTGAGTTCTGACAATAATGCAGGGGCCGAATGGCCCCTGCGAAATGATTTCACAAAGAGCTGTCAGGGCCTGAAGTCCAGAACGGGATGACTGAATGTTTGATAGGTTTTTTCGTCTGGCGCAGGCGGGATTTTGGCTTGTTTCAGCGCGGACATCACCTGCGCGCATAGTGCCGGATCGCCGTTCTCGACCGTTGGATTCTGCACTGTCCCGTCACGCTGTAGCGTTAAGCGCACCGAGCATGTTTGCCCTTGCCAGGACGCCGTCTGGTCTATGTTAGCGAAGACAGCCGCCTGGATCCGCGCCAGATAGCGTGAGGCATTGGCCTGCGGTGAAGTATCTGAACCCGTTTGATAATCGCGAAGTATTTTATCCGCTTCTGCCGATATTTTAGCGTCTTCGGTGCTGTCCGGCGCAGAAGCACTACCCGAGCAGGCGGAAAGGAGTAAAGAGAGGGTGCAAATGAGCAGCGGGCTGATTTTCATGAACAGGGTAATGCCTCCTTGCTGGCGACGAGATATTCCGGATACGAGGCGGTTATCCTCTGTTATTCCGCGATATTATTCAAACCCTAATCGCTGATTTTTCATGCGGCGGATCGAACGCGCGACAGCGACGTTAAGTGACGCTGTCACGTATCTTCTGCCTTCGCCGCGGGCGGTTTACGCCATCCAGTCGCGAATCAGGTTCCCGTACAGCTGCTCAGCCTCCTCCAGCCGGCTGACCAGGCAGTATTCGTCGGTTTGATGAGCCATAGAGGGTTCGCCGGGGCCAAGAATGATACAGGGCGGGTTGCCCATCGCAGGCAGCAGCAGCGAGGCGTCGGTAAAGTAGGGCACCACCCGCGGCTCAAGCGGCCGATCGTGCAGCGGCTGGCAGCGCTGATATACTTGTTTTATCCATGCGTGATCCTGTTCGCTGAGTACCGCGGGCAGATCGACCAGCGTCGACACCGTGACGCTCTCGCCAAGCAGCGTGAGCAACCGCTGGCGGATGGTGGCGTGCTGTAAATTGGGCGCGCTGCGGATATCGACATCGAAACGCGTGCGGTCCGGCACGGAATTAATATTTAGCCCGCCTTCAATACGTCCGACGTTTACCGTGGGCTGCTTCATCAACGGATGCGGCGCCCCCGGCGAAAAATGTTGGATTTTAGTCAGCGCATCCGCCGCCAGATAGATAGCATTAATCCCCAGTTCCGGCATCGCGCCGTGGGCTGTTTTTCCCCGCGTTTCGCAGCGTAGCCAGAGCGCGCCTTTATGGCCGATCACCGGATAGTTGGCGGTGGGCTCGCCGACGATCAGCGCGCCCACTTCCGGCAACGGCGCAGAGGCGATCAGCGCCCGCGCGCCGTCGCAGCCGGTCTCTTCCCCGCCGGTAATCAGCAATACCGCGCCGCGCCCGGCGCGGATCGTTTCCCGCTGTTGAACGCAGGCGACGGCAAACGCCGCTATCGCCGCTTTCATATCGCTGGAGCCACGGCCATAAAGACGCCCGTCTTCCACCTGCGAGCCGAAAGGGTCGTACTGCCACCGGGCATTTCCCAGCGGCACGGTATCCAGATGCCCGGTAAAGGCCAGCGGTTTACCAGGCGTTGCCCCGGGGAGCCTGGCGATCAGATTGCAGCGTTCCTCGCCGAATGACGACAGCGAAACCGCAAAACCGTTAGCGTTAAGCCAGTCGGCAAAGTACCGCATGCAGTCTGCTTCGCTGCCCGGCGGGTTGATGGTGTTAAAGCCCAGCAGCTGCCGGGCGAGCTCAAGGGTGGTGGTCATCAGCGACGTTCCGTCAGCCAGTCAAGGCAGTTAATCCACAGCTGGCGATAGCCGGGCCATTTGGCAAACTCTTCCGGCAGCCAGTGTGCCGACATATCGCTGGTCCACACCAGCGAGCGACCCTGTTGATATTCGCGAATAGCCAGCAGCGGATGACCGGTACCGGCCACGGTCGCCAGCAGTTTGCCTTCCGGATGCATTTCTACTTCGTTATAGCCCAGCAGCCACGGCCATTCGCCCGGAATATCGTTGAACAGGGCGTGGGATTCCGTGTTGAGAATGCGGGTGTTCAGCCAGATAGCCAGCAGGATAATAGTGCCGGTGGCAATCTGGGTGTAGAACGGAGAAATATGCGACAGGATCAGCCCGTTCTGGATCACCGCAATCGACAGCGCGCCCAGCAGCGTGCCGATAATAGTGCCGAAGCCGCCAAACAGACTGGTACTGCCGAGCACCACGGCGGCGATGACCTGCAGTTCAAAACCTTCGCCCTGGTTGGAGGAGCCGCTGCCGAGGCGAGCGGTGATAATCATCCCCGCCAGCGCGGCGGCCATGCCGCTGATGATATAGACCTTCATGGTGACCGCTTTGGTGTTAATCCCGCTGCGTCGCGCGCCTTCGGCGTTGGCGCCGATAGCCGTCACGTAGCGGCCAAAACGCATATGGTTGAGAACGATGTGCCCGATAACCAAAATCATAATGCCGATCAGCGCAGGCATAGGGATTCCCACAACCCACGCGCGGCCTATAAAGGTAAACAGGCTGTCAGCCGGAACCGGGATCGAGTAGCCCTGGGTGACCAATAGCGCGATGCCGCGAACCACGGCCAGGGTGGCGAGGGTGACGATAAACGCCGGTATGCCCTCATAGGCGATAAAGAAGCCGTTGATGGCGCCAACGACGCCGCCGAGCAACAAGCCGCCGAGCAAAACCACCGGCCACGGCAGTCCCCAGTTGTTAAGGGCGATAGCGGAAAGCGCGCCGACCAGCGCGAGGGTGGAACCCACCGACAGATCGATGCCGCCGGTGGTAATGACCAGGGTCATTGCCGTCGCGACGATCAGCAGCGGGGCGCTCTGACGGATAATGTTGAGCCAGTTGGTGCCGGTGAGAAAGTTGCTGGTGATCAGCGAGAACACCACGCAGCAGAAAACGAAAAAGAGCGCGATGCTGACCACGCCGGAGTGGTTATGCAGCAGGCGGCGCGGCAGCGAATGCTGGATCATGCGGGAACTGCTTAAGTTCATGATACTCATCCTGTTACCTCAATGTGCGGCCGCAGAGCGGGCGGTGAATTTTTCGCCCACAATCAGGTTAACGATATCGCTCAGGCTAGTGTCGGCCACTCGTCTGTCGGCGACGTTGGTACCTTCGTACATCACCATGATCCGGTCGCAGACCAGAAACAGGTCCTGCAGGCGGTGGGTAATCAGAATCACGCTCACGCCGCGAGCGGAAACGCGGCGAATCAACTCCAGCACCGCTTCAACTTCCGCGACGGCCAGCGCGGCGGTGGGTTCATCCATAATCAACACTTTCGGGTCAAAGGCCGCCGCGCGGGCGATGGCAATGGCCTGACGCTGGCCGCCGGAGAGATTTCGCACCAGCAGGCGGGTATCCGGAATGGAGATCCCGAGACCTTTAAGCATCTCCCGGGCGTCGGCGTGCATTTTGGCCTCGTCGAGAAAGGGGATGCCGAGGACCGATTTCATTGGCTCGCGGCCCATAAACAGATTGCCCGCGACGTCGACCGTGTCGCACAGCGACAGATCCTGGTAGACCATCTCGATATGGCAGCGGCGCGAATCGGCCGGATTAGCGAAATGCTGCTGTTCGCCATCGATGCGAATCGTGCCGCTGGAGGGGATCACCGCCCCCGAGAGTACTTTGGTCAGGGTGGATTTCCCCGCGCCGTTATCGCCCACCAAGCCCAGCACCTCGCCCGGAGCCAGCTCGAGGTTGACTCCGCGCAATGAACGTATCGACCCGTAGGTCTTGGTGATGTTGATCATCTCCACCCTTGGCGGGGTAGTGTGTGGCTGCTGCATCTGATAACTCCCATCGCTGTTGCCGGGAAAATGTTCGCCATCCTGCGGGAGAGATGCTATCCGACACGGTTTACATGCTAGTAAACCGGTTTACCTGCGGAATAGAGCACTCGCCAACACAGTCAGGACAAACGCTACGTAAGATATTTGTTCGCCAGTAAGAACGTTGCAGCATCCGTGCCAGGGCAGGAACTACACAGCAGCCCTGTAACTTAACCATATGTAATCAATAGATTTTATTGGTTACATTCCGGTAAACCGGTTTACTGATTATAGTGAACAGATTGTGAATTGATCGTTTTTTGCGCCAAAACTGGGCGCTTTTGCGCCATTTTGGGACGCGCTTAACAAATCTTGATTGAGTCGCGACCGATCCATTCTACCGGCAGGCGGGTTTCTGCCGGGATATCCTGGTCATTGTTCAGCAGGCGCATCATGATATTCACCGCGGTGCGGCCCAGTTCACGGGCGGGCTGGCGGATAGTTGAGATACGCGGCTGAGTGAAATCGGCATAGTTGGCGTCGTCGAAGCCGACCAGCGACAGCGCCTCCGGCGCCTGAAGCCCGCTGGCGCGCAGCCCGTCAAGCAGGCCAAGCACCAGGTAGTCGCTGGCGGCGAAGACGGCGGTCGGGCGAAGCGGCTGGCTAAACAGGTAACGCAGCGCCTGTTGGCCGAACTCGCGCTGGTAGTCGCCGTACATCACCCATTCGGGCGGCCAGCTCAGACCGGCCTGCTCCATCGCGGTGCAGAAGCCCTGATAGCGCTCGCGGACGCTCATCAGCTTGTCAGGACCGCCGACGAAGGCGATATGGCGGTGTCCGGCGGCGATCAGCATTTCGGTGGCGATCCGCCCGCCCTGAACGTTATCGGCAAACACCTTCGGCACCGTACTGCCGGGTATATCTTCATCCAGCAGGACAATGCGTTCGTGACGCTGGACCTCTTTGCGCAGCAGGCCGTTATCGGGGCGGTTAGTGGTGAACAGCAGGCCATCGACCTGACAGGTATCCAGCCAGCGGATGAACTGACACTCCTTTTCAGGATTATTGCGGGTGATGCACAGCACCAGGCTATAACCGCTGGCGGAGGCGGCCTCTTCGGCGGCGTCGGCCAACTCGGCAAAAAAGGGGTTGGTAATATCGGGGAGCACCAGGCCGAGCGTCTCGCTGCCGCCTTTGCTCAGACGACGCGCCAGGCTATTACCGCGATAGTCCAGTTCGCGAATCGCCGTTTCGATACGGTCGATGGTGTCCTGCGGCAGCACAATACTGTTGTTCATATAGCGCGACAGGGTGGCTTTCGACAGTCCCGCCAGCTTTGCGACATCGGATAACAATACGCGTTTTATACTCATTTCCTGCGCCATTTCTGCCAGAATCGGCTATCTGTAACATAGTTAAGCGCGGTGGATACAGCAATTTCTCCGCTCATAATCGCCATAAATAAATGCTTGACAAATTTTAATCTGCGGAGAATTGTATAGGCAGTTTACCGCATCATCCGGGAAGTCATTCCCAAACCCGTTTAAGTCATTCCAGTCGCGCACCGACACGGACCGGTTGCCGGAATGAAGTTAAGCAGGTATTCGCCGAACGATCGATGATGGTTCTGGCCACATAGACGATATTTGCCCGCCAAAAAAAATAATCCTTCTGCGTTCGCATGCGGCGCGGAACTCTGCTGGTTATCACTTATTCCCGACGAGGATACTGATGATGTTATTTAACACCGGAAAACTACGTTTACTTGCTGTCGCCACGACGATGCTGGCATCAATGAGTTTTATTTCTACCGCCGGCGCGGCCGCTCCGACTTATGCGCTGGTCCAAATCAATCAGCAGGCGCTGTTCTTTAATCTGATGAATAAAGGCGCGCAGGATGCGGCAAAAGCCAGCGGCAAAGATTTAGTGATATTCAACTCTAACGATAATCCCGTGGCGCAAAATGACGCGATTGAAAACTATATTCAGCAAGGCGTTAAAGGCATTCTGGTTGCCGCTATCGATGTTAACGGAATTATGCCCGCGGTAAAAGAAGCCGCCGCCGCTAACATTCCGGTGATTGCGATTGATGCCGTATTACCGGCCGGGCCACAGGCAGCCCAGGTCGGCGTTGATAATATTGAAGGCGGCAGAATTATTGGTCAATACTTCGTGGACTACGTGCAGAAAGAGATGGGCGGCCAGGCGCGGCTGGGTATCGTCGGCGCGCTGAACTCGGCTATTCAGAACCAGCGGCAGAAAGGGTTCGAAGAGACGCTGAAAAGCAATCCGAAGATCACCATCGCTAACGTTGTTGATGGGCAGAATGTGCAGGATAAAGCAATGACCGCGGCGGAAAACCTGATCACCGGTAATCCGGACCTGACGGCGATATATGCCACCGGCGAACCCGCGCTGCTCGGCGCGATTGCCGCCGTGGAAAACCAGGGGCGCCAGAAGGACATTAAAGTGTTTGGCTGGGATCTGACGGCGAAGGCGATTTCCGGTATTGACGGCGGCTACGTGACCGCTGTACTGCAGCAGGACCCGGAAAAGATGGGCGCCGAAGCTCTGAAGGCGCTGAACAGCATCACTTCGGGTAAAACCGTGCCGAGAACCATTCTGGTTCCGGCCACGGTGGTAACCAAAGCGAACGTCGATACCTACCGTTCGCTGTTTAAGTAGGTCAGTGCGCGCCGCCCGTGGTTAACAGGGCGGCGAGCTCATGGCTGCCGGGAAACGCGCTGAGCGTCCCCCGGCGGCTAACGGTAATGGCGGCAGCCCGGCTGGCATGCGCCAGCGCCAGCGCATCCGGCGCGACGTCGCGCAGCAGGGCGGAAGCCAGCATCACGGCGAGGAAGGTGTCGCCCGCGCCGGTTGTATCAAGCGCCTCGGCGGGCACGGCGGGGCAAAACTGGCGCTGGCCCTGCTGGACCAGCCAGGCACCTGCGGCCCCCTGGGTAATCACTAAAGTTTTCACCCCGTATGGCTGGAGCAGCTCGGCCTCAGATTCATTGACCACCGCGATGTCGATGAGCGGCCACAGGTGGCAAAAGTCAGAATTGACGGGCGAGGGGTTGAATACCGTCGTCATACCGCGGCTTTTGGCGTACTGGAACAGCGCCCGCGTTTTGTCCAGGGAGAAATTGCCCTGCTGCAGCAGAATATCGCCGGCGACGGCATCCGCGATATGCGGAATGATGTCATCCAGGCGGAATGTATCCGCGGCGGCGGTAGTGGTAATAATGGCATTGTCGCCATCAGCGCTATTTAAAATAATCGAGGTATCGCTATGTTGATTGAAATGACCGTCGGGTAGCAAGGTCAGTGGTTCATTTTTTATCTGCTGACGGATCCACACGCCGTTGCTGTCATTTCCCGTGGCGGCAATTAAGCGTGTTTCTATTCCGCAGCGGGCTAATATAATCGCCTGGTTCGCGCCTTTACCGCCGATATCCTGCGAAACTTTAACGCCGTGAATTGAAGTGCCTTTTTTCGGTATATCCGGAATGGACCAGGTTTCATCTACGGTAATATTACCGGTAACGTAAACACGCATAGTGTTCCCTTAACAGGATGGATAAGATGGTTGCTATCTCAGCAGAAAAAACGAATGCAATACAAGCTATTTTTTCACGTAGCAAAGCGGTTATTGGAGTTATTCATTGCGATCCTTTTCCTGGTGCGCCTAAATATCGAGGGAAATCAGTCCGTGATATTATTGAGCGCGCGCTTCGCGATGCTGAAAATTATATTTCAGGCGGCGTTCACGGCCTGATTATTGAAAATCACGGGGATATTCCTTTTTCCAAACCGGAGGATATTGGTCACGAAACTTCCGCGCTGATGGCGGTGATTACTGAGAAAGTGCGCGAGCGTTTTGCTGTGCCGCTAGGCATTAACGTCCTGGCGAACGCGGCGATCCCGGCGATGGCTATCGCCCTGGCGGGCGGAGCCGATTTCGTTCGCGTAAACCAGTGGGCCAACGCCTATATCGCCAATGAAGGATTTATTGAAGGGGCAGCGGCTAAGGCGCTGCGCTACCGCAGTATGCTGCGCGCTGAGCATATTCGCGTTTTTGCCGATAGCCACGTCAAGCACGGTAGCCATGCCATCGTTGCCGATCGTTCGATTCAGGAGCTGACGCGCGACGTCGATTTCTTCGAGGCTGACGCGGTGATCGCCACCGGCCAGCGTACGGGCGATAGCGCCACGATGGCGGAAATTGACGAGATCCGCGCGGCGACGGAACTACCGCTGTTGGTAGGCTCCGGGGTGACGCCGGCCAACGTGCGCCAGATCCTCGAGCGGACTCAGGGGGTCATCGTGGCCAGTACGATGAAGGTCGATGGCGTGTGGTGGAACAATGTTGAACTGGCCCGGGTGAAGCATTTCATGTCGATCGCGCAGGCCGCGCTGGAGGAGGCATAATGGAAGCGTTTAGCGAACGCCTGCTGCGCGAGCATCAGCCGGTGTGGCAGGCAATGCAGCGGCACCGTTTTGTGACGGATATCGAAGAGGATCGTCTGCCGCCTGCCGTCTTCAACCGCTATCTGGTGTTTGAGGGCAACTTCGTCGCGACGGCAATCGCGATTTTTGCCCTCGGAGTCAGCAAGGCGCCAGGTATTCATCAGCAGCGCTGGCTGATTGGCGTCCTGAATGCTCTGGTTGACACGCAGATTGCATGGTTTGAACAGGTTTTATCAGAACGGCGGATAACTCCTGCTGATTATCCGGACGATCTGCCCGGCGTGCGGCGCTTTCGCGACGGTATGCTGCGAACCGCCCGGGAGGGCAGCTACGAGCAGATCGTGACGATGATGTTCGGCGCGGAGTGGATGTATTATTTCTGGTGCCGACGGGCGAGCGAACATCGGCAGAGCGATGCTGACGTGCGCTGCTGGGTGGAAATGCACGCCGAGGACGCATTCTATCAGCAGGCTCTCTGGCTGAAGAACGAACTCGACCGCTGCGCTATGACGCTGAGTGAAAGCGAAAAGCAGGCGCTGTCGGCGCTTTACGGCGATGTACTGCAGTGGGAAATTGATTTCCATCACGCCGCGTACGAAGCGTAGCCGCGAGGTGAATAACAGGGGCGCCTGAAGCGGCGCCTCCTGAACGCTGATACACTTAGCGGACCGATCGCCGTTTACAGGGAAACCATGAAATATCAGGACCTCTTGCAAAGCGTGTTGTTAAACGACCCGATAAGAATGAACGCGCTGTACGCCGTGCATGCGCTGGAACTCAACGATGGCTGGATTGGCGCCGGCTTTGTCAGAGATGCTGTCTGGGATCATCTGCACGGCTACGGGCTAAGGCCAGTTTCGGGTGATGTGGATGTTGTCTGGTTCGACGCGAAAAGCGCGACTTCCGCCTGCGATAGCGCGCTGGAAGAGAGGCTGAGCCAGCAATATTCCGCCTTTAACTGGTCGGTGAAAAATCAGGCCAGAATGCATCAACGCAACGGACATCAACCTTATCACTCAACGGAGAATGCGCTGCTGTACTGGCCTGAAACCGCGACGGCTATGGCGGTCAGAATGGGAGGAACAGACCATATTGAGATTATCGCGCCCTACGGGCTGGACGATCTCTTTGAGCTCCGTCTGCGGCCAACGCCGGTATTTGCGCAGCATAAGCTGGCTATTTTCCGCCAGCGCGTCGTGGAAAAACGCTGGCTACAGCGTTATCCCGGCCTGCGGCTTCTCGTCCCGACATAACGCAAAGCCGCTGTTCGCCTGGTGTTCGTCAAAAGCGCCAGTCGGCCGCAGTTGAAAGTGCGACAAACGGACCCGCCAGCGTTCGGTTGTGATGGCCAATGATTTCATGAGCGGATAAATGGGGATTATCGATTGTGGTATGCGCATCAGAAATCAGCACAGTCGTGAATCCCAGCTCCGGCGCTGCCCGGCAGGTGGTATCGACGCAAAACTCTGTTTTCATCCCGGCAATCACCAGCTGCTTCACGCCTCTCAGCATAAGCTGGCGCTGTAATTCGGTGTCGCGAAAGCAGCTGGGATACTTTTTGGTCAAGACGATATCCCGTTCAACGTCCACATCCAGCTCAGCTATCAGCCTGGTTAACGGGCTGCTCGCAGAGAATGGGGAGCCGTCAGGCCCGACGTGGCGAATAAAAAAGATCGGTACCTGTGACTGCCTGGCTTTAGCGATCAGCAGAAGAATATTTGTCAGAACGGCATCAGCGCAATGAGGGGAATCAGGGCCGCGGAAAAGTCCCTCCTGCATATCAATAATCACTAGCGCATGTTCAGATGAAATCATGGGGCGTGTCTCCATTCAGTGTGTGATGAACGGAGAGCTGTTTGTCCCCGTCCGGTTTAACGGGGAGTGTGGTTCTGTTCTATCAGGTTCCAGCCACAGATACGCACACGCCGCCGCAGGTTGCGGTGGTACGTGTCGTTGTTGAACGGGCTGGATGAATCATTTTCTGACCTTATTATTCGTTGAAGATAAATAACCAGAAACTAACGGAACCGCTTAAAACTACACGCCTTATACGATGCGGGTCAACTACAGATTTCATGTCATGTCGCCCGGTCAGAATACAGACTTTCCTGCCATTGCCGGGCAAATATCCTGCACGTTGACGCTTATTGATTATACTTTGATGGCAGGTTGTGCTGGCCGCTATGGGTAGAACAACCGACATCCTGGAAATGGGCTTAACCGTTCCGATGAATATTCGATCGTGAAACAGTAATGGAGGTATGGAACGATGGGATTATTAAATTTTGTCAAAGAAGCGGGCGAGAAAATATGGGACGCCGTCTCCGGCGGCAGCAAGGAAGATAAGGCCGACAAGCTGAAAAAACATATTGATGGTCTTAATCTTCCCGGCGCCGAAAAGGTCAATATCGATGTTGCGGACGACGGCACCGCGACGGTTACCGGCGATGTCGGTTCGCAAGAAGATAAGGAAAAAATTCTGGTGGCGGTAGGGAATGTCACCGGCGTTGGTCAGGTTAATGACAGCGTGAAGGTGACGCAAAGCGGGGCGGAAAGTCGTTATTACACGGTCAAATCCGGCGACACCCTGAGCGCCATCTCCAAAGCGATGTATGGCTCCGCCAATGAGTATCAACGTATTTTTGAAGCCAACAAACCAATGCTGACGCATCCCGATAAAATCTATCCGGGCCAGGTGCTGATTATTCCGACGAAGTAAGCGGTGAATTCCTTGGGCTACAGGCAGATGGAATTATCTTCAAGGCCGGCCAGTGACAATATAGATTTTGTTGCTGGCTAGGGTTCGGGCATTCTCCTGACGTCAACGCGTTAAATTCCGTGATGGCAGGGATGCGATTATTGCATCCCTGCATCGTTGGATCAGAAGAAATCAATTCGCGTATTGATACCGACAGTGCGGCCCATATTAACCTGCGCGACGGCGCTGCTGCCGTTCATATATCCATAGGTACGGTAACGACGGTCGAACAGGTTATCGACATAGACGGAAATATTCATCCGTTCCGTCGCCTGCCAGCCAATGCTGCTGTCCAGGGTGGCGTAGGTGCCTTGCCGCAGCTGGTTGTCGCCATCGAAATAATGCGGCCCCACCAGATTAACCGCCAGCCGGGGCATCAGTGCGCCATAGCGCGTATCAATCACGCCATTCACGCTGCTTCCCGCGCCGTAACGCGGTACGAATGGCACCCGGTTGCCGTGGTACAGCTCGCTGTCGTTGGTGAATTCGGAATGGATCATGTTGCCATTGATATCCCATGACCAGCCTTGGGCAAACCGCCATTTCGCTTCCAGCTCAACGCCGGTGGCGTCGGCTCTCCCCGCATTGCTTAAGGTCTGCATTCCGACCGGGCCAGAGTAGAGCTGCATATCTTTGGTGTGGGTATAAAAGGTGGCGGCTTGCAGCGTGACGTCGGCGGTTTCGTAACGGGTGCCAATTTCATAGTTGATGGATTTTTCCGCGTTGAACGGTTTGGCATCAAGACCTGCGGTTGGCACGATATTGTATCCGGAAGGTTTATATCCCTGGGCGACGCGGGTATATACTCGCCAGTCGTCGGTCAGCAGATAGCCTGCGGAGAGCTGTCCGAGCACCCGGTCGTCATTGCTTTTACCCTGGTCGCCAAATGGGTTTCCCAGCATGCTGCCGTGATACTGCGTGCTGGCTTTATCATGCGAGAAACGCACGCCGCCGCCGATGTCAAAACGCTCGGTTAAATGCCAGGTCAGATCGCTGTAGGCGGCAAGGGTTTCAGCGGTGGTATAGCCGGTGCTGCTTAAATAGGGCATCGTCGGCATATCATAGGCGGAATTTAGCTTTTCGCGGGTGTTCTGCCGGTACAACCCAAATACCATATCCACGGTACGCGTATCGCCGAGGGTGGCGGCGCGTAGCTCCTGCACATCCTGGTTCCAGCGCTGGGGCATATTGACGATCAACGAGCCGGAAGGGAAGGTCCGGGAATAATTCTGCTGCTGCCAGGCGCCGATCAGATTGAAAACCCAGTCATCGGTAGCGTATTTACCGCTTAGCGTCTGGCTGTCAGTACAGCGCCGTAGGTACGGGTCCGGTGAACCCTCGCTAAGAAACAGCGTACGGCTCTTGAGATCATTCCATGCCACATAGGCATCCTGTGTAGCGCGTGTGCATTCGCGCGAGGCGGAAAACCCCATTTCCCAGGGCTGGTCGTCCGGCGCCAGACGCAATTTCACATTCCCGATACTGGCACGGGTACCGCCTAAATCATCGCTACCGGTCGAGGGGTTAATCATCTCGCCGTCATCAACCTGGCGTAAAAGAGTCACGCTGCCGTATAACAGGCCATCCTGAATCGGGCCGCTCAGGTTGAGTTTGCTTCGATAACTGTCACGACTGCTGACGCCACCCTCAATATAGCCGCGCGGTGTGCTGTCCGGCTGCTGGGTGACGATGTTAATGATCCCGCCCTGGGCGCTTTTGCCATACAAGGTTCCCTGCGGTCCGCGCAGCAGCTCTACGCTCTGCACATCGGTCAGTGCCTGGATGGTGTTGGTAGACAGCTGGGGAACCCCGTCGACATACAGGGTAACGGCGGGGTTATAAAAGTCCTGGGCCGAAGAGATGCCGCGTAGCGAGATCGTTGAAAAAAGCATGTTGCCGCTATTTTCAATATTCAGCCCTGGCAACACTCTGGGGAGTTTGTCACTGGCGGTAACGCCCGCGTCGCTTAACTCCGTCGCGCTGATAACGGTAGAAGAAACATTATTGGCTGATGCCGAGCGGGAAGACTGTTTACTGGCGGTGACCACCAACGTGCTTTCGTCTTGCTGTGAGGTTTGGCTATGAGCAGCGGCCGGGAGTAAAAATCCCCCCAGAACCAGAGGATAAAATCGTGTCATTTTCATTGTGATGAATCCCTGAAAAACGGCGAGACGCCAAAATACCGATAATGGTGAATTGAAAATGATAACTATTTCTAATTGCACTGCTACCCGAAACGGGTTTATTTCCACCTGTTTCGGGTAGCGGGGCGCTTATTGGGCTGAATGGCGATAACGATCAATGGCGAGCGCCGTCAGGCGCTTTTTATCTACCTTGCCGACGGCGGTGAGCGGCCAGTGGGTCAGAAACTCAATTTGATCGGGAATCTTCCACGCGCTGATCCCCATTTGGACCAGCTTTTGACGCAGCTGTTGATAGTCAGAGGGAGTGCGTTGCGCGATGATAAACGCGCATATCCGCTCGCCAAGCAGCGTGTCCGGCGCGGCGACCACGGCGCAATCCTTTACGTCTTCCAGACGCATCAGTACCGATTCCACTTCCGCAGCGGCTATTTTCTCTCCGGCGCGGTTGATCTGCTCTTTTATACGCCCCTCAACGTACAGATTTCCCGCCTCATCGAGCCTGACATTGTCGCCAGTACGGTAAAATCCTTGCGCGGTAAAGGCCCGCGCATTGTGCTCGGGAGCGCGATAATAGCCCGTAATAGTATAAGGACCGCGCGTTAATAACTGTCCCGTTTCGCCAGGCGCAACGTCGTTTTCCTCTTCGTCAACGACGTGAATTTCATCCAGGGGAGACATAGGGCGCCCTTGGCTGTGAAGAACGGTGACCAGAGGATCGTCCAACCGGGTAAAGCAGAGCAGGCCTTCCGCCATACCGAATACCTGTTGCAGGGGACAATCAAACGTCGAGATAACCTGCTCAGCAAGCGTTGGGTCAAGCCGGGCGCCGCCCACCTGAATGACGCGTAGCGAAGAGAGATCGCTGTCTTCCCACTCTCTGGCCTGCACCCAGAGCTGCGCCAGCGCCGGTACCAGGGCGACGTGGGTCACACCTTGTTCCGCGATTAAAGGCATCACCTCATCGCAGCTGGCGCTGTCGGTTAATACCACCTTTCCGCCGCAGGCAAGCGTTCCCAGAATACCGGGACAGGCCAGCGGAAAGTTATGCGCCACGGGGAGGACGGCGAGATACACGCTCTGTGGATTAAGGCCGCACAGTTCGGCAGAGGCGCTGAAGTTATAGCTATAGTCAGCGTGCCGTCGCGGGATAAGCTTTGGCGTCCCGGTGGTGCCGCCTGAGAGCAGCAGCAGCGCGGTGGCGCCAGCATCGGGCTGCGGCCACGTCTGCCGTTCGCCGCGCAGCGAGAAGAGCGGCGTAAAATCGCCGCCTTCGGTCTCACTTGCGACCAGAACTTGCCGCAGGCAGGCGTGTTTGCGCGCCATCTGGCGGGCCAGGTCCGCGTGGTTTTCTCCGTGAATCACATAAGCGGCCGGTTGCGCCAGCGCAATCAGCGCGTCGATATCCAGCGCCCGCTGCGAGGGCATCGCCAGAACAGGGATAACGCCCAGTCTTAACAGCGCGAACAGCAGGATCACAAATGCGTTGCCGTTGGGGAGCTGGATAAGCACATGTTCTCCCGGACGCAAACCCAGCGAGTATAACCCTGCAGCAAGCTCATCGACCCGAAGATCGAGCGCGCTGTAGGTCAGCGAGCCTTTGGCATCAACGACAGCAATTCGTGAGGGATAGCGAGCCGCCCAGTGGCGCAGCTGTTCAGCAATGGGGAAGGGATACTGTTTTATCAGAGAATCAAAGGAAGAGTGCATGCGTCACCTTTCTGAAGTGCAGGACCGATTTTGCAAAGCGGTCGTCGCAGAAAATACGTGGGGAAAATGGTGAATAATCTGCTTAAAAAAGGCCCTGGATTGTTGCAGCAGATAAAAATGGTCGCCGTCAATCACCACCTCGCCTGCGATGTGGTTCAGCCACGGACGCCAGGCCTCCATCTCCGGCCAGGAGGCTTCACGATCGCGGCTGCCGCATACCAGCAGCGCAGGCGTGCGCAGCGGCGTGAAATCATCGAGCGAATCGTAGTGATAGTGCTCAGTAGCGTAAAAATCAGCGCGAAGAAGAGGAAGAAATAGCGACAGTAGCTCCTTGTTTTCCTGTAGTTCAGGCGAACATCCGCCGATATCAATCAGTTCAGCGATAAAGTCGGCATCCTCGCGGTCGCTGAGCCTGCGCCGGGAATGCAGATGAGGGGCATGGCATCCGGAAATAATCAGCCCTTGTGGGGGAAGACCCCGTTGTTCCAGAAGCCGGCAGGTTTCAAACGCCACCTGCGCGCCCATGCTGTGCCCGGCAAGTAAAAGCGGGGCGTCAGGCAATACGCTCTCTTCCAGTTCGTCCGCCAGCAGCGACGCCAGTTGCGTAATGCTGCTGAGCGGCGCCAGATGGCGCAGGCGATCGCGTCCCGGCCAGGTCACCAGGGAAAGCGCGATCTCCGCCATGGGGTGGTCTCGCCAGCGGCGAAACGCGCTGCTGCTGCCGCCCGCGAAGGGGCACATTACCAGATGCGCCGTACTGGCGTTGCGGGCGGGCCATAACGGAATACACATCGCAGATTGCATCACCGTGACTCCTCATCGTGGCGGTAGAAAGCCGGTAACCGGTCGTGACGCGGCGGCGTCAGATGTCGGATCTCCGCATGGCCGGTCTTACGTAAAATCTGCTGCCATAAATGTGATAACGCGAGCTGATGAGCGGAGTGGCAGGCCGCCGGCAGATTTCCGCCCGCCAGATGGCAGCGCAGCTGCTGTAGCAACCTGCCGACCCCCTCCGGTCCGGCGGTTTCGCAGCAATCACGCCAGCTCAGGGGAGCCGCGCTGCGCGTCTGACCAGGCGGGTCGCGCAGGATCTCTGGCCTGCGGTAGAGACTACGACCATTCGCCTGATGTTCTGCGACAAACAGGCTGGATGACCAGACCACGGGGCCGTAGCTTGCCTCCAGCGAAAGATGACCTTCCGGCCAGCCCAGCAGCAAACGGTGCATAATCAGGCTGTGCATATCAGGATCGTCAGGATCGAGATAGCGCTGAAGCAGCAGACAGGCTTCTCCCGCCGGCCAGAAAAGTCTCAGACAGTGAAAGTCGCGAAAGCTACCGACCACTTCACACTCCACGCTGGCGGCATCAACCTCTAACGCCAGCAACAACAAATCCAGCGTGGAGTAGAGCAACTGTCGGCTGGTGGTAGCGTGAGCAACCGACGGCGCCTGATCCAGGCTGCGACGTAACCGCTGCGCATCCCCGAGCCAGGCGCGACCCGCACGCGCGTGCGGATAAAACGTGTTGACCCAATAGCAGCGGCCCCGTTCCTGCGCCAGCGCTTGTAAAGATCGGACGTCATCCGGGTGGAGGGGATGCTCCTGAATCACGTGCACGCCGCGGGTCAAAAAGTGCCGGGCAAGCTGGGTTCCGCTCCCGCCGGCGACGGTTGAGCGCACGACGATACAGGCGATATCCGGCATCTCGGCGATCTGTTCCGGCGAGGTATACAGGGGGATTCCAAACGCATAGGCCAGCTCTCTCGATCGCGCGCTTCCCTGGGACAGAAGACCAACCAGTTCCAGCCCCTCCTGGGGCTGCATAAAGGCGTTGAGGTACATTTCGCCAAATTTAGCGCCCACAATCAGTACGCGTTGCTTAGGGGCGGCGGACGGCATCATAACGTGTTCTCCGGTTGCGTTGAGGTTGCGCCGAACCAGCGCTTGATATGCTGCGCGCAGGTCTGAACGTGGGGGGGCTCCAGCATGATTTGCCAATGGCTGGCTTTAATCGCATAGCTGTCGGCGCGGTCTATCCAGGTTTGCCATTCGGTTTCCGCTGGCGTCCAGCGCGCGGGTCTCATCGCGGCATGCACGATGAGACAGGGGAGCGGAACGGTTTCGTCCGGCGTATGCTCGGTCAGTAAGCGCAGCAGATGCGCGATGTTGTCGATCCACGCTTCCGCCGCCTGCAGCGTCAGGTTTTGCGCCATTATTCCCGCCGTTCTGGCAAGGTCGATGAAGACGGCAAGCTGGCGGTCGGGCGTCAGCCGATCGAAATGTTCCGGCAGCGCCAGCGGCGTATCGCCTTCGGCTAACAGCCGCAGCAGGGCCGTCCGGTTTGCGCAACGAAAATCCTGTCGACACACGGGATCGATTAACGCCAGCCGTACCTGCTCGCCTTTGGCATCCAGGCGCTGCGCGGCGCCCGCCGCAAGAAAAGCGCCATACGACCAACCCGCCAGCGCATAAGGGCCGTGCGGCTGCTGGCGGCGGATACTCGCAACATACTCATCGATCATTCGATCAAGCGTGGCAAAACGCTGCGGCGATTTTGCCTGCAGGCCGAAAACGGGCATATTCAGTGCGCTGGCGAGCGGCAGCCAGGCGCTGATACCGCCGTCTGAAGCATGGAAAACAAACAACGTTTCGTCGCCACCTCCCTGGCAAATGGGCACAGGATTCTCCTCTCCTGACGAACAGGCCTGCAGATGGGCGCAGAAGTCGCTGAGCGTTGAATGGGTGAACAGATCCTGAAGGCTGGCGCTGGCAATCCCTCTGCGGTTCAACTGCGCGACCATCCTTGTCGCCATCAGGCTGTCGCCGCCCAGCGCGAAAAAGTCGTGATGTCTGGCCACGGGGCGAGACAGCAGCGTTTGCCAGAGTTCAGCGACCTGTTTTTCCAGCGCCGGATCGCCTCCGGAGCTCGGTGTCGATTCGGCTGGCGCAATCTGTGCGTCAGGCGGGGCCGATAGCGGAGTAAATAACGTTTCTCGCTGCCGGATCTGCAACGTGGGCAGGGTGGCGCCAAAACGCTGCTGCAGATAGCGGCTCATGGCTGCTGTATCCGGGCGATTCACCCCAGGTGAACGTGCGACCAGCAGATGCTGGCGCAGCGGCGACGATTCCTGCGGCGGCCAGGCCAGTTCGTTGGCAAAACCGGCCTGCACAAGCACTTCCTGCCACGCCGAACGGGTGAGCATAGGTTTTTCATCCCGGCGGCGGAAATCGCGGTATCCGCTTAACCCTTCGATAAAGCCGACGCTCGCCAGCTGGAATACGCTGTTTCGTTCCGTCGCTTCAACGATCAGCAAGCGTCCGCCGGCTTTCAACAACCGCTTTAATCGGCGCAACGACTGTACGACATGGCTGGCGTCGTGAAGCACGTTGACGGCAATAATCAGGTCGTAACCCGTCTCGGGGTGGGCGGTAAAATCCAGCGGCTGGTTGATATCGAATAAAGCGTAAGACACCCGCGATTCATCGTTGAAACGGGTTCGGGCGTCGTTGAGGAACTGCGTGGAGACATCCGTGAAATGGTATGACAGGCGCGTGTTTCGCGTGGCCTTCAGCACTGGTTCCGCGGTGGCCGCGGTTCCGGCGCCCACCTCGAGGATCCGTTCTGCGCCGCAAAGGGCGGCAATCTGCGCGGTATAGCGATTCAGACAAGCGCTGGCGGGGTTTTCGCGATACAGCGCGTCGGTTACGCGCAACGACTCGTTGAACAGCAGTTCCAGCGGCGAACACTGCCCGGAGAAGAGGTCGTCGTGCCGGGCGATGCAGGCGCCCAGATACTGCGCCAGCGCCTGGCTCCAGTGGGTTTGCGGGCACGCCTCGTGAGGCTCGGGAATGTCGCTGAGCGGAATGCGGCAGCGCCAGCTATCCCCCTCGCGCACTAACCATTCCCTTTCCGCCAGACACTGCAGCCACTGGCGTAGCAGTCGCCGGTGTGACGCTTGCGCGCCCAGCGCCTGTACTATTTCGCCAAATGGGTGGGCAACCTCCGGGGTGGTGAACAGACGGTGGCGATGTAGCGTGGCGGCGATCCCCTGCAGCGCGCGCGCCTCCAGCCAGCGCCAGGTCGCTTCCAGCTCGTCAAGTTGCGTCTGTTCAGGCAACGGCAGCGCCAGAGAGGCGAGATCGTGCTTATCATATAACGGCGCTGAGGACGGCGGATCCTCGGTCATAACGATATCCAGGGTTAACGCGCCATTTTCGCTAAATTCCGCTCTGGTCTGTTGGATGCCGGGGTATTCCTGCGCCGCTTGCTCAATATCCCGCAGATCGTAGTCCGTTTGCGCGTTCAGCGGCCAGCGGCGGCGGGGAATGTGTTCGGCAATGCCGCTGTCAATGGTCTTCAGGCCTTCAGGGTTGGTAATGGCGGCCTGCAGGATGGTGCAGTAGTCATTAAACATCGCTTCAGCCGCGCCCGGTTCCAGCACGTTGTCCATGCAGTACCAGCTAAACGTCAACGCGCCATCGCTCTCCATCACCTGATGATCCAGCCAGACCTGCGGCGTTTGCGTAAAGACATAGCAGGGTTCGCCGAACAGATGACTCATTGCCCGGTCGATAGCCATTCCTTCCAGCGTCATCCCCAGCATGCTGGTAAACACCACCGGCATCAACGGTTGACGCTGGGATCCGCGCTGGCGCCCCAACTCGCGGATCGCCTCAACGCCGTTCACTTCGCTGTGCGCCATGTTTTGCCAGAGGCGCTGCTGGGTCCGTTGCATCTGCTCCTGCAGCGTTAGCGGCGTTGAGAAGTTAAAATCAACCAGCGTGACGGAGGTAAAATCCCCGATCAACTGATTGATTTGCGGGTGGATCGGCTGGCGATTAAAGAACGTCAGGTTCAGCGTAAATGCCGTGGTACGACTCCAGCGCTCAAGGGTGGCGGCAAACAGCGTGAGCAGCGCGGCGGAGGGGGTGAGGCCCTGCTGCTGCCAGCGTTGTTTCACCGCCTGCCACTCTTGCTTATCAAGCGTCGAAGTAAACGTGGTGAAGTGCGGGGTTTCCGGCGGTGTCTCCACCACCGGCAGTTCCGGCGCTGAAGGCAGTTGCGGTATTTTTTCCTGCCAGTAATCCCAGGCATCGTGCCATGCTGTTGTTTGTCGGCGCGCCTGTTCAGCCATCACGTAATCGCGGAAAGTGATATCGAGCGGTGGCAGCGTTTCTCCGCGCCAGACCTGGGCTAAATCGTCCATCATGACTTTAAAGCTCTGCACATCGAACTGCAGAAGATCGAGGTTCATGTGCAGGCGGTAGCGGCAATCATCGATTTCGCTGACCACCAGCTCAAAGAGCGGCCACTGGTCGGCAGGTAAAACGCGATAGCTCAGTTCATGGCGCCGTTTTTCCAGCGCCTGACACTGCTCTTGCGGGGAAAGCGCGCGCAGATCGTCGCGCGGGATACGATACGTCGGGGCTGTCGCCAGAACGCGCTGTTGTCCATCGGCATCTACCACCATCCGCAGCATATCGTGGCGGGCAATGAGCTGGTTCCATGCTTTCTCCAGTATGGCGAGATCGAACTCATCGTGGTGTTTATCCCATTCAAACAGCACGTGACAGGCAACGCCGCCATAGCCAATAAGATGGGTTCTGCCCAACCAGTAGGCATGCTGAATCGGCGTCAACGGGAAGGGCGCGTAACGCTTAGCGGCATCGTGCTGCAACATTTCTGGCGGCGATACGGCAGGCGCCATCTCTGCCTGAGAACAGATAAGCTGTGTGAGCCCGTGCGGCGAGAGATCCTGCCACGCCCGTTCCGCGTTGATGCGTACGCCCAGGTCATGTTGAATATCGCTACTGAGTTCAAGAAAGAGCAGCGAGTCCATTCCCAGCTGTAACAGATCCTGATCTGCGTTCAGCGAGGCAGGATCGTTCAGTCTTAGCTGCAGCGCAATGCGATTTTTCAGCCATGTCATCACCGCCGCTTTATCGCCGATGCTACCGTGGAAAGCATGGTTATCAGCGGGAGTCGCGGCTTGTTCTGTCGCTGCGGCGTTAAACAGAGCCTGCTGCAGCGGGGGCATTTTGTCGGTGAAAACGCGCATGGCCAGTCGCCAGGGGGCGCCGCGCATCACCGCTTGTTCAAGGTGCCAGCGTCCCTCGGCATCGCTTAACGCGCCCATGCCAAGATCGGCAAGGGTCGTCAGCATCTCCGTCGTAGCCGCCCGGCCACTTTCTCCCCATGCGCCCCAGGCGATGGAGAGCACTTTCGGCGTAGCAAGGGAGGAGAACTGCCGGGCGAGTCCGTCAAGATAACCGCAGGCCAGCGCATGGGCGCTCTGGCCTGGCGCGCCGAGGGCGGCGGCGGCGGACGAATAGAGAATCAGATAACGGGCGTCGTGGTTGCCCAGCGTTTGTAATAGCTGGCTTGCCGCCTGCGCTTTGACCGCGAAAACGGCGGCCAGCTGGTGTTCATCGAGTTCCTGTAAGGGCCCATCAGCCAATACGCCAGCGGTATGAATTGCGCCGGCAATGCCGCCGCTGGTCGCCAGCTCATCAAGAACACGGGCCAGCTCTCCGGCATCACCCACATCACAACGGCAGACGCGAATCTCCACGTCCGCTGTGTCGCCTGGCCATGACGCATCCACGCGCGGCGCCAGTAGCGCGATGCGGCGCGCCCCTTTTTCTCTGAGCCAGTTCACGGCAAGACGGCCCAGTCCGCCAAACGCCCCGGTCACCAGATGCCAGCGGTTATCGCCGGCAAATACCTTCGCCGGTAATTCGGCGGCGCATCCCGCATTGGGCGCCAGCGAAGGGAGCCAGAAGCCGTTATCCCGGGCGGCTAGCCAGCGCTGTGACAATGAAACAGCGTTTAATCCTTGACGCAGCGTTTCCCACGAGTCGTTTTCAGCCATATCGATAGCGGCGATTAACCGTTCCGGCTGTTCGTTGGCCGCGACGCGAAGCATCGCCCACAGCGCGTGATGGGCCGCTGATAGCGCCTCGTTTTCCTCGATTCGCCACGCGCGGCGGGTGACGACAATCAAGCCGCCTGGGCTGACGCTGAGCGCCTCTTTCACCTGCATCGCTAACGCCAGCGTCTCCTCGCTATCATCGGCAATCATCAGGACAGAAGGGGCCTGCGGATCGTGAAGAATGCCGTATTGCGCCAGCGCCTCTTCGTGCGCAAGGGTACCGGCGCAGAAGCGGAATGCCAGCCGGCGGCTATTGCTGTCGATGCTGAGGGGCCTCCAGCGCCAATGATAATGCGTCTGCGGCGCAGGAAGAGGCGCGTCGGGCGCCAGCGGCAGCCACTTGCCGTCTGGATGACGGGCTTCCAAGCGCATCTCGCCGCGGGAAAAGGCTGCGTTTCGCCAGCTTAAGCGCACCTCTCCCAGCCATTGCGGGGCGGTAACGAGGGGCGGTTTCACGGGGGAATCGTCGCCGTGCCGCGCGGAGAGTCGCCGCCAGGCCTCCTGCCAGCGGGCGATAAACCGTTCCGGCTGACCTGCGCAATCGGACCAGTCGGCGAGATAATCAGGGTTATCCGGCAACGTCTGTTCCAGCGCGGGTTCTGATGACGTGGACACCCCCTGGCCGGGCAGGGTGGCGAGAATGATATGTTCGCTCATCGCGGCGGTTGGGCTGCCGTCCTGCGGTAGCCACGCCACTTTGCTGAATCCGGCGCGGCGGCACTGCTGCTGCCACTGATGGGGGGTGAGGAAGAGCTCGCCTTCGCGGGCGTCGATATCCTGTAGCGGGAGGACCAGCGGGCCGAAAACGAAATCAAACAGACGCATTGGCTGGGTGATTTCGCGCATCAGCAGGCGCCCGCCCGGCTTGAGCAAGGGACGCAGATTATCAAGGGTTCGACCGATATGGCGCGTGGCATGGATCACGTTAGCCGCGACGATAAGATCGAAAGACTGCGCCGCAAAGCCCTGAGACTGCGCCTCTTGTTCGAGATCCAGCTCGTCGTAATGGACAAAGTCATAGTCGGCGAATTTCTGCTGCGCGCGGCGGGTGAACAGCGCGGAGATATCGGTGAAGTGGTACTCCAGCGCCGGTACGTCTTTGAGTTCCGGCAGCAGCCATGCGGTGGTGCCGCCGGTTCCGCCGCCGACTTCAAGAATGCGCAGCGGCTGATGGGGCTGACGCGCCTGGACGATACCCCGTAGTACCCCGGCGGCAATCTGGTTGAAATAGCGGCCGAAGCTGAATTCCTGATATAGCACCTCTACGCCGTCGGAAGCGCCTTGCGGGAAGATAATCGCCACCGGCTCTTCCGCGCCGCTCATCATGTCGTATAACCGATCGCCGGCACGGGCGATGGTATCGGGGATAGCCTGATAACCTTCACAATAATCGGCGAGTTCCGTCAGCAGGTTTTCCCGTTGCTGATGTTCAATGGGGCGGGCGCGGTAGTAGCGTCCCTCAGCGCAGCGGTAATCGCCGTCGACCACGCAGTTATTTAGCAGGCGCTGAAGCAGCTGCTGGTAGCGGGGCATCAGTCGTCCATGGCGCATAATGGTGATGGCGTCCACGCCGTTATCTATCGCATCGCCCGTACAGCGTTGTACCAGCCGATCGACATAGATGGCGTGCAGCCGCGTGGCGCACTGTTTAAGCGCCTCCAGACGGGGAAGTTCGAGCGCTGTCGCGGCGCTGCTGGCCACCTCGAGTCCAGCGGCAAACACAGCATCGGCTGGCTCGCAGGCAGAGGTGGCGGGTTCTTTCCAGTAACGCTCGGCCGCAAACGGATAGCATGGCGCGGAGATACGTTGCCCATCGCCTGCCAGAAGATCGGCCCACGGTAAGGTGACGCCGGCCGCGTATAGCTGGAGAAGCGCCTGATTCAGGACCGCGCTCGCCTCCTGGTTACGCCGGGCGCTGGCTATCCAGTAAGCGTCATCGCGGTATTCGCGCTGTCCGGAGGCAATCAGCTGGGCGTCGGGCCCCATTTCAACAAAAACGCGGGCGCCGAGCTTGCGCGCCGCCTGAATACTCTGAATAAAACGTACCGGCTGGCGCATATGGCGGCGCCAGTAATCCGCCTGGTTGAGTGTCGCCTCATCAATGACTTCGGCAGTAAGCGTGGAAATCAGCGGTATTTGCCCCGGCTCGGCGAGCAGACCCGCGCAGGCCTCCTGGAAGCGATCGAGTATTGGTTCAAGTAAAGCGGAGTGCGCCGCGCCGGTTACGCTCAGGCGACGATAGTTGATCTCATGTTGCGAAAGCGCGGCGCAAAACTCCGCGATACGGGCTTCCGGCCCGGAAAAGACCGTATGCCGGGTGCCGTTGTTGGCGGCGAGATCCAGCTCGAACTGACGGGCCAACGGCATCAACGCCTCTTCTTGCGCAAATACCGCCACCATCGCGCCGCTTGCGCACAGCTGCATCAGCGCGCCGCGCCGACATACCAGCGGCATGACCTGCTCAATGGTATAGTGTCCGCAGACAACGGCAGCGGCAAATTCGCCAACCGAGTGACCGATGGCGTAGTCCGGCTGCAATCCCTCGGCGCGCCAGTGGGCCGCCATCGCGATTTCGAACGCGACAATCGCCGGCTGGGCCCAGGCCATATTGTCAAGCTGCGCTGAATCGGGATTAAACATCACTTCCCGTAGCGAAGGCGTGAGCATGTCGCGACAGGCGGCATAACAGCGCTCCAGCGTATCGGCAAACGCCGTTGAGTGCTGGTACAGAGACTGACCCATAGTGCGCCAGTGCGAACCCTGCCCGGTAAACAGCCACACCTGTTTGCCGCTGGCACCGTGACCGCTATAGACCGGCGAAGCCGATTTCGCACCAGCCCAAGCGCTGAGCGCGGCGGCGGTGTCATGATTTAATGGCGCCGCCAGGCGGAAGGGAAGATCGAGACGGCGCGCGCGTAATGCCGTGAAGGCCAGATTGTTGGCATCCGCGTTCTCCCTCAGCGCCGTGGCATAGTCCGCGGCCAGCTGCCGCAACGCGGTGTCGCTGGCGGCGCTGAGCAACAGCGCGGAACTCTTGCTGCCGTCATCCGCGGTGGGGTAGCTTATATTGAGTTCGTCGGGCAGCGAAGCGACGATCATATGGCAGTTGGTGCCGCCAATACCGAAGGAGGAGACGCCCGCGTAGCGCACTTCGTCCTGCCACTCCTGCGCCGTCATCGGCACGGTAAAGGGGCTTTCCTCGAGCTTAAGCGCCGGGTTTGGCGTATGAAAATTCAGCATTGGCGGAATTTTTCCGCGACTGACCGCCAGAACGGTTTTCAGCAGTCCGGCAATGCCCGCCGCGGTATCCAGGTGACCAACGTTGCTCTTCACGGAACCCAGCGCGCAGCGCTGTTGCGGCGGGCGAGGAGCGTAGACGTTGCGCAGGGCTTCTATTTCAATCGCGTCTCCCAGCGGCGTGCCGGTACCGTGGGTTTCAATGTAGCCGATCTGCCTGTCGTCGATGGCCGCCAGCATTAACGCTTCTTCGATGACCGCTTGCTGTCCTGCCACCGACGGCGCGGTATAGCCCACTTTTCTGTTTCCGTCGTTGTTGACCGCGCTGGAGAGGATCACCGCGATAATCGGATCGCCTGACAGCAGCGCGTCCTTCAGGCGACGCAGCACCACGCAGCCGAGACCGTTGCCGGCCCAGGTGCCCTCTGCCGAGGCGTCAAAAGGGCGACAGTGGCCGTCGGGAGAGAAAATCATCCCGGGCTGGTAGCGATAACCCGCCTGCTGGGGAAAGGAAAGCGCCACGCCGCCGGCTACCGCCATATCGGATTCGCCTGCGCGCAGGCTTTCGCAGGCCAGATGGACCGCAACCAGCGAACTGGAGCAGGCGGTCTGTACCGATAACGCCGGGCCGTGCAGATTGAGTTTGTAGGCCGCGCGGGTGGCTATATAGTCCTTGTCATTGCCCATCAGAGACTGCAGGCCCTTGACCTGTGCTACCTCTGTCACGTTCAGGGCTTCGCGGCCGGGATAGGTGCTCATCCGCGAAGAGGCGAAAACGCCGGTCTTATGGGGGACGGCGCCCGGGGCGTAACCTGCATGCTCCAGCGCATGCCAGACCGCCTGTAAAAACAGGCGCTGCTGGGGATCTATCGACTCCGCTTCCTGCCGTGAATAGCCAAACAGGGTGGCATCGAAGCAGTCAGCGTTGTCTAAAACCGTTCCAATATTGACGTAACAAGGATCGTCAATAATGGCGCTATCCAGCCCGGCGGCCAGAAGCGCTTCGCGCGTAAAGCGTCGGCTGCATTCGCGGCCTTCCAGCAGATTCCGCCAGAAGGTTTCGCCATCCGGCGCTTCAGGAAAATGGCAGGCGTAGCCGATGACTGCGACAGGTTCGCAGTCCGGGTAGCGTTGAGCGATCGATGCATCAATGGAATCTGCTGTTGGCGCAGAAGAGAAGCGCAAGTTATCCATAATCGGTCCCGTTTCCTAAAATTGACAAAGTCAGTGGCGCGCCATGCGTTGGCGATGGCGTCCGGGAAAAGTCAGTTTGTATCGCGTCAAAGGCGCCGCTGACGCCGGCGAACCGGCCGCACGCGTTTGGTTTGCTCCTCCAGGGCTACGCCGGCCAGATAATTGGCCAGCGCGACAGGAGAAGGGTTAGTGAACAGGTCAAGCAGCGTCAGGGCAGCGAATTCGTGACGTTGTAACAAAACGTGCAGCTGCACCAGATTCAGCGACGTGGCGCCCGCCTCAAAAAAGTTCTCTGCGGGTGCGACAGGTTCGCCAACCACCTCACGAAAGGCGTCGCAAATCAGGCTGACGCTGCTCTCGTCCGCCGCGACCCGCGGCTGAGTGCGCTCAGGGCGCAGCCGGTGGGCGCGTTGCTCCGTGACCTTAAGCGGGGGAACCAGGTCGGCGAGCGACAGCTGCCAGCTGCTGTCATCCTCCGCCATTCGGTTAAGCAAGGCGCAATACTGTGCAAACTGGCGCTCCACCTGCCCGTCAGGAAACAGGGCGGCGACAAAATCCCAGTTAAAGCGCAGTTCCCCTTCAGATTCATAAACCTGGTGATCGAGCCAGACCTGCGGCGTCTGGGATATACCCCACACCGGTTTGAGCAGATTGCGCCGGGCAAGGAAGTTATCCTGCTCAAAGCCCAGCGCGCTGGTAAAGACGACGGGCATTGGGACAGCCGGTACGTTTTGCCGCCGCGCCAGTTGCCGCATCACGCGTATTGCCGATACATCGCGGTGGTTGAGGCTCTCGCTTAGTCGCTGCTGCAATAACCGCGCGCTTTGCAGCCAGCTCTCGCCGGGATGCCAGCTCAGCAGCATCAGCGAAGTAAAGTCGCCCAGGATCTGGTTGATTTGCGGGTGCAGCGGTCGTCTGTCGAAAAGCGTAAGATTAAGCGTGAAATCGGGCTGTGCGCTCCATGCAGCAAGAACCGTTGACCACACGGATAACAGTACGGCCGACGGGGTGAGATGAGCGTCAGCCGCCCGCTGTTTCAGGCGACGCCAGCGCGCGCTGTCCATTGCACCATTGAGCCGTGCGAAGCGCGGCGTCTCAACGTCCTGAGGCAAGCAGCGTAGCGGTAACGCAGGCGCCGGAGGAATATCATCTAGCTGCGTTTGCCACCATGCCAGAGAGTCGGGATTGGGCGTCTGCAGCGCGGGTTGCTGCAGATAATCCCTGAAGGTAACGGGAAGCGGCGGCGGCAGCTGCTGCGGATAGCGATAGCCGTGTTCCAGTTCCGACAACAGGATCTGCATGCTCAACCCGTCAAGCAACAGGTTATCCAGACACAGCCACAGGCGGGCGGGCATCCCGTCGACGAACCCGACCTGGAGATCGAATACCGGCCAGACTTCAGGGTTGAGAACCTGATGCGCCAGTCTGTCGCGTACCTGTAGCGCCTCTTCGGGGCTGTGCAGAATGTGCGCGGGTATCACCCACGGGGGAGTCTGTTCGAGAACCCGCTGTTGTCCATCCCGCACCACGGCGCGCAGCATATCGTGGCGGGCGATTAACCGGTTCCAGACCTTCTCCAGCCGGTGAATATCCAGATCGGCAATTTCAAATTCAACAAAGAAGTGTGAGCCTACGCCGCCAAGGGCAAAGCCAGGCTGACGCCCGACCAGGTAAGCCTGCTGCACGTCAGTCAGCGCGAAAGGCCGGTAGCGTTCTTCAGGGGAGTGGACAAAGGGTTGTTCAACAGGGAGGTCGGTTTTACGCAGCGTGGCGGCAAAATCAGCCAGCCGGGGGTGATTAAACAGGTCGCTTAATCGTGCTTTATAACCCGCCTGGTGGAGCTGTCCGATCAGCCTGGTGGCTAGCAGGCTATCACCGCCATGCTGGAAGAAGTCGGTTTCTCTGCTGACGGCGCCCATCGACAAGAGCGGCTGCCAGATGACGGCAACCTGCTTCTCAATATCGCCCAGGGGTAAATCCGCTTCAGTCCGGTTTTCAGCTTCCGGGGTATGACAGCGCTTTAGCGTCTGATAGTCAATTTTGCCGTTCGCCGTCAGCGGTAAGGCATCAAGTAAGACGATCCGTTTCGGTACCATCCACCCCGGCAGACGTTCGGCGAGAGCGGACTGCAGCTGACGAGGATCGCGGCGCACCTGGCTAACGGGGCATTGTACGAGGAAGCGCTGCAATCCCTCGACTTCATCGCCGTGCTGGCAGTTGAAAGCGGCGGCGGTAAATATCGCCCCCCAGTCAGCGCTATTGTGAAGCAAGGCTTCGGGCTGACCATCGGTTAACAGAAGCGTGCTGAGCAGGGCGGAGGGCGTTAACTGACGAAACTCCAACACGTAGAGCAGCGCGCCTGGAACGGCCAGCTGCTGTAATGCCGCGAGGAGCCCGGGGTCTTCCGGCAGCAGACGATGCAGGGCGTTATTCAGCCAGATAATGTCCGCCGAATGAGCATGCGCCGCCAGCGTGTCTGCACTCCAGAGGGCGAGACGGGCGTCAGACCACGGTGCAAGCCGCTGTCGGGCGCTCAGCAGCAGCTCCTGGCTGTGCTCGAGCCCGACATACTCAATCTCGTCAGCGCTAAGCCGGGTTAGCAGGCACTCTGCGGCGCGGGCGGTGCGGACACCCACCTCTAGCAGGCGTACCGGGCGCTGTAAACGCCGGGAAAGCTGTTGACAGATTTTCGCCAGTTCCTCGATATACAGGGCGCTGGCCGGATGGTCGAATGCCAGACTTTCCGGCGACCACCGCGCATCGTTCAGTAATGACAGTTCGTGGCGAGCGCCGCGAAGGATCTGCGTTAAGGTGAGGTCATGCCCGCTGAAAGAAGGAGGGTTATTCTCCGGCGCTTCCCCCGCACAAACCTGATAACCCTCAGCGGCGGGCCGCAGCCGCTGTTGGGTCACGAGAAAAGCTAACCAGCTTTCCACCACGGTCCGCCAGCGAGGCTGGATAGCGAGAGCATTCATCAGGGGAAGCGGATCGGCGCCAGGAGTTTGACCCGGTTTCAGTTTTAACAGGCGATGCTGAAGAAAATCAGCGACCTGGCCGGCGGAGATTTCTGGGGGGCAGACACTGCAGGGCAGCGTTCCGGCAAGCCCGCGCCACTCCTGGGGCAGCGCCGGGTCCCGATGATGGGTAACACAGAAAGCCGAACCCTGAGGCACAACCCAGGCCGCCAGGGTCTTTTCTTTTTCGCCGATCGCCACAACGGTTGACTGTTTCACTCCCGCCAGCTGGCTGAGCGCACTTTCGATTTCACCCAGCTCGATGCGATATCCCCCGACTTTGACCTGCTTATCGCGACGACCGAGGAACTCTAACGTACCGTCCGGCCAGTAGCACCCGAGATCGCCGGTGCGATACCAGCGCGCGTTCGATTGCGTCACAAACTGCTGCTCGCTGCGTACAGGATCGTTAAAGTAGCCTTCCGCGACTCCGATACCGCCAATCCACAATTCGCCCGGAACCCAGTCCGGGCAGTCCCGGCCCAGTTCATCCACCACCCGGTAACGTTGGTTGGCCAGCGGAAAACCATAAGGGATGGCGCGCCAGTGGTCAGGGACCCGGTTAATTTCACAGGCGTTAGACCAGATAGACGCCTCGGTGGCGCCGCCCATGGCGATAAACTGTCCCTGAGGGCGGAAGGCGTGATAGCGGGCAGGGAGATCGAGGCCGATCCAGTCGCCGGAAAGCATGACCGCCCGCAGTTTCTCCGGCGCGGCGTCGGCGAAACCTTCACACCAGGTCAGCAGCATATCGAACAGCGCCGGGACGCTGTTCCAGAGCGTAACCTGATGACGCTGGATCAATTCGCACCATGCGTAAGGATCGCGCCGTTGATTTTCCATAACGATAACCAGCGCGCCGCCGGCGCTCAGAACGCCAAAAATGTCGTAAACCGATAAATCAAAATGCAGGGCGGAGAGGGCCAGCACTCTGTCTCCGGGACCCACCTGGTAACGAGTATTGATATCGCAGCAGGTATTCAGCGCTGCACGGTGAGAAATAACCACGCCTTTCGGCGTGCCGGTCGACCCGGAGGTATAGATAATGTAGGCCGGCTGCGTCGGCGCGCGCGCCGCCTGGTCGGCTAGCGGCTCCGCCTCAATGGCCTGCTGCCAGGTCAGGTGGGGAATATCGTCTGACCTGGCGCTGGCGTCGTGCTGGCAGGTGAGCACCAGCCGGACGTTGGCGTCGGTGTAGATTTTCCCGCGCCGCGCGGCGGGCTGGTCGAGCGAAACCGGAACGTACACCGCCCCGGACAGCAGAACGGCGAGGACCGCAACCAGCTGTCCCGCGCCTTTCGACATTGTAATAGCGACATTGTCGCCGGGCTGAACCCCGCACGCGATTAACCTGCCAGCGCAGCGGCGCGCATTCTCGGTCAGCTCACGATAATTCCACTGATAATGCGCGTCCGTTACCGCCAGCGCCTGCGGCTGCCGGAGGGCGATGCGGAAAATGCCTTCATGCAGCAAGCCTTGAGGAACGGGTGCGTCGGTTGCGTTAACCCGTTGACGTATCTCCCGCTGGCTTTGGGGCATCCTGTCCGCGAACGGCTTCTTCCAGGCGCTTTCATCATCGCAGAGTTGGTTAATCAGCTGGCAGTAGGCGTTGAACAACGTCTCGACCAGCGCCGGAGGGAACAACGCGTCATTGCTATCCCATTGTAGCCAGACCTCGCCCCGATGCTCGAACGCCAGATGATCTATCCAGACCTGCGGCGTCTGCGAGATGCCCCATTCCGGTTCGCCCAGCGGCGACTCAGCGCGGCTGCTGTACAGGGAGCGCCCAAGATTGCTGGTAAATACCACCGGGGCGCCGTGGGGATGGCTTTGCTGGCGTTTGAGTTCACGAAGGAGCTCGACGCCGGACCAGTGGCGATGCTCCCAGTCCTCAGTAAACGTGAGCTGGTTTTTACGCGCCAGGTTGCTGACGGTATCGCCATCGCAGGCGGTATCCAGCAGAAGAATATTGGTGAAGTCGGCAAGCATTGCGTCAACCGCCGGGTGCAGCGGCTGGCGGTCAAATAACGTGATATTGAGCAGCAGCCGGGTCAGACCGCCCCAGCGCGCCAGAACGGCAGCAAAACAGGTCGCCAGCGCCATTGTCGGCGTCACGCCATTCTCACCGGCCCGTTGGCTAAAGGCGTTCCAGCGTGTTGTCGGGACAATCATGCGGCGTCGGGTATTACGGACTTCACGCAGCGTTGCGGGTTCGCAGGCTAGCGGTAAAACCGGCGCGGGCGGCAGCGTCGATGCTTTCGCCAGCCAGTAGGCGCGCGCTTTGTCGAGCAGCGGCTGATTGATCTTCTGTTGATGCAGCAAATAAGCGCGGAAATCATAGCGGGCGTCGCCGGGCGGTAGCGACTCTCCGGCCAGCAGGGCGTTAAGTTCATCGAAGAACAGCGTAAAGCTGGAAGCATCCATAATCAGCAGGTCGATATTGACATGGAGGCGGTGGCGATTGTCCGGCAAGAGCGTCAACTGGAAATCGAAGGTTTCGCCCATTTCCACGCGTAAAAGACGGTGGCTCAGGCGCTGGCGCAATGTTTCCAGATAGGCCTGGCGGTTTGTCTCGTCGGTCTGGCGTAAATCATGAACGGTGACGCCGTTCCAGTATGGCTGCGGTAGCCAGACCTGCTGCCCGTCAGCGCGAAAGGCTATATGCAGCATCGGGTGGCGTTGCAGTAAGATCGTGATGGCCTGTTCCAACTGTGGCGCCGTGAGATAATGGCCGACAAACTCCTGATACAGATGGCAACCGACGCCGCCCAGCGTCTGTCCGGGCATTCGGCCCGTCAGATAGGCATGCTGTACCGGCGTCAGCGGGAAAGGGGTACGCTCGCTCATGACTGGCCACGCCGCGTCAGCCGGGGAGCTTGCATTATCCGGTTTTTCACCCGAACGGATGCGCATCAGCTGGCGCCATGCTGCCAACGTGGGGACGGCATACAGCTCGCGAAGGGTGAGGCGGTAGCCCTTTTTACGAAACCAGTGTAACCATCTCATTAATCTTATGGAGTCCAGGCCCGCCTGGATCAGATTGCTCTCTTCTTGTAACTGCTGCGGCGCTAAATTCAGTTCCTGTATTAACAGTTCGCGTAATTGTTGATAATCAGCCGCTTCGCCGTTGTCCGATAACAGCGGATCCTGAGAGGGTGCGCCAGAAATCATTCTTCCTCCTGATGGCACGTCATACCAAAAGCATTGCGTATATGAGAATAATTATTATTAACAATTGAGCGCTACCCGAATCGGGTTTATTTATGCCCGTTTCGGTTTCACGGTCGGCAAAAAAAAGGTCCGGATGGCGAATCCGGGCCTTGTTAACGGAGGGGGTTCTGGGGTGAGTCCTGGTTAGATCACACGTTTGAAGGTCGACGGGGTGACGCCAAACTGCTTCTGAAATGCGGCGGAGAAATGGCTGGCGTTGGCATAGCCTAGATCCGCCGCCACCGTCATAACGGAAGTATTGCCATTAGCCAGCCGTCTTCTTGCCTCCTGCATGCGTTCGGCCTGAAAAAGTCCATAGACGCTGTTGTTGAACAGAACGCGAAATCCCCGCTTAATTTTAAGCACGCTTAAACCGGACTCTCTGGCGAGTTCGGTGACCCCCGGCGCCTGCGTCAAATCGGCCAGCAGCAGATCCTTTGCCCGCAGCAGTTTCTGGCGTTCCATCGGATTGAAGTGGCAGGAGGAACAGCTGGCGTCCTCGCGATGTTCATCCAGCACCAGGCTGAGCATCACCAGACTTTGTCCCTGTAGCCATAACGTCGACGGTTTTTGTTCATGAGTGAAGCCGCCGTGCATCCGCATCAGCGCATGACGCAGGGCCTGAGCCGTTAGGTGGGTTTCGGCATTACAACGTTGCTGCTGGCAACAGCAGTGGGAGTCGATCTTATTTTTAATGACCGAGCTAATATCCGGCACCCACAGCGCGAGGGCTTCAGGGCTGAAAGAGAGCGTAATGCTCTCGAACCGGCCGCAGTAGGAGGCGCTGCCGCGGCAGTCCGGCGTATGGGTAATGTAATGACGATCGCGCGCGAGTTCCCAGTCGGTGTGGCGGCTGAGTCCCTGGATCGCAAAGCGCGATGTGCCTTCCAGAATGCAAGAGAAGTTAATCCTGCCCAGGTCGTCGTGCAGCTGCAACGTCTCGGGCTGAGCAAAGTGGCCCCGCCAGAGCAAAATATCCATACCTTCCTGCAGCGAGCAGCGCAGCAGCTCACACTGGGCAGGAATAGTGCCGTCGTTCGCGGGTTTTCCAACCACTAGCTGGTGAATAGAGATGGCAGATTGCGTATGTGGTGACTCCGTCATGACCGGGTTATCTCCCTGTGGCTTAGACCAATGCGGGTATAAATAGAACCGAATGGGGTAGATGAGTAATTGATAATGGTTATTATTCACATTAATTCCCGGAACGCCACCTTGAAATAGTGTTTTTGGCGTCCATAAAAATTCATCAGGAAAATCAGCCACTCCCATGTCATCTCACTCATCCAACACTGAATCGCTGTCCCGATTTCCTCTTTGGCAGGTGATTACCCCGGTTCGCCGGAAGGTGCTCCTGGCTATGGCGCTGGCAGGGCTGGCGGCCTTAACCAGCCTGGGGGCGCTGCTTTTTCTGGCATGGTGCCTGCGCGATCTGCGCGGGGCGCCTGACTTCATCCCCGTCTGGCCGCTGAGCGGCGTAGTTGGCTGCGTGATAGCGACCTTTATCCTGCGCCTGCAGGCGTTCAATACCTCTCATTATGCGGCTTTCCATCTGGAGAATATTCTGCGCAGCAGATTAGCCCACAAGACCCTACAGCTTGCGCCGGGCGCGTTACAGCAGATGGGCAGCGGATCGGTGACGAAAGTGATGCTGGATGATGTGAAGTCGTTACATATTTTTGTTGCTGACAGTACGCCGCTCTATGCCCGCGCCATAATCATGCCGCTGGCGACTGTTGTTCTCGTATTCTGGCTGGACTGGCGACTGGCCATCGCGACGCTGGGGGTACTGGCGTTTGGTTCGGTGGTGCTGTTACTCGCCCGGCAGCGCTCGGAAAACATGGCTCAGCGTTATCATCAGGCGCGTGAACGGGTCAGCGCCGCGGTGATTGAGTTCGTACAGGCCATGCCGGTTGTGAGGACCTTTGATAGCGGCAGTACCAGCTTTTTGCGCTATCAACATGCCCTCGAAGAGTGGGTCGATGTGCTCAAAAGCTGGTATCGACAGGCCGGATTTTCAGCGCGTTTTTCATTCTCGATTCTGAACCCGCTGCCGACCTTATTCGTTCTTATCTGGTGCGGATACGGCCTGCTGCACGCTGGTAGTCTCGATTTTATCGCCTGGGTAGCCGTATTACTGATAGCCAGCGGAATGGCCGAAGCGGTAATGCCGATGATGATGCTTAATAACCTGGTCGCGCAAACGCGTTTAAGCGTTCAGCGTATCTATCAGGTTCTCACGATGCCGGAACTTTCGCGCCCGCGAGCCGATCGACAGCCGAAAGAGGCGAGTATCACCTTTGAGCAGGTAAGCTTTCATTATCCGCAAGCGCGGACTGGCGCCGCGTTGCAGGAGGTGAGCTTTCACGTGCCTGTCGGGCAAATTGTGGCGCTGGTAGGGCCAAGCGGCGCCGGGAAAAGCACCGTGGCGCGGCTGCTGCTACGTTATGCCGATCCCGACAAAGGCCATATTCGTATTGGCGGCGTGGATCTGCGCGATATGCGGATAGAGACCCTGATGAAGCAAATCTCGTTTGTGTTTCAGGACAACTTTCTTTTTGCCGACACGATCGCCAATAACATCCGTCTGGGCGCGCCGGATACGCCGCTGGAATCGGTGATAGCGGCGGCCAGAGTGGCGCAGGCGCATGAGTTTATTAGCGCGTTGCCGGAGGGTTACAGCACGCGAGTCGGGGAACGAGGGGTATTCCTCTCCGGCGGGCAGCGGCAGCGCATCACCATCGCCCGGGCGCTTTTGCAGGACCGTCCCATTCTGGTGCTTGATGAAGCGACGGCGTTTGCCGATCCGGAAGGTGAAGCGGCGCTTATCAAAGCCCTCGCGGCTGCCATGCGCGGCCGGACGGTCATCATGGTCGCGCATCGTCTCTCCATGGTGAGTCAGGCCGATGTGATATTGCTGTTTTCCGACGGTCAGCTTCGGGAAAGCGGGAGCCACGGGCAGCTATTGGCGCAAGGTGGCCTGTATCAACGGCTATGGCAACGCTATCAGCAGGCGCAGCAGTGGGCGCCGGGTGGAACGCAGGAAGAGGCGGTGCAAAATGAAAGTCACTAACCCGGCGGATAATCTGGCCTGGCGCGCGATCTGGCGCCAGCTTATCTCCAGCGTGGGCAGTCAGGTGGGAACGCTGCGGCGCAGTCTGGTTGCTCTGCTGCTGGCGGCATTGATGCAGGGGATCGCCTTCGCCTGCCTCTATCCGATCGTTGATGCGCTGCTACGGAATGAGGCATCTCGACTTCTTCACTGGGCTTTGGCCTTCAGCATTGCGGCGTTTGTGACGCTGGCTCTCCGCTGGTATGGGCTGGGCTTTGAATACCGCGGGCATCTGGCGCAGGCCACCCATGAACTGCGTCTGCGCCTGGGCGAACAATTACGCCGCGTGCCGCTGGAGAGGCTCCAGCGCGGCAGAGCGGGCGAAACGAACGCCTTGTTGCTGGGCTCCGTGGATGAAAACCTCAACTATGTGATTGCGATAGCCAATATTTTACTGCTGACCATCGTCACGCCGCTGACGGCGTCGCTGGCGACATTGTGGATCGACTGGCGGTTGGGGCTGGTGATGCTGCTGATCTTCCCCTTGCTGGCGCCGTTTTATTACTGGCGCCGCCCGGCGATGCGGCGACAAATGCAGACCTTGGGCGAAGCGCACCAGCGGCTGAGCGGGGATATTGTTGAATTTGTGCAGGGGATGATGATATTGCGTACCTGCGGTAGCGATGCTGATAAAAGCCGGGCGCTGCGGGATCATTTTAACGCTCTGGAAAACTTACAGACCCGCACTCACCGCCAGAGCGCGGGCGCGACGATGCTGATCGCCGGCGTTGTGGAGCTGGGACTACAGGTGGTGGTGTTGTGCGGAATCATCTGGGTGGGCACGGGCACATTGAACCTCGCCTTTCTGATTGCCGCCACCGCGATGATTATGCGTTTCGCTGAACCGATGGCCATGTTTATAAGCTACACCTCGGTGGTGGAACTGATTGCCAGCGCCTTACAGCGTATTGAGCAGTTTATGGCGATCGCGCCGCTTCCCGTTGCAGAACGCGGAGAGATGCCGGAACGTTACGATATCCGCTTTGACAATATTCATTACCGCTATGACGACAGCGGCGATCCCGCGCTCAATGACCTCTCTTTGACCTTTCCGGCGGCCAGTATGAGCGCGCTGGTGGGCGCTTCCGGCGCAGGTAAAACCACGGTCAGCAAACTGTTAATGCGCTATGCCGATCCGCAGCAAGGGCGGATTTCTATCGGCGGCGTCGATATTCGTCGCCTGACGCCGGAACAGCTCAACAGCCTGATTTCCGTCGTATTCCAGGATGTCTGGCTGTTTGATGACACATTGCTGGCGAATATCCTGATTGCGCGCCCGCAGGCGACCCAGCAGGAAGTAGAAGAGGCCGCCCGCGCGGCGCAGTGTCTTGAATTCATTACCCGCCTTCCTCAAGGCTGGCTGACGCCAATGGGCGAGATGGGCGGACAGCTATCGGGCGGCGAGCGCCAGCGGATTTCCATTGCCAGGGCCTTATTGAAAGATGCGCCGATCGTCATTCTTGATGAGCCGACCGCCGCGCTGGATATCGATAGCGAGCTGGCGGTACAGAAAGCTATCGATAACCTGGTTCACAACCGGACGGTGATTATTATCGCCCATCGCCTGTCTACCATCGTCGGGGCAGGAAATATCCTGGTGATGGAGGAGGGCAAAGTGGTTGAACAGGGCACCCATGCGCAGTTGCTCTCTCTTCATGGGCGTTACCAGGCGCTGTGGCACGCGCAAATGGCCGCCCGCGTCTGGCGCGCCGAAGGGGTTTCCACGTCAGAGGAGGTGGCGCATGAGTGACGTTCCGTCGAATGTGAAACCGTTGACGTTAACCACCGGGCGGGTGATTTTCGCCATTGCCGGCATCTATGTGACACAGAGTCTGGTATCGGCGCTCTCGATGCAGTCCTTACCGGCGCTGGTGCGCGCTGCTGGCGGATCGCTTGCGCTTGCCGGGGCCACAACCCTGTTTATGCTGCCCTGGGCGCTGAAGTTTATTTGGGCGCCGTGGGTCGAGCGCTGGCGGCTACCTCCTGGCAGCCCGCAGCGCCGTTCCCGCATGCTGATCCTGCGCGGGCAGGCTGCGCTCGCGGCGATCCTGGCGATTGCCGCCGCGATTGGCGGGACAGGGCGAGAAGGCGTATTGCCCGAAACGATAGTCGTCGCGCTATTTGCGCTGTTTATGGTGGCGGGTACGGTCGCCTCCACTATTGATATCGCCAGCGATGGTTTTTGCGTCGATCAGCTGACCCGCGCAGGGTACGGTTGGGGAAACAGCGTGCAGGTCGGCGGCAGCTATCTGGGAATGATGTTCGGCGGCGGGGTGTTTCTGATGCTGTCGGCGACCGTCGGCTGGCCTGCGGCCATGCTGATGATGGCGGCGCTGATCCTGGTCTTATCCGTACCCCTGTGGCGCGTTGCCGAACCAACGCGCGCAGCATCTGTTCCGCATGTTCCGGCATTGGGTTATGCGCTTAGAAGGCGACAGGCTCGTCTGGGCTTAATGCTGGTAGTGATGCTGAATTCCGGCATGCGGTTTGTGCTGCCTCTTCTGGCGCCGTTGCTGTTGGACCATGGTCTGAGCATGTCAGCGCTCGGCGCGCTGTTCAGCGGCGGTAATATTGCGGCGGGCATAGCCGGAACGCTGGCGGGTGGATTGCTGATGAAATACCTCTCACCCGGCAGAGCGCTGTTTACGGCTTATGGCGTGCAGGGCATCGCGCTGCTGGTGGTAGTGATGACGCTGAAGATAGCGCCGGGTCCTCTACTGCTGCCGATTCTCCAGGTATTGATCGTAGTTCAATCTGTTTCGCTGGCCTGCGCGTTGGTCTGTCTTTACGCCACGCTGATGGCGCTTTCTTCTCCTTTGCAGGCCGGTGTCGATTTTACGCTCTTTCAATGTACTGACGCCGCCATCGCCATTCTGGCCGGCGTAGTCGGCGGCGTTGTCGCGCAGCGCTTTGGCTATACGGCCTGCTTCCTGTTTGCCGGCTTATTCACGTTGCTGGCGGCGTGGATTGTTTCTATCAGACTGCGTTCGGCAAAAGAACTGATGACAAGCTCAATTGATTGATTCGGGAATAACAGAGAGAGGTAAGGGATGAAAATCAGTGAATTTTTACACCTGGCGTTACCAGAGGAGCAATGGCTGCCGATGATTTCTGGCGTCTTACGTCAGTTCGGAGATGAAGAGTGCTATGTCTATGAGCGCCAACCTTGCTGGTACATAGGTAAAGGATGCCAGGCGCAACTGCAGATTAATGCCGACGGCACCCAGGCGACATTCATTGATGATGCCGGAGAACAAAAGTGGGCGGTAGATTCGATTATCGACTGCGCGCGTCGTTTTATGACGCATCCGCGGGTAAGAGGATGCCGGGTATATGGCCAGGTTGGGTTCAACTTTGCGGCCCATGCGCGGGGAATGGCCTTTGATGCCGGCGAGTGGCCGCTGCTAACGTTAACCGCTCCCCGTGAAGAACTTATTTTTGAGAAGGGAAATGTTACCGTTTACGCGGACTCCGCCGACGGATGCCGCCGTCTGTGCGAGTGGGTAAAAGAGGTCGATACGGCGACACCATGCGGGCCAATGGTTGTGGATACCGCCCTGGACGGTGAAGCGTATAAACAGCAGGTTGCGCGCGCCGTTTCGGCGATCCGCCGCGGCGATTACGTTAAAGTCATCGTCTCACGCGCGATTCCTCTGCCTGCGCGAATTGATATGCCCGCTACGCTGCTATATGGACGGCAGGCCAACACGCCCACCCGTACGTTTATGTTTCGCCAGCAAGGACGCG
The DNA here is from genome assembly GCF_019890895.1 of Klebsiella sp. CTHL.F3a. Taxonomy (NCBI): domain Bacteria; kingdom Pseudomonadati; phylum Pseudomonadota; class Gammaproteobacteria; order Enterobacterales; family Enterobacteriaceae; genus Klebsiella; species Klebsiella sp. CTHL.F3a. Next base: position 3,047,497 of record NZ_CP082360.1, on the reverse strand, counting down.
AGGCGCTGGGTTTTAGTCCGGAACTGGTGATGTCGGTGACGGGAAACAAAGTGGTCACTGAGCCGCTGGCGGGCACCCGCGATCGCATGGGCGATACGGCGCATAATCAGGTAAATGAGAGGGAGCTGCTGCACGACGGTAAAGAGGTGCTTGAGCATATCCTCTCGGTCAAAGAGGCCATTGCCGAACTGGAGGCGGTTTGCCAGCCCGGCAGCGTAGTGGTCGAGGATTTGATGTCGGTTCGCCAGCGCGGCAGCGTCCAGCATCTGGGGTCTGGCGTCAGCGGCCAGCTCGCGGAAGATAAGGATGCCTGGGATGCGTTTACCGTGCTGTTTCCGTCAATTACCGCGTCAGGTATCCCTAAAAAAGCGGCCCTCAACGCGATCATGCAAATTGAAAAAACGCCGCGGGAGCTCTATTCAGGCGCAATCCTGCTTCTGGAAGATACGTGCTTCGATGCGGCGTTAGTGCTGCGTTCCGTGTTTCAGGATAGCCAGCGCTGCTGGATACAGGCGGGGGCGGGTATCATCGCGCAATCTACGCCGGAGCGCGAACTGACGGAAACCCGGGAGAAATTAGCGAGCATTGCGCCCTATTTAAAGGTGCCCGCATGACGGTCATCAACCCTGTTTAAGGTGAAAAGTGCCAGCAAGCTGGCACTTTCTTTCCCGGATTCAGGCGTTTATCGTGCGTCGGCCAGCGCCAGCATCCATGGGCTGCACGGAGGTCAGAAACTTCGTCATTAGGCACAACAACGATCGTTCCATGAATCACGATAAATAATATTACCCTCCGTATACTTCCAGGTAATCGCCTCATAACGCAATTCGATTGTTTCCAGATGTGTGCTACTCATACCATTAGGGGCAAGGTATGGGGAAACCGTCGTGATTTTGACGTTTTCCAGGATGATATTGAAATATTCTGATTCAATGCCCGATTCCAGTATTCGGTACATCTTGATTGTTGCTTTTTTCAGTGTTCGGCCTTCACATACGGCGCGATACAGAACAGGTGTCGTTTGGTCAAATTCTTTCACTATCGTGATCGGGCTATGAACGCGCGTTCCAGTAAGTTTGCCCCAACTGGGGTCTACTGGAATGGTTACACCGTGCGAAAATGATTTTAATTCGATAGAACCTAAACGCAGGGGCATTAAACAACTGCCAACAATCGGCGATCCGTTTTCATCTTCAAGCCATAAATGAGCGGGAGTAGCCATATAATTTCCTTATCAGTGATGATTTAATAACAGTGATCTTCACCCTGTCACCATTTACAATAACGCGTAAAAACAACAATCATAATCATGGCAAATACGCCTATAGGCCAAACAGGGCTCTCAGGAAAAAAATACCCCTGAAGCAGCGCAAAAATAATCGTGAGGATCACAGGTCCGTACAACGATGATAAAAACCTGAGTTGCCACAGTAGAAATTTCTTTAGTGATTGAATCATGATTATCTAATCATCCGGGTGATAATATTTGCTATGCCAGAATCAGACATCCATTGCGCTTCAAAGGCACCTGCGCGCTCGAATAGGGGTTCAATCAAAAAATACATCATTTCTAGTTGTTGCATGTAAAGTGCTGAATAATAGGCTGGGTATTGGACGTGTAAACGATGGGCGCTATCCGCCGCTTTCTGAACCAGACCATATGTAGCCAAAACCCCCGCAACCGTACCCGCAGCGCGTCCCGTAAGGGCACTGAGTTGCATATTTAGATTCAATCCAATACGAATGCTGGTAGCGACCGCTAAAGCGTACCCTGCACCTGTAAGGGTGTTGGCAGCGATATGGATATTCACGGCCATAAGCGCTTTTTTAATATGCTCTAATTGAGCATTAGTTTTGTATTTGAATATTTCCTCAAAGTAGGCCCGAAGCATTTCAAAGACAACGTCACCATGCTGGATAATGCGTATAACAGCATTCCTGAAGCGCAAATCTTCTGTCTTTTGCTGCTGGCAAACATCGTTGTATTCATCGGTGAAACAGGACGTGTAATACAGCAGGCGGGTTGCCCCCTTCCCTAATGCATCAACCTGGTTTCTGACCTTTTCGCCGACAGCAGAAACAGCATGATCGAGCTTCAGTGCAAGAATCTTGTTGGCTTGTAGGTAACTGATGACTTCATTGTTGTTGTACATAATCGCTCCTTGCTGATTTTCATTAAATCCGGTTTTCCATTATTTTCCACAGGAAAGCGTCCGATAGTTTCGGTACGACCAGCGCATCTCCCTGGCGAACAGCCGCCAGAGCCTGAACCAGACCGCGTCGCTGGCGATTTGAACCAGTCAACCCCTTATCGGAATAAATCCGGTCCGGAGAAACGCCCAGACCGATGAGGACCTCTTGCTGTGCAGCCAGATCCTGTCGGTCAGTTGAACTTCGGGCATAGCCAATGCGTATTTCTGTCATAGATATGTACGTATAAGGGGCCGTCAAAGAGATTGATATCGTACCAGTTATATAAAACAGCGTCAGCAATGAATTTCTCCAAGATACAAAACTCATTTTCACTGTCCGCTAAACGATCCTCTTACGGAAATAATTAATCGGGACAGGATGACTACTCATGGTAAAACGACAGGCAAAAGTTGACGACTGATTGTTTTAAATAATTGAGGGGGAGGGCGTTTATTTCCTTGCCCCTGATTTTTTGCGTTTTATTAATCGTATGACAAATAGTGGTTGTTATCTCTGCACGTGAATTATATAAATATCCAGCACCTTAAGCACACCCATATAAATAATAACGTCTTAAAAATGATACTTTAAAAAATATAAAAATTTCAGTATTAATTTTGATGCGTTAAAAGTCACCGCTATCCATCAGGTTATGTGATCGCTGTTAGCGAATTAGCATAGTCGCATTTAATAAAATAGCCAAATAAACACAGCGTTTTTATTACCTGCATCAGAATCAATAAATTCTGACCCTATTTTTATTACTGAGGCCATATTATGGAAACCGTTCAAAATACCCTCGTCGCTCGCGAGAGCAGCGGCTGGAGAAAGAGTGATACCGTCTGGATGCTGGGCCTGTACGGTACCGCGATAGGCGCAGGGGTGCTTTTCCTGCCGATTAACGCCGGGGTTGGCGGCTTAATTCCGTTAATTATCATGGCAATTCTTGCCTTTCCAATGACCTTTTTCGCCCACCGCGGTTTAACCCGTTTTGTGCTGTCAGGAAAAAATCCGGGGGAAGATATTACCGAAGTGGTGGAAGAGCATTTCGGTACCGGGGCAGGTAAACTCATTACGCTGCTCTATTTCTTTGCTATTTATCCGATTCTGCTGGTCTATAGTGTCGCCATTACCAACACGGTCGATAGCTTTATTACTCACCAGCTGGGGCTGGTGTCTCCGCCGCGCGCCATTTTATCGTTGATTTTAATTGTCGGGATGATGGGTATTGTCCGCTTTGGCGAAAAAATGATTGTTAAGGCCATGAGCGTACTGGTATTTCCGTTCGTGTTTGCGTTAATGATACTGGCGCTGTATTTGATACCGCAATGGAATGGCGCGGTTCTGGATACCCTGTCGCTGAGCGGCGCTTCGGCTACGGGGAATGGGCTGTGGATGACCCTGTGGCTGGCTATCCCGGTGATGGTTTTCTCCTTCAACCACTCGCCGATTATCTCCTCTTTTGCAGTGGCAAAGCGTGAAGAATACGGCGAGGACGCCGAGCGCAAATGCTCCCGTATCCTGGGCTTTGCCCACATTATGATGGTGCTGACCGTGATGTTCTTCGTGTTCAGCTGCGTGCTGAGCCTCTCCCCGGAAAACCTGGCGGAAGCGAAAGCACAGAACATCTCCATCCTTTCTTACCTGGCGAACCACTTTAACGCGCCGGTGATTGGCTGGATGGCGCCGATCATCGCGATGATTGCGATTACCAAATCCTTCCTCGGCCACTATCTCGGGGCGCGTGAAGGTTTCAACGGCATGGTGATAAAGTCTCTGCGCGGTAAAGGCAAATCGATCGAAATCAACAAACTGAACAAGATCACCGCGCTGTTCATGCTGGTGACCACCTGGATTGTCGCGACCCTGAACCCGAGCATTCTGGGCATGATTGAAACGCTGGGTGGCCCGGTCATCGCGATGATCCTGTTCCTGATGCCGATGTATGCCATCAACAAAGTACCGGCTATGCGCAAATATAGCGGTCACATCAGCAACGCGTTCGTGGTTGTGATGGGACTGATTGCCATCTCCGCCATTTTCTTCTCTCTATTCAGCTAAGTTTCAGCGCCGCCGCTCACCGGCGGCGTATTCGTTTTGCTATGTAACCGCATGGGTGCCACATGATTAGCGTTTTCGATATTTTCAAAATCAGCATCGGGCCGTCCAGTTCCCATACCGTTGGGCCGATGAAAGCAGGAAAACATTTTGTTGATACCCTGCAGGAAAAAGGCCTGCTGCATAAAGTCACCCGTCTGGTGGTGGACGTGTATGGTTCTCTTTCATTAACGGGTAAAGGCCACCATACCGATATCGCCATTATTCTTGGACTGTCCGGGTATTTACCGGATACCGTGGATATCGACGCCATTCCCGGCATTATTCGCGATGTCAACGCCATGCATCGTCTGTTTATTGAAGAAGGCCAGCGCGAAATTGAGTTTCCGGTGGCGGAATGCATGCGTTTTCACAATGAATTTCTGCCGCTGCATGAAAATGGCATGAGCATTACCGCGTTTTGCGACGGCAAAATCGCCCATTTCCAGACTTATTATTCCATCGGCGGCGGTTTTATCGTGACCGAGGAAAACTTTGGCAAGAGTCAGGGCGCGGATGTCGATATTCCGTTCCCGTTCTATTCCGCTCGCAACCTGCTGGCGCACTGCCAGGACAACTGCCTGTCGATTTCCGCGGTGATGATGAAAAACGAGATCGCCCGCCACGGCAGGGAGAGCGTTGAGCAAAATATGGCAAAAATATGGGAGACCATGAGAAACGCCATTAATCGGGGGATGAATACGGAAGGTATTTTACCGGGGCCGCTGAAGGTGCCGCGCCGAGCTTCTGCGCTGCACCGTGTGCTGGCGCCGCAGAGCCAGTCGATTACGCCGCTGAGCGCGATGGATTGGGTCAATATGTTCGCCATGGCGGTCGGAGAAGAGAACGCGGCGGGTGGGCGAGTCGTGACCGCGCCGACCAACGGCGCCTGCGGCATTGTCCCGGCGGTGCTGGCCTATTACGATCGGTTTATCAAAGAGGTGACGCCGGAAATCTCTATGCGCTATTTCCTGACGGCGGGCGCGATCGGCATTCTTTATAAGATGAACGCCTCCATTTCCGGGGCTGAGGTCGGTTGCCAGGGCGAAGTGGGCGTGGCCTGCTCGATGGCGTCCGCCGGACTGGCCGAGCTGTTGGGGGGCAGTCCGGAGAAGGTGTGCATCGCTGCGGAGATCGGTATGGAGCATAACCTTGGCCTGACCTGCGATCCGGTGGCCGGTCAGGTCCAGGTACCCTGCATTGAGCGTAACGCGATTGCGGCGGTGAAGGCGATTAACTCGGCCAGTATGGCGATGTACCGTACCAGCGATCCAAAAGTCTCACTGGATAAAGTCATCGAAACGATGTTTGAGACGGGCAAAGACATGAACGCCAAATACCGTGAAACCGCCCGAGGCGGTCTGGCGATTAAAGTCGCGGTGTGTGAATCCTGAGTCCCATAAAAAAACGCCTGTTTAACGACAGGCGTTTTTTCTTTCCCCGGTGGTGCAGGCCCTACAGTTTAGGGCTTTTTTTTCTCTCCGTCAGGCGGCTGAAAAGACCATACCACGCTGTTAGAAGCCGATGAGGTGTACCATTCGTTAATGGTGGCGTTTGACTCGCTGGTCTGCGCCGCGGCGGCCTGTTTCTCTTTTGGCTGATGCGTTTTTTTCCGAATGCGGATACGGGAAGGGGCCCCGGAATTAATTTGCGCTTTAAAGGTGCGCATATGTGAATCAAATAAAATTGACTCCAGTTGATGTAGTCGGTCGAGGCCGCGCAAAATACCAATCAGCGTACTGAGAGTGACGGACTCACCTAGTTCAACGCGTTTAATGGTTGCCGCGCCGACCTGGGCGCGTTCGGCAAGCTCAATCTGTGATAGCCCCAGCTGTATACGCGTTTCTTTAATTCTTCGGCACAGTTCAGAAATAATTTCACTGTCGGGCATGGTACTGAAACGCATCTTAATTCCTCTACTGCGTAATAAAACCTTACTAATTATTCCGCAAGCCAATTTATAAATAAAGCGAATAATTTCTCTTTTGCGATAGCGACGACATTATTTTTTGGAGAAGGTCATCGAAAAGTGGAATGGTGGGATATTTTCAGCTATTTAAGATAATCCTGCTGCTAATGTTACCGTTGGATGCCCTCGTTAGGATCCTGATGCTGTTTACCGACATGGCCTTAGCCGGGCCGTTGCCGGTGCCGCCAACGGAAGTTGATTTTACTTAATTGTTCAGGCATAAAACATCACTCCCGCCTGAATAACCCCGGTAAGCTTGATTGAAAATAGTGTTTCGTATGCAGTAAATAAAAGAGGTGATAATGACGGTATATTTATTTTATTAGCTAATAAAGATGGTAGATCGTGCCGTAAACAAAAAGGCGGATATTTGGAGATAGATATTTCCGTTTTATATCGTCAGTGTTCAATATTGCCAGACAGCTCAACCTTACTCTGACGTCATTTTTTTCAGCTTAGCTTCGACGGCCGGGCGAAGATATCAGCCGTCGCGCTTTGCTTTTAGACATTTTACGATTACGCACGTTTGCTTCGTTTTTTCTGCCCCCGGTGATGCTTTCGTGCTATTCCGGCTAGTCGTCTGAACGTCGGACAGTCCATATGCGATAAGGCAGGGCAGTTGGCCACGTGAAGCAACGTGTCGCGCAGTGCCATCAGGTCGTTTATTTTGTCGTTCAGATCCCGGGCTTTTGCACTACAGAGGTCGCGGGAAATTTCAGGTTTTCCGTCCCTGCCGAACATTCCCGCGATTTCTGCAAGCGAAAAGCTTGCCGTCTTACCCATAATAATCAGGTTAAGCCGCAGGAGTACGTCAGGTGAATATTGTCGCCGTAGCCCCCGGCGGGCAACGGCGGAAATCATGTTGGTCGCCGTTGCTGTGGTTTTCCTTAGTTTATTTAACCGGATTTCCGGGGGGCGATCATAGGTGGAGTAGGGAAGAGCAGCATCGTTAAGCCGGCGCTATTTGGTGGGTGTCAGACCTCGATATCCTTAACGATTAACCTGCGGTTTAACTCTTGGGCGATTTCAGTTCATCCTTCCCGCTTCGGGATAAAGCCAGAGTATTCCGGCTTTATCATCAACCCGCCTCTGAAACCTCTGCCACGGCTGAAACCGCCATATTTTCTTCCTCCCGGGAACACTGAGTATTGCATCAGAATTGCACATTTTGCGTTCAATTGTGAATTAATGGTGGACATCTGATTGCAAATCATTACATTTGATTTCACAGCATTTCAGAAAGCGGAGTTTTGATGTCATGTCTGTCCTCTGCCAGGTACGGCCTTCTGCTGGGCAGCCTCACTGCAACAGCCCTCCTGGCAGCGCCCCTGAGTCCTACGGACCAGAGTGCCAGTGAGCAACAACAAACGGCATTGCTGGAACAGACGCAACAGCAGCGTGACATGCTCCGTCATTCCACATCCGCGCCCTCTCTCCCGGAAGCAACCCCTTCAGAGCCGACCGGTCAGTGTTTTCAGCTCCGGTATATCCGACTGGATAACGTCACAGTGCTTCCGCGCTCTGCCGTGCGAAAACTGACGACCGTCTCGGCACCGGGTTGTATGACGCTCCCGGATATCCGGGAGCGGGATGTCACACAGGACTATCTTTCCCGGGGATTCAAGTTTAGATAGGGAGTTATATATGATTACAAATGATGAATATAAAAAAAGAAAGGAAGCCCTTGAAGGGGCATCAATGGTTACGATTTGGGAAAATATTCACCCAGCTAGCCTATCAGGTAAGATAACGCTGTCATTTGATGAAGAGAAAGAGTTATTTCTCTGGTTTATCGAGCGTTTAATGTATGAGGGGAAAGTCAGGCTTGGAAACGGTGGCGAGTTCTGGACGGGAACAATAAAAGAGCAGGTCTCTAAGTTTAGAGAAAGTTTCCCAAATTCTCCTGAAGAGATGGAGTGTGGCGCGTTTAATGGATATTGGTTTTTATCTGATGCTTGTCCTGCTGGGCTTGTCTGGATTCACGAAAACGGTTATCAGGATTGGACTTAGGAGAGGCAGCCTGGAAAGCGAAATTTATCTGTATTAGCTCAGACCTGATCTGACAGTTAACGGTTATTTATACAGGTGTCTGTCAGATTACATCTGGCTTAAATTTTTTCGGCCCAGTTTGGGGTTCTACGACGGAACCCCAGATTTTCCGTTATCTCAGTTTCACCGTAAGCGTCCAGCGAAAGCCGTCTGGTCATAATCTGATGCATCATCCGACAAAGTGGTGTCCACCAAATAAGGAGAGTGAGGAGCGTTGCTGTACAGTCTGATCGGGACGTGCAAACTGAACGGCGTGGATCCAGAAAGCTACCTCCGTCATGTGCTTAACGTCATAGCAGACTGGCCGATCAATCGGGTGAATGAACTGCGATAGACATTAACATTGAGTCTCTATACTATTGGTGCGCATAATGTATATTATGTTAAATGCCATTCGAAAGGCCGAGTTGCCGCAATTCGCCCCAGTAGCCATATCGCCCGCCTAACCGGGATTATTCAAATCATTCTAGTTTCTCAAGAACTAACACCATCTTGTCATCCACCTGCCGCCGCAACGCCTGGATATAGCCCCTTTCGTCACGCGCAGTTTCACTCATCGTTATGGATCAGCACTGCGCAATAGCGCATCACAAATTTTGCCGCTCCCTGGGCAGCAGTGAGCGAGGCGAGATACCGAAGGCTTTGCGGAAGGCATGGCTAAAATGAGAGAAATCGGAGAAGCCAAAATCCAGCGCTGCCTGGGAAACGCTACTGACTCGTCCGCGTTCGAGGGCCTCCCGGCTCGCTCGCAACCTCTCCTGCCAAATTACGGCCATCGGCGTTTTTTTGTGACGGGCGAAAGCCCGCGTGACGGTGCGAACGGAAACGTGGTGCGCCTGCGCCAGGCTCTCAATGTTCAAATCTGGATCGACAAGTTGCCGCCGAATGTAAATCATCATCCGGGCGTAGAGATCGCGCTCAGCGCTAACGTTATCCAGATCCTGCAATTCCAGACTCAGCACCAGCAGATCCAGCATTGTCTGGGAGAAACGACCAGAAATATCTGGATTGACCAGGCAGTCTGGCATCGCTGTTGCCTGACGCAGCATTTCGCGCAGTGGGATCACGCCGGGGCGACCGTCGTCCAGTACCATCGCGGTGAGGTTTTCAATTCTCGGCAAACGACCGCTCAACAGATGCCGCGGGACCCGTACCAGATGGTTATCGCGCCCACCCAGGCTAAAGCTGAAAGTCTGGGCGGCATCGTATAGCACCAGACTATCCGCCGTCAGCGCCGCCCTGCGTCCCCCCTGTTCAAGCTGGCCGTACCCTCCCTGCATATAGCCCAGCCACAGATCGTCGTCTGGGCCCTGTCTCAGATAACGCGCGGTGCGTTCCCAGCGGTGCAACGGCGCAGACAACGAACAGATATCCACCATACCTACACCGCGTACCGCAAGCCGGGCATCAAAGTCGACCCCAGCCATGGGCACACTGGCGGCCGGGATGCAGTGACGCAACACCACATCGTTCCAGTACTCGAAGCGGCGCGACTCGGCAACGCCAACGGTCGAATAGTGGGAGCTGCCCGCAGATTGCATGATGCTATTCATTATTACTCACCTCGCGCCTTGATTCCCGCATAAACAACAGACACGGTGTGACGGGCAGCAACTATCGTGCCAGCACACAGATTTCGCCTCCGTCTATCACGAGCATCTGCGCTAAGGCTGCGGAAATAGGGCGGAAAATGCGTCGACGCGCCTGGCGTCCCACGTCGCGAATGGCGTCGAAATAGCGATAATCGCACTCCAGGCGTGCACATCTGCGCTACGACGGAGCATCACGCTATGAACCTTTTCACCCTGCCCGCCCGTTGTCCCTGCCAGCCAAACGACTGTCCTTATGAAACAAGTACGCCGCAAATTTCTCCCTAATATCAGTAACCGTAATGTCGTCCGGCCACGTTGGTACCGGGAAATAAACAAGAGATATCAGACATGAGGGTAACGTTATGACTGTTAGTGGCACCACATCTCGCATCAGCCTGGTCGCCTGCACGCTCTGGCTGGCGACGAGCCCGGCCCATGCGGTCGATCTCAACTCACAGGATCTCATTCCGGCGCCTGCCGGTACCGATGCCATTCTGGCGTATTTCACCTACGCCACGCGAGACAGCTTTACCCCTACAGGTGGCGACGAAATTAAGCAAGGCACCGGGCTGGATTCCTTCGTCAGCATCTTTCGTTACGTCCACTACATGGATGTGGCTGGCTTCACCGTCGCGCCGCAGGTGCTGATGCCCTACGGACGTCTTTATAACGGCTCCCTGGGCGGCGCTCGCCTCGATTCCGCCAGCGGCCTGGGCGACCCAATTTTGACCGCCCCTGTCTGGCTGGTGAACAACCCCGGCACCACCTTCGCCCTCGTGCCCTACCTGTACGTCCCTGCCGGTTCCTACGATGCCGGGCGTACGCTCAACGTCGGTGAGAACCGCTGGAAGTTCGACCTGCAGCTCGGCGGCGTGCAACAGCTTGGTAACGGTTTCGCCACCCAGCTGTCCGCTGATGCGATGTGGTATGGCGACAACAACGATGCCACGGGCATCGGCACCGGCCGCCTCACACAAGACAACACCTATCAATTTCAGGGCTGGATAAGCTGGACGCCGCCCGCAGACAACACCTGGACCGTCTCTGCCGGTTACGCCAAATCGTGGGGCGGTAAACAGCAGATCGACGGCGTCGAGAACGGACAAGCGACGCGTTCGGATCAGGTAAGGCTGGAATTGTCGAAATTCATCACCCCTACGGTGCAAGTGCAGGGCTTGCTCCAACGCGATATCAACGTTGATGGCGGTTTTAAGGAAGATCTCCACACCACCCTGCGCGTGATGAAACTGTTCTGATTGAACAGAGACCGCAACATCCCCTTCCACTCACATGTTACGGAGAAATCCACCATGAACGAACAGCAGCAAAAGCCGTCCCTGTATGAACGTCTCGGCGGGTATGACGCCGTCTACGCCTTCGCAGGCGAAGTGTTGAAGACCTGTATGAAGCATCCCGATATCGGCCATATCTGGGCGCACGTGTCCGAGTCTTCATTCCAGAAAGAACATATCAACTTCGTTGATTTCTTGTGCAAGCACTGGGGTGGCAACACCATCTATCGGGGACGAGATATGGTGACCGCGCACCGCGGCATGGGGCTGACCGAGGTGCACTGGAAAGCCGTGTTCGAATCTATCGATGAGTGTTATGAAAACTTCAACGTGCCGCAGGATATTCGTGAAGAGGTCACTGCCTTCCTGACCCAGTTCAAGCCCGCCGTTATCGGCAGTCCTTCGTACCGCGATGTAGTGCTCTCACACCCTGACATGGACGTGACCAAGGGCATGAAAAGTGTCGGTATCCACTGGCCTAAAGCCGATAAGCCGTCTTAACACCTTACGGACACCCACTGGCTGGGTGGGTGTCCATTTCAGCCAAACGACTGACTCGGATAACCAAGTCTGGATGGCATTCCGGGCTTATGTTCAAGACTGATGCATGAGCAAACACAGGAAAAAGGAAAAAACATGGCTATTCAACGTCCCACTGCCGAAGAACTGCAAGAGCTTGCCAGTCGGCTGCATATCAACCTGACGCCGGCGCAGGCTGAAGAATATCTCGCGCTGATGCAGGCTAACTTCGACGCCTACGATCTGGTCGACTCTCTTCCTGACGACATCCCGGAGGTCCGCTATCCACGCGCCGCCGGATACCGTCCCACTGGCGAGGACAATCCGCTCAACGCCTGGTATTACAAAACCGAGGTAAAAGGTGCGGCGACTGGGGCGCTGGCCGGGCGGACCATCGCCCTTAAAGACAATGTCTCGCTTGCCGGCGTACCGATGATGAACGGAACCTCCACCCTCGAAGGTTTCGTCCCATCCTACGACGCAACCGTGGCCACCCGCCTGCTGGATGCCGGGGCGACTATTCTCGGCAAAGCCACCTGCGAGCACTTCTGCCTCTCCGGCGGCAGCCACACTTCCGACCCGGCCCCGGTACACAATCCCCATCGTCATGGCTATTGCTCCGGCGGTTCGTCCTCAGGCAGCGCCGTACTGGTAGCGATTGGCGAAGTGGACATGGCGATAGGCTGCGATCAGGGTGGTTCCATACGTATCCCTTCCGCCTTCTGTGGTACCTACGGCATGAAACCGACCCACGGTCTGGTGCCTTATACGGGCATCATGCCGATTGAGGCGACCATCGACCACGCCGGTCCCATCACTGCCAACGTGCGCGACAACGCGCTAATGCTGGAAACCATCGCCGGGAGTGATGGGCTTGATCCGCGTCAGTACGCGCCGGTTGTAGAAACTTATACCGCCGCCCTCAGCAAAGGCGCGCACGGCCTGAAAATCGGCATTCTGACCGAGGGATTCCAGTTGCCGAATATGGATCCGCAGGTAGAAGCGAAGGTACGAGCCGCTATCGCCCGCCTGCAAGCGCTTGGGGCCATCGTTAGCGAAATTTCCGTGCCGGAACACAATCTGGCGGGCGCGCTTTGGTCGCCTATCGGCTGCGAAGGTCTGACCGCCCAGATGATGCACGGCAACGGCATGGGCTTTAACTGGGAAGGCCAGTACGACGTCGGCCTGCTGGACAAACACGCGCAATGGCGCGACTGCGCGAATGCCCTCTCCCCATCGCTCAAAGTCTGCATGTTCGTCGGCCAGTATGGGCTGGAACGCTATAACGGTCGCTACTACGCAAGGGCGCAGAATATTGCGCGTCGGGCCCGTGCCGGCTACGACCGCGCGCTGAGCGATTTCGATCTGCTGGTGATGCCTACCGTACCTATCCTCGCTCAGCCGATGCCAGACCCAGACTGCTCAATCACCGAATATATTTCGCGCGCTTTCGAAATGATCGGTAACACCGCCCCGCAGGACATCACCGGTCACCCGGCGATGTCTATTCCCTGTGGCATGGTCGACGGACTCCCGGTGGGCATGATGCTGGTAGGACGTCATTACGCTGAAAACACTATCTATCAGGCCGCCGCCGCTTTCGAGGCCTGCGGTGACTGGCGGAATTTTTAACCTTAACTCTCGGGAAGCATAAAATGAGCCATAAACACGACCACGACCATACCCAACCACCTGTAGACATCGAGCTACGTGTCCGCGCACTGGAATCCTTGTTACAGGAAAAAGGCCTGATCGACCCGGCTGCGCTGGATGAGTTGATTGACACCTACGAGCACAAAGTCGGCCCCCGAAACGGCGCACAGGTTGTCGCCAGAGCGTGGAGTGACCCGGAATACAAACGTCGTCTGATGGAAAACGCCACCGCCGCCATTGCTGAACTTGGCTTCTCCGGAATACAGGGCGAAGACATGCTGGTCGTGGAGAACACGCCGGACGTGCACAACGTCACCGTTTGTACGCTGTGTTCCTGCTACCCCTGGCCGGTTCTGGGGCTGCCGCCTGTGTGGTACAAATCAGCGCCCTATCGTTCACGTATCGTCATCGACCCGCGCGGCGTTCTCGCCGAGTTCGGGTTACACATTCCAGAAAGCAAAGAGATCCGCGTCTGGGACAGCAGCGCCGAGCTGCGCTATCTGGTCCTGCCAGAACGTCCGGCGGGGACCGACGGCTGGAGCGAAACGCAGTTAATCGAGCTGGTCACCCGCGATTCGATGATTGGCACCGGTGTGGTTAGCGCACCATAACGAAAGGAGAAAACCATGAACGGGATACATGATTTGGGGGGAATGCACGGCCTTGGCCCGATCCCTACTGAGGAAAACGAGCCCTATTTCCATCATGAGTGGGAACGCAGGGTATTTCCTCTGTTTGCCTCGTTGTTCGTCGGCGGACACTTTAACGTCGATGAATTCCGCCACGCTATCGAAGGTATGGCGCCGACAGAATATCTGCAGTCGAGCTACTACGAGCACTGGCTGCATGCATTCGAAACGCTGCTGCTGTCAAAGGGGGTGATCACCGTTGAAGAGTTGTGGGGAGGCGCGAAGCCTACCTCCTGTATGCCTGGCACGCCTGTGCTGACGCAGGATATGGTATCGAAGGTCGTTAGCACCGGCGGGTCTGCTCGCGTCAGTCATGATGTTACGCCCCGCTTCCGGGTGGGCGATCGGGTACGAACGAAAAATTTCAATCCGACCACACATACCCGTCTGCCACGCTACGCACGCGATAAAGTCGGTCGCATAGAGATCGCTCACGGTGTGTTTATCACGCCAGATACTGCGGCGCACGGCCTGGGCGAACATCCCCAGCATGTCTACAGCGTCAGTTTCACCGCGCAGGAACTGTGGGGCGAGCCGCGTCCGGACAAGGTGTTCATCGATCTGTGGGATGACTATCTGGAGGAAGTATGAATAGAAGCATGAATACTGCGACTCAACACGATTACGCCGCCATCGGGTTACCGCGCGATGAGGAAGGGCCGGTGTTCGATAAGCCCTGGCAGGCAAAAGCATTCTCCCTGATAGTCCATCTCCACCGGGCCGGGCTGTTCCCGTGGGCAGAATGGGTACAGACATTCAGTAAAGAGATCAAAGCGGCGCCGGCGCAACCGGGTGAAAGCGTGAATGATGCCTACTATCGTCAGTGGACGGCGGCGATGGAAAACATGGTGACTGCACTCAACCTGGCTGTGCCGGATGATATCAGCCGACGGACGCAGGAGTGGCGTCAGGCGTATCTCAACACGCCCCACGGTCAGCCGATTGTACTGGCGAACGCCAGTTGCCCGCCAGCACATAGCCATCATCACCTTTCGCTGGGCGTGCCGGTCACGGTGAGTCCGGCTCTCGTTTCCAACAGTAAAATCGATAATGGAGTTACACCATGAGTGATATCACCCTTAACACCCACATCCCGGCCGCCCCAATTCCTGTTGCGAAACTGCTGCCCTGGGCGCTGTTCACCGCCCTGCTGGCGCTGCTGGCAATCTATTTTGTTGGCGCGGAACAAGGCGCGACGTCGATGTTTTCCGGCACTCAGGTGCATGAATTCTTCCACGACGCACGTCATCTGCTGGGTTTTCCCTGCCACTGAGGAGGCGGAAATGATTGGGAAACTGTTATTTAAAGGGATGATGGCCGGCATTCTGGCGGGACTGGTGGCGTTTGCTTTTGCGCACCATTTCGGCGAGCCGCAGGTCGACCGCGCGATTGGGCTGGAAAAAAGCATGTCAGCTCATGCTCACCAACACGGCGCGTCAGCAGACAGCGAAGAAGAAGAGGTGTTTAGCCGACAGACCCAGTCCGGGATCGGCCTGATGACCGGCATGGCGCTGTTTGGCGCAGCACTGGGCGGCGGTCTGGCGCTGGCGTGGGCCTTTAGCTACCAGCGCTTTGGGCCATCGAACCCGCGTGTGCTGGCGTTGTGCCTGGCGCTGGGTGGCTTTCTGGCAATGAGCCTGATGCCAGGTCTGAAATACCCGCCCAATCCGCCCGCAGTCGGCAACCCGGAAACCATCGGCTATCGTACCGGGCTGTACTTCGTCATGATGTTACTTTCCATCAGCATCGTCATCGCGGCCGCGTGGTTATCACATCAGCTAATGCCGCGCCTCGGCAGAGCAGATGCGATGATGTGGGCAACGCTGTTCGCCGTGGCGCTGATGCTCGTGGTTTGTGCCCTGATGCCGACCGTGAACGAAGTATCCGACCACTTCCCGGCTGACCTGCTATGGCGTTTCCGCATAAGCTCCTTCGGCACGCATCTTGTGCTCTGGAGCGTCATCGGTGTGGTTTTCGGCGCCTTAGCCGAACGCCCGCCGGCGACACGCGGACAGCGACTGGCCTTCCGGCGCGGTTAACATCATGAGAGCGTCGCTAACGCTAATTTGCCAGGGAGAAACGGCAGCTTCCAGAGGTTCACACTTCCCCTGTGATGATCCTCTGGAGGCACGGGAGTGGCAACGGGCCCATCAGTTACAAAGCGGTACTGCCCGTTATCAACGCGTCTGGATCTCCCCAGACACCGCCGCCCGGCAAACCGCAGCTGCGCTCTCTTTACCGGGTACTCTGGTAACGGAACTGGCCGAACCCGACTACGGCATCTGGGCGGGTCGGTCATTACGTGAGGTGATGACGCAAGACGCCGAAGCATTCCGGGCATGGCTTGAGGGTGACTCTCCGCCGGGCGGAGAGTCGCGCGCACAGCTGCTGGCGCGCTGTGGCAGCTGGCTGGCTAAACACGTCGATATTCAAGGTCGGCACTGTGCCATTGCGCCAGCCGCCATAATCCGCGCCATGATCGTCGATGTTCTCGGCGCCCCACTTCACTCATTTGCACGCATCGACATCCACCCGCTGAGCATCACCGAGTTGCGCAGCGACGGACGGCGCTGGAATTTATGTTTATTGAAGGGCCACATCAATGGTGAATAGACCACGTTCAGCCAGCGGACGGAGGTCTGTCACATTTCTGCGGCATGGCATTCACGAAGGTAATATCTCAACCGTGGCCGCTCTGGCGCGAGCTCCCGTCATTGCGGAAACATAGCTACTGCTGGAATATTTTATCTGGTAGGCCCGATCGATTTTACTTTCAAGAACCGGGTCCGACGGTTTTACGAACCGCACGTCGAATTCCTGTCCGATAGCCACTATCTTACCCGCCCGTCGAGTTAGTGCTGCCTGATACCATTTTGAACGGGTACCACTATAGGCGCGGACAAAAAGTCGGTCATCCACCGTCACTTCCCAAATCCATGTTGGCGTGCCGGTAGTATTCATATCGGGACGGTACGGCGCGATTTTTAGGTCGTCCGCTGCATCTATTTTTGCTAAGAGCTCGCGGTTCCAGAGCATAAGCTTTTCCTCTTTTGTCTACGTTATTTCGTATATTAAGGACATAAAACGATAACGCTGATTCGTAGAATATCGGACGGTGTTATGATTTATTTATTAAGGTATTTGTTAAAAAATGCCGTGATGTTATCGAACGGGATCTTGTCCATACGATCATATAAATCAACATGGGTGGCATTTTTTACAATCAAAAGCTCTTTTGGCTGATTTGCCGCTTCATAAGCCGTTTTGGAGAAGTACAGCGAATGCGCTCTTTCGCCATGAATGAACAGGATCGGGCGCGGAGAAATTTCCTTAATATAGGTCATGAGCGGGAAATTCATAAATGCCATCGGCGTTGTCACGGACCATGAATTGCCGGAGTTGACGGCTCGTGGATGATATCCGCGTTTGGTCATGTAGTAGTTCGCATAGTCCACGAGAAACTGTGCTTCACCGCCCTTCAGTTTATTATAGTCTGGCTGGTATGCAGGTTTGCCGTTTGCCGCATCCTCCCAGCGCTGAAGACTCATCTTCTCCAGCGCCTGCTCGCGTTGCTCCGTCGTTACGCTGTCATTGTAGCCTTTCGACATCACGCGGCTCATATCATACATGGTGCTGGCAACGACCGCTTTTACGCGTTTATCCACGGCAACAGCGTTCAGGGCAATCCCCCCCATGCCGCAGATACCGATGACACCGATACGTTCACGATCCACATAAGGTTGCAGTCCAATAAAATCGACGGCTGCCATAAAGTCTTCGGTATTGATATCAGGTGAAGCAATATTGCGCGGTTCACCACTGCTTTCACCGGTATAAGACGGATCAAATGCCAGCGTCACGAATCCGCGCTCTGCTAAGGTCTGAGCATACAGACCTGATGCCTGCTCTTTTACCGCACCAAAAGGCCCGGAAATAACAAGCGCAGCAAGCTTCCTGTTTCCGCGATCTTCAGGAAGATATACATCTGCGGCCAGCGTAATGCCGTAACGGTTTTTAAAAGTCACTTTTTGATGATCCACTTTGTCGCTCCTTGAGAAAGTTTTATCCCACGTCTGAACCAGATGGACTGAAGAATCAGCTGTGCCTGCTGCCGGCTGGGCGACCGCAGCTTCTGTTGAAATCATGGCTAGCGTTCCGGCAAGGAGTGCGCCATTAAAAAAGCGGGTTGAAGTTTTTAGCGTCATGATAGTCATACCTTCATTCAAAGTGGATGCGGATTGGGTTGTAGTCAGCGTCTCATTTCGGTATGTCTATTTTGGATGTCGCTAATGAAATCTGTTATTAAAATACTCTGCATTATTTGCCTGATCCTATTAACATGATGCCAAAGCGTATATTTCACTTTTCATAACGGGTAAGTTGGCGACGTCGCACAGACTTAACAAATATGGGGCGTGATGGAATGATTTCAGACAAATCGATTGAGAGACGACTCGGCGAGCTCTCCCGGGATATTGCTCAGCGCACGCCTGGCACCGGTGATTTCCCTACAGCCGTAGAAGGACTGGAATTATTCCGCCGAAACGAACCCGCTCCTCCGGTGAGCTGCCTGGTTCCTCCGAGTATCGTTCTGGTGGCCGATGGCGCGAAGATCATGTGGGTTGGCGGTGAACCATATGAATATAATGCGGAAAAATTCCTGATCACGTCTCTTGATCTGCCAGCCAGTTCGGAAGTATTGCAGGCTTCGACATCCCGGCCCTGCGTCGGCGTCGCCTATAAACTTGACCAGCGCGTGCTGATGGAATTAATTGCACAGGGAAGCCTGCCGCCGGTCAAAAAACGAGACGCGGGAACGGGTGTAGGGATAGGGACCATGACTGGTGTATTGCTGGAGCCTTTCTGCCGTCTGCTTTCTTTGCTTGACGAGCCTGAAGCCATTCCTGTTCTCGGGCCGCTGATTCAAAGAGAGATACATTACAGGCTTTTGATGAGCGATCGGTCCGATCATCTCAGACAGATTGCAGCAGTAGACGGCCATGGCTACCGTATCGGTAAAGCTATCGACTGGTTAAAGACCAATATTGCATCACCTTTACGTGTCGAGGAGCTGGCAAACCGCGTGCAAATGAGCAAGCCCTCTTTCCACCAACATTTCAGGCAGCTTGCGGGAATGAGCCCGCTCCGGTATCAGAAATGGCTGCGCCTCAATGAAGCCAGGCGACTGATGCTGAATGAACATTACGATGTCACCACAGCAGCCTATGCTGTCGGTTACGAAAGCTTATCTCATTTCAGCCGGGAATATACGCGGATGTTCGGGGAATCACCTAAGAGGGATATTACTATGCTGAGAAAGTCTGCTGGTAAGCTTTAGTAAATTCTGCCTTGCTCTGCCTCCCCCGGTAAAATCTATTGTACGTAAAGGCTGTAGGAGAAGCTAAAGACCTGAACTCAAAATCAGACAGCCCTCGTCGGGCAGCCCGTAAAAAGTCAGCTAATAGATGCCATTGACATATTCACTTTTTGATTAGATTTGCACATTACTCACATTATTAATCCAGTAACTTCATTTCCAGAGCCCGACTCATGGCTTGCGTACGACTATTGACTTTGAGCTTGGCGTAGATGTTCTTGATGTGCCATTTCACCGTCTCAGTAGAGATAGTCAAAGAGCGAGCGATTTCCTTGTTCATCTGACCATCAGCAATCAGCTGTAATATCTGCTGCTCTCGCTCACTGAGATCCAGGTTAACATCACTATTTTCACGCTGAATCCGCTTGCCTTCAGACTCGCTCCTTTTCACGGGCAAATGGTCATCCCCTTCGCTGGCTGCTGAGGTTTCGCGTACATGGACAAGCAGAAGCTGCAATGCCTCGCCAGCATCAAGAAAAATTCGTTTGAGATGCTGTTGTGCCGCTAATTGCAAGGTGGGCTGCAATGCAGCCACGGCAGCCGCGTTTTCGCCACTATCCCACAAGGATAATGACCATAGCGTACGAAGTCGCGCTGCGGATAGCCGGTCGCCCCGACGCTCCTGCTCAGTCACGAGTTCGCCCAGTAAAAGGCTGGCTTGTGGCGCCTGGCCTGACGCCAGAAGAAGGCGGCTGCGGCTGACGATTGCATGCTGAGCTATTGCGCGTTGACAGGGATTTTCGGCATCAATTGTGGCCTGGGCGGCCAGTTGTTCGAGTTGCCGTTGCAGCTGCTCTGCGCCTGGATAATTCGCGCGCTGCAGACGCACTCTCGCCTGCTCTGCTAACAATAAAGCCTGCGGCCGTTGCCATCCGCGAGACACCGCTAGTCGTTGCGCGTGTTCCAGCAGCCGTTCTGCCTCATGCGGCATATCGTCATTTAAGGCCTGGCGCGCAAGATAGGTATAGCAGCGACTCAAGGCATCGGGTGGACCAAACCGATCGATAAATTCGAGTCTGTCTGCTAACAGCGTATTTAATGAGTCCAGGTTCTTACGTTCGTAAGCTATTTCCGCCAGCAGCGGCGCAAGCGTCGCGCCGCTGGTCGACTGAGGGCCGGTAAAACGCTCAGCCTGGCGCAATGCATTCTCTGCATACCCCCAGGCGTTCTCCAGGTCACCCTGACCAAGATGGCACTGAGTAATGATAAAAGCGCGATAAACCGAGACAAACAGATTGTCGAGCGGGCTTTCCGGGCAAGGCATATGCCGTTGAACCTCAAGAGCGTCGGTATAGCGCTGGTTAACCACGTGGCAGTAGCTCAGAATATTGCAAATGAGGCCATCGACCCAGGTGTCTCCGCAGGGCACTTTAGCCAGCAACGGCTCAACAATCGCCAGGCTTTCCGGGATTTTCTCGGCAAAAGCTTCGCAAATTGCGCGCACGACACGTAATTTGAGCCAGGCGTTGGGGGTTATATCATCACGGTGATTAACGACCATTTGGTCAAGATTATCCAGCAACTGCCTTGATTCATCGAAGCGAAAATAGTGCGCCAGCGCCCAGGCCAAATTGATTTGCAGGTCAATGCGCGAAGGGTCAGTACTTGCAGGTAAGTGATGCATCCAGGAAACCAGGGTATCTATATCCCCTTCTTCCGCCAGTGACTGCGCGCCCGCGCCATCCTGCCCGGGGTTATGGATCGGCTTGCCCGCTGCAAGTGCGTGGCGTACCGCTTCGGACCACAATCTCTGTTCAACGAACCAATGACTGGCTAATTCATGTAAATGCTTGAGGTTGATATCGTTGTTCTGCTGCAATATCGTTCGCAGGGTTTCCTGCAAAAGAGGATGGTAGCGAAACCAGCAGCCTTGTTCGTCAAGGGCTGACAAAAAAAGATTGTGCCGCTCAATCCATGCCAGTATCGCTTCACTATCATCACGCCCTGTAACACCATTACATAACCCGGCATTTAAACGATTAAGAAACGATGTTTTGACAAGAAAATCAAAAATTTCCGCAGGCAATGGGTCAAGTACCACCTCTTTCAGATAACGGGCGATGGCGCGGGTTCCACCACGAATATTGCGCAGCAGATGTTCTGGATCATTGAGCAATTCTGGGGACAACGAAGCGATTTTCATGCCGGCGATCCACCCCTCTGTCGCGGAACGTAGCCGCTGTACATGCTGATTACTGAGTGGTACATCAATCGTCTGGCTGAAATAGTTTCTGGTTTCTTCGAGCGTAAATTGCAGGTCTCGATCATAAATTTCCACCAGCTGGTCCTGCGCCTGAAGCAGGCTCAGGGACAGACTGGGGTGGAAACGGCTGCCAATGATTAGATGCAAGGCGGCAGGAGCATGCTTGAGCAAATATCCCAGGGCTTCATATACACCGGCATCATTGATCATATGGAAGTCATCAACGATCAGATACAGGTCGTGCGGACAGTAATGCAGTTGGTTAATCAACCCGGCCAGCAGCTGTTGCGAACTGGAGGGCGTCTGTTCTTCTATGTTGCGCCAAAAGTCGGTGTCCCAATCGCCATAGAGCGGTCGCAATGCTTGCAGTAGATAAGGAATGAACTGCCATACGCCATCATCATCCTCATCGAGGCTAAGCCAGGCAACGCGTTCGCCCTGGGCAATCATTTGCTGATACCACTGCGCCAACAGGGTGGTTTTGCCAAATCCAGCTCCCGCGCAAACGACACCCAGACGGCGTCGCTGCATGCGATCGAGGAGCAGAAGAAGCCGTGAGCGCTGTAGCAGCCGTATCGAAGAGCGTGGTGGGACGAATTTGGTCAGGATTAGCGGCAAATCTCTCGTCAGCCGCAATGGCCCGGAGACCAGTGAAGTTGCCTGACGACTTTTAAAATCCGATGGCTTCATCCGTAGTTATCTACTCGTATTTTTTTATCAATTGTACGCCAGAGCCCGGGATGACATGGAACCGTCCCTCTCGATAGATACATAAAATTTATAAAGTTTGACCTCAAGCATGTAAACCCCCTCCTACCCCCCCATGAAGGTGGCTTCGCACCTCCTCGTCGCACTCGTAGATTCATTGCATCGGCGTGGTTAAGGGCTTTCAGCCTGCCCGCCTGACGACCGTTACTGAGGAGAATTAAGTGATGCTTAACAAACAGGCTTTACTCCAGGCTTACCGTAAGATGCGCGAAATCCGGACGTTTGAGGAGCGTTTGCATCAGGAAAACACCAGCGGTGATATTCCGGGCTTCATTCACCTTTATACCGGTGAGGAAGCCATTGCGGTGGGGGTCTGCGAAAATCTGACTAACGCTGATTTTATTGGGTCCACGCACCGTGGACATGGCCACTGTATTGCCAAAGGCTGCGATATTCACGGCATGATGGCTGAAATATTCGGTAAGGACAGCGGATTATGCCGGGGCAAGGGGGGCTCTATGCATATTGCCGATCTGTCGAAAGGTATGCTGGGTGCAAACGCTATTGTGGGTGGCGCCCCTCCGTTAGCCATCGGCGCTGCGCTGACGGCCAAAACCCTTAAGACCGGGAACGTTGGGGTCTCTTTTACTGGTGACGGCGGATCTAATCAGGGTCTGGTATTTGAAGCCATTAACATGGCAGTCGTGCTGCAACTCCCTGCCATCTTTATTTTCGAGAACAACGGTTATGGCGAAGGAACGGGCCATGACTACGCCGTCGGTGGTCGTGATATCGCCGGGCGCGCCGCGGGCTTCGGTTTACCGGCAGTGACGGTTGATGGCACCGATTTCTTTGCCGTTTACGATGCCACCGCAGAGGCGGTCAAGCGCGCCCGAGAAGGTGGAGGTCCAAGCGTCATTGAGGCCAAAGCTTTCCGCTGGCACGGTCACTTTGAGGGCGATCCGGCGCTTTACCGCGCTGAGGGCGAAGTTCAACGTCTGCGCGAACAACATGATCCGCTGAAGATTTTCACTGCCAGGGTCGAACAACACATCTCCCTTGAGGAACTGGCGGCGATCGACGCGGCGGTTGAAGCACTTGTCGATGATGCTGTATTCAAAGCCCGCGCCGCTGCCTACCCGGCTCCGGAAGACCTGCTTACAGACGTTTACGTCTCATACTGAGGGTGATCACAATGCCTATAAAAACCTATCGAGAAGCGGTCAAGGAAGCCCTGGCCCAGGAAATGGAGCACGACGAACGTGTCGTTCTGATTGGTGAAGACTTGCGTGGCGGTCACGGCGGAAATGCGCCCGAAGAAGCAAGGATAGAGGCCTTTGGAGGCGTGCTCGGCGTTACTAAAGGGCTGTGGACGCAGTTCGGCTCCGAGCGGGTGATCGACACCCCCATTACGGAGTCGGCGATCGTCGGCATGGCTGCCGGCGCCGCAGCAACGGGTCTGCGGCCGGTGGCAGAGCTGATGTTTATGGATTTTTTCGGTGTTAGCCATGATGCACTGTACAACCAGGCCGCAAAGTTCCGCTATATGTTTGGCGGCAAGGCGAAGGCGCCGCTGGTGATGCGGGGCATGATCGGCGCTGGTTTTTCTGCTGCAGCCCAGCATTCGCAGTCACCCTATAATATTTTTGCGACCACACCGGGGCTCAAGGTGGTCGTGCCATCGACGCCTTATGATGTCAAAGGGCTGCTGATCCAGTCGATTCGCGACGACGATCCGGTGGTGTTCTGCGAGCATAAAATGCTTTATGACCTCAAGGGCGAGGTACCGGACGAGATTTATACCATTCCCCTGGGCGTCGCCAACTATACCCGTGAAGGTGAGGATGTCACCATCATCGCGTTGTCGGCAATGGTACATAAAGCAAACCAGGTCGCCGACAAACTGGCCAGCGAGGGGATCTCGGTGGAGGTGGTCGATCCACGTACAATTTCGCCTCTGGACGAAGAAGGTATTCTGGAATCAGTGGCTTCTACAGGCCGCGTGGTCATTGTCGACGAGTCAGCTGCGCGTTTTGGCTTTGCTCATGATGTCGCCGCGCTGATTGCTTCCCAGGCATTCCATTTCCTCAAAGCGCCTATTGTTCTGGTAACACCACCACACACCCCGGTACCGTTCTCCCCTGCTCTCGAAAAACTCTGGATCCCTGGCGTTGAACGTATCGAAGCTGCCGTCCGTAAAGTGCTGGAGGATTAAGCTATGAGCGATATCAGGACACTTGAAATGCCGAAGTGGGGTCTTTCAATGGAGGAAGGCGTGCTCGCACGGTGGGCCATCCAGGAGGGTGACCGTTTCGCCAAAGGGCAGGAAATCTGTGAAATTGAGACCAGTAAAATCGTCAATGTTCTGGAGGCCCCCTTCGCCGGTACGCTACGGCGGATAATCGCCCGAGTGGGAGATACCCTCCCGGTCGGCGCTGTTTTAGCGTTGGTCGCTGACTCTTCGGTAAGCGAGGCTGAACTGGATGCCTTCGCGGCCAGTCTGGGCGCGGCGCAGCCAGCAGCTCCTGTCATGCAGACGACCGAGCCTGCTGTAGCGACCGCGGCGCCCTCCTTTGTACCGGCCCCCGCCAATAAGCCTGCGGCATCCATTGGGCTGACCGAGGTACCCATCAGCTTACAAGGCAAAACCGATCCGACTCAGGTGAATGCCACTCCCCATGCGTTACGTCTGTCCGCGCGGTTGGGCGTTGACTTGAAAAAGGTCCACGGTAGCGGGCGCGGCGAGCGTATCTCCGTGGCTGACCTGGAGAGCGCGATCGTTGCCGCAGGCGGCCGCATCGCCTCTCCGCCGCCGCCAGTTCGTTCCGGCAAAGCGCCGCGTTCGCATACCGATGATAGCCAGGTATCGGCAACCCCGTTGGCGCGCCGTCTGGCCAAAAAACTGGGGATCAACCTGCACGACTGCCGCAAAAGCGGTTCACTTGGACGGGTGAGTCGCGATGATGTGCTGGCGGCCGCTTTGCTGCTGGATGGGCTACCCCAGACCGGGGCTCCACAAACCACGTCAGCGACAGCCTTTGAGACGTTGCCGATGTCCAGCATGCGGCGAGCGATCGCTGGTCGTTTGCAAATGTCCAAGCAACATGCACCTCATTTCCGTTTGACCGTCGATCTCGACCTGGATCGACTCTTAGCATTACGTAAGGAAATCAACAGCGAAGTACCCGGCGTCAAGATTTCGGTTAACGATATGCTGGTTAAAGCCTGCGCCATGGCGCTGATAGCCGTGCCGGACGTTAACATACAGTTTGATGAGGCTACCCAGAGCATACGCCGTTTTGCCGATGCCGACATTTCCGTGGCGGTTGCGCTGCCAGACGGGTTAATTACTCCTATCGTACGTTCGGCCAACAGCAGGTCGATAAGCGACATATCAAACGAAGTTCATTCTCTGATAACCAAAGCCCGGGCGGGCATGCTCAAGCCCGAAGAGTTCCAGGGCGGCACCTTTAGCGTGTCAAACCTGGGCATGCTCGGAGTAAGGCAGTTTGACGCCATCATCAACCCACCCCAGGGCGCGATCCTTGCGATTGGCGCAGGTGAGCCCCGAGCGGTAGTTCGCGACGGACAGATCGTCGTCCGCCATCAACTGACCGTATCGCTGTCCTGCGATCACCGGGTCATCGATGGGGCGTCAGGCGCGGCTTTTCTCCAGGCGCTCAAGCGGTTGGTGGAAACACCGACGCTGTTGTTTATCGGGGAGACGAGCTATGCACGACAAATATGATGTACTGATAGTAGGTGGCGGGCCTGGGGGGTATGTCGCCGCCATTCGTGCCGGCCAGCTAGGGCTTCGTACCGCATTAGTGGAGAAGCAGCATTTAGGGGGCATCTGCCTGAACTGGGGATGCATTCCAACCAAGGCGCTGCTGCATGGCGCAGAGGTGGCGCACAGTATTGCGTATGCCGATCGGCTGGGTTTTAGTCTCAGCGAGGTGAGTTTCGATCTGCAGAAACTGGTGCAGTTTAGCCGCGCCGTGTCGCAACAGCTGACCGGAGGTGTCGAGTACCTGTTGAAGAAAAATGGCGTGACGGTCATAGCCGGCACCGCCCGGCTGCGTGGTAAGGGGCAAGTCACGGTCGCCGATCCCCAGGGGGAAGAGCGAGACTATCGCGCAGATCATGTGATCCTTGCGACTGGCGCCCGGCCGCGAGCGTTGCCCGGAGTAGAGCCAGATGGCGAGCGAATCTGGACCTATTTCGAGGCCCTGCAGCCTGAGCGCTTACCGGAGTCTCTATTAATTATCGGGTCAGGGGCCATCGGAGTGGAGTTCGCCAGCCTTTATAACGATCTTGGCAGCAAAGTGACGCTGGTCGAACAAGCCGCGCAGATTCTGCCCCTTGAAGACGCCGAAGTATCCGCGACCGTGCGTAAATCGTTCGAACGACGCGGTATACACGTCCATAGCCAAACTCTGCTGACGCAGGTAAAGCACACCGATACGGGCGTGCGCTGCGCCCTGAAAACCACCGGCGCCGAACAGACCCTGGAAGTCGAACGTGTGCTGTTGGCAGCGGGCGTACAGCCTAATGTGGAAGGCCTGGGGCTGGAAGCGCTGGGAGTCGAGTTGGACCGCGGGTTTATCAAGACGGATGCCGCTTGCCGAACCAACGTCTTTGGGCTCTATGCTATCGGCGATGTGGTCGGCCCGCCGTGTCTGGCGCACAAAGCCAGCCACGAAGGCATGATCTGCGTCGAGGCGCTGGCTGGTATCGAAGGCATACGCCCTCTTAACCGCGACTACGTGCCCGGTTGTACCTATGCCCGGCCGCAGGTTGCCAGCCTGGGCTTGACAGAGGCGAAGGCTCGCGAGACGGGACGGCCGATCAAGATTGGTAAGTTCGCGTATCAGGGGAATGGTAAGGCGCTGGCCAGCGGTGAGACGGAGGGTTTTGTTAAGACTATTTTCGACGCCGAAACCGGCGAACTGCTGGGCGCGCATATGGTTGGCGAGCAGGTCACTGAACAGATCCAGGGTTTTGGTATCGCGCATCATCTGGAGGCCACAGATGAGAGTCTCTTATCGATGATCTTTGCTCATCCCACGCTTTCTGAAGCCATGCATGAATCCATCCTTGCTGCCAGTGGTCATCCGCTGCATCAATAATGACAATACAAACCCGGCATTCAACGCCGGGTTTATCTGTACGCTAAGGCCGTCTGAATAGCGCAATGCTGCGCCCGGCCAGAATAAAATCAATCGCTTCCGTAATAGTGACGCCGTCACTTTTCTCTTCAGCGGTCGACAGCTCAAGAACCCAGCCGCCTTCGCCGAACTGCGGTATCTGGAACGCAACATCGCCCTCAAAGGGATTGAAAAGTATCAGAACGTCGTGCCAGATCCCTTTCTCCTCTTCGAGGTCGGGTCGACTGATGGCAAGGCCTAACGTTGACCCTTCATCCCACTGCTCAGATTGCTGCAAGCCGCCGCCGGCGTTAAACCAGCGTATCTCGAGCCCATCGCGCCAGCTTTCACGCCGTAAAAGCGGTTGTTCCGCGCGTAGCGCAATCAGGCGCTGGGTGAAATGGCGTAATGCGTGGTCATCTTCGGACAGCGCTTCCCAGTTGATCCATGAAATCTCGCTGTCCTGACAGTAGCCATTATTATTTCCCTGCTGCGTACGGCCAAATTCGTCCCCGGCCAGTAGCATCGGGGTGCCGTGGGAGAACAATAGCGTGGTGAGGAAGTTACGCTTCTGGCGTTCGCGGACCGCGACGATAGCCTGATTTTCCATCGGCCCTTCCTCGCCATAATTGCAGGAACGGTTATCATTGTGCCCGTCGTTATTATCCTCACCGTTGGCTTCATTATGCTTCTCGTTATACGAAACCAGATCGTTTAACGTGAAGCCGTCATGAGCGGTAATAAAATTGACGCTGGCCCACGGGCGGCGGCCGCGTAAATCGTACAGATCCCCCGATCCCAGCAAACGGGCGGCAAAATCGGTAGATACGTTATCTCCCTTCCAGTATTCCCGCACCGTATCGCGGTATTTGTCGTTCCACTCGCCCCAGCCTGGCGGAAAACCGCCAACCTGATAACCGCCGGGGCCGATATCCCAGGGCTCGCCGATCAGTTTAAGTTTTGCCAGCACGGGATCCTGGGTTATGGCGTCAAAAAAACCGCCTCGCGGATCGAACCCTTCCGGTTCACGGCCGAGAATAGTTCCAAGATCAAAACGAAAGCCGTCAACGTGCATGGACTGAGCCCAATAGCGTAGCGAATCCATCACCATCTGCAGTACCCGGGGATGGGACGTATTCACCGTATTTCCCGTCCCGGTATCATTGATGTAATAACGATGCCGATCCGGCATCGTCCGGTAGTAGGAGAAATTATCGATGCCCTTAAATGAGAGCGTCGGGCCCAGCTCATTTCCCTCCGCGGTATGGTTGTAAACCACGTCAAGGATCACCTCAATACCGGCATCATGAAAAGCGCGCACCATATTGCGGAATCCGGCAATACCTGCGGGCCCATAGTAACGGGACGCGGGGGCAAAGAAGCCCAGCGTATTGTAACCCCAGAAGTTTTTTAGTCCCCTGTCAAGCAGATGCTGGTCATCGGGAAACCAGTGAACGGGCAGCAGCTCAACGGAAGTGATGCCGAGGCTCTTGATATACTCGACGGAGGCCTGATGCCCAAGCCCCTCGAATGTGCCGCGCAGCTCGAGGGGGAGCGCCGGATTAAGCTGGGTAAACCCTTTCACATGCGTTTCGTAAATCACCGTATTCGGCCAGCGAATGTCGGGGCGATTTTCCCCTTGCCAGTCGAACGCATCCGGGTCGACTACCTTACATTTTGGCGTAAAAGGCGCGCTATCGCGGGTATCAAAGCTGAGGTCTTTCTCCTCATGGCCCAGCTCGTAACCGAAATGCGCCTCGTTCCACGCGATATCGCCTGCCAGCTCCCGCGCGTAGGGATCGATAAGCAGTTTATTTGGGTTAAAGCGATGCCCGTTTTCCGGATCGTACGGGCCGTAAACCCGATAACCATATAACGCCCCAGGCTGAAGATCGGGCACGTAGCCGTGCCAGATTTCGTGCGTATATTCCGGCAGTTCCAGCCGGGCTATTTCCGTTTTCCCTGAAGGATCAAACAGGCACAGCTCAACCCGTTCAGCGTGCGCGGAGAAGAGCGCGAAGTTAACGCCTTTTCCGTCAAAATTAGCCCCCAGCTGCTGGCTGTCACCGGGCCGTATTTCAAAAGCTTTTTCCTTGCGCATCGTTATTCTCCCCGTTGCTCATCGCTAATAAGCGTCAACAACCACCCGGAAGTTGACGCCAGATCTAGGGACGTTTCCACCAGGCGGCTCTCGCCGCTTAACACATCGCGAAAACATTTCCCGGCCAGATCGTCTGGTATTGTTACCGCAGTATTGCCCCATAACCTTGCGGAAGATTCCGCCAATCCGTGCGCCGCAACGTCAAACGCCAGGCGAGGAACCACCACGATCAGGGCCTCCTCTCCGCTGATGCGCGCGTAGGCAATAAGATTATCCTCCCTCTCCCCGGAGACTTTTAATGGTACCCAGTCACCATAATGGAAGAGCGCTGAATGCCGCTGTCTCAATCGGAGAAAAGAAACGGTAACGTACTGTTTCAGGCGCCCGTCTCGCCAGGCGGATTCGCGGGTGAACAGATCCGCATTCCGGGTATGAAGGTTTTGCGCAAGGACGGCGAAATCGGGTTCACGTCGGTTATCCGGATCGACAAGGCTGAAGTTCAGCGCCTCGCTCCCCTGATAAATGTCCGGCACGCCGGGCGCGGTCAGTTTTATCACCGTCTGGCTGAGGCTGTTTACCAGTCCGGCACGGATAAAAGGCTGTAAGGCGGTGTGAAAATCGTTGAGAAAACGCGAATTATCCGCAGAAAATAGCTGCTGCGCATAATTAAGCACCACGCTTTCATAGCTTTCATTGCTGTCGATCCAGTCGGTTCTCTGCTTGGCCTCGCGCAGCGCTTTTTCCATAAAAGCGAGAAAACGCGCTTCGAGCGATTTCAGCCCTTCGGCATCGTCCGGCAACAGCGTTGCAGGCCATGCGCCCGCCAGCGCCTGATAGATCATCCACGTATCCGCCGCGTTCGGCGCCGTGCCGTCGTTCAAAAAACGCACCTGGGTTTGATTCATCTGACGCCAGCGCGCTAGGTTTTCCCCCCACAGCTGCGGGGCTTCCGTTAAGGTATAAAGCCGGGCGCGCGCATCTTCCCCGCGTTTCGTATCGTGCGTCGACGTCCCCAGCAGCGCATCGGGCTGGCGGGCAAGACGGATGCGCATCTCCTGATGAAAGCGAGACAAAGAGAAGGCGCGAGGCGTAGGATCGGCCCCAACTTCATTCAGCGCCAGGTCGAGGTTATGGCGAAAGAACAGCGTATCCTCGACCGATTTCGCCATTAACGGCCCGGTGAGCTGCTGAAAACGGGTCCTGAAGTGTGAAGCGATGTCGAGGCAGCTCTCCTGCAGATTGCCGGTCAGGATAGCGATAATAACGTTAAGCGCGTTGGCATCGGGGCGGTTTTCTTCGGCGTTCACCTGGTCAACCACCCGGTTTAACAGCGTAATATCGCCTGCGGTCAGCCCTTCGGCGGTGCCGTAGGTACGATAGACAGGGAAGGCCAGCAGCAGTTCGCGCAGGGCGTGGCGCAGCGCGTCGCTCTCGACCGCCATGCCGTTACGATGCGCCAGTTCGCGAGCCAGGTTCAATAAGGTGGTAAATTCCCCCTCAAAATTGCGATCCGCCATCAGGCCTTTCGCCTCGCGCAGCGCTTTGCGGCGATCCACCGTTCCGCCGAGCGCGTCGTCATGTACCTGCTGCAGCTGGTCGAGGTTATTGTCATCCACCAGTACTTCCGCCAGCGAAGCGATAAACTCATACCCTGTGGTGCCGGACACCGGCCAGTCGGCGGGCAGCTGTTCGCCCTTCGCGAGGATTTTTTCCACCGTAATGTAGCACTCTGGCCCGGTTGCCTGGCGCAGTCGCTGCAGATACCCCAGCGGGTCGGCAAGGCCATCGATATGGTCAATACGCAGACCATCGACGATGCCGGAATGCACCAGTTCAAGGATAAGTCGATGGGTGTCGTCAAATACCGCCGGGTCTTCAACCCTGACGCCAATCAGGCCGGTAATTTCAAAAAAACGCCGCCAGGAGAGCTGCCTGGGCGCTTCCCGCCAGGACATCAGCCGCCAGCTTTGCGCCTCATGCAGCGCCAGAATAGCGTCGCGTTCAGGGGATGTTAGTAGTTGCTCACCTGTCGCCAGGGTTTGAGGATTCAGGGGCCACGCCTGGTCGTAGTAGATGAACGCCGGTTTCCCGGTTTCAGGGTCGCGTTTCAGTGCGAGCACCCCGCTCTCCAGCTCCGCCTCAAAGGTATCTCCCAGAAACGGCAGCGTAACGGGACGCGTCCAGTCAATGTCGAAATAATTCGCCCAGTGGCTGTTCTTGCCCTGCTCGATAACGTCCCGCCACCAGCGATTCTCCAGCGAGGTCGCCATATGGTTAGGCACAATATCCAGGATTAGACCAATTTGCGCATTTCGCAGCGCCTTTACCATCCGGTCAAACCCTTCGCGGCCCCCTATGGCCGGGTCGATCTCGTTAGGATCGGTAATATCATAGCCATGGGTGGAGCCGGTGGTAGCCGTAAATATCGGCGAGGCGTAAAGATGGCTGATACCAAGCCCCTGAAGATAGGGGGCCAGCGCCGCCGCGCGATCGAAAGTCATGCCGTTACGGAACTGAATACGATAAGTCGCAGAAGGGATCATACTGAGGCTTCTCCATGTGCAAAACGGACAACAATACTGTTTGGCATTAATGCCTCCTGCTGTTCCGGCCAGCTAAAAATGACCTCGCCGGGTATTGCCGGCAGCGCAAGCGGCTCCTCGCCGATATTCAGCGCCACAGAGAGCGTCCCGCCGGCAAATTGCCAGCTTACGGCCAGCGCCTGTGGTTCCGTGTGCAGGATCTTGCCCTCGACGGCGCCCCCTGCCGCCAACAGCGGGACGATATAGCGATGGCGCAGCAAGATGAGGTTGCGCGTGAAGCGCAGCCAGGATTTCCCCTCCTCGCTTGCCGCCTTTTGCCAGTCGAGCTTAGAACGGATAAAGGTCCGGGGATCGTTCGGGTCCGGGACGGATTCGTCATGTCCCGCGTGTCCGGCAAACTCTTTCGCCCGCCCTTCCCGTACCGCCTTCGCGAGGGAACCCTGAAAATCGGTAAAGAACAAAAAGGGATTGGTCTCGCCGAACTCCTCGCCCATAAACAGCAAAGGAATATGCGGAGACAGAAGCAACGCGGCAAGCAAAACGCGCGTTTTCCCGGCGCCGGCAAGGGAGATCAACCTTTCCCCCTGCGCACGGTTCCCGGTCTGATCGTGATTCTGAATAAAGTCGACAAAAAACTGCGGCGGTTGCGCTGCGCAGGACACGCCGCGGGGCTTCCCGGTTTGCGCAGAAATCTCACCCTGGTAGACAAATCCCTCGGCCAGCGCCCTTGCGAGCTTACTGGCGGGCTGATGCGCAAAATCCTGATAATAGGCGTGCGTCTCGCCGGTGGCGAAAACGTGGGCGGCGTTATGAAAATCATCATTCCACTCGGCGGTAAATAGCGGTGTTTGGCCGTCCTCATCGCGCGGATGGAGGAAAATGACGTTCCGGCTGTCTTCGGTGGTGAGGTGGATATGGCGGTCGGGGATGGCTTTGCGGATATTTTCGGCGATCTCTATCAGCACATGCCTGGCGGAGCGATCTTCAATCTGATCGATGGCATCAAAGCGCAGCCCATCAAGATGGTACTCGGTAAGCCAGAATAGCGGCGCCTCGGTAATATACTGCCGCACGGCCTCGGTTTCATAGGCGATAGCGTTACCCCAGGGGGTCATCCGGTTCTGATGAAAAAAGCCCGGCGACAGCAAAGAGAGATAGTTGCCCTCCGGACCAAAATGGTTGAGAACGATATCGAGAACCACCGAAAGCCCTAACCCGTGGGCGGCGTCAATAAAGGCGTGAAAATCCCCCGGCGCGCCGTACGCGGCGTGCGGCGCGTAAAGTAATACGCCGTCATAACCCCAGCCGCGGGAACCGCCAAACTGGGCAACGGGCATAATCTCTATCTGGGTGATCCCCAACTCTGCCAGATAAGGCAGCTTATCGATGGCGGCCAGAAAGGTGCCTTCTGGCGTAAAGGTGCCCGGATGGAGTTCATAGATGACGGTTTCTTCCCATGGCCGCCCTTGCCAGCCATCGTTAACCGGCTGAAAAAGCCTGGGGTCGATAACCACCGAGGGACCGTTAACATCATCGCGCTGCGCGCGCGTGGCCGGATCGGGAATACGCCTGCCATCGGCTAAAAGGAACATATATTCATCGCCATGCTTTACGCCGGGGACGTCAATCTGGAACCAGCCCTCACCCGCGGCTTCCATCGGTATATCCCGCGTCTTCAGGCTCAGCATCATTCTCTTTTGACCTTCAGCCCAGAGGCGAAAACGGACAGTGTCAGCGGCAATAAACTCCGCCCCCCAATGCTTGTGAAACGATATGGATTCCATTCAATGTCCTCAGGCGACTTATTCAGATAACGCGGCACGAAATATAAGATTAGACCAGGATGCGCCAAGTGCGCTGGTGGCGTTAAGTCTATTATTTATAAATACCTTGTCTGTAATGCATGTTGACTTAAAAGTCAGGTAAATAATTCCTGGTTTTAAGTCGTTAATTATTCCTGGTTTACGCTTCTTTTATCCCCCGGACGCAATAATTGACTAATCTTAAATTTCATTTATTAAGGAGGCCGGTATGACAACAGGAAATAATTCAACGCTACACTATCCACTTCCGCCGTTTGTCGAGCAGCCGCAGCAACCACCGGGGCTGGCATCTGAAATGAAGCCCCTTCCCGACCACGGCGAAACCAGCTACATCGGTTCCGGGAAGCTTGTGGGGAAAAAAGCGCTGGTTACCGGCGGTGATTCGGGTATTGGCCGGGCAGTGGCTATCGCCTTCGCGCGCGAAGGTGCGGATGTCGCGATCGGCTACCTGCCGGAGGAGGAGTCCGACGCGGCTGCCGTTATCGCGCTGATACAGGCCGAGGGCAGAAAAGCCGTCGCTATTCCCGGCGATATCCGGGTTGAATCATTTTGCGATACCCTGGTCGAAAAAGCGGTCGCGGAGCTTGGCGGGCTGGATATTCTGGTTAACAACGCCGGCAGGCAGCAGTATTGTGAATCTATCGAGGCGTTGAGTACCGCCGCCTTTGACGCGACCTTTAAAACCAACGTTTATGCGCCATTCTGGATAACAAAAGCCGCGCTCCGCCATCTGTCTGAGGGCGCGGCTATCATCAACACCTCTTCCGTCCAGGCGTTTAAACCCAGCGAGATCCTGCTGGATTACGCCCAGACCAAAGCCTGCAACGTTGCGTTTACGAAATCGCTGGCCAAGCAGCTGGGTCCGCGCGGTATCCGCGTTAATGCCGTGGCGCCGGGCCCCTACTGGACGCCTCTGCAGTCAAGCGGCGGCCAGCCGCAGGAGAAGGTTCAGCAGTTTGGCGGGGATACGCCGCTCGGCAGACCGGGACAGCCGGTTGAGATAGCGCCCCTTTACGTACTCCTGGCTTCCGACGCCTGCTCCTACGCTTCTGGTCAGGTCTGGTGCTCTGACGGCGGCACCGGGGTCGCATAAGAGAGATCGTCGCTGTGTCGTGCTCTATTCGCACGCCGCAGCGACAAACGCTAGCAGCGTACAAGGAACTGGATAAGGATGATCAGCAAATACAAACCGCAGACGATTTGCAAAACTCTCCAGCCCCATCTGAAATAACGCCACTGATAACGCTCTCTGGCATTCGCCTGCGCAATGGCGGGCTCCAGGCTCCTCTGTTTCTGCTTACTTTTCAGTATGCTCCAGCCCCACCAGGCAATGACCATGATGACGATAACTTTATACAGGATGATGTTGTCCATGCCGCCGCCATTTCACGATTGGATAAAACTGCCTGCGAGTGTAGCGCACTTCCCGCCTCGTTACCTGCATTCCTTATTGACGTTTAAACATGTTTACTCTGGAGCACTCTTGCTCCGTCAGCACGATTGATGTAAGCGATATTATAGAATAATCTTATATATGTCAGATTGGTGAATTGCGACTTTTCTCTTTATTAAATATGTAGTATCAGGGTGCTGGTAATATTAGCAGTCTTATTATTCAAAAAGTTAAAATTTGCAAAACCAGACGTAACCGCTAAAATAAACATGAGCTAACTCACTAAGCAGGGAGATATTATGGGTTTTTGGCGAATTGTTTTGACGATTATTCTACCCCCACTCGGCGTGCTGTTGGGTAAAGGGTTCGGCTGGGCTTTCATTCTCAATATTATTTTAACTATCCTCGGCTATATTCCAGGGCTTATTCATGCTTTTTGGGTTCAAACCAAAAACACCTAATAAGAAATGTCTTATAGTTTGACTCCCGGCATTCCGGCGCTCGCCGGGCTATCCCCGGACATTAAACGGAATCAGAAAGTTCGCAGGAGCTATTTTATGCTTAAACAATTAACCGCTATCATTTTGCTGGCTGCAGCAACCAACGCCATGGCGCAAGACGATATTACGCTGGACAGTCTGGTCAAAAAGGAACCGGCAGCCTTTAGTCAAATGGTAAAAGGTCACACTCTGCCCGCCTGGATAAGTACGGGCGGTACCGCCTCGCCAGCCAGAACAGTGAAGCTTGGCGCGGAGACTTACCAGGTACTCAGCGTCTGTAAACCGCATGATTGCGCGGCGGAACGCTTCGCAGTGCTATGGTCTGAAAAATCCAGACAGATGACCGGTCTTTTCTCTAGCGTTGATGAAAAAACCGCCCAAGAGAAACTGACCTGGCTTAACGTTAGCGACGATCTTTCCATCGATGGTAAAACGGTGCTCTTTGCCGCCCTGAGCGGCAGTCTGGAAAACCATCCCGACGCATTTAACTTTCAGCAGTAGCCGGTAGCTCAAAACTGACGCCTGTGGCCGGAACGGTAATCCGGTCATACCTATTCTGCCGCTCTGACCCCGGGTCTGGACGGCAGAATAACCTCCCTTTCCGGTTACAATGAGATGCCGGCGAACGACATAAACCCCAGCGACATTAGCCCGGCGGTAATAAATACGCTGCCTAACCCGCGCACCCCCTTCGGCATATTGGCGTATTTCAGCTTTTCGCGAATGCCGGCCAGCGCCACGATCGCCAGCGCCCAGCCAATACCGCACCCGGTACCGTAAGTGAGTGACTCAAAGAAGCTGTATTCACGCTGCACCATAAAAATGGTCGCGCCGAAAATGGCGCAGTGAATGGTTAATAACGGCAGAAACGGGCCTAAAGCATGGTTCAACGCATGAAAGTATTTATCGATGACCATCTCGAGGATCTGCACCAGCGCCGCGAGAACGCCGATAAAAGTGATAAAATCGAGGAAGCTCAGATCGACCCCTTCGATCAGGGCGTTCTCTTTCAGCAGATGATTGTAAATCAGGTTGTTAATCGGCGTCGCTATGGCCAGCAGCGCGGTTACCGTCACGCCGAGACGAAATGCGACATCAATTTTTTTGGAGATAGCGAGAAAAGTACACATACCGAGGAAAAAATTAAGCGCCATATTCTCGACAAAAACCGCGCGGATAAAAATATTGAGATGAGATTCAAACAAGACAACCTCCATGTTGTTGAGTTGTTTCTCAATCATGCCAAACTTTCAGGTGCAAGAGGCAATAAAGACTCGGTTTTGCCGAGTCGATCACCTTTTAATTTCCTGAGTTTTGATAAGGCGGGACAGCCGCCTTTACTCGCCCTCTCTCCGCTGGAGAAACGTGCGCGGAAGCATCTTAATAAATTCATCAACCGGCACCGGTTTTGAAAAGTAGTAGCCCTGGTAGAGAGTAATGCCCATATTTTTAAGCATCTCAAGCTGCTCCTTATCCTCAACGCCCTCAGCAATAATCTGGCAATGAAATTTTTTCGCCAGATTGACCATATTCATCACCACCAGCGCTGAAGCGTTATTGGTCACAATGTTGAAGGTAAATACCTTATCGATTTTGATAATCTCCGGATTAAACTGCTGGATGTAGCTGTAGTTTGCGTGCCCGGTACCAAAATCATCCAGCGAAAACTGCACGCCAATACGCCTGAGTTGGTCCGTCACCGCTGACGTCTGCAGGGTATTTGCAATCGACTCCCGCTCGGTTATTTCCAGGACAAGGCGTACTTTTTCCGCTTTCATCTGCTGGGTAAACGTCTGGCACAGGGTCACAATTTCGTCGTCCTGAAAATTTACCGAGCTGGTGTTAAAGCAGATAAACAGCCCCGCGGGAATGACGGACTGCTGTCGCCGGAGCTGGCGACTCACCTCAGCAAAGCAAATCGCCGTCACTTCTTTGATAAGGCCGGTCTGTTCGGCGACGGAGATAAATTTATCTGGCGCAATAAACCCCTGTTTGGGATGCTCCCAGCGCACCAGCACTTCGCCGCCGACGATCTGACCGGTGTCGTTGCCGATAATCGGCTGAATATAGGGTTTGAGCTGTTTAAGTTCGATAGCCTGCCTGAGCTGATACTCGATCGTATTCCGGTAGCGGAGGTAGTTTCTGAACAAAAATGTCAGCAGCAAGGAGGCCAGAATAATCGCGATAAGGGTGTGTTGTGCATAACGGATAAATGCGCCGGGGCCGGACGCGTAGTGGCGGTCGGCAATAACCGAATAGTGAAACTGCTCTGATTCCATGCGTACGGGAACGAGAATACCCGGGGTTGTCGTCACTTCCCCCTTGTGGGTCATTACCCGGTCGCCAACCTGAAGATACAGATGAGCGTCGCCGTCGAGAACGTTTAAAATGTTGTATAAATAATAGCCATCCACGCCCACCAGAATCGTATTTCCCCGTCCGTCCTGTTCGCTGTAAACCATCAAAGGATGGAGCGGCGTGATTTCACTACCGCTCAGCAGACGTAAAGCGCCATGCGTATATTGTCGGCGATCGAACTGAAATTTTCGTCCGCCATAAACCGAGGTGCAGTATATTTCATTATCCTTACCTAAATTCACCGTGCGCACATCGGGAATAGTGGCTACCAGCGTGCGTAGTTCCGTCAGGACATTCTCATTACAGCTTTTCCCATAGTACGGCTCAGCCATATTAGCGGCCTGCTCCGCATGAGAAACGGTTACATCAAGGCTGGCTATCGCCTGTTGGAGTCGCGCATGAATATCGTTATCCACTTTTTTTTGCATTTGCCAGTAACAAAGCCCTGTACCGAGGCTCAGCACCGCAATTAAAAATAAGAATATCCACAGATGATGGCGTGATAAGGAGTCGTTCATTGTGCTAATCCAGTTTGACTCGCCGCAGCGGGCTGACGGTCAATAGTTTGACCAAATTTTAATAAATCCTGTTTATACTCGCCCTGAACGGATCAAGTTTTAATGCATATCAATGATATATCATGGCAAACCGTTGCGTGACGCGAGAGGCGTTTTATTCGTCTGAAGCTTGCGTGCTTTCGCCGCTGCATCCGTGGCTAAACTATTGACTTAAGGTCAAATAATACGAAAATGACTCTTTTGTGCGCTGACCAGAAAAACTGGCTAATATCATGACGATCCGCTCTCGTAAGTTTCTCCTGGACAAGGTGAAAATATCCGCCGTAGCAATAGCTGCTGCGCTGCTGTTGGCCCACTGCGGCAGCAAACCGCCCGTTTCTCTCGTCACGCCCATGCCGCCCGCGACCAGACAACCGACGTTACCCAAAAGCCATGAGCCGGTACGCGGCGTGTGGCTGACAACCGTTTCGCGCCTCGACTGGCCGCCGCTGGAATCGGTGAATGGCGGCATTACGGGCGACCGACGTATCGCCCTCCAGCAGCAGGCGCTGATTGCCAAGCTGGACAATTTAAAGAGCCTCGGCATTAATACCGTCTTCTTCCAGGTGAAACCGGATGGCACAGCGCTCTGGCCATCGAAGATCCTGCCGTGGTCCGATATGCTGACCGGGAAAATCGGCGAGGATCCGGGCTACGATCCGCTCAAATTCATGCTGGACGAGGCCCATAAGCGCGGGATGCGCGTTCATGCCTGGTTTAACCCCTATCGCGTTTCGGTCAACACCCGGCCGAAAACCGTCACCGAGCTTAACGGCACGCTATCGAAGGTTCCCGCCAGCGTATACGTTCTGCACCCCGAGTGGATACGCACCTCCGGCGATCGCTTCGTGCTCGATCCGGGCATCCCGGAAGTGCGCGACTGGATAACCAGTATCGTGGCGGAAGTCGTGGAGCATTACCCGGTTGACGGCGTCCAGTTCGACGACTATTTCTACACCGAATCGCCGGGATCGGCGCTGAACGACAGCCGGACGTTCCAGCAGTACGGTCAGGGATTTGCCGCGAAGGCGGACTGGCGGCGGCATAATACCCAGCTGCTGATCGAGCAGGTTTCCCGCACCATCAAGCAGCTGAACCCCGAGGTTGAATTCGGCGTCAGCCCGGCAGGCGTCTGGCGCAACCGCTCCCACGATCCGGCCGGTTCCGACACCCGCGGCGCGGCGGCCTACGATGAGTCCTATGCCGATACCCGTCTCTGGGTGCAGCAGGGATGGCTGGACTACATCGCGCCGCAGATTTACTGGCCCTTCGCCCGCGATGCGGCCCGCTACGACGTGCTGGCAAAGTGGTGGGCTGACGTGGTGAAACCCACCCATACCCGCCTCTATATCGGCGTGGCGCTGTACAAGGTGGGCGAACCGTCGAAGAACGAACCCGACTGGATGATTAACGGCGGCGTGCCGGAATTGAAAAAGCAGCTTGATCTGAATGAATCCATGCCGCAAATTCAGGGCACGATTTTGTTCAGAGAGAATTACCTCAATCAGCCGCAAACCCAGCAGGCCGTTAACTACCTGAAAAGCCGTTGGGGAGGTTGATTCCCATACCTGCCTCTACCGGAGAATGTTATGTTGAAAAAATCGATCGTCGCCTTTTCCTTGTTCTGCGCTCTGACGCCCGTCGTTTTTGCGGGAAACAGTGAAAATGAACAGCTGAATAAAAAGAATGTCATTGATTTTTATAATAAAGCGTTAAATGACAAAGATTTTGCCGCCGCCAGACCCTATCTCGGAGACCGCTACATACAGCATAACCCGATGGCGAAAGACGGCGTGGAGGGCTTTCAGCAGTTTATCGCCTTCCTCAAGAACAAATATCCCGACTCCCACAGTGAAATTAAGCAGGCGTTTGTCGATGGCGATCATGTGATCCTGCACGTTGAGGTCACCGGTCGCGAGCCGGGCGTGACGCGGGCGATTATCGATATCTTCCGCGTCGACGAGCAGCATAAAATCGTTGAACACTGGGACGTGACTCAGAACGTTCCGCAAAAAACCGCCAGCGGCAACGGCATGTTTTAAATCCTGAGCAGGCGTTTCCTGCTCATCCCCCCTCGCAACCAGCCTCGATATGAGCCACTTTCTCGTCAGCTCCCTGCAGGAGCCGCTGAGCCGGGTGATCGTTGAATTCGCCCTGGCGCAGTTTCAGCAAGGAAAAAACTGCCCGACGCGGCTCTGAAGCGCGCGCCTGCGCCCCATCGTGATGACCTCACTCGCATTTGTTGTTGGCGTAATCCCTCTGGTACTCTCTACCGGCGCGTGGGCTTCCAGCCAACGAGAGACAGGCGCCGCGGTCATCGGCGGCATACTCACCGGGACGCAGCTGACCTTGTTTTTCGCTCCACTCTTTTTCCTGCTGGTACAGCAAGGAATGATGCGCCTTAAAGGGCGCAAACGGTAAGGACTCAACTGATGGGAAATCAACGCGGGCGGCCGATGAAAGCCCGCCCACGCATTTTACAAACCGCCCGGGCGCTGTTTCTGCAGCACGGGCTTGATGTGTCTCTCGATACCATCGCCGCCGAAGCGGGAACCACGCGACCGACGCTGTACAGCCATTTCCCCGGCGGAAAAGACGCGCTGCTGCTGGAGACGTTCGCCTTTCTCAACGACGCTATGCAGCCGCCCCTGCAACAGCTTCTACAGGACAGCCAGCAGGATCTGCCGGCGCTGCTGCGGGGGTTTGCGAAAGTGGTGCAACAACACTTTTATGCGCCGGAGAATATTCACTTTCAACGCCTGCTTATCCAGGTGCTGGTGCAGAAGCCCGAGCTTTACGTCACGCTCGAACAACGCCCCTCAGGACGCGTATTGCAGGCGCTCAGCGATATCCTCGCTAAGAAACGAGATCAGGGTCAGCTGACCCTCAGCGACCCGCAGCTCCAGGCGACGGCGTTTCTCGGCGCGATTATGGGCTATCCGCTGCGGGAGCCTTAATTGCGCAAAATGCGCTGGCGGCAGAAACGCTGGAGCCTCTCGCCGAGTGCGCGATTAGCGTGTTCCTCACGGCCTGGGGCTATAAGCCATCATCATCCGGCGCCCTGTGAAAGGGGCCGGAATACGCCTAACCGGCCAGGAGCTCATCGTACAGGCTACGCAGGCGGGTGCGAAGGTAGAGAACGGCTTTATGCTTACGCGAGAGCAGCGCCTGTTCGCTGACGCCGGACTCTTCGGCCAGCTCCCGGTAGCTATACCCCTGCAGTTCGGTTTTCTCAAATGCCTCACGCTGGGCGGGCGGCAGCTCCGAAAGCGCCTGGTTTAGCTCCTCCCAGAGCAGCGCTTTCAGATACTCATCCTCCGGCGTTTGCGGCAC
This sequence comes from Klebsiella sp. CTHL.F3a, assembly GCF_019890895.1. Classification (NCBI taxonomy): domain Bacteria; kingdom Pseudomonadati; phylum Pseudomonadota; class Gammaproteobacteria; order Enterobacterales; family Enterobacteriaceae; genus Klebsiella; species Klebsiella sp. CTHL.F3a. The sequence continues at coordinate 3,005,401 of NZ_CP082360.1, read as the reverse complement.
GCCAAACAGCGTCTCGGCCAGCTCGTCCTCGGGAAAATCGCCCTCTTCCTCCTCGCTGAAGCCGCCCGCCAGCGGCAGCTCGCGTTTTTTCCTCGCCCTGTCGGTCATTTCGTTGCGCGCCGCCCGGAACAACCAGGCGGCGATATTCTCCACCGGTTGCTCGACGCGAATGAGCTGATACGTCACTTCCTGCAGGATATCGTCCGCCTCATCGCGCAGCGGGGTCCGTCCGCGGATAAAAGCCTTCAGCCGCGAACGGCAGGCGTTGAGGGCGGAAACAAGCCGTGACTCCGCCACGATGCCGTTTTTCATTGTGTTCACTCGGGATCCGCGTTTTTAGCCGGACTCTCTTGCTGCGGCCCATGCTCGCCGCGGCGGTCGTGCCAGCCGCAGGGGCCGTGATGCCCGCGGCGGCCGAAGCGCTGAGCAAACTCCTCGCGCTGCTCGGGGCTCATGTTCATCCAGCGTTCGTGCATCCGACGCCGGGCGTGCCCCATGCCAAACATGCCCGGCCGAAAACCGAGGCCGCCGAACAGGATCCGCGACAGCGCCAGAATCCCTAACGCCTGCCAGAAACCGATGCTCTTCACACCTAGAATTGCCGGCAGCAGCGCATTCCACAGCGACATTACCACCAGCCCGAGTACGGCGATTAACGCCACGCCGATAATAAGCGGTTTTGCCATTCTGTGACGGCCAAAGCGCTGATGGTGGTGCTGACCGTGCATATCGAAATCTCTCATCTTCTGTTTTCCTCATAATGCTCGTGAATATTAGCCTGTGCTGAGGTAGACGAATGAGCGGACAAAATATTGCTAACAATATTTAAAAATCGACACGCTTTATTTGTATGACAATTTTTAATGTGTGATCTTCATCACCTTCTATCGCGTGAGGCGGCGATAAGGTTGCACGATGATTCATTGAAAAAAGAGGAACTTATGAACGCAGTAAAAACACTAAAAGCGGACTGGCTGATTATTACGCTCATGATTGTTGTCGCGGTCGTGATGTATGGCTATCTGATCCCCAAATACTGGTAATCGAAGTCCGCCCTATCGCTCAGGGCGGCTTGCCGGCACTATCGCTTATCGTTCAGCGTCTTAATCAGAAACGGCACCGAGTCGCGTAAAGACGGGTTAACCGTACCGCTATGATCCAGGCCTTCGTAAATATGTACCTCCGCCCGGGTTCCCGCGCTTTTTACCGCATCGGCAAAGCGTTTTTGCATCGCCGTCGGCACGTTGATATCCGCGCCGCCAATACCGATAAACACCGGATGATCGATTTTCAGGGTCGGATAAAGCATGCTGCCCACGCTGGCGTTTAACAGGGAATCTATTCCCGGCTTAAGTGAGTTAGCGGCATTAAGACCGGCCTTCATGACCTCATCGTTTAACGGCGTAATGCATAAATTGCTCGCCTCTTTCAGCAGCGGCAGCGCGTTATCCTGGAAATAATCAGCCGGATTAAGCTGCGGGTTGCTGTCGGCGGCAGAAAGATAAATATAGAAAATATAAGGTATTTTCGGGTCGCCACCGGTCGGCGCTTTGCCGCCTGCCGGTGGAAGCACGTCGGCGGCGGTGGTTCCTTTCTCAAAATAAGGCGTACCGGTCAGTACCGTCGCGCGAACGTTCAGTTCCGGCGCATATTCCGTCTGATAGCCCGCGCTGGCGAACGCGGCGTGAGCGCCCTGCGACTGCCCTACCAGAATAAGCTCATTCTTAAGCGGAAACTGCTTCAGGGCGGCGCGAACGCCATCAAGAACGCTCCACGCTTCGCCACGGGCGTTAAGATAATGGTGCAGGCCAGCAGAGCCCAGCCCTGCGTAATCCGGCGCAACCACCGCGTAGCCCAGCGACAGCCAGGTATTCAGATACTGCTTATCGCGATCGCTGCGCGGGTTTAATGACGGCGCGCAGTGGTTCGCCACGCCCACGGTACCGTGAGCCCAGACCACCACCGGCCATCCCCCTTCCGGCGTCGCGCCAAAGGGAATAAATACCGCGGCGGTATCTTCGCGGGCGGTTTTACCGTCAACGCCGCTGCGGGAGGGATAATGCAGGAGGTACTGCTTTGCCGCTTCGCTTAAGCCATTCGCGGCGTTGAGCGGAGAGACAGCGTCGGTGCTGTCGCCAGCGCTAGCCGGTACCGCGCTCATTGAAAGCAGCAGCAGCGCGGAGGTGGCGGCGAGGAATTTTCTCGAGAGTGAATAGGTCATGGCATCCTGTTCCATTGTTAGTGATTCACTTAGTGTAGTCCCCGCCGTCTGAATATCAGCTCAATGAAGCAGACGCTTCGCCATTTTTTTATAAACCCTGAGTGGCTTCGCTTTTTACCCGCGCAAATAATGATAGATTTTTATCAATAACCTCAAAGGAAGAGACCGATGTCAGCGAAAAAAGTGACCATGACCGACATAGCCAGAGACGCCGGAGTGGGTATTGCGACGGTAGACAGAGTGCTCAATAAACGGGCCGCGGTCAAAGAGAGCACCGAACGTAAAGTACTCGAGTCCGCGCGGCGATTAGGTTTCGCGCTTGAGCAATCCCACTATCGGCTGGCTGCCGGCCGGCCGGCGATAGCCCTCAGAATGGGGTTTATCCTGCTGCAGCCATCACACTCGTTTTATCAACAGCTGGCGCAGGCGCTTGAACAGGCGGCTCTCGCGTGGCATAGCCCGACGCAGGCCCCCGTTTTTCTGCATTATGATATTAACGCCATCGACGATATGGCCGCCGCGATCGCCCGCCTGAGCGCTGAAGTGGATGTGATCGGCATTGTGGCACTGGATAATCCGCTTATCCGCCATGCCCTCATTCAGGCGATTGATAAAGGGGTGCACGTCTTCACCCTGCTCTCCGATATGAGCATTCCCCAGCGTACCGGCTATATCGGGCTGGATAACCAGAAAGCAGGCCGCACCGCCGGCTGGGCGGTGGACAGGCTCTGTCACGGCGACGGCAAAATTGGGATTATCGTCGGCGATAATCGGTTTATTTGTCAGGAAAGCTGCGAGATAAGTTTCCGCTCCTACCTGCGCGAACAGGGCAAAGGCGATCGGGTGCTTGAACCCGTGCGCAACCACGAACGCGCCGATGTCGCGCGCCAGGTGACGGAAGATATGCTGCAACAGTACCCCGATCTGAAGGCCATTTACGCGCCCTGCGGCGGCGTGGAAGGTATTGTCGACGCCCTGCGTGCTCGCCAACGCCAACACCAGGTCACCCTGATTTGCCATGGCCCGATAGACAACGGCGAGCTGGCGTTAATCGACGGCACCGTCGATCTTATGCTTGCGCACCGGCTTAGCGACTTCGCTGCGGCCACAATTAACGCCTTTATCCAGGCGGCCAGCCAACCGCAGGCGACGTTTATCAACGCTCTGCAGCCGTTTGACCTCCTCACCAAAGAAAACCTCTGATTGCCGCAGGCGCGGGTATAGTCGCCGCGCCCCGCTTCAGCTCTATATTTGATAAAAAACCATCATTTAAACTATCAAAATAAATCTTGAATCCCATCAAAGAATTTAAGTTTCATCATTGTTGAATATGAAATTTTCATTCAATACTGGTCATATTTTCTCCTCATCAGAAAAGGAAGCCATCATGACCATACATATTGCCAACGCGCCGTGCAGCTGGGGCGTCGATGATCCCAAAAACCCTTACCTGCCGCCATGGTCCAAGGTGCTGGAAGAAGCGGCGACGGCCGGTTATAAAAGCATTGAACTGGGCCCGTGGAGCTATCTGCCGACCCGAGCCGATGAACTCAGCGCCGCGCTGACTAAACAGGGGCTGTCGCTGGTTGCCGGAACGATCTTTGACGATCTGGTTAGCGAAGAGAACTTCGCGAATATTGTCGAACTGACGCATAACCTCTGCCGCAATCTGTCGCAGGTACCAGCCGCGGAAAAGACGCCGGGCAACTCCTTTCAGCCGCCTTATCTGGTCATTATTGATTTCGGCAATCCGCAGCGGGCGAAATATGCCGGACGCGGCGAGCTGGCCCCACGTCTGTCACCCGCCGACTGGCAGCGGATGATCGACCACATTATCACTATCAGCAAACTGGCGTGGCAGGAGTACGGCGTGCGTCCGGTAATCCATCCGCACGCCGGCGGCTGCATCGAGTTTGCCGATGAAATCGACCTGCTGGCGACGCAAATTCCCCATAAGGTGGCCGGTTTGTGTCTCGACACTGGCCACCTCTACTATTCGGGCATGGACCCCATTATCTGGCTGGATCGCCATTTTGACCGTCTTGACTACCTGCACTTTAAAGATGTCGACCCGAAGGTGTTCGCGAGCGTGATTTCCCGCGGCATCGACTTCTTCTCCGCCTGCGCAGAGGGGGTGATGTGCCCGCTCGGCAGCGGCGCCATTAACTATCCGGCGGTGCGCGCCTTTCTCGATAAACGCGGCTATCAGGGCTGGATCACCATTGAGCAAGAGCGCGATCCGCGCAACGTCGAGGGCAGCCTGCAGGCGGTCACGGAAAGCCTGCGCTACCTGCGCTCCGTTGGGTTTTAATCGGGAGAAAACAGATGATTAACGGTATTAAACCTGTTGGCCGCTCCTTACGCTGGGGCATGGTGGGCGGCGGCGGAAGCAGCCAGATTGGCTATATTCACCGCTCCGCGGCGCTGCGCGACGGTTCGTTTACCCTGCTGGCCGGGGCTTTTGATATTGACGCTGAGCGCGGGCGCGAGTTTGGCCAGCAGCTGGGCGTCGAGGCCGGTCGCTGTTACCCCGACTACGAAACGTTGTTTCGCGAAGAAGCGGCGCGGGAAGACGGCATTGAAGCGGTTTCTATCGCCACGCCGAATAACACCCACTATGCCATTTGCCGCGCGGCGCTTGAGGCCGGACTGCATGTGGTCTGCGAAAAACCGCTCTGTTTTACCGGCGAAGAGGCCGATGCGCTGGTGGCCCTGAGCGAAAAACAGCGCAAAATCATCGGCGTCACCTACGGCTACGCCGGGCATCAGCTGATTCTGCAGGCGCGGCAGATGATTGAACAGGGGCTGCTTGGCGAGATCCGCATCATCAATATGCAGTTCGCCCACGGTTTCCATAACCAGCCGGTAGAGCAGGATAACCCCAGCACCCGCTGGCGGGTGGACCCGAAATTTGTTGGTCCCAGCTACGTGCTGGGCGATCTGGCCACCCACCCGCTATTCCTGGCGGAGACGATGGCGCCGAAGCTTAATATCACTCGCCTGATGTGCTCCCGTCAGAGCTTTGTCAAAAGCCGCGCGCCGCTGGAAGATAACGCGCATGTGCTGATGGAGTACGACAACGGCGCCGTAGGGTCGATGTGGTGCTCGGCGGTCAACAGCGGCTCAATGCACGGACAGAAAGTGCGCATCGTCGGGGAGAAAGCCAGCCTGGAGTGGTGGGATGAACAGCCGAACCAGCTGCGCTACGAAATTCAGGGCGAGCCGGTGCGCATCCTCGAACGCGGAATGTCCTATCTTGACCCGCTGGCCCTCCAGGACGACCGGATCGGCGGCGGCCATCCCGAAGGGCTGTTTGAGGCCTGGTCGAATCTGTATCGCCGCTTTGCCATCGCCATGGATGCGACCGACCGCCGCGACGCTGCTTTGCTGGAAAACTTCTGGTATCCGGATGCCAAAGCCGGGGCGCTCGGCGTGCACTGGGTCGAGAAGTGCGTACGTTCAGCAGACAGCGGCGCCAGCTGGGTAGAGTTTCACTGATCCTTTGATAATACGCGCCCGGTAAGGCATCAGCCGCCGCCGGGCTACCACGATGCACAAAAGCCCTTTCACGCGACATTCATCCGTGACAACGTCACCTTTTCTCATAAAATTCACAGCATTGTAATCAAAAAAGGAATGTCGTATAACAGGGGCCAAACCGAGGGGTGTCCCGTGAGGGCTGAGATGGCGTAAGCCGAACCCTTTGAACCTGATCTGGGTCATGCCAGCGAAGGGACGGGTTGGCATTTCCGCCAGTTTTGCGCCACTGCCTGTTCACACTTCATTCAGCACGCCCGGATCTCCCTTGTTTCAGGAGGTCCTGTGATTCTTCCCGCGTTTACCCAAGGTATTTATGGCCGTCTGCGTCAGCAGGCCGGCGCCGACTGGCAGCACTACGTCGCCCACCCTTTCCTGCGCCAGCTCGCCGATGGCACCCTGGCCGAACCCGCCTTCCGCCGCTATCTGACCCAGGATTACCTGTTTCTGATCCACTTCGCCCGCAGCTACGCGCTGTTGGTCAGCAAGCTGCGTACCCTGGCGGAAATGCGCGCGGCCGCCGCGTCGATGAACGCTATTATTGACGAGCTGCCGCTGCACGTTGGCTACTGTCGGGAATGGGGGCTGGATGAAGCGACGATGGCCGCCGAAACGGAAGCCGCGGAAACCGTCAACTACACCCGCTACGTGCTGGACATCGGCCACTCCGGCGACGCCCTGGATCTGCTGGCAGCGCTGATGCCCTGCGTTGCCGGCTACGCGGAAATCGGCCTCGGCCTGCTGCACTATCCGGCGACCAGGCTGACCGCCAATCCTTATGCCTCCTGGATCCGCAACTACGGCGATGAGGGTTACCTGAACGGCGTCACTAACGCTATCGGCCTGCTGGAAACCCTCTGGCGGCAGCGCGGCGGCGAGGCGCGCTTCGCTGAACTCAGCGCTATTTTCACTACCGCCACGCGTCTGGAGGCAAACTTCTGGCAGATGGGCCTCAACGCCGTCGCGGAGCGCCCGGCGTGACGGCACCCGGTATCGAGGTGCGCGGTCTGAGCCTGCGCTTTGGCGCGCGGTGGATATTCGACAATCTGACGTTCGATATCCCCGGCGGCCAGTGGGTATCGCTGCTGGGGGCCAGCGGCGCTGGAAAGACCAGCCTGTTGCGTATTATCGCCGGGCTGGCAAAAGCTACCGCCGGTGACGTTCGCGCCAGCGACGGGCAGCCAATAGATAAACGGCTGGCGTGGATGGGACAAAAAGATCTGCTTTATCCATGGTTAAGCGTGCGCGACAACGTCTCGCTTGGCGCGCGTCTGCGCGGAGAGCGCGTAGACCATCGGCGGGTTGCCGCGCTGTTACAGCAGGTTGGCCTTGAACACTGCGCCGGCGACCGCCCGGCCGCCCTCTCAGGCGGCATGCGCCAGCGTGCAGCGCTGGCGCGCACGCTCTATGAAGACCGCCCCATTGTGCTGATGGACGAGCCCTTTTCCGCCCTCGATACCCTTACCCGCACGCGCATTCAGACCCTGGCTGCGGAACTGCTGGTGAACCGCACCGTGGTACTGATTACCCATGATCCGATGGAAGCCTGCCGCCTGAGCCATCGTCTGCTGGTCCTTTCCCCCGCTCCCGGCGGGATTGACGATGCGCATCACCTCTCCGGTATGCCGCCGCGCGCGCCGGACGATCCGGCGCTGTTGGCCAGCCAGGCGGAGCTGCTGCAACAGCTCATAAGGGCTAACGGATGAGCGCAAAACTGTTTCGCGCCGCCGTAGTGTTCTGCGGCCTGCTGCTGCTCTGGTGGCTGGCGAGCCGCAGCGGCATTCCCGCTTTTCTGCTGCCTTCACCCTCGGCGGTGGCAAGGGCTCTGTGGGTCAACCGCATGTACCTCGGCCAACACACGCTGATCACCTTGAGCGAGATCCTCAGCGGCCTCGTGCTTGGCGCCCTCCTCGGAGTGACGCTGGCGCTGTGCATGATTGTCTCGCCTCGCCTTCAGCGCTGGCTGATGCCGCTGGTGCTGACCAGCCAGGCGATCCCGGTCTTTGCCCTCGCCCCGCTGCTGGTGCTGTGGTTCGGTTTTGGCATGGGCGCCAAGGTCATGATGGCGGTGCTGGTGATTTTCTTTCCCGTCACCTCGGCGTTTTTTGACGGTCTACGCCGGGTTAATCGCGACTATCTCGATCTGGCGCGCACCATGGGGGCCTCTTTTGGCGCGCAGCTGCGCCACGTTCGCATGATGGCCGCCCTTCCGGCCCTCGGTTCGGGCCTGCGGATGGCTGCCGCCGTTGCCCCCATTGGGGCGATTATCGGCGAATGGGTCGGTTCAGCCGAAGGTCTGGGCTACGTCATGCTTAACGCCAACGCCCGCCTGCAAACCGATATCTGCTTCGCAGCCCTGTTCATTTTGGTGGTGCTGACCGTCCTGCTCTGGCTGGCGGTGGATGCTTTTTTACGCCGGCTGATCGACTGGACGCCGGAATAACGATTTTAAACAGAAGGAATAACCATGCGTAAACATCTTTATAGCGGAATGGCCCTTGGGGTGCTGTTCAGCGGTCAGGCGCTGGCCAACGAGAAACTCACCCTGGTGCTGGACTGGTATATCAATCCCGACCACGCGCCGATCGTGGTGGCCGAACAGATCGGCGCCTTTAAAGACGCGGGGCTGGACGTCAAAATTGTGCCGCCGTCCGACCCGGCGCTGCCGCCGCGCTTAGTCGCTGCACGCCAGGCGGACCTGGCGATTACCTACCAGCCGCAGGTGCATTTTTTTGCTGATGAAGGACTGCCGCTGGTCCGCGTCGGCACGCTAATTAATTCGCCGCTGAATACGGTGATCGCGCTGGATAAAAGCATAAAATCTCCCGCCGATCTGCAGGGCAAAAAAGTGGGTTACTCGGTGAGCGGTATCGAACAGGCGACGCTGGCCACCATGGCGCAGCATGCGCACATCGACCCCAAAAGCATCAAGCTCATCAACGTGAACTTCCAGCTGACCAGCGCCCTGCTGGCCGGTCAGGTCGACGCGGTGATTGGCGGCTATCGTAATATCGAAGCGCTGGAGCTGAAGCTACAGGGGAAAGATCCGCAGGTGATGAACGTTGAGGATTACGGCGTACCAGCCTACGACGAGCTGGTGATTGTCGCCAACCGGGATGAAGCCAACGCGCCGAAGATTAAGGCGTTCCTCACGGCGCTGCAAAAAGGCGTCGCTTACCTGCGCGCTCACCCGCAGGAGACCTGGCAGGCGTTTGCCGCCGCGCATCCCGAGCTCAACACCGAACTGAACAAGCAGGCATGGCTGAAAACCCTTCCTCTGTTTGCCAGCGATCCGGCGGCGTTGGATAAACCTCGCTATGAAGCTTATGAACAGTTTTTATATAACAATAAGTTGGTGAAAAAAGTCACACCTTTAACGAATTATGCGGTTGAGCTGCATTGAGTCATGCCATTGCTGGCGGAAACTTTTCGCCAGCAATATCCGCGCAACGTTAATAAAAATCGAGAAACTTCCTCACTAATAATTACAATTTTAAAGGTCTTTCATGCTTTAAAATATTACTTTAAAATCAATTTTTTATGATGGTTTTCGGCAGTGTAAAAATAACGTAAATATACCTTAATCAATAAAACGTTGAATGCGTATCTAAAAAGCCATATATTGTGCCCGCTTTAATGCATGGCGATTCAATTTCTTACACCAATTTATTCAACCAGCGCTCAACCGTAACGCTGGTTGTGGGAGTGATATGATGACGGATAAAGTCCGTATTGATACTTTAGGCGCAGATTTATTAGATGCAAACAACGATACCTTTTTGGCCCGTCAGGCTGAATTCGAATCGAATGTCAGGAGCTACCCGCGCAAGCTGCCCCTTGCGATTACCAAAGCGGAAGGCGTCTGGCTGACCGATGCGGATAACAAACAGTATCTGGACTGCCTTGCCGGCGCCGGTACTCTGGCACTCGGCCACAACCATCCTGACGTGCTGCAGAGCATCCAAAGTGTCATTACCAGCGGCTTGCCGTTACATACTCTCGATCTGACGACACCGTTAAAAGATCGCTTTTCTGAATACCTGCTCTCCCTGCTGCCGGGCGAAGGCAAAGAATACTGCCTGCAGTTTACCGGTCCGTCCGGCGCTGACGCCGTGGAAGCGGCGCTGAAGCTGGCGAAAAAATACACCGGTCGCTCTTCCGTGATCAGCTTCTCCGGCGGCTACCACGGCATGACCCACGGCGCGCTGTCGGTCACCGGCAACCTGTCGCCAAAAGCGGCGGTTAACGGCATGATGCCGGAAGTGCAGTTTATGCCTTACCCGCATCAGTACCGCTGCCCGCTGGGTATCGGCGGTGAAGCCGGTGTGAAAGCACTGACCTACTACTTCGAAAACCTGATCAATGACGTCGAAAGCGGCGTGCGTAAACCGGCGGCGGTGATTCTTGAAGCCGTTCAGGGTGAAGGCGGCGTCAACCCGGCTCCGGTCGAGTGGCTGCAGCGCATCCGTAAAGTGACTCAGGAACACGGTATTCTGCTGATCATCGATGAAGTTCAGGCTGGCTTTGCCCGTACCGGTAAACTCTTCGCCTTTGAACACGCAGGCATTGAGCCGGACATTATCGTGATGTCGAAAGCCGTTGGCGGCGGTCTGCCGCTGGCCGTTCTCGGTATCAAAAAGCAGTTCGACGCCTGGGAACCGGGTCACCACACTGGCACCTTCCGCGGCAACCAGCTGGCGATGGCCACCGGTCTGACCACCCTGCGTCACCTGAAAGACAATAAGATTGCGGATAAAACCGCCGCTCAGGGCGAATGGTTGAAAGGCAAGCTGGCCGAGATGCAGAAACGCTATCCGGTTATCGGCCACGTTCGCGGTCTGGGCCTGATGATCGGCATCGAGATCGTTAAACCGAACGAAGCGCCGGACCACATGGGCTGCTACCCGGCGGACGGAGAACTCTCCGCGCTGCTGCAGAAGAAATGCTTCGAAGCGGGTCTGATCCTCGAGCGCGGTGGCCGCCACGGCTGCGTGCTGCGTCTGCTGCCGTCCCTGCTGATCAGCAACGCTGAGCTGGAAATTTTCTTCGACAAATTTGAACAGGCCCTGCTGGCCGCCGGCGTAAAACCGGTCTGAGTGGAGTAAGTGACCGCAATGTCCAAATTGAATCCGATTCTTGCTGGTTCCGCGCAAAGTATTGATGCCTACCAGCAAGCGATCGCCCAGACCAGCCAGGCGGTAGCGCAGTGGCTGCAACAGCCTGAAATGTATCAGGGGAAAAGCGTTGACGAACTGCGTGAGCGTATCACCCTTGATTTCAACGAACAGGGTCTGGGCAACCAGGCGGCGATTGAACGTGCGATCGAGTACTTCCTGAAAGACAGCCTGTCGGTACATCACCCGCAGTGCGTGGCGCATCTGCACTGCCCGAGCCTGGTAATTAGCCAGGCGGCGGAAGTGCTGATTAACGCCACCAACCAGAGCATGGACTCCTGGGATCAAAGCCCGTCAGCGACCATCATCGAGATCAAGCTGATTGAATGGCTGCGCGCCCAGGTCGGCTACGGCGCTGGCGATGCTGGCGTTTTCACCAGCGGCGGCACCCAGAGCAATATGATGGGTCTGATGCTGGCGCGCGATGCCTTCTTCGCCCGCCGGGGTCACTCCATCCAGCAGGATGGTCTGCCGGGCGATATTCGTCAGTACAAAGTGCTGTGTTCAGAAAACGCCCACTTTTCGGTGCAGAAGAATATGGCGCTGATGGGCCTCGGCTACCGCTCTGTAACGCTGGTGAAAACCGACGAATTCGCGCGGATGGACGTGGCGGATCTGAAAGCGAAAATCGCCGAGGCGCAGGCTAACGGCGAGCAGATTATGGCGATCGTCGCCACCGCCGGCACCACCGACGCCGGGGCAATCGACCCGCTTCGCGAGATTGCGGCCGTCGCGGCAGAGCACCAGATCTGGCTGCACGTCGACGCGGCCTGGGGCGGCGCGCTGTTGATGTCCGAGAAGTATCGCGACCGTCTGGACGGCATTGAGTTAGTGGACTCCATCACCCTGGATTTCCACAAGCAGTTCTTCCAGACCATCAGCTGCGGCGCGTTTCTGTTAAAAGAAGCCCGTCACTATGAGCTGATGCGCTATCAGGCGGCCTATCTGAACTCCGAGTTCGATGAAGAGCACGGCGTACCGAACCTGGTATCCAAATCGCTGCAGACCACCCGCCGCTTCGACGCGCTGAAGCTATGGATGGGTCTGGAAGCGCTGGGCCAGAAGCAGTACGCGGAAATCATCGACCACGGCGTGACGATGGCGCTGAACGTGGCGGATTACGTCGCAACGCAGCCGACGCTGGAACTGGTCATGCAGCCGCAGCTGGCGAGCGTGCTGTTCCGTTCACGTCCGCAGCAGATGGCGGGCAGCGACGATGCCGCGATCGCCCTGCTCAACCAGCGGGTTGGCGATGCGCTGCTGGCTTCCGGTCGCGCTAACGTCGGCGTGACTGAGCACAACGGCATCACCTGCCTGAAGCTGACGCTGCTGAACCCGATCGTGACGTTAGAGGACGTGAAGGTGCTGCTGAGCCTGGTAGAGCGTACCGCCCAGGAGCTGCTGGCGCAGTAAATTTGTTTTCGCATTAACCTTGAAAGCCGATAACTCACCTTATCGGCTTTTTTATTGGTTATTCGCCCTCGACTTGTGACGTTGTCACGATTTTTCCCGCTGCTTGGTATCTGCGCCAGGCGTGACATGGCGGGATGTTGTCGCACCGTGTATCGACTCTCCTTTCCGATATACGGTGAGACAAACGCACGATCAGTCCAGATAACGCGCCGCCGGTTCAGATTGCGCAAAGCCGGGGAGCATGGCCTGACGCGTCGCGTTGAGCGCCTGCCACTGCGTTTCATCATGCAGCGGCGGAATGGTCACCGATTCACGGCGGTCGAACCCCACCAGGGCGGCATCCACCAGTTTATCCACCTCCATGACGCCGGGGATGGTATCCACATCTTTGCCGCTGTGCTGCCAAATCTCGGTGCGCGTCGCCGCCGGCAGTACCGCCTGGACGTATACGCCTTTCGCGCTCAGCTCAACATCGAGCCCCTGCGAGAGAAACAGCACAAAGGCTTTCGTGGCGCCGTAGACGGTCAACCCCATTTCCGGGCCCAGCCCAACGACCGACGCGATGTTGACAATCGCCCCCTCTCCGGCTTCGGCCAGACGCGGCGCGATGGCGTTCGCCAGGCGAGCTACTGAGGTCACGTTGAGGGTAATCAGGCGAGTGATATCGTCACTGCTCTGGTGGAGGAAATCACCGGGAATCGAGGTGCCGGCATTGTTGACCAGAATCCCAATACGCGCGTCTTCCCGCAGCCGCTGCTCCACGACGGTGATGTCGCTATCCTGGGTTAAGTCGGCCTGCAGGATGTCAACCTGAACGCCGGTTTCACCGCGCAGTCGCTCGGCCAGCGCCGTCAGACGCTCGCGGTTACGCGCGACCAGCACCAGGTCGTGGCCACGACGGGCAAAACGTTCGGCATAGACTGCGCCAATTCCGGTCGATGCGCCGGTTACCAGCACGGCTGATTTACTGCTCATAGGTGTACTCCTTAATTTATACATGATGATCGTCATGTATAATGGCACGGGCTGGGTATGCTGTAAATAATGTTATATGATGGCCATCATAAATAATTTCGCAGCAGGACGACGCCATGAGAGTGAGCAGAAAACAAGTTGAAGAGAATAAGCAGACAATCCTGACCGCCGCTGGACGCTTGTTTCGCGAGCGGGGTTTTGACGCGGTCACGGTCACCGATATTATGAAATCAGCCGGTCTGACCCACGGCGGATTCTACGGCTACTTCAAATCGAAGGATGACCTGATCGCCCAAACCCTCGCGGAACTGAAGATAGAGAGCGACGCGGCGAATAATGGCGTCATCGCGCAAATCGAGCGTTATCTTTCACCCAAACATCGGGATAATTTTGCCAGTGGCTGCCCGCTGGCGGCGCTGGCGGCTGAGACCATCCGCCAGTCCGAACCCGCGCGCGACGAAATGAGCGCACGGCTGCAGCAGCAGATAGCGCAGCTCAGTGAAGCGATGGATGATCAAGACGCTGAAGCCCGCCGCCGTGTGGCGATAGGCAGCTGGTCGGCCATGGTCGGCGCGTTGATTCTGGCGCGGATGACCGCGGATTCGGCGTTTTCCGACGAAATCCTGGCTGAAACGGCGGCCTGGCTCGCGGAAAAACAGCGCTAACGTTAAGCCGGGTTGAGGTCTGGCTGCAGGTAGCCTGCGACAAAGCGGGTCAAAATCGCCGAGGCCACCGGACTCTCCGCAACGTCACGACTCAGCCTGTCCGGGTCAACCCCCTCGTTGCGCAGCGCCGCCTGACGGAACGCGATCAGCGAGCGGGCAATCGCCGGGGTGATCTCCGGATGAAACTGCGTAGATACGGCATGTGCGCCGTAGCGAACAATCTGGTGAGGGTCGTGCTGCGACGAAGCCAGCACCTTCGCCCCTGGCGGTAATCGGGTGACCGTTTGCATATGCGTGAGGTGCGCGCTGAACGGCGCCGGGTGGTCAGCCAGCAGACAATCCGCCAGGCCGTGTGCGGACAGTGAAATGGTTTTACTTCCCGCTTCGCGTCCGGCTGGATGGTAGTCCACCTCGCCGCCCAGCGCGTGCGCCATCAGCTGATGCCCGTAGCAGACGCCAAACAGCGGCATGTCAATTGCCATCGCCTCGCGGATCCATGCGGCGGTCATTTCGCTCCACGGCAGGCGCTCCGTGACCATATCCCAGGATCCGGTAATCACCGCCACGGTATTATTGTCCGGCGCGGGAAGCGGCTCGCCGGCATACACCCGCGCGACGCTGATTTTATTGCGCCACGGCGCCAGCAGATTGCCAAACCAGAGGGGAAGATCGCCGTGGTCGGAGACGATTTCATCCGGCGGAGTCCCGGTCTGGACAAGAAGAAGCGTATTTCGGCTTAACGACATCAGAGCGCCTTTTTCACAGCAACATAGATCGCTACTATGCGCAAAAGCGCCGGCGGCGGCAAATAACCAATCCGCCAACGCTTATGCTCTACGCGAATAACCGCTACTGCGCGTCGGCGCTCTCCACCTGCGGCACCGTCGACGTCGCGCCCTGTACCGCCGGCGCGTTGGCCGGGTCGAAGATATGGTCGAGGATGGCGCGCGCCGTCGGTCCCGCTACCACGCCATCGCCGCCGCCGTTCTCCAGAATCAGCGCCATCGCCACCTTCGGATGCTGATACGGCGCAAACAGGGTGTAGAAAATATGGTCGCGCAGGCGCACCGGGATCATTTTCGCGTTATAGGTCTGGTTCTCCTTCAGGCTGAAGACCTGGGACGTCCCGGACTTGGCGGCGATTTGGTACGGCGCGGTATGGAACAGCTTATAGCCGGTGCCGTTTGGCAGGTTCGCCATGCCGTACATGCCGTTACGCACCACGCTCCAGTAGGGCGAACGCGGATCGCCAACCTGCGGCAGATCCTGCGGCGGCTGATAGCGCTCGACCTTATTCCCCTGCTTCATGGAGTAAAGCAGATGCGGATTTTGCACTTTGCCGTTGTTAATCAGGGTCGTCAGCGCCTTAACCATCTGGATCGGCGTGGCAATCCAGTAGCCCTGGCCGATGCCGACGGAAATGGTATCCCCCTGATACCACGGTTTTTTATGCACCCGCTGTTTCCACTCCCGGCTCGGCAGCACCCCGGCATACTCTTCGTTTAGATCGATGCCGGTTGACTGACCGTAGCCAAACTTGCTGAGCCACTCGTGAATACGGTCAATACCCATCTCAAACGCCACCTGGTAGAAGAAGGTATCCGCCGATTCTTCTATCGCTTTGGTGACGTTAAGCATGCCGTGGCCGCTCTTCAGCCAGTCGCGATAGCGGCGCTGGGTCCCCGGCAGCGTCCAGGTCGGCGCGCCGAAGAAGGAGGTGGTTGGCGTGATCACGCCCGCCGATAGCGCCGACAGCGCCATGTAGGGCTTCACCGTCGACGCGGGCGGATAGAGCCCCTGGGTGACCCGGTTAATCAGCGGCCGGTCCGGGTTATCGAGCAGCGAACGGTAGGCCTGATAGCCGATGCCCCTGACAAAGGGATTGGGATCGTAGCTGGGACTGGACACCATGGCCAGCACGCCGCCATCGCGCGGATCGACGACCACCACCGCCGCGCGCTGCCCCTTCAGCACCGATTCGATATACTGCTGCAGGTGCAGATCCAGCGTCAGGTAGATATTCTTCCCGGCCACCGGCGGCACCTCTTTCAGCAGGCGCACGACCCGCCCGTGGTTATCCACCTCGACCTCCTGGTATCCGGTGGTGCCGTGCAGCGCTTTCTCGTAGTAGCCTTCAATGCCCTGCTTGCCGATATTGTGGTCGGCGGCGTAGTTCTCCTCTTCCCCCGCTTTGGCCAGCTTTTGCAGATCGCTATCGTTGATTTTCGATACGTAGCCAACCACGTGCGCCAGTTCGGCCCCGTAGGGATACGCGCGCTGCTGATAGCTCTCCACCGTGACGCCGGGGAAATGAAATTCATTGACTGCAAAACGCGCCACTTCAACATCGCTCAGGTCCGATTTTAAGGTCACCTCTTTGTAGCGGCTGTTGTGGTGCATATCGTCGCGAAAATCGGCGATATCCTGCGGGGTTAAATCGACGATCGGTGTTAGCTGCTGCAGCAGCGCCGTCATATCGGCGATTTTGCTCGGGATCACCTGCAAACGGTAGAGGGTAATATTTTGTACCAGCGGGATACCGTTACGGTCGAAAATCAGTCCCCGGCTCGGCGCGATGGGCAGCATTTTAATATCGTTCTGGTTTGAACGCGTCTGATAAAAATCGTGCTGATCGACCTGCAAACGGTAAAGATTAAGGATCAGGATGGCAAAGCAGACCACCACCAGTAGAAACGCAATGACGGCTCGGCGGATAAATAGCATCTCTTCCGCTGAATGGTCGCGAATTTCATCTCTCATTAGGGACATTAGCGGTCATATACCTGGGTTACAAAGGGCCTGAAAAAGGAAAAGCGGGGAAGAATAGCGTTATCGCAGCGGGAGCCCTACCGAAAGGTTGCTAATGATTTGGCAGAAATGTTTCAGCATGTTAGAGGCGTGACACTGTCACAAAAAACACCTCCCTCGAAAACTCGACGGAGGTGATGATGTCCTAGCGTGCCAGCCAGGCGCGCCAGCCGCCGTAAGCGGTAATCTCCGTAGCTTCGCCTAATCCATCGGCTTCGCAAATAAAGCCCGTTAACCGGCGTCCGTCGGCAAGTTCAACTTTACCTAAGCCCAGCGGCGCGGGAATGGCCGCCAGTAGCGAACCGACCTCCGCGCTGGGTAGCTCCCACACTTCGACCGCAATCGCCGCCCCGCCGCACTTATCGCGAACCATTGCCGGGCGCTTACCGTCCGCGAGGGCGTACAACCGATAGTGCGCTGCGCTGCGGGTTTCCTGCAGCAGCCGGCCGCCCCGCGCCAACAGCTGATCGTTTAGCGGCAGGCCGGCAAGATGCGCGCCGCAAACAACCAGCGCCATTCGGTCATGGCCGGCGGCGCGCTCGGGCTCCGGGGTTTCCAGCAGCGTCCCGCCGACCAGCGGCAGCCGCTCCGCTCGCTGAAACGCATCGGCCAGGCTGAGCAAATACTGGTCGGTAAATGCCCGGCCAAACAGGGTAACGCCGGAGGGCAATCCGTCCGGCATAAATCCGCAGGGCACGCTCACCGCCGCGTAGTCCAGCAGATTCATAAAGTTGGTGTAATACCCGAGATCGGCGTTACGCGCGATCGGTTCCGCTTGCAGCTCGTCGAGCGTCACCGGACGTGGATAGGTTGGCGTCAGCACGCAATCGAGGGTCTCGAGGATCGCGTCGCACCGGGCTTTGTACTGCTGTAGCTGATAGATCGCCTTAAAGGTCGCCGTGGCGTCGGTGTCCGGCGCTTTCGCCAGCACATCGCGAATAACCGGCAGCACCGCCTCCGGCTGCCGCGCCATCAGCGGGCCGACGACCGCGTAACGTTCAGCGACCCACGGTCCGTCATACAGCAGCCGGGCTGCCGCCAGAAACGGCGCGAATTCGATCTCAACCGCCACCCCGCCCAGCGCCGTCAGCCGTTGCCGGGCCTGGGTAAACAGTCGTTCGCTTGCGCTGCAGCCGAGGAAGTTCAGCTCGCGCGGAACGCCAAAACGAAAACCGGCTGCCGGCCTGCCGAACGCCTGACGGCTGTTCCACTGCGGATTATGGCGGCTCCAGGCATCCAATGTATCGTACTGCGCGACCAGCGCCAGCAGCTGGCTGGCCTCGTCGGCGGTGGCGCTGAAAAAAGTCACACAGTCTAACGTACGGCAGGCGGGCACGACCCCAGCGGTGGAGATCAGCCCTTTCGTGGCCTTCAGGCCAACCAGATTATTCAGCCCCGCCGGGACGCGGCCGCTACCGGCGGTGTCCGTTCCCAGCGAGAAGCTGGCGACGCCCAGCGCCACTGCCAGCGCGGAGCCGGCGCTGGAGCCCCCGGAGGGGTAATCGGCAAGATAGCCGTTGCGGCAGGCGCCGTACGGCGAGCGGGTACCATTCAGGCCGGTGGCAAACTGATCGAGATTGGTTTTACCGACCGGTACCGCCCCCAGCGCGATCAGCTGAGCGACAATCGTCGCGCTCTGCTCCGCCCGGTAAGCAAACGCCGGGCAGGCGGCGGTGGTGACAATCTCCGCCAAATCGATGTTGTCTTTGATGGCGAACGGCACGCCGTATAGCGGTAACTCGGTCGGCGAGAGGCCTTCCAGCGCCGCCAGAAACGGCTCCTGCTCCTCTTCGCTCAGAATATGGATAAATAAGCGGAATTCGGGGTTCAGCGCCTGCGCCCGCTGGCGCACTTCCGCCAGCAGGCGGCGCGGGGTGGTTTTGCCGTTGCGATAATCTGCCGCCAGGGTCGCCAGGCGTAAATCAAACGTCTGCTGCATCATGCCTTCTCCTCAATAATCACCGCCACCCGCTGCCCGGCGCGCACCGCGCTACCCGGCTGGACGTGAACCTGCTGAATAACGCCATCGCAGGGGGCCAGCAGCGGGATCTCCATCTTCATCGACTCCAGAACGACCAGCACATCCCCCGCGCGAACCCGACTGCCTGGCGCGGTTTGTACCTGCCATAAGTTGCCGGAAATCGGGCTCTCCACTCCCTGCTCGCCCTGCCGCAGCGGCGCGTCGCCGCCCTCATCCACGGCGCCTTCCTGGCTGTCGAAATGGGCCTGGCCTCTGGCTATCCAGCGCTCGCGTTCGGCGTTGAACGCCCGCTGCTGATGCTCGCGAAACGCGTCGATGCTGTGCGCTTCGCGGCGAAGAAACTGTTGGTATTCCGCCAGCCGCAGCGTGCTGTTCTCAATGCGCAGCGGGTAGCGTCCGAGCGGGAAGTCGCGGCGAATTTGCAGCAGTTCTTCCGCTGAAACCGGATAGAAACGCAATTGGTCGAAGAAACGCAGCAGCCAGGGTTTGCCAGCAAAATCCGCCACTTCGTGGTAGCGATTCCACATCTGCAGGGTTCGGCCAACGAACTGATAGCCGCCAGGTCCCTCCATGCCGTAGACGCACAGATAGGCCCCGCCGATGCCGACCGAGTTTTCCGCCGTCCAGGTGCGCGCCGGGTTGTACTTGGTGGTGACCAGGCGATGGCGTGGGTCAAGCGGCGTCGCCACCGGCGCGCCGAGATAGACGTCGCCCAGTCCCATCACCAGATAGCTGGCGTCAAATACCGTATTCCATACCGCCTGCTCGTCAGGTAGATCGTTGATGCGACGGATAAATTCCAGATTACTCGGGCACCATGGCGCGTCCTGGCGCACGGTGGTCATGTATTTATCGATCGCCTTGCGGCAGGCCGGGTCGTCCCAGGAGAGCGGTAGATACACCACGCGCGTCGGCACCTGCAGATCGTCGCTCAGGCATACCGTGGACCATTCGCCGCGCACCCGCTCCAGTAGCGCCTCCAGGGGCAGCGTTTCCGGCTGAAAATGGATTTGCAGCGAGCGGATCCCCGGCGTGATATCAATCACGCCTTCTGCGGATTGCGCCTCAAGGGCCTGCATCAGGGCATGAATGCGGAAACGCAGCACCAGATCCAGCTCCGGCTCCCCGGCTTCCAGCAGCAGGTGGGTATCGCCGGAAAGGCGCGCCACCAGGCGTTTATCCGCCTCGCCGCAGGTCATGACGACAGGCGACGTCAGGGGCGCGGGCTGCCAGGCTATCGCCTGGTGACTTAGGGTCGCCAGCTCGGCGCGCCGCCCTTGCGCCAGCCGCCGGGCGGTGGGTAAATCCACCGCCACGAAACGCACTTTGTCCCCGGCCTTGAGCTGGCCTAACTGCCAGAGGTCGGCTTCAATAACGGTGACCGGGCAGACGAAACCGCCGAGGCTCGGCCCGTCCGGCCCGAGGATCACCGGCATATCGCCGGTAAAATCGACCGCGCCCACCGCGTAAGGATTATCGTGAATATTCGACGGATGCAGTCCTGCTTCGCCGCCGCTGTCGCGGGCCCACAGCGGCTTGGGCCCAATCAGGCGCACGCCGGTGCGGCTGGAGTTAAAATGGACCTCCCAGTCGGTGGCGAAAAAGGTCGCGATATACTCCGGCGTAAAAAACTCCGGCGCGCCGTGGGGGCCATAAATCACCCGCAGCGTCCGTACCTGCGCAAGCGCCGTGCGGAGCGCGGCGGGCAGTTGATCCCCGACCCTGGCGGCGGCGCGCGGCGCCAGATGCAGCACGTCGCCGCCGCGCAGCGCCCGTCCGCCGTGGCCGCCAAACTGACCGAGGGTAAAGGTGCTTTTACTGCCCAAATAGTCCGGCACCTGAATACCGCCGCTCAGGCAGAGATAGCTTCTGACCCCTGCGCCGCTTATCGCGCCAAGCTTCAGCGTCGCCCCTGCCGGAATGGTAAAAACGCGGTCCAGCGGCTGGTCAACGCCATCGAGCGTCACCGCCAGCGGCGCGCCGCACACCGCCGCCTGAACGTCAGTATTAAATTTCAGGGTCGGCCCGTTAAGGGTGATTTCCAACGCGGCTTCACCCTCGGCATTGCCCAGCAGACGGTTGCCGAGACGCAGGGCGCGATCGTCCATCGGCCCCGACGGCGATACGCCCACCGCCCAGTACCCGAGACGTCCAGGGTAGTCCTGCACGCTGGTCTGGGTCCCGGCGCTCAGCACCTCGACGGTGGCCGCCCGGTAGCACAGCTGCTCAAGGCAGCGGGTCCAGGGCTCGCCTTCGGTAAACGGCGCAAAGCCGAGAATTTGCAGCAGGTACAGCCGGTTGGTTTCGACGCCGTACAGGCGGGTCTCCGCCAGCGCCTGCGCCAGGCCGGCGATAGCCTCATCGCGGCTGGGGCGCCAGGCGATCGTTTTTGCCAGCATCGGGTCGAAAAACGGCGGCACTTCGCAGCCTGCTTCCACCCAGCGATCGATACGCAGGGCGGCGCCGTCCGCCGGTGGAAAGATGGCTTCCGTTAGCAGTCCGGGAGATGGCTGAAACTGCCGTCCCGGATCTTCGGCGTAAAGTCGCGCCTGAATAGCATGCCCCTGGGGCCGTAACCCGGCGGCCAGCACGTCCAGCGCGGGTAAATCGCCCGCCGCCAGCTCAATCATCCAGCGCACCAGGTCAACGCCCCACACCTGCTCGGTGACGCCGTGCTCAACCTGAAGCCGGGTATTCACTTCGAGGAAATAAAACTGCCGCGCCGTGCTGTCATAGACGAACTCCACCGTGCCGGCGCTGCGGTAGTTCACCGCTTTACCGAGCGCGATAGCCGCCGCGCATAGCGCCTGCGCGGTGCCTTCCGGCAGATTAGGCGCAGGCGTCTCTTCAATCACTTTCTGGTTACGCCGCTGTACCGAGCAGTCGCGCACCCCGAGGGCGATAACGTCCCCCCGCCCGTCGCCGAAGATTTGTACCTCCAGATGACGGGCGCGTTCGATATATTTTTCGAGAAATACGCCGGCGTCGCTGAAATTGTTTTGCCCCAGCCGCTGCACCGTGGCGAATGCTTCGGTCAGCTCACGGGCGTCGCGGCAGACGCGCATGCCGATCCCGCCGCCGCCGGCGGTGCTTTTAAGCATCACCGGATAGCCCACCGCCTCCGCCGCCCGGCAGGCTTCGTCGCTGTCAGCCAGCAGTTCGCTGCCCTCCAGCAGCGGCACGCCCTCGGCTTTGGCTAAGGCGCGGGCGGTATGCTTCAGACCGAAGACGCGCAGCTGCTGCGGGGTTGGGCCGACAAAGGCCAGCCCCGCCGCCTCGCAGGCTTCGGCGAAGGCCGCGTTCTCAGACAGAAAGCCGTAGCCGGGGTGGATCGCCTGGGCGCCGCTCTGCTGCGCGGCGGCAATGATTTTCTCCGTGGCCAGATAGGTTTGCGCCGCCGGACCGTCGCCGAGGCTGAAGGCTTCATCGGCGTCGCGGATATGCAGACTACTCAGGTCGGCTTCGGAATAGACGGCGACGCCCTTCACCTGCATCGCGCGCAGGGTGCGCAGAATGCGGCAGGCAATCGCGCCGCGGTTGGCAATCAGTAAGGTATCAAACATAAGCGGAACTCACAGGGTCGCGGGTCGTCCCGCAAAAATTCGATGTTCCCCTGAGGTCGTCCCCGGGGTGAACCGGCGCTTAAGGTTTGCGCGTCGGCTTACTGTTCAGGCGATCGGCGCGGACGGCGAAGAGCCGAAAGGCCAGCAGACGCCAGCGCTGCCAGCGGGTCAGTTCCATACCAGCACCTCGGCGGGCGTAGGGTTCCAGCCGTTGCAGGGATTGTTCAACTGCGGACAGTTGGATATCAGCACCACGGCGTTGCACTCGGCGCGCAGCTCAACGTATTTCCCCGCCGCCGATATGCCGTCCTCAAAGGTCAGCCCACCTTCCGGGGTTACCGGGACGTTCATAAAAAAGTTGATGTTGGCGCCGATATCGCGCTTGTGCAGGCGACCATCGTGCAGGCAGGCGCAAAGGAAATTATCCCGGCAGCTGTGCATATAGCGTTTATCCTGGGCGTAGCGCACGGTGTTGCTCTCCTGGGCGCAGGCGCCGCCGAGGGTATCGTGGCGACCGCAGGTGTCGGCAACGATGGTCAGCAGCGGATTGCCCAGATTGGAATAGAGCACGCTGCCGGTGGTCAGATAGGCATTGCCCTGGCGGCGCAGCGTGCGCTGCGGATCGTAGCGTTCCCGGGGGTTATCAGCATTGTAGAACAGAGTATCAATGGCCTGGTTGCCTTCGAGGTCTAGCAGGCGCAGGGTTTGCCCTTTTTGTACCTCAAACAGCCAGGGTTCCCCTGCCGGGATCACATGACGATAGACGGCATCTTCAGGACGACGGTTACTGGTGATAAGGCTCATCGCTGCCTCCTTACAGGGCAAAAAGTTGGGTATTGAGGAACGCGCGCTGGTTTTCATCGCGGGTAAAGAGCGCTTCTGTGGCCGCCTGCACATCGTCGGCCTGATACCAGCTGAGCTGAATCGGCCGCGGGGCGTACTCCGCGGCAGGATCCTGGGGATGAGGCAGCGCGGTCAGCACCATGAGGACATCCATCGGCGCAAACAGCTCAACGTAATCTCCGGCGCGGCTGTTGCCCGGGATGAAGCGGAAACTACCGTCCTCATCGACAGTCACTTTGCTGAAGAAGTTAACCACCATCAGCAGGTCTTCAAGGCCCAGGTCCCACTTGCCCATCTCGACCAGCAGGTTATCGACACCGTTGCGATAGAAGCCGTTGCGCAGCTCCTGGTAGCGTCCTGCGCCATATTTTTCACGCGTCTCGTCGGCGTTGAGTACCCCGCCGAACGGGTCGTGCCAGCCGCAGCTATCGGCCACAATCCCGGCCAGGACGCGCCCCATATCTGAGTAGAAACAGTGCCCGGCGGTCAGGCGCGCGGTGTGCTGGCCCTTGAGGGTATCCGGTAAATTCAGGCGCTCGCTCTTCTCGTGGGGATTAAGCATCATCATGCTGACGTTAGCCCCGCCGTCGATATCGGTCAGGCGCAGGATCTGCCCTTGGCGCAAAATCAACGAGGTATGCGCCCCGCCGGGGAGACGCTCTTCGCGCAGACTGGGGGAGGAGTGAAAAAGTGCGGTCATCAAACTATCTCCTTAATGCGTAAACGTTATTGTCGCTGCCGGTCGTCAGCTGCGACATCCGCGCTTCATTGAGCGGTATATCGTAGGTAATGCGCGCCCCCCAGGCGTTAGGCGCCTGCGGGTCAATGCGCACTTTGTCGAAAACCAGCAGCCGGGAGCCAAGGTTGAAGCCTTCCGCGAGGTCGTGGGTGACCATAAAAACCGTCATCCGGGTTTCGCTCCATAGCTGGAGCAGCAGCCCGTGCATATCCTTGCGGATCCCGGGATCCAGCGCGCCGAAGGGCTCATCGAGCAGCAGCACGCGCGGCTGCATCACGAACGCCTGGGCAATCGCCAGCCTCTGCTGCATCCCGCCGGAGAGCTGCGCCGGGTATTTATCCAGCGCGTGCCCCAGCCCGACTTTCTCCAGCATCCGCCGCGCCTGTTCGCGGGCGTCGCGTTTCCTGCCGGCAAACAGCCGGCCAAACAGCGGTGACGCCGGAAGTTCAAGACCTATGGCGACGTTATCCAACACGTTGAGATGCGGGAAAACCGAATAACGCTGAAACACCACGCCGCGGCTGCGATCCGGCTCCGCCGCCAGCGGCAGGCCGTCGAGGGTAATTTCACCGCGGGTCGGCTTTTCCTGGCCGAGCAGCAGGCGTAAAAAGGTTGATTTGCCGCAGCCGGACGCCCCGACCATCGAACAGAACTCGCCCTCTTTCACCTGCAAATTGATACGCTCCAGCACCACGTGATCGCCGTACTCCTGCCAGATATTTTTGATGTCGATAAAACTCATGCCCGACCTCCTTCCGCCCACGGGAAACAGGCTTTGTGCAGCTGGCGCAGAGCCAGATCCATCAACCACGCCAGCAGCGTTATCCAGATGACGTAAGGAATAATCACGTCCATCGCCATATAGCGGCGAACGAGGAATATGCGATAGCCAAGCCCGGCGGTGGCGGAAATGGCTTCAGCGGAGATCAAAAACAGCCACGCGGAGCCCAGCAGCAGGCGCAGGGAGGTTATCAGCCGCGATAGCAACTGCGGCAGCACGACCCGCAGGACCACCGTCCAGCTATTGGCGCCGAGGGTTTGCGCTTTGATAAACAGCTCCGCCGGGATTTCCCGCGCCCGCTGCTCAAGGTCGCGCGCCAGCATCGGCGTAATACCGATAACGATAAGCATCACTTTTGATAGCTCATCCAGGCCAAAGACGATAAACAGCACCGGCAGGATCGCCAGCGGCGGGATCATAGACACCACGGTCATCAGCGGCGACAGCGCCGCGCGGTACATCGGGAACACGCCGGCGGCGATGCCGATGCCCAGGCCAATCAGCGAAGAGAGTGTCAGGCCAATCAGCAGGCGGCCAAGGCTAATCAGCGTATCGGCCCACAGCAGATACTCACCGCTGCGTTTATCCGGCGTGAACGCCATCCGGTTAATGGCCGCGATCATTTGCGACAGGCCGGGCAGCAGCTTATCCTGCGGATTGGCTTCCAGCCGCACCGCCGAGCCGATAAACCAGGCGGCGACCAGCAGGACAAAGGGCAACAGCATCAGCGTCAGACGCATACCCTGACGGGGATAGCGGTTAATGTGGCGCATGGCGTGGACTCCCGGAGTCAATCATTACAGCTTGCCCGCCGCGGCCAGCTTCAGATAGCTGTCGTCAAAGCGCAGCTTGCTGTTCGCGGTATCGCCGACGGTGACGCCGCCGGGAAAGGTCATGCCGATAAAGTCGGCGCTCTGCGCTCCCTCGCCCAGCAGCCCTTTATCAAAGGAGAACTGCGCCACCCGCTGCATGGTTTTGGCCAGCTCCGGCGAGGAGATAAACGTCAGGGTGTCGGCAGGCGTCCAGAACAGATGGGTCGTTTTTAGCTGCGCCTGGTAACCGGCGAGGTCGGTGCCGGAGTCGGCGGCCATAGCGTTTAGCGCCTCGGTATCGCCGGCCTGCATTTTGGCCATCATCTCGAACCAGGCGCCGGTCAGGGCTTTGCCCAGCGCCGGGTTATCTTTCAGCGTCTGAGTATTTACCACCATCATGTCGATCAGCTCGCCGGGGACCTGTGAAGAGCTAAAGACTTCTGTAGTTTGCGGCGTCTTTTTGATAACCGAAAGCTGCGGGTTCCAGGCCACCGCCGCGCGTACGCCGCTGGTGCCAAAGGCCGAGACGATATCCGCATCCGAGGTATTGACCACTTTGACGTCTTTTTCATGCAGTCCGGCTTTTTCCAGGCCGCGAACCAGCAGGTAGTGCGATACCGAAAGCTCCGGGAGATACACCGCCATGCCTTTCAGATCGCTGAGTTTTTTATTCGCCCCTTTCAGCACCACGCCGTCGTTGCCGTCGGAGTAGCTGCCGGTAATCAGCGCCGTCGTGTCAACGCCCCCCGCCGCCGGAATGGTCAGGGCATCCATGTTGGTCATGGTGCAGCCGTCAAACTGGCCCGCGGTATACTGGTTGATGGACTCGATGTAGTCGTTTAGCTGAACGATATTGATTTTGATGCCGTATTTACTGGCCCACTTATCGATGATTTTTTCGTTGCTGATGGTGCCCCAGGGCATCCATCCGGCGTAGATAGTCCAGCAGACGTTGAACTCTTTTTTGACGGCGGCAAACGATGGGACGCTGGCCAGCAGCGCCAGCGACAGGATAAGAGAGCGGAGGAGCGGCGGTGTCTTCATGGTGGACCTCTGGTTAGCACGGGAAACGGGGGCAGCGCGACACCCAACGGTGCTGCTGTCTCCCGGGCTTTTGTCCCGCCGTGTAACCTCGCAGAGGTCGCCAGCTCTCGGACCAGACGTTCACCTGAGTGAACCGGAACCCTAGCCAGCTATTGTGTTATCTCAATTGTCTGTTGCGCTGCCTTCTGACGAGGAGTTTGCAAGGTCTATGCCAGGCGCGCAGAGCGCGTAAAATCAGCCATACGACGACAGGCGTCGCCGCGATTCCCAATAATGGGGAGTGATGATGGGGCATTGCATGAATTTGGTGCGCTCGCCGTGAGAGAGGAGCGCGGTCGGGATAATACTAACGCGCTTTTTCGCTGACCGTCATAGTGAAGCGCGTGACAGCATCCCCGGCGTTAGCGTAGCTATGCGGGGCGTCGGTGCGCGCCACGGCGGAATCTCCGGCGACAATCACATAGCTCGCGTCGTTGACCGTCAGGGTTAAGGCGCCCTCGGTCACAAAAAGCAGCTCTGTCGTGCCATCGCCGTGCCCCGGCGAGGTAAAAATCTCACCGGGATAGAGACTCCATTGCCAGAGCTCCACCATATCCGGTCCGCTGGTACCGGCAAGCAGCCGCGCATGACCGCCCCGCTCGCCCTGCCACAGGGTGGGAATATCCCTTGCGGCCATCACCTTGACCGGCGGCGCGGCGGCGACGTTGACAAAATCGGCCACGGATACGCCCAGCGCCGAGGCCAGACGGCACAACAGCGCGATGCTCGGATTGGCCCGGCAGGCTTCAATGTCTACCAGCATGCCTTTACTGACCCCCGCGCGTCGCGACAGCTCATCAAGGGAGATCTTCTTTTCCGCCCGGTAGCGTTTAAGGCGCGCGGCAACGGCTTCATTGATCATGGCGGCATCGGCGCCCGCATCGGTCGTTATATTGACTTTATTGGTCATCGGTCGATATTATGCTTTAAAATGGTCGTTACAGGATTATCCAATGAATAGCGTATTACCGTCAATCAGCCCGCAGGTCTCCGCGCTGGCCCCCGGCTTTCGCGCCCTGAGCATTGATGTCGTTTCCGCCGCCGTACGCGCCCCCCAGGTCGGGTCAGATGCGCTCCGCTCCGCCTGCAAAGCGGTTCTCGCCGACGAGCCGCAGTGGGCGGAGGCGCACCTGCAGGCCTGGAGCGAAGTATTCCGCGCCTTTGGCGCAAAACCTAAAAGGACCCCCTGCTCGGCGGAAGCCTTGCGTAAACGGGTGCTGCGCGATGGCGAGATGGCCGCGATCGATCCTATCGTCGACCTCTATAACGCGGTGAGCCTGCGCTACGCCGTGCCGGTCGGCGGCGAAAACCTGGCGGCGTATGTTGGCGTGCCGCAGCTCAAGATAGCGGACGGCAGCGAGCCGTTCGATACCGTTAAGAAAGGACAGACGGTTTACGAATACCCCGACGCGGGAGAGGTGGTCTGGGGCGACGATCGCGGCGTGACCTGCCGCCGCTGGAACTGGAGACAGGGAGTACGCACGCGTCTGAGCGTGGAGAGTCCGCGGATGTGGTTTATTCTTGAAAGCCTGCCGGAAATGCCGCTTAGCGCGCTGCAGGACGCGGGAGAGATGCTGAGCAACGGTCTGCTGGAGATGATGCCGGAGGCGACGATCCGCTCGCGGCTGATTGGCCCGGGGGCTTAACCCCCTTCCGCTGCGCCCGGCAGCGCTATACTACCGGGCAGAGCGATTACTTCCGCGCTTCGAAGGCAATTTTCACCGCCATCCCCGCCAGCACCGTCGCCATCAACCAGCGCTGAAACTGCTGCCATAACGGGCGCCCCGCAAGAAACAGCGACACCTGCCCGGCCATCACCACAATCAGCGCGTTAACCGCCACGCTAATTATCGCCTGGGTAAATCCCAGCGCCAGCGATTGCGCAAGGATGCTGCCGTGACCGGGAGAGATAAACTGCGGCAGCAGTGAGAGATACATGATGGCGATTTTAGGGTTCGCCAGGTTAGTAATAAAGCCCATCATAAACAGCTTACGGCCGCTATCCGCAGGCAGGTCGCGCACCGTAAAGACCGAGCGCCCGCCGGGCTTCACCGCCTGCCAGGCCAGATAAAGCAGATAGACAACGCCGCTGATGCGCAAGACGTCATAAGCATAGGGCACGGCGAAGATCAGCGCGGTAATACCGAACGCGGCGCACAGCATATAAAAGACAAACCCCAGCGCCACCCCGCCGAGGGAGACCAGTCCGGCCTTTCTTCCCTGGCAAATCGAGCGCGAAATCAGATAGATCATATTCGGCCCCGGGGTCAGCACCAGGCCAAGGGCCACCAGAGCGAAGGTCAGCAGCGACGAAATCTCAGGCATAGCGTATCTCCATAAAGTGAAGTGATGCCCAGGCGCGCGGCGGCGGCAACCATGCTCCCCGACAGTGACCTGTCTAAAGCGCCAGTCACATGGTGACGAACAGTATGGCCGCGGTTAGCGATGCACGACAACTCACCTGAACAGGTGGGCGGTCTATCGCTTCTCTGCGGCTTTTGCCGCCTTGCCGGAGCGATAAATAAAGAACAGCGCCAACCCCAAACAGACGATCGCCCCAAGCCGCCCCGGTGAAAAGGTAATGGCATCATTACCGAGCCAGCCAAAGTTATCGATCAGCAGACTCATGGCCAGTTGGCCAAAAATCACCGCCACCGTGGCCGTCGCGGTACCGATACGCTGCACCGCCACCACCATAATTACGATATAGGGGACGCCGCAAAATGCCCCCAGCAGCTGCCATTTCGGCACATCCAGCAGCGTCGTCGTCTGGTGGGGCGCAAAGTAGAAAATCAGCAGCGCGGTGATCAAGGCGCCTACGGAGAAAGTGAGAAACGCGCTACGAAATACGCCTACCTGACTGCCTAAACGACCGTTAATCGCCGCCTGCATACTCAACATCGCGCCGCCGGCCAGCGCCAGCAAAATCATTATGCTACTCATCTTAAGTCCTCAGCTTGCGGCGATCAGAATCAGGGCGACAACGATAAACAGCAGTGCGATAAGCCGCCGACCGTCGATTTTACGTTTTGGCGAACCGAACAGGCCATAATGGTCAATCAACAGGCTTTTGCAGACCTGGCCGGCAAGAATGCCGATCATCGTCATGGCAATACCGATAACCGGCACGGCGATAGTTAAGATGACGACATAGATGGGGCCCAGGATGCCCCCGGTAAGCTGCCAGCCCGGCAAAGAGAAGAACGAGGGGCTTTGTCTCTGGCCAAACAGCAGCATCAACAGAAACGTCAGCGCGCTGCCAACGCTGAAAATACTGAAGGTGGCCCACAGGTCCCCTACCTGACCGGCCAGCGGCCCGAGTAGTCCAGCTTCCACGGATAATCCCATGCCGCCGGCAATCACAAGAAAAATAAGTAATAACTGCATCGTTGCTATCCGATTATTAATGGGGTGGCAGAGCATAAAGCAGCGGAGTGATGTGAAAAACGATACAATCAAGGAAACACTTTTGCGGATATTGCATTAATGAGCGATGCGGGTAATGTGAACTTTCGGGCGCTGCAGCTGTTTATCGCCGTTTACGACAGCCAGAGCTTTTCCGTCGTGGCGCGACGGGAAGGCGTTTCTCCCTCAATGGTATCGCGCACCATTCACCAGCTTGAGGACGCGCTCGGTCAGCAACTGTTTTATCGTAATACCCGGGCCGTGGTGCCTACCGAAGCAGGACGCCTGTTTGCCGCTCATGCCAGAGGTATCAGCGAACAGTTCAGCGCCGCGCGACGCGATTTGCAGGACCGGAACCTTGAGCCAGGCGGGCTGGTGCGCATCAACGCCCCGGTCTATTTTGGCCAGCGCCATATCGCGCCCTGGCTGCCGGGGCTGACGGCGCGCTATCCGCAGATGCAGATTGAGCTGGCGCTGACCGATGATTTCATCGATCCGCACCGCGATGCGACCGACGTGATTTTTCGCATCGGTAGCCTGCCGGATTCCAGCGTTCACGCCAGAGTACTGGGTATGCAGCATCATTATCTGGTCGCCGCTCCGGCGTATCTGCGACGCCGCGGCATCCCGGAGACGCCGGAAGATCTTCGCCAGCACAGCACGCTGGTCTACAGCGGCTCAAACGGGCCCAACCGCTGGCTGTTCCGCCTTGCGCAAGGGGAATGGGTGCACTATCCGCAAACGCCGCAGCTCACTTCAAATAACGCTGATGCGCTGCTGACCGCTGCGCTGGGGGGCATGGGAGTGGTGCTCTTTCCCGACTGGATGGTTAATGAAGCGACAGGAGAAGGAAGGCTAATTCAGCTGATGCCCCGCTACACCGCGGCAATCGGCAATACCCCCTCGCCGGTTTCGGCGATTTACCCTCACGCCAGGCATCCGTCACTTAACGTACGGGCGGTAATTGACTATTTTATCGACGTTTTTGGTACACCTTTATACTGGCAGCGCTAAGCTTGTTTACGCACTAAAATTGTCATAACGCAAATAATGGGATCTTCGCTGGCGGAGATGATGCCTTAACGATTCCTTTACGCTGATGTTACGACTATGGTGGTAAGGTCATTGTTGAAAACCAGCCATTCAACAATGATATATATTCGGTTTTTACAAAGGCATTGAACGGAAATAACTATTAAATCCGTAGACTCATTCAAATATCGCTTATTGGTAGCAGTGTATATCGTAATGGCATTCACAAAAGCAAACGGAGCCTGATATGAGCACGTCAAACGATCCTTCGAATACCCCGTCGGCAGGAAAATGTCCCTTTCACGCCGAAACACCGACGCCCACGCAGAGCGCGGGCGGTGGCACCGGCAACCGCGACTGGTGGCCTAATCAACTACGTGTGGATCTGCTGAATCAGCACTCCAATCGTTCAAACCCGCTGGGCGAAAACTTTAACTACCGCGAAGAGTTTAAGAAGCTCGACTACTCGGCCCTGAAAGCCGATCTGCGCGCCCTGCTCACCGATTCTCAGGAGTGGTGGCCGGCGGACTGGGGCAGCTATATCGGGCTGTTTATTCGTATGGCATGGCACGGCGCCGGTACCTATCGTACCGTTGACGGGCGCGGCGGCGCAGGCCGCGGGCAGCAGCGTTTCGCCCCGCTCAACTCCTGGCCGGATAACGTCAGCCTCGACAAAGCCCGTCGCCTGCTGTGGCCGGTTAAGCAGAAATACGGCCAGAAAATCTCCTGGGCCGATCTCTATATGCTGGCGGGCAACGTGGCGCTGGAAAACGCCGGTTTCCGCACCTTTGGCTTCGGGGCCGGTCGTGAAGACGTATGGGAACCGGATCTGGACGTTGACTGGGGTAATGAAACCGAATGGCTGGCCCATCGTCATCCGGAAAGCCTGAATCAGCAGGCGATCGGCGCCACCGAAATGGGGCTGATTTACGTCAACCCTGAAGGTCCTAATGCCAGCGGCGACCCGCTCTCCGCGGCCTCCGCAATTCGCGCGACCTTCGGCAATATGGCGATGAATGATGAAGAGATCGTCGCGCTGATCGCCGGCGGCCATACGCTGGGCAAAACCCACGGCTCCGCGGTGACCAGCCACGTTGGCGCAGAGCCGGAAGCGGCGCCGATCGAAGCGCAGGGCCTCGGCTGGGCGAACAGCTACGGCAGCGGCGCGGGCGCCGACGCGATCACCTCCGGTCTGGAAGTGGTCTGGACGCAAACGCCAACCCAATGGAGCAACTACTTCTTCGAAAACCTGTACAAATACGAGTGGGTACAGACCCGCAGCCCGGCAGGCGCGATTCAGTTCGAAGCGAAAGACGCCCCTGAAATCATTCCTGACCCGTTTAATCCGGAGAAAAAACGCAAGCCCACCATGCTGGTCACCGACCTGACGCTGCGCTTTGACCCGGAATTCGACAAGATTTCCCGCCGTTTCCTGAACGACCCGCAGGCCTTTAACGAAGCTTTCGCCCGCGCATGGTTTAAACTGATCCACCGCGATATGGGGCCGAAGTCCCGCTACATGGGTCCGGAAGTGCCGAAAGAAGATCTGATCTGGCAAGACCCGCTACCGGCGGCGATCCACGCCCCGACCGCAGAGGATATCGCGACGCTGAAAACCGCCATTGCCGACGCCGGCCTTTCGGTCAGCGAGCTGGTTTCCGTAGCCTGGGCATCGGCATCCACCTTCCGCGGTGGTGATAAACGCGGCGGCGCCAACGGCGCGCGTCTGGCGCTCGAGCCGCAGAAATCGTGGCCGGTTAACGCCATCGCCTCCCGCGTGCTGCCAACCCTGCAGGCGATTCAGCAGGCATCCGGTAAAGCGTCTCTGGCTGATATCATCGTCCTCGCCGGCGTGGTGGGCATTGAGCAGGCTGCCGCGGCGGCAGGCGTTCAGGTCAGCGTCCCCTTCGCTCCTGGCCGCGTCGATGCGCGTCAGGATCAGACCGATGTCGAAGCGATGGATCTGCTGCAGCCTCTGGCCGATGGTTTCCGCAACTATCGTCGCGTGGGCGGCGGCATCTCCACCGAAACGCTGCTGATTGATAAAGCGCAGCAGTTAACGCTGACGGCGCCAGAAATGACGGTCCTGGTAGGCGGTCTGCGTGTGCTGGGCGCTAACTTTGACGGCAGCCGGCACGGCGTATTTACCGACCGCGTGGGCGTGCTGAGCAATGATTTCTTCGCTAACCTGCTCGATATGGGTACCGTCTGGAAAGCTGCTGACGAGCACGCTGAGCTGTTTATTGGCCGCGATCGTAAGAGCGGCGAAGAGAAATACACCGCGACACGCGTTGATCTGGTGTTTGGCTCCAACTCCGTCCTGCGCGCCCTGGCAGAAGTGTATGCCTGCAGCGATGCGCGGCAGAAGTTTGTCAGCGACTTTGTCGCCGCATGGACCAAAGTGATGAACCTCGACCGCTTCGATCTGTAATCTTTTCCCCGGCAGAAATGCTAAACCCGGGCCAATGGCCCGGGTTTCTTCTATCTAATCCAGATTGTCAGCAGAATAATGATGGCCGCAATAATCGCCACCTGAATAAAGACTTTATCCAGCGATCCTCTACGCATCGCGCCCCCTTATTCAGAACAGGATTTGCCAGATAGCTAACAGCAGCACCAGCAGACCCATCAGGAAAAATATCAGCGCGATGATAGTGTCCGGAGAACGATTCATCTCTGCGCCTCCTTATTATCAGAACCACTGACCGAAACGTTTGATATAGAAACGTTTCATGCCCTGCGCGACCACGCAGTAGCTGAGCAGCGTCGCGACCAGCCATGGGAAGTAGCTCAGCGGCAGCGGCTCCAGCCCGACCATCGCTCCCAGCGGGGAGAACGGAATGTAGATGCCCATCGCCATAATCACTGCGGTGGTGAGCAGTACCGGCAGCGTCGCGCGGCTCTGGATAAACGGAATTTTCTGCGTTCTCAGCATATGTACGACCAGCGTTTGCGACAGCAGCCCTTCAATAAACCAGCCGGACTGAAACAGCGCCTGGGCTTCGACGTTGTTCGCCGCGAACACGTACCACATCAGCGCGAAGGTGGTGATATCAAAAATGGACGACGTCGGGCCAATCCACAGCATAAAGCGGCCGATGTTTTTTGCATCCCACTTGCGCGGCTTGCGCAGGAATTCCTTATCCATCTTGTCCCAGGGCAGCGAGAGCTGGGAGAGATCGTACATCAGGTTCTGGATCAGCAGATGAATCGCCAGCATCGGCAAGAACGGAATAAACGCGCTGGCCACCAGTACTGAGAAGACATTACCGAAGTTAGAGCTGGCGGTCATATTCAGGTACTTAATGATATTGCCGAACGTCTCACGTCCTTTGATCACCCCTTCTTCCAGCACCATCAAATCCTTTTCCAGCAGGATAATATCGGATGCCTCTTTGGCGATATCCGCCGCGCTGTCGACCGAAATACCGACGTCCGCGTCGCGCAGCGCTGGCGCATCGTTGATGCCATCGCCGAGGAAGCCGACGGTGTGGCCGTTTTTCTGCAGCGTTTTCAGGATCCGCGACTTCTGCAACGGCGTCAGTTTGGCGAACACCGCGCGCGTTTCCACTTCGCGCTCCAGTTCGTTATCCGTCATCGTCTCAATCTGCGGCCCGGTCAGGATACCGTGGGCATCGATACCTACTTCCAGGCAAATCCGCGCCGTGACGACCGGGTTATCGCCGGTCAACACTTTGACCGCCACGCCGTTGTCGCGTAGCGCGGTAATCGCTTTTCCCGCGCTCTCTTTCGGCGGGTCGAGGAAGGTCAGCATTCCTTCTACCGTCAGCCCCTGCTCATCGTTGGCGCACAGCGGGGCTGTCAGGGCGGAATCATCCAGCTTGCGGGTCGCAACCAGCAGCACGCGGAAGCCCTGGGCGTTGTAGTCCTGCGTTTTGGCTAACAGCAGATCGCGGCGGGTTTCATCCAGCGCAACCACGCGGTCGCCTTCGCGCAGATGCGTGGCCACCATCAGCATCTCTTCGACCGCGCCTTTGCAGATCAGGCTTTTATCACCGTGGCGAACATCTTCCACCGACACCGACACCCGACGGCGGACAAAATCAAACGGCAGTTCATCAAGCTTCACGAAGCGCTCTTTGGTCGCCGGCGCAATCCGCCCCTCACCAAAGCGCAGCACCGCCCGATCCATCAGGTTGCGCGCCCCGCTCTGGCTGCTGCTGTTGAGCCACGCCAGCGTCAGCACCCGGTCGCTCTCGCTGCCGCTGACGTCAAGATGATGCTCAAGAATGATATTGTCCTGAGTCAACGTGCCGGTTTTATCGGTGCACAGCACGTCCATGGCGCCGAAGTTCTGAATCGCGTTCAGCCGCTTGACGATCACTTTACGCCGCGACATGGCGATAGCGCCTTTCGCCAGGTTGGAGCTGACGATCATCGGCAGCATCTCCGGCGTCAGGCCCACGGCGACCGCGAGAGCAAACAGCGATGCCTCAACCCAGTCGCCTTTGCTGAAGCCGTTAATCAGCAGAACAATCGGCACCATCACCAGCATAAAGCGGATCAGCAGCCAGCTGACGCTGTTTACCCCGCGATCGAACGCCGTCTGGGTGCGCGTACCGACAATAGACTTCGCCAGCGAACCAAACCAGGTGCGGTTTCCGGTGGCCACCACCACCGCCTGCGCCCTGCCGCTGGTCACGTTGGTGCCCATCAGACAGATATTGCCCATCTCCAGCAGGCTTTTATCTTTATTCGGCTCGGGAAGCCTGTCGCACCCTTTGCCGGACACGCTGGCCAGAACATCATACTTTTCAACCGGCAGCGATTCACCGCTGAGTATCGACTGGCTGACGAACAGGTCCCGGGACTCCAGCAGACGGACATCTGCCGGAACCAGATCCCCCGCCGCCAGGAAAATGATGTCACCGGGCACCAGTTCCTCAATGGCAATCTCCTCCTGCACCGGCCCCATGTTACCAGGACCGCGACGCAGCACCGTCGCCGTGGTGCGGACCATCGATTTCAGCGCCTGTGCCGCTTTGTTGGTACGAAACTCCTGCCAGAAACGCAATAACCCGCTCAGGCTAACCATCGTGACGATAATAATGATCCCGGTCAGATCGGTCTCTTCGCCGTTACGCAGCGGTAGCCAGTAATCGGTCACGAAGCTGACGGCGGCCAGCGCCATCAGGACATAGATAAACGGGTTATTGAATGCCTGCAAAAGCTGGATTAGCGCTGGCGGCGCCTGCTCGTGCGCGACTTCATTGCGGCCATATTCATCCAGTCGTTCAAGGGCATCTTCGGTGGTGAGACCCTGACGGCTGCTGTTGAGCCGCGCCAGCGTATGATCCGGGCTGTTAAATGCCTCGGTTTCAATGGCGAAGCTTTTTTTATGCTGCTTATCATTTTCTGACGCAGACCGGTTTATTTTCCGGTTTTCTATTTTCATGTCAGTCATGATTAATCCTCAAAATTAAGACGTCGTTATCCCTGCATAATTAACTTATGCATAATTCATTTTTACGTTATTAAACGCTTATTACTTTATATGCCTGGGAATATCCATCATTCCCTCCTTAGACAAATCATTGCCACAGTAGAATATCAGGGAGGCTAACTCCCTTCGACGCACCAGCGCACTGACGTAATGTTTTCGTCACCGCCAATTCTTGCCATAATAAGATCTCGTACTTTGCGGTGGTCGGTATTACCGACCAGTTCGATACGAATTTCTTTATGTCCTTGTTCTTTTGCTGCTATCGACACCAGCCCCTGCAAGCTGAGCGTCATCTCTTTACTGATATTAAGCAATAGCTGACGAATCGCGTTTTCGTGTTCGCTATGACAAATAATATTCAGGACGTAGCATTTCTCTTCTTCTGTCGCACCGGGGATCTGATTAATTCTCTGCGCCGCTTCGCGCAGTAGAATATTAGCGCAGAGGATGATCAGCGTTGCCACCGCCGCTTGCCAGAACTGGCCTAAGCCACACAGTACGCCAATTGCCGCAGAGCACCACAGCGTTGCCGCGGTATTCAGGCCGCGCACGTTCATGCCTTCCCGCATGATGACGCCGGCGCCGAGAAAACCAATTCCGGAAACCACCTGCGCGGCAATACGCCCCGGGCTATCCGGCGATGCGGAGATAGAGCTCAGAATAAAAACCGCCGCGCCGGTGGCGACCAGCGCATTAGTGCGCAGGCCAGCCATTCGCTGCCGCCACTGTCTTTCGGCGCCAATCAGCGCGCCCAACAGCATTGCCGCGAGTAAATTTGCGATATAAGGAAACATCAACATAGCTTCCTCCATTTTTGCTGGAAGAATTAACTACGTGCTTTATTAAGCACACGACAAATTGTCGCCAGATAGGCGATTAGCGTCGCGTTGACGGTGGAGGGAATAATGTATTTTTAAACATGAACATGACGATTATCCTCGCAGCCATGCTGCGTTATTCTTTATGGGATGCAATCGTCTGAATGATGAGGAGATTGCTGCCCGCCGGTTGGCAAGCAGCGCAGAAAAAATAGCGTCAGCTTGCCTTGATGTTTAAGTAAGGGTGACTGTCCAACATATTTCTCCTGTGTGAATTTGTGCTCATTATAGTCATTCAATTATTTGAGTAAAGTTAAAATCTCGCTTTAGTGACGATTTGTTTAGAATGACCTTAATGCGCCAGGCCTGCCCACCGGGATTAACCCCGGCGCGAACCGGGGTTAATTCACTAATCGAAGACGCCATTAATTATCGACGTCACGATCGCCGTACTCAGCGCGATCAGCACTAAATCCTGGCCCACCACGCGCCATTCATAGCCTGGATAGTAAGGCAGTTCGTTGAGCATTGATGCCGGAACCGCTTTTTTCGCAATCCCCGGAGGTAAGGGTTTACCACGCGCCAGATTTTTGGCGATTCCCGGCGGCAGGGACTGATAGCCGGTTAAACCGTAGTTTACCGCCAGCGAACGTGCTCTGGAGAAGCTGATATCGGCGGAGACATGATCGGGTTTGCCGTAATTTTTTCTCTGCCCCGGATTTCCTTCTTTATGGCCCTGGTTGCCCTTATCAACGTTATTTTTACCGCTATTGCCCTTGTTACCGCTATTGCCATGGTTACCGCTATTCCCACCACTGTTGCCATGGTTACCGCTATTTCCACCGCCGTTACCGCCGCCATTCCCGTTACCGGGATTAGCGAAGACCGGCGTAGCCATCATTGACAGCGAAAGCACCGCCGCCAGCGCTGCTTGTAAAATTTTCTTGCTAGACATGATTATTTTCCTGAGTGGGAGTACTCGCTTTGAACGTAGGTGAATAACCGCGACGTAACAATCTCTCTTTATCTTAAATTTAACCCAAGTCAAAACCTTACGGCATAGTGGTGAATTCCTTCATCCCGTGGGCGGATGCAGCGCGAAAACCAGCATACTTTCTCATCAGAATCCCATTTCCGAGATTTTATTCTGCAAATATTCCCCCCTCGGTGCGAATAAAAATTTAAAACCATTAACAATCAAATAACATTAGCAGGCAAACATTTTATCTGAGGAAAATAATAATATGTCTACCACCCAGGTTCTGGGCGACGCCGCGTTCGCCTCCCCAGGACATCCCCACTCCAGCCTGACCGCTCGCATCGATGCGCTGCCCGCCTCCGTTGGCCTGTGGTCTTTTATCACCCTCCTGGCGCTGGGCGGCTTCTTCGAGCTGTACGATCTTTTTCAGACCGGCTATATCAGCACCGGGCTGCTGGCAGAGAATATTTTCCATACCGGCGAACAGGGTATCTTCGGTATCTCCGACCAGGCCGCCTTCGCGTCGTCCACTTTTATGGGGCTGTTTATTGGCGCCAGCCTGCTTGCGCCGCTGGCGGATAAACTGGGCCGCCGCCTGACGTTTATGTTTGCCCTCGCCTGGTACGGCGTATTTTCGCTGATGATGGCCCTGCAAAGCAGCGCCGAAGGGGTTATCTTCTGCCGCTTTCTGGTCGGTGTCGGTCTCGGCATTGAGCTGGTGACCATCGACACCTATTTAAGCGAATGGGTGCCGACGCATCTGCGCAATAAAGCTTTCGCTTTCGCCTTCTTTATTCAGTTTTTATCGGTTCCTGCCGTGGCGCTGATGTCGTGGCTGCTGGTGCCGATTACCCTTTTCGGCCTGACCGGCTGGCGCTGGGTGATTATTTTCGGCGCGCTCTGCTCACTGGTCATCTGGGTTATCCGCAAGAAGCTGCCGGAGTCGGCGCGCTGGCTGGAGGAAAAAGGTCGTCACGAGGAAGCCCATAAGGTGATGTGCGAAATGGAACAGCGCTGCGGCGTTTCTCCCTCGCCGCGCCACCGGATTGAGAAGCAAGACAACCAGCGCAGGCTGGGAAGCTTTAAAGCGATCTGGGCGCCGCAGTACCGCAAACGCACGATCATGCTGATGGTGATGAACTTCTTCCAGGCCATTGGCTTCTTTGGCTTCGGCAACTGGCTGCCCGCCCTGCTTTCCGGTCAGGGGGCGAGTATCACCCACAGCCTGCTGTACGCGTTCTTTATTACCCTCGCCTATCCGATTGGCTGTCTGTTCTGCACCCGCTTCGTCCATCGTTTTGAAAATAAATGGCAAATTGTGCTTTCCGCGCTGATGACGGTGGTGTTTGGGACCCTGTTTGCCCTGCAGAACAGCCCGGTGCTGCTGGTGATTTGCGGGTTTATGATCACCTGGTCAAACGCCTGGCTAACCATTAGCTATCACGCCTACCAGGCCGAAGTTTTCCCAACCCACATCCGCGCGCGGGCGGTCGGCTTCTGCTACTCCTTTAGCCGACTGTCGACGGCGATCACCAGCATTTTGATCGGCATTATTTTGCAGTACGCCGGTACCCCAGGGGTGATTAGCTTTATCGTCGCCAGCATGCTGATGGTGATGCTGTCGGTAGGCATCTTTGGTCCGAAGACTCGCGGGATCAGCCTGGAGAATATTTGACGCTAGCCGCCGCCGGGTTAGCCGGCGGCGCGCGTGGCTAATCTTTTCTCCTGAATCCGTAGCAGCCACGGCAGCGGCAATGCGCTCAGGGCGCAGAGCAGCAATATTCCCTGCATTGCCCGCTCGCCGTTGCCGTCAACCGAGAGCAACCACGACGAAAGCAGAAAGGCCGCCGCCGTACTTAATGACATTAAGGTATTCTGTAAAAGCGTAAACCCGGCCCTGGCGCTATCCGCGGGAAAACGCATTGCCACAGCCGATGAGGCCACCAGGCGACAGTAGGCGGCAGCCAGAAACAGCACCATAAACAGTGCGCCGCCGTGGTTGAAGATAAAAGCGATGCTCAGGCTCAGTATAAACAGCAGACTGGCCAGCAGGCTGATGCGGTAGCCGCTGTAATGCTGGCATAGTTTGCCGGTGAGTTTAGTGGCGCCCAGCCCTGCCACTCCTCCGCCGAAAAAGAGCCACGGCAATTCGTCGCCGCTGGCCCCCATTTTCACCGTCAGTAACGGTACCAGCAGCGGAATGATTAACATCGGACTGAACTGCGCTAGTGCGTTGCCGGAGGCGTAAAACAGCACCGATGACGACCAGCGCAAACCCGCATGACGACTCGCCTCGATGGGTTGTTCCGGCAGCACGAGTTTTATCAGCGGTAACGTGATTAAGCAGAGTCCGCCGATCGTCGCGGGAGCTATCTGCCAGCCGATTTGTTCACTGAGAAATAGCATCATCGGCATGCCGACAATGCTGACCAGTGAGAATGCGGCAATCGTTGAGGCCAATGCCCGAGAGCGCAGCTGCGGCGGCATAATGTTGACCAGCAGACTGCTGGCCACGCCCATCGTGGTCCCGCCGACCAGGCCGGCAAGAAAACGCCAGAATAACAATACGTCAAAACGGGTGGTGGTCAGCGTCATCATCGTTAGTCCCCCCAACAGAGCCATGTTGCAGAGCAAAAAGCGCCGTGGTTTAACGTTACCGACCCATCGCCAGACGCTTACCCCGGCAACAACGGAAGCCAGCGTATAAACGCCGGTGACGTAACCCGCCTGGCTTACCGGCACCTGAAACGTCGGCGCCATCCAGGTAAATAAGGGATTAAAAATCATATATTCGAGGGCGTTGATGAATTGAACAAAGGCCATGATCAACGTTATTCGTACCAGATATCCGGGCATGTAAGACTCCTGACAATGTAATGCGCAGAGTCTAGCTGCTGGTAAATCCGCGCATAAGACGGTAAAAGTGGCGTTGTTAATTATCAAAATCGGGATAATCGAGAGTGAAAAAAGTGGATCTCAACGCCCTGCGGGTGTTCGTCACCGTGGCGGAAACTGGCTCATTCAGCGCCGGAGCAAAAGCGCTGCAGATGCCCTCATCGAACGTAAGCCGACAGATTTCACAGCTTGAGGAGAGCCTTCAGCTACGCCTGATACAACGCAGTACCCGGCACATGAAGCTGACCCCTGCCGGTCAGACGCTGCTCGCCAGTATGCGGCCGGTGCTGGAGCAACTTGCCGCTACGGAAGCCGAGCTGACTCAGCAGCAGGCCGAACCCGAAGGACCGCTGCGCCTGTGCCTGCCAAACGAGATTGGCCCTTCGCTGTTTGCGCCGCTAATGGCGCAATTTGCCCTGCGCTACCCAAAAATAACCGTGAGCTGTACCACCAATCTGGCGGGAACGGAGGTGTTAAAAGAGGATGTGGATATTGCGGTGATCATTACCCGCGGCAAAATGGAAGACGCCAGCGTTATTGCGCGTCCGCTCTTTTCGTTTCCCTGCTGCGTGGTCGCTTCTCCGCAGCTGATTGCCAGAACGGGAATGCCGACAAACAGCGAGCAATTAACCACGCTGCCCTGTATTACCACCGTTAGCGCCCTGGCGGGGCAAGCCTGGCAGTTCGCCGCGGCGGACGGTAGCTTCAAAAAGGTAAGCGTCAACGGCCACTATCGCGTCAACAGCGGCGAAATGGCCCTGCACGCCGCGCTTGCCGGCGTCGGCTTCGCGATTCTGGGGGAGAAACCCTGCCGCCCGTTTATTGAACGCGGTGAACTCCAGGAAGTCACGCTGGAGCTGCCGCCGGCGCCGTTACAGCTCTCCGCCCTCTATCGAGAGCGCCACTTTATGCCCGCCAGAACGCGCGTCTGGCTTGAATTTATCCAGTCGCAGATGGCCGGCGTTCGCTAAAAATTACCTGCGCATCGGCGAAGCATTTTTCCGCCAGCGACGACACCGGCTCTTTGTTGCGCATGATCAGCGCCAGCATCGAGTCGACCTCCGTCTCGGCGATCGGCCTGATTTCCAGATTATCGCTCAGCGCTTCG
Source organism: Klebsiella sp. CTHL.F3a (assembly GCF_019890895.1). Taxonomy (NCBI): domain Bacteria; kingdom Pseudomonadati; phylum Pseudomonadota; class Gammaproteobacteria; order Enterobacterales; family Enterobacteriaceae; genus Klebsiella; species Klebsiella sp. CTHL.F3a. Next base: position 2,963,105 of record NZ_CP082360.1, on the reverse strand, counting down.
AGGCCGTTGTTCAGCGGCATAATCGCGCAGCAGATCCCGGCCTGCACCGCCTGGATAATCTGAAACGTGGAGTCGCTTTCGAAAACGTATTTTGGCGCCAGCCCCTTGGCCTTAAAGCTCATCTCAATCGATTCGCGGTAGTACATGCCCTTGGTCAAAAAGCCCAGCGGCAGCGCGGCCAGCGTCTCCCAACCGGGGATGGCGTCAGCAAACTGGAAATGGCGCTTATCGTGCAGCAAACCCATCCGGGTGTTCGGCAGCCACACCACGTTGAACAGCCGGCTATCGACGTGATGTAGATAGCAGATCCCCAGATCCAGCTGGTTGCGGCTGACGCCGTCGATAATCTGTTCCGAGGTCATGGACAGCAGACTGAACTGCAGCTCCGGGTATTTATCCGCCAGCGGTTTGATCAGCTGCATCGGATTCAGGCTGGCTAAGGGCACCATTCCCACTCTGAGCTGACCGACCATCTGCCCGCGGCAGATAGCCGCCTCCGCCTCCAGCCCGTCGTGCGCCGCCAGCAGCGCCCTCGCCCAGGCCAGAATACGCTCGCCCTCTGGGGTAAAACCTTCAAACCGCTGCCCGCGCTGAATCAGAGTCAGATTAAGTTCTTCTTCAAGATTGCGGATCCGCATTGATAGCGTAGGCTGGGTGATATGGCAGGCCGCCGCGGCCTGGCCGAAATGTCGTGTTCTGTCGAGCGCAATCAGGTACTTAAGCTGTTTGATATCCATTAATGTTCCACTGTTGCGCAATCTGCTGCCAGCGCAGCAGGCAAAATGTTAGCTAAATGTTATGTTCTGCGTTGATGAAATTCAAGCGCCGGTCAACCATTGCTCGTCCCGCGCGCCTGAGGCTACACTCATGCTATGCCCCGGCAGGAGAAACCGTTGAAAACTCGCCTTCATCACGTTCAGCAGCACCGGATAGCCATGCCGGGACTGGAAGCCATATCGTTAGTTACGGACCAGAGCTTTCCGCGCCATTCCCACGATCGGTTCGGCATCGGGATTTTCACTCAGGGCGCGCAGCGTTCGTGGAGCCATCTGGGCAAAGTTGAGGCCGCCGCCGGAAATATCATTATGGTTAATCCGGGCGAAATACACGATGGTATTCCGCTGGAGGGCCCACGCAGCTGGCGTATGGTCTATCTCGATCCTGAGCGCGTTGTCGACGAACTGCAGGGAGAGATGAAGGCAGAAGAGATCCTCCTGCGTCCGGTCGTCGACGACCCGCAGCTGCGCGGGCAAATGCAGCGGCTGTTTCACGAGATCGTCGCCAGCGCGCCCGACGATACCGCCGTGGAAGAGGCGCTGCTGCTCTGCCTGATGCAGGTGAGCCAATTTCATCTTTGCGCCAGGCGACCCGGCAAAATCGGCACTCCCGCCATTGCGCTGGCCAGGCAATATCTCGACGACGCCCCCGAAGAAAAAATCTCTCTCGACGCGCTGGCTACCCTCTGCGGTCTCAGCCGCTTTCAGCTGATCCGCGGCTTCGCTCGAGAAACCGGCATCACGCCGCACGCCTACCTGGTACAAGCACGCCTACGCCTGGCTCGCCGTCTGCTGGCGGAAGGCTACTCCCCCGCTGATACCGCATTGATGGCCGGTTTTGCCGATCAGAGCCACCTCACCCGCGCGTTTCAAAAACAGTTTGCCGTCACGCCGGGCAGCTATCAGGCGATCGTTCAGGCGAGCCGCTAGCTGACGTTGTGCAATTTTGTTCAATACCGGCACGCGGCTTTACGAAATACTCAGAGCCTCGATTCACCACATCAGGAATAACATCATGGCGCTCATCAGCCCTGAGTTTCTTTTGACTTCGTTTATTGTGGTTATCGCTCCCGGCACCGGGACGCTGTACACCATTGCCACCGGTCTGGCGGCGGGCAGACGAATGAGTTTTGCCGCAGCCTTCGGCTGCACGCTGGGTATTATTCCGCATATGTTGGCGGCGATAACCGGGCTGGCGGCCATCCTTCACAGCACGCCTGGCGCATTCGAACTGGTGAAGTACGCCGGCGTCGCCTGGCTGCTGTACCTCGCCTGGGCTACGCTGACCCAGCGCGGCAGCTTGAGCGTGGAAGGCGTCGGGCAACGCATCCCGGGGCAGGTCATCAGCCACGCCATTCTGATCAATTTGCTTAACCCCAAACTGCCGCTCTTCTTTCTCGCCTTTCTGCCGCAGTTTATCCAGCGCGGCTCGGCTTCGCCGATCCGGGAAATGCTGATCCTGAGCGCTATGTTTATGCTGATGACGCTGCTGGTTTTTATGTTCTATGGCGCCTTTGCGGCGGCAATGCGTGGATACGTGCTGACTCGCCCCAGGGTTTTACAAGGGCTGAGAGCCTGCTTTGCCGTCGGTTTTGTCGGGCTGGGGATAAAGCTGATTCTGGCGCAGAGGTAGCGATTTTGCCCACGACGCGACGATCGTCGCAGGCAAAAAGCCCTTTAGCGAAGCCCCGCCAGCGCGCGGATCTCTTTCGAGCGCAGGGTTAAACGGACGGGCGCCGATTTATACGACGGCGTGCCGCTCTCTTTATCGAGATAATCCAGAGGGACCAGCACGTTCGCTTCGGGGTAATAGGCCGCAACGGTGCCCGGCGCGATGCTGTAGGCGACCAGCGTGATATCTTCCAACCGCTGATGGTGGCCCGGTAGCGCGGAGCTGATATCCACCCGATCGCCGTGCTCGAATCCCTGCTCCGCCATGTCCTGCTCGTTCATAAACAGCACGTCGCGACGGCCAAACACACCGCGGTAGCGATCGTCCATGGCATAAATGGTGGTGTTGTACTGATCGTGGCTGCGCAACGTCACCAGCCGCATCACATCGTTACCCTCCACCTGCAGATTTTCGCGCACGCCGTGGAAAACCGAGAACATCGCTTTTCCGGTCGGCGTCGGCCAGATACGCTCCGTCGGCGGCAGCGGCATACGAAAACCGCCGGGATGGCGAATACGTTGATTGTACTGGTCAAAGCCGGGAACGGTCTGTTCAATCAGATCGCGGATACGATCGTAGTCGGCAACCAACCACTGCCAGTCGATTTTGCTCTCCGGCAGCGTCGCCGTCGCCATTGCGGCGACAATCGCCGGTTCCGAGCGCAGTTCAGGCGAGCCGGGCTTCAGCTTGCCCGATGACGCGTGCACCATCGACATGGAATCTTCGACGGTGATCGACTGACGTCCGGTCTCCTGAATATCGAGTTCGGTTCGCCCAAGGCACGGCAGGATAAAAGTCTCTTTTGCCACCAGAAGATGCGAGCGGTTAAGCTTAGTGCCAATATGGACGCTCAGATCCAGCCCCCGCATCGCCGGAAAAGCCCGTTCGCTATCAGGCATGGCCACCGCGAAGTTACCGCCAAGGCAGATCAGCGCTTTCGATTCACCGTCAATCATCGCCTGCAGCGCTTTTACCGCATCATGGCCGTGCTCCTGCGGCGGCGTAAAACCACACACCCGCTGTAGGTTGGCGAGAAACTGGGCGCTCGGTTTTTCGGTGATACCGACGGTACGGTTGCCCTGGACGTTGGAGTGGCCGCGCAGCGGGCAGATCCCGGCCCCCGGTTTGCCAATATTCCCGCGCATCAGCAGCAGGTCGGCTATCAGGCGTACGTTGGAAGTGCCCTTGTTATGCTGGGTGATGCCCATGCCGTAAGTGATAATCGTGGCGTTAGATTTAGCGTAAGCCGCCGCCACCCGTTCAAGATCGCCGCGCGTCAGGCCAGACTCGCGTTCGATATCCAGCCACGGCGTCGCGTCGACATCCCTCGCAAAGTCGGCAAAGCCCAGCGTGTGCTCATCGATAAAGGCCCGATCCAGCGCCTCGCCCTGCTCCTCCTCAAGCCTTAACAGCGCCTTCGCGATACCCTTAAGCGCCGCCGCGTCGCCGCCCGCTTTGACCTGGAAGTAGGTCGATGCAATGTTGGTTGAGCTGTAGGTCGCCATCTCAATGACGTTCTGCGGATCGGCGAATCGCTCCAGCGCCCGCTCTTTTAGCGGGTTGAAGACGATAATCGGCACGCCCCGGCGCGCCAGTTCGTGCAGCGTACCCATCATGCGCGGATGGTTGGTGCCGGGATTGTGGCCGATAGAGATAACCAGCTCGGTTTTGTCAAAGTCATCAAGCGAGACGGTCCCTTTACCGATGCCGATCGACTGCGGCAGGCCGACGCTGGTCGACTCGTGGCACATATTGGAGCAGTCGGGAAAGTTATTGGTACCGTATTCGCGGGCAAACAGCTGGAACAGCCAGGCCACTTCATTAGAGGCGCGCCCTGAGGTGTAGAACTCCACTTCATTGGGCTGCAGGGTGCGAAGAACTTCGCCGATGCGGGCAAACGCCGCTTCCCATGACACCGGACGCAGGGTGTCGCTGGCCTTATCGTAAGCCAGAGGCTGGGTTAAACGCCCGTAGCCTTCCAGCTCGAAATCGCTCCGGGCCAGCAGCGACGTGGCGCTATTCGACGCCAGAAACTCTTCGGTGACCCGCTTGCTGGTGGCCTCCCAGGTCACCGCTTTGGCGCCGTTTTCGCAGAACTGAAACGTGGATTTATGCTCCTTATCGGGCCAGGCGCAACCGGGGCAATCAAAGCCATCAGGCTGATTGGTTCGCAGTAGCGTCGCGGGGGCATCGAGCGCATCCATTTGCGTCCGAACGGCGATGGCGGTGGCTTTTAAGGCACCCCAGCCTCCCGCCGGGCCATCATAGGGATGGACGCCGGGAACGACGCGTCTTTTATTACTCATGTTCACTCCTGATGCGCTTTCGGCGGCGGATAGCAGGTGAAACGCCGCATGATTCTTATCACCCGCTACCAGCCAGCGTAACGGGCATTTTTGTTAACGAAAGCATAACAATCAGGGCCGGGACTGTATAATCAATGTTATCTATCACGCGTTAGATTTAACTTATTTAACGAATAATAAACATACAAATTAGGTCAGATTGTAGTAGCGATCCGGCTCAAGTTGCGCCGGCAAAGGATGCTGCCCGGTCATATCCAGCAGGTTGCGCTCAATGGTGTTGCACATTGCGTTCAGCGGCAAATCATTGGCCGCGGTACCAAACGGATCCTCCAGCTCTTCCGCCAGCGAATCCCATGACAGAAAGGTGTAGGAGATAAAGACCGACACGAACGGCGTCATATAGTGCAGATCGCCGACGAGGGCAAATGGCAGCAGCGTACAGAACAGGTAAACCGTACGCTGCAAAATAAGCGTGTAAGCAAAGGGTACCGGCGTGCTGGCGAGGCGCTCACAGCCGCCCAGCGCATGACCGAGCTCATCAAGCTTATTGTCCATCAGGCTGAAGGTCATATCGCTGAGTTTCCCCTCCGCGCGAAGACGCCCCAGCTCATTCCCCGCCAGCAGCAGAATACGGTTGGTGGGCATCGAGCTGGCGAGAATATCCGCCACGTCTGGCGGCGGCAGCAAACGTGCTAAATCGGCGCTCGGGTCCGTCTTGCGCAACTGATGCTTCAGGCTCCAGCTAAACGCGACCAGGTAGCTCACCAACCGCTGATGGGATACGCTTTCCATTGGCAGGATATTCTTCAACTGGCGCACCAGCGTTCTCTGCGCAATCAGGACCGTTCCCCACAGATTACGCGCTTCAACAAAGCGGTTGTATCCGGCGCTATTACGAAAGCCGAGAAAAATGGCAATGGCAATCCCCAGCAGGCTAAACGGCGCGACGGTAAGATGGATCCCCAACTGCTCGTACCATTGATAGCTGATGATGGCGATAATCGACATCAGCAGATTAAGCAACAGGCGAAAGACGATTTTTGACAGCACCGAACCGTGCCAGTCAAACAGACGAAGAAACCAGTGTTGTTCTGGCCGGATAATCATTGTATTACTTCCTGAAATTTCGTACGGACAATAGATATTTTCTATTAGCCGATTGGTTTTTTATATTGATTAAAAACACGACAATGCGTCAACCTGCTATTAATCAGCGATGAAAGAATAGCCACTGAATTATGGTCCTTTTTTATTATCCAGGCAATATTGTCTGCAGAATAATAAAGCCCTTTAGGTTGCTGAGGAATAAACTAGGTACTCATTGCGGCTATTTCCGCGCGACAAGGGTCGATATGAATCATCATATGCAAAACGTTATGGCTATTTAATACCCGCGAGCGCGCCGTCAGCGCAATATCGTGTCCTTGGGCAACCGATAAGTTTCCCGGCACCTCAATGTGCACATCGACCAAAATGAAATCTCCGGCACGGCGGGTTTTAAGGTCATGCAGCGCCGCAACGCCAGGCGTCGACAGAATGGTGGCGGTTATCTGCTGCTCGGTATCACGGTCCACTGAGCGATCCATTAAGTCATGCAGAGCGTCAGATGAAAAGGTATAGCCCATGCGGGTGACCAGCGCGCCAACGACCAGCGCGGCAACCGGGTCAAGCCACGGAAAGCCGGCCAGATTGCCGACGATGCCCACTGCGACCACCACCGACGACGCGGCGTCAGAGCGGGCGTGCCACGCGTTGGCGATCAGCATTGAAGACTGGATCCGCGTCGCCGCCCTTAGCATATAGCGGAATAAAACCTCCTTGGCGACCAGCGCGGCGATCGCAACCCACAGCGCGGTTATATGCACATTCTGGATAGACTCCGGATGCCACAGTTTGCCGCAGGCGGACCACAGCATCCCCGCGCCAACCAGCAACAGCAGCGCGCCAATCGCCAGGGAAGCGCCGTTTTCATATCGCCAGTGCCCGTAGGGGTGATCGTCATCCGAAGGCTGGCGGCTTTTTTTATTCGCCAGCAGCACGACAAAATCGGCGACTAAATCGGAAAGCGAATGGATTCCATCGGCTATGAGTCCTTGCGATCCGCAGAACACACCCGCCAGCACCTGAGCGCTGGATAAAAATAGATTGACCACCACGCTGACCATCGTCGTTTTGCGCGCAACCTGAGAACGCCGATCCTCGCCAGTCATCCCGCCCATATTCGCTTCTCCGTAAAAAAATAAATAACGTACGCGCTTTGGCTTAATTTTTCCTGAATAATTCGCCGTCGTTAAGAGAATATTTAATTATTTTTACGACTGCCAAATATATAAATGAGAATAGTTTGTTTTTAAAAAATATAGCCATGACAATAATAGCCATGGCTATATTTCCGGGTAAAACGCAGCCTGAGTAATTAAAATTGATTCATCCGACGCATAGCGCAGTGATAAGCGCCGTTGCGCACCGACGCGCGCAGTACGCGAGCGACGGCGTGCACCGTAATCCGCGCGCTGTGGCGCTGCGTTGCGCTCATCGGTAAATTGAGCATCTCCTGCGCCCACGGCGGCAGCAGATCAATCCCGGCGCACATCATCATTCGCCCAACCGGCTGGCTCAGGCGACCGGGCAGACGGGCCGACAGTAGTACGTCGGCCACTTCCTGCGTTCGCTCATCGCAGCGCAGCGCCGGGCGCATATCCTGCAGGTAGTCGGCAACCTGCCGTGGCGTCACCGGGATATCCCGAGCGCCAAGGCGGCGGGCAATTTCGGCGGCTTCCTGATAATACTGCTCCTGGCGGGCGGGGCTCACCACGGTACGTTTATAGCGCAGATGCGAAGCCATGAAGCTGCTGCATTCGGCGACGTGGACCCAGGTGAGCAGCGCCGGGTCACTGGCCTGATAGGGCGTGCCGTCTTTATCTTTGCCGCTGACCCGCAGGTGGATCCCCTGCACTTTTGCAATCAGCCGTTCGGCGTCGGCGGTGGCACCAAAGGTGGTGGCGGAAATAAACTGGCTGGTACGGCGCAGGCGGCCAAAGATATCTTCGCGAAAGTTTGAGTGATCCCAGACGCCCGCCAGCGCCAGAGGATGCAGCATCTGCAACAGCAGCGCGCTGACGCCGCCGCAGAGCATGGAGGTAAAATCGCCGTGAACCTGCCAGATGGCAGACTGCGGACCAAATAGCCCCGGTTCCCCTTTGGGATGCTCAAAATCGATCTCTTTAAGCGCTATCCCGGTTAAGCCCAGAACCTGAGCCTCAATGGTTTTACGTATGCCGATCATTACCCTACCTGCTCTTTTCCGTAGGCGGCAAAGATAGCATTAATTAACGCCAGGGGCATTTGCCAACAATGGCTTTTAAGGCAGGAGCGCCCGCCGATAGCGGGCGCCAGTGAGCTTATGGATTGAGCTGGTAGTCGAGGCTTATCTCCGCGTTCAGCACCTGCGACACCGGGCAACCGGCTTTGGCTTTTTGAATGACCCCGTCAAACGCATCGGCCTCGATGCCTGGCAGCACAATTTTACTCTGCAGCGCGATTTTGGTGATGGCAAAGCCGCCGCCGGATTTATCCAGCGTCACCACCGCCACGGTATCAATAGAGGTGGCGGTATAGCCCTCTTCGCTCAGCATCAGCGATAGCGCCATAGAGAAACAGGCGGCATGGGCGGCCCCGATCAGCTCTTCCGGGTTGGTACCCTTGACGCCTTCGAAACGGGTATTAAAACCATAAGGCTGCTGGTTCAGCGCGCCGCTCTCGGTCGAGACGGTTCCTTTACCGCTTTTCAGATCCCCTTCCCAATGCGCCTGACCTTTCTTATGGATTGCCATAATATCGCTCCTTTTTGACATTAAAGGGTTAAGTATAGAACCCCTTTACGCATTTGGGCGGCGCGCGGCGTTTTTCAGATCAATCCGTCGGGATATTTTTACTCATATTAACGCCGGTAACGCGGAAACCCGCGGCGTCATAGAGATGGCGCGCGCGTGGGTTATCCCCGGCGACGCGCAGCTTAATTTGGCTGATGCCCTGGCTTTTCAGCGCATGCTCAAAAGCCGCCATTGCTTGTTTACCCAACCCTTGTCCCTGCAATGCCGGATAAATATAAAAATCGCAGATAAAGGCGGAGCGCATTTCTTCATCCGGCTTGTACCAGAGATAGCCGACCCGCTTTTCTGCTCCGTCACCGTCATCGAATAAGCAGCATAAAACCTGGCCGCGGGTATTGACGCCGTCGGGCAGATCCGCGGCGATTTCGCGCTGCGCCTGGGCGAAAGCGGCCGCCGGCGAAAGCGCATAATTGGCCGAGATTTCCGCCGCATAGTCGGGGATAAAATAGTCGAGATAAGCGGGATACTCTTCATCACACATGGGGCGAAGCACTATCATCAAAGGTTTCCTTTTATATCGTGAGTTTGCGCCAGCAGCTGCTGAATCTCGCCGAGAAACAGCGGCAGCGCGCTCGGCTGATAGTCCCTGGAGAGGTAAATCCCATACACGCTTAACGGTTTTGGCCGCCAGGCCGACAACACCAGCTTCAGCGCCCCGCTGTTAAGCGCCCGCTGCGCCTCCAGCTCTGGCAGCATCGCGATGCCGCAGCCAGCTACCGCCGCTTCCATTAGCAGCGAAGAGATCCCGGCGCTAAGATTACCGGAAACCGCCACCGCCACGCTTTCGCCGCCAGGGTCGCTAAACTGCCACGTCTGGCTGGCAAAATGGCTGTAGTGCAGACAGTTGTGGCGGGCGAGATCTTCAGGCGTTTGCAGAGGGCCGTTCTGCTGCAGCCAGCGCGGCGACGCGCAGAGCACCGAACGGCATACGCCAAGGCGGCGGGCAATAGCCCCCGGTTCTGGGTTATCGGTGATCCGTATCGCCACGTCGATACGCTCGCCAATCAGGCTCACCGGATGATTATTGATATCCAGCTCAAGGCGCAGCTGCGGATAGCGGGCGAGAAAATCGGGTAATAACGGAGAAATAAGCTGCATGGCGGTGAAGTGCGCGCAGGCGACGCGCAGCGTACCGCTGGGGATCGCGCGTTCGCTTTGCCCGGCGATCTCATCCGACAGCTGCGTCAGGGTGCGCGTTTTTTGCAGCACCTTTTCCCCCGCAGCCGTGAGCGTCAATTTGCGGGTTGAGCGATGGACCAGCCGGGTACCGGCCCACTGCTCCATCTGCTCCAGATAGCGGCTGACCATCGGGCGCGACATCCCCAGCGCGCGCGCAGCGGCGCTTAAACTCCCCAGTTCACAAATGCGCATATACACCTGCGCGGCGATGACCCTATCCATTCTTTGATTCCATCTGCACGTTTTATGAAACTCAGCATCTCTTTTTTCAGGAATTTTCGCAAATCAGGAAATCCGTACAATAGCGCTCATTCACCTGACCAAGAGAAAATGAATATGAAATTATCTGCCCTGGCTATCGCGAGCACGCTGTTCAGCACGTCCGTTCTGGCTGCCCCTTTAACGCTGCAAACCTACAACCCGCAGGAAAACGCCATTTTCGCAGTGAACTCCACCCTCGCTTCCGGCCCGCATGAAGCGGTGCTGTTTGACGCCCAGTTTAGCGTTAAAGATGGCGAGAAGCTGGTTGAAATGATTCAGAAAAGCGGTAAAAAACTGACCCGCATTGTGATCACTTCCGGCGATCCGGATTTCTACTTCGGCCTCGAGCCGCTGGTGAAGGCCTTCCCGGACGCCAAAGTGGTGGCGACCGCGGAAGTGGTTAAACACATTAACGCCACCAGGGCGGCTAAACTGGCCTACTGGGGCCCACAGATGAAGGACGGCGCGCCGAAGCAGGTTTACGTCCCGCAAGCGCTGACGACAAATACCTTCACCATCGACGGCGAAAAAGTGGAGATCCGCCAGCCGCAAAATTACGCCGCCTATGTGTGGATCCCGGCGAATAAAGCCATTCTTGGCGGCACTGGTGTCGCGTGGGGAATGCACGTCTGGACCGCGGATACCCAAAGCGTGGAGAGCCGCCAGCAGTGGATACATACGCTCGACGAGATGGCCGCGTTGCATCCGCAGCAGGTGATCCCCGGCCATTACCTGGGTACGCCGCCCGCAGGCGACCGTGCGATTACCTTTACCCGCGATTATCTGACCCAGTTCGAGCAGGCGCTTAACGCGCACAAAAACTCCGCTGGCGTCATCAAGGCGATGAAACAGCGCTGGCCGGGACTGGCGGAAGAGAGTTCGCTGGATCTAAGCGCTAAAGTGAATACCGGCGAAATGAAGTGGTAATTCCGGCTATCGCGCGGGTATGCCGGCCGCGATCCGGCCGACATACCGCGGTCCGCTGAAGAGACTGTTCTTAATCTGCCGCCTCAACGTTGCTAATCCTGGTAAAATGGGCCACGCTGATTATCGCCGTGCTAAAAAATGTGCGGCGTACTTAAGGGTTAAATTTCGTCCGACACCCGTCGGGCTTGTCCTTGAAACCGACACAGGATAAAGGAGTAAGAATGAAATCGAACCAACAGGCACGTCATCTTCTCGGTCTGAACTACAAGCTTTCTCAGCAGAAAAAAGTGCTGCTGGAGGGCGATGCGGAAACCACGGTTAACCATGTTCGCGCCACCGGCCGCAAACGCCGCGGTGGCTAACTTTTCAGCTGAATGATGATAAAAACACCGTCCTTTCTACCGGATGGTGTTTTTTTAACGCTATCGTCCTCTTGTTTACCCTCCTTTGATGCCATCTGCCTTATACTCTGCACGCTGCCATTCCCTGCCAGCCCCCGCCTGTCGCCGCGCCCGGGCTGAAGCGATTATCAAGGAGTTAGTGCGATGCAATTCACCCATAAGAAAAACCGCTCTCTTTACATCCCTTACGCCGGCCCCGTGCTGCTTGAGTTTCCGCTGCTCAACAAAGGTAGCGCCTTCAGTATGGAAGAGCGCAGCAGCTTCAACCTGCTGGGTCTGCTGCCAGAAGTGGTCGAAACCATCGAAGAGCAAGCCGAACGCGCGTGGATCCAGTACCAGGGATTTAAAACCGAGATCGACAAACACATTTATCTGCGCAACATCCAGGACACCAACGAAACGCTGTTCTACCGTTTGGTCGGCAACCATCTCGATGAGATGATGCCTGTTATCTATACCCCGACCGTCGGCGCCGCCTGCGAACGCTTTTCTGAGATCTATCGTCGCGCCCGCGGCGTGTTTATCTCTTATCAGAACCGCAATAACCTCGACGATATTCTGCAAAACGTGCCGAACCACAACGTCAAGGTGATAGTGATGACCGACGGCGAACGTATTCTCGGCCTCGGTGACCAGGGGATCGGCGGGATGGGCATTCCTATCGGCAAACTGTCGCTGTATACCACCTGTGGCGGTATCAGTCCGGCCTACACGCTGCCGGTAGTCCTGGACGTCGGTACCAACAACCAGCAGCTACTGGACGATCCGCTGTATATGGGCTGGCGTCACCCGCGTATTACCGACGACGAGTACTATCAGTTTGTTGACGACGTTATCCAGGCGATTAAAGCCCGCTGGCCGGACGTACTGCTGCAGTTCGAAGACTTCGCGCAGAAAAACGCCATGCCGCTGCTCAACCGCTATCGCCACGAAGTGTGCTCTTTTAACGATGATATCCAGGGCACAGCTGCGGTCACCGTCGGTACGCTGATCGCCGCCAGCCGCGGCGCGGGCAGCCAGCTGAGCGAGCAGAAAATTGTCTTCCTCGGCGCCGGCTCCGCGGGCTGCGGTATCGCCGAGCAGATCGTCGCCCAAATCCAGCGCGAAGGGTTAAGCGAAGAGGAAGCCCGCAAGCGCGTGTTTATGGTTGACCGTTTCGGCCTGCTGACCGACGCCATGCCGAACCTGCTGCCGTTCCAGAGCAAACTGGTACAAAAGCGTGAGCATCTGCAAGCGTGGGATACCACGAATGATGTGCTGTCGTTGCTTGACGTGGTGCGCAACGTCAAACCGGACATCCTGATCGGCGTTTCCGGCCAGCCGGGTCTGTTCACCGAAGAGATTATCCGCGAGATGCATAAGCACTGCCCGCGGCCAATCGTCATGCCGTTGTCCAACCCGACCTCCCGGGTGGAAGCCACGCCGCAAAACATCCTCAGCTGGACCGATGGCGCGGCGCTGGTTGCTACCGGCAGCCCGTTCGCCCCGGTCACGCTCAAAGGTAAACAGTACGTTATCGCTCAGTGCAATAACTCCTATATCTTCCCGGGAATTGGCCTCGGCGTGATCGCTTCGGGCGCGTCTCGCGTCACCGATGAAATGCTGATGGCCGCCAGCGAAACTCTGGCGAAACACTCGCCGCTGGTAAATAACGGCGAAGGCCCGGTTCTGCCGGAGCTGAAGAATATCCAGACCGTCTCGCAGGCGATTGCCTTCGCGGTCGGCAAAGTAGCGCAGGAACAAGGCGTGGCGGTGAAAACCTCAGCCGAAGCGCTGCTGCAGGCGATTGCCGATAACTTCTGGCAGCCGGAGTACCGCAGTTACCGCCGGACGTCGATTTAACCGGAAATCAGCCGTATAACGGGCCTGCTTTGCAGGCCTTTTTCTGTTCTTCATCTAGCCAAACTGCTTTTATCCCTCTACACTGCCAGCACCCATCAACTAACTGAATAGAAAAGGAGGATCCCATGTCGTACCGTGAAATGTTTTTTTCACGTGCATTTGGCGATCGCACCAGCTCAAGCGTTATCGGTATCGTGCTGCGATAACTTCAGCTTGAGCGAAGAAACCAAAGACTAAATCCCTTCCCTCGGGCTTACCGGGTTATCGTCAGCGATGTTTGACGAGGCATTAACATGCCTGTAACTCTTGAGTAAGTTCACAATGAGCACATTACTAACTGCACAATCTCTTCATGTTGATACGGCGTTTGGTCCGCTGTTCACTAACCTCTCCTTTACCCTGAAAAAAGGCGACCGCATTGGCCTGATTGGCTACAACGGCTGCGGAAAGAGTACCCTGCTACAGGTGTTGGACGGCACTATCGTGCCCAATTCGGGCAGCGTGGCGCTGGCCAATCACTGTCTGATGGCGCGAGTGGAACAGCATCTACCCGATACGCTGTTAGCGCAGCCTCTGCTGCAGGCGGTACTGGCGAAACTTCCCGTCCTTGAACGTGAGAGCCAGCGCTGGCAAGCAGAAAGGCTGCTGGCGGAGATGGGCTTTACGCCAGATGAGGTCCTGCAGCTGGCGTCAACGCTTAGCGGCGGTCAGCACACCCGGCTGCTGCTTGCCAGAGCGCTGATCCAGCAACCGGATCTCCTGCTGCTGGATGAGCCGGGAAACCACCTCGACCTGCCGACCCTCCTGTGGCTGGAAAGCTTCTTGCAGACCTGGCAGGGGAGCTTCGTTCTGGTGTCGCATGACAATATCCTATTGGATGCTGTAACTAATGCCAGTTGGATCCTGCGCGACAGAACCCTGCACGCCTTCTCCCTGCCCTGCAGCGCCGCCCGTCAGGCGCTGGAAGCCCAGGACGCCAGCGACGCGCTGCGCCATAAAGCGGAGCAAAAGGAGATCGACCGGGTCGCCGCCAGCGCCAAACGGCTGGCCATCTGGGGACGGACGTATGACAACGAAGATCTTTCGCGCAAAGCCAAGCAGATGGAAAAGCAGGTTCAGCGCCTGAAGGATAGCCAAACCGAGCTCACCGACGGAACGCCCTGGCGGCTGGCGCTGTGCGGCGACATGCTGCGGGCCGATCGACTGCTGGAGATGGAACAGCTCCCCGTTTCGCCCGCGCCGGGTCTGCCGGCCCTGTTCACTGCGGGCCTGGCGCGTCTGAAAAGCGGCGATCGGGTGGCGGTGATGGGACGTAACGGCTGCGGCAAGTCTTCGCTGCTGCGTCTGCTGTGGCGGCAAATGCAGCATGAAACGACGGAGCCCGGTCTGCGTCTGCATCCGCGGCTGAAGCCCGGTTACTACGACCAGACCCTGCATCAACTGGCGGATGGAGACACCCTTCTCGACGCGCTGGAGCCCTTTGAACCGGCGCCGGAGACGCGCAGGCGGGCGCTGATCTCCGCCGGGTTTAGCTGGGCGCGTCACGGGCAAAAGGTCGCCACCTTAAGCGGCGGCGAGCGTTCGCGCTTGCTGTTCGTCGGCCTGTCTCTGGCCCGCTATAGCCTGCTGCTGCTGGATGAGCCCACCAACCATTTAGATATGGATGGCAAAACGGCGCTGGCGGCGACGCTGAACGACTACCCCGGCGGCCTGCTGCTGGTCAGCCACGATCGCGAGCTCATCAACCACAGCTGCAATCGCTTCTGGCTTATCGACGAGCGCGGGCTAAGCGAATGGCAAAGCGCCGACGAGGTGTATGACGTTTTACGCGCCGCCGTTCGCCGTCCGCTGATAGAGGAGACGACGGTGAACAGGCGCGAAGCAGAGGACGATCATGATGCGCTGCTGGAGCGGTTAATCACGCTTGAGCAGCTGCTGGCCGACGATCTGGCGCGCAAGCCAAAACATCAAAAACCGCAGCTGCAGGCGCAGTGGCGTAAGGAGATGGCGACGATCAATACGAAATTAAGCTAAAAGAGGTTCTCCCGGCGCGGCGATTCGCGCCGGGAGATTATCCAGCGCGGGCCTGCTGCCGGCTAAACTGCTGCTCGGTCATCATCCGCCCCCACTGATCGCCCTGCCACTCTTTATGCAGCGTGAAGCCGAAGGATTCATATAGCCTGCGGGCGGCGTTCAGCCCGCTGAAGGTCCACAGCTGCACCGCAGAAAAGCCCTGGCTATCGCAAAAAGCCATCGCTTCATTCAGCAGACGGCGGCCAATGCCGCTTCCCCGACAGCTATCGTCGAGGATAAACCAGCGCAGGTGCGCTTGATTGTTACCGAGGTCTTCGCCGTCAATCGCCACCGATCCGACAATCTGCCCACCCTGAACGGCAAGCCAAACCCGGTTGCACGGTTTCTCAAGACGACCGGAAAACTCCGCTAGCCCGCTGGCCACCTTGCTCTCGAAAAAGTGACCAAATCCGTAGTGCTTCGCATAGTACTCGCCGTGCATCTGCGTAATGCGGCCAATCATTCCCGGACGAAAGCCGGTAACGATAGCAATCCTCGTGGTTAAGTCGCTCATTTTAACTCCTCGTCAGAGCCAAGGGAGACAATGGCCTCCCTTGGTACCCCTTGTCATCAGGCACAACAACGATCGTTCCATGAATCACGATAGATAATATTACCCTCCGTATACATCCAGGTAATTGCTTCATAACGCAATTCAAGCGTTTCAAGGTGAGTACTACTCATACCGTCAGGAGACAGGAATGGTGCGACCGTTGTGAACCTGACGTTTTCAAGAATGATATTGAAATACTCGGCCTCGATGCCCGATTCCAGAATGCGGTACATCTTGATTGTAGCCTTTTTCATGGTCCGGCCTTCACAGACCGCGCGGTACAGAAGTGGTGTTGTCTGATCAAATTCTTTCACTATCGTTATAGGGCGGTGAACGCGTGTACCTGTAAGTTTTCCCCAGCTCGGGTCAACCGGAATAGTGACACCGTGAGAGAATGATTTTAATTCGATTGAACCCAGGCGAAGTGGCATTTGGCAACTGCCAACAATCGGCGAACCATTTTCATCTTCAAGCCATAAATGTGCGGGTATAGACATAGAATTTCCTTATAAATAAATTTCAAATAATGCTAAATTTTGATGTTTTGATGATTACCATTTCACATATCGATAAAAAATAACGATCACAAAAATGCAGAATATGGGGACAGGCCATATTGGTCCGTCAGGAAAAATTTGAAAAAGGACAATTGCAAATAAAAGTGTCAATAAGGCAGGACCGTACATCGATATCAATGACCTGAATATCCGTCTGAAAAACCTTTTAATAAGACTCATCATGATTATCGAATCATCCTGGTGATGATGTTTGCAATCTCACCATCCGATACCCATTGTGCATTAAACGCTTCAGCTCGTTCAAACAATGGCTCCATCAGGAAGTACATCATCTCCAGCTCTTGTGCATATAGCGCTGAGTAGTACGCTGGACAATTAATAGCAAGACGACGCGCACTATCTGCTGCATTCTGCACAACGCCATATAAACCAATAATCCCAACAATACCTCCCGCTCTTCGCCCTGCCAGTGCACTGAGTTCAAGACTTAAATTCATGCCTGCAGCGACAAATGATGCTGTTGCTAAAGCAAATCCTGTATTTGTGAGTGAACTTGCGGCAATATGAATATTTACTGCCATCAACAGTTGTTTGATGTGCTCTAGTTGAACGGACGTTTTGTATCGGAATACTTCTTCAAAGTAAATTCTAAGCATTTCATACACAACATCTCCACGCCTTATAATATGATAAACGCCTTTAGTAAATCGGATATCTTCGGACTTTTGTTTCTGGCATACGACCTGATATTCATCAGTAAAGCAGGATGTATAATACAGCACACGCGTTGCACCTGCACCGATCCTTTCAATCTGATTTGATACGTCTTTTCCTACACCCTCTAATGCGTGGTCGAGTTTTAACGCAAGAATTTCATTAGCCTGCAAATAACTTATAACTTCATTTCTGTAGTACATAGCCGCTCCTTGCTTATTTCATTAAATCCGGTTAATCATTATTCCCCACGGGAAAGCGTCCGATAGACCGTGGGGCGGGAGACGGAGAATAATTCAGCCAGATCGCTGATAGAGTACTCGCCGCTTCCGTGCATCCTGCAAAGCTATTTCTGCTGTTTATCTGACAGCTTCGACTGCTTCCCCCGCAGTTTTCCTTTAGCCCAGGCGATGGCCATCTCTTCGCGCGTGCGAAGACGTATCAGGTCGCCTTCAAACTCGGCAAACGTCGCCAGCACATTAAAGAACATTTTCGGTACGACCAGCGTGTCTCCCTGGCGAACTGCCGCCAGAGCCTGAGCCAGACCGGGACGCTGGCGATTTGAACCGGTCAGTCCCTTATCGGTATAAATCCGGTCCGGGGAAACGCCCAGACCGACGAGGGCTTCCTGCTGTGCAGCCAGATCCTGGCGGTCAGTTGAACATCGGGCATAGCCAATACGTATTTCTGTCATAAATATGTACGTATAAGGGGCCGTGAAAGAGATTTATATCGTACCAGTGATATGAAACAACGTCAGCAGTGAGATTGACCGGGATCTTATTACCCGTGAAAAAAGCAATCCCGAGCGCATCGTCGCCACGCAGGGGCTGAAGAAAAGGACGCAGGGTAACGGAAATTTCGGCGGTTCCGGCGTAGTTCCCCGTATTGCCGCACTCTGCGGACAATAAGGCGAAGAAAAAGCGACAGGCACCGGGCGATGCCTGTTTTTCCGCTTATTGCGGATTTTTCTCTTTCCAGGCATCCCATGCCGCTTTAATTTCCTGCTTCGCGGCGGCGGAATCGTTAAAGCCGTTCAGCTCCACTTTTTTACGCCCTTCCGGCAGCTGTTTGTAAACGCGGAAGAAAGCCTGCAAACGCTCCTGCTCAATTTTCGGCAGATCGCCGATCGCGTTGATATCATCGTAGGTTGGGTCGATTTTGCTTGCCGGAACGGCAATGATTTTGTCGTCCTTCTCGCCGCCATCAATCATCTTGAGCACGCCAATCGCGCGCAGCTTAATCAGCGTTCCCGGCGCCATCGGCGCGCGGGTGTAAAACACCACGTCCAGCGGATCGCCATCCCCTGCCAGAGATTGGGTCAGCGAGCCGTAGTTAGCCGGATAGGCCACCGGCATCGACTGAAAACGATCGGCGATCAGAAAGCCGGTTTTGGCGTCGGTTTCATATTTGATAATCCCGCCCGCGGGAATTTCGGTCACCGCATAAAACTCTTCAGGATTGTTTTTCGGCTGCGGGAAATCCAGTACGTTCTGCGCCTGAGCGGCAGCGGAAAGCAGAAGGCCTGAGGCAAGGAGTGTTTTTACCAGATGCATTGTATTGTCGCTCTCTCGTTATAAGAAATTGAAATACAGAACGATAGAGGCCGCAAATGAAGCGTGCATGACGTAACGATGACGGTAATGTGACGATAATTTCATTAATAAATCTGATTAAAAAAACGGCACATGAAACTCATCTCAGCCAGGAACTGCTATTATTCCCTTGATTTTGTGATGATTTGAGCTAAACCTTAGCATGCGTAAAAAACAAAATTGTGTTAGTACGCTTATGTTCAATAAGGAGAACAGAATGAAAGCTGCTGTTGTCACGCAAGATCATCAGGTCAATGTTACGGAAAAAACGCTTCGTCCACTGCAACATGGCGAAGCCCTATTAAAAATGGATTGCTGCGGCGTATGCCACACCGACCTGCACGTCAAGAACGGCGATTTTGGCGATAAAACCGGGGTCATCCTTGGCCATGAAGGCGTGGGCGTCGTACAGCAGGTCGGTCCTGGCGTGCATTCTCTGAAGCCGGGCGATCGCGCCAGCGTCGCGTGGTTCTTCGAAGGCTGCGGGCATTGTGAATATTGTAACAGCGGCAACGAGACGCTGTGTCGCTCGGTGAAAAACGCCGGCTATACCGTCGATGGCGGTATGGCGGAAGAGTGCATCGTCATGGCCGATTATGCGGTCAAAGTGCCGGACGGGCTGGATTCAGCGGCGGCCAGCAGCATCACCTGCGCGGGCGTGACGACCTATAAAGCGGTAAAAGTCTCCCATATCAAACCCGGCCAGTGGATCGCCATCTATGGCCTCGGCGGCCTCGGCAACCTGGCGCTGCAGTACGCCAAAAACGTGTTTAACGCCAAAGTGATCGCCCTTGACGTTAACGATGAACAGCTGAAGCTGGCCGCAGAAATGGGCGCGGACCTGACCATCAACTCCCGCAGCGAAGACGCGGCCAAAATCATTCACGAGAAAACGGGCGGCGCGCATGCCGCAGTGGTCACCGCCGTCGCTAAAGCGGCGTTCAACTCAGCGGTAGACGCGGTTCGCGCCGGCGGACGCGTGGTGGCGGTAGGCCTGCCCCCGGAAGCGATGAGCCTGGACATTCCGCGTCTGGTCCTCGACGGAATTGAGGTGGTCGGTTCGCTGGTCGGCACCCGTCAGGATCTGACCGAAGCCTTCCAGTTCGCCGCAGAAGGTAAAGTCGTACCGAAAGTCACCCTGCGCCCGCTGGGCGATATCAACGCCATCTTTAAAGAGATGGAACAGGGGCAGATTCGCGGCCGTATGGTCATTGATTTCCGCCGCTAATCGTCGGACCTCTCCCCGCTGCGGGAGAGGTTTCATTTCCCATTTACACGCATGGCCCCGTTGCGCAACCGTACATCATCACCAGCGGAAATAGCGGCACCAGCGGAATCAGGGCGATCTCTCCCAGCGGGCTAATGGTCTGCGTTGTATCGTTAATTGACACCACCACCGGGCTGGCAAGCCGATAAGCGTCATCCAGCTCATTGGGATCAACGGTTGACCAGAAACCGGTCGCTTTAAACAGCACGCCAAGATGCTCGTTGTCCAGTGCATTCGCTTTATATTGGTTGGTTAATAAAGTTTGTTGGCTGGCATCCAGCCTGCGCTTGTCGAGCACCACCAGATATTCCGCAACAACCTCATGCTGTTTCACGACAAAATTCACCCGTACGCCGGATGCGACCTTATTGAAGCGTTCGTAGAAAGTATTATAACGCTGGTACTCCTGCGGCACCCCTTTACGGAAGAATCGATAGCTGTATTTATTTGAATTGGCAATGATGCCCGACTCAATAGGTTTAACCTTAATAATGGTATCGGTAGAAGGCAAATTGGGTGCGCTGGTACAGCCCGCCAGCACCGTCACCGCCAACATCAGTAAATACTTCAGCATCGTTGCTATCCCTTTGTTACGCTGACTATCTCTCAGCCATTAAATTATCCATCATGAGTTTCAGCTGAAAGGCATGGAAATACCAGCCCCTAAAAATCGATCCGGGTATAAATGCTTTTTATGCAAATGCTTAGCGCAAATCCTCACTTCCTTTGTTAAAACGCGCGCCCGATGATGACCAAACAATAGATAACAAAGGAATTCACCATGCACACCCGTTTTCGCCTGCCCGCGCTGGCGGCACTTTTTTTAAGCGGCGCCTTTTCCGCGTGGGCCGCCGATGCGCCGGTTAAAGGCGGCACGTTAATTTATCTGGAGCAACAGCCGCATACTAATCTTTATCCGCCGGCCGGCGGGTTCTATCCCAACGGCGGTATCCTGAATCAAATAACCGATAAGCTGACCTGGCAAAATCCCGAAACCCTACAAGTCGAACCCTGGATTGCCGAAAGCTGGAGCGTTAACCCCGATAAAACCGAATATACCTTTAAGATTCGCCCTGGCGTCACCTTCTCGGACGGAACCCCGCTTGACGCCAATGCGGTTGCCAAAAACTTTGATACCTACGGGCTTGGGAATAAAGCGCGCCGCCTACCGGTTTCCGAGGTGATTAATAATTACGATCGCAGCGAAGTCATCGATCCATTGACGATAAAATTCTACTTTAAAAAGCCCTCGCCGGGATTTCTGCAGGGCACCGCGACCATCGGCTCCGGACTGGTTTCCCTCAGCACCCTGGCGCGTAATTTTGAAGAGTTGGGGGACGCCCGCCATATTATTGGTTCCGGACCTTTTACGGTTAAAGATGAAAAACCGGGGCGTGAACTCACGCTGGTCGCGCGTAAAGATTATCAATGGGGGCCAAAAAGCCTCGCCCAGCAGGGACCAGCCAATCTCGACGGCATAACCTATATCGTCACCCCGGAGGATGGCGTGCGTATTGGCGCGCTGCTGGCGGGACAGGCCGATTTTATCCGCCAGGTGCAGGCCTACGATGAGAAGCAGGCCACCGATGCAGGCTTTAAAATCTATGCCGCTCCGACGCGCGGCGTCAACGATAGCCTGAGCTTCCGCCCGGATAACCCGCTGGTTGCCGACCTGCGCGTGCGCCAGGCGCTGCTGCACGCCACCAACGCGAAACAGGTGGTCGAAACCCTGTTCTCCGCCAACTATCCGCAGGCCACTTCCGTCATCGCCAGCAGCGCGGCCGGATACATAAACCTCAGTGATAAGCTGGCTTTCGATCCGGCCAAAGCGAAACAGCTGCTGGATGAGGCGGGCTGGAAACCGGCCGCCGACGGTATACGGGTAAAGGATGGTCAGCGCCTGGCGTTAACCGTCTATGAATCCCTGCCCCAGCCGCAAAACAAAGAGGTACTCCAGCTTATCGCCCAGCAGTGGCGTCAGGTCGGCGTTGCGCTGGCGGTCAAAGCCGGTGATGCCGGTAGCCGTACGCTGGACAGTCTCGACCCGTTGAAAACGCCGCTCACCGTGTCGGAAGTGGGCCGCGCCGACCCTGACGTGGTGAAAAGCATGTTCTTCCCCATTAACCGCGACGCGCTGCTGCAAAAAGGCGGCTCCAGCGACAAAGTGCAAAGCTTCCGCGACGATAAGCTCAACGCGCTGCTGACCGCGATCTCAGCCGAAGTCGAGCCGAAAAAACGCCTTCAGCTCACCGGCGACGCCCAGCGCTACCTGCTGGATAACGCCTACGTGATCCCGATATTTGAAGAGCCGCAGGTCTTTGCCGGCGCCCCCTGGGTGAAAGGCGTCAGTTTTGAAGCGGTAGGCCGCCCGTCGTTCTACGGCGCGTGGCTGGAAAAGCACTAAGGAGCCCGCGATGAGCCACTATCTTCTGCGGCGCTCCGGCCAGGGACTACTGGTGCTGTGGGCGGCGTTTACTCTCTCCTTCGTCCTGTTACAGGTGCTGCCCGGCGATGCGGTACTGATCAAGTTTCAGAACCCGGATCTGGGACTGAGCCCCGAGCAGATCGCCGAAATGCGCCTCGCCTACGGGGCCGATAGCCCGCTGTGGAAGCAGTATTTCCACACGCTATGGGCCATGCTACGGGGCGATTTTGGCTATTCGCTGCAGGCCGGGCTGCCGGTCAGCGCGCTTATCGCCAGCAACCTGCCGGAGACATTAAGCCTGGCGCTGCCCGCCTTTGCGCTGGCGGTGGCGCTGGCGTTCACCCTCGCCTTCGCCTCACGGCTGCCGGGTTTGCGCTGGCTGAGCAACACGCTGCAATCGCTGCCGGTGCTGTTTATCTCGCTGCCAACGTTTTGGCTCGGGATCGCCCTGATTCAGCTTTTCTCCTTTCAGCTGCGCTGGATCCCGGTGATCAACCCGGGTCCGGTTGAGGGCTTGATTTTGCCCATTATTGCCGTCGCGGTGCCAATTTCCGCCCCGCTGGCGCAAATCCTGATGCGCAGTCTGGATCAGGTCGCCGCACAGCCATTTGTCGCCGTTGCCCGTGCCAAAGGCCTGAGCGAAACGGGCGTTCTGTGGCGGCACGTTACCGGCAACGCCCTGCTGCCGGTACTCAATATTGCCGGTCTGCTGCTGGGGGAACTGATCGCCGGCGCGCTGATTACCGAAACCGTGTTTGGTCGCGGCGGTCTGGGACTGCTGACGCAGCAGGCCGTCAATAATCAGGATATCGCGGTGCTGCAGGCGGTGGTGATGATCTCTGCCCTCGGTTTCGTACTGATTAACCTGCTGGTCGACCTGCTGATGCCGCTGTTCGACCCGCGCCTGAAAACCGTTATCGGAGGTGCCGTATGAGCCTGGTGGATTACGCAATCGCCGCGCGACGCCGCAGGATAAACTGGCGTACGCTGCGCGTTCAGCCCGGCCTGCTGCTGGCCTGGGCGATAACGATCGTTGCCGCGCTGATGGCGATCGCCCCGCAGCTGTTTACCGCTTATAACCCGCTGGAGGGACTTCCCGGCGCCCAGCGGCTGGCGCCGCAGGCCGGCCACTGGTTGGGCACCGACCAGCTGGGTCGGGATCTGTGGAGCCGCATCGTTTACGGCGCCGTGCATTCCCTCTCCGCCGCGCTGGCGGCGGTGGCGATCGGCCTGTTCATCGGTACCGCGCTGGGCACCCTGGCCGGTGCGCTGGCGGGACGCGTGGAGTCGGCGATCATGCGACTGGTTGACGTGCTGCTGGCGATCCCCGCTTTGTTATTGTCGCTGACGGTCATCATCCTGCTCGGTTTCGGCACCCTTAACTCCGCCGTCGCGGTCGGCGTCGCGGCAATAGCCAGCTTTGCCCGCCTGGCACGAGCGGAAGTGGTTCGCGTGCGCCACAGCGACTTCGTCGAAGCGGCGTACGGCAGCGGCGGCACTTTTTTCGCCGTTTTCTGGCGGCATATTCTGCCCAATTCGCTCACTGCGGTACTGGCTTTTGCCACCCTCCAGTTCGGTCAGGCCATTCTGGCGCTCTCAACCCTGAGTTTTCTCGGCTACGGCACGCCGCCGCCGGTACCGGAGTGGGGGCTGCTGATCGCTGAGGGCCGGAACTATCTCTCCACCGCCTGGTGGCTTACCACCCTTCCCGGCCTTGTGGTGATCGCCGTAGTGCTCGCCGCCAACCGCATCAGCCGTCAATTTAGCGGAGAACGCCCATGAATGTTTTGACCGTCGAGAATCTGCGCATCAGCTATCGTTCGCAGCGCGAATGGCGCGAAGTGGTGCACGACGTCAGTTTTGCGGTAAAACGCGGCGAAATGCTGGCGTTCGTCGGCGAATCCGGTTCGGGTAAAACCACCACCGCGCAGGCGATTATCGGCCTGCTGGCGGATAACGCGCGCCGGGACAGCGGGCGCATCTCGATTAACGGCGAAGATATCAGCGGCTGGTCCGCCAAACGCCTCGACGGCCTTCGCGGCGCGCGGATTAGTCTGGTGCCTCAGGATCCGGGCAACTCCCTGAATCCGGTAAAAACTATCGGCGCTCAGGTGGGCGAAATACTGCGCCTGCATCAGCAAAGCAGCGCCGCAGAGCGTAAAGCGCAGGTGCTGGCGCTACTGGCGAAGGTTGGGCTGAGCCACCCGGAACAGCGCATCGATCAATATCCTCACCAGCTTTCAGGTGGTATGAAGCAGCGGGTGCTGATCGCTATCGCCATCGCCCTGAAACCCGATTTAATCATTGCCGATGAGCCCACCAGCGCCCTCGACGTGACGGTACAAAAACGGATCCTCGACCTGTTGGACACGCTGCGCCGGGAGTCCGGTACGGCGGTGCTGTTCGTCACTCACGATCTGGCGCTGGCGGCGGAACGCGCCGACCGACTGTTGGTCTTTCGCCACGGCGAAATTCAGGAACAGGGCGCGACCGTCGATGTGGTGCGCACGCCGCAGCACGC
Organism: Klebsiella sp. CTHL.F3a; assembly: GCF_019890895.1. Lineage (NCBI taxonomy): Bacteria > Pseudomonadati > Pseudomonadota > Gammaproteobacteria > Enterobacterales > Enterobacteriaceae > Klebsiella > Klebsiella sp. CTHL.F3a. The sequence continues at coordinate 2,938,182 of NZ_CP082360.1, read as the reverse complement.
CTATACCCGCCAGCTGCTCAGCGATCTCCAGGGTTCGACGCTGACCATCCCCCCGGCCAGCGGGCGCGTGCTGGCGACCCCGGCGATCCGCGTAGAGGGCATCAGCAAGCGTTTTTCGCTAGGCCGTGCGCATTTACAGGCGCTGGACGCCGTGAGTTTCGAGGTGAAACGGGGCAGCACCCACGCGCTAGTCGGTGAGTCCGGCTCCGGCAAAACCACCCTTGCGCGGATCCTGCTGGGGTTCGAAAAGGCCGATGTTGGCCATATCGCTATTGACGGTATTGATGCCGGGCATCTCAGCCGCGAGGCGCTCCGCCAGCTGCGGCGTAAAATACAGTTCGTCTACCAGAACCCCTTTGCGTCCCTGGATCCGCGGCAAACGCTGTTTGAGATTATCGAAGAGCCGCTAAAAAACTTTGACCGACTCAACGCCGAGACGAGACGCCAGCGCGTGGAATCGGTCGCCGCCCGCGTGGCGCTCGCGCCGGAGCTGCTGTCGCGTACCGCCCGCGAGCTATCCGGCGGCCAGCGTCAGCGGGTGGCCATCGCCCGCGCGCTTATCCTTGAGCCAACGATCCTGGTGCTGGATGAAGCGACCTCAGCGCTGGACGTCACGGTGCAGGCGCAAATTCTCGCCCTGCTGCAGCAGCTTCAGCAGCAGCTCGGGCTGAGCTATCTGTTTATCACTCACGATTTGGCGACGGTGCGCCGTATCGCCCACAGCGTGACGGTGCTGCGGGCGGGCCAGGTGGTTGAACATGGGGATGTCAGCCGTCTGTTCAGCGCCCCGCAGCATCACTATACCCGCGAGCTTATCGCCGCGATTCCCCACTTTTCATCCCTGAGCAAGGAGGTTGCATGACGCGTAAACGACTGGGCTTTTTCACCCGCCTGCTGGACCACGCCACGCCCAAAGAGCGCTATCGGCTGGCCACCGAGCAAATTCTCCACGCCGAACGCCTTGGGTTCGACAGCGCGTGGATTGCGCAGCACCATTTTCATGAGCACGAAGGCGGCCTGCCATCGCCGCTGGTTTTTCTCGCCCATGCGGCAGCGCACACTGAACGCATCCGTCTGGGAACCGCTATTATCACTCTGCCGATGGAAAACCCGCTACGGGTGGCGGAGGATGCGGCGGTGCTGGATCTGCTCGCCGATGGGCGGCTGGAGGTGGGCTTCGGCTCCGGCGGCACCCCCACCTCGTTTTTACCCTTCGGCCTGACGATCGACCAGCGCAGCGCGGTGTTCGCCGAGCACCTGCATCTGATTCAAAGCGCCTGGCGCGGAGATTCGCTCGCCCATCCGGATAATCATCTTTACCCTCCGGCGCCGCAGCTGGCGGAACGTATCTGGATTGCCACATTTTCCGTCGACGGCGCGGTCCGCGCCGCGCAGGCCGGACATGGACTGATGCTCTCGCGTACCCAGCCGCGCCCGTCCGGGCAACCGATGCTGCCGCTGGACGCGATTCAGAATCCGATTATCGACGCCTATCTCGCCGCGCTGCCCGCGGGCGTCGCGCCGCGGATCCTCGCCTCGCGTACCGCTTTCGTCGCCGACAGCCAGGAGTACGCGCTACATGTCGCCGAATCCGGTTTACGCCGGCAGGCAGCCCAACATCGCGCCGCCGGCCATGAAATTATTGGTGACACTGTCACCGAATTTCTACCGCAGCTTGACGCTCACGTTGGCGACCCCTCACACGTCGCCGCCTCGCTGGCGCGGGATAGCGTGCTGCGGCGGGTGACCGATATTTCGTTTCAGGTGCACTCCGTTGAACCGTCGCACCGGGACACGCTGCGTTCCCTTGAGCTGATCGCTCAGCACATTGCCCCTTCAGTTACATAAGGAGTCACCATGACGCTAAGTCAGGATATATTGGCCGAACTGGCAGAGATTGCCCCCGATTCCGCTTTAGCCGCGGCGCGCGCCGTGCGCGAGGCGGCCACCCGCCACGCTCAGGGAAGCTATGAAACACTGTTTGGTCAGCAGGATAACGACTTTCCGCTCGATGAGCGTTTTGCCGTTGCCGCCAGGGTCGCTAAGCTGCATGAGAGCGATGCGCTGGCGGCCCACTATGCCGGTTTTGGTATCGCCGACCCCACATCCCCGCGGCTGGTCCCGGCGCTGGCCTTTGCCCGACTGTTAACCTTTACGCCTGTGGAGGCCACGCCATCGCCGCTGGAGGCGTTAATCCGCGCCGGTTGGACCCTGCGCGGCATCGTCACCCTCGCCCAGCTTATCGCCTTTGTCAGCTTCCAGAGTCGGCTGGTCACCGGGCTGCGCCTGCTTAACGGCAAAAGCATTACTGTCGCACAAACCCCGGTCGCGGCTGGATTCTGGCATACCTCGCCGCAAACCCTCAGCGGTAAGCGCGCGCCAGTGCGATTTACCCGCGACGAACTGCACTGGGAGCCCTGGCTGGCGGCTAAACCGCTGGCGGAGTTTACCCCGGATGAGCAGGCGCTGCTGGCGAAGTTCGGCCATAGCGATTCCCCCTATTTCCGCCTGCTGGCGCGCAACCAGCCGGTACTGGAGCAGCGTACGTTAACCGACAAAGGGATTTTTTATACTCCCGGCGGCCTGCCGCGCGCCGAACGCGAGCTGGCGGCGACGGTGGCGAGCAAAGTTAACGGCTGTATTTATTGCGCGTCGGTGCATGCGCGCAAGGCCGCGCAGCTGGCTAAGGATGAAACGGCGGTAGAAACGCTGCTGGCGGTAACGCCCGGAGAGAACCTGAGCGACGGGCAGACGCCGGGCTGGCAGGCGCAAATCGATTTCGCCGCCGCGATTTCCGTTACCCCGCCCGCCCTGGGCGCCGGACACCTTGCCGCGGTCGAACAGCAGGGCCTGGATACGCTCGCTCAGCTGGATTTACTGCAATCGGCAGCGTTCTTCGCCTGGGCCAACCGTTTAATGTTGACCCTCGGCGAACCCTGGCAGGAGTAAATGAATCAGGCCGGACGCTGCTGATAGCGGGCATAAATCAGCAGCGAACTGAGGGCAAGAAACGAGAGCAGAGCGGCCGGTAAGGCAACGGAACGCCAGCCAAAATCGGCCGTAATCATCATTCCGCCAAACAGCGCGCCGATGGCGCTACCGAGATTAAAGGCTATCTGACCGCCCGCCGCACCCAGCATCTCGCCGCCTTTGGCGTTTTGCAGCAGCAGAATTTGCAGCGGCGCCGACAGGGCGAACAGCGCCGCGCAGCAAATAAACGCCAGGGTTAATGAGGCGGCTTTATGCTCAGCCAGCAGAAAGATCAATAATAAGGTCACCACAATAACGCCATCGGTAACGGCGGCAATACGCAGCGGGCTGAAGCGAACGGAAACTTTACCGCTAAAGAGATTTCCGAGAACCATCCCGAGGCCCACCAGCATCATAATGAATATCATGGCGCTCTCACCGAAACCGGAGACGTTAATCATAAACGGCTTAATATAGCTAAACCATGCGAATACGCCGGCATTGCCGAACATCGTGGCGGCAAAAATTAACCACGGCGCGGGCGATGTTAAAAAACAGAACTGCGAGCGCAGGCGCGCCGTGGATTTATCAAACAGCGTGGGCACCCACCAGGCGATGGATACCAGCACCGCGATATCAAACACCGCAATCGCCAGAAAAGTATAGCGCCAGCTAAACTGATGGCCGAGCCAGGTCCCGGCGGGCACCCCCAGCAAATTGGCGACCGTCATCCCGGCGATCATCCCCGCCACCGCCGCCGTCACCTTTCCTGGCGGGGCGATTTTTGACAGGATAATCGCCCCTACGCCAAAAAATGCGCCGTGCGGAAAGCCGGAGATCAGACGGCCCAACGCCAGCATCGAATAGCTGGAAGATAAAGTGAAGATGGCATTGCCGATAACGCACAGCGCCACGAGAAACAGCATAACCGACTTTAACGAAAAGCGGCTGGAGAACAGCGCCATCACCGGCGCGCCGATCACCACGCCAAAGGCATAATATGAGATCATATTGCCCGCGGCGGGAATAGATATGCCGACATCATGAGCGATTTCAGGTAATACGCCCATAATGCCAAACTCCGCCATCCCGAGACCAAAGGTGCCAAGCGCTAACGAAAAAATAGTCTTTTTCATACAACTAATCACTTGTTATAAAATATACCGGCGGCATTATTGTGCATTATCAAACGGCAGACCAGATAAAAACGCCGGGTGGCATATTTATCCATAAAACGGCGCGGTTATTTCATAAGCTTATTCGCAAGTCGGTTATTAATTGCGCATTATCTCAAGGTACTCATTATTTCGAAGGTCGGATTACCATAAAAGCGATCGCCAGGACATTCTGTGACCAGCGGCTGGATTGCAACTATAAACCGTGTGGCAATGCCGACCCAGGACCACGCTTCCACAAAAGTGCCATCTTTTTCATATCGTTGCTGTTCTCTGGAACCCGTCTCGCAAACCTGCAACAACCAGGGGAGTCGGTATTGTTTTTTAAAGTGATAGGTTGATAATTGAAGCACACCACTTATGGAGGCCATAATGAAACTAAACGATATTGAAAACCTAACCGTCAAAGCCCCTCCACAGAATCCATGTCAGGCATCTGACGATCGCGATGAACAGTACCAGAAGGACAAGGAGTTTATGCAGGCAATGAATGAATTTACTGCTGAAGCCGGCCTGTTATCTGATGACCCCTTCTTTGAGGGACTGTGATGAGCTTACAATTTGATGTTTATCGCAATCCATCGGAGAGAACCAATCAGCTACAGCCATATATTATGGTTATTCAACATGATTATTACTGTGATTTGTCTACCAGACTTACTCTTCCATTAGGCTATAGTACTCGGCTGGCAGGATACTACCACTCCGCGTCTCCACGGATAAATATTAATTTTCAATCTTTATTCCTGAATACACCAGGGATCACCAGTGTAGAAAAGAGCAAATTAAAAAAGAAGCATTTCGTCTGTAATTTAAAAAGTAGCCACGGAGATGTTATTTCAGCCATCGATGCTCTTATTACCAATACCTGACCCGCTCCGGGTTTAACCGGAGCGGGTTTACGACTCAGAACTTATTTCAGCCCTTCGCAGCTCTCTTTCTTCGCTTCCTGACGCTCCACCTCGCGATACCAGCGCGGATGATGCTTCTTCGCCCAGCGGCGACTCACCTTCCCTTCGATCATGCCTTTAATCGATCCCTTTACCCAAAACGCCATATACATATGGATCAGAATCGCATGAATAAGAATAATCGCCGAGGTCGCGTGAATCAGCAGGCTATAGCGAATCACCTGAATCGGGAAATAGTGGGCAAACCAGGGTCGCCAGATAATCACCCCGGTCACCAGCAGCACAAAAATCATGCTCATAATGGTCCAGAACATCATTTTCTGCCCGGCGTTATATTTCCCTACCCGCGCCACTTTATGCTCGTTGCCTTTCAGCACCTCAATAATCCCTTTGAGCCAGGGAATATCCTGCTTATCAGGAATATTGTGGTGGACAAAGCGCACAAACATAAACATCAGGGCCACGAAAATCAGCACCCCGAAGAACGGATGCAGAATACGCCCCATCTGCGGTGTACCGAAGGTTTCGGTCAGCCACTGCAGCGTCGGGAAGAAAAACGAGATCCCCGAGAGCGCCACCAGAAAGAAGCAGATGACTACCGTCCAGTGACAGGCGCGGTCAATAAACTTCGTGCGCACAATCATTTTCGATTTACTCATCGTGCTCCTCCTCTTCGTCACCCGCTTCCTTGTTCGGCCCAATCCCGATGTAGTGATAAATCAGCCCGGCAAAGGTGGCGATAAATCCGACCGCCGAGAGCGGCTTCAGCGCGCCTTTCCACAGGTTGATCGCGGTATCGATCTGCGGCGCTTTCGCCAGGTTATGGTATAGCTCAGGCTGGTCGGCATGATGCAGCACGTACATCACGTGCGTGCCGCCGACGCCCGGCGGGTTATACACCCCGGCATGGGGATAGCCGCGCTTCTTCAGTTTTTCCACGCGCTCGTTAGCCACCTCCAGCATCTCTTTCTTGCTGCCGAAATGAATCGCGCCGGTTGGGCAGGTTTTCACGCAGGCCGGTTCCTGGCCGACGCTGACCCGGTCAACGCACAAGGTGCACTTATAAACCCGGTTATCCTCTTTATTGAGGCGCGGGACGTTAAAGGGACACCCGGCGATGCAGTAGCCGCAGCCGATGCAGTTTTCCTGCTGAAAGTCGACGATGCCGTTGGCGTATTGAATAATCGCCCCGGCGGACGGGCACGCCTTCAGGCAGCCCGGGTCCTCGCAGTGCATACAGCCGTCTTTGCGAATCAGCCACTCCAGCTTGCCGTTCTGCTCGGTTTCGCTAAAACGCATTACCGTCCAGGATTTGGCGCTCAGATCGGCGGGATTGTCATACACGCCGACGCAGTGCCCAACCTCATCGCGAATATCGTTCCACTCGGAACAGGCCACCTGGCAGGCTTTACAGCCTACACAGGAGGAGACATCAATCAGCTTCGCCACTTCCGCCTTAAAATCCCGCGCGCGCGGCGCGGGAGTTATCGGGTTGGTAGCGGAGCGTTTAATAATGTCCTGGGTTTCCATCGCCATTGATTCGCTCCTTACGCTTTCTCGATGTTGACCAGAAACGCCTTATACTCCGGCGTTTGCGAGTTGGAATCCCCCACGTTCGGCGTCAGGGTATTGGCGATGTAGCCTTTTTTAGCTACGCCTTCAAAACCCCAGTGCAGCGGGATACCGACGGTTTCCACCTGCTGGCCGTTAACGTTAAGCGTGTGCAGACGACGCGTCACCACCGCCACCGCGCGAATAAAGCCGCGTTTGCTGCTGACCGTCACCCGATCGCCGTTGGCTATCCCCTTCGCTTTCGCCAGGCCTTCGCTGATTTCGACAAACTGTTCCGGCTGCGCGATGGCGTTGAGCAGCGCATGCTTGGTCCAGGTGTGAAAATGCTCGGTCAGGCGATAGGTGGTGCCGACGTACGGGAATTGCGCCCTCTTGCCTAAACGCAGGGCATCCTCTGCATACAGCCGCACCACCGGGCTGGAGATCACGTTCGGGTGCAGCGGGTTGGTGCCAAGCGGCGTTTCCATCGGCTCGTAGTGTTCCGGGAACGGGCCTTCCGCCAATTTATTCAGCGCAAAGAGTCTTCCCATCCCTTCCTGCTGCATAATAAACGGCCCGGTTTTGCTGCCCGGCGGGGCGTTATTAAAGTCCGGAATATCGTTTCCGACCCACTTGCTGCCGTTCCAGCGGATCAGCATCCGCTTCGCATCCCATGGCTTGCCGTTGATATCCGCCGATGCGCGGTTATACAGCACCCGCCGGTTGAGCGGCCACGCCCACGCCCAGCCGAGCGTGTTGCCAAGACCTGACGGATCGGCGTTATCGCGGTTGGCCATCTGGTTGCCCTGCTCGGTCCAGCTGCCGGTATAGATCCAACAGGATGAAGCGGTGCTACCATCATCGCGCAGCAGCGCGAAGCTGTTCAGCAACTGGCCCTTCTTCGCCAGCAGCACACCGTTGGCGTCGTATAGCTCTTCCAGTGCATAGCCGTTGTTCTCTTTGGCGATTTCCTCAGATTCGGGATGATCCGGCTGCTTGTAATTCCAGCCCATCTTCAGCAGCGGCTCGACGCCTTTGCCACCCTCGGTGCGATACATCTCGCGCAGACGGTGATAGATCCCGGCAAGGATTTCGCCATCGTTACGCGCTTCCCCCGGCGCATCCTGACCTTTCCAGTGCCACTGCAGCCAGCGCCCCGAGTTGGCGATCGAACCATCCTCTTCGGCGAAGCAGGTAGACGGCAGACGGAAGACTTCGGTCTGAATCGCCGCCGGGTCGACATCATTCGACTCGCCGTGGTTTTGCCAGAAGGTCGACGTTTCGGTCACCAGCGGGTCGATCACCACCATGTACTTCAGCTTGCTCAGGCTGCGGACCACCTTGTTTTTGTCCGGGAACGAAGCCACCGGATTGAAGCCCTGGCAGAGATATCCCGTCACCTTGCCGTTATCCATCATATTGAAGTACTTGATAACGTCGTAAGCCTGGTCCCACTTCGGCAGCCAGTTAAAGCCCCAGTCGTTCTCTTTTTGCGCCGCATCGCCGTAGAACGATTTCATCAGGCTGACGAAGAATTTCGGATAGTTGCTCCAGTAGTTCACCTGGTCCGCCAGCAGCGCTTTCGGCGTATTCGCCGTCAGATAGCTTTGCAGATCCGTCTGCTGTTCCGACGGCAACGTCAGGTAGCCCGGCAGGCTGGTCGATAGCAGCCCTAAATCGGTAAGCCCCTGGATATTGGAGTGTCCGCGCAGCGCATTCACGCCGCCGCCCGCCATCCCCATATTGCCGAGCAGCAGTTGGATCATCGCCATGGTGCGGATGTTCTGCGCCCCGACGGTGTGCTGCGTCCAGCCCAGCGCGTAAAGGAAGGTGGTGGTCCGGTCCGCCGCGCTGGTTGAGGCCAGCACCGCGCACACCTTGAGGAAATCGGCCTTCGGCGTGCCGCAGATATTCTCCACTACCTCCGGCGTATAGCGCGAAACGTGCTGCCGGAGCAGATTCCATACGCAGCGCGGATGCTGCAGGGTTTCATCGCGCATGGCGTAGCCGTTTTCGTCGAACTGATAGTTCCACGACGATTTATCGTACTGACGCTTTTCGGCATCGTAGCCGCTGAACAGGCCGTCTTCGAAGGCAAAATCGTCGCGCACCAGCAGGCTGGCGTTGGTGTAATGCTTCACGTATTCAGCGTTGATTTTGTTATTTTCGATCAGGTACAGCAGCACGCCCGACAGAAAGGTAATGTCGGTGCCGGAACGAATCGGCGCATAGATATCGGCCACCGACGCCGTACGCGTAAAGCGCGGGTCGACGACGATAAGCAGAGCGTCGTTGTTGTTTTTCGCCTCCATCGCCCAGCGGAATCCCACCGGATGGGCTTCGGCGGCGTTACCGCCCATCACCACCACGACGTTGGCGTTTTTGATATCCACCCAGTGGTTGGTCATCGCACCGCGACCAAATGTTGGAGCAAGACTTGCTACCGTTGGTCCGTGTCAGACGCGCGCCTGGTTGTCTACCGCCAGCATACCGAGGGAACGCACAAACTTCTGCGTCAGCATGCCGGTCTCGTTGCTGGCTGCCGAGGCGCACAGCATCCCGGTGGTAAGCCAGCGGTTTACCGTGACGCCCTGCTCGTTTTTCTCCATAAAGTTGGCGTCGCGGTCGGCTTTCATCAGCCTGGCGATACGCTCAAACGCCTCATCCCAGGAGATGCGCTGCCATTTATCCGCACCCGGCGCGCGGTATTGCGGGTAGCGCAGGCGGTTATCACTGTGGACGTAGTCCAGCAGTCCGGCCCCTTTCGGGCATAGCGCGCCGCGGCTTACCGGATGATCCGGGTCCCCCTCGATGTGATAAAGCGCTTCTTTCGCGTTCTTCGCGCCGTCGCCCAGGCTATACATTAATAGCCCGCAGCCTACGGAGCAGTATGTGCAGGTGTTGCGGATCTCTTTAGCGCGCAGCAGCTTGTAATTACGCGCCTGAGCCAGGGCCATTTTGGGCGCAAAACCCAAAGCAGCGGCTGTTGTTCCGGCCATACCGCCTGCGCAGATTTTAAAAAACTTTCTGCGGCTGACGTCCATTGTTCCCCTCCATGCGGGATGTTTATTCATCGCGGAGGGCAAAACTAACAGCAATATCCCTGTTTTATTTGCGTCAAATCAATGTCGAAAACTGACGCCCCCTTAATAGTCAGCGGCGCCAATTTTTATTACTCCGATAGTATTAAGCATGGTGGAAAATATCCCCCCGACGGCAGTAAAAAGTGTTATAAAACCCGACTGCGTTTGAACCAACATCAGGTTAAATATGGAGAAAAAGAGAGCCACGCTCATTGGATTGGCCGCTATCGTACTCTGGAGCACTATGGTCGGGTTGATTCGTGGCGTCAGCGAAGGTCTTGGCCCGGTGGGCGGCGCGGCGATGCTCTACAGCCTGAGCGGCATGTTGCTGATCTTTACCGTCGGCTTCCCGCAAATACGCCAGATTCCCCGCCCTTATTTACTGGCGGGGAGCCTGCTGTTCGTCAGCTATGAAATTTGCCTGGCGCTGTCGGTTGGCTTTGCCGGTACCCGCCAGCAGGCTATTGAAGTGGGGATGGTCAATTATCTCTGGCCCAGCCTGACGATTTTATTCGCCATTCTGTTTAACGGCCAAAAAAGCAGCTGGCTGGTTATCCCCGGTTTATTACTCGCTATATTTGGCGTCACCTGGGTATTAGGCGGTGAGCATGGTCTGAATATAGACGAAATTATCAGCAACGTGATCTCCAGCCCGCTGAGCTATATTCTGGCGTTCATCGGGGCGTTTATCTGGGCGGCCTACTGCACGGTCACCGCGAAATACGCCAAAGGCAAAAACGGGATTACGCTGTTTGTTCTGCTCACCGCCCTGACCCTGTGGCTGAAATTCCTGTTCAGCGATCAGCCGCCGATGGTCTTTAGCTGGCCGGTGACGATCAAGCTGATCGCGCTATCCGTCGCCCTGGGGTTTGGCTACGCGGCGTGGAACGTCGGAATCCTGCACGGCAACGTTAGCCTGCTGGCCGCCGCCTCTTACTTTACCCCGGTGCTCTCATCGGCGCTGGCGGCGGTACTGCTCAGCGCCGCGCTATCGTGGTCGTTCTGGCAGGGCGCCGGAATGGTCTGCGCCGGTTCCCTGCTCTGCTGGCAGGCAACCCGGCGCTAAAGCGGAGGCGGCGAACGCCTTAATGGCCGACACGATCCGCGACTGACTTCAGTCCCATCCCTGATGGCAATTCCCGGGATGGGCACCTCTTCAATCATCTGGCTGCCGGCTGGCAAAGGGTTAGTTGAGCTCCGGCGCTTTTGCCAGGCTTCGCCAGATCCCCGCCGCCAGCAACAACAGCAGGACGCCAGCCGTGGCCAGCACGGTGCTGTGCGAGTGAATAAACGCCGTCTTCGCCGCCTCAAGCAGGCTTTGCGCCGGAATGGCGGGCAGCGACTGCGCCAGCTTAATCGCCTCGCTGATGGAGGAGGACGCCTGCTCCGCCGCCGCGCCCTCAATACCCCACGGCAGGACGATTGACGAAGTGTAGCTGCGGGTCAGGATCAGGCCAAACAGAGCAATGCCCAGGCCCGCGCCCAGTTCATAGGCCATGGTTTCGATGGCCCCCGCCGCCGCCGCTTTCTCCTTCGGCGCGGCGGCCATGATCGCCGAGCTGGAGGCCAGCAGCGCGCTGGCAACGCTGAAGCCCAGCAGCGTCATCAGTCCCCAGGCCTGCCACTGCTGCGTACTGAAATCGGTCATCGACAGGCCGAGGAAGCTCAGGGCGCTCAACAGCATTCCGCCGGTGGCGACCTCGCGCAGCCCCAGACGCGACACCAGCATGCCGGCAATCGGTCCGCTGAAACCGCTCGCTACCATCACCGGCAGCATAAACAGCCCGGCTTCAAAAGGCGTTTTGCTATGCACAAACTGCAGCTCCTGCGCCATCAGCAGCTCAAAACCCACTAGCGTAATCAGCGCGGTCATCGCCATCATCACCCCGCTTAAAATAATGCGATGGGTAAACAGACGCATATCGACCATCGGACGGGTTGCCGAGAGCTGTTTGCGCACGAACCAGAACAGCATCGCAGCGCCCGATAGCGCCACCAGCCCGGTTAACCACAGCGCCATTTGCCCTTTGAGCGCCGTCTTGGCGCTAAACACCAGCATCAGGATGGCGGCGATGAGGATCAGCGCCTGGAAAAAATTAAGCGGCTGCTCGCGCCGCGCGGGCTGGCGCGGCACCACTTTGGCGTTAATCGCCATCACCAACAGCACGATCGGCACGTTGATCAGGAATACCGAACCCCAGTAAAAGTGCTCCAGCAGCATGCCGCCAATCAGCGGGCCGAATGCCGCGCCGCCGGAACCGACCGCCGCCCATAGACCCAGCGCCATATTGCGCTGTTGCGCTTGCGAAAAGGTGCTGCGGATACCGGCAAGGGTCGCCGGGACGATCATCGCCGCCCCCACCGCCAGCAGCGCGCGGGAGGCAATCAGCGTCTCTGCGGTAGGGGAAAACGCCGCCGCCAGCGACGCCGAGCCAAAAATACCGCTGCCGAGCAGAAGCAGCCGTTTAAAGCCGATTTTATCGCCCAGCGCGCCCATAGGCAGTACCATGCCTGCCATGACCAGCGAATAAATATCAATAATCCACAGCAGCTCGTTGCCGCTGGTGCCCAGCGCTACGCTTAGCGTGGGCGCGGCCACGTGGAGAACGGTGGCGTCAATCGCCACCGGGATATAAACCAGCAAAATCGCCATCAGCGTCAACCATTGCCGAGACATACTACATTTCCTCAAAGTTAAATATTGGACAGCTGTCCAGGAAAGCGATCCTGCCGGAATGTTGAACGAGTGTCCAACTTTTTGTTACTATCGGCAAAAAAACCAGGGTCACAAACGTTATGAGCTACTTAAATCGCGATGCGCGTCGGGAAGTTATTGTGCAGGCGGCCATGCGCGTGGCGCTTCAGGGCGGGTTTAGCGCCATGACCGTTCGCAATATCGCCGCCGAAGCCGGCGTTTCCGCCGGCCAGCTGCACCACCATTTCACCTCCGCGGGTGAGTTAAAGGCCCATACCTTCGTGCGCCTGATTCGCGAAATGATGGATATGCCGCTGGTCGCCGACGATGCCACATGGCGTGAACGCCTGTTTTCCATGGTGGGCAGCGATGACGGCAGGCTTGAGCCCTACATTCGTTTATGGCGCGAAGCGCAGCTGCTGGCCGATAGCGATGCTGATATTAAAGGCGCGTATCTGCTGACGATGAGCATGTGGCATGAAGAGACGCTGAAGATAATCCAGCGCGGCACCGAAGCGGGTGAGTTCAGGCCAAGGGACCCTGCGGAAAGTATCGCCTGGCGGCTTATTGCCCTCGTCTGCGGTCTGGATGGTATTTACGCCCTGGGAATGAAGGAAATTGATGATGCCGCCTTTAATCAACATATCAATCATTATATTTCGATGGAATTATTTTAATCAGGGTTACACTTTGTAACAAATAATTCCCACCTATTCTCCGCGCGTCTCTTTTAGATGCGCTTTTCTTATCTATTCTTCATTCATTACAACAAATACATCCCCCATCCCCTGGTTTTATTTCTTTTATTAATTTGCTGTTTTACAAGTTTATTCTTTTTGACTGACGACTGTTCATTCGAGGGCAATATGCAGAGCAAAAATGAGAAAAAGAATCATTATCTTTTAAAAGAGTGGAAACCGGAAAACGCGGCATTTTGGGAGAATAAGGGAAAGAAAATAGCCCGCAGAAATCTTTGCATTTCCGTAGCTTGTCTGCTACTCGCTTTTTGCGTCTGGATGCTATTCAGCGCCGTCGCCGTTAATCTCAATAAGGTTGGTTTTAATTTTACCACCGATCAGCTTTTTTTATTAACCGCCCTGCCTTCGCTCTCTGGCGCAATATTACGCGTGCCCTACTCCTTTATGGTACCTATATTTGGCGGGCGCTACTGGACGGTATTAAGCACGATTATTCTGGTAGCGCCCTGTATCTGGTTGGGAATAGCCATACAGAATACCGCTACTCCTTTTTGGGTATTTATTACGATTGCATTACTCTGCGGTTTTGCCGGGGCGAACTTTGCTTCCAGCATGGGAAATATCAGTTTTTTCTTTCCTAAAGCGAAACAGGGCAGCGCTCTGGGCATCAACGGCGGCCTCGGTAATCTTGGCGTCAGCGTGATGCAGATGATCGCCCCGGCAGCGATTTTTGTGCCCATTTTCGCCTTTCTTGGCGTACACGGCGTGCCTCAGGAAGATGGTTCGATCCTCGCGCTAAGCAACGCCGCCCTTATTTGGGTTCCGCTGCTGGTGATTGCCACCTTCGCCGCCTGGGTAGGCATGAACGACATCGCCAGCTCGAAGGCATCCATTCGCGAACAGCTCCCGGTGCTTAAACGCCCGCACATGTGGCTGCTGAGCCTGCTCTACCTCGCCACCTTCGGCTCGTTTATCGGCTTTTCCGCCGGTTTTGCCATGCTGGCGAAAACCCAGTTTCCCGACGTTAACATCCTTAAGCTGGCCTTCTTCGGGCCGTTTATCGGCGCGCTGGCGCGATCGTTTGGCGGCATCATCTCCGACCGCCTCGGCGGCGTGCGGGTGACGCTGGTCAACTTTGTGTTGATGGCGCTGTTTACCGGCCTGCTGTTTCTCACCCTGCCCGGCACCGGCTCAGGCAGCTTTCTCGCCTTTTACGTGGTGTTTATGGGCCTGTTTCTGACCGCCGGTCTCGGCAGCGGTTCCACCTTCCAGATGATCGCCGTGATCTTCCGCCAAATCACTATCGACAGCGTGAAGAAACGCGGCGGCAGCGATGAGCAGGCTCAGCACGAAGCGGTGACCGATACCGCGGCGGCGCTCGGATTTATCTCCGCCATCGGCGCGATTGGCGGCTTCTTTATCCCGAAAGCCTTCGGCACCTCGCTGGCGATGACCGGCTCCCCGGTCGGGGCGATGAAGGTCTTCTTTGTATTCTACGTGGTCTGCGTGCTGGTGACCTGGCTGGTCTACGGCCGGCGGAAACCGACGGCGACAAGACAATAACAACATGTTCAACGCAGGTCGTCTCGCTACGCCGGGTGGCGCTGATACGCCTTACCCGGCCTGCGGGCGAACGCCCTGACAGTTTATGGATCAGGAGAAATGTCATGAGTAAACTACTGGATCGCTTTCGCTACTTTAAGCAGAAAGGCGAGAGCTTTGCCAACGGTCACGGCCAGGTGTACAACACCAACCGCGACTGGGAGGACAGCTACCGTCAGCGCTGGCAGTTCGACAAAATCGTCCGCTCAACGCACGGTGTGAACTGTACGGGCTCCTGCAGCTGGAAAATTTACGTCAAAAACGGACTGGTGACCTGGGAAACCCAGCAAACCGACTATCCCCGAACCCGTCCTGACCTGCCGAACCACGAGCCCCGCGGCTGCCCGCGCGGCGCAAGCTACTCCTGGTACCTGTACAGCGCCAACCGTCTGAAGTATCCGCTGGCGCGTAAGCGGCTGATTGAGCTGTGGCGCGAAGCGCTGGCCCAGCATCCGGATCCGGTAGAGGCGTGGGACAGCATCATGCGCGACCCGGTCAAAACCCTTAGCTACAAGCAGGTTCGCGGCAAAGGCGGGTTTATCCGTTCAAGCTGGAAGGAGCTGAACCAGCTGATCGCCGCCGCCAACGTCTGGACCATCAAAAACTACGGCCCGGACCGGGTGGCGGGCTTTTCGCCGATCCCGGCGATGTCGATGGTCTCTTACGCCGCCGGTACCCGCTATCTGTCGCTGCTCGGCGGCACCTGCCTGAGCTTCTACGACTGGTACTGCGACCTTCCTCCCGCCTCGCCGATGACCTGGGGTGAACAGACCGACGTTCCCGAATCCGCCGACTGGTACAACTCCAGCTATATCATCGCCTGGGGCTCCAACGTCCCGCAGACCCGAACGCCGGACGCCCACTTTTTTACCGAAGTGCGCTACAAGGGCACCAAAACCATCGCGATTACCCCGGACTTTTCGGAAGTCGCCAAGCTTAGCGACCAGTGGCTGGCGCCGAAACAGGGTACCGACAGCGCGCTGGCCATGGCGATGGGCCATGTGATCCTCAAAACGTTTCACCTTGATACCCCGAGCGATTATTTCCTCAACTACTGCCGCACCTACACCGATATGCCGATGCTGGTGATGCTTGAGCGTCGCGAGGAGGGGTTCTACGTTCCCGGCAGGATGGTCCGCGCCGCCGATCTGGTTGACGATTTGGGCGAAAGCAACAACCCGGAGTGGAAAACCGTTGCCTATAACAGCGCTGGTGAACTGGTGGCGCCCAACGGTTCGATTGGCTTCCGCTGGGGGGAAAAAGGCAAATGGAACCTCGAACAGCAGGCCGCCGGGCAAACCATTGAACTCTCGCTGTCGCTGCTGGGTAGCCGTGACGACGTGGTGACGGTAGGTTTCCCCTACTTCGGCGGCAACGAAAACCCGCACTTCCGCAGCGTTAAGCAGGAGCCGGTGACCCTGCATCAGCTGCCGGTTAAACAGCTGCCGCTGGCCAACGGCGAAACCGGCCTGGTGGTCAGCGTCTATGATCTGATCCTCGCCAACTACGGACTCGATCGCGGTTTAGACGATCCCAATGCCGCGCAGGACTTCGGCGAGATAAAAGCCTATACCCCGGCGTGGGCCGAACAGATTACCGGCGTCCCGCGCCAGCACATCGAGCAGATCGCCCGCGAATTTGCCGATACCGCGCATAAAACCCACGGACGGTCGATGATTATCCTCGGCGCCGGCGTCAACCACTGGTACCACATGGATATGAACTACCGGGGGATGATCAATATGCTGGTGTTCTGCGGCTGCGTCGGCCAGAGCGGCGGCGGCTGGTCTCACTATGTCGGCCAGGAGAAACTGCGTCCGCAAACCGGCTGGCTGCCGCTGGCGTTCGCTCTTGACTGGAACCGCCCGCCGCGCCAGATGAACAGCACCTCCTTTTTTTACAATCACGCCAGCCAGTGGCGCTATGAAAAGCTGACCGCCCAGGAGCTGCTGTCGCCGCTGGCCGATGCCAGCCAATTCAGCGGCAGTCTGATCGACTTTAACGTACGCGCCGAACGTATGGGCTGGCTGCCCTCCGCGCCGCAGCTTGGCGTCAACCCACTGACGATTAAGGAACAGGCCGCCGCGGCCGGACTTACCCCTGCGGACTACACCGCCCGGGCGCTGAAGTCTGGTGAGATACGCTTCGCCTGCGAACAGCCGGATAACGGCAAAAACCATCCGCGTAATCTGTTTATCTGGCGCTCCAACCTGCTGGGCTCTTCCGGCAAGGGCCACGAGTATATGCTCAAATATCTGCTGGGCACCGACAGCGGCATTCAGGGCGATGAGCTGGGGGCTGCCGACGACGTGAGGCCCGAAGAGGTGGAGTGGCAGACCGCGGCCATCGAAGGCAAGCTCGACCTGCTGGTGACCCTCGATTTCCGCATGTCCAGTACCTGCCTGTTCTCCGATATCGTTCTGCCAACCGCCACCTGGTATGAAAAAGACGATATGAACACCTCAGATATGCATCCGTTTATCCACCCGCTTTCCGCCGCCGTTGACCCGGTGTGGGAATCGCGCAGCGACTGGGAAATCTACAAAGATATCGCCAAAACCTTCTCCGAGGTCTGTGTGGGCCACCTCGATAAAGAGACCGACGTGGTGCTGGTGCCGCTGCAGCACGACTCCCCGGCGGAACTGTCTCAACCCTTCGACGTGCTGGACTGGCGGAAAGGCGAATGCGAGCTGACGCCGGGTAAAACCGCGCCGTCGATCGCCGTGGTTGAGCGTGATTACCCGGCGACTTACGAGCGCTTCACCTCCCTTGGCCCGCTACTCGACAAGCTGGGCAATGGCGGCAAAGGCATTACGTGGGACACCCAGAGCGAAGTCGATTTCCTCGGCAAGCTTAACTACGTCAAGCTGGACGGCCCGGCGAAAGGCCGACCGCGCATCGACAGCGCCATCGACGCCTCGGAAGTGATCCTCGCCCTCGCCCCGGAAACCAACGGCCAGGTGGCGGTAAAAGCCTGGCAGGCGCTCGGCGAGTTTACCGGCCGCGAGCACACGCACCTGGCGCGCAATAAAGAGGATGAAAAAATCCGCTTCCGCGATATTCAGGCCCAGCCGCGCAAAATCATCTCCAGCCCTACCTGGTCCGGCCTCGAGAGCGAGCATGTCTCCTACAACGCCGGCTATACCAACGTCCACGAGCTGATCCCCTGGCGCACCCTTTCCGGCCGCCAACAGCTGTATCAGGATCATCCCTGGATGCGCGCCTTTGGCGAAAGCCTGGTGGTTTATCGTCCGCCGATTGACACCCGCAGCGTCAGCCAGATGAAAGCGATCCCGCCCAATGGCTTCCCGGAAAAAGCGCTCAACTTCCTGACGCCGCACCAGAAATGGGGCATCCACTCCACCTACAGCGATAACCTGCTGATGCTGACCCTGTCGCGCGGCGGGCCAATCGTGTGGATCAGCGAAACCGACGCCCGCGAGCTGGGTATCGAAGATAACGACTGGATCGAGGCCTTCAACGCCAACGGCGCGCTCACCGCCCGCGCGGTGGTCAGCCAGCGCGTACCGCCGGGGATGACCATGATGTACCACGCCCAGGAGCGCCTGATGAATATTCCGGGCTCGGAAGTCACCGGACGGCGCGGCGGGATCCATAACTCGGTCACCCGCGTGTGCCCGAAACCGACCCATATGATTGGCGGCTACGCCCAACTGGCTTACGGTTTCAACTACTACGGTACCGTCGGCTCCAACCGCGACGAGTTCATCATGATCCGCAAAATGAAAAATATTGACTGGCTGGATGACGAAGGTCGCGATGGGGTACAGGAGGCGAAAAAATGAAAATACGTTCACAGGTCGGTATGGTTCTCAATCTCGACAAATGCATCGGCTGCCACACCTGTTCCGTCACCTGTAAAAACGTCTGGACCGGACGCGAAGGGATGGAATACGCCTGGTTTAACAACGTTGAAACCAAACCGGGCATCGGCTATCCGAAAAACTGGGAAGATCAGGAGGTGTGGGAAGGCGGCTGGGTGCGCGATGTTAATGGCAAAATACGCCCGCGTCTGGGCGGTAAAATGGGCGTCATTACCAAGATCTTCGCTAATCCGGTGATACCGCAGATTGACGACTACTATGAGCCGTTCACCTTTGATTATCAGCATCTGCACAATGCCCCCGAGGGCAAACACCTGCCCACCGCCCGTCCGCGTTCGCTTATCGACGGCAAGCGGATGGATAAAATCATCTGGGGGCCCAACTGGGAAGAGCTGCTCGGCGGCGAGTTTGAAAAGCGCGCCCGCGACCGTAACTTCGACAAGATTCAGAAGGAGATGTACGGGCAGTTTGAAAACACCTTCATGATGTATCTGCCGCGCCTGTGCGAGCACTGCCTGAACCCGAGCTGCGTCGCCACCTGCCCCAGCGGCGCCATCTACAAGCGTGAAGAAGACGGCATCGTGCTGATCGACCAGGATAAATGCCGCGGCTGGCGTCTGTGCATCAGCGGCTGCCCGTACAAAAAAATCTACTTCAACTGGAAAAGCGGCAAATCGGAAAAATGCATCTTCTGCTACCCGCGTATCGAATCCGGGCAGCCCACCGTCTGCTCGGAAACCTGCGTCGGGCGTATTCGCTATCTCGGGGTGCTGCTGTATGACGCTGAGCGCATCGAAGAAGCGGCCAGCACCGAGCGCGAGACCGATCTCTACGAGCGGCAGTGCGAGGTGTTCCTCGACCCCCACGACCCGGCGGTGATTGAAGAAGCGCTGAAACAGGGGATCCCACAAAACGTAATTGATGCCGCCCAGCGCTCGCCGGTGTACAAAATGGCGATGGACTGGAAGCTGGCGCTGCCGCTGCATCCGGAATATCGCACTCTGCCAATGGTCTGGTACGTACCGCCGCTGTCGCCGATTCAGTCCTACGCCGACGCCGGCGGTCTGCCGAAAAGCGACGGTGTGCTTCCGGCCATCGAAAGCCTGCGTATTCCGGTGCAGTATCTCGCCAATATGCTCAGCGCGGGCGATACCGGCCCGGTACTGCGCGCGCTGAAGCGCATGATGGCGATGCGTCACTACATGCGCTCGCAAACGGTGGAGGGCGTTACCGATACCCGCGCCATCGAGGAGGTGGGCTTAAGCGTTGAGCAGGTCGAGGAGATGTACCGTTATCTGGCGATCGCCAACTACGAGGACCGCTTCGTGATCCCGACCAGCCACCGCGAAATGGCCCGCGACGCTTTCCCCGAGCGCAACGGCTGCGGCTTTACCTTCGGCGACGGCTGCCACGGCTCCGACAGCAAATTCAACCTGTTCAACAGTAGCCGCATTGACGCCATCAACATCACCGAAGTGCGCGATAAAGCGGAGGGAGAATAATGCGAATCCTCAAAGCGATCGCCCTGCTGCTGGAGTACCCGGATGAGTGTCTTTGGCAGTGCAAGGACGAGGTGCTGAGCATAGTACGTCACGACGCCCCCCTGCTCGACGACTTCGCCGCGGAGATGCTGAATGCCCCGCTGCTGGACAAGCAGGCCGAATGGTGCGAAGTGTTCGACCGGGGCCGCGCCACGTCGCTGCTGCTGTTCGAACACGTGCACGCAGAGTCCCGCGACCGCGGTCAGGCGATGGTCGACCTGCTCGCACAGTATGAAAAAGCGGGCCTGGTGCTCGACTGTCGCGAACTCCCCGACCACCTGCCGCTGTATCTGGAATATCTCAGCATATTGCCGGAAGCCGAAGCCCGCGAAGGCCTGCAAAACGTCGCGCCGATTCTGGCGCTGCTGGGCGGGCGGGTAAAGCAGCGCGGTGTCCCCTGGTATCAGTTGTTTGACGCCCTGCTCAGCCTGGGCGGGATCCCGTTATCAAGTGACAGTGTCACGCAGCAGGTCAACAACGAGTCCCGCGATGACACCCGGCAGGCGCTGGATGCGGTCTGGGAAGAAGAACAGGTGAAATTTATCGAAGACAACGCTACGGCCTGTGACAGCTCACCGTTACAGCAATATCAACGACGCTTTAGCCAGGACGTGGCGCCGCAGTACGTCGACGTCAGCGCGGGAGGCCCGAAATGATACACTACCTGAACGTCTTTTTTTACGACATCTACCCCTACATCTGCGCGACGGTCTTTTTTCTCGGCAGCTGGCTGCGCTATGACTACGGTCAGTACACCTGGCGCGCTTCCTCCAGCCAGATGCTGGATAAACGCGGGATGGTGCTCTGGTCGAATCTGTTCCATATCGGCATACTCGGCATTTTCTTTGGCCATCTCTTCGGTATGCTAACGCCACACTGGATGTATGCCTGGTTTTTGCCGATTGCGGTCAAGCAGCAGATGGCGATGGTGCTCGGCGGCGTGTGCGGCGTTCTGACGCTGATTGGCGGTGCGGGGTTGCTCTGGCGCCGTCTGACCAACCAGCGCGTGCGCGCCACCTCGACGATGCCGGACATTATCATCATGAGCATTCTGCTGATTCAGTGTCTGCTCGGGCTGAGCACGA
Organism: Klebsiella sp. CTHL.F3a; assembly: GCF_019890895.1. NCBI lineage: Bacteria > Pseudomonadati > Pseudomonadota > Gammaproteobacteria > Enterobacterales > Enterobacteriaceae > Klebsiella > Klebsiella sp. CTHL.F3a. The sequence goes on along the minus strand of NZ_CP082360.1, from coordinate 2,917,026 downwards.
TTCCTTTCTCGGCGCAGTATCCGGACGGCAGTGAAATGATGAAGCTGGTTGGCTGGGCGCAGGGCATCGTAACGTTCCGCGGCGGCTCGTCAGAAATGCTCAGCGGCGTCGCCGTTGTCTTCCGCGTGCACCTGGTGTTGGGGATGACGATTTTCCTGCTGTTCCCGTTCACCCGACTGGTTCACGTCTGGAGCGCGCCGTTTGAATATTTCACCCGCCGCTACCAGGTGGTGCGTTCAAGACGCTGAGCAAAATCCGCAATCATCCCGGGTGGCGGCGTAAACGCCTTACCCGGGCTACAGGATCGCAGATAGCTGTGAAGCTGTAGCCCGGCTAAGCGTAGCGCAAGCCGGGAAACATCGACGTTTGACAGTAACGGTTCCTGAATGATGTTTATTTTCCGGCCTCGGGATGGGTATCAAACGCCGCCATCACCGCCGCCAGCTCTGCTTCGCTGAAGCCGTATTTGGCATCATCGACCCCAAGACCAAAACGCGTTTTCAGCGCTTCATACAGCGCCGGAACATCCGCTAAATCCAGCTTTTCGACCACATGGTTTTTATCCCAATGGGTAAAGTGGAAATTGGTCAGCGTCATCTTGCCGCCGTCCGGTAAATGACGGCACATCAGCAGGTGGTGGCGAAAGTGCGACTGCGGCCAGTGCGCCGACCAGAAGTTGCCCATTACATAGTCGGCAGCGTACTGGCGACCTAAATCAAAATGGTACATCGACTGCCAGTGGCCGTGATGGCTAAACTGCAGCGCCCACTCATCCCCTTCGTTAATCAGGCGATACTCGCCGTGCGGCGTGGCTTGTTCAATATCCGCCAGCAGCTTAATCGGCGCGGTGAGGGTCTGGCCGCCGAAGCCGACATCAGCAATCCAGCGTTCCCCTTCCACCTCCACCAGCAGCAGCCGGTGGGTTCGCGGCGGCATATGCGGCGGATTGGCCAGCACCACGCGGCCCAGCAGGCTGCGCACGTTAAAACCGATCTCGCGCAGCGCCCTCTCCAGCAGGCCGTTTTGCTCAAAGCAATAGCCGCCGCGGCGACCATGAATCAGCTTCTCCTCAAGGGTACGATCGTCGAGATGAATCTCTCTGGGCAGCAGCACATCGAGATTCTCAAAGGGGATGGCGCCATTATGATGGATATGCAGTTCACGCAGGGTGTTCAGAGAAACATCCGGGGTACCCGCCCAGCCCAGGCGAGAAAAATAGGCGCTTAAAAATGGACTCATCAATGCCTCCAGCAATCGGTGTCCGACATTTATAGCCTTTTTTTGTCGCCTGATGGCGTATTTTGTGCGATCGGCGTTATTCGCGCGCCCCCCGCTGCATCAACGCCAGCGCGCTGAGCATCAGCCCCAAACCGGTAAATAGCGTCAGCGAGGCCATCGCCATGCCTTGTCCTGGGGATCCTTGCTCAAACTGACGCCAGATAAACACCGCCACGGTTTGCGTCCCGGCGGGGGCCAGCAGCAGCGAGGTCACCAGCTCGCGGGAGGCGATGGCAAACACCATCAGCATCGCCGCCAGCAGCGCCGGGAACACCAGCGGCAGGACGATCAGGCGCAGCGCCTGCAGGGGCGTCGCGCCGTGCACCCGCGCGGCGGGCTCAAGGTTATGACCAAGCTGGCGCAGCGCGCTGCCAACGTAGCGCACCGGCCACGGCAGCAGCAGACAGCAGTAGGAAAGCAGCAGCATAAACCAGGTGTTGTAAGGCGACACTGGCCAGAACGGCTGGTTCCACAGCAGAATCAGCCCGACGCCGACCACCACGCCCGGCAAAGCCGCCGGCATCAATGACAGCGCATCGACGATCGCGCTACCCTTTATTTTCTGCACCAGCACCAGCCACGCCGCCAGCAGGCCAATGACGCCGACAATCAGCGCCGAAGCCAGCGCCAGCGAAAGGCTGGTACCCAGCGCCGACAGCGCGTCGCCCTGCTGGGCAAACAGCGCCGTGAAATGGCGGAGGGTAAAGTTATCGCCATGAATACCGCCCGACAGGGTACCCATCAGGCTGGTCAGCACCATCGATGCTCCCGGCAGTATCACGGCCACACCCCCGACGCTCACCATTAACAGCGCCGCAGGAAGCGCCAGCCAGCCCAATTCCGCCCCGCTATTCTCCCCCGGTTTACCGGTGACGCTGGTGACCTCTTTATCGCCAGTCAACCGTTTTTGCAGCCACCAGGCCAGCAGCGCCACCGCCATCAACAACAGCGACAGCAGCGAGGCGCCGGGAAGATCGATAGGCCAGTCGGCGAGCTTTTTCTCGATTCCCACGGTGAGCATCAGCAGACCCGCGCGCGACCCGAGGGCCGCCGGAACGCCGTACTCTTCAATCGCCAGGGTAAACGCCAGCAGCATCCCCGCCGCCAGCGCCGGTGAAAGCATCGGTAGCGTAATGTGCCAGAACGCCCGCCAGGCGCTGGCCCCGTGCACCCGAGCGACGATCGCCAGCCGCTGACCGCTCGCCAGCAGGCTGCGCGAAACGGCAAAATAGACCACAGGGAAAATATTGAGCGTCATCACCAGCACGATCCCGCTGCGGCTAAACAGCAGATCGTTGAGATCCCAGCCGGTTAGCTGTTGCAGATAGCCGTTGCTTTGCAGCAGCAGCGTCCACGCCAGGGCAGCGATATAAGGTGGCGTAAGAAATGGGATCAGAAACAGCAAATCCCACAGCCGCGGCAACGGCAAATTAAACAACCCGCGCAACACGCCCAGCGGCAGGCCGATCAGCACGCTCATCAGCGCCACGCCGCAGGCCACCCACAGGGTACCGCCGAGCATCATTGGCAACTGCGGGTCGGCAATCAGCGCCGCCACGCCGCTAAACGCGCCCCCCAGCGACCCGGCGCTAAACCGGGGGAAAATCGCCTGCAGAATAATAAAGAGCAGCGGCAACGCCACCAGCACCAGCAGCGCCGCCAGCGTGCCAGCGGAAATCAGTTTCTGTTTCACGGTATTTTCCTGGATACGATCTTCCCCGGCTCGCGCTGCGCTTAGCCGGGCTACCGGTTCACAGCCGTCTGCGGTCCGGTAGCCCGGACAGGCGCGCCAGCGCCGCCTCCGGGGAGTGTGCCCGAGCAAACTTTCGCAACCCGTGGGATGTCGGTTTACTGGGCGAAAAGCGTATTAAAGCGGGACAGCACCGCGCTGCGTTCGCTCTTGCCATCGCTGACGGTTGGCAGAATTTTCAGCTCGTTGAGCAGCGGGCGCTTCGCCGGAACATCGCTGCGGGCAGGCATCAGCCAGGCGTCGGCGACCAGCGCCTGGCCTTCCGGCGACAGGACATAATCAACGAAAGCCTTAGCATCTTCGGCATGCTGGCTGGTTCTGAGGATCATCATCGGCCGCGGGGCAATGACCGTGCCGCTGGCCGGGAAAATCACCTTCAGCGCTTCTCCCTGATCGATATTGCCGTATGACACATAATCTACCGCGCCGAATACCGCCGCTTTCGCCCCCTGCATCACCGGCGTCACCGCCTGGGCATTCGGCCCGCTGACCACCATGCCATTCTTCTTTAAATCATCAAACAGCACCCAGGCTTTATCGCCCATGCCATTCTGTAACCCGATCAGCAAATCCAGCGATGCGCCGGAAAGCGCCGGGTCCGGCGTCGTCACTTTGCCTTTAAACGCCGCTTCGGTCAGGTCGCGCCACTCTTTTGGCTCCGGGGTGCCGCTTTTGGTATTCCAGACGATCCCCAGCGCCGAAATCCCCTGGGCAACGTAATCGGTGGATTTCAGGTTGGCCGGGACCTTATCGGCATTGACGCTCTGATACGGCAGCAGCCAGCCGCGGTGATGCAAATCTTCTGCGGTATCCCAGGAGGCGGAAATCAGCACATCCGCCTGCGGGTTAGCCTGTTCGGCCTCGAGACGCGCCATCACCTTACCGGTGGTGGCCTGGAAAATATTCACCTTAACGCCGGTTTTCTGCTCATAGCCGCTGGCGAGGCTTTTCGCCAGTGAGCCCGGACCTGCGGTATAAACGGTGAGCGCGTGGGCGCTGGAGATCATCGTGGCAGACAGCATCATCGCGAGCGCGGCTCCTTTCTTAACGGTCATAACGGTTTTCATATGGATTCCCCTGAGGTTGAAGTCACAGCGCGGACGGCGGCAACGCAGCCCGCGGATAAATGCACAATCTTGTCGGCCAACAGTTCGGCTTCGCGACGGTCGTGGGTGACGTAGACGGCGGTGATGCCCAGTTGGCGCAGCAGGCGGCTCATTTCAATGCACAGCGACTCGCGCAGCTCGCTGTCGAGATTGGAGAGCGGCTCGTCGAACAGCAGCACGCGCGGTTCGGCGACAATGGCGCGGGCCAGGGCAACGCGCTGCTGCTGGCCGCCGGAAAGCCCTGACGGTTTGCGGTCGGCGAAGCCGCTGAGGCCGACCATCGCCAACGCCTCCTCGACCCTTTGCTGACGTTGTTGACGCCCGACGCCGCGCATACGCAGCGGAAAAGCCACGTTCTGCGCTGCCGTCATATGCGGCCATAGAGCGTAATCCTGGAAGACCATACCGAGATCGCGCTGCTCCGGCGGCAAACCCCAACCGGTTTTCGCCACCAGGCGATCGCCAAAGTGAATACTGCCGCTGGCGGGTACGGTTAATCCGGCGAGCAGGCGCAGCAGCGTGCTTTTACCGCAGCCAGAAGGCCCCAGCAGCGCAACAATGCTGCCCGCATCAATTTGCAGATCGATCTGATTAAGCACGGTGTGGGCGCCGAAGGCGAAAGAGACGCCGTCGAGTTTAATGCTGGTCAGCGCGCGCATTATCGCCCTCCCGTTGGGAAAGCGAGGCTCTGCCCGCGGTCAACATCCGCCGGCGCGCGCTCACCTGAGATAAATTCAGGGGAGCTAACATATTGTTATCCTCTTTGGGACTTAGTGACGCCGACTATAGGGAGCCTTGATGACGTATTGATTACATTTTCATTGCGGATTAACGTGTTGTCTGGCATCAGACCCATTTACCAAGGAACGCATATGAGCCGTTTTCGCCACGTGGAACTCCAGTACGCCAGTCGCCTGCTCAACCATGGCCCGACCATTCTGATAACCAGCTATGACGCCCGGTCTCAACGCCGCAACGTGATGGCCGCCGCGTGGTCGATGCCGGTGGAGTTCGCCCCGCCGCGGCTGGCCATCGTGGTGGATAAAAGCGCCTGGACGCGGGAAATTATTGAGCGTAACGGCACCTTCGGCATCGTCGTCCCGGGCGTCGAGGCCGCCAGTTGGACCTACGCGGTCGGCAGCATCAGCGGGCGCGATGAAGATAAATTTAACGCTTACGGTATTCCGGTGGTGCAAGGCCCGGAGCTGGGATTACCGCTGATAGAAGAGAAATGTCTGGCGTGGATGGAGTGCCGACTGCTGCCGGCAACGGCGGCTCAGGAGCAGTACGATACGCTGTTTGGCGAAGTGGTTTCCGCCGCCGCCGATGAGCGCGCCTTCGTCACCGGCCGCTGGCAGTTCGACGACGATAAAATTAATACCCTGCATCATCTCGGCACCGGCAACTTTGTCGCCAGCGGTCGCCACGTGCGCGCCAATACTCCGGAAGAGTAGATCCCCTCGCCTGTGCGGGCCGGTTCTAAAGGCCTGCACAAAGTGCTGACCAGGAATTCACCAAAACGGCGTCGTCAGCTTGTTTGCATTCTCCACGGCGGGTTTCAAAACGCCTTTTGCGCTTGATCGCCTGTCGCTTTATGCATATAGTTAGGCACCATACTATATGTCGGAGGCCGCTATGGAACTTGAACAGAAATACCTTTCTCTACTGCAGGAGGCAGAGCGTCACCAGCTTACCGACGTGGATAACATCCGTCTCTGTTTTCAGACCCTGTCGCTCGCCGCCGCCATCGATCGCGATTGTGCAACGCTGCTGGCTCCGTGGGGATTATCCGAAGGGCGCTTCGTGCTGTTGTTTTTGCTTGATGCCGCGCCAGACGGCCTGGCCCCCAACGTGCTGGCGGAAAAAGCGGGCGTCACACGCGCCACCATTACCGGCCTGCTCAACGGCCTGGAGCGCGACCAGCTTATTGAGCGCCATGCCGACCCCCTTGATGGCCGGGCCATGAGCATTGCCTTAACCGCAGAAGGAAAACAGCTTATCACCCACGTCTTCGCCCAGCATAGCCGCTGGATTGGCGGCTTATTCAGCCATCTCTCGGCGCAGGAGCGCGGCCAGCTGTCCGAACTGCTGACGAAGGTCGCCGCCGGGACGCTGGCAGGTAAAGGCATTCCCCCAGCCTGAAGCTATTTCGCAGGCGCTCTGCGCGCAAGGACTCACGGCGTCGCCTCCATCCACCACACATCGTATCTGCCAACGGGCGATACGAAATTTCACTTGAGGAGCAACAGATATGCCCCACTATTTAGTCGAACTTTATACGCCCAATGCAGCCTGGCGCGGCCTGTCCCCGGAGCACCGTCAGCAGTTTATCAGCGGCATTCAGGCGGCAATGGGCGGCCTCGCGGGATCCGGCATTGAACTATTGACGCTGGCGGAAACCGATACCGCTGTCGACCATACTACATCGCACCGCTTTTTGGGGATCTGGCGCTTTCCTGACGCACAGGCCCGCAATGCGCTGCTCGCCGGTATCGCCGCCAGCGGCTGGTATGATTATTTTGATCATATTAATGCCGCGGCAGCTACCGGCGGTATGGAAGAACATCTCCGCTCGCTGAGCTGACGCTTCAGTCCCGTCTTCTCCCCGGGGCGGCGCAGAGCGCCTTGCCCGCGCTACCGGACCGCGGACCGCTGCGGACCCATAGCCCGGACAGATGCGCAGTATCGCCTCCGGGGAGAGAACTACCGCTGCAAACGACGCCGGTCTTCGCTGGGGGTCAGGCCAAAGACCTTTTTATATAAGGTGGTAAAGTAATTACTGTTGGCAAAACCGCATAAATAAGCCACTTCGGTAATCGTCATATCGGTTTCGCGTAATTTTACGCGCGCCGAAACTAATCTCAGCCGCTTTAAATAATTATCCGGGGTCAGCCCCGTCGCCTCTTTAATATGACGAAAAGCGGTCCGCGTGGTCAGATGAAATTTATCCGCCAGCTGCTGCCAGTTATGTTCTTCAAAACAGTGCTCCTGCAGCCAGGTCAGCAGCTTATGCAGCTTATATTTGGTATTACTGTATTCGGCTTCAGTTTCCGCATGCAGAATCGTCGTCACCAGCTGGAAAAACGCGGCTTCCCTCAGGGCGATATTTCCCGGCTGCCGCAGCGGGTGTGAAAAGATTTTATCAACCAGATCCTTGCAGGTATGGCGAGTGTCCGGAGCCAGCCAACCGTAGCAGGACGCATTCTGCGCAGAGAAAGTCTGTAATAAGGTATCGAGAGGCTGTAAATATTGGAACTCAACCAGCGGGTTAATCAATATGTTAATTAACTTCAGCGTTCCCAGCTCATCATAAAAATGTACATCGCCCGGCTGAACGTAAAAAACGTCCCCCTGTTGAATATATAATGGCCGGCCATTAATAACGTGTAAACCGTGTCCTTGCTCAACGATCACCAGTTCAGCAAATTCGTGACTGTGTTCATGGCTATTATCTTCCGGGTCACTGGCGTACATCCCCAGCTTATCCTGAGGATGGGTGAAATAATACTCAACGGTTAACATCATCGATCAAGTCCAAAACAACATACGGTGCATGGGCAAGATAATGCATTTCACCGGCGGCCACGAGTCAGATTTGTGGAATTGTGATCGCCAACCCGCCCACCCCATTATCAGTGCCATTTTGTCAAATGCATTGGCATTGCCAGAGTGGTTGCCGCGGGCGGCGGCGTCTTATGCTGCGGACAATTAAACACAGAGGACGCAGTATGTCACAGGCAATTCAGCATAATTCTCAGGTCACGATGACTCGCCACCCGCATTTTTTACGCATCGCCGAGGCGCTCCGGCCCGCGCTGCGCCGTGAGGCGCATCTGCCGAGCGCGGTGGTGGAAGCCCGCGCCGACGCCGCGGCGCTCTTTGGCTGGCGCGCCGAGCCGGTGAGCACCCTGGCCGCGTTTTACCAGCGCGAGCTGACCAGCGGCGATAGCGTCATTATTGATTTTGGCAGCCATTACGTTGGCTACCTGCATTTTCTCTGCCGGAGCGCCGGGAGCCCGCCGGACGCTCCGGCCCATCTGCAATTCACCTTCGGCGAAACGCTGAGCGAAGTGTGCGAACCGTTCAGCGATTATCAAGGCTGGCTCAGCAGCAGCTGGCTGCAGCAGCAGGATCTGTGGCTTGATGTCCTGCCCGCCGAAGTTGACCTCCCGCGCCGCTACTGCTTCCGCTACCTGAAGGTGGAGGTAAAAGCCGTTTCGCGCAAGTTTCGTCTGCAGTTTGACCAGATCCAGGTTAATGCCGTTACCTCAGCCAGCGGCGCATGCCCGGCGGCGGCAACCTCCGACCCGCAGCTCCAGGCCATCGATAGCATTGCCGTTCTGACCCTACAAAACTGCATGCAGGAGGTGTTTGAAGATGGGCCCAAACGCGACCGCCGCCTGTGGCTCGGCGATTTACGCCTGCAGGCGCTGGTGAACGAGGTCACCTTCGCCCGCCACGATCTGGTGCGCCGCTGTCTGTACCTTTTCGCCGGGCATACTCGCGAGGACGGGATGGTGTCGGCTAATGTGTTCGTCCAGCCGGATATCGTTGCGGACGATACCTTTCTGTTTGATTATTCGTTGTTTTTTGTCGACGTTCTTTATAACCATTTGCAAAGCGCCGAGGACATTGAAACGGCGCGCGAGCTGTGGCCCACGGCGCGCCGTCAGGTAGAACTGGCGCTAAGCCGCTGCGGCCCCTCCGGTATTGTGCGCGATAGCGACGACTGGTGGGTGTTTATCGACTGGCAAGCGTCGCTGAATAAACAGGCGGCGGCGCAGGGGGTACTGATTTACTGCCTGCAGCGCGCCGTCTGGCTGGCGGAGCGTTTCGAACCTGGTCTGGCCGCAAGCTATCGCCAGCGTTTACAGCAGCTTAAAGCGGCGGCGCTTGATTCGTTCTGGGACGAGCAGCAGGGCTTCTACGTCAGCGGCCCCCAGCGCCAGGTCTCCTGGGCATCGCAAATCTGGCTGGTGCTGGCAGAAATCGGCACGCCGCAGCAGCGACGGGAGATCATGCGCAACCTGGAGAAAAATCCCCCCGCCGTCGCCATGAACACGCCGTATCTGCGTCACCACTATATCGCCGCCCTACTGCAGTGCGGGCTGCGGGATGAAGCGATTGCGCAGCTCAAGGCCTACTGGGGCGCCATGGTCGACTACGGCGCCGATACTTTCTGGGAAATCTTCGACCCGGCGCATCCTGACTTTTCCCCTTATGGCAGCAAACTGATCAACAGTTACTGCCATGCGTGGAGCTGCACTCCGGCCTGGTTTATTCGCCAGTACGGACTTTAACAACAACGATAAGCGAGTGTATTTTTATGGCAGAAACAACCTTTACCCTGTGGCGGCAGCGCCTTGGCTATGGCATCGCCGACCTCTCCTGCAACCTTGTGTGGCAGATGATCTCTCTTTATCTGATGTTCTTTTACACCGACGTGATGGGGCTGCCCGCCTATTACGTTGGCCTGATGTTCCTCGTTACGCGCCTGGTGGACGGCGTTGCCGATGTACTGATGGGGTTGGTTATCGACAATACCGCCACCCGTTGGGGACGCTGTCGTCCCTACCTGTTGATAGGCGCGGTTCCCTTCGGGCTGCTGTGTATTCTGGCCTTCTACGTGCCGGATTTCAGCACCATTGGTAAGCTGATCTACGCTTTTATCACCTACCTGTGCCTGTCGTTTCTCTACACCCTCGTCAACATTCCGTTCTGCGCCATGCTGCCGTTTCTGACGAACGACTCGCGGGAGCGCACCACGCTGTCGGCGGTGCGTATTCTGCTCGGCTCGCTCGGCGCGACTATTGTCGCGGTCGCCACTCTGCCGCTGGTTGGCGCGCTGGGGAAAGGCAATCAGCAGCACGGCTTCTTCTATACGGCGGTGGTTTTCGGCGTTATTGCCACCTTTTTCCTGCTGGTGAGCTTTCGTAATGTTAAAGAAAATATCAGCATTACGCAGGAGCGCATGACGTTAAAACGCGCGTGGGTTAGCCTGCGCGCCAACCGGCCGTGGTTCGTCTTCGCCATTAATATTTTCCTGATGTGGGGCGCGTTCTTCTTCCAGACCGGGGCGCTGGTCTACTTCTTCCACTACTACGTCGGCAATAGCGATCTCACGGCGATCGTCGCCGGGATCTCCACCTTCGTACCGCTGCTGGGTACCCTCACCGTACCGCTGCTCGCCAGCCGCATGAAAAAACGCCACGTCTACCTGGTGGCCAGCGCGATCAACCTGGTCGGCATGGGCATGATGATGGCGGCAGGCGTTAACAGCTGGGGGCTGATCGCCGGCGCGGTGGTGCTATCGCTCGGCGCCGGACAACGCACGGCGATTTACTTCTCCATGCAGGCCGACCCGGTGGATTACGGGGTGTGGAAAACCGGCATCAATACCGCCGGAATTCTAACCTCAATCAACGGTTTTCTCGGCAAAGTGGCCATGGCCGGCGCCGGCGCCATTACCGGCGTTCTGCTCTCTTCCGGCGGCTATATCGCCAACCAGACGCAAAGCGACGGCGCGATGCTGGCGATAAAAGCCTGCTACCTCTATATCCCGGCGCTGCTGATTGTGGCTTCAATGCTGTGGATTGGTCGCTTCTACCGACTCGACGACCAGTACGAGCAGATCCGCGCCGACCTTGATGCCGGACGGCGCGCGCCGTCGGATTCGTCATCAGTCGCCGGAGAAAACCACGCCCTGTAAGGCGCTGCATACCCTTCATACCTCTGAAAAAATAAGGATTACTATGCGTATCTCTTTGATTAGCGCAGCGGTTTGCTGCGCCCTTTTTTCGGCTTACGGCGCGAGTGCGGCCCCGCTCAGCGTTGAACAACGTCTGGCGCAGCTGGAGGCCCGGCTTAACCATGCGGAGCAGGAGGCCGGAGAGGCTAAACGTCGGGCGCAGCAGGCGGAGCTGCGCACCAGCGCGGCAGAACAGCGTGCGGCGGCGGCGGAAAAGCAGGTGCAGACCCTCAGTCAGCGCACCGCAGCGACGGAGCAAAAACAGCAGGCTGCCGACAAACAGCTGGCGAAAACCCGCCTGAGCGATGGCTTTGAATTTAACGCCTACGCACGCTCCGGGATGCTGGTCAACAGCCACGGCAAAGGCGCGCGCGGCGGTCCGGGGATCTCGCCGGCCAGTTCGCTCAACGGCGATGCCCACGTTGGCCGTCTCGGCAATGAGAAAGATAACTACGTGGAGCTGAGCTTCGGCAAAAAAATGACCTTCAGCGACGGGTCGTGGGCGCACTTTAAAACCATGCTGGCCGACGGCGCGACCAACCCGGATCCGTGGGTGCAGGATAACGATAGCCACCATCTGAACGTACGCCAGCTGTACGTCGAGATGGGTAATTTCGCCGATTTTTCCGGGCCGTTCAGGAGCGCCTCCATCTGGGCGGGCAAGCGTTTCGACCGCGATAATTTCGATATCCATTTTACCGATAGCGATATTATGTTCCTCGGTGGTACCGGCGGCGGGATCAATGACGTCAACTGGAATAGCACGCTGCGCGGCGACTACTCGGTTTATGCGCGCAGCTTTGGCGACCTGGGTAGCGATAATTATGAAGATAACGATATCCAGAACCTGATGTTCACCGCCAACCACTTCTGGAACAACTGGCAGCTGATGACCACGGCGATGACCGCCCAGGGCAATGATGACCTGAAAGATAATACCTCGACCACCGGCAGTTACGCTCTGCGCAGCGATAATACGGCGAAAAACGGCTACTACGCGACGCTGGCGTATCACGACAAACAGCAATTCTATGGCCTCGCGCCGGGCGTATCGGAGAGCGCCCTGCAGTACGGCGGCGGGCTGGGCGCCGAGGCGCGCCAGCCGGGCAGCGACGGCGATCTTACTGAAAACGCCAAATCACTGCGCTTTGCGTCCTACGGTATTTTACCGCTGGGCAAAAACTGGCAGCTTGCGCCATCGGTTATCGCCCAGCATAGCGAAGATCGCTACCGCGATGGCGACCGCTACGATTGGGCAACCTTTAACCTGCGGGTTTCCCAGGGCATCACCCGCAACTTCGCCCTGCTGTACGAGGCGTCCTGGCAATATATGGACCTGAATCCCAACGGCCGAACCTATCGCTATGACAGCGGCGTGCATCAATACCAGGCGGTGAGCGGCGATTTTTACAAGCTGACCTTCGCCCCGACGTTTAAAGTGGGCGATGTGTTTGATATCAAAGCGAGGCCGGAGATACGTTTCTTTGTCACGTGGATGAATTGGGATAAAGACCTGGATCGTTATGCGATCAACGATGATTTCGGCAGTAAAGGATTTACTGCCGGAGGAAACTGGAACTTTGGCGTGCAGACGGAGATTTGGTTTTAAGAAGTCAGCCCGTCCGGGGCAATCGCCTGGACGGGTTTATTTAAATACACGCTGTAACTTTGTCACAATGCCAGTTCTGTATGAAGTAAAATAAACTAATAAAATAAAAACCATAACAGGCTATAAAGACAAAGGTTGTTTTTATAATTCCAATAAGTGACTTTCGTTTTTTCTCAACGATGAGAAGATCGTGAAACCTTTCTTGCTGTTGCTCTGGTGTTAAATTATTGAGTATTTTATTTTTTATATCATCGTGAATCTTTTTAAACGTTCGCTTTTCACCTGGAAAGCTACCGTGTAGAAGAAACAAAAAAATAATGAAGAGCATAATAAATGCCAGCATCCTAATATAGGGATCAGTTACTCCCCAGCATCCAAGCGTAGCAATAAAAAGCCAGATACCATGAGTATTTGCTCGCGATCTAAATCTATCGATATGAGCGCTGTATTTCTCGACTTCTGTCAAAATAGATTCATCAGTTTCCATACGTAATACTCTCCTTTTTAAAGACCCTCGATTACGAAAGAGGGCAAATTCTGCCATTTTCCTTTCGAAAAATAACGTTTCAAATAACCTTCAACAAGTTGATAATCAATGGATTGCCCTGAAGCAATAAAAGCAGCTTTCTGGATGCGCCGGTTGGATGACGTCGTTTCGTTTCCCAGCTTTTAACCAGCTCATAGCTAACGCCAACGGCGGCGGCGAAGTCCTGCTGTTTTAAACCGGTGGCTTCGCGTATCGCTTTCACATCAACTTCGCTGAAGGTATGAACGTGGTGCACCTTCGGCGTTAGTTCACCCTTCTCAATCCTGATCATCTCTTCTGCACTAGCCAGCAGATCGGCAAACAATTCGTCTTTCATATACACCTCAGTTGGCTCTCTGGCGCTATCGATGTTTCAATCATTAATAGCTCAGCCTCACTTTATGTTTCTTGGCTAGTTTAATAACTCAGCAACCTGCCTTAACATTTTTTTCTGCTCCTGGCTTAATTCATCCTGTTCACTTTTAGGATAGATGGGCGCCAGGTAAATTCTTCCCTTTATCGTTACATTATAGTAAATCACCCGCACGCCGCCGCGCTTGCCCGTTCCGGGACGACTCCAGCGGATTTTACGAAAACCTCCGGTTCCCGAAATGGTGTCACCTGCCTCAGGATCATTGATCAGGATTTCCTGAAAGGCCCGAAATTCATCATCCGGTAACAGCACCTGGCGTCGCTTACTGAAGCCTTGTAGTTCAATAAAAGTAAACATCTCATTCCCTGATGTCCTTACGACTTACCAGACAATATATATGTACTGTGTACAGTAATCAAAGGATTTCATGTACCCGGTACATTGTAACGCGTTGGTCCAGGACAAGACGTATCGCTCATGGCCTGGCTTCAGTGCCCCCGCTCCCGGGGGCGGCGCGATACGCCTGCCCGGGCTACCGGATAGCAGACCACTGAGAACGCGTAGCCCTGACAGATGCGCAGCATCGCCTCCGGGAATGCTGATCGCCTCCGGGGAAGAAACCGGGTTACATGCTATAGCCCGGTTTCTTAATCAACTGTTCCATCTGCGGGGCGATTTCGCTGTCCCACACCTGCTGCCAGTCGCTCGGCTCAACCTGCTTCAGGGCCACGCTCACTGAACTCTCTTTGCTGTTCAGATGGCGAATCAACACCTCGGTAATATCGGCGGCCAGCGCCGTTTTTTGTTCATCATTCAGCTCGCGGGGAAAACATTTTATATCAACGTGCGGCATAGCAGGCTCCTTATTGTCAGGACAATAAAGCTATCATAGCAGGCGACGTTCGGTTCTCATTTTGTGCTTTAAATCAGCTCGTTGCGATGCAGCACGGATTGGAGTTTGGGATGGCGATACACCGCATCCGCCACGGCGACGAATTTTGGCGTATGGGCCGCAAACCACTCCCGGCGCGGGCCCCAGGCGCACATCGCCGCAATATAGCAGTCCAACAGGGTTATCTCCGCGCCCAAGGCATACGGCGCGGCGGCAAGTTGCTCCTCCAGCCACAAATAGAGCGATTTGCGATATCTGATGCAGCTTTCCCGCAGCTGCTCTGGCGCATCGGCGGCCCAGCGTTCGGGGTAATCCGCAAAGGTAAAGGTGGGGTAGACGTTCGCCACCAGCCAGATCAGCAGACGCTGAAAGGCATGCCGCTGCGGCGATGCGGGCGCCGGGGCGAGATCCGGCCGTCTGTCGAGGATCATCAGGGCAATAGCGGCGGATTCGGTCATCACGCTGCCGTCTTCAAGCGTCAGGGTCGGCACCTGACACAGCGGGTTTATCTCTTTAAGGCGGTCGCGCTGCGGGCCCGGCTGGTCAAAGCCCTCAACGTTAACAAAATGGTACGGGATACCGGCCAGCGTCAGCATCAGTTCGCTAATTGTTGAGCCCCAGCCGGGTACACCATAGACGGTGATCATATTCTGCGCCCTCGATGAATTTGCCGCTCAGGAACAGAGCGGCGACAGGTTTAGCAATTTTGCAGTATAGATTTGATTAGGCCATGCCGCTATTGAGGCCCCCTCGCACATGCTACACGGCAGAGCTACGCCGACTCGCGCGCCACCAGGTGAAAGCCGATATCAATAATCACGTCCCCTTCACCGCCGCCTTCGATGCGGTCGGCAAGCAGCGTGGCCGCCTGCTCACCGATGGCGTGACGGTCGACGCTGACGGTGGTGATGGCCGGACGGTTGCTGGCGGCGAAGTCCAGATCGCCAAAACCGATCACCGCCAGATCCTGCGGCACGCGCAGACCCCGGCTTTCAGCTTCCATAATCGCCCCCTGGGCAAGGGTATCAGAGCTGCAGACGATAACGTCAAACTCGCCGCCAGCCACCAGCTCGGCCAGGCCGCGACGCCCCAGCGCCAGTGATGCCGGAAGCGGCACTACGACCTGCGGCGCATCGTCAAGGCCATTTTTGGCCAGCCGGGCGCAGAGTCCCTGCTTTCGCAACGTCGCGCGGGCGTCGCCGGCCCACAGCAGGCCCGGGCGACGGTAGCCTTTTTCCAGCAAATATTCGCCAATAGTTTCACCGACTTTTTCATGCGAAAAACCAACCAGCATATCCAGCGGCGTCGGGGTGAGATCCCAGATCTCCACTACCGGCGTAGCGGCGTTGAGAATCGTCTTCTTCAACGCCGGGGCGTGCTGAATGCCGGTCAACACCACGCCATCCGGACGCCGGGAGAGTAAGGTTGCTACCAGCTCGGCTTCGGTCTGTCGGCTGTAGCCCGCTACGCACAGCAGCATATGGTAGCCGCGCGCCGCCAGGGTATCGCTTAACGCCTGGATGGTATCTACAAACATATTGTTGTTGATTTGCGGCACCACTACCGCCACCAGCTTGCTGCGCCTGGAGGCCAGGCCGCCGGCCAGCGCGTTGGGAATGTAGCCCGTCGCCTGCACCGCCTGCATCACTTTCTCGACCGTTTTTGGCCGTACCAGCTGCGGCGTATTCAGCGCCCGACTGACCGTCATCGACGACAACCCGGCGCTACGGGCTACATCATCCAGCGTCGGCGCCCGCGTCGGTTTTCTGCTTTTCACGACTAAGCCCCTGTGTTGAGTCGTTTTCTGTGGGCATTATTGATGATGGCCCGCGCAATTGCCAGCGGCCACCACGACATCTTCAATAGAATCAACGATCTGAAAAATAAAATGTTATCGCTATCATTATTCTTTGTGAATTTTCACAAACCTATTTGGATCGTGACCTGCACTGCATAATTTTACCCTTTATAACCGCTAATTGTGATCATTTGTACAAATTAAAATCACTGTCGTAGCGCCAGGACAATTTCAGGATTAAAAATGTTAGCGCAAACATTTTATCACTAAAAGGGAACTAACTATGACCACGAGCGCTAATTCCGAGTCCGTGACCTACGCCAAAGCGTCTGGCGTCAAAACCGCCGCAGAGACCGGCGACCGCATTGAACACGTCAAACTGTCGCTGGCCTTTCTGCCGCTGGCGACCCCCGTTAGCGATGCAAAAGTTCTGACCGGTCGGCAAAAACCGCTTACCGAAGTAGCGATCATCATCGCCGAAATCCGCTCCCGGGACGGCTTTGAAGGCGTCGGCTTTAGCTATTCCAAGCGCGCGGGCGGCCAGGGCATTTACGCCCACGCCAAAGAGATCGCCGATAATCTGCTCGGCGAAGACCCCAACGATATCGACAAGATCTACACCAAACTTCTGTGGGCCGGTGCTTCCGTAGGCCGCAGCGGTATGGCGGTACAGGCCATCTCTCCTATCGATATTGCGCTGTGGGATATGAAAGCCAAACGCGCCGGACTCCCGCTGGCGAAGCTGCTCGGCTCGCACCGCGATTCCGTCCAGTGCTACAACACCTCTGGCGGCTTCCTGCATACGCCGCTGGATCAGGTGTTGAAAAACGTGGCTATCTCCCGTGAGAATGGGATTGGCGGGATTAAGCTGAAGGTCGGTCAGCCGAATACCACTGAGGATATTCGTCGCCTGACGGCAGTGCGCGAGGTGCTGGGCGATGATTTCCCGTTAATGGTCGACGCCAATCAGCAGTGGGATCGCGAAACCGCCATCCGCATGGGGCGCAAAATGGAGCAGTTCAACCTGATCTGGATTGAAGAACCCCTTGACGCCTACGACGTTGAAGGCCACGCACAGCTCGCCGCCGCGCTGGATACGCCGATTGCCACCGGCGAGATGCTGACCAGCTTCCGCGAACATGAGCAGTTGATCCTCGGCAACGCCAGCGACTTTGTTCAGCCGGATGCCCCGCGCGTCGGCGGGATCTCCCCGTTCCTGAAGATTATGGATCTGGCGGCGAAGCACGGTCGCAAGCTGGCCCCGCACTTTGCGATGGAGGTACACCTGCATCTCGCCGCCGCCTACCCGCTCGAGCCGTGGCTGGAGCACTTCGAATGGCTGAACCCGCTGTTTAACGAACAGCTGGAGCTGCGCGACGGGCGGATGTGGGTTTCCGAACGCCACGGCCTGGGCTTTACCCTGAGCGAACAGGCCCGCCGCTGGACCCAGCAAAGCTGCGAGTTTGGTAAACGCCCTTAACCGAATTCCCCGGATGGCGGCGTAAACGCCTTATCCAGGCTACAGGCCCCGTAGCCCGCGCAAGGCGCGTCAAGCGCCGCCCCCAGGAGAATACCGCATTTTCCCGGAGGCGATGCAGCGCATCTGTCCGGGCTACCGGTCCGCAGACGACTGAAAACCTGTAGCCCTCCCGGGGAAATATCTCTTATTGCCTGTACCCACAATACACAACCCTGCAAAGGAGTTGATTAAAATGCAACAGCAATTAAAACGCAGCAACGTGCGTTACAGTATATTACTGTTTTTATTTCTGGCTACCGTATTTAATTACGCCGACCGGGCAACGCTGTCCGTCGTCGCGCCTATTATGAGCAAAGAGCTAGGCTTTGATCCCGAGGCAATGGGGCTGGCCTTTTCTGTTTTTGGTATCTCCTACGTCATTATGCAAATACCCGGCGGCTGGCTGCTGGATAAATATGGTTCGCGGCTGGTCTACGGCTGCGCGCTCATTGGTTGGTCGATCGTCACTATGTTCCAGGGCACCATCTATCTGTTCGCCAGCCCGCTGGTAGCGCTGGTTATTCTGCGCCTGATGATGGGGGCGATTGAAGCCCCAGCCTTCCCCGCCAACAGCCGTCTGAGCGTGCAATGGTTTCCCAATAAAGAGCGCGGATTCGTCACCTCGGTCTATCAGGCCGCGCAGTATATCTCTTTGGGGATTATTACGCCGCTGATGACCATTATTCTGCATAATTTAAGCTGGCATTACGTATTTTATTATATTGGCGCTATCGGGGTCGTGCTCGGGATATTCTGGCTGGCAAAAGTGAAAGACCCGTCTAACCACCCGAATATTAATCAGCAGGAGCTCGACTATATTCGTGAAGGCGGCGGCGAGCCGGAATTAGGCACGAAAAAAACGCAGCAGAAATTAACCCTCGCGCAGATTAAAAGCGTCTGCGTCAATCGCATGATGATCGGGGTTTATATCGGCCAGTTCTGCGTGACGTCTATTACCTGGTTCTTCCTGACGTGGTTTCCCACCTATCTTTACCAGGCCAAAGGTATGTCGATCCTGAAAGTCGGCTTTGTCGCCAGTATCCCGGCCATTGCCGGATTTATCGGCGGCCTGCTGGGCGGCGTGTTCTCGGACTGGCTATTGAAACGCGGCTACAGCCTGACGACCGCCCGCAAGCTGCCGGTGATCTGCGGCATGCTGCTCTCCTGCGTGATTGTTGTCGCCAACTACACCACCTCGGAAGTGGTGGTGATCGCCGCCATGAGCGTGGCCTTCTTTGCTAAAGGTTTCGGTAACCTCGGCTGGTGCGTGCTGAGCGACACCTCACCGAAGGAAATGCTCGGTATTGCCGGCGGCGTGTTCAACATGTGCGGCAACCTGGCGAGTATTATCACGCCGCTGGTCATCGGCGTGATCATCGCCAACACCCACTCGTTTGATTACGCTATCCTGTACGTCGGCTCCATGGGTGTGCTGGGCCTGTTCTCTTATCTGTTTATCGTCGGGCCGCTGGATCGTTTGACGCTGACCCCGCGCGCCGCCTGATTTAACACCCTGGCGAGGATTCGCCCCCGCTGTTTCGCATCACACTCCTGCGAAACAGCGGTTTTTTAGTAGGTTATCCCCGGCGGGTTCACCGTCGATTGTGTCACCTCTTCGCCCTGCTCGCCCCAGCGCGCCAGCACCTTCTGGTATTCCCCGCGAGCAATCGCGCCATTCAGCGCCGCCTGCAGCGCCACCACCAGGCCGTTACCCTTTTTGGTCGTCGTGGCAACGTACGCTTTTTTCGGCCCCAGGCCGACGACTTTGGTTTTGCCGCTGAGCGCCGCTTTATAGGCTGCCACCGACTGCGGCCCAAAGAACACATCCGCGCGCCCGGACTGAATATAAAGGTTGCCCGAAGCGTCATCGGTCAGGTAGACCGGCAGCGCCGGTTGACGCCCGGCGGCTTCATTTTCGGCGTTCCAGCCGAGCAAAATCCGCTCCTGATTGGTCCCGGAACCGACGATCACCTTTTTACCCGCGAGATCCGCCGGTCCGTTGACGCTGGCGATATCACTGGTCGATTTCACGGAAAAGGCCAGCGAATCGACGCGATAGGTCGCAAAATCAAACTTCTCTTTTCGCTGCTCGGTCACCGCAATATTGACCAGCGCCACATCGTAGCGACCGGAAGTCACCCCCAGCGGCCAGTCCTCCCAAGCGGTGGGCACCAGCTTCAGCTTCAGCCCGAGGCTGCCGGCCAGCAGCCGGGCGATATCCGGGTCGCTGCCAATACGCGTGCGGTTATCGCTGGCCAACAGCGCCAGCGGCGGCGAGTTGAGCGCCGAAATCGCCACCGTTAAGGTGCCCGGCTCGACGAAAGCGTAATTTGCCGGGATCTTCGCGATCGCCTGTTCATCGCGAATCACCGGCAGCGGCTGCTCATTGGCGCGCAGGTCGATAGCCGCCTGCGATGCCGCGGATAAAGACAATAATGTCAGGGCCAAAAGTCCGTTTCTCATGCCGCTAATACCCTCGATAAGAACTGCCGCGTCCTCGCGTGCTGCGGGTGGTTCAGCACGGCGTCGCTGCTGCCCTGCTCGACAATTTTGCCGTCGACCATAAACACCACCCGATCCGCCACCTCTTTCGCAAAGCCGATTTCATGGGTCACCACCACCAGGGTAGTGCCGGAGCGCGCCAGCTTTTTAATCACATCCAGCACTTCCCCCACCAGTTCAGGATCAAGCGCGGAGGTCGGTTCATCAAACAAAATCACCCGCGGGTTCAGCGCCAGCGCCCGGGCAATGGCGATACGCTGCTGCTGTCCCCCGGACAGGTGTCGCGACCAGGCATCGGCTTTGTTGCGCAGTCCGACCACGTCCAGCAGGTCATACGCCCGCGCGATAGCCTCTTTGCGGGTCGCCTGTTTGTGGGCGATGGGCGCTTCAATCAGGTTTTCCAGCACCGTCAGATGCGGGAACAGATTGAAGTTCTGAAATACGTAGCCGACGTTGACCCGCTGGCGGAGGATCTCTTTCTCTTTCAGTTCGTACAGCTTGTCGCCTTTGCGGCGATAGCCGATATAGTCGCCATCGATCTGGATAAAGCCTTCATCGACGCGCTCCAGGTGGTTAATTGCCCGCAGCAGCGTCGATTTTCCCGAGCCGGACGGCCCGAGGATCACCGTTACCGTGCCGGGTTCGATTTCCAGCGACACATCATCCAGCGCTTTATGCCGGCCAAAGTATTTGCTGACGCCGGTAATGGAGATATGACCGTTACGAGAGTGGGACATGGGCAGGCTCCTGCGGTTGTGGGCGGCGAACGGGTTCAGCGCGACGACTGCTGCGGGCGGTATTGACCGCCGAGCGGCGTTCGCTGCGGGCGAGGCCGCGTTCGACCAGATACTGAATCAACGACAGCACGCTGGTGATCACCAGATACCAGGCGGCGCCGACCATCAGCAGCGGAATGACTTCCTGGGTGCGGTTGTAGATCATCTGGATGGTGTAAAACAGCTCCGGCATCGCCAGCACGTAAACCATCGCCGTCCCCTTGGCGAGGCTGATAATTTCGTTAAAGCCCGCCGGTAAAATGGTGCGCAGCGCCTGCGGCAGGATAATGCGCAGGGTACGACGGCTGGCCGGAAGCCCCAGCGCCGCCGCCGCTTCATACTGACCGTGATCGACGCCAAGGAAGCCACCGCGGATAATTTCGGCGGTATAGGCGCTTTGCACGAGTGTCAGCCCGACAACGGCGGTGGAAAACTGCCCCAGCACGTTGATGGTCTCAAAGCTGGCCCAGCTAATGCCGGTGAACGGGATACCGATCGATAACCTGTCGTAGAGATAAGAGAAGTTGTAGAGAATAATCAGCACCACGATCAGCGGCAGCGAGCGGAACAACCAGATATAGCCCCAGGCCAAACTGCTCAGCAACCATGAGCTGGAGAGGCGGGCCAGCGCCAGCAGGCCGCCGAGAATCACGCTCAGCGCCGTCGCCAGCAGGGTCAGCAGCAGCGTCTGCCCGAGACCCTCAAGGATCACCGGATCAAAGAACCAGCGGGCAAAAACGCCCCACTCCCAGCGCGGGTTAAAGGCGACGGACTGAATCACCACCGCCAGCGCCAGCAGCGCCAGC
Source organism: Klebsiella sp. CTHL.F3a (assembly GCF_019890895.1). Lineage (NCBI taxonomy): Bacteria > Pseudomonadati > Pseudomonadota > Gammaproteobacteria > Enterobacterales > Enterobacteriaceae > Klebsiella > Klebsiella sp. CTHL.F3a. Next base: position 2,895,343 of record NZ_CP082360.1, on the reverse strand, counting down.
GCCGCGCCGACCGCCCGCAGCGGATAGCGTGCGGGAACAACCTTAATCGTTTCCGGGGTATGCATATTGACTCCTTAAGCGCTCTGGCTTAGCGCCGTGACCGCCAGCGCTTTCGTAAAGCGCAGTCGGCCATCGAACGGCGGCAGGCTGTACTCTTCCGGATCGCGGCTGAGGTCAAACTGCGCCTCGTAGCCCTGGCTCAGGTAGAGCCGCACCGCTTCCGGCTGCCGAAAACCGGTGGTCAAATAGATATGGCTGTAGCCGGCAAGCAGCGCCCGACGCTCCAGCTCCTGCACCACTTTCGCCGCCAGCCCCTGCTGGCGCAGACGACGATGGGTCCAGATACGTTTGATTTCCGCCGTATGGGCGTCTTTCGGTTTGTACGCGCCGGTGGCGATAATTTCGCCCTCGCGCTCCAGCACGATAAATAGCCCCTGCGGCGCCAGATACCACTCGGTCAGCTCGACTACGGCATCGCGGGAAAAGTAGTCGCCGTAGCGCGCGGCGTACTCGCCGAACAGGCCCTCAATAATCGGCTGCAGCTCCGGCGCTTCCGGAGAGACATCGCGGAATAGATCGCTCATCATGCCTCCTGTTAGTCGCCGAGTCCGGCCGGGTTAATTTCCGATTGCGGGATGCTCTCCACGCCTTCTCCCCAGCGGTTCAGCACCTTCGCGTAGTCGCCGCTGCGGATAGCGCCGTTCAGCGCCGTCTGTACCGGTTCAACCAGGCCGCTGCCTTTTTTCACCGTCACGGCAATATGCGCCGCCTTCGGCCAGCCGCCGTCAACGCTGCCCACCAGCTTCGTTTTACCTGTCAGCGCCGCTTTCCACGCGCCGATCACGTTGGGGCCGAAGAAGGCGTCGGCGCGCCCGGACTGCAGCGCCAGGGTCTGGGCGGCGTCATCTTTGGTATAAACCGGGGTAAACGGCTTCAGCCCCTTCTTGACGTTCTCGGCATTCCACGCCAGCAGAATGGCTTCCTGATTGGTACCGGAGCCGACGATAATCCGCAGCCCGGCGATATCCTCCGCTTTTTCAATTTTGCTAAGCGGACTGCTGCTCTTGACGTAGAAACCCAGTGAATCTTTGCGGTAGGTGGCGAAGTCAAACTTCTCTTTGCGCTCTTTGGTTACGGTGATATTGCTGACCGCCGCATCATATTTGCCGGAGGCGACGCCGAGCGGCCAGTCTTCCCATGAGGTCGGTACCACGTTCAGCTCAAGCCCAAGGCTGTCGGCCACCAGGCGGGCGATGTCCACTTCGCTGCCGAGCAGGGTTTTGTTATCGTCGGAAAACACGGTCAGCGGCGGCGAGTTCAGTGCGGCGACCGCGACGGTCAGTTTGCCCGGCACCGCCAGGTGAAGACCTTTGGGCAGCTGCGCGATAGCCTGCGGGTTTTTCGCCGTATGAATCGGCGTTTTATTAGCTTCAAGGCTCACGCCGGTGCCGTTGATCGTGACGTTCTGCGCCCAGGATGAGGCGCTAACTGCCAGCGCAAGCGCCAGGAGTAGCGATTTTTTCTGCGTTTTCTGCATAGCGGGTTTTCTCTATTATTGTTTTTGGAATTGATTGACGGGCTCTGCCAGCCCTAAGCTTTCGCGCAGCGTGGCGCCGGGATATTCCTGGCGGAATAATCCGCGCTGCTGAAGAATGGGCACGACCTGATCCACAAAGCGCGGGAAGGTGTCCGGCGTGCCGCCCTGGATAATAAAACCGTCCGCCGCGCGCTGTTCAAACCACAGCTGCAAACCATCGGCCACTTCTTCGGCGGTGCCAGAGAAACGCGGTCGCGGGCTGGCCGCCTCCAGCGCCACCTGGCGCAGCGTCAGGCCGCGTTCGCGGGCGTTGCGTTTTATCTCATCGGTGGTGCTGCGAAAGCTGTTCTGCCCGAGATCGCCGATATCCGGGAACGCCTCATCCAGCGGATACTGGGCAAAGTCGTGATGCTCAAAATAGCGGCCAAGATAATTGAGCGCGTCGTCAATCGATACCAGCGCGGCGGTGGTCTGGTATTGCTGCTCTACATCCTCGGCGCTGTCGCCAACGATGACGCTGACGCCCTGGAAAATATGCAGTTCGTTGTCCCGGCGGCCATGCGCTTCCAGCTGGCTTTTGACGTCGCGATAAAAGGCCTGGGCTTCCGCCAGAGATTCCTGATGGGTAAAAATAGCGTCGGCGTGGCTCGCGGCTAATTTTTTGCCGTCATCGGATGCGCCCGCCTGAAAGATAATCGGTCGCCCCTGCGGGGTGCGGGCAATATTTAGCGGACCGGCTACTTTAAAGAAATCGCCGTGATGATTAAGGGTATGCAGCTTATTTTTATCAAAGAACTGGCCGCTCTCTTTATTACGAATAAACGCGTCCTGCTCCCAGGAGTCCCACAGACCTTTGACAACCTGCAGATATTCATCGGCGATGCGGTAGCGCAGCGCATGGTCCGGATGCTGCGCGCGGGAGAAGTTTTTCGCCGAGCCCTCCAGCGGCGAGGTGACCACATTCCAGCCCGCGCGCCCGCCGCTCAGATGATCGAGGCTGGCAAACTGGCGGGCAGTGGTAAAGGGTTCGCTGTAGGAGGTCGATAGGGTGCCGACCAGGCCCAGACGCGAAGTTACTGCCGCCAGGGTGGATAATACGGTGAGCGGTTCAAAACGATTTAAAAAATGCGGGATCGATTTTTCATTAATATATAAGCCGTCGGCGACAAAAATAAAATCGAGCTTGCCCTCTTCCGCTTTTAACGCCGTCTGCTTAACGAACTCAAAGTTAATACTGGCGTCCGCCAGCGCGGCCGGATGGCGCCATGCCGACATATTTCCCGATGCGCCATGTAATATAGTGCCAATACGCAGTTGCCGTTGTTCAGACATCGTTAATCCTTAGTCTATGACCCTGAATAATTAAAGTTCTTTTAATGCCTGCTCTGCCAGATCGGCAAAATAGTGCGCCGCCGGCGCGATCAACCGCTCATCCGGGTTAAACGCCGGATGGTGAAGACCAAACTCGCTGGCGCTACCGATGCTGACGAAAGCGCCGGGTATATGCTGGAGATAAACGGCAAAATCTTCGCCACCGAGATGGAGATCCGCATGATGCGTGCGGTAGCCGGACTTATCGGCCACGTCGCTGGCGAATGTCGCCCAGCGCTCATCATTGACCAGCGCGGTCGGCCCGGCATACCAGAACACATCGATCTGCGCGCCGAAAGCGCTGGCGAACCCGGCGGCGATTTCGCTCACCCGCGCCTTTACCCGCTGCTGGACTTCGCTGCTGTGGGTGCGCAACGTCCCCTCCAGTTCGACGCTTTCCGGCAGGACATTCCAGGTATTACCGCCCTGAATCCGCGTCACGCTAAGCACCACGGAATCGAGGGTATTCACTTCGCGGCTGGCGACGCTTTGCAGCAGGGTCACCAGTTGGCTAGCCAGCAGAATGGCGTCCTTCCCTTCATGAGGCCGGGCGGCATGTGCGCCTTTACCGGTCACCTTGAAGACAAAGCGGTCGACGTTGGCGTAAAACGCGCCGCCGCGAGTAGCGAACTCGCCTACAGGCAGGCCCGGTTCATTATGCATACCAAAAATGGCGGAAACCCCCTCCAGAACCCCGGCGCGAATCAGGGTTTTCGCGCCGCCGAAACTCTCTTCCGCTGGCTGGAACAGAATGCGGACGCGTCCTGCAAGCTGCGCTTCGCGTTGTTTCAGCAGTAAGGCTGCGCCAAGGATCACGCTGGTATGAATATCATGCCCGCAGGCGTGCATCACGCCGGCATTCAGCGAGCGAAACGGCACGCTGGCCGCCTCTTCGATAGGTAGCGCATCGATATCGGCACGCAGGGCTATCACCTTATCGCCGCTGCCCACTTCGGCCACCGCGCCAGTTTTCAGTTCATAAGGCAGCAGGCTGATGCCGCCGCTCTGCAGCCAGTCGCGAATACGTGCCGTGGTGTCGACCTCCTGCAGCGAAAGTTCCGGGTACTGGTGCAGTTCGCGCCGCCAGCGTATTAGCTGTTCGGAAAGACTCATGGCTGCACCTCCGCGCTCAAATGCGCCTGAGCCAACAAACGCAGGGAGTTCAGACGTGCCGCGCCGTCGCTAATAGGCGTGTCGATTATAAATTCGTCGATGTTCAACGCCGACTGCAGGGCATCCAGCTGCGCTTTCACCTGCTCCGGGGTACCGAATAGCACCGCCGATTCCCGCCGGGCGATGCGCGTCGGCCTGCTACCCGCCTGGCGGGCAAACGCGGCCGCCTGAGCTTCGCTGCCGACGGTTACCCGCTGGCCGTTTTCCAGCTCAACGCCCCATACTTCCACGCCGTTTGCCAGATCGGCTGCGGTGGCAGAATCGTCGGCCACGATGACCTGGACGGCAATAATCGCGTCTCGACGGCTCAGTTCGCGCCAGCGGGTTAACACCTCGCGCAGCAGATGCTTATCGCCGTTGAGATGGGCGGCGAAGACGAAGTTCCAGTCCAGCTGCGCCGCCAGCTGCGCGCTTTCCAGGCTGGCACCGAGGAGAAAGCCGTCAGCGCGGCGCGGCGGGATCGGGGTTGCGCGGACGCTCTCTTCCCCGTCGGTTTCGGTCAACGACAGCCAGTTATCGAGTTGCGCCAGCTGGTCGGCAAAACTCCCTTTTTGCTGGGGATTAAGCCCCTGCTGCAGCGCGCGGGTGGAGAGCGGCAGGCCGCCGGGGGCTTTGCCCACGCCGAGGTCGATGCGGCCCGGCGCGAGGGAGGCCAACATATTGAAGTTTTCCGCCACTTTGTACGGGCTGTAGTGCTGGAGCATGACGCCGCCGGAACCGACACGAATCCGGCGGGTCTGGCCGAGGATCCAGGCGATCGCCAGTTCCGGCGACGGGCTGGCAAGCTGCTCGGTATTGTGGTGTTCGGCTATCCAGAAGCGATGATAGCCCCAGGCTTCCGCCTGTTGCGCGAGCGTTAATGTACGCGCCAGCGCCTGGGCGGCCGTTTCTCCGGCTGCCAGCGGGCTTTTATCCAGGATACTGATTCGATAAGACATTTCGCAGGCTCATGTGAATTAACATGTCTGCATTATTAAAAGCGGCTGCGGTCAGTGAGAAACAATTTATTTACATTTGCTCTGCCGGAAATTAGATATGCGGCGAGGAAACTGCCCCGGAGGCGATGCTGCGCATCTGTCCGGGCTACGGGTTATCAGCAATCTGTGGCCCGGTAGCCCGGCTAAGCGCAGCGCGAGCCGGGAAGAAGCCGAAGCAATGCCACGTCACGGCATATTCCCCGGGTTGCGGCGTAAACGCCTTACCCTGGCTACGGGTTACAGGCAACCTACGGTCCGGTAGCCCGGCTAAGCGCAGCGCGAGCCGGGAAGAAGCCGAAGCAATGCCACGTCACGGCATATTCCCCGGGTTGCGGCGTAAACGCCTTACCCGGGCTACGGATTACCGACAACCTACGGTCCGGTAGCCCGGCTAAGCGCAGCGCGAGCCGGGTGATTATCGGCTATTTTGCCGAAGCTCGCGCACCAGCGCCTCGGTCTGCCGCTGGTTGCGCAGACGCACAAAGCGAATGTGTTGATACTGGGAATCGCGCATATCCGCCAGATAGCGCCGGCGATTGTTGCGCCAGGTTTTCAGCGTCCACAAAATAATGGAGTCCCGGCTAAAGAAAGAGCGGCGGAAGGTTTCGCAGTTGCCGGTGCCGGGCCACAGCTCCTGGCGCCGGCTTGCGCGTGAAGCCGCGCGCCAGACGGCCTGGCGAATCGTGCGCCAGAAACTGTAGTCCACCCACACCACCAGATCCACGTCGCGCCATTTTACCGGGCGGCTGCGGTTATAGTTACCGTCCAGCACCCAGCCGGGCGCGGCGAGCGCGGTGGCAAGTTTGGCGTAAAACTCATCGTCCGGCGTACCTTGCCATTCGGGCAGCCAGTAGAGCACATCCATTTCGATATAAGGCAGCGACAGTTCCTGAGCCAGCCGACGCGCGAGGGTAGATTTGCCGACGCCGCTGGTCCCTACTACGTTGATTTTCATCGTGGTCTCTCGGGCAAAAAGCGGGCTGAAAATAATAGCGCACGTTGGGCAAAATCGATCAGCGAAATTTCCAGGTGATTATCCCCCCGCAGAACGCGGCGATCTCATTGATATTTAAGCAAGTGCGGTCCGTAAATCTTTTACGTGCGTCCATTTTCCGATACGTGTAGGATTCTCCGCCATGCTCGCTTATCTCATTCCTCAGAATGATGAGAGAGCCAGCAGCACGAACCACTCATGGACTTTGACAGGAAAATAGCGACATCAATGAATACAAAACACTCTAGCGTGGCGGAGCAGCACGCTGCCAAACGCCATTGGCTGAATTCGCATGAGTCCGGCTACCACAAGGCGATGGGCAACCGTCAGGTACAGATGATTGCCATCGGCGGCGCCATCGGTACCGGCCTGTTTCTCGGCGCGGGCGCGCGCCTGCAGATGGCCGGACCGGCCCTGGCGCTGGTTTATCTGGTCTGCGGCCTCTTTTCGTTTTTTATCCTACGCGCGCTGGGCGAACTGGTGCTTCATCGCCCTTCGAGCGGCAGCTTCGTCTCCTACGCCCGCGAGTTCCTCGGTGAAAAAGCGGCTTACGTGGCGGGCTGGATGTACTTTGTCAACTGGGCGATGACCGGGATCGTCGATATCACCGCCGTGGCGCTGTATATGCACTACTGGGGCGCGTTCGGCGACGTCCCGCAGTGGGTCTTCGCCCTCGGCGCGCTGGCGATTGTCGGCACCATGAACATGATCGGCGTGAAATGGTTCGCCGAAATGGAGTTCTGGTTCGCGCTGGTGAAAGTTCTGGCGATCGTGGCGTTTCTGGTGGTCGGGACTATTTTTCTTGGCACCGGCAAGCCGCTGGATGGCAATGCCACCGGTTTCCACCTGATTACCGATAACGGCGGCCTGTTCCCGCATGGCCTGCTGCCGGCGCTGGTACTGGTACAGGGGGTGGTGTTCGCCTTCGCCTCTATCGAACTGGTGGGTACCGCCGCTGGCGAGTGTAAAGATCCGCAGACCATGGTGCCGCGCGCTATTAACAGCGTTATCTGGCGTATTGGTCTGTTCTACGTTGGCTCGGTATTGCTGCTGGTGCTGCTGCTGCCGTGGAATGCCTATCAGGCCGGGCAGAGCCCGTTCGTCACCTTCTTCTCGAAGCTGGGCGTGCCGTATATCGGCAGCGTGATGAATATCGTGGTGTTAACCGCCGCGCTCTCCAGCCTCAACTCCGGCCTCTACTGCACCGGGCGTATTCTGCGCTCCATGTCGATGGGCGGTTCCGTGCCGAAGTTTATGTCGAAAATGAGCCGCCACCACGTGCCCTACGCCGGGATTCTGGCGACGCTGGCGGTGTATGTCGTTGGGGTGTTCCTCAACTATCTGGTGCCTTCGCAGGTGTTTGAGATTGTCCTGAACGTCGCTTCGCTGGGGATTATCGCTTCGTGGGGCTTTATTGTGGTGTGCCAGATGCGCCTGCGTAAGGCGATTAAGGAAGGCAAAGCGGCGGACGTCAGCTTCAAGATGCCGGGAGCGCCCTTTACCTCCTGGCTGACCCTGCTGTTCCTGCTGAGCGTGTTGGTATTAATGGCTTTCGACTATCCGAATGGAACCTATACCATCGGTTCGATTCCGCTGATCGCCGTACTGCTGGTTGCCGGCTGGTTTGGCGTACGTAAGCGCGTGCATGATATTCACAGCACCGCGCCGAATATTGAAAAACCGTAACCCGTTCCTTTTGCGGTTTGCCCCACCGGGCAAACCGCAACTGCACAACTTAATTATCTTCCACCAGCTGAGCGACGTCGCTGCTGTTAATCTGGCGCTTATTGCCTGACTCATCGGTATAGCTGGTCATGCCGGTATCCTTATCCAGCTGCGGCTTGCCCTGCGTCACGATAGTCTGCCCGCTTTTCGTCGTCATCACATAGTTTGAGCTACAGCCCGCCAGAAGGGCCAGCATCGCGCCGGCACAAACGACCATAAATGATTTTTTCATCTTTTCTCCAGGATTAATGCCACCGTCCCGCTTGCGCAGGAAAGACGTCAGTTTATAGCCATTATATTTATCAGGCTAATAAGTGTTTGTAACAGAGGGTGATATCGCTGAAGGCGCCGGCCGCCGCCGGCGGACAGACTTTCAGGAGGGGTTACCCCCTCCCGTCAGGATCACAGCGCGATGCGAATAACGTCATCCGGCTGGGTGGCCTCTTTCTGGCGTGTCGATTCCTGCTTCACGCTGACGTACAGCGTTTTGCCATCGGCGGAGAGGGTCAGGCTGTTCGGGTGAGTCGGGGTTTTAAAGGTCTTGACCACTTTGTAGGTCTTACCATCGATCACGCTCACTTCGCCGGCTTTACGGTGGGTCACGTAGGCTTCGTTGCGGGTCGGGTTAAACAGCACGGCCAGAGATTCCGGCGCGGCGATTTTCTCCAGCACTTTACCATCGCGAATATCGACCACCAGCACTTCCGGCTGTTTGCCATCGGTGATAAAAGCCCGGTGACCAGCGGTATCGAGGCTCAGGTTGAGGTAGAAGTGCTCTTTGCCGTCATCCTGCAGTTTCTTACGCGTCAGGATCTTATTGCTGGTGCTGTCGATGGTCACCAGTTCGCCATCGGCGTTGGTGGTGTAGATACGGTTCGCTTCCGCATCCACCGCCAGGCCCGTCGCCATCGCGCCGGTATTGGCAATAGTGTCTTTCAGCGTCAGCTTGTCGCCGTCCACCACCCAGATCACGCTCTCTTTACCCAGCCCGGTGATGTAGACAGTATTGGTTTTCTCGTTAACTGCCAGTTCGCGCGGGGCTAGCGGGCGCACGGTTTCGCTGCGCTGACGGGGATCGAGCACCAGACGCCCTTTCACCTTGCCGGTTTTTGCATCAATTGCCGTCACGCTGCTGTCGGTGGTGTTGCCAAACCACAGGGTCTGGGTAGCGTTGTTGATCGTCGCGCCGAACGGTTTTAGATCGTTATGAATAATCTGCGTCACTTCCAGCGTCGTCGGATCGAGACGGTAAACAATACCGCCCTTGTCCAGCGAACGGCTTTGCGAAGTCGCCACCCACAGCGCATTCTCCTGCTGGCTATAGGCCATTTCGTACGCGCCTTTACCAACAGCTTTGCGCAGCATTTCTTCCGCCGCGTGGGCGCTGAAGCTCCCCGCCAGCAGTAATGAAGTTAATAACAGTGAACGGCGCAGACGCGGCGCGGACAGATGACGTAATGACATGACGACTCCCTTTGATAAAACGAATATGTGCCTGCTCGACAGTGCTTCCGGGGCGCAAAATCATGGCTTTGCGCTACTCTTTGTAATGCGAATAGTAATCATTATTTATCGCAATGTGGAGAGTTAATTGCGTTTAGTCCATCCGGCATCACGCAATTCTTGCTATTTGTTAACTCAAATCCTGTTAAGTCTTTTCAAAAAATTTACAAAAGAGTTAACATATATACATATGTTCCGTTTGGTTCGTTTTGCGAGTAACTTTGATGAAAATCCTTTCCGTGCGCGCCGCCGCGCTCCCCGCACTGCTTCTGCCGCTTATATCCTCAGCGCCAACTGCCCACGCCGCTGAACAGACCATGGTGGTTACCGCCGCACCGTCGGCGGTTTCTGAACTCGATACTCCCGCCGCCGTAAGCGTGGTTAACGGCGACGAGATGCGCCAGGCCGCGCCGCGGGTCAATCTTTCCGAGTCGCTGGGCGCGGTACCGGGGCTACAGGTGCAAAACCGTCAGAACTATGCGCAAGATCTGCAGCTTTCGATTCGCGGCTTCGGCTCCCGCTCCACCTACGGCGTACGCGGGCTGCGCATATACGTCGACGGCATTCCGGCCACCATGCCCGATGGCCAGGGACAAACCTCGAATATTGATATTGGCAGCCTCGATTCGCTCGAAGTACTGCGCGGACCTTTTTCCGCCCTCTACGGCAACTCCTCCGGCGGGGTGATTAACGCCACCACCCAGACCGGCAGCCAGCCGCCCACTATCGAAGCCAGCAGCTACTACGGCAGCTTCGGTACCTGGCATTACGGTATGAAAGCGACCGGCGCGGTCGGCGACGGCAGCCATGCGGGCGACGTCGACTATGTGGTTTCCACCAACCGCTTCACTACCCACGGCTCCCGCGATCATAGCGGCGCGCGTAAGAATCTCGCCAACGCGAAGCTCGGCGTACGTATTAATGACGACAGCAAACTGACCCTGCTGTTTAATAGCGTGGATATTAAAGCCAATGACGCGGGCGGCCTGAGCTATGACGAATGGCAAAATAATCCCCGCCAGTCCCCAAGAGGCGATCAGTACAATACTCGCAAAACCATTAAACAGACCCAGGCCGGTTTGCGCTACGAGCGCCAACTGAGCGAGCAGGACGATCTGAGCGTGATGATGTACGCCGGCGAGCGTGAAACCACGCAATATCAGTCGATTCCTCGCGCTCCGCAGCTCAAACCCACCCATGCTGGCGGCGTGATTGACCTGACGCGTCACTATCAGGGGATTGATACCCGCTGGACCCATCGCGGCGAGCTGCTGGTGCCGGTCACTTTTACCACCGGACTTGATTATGAAACCATGACCGAGCGCCGTAAGGGTTATGAAAACTTTGTCATGAGCAACGGCGTGCCGCAGTACGGTGAAAAGGGCGACCTGCGCCGCAACGAACGCAATTTGATGTGGAACGTTGACCCCTATTTGCAAACCCAGTGGCAGCTCACCGAGAAACTCTCTCTTGACGCCGGCGTGCGCTACAGCTCGGTGTGGTTCGATTCCAACGATTATTACGTTACGCCGGGTAACGGCGATGACAGCGGCGAGGCCAGCTATCATAAATGGCTGCCGGCGGGCTCGCTGAAATACGCGGTAACCGATGCCTGGAACGTCTACATCTCCGCCGGCCGCGGTTTCGAAACGCCGACCATCAATGAGCTTTCCTATCGCTCAGGCGACCAGGGCGGGCTGAACTTTGGCCTGCAGCCTTCCACCAACGAAACCGTTGAAGTTGGCAGCAAAGCGCGAATCGGCAACGGCCTGTTGACCGCCGCGCTGTTCCAGACCGATACCGACAATGAGATTGTCGTCGACGCCAGCAGCGGCGGGCGCACCAGCTATAAAAACGCCGGTAAAACGCGCCGTCAGGGGATGGAGCTGGGGCTGGATCAGCAGTTCGGCGAGAGCTGGCGTTTAAAAGCGGCCTGGACCTGGCTGGATGCGACCTATCGCACCAATGTCTGTGACGATACCAGCTGTAAAGGCAATCGTATTCCGGGGATTGCCCGCAATATGGGCTACGCTTCCTTCGGCTATCAGCCCGAGAAAGGCTGGTACGCGGGCAGCGATATTCGCTATATGAGCGATATTATGGCTAACGATGAGAACACGGCCAAAGCGCCGTCCTGGACGGTGGTCGGCCTGACGACCGGCTATAAATGGAGCTACGGCAAGATGGATATGGATCTGTTTGGCCGGGTAGATAACTTGTTCGACCGCAGCTACGCGGGCTCGGTTATCGTGAATGAATCCAACGGCCGCTACTACGAACCGGCGCCGGGCCGTAACTACGGTATCGGGCTAAACCTGGCATGGCGGTTTGAGTAACGCTTGACCACGGCACCTCAACGGGATCGCGCGCAGGATCCTGTTGAGGCTGAGCCGTGGGCGCTCACTGACGTTAAATAACGTTTCTTAACGACAATTCGAAAATGATCTTTTCCGCCTGGCAGGAGAAGGCAATCGAAGCCTCAAGCTTTGCCTCATCACCGGCGGGCACGATGGTATAGTCGACCTGCGGCGGCTCGCTGGCGGGGGCGGCGGCAAGGGCACGTTCGCGGACCGCCGCGATGGTGGACTCAGCCTCTTCGCGGCTGGCGAAGTTTTTCTCAACCCGCCAGACGCAGTCCTCATTATCAATAATCGAGCCTACGTCGATGGCACAGCCTTTGGTACTGCATTTATCTACAACATCTTTCATTGCAATTATCTCCTGGAGTTTTCTTTAGAATAAGAATCCGCTGACGGAAAGCAAACCAGTAATATTCGTATGGTTGCGTCGTTTTATCATTATAGGCCTCCACGGGAAGCGACTTCTTGCGCCACCGCATGGCTACCTCCTGATTGCGCACAGATCAACCAGCTATGTTGGCTAAGCGTCGCGCGATGTCGGCGCTCAATCGTGCACGTCATCACACTATCCTGCGTTGAGCCTCGTTTATGTCGCTTTACGGCGTTACCCTTGTCACAAAACAACGCCAACAAGGAGCTGCCATGGCACTGCCAGTAATTATCGATTGCGATCCGGGTCATGATGACGCGATTGCCCTCGTTCTCGCCCTCGCCTCACCCGAACTTGATGTTAAAGCCGTGACGTCCTCCGCGGGAAACCAGACCCCGGACAAAACCCTGCGTAACGTACTGCGCATGCTCACCCTGCTTAAACGCCCGGATATCCCGGTAGCCGGCGGCGCGCTTAAGCCACTGATGCGGGAGTTGATTATCGCCGACAACGTGCATGGCGAGAGCGGTCTTGACGGCCCGGCGCTGCCGGAGCCGGGCTTTGCCGCGCAAAGCTGCACCGCCGTCGAGCTGATGGCCAATATCCTGCGCGACAGCGCCGAACCGGTTACGATCGTTGCCACCGGCCCGCAAACCAACGTCGCCCTGTTACTCAACAGCCATCCGGAACTGCATGCCAAAATCGACCGTATTGTGATAATGGGCGGCGCAATGGTGCTGGGGAACTGGCAGCCGGCAGTCGAGTTTAATATCTACGTCGACCCTGAAGCCGCGGAGATCGTTTTCCAGTCCGGTATTCCGGTGGTGATGGCTGGGTTAGACGTCACCCATAAAGCGCAAATCCACGTTGAGGATATTGAGCGTTTCCGCCGTATCGGCAACCCGATATCCACCATCGTCGCCGAACTGCTCGACTTCTTCCTTGAGTACCATAAGGATGAGAAATGGGGCTTTGTCGGCGCGCCGTTGCACGACCCGTGCACCATTGCCTGGTTGCTGAAGCCGGAGATGTTTACCACCGTTGAACGCTGGGTCGGCGTGGAAACGCAGGGGAAATATACCCAGGGGATGACGGTCGTCGATTTTTACAATCTGACCGGTAAGCAGCCGAACGCAACGGTGATGCTCGATGTCGATCGCCAGGCGTTTGTTGACCTGCTGGCCGATCGGCTGGCGTTTTACGCGTAAATCATCATAAAACCCGGCGGGCGCGGCGCCTGCCGGGAAAGCGATTACTCATCCGGAGAGACGCGAACCACCACTTTACCGAAATTCTCGCCCTTCAGCAGACCGATGAGCGCCTGCGGTGCGTTCTCCAGGCCGTCAACAACCTGCTCGCGGTATTTGATTTTCCCTGCCTGCACCCAGCGCCCCATCTCCTGCTGGAACTCGGCAATCCGGTGACCATAATCCTGGCCGATAATAAAGCCCTGCATACGGATGCGTTTTTTGAGGATCGTCGCCATCAGCAGCGGCAAGCGATCCGGGCCGTCGGGTAGCGCGGTGGCGTTGTAGCCGCTGACCAGGCCGCAAACCGGCACGCGGGCCGAGGTGTTCAACAGCGGCAGCACTTCATCGAATACTTTGCCGCCGACGTTCTCATAGTAGATATCGATGCCCTGCGGGCAGGCTTCTAACAGCTTAACGGCAAAATCGGGCGCGCGGTGATCGATACAGACGTCGAAACCCAGCGTCTCTACGGCATAGCGGCACTTCTCGCTGCCGCCCGCAATGCCTACCGTACGGCAGCCTTTTAGCTTCGCTATCTGTCCGACCGTTGCGCCAACCGGCCCGGTGGCGGCGGCGACCACCAGCGTCTCGCCCGCTTTTGGCTGGCCGATATCGAGCAGCCCCATATAGGCGGTAAAGCCCGGCATACCGAGGATCCCCAGCGCCCACGAAGGGTGTTCCGGGCTGTCGCCTAACTTCACCAGCCCGCTGCCGTCGGAAAGTTCATAATCCTGCCAGCCGCCGTAGCCCAGCACCCAGTCGCCGGGCTGAAAATCGGCATGGTTCGATGTCACCACGCGGCTCACGGTGCCGCCAACCATCACCGCGCCAATGGCGACCGGCGGCGAATAGGAAGGCGCGTCGCTCATCCGCCCGCGCATATAGGGATCCAATGACAGAAAGACGGTGCGCAGCAACAGCTGCCCCGGCCCAGGAGACGCGACCTCGCCCTCTTCCAGGCGGAAATTCTCCCCGGTTGGCTCGCCGTGCGGACGCGATGCCAGCAGCCAGCGGCGGTGGCGTTGCGGATTGAAAGCCATAACACACTCCTCTTTTGACAAGTCTGTATTGAGGCTAGCTGCTTTCCCGGCAGCGCGCATTGACATTATGAGGCAGATTGATTGAGTCGGACGACCAGATAGACGCAGGGCAGCGCGGTTTCATTAATAAAGCGGCAGTCGTTAGGCGGCCCGAGCTCCAGGCAGTCCCCCGCCTGCATCTCGTGGCGCGCATTGCCTTCGATAAACACCAGCTCGCCCTGCTGTAGCCAGATCAGCTGCCGGGCCTGGGCGTAGGATGACGCAGGCATTGGCACATCGCTGCCGGCCGGAAGCTCCACCTGCACCAGGTCGATTGGCAGGTCGCTGCGCGGCGAAACGTGGCGCCGCAGATAGTGGCTCTGCGGATCGCGCCACACCGGCTGATGCGCAAAGCGCAGCAGCTTGCCTTCCTGCATCTCCGCCCTGGCGATCAGCGTCGACATACTCATGCCGAAGGCGCCGGATAACCGTCCCAGCATCGATGCCGTCGGGCTGCTTTCGCCGCGCTCGATCTTGTGGATCATCGCCCGCGACGCCCCCGCCCGCTCCGCCAGTTCGTTCAGCGACCAACCGCGAGATTCCCGCTCGATTCGGATACGTGCGCTGATGCGCTGGTTAAGGTTGTCTTCTATAGTATTCATAGCGTGACACTATAGTGTAGCCCGCCTGTTTGCACAACCAGACGCCCGGCGTCGGAAATGAAGATGAAAAAGCCCGGCGCATCATTGGCCGGGCAAACACAGAGAGTCATTCAATCCGTTAATTTGAACAGCATTACGGCAATAAATGAAAAGAAATTATCCCGCTTAGATAAAGACGCGCAGACCCACTGCGCCAAGATGGTCGTCAATATTCCACGCTTCATTATCGTTGCCCCAGGCTTTTTCGTAGCCATATTCAAGATAAGTGACCGCGTTTGCGCCGAGCCAGTAATCGGTACCCAATACCGTCGACTGGAAGTGCTGTCCCTCCATCGCATCGCCGCCCTGCGACCAGTTAAAATCAACGTACACGCCCCAGGCCGGGGTGATTTTAAACTGTGAGTCATATTCCAGACCGAGAACCGTTTCCTGGTCATCACCCTGCGGGTTATTATGTTCGTAATGGCCGCTGGTCGCCGCGTTAACATCATTCACTTTATTGAGGTAATAAGTCACTTCCGCGCCGTTATACCAGGCATGATCGCCAACGCTTGTCGTATATTTCGCGTTCATGCCCATGCTATAAGTATTGCCGTCATAGGCATCGCCGTTATTATCGGTGTAATTAAAACAGTGGCCATTCGGGCCAAAATTCTGGCAGCCGCTGACTGAACCGCTATTTACCGTGTAATTGTTATACGCCACCGCGCTGGAGACGGAAAAGCCGTTATCCCAACGGTACTGCGCGGCAACCGCCGCTCCGCCGTGAACGGTGGCTGACCCATCGCGGTAGGCGTCGTGCAAGTTGGGGCCATCGCCATAGGAAGCAAACCCGATGCTGTCGACGTTGTCATTGCCTTGTCCCATGACGCCAACAGTCATATTTTTATCACTGTAATAGTAGATCGCCGCAGAATTAATTATATCCGTCGACATCCCGGCGGTATCATGTTTCGCTTTACCGCCCCAGGCATAAGTCGTATCAATACCCAGTCCCCAGTCGGTAGGGGCGTATTGTTTGCCGAAGGTCACGACGCCATATTGATCGTTACCAATACCGGCATACGCCTGCCGCGTATAGACATCGTTGCCCTGATCATCGGTGGCGGAATCTAAACCATGAACACCGGTCTCATAATAACCGACGGCATAATTACTCAGGCCATTCAGGTCAAAATTATGGCGCAGGGCAATCCCCAGCCGCGAGTCATTATTCTGTATATTATGTTCCTGAGTATGAGCAGAATCCGTTTTGGCCATTAAACGTACGGATCCTAAAATACCGATTGCCGTATCGTCATTACTCCACAGCGTCTCCCCTTTGGTCTGCGTTGCGGTATAAGCCGGCGCAGCCTGTAGCGCAGAAGGTTCCGCCGCCATTGCGCTATTCGCGAATAGCGTACCGATGGATATTGCCAGTACTGAAGGCATGAATTTTTTCATATTTTGTGTCTGCGCCATCGCTTCACCCTTTTAGCAAATTTATTCCGTGCGTATAAATACGCACAATATTGTGAGTAGAATATGGTTATATAAAAACCAACAGAGCAGCGCGCTATATTAAATAGCGACCCGCATACTCTGATTAATCACAATATATCCGCGAGGATTGAGTTATTTCTATTGGCTGAAATGCAAAAAAGGAATGCCATCACAACGAATCACACCATTATCAATAAAATCATGGAGTTACATTATTACTGGCACCATTGCCAGATGTCATTAAACAATAATAGTGGTAAATAAAAATGTGGAATGTTACGGCAAATTAATAGCAATATATTAAATGAATTATCGAATTAAAAATTATCGATGTGAGTGATGATTTTGCCGCCGGACCCGGCGACGCAATCCTCGTATCCTCCGACGCAGCTCAGCCGAGGAGAAAATTTCTGCCTAAAACAGATGACAGCCTTGCGTACATTATTGTAATAATATCGTACTACTATAGTGTACAAACCTTGAGGGTTACCATGACCATCCGCCATGCCAGCAAAGACGATTGCGCGGCAATCGCTGAAATCTACAACCATGCGGTACTGCATACCGCCGCTATCTGGAACGACAAGACCGTCGATACCGACAACCGTATTGCCTGGTTTGAGGCCCGACAGCTCGTCGGCTATCCGGTGCTGGTCAGCGAAGAAAACGGCGTGATTACCGGTTACTCCTCCTTCGGAGACTGGCGCGCCTTTGACGGTTTTCGCCATACCGTCGAGCATTCCGTCTATGTTCACCCCGATCATCAGGGTAAAGGGCTGGGCCGCAGCCTGCTGGTCGCCCTCATCGCCGAGGCGAAACGGTTAAATAAGCATGTTATGGTTGCCGGTATCGAGGCGCAAAATCAGGCTTCACTGCATCTGCATGATACCCTGGGCTTTATCACCACCGGGCAAATGCCGCAGGTAGGCACCAAATTTGGTCGCTGGCTGGATCTGACCTTTATGCAGCTGCAGCTTGACGATCGCCGCGATCCGGACGGCAGCGCATGAATCAAACCCTGACCCTCGCCTGTTTAGTGGCCGCCGGCGTCGGACTGGTACTGCAAAATACGCTGATGGTGCGCATTACCCAGTCCGCATCGACTATCCTGATCGCCATGCTGCTTAACTCGCTGGTCGGCATCGTGATTTTCGTGACCATATTGCTGCTTAAGCACGGCGCGGCGGGGTTTCAGGAGCTGGCGATTAGCGTAAAGTGGTGGACGCTCATTCCCGGCCTGCTGGGCTCGTTCTTCGTCTTTGCCAGCATCAGCGGTTATCAGAACGTCGGAGCGGCAACCACCATTGCGGTGTTGATTGCCAGCCAGCTGGTGGGGGGGTTAGTGATGGATCTGATTCGCGCGCACCACGTCCCGCTTCGCGCGCTGATTGGCCCGCTCTGCGGCGCGGTGATGCTGGTGGTCGGCGCCTGGCTGGTGGCCAGACGCCAGTTCTAGCCGCTAAGCTAGTGAATTTCGCCGCCGCGGGTCAGCTGCTCGCGGCGCGCCTCCTGCTCCTCGTGCTGCTGGCGGCCATGGTGGGCGATGGCAGTCCGCAAACGCTGCTGCTGAACGTAGCGCTCTTCCCGTCCCAGCTCCGCGTCATCGCTCAGCGCGATCAGCAGTTCATTCATGTGGGTAATGACGCTTTCGGCAATCGCGGCGTCCACGCGGGCGACGACCTCATCCAGATGCGACATGTTTTTCTCCTTGCGGCTTAGTTGAGTTTAACTTTGGAAAAATCACTGCCCATCAGGCTCACGCTGTAGCCGCTGACGTTGCTGCGCGTCGCGTAGAAGGTCTTCCCGGTCGCCAGGGTGATCCAGGGGGCCTGCTGCTGAAAAATCGTCTGCGCCTCGCCGTATAGCTTAGCGCGCGCCTGAGGATCGCTGACCAGGATAGCCTTTTTCACCAGCGCATCGTAGGACTTATCGCACCAGCGGGCGACGTTAGAGCCGGTTTTGATGTTATCGCAGCTTAACAGGGTGCCGGCGAAGTTATCCGGATCGCCGTTATCGGACATCCAGCCAAACAGCGCGCTGTCGTGCTCGCCTTTACGCATTCCGGCGAGATATTCCCCCCACTCATAGGTGACGATTTTGGCTTTAATCCCGACCTTGCTCCAGTCATTCTGGATCATCTCGGCAATACGGCGCGAATTAGGGTTATAGGGACGCTGCACCGGCATCGACCACAGGGTCACTTCGGCCCCCTTCTCCAGTCCGGCCTGCTTGAGCAGGTCTTTCGCTTTTTGCGGATTGTAGTCGTAGTCCGGTAGATCTTTCTTATAGCCAAGCATATTGGCGGGGATCGGTGATTTCGCGACGCTGCCGGAGTCGAGGAACACCGCTTTTACGATCGCCTGCTTGTCGGTCGCGTAGTTCAGCGCCTGGCGCACCAGGACATTATCAAACGGTTTTTTCTCGGTATTGAACGCCAGATAACCAACGTTGAGCGCTTCTACCGAATGCAACGCCAGATCTTTATTGCCCTTAATCACCGGGAACTGTACCGGCGATGGCGCGGGAATAATCTGGCACTCATTGGTTTGCAGCTTCGCCAGTCGCGTCTCAACGTTCGGCGTGATCGAGAAGATCAGGTGTTTGGTTGGTACCTCGCCGTCCCAGTAGTGCGGATTGGCGATATAACGGATCTGCGAATCCGCTTTATATTGTTGTAGCGCGTAAGGTCCGGTGCCGACAGGCCAGGTATCAACATACTCCGGGGTCCCTTTTTTCAGCATCGCATCGGCATATTCGGCAGAGAGTATCGACGCAAAATCCATGCCCCAGTCGGCGAGGAACGCTGCGTTGGGTTCGCTCAGCACAAACTGGACGTGGTAATCATCGACCTTTTTAACCTCTTTGATCAGCTTATCCAGCCCAACGTCGTGAAAGTATTCGTAATGTCCCTGGGAAACATTATGGTACGGATGGTTGGCATCTTTCTGCCGCAGCACCGAGAACAGCACGTCATCGGCGTTGAAATCGCGGGTAGGCTTAAAGAATTTGTTGCTGTTGAACTGCACGCCCTTGCGCAGGGTGAAAGTCCAGGTTTTGCCGTCCGGCGAGACGCTCCATTCGGTCGCCAGCGAAGGAATTGGCGTGTTTTTCACCGGATCGAAGTTTATCAGGCGGTT
Source organism: Klebsiella sp. CTHL.F3a (assembly GCF_019890895.1). Lineage (NCBI taxonomy): Bacteria > Pseudomonadati > Pseudomonadota > Gammaproteobacteria > Enterobacterales > Enterobacteriaceae > Klebsiella > Klebsiella sp. CTHL.F3a. The sequence goes on along the minus strand of NZ_CP082360.1, from coordinate 2,875,783 downwards.
ATAAAGCACCTGGGAACTGGCGACGAACGACGGGCCCGAGCTGGCAATCTGCGGGTTGAAAGATTCCGGTGAAGCTTCGGAGCAGTAGACCAGCGTATCGTTGCCCGCCGCCCAGGCGCTGGCCGCCGGAAAGAGTGCGCTCAACGCCAGCGCAAGCAGCGTTTTCCCTGTAGACATGGTTATAAGCCTTATGAATTTGTTATAAGTGCTTTAATAACAGCACAGGAGAATTCAACCGGCAAATAATCAATTGCTATCAGGTTATGCTAAAAACCGCATTTTCGCCGATTAATTCTACATCCGCTCATTTGACGTCATTGAATCCAGCAATAAATGTGAAGCGTACGGAAGGTTACGAAAAAAGCGGGCGATAACCGCCCGGCCGGCATCGCGCACCCGCACCACCCGGTAGACTCGGCAAATCGTAACGTCAGGAGAAGATAACAATGACCATAACCTGCAGCCTGTACACTAACGGCCAGTGGCATGATGCCGAAGGCCGCGCCACCTTTACCCGCAATAATCCGCTGACGCAAGAGACCGCCTCCGTTGCCAGCGCAGCCAGCCTGGCAGACGCTCGCCGCTGCGCCGATGCCGCGGGTGCGGCGTTCCCGCAGTGGCGCGACACAATCCCCGCCGAGCGTCGACGCCTCCTGCTGGAAGCCGCAGAAGAGATGCTGCGCCGCGAAGCCAAGTTCATTGCCGCGATGGCGGCAGAAACGGGGGCCGCCGCGCACTGGGCCGGTTTTAACGTTCACCTGGCCGCCGATATTCTGCGTGAAGCCGCCGCGCTAACCACGCAAATCGAGGGACAGGTGATCCCCTCCAATGTGCCGGGAAATCTGGCGCTGGGCATCCGCCAGGGCGCGGGAGTCGTGCTCGGCATGGCGCCGTGGAATGCGCCATTGATCCTGGCGACCCGCGCTATCGCCACGCCGCTGGCCTGTGGAAATACGGTTATTCTCAAAGGCGCGGAGCTGTCACCGGCAACCCAGGGGTTGATCATTGATGCCCTGGCAGCGGCAGGCTTTCCCGCCGGGGTGGTCAATTATCTGACCTGTCCCCCCGCCGACGCGCCTGCGCTGGTGGAGTCTCTGATCGCCCACCCCGCCGTTCGCCGCATCAATTTCACCGGTTCGACGCCGGTGGGGCGGATAATCGCCCGCACCTGCGGTGAACATCTGAAACCCGCGGTACTGGAGCTGGGCGGCAAAGCGCCGCTGCTGGTGCTGGATGACGCTGACCTCGAACAGGCCGCGGCAGGGGCAATTTTTGGCGCCTTCGCCAATGCCGGGCAAATCTGTATGTCAACCGAGCGCATCATCGTCGATGCCGCCGTCGCGGAACCGTTCGTGGCGCTGCTGGCCAAACGAGCCGCCGCCCTGCCCGCCAGCCTTCTCGGTCCGGTGGTGGAGATGAGAACCGTCGCCCGCTGCAACGCGCTAATAGAGGACGCGCTGGCGAAAGGCGCGCGCCTCCTCGCGGGCGGCATGTCGGACTCAACGCAGATGCGCGCCACCCTGCTCGATGGCGTAACCCGCGAGATGCGCATCTGGCATGAGGAGTCATTTGGCCCGGTGAAATCGATTATTCGCGTTCAGGATGAAGCCGAAGCGCTGGCCGTCGCCAATGAAAGCGAATATGGCCTCTCGTCGGCGATCTACAGCCGGGACAGCGCCCGGGCGTGGAACCTGGCGCAAAATTTGCAAACCGGCATTTGCCACATTAACGGCCCCACCGTGCATGATGAGGCGCAAATGCCGTTTGGCGGCTGCAAATCGTCGGGCTACGGCCGCTTTGGCGGACGCGCGGGGGTGGCGGAGTTTACCGAGCTGCGCTGGATAACGCTGCAAACGCTCCCGCGCGAGCTGCCGTTTTAAGCCTCAGGGCTGCCAGTGGTTATTGAATTCCCACAGGCGATTGAAGGCAACATCATCAAGCTGACGTTCTGCGGCGGTATTGCCGCGGAACGGCCGGGAGGTGGTGGCCGCAGCGCCCCAGGGGGAAAGCCGATCGTAGCTTTGATCGATAGTGCTGTTGGCGATAAGCGCCTGCCCGTTAGCGGTTTTTCCGGGTAAATAGCCGGTCTTGCCCGCCCCCTGGTCCCAGGCGCGGCCAAGCTTCGCCTTTAAGCCGCCCCGATAGCCGCTATCGCCGGTAAAACGGCTGTTGATCACCAGAAATCCACACGGGTTATCCGGCAGCGTATTCGGCGCAAGCACGTAAGCTTCGGGCGAGAGGCGCGTTGAGACGGTGTGAAAATGAACATTATCAAAAACCACGTTTGCCCGGCCAAAAACATAGTCCACATCGCCTTCTATGTAGCTGTCTTTGACATATACCCGGCTGATACGGTCGGTCACCGCCTCATTGCGCCGATTGCTGGTATTGACATAGAGCGTATCCTGGCGTCCCAGCAGACGGACGTTCTCCAGCTGCACCCGATCGCCATCGGTCCGCAGCGCCACGCCCTGATGGGTCCCACCGTCGACGTTGTCCAGCAGGCTATTGACTACGCTGAGGTTCAGCAGCTGAAAATCCGCGCTTTGTGACCACATCACCGCCGCGCAGTTGGTGCCTATCGTCCTGGCGGTACGTCCGGCGCAAAGCGCATACTGATACCAGGCCGGATCGCCTTCACGATACTGTTGCTGGCTATTCACCTGCTGGCGATAGCGCGTTACCGGGAATTGCGAGTCGATTGCCAGCTCTATTCTCACCGCTTCAGGATTATCCCCGGCGCCGTAGAGGGTTATCGGCGGCGCCCCTTCTGGGATATAGACCGTCTCCCGATAGATACCCGGTTCAATGCGGATATAGATACGCCCATCACCGGCCGCGTGCTGGTTGATTGCCGCATTGACCGCCTGCTGAATGCGGGTGAACGGCGCGCCCGATGGCGCCACGCGCCACGCGCTTTCGGCCCGCGGGAGACGCGCAGGCGATGGCGACCAGGGGCCATCGGGGGCACTCAACGCGCCGCCTTGCGCAAAATAGCGTTCCATGGTGAAGGTTGCCGCTTCCGCCGCCGTAAGCTGTGGGCGGGAGGTTGTCCCGCGCGGATTTTGCGACACGCACCCTTGCAGAAGCAGCGGTGTACAGAGTAAAGCCGAGATACCCAGGATAGTGATTTTTCGCATTTCACGCTCGCCAAAAAAATAAAAAAAACGGAATACCAAAATAAATGAAATATTGTTTCTTTTTGTGTATAGCGATCACGAATCAGGCTTCTGCGTCAATACCGGCGTAAAAATCGGCCAGCGTACGCGCCAGCGCTGAGGGGTTTTCCCACGCCATGGAATGCCCGGCCTGCGGGATCATCAGCAGCGGGATCCCGGCGGCTTCACTCTCCGTCGCTTCCTGGGCAGGCAGCGATAATGCTCCGTATATCAGCGCTCTGGGGCAGGATAAATTGACAAAGCGCGCGAACCAGGAGGGATTAGCCCCCTTCACCAGACTGACCGCGCCGCGCCACACCGCCCAGGGGGCGCTGTTTTGCAGGCAGCCGGCCCATGGCGAGGTTTCGGCGGAAAGCATATCGGCGTAACCACGGGCAATAAAGCGTTCTTCCGTTTGCCCGGCGATGCGCCTGCTGTACATTCCGCCCCCGGGATAGAGATTGGGTTCGGCCACCAGCAGCGCCCGCACCCGTTCGGCAAGCCGCCCGGCCGCTTCAATCGCGACGCTGCCGCCCATGCTGTGACCAAATAAATAGCAGCGTTCAAGGGCTAAGCGATCCACCAGCTCGGCCACTACCGCTGCCTGATCGGCGATACGGTAGCTGAAGGATTCAGGTTTATCGCTATAGCCGAAGCCGGGTAAATCGACAAGGATCATTCGCCGCCCGGCCAGCGCCGGGTCGGCAGCAACGCGCGGATAATCATAGCTTGAGGCACAGCCCAGGCCGTGGATAAAGACAATGGGTTCGCCGCGACCGGGCAGATCGAGCCAGCGCACGGTGGCGCCAGCCTGAGAAGAATAAAAACCGTTCATCGAAAAGCCTCCATTTAATTAAGCCTGTTTTTTTATACAGTCATAACGTAAGGTGAGCTATCGATTTTTAAATCAAAACAGGGAGACCAGCAGCGCCATGGGAAAACTGAACGGCCAGGTCGCGCCAATCAGCAGCGCCGCCAGCAGTCGGATCCAGCGGCTCTCTTTGGTTAAGAACCAGCTTATTACCGCACAAACACAGCCCATAACTGCATAAAAAACCAGCATTTTCTGGTATAAAGTCATTTTTCTTCTTCCTTCCCTGACCGGCATTTACGCATATCGCGATGCCTTTTCGCATCCGCAGAGTGCGTCAGGGATTATGGCATTTTTAAAACACACAACAGGGTTAATTTCGGAAAAACGCCTGATTCATCTTTGTCCGATAGCGCAACCTCTAAGCTCGTACTATAACTGTAGAGGCTTATTCATAAAGGTGGCGTTATGGATGTTTCCAGCAAAACCGTCCTTCTGATAAATGTCGGCGCGGCACTCGCGCTTATCGGCCTGTTATCCGTTCGTTTTGGTTGGTTTTAAAGATTTTACTCAGCAGCGAAACCTAAAAAAGCAGCCTGGTCAGGCTGCTTTTTTACGATTTGAAAGACCCCGCCTCCGCTGCAGGCGCACGCTTTTGCGCGGCCATCAACCTTTGAACTTCTGGATTCCATGCCGGCAGCAGATCGACTTTTTCACTATCCAACGCGGCCGCCATGCAAATCGATTCCGCGACCCCCTGCTTTTCACAGCCAATAATCTGTTTGGTCGGAAAATTGCCGTAAAGCATCGCCGTGGCGCAGGCCACAAAGAGAAAACACGCTATTTTTTTCAAAACAATATCAACTTCGAAGCAACAAATTGCGCCGAATGTTCGCATGAGCGGCTATAGAAAGTCAAACGCCCGGCGCGTCGCGTATTAGCCGTAATGACGCCCGTAAATTTAACAAAAATATTACATTCACCATCAGCTTATCGGTGAAGGCGGGGGATTAAATATCGTCAAAGTTAAATCGCTGCCGTCAGAGATATTAATCTCACCTGTCGCCGCAAATTCCACCATAAATAATAGGGTTAATATCAACCATAAATATGACTCCTGCGCCGTAATCCATACATAACGGTATTGCCGAAAGCGAATGCGCTTTTCATTGCACGGGGTAATTGTTCATTACTCTTTATACGCGCAGGTTCGCGAGAGCATTTTGCGATCATCATTATTAGCAGGGTCAGCGGCAGCGAGGATTTCAGTAAAATGAACACACCAACAAAAAGAACATATATATCAACATCTTATATTAGATCATGATAACCAAAAGCCTGCAAATTGTTTTAAATGATAAGAAATATCATTTGCGTTATTTAGCACAAAATCATACATTCATAATCACAAGTTATGCGAAGCTTGTTTTTTACTCATTTATTTTTGAGGTGGCACATGTCCGGAATCGCCGTTCTTATTGTGGCGTTAATTTTATTAGTTGCTGCAATTTATAATCTTTTTTCCTACGTTCGCGAGCGTCGCCAGGCGAGTTTACCGAGCAAAAAAACAAAACGTTAGCCTGATTATCATTTACCAAAAAATAGATGCCTTGATACGTAATAAATGCGCGATCGCATGACATCGTGCAAACTCGCAGTAACAAACCAGTAGCGTCTGAACAACAAAAAGCCCCTGCTGATGATGCAGGGGCCCGGGAATGAGTATCGTCATATCGCGGCATCCCGCTCAGGGCGCATCGCGCGCCCCGGGGAAGGATACCAGCCCCATCCGGCGCTTATCTCCGGCACTCATCATGGCTTAGCTCTTGAAGGGGCATAAGAATACTCTCATAAAACCCCGCTTCCGTTTTAACTTTTTCTGCTATCGCTAACTATTAGCAGGGTAATGTATCCACTCGGGGATTATCACGACTGTGCCCTACCCGTGTTTAATCATTACGTGCCGGATAGTGGTGTAATCCTCCAGGCCATACATCGACATATCTTTGCCATAGCCGGAAAGCTTCTGCCCGCCGTGCGGCATTTCGCTGACCAGCATGAAATGGGTGTTGACCCAGGTGCAGCCATACTGCAAACGCGCGCTAAGGCGATGCGCCCTGCCGACATCCCTGGTCCACACCGACGAGGCCAGACCATACTGTGAATCGTTAGCCCAGCTTAGCACCTGCTCTTCATCAGTAAACGAGGTGACGCTGACGACCGGGCCGAAGACCTCGCGTTGGACAATCGCATCTTCCTGCCTGGCTCCCGCCAGCAGCGTCGGCTGGTAATAGTAGCCGTTACCGGACGCTTTGTTGCCGCCGGCGATCACTTGAATATGCGGCAGCGCGCGGGCGGCATCGACGGCGGCGCTGACCCGGTCCAGATGTGCTTGTGAACTCAGCGGCCCCAGCTCGGTGGTCTCATCGTCCGGCGGGCCCATCTTCAGGCTGGCGACCGCGGCGCCGAGTTTTTCCACCAGTTGGTCATAAATCCCGGCCTGGGCGTAAATCCGGCAGGCGGCGGTGCAGTCCTGACCGGCGTTATAGAAACCAAAGGTCCGTACCCCCTCCACCACCGCATCGATATCCGCATCATCAAAGACGATAACCGGCGCTTTCCCGCCCAGTTCCATATGGGTACGCTTAATCGACGACGCGGTGTGGCCGATGATATGCGCGCCGGTGGCAATCGAACCGGTTAACGACACCATGCGCACCTTTGCATGGGCGGTGAGCGGATCGCCGACGGTAGCGCCGCGGCCAAACAGCACGTTAAGCACCCCGGCGGGGAAAATCTCTTTTGCCAGTTCGCCCAGCTTCAGCGCGGTCAAGGGGGTAATCTCCGAGGGTTTGATCACCACGCAGTTGCCGGCGGCCAGCGCCGGTGCCAGCTTCCACGCCGCCATCATCAGCGGGTAGTTCCACGGCGCGATGGAGGCCACCACGCCAACCGGATCGCGGCGGATCATGGAGGTGTGGCCCTTGAGATACTCACCGGCCGCCATACCCGGCAGACAGCGCGCCGCCCCGGCAAAGAAGCGGAACACATCGGCGACCGCCGGCAGTTCATCGTTGATCACGCAGTGCAGAGGCTTGCCGCAGTTGAGCGATTCAAGCTTAGCCAGCGTCTGCGCATGTTCGTCAATCACGTCCGCCAGCGCCAGCAGGCATTCAGCGCGGCTCTTGGGCGTGGTCTGGCTCCAGTTGACAAAGGCCTGGTCTGCGGCCTCAACCGCGGCCTCAACCTGCGCCGGCGTAGCTTCAGCTATCGACACGATCTCTTCACCGGAGGCAGGATTAAACACCGGCACAGCCTCGCCTTCCCCAGCCACTAACTTACCGTTAATCAAAAGGTTATTTTGCATAGCATTATCCTGTATCGGTATTTTATTTTCCGTTTTCAGCGCTGATGTCGCCGTCACGGGTGAGCCACCAGGCCCCCAGAATCGGAATCATCGTCACCACCATCACCAGCAGCGCAACCACGTTGGTTATCGGGACATCGCGCGGGCGTCCGAGCTGATTGAGCAGCCAGAGCGGCAGCGTACGCTCGTGTCCGGCGGTAAAGGTGGTAACGATAATTTCATCAAACGACAGGGCAAACGCCAGCATGCCTCCCGCCAGCAGCGCCGAACCCAGATTAGGCAGCACCACATAGCGAAAGGTTTGCCAGCCCGTTGCGCCTAAGTCCATCGACGCTTCGACGAGACTCCAGGAGGTCCGGCGAAAGCGGGCAATCACGTTGTTAAACACCACCACGACACAGAAGGTCGCGTGGCCTACGACTATCGTCAGCAGCCCCGGCTCCAGATTGACGGCCTTAAAGGCGGTGAGCAGCGCCAGTCCGGTAATAATGCCGGGCAGCGCTATCGGCAACAGCAGCAGCAACGACACGGCGTTCTTACCAAAAAACGCGCTGCGCCACAGCGCACCTGCAGCCAGCGTGCCAAGTACCAGGGCGATAGCGGTGGAAAGCGCGGCAACCTTAAGTGACAACGTCACGGATTCGATAATGTCGCCGCGCCCCGCAGCTTCGCTAAACCAGCGCAGCGTCAGGCCCTGCGGCGGAAAGCTGAAGGCGGCGTCTTCGGTATTAAACGCATAGAGGGCGATAATCAGTAGCGGGAAATGCAGGAAGATTACCCCGCCCCAGGTTGCCACCTTCAGGAGCAGCGGCGCGCGGTCAGAGTGCATCAAACGCTCCCAGACGTTTCACGAACGCCAGATAAAGGGCAATCAGCACGATTGGTACGAGGGTAAAGGCCGCCGCCATCGGCATATTGCCAATCGCTCCCTGCTGGGAATAGACCATATTGCCGATAAAGAACCCCGGCGGCCCCACCAGCTGCGGGACGATAAAATCGCCGAGCGTCAGGGAAAAGGTAAAAATCGATCCCGCGGCAATGCCGGGAATCGCCAACGGCAGAACCACGTAGCGGAATGTCTGGCGCGGACGGGCGCCAAGATCGGCGGAGGCCTGAAGCAACGACGGCGGCAGGCGTTCCAGCGCAGCCTGCACCGGCAGGATCATAAACGGCAGCCAGATATAGACGAACACCAGAAAGCGGCCCAAACCGGAAGTCGACAGCGTATTGCCGCCTACCGCGGGGATCGTCAGCACCAGACTCAGCAGGCTTTCCAGCCCCAAATGGCGCAGAAACCACTGCGCGACGCCATCTTTTGCCAGCAGCAGCGTCCAGGCATAGGCTTTGACGATATAGCTCGCCCACATCGGCAGCATTACGGCGATATAGAAAAACGCCTTCATCTTGCCGCGGGTGTAGCGGGCCATATACCAGGCCATAGGCAATGCCAGGATCGCGCTGGCGATCGTTACCGACAGCGCCATCATCAGAGTACGGAGAATGATGTCGTAGTTTGCCGGGTTAAACAACGCCCGCAAATTGGCCAGCGTCAGGTCCTGAGTCACTGACATGGTGAAATCATCGAAAGTGTAGAAGCTTTGCCATAGCAGGGTCAGCAACGATCCCAGATAGACAATGCCGAACCACATTAGCGGGCCAAGAAGAAGCAAAAACAGGGCCAGCGAGGGTTTACGCCAAAACAGCGCGGATAAGCGCCCGGGAGAAGCGGACGGAATCGCCATCGTCATATCAGCCCCCGCTCTCCAGCGGCACCATTGCCGCACGCGACCACGAAGCCAGCACCGTTTGTCCCACCGGCGGTGCGTTTAACGCGGCATGACCATCAACGTTCGCCTGACTCACCAACAGCTTCTCGCCATCGGCCAGCTTGAGTTCGACCCGAGTCGCGGCCCCCTGATACTGTACCGCCTGTACCACCCCCGCAATCTGGATCTCACCGGCGGTATTCAGACGAATATGCTCCGGACGCAGCGACCAGGATCCCGCCATCGCGCAGAGCCTATGCGCCCGTTCTCCGCTGAACACGTTGGCGGTACCGACAAAGCTGGCCACAAACGCCGTTTTCGGCCGCAGATAGAGGTCCTGGGGCGCATCAATCTGTTCGATTCGCCCATTATTAAACACCGCCACCCGATCGGACATCGACAGTGCTTCCCCCTGATCATGGGTAACAAAAATAAAGGTGATGCCCAGCGCCTGCTGCAGTTTTTTCAACTCCAGCTGCATCTGCTCACGCAGCTTTAAATCCAGCGCGCCGAGCGGCTCATCCAGCAGCAGGACCCGCGGCTGATTCACCAGCGCGCGGGCGATCGCTACCCGCTGACGCTGTCCGCCGGAAAGCTGTGATGGCCTTCGCGCGTGCACAAACGCGAGCGCGACCCTCTCCAGCGCCTCCATCGCGCGGGCGTGACGCTCCTTTTTGCCGATTCCTTTAACCATCAGACCGTAGGCGACGTTATCGAGCACCGACATATGAGGAAACAGCGCGTAATCCTGGAAAACGGTATTAACGTCGCGCTGCCACGGCGGCAGCTCGCTGGCCGGTTTACCAAAAATGCGAATCGCGCCGCCAGAGAGCTGTTCAAACCCGGCAATCAGGCGCAGGCAGGTGGTTTTGCCGGAGCCGGAGGGCCCCAGCATGGAGAAAAACTCACCGTCGCGAATGGCGATGCTGACGCCATCCACCGCCCGTACGTCGCCGTACAGCCGCGAGACATTATCGAACTCTACCGCGTGCATATTGTTCGCCTCCGGCGACTTAACGACCGCCCTTAATCGCGATGTAATCCTGGGTCCAGCGGCTGTAGGGTACGAATTTCCCGCCTTCCGCGACCGGCGTTTTCCAGAACGCGATTTTGGTGAACTCGTTATAGCCGTTGGTCTCGCAGCCCTTATCTCCCAGTAGCGTACTGGCTTTGCACCCTTCAGGAACCACCGGCAGAGAACCAAACCAGGCAGCGACATCGCCCTGGACTTTCGGCGTCAGCGACCAGTTCATCCATTTATAGGCGCAGACCGGATGTTTTGCGTCGCTATGCAGCATGGTGGTATCCGCCCAGCCGGTAACCCCCTCTTTCGGGAAAACGGTAGCAATCGGCTGGCCTTCCGCTTTCAGGCCGTTGGCCTGATACGGCCAGGCGCTGGAGGCCACGACGCCTTCGTTTTTAAAATCACTCATCTGTACGGTGGTATCGTGCCAGTAGCGATGAATCAGGGCGTGCTGATCGCGCAGAACCTTGAGTACCGCCTGATATTGCGCTTCGGTGAGCTGATAGGGGTCGGTGATACCGAGCTGCGGCTGGGTGGCTTTGACAAAGAGCGCAGCATCGGCAATATAAATCGGCCCGTCATAGGCCTGCACCCGGCCCAGGTTGGTTTTGCCGTCCGGCAGATTTTGTTTGACGAACACCACGCTCCAGCTATCAGGCGGCGTCGGGAAGATTTTGCTGTTGTACATCAGCAGATTCGGCCCCCACTGGTACGGGGTGCCGTAAACCTTACCGTTGACGTTGAACCATGCGCCTTTTTCCACCCGCGGGTCGAGGGACTTCCAGTTGGCGATCAGCGAGGTGTCAATCGGCTGTACGCGCTTGCCCATAATCAGGCGCAGCGAAGCGTCGCCGGAGGCGGTGACCAGGTCATAACCGCCTTTCGCCATCAGGCTGACCATCTCGTCGGATGTGGCGGCGGTTTTAACATTGACCTGACAGCCCGATTCTTTTTCAAACTGGGTTACCCAGTCGTAGCTTTTATCGGTCTGTCCCCGTTCGATATATCCCGGCCAGGCGATAATATCGAGACGGCCTTCGCCTTTATCGAGAGAAGTCGGCGGCTCGGCGGCCTGCGCCGTCAGGAAAACCATACCCAGCACGCATAAGCTGCCGCGGGCAATTTTATTGCTCATCGGGTCTTACTCCTGTCACAAGAAAATGAGCGGCAGCCGTGCCGTAAAAATATCTCCCTTAATAACAGTAGACGGCGCGCTATAGCCCCCTGGGGAAATTTATTCAGGTTGTGACAAGGGGCGCATTACGCAAAAACGAGATACACGGGATAACTTTGTGGATTATAGACAAGGAGTTAGCGAGATAATACGACTATGCAAATTTCATATGGCTCATGCCGGTAAAATAATAACCGGCATGATAACTGAAAGACTAAGGCGGCTTATTTTTCGGCGAGGATAATCGCCGGATATAAACAAAACGACAGCATGGCGACCAACCTGTTTTAACCGCTGCCGTGCATGCCTGACGGGCGCAATTTTAGCTAGGCCAGCATCTCGCGAATCAGATCGCCCAGCCGCTTAACCCCCTGCTCCTCTCTTTCGCCCCAGCCCCACGCGGTGTTAAAGCGGAAAAATGCGGTCCAGCTGTCAGTGGTGGAGAACATTTTTCCCGGCGCAATGCTGATGTTATACGCTAGCGCGCGGGCGCTCAGCTCCCCCGCGTCGCTCCCGGCGGGGAGCTCAAGCCAGAGAAAATAGCCGCTATCGCTATGATGAATTTTTACTTCTGCCGGAAGATGGCGCAGCAGTGCCTGCCAGGCCAGCTGCTTGCGCTCGGCAAGCTGGCGGCGCAAACGCCGCAAATGGGCGTCGTAGCGCTTGGTCGAAAGGTAATCCACCAGCGCCAGCTGCATTGGCGAACTGGTAGAGAGCGTGCTCATCAGCTGTAGCTGCTGAATACGTCGGGCGTGCTTGCCCGCCGCCACCCAGCCAATGCGAAAGCCGGGGACCAGGCATTTCGAAAACGAGCTGCAGTGCAGCGTCATATCGTCGCGATCCCAGTACTTTGCCGGCAGCGGTTTCTCGCGGCCGAAATAGAGTTCGCTATATACGTCATCTTCAATCAGCATCACCTTGTAGCGCGCCAGCAGGGCAACAAGCTGCGCTTTTTTCTCTGCGCTGAGGGTAAAGCCGAGCGGGTTTTGCCCGTTGGTCATCAGCCAGCAGGCCTTAACCGGGTAATTCTGCAATGCCTGCTCCAGCGCGTCGAGGTCAATCCCCTCTTTGACGTCGGTCGCCACCGACAGCGCCTTAAGGCGCAGCCTTTCCAGTGCCTGCAGCGCCCCGTAGAAGCAGGGGTTTTCCACAACCACCCAATCGCCAGGTTCGGTGACGGCCTGCAGGCTAAGATTCAACGCCTCCAGCGCCCCGGCGGTAATGACAATTTCATCCGGCGAGATATTCATTCCCTGCAGCGCGTAGCGTCGGGCAATCGCGTGGCGTAGTTCATCATTCCCCGGCGGCAGGTTTTCAATCACGCTCATGGCGGTAGCGGTTTTGCTGACCTGCGCCAGGGATCGGTTGAGCTGCGGCAGCGGGAACAGGCGCGGGTCGGGAAAAGCGGAGGCAAAGGGCAGCATTGAGGCCTGGCGGCTGGCCTGCAGCACCTCGAAAATGTAGGTATTGATATCGACGGACTCGTCGCGCGTCACCTGCGGAGGCGGTTCCGGCTGGCGCTGTTTGAGCGGCTGCGGCGCGACATAATAACCGGACTGCGGGCGCGCGATAATCCGCCCCTGGCTTTCCAGCAACTGATAGGCGTGGCTGACGGTCATGAAGCTCATTCCGCTGCTCACTACCTGCTCACGCAGCGAAGGCAGTCTGTCGCCGGGTAACCACACTCCAAGCCCAATCTGTTCGGTGATCTGCTGCGCCAGCTGCTGGTACTTTTTCATAGAGATATCCGCAAGAAAATGTCTGCACGATTGTATATCAGTTAAAAAAATAGGCCAGTATTTATATACTGACCTATTTACAAAGATTGGCATCGGCGATAGCACGAATTACCTATCGCTAAGCTATTCGTTTATTGCTCATATATCTATTTGATACAGAACAAACTCAAGCGCTTAAACAACAAGCGTTTTTAAAATAACATAATGAATCCGCTAACAACGAATACCCAAAAAAAAGTCATAATTAACAAAACAGTACATAAACTGCGAAGTCCATTAGTTGACAAAATCACATCCTCTGTAAAATATAATCAATAAATACACTTTCCAATAACCAACCGCTTAAGATTACAGGCATGTATTAAACATACGCTTAACTCAGAGTGCGTATCCCCTGAACCCAAATCCCAGAGTAAAATCCACAGCGCGCGAGACCAGCGTTAATGACGCAACGCGCGACCGGAGAGAAAACGGACAATTGTTTTATTATAGGATTAATACGCGTTTTATGATTTATTCAGCGAATCTATATTTAAAGAAAATATATAAATCTCGCTTACCCAAAGGAGCGTTGAAATACTGACAGGCAGCACTCACGTCTAATCAAAATAACATACTATCCCGGCGCGTTAAATAGTTTGCTTTTAGAAAAAAAGAGTTGAGACATCAAAAAAGAGCGCAAATCGACAACTGTTATAGATAAAAACAGGTTTTTTGTTCCTGCTATCGGCATGTGTGGAGGCATAGAATTGCGCTGAATCAATTTTGTTGTGGAGTTCTGCATGTTTGGTCTTGATGCATTTCACCTGGCGCGGATCCAGTTCGCCTTCACCGTGTCATTTCATATCATCTTCCCCGCCATCACCATCGGCTTAGCCAGCTACCTGGCGGTGCTCGAAGGCTTATGGTTAAAAACGAAAAACCCGACCTGGCGCTCGCTGTACCACTTCTGGTCGAAAATCTTTGCCGTCAACTTCGGCATGGGGGTGGTCTCCGGTCTGGTGATGGCCTACCAGTTTGGCACCAACTGGAGCGGTTTCTCCGAGTTTGCCGGGAGCATTACCGGCCCGCTGCTGACCTATGAAGTCCTGACCGCCTTCTTCCTGGAAGCCGGATTCCTCGGCGTCATGCTGTTCGGCTGGAACCGCGTCGGGCCGGGCCTGCACTTCTTCGCCACCTGTATGGTCGCGCTGGGGACGATTATCTCCACCTTCTGGATCCTCGCGTCCAACAGCTGGATGCAAACGCCGCAGGGGTTTGAGATCGTCAATGGTCAGGTGGTGCCGGTGGACTGGTTCGCGGTGATCTTTAACCCGTCATTCCCTTACCGCCTGCTGCATATGTCGGTGGCGGCCTTTCTCAGCAGCGCGCTGTTCGTCGGCGCCTCGGCGGCCTGGCACCTGCTGCGGGGTAATAATACGCCCGCCGTTCGCGCGATGTTCTCCATGGCGCTGTGGATGACGCTGATTGTTGCCCCCATTCAGGCAATGATTGGCGATATGCACGGGCTGAATACGCTCAAGCACCAGCCGGCGAAGATCGCGGCTATTGAAGGCCACTGGGAAAATATCCCCGGTGAGTCCACCCCGCTGCTGCTGTTCGGCTGGCCGGATATGCAGCAGGAACGTACCCGCTATGGTCTGGAAATCCCGGCCCTCGGCAGCCTGATCCTTACCCACAGCCTGGATAAACAGGTGCCCGCGTTGAAGGAGTTCGCCGCGGAAGATCGGCCTAACGCCACCATCGTATTCTGGTCCTTCCGCCTGATGGCCGGGCTAGGGATGCTGATGATCCTGCTCGGCGCGCTGGCGCTGTGGCTGCGCTACCGCGGCCGCCTGTATCATTCCAGACCCTTTTTACGCTTTGCGCTATGGATGGGGCCCTCGGGACTTATCGCCATTCTTGCAGGCTGGGTGACCACCGAGGTGGGCCGCCAGCCGTGGGTCGTCTACGGGGTACAACGTACCGCGGATGCCGTCTCCGCGCACGGCGACCTGCATATGTCGATCAGTCTGCTGACGTTTATCGTCGTCTACGGTTCGGTATTCGGCGTCGGCTATAGCTATATGCTGCGTCTGATTCGCAAAGGGCCGCAGGAAGCGCAGCCGCCCGCGTCAGGGACGCCAGCGCGCCCCCTTTCCGCCGCTACCGACCACGCACAGCAGAAGGAGTCCCATTAATGGGTATCGATTTATCGGTTATTTGGTTTGTCATTATCGTCTTCGCCACCCTGATGTATATCGTAATGGACGGCTTCGATCTGGGCATCGGCATTTTATTTGCTACCACGCGGGACGCTTCCGACCGCGACGTCATGGTGAACAGCGTCGCGCCGGTCTGGGATGGCAATGAGACCTGGCTGGTGCTCGGCGGCGCGGGCCTGTTCGGCGCGTTTCCGCTAGCCTATGCGGTGATTATCGACGCGCTGGCGATCCCGCTGACCCTGATGCTGATCGGGCTTATTTTCCGCGGCGTCGCTTTTGAATTCCGCTTTAACGCGACGCCATCGCACCGCCCGTTCTGGGATCGCGCCTTTATGGGCGGCTCCATTCTGGCCACCTTCACCCAGGGCATGGTGGTCGGCGCGGTGATCAACGGTTTCGCAGTCAGCGGCCGCAGCTTCAGCGGCGGAATGTTTGACTGGTTGACGCCGTTTACCCTGTTCTGCGGTTTAGGACTGTGTATTGCCTACGCGCTGCTGGGGGCCTGCTGGCTGGTCATGAAGAGCGAGAATGCGCTGCACCGTAATATGCGCGTCACCGCGCGTGGTTTACTGCTGGCGCTGCTGGCGGCAATCGTCGCCATCAGTATCTGGACGCCGCTGGCGCAGCCGGCCATCGCCGAGCGCTGGTTTAGCTTGCCTAACCTGTTCTTCCTGCTGCCGGTGCCGCTGCTGGTCGCGGCGATAAGCGCCTGGCTATGGCGAGCGCTTCGCAACAACGACAGCCATCTGCTGCCGTTCGTTCTTACGTTGGGGCTGATCTTTCTCGGCTTTAGCGGACTGGGGATCAGTATCTGGCCGCATATTATTCCGCCGGGCATCACCCTTTGGCAGGCCGCCGCGCCGCCGCAAAGCCAGGGCTTTATGCTGGTCGGCGCGCTGCTGATTCTGCCGGTGATCCTCGGCTATACCTTCTGGAGCTACTACGTATTTCGCGGCAAAGTTCAACACGGCGAGGGGTATCACTGATGCAACGAGTATGGCTTAAGCGGACATTATGGATGGTCGCCCTGTGGGGAGGAAGCGTGCTGGCGCTGGCGGCGGTGAGCATGGGATTTCGGCTGCTGATGACGGCCGCCGGATTGAAAGCGTGATAGCGCGCTTACCGTTGTAAGTTCGGCCCGACGGCACGCCGTCGGGCTTTTTTTCGCCATCCGTCAGGTGCCGCTGACAAAGGCTTTTCTCTTCTTTGATAACCGCAGAGATAAGCTCAACCAATTCCGGGCATAGTAGCCCCATTCGCCGATAGCATGGAAAAAGAGATGTTCAGGAGAAGCATTTCGACGTTACTGCTGGTGTGCGCCCTGTTTTCCGGGCACGTACTGGCCCGCAAACAAGGGCACGATTTCTTCCCGGTACAGAGTCTCGAACAGCAATTGCAGCATGAAGCCGATAGCGATGAACTGCGCAGCCAGGCGGAAGACGCCGCCTCCGAGTTGCGTGAACATCACCACTGGCAGAATGCGCGAAAACCGAAAATGCATCACTACCAGTAGCGATTTCGTTATCAAGCGCCCTTGCGTTTTGGCAGCGTTTTCATCAGCTCATCGGGGCTCACGGACGCCACGATACTGCCCGGCAGCGGCATTTTCAGAATATGATTTTTTATCTTACCAACCACGTGCATTTCGCACGGCCGGCAATCGAACTTCAGCGTCAGCACTTCATCACCGTGAATGAGCTGCATCGGCGTCGCCTTCCAGCTCTTAATCGAGCCTTTGGCCTGTTTCGGACAGAGGTTGAAGGCAAAGCGCAGGCAGTGCTTGGTAATCATCACCGGCACATCGCCTTTCTCTTCGTGGGCTTCATAGGCGGCGTCGATCAGCTGTACGCCGTAACGTTGATAAAACTCGCGCGCTTTGTGGTTGTAAACGTTAGCCAGAAACGACAGATGCGTTTCCGGATACACCGGCGGTGGAACGGAAACCGGCTTGCGGCTGCCGCGCGCCACGGCCTTCAGGCGCGCATCATCGAGCATTTCAGCCGTTTCACGGCGCAGCTGGTTAAGCAGGCTGTTTGGCACAAACAGCGCGCCGGGCAGGTTAATCTCGACGTTGCGCGAATAGTAAATGGTCTGGCCAAGCTTCGCCACACCATCGCGCAGGTTCGCCAGCGCTTTCTCCGCCTGGGTCGCCTCGGCAAACTCGCCATCCAGCGTGTGGGTGACGCTGACGCCCTCTTCGCTGGTCATCGTCAGGACCAGCTGCTCCTGCCAGCCGCTCAGTTCGATATCGACGGCGATGCGGCGCTCGCTGGAGGTTTTCAGCAGCGCCTGCTGCCAGTTATGATCGAGGTTGCGGTTTAACGGCTGGTGCGGACGCACTTTGTATAAATCCGCGGGCATCTCATTCGGCCATACGCGGTAGCGATTTTCGCCGGTTTTTTCCACCGTGTTGGCGCGAAAGCCGACGATTTCACGTTTGATCATCACGTTCAGGCCGTCGCCGTTGGTCAGCGTTTCGCTCACCTCAACGTCGAGAAAGTCTTTGCCGACTTTCAGAACTTCACCCACCGGCAGGCCAATAAACTTTGGTGAATCAAAAGCGCCAATGTCGCCTTTGCGCGCATTGACAAAATAGTCGGTGCTGCCGCGATGAAAGGTCTTATCCGTCGACGGTACAAAAAAGTGTTCGGTTCGCCCCGATGAGGCGCGCGCCAGGTCGCCGCGATCGTCAATAATGGCGTCCAGCATCTGGCGATAATGTGCGGTGATGTTCTTCACATAGCTCATATCTTTGTAGCGGCCTTCAATCTTGAAGGAGCGCACCCCGGCATCGATCAGCGCGGCCAGGTTGGCGGTCTGATCGTTGTCTTTCATCGATAGCAAATGCTTTTCATACGCCACCACGCGGCCCTGGTCATCTTTGAGAGTGTAGGGCAGACGGCAGGCCTGCGAGCAGTCGCCGCGGTTGGCGCTGCGCCCGGTCTGGGCATGGGAAATATTGCACTGCCCGGAATAGGCCACGCACAGCGCGCCGTGGATAAAGAATTCAATGGTCGCGTCGGTGTTATCGTAAATCGCTTTGATTTGCTGAAGATTCAGCTCGCGGGCAAGCACGATTTGGCTGAAGCCGACGTCGGAGAGAAACTTCGCTTTCTCTACGCTGCGGATATCGCACTGGGTGCTGGCGTGCAGCTCTATCGGAGGAATATCCAGCTCCATCACCCCCATATCCTGGACAATCAGCGCGTCCACCCCGGTTTCATACAGGTCGGTTATCAGGCGCTGCGCCGGTTCCAGTTCATCATCATGAAGAATGGTGTTCAGGGTCACGAACACTTTCGCGCCGTAGCGATGGGCAAACGGTACCAGACCGGCGATATCGCTCAGGCTATTGCTGGCGTTGTGGCGCGCGCCAAAGCCCGGCCCGCCGATGTAGACCGCATCCGCGCCGTGTAAAATCGCTTCACGGGCGATCCCGGCATCGCGGGCGGGACTCAGTAGTTCAAGATGATGGTTTTGCAGGCGCATACGCTCGTCGTTATCCATTATAGGGGGTCGAAATGGCGGCTATTGTAGTCAGAACTGGGCACAGACCAAAACAATTTCCATCGCCGCGGCGGGAGTAATTTTCAGTTTTTAGCAAAGCATTGAAGGAAAAGATATTTCCCAGAAAAAGCGCCTAAGGATAGAGTCATCACGTATTCCGGATTTTCCTCGTCACGTTGTGATTTGCTGTCTCAGTCATTTGCCTGGCCGCGAGTTTGCTCGCGGCTTTTTTATTTCTCTTTCGGATAGTGGATCAACGAATGGAAATGGGCGGTGTGCGACCCGCTATTGCGATAGGCGTGCGCTAAATCGCCGGCGAAGCGCCGCCCTTCTCCTGGCTGCAGCGTCAGCCACGCCCCCTGCAGGCAAAGATCCAGCACGCCGCTAATCACCACCACATGTTCGATAACCCCTTGCTCATGCGGCGTTGACTCGCTCAGCGCGCCGGGGGCAAGGGTAATGGAGAAGTGATCGAAGCGCAGCGCCGGGTCCCATGGGAAGAGCGGCGTCACCACCATGGCCTGCTGCTGGGGATCGAACGCCGTCGGTTCGGCGGCGTCATCGGCAACAATAAAGGCGGAAAACGGTACGTTAAGCCCGGTAGCGATTTTCCATAACGTCGCCACCGTCGGGCTGGATTCGTTACGTTCGATCTGCCCCAGCATCGCCTTCGATACGCCAGTCTCTTCCGCCAGGCGCGACAGGCTCCAGCCGCGCTGCTGTCGCAGCGTTTTTAACGTTGCCGACAGGTGTTGCGCAATATCCATTCAACCTCCTAATAATCTCTGCGGGAATTATACGCGCATGCGTCGGATTCTACAGGGGGAATGCAGTTTTAGCTTACCAGGTCCCAAAGCCTGTCGGGGTTCAGCACACCAAAAGCCGATTGTGCGTTATAGCGCACGATGCTAAATTATATCGACCGTTATAACGTACAAGGCACAACCATGCGCACTTTTACTCTCCCTCTCCCGACTCTGTTAGCCGGCTTCGTTGCCGTACTGGTCGGCTACGCCAGCTCTGCGGCGATCATCTGGCAGGCCGCCGCCGCGGCAGGCGCCGATGCTTCGCAAATCGCGGGCTGGATGACCGCCTTAGGCCTGGGGATGGGCGTCAGCACCCTGGCGCTCACCCTGTGGCGGAAGGTGCCTATCCTTACCGCGTGGTCGACGCCGGGCGCCGCGCTGCTGGTCACCGGCCTGCAGGGGGTCACGCTCTCCCAGGCGGTTGGCGTCTTTATTTTTGCCAATGCCTTAATCCTGCTTTGCGGCGCCACCGGCATCTTTGCCAGGCTAATGAAAATCATCCCTCATTCGCTGGCGGCGGCGATGCTGGCCGGGATTTTGCTGCGCTTCGGCATGCAGGCTTTCGTCAGCCTGCAGGGAAATTTGCTGCTCTGCGGCAGTATGTTAGCCGTCTGGCTACTGTGCAAAGCCTGGCTTCCCCGCTTCGCGGTAGTGGCTGCCCTGCTGGCAGGCGCCGCGGTAGCCGGGTTTAGCGGAGATGTGACAACGTCACAAATAGGTTTGAGCTTCGTCGCCCCGTCCTGGATTGCGCCTGAATTTACGCCAGCACTGTTGCTCAGCGTCGGCGTGCCGTTTTTCCTCGTCACCATGGCGTCGCAAAACGCCCCCGGCTTCGCCACCCTTCAGGCCTCCGGCTATCGGGTCCCTGCTTCAACGCTGATTGTCGCCACCGGCGGCCTGGCGCTGCTGCTGTCGCCCTTTGGCGTCTACTCGATCTGCATCGCCGCCATTACGGCCGCGATTTGCCAGAGCCCGGATGCCCATCCGGACCCGCAAAAGCGCTGGCTCGCGGCGGCGGCGGCGGGCGTTTTTTATCTGTTGGCGGGGATATTTGGCGGCTCCATCACCTCGCTGATGTCAGCGCTACCAATGGCGTGGATCCAGATGCTTGCCGGGCTTGCGCTACTCGGCACCATCGGCGGCAGTTTGTTTCAGGCGTTGAATCAGGAGAGTGAGCGCGATGCGGCGGTGGTGACTTTTCTGGTCACCGCCAGCGGCGTGACGCTGGGCGGTGTCGGTTCTGCATTTTGGGGACTGGCTCTCGGCGGCGTCAGCTACGTTTTGCTCTCATCGCTGCGCCGCGCGTAGCTGCGAGGGCGTCAGGCCGGTGGCGCTTTTCACCCGATGACTAAAGTGGCTGGCCGTGCTAAAGCCGCAGGCCATCGCAATATCGGTTAACGACATCTGGCTACGGTATATCAGTTCCTGTGCTTTGACCATCCGGCGCTGCATCACGTACTGATGCGGCGCCATCTTCATCGACTGGCGAAACATCCGCGCAAAATGGTATTCACTCAGCGCCGCTTCCTGCGCCAGATCCGCGAGAGTTAACGGCCGGTCGAGGTTCTCCTCAATCCATGCCAGCAGATTACGCAAGACGTGCGGCGCCAGCCCGCCGGTCACCGTCGGTAGGCGCCACTGGACGTTTGAATAGCGCTGAATCAGGTGAGTGAGCAGCAGCGTGCTGGCCGAACTCAACGTCAGTTGATTCGCCTGCTGCTGCCAGTCGTTGTCGAGAAGAAACTGGCGATAGACAGCGGTGATTTTATCATCGCTGGAGAAGGTTTTTTCCTGCAGCGTGAACGAGGCCGGGCTGCGGTCCCAAATCTGCTCGCCGACCCGACGCAGGTGTTCATCGGTGCAGTAAAGATGCACAAAAGAGAGATCGCCGCGGATATCCCAGGTGCTCTCATCGCCTTTTGGCATCAGACAGAAACGGTCCGGCCCGCCGCCGTTTTTCCAGCCGTGGGGCGTTTTTTGGTAACTTTCGTAGCCATCGGCAATATACAGGCTCAGGGTATGGTGGTCGCTTTTTACCGTAATGGTATCAAGATTGTTATACCACGCGGCCAGCTGAATACCGGAGTTGAGCTGCACCGTCTCGCGCAGCACGGCATTTTTTTGACGCAATGTTTCGAAAGTCCCGTAAGCCATAACCCTTCACACTTCTGATTCCACAGATCTCTAGTCTATGAAGAGTCGCTGGCAGATACCAGCCTTCCCCTGCCGCAGGCTAAAAATAAGCGCAAGAATTTGCAAGTCGGCAACAAGCAGATGACAGCGCCGCGCGGTGCCAGGCCGCAAAATGATCGCGACAACACTCACAGGAGAGACATTTTGAACGCATTACTCTACGGGTTGGTCGTGGTTATCTGGGGCACGACATGGATTGCTATCTTTTTGCAGCAGGGGCCGGTTGCCGCGCCGGTGTCCATTTTCTGGCGCTTTGCCGTCGCCAGCGTCGCGATGCTGACCATTCTACTGGTTACCCGTCGCCTGCGCCCGCTGGCCGCGCGCGACCATGTCTTCTGCCTGCTGCAGGGCTGCTGCGTCTTCTGTTTTAATTTCTGGTGTTTTTATACCGCCGCCGCGTATATCAATACCGGCCTTGAATCGGTGATCTTCTCTATGGCGGTGCTGTTTAATGCGATCAACAGCTTTCTCTTCTATCGTCAGCAGCCTCCTGGCCGTTTCTGGCTGGCCGCCGCGCTGGGCCTGGCAGGGATCGTGACGCTATTCTGGGATGATCTCTGGGCCAGCGGCCTGGACGCCTCGCTGCTGCTGGGTATCGCCCTCAGCGCGCTGGGAACCTATGGCTTTTCACTCGGCAATATGCTCAGCATCCGCCACCAGCGCCGCGGCCTGGAGACCTTGACCACCAACAGCTGGGCCATGCTTTACGGCACCCTGGTCATGGGCGCCATCGCGCTGATACGCGGTGATAGCTTTGCCCCACAGTGGACGCTGAGCTATATGGGGGCGCTGCTGTATCTGGCCGTGTTTGGCTCGGTAATTGCTTTTGGCGCCTACTTCACCCTGGTGGGTCGCATCGGCGCAGGGAAAGCGGCATACAGCACCCTGCTGTTTCCACTCGTCGCCCTGACGATTTCCACCTTTTATGAAGGCTACGTCTGGCATAGCAACGCCGTGGCCGGGCTGGCGCTGATCCTGGTGGGAAATCTGGTGATGTTTGCTCGTCCGGAGCAGTGGCTGCTGCGCCGCAGGCTGGCCCAGGTTCGCTCATAACACCGCTGACGCTGCGTTGTGGCTAATAAAAAAGGCGCTATCAACGAATAGCGCCTTCATTTTACGATGAACCTTGCTTAGCGGTTATTCGGATCGAATTTCACCGCGTCAATCGCCATATCGTCTATCACCTGCTTCAGCGTCTCGACGGTGAGCGGGGTATTTTCGTTGGACAGATTTTTGCCTTCGCCTTTACGAACCACTTTGATGACCGGCTTTTTGGTCGCGGCATCAATCAGTTCACCTTCAAAGTACAGGTTGGTATCCATGGTACGGTGACCGGTTGCCGCCTGGGTACCGGCGATAATCATCGCGACCGGGATCACTTCGTAGAACTGCAGGCCTTCTTTGCTGGAATCCACGCCGGTAATGGCGCCGCGGAAGATCAGGCTGCGCTTACCTGCGGTGGTAGCCAGCGGTTTACGCTCGGAAATAGCCTGTTTCATCTCTTTATTGGTGTAACTCAGGATATCGTTGAGCGCCTTCTCGCCCACCTGAGTGGTCGGTTTCGGTACCGGGTAGTAGGTGATCGGATTATAAACAACGTTGTCATAGTTGCTCGGATTGTAATCCGGAGAAATCCAGCGCAGTTCCGGTTTGCCGGATGCCGAGGTGGTTTCTTTTAAGTTAGAGTAATCTTTTAAAAATCCCGAATATTGTTCCGGTTTAGCGATTTTAGATGAGCAGCCGGCCAATGCTAACAGGCCAGCGAGCGCGGCGACCTTAAAAAATAACTGAGTACGCATATAGGTTAATCCCTGTGAATACCATTTCGGCAAGAGTTATAGCAAATAACACGGGTAAGTTTTGTGACAAAAAGGGTGCTACGTCAAGTAGTGCAATAAAATAAACCCGCCGTTGCCGGCGGGCTATCTTTAGCCGTTTATCTGATATCAACCTGATAAAAAATATGCTTGCCAAAGGGGTCTATTTCGTAGCCGGAGACATTTTTTCGCACCGGTTCAAATATTGTCGAGTGGGCAATCATTACTGCCGGCATCTGATCGTGCATCATCTGTTGCGCCTGAAGATAGAGCGCTTCGCGTTTTTGGCGGTCGGTTATCGATTTTGCTTCGGCAATTATTTTATCAAATGGCTGATAGCACCATTTTGCCGAGTTCGATCCACCCTTCGCCGACTGGCAGGTAAATAATGGGCCGAAGAAGTTATCCGGGTCGCCGGTGGCGGTGGTCCAGCCCATCAGCGCCGCCTGATGTTCGCCATCCTTCACCCGCTTTAAGTATTCACCCCACTCATAGGTTGTAATGGTAGTTTGCACGCCGATTTTCGCCCAGTCGGCCTGAATCATCTCGGCCATACGTTTGGCGTTCGGGTTATAGGGTCGCTGCACCGGCATCGCCCACAGATCGATGGTAATGGGCCCCGCAACGCCCGATTCCGCCAGCAGCGCTTTGGCCTTCTGCGGATCGTATTCATAATCCTTAAGCTGGCTATCCGCGCTCCATACGCCCGGCGGCAGCAGGTTTTTCGCCACCGTACCGGTACCGTGGAATACCGCCTCAATAATCGCCGGTTTATTAATCGCCATCGCTAACGCCTGGCGCACCTTCACGTTGTCCAGCGGCGCTTTTTGGGTGTTAAAAGCAAGGAAGCCGGTGTTAAGACCCGCTTTGCTCATCAGGTTGATCGCATTGTTCTCTTTCATTCGCGGCAGATCGGCCGGATTAGGGAACGGCATCACCTGGCACTCGTTTTTCTCCAGCTTGGCGTAACGTACCGAGGCGTCCGGCGTGATGCTGAAAATGAGACGGTCGATCTGCGCCTTCCCCTGCCAGTATTCCGGGAACGCGGTGAAAAGAATACGGGAATCTTTTTGATATTGCGCGAGCCTGAAAGGACCGGTACCAATCGGGTCCATATCCACACGCTCTGGCGTACCGGCTTTTAACATCGCATCGGCATATTCCGCCGATAAAATAGAGGCGAAATACCAGGCAAGATCGGCGACAAATGGCGCTTCGGCATGAGCCAGCGTGAAACGCACCGTATATTCATCAGGCTTATCAATCGCGGTAATTAACTGGCCAAATTCCAGGCTCTCAAAATTAGAATAATTGCCGCTGGAGATATTGTGATAAGGGTGTTGAGGATCCTTTTGCCGCATAAACGAAAAAATAACGTCGTCGGCATTAAAATCACGGCTGGGTTTAAAATATTTATTACTCTGGAATTTAACGCCTTTGCGTAAATGGAACGTATAAACTTTGCCATCCTCGCTGACTTCCCAGCTCTCAGCGAGGCTCGGCACCAGTTCCGTAGTGCCGACTTTAAAATCGACCAGCCGGTTATAAACAGGCACCGCGCTGGCGTCCACGCTGGTCCCGGAGGTGTAGAGTTGAGGGTTAAAATTTTCCGGCGATCCTTCTGAGCAGTAGACCAGCGTTTTTGCGCTAATGGCCGAGCTGGCCGTCAGGGCCGCTAACGCCAGAGCAAGCGTCGTTAATCTGCGTTGCATAGGTTTTCCTTTTTAATTTGTCAGCTAATGAATAGCTTGTTGTTTTCCCTTTCATACATAACACTAAAGTCTGATTGCAAACACCTGAAAACTCGAATAAAGAAGGAATCACTATGTCATCAGCCTTGGCCAGTCAATTAACCCAACGCTTCTTTCGCTACCTGGCGATAACCAGCCAAAGCGACCCGCGAGCCACGACTCTGCCCACCACCGCCGGGCAACACGCGATGGCGCAGGCGCTTGCGGATGAACTACGCCAGCTGGGGCTGGATGAGATTGTGATTGACCAACACGCAACCGTCACGGCGGTGAAAAAGGGTAATGTCGCAGGCGCCCCGCGGATTGGCTTTATTACCCACATCGATACCGTTGACGTCGGGCTGTCGCCGGATATTCATCCACAAATTCTGCGATTTACTGGTGAAGATCTCTGTTTGAACAGGGAAAAAGATATCTGGCTGCGCGTCGCCGAGCATCCGGAAATCCTCGCGTATCCTGATGAAGAGATTATCTTTAGCGACGGTACCAGCGTGCTCGGGGCGGATAACAAATCCGCCGTGACGGTAGTGATGACGCTGCTGGAGAACCTGACGCCGGAGCACCGCCACGGCGATATCGTAGTGGCGTTTGTGCCGGATGAGGAAGTGGGTCTGCGCGGTGCGAAAGCGCTGGATCTCGCGCGCTTTGCCGTCGATTTTGCCTGGACCATCGACTGCTGCGAGCTTGGGGAAATCGTCTATGAGAACTTTAACGCCGCCGCCGCGGAAATTCGCTTTACCGGCGTGACCGCCCACCCAATGTCGTCAAAAGGGGTGCTGGTGAATCCGCTGCTGATGGCCACCGATTACATGAGCCATTTCGATCGCCAGCAAACGCCGGAGCATACCGCCGGACGCGAGGGTTACGTGTGGTTTAACGGCATCCAGGGCGATCAGAACAGTACCCTGCTGCAGGCCAGCATTCGCGATTTCGACCTTGAAAGCTTTACTCGCCGTAAGCAGCAGATTGGCGAGGTGGCGCAGCAAATCGCCGCGCAGTATCCTACGGGCCACGTGGAATACCAGGTGAGCGATATTTACAGCAATATCAGCAACGCCGTTGGCGAAGACCGCCGGGCTATTGACCTGCTATTTGAAGCGATGGAAAGCTTAGGCATCACGCCAAAACCGACGCCGATGCGCGGCGGCACCGACGGCGCGGCCCTGTCGGCAAAAGGCGTATTAACGCCCAATTTCTTTACCGGCGCGCACAACTTCCACTCGAAATTTGAGTTTCTGCCGCTGCGCGCCTTTGAGGCGTCTTATCAGACCGCGCTACAGCTCTGCCTGTTAGCGGCGCGTTAAGCCAGCTTTCGCGCCAGCATCGTGGCGAAACGCAGCTTAATCCGCTTACCGTTGGCGTCGGTGCGGTGGAGTTCACCGACGTCTTCGTTATATTTGAGCAACGTCCAGCCTGAATAATAGTTGCGCAGCTCTTCCGGTTTAAACGCGAACGGGAAGCCAACGGTGCACGGAAAATCGTCGGTATCCATGGCCGCAACAATCAGATTGTAGCCGCCGGGCCGGGTGCAGCGCTGCATGTTGGCAATCAGACCCGGGATGGTCTTCGCTTCCAGGAACATCATCACCACGGTCGAAAGAATAAAGTCATACTCGCCGTCAAAACTGAGGGCGTTAAGGTCCTTAATCGCCGTCCGCAGATTCTCCAGCCCTTCCGCCTGACGAATACGCTCAAGATTGCCGATGCTGGCCGGATTTTTATCCCATGCGGTGACGTCAAACCCGTTGGCCGCCAGGTAGAGGCTATTGCGCCCGTTGCCGCAGCCCAGATCCAGCGCCTTGCCCGGCGCAATCAGCGTGGCGGCGTGCAGTACCTCGGAGTGGGTGCGGGTCATTCCATATTTGTCGGTGAAGTAATTTTCGTCGCGAAGAGTCATGGTTAATCCTTGTTTTTTAATAACGTGTCGCGTTCGACGCGAATCAGCAGTTTACCGCGCATCAGCAGCAGGAAGGTACGAATCAGCAGCAGCCCAACGATCAGATTGGTAAAGAGAAACAGCGGGAGCGCGAGGGTGTGGAAAAAGCCGTCCGGATGCTGATGACTGAGATGCAGGCCGGTGGTCGCCAACGCGGAAACGCCGAATGAGAAGCTCCAGAACGAGGCGTTAAACGGCTGGCGCAGGTACCACGGCATCAGGCGCAGCATAAACAGCAGCTGAAGCAGACCATAGCCGAACAGCAGCTTAGCGAAGGTATCCGCCTCGCCGCCGTTCACGCTCAGCCAGGCGCTGCACGCCACCAGCGCCGGAGCCAGCTGAATGCCGAGCGATGTACGCATGGCCATCGGCAGTTCTCCGTCGCTACGCAGGCGTTGCAGAATCACCGGTTCAAGGCTAAGCCAGGAGAATAATCCGGCGCCAAGAAACACCAGTCCGGCGTCGGTAAAGCCCAGCGCGCCGCAGGCCATGGCGCTGATAAAGTTGTTTGCCACCGTCGGCAGATAGAGGCCCGGGGTGGTCGCCTCGTTGGGATGGCTCCCCCGCCATAGCCCGGCGCTCTGCCAGGCCGCATAGCTCAGTTGCAATACTACGCCAATGCTGAATAACACCAGAGACAGCGGACGCAGCCAGGGTACAAAACCGATAGCGACCAGCATCGTGGTGGCCGGAAACAGGCTGACAAAACTGCTGGCGACCGGATGGCGCATCTCCTGCACTACGCTGTGCGGGAAACGGACTGCCCGGCCGATAAAAGCCAGCGCCAGCAGCGCCCAGATGACCGTTGCCGTGACCACCAGACCGTCGCCGACGATCCGGCTCACCGGCAAGATCGTGCTGGCGTAGCGCCAGGCGAAGCCCATGCCGATAATGCCCAGAACCATACCAAAATAGCCCGCCGGAAGATTCAGCACCCGGCTCGCGCCCTGCTTTTTATTCATTTTGTTTAAACTTTCAATTTATCTTAAGTTGCATTCTAAAAGAACCTTCAAAAACGCGCTACGGCGTTTTTTGCTATGTTTATGTTAACCATATGTAATGAGTAAGGCCGATGCGCAAATATTCCCTCAGCGAACAGGTTCGCCCGTTTCACTACCAGACAGACGGCATTAAACATAGCGTAAATCTGCGGCAAATTATCGCCTTGCGGGATTTCGCCGACGTGAAAACCGGCGACGAAGGCGGCTGGATCGATGATGAGGCCGCCCTGAGCCATGACGGCGAGTGCTGGATTTATGACGCCAATAGCGCCGTTTTTGCCGGTGCGAAAATCGAGGGCAACGCGCGCTTAATCGGCGAGTGTATTATCAGCCTGGGGGCGATTATCAGCGATAATGTCCGACTGGATAGCGTACACGTTAGCCACTCCGCGCGAATAAGTGACAACGTCACCGTTTCGCATTCGCAGATTCGCGGATATTGTCACCTGGCCGACAATGCGCGCATTCTCCCCCACTGTCATATTATCGCCGCCCGGGGCCTGACCGCAGACAATGATAAAATCCTGCGGATTTATCAGCGGGCGACGGTCAGCGCATCGAGAATCGTTCACCAGGCGCAAATTTACGGCGATGCCTTTGTCGAACACGCGTTTGTTGAGCATCGGGCGGAAATCTTCGACCAGGCGCGGCTGGAGGGCAACGATGAGAACGACGTCTGGGTCTGCGATAACGCCAGGGTATACGGTAACGCGAAGATTATCGCCGGCCGTGAAGAGGACGCCATCCCCACCCTGCGCTACAGTTCGCAGGTGGCGGAGCATGCGGTGGTCGAAGGCAACTGCCTGCTGAAGCATCGGGCGATGGTCGGTGGACATGCGTACCTGCGCGGCGGGCCAATTCTGCTTGACGATAGCGTGTTAATTGAAGGCCATGCGGTCATTTGCGGCGATGTGGTGATTGAACATCAGGTGACGATCGGCGATCGGGCGCGAATTGAGGCCAGCGCAGGCGACGCCATTTATATCCGCGGGGAGAAAGTAATAAACGGAGACGAGCATTTTACCCGCACGCCCATTGTCGGCTTTCTGTGACCTTTGCTCCCGACCGCGTGGTTTATCAGCTTCAGGCCCCTGCGCGCTATTCCCGGGGCGGCGCTCAACGCGCCTTGCCCGGGCTGCATGTCCGTACGGCCTGTAGCCCGGGTAAGGCGTCAGCCGCGACCCGGGAACTGCTCAGAGCGACAATCAATAATGCGCCCGTAGATATTCTGGTCATCATACGAACCGTTCAGATACTCGGCCTGCTTCAGGCACCCTTCGAGGGTGAAACCGTTACGCAGAGCGACCTGATTGCTTCTCTGGTTTGCTACCCGACATTTAATCACGAAGCGGCGAACCGTCCCGCTGCGGGCAAAAAAGTCCATCAGCGCCTGCAGCGCCTGAGAGAGCAGCCCCTGCCCCTGATGGCTCTCATCAATCCAGTAGCCGATATAGGCGGTCTTATTGATCGGCTCAATCTGGTTAAACGACAGCACGCCGACGATCTCTTCCTGCAGAAAGAGCAAAAACATTTTGGCGTAACCGCGCTGGTGCAGCATCACGTTGCCCTGCACGTGGCGGCGGGTTTCATCTTCGTGACTGACGTCAGCGGGCCAGCTCAGCGATTGCTGGAGCCAGCGCTGGTTTTTCATTACCAATTGGTGCAACTCCGTCACGTAGCGCTCATCCACCGCGCGCAGGGAGAGCGATGCCGTGACGGGAATGCGTTCGATCGAAGCGGTATTTTCGGCAGACATGGCGCACTCTGATTAATCGTCTGATAAAAAGAAAAACGCCCGCAGACTCACCTCGGCGGGCGGAGTGACGGGCTATTACTTCATGACCCGGTCATCGACATAGTTGCGTTTATCCGGCGCTGGCGGGAAGTACTGATACAGCCAGGTTTCACTGATCGCCTCACCCTGGCAGCGCAGGAACATGCGCATCTCGACCGGGTCGGTCGAATCAGAGGTCGGGTACCAGTCAAACTGGATACGATAACCATCAAACGGTTCCACGTAGAGAATCTCTATCTGCTTCGCTTCGCCGCTCGACAGGGTAATCACCGGCTCGATACCTCTTGGCGCAGCGGCCTTCAGGTCGCCGCCGACGAAATCGATGGCAAAACGACGGGTCCATTTATCCGGGTAGTGCTCACCCGGCGCCCAGCCTTCAGGGAAACCACCCATGCCGGTACGCGTCGCCAATACCCGCGCCAGCGGCGAACGGACCGGCGGCTGCGCGCTCCAGTAGAGTCGATAGCGGAAGTCCAGCTCATCCCCGGCTTTCACCGGCTTCTCGGGTTGCCAGAAGCAAACGATATTGTCCAGCGTTTCACCGGTCGTCGGGATCTCCATCAGGTTGACGGCCCCTTTGCCCCACTGGTTGCGCGGCTCCACCCACAGGCTTGGGCGTTTGTTATACCAGCCCATAATATCCTGATAGTGGGAGAAATCGCGGTCCAGCTGCAGTAGGCCAAAACCACGCGGATTCTTATCCTGGAAAGCGTTGAACTGCAGCTTCTGCGGGTTGTTCAGCGGACGGCACACCCACTCGCCGTTGCCCAGCCACATCGACAGGCGGTCGGAGTCGTGGATCTGCGGATGGATAGTGTCGCACATCCTTCGTTCGTTATTGCCGCAGCTAAACATACTGGTCATCGGCGCGATGCCCAGCTGTTTGATGTCTTTACGCGCGTAGATGTGGTTTTCCACATCCATAATCACCTGCGTATCCTGACAGTTCACGACGAACTTATAGGCCCCGGTGACGCTTGGGCTATCGAGCAGCGCATAGACGGTAAATACCGTAGCTCCCGGTTTAACGGTCTCAAACCAGAAAGAGGTGAAGTCAGGGAATTCTTCCGGCGTATCGGTAAAGGTATCGATCGCCAGACCGCGGGCTGACAGTCCGTACTGATACGTGCTGTCCACCGCGCGGAAATAACTCGCGCCGAGGAAGGCGACGATATCGCGACGCGCCAGCTCCGGCGCTTTAAACACGCGGAATCCGGCAAAGCCGAGATCGCTCTGGCCTTCTAGTTGTTTGGTGTCGACGCCGGCGTCATTATATTTAAACAGCTCAGGGCGGAAGTGAATTTCCCGCGCCTGCTGGGTTTGCGAATCCAGGGAGAACATCCGCACGCGGCGGCGAAACCCCATCCCCACGTGGAAGAACTGAATGTCCAGCTTGCGCTCTTCAATATTATTCCACAGCGAATGCGCAGCATCGTACTGAATGCTGTTGTAGGCCTGGGGGGTCAGGTTTGCCAGGGTTGGCGGCAGATCGCGCGGCGCGCCGCCCCAGGGCTGACGCGCAAGATCGTGGGCCATCGACTGGAGTACGGAGTAATCAAAGCGACGGGTCTGACCGTCGGCAATTCCTGAGTCCTCGGCGAATGCGGCTTTTGAAAATAGAGAGGCGACTCCTGACGTTCCGCATACGGCGGCAACAGCCATGGAAGATTTGAGAAAACGTCTGCGGTTCATGCCTGAGAGAGCATCCTTCTTCATATGTGAATTGAGACGCGACGTAACAAACCCATGCGTCGTGAATGTCGCTCACTCTAGACAAAAACGATTAATAATCCAATTGTTGACGGCAGAAATGCGTGAAAAAAATATGTCCACCGGACCAGACCGAATTGCTGATATTCACAGGGCGGCGATGATTTCGCCAGGCAGCGATGCTTCACACGAAAGACAGCGCCAGCGAAACGTGACGGGAAGCGGCCAGACGAACGCTGGCCGCGAGAACGACTATTTTTGCTGCAGAAGGTTAAAACTGGTCATCAGGTTGCGATAGTCCGGAATATGGTTAGAGAACAGCGTCCCTAGCCCTTCAACATCATTCCGCCAGTCGCGGTGCAGTTCGCAGGCAACGCCGAACCACGACATCAGCTGCACACCAGCCTGCGACATACGATCCCAGGCGGCATCGCGGGTAATTGGGTTAAAGGTACCGGAAGCATCGGTCACGACAAAGACATCAAAGCCCTCTTCGATGGCCGACAGCGCCGGAAATGCCACGCAGACTTCAGTCACCACCCCGGCGATGATCAGCTGCTTCTTGCCCGTCGCCTTCACCGCCTTCACAAAATCTTCGTTATCCCAGGCGTTAATATTGCCCGGCCGCGCGATGTATGGCGCATCAGGGAACTGCGCTTTTAGTTCCGGCACCAGCGGACCGTTAGGGCCGTTCTCAAAGCTGGTGGTTAAGATGGTCGGCAGAGCGAAGTACTTCGCCAGGTCGCCAAGGGCAAGGACGTTGTTCTTGAATTTATCGGGATCGATATCGCGCACAAGAGAGAGCAATCCGGTCTGGTGATCGACCAGCAGCACGGCGGCATCATTTTTATCCAGACGAACATACGGTTTAGCCATGATTTCATCCTCATTTCAGCATCACATTTTCCGTCGGAACCTCGGTTCCGCGGATGTAGGGTTAACAGCACCGATCATAGTGTAATCACTGGCTGAGGATTAGCCGCCGAAAGTGGGACGCATCGTCCCATTTACAGAACACGCAGCGTCTTAAGGCATCTTCCGGGCAGCGTCAATCCAGGGTCACATGATGCTTCATCACCCGGCGAAACAGCGCCAGCCGCGCGCGCATAAAGCGGTTTTCCACCTTAAAACCGGCTCGTTTGTGCAGGCCAATACGCAACAAACGATCCCGACCGCGCACGCTGGCGGGCCAGCGCACCGCCCCTGGGAGATCGTGGCAGCCGTTACCGGCCACGCGGGCGAAGTTAGCCCAATAGTCGGCGACCTGGCCGGCAAAGGTCCGGTCGCGATCGTTAGCATACTGGCGTACCGGCTCGGCAAGATCGAGGTTGTCAAAAACGTATGCCACTTCATTCCCGTGCCATGCGCCGTGCGGATAGGTCTGGTGTTCCGCCTCGGCAACGTAGTCAAACCAGTAGCGCCAGCACGGTTGCCCTACCCGCTGCTGCGCCTGCATCACCACGTAGCCCAGGGTGGTGAACGCCATATCGCGGCAGACTTCACGCCCCAACGCTTCATCGCCTTTGACGCCGGGATACAGCAGTTTAATCAGCCCGAGACCCAAGCGCCGTTCGCGGCGAAGCTTCTGGATCTGTCCGGCGATATCGACGCCAAACACCGCCATCACGCTGGCCTCATCGCTGTTTGAACCAATCATCACCGGCAGCGGATGCTGACGCCCGCTAAAAAAGGTTTCCAGCATCGGCTGGGGCAGCACGGCATCGCCAACAATCGGCGCCGGGCCGATGGTAAGCGGCGCGGTCAGCGACCAGAACGCCTCTGCCGGAATCGCCCGCAGCTGTTCGGCGCTGGCCTGCGGTAAAGCGAAGTGTTCAGCGATAAGCTGCCCTTTGGCCAGCACCTTTTCCCGCGGCAGATCCGGCAAGGTATAGCCGCTCTGGATAATCGCTTTATGGAACAGTCCCCGGGATTTCGGCGAAACCATGAGCGACAGCACGCTGCGCGCCCCGGCGGACTCGCCGAACAGCGTGACGTTAGCCGCATCGCCGCCAAAAGCGTGAATGTTATCCTGAACCCATTGCAGGGCGGCAATTTGGTCAAGCAGCGCGAAATTATAGATGCGCTCGCCCGCTTCCTCCTCCAGCGCCGGATGGGCAAAAAAGCCCAGGTGCCCCAGCCGGTAGTTGACCGTCACCACGACAACGTCACGGGAGGCTAAGGCTTTGCCATCATAGGGCGGTAAACTTCCCGCGCCGATGGTATAGCCGCCGCCGTGCAGCCAGACCATCACCGGCAGCGGTTGCGCGCGCGAAGCGGGTGACCAGACGTTAAGGTAGAGGCAATCTTCGGAAAAACTGCCGGGATCGCCGCCGCCGAGCTCACGACAGTACTCAATATCTTGCCAACTGGAGGCCGAGAAAGTCTCCGCCCGGCGTACGCCCTGCCAGCGGGCGGCAGGCTGCGGCGCGCGCCAGCGAAGATCGCCGACGGGCGGCGCGGCATAGGGAATACCGCGCCAGATATGCATGTTCTCTTCAGAGGTGCCGGATAGTGTGCCCTGCCGGGTTTTCACCAGCGGGGTAGACGGATTCTGCATGGCCTGCTTCCTTTTACGACTCATGCCAGCAGAGTACTGATTTTACAGCAGACCGCAACGTCGTTTACTGCGCTCCTCCGCCTGCTGATAAAGGCCAAACTCATCGTAAACCGCACAGCCCAGCGCCTCCTCAAAGGCCTCGCGGCTGGCGTTGCCGTGGCTGCGGGCCTGTATCTCGTTACCCAGGTTGGACTGAAAAATCCCGGCGGCGCTGACCGGTAAAAAGTCTTCATAAATAATTGGTTGCGCGATAACCCAGCCGCGCTCAATCAGCCGCTGCGGATCGTCGCCCGGCCGAAAGGCCTGGCGGTGCGCCTCGCCTGCGGGCGTCAGGCGGTAACGAAAGTACGCCAGCCCCTGCTGACGCAGCAGGAATTCGCTGTCCGGGAACGGGCTAAACACCTCCTGCAGATGGCGCTGATGGTTAAGATTATCTTTGCCCACCCCCGCCTCGCTAAGCAGTCGGTCGTACAGAGCGCGGCCCTTCGGCGTCAAGGCGATGCCGCGCTGCTCTATTTCGCCAAAGCGGGCCGTATGGGTGCCGCGATGCTCCCCGGCAAACATCACCGGCTCTTCAAGGGCCTTAAAGCTGGTCTGGCGCAGCAAAATCGGCACATCGCGGCGCGGCGGGCCTTCTATTAACGCTTTCGGCGCGATACCGCATTCAGGCATCAGCGCCTGAACCCGGTCGATATCCAGCGTGCGCGGCGTCAGATGATTAATGTGACAGCCGGGGAAACAGACCACATCGGCAATCAGCCGGTGCTCTTCGTGCAGGGCGTGATAGGTTTCCTCATCGACAGTGGCATGTCGATGCCAGCGAAAGGTTTCCAGCGCCTGCTGCACAAATTCACGCGCCTCCGCGGCGGTGAACTCCCCCTTCTGTTCATGAAGTGCGATCAGTTCGCGACAGCGCGGCGTGAAGATATCACGCCGGGCAAGAATTTCCGCCGCCCGCTTGCGCAGCGCCTCATTGGCGATCAGCTCAAGGCGCAGGAGCGAGGTAAAAACGCGAAACGGATTGCGCGCCAGCGCCGCGTCATCGATGGGGCGAAACGCAGTGGAGTGAACCGGTACGCCGGCCTGCGACAGATCGTAATAGCTAACGGGATACATGCCCATAATGGCAAACATGCGACGCAGGGTCGCCAGTTCCTCCGCCGTACCGACGCGGATCGCGCCGTGGCGTTCAACGTTCAGCCGCGCCAGCTCATCGGCGTTGGCCAGTTGTTCGTGCAGCGTCGGGTTATTTTCCAGTATCGCCAGATTAACGTCGGCTACCAGCTCCAGTAGCGTCCCGTACTGCGGAACTTCCTGCTGGTACATCGCCGACATCGCCTGCGAAAAGCTTTCCCGAATCTCATCAGCCGTGATGGTGTTCGCCATGATGTCTTACCTCCAGTGAATTCTCCCTGGAGTGTAGGAAAGCTGTCTGAAGACGGCGGGAAGAATTTACAAACTGTGATGCCGGTAGCTGGCCGGTTTCTTTTCATCCGCTCACTTCATAACCACCGGTTATGTTAAACACCCTTTAATTTCACTTTAAATTAACAAAACATTTACACACACTGCATGTGGCGACATTACAACAACATGCCTCTCTACCGATAACACGGAGTCCCCTCATGAACGACAAATGGTCACCGCGCGAGGTCCTGCATCGCGACTACAGTAGCCATCCTCCCGCCTACGCGCCGGGCTACAAAACCAGCGTGCTGCGCTCGCCGCGCAATGCGCTCATTTCCCTGCAGAATTCACTTTCGGAGATCACCGGTCCGGTATTCAGCAGCGACGATCTCGGCGCACTTGATAACGACCTGATCCTGAACTACGCCAAAGACGGCCTGCCGATTGGTGAGCGGATTATCGTCCACGGCTACGTTCGCGATGGGTTTGGTCGGCCGATGAAAAATACGCTGGTCGAAGTCTGGCAGGCCAACGCTGGCGGCCGCTACCGGCATAAGAAAGATCAATATCTGGCGCCTATCGACCCGAACTTTGGCGGCTGCGGACGCGTGCTGACCGATGAGAACGGTTACTATTGTTTCCGCACCATCAAGCCCGGCCCCTATCCGTGGCGCAACCAGGTCAGCGACTGGCGTCCGGCGCATATTCACTTTTCGCTTTCCGGCGAAGCCTGGGCGCAGCGTCTTATCACCCAGATGTATTTCGAGGGCGACCCGCTGATTAAACAGTGCCCTATTGTCAAAACCATCAATAACGATGATGCCATCAGAACGCTGATCGCCGAGCTGGATACCCATGCCGCCGTCCCGCTGGACTCTCTGGCCTACCGTTTTGATCTCGTGCTGCGCGGTCATCGCGCAACGCTGTTTGAAAACCGCACGCAGGGGGCCGCCCGATGAGAGATTTTTTACCTGAAACCGCTTCGCAAACCGCTGGCCCTTATGTGCATATCGGCCTGGCGCCGGACGCCGCCGGCTTTCATATCTTTGAGAGAAACTTTGGTCCGACGCTGACGACGGCCGACACCGAGGGCGAACGCATTACTATTGAAGGTCGAGTCATCGACGGCTCCGGCACCCCGGTGCGCGATGTGCTGCTGGAAATATGGCAGGCCAACGCCGCCGGGCGCTATAACCATCCTGACGACCGACAGCAGGGTAAGAAGCTGGATACGGCATTTCGCGGCTGGGGACGCAGCTGCTCGGACTTCACCAGCGGCGTCTGGCGCTTTGAAACTATCAAACCCGGGGCCGTTGTTGGCCGCGATGGTCGCGCTATGGCGCCGCACGTCAATTTATGGGTGGTCGCCCGCGGGATTAATATTGGCCTCAACACGCGGATGTACTTCTCTGACGAACAGGACGCTAACCAGGCCGACCCGGTGCTGAATTTGATTGAGTGGGAAGTGCGCCGCCAGACCCTCATCGCCCAGCGCGAGG
The DNA here is from genome assembly GCF_019890895.1 of Klebsiella sp. CTHL.F3a. NCBI lineage: Bacteria > Pseudomonadati > Pseudomonadota > Gammaproteobacteria > Enterobacterales > Enterobacteriaceae > Klebsiella > Klebsiella sp. CTHL.F3a. The sequence continues at coordinate 2,838,561 of NZ_CP082360.1, read as the reverse complement.
TGCGCGGGACGGAGATCGTTTACCGCTTCGATATTCATCTGCAGGGCGAAAACGAAACCGTCTTCTTCGATATCTGAATTTTCACTTCCTTTTTCCGCCCCTGCTGTCAAGGGGGCGGTACTTTAACGACAATGCCAATAAAATCAACTTGTAAAATAATAATATAAAATGTTAATAATATTTTGCTATGAAGTTAACAATTTTAAACGCCCTTACTTGTCATCGGTACACCTCTGTTTTTAACATTGATTATGCAAAAAAATGGTCTTTTCAGTCAGCGCATTCGCTTGCGCCATCTACATACCTTCGTGGCCGTCGCTCAACAGGGAACTCTTGGGCGCGCGGCTGAAACCCTTAATCTGAGCCAACCGGCCTTATCCAAAACGCTGAACGAACTGGAGCAACTCACCGGCACGCGGCTGTTTGAGCGGGGGCGCCTGGGCGCGCAGCTTACGCTGGTCGGCGAACAGTTTCTCACCCATGCGGTCAAAGTGCTCGACGCGCTCAATACCGCTGGTCAGGCGCTAAATCGTAAAGAAGGCCTCAACAGCGATATCGTACGTATCGGAGCGCTCCCCACCGCCGCGCTGGGGATCCTGCCCTCGGTGATCGGCCAGTTCCATCAGCAGCAAAAAGATATCACCCTTCAGGTCGCCACCATGAATAACACCATGCTGCTGGCGGGGCTAAAATCGGGAGAAATCGATATCGGCATCGGGCGAATGTCCGATCCGGAATTAATGAGCGGATTGAACTATGAACTGCTGTTTCTCGAATCCCTGAAGCTGGTGGTTCGTCCGGGACACCCTCTGCTGCAGGAAACCGTCACGCTGAGTCGGGTCATGGAGTGGCCGGTGGTGGTTTCGCCTAAAGGCACGCTGCCGCGACAGAACGCCGAAACCCTGCTGCAAAGCCAGGGCTGCAAAATCCCCACTGGCTGCATAGAGACGCTGTCGGCTTCACTGTCGCGCCAGCTCACCGTCGACTACGACTACGTATGGTTTGTCCCTTCCGGCGCGGTTAAAGACGACCTGCGTCGTGGGCTGCTGGCCGCGCTGCCGGTGCCCACCCAGGGCGCGGGTGAACCAATAGGGATCCTCACCCGAGTGGACGCCACGCTCACTGCGGGTACGCAAACCCTGCTCAGCGCTATTCGCAAATCCATGCCCGTCTGATCGCGTTCTCCCCGGCTTCGCGCGTCGGGGAGAGATAATCCGCCCGTTTTCCCTGCTGCTGCCCGGAACTATTCACCACAATATTCAATTAGTGCGAAATCATTCATTAACAATTGCGTAAATTTCTTTAACAGATCTATCATATCCGCGATTTCACCAAATGGTTCACATGAAATCAATAACAGTAAAAATTACGCTTTTATGAAGGTTATCATTACTTCATTCAAAAGAGTTCACTTGAAGAATTGATCTATCTGGTTCACACCTGTTCAGGGGTGGTGAAGGAGAAAAAATGGCAACTGACAACGCGCCGCGAGGGTTCCCCCGGATCCTACAGTGGCTTCTCGCCGGGCTGATGCTGATCATCGGCCTGGCTATCGGTATTCTTGGTGCGAAGCTCGCCTCCGTCGGCGGGACGTTCTATTTTGCGCTGATGGGCCTGGTGATGGTTATCGCCGCGGTGCTCATTTTCCGCAGCCGCCGCGGCGGTATCATGCTGTACGCCGTTGCGTTTGTCGCATCGATCGTCTGGGCGATTAGCGACGCGGGCTGGACCTACTGGCCGCTATTCTCCCGCCTGTTCGCCCTCGGCGTACTGGCCTTCCTTTGCGCGCTGGTCTGGCCGTTTCTTTCCCGCCAGCCGGCGAAAAAAGGGCCGGCATTTGGCCTGGCTGCGGTGCTCGCCGTGGTGCTGCTGGTCAGTTTCGCCTGGATGTTCAAATCCCAGCCGCTGGTCAGCGCCAGCGAGGCGGTGCCGGTTAAACCGGTCGCCGCAGGCGAGCAGCAGAAAAACTGGGCGCATTGGGGCAACACCACCCACGGCGACCGTTTTGCCGCCCTCGACCAGATTAACAAACAGAACGTCGACCAGCTGCAGGTCGCCTGGATCGCCCATACCGGCGATATTCCGCAGAGCAATGGCTCCGGCGCGGAAGACCAGAACACGCCGCTGCAGATTGGCGATACGCTTTACGTCTGTACGCCCTACAGCAAAGTGCTGGCGCTGGATGTCGATAGCGGCAAAGAGAAGTGGCGCTACGATTCAAAAGCCACCGCCCCCAACTGGCAGCGCTGCCGTGGTTTAGGCTATTACGAAGATAGCCAGGTTCAGGTTTCCCCTGCCGCCGACGCGCAGCCGGCCGCCTGCTCCCGTCGCCTGTTCTTGCCTACTACCGATGCCCGCCTGATCGCTATTGATGCCGACAACGGCAAACTGTGCGACGCCTTTGGCGACCACGGTATCGTTGATCTGAGCATTGGCATGGGCGAGATCAAAGCGGGTTACTACCAGCAAACCTCCACGCCGCTGGTGGCGGGTAATGTCGTGGTCGTTGGCGGTCGTGTGGCGGATAACTTCTCCACCGGCGAGCCTCCGGGCGTCGTTCGTGCCTATGACGTCCACACCGGGAAACTGGCGTGGGCATGGGATCCGGGCAACCCGGCGCTGACCGGAGAACCGCCGGCAGGCCAGACCTATACGCGCGGCACGCCGAACGTCTGGTCCGCCATGTCCTACGACGCGAAGCTGAATCTGATTTATCTGCCGACCGGTAACGCGACGCCGGACTTCTTTGGCGGCGAACGTACCGCGCTTGACGATAAATACAGTTCATCCATCGTGGCCGTTGACGCCACGACCGGCCAGGTCCGCTGGCATTATCAAACCACCCATCACGATCTGTGGGACTTCGACCTGCCTTCCCAGCCGCTGCTGTACGATCTGCCTGACGGTAAAGGCGGCACCACGCCGGTGCTGGTGCAAACCAGTAAGCAGGGCATGATCTTTATGCTTAACCGCGCCACCGGTGAACCGGTCGCTAAAGTCGAAGAACGTCCGGTTCCGGCCGGCAACGTTAAAGGCGAGCGCTACTCGCCTACCCAGCCTTACTCCGTCGGTATGCCGATGATTGGCAACGAGACGCTCACCGAGTCGGATATGTGGGGCGCGACGCCTGTCGACCTGCTGCTGTGCCGTATCCAGTTTAAAGAGATGCGCCACCAGGGCGTCTTCACCCCGCCGGGCGAGGACCGTTCGCTGCAGTATCCCGGCTCGCTGGGCGGGATGAACTGGGGCAGTGTATCGGTTGATCCGAATAACAGTCTGATATTCGTCAACGATATGCGCCTTGGCCTCGCCAACTATATGGTGCCGCGCGCCAAAGTGGCGAAGGACGCCAGCGGTATCGAAATGGGGATCGTGCCGATGGAAGGCACGCCGTTCGGCGCCATGCGCGAGCGTTTCCTGTCGCCGCTGGGTATTCCATGCCAGAAACCACCGTTCGGCACCATGTCAGCGGTTGATTTGAAAACCGGCAAACTGGTGTGGCAGGTTCCGGTAGGCACCGTTGAGGACACCGGCCCGCTGGGGATCCGCATGCATATGCCAATCCCCATCGGCATGCCGACGCTGGGTGCGTCGTTATCAACCCAGTCCGGTCTGCTGTTCTTTGCGGGCACTCAGGACTTCTACCTGCGCGCGTTTGATACCGCCAACGGGAAAGAGATCTGGAAATCGCGTCTGCCGGTCGGCAGCCAGTCCGGCCCGATGACCTACGTATCGCCGAAAACCGGTAAACAGTACATCATCATCAACGCGGGCGGCGCTCGCCAGTCGCCGGATCGCGGCGATTACATCATCGCCTACGCGCTCCCGGAGCAGAAGTAACCCTCAGGGCCCCAATCGGGGCCCTTTTTGCTGGCACAGTACCTAGTCTGGGCATTGCCCGGTGGCGCGATAGCAAAATCGTCTGCGCATCTCCCCCCAGCAAGCCATTCTTATTCCGTCATGTTATTATTGCGAATGGTTATCAATAATAAATACTGAACAAGGATAATGGATGAAGCGTTCAACCTGCCGCCTGCTCGCAGGCGCCATCATGTCGATAGCGGCCGCCTCGGCTCAGGCGTTAAAAGCCCCGGAAGTGGACCTGCGCGATCCGACGATTTGGCAAGAGAAAGCGGTATCTCCGCTCACCGCTCACCCACAGCCCTGCGAGGTGTTCAGCGGCCCGCACTGCGCGGTCTGGGAAGATGAGAAATCGGATATTCAACGTGAACGGGAGCGCCGGGAACAGCGGCGCTGGCAGAATGGTTATGAAAACCTGCGGCGGGAATAATCCCGCTAAAACGATAACCCGGGCACGCCCGGGTTATTTATTACCTGAAAATCAATTCTCGCCGAAATGAATAACGGTACGAATGGATTTACCTTCGTGCATCAGGTCAAAGGCTTCGTTGATGCGATCCAGCGGCATGCGGTGGGTAATAAACGGATCGAGACGAATTTTCCCCGCCATCGCCTCTTCAACCATTCCCGGCAGCTGCGTGCGCCCTTTCACGCCGCCGAACGCGGAGCCGCGCCAGACGCGCCCGGTCACCAGCTGGAATGGACGGGTTTTAATCTCCTGACCCGCGCCAGCGACGCCGATAATCACGCTTTCGCCCCAGCCTTTGTGGCAGCACTCCAGCGCCGCGCGCATCACGTTGACGTTACCGATACACTCGAAGCTAAAGTCGACCCCGCCGTCGGTGAGTTCAACAATCACATCCTGAACCGGCTTATCGTAATCATGCGGGTTGATAAAGTCGGTCGCGCCCATCTCTTTCGCGAGGGTGAATTTTTCCGGGTTGGTATCTACCGCCAGAATGCGCCCGGCTTTCGCCTGTACCGCGCCCTGGATCACCGCCAGGCCGATCCCGCCGAGGCCGAAGACGGCGACGGTATCGCCCTCTTTTACTTTCGCCGTATTGTGCACCGCGCCGATACCGGTCGTGACGCCGCAGCCCAGCAGACATACTTTATCCAGCGGCGCCTGCGGATTCACTTTTGCCAGCGAAATTTCGGCCACCACGGTGTATTCGCTGAAGGTGCTGGTGCCCATATAGTGATAAATCGGTTCGCCGTTGTAGGAGAAACGCGTGGTGCCGTCCGGCATCAGCCCCTTACCCTGGGTGGCGCGGACCGCCTGGCAGAGGTTGGTTTTGCCTGATTTACAGAACTTACATTCGCGGCATTCGGCGGTATACAAAGGAATAACGTGGTCGCCCGGCTGCAGACTGGTCACGCCTTCCCCGACTTCGACGACAATCCCGCCGCCTTCATGGCCCAGCACCGCCGGGAAAACGCCTTCCGGATCGTCGCCTGAGAGGGTAAAGGCATCGGTGTGGCATACGCCGGTATGGGTGATCTTGACCAGCACTTCGCCTTTTTTCGGCGGCGCGACGTCAATCTCAACGATTGAAAGCGGCTGGCCCGGGCCAAACGCGACGGCTGCACGTGATTTCATATCTCTCTTCCTCGTGGTGATTTTATTTTAAATAGGATCGTAGCAGATGCCCGACTTCCGCCATTCTGGCGGCGCGCTGATCGGGCGTCGTTTCGCCGCTGACCAGTTCGTCCTGTAGGTGAATTTCCACCATCTCCCCCATCAGTCCGTTAGCGGCGCCGCGTATTGAGGCGATTTGTTGCAGAATAGTCATACAGGGTTCGCCGGATTCAAGCGCCCGCTCAAGCGCTTCAACCTGGCCACGAATGCGCCGCACCCGGCTGAGGGCACGCTTTTTATCTTCAGGTGAATGTGGCATGGTTTCGCCCTCCATATCATATAGGGGGGTATACTATATTTATTATTGCCTTGAGGCAAATGGTTTCGCCGCTTTAACCGTAGCATAGCGGCGAGAATTTGCGCTTAGCTGAAGTTGAGGATCCCGAAGAAAGAGACAAAAAAACCCGCCGAAGCGGGTTTATCGAGGTTTAACGCCTGCGCGGCATCATCCGCAGCAGCGTGTTATCTTTCCACAAATAGTGGTGCATCAGCGCCGCCAGCGCGTGCAGGCCGATAATAAAGTAGCCGGTATTGGCCAGCACCTCATGCCACTCTTTCAGGGTATCCACCAGCTCAAAGTTGCTTTCCGCCGCATGCGGCATGGTCAGGCCAAAAGCAAACCAGGGGTTGCCGCGGTAGTACATCATGACCATGCCGATGGCCGGCAGCGCGATAAACAGCAGATAGATAACCAGATGCCCAAGATGCGCGAAGCCGGTCATCATCGGTGACGGTTTAGGCACAATCGGCGGCGCCGGAGATTTGAGGCGCACCAACAGACGCACCACCATCAGAACAAAAATAGAAATCCCGCAGGAGACGTGGATCATATTAAAAACGGGCCGCTCGCTGCGGGGGAAAAAGCCCCGCAGCTCCATTGCCGCGTAAGCGCCAATCACTAAAAAAAAGACCAGCCAGTGGATACCTATTTGTAGACCAGTGTATTTATCGCGCATGAGAAACCCTTAATAAAACGGTGATATCGCCAACATAAACACCTTTTATTAAAAATTCATTAACTTTTACGTACTTATAAAAAAACAATTGCCGGTTTCGCGCAGATAAAGCAAAAGCAGCGGGTTACCTGCGGCGCAGTAGTACGAGGAACGTATACCGCAACCTTGACGCTGTATATAATCACAGTACAATACGGTTTGCTATTACCATCAATGGGATAAAAAATGTTCGTAGAGCTGATTTATGACAAGAGAAATTTCGAAGGATTAGCCGGCGCTAAAGAGATCATTCTGACGGAATTGACGAAGCGAGTGCATCGCATTTTTCCCGATGCCGACGTTCGCGTTAAACCGATGATGACGCTGGCCTCCATCAATACCGACGCCAGCAAGCACGAGAAAGAACAGATCAGCCGCGCCGTGCAGGAAATGTTCGAAGAAGCCGACATGTGGATGCAGGAAGATTAACGGGCGATATTCGAGGACAAAATGAATACCTTCACCATTATAGCCATCCCCTTCTTCGCCGCAGCGATCGTCATGCTGACATTGGGGACAACCAGGAAAAGTCGTGCCTGCGCTATCGTGGGCGGCGTTTTGCTGGCCGCGACCGTGGTCAACGCGGTGACGGGCATGGCGCTACAGGGCGGGTAAGAGAATGAGTTTTGTTTGGTACATGGCGCTGATATGCGTTGCGATCGCCTATCTCATGATGCGCTTTCTCCCTGTTTAACCCCGGGTTTTCGCATACCCGGGCTTCATATAGCGTTCTTTTTACCGGCGGGATCATAACCCCTTACGCACCAGCGTCGCCGCCTGTTTAAAAATCTCGTCCTCGACGCCGTCCCCCTTCTGTCTTCCCAACCTCACCAGTTCTTCGACAATACTTTCCCGGTTAATAGGCTTCTGCCCAGAAACCAGGCCAATCACCGCCGCGCCGATGGCAAGACCAATCAGCCCCGTTTGTTCGTCTTTGTTCTTCATCGTTCCGCTCCGTTATGCCCGAAAAAAGTTTAGCAGCCGCACTCGCGACTGCAACCCGAGCATCCGCAGGCTTTGGCGCCAGCTAAAGCGACTTCAGAGGCCATACGGATGCAGGATCAGGCAAAGCCGGCCTCAGGCGCGTTAGCCTGCTGCGGGACGCTAAAAAGTGTGAAGTTGATCAAAAACAACAAAATGACGGTCTGAGAGGCGTATTTGTATTACCGCCGCGCCGGGACAGCCCGGAGCGTGACGACACGATGATGAAAAGGAGAAATAACCATGATCACATACGATCGTAACCGCAATCCTATTACCAACGGCAGCCAGGTGATGATTAATGGGACGGGCAAAACCGGTAAAATTATCGCTATCCATTCTACGGATTTAACTCCAGCCCAGCTGCGTCGAACTAAGACCGTTGAAGTTGAAGGGGCTGAAGGGAAGTTTGAACCGGTTGAACTGATCCGCCTTGGCCTCCACTAAGGAGGCGACAGCCGCTGCGGCATCGCCCAAACGCCGGCTATCGGCTGGCGATGCCCGGCAGTTTTACTACCGACGTTCCGCGCCATGGCTGCTCTTCGCCTGATACATGCGTCGGTCCGCCACCGCAACAATCTCATTGAGGCTATGATGCGCATCGGGATCGTATTCAACGCAGCCCCATGAGAACGCCAGCTGCCACGGATTGCCCGCCTGCTGATTGTACTCCGCGACGTTCTTGCTAAGCTGCTCCATCGCCTGGCCAGCGGCGTGCTGCGAGGTATTGGCAAGCAGGATGATAAATTCGTCGCCACCCTGCCTGGCAATTAAATCCGACTCTCTGAAGGTGGCCTTCATCAAATCAGCAATCGCCCTCAGGGCTTTATCTCCCTGTTCATGACCCCAGGTATCGTTAATCAGTTTAAAGCGATCGAGATCGATAAAGATGAGGCTCGCTGGTTCATTCCGCCGTCTGGCGGTCAGCAACGCGTACTCCGCTAACGACATAAAGCCCCGGCGGTTAAATAGCCCCGTCAGCTCGTCAGCGGTCGCCGCATCCAGCACCTTGAATTCATCTTCAACGATGGCGGCCAGGTCGCTTAAGATTTGTAGTTCATGAACGGAGAAAGCGCGCGGCTTGTGATCCATCAGACAGAACGCGCCGACCGTCGCGCCGTCAGGCAGCTGCACCGGGTATCCGGCATAAAAGCGGATAAAAGGCGCTTCGGTGACCAGCGGGTTATCGTGAAAGCGCAGGTCCTGCTGCAGGTCGTTGACGATTAAAGGATCGGTTTGCAGGATAGTATGCGCGCAGAATGTGATATCCCTCGGCAGGGTATCCACATCAAGTCCGGCGCAGGATTTTACGTGCAGGGTGTTTTCCCCCACGAGGCTAATCGAAGCCACCGGCAGATCGTAGAGCGTACGTGCAAGCCTGGTCAGGCGATCGAAACGCTCTTCTTTTCCGCTGTTTAATAATCCGGATGTCCGCAGCGATTGCAGACGGCGCAGTTCATCTGGATGAAGTCCGGCTAATTTCAATTTTTCTCTCTTACGTTATCAGGATAAATGACGCAGCGCTTACCAATGAAACGCGCATCAGGCTGTTAACAAACGATTCACATGTGTTATCTGATGAGTTAAGCATATATCGCTGGCTCGTCAAACGAGACATCAGGCGCGTTCTGCAGCAGCCCACTCCCTCAGCTTCGCTTTCAGCCACTGGCTCGCGCCGCGCTGCCCGCTCCGCTTATGTGAATAGATTTTCACTTCGAATGGCGGAACCTCAAACGGTAATTCAAAAACCTTCAGCTTCGCCGCGCCGAGCATTTTTTCCGCTGCGGAGCGCGGTATCGCCATAAGCAGTTCACTTTGCGCAATAATGAAGGGCGCGCTCAGCATAGAGGGTGTTTTGATGGTGATATGCCGCGCAAACCCCATTTTCGCGAGCTGTACGTCGAGAACCCCCTGGCTTTCATTCCACGGGGTGACCACCAGATGCTGGGCTGCCAGGTAATCCGCCAGCGTTAGCCGGGACCGGCTGGCGTGGCTTATTGCAACATAATCATCTTTTAGCCAGCAGATCTCATCCAGCTCCGGATGCTCTGCTTCATGCAAGGCGCTAAACCCCAGCGCTAAATCCACCTCGCCGGCCAGCAGTTCCGTCAGCGCCGGGCTGTGCGGCAGATAGCGCAGCTCGAAACGCAGGCCTGGCGCCTGTTGCTGCAGCCTGGGCATCAGCGTCGGGAAAACGCACTGCGCGGTAAAATCCGTGATCGCTATCTGTAAGCAGTCGGTACTGGCCGAGGCGACAAACTTCGGCTGCGGGGTCAACTCCTGATCTAAAAACTTTAACGCCGAGGCAATAGAAGGCGCGAGCTGGGTGGCGAACACGCTGGGGCACATACGATGCCCTTCGCGATAGAAAAGCGGGTCATTGAGCGCGGCGCGCAGCCTGGACAGCGCGTGGCTTAACGCCGAGGTGCTCATCGCCAGCTCTTCCGCCGCCAGGCGTACCGAACGATAACGGTAGACCGCCTCGAATACCGGGAGCAGATTCAAATCAAGACGACGCAGAGCTGGATGCATAATATTCATCATTGCGTGATTTCATTGCACTTAATTCTTCTAACCTTAACGTTTATGCTTTGCGGTATCAAACTTACGATGGCACAACAGGTAATCCAATGAATATGACCATTCGTCAGGCCAGCCCGGCGGACGCAAAAGCAATTTATGACATGATTTACGAGCTGGCGGTGTATGAAAAGGCGCCGGAACAGGTGGTCACCACGGTTGAAGAAATCCAGGCATCGCTTTTCGCCAGCGACAGTAAAACGGAAGCGCTAATCTGCGAGATTGACAGTAAGATCGCCGGCTACGCGGTGTTCTTTACCAGCTATTCCACCTGGCTCGGCCGCAACGGCATCTATATGGAAGATCTCTACGTCACTCCCGAGTTTCGCGGCCGCGGCGCAGGAAAAGCGCTGCTGAAAACCATCGCTCAGTTGGCGGTAAAAAGAGAGTGCGGTCGCCTGGAGTGGAGCGTGCTCGACTGGAACCAGCCGGCCATTGATTTTTATCTGAGCATTGGTGCCGTTGCGCAAAGTGAGTGGGTTCGCTATCGCCTTGACGGCGCCGCGCTTGCCGCTTTTGCTGAACTGGGCGGGAACGCCAAATAATCGGCCACGAGGTAGGCCCTTCCTGGGCCCACCTTTTCAATCCCTTGCCAATATGCCCGTGGCGTATAAAGCTGAAACAAAAAATTATTAACCGTTAACACCCCGCCCGCAACCCACCGAATTTATTCACTTTTCTGTTCGCGTTTTTATCAGCATTTAACGGCGCCGCAAAAATCGTTGGTTGCCCTATTCCGGCAGCTGAACTAAGCCTGGAGAAGTTTTTACCTGACAGTTCAACTGACCTGGAGATTCTTCATGAGTAAACTCGGGATTAATGGATTTGGGCGTATTGGACGTTTAGTGCTGCGCCGGTTACTGGAGGTTAACAGCCCTTTAGAGGTCGTGGCGATTAACGACCTGACATCACCTAAAGTGCTGGCCTACCTGTTAAAGCATGATTCAAACTACGGGCCTTTCCCATGGAGCGTAGATTTTACTGAAGATGCGCTGATCGTTGATGGCAAAAAAATTACCGTTTTTGCGGAAAAAGAGGCTCAGCATATTCCGTGGAAAGCGGTAGGCGCCGAGCTGATTGTCGAGTGTACGGGTTTTTATACCTCCGCGGAAAAAGCGCAGGCGCATCTGACCGCCGGCGCGAAAAAAGTACTGATCTCCGCGCCCGCTGGCGATATGAAAACCATTGTCTATAACGTTAACGACGACACGCTGGACGCCAACGATACAATTATTTCCGTGGCCTCCTGCACCACCAACTGCCTGGCGCCGATGGCGAAAGTGCTCCATGACGCATTTGGCATTAAAGTGGGGACCATGACCACTATTCACGCCTATACCGGTACGCAATCGCTGGTTGACGGCCCGCGCGGCAAAGATCTACGCGCTTCCCGAGCGGCGGCGGAAAATATCATTCCGCATACTACCGGGGCGGCGAAAGCCATTGGGCTGGTTATTCCAGCGCTGAGCGGCAAGCTGAAGGGCCACGCCCAGCGCGTACCGACCAAAACAGGGTCGGTGACTGAGCTGGTGTCAGTGCTGGAGAAAAAGGTCTCCGCCGAAGAAGTCAATCAGGCGATGAAAAATGCTGCGGCGAACAATGAATCATTCGGTTATACCGAAGAAGAGATCGTTTCATCGGACGTCATCGGCAGCCATTTCGGTTCAATTTACGATGCCACGCAGCTGGAGATTGCTGAGGTTGGCGATCTGCAACTGGTGAAAACCGTGGCCTGGTACGATAACGAGTATGGCTTCGTTACCCAGCTTATCCGGGTGCTGGATAAATTCGCGAAGTAAGTCGCAGACGGTTCGGCACGCGTAGCCCGGACAGATGCGCAGCATCGCCTCCGGGAAATGATGCCATCCTGCGCTCTGTTCCCCGGGCAGCGCAGAGCGCCTGCCCGGGCTACGGGTACGTGCGCCTGCGTTTGGGTAGTTTAGGTAGCCCGGGTAAGGCGTCAGCCGCGACCCGGGGGCGATCTGCGGGCTGGACAGCCCGGAAAGATGCGCAGTATCGCCACCGGGAGACGCTGCCGACTCAGGCCTGCAGATAGACCACCTGGGTTTGCAGATACTCATTCAGACCGTGACGTCCGTCGGCGCCGCCAATGCCCGATTTACGCCATCCGGCATGGAAACCCTGCATCGCTTCGAAGTTTTCGCGGTTAATATAGGTTTCGCCAAATTTTAGCCCCTTGATCGCCTTCATTGCGACGTTCAGGTCGCGGGTATAGATCGACGACGTCAGCCCATAATCGCTATCGTTGGCCATCGCCAGCGCCTCTTCAAGGGTATCAAACGCCACCACCGGCAGCACCGGACCGAATGTCTCTTCATGCACGATATCCATCTCCTGGCGCACATCCAGCAGCAGCGTTGGCGGATAAAAATAGCCCCTCCCCGTCACCGCTTTACCGCCAATGGCGACGCGCGCGCCCTGGGCAACCGCTTTTGCCACCTTCTGCTCAACGCGCTCCAGCGCGGCGGCGTTAATCAACGGACCCATCGCGATATCGTCGCGTGCCGCCGGATCGCCAAACTGTACCGCCTTCAGCGCTTCGCCAAGGCGATTAACAAAGCGATCGTAAATGCCCTTTTGCACGTATACGCGCTCGACGCAGTTGCACACCTGCCCGCTATTGATGACCCGAGAATCCACCACCGCCTTAACCGCCAGCTCAAGATCCGCATCATCCATCACGATAGCAGGTGCTTTCCCGCCCAGCTCCAGACACACTTTAGTGATGTTTTTCGCCGCCGCGGCCATAATCTTCTCGCCTGCAGCGACGCTGCCGGTCATGCTGACCATCGCTACTTTCGGATTGCCCGCCAGCTCCTGGCCTACGGTTTCGCCGCGGCCCAGCACCAGGTTAAAGACCCCTTTCGGTAGACCAATATCATGGACGATTTGCGCAAAAACGATGGCGTTATTCGGCGTAAATTCACTCGGTTTAATGACGATGGTATTACCGGTAATCAGCGCCGGCGCCAGCTTGCGGGCAATCAGGAAGAACGGAAAATTCCACGGCAGGATACCGGTCGTCACGCCCAGCGCGCGCTTGAATACCAGAATGTTCTCCCCCGGGCGGTCGCTCTGCACAATTTCACCTTCATAACGGCGCGCCCACTCGGCCATATAATCAAGATAATCGGCGGTAAAAGAGACCTCCACCGCCGCCAGCTGCTGGATTTTTCCGCCCTCGGCGACGATAAGCGCGGCGATCTCTTCCGCACGTTGGCGGATACCGGCGGCGATTTTGCGTAACCATCCCGCGCGCTCAATCGCCGGCAGGGCTTCCCAGCCAGGCTGCGCGCGCTCGGCGGCGAGAATCGCTCGCCTTGCATCTTCCGCGCTGCCGTCGGGGATCCGCGAAAGCAGCGCTTCCGTCGCCGGGTTGATCACATCAATCCACGCATCACCGCGGCCGGGTTCAAACTGGCCGTCAATATACATAGGGTGTTGAACGGGTGCTGTCATGGTCTGCTCCTAAGGATTATTGTTTTTAACAGGTGAACTAGATGTTAAAAACTATCGTCCATAAGGCAAAGAGACAGCATGAGGGCTTGTTTTTGTGAGATATTTCATAAAAACAGATGAAGCTAACGCGCAAAAAATCACAATTCAATAACACGAGCTGCCCGTTTGCGATACCGCCAACGCAAACGGGCAAATTTCCCGACGCCGGCGACCATGCCAGGCGTCTAAAGGAGGAAGAAACGCGAACCAACAGCGATGAAAAGCGCTTATGGCTACCTAAGCCAGCTGCCGCGCGCTTAGCGCATCGGAGAGCAGACGGTCGTCGTGCAGCGTCTGCCACGCCTGAGCAATGTGCGGCGGAATATCCACATGCGCGATAAAATCCTTGCCTAACGGGCCGTAGCCCTGCGGGTTATCCGCCAGCCGCGGCGGTTCGCCGAGGATCAGCGCCAGATAGCGCCCCACCGGCCACAAACCCGCATCTTTCCCGCTAAAAGTGACACCGTCACTCCCGTTACATAATACTGGCGCGCACCCCGGCGTGCTGTACCACGTTGGCGCTCGCGGATCGTCTTGCCAGACGCGGGCAAACGTCGCCATCGTTCTGCGCTGCATGGTCGGATCCTGAATCACCACCCCTGTACGATGGGCAATGCCCCTCTCCTCAAGCATTTCCCGGGTAAAGCGCGCGTTCTCTCCGCAGTTGGTGGAGCGATCCTCCACCACGATGTGTTGGCGCGGAATGGCCCAGAACTGATGGGCGATGTCGGCCAGGATATGCGCTTCGGCGCGATCCCTTACCGCGATGGCGCGGTAGCGCGGGTCGTTTAACACCGACTGGTATAAAAACGAAGTGGAGTGACCGATACCGCCGCTGATCAGCAGCGGAACCGCGTGCTGCGCCGCCAGCCGGCAGGCGAAATCGATGGTCGGGATCACTGCGTTGCCAGCCAGCACCACCACCTCTATTTGCGGATCAACGGGCAAATCATCCTGCGCCAGCCAGGCTCCCAGCTGGTTCGCCGCGGCCAGTACCGATTCGGGTAGCGATGGAAAATGTTCTGACATGTTTTCTCCTGTTAACACTCTCAGCCGTAGATTAGCGGCCACCATCTTAGACGCTGGCGCGAACTTTGGGTAATAAAGCGCGAATAGCGCACCCACGCCTCTTAAGCAACAAAGTCAACACATCTGAATAGCGTTTTATTCACTTTTTGAAGAGGGTCAAGAATCTAATAAATAGGGAGAAAGGGTCACAACTACGGCTTTAATGCACAAAAATGCATATTCATCCATGAGGAGCGTTATTTTACGTTTTTTTATTCACAAAAAGCTGAATCCCAGCCGCAACGACAGCATATTCTGCATTTTTGCCAAATACCGTCCCATTAAATTGGTGATAACATTCTCGTTACAGAGTTTATAGCTGTACCTTTCCACGGTTAACAAAATAATTATCACTGCGAAACAGGACTCTTATGGAAAAGTTATCTTACGCTTCTGAAAGTAGTACATCTCCATGGACCACCTACCTGCGCCAAATCGATCGCGTCGCGCCCTACCTCGGCGATCTCGCTTTCTGGATTGAAACCCTGCGCCATCCGAAACGCGCGCTAATCGTTGATATCCCTGTGCAAATGGACGACGGTACTATCCGCCACTTCGAAGGTTACCGCGTTCAGCACAACCTCTCGCGCGGACCGGGTAAAGGCGGCGTGCGCTACCATCCTGATGTTGATCTCAATGAAGTTATGGCGCTTTCAGCCTGGATGACCATCAAGTGTGCGGCAGTTAATATTCCCTACGGCGGCGCCAAAGGCGGCATCCGCGTCGACCCGTTCTCATTGTCGGAAGGTGAACTGGAGCGTTTGACCCGTCGCTATACCAGCGAGATCGGCATTATTATCGGGCCGCAAAAAGACATTCCGGCGCCGGACGTCGGCACCAACGGCAAAGTGATGGCCTGGATGATGGATACCTACTCCATGAACCACGGCACCACCATCACCGGCGTGGTCACCGGCAAGCCTATTCACCTGGGCGGTTCGCTGGGCCGTGAAAAAGCCACCGGCCGCGGCGTATTCGTCACCGGTCGCGAAGTAGCTCGCCGCAGCGGTATCGAAATCGAGGGCGCAAAAGTCGCGCTACAGGGTTTTGGTAACGTAGGTAGCGAAGCGGCCCGCTTGTTCGCAGGCGTCGGCGCACGGATTGTGGTAATTCAGGACCACACCGCCACCCTATATAACGAGGGCGGTATTGATATGGCCGCGCTGACCGCATGGCAGGCCGAGAACAAGCAAATCGCCGGTTTCCCTGGCGCCCGCGAAATTGCCAAAGAAGCGTTCTGGACGACGCCGATGGATATTCTGATCCCGGCGGCGCTGGAAGGCCAGATTACGCGCGAGCGCGCCGAAACCCTCAGCTGCAAACTGGTGCTCGAAGGCGCTAACGGCCCGACCTACCCGGAAGCGGATGATGTGCTGGCCGAGCGCGGCATCGTGGTGGTGCCGGACGTTATCTGTAACGCCGGCGGCGTCACCGTGAGCTACTTCGAATGGGTGCAGGATATGGCCAGCTTCTTCTGGAGCGAAGAAGAGATCAACGCCAAAATGGACCGTATCATGACCGATGCGATCGTTCACGTTTACGAAAAAGCGGTGGAAAAAGCGTGCTCTTTACGCACCGCCGCCTATATCGTGGCCTGTGAGCGGATCCTGATGGCGCGTAAAGATCGCGGTATTTATCCGGGATAATCCCTCTTCTCAGCCCGGTTAATGCCGGGCTTGAGACCAGCCCCCTTCTTTGCCCTTCGCAAGTCTTATTCCACATTAAACGCACATACCGTTAACCTGTTTTTACCAAACGGGCTTGAATTCTCGTTCTGGTCAGGCAAAAATCATTAGAGCTCTAACGATATTGCAGGCTGATCTATGGATAACCGACAGCTTAACTTTTCCCATCTTTTATATCTGACCGCCCACCACTGGCGCCTGGCGGTCAACCGCCGACTCAAGGACCTTGGCATGAGCCAGGCCAGCTGGGTCGCCGTTTCCGCCATCGCGCGCAACGAAAAGCCGCTATCGCAAAGCGAGCTGGCCCAGGAGCTGGGCGTCGAAAGCGCAACCCTCGTACCGCTGCTCAACCGGCTGGTCGATCTCGGTCTGGTCGAGCGGGTGAAAACCGAGCGCGATAAACGCAAACGGCTGCTGATTGCCACCGCCAAAGGCCTTGAAGTGTACCAGCAGGTGAAAACGGTGGCCGATGATTTGCGGGAGGAGATCCTTACCGCCATTACCCCCGAAGAGCAGCAGCAGACGCAGCAGGTACTGGAGAAGCTGCTGCGCGAGGTCGAGAAAAAATAATGCCTCGCCGACACGCCAATCCCTATATTCCTCACGACTGGGCCCCGCACGAAAAACCAGCGATCCTCGGCTCGCCGTCGACCCCGATCCACAGTACGCCAAAACGCATTGCCTACGGGATCGTCGGGCTGCTGGTATGCCTGACCGGCGCGTTGGGCAATGCGGTGGTGACCGCTAATCTACAGCTGTTGCAGGGTACTTTTGCCGCCTGGTCGACGGAGATTGCCTGGCTCCCGGCAGTCTACGTAATGACCAACGTGTCCATTAACCTGCTGCTGGTGAAGTTCCGCCAGCAGTTCGGCCTGCGCGCTTTTACCGAAGGTTTTCTCGTACTCTACGTGCTGGTGACCTTCTTCCACCTGTTCGTCAACGACCTGAGTTCCGCGCTGATGGTCCGCGCCGCCCACGGCATGGTGGCCGCGGCGCTAAGCTCGCTGGGGATTTATTATCAGGTGCAGGCCTGGCCCGCCCGCCATCGGCTCAAAGCGCTGACCATCGGCATCACCGGTTCATCGCTGGCGATCCCGCTGGCGCGCCTGTTCTCCACCGAGCTGCTGCAAATCGACGAGTGGCGCGGGCTGTACTTCTTTGAACTGGGGCTGGCGCTGGTGTCGCTGGCCTGTGTGATCGCCCTCAAGCTGCCGCCAAGCGATCGGAAAAAGGTATTTGAGAAAAAAGATTTCATCACCTTCTTTCTGCTGGCGCCAGGGATGGCGCTGGTCACCGCGGTGCTGTCGCTGGGGCGGCTGGACTGGTGGTTCGAAGCGTCGTGGATCGGCTGGGCGCTGGCGGGCGCTGTGGTGCTGATTGTCTCCGCGATTGCTTTTGAGCATAACCGCAGCAACCCGCTGCTCAATATCAAATGGCTCTCCAGCGGCAGTATTCTGCGTCTCGGGCTGATTATGCTGCTGATCCGTATCGTGCTGGCGGAGCAGAATACCGGCGTCATCGGCTGGCTGCAGTACGTCGGCCTGCAGAACGAACAGATGACCAACCTGGCGTGGTCGATTTTCGCCGGGATCCTCTGCGGTATTGTCGCCAGCTGTCTGACGCTCAACCCGCAGCGCCTCTACTGGCCCACCGCCACCGCGCTGGCGTTAATTATGGTTGGATCGCTGCTCGACAGCCAGTCGACGATCCTGACCCGCCCGGAGCAGCTGATGTTCAGTCAGTTTCTGCTGGGTTTCGGCAGCGCTTTCTTCCTCGCCCCGGCGATGCTGGCAGGGATTGGCGGGGTCATTGCCGACCAGCGCAACCTGGTGAGCTTCTCGGTACTGTTCGGCATGAGTCAGAATATCGGCGGCCTGCTGGGCTCCGCCATTCTCGGTACTTTCCAGACCTGGCGGGAGAAGTTTCACTCCAGCCAGCTCGCCGACCAGCTCACCACGCTCAATCCGCTGATTACCGAGCGTATACAGCAGTACAGCCAGATGTATCAAAGCCAGATTGGCGACAGCACCCTGCTCAATGTTCAGGCCACCATGCTGTTGCAAAACGCCGCCACGCTGCAGGCCAATATTCTCGCTTACAATGATACCTATCTGCTGACGGCGGCGATTTCAGCCGCCACGCTGGTATGGGTTTTCTGGCGCTTAATAAGATTACGTATTACCGCCCGTATCGCGCTGAAACGCGCAACGGGAAGTAAATAAAATTCACTCTGGAGTCATTATGAGTCAGCAGGATGCGGCCAAACAGCAGGCCAACACCCGAAATAATATTCGCATCGTCTCGATTTTCACCGCCGCCGCCATTGGCATCGTTGGCGTACTGGTTATTCTCTATGCCTGGCAGCTGCCGCCGTTTACCCGTGAAAGCCAGTTTACCGATAACGCCTACGTTCGCGGGCAAACCACGTTTATCAGCCCGCAGGTCAACGGTTATATCACCGAGGTTAAGGTTCAGGATTTTAATCAGGTGAAAGCCGGCGACGTGCTGTTCCAGATTGACGAGCGCATCTATAAGCAGCGCGTCCATCAGGCGCAAGCAACGCTGGCGATGAAAGAGGCGGCGCTGAAGAACAATCAGCAACAGCGCAGAAGCGCCGAGGCGGTCATCGCACGTAACGAAGCGGCGCTGCAGAACGCCCGCGCGCAGAATCTGAAAACCCAGGCCGATTTAAAACGCGTTCAGGAGCTGACCGCTGACGGCTCGCTATCGATTCGCGAACGTGATTCCGCCCGCGCCAGCGCGGCGCAAGGTACCGCGGATATCGAGCAGGCCAAAGCAACGCTGGAGATGTCACGCCAGGACCTGCAATCCACCATCGTTAACCGCGATTCGCTGCTCGCCGACGTCGCCAGCGCAAAAGCAGCGCTGGAGCTGGCGCAGATCGACCTGCAAAACACCCGGATTATCGCGCCGACTGACGGTCAGCTCGGGCAAATCTCGGTTCGCCTTGGCGCCTACGTGACCGCTGGGACGCATCTCACCTCGCTGGTGCCGCCGCAGCACTGGCTGATCGCGAATCTCAAAGAGACCCAGCTGGCGCAGGTGCGCGTCGGGCAACCGGTGACCTTTACCGTTGATGCGCTGAACAGCGAGAAATTCACCGGCACGGTGCAGAGCATCTCTCCGGCGACCGGCGTCGAGTTCAGCGCCATTTCCCCGGATAACGCCACCGGTAACTTCGTGAAAATCGCCCAGCGCATTCCGGTACGCATCGCCGTTGATGAGGGGCAGAAGAACGGCCAGCGTCTGCGGCCGGGGATGTCGGTGCAGGTCACCATTGATACCCGCGCGGAGAAACAGCAATGATTCGTCCGCTCGCTCTCGCCGTTATCCTTGTGCTGGTCGGTTGCCAGTCCGCGGACGTTCAGCAGGCCGCGCCCGGTTTACAGATCCCTGCCGCCTGGCGGGCGGATGTCGGTCCGTCCAGCCCCGTTGAGGGCGTGTGGTGGCGCAATTTTCATGACAGCACGCTCAACCAGTATGTCGACCAGGCGTTGCGCTATAACAGCGACGTGCTGCTCGCTCGCGAACGGGTCAACGAGTACCAGGCCCGGGCCTACGCCGCCGATAGCAGCCTGTTTCCCTCGCTCGACGCCGGGTTGACCGGCACCCGCGCGCGGTCCCAGTCGGCGGCTACCGGGCTGCCCGTTCACAGTACGGTGTATAAAGGCGCGCTGACCGCCAGCTACGATGTTGATCTCTGGGGCGCAAACCGCAGCGCCGCCAGCGCGGCGCAAGCCAGCCTGGAAGCGCAAAAAGCTGCGGCCGCCGCGGCGAACCTGACCGTCGCCTCTTCGGTGGCGGTCAGTTACATCACCCTACTATCGTTGGATGAACAGCTGCGGGTGACGCAACAAACGCTAAAATCACGCGAAGACGCTTTCAACCTGGCGAAACGCCAGTTTGAAACCGGCTATACCTCGCGCCTGGAGCTGATGCAGGCGGACTCCGAACTGCGCTCCACGCGCGCGCAAATTCCGCCGCTGCGCCATCAAATCGCCCAGCAGGAAAATGCGCTCAGCCTTTTGCTCGGCGCCAATCCGGGCGCCGTTAAGCGCAACGCGTTCGCGCAGCTTTCGCCGCTATCGCTACCTTCCCAGCTGCCGTCAACCCTGCTCAACCGCCGACCGGATATCGTTCAGGCCCAGCGTCAACTGGTGGCCGCCGACGCCACCCTGGCGTCATCGCAGGCGCAGCTGCTGCCGTCCATCAACCTTACCGCCACCGGCAGCCTGCAGGATCGCACCCTGCCCGACCTGCTGGATAATCCGCTACGCTTATGGAGCCTCGGCGGCAGCATTCTGGCGCCGTTGCTCAACCGCCAGGCGCTGAATGCTGAGGTCGACGTATCGATGGCCCAGCGCAATCAGGCGCTGTATAGCTATGAAAAAACGGTGCGCGCCGCGTTTAAAGAGGTGAACGACAGCCTCGATGCCATTAATCGCTACGGCGATCAGTTGGCGGAGCTACTTGAACAGGAGAACGTTGCTAAGGAGACGCTACGTATCGCCCAGAACCGCTATCGCAACGGCTACTCATCCTATCTGGATGTACTCGACGCCCAGCGCACGCTGTTTTCCACCCAGCTCAGCGTGGTACAGGTGAAAAACAACCTGCTGCTGGCGCAAGTTGATTTGTACCGGTCGCTGGGAGGCGGCTGGTCTGATTCATCAGGGATGTAATACGGGAAATCTGACATGCAACAACAGTGGTCGGCAGTAGATAATTATCTCGTGACAGCGTTAATCCCCACCGATCCGCTCCTCAGCCAGGTTCTGGCGAATAATCAGCACGCCGGGCTTCCGGCGATCGACGTCGCCGCCAATCAGGGGCAGTTCCTGGCCCTGCTGGTGCGCATGACGGGCGCCAAACGCATCCTCGAGATCGGCACGCTCGGCGGCTACAGCACGATCTGGATGGCCAGGGAGTTGCCCGTCGATGGTGAATTGCTCACCCTGGAGGCCGACGCGCATCATGCCGCCGTCGCGCGCGAGAACCTCCGTCTGGCAGGCGTGAACGATCGCGTTGCGGTACTGGAAGGCCCGGCGCTGACCAGCCTGGAAAAGCTGGGCGATCGCCCGCCGTTCGATCTCATTTTTATCGACGCGGATAAACCGAATAATCCTGGCTATCTGCGCTGGGCGTTGCGCTATTCTCGCCCGGGGACAGTGATTGTGGGCGATAACGTGGTGCGCGACGGCGAAGTGACGAACCCGGATAGCGAGGACGACCGGGTGCAGGGCGTCAGAGCGTTTATCGACATGATGGGCAGCGACCCGCGGCTGACGGTCACGGCCCTGCAAACGGTGGGCAGCAAAGGCTGGGACGGGTTCACCCTCGCGTGGGTGAACGAATAATGAGTCTGAAAATCCGGATTGCGGCGCGAAGCTACAATCCGGATCATGTTAGCTATGGTGATGGGTTAATTCTGATAATGGATTACATATCAGATTGCACATGTCTTTTGCATCAGTGAGTAACATCCTTGTTTACAGAGCAAATCATTGAGAATGATTCGGCTGATATTCAATCTGATAATTTACCTCTATTTCCCTGTCGGCCCCCGCGCGAGCTGTATCAGCTTCCCACCTGTTCTCCTGCGTGCAGTTTCCGACAACATCCCACCTTACGCATTTTTCCTCGAAACGGGAGCGATTTTCAGCCGTCAGTCCCAGAAGCAGGCTCGACAGCCAGCGCCCTTGTCCGTCCCAGCGCAGGAGTCGGGAACGTGACTCTTCGGTAACATGTGCTAAACGCCCATTGATATCGTGGTAATAGTCGACGATGATTGCCGCCGGAGAACCCGTGGGCTTTATCACTTCACGAATCAGGCGATTTTGATCGTCATAAAGATATTCCCAGGTCGTGGTTTCCAGCAGTTTGTCATCCATTTTATATTGGCCTTCTGCGCGGACAATTCGGCCCAATTCGTCGGTATAGTAATGTCGGCTATCGATGCTGGTCTTATTCGGATAAAAGCCGTCGATTCTCATCTCCGTCAGCCAGCCCTTTTGTTTATCACGGATGACAGTCGTTGTGCTTCGCATTGTCTTATTATTACCAATATCACGCTCTTCCGTTTCAGCGCGACTTTCCAGTTGCCCGCAGTGAGAAAGTGACATCGTGCCGGATGATTCATAACGATAAAGTTTTCCTTTACCGGAAAAGTGCACGCTAAGAGACTTCTCGCCCGGCATCATGGGCGGCATTTTTGTCAGAATCATATAGTTTGAACTATTGATAAATAACTGTTTTTCTGCACAAGTCGTCGTGGTCTTTTCATTAGCAAAGGCCGAAGAGCACGCTGCGGTTAAAATTGAAATCATCGTGACGATTTTTATATTCATATAATATTTACATCCCTTTAAATAATTAGTTTTAGCAATACTTTATTTCATCCGAATTTATATGTTTTATACTACAGCATTAGCCGTTCTGGCTGTCGTTAAGATCAATAATATTAAGACGAACGCATAATGGATATTTAATAATTTGGCATGACGTTTCCATTCCCTGAAAGAGAATGAAAACGCCATTGCCGTAGTATCAGGCCACAATCGCGTCCATTGCCTGCAGCACTCGCTTGTCGGATATCGGATACGGCGTGCCGAGCTGCTGGGCGAACAGGCTGACGCGCAGCTCTTCAATCATCCAGCGGATCTCCTGCACGTCGTTATCCTGACGGCGCTGAGGCGGCAGCTTATTCAACCACTGCTGCCACGCCTGCTGGATGCTCTCCACCTTGAGCATCTGCGCGCGGTCACGGTGCGGATCGATCGCCATTTTCTCAAGCCGCTTTTCAATCGCCTGCAGATAGCGCAGCGTATCCCCAAGGCGGCGGAAGCCATTGCCGGTGACGAAACCGCGATACACCAGCCCGCTCATCTGCGATTTGATATCCGACAGCCCAAGCGCCATGGTCATATCCACGCGGCCTTTCAGGCGTTTATTGATATTGAACACCGCGGTCAGGATCTGCTCAACCTGTTTGGCGATTTCCACCACCGTCTCGTTGAGTTCAGCGCGCACCTTTTCATGCAGCGCGGCAAAGCCCTCTTCGGTCCATACCGGGCCGCCCGCTTCATCGATCAGCTTATCCACGCCGCAGGAGATACAGTCATCGATCAGATCCAGCACCTTGCCGTAGGGGTTGAAATAGAGCCCCAGCTTGGCTTTATTCGGCAGCTTCTCATGCAGGTATTTAATCGGCGACGGGATATTCAGCAGCAGCAGGCGACGCAGGCCGCGCCACATCTCCTGCTGCTGCTCCAGCGGGTTATCAAACAGCTTGATCGCCACGCTGTCGCGCTCGTCCACCAGCGCCGGCCAGGCCTTAACTTTGTAGTTGCCGCGCTTCTGCTCGTAGCTCTCCGGAAGCCGGCCAAAGCTCCAGATATGCAGCCCGCTCTGCTCGATACCGTCATCGGCAACCGCGGACAGCGTCTCCTGCACCTTACCTTTCAGCGCATCTTTCAGATCCTGCAGCGAGCGCCCTTCCTGCAGCTTCTTGTTTTTCTCGTCCACCACCCTGAAAGTGATTTTCAGATGATCGGGTACCTGATCCCATTGCCAGGCCTCGCGGTCGATAGTCACGCCGGTCATCCGCCGCAGCTCACGTTCAAGGGAATCCAGCAGCGGCAGCTCCAGCGGCGTCGCGCGGCCTAAAAACGCCTCCGCGTAGTTCGGCGCTGGAACGAAGTTACGCCGTACCGGCTTCGGCAGCGATTTAATCAGGGCGATAACCAGCTCGCGACGCAACCCCGGGATCTGCCACTCAAATCCGGCTTCTTCCACCTGGTTGAGCAGCGGCAGTGGAATATGCACCGTTACGCCGTCAGCGTCGGCGCCCGGTTCAAACTGATAGGTGAGACGCAGCTTCAGGTTGCCCTGGTGCCAGAAGTTCGGATAGTCGAGCTTACTGACCTGCTCCGCGCCTTCCTTAATCAGCATGCTCTTTTCAAAGTTGAGCAGATCCGGCGTCTCGCGGCTGGCCTGTTTCCACCACTTGTCGAAATGGCGCGCTGAGATGACGTCATGGCTGATACGCTGGTCGTAGAACTCAAACAGCGTTTCGTCATCGACGAGAATATCGCGGCGGCGCGACTTATGCTCCAGCTCTTCAATCTCGTTGCGCAGCTTCAGGTTGTCACGGAAGAAGGCGTGACGAGTCTGCCAGTCGCCCTCCACCAGCGCATGGCGGATAAATAGCTCGCGGCACAGCGCCGGATCAATCTGGCTATAGTTGACCTTGCGGGCCGCCACAATCGGCAGCCCGTAAACGGTGACCTTTTCCGTCGCCATCACCGCGCCCTGCCCGCGCTCCCAGTGGGGTTCGCTGTACGAGCGTTTGATCAAATGCTGCGCCACCGGCTCGACCCACTCCGGCTCAATGCGCGCGGCGATACGCCCCCACAGGCGGCTGGTTTCCACCAGTTCGGCGACCATCGTCCATTTTGGCGGCTTTTTGAACAACCCCGATCCAGGGAAGATGGAGAAGCGAGCGTTGCGCGCGCCGGTAAACTCCTGCTTGTCGGCGTCTTTCATACCGATATGCGACAGCAGACCGGTCAGCAGCGCGGTGTGAATTTCGCGATACTCCGCCGGCTCGCTGTTCACCGGCAGCCCGAGCTCTTTCACCACCTGACGCAGCTGGGTATAGATATCCTGCCACTCGCGCACGCGCAGGTAGTTGAGGAAATCGACCCGGCACTGGCGGCGGAACTGGTTCGAGGAGAGCGCTTTTTGCTGCTCGCCCAGGTAGTTCCACAGGTTGACGAACGCCAGGAAGTCGGACTCTTTATCGTGGAAACGGCGATGTTTCTCGTCAGAGGCCTGCTGCTTGTCCATTGGCCGCTCGCGCGGGTCCTGAATGGAGAGCGCCGAGGTGATAATCATCGCCTCGCGCACGCAGCCGTGTTTTTGCGCTTCCAGCACCATGCGCGCCAGACGCGGGTCCACCGGTAGCTGGCTAAGCTGACGGCCCATCGGCGTCAGCTTATAAGCGGTCTGCTGTTCGTCGGTGGTAATCGCCCCCAGCTCTTCCAGCAGGCGAACGCCGTCCTGAATATTGCGTTTATCCGGCGCTTCAACAAACGGAAACGCGGCGATATCGCCCAGGCCCAGCGCGGTCATCTGCAGGATAACAGATGCCAGGTTGGTGCGCAGAATCTCCGGGTCGGTAAATGCCGGGCGCGACAGGAAGTCATCTTCCGAATAGAGACGAATACAGATCCCTTCCGACACGCGACCGCAGCGGCCTTTACGCTGGTTAGCCGACGCCTGGGAAACCGGCTCAATAGGCAGGCGCTGCACTTTGGTGCGGAAGCTGTAGCGGCTGATACGCGCGGTACCCGGGTCAATAACGTACTTGATGCCCGGCACGGTCAGCGAGGTTTCGGCGACGTTGGTGGCCAGCACGATCCGCCGCCCGCTGTGGGCCTGGAACACACGGTTCTGTTCGCTATTGGAAAGCCGCGCATACAGAGGCAGCACTTCGGTATGGCGCAGATTCAGCTTATTGAGCGCATCGGCGGTATCGCGGATTTCACGCTCGCCGCTCATAAAGATAAGGATATCACCGGGGCTTTCGCGCCCGAGTTCATCAACGGCGTCAAATATCGCCTGCAGCTGATCGCGCTCGGTGTCGTCGGCGTCTTCAACGATGGGTCGATAGCGCACTTCTACCGGGTAGGTGCGCCCGGACACTTCGATAATCGGCGCGTTGTTAAAGTGGCGCGAGAAGCGTTCCGGATCGATGGTCGCCGAGGTGATTATAATTTTCAAATCCGGGCGACGGGGCAGCAGTTCCCGCAGGTAGCCAAGCAGGAAGTCGATATTGAGGCTGCGTTCGTGCGCTTCATCGATAATGATGGTGTCGTACTGCATCAGCAGCCGATCCTGCTGGATTTCCGCCAGCAGAATACCGTCGGTCATCAGCTTAACCATGGTGTTATCGCTGACGTGGTCGCTAAAGCGGACTTTATAGCCAATGCAGCCGCCCGGCTCCGTTTGCAGCTCTTCGGCGATACGGTTGGCGACGGTACGCGCGGCCAGACGACGCGGTTGCGTATGGCCAATTAAGCCTTTAACGCCGCGCCCCAGCTCCATACAAATTTTTGGCAGCTGGGTGGTTTTCCCCGAACCGGTTTCCCCCGCCACAATCACCACCTGGTGATCGCGCACGGCTTCGAGAATCTCCTGTTTTTTCTGGCTAACCGGCAGATTCTGCGGATAATCGATAGCCGGTCGGGCGGCTTCGCGCAGCAGGACTCTCCCTGCCGCCTGTTCAATTTCTTGCGCCATCTCCTGAAGGATGGCCTGCTGGGCATCAGGATTTTTAACCTTCTTCACGCCGTGCAGGCGACGGGCAAAGCGCGACTTATCGCGCAGCATCAGGCCATCCAGCCGTGCAAAGAGCTGAGAGAAGGTTATTTTTTGTTGTTCTGTCATAGCGTTATCGGGCAGCGCACTGCCGGGAAAAATCTCTTTTGATGTATTGCGTTAGAGTACCACATCCGCGCAATTCGTGCCTTGTTCAAAAAAACTGAATACAGAGTTCGATTTATTGCGCTTTCTCTGCGACATGATTGTGAATAGAGTGTCAACAAGCACCAGGGCAACGGCCCGTCAATCACATTAAAAAAGGAAACACCCATGAGCAAAGTATTAGTTCTGAAATCCAGTATTCTGGCAGGGTACTCGCAATCTGGTCAGCTGTCCGACTATTTTGTTGAACAATGGCGTGAAAAGCACGCGCAAGACGTTATCACCGTGCGCGACCTGGCTGCAAACCCCATTCCGGTTCTGGACGGCGAACTGGTTGGCGCTCTGCGTCCGAGCGATGCGCCGCTGACGCCGCGTCAGCAGGAAGCGCTGGCGCTTTCCGACGAACTGATCGCTGAACTGCAGGCGAATGATGTGATTGTTATCGCGGCGCCGATGTACAACTTCAACATCCCTACCCAGCTGAAAAACTACTTCGACCTGGTAGCGCGCGCTGGCGTGACCTTCCGCTACACCGAGAAAGGGCCGGAAGGTCTGGTGAAAGGTAAACGCGCTGTCGTCGTCACCAGCCGCGGCGGTATCCATAAAGATACCCCGACGGACCTGGTAACGCCGTACCTGTCTACCTTCCTTGGCTTTATCGGCATCACCGACGTGAACTTCGTGTTCGCTGAAGGCATCGCCTACGGCCCGGAAGTTGCAGCGAGAGCGCAGACCGATGCGAAAGCCGCTATCGACAGCGTTGTTGCCGCATAAGAGTTGACTCCTCCCGCCCCGGCGGGAGGAGAGTTTCACTTTTTCTCGTAGCGCAAATACCCCACCACGCCACCGCCGCCATCTTTTGGATGATTCACGCCGTCGTTGACCTCCACGCAGGGAAAATCAAAAGGCGACACACCGTCTATGCAGGCCACATTCACGCCATATTGCTGCGGGTTTGAACGCCGTTGATGAAAAGTGTAGATCCCACACACGGAGCAGAAAAAGTGCACGGCTTGACCGGTATTAAAACGATACTCCGTGAGCTTATCCCGTCCGCGTATAACATCTATTCCTGAAAGCGGCGCGGAGACCGCGACCGCCCCACGCATCCGGCAATATGAACAGTTACAGCGGCGAACGGTGTTGAAGCCATCGCTAAGCTCAACGGTAAAGGCCACCGCGCCGCAGTGGCACTGAGCGGATAATTTCTCTGCCATGATTTACCCCCTCAGGATGATGATTTCGGCCGCAAATTCTCATCAAACGCCAGCCGCTTTCTGTCCGGCTCTGCTTCTTTGAGCGGTTCCACCTGATGCAGCGTCTGTTTGCAGCGCTCCACCAGCATCTGATACTCCCGCGTCCCCTGCTTCTTCCAGGCCAGCTCCCGTTCGCTTAATGTACGAATGGCTTTTGCCGGACTGCCGACAATCAGATGGTTAGCGGGCATTTCGGCGTTGGCTTTCACAAAGGCCGAAGCGCCGACAATGCTGTTTTCCCCAATGCTGGCCCCATCAATAATCACCGCGCTCATGCCCACCAGCGCGTTGCGCCCGATGGTGCAGCCGTGCAGAATCGCGCCGTGGCCGATATGCCCCTCTTCTTCCACGACCGTATCCTGGCCGGGAAAGCCGTGCATCACGCAGTTATCCTGAATGTTGGCGCCATCTTTCACCACGATACGGCCAAAATCGCCGCGCAGGCTGGCGTTAGGCCCGACGTAGACCCCTTTACCGAGGATCACGTCGCCAATTAGCACCGCGGTGGGATGAACGTAGCTCTCGTCCGGTACCACCGGCGTCATACCGTCAATTTGATAAATGGGCATAGCCTCTCCTTATACGCCTGCGAGTCCGCCAAAGCGCTGGAAATAGAGCGGTCCCGGCGCGGGAAGATCCCCCACCGAGCTTTCGCCCTTCTCGCTGACAAACGCCAGCGCGCCGGGCGCAACGCGTTGATAAATATTGATGCACAGCTGGCGCGCGGTTTGTCCGGCCCAGTGCGCGGGGAGCAGCTCTTCAGGCAGCAGCGGATCTTTCAGCACCACCCGGCGATAGAAGTGAATCAGCAGCAGCTGAATCTGGAAACTGCGTTCGGGCGTCAGCTCCGCGGGCTCGCAGTCGCGAAGCAGCGGCAGCAGCGGTCGAAACAGGGCGATAAACGTTTCATACATCGCGTTCTGGTCGGTAAGATGCCAGCACTCTTCAACGCGAGCGCGCAGCGCCGCCCGAGAGAGCGCCAGCGGGGAATGCGCTTCGAAACAGATAACGTTTTCCGCCACGCCCGCTTCATGCAGCAGAGACTGTACGTCCGCCAGCTTTTGTGATGGCGAAGCCAGCAGGCTCGGCGCAAGCGCGCCAAATCCCTGCCATAGCAGCTGTTTTTTGACTTCCGCCAGGGTGCTTTTTTCCAACCCTTCCGACAGCAGCAGCAGCCAGGTCCCATCCCACTCCGGCGCGCTGGCGCGATAGATTTTATGCTCCGCCCGGCGGGTCAAACGCAGGCCTTTGTCGCTGAGGCGGTAGAAGCTGCGGCGGCCAATGCGCACCACATCGAGCCACTCTTCTTTATTCAGGCGGAACAGCGCGGTACGCACGAATCGTTCGCCGAATCCAAGCCCTTCCAGCAGCGCCGCCACGCTGCCGAGCCAGACCTCTCCGCCGCGCTGGAGCAAGGCGTCGCCATATAAAGAAGCAATAAGCGAGGTCCCGCTGATGGGCATCGCGGCGACGGCCTGCTGAATAAAGGTGTCGAGTTTACTCATCTGATTCATTCTGTTGTGATTTTTGTCCTTTTTGAATCATAGCACAGGAAATTGCGAGGCGGTGCTGCGCACCTGGCCGGGCTACCGGCCCGCAGACGACCATGGATACATCAACCCCGGCACACTCCCCGGGTCGCGGCGTAAACGCCATACCCGGGCTACGGGAGTTGTGTCGTCGGGTAGCCCGGACAGGCGCAATGCGCCGCCTCCGGGAGAAGGTGTTATCCGTTAGCGGCCGCCTTGCGCAGATCGAACACGCGGCAGGCCTTGCCCTCAGAGCGCGGGATGCTGCCGCAGTTAACAATGCTGATATCGGTCGAAATCCCCACCATCGACTTGATCCGGTGGCGCAGCTGATGACAAATCTGACAACGTTGTTCGTGGTTCAGCGCCAGACCGCTCTCTTTTAACTCCACGCGCACCGAAAGTGAATCAAGATGGCCCCGGCGGTTAACCTCCAGCTGATAGTGCGGCGCCAGATGTTCGAACTTGAGGATCTCCTCCTCCAGCTGCGACGGGAAGACGTTCACGCCGCGGATAATCAGCATATCGTCACTGCGCCCGCTGATGCGATCCATCCGGCGCATAGTGCGGGCAGTCCCTGGCAGCAGACGGGTCAGGTCGCGGGTACGGTAGCGGATCACCGGCAGCGCTTCTTTGGTCAGGGTGGTGAACAGCAGCTCGCCATGTTCGCCGTCCGCCAGCGGCGTGCCGTTGTCCGGATTCACCACTTCAGGGTAGAAGTGATCTTCCCAGATCGTCGGACCGTCGGCGGTTTCCAGGCACTCCATCGCTACCCCGGGCCCCATCACCTCCGACAGGCCGTAAATATCCAGCGCCGAAATCCCCAGACGACGCTCGATTTCCGTACGCATCGCGCGGGTCCACGGCTCCGCGCCGAACACTCCCACCCGCAGTGAGCAGCCGCTGGCGTCGCCGCCCATCTGACGCTCCAGCTCTTCAATCAGATTCAGGCAGTAGGACGGCGTCACCATAATCATATCCGGCTTAAAATCGCGGATTAGCTGGGCCTGCTTTTCGGTCTGCCCGCCGGACATCGGTATCACCGTCGCGCCTAAACGCTCCGCGCCGTAGTGGGCGCCTAGCCCGCCGGTAAACAGACCATAGCCGTAGGCGACATGAATTTTGTCTTTTGCCGTCCCGCCCGCCGCGCGCAGGGAGCGGGCGACAATATTGGCCCAGTTATCAATATCGTTTTGCGTATAACCCACCACCGTCGGCTTGCCGGTGGTGCCCGAAGACGCGTGGATGCGCACCACCTGCTCCATCGGCACCGCAAAGGTATCAAACGGATAGTTGTCGCGCAGATCCTGCTTGGTGGTGCAGGGAAACTTGCTCAGATCGCTCAACTCATGAAAATCGTCCGGATGAACGCCCGCCGCGTCGAATTTGCGGCGATACATCGGCACATTGTCATAGGCGTGCTTCAGGGTCCACTTCAGACGCTGGGTTTGCAGGGCCTGCAGCTCGTCGCGCGATGCGCTTTCAATCGGGTCTAATTGCGTTATCGTTGTCATTTTGTAGGGTACTCGCAGGTAGATTCGCTCACACTCGCTCAAGGATCATGGCAATGCCCTGACCCACGCCAATACACATCGTACACAGCGCATAGCGCCCATTGCGGCGCTGTAGCTCCAGGCTGGCGCTCAATGCCAGCCGGGCTCCGCTCATCCCCAACGGGTGGCCTAAGGCGATGGCGCCGCCGTTGGGGTTAACATGCGGGGCGTCATCCGCCAGCCCCAGCTGTCTGAGCACGCCCAGCGCCTGGGCGGCGAAGGCCTCATTCAGCTCAATCAGATCCATATCGTTTATGTTCAGCCCGGCGCGCTCCAGCACTTTACGTACCGCCGGTACCGGTCCGAGCCCCATCAACTTCGGCTCGACGCCCGCCGTCGCCATCGCCACAATTCGTGCCCGCGGCGTCAGCCCCTGGGCGGTGGCCTGCCGCGAGCTGGCGATAATCAGCGCCGCGGCGCCGTCGTTGACGCCAGAGGCGTTTCCCGCGGTCACTACGCCGCCCTGGCGGAACGGCGTTTTTAGCCGCGAAAGCTGTTCAAGGGTGGTGTCCGCCCGCGGATGCTCGTCGTCACGCACGACGTTTACCGCCCCTTTCCGGTCGATAATCGGTACCGGCACGATCTCCTGCGCCAGAATGCCGTCGCGCTGGGCCTGGGCCGTACGCTGCTGGCTGCGGTACGCAAAAGCGTCCTGATCGGCGCGGCTGATATTTAACAATTCAGCTACATTCTCCGCCGTTTCCGGCATGCTGTCAGTGCCAAATCGCTGCTGCATGAGCGGGTTCACAAAACGCCAGCCGATAGTGGTATCAAACAGCTCGGCCTGGCGCTGATACGGGGCGCTGGCTTTGCCCATCACAAACGGCGCGCGCGACATCGACTCGACGCCGCCGGCGATCATCAGATCCGCCTCTCCGGCTTTGATCGCTCGGGCGGCGAAGCCGATAGCGTCGAGACCGGAGCCGCACAGGCGGTTAATAGTCGTGCCGGGTACGGTGTGCGGATAGCCCGCCAGCAGCGTCGCCATATGAGCCACATTGCGGTTATCTTCGCCGGCCTGGTTGGCGCAGCCGAGAATCACATCGTCAATCGATGCCGGGTCAAATTTCGGGTTACGGTTCAGCAGCTCGCGCAACGGGATAGCGGCCAGGTCGTCAGCGCGCACGCTGGCCAGCGCCCCGCCGTAGCGGCCAATCGGCGTGCGGATCCCGTCACAAATAAAGGCGTCGCGCATCAGACTTCTCCTGTGATTGTGCCGCCGATGCGGTGCGATTTACCGCGAAACAGGGCGACCACTTTTTGCTGTTGGTTAACGATTTCAATGTCATAGACCCCGGTCAGTTTGCCCTGATGCTTAACTCTCGCCGTCGCGGTCAGCAGCTCGCCGACAAAGGCTGGTCGAAGAAAATCGATGCTCGCCGCTGAGGCGACCGCCGCCAGCTCCTGACTGTTGCAGGCGTAAGCAAAAGCGGTATCGGCGAGCGAAAACAGCTGTCCGCCGTGGCAGGAGTGGTGGCCGTTGAGCATGTTCGGGGTGACCGCCATGGTCATCTGCGCGTAGCCCTGGTCCATCTCGATAATTTCAATTCCCAGCGCTTTCGCACAGTTATCGTTCTCATACATCGCCCGGGCGTTGCGCCAGGCTTCATTGCTCATGATGTCTCTCCATCAGCGCCTTCTGACGCAGCAAGGAACAGGGGCGATAGCGCTCTTCGCCGTAATGCCGCTGCAGGTTTTCCAGCAGCCGCAGTACCCGGCCCCAGCCAAGTGATTCTCCCCACGCCAGAGGGCCGCGCGGGTAGTTGACGCCCAGACGCATGGCGGTATCGATATCCTCCGCGCCGGCGACGCCCTTCTGCAACGCGTCCAGCGCTTCGTTAACCAGCATCGCCACCGTCCGCCATACCAGCAGGCCGGGATAGTCGGCGATCCGCAGCACCTTTTTGCCCTGCTGCTGAAAATAGAAAGTTGCTTTATCGATCGCCGCCTGAGAGGTGGTTTCCGCGCTGGCCAGCACCACCGTATCGCCTGCGCTATGGTCGTAGACCACCACCGGACGGCCGTGCTTAAGGCTTAACGCCAGGGCGGTTTCACCGGTTGTTTCCAGCAGCAGCACCTCATCCAGCTCGGTGACAACGTCACGTTTTATGTGCTTTGCTGCGCGTTCTGCTGATACGGCGGCCAGCGCCAGGTCAGGCAGTGCGTCAGCAGGCCAGCAGTAGACCCCCTGCCCGCTTTTTTTGCCCAGCCGTCCGGCCAGCGCCAGCTCCTGCTGCAGCAGCGACGGCAGATAGCGACGGTCCTGCCAGAAGGCGTTAAATACCGAACAGGTCACCGCAAAGTTGACGTCCTGGCCAATCAGGTCGGTCAGCGCCAGCGGCCCCATGGGGAAACCACCGCCGTCGCGCAGGGCGGAGTCAATCACCTCCGGCGCGGCGACCTGCTCCTCCAGCGCCCGCCACGCTTCGGCATAAAACGGCCGCGCTACGCGGTTGACGATAAAACCGGGCGTTGAGCGGCAGCGAACCGGCTGTTTTCCCCAGTGGCTGACCCGCTGGCAGAGCTGTTCGACGACTTCCGCCGAGGTAGCCAGACCGCTGACCACTTCCACCAGCTTCATTACCGGGGCCGGGTTAAAGAAGTGCAGCCCGGCGACTCGCTCCGGGTGTTGTATCCCCGCGGCGATGGCGGTGATCGAAATCGATGACGTGTTGCTGACCAGCAGCGTCGACGGGGAGCAGATCGCCGCCAGTTGTTCGAACAATGCCTTTTTGACCTCCAGACGCTCGGAGGCCGCTTCGATAACCAGTTGCGCGCAGGCCAGAGCGCTCAGCGTCTCCGCCGGGGCCAGACGCGACAGCAGCACCCCGGCCTGTTCCGCGGCCAGCTTGCCGCGGCTGACGCGGGAGGCCAGCCGCTGGCGAATCCCGTCGATGGCGCGAACCACCGCCCCAGGAGCGATGTCGTAAATCAGTACCGGATGCCCTGCGGCGGCGGCCACTTCGGCAATGCCGGCGCCCATGGTGCCGCTGCCTATCACCGCGACGGTAGGTAACGTTGTGCTCATCGGCTATTTCCCGCTGAATTGAGGTGGACGCTTGGCCAGAAAAGCGCTGACGCCTTCGCGATAG
The DNA here is from genome assembly GCF_019890895.1 of Klebsiella sp. CTHL.F3a. Classification (NCBI taxonomy): domain Bacteria; kingdom Pseudomonadati; phylum Pseudomonadota; class Gammaproteobacteria; order Enterobacterales; family Enterobacteriaceae; genus Klebsiella; species Klebsiella sp. CTHL.F3a. Next base: position 2,804,297 of record NZ_CP082360.1, on the reverse strand, counting down.
TCTGCGCTGCGCCCGGCCAGACGCTGATAGTCGCGCTCAAGCTCAAGCTGCTGGTCCAGGGTCTGCGTTTCCGCCAGCCGCAGGGCTTTCTTAATCAGCCCGAGGCCATAGGTCGGCTGGGCGGCCAGATGACGCGCCAGCGCCAGGCCGGTGTCTTTCAGATCGGCGTCGTCCACCACCTGCCAGATCATCCCCCACTGCGCCGCCTGCTCTGCGCTCAGGCTATCGCCCAGCAGCGCTAACCCCATCGCGCGCGCGCGTCCCGCCACCCTCGGCAGAAACCAGCTGCCGCCGCAGTCAGGTACCAGGCCGAGTTTGCTGAAGGCCATGACGAACTTCGCCGAACGCGCCGCCAGAACGATATCGCAGCCCAGCGCCAGTGTGGCTCCCGCGCCCGCCGCGACGCCGTTTACCGCGCAAATGACCGGTTTCGGCAGGGCCGCCAGACGGCGTACCAGCGGGTTATAGAAACGCTCGACCGATAGGCCGAGATCCGGTGCAGGACCGCTGGGGTCAACGTTGCGGTCATTTAAATCCTGTCCGGCGCAAAAGCCGCGCCCGGCGCCGGTCAGCAGTAAACTGCGCACGCTGTCGTCACGCTCGGCCTGTTTCAGGCACGCCGCCAGCTGCTGATGCATCAGGTCGTTAAAACTGTTCAGACGGTCCGGGCGATTAAGGGTAATCGTCATCACGCCCTGTTCCACTTCGCTGAGAATGAAAGCTTCCACGATTAGCGTCCTTTAAATTCCGCAGTACGTTTATGTAAAAAGGCGTCGATGCCTTCACGGCGATCTTCGGTCGCGCTCAGCAATGTAAACAGCTGGCGCTCCTGCTGAAGCCCGGCCTGCAGGCTCACCTCCTGCGACAGCCGCAAAGCCTGCTTAGCCGCGCGCAGCGCCAGCGGCGAGTGGCGAGCAACGGTTGCCGCCAGGCCAAGCGCATATTCATCAGTGAGCGCTGGCGGATAAACCTCGCATACCAGCCCCGCCCGTTGCGCCTGATGAGCATCAATGCTTTCGCCACTCAAGACCATCCGGCTGGCCAGCGCCTTACCGACGGTGCGGATCAGACGCTGGGTGCCGCCCGCGCCCGGCATAATGCCGAGGGTGATTTCCGGCAGGCCGAAGCGGGCGTTATCGCCGGCAACAATCAGATCGCCCAGCAGCGCCAGCTCGCATCCGGCGCCGAGGGCATAGCCGTTAACCGAAGCAATCAGCGGTTTGCTGAAGGCGTCGATACGCGCCCACAGCCGCGGGCGAATATCATCGAGCGTGGCGGACAGATCTTTTTCCGCCATTTCGTTCAGGTCAGCGCCTGCGGCGAAAAAATGTGGGTTGCCGCTGATGACGCAGACGCCAACCGTCGGATCCAGCGCCGCCGCGTCGAGCACGTCGGCGATCTGCGTCAGCAGCGCGTTATTCAGCGCGTTGCGCGCCTGCGGACGATTGAGCGTCAGCTGCAGTACGCGCGCGTGGCGAGCAATCAACAGTTCACTCATGCCATCCCCCGCGCGTCGAAGTCGACGATCACGTCGCCGCTGGTGGGAAGCGCCTGGCAGCTCAGCACGTAGCCTGCCGCCACTTCGTCGGCTTCAAGGCTGTAGTTAGCGGCCATCGCCACCTCGCCGCGCAGCACTTTGCATTTACAGGTGGCGCACACGCCGCCCTTACAGGCAAACGGCAGGTCCGCCCCCTGGCGTAGCGCGGCGTCAAGAATGCTGTCGTCCTCAGCGCTCAGGGCAATGATGCGGTCGCGGCCATCCTGACGAATCGTGACCGAGCGGCCCTCCGCCTGTACGCCAGCAGCCCGCCTGGCGCTGCTGCCCGGCGTATTGAAACGTTCCAGATGGATGGCTTTCTCCGGGACGCCCAGCTCGCGCAGGGTCATTTCCGCTTCATCCATCATCGCCGCCGGGCCGCAAATAAAAGCATGGTCAAAGCGGCTGAAGTCCAGCAGATGGTCGGCCAGTTCGCGCAGCTTGTCGCCATTGATGCGCCCCTGCAGCAGATCGCTGTCCATCGACTCCTGGCTGAACAGGTGCACCACCTGCAAACGCTGCGGATAGCGGTCTTTCAGGTCGGCCAGCGCCTGACGGAACATCATGCTGTGGCTGCTGCGGTTACCGTAAATCAGCGTGAAGCGGCTGTCGGTTTCGCTGGCGAGGGTGGCATCGATAATCGCCATCATCGGCGTAATCCCGGAGCCGGCGGCAATCGCCAGGTAGTCGGCCCGACGCCCGGCCTGCGGCTGGTAACCAAAGTGACCCTGCGGCACCATCACCTCCAGCGCCATCCCCGGTTGAATGTCGCTTTGGGCATAGCGCGAGAAGCGCCCGCCGTCGATAGCCTTCACCGCCACGCTGATTTCACCCGGCGCGCGGCTGCGGCAAATGGAGTAGCAGCGCCTAAGCTCTTCGCCGCCGAGGCGGGCTCTCAGCGTCAGATGCTGGCCCGGACGAAAGGCATAGGCGTCGCGCAGCGCGTCGGGTATGGCAAAGGTGATGGTGACCGCGTCGCGGGTTTCCGGTTCCACTTTCGCCACGGTAAGCGAATGAAATGTCGTCATCGCAACCTCAAATACATTTAAAGTAATCAAAGGGTTCCCGGCAGCTGTCGCAGCGATACAGCGCTTTGCAGGCCGTGGAACCGAATTCGCTAATTAGCGAGGTGTGTCGGCTAGCGCAGCGCGGGCAGATCACCTCGTCCGGCATATGGGCATGGCAGGCATGAGCCTGCGGCGGGCTGATGCCGTACTGGCGCAGACGTTCCCGGGCCTCCGGCCCCATCCAGTCGGTAGTCCACGGCGGGTCCAGCTGCAGCACGATATGCACCGGCGCGTAGCCGTTTGCCGTCATCGCCGCGCGGATTTCTCCCAGCAGATGTTCGGTGGCCGGGCAGCCGGAATAGGTTGGCGTGAAGCCAATCACCCAGCCATCGCCTCGGCGTTCCACGCTGCGCACCATACCGAGGTCGGTAATCGTCAGCACCGGAACTTCCGGGTCAGGAATGGCGCTTAATACGTCCCAGACGGCGTGGATCTCCGGGGGAGCGATATCTACCAGACGTTGCATAATCCCCTCCTGCTACCAACGCTGACCGGGATAGGCGCGCTGTAAATACTGCATCTCCGCCAGCAGCGGCCCGAGATGCTCGCTGTGCAGCCCCTGCTTGCCGCCGTGGCGAAACGGCGCTTCCTCGGGGATCGACAAACCGGCATCGCTTAGCGCGGCGCGGACCGTCGCCTGCCATTCAGCCTGTAACTCGCGCGGGTCGACGGCGATGCCCTGCATGCTCAGCTCAATCTCCAGCGCATCGGCCTGGAATAGCTCGCCGGTAAAGCGCCACAGGTTATCGACCGCGTCCTGCGTTCTCTGCGCGGAAAGCGCCGTGCCGTTGCCCAGGCGTTCCAGCCAGCCGCGGCTAAAGCGCTGGTGATAACGCACCTCTTTCAGCGCCTTGGCGGCGATGGCGGCGAGCTGCGTATCGCGACTGCTGACCAGGCGGCCATAGAGCGCCACGTGCCAGACATCGATAAAAAACTGGCGAGCAATGGTGTCGGCAAAGTTGCCGTTTGGCTGCTCCACCAGCAGCAGATTGCAAAACTGGCGTTCGTCGCGGCCAAAGGCCAGAGTGTCTTCATCGCCGCTGCCGGCCAGGTCGGCGGCGTAGCTAAGAAAATTGCGCGCCTGCCCCAGCAGGTCGAGACCGATATTGGCCAACGCCAGATCGATCTCCAGCTCCGGCGCATGGCCGCACCACTCGCCAAGACGCTGAGCCAGCACCAGGCCGGTATCGCCGAGGCGCAGAGCATAAGCGGCAACGGGGTTGTCGTTGTTCATCGCCGCCTCACATATGTTCCATGCCATCGGGCACGGTGTAGAAGGTCGGATGGCGGTAGATTTTGCTCTCCGCCGGATCAAAAAATTCTTCACGCGCTTCGGGCTGCGAGGCGATAATTTCACGGGCCTTCACCACCCAGATTGAGCAGCCTTCGCTGCGGCGGGTGTAGGCATCGCGGGCGTTTTCCAGCGCCATCCGGTCGTCGGCGGCGTGCAGGCTGCCGACGTGGCGGTGCGACAACCCCTGCTTGCTGCGAACGAACACTTCATATAACGGCCAGTCGTTTTTGCTCATCTTCCTTCTCCTTACGCGGCATCGCGGGCCCGTTGTTTTTGCGCGTGCGCCAGCGCGGCTTCCCGCACCCACGCGCCCTCTTCCCATGCCTTGCGTTTAGCGGCCAGGCGTTCGTGGTTGCAGATCCCGCGCCCGGCAATCGTCTCGTTAAATTCCTGCCAGTCGATGGCGCCAAAGCGGTAGTGGCCGGTGAATTCATCCAGCTGCAGATCCGGGTCCGGCACGGTCATGCCGAGGATCTCCACCTGCGGAATGGTGTTATCAACAAAGCGCTGGCGCAGTTCGTCATTCGAGTGGAGCTTGATTTTCCACGCCATACTGCGGGCGCTGTTTGGCGAGTTATCGTCGTTCGGCCCGAACATCATCAGCGCCGGCCACCAGAAACGGTTGATGGCGTCCTGCAGCATCTGCCGCTGCGCGTCGCTGCCCTGCGCCAGCGCCATGCAGGCTTCAAATCCCTGGCGCTGGTGAAAGCTCTCCTCTTTGCAGATCTTGACCATTGCCCGGGCGTAGGGTCCGTAGGAGGTCCGGCACAGCGCCACCTGATTGACGATGGCCGCGCCGTCCACCAGCCAGCCGATCACGCCGATATCCGCCCAGCTCAGGGTCGGGTAGTTGAAAATGGAGGAGTACTTCATCTTGCCGTCGAGCATTTTCTGATACAGGTCTTCGCGGGCGCAGCCGAGGGTTTCCGCCGCGCTGTAGAGGTACAGGCCATGCCCGGCTTCATCCTGCACTTTCGCCAGCAGAATCGCTTTGCGCCTAAGGGTCGGCGCGCGAGCGATCCAGTTGCCTTCCGGCAGCATGCCGACAATTTCCGAGTGCGCGTGCTGGCCTATCTGGCGGATCAGCGTTTTGCGGTAGGCTTCCGGCATCCAGTCCTGCGGTTCAATGGCCGTCTCCTGCGCAATGCGCTGGTCAAAGCGTTGTTCTTCTGTCACGTCATCACCTTTATGATTCCAATAAATTCGATTTAAATTAATTTTCGAATCACTTTGTTTTATAAAAGTTACATTCGGGTTAAATAAAACCACAAATTTTGTTTATGTTTTTTGTGACAGTTACCGCAAAAGCTTTTGTAAAAACCATTATTAACAATTAATTAAGACAATCCCACCGAAAGACGGCGATCGCATTGTTAATAAATTATTAAATTCAAACTTGATTTTTATGATTCACCAAAGAACTATTTATAGATATTTCACGTAACACATCTGGAGATAAACCATGCAGCAGTTAGCCAGCTACTTGTCCGGCGCGTGGCAGACCGGCCGGGGCCACGCGCGCACCATCCATCACGCCATCAGCGGTGAAGCGCTATGGGAAGTCACCAGTGCGGGTCTGGATATGGCACAGGCGCGACGCTTCGCGATCGAGCGCGGCGGCAAGGCGCTGGGGGCGATGAGCTTTATTGAGCGCAGCGCGATGCTGAAGGCGCTCGCCAGATATTTGCTGGAGCAGAAGGCGGAGCTGTACGCGATCTCCGCCGAAACCGGCGCCACACGCGCCGATAGCTGGGTAGATATCGAAGGGGGCATTGGCACCCTTTTCACCTACGCCGGTCTCGGCAGCCGCGAGCTGCCGGACGATACCCTGTGGCCGGAAGATGAGCTGATCCCGCTGTCAAAACAGGGAGGCTTCGCCGCCCGCCACGTCCTGACCTCGAAGTCCGGCGTGGCGGTGCATATCAACGCGTTTAACTTTCCCTGCTGGGGGATGCTGGAAAAGCTGGCGCCCACCTGGCTTGCCGGGATGCCCGCCATCATCAAACCGGCTACCGCCACCGCGCAGTTGACGCAGGCGATGGTCAAAATGATTATCGACAGCGGGCTGGTGCCGGAAGGCGCAATCAGCCTGATCTGCGGCGGCGCGGGCGATCTGCTCGACCATCTCGATGGCCAGGATGTCGTCACCTTTACCGGATCGGCCCATACCGGACAGCAGTTGCGGGTGCACCCCAACCTGGTCGCGAAGTCCATTCCCTTCACCATGGAAGCGGATTCGCTGAACTGTTGCGTACTCGGTGACGATGTCACGCCGGAGCAGCCGGAGTTCGCGCTATTTATTCGCGAAGTGGTACGAGAGATGACGGCAAAAGCCGGGCAAAAGTGCACCGCCATCCGCCGGATTATCGTGCCACAGGCGCAGGTGAAAGCGGTGAGCGACGCGCTTATTGCACGCCTGCAAAACGTGGTGGTTGGCGACCCGGCGCAGGAAGGCGTGAAGATGGGGGCGCTGGTGAACAACGAACAGCGTCAGGACGTGCAGGATAACGTCAATCGTCTGGTGGCCGCCGGATGCGACGTGCTGCTAGGCGGCCAGGCCGATCTCAGCGCCGCCGGGGCCTTCTTCCCGCCAACGCTGCTGTACTGCCCGCAGCCGGACGAAACCCCGGCGGTTCACGCTATTGAAGCGTTTGGTCCCGTCGCCACCCTGATGCCGTATCAGACCGTTGAGCACGCCATGACCCTGGCGCGGGCCGGCGAAGGTAGCCTGGCCGGAACGCTGGTGACCGCTAGCGGCGAACTGGCGCGGACGTTTATTCTCGGCGCCGCCCGCGCCCACGGACGTATTCAGATACTGAACGAAGCCTCTTCTGCAGAATCGACCGGCCACGGCTCCCCGCTGCCGCAGCTGGTTCACGGCGGCCCGGGGCGCGCCGGCGGCGGCGAAGAGCTGGGCGGTCTGCGGGCGGTGAAGCACTATATGCAGCGCACCGCGATTCAGGGCAGCCCGACGATGCTCGCCGCTATCGGTCAGCAGTGGGTACGCGGCGCGCAGGTGGTGGAAGACCGCATTCACCCGTTCCGTAAATATTTTGAGGAGATCCAGCCGGGCGACAGCCTGCTGACGCCTCGCCGCACCCTGACCGAGGCGGATATCGTCAACTTCGCCTGCCTGAGCGGCGATCACTTTTACGCTCATATGGATAAGATTGCCGCCGCGGAGTCGATTTTTGGCGAGCGGGTGGTGCACGGCTATTTCCTGATTTCCGCCGCTGCCGGGCTGTTTGTTGACGCCGGAGTCGGTCCGGTGATCGCCAACTACGGGATGGAAAATCTGCGCTTTATCGAGCCGGTGAAGCCGGGCGATACCATCCAGGTACGCCTGACCTGCAAACGCAAAACGGTGAAACACCAGCGCAGCGCGGAGGAGAAAGCGACCGGCGTCGTCGAGTGGGCGGTAGAGATTTTTAACCAGCACCAGCAGGCGGTCGCGCTCTATTCCATTCTGACCCTGGTCGCCCGCCAGCGGGGAGATTTTGCCGGGTAATTATTAGAAATTCGCGCATCTTTGTCGCCCGGCAGGGCTTCGCCATATTCATGCCTCTGCGGAGGCATTTTTTGTAACTGGCAAAACTGACAAACAACCTGGCAAAAGCAGGCAAACGCCTGGGAGCAGAGCGCTGTTAGGTTAACGATACACAAGCCGACATTCGCAGCGGCACAGCACAACACAACAATAAGGTGAGGTCTCAATGGCGATTCTTTCTCCCCGCAAAACGGCTCTGGCGTTAGCTGTCGCTCTGTTCTGCGCCTGGCAAAGCCCGGCGTTCGCCCACGGCGGCGAAGCCGATATGGTCCCGATGGACAAAACCCTGCAGGATTTTGGCGCGGACGTTCAGTGGGATGACTACGCGCAGATGTTTACCCTGATTAAAGACGGCGCTTACGTAAAGGTAAAACCGGGGGCGAAAACGGCCATCGTCAATGGTAAAACCCTGGAGCTGCAGGTGCCGGTAGTGATGAAAGACGGCAAAGCGTGGGTTTCTGACACCTTTATCAACGACGTGTTTCAGTCCGGTCTTGACCAGACCTTCCAGGTGGAAAAACGCCCTCACCCGCTGAACTCGTTGTCAGCGGCGGAAATCAGCGCAGCGGTCGCCATTGTTAAAGCCGCGGTGGATTTCAAGCCCAATACCCGATTCACCGAGATCTCCCTGCGCGAGCCGGATAAAAAAGCGGTGTGGGATTTTGCCCTCAACGGCACGCCGGTCAACGCCCCGCGCGCCGCCGACGTGATCATGCTCGACGGCAAACACGTTATTGAGGCGGTGGTGGATTTACAGAATAAAAAGGTCCTTTCATGGACGCCGATTAAAGACGCCCACGGCATGGTGCTGCTGGATGATTTCGCCAGCGTGCAGAACATCATCAACGCCAGCAGCGAATTTGCCGAAGTGTTGAAAAAACACGGCATCGACGACCCGAGCAAGGTGATTACCACCCCGCTGACCGTCGGCTACTTCGACGGTAAAGATGGCCTCAAGCAGGACGCGCGGCTGCTGAAAGTGGTCAGCTATCTCGACGTCGGCGACGGCAACTACTGGGCGCACCCGATTGAAAATCTGGTGGCGGTGGTCGACCTCGAGCAGAAGAAGATCATCAAAATCGAAGAGGGTCCGACGATCCCGGTGCCGATGGCGGCCCGCCCCTATGACGGCCGAGACCGCGTTGCGCCTACGGTGAAACCGCTGGAGATCATTGAGCCAGAGGGCAAAAACTACACCATCACCGGCGATATGATTCACTGGCGGAACTGGGATTTCCATCTGCGGATGAACTCCCGCGTCGGGCCGATTTTGTCTACCGTGACCTGGAACGATAACGGTAAAAAACGCCAGGTGATGTATGAAGGTTCGCTGGGTGGGATGATCGTCCCCTACGGCGACCCGGACGTGGGCTGGTATTTTAAAGCCTATCTGGATTCCGGCGACTACGGCATGGGCACCCTGACCTCGCCTATCGTCCGCGGTAAAGATGCGCCGTCCAACGCGGTCCTGCTGGATGAAACTATCGCCGACTATACCGGCACGCCAACCACCATCCCACGCGCGATCGCCATCTTCGAACGTTACGCCGGGCCGGAGTATAAGCATCAGGAGATGGGCAAGCCGAACGTCAGTACCGAACGCCGCGAGCTGGTGGTGCGCTGGATCAGCACCGTCGGCAACTACGACTACATCTTTGACTGGGTATTTCACGAAAACGGCACCATCGGCATTGATGCCGGGGCCACCGGCATCGAAGCGGTCAAAGGCGTACAGGCGAAGACCATGCACGACCCGAGCGCCAAAGAAGATACCCGCTACGGCACGCTGATCGACCATAATATTGTCGGCACCACTCACCAGCATATCTACAACTTCCGCCTCGATCTTGACGTCGACGGCGAGAACAACACGCTGGTGGCCATGGACCCGGAAGTGAAGCCAAACACCGCCGGCGGCCCGCGCACCAGCACTATGCAGATCAATCAGTACACCCTTGATAGCGAGCAGAAAGCGGCGCAGAAATTTGACCCGGGCACCATTCGTCTGCTGAGCAATACCACCAAAGAAAACCGGATGGGTAACCCGGTGTCGTATCAGATTATCCCCTACGCGGGCGGCACACATCCGGTCGCCACCGGAGCGAAATTCGCCCCAGATGAGTGGATTTACCATCGTCTGAGCTTTATGGATAAACAGCTGTGGGTCACCCGCTATCATCCCACCGAGCGCTTCCCGGAAGGTAAGTACCCTAACCGTTCGATTCACGACACCGGCCTCGGCCAGTACGTGAAAGATGACGAGTCGCTGGACAACCATGATGACGTGGTATGGATCACCACCGGTACCACCCACGTGGCCCGGGCTGAGGAGTGGCCGATTATGCCGACCGAGTGGGCGCATGCGCTGCTGAAGCCGTGGAACTTCTTTGACGAGACGCCGACGCTGGGCGAGAAGAAACAATAAGCACGTCACGGCCTCAGCGATGGGGCCGTTTTTACTTATCCGCGGTCAATGCACATGTCCCGGGCAGCAGGACCGGTATACCCTGTTTTTCAACTTCTTTTGCCATATATTCATCGCTGACGCTCCGGTTCGCGGCGTTCCCGCTCATCCTCGGTTACGTAGCGCGTTAAGTAGCGCCTGCGTTGCGCTGGAAGACGTTCCGGATGACGAACAAACCAGCCGAAACTCACGGTGTATGGCAGGCGTCACTGGCACCACGCACAGATTGCGCAACGCCTCTGGCAGAGCTGATTCAGGTACAAGGGCGACGCCCATCCCTTCCGCGACCAGCTTACAGGCGCTAATCCAGTCGCGCACCGTCACGCGTATATCAGCAAGTTGCAGACCCGCCTTTTCCATCAGGCTTTTGCCATTAACGGCGCATCCGCCTGTCGCCAGAATAAAGGGCTGGTCTGCCAGCGCCTTTAGCGTTATGCCAGACGTCCTGGCATGGTGTGCCAGCCGATGAGTGGCTGGCAGTACCGCTACCCATGCATCCTGCCCTAATACAACGTCTGCACGGCCGGGGTCGGGATTCATGACCACCCCCAGCTCAACGGTATCTGCGGCCAGCCACTCCTCAACCTCCTCGTCAGAGCCTTCCAGGATGACGACATCAATACCCGGATGCAGGCGCTTAAAGTCCCGCAGCAGACCGGGCAACAAGGTGGACGTCACGGATGGAAAGCTGGCCAGGCGAATGCGCCCGCGATTTAAACCCCGGCTCTCATCGGCCAGTACGCGGATGGCATTCAGCTGCGAAAGCATGTTTCTTGCGTGTTCAACAACCTGCCCACCCAGCGCGGTCACACCGATATATCGTCGCTCACGTATAAATACCGGAAATCCCAGTGAAGCTTCTAGTTGGGCGATTGCCTGGCTGGCACCGGACTGAGTCATTCCTATCTCCTCTGCGGCGCGCGAGATGTTGCCGGCATCCGCCACGGCCACCAGTAAGCGCCAATGTAAAAGATTCATCATGATTGTCAGTAGCTCAGCTAATAGTTAGTTTCTTTATCATTAATTTTACAGCGCAACCCGCCTCAAATACAGTGAGTTCAGGATGTTCCCCGACCGCTTTTCCCCTTTAACGGAGACAAAATGAAACTCTATTACGCCCCGGATACCTGTTCGTTATCACCGCACATCGTGCTGCGCGAACTGCAACTTGAGTTTGAACTGGTTAGAGTCAACAACAGAAGCAAGATCACCGCTGATGGTCGTGACTTCCGAACGATTAACCCTAAAGGCTATGTCGCGGCCCTTGAACTCGATGATGGTCAGATACTCACTGAGGGTCCGGCCATCGTACAGTACCTCGCCGATCTAAAACCAGAGCACGACCTGGCGCCCCGCGCTGACAGCTGGGCTCGGGTGCGTCTGCAGGAATGGCTTAACTTTATCACCAGTGAGATACACGCTGGCTCGGCACCGTTGTTCAACCCCGCGCTGCCCGAAGAGGTCAGAGCGATTTTTCGTGAGAAGCTGTTCCGACAGTTCGATTACCTTCAGGCGACTCTCAACGAAAAAACCTATCTGACTGGTCCATCCTTCAGCGTGGCTGATGCCTACCTTTTCACTGTGCTGGGCTGGTGTAGATTCTTCTCAATCTCACTGGAGCGCTGGCCTGTGCTATTGGCGTACAGGGAAATGATCAATGCCCGTCCTGCGGTACAGGCCGCATTACTGGCCGAGGCATCGCTTTAAGGTTGGTATGGGGATTACGGTTCAGGCATTACTGCGTAAAAACGTAACGCCTTATAAACAGGGCATTCACCAAAGAGGACGACAAGTATTCTGATTGTTAGAATGATGACGGCGGGCGAGAAAAAGCGGTAATGCGGCTCAGACGCTGAGCGGCGTTAAAACCGGGTTCGAATTTGTCGCCGTTGTTCTGTTTATACGGGGGAATGCGCCTGCCGCTCTTTCATGTTCAATCGGGTGCAACACCTCAGGAATATATTTTACCCTCACAGCCTTAACGCTATAACTAATGGGCGTTGGTGGAGTTTGGTAGACAGCTTTGCGTCAGAAGCGGACCGTCAGCAAGCCGAAGCAGGATATTTCGGAAGCTCTTATGGACAAATGAAATGTATAATCACATGTAAACTCAGGCGGGATTTTAACATTAAAGCAGTATCTTTCCCTGGAGAACACAGATGTTTACTCATATGCGTATTGCTAAACCCGTCGCCAATCTCGAAAGATCATTTCTGATGTACAGCAAGGGGTTAGGTCTGCATAAAATTGCTGAATTCAACGATCATGACGGTTTCAATGGAATAATGCTAGGGAGGGGAGACTTAGACTGGCACATAGAATTCACTTTTTGCCGAAGCCATCCCGTACAACCTTTACACACAGAAGAAGATTTACTCGTTCTTTATTACTCTGAAGAAAAAGAATGGGGAATTGCCTGTGAAAGAATGATCGGTGCTGGCTTTAGAATGACCACGTCATTCAATCCTTACTGGGATGTGATCGGAAGGACATTTGTTGACTTCGATGGATATAGGGTGGTTATACAAAACAAGGCGTGGGTATTGCCCCAATAAATATGGCAATGCTGCCACCGTCCTGCCGTAAGATAAACATTCGTTTCTCGCTCAAAGCTGACCTCACGGCGCTTCAGGCGGTCCGCTTCGTGCCAGGAGCGGACATTGACAATTTAAAGCATGACTGGGATTTGATGCTTTTGTGATAAAACCAGGGCTTGTCATGCACTATATTAATCCTGACAAAGTAAAAAGTAGTCGCAGAAGTGATTATTGATGATATACGTTCTAAAGACGCACCTTAATGAGATTATTAAACCTGGTGTGCGATCTGGTAGCTACGTGTCTTTTAGCCTGCCTTTGCAGCCATTATATTAAAAAGCCTGGTCACTCATACCAGAACTTGACGACGGAGATTTGATGGTACAGAGCGCAACCTTTCCGGTGGATGTGGGCTGGCAAGCTTTACTGAAAGACCTGGACCTAAGGCCTGTAAATGTTTTGCGTCGGGCCGCACTTCCTGAAGATTTACTTTCCAGAGGAAAACACACCCTTTCTGCACACGACTATTTCAACTTCTGGCGCGCGCTGGAAATTGAGTCAGGTGACGCGATGTTTCCCTTACGTGTTATCGAAACCCTGACGACCGAAACTTTCAGCCCACCACTTTTTGCCGCCCTTTGCAGTCCTAACCTTATACAGGCTGCACAGCGCCTCGCCACGTACAAAAAGCTTGTCTGTCCAATGGAACTAATACTGAATGTTGGACGAGAGGGAGATTTGACGGTATCTCCTCGCTGGCTGACTCTTCAGCCCGAGGCTCCGCTGTCACTACAAATCGCAGAAATCGCCTTTTTTTTGTGGTTTGCCAGACTCGCAACCCGCGAGCCTGTCCGCGCACATCGTGTGGTACTGCCAGACAGTCTTCCCGAATCCCATGCCCGACGCTATGAGAAATTCTTCGGTACCAGCATCATGAAAGGAAGCGTACCTTCCATCACTTTCACCGCCGGGGATGCATTAAGACCGTTTCTTACCGTCAGTGAAGGTATGTGGCGCGTATTCGAGCCTGATCTCCGACAGAGACTAAGTGAACTTGAAGCAACCGCCGCAATAGCAGAACGGGTACGGGCCGTCCTGCTGGAGCTGCTACCGGGAAATACGGCCACGATAAAGAATGCGGCAACCCGCCTCGGACTGAGTCAACGCTCGCTTCAACGCCGCCTTGCAGAAGAAGGCGTCAATTTTCGCGAACTGGTTAACTCTACCCGCGAGCGTCTGGCACGCCATTACCTCAGCACCACTACAATGTCAGGTGGAGAAATCGCGTTTCTGCTCGGTTTTGCAGATCCCAATTCTTTTTACCGCGCATTTCAGGGCTGGACTGGACAAACGATCGGGCACGCTCGTCAGAGTCTTCCCCGGAAATAATCTTCTGACCCGTAAGCAATGGCTTCAAAGTGGAAAACGGAATGTGAGCGTCGAAATTGCGCTGATTGCATTAACTGTGGCGCCAATTGCAGGCGTACTGGCCGGCATTACCGGTTAGGCTGGTAGTGGATAGCGTCGAAGCAGGGCCAGCCCTGTCACAATCCACTACAGGAGCAACTCAGATGTATGAAATCAGCACTCAACGGGGCCGCAGGGTCATTATCACCGGAGCCAACAGCGGCACGGGTAAGGAAGCAGCAAAGAGGCTGGCCGCAGCGGGAGCCGATATCATCATGGCCGTACGAAATGAGGCGAAAGGGGAAGAGGCGCGCCGGGAAATTTGTCAGGCTGTTTCTGGGGCCTCGCTTGAAGTTCGTATCGTTGATCTCTCCAGTCTTGAAAGCGTGGGTATGTTCAGCCAACAACTACTAAAAGAGGGACGCCCGGTGGATCTGCTCGTGAACAACGCGGGGATTATGGCACCACCGCGTCGTGAGCTCACCGCAGATGGATTTGAACTGCAGTTTGCGACAAATTTCCTTGGCCACTTCGCGCTGACGAATCTTCTGCTGCCGCTTTTACTGGAAGCAAAAAATCCCCGCGTCACAACCATGACCAGCAGCGCTGCAATGATGGGAAAAATTCAGTTCGATGACCTGAATTGTGAGCGATCTTACAAACCCATTGCGGCGTATGCACAGTCCAAACTGGCCTGTTTGTTGTTTGCTAATCAACTTGGCAATATCGCACGGACGCGTGACTGGCCGTTACTCAGTACGAGTGCGCATCCTGGCCATACGCGTACTAATCTGCAGACAAGTGGCCCGAACCTGGGAAGAACATCGACCCGTAAAAAATTGATGTATTATCTCGTGCCTTCAGTGCGTGTAGAGTGGGCAACAGAATCGCTATTGAAAGCAGCCGTTGACCCTTCGGCGACGCAGGGAGATTTTTACGGCCCACGCTTTCTGCTTTTTGGAGATCCCCATATAGCAAAACAACCCAAAACCGTAAGGGAAACCGACCTGGAGCGCCTGTGGCAGACAGCCGAAGTGTTAACAGACATTCCGACTCCAGTCGTCTGAGCACAATTTCACCATCTGTTGTGTACATCGCGCTCATGGCGGACGTCTACTTGCATATTGTCACTTTGTGACAAAAGCAAACGTCACCTTACGACCTGAAGCAGATATGATGCCATCCAAATTTAAGCCGTTAAATTGTATGCGCTGCAAATCGGCTTTCAGATAACCCTGCACTGACAGCAGATTCAGCTTTCTGTAATTTACCGTCATATTCAGACAACGTAGTAAGCCCTACAGAAGCTGTGGTGCAATAGAGGCGGGTGAAGTTCTCACCTGCCAGTGCCGGGCAGGTACTCTGAATTGCCTGCGACGACAGAATTACCTCTGTACTCCCATCTGGACGGTAACGGACAACACGACTCCCTCCCCACTCAGCATTCCACAAATAGCCCATGGCATCCACGCAGGAACCATCAGGGGCACCTTCACCTTCGATTTTAGTGAATACGCGCTGGTTTTGCAGCGAGGGATAATCGCAGCACATTATCCGACCCTGCATTGAGTCGCAGTAATAGAGGGTGCCGCCATCGGGGCTGAAACAGATGCTGTTAGGAATGGCAACATCTGGCAGTGCAAGCGTCTCAACTGTCAGCGTTGCAGCATTAAGCCGGTGAAACTTACCGATAACTTTCACGGGAAAATCGTCATCCATTGTTCCAAAGACAAAATTACCGGTACGGTCACATCGTCCATCCCCAATGCGGATACCCGTACCTCCCGGTGAGGCGGCCACCGTGGAAAGTAAGCCGGTATTGAGATCATAAAAAGCCAGCCTGGATGCAAGCCCCATTAGCAGAATATGACTTCGTTCAGTCAGAGCAAAGGAACCAAGGCGTTCAGGCAGCGACCAGCGCATTACAGCGTCATTACCTTCTTCTAATGCGAGCAGTTCACTGGCCTCAATGTCAGTCCAGTAAAGCCTTCGTGTTCTTTCACACCATAGGGGACACTCCCCCAGCGTATTCCTGATATCAGCTGCGATTGAAAACATATTAATCCTTCAGATAAATAAAGGTCGTACTTTGCGCAAGGCCAAAATCACCCCCGCCCGCGTGGTAGCAAACGGGAGGAAAGATGTTACTGCAGAAAACGTGAAGAGAGCCGTTCGCCGAAAAGCATGATGGCCAGACCGGCCAACATGACCAGCATACCTCCCAGTCTCAGCAACGAGACTGGCCGCCTTACCGCACCCAGCAGGCCAAAATGGTCGATCACTTGAGATGACAGTAGCTGTCCAACAATCGCCAGCCCGAGCAGGGCTGAAAAACCGATTTTCGGTGCCAATACGACATAGCTAAATAAAGCACAGGCACCGATCAGTCCGCCCGCCAGGCTCCATACAGGCTGAGAAGGAATGGCAGCAAGTGAGGTAAATAACCCTCCTCGCAGCAGCGAGTAAATTCCCAGGCTGAACGCCCCCGCCGTAAAGGAAAACAACGCGGCGGTGACTGGATCCCCGCCGAGCCCTTTTGCAAGCTGACTGTTCAGTGTCGTCTGCAGGGTAATACCCAGACCTGCTGCAAAAGCTATCACGTAATAAATCGCGCTCATGCTGTTCGTCTCTGTTAGTTTGCCTGAATAATCGGCAGGAATTTTTCCGCAAAGATGTCTGGTTCATATCCTGCCGCCGCAAAAAGGTGTGCGCGTGATTCATCAATGACTGCGCGAAGGCGCTCGCTGTCCACACCCAGCACTTTGCCGTTCTGCTTGACGATGCGCCCACCGATCATCACGGTATCGATGTTGCTGCGTTCAGCAGCATGTACCACCGTGCCAAACGCATTCCCGTTTGGATAGAGGTTGAGGTCAGCCACGTTAATCAGGATCAGGTCAGCCTGTTTGCCTGGCGTCAGGCTCCCTGTTTTGTCCTGCAGTCCGGCACAAACCGCGCCATCAACGGTTGCCGATTTAAGTAACTGCGCAGCGGGAAGGGTGGTCAGAGAATGCGCTGAATCACAGCAGTGCTGCTGATGCATACCCATTACTCGTTGCAGATAGAACGCGACGCGCATTTCCATGAACATATCGGTGCTGTAGGACGTTTCGTTATCCACGCTCAGGCCCGGGGTGATGCCATGACGCCGAGCGGCCTCTATTGCAAACATCCCGCTTTCGATACCGTAGTGGGAATCTGAGCGCGGACAGACATTCACCCGGACACCTGCTTCTCGCAGGATTTCCCAGCCTTCATCAGGCAGTGCCGTGCAGTGGTTGAATATATTGTCCGGGCCAAGCAGACCCTGCCGATGCAGAGATTCAAGCCCGGAGGCCATCTCAGCACCAAAGAATTCGGTCACGATCGGCAACCCCAGCCTGCGCGCTTCAGCCCATAATTCTGGCTCCAGCTGAGCCATAACCCCCAAAGTCACAAGACCCTCAGGGTTATCCCTGAAATACTTTTCCTGCAGACGCTGCCAGTTACCTGGCCAGTGTGCACGATCCCATTCACCCGCAACCGGTGCGCCGGAAGCATGAATGGCGCGAATGCCGCTATCAAGCAGAGCCTCGACTGCAGCGTCGGAATGCGCTGCGGTACGGCTGTTATGCGAGTTATCGATCATCGTAGTGATACCCGCGTCAATCGCGCCCAGCGCCGTCAGCAGGTTGCCGACATAGATATCTTCAGGACGGTAATATTTCGCGAATGAAAAGTGCGTGGCGTTGCTGTAGTCGTCCAGACAGGTGGCGTTGGGGTTGATGCGGCGTAGCTGACCTTCCCAGGCGTGACGATGAGAATCAACCATCCCAGGCATGGCAATCATATTTTTGGCATCAATAACATGAGCACCTGGCGCGTCAAGGTTCTGACCAACGGCGGTAATGATTGAGCCGTTGATGAGAATGTCACCGCGCTCAATATTACCGACGCTATCGTCCATACTCAGTATAGTTGCGCCGCGAATCAGCGTTACCGGCGGGTTTTCCGTCTGTTTCTTAACAATATTTCTGTTGTAATTGGTCATTGTAATCGTCTCTTTCAGATTAAGAAGGAAAACGATACGCCTCCCGATTAAGATGAAAAAGATGACTAACGTGTTTTCATAATTCAGAATTAACGAATAATAATGGTTAACAACGTTACACGATATTCAGGAGAGCAGTCAGGTGGATCGCATTCAGGCTATGCAGGTTTTTTTAAGGGTGGCTGAAGCCGGAAGCTTTGTCAGGGCAGCGGAAACACTGTCCCTGCCTTCCTCTACTGTTACCAGCACCATCAAAAATCTGGAGAAATATCTTCAGGTGCGTCTGCTGAACCGGACCACGAGACGGGTCAGTCTGACTCCCGAAGGCCTGCAGTATCTGGCGCAGTGCAGAGAAATACTGGCCCTGATCGAACATACGGAAGCCAGTCTGGCCGATGCGAACAGACGGCCCCGGGGCCGTCTGCGCGTTGATATGCCCGGAGGAATAGCCCAGTTCGTCGTTATGCCTAATCTGAAAGCGTTCTGCAGCCGGTATCCTGATATCTACCTGATGATCGGCGTCAGCGACCGGCAGGTAGATCTGGTTCAGGAGGGTGTGGATTGCGTGATCAGAACCGGAGAGTTGCTTAGCTCAACACTTGTTGCCCGTCCGCTTGGGCAGTTCCGCTGGATCACCTGTGCCTCTCCCGAATATCTCAGAAAGTATGGTATTCCACAGTCACCTCAAGATTTATCTCATCACAGGGCTATTCATTATTTTTCAGGGCAAAACCGACGTACAGACGAATTGCGTTTTGTGCAGGGAACAGAAACGCTGTCTGTATCCGTCAGCGGGCAGGCAGCCGTCAACGAGACGGGACTCTATATAAAAATGTGCCTCGAAGGGTTCGGACTGGCGCAGCTTGCTGAAAACGTAGTAGCAGAACACCTGCAAAAAGGAACGCTGGTTGAAGTCCTGGCCGACTGGCAGCCGTCGTCTGTTCCTGTCACTTTGCTTTATCCCCATCAGCGTTTTCTTTCACCCGCCGTACGCGCATTTGCAGACTGGGTAGATGAAATCTTTAGTTGATATGTCTGTTACAGCCACCCGGAGCACATTAAAAGTCAGCAGTATTCAGGATACCTGGCAGGACGGCAGGCTTTGCTTCGCGGATGCGTCCATTCCGGAACGGCGGCTTCACAGATAAAGAGCTGTACCCAAAAATTCAATTCTCCGTTTTAAAAGTAACGTCTCCGGCTAAGAACGCCAGCCGCATCCGGGGCCTCTTTTAACTGAAATGTCTGAGTAAAATATCTTCAAGGATGTGAAAAACGGTCCTGATGCGTTGCGGTACAAGGGTCTGATAGGGCCGGTAAAGATAAAGCTGCCAGGTTTCCAGTTTTAGTTCCGGTAAAACATTCACCAGCCTGCCGTCTTCGAGATATTCCCTGCAGGCCAGATTACTCGACTGGATCACTACTTTACCGGCTAATGCAGCCTGAATCTCAGACTGGGAGTCGGTAGTCATAAATTCAAGATGTCGTGGTACAAAAGTATCGACGCCATCGAGCATATATTCGAATACTTTGCCGGTTTCAGGATTCAACAGGCCACTGAAAGGATAGCGCTGGCGCAGATCGTCGAAATTTACCGGCGCACCCAGCCTCTCAATGAGCCCGGGTGATGCCATCAGCGCGTGATGAACAAGCGTAATGGGCCTGATAATAAAGTTAGGATTTGGCTCCCGCTCAATACGGATCCCCATGTCAATGCGGTTCTGAACAGTATCCAGCTTCATCATGTCCAGCCGCCAGTCTATAAACAGCTCAGGATAAGGACGAAGCGCAGTCAGAAGCTCAAACAGCACCTGTTCGTGTCCGGGAAAGCGGAACAGTGTGATCCTCACAATCCCCTTCATCTCATTGTCATCTCTGGCCGTCTGAAATAGCGCTTGTGAGTCTTCAAGAAGGCGCACAGCCTTTGGCAGGAAAAGTTCGCCAAAGCTGGTCAGCACAATCGATCGGGTATTCCGCTTGAACAGTGGTTCGCCGAGCTGATTTTCCAGTTCAGCAATTGTGCGCGTCACCACTGAAGGAGAAATGGCCAGCCTGACCGCTGCTTCACGAAAATTCATCGTTTCTGCGGCTGCAACAAAAAATTTCAGTGCATCAAGTTTATTCATTATTGTTGTTATTTTAGCAATTCTGACTTTCTAAATTAACAATTTTTAAGCAACAAATCCAGCCATATACTTAACCGCTCAAAATCATCACTGCGTTAAGAAAAGTCAGGATTCACTATGAAAATGAGAAGGTTGGGGAGCCAGGGGCTTCTCGTATCGGAAATGGGACTGGGGTGCATGGGCATGGATCATGGCTATGGCTATTCAGTTGAAATCTGTGAACGAACAAAGCTGATAGATAAGGCTGTGGAGCTGGGTTGCAACCTTTTCGACACTGCCCCTATTTACGGATTTGAAAATGAAGAACTTCTGGGCATTGCACTCAAAAAACACAGGGACAGCGTCGTGATCGCGACCAAGTTCGGCGTAACCGGGATGGAAACTATTGATGGTCAACTGGTGCCAGTGTTAGACAGCAGTCCTGCGTCTGTCAGAAAGCAACTGGAAGGTTCACTCAGTCGCCTTCAAACCGACCATATCGACCTGTTTTATCAGCATCGTGTTGATCCAAAAGTTGAGCCGGAAATCGTGGCGGGCTTAATGAAAGAGCTGATCGCCGAAGGCAAAATAAAGTACTGGGGTCTATCCAATGCGCCTGCGTCTTACATACGGCGTGCCCATGCAGTCTGCCCGGTTACCGCAGTTGAAGATCAATATTCGATGATGTGGCGTAAGCCTGAGCAGGATCTGTTTAAAGTCTGCGATGAACTTGATATTGGCTTTATGGCATACAGCCCGCTGGGTAATGGATTCCTGAGTGGTCAGGTGACAGTTAATACAACCTACGGGGAAGGCGATTACCGGGGCATGATGGGGCGCTTCAAACCTGAGGTTATGGAAAATAACCAGTCGCTTCTTAATCTAATCGCTGACCTTGCCGAAAGAAACAACGCAACTTCGGCACAGGTTGTCCTCGCATGGGAACTGGCTCAGAAGCCTTATATCGTGCCGATCCCGGGAACAACGAAATTACACCGGCTGGAAGAGAATTTTCATGCTGCAAATGTTCAGCTCAGTGATGCCGAATTAAATGACATCAATGAAGCTTTATCCAGGATTCAAATTGACGAAACATTCTTTTAAAAATAAGAGATCGAAATGAAAACAACTGTATTTGTTACCCATCCGAACATTCATCTGTCCCGTGTTAACTCGACGCTGGCAAAAAGTGCAGCAGCACTGCCCGATATTAATGTGCGTTATCTGTATGACATGTATCCGGATGGTAAAATCGACGTGGCCGCTGAACAGGCTGCGCTGGAAAATACCGATCGTATTGTGCTGCAGTTCCCGATGCAGTGGTACAGCACGCCGCCACTTCTCAAGCAGTGGCTTGATGATGTACTGACCTACGGCTGGTCACATGGTGGCGAAACACAGGCGCTGCGTGGCAAGCAACTCATGCTGGCAGTTTCGCTCGGTGGTGCTGAGTCTGCGTATCAGCCAGATGGCGCAGCCGGTCATACGGTAAGCGAATATCTGCTGTCCTTTGAAACCATCTCCGGGTATCTGGGTATGCATTATCTCAAGCCTTTCATTACCGGCGGAAGTGCGACGATCACCGACGTAGAAATTGCGGCAC
Source organism: Klebsiella sp. CTHL.F3a (assembly GCF_019890895.1). Lineage (NCBI taxonomy): Bacteria > Pseudomonadati > Pseudomonadota > Gammaproteobacteria > Enterobacterales > Enterobacteriaceae > Klebsiella > Klebsiella sp. CTHL.F3a. The sequence continues at coordinate 2,782,709 of NZ_CP082360.1, read as the reverse complement.
AGGCTGAACGCTACAAAACGGTATTAGTCTGATTAGCATCATGCATTCTTTCGATTATTAAAACGCTCAAATGTGCTGGTTGTCGCTGAGGATTATAATTGCGGCAACCAGCATAACTATGGCTGCTGATGGCTGTTGTGACGGCCCTCAGCAAACACAAGATACCCGCCCCTACGCTTTGCCTTTCCGGAACAACGGGTGAAGTGACCTGCACCCCGTTGATTGACACAGAACGTTGTTAGCAATGTCCGCTCCTCGCTCAGGCTGTGTGAAAACTCCTGATCACTTCTTGGTCTAAGCGATGGTTTCATATGATCAACCATTCTTGATAAACCCATGCGACGAACTGACTTTTTCATTAAAATTAGAAATATACGAATGAATACTGCGGATACCGACATGGCCAATCACATTCAAGGACAAGGCAGGCACCAGGTGACATTACTCCCTGATGCACTGGATGATTTTGTCACTGAAGATAACCCCGTCAGAGTCGTTGATATCTTTGTTGATGGACTAAAGCTCGATTCTCTTGGTTTCAGAAGAGTTGATGCAAAGCGAACCGGACGACCCGGATATCACCCTGCAACCCTACTGAAGTTGTACATTTACGGATATCTCAACCGAATTCAGTCCTCCCGCAGACTGGAAAAAGAGGCCCATCGGAACGTTGAACTGATGTGGTTACTTGAACGATTAACGCCTGATTTTAAAACCATTGCAGACTTCAGAAAAGATAACGGTGAAGGTATCAGGAATGCCTGTAGGGCCTTTATTGGCCTGTGCCGGCAAATGCAAATGTTCACTGATGTCGTTGTTGCCATCGACGGCAGCAAATTTAAAGCAGTAAACAGCAAACCCAACAACTTCACATCTCAGAAAGCCAAAGACCATATTGAGCGCGTTGAGCAAAGTATTACTTATTATTTAAACAAGCTGGATGAAGCCGACAAGAATACTGAGCCAGATGCAAACACAAAGTTAACTGCCACTAAACTGGCCTGGCTAAAAAAGCGTTTACGTGAGCTTCAGGAGATCCAACAAGCAGTCGCACAACAGCCAGATAAACAACTCTCTTTAACCGACCCTGACTCCCGGTTGATGAAAACAAATAATATGAATCGGCAAGTTTGCTACAACGTTCAGACAGCTGTGGATACGAAGAACCACTTGATTGTTGCGCATAAAGTTACCAACACAACAGATAATGGGCAACTTGGTTCAGTAGCAACACTGGCTCAGAAAGCTGTTGGCCGGAAGGACATAACAGTACTTGCCGACAAAGGGTATTACAGTCGCAGCGATATTAAAACAGTTCTGGATAGCGGAGCCGTGGCGTTAGTGCCAAAAGGAGATACCTCTGGTGCTGAACGTAAGGGGCTCTATAATCGCTCAATATTCAGATATAACAGGGAAAAAGATGTTTATGTATGCCCAATGGGCAATGAGCTTCAGAATCGATTTATCTCAATAGAGGACGGACTGGAGCAACATTTATACTTTAACAATATTGCCTGTCGCGATTGCAGCCAGCGCTCCAGGTGCACTACATCGAAACGCGATCCAAGGCGTATACGGCGTTGGGTTCATGAAGCTGAAATGGAAGAAATGCATGCGAGGCTTGAGTCATTTCCTCAGGCGGTAGTCATGCGAAAGCAAACGGTAGAACATCCGTTTGGGACAATTAAAATGTGGATGGGTGCAACGCACTTCCTGATGCGGAAATTTAAAAATGTCAGTACGGAAATAAGTCTACATATATTGGCTTATAACCTGAAAAGGATGATATCGATATGGGGTACTACAGGATTGATATTTCAGCTTCAGGAACAATACGGCTAACGGTTCCGGCCGTTTTATCCTCCAGAAACAAATATTAGGCTCTTTCCCGCAATAAAAATCTCTGAAACACCCGAATAAAATCACAGATTAACTCGTCAACTTAAACAGCATTCTCAAAACACAGATGAGAAATATTTTTTGGCTACTCAAAGCTATGAGTTTTCACACAGCCTGCGCTCTAAGCGGACTGTAGTAGCGTCCCCATTACCGTTAATGGCCGAATCATCTAACTTTGAGCAGGTCACAGAACCTCGTAGTATAGCGCGGGGATAGCATTTCTCTCTTCATCTGCCAGGCAGTCTGGATCCCCTGCCCCGCAAAATAGAGCGTCCCCCTGCCATCCTTTGCATTGAGATGGTCGAGGACTTCCATTAACTTTTCGCTGTTCTGCCGCGGTGCGTTGTCATCAAAAAGATTCAGCTGTGCCACGCCCTGGCTGTAGAAATCGCCCAGCATCACGCCGGCCTTCTGGTAACGGTGCCCGTCTCGCCAGATAGCATCGAGGCATGTCGTCGCCGCGGTAATTATGTCCCGGCTATCCTGGGTTGGCGTTAGCAGCTTTACAGATGCGCTGTTGCCGTAATATGGCTCGTTGAGCGCAAAGGGGCTGGTTTTGACAAAAGCGGAGATAAACCGGCAATACTGATGCTCGCCGCGAAGTTTCTCGGCTGCGCGCGATGCATAGCTGCATATCGCCTGGCGCATTTCATGATATTCAGTGATGCGGCCACCGAAAGAACGGCTGCACACAATTTCCTGCTTTACCGGCGCGAACTCCTCAAGACCAAGGCATGGCTCGCCACGCAGCTCACGCGCTGTTCTTTCCAGAACAACATTAAAATGCTTCCGGATAAAACGAATATCCGTATCGGCTAACTTAAGCACCGTGTCTATCCCCATAGACTCAAGTTTTTTACTGATGCGGCGCCCAACACCCCATACTTCATCAACCGGCAATAGAGCCATTAACTTTCTCTGCCGTTCCAGGTTCGACAAATCAACCACTCCCCCGGTCTGCCGCTGCCACTGTTTCGCGGCGTGATTGGCCAGCTTCGCCAGAGTTTTTGTCTGGGCTATGCCAACACCAACCGTGAGGTGCGTCCGGCGCAGAACCGTCTCGCGAATTTCCCGGCCAAAGTCGGTAAGGTCGCGACAGTTACGAACTCCTGTCAGATCGCAAAATGCCTCATCGATACTGTAAATTTCGCAGCGCGGAGAGAGCTCTTCAAGCGTAGTCATGACCCGGTTCGACATATCCGCATAGAGCTCATAGTTGCTACTAAACGCGATAATGCCGTGCCGGCGAAACATGTCCTTTTGTTTGAAGTACGGCTCCCCCATTTTGACAAAGGGCTTCGCCTCAGCGGAACGAGCAATCACACACCCGTCGTTATTGGAAAGGACGACTACTGGCCGCCCTTTCAGGTCAGGACGAAACACCGTCTCGCACGATGCGTAAAATGAATTCACATCGCAAAGCGCAAACATCTTAGCCCGCTGATTTAATGATGTAAGTAACGACCCCGAACACGTCGAGAGTATCCTCGCTTCCGACAACTATCGGCGAATATGCAGGATTCATTGGGTTAAGCTGAACGCGTGGATGTAGTTGCAACTTCTTAACAGTGAATCCCCCGTCCACTGCGGCAATCACAATATCGCCATGGACTGCGGTCCTTGAACTATCCACAACCAGAAGATCCCCCTCGCTGATCCCGGCATCTTTCATGCTATCGCCGGCAGCTTTGACAAAATACGTCGCGCTGGGGTGGTTAACTAATAACTCGTTCAGGTCGATGCGTTGCTCAACATAATCCTGGGCGGGACTTGGAAAACCACACTGAACAAGGTCGCTGTACAATGGGATCAGGATAATCCTACGTAACTCAACGGGCGTGTAGAACTGCATGATAGACTCGCTCACATAAATACTGTTTATATATACAGTAGATTTAACTCGGCGACATATCAATATAGGTTACGCCTATCAATTTCCGTCATTGCCGTAACGTATTGATGTAATAAGTACGGTAAGTCTTAAAGTGCTTTCAGTGCTGAACTGTTTGATGCTTTTGCGAACAATGCGCGGATAAAATTTTTCAGATATGGCGCTGCCTCCATAGCAAATTGCTCACCTGCGGGCTCTTGCATACGGTTCGCAGGTGAGCAAACTTAGCCGGCAGGAAAATATTTATAAATAGTCTTCACCCCTACGCCGATCACATCAGCTATCTGTTGGCGTGTAGCTCCGTTCTCCAGCATTCGATGCGCACGATCGACAACCTCCGGGGTCATCACCTGCCGGCGGCCGCCAATACGCCCCTGCTCCCTCGCCGCGGCTAATCCTGCCCGGGTACGCTCGACGATCAGCTCTCTTTCCATTTCCGCCAGAGCGCTCATTACGTGGAAGAAAAAGCGGCCGGCGGCTGTGCTGGTATCGATGCTGTCAGTCAGGCTGCGGAAATTAACCCCGCGCACCTGCAGCTCCGATATTGCTGTGAGTCCTCTCATGAACGAGGGGAATAAAAAAAGCCCGCTTTGAGAGCGGGCTGAAAAAGTTGGCTTTCGAGGAGTAACGGTTCCTGATAGTCCGAGCTACCGATTTACCAGAAAAGCATTTCCTTTTATGTCGTTACTGTAATTAACCATAGTCTGCCAAAGAGAATGAGTAAACCCAACAAGATGTTCGGTTTACTTACTTGCGATTAGATGTGGTGCCGGGTGCCTCCCGGTGAGCATGCCCCAACAGACATAACTCGCGTGGTATTCACAGGGCTTTCGCTCTATTAGTTGGACGCCCCTCCGCATAGGGGGATTCACCACGTCGATAATTGTGCATTGCTGTTGCCTCCGTATTGAGCAAACGATCAATAGAATGATGAACACTTTTTAATTGAGGAGTTTGCTCATGAAAAGAAACTTACAGTACGAGTTTCACCATTTTGGCATTCCATTACAGGATGGAAGATGTGAAGGAACGTTCAGTGAGAAGGCTGGAATGTTCACTTCCGACAATCCCGGGAAATTTAAAGTCCAGTGGCATCGCTTTACTGACGACTCACCACTTCATCCTTTATTGAAAACGGTACCTCATGTTGCGTTTAAAGTTGATAACTTATCAGCAGCCATCAGAGATGAAGAGATAATCCTCGGCCCCTATGAGCCCATAGATGATTACTTCGTAGCAGTTATCAATGACGCAGGTGTTCCAATCGAACTGATTCAAACAACCCTGACGGATGAGGAACTTTGGGAGAGAGCAAGGACAGGTAAAGGAAGCCTCTATCGTAAATAAAAATGATACCGTTAGCTGTTTATCTTAGAGAGACTCAAAGTAATGATACGCTTTTAGTAACTCTTCTTCCGAAAGGGGACAGTCTAAGTTAACCCCTGTGTCACTCATGATTTTATTCAGCAGCGCTTCTCTCGTCATGCCAACTCGATTGGCTACATGGTTGACACAACTTCGTGCATGCGAAGCGCGGGAGGTAAATGGTAAAGTCGAGTCCAGCACCTTTTTTCTTGATGATGAGTGAGACATAAAGCCCTTACGAAGATAAAAGACCCCGCCGAGGCGAGGTCTTAATGTTTTTAACGTCATGGGCGAATTAACCCATCATTGGATCGAGGATAGCCAATTTCCGCCACGTTTGCGATAGCCTGCTGCAAAGTCATCTCGTTACCTTCTCAAGCATCTTTTCTGCGAAGGATTCCTCACGTGGCAATACTCCACCAGACGATCAAAGAACAATTTAAAGTGTCTTCGCCAGGTAGTTCGGTCACTCCAGGAGCCTTGGATACCTCCGCGTCTTTTAATCTGGGATAACCGCGGCCAGTGCAGTGAGGGCATTGCTTAATATGCCACCGAAAACACTGAGCCCATCAGCGCCAGCGCGACGAATAGATAACTTGCAGTCATAGAATTTTTGATTTAATCGCCGTAGGAATTCGGCCTCTAACGCTGGCTCAGTGTAAGTACACACGATTTAGTTCCACGCACTTTTTGAGAGTTCCGGTTTTTCAGCCATCAGCCGGTACTCTTCCGGCGTCAGGTTGTTCAGGGATTCATGAGGTCGCTCGTTGTTATATTCCATCAGCCAGCGCTCTGTAATTTCCCGTGCTTCGTTCAGTGTTCTGAACAGGTAAAAATCCAGGATCTCTGTCCGGTATGTCCGGTTGAACCGTTCGATAAACGCATTCTGTGTTGGCTTACCCGGCTTGATAAATTCGAGCTGCACGCCATGTTCTTCGGCCCATTGTGCCAGCGCCAGTGAGACCAGTTCTGGCCCATTGTCCATCCTCATTTTTAGCGGATAGCCGCGGTTTATCACGATCCTGTCCAGCACCCGGACAACTCGCTGAGCCGGGATATTCAGGTCGATTTCTATCGCCAGCGCTTCACGGTTAAAATCATCCACCACATTGAAAGTCCGGAAGCGTCTGCCACAGACCAGCGCATCATGCATAAAGTCTATCGACCAGCTCTGGTTAAGTGCCTCAGGCGTCACCAGTGGCGCCGGGTTGCGTACCGGTAGCCGCTGTTTTCCCTTACGACGAAAATTCAGTTTCAGCAGGCAGTAAATCCGGTGAACGCGCTTGTGGTTCCAGGTATTGCCCTGCCTGCGCAGCAACTGGAACAGCTTCTTAAAACCGTAGCGCGGATAGCGTTCTGCCAGTTCAGTCAGCGCACAGATCACCGGTTCATCACGTCGGGTATCGGGCTGATAAAAATAGACCGTCCTGCTCAGCGATAACGTCCTGCAGGCCTGACGTAAACTCATGGCAAATTGCGCCGTCAGATAGCTGACGAGTTCACGCTTTATCGCTGGTTTTAAAGCTTTTTTTCGATGACGTCTTTCAGTGCCCGGCACTCAAGGCTGAGATCAGCAAACATCTGCTTAAGCCTCCGGTTCTCATCTTCCAGATCTTTGATTTTTTTAATATCGGCCGCTTCCATCCCGCCATACTTTGCCTTCCAGTTGTAATAGCTGGCTTCCGAAATAGCGGCTTCACGGCACACATCTTTGACGGTACGTCCGGCTTCGACGGACTTCAATACGGCGAATTTTCGTGATATTAATGTATGTATTTTGCTGAAATAAGTTCGATATAAAAACCATTAAACTCCATTTGAAGCAATGGTTTAAACTTCTACCTGGCCTGCTTCTTTTAACGGCAGGAGCATACTATTTAACATACACAGGAGTGGGAAATATGTCTGATAGTATATATCGTACCAAAAGAGTTATTGCTAGCAATGAGTGCTTTCTATTAATCTACTATATTCTTTTATTTCTGACAAATTACTTTTTTACTTGGTTGCTTTTAATTTATCTATATATATTAAAAGGTTTACCTTACTCTCAAAAGCGGAGATAACCTCCGCCTTACATTCAATATAAATATTTATTTAAATAAATCAAACGCTGCATTATTGTGACGAATGCCAAAAATCATGCCCTGCCGGATATTGATATATACGAAGGGAGAATTTTTCAACGATAGCCGTGATGTACTCAAAAATTTCTGATTGAGTATTTTCGTAATCCACCCATAGCGTTGAACTGGTAAAGCAATAAATTTCCAGCGGAATCCCCGAAGCTGATGGTTTTAACGTTCTCACTACGACATACATATCTTTTATAATATCAGATCGTTCAGCCAAATAGGCCATAATGTAATGACGAAATAGCGTTAAATTTGTCAGTCCATTATCTATAAACCAGCTATCCGCAATCCCCATTGCATCACGCCCATCGATTAACTTAGAGAGAGGCTCACTTACACCTCTAATCGTAAGTATTGGTGCAAGTATTTCTTGAGTTAGAAAAGTAACCGAGTGCTGATCTATTGTAGTACTACGCATTATCCTTCTGGCACCAGAAGAGAACATAGCCTGCCAGTTAGTATATGTTTCTGTTAGGAAATTTTTTGTCGGTATACGTGAAATCGTATTATCCCAATTGCGTATAGTAATTGTATGTAATGCAATATCAGTAACCTCCCCGCTCAAATTCTTATCAGGCATTTCAATCCAATCACCGAGTTGAAGTACGTCATTTGATGACAACTGGACGTTAGCTACAAGCGAAAGCAGCGTATGCTGAAATACCAGCATCAGTACAGCAGCAACAGCACCTAGACTTGAGATAATAATTGCAGGAGATTTGTTTGACATAACGGCAAGTATCATTATTGCCGCAATGATGTGAACTAAAATCTTACCTATTTGTATGTAACCTTTTATCGAATGATTTTTGCGCTTTGTTTTTCTTAAATAAGAACTATTAACGATATCTAGCATTTCATTAAAAAAGACAGACAGAAAAACGAAAAACAAGATTCCACATATTGTATTTATGCCAGTAACTAAAGATACTGGCATATTTGGCATGAATTGCAGAACATAATATACAATAATGACAGGAACGAAGTTGGATAACTTTTCAGCAATACGGCGATCTTTTTCGAGAGGAACATCTTGTTTATGACTGGAAAAAAATACTTTCCTGACAGCTTTTATTAACAGGAACTTACACATAATATGCGCAAAAAATCCAGACATAATAAGAAGCACAATGTTAAAACCTATGGCTAGTGCTGGGTTGCTCTCAATAAATTTCAAAAAATAATCCAAATACGCCATCATTTATCACCTGCTTCACATGCTAAACTGTACAGGCTACAACCAATAATAAGTTGGAATAACCCTTTAACAATTTCTATCATCGCATAATCCAGTCATGCAAGTCCATAATCTGGTTCTGAAGCGAATAAAACACTCGCAGGCTTAATGGAGCCAACCCTCTTATGCCATCGTTGATGGTTTACAAATCAATGGGGAATAGGTCATATCTGGCGACTACTGATACAGCAAATGTAAAGGCAAGCCCGGGGGTGTTTGCAGTGAGGCACGAGAAAACTAAGTGAGGCTATACATGGTTAGCTTGTTTTTCAAAATCGTACCGCCAATGATCGTAATTATTAAAGCGATAATCAAGTACGTAAATCAGCGCCCGTAAGTTTAGTTTTTACCAAAGGCCCATAAAACGGGCCTTTTTTAACAAGTTTAATTATCACTTCATAAACTGGATTCTTGCTTGAAATCTCAAGCCAGACTATTTCCATTCAGTTAAAGGTCTGGTTCTTTGTTTAACCTCATAAAATTAAGCCGCTACTTGCGTCTGACACATCTCAGGCAAGTTTGCCCTTTCCAAAGCCTCAGTGAATGGAGGCGGGACGGCGTTACCACAGCGCGCGACCTGCTTATCCTTCGCATACTTCACGCGGCGGCAATCCTGGTCAATGATGTACCACTCGGGGAAGCCCTGCGCCCGGTAAAGCTCATGCGGCTGTAGCATGCGCATTCCAATGTCGACAATGCGATATGTCACCCCGGCGATTTTCACCAGTCCGGTGCTATCTTCCCCGCAGTATTCCTGCAGGAACGCCAGCACCTGCTGCGCGCGCTCTTCGTCGTAGTCCTCGACCGCCAGAGTCGTTTTAACCTCCCCTACGTGCTGGCCGCCGGCAGTGATAGTCGGCATCAGCTCGTCAGTAGGCTGGCCGTCACGGCAAGTACCGCGCAGTTTAACCAGATGAGAAGCGACTAATGCGTGGTGATCGACAGTCGTTACTGAATGCGCAGGCTCATCCAGCCTCACGCCGGCGCCCTGATAATTTCCTCCGTAGTGTTTTGCCAGGAACGCACCAACTACGGCATGTTTCCCGCCACCAGCCACAACGGTTCCCAGCGGCTTATCCAGTCCTGGCACGCGAGGTGCCTGGCCTGGCCGTTCTCCGTATCCTATTTGAATGAGCGTCGGTACAACCCGCTGCGATTTACCGCCACCGCCCGCGGTGATTGTTGCGCTTGGTTCGTCGGCACGGTGTCCGATGCTGGCGCCGAACTGCCTGGCGATAACCGGAGCGACGACACAGGCGCGCGACTCTTTCAGGATTGTGTGGGCGGGCTTATCGATCGGGCGCGGTTTAGCCTGGTACTCGCTGCCGCCATTGCCAGCCAGGAACGGCGCCAGCTCTGCCTCAACAATACCCAGAGCGTGACCATTCCCGTCCGGGCGCCTGGACGTGCCGGCGGTCACTGTCGGTAGTTACGTGAAAAATTGGGCCGTACCCTCATGCAAATTTAACAAAATTTAAAGATTTATTTTGGGGAAAAGTTTTGGAGAGATTTTGGAGAAGAAAAAATTGGATAAAAAACCGGGCGCTGCGCCCGGTCTTCTTCTACTCGTCAAAACGCTCGGCTAGCTCAGCCCGCGGTTTTCCAGCATCGGTTCAATCTGCGGATCGTGTCCACGCCACTGGCGATAAAGTTCAGCTAAATCAGTGCTATTGCCGCGAGACAAAATCGCTTCCCGGAAGCGCTGGCCGTTTTCGCGGGTTAACCCCCCCTGCTCAACGAACCACTGGTAGCCGTCGTCCGCCAGCATCTGCGTCCACAGATAAGCGTAATAGCCTGCTGCGTAGCCGCCGCCGAAAATATGCGAGAAGTAGCTGCTGCGATAGCGTGGCGGCACCGCGGCAAGATCCATATCCTCCGCATGCAGGGACGCGGCTTCAAACGCATCCACGTCCTTGGGTAGCTTATCTACCGTCACGCTGTGCCAGCGCATATCCAACAGCGCTGCCGCGAGCAGTTCGCTCATATCGTAGCCTTTATTAAACTTAGCCGCGCGGAACATGCTGTCGCGCAGCGCTTCCGGCATGGCTTCCCCAGTTTGATGATGCCGCGCGTAGTGAGCAAACACCTGCGGCTCGCTGGCCCAGTGTTCATAAATCTGCGAAGGGAACTCAACAAAATCGCGCGGGGTATTGGTTCCTGACAGGCTGGCATACTTCTGGCTGGCGAACAGGCCGTGCAGGGTATGACCAAATTCGTGGAATAAAGTGATGACCTCATCCCAGGAAAGCAGCGCGCTGTGTCCTGCTTTGGGTTTCTGGTAATTACAGACGTTGTAGATAACCGGGTGTTGCGCTCGCAGGGTCGATTGTTCGACAAACACGCCCATCCATGCCCCGCCGCTTTTGCTATCCCGCGAGAAGTAGTCGCCGTAGAACAGCGCGATCCCCTCACCGTTAGCGTCGATAATTTCCCATACCTGTACGTCAGGGTGATAAACCGGAATATCGAATCGTTCGATAAAGCGAATACCGAACAGCTGTGTCGCCGTCCAGAACACGCCATCGCGCAGGACGCGGTCGAGGGCAAAATAGGGTTTTAACTGCGCTTCATCGATGGCAAATTTCTTCCTGCGCACCTGCTCGGCGTAATAGAGCCAGTCCCAGGCTGCCGCACGGAAATCTCCGCCTTCATTATCAATAACCTGCTGAATATCCGCCAGCTCCTGCTCGGCCCGAGCCCTTGCCGCCGGGGCGATTCGTCGCATAAAGGTAAACGCCTCCCCCGGCGCTCCCGCCATCTGATCGGCCATAGACCAGCTGGCAAAGTCGTCAGCGCCCAGCAGCTGCGCTTTACGCGCGCGAATTTCCGCCAGTCGCAGCACCAGCTCGCGGGTGTCATTCGTATCGCCCTTCTGATTGCGCGTCCAGCCGGCCGCAAACAAATTTTCTCGCGTCTGTCTGTCCTGCAGCGAAAGCAGCGCGGGCTGCTGGGTGGTATTGAGTAAAGGCAGCAGCCAGCGACCGCTTAATCCCTTCTCCTGCGCGGCCTCTGCCGCTGCGCTAATCTCCTCGTCGCTAAGCCCCACGAGCTGATGGACATCCTCCACCACCAGACCGCCAGATTTTACCGCCGCCAGCAGGCGCTGCTGAAACTGGCTTTGCAGCGCTGCCGCTTCGGTATTCAGCGCGCGAAGCGCCGCTTTTTGCTCATCCTCAAGCATCGCGCCCGCAAGGGTAAAACGTTGCCAGGTCACCTCCAGCAAACGCCGGGATTCGGCCTCCAGAGAGAGCGAATCGCGCTGCTCCCACACTCGCTTCACCCGCTGAAAAAGCGCATCGTTAAGCCAGATATCATTCGCCAGTTCCGCCAGCTCGGCGGAAAACTGCTCATCAAGCGCCTGAATGGTCGGGTTGGTCTCCGCTCCCGCCATCGCGAAAAAAACGTTCGTCACCCGAGCCAACAGCTGACCACTCTGCTCCAGGGCCTCCAGCGTATTGGCAAAATCAGCCGGCTGGGGATGATTAACGATAGCGGCAATCTCCGCGCGCTGGCGGCGAACGCCCTCGTCGAAGGCCGGACGGTAATGACTCACGTCAATCACATCGAAGCGCGGCGCCTGATAAGGCAGCAGGCTGACGCTGAAAAAAGGATTGTTCTCCGACATCTTCATCTCCTGAATACGATTATTCTGTAAGATTAGGCAACTCATTGATTGACCGCAATGATTACTCTGTTAACCGCCGCGATCGACCTCCTTTGTCCGATGATTTCCATTACCCGCCACCGGGATCGCGTGCTATGGTATGAAGACACAAAAAGCGTTGAGGAACAGTAAGATGATTATTCTGGTTACCGGAGCAACAGCGGGTTTTGGGGAAAGTATTACTCGCCGTTTTATCGCTAACGGTCACAAAGTGATTGCCACCGGGCGCCGCGAAGAGCGCCTGAAAACGTTGAAAGATGAGCTGGGCGACAACCTTTATACCGCCCAACTGGACGTACGCAATCGCGCAGCCATTGAAGAGACGATCGCCGGGCTGCCCGCCGAATGGCAGGCGATTGATATTCTGGTCAATAACGCCGGACTGGCGCTGGGTCTTGAGCCCGCGCATAAAGCCAGTCTTGAAGACTGGGAAGACATGATTGATACCAATAATAAAGGACTGGTTTATATGACCCGCGCCGTCCTGCCGGGGATGGTTGAACGTAACCGCGGCCATATTATCAATATTGGTTCGGTCGCCGGCGCCTGGCCTTACGCCGGCGGTAACGTCTACGGTGCGACCAAAGCTTTTGTGCGCCAGTTCAGCCTCAATCTTCGTACCGACCTTCACGGCACAGCCCTTCGCGTGACCGATATTGAACCCGGCCTGGTTGGCGGCACCGAGTTCTCCAACGTGCGTTTTAAAGGCGATGACGCTAAAGCCGAGAAAGCTTACGAAAATACCCAGGCCCTGACGCCGGAGGATGTAACCGAAGCGGTCTGGTGGGTCGCGACCCTGCCAAAACACGTCAACATCAACACCCTGGAACTCATGCCGGTCAGCCAAACCTTTGCCGGGCTGAACGTTCATCGCCAGGGCTAAGCTCTGTGACCCGGCCAGCAGGCCGGGTCTGGGCTGAAAGATAAAAAAAACGTAAAATAGCGCAAATACCTCATATAAAAGTAATTATCCATGGCCGCAGAAGCACAACTGAATCCGACACAGCCCGTCAATCAGCAAATTTATCGTATCCTTCGTCGGGATATCGTTCACTGTCTGATCCCACCAGGCACCCCACTTTCGGAGAAGGAAGTCTCCGTGCGCTTTGACGTTTCTCGTCAACCGGTTCGCGAAGCCTTTATTAAACTGGCCGAAAACGGTTTGATCCAGATCCGCCCGCAGCGCGGGAGCTACGTGAATAAGATCTCTCTTTCGCAGGTGCGCAACGGCTGTTTTGTCCGCCAGGCCATCGAATGCGCCGTGGTGCGGCGCGCCGCCGGGATGGTGAACGATGAACAGCTTTACCAGCTTGAGCAAAATCTCAATCAGCAGCGTATGGCGGTTGAACGCCAGCAGTTAACTGATTTTTTCCAGCTGGATGACGAATTTCACCAGAAGCTTTCGCAAATCGCCGACTGCCAGTTAGCCTGGGATACCGTCGAAAATATTAAAGCCACCATCGACCGGGTGCGCTATATGAGCCTCGATCATGTGACGCCTCCCGATATGATGCTGCGTCAGCATTACGATATTTTCCAGCCGCTGGTCGCCCGTGACCCGGACGCGGTGGAAAAAGCGATGAGCTTACATCTGCAAGAAATTAGCGAATCAGTGCTACTGGTACGTCAGGAAAATAGCGACTGGTTTAGCGAGGAATAAAATGCGTCGCGGCAGAATATACGGTCTGCCGCTCTGGATTTATTAAGAGGACTATCTGACCACCAGAACCGGTATTTTGGCGTGACGTAAAATCGACTCCGCGTTTGAACCAAGAAGATGAGTTGATATACCCGGTTTGCGGGAACCAATAACAATAACGTCAAATTCCTCATTGCTGCTCATGGCCAGGATTTCATCGCGCACGTTGCCAAATACCACTCTGGAATGAATCCGCCCGGCGGGTATCGAAAACAGACGGGATAAGGTCTTCATCTTTTTCTCTGACTCCTCGCGCATATAGGCTTCAAACTTACGGATATCGGCGGCAAAACCGCGTAAAATCGAGCTGCTGCTGTTCGGCAGAACGTTGAGCAGCGTAATTTCCCCTTCATCCGCTGATGCTAAAAACTCGGCATGGCGGACCGCCTTATCGCTTAAATCCATTTCAAAAACGTCTACAGGTAGCAAAATTTTTTTGTACATAGTCCGTTCTCCTTTTTTCTGAGGAAACTTAGTAAGTTAACTCATCATGCCATATTTACTGCAGCAGGAGAACGAATAATCACTCAGATAAATATTTAATTGATTAAAATAAATTACACTTATTTATACTTAACTGTTGTTAGATAAAGTTATGTATATTCAACGATCTGGATCAAGGTTTATTCCAGACGGAAATATTTTCAGGCGGGAAAAGCGTTCACTGATAAAGCGCGATGGCAGTGCCGCCGGGATCGGCGGCACGCGGGCGAAATACATTAATTTGCCTTAGCCCAGGCCGCTACGGTAGCTTTTGCGCCGTGCGCTTGCAGCGATAAATAAGCGCGAACCACCGCGTTGACGAAACGGCTCTCCTTGGGCAGGCTCAAACCAAAAATAGCCTCAATGCCCAATAGCGCCCGCACGCGTTCTTCGCCGTCTTCGCTGTTCTGAACGGTTTGCGTAATCATCGGCAGCATAGGATCGGAGATTTCAATCGCCTGCCCCAGGTCATCCACCCCGCTCACATAGCGCATCCAGCCTGCGACGCCCATCGCCAACAGAGGAAAGTCGCCGCCATCCGCCAGGTGCCAGCGAATCGAATCCAGCATGCGCTGCGGCAGTTTCTGACTGCCGTCCATGGCGATCTGCCAGGTACGATGCTTCAGCGCCGAATTGCTATAGCGCTCGATCAGAAGCCCGGCATAGCGTGCCAAATCCACACCCTTCACGCTCAGCGTCGGCGCCTGTTCAGCCAGCATCAGCGTATGCGCGGCGCGGCGATAGTTTTCATCCTGCATGCAATCATTAATGTGCTGATAGCCAGCCAGATACCCCAAATAAGCCAGAAAAGAGTGGCTGCCGTTGAGCATGCGCAGCTTCATCTCTTCAAACGGCAGCACGTCCGACACCAGCTCGGCGCCGGCTTTTTCCCACTGCGGACGACCGGCAACAAAGTTGTCTTCAATGACCCACTGACGAAACGGTTCGCAGGCGACGCCGGCCGGATCGCGAACGCCGGTAAGCTGTTCAATTTTCTCCAGGGTATCGGCAGTGACTGCCGGAACGATGCGGTCAACCATCGTCGAAGGAAACGTGACGTTGCGCGTAATCCATTCGGCCAAATCGGCATCAACGGCGCGAGCGTAGGCGCAGACGACATTACGCATGACGTGGCCATTTTCCGGCATATTGTCGCAGGACATCACGCTGAAGCCAGGTAGCCCTGCCGCTTTGCGTCTAGCGAGGGCTTCTACCACTACGCCCGGCGCAGATTTTGGTTGCTGGGGATTTTGTAAATCGGCCACAATCAGCGGGTGATCCAACTGCAACTCGCCGCTGGCCGGAGAGTGGCAGTAGCCTTTTTCAGTAATGGTCAATGACACAATCGCGACCTGCGGCTCGCACATTTTTGCCAGCACGCTCTCCAGACCATCGACCTGGGCGTGCATCGCCTGCTTGACCACGCCAACAACGCGGGCGGTCCAGGCATCCGCCGACATTTCAGCGACGGTATAGAGTAAATCCTGCTCCTGGAGATCGGCGATCTGCTGCTCGCCGCCGATCAGGTTAACTTCGGTATAACCCCAGTCGCTGCCGTGTTCTGTCGCCAGAATATCGGCATATACCGCCTGGTGAGCGCGATGAAATGCGCCAAAGCCCAAATGAACGATGCGCGGAATAAGGCGGTTGCGATCGTATGCCGGCAACGTGGCGTTAGCTGTTAAAAGCATATTTTCCATGATGGCTCTCATATTTATGATTTTTCAATTCCCACGGTGGGTATGGATATAAACCATCTCACGCAATTGGTATGACATCTTTGATATTCATCAACTACCATACAAGAAGCTGGATGGGCTAGATTCTCGCAATAATCTCTGGCAAGAGAAGTAAAACTGCCGGGCTAAAAGCCCGGCAGTTTCCTGTTTACGGCTATCATCTTAAGGTGCGGACTTGATGCGTTTTAAATATATTGCCCGCTGCGGACACTTTTAGGCTTTGGCGCGCAGTCTGCGGCATCATTCAGCAGGCTCAGATCGCGGTCGCGGACTTCAGGCATCAGGAGGGCGGAAATTAAGCCAATAATGGAATAGCACACCAGCATAATCACAATCGGCATCCATGAACCGGTCATATTGCAGAAAATACCGGCCAGCACCGGACCAAATCCTACTGCCACGAGGCCACCCGCTTCTTTTGAAATTGCCATGCGGGTAAAGCGGTTACGCGAACCGAACATTTCCGCCATGGTAATATTTTCCAGCGCAAACAGCCCTAACACCGCGATATTATGAATGACGATCAATGACGCCATAATAGTGCTCGCGCTGTAACTTTTATCCACAATAATCGACAGCATCGGCCAGGCCAGAATAATGGCTGAAATATTGACAATAATATATGGTGTGCGACGCCCCACCTTATCTGACAGCCATCCGAGGAATGGAATAGTAATAAAGCCAATAATAGAGCTGATCATTAACGCATCAGTAGGGATAGCCTTATCAAACAGTAAGGTTTGCACCAGATAGCCCGCGAGGAACGTTTGCAATAACCCTGAATTTCCGGCCTGTCCGAAGCGCAGACCCGTCGCCAGCCAGAAGGACTTACTTTTCAGCATGGCGCTAAAGGAGCCTTCCTGCGTTGCCATCTCTTTCTGCAGGCCGCTGTCTTCGCTAACCTGCTCAAAGACCGGGCTCTCTTTCAGATTAAGACGCAGCCAGATGGCAAAAATCATCACCACTACGCTGGCCAGGAACGGGATTCGCCATCCCCACGCGACCAGCTGCTCGCGATCCAGCACGAAGAACATCACCGCCCAGATAGCCGTGGCGCTTAAGGTGCCGCAGTTGGTGCCCATTGCCACCAGTGAAGAGATGATCCCGCGCTTCCCTTTTGGCGCATATTCCGCCAGCATGGTACCGGCACCTGATATTTCTGCGCCTGCGCCTAGCCCCTGAATAATACGTAAGGTTACCAGCAACACCGGCGCTAAAATACCGACCTGAGCATAGGTTGGCAGTACGCCAATGAGGGTCGTACAGATCCCCATCATGGTGATGGTAATAAACAGGACCTTTTTGCGCCCAATACTGTCGCCCATTTTACCAAAAATAAAAGCGCCGACAATTCGCGCAATATATCCCGCGCCGTAGGTGCCCATTGCCAGAATCAAGGCCATCGCGGCGGATTGTTCCGGGAAAAATATCTCATGAAAAACCAGCGCTGCCCCGAGGGAATAGAGCTGGAAATCCATAAACTCCAGTGCAGTGCCTAACCAACCAGATACGGCTGCACGAATGAGATCGGAAGTGGTTCTCTCATTTTTTACGGTAGTCATAATGATTATCTCTAATTGTAGAATACAGAGTCCGCACCTGTTGTTATTAGCTGAAAGTTAATAAAACCTTACAGCACCGTTTCCTGTCATTTTCAAAAAGCTCCAGCGCATCGATAACCTGTTGATACGCAAATTGGTGAGTAATCAGCTCCTCCGGATTAATTAAACCTTGTTCCAGCCATTTGATGACGACCGGGAATTTATTAGCGTTAAGACGCGAGGAGAAAATAGAGAGCTCTTTCCCGGTAATCCCCTGCTGCGCAACCTGGGAAGGCTCCGTCGAGAATCCCATCAATACAATTCTCGCGGCCGGAGAGGCCAGATTGACCGCCTCCTGGAGAATAGCGGGATGACAGGCGGCATCGATAATCAGCGTCGGCAGTATCCCCTTCGCCTTCAACGTTTCCGCCAGAGGCTCATCGCTGTTGTTAATCACCCAGTCCGCGCCGTTACGCTGCGCCATCTGCAGGCGTTCATCAATGCGGTCGACAACGATAACCTGCTTAACGCGATACACCCGCTTCAGCACCTGAATCGTCGTCAGGCCCATCGGTCCGGCGCCGTAGACCAGCGCGATATCCTTGTCGGTAGGCGAAACGTGGCCGGTCACGTTAGCTGCGATGGTAAAGGGCTCAATCATCACCGCGTGGCTATCCGAAACGTTGTCCGGAACCCGCCAGGCATTTTTCGCCGGCACCACCGCGTACTCGCTAAAGCCGCCGTCGCGATGCACGCCTAGCACCACCAGCGAGGTACAGACGTTCGGCTTGCCCACCGAGCAAGGGTAGCAATGACCGCAGCTAATGACCGGATCAACGCTAACCCGCTGGCCCACGGCTTTGTCGGTCACCCCTTCGCCGATGGCGTCGATGACGCCAAAAAATTCATGGCCAATGACGCGCGGGTATTTGGCAAACGGATTATGGCCGCGATAAATATGGCTATCGGAACCGCATATTCCCGCCAGCTTAATTTTTACCCGTACTTCGCCCGCGGCAGGTTGCGGAATCGGCCGCTCTTCAATCACCAGTTCATTGGGCTGACGAATCACAATACTTTTCATTTTGGCTTCCTTCTTACCAGTTCCACAACGTGCCGTCTTCCAGACGCGCTACAGGCAAATAGGCCGGTTCATAGGGGTATTTCGCGGCCAGTTTTTCATCGAACTCAATGCCCAGCCCCGGTTTTTCCCCTGGATGCATATAGCCGTTATCAAACGTCCAGCTGTGCGGGAAGACTTCCAGCATCTGTTCGGAATAGCCCATATATTCCTGGACGCCAAAATTCGGTACCCAGAGGTCGAAGTGCAGCGCGGCCGCCATGCAGACCGGAGACAGATCGGACGGCCCGTGCGAGCCGGTGCGTACCTGGTAAAGCGAGGCAAAATCGGCGATCCGGCGCATCCCCGTAATCCCGCCCGCGTGGGTAATGGTGGTGCGGATATAGTCAATCAGCTGCTCTTCAATCAGCTGTTTACAGTCCCAAATGCTGTTGAAGACTTCTCCGACGGCAATCGGCGTGACGGTATGCTGGCGAATTAACCGGAAGCACTCCTGATTCTCCGCCGGGGTCGGATCCTCCATCCAGAACAGGCGGTAATCTTCGATACTCTTGCCAAAACGCGCCGCCTCAATCGGCGTCAGGCGATGATGCATGTCGTGCAGCAGATGCTCGTTAAAGCCGAATTTTTCGCGTACGGCGGCAAAAAGCTGTGGCGTAAAATCGAGATACTTCTCGGTAGACCACAGTTGCTCTTCCGGCCATTGGCCTTTGGTTGCTGGCTCGTAGGCCTGGCCCTTACCTTTCGCCATCCCGTAGGTGGTTTTCATCCCCGGCACGCCGCACTGAACGCGAATCGCTTTAAACCCCATCTCTTTATGGCGAGCGTAGTCGTCCAGTACTTCATCGATGGAATGACCCGTAGTGTGGCAGTAAACCATCACCCCTTCCCGCGAAGCCCCGCCCAGCAGTTGGTAAAGCGGCATGCCTGCGGCTTTCGCCTTAATATCCCAGAGCGCCATATCGATGGCGGAAATCGCCGACATCGTTACCGGACCACGACGCCAGTAAGCGCCCTTGTAGAAAAACTGCCAGATATCCTCAATGCGATGCGCATCGCGACCAATCAGTTGCGGACAGAGGTGATCCCGCAGATAGGATGCGACGGACAGCTCGCGACCATTTAGCGTCGCGTCACCCAGACCGACAATACCGTCATCGGTGGTGACTTTAAGGGTGACGAAGTTGCGCCCCGGACAGGTGACGAAAACTTCAGCGGCAACGATCTTCATTTCTCATTCCTTACTTCTATGCGGTTAGTGGGTGAAATTAAATCACCAGACCTACTACCATACAAGTATGACTATCGAAAAAGACGCGACGGATCACACTATCTCACCGGACAGAGAGGAGGAATAAACCGCGAACGTGAATGCGAATGCCCTGCAGCAAAGGGGGGCTGGCGCCGCCTATCCCGACGCCATGAAGTAAAAAAGGTCTATGCGCGTCCCCAGCCGGCTACGATAATCAGCATGCCGCATAGCGCAACCAGCGCGCCGGCCCAATCATAGTGGCTGAGTTTGACGCCATCAACAAAGCGCAGCCACAGCAGCGCGGTACAGACATATACCCCACCGTAAGCGGCATAAACCCGTCCGCTTGCCTCGGGGTGCAGCGTCAGAAGCCAGACAAAAAGCGCCAGCGCCAGGGCCGTCGGCATCAGCAGCCAGGGCGTCGCCCCGCGTTTTAACCAAAGCCAGGGTAAATAGCAGCCAATGATTTCGCACAGGGCAGTAGCAAAGAAAAGCAGCGTGGTTTTTAACATGTAAAGCATCGTGGGTTGAGCAAGCGTTAACGCATTCTACGCAATAATGGCCGTCGTTTACTCCGTTTTGTCGGGTATGCCGTCGAAAGGAGATGTAGTAAACTTAATCCGAGGGAATCACTTAAAGGAAATCGTGATGAACACAACACTGAATAAACGCTGGTGCCTGACCGCTCTGCTGGCGCTAAGCGCGATGGTCTTTACCGCCTCGTCATTCGCCAAAACCGACAAGCTGGTGATTGAGTCCGGCGACAGCGCCCAGAGCCGCCAGCAGGCTGCTATGGAAAAAGAGCAGTGGAACGACACCCGCTCTTTACGCCAGAAGGTCAACACCCGCGCCGAAAAAGAGTGGGATAAAGCCGACGTGGCTTTTGACGCCCAGGATAACTGCCAGAAGAGCGCGAACGTCAACGCCTACTGGGAACCTAACACCCTGCGCTGCCTTGATCGTCGCACCGGCCGCACCATTACTCCGTAATGTATGGCGCCTGCGGGCGCCACAATCTACAAAGCTCCACAATCACTCACAGGTATTTCCATGACTGACGCATCTCACGTCAAACTCCGTCCGCTTGAGCGCGAAGACCTGCGCTTTGTCCACCAGCTCGACAACAATGCCAGCGTTATGCGCTACTGGTTTGAAGAACCCTATGAAGCCTTTGTCGAACTGTCCGATCTGTACGACAAACACATTCACGATCAGAGCGAACGCCGCTTTGTCATTGAATGCGCTGGCGAAAAGGCCGGACTGGTGGAACTGGTTGAAATCAACCATGTGCACCGCCGCGCTGAGTTTCAGATTATTATCTCGCCTGATTATCAGGGTAAAGGCCTGGCCACCCGCGCCGCGAAGCTCGCGATGGACTACGGTTTTATGGTGCTCAACCTTTATAAGCTGTACCTTATCGTCGATAAAGAAAATGAAAAGGCGATCCACATCTACCGCAAGCTCGGATTTATGGTGGAAGGCGAGCTGATTCATGAATTCTTTATTAACGGCGAATACCGCAATACCATCCGCATGTGCCTGTTCCAGCACCAGTATCTGGCCGAGCATAAACCGCAGGGCCAGACGCTGCTGAAACCGACTGCTCAGTAATAGTCAATGGTGCTTTTGATGGTGTAGTGGCGGGTTAGCGAAGGCTGCACGCTGTCGTCGACAACCTTAAGCTCGCAGCTTACCGGGTTATCGTGACTGTCGTAATCGCAGGTCTGGCTGACGTTGCCCAGCGTACGGTCATTGAAGGTGCTCACTGCGGTATAGTCCAATTTTTTGCGCGGATCGGATGATGGCGTTGAGGCCACCGTAAAGCGTTCACCTTTGGCCGTCGTCGTTTTGCCCAGCGGGTAACCTTCTTTGTCGTAGCGGTACGTCGCGATGCTCTCTTTGCCGCGAGCGGTGACGACGAACCCGTGCTCATCGGTTTCCCACGACACGCCCGCCGAGGGCATTTCCGCCAGCTGGCATTTGCCCTGCACACGCAGGCGCTTTTCGTGGCTTTGCGCATCCAGGTAATAGTTCGCGTCCAGCACCAGCGCCGCGCCGGTTTTGTTCTCCAGATCCTCAAACGCCAGCAGGTCGAAGCACCCTTCACTGGACAAACTCCCTTTGACCCACTTCACCACCTGGTCATGTTCGTCATACAGCGTCTGGCTAAACGCTTTTACCGGCCCGCGCAGCGGATCGAACTCAAATTCGTTAGAAAAGCTGGCCATTTCCGGGGTGAAGGCCTGCGGCGCGCCCTTTTCATCGCAGGCGCCAAGCGCCCCAACCACCAACAGCAGCAAAAACCGTTTTTTCACGCGCGATTCCTTTTGTGCATAGTGCAATCATATTAGCAAATACAATTGTTTACACCACTTCTGCTATGCTTAACTTTGGATAACGTTAATAAGGAGTTTATGATGAAACTATCACCCTGGCTATGTGCGGCTCTACTGCTGGGTTCGACTGCTGCTTTCGCGGCGCCGGATTCCTGCGAGCGGGTAAAAAGCGATATTCAGCAGAAAATCATCAACAACGGCGTCCCGGAATCGGGCTTCAGCCTGACCATTGTCCCCAACGACCAGCCCGATCAGCCCGGCGCGCAGGTTGTCGGCCACTGCGCCAACGACACCTTTAAAATCATCTACACCCGCGACAGCGGCGCACAATAACCTCGCCGCATGACTGGAGAAGTCTTATCCCTCGGTTGACCAGGGATAAGATCTCTCTACTCCATTTTAAGTATGATCCCTCACTCTCCACGCCGACCTTACGAAGGCGTTGGCATTACGCCATTATAACAAAATCATGGAGTGAGCAATGTCTAACCAGGAACATACCGGCGGCCTTAGCCGTCGAACCCTAATTAAATCATCAGCCCTCGGCTCGCTGGCTCTCGCGGCCGGCGGTTTATCCCTGCCTTTCAGCCTTCGCCGCGCCGCCGCCGCCGTACAAGAAGCGACGCACGGCGAGGAACGGATCGTCTGGGGCGCCTGTTCGGTCAACTGCGGCAGCCGCTGCGCTCTGCGTTCACACGTTCGCGATGACGAAGTGGTCTGGGTCGAAACCGACAACACCGGCACAGACAACTATGGCGATCACCAGGTGCGCGCCTGCCTGCGCGGACGTTCTATTCGTCGTCGTATTAACCATCCTGATCGCCTTAACTACCCGATGAAACGCGTCGGCAAACGCGGGGAAGGCAAGTTCGAACGTATCAGTTGGGACGAGGCGCTGGACGCCATCGCCGCCAGCCTGAAAAGCGTGGTGGCAAAATACGGCAACGAAGCGGTCTACATTAACTACTCTTCCGGGATTGTCGGCGGCAATATCACCCGCTCCTCCCCTTACGCCTCGCTGGTGGCGCGTCTGATGAACTGCTATGGCGGTTTTTTAAGCCACTACGGTACCTACAGTACGGCGCAGATTTCCTGCGCGATGCCCTATACCTACGGCAGCAACGACGGCAACAGCACCTCCGATATTGAAAACAGCAAACTGGTAGTGATGTTCGGCAATAACCCAGCGGAAACGCGCATGAGCGGCGGCGGGATCACCTACTATCTCGAACAGGCGCGCGAGCGCTCTAACGCGCGGATGATCATTATCGACCCGCGCTTTACCGACACCGCCGCCGGGCGGGAGGACGAATGGATCCCGATTCGTCCGGGTACGGATGCGGCGCTGGTGGCCGGTATCGCCTGGGTTTTAATCGACGAAAACCTGGTTGACCAGCCGTTCCTTGATACCTACTGCGTCGGCTACGACGAAAAAACGCTGCCGGAAGGAGCCCCGGCCAACGGACATTACAAAGCGTATATTCTCGGCCAGGGCGACGATGCCACCGCCAAAACGCCCCAGTGGGCGTCGCGCGTCACCGGCATTCCGGCGGATCGCATCATTAAGCTTGCGCGTGAGATTGGCGCCGCAAAACCGGCCTACATCTGCCAGGGGTGGGGACCGCAGCGCCAGGCTAACGGCGAACTGACCTCCCGGGCAATCGCCATGCTGCCTATTTTGACCGGTAACGTGGGGATTAACGGCGGCAACAGCGGCGCGCGCGAATCAACTTACACCATCACTATCGAACGCATGCCGCTGCCGGAAAATCCGGTGAAAACGCAGATCTCCTGCTTCAGCTGGACCGACGCCATCGATCGCGGTGCGGAAATGACCGCGACCCGCGACGGCGTGCGTGGCAAAGAGAAGCTGGATGTGCCGATTAAATTCATCTGGAACTACGCCGGCAACACCATCATCAACCAGCACTCCGATATCAATAAAACCCACGATATCCTGCAGGACGAAAGCAAGTGCGAGACGATCGTGGTTATCGACAACTTTATGACCTCATCGGCCAAATACGCCGATATTCTGCTGCCGGACCTGATGACCGTCGAGCAGGAAGATATTATTCCCAATGACTACGCCGGCAATATGGGCTATCTCATCTTTATTCAGCCGGTCACCTCCGCAAAATTTGAGCGCAAACCGATCTACTGGATCCTCAGCGAAGTCGCAAAGCGCCTTGGCGAGGATATCCACCAGAAGTTTACCGAAGGCCGCACCCAGGAGCAGTGGCTGCAGCATTTGTACGCGAAAATGCTGGCGAAAGACCCGGCGCTCCCGAGCTACGATGAACTGAAAAAGATGGGGATTTATAAGCGTAAAGACCCCAACGGTCACTTTGTGGCCTACCGCGACTTCCGCAAAGACCCGGTCGCCAATCCGCTAAAAACCCCGTCGGGTAAAATCGAGATCTACTCCAGCCGTCTGGCGGATATCGCCGGCAAATGGCAGTTGGAAAAGGACGAAACCATCAGTCCATTACCGGTATACGCGTCTACTTTCGAAGGGTGGGACGATCCACTGCGTGAGAAATTCCCGCTGCAAATGTTCGGCTTCCACTATAAGGCGCGCACCCACTCCAGCTACGGCAACATTGATGTGTTACAGGCCGCCTGCCGCCAGGAGGTATGGCTTAACCCGCTGGATGCCGAGAAGCGCGGGATTAAAAATGGCGATATGGTGCGCGTATTCAACGCCCGCGGCGAACTGCGCATTCCGGCTAAGGTGACCCCGCGCATCATGCCCGGCGTATCGGCGATGGGCCAGGGCGCCTGGCATGACGCCAATATGGACGGCGATCGCGTCGATCGCGGCTCCTGTATTAATACCCTGACGACGCATCGTCCTTCGCCGCTGGCGAAAGGCAATCCCCAGCACACCAATCTGGTCGAAATCGAGAAGGTTTAAGGAGTAAACCATGAGCGCTCAGTATGGATTTTTTATCGATTCCGCCCGCTGCACAGGCTGTAAGACCTGCGAGCTGGCCTGTAAGGATTATAAAAACTTAACGCCTGACGTCAGCTTTCGCCGCATTTACGAATACGCGGGCGGCGGCTGGCAGGAAGATAACGGCGTGTGGAATCAAAACGTTTTTGCCTATTACCTTTCCATCGCCTGTAACCACTGCGAAGATCCGGCCTGTACTAAAGTGTGCCCCAGCGGCGCCATGCACAAGCGCCATGACGGCTTTGTGGTGGTGAACGAAGAGGTATGCATCGGCTGTCGCTACTGCCATATGGCCTGTCCGTACGGCGCGCCGCAGTACAACGCGGCAAAGGGCCACATGACCAAATGCGACGGCTGCTACGACCGGGTTGCTAACGGTAAAAAACCGATTTGCGTCGAATCCTGCCCGCTGCGGGCGCTCGACTTTGGCCCCATCGAAGAGCTGCACGAAAAGCACGGTCAGCTTGCCGCCGTCGCGCCGCTACCGTCCGCGCACTTCACGAAGCCGAGCATTGTGATTAAACCTAACGCCAACAGCCGTCCGACGGGTGATACCACCGGCTATCTGGCCAACCCGAAGGAGGTGTAACGTGGGAAATGGATGGCATGAATGGCCGCTGGTGCTGTTTACGGTGCTGGGGCAAAGCGTTGCAGGGGCGATTATCGTCAGCGGGCTAGGCTGGCTTTCGCTGAATAACAATTCCGAAGCCCGGGAGCGCCTGGTGCGCGGCATGTTTTTTATCTGGCTGGTGATGGGGATTGGCTTTCTGGCGTCAATCATCCACCTTGGCTCACCGCTGCGGGCGTTTAACTCGCTTAACCGGCTAGGAGCATCGGCATTAAGCAATGAAATTGCCAGCGGCGCGCTGTTTTTCGCCGTTGGGGGTTTCTGGTGGCTGCTGACGATTCTCGGCAAAATGCCGAGAATGCTGGCCAAAGCCTGGCTCCTGCTCACTATGCTGCTCGGTTGCCTGTTCGTCCTTGAGATGAGCCTGGTCTATCAAATTGATACCGTGCCGACCTGGTATAATGCCTACACCACCGCCGCCTTCTTTCTGACGATGGTGCTGTGCGGGCCGCTTTTCGCCGCCCTGCTGCTGCGGGTAGCCAACGTGCCTTTTAACGGCACCGTCTTCGCGTCGATGAGCGTCCTTGCGCTGCTGGCAAGCCTGGCGGTGGTCATTTTGCAGAACAGCGAACTGGCGGAGATCCGCAGCTCCGTGCAGCAGGCCAGCGCCCTACTGCCAAACTATGGCTGGCTACAAATCCTGCGTTTAGCATTTTTGACGTTGGGCCTTGGCTGCTGGATCTGCCCGCTGGCAAGAAAGAAAAACCCGCGCATCGCCAGCCTGCTGCTCGGACTGATCCTGGTATTACTCGGCGAGTTTATCGGTCGCGGCCTGTTTTATGGCCTACATATGACCGTCGGTACGGCGATTGCCGGTTAATCAACGGGTGCCGCGGCACCCTCTGCTGTAAGGAAAAGGTATGCTGCAAGCGCAAGACCGCGACGCCGTCGCACTCAGCGCCCGTACGCTGGGCGCGCTGTTTTCTTTTGCTCCGAATAGCGAGCAGGTGGCTCCTCTGATCGCAGCCCTGCGCGACGGCAGTTGGCAGAGCCAGTGGCCCTGGCCGGTCGCGGACGGCCTGGCGGCGCAGTTCGCTATCGAAGACGATGAACCGCTGGCGGAAGCCTGGCAGAGGCTGTTCATCGGCCCGTGGGCGCTGCCCGCGCCGCCGTGGGGCTCCGTCTGGCTGGACAAAGAAAGCGTGCTGTTCGGCGACTCGACGCTGGCGCTGCGCGAGTGGATGCGGGCCACCGGTATCAGTCTGTCTGAGCGACGCGCCGAGCCGGAAGACCACTTCGGTACGCTGCTGCTGCTGGCGGCCTGGCTTTGTGAATCCGGTCAGGATGAGGCATTTAACCAGCTGCTGGCCTGGCATCTTCTCCCGTGGTCGGGGCGCTTTCTGAGCGTGTTTATCTCTGGGGCGGAAAACCCTTTTTATCAGGCTCTGGGCCAGCTGGCGCAAGAGACGCTGACGTACTGGCAGGCGCAGCTGCCCTGCGCGGTCGCCGATAAACCGCTCTACCGTTAACCCCTGCGCTATGCCCGTCCGGCGGGCATAGCGTAGGTGACAACGTCACTTTCTCTCCCTTTCGCACTTATCGCTTTTGCGTCTATGCTTATTCCCGGTAAAAATAAGCCATGTCCCGCGCTAATCGTATTTGCTGATGCATCGTCTTCACGCTTATCCTGATATTCAGGTTATGTTTCGCCGCCTGCTGATTGCCATGCTGGTCGGCGTCTTCGCCGCGCTCGCGGTTGCCCTGTTTCGCCACGCGATGGCCGGTCTGGAAAGCCTGTTTCTGAGCAATGACAGTGGAAGCCTGGTCAACGCCGCTGAGTCGATGCCCGGCTGGCGTCGGTTATTGACGCCCGCGCTAGGCGGTTTTGCGGCTGGCACCCTGCTCTGGCTCTGGCAGCGGCGCACCAGTGCACGACCCCATGCGCCAACCGACTATATGGAAGCCCTCGAGACCGGCGACGGCGTGTTTGATACGCCCGCCAGCCTGGTAAAATCGCTGGCTTCCCTGCTGGTGGTGACCACCGGCAGCGCCATTGGCCGCGAGGGGGCGATGATCCTGCTGGCCGCGCTGGCCGCTTCTCTGTTCGCCCGCATCTTTACGCCCAAAGACGAGTGGAAGCTGTGGGTAGCCTGCGGCGCCGCCGCCGGGATGGCCAGCGCCTACCATGCTCCGCTGGCCGGCAGCCTGTTTATCGCCGAGATTTTATTCGGTACCCTGATGCTGGCTTCGCTTGGCCCGGTCGTGATTGCCGCGGTGGTCGCCCTGCTGCTGACCAATCTGCTGAACGGCGGTTCGGCTCCGCTGTATCACGTTGAATTTCACGAAACCCTTCGTGCGACGCACTATGCGCTGATGCTGGCGACGGCTCTGCTGGCCGGGCTTTGCGGGCCGCTGTTTATCTGGCTGATGGGCTATAGCCATGGCTGCTTTGTCCGGCTGCGCCTGTCGCCCCCCTTGCAGCTGGCGCTCGGTGGTCTCGTTGTCGGTCTGCTGTCGCTGATCGCGCCGGCCGTCTGGGGGAATGGCTATAGCGTTGTGCAGCGCTATCTCCTGTCGCCGCCGCTGTTGAGCGCAATACTTACGGTGTTTGTCTGCAAGCTGCTTGCGGTACTCGCCAGCAGCGGCTCCGGGGCGCCGGGCGGCGTATTTACGCCAACGCTATTTGTTGGGCTGGGGATCGGTATGCTGTTCGCCAGCCTGACCGGGCTGTGGCTGCCTGATGGCCAGGCGATCGCGATAATGATTGGCTTAACCGGGATGGCGGCGTTTCTGGCGGCCACCACCCATGCGCCGATTATGTCAACGCTGATGATTTGTGAAATGACCGGACAGTACGTTTTACTGCCCGGTTTACTAATTGCCAGCGTGCTGGCATCGGTGCTATCGCGGACGCTACGCCGAGATTCTATCTACCGCCATCATCTCCCCGAGCATCGATAAGTCGATATACTGGCTTAATTCGCGCTGTTCCGCGCGCGGCAAGTAAGGCAGTTCACCGATTAGCGGCGCCGGCAGCTTTTTGCTCAGTACGTCGATGATTTCAGCATAATGCGCCAGGCCCGGATTAATGCGGTTGGCCACCCAGCCTATAAGCGGCAGGCCGTCGTTTGCTATCGCCTGCGCGGTCAGCAGGGCGTGATTGATACAGCCCTCCTGAATCCCCACCACCATGAGCACCGGCAGCTGTTCCTGTACTACCCATTCCGAGAGCGGGCGCAGGTCGTTCATCAGGCTGCGCCAGCCGCCAGTACCTTCAACCACCACATGCTCAACCTGGCCGCTGAGGCGCTGGAGGCCATCCGACAGTAGGCCGTAGTTGATCGGGCAACTGTGCGCCACGCTGCTTTCATCTTCGCTTAACGCGATGGGATTGACAGCTTCATACGGTAACACCAGCGATGACACGCTCTGTAAGACCAGCGCATCTTTGTTCCGCAGTCCGTCCGGCGTCTCTTTACTGCCCTTCGCCACAGGCTTGTATCCGGCGACGCTTTTGCCGCAGGCAGCCAGTGCCTGCAACAGCGCACGGGAAACCACCGTCTTGCCGACGGCAGTGTCAGTACCTGTTATGAAGAAACGCTTAAACATCACTAACCCCACAGTTATGTTGATGAAATATACGGGAGAGAAATAATCAACTGTGGAAAAAGTCTACGCGATGCCGCCGGAAGCCAGCTTGAGATAGCGCAATTTTTGGTGTGAATATGAAAAAATGTTAACCCTGTAACAGTCGTATCAGCAACGATCCGTTATAGAGGGCATCCTTAACCAGGGCCGCGCCAGCCATCGTTCCCCGGTTAGAAAACTGGGTGCTTTCCACGGCAATATGTCGGCTATAGGCCGGTAACGATTGTTGTCGAATACAATCAGATATTGCCGGAAACAGAATATCCGCAGCCAGGTTGAAGGGGGAGCCGATAAGAATTTTCTGCGGGTTAAAGAGGTTAACCATAATCGCCAGAATCCGCCCGACATGGTTCCCGACGCCGCTGATAATGTCCCGCGCCAGCAAATCCCCCTGCAGAGCGGCCTGACATAGCCATTCAACGCTCAGCGGCTGCTGGTGCAGCATCGAACTCATCGACTTCGCCATACGGATCTGCGCCAGCTCCAGCACGCTTTCCACGCTGGCGATCGTTTCCAGACAGCCATGGTTGCCGCAATAGCAGCGTTTCCCATACGGGTCGACCTGGGTGTGGCCGATCTCGACCAGGCTGCTGCTGCCCGCGTGCAATAGACGGCCGTCGGTGATCACCCCCGCGCCGACGTTATGGTCTATCACCACCTGAATCACATCCCGCGCGCCTCTGGAGGCGCCGAACAGCGATTCGGCCATGGTCCAGGCGCTGATATCGTGCTGAATATAGACCGATACGCCGGTATGGTTGGCTAAGATCTCGCCCAGCGGCATATCCTTAACGTCTTCATAAAAAGGCATCCGGTGGATGATACCGTGCTCGGTGTCGATGATCCCCGGCATGGTAACGGCGATGGCGGTTAAACGCTCCAGCTTCTTTTGGTGACGAATAAAGAACTGGTCAACATGATCGAGTAGCCGGGTCGCAAAAGGCTGAGCGTGCTGTAACGCCAGTTCAAGCTGCTCTTCCACCACCAGCGCGCTGCTTAAATCCCGCAGCGCGAGGTGGAGCTCGCCGCGGCTGATGCGGATAGAGAGGTAGTGCCAGGCTTCCGTTTCCACCATTAAGCCAACGGCAGGCCTTCCCCGGCTACCCGGCTCCTGGATTTCCGTCTCCTGGACCAGATGCGCTTCCAGCATTTCGCGGACGATCTTGGTGATGCTGGCAGGCGCCAGCTGCGCAAAGCGCGAAAGGTCGATGCGCGACACCGGGCCAAGCTGATCAATGAGGCGATAAACCGCGCCCGCGTTGGTCTGCTTAATTTGATCGATATGGCCTGGCTGACTGTCCGCTACCACCGTTGACTCCCTTTATTTTCGCGCTTCGAAATAAACTGATGGCTATGGTGAAGCACTTCAATGGTAATCGTCAAATTTTTGCTTAGCCTTGTGATTTACCGCACATTTTTAGCCGTGATTTGTCTTAAATAACTCACGTGGTGCTGGCAAGCAGTGATTCGCGAAAACGCCGGGCCGCCTGCCCCTGTTCATGATGCTTCGACCACACCAGCCACATTTCCGATACCGCATCCTGCTCTTCGATGGGCAGCCAGCACATTTCCGATAGCTGAACCCGTCTGAATGACGCCGGCAATATCGACACGCCAAGCCCGGCGGCAACCAGTCCGATAATCGTCATCGCTTCCCCCACTTCCTGGGCGATCGTTGGCGTCAGATCGTAGCGCCGCAGCAGGCCGAGAATATCGTCATACAGCCCGGTACCGACATGGGGATCGAAGAACACAAACGGCTCCCGCGCCAGTTCCCGCAGGCTGACGCGCGGCTGGCTCGCCAGCGGATGATCGCGCGGCACCATCGCCAGCAGTGGTTCGCGCAGCACTCTTTCCCAGATCAGGGTTTCCGGCAGTTGGGTATTACGCATCAGCCCCAGATCCAGCGCCCCCTCGTTCAGCGGCACAATCTGCTCGCGCGTGTTGGTTTCCCGCGTTTGAATATGCACATCGGGATAGCGGCGTCGGAAGGTCGATAGCGTATCCGATACCGCCTTAATAAAGGGGGCAGAGGAGGTAAAACCAATGCGCAGTTCGCCGGTTTCGCCCTGATGAAGACGGGCTGCCCGCGCGGCGGCATCGTCCACTTGGGTCAGGATCTGCCGGCTATCGGCGAGAAACTGCCTCCCGGCCTCCGTCAGGCTGACGCTGCGGTTCGTCCGGGCAAACAGACGTGCGCCAATTTGCTGCTCAAGGATTTGAATCTGCTGGCTAAGCGGCGGCTGAGAGATATTTAACCGCGCCGCCGCATGGCCGAAATGGAGCTCTTCCGCCACGGCAATAAAATAGCGGAGATGACGAAGTTCAATATTCATATCTAAAATGTCTTATTTGAGATTATTAATATATTAGACAGAATATTTACATTTTCCTACTCTGAATAAGTGACTTACTCGGTCGCTCAACTCTCTGTTTATTACCAAGGATTTTTCCGTGAGTCGTACAACTACCGCTGACACCGTCCCGGCAAACGACGTCAGCGACATTATCGCTCCTCAGCCAAACCAGTTTATCAAACGCGGTACCCCGCAATTTATTCGCGTCACCCTCGCCCTCTTTTCCGCCGGACTGGCGACCTTCGCGCTGCTCTATTGTGTTCAGCCGATTCTGCCGGTGCTCTCCAGCGAATTCGGCGTCTCGCCGGCCAGCAGCAGTATCTCGCTGTCGATTTCCACGGCTATGCTGGCAGTCGGCCTGCTGTTTACCGGCCCGTTATCCGACGCCATTGGCCGCAAACAGGTGATGGTGACTGCACTGGTGCTGGCTTCCTGCTGCTCCCTACTGTCAACGATGATGTCCAGCTGGCATGGGATCCTGATTATGCGCGCCCTGATCGGCCTGTCGTTGAGCGGCGTGGCGGCGGTCGGCATGACCTATCTGAGCGAAGAGATCCACCCCAGCGTCGTGGCGTTCTCAATGGGGCTGTATATCAGCGGAAACTCGATTGGCGGCATGAGCGGCCGTCTGCTGACCGGGGTATTCACCGATTTCTTCGGCTGGCGTATCGCGCTGGCGGTCATTAGCGGCTTCGCCCTCGCAGCCGCGCTGATGTTCTGGCGCATCCTGCCGGAGTCGCGCCACTTTCGTCCAACGTCGCTGCGGCCAAAATCGCTGCTGATCAACTTCCGCCTGCACTGGCGCGATCGCGGACTACCGCTGCTATTTCTTGAAGGTTTCTTATTAATGGGGGCATTCGTAACGCTGTTTAACTATATCGGCTATCGTCTGATGCTCTCGCCTTGGTCGCTCAGCCAGGCGGTGGTTGGCCTGCTGTCGGTGGCCTATTTGACCGGAACCTGGAGTTCGCCGAAAGCCGGGGCGATGACCGTTCGCTACGGTCGCGGCCCGGTGCTGCTATTCTCCACGGCGGTGATGCTCGGCGGCCTGCTGCTGACCCTGTTCTCGTCCCTGTGGCTAATTTTTATCGGCATGCTGCTGTTCTCAGCGGGCTTCTTCGCGGCGCACTCGGTAGCCAGCAGTTGGATCGGCCCGCGCGCCCGTCGCGCCCGCGGCCAGGCGTCATCGCTCTATTTGTTTAGCTACTATCTGGGTTCCAGCATGGCGGGGACGTTAGGCGGGGTGTTTTGGCATAACTACGGCTGGAACGGCGTCGGCGGGTTTATCGCGCTGATGCTGCTGGCAGCGCTGCTCACCGGCGCGTGTTTGCATAAACGGCTGAAATAACGCGGGTTAACGTGGCCTGTCACGGGCCACGCTTCACCACATCCCCAGTACCGATGACATTCCCAACACCTCTCTAACGGCATCGATTGAAAGCAGAGCAATAAACAGCCAGGTAAACGGATTCATAATCCACCTCGCATAGGCGGGCTGTGCCTGCATTAAGTTTAGCCGCGGTTTAGAGAAAGCGTCTGTTACTTTACGCACATCCGGATTATTTCGAGCCAAACATAAAATACGCAATCGATTAATCCCTACATTATGCTAATAGCCGACGAGCCGATGCGGGCGGCGATGGGCAGAACGTCTCGGGAGATTTGTGGTGGAAGGCCCCGCATCCCTCGACCCCATCGGCGTATCACGATAGTGTAGAAGCCAACGAAAACCTCTTTTGTTCACTTGCCACCGTCAGAGTGTAAACATGACCGAAAATAAAAATTATCATCAACTTACCCGCACCTTCCAGCGACTCTCCCGCTTCTCGCATCTCTCGGCCATCGCCGGCTGGGATATGTTCGCCATGATGCCGCCCGGCGGCAGCGCGGCCCGCGGCGCGGCGCTCGCCGAGCTCGGCGTTTTGCAGCATCAGATCCTCACCGACAGGAAAGTGGGTGAATGGCTACAGAACGCGCTTCAGGAAGAGCTAAATGATGTGGAACAGGCCAACCTGCGCGAAATGACTCGCCAGTACCAACAGGCGGCGCTGCTGCCGGAAAGCCTGGTGGAAGCCAAATCGCTGGCGGGTAGCCGCTGCGAGCACGCCTGGCGCAGCCAGCGTCCGGCGAACGACTGGCAGGGTTTTGCCGAAAACCTGCGTGAAGTCGTCAAACTGAGCCGCGAAGAGGCGCAGATTCGCGCGGCGGCGAAAGGCGGCTCCCGCTATGACGCCCTGCTGGATATTTTTGAACCGGATATGACCAGCGCCCGTCTGGACGTGCTGTTCGCGGACCTTAAATCCTGGCTTCCTTCGCTGCTGGAAAAAGCGGTCGAGAAGCAGGCACAGACGCCCCTCATCGAACCTCAGGGGCCGTTTCCGATTGCCGACCAGCGCGAGCTGGGGCTGGAGGCGATGCGCGTGCTGGGATTTGATTTTGACGGCGGACGCCTGGATATCAGCGCCCACCCGTTCTGCGGCGGCGTCCCCGAGGATGTGCGTATCACCACGCGCTACAACGAAAACGACCTGCTCAGCGCGCTGTTTGGCGTGATTCACGAAACCGGCCACGCGCGCTACGAACAAAATCTGCCGCGTAACTGGCTCGATCAGCCCATCGCCCTCGCCCGTTCTACGGCGATCCATGAGTCGCAAAGCCTGTTTTTCGAAATGCAGCTTGGCCGCAGCGACGCCTTTCTACAGCGCCTGCTGCCAACGGTACGTCAGTACTTTGGCGAACAGCCGGCCTTTAGTCGCGAAAACTTCATCGCCTGGAATCAGCGCGTCAAGCCGGGCTTTATTCGCGTCGACGCGGATGAGGTGAGCTATCCGGCACACGTCATTCTGCGCTATGAAATTGAATGCGCGCTGATTGATGGCGATATCGAGGTCGATGATATTCCGGCACTGTGGGACGAAAAAATGCAGCACTGGCTGGGACTTTCCACCACCGGCAACTATCGCGACGGCTGTATGCAGGATATCCACTGGACCGACGGCGGTTTTGGCTATTTCCCTTCCTATACGCTTGGCGCGATGTATGCCGCTCAGCTGATGGCTTCCGCCAGACGGGCGCTACCGCAGCTGGAAAGCGATATCGCCAACGGTAACTTCAGCGCGCTGTTTGACTGGCTGCGGCAAAATATCTGGCAGCACGGTAGCCGTTTTACCACCTCGCAGCTGATTCAGCACGCTACCGGAGAAGACCTTAATAGCGCCTATTTCCGCCAGCACCTTACCTCGCGTTATCTGTAAATCACCGGCGTCGGGCCGCTCCCGACGCCGTGTTCCATCTCTGTCGCAGCGCGTTGTACATACGGTTACACGCCGATACCAAACACTCACGGAAACCTCGATAAGACAAGCATATAGTTCTTTCAACGGCCCCGCAGTGGGGTTGAAACAAGAAACCTTTTCGAGGATATCAGAATGAAAAAAGTATTAGCTCTGGTCGTTGCCGCTGCTATGGGTCTGTCTTCTGTTGCTTTCGCTGCCGATGCTGCCACCACCACAACTCCGGCGCCGGCTGCTGCAACTCACAGCACCACCGCTAAAGCGACCCACCATAAGAAACACCATACCGCCGCTGCCAAACCGGCTGCTGAGCAGAAAGCGCAGGCGGCTAAAAAGCACAAAAAAGCCGCAGCTAAACCGGCTGTGACTCAGAAAGCCCAGGCCGCTAAAAAGCACAAAAAAGCGGAAGCTAAACCGGCCGCAGCTCAGAAAGCCCAGGCCGCTAAGAAACACAAAAAAGCCGCTGCTAAACCAGTAGCTCAGAAAGCGCAGGCAGCTAAAAAACACCACAAAACCACTAAACATCATACCGCTAAACCAGCTGCACAACCGGCTGCTTAATCTCCCGGGTTAAGTTGTGTGATACGATATCGGCGCTGTCTTCAGCGCCGTTTTTTTCTGGAGAGCACCATGCTGCGGCGCTATCGTTTTGAGCTCATCCTGATCCTGCTGATTATCTGCGCGCTGGTCGCCAGCCGTTTTTTCCTTTACTAAAGATGTAGCTGCCACACGTTATATCCCAACCCATAGCTCGCCAGAAGCAGCAGAAAAAGCGCCGAGACCGTCGTCAAACGTTTGGCGCAACGCGCCGTTAACCAACGACGAACCGCCAGAATGTAAAGCGAAAGCACGCTCAGGTCGATCAGCACCCACACCGCCGTCAATACCCCCAGACTGCAGCCGAAACTGTCGGTGATATGAATAAACTGCGGAAAAAAAGCGGCAAAAAAGAGAATATCTTTGGGATTGCTTAATGCGGTCGCGAATCCAGCCATCACCCCGCTACGCTTTTTGGCTACCTGCTGCGTAACGGCATCTTCACGCAGCATTGCCAGCGCCAGCCAAATAATATACAGCGACCCGATCATCGCCAGCAGCGTTAGCGCCCGGGGTTCGACCGCTAGCGCACCGGTCAGCATCGCGGCAGCAGCGGCGAGCAGCAGCAGCGACGCCAGATTGCCGCCAATCATCGTCCGCACCGCGCTGGCATAGCCTTCACGCGCCGCCGCGCCTGTTACTAACAACACCACCGGTCCCGGCGTAGCAACCAGCGCCAGAACCGCCAGGGAGTAGGCCATCAGCAAGGAAAGATTCATCAGCTAAGCTCACTATTCAAAATGAAAAGCCTATATTCTTCTTTGATTTCAAAGTTGAAAAACGACTAATAGTGAGCTTGAATGTGAGTTTTACTCAATATAGAACTTCATCAACGATGACCATGCCGCCGCTCTACGCCCTGCGCGCTTTTGAAACCGCCGCTCGCCTTGGATCATTTAGCAAGGCCGCCGCCGCCCTGAACGTGACGCCAGGTGCCGTCAGTCGTCACGTCAGCACCCTGGAGTCATGGTTTGAATGCCGCCTTTTCCTTCGCCATGGGCCAAAAGTCACCCTGACCGACTCCGGAACTCAGCTGGCGAAAGCGCTGGAGGAGAGTTTTTTGTCGATTGAACGGGCCTGCCGGGCACTGCGCCGCCAGGCCGGCAAACTTCGTCTTAAAGCGCCGTCAACGCTCACGATGCGCTGGCTACTGGACGTCCTGCAACTGTTTCGCCAGCAGCACCAGCGCCCGGAAGTAGAAATGAGCAGCCTGTGGATGGACCGCGACAGCGTCGATTTTACCCAAGAGCCGTTCGACTGCGCGATACTGTTAGGGGACGGAAATTTTGGTGAAGAGAATAACCGCAGCCTGCTGTTTGCCGAATGGCTAATCCCGCTTTGCGCGCCGGGTATGGTAGCGCAGGCCAGACAAAATTTGGCGGCCTGTACGCTGATTCATCCCTCAACCGATCGTCGGGACTGGCGGCGCTGGCTGCAGCATGATGAGCGGCCCGCGCCAAATATTGCTCAGGGCATCGTCTTTGATACCCTTGAGCAAGGCACGATGGCGGCGATGAGCGGCCACGGCGTGAGCATTGGCGATCTATTGCTTAATCTACCCGCGATCCGCGCGGGACTGCTGGCCTTGCCTTTCTCTACCGCAATAGCCACCGGCGAAGGCTACTATTTTGTCTGGCCGAAAAATACGCTCAGCCCGCAGCCGATCGCCCTATTGCAGCGTTTTTTAAACCAGCATATTCCCGGCCCGCTCCCCGCAGACGTTATCCGCCAGGGCGCGGCCCCGGATTACAGTACGTGAACCGCCGTCACCAGCAGATAGCCCGTGGCGCCCCAGATCATTGCTGATACCAGCGAAACGTAAACTAATGCACGAATACCTTGTTTAGACATAAATCCTCCCGTATATCGGGTGTTTGATATTGCAGATATCATCGCCGGGATAACATCTCTGTTTGCTCAACAAGGTGGTAGCAATAGCAACGTTTACGGTGAGAAAATGTTTCGCTTTGAAAGTAATTGATAAACAGGTAAAGAAGTCCGCTTATCCTGCAAAGAAATCTCTTTTTTCCCGCAATATTGGCGCTGTTTAGTCATTAGGGACTTGAGAAAAAGCTGAAGTGGGGATCATTTTATCGCTCCCCGCCGGTTGTACGTTCGGATACACGATTTCTGTTGCTTCCGCGGCCCTTTTCTGCGGAAATAGCGCCGCAGGAAAATGGTGTTAACGTATTGAATTTACGCCATTCATCCGCGAGCGACCGGCGATTTTCGCTGATTACGCCTGCCGTCTGGCTTAATTAAAATTATTCTTAACTTTCATAAACTTAAATCTGCTGCTACTTTCAATAGACATAATTATCTCCCCAGAGAGTGATATGCGTAGAGACGTCCTGTTATTACTGTGTTCCATTTACCTGTTTCCAGCGCTGGCCCAGGCCGATGATGAAGGCATGAGTGCAAAAGATATTAAGACGCTATTTTTTGGTCATGACGACCGAAAACCGGTCAGCAATCCCACGGACGAACCCTGGGATGCG
The DNA here is from genome assembly GCF_019890895.1 of Klebsiella sp. CTHL.F3a. Classification (NCBI taxonomy): domain Bacteria; kingdom Pseudomonadati; phylum Pseudomonadota; class Gammaproteobacteria; order Enterobacterales; family Enterobacteriaceae; genus Klebsiella; species Klebsiella sp. CTHL.F3a. The sequence goes on along the minus strand of NZ_CP082360.1, from coordinate 2,744,470 downwards.
ATTGGGCAACTGGAGACCGCCAGCGGTAATCTCTGTACCGCGACGCTTATCGCCCCCAACCTGGCGCTCACCGCCGGTCACTGCCTGCTGACGCCGCCCAAAGGCAAGCCGGATAAACCCGTCGCGCTGCGCTTTATTTCGCGCAAAGGCGGCTGGGTTTACGAAATTCACGGTATTGAAGGCCGCGTGGACCCTTCGCTGGGCAAACGGCTTAAGGCCGACGGCGATGGCTGGATAGTTCCCAGCGCCGCAGCGCCGTGGGATTTTGGCCTGATCCTCCTGCGCTATGCCCCTTCCGGTATAACGCCGGTACCGATTTTTAGCGGCAGCAAAGCCGATCTGACCGCCGCGCTGAAGACGGCAGAACGAAAAGTGACTCAGTCAGGCTATCCGGAAGATCATCTGGATAATCTCTACACCCACGAAGATTGCGTGGTCACCGGCTGGGCGCAAACATCGGTGCTCTCCCATCAATGCGATACGCTACCCGGCGATAGCGGCTCGCCGCTGCTGCTGAAAACCGACGACGGCTGGCAGGTGATCGCGGTACAAAGCTCGGCGCCGGGGGCAAAAGATCGCTGGCGGGCGGACAACCGCGCCATCTCGGTGACCGGTTTTCGCGATAAGCTTGAGGCGCTGGCCGCCCAGTAAGCGGTCAACCTTGCTGCTGACGCAGCTGCAATAACGATGCGACGGGCATCGGTTCGCTGAAGAAGAAACCTTGCAATCTGTCGCATCCCGCCCGTCGCAGCAGCGCCAGCTGTTGCTGATTTTCAACGCCTTCCGCCACAACCGTAATGCCCAACGCCCCGGCAATGCGTACGGTACCGCGCACCAGCTCCGCCGCCTGGGTATCCACATCCACCCGCCCGGCCAGTGATTTATCAATTTTGAGACTGTCGAAGCTGAAGCTGCGTAAATAGCCGATACTGGAGTAGCCGGTGCCAAAATCATCGAGCGCCACCGAGATCCCCAGCGACCTTAAATTTTCAATCGCCGCCCGCGCACGCTCGGGATTCTCCAGAACGTAGCTCTCCGTAACCTCTAGCTGCAACCGACGGGCCGGGAAATTGCAGCTGCCCAGCACCTGCACCACCCGCGACTCAAACTCCGGGTCGCGGAACTGCGCCGGAGAGATATTCACCGACAGCAGCAAATCGTCTAAAGGCTGCAGCTCGCTACAGGCGCGTTGCAGAACAAACTGACCAAGCGCGTAGATCAAACCGCTACTTTCGGCAATACCGATAAACGTGTCCGGCGGCAGCGCTCCTTGCGGACGTCGCGGCCAGCGCAACAGCGCTTCCACGCCCTCCATAACCAGCGTATCGGCGTTGACGATCGGCTGGTACCAGACATCAAACTCTTCGTTCTCCAGCCCCTGGCGGATGCCATTTTCGATATTCAGCTGATACTGCCGCGCGTCGCTGAGCGCTTCGTCGTACCAGGTTGTGCGCCCTTTACCGGTTTTTTTCGAGTGGTACATGGCAATATCGGCGCGGCGAAAAAGCTCCGTGCTGGAACAGCTTGCCGGGACACCGCTGGCGATACCGATGCTGGCGGTGATATAAATTTTTCGTTCGTTGAGGATAACGGGGGCTTTTAACAGTTCCAGCACCGCCCAGGCAAAGGCCAACGCCTGATTTACCGCCTGTTCGCCGCTTACGGTCATCGCAAACTCATCGCCGCCCATTCGCGCCAGCATCCCTTCGGGAGGCACGCGCTGCCGAAGCTCTTTAGCAATATGAATAATCAGCGCATCGCCAACATCATGGCCGTAGTTGTCGTTAACATCCTTAAAACCGTCGAGATCGATAAACACCACGCTTTGCGTCTGGTGCTGCGCGTTTTCGCATACCTGATTAAGACGTTCGATCAGCGCCCGCCGGTTTGGTAAACGGCTCAGCCAGTCGGTCATGGCAATATTGCGCGCCAGCTTTTCGCCGCGCGCCAGCTTGTAAAGCCCGAGGCAGCTGAAGAGAATAAACAGCAGGATCAGCCCCGCCGCCACGACGGCGATCAGCCGAATATTGTTTGATGCCGCCCGCGAGGCTTCCGCGCCGGGAAGCCCCGGCTGCCAGCTCAGATAGCCAACGATTTCCCCGGACTGGGTGCGGAGCGGGATACTGTATTCGCCGCTACCTGGCGTGACGTGGAGGTTGCGGATCTGAAACGTATCGCCCAGACGCTCAAGCATTTGCGGATTAATATGACGGGTGATCACCAGATAGCGACGCGTATCATCATATACCTGAAGCCGCCCTGTTGTCGGGCGAATCAGGCCAATGCCAATAAAGGCAATACCGGCGCGGGTTCGGGTGATGCCGGCATAAGCGCTTTTGCCGCTGCGCAGTGCGGCGGCATGCTGCGAGATGAGCGAACGAAAACCGTTGCCGAGAAATTGAGTATCCTGCTCGGTAAAGCTCTCACTGCGAAACGATCCCCACAGCACCCGATAGTGCTGGTCGAGCACGAAAGTGCCGTCATAAAGGTTATTGATCTTAAAGCCGGAACCCCAGGAGTTATAGAGCCATTGCGGATCGAGCCGGTCGGTATAAGTCTGATGCACCGCATCGTCCCAGATAGCGTTATCCATCACCAGCGACAGCACGCGGTTCACCGAGGTTTGCACCGCGCCATCCACCGACAGCACGGAACGATGCTTATCAATTTCGTTTGCTTTCAGGCCGATCAGGTGCTGGCTGAGGTAGAGGAGCGAAATAATGGACACGATTAAGCCGATCCCGGCGAGGACAATCATGATGGTAAGCGTTCTGGCGGAGGGAATATTGCGCCAGCCTGGCAAATGAATCATGTTCTGCCCTCATATCGGCCGGTAGCGAAATACGCCGAACTGGCTCTTTTTTAAGAGTAATACAGAGAGCAGAATTTGCCGCCCGCATCCACAGGCGGCATCATATCAGGCGAGTTTAATTAACACCATGCCGACCACCAGCAGGAGCAGGCCAGCCCAGCCTTTATGATTCAGGCGCTGGCCAAACAGCACCCAGCCGGCGGCAATGGTCGCCGCGATACCGAAACCGCCCCACAGCGCATAGGCCACCGACAGGTCAATCCCTTTGACCGCCTGCGAAAGCGCGCTAAAGGCGCCAAGAACCGCCGCCAGCGACATAAGGCCATAGAACTTACGTCGAAAACCGTCGGAAAACTTCAGAAAAACGTTGGCCATAATTTCCAGCGCGATAGCCAGCGCCAGCCAGGCGGCATGGACCCACTCAAACTGTTGCATGAGTTTTCTCCTTGCCCGATTTCACCGCTTTCTGCGTTCCCGATTTAATCAATACAATCCCGGCGACCAGGGTAACCAGACCGGCGATTTTTATCGTCGACAGCGTTTCATCAAACAGCAGAACGCTGAAAATCGTGATCAGTAAAATGCCGATCCCTTCCCATAGGGCATAGGCCACGCCGAGGGCGATTTTTTTCACGGCGAAAGCCAGGAAAATATAGGAAAGCGCAATCATCACCAGCATTAAAATAAAACCAGTATGGCCGCCGCTTACGCTTGCCCATTTCATCGACAAAGTGCCGGTAATTTCAGCAACGATAGCTAAAGCTAATAATATCCAATAAAACATGATCCCTTCTCCTGCTTGAGAATATAATCCATTAGGGCTTACAGCGAAGTAAACCGGAAAAATTCTGACGTTAGTTTAGCCGTGCGCAGCGCGCCAGCTCAGGCAGAGAGAAGAAGACTAAAGCGCCGAGCGCCAGTGCTGCTCGCCGAGGAAGCGGGAGTTAGAGTGGGAGACTGCAGGGTGAAGCGAAATATACATCCTGAACTGATTGTCCATAAAATTACAATTATCCGCGGTATTGCTTCTCATCATTTGCGGATGAAAATTGTCCTCTGTAGTTATACACACGCAGATTTGTACCATAACGCCACATTTAACTCAAAGTCTTTGCAGTTCTTTACCTCGGCTATTTGATTTGGATTAGTTTTTTCCGATAGCAAACGCCATTATGATATCGTTCCAGCCATTATTTATTAATGGGTCGTTTTTTTCATTTTAACTGAGGCGACGCGTTGAGACGCCGACTTTGCCAACGTCTACAATGACTCATATTAGACCCCATTTTTTCTCTCGCAGGGAGCGGTATGGCCAAACCCATCATCACGCTTAACGGCTTAAAAATAGTCATCATGCTCGGCATGCTGGTTATCATCCTTACAGGCATCCGCTTCGCGGCGGATATTATCGTGCCTTTTGTGCTGGCTATCTTTCTGGCGGTGGTGATTAACCCGCTGGTTCAACTGATGGTGCGCTGCCGGGTGCCGCGGGTGCTGGCGATTTCGCTCCTGGTCGGCGTGATTGTCCTGCTGGCCGTGGTGCTGCTGGCCTCGCTCGGCACCTCGCTTAACGAGCTTGCGCGCACCCTGCCGCAGTATCGCAACTATCTCTATGAACCGATGCAGACCGTCGCGCCGTGGCTACAGCGCTTCGGCTTTACCGTGTCGGTGGTGGAACTGAATAAATATATAGACCCCAACGCGGTGATGACCCTGGTAACCGGGCTGCTTACCCAGCTTTCCAACGCGATGTCCTCTATCTTCCTGCTGCTGCTGACGGTGGTGTTTATGCTGCTGGAAGTGCCGCAGCTTCCCGCGAAGCTGCAGCAGCTGATGTCGCGGCCAGTGGAGGGAATGGGCGCGATTCAGCGCGCGCTGGATAGCGTCTCTCACTATCTGGTGCTTAAAACCGCCATTAGCCTGGTAACCGGGCTGGTGGTCTGGGGAATGCTGGTGCTGCTGGACGTCCGCTTTGCCTTTATGTGGGGACTGCTGGCTTTTGCGCTCAACTACATTCCCAATATCGGTTCGGTTCTCGCGGCTATCCCGCCGATCCTGCAGGTACTGGTATTTGGCGGTCTGTACGAAGCGCTGGTGGTCCTGGCGGGCTATCTGGTGATTAACCTGGTGTTCGGCAATATTCTTGAACCGCGCATTATGGGCCGCGGGCTTGGGCTATCGACGCTGGTGGTCTTCCTGTCATTGATATTCTGGGGCTGGCTGCTGGGCCCGGTGGGGATGCTCCTCTCGGTACCATTGACGATTATTGTCAAAATCGCTCTCGAACAGACGGTGGCCGGGCAGAGTATTGCCTTGCTGCTGAGTGATTTAAGTAAAAACTAACTACATTGATCGCGGCTCCCCGGGCAGATGCTGGCGCATCTGTCCGGGCTACCGGCGCGTAGACGACCCTTAACCTGTAGCCGGCTAAACGCAGTGCGAGCCGGGAAGCCGCGCCAATGCCTCAACCCGGTACGTCCCCCACTCTTAGACCAATCATTCGCAGCCATTATTGATCGACATCACATCTCTGCCCCGCCATTCATTACTCTTACGCTAACGATTCGCCATCGGCCTTAATTGATACCCACCACCTCGGGACGCACACTTACACCCACACCAGGACAATCAAAACGATTTGTCGAATCAGGAGGTTAATAATGAATGCCGAACAAACGACGGGGAGAGTCTGGAACCGTCGCCGTACGGAAAAACAGCGGCGACTGACCGAGGCGAAGATCTCCGGCAAAGTGATCCCCACTGACCAGCTGGTTGCCGTACTGGAACATCTGCTGGCCCCCGGCGACCGGGTGGTACTGGAAGGCAATAACCAGAAACAGGCAGATTTCCTTTCGCGGATGCTGGCGGAGGTTAACCCGCAAAAAATTCACGACCTGCATATGATTATGCCGAGCGTCGGGCGCAGCGAGCACCTGGATCTTTTCGAAAAAGGCATCGCCCGCAAGCTCGATTTCTCTTTTTCCGGTACCCAAAGCCTGCGTATTTCGCAGCTGCTGGAAGATGGCCTGCTGGAAATCGGCGCGATTCACACCTATATCGAACTTTACTCCCGCCTGTACGTGGATCTGTCGCCGAACGTGGCGCTGATCGCCGGTTATAAAGCTGACCGCAAGGGCAACCTCTACACCGGGCCAAGCACCGAAGACACTCCGGCGCTGGTGGAAGCCGCCGCGTTCCACGACGGCATCGTCATTGCGCAGGTCAACGAACTGGTTGATGACGAGTGCGATCTGCCGCGCGTGGACATCCCCGGTTCGTGGATTGACTATATCGTTGTCGCCGATAAACCATTTTTTATCGAGCCGCTGTTTACCCGCGACCCGCGTCTGATTAAGCAGGAGCATATCCTGATGGCGATGATGGCGATTAAAGGCATCTACGCCGAGCATCAGGTGCAATCCCTGAACCACGGGATCGGCTTTAACACCGCCGCTATCGAACTGCTGCTGCCGACCTACGGCGAACGGCTCGGCCTGAAGGGCAAAATCTGTAAACACTGGACGCTGAACCCTCACCCGACCCTTATTCCGGCCATTGAAAGCGGTTGGGTCGAGAGCGTGCACTGCTTCGGCGGCGAGTTGGGAATGGAAGAGTACATTCGCGCACGCCCGGATATCTTCTTTACCGACGCCGACGGCTCCATGCGTTCCAACCGCGCGTTTTGCCAGCTGGCGGGACAGTATGCGGTGGATATGTTTATCGGCTCGACCCTCCAGGTTGACGGCTACGCCAACTCCTCGACGGTAACCCGCGGCCGCCTCTCCGGCTTCGGCGGCGCGCCGAATATGGGCCACGACCCGCACGGCCGCCGTCACGCCACCCCGGCATGGCTCAACATGATCACCGAACCAGATCCGATGCAGCGCGGTAAAAAGCTGGTTGTGCAGATGGTGGAAACCTTCCAGGCGGGCGTGAAGCCAACCTTCGTGGAAAAACTCGACGCCGTTGAAGTGGCCAAAACCTCCGGGATGCCGCTGGCGCCGGTAATGATTTACGGCGATGACGTCACCCACGTGCTGACCGAGGAAGGCATTGCCTATCTCTATCGGGCGGAAAGCCTTGAAGAGCGCCGGGCAATGGTCGCAGCGGTAGCGGGGATCACCGACATCGGCCTCGGCGTGGACGCCAAACGCGTGGCCGAACTGCGCCAAAGCGGCAAAGTCGTCTATCCGGAAGATATCGGTATCCGCCGCAGCGACGCCACCCGTTCCCTGCTCGCCGCCGGCAGCGTAGCCGACCTGGTTGAGTGGTCCGACGGGCTCTACAACCCGCCGGCAAAATTCCGGAGCTGGTAATGAAAAAACTCTCTTCCCAAATTGCCGAAACCCGCGCCCGCTGGCTGGCCCAAACTGCCAGCATCTGCCTGATTGACGAAGCAAGACTCAGCCCCAAACCGGGTCTGGTCGACAGTCGCGGCAACGGCGCGCATCAGGACCTGAACCTGGCGCTGATGGAGCGCTCCGCCCGTAGCCTGCAGCCAACGTTTCATGCGCTGGCACAGCAGAGCTGGCGGCGACCGGCGGATATCGCCCTGCGCGAAACCGTCGGCCGTCTGGGACGCGAAGGCGAAGCGCAGATGATGCAGGCGACCTCGGGAGTCAATACCCACCGCGGCGCTATCTGGGCGATGGGCCTGCTGGTGAGCGCGACGGCGATGCTCGGGGGAGAGGGTCATGCACAAAGAATTACGGAAACCGCCGCCGCCCTCGCCCGTCTGCCGGACGCCGGCGCGCCAAAGACCTTCAGTAAAGGCCTGCGCGCCAGCCGCCGCTGGCAGGTTCCGGGCGCGCGGGAAGAAGCGCAGCGCGCTTTCCCGCATATCACCACCCTGGCGCTGCCGCAGCTATTGCGCAGCCGGACCGAAGGGGCCAGCGAGGAGCAGGCCCGTCTCGACGCGCTGATGGCGATTATGACCTCGCTTAGCGATACCTGCGTGCTCTCCCGCGCGGGGATGGCGGGTCTTGAGGCAATGCGGCAAGGCGCAGGCGAGGTGCTGGCCGCCGGAGGATGTGCAACGGTCCTGGGGCGAGCCGCGCTGGCGCGTCTTGATGCGCAGATGCTGGCGCAGAACGCCTCGCCGGGTGGCGCGGCGGACCTTCTTGCCGCCACCCTGTTTCTCGACCGGGTTTCCGCTTAACGCATTCAGAGGATGTTATGGAACAGATTAAATTGTCATTCCCTGCCAACCGCGCCCTCAGCGGCAAAGCGCTGGCAGGCGTAGTTGGCTCCGGCGATATGGAAGTGCTCTACACCGCCGGGCAGAGCAATACGCTCAATGTGGAGATCACCACCTCCGTGGATAACAGCCTGGCGCGCTGGAACGCGCTGTTCGAACGGCTGAGCCTGATTAACGGTCTCCCCGGTGGAGAGCTGGTCATCCACGACTTTGGCGCCACCCCCGGCGTCGCGCGGATCCGCATTGAACAGGTATTTGAGGAGGTGGCTCATGCGTAACGATCGCAGCTTTATTGAACTCCGCGCCCGCGAACGCGCCCGTCTCCTGCTGGATGACGGCAGCTATCGTGAACTGCTGGACCCGTTCGAAGGCATCATGTCGCCGTGGCTGGGCGCACAGGGCATCGTCCCGCAGTCCGACGACGGTATGGTGGTCGCGAAAGGTACCATTAACGGCCAGCCCGCGGTGGTTATCGCTATTGAAGGCACCTTCCAGGGCGGCAGCATGGGCGAAGTCTCCGGCGCGAAAATGGCTGCCGCCCTTGAGCTGGCGGCGGAAGATAACCGCAACGGTATTCCTACCCAGGCGGTGCTGTGCCTGGAAACCGGCGGCGTGCGCCTGCAGGAGGCCAACCTGGGGCTTGCCGCCATCGCTGATATTCATGCCGCGATTGTCGATCTGCGCCGCTATACCCCGGTGGTCGGCATTGTCGCCGGAACCGTTGGCTGCTTCGGCGGGATGTCCATCGCCGCGGCGCTGTGCAGCTACCTGATTGTCACCCGTGAAGCGCGTCTGGGGCTCAACGGACCGCAGGTTATCGAACAGGAAGCGGGGATTGAAGAGTACGACTCCCGCGACCGTCCGTTTATCTGGAGCATGACCGGCGGCGAAATTCGCTACGCCAGCGGTCTGGTGGATGCCCTGGTCGGCGACGGCGTTAACGCGGTGAAAGCCGCAATGAACGAGGCGATAGCCAAAGGCGTTCCCGCCCGGCATCGCAGCGACAAATATGAGGATTTCCTGGCCCGTTTGACCCGCTTCGATACCCGCCAGCAGGCGGATACCGCGCAGATCAAACAGCTATTCGCCCGGGAGGAGAAATAATGAGCCAGTTCACAAATCGCGCCGCGCTGTGGCTAAACCAGCTGGCGCCGAACGCCCCGCTAATGACCGGTCTGTGCCCCTCGGTGCAGGTTGCCGACGCCGATTGTAACGGTGAAACCGCCCGTTTTATCGCCGTGGTGCCGGATGCCAATAACCATTACCCGCGCGCCGCCAACGGCGAAGTCGGCCTGCTTGAAGGCTGGACGCTGGCGAAAGTGGTCAACGAAACTATCGACGCCGATGCGGATAAAACGGTGAAGCGCCCGATTATTGCGGTCATTGATGTCCCCAGCCAGGCCTACGGCCGTCGTGAAGAAGCCTTTGGTATTCATCAGGCGCTGGCCGGCGCGGCGGGCGCGTATGCGAAGGCGCGTCTTGCCGGGCATCCGGTGATTGGCCTGATTGTCGGCAAAGCGATGTCCGGGGCGTTTCTGGCCCACGGTTACCAGGCCAATCGCCTGATCGCCTTTAATGACGCCGGCGTACTGGTGCACGCCATGGGCAAAGAATCCGCCGCGCGTATCACGCTACGTAGCGTTGAGGCGCTGGAGAAACTGGCGGCCACCATCCCGCCGATGGCTTATGACGTCAGCAACTACGCGACGCTCGGCCTGCTCTCCGCCCTGCTGGATATCAGCAATCCTGACGCACCGGACACCCGCGATCTGACGCTGGTCACCGATACCCTGCGCGACGCCATCGCTGACGCCCGTCGGAATGCCTCACTGAAGTGCCGCCTTGGCGCAGAGAACCGCCGTAGTTCCCAACGAGTGCGCGATCGCATGCGCGCCAGCTGGTAGTCCAGTCCCTAAGTAGAAGAAAACCTGCCGGAAGCGGCCGCCTGAGGCACCGATAGCGTGCCTCAGGAAGAGACCGCTTTTAGAAATTATAACAATCGCGCCAGTACTCTATTTTATTAACAGGTGATTTATGACTTATGTGATTATTCATGCCCTCGCGCCGATTTTTGTCATCATGCTGCTGGGCTTCTGGGCCGGTAAGGCCAAAATGGTCGATAACAAAAACGTCTCGTTACTCAACATTTTCGTAATGGATTTCGCCCTGCCCGCGACGCTGTTTAGCGCCACGGTGCAAACCCCCTGGAACGGTATCGTCGCGCAATCGCCGCTGGTACTGGTGCTCACCGGGGCGATGTGGATTACCTATGCGGCCATTTACTTCCTCGCCACCCGCGTCTTTAAGCGCTCGCCGCAGGATGCCGCCGTGCTCACCCTGACCGTAGCGCTGCCGAACTACGCCGCCCTTGGTCTGCCGATTCTGGGCAGCGTGCTCGGCGAAGGCGCGTCAACCTCACTCTCCGTCGCCGTTTCCATCGCCTGCGGCTCGGTACTGATGACGCCGTTCTGCCTGCTGATTCTGGAGCGTGAAAAAGCGCTCGCCGCCGGAGAGAACAGCGGTTCAACGCTGGCGATGCTGCCGGTACTGATGTGGCGTTCGGTCAAAAAACCGATTGTCTGGGGTCCGCTACTGGGGGTTGTGCTCTCGGCGATCGGTATCATAATGCCGGATCTGCTGCTGGCCTCTATCAAACCGCTGGGCCTGGCGGCGACCGCCGCGGCGCTGTTCCTCACCGGGGTGATTCTGTCAGCGCGCAAGCTGCAGCTCAATACGCTGATTGCCACCTCTACCGTTGTTAAACTGCTGGTGCAGCCGTTTATCGCCTGGGGTCTGGTGATGCTGCTGGGGCTGCACGGTTCTATCGCCATTACCGCGATTCTGATGATTGCCCTCGCGGCCGGTTTCTTCGGCGTGGTCTTCGGCAACCGCTTTGGCGTGCAGTCGCCGGATGCGGAAGCGGTGCTGCTGTTAAGCTCGGTTCTGTGTATCCTGTCGCTGCCGCTGTTTATCACTTTAACGTCAGGGATCTAACGATGTCATCAACGCCGCGTCCTCACGATTTAATCTGGTTGAATAATACCGCCGCGCTGGAGGCGATTGAGGAGCCCTGGGTCGCACAACACTGGCGTATTAGTCTGCCGGTGGTGGTACGACGCGACGTTGATGCCGACGCCCGCGTTCCGGTGGGCGTACGGGGCGTGAAGCGCGAACAGCGGGCCGCGGGCTGGGTACGGAGAGAAAATATCGTCCGTATCGTCAGCCCGGAAGCCCTCGCCGATCGCCAACGGCTTCTGCGCTCGCCGTTTGTCTCTCAGCCGCCGCTTCAGGCGGCGATATCACTGACCTTGCACCCCTGGTCGTGGCGCTGGGGCATTACCGGCGGTACCGGCTACGCGCTGGCCACCGAAATTCCCGTGCTGCACGCGGCCAGCGATCTCGATCTGCTGATCCGCGCGCCGCTGCCGCTTCCCCGCGAGGCGCTGCTCGCCTGGCAGTCCCGCATCGCGCAGCTGCCGTGCCGGGCGGATACCCAGGTCGAAACGCCCGCCGGGGCATTTGCGCTAAACGAGTGGCTGCGCGATGGTCGCGTCCTGCTGAAAACGTCCCGCGGCGCGCGCCTGACCGCGGCACCCTGGAACAGGGAGGAAGCATGAAAATTCTCTTTACCTTTCCCGGTCAGGGAAACCAGCGGCCGGATATGCTGGCCGGCCTTCCCGACCGCCAGAATATTCTCGCCGAAGCGCGGACCGTGCTCGGCGAAGAAATAGACCATTTAGATAGCGCCGCAGCGTTAAAACACACGCGTGCGGTTCAGCTGTGCCTGCTGATCGCAGGCGTCGCCTGGGCGCGAGAATTGCAGCGTCATGGAGTGAATCCGGACATGGTTAGCGGCCTGTCGATTGGGGCTTTCCCGGCGGCGGTGATTGCCGATGCGCTGGCGTTTAGCGACGCTCTGCGGCTGGTGGCACTACGCGGCGATTTAATGGAGCAGGCTTATCCCCACGGCTACGGGCTCACCGCCATTATGGGCCTGACGCTCGACCGCGTGGAACAGCTGATTGCCGACAGCGACCTCTATATCGCCAACCTTAACGCTGAAACGCAGATTGTGATTGCCGGACGCGACGATGAGATGGCGCGCGTGGCCGGGCTGGCGCTGGCGGCTGGCGCCAGTAAAGCACAGCGGCTGACGGTCAGTGTCCCTTCGCACTGCGCGCTGTTGGATAAACCGGCGGCGGAGCTGGCAAAAGCATTCGCTGAAGTCACCCTCAGAAGACCGCGCTGCGCGTATCTGAGCGGCTCCACGGCGCGTGTGTTATGGGACCCGTTGCGAATAGCCGACGATCTGGCGCTGAATATGGCGCGAACCGTTCGCTGGCAGGAGGCGATGATTGCCGCTGATGAACGGGAGGCACGGCTGGCGATCGAGATGCCGCCCGGCGGCGTGCTGACCTGCCTCACCCGCCAGGCGGGCTGGCAGGGAGAGTGCATTTCGCTGGAGCGCAGCGGTATCGACGTCGCCCGTCACCTGGCGAACCGGCTTAACGGCTGAGGCTACGGGCGTACATCCGCCCTTCAGCAGCCAGCGCCAGCAGGTCGGCGTCGCGCTCGCGATGGTGCGAGTAGACAATGGAGATCAGTTGGCGCATCTGATACGGCTCCGCCAGCTTCAACAGCTGGACGTCGTTTTCATATACCTTTTTCATGCGGCCCGGCAGCAGGGCAAAACCTACGCCCGCCTGCACCAGGCTAATCATCGAAAAGATATCATTGACCCGGGTGACGATTTCAGGCTCAAATCCGGCCACCTGAAAAGCGTCCTGAAATCCGGCATAGGTAGCGAAGCCTTCCGCCAGCGAAACGAACTTACGCCCGGCGTAATCGCGCAGTTCGGCGGGGGCGGTGGTATCGAGCTGCTCCGTCGCCGGAGCGGCGAGAAAGATATCATCCTCAAACAGCGGGACCACATCAAAAGCCGAATTATTGAATTCACCTTCATTGGTGGCGATCAGGATCGCATCGAGCGCGTCATCTTCGAGCATATCCAGCAGCATCTGATTGGAGCCCATGGTGAGATCCAGCTCCAGTTCCGGACGACGCAGCTTCATGCCCATAATAATGCGCGGCACGGTTTCCAGGGTCAGCGAGTACAGCGTACCGATACGCAGCCGCCCCTGCCCGACGCCGGCTACTTTGCGCGTCGCCTCCAGTCCGCGGGTCATCAGGCTCATCACGTCCTGGCAGTACTCCAGCAGCGTCCACGCCGCCGGCAGCGGCAACAAATTGCGCCCTTTATGAATAAACAGCGGGCAGCCAACGCCCTCTTCCAGGGTATGCAGCGCCCGGTGAACGCTGACGCCGCTCAGCTGCATAGCTTCAGCGGTTCTGGCGATATTGCCCTTAGCCATAAACATCATAAATACCGACAGCTTGCGGAAGGTGATGTCCTGATTAATGTCGTCTTTCATTGCCCTGCGCTCCGCATTTCTGTCTTCATCCGCATTTTCTTTCGTAATTTCAAGACAGTATAACCGCAATTAACCAATCAAGGATTAGCCGGAAGGGGGATATCAGCGCGAGGAGAGAGATAATGACAATGTATCGTTTTCGCCGGGACGGCGAAGAGAGGCTCGTAGGCCCGGTGAGGCATCAGCCGCCACCGGGCAATGTCAACGGCGCGGGCTTACAGCGCCATATCGTGCTGCGGTGAAGTCTCCGCCTTCGGCTCCGCCGGTTTGGCGGTCATCACCGGCGCGGTGGCGTTCATCTCAATCACCGGTGGTTTGGTCAATTGTAGCGTAGCCGCAGTGTCATCCCAAACCTGCTGGGTCAGCGCGACGTTGCCGTTCAGCTTCTGGCCGTAGCTCGGTACGATATCGTGAATACGGCGCTGCCATTCCGCCGAATTAAACTGCTCAGGGAACATCTGCTTAATTACGTTCAGGGTAATCGGCGCGGCGGTAGAAGCCCCCGGCGAAGCGCCCAGCAGCGCGGAGATGGTTTTCTGCTCGTCGACCACCACTTCGGTGCCCAGCTTCAGCACGCCGCCCTTCTCTGCGTCTTTTTTGATGATCTGTACGCGCTGACCGGCCTGAATCAGCTTCCAGTCCTCTTTACGCGCGCCTGGGTAATACTCTTTCAGCGCCGCAAAACGATCGTCGTCGCTCAGCATCACCTGGCTAATGAGATATTTCACCAGATCGAAGTTGTCCAGACCCACGTGGGTCATCGGCAGCACGTTATCAGTGGTGGTGGTGCTCAGCAGATCGAGGAACGAACCGTTTTTCAGGAATTTTGTCGAGAAGGTGGCGAATGGCCCAAACAACACCACGCGCTTGCCGTCGAGGAAACGGGCATCAAGGTGCGGGACCGACATCGGCGGCGCGCCCACCGAGGCCTGACCGTAAACTTTCTGCTGGTGCGCTTTGGTCACTGCCGGGTTTTCGGTCATCAGGAAGGAGCCGCCTACCGGGAAGCCGGCGTAATTATCCGCTTCCGGAATACCGGTTTTTTGCAGTAATTTCAGCGCGCCGCCGCCGGCGCCGATAAATACGTATTTCGCATCGATCGCCTGCTCCTCGCCGCTATTCACATTTTTAATCGTTACGTGCCAGGAATTATCGGCGTTGCGTTTAAAATCGGTAACTTCTGAAGACGTTTGCAGCGTGAAGTTGTTATTTTTCTTCAGGCTACCGATCAGCTGGCGAGTTATTTCCCCATAGTTAACGTCGGTACCCACCGGAGTCCAGGTTGCCGCAACGCGCTGCTGCGGATCGCGCCCTTCCATCACCAGCGGCGCCCACTCTTTTATTTGCGCGTGGTCGGTAGAGAATTTCATCCCCTGGAATAACGTAGTCTGCTGCAGCGCGGCGTAGCGTTTTTGCAGATAATCGACGTTATCTCCCCAGACAAAACTCATGTGCGGGGTGGAGTTAATAAAGGAGTGCGGATCGTGCAAAATGCCGCGTTTAACCTGCGCCGTCCAGAACTGGCGGGAGATCATAAACTGTTCGTTAATATCCAGCGCTTTGCTGACGTCGATGGTGCCGTCCGGGCGTTCCGGCGTATAGTTCAGTTCCATATTCGC
Organism: Klebsiella sp. CTHL.F3a; assembly: GCF_019890895.1. Taxonomy (NCBI): domain Bacteria; kingdom Pseudomonadati; phylum Pseudomonadota; class Gammaproteobacteria; order Enterobacterales; family Enterobacteriaceae; genus Klebsiella; species Klebsiella sp. CTHL.F3a. The sequence continues at coordinate 2,729,410 of NZ_CP082360.1, read as the reverse complement.
CGAGTGTCCGGTACCGGCGTTGTTCCAGCCGTTAGAGGACTCCAGCGCGACGCCATCCAGCTTCTCAACCATGACCTGCTTCCAGTCCGGCTGGAGTTCATGCAGCCAGGTCCCCAGCGACGCGCTCATAATGCCGCCGCCAATCAGCAGGAAATCGGTTTTTTTCGAGGTATCGTCATTTGCGAAAGTCGCCGTACTGACGAACATCGCTAATGCGGTCATAGATATAATCGTATTTTTAATTGCAGGCATAATAGAAATATCACATAGCACAAGTGTAATAAGAGCGGGCATATTAACGCACTTTTACTTTATTTTAAAATATCATTTACACTTTCGCACACATGGCTAATTACTATTTACCTGGTTTTTTAACTTAAAAAAGTAAAAATAACGCCAGCATGGAGAATACGGAAAGCAATAGTGATTTACCCGTGCAGGAATAAAAAAATAAAAGGATAAAAGGTGGGGAATAACGCCAGCGCTGTAGACGAATTAAATTTATCACCCGGCGCGAATACGCGCCGGGTACGTTCATTCAGGCTACCGTATGGGCCGCGCGCAGCGCAATCCGCAGATGGTCGTTGTGCTCTGCCAGCAGCTCGCGCGCCTGCCAGGCATCCAGCCCGCTGAGTAACATGAATATCGCCGTCCGGCAGTGCTGATTGCAGCTGGCCAGCGCGGCTTTGGCCTCGCTGCGCGAGCACGCCGTCGCCGCCATCACGATGGCTATCTGCCGCTCGGCCTCGTGCGGGGTGCTGGCCTGCAGATCGACCCGCAGGTTTTGATATACCCTTCCCGCGCGAATCGCCAGCCCGTTGGTCAGCATGTTAAGGATCTGCCGCTGCGCGATTTGCGCTTTCGGATTACCAAAGCCCGCCACCGCCTCCGGTCCGGTTTGCGGGGCGATGATGATATCCGCCAGCTGCGCGGCTTCGCTCGTGGCCTGCTGCGTCACAACCGCAATCGGCGCGCCCAGCGACCAGGCATGGCGCATCGCTCCCCAGACCCACGGCGTTTTACCGCTGACCGTCAGCGCCAGCAGCATATCCTGGTTGCTGAACTGCAGCGCCTGAAGTTCAAAAGCCCCAAGGTCGTAGTTATTCGCCGCGGCGTCCTGCTCCTGCCGCGTGGCGGTCGGCCCGCCGGCGCTAAGCCCGACCAGCGAGTGTTTTCCTTCCGGGGTAAATTCACTCACCGCCTGCACGGCGGCATGGCCCGATGCCCCGGCCCCCACAATTATCAGCCGCCCTCCCCGACTGAGCGTCGCCGTCGCGTTATCAATCAGGCGCGCGATAGCCGGCAGACAGACCTCAATGGCATCGGCAATCTGCTTATCATCCTTGTGCAGCAGCGTCAGCATATCGAGGGTGGCAAGACTATCAATATGGGTGGTTTCAGGGTGGCGTCGTTCCATCATTGAAGCGGTTGGCTTACTGCTCATAAAAACCTCCATTTAAATGCGAAAGAACCTTCCGGGACGAAAGCGCAGGCCTGAGGCAAACCCTTTCATTGACCATGGCTATTAATGGCAGTGTAAAGCTTAAGCGACGCGCGTTACCGCCACCGGAGTCACAGTTTTCGCTCCCCTGAAGCCATTCAGCTGCCGATTGGTCGTTATCCAACCACAGGCGCGACGAGGTTAAGCTAAGACGTCAAGGGTGAATTAGCGCAGGGTCAGCCCGCCATCAACGGCATACTGGCCTCCGCTGACGAATGACGCCGCATCGGAAAGCAGAAACAGCGCCACTTCAGCCGCTTCAGCCGCCGTCCCCTGACGGTGAAGCGCCAGGCGGCTGACAACCGAGGCTTCAAACTCCCGGCGCACCTCATCGCGCATAAAATGACGAAAATCGGTATCGATCGGACCGGGAACCAGGGCGTTAACGCGAATATTTTTTTTGCCTAACGCCGATGCCCAGCAGCGGGTTAATGAAATCAGCGCCCCTTTTGTCGCCGAATAGAGGCTCGCCGCCGCGGCCCCCTCATAAGCGGAGGTGGATGCCGTCACCACCACCGAGGCCCCTGGATTAAGCTTCCCGGCGAGCGCCGCCATCTGGAGAACCGGCCCGCGCACGTTGGTCGCCATCATTTGGTCAAAGGCCGCGGCATCAATCTGCGATAGCTCTCCAACGGCGGCATATCCGGCATTGAGCCACAGACCATCAAGCCCGCCGGAGGCGTGAATTTCCTCGGCCAGCGCCTCGCCGGTCAGGGGATCGCTGGCATCGTTGTCGATGACCCTGGCCCGATCCGAGAGCTGCCCGCGTAGCAGCGCCAGCCGTCGGGGATCGCGTCCGGTAGCAATCACCCAACCGCCTTCGCTATCGATACGCTTTGCTCCGGCAAGCCCAATCCCGCTGGTCGCACCGGTGATAAGAACTCTTTTTGCGCTAAATCTCGCCATCGTCGTTTCCCCTGTCCGTTAAATGATATTCATCAGGATGGTAACCAGCGGGAGACTGTTTGATAATATGCCTATTATCAACAAGACTGTTTGGGGAAATCGCCATAATGCGCGGAAGTGATTTTGCGGAATTAAGAGCCTTCGCGATGGTCGTTGAGCAAGGCAGTTTTACCCGGGCGGCGGCGCATCTCGGCGTCACGACCTCCACCTTAAGCGCAACCATCCGTCGTCTCGAGGAGCGCATCGGCGTACGTTTATTACACCGGACCACGCGCAGCGTCGCGCCGAGCGAGGCCGGCAAGCGCATGATGCAGCGGCTGGCCCCTGCGCTGGCGGCTCTCCAGGATGCGGTGACCGATGCCCAGACGGCCAGCGCGCCTGCGGGCCGCCTGCGCCTCAATGTTTCGCGCATCGCCGCGATTCATTATCTGGCGCCGGTGCTGGGCGGCTTTATGCAGCGCTACCCCAAAATTGAGCTGGATATCGTCACTGATGACGCTTTGGTCGATATCGTTTCGGCAGGTTTTGATGCCGGAATTCGTCTCGGTGAAAAGCTCCATCAGGATATGGTTGCCGTCAGGCTGAGCGGCGACCTCGAAATGAAAGTCGTCGCCTCGCCGCGCTACCTGGCGCAGGCGCCGCAGCTCCATAAACCGCAGGATTTGCTGCAGCATCCTTGCCTGACCTATCGTAGGCCAAGCGATGCCAGCGTGTATCGCTGGGAGTTTCAGCGCGACGGCGAAAGCTGCGAGATTGCGGTCAAAGGACCCATCATTGTCGATGAGCCGGCCATGCTGACGCCATTGGCGCTCGCAGGCGCAGGCGTTGCGTATCAGTTTGCTCATCAGGTTGATCCCTGGCTGGCGACAGGCCAGCTCGTTCAGCGACTAAAAGAGTGGACCCCGGCCTTCCCCGGTTTTTACGTTTACTACCCCAGCCGTAAGCAAATGGCATCGCCGCTGCGGGCATTTATCGACTATCTGCTGGCTGTCGGCGGCAGATAGCGACCGCCAGACTGGCTGTCAGGCTGATTTTGCTTTTATTACACGGCTTTATGAAAGCCGCTCGTTCAGCGATAATACTGTTTAAACGTTTTCTCCTGGGGTCGGTATGAATGAATTCGCGCAGCAGCCCGCGCGCAAACGCGCAATGAGCATGAAGCTGAGCACCGCCGTGACCTTAATGATCGGCAGCGTGATCGGTTCAGTACTGATTCTGGTCTATGCCCTGTGGTTTATGCAGATTAGCGGCGCCACCCGCGACGGCGTGAAAGATACGGCGCTGGCGGTGGCGCGGACGCTGGCCGACACCCCGGAAGTCAAGCGTGGCCTGACGCTGCCGCCGGAGAGCGGTATTATCCAGCCGCTGGCGCAGGCCGTCGCCAGACGCAACGGCCTGCTGTTTGCCGTCGTCACCAATATGGACGGTATTCGCTACTCGCATCCCAATAGCCAGATTATCGGCAAACCCTTCATCGGCGAGGACATCCGGCCCACGCTGGCGGGCAAGGAGAACGTCGCTGTCAACCACGGCGTGCTGGCTCCGGCGCTGCGGGTATTCACCCCGGTATTTGACGATAACCGTCGGCAAATCGGCGTGGTGGCGATTGGCATTTCGCTAAGCAAAGTGGATACGCAGATCGCCGCCAGCCGCTGGGACGTGATCCTGACCGTGCTGTTCAGCGCGGTTGTATGTGCCGTCGGCACCTGGAGCCTGGTTCGCGGCCTGAAGCGTGTTTTGCTGGGCCTTGAGCCGCAGGAGATCTCGACGCAGTTCCAGCAGCGACAGGCGATGCTGCATTCTTTAAAAGAGGGCGTGGTGGCGGTGGACGCCGACGGCCAGGTGACGCTGATTAACCCCGCCGCGCGGGATATCCTGTTCAGCGGCCCCGATAGCGACATCGCGCAAACGCCGCTGCTGGCGGATTTGCAGGAGGTTCTGCAAACCGGCGAGCCGATTTACGATCGCGAGCTGGGGTGCAACGGTCTGCTGCTGATCAGCAACACGGTCCCCGTTCGCGACGAGGATGACGTGGTCGGCGCAATTAGCACTTTTCGTGACAAAACTGAAGTCAGCCAGCTGCTGCAGCGGCTCGACGGGATGGTGAACTATGTCGATGCCCTGCGCACTACATCGCATGAATTTATGAATAAGCTGCACGTGATTCTCGGCCTGTTGAACATGAAAAGCTACGACAAGCTGGAGGAGTACGTGCTGCAGACCGCCCACACCTATCAGGCGGATATCGGCGAAATCCAGCACCGGATTAAATCACCGGTGGTGGCCGGCTTTTTGATCGGCAAAATTCAGCGCGCTAAAGAGCGGGGGTTTACCCTCACCCTCGCCGAAGAGAGCCTTGTACCCGACTGCCCGAATGAAAAACAGATTACCGTGCTGGTGACGGTGCTGGGCAATTTAATCGAGAACGCGCTGGATGCCATGAGCGGCCAGGCCGAAGGCGAAGTCGGCCTGCTGCTGCACTATCAGAACGGCTGGTTAAGCGGCGAAGTCAGCGATGATGGTCCCGGTATCCCGGAAGCGTTTATCGATGATATTTTTAATAAGGGCTTCTCGACTAAAGGCGAAAACCGCGGTGTCGGGCTGTTTCTCGCCAGCCAGCAGCTTCGTGAACTTGGCGGGTCGCTGGCCGTGGAATCCGAACCCGGCGTGTTTACCCAATTTTTCGTTCATCTCCCGTGGGACAGTAAAAGGAAAAGTGCGTGATAAATGTATTAATTGTTGACGATGATGCCATGGTTGCCGAACTGAATCGCCTGTACGTGGGGCGAGTCAGCGGCTTCCGCTGCAGCGGCACCGCGTCGACGCTGAGTAAAGCCAGGGAGATGGTTAACGACAAGGATCTGGAGATCGATCTGGTGCTGCTGGATGTCTACATGCAGCAGGATAGCGGCCTCGATCTGCTGCCCGCCATACGCGCGTCCGGGCGGCCTATAGACGTGATAATGATTACCTCTGCCGCCGACGCCGCGACGGTTCAGGCCTCGATGCGCTACGGCGTGGTGGACTATCTGATCAAACCCTTCCAGTTTCCACGGTTTGAAGAGGCGCTCACCGCCTGGCGCGAAAAGCGTAAGCTGATGACCGGTCAACCCTATTATGAACAAGCGGACGTCGACCGGTTGCTCCACGGCGGCGTGCCGGAAGCCGCCGATTCGCGCAAGTTACCAAAAGGCCTGACGCCGCAGACGCTGCGTACCCTCTGTCAGTGGATTGATGCCCATCCGGATGTGGAGTTCTCCACCGACGAGCTGGCGGCGGCGGTAAATATATCTCGGGTTTCGTGCCGTAAGTACCTGATTTGGCTGGCACAAATTAACATTCTTTATACCAGCATTCACTATGGCGCCACCGGACGCCCGGTGTACCGCTACCATTTGATAGCCGAGCAGTACGGCCTGCTTAAGCAGTACAGCCAGTAAGCCGGTAGCCATTATCCAACAGTTGGAAGCGGAAACGGCGCTGTGAAGAGAGGATAACGTCGCGGTTTTTGGTGACGAAAATCGCTTCGATATCCTCGCGCTGGCGCAGCGCCGCGCAGCCCTTCTCTACGCCGAGGCCGTAAATCAGGGTGGTCCAGATATCGCCGTCCAGCGAGTCGGCGGAAATAATGGTTACGCTTTCCAGCTCGTTATCCAGCGGATAGCCGCTGCGCGGGTCGAGAATATGGTGCCAGCGTTTGCCATCCTGCTCGAAATAGCGTTCGTAAATGCCCGAGGTCACCACCGACTGCCCCGCCACCGCAATGCTGCCAATCAGCGCATCCGCCGCTGAGTAAGGTTTTTTCAACCCGATAGACCATTCGCCCAGCGTGTGGACATTGCCGCCGAGATTAATCAGCGCGGCGTTTATGCCTTGCTGCTGCAAATAGTCGCGCACCCGGTCAGCGATATAGCCTTTCGCGATGGCCCCAAGGTCAATCTCCATTCCCGCGCGGGCAAGATAGACGCTGCCGACGGCGTCATCGAGGATCACATCCTGCGGACGCGTTAACGTCAGGCGAGCGGCAATGTCCTGCGCAGCGGGCACGCTCTGGCCTTGAAAACCGATGCGCCACAGCTTCACCAGCGGACCGATCGCCAGGTTAAACGCGCTGTCGCGCACCATGCTGGCGGCTTTGGCGCATTTAATCAGCGCGTAAACCGGACGGCTTACCGTCACCGGATGCCGCCCGGCGGCCTGGTTGATATCCATCACCTGGGAGTACGCGCGGTTCACGGTGAAAAGATCTTCATAGCCCTTAATCAGTTGAAAAACACGTGAGGCGAGCGGTTCATCGTGAACGTAGAGTTTGAGGAGAATGGGCGAACCCATCAGCACGGCGGAGTAGCTGTAGACGCGGTTGTCGGACATATCGCCCTCCTCAGAGAGATAAGAAGCCGGGCCGTATGTTTGCCAGCCCGGCGGGAGTCGCTAACGCTTAACCTCTGGCGCGTTTCGCGGCCTGATGGCCCGCGAGGGTCCCGAAGATAATGATATCGGCCACCGCGTTACCGCCGATGCGGTTACCACCGTGAATGCCGCCAACCACTTCGCCTGCGGCAAAAGCGCCCGCAATCACCTGATGACCGGCATTCAGCACCGCGGTATCGGTGTTAACGGTCACGCCGCCCATGGTGTGGTGAACCCCCGGCGCGATACGAATCGCATGGTAAGGGCCTTCATTTATCGGCGCGCGCAGCGCGGTGGTACGGCCAAAGTCATCATCATGCTGTTTTTCAACAAAGCCGTTGTAGCGCTCCAGGGTATTGAGAAAAGCATGGTAATCCACCCCCAGTTTCTCCGCCAGCTGGCGCGGCGAGCTGGCGCTGGTGACGAAACCTTTAGCGATGTACTCATCGGCGGCTTTGTTTTTCGCCCGGACGTGCTCGTCGAAGACGATATAAGCGAAGTGCTCCGGCAGCGCGATAATCGCGGCGGAGACCTTATCGCGGGTTTCCATTTCGTTGAAGAAGCGGCTACCCTGCGGGTTCACCAGAATCGCCCCGCCGCCGCGAATCGATTCGGAAATCAGATACGAGGTTTGCTGCTCGACGGTCGGGTGGATCTGGATTTCGCCCATATCCACGGTGCCCGCGCCGATGCGTTCAAGCAGCGCGATACCGCCGCCGGTGGCCCCTTTATGGTTGGTGGTCACAAAACCCGCCAGATCCGGGCGGTATTTCACCACCATGGCGCTGTTGGCGCTGAAGCCGCCGGTGGCCACCACGATGCTCTTCGTCTGTACCACAACCGATTCGTTTTCATCGGTGAGCAGGCGCACGCCGCTGACCTCATCGCCGCTCATCAGGATCTCTTCCACCGACGTATCCAGCAGCACATCGATACCGCGTTTGGTGATATTACGCACCAGGCCGCTGATCAGGTAGCCGCCGACCGCCGACCCGTCGCGCGGACGGTGGGTACGGTCGATGCTCATCCCGCCGGTGGTAGTGATATCGTTAAGCATAATGCCGCGACGCGCCAGCCACTCAATGGCTTCCGGCGCGTTTTCTACGAAGCGGCGCAGCAGCTGCGGGTCGTTTTTATTTTTGCCGCCTTTCAGCGTTTCCTGGTAGAACAACTCTTTGCTGTCCTCGATGCCTTTTACGCGCTGGAAGCGGGTTTCTGCGGCGTTCATTCCGGCAGAGGCTTTGATGGTGTTGCCGCCGATGGTCGGCATTTTTTCAACGATCAGAACGCTCGCGCCTTCATCGTGCGCCTGAATCGCGGCCGCCAGACCGGCTCCGCCGCTGCCGACCACCACCACATCGTAGCTTTTCGGCGCCGCATCGCCCGCGCCCTCTTCGGCGGCCAGCGCTTTACTGGACTTCAGCATTGCTTTGGACACCGCTTTTTTTACCGCTTCGCTCTGGCTGGTTGCGCCGGAAATCGCATCCACGTGCGGGGTGTTAGCGCTGAGAATACGTTCACGGATCTCTTCAAAGCTGGTGGTGAACTCGACGGTCTGCACCGGGCTTGCCGCCAGGGCGATATCGGCGATACGGTCATTTTCCAGGCTGACGTTGATAACCAGCTCGTTGGCGTCGTCCTGAACGGTTTCGACGAACATCCCCGGTTTGAATTTGGCGTCGCCCATGCTCATATCGCGGATCATCGCCTCCACCAGCGAGAAGCGCCATAGCGGTTCCGGGATGTTCAGCGCTTCGCGCTGGGTGCTGTCAATAAACAGCTCCAGCTCTTCGCCGGCGGCAATGCGCGCCGTCCAGTCAGGATACGCGATACAGGCGCGACCGACCGCCATCAGGTCGTAGCCGTGATCCAGCCCCTGCTCGGCATCAGCCGCATTAACCACGCCGCCCACGCCCATCACCGGCACCTGCGCCAGGGTTTCAGAGCGCATGGCGCAGTATTTTTCAATCAACGGGGTGGGATCGCTGGTATCAACGATAGAGGGGCGCAGCGTGGCGCCAACCGAGAAGTGGAGATAGTCCACGCCGCGGGCAGCCAGTTTTTCCAGCAGGTACATGGTGTCAGCAAAACGGATGCCGGGGACTTCCATCTCTTCCGGGGAGAAGCGGTAGCCGATAATAAAGGCGTCGTCGGCGTACTGGCGGGCCATTTTGTGGGTGATGTCGAGCACCGCCAGCGGTAATCTGGCGCGATTATCGCGGCTGCCGCCCCACTCGTCGTCGCGCTGGTTAGAGTTTGGCGAATAAAACTGCTGGATCAGATAGGTGTTCGCGCCGTGAATCTCGACGCCGTCGAAACCGGCCTGAATGGCGCGGCGTACACCTTCGCCAAACTTCGCGATCATGCCCTCGACTTCAGCCCCGCTCAGCGCGCGAGGCGTGGCTGCGCCTTCGCGGGGCGCGGCAATCGCACTCGGGGCCACCGGCTGGCGTCCGCCGATAAGCTGCGGGTCGACCATCCTGCCACCGTGGTAGATCTGCAGAATCGCTTTTGAGCCTTCGGCCTTGATCGCCGCGGCGATTTTCGCCAGACCGGCCACTTTCTCGTCATTATCGATACCGATAGCGCCGGGGAACGCCAGACCGTAATCATCGATAAAGCAGCATTCAACGATAATAGCGCCGATGCTGCCGGCGCGAGCGCGGTAGTACTCCACCAGTTCACTGGTCACGGTACCGTCAAAATAACCGGTGCAGGTGGTCATCGGCGCCATTAACAGGCGGTTTTTTAGCTCGGTGCCGTTCGGTAAAGTAAAAGGGTTTAAAATTCGTTGGTTACTGGTCATCATGACGCTCCAGATTTTAAATATTGAAAATTCAGAATTGGGTGACGGAATTATTTTTACTTGTATTTGGTAATCCCTTAAGTCATGCCCATAATATAGCGCTATTTTTAGTTACCAAAGTAATTACGTTAGTTAAAAAACTATTTAATACCAGCAATAACATCACTACCTCCTTTGTATTATTAATTAAAAATATTTTATTCACACAACAGAGATAAATGATAACAAACTGGAAACCATTGTTAACATATGCAACCTTAAAAATAACCGGAAAAAAACCTTATTATTCATATAAATAAATTAAAATTGCATTATAAAAACCAATTAAAATTTAACATTAAGCTATATTTTACACAAATTAACACCTCACTAAACAGGGTTATCTGAAATAATAAAAAAGTATCTGACAACCCGCTTTTCTTGATCTCAATCAATTGCAACGGCGCATGAAAGCGCAATATATAAATAACCAAGCATTTTAATTTAGCGCTCAACAAAACGCGTTAAATAACGGTCACCGGAATATCCAAAAACGGCCATTAATAATTAAAGAAACTTTCGAAACTAAAGAAATCGAACGGTTAACCGGTGACAAAACCTTATTTTTAACTACTTGCAGATACTCATTATGAAAGAGAAAAAGACAACCATACCGCCTGCCGGTGCAGCAAAAAATGCTGCTTATAAACGTCTGCTGATGATGGCGATGCCCATTATCGTTGCCGTCTTACTCTTATTCGTTCCGGTGCCCGAAGGGCTCCCCCCTTACGCCTGGCATTACTTTGCCATTTTCGTCGGCGTGATCGTCGGTCTGATCTTCGAACCACTGCCCGGCGCGGTGATTGGTATTACCGGCGTCGTGGTCATCGCCCTGTGCAGCCAGTGGCTACTCTTTAGCCCTGAACAGCTGGCCGCGCCGAACTTTAAGCTTGCCGGCGCCTCCTTTAAATGGGCGGTGAGTGGTTTCGGTAACTCCACCGTGTGGCTTATCTTCGGTGCTTTCATGTTTGCCGCCGGCTACGATAAAACCCAGTTTGGCCGCCGTCTGGCGCTGATTCTGGTGAAATATCTCGGCCGCCGCAGCCTGACGCTGGGCTACGCCATCACCTTCGCCGACCTGCTGCTGGCGCCGTTCACGCCGTCCAATACCGCGCGCAGCGGCGGGACCATCTACCCGATTATCGCTAACCTGCCGCCGCTGTACGGCTCTAAACCTAACGACCCGAGCGCGCGCCGCATCGGCTCCTACCTGATGTGGGTGGCGATCACCGCCGCTTGCATCACCAGTTCGATGTTTCTCTCCGCGCTCGCGCCGAACCTGCTGGCGCTGGCGCTGGTGAAAAGCATCGTCGGCATTAATATCTCCTGGGGCACCTGGTTTATCGCCTTCCTGCCGCTGGGTATCCTGTTGATTCTGACGATGCCGCTGCTGGCCTACTGGTTCTACCCGCCGGAAGTGAAAATCAACGATGAAGTGCCGCTGTGGGCCGCCCGCGAGCTGGAAAAACTGGGCCGCCTGTCGCGCAATGAAATCCTGCTGCTGGTCTTCGTCTGCTTCGCGCTGATGATGTGGATCTTCGCCGCCGAATGGATTGAACCAGCGCTGGCCGCCCTGTTGGTTATCGTCCTGATGCTGTGGACCGGTGTGCTCTCGTGGAATGATATCACCAGCAACAAAGCGGCATGGAACACCTTTGCCTGGTTCGCCACCCTGGTTGCGCTGGCCGACGGCCTCTCCTCTACCGGTTTTATCGCCTGGCTGGGTAAAGAGGGCGGCGCGCTGATGAGCGGCATTTCCCCGGGCGTCGCGACCGTCGTCCTGCTGCTGGCGTTCTACCTGCTGCACTATCTGTTTGCCAGCACCACCGCGCACACCACCGCGCTGCTGCCGGCGATGCTGACTATCGCCTCCACCATTCCGGGGATGAATATGCAGGTGTTCGTGCTGCTGATGGTGACCTCCCTCGGCGTGATGGGGATCATCACCCCGTACGGTACCGGCCCCAGCCCAATTTACTACGGCAGCGGCTATCTGCCGACCAAAGACTACTGGCGTCTCGGCACCATTTTCGGCGCCATCTTCCTGGCCGCCCTGCTGCTGATTGGCTATCCGTGGATGTCCATGATGTTCTGATTCATAACCGTCGGGCGTTAAACCCCGGCGGTTTTACTCTTAGGGAGCAAAACAATGTCAACTAAACCGTTTGTCTATCAGGAAGCGTTTCCGCTAGCAAAAGATAAGACTGAATACTATCTGCTGAGCAAAGAGCATGTCTCCGTGGCCGAATTCGAAGGCCAGGAGATCCTCAAAGTAGCCCCTCAGGCCCTCACCCTTCTGGCTCAACAGGCTTTCCACGATGCGGCGTTTATGCTGCGCGTGTCCCACCAAAAACAGGTCGCGCAGATCCTTCTCGACCCTGAAGCCAGCGATAACGATAAGTACGTGGCGCTGCAGTTCCTGCGTAACTCTGAAATCGCCGCCAAAGGCGTGCTGCCGACCTGCCAGGATACCGGCACGGCGATTATTATGGGTAAGAAAGGCCAGCGCGTGTGGACCGGCGGCGGCGACGAAGCGGCCCTCGCCCGCGGCGTCTATAACACCTATACCGAGGATAACCTGCGCTATTCGCAGAACGCTGCGCTGGATATGTACAAAGAGGTTAATACCGGGACTAACCTCCCCGCGCAGATCGACCTCTACAGCGTCGACGGCGATGAATATAAATTCCTCTGTATGGCCAAGGGCGGCGGCTCGGCTAACAAAACCTATCTGTATCAGGAAACCAAAGCGTTAATCACTCCGGCGAAGCTGAAAGACTATCTCGTTGAAAAAATGCGTACCCTCGGCACCGCCGCCTGCCCGCCGTACCATATTGCCTTTGTGATTGGCGGTACCTCGGCAGAAGCGACGTTAAAAACGGTTAAGCTGGCCTCTACCCACTACTACGACGAACTACCGACCGAAGGCAACGAGCACGGTCAGGCCTTCCGCGATATTCAGCTGGAGCAGGCGCTGCAGCTTGAGGCGCAAAACCTCGGTCTCGGGGCGCAGTTCGGCGGCAAATACTTCGCGCACGATATTCGCGTCATCCGCCTGCCGCGCCACGGCGCGTCGTGCCCGGTGGGCATGGGCGTCTCCTGCTCGGCGGATCGCAATATCAAAGCCAAAATCAACCGCCACGGTATCTGGATTGAGAAACTGGAGAGCAACCCGGGTCAGTATATTCCCGAACATTTGCGCCAGCAGGGTGAAGGCAAGGTCGTCAGCATCGATCTTAATCAGCCGATGAGCGAGATTCTGACCCAGCTTTCCGCCCACCCGGTCTCGACGCGTCTGACGCTCAACGGCACTATTATTGTGGCCCGCGATATCGCCCACGCGAAGCTGAAAGAGCTTATCGATAACGGTGAAGAACTGCCGCAGTACGTCAAAGATCACCCGATCTACTACGCGGGTCCGGCGAAAACCCCGGAAGGCTATGCGTCCGGCTCCCTTGGCCCCACCACCGCTGGCCGCATGGACTCTTACGTCGATTTGCTGCAATCCCACGGCGCAAGCATGGTGATGCTGGCCAAAGGCAACCGCAGCCAGCAGGTCACCGACGCCTGCCATAAGCACGGCGGTTTTTACCTCGGCAGCATCGGCGGCCCGGCAGCGGTGCTGGCGCAGCAGAGTATCAAGAGCCTGGAGTGTGTGGCCTATCCTGAACTGGGGATGGAAGCTATCTGGAAAATCGAAGTGGAAAACTTCCCGGCGTTTATTCTGGTGGATGACAAAGGCAATGACTTCTTCCAGCAGATCCAGAATAAGCAGTGCGCAGGCTGTTCGCAGCAAAGAGGATGATATTACCCGCCCCTGGTGGCGGGTAACTGTCGCAGGCCGTCGCATGACGGCCTGCGAGGAGCGACAAACCTGCCGGGTGGCGGCTAAACGGCATCCATCTCGTCAAATACCTGCTGTGCCAGATGCATCGTGGCGTTGGCGGCGGGCAGGCCGCAGTAGAGCGCGGAGTGCATAATCAGCTCTTTCAGCTCATCGCGGGTAACCCCGTTGTTAAACGCCGCCCGCAGGTGCATTTTCAGCTCAGCTTCGCGGTTCAGGGCGATCAGCATGGCGATAGTGATCATGCTGCGGGTATGGTGATCGAGCCCCGGCCGGGTCCAGGTCTCTCCCCAGGCGTAGCGGGTAATGAAATCCTGAAATGATTCGTTAAGCGGCGTCAGCTTTTCCAGCGTCTTATCGACATGAGCATCGCCGAGCACCTTGCGCCGTACCTCCATTCCCCGCTGATAACGCTGCTTATCGTCCATGCTTTCCTCCCTGAATAAAACCCAGCAGCGCCGAGCTGAACGCTTTCGGCGCTTCGATATTCGATAAATGCGATGCCGCCAGCACGACCACTTCGGAGACCGGGATCTGCTGATGCAGGAAGTCGGCATCCTTCACCATTGTGACAGGGTCACTTTCTCCGGCGACGATCAGCACCGGAATCGGGATCTGCACGACTTCTGCGCGCAGATCGGCGGCAGCCAGCGCTTCGCAGCAGGCCGCATAGCCTTCAGCATCAATATGGGTCAACTGGTGACAGAGCGCTTCCACCACTTCCGGCGTCTTCTGGCGAAAGGCGTGGCTAAACCAGCGATCTGCGGCGCCTGCGGCGACCACTTCCATCCCTTCCTGACGCACAGCGCGGGCGCGTGACAGCCAGCCCGCCTGATCGCCAATCCGCGCCGCGGTGTTGGCGACGACCAGGCCGTGAAAGCGTTCCGGCGCAAAGCGCCCCAGCCACAGGCCGGTCAGCCCGCCCATAGAAATCCCGCAGAACCAGGCTTTAGCGATATTAAGATGATCGAGCAGCGCAATCACATCTTCGCCGAGCTGCGCCAGCGTCACTTTACCGTTTTTACGGGTGGCGCCATGGCCGTGGGTATCGTAGCGCAGGACGCGAAAATGCTGCGTTAACGCCTCAAGCTGCGGCTGCCACATCGCCCGGGTGGTGCCCAGTGAGTTAGAGAGAACGATGACCGGCGCGTCTTGCGGCCCGTCTATCTGATAATCAACATTCATGACGTTGCTCCTTATAGCGCGCCACAACCTGGCGCACGAAGAGTGCTGAGCTGCCGGTCGCCGTGGTCGGATCCAGCAGTTGGGTTAAACGGCTGGCGGAGAGATGCTCGCTGACCAGCGGATCGGTTTCCAGCACGCTCAACAGCGAACGTGACGCATCCAGCGCCTGGCGACACAGCGCCTCAACCCGGTGATGAGCCTCGGCTTTGCCGACAAACTCCGCCAGTGCCAGGGTGACGGCTTCGGCCATAATCAGGCCATGGGTGATATCGAGGTCGGCGCGCATCTTAGACGGGAAGACCTGCATATCGCGCACCAGCGCTTCGCTCTGCGCCAGCGCGCCGCCGACGAGAGTTATCAGCTCCGGCAGCGTTTCCCATTCGGCCAGCCAGCCGCCCAGCGCCCGCTCGTGCTGCTGAATCTGCCCGGCATAGAGCGTTGCCACAAGTCCTGGCGTACGCTGAGCGGCGGTCAAAATAGCGGCGCAGGAGATGGGATTGCGTTTATGCGGCATGGTGGATGAGCCGCCGCGCCCTTCAGCGACCGGCTCCGCCACTTCCGCCACTTCGGTTTGCATCAGCAGCGAAAAATCATTGGCGAATTTACCCAGCGTGCCGCAGACGCCCGCGTACCACGCCCCCACCTCCAGCAGCCGGTCGCGCTGGCTATGCCAGGGCGTGTCCGGCAGCTGCAGGTCGAGGGTTTTCGCCAGCGCGACGGCGACCTGCGGCGCATGGGTTTTAAGGGAGTCCAGGGTGCCCGCCGCGCCGCCAAACTGCAGCGCCAGCACCCGTGAACGCATTTCCCGCAAGCGCGTCTGCCAGCGCAGCAGCGCATCCAGCGTCCCAGCGAGCTTAAGGCCAAAGGTCACCGGTAGCGCGTGCTGCATCCAGGTCCGGCCCGGCATCACCGTATCCTGATACCGCTGTGCCTGGCTGGCCAACGCATCGAGCAGTTGCTGCAGCAGGGACTCCGTTTCCGCCAGCGCGCCGCGCAGCTGCAGGATAAAGCCGGTGTCAATAGCATCCTGGCTGGTCGCCCCCCAGTGCACGTAGCGCCCCGCCGCTTCATCCCGTTGTTTAACCCGCGCGGTCAGCTGTTTGACCAGCGGGATCGCCAGATTTCCGGCGCTGGCGGCGGCCTGCCCCAGCGCGGCAAAGTCGATGTTTTCGTGCCGGCAACTCTCGATAATGGTATTAAGCGCCGCCTGCGGCACAAGGCCGCATTCGACCTGGGCGCGCGCCAGCGCGGCTTCAAAATCCAGCATCCCCTGCACCCGCTGCGCATCGCTGAACCAGGCGGTCAGCGGACTGGTGCGCATCATCGGGGTCAACAAACTCATTATGGCTCCTTAAACGCGTTCAATAATCAGCGCGATCCCCTGACCGACGCCGATACACATGGTGCACAGCGCATAGCGCCCGCCGGTACGGCGCAGCTGATACGCCGCGGTCATTGCCAGACGACCGCCGGAAGCCCCCAGCGGGTGCCCGAGGGCAATCGCGCCGCCGTTAGGGTTGACGTGCGCCGCATCGTCGGGCAGGCCCAGATCGCGGGTGACCGCCAGCGCCTGAGCGGCAAAAGCCTCATTCAGTTCAATGACGTCCATCTGCCCAAGCGTCAGGCCGGTTTGCGCCAGCACCTTACGTACCGCCGGCGCCGGGCCAAATCCCATAATACGCGGCGCCACTCCTGCCGTCGCCACGCCCACCACACGGGCCAGCGGGCGTAAATCATTGGCGGCCAGCGCCTGCTCGCTGGCGAGCAGCAGCGCGCAGGCGCCGTCGTTAACGCCGGAGGCGTTACCCGCCGTCACCGTACCGTCGGGACGAACCACGCCGCGAAGCCTGGCCAGCGCCTCCGCCGTGCTGCTGCGCGGGTGCTCATCGCGGCTAAAGAGCAGCGGTTCGCCCTTGCGCTGCGGCACCGAGACGGCGATCAGCTCGTCGGCAAAACGCCCCGCCTCCTGCGCCGCCGCCGTACGTAGCTGGCTACGCAGCGCAAACGCATCCTGATCTGCCCGCGAAACGGCGAAATCGTCCGCCACGTTTTCCGCCGTTTCCGGCATCGAATCCACGCCGTACAGCGCTTTCATCTGCGGGTTAATGAAGCGCCAGCCGATGGTGGTATCTTCCATCCGCATCGTGCGGCTATAGGCGCTTTCGGCCTTGCCCATCACAAACGGCGCCCGCGACATGCTTTCTACGCCGCCGGCAATCATCAGCTGAGTTTCGCCGCTTTTAATCGCACGCGCTGCGATGCCGATCGCATCAAGGCTCGAACCGCACAGGCGGTTAACGGTACTGCCCGGTACGCTTTCCGGCAGCCCGGCCAGCAGCAGCGCCATGCGCGCGACGTTGCGGTTATCTTCTCCCGCCTGGTTGGCGCAGCCGTAAATCACATCATCAATACGCGCCGGATCGAGACCCGGGTTGCGTTCCAGCAGCGCCTTCAGCGGCAGCGCCGCCAGATCGTCGGCGCGCAGGGTGGCCAGAGTACCGCCAAAGCGGCCGAACGGCGTCCGCACCGCATCACAGATAAATGCCTGATTCATCATAGGTTCCTTACGCGCTTTCCGCCAGTTGTGCAAAAGTCAGCGCCACCGGAGTGATACGCTGCAGTTCCTCAAAAGAGAGGCCGTTGAAGATTTCCCGCACCACCGGACCGCTTTCGCTGATATCGATAACCGCCAGGTCGGTGTAAATCCGGCTGACGCAGCCGACGCCGGTCAGCGGGTAGGTACAGTGCTCGACCAGCTTGCATTCACCGTCGCGGGTCAGGTGATCCATCATCACGAAGACCTGACGAGCGCCAATGGCCAGATCCATCGCCCCGCCGACGGCCGGAATCGCGTCGGGCGCGCCCGTGCTCCAGTTCGCCAGATCGCCGCTGGCGGAAACCTGATAGGCGCCGAGCACGCAGATATCGAGATGGCCGCCGCGCATCATGGCGAAGGAGTCGCCGTGGTGGAAATAGCAGCCGCCCTGCAGCAGAGTCACATACTCTTTTCCGGCGTTAATCAGCTCCGGGTCCTCTTCGCCAGGCCGCGGCTTTGGCCCCATTCCCAGCAGGCCGTTTTCGCTGTGCAGGAAGATTTCTTTATCGGCAGGAAGGTAGTTGGCGATACGGGTGGGTAAGCCGATCCCCAGGTTGACGTAAGCGCCTTCGGGAATATCGCGGGCTACGCGCTGGGCCATTTCATCGCGAGTCAGTTTTTGCATTACGGGTTCCTCAGGCGCTTTTAGCGGCAGTCAGGTTTTCCAGGGAGTAGACGCGCTGAACAAAAATTCCCGGGGTAATGATGCTTTCCGGGTCGAGCTCGCCGAGGGGCACCAGCTGCGAAACTTCCACAATGGTGGTTTTGGCGGCGGTCGCCATAATCGGACCGAAATTGCGCGCCGCTTTGCGATACACCAGGTTTCCCCAGCGGTCGCCCTGGTGGGCTTTGATCAACGCGAAGTCAGCCTTGATGGGATATTCGAGAACGTAATGACGACCATCAATCTCGCGGGTCTCTTTCCCCTCCGCCAGTGGCGTGCCGTAGCCGGTGGGGGTAAATACCGCGCCGAGGCCCGCACCTGCCGCCTGGATACGCGCGGCGAGGTTGCCCTGCGGGACCAGCTCCAGCTCAACTTTGCCGCGACGATAAAGATCGTCGAAAATCTGCGAGTCGACCTGACGCGGGAACGAGCAGATCATTTTGCGCACCCGACCGGCCTTCAGCAGCGCCGCCAGGCCGACTTCGCCGTTGCCCGCATTGTTGTTGATAATGGTTAAATCGCGGGCCCCCTGTTCTATCAGAGCATCTATCAGGTACGTCGGCTGCCCGGCGGGGCCAAAACCGCCAATCATTATGGTCGCTCCGTCGTGGATCCCAGCGATGGCATCACGTAGCGTCGACACGCTTTTATCAATCATCAGGTCGCTCCTGTATGTGCGGTAATCGCACCTTTATTCGTTGTTCGCACAAAATGTGACCCGCTTAACGATGTCGGTCAAGGGCGATAATCGAAATATGGTGCGATAATCGAACATCGTGTATGTTTAGCGAAAGAATGTGATCGGCGGCAAATATGGAGAAGAGAATGGAGAAACATCCAGACGATTTACTAACGGGCGATAGCGACCCGTTTAAGGGCGATCCGAACTTTATGGCTTCGCTGGCGCGCGGGCTGGAGGTGATCCAGGCGTTTACGCCGCAGCGCCCGCTGCTCTCTATTTCGCAAATCAGCCAGAAGACCGGCATTCCGCGCGCGGCGGTGCGTCGCTGCCTGTATACGCTGAGCAAACTGGGCTTTGTGTACGCCGAAGATGGTAAAAATTTCCAGCTGCGGCCTAAAATTCTGGCGCTGGGCCACGCCTGGCTGGCCTCCACGCCGCTGGCGCGCTCGGCGCAGCCGGTGCTGAAGCATTTAAGCGAAATGCTCAATGAGTCTTGCTCAATCGCCACTCTCGACGGCGACGATATTCTTTATATCGCTCGCGCATCCAGCTCGCGCATTATGACCATCGATCTCGATATCGGTAGCCGTCTGCCCGCCTGGGCGACCTCGATGGGGCGCGTACTACTGAGCTTTCAGCCGGAGGAGAAGCTGAACGATATGCTGGGCCGGGTCACCATGATTCGCTATACCCCGCAAACCGTCGATTCCGTCGCCAAGCTGCGCGCCGAGCTTAAACGCGTCCATCAGCAGGGGTACGCGCTTAACGATCAGGAGCTGGAGATGGGGCTGCGCTCGCTGGCGGTGCCGCTGTTTAACCCCCAGGGGCAGATTCAGGCGGCGCTTAACGTCGGCGTGCACGCCGGGCAGGTTTCCGCGCAAGAGATGCTTACGCGGGTGTTACCCGAGCTACAAAAAGCAGCCCGGGAACTGACGCTGCTGATGCGCTAGCGGCTATGTTTAGCGTGGCGCTCCCAGTTTTCCTGCTTAGCCTCCGTCGATTTACGCAACGCCACGTAGCAGGCGCCGCTGCCTCCGTGGTGCGGTAACGCCGCGCAGAACGCCTGGACTTCCGGGAGCTCCACCAGCCAGCGCGCCAGGTAGCTGCGAATAATATTGGCGTGGGCGTTATCGTCGCGCCCTTTGCCGTGAACGATCAGCACATTTCGCAGCCCTTCCTTCTGCGCCTGAACCACAAAGGCAAACAGCATTTGTCGGCATTTTTCGACCGGCTGGCGCAGCAGATTGAGGCTTGCCTGCTGGCCGTACTTGCCGCGGCGGAGCTTCTCCAGCACGCCGCTTTGCAGGCCTTCGCGCTTGAATTCCAGGGCGGTTGCCAGCGGCACGATATCGAGATAACCGGTGGTCAGGAAATTATCAAGCTGCAGGGTGTCAACCCGCTGCACGGGGCGGGTCTTACGCTCGGGATGCCAGTGAACATCGTTATGACGTTTCAGAGGCTGAACGTCCTCCATGGCGCCAAGAAATAGGGATTTGTCGTCAAGGTTCATGCGCGTTCCTCCAGCTACTACCGGGTTGTTACTATAGCCGCCTCGCGGCGCCTCCTCAACGCGTTTAACCACCCCTGCTCGATTATGGAAACAGTTGTCGACTCTGACGACGAAACAGCGTGATTAATGATGCGGTTAAGGGCGTCTGCCGCGTATCGCGGCGCTGAATCAGAAAATAGGTGGCTTTAGGTAACGCTTCACGGATGGGGATCATCACCAGCTTATCCGCCATCATCGGGTCGTTGCCAAGTTCGACCGGCAGAATACTGAGAAAATCGCTTTTCACCACCAGGCTAATGCACGAAGAGAAGGTCTCGCAAACAATATCCACCTTTGGCGCCAGCCCGGCCTGGTTAAACATCTCCTGCAGCTGTTTGAAGTAGCTACCGCGCGGCGTCGGCATCGTCCAGTGGCGATCGAGCAACGCCGTCAGTGAAGTGGCTTTTGCCGCCGGGTGACCGGCGCGGGCGAACACCGCGAAGGGTTTCTCAAATAGCTTTTCAAAACTGAATTCATGATCGTACGGGCCGGGATAGTAAGTATTGATGGTGAAATCCAGCTCACCCTGGCGCAGTTCATTAATCATCGCCAGCAGTTGTCCTTCCATAATCCGCACCTTCACCAGCGGATGCTGCTGATGAAAGCGGCAAATAACCGACGGCATCAGCGAACGCGCTACGCTGGCGCCAAGGCCAATATTAATCTGCCCGGCCTGCTCGCCCTGACGTTGCAGCAGTTCATCCTGCGCCACCCGCAGCTCTTCGAGGATCAGGCTCGCATGTTGATAAAAGCTTTCGCCATTTTCGGTCAGCGCCACCCCCTGGCTACGGCGCACAAACAGCTGCGCGGAGAGCCCCTCTTCCAGCTCTTTAATCGCTTTGGTCAACGCCGGCTGCGAAATCGCCAACGCCCGGCTGGCGCCGCGAATACTTCCTTCGCGCGCGACCTCAACGAAGGCGCGAATGTGGTGAAATTTAATCTGAAATGACATGTTGTGTGTGATAACCAGTGTTTATCAGACAGAAGAAAATGACATCTACTGTAATCGATCGTGCTGTGGCAGGTTAAGGATGAGAGTGCATGAAAGTGATAAGCGATAAGTAAAGGCTATCACTTCGTGAACGCCATCACAGTTTTTGCTTATAACGGGAAAGGTTATGCCGCAACTTTATGATTTCATCAACCAGCTGGCGCCAAAAATGGCCGAATGGCGTCGCGATTTTCACCTGCATGCGGAATCCGGCTGGTTGGAGTTCCGCACCGCCAGCAAGGTGGCGGAGATACTTGACGATCTGGGTTATCAGTTGGCGCTGGGTCGCGACGTTATCGATGCCGATAGCCGTATGGGCCTACCTGATGAAGAGACCCTGAGGCAGGCGTTCCAGCGCGCCCGCGCGCAGGGTGCACCGGAACGCTGGCTGCCGGCGTTTGAAGGCGGCTTCGCCGGGGTGGTGGCGACCCTCGACACTGGGAGGCCGGGGCCTACGCTGGCGTTTCGCGTCGACATGGATGCGCTCGATCTCAACGAGCTACATGACGATAGTCACCGTCCGCATCGCGATCGTTTTGCCTCCTGCAACGACGGTATGATGCATGCCTGCGGCCACGATGGCCATACCGCGATCGGACTGGGGCTGGCTCACGTGCTCAAGGAGTATGCCGCGCAGCTCAACGGGACGATCAAGCTGATTTTCCAGCCGGCGGAAGAAGGTACCCGCGGCGCGCGCGCTATGGTGGCGGCGGGCGTGCTTGATGATGTGGACTATTTCACCGCCATTCATATCGGTACCGGCGTCCCTTCCGGCACCGTCGTCTGCGGCGGCGATAACTTTATGGCCACCACCAAATTTGATGTGCTGTTCAGCGGCGTCGCCGCCCACGCGGGCGGTAAACCGGAAGATGGCCGTAACGCGTTACTGGCGGCGGCTCAGGCCGCCCTTGCCCTGCACGCCATCGCGCCCCACAGCGCCGGGGCGTCAAGGGTTAACGTCGGGGTCATGCAGGCCGGTACCGGGCGTAACGTGATTCCTTCTTCCGCGCGCTTAAAAGTCGAAACCCGTGGCGAAACCGATGTCATTAACCAGTACGTCTTTGAGCGGGCCAAGCAGGCGATCGCCGGCGCGGCGACAATGTATGAAGCCCGTTACCAGCTGCAGCTGATGGGTGCGGCCACCTCCAGCGCTCCGTCGCCGGCGTGGGTGGACTATCTGCGCCAGCAGACGGCCCAGGTCCCCGGCGTTAAACAGGCCGTCGATCGTATCGCTGCCCCGGCGGGTTCGGAGGATGCCACCCTGATGATGGCCCGGGTCCAGGAGCGCGGCGGTCTCGCCTCATACATGATTTTCGGCACCGAACTGAGCGCCGGCCACCACAATGAAAAATTCGATTTCGACGAAAACGTGATGACCCTGGCAGTCGCAACGTTGGCCCGCGTCGCCCTTTACTTTCCCTGGCAGCGAGGCGTGTGATGGAAAAAGTTTACCGATTTGTCGATGACGTTATTGAGGGACGACGCAACGATTTTTGCGCCATAGCCGATGATATCTGGGATCATCCGGAAACCCGCTTTCAGGAGTTCTGGTCCGCCGCGCGTTTAGCCGATGCGCTGGAAGCGGAAGGTTTTCAATTGACCCGCAATGCGGGTGGGATCCCCAACGCCTTTATCGCCAGCTTTGGCGCAGGCCAGCCGGTGATTGCCCTGCTCGGCGAATTTGACGCTCTGGCGGGGCTCAGCCAACAGGCCCGCTGCGCGGAACCCACATCTATTACGCCGGGAGAAAACGGCCACGGGTGCGGGCATAATCTGCTCGGTACGGCGGCGTTCGCCGCCGCGGTCGCCGCCAGGAACTGGCTACAGCAGCAAGGCAGCACCGGTACCCTACGCTTCTATGGCTGTCCCGGCGAGGAAGGCGGTTCCGGAAAGACCTTTATGGTCCGTGAGGGGTTGTTCGATGACGTTGATGCCGCCCTGACCTGGCACCCGGAAGCCTGGGCCGGCATGTTCAGCACCAGCACCCTTGCCAACATTCAGGCGGCGTGGCGGTTTACCGGCACCGCGGCGCATGCGGCAAACTCACCGCATCTTGGCCGCAGCGCGCTGGATGCCGTGACGCTGATGACCACCGGCAGCAACTTCCTTAACGAACACATTATCGAAAAGGCGCGGGTGCACTACGCCATCACCGATACCGGCGGCGTCTCCCCCAACGTTGTTCAGGCGCAGGCGGAGGTGCTGTATCTCATTCGCGCCCCGGAAATGGCCGACGCCCAGCAAATCTTCGCGCGGATCGAAAAAATTGCTCAGGGCGCCGCGCTGATGACCGAGACCAGCGTCAGTTGCCGCGTCGAAAAAGCCTGTTCCAGCTATCTCCCCAACCGCACGCTGGAAGCGGCGATGTATCAGGCGATATGCCATTACGGCACGCCCCCCTGGTGCGCGGAAGAGCGCGCATTCGCCGCTGAAATTCGCGCCACCTTGAGCGCGAACGATATCAATAACAGCCTGAAAAACATTGCCGACACCGGTGGCGAAGGGGGGAAAGCGTTCGCCCGCCGCCACCGCGAGACGATCCTGATTGACGAAGTTGCGCCCTGGGCGGCAACGGACAACATCCTCGCGGGGTCTACCGACGTCGGCGACGTGAGCTGGAAAGCGCCGGTGGCCCAGTGCTTCAGCCCCTGCTTTGCCGTCGGGACGCCGCTACACTCCTGGCAATTGGTGAGCCAGGGCAGATCCTCCATCGCCCACAAAGGGATGCTGCTGGCGGGGAAAGTGCTGGGCGCGACGGCCATTCGTCTGTTCAGCGACAGGGCGTTATTAACAGCCAGCCAGCAGGAGCTGGAACAAGTCTTAGCCGAAAGGCCCTACCGGTGCCCCATTCCGCAGGAGGTCAAGCCTTCGATTTTAAAATAATCAAAGCCCGTGGATGGCGTACGGCAACGCGTTAAGCGCAAAAAAACAACGGCTGACACGTCCTGGGGTAAAGAGACAACCAACACAACAACGACAACTGAGGAACGCCCATGAGTATGTCATCCATACCGTCGCCTTCCCCCACCGGTAAGCTTTATGGCTGGGTTGAAAAAATAGGTAACAAGGTCCCGCATCCGTTTTTACTGTTTATCTATCTGATTGTGGCGTTGATGGTCGCCACCGCCATCCTGTCGGCGCTGAATGTCGGGGTACAGAACCCCACCGACGGCGCGCGAGTCGTGGTGAAAAACCTGCTCAGCGTTGAGGGATTACACTGGTTTTTGCCGAACGTCATTAAGAACTTCAGCGGTTTCGCGCCGCTAGGGGCTATTCTGGCGCTGGTGCTGGGGGCCGGCTTTGCGGAACGCGTGGGCCTACTGCCTTCGCTGATGGTGAAAATGTCATCGCACGTTAGCGCCCGTTACGCCAGCTATATGGTGCTGTTTATCGCTTTCTTTAGCCATATCTCCTCCGATGCCGCGCTGGTGATTATGCCGCCGCTGGGCGCCCTGATGTTCCTCGCCGTCGGCCGCCATCCGGTTGCCGGGCTGCTGGCGGCCATCGCCGGCGTCGGCTGCGGCTTCACGGCCAATCTGCTCATCGTTACTACCGATGTCCTGCTCTCTGGCATCAGCACCGAAGCGGCAAAAACCCTTGACGCCTCGCTCCACGTCAGCGTTATTGATAACTGGTATTTTATGGCAACCTCAGTGATCGTTCTCACGCTGGTTGGCGGGTTGATTACCGATAAACTGGTGGAACCGCGGTTAGGTCAATGGCAAGGCAACAGCGATGAAACGCTGCAGGCGTTGACGCCGGAACAGCGCTTCGGCCTGCGCGTGGCTGGCGTGGCCGCGCTGTTATTTGTGGCGGTTATCGCGCTGATGGTCGTGCCGGAAAACGGTATTCTGCGCGATCCCATCAAGCATACCGTGATGCCTTCGCCGTTTATAAAAGGCATCGTCCCGCTCATTATCTTTTTCTTCTTCGTCGTTTCACTGGCTTACGGCATTGCCACTGGCAAAATTCGCCGTCAGGCCGATCTGCCGCAGTTGATGATTGAGCCGATGAAGGAGATGGCAGGCTTTATCGTGATGGTCTTCCCGCTGGCCCAGTTCGTCGCCATGTTTAACTGGAGCAACATGGGGAAATTTATGGCCGTCGGCTTGACGGATCTGCTGGAAAGCGCGGGAATGAACGGCGTACCGGCGTTTGTCGGCCTGGCGCTGCTATCCGCATTTTTGTGCATGTTTATCGCCAGCGGCTCGGCAATCTGGTCGATCCTGGCGCCGATTTTCGTGCCGATGTTTATGCTGCTGGGCTTTCACCCGGCATTTGCGCAGATTCTGTTCCGTATCGCCGATTCATCGGTGCTGCCGCTGGCGCCGGTATCGCCGTTTGTGCCGCTGTTTCTCGGCTTCTTACAGCGCTACCGGCCCGAGGCTAAACTGGGAACCTACTATTCACTGGTCTTGCCTTATCCGTTAATATTCCTGGCCGTCTGGCTACTGTTGCTGGTCGGCTGGTATCTGGTGGGGCTGCCTATCGGGCCGGGTATTTACCCACGATTGCCATAATGTCGCCACAGGCCAGGGAAGGCCACGAAACCGTTAACGCCATGTTGTTCGGTTACTGATCATTTTATACAACCCTTCAATCGCCAAAGAGACCAGATGAATCACTAAGCCACTGATAATCACGATTACAACGCCAGTCATCATATATTGCATATCACCACCTTTGTTGGTAAAAACCCGCACAGACACGCCGGGAGATCATTGACTTAAGAAAAGCCAGTCTGTTTATCTACGGCGTCAGTTGATTACCGGTGAATTCGCCGCCGGATAAAGGTAGCAAAATCGCCTTGCCAACGCGTCTGCGAGTTAATGTAAAAATAAACATCGCTTTCCTCACCTCATAATTAATAGTCCATGCTGACCCTGTTTGTTGACCTTTTCGGAGTATGGTTTGCCCACATCGCATCGTGGTATGGTGATGCTCTGCCAATATAACCTCGATGAAGGATTACCGATGCTGACGCTGTTGCAGGATAAAATTGACACCCCGCTGGGGCCGCTGTGGGTGATTTGTGATGAGCAGTTCAACCTGCGGGCCGTTGAGTGGGATCAGCACCGCGACCGCATGGAGCAACTGCTGGATATTCATTATCGGGTTAAAGGCTACAAACGCGTTGATTTCCGTAATCCGGGAGGCCTGAGCAGTAAGCTTAGCGATTACTTCGCCGGGGATCTCGCGATTATCAACACCTTACCGACCGCCACCGGCGGTACGCCGTTTCAGCGGCAAGTCTGGCAAGCGCTGCGTACCATCCCCTGCGGACAGGTCATGCACTACGGTCAGCTCGCGGAGGCACTGGGGCGACCGGGCGCCGCGCGCGCCGTGGGTGCCGCCAACGGTTCAAACCCGGTCAGTATTGTGGTGCCCTGCCATCGCGTGATCGGGCGTAACGGCACCATGACCGGTTACGCCGGCGGCGTGCAGCGTAAAGAGTGGCTATTGCGCCACGAAGGCTATCTGCTCCTTTGACCGTAAGTGCCTTTTTTGGAATCTTCCGGTAATTTTACAATCATCTCTCATCAAATAAACCTTTTGTATTCAATTGGATAAATCAGGTAGCTGATTTACCCTTTTAATATTACGTGTTTCAGGGGTTCGAGACTTACCTGCTCATCAAAAAGATGTTAAAATTGACCAATATCAATTAAAGCCTGAGCAGACTTATGATCCCGGAAAAGCGAATTATACGACGCATTCAGTCTGGCGGTTGTGCAATCCATTGCCAGGATTGCAGCATTAGCCAGCTTTGCATCCCTTTTACTCTGAACGAGCATGAGCTTGATCAGCTTGATAACATCATCGAGCGGAAAAAGCCTATCCAGAAAGGACAGACCTTGTTCAAAGCCGGTGATGAGCTGAAATCGCTGTATGCAATTCGTTCTGGCACCATTAAAAGCTACACCATCACCGAACAGGGCGATGAGCAAATCACCGGTTTTCATCTGGCGGGCGATCTGGTTGGCTTTGACGCCATCGGCACCGGCCACCACCCAAGCTTTGCCCAGGCGCTGGAAACCTCAATGGTTTGCGAAATCCCTTTTGAAACGCTGGACGATCTCTCCGGTAAGATGCCGAATCTGCGTCAGCAGATGATGCGTCTGATGAGCGGCGAGATTAAAGGCGATCAGGATATGATCCTGCTGCTATCCAAAAAGAACGCAGAGGAGCGCCTGGCGGCCTTTATTTACAACCTGTCCCGCCGTTTTGCACAGCGCGGCTTCTCTCCGCGTGAGTTCCGCCTCACCATGACCCGTGGCGATATCGGCAACTATCTGGGCCTGACGGTGGAAACTATCAGCCGCCTGCTGGGGCGTTTCCAGAAAAGCGGTATGCTGGCGGTTAAAGGTAAATATATCACCATTGAAAACAGCGACCTGCTGGCGCAGCTTGCTGGCCAGGCCCGCAACGTCGCCTGATAGCCCCTCTGTATCCGGCCGGATCGCGAATTTTTTTCTAATTTGTTGATCTGGCCAGGCTCCTCCCCTGTTTCATTTCATCCATATAGGTTATCTTTTTAAGGACAAACTGTAGTTACAGTTGTAAGGAGACCCTGTATGGCGAAGTATCAGAACATGCTGGTAGTAATCGACCCCAATCAGGACGACCAGCCTGCATTGCGGCGCGCGGTGTATCTGCACCAACGGATTGGTGGACGCATCAAAGCCTTTTTGCCGATCTATGATTTTTCTTATGAAATGACCACTCTGCTGTCTCCTGACGAACGCACGGCCATGCGCCAGGGCGTCATTGGCCAGCGTACCGCCTGGATCCGCGAGCAGGCAAAATTCTATATTGAGTCCGGCGTGCCCATTGATATTAAAGTGGTGTGGCACAATCGTCCCTTCGAAGCCATTATCCAGGAAATCATCAGCGACAAGCATGATTTAGTGCTGAAGATGGCGCACCAGCACGACAAGCTGGAAGCGGTGATTTTCACCCCGACGGACTGGCACCTGCTGCGCAAATGCCCGTGTCCGGTATGGATGGTCAAAGATCAGCCGTGGCCGGAAGGGGGTAAAGCGCTGGTGGCGGTCAATCTCGCCAGCGAAGAAAACTACCACAACGCGCTCAATGAAAAGCTGGTACGTGAAACGATTGAGCTGGCGGAACAGGTCAACCATACCGAGGTGCACCTGGTGGGCGCCTATCCCGTCACGCCCATCAATATCGCAATTGAGCTACCTGATTTTGACCCCAGCGTTTATAACGACGCCATTCGCGGTCAGCATTTGCTGGCCATGAAAGCACTGCGGCAGAAATTCGGCATCGATGAAGGCCGCACTCACGTTGAAAAAGGCCTTCCTGAAGAGGTGATCCCCGATCTGTCTGAACATCTGCAGGCGGGCATCGTGGTGCTGGGTACCGTGGGTCGAACCGGCCTATCGGCGGCCTTCCTCGGCAATACCGCCGAGCAGGTGATTGACCATCTGCGCTGCGACCTGCTGGCGCTGAAGCCAGATCAATATCAGACACCGGTTGAGCTGGACGACGAAGAAGACGACTAGTCCCTCGCCTTCAGTAAAAGTAGTAAAACTTCGTCCCCCGCCCGCGCGGGGGATTTTTTTGCATTGTAAAACGAAATAAAGGGCCATCCGGCCCTTATCTTCAATCGCTTTATCGGTAACGAAAACGTTAGTGGATACCTAAACGCCAGGCGTGATCGATCTCTTCTTTCAGCTCCATGGACGAAAGCGCCATTAAGTCAGCAAACTCAAGTTCCAGTAGTTTCAGCTTTTTCAGATACTGCGCGGGGGTTAAAGCAGCGGGGTCACGGCGCAGAAATTCGATGGCCAGTTGCGTGGGGGTTAACTCGGTATCCATAATATCCTCAGTTTGGGTGAAAAACGGACTTATTATAACACCCTCGACTGATTATTTTATGAGCAAATAATCACTTGGTAACCTATATAAAAAAGCCGTCTCACAGGAGACGGCTTAAGAAGCACAGGTTTTAAAAGACCAGGCTCTACAGTGCTTTCAGAATCGCATCGACGCTGGCTTTGGCATCGCCAAACAGCATGTGGGTATTTTCTTTAAAGAACAGCGGGTTTTGTACGCCGGCGTAGCCGGTGTTCATCGAACGCTTAAATACAATTACGTTTTGCGCTTTCCACACTTCCAGCACCGGCATACCGGCGATCGGACTGCCCGGATCGTCCTGCGCGGCTGGGTTAACCGTGTCGTTAGCGCCGATCACCAGTACGGTGTCGGTATCGGAGAAATCATCATTGATCTCATCCATCTCCAGCACGATGTCATACGGGACTTTCGCTTCCGCCAGCAGTACGTTCATATGGCCCGGCAGACGCCCGGCAACCGGGTGAATACCGAAACGTACCTTGATCCCGCGCGCGCGCAGTCGCTCGGTGATTTCCGCGACTGGATACTGGGCCTGAGCCACTGCCATGCCGTAGCCCGGGGTGATGATCACCGACTGGGAGCTTTTCAGCATCTCAGCGGTTTCTTCGGCGCTGATTTCGCGATGCTCGCCCACTTCTTCATCCGTCGTAGAGGCCGTGCCGTCAGAACCAAAGCCACCGGCAATCACGCTGAAGAACGAACGGTTCATCGCCTTACACATAATGTAGGACAGAATCGCACCGGAAGAGCCTACCAGCGCGCCGGTTACGATCAGCAGGTCGTTGCTGAGCATAAAGCCCGCCGCCGCCGCCGCCCAGCCGGAGTAGGAGTTCAGCATTGACACCACGACCGGCATATCCGCGCCGCCGATGGAGGCCACCAGGTGCCAGCCAAACGCCAGAGCAATAACGGTCATCACCAGCAGGCACAGAACCTGCATACCGATGCTGTCGGTACGTACGAAAACGATCAGCAGCAGGAAAGAAACCACCAGCGCCGCCAGGTTCAATTTATGACGGTTCGGCAGCATCAGCGGCTTTGAAGACATCTTGCCGCACAGTTTGCCAAACGCCACGACGGAGCCTGTGAAGGTTACCGCGCCGATGAAGATGCCGAGGAACACTTCGGTCAAATGAATATTGACCAGAATCTGCTCCATCCCGGTTTCATGCTGCAGATAGCTGTTGAAGCCTACCAGTACCGCCGCCAGGCCCACGAAGCTGTGCAGAATCGCCACCAGCTCCGGCATTTCGGTCATTTCAACTTTCTTCGCCAGACGAATACCGATAGCGCCGCCGATAACCATCGCCAGCAGGATCCACGCGACGTTGCTGCTGTCCGGCCCCAGGATGGTCGCCACCAGGGCAATCGCCATCCCGGCAATACCGTAGTAGTTGCCCTGCTGGGAGGTTTCGTGTTTGGAAAGCCCCGCCAGGCTAAAAATAAATAGAATCGCGGCAACAATGTATGCAGCTGTAACTAATCCACCAGACATTTGTTACCCCTTATCCTTTGCGGAACATTTTCAGCATGCGCTGAGTGACGGTGAAACCACCAAAAATATTAATGCTGGCGATCAGCACCGCGATAAAGCTCAGGAAGCTGACCCAGCCGCCGTGGCCTATCTGTAACAATGCCCCGACCACAATAATGCCGGAAATGGCGTTAGTGACCGACATCAGCGGCGTATGCAGCGCGTGGGATACGTTCCAGACGACGTAGTAACCGACCACGCAGGAGAGCGCGAAGACGGTAAAGTGGCCGAGGAACTCTTTCGGCGCCACGCTGGCCAGCCAGCCAAACAGAATAATCGCCAGCGCCATCAGCGCATACTTGCGCAGCGGCGAGCTCGGTTTCGCTTCAGCTTTTGGCGCTTCAACCTTTTTCGCTGCCGCCTGCGGCTGAGCAGATACCTGAATGGGTGGCGCGGGCCAGGTGATTTCACCTTCGCGAACCACGGTAACGCCGCGGATAACGACATCATCAAAATCGATAACGACATTGCCGTCTTTCTCTTTGCACAGCAGCTTAAGCAGGTTAACCAGGTTGGTGCCATACAGCTGCGAAGACTGCGTCGGCAGGCGGCCAGGGAGATCGGTATAACCGATAATCTTCACGCCATTGGCGGTGGTGACCACCTGACCCGGCACGGTGTATTCACAGTTGCCGCCGTTTTGCGACGCCAGATCAACCACCACGCTGCCCGGCTTCATGGAGTCAACCATTTCGCGGGTAATCAGCTTCGGCGCCGGTTTACCCGGAATCAGGGCGGTGGTGACAATAATGTCGACATCTTTGGCCTGCGCGGCAAAAAGCGCCATCTCGGCTTTAATAAAGGCTTCAGACATGACTTTGGCATAGCCGTCGCCGCTGCCCGCTTCCTCTTTAAAATCCAGCTCAAGGAACTCGGCGCCCATACTCTGCACCTGTTCTTTCACTTCCGGGCGGGTATCAAACGCGCGGACGATTGCCCCAAGGCTGTTTGCCGCGCCGATGGCCGCCAGACCGGCAACCCCGGCGCCAATCACCATCACCTTCGCGGGCGGTACCTTACCTGCCGCGGTGATCTGGCCGGTGAAGAAGCGGCCAAACTCGTGGGCGGCTTCCACGATCGCGCGGTAGCCGGCAATGTTAGCCATTGAACTTAACGCATCCAGCGACTGCGCGCGCGAAATACGCGGCACCGAATCCATCGCCATCACGTTGATGTTGCGCGCCGCCAGTTTTTCCATCAGCTGCGGGTTTTGCGCCGGCCAGATGAAGCTGATGAGCGTCGTGCCGGGATTAAGCAGCAGGATTTCATCATCATCGGGCGCGTTAACTTTCAGAATGACGTCAGACTGCCATACGTCATCACCGCTCACGATCTCCGCTCCAGCCTGAACGAAGGCTTCGTCGTCGAAACTGGCCAACTTACCGGCACCGCTTTCTACCGCGACGCTGAACCCAAGCTTAAGCAGCTGCTCCACCGTTTTCGGCGTGGCGGCGGCCCGGGTTTCCTGGGCGAGTCTCTCTTTTGGTACACCAATACGCATAGTTTTCCCTTCCATCGGTTTTTGATGATGGTTTACTTTTCTTACAAGCGACCGTCGCAAAGGCGGATGAACGCGCCCCCCAACATATGTCTGAAAAAATAAAACAGTAACAAACTTTTTATAACCTACTGAAAATACCGATTGTGATCTACAGCAATAAAACAGAAATTTTGATTTTATTGGTAAAACGCCCGGCTAACCGTGTCAGGCAGCAATATTTACCTTATTTTTATGCCAGCGCCTGATAATCCGCTTGGCAGAAGGGTTAATTCACCATTTATCGCCGTCTGGATCATCATATTAACATTATGTTAACTTATGAAAGTGATATCGATTATCGATTTTGCTGGTCAAGCGGCTGTTTTTTCAACATATCGAAAAAGGTTATATTTCTGCAGTATACGTTTAGAGCGGCAAATGAAAATTGACGCAGACAGTCACTCTCGATAAATGCAATAATCACATGTTTTCAGTCAACAACAATACCCGTACATGGTTTGCGCAAGGCAAAGGATTATTTTTATGAAGCTTAAGAACTCACTCCTGGCGTCTGCTCTTCTGGCTACCACCGCGTTGTCTGCCCATGCAGCGACCGAGCTGACTCCGGAGCAGGCGGCAGCGCTGAAGCCCTACGATCGCGTTGAGGTTACCGGTCGTTTTAACGCCATTGGCGATGCGGTGCAGGCAGTTTCCCGTAAAGCGGACAAAGAAGGCGCAGCTTCCTTTTATGTTGTCGACACCTCTGATTTTGGCAGCGGCGGCAATCTGCGCGTAACGGCCGATTTTTATAAAGAAAATGCCCCGCAGGCCGACGCGCCGAAAAATCGCATTATCAACGGCATAATGGAATTGCCGAAAGACCAGGCCGTTGAGCTGGAGCCATTTGATACCGTCACCGTACAGGGCTTCTACCGCAGCCAACCGGAAGTCAACGACGCCATCACCAAAGCTGCAAAGGCCAAGGGCGCAGCCTCTTTCTTTATCGTACGCCAGGTTGATGCCAACCAGGGCGGCAACCAGCGCATCACCGCCTATATCTACAAAGCGGATGCCAAGAAACGCGTTCTGCAAAGCCCGGATGCGATCCCGGCAGATTCAGAAGCCGGTCGCGCAGCGCTGGCCGAAGGCGGCGAAGCCGCTAAGAAAGTTGAAATCCCAGGCGTGGCGACGACCGCAGCGGTTGGTTCCGGCACCGGCGTAGGCCGTTTCTTTGAAACGCAATCGTCTAAAGGCGGGCGTTACACCGTCACGCTTCCGGACGGCACCAAGGTCGAGGAAGTGAATAAAATCACCGCCGCGCAGATGGTTCCTTACGACAGCATCAAGTTCACCGGTAACTACGGTAACATGACGGAAATCTCCTACCAGACGGCTAAGCGCGCCGCGAAGAAAGGCGCGAAGTACTACCACATTACCCGTCAGTGGCAGGAACGCGGCGGCAACATCACCATCAGCGCCGACCTGTATAAATAACAGCAACTGAGCTGAACAAAAAGGCGGCGATTAGTCGCCTTTTTTCTTTTTTTCATTTCTCTCCATTGCATGCATACAAAACACTCCGTAAAATCCCGCGCCTTAGCGCAATCCTCCATTTTTATGCGATTTCGCCAAATAAATATTCTTAGCTTGATGATTATCACCTCGGGAATGCAATGGAAAAGAAACTGGGCCTTAGCGCCCTGACCGCGCTGGTACTTAGCTCGATGCTGGGGGCGGGTGTATTCAGTCTGCCGCAGAACATGGCAGCCGTTGCCAGCCCTTCCGCGTTGCTTATCGGCTGGGGGATCACCGGCGTGGGGATCCTGTTCCTGGCCTTTGCCATGCTGCTGCTCACGCGGATCCGCCCCGACCTCGACGGCGGTATTTTTACCTACGCCCGGGAAGGTTTCGGCGAGCTGATTGGTTTCTGCTCCGCCTGGGGCTACTGGCTGTGCGCGGTTGTCGCCAACGTCTCCTACCTGGTTATCGTCTTCTCGGCGCTCAGTTTCTTTACCGATACTCCCGAACTGCGCCTGTTCGGCGATGGCAATACCTGGCAATCCATCGTCGGCGCCTCGGTCCTGCTGTGGATTGTTCATTTCCTGGTTCTGCGCGGCGTTCAAACGGCCGCCGGTATCAACCTGGCCGCGACGCTGGCCAAACTGCTGCCCCTCGGGGCGTTTATCGCGCTGGCCGCCATCGCGTTTCGTATGGAGACATTCCGCCTCGATTTCAGCGGCCTGGCGCTGGGCGTACCGGTATGGGAGCAGGTGAAAAACACCATGCTGATCACCCTGTGGGTATTTATTGGCGTCGAAGGCGCGGTCGTTGTTTCCGCCCGCGCGCGTAATAAACAGGATGTTGGCCGCGCGACCCTGCTGGCGGTACTCTCCGCGCTGGCGGTCTATTTGCTGGTGACGCTTCTCTCGTTAGGCGTTGTGCCGCGTAGCGAACTGGCGGAAATCCGCAACCCGTCAATGGCCGGCCTGATGGTCAACATGATGGGCTCCTGGGGCGAAATTGTGATCGCTGCCGGGCTGATTATCTCCGTCTGCGGCGCGTATCTGAGCTGGACGATTATGGCGGCGGAGGTGCCCTATCTGGCAGCAACGCATAAAGCATTCCCGCGCCTGTTTGCCCGGACCAATAAAAACAACGCCCCGTCGGCTTCGCTGTGGCTCACCAATATCAGCGTGCAGGCTTCGCTGGTGTTGATTTGGCTTACCGGCTCAGATTACAGCACGCTGCTGACCATCGCCTCTGAGATGATCCTGGTCCCCTACTTTCTGGTCGGCGCCTTTCTGCTGAAGATTGCCCGGCGCCCTTTGCATAAGGCGGTTGGTGTCGGCGCCTGCATTTATGGCTTATGGTTATTATATGCGTCCGGCCCTGTGCATTTATTGTTGTCGGTGATACTTTACGCTCCGGGTCTTCTGGTTTTCCTGTATGCCCGTCGTACACACCAGCACGATCGCCCGCTCAAACGCCGTGACCTGGCATTAATTGGTTTTTTGCTGGTTGCCGCCGTACCGGCAACGTGGATGTTGGTAGGGTAAGCGGTTACCCTGCCGCTGAACTCAAAGGAGATCTCCATGGCTGACATCCAGCCTCGCCCCATCCTGATTACCGGCGGGGGCCGTCGCATTGGCCTCGCCCTGGCCCGCCATTTTGTGGCCCGCCAGCAGCCCGTTATCATCAGCTATCGCACCTGGTATCCGGCCATCGACGCGCTGCGTGAAGCGGGAGCCGTTTGTCTGCACGCGGATTTCAGCACGGATGAAAGCATTCTGGCGTTCGCCGCAGAGGTGAAAGCGCACGCCGGCAGCGGTCTACGCGCCATCATTCATAACGCCAGCGGCTGGATGGCGGAAAAGCCAGGTATTCCGTTAACCACGGTGCTCGCCAGCATGATGCAAATTCACGTCAACGCCCCCTACCTGCTCAACCATGCCCTGGAGAGCCTGCTTCGCGGCCACGGTCATGCCGCCAGCGATATTATCCACATCACCGACTACGTCGTGGAGCGCGGCAGCGACAAACATATCGCCTACGCCGCCAGCAAAGCGGCGTTGGATAATATGAGCCGCTCGTTCGCCCGTAAGCTGGCGCCGGAAATTAAGGTTAACGCCATCGCCCCCTCGCTGATTTTATTTAATGAAGGGGATGACGCGGAGTACCGCAGGCAGGCGCTCGATAAATCGCTGATGAAAATCGCCCCAGGCGAAAAAGAGATCATTGACCTGATTGAATACCTGTTCAGCAGTAGCTACGTGACCGGTCGCTCATTTGCCGTCGACGGCGGCCGCCATCTGCGCTAGTGGAAACGGCTCCAGCCAATAATGAGTAGCCACGCGCATAAGCTCCAGCACACCACTGCGCCTGCCAGGGCAAACGGCAGGCGCATGACGCCGGTGAAATACCATAGCGAAAGCAAGTAGATAAAGTACGGAATGATAGACCACATACCAAAGACAATGGTGGTGCGCAGCGCTTCGATACCCCGCTCGCTGGCGACGATGTAGTGCGCAATCAGGGCGAAGGTGGGAAAGAGCGGAATTAACCCGGCGATATAGTAATTTTTCGTTTTGGACAGCACGCCGATCAGGACTACAACCAGTGCCCCGAGCAGCGCTTTTATCAACAGCCCCATTCCTTTTGCCTTAACATTAAAACAACATGTATTCGCAGCATAACGGAAGCGCGGAAATTTATAAATGCGCAAAAGCGGCGTGTAGACTGAACAGGTGGAGACCTATTTGACGACTCCATAACGGCGGTACGGGAGATGATGCTCCCCTCGGCAAGGTCAACGCTGTTTGAGTTTAATTAAAACTATTTTGAACATCCTTCGCACAAACGCATTTGTTTTTACTGCGAAACGCATCAGTATGCTCTAATCACTTGGTTATACGTATAACATGTTTTATATCATTATTCTGGAAGTTATCACCATAGCATATTTCTCCTGCGCGTCATCCTTAAGTATTCACACCTATTTTAAAGCACAACATGAACACCTCAATGATATTTTACAGATGTTAACTCAATAACCCTATCGGTTTACCATCGCCATTCATGTGCAGTAAGTGATGCAAATCAATAGTGATAACCTAACCTAAAAACAGTTAATTGACATAGGCGGTTTTTATCATAATTGATGACCTTAAAATCATTCTTTCTGCACTCATTTGAAATAAGCACACATAGACACTTTTTAGAAAAATAGCGCAATAAAGCACATTATTTTGATTTATATCAAAATAAAACCGATTTCATAAAGAAGCATACTTTGCCATTAATAACATTCATCGTAGTAGATATGATCGTAATTATATGATTTTACGATCTTTCGATCTAATCTTGATATCCAATACAGAACTTTATTCTATTCATAACCAACAATGTAGCTTATTAGTTCATCTCCCGTCGGTTTTTCGAATCTTTTACTTGTTGCTATTATCAATACTAGTATTAGGCACTCATGCAATTGCAATTATTCTATATTAAACTAAGTATGCATCACCTAAAGGAACCTCCATGTTTGGACCTGCTTCAGGCACAACAAAAATACTCTTAAACTTTATCAAACTATATACATCAACGCGAAAATGCTCGTAAATTACTGGAGCGCATCAAGCATGCAGTGGAATATTGAAAATAGCCTTGTATGTCCTGTAACCGGAACAGGATTTTCAGTTGCGGCAAGTGCTAAAAATCTCAAATTAATCATATGGTATAATGGTGATTATTTTTTGCGCGTTGGTTCAGTGATTAACATCACAAAAAATGAAGTTCTCATTAACGGCAAGCCCGGCGATTTACAGGTCATTCACGCTTTCCCCTATACGGAAACCCTGTGGTCAACGTTTTCCCGATATATTGATTGTCCAGGCAATCTGAATCCTATGTTGCTCATCTGCAATCGAAGAAGTGTCTGCAAATTCGCCTTGTGCCCCTACGGTACGAGGCAAAAGAGGCCGCAATAAGGTTCTTCCCTGACTCAAGGTCAACGTATCAGTACCTATTTTCTTTACGGGCAGAGGCTGTCCTGTTAGACCTCGCCCACCTTCTGCCGCACCCCCATGACCATAATACGCAGAGCTTCCGTCATTAACGCAATCATTGCCTGCCTCGTGAAAGCATAGTTCTGAACCACAAGTCCGGGAAGCATAGCGAATTTCATCACTAATACATAGCTCATATTAATGCCCGAATGGTTTACAATGGCGATAGTAATGAATGGGCTGCTGACCGAATGATGCCTCATGCACCGTCTCAGCCGCGATTCTGGCAAAGCGATTCTAACGATGATAGATGAGTGCAAGCATACACAATATGAATAAAATTGTTTTTGTTGAGGACGATGCCGAGGTCGGCGCACTGATTGCCGCCTACCTTGGCAAACACGATATGGACGTGGTCGTAGAACCGCGCGGCGACCGGGCGGAAGAGGTTATCGCGCGCGAAAAGCCCGATCTGGTGCTGCTGGATATCATGCTGCCGGGTAAAGACGGTATGACGCTGTGCCGCGATTTGCGCGGCCAGTGGCAGGGTCCCATCGTCCTGCTCACTTCGCTGGACAGCGATATGAACCATATTCTCTCTCTCGAAATGGGCGCCAGCGATTATATCCTGAAAACCACGCCTCCCGCGGTGCTGTTAGCCCGCCTGCGCCTGCATTTGCGCCAGCACGTCGCCGTGCCGGACGGTAGCGTTCCCTCCTCCCTCACCCCGCATAAAGCCATCACCTTTGGCTCCCTGAGCATCGACCCGGTCAATCGCCAGGTGATGCTCAGCGGCGAAAGCGTCGCGTTATCCACCGCGGATTTCGATCTGCTGTGGGAGTTGGCGACCCATGCCGGACAAATTATGGATCGCGACGCGTTATTAAAAAATCTGCGCGGCGTCAGCTACGATGGCATGGACCGCAGCGTCGACGTTGCCATCTCGCGACTGCGCAAGAAGCTTCTCGACAATGCCACCGAGCCCTATCGCATCAAAACGGTACGCAATAAAGGCTACCTGTTCGCCCCCCACGCCTGGGACAATTAATTCACGGGTCAGCTGTTAGTGCGGATATAGCCGGTAAAGTCACTGCAACCTCCTGTTAATGATTAGCTATCCTTAAAACAGGCGTTGCGCTTAATAAAGAACTGGCGAATCCGGAACCGGTTCGATAACTTGATATTATCCACGAAGACTTTTGCGCAACACTGAGCCTCTTGCCGACCGGTACAGCAACAGTGAAATTGCTTTTTCCACGCAAAAGCAGCGTTCCACCGAGCGCCATTCTTCGCAGACAATCAGCGCAAAACATTCTAATGTGGTGTGATAACCCTGGCGATTGTGCCAGTATCGATACCAGCCGTGAGTATAGAGATTCACACCATCAGTGGGTTGGGATGACCGAAATATCTACTGTACGGGGGTGTTTAAATGTTGAGCGATCTCAGCAACGATGAAAGTAAAAGACGCGCGGCGATTGACCTGTTAAAAAATCCCGACGAGGGGCGGGACGAAGCGTTAAGGAAATATACGCATCTGGTGTGCCAGTTGCTGAAAATGCCGATGAGTTTTGTCTCGGTGCTGGATGATGAAAAGCAATACATCAAATCCGCACAGAATATCGCCGCCACGGAAACCCGCCTGGGCGACGCATTTTGCGAACAGACCTTGAAACAGGGTAAAACGTTCATTTGTCGTGATACGCATCAGCACCCGGTCTTTCAGCGCGATCGCGCCGTCAGAGAAGCGCCGTTCATTCGCTTTTATGCGGGGTGTCCGCTGACAACGCGCGATGGGGTGGCCGTGGGTACCTTGAGTATCCTGGATACGCAACCCAGGGAACTTTCCGACGAGCAGATCGCTATCTTTAACACGCTGGCCGAGCTGATATCGGACTTCTTAGCCTCCTGGCACTCGGTAGGCTATACCGACGTCGTCACGCTATTACCCAATCGTCAGCGCCTGCTGAAGGACATTGAGGTGTCGGCGGTGAGTACCTTCCGGCTGGTCATCATTGACTGCATTGATATGCCCTTTGCCTACGAGATGGCCCGCTCATTGGGGATGATTGCCGTAGAAAACTTACTTCGGGATATGACCGTTGAGCTGCAGGCACGTCTGCCCCTGGCGGGCCAGCTTTACGCCGTGGCGGTCGGACGATTTGCTTTTTTAACGCCTGAACCTACGGCCCTGTCACTGGAAAGCATTGCACAAAACCTTCAGGGAACCCAGGCCCGGATTGGCCCAGAAGTTCCCCTGGATTTGAATATTCACATGGGGGACTCCGGGCTATGCG
The DNA here is from genome assembly GCF_019890895.1 of Klebsiella sp. CTHL.F3a. Lineage (NCBI taxonomy): Bacteria > Pseudomonadati > Pseudomonadota > Gammaproteobacteria > Enterobacterales > Enterobacteriaceae > Klebsiella > Klebsiella sp. CTHL.F3a. Next base: position 2,689,541 of record NZ_CP082360.1, on the reverse strand, counting down.
ACAGCACCCTGACGCCGAATGAAATTCTGCGTCGTGCGGTAAGCGCCTTGCATGAGGCGATAAGCCAGGGGCACCGTTTTACGACCTATAATGACGCCCTGGATACCCGCAAAAAGAGAGATTTCAGCCTGCTGACCGAACTCAGACAAACGTTGCAGGGAAACCAGGGCTTATATCTGGTCTATCAGCCAAAAATCTCACTGGCGACCGGGCGCGTGACGGGTGCTGAAGCGCTGGTCAGATGGAAGCATCCGACAAACGGCGAAGTCCTGCCCGGCGAATTTATCCCGCTGGTCGAAAAAACCAGCCTGATGCGTGAGCTCACGGCCTGGGTTATCGATCGTACTATTGCGCAACTGAGTGAGTGGCGGGACCAGGGACTTACTCTGCCGGTGTCAATTAATCTGGCCGCCAGTGATTTTTCTCGGCCCGATTTCGCCGAGGAGCTCGAAGAGAAACTGCGGAATGCGTCTCTTGACCCAGCGCTGCTGGGGTTGGAGTGTCTGGAAACAGAGAAGATGCTTGAGAGTCCGGCCGCGCTTAACGGGCTGAACATGCTCAAAAAACGCGGATTTAAAATTTCTCTGGATGACTTTGGTTCGGGATACAGCAACATTAATTACCTGCGGCAAATGCCCCTGGACATCATCAAAATCGACCGGTCTATCGTCAGTCATATTGTCCACGAAAAAGCCAGCCGCATAATTGTGCGTAACGTTATCAAGCTTCTCAAGGAGCTCGATTATATCGTCCTGGCCGAAGGCGTCGAGGATCGCAAAACGGTCGAGATTTTGCGAAGCCTGGGCTGCGATGAGGTTCAAGGATATTTTTATGCCAGGCCAATGGTATCTGCAGATTTTGCAGCATGGTCCCGCGCCAGAAACGAAGCGCCGGAAATGAACCCCTGAAGGACCTCGCCATTTTCGTAGCAATTGATCGAACGCACCCGCGCAAGGTGCATGCTGACCCAAATGCTCTGCGACGGCGAGGCAGATTGTTCTCTGTTATTAATCAGCGCGATGGCTTCTCTCCCCGGTTCGAGGCCCAATGCTTGTTGGCTACCAGATGTAACGAGAGCGATTAGCTTTGCGCCATCCTTCAGGGTTAACTCAACTTCATCGTTAATTTCCCCGCGTTCAGTCACGCTAACCGTACCAGCCAGCTGGTTTCTGGCTGAAATTGCCATACAACCTCCAGGCGAGATGAGAGAAGGTGTTATATCAAGTTGAACCCTCCTCACCTATAACCACTTTCTTATAATGATTTTTACAAGCCTCACGACCGCCTCAGTATTGATTTGCTATGGACTTCTCAAGTTTGCGCAATCAAGATTACCGGGTGTGTCAACCGGCGCCGCATAACTTGTGCAGAGCGGATGTTGTCAGCGGGTGCGAACCCTGCTTTCATAGCGAATCCAACGGCGCATGAAAATGCAGAAAGGAGTTTGCACGCAGTTTTTGCCGGGGAAAATGCCCTCACGGTGCTTCCGAGGGTAAAGGAAAGGCACTTAACCTTCTGTTTTTAAGTGAGATTTAATGAAAAAACTGTTTGTGCAGTTTTACCTGCTGCTGTTCGTCTGCTTCCTGGTGATGACCATGATGGTTGGCCTGGTGTACAAATTCACCGCCGAACGCGCCGGGCGTCAGTCTCTGGACGATTTAATGAAAAGCTCGCTGTATCTGATGCGCAGCGAGCTGCGGGAGATCCCGCCGCGCGACTGGAGCAAAACGCTCAAAGAGCTGGATCTCAATCTCTCTTTCGATCTGCATATCGAACCCATCAGCAAATTCAAACTGTCGGAAAACTCAATGCAGCATCTGCGCGCCGGGGATATCGTCGCTCTCGATGATCAGTACACCTTTATCCAGCGCATCCCGCGCAGCCACTACGTACTTTCCGTCGGCCCGGTGCCCTATCTCTATTTTTTGCACGAGATGCGCCTGCTCGATCTGGCCCTGATGGCTTTTATCGCCATCTCGCTGGCCTTCCCGGTATTTATCTGGATGCGTCCGCACTGGCAGGACATGCTGCGTATTGAGACCGCCGCCCAGCGCTTCGGCGATGGACATCTTAGCGAACGCATTCATTTCGACAGCATGTCCAGCTTCGAACGGCTGGGCGTGGCGTTTAATCAGATGGCCGATAATATCAACGCGCTTATCGCCAGCAAAAAACAGCTGATCGATGGTATCGCCCACGAGCTGCGAACCCCGCTGGTGCGTCTGCGCTATCGTCTTGAGATGAGCGAGAACCTCACCGAGGCCGAATCCCTGGCGTTGAACCGCGATATCGGCCAGTTGGAAGCGCTGATTGAAGAGCTGCTGACCTACGCGCGGCTTGACCGTCCGCAGAACGAACTGAAGCTGACGACCCCCGATTTCCCGGCGTGGATCCGCGATCATGTGGAAGATATTCAAACGGTTAATCCCCAGCGCGAGGTCGCGCCAGGCGACATTTTGGCCGGCAATTACGGCGCGCTGGATATGCGCCTGATGGAACGGGTGCTGGATAATCTGGTGAACAACGCCCTGCGCTACAGCAACCGGCGTATTCAGGTCGGCCTGACGCTACAGGGTTCGCGGGCGACGCTACGGGTCGAAGATGATGGTCCCGGTATCGCGCCAGCTGAACGGGAGAGAGTTTTCGAGCCTTTCGTACGCCTCGACCCCAGCCGCGATCGGGCCACCGGCGGCTGTGGCCTCGGTTTAGCTATCGTTCACAGCATCGCCCAGGCTATGGCCGGGGAAGTTCATTGCGAAGAGAGCGCGCTGGGCGGAGCCTGCTTTTGCTTTAGCTGGCCGGTATATCATCAGTTGCCGAGTTTTTCCTCGGCCTGATGAGCCTTTGCGCGGATGCTGAGGTCTGCTATAGTTAAAAAACGTGAAGTATGTTGTAACTAAGGTGGGAAATATGGCCAGCTATGACCTCGTTGAACGTCTGAACGGTACCTTTCGCCAGCTCGAACGCGAACTGCAAGAGCTGAAACAGTCCCTGAGCCAATGCCGCCTGCTGGCCGCCCGCGTCTTTGCGCTGCCGCCGGTAAGCAAGGATGCGGAACACCAGCCGCTCGACAGCATCAATGTGGTTCAGCATACCGGCAAAACCGCGCTGGAGATGGCGCTCAGGCACTACAGCCATCTGTTTATCCAGCAGCAGTCGGAAACCCGCAGTAGTAAGGCCGCCGTACGCTTACCCGGCGCCATTTGCCTACAAACTGACGCCAACCAACAGGCTGAGTTGGCAGGTAAAATCGCCCATATCAACGCCCTCAAAGCAACCTTTGAAAAGATTATTACCGTCGATTCCGGCCTGCCTGTCGCCGCGCGGTTTGAGTGGGTCCATCGCCACCTGCCAGGGCTTATCACGCTTAGCGCCTACCGCACCCTGACCCCGCTGCTCGATCCGAGTACCATTCGCTTCGGCTGGGCCAATAAGCACGTGATTAAAAATCTCACCCGTGACGGGGTGCTGATGCAGCTGGAAAAAAGCCTGCAGTCGCCGCGGGCGGTGCCGCCGTGGACGCGCGAGCAGTGGCAAAGCAAGCTGGAGCGAGAGTATCAGGATATTGCCGCCCTGCCGCAGCGGGCAAAGCTGAAGATAAAGCGGCCGGTGAAGGTGCAGCCCATCGCCCGTGTCTGGTACAGCGGCGAACAAAAACAGGTGCAATACGCCTGTCCAGGACCGTTGATTGCGCTGATATCCGGCACGAAGGGGGTCAGCGTGCCGGACCTCGGTGAGTTACTAAACTATGACGCCGAGAACGTACAGTATCGCTATAAACCGCAGGCGCAGTCGCTCAGGCTCCTGATCCCGCGGCTGCACCTGTGGCTGGCTAGCGAGTAGGCAGACTGCCCACCATCTCTTCCGGGCGAACCCACCGGTCAAACTCGTCCTCCGTCAGGTAGCCGAGCGAGAGCGCGGACGCCTTCAGGGTCACCCCCTCTTTGTGCGCCTTTTTGGCAATTTCCGCCGCTTTGTCATAGCCGATATGGGTGTTCAGCGCGGTGACCAGCATCAGCGACTCATTGAGCAGCTGGCTGATGCGTTCACGATTCGGTTCAATCCCCACCGCGCAGTGTTGGTTGAAGCTCTCCATCCCGTCAGCCAGCAGCCGCACCGATTGCAGGAAGTTGTGGATCACCAGCGGGCGGTAGACGTTAAGCTCAAAGTTGCCCGATGCGCCGCCAATATTTACCGCGACATCGTTACCCATCACCTGGCAGCACAGCATAGTCAGCGCTTCGCACTGGGTCGGGTTGACTTTGCCGGGCATGATCGACGATCCCGGTTCATTTTCCGGGATCGCAATTTCGCCAATCCCGCAGCGCGGCCCGGAAGCCAGCCAGCGCACATCGTTGGCGATTTTCATCAGCGAGGCGGCCAGGCCTTTCAGCGCCCCGTGGGCGTGCACCAGGGCATCAACGGTCGCCAGCGCTTCAAATTTATTTGGCGCGGTGACAAACGGCTGGCCGCTTAAGGCCGCGAGCTCGGCGGCGACGCGTACCGCGTATTGCGGATGAGTGTTGAGCCCGGTTCCCACCGCCGTCCCGCCCAGCGCCAGCTCCGCCAGATGCGGCAGGCTATGGTCGATATGTTTTAAATTATGCTCCAGCATCGCTACCCAGCCGGAGATCTCCTGGCCGAGGGTCAGCGGCGTGGCGTCCTGCAGGTGGGTGCGGCCGATTTTAACGATGTCGCTGAAGGCAACGGCTTTATCGTTCAGGGTCTGCTTCAGCACGTTGAGCTGCGGGATCAGCTTCTCCCGCAGGGCAATTATCGCCGCCACGTGCATCGCCGTCGGGAAAACGTCGTTAGAGCTCTGGCTCTTGTTGACATCATCGTTCGGATGAACCTTACGCTCCATCCCGCGCGCCCCGCCCAGCAGCTCGCTGGCGCGGTTGGCCAGCACCTCATTCATATTCATATTGCTTTGCGTGCCGGAGCCGGTTTGCCAGATAGCCAGTGGAAAGGCGTCCGGATGCTGGCCTGCCAGCACTTCATCCGCGGCCTGAATAATCGCTTGCGCTTTTTCCGCGGCCAGCAGGCCGAGATCGTTGTTCACTTTCGCCGCCGCGCGCTTGGTCAGCGCCAGCGCGTGGATAAGCTCGACCGGCATTTTTTCCGTCGAAATGCGGAAATGTTCCAGCGAACGCTGGGTTTGCGCTCCCCATAGCTTGTCAGCAGGCACGTCGATGGCGCCCATTGAGTCTTTTTCACTGCGATACGTTGTCATGACTGTCTCCTTGGATTCAAAGTGCGAAATCGCGACAAAGCTCACCTGCTTAAAGCGTTAAGTATTGGCCAGATTTATATGTTGTTTTAGTCGTTCGTGCCGCTAAGCGGCATAAAAAAACCGCCCCGAAGGGCGGCTGGGATTATTTCACGCAGCGGGCGCACTGCGAGCTTTGGATTTGCTGGAAGAAATCGTTGCCCTTGTCATCCACGAGGATAAACGCCGGGAAGTCTTCCACTTCGATTTTCCAGATAGCTTCCATCCCCAGCTCCGGATACGCTACGCACTCCAGGCTACGAATACTCTGCTGTGCCAGTACCGCCGCCGGGCCGCCGATGCTGCCGAGGTAGAAACCGCCATGTTTGTGGCAGGCGTCGGTGACCTGCTGGCTGCGGTTGCCTTTGGCTAACATGATTTTACTCGCCCCGTGCGCCTGCAGCAGGTCGACGTAGGAGTCCATACGGCCAGCGGTGGTGGGGCCAAGAGAGCCGGAAGCGTAGCCGTCAGGCGTTTTCGCCGGACCCGCGTAGTAGATCGGGTGGTCCTTGACGTACTGCGGCAGTTCTTCACCGCTATCGATAAGCTCTTTCAGCTTCGCGTGAGCAATATCGCGGGCGACGATAATCGTACCGCTCAGCGACAGACGCGTCGACACCGGGTACTGCGACAGCAGCGCCAGAATATCGCTCATCGGCTGGTTGAGGTTGACCTTGACCGCCTCGCCCTCACCGGCCTGACGCAGATGCTCGGGAATATACTTGCCTGGGTTGCTCTCCAGTTTCTCCAGCCAGATCCCTTCGCGGTTGATCTTCGCTTTGATATTACGATCCGCCGAGCAGGAGACGCCCATGCCCACCGGGCACGACGCGCCGTGGCGCGGCAGGCGGATAACGCGGATATCGTGCGCGAAGTATTTGCCGCCGAACTGCGCCCCAAGACCAAGGTTTTGCGCCTCCACCAGTAGTTCCTGCTCCAGCTGAATATCGCGAAAAGCCTGGCCGTGCTCGTTGCCTTCGGTCGGCAGGCCGTCGTAATACTTGGTTGAGGCCAGCTTAACGGTTTTCAGGGTGGACTCCGCCGAAGTGCCGCCAATGACGAACGCAATATGGTACGGCGGGCAGGCGGCGGTGCCGAGGGTGCGCATCTTCTCGACGAGGTAGTTTTTCAGCTTCGCCGGAGTGATTAACGCTTTGGTTTCCTGATACAGATAGGTTTTATTCGCCGAGCCGCCGCCCTTGGCGATGCAGAGGAATTTGTACTCCTCGCCGTCGGTAGCGTAGAGGTCGATCTGCGCAGGCAGGTTAGTCCCTGTGTTGACCTCTTTATACATATCCAGCGGCGCGTTCTGGGAATAACGCAGGTTATCCTGGATATAGGTGTTATAAACGCCCTGCGCCAGCGCGGCTTCATCGCCGCCTCCGGTCCACACGCGCTGGCCTTTTTTGCCGGTAATAATCGCCGTGCCGGTATCCTGGCAGGTCGGCAGCACGCCTTTAGCGGCAATATCCGAGTTACGCAGGAACTGTAGCGCCACGTACTTATCGTTTTCGCTGGCTTCCGGGTCGTTGAGAATATCGGCCACCTGCTGCTGATGCGCCGGGCGAAGCATAAAGGAGGCGTCGTGGAAAGCGTGTTGTGCCAGTAAAGTTAGCGCCTGAGGTTCAACTTTCAGAACTTCCTGGCCGGCGAATTCGGCGACGGAGACGTAATCACTGCTGAGGAGGTAATACTCGGTATCGTCCTTTTTCAGTGGAAAAGGATCCTGATATACAAACGGTTTATTCGACATTGTGCTCTCACTTACTGCTTAGCTGATTATATTTCAGGCAGACACTCCATTTGCCCGTGGAAAAGCGAGTCGATCGATTTTACACAATTTTTTAACAAAAACTGAGACAAGGACGACTTTTTCTTCGCGCCGGTTGCTTATCGGTCGATTGCTGGTTTAATAGTGCCATGACTATTAAGTGGAAACAGGGATTGAGAATGCAAAAGCTCATTAACTCAGTGCAAAACTACGCCTGGGGAAGCCATACCGCCTTAACCGAACTTTATGGGATTGCTAATCCGAACGACCTGCCGATGGCGGAGCTGTGGATGGGCGCGCATCCGAAGAGCAGCTCGCAGATTCTGGACAATAGCGGAACTCCGCGTTCTCTGCGTGACGCGATCGACAGCGATAAAGCGACCCTGCTTGGCGAGAAAGTCGCCGGGCGTTTCGGCGAACTGCCGTTCCTGTTCAAAGTCCTGTGCGCCGCACAGCCGCTCTCTATCCAGGTGCACCCGAATAAGCAGGCCTCGGAAATCGGTTTTGCCAAAGAGAACGCCGCCGGGATCCCGCTTGATGCCGCCGAACGTAACTATAAAGATCCGAACCACAAGCCTGAGCTGGTTTTCGCCTTAACGCCGTTCCTCGCCATGAACGCCTTCCGCGAGTTTTCCGATATCGTCAACCTGCTGCAGCCGGTCTCCGACGCCCATCCGGCAATTGCGCAATTCCTCGCGCAGCCGAACGGCGAGCATCTGAGCCAGCTGTTTGCCAGCCTGCTGAATATGAAGGGTGAAGAAAAAGCGCACGCCTTGCGCGTGCTGCAGGCAGCGCTGGACAGCGAGCAGGGTGAGCCCTGGCAGACTATCCGCCTGATCGCCGAGTTCTACCCGGACGATAGCGGCCTCTTCTCTCCGCTGCTGCTCAACGTGGTCAAACTGAATCCCGGCGAGGCGATGTTCCTGTTTGCGGAAACGCCGCATGCCTACCTGCAGGGCGTGGCGCTGGAGGTGATGGCCAACTCGGACAACGTGCTTCGCGCGGGTCTAACGCCGAAGTATATTGATATTCCAGAACTGGTGGCGAACGTGAAATTTACGCCCAAACCCGCAGGCGAGCTGCTGACCCAGCCGGTCAGCCGCGGCGCGGAGCTGGACTTCCCGATCCCAGTTGATGATTTTGCCTTCTCTCTGCACGACCTGTCGACGCAGCCGTCAACCATCGCCCAGGATAGCGCAGCGATCCTGTTCTGCGTCGAGGGCGAAGCGGTCATCGCCAAAGACGAGCAGAGCCTGACGCTGAAGCCGGGTGAATCCGCGTTTATCGGCTGTAATGAATCTCCGGTGCAGGTCAGCGGGCGCGGCCGCGTCGCGCGCGTGTTTAATAAGCTCCAGTAAGTTACTGAACTTTTTAGCCACAGTTGCTAGACTTTCACCCATCATGACAACACAACCAGGCGGCCCGATCCGCCTGGTTTCATTTATGGACAAATGCTATGAAAAAATCGCTGGTCGCAGCAGGAGTTATCATCGCGCTGGGCGTCGTCTGGTCTGGCGGCGCCTGGTACACAGGGAAGCAGCTGGAAAGCCGCATTGCCGATATGGTGCAGCAGGCTAATGCCCAGCTGCAAAGCAGCGCGCCGCAGGCTGGCGTAGAGCTGACGTATCAGGACTATCAGCGCGGTCTGTTCAGCAGCCACTTACAGCTGGTGCTGAAGCCCATTGCCGGCAAAGAGCCCCGCTGGCTTGCCGCCGGGCAATCTCTGGTATTTGATGAAGTCGTCGATCACGGTCCTTTCCCGCTGGCTTCGCTGAAATCCTTTAACCTCGCTCCGGCGATGGCGTCCGTCAAAACTACTCTGACCAATAACGACGCCAGCAAGGCGTTGTTCGACATCGCTAAAGGCGAAACGCCGTTCACCATTGATACCCGCATCGCTTATAGCGGCGACAACCAATCGGCTATCGTGCTCAACCCGCTTGATTACGCGAAAGGCGATGAGAAAGTGACGTTCAGCGGCGGGCAATTCCAGCTGAATGCCGACCGCGAGGGGAAAACCCTCAGCCTGACCGGCGAAGCCGGTAGCGGGCAGATTAACGCGGTTAACGAGTACAACCAGAAAGTTCAGCTCACCTTTAATAACCTGAAAACCGACGGCTCTACCGAAATGGCCAGCTTCAACGAACGTATCGGTAAACAGGCTATCTCACTGGACAAGCTGGCGATTGGCGTTGAAGGCAAAGAGCTGGCGCTGTTCGAAGGGATGAAAATTGACGGCAATTCGTCGCTGACTGCCGACGGTAAAGGTATTAACAGCCAGCTGGACTACACGGTCAACAGCCTCAAGCTGCAAAATCAGGATATCGGCAGCGGCCGGCTGACGCTGAAGCTGGACAATATTGACGGCGCAGCCTTCCATCAGTTCAGCCAAAAATACAACGCTGAAGCACAGGCGCTGATGGCGGATCCGCAGCTGGCGCAGAATCCTGAGCTCTATCAGCAGGCGTTAACGCAAACCTTCTTTAGCGCGCTGCCGATGATGCTGAAAGGCAGCCCGTCCCTGACCATTTCGCCGCTGAGCTGGCGCAATGCGAAGGGGGAAACCACCCTGAATCTTTCGATTCTGCTCAAAGACCCGTCGCTGACCACCACCCCGCCGCAGACGCTGGCGGATGAAGTGGATCGTAGCGTTAAATCGCTCGACGGCAAGCTGGTGATCCCGGTGGATATGGCGACGGCGTTTATGACCCAGATTGCCGGGCTGGAAGGCTATCAGCCCGCCGACGCCGCTAAGCTTGCGGATCAGCAGGTGAAAGGCCTGGCGGCGATGGGGCAGATGTTCCGCATCACCACCATGGAAGATAACGCCATCACCTCAAGTCTGCAGTACGCTGACGGCCAGGTGACGCTGAACGGACAGAAAATGCCGCTGGATGAGTTTGCCGGAATGTTCGGTTTAGCGCTTCCCGCCGCATCTGAACCCGCAGCGCCGCAGGAAACTCAGCCGCAAGATGACGCGCCGCAAGACGTGGTGCCACCCGCCGCGCCGCAGCAATAAACGGCAAATAGCCCCTGCCCAGGGGCTATTTTCGGGTAATCAGCCGGGGAGAAATAATCTGGTTTCTCGCCGCGCCCTGTCCCTCTTCCATACGCCGTAAAATACACTCCGCGAGGCTTTGTCCCAGCTCCCGGGCGGGCGTCGTCACCCAGGTCAGCGGCAGATCGTCCAGCGCCTCCTCGGGTAACTCCGCAAAGGCCGCCAGCGCGACCCGCTGTTCAAAATAGCTTTCGACGCCAGCTTCGCCGCTCTGGCGCCCGGCGCGCATCAGCCCAAACCACGCCCCGGTGGCAATCACGCTGTTGTAGCACAGCACCGCGCTAATCGTTGGGTTTTGCCGCAGCAGCGCCGCCATCGCCTCTGCCGCCTGCTTCTGGCTCGACTCGCACTCGAGCACCCACTCGCTATGAAACGGCAGGCCATACTTCAGCAGGGTGGCGCAGTAGCCGCCTACCCGTTCAGCGCGCGTCAGGGACGAGCTCTGCCCTCCCAGCCAGGCAATGCGCTGATGGCCGCGGCGGATCAGGTGCTCGGTGACAATCTGCGCCGCCTGCATATTATCCGGGCGGATAAGGTCGACATCGTCGAGATAGCTGGCGCGAGAAGCAAACACCAGCGGCATTCCAGCTTGCGCCGCGCGGTCGCGCAGCTCCGCCCCCTGGTCGATCGCCCCGGCAATCACCACGCCATCGACCCCTTGCGCAACTAGCGTATCAAAACGCTGGAGCATTTTTTCACCGCTGTGCCCCCCCTGGGTGAGAAACACCATTCTACCCTGCGACTCAAGCGCGTCGGTCAATCCGGCGGTCATTTCCGCGTAGAAAGGCTTCGATAAGTCGCTGACGATCAGGCCAATAACGCCGCTCTGGCCGCCGCGCAGCGACGCCGCCTGGCGGTTGCGCACGAAGCCCAGCTGTTCAATGGCATGATTGACGCGCTCGCCGGTGGCCGACGAAATACGCCCCTTGCCGCTCAGTACCAGCGATACCGTACTGACCGACACGCCCGCCGCCTGGGCGACATCATTAATGGTGATTTTTTTCGCGATAGCCATAACTGCAGGCCGACTCCCTTTGGCTGTCGATAAAACGTTTTATCAAGATACTCTCTTTATAAACGTTATTATCGCCAGAATATGTGATTTTTATCGCACTAAAATTTGGTAAAACGTTTTATCTTTCCGTGGCGTTACATCCTACCGATAACTTAAAGAACCAGGATTCGTGTTATGACGGCGAAAACAGCAACCAAAATTACCCTGTGGGAGTTTTTCCAGCAGTTAGGGAAAACCTTCATGTTACCCGTGGCGTTGCTCTCCTTTTGCGGGATCATGCTGGGGATCGGCAGCTCTCTGAGCAGCCATGATGTCCTGACTCTCCTGCCGTGGCTGGACGTGCCGCTGCTGCAGGCCGTATTCATCTGGATGGGCAAAGTCGGCTCCTTCGCCTTCAGCTTTCTGCCGGTGATGTTCTGTATCGCTATTCCGCTAGGACTGGCCCGGGAGAACAAAGGCGTCGCCGCATTTGCCGGTTTTGTCGGCTATGCCGTGATGAATCTGGCGGTTAACTTCTGGCTGACGGCCAAAGGCATTCTGCCGACCACCGATGCCGCCGTCCTCAAAGCGAACAACATCCAGAATATTATCGGCATTCAATCGATCGACACCGGGATCCTCGGCGCGGTGATCGCCGGGATCATCGTCTGGGTGCTGCATGAGCGTTTTCACAATATCCGCCTGCCCGACGCGCTGGCCTTTTTTGGCGGCACCCGCTTTGTACCGATTATCACGACCGTGGTTCTCGGCCTGGTCGGTCTGGTCATTCCGCTGATCTGGCCCGTCTTCGCCATGGGGATCAATGCCCTCGGCCACGTCATCAATAGCGCGGGAGATTTCGGACCGATGATTTTCGGTACCGGAGAGCGCCTGCTGCTGCCTTTCGGCCTGCACCATATTCTGGTGGCGCTGATCCGCTTTACCGAGGCGGGCGGCACCATGGACGTTTGCGGCCATAGCGTCAGCGGCGCGCTGACGATTTTCCAGGCCCAGCTCAGTTGCCCAACCACCCACGGCTTCTCCGAAAGCGCGACCCGTTTCCTCTCGCAAGGCAAAATGCCGGCCTTCCTCGGCGGCCTGCCGGGAGCGGCGCTGGCGATGTACCACTGCGCTCGCCCGGAAAACCGCCATAAAATTAAGGGGCTGCTGATTTCCGGCGTTATCGCCTGCGTGGTAGGCGGCACGACCGAGCCGCTGGAATTTTTATTCCTGTTCGTCGCCCCGGTGCTGTACGTTATCCACGCGCTCCTCACCGGACTGGGCTTTACCATGATGGCCATTCTGGGCGTGACTATCGGCAACACCGACGGCAACGTTATCGACTTTGTGGTGTTCGGCATTCTGCACGGTCTGTCAACCAAGTGGTATCTGGTACCGGTGGTCGCGGCCATCTGGTTTGCGGTTTACTACGGTATCTTCCGTTTCGCTATCACCCGCTTTAACCTGAAAACCCCGGGACGCGATATTGAAACCAATAGTGCCTTCGAAAAGGCCGTCACCGGCGTGACCGGAAAATCAGGCTACAACGTCCCGGCGATTCTGGCGGCGCTCGGCGGCGCGGAAAATATCGTTTCGCTCGATAACTGCATCACCCGCCTGCGTCTGTCGGTTAACGACATGAGCAAAGTCGACAGCGCCGCGCTGAAAGCGAATCGCGCCATCGGCGTGGTGCAGCTCAATCAGCACAACCTGCAGGTAGTGATTGGCCCGCAGGTGCAGTCGGTGAAAGATGAAATGGCTGTCCTGATGAATACCGTCGAGGCATAGGCTCCGCCCCCTCCGTGCAGGAGGGGACATGATGAAGGAAGTGCAGATGTTTGATTTTTCAACGCCGGTCGACCGTCACGGCACCTGGTGTACCCAGTGGGATTACGTCGCCGACCGTTTTGGCGCGGCCGACCTGCTGCCCTTTACGATCTCCGACATGGATTTCGCCACCGCTCCCTGCATCATCGATGCCGTCAGCAAACGCCTGGCGCACGGCGTTTTTGGCTACAGCCGCTGGAAAAACGATGAATTCCTCGGCGCGGTGAGCCACTGGTTCGCCAGCCGTTTTCATAGCCCAATCGACCGCGAAGCAATTGTTTACGGGCCGTCGGTTATCTATATGGTGGCGGAGATGATTCGTCAGTGGTCGGCTGTGGGTGACGGTATTGTGGTGCACACTCCGGCCTACGATGCCTTTTATAAAACCATTGAAGGCAACCAGCGGCGCGTCGCGGCGGTTCCGCTCTCCCTCGACAACCATCAGTGGCGCTGCGATATGGCGCAGCTGGAACGGGTACTGGCCGAGCCGCGTAATACCGTGCTGCTGCTGTGCAGTCCGCATAACCCCACCGGCAAGGTATGGACCCGCGAAGAGCTGGAAACCATGGCGCGGCTGTGCGAGAAGCACAGCGTAAAGGTGATTAGCGACGAGATCCACATGGACATGGTGTGGGACGAACATCAGCACATCCCGTGGTGCGAGGTGGCGCGCAGCCCCTGGGGGCTGTTCACCTCCGGATCGAAAAGCTTCAACATTCCGGCGTTTACCGGAGCATACGGGCTGATTGACGATCCCGCGGCGCGCGAAAGCTATTTGCACGCGCTTAAGGCCCGCGATGGCCTCTCTTCCCCTTCCGTACCGGCGCTGGTGGCGCATATCGCCGCCTATCGCGAGGGTGCCGCCTGGCTGGATACCCTGCGCGGCTATCTGCAGGAGAATATGCGCTACATCGCGCGCGAACTGAATCAGGCATTTCCCGAGCTAAACTGGCAGCCGCCGCAGGCGACTTACCTGGCGTGGATTGACCTGCGCCCGCTGGCGGTGGACGATCGCGCCCTGCAAAAAGCACTTATTGAGGAACAGAAGGTCGCCATTATGCCGGGGGACACCTACGGCGATGAGGGTAAGGGTTTTGTCCGCCTGAATGCCGGCTGTCCACGTGAAAAGCTGGAAAAAGGCGTGCAGGGATTAATTGCCGCTCTTGGCTCGCTACGCTAATTTTTTCGCTGACCGCCAACGCGGTAGCGGCCTGCCCGCTACCGCTGACTCTCCGCTCACTCATCCGTCCTCCCGGCACAATAAAACGATATTTTGACGAGACTCAAAAAACGCTATTTCACAAAGGTGTATTTAAATGCCGTTTTTAATTCCCGTCAAAATATTCACCAGGAGGAAAAAATATGAACACCTACGATCGTAACCGTAACGCTATCTCTACCGGCAGCATGGTTATGGTGGCTGACAGCGGCGCGACGGGCGTCATCAAAGCCATCCACGCCGAGGGTAAAACGGCGGAGCAGATCCGTCGCGCCGATTGCGTGGAAATAGACGGCCATCAGGAATTATATTGCCCATTGAATCTTATTCGCCTGGGCTTTAACTAATCGCCAAAACCGTCACCGAGATCTGACCGCGGATCGGCGGGCGTGAAAGGCCACCCAGGTGTGGCCTTTTGTATTTTCTTTATCGGTCAATTTGATCCCATCGAGCGTTTTCAGCTAATAAGCCGCGTATTATCGCCCCTCTTCTACCCGCTACGGGTAATATACCTTCTGAGTTCAGAGGCATCTTCATGACATGGCAACAGTTCAAACAGGCGTGGCTGATTAAATTTTGGTCGCCGGTACCCGCCGTTATCGCCGCGGGTATTCTCTCAACCTACTACTTCGGTATTACCGGCACTTTCTGGGCCGTCACCGGCGAATTCACCCGCTGGGGCGGGCAATTGCTGCAGCTCGCCGGCGTGCACAGCGAAGAGTGGGGCTACTATAAACTCATTCATCTTGAGGGCACCCCGCTCACCCGTATCGACGGCATGATGATCATCGGGATGTTCGGCGGCTGTTTCGCCGCCGCGCTGTGGGCGAATAACGTGAAGCTGCGCTTCCCTCGCAGCCGGATCCGCATTCTGCAGGCCGTCGCCGGGGGGATCATTGCCGGTTTCGGCGCGCGCCTGGCGATGGGCTGCAATCTGGCCGCGTTCTTTACCGGTATCCCGCAGTTTTCTCTTCACGCCTGGTTCTTCGCCATCGCTACCGCTATCGGCACCTGGTTCGGCGCGCGCTTTACCTTACTGCCCATCTTTCGTATTCCGGTAAAAATGCAGAAAGTATCGCAGGCGTCGCCGCTGACGCAAAAACCTGACCAGGCGCGGCGCCGGTTCCGTCTCGGGATGGTGGTCTTTTTCGCCATGATCGCCTGGGGCCTGCTCACCGCGGCGAACCAGCCGAAGCTCGGCCTGGCGCTGCTGTTTGGCGTAGGGTTTGGCCTGCTTATCGAACGGGCGCAGATCTGCTTTAGCTCCGCCTTTCGCGATATGTGGATCACCGGGCGCACCAATATGGCGAAGGCGATTATCTTCGGTATGGCCGCCAGCGCTATTGGCATCTTCAGCTACGTGAAGCTGGGTATGGAGCCGAAAATCATGTGGGCGGGCCCTAATGCGGTTATCGGCGGCCTGCTGTTTGGCTTTGGCATCGTCCTGGCGGGCGGCTGCGAAACCGGCTGGATGTACCGCGCGGTGGAGGGTCAGGTGCATTACTGGTGGGTCGGGCTGGGCAACGTGATCGGTTCAACGATCCTCGCATACTACTGGGACGGGCTCTCCCCGGCGCTGGCCACAAGCTGGGATAAAATCAACCTGCTGGCGACCTTCGGACCCTTCGGCGGCCTGCTGGTGACCTATCTTCTGCTGCTGATCGCGCTGATTCTGGTGATTGGCTGGGAAAAACGTTTTTTCCGCCGCCAATCTCTCGTCCCCTCGGCCGTTAAGGAAAGCGTATGAAAACTTTCGTTCCCGATTATCGCCTCGATATGGTTGGCGAACCCTGCCCCTATCCGGCCATCGCCACGCTGGAAGCCATGCCTTCGCTGAAGAAAGGCGAGATACTTGAAGTGGTCAGCGACTGTCCGCAGTCGATTAACAATATCCCGCTGGATGCCAAAAACCACGGCTACACCGTGCTCGACATCCAGCAGGACGGGCCAACCATCCGCTATTTGATTCAAAAGTAGCCTGGAAAAGCCGGTAGCGGGTCGCTACCGGCTGCAATAATCGTGACTGCACGCGGTCAGAGTTGGCCGAGTGTCTTTACCAGCCCTTCACCGCATCGCCTTTGTATAGCCGTTCAGCCGCCGCGGCGACCTCATCGCTCTGGTAGGCCTTCACCAGGTTTTTCACCTTTTCGCTGTCTTTGTTTTCGATACGACTGGCAAAGATATTAACGTAAGGCGAATCTTTGCTTTCCACAAACAGGCCGTTGCGCGACGGCGACAGCCCAACCTGGCTGGAGAAAGTGGTATTGATGATCGCCATAGTTATCTGCTGGTCGTCCAGCGCGCGGGTCAGCTGCGGCGCTTCGATTTCGATGATTTTTAGCTTTTTCGGATTGTTGATAATATCCAGCGAAGTGGGCAGCAGACCCACGCCATCCTTGAGCGTAATCAGGCCCTGTTTTTGTAACAGCAGCAGAGAGCGTCCGAGGTTGGTCGGGTCGTTGGGGACCGCGACCTGCGCGCCATCGGGCAGCTGATCGATCGAAGTGATTTTCTTCGAATAGGCCGCTATCGGATAAACGAACGTGGTGCCAACCTGAACCAGCTTATAGCCGCGCTCCTGGATCTGTTTGTCCAGATAGGGCCTGTGCTGGAAAGCATTGGCATCAAGATCGCCGTTATTCAGCGCCTCGTTGGGCAGAACGAAATCATTAAACGTCACCACCTCTACGTCGAGGTTATATTTCTCTTTCGCCACTTTTTGCGCCACCGCCCATACTTCCTGATCGACGCCCGCGCTAATGCCCACCTTGATGTGGTTGGGGTCCTCGCCAGGTTTGCAGGCGGCCAGCAGTAGTGAACTTGCGACAACCAGCGGTACCGCGATTTTTTTTAACGTGAAAACCATATTCCCAGGATCCTTTTTAAAATTGCCTGCCATTCATTGCAGGAAAACCAGCGCCTGAGACTATAGAAAATCTCACGGGCGAAATTAAATACTGATTGACTATGATTAATAGCGTTTTGCTATGAGCGATTTGGTCATTCCTCTTTTTGACAGGGTAATCTTCCCTCCTCTCACCGTTTTTCCCTGGATTGTTCGGTATTTTTCTCCCCTTTAAACCATTTATCGTTCTGATGTACAATGGCGCGCACTTTAACTAAAAAAAGAGTGCGACCATGATTGATTTAACTTTGCCATTAACCGACATCCATCGCCACCTCGATGGTAATATCCGGGCCCAAACTATTCTCGATCTTGGCCGCCAGTTTAATCTCGCACTCCCGGCAGACACCCTCGATACTTTACGTCCTCACGTGCAGGTCACCAGCAATGAGCCCGACCTCGTCAGCTTCCTCGCTAAGCTCGACTGGGGGGTAAAAGTGTTGGCCTCGCTGGAAGCCTGCCGCCGCGTCGCCTATGAAAACCTCGAAGATGCCGCGCGAAACGGCCTGCACTACGTCGAACTGCGTTTCTCTCCACGCTATATGGCGATGACCCACCAGTTGCCCGTTGCTGGCGTTGTCGAGGCAGTGATCGCCGGAGTGAAAGAAGGCAGCCGCGACTTTAACGTTGAAGCCCGCCTGATCGGCATCCTGAGCCGCACCTTCGGCGAGGCGGCCTGCGAGGAAGAGCTTGAGGCTCTGCTCGCCCACCGCGATGGCATCACCGCCCTCGACCTCGCCGGGGATGAGCTGGGCTTCCCGGGAAACTTGTTTATGGATCACTTCCGCCGCGCACGCGATGCCGGCTGGCGCATCACCGTCCATGCGGGCGAGGCCGCTGGCCCGGAAAGCATCTGGCAGGCGATTCGCGAACTGGGGGCCGAGCGTATCGGCCACGGCGTGAAGGCGGTGCAGGATCCGGCATTGATGGATTATCTCGCCGCGCAGCGAATCGGTATTGAGTCCTGCCTGACCTCCAATATTCAGACCAGTACCGTGCCATCCCTGGCCGAGCATCCGTTGAAAACGTTCCTCGAACACGGCGTGCTGGCCTGCATTAACACCGACGACCCCGCCGTTCAGGGCGTCGATATTATCCACGAATACACCTTCGCCGCCCCGGCTGCCGGTTTAAGCCGCGAGCAAATTCGCCAGGCGCAGAGAAATGGTCTGGAGCTCGCCTTTTTAAGCGCCCAGGAAAAAGCGGCGCTGATTCAGCGCGTGCAGCAGGCTTGATGTTTACCCCCGTGGCAACGCGGGGTTCTGCTAAGCCAGGGGCTGGCCGCCTCGTTTCGTCAAAGCGACCTAATTCAGAGACAGCGTCGCCCGATGCCTGGCCGACTCCAGCCCCAGCTCAATCAGTTCCATTATCTGAATCGCCTGGCTTGCCGGAACTGGATTAACGCCGACCCCGTTGAGCGCATCGCGAATGGCGGCATAATAAGCCGGATAGTTGCCCGGTAGCGTCAGCCACGACGCTTCGGTTATGTCCTCGCCTTCGGCCCGCGTCAGCAGCCCATCGCGCATATCGTATCCCCAGTCTTCCTGCGGCAGGCGCTCGCCGCTTTTCAGCCGTTCTTCCTGCGGATCAAGACCGTATTTCACATAGCTTCCGCGCGAACCGTGGATGATAAAGCGCGCCGTTTCCGCGGCGGCCACCAGCGTACCGTGCAGTACCACCCGGCGCTGCGGCCAGGTTAAGACCGCGTGAAAATAGTCGGTGGACTGCGAGCCAGGCCGTAATTGCGCCAGATCGACCTGCATGCTGACCGGAAGCCCGAAGAGGTTTACCACCTGGTCAAGCAGATGCGGGGCAAGATCGTACCAGATACCGCTGCCCGGCCCGCCCTGCTCGCGCCAGCGATGACGCACTTGCGGTCGATAGCGGTCGAAATGCGACTCAAAATAGACCACTTCTCCCAGCAACCCTTCATTAATCAGCGATTTCACCGTCAGAAAATCGCTGTCCCAGCGGCGGTTGTGAAACACCGAAAGCAATAGCCCCTCGCTTTTGGCAATGGCTTCAAGCTCGCGCGCCTGTGCCAGCGTCACGGTAAAAGGTTTATCCACTACCACATGCTTACCCGCTTCCAGTGCCGCTTTCGCCAGCGGGAAATGGCTATCGTTTGGCGTGGGGATCACCACCAGATCGATATTGGGATCGCTAAAAAGCGCTTGCGGCGCAGCCACCACCTGCACCGCAGGCCAGTCGGCCAGCACTTTCTTTTCATCGCTGCTCGAGACCGCCGCCAGCATCATCCCCGGCGTACCGCTGATGAGCGGCGCATGAAAGGTTTTGCTCGCATAGCCGTAACCGATTAATCCTACCCGGATAGCGTCGCTCATTTTTCTGCCCTCTTAACAAGAAGATGGTGGCCGCGTTGATGCCGCGGCTTGCTCACTCTTTTAACCCGCAACGGTGCTCAGCTTTACGCCATTTGCGCCGCTAAGATCATGTAACACTTGCGTTACTTGAGTCGTTGAGTACCATTTCAGTCTGGTTTCACAATTAGCAGTAGTGTTATGGAAAACGTTTTTAACCGTATTGTAGAACTTATTGGCTGGATTGTTTTGGGCGTTTCGGCCCTGCTTTTAGTTATCGCTCATCATATTGATAACTACCAGTCCCCGCCTTCCGTTGATGTTGTTCAGACGAAGCCGCTGTCGAAATAAACAGTGACCCGCTTCGCAACTATGCAACCGGTTTCTGAAACCGGTTGCATAGTTGCACACGCATTGATTACACTCTCTTTATCAATCGATAAGGAGTTTTTTCATGTCCGGATTTCCGCAACACTTTTTATGGGGCGCCGCTACCGCAGCCTGGCAGGTTGAAGGCGGACACGATGCCGACGGCAAAGGCCCTTCTATCTGGGATACTTATTCCCACCTTCCTGGCACCACGTATCAGGGGACGACCGGTGACGTCGCCGTTGACCACTACCATCGTTTTCGCGAAGACGTGGCGCTGATGGCGGAAATGGGTTTGCAAAGCTATCGCTTCTCTATTTCATGGCCCCGCCTGCTGCCCACCGGCCGCGGCGTGGTGAATGAGGCGGGTGTGCAATTCTACAGCGACCTGATTGACGAACTGCTGGCGCATAACATTGAGCCGATGATTACCCTGTACCACTGGGATCTTCCCCAGGCGCTTCAGGATGAAGGCGGCTGGGAGGCGCGCAGCACGGCGCAAGCCTTCGCTGAGTACGCGCGTCTTTGCTATCAACGTTTTGGCTCTCGCGTCAAACTGTGGGCCACCTTTAACGAGACGATCGTTTTTATTGGCCACGGTTATATTAACGGCATCCATCCCCCTGCGGTGCGGGACCCCGCTCGAGCCATTCAGGCCTGCCACCATGTCTTTATCGCCCATGCGCTGGCGGTCAAAGCGTTTCGTGAAATGGCCGTCGCGGGGGAGATAGGATTTGTCAACGTGCTGCAGCCGCACACTGCCCTAACCGACAGTGAGGAAGATAAGCGGGCGACAGAGATGGCGGACGCCATTCATACCCACTGGCTCTACGATCCGGTATTAAAAGGCGGCTATCCCGCAGATCTACTGCAGCAGACCCAGGCGCTGTGGGGGGTTCCGGTCTTTGAACCGGGAGACGACGCGCTACTGCATGACAACCGCTGTGACTTTATCGGCCTGAACTACTACCGTCGTGAAACCGTGTCGGCGCAGCCTCCTGAAGTCGCGACCGGCGGCGAGCCGGGAGTTGACGGGCTCTTCTACTTCGTGCGCAACCCGCAAAGCACCTATACCGAATGGGGCTGGGAAATTTGGCCTCAGGGCTTAACCGACGGGATCATGATGATTAAAGCGCGCTACGGTGATATTCCGATCTATATCACCGAAAACGGGCTGGGAGCGGTAGACCCCATTATCGATGGCGAAATCGTCGACGACCCGCGAATTGACTACCTCAGCAGCCATATCACGGCGCTGGAAAAAGCGCTGGAACTTGGCGCCGACGTGCGCGGCTACTACCCCTGGTCCTTTATTGACCTGCTGAGCTGGCTGAACGGTTATAAAAAACAGTACGGGTTCGTTTATGTCGATCACCAGCAAAATCTGGCGCGTAAACGGAAAAAGAGCTTTTTCTGGTACCAAAACGTTATTGCCAGCCGAGGCGAACAGCGTTAATCTTCTCTCCCAGGCGCCTTCCGGCGCCTGATTTAGTTCTGGAATACTCCTAAATTTATTTTTACCAGGCCGGAAACATCGTCTGTTCTTGTCACAGGTATTTACAACCGAAATAATTCCATACAGTTTATCTTAAAAAGGAACTGCCGGTTGAGAACAGGTTTACTCGATATGGGTATATTCAACTTAATTTATTCCGATTATAAAATGGATACGCAAATGACCGTTCAGGACTACTTATTAAAATTTCGTAAAATCAGTTCGCTGGAAAGTCTGGAAAAACTTTTTGATCATCTTAACTATTCCCTGACCGATAACGAAGAGATCGTCAACATGTATCGCGCGGCCGACCATCGCCGGGCGGAGCTGGTTTCTGGCGGCAAATTGTTCAACATCGGCGAAGTGCCCAAGTCCGTGTGGCGCTACGTGCAATAAAGACTGTCATCATTCACGCCAGTTGCTTATACTTCCGCCCTGCTTTTATTTATAACTGGCGTTGAATTTGGGAGTAATAATGTCCTCTGACTCTGTGGAACGTATTGGCGGATGGCTTTTGGCGCCGCTGGCATGGCTCCTGGTAGCCCTGCTTAGCGCCTCATTGTCGCTGCTTTTTTTTGCTAAGGCTCTGATCTCTTCCCAGACTTATACATTGCTGGGCAATATGAGTGCCGAACATCTCGCTCTGTGGATTGCTTCCTTAGCTTTTGCCATCGCCATGTGGTACTACACGCTGTGGTTGACCATCGCCTTTTTTAAGCGGCGGAAAGGTGTGCCGAAACACTACATCATCTGGCTGCTGATCACGCTGCTGCTGGCGGTAAAAGCCTTTGCCTTTTCCCCGATTTCTGACGCGCTCGCGCTGCGCCAGCTGCTTTTCCCCCTTCTCGCCGCTGCGCTGCTTGCACCCTATTTCAGGCGTTCTGCTCGGGTTAAACGGACCTTTGTGAATCCGTAATAACCACACAGTTAACCTGTTGTCGCCGGTATCGATTTATTCGATAATAGACGGCTTTTTCTATTTCAGGTCGAATGATGGCTGATTATTTACTGCTCTTTGTTGGCACTGTTCTTGTTAACAACTTCGTGCTGGTGAAGTTTCTTGGACTGTGCCCGTTTATGGGGGTTTCCAAAAAGCTGGAAGCCGCTATGGGAATGGGGCTCGCCACCACCTTTGTGATGACGCTGGCCTCTATTTGCGCCTGGCTAATTGATACCTGGATCCTTATCCCGCTGGATCTGGTCTATTTGCGCACGCTGGCCTTTATCCTGGTCATCGCCGTGGTGGTGCAGTTTACCGAGATGGTCGTGCGTAAAACCAGCCCGGCGCTGTATCGCCTGCTGGGGATCTTCCTGCCGCTGATCACCACCAACTGCGCGGTGCTCGGCGTGGCGCTGCTAAATATAAACCTTGGGCATAATTTCCTGCAATCAGCGCTGTACGGTTTTGCCGCCGCGGTCGGTTTTTCGCTGGTGATGGTGCTTTTCGCATCTATTCGCGAGCGCCTGGTAGTCGCGGATGTGCCGGCGCCGTTTCGTGGTAACGCCATTGCGCTGGTCACCGCAGGTTTAATGTCTCTTGCCTTTATGGGCTTTAGCGGTTTGGTGAAGTTGTAATGAACGCTGTCTGGATAGCCGTGGTCGCCATTAGCCTACTGGGGCTAATTTTCGGCTTAATTCTGGGATACGCCTCCCGCCGTTTTGCGGTGGAAGATGACCCGGTGGTGGAAAAAATTGATGCCCTGCTTCCGCAGAGCCAGTGCGGCCAGTGCGGCTACCCCGGCTGTCGCCCCTACGCGGAAGCAGTGGGGACCCAGGGTGAGAAAATCAACTGCTGCGCCCCCGGCGGCGAAGCGGTAATGCTTAAAATCGCCGAGCTGTTGAACGTCGATCCGCAGCTGGTAGACGGCGACGCGCAAGAAGCCGAACCTGTACGCATGCTGGCGACGATAGACGAAGCGAACTGCATCGGCTGCACAAAATGCATCCAGGCCTGCCCGGTCGACGCCATCGTCGGCGCCACTCGCGCCATGCATACGGTGATGAGCGATCTCTGTACCGGCTGTAATCTTTGCGTCGCGCCTTGTCCAACGCAATGTATTGAACTGCACCCGGTAGCAGCGACGACAGAAACCTGGAAATGGGATCTTCAGACCATCCCGGTACGCATTATTCCCGTGGAACAACATGTTTAAGTTATTTTCCGCTTTTCGCAAAGATAAAGTCTGGGACTTCAACGGCGGCATCCATCCGCCAGAGATGAAAACCCAGTCCAACGGTACCCCGCTGCGTCAGGTGTCGCTGCCGCAGCGTTTCGTCATCCCGCTAAAACAGCATATCGGCACGGAAGGTGAACTGTGCGTGCAGCCGGGCGATCGCGTCCTGCGCGGCCAGGCGTTGACCCGCGGTTGGGGCAGAATGCTGCCGGTGCACGCCCCAACGTCCGGGATCGTGGCGGCCATCGCCCCCCACTCTACCGCCCACCCTTCCGCGCTGGCGGAAATGAGCGTCATTATTGATGCCGATGGCGAAGACCGCTGGATTGAGCGCGATGGCTGGAACGATTATCAGAATAAATCCCGCGAAGCGCTGATTGAACGTATTCACCAGTTTGGCGTGGCCGGACTGGGCGGCGCGGGTTTCCCGACCGGCGCCAAGCTGCGCGGCGGCGGCGATAAAATCGACACACTCATTATCAACGCCGCCGAGTGCGAGCCCTACATCACCGCCGATGACCGTCTAATGCAGGATTGCGCGGCGCAAATCGTTGAGGGTATTCGTATCCTTGCCCATATTCTGCAGCCTGGTCAGGTACTGATCGGCATCGAGGATAATAAACCGCAGGCGATTTCGATGCTGCGCGCGGTATTAGCCGATACGCACGGAATGTCGCTGCGGGTGATCCCAACCAAATATCCCTCCGGCGGCGCGAAACAGCTCACGCAAATCCTCACCGGCAAGCAGGTGCCCCACGGCGGACGATCCTCTGATATCGGCGTGTTGATGCAAAACGTCGGCACCGCCTACGCGGTGAAACGGGCGGTAATTGACGGCGAGCCGCTGACGGAGCGCGTCGTTACCCTAACCGGCGAAGCGGTCTCGCGTCCGGGCAACGTCTGGGCGCGTCTCGGCACCCCGGTCAGCCATTTGCTAAAAGATGCCGGTTTCTGCCCGAGCGCTGACCCGATGGTGATTATGGGCGGCCCGCTGATGGGCTTCACCCTGCCGTGGCTCGACGTGCCGGTAGTGAAAATTACCAACTGCCTGCTGGCGCCGTCGGCGAGCGAACTGGGCGAGCCGGAAGAGGAAAAAGGCTGCATCCGCTGCAGCGCCTGCGCGGACGCCTGCCCTGCCGATCTTCTGCCGCAGCAGCTTTATTGGTTCAGCAAAGGCCAGCAGCACGACAAAGCCACTAGCCATAATCTCGCAGATTGCATTGAGTGCGGCGCCTGCGCCTGGGTTTGCCCAAGCAATATTCCGCTGGTGCAGTACTTCCGCCAGGAGAAGGCCGAGATCTCCGCGATCGCGCAAGAAGAGAAACGCGCCGCAGAGGCCAAAGTTCGCTTTGAGGCGCGTCAGGCTCGCCTTGAGCGCGATAAAGCGGCGCGTCTGGAACGTCATAAGCAGGCCGCGGTCCAGCCTGCGGCGAAGGATCAGGACGCAATTAACGCCGCCCTTGCCCGGGTGCGTGAAAAACAGCGTGACGCGGCGCAGCCGATTATCGTGCTCTCCGGCGCCAAACCGGATAACAGCGAAGCCATCGCCGCCCGCGAAGCCCGCAAGGCCGAGGCCCGGGCGCGTAAAGCTGAACAGCAGACGGCTCCGACGGTAGATGCCGCCGCCGAACAACCGGCAGCCGCCGATCCGCGCAAAGCCGCCGTCGAGGCGGCTATCGCCCGAGCGAAAGCGCGTAAAGCTGAACAGCAGATGGCTCCGGCGGTAGATGCCGCCGCCGAACAACCGATGGCCGCCGATCCGCGCAAAGCCGCCGTCGAGGCCGCTATCGCCCGAGCGAAAGCGCGCAAAGCCGAACAGCAGCAACAAGCAGTTCCCCCGTCGGCAGCCAATGACGACGCCCGCAAAGCGGCAGTCGCTGAAGCAATCGCCCGCGTTCAGGCCCGGAAAGCATCCCGGCAGGCAGTTAACGAGGATTAAATGGTTTTCAGAATCGCAAGTTCCCCTTATACCCACAATCAGCGCCAGACTTCGCGGATTATGCTGCTGGTGCTGCTCGCCGCGATACCCGGCATCGCGGTGCAGACCTGGTTTTTCGGCTGGGGTACCGTGTTGCAGATTATCCTTGCCGCCCTTACGGCGTGGGGAGCCGAAGCGGCCATCCTTAAACTGCGCAAACAAAATATTCCCGCGATCCTCGCCGATAACTCCGCGCTGCTGACCGGCCTGCTGCTGGCCATCAGTATCCCGCCTTTCGCCCCGTGGTGGATGGTCGTGCTGGGGACCGCGTTCGCGGTCATCATCGCCAAGCAGCTGTACGGCGGCCTCGGCCACAACCCTTTTAACCCGGCTATGATCGGCTATGTCGTACTGCTCATCTCCTTCCCGGTCCAGATGACCTCCTGGCTTCCGCCGCATGAGATAGCCGCCCATGTTCCAGGTTTTAGCGACGCGCTGTGGATGATTTTCACCGGCCATACGGCGACTGGTGGGGATATGAACAGCCTGCGAACAGGCATTGACGGTATCAGTCAGGCCACGCCGCTGGATACCTTTAAAACGTCGCTTCACGCCGGCCATCCGGTTGGCGAGATCCTCCAGTATCCGATCTACGGCGGCGAGCTCGCCGGTCTCGGCTGGCAGTGGGTTAACGTGGCCTGGCTCGCGGGCGGTCTGTTCCTGCTGTGGCAGAAGGCTATCCGCTGGCATATTCCGCTGAGCTTCCTGCTGAGCCTCGCCGTTTGCGCCACCCTGGGATGGCTGTTCTCCCCAGGAAGCCTCGCCTCGCCGCAGATACATCTGCTTTCCGGCGCAACCATGCTCGGCGCCTTCTTTATCCTGACGGATCCGGTGACCGCCTCTACCACCAATCGCGGACGCCTGATCTTTGGCGCGCTGGCGGGAGTACTGGTATGGTTGATTCGCAGCTTTGGCGGCTACCCGGATGGCGTGGCCTTTGCCGTCCTGCTGGCCAATATCACCGTTCCGTTGATCGATTACTACACGCGCCCGCGCGCGTACGGCCACCGCTGAGGACCCGAACATGTTACAAAGCATGCGCAAACACGGTATCACGCTGGCACTCTTCGCCGCAGGTTCAACCGGGCTGACGGCAGCGATTAACGAGCTGACCAAAAGTACCATTGAAGACCAGGCCGCCCAGCAGCAAAAAGCCCTATTCGACCAGGTGATGCCAGCCGCTCTCTACAATAACGATTTGCTGAAAAGCTGTTATCAGGTTAGCGCGCCGGAGCTGGGCAAGGGCCAGCATAAGGTATGGATCGCGCAGGACGGCGAGAAGCCGGTTGCTGCGGTGATGGAAGCCACCGCGCCGGACGGCTATTCCGGCGCCATTCAGCTGCTGGTAGCCGCCGATTTTAGAGGCACCGTGCTGGGTACCCGCGTCACCGAACACCATGAAACACCGGGCCTGGGCGACAAAATCGAGCTCCGAATTTCCGACTGGATCACCTTCTTTGCTGGTAAAACGATCCATGGGCAAGACGACAGCCACTGGGCCGTGAAAAAAGACGGCGGCGATTTCGACCAGTTCACCGGGGCCACTATTACCCCTCGCGCGGTGGTCAACGCCGTCAGGCGCGCGGGCCTGTACGCCCAAACGCTGCCCGCGCAGATTTCCGCATTCACTCCCTGTGGAGACTAGACCATGAGCGAAGTTAAAGACGTTATTGTTCAGGGGTTGTGGAAAAACAACTCCGCGCTTGTTCAACTGCTGGGGATGTGTCCCCTGCTCGCCGTGACTTCTACCGCCACCAACGCTCTCGGCCTTGGGCTGGCGACGACGCTGGTTTTGACCCTGACGAACCTGACCATTTCCAGCCTGCGTCGCTGGACGCCGGCGGAAATCCGTATCCCTATTTACGTGATGATCATCGCTTCGGTAGTGAGCGTCGTGCAGATGCTGATTAACGCCTACGCGTTCGGCCTTTATCAGTCTCTGGGGATTTTTATCCCGCTGATCGTCACCAACTGTATCGTGGTTGGCCGCGCGGAAGCCTTTGCCGCGAAAAAAGGCCCGGCGCTCTCGGCGCTGGACGGATTCTCCATCGGGATGGGGGCGACATGCGCAATGTTTGTGCTCGGTTCAATGCGCGAAATTCTCGGCAACGGCACCCTGTTTGACGGTGCCGATAGCCTGCTCGGCGGCTGGGCTAAAGTTCTGCGCATTGAAGTATTCCATACCGATACGCCGTTCCTGCTGGCGATGCTGCCGCCGGGCGCATTTATTGGCCTCGGCATGATGTTGGCGGTAAAATACCTCATCGATGAACGTAGCAAACAGCGCAAAACCAAAGCGGCGCAAGCCGATCTCATTGCGCCGTCTGATGTGACGGGAAAAGCATAGGATGAATAAGAGTAAACGCCTGGAGATCCTCACCAGGCTCAGGGATAACGACCCGCACCCCACCACGGAGCTGCATTTTAACTCGCCGTTTGAACTGTTGATCGCCGTCCTGCTCTCAGCGCAGGCCACCGACGTCAGCGTCAACAAAGCTACGGCAAAACTCTATCCGGTCGCCAATACGCCAGCGGCCATGCTGGCGCTGGGCGTTGAGGGAGTGAAAACGTATATCAAAACCATCGGCCTGTTTAACAGTAAAGCCGAAAACGTTATCAAGACCTGCCGGATCCTGCTTGAACAACACAATGGCGAAGTGCCGGAAGATAGGGCGGCCCTTGAGGCGCTTCCCGGTGTGGGACGCAAAACGGCAAACGTGGTGCTGAATACCGCCTTCGGCTGGCCGACAATCGCCGTCGATACGCATATCTTCCGCGTTTGTAATCGGACACAATTTGCGCCCGGTAAAAACGTGGAACAGGTGGAAGAAAAGCTGTTAAAGGTGGTTCCGGCGGAATTTAAAGTCGACTGCCACCACTGGTTAATCCTGCACGGTCGTTATACGTGTATTGCCCGCAAACCCCGCTGCGGCTCCTGCCTGATAGAAGATCTTTGCGAGTATAAAGAGAAGGTCTATTCCTGACGACGCGCAGAGTCATTGTCCTACCGGAGAGATGACTCTGCCTCCCCCCGGCTTTATCGACATTCACGCCATGGTTTCGCCCCGGTTGCGGGTGATTATGCGGTTATATAATCATCAGCCAGGTTATTCATTTTTTTTAGAGTCAAAATTTCTATACATTTGTGATCGGGATCACTTGGTCATTTTGTTGTTGAATAATTGTTAACTCAATTGTACCCAAACCTGCTGATTCAAATACCCTCAACTTAAATAACAACACAATAACCCATCAATTTTTAGGATTATGGGCTATATCACTGGATGCAAGCGCAGTCAGCAGAACATATCGCCTTTATACGAAAAATTTTCCACTATGGCAGATAAAAACGCTTCCATTCACTAAACCTTGATATTTAACTCTGAATAACATTTGAGTATGCGGTGTATTATTCCGCACAAAATATGTGTAACAGATTATTGCAAAGCTATTGCCTGAAGGAGCAGGATAGTGAACATTACCTGCCGTTTTCCCTCCAGAATAACTATAAAGGCGGCGGTCTGAGAAGATTGCGCCCCGAGCACCCCCCGTTAATATGGGATGTAAAAAAAGAGGTATTTGTGTCGACTGCAAACAATAAACCAACCGAAAGCGTCAGCTTGAATGCTTTCAAACAACCACGATCGTTCTATCTCATCTTCTCGATTGAGCTATGGGAGCGTTTTGGTTTCTACGGCCTGCAAGGGATCATGGCCGTTTACCTGGTTAAACAACTGGGTATGTCAGAAGCGGATTCTATCACCCTGTTCTCCTCCTTTAGCGCCCTGGTCTACGGCCTGGTGGCGATTGGCGGCTGGCTGGGCGACAAGGTGCTGGGCACCAAGCGCGTCATTATGCTCGGTGCCATTGTTCTGGCCATCGGCTATGGCCTGGTAGCGTGGTCCGGGCACGATGCGGGCATCGTCTATATAGGTATGGCGACCATTGCCGTCGGTAACGGCCTGTTTAAGGCTAACCCCTCTTCCCTGCTCTCAACCTGCTATGAAAAGAACGACCCGCGTCTGGACGGTGCATTTACCATGTACTACATGTCCATCAACATCGGTTCCTTCTTCTCTATGCTGGCCACGCCGTGGCTGGCGGCAAAGTTCGGCTGGAGCGTCGCTTTCGCCCTGAGCTTTGTCGGCCTGGTAATCACCATTGTCAACTTCACTTTCTGCCAGCGCTGGGTTAAACAGTACGGCTCGAAGCCTGACTTCGCCCCGCTGCAGGTAGGCAAGCTGCTGGCGACAATCGTTGGCGTGGTGGTTCTCATCGCAATTGCAACCTGGCTGCTGCACAACCAGGGTATTGCACGTATGGCGCTGGGCGTGGTTGCGCTGGGTATTATCGTTATTTTCGCTAAAGAAGCCTTCGCAATGCAGGGCGCCGCGCGGCGCAAAATGATCGTCGCGTTCATCCTGATGCTGCAGGCGATTATCTTCTTTGTTCTGTATAGCCAGATGCCGA
Organism: Klebsiella sp. CTHL.F3a; assembly: GCF_019890895.1. Lineage (NCBI taxonomy): Bacteria > Pseudomonadati > Pseudomonadota > Gammaproteobacteria > Enterobacterales > Enterobacteriaceae > Klebsiella > Klebsiella sp. CTHL.F3a. The sequence continues at coordinate 2,659,691 of NZ_CP082360.1, read as the reverse complement.
CCTCCCTTAACTTCTTTGCGATTCGCAACGTTGAACACTCTCTGCTGGGCATCGCTTTCGAGCCTGAGCAGTACCAGGCGCTGAACCCATTCTGGATCATTATCGGTAGCCCGATTCTGGCCGCTATCTACAACAAAATGGGCGATACCCTGCCGATGCCGATGAAGTTTGCTATTGGTATGGTCCTCTGTTCCGGCGCCTTCCTCGTACTGCCGCTGGGCGCTAAGTTTGCCACCGACGCAGGTATCGTGAACGTCAGCTGGCTGGTTATGAGCTACGGCCTGCAAAGTATCGGTGAACTGATGATCTCCGGCCTGGGTCTGGCGATGGTTGCGCAGTTGGTTCCTCAGCGTCTGATGGGCTTCATCATGGGCAGCTGGTTCCTGACTACCGCTGGCGCCAACCTGATCGGCGGCTACGTCGCCAACATGATGGCGGTGCCGGATAACGTAACTGACCCGCTGATGTCGCTGGAAGTTTACGGTCGCGTATTCCTGCACATCGGTGTCGCCACCGGCATTATCGCCATCCTGATGCTGCTGACGGCGCCGAAGCTGAACCGCATGACCCAGGACGATGATAAAACGGCAAAAGCCAGCGATACCGCTACGGCCTAAGCTCACCGGGAAAACCCAAAACTTTAAACCGCTAACGCGCTGTTAGCGGTTTTTTTTTGCCCCTGGGCGGACTAACATACAGAAAACCGCAGCCACGAGGAGTTACCGATGAAACTGTTCTACAAATCCGGCGCTTGTTCTCTTGCTTCGCATATCGCGCTACGCGAGAGCGGCCTGGACTTCACCCTGCAGGGCGTTGACGTAATGAAAAAACGTCTCGAAAACGGGGATGATTATCTGCTGGTAAACCCGAAAGGTCAGGTGCCGGCGCTGCTGCTGGACGATGATATTTTGCTGACGGAAGGCGTGGCCATTATGCAATATATCGCCGATCGCGTGCCGGACCGCCAGCTGTTGGCACCGGTGGGAAGCATCGCCCGCTATCAAACGCTGGAGTGGCTAAACTACGTGGCGACGGAACTGCATAAAGGCTTTACCCCGCTGTTTCGCCCCGATACGCCGGAAGACTACAAACCTGTCGCCCGCGCGCTGCTGGATAAAAAAATGCAGTACGTGAATGAATGTCTGGAAGATAAAGAGTGGATTAACGGGCATCGTTTCACTATCGCCGATGGCTACCTGTTCACCGTGCTGCGCTGGGCGTACGCCGTGAAGCTGGATATGGCAGGCTATAGCAATATTGCAGTCTGGATGAAGCGCGTTGCCGCGCGTCCCGCTGTTGCCGCCGCCCTTGAGGCTGAAGGGCTGAAGTAACGCTGATGCTTGCCCGACGCCGGTCGGGCAAGTGGTTTACACGCGCCTTAAAGCTGCGTGGCGCTGAAGTAGTGCTCCGGCTGGGCAATGCGATCCTGAGCCGCCACGACCTGTAGCTCATACTCCTGCATATTTTTTGTCGCCAGCATGATTTCATACACCGCGGCGGTGACGTGCTCCAGCGCATCACGCAAACTCGCGCCCTGCAGCAGCTTAACCAACAGCAGCCCGCTGGTGACATCGCCGACGCCCACCGGCTGGCGCATGCCGAAATCCACCAGCGGACGGCTGATGTGCCAGGCTTCTTGACTGGTGACCAGCAGCATTTCAAAACGATCCATACTGAGCCCGGCGCGTGAGAGATGCTTCACCAGCACCACTTCCGGCCCCTGAGCAATCAACTCGCGCGCGGCTAAAACCGCTTCTTTAACGTTTGCCACCGGGTGCCCGCAGAGGATCTCCAGCTCAACCAGGTTTGGCGCAATAATATCGCTCGCCGGCAGCGCATAGCGCACGTGAAACTCCGCGACGCCAGGCGCCACGATGCAGCCCTTTTCAGGGTGGCCCATCACCGGGTCACAGAAAAATTTCGCGGCCGGGTTGGCGCTTTTCACCTGGCGCACGATGCCAAGAATATGTTCGCCCTGCTCCGCCGAACCCAGATATCCGCTTAATACCGCGTCGCAGCGCTGCAGCTGGTTAATGTCAGCAATCCCCTGAACAATCTCCGTTAAATGCGCCGGCGGCATGACGCAGCCGGTCCACTTTCCGTATTGGGTATGGTTGGAGAATTGTACGGTGTTAAGCGGCCAGACGTTGGCGCCAAGCCGGCGCATCGGAAATTCAGCGGCGCTGTTGCCCGCATGGCCAAACACAACGTGGGACTGGATGGCGAGGATATTCTTCATCTTGATTACCTGAGAGCAAAAAATAAGGGGCGCGGTTTCCCACGCCCCTGCCTTTACGCAATTACTTCCAGCAGACCAGACAGTAATTTTTCTTACCGCGGCGCAGTAAGGTATAGCGCCCGAAGAGACGGTCGGCATCGACAAATACGTATTCCGGGTCGGACTGTTTTTCGCCGTTAATGGTCACCGCGTTGGAGGCAATGGTTTTACGCGCCTGGCCGCGGGACGGCTGCAGGTCAGAATCCACCAGCGCCTGCATCAGATCGGCTCCCTTTTCCATTTCGATCATCGGCACGCCATCCTGCGCCAGCTGCTCAAAATCGGCTTCGCTCAGATCGCTCAGGTTACCGTTGAACAGGCTCTCGGTAATGCGTTTTGCCGCCACCAGTCCTTCTTCGCCGTGCACCAGACGGGTCACCTGCTCAGCCAGCACATACTGGGCGCGCGGTGCTTTACCGCTGTTTTTGTCTTCCTCTTCCAGGGCATTGATTTCGGTCATGTCCATAAAGGTGAAGAACTTCAGGAAGCGATAAACATCGGCATCCGCGGTGTTGATCCAGAACTGGTAGAACTTGTACGGACTCGTTTTCTTCGGATCCAGCCACACCGCGCCGCCTTCGGTTTTACCGAATTTCGTGCCGTCGGCTTTGGTGATCAGCGGAACGGTCAGGCCAAAGACCTGGTTCTGATGCAGACGACGGGTCAAGTCGATACCGGAGGTAATGTTGCCCCATTGGTCAGAACCGCCGATTTGTAGCGCCACGCCGTGCAGCTTGTTCAGGCAGGCAAAGTCGTACCCCTGCAGCAGGTTGTAGGAGAACTCGGTAAAAGAGATGCCCTGGTCGTCGCGGTTGAGACGCTGCTTCACCGCTTCTTTGTTGATCATCTGGTTTACAGAGAAGTGCTTGCCGATATCACGCAGAAAGGTCAGCACATTCATGCCGCCAAACCAGTCGTAGTTATTCGCGGCAATGGCCGAGTTATCCCCGCAATCAAAGTCGAGGAAAGGCGCGACCTGTTTGCGGATTTTATCCACCCACTCCTGCACGGTATCTTCAGTGTTCAGTTTACGCTCAGCGGCTTTAAAGCTCGGGTCGCCAATCAGCCCCGTCGCGCCGCCCACCAGCGCAACCGGCTTGTGGCCAGCCTGCTGGAAGCGTTTCAGGCATAACAATGGAACAAGATGCCCCAAGTGCAAGCTGTCGGCGGTAGGGTCGAAGCCGCAATAGAGCGCGATCGGGCCTTGCGCCAGTCGCTCTGCTAACGCTTCCTCGTCCGTCACCTGGGCTACCAGCCCCCGCTCCTGCAATTGTTTAATCAAGTTACTGCTTGCCATCAAATTCTCCATCTATAAACGACTGCACCTCTGCCGGTACACGACTTTTCGCCAGACGCGAAAAAAACATCTACGCAAAATTATTCAAGCTGCATCGCGGCGGCAAGCATGTAAAAGCCCAGGGAACTTACTCAGGTAAGCGACAGAGCCAGACAGGCGCGGCTAACAAAGATGCAGCTTGAAAAATGAAGCGTATAGAATAAAGCGCCGGGCCACGATGCACCAGCGCTTAACACAACATTTTTGCGTCCTTTATGGCGCCAGTCGGTCGATTTGCCAGCCGCCGTTTTGCCGCTGGTAGAGAAAACGATCGTGCAGACGGTGCTCGCCGCCCTGCCAGAACTCCATCTGCTCGATGCTGACGCGGAATCCGCCCCAGAAACTCGGCAGCGGAACTTCGCCCTGCTGGAACTTTTGCTTAAGCTCAAGGAACTTACTCTCAAGGATGCCGCGCGCCGAGATACGGCTGGACTGCTGCGACACCCAGGCGCCAATCTGGCTATCGCGCGGACGGCTGTGGAAATATTTCACCACTTCCAGCGTTGAAAGGCGTTCCGCTTTACCGATAACCATCACCTGGCGCTCCAGCATATGCCATGGGAAAAGCAGGCTAATGCGGGGATTTTTTTCAATCTGGTGGGCTTTGCGGCTGCCAAGGTTGGTGTAAAACACCAGACCTTTTTCATCGTAGTGCTTAAGCAAAACGATACGCTGGTAAGGCTGGGCGTTTTCATCAACGGTGGCGACGACCATCGCCGTTGGATCAGCGAGCTTCGCATCGCAGGCCTGACGCAGCCAGCGTTCAAATAGCGCCAGAGGTTCGGCTGGAAGGTCGTGGCGACGCAGGCCACCACGGGTGTACTCACGGCGCAGGTGCGCGATTTGCTGCAATTCGTCGTTATCAGACATGGCAATTGAGAAAATAATCAAAGGGTAGCGTCATTGTGCGCCCCCATGACCGAAATCTCAACGTTTGGCGGTTTGCAGCTGACAGTTTTCCAGCACAATGCGATCGCGTTTATAGACCGTGGCGCTATCGCCCTTCGACCAGAAGACGTAAACGCCGTCGGTATACCGCGCTCCGGACGCGGATAGCCCCTGCTGCAAGTTGAGCTGCTGGTTATCGTAGATAAAGCTGACCTGCTGGCGAGTATGATTAAGATGGACGGTTAACGGCTTCTGGTCGCACTGGTACTCCAGCGTGTCCGTATTCATCCGCTCGACAAACTGGTTGTAGTAGCTACAGCCCGCGAGCATAAAAGGTACCGCAAGAATAAGTATTTTTTTCATTAATTTGCCTTCGACTTTCCCGGTCCGGGAAGGCATAACGCCCTCCCTCAACGCTGTTCAGTTTACGAAGAAACCGCCGCGGGTGATTTCAGTTAACTCTGATTTTGCGGCGGATTTGCCGGGAAAATCGCGCCAAGCACGGAAGCCTGCGACGCGCCGGTTACCGAAGGGAGGTTGCCGGGTAATCCGGCAAGCGTCCGCCACGCCAGCCATGCGAATGCCAGCGCCTCCATATCATCCCCGCTGATCCCCGCCTCATCGGTGGTCGACACTTCCGTTCCCGGCAGCAGCGCCGCCAGACGCGCCATTAGCAGCGGATTGCGCGCGCCGCCGCCGCAGACCAGCAGGCGTTCACATCCCCCGCTGAGCAGCACCTGTTCACTGATGCTGACGGCGGTCAGTTCCGCAAGGGTGGTCTGCACGTCCTGGGCGCGAAGCCCCGGATAACGCGCCAGATGCTGCGATAGCCAGCCGTAGTTGAAGTATTCGCGACCGGTACTCTTCGGCGCCGGTAGCGCAAACCACGGATCGCTTAGCATATCCTGCAGCAGCGGCAGCACAACTTTACCCTCGCTGGCCCACTGCGCGTCCTTATCGAAGGGTTTGCCACACTGACGCCAGATCCACGCATCCATCAGCATGTTGCCGGGCCCGGTGTCGTAGCCGCGCACCGGTACCCCTGGCGCCAGCAGGGAGAGGTTGGCGATACCGCCAATATTAAGGACCATTCGACGCTCTACCGGATGCGCCAGCAGCGCGTGGTGGAACGCCGGAACCAGCGGCGCGCCCTGCCCGCCGAGCGCCATATCGCGACGACGAAAGTCGCCGACGACCGTCACGCCAGTACGCGCGGCAATCTGGTTATTGTCGCCAATCTGTAAGGTATGCGGCGCGTCGCCCGTAGGCTCATGCCAGACCGTTTGGCCATGGCAGCCGATGGCGATGATGTCCGCCGCCTGTAACTTTTCCTGCGCCATCAACGCCTGAACCGCATCGGCGAACAGCCGTCCCAGACGCGTATCAAGCCGTCCCAGCTGCGACAGCGTAAGCTGCTGTCCCTGGCAGATGGCCAGAATGTCTTCTTTAATAGCCAGGGGGATGGGATAGGTCAGGCTGGCCTGCTGGGCGACCAGATTTTCATTAATTGCTGCGAGGACAACATCAACACCATCAAGGCTGGTGCCGGACATTACGCCGATAAAGCGGCCTGATTTCATACGCTTTCCTTCATTCCATGACTCCGTATATCCCCACACTCCACCATAAACGAGGGGGCAATGCTATGCTGCTATAATACTTTTTAACAATACAAGCAGCGCTGCCGTTCTTAGGGTAAAGAACTTGTGTTTAGTTTAGGTTGAGACGACTCTGATTATTATTTTTTGTATAGTCACTGCATCTGCTATGCCAGCAGACGCTTAAATGCCATATAATTGGCTACAAGGAAGTTCAACAGAACGCTTCTTGGTGAACAGGAGATTCATAAATGATTTTACGTGTTTTGGCTGTCTCGATGATTGGTTTTACGCTTGCAGGCTGCGTCAGCAGCAGCGGTCTGTCCGGCGATGTTTACTCCGCATCCGAAGCCAAACAGGTCCAGAGCGTGACCTACGGCACTATTGTCCATACCCGCGCGGTGCAGATTCAGAGCGGAGATGACAGCAATGCTATTGGCGCCATCGGCGGCGCGGTACTCGGCGGCTTCCTGGGTAACACCATTGGCGGCGGAACGGGCCGCTCACTGGCAACGGCAGCAGGCGCTGTCGCCGGCGGCGTAGCCGGTCAGGGCGTACAGGGTGCGATGAACAAAACCCAGGGCGTTGAGCTGGAAATCCGCAAAGATGACGGTAACACTATTATGGTAGTGCAAAAGCAAGGCAGCACGCCGTTCTCCGTTGGCCAGCGCGTAGCTATTGCCGGCAGCGGCAGCCAGGTTACGGTATCCCCACGCTAAATCTAACCCCAGCGGCCCTGACGGGCCGCTTATTAATGCTATAGATATATCATTTACCAGTATCAATAAACGATATAAATAGATTTATAGGTTCCTGCCGCGCCTCCACTCTTTGCGCCCGCGCAATATTTTTCCTGCTGCCATCAAGTAATCTTCAATGAGTCATACTTAAATCATTTACGATACCTTCGTCGTTTACCCTCGCATTTTTCAGGGATATTGACTATGCGCGCTAATATAAAAAGCTTACCCCAACGGATATTTCTTTACGCTGCCGCGTGTACCCTTGCGGTTACCACGCTTAATTATCTCAGCGACTCGTTAATTCATCGTATACCTACAACATCATCCATGCTTTTTCCTGTGCTGACGATTTCGTTGATGACTTTTCATATTATGATTGCCTGTTTTATGGCAATGAAATATCTGTGCGATAAAAAACGACTGTACCTGGTTCCGATTATCTTCGCCTTTGCCTGCTCGGCTATGCTGATGCTGGGAACGATAGGCAGCTATCCCGACTGGTTGATTTGCGGACAGGGTCGCGCCATTAACCAAAATGACGCGCTGATTTTTTATTTTTTCCGCAACGTAATGATGGCCATTTTATTTATAACATCGATTGTATTATACCGTTTTCGCAACCTCACCCTTAGCTCAGGTAAAATTAACCGTACGGTACTGACAGGTTGCTTTATTTTTATTACCGCAGTGCTTATATTATCGTGGATTCATTCCAGCAATTCCCCGCTTTTTAGTATTGAATTCCTTGATAATCTGACCTACACTTTTACGCCACTGTGGCATAATCGTATTGGCTGGTTATTAATTATCATATGGTCTGTAACGCTGATTTTACTGATTAGCCTGACCCAATTGCGTAATATATTCTGGTACAGCGGGGCCTTTTTTTGTACCGCCTATATATTTACGTTAATGGTTCTGCTCGCAACGGCTGGTGACAGCAGTCACGCCTGGAGCCAGGCGCGATTCTTTGAAACGCTTAGCACCCTGTTTCTGATTTTAGTTCTGCTGTGCGATGTTTTTATGCTCTATCGTCAATCAAACGACAGATACATTCGCTCTTATCAAAACTCGATTCGCGATCCCCTGACCCGACAGTATAACCGCAGCTATTTCTATGAAACCCTGAATCAACGATTGTCGAAGGTTTCCGCTTCACAACCGCTGTCGGTGATCGTCTGCGACCTCGATCGCTTCAAGCGCATCAACGACACCTACGGTCACGTGCAGGGCGATAAGGTAATTCAATTTGCTGCCAGCGTGTTGCAGAACAACGTGCGCCAGGACGACGCTGCCGCGCGTATCGGCGGGGAAGAGTTTGCCCTACTGCTGGTCAATATCGGCGCAAAGGAAGCACTGGCTATCGCCGAACGCATCCGCCTCTCCGTCAGCGAGAAGCAGGAAGGATTACCCGAAAGAATGACTATCAGTATGGGGGTTTTCACGGCGCTGGATACGCGTGTTTCGGCAGAAGAGTGCGTTAAGCGTGCGGATACCGCGATGTACAAAGCGAAAAACAGCGGGCGTAACCGCGTAGTGGTCTGGCATGCATAGATAAAAAAGAGGCCTTGAGTCTTTCAAGGCCCCGTTAAAGTCAATCTTTTGCCTGGAGATCGAGGATGTTGTGTTCAAGTTTACGAATTAAATTAAGCAACGTTTCCACTTCTTCCCTGGAAACGCCAGCCAGAATCTCATCACGCGTTTTGCCAATAACCTCTTCCATTTCATTGATCAGAGGCTCGGCCTTTTCCGTAAGCTTGATACGTTTTGCCCGCCGATCGTTTGCACAGGTCTGGCGAGAAATAAGCCCTTTTTCCTCCAGCTGGTCGAGCGTGCGAACCAGCGACGGCTGCTCAATACCAATGGCCTTCGCCAGCTGAATCTGCGACTGTTCAGGCGGCAGCTGGTGAATGTTATGCAGCGTGACCCAGTGCGTCTGCGTTAACTCCAGAGGTTTCAGGCGATGGTCGATTAGCGCGCGCCAGACGCGTACCAAACGTGCCAGATCAGAACCAAGTGGCGATTCCAATTTCATCTCCTTATAATTAGCTTGCTAAGTTATTATACTGATTTTAGAATAGTGTGCAGCATTTAAATTACCAAAACAAATGAATTACCTGATTCACTAGAATCAGAACAATGATTTACAATGTGAATAATCGCATCACCTGAACATTCTTCCTGCAACGGCAAAGGATTTTTGCTTGTGAAACTGAGTCTTAACACTGCCGGATTGTCGCTCCAGGACCTGGTGTTCGGCGCTTCTGTCTATTTCCCTCCTGTCTTTAAAGCGGTTCTGCTGGGCTTTTTTATCTGGCTGATAGTCCATCGCCAGCTGCGGGACTGGATGTACGCAGGCGAGATCTGGCATCCCCTGTTAATGGACCTCTCCTTCTTTGCGCTCTCCGTCTGTTTGGCGCTGGTTTTACTGACTATCTGGTAATGTTCATTCCATGAAAAAACTAAAATACTTATCCACGCTGCTGGTTGCCGCACTGGCCATTATTGCCGCCTGGCTGGTCTGGAATTACTACACGCAATCCCCATGGACCCGCGACGGCAAGGTGCGCGCCGAACAGGTTGGCGTCACGCCGCAGGTTTCCGGCAGTATCCTGCAGCTAAACGTGCGCGATAACCAGCTGGTGAAGGCCGGAGACGTGCTGTTCAGAATCGACGACACGCCCTATAAAATTGCCCTGCTCAACGCCCGCGCGCAGCTCGCTAAAGCCAAAGCAGAAGTCGCCCGCGCGCAGGCGGAACAGAAAAAAGCCGCCAGCGATGCTAACCGCCGGCGTCATCTTTCCCAGAATTTCATCTCGGCAGAAGATTTAGAAAACGCCAATACCGCGCTGAATACTGCGACGACCAACCTCGAAGCCGCTAAGGCGGTGGTTGGCGTGGCGCAGGCCACGCTCGATCACGCCCAATGGCAGCTCACGCAGACGGAAATCAAAGCGCCGGTTGACGGTTGGGTCACCAATCTCTCGACCCGCGTTGGCGACTACGCCACCGTTGGCCACCCGGTTTTCGCCCTCGTCGACAGCCACTCCTTCTACGTGGTGGGTTATTTTGAAGAAACCAAACTGCGTCATATTCGTCCCGGCGATAGCGCGCAGATTATTCTTTATAGCAGCAAGCAAAAGTTACAGGGTCACGTTAGCAGCATCGGACGCGCGATAGTCGACCAGAGCGTGGAGAGCAGCGGCGGGCTGGTGGCCAATATTAAACCGAATATTCCCTGGGTCCGCCTTGCCCAACGTGTCCCGGTACGCATCGAGTTTGACCATTTGCCGCCGGATACCACTCTGGTCTCCGGTACCACTTGTACCGTTGCCATCGGCGCGCAGTAATGAAGCTACAGGCCCTGTCGTGGCGCGCGCTCCCGTGGATTAAGGCCAGCCGTCCGCAGTGGCGCTATGCCCTGCGCAACGGGATTGCCATGTGCCTGGCGCTGAGCATCGCCTACTGGCTGAATCTTGACGAGCCCTACTGGGCAATGACCTCCGCCGCGGTAGTCAGCTTTCCCACCGTCGGCGGCGTGATTAGCAAAAGCTTCGGGCGTATTGCCGGCAGTCTGCTCGGCGCCTGCGCGGCGCTGCTGCTGACCGGGCACACGCTCAACGATCCGTGGCTGTTTCTCTTCAGCATTTCAGCGTGGATAGCCCTCTGTACCTGGGCCTGCGCGATGTTCACCAATAATGTCGCCTACGCCTTCCAGCTCGCGGGCTATACCTGCGCGATCATCGCTTTTCCGGTTATCAATATCACTGACGCCAACGAACTGTGGACCATCGCCCAGTCGCGCGTCTGTGAGGTTATCGTCGGTATATTGTGCGGTGGGCTGATGATGATGATTCTACCGAGCACGTCCGATGGCGCTACGCTGCTGACGGCGCTGAAAAACATGCACGCGCGCCTGCTGGAACACGCCAGCCTGCTGTGGGTGCCGGAAACCACCGATGCGATCCGCACCGCTCACGAGAGCGTGATTGGGCAAATTCTGACCATGAATTTGCTGCGTATCCAGGCCTTCTGGAGCCACTATCGCTTTCGCCGGCAAAACCCGCTGCTGAACTATCTGCTGCATCAGCAACTGCGAATGACCAGCGTGATTTCGAGCCTGCGGCGGATGCTGCTTAACTGGCCCACCGCCCCCGCCCGCACCCGCGATATCCTCGAGTCACTGCTTAACGAATTAGCGCATACAAACGCCGATGCCTTGAGCGTCGCCCGCATTATCGCCCCGCTGGCGCCGCCCGCGGACGCTGATTACCGGCATATCGCCTTCTGGAAGCGTCTGCGCTACTTTTGTCGTCTCTACCTGGTGAGCAGCCGCTGGCTCATGCGCATCGAAAACGCCACCGCGGTGACTGAATTTAACGTGCCTTCTGCGCCAGCGCTGGCCCGCCATACCGACCAGGCCGAAGCCTTGTGGAACGGCGTTCGCACTTTCTGCGCGCTGGTAATGGTCGGCGCATGGGGAATTAGCACCCAGTGGCAGGCCTGCGCCGCGGCCCTGACCCTGGCGGCTATCTGCTGCGTCCTCTATTCGGTCTCTCCTTCACCGTTTAAGTCCTTAACGCTGTTGATGCGCACCCTGATCCTGCTTTCGCTCTTTAGCTTTGGGGTAAAGTTTGGCCTGATGGTGCAGATCACCGATTTATGGCAGTTTCTGCTGTTCCTGTTTCCCCTGCTGACGACCATGCAACTGCTGAAGCTACAGATGCCTAAGCTCGCCGGACTGTGGGGTCAGCTGATTGTCTTTATGGGGTCGTTTATTTCGGTCACCAACCCGCCGGTCTACGATTACGCATCGTTTCTTAACGATAATCTGGGAAAAATCATTGGCGTAGGCCTCGCCTGGCTGGCTTTTGCCATTATCAGCCCGGGTTCGGACGCGCGTAAAAGCCGCCGCCATATCCGTGCGTTACGGCGTCACTTTGTCGACCAGCTCAGCCGCCGCCCGCAGCACAGCGAGCACGAATTTGAATCGCTGGTTTACCACCATATTAGCCAGCTCAGCAATAGCCAGGATGCGCTGGCGCGCCGCTGGCTGCTGCGCTGGGGCGTGGTGTTGCTCAACTGTTCGCACGTGGTGTGGCAGCTACGCGAATGGGAAACCCGCTCCGACCCGCTGTCGCAGGTGCGTGATTTATGTATCAGCCTGCTGCGGGATGTGATGAGCGAGCGCGGGGTACAGCAGCGTCCGCTCGCCTCTACGCTCCAGGAGCTGCAGCGCATCTGCGACGCGCTTAACCACCACCACCAGCCGGCGGCCAAAGAGCTGGCGGCGGTAATCTGGCGGCTGTGGTGCGCGCTCTCCCAGCTGGAGCAGGCGCCTATTGCCGGAACGCTAACGGAAAGAACTACTTAATCACGCCGCAGGCGAACCGCTCGCCGCCGCCTCCAAGGAGCTGCGGGCTATCGGACATATTATCGCCCCCCACGTGAATCATCAGCGCCTTGCCTTTCACCTCATCCAGCGTTTTTAAACGCGGCGCCACCACCGGCTGGGTGGCTTTACCGTCGTTATTGACCACCAGGAATGGCAGATCGCCGAGATGCCCCGCGCCGTCAGGCCCCTCATGCTTTCCTGTTTTTTGCGGATCGTAGTGCCCACCGGCTGCGCCAGCGGCGACGGCTTTGCCCTCTTTAATCGCGGGCTGGCAGCTACCGTTGGCGTGAATATGGAAGCCGTGCTCGCCGGGAGGCAGCGCCTTCAGATCCGGCGTAAACTCCAGTCCTTTCGCGGTTTCGCTGATTTTAACGCTACCGATAGCCTGACCGACACTTTGGCTGGTAACAAGATTGATATCGACGCTTTCACTGGCCGCCTGCGCGCCTGCGCACGCGGCCAGGGTAAGTATGGCGAGAATACATCGTTGCATAACACCTCCTTAATGGCTCTATCGCTATTAAGTGTAGGCCATCGCTGAGGTGTCGGTGTTTACGGTACGTCGTAGCCTAGCGCCGCTTTACGAATGCGGAACCACTGCTGGCGGCTCATGTTTAGCCTTTCAGCAACCACCGCGGATCCCACGCGCTCGATTTTGCCTGAGCCGATGATCGGTAACGGCTGCGATGGCAGCCGCAGGATCCAGGCGTACACCACCTGCTCAATGCTCTCCGCATTCAGCTCCTGAGCAACGCGCACCAGCTCATCGCGCAGCGGCTGGAAGCTGTCGTCGTTAAACAAACGACCGCCGCCGAGGCAGGACCATGCCATCGGGCGAATACGCAGTTGCTGAAGCTGATCCAGCGTACCGTCAAGCAGCAGCGGCTGATGGACCGGAGAAATTTCCACCTGGTTGGTCGCCAGGGTAAATGGCAGGCGCGACTGCAGCAGGGTAAACTGGGCGGGGGTATAGTTCGATACGCCGAAGTGACGAACCTTGCCGCTATGGTGAAGGGCCAGGAAGGCTTCCGCCACTTCATCCGCATCCATCAGCGGGTCTGGACGATGGATCAGCAGCAGATCAAGATGGTCGGTTGCCAGATTACGCAGCGACTGTTCGGCGCTGAGAACGATATGGTCACGGTCGGTAATATAGTGGCCGATGGTGTTTTCCGCCCGCGCTTTAGTGGCTATCCCGCATTTGGTGACGATTTCCATCCGGCTGCGCAGATGCGGGGCCAGCTTTAGCGCGTCGCCAAACGCCGCCTCGCAGCGATAGTCGCCATAAATATCGGCGTGATCGATAGTGCTGACGCCCAGATCCAGGTGTTGCTCAATAAAGCTCACCAGCGCTTTAGCGGACATATTCCAGTCCATCAAACGCCAGTAACCCATCACAAAACGAGAAAATTCCGGCCCCTGCGGAGCCATAGCAATACGCTGAACCATAACAGCTTCCTCAACAAAAATGTGCCCTGAGTATACGCAATTTTAGGCTCAAAACAGTGAGGGTTGCTGCGGTTCTTCCGCACTATCCTGCTTAGCTGCGCGTAATTTGCGCAGTAGCCGCTGTCGGCACAAACGCAAAACATCCTGCTTTTGCGCATCGCTCATTTTCTGCCAGTTGAAACGCTCGTCGCGGCTACGCATACACCCCCGACAGTAGCCGCGTTCATCAGACTGACAAATCCCCCGGCACGGACTTTGCACCGGGAAGAACTCCAGTTGTTCAGCCACTTCGCCTCTCCTGCCGCTCATCTCTTTCTTTATTGAAGACGTTTCATTCGCCGTACGCAAATTTTGTTCATCGCCCTCTGCGCCAGGCGGCATTTTTAATTATGACTTGCATTAGACCAATCGGTCTATTACAGTAAGCGCTATGAACAAGCACAGTGAATGCAACACACGCGAACATATCCTGGCCACCGGCGAGCAGCTCTGCATGCATCGGGGATTTACCGGCATGGGGCTGAGTGAACTACTGAAAACAGCGGAAGTGCCAAAAGGCTCTTTCTATCACTATTTTCGCTCAAAAGAAGCCTTTGGCGTTGCGCTGCTCGAGCATCATTACGCCGGATACCTTCAGCGCCTGGTGGAGCATTTTGACCACGGTCAGGGAAACTACCGCGACCGACTTTTGGCCTATTATCAGCATACGCTGACGCAATTTTGCCAGCAGGGCATTATTAGCGGCTGTCTGACGGTGAAGCTGTCGGCTGAGGTCTGCGATCTGTCGGAAGATATGCGCGCCGCGATGGATAAAGGCGCCAGCCAAATCATTATTCTGCTGGGCGATGCGCTGGAGAAAGGCCGTCAGGAAGGCAGCCTTGAGTTTGACGGCGACGCGTTCACCCTTTCCCAGGTGCTCTACTCCCTGTGGCTGGGGGCAAATCTGCAGGCCAAGATTACGCGTAGCGCAACGCCGCTGGAAAGCGCCCTTGCCCACGCTAAAAATATTATTGCTGCGCCTGGCGTTTAACAGGCGTTTTTATTTCATCAGTTTCAAGACGACCGGTCTACTCAGGAGTCATTATGTCAGAATCAAAGTTGTTTACCCCGTTGAAAGTGGGTGCGGTAACCGTACCCAACCGCGTATTTATGGCTCCGCTGACGCGTCTGCGCAGCATTGAACCGGGCGATATCCCTACCCCGTTAATGGGCGAATATTACCGTCAGCGCGCAAGCTCTGGCCTGATTATTTCCGAAGCCACCCAGATTTCCGCTCAGGCTAAAGGCTACGCGGGCGCACCGGGTCTGCACAGCCCAGAACAGATTGCAGCGTGGAAAAAAATCACCGCCGGCGTACACGCCGAAAACGGGCGTATTGCCGTACAGCTGTGGCACACCGGGCGTATTTCGCACAGCAGCATCCAGCCTGGCGGCGCCGCCCCGGTGGCACCGTCGGCCATAAGCGCGGGTACCCGTACCTCGCTGCGCGATGAAAACGGCCATGCTATTCGCGTCGACACCTCAATGCCGCGCGCGCTCAACACCGATGAGATCCCGGGGATTGTTGATGATTTCCGTCAGGCGGTAGGCAACGCCCGCGATGCCGGTTTTGACCTTGTCGAACTGCACTCCGCGCACGGCTACCTGCTGCACCAGTTCCTTTCCCCGTCTTCCAACCACCGTACTGACCAGTATGGCGGCAGCGTGGAAAACCGCGCGCGCCTGGTGCTGGAAGTAGTTGATGCGGCGAGTAAAGAGTGGAGCGCCGACCGTATCGGTATTCGCGTTTCGCCTATTGGCAGCTTCCAGAACGTCGATAATGGTCCAAATGAAGAGGCCGATGCGCTCTATCTGATTGAAGAGCTGGCCAAACGCGGTATCGCTTACCTGCACATGTCCGAGCCGGACTGGGCCGGCGGTCAGCCGTATAGCGATGAGTTCCGTCAGAAAGTACGCGACCGTTTTCCCGGCGCCATTATCGGCGCTGGCGCCTACACGGTCGAAAAGGCAAACGATCTGATCGGTAAAGGCCTCATCGATGCCGTGGCCTTTGGTCGCGACTACATTGCCAACCCGGATCTGGTCGCGCGCCTGCAGAAAAAGGCCGCGCTGAATCCACAGCGTCCGGAAAGCTTCTACGGCGGCGGCGCGGAAGGCTATACCGATTACCCGACCCTGTAATCCCTCCATTGATAGCGGCGGGTTATCGCCGCTATACTCAACGCTCTGCTGTATCAACATAAACTGCATAGGGGACATTATGCGCTTACTTCACACCATGCTGCGCGTTGGCGACCTGCAACGTTCGATTGAGTTTTACACCAACGTACTGGGCATGAAACTGCTGCGCACCAGCGAAAACACGGAGTATAAATACTCGCTGGCATTCGTGGGTTACGGCGAAGAGAGCGATACCGCCGTGATTGAGCTGACCTACAACTGGGGCGTTGATAAGTACGATCTCGGTAGCGCTTATGGCCATATCGCGCTGAGTGTTGAAAACGCGGCCGAAGCCTGCGAGCGTATTCGCCAGAACGGCGGCAACGTGACGCGTGAAGCCGGCCCGGTCAAAGGCGGTACCACCGTCATCGCCTTCGTCGAAGATCCGGATGGTTATAAAATCGAACTGATCGAAGAGAAAGACGCCGGTAAGGGTCTCGGCAATTAATCTGCTCGGGCACCCGCGGTGCCCGCTGTTTTATCCCCCCGCCTGCTGCAAGGCGCGGCAAAATTTGCCATAATGCGCGCTACTTTTTTCCAGCTAAGAGAATCTGATGTCCGAGAACGTTCAACTTAATGGTCTGTGCGACCGTTTTCGCGGTTTTTATCCTGTGGTAATCGATGTTGAAACCGCTGGGTTTAATGCCAAAACCGACGCCCTGCTGGAGATCGCCGCTATTACGTTGAAAATGGATGAGGAAGGCTGGCTGATGCCGGACGAAACGCTGCATTTTCATGTTGAACCTTTTGAGGGCGCCAACCTGCAGCCCGAAGCCCTGGCTTTTAACGGTATTAACCCCAACGACCCCGAGCGCGGCGCGGTAAGCGAATACGATGCGCTGCACGCGATTTTCAAAATGGTCCGTAAAGGGATGAAAGATAGCGACTGCAGCCGCGCGATCATGGTTGCGCATAACGCCACGTTCGATCACGGTTTTACCATGGCGGCGGCAGAGCGCGCGGGGCTGAAACGTAATCCGTTCCACCCGTTCGTCACCTTCGATACCGCGGCCCTGAGCGGCCTGGCGCTGGGTCAAACGGTGCTGTCGAAAGCCTGTATTGCCGCAGGAATGGCGTTTGATGGTACCCAGGCGCACTCCGCGCTATACGATACCGAACAAACCGCCCAGCTGTTCTGCGAAATCGTCAACCGCTGGAAGCGGCTCGGCGGTTGGCCATTGCCGATGGCCGAAGAATAAACGATAAAAAAAGCGACTTCATCGGAAGTCGCTTTTTTATTAGCAGCAGAATTACTCCGCTTTCGGCTCGTCAGTTTTGTACTTAGCGGCCGTTTCTTTAATCAGCTGCTGCAGTTCGCCGCGCTGATACATTTCAATCACGATGTCACAGCCGCCGACCAGTTCGCCGTCCACCCACAGCTGCGGGAAGGTTGGCCAGTTAGCGTATTTCGGCAGCTCTGCGCGGATGTCCGGGTTTTGCAGGATATCGACGTAGGCAAAACGTTCGCCACAGGCGGACAGTGCCTGCACGGCCTGTGCGGAGAAACCGCAGCTTGGCAGTTTCGGTGACCCTTTCATGTACAGCAGGATCGGGTTTTCAGCGATTTGATGTTGGATTTTTTCTAAAGTCGTGCTCATTGTCGTGCTTCCTCAAACTTCTCTACGGCAGTAATTTGTCATTGTAGCGTCCTGAACGCAGGACCGATAATAACATTTTTTTCACTTGCCACATTTTATCTTCTGTAGGCCAAAGTTGCCTCAAAAATATCATTTTATTGCTATACGCGGCAACGCGTTGCGTGCTTTTCATGCGCCGGAGGCGCTGACGGAAGCATTTTTTTGCAAATGTTAACCAAACGAGACTTTAGATACAAAAGAGTAGTAACTCTCCACGATTTTATGCTTTAGAATCGATGCGGTTTGTCATTCATCGTCAGGCATCTGTATATGTCTGTAATTTAATCAGGGGAGTGCTCAGTGGCGCGTCTTAACAAAATCGCGATTTCGCTCTGTGCATTACTTTTTACATCTATTTCACTGACGCCGCTGGCGCATGCTTCCGGGCATACGCACGCTTCGGCCACGCCAAAAGCGCATCCGGCCAAGGGCACGACCGCAGAGCGTAAGAAAAAAGCAGTCAATTCCAAAAGTAAAACTACCGCCAAAACCCCCAGCAAGAAAACGTCAACCGCCAGCCGTAGCAAATCAGCCGCGTCACGCCAGACCGCCAGCGTCACCAAAAAATGCGTCCTGCGCAAAGGCTATAAAAAACTGTGCGCCAGCTCGACAAGGTCGATAGCAGAAAGCAAGATGGCAACGGCGAGCGTGCAGAAAAAGTGCGTGGTGCGTAAAGGCTATAAAACTCGCTGCAAACCCATCGCCGATGAGCCGCAGCTGACTATCGCCGATGCGCATAAGGCGCGGGTACAAAAAGCGCAAAGCACCGCGATGTCAAAGCTGATGGATCAGATTGGTAAACCCTATCGCTGGGGCGGTACTTCCCCGCGCACCGGGTTTGATTGTAGCGGTCTGGTCTATTATGCCTATAAAGACCTGGTTAAAATCCATATTCCACGCACCGCCAATGAGATGTATCACCTGCGCGACGCCCGTCCGGTGGATCGCGGTGAGCTACAAAGCGGGGATCTCGTCTTTTTCCGTACCCGCGGGCGCGGGACTGCCGATCACGTCGGCGTTTACGTGGGCAACGGCAAATTTATCCAGTCTCCGCGCACCGGCCGCGATATTCAGATCACCTCATTAAGCGACGATTACTGGGTACGTCACTACGTCGGCGCGCGTCGCGTTATGACGCCGAAAACCATTCGCTAAATATGCCTTGCCGCTTCAGCGGCAGGGTAACGCTCTCTTTTGCCACATCTTTTAATTTGCTACTATTACCCTGCGCAATACATGGTTATTGCGCGTACAAACTATAAAAAGGAGAGTAGCAATGTCGTTCGAATTACCTGCATTACCATATGCAAAAGACGCCCTGGCGCCGCACATTTCCGCAGAAACCCTGGAATACCATTACGGTAAACACCACCAGGCCTACGTCACCAACCTGAATAACCTGATCAAAGGCACCGCGTTTGAAGGGAAAACCCTGGAAGAGATCGTGCGTTCTTCCGATGGCGGCGTCTTCAACAACGCCGCGCAGGTCTGGAACCACACCTTCTACTGGAACTGCCTCGCGCCAAACGCTGGCGGCGAACCGCAAGGCGAACTGGCGGCGGCTATCGCTAAATCATTCGGCAGCTTCGCTGATTTCAAAGCCAAATTCACCGACGCGGCGGCAAAAAACTTCGGCGCAGGCTGGACCTGGCTGGTGAAAAACGCCGATGGTAGCCTGGCCATTGTCTCCACTAGCAACGCGGGTACGCCGCTGACCAGCGACGCCACTCCGCTGCTGACCGTGGATGTCTGGGAACACGCTTATTACATCGACTACCGGAACGCTCGTCCGAACTATCTGGAACACTTCTGGGCGCTGGTAAACTGGAAGTTTGTTGCCGCTAACCTGGCACCATAAAAGCAAACCGCAGAAGCCATACGGCTTCTGCGGTTCTTATCTCACTTCTCGCGATCTTAACGGTTAGCGAACGCCTCTTCCGGCTGCGTCCGACCGCTGAACAGCACCAGCAGCAGCGCAACGCCCGCGATAATCGCCCCCATCACCGGGACAAACGTATAGCCCAGGCCGCCGCTAATGACCGCGCCTCCCGCCGCCGCTCCCAACGCGTTTCCAAGGTTGAAAGCCCCGATATTGACCGACGACGACAGCCCCGGCGCTTCGTGAGCCACGCGCATCACTCGCATCTGCAAAGGCGGCACCACCGCAAAGGTCGCCGCGCCCCAGACAACCATACTGATAGCGGCGCCCACCTGCGATTGCGCCAGCAGCGGGATCGCCAGCATGATAACCATCAGCAGCAGCAGAAACCCCTTCAGCGTCCCGGAAACGGAGCGGTCAGCAAATTTACCGCCAAGGTAGTTGCCCAGCGAAAAGCCCACGCCGATCAGCACCAGCATCGCGGTGACAAACAGCGGAGAGGCGTTGGTAATGGTATGCAGAACCGGGGAAATATAGGTATAGAGCGTAAACATCGCCCCCGCCCCCAGCACGGTAGTCAGCAGCGCAGACAGCACCTGCGGACGCATCAGCACCGAAAGCTCCTGCTTCACGTTTGGGCGCTCGCCGACGCTGCCCTTCGGTAAGGAAAACCACAGGCCGATTATTGCCACCACGCCCAGCCCCGCCGTTGCAAGGAATGACATTCGCCAGCCGATGGTTTCGCCCAGCCAGGTTGCTGCGGGTACGCCGCCGATGTTGGCGATCGTCAGCCCCATAAACATCGTCGCCACCGCGCTGGCCTGCTTATGTTTTGGCACTACGCTTGCCGCCACCACCGAGCCCAGGCCAAAGAAAGCGCCGTGGTTAAGGCTGGTAATGATCCGCGACAGCAGCAGCGTGGTGTAATCCGGCGCAATGGAAGAGAGCACGTTGCCAAGGGTAAAAATCGCCATCAGGAAAATCAGCGCATTTCTGCGCGCGCGGTGGGAGAGCAGCAGCGTCATCAGCGGCGCGCCGACCATTACCCCGATGGCATAGGCGCTAATCAGCATTCCCGCCGCCGGAATCGAAACGTCCACGCCTTTAGCGATTACCGGTAATAGCCCCATCGGGGAGAATTCGGTCGTGCCGATGCCAAAGGCACCAATCGCCAGCGCGAGCAGGGGAAAGTTGATTTTCATGCAGGGACTCCATCAGGCCGCCTTCCGCGACGGCATTTCATCAGAAGTCAAAAGCATGACATCAATCACAGAAAAACAAAAGTGAACGAAATGGCAAAAGATTTTTGCGAAAATGATAATAATAGGTGGAGCAAAGGGAGAGCGGCCCCTCCCTTATCGCAGAACTAGTGCAGTACTGCGGTCAAACCTGCGGCAACAATCAAACCCAAAACAATAATCGTTGTTGTCAGCGAAAACTTTAAATTTGTATCCATCAATTTTTCCCCCTGATTATCCCCACATGAAAAGTGAGCTTGCTCATTTTTACACAGAATAGCGTAAAAATCTTCCGAGATTTAGAGTGATGCACATTTTTGCTCTTCCCCTTTGCCCCAAGATCGGACAAAATCCCACGCTAATTTGAAAGCGTATCGGCCATTGACCCCTTCCTGTCGTTCTGTGTCGTTTTCCCGACGTGATGCCATGCTCAATTTTGGCGTCAGGGTGTGTACAGGCAAACGTTTACGTACCGATAAACAGACGATCAGGTCAAGGTCTGGAGTGAGAAGTAATGGCAACTATTAAAGATGTAGCGAAGCGCGCAAACGTTTCCACTACAACAGTGTCACATGTGATTAACAAAACCCGATTCGTTGCGGAAGAGACGCGCAATGCGGTGTGGGCGGCAATAAAAGAACTGCATTACTCCCCCAGCGCCGTTGCCCGCAGCCTGAAGGTCAATCACACCAAGTCTATTGGTCTGCTGGCGACCAGCAGCGAAGCGGCCTATTTCGCTGAGATTATCGAAGCCGTCGAGAAAAGCTGCTTCCAGAAGGGCTACACCCTGATCCTCGGTAACGCATGGAACGACCCGGAGAAACAGCGCGCCTATCTGTCAATGATGGCGCAGAAACGCGTAGACGGCCTGCTGGTGATGTGTTCTGAGTATCCGGAATCGGTGTTAAGCATGCTGGAAGAGTATCGCCATATCCCGATGGTGGTGATGGACTGGGGCGAGGCAAAAGCCGACTTCACCGACTCGGTCGTCGATAACGCCTTCGAGGGCGGCTATATCGCCGGACGCTACCTGGTTGAGCGCGGCCATCGCGACATCGGCGTGATCCCCGGCCCGCTGGAGCGTAACACCGGCGCAGGCCGGCTGGCGGGTTTTATGAAAGCGATGGAAGAGGCGCAGATTAACGTCCCGGAGAACTGGATTGTGCAGGGTGATTTCGAGCCGGAATCCGGCTACCGCGCCATGCAGCAAATTCTCGCCCAGCATCCTCGCCCAACGGCCATCTTCTGCGGCGGGGATATTATGGCAATGGGCGCCATCTGCGCGGCGGATGAAATGGGCCTGCGCGTGCCGCAGGATATTTCACTGATCGGTTATGATAACGTGCGCAACGCTCGCTACTTTAGCCCGGCGCTGACCACTATTCATCAGCCTAAAGACTCTCTTGGCGAAGCGGCCTTTAATATGCTGCTGGACCGTATCGTCAATAAGCGTGAAGTCTCGCAGTCGATTGAAGTCCATCCGCGTCTGGTCGAGCGCCGTTCCGTGGCCGACGGTCCGTTTGTCGATTACCGCCGTTAGCGCTGCTTGCGGGGTCGGTTATTCCGGCGCCCGCAGCCACTCCCGATTTAGCGTTTCGCTATCGCCAAGATAATCCAGTAACCAGAGCAGCGCCGGCGAAGCGTCGCTTTGCTGCCACGTCAGGCAGCATGCGGCATCCGGGAAGGGGTTCTCCAGCTCCAGCGCCGTCCATTCACCGCTATCCAGCCACGGACGCGCTAAATGCCCGGGCACCATACCGACGCACAGTCCGGCGGAGAGGCAGGTTTCAGAAGCATCCCAGTCCGGCACGACGACCCTCTTCTGGTTATCGAGCAGCCACGTGGTCCGCTTTGGCAGCGAGCGTGACGTATCCTCTCTGACCAGCGACGGCCAGTTGCGCAACACGTCATCGCTCAAAGGCCCCGCCATTTTTGCCAGCGGATGGTGGCTCGCAACGACGCAGTCCCAGCTCAGCATCCCCATATCGCGGAAGGCGTAGCGTCCCCCTACCGGAATTGAGCGCGTCGCGCCGATGGCTAACTCCACGCGACCGTCGGCGAGCGCATCCCAGACGCCGTTGAACACTTCCTGAAAGACGATCAGCTCGACGTCATCAAAATGGCGATAAAAATCAACGATCATCTGCCGCATACGCGTGGGTTTAACGATGTTATCAACCGCGATAGAAAGCTGCCCGCGCCAGCCGTTGGCGATCTGCTGGCACTGCTGGCGGGTGATCTGCATTTTTTTGATAACAGATCGCCCTTCCTGTAAAAACCAGACGCCGGCCGGCGTTAATTCCACATCCCGATGGCGGCGTTCGAACAGCGGCACCGCCAGCCACTCCTCCAGCTGACGTACGGTATAGCTGACGGCCGAGGGTACGCGGTGCAGTTCCTGGGCGGCGGCGCTAAAGCTGCCGTTGCGGGCGACAGCATCGACAACCTCAAGCGAGTATTCAGACCACATTTTCTGCCTACAAAATTTTTGAACTCATCTGACAAATATTAGCGTTTCACAAGCCTTAATGCACTCCCTACACTCTGCGCCATCGTACCTGCACAATAAAAAGAGAACGTTATGCAACAACCTGGGAAAGGATTTTTAGTCTGGCTGGCTGGCCTCAGCGTACTGGGCTTTCTGGCCACCGATATGTATCTTCCGGCTTTCGCCGCCATGCAACAGGATCTGAATACTTCCGCCGCCTCGGTCAGCGCCAGCCTGAGCCTGTTCCTGGCGGGCTTTGCGCTTGGGCAGCTCTTCTGGGGCCCCATTTCCGATCGCTACGGCCGTAAGCCGGTGCTGCTGAGCGGCCTGGCTATCTTTGCTGTCGGCTGCCTGGGGATGCTGTGGGTGCGCGATGCCGGCCTGATGCTGGCGCTGCGCTTTATCCAGGCTCTGGGGGTTTGCGCCGCCGCGGTGACCTGGCAGGCGATGGTAACCGATTATTACCCCGCGCAAAGAACCAACCGCATTTTCGCCGCCATTATGCCGCTGGTTGGTTTATCGCCGGCGCTGGCACCGCTGCTTGGCAGCTGGCTGCTGGTTCACTTCGAATGGCAGGCCATTTTTGCCGTTCTGTTCGCCATTACCCTACTGCTGATGCTGCCGGCCCTGCGCCTGAAGCCGGCGAATAAACCGATCGTCAGCGCCCAGAAGAAGCTCACCTTCCTCGCCCTGCTGCGCTCGCGGGAATATAGCGGTAACGTGCTGATCTATGCCGCCTGTTCCGCCAGCTTTTTCGCCTGGCTCACGGGCTCGCCGTTTATTCTCCATGAAATGGGCTACGGCCCGACCGTTATTGGCCTGAGCTATGTTCCACAGACTATCGCGTTTCTGGTGGGCGGTTACGGCTGCCGCGCGGCGCTGCAAAAATGGCAGGGGCAGCAAATTCTTCCCTGGCTGCTGGCGATTTTTGCCGTCAGCGTCGCCGCCACCTGGCTGGTTGGCCTGCGGGAGAACGCGACGCTTATTGGGCTGATGATTCCGTTCTGCGCCATGGCGGTGGTGAACGGCGGTATTTATCCGATCGTCGTCTCGCAGGCCCTGAAGCCATTCCCGCAGGCGACCGGGCGTGCTGCGGCGCTGCAAAACACTCTGCAGCTTGGTCTCTGTTTCCTGACCAGCCTGCTGGTTTCTACGCTGATTGCCACGCCGCTGCAAACGACCACCAGCGTGATGCTGGTCTCCATCGTGCTGGCCGGCATAGGCTACCGCATGCAGTATAAAGCCGCGCATCCTGCAACAGAATCGTCACATGCGTAAGCTATTCTGCTGATAGTTATAGAATTCAGTAGTTAGCTTGCTAAGATATTTTTGTTGAAAGCCTGTTTTTAGCGGCCTATACTGGATCCAGCATCACATAAATAGAAAGATTAATTGATTAAACGGGAGCAGGATGCATCCCGTTTCCCCATGGAAGGCCTTTCGGCAAGGGTTACCTCCCTTCCTCTGTTCTACGTCGGATAGCAGCCTCACGGATTATCCGTGAGATTTCTCACAAAGCCAAAAAAGCGTCTACGCTGTTTTAAGGTTCTGATCACTTGGGCGTGATGGAGAAGCTATGAGTTCATCGTGTATAGAAGAAGTAGTCAGTGTACCAAATGATGATTGGTACCGAATTGCAGCTGAATTATTAGGCCGTGCGGGCATCGAAATTAATGGTCCTGCCCCTTCCGATCTACGGATTAAAAACCCGCTCTTTTTTAAGCGTGTTTTGCAGGAGGGGTCGCTGGGGCTAGGCGAAAGCTATATGGACGGCTGGTGGGATTGTGAACGGCTGGATATATTTTTCCATAAAGTTTTACGCGCCGGATTGGAAAATCAGCTTCCCCATCATTTCAAAGATACCTTGCGTATCGCCAGCGCACGCTTATTCAATCTGCAAAGTAAAAAACGGTCCTGGATTGTCGGCAAGGAGCATTACGATTTAGGTAACGATCTGTTCAGCCGCATGCTTGACCCTTATATGCAGTATTCCTGCGCGTACTGGAAAGACGCGGAAACTCTTGATGACGCACAGCAGGCCAAATTAGATCTCATCTGCCGTAAACTTGAGCTTGAGCCCGGCATGCGGGTGCTGGATATCGGCTGCGGCTGGGGCGGGTTGGCCTACTACATGGCCAAAAATTACCAGGTTAGCGTGGTGGGCGTTACCATCTCGGCGGAGCAGCAGAAAATGGCGCAGCAGCGCTGCGCTGACCTCGACGTCACCATCCTCCTCCAGGACTATCGCGACCTGCACGAGAGCTTTGACCGTATTGTTTCAGTCGGCATGTTCGAACACGTCGGACCTAAAAATTACGCCACCTATTTTGATGTGGTCGATCGTAATCTGAAGCCCGAAGGTCGTTTCCTGCTCCATACCATCGGCTCGAAAAAAACCGACCATAGCGTTGACCCCTGGATCAACAAATATATCTTCCCTAACGGCTGTTTGCCGTCGGTGCGCCATATTGCCGAAGCCAGCGAATCGCATTTTGTTATGGAAGACTGGCATAATTTCGGCGCCGACTACGACACCACGCTTATGGCCTGGTATGAGCGCTTCCTTAATAGCTGGCCGGAAATTGCCGACAACTACTCAGAACGCTTTAAACGCATGTTCAGCTATTACCTGAATGCCTGCGCCGGCGCTTTCCGCGCGCGCGATATTCAGCTGTGGCAGGTGGTTTTTTCTCGCGGAGCCGAACACGGTCTGCGCGTGGCCCGCTAAAAATTTCCCCCGCTTCGGCGGGGGAATTTATTATTCGGCCGCCGTTTTCAGCGCCGCTTCTGCTTCTTTCGCCGCCAGCACGCGCTCAACAGTATCAATGACCGCCTGCGTCTGCGGATCGATTTCAATATTCACCCGATCGCCCAGCTTTTTCACCCCAAGCGTGGTGCGCTGCAGCGTTTCCGGAATTAAATGCACGCAGAACCGGGTTGGCGTCACTTCACCGACGGTGAGGCTAATCCCATCGACGCCGATATATCCTTTGTAGAGGATATATTTCATCAACGTCGGGTCCTGAACCTTAAACCAAATCTGGCGATTATTTTCCGAGGTCAGAATTTTCACCACCTCCGCGGTGGTCATAATATGACCTGACATCAGGTGACCGCCAATTTCATCGCTGAATTTGGCCGCGCGCTCAACGTTGACGCTGTCGCCCTCGCGGATCGCGCCCAGATTGGTTATCCGCAAGGTCTCTTTCATCAGATCAAAACTTACTCGCGGACCATTGATATCGGTGACCGTCAAGCAGCAGCCGTTGTGCGCTACCGAAGCGCCTGTTTCAAGCCCCGCGAGCATATGCTCAGGCAGCTCCACAACGTGGGTGCGAAAGTTGGGTTTTTCATCAATAGCCACCACTTTGGCGGTCCCCTGCACAATACCGGTAAACATATTTTGCTCCTGTATAAATTCGTGACGGTATCAGTACCGTTTTCGGCTATGACGAACAATAACAGCTGGCAAAACAGGTTGCCAGCGCACAACGTGCAGAGGAATTTTTTCACTGGCTAAATGGCTAATCCTCGCTACAATAGTCTGGCAAATCCCTCTGCTTTTTCTTCTTGCTGCCCTTGATGGCGGCTTTTTTAGTCCTCCAATAACAACAATATATAGGTGTTCACGTGCAGAAGTATTTTATTGAAGCGCGTCAGTTATTAGCACTGGCTATACCCGTTATTCTTGCTCAGGTCGCCCAAACCGCCATGGGCTTTGTCGATACCGTGATGGCGGGCGGCTATAGCGCCACCGATATGGCGGCCGTTGCCATCGGCACTTCCATCTGGCTACCGGCGATCCTCTTTGGCCACGGCCTGCTGCTGGCCCTGACGCCCGTTATTGCTCAGTTGAATGGTTCCGGCCGTCGTGATCGTATCGCACACCAGGTGCGCCAGGGATTCTGGCTGGCCGGCTTCGTCTCCGTCCTGGTGATGGTCGTGCTGTGGAATGCCGGTTACATTATCAGCTCAATGCATAACATCGACCCGGCGATGGCGGACAAAGCGGTCGGCTACCTGCGCGCGCTGCTGTGGGGCGCGCCCGGCTATCTGTTCTTTCAGGTTGCCCGTAACCAATGTGAAGGGCTGGCGAAAACCAAGCCGGGTATGGTCATGGGATTTATCGGCCTGCTGGTCAACATTCCGGTGAACTACATTTTTATCTACGGTCACTTCGGTATGCCGGAACTTGGCGGGATTGGCTGTGGCGTAGCGACGGCATCGGTTTACTGGGTGATGTTTTTCAGCATGCTGTTCTGGGTACGCCGCGCGCGTTCGATGCGTGAAATTCATCTCCAGGAGCGATTCAGCAAACCGGATTTCGCCGTCATTCAGCGTCTGGTGCAGCTGGGCCTGCCGATTGCGCTGGCGCTGTTTTTCGAAGTCACGCTGTTTGCCGTCGTGGCGCTGCTGGTCTCGCCGTTGGGGATCGTTGACGTGGCCGGGCATCAGATTGCCCTTAACTTCAGCTCGCTGATGTTCGTCTTACCGCTCTCGCTAGCGGCAGCGGTGACGATTCGCGTAGGCTTCCGTCTCGGGCAGGGTTCAACGCTGGAGGCTCAGACCTCAGCCAGAACCGGCGTCGGCGTTGGGGTGTGCATGGCCGTTTTCACGGCGGTGTTCACCATTCTGATGCGTAAGCAAATTGCGCTGCTGTATAACGACAATCCCGAGGTCGTGGCCCTGGCGTCCCAGCTAATGCTGCTCGCGGCCATCTACCAGATTTCCGACTCCGTTCAGGTGATCGGCAGCGGGATCCTGCGCGGCTATAAAGACACGCGTTCCATCTTCTTTATTACCTTTACCGCCTACTGGGTATTGGGTCTGCCGAGCGGCTACCTGCTGGCCCTGACCGATCTGATCGTGCCGCGCATGGGCCCCGCCGGTTTCTGGTGCGGATTTATTATTGGTCTCACCTCCGCCGCCGTGATGATGATGCTGCGTATGCGTTTCCTGCAGCGTCAGCCTTCCAGCATCATTTTACAGCGCGCTGCGCGCTAACCCGTCGCGAAAGCGAAGTCGGTATCCAACGGCGCTGATTCAGCGCCGTTTTCCCGTGCTGGTGAAGAAATATTCTTTTGCATCAGTAAAATATAACCAATATGGATAAAACTTCTGCGATCGTGAGAAAACTGGAAGAAAAGTGACGTTTGCCTCTTGCCACAACCCCTCCCTCCCGCTAATATGCGTCCCCGTTGCTGCTGCAACATGCGTTCATAGCTCAGTTGGTTAGAGCACCACCTTGACATGGTGGGGGTCGTTGGTTCGAGTCCAATTGAACGCACCATAATGCGTTTATAGCTCAGTTGGTTAGAGCACCACCTTGACATGGTGGGGGTCGTTGGTTCGAGTCCAATTAAACGCACCACCTTTCTTTTAGATGCGTCTGTAGCTCAGTTGGTTAGAGCACCACCTTGACATGGTGGGGGTCGATGGTTCGAGTCCATTCAGACGCACCAATCAGTTATCCTGCTGTAATTCATGAATTTTATTTCCTGATACCCAATGACGTTGCTGGCTTAAACTAATCGCCTGTGTTCAATGGCGTATTTCGTGCACCCCGGGAATAATTCAAGCAATTCGCTAATCGACGCATTCTGATGCTTTTTTAACAGGCTGAGCTCTCCCTCACTCCAGGGCTGAGGCGGTGTCTTACGGGATGGGCGGTTGCGAAATCTGAGCACCAGCCTGGCCGCCTGGAGCTTAATGGCGGCTGCCGTTCGCCCCGGCAACAAAGGCTGGGCACGGACAATCCATGCTTCCTGATTCGAGTGCGCGCGCAGTATTGCCATTTCCTGTCCGGTCCAGTGTTTCGCAGGCCTTCTCGCTTTTTTCCCCAGCTTCATGTCATAAACCATCCGTCTTACTTCCTCGGGACTCCTGCCGAGTATGTAAACGTTCTTCCTGACAGGCATGATGTCGTGATGGTCTTTTAAAAACTGACGTTCCTGATTGCTCCAGTTACTGACCGTTACGCCCAGACGGCTTGTGAGTGAATTGCCTGCGTTGTTCTGCCGGGCAACAGTGTCTGTAGAAAATCCGGTCCCTTATGGTAATGCAGGAGGATCAGCGACTGTTCGTCTTCAGTCCAGAGCCGGGAAGCCGGTTTACCCACCCCGGATTTATGCGCTATTCGCCTCACGGCACCCGTGCTTCGCCCCAGTTTTATAGCGATCTCCTCTGTCGGAAGTCGCCCATAGTGGTGTTCAACAGACTGAATATCTTTTAATCGTCCATGGGGACAGATGATTTCGCCGGTTTTGCGCTTTACCTGTCATCAGATCGACTCCCTGTTTACTTCCTGCTCCCTAACAAACGGGATTTTTTGCTTAACGACGGAATGTGCCGGGATCACTGGCACCCGGGTCTGTTTCTGAATGAGCATCCCCACCTTGGTTCGACACCTGTCCCAGCATGTGGCTCAACGAATCCAGATGACGTGAGGCTTCCTCAATACTGACTCCTGGGGCGTTAACCACCCCCGGTTCGCTAACCAGTTGCCGCAGCTGCTCTTCAGCCGGCACTGCACTGGCAAACGAACGGGTAATTTGCCAGACCATCGTCTTCAGCTCGCTGCCCGTCAGATATTTACCTTTCTGATGATCCAGCGCATCGAGCCTTGCCGACAGCGCCCAAAGTTGCGCCATGCCCTCATTCCAGCCCTTGAGCTTGCTGGCGGGCAGCGTGCGTGCCTGCTGATACTGCTCCCAGCGTTTTACCAGCTCACGGGTTGCCGGGTCGTCTGGCCACAGGGCTTTTGCCTGCGAAACCAGCCCCTGCCCATAGTGAAGCCGCCATCCCGGCGACTGGTTCATGATCCCGTTGACCTGGTGCGTTATTCGCTCAAGCCACATGGCAGAGTCTGTCCGGCTGTTATCCGTCTTCCTGAAGGCATCGATTTGCGGGGTAGTCATGGGTTCAGGCAGCGGGGCAACGGAGGCGGCCAGGGTATTTGTGGCGTCATCCGGCTGATGCAGAACCTGCCATCCAAAGGCAGTAGCTGCGCCCAGCACCAGTGAGGTCGCCATGCCAGCCACAAAGACGGGCCATCGTTTGGGTTTGACCCGTGGCATTTCCTGCACCCGCCCCCTGACCTCAGGCTCCTTATGGATGACATAGACCAGCTGGCTGGCCGGTGGCGCCGCGTCATCACGTCTCAGCAATGCCTGCTCAGGCAAAACAGTACTCTTGCAGGTTTCCTCCTGCTGAGGACAGTTCTCCAGGCGACTTAAAGTATTGCGAAATTGCTCTATCAGGGATGCAGGGTTACAGGCGTGTCTGAGTTCCTGACGCTTCAGAATATCGTCCAGCGCCTGCAGTTGCTTTTCGGCATGCTCCAGGACAGAGAGATCCGCAGGCTGCAGTGACCAGGTGCGGAAAAGTTTCTGCAGGCGCTGAAAAAGTCCACTCAGAATGTCAGCCCGGACCTGCACCGGCTGCGGCCAGAACTGAGCCCACTGGTAGCTCAGCATCGAGGTCAGGATGGCGAGCCCTTCGTTAAGCCCTCTGACCTGCGCCAGCTGGCTGCGGGCAAGGGTATATCAGGCACCGGTCTGCAGCTCAACACCGTTGATTTCAAACAGGGAGTGCGACAGGTTTTCCACC
Source organism: Klebsiella sp. CTHL.F3a (assembly GCF_019890895.1). Lineage (NCBI taxonomy): Bacteria > Pseudomonadati > Pseudomonadota > Gammaproteobacteria > Enterobacterales > Enterobacteriaceae > Klebsiella > Klebsiella sp. CTHL.F3a. The sequence goes on along the minus strand of NZ_CP082360.1, from coordinate 2,628,934 downwards.
TGCTTCCAGTCGACGTCCGGACGTGCCGGGTGCGTCAGTTTGCTCATCTCATCGCGCAGCGCCGTAAACTGAGGCAGTGAACGCGGATCGCCGCCGGTTCTCACCTGGCGGGGTTGTTCGTCATGCATGTTTGTTTGTCCATGGGCATAAATGCGAGCCAGGCTCAAAATCAGGTGTAGTGGTTACTCAGGGAGTAAAGGCGCGATCATCGTAAAGAACGCCTCTTCATCAAACCGGGCAGGTTTTCCGCTCTGCGTCCCTGCCGGGCACCAGGTCCAGTTATCCTGCTCACCACTGCGCATAAACAGTCGGTACAGGGGACGGATTTTGCTATCTGCAGTCAGGCAGACCTCAATACAGCCGGTTACGCCCTGCCCGTACAGAAAAATGGGGGTAAACCGGATACTCCGCTGTGCATAGTGCAAAGCAATACCCGGAACCGAAAACGTGGCGCCGCCAATCAGAAATTCAATCAGGGAAGTCGCGGTGGCTTCAGTACGAATCTCTGTACCGGCAAGCCACTCATCCATAGATTCATGAAGCAGGCTTATCCGCTGACGAAATGCCGCGATATCCGCTTCGGCTTTCGTGTCAAAGGCTGTACTGCGTGGGTGTTGTTCCTGCAACTTCTTCAAAAAACGGGCTTTTGCCGACATGCTTTCATTGTCCGTCAGGAGATTAGAGGCGGGTCTGTGCGTCAAGATACTGTTGCTGCTTGAGGTGACGTATCAGCACGCGACCTTCAGGCATAAATTCCGTGCCATAGCGTACCAGGCCGATGCCTTTCAGCTCGGCATCTATGGCATAGCGCAGTTCACCAGGAATGTCCTGCTCAAGCAGAACCACATCGATTTTCTTAAGACGCGGCTCATACTTCAGCAGTACAGACGACAGGGTCTCCATCAATTCATGGGCTGTACCCGGCATCCCCTGCAGAATTGTGGTCATGTCCGGCAGGCCATAATCAGGCAGATGCGCCAGCGTACCGGCGCGACAGTTGAGCACCCGCTGCATGTTATCGAGTACAGATAAAATCACCTGGTTCTGCTCACTGACTTGGCTGAGGCTTAGGCCACCAGAGAAATTACCGCTCAGCATGTCATACAGCGATGGCGTGTTGTGTCCTTGTGGCATCAGTCATCCTTCAGTGGCTGTAACGTCAGGTAGTTATTTCCGGCTTCCAGAATGCGGGGTTTATCCGGCTCGAGATCTTCACGTCTAAGAACCTGTTTCCAGGTGTTGTTAACCATATCGGGATGGCGGAAGAGACCGACCACCGCGACAAATTTCGCGCCCGCTTCCATTGGCATATCGAGGTTCGCATCGCCGCCAGGTTTCATCACGACATCCCGGGTCGCCAACAGGTCGGCTTTCAGGATCGTGTCGCCATCCTTGAGGAGCTGCTGGTAGACCGTTTTGTCGAATGCTTTGCGGTCTTTCAGCTGGTAAATTCGGACCACCACCGGCTCGGAGAGTGAGTTACTCTCGCGCGCATCGGTGTTCAGTGCTTCACGGGCTGTAAAATCCAGATGGAGCACTTTAATTTTCTTGTAAAACACCGCGGTATAGACCGATTTGGTACCCTCTGCGACGCCCTGCGTCACCCCACAGCCCGTCAGGCTGAACGACAGCAGTGCAGGCAGCCAGCACGCGGGTTTAATCAAACTTGTACGTAACACGTCGGTTTCCTTGTTGTGGTGTTGCGGGCTGCAGGCCGGTGTAATAGCCCAGTTCCGTCGTAAAGGTCTGCGGGATATCATCCGGGAGGTCTTCGCCATCCGCGCCCAGAACGCCATTCATCCCCAGCCAGAAGGGGCCTTCGCCGAGCGGCGGTGCGGCCAGCAGACGGGTGGCGGTGGTCAGGGTGATTTTTGCCTTAAAGCGCCAGCCCAGATACACCCGCAGCATCACCAGAAAGTCCTGATACAGCAGACCATCCGGTTTCCAGCCCTGCGATTCCTGTTCGTTATCGGTGGACAGGGCAATCAGCAACTGACTGTTAGCATCTATAGCTTCTTCACCCAGCGGCGTGTTGCCATCCAGAAGAAAATCGTCATCACCGTAAAAGCCCAGCGGCTGACTGACCTCCACCGGCCGCAGGCAATACGGGCTCACCTGCACCGTCGTGTCAGGTGCCAGCAGGCTCACCAGCGCCTGCATCCCCTCCTGAGTTTTGCCTGGCTGCTGGAGTACGCCCAGCAGCGACAGAAAGCGCGATACCGGAGTGGCGATGTGCTCTGCGGTGCCCGGAATACCCAGCCCCACCAGACCCAGCAATGACTGCGAAATGCTGTCGGTGCCGCCGGGCTCAAAGGTGGCCGGGTAAGAGTATTTCCGCCAGATGCGATAAAACTGCGTCAGGATGCGGTGGCTGAAGATATCCAGAAATCCCTGCAGCGCCTCATGTCCTTCCCGACGCTGGGTGATGTCATCGAGGTACGCCGTTGGTAAGGGGGAATCAACACCGTACATCCCCATAAAGGTCGTACGGATAAGCGGTGGTCTGCTGTCATCATCCTCGTCATATTCGACAGCCTTCAGCTCGGTCGCCGGGAAACCCATCCCCGGGTGCGGCGCAAACCGCACCGGGTCATCCGCCGGATGGCTGGTCGAGCCCATCAGCGGTCTGCCCGGCTCCCTCCTCTCCAGCAACTGACAGAAGCGATAAAAATTCATGCGGTGCAGGTCGGCTGCCAGCCGCGGGCTCAGCCGGGAATGCGGCGGTTGTGCTTCTCTTCCCATTCCAGGCGCTCTCCGGTCGGTTGCAGGATGATAATCAGGCGGTTAAACAGATAGATGTCGGTGTAGAGCGCAAAGAAGCGGCTCAGCATCTCGCCGAACAGGCAGATATCGCCGCGCCCGGCAAAGCCGTGACTGTCCAGGGTCACCTCAATCTGCACACCGCGCACCAGGTAGCCCTGCTCAAAGCGTTCGGTCTCACTGTGCTTCACGTCAATAATGGCTTCCAGGCGACGGCGGTTTACCTCGCAGTCGGTCCATTCGTACAGCGCCAGGGTACCGCGCAGCACATCGGCATTATCCATCATCGACAGGAATCCGCTGCCGAGATGACTCAGCACGCGCCAGTGGAAACGGTCCTGCGCTGGCGGATAACAGGGCAATGTCGGCGCACACAGGTTACGCACGGCGATACTGGCTGAAGTGGTTTTCATTACCGTATCGAGCACGGTACTTTGCAACGCTCTGCGAGGTAATTGGCCATTGGTGCCGGTTAGCGTCAGCGACAGGCTTTCATCCTCCGGCACCATGTGGTTATCAAACGCTTCCCCGCCGAGGATAAGCCAGGTGTTATGCAACCCCGACGGGCCACGGCGCACGCGGGTGTGGTAGTAATATTCCGGGGCTTCATGGCGCATCATTCCGCCCTTGTGGCGGAAGCTTGAAAATGGCACGTAGGTATGCTGGCTTGATGACATCACCGAATCCACCGCGTATATCTCGGTATGGCCATCCTGCACGCGCATCGGGCGCAGCATGTATTCGGTCTGCAGGGAATTGAGCGTCAGCGGATCGGATTCCAGCGGGAACAGGTTAATCACCGGCACACAGTTCAGGCGCAGATGCTTTTCGGTAAAGCTGAAATCATGCTCCCAACGCTCTGCCAGCACCACGTCGATTTCAAACCAGGAGAGCTCAGCCGGAAAGAGTACGGTCTCCAGCCCACGCAGCCCTGTGAACATGAATTTCTCACGGAAGGTGAAGTACTCCAGCAACAGCTGATAACCGCTAAAGCTGCTACTTTCCTTCGGCCACAGGTCATCGTCATCGCCGAAACCCAGTGCAGTGAAATACCCGTCGAGCGGTCTTCTGTCCATGTCACCTGGCATCCGCAGCCAGAGACGGGCCGTGTTCATGGTAAAGGCTTCATGCATGGCGCAGGCCAGCGGTGCGTCAGCATTGAAGTAAAACGGGATCTGGCTGAGATCGACACGGCTCCAGTCGGCCAGGAGGCTGCAGTTAAAACGCAGGCTAATGACCGAACGCCCGTCAGGGTCAGTCGACAGGCGGGCCTGCTCCAGCGCCAGCGGCTGAAGGGTTATCTCTCTGGTGGTGGTGTACCGGCAGCGAGTCCCTTTCTCGCCGATGGGTCGTGAGTTAACTTCGAAGCCTTTGACGATACGCATCAGCTCTTTCATCTCACGCCAGTCAGGGGTGAACTCCACCACCGACATCGACGGAATGGTGCGCAGGTAATGCGGCCACAACAGGCTGACCAGCCCTTCGGTCAGCTCCGGCAGATCGTCATCGAGCTTCTCCCGAAGCCGCCCCATCAGGAAGGCAAAGCCCTCAAACAGGCGCTCCACATACGGGTCGCGTGCGCCCGCTTTATCGAGATTGAGCATTGCCGCCTGCTCGGGGTGAGCACGGGCAAACTCTTCACCGGCTTCTAGCAGATAGCGCATTTCAGCGTCGTAATAACGCAGGGTTAAATCATCCATATATTTATATTAATTTCTTATCATTTATTAAACACTGGAAATTTTAACGTTAAACAGACATTTCCAAGAAAATAGGTCATAGATCAATATTTGTACTTGAATGCTTTTATTTTTTTAAAACACAAATCACCAGAAGCATTCTCCAGAACCTCATTATTAAACCCATCGTTTACTTTGATCGACACAGAACACGCACCTGCTGTTGAGGAAAGAATGAAATTCTGACCTCCACCACCAGTTGAATTATATTCATATTGACCACCGATTCTCCAACCAATATCGATTGCTGCGTCTTTTCTAATCAGAGATATAAATGAAGCAGTAAATTGACTTATCTCACCTGGAGCTATGATTTTAGGTTTTGACCTTACAATTCGCTCAATTTCTTCAGGTTCGGGGTCGACGTCATAGATACTCTCACCAGCATATATGAAAAGAGGTTTGTTAGTATTATTTGTAATCGTAACGAAAGGTCGTATCGGGAAGGCGTGAACAATAAGCACCAACAATCCCGAAAAGAATACAATGTAACCCAGAAGTTTTTTCTTTTTCACAATCATTCCTCAATCTTATCTGGATTATCTGTATTCCAGCACCAGTGTTTTTCCTTTGAGTGAGGTAGTAGCACATCAGGTGTTTGATCGAGCGCGTCAAGTATATTAATCACAGTCAAACTGTCTGCATATTTCCCGTGTTGATGGAACAGAGCAAAACCGATTTTCATACTCGTAACGTCGTCCACCGTATCGTCACCAATCGCTCCAGGCGTCATATTTTGTTCCCAGGTAGAACCTTTTGAGAGCAATGATTCTGAAAAGCCGACACTAAGGCCAACATAGCCATAATGTATGTTTGACCAAACATCATAAAAATAATCATGCTGTTTGAACTTGTGGTAATAAGACCTTGACGGTTTCCCTTTTCTGGGTAATGGTCGCGCAACTGCAACCGACGAAAATCTGTCGCGAATCTTCGGTTTGTGATCCCAAGTAGAACCCGTTTTTACTGTCTGATACCAGACAGCCATTGCAGCAGGTAAATCAGGTTTTGGATATTGAGCCAGCTTTGCGTAAAAAGAGAGCTTATTCCACTCGGCACGCCTTTGTTGTAAAGTATCCTCGTCGATTAAATATCTGATTGTTTCTGCAGTCTGGTTTCTGACATTCGTCTTAATTTCTTTGAGTATATAGTCAGCAACCTTTATCGCGCCATCAGTATGCTGACAATGCGGCTTACTCTTAAGATCCGACGACTGCCCGGTGGTCGTTACTGGTGGAGTAGTTGCCGGTGAAGTTGCAAGCGAAGATGCCGATGAAAGTGCTGTAGCTGCCGTTGTCTCCCCTGCAGAATTAGCACTCCTGCCACTCTTCTCATACGTATCCTCCATCATCGACGGAATAAACTTAGCCTTGCACGGACAGGTGCTGTAGCTGTCGAGGGTTCCGGCCATTCGCCTGCCGTGTATGGTATCGTTGTCGATGCCACCGGCTATCCTGTATAGCCCCGGATGTTTTCCACAGGTCACGCTGTCCTGTTCCCGGGCAACCGGTTTATTAAACAGGGTGTGATCCTCTGCACCTGTGGTAATTCTCCCGCCGCAGGTTGTTTTGTCACCCTGCACCAGGTAAAAGCCTTCTGCTGCCATATTTTTCCCTTTAGCTGAATTCAGTCCAGGTTATCCGCAAAGCACTGCACTGCTTGCCGGATCGAGCGCAATCAGACCGGACAGAAGCAAATCCATCTCGGGCTGAAGTCGTGATTTATCGGTTTCACTGCGTGTGGCTTTCATGCGCAGAAGTCTGAGGCGACGCGATTTCACTTCAAACAGCAGTGCCGGTGTCCACTGCATGAGTGTGATTGTCTGCGCTGTACCATCGAGCTCAGCCAGCAGATGCAGCGCCAGTTCATTCCTGCCCTTCTGCTCCGCCACCCGGGCCATCAGCAGACGCAGCAACCATTTGTCTTTTGTGGTGTCAGTGCCCGGACGCGTCTGCAGCCAGTGGAGTGTGGCATCCAGGCCGTCTGTGTCCGCCTTCTCCAGCGCTTCCGGCTCAAGAGCCAGAATATCGTTATTATCCCCACTGTCGGCACTGACCGGCTCATCCCGCCAGCCAGCTATATCGTCCAGCACGCTCTGGTTTATCCAGTTCAGCGTGACCTCATCGGCAAACGGCGTACCGTCATTAAAGGCCAGTGTTTCAAGCCCGGTGAGGCGGCTCAGCAGCCCTTTCAGATCGGCGCTGATGATGTCGGCCAGCACGCCCTGCCCTGACTTCACCAGGGCCTGATGGATATACCACTGCAAATCCAACCAGAGGTGATTGGCGCCACGCGAGAAAGTGCTGTCCGCCTGGTCCAGTATCTCCGGCCAGCTCTGCTGCAGGTACAGACGTTTGAGCATGGCCCGCTCGTCTGCCCGCGGCGGCGCGATGCGCGTTTTTCCTTCGGCATCCGGCGCGGGAATCGTTCTCAGCGTGTCATGGCGCAGGATTTTCATCAGCCGGTGTGCGGCAAGCCAGCCATCGGGTTGTTCACGCAGATACTCCGTCAGGGTTCGGGCTTGGGAAAGCAAATCCTGACCGGACGTAATGCGGCTCAGCACTGGCGCGTCTGACTCGGTCGTATGTGTGGAGGTCTGTGTCTGAGCTTTATTACCGGCGTTCTGCGGTACCACGGCATCCACGCCACCGGCCTTCATCAGGCGAGACTCCAGCGCGTTGTACAGGGTATTCAATTCTGGCCGTGACGCTTCCGGCTCGGTCTCCAGACTATCGCGAATAAGCAGCAGCGCACCGGCAGTGCGTAGGGCATCGTCGCGTACTACTTCCGGCCAGAGTGACAGGCTGTCCAGAACGCGGGAGCCTGCGAGCCACTCCAGCGCCAGTTTACGGCTCCGCCCGCGCTGTGGATGAAGCTGAACACCATGGCGCTGCAGCAATCCCGCCAGCAGTTCAAGCCCTTCGGCAAAGCCGGTTTCGCCGTCCTGGTGCAGACGTGCCCAGCAGTAACAGGTGGCAATCCGGATATCTTTGGCTGTGGTGGTCAGCAGTTTTTCAGCAAGCGTGCATATCAGCCCGGTATCAATGCCGGAAAGCTTATTGACCTCTTCCCGGATACGCTGGAAATCATCGTCATATCCCGGGTCTTCACCCGCCGGACAGGTCACGCTGACCGGGGCAAGCCAGGGCTGCCAGTTTTCCATGCGTGCCTGCGCCTGCTGGCGAAGCAGAGTTTCATCCGCCTGACAGGCGGCAACCAGATTCTGCAAAATATCCACTATTCGGTTCCGTCCATATCACTGTCTTCCGTACGGGTCATCAGCGCCTGCGCCGTGGCCGCGCTGTCGACGCTGAATATCTGATCCGGCAGCGTGAAGTCACGCAGTGCCAGTAACGCCAGCGGCCCGCTGCCCAGCTGTGAACGCAGCACCCACTGCAGGGTACGGCCATCCGGCGCGGTAAAACTCATCATCCACTGGCTGCGGTCAAGCTGCTGGCGCTGGCCCTGATCCAGCCAGCGAATAAAGCCCCAGGTCCCGCTGTAATCCCCGAACAGACGCGCACCGGCGTTGACAGTGGTCCAGGTCAGCATGGTTCCCGGCCTGTAAGTCTCTCCCGGCCAGCGGAAGCTTTGCCAGTCGGCCATCTGGTTGAAGTAATGCAGCTTTTGTCCATCAATGGTCAGCTGTGTCTCCACTACCTGCGGTACAGGACGCGCCTGAAGCTCAAAAGTGATGCCCTGGCTGCCATCGGTAAACAGAATGTCCGACAGCTGGCTCAGCTGGTTAATGGCCCGCAGGAAGGACGGGTTAAAGCTCAGGCCCTGGCTGTTGACCTTATCCGGCACCCACTGGCTGCCCTCTTTGTGCAGCACACCGCTGAGTTCCGTCGTCAGGAAGCGCTCAATGCGCCCGCTGTCCTTACGCACAAATTCAGCCAGCATCGGCAGAGAGGCATCGCTTTTACTTTCTGCAAACGGGAAACGCCCGTCAAAGGCGGTGTGCCAGTTCGCCACCACGGACCGGCTCCATTTGTCATTCAGGCTCGCCGCCGACGGCTGAAGCACGGTCTCCCAGGCCTGGGTCAGTGGCTGCACAAACATCGTGCTGCCAAACCCGCTCCACTCCTCGCCAAGGCTTGCCGAAATCAGACTGCCGTATTGCTGGGTGTCGGTCAGATCAACGCTTTTACCCTGGAATACGGTCTGGGCCAAGGTCTGCATCATCTCCTGCGGATCAGAGGCGCTGGCCACCTGTTGCAAGCGCAGGCGCACACGGGTGATCCGGGTCAGATACGTCTGCAGGCTCAGTGAGGTGTCAGCCGACATGACGTTGCTGCCTTTGTTTTTACCCAGAAGCTGAAGCAACGGGCCAAAGGTTCCATCGAGCGGCCCCTGCGGCCCTGACGCAGACTGGTCAATCACAGGTTTGTCTTTTCCGCCGACGAGATCTTTAGCCGATTTGATGATGGAATCCGAAAGGCCTTCGCTTTGCTGACCGGTCTGCCCCTGCCAGGCGAGGGTATTCATCAGGGCAATCAGTGGCGACTGGCGGACATCACTCATCAGCGTCAGTTGGTCGGTCACGTCAGCAATATTGTTTGACGGGTTAAGCCGCAGGCTGTTGAGAAAGCTCAGCCAGCTACCGGCAAAGTCGGTGAAGTAACGTTGCGTCAGACGTGCTTTCAGGGCTTCCGGCGACAGGTCAGCGGATACTGCCTTATGGGAATCACTTAGCACCCAGTCGATTTCATCCCGGCGGGAGTTAGCAGCCTTCTCAATGGCCTGCTGAATACCCCCTTCCCATGCCTGGCGGGTGAACATGCCCGGCACAACCTCCTCAGTGGTGAACAGTCGCCGGGCATCCGTTCCGCTGGTCATGTCTTCCAGAGACACATCGGCAAAGTTGCGTCGCACGGATTTGAGCATGTTTTCATAGAGAGTGCTTTCGGCGTTACGGCGGCCAATCTGCTGCAACAGTACCTGACGGCTCTGGCTGACCAGTTGCGTATCCGTGGTAATGACCCACTGCGGCTGCGTTGGCAGTTCGGAGATGGAGAAAGCCCATAGATCCGGCGACAGGCTTTGCCACAGGCCGGTTGAAATGCCCATCCGCGTCGGCTGCACGGCTTTCATGGTCTGAGCGTAAAACGCACCGTCAACTTTATCCGGGCGGGCCATCATCAGCCAGGCTTTCAGCTGGCCATAGCCCGGCTTCGCCAGCTGTGCACGCTGGTCGCTATTTGGCGCTGAGTTTGCCAGTGTGATGAGCTTCTGCGTCAGGGCAGTATTTGCCGGATCGCGGATCAGGCGGTTGTTCGCCACGCCATACCAGGGCAGCATCGCATCAAGCAGTTGCTGGTTATGATCCAGACCAAAACGTTGATACCAGGGCGCGCCGTGCTGAATGTGGTGCTGCAGGCGGCCAGCATCATTGCGCAAGGCGTGCAGGGCCGTCAGCTGATAGTCGGATACCGAAGGGTGCTCAACGAGATCATGGGCTTTGCTTGCCACAAAGGAAATCTGACTGTAGTTCAGGGTAAAGGAAAGCAGCATGCCTGCGCCCCAGACACCGATGATGGCCATCAGCGTCCAGACAAGCGTCTGCTCCCACGCCATAACGACACGACGGCCACGCACGCGGGTGCAGTCGTCAACAATCCCCCGCCAGGTTACCGGCAGGGTCAGCGCATGGTGTTGTGATTCGGGGATATATTTCTCAGGGTCGGCAGATGAAGCACCAGTTGCACCCTCTGGCGTATCAGCAGGTTTATGCTCAGGCAGGCTAAACATCAGGCCACGCAGCGGAACGCGCTGCTGTGAGGCAGACAGCCATGGCACCAGTTGCTGAGCCCAGCGAGTGATATCGCCGTCTTTAAGGTGCTGGCCCAGGCGCAGCAGGAAGTCGTGACCGTTGTTCTCAGCGACCTGACTCACGCCCTGCATTCGCAGGGCCGGCAGCATCAGCTCAAGCTGGCAGGTAATATCGTCAGGCCTGGCACGCAGTGGGAAACTGGCCCCTACCGTCTGTTCAGTGCGTTTTGCCTGCGACCACTTGCTGTCGCACAACTGCCACAGCCAGACCGGCGTGGAATAACGGAGCAGTTCACTAATTTTTTCCAGACCGCGTAAATCGTTGTCGCTGATTTGAGGCGTAAGATTAAGCGACTGCGGCATGACGCGGACAATACCGTCCAGTGGTCGCCCGCGACGCAGTTTACGCAGCGCGGCGTATTTTTCCTTATCGGGCTCAGCAGTCAGACTGCCGCCGTAAATCAGAACGGTACGGTTACCTTCAAGCCACTGGTTTTCCTGCAGGCCGGGAACCAGCAGTTCGATTGCTGCCTCATCGCCAGTGATTAACAACAGACGGGTTTTACGACGCCAGTAAAGGCCAATACGGGAACGGAGATGCTTTCGAATCTTGTTACACATGGCCACCGCAGGGTGAACAGGTGCTTTATCATTTTCCCGTTTCTTTTTCTCATCATCACCGTTGGTATTGTCGACAAGCGCACTAAACTCCTGTTTACCGGCACTGCGTACCGCCGCCAGGAGAAACATCGATACGATAAGGGCAGATCCTGAAATACATCCGCCGGCGATGAGCCAGTGAATTTGCTGCTGACTTCCGTCTTCAATCCCGGCTATATCCGGGTGCTTCCAGACCATGAACGTCATAACGGCCAACAGCAAAAAGAAAATCAATGCGACAGCAAGATAGCGGCCTTCCGTAGTCTTCGGTGCTAAGGGTAGCTTCACGGATCCATCTCCTGTCGGGAAGCAATCGGGGTAATGAGCGTGCTCCACAGCACATTCTGTGTGGTATCACCGCAGATAATCATCTGTGGTAACTGAGTTTGTCGGGCGATTTCGGTGGCGGCAGCGATAGCCAGCCAGGGGGCCGCGGCACCGGCATGTCCCATAGATGTATCGAGCGAAATGACGGCTTCGTCCTCTACAGATTGCGCAGGGTGCGCATTCTGGCACGCGATAACTTCTGCACGCTGCTCACCCGTCAGCCCGGCAAGCCATAAATTTTTGACGATGTTTTCTTTGAGCGGGACGTTCCAGGCAGCCATGGTCATCCCCTCCCTCAGCTCACCGGGTGGAGCTGCATCTGGCCGGTGGAGCAACGCGAGAGGTTCGAGTGCTTCCTGGGTCATGCGGTTGCCAAGAAGTAGTGCTACACCGGCTTCAGCTGTGTTGTCAGATTCGGCAGGCTTTAACTGGAGACCCACAATCAATAGCATTGCTTTATCTTTAATACGTTCATTCAACCAACGGTCGATTACACTGAGCCCACTCCCCTCACCATATTCAACAGGAAGAGTAATATTGCTTTTTTGCCAGGTTTCATCCCAGTAATGGCGAATACTCTCCAGAGGCAGCGATGTTGTTATATCAAAAAATATGACCAGTGGTACTTTGTTAGGGATATGTGCGAAAGGAATGCCAGCAATCAACTGCGAAAAAATATTCGTTATCACGAATTTTAGCGAGTCCTGCGGGCTAGAAGAAATTTGGCTCATCCTGGAGCTTTCATTACCATCCCGGTCGACCTGCGAAAAAATAATGCTATTGTTATTTTGCATCGCAATAGCTGTATCTTTCTGAGCAACTGATGAGTGCCCGGTAATGAATGTTGCATTCAGCACCTGCAGTGCACGACGTGCCTTACGGGTTTCTCGAAGAATCCATTGTTCTCGCCGTTTATCGAAAGCATTTGCTTTGCTATCCTGCAATGCCCACAGAAGCAGACAAGAAGTAAACGGAACACTCCACAAAACAATAGGCACACCTAAAGCAATCTTCCAAAAATACAGATTTTCAACATAACGCCCAAATATACGCATTAATATAACACTGACCGAAAGCATGGCAACCAGAGAAATAAGCCAACGAGAAAGTTTCAGAGGTTTAGGTCTGGGGTAGCATTCTGGCAAATGTTTAAGTGTATATAACATTCATTCTCTCATATTACTGATTGGCTAAATTGGCTTTGGGTAAAGATGAGGCGAGGTCATAATTTACTTAAAACCACATGAAAAGTCACATTCAAAAAAAGTTCATTATTTTAATGAAGGATAAAGACGTTAATTTATTTTTGTCGTTGAGATAGACTTCCATTTCTTCAGCATGTAATTTAGCAGTGGCTTATCGTTTTTTAGATTATAATCTGGAACCGGAGGGCTTTCTCCACCATACCCACCGTTTTCTACTATGATATGCTCTTCCCCTCGTAGTGAATATTTTACTCCATTTTTATACGCGAAATACTTTACAGTAACTGGGTCTATCCCACCAATACATCCAATTTTATAAGCAAATAAAACAGTACCTTCGCCATCGGCAAAACTATTGTTTACTTCAATTGATTCTTTTATCAAATTCAGATTAATATCCACTTCACAGTCATTAACATAATCATTTAGAATCCAATCATCCTTTCCCTTCGTCATCTGTTTTACAGATAAATGCTCTCCAGTATTATCTTTATTGACTTCCTTCTCCATCACCAACTTATGTTCGCCAGAATTATCTATCCACGTTGTATTGAAGATAATTTCTTTAGCACAAGTAGGATTAACCGAAAAAATCATCAATATGCATGCCAACCTAAAAATCAGCTTAGGTTCTGAATAAAGTTTCATTTACAGCATCCTTCTTCAAATAAAAATACTCACCTGAATGAGCCACACATTATTTGCTCAAAATATATACATCTTCAATTCCTCGACAAAGGCTTCATATATTCAGCACAAGAAACCCCATGCTCTCGATGCATACCATCCATGAAATCATGGAGCAAAATAATTATCAACGGCAAACAGGACCTTGCACAACCCTAAGTCCAATGACTGAAAATCACTTGAAATCACTTTCTCAGTCACTATTTTACCCTCAAGTGGTACTAAGGTTAAAATCGCATTATCATTATGCTTTTCTATATTTATCATTGCATCAAACCCATGTGCTATCTGGTCATCATGAAATGATGAAAGTTTGTATCTTAAAATATTGAGGCTTGAGCTTTTACCATTCATAGCACTATCAATTAATTGAGGTGTAATACCTGCAGGAACAGTTTTAACATAAGAGATGGAGATCTCTGACCCAGATCTTTTCTGCCAACACGATTGATTTTCTTCGTATGTCTTATTTTCGCCCCTATAGCTTTGGTACAATTCCTTCCCATCCTTATTGCCGCTTACAAACAGGTAATATCCTCTTTCCCCAGCAATGGCACTTGAAAAACACAGCATACATATGATTAATGAAAAGTATCTAAACAAAGGTACTGACCTCAATATCATTAAGGACTGGAAGGGAGTATCTTTGATCTTATAGACTGGCAAATGAACCTTCCCAAAAGCTTATAGTTGATAATTTCATCAACATTCAACTCATTCGTAAAGATATGCCCAGGGGCCTTTGAGTCGAACGTATAAATAAATAACTTATTATCTTTCACTGCATAAAAAAGAACTCCATCAAATCCAGAAACTTGATCATCAGAGTAAGATGATAATATTTTGGCAATCTGAGTTCTGGTTGATAAGTCTGTTATGGATTTTATTAGTATATTGTCGTCAATACCTTTTGGGAGCGTGTTCAAATATACGTTGTCAATATAAGGGGTATAATCATTTTGATCGCACGAAGGAGTGTGAGGATTGTCCACACCGTAATAATTTCTAAAAAAGCCATCAAGGACATATTTATAAGCACTTGCAGAAGGCAATGCCTTTACAAGTAAGGATATTCCTCCGGGATCACCTGCCATCACTCTCAATGACAACAACAGTAACATAATTATAGCTATAAAATTTTTCATCGACCGCCACCTTCATCTTTCACAGATTTAGTTTTGCTATCAAACCCGAATAAATTATTGTTCACATCGTCAACATCAACTATAGGTAACTCCGCTGAAATTTTTGAATAATATTCTTTATACGCGACAGGTATATAATATTTATAAAATTTTTGATACACAGGAGTTTCCGCTTTTTTTCTAACAGTCATTCTGAATCTAGATGTTGGTTTCGTGGTACTATACATCGATAACTTGATAGTACCTCCACCATATGCTTTACCTCCTTGATTTCCGCCTAACCCAGCAATATCACCGTTACTCGTTTTTCCATACACAAATGTTACATGCCCATTACCTGTAAATTCATCACTTGATTCGACATAAGTACGAAAGACCATCAATGCACCATATACAGGATTTTTTATCTCGATAAACTTAGTTTTATCATAAACCGGAAATTGAGAAGACTTTGTAAAACTCCTGGAGTAGTCATACCCTGTTTCTTTCAAGCAATAATTAGCAAACGAAGCACACCATGCCGTATTACCCAATGACGCTTTAGAACCCGTAAGATTATGATAATTATCAGTGATTTTCTTCTCTCCTGTTCCATGCCATTCTGTAACCTCTCGGATTGCAATCGCCATCCATGGTGCCTCTCTCTGATCATGGGGAAGCAATGCTATCGGTTTATCCGATTTTTTAGATCCAACTGATTCCAAAGTTTTTTTATCTAAATTGACCGATTGCACATTGGATGAAGTTCCACTAACTGGGGGCTGAGGTTTGGGTGCATGTTTGTCAGCGGCTGAGACAGGGCTACTACCTTTTGAATAGTTTGCATCATTTGAAATCAATATCGACTGGCCTAGATAGATTTTGTTTAGATCTGCGATATTGTTCCGACGAGCTAGTTCATCAACAGTTGTGCCATTTTGTGCTGCAATCTTCTGAAGAGTATCACCCGGTGCAACTATATATGTTGAAGAACCATTAGTATTGACACCATAAATCGTCAAGTGTTGACCGGGGAAGATCTTACTTACATCTTTTATATTATTGTTTTTGGCAATTTCATCAGTGCTTGTCTTATAACGTTCAGCAATTTTCGATAGAGAGTCTCCTGACATGACAATATACTCTATCGGCTTCTGAGCGCTCTTCTCACGTGGAACTTTGGGGTTCTCGGCAAGTGTTTTTGCAGAGAATTGAGAAAAATTTCGCGTGAGCAGTATATTCTTCGTTTCATCCCCAGCGACTGCTGAATAAACAACATCTTCTTTTCCAGCAGAATTAGTATATTTGACGACAATAGCCATTCCTTGTTTCGTATGGATGATTGTCTTGAGCTTGCCATAAGCATCTGTTTTCCACTCGTAGCTAGTGCTTCCTAGTGTCACCTTAAATGGCACATCAGCGACAGGTCGGGATCCATCTGAAACCGTCAAGTTTGTCACATACACCCATTTTTCAGTACCCGCCCTCAGGCCACCTTCTTTTTTACTGATTGCATCCACTACTTTCCCGAATTCATTATCATTCAAGTCAGATATTTTTTTTCGTTTGCAACGCCACTCTCTGAACTTATAAAGTTGGAATAAGCTACGGGATCATTGCCTGCGGTTTCAGGAGCATACTGCGACATCATCTCAGAGATGGTGTTATTTCGATATTTTCGCTTCAACAATGCACATTTTTCACGCTCCCCAGCTTCAATGCTGGAAAAAATCGCAAATGTATTTTTCTTCGGATTATATACAGTCCCGGCACCTATTCGCCCTTTTTGCTTACTTGCATCAGGCAATGCCATAATATTCCCGGGATTGTTAAATCTCCAGTTTAATGTCCCTGCAGTTTTAAGCAAACGAGTCCCATCACCAGCTTCGTACTCAACCGTCTTGGTTTCAAGATGGTATGTCGCTTTTATAAATCTCATACAACATCCTTTTTATTCTGTTGATTTAAAGCTGGTGTCGTTTGATAAAACTGAAGTCATATGATAACCTGTGACAGCAAGCATAATTTTTCCATCTACAGTGACATGGTGATTAAGTAAATTGCGTTTAGTTTTATAATCGTCACCGCTAACAATGAGCTGAACATTGCTATCCCAACCTTTTGGCTCAGTATTAGCATCAACCACGCACTTTAGCGGACTATTTAAATGCAGGATCCAGTAGAGTAATTTTTCGTCATGCTCCCTATCTTCCCCCCAATTTGGGGGGCCGTAAAATAATTCTTCTTTCATTACTCCTGTGAGTACAATTTTATCGCCCTCTTTCAGGCATGCAGCATATACACCGAAGTTATAAAATAAGATAGCCACACTCAACGTAAGTTTCATAAGCATATTTAACATTATCAACTAACCTTTGTTAGATTTAATAAAGTTGCAATCATTGATTCAGTCAATGCTGATTTTCTATCATCTTCAGAATCCATTTCACTTAAATAAAGATCGGCATCAGGTGCTTCATCCTCAAAATCTTCCATACTGTCGTCTTCAGTTGATGAAACAGAAAGCTCCTCTTTACTCCAGGTCTCTCGCCCTATGATTAAATTTAATGTATCGCTTTCAGGAAGCACTATTTTCGGGAAGCGACCTGAACTGTCTACCGTGCCGGTCGACAGGATTTTCCCATTGCTGTCAGTAATGTTGTATGGCTGATTTGCCATCCAGTCCATACTTTGGCTGGCACTATCGGCACCAGGGAAAGCAAAACGTAAGCTCTGTTCGCCAGGTTCCATTACAGGAAAGACAGGCAGCGTGACCTTTTCTGATGCGCTTGCCTTACGCCCATAATGTCCTGCTTTCGTACGATATTCACCTGCAGTAGCAGATTCAATCGCACTTGCATCAATCCTGATATAGCTCCCACCACCATTCAGAGTCAGCTTCTTCTTCGCGATGATTTTGATTTCATCCTCCGTGCTGACAATGCTGATTTCCTTGCGGGCCAGCAGCGCCATCAGGTCGTTCTGCGCCTGTACTTGCACCGGCCCCTGGTTCGCGATGAGCTTAATACCCAGCTTACGAACAAACACGCTCAGGGCATTACCCACCCCGACGAACAGATTTTTCACCACGCTGACGTCGGCATTTTTACCGGCCGTAGCTATCAGGTTCTGCCCGGCAGATACCTGCAGATGTTGTCCGCTGGTTAGTGCCATTCCATCCGGTGCGCTGAGCAGCAGCACTGATTTTTTGAGGTCTGTCAGCTGCTGTTCCAGCAGTTTGATTTGCGCCTGGAGATCGGCCGGGTTCGCGGTCGCCTTCTGCGCATCATCGGAGATGGAGGTCATCTGCTCCCGGGCATCACCCAGATTGCTGACCACTGGCTCCATCTCCAGCACCTGACCCTGTGCTTTCGTCTGGCCATCAGCGCTGATGAACATCCCTTTCTGTGCCCGGATGGCTCCCCAGCTGTCGGTTCTGAGCTCAAAACCCTCACCGCGCTTCTGCTTCTCCGCATCCACTAAATGTCCGAGACTCAGCTGACTCTTGCCGCCGTACTCGGTGCTGACCTTGATATGCTCTTTTCCGCGCTCATCATCCAGGCGGATTTTGTTGTTCGCTGGGGTGCGAAGGACATTGCGCTTGTAGTTACGGATGGTGACGTGGTCGCCGTGGGCCGAGTCGTGCAGCACCCCTGAAATGTACGGTCTGTCCGGGTTACCGTCTTCAAAGCCAATCGCAACCTCGGTACCCGCCAGCAGCGGCAGGTGCAGACCGTAGGTGTCACCGGCATACGGGCGTGACTGGCGCACCCACAGGCTCTCAAACCCGGTTTCCCAGTTATCACGGTCAAACAGCATGTTGACGCGATAGCGGCCGTCTTTATCAATGTGGCCATAGGTGTCATTCTCGGTGGTGCTCGTGACACGTGCCGGCAATGTACCGGCCATCACCGGACGTGAGCCAGGCTCAGGACGGAAACTAAAATCAGTGCTGTCCGGGATGCCGTCGAAGTTGACGCCAAAGTCTTCATCACGGCACGCATGGCTGTGCATCGCCGTGATGACCACGCCCTGAGCAAACACCTCCGCCACTTCGTACCCACCGGTGACTTTCAGTACCTGACCCGGAGAGAGGGTCGGGCAGCTGGTGATGGCGCGGGTCTGCGTCTGGCCATTCAGATAACGCTCATGACGAATGCGGGCAAAAAAGGCTCCGGACTCCGGGGCCGGATTACGGTCATGTTGACTTCCCGCTGTCAGATAATTATCCGCATAGTGATAGGCATCACCGTAGGTGGTGGCATCGCCCCGGGTCGCATCGACCTGGGTGTTCATGTCCTCAGTGGCCTGACGATAGTTGTAATCACGGGTGCTGACCTGCTTCTGCACCACGTTATGATGGCTCTCCATCCCCCAGACCGAGTCCACCCCTTCCGAATGCTGTCCTGATGGCGGAACCGATGGCAGCGTCAGGCCTTTTTCATACCCCTGCTGACCGTCATAAAACTCCACAACATCGATGTTCAGGCGCGTATCAGTGGTAAAGCGGAACCAGATACCGACCTCACCCAGCAGGCGGGTAATAAAGTGCAGGTCATCCTCGCCGTACTGCATCACCTGTTCACGACGCGGGTACTCTTTTGAGAGTGAGAACAGAAAATCCTGGCCGCGCATGCCGTGGCGCTCGCGCAGGATTTTTTCCACAATCTGCGGGACCGACAGGTCCTGGTAAATCGCGTTCTGGTGCGAACGGTCGAGCAGCGCCAGGCGTGGCTGGAGGACCAGAGCGTAATGCGTTTCGTCTTTTGACGTGCCCAGGCGCTCAAAGCCCGTCACCACCCCCTGAATCACCCGCACCGGCCGCTGAGCCTTGATACCGTAGCCCTGATCAACCGGGGCCTGCAGCGTCAGGGAGCCGGGCTTCATCAGCATCATC
Organism: Klebsiella sp. CTHL.F3a; assembly: GCF_019890895.1. NCBI lineage: Bacteria > Pseudomonadati > Pseudomonadota > Gammaproteobacteria > Enterobacterales > Enterobacteriaceae > Klebsiella > Klebsiella sp. CTHL.F3a. Next base: position 2,609,763 of record NZ_CP082360.1, on the reverse strand, counting down.
TCCCTGCTGATGGCGTGGTTACCGCTGGTGAACTCAATACGGTAGCGGAACGGTGTGCTCAGGGCCTCATCACCTTCAAACGCCAGCACATCGGACTCTGCGTCACAGCCCTTCACCGAAAGCAGGTGGTGGCTGTGGCTGAATCTTATAGGAAGATTGTTGCTCATTGTATTCCTTCATATCGGCAGAGAAATTATGTTCTGAAAGACCAGACATGCATTAAGTAGTTAGTTACTACTTGATCTTTATTGTATATTTTTTATAAAAGTCTTTACCGGAATGCATTGTGCCAAGAGTAAACCCAGAAACAGTTACGCTATAATCACCTGATTTTTTCGGGATACCAGATATGATAATGCGATGGTAATCTTTGTTTATTCCATCTTCTCCACCAAAAGTGTATTTTACGCCCTCCGGATTCCATACCAACCCTGAATCGTTCGGGGTTATACTTACCGATACGCTGGATTCATTAACAGCTCCACCTTTTATTTCAATGATATCCTGGTACTTGTGATTAACTGTTGCAACCTTAAGAACATTTTTTTCAGGAAGGACTGTTGGGTGAGTACCGGTGCAGCCAGACACAATAAGAATTAAAACATAAATTAAATATTTCATTTAGCTCAATGGTTTGAATACCACACCTCAAAAAAAATGCCTAGCAAAGTAGTTGAGACTGATATTATTTTTATTTACCAATCAACTCTTTCCCAGGAGGAAAGCTTCAACTCAGTTGGAGCATCACTATCGATATTTCTGCATCACCCATAAAGTTTTACCTTAGACTTCCCAGTAATTCTTTGGCAACGAATCATCTTTTTCTCAATGTTCTTTTAACGCTCATGAAGATAAAATATATGACTCGTTAAAATTGCTTAGCATTCAAACCAAAATTTTATTATTTGTTTATTTCTGAACATTAATCTCATATTGTTTTTCAAAATATTGCCCCGCACTAGCAACAATCCCGCCCCTAATACTAATTGTTACAATCCCTTGTAACTGAGGCTTACCTTCTATAGTAAAATTATTATTTATATATTTTGTGTAATATTTTTTTTCAGCGAACACTAGTCTCAGTCCAGAATTTGATGGGTGAATTTCATAACTCAGATCAACAACTGGTCCTGTACCTCCAGAGATGGTGATTGGAACATAATATTCCTGATCTATATATCCATCTGGTAACTTATTGGGCTCAAATACAAGGTGATTGCCACATCCAGTCAGAAACAAAGAAATTACAAAAGCTGTTAGATAGTGATTCATTTTTAATCATGGTATTTTTGTAAATACCATCCCCCCAAAAGTATGGCTTAGAAATTCACCTAATGTTAATGATACTCGAAGCGAGTTATCTTTAACTTCACCCCATGAAAAAAGTCTCAGCGAGACAAGCTCTTCTAAACTCGTTTCGTTAGTGATACTACCCCCGTTCACTAATTTTAACTTTCCATCCCAAACAATCCAGTGATCTTTGAATGGAACATCTGCGCCTTGTTGGAGCATGCCAGCAGATATCAAACTAAAGATATGGACATCATTACACATTAATGAGTTTAATTTACAAATATCGATTAAGCTGCTATGATACCAACTTATATTACTAAATATCTTCTGCGCACCTGCATTCAGCATCCATTTCTCAATATCTCCCCACAAGGTAATTGCAGATACCTTATCTCCAACTGATTCATATTTTAACAAATTATTAGATGAATCACGCAAGCTGGCCATAGTAATCCAATCAATTGCAGAAACTCGAGGATGACTCGCCCCTGAAAATAAATCATTCACTTTCATCGTGCTAGTGCTTGGCTGAAGTAAAAAAGATCCCAGCGTTGCTTTGCCATGATTCCATAGTTCCCAAACCAGTTGCTCATAAACATCATATCGATCCATCATTAAACAATAATAAAATGCTGCAGGGCCACATAGCATCGAATAATACTGGTTTGGATAATACTCCCCTTCTGGACCTAACAGGGAAGCAGCTTTTCTCGCATCAAGTTCACTTTTTATACTATTTTTCGTAAAAGGGTCTAATGGATCTCCTATTGGATGCTCCAGAGCGACAAAAAACCTTGGCATACAAGTGATTTGCACATTATGTATGTTATCCTCACCCTTATCATTCACCGGTTTTGTCTGCGCTTTAGTCTCAAAATAGCAGACGTTTTCGCGTTTATTTTTAGAGTACGCTTGCCCTGATGCCATTTCACTAAGTGTGTACATTTTTTTCGCAGGTGATGAAAGCACAGAAACCAACTTACCGCCGTGCTTGCGATACAAGTTCATTTCCATAATGTAGATTACAGACAGATCATCCTCAGTTTCATTCGTTTCATGGGACTGCGTTTGATAATTTGGGGTTACTGGTTGTTGCGCCACTGACAGTAGCATATGTTTATTATTATTGGCATCAGTTCTATACACATTGAGATCATAAAAAAGGTCGACTGCTGAAACATTCGATTCAATTTTTGTATAAATATTATACTTAGGCATTAATAGCCTCCGGCATCATATGTAGCAGAACATCCTGAGTCTGTGCGGACGTAAACAACTTCGTATACCCCTCACCATCACTAACACCCTCTATTACTGAACCATCAGCCAGAAATGCCTTGTATGGGGTATTAAGCATCGGTACCCCATTATCATCTACACACAAATAACGAATATTATGGCTGCCATCATCTATAGCATTGGCTAAAGGTGAAATATCAGGCTTATGCTGCGCTCTCGTCTGTCTCGCGTAATGCCCTGCTCTTGTCCTGAAATCTCCCATAGTGGCTGATTCAATAGCATTGACATCCAGAGTGATGTAACTCCCCCCGCCGTTTACCGTTAGCTTCTTCTTCGCGATGATTTTGATTTCATCTTCCGTGCTGACGATGCTGATTTCTTTTCGTGCCAGCAATGCCATCAGATCGTTCTGGGCCTGTATCTGTACCGGTCCCTGGTTTGCTATCAGCTTTATGCCCAGCTTACGCACAAAAACGCTCAGGGCATTACCCACCCCGATAAACAGATTTTTCACCACGCTGACGTCGGCATTTTTACCGGCAGAGGCTATCAGGTTCTGGCCAGCTGATACCTGCAGATGTTGTCCGCTGGTCAGCGCCATTCCATCCGGTGCACTGAGCAGCAGCACTGATTTTTTGAGGTCTGTCAGCTGCTGTTCCAGCAGTTTGATTTGCGCCTGGAGATCGGCCGGGTTCGCGGTTGCCTTCTGCGCATCATCGGAGATAGACGTCATCTGCTCCCGGGCATCACCCAGATTGCTGACCGCTGGCTGCATCTCCAGCACCTGACCCTGTGCTTTCGTCTGGCCATCAGCGCTGATGAACATCCCTTTCTGTGCCCGGATGGCTCCCCAGCTGTCGGTTCTGAGCTCAAAACCCTCACCGCGCTTTTGCTTCTCAGCATCCACTAAATGTCCGAGATTCAGCTGACTCTTGCCGCCGTACTCCGTGGAGACCTTGATATGCTCCTGGTCGCGGCTGTCATCAAGGCGGATTTTGTTGTTCGCTGGGGTGCGCAGAACGTTACGTTTGTAGTTTCGGATAGTGACATGGTCACCGTGCGCTGAGTCATGCAGCACGCCTGAAATGTACGGTCTGTCCGGGTTACCGTCCTCAAAACCAATCGCCACTTCGGTGCCTGCCAGCAGCGGCAGATGCAGGCCGTAGGTGTCACCGGCATACGGGCGTGACTGGCGCACCCACAGGCTCTCGAACCCGGTTTCCCAGTTATCACGGTCAAACAGCATGTTGACGCGATAGCGGCCGTCTTTATCGATGTGACCGTAGGTATCGTTCTCGGTGGTGCTCGTGACGCGTGCCGGCAATGTGCCAGCCATCACCGGACGTGAGCCAGGCTCAGGGCGGAAACTAAAATCAGTGCTGTCCGGGATGCCGTCGAAGTTGACGCCAAAATCTTCATCACGGCGCGCATGGCTGTGCATCGCCGTGACGACCACGCCCTGTGCGAACACGTCTGCCACTTCGTACCCGCCGGTGACTTTCAGTACCTGACCCGGAAAGAGGGTCGGGCAGCTGGTGATGGCGCGGGTCTGCGTCTGGCCATTCAGATAACGCTCATGACGAATGCGGGCAAAAAAGGCTCCGGACTCCGGGGCCGGATTACGGTCATGTTGACTTCCCGCTGCCAGATAGTTATCCGCATAGTGATAGGCATCACCATAGGTGGTGGCATCCCCGCGAGTCGCATCGACCTGGGTGTTCATGTCATCCGTGGCCTGACGGTAGTTGTAATCACGGGTGCTGACCTGCTTCTGCACCACGTAATGATGGCTCTCCATGCCCCAGACCGAGTCTACCCCTTCCGAATGCTGTCCTGATGGCGGAACAGAGGGCAGCGTCAGGCCTTTTTCATACCCCTGCTGACCGTCGTAAAACTCCACCACGTCGATGTTCAGGCGCGTATCAGTGGTAAAGCGGAACCAGATACCGACCTCACCCAGCAGGCGGGTAATAAAGTGCAGGTCATCCTCGCCGTACTGCATCACCTGTTCACGACGCGGGTACTCTTTTGAGAGTGAGAACAGAAAATCCTGGCCGCGCATGTTGTGACGCTCGCGCAGGATTTTTTCCACGATTTGTGGGACCGACATGTCCTGATAAATGGCGTTCTGGTGCGAACGATCGAGCAGCGCCAGGCGTGGCTGCAGCGTAAGGGCATAATGGGTTTCATCTTTTGAGGTGTTGAGACGTTCAAAGCCGCTCACCACTCCCTGAAGAGTTCGCACGGCCTGCTGCATTTTGATGCCGTAACCCTGGTCCACCGGGGCCTGCAGCGTCAGGGAGGCTGCTTTCATCAGCATCATTTCTTTGCTGATGGCATGGTCAGCGCTGGTGAATTCAATATGATAGCTGAATGGCGTGCTCAGGGCTTCATCGCCTTCAAACGCCAGTACATCGAGCTCTGCGTCACATCCCTTCACTGCCAACTGGTGATGGTTGTGGCTGAATCTGATCGGGGGATTGTTGCTCATGCATGCACTCCTTGTGTACGGTCAAACTCCAGCCCGATACCCTCTTCCTCACTCCAGCTAAGGCATAGCGACTGTGGTTTCTGTTTCGCAGCCATGTGGGTCAGCAGCTGTTGACTCAGCACCGGCAGAATTTGTTGATTGAGCAGACTGTCGACGTTACGTGCACCGGTGTCCGGCAGCAGGCAGGCGACAGTCAGCGCGTCATACAGGTTTTCATCAATGTGCGTGCTCAGGCCGTAGTGGCAATGTAAGCGCTTGCTGACCTGCGCGAGTTTCATCTCCACGATGGTACGCATGGCTGCTTCTGCCAGTGGGCGGTAAATTACGGTCTGGAAGCGGGCCAGCAGCGCCGGCTGGAAGTGGTCACGCAATATCGGACGCAGCAGTTCGTGCAGATCTGCCTCGGTGGCTTCCGGCTGCTCATCAAGCAACTGCATCAGGTGGTCGCTGCCGAGGTTCGAGGTCATTAGAATAACGGTGTTACGGAAGTCAATTTCACGCCCTTCGCCGTCGCGCATAAAGCCGCGGTCAAAGACCTGATAGAACAGGTTCATCACGTCGCGGTGAGCTTTCTCCACTTCATCCAGCAGCACCACGCTGTACGGGCGCTTGCGCACTGCTTCGGTGAGAATACCGCCCTGACCGTAGCCGACGTAGCCCGGCGGGGAACCTTTGAGCTGGGAAACAGTGTGCGGCTCCTGGTACTCGGACAGGTTGATGGTAATCAGCGATTTTTCACCGCCATACAGCACGTCCGCCAGCGCCAGTGCGGTTTCGGTCTTACCGACGCCGCTCGGGCCGACCAGCAGGAACACACCCTGCGGGCCGTTCTCGGACGTCAGCCCGGTTTTGGCCGCGCGCAGGCGCTGGGCGATAGCCTCAAGAGAAACATCCTGACCGACGACACGCTGGCCGATTTCATTTTCCAGGGTCAGCAGTTCGGTCTGTTCGTCTTTCATCAGGGATGAGAGCGGCACGCCGGTCCAGTCGGCAATCACGTTGGCAACCGTGCGGGTGTCCACATCCACCTGAACCAGCACGTCGCCCTGTTGTGCCTGTTCGAGCTGCTGCAGGTCGGAAATCTCCGCCTGCTGGCTGATGTCCTGGCGGCTGGTTATCAGCTGCTGCGCCAGCGCCTTTTCAGTGCTGAAACGCGATTCCTGCTCCGCAATACGCGCTTCCAGTTCAGTCCGCTGCTGCTCAATGGCACCCAGGCGGTCACCATGGCGGTTGCTGCCGGCGGCGATATCTTCCAGCAGTGCCTGTTCTTCCAGTTCCAGCGCGGTCAATTGTGCTTTCAGGCGCACGATCTGTTCCGGCACGGTATCAAGGCTCATGCGCACACGTGCCGCGGCGGTATCCAGCAGGTCAACGGCCTTGTCCGGCAGCTGGCGCCCGGTCAGATAGCGGCGGGACAGCGTGACGGCAGCACGTACCGCATCATCGGTGATATGTACGTTGTGGTGTTCGGCATAGCGGGATTTGAGGCCACGCAGCATCAGACAGGCGGTGTCGTCGTCCGGCTCGTCGACCTTCACCATCTGGAAGCGACGTTCCAGCGCGGCATCGCGCTCGAAGTACTGTTTGTACTCGCTCCAGGTGGTCGCGGCGATGGTACGCAGTTCGCCGCGCGCCAGTGCCGGTTTCAGCAGATTGGCCGCATCTGCGCCACCAGCCTGGTTACCTGCACCGATAATGGTGTGGGCTTCGTCGATAAACAGCAAAATCGGTACCGGTGACTGCTGCACGGCATCGATAACGTTTTTCAGGCGCTGTTCGAACTCGCCTTTCACACCTGCGCCCGCCTGCAACAGGCCGAGGTCAAGGGTACGCAGGATGACCGGCTTGAGCGATTCCGGGACGTTGCCCTCTGCTATACGCAGCGCCAGACCTTCAACCAGCGCGGTTTTGCCGACACCCGGTTCGCCGACCAGAATCGGGTTATTTTTACGGCGGCGCGAGAGAATATCGACCATCTGGCGGATCTCAGTGTCGCGCCCGAATACCGGGTCGATTTTGCCCTCTTTCGCTTTGGCGGTAACATCAAGGGTGAATTTATCCAGCGCGTTCTGCAGCGCCGGGTTCAGTTCGCCTTCTTTCAGCTCTGCACCGACCGGGCGGCCCACAAACTCCACGTCACTGCCATGCTCCTGGGCCAGTTCAGCCTCAAACTGCAGCTCCGGGCGTTCATCAGATTGTGCATCCAGCAGCGGACGCAGGCGGGAGAGTTGGCTCATCCCGAGCGTCAGCAGTGGCCACAGACCGTCGCAGTGAGCAAGCCGTGGGTTTTCCGTCAGCGCCATCAGCAGGTGCACACTACGGATACTTTCCTCTCCGGCTAGTGAGGCCTGCATCCAGGCTTCCTGCATCAGTTTCTGAATATCTGCGGACAGCTGCGGGCGGCGGCGTACCGAACGCGGTTGATTATCCAGCCAGCCGAGCAAATCCTGCCACAGTGCATCCATATCCCACTCGTAGCGGCGTGCCAGCACTGTCAGGTCACCTTCCCCCTGTTCGAGCAGCTTCAGCAGCCAGTGCTCCGGCAAAATTTCCGCATGGGCACGGGTCTGGCAGAGCGAAGCCGCCCCTTCCATCGCGCGGGCGCAGTAAGGGTTCAGACGACGTAACAGGATGGCTGGATTTTCCATGAGATTCTCTCTTTGTCGGTTCCTGGACACGCTACCGCCCCTCGCTGTTCACCAAAGCGCATAAGGTCAGGCAGGCAGAATGTGTTTTTCTTTGCTGAGCGCCCGCGTCTCAGGCGCTCAGCAAAAAACTGCGGACAGGAAAGCCCTGCCCGCATCAGACGGTTGCCCTAAATAATTCGTGTTGCAGGCAGGCGGCAAGTTCGTGAATCCCCGGGAGCATAGATAACTATGCAACCGGGGTGAGCGGACGTAGCCAACGCACCTGCGGCGCGAAGTATGACGGGCAATTACGCGGTGGCGCGTTCGTTCCAGCTATCGGAATGAATGATGTTGCCGTCCTTGTAGGTCCAGGTGATTTTTTCGTAACGCAGTTCAATGCGCTCAAGGTGGTTATGCTTCTCTTTAGAAGGATCCTTGATGTCATACATTTCAGGATTCACTTTCACCACTTTCACGTTTTCCAGTTTGGTGTTGAAGTACTCCACTTCCTGGCCCGCGTCGTTGATTTTGTACCACTTGAATTCCGCAGACTTGAGGGTCTGACCGGTGGTCACAGCCTTGTACAGGTACGGGCTGGACGAGTCGATTTCCTTGGTGAACAGGAACGGGGTGTGGATACGGGTACCGGTCAGCTTGCCGGTGTTGTTGTCAGTCGGGATGTACAGTTATGCTCCTGAGCGACAACTTCGATGCTGCCTTCACGATCCTGAACGTCCACAGAACCTTTAATGTCCGCGCCGCCGTCGTCTTTCAGCCAAAGATAAACAGGAATTGCCATGGAATTACTCTCCATTGTGTTGTGATGCGCCATCATCCTGCGATGACGCCTGGGTGTGGCCCGGTATCTGACAGGCATTGGCCTGCGGTACCAGACTGATTTCGACACGGCGGTTAAGGGCACGCCCCTGAATCGTGTCGTTAGAGGCGACAGGGCGGCTTTCACCATAGCCCTGCACCGCAAAACAGCTTTCCGGCACATCGCCGGTGTCACGCATCCAGTTGCGGACGGACTCCGCACGCTTCAGCGACAGCGCCTGGTTGGCCTGTTCATCGCCGGTACTGTCGGTGTGACCCGCCACCACGATTAGCCAGCCCGGCTTCGCCTTGATGCCAACCAGGGAGTTCACCAGCAGCTTCGTCGAACCCGGTTTAAGGTCGTATCTGCCGGTGTCGAACAGCGACATGCTGTCGAGGCGCACAATTTTCGGTACCGGATTCGGCTGCAGTTTCGGGGGCGGTGGCGGGGGCACATACGAGCGGATCGCATCCAGTACCGGCATGCGCAGACGCGCCCCCTGATACAGACCGAGGCTCATCCGGACCGGTACGCCATTGCGCGCCAGACCATCCAGCTCTGCCGCATCGTCACGCAGGACAGCAACGGCATCAGCTTTTGCTCCGAAATCATCCATCGAAATACGGTCATAACGGGCGATATCGAAACTCACACGTTGCAGCAGCTGGCGATTGTTCCAGCCACTGCTGAGCAGCGCAGCAATGGCCGCCAGCGTGAAGAGCCCGTGCGCATACCGCCAGGTTCGCCCACGCGGTGTCAGGCCTCGCCCTTCCGGCAGCAGCGGCAGAATAAAATCCGGGAACTGGGAAATCACCGTACTGTCCGTTCCCACCGGCTGCCAGCCGGTCACCTGCTGCATCGCCGTGTGACGGGAAAGCCACACCGTCCAGGCCGAAGTGGCCAGACTTCCGGCCAGGATCGGCCCCATTCCCCACAGCACCTTGGCAGGTGTGATGACCGGAATATCGGGATTGTTATCCATAAAGACAGCCTGGACGTGCTGATGGAACCAGTTCATCAGACAGTTCATCAGCACCTGCGGCTGCATCGCTGGCGTTCCGCCGGCGGTGACCCATGCAGCGACTGACCCCGGGGCTGAAGACTCCCGCCAGATTCTCACCCCTTCTCCCGGGACCGCGGCCTGCCAGATCATGTCATTCATCATCGCGCTGCCAACCTGCCCCTTCAGCACCAGCGGCACAGAATGACCGGTTGCTTTACGCAGCTGGCTGATTTGCCAGCGCAGGGCAAGCAGGCGACTGGTGAGGGCTTCGCTGTCCGGATGTTGCTGCGGACAGACACTGACCATCACCGACAGCTGACGTCCCCAGTCAGGGCGCAGCCACAGTACCTGACGGGCTACCTGCTCCAGGCTCTGGTGATCCTCCACGCGGATCCAGCATCCCTGCGCGACAGTGAGCACCGGTGACTGCGGCATACATCCCCGCGACAGATCGCCACAGACCAGCACCACGGGCTGTCGGTAAGTGGCTTCCGGGAGGTCATCCAGAAGTAGAGTAAGATCGTGCCGCACACGACGGCTGGCGACAGTCCAGAACGCCAGGATAAGCCCCAGCATCCCCAGCAGAACGAGCACTGCAACCAGCCGGGTGATCGGCAGAAAACCCAGGCAGACCACGGCACTCAGCAGGGCGGCCCATAGCGCCAGTCCGCGCTGTTGTACAGGACTCATTTTACGGCTCCCGGCAACAGGGTCAGCAGCATCTGATCCAGCCAGTGATCCAGTCCCCACCAGAGTGCAGCCACCACCACCACGCTCAGGACAAGACGCACAGGCCATGATGCAAGCCAGCCGTCAATTCCCCATCCGGCAAGGCTTTCTGCCAGTACAGAATGGGTCTGTGGGTAGCTGAACGGCGTGACATGTTCACTGAGTGCACTGACGAGCTTCTGGCGTTCCGGGTCGTTCAGGGAGCGGAAACTGCCGAGAAATCCCAGCATCATGACCCGCTGGAAGCAGGTTACGACTGCAGGGTCAGGAGCAGCTTCTCTCAGAACATCGCGCATCCGATCGCACAGCGTGTCACCGGCGTCCATGGTGCCGAGGAAATGCCCCTGCAGGGGAATGTCATACCACTGCACACAGGCATCATCCTCCACACCGCGACCTTTGACCGCCTCATCGAGCAGCGCACACTGTGCCGTGAGAATGTGCTGACAGCTGGCTTCATCAAGTTCGCTCGCTTTCAGCTCACTCTGCACGCTCTCCACATCGGCAATGCAGCGCTCCCACAGTAAATGCCCCTCTCCCTCCTGAAAGACAGGGCCGTGATGCAGGCTGATGACCTGCAGCCAGGTGTCCTGCAGCAGGGCGTCAATATCAATGGACGCGGCAGCGCCGCGTTTAGGCTCACTCATGTTCTCAGTACCGCAAAGAGTTCAAGTTCAGGCTCGCCGAGCATCCCCGGGACGTAAAACATACAGGTCCCTCCCGTGAGCATTTCAGTGGTCAGGGGATGAGACACATCAAGGCTGAAGTACTGGTTTTCCAGGCGCAGTGGAATGGCGGCCGGCACATGACGCAGCGGCGTCAGCGGTACGCCCACCCGCGATGAATTGACGATACTTCTGACATGATCGGGACTGCCAACCTTGCACTGGCGCGGGAACTGCTCCTGCAACTGGGCCACCGGCATCGGTGAACGCACGGACAGATAATAATCCGCCCCTTCACGCAGACGTGGGTCATGTAGACGGGCCAGCCAGAAGTGCAGCCTGGCATCATGCTCAAGCTCAATCGCCACCACCCGCGATGGCAGGCTGGCTTCCAGCAGGTCACCCAGCAAAACAAATAGCGGCGGGAAGACGTTATTCAGCTGCTCATGCTGCCAGACCGGGATCGCACTCACCTGGTGTGCCAGCGAGAAGGTCAGCAGGCTGCCCGCCAGACGTGCCAGCTCAGGATACAGGCGCTCAGGCGGACATTGCGGATGGCGCTGAAACTGTCCCAGCACGGGCTCAGCACTGTTCAGGGCATTAAGCAGCCAGAACAGGGATACGTCGGCCACGGCAAAATCGGCCATCCGCTCATTACTTTCCCGGCGCATTGCCATCAGGCGGCTCAGGCGGACGCGTAGCTGGCTCATCAGCTGTTCGAGCTGGGTTACCAGCCAGCGACTGCCCTGGATGGCCAGGAGCGGAGGGAGAAACGTCTCATCGGGTTGCCACACACCCTGTGAATCCTGCTGCATGCGCGCGACCGGACAGGTCAGGTAATCGCTGTTGTTCTGATGGGCGAAACGCAGCGTCAGCTCCGGGCGCATCACCGCAATCTGACGGGTGTCGTCCCCGAAGGTATTGCGGACATCCTGCCAGCGTTGGCGATAGCGAACAGGACGCCCGGCCACTTCATCGGGTTTCAGGCAGTTACCGCCATTCGCCCGCAACAACGGAAGTGCCAGAACCACCACCACCTCCTGTGACTCCCCCTCAAGCGCCAGCACCGGTGGCAAATCGTCAGCATTATCCGTGTCGATAAGCGTTCCGTCAGGGAAGCGGACGTGCATATGGCGGGCCTGCAGGCGGCCCAGTTTCAGGGGCTCCGGCTCGAAAGTGGCCTCAATTATTCCCCAGGGATGACTGAGGCCTAATCGGGCAATACATTCCGCAGTCCAGGCCGCATACGCGGCCTGTTGCTGGAAGTGCTGGGGAGAGACCATCTGGCCCCGGCCCCATAACGGCTGTTCCGTCTTCATTGGCTTCCTGCCTTAATTTATGATTTCGCCTTCGGCATCCGGGAAACCAGCGACAGGTTGACGTCCATCCCTTCCACCTGGAAGTGCGGCACGGCGTACAGCTTCACGCGGAAGAAGCCCGGGTTGTCTTCGATGTCTTCCACCACCACTTTCGCGTCACGCAGCGGGTGAGAGGCCTGCAGCTCGTCGCCCGGATCGCTCATTTCGGTGACCAGAGTGCGCACCCAGGTGTTGAGATCCAGCTCCAGCAGACGGCGATCTTTTGTGGTCCCGATGTTTTCACGCTGGATAAGCTTCAGGTAGTGCGCAATACGCGACAGCAGGAAGATATACGGCAGGCGCGCGTTGATGCGGCTGTTGGCGGTCGCATCAGCGGTGTCGTACAACGCGGGCTTCTGGGTAGAGTTCGCCGAGAAGAAGCACGCGTAGTCACGGTTCTTGTAGTACGACAGCGGGATAAAGCCGAGATTCGCGAACTCAAACTCGCGGGTTTCCGGGATCATCACCTCAGACGGGATTTTCACCTGATTGCCGGTACCAAGGTCATACAGGTGGATCGGCAGATCCTGAACCGCACCACCGGCCTGCGGACCACGGATTTGCACGCACCAGCCGTTGTTAATGAAGCTTTTCACCATGTTGGCCGCAAAGGCGAACGAGGCATTGGTCCACAGGTATTTGTCGTGGTCCGGGCCTTTCACCTGCTCAACGTAGTTAAAGCTGCGAACCGGGATGGTGTCCGGCCCGTACGGCAGGCGACCCAGCACGCGCGGCATCACCAGGCCGAGATAGCGGGAGTCATCCGTCTCACGGAAGCTTTTCCATTTGATGTACTCGGCGCGGTCAAAGTAGTTGCCGATGTCTTTGATGGCCGCCACTTCTTCCATTGAGGACTTCATAAAGAACGCCGGACCCGCGGAGCCAATAAACGGCATATGGGCAGCCGCAGACACTTTTGAAATATTGCGCATCAGTGCCACGTCCTGCGCAGACGCATCAAACTCGTACGCGGAAATCACCGCAGCAATCGGTTCGCCGCCCGGCGTGTCGTACTCCATGGTGTACGTCTGGCGGTACAGGCCACTCTGGATAATTTCCGGCGAGTCCTCGAAATCCTGACGCAGTTCGTCTTTGGAAAGGTCCAGAATCTCGATTTTTACGTTCTGACGAAAATCCGTTTTATCCACCAGCGACTTAAGACCGCGCCATACGGATTCAAGTTTCTGGAACTCATCGCTGTGTATCACTTCATCAAGCTGGCGGCTAATCTGGAAATCCAGTTCCGCGATGTGATGATCCAGTAATGTCTTATCGAGCTTCTCGACTTTCTGACCGGACTTCTGCAGGCACTGCATGAAGACCTGAACGGCTGCCGTAACGCGCGCATCAGCGGACGTTTCCGCCATTACAGTATTGTCTTCAAAACCATTCAGGTCACCAATTTCACCAACCGGCGTTAAATTAATTTTGTTGAACAGGGACGCATAAACACCATTCTGTGGCAGCGTCTTTTCAATTGTCGCGCCGCCTGTATAATTCTGGGATTCATTATTGACTGACATAAGCATTTTACTCGTAATTATTCCGTTAACAGGTTCCGGTAATTATCCCTGAACCGGGGCAAGCGCATTCAGTTCGCGGCGCAGTTCATCAGAAAGTGCCGGATCCTTTAAAATAGTTTCCAGTTCTTTCCTGAAAGTGACGTTATCCAGTAGATTGGATTTCAAATCACGCAGTAAATTACGCATGGCGAGCATTGCACGGAGCTGAGGTATTTGACGCGCCACTGCTTCTGGCTCAAAGCCCTTCATATTCTGGAAAGCCAGCTTCACGTTTTCTTCGGAGTCATCGTTTGCGAGGGTATTTTTAACGGTGATATTTACTTCAGGATGGAGATCAGCGAGAACGCTGTTGAAGTTGTTTTTATTAATGTTGATTTTTTCGCGTTCTGAAAGGGTCCGTTCTGCCCTGCCATTGCTGTAGTCAGCGACAGTCAGCAACTTCAGCGGCAGTTCAACTTTCTTTCTGGCACCGCCCGTAAGCAGATCCAGTTTTATATTTACACGTGCGCGAGGTATCTCGTTCTGAAATGATTCAGACATGTTTATTTATCTCCTGAATAAATTAATCCCTTGTAGGCTGAGCATTACCATATAAAAACAGGGGCTTTTAATTGTAACCAGCGATTTGCGTTAAGGTAAAGCGGGCAATATCGAAAAAAGGAACTTAAGTAAAATACACTAACATGTAATCCAGACTTAACTGGCGCACCCAGACCGGCTATAATGACTAAAAAGCCAGATTACCCGTTCAACCTGAAATGAAAATGCCCACAAACTAAGGGCTGTCACGGATAATATTACAGGATAGTGCTTAACACTGAAAAGCCCTGAAAATGTCCAACACTGGACTTATGGTTAAAATTGGAGATAACCAGTGAGACCATTTAATATTTTCGGCGTATCGGATATAAGACAATTATCAACTGGTTTTATAGGTGGCAGATTTTAACTACGTGAGCACCTGTCAGGGTTTCGCTTATGTGATGTTCATCATAGATATGTTCGCCAGTATTAACGTGGGCTGGCTTCAACAGGCAACACAGGCGGCTCATATGACAACACGATAATCGCGAGCATCAATGGTCTATACAAAACGGAAGTGATACACCAACAGGGTAGGAAAAATCGGCAGGAAGCGGAGCTGGCAACCTAAGTTCCTTGACTTAACTCTCTCCCATAAAACAGGTACGATTCAGCTCTAATGGAGCCGGGCGTCCTAAACCGGGCATTGGCCAAAACAAATGAGTAAGGCCGAGTTATAGATGTTTCCTGCATCTATTGGTAACTATTGCGAACGGCAGCACAAAACTATTTTGCACAAGTGAGTTAAATCAGAAGATTTGATGATAAGTACATTTTTGAGTACGTTACCGGAAGAGACCAACATAAATACCATTTGAAATCAAAAAGTTGTGCACCATGTCAATTTTCAATTAAACGCACCATAATGCGTCCGTAGCTCAGTTGGTTAGAGCACCACCTTGACATGGTGGGGGTCGGTGGTTCGAGTCCACTCGGACGCACCATTTCACAATCTCGTGATATGGTGCCTGTTTTATCTCCCGCATTGAAACATCCGAAAATCACTCTCTTTCTGTAACCTCATTATTTTCTGACTTTTATCAACTCATCTGCTAATAACGTTCAGTAACCGTTAAGTTATTCTCCACGGTTATGTAAAGTGACGTAAAGTCCTGCGCCAGGTCTGTCAGGAGTTTATTAACGCAACGGCTCTGGATATATCTTCTCGCTAATAAAAATCTTTCGTTAGATCATAACCCGTTATGCTGACATTCATTCAAAACAAGCGAAACGGTTACCGTTATGTAATTCAGAATATTTCAAAAAAAATATCCCTAGCAAGCGGTTTGACTGTTCGTAAATAACAGCTAAATTTAATTCCTGAACGACAACGGATACGTATCCAAATCGTATCTTCCTGACATAAAATCAACAGAGGTATGAAAATATGGCAGAACATCGTGGTGGTTCCGGTAATTTCGCTGAAGACCGTGATAAAGCATCTGAAGCTGGACGTAAAGGCGGTCAGCACAGCGGTGGGAACTTTAAAAACGATCCGCAACGTGCATCTGAAGCCGGTAAAAAAGGCGGACAAAATAGTCATGGTGGCGGACGTAAATCTGATAATTCCTGATTATTAATCGCCTCGTTCTCTTGTAAATAAAAGAGTATCCTGCGGGTCTGCGGACTCGCAGTTATTCTCCTGTGTAAAAGGTATTTCATATGAATATGAAAAGCATAGAAGACGTATTTATTCATCTTTTATCGGATACTTACAGCGCTGAAAAACAATTAACTCGCGGGCTGGCTAAATTGGCCAGGGCAGCGTCAAGCGAACAGCTCAGCGCCGCCTTCAAGGCCCACCTTGAAGAGACCCAGGGGCAGATTGAGCGTATCGATCAAATTGTCGAGCAAGAACCTGCCATCAAAATTAAGCGTATGAAATGTGTGGCGATGGAGGGGCTTATTGAAGAAGCTAACGAAGTCATCGAGAGCACAGAGAAAAATGAAGTGCGGGATGCTGCATTAATTGCCGCTGCGCAAAAGGTTGAGCATTATGAAATTGCCAGCTACGGTACTCTCGCCACCTTAGCAGAACAACTGGGTTATAAAAAAGCGGTTAAGCTTTTAGCGGAAACGTTAGAAGAAGAGAAATCAACCGACCTTAAATTAACTGACCTGGCGGTCGGCAATATTAATAAAGATGCACAAAATAAATAGCCAGATAATAACCCGATATTAAGGAGTTGATTATGAATCACCTTGAACATTATCACGACTGGCTACGCGATGCACATGCAATGGAAAAGCAAGCAGAATCCATGCTGGAATCCATGGCGGGCCGCATCGATAACTACCCGGACCTACGCAGTCGAATTCAACAGCACGTAACTGAAACCAAACGCCAAATTACCGTACTGGAGGAAATTCTCGACCGTAATAATATATCGCGTTCGGTACTGAAGGATTCAATGAGCAAAATGGCCGCCTTCGGGCAATCCATTGGCGGCATGTTCCCTTCCGATGAAATTGTTAAAGGGTCAATTAGCGGTTATGTCTTTGAGCAGTTTGAAATTGCCTGTTATACCTCCCTGCTTGCCGCTGCTAATAAAGCCGGCGACGTCGCATCGATCCCGGCCATCGAATCAATTCTTGCAGAGGAGCGGGCAATGGCCGACTGGCTGCTGAAGCATATCCCGCAAACAACGGAGGAGTTCCTTCTGCGATCTGAAGCCGAAGGCGTTGAAGCTAAGAAATAAGCAACAAGGATAAGAGCCTATGTTCCGACACGTTAAGCAACTTCAGTATACCGTAAGGGTCGCGGAGCCAAATCCGGGACTGGCGAACCTCCTTCTGGAACAATTCGGCGGCCCTCAGGGCGAGCTAGCCGCCGGGTAAATTACCGCCACTCCCTGAATACGCCAGCACCTACTACAATATGTCGTAGGGAGACGACATACGCGGGAGCTGGAATAGCGATCGGCACTTCGATTATGTCGCGGATCCGCAGCCTGCACCTGCAGTAGACGGCGGAAACGGGAGCGTCAGCGTCAGGCTAACAGCCGAGCAGAAGGCTCTGGTGAAAGCCATGGCGGAACGGATCGAATCCGCCCCCGATGGCGATCCTCTTACCGGCGCCGAGCTCGGCGAGGGTAAGGAAAAGCCTTAATCCTCGATAACCTGCTGTTAATCACTGCCCCCTGCTCGGTTCTGGGGGTTGTTATGTGATGGGGTCCGGATCATGTTTGAACTCGACGCGTTTAATCTGGCACGGCTGCAGTTCGCATTTACCGTCTCTTTTCATATTCTTTTCCCGGCAATTACCATTGGGCTTGCCAGCTATCTGGTGGTGCTGGAGGGGATGTGGCTGAGGACAAAAGACGACGTCTGGCGCTCATTGTATAATTTCTGGCTGAAAATTTTTGCCGTTAATTTCGGAATGGGCGTGGTTTCAGGCCTGGTCATGGCCTATCAATTCGGCACCAACTGGAGCGGCTTCTCGCAGTTTGCCGGTAGCATTACCGGTCCCCTGCTGCTTTACGAAGTCCTCACCGCTTTTTTTCTTGAAGCGGGTTTCTTAGGCGTCATGCTCTTTGGCTGGAATAAAGTTCCCCCAGGCCTGCACTTCTTCACCACCTGCATGGTGGCGCTGGGCACGCTGATGTCAACCTTCTGGATCCTCGCGTCCAATAGCTGGATGCAGACGCCGCAGGGTTTTACCATTGAAAACGGTCACATTATTCCGCAGGACTGGCTGGCGATTATCTTCAACCCCTCTTTCCCGTATCGCCTGTCGCACATGGCGATCGCCGCTTTTCTCAGCAGCGCGATGTTTGTCGGCGCCTCCGCCGCCTGGCATCTTCTTCGCGGCAACGATACGCCGGCGATACGCAAAATGTTCTCAATGGCGATGTGGATGGCCCTGCTGGTCGCGCCGGTCCAGGCCATCGTCGGCGATATGCACGGCCTCAACACGCTTGAACATCAGCCGGCAAAAATCGCTGCCATAGAAGGCCACTGGGAGAACAAACCCGGAGAAGCCACCCCACTGCTGCTGTTTGGCGTACCGGACATGGCGGAAGAGCGCACCAAATACGGCCTGGAGATCCCGGCGCTTGGCAGCCTGATCCTGACCCATAGCCTGAATAAGCAGGTCCCTGCCCTAAAAGATTTCCCGAAAGAGGATCGGCCAAATTCCCTTATCGTCTTCTGGTCGTTTCGCATCATGGTGGGTATGGGCGTGTTGATGATAGCCCTTGGCGTATGGAGCCTCTGGCTGCGCTATCGGCAGCGTCTTTATCACTCCCGCCCCTTTCAGTGGTCCGCGCTGGCGATGGGTCCAGCGGGGCTGCTAGCGCTGTTGGCCGGCTGGATCACGACCGAAGCGGGACGCCAGCCCTGGGTTATCTATGGTTTTTTACGCACCCGGGACGCAGTCTCCCTGCATAGCACAGCGCAAATGGTCGTCAGCCTGCTGGTCTTTATCATTGTTTACTGTTCGGTCTTCGGCGTCGGTTATTACTATATTATCCGGCTGATTAAAAAAGGGCCGCAGCCCGTCAGCGAATTAACGTCGTCAACCTCCGGCACGCCGGCGCGCCCCCTTTCCGCCGCAGAAGCCGTGCCTGAAGAGGAGAAAAGCTAATGGGCATCGATATTCCCGTGATCTGGTTTGTCATCATTGTGTTTGCCACCCTGATGTATATCGTGATGGACGGCTTCGATCTGGGTATTGGCATGGTATTCAGCTTTGTCCCCAACGCCTCCGAGCGCGACGTGATGATGAACAGCGTCGCCCCGGTATGGGACGGTAATGAGACCTGGCTGGTGCTGGGCGGCGCGGGGCTATTCGGCGCCTTTCCGCTGGCCTACGCCGTGATCGCCGATGCGCTGACGATTCCGCTTACCGCTATGCTAATTGGTCTGATCTTTCGCGGCGTGGCCTTTGAGTTTCGCTTTAAGTCCACCCCCTCTCATCAAAAGTTCTGGGATTACTCTTTTGTCGGCGGCTCGTTGTTGGCCACCTTTAGCCAGGGGATCGTCGTGGGTGCGGTCATTAGCGGCTTTGACGTTGCCGACCGCAGGTTCATCGGCTCCGCGCTGGACTGGTTGACGCCCTTCAACCTGTTCTGCGGTGTAGGGCTGGTAGTGGCTTATACGCTGCTTGGCACGACCTGGCTGATTATGAAAAGCGAAGGCGCGCTGCAGCAGCGTATGCGCGACCTGACTCGCCATACGCTACTGGCTCTGCTGGCGGTCATCGCCGTGGTCAGCGTCTGGACGCCGCTGGGCTGGCATTCCGTTGCTGAACGCTGGTTTACCCTGCCCAATTTCTACTGGTTTGTGCCCGTCCCCATTCTGGTTCTCGTCTTTAGCCTGTGGCTCTGGCGCCTGAGCGCTAACCCCGACAGTCATGCCCGTCCTTTCCTCCTGACGCTTGGGCTCATTTTTCTCGGCTTCAGCGGTCTGGGTATCAGTTTGTGGCCCAATATCATTCCACCGCATATCACGCTGTGGGAGGCTTCCGCGCCGCCTGCCAGCCAGCTCTTTATGCTGGTAGGCACCCTGCTCATCATTCCGGTGATTTTGGTTTACACCGCATGGAGCTACTACGTGTTCCGCGGCAAAGTTTCCGGAAATGAAGGCTATCACTGAGGTACGCTATGGCTGACTGGCATACACGGGCCATTATCTATCAGATTGATTCCGCCCTCTTTTACGATTTCAACGGCGATGGCTGCGGCGATATCGCCGGGATTACGGCCAAGCTGCGCTATATTCGCCGGATGGGCGCGACAGTAATCTGGATAACCCCCTTCTACCTGACGCCATTTCTGGATGAAGGTTACGATGTCAGCGACCACCTGCAGGTCGATCCGCGATTTGGTCAACTGGCGGATATCATCGCCTTTATCGAGCAGGCCCGCGAATTAGGGATGCAGGTCATTATTGAACTGCTGATTCAGCACACCTCGGACGTTCATCCGTGGTTTCAACAGGCGCGCCGCAGCCGCAGTTCGCCGTTTCGCGACTATTATCTGTGGGCGGATAGCGACGATGACGATACGCCGCCGATGTTTCCCGGCGTCGAAGAGAGCATCTGGACGTGGGATGAAGAAGCCGGGCAATATTTTCGCCATATGTTTTATCGTCACGAACCCGATCTCAATCTGGCCTCGCCTGCCGTTATTAAAGAGGTCGAAAATATCATTATCTTTTGGCTGAAGCTGGGGGTTTCCGGCTTTCGTCTGGATGCAGCTGCGCATCTCACAAAGCAGGCCGGACGCGGCGAGGAGAAACGGGGGCTGTGGATCCTGGAACATCTGCGCCGACTGATCGAACGGCATAACCCGCAGGCCATTCTGCTGGGCGAAGTTGACGTTGACGTCGAACAGTACCGCGACTATTTCGGCGACAATAACCGGCTTAACATGGTGCTTAACTTCTGGTTGAACAAATACTTTTACGTCAGTCTCGCCAGCCAGAACGCGCGCCCGCTGATTAACGCAATACAGAAAACCATCGTCCCTCCCGACGCCTGCTGCTTCGCCAACTGGTTGCGTAATCATGATGAGCTGGATCTGGAGGGTATCGGCAACAAGAACAAGCAGACCGTGCTGGAGGCCTTCGCGCCGGATGAAAAGATGAACGTTTATCAGCGCGGCATTCGCCGTCGGCTCGCGCCAATGCTAAACGGCAATCGGCAGCGGCTGGCGTTTTGCCACGCCGTGCTGTTTTCGCTGCCCGGCGTACCGATCATGCGTTATGGGGATGAGATCGGCATGGGTGACGATCTGGCGCTGGAAGAGCGGTACGCGGTACGTACGCCGATGCAGTGGGCCGGTTCAGCCGGCGGCGGCTTCTCCGCAGCCGACCCCGATACCTTTGTTGCCCCCATGATTGACCGGGGCCCGTTTCGCTATCAGAAAGTCAACGTGGCTGCTTCCCTGCTGCACCGCCATTCCCTCCTGCATCGCATAATTGATATCGCCAATACGCGTTCCGAGTTCCCGGAAATCGCCGTTGCCCCTTTCCGCATCATTAGCACCGATAATCAGGCGATCCTGGCGATTTGCTACGATGATCGCGAGCGTAGCGTCATCACTTTGCTTAATTTCAGTGAAAAAGCGCAGCGCTTTACCGCGAAAGGGATCGACGAAGCGGTCTGGACGCCCTGCCTGGCCGACAAAACCTACGCTGACGCGCTTATCCCCGGCAAGCGCGTTGAGCTGGAGATTAGCGCGTATGGCTACCGCTGGTTCTGGACCAACAGCAGCGCGCTGCGTTAGCGGTGTTTGCGCGAGGTCAACCATCTTGCCAGGAGCAAACCGACCGCCGCCGCGCCGCCCAGCAGCGCTTTTCCCGGCACGCCGGAGGTAATGGCAGTGGCGCGATATTTCGCCTCGGAGGAAAAACGGCCGTGCGTTTTATGTAGTCCCCTGACCGGTTGTTCAAGGTAGTCCTGACGGTCGTCAGCGTTCAAATGGCGTGTCATTTGCCCTTCCCATGCTTTTTTGACCATCAGCCTGTCAAGCAAGCCGGGGAAAAGAAATTGCCCCACAATCGACTGGATAGTGCTGCTCCCCACCCAAAGTTCACGTACGGGCCTGCGCGCGACGTTGAAAATAGCCTGGGCGGCCACTTCCGGCTGAAATACCGGCGGCACCGGGCGCATCGCCCAGGCGAACTTATTGCGCGCCCACTCAAACTGCGGCGTATTCAGCCCCGGCATCTGCACCATGGCAATGCTCACGCCGCTATTTTCATGCATCAGTTCGGTACGAACCGCATCGGTAAAGCCGCGAATCGCGGCCTTCGCTCCGCAGTAGGCGGATTGTAGCGGAATAGAGCGATAGGCCAGCGCGGAGCCGACCTGGATAATCACCCCGCGATCGCGGGGCGTCATGAGCGCCAGCGCGGCGCGAGTCCCGTTGACGTAGCCCAGATAGGTGACCTCCGTGACCCGCACAAATTCGTCGTGGGTCATCGCCCGGAAAGGCGCCAGCACCGCGCACATCGCGTTATTGACCCACACGTCGATCGCCCCGAGTCGATTTTCAATTTCGCCGGCGGCCGCCAGCAGCGCATCGGCATGGGCCACATCAGCCTCGACGGTATGAACCCGAACGCCATAGCGAAGGAGCTCGCGTTTCGTCGCTTCAAGGCTCCGATCATCGCGGGCAATAATGCCGACGTCATAGCCTGCCTGCGCAAAGCGCAGGGCCGTAGCTTTGCCAACTCCCGCAGTACCGCCAGTGATCGCCATGACTGCCATACAAACCTCCGCAATAAGGGTGTGTTATGCGCTCTGCCAGCCGGGCAGCTTTTCCATCAGCATCGCCAGCGAATAGCGCACGGCTTTTTCCACCACGTCCTGGCACTCGCCGGAAAACAGCGTCTTATGCGCGTCGATTTCGCCGCGAAAGTTCCATGCGAACCACACGGTGCCCGCAGGCGTCCCGTCATCGCCGCCGTCAGGCCCCGCGTATCCGCTAATGGCGATGCTGATATCCGCCCCGGAACGCGCTAGCGCTCCCGTCGACATCTCTTCAACGGTTTGACGGCTGACGGCGCTATACTTTTCCAGCGTCGACGCGTTGACGTCGAGAAGCTGTTGTTTCGCCCGATCGCTAAAAGTGATTAAGCCAATATCGTAAAATGCGGCCGTATCCGCTTCCGCGCACAGCGCTGCCGCCAGGCTACCGCCGGTGCATGACTCCGCGGTGGTTAAGCGTAAACGACGGTCAATCAGCGCGCTGGCGACCTGTTTGGTCAGCTCGCCGGTGGTTTTCGCCTGGTTGTAAGGGTTATTTGACATAAAAAGACCTTTTTAACTCTCAGCAGGAATAATAGAAATGTGGCCATTCCTTTCCAGTATGGCATATTTGATTTTACTTAATTCCGTAATCCCCTGATTCTGCCGGGCAGCGACCAGAATATCATCGCAGGAAACGTCCACTTTTTTCAGCTTATCAATTAACGGAACGCCATTTTCGACCAATATAACCGGGCAACCATCGAGCGCTGATTCCGCGCCCGCCGTATATTTTTTCATTAATCCGAAAAGCATATCCACCACCACCAGCGTCATTATCGTCAGCATCGCGCCGGTCACCGAAAAATCGTTTCCCAACAGCGCCTGCTGTGTGGCCTCGCTGATAATAAGCAACAGAATCAGGTCAAAACTGGTCATTTGTAACAGCGCCCGGCGGCCGGCAATTTTAAACACCACCAGCAAAATTAAATACATAGCTAACGCTCGCAAGACCATCTCCATCGCGTCCTCCTAAGGGTAAATAAATTGCCAGAAGCGGATTTCGGGTTCGCCGTTTAGCTGTAAAGAGTGGTTCGACTTTCCCGGGCTGGTCGGCGTAACGTAAAGCCATACAGAAAAATTACTCATACTTTTCAGATGATTATATACAAGAAACAGCCGATCGTTCTGGCTATACATCCGATCCGGCCGGGGCCAGATGCTGCCGGGTTCAAAGGAAGCATTAAAATCACCGCCGAGGCTAAAAATATATTTATCGGCGACGCGGGGCCGAGCAGTAATTTTTAGTCTGAATTCGGTTTGTAAACGACCAAATCCTCATAGGTCACCGTTAAATTACCCTGCGCGTTTGTTTTTTCAGCCGTGCTGAAATAGCCGCCCGAAAAAATTCCCAACAACGCCGCCAGAATTATCCCTAATAATATCCCCAGACCATATTTTCGGGCAGCACATTCAAATTTAAGAAAAAATTCGCTCTCTTTTATCCCAGGCAACCTCTCTTTTTCACTTGCCATTCTTCACCTCGCCGTTGCGCTTATTATCGGGGCGCCAGTTTAAGGAATAGCAAGCCCACTTAATATGTCAAGTTCGTCACGGTTACCCGGATTAATAGCAAATGGGACATCCCGCTTGTTATTCATAGAACGTCACCTGGCAGCCATGATTGCAACCGGAGGGGTATATCGCGTTAGCGAAGCGGGAATAAGGATCCGAATCGCAAGCTTAACCCCTCTCATCCACAGCGCTTTGCGCGCGACGCGGAGAGCGTGTCGTTAACTTTCTTGTGAGTCAGATCATGTTTTACAAAAAGGCGGTTGACCCGAACCCTGAGCAAAAATACTTTATGCTCATGTGATATCGATTTCATAACTACCATGGCAACCATAAAAGACGTCGCTGTAAAAGCCGGTCTGTCGGTCACGACGGTATCCCGCTTCCTGAACAATCATCCTTATATCTCTGAAGATAAAAAGGAAAAAATCCTCGCAGCCATGAAAGAGCTGGATTACGAGCCGAGCACCGTCGCACAGCAGATGCGCGGCGTGAAAACCCACCGCATTGGCGTGCTTATCTCCAGGATAACCAACCCGTTTTTTGCCAGCCTGGTCGACGCCCTTGAAGTCACGGCGCGAAAAAACGGCTATTCAGTGCTGATCGTCCAGAACCACAATAGCGCGGGCGAAGAAGAAAACTGTCTCGACCTGCTGAAGAAAAAAATTATCGACGGCCTTATCTTGTGCGCCGTCGAAAGTGATAAAGACGTTATTGAGCAATATCAGAAATATGGCCCGATCCTGCTGTGCAACACCAGCATCGATGACACCACTCTGCCTGTGGTCAGAATGAACGATGAACTGGCGACCTATAACGCGGTCAGCTGGCTGCTGCACAAAGGTTATAAAAGAATCGCCTACTCTACCGGCGGCGCATTCCAGCAAAAGGGCCACGGCAGCAGAAGAAACCGCGGCTTTATTGCCGCCATGCAGCAAGGGCAGCAGTCCATTGACGAGCGGCTGATTTTCCGCCACGTCCATACCTGGCGCGACGGGCAGCGTCTGGCCGAGCAAATTCTACAAATGGCTAAAGGCGAGCGCCCTGACGCGATTTTCGCCGGTAGCGATGAGGTTGCCTGCGGCGTGATCTCCGCGCTGACAGCGAAAGGGGTGAGCATTCCCGGAGAACTGGCGGTAATGGGCTTTGATAACCTCCCCGTGGCCGAAATGGTCCCTATTCCGCTCACCACCGTTAGCCAACCTATCGAGCAACTAGGTCGCATATCCGTGGAACGCCTGCTGGCCCTGATTAACCACACGCAATATCGCTATGACGAGGAAGACCTGAAATCAGAGCTGGTTATCAGGGCCTCCGCATAATTTTTTTCACTCAATATGGTATCGATTTCATACTCAGGAGAAATAATGAATCAATCACAAAAAGGCGCATGGTGGAAAGAAGCCGTGATTTATCAGGTGTACCCAAAAAGCTTCTATGACAGCAATAACGACGGCGTGGGCGACATTCGGGGCATTATCGCCAAACTGCCGTATCTTAAAACGCTTGGTATCACCATGATATGGGTTTCGCCGTTCTACCGCTCGCCGGATGCGGATAACGGCTACGATATCGCGGACTACTACGCGGTGAATCCCGATTTAGGCCAGATGCAGGATGTGGACGACCTGATTGCACAGGCTGGCGAGCTGGGAATTGCGGTGATGGTCGATCTGGTAGTCAACCATACCAGCGATGAGCATCGCTGGTTTCAGGCCGCGCTGGCCGACCCTCAATCGAAATATCGTGATTACTACATCTTTAAACCCGCCGTGGCGGGAGGCGCGCCAAATAACTGGCGATCGATTTTTGGCGGCAGCGCATGGGAAAAAGTGGCTGGCGAAGAGAACTACTATCTGCACGTTTTTCATAAAAAGCAGCCAGACCTCAACTGGGAAAACCCGCAGCTGCGCGAGGAAATCTACGCCATGATTAACTGGTGGCTGGATAAAGGCATCGCTGGTTTTCGCATCGACGCCATTACCTTTATTAAAAAGGATCAGGACTATGCCTCTCTGCCCGCAGACGGTATTGATGGTCTGGTATCTATTAAAAGTAAATCGCGCAATCGTCCGGGTATTGAACGGTTCCTTAATGAGCTAAAAGCACGCACCTTCAATCGCCGCCGCTGCGTAACCGTGGGCGAGGCGCCGGGCGTCCCCCTGGAAGAGTACGCCAGCTATATTGGGCCCGACGGCTACTTCAATATGATTTTCGATTTTCACGCTGCCGATATCGACGTCGAAAACGGTTCGGAATGGTTTAAACAGCGCAGCTGGAGCGTTCGAGAATTCAGAGAAGCGCTCTTTGCCAGCCAGCGCGCCTTTTGTCAGGCAGGCTGGGGAACAACGTTTATTGAAAACCACGACCAGCCACGCGCGCTGTCCAAGCTTATCCGCGACGCTGATTATCAGAATGATGTCGGCGCCACGGCGCTGGCCGCGATGTATTTTTTTATGCAGGGGACGCCATTTATTTATCAGGGCCAGGAGCTGGGGATGAAAAATTTCCGCCGGCAATCGATCGACGAGTTTGACGATATTTCCAGTATTGATAATTACTATCGCTCCCTGGCGGAAGGTTTCTCAGAAGAGCAGGCGCTGGGTTTTATCAACCAGCGCTCCCGCGACAATTCGCGAACCCCTTTTCCGTGGTCGAAGAGCCCCAACGGCGGATTTAACCAGGGTGCACAACCCTGGCTGGCGTTTTCCTCAACCGACTTCAGCGTCAACGCGCAAAGCCAGATAAACGATGCACAATCGGTATTCTCGTTTTACCGGACCATGATTGCCTTGCGAAATAGGCACTATCCGCAGGCGCTGATCTATGGTTCATTCGCCGCCATTGAGGAGGTTGACGATCGTATCGTTGCTTACGAACGGACAACGGAGACAGAGCGTTTCATCTCGATAACCAATTTGAGCGCGCAACCTCTGCCTTTTACGCTCCCGGCAGGTGAGATTGTCCTCAATAATTATGCCGACGCTGGCGCAACCCTGAAACCCTATCAAACCATTCTCGTTAAGGAATGAGTTAAATATGAACAAATATAAAAATATCGCCATTGAGATCGTAAATACCATCGGCAAGGAAAACATTGCCTCCGCAACCCACTGCGCCACGCGATTACGTTTGCAGGTTAAAGATCGGCAGAAAATTGATGACGATAGAATCCGCAATATTAGCGAAGTCAAAGGCGTATTTTTTAATTCAGGCCAGTATCAGATAATCCTTGGAACCGGGATCGTTAATAAAGTTTATCAGGAATTTGTCAACGAATACCAGGTGGCCGAAATCAGCAAGGACGAAATGACGAAGCAGAGTACGGGCCGGTTACAGCGGGGAATTCGCAATTTATCGGATGTCTTCGTGCCGATTGTCCCGGTCCTCGGGGCCACCGGTCTGTTTCTTGGCCTGAAGGGGGTCATTTTTAACGATACCGTCCAGGCGTGGTTTGGCGGCAGCGTCCATGAGATCCCGGCAGCTCTGCAAACGCTGACCACGGTGCTCTGCGACACCGCTTTCGCTTTTCTGGCGGCGTTTATTTGCTGGTCGGCGTTTAAGAAATTTGGCGGGACGCCGATTATCGGTTTTTTAATCGGCCTGATGCTGGTCTCCCCTGCGCTGCCCAACGCCTACGACGTCGCCTACGGCCACAGCAGCCCGATTTATGTGTTTGGCTTTATTCCGCTGGTGGGCTATCAGGGGTCTATTTTAACCGCCCTGCTCACCGGCATTATTGGCGCAAAGCTGGAAATTTTCTTCCGCAGGGTAATGCCGAACTCAATGGATCTGATTTTCACGCCGTTTATCGTCATCCTGATCGCGGTGGCCATCGCGCTGCTGGTTTTAGGGCCGCTGGTACATGGTTTTGAACACTATGCGGTGATGGCTATCCAGCAGTTTCTGACCCTACCTGCGGGTATCGGCGGTTTGTTAATCGGCTTTATCTATCCGATTGCCGTGATGACCGGGATGCACCATATGTTTATTATGATCGAAACCTCGCTCATTGCCGGCACCGGGTTTAACCCGTTGATTACGGTGTGCGCGATGTATGGGTTTGCCAACGCCGCCGTGTGTCTGGCTATTTCGGTGAAAGCGAAAAATGTCGCGTTTAAAACCGCCGGTATTTCCGCCACTCTGACCCAGCTATTAGGCGTTTCAGAACCGGCTTTATTCGGTATTGTGATGCAGTCCGGACTCCGCGCAATTATGGTGATGCTCGCCAGTTCAGCACTGGGCGGCATGGTCCTGTCGCTGCTATCGATTAAAGCCAACTCTTACGGCCTGGCAGTGCTGCTGTCGCCGCTGATGTATCTCTACGATCGCTATCAGTTTATTACCTATATCACCGTCGGGATCGCCGTCTTTATCTTTGCCTTTATAATGACTTTCATTTTTGTCAAAACCAATAAACCCACCAAAGAGGCGTAAAAACTAATACAGCCCGAAAAATAATTTAATACCCGATTAAACCACCCATTTCAATGGCACAGTAACCTGTGCTCTGCACCCGCACGTCCAGAGCACAGCGACCCCGATACAGGTCTTAATGATGAAAGCCTATATGCTTACGCTTTGCGCGCTGGCTTTGCCAGCATCCGCCGCTGCTGCGGATACGACCCTGAGTGAAATTAACGCCCGGCTCGAAAGACTCGAGGCCGAATTAAAACAATCGCGCATCCAGTTACAGGATGCGACGCGAAAAATAGATAGCGCGGAAAAGAGAGCGGCGAGCGCCGAAAAAAATGCGGCGCACGCGCAAGAAAGATTACAGGCCGTAGAACATAAAACCGAGCAAGATTTAGCGCGAATAAAAAGTACGCCGCCGCAGTCTCTGGTCGCGCAAGATAACAATCAAGAGATTAAATTCGGCGGCTACGCGCGCAGCGGAATATTAACCAGTAAAGGTACCACCACCACCGTGGGACCTTCCCTGACGCCTGCGGGCAGCACCGGCGGCAGCGTCGGGCGCCTGGGTAATGAATCAGATACCTATGTTACTGCCGATATCAACTACCGACGAAAATATGATAATAATAGCCAGCTGCGTTATTACATGAAAATAGCCGAATGGGATAAAACCTATAATACGGATAGTTCCTTCAACGGCCAGATGAACGTCCGGCAGGCGTTTGTTGAAATGAGCGATATGCCCGCATTTAGCGGCGCATTTAAACAGGCGACGCTGTGGGCCGGAAAGCGCGAAGACCGGGATAATTTCGATATTCACTGGCTTGATTCCGATATGATGAATTTAATCGGTACCGGCGCCGGTATTTATGATGTCAATTTCGCGGGGGATATAAAAACCAATCTTGCGGTATACGGGCGTAATTTCAATGACATCGAGACAATGGACAACGTTGAATATAACAATATGACCGGAGCGGATAACACCTATATTCAAAACTACACCTTCTCGCTTAACAACAGGCTGGGCAAATTACAGTGGATGCTCAACGGGCTCTACTCGCAGGACAATAATAAACGGATAAACGATGGGCTGGCTTCGGATAAAGCAGCCTCGCAAGGGTTTAACACTATGCTGGCCTGGCACGGCGACAGCTTCTACGGACTGCGCCCGGGGAGCACGAAAACGGCGCTGCTGTATGGCCGCGCGCTGGGGGCGGAAGTACGCGGCCCGGGTTCCGACGGCTATCTGATTAGTCCGGCCTGGACCATCAAGTTTGCCACCTATGGGATGACCGCGCTTACCGACAGCCTGAGCATTGCACCGCTGATCGTCGCGCAGAGTAGTAATAGCCGCTATATCGACGCTGACCATTATAACTGGGTGACGCTGAACGCCCGGGTCATCCAGCAGATCAATCAGAACTTCGCCCTGCAGTACGAAAGCAGTTATCAGTATATGGATATCGACCCGAAAGGTTTTAACGGTAACCGACCCGCCAGCGGCAGCTACTACAAGCTGACGTTTGCCCCCACCTTCAAGCTGCAGAACGTGACGGACTTCTTTGAGCGCCCGGAAATCCGCTTTTTTGCCACCTGGATGCGCTGGGACAACGCGCTGGATGGCTACTCCTCCACGGACACCTTCGGCAGCGCCGGATACCACAGCGCGGGTACGCTATTCTTCGGCGCCCAGCTCGAAACCTGGTTCTGAAGCCGCAACGCTGTAACTAACCACCAGGAAGAGGCCCGCCAGCGATTGGCTCTCTTCCTTATTTTGAACCACAATTATCCTGCCAGATTTCCCTTATCCGGAAATGATTTATCGTGGAGCTTTTCAACTGGCGGAAGGCCACCGACAACAAATGTGATAACAACAACGGCGGGTCAGTTATATGAAGAAAATTGCCATTATCGGCGCCGGTCCAACCGGGATTTATACCCTGTTTTCACTCCTTAAATGCGGTGAGCCGCTGGACGTGTCCATTTACGAACAGGCTGAGGAAGCAGGCGTGGGCATGCCCTATAGCGATGAAGAAAACTCGCGCATGATGCTGGCCAATATCGCCAGTATTGAAATCCCGCCTCTCCAGAACACCTATCTCGACTGGCTGAAGGCCCAGAGCCGGACGCACCTTGCGCGCTATGGCGTCGATTATGAGGGGTTGCACGATCGTCAATTTTTGCCGCGCATCCTGCTGGGCGAATACTTTCGCGACCAGTTCCTTGGCCTGGTCGCCGAGGCCAGAGAACAGGGCTTTCACATCCGGGTCAATGAGTCCTGCCGGGTCAGCGACCTGCAGGCGACCGCAGAAGGGGTGAGGATGTGGGTCGAAGATGAGCCGGTCGACGAAGCCTTTGACCTCGCGGTGGTCGCCACCGGCCACGTCTGGCCCGACGAAGAAGAGTCGACGCGCACCTGGTTTCCCAGCCCGTGGTCCGGCCTCATGGAGGCCAGCATTCCCCCCTGCCGGGTGGGGATTATGGGCACCTCGCTCAGCGGGATTGATGCCGCGATGGCCGTCGCCGTCCAGCACGGCCGCTTTATTGGGTCCGACGATGACGCCCTCTCTTTCAGGCTGGACGAGGCAAGCGAAGCGCTAAAAATCGTGTTGATGTCGCGCTCCGGCATTCTTCCCGAAGCGGATTTTTACTGTCCTATTCCCTGGGAGCCGCTCAGTATCGTGAGCGAAAGCGCGATGGAACACGCCATCGCCGCGGGGAGCGACGGTCTGCTCGATCGCGCCTTTGAGCTGGTAGCGAAGGAAATCGCGCTTGCCGACCCCCTATGGAGCGAAAATATCGCCCTTCACAGCCTGAATGCAGACAGCTTCAGCGAGGCGTGGTTCGCTAAGCGCCAGCAGCATAATCCGTTCCACTGGGCGCTGGATAACCTCGAAGAAGTTGAGCGCAACAAGCGCGCGCGATATACGGTTCCCTGGCGCTACGCGATCCTGCGGCTGCATGAAGCCGTTCAGGCGATGGTGCCTCACCTTAATGACCATGACCGGGAGCGTTTCAAAAATGGCCTTGCGCGGGTCTTTATCGACTGCTATGCAGCCATTCCTTCGGAGTCTATCCGCCGACTGCTGGCGCTGCGCGAAGCGGGCGTCATCAGTATTCTCGCCTTAGGGCACAACTATGAGATGGCGGTAGAGCATGAAAAGACGGTGCTTACCAGCGAACAAAATCGCTATACGTTTGATGTGTTTATTGATGCCAGAGGGCAAAAACCGCTGAAAAATAAAGATCTGCCCTTCCCGCACCTAAGGGAGCAACTGCTGGCGACCGGCGAAGATATCCCGGAAGTCGGAGACGATTATACGTTACTGGAGCCCTCTGAGGTACGCGGACGCATCGCCTTTGCCGCCATCCCCTGGCTGATGCACGACCAGCCTTTTGTTCAGGGGATCACCGCCTGCGCGGAAATCGGCGCGGCGATAGCGAAGGCCATATCTACGCCGGCTAGCCGCTCCCGCCGCCGTTTGTCGCCAATCGATTTTTAACCCGAGCCGCCCTCACGGGCGGCCGTTCTAGCGCTTTCCGGACTGCGGATGCCAGGGATCTTTTTTATGATCTTCGCTGTCATCTCTTTTTCTCGGCACTTCCCCCTGTTCGCGCGGGTCCTCTTTCGACGGATGACGGCCCCGCTTATCCGGGTCGGCTGGATTTTTTACGGACATGCATTTCTCCTGACTAAGCGATTATTTCTGGATCCGATCCACCCGCACCACCGGCGGCGTCATTTTTTTATCAAGGCTGCCGTTGATGCTGATCATCTGATCGGGCTTCACTTCGCGGCCATCAAAAACCGCGGCGGGAATAATTAGCGCAATGGTGTCGGTTTTATCGCGAAAGCTGTAGCGATCGTCGCCGTGCTGCTCAATAAGATTGCCGCGTAATGAAATGGTTGCCCCATCGTGCATATCCAGCGCCTGGCGCACGGTCATGATCCGACCATCTTCAGTCCCGCGATAGCCATCATCAATTTTATGCGGCGGAGGTGGAGCAGCCTCTTTTTTAAACCCACCTTCATCCGCGGCGTAGACGCCTTGCGCCATCAGCGAACAGAAAATAACAGCCAGTAATTTTTTCATCAGCAATACCTCCAGCGTATTTTTCTTTTGTCTTAATAAGTCTGGTTGCTACTATTCATTTTCACAAGTTCCGTGCCTGATGAATCATCGGGAAATATTTTTAATGTTTTCAGCGCCCGCGTAAATATGAGCGCCAGGCAGTATTAATCCCCGCCTAAATATACCGTCAGGCTTGCGATAGAATAATCCTAAAATGGCCAACGCTGCCGTCGCTTCTCATTTTTAAAAGTTTCCCGGCAATCAGTGAATTACCGTTCGGAGATGAATAAAAGCGCAAAAATTCTAAAAGCGAAGCTGTTCAAATATTCCTCGATATTCCACCACTGGCTGACCAGGCAACTACGCTTAATCTTTTAACACGAGGAGGTCAGTATGAGCGATTACGCTAATAATACCGCGAAGTATCCCCGTCCCCCGTTTGTTGACCAACCGCAATCGCCGCCAGGTCTTGCCGAAGAGATGAAGCCGCAGCCGGATCACGGCGAACTGAGCTATGTCGGCGCCGGTCGACTCGCCGGCAAACGCGCCCTGATTACCGGCGGCGATTCCGGGATTGGTCGCGCGGTCGCGATCGCCTTCGCCCGAGAGGGCGCCGATGTGGCGATCAACTATCTGCCGGAAGAGGAGTCCGATGCGGAAACCGTGATTGCTCTCATTGAGGCCGAAGGACGTCAGGCCGTCGCGATTCCGGGAGATGTGCGCGACGAATCCTTCTGCGAAACCCTGGTCGAACAGGCCGTCAGCGAACTCGGCGGGCTGGATATTCTGGTCAATAATGCCGGACGCCAGCAATACTGCGAATCGCTGGAAGAATTGACCACCGCCGACTTTGACGCCACCTTCAAAACCAACGTTTATGCGGCCTTCTGGATCACTAAAGCCGCCCTGCGTCATCTTAAAGAACACAGCGCGATTATTAATACTTCATCAGTCCAGGCCTTTAAGCCAAGCCCCATCCTACTGGACTATGCGCAAACCAAAGCGTGCCTGGTGGCGTTCACCAAGTCGCTGGCCAAACAGCTGGGGCCGAAGGGCATTCGGGTTAACGCCGTCGCCCCCGGCCCCTACTGGACGGTACTGCAGTCAAGCGGCGGCCAGCCGGATGAGAAAGTTCGTCAGTTCGGCGCCGATACGCCGCTAGGCCGCCCCGGCCAACCGGTGGAGATTGCGCCGCTGTACGTAACCCTGGCTTCCGACGCCTGCTCCTTCACCTCCGGCCAGGTGTGGTGCTCCGATGGCGGCGACGGCGTGGTATAAGCCGCAGGCGGCGCGCCCTCAGCGGTGCGCCGTCGTATTCAGGCAGGCGAGATACTTCTGCGCTGAATCTAAAACGATCTGCCGGGCATTTTTCGTGACGTTCTGTCCCTCGAAGGCGCCGTACAGCGCTTCAAAGGGCGTATCGCCCAGACGCTCAACGATCTTCTCGACGCTGGCTGCCGCGAGCGGCAGCAAATTGGGATAGCTCCACATAAACGAAACGGCGTGCGCCCCCGGCGTCACCTGGATGATATCGCCCGCCAGCATGATGCCATCATCTTTTGCCCAGTGCAGAACGGTGCCACCGGCGAAATGCCCGCCCAGACGCAGCAACCGCACCGCAGGGAGGATCTCCAGCGCATCCCCTTCCCACAGCGTGATTGCCGGGCTATCGCGCATAATCCATTCGCGATCGCTGGCATGAAGGTAGATTCGCGCGTCGAAGGCTTCCGCCCACGTCTGCATCGTGGTGTAGTAATGAGGATGAGAAATGGCGATCGCTTTTATCCCGCCCAGCGCGGCGATCAGGGTTTTTGTCGCCGCGTCCAGATTGGCGATGCAGTCCCACAGAATATTCCCCTGCGGGGTGAGCAGCAGAAACGCGCGCTGGTCGATGGCAAATTTCGGTACCGTCTTGATGCTCAACAGCTCGCCGCTATGCTGCCGCCACTTATTCACGTGAGTGCGAACCAGAGTCTCTAATGCAATCCATGTCTGGCCGCTGGCCGGGACGTACTGACGTTCATCCTCACAGATACGGCACCGGCTCAGGGTGTTGTCGCCGTCGTCGTAAGAAGTGCCGCAGGTTGCGCACAGCTTGATCATTACTTCCCCTTAAAAAAACAGACTACGCAGGAGTAATAAGTATGGCAGATAAGGCGGGAACGAGGGCTTCCGTGCCCTGCGGGAGGTTTATTCGAAATAGACGTCAGGGTTTTCCGACAGCGACACGAAGGTCTTGCTGTTTTTATCCAGCGCGCGAATATCGCCGCTTTCAATATCGTAGAACCAGCCGTGCAGACGCAGCGTGCTATCGCGCAGGCCCACGGCAACCGACGGGTGGGTTTTGATGTTGTTCAACTGGGCGATGACGTTTTCCTGCACCATTCCGTTGACTTTATCGGTCTCGTTGGCCCAGGTTTTCTTCTCCACGACCGCTTTCGCCGCGTCGGAGTAGCGCAGCCAGTGGGAGACGGCAGGCATCGGGTCCAGGCACTGGCAGGTGGCGATGGCTTTCATCGCGCCGCAGTTGGAGTGGCCGCAAATGACGATATCGGTCACGCCCAGGGCGACGACGGCATACTCGATGGTGGCGGAAACCCCGCCCGGCTCAGGACCGAAAGAGGGCACGATATTCCCGGCGTTACGGATCACAAACAGCTGCCCCGGCTCCTGCTGGGTCACCAGCTCCGGCACCAGGCGGCTATCTGAACAAGAGATAAACAGCGCTTTAGGATTCTGGCTGGATGCCAGGCTGCGGAAGAGCTCTTTACGTTGCGGGAAGATCTCTTTCTGGAAGTTGAGGAAGCCCTCAATGATATGTTGCATAGCAGTGTCTCTTTTCTCTGTTTTAATGACGATATGACAAAGATCACATTTAGTCAGTTTATCACCGACGCGCGAAATGGGAATCGTTATTCGAACGGGCAACTAAACATCACCCCGCAAAGTTGGGTGACAGAGGGGTAAAGATTGTTTATTTTTTGAGAGCGAAATCAATCATGAGCCGGAGCCAGATACGACTTTAGCGCTCAACGTCAACCAGGAGCGTTTATGTTCTTATCCAGCCTGATGGCCCTTGCCGCCGTCCTTATTATGGGCGTGATTAGTCCCGGCCCGAGCTTCATTTACGTTGCCCGCAACGCCGTTGCGCGCTCAAGAACGCACGGTCTGGTCACCGCGCTGGGCACCGGCGCGGGAGCGGCCATCTTTTCGATTATGGCCATGCTGGGGTTACAAAAAGTTCTGACCGCAGTGCCGGAAATGTTTATTGGCCTGAAGGTCGCAGGCGGCCTCTATCTGCTCTGGCTGGGGTATAAAATTTACCGCGGCGCGGCGCAGCCGATGGATTTTGCGGCAGGTGGCATGGCGGCGGAACATTCGCTGCTGAAAACCTTCCGCGATGGTCTGTATACCCAGCTGAGCAACCCAAAAACGGCGCTGGTATTCGCCTCTATTTTTACCGCCCTGCTGCCGGAGCGCATCCCGCTGGCATTTTACTATATCGTGCCGCTGATGAGCTTTCTGATCGACGTCAGCTGGTATTCGCTGGTGGCCCTGGTGCTCTCTTCCGCCCGACCGCGCGGCGTCTATCTGCGCATGAAGCGTAAGATCGATATCCTCACCGCCACGGTGCTGGGCGCCCTCGGCCTGCGCCTGATTGCCACGTCGTTGTCAAAGTAAGTCCATACGGCGCTTAAACGGTGTAAATACGAATATCGTGTTCGCTGAACGCGTCGCGATATTCCCGACTGATGTTCTCCTCGACCACCAGCACATCAATGGCGCTGCTTTCGACCACCATAAAGCGCGCCACCGCCGGGATCTTATCGGAGGTGAGGCCGACTATGATTTCGCTGCACTGCTTGATCACCGCTTTTTTAAATTCGCAGTCGGCGTAGTCAAAACCCGTCAGGCCAGACTCGGGCGCCATAGCGCAGCCGCCGATAAAACCCTGATCGAAAAGCATACCCTGAATCTGCGCCACCGCGGAGGCGCCCACGCAGCCGCCGCTGGCCCGCTGGATCTGACCGCCAAGCATGACCACATCGTACAGCGGTTTCTTGAGCAGGACGGCGGCGATCTCGGGAGAATTGG
The DNA here is from genome assembly GCF_019890895.1 of Klebsiella sp. CTHL.F3a. Classification (NCBI taxonomy): domain Bacteria; kingdom Pseudomonadati; phylum Pseudomonadota; class Gammaproteobacteria; order Enterobacterales; family Enterobacteriaceae; genus Klebsiella; species Klebsiella sp. CTHL.F3a. The sequence continues at coordinate 2,573,083 of NZ_CP082360.1, read as the reverse complement.
TGACCACGGTTAACGCCAGCTCCGCTGGTAACGCTTCCGCCATCGCCAGATTGGTGGTGCCGGTATCGATAAAAATGCAGCCGCCGGGCTTCACCAGCTTTGCGCACTTCTGCGCGATCCTGCTTTTTGTCGCCGTATTTTTCTCTTTGCGCTCGCTATAGTCCCCCGCCTCCGGCAGGGTCATCACCGCGCCGCCGTAGACCTTTTTACAGTACCCTTCCCGGCTAAGTTCATGTAAATCACGGCGAATAGTATGCTCGGAGACGTTAAGGCGGTCGGCAAGCTCGGCGCAAACCACTCTGCCGTTCTCCTGCAGAATCTGGCAAATAAGCGCTTGTCGTTGTTTGGGGAAAGCAGCATAATCGAGCACAAGTAACTCCTGATTAAATCTTCATCGAGCAACAAAGTGCATGATCGTGCATTACGGCCCTGACTGTCAACTCACCCTATCAAGAGGTTTGCTATGAAAATTGCCCACATCGCTCTATGGACCCGCCAGCTTGAGCAACAGGCCCATTTTTGGGTGTCGTTTTTCGACGGCGAGATCAATGAGAAGTACTGCAGCCAAACCAACCCCGGTTTTGAGTCCTTTTTTGTCAAGATTGGCGACAACGTTGCCATTGAGCTGATGACCAAGCCGGGGCTGGTCGCACTGACGGCGGATAATAACCGTACTGGCTGGGTGCACCTGGCGATAAGCGTTGGCGGCGCGGAAAATGTCGACAGGCTGGCGAAACGCGCCGACGCGCAGGGAATACTGGTTTCCCCACCGCGAACCACCGGTGACGGCTACTATGAAGCGGTGATCAAAGACCCCGATGGCAACCTGATTGAAATCGTCGCATAGTGAAGGAAAGTCAGCCAACAGGAGAGGCCCGTGGCCAACTATCGCGTAATCGACAAACAACACTGGCCGCGAAAAGATCATTTTGATTTTTATCGCGGTTTTGCCAACCCCAGCTTTAATCTCTGCGTTCCCGTCGAGGCGCAGCGGCTATACGAATGCGCTAAAGATCGCGGCGTCTCTTTTTTCCAGCTGGCGCTCTACGGGCTGGTGCGCGCGGCAAACGACGTGCCACAGCTTAAGCAGCGGCTGCTGGACGACGAGATTGTCGAATATGATCAATTGGCTGTGATGACGCCGGTGATGACCGCGCAGGAAGGTTTTCGCCAGGTCTGGTGCGATAACGCCGCTGACTTTGCCGCCTTTAGCGCTGCGGCTACGCCGAAGATTGACGCGGCGAAACGGACCGCGCCGGCGCCGCTTATCGTCAACGGCGAGAACTTCTTCTGCGCCAGCTGCCTGCCATGGCTGCATTTCAGCGCCATGACCCACGCCGAGTATTACGTCGGCGCAGCGGTACCCGCCCTCACCTGGGGCAAGCTCAAAAACGGCATTATCCCGGTCGCGGGCAGATTCAATCACGCCTTCGTCGACGGCCTGCACGCCAGCCGCTTTTTCGCCCGGGTCGAAGAGGGGTTTTCCGAACCGGATACGCTCTGGCAGACGCCATAAACTTTCGGCTTACGTTCCGGGCCTGCCCGCGGTCGCCGCACGCTACGTACTGCTTACCGCAGCATTGCGGCCGGATGGCGGCCCTTCCCCTTTCTCTCCCCCGCAGACAGCAGAGAACGCTGGCGCTTAGCACAAAAATGGCAGATTAATGCAGAATTATAGCTAATGCTAAATTGCTATAAGCCATAGCCTTTCGTTGTTAGACAGGCTGCGATGCGCCTCTTATCTTTCGTCATGATTTGTAAATACTCAACGCAATCAATTGATGAGGGAGCACTTTTGTCCAGACTACTGCACGGGTTAAAAACCAAACAAACGCGGTTCGCGCTTGCTCTGAAAATAGCGTTGCTCGGCGGCGCGGTGGCATTTTCTTCTGTCGCCATCGCCGACGACATTTTAAAAGAAGGGATCACCCCGGCCAGCGATGCCAGCCAGATCCCCGCGGCGGCGAAGCTGCGCAAAGATACCGTCGTGGCCGGCATCTCCGAGCCGCAGGGTATATTTAACCCCTACTTCTTCGTCAACGGCTGGGATGAGAACGTCACCAACGTCATCTTCTCGCGCCTGATCGACTGGGACAGCCACGGCAAGCTGGTGCCGGGCCTCGCCGAAAGCTGGACGGTCAGTTCGGATAACAAGGTCTACACCATCAAGCTGCGTCCCAACCTGACCTTTAGCGACGGTTCGCCGCTGACCGCCGAGGATGTCGCCTTTACCCTCACCGTGCTGCTGGACCCGAAATACGATGGCGATACCGATATTACGCTCGCCAATATCGCCGGCGGCGCGGACTACAAGGCGGGGAAAGCCGATAGCGTCAGCGGCCTGAAAGTGATTGATCCCTTAACGCTCCAGGTAACCACCACCCAACCGGGCGCGACGACGCTGGCAAAAATTGGCGGCCCGGTCCTCTCCAAAGCCTATTACGGCAAAGGCTACCAGCGCGGGAATCTCGATTATCTGCGCACCCTGCACGGCAAACCGCTGGGCAACGGTCCCTACGTTTACGACAAATACATCCCCGGCCAGGAGATTCGTTTCCACGCCAACAGCCACTTTTATCGCGGAACCCCGCCGACTCCGCGCTTTATTTATCGCGTGACCAACCCGTCGACCAACTTCCAGCTCTTCCAGACGGGCGAAACCGACTACGACGCCTTTACCTCGCGTCCTGATGATATCGAACAGCTGAAAATGCTCGGTTTTGCCAATATCAACCTCTACGGTTCCAGCGACTACAGCCAGGTGGAATTTAACCTCCGCCGCCCGGCGCTGAAGGACGTGAAGGTACGCCAGGCGCTGATTTACGGCCTCGACCGCCAGAAGCTGATTGATGTGGTCTACCAGGGCTACGGTAAAGTGGCGATTGAGCCTATCGCGCCGATCTCCTGGGCCTGGAACGCCGATGGGGTGAACCCGTATCACTATGACCCGGCGCAGGCGAAAAAGCTGCTTGACGGAGCCGGCTGGAAACCGGGTGCGGACGGTATCCGCGTTAAAGATGGCAAACGCCTCGAGTTAACCCTGCTGGTCAGCAAGAAAGTGCTCAACGATGCGCTGATCCCCATCGCCAAAGAGAACTGGCAGCAGATTGGCGTGCTGTTAAAACCGCAGGTGGTCGACTTCAACGCCCTGATGGCGCAGCGTAAATCGGGTAATTACGACCTGGCATCGTTCAGCACCAGCACCCTTAATGACCCGCACGATGGCGTGTGGGATTTTTACAGCGCGGAAGCGAAAGAGTCCGGCTATAACAATCCGCAGGTTGACAAGCTGATAACCGAAGGCAACTCGGTGCTCGACGTGGAAAAACGTAAGCCAATCTACCACCGGCTGTATCAGGTGCTGGCGCAGGACCCGCCGGTGATCCTGCTCGGCTACCGCGAAATTCTCTCGGCGAGCAGCGCCCGGGTTAGCGGCTTCAAACCGGATATCTACAACGGCCTGACCGGCAGCCTGCCGGATGTCAAAATCGTTAAGTAATCCTGAGCCGCCGGGCCTCCCGGCGGCTGACGTGAGAATGTCATGAGAAATTTCATCCTGAGACGGCTGCTGCAAACGCTGCCGATGCTGCTGCTGGCCTCCTTTATCATTTTTATGCTGTTTGCCAAAACGCCGGGCGATTTTATCGATGGCAATATCACCCTCACCGCCGCTCGCGCCGCCGAACTGAAAGCCATTTACGGCCTGGATCAGCCGCTGCTCACCCGCTATCTCCATTGGCTCGGCCAGCTGCTGCGCGGCGATCTGGGGTTCTCGCTGCAGTACCAGATCCCGGTCAGTCAGCTGCTCAACCAGTACATCTGGAACTCCTTTCTGCTGGCCAGCGTGGCGCTAGTGTTCTACTGGGGAATTGGCCTGACGGTGGGCGTGATCTCGGCGCTGAAGCCCAATTCTGCATTCGATCATCTGGTGAGCGTCGCGGTGTTCGCCGCCATGTCGTTCCCGACCTTTTTCCTCTGCCTGCTGCTGATCAAATGGTTCGCCGTCGATCTGCACTGGCTACCGGTGGGGGGCATGACCAATACCGGCAGCGACGACAGCGGCTGGGAGTATGTGCTGCAGGTCGCCGCCCATCTGGCGCTGCCGGTACTGGCGCTGGTGATGCTCCAGGCGGGGAGCCTGACCCGCTATTTTCGCGCCAGCATGCTCGATGTGGTGAAAATGGATTTTATCCGTACCGCCCGCGCCAAAGGGCTGCGCGAACGCACGGTTATCCTCAAGCACGCCCTGCGTAACGCCCTGCTGCCGATCATCACCCTGCTCGGCTTCGAGCTTCCGGGACTCTTCTCCGGGGCGATCATCACCGAAAAAGTGTTTAACTGGCCGGGGGCCGGGCATATTCATATCGATTCGCTGGCCGCCCGCGACTACCCGGTGTTAATGGGCTTCACCCTTTTTCTGGCGGTGCTCACTATTCTTGGCAACCTGATTGCCGATGTGCTCTACGCGTGGGCCGACCCGCGCATTCGCGTGAGGTCCTGATGCTTAGCTCTCTGTTCTCTTCCCGCCGACGCCTGCGTAAGGCGGAAATCCCGGCGCTGGCCCAGGTGACCCCGTCCCCCTGGCATCAGGCCTGGCGGGCGCTGCGCCGCAACCGGCTGGCGATGCTGTGCCTGCTGCTGCTGGCGGTCATGGCCCTGTGGTGCGTCCTGGGGCCGCTGTGGTCGCCGTGGCAAGACGACGCCACCGACGCCCTGATGATCAACAAGCCGCCCGGCGCGGCGCACTGGCTGGGCACCGACTTTCTCGGTCGCGATATCTATACCCGCCTGCTGCTGGCCGGGCGCATTTCGCTGATTATTGGCCTGCTGACCATGCTGCTGTCGGTCGCCCTTGGCTATCTGCTCGGCGCGCTGTCTGGCTACGCCGGCGGCCTGACCGATAAACTCATTATGCGTTTTGCCGACCTGGTGATGACCATCCCCGGCCTGCCGCTGCTGATTGTCGCGGGCGCGATGCTGTCCGAACTCGATTTCTCGCCGGACTCACGTATCTATATGGTGGTGATTATGCTGAGCCTGCTGGAGTGGCCGAAGCTGGCGCGGCTGGTGCGCGGACAGTGCCTCTCCCTGCGCGAGCGCGACTTTATGCTGGCGACCCAGGTGCTGGGGCTGTCGGCACGACGCCGCCTGTTTGGTCATCTGCTGCCGAATACGGTACCGATTCTGGTGGTGATGGCGACCATGGCGGTGGCTAACGCCATTCTCAGCGAGTCGGCGCTCAGCTACCTCGGGCTTGGGGTGGTGCCGCCAACGCCGTCGTGGGGCAATATGATGGACGCCGCCAACAGCCTGATCGACTTTCAGCGCCGTCCCTGGCTGTGGATGCCGCCGGGGATCGCCATTTTTATCACCGTTATTGCCATCAACGTGCTGGGCGACGGCCTGCGCGACGCGATGGATCCCAAAATGAAACAGAGGCTGAAATGAGTCGCCCGTTAATGACGTTTAATCAGCTTTCGGTCTCGTTTGCCGCCGACAAAAGCCGGGTACGCGCGGTGCAGGAGGTGTCGTTCTCTATCCACGCTGGGCAGACCGTGGGCGTGGTCGGCGAATCCGGCTGCGGCAAAAGCGTCACCGCCCTGTCGTTAATGGGCCTGCTGCCGCCGCAGGCGGCTCGCATTGACGGCGGAGAGATTCTTTTCGCGGGCCAGGACCTGCTACGGCTGAATAAGGCCCGCATGTCCGACCTGCGCGGCAATCAGCTGGCGATGATTTTTCAGGAGCCGATGACCGCCCTGAACCCGGTACTCACCGTTGGCGAGCAGCTGTGCGAACCGCTGATTCGTCACCGAGGCGAGTCGCCGAAAGCCGCATGGCGGCACGCTACCGCGCTGCTCGCCCATGTCGGGCTGGCGCGGGCGGAGAGCCTGATGGCCAGCTATCCACATCAGCTCTCCGGCGGCATGCTGCAGCGGGTGATGATCGCCATGGCGCTGAGCTGTCAGCCGAAGCTGCTGATTGCCGATGAGCCGACGACCGCGCTGGATGTGACCGTGCAGGCGCAAATTCTGCGCCTGCTGCGCGACCAGGCGCGGGCCAACCGGATGGCGATGATGCTGATTACTCACGATCTCGGGGTCATCGCGCAGATGGCCGAGCACGTCGTGGTGATGTACGCCGGGCGGATCGTCGAGCAGGGCGCGACCGCCGATATTCTGCGCAACCCGCAGCATCCCTATACCCAGGGGCTGATTGCCTCCCGTCCGGTACCGGGGGAACGGCGCCGCCGCCTCTACTCGATCCCTGGCCAGGTGCCGGACCTCGCCGCCCTGCCCGCCGGGTGCGCCTTCGCCGAACGCTGCGCCAACGCGACCGCGCGCTGTCGCCAGGGCGTTCCGCCGCTGGTGGGGCAAACCCAACAGGCGGCCTGCTTTTATAGTGAACTCGCGGAGTCCGTGATATGAGTCATGAATACGTGATTGAAGTGGATGGGCTGAAAAAGTACTTCCCGCTGCGCGACGGGCTGTTCGGTCAGCAGACCGGCGAACTGCGGGCGGTGGATGGCGTGAGCTTTAAAATTCGCCGGGGAACGATTTTTGGCCTGGTGGGCGAATCCGGCAGCGGGAAAACCACCGTTGGCCGTACGCTGCTGGGGCTGTATGAGAAGACCGCCGGTAGCGTCAAGTTTCGCGGTCAGGAGCTTTCCGAACTGTCGCCGCGTGCAATGCGCGCGCTGCGCCCGAAAATCCAGCTGGTGTTTCAGGATCCCTACAGTTCGTTAAACCCGCGGATCCGCATCGGTGACGCCATCGGTGAAGCGATGCTGGAGCACAAGCTGTGTCGCCGGGAGGAGCTGTATGACAAAACCATTGATGTCATGCGCATCTGCGGTCTTGCGCCGCAGCACTACCATCGTTTTCCGCACGAGTTTTCCGGCGGCCAGCGCCAGCGCATCGGCATTGCCCGGGCACTGATCCTAAACCCGGATTTTATTATTGCCGATGAACCCATTTCGGCCCTCGATGTGTCGATTCAGGCACAGATTATTAATCTGTTTTCCGATCTGCGCGACGACCATGGGGTGACGTTTTTGTTTATCTCCCATGACCTCGGCGTGGTAGAGCATCTGTGCGATGACGTGGCGGTGATGTACCTCGGCCAATTGGTGGAGACCGCCAGTCGCGATGCGCTATTCAGCCGGCCTTTGCATCCGTATACGCAGGCGCTGCTGGCGGCGGTCCCGACCCTCGATCCGAATAGCGAGCCGCTGGCGGTAGTGCAAGGTGAAATACCCGATCCGTCGAGGCCGCCCGCCGGCTGCCGCTTTTCCTCCCGCTGTCCGCAGGCCAGCGACCGCTGCCGGCGCGAAATCCCGGGATTAAGGGAGGTCGCCGACGGCCACCGCGTCGCCTGCCATGTGGTTTAGCGCCGGCCAGGCTTCAGACCATAAAAAAAGCCGCCCACAAAGGGGCGGCTGCTGCATAAGCGCCAATCGGGGTTAATTACTCCTCCAGCGCGAAGGCGATAATATCATCGCCCACGTCCGGCGAGTGGCTGGCGCCCCCGGCGGAGATCACCACGTACTCTTTACCGCTTTTCGGTGATTTATAGATCAGCGGCGCCGCCACGGCGCCTACTGGCAGACGGGCGCGCCACAGCTCTTTACCGGTGGCGGAATCCAGCGCGCGCAGGTAGTTATCCTGGGTTCCGGCGAAGAACACCAGACCGGATGCGGTTGACGTCGGGCCGCCCAGCGTCGGCATCCCCAGCGGGATATGCATATGCGTTTTCAGCCCCAGCGGCCCGGTATCCTCCACCGACCCCATCGGGACCTGCCACATCAGCTGACGAGTATTGAGATCGATGGCGCTCATGGTGCCAAACGGCGGGGTATTACAGGGGACGCCCAGCGCCGACTGCAAAATATCGATCCGCACGCCGCCGTATGGCCCGGCGATTTGCGGACGCACGGTCCCCATAAAGCCCGGCACCTCGTCGGTGGAGACTTTATATTTCGCCATATCCTCTTTCCGCACCAGCGACATTCTCAGCGGCATACGCATATCGTTGACGAACAGCGTTCCGGTGCGCTCATCGATAGTCATGCCGCCCCAGTTCATGCCGCCCAGCAGGCTTGGCCATTCGATATACGGTTTCTCTGACGGCGGCGTATACATCCCCAGATACGTCGATTCTTTGAAATCGATACGGCACATCAGCTGATCGAACGGCGTCACGCCCCACATCGATTTCTCGGTGAGCGGCTCGACGCCCAGCTGCGGCATGCCGGTGGAAAACGGCTGAGTGGCGGAGAGATGTTCGCCTTCCGCGCCGTCGCGGGCGACGGGCCGCTCTTCTACCCGGGTCACTGGCTTACCGCTGCGACGGTCAAGCACGTAGATCTGCCCGGTTTTGGTAGTCTGGATCAGGACCGGAACCTCTTCGCCCCGCTCATTTTTCATATGGAACAGCACCGGCTGCGACGGCAGGTCATAGTCCCAGATATCATGATGTACGGTCTGGAAGACCCACTTCGTCTCGCCGGTGCTGGCGTCCACCGCCACCACGGAAGAACCGTATTTCTCTTTGGCCGCGTTGCGATCGCCGCCCCAGTAGTCCGGCGGACCGTTACCGGTTGGCAAATAAATCAGGTTCAGCTCTTTATCAAAGCCCGGCACTGTCCAGACGTTCGGCGTTTCGAGGGTATAGACGCGACCTTTTACCGGGTCGGTAACGTTTTCCGGCTGACCAACGTCCCACGCCCACACCACCTTTCCGTTTCGTACGTCAAACGCCCGTACCACGCCGGAGGGTTCGCCATGCACGATATCGCGCACCCAGCCGCCGAGTACCGCAATATGCCCCATAATCACCGGCGTCGAGGTCGGGTGGTAGCGTTTGCTGTTTTCGGTATTGTCCATCCCCTGCTTCAGATCGACGCTACCATGCTCGCCAAAGTCATCGCACGGTTCGCCGGTTTTGGCGTTCAGGGCGATCAACCGGGCGTCGACGGTCGACACCAGGATACGCTGCGGGCACTGCTGCAGCGCCGGGCTGGCCTTCTCTTCCGCGCTCAGCGAATCATCGCTTTGTACATCGTAATAGCCAACGCCGCGGCAGGTGACGTGTTCGGCGGTACCTGCGTGCGGGTCAAAACGCCAGCGCGCTTTCCCGGTATCCGCATCCAGCGCGGTGACAACGTTCAGCGGCGTACAGGAGTAGAGCGTGTCGCCAATTTGCAACGGGGTATTTTCATCGACGCCAATGCCGGCGCCGGTAAGACGGCGGCCGGTGTGGTACGTCCAGGCCACTTTCAGATTTTTGACGTTTTGCGGCGTAATCTCTTCGTACGGCGCAAAACGGGTACCGGAGGCATCGCGACCAAAAAACGCCCAATTATCGTTTTTCGACGCGAGGGTCGGCGTTGCGTCGCCGCTCGCTTTGACTACGCCGTTATGAATAGCGCCGTGCGGGTAAAACGCTGATACCAGGGTCGCCAGCAGCAGCAGGAAAATCGCCGAGGCGCTCCAGCTGGCGTAGCGCCGCCGCGCAGGCCGCATTGGCAGCGTCGCCGCCAGCCACAGGGCCAGCATCAGCATCAGCGCGGGAACCACCAGCCGCGGGATCAGGCCCCAGTAGCTGAACTGCACTTCATACAGCGCCCAGCAAAGGGTCAACAGGAAAGTCAGAATGGCAAAAGGCAGGACATAGCGGCTGCGGATGAGATAGCCGACGGCGATAAGTAGATAAGCGAGACCAGCTAACAGATACCAGGCGCTGCCGCCGAGAGAGAGGAGTTTGCCTCCCCAGAAAGTGAAAAAGAGTCCAATGCCAAAGCTGAGTAATACAAAGAGTAATCGGTAAACGGTGAAGAAAATCCCTCTCCCGCTACCTTGTCGTTCGTCCATAGTTCATTCCATACGACTTCAGTCGAAAAAACCAAAACATCTAATATAAATAGCGCCTTATCGAATAGATAAGAGCACAGACCGCATATCATGTTAGTTGGACGCTCCCGGACAGAGCGAAGAACGTAAGGAATCATATTCATTTGTAAAATTAATGTAAAACTATCACGCATTAAATGTTTAAAATTTTTTAATTTATAAAAGTAAGTTGAAGGAATGTCAGGTTATAACGACAGCCGCAGGACCCGCGCGGCGGCGGGCGAGTAAGGCCCAGCCGCCTTGCTATCCTCTCCCCGCTGTTTAATCATACCCGGCGCACTCAGCTGACTGCGTTACCCAGGGCGAAATACGCCTGAAGAGATAAATATTTGATGGCTATTCAGGAGGTTAATCATGAATAAACGAAAATATCTCACCGAAGCGGAGATTAAAAAAATCATTTACGAAGCGAGCAAGGGGGCGAACCCGGAGAGGGACCGTTGTTTAATCTGGATGTGCTTCATTCATGGCTGCCGCGTCAGCGAAATTCGCCACTGGCGGCTATCGGACCTTGACCTGCATAACCACTCAATCTACGTCAAACGGCTTAAGAATGGGTTTTCCACCACCCATCCCCTCTTTTCCAGCGAGATGGGGTTTATCCGTGAATGGCTGATGGTGCGTAAAAACTATCGCAATAGCGACAGCGACTGGCTCTTTCTGTCGCAAAAAGGAACACCGCTATCGCGTCAGCGGATCCACGTGTTAATTAGCCATTACAGCCGAAGCGCCGGTTTGAGGATTGCGGCGCATCCCCATATGCTGCGTCACGCCTGCGGTTTTTCGCTGGCCGATAAGGGCATGGATACCCGATTGATTCAGGATTATCTCGGTCACCGAAATATTCAGCACACGGTGCTTTATACTGCGAGCAATGCTGCAAGATTTAAAAATATATGGTGAAGCAACAAGGAATATATTTCTTACTTGACATAATGTATCAGATTGTCACCAACATAAAGAATCGCCAATAAACTGTCAAGTCGTAAGGTTTTCCAGTTCGGTAATAATTAAAAACATTAATAATCAATAGATTATCTACATTCTTTACTTTCGCAGCGAATCCTGACCTCCGCCAGCGCGCCGCAGCCCACCAGATTTTTTACCACATCAAACGCAAGAAGCAGTTTTAAGTATCGCATAAAACGCCATCCATGGCATTTATAACGACAAAGTTAACAAACAAAATATATAAAACTAAACAAGACACTTTGATACAAAATGTCTTCTGCCGAAATACGCTTCAGCATCACTGAACTTATTTTCTCCGGACATCTGGCTATCGGATTAATAAATATTCACGGATATCTTCTTTCCGCGAATGTATTACCTATCCCATTACTTATAAGGACAACCTTATGAAAAAGTGTCTTATTGCCGTTAGCCTGGCGGCGGCTGCCTTCTCCGCATCGGTATTAGCCGACGATGGCCGAATTAATTTTTACGGTTCCATCACCGATAGCGCCTGCACGGTGGTGAATAATATGAGTAACCCGCTGTCGGTCATGATGGGGAACGTCTCCAGCAGTGCCTTCACCGGCGCGGGCTCAACGGCCTCGCCAACTAAATTTAATATTGCCCTCAAAGATTGCCCTGAGTCGGCGAAGTCCGCCACGGTTAAATTCGACGGTACGGCGGATAGCAACGTCGCCACCCTTCTGGCGCTAACGCAAGAAGCCGGCGTCGCCAAGGGCGTGGGTATTCAATTAATGGATAACAAGAATGTCGTGGTGCCGTTATATACCGCCTCGTCCGCGTATCCACTACAGGCTGGCGATAATAACCTCGCATTCGTCGCCCGCTATTATGCGACGGCTAATACCGTGAGCGCAGGATTCGCCAACGCGACCAGCAGTTTTACTCTTAATTACAACTAATGGATATTTCGCCGGCGCATTGCTATTTCGTCGGCGTTATTCCTCGGACCGGCGAAAACCGGTCCAACCCTTTTTCGTATCTGTGGAGTAAATGGCTATCATGCATAACGGATATAGAGTCTTTCCCCTCTTGCTTATATTACTGGCTAACGGATTAGCGGCCGCGGCGGAAAGCGGCGGCGTCACTATTGGCGGTACGCGGCTGATCTTTGACGGCGGTAAAAAGGAGGCCTCGCTGAGCGTCAGCAATTCCGATAGCGCTCCGTATTTAATTCAGTCGTGGATTGAGTCTGCCGATAACAATCCGCGTAAGCCGCCGTTCATTATTACGCCCCCGCTGTTCCGCCTCGACGGCAACCAGCAAAACCTGCTGCGGATCGTCAATATTGGCGGCCTGCTGCCGGCCGATCGCGAATCGCTTTACTGGCTAAACGTCAAAGCAATCCCGACTAACACCGCCCCCGATAACGCCAATACGCTGCAAATCGCCGTAAGAACGCGTCTTAAGCTCATTTTTCGCCCCAAAACCCTCAAAGGCACCCCGGAACAGGTGACGCATAAGCTGAAATGGCGCCAGGCAGGCCGTCGGCTCACGGTAACGAATCCCACGCCTTTTTACATGAATTTCAACGAGGTAACGATAGGTAATCATCCTATTACCAAAGCCACTTTTGTCGCGCCAATGAGCTCAGCCACGTTTGATACCCCCGACAAAGTGGTCGGTCAGGTGTCATGGAAAATCATCAGCGACTTTGGCGGCGTTGGAGAAAGCCACAGTCAGGATCGCTAATCCGCCGCCGACGACGGTTTGCGCTGCGGCTATCAGCCGCCAACTAAGGAGCACTTCAGGATGAACAAAAGAACGTTAAGCGACTCGCCCTTGAATTTAGCTTGCCTTATCGCCACCCAGGTTGCCCTGATTGCGGCGATATGCCCCTCTGCTAACGCCCGCGACCGGTTCAACGCCGCCCATCTGGAAACCGGCGACGGCGGCCAGGCCGCTACCGATCTCTCCGCCTTTGAGGAGCATGGCGGGCAGCTGCCCGGCCGCTACAGGGTCGATATTTATGTTAATAACAGCAAAGTGGATACCCGCGACGTTGAGTTCCGCATGCAGCAAAACGCGCAGGGGCTGAGTACATTACAGCCCTGTCTGTCCCTGAGCGACCTGGCGTCATGGGGCGTCATGACCCAGCGCTACCCGGCATTAGGCCCGACCGCCGATGGCTGCGCCAGGCTGTCGGCGCTTCCCCAGGCCAGCGCCGACTTTCGTTTTTCACGCCAGCAGCTGTTGTTGAGTTTTCCGCAATCTTCGCTTAACAACGCCGCGCGCGGCTGGGTCGATCCGGCGCGCTGGGATGACGGTATTCCGGCGGCGCTGATAAATTACAGCGTAAGCGGCGCTAACAATCGGGAGAAAAAGGGCGGCGGCGACAACGGAAACGCGCAGTACGTTAATTTGCGCCCCGGACTCAATCTCGGTCCCTGGCGGTTGCGTAATTACACCACCTGGAATCGCAGCAGCCAGGACGGCAAAAGCGGTACCTCCACAAAATGGGATACCGTCTATACCTACGCACAGCGCGATATACGTGCCCTGAGGAGCCGCCTGACGCTGGGTGACAGCACCACGCCCTCCGATATTTTCGACAGTATTCCGTTTCGCGGCGGCCAGCTGGCGTCTGACGACGATATGCTGCCGGAGAGCCTACGCGGCTATGCCCCGGTGGTGCGGGGGATCGCCCGCACCCATGCCCAGGTCACGATCCGGCAAAACGGCTACATCATTTATCAGACCTATGTTTCGCCCGGTAGCTTCGAAATCAGCGATATGTACCCCACTGGCGGTTCTGGCGACCTCTACGTCACCATCAAAGAGTCTGACGGCAGCGAGCAAATCCTCGTGGTGCCCTACGCCTCGGTCCCGGTCCTGCAGCGTGAAGGTCGCTTAAAGTACGCCATGACCGCGGGCGTTTACCGCGCCTATGACAACGGCATCGATAAAACCCCGCTGGCTGCCGGTACCGCGATTTACGGTCTTCCTGCCGGCTACACCGTTTACGGCGGCGGACAGTTTAGCAACAGATACCAGGCGTTAGCGCTAGGGGTGGGTAAAAACCTCGGCCCCGTTGGCGCCGTATCCGCCGATGTCACCCAGGCATGGTCACGGCAAAAATACCGCGCGCGTGAAGAGGGTCAGTCATGGCGTATTCGCTACAGTAAAAACGTGGTGCAGACCGGGACCAATTTCACCTTTGCGGGATATCGTTACGCCACCAGCGGCTTTTGGGATATGCAGGACGTGCTCAACACCTGGCGCGATGGACGACGCTACGCTGCGCCGGAACGCAGACGCAACCGCGCGGAGCTCACCGTCACCCAGGATCTCTTTCAGATTCCAGGCAACCTCGCCCTTAGCGCGATCCTCGAAGACTACTGGGACACCAACAAGCGTATGGAGTCCTACAGCGCGAGCTACAACAGTTCGTATCAAGGCATCAGTTTCAGTCTGAGCTACAGCTATAACATTCATTCAGCGGAACGCTACGGCCAGCGTTCCGGGCGCGCCTACGACCGCGATGGGCTGTTTGCGCTCACCATGAGTATTCCTCTGGATAAATTATTCGGCGGTCATTCAACCTACGTCAGCTACATGCTGAATACCAGTAAGCGGGGGAATACCACCAATAATGTGAGCCTGGGCGGCACCCTGCTTGCCGATAATAACCTGAACTGGAGCGTCATGCAGGGCTATGGCTCTCAGGGCCAGGGGAGTAATAGCGGGCTCAATGCCGACTGGCGCGCCTCTTATGCTGAGACCCTCGTCGGCTACGCCCGCGACCGCTACAGCGAGCGCTTTAACTACGGTTTGCAGGGTGGGATCGTCGCGCATCGCAACGGTATCACCTTCAGCCAGCCCCTCGGCGAAACGATGGCGCTGATCGCCGCTCCCGGAGCGCAAAACGTGTCGGTGCTCGGACAATCAGGGGTGAAAACCGATCTCTTCGGCTACACCGTCATCCCCTACCTCAGCCCCTATCGCAAAAACGATCTCACGCTGAATACCGAAACCCTGGCCGATGACGCGGAGCTGGCGCTAGCGACCCAGACGGTTATCCCCACGCGCGGCGCGCTGGTGAAAGCCAGTTATCAAACCAGCCTCGGGAAACGGGTATTGATGAATCTGCGCAAACGCAACGGCGCGCCGGTGCCGTTCGGCGCAGCGGTTATCGATCCCGCCTCCCCGACGGCAGCAAGCTTCATCGTAGGCGATGGCGGGCAGGTCTATCTCACAGGGTTAAGAGACGCCGGCCAGTTGAACGTTAGCTGGAGCAGCGAGCCGGATGGCCGATGCACGGTGAATTACCGCCTGACGCCAAGCGCGGGCGGGATTATCAACCTCAATGAACAGTGTCTATAGCAGGAGCATGACGATATGAAACGAGTCCACGTCCCCCTTATGCTGGCCATCCTTATCGCGAGCGCTGCCCATGCAGATAACGGCTATTATTGCCCCAGTTCCCCGTCCACGCCGTATATCCAGCAGCTTGCGCAGATCGCGGTATCGCGGGCGCTGCCGGTTGGCAGCGATATTCCCGGCACTCAGCGGGTGTTCACCTTTAGCGGAAACTGCAAAGATCGCCACGGTTGGGCTCCCGTCACCCCCGGCCACCCCATTATCGCCTGCTATTACGGCAGCGGCGAAGAAGTGGCGGGTTTCCCCGGGGTCTATAAAACCGGGGTCGAGGGGATCGGGATTGCGCTACAAAATAGCGCCGGTCGGAGAATCAAAGGCGCCGGCAGCGACTGCGATACGCGTGGGGATGCGCTGGGGTATGTCTCCAGCGACGGCAATCTGACCTTTGGCTATACGGTTAAACTGGCGCTGGTAAAAACCGGAGAGACCGCCATTAGCGGCACGCTCGACGTCGCGCAAACCAAATTCGGTATGGGTGCCTACGATACCGGCCTCGGCATCGGTAGTCAGGGCCAGCAAAACTTTATAGGTTATGCCGGAGATATTGTTTATAAAGCGGTAAGCTGCATCGTGCCCTCGACGCTCACCGTCACCATGGGCGCGATCCCGGTCAGCCAATTCTCCGGCCCCGGCAGCACCAGCGGCGAACAAAACCTCCAGATCCCGGTGCGGTGCGATGATAAGGTCGCCGTGAATACGTCTATCAGCAGCCAGAGCTACCTTTCGCCGACGCTCGGCGTAGTGGCCTTAAGCAATGGAACCGGCGTGGCCGAAGGGATCGGCGTCCAGGTGCTCCATAACGGTTCACCCGTCCAGTTTGATCGGTTTTTCCCGGTCGGCACCATCCCTGAGGCTGGAGCATCAATAACCCTGCCGCTCACCTTTCGCTATTACCAGAACGCGCCGACGATCCATCCCGGCCGCGCCAACGCGGTGGCAACCTTAACGATGATGTACAACTGAATTTATCCCGTTCCCGGTTCTAATTGGTTACTAAGGAGTCGATAATGAGAATTATCGCCAGCCCGGCCGCTATCACGTTATTTACGGCGATTGCGTCATCATCGCCCGTTAATGCAGCGGATGTTACCCTGTATATCAACGGGGATATTGTTGCTTCCTCCTGCACCGTCGAGAACAACGGTATCTATAATATCGACCTCGGACATAATATTCCCAGCCGTCGGCTCAGCGAGGCCAACTCTTATTCAGCGTGGAAAGCGTTTTACGTGACGTTGAGCGACTGTCCTGTCGGGACATCAAGGGTGACCGCGCACTTTACCGGCCCTGTCGACGGTACCGACCCTGGTCTCTATGCCAACGTGAACCGCCCTGACAGTTCACGCAATGTTGCGATAGAACTCCAGCGTATAACCGGCTCGGTTAATGCCGGCAGCGGAAAATCGATTGCCGTCGATGTTGATACTCGCCGTCAGGCTATATTCGACATGCGGGCGCGCATCTTTAGCGTCGCAGGCGGCGCCACCGCGGGGAATATCAGCACCACGGTCGTCATGAATTTTACCTATAACTAAAGGGTATCTGGCTCTTGTCGGGCCAGATACCCTGGCGTCAGAGGGTAATGGAGTTAAAGCGCGCTGGATTGCTCGCCGTATACAGTACGGTATGTTGAATATTGCGATGACCGAGATAATCCTGAATCAGACGGGTATCCACGCCCTCTTCCGCAAGCGCATAGCCGCAGGCGTGACGCAGCATATGCGGATGCACCGGCACGGCAATTCCGGCCTGTACGCCATAGTTTCGCATCATGACGTGAATTTGCTGTCGCGAAAACGGCGTGCCTTTTCGCGACAGGAACAGCCACGGAAGATCGGCGTTTAAACAGCCCGTACGCTTAATCAGCCACTGGCTTAACGCCAGCTGTTCACGGGGCTGAAGAGGATGAATGGTGGAAAAGCCATTTTTTAAACGCCGAATGGCGATTCGCTGACTGGATAAATCAATATCACTCACTTTTAAAAAACGTAATTCACTTACGCGCAGTCCATGAATAAAACACATGAGTAGCATGCAATAATCACGCAGCGAACCATCCTGCTGCTGCGAAGCATGAATTAAAGCTTCTACTTCTTTTTTGCTTAAGTATTTTCGTTTTTTCATAGCCAACCTGACGGTTTCTTCAATGGAGCCCTTAAGGTCCGGCTCTTATATTGACTCTGCTCATGGCGACTGGCAGTCCATTATTGAGCAACCCTTTATTGCTGAATATCCTGCATGCGGTTAATGGTTATGAACGCTATCGCCCAATAATATAAAACATCAGGAATAGCCCAAACATTATCTATATAAAAATAAAACCCAATAAATTTAGTGGTTACGTAAATAAGGAGATTTATAAACTTATGCTATTAATATTTATCTTAAGTCTGATGAGGCGGCAAGTTTTTTTAAGTCTATGCGTAGACTCATTGAGGGTTTATCCGCCCCTCGCCGTCATTGATAATGCTGTTGCAACACTTTGCTGTTTTTGGGAGTTATCTTTTTCATAAGGAAATCATTAGCATGGAAACAATCCCCCGTATACAACATGATACTGACCTGCTGCGCACCATCACCAAACCTCTGCATGACATTGAAAAAATCATTCACTTCCTGGCGCCAAAATGTAACAAAATGTTAATGGAAAAAAGAAGAAACATCGGCATTGTGAAAGAAAACCAGCATCAATGTTTGGTTTTATTCAGAGGCACCATGTCTTTATATCGCAACAATGACGGACTCGTCATTAACTCTGAAACGGGCCCCTTCATCTTTGGCATAAATAGTCAGCTGCGTTTTTCTCGCCATATTTATCTGCGCACCCAAGAGGCCTCGACAATTGGCCTCATCTCTATTAATCACGCCCATAATATCATCGCTGAACAGCAGCTATGGGAAAACGTCACCCGCCTTCTGGAATATTCTTCAGCTAAAGTCTACGCCCATTGCTTTAAGGTTTCTAAGCTTTCCTGTTATGAAATTATTGTCCATCAGCTCATAGAATTAAACAATGAACCGGTGGCCATCAAAAATAAAACTACCGCCGCCAATTATATTTTGTCGCGAACCTTTTTGTCGCGCAGCGGTGTCATGCGAACCCTCGCTAAATTAAAACAGCTAGGGGCCATTGAGCTTTATCGCGGCGTGCTGGTCACGATTAAGCAACTGCCGCCCAGCCTCAAGCTTAGCGAATAATTTCGCCGGTGGCCTTCAGCGCATGTTTACCCCGATATTGCCGGCGGGCAGCCCCCTGCCCACCGGCAAATGCGCAGCAAGAGTAATCAGCCGCTACGGTTCACGCAAATGTCGCGTAGCGCGGCGGCAAGATCCAGCTGCGCCAGCTCTTTCAAGCCTTCTCGCTTGATAAACTGGCTGCGGTGCTTGCTTTTTACCTCTTCCAGGCTTTTCTTTATCTCGCTCGGCGGTAATTTGTACCAGCCGCGCCGATGCTTCTCGCCGCCAATTTCCAGCCAAAGCTCAGAATAACTGGTTTTTACTCTCTCGCTTTTAACATGGTAATGGCTGTCAATCGCATAGATTTCCTTGATATTGAAATGCGACAAGAAGCCGTACAATAGCGTGATAATTAAGTTTTTCGGGCGAATGCCGTAAAGCTCTTTGGTCAGCGCCTTAACTTCTTCATTATCAATGTCTTTCCCCCCCTGGATACCGCCAATCCACGCCTGGCCATCTGCGGTGCAGGAAAAACAGATACTGTAGACGCGCCTATCGCCGAGGAACATTAACAGCATCAGCTCCCCCTCCTCCTGAAAAGGGGATGCCAGTAGCTTCACATCAATACAGGCACCGTTTTTCAGCGGAATAGCGATTAAAGAACGACCGAACGCCGCCATATCGTACAACTGCGGCAACGCCTCGGGACGGAAGGTTTTCTCTATAAAATTCAAAGCGCCATGAGCAATATTGAGCTTCGCTCTTTTTGACATCTTTTTATTTAAATAGGCCTTGAAGGGTTTATCTTCAAAGTTAACCAGCCCCTCGGTTGCGCCGGTTAATTTCGCGCAAGTGTAGTTTTCACATAATGTCTGATATTCCTTATATTTCCCTCCGACTAGCGATATCTCGCGGCATTTACGCAATGCCTTTTTATAGTTGAGTTTAACGTGACAAATAAATTTATTATTTTTCCGCCATTCTTTGATAGCGGCTACTGCGGTTGTCGAAGCCATTGACCATAATCCATAGATACATCCATAAGCCCGCCAATATTAGCATAGTTTACACAAGTCAATGCTTAACCCACCGTTCGTTGTCGATTCGTTTAATAAATAATTTGCTTAGCACTAAAATAATTGCCGCCAGTTTCTGAAATAGTCTTTCAACTATTATTATTGGTAGGGTATCGGCTATTCCTGCTTTAACAGAACCTACCTGCACTTACCGCTATGTGCTGCCGGCGCGCAGGCCAGGTGCATCCCTCTGCCGTTTTGCCTATACTTGCTCACGGTCAAAACTGAACTTAAGTGGGTAACGCATGGAAATTGATCTCGATAACCTGGTCTTTAGCGGACTGGAAGAAGCGCAAGAGCGCAACGCTGAACGTCTTGAAGATGCCGATAAAAAAGCGCAGGCCATTGTTGCCGACGATGACTGCGGCGACGCCTGTAAGATCTAACCGCTAAACCGGCAATCCTGCCGGTTTTTTTGCCCACCTCGCCCCCCGCTGCGGCTATAAAAACGCCTTCAGCGCGCCTTTCAAAGAAAATTTTTCTCCGGATACGCCATTTTACAAATTTAACGTGCAACTTTTTTCTCTGCCGGGTGGGGTAATATTCTGGCTATCGTCCCTGTCGGTCATACTGCCCTCCCTCGGCCCACAGGCGTAAATCCACGTCGGGAAAGAACGCTTTCGCTCGACGGACATTTTTCTGTACCGACCCAGAGGCTCAGTCATGTCATACCGGGAAGATCATGCTCAATGGAACGCCTTTATTCACGCCCTGAAACAGGAAGTCAAACCCGCGCTGGGGTGTACCGAACCGGTCTCCGTCGCCCTCGCCTGCGCCGTGGCCGCGCGGCAGCTCTCCGGCGCGGTGGTGCGCATTGAGGCGGCGGTTTCGCCGAATTTAATGAAAAATGGCATGGGCGTGACTATCCCGGGGACGGGAATGACCGGCCTGCCTATCGCCGCGGCCCTCGGCGCCATCGCCGGCGATCCGCAGGCGAATCTCGAGGTGCTGAAGAGAGCCACCCGGCGGGAAATGGACGCCGCCAGGGCGTTGCTTGAGGCCGGCGCCGTGCGCGTGGTACTGCAGGAACCCTGCGATGAAATTCTGTACGTTCGCGCTAAGGTCTACGCGGGGGATGAGCACGCGACGGTGACCATCATCGGCGACCACACCAACGTCGTGGCCATTGAAAAAATGGGCCACTCCCTGTTTATCAAGCACGAAAGCGCGGCCAGCGATCGTGGCATTGACCCGCTGATGCAGGTTGCCCGCAGCTCGCTGCGCGATATCTACGATTTCGTTTGCGAGGTTCCTCCGCACGAGATCGCGTTTATTCTCGAAGCGGGTGCGATGAACGACGCTCTGTCAAAGAAGGGCCTGGTTAAGGAGTGGGGTTTGCATATCGGCCCGACGCTGAAGCGCCAGGTCGACAACGGGCTGGTTTCCGACGATATGTTTACCGAGATCCTCTACCGGACCAGCGCTGCGTCGGATGCCCGAATGGGCGGCGCATCGCTGCCGGCGATGACTAACTCTGGTTCCGGCAACCAGGGTATTACGGCGACCATGCCGGTGGTGGTGGCCGCCGAACGCCTTAACGCCAGCCAGCAGCAGCTGGCCCGTGCGCTGGCGCTCTCGCACCTGGTCGCCATCTATATCCATTGTAAACTCCCGCGCCTGTCGGCCCTGTGCGCCACCACCACCGCCGGGATGGGCGCGGCGGCGGGGATTATCTGGTTAATGAACGGCAGCTTCGACACCATCGCCATGGCGATCAACAACATGATCGGCGACGTCAGCGGCATCATTTGTGATGGCGCTTCCGGCAGCTGCGCCATGAAGGTCTCCACCAGCATCTCTTCCGCCTGGAAGGCGATTCTGCTGGCGCTGGATAATTCAGTCGTTTCCGGCAACGACGGCATCGTCGATCGCGATGTGGAAAACTCGATTGCTAATCTTTGCGCCATTGCCGGGCGGGCCATGCAGCACACCGACCGGCAAATCATCGAAATTATGGCGCACAAGCGTTATCAGGCGGTAAGCGCCGGGAACGAAGCATAACGCGGGGTGAAGAATTCTACACTGGCGTTATTTACCGCGGCGCATTTTCTGGAGCAATAACTTTAGGCGCAACCCGTGGTTAACTTTATGAACTAAAGAGTAAAACCGACGATTAAATAGACCATGAGCGCCAGACTTCCCGTCACCAGGGCGTAGGGCATTTGGGTACGAATATGCTCAATATGGTCACAGTTGGTCGCCATCGAGGCGACGATGGCGTCGCTGGAGATCGGCGACGTCATATCGCCAAAAATTGAGCCGGATATCGCCGCGCCGATCATAAATTGCGGGTCGATGCCTAACGAGACCCCCAGTTGAACGCCGATCGGGATCATAATGGCGAAGGTTCCCCACGAGGTGCCCGTCGCCAGCGACATGACTGCGGCAATCAGGAAGATAAAGCCGATCGAGAATCCGGATGGGATCACGCCGGAGGTAATAGAGGCGATATACTGCCCGGTATTCAGTTCCGCTGAAATATGCCCCATCAGGAAAGCCAGGATCATGATTGAGCTAATTTTCACCATGCTGGCGTAGCCGATGTACAGCTCTTTGAAAAAGTTCTCAACGTTCAGAATACCGCGCGCGCGGAACCAGATAAAAGAAACAACAGTACCAAACATGACGCCGGAGTAGACCGACATCGAACCGCTGCCTTTGGAGAACTGTCCGTCGCCGGTAATATACAGCACCACCGGGACCATTAAGACGGTGGAAAGAATCGGAATAAAGAAGTTGAGCAGCGAATGACAGGCCGGGTGATCGATAACCGGGTCCGCTTCGTCAGCCCCCTGCTCTTGCTCGATTTCCATCAGCGCGGTTTCAAACTTTAGCTCCGCCTTTTTCATCGGCCCCCAACCGTAGCCGGAGAGAATATAAAACAGCACCGAGGCCAATGAAAACCAGGCCATCGTGTTCCAGATCATTGAGCTTGCCAGGACTTCAAAAGGCTCGCCGGTCAGGTAACCCTGCGCAATCTGCACTCCGATAACGCCCATCATCGCCGCCCCCCAGCCGTTGATCATCACCGACGAGCAGACCGACACGCAGGAGGTCTGGATAATATAGGACATCTTTTCCGGCGAGACTTTATAGCGCCGGGCCAGGTTTTTTGTCGAAGCGCCGGCGATCAGCTGGTTTATCGAGCTCTCGATAAAAATCAACGAGGTCACCAGCATCGCCAGCAGATGTACCGATTTTTTATTGGTGACAAAATCGTTTTTTTCCGAGAGAAACTGCACCAGCTTACGCACCCCGCCGGTCACCACGATCAGCCGCATAATGCCGCCGATCATCACCATAAACACAATCGTTCGCGCGTTACCGGCGGAGGCGAAGGTTTCGATAATCCCATTCAGGGTGCCGCCAACCCCCTGGATAATACTGTGGTTAATCACCGCGTAGCCGACAAAAATACCGGTCAGCAGCGAGAGGATCACCTGGCGGGTCAGGATCGCCAGAATAATCGTGACCAGCGGGGTAATGATCGTCCAGATACCGTAGTCATGCATGATGATTATCCTGTGTGATGTCCATAGCGGCGAAAGCAAACTCCAGGTCTTGCAGCAAATCATCGATATGTTCGATGCCGACGGAGAAACGCAGCGTCATGTCGTAAACCCCGATGGCTTCCCGCTCCTCTTTTGACATCGCCCCGTGGGACATGGAAGCCGAATGGTTGATCATGCTCTCCACCCCACCCAACGATTCCGCCAGCACAAAATAGTGCAGACCGCCGATAAAGCGTTTCAGGCTCTGGATATCCCCCTTCAGCGTCGCGGTCACCACCGCGCCGCCCGAACGCATTTGCTGCCTACAAAGTTGATGCTGCGGGTGAGATGGCAGGCCCGGGTAGTAGACGCTGGCTATCGCCGGATGATTTTCCAGATATTCCGCCACCCGCTGCGCATTGCCGCACTGACGCGCCATGCGCAGATCCAGCGTTTTCATTCCGCGCAAGGCAAGATAGGCATCGAATGGCGAAGCAATAGAGCCGAGAGTGGTTTTAATGAAATCAAGCCGGGACGCCAGCGCTTCGTTATTGGTTATCACCGCGCCGCCAATTAAATCTGAATGCCCGCCGACATATTTACTGGTAGAGAGCATGACCATATCCGCCCCCATTTCAAGCGGCTTATGGTTCCAGGCGCTGGCAAAGGTATTATCGACGCAGGTGGTAATGGCCCGTTGCCGGGCGATACGGCAAACCCGGGCAATGTCGACCAGTTCCAGTAAGGGATTCGTCGGCGTTTCAATCCAGATTAACGCCGTGTTTTCCTGAATAGTGCTTATCAGGCTTTGCTCATCGTTCAGATCGATATAGGAAATCGTGACGCCGGTGGTATGCGTTTTTAATTTTTCAAACAGCCGCCAGGTTCCGCCGTAGACGCCTTTCATCGCGATAATATGGGCGTCTTTAGGTAAGAGTTCCATAACGATATTGGTGGCCGCCATTCCCGAGGCGGTAGCGGTGGCGTAAATGCCGCCTTCCAGTTCGGCGAGAGCCGATTCATAAGCTTTACGCGTTGGATTAGAGACCCGTGAATAACAAAATTCGCCACCTTCATACAGATTAGGTTGAATAAATGAGCTGGCCGTGACGATCGGTGTAAATATAGCATGGGTTACTGGATCGGACTGATTTCCAGCATGAACCGCCAGGGTAGCAATATCTTTAGTTCTGGTTTTCATAGGGTACACTCAAATTATTATCAGATATAAAATGTCATGAGTCTTTATTTTTGCGATCAGCGAAGCTGGCAAATAAAACAATCGCCAAAAATCCGTTTAATAGCCTGGGAAAATATGGCTAGCGCATCATTAACAGCGTGATTGGCGTTTTCTGACCACCGTTAAAATATATATCAGGCGGAAAAGAAAATTTTGCCTATTTTCCCTCTAATCAGCTAAATATGGAGAAAAATGTTCTCTGACAACCAAAGCCAGCATCTTTTAATCTGTTGATATAAAACACTTTAATTTTAAAGGGTGATGCTAATCACAAAAAATAGGGGAAAAATACTCTCTTACGCGCCTGACCTGGGCTGCGTTCGCGCGCCGCCGGCTGCGCAGAATGAGTTAGAGCTATTTGCCGCTAAATGCTGTATGGTCGTACGCTCTTAAATCAGGAAATATCATATGTCAGAACGCAAAGACGCTAAAACTCGCCGTAACTATCTCGTTAAATGCTCCTGCCCTAACTGCTCTCAGGACTCAGAACACAGCTTCAGCCGAGTCCAAAAAGGTGCGCAACTCATTTGCCCCTACTGCCATAAACTCTTTCAGTCCTCATCACGATCCGCTGCATAATTATTCCCTTGCCAGATGCCGATTGCCAATTGCCGCGCGTGATTGCGCAATAATCAGCCAGCGCCGAACTCATTTGGCAAAAAAACCCGCCTGCGCGGGTTTTATTTTGATTTGCATAGACTTCCCGCGCGCTTACTGTATAGTCGTGCCGGTTTTCATATTTAAAAGGTATTTATTTGTTCCAAAAAATGACAGGTATTGTCAAAGCGTTTGATAATAAAACGGGCAAGGGCCTGATAATCCCCTCCGATGGTCGTAAAGACGTTCAGGTCCATATTTCCGCATTATCGCCCGGCGAACCAACCATAATCAGCCCCGGAACCCGCGTCGAATTTCGTCGAGTCAACGGACTGCGAGGCCCAACCGCCGCCAACGTCTACCTTTCTTAAACAGTTTTAAAAAGCGTTAACTATTTCCTGTCGTCGTCACCCCACCGGTTAAAACATGGCCAGAAAACGCTTCACCGTGCGCGAGCGCTCGTAGCGCCGCCAGGCGATAGCGATATCGGTTTTCAGCGGCGTACCCATCAGCGGGTGATAGCTCACGTTGGGGAGCGTGATGCAGGTCATCGACTGCGGCACCAGCGCAAAGCCGAAGCCAGCCTCCACCATGCTGAGCGACGATGATATTTGCGATGACTGATAGGCTCGCTGCACGTCAACACCGGCGCGCAGATAGCTGTTGAACACCAGCTCATACAGGCCAGGGGCCACTTCACGCGGGAAAAGAATCGGCGCCACGTCCGTCAGTTGCTCCAGCGTCAGCTCGCGGTGGGACGATAGCGGGTGCGAACGCGCCAGGGCAATCACCATCGGTTCTTGATCGATAATCCGCAGATTGAACGCTTTACTGCTCTCGCAGGGCAGGCGTACAAAAGCAATATCCAGCTCCGCTTCGCCAAGCGCCCCCATCAGCGTCGCCATATTGCCTTCGACCTGATGCAGCGTCACCCCCGGATAACTCTGCTGAAACTGCTGTAACAGGCTAAAGATTTGCGGATGAAAAGCATCAGAGCTGGTAATGCCCAGCGAGAGCCGACCGTTCAGCCCGCGGGCAATTCCCTTGGTTTTTTCCAGCGCCGCGTCGCTTAACGCCAGAATCTGGCAAGCATCCTCATAAAACGACTCCCCCGCTTCCGTCAGCTCGACGCCCCGCGTTAATCGGCGGAAAAGCGGTGTGCCAATTTCTCTTTCAAGCCGTTGAATTTGCTGACTTAGCGGTGGCTGGGAGATACCAAGTTCTTTTGCCGCTTTAGTGAAGTGCCGCGCCTCGGCGACGGCGACGAAGTAGCGCAGATAACGAAGTTCCATATCGAAAACGTCTCAAACAATCATAGATTCTATATTGGAACTGTGAGCTGAATCGGGTCAACATTTATTTAACCTTTCTGATATTCGTTGAACGAGGAAGTGGGTAATGAACCATTCTGCTGAATGCTCTTGTGAAGAGAGCCTGTGTGAAACTCTACGAGGATTTTCCGCGCAACATCCCGATAGCGTCATCTACCAGACCTCTCTAATGAGCGCGCTGTTAAGCGGCGTTTATGAAGGTAATACGACCATCGCCGATTTGCTCACCCACGGCGATTTCGGCCTCGGGACCTTTAATGAACTGGACGGCGAGCTGATCGCGTTTAGCAGCGAAGTTTACCAGCTGCGCGCCGACGGCAGCGCCCGCAAAGCCCGTATGGAACAGCGTACGCCGTTCGCGGTGATGACCTGGTTTCAGCCGCAGTATCGCAAAACGTTCGATAAACCGGTCAGCCGTGAACAACTGCACGACATCATCGACCAGCAAATTCCGTCGGACAATCTGTTCTGCGCCCTGCGTATTAACGGCCATTTTCGCCACGCCCATACCCGCACGGTACCGCGCCAGACGCCGCCATACCGGGCGATGACCGACGTACTCGACGACCAGCCGGTTTTTCGCTTCAACCAGCGCGAGGGTGTCCTGGTTGGGTTCAGAACGCCGCAGCATATGCAGGGCATTAACGTGGCCGGCTACCACGAACACTTCATCACCGATGACCGCCAGGGCGGCGGCCATCTGCTCGATTATCAGCTCGACCACGGCGTTCTGACCTTTGGCGAGATCCACAAATTGATGATTGACCTTCCTGCCGATAGCGCCTTCCTGCAGGCGGATCTGCATCCAGACAATCTTGATGCCGCCATTCGCTCAGTCGAAAACTAAGGAGATTCTCGTGGATAATCAACATCAACCGCGCCAGTGGGCGCACGGCGCCGACCTCATCGTCAGCCAGCTTGAGGCCCAGGGGGTACGCCAGGTGTTCGGCATTCCGGGGGCCAAAATCGATAAAGTCTTCGATTCGCTGCTCGACTCCTCCATTCGCATTATCCCGGTGCGCCACGAAGCCAACGCCGCCTTTATGGCCGCCGCGGTTGGCCGCATCACCGGCAAAGCGGGCGTCGCGCTGGTCACGTCCGGACCGGGCTGCTCTAACCTGATTACCGGGATGGCAACGGCCAATAGCGAAGGCGACCCGGTGGTGGCGCTGGGCGGCGCGGTAAAACGCGCCGACAAGGCCAAACAGGTGCACCAGAGTATGGATACGGTGACGATGTTTAGCCCGGTGACCAAATACTCGGTGGAAGTCACCGCGCCGGAAGCGCTGGCGGAAGTTGTCTCCAACGCGTTTCGTGCAGCCGAGCAGGGACGCCCCGGCAGCGCCTTCGTCAGCCTGCCGCAGGACGTGGTCGACGGGCCGGTCCACGCCAGGGTTCTGCCCGCCGGCGATGCGCCGCAGACCGGCGCGGCGCCGGACGACGCCATTGCGCGAGTCGCGAAGATGATTGCCGGCGCGAAAAATCCGATATTTCTGCTCGGCCTGATGGCCAGCCAGACGGAAAACAGCGCGGCGCTGCGCGAATTGCTGAAAAAAAGTCATATCCCGGTGACCAGCACCTATCAGGCCGCCGGCGCGGTCAATCAGGATCACTTTACCCGCTTCGCCGGACGGGTTGGTCTGTTCAACAACCAGGCAGGGGATCGACTCCTGCATCTCGCCGACCTGGTCATCTGCATCGGCTATAGTCCGGTGGAGTACGAGCCGGCCATGTGGAATAACGGTAACGCCACGCTGGTACATATCGACGTGCTGCCCGCTTACGAAGAGCGTAATTATACCCCGGACGTCGAGCTGGTCGGCAATATCGCCGCCACCCTGAACAAACTGTCTCAGCGCATCGACCACCAGCTGGTGCTCTCGCCGCAGGCCGCCGAGATCCTTGTCGACCGCCAGCATCAGCGGGAGCTCCTCGACCGCCGCGGCGCGCACCTGAACCAGTTCGCCCTTCATCCGCTGCGCATCGTTCGCGCCATGCAGGACATCGTCAATAGCGATGTCACCCTGACCGTCGATATGGGGAGCTTTCATATCTGGATCGCCCGCTATCTCTACAGCTTTCGCGCCCGTCAGGTCATGATTTCCAACGGTCAACAGACCATGGGCGTGGCGCTGCCGTGGGCGATTGGCGCCTGGCTGGTCAATCCGCAGCGCAAAGTGGTTTCCGTTTCCGGCGACGGCGGTTTCCTGCAGTCCAGCATGGAGCTGGAGACCGCCGTACGGCTGAAAGCGAACGTCCTGCATATCATCTGGGTCGATAACGGCTACAACATGGTGGCGATTCAGGAGGAGAAAAAATACCAGCGGCTCTCCGGCGTTGAGTTCGGCCCGGTGGATTTTAAAGTCTACGCCGAAGCCTTCGGCGCCAAAGGGTTTGCGGTAGAGAGCGCCGAAGCCCTTGAGCCGACGCTGCGGGCGGCGATGGACGTCGACGGCCCCGCCGTCGTAGCCATCCCCGTGGATTACCGCGATAACCCGCTGCTGATGGGCCAGCTCCATCTCAGTCAACTACTTTGAGTCACTACAGAAGGAATCTATCAATGAAAAAAGTCGCACTCGTCACCGGCGCGGGCCAGGGTATCGGTAAAGCTATCGCCCTTCGTCTGGTGAAAGATGGTTTTGCCGTGGCTATCGCCGATTATAACGACGCCACCGCGCAGGCGGTCGCTGATGAAATTAACCGCAGCGGCGGCCGGGCGCTAGCGGTGAAGGTGGATGTGTCTCAACGCGATCAGGTTTTTGCCGCCGTCGAACAGGCGCGCAAGGGTCTCGGCGGTTTTGACGTGATCGTCAACAACGCCGGGGTTGCGCCCTCCACACCAATCGAAGAGATTCGCGAGGAGGTGATCGATAAAGTCTACAATATCAACGTTAAAGGCGTTATCTGGGGCATCCAGGCCGCGGTAGAGGCGTTTAAAAAAGAGGGCCACGGCGGCAAAATTATCAACGCCTGCTCCCAGGCGGGCCATGTAGGTAACCCGGAGCTGGCGGTCTACAGCTCCAGTAAATTTGCCGTGCGCGGCCTGACGCAAACCGCCGCCCGCGATCTGGCGCATCTGGGGATTACCGTAAACGGCTACTGCCCGGGGATCGTCAAAACCCCAATGTGGGCGGAAATTGACCGCCAGGTTTCCGAAGCGGCGGGTAAACCGCTGGGCTACGGAACCCAGGAGTTCGCCAAACGCATTACCCTTGGGCGGCTATCCGAGCCGGAAGACGTCGCGGCCTGCGTCTCTTATCTCGCCGGTCCGGACTCCAATTATATGACCGGCCAATCGCTGCTGATCGATGGCGGCATGGTATTTAACTAATAATAAATAAGCTCTGACATGGTTTGCCCCGGCGTCACCGCCGGGGCTTTTTTATTTCAACCTTTAGGGAAGATCCACAGGTCGCTGACGGGCAATGTCAGATGGCAACGCTCGGCATCGCGCAGCGCGCTGCCGTAGGCGCGTATGGCGAAATCATCGCCTTCAGTGCGAAACAGATACTCCCAGCGGTCGCCGAGGTACATGCTGGTCAACAGCGTCAGCGCCAGCATGTTCTCTTCAGGCGCGGAAGCGATGCGCAAACGCTCAACGCGGATCACCGCCGTCGCCTCTTCCCCCACGCTAACCCCTTCCCCCGCCATTCCCCATAGCGCCCAGCTGGCCCCCTCAATGCGCGCCCGACCGTTCTCCAGCGCGCTAACGGTGCCATGCAGGCGATTATTACTGCCCATAAACTCGGCGGCAAACAGCGTTTTCGGGCTGCCGTACATCTCCTGCGGGGTTCCCTGCTGCTCGATCACGCCGTTGTTAAGCAGCAGAATGCGATCGGAAATCGCCATCGCCTCATTCTGATCGTGGGTGACCATCAGCGCCGAAAGCCCCAGCTTGACGATCAGCTCGCGCAAAAAGACCCGCGCTTCTTCCCGCAGCTTGGCGTCCAGATTCGACAGCGGTTCATCCAGCAGGATCACCGGCGGGTTGTAAACCAGCGCCCTGCCGATGGCCACGCGCTGCTGCTGTCCTCCGGAGAGCTGATGCGGATGGCGACTGCCAAGATGCCCCAGCCCCAGTTGTTCAAGTACAGTCTGGACCCGTTGCTTGATCTCCGCGGCGGCAACCTTACGCAGCTTCAGCGGGTAAGCGACGTTTTCAAACACCGTTTTATGCGGCCACAGCGCATAGGACTGAAACACCAAACCCAGGTTACGCTCCTCGGCCGGAATTTCGCTACGCGGGTTGCCGTCATAGACGCGGGATTTTCCAATGGTAATAATGCCGCCGGTCGGCTTCTCCAGCCCGGCGACCGCCCGCAGCAGCGTGGTTTTTCCGCTGCCCGATGGCCCGAGCAGCGACACCACCTCTCCCCGCTTCAGTTCCATGGACACGCCCTTCAGTACCGGATTATCGCCATAGGTCAGATGCAGGTTTTCTACCGATAATTCAATCATGTAATTTCACTCCAAAGCGCAGGGCGATACCCAGACCGACGACCACCAGCAGGATATTAATAAAGGAGAGCGCGGCGACGATATCGATAGCCCCCGCCGCCCACAGCGAGACCAGCATCGAACCAATCGTTTCGGTTCCGGGCGAAAGCAGATAGACCCCGGTGGAGTATTCGCGCTCGAAGATAAGAAACATCAGCAGCCAGGAGCCGATTAAGCCGTAGCGCGACAGCGGCACCGTAACGTGACGGGTAATCTGCCCGCGCGATGCGCCGGTACTGCGCGCGGCCTCTTCCAACTCCGGCGCTACCTGCAGCAGCGTCGAGGAGATCAGCCGCAGGCCGTAAGCCATCCACACCACGGTATAGGCCAGCCAGACGCTAAAAATAGTATTACGCAGCGCGCGCAGTTGGACGATCAGATGCTCGCGCAGCCAGTCGGCCACCGGCAGCGCTGAGAGCCAGCCGTTTTTCAGCGACTGATCGAGCCACATCGGCAAAAACAGAAACACCCACAGAAACGCCAGCCCGGCCAGCAGCCCCGGCACGGCGCGCGGCACCAGTACGCTGTAGTCAAGAAAGCGCGTGACGTTATCCGGTTTACGGTGCATAGCGATGCCCACGAACAGATAGCAGACCACCGCCAGCGCGCCGCCGAACACGCCAATCGCCATGGAGTTAACGATGGCGCGCAGCAGGTTCGGCTGCTGCCAGATGCTACGGAACGTCGCCAGCGAGAGCTCATCCCATAGCGAAACGCCTACGCCCCAGTTTGAAATAAAGGCCCGCAGCGCCACGCCGATCAGCGGCACGCCGATGGTGACCGTCAGCCAGGCCACCACCACAATCCCGGCGACCCAGCGCCATTTCCCCAGCGGCAGCGCGCGGGCCTGGGACGCTTTCCCCTTCATGGTGACAAAGCGGTTGGCGGTGCGCATCAGGCGGCGCTGGAGCATTACCAGCGGAATGGTAATGCAGATCAGCACCACCGCTACCGCCGCCATCAGATGATACGAGGGCGTGCCGAGCTTGTTGGTGAGCTTATAAAGATAGGTCGCCAGCACCATGTTGCCTTCCGGGTCCCCCAGCACCAACATCAGGCCAAACACTTCCAGACCGAGGAAAAACAGCAGCACGCAGGCGTAGAGGATCGACGGTCGCACCATGGGCAGGCTCACCGACGTCATCACCTGCAGCGGCGATGCGCCAACCGTGCGCGCGGCCTCCTCCACGTCCGACCCGACGCTGCGCAGGGCGGAAGAGATATAGAGATAGGCATGCGGAACGTGCGTCAGTCCGGCAATCACCACGATGCTGAACATCGAATAGATATTCCACGGTACGAAACCGATCAGCTGTTCCGCCCATTGCGAAAAGAAACCTACCGGCCCGGCCGCCACCACGTAACCAAAGCCCAGCACCATCGGCGAAACGAAAATCGGCACCAGGATCAGCGGCTCAATAAACCGCCGCCCGGGTAAATCGGTGCGTACCATTAAAAAAGCGAGGATCCCGCCGAGGGGGATGGCGATCGCCACCAGACCGAAGGCGAGAATAAAACCGGATTTTAGCGCCAGATAAAAATCCGGGTCGCTAAAGATAAACGCGAAAGCTTCGAGGCTGAACGACTTCGAGCGGGCAAAAAAAGGCGCCGAGAGAAAGCTCTGCACCACGATAAACAACAGCGGGACATAAATCGCCAGCGCCGTCATCACGACGACGATACCGCGCGGCAAACCCTGCCATTTTCGACGTAAGACATTCATAAGCGATCCCTTTAAACCTGGCGGGCATTAAGCGGGCTGCGCATCCAGAAAAGAGGCGCAGCGCCGGAGGGTTATTTCGCCGCGGCGGTACGCCACTGTTTGATAAATTCCAGACGTTGCTTCGGCTCAAGATACGCCAGCAGCGTTTCATCGACCGGAATCGGCTTCAGCGCGCTGCCGAGCATTTTGGTCATGCCGTCAATATCATTTTTACCTTCGATATCATTGCGCAGGGAGGGAATATCGGCCTGGTTCGCGAGGATGCTTTGCCCCTTTTCCGACAGCACGTAGTCAAACCACAGCTTCGCCGCATTAAGATGCTCGGCTTCTGCGGTAATAAAGGAGACTCGGGAGAGCACCAGCACGTAATCTTTCGGATATGAGATGCCAAGCGAAGGATCGGTTTTCGCCCTCGCCTCCGCGTAGGAACCGAGAATATTGTAGCCAATCAGGTTTTCACCGGAGGAGACGCGTTCCATCATCGTACCGGTGGACGATTGCACGGTCAGGCCGCCTTTCGCAATGCCCGCCAGATCGTTAAAGTAGTTGGCATCGGCTTTGCTGTCCTGCACCGCCAGCATAAAACCCAGCCCTGATTTTTCAATATCGTACGTAGTGACCTTGCCTTTGAATTTATCGGCCTGAGCGGAGATAAGCTTCGCCAGCGCGGTATGCGAGTCCGGGACATCCCCCTGCGGGATCAGCCGTTTATTATAGATAAAGACCACCGGCTCGTAGGTCGTGCCGTAGGCTTTCTGTTGCCAGACCGCCCATTTTGGCAGCTTATCCCGCTCCGGCGAGGCGTACTCTTCGGCATATTCAGTGGCAAGCTTCAGCGCCGTATCCATGGAAGAGCTCCAGACCACATCGCCGCTGCCGCCGCCCGCCGCCTGTTCGCTGATATAACGGTTGTACAATTCGGTACTGTTCATATCGTTATATTCAACTTTAATGCCGGGATATTGCGCCTCAAAGCCTTTAATTAACGGGCCTGCGGCCTTGGTATCGGTCGTTGAATAGATAACCACTTTGCCTTCTTTAATCCCGGCATCCACCACTTTTTGATAATCCGCTGGGTAGCCCTCAGGGACTGCGGCAAGAACCTGACCGGAGAATATTGCCGACAGTGAAATCATTAACCCACTAATTTTCATATACATAAAATCAACCTTTAGGTATCAATTATTAAACGTAAATTTAACATATAGCGGGACGTCAGAGCCTTGCAACGCCGGATTTTGTTTTTTTACGGCTTTTGTGACGCTGACGTAATTTAAAGGAAGATTCGTCGGATAAAGCGAAAGCGATTTACGGTCTGCGGTAGAAATATTAAGAAAAGATTAAGTTTTTTACATATATGGCTCGCCGGATATTGGCTTTGATTAACTACAATAATAAAAGTGACGCTCCATTTTACCGGCCAAGGGCGGTATAACGCGTCTCACTCAGCCGCTAACATAGGGGCTTGATCGCCCTGGCGTGGTTTATATATCACCAGGTTCAAGGATTTGTCTCCTTCCTCCCCGCAGCAATAACCACCAGCGAAAAGCCTTTAATACAAAATTCAAAACCTTGATCTTCTCCGTGGCTCAGCGCAGCATGGAAATGCAAACACACTAAAACAAGAATTCGCAACCCAATCACAGGAGAGAATCAGTGCAAACAGGACATCGCTTCCAGGCCACGGATCTGCATCACTTTGTTAAAACCCTTTTCACCCATATGGGAAGCTCCCTCACAGAAGCATCGCTTATCGCCGACCACCTGATTGCCGCTAACCTGGCCGGGCACGATTCCCACGGCGTCGGCATGATCCCAAGCTACGTACGCTCCCACGCGCAGGGTTATCTCCAGCTCAATCGCCACGCCAGCGTCATGAAAGACGCGGGCGCGGTGGTCACGCTGGACGGCAACGGCGGCTTCGGCCAGGTGGTGGCCCATGAAGCCATGCAGATCGGTATTGAGAAGGCGAAACAGCACGGTATGGCCGCCGTGGCGCTGCGTAATGCGCACCATATTGGCCGCATCGGCTACTGGGCGGAACAGTGCGCGGCCGCCGGAATGATCTCTATCCATTTCGTTAACGTCGTTGGCAACGTGATGGTCGCCCCATTCCGTGGGAAAGACAGCCGCTTCGGCACCAACCCGCTGTGCGTGGTGTTCCCGCGCGCCGGCCATCCGCCGCTGCTGCTGGATTACGCCACCAGCGCCATCGCCTTCGGTAAAACCCGCGTCGCCTGGCATAAAGGGGTTCCGGTACCGGCGGGGTCGCTGATCGACGCTCGCGGCGTCCCTACCACCGACCCGGCGGTGATGCAGACGTCGCCGCTGGGGGCGCTGCTGACCTTTGCCGAACATAAAGGCTACGCGCTGGCGACGCTGTGCGAAATTATCGGCGGCGCGGTATCCGGCGGTAAAACCTCGCATCAGGAGACGCTGCAGGGCAGCGTGGACGCAATTTTCAACTGCATGACCACCATTATTCTCAGCCCGGAAGCGTTCGATGCGCCGGATATGCAGCGCGAGACCGAAGCGTTTATCGACTGGTGTAAACGGTCGCCGCACGACCCGGACGCGCCGATTCTGGCCCCAGGCGAGTGGGAAGAGGCTAACCGCCAGCAGCGTCTGGCGCAGGGGATACCGCTGGACGCCGGCAGCTGGCAGGCGATTTGTGCCGCCGCCGAAGAAGTCGGTTTACCCGCCGACACCCTCGCGCAGCTGCGCCAGAAGCTGGCCTGATTTTTCCCCGATGACGCCCGAACGGGCGTCATGTCATCGTCATTAGTGTCGACATCACCGCCGCCCCGCCTGCACCTTCCGACTATTCTATTTAAATTCAATAAGTTAAAATTTGGCACAGTCTATGCATAACGCTCCCGTCATCTGCCGGTACGCTGGCGCATGACGCCCTGACAAGGGCGGGCCGGGCCCGGCCTGTCCATTGTTGTTTATTCTCTGTTAACAGGTCTGTTACTGATGAAAAAAATCACGAGCGTTTGCCCTTATTGCGGGGCCGGTTGCAAACTTAAGCTGGTCGTCGAAAACAATAAAATTATCCGAGCCGAAGCCGCTGATGGCGTTACTAACCAAAATCAGCTGTGCCTGAAAGGCTATTACGGCTGGGATTTTCTCAACGACACCCAACTGCTGACGCCGCGTCTGCAGCAGCCGATGATTCGCTATCAGAAAGGCGGCAAGTTCACCCCGGTAAGCTGGGATGAAGCTATCCGCTATACGGCGAAAAAACTGCGTGAAATAAAGGAGAAGCATGGCCCGCGCGCCATTATGACTACCGGTTCATCGCGCGGTACCGGCAATGAAACCAACTACGTGATGCAAA
Organism: Klebsiella sp. CTHL.F3a; assembly: GCF_019890895.1. NCBI lineage: Bacteria > Pseudomonadati > Pseudomonadota > Gammaproteobacteria > Enterobacterales > Enterobacteriaceae > Klebsiella > Klebsiella sp. CTHL.F3a. Next base: position 2,537,348 of record NZ_CP082360.1, on the reverse strand, counting down.
AGTTCGCCCGCGGGGTACTCAACACCAATAACGTCGACTGCTGCGCCCGCGTCTGCCACGGCCCGTCGGTAGCCGGCCTGCAGCTGGCGCTCGGCAACGGCGCGATGAGCAACTCGATTAGCGATATTGAGAACTCAAAATGCCTGCTGGTCTTTGGCTATAACTGCGCCGACTCCCACCCAATCGTCGCCCGCCGGGTGATTAAGGCCCGCGAAAACGGGGCGAAAATCATCGTCTGCGACCCGCGCCGTATCGAAACCGCCCGCATCGCCGATCGCCATCTGCAGCTCAATAACGGCAGCAACATGGCGCTGGTCAACGCCTTCGCTCACGTTCTGCTGGAAGAAGATCTCTATAACCACGACTACGTCGACCGCTTTACCGAGGGGCTGGATGCCTATCGTGAGATGGTGAAAGACTATTCCCCTGAAGCCGTCGAAGGCATCGTCGGCGTCCCGGCCGCTGAAATTCGCCAGGCGATGCGCATGTTTGCCGCCGCGCCTTCCGCCACGATTATGTGGGGCATGGGCGTCACCCAGTTCGGCCAGGCGGTGGACGTTGTCAGAGGGCTGGCGAGCCTCGCGCTGTTAACCGGCAACCTCGGACGCGCCAACGTCGGCGTGGGGCCGGTACGCGGGCAAAACAACGTCCAGGGCGCCTGCGATATGGGCGTCCTGCCGAATATGTTCCCCGGCTACCAGGACGTCACCGACCCCGGCGTTCGCGCCAAATTCGCCAACGCGTGGGGGATTGATCCGGCGAGTATGGACGACCAGGTCGGCACCCGGATCACCGAAGTGCCGCACAAAGCGCTGACCGGCGAGATCAAAGCCTACTACATCATGGGTGAAGATCCGCTGCAAACCGAAGCCGATTTGGGCCTGGTACGTAAAGGGATTGAGGCGCTCGATTTCGTGGTGGTGCAGGATATCTTTATGACCAAAACCGCCGAAATCGCCGATGTACTGCTGCCCGCCACCTCCTGGGGGGAACACGGCGGCGTCTTTACCTGCGCCGACCGCGGCTTCCAGCGCTTTGAGCAGGCGATTATCGCTACCGGTAACGTTAAGCGCGACTGGGAAATCATCAGCCTGCTGGCCAGCGAAATGGGCTATCCGATGCATTACGATAATAACCAGCAGATCTGGGACGAAATGCGCGAACTCTGCCCGCTGTTCTACGGCGTCACCTACGAGAAAATGGGTGATATGAACCACGTCCAGTGGCCGTGCCCGACGCTGGATCACCCCGGTACGCCGTGGCTGTATAAAGATAACCTCTTCGATACGCCAACCGGCAAAGGCCAGCTGTTCGCCGCCCCGTGGCGCGCGCCTGCCGAGACGCCGGATGAAGCGTATCCGCTGGTGCTCTGTACCGTGCGCGAAGTCGGCCACTACTCGTGTCGTTCGATGACCGGCAACTGCGCGGCCCTGCAATCGCTTGCCGATGAGCCGGGCCGGGTGCAAATCAACCGCGCCGACGCGCAGCGCCTCGGAATCGCCGACCAGCAGCTGGTGTGGGTCAGCTCGCGGCGCGGTAAGGTGATTACCCGCGCCGACATCAGCGATCGCATTAATGAAGGCGCGGTGTATATGACCTATCAGTGGTGGGTCGGCGCCTGTAACGAGCTGACGCAGGATAATCTCGACCCGATCTCGAAAACGCCGGAAACCAAATACTGCGCGGTGAAGGTGGAGGCTATTGCGGATCAGCGCTGGGCCGAACAGTATGCCTGGACCAGCTATAGCGAGATGAAAGCCCGCCTGAAAGCGGCGGTGAACGTGTAAAACCACGCAGGGAGATGCGCGCGTCTCCCTTCGTATCCACTTTTGCTCCCGGGGGCGGCGCTCAATGCGCCTTGCCCGGGCTACAAATTCTGCGCTTACCCGGGCTACCGGTCCGCAGTCCGCTGTAGTCGTGTAGCCCGGACAGGTGCGGAGCACCGCCTCCGGGATCGCCCGCTTACGCCAGCAGTTTCTCCACCAGCGCCGTCCACAGCGCCACGCCGTGAGGGAGCAGCTCATCGTTAAAATCATATCCGGCGTTATGCAGCGGCTTTGACGCCGTCTCGCCATCGGCGCCGATCCAAAAATAGGCGCCCGGGCACGCCTCCAGCATGCAGGCAAAATCTTCCGAGGCCATGGACGGATTACCGTTCCAGCTCACCGCCGACTCCCCCAGCAGCGCGGTCGCTACCTCGCGCACCTTTTGCGCTTCGGCCGGATGGTTAGTGGTCACCGGATAACCGGGATACCAGGCGATTTTGCCTTCCACATCTGATACCTGCGGCTGGGCGGCGACATAGCTTTCAATCAGCCCCCTGACCCGCGCGCGCACCTGGTTATTCAGACAGCGGAAGGTTCCGCGTAGCACCACTTTATCCGGCAGCACGTTGATCGCCTCCCCGCCGGCAATCTGGGTAATGCTCACCACCGTCGACTCCTGCGGCGACAGGCGGCGCGAAGGAATGGTTTGCAGGGCCATAATCAACTGCGCCGCGGCGACAATCGGGTCCGCTCCGCGCTCCGGCATCGCCGCATGGCAGCTTTTTCCGGTCAGAGTAATTTCAAACGCGTCGAGAGAGGCCATCATCGCCCCGCTACCGATCGCCACCTGGCCCAGCGGCATACCCGGCCAGTTGTGCAGCGCGTAAATGGCGTCCATCGGGAAGCGCTCAAACAGCCCCTCCTCCACCATTTTCCGCGCGCCGCCCAGGTTCTCTTCAGCAGGCTGAAAAACAAAGTGCACGGTACCGCGAAAGCGGCGGGTCTGCGCCAGATGCGCGGCTGTCGCCAGCAGCATCGCGCTATGGCCATCGTGGCCGCAGGCGTGCATCACGCCAGGATTGCGTGATTTGTAATCGATATCGCTCTGCTCGGCGATCGGCAGCGCGTCCATATCGGCCCGCAGGCCAATCACCGGACCGGGGCCGTTCTCCAGGGTCGCGACCACGCCGGTACCCGCCAGCCCGCGATGCACCTGGAGGCCAAACGAGGCGAGCAGTTCAGCCACCCGGCGCGAGGTTTCCTGTTCCTGATACCCCAGCTCAGGGCAAGCATGAAAATCACGTCGCCAGCGAATGGCCTCGGCGATCAGTGAAGAGGATACTGCCATGTCATACTCCTTTCCTGCACAGCATCAGCGCTGAACGAGTGTGTTATTCAATAAATTGGGGCTACAGGTAGTCCGCCAGCCTATTGGTTATATCCTTTCGCCTGCTCGCTGACAACTTCCGCCAAACCCTGCGCCGGCGCGCCTTTACGCGGCCCCTCGCCAGTGCCGTTCTTTTTTGTAGTGATATCAACGGTGACATAAGGCGTGCGATTAATTATTATGCAGCTATACTGGCGTTTTGCCGAATAATTCACTCTTCATACCTCCTTAACCGGAAATAAAATGTTCAACCCAGAGCAGAATCGCCTTGCCCCCACGCTGGCGATGATCATGGCGGCTTCATTAGTGGGATTTATCACCGGATACACGGTGCCCTTAATCAGTCTGGAGCTGGCGCAGCAGCAGATTGATACCGTTTACGTCGGCCTGCTGGCCGCGCTACCGCCAGCGGGGATGATGATCTCCTCCTTCCTCTCACCCGCGCTGTGCCGGCGCTTTGAGATGGGGCTTCTGCTCTCCGTCAGTCTGGTGGCGCTGGCGGCGTCAACCATCGCCTCCTGCCTGTCGTTTGATATGGTTCATCTCCTGCTGCCGCGGCTGGTTACCGGCCTGGCGTCGGGGGTGATTATCGTCATTGGCGAAAGCTGGATCACCGGCGGCGCGGCGGGGAAAAACCGGGCAACCCTGACCGGCATTTATGCCTCCGCCTTTACCGGCTGTCAGCTGGCGGGGCCGCTGCTGATCTCCGCCGGAGAAACGTATCAATCATGGACGCTGCTGCTCGTCGGGCTGGTGACCCTCGCCTGCCTGCTGATGCTGCGCCATCTACCCTCCGGCAGCCGCGAACGGCTGGCGGAACGCGCCAGCTGGCGCAGCCTCGGCGCCTTTTTGCCGGTACTGGCTTCCGGCGTATTCTGCTTCGCCTTTTTTGATGCCAGCATACTGGCGCTGCTGCCGCTTTACGGTATGGATAAAGGTCTAAGTGAAGTCACGGCGGTACTGCTGGTCACCGTGGTATTAACCGGCGATGCCATATTCCAGGCGCCGCTGGGCTGGATTGCCGACCGCTTCGGTATCCGCCGCGTGCATCTGACCTGCGCGGTGGTCTTCTGCCTTGCCCTGCTTGCCCTGCCGTTTCTGCTGGCGTCGCATATCCAGCTAATTGCCGGCTGCCTGCTTCTCGGCGCCGCGGCGGGGGCGCTCTATACCCTGTCACTGGTCCGCGCCGGGAAAACCTTCTCCGGGCAGAAGCTGATTATGATCAACGCCCTGCTGGGATTCTTTTGGTCCGCGGGCAGCGTGGCCGGGCCGGTGGTCAGCGGATTGCTGATCAGCGTCGCGGGCTATGATGGTCTGCTGATAACGCTGTTTGTCAGCGGCGCGCTGTTCCTGCTGATCCAGTGCCTGGGTAAAAGCGAAAAAGCGCTGCTGGCGGACGAACGCGAGCGTGAAGAAGAGATGGATGATATTAGCGAGGCGGCGCAGTAGCGCTTAAGCGTTCGGCAGTTACGCGTTGAGAGGACGAAAGAGCTTTCACCTTCCGCGTAAGATCTTCTCCCCGGCAGCGCAGTCGCGCGCCGGGGCCGGGAGCCGTTACAGCACTTTACTTAAAAACGCGGCGGTGCGCGGGTTAGTCGGCGCGCTAAAGATCTGCGCCGGTTTCCCCTCTTCCTGAATGATGCCCTGGTCGATAAAGATAACCCGGTCGGCCACTTCGCGGGCAAAGCCCATTTCGTGGGTTACGATGACCATGGTCATCCCTTCGCTGGCGAGGTTTTTCATCACCTCCAGCACATCGCCCACCAGCTCAGGATCGAGCGCCGAAGTGGGCTCATCAAACAGCATAATCGACGGTTTCATCGCCAGCGCGCGGGCGATGGCCACCCGCTGCTGCTGCCCGCCGGAGAGGCTGGAGGGCCAGGCGTCGCGCTTGTCGCTCAGCCCGACCTTCGCCAGCAGCTCTTCCGCCAGACGCACCGCCTCCGCGCGCGCCATGCCGCGCAGGCTCATCGGGGCCATAATCAGATTTTCCAGCACCGTTTTGTGCGGGAACAGATTGAAGCGCTGAAAGACCATGCCGACACTTTCCCGCATCTTATTCAGATCGGTGGCGCGATCGTGGGCGGCGAAGCCGTTTACCTCAACCTCGCCTTCGCTGACGGTTTCCAGCGCGTTCATGCAGCGCAGAAAAGTGCTTTTCCCGGAACCGGACGGGCCGATAATACAGACTACTTCCTGCGGCTTAATGTCGCAGTTGATGCCGCGCAGAACGTGGCTGTCGCCGAAGCGCTTGTGTAAATTACGAATGTGAATCACTTTTGCCAAACCTCTTTTCCAGACGGTTAACCAGCTGCGCCAGCAGGAAAGTAATGACCCAGTAAACCAGGGAGATGGTCAGGTAGGGTTCCCAGTAGGTGGCGTAGGCGCCGGAAACGGTGCGCGCGGCGTAGGCCAGATCCGCCAGACCGATGGCCGACGCCAGCGAGGAGTCCTTAACGATGGCGATAGCGTTGTTGCCCAGCGGCGGCAGAATGCGGCGAAACGCCTGCGGCAGAATCACCTGACGCATGGTTTTCCACCACGGCATTCCCAGCGCGCGGGAAGCTTCCATCTGCCCCTTATCGATCGACTGGATCCCGGCACGGAAGATCTCCGACACGTAGGCCCCGGCATTCAGCGTAATCGCCACGATACAGGAGAGAAACGCGCCGTAGTTTGAGCGCAGCTCGCGAGCGAAATCAGCGCTCATCATGCCGCTGGTCACCAGCAGTCCGTCGCGCGGGTTGATAAACAGCGGCACCAGCGCGAAGTGCACCACCATAATTTGCACGAACAGCGGCGTACCGCGAAACGCGCTGACGTAAAAGCGCACCGGAAACTGCACCAGATAACGCAGAACGTATTTCCATACCCCGTGCTCGGCTTTCGCCATCCGCCCCAGCCCAAGGGTCAGCCCCCACAGGGTGCCGAGGATCACGCAAATAATGGTACATTTAATGGTCATCAGGGCACCGTCCATAAACAGCGGACCGTACTCCTCAATGATCTCCCAACGGAATCCCGTCATAATCCTTCCCTAAAAAATACGGCTATCGCCAGAGTCGATAGCCGTGATGAAACAAAAATGCGAATTATTGCGCTGGCAGCGTCGGGACGTTGTCGTCGAACCAGGTTTTATAGATTTTAGCGTAGGTGCCGTCAGCGATGATTTTCTGTAAACCAGCGTTGATCTTCGCCTGCAGCTCGCTGTTGCCTTTCGCTACCGCGATGCCGAAGTACTGGCGCTCAAATTTGGCATCCGGCACCAGCTTAAACTGCTTCTCCGGGTGCTGCTTGATGTAGTATTTCACCACGCCGACGTCACCGACCGCCGCGCTGACGCCGTCTTCAAACAGCTCCTGCAGCATCAGCGGGGTATTATCAAAGCGCTTGATCGCGGTGCTGTTCTTGCCCAGCACGTCGGAAACCACGATATCGCCAGTGCTGGAGTTCACCACCCCGACTTTCTCGCTTTTCAGCGCCTCAAGGGAGGTCACTTTTGAATCCGCCGGCACAACGATGGACTGCTCGGCCGGGAAATAAGGAGCGGAGAAATCCACCATCTGCTTACGCTTATCGGTGATAGTGATCCCGGAGATAATAATGTCGCGATCGCCGGTGCTCAGGGTGGCGAAGATCCCTTCCCACGGTGTATTGACCAGTTTGATATCAAAGCCTTCCGCTTTGGCGATCGCTTTAATAATATCGATATCAAACCCTTCCAGCTGTTTCTGGCTGTTCTCAAACTCAAACGGGCGATAGGTTCCGCCGGAACCCACCACGTAAGTTTGCTGAGCCGCGTGGGCGGTGCCGATCATCGCCGCCGCCAGGCAGCATGCTTTCATCCACTTCTTAACCATGACAACTCCGTTTTATGCATTAATTTTGCATAAAAATACACACTGTCAGCATGGCATGCAACCGGAAACCTTCCCGACGGTAAATTATCTGCCGTTTAGCTTCGTTTACCGCCGGATTTCCCGATGGCCCGATGCAATTCATTGATCCGCTTCATCGATTTCACCGTCTTCTGCGGCGCGGTGGAGGCCACCGACAGCACGATCATCTCCAGACATACCAGCACCGTCCCGTGCAGCGGCACCCGTCCGTTATCGCCGCCGCGCGGCACCTCAATCACCACCTGCGCCTGCTGGCTAAAGCGGGAGTCCAGCGCCTGGGTGAGTAAAATCGTCGGGATCCCCAGACGGCGAGCTTCGCGCAGGGTCGTCATCCCCTCCCGGTGCGGCGACTTCTGCCCCATCATAATCAGCACGTCGCCGCGCTGCAGGCCGATCAGTTGCTCGGCGAGGCTGAAGCCGGTGCGGTTCATCACGTACGAAGGCAGGCCGATGCGGCTCAACAGCCGGGCGGTATATTCCGCCAGTATGCCCGAGGCGCCGATCCCGAAAATGCCCACCTGGCGCGCGCCGGTCAGCAGCGCCACCGCCTGAGCTACCGCCGCGCGGTTGTCAGGTCGCGACAGCACTTCGCAGGCCCGCTGATGCCCCTCAAGGACAAAATCAATGCTCGAATGGACATCGCTGGAGAGCGCGCTCACCGTTGAAATCATCTTTTCCGACGAGGTCGCCGACGGGCCAAACCAGCGTTCCATGGTCTGCTTCAGTTCCCGCAGGCCGGCGAAGCCGAGCGCCTGGATGGCGCGCACCACCGTGGCGTCCGAGGTGTTGGTCGCGCTCGCGATTTCCATGGCCGTGCGCTCCAGTACCGCTTCCCGGTTATCGTTGATATAGCTCGCTACCGCCAGCAGACGCGGCGACAGCTGATGCGCGCGGGCGCGAAAACGTTCGCCGAACAGGTCAACCCGCCCCTTCTCTCTTTTGACCGCCGTTTTCATTTCAGCCCCTCGGGTAAGGGACGACCGGCAATGTGCGATTGCACCTGGGCGACCATCAGCGACAGCGCGGCGTAGGAGTTAGAGATAACCTCCTCACGCGGCAGCAGTATATAGCGCCCGGTGCGACAGGCGCGCATAAAGTCGCACCAGCCCGGCATCACGCCCTCCATCGCCCGCAGCTCATCCTGCGGCTTACCGCCGGTATCGGAGCGCCAGGTGGCAAACACAAAATCGGCATCCAGCTCCGGTAGCTGCTCGGCGCTGACGTCAATGCGCTGGCCCTCAGGGATGTTGTCAATCAGCGGCGGGAAGCGGAATCCGGCATCGCGCAGCACGCGGCCCAGCGCATGATAGGAGTGATGCACGGTCACCTTGCCGTTGTTGGCCTGAATCACCGAGACAACAATGTTTTGCGTATCCACCATCGCCTTTAGCTGGGCTATCTGCGCCTGATAGCGGCGTTCGAGGATTAAGAGCCGCGGCTGGGTACCGGTGAGCTGCGCCAGCTTACGGTAGATGCGCGGCGCGCTGCCCTGCAGATGATCGATGCTGACCGTTGGCGCAATCTTCTCCAGCTGCTCCACCGAGACGTGGCGGCTCGGTTCGGTGATAATCAGGTCCGGTTTCGCGGCGGCCACCGCTTCGAGGTCGATATCCGCCGTGCCGATAAACTGAATCGCGCTGTTATCGAAATCAATCCCGGTCAGCTGCGCGCTGGCGCGTAAAAAGTGGCTGCCGTCCGGACGAGTCCGCCCGTGGCTGGCCACCGGCGGGACGCCAAGCTCAATCAGGGGAATGGTGATATCCAGATCGTGCATCGACACAATGCGCTGCGGGTGCAGCGGAACGGTCACCGTGCGACCTAAGTCGTCGGTGAAGGTTTGCGTATCGGCGGCCGAGGCGACGCCCGCCAACAGCACCAGCAGAGAAACGAACCAACGCATAGCGATCCTTTTTGATTTACAGGGCATCACGGCGACGCCAGAGCAGAACGATAAAAAACGGACAGCCGACCAGAGCAATCACGATCCCTGCCGGTATCTGCAGCGGCGCGAACGCCAGTCGGCCAATGGTATCGGTGGCTAGCACCAGCAGCGCGCCGATCAGCGCGCTGCCGCAGAGCAGCGCCACCTGGCCGCCGCGCAGTAGAAAGCGCGCCATATGCGGCGCCATCAGGCCAACGAAGCCGAGACTCCCGACGCAGGAGACGCTGGCGGAGGTCAGCAGCACCGGCGCGAAGAAACGCAGCAGGGTGAGCTGCTGCAGGCGTACCCCGAGTCCGACGGCCGCGCGGTCGCCGAGCAGCGCCGCATCGGCGGCCCTGGCGGTCAAAAAAAGGATCAGCGCCCCGGGCAGCGCCCAGCAAAAAGCGACGGCCAACAGCGGCCAGGTCGCCGCATGCAGGCTGCCCGCCAGCCAGATCATCGCCGTCTGTACATCGCGCACGTCGGCGGTAGTCATAAAAATGCCGACCGCCGCCGCCAGCGTCCAGGAGACGCCGATGCCGATGAGAATAAAGCGCGGGCGCGAACAGTCGCGGGCCAGCGCCAGAACCAGCAGCGCCACCAGCACGCCGCCGAGCATCCCCGCCAGCGGCCGCCAGACCAGGCCCACCGCCGGAAAGAACAGCACCAGCGCCAGAACCACAATGCTGGCCCCCTCCTTCACCCCGATAAGCCCGGGATCCGCCAGACCGTTGCGGGTAATGCTCTGCATCGCCGCGCCGGCCAGGCCGAGCATCGCCCCGCACAGCAGCGCCATAAACAGCCTCGGCAGGCGAATATCAAACAGGATAAAACGCTGCTGTTCGCCCACGATTTCCGCACCCAACAGTGCGCGAAACAGGGTACCGGAAGGCATCGGGAAGCTGCCGCGGGTCAGGCCAAACAGCGCCAGCAGCAGGATAACGAGCAGCATGCCGGCAGCGATTTTTAACGCCGCTGGCCGCAGCAAAAGATACCAGCCGCCGCAGACAAGCGGCCGAAAACCGGCGCGACGGGCGGCGCTTTTCATTTAAAAAACCTCGCGGCGATAAAAATAAATACCGGCGCCCCCACCAGCGCGGTCATCGCGCCGGTTGCCAGCTCCTGAGGTGCGACCAACGTACGAGCGGCGATATCCGCCAGCAGCAGCACCAGGGCGCCAACCGGGGCGGCCAGCGGCAGCGCCAGGCGAATATCTTCGCTAATCAACCGACGCACCACGTGCGGAACCACCAGACCGACAAAGCCGATCGGTCCGGCCACCGCCACCGCCGAGCCGCACAATAGCGCAATGGCGGCCAGCCCCAGCAGGCGGGTCTGAACAATCTTTACCCCCAGCCCCAGCGCGACCTTATCGCCCAGCGCCAGCACGTTCAGACGCGGCGCGATGGCCAGCGCGATCGTCACTCCCGCCAGCGCCGGGAGCAGCGCAGCGCGCAGCGTTTGCCAGTTCAGCCCGGCAAGATCGCCCGCCAGCCAGGTACGCATCGCCAGCAGCGTTTGTTCATCGAGGATCAGAATCGCCGCGGTGACCGCCGAGGCAAAGGCCGACAGCGCCACCCCGCACAGGGTAATGCGCAGCGGCGTAACGCCGCCGCGCCCGGACGACGACAGCAGCATCACGCCGCCAAACAGCAGCGCCGCGCCGCAGGCGGCGGTGAGCGGCCTGGTTAACGCCACGCCGCCGAGGCTGACTCCCAGCGCCGACGTCGCCACTACCGCCAGCGAAGCGCCGGCGTTAAGGCCGAGAATATGCGGCTCGCCTAGCGGGTTGCGGATCACGGTTTGCAGCAGCAGCCCCGCCACGCCGAGCGCCGCGCCGGTAAGCAGCGCCGCCGCCAGACGTACCAGACGTAAATCAACGATGATGCGGTGGTCAAAGTTGCGCGGATCGTAATGGAGCAGCGCCTGCAGCACCGTTTGCGGCGCAATCCAGCGCGCGCCGAGCCCGAGATGCACCAGCGAGCCGCCCAGCAGCAGCAGGCTCAGCAGCGCCAGCGCCAGCCGGGGCCGGGATTGCCGGCGCTGCAGGAACAACGCGGAGGCGCTCATAACGCCTTCTCTTCACGGGCGCGGAACGGCATAAAAAAGGGCTTACCGGTCTGCGGATTGAGCGACATCTGCACGTCCACGTCAAAGACCATTTTGATCAGCTCCGGCGTACAGATTTCCTGTTCATTAATCACCCCGGCGATCTGCCCTTTTTTAAGAAACACCAGCAGGTCGGCGTAGTTCACCGCGAAGTTCAGGTCATGCAGGACGGTGACCACCGTGCGGCCATGATCGCGGGTTAAGGTTTGCAGTAGTTCGAGAATGTCGACCTGATAGCGCAGGTCAAGCCAGGTGGTGGGCTCATCCAGCAGAATCGTCGCCGTTTGCTGGGCGAGCGCCATCGCGATCCAGCAGCGCTGACGCTGGCCGCCGGAGAGGCTATCAACAGCTAAATGGGCAAACTCGGCGGTACCGGTGAGCCGCAGCGCCTCTTCTACCGCCCATTCATCGGCCTCGGACCATTGACGCATCAGACCCTGCCAGGGATAGCGCCCGCGGGAAACCAGTTCAAACACCGTCAGCCCTTCCGGCGTGAGCGGCGATTGCGGCAGAATGCCCAGCCTACGGGACACCTCACGGGTCGGCAGCTGATGAATCACCTCGCCGTCCAGACGTACGCAGCCGCCCAGCGGCTTGAGCATCCGGGCGATGGTCGACAGCAGCGTCGATTTCCCCGAGCCGTTAGCGCCGGCCAGTACCGTCATTTTCCCGTGGGGGATGGTCAGATGAATATTATCGACAATTAGCGTCTGGCCATATCCGGCCGACAGGGAATCGAGGACGATTCCCTGCTCTGCAGGCAACACCCGCTGTGGCATAACTCGCTCCCGCGCCGCAACGGCGTGGCGCCAGGCCCGCTCGTTCCGCACTCAAACAAAAATACATCTCATTCTCTTTTGATCATGCGGCGGATGAATGTAGTAGTCAATACCCCGCGACCGCATCGGCAATGGCGGTCTACTACCAACAACCGCACCTGCAGCACATGGATTAATCAACAATAAAAACAACGAATTATTTTATATCCGCTCTGCTTATTCAGCGCTGAGTGAGTGATTATTTGCGTCGGCGCTTTTTTATCTTACATAACGTTTACTACTACATTCCTTCGTGATTGAATGATTCTCAATTACATATCTGCGCGCCTTCTGGCGTTAATAACAGATAGCTTTCTTTTTCAGGGCAATGATTTTATTGGCTTTACCTCTCCGCAAAGGCGAGGTTCGTTCACGAGACACAAAAATGATTCCATTAAATGGCCCTTTTTCGGCATTAAAAGGGCGTGCGCTTTTTTCACTGATTTTTTTCACCTCACCGGGATTAGTGGCCGCGGAAAATAGCGCCGATAAAACAAAAAAAACCGCTGACGAGACCATAACGGTCGTGGCTGAAGGCACCCAGCAACGCGCTACCCAGGGATACCAGCCGGTTAATACCTCGACCGCCACGCTGACTACCATGCCGATGCTGGATATTCCGCAGGTGGTCAATACCGTCAGCGAGCAGGTGCTCGAGGATCAGCATGCGACCAACCTCGACGAAGCGCTGTATAACGTCGCCAACGTGGTACAAACCAATACCCTCGGCGGGACTCAGGACGCCTTCACCCGCCGCGGCTTCGGCGCCAACCGCGACGGCTCGATCATGACCAACGGCCTGCGCACCGTGCTGCCGCGCAGCTTCACCGCCGCCACCGAACGCGTCGAAGTGCTCAAAGGCCCGGCCTCGACGCTGTACGGTATTCTCGACCCTGGCGGATTGATCAACGTCGTCACCAAACGCCCGGAGCGTAGCTTCGGCGGATCCGTCTCCGCCACCTCCACCAGCTTTGGCGGCGGTACCGGCCAGTTCGACGTCACCGGCCCCATCGACGGGACGCCGCTGGCGTATCGGGTGATTGGCGAATATCAGCATGAAGATTACTGGCGTAATTACGGCAAACAGAAGAGCATCTTTATCAGCCCCTCCCTGACCTGGTTCGGCGAGCGCGCAACGGTGAACGTCTCATATTCTCACCGTAACTACAGTACCCCATTCGATCGTGGCACCATCTTCGATCTGAACACCGGCCATGCGGTGAACGTCGATCGCAAAACGCGTTTTGATGAACCGTTTAATATTACCGACGGTTATTCCGATCTCGCGCAGCTGAATGCCGAATACCGTCTCAGCGACGCCTGGACCGCCCGCTTCGACTACAGCTACAGCCAGGATCATTACAACGACGATCAGGCCCGGGTCATGGCCTACGACTCGGCGACCGGCAACCTGACCCGCCGCGTCGACGCCACCCATGGTTCAACCCAGAAGATGCACGCTACGCGGGCGGATTTACAGGGTAACGTGGTCATTGGCGGCTTCTATAACGAGATCCTCACCGGCCTGGCCTATGAGAATTACGATCTGCTGCGCACCGATATGATCCGCTGTAAGAACGTCAAGGGATTTAATATCTACAACCCGGTCTACGGTACGCTCGACAAATGCTCCAGCGTTTCGGCATCCGATAGCGATCAGCGTATTCAGCAGGAGAGTTATGCAGGTTACGTCCAGGACGCGCTCTATCTTAGCGATAAGTGGATCGCCGTTGCCGGAGTGCGCTATCAGTATTACACCCAGTACGCCGGGAAAGGTCGCCCGTTTAACGTCAATACCGACAGCAGCGACCAGAAATGGACGCCGAAAGCGGGCCTGGTGTATAAGCTGACACCGTCCATCTCCCTGTTTGGTAACGTGGCGCAGTCGTTTATGCCGCAGTCCTCCATCGCCAGCTATATTGGCAATCTGCCGCCGGAAGAGTCCACGGCGTACGAGCTGGGCGCGAAGTTCGATCTGTTCAATGGCATCACCGCCAATATCGCGCTGTTTGATATTGATAAGCGCAACGTCCTCTACACGGAATCCGTGGGCGATGAGACGGTGGCAAAAACCGCCGGTAAGGTACGCTCCCGCGGCGTCGAAGTGGACGTGGCCGGGTCGCTAACCGATAACCTGAGCGTTATCGCCAGCTACGGCTATACCGATGCGAAAGTCACCGACGATCCGGATTACAAAGGCAAACCGCTGCCGAACGTGCCGAAACACACCGGTTCGCTGTTCCTGAGCTACGACATTCACAACGTCTACGACAGCAATACCCTGACGGTGGGCGGCGGCGGTCGCGCGGTAAGCAAACGTTCCGGTACCAACGGCGCAGATTATTATCTGCAGGGCTATGCGGTGGCGGATGTGTTTGCGGCCTATAAGATGAAGCTGCAATATCCGGTGACGCTACAGGTTAACGTGAAAAATCTGTTTGATAAGACCTACTACACCTCCTCCATCGGCACCAACAACCTCGGTAACCAGATCGGCGACCCGCGGGAAGTGCAGTTTACGGTGAAGATGGATTTTTAAGCCTTATCCCTGTCCCGGATCGCGGCGCCTTATCCGGGCTAGCACACTGTAGCCCGGGCAAGGCGCGGCCCTAGCGCCGCCCCCGGGAATCCCCGCCAAACGGTCAGAATCAGCACGCCCCGGATAACGCCTTGCCTTACCAGTCCTCACCCTGGCCAAGAATGCGCAAAATATCCTGCCGATGCTGTAGCAGCAGCGGATTGTCGCGATGGCGGGGATACGCCAGCGGAAGCGCAAACTCGGCGATAATCCGTCCCGGTCGCGGTGACATGATTAACACCCGATCGCAGAGCAGCAGCGCCTCTTCAATATCGTGGGTGACCAGCAGGCTGGTATAGCCCTGCTGCTGCCATAGAGCGATCAGCTCCCGCTGCATACTGATGCGGGTAAGCGAATCCAGCTTGCCCAGCGGCTCATCAAGCAGCAGCAGGCGCGGTTCGTTCAGCAGCGCGCGCGCCAGCGCCGCACGCTGCGCCATGCCGCCGGAGAGCTGGCGCGGCCACGCTTCGCTAAACGCCTGCAGCCCCATTCGCGCAATCAGCGCATCGGCCTTTGGCTCAAGCCCCTTTTTCCCCTGCGCCTGCGGCCCCAGCAGCACGTTTTGCCGCACCGTCAGCCACGGATAAAGGGTCGGATCCTGAAACACCAGTATCCGTTCGGGCCCCGGTCCGCCCATCGCCGCCTCATCAATCTGAATTTGCCCGGCCTGCTGCGGCTCCAGTCCCGCCAGCAGCCGCAGCAGAGTGGATTTACCGCATCCCGAGGGGCCGAGCAGCGCGACGCTCTCTCCGGGCCGCAGCTGCAGACTGATGTTCTCCAGCACCGGCACCGTCTGTTTACCAAGGCTAAAAGCGTGATGCAGATGGCTTATCGACACCGCCGCGCCGGCCGATGCCGCCTGAGGTATTGCGTTCACGGTTACCATTGCATGCCTCCCCGCTGCCAGCTTAGCAGCCGGTCGCGCACCATAAACAGTCCGCTAATCAGGCCGGAGCAGAGCAGCGCCATCACCAGCAGCGCCGCGTACATATTGGGATAGGCAGCCCAACCCTGCGCCCACTGCAGATAAAAGCCAATACCCGATTTCACCCCGACCATTTCGGCGACGATCAGCACCGAAAACGATGCGCCAAGCCCCATAAACAGGCCGACAAAGACGTTCGGCAGCGCGGCGGGGATCGCCACGCGCAGGATCAGGAAGCGCTGGCTGGCGCCCAGGGTCCGCGCGACGTCATACCATGCCTTATCGATGCCGATCACTCCGGACCAGGTCAGCACGGTCACCGGGAACCAGGTGCTGAGCGCAATCAGGAATACGCTGGCGCCGAAGCTGGAAGGGAAAATAAACAGGCACAGGGGCAGCAGCGCGGTGGACGGCACCGGCCCCAGCAGACGCAACACCGGATGCACCCAATAGCCGATCCGCTGGGACCAGCCGATCGCCAGCCCGCTGATAAAGCCGCAGCTGGTACCCAGTAGCACCCCGAGCCCAAGCAGTCCCAGCGAATGCAGCAGGCTATCGAGCAGGCGCGGCCAGTCATCGTACAGTACCTCAATCAGCGCTTGCGGCGGCGCGAAAAACGGCACCGGCAGAAAGGCCGTCTTTGCCGTCAGCCCCTCCCACAGCGCAAAGAGTACCGGCAGCAGCGCCAGCCACTTTCCAGCATGCTGCAGGCGAGCCCCGCGCTGCCGCCAGTAGCGGTAGCTCAGCGCCAGCAGCAAGAGCCCGCCGCCGAGAGTGAACTGCGCCAGCGCCCACCCTTCGCTAAACGGCCAGCGCCGCCCGGCATCGGGCCAGGCCAGGGTAAACAGGCCGCCCAGCAGCCAGAGCGCGGCGGCAAGCAGGCCTTCCGTCCACAGCGGTCTGCCGCTTGTCGCACGCGCCAGCGCCCGTTCAGGCGAAAACGTTGACATAAATGCTCTCCGCAAACTGATGGGGATCGGTGCCCGGCTTAATGACCTGCACCCGCTGAAGATCTACGGCGTACTGGGTCAGCTCTTTGACAAACGCCTCGCCCACCGCGTGATGGCCGTGCCCCTGGCCGTGGAGAATGCCGCTGACCTCCGCCTCATTGGTATTCAGCGCATGGGCGAGGAAGGATTGCGCCACGCTTTCCGGGTGCGCGGCGGCATAGCTGTGCGCCTCAAGAATCGCCTGAGTGAGCGCGGCGGCGGCGGGTTTATGATCGCGGGCCAGGCTACCGCTGACGCCCAGTACGCAGCAGCTCAGGTTGGCGTAATCGCCGGTCATATTGCTGGCGATAAGCTGATACTTGCCGGTTGCCAGCAGGCGATAGCTAAAGGGCTCGCTGCCGCTGATGGCTGCTATTTCGCGTTTATCCAGCGCCACGCTGAGCAGATCCGCCGGATAGACTTTCCACTGTACATCGCTTATCGGGTCGATGCCGTGGCGCTTGAGCAAGATGGCGAAGAAGTTTTTATCCGGCCCGGCCATATCGGTGACGCCGATGGTTTGCCCTTTCAGGCTCTCCAGGCCGCCGAACGGCGAGTTTTTCGCCGTCAGCAGGTTCAGGCAGCCGCCGTGGGTTCCGGCGGTGAGCTTCACGTCGAAGCCCTGCTCCAGCGCCTTCAGCCAGCGCAGCGCCATCCCGACGCCGGCGTCGGCCTTGCCGGTGGCAATCGCCTCCAGCAACACGTCCGTCGAGTTGCCGAAGTTAACGAACTCCACGTCGAGATTGTATTTACTGAAGATCTTCTGCTGCTCGGCGACGGCAACCGGCGCCAGGCACACCGCGCTTTTGTTAATCGCCAGCTTGATTTTATACGGCTGCGCCAGGCGCAGCGCCGGATGTTCTTCCCCGCTCGCCATGGCCGCCATATCGTGAGCCCAAAGCGGCAGGGATGCCCCGGCGAGCGCTAGCCCGCCGGTCAAGCGTAAGAAACGACGGCGGGAAAAAGCGGCTTTCATCATGGCGTCACCTCCGCATGGGCCTGGGCGGCGGGCACGCTAAAGCCGTTATCAAACGTCGGCGTCACGTCCAGCTTTGCGCGGATCAGTCCGTTGGCGAGGTAAAAATTCGCCGTCGACTGCTGCTGAGCGACCGTCTGTGCGTCCAGAGGCTGCCACTGCGACTGGCGATTGGCAAACTGCGCGCGGGCGATATCCGCCGGGAAACGAATAATCTCCCCCAGCGTTTTACCGTAGCTATCAAGGTTGGCGTAGGCCCAGCGCTCGGCGCCGGCCAGGCGGGTAAGGTAATCCTGCAGGGCCGCGCGTTTTTGCGGGTCTTTCAGGGCATCATCGGTTGCCGCCAGGAAGGTGTTGCCCGGCAGCAGCCCTTTACCACTGACCAGAATCTTTCCTTCCGCGGTCTTCACCAACTGCGTGGTATAGGGTTCCCAGGTCGCCCAGGCGTCAACCGATCCGTTGAGCAGCGCCACTTTGGCGTCCACCGGGCCGAGAAACACCCACTGCACCTCTTTCGGCGAAATCCCCGCCTGCTCCAGCGCTTTCAGCGCCACAAAGTGGCCAATCGACCCTTTACCGGTGGCGATGCGTTTGCCTTTTAAATCCGCGGCGCTCTTCAACGCGCTGCCGGGCGAGACCAGCACCGCGGTGCCGGCAGGGTTGCTTTTATCGACGGCGATAGCTTTGACCGGCGCGCCGTTAGCCAGCGCGAACAGCAGCGGCGCATCGCCGATAATCCCCGCATCCACCGCCCCGGCGTTAAGCGCTTCCGCCAGCGGCGCGGCGGCCGGAAACTCGGCCCATTTAATCTCGTAGGGGAGATCCTGCAGGGCGTTGGCGGCCT
Organism: Klebsiella sp. CTHL.F3a; assembly: GCF_019890895.1. NCBI lineage: Bacteria > Pseudomonadati > Pseudomonadota > Gammaproteobacteria > Enterobacterales > Enterobacteriaceae > Klebsiella > Klebsiella sp. CTHL.F3a. The sequence continues at coordinate 2,519,136 of NZ_CP082360.1, read as the reverse complement.
CCAGCTGCGAGCGCATGCCGCCCTTTTGATCGGCGATTCGCAGGGTGATTCGCTCCTGAGCCGCCGCATAGCCGCTCAGCGCCAGCAGCATCAGCGCCCCGGCTAAACGGGTAAAATGAAGTTTGCGCATATGAATTATCCTTATTTTTGAAAAGCGTATTTGCCTGCCGCCAGCCACGCGCTGTCGTTCTGCGGGGTATGTACCCGACCGCACAGGACGTTGCGATAGTGGCGTTCCAGAGGATTTTGCCGACTCAGGCCATGGTTGCCAGTCAGCTCCAGCGCCAGGTTTACCGCCTGAATGGCGTTGTCGGTAATCGTCACTTTCGCCAGATTCGCCTCAATGGCGGAAAAGCCCAGCTGCGCGGCCTTTTCCAGCAGGCTGCGGTTGACCAGCAGCCATCCGTCAATCTGGCCGACTTTTTCCTGCACGCGCGACAGGCTGGAAAGCGGTTGCCCAAGGCTGCCCGGAATACGCGTACCCAGCCACGTCACCAGCCAGTCGCGGGCCGCGCGCGCCACGCTGTCGTAGATCGCCGCCAGTAGCGCCGTATGGCGATTGGCAAACAGACGAAACTGCTCGGCGTCCGGCGCGGGAGGCGCATCGGCCGCCCACACGTCCACCGCATACTCATCGGCCACCCGCACATTGTTGAGCACCACTTCGTGGCTGCCGGTTGCCCGCATTCCGGCGTGATCCCAGCTTTTCACCACGCTGACGCCCTCGCTGTCGGCTGGAACCAACCAGGTGCCGACCAGTGGCCGAGCGTCGTCGCTCCGTCCCCAGACGGCCAGCCAGCTTAGTCCCTCAACACCGGTGGTATAAATTTTGTGACCGTTAATTTGCCAGCCCCCTGCGCGGCGGGTCGCCACGGTTTGCGGCAGGCCGCCGCGCGCTGGAGAGCCGAGTTCCGGCTCCACCCGCAGGCTGTTGATCAGACCGCCCCGCTCGACGGCATCGTGAAAAACCCGCTGACGCAGCGGCTCGGCCCAGCCAGCGTTTTCCGCCAGCCGCAGATGATGCAGATACTGCATGCAAACAATGAGCGCGGTCGCCGGTTCGCCCCAGGCGATGGCGGCGACCGCCTGCTGAAGCCTGGGAAGATCGGCACCTGCCCCGCCGTACTGCTGCGGCACGGCGAGGCTTAAAAAACCGCGCTGGCGCAGACGGTCGATATTGTCGCGGGGAAATTCGCCGTTGGCGTCAAGGCTGGCCGCCTGCTCCGCCATCAGCTGGCGCACCTCCGTTAACCGCCGCGCCCAGCCATCATTGGCCTGATCGATCACGATGCGCGCTCCGCCACCGCGCGCAGGGCGGCTTTTTCGCGGGTTATCGGCAGCAGGGCCTTACCGTACTCCTGAGCATCGTTGAGCGGATCAAACCCGCGGATCAGGAAGTTGCGCACGCCGAGGTCGTAGTAATCGAGCAGCGCGTCGGCGACCTGCTCCGGGGTGCCCACCAGCGCGGTGGAGTTGTGGCCGCCGCCTACCAGCTGCGCGATCCCGGTCCACAGGCGTTTATCCACCACCTTGCCCTGCGCCGCCGTCGCCCGCAGACGCTGCGCCCCAACGCTGTCGGGCTTGGCTTTGAAACCGCCTCCGCTCTGCGCCGCCCGCTCGGTGGCGACGTGCAGGATATGCTCGGCTTTCTCCCAGGCCTCGGCTTCGGTCGCGGCGATAATCGGCCGGAACGAGACGCTGAAGTCGATTTCGCGCTGATGTTTCGCCGCCTCGGCCCGCACGCGCTGGATGGTTTCCGCGGTTTGCGCCAGCGACTCTCCCCACAGGGCGAAAACGTTGGCATGTTTACCGGCCACGGCGATGGCCGCTTCCGAGGAGCCGCCGAAGTAGAGGGGAATATGCGGCTTTTGCAGCGGGCGAATCGCCGACCACGCCTGTTCAGCCTGATAAAAATCATTGGCGATATCCACCGGCTGTTCGGCGGTCCACACCTTGCGGACGGTCTCAAGGAAGGCATCGGTACGCGCATAGCGCTGGTCGTGATCGAGGTAATCGCCGTCGCGGCGCTGCTCGGCGTCATTGCCGCCGCTGATGATATGCACCGCCAGACGGCCGCCCAGCAGGTGTTCAAGGGTAGCGAACTTACGCGCGGCGAGGGTTGGCGAGACAAAACCGGGACGATGGGCCAACAGGAAGCCGATCTTTTGCGTCGACAGGCCCGCCAGCGCGGTCACCAGAAAGCCATCGGGTTGATCGGACCAGTGCCCCACCAGAAGGCGGTCAAACCCGGCAGCCTCGTGGGTTTGCGCGAAACGCACGATGTAATCGCGGTCAAAAACCGGACCGACCGGGGCGATGGTTTCCGACGACAGGCGGTGGCCGATCATGCCGAGAAACTGAATGCTCATGCAGAACTCCTTGTAGCAGGATAATGAGTGGACCGCTGCGGCGGCGCGTTTTCATTACCCTATACACGGGCTCTTAATGAACAAAATGCATTTTTATCATATCTTAATATGCGAGATAAGCATTGATAAAAATTGTATCTAGGTTTCAGTCAGATACGTTCAGTTGCTGAACGACTTTGCCGGCGAAAAAAGTCATCGGCTGGCTCAGATTAGCCAGATTCTGCGCGTGAACCAACCACAGATGCACCGCGGGCTGGAAGTCAGCGAGGGTCAGCACGGCGACGTCATCGCGCCACGGGCTGGCGGCCAGCGCGGCGCGCGGCACCAGGCCAAGCCCCAGCCCCTGCGCCACGAGGCTGATTTGCAGCTGGGCACCCGCGGTCTCGACATTCAGCGCTAAGCGCAGCCCCTGGGACTGCAACTCGCGGATCAGCCCCGCCCGCAGGCCGCAGCCGTCGGGATTGAGCACCCAGCCTTTTTCCGCGCAGTCGCGCAGCGCTCCGGCGTGCAGGCGCCAGCTTTTCGCCGCTATCACCACGATATCCAGCGGGCACAGCAGCCTTCCGCTGTAGCCTTCGGCAAAGCGTTGCTGCTCAGGCCCCATCGCCAGCACCCCGTCCAGCTCGACGCTCTCGAGGCGCTTTTGCAGCAGACCGCTCCAGCCGCAGGTCACCTGCGGCTGGAGAGCGGGAAACTGCTGGCGCAGCGCGGCCAGCGCCGGCTGCAGGGCAATTTCCGCCACGCTCTGCGGCACGCCGAGACGCAGAATACCGTGTGGTTCCGCTTCGGGGTCGAGCAGGCCGTACAGCTTTTTGGTCTCCCGCTTGATGCTCAAACACTGCTCGTAAACCCGGTGCCCGGCGGCGGTCAGGGTGAGCGGCCGGGTCTGACGCTCCAGCAGCGTCACGTCGAGGGTTTGTTCCAGACGCTGCAGACGCCGGGTAATCGCTGATTGGGTAATACCAAGATATTCTGCGGCCTGGTTAAGCGAGGAAAACTGCACGGTGGCCAGCAGTGCGTCAATGTCGTCGATGCGCATAGCGTCCTTAAAGCCTGGCCCATCAGAGCTATTTTGCTTGCCATTTTGAACCTGGGCAGTGCTCAGACAAAACTCATAGAGTTTTGAACGCCTTCAGGGCGGCCCGAAGGGGGAGCGTAGCGAATAATCCTCACGTACTACGTGTACGCTCCGGTTCTTCCGCGCTGGCCGTGTTCAAACTGTCTGCGCCAATGACGCTTGATGGGTAGGCTATCAATGTGATTTTTGCATATTAATATATGCGGAAATTGCATTTTAATTATATTAACGCCTTTGCTAGCGTAAAGACCAGTCCCGACAACAGGAAGCGACCATGACCGCACCGCGAGTGGAAAAATTACGCCAGTTTATTCAAGACCTTGATGCACTGCATCGCGAGTTCGCCGACGAGAAGGCCCTGCTCGACGCCGTGGCCGTGCGCCTGGCCGCGCTGGTGAAAAAAGATGACTGGCTGCCGGAAGAGTACACCCTGCCGCATCCCCACCACTATCAGCAGTACCTGCTGCATGTTGACTCCGGACAGCGTTTCTCCATTGTCAGCTTCGTCTGGGGCCCGGGGCAATCGACGCCGATTCACGACCATCGGGTGTGGGGCGCCATCGGCATGCTGCGCGGCGCGGAGGAGAATCAGCGCTACCGCCTGGACGAGCGCGGCCAGCCGGTGGTCAGCGGCGTTGCTGAACGCCTTTCCCCAGGCGAGGTGGAAAAAGTCTCTTCCCGCGACGGTGATATTCACCGGGTGAGCAACGCCCTGGCGGATAGCGTCTCGATCAGTATTCACGTTTACGGCGGCAATATCGGCGGCGTCAGGCGCGCGGTTTATACCCCGGAAGGCCTCGTCAAACCATTTGTCTCCGGTTACTCCAACCGCCACTTACCCAATATCTGGGATCTCTCAAAGGATAATTAATATGCCCACCTGCTCTTATCGTCCGGCCGCACAGCTGCGCCAGACGCTGCTTGACGGCGCCGAGCTGGCGCTGATCGACGTTCGCGAAGAGGCCGACTTTGCCCGCAGCCATCCGCTGTTTGCCGCCAATCTGCCGCTCAGCAAGCTGGAGCTGGACATTTTTCGGCGCGTACCGCGCCTGACGACGCCGATTACCGTCTATGACGGCGGCGAGGGCCTGGCAGAGCGAGCCGTCGAGCGTCTACAGAGCTGGGGCTACGAAAATGTCGCCCTGCTGGAAGGCGGCCTGCCGGGCTGGCAGCGCAGCGGCGGGGAACTGTTTCAGGACGTCAATTCGCCGAGCAAAGCGTTCGGCGAGCTGGTGGAGAGCGAGCGGCATACCCCCTCGCTGAGCGCCGGGGAAGTGAAAGCGCTGCTCGATAGCCCACAGGAGGTAGTGGTGGTCGACGCGCGCCGTTTCGATGAGTATCACACCATGAATATTCCCGGCAGCATCAGCGTGCCCGGCGGGGAGCTGGCGCTGCGCATTGAGGGGTTGGTTCCGTCATCGCAGGCGACGGTGATCGTCAACTGCGCCGGGCGCACGCGCAGCATTATCGGCACGCAGTCGCTGCGCAATGCCGGTTTGCCCAACCCGGTCTACGCGCTGCGCAACGGCACCATCGGCTGGACCTTAGCCGGGTTTGACCTTGAGCGCGCCCAGCAGCGGCGCTACGACGCCGATTTTCGCGCCCCAGCCGAACGCGCGGCAACGGTGAGACAGCTGGCGGAACGCGCCGGAGTCGCCTTTATCGATAGCCCCACCCTTCAGCGCTGGCTGCGGCAGCCCGCACGCACCACCTATCTGTTCGACGTCCGGAGTCCGGAAGAGTATGCCGCGGGCCATCTGCCGCAGAGCGTCAGCGCGCCCGGCGGGCAGCTGGTGCAGGAGACCGACCATTTCGCCAGCGTGCGCGGGGCGCGCATTGTGCTGGTTGCCGATGACGAGATACGCGCGCCGATAACGGCGTCCTGGCTGGCGCAGATGGGCTGGGAGGTGGCGGTCTTACGCGATGCGCGCGCGGAAGATTTTAGCGAGCGCGGTACCCCCGCAGGCCGCGTACCGCCTGGTCCGCAGGCGGAGGAGATCTCTGCGCAGCAGCTGGCGGAACAGCTGCGGGAACCGGGCACCGTGGTACTGGATTTCACCACCAGCGCCAACTATGTCGCCCGGCACATTCCCGGCGCTTACTGGCTGATACGTTCGCAGCTGCGCCAGGCGCTGGAGGTTATCCCTTCCGCCGAACGTTACGTTGTCACCTGCGGCAGCAGCCTGCTGGCCCGCTATGCAGTGCCTGAGGTGGCGGCGTTAACCGGTAAACCGGTGCGACTGCTGAGCGGCGGCACTCTGGCGTGGATTGACGCCGGGCTTGCGCTCGAGCACGGCGAGACGCATCTGGCGACGCCGCGCAGCGATCGCTATCAGCGCCCGTATGAAGGTACCGATAACTCCCCCGCGGCAATGCAGGCCTACCTCGACTGGGAGTTCGGCCTGGTTGAACAGCTCAAGCGCGATGGCACGCACGGGTTTACGGTGTTGTGAATTTCCCCGCTCGCGCTGCGCTTAGCGGGGCTAAGGGCTCACCACCGTCGGCCATACCGTAGCCCGGACAGATGCGCAGCATCGCCTCCGGGAAATTATGCCACTCTGCGCTCTAATCCCGGGGGCGGCGCAAAGCGCCTGCCCGGGCTACGGGTCCACAGCCATCTGCGGTCCAGTAGCTCGGGGAAGGGACGCAATCAGATCTCCGGCGTATTTTTAAAGCCCATCAGCATCAGCATCGGCTCCTGCTGCGCGCCCGCCGGGTCGAAATGATAGCGATTGCCCTGGCGGTCGCCGCCGATATACCACGAAATCTCGGTTTTGCCTTCCGCCAGCGCCTTGCGCACCGCTTTATCGACATCCACCATCCGGTATTCGCGTTTGGAATTGAGATACAACGACGCCTGTGAGCTGTAGTTGCAGGGTGGACGATGATTCCAGGTCACGCTGCTGGCGCTCCAGTCATTGTTCGCCGGATAGAAGAAGATCTGATCCGCGCCGTTGGTCTCCACTTTACCGCCGTAGATCCGCAGCTGATATTTAAACAGCGAGGCGTCCTGGTCCTGCGGCAGCGGCGGGATAGGAAATTTCACCAGCGTCATGGTTTCCGGGTTATGCGTCCGCCCGCCGTTTTGCCAGTTATCGCTCACCACCAGGTTTTCCGGTGCGGCGTGGGCAACCGTCGGCTCGGTGCTGTCCACCAGCGCATTCTCCTTCGCCGTCGTGAAGCGATACGGCACCGCGCTGCCGCAGTCGATCCCCTTGTTCATGCAGCGCTCGGTCATATAGTGCGCCCCTTCCACCGTCCAGCCGTTCATAAAATCCGCGTGCGCCGTATAGATACTGCCCCAGCGCTCTTCGCGCTTATCGCCGTCCATAACCGGATCCAGTGAAAGCTGAATTTTTGCGGTATCCAGCGAGGTTATCTGCGGCAGAACGTAGGCAACGTTCATATTTACCGTCGGGATTTTCACCGGATAATCGCTCGGACAGGCGCCGTTGACATCATATGCCGCGTTACTGTGCCCGTGAGCCGGCTTCAGGTTGACGCCATCCCAGCAGTTGGGGAACTGAATACCGATATTAAACTGTACCGCATCGCCGCCTTTACGCAGTCCACAGACCTCCCCTGCCTGGTTGCTGTAGCCTTTCCCGTTGGCGCACAAAAACGTAATCCGCGAGCTGGGGGCCGAGCCATGATGGTCTCCCGCCAGCAGTTCGAGACCCGCCGGGAACGGTTGCAGCGGATACTGTTCCACTTTGCTGGTCTGATAGTAGGTTTTTTGATACGCCGGCGTCACCACCTGACCATCCGGCAGCTTCATTGAAGGCACCCAGTAGGCGGAACTGTCGGCCTTGTTATCGCAGGTGGTTTCCGGCTGGTCGCGCAGGGTTTGATAGGTGGAAACCGCATCGGTATGGGTATTACCAAAAAAATCATGCCACATGGCCTGATTCGGTTTGCCGAACATCATGATGGCGTCATCGCCCAACGTGTGGTGATATGCGCAGACCACATGGGCCTGCGGGCCAGCATGAGCGGAAAACGCGCTGGCGGCCAGCAGCGGTGCGAAACATACAGCGAACGGGTTCAATTTCATTTTGCAATCCTCCTTGTTTGAAGGAGTGCAGAGATAGCAAACGACCGCCGATGTTACACATCATCAAACATCATTTCGTCTCACCAGGCTCGCGCATGATCCATGAATACTGAAATGATTTCGGCGCCGGAAAATGCGTACGCCGGCGATACGACCCCAGCAGTTGCGGCGTACAGTAGGTACAGCTCCCCAGCCACTCCATGTTTTCATCCGGCACGCCCGCCTCGCGCAGCAGGAGACGCGCAAAGGCTCGCAGATCGAACCAAAAATTGTGGTCACCGGTCGCTTTCGCCTGTTCACCCTCCGACGCCGCCTGATGGGGCAGGAAAAGCTGCTGCCGATGGCGTTTTGCCAGTTCGCCGGCGGGCATCGCCAGCAGCGCCTGGTAGAAGTCGCCGGTGACTTCATAGCAGCAGGCATGAATATGCGGCCCGCTCACCACCACCAGATCTTGCGGGTCGACGTGATAACGCTGAAACAGCGCGAGGCTATTGTCGATAATTCCGCTGGCCGCGCCGCGCCAGCCTGCGTGTACGCTGCAGACATAGCGCCCGTCTCGCGACGCCATCAGCAGCGGCAGACAGTCGGCGGTCACCACGCCCATCTTCTGCCCGCTGACGGCGGTAAACATCGCATCGGCGTGGGGTCGCTCCGCCTGCGGCGCGCGATACTCATGCACGATATTGCTGTGAACCAGTTTAACCGGCGCCATTTCGCTATAGGGAAAGGCGGCGGTTTCATGAACGTCGAGAAAGGCGTAGCGGATACCGGGGATATCGCTTAGTAAGCGGGATGTAAAAGACATGATGCTCGGAAGAATCAATGGATGATGATTTAACCTATGCCAAAGTGGATAGATGCGCAAGGTGGATTCCCGGGCTACCAGCCCGGTAGCCCGGGCAAGGCGCGGCTTTATCGCGCCGCCCCGGGAATCAGCGAAAATGCTCAGGCCAGCGCCGCGCGCTTTTGTCGGCTCATCAGCCAGAATACCGCCGCCCCCGCCAGCAGAATACCGGGAGCAGACGCGGCCATCACGCCCACGGTTCCGGTGCCCAGCGCCAGCATTTTGCCCGCCAGCAGCGGGCCGCTCATCGCGCCGAGACGGCCGATCGCCACCGCCGTTCCTACGCCGGTGGCGCGGATTTCGGTGCGATAGAACAGCGGAGCCAGCGCGTAAAGCACGCTCTGTCCGCCGGTGGCAAACAGTCCGGCGACAAAGCCGGAGAAGAGCATTGAGGTCAGCGAGGACGCGGTCCCCAGCGCCAGCAGCGACGCCAGCATGCCGGTATAGATCAGCAGCGACATCCACAGCGGGCTGAGCTTATCCATCAGCGCCCCTAGCAGCAGCGTGCCGCAGGCGGCGCCAAACTGCAGGACAAACATCACTCCCGCCGCCTCGCTGGCGCTGAACCCCTGGCCGACTAGCAGCATCGGCAGCCAGTTGATCAGCATATAGACCACCAGCAGCGTGAAAAAATAGCACAGCCACAGCAGCAGCGTGGCGGTAGCATTGCCCGGCGCGAGGAGCGTGCGCAGCGGCACGCCCTGCGCGCTGCGCTGAAACACCGGCGATTCCGGCAGCCAGCGCAGCAGCAGCGGCACCAGCAGCAGCGGAACGATACCGCCGACCCAGAACACCGTTTGCCAGGCGGCGGCGAGGCCGAAAAAGCCCAGCGCCGCCGCCAGCGCCGCGCCAATGGGCACGCCGCAATACATCAGGCTGACCGCCCTGCCGCGAAAGCGCGGACCGGCGGCTTCCGAGGTGAGCGCAATCAGATTCGGCAGCGCCGCGCCCAGGCCGACGCCGGTCAGCAGTCGCGCCAGCAGCAGCGTCGGATAATTCCACGCCAGCGCGGTAGCGATTGAGAACAGGCCGAAGAGCAGCACCGAACCCAGCAGAATTCGCTTGCGGCCATAGCGATCCGCCAGCATGCCGCCCACCAGCGCGCCGGGCAGCAGGCCGAGGATCCCGGCGCTGAAGATCCAGCCCATCTGCATTTTATCCAGCGCGAACGCCTGCGCCATGCCAACGGCGGCGATCCCCGCCGCCTGCAGATCCAGCCCTTCCATCAGAGCCACCATAAAACAGAGCCCGACGGTTAACATCAGGCGCGAATTGCTTGCAGTCGTTGTTTGGGTCATAGGGTACCTTTGCGATATCCGGACAAGCGGAGCAGATGAATGGCGGCTGATACGTTGCCAGCCGCGCGTTGCTTTTATTGATGACGATTGAGCAGATCCAGCGCGACGTCGACGATCATATCCTCCTGACCGCCCACCATCCGTCGCTTGCCGAGTTCGACGAGAATATCCACCGCGCTCAGGCCGTAGCGCCCGGCTGCTACTTCGCTGTGGCGCAGAAAGCTGGAGTAAACCCCGGCATAGCCCAGCGCCAGCGTTTCGCGGTCAACCCGCACCGGGCGGTCCTGCAGCGGGCGCACCAGCTCATCGGCGGCATTCATCAGAGCGTACAGATCGGTACCGTGATTCCAGCCGAGCTTGTCGGCGGCGGCGATAAACACCTCCAGCGGCGCGTTGCCCGCCCCGGCCCCCATCCCCGCCAGGCTGGCGTCGATACGGTCGCAGCCCTCTTCCACCGCGACGATGGAGTTGGCCACGCCGAGGCTCAGGTTATGGTGCGCGTGCATCCCGGTGGCGGTTTCCGGCTTCAGCACCGCCTTGAGGGCGCGGAAACGATCGCGGATATCGTTCATATTCATCGCTCCGCCGGAATCGACCACGTAAATACAGGTCGCGCCGTAGGACTCCATCTTCAAGGCCTGCTGCGCCAGCTGCTCCGGAGTGGTCATATGGCTCATCATCAGAAAGCCTACGGTGTCCATGCCCAGTTCGCGGGCAAAGGCGATATGCTGCGCGGAAACATCCGCCTCGGTGCAGTGGGTCGCCACCCGTACTACCCGCGCTCCGGCCTGATAGGCGTTTTTCAGATCGTGCAGCGTGCCGATGCCGGGCAACAATAAAGTGGCGATTTTCGCCTGGCTGACCGACTCCGCCGCCGCTTCAATCCACTCCAGGTCGCTGTGCGCGCCGAAGCCGTAGTTAAAACTGGAACCCTGCAGCCCGTCGCCGTGGGCCACTTCTATCGAATCGACGCCCGCGCTGTCCAGCGCCCGGGCAATCTGGCGCACATTGTCGAGCGAGTACTGATGGCGAATCGCGTGCATCCCGTCGCGCAGGGTCACGTCTGAGATATAGAGTTTTTTACCATTCATGCTGCTTCTCCCGCCGTGACGTTCATCGCCTGGGCCATTTTCTCCGCCGTCACCAGCGCCGCCGATGTCATAATGTCGAGGTTGCCCGCGTAGGCGGGCAAATAGTGCGCCGCCCCTTCAACCTCAAGGTAAACCGCCGTTTTCAGGCCGGAGAAGCGGCCGACCCCCGGCAGGTTTACCGGTTTATCATCCGGGATGACCTCAAACTGCACCTGCTGCTTCAGGCGATACCCTGGCACATAAGCCTGCACCGCCGCCGCCATCTCGGCGATCGACGCGGCAATTTCCTGCTGCGACGCCGCTTCGCTCAGGACATACACGGTATCGCGCATCATCAGCGGCGGCTCCGCCGGGTTCAGCACGATAATCGCTTTACCTTTCGCCGCCCCGCCGACTTTCTCGATGGCCTGCGAGGTGGTCTCGGTGAACTCATCAATGTTAGCGCGCGTCCCCGGCCCGGCGGATTTGCTGGCAATCGAGGCGATGATCTCCGCATAGTGGACCTTCGCCACCCGGGAGACCGCCGCCACCATCGGGATCGTCGCCTGGCCGCCGCAGGTGACCATATTGACGTTGCCCTCGGCAAGGTTGGCCTCGAGGTTAACCACCGGCACGCAATACGGGCCGATGGCCGCCGGGGTCAGGTCAATAACGCGGATCCCCGGTTTAGCTTCGCGCAACGCGGCATCGTTTTTTACGTGCGCCCCGGCGCTGGTGGCGTCAAAAACAAAATCGATATCGGCGAATTCGGCCATCCGCATCAGGCCGCCAACGCCCTCGTGCGTGGTGGCGACGCCCATGCGCCGGGCGCGGGCAAGGCCGTCTGATTCCGGGTCAATGCCGACCATTACCGCCATCTCCAGATGCTGCCCGTGGCGCAGTATTTTGATCATTAAATCGGTGCCGATATTACCGGAGCCGATAATGGCGACTTTACGTTTACTCATCACTCTCTTCCTCTTTGGCGACAAAGGTCGCCGCCACTGAACCTATACCGTCGATATGGGCGGCAAAACGATCGCCGGCGTTTATCGCCACCATCGGGCCTAACGCTCCGGTCAGCACGATATCGCCCGCCCGCAGCGGCTCGCCGAGGCTGGCCATTTTGCGCGCCAGCCACACCGCCGCGTTCAGTGGGTGGCCAAGACATTCGCTGCCCCGCCCGCTGGAGACCTCCTCCTCATTACGGGTCATGCGCATCGCGCAATTTTTCAGGTCCAGCCCGTCCGGACGCCGCGCCGGGCTGCCCAGCACGTAAACGCCGCAGGAGGCGTTATCGGCGACCGTGTCGACGAAGCCAATCGACCAGTCGCGTATACGGCTGCCGACCACTTCCAGCGCCGGCAGTACCCAGTCGATGGCGGCGTAAAGCTCATCAAAGGTAGTATCGGTATGCGGCAGATCGCGTTTCAGCAGCAGGGCGATTTCGGCCTCCACCTTCGGCTGCAGCACCCGGGAGAACGGGACCTCGGCGTTATCGCCATAGCACATATCGGCAAATAGAGTGCCGAAGTCCGGCTGGTCAACGCCCAGTTGCTGCTGCACTTTCGGGTGGGTCAGTCCCACCTTGCGCCCCACCACCCGGCGGCCGTTCGCCACGTGGTGCTGCACGTTCATCCGCTGGATGGCGTAGGCCGCTTCCGCGTTGTCAACGCCAAGCGTATCGCGCAGCGGTTCAATGGCCTGACCGCGCGTTTCGGCATCGCGCAGCCGCTGCGCCAGTTGTTCAAGAGATAAAGTTGTCATCAGGATTCCTCAGGGACGCGCCAGAAAGTCGAGCACCAGCTGGTTAAAGCTCTCCGCGTGCTCCCACTGAGCCCAGTGGCCGCAGTCGCGATAGATATGCAGCTCGGAACCGTTAATGCCCGCCAGCAGGCGCAGCCCGGCGTCCATCGGCACGAAGCGATCGTTTCGCCCCCAGACGATCAGGGTTTGCGCGCGGATTTCGCCAAGACGCGGGCTAAAATCCGGGAACTGTTTCGGGTTGGCTTCCAGGCTTTTGACGAAGTTATCCAGATGTTCCCTGCGCGACAGCATATTGTTGAGGCGCGCGTCGAACAGGGCTTCGGTCAGATCGCGAGTATCGAAGACAAAGATGTTCATCATCTTTTTCAGGTTTTCGATGGTCGGCTCACGGTAGAGGCCGTTCAGCAGCTTGATGCCTTCCGTCGGCATCGGCGTAAACAGGCTCATGCCGCCGGTTCCGCCGCCCATCAGCACCAGTTTGCCGACGCGCTCCGGCCAGGTCAGGGTGAATGCCACCGCGCTGTGGCCGCCCATCGAGTTGCCCAGCAGATGCACCTTGCTGATATCCAGCTGGTCAATCACGCTTTTCAGCACCCTGGCGTTCAGGTCGGAACGCGAGCCGCGGTTGACGATAGAATCGCTTTTTCCCCAGCCGGGGCAGTCCAGCAGAATGACCCGGTAGCCCGCCTCCACCAGCGGGTCGATATTGCGGCTAAAGTTGGCCCAGCCAGTGGCGCCGGGGCCGGAGCCGTGCAGCAGGACCACGGTTTCATCCCCCTGGCCGCAGTCGTTAAAATGGATGCGTAATGTCTCTCCGTTCTCCTCAACGTTGAGGAAACGGCTGGTGGCGGCTTCGGTTTGCGGTTGGTAGCTCATCATCTTCTCCCGTTAATTCAGTTCTGCGCGGCGGCGCTCAGCGAGCCAAACCCGGCAATCCACTCGGGGATTGGTCGGTAATAGCGGCCTTCGCAGCGCCAGCGGCCAAATGCGGATAGCGCGGCAAAAGCGGCCACCCAGGTTTTAATTTCGTGCGTTGATTTCCCGGCCATCGCCGACAGTTCTTCGTTACTGACGGCGTCCAGCTCCGTCAGCCGCCCCTGCTCCAGCAGGCTCATAAAGCGGGTATCCCAGACCGGATTGAGCGGATAGAGCGAGTTCTGGTCATCGATAAACTGCTTCGCCGCGCTAATGACCCGCTGCTGGCGCAATTCACGCTCGTCCGGTGGCAGCTGCCTGCCGCTGCCCAGCAGCCGGTCGCGCATATGGGCATCGGCCTTCGCCAGCTCCGGTACCGGCGGCTGATGCGACAGGCCGCCGGAGCCGAGAATTAATACCCGCTTATTGAGGGTGGTTAGAAAGCGGCCAATGGCTTCGCCCAGCATGCGGGTACGCTGAAAGCCCGGCAGCGGCGAGGCGACGCCGTTAATAAACACCGGCAGAACCGGCAGCCTGTCGAGCCCGCCGAGCAGGAACTCCAGCGGCTGCGCAAAGCCGTGGTCCACCTGCATGCAGTAGGAGACCGCCAGATCGATACCGTCCTTGATCACCGCGTGGGCGCAGGCCTCCGCCAGCGCCGTCGGCACCGGCAAAACGCCGCTGGCGCTGCTGAAGTCGCCGATAGAGGTCGCTCCGATGCCTAAACAAAACGGCGGCATCACATCGTAGAAAAAACCGTTGTAGTGATCGGGGGCAAACAGCACCACCAGCTCCGGGTCGAAGGCGGCAATGCGCGCCCGCGCGTCGGCGATGGTGCCGTTCACTTCGTCCAGCACCGCCTGTTCCGGGTCAACGTAGCCCACCAGCGGGGTATGCGAGAGGCAATGAAGATACGCGTTCATATCAGGCCACCTGTTCAATCGTCGTTGCTGCCTGGGTGGCGGCCAGCTGCATCTTGCGTGCCAGCGCGTCGAGCTTTTTGCTCAGGGTTTGCGGGATGGCCACGGTGGCGACGAAGCGGTCCGGACGCACCACAGCGATGGCGGTATCGTGCTGCGCGAACCAGCTTTTCAGGCGGTTTTGCGTATCACCGAGGCGGATGACGCCGGGCACGTTGTCCTGATCGCAATGAATCTGTACTTCTGGCACCACCTGGATAAACCGCACGCCGACGGCGCGCCAGCGGGCTATCTGCTCATCGTTAAGCCCCCACAGCGGGTTGCTGCCCCAGGCGATGATGGCAAAGTTCGCGCCCATCACCTCATCCAGCAGCGTCACCTGACCGCCCTCCAGCGTGACATTCGGCTGGATAAACATTTTGCCTACCGGGGACGTTTTGCCTTCGCCTTCCGCTAGCAGCGCGCCTTCGCGATACTGCGGCATCGGCTTGAAGCGCATTTCCAGGAAGTAGCGTTTAACCGGCGGCAGATAGTTGAGCAGCCACGAAATACCGTCGCGCACCGCGCCGTGCCAGCGTTTCGGCGGCGCCAGCACGTTGCCGGCGGTCACCGACAGGTCGATCATCGCTTTGGCATGATCGCGCCGTTCCTGCTGGTAGCTGTCGAGCAGCGCCTCGCCAGCTTTGCCCCTCACCACCAGCGCCAGCTTCCACCCCAGGTTAAAGGCGTCGCGCATGCCGCTGTTATAGCCTTGCCCCTGCCAGACCGGCATGATGTGCGCGGCGTCGCCCGCCAGCAGCACGCGATCGACGCGAAAGCGTTCGGCGATGCGCGCGTTATGGGTGTAGACGCGCTGGCGGATCGGCTCGACGTTGTCCGGGTCCGGCAGCACCTTGCTCAGTAGCTGGCGCATCTTGTGCGGCTCGCTGAGCTGGGCTTCGGTTTCGCCGGGCATCACCATAAATTCAAAGCGCCGTACCCCGTGCGGCAGCGCGGCTGACACGTACGGACGCACCGGATCGCAGCACAGATAGACGTGCGGCGTCGCCAGCGGGTCGTTGGCAATATCGATAACAATCCACTGATTCGGCGCGGTTTTACCTTCGAAGGGGATATTGAGCGTGCGGCGAATCAGGCTCGCTCCGCCGTCGCAGGCCACCAGCCAGTCGGCGCGCACGGTTTCATGTTCGCCGGCGCTGCCTTTGAGATTCAACGTGACGTTGTCACTATTTTGGCTAAAAGCCTCCACTTCACGGGAAAACAGGCAACGCACGTGGGGGAAGCGGCTAAGGCCTTCGTACAGCACCCCATCAACCTGCGGCTGAATAAACGCGTTGCGCCGCGACCAGCCAAACTCGTCGGTCATCGGTTGAATATCGGCAAAGCAGCGCCCTTTCGGCGTCATGAAGCGCATCCCGTGCCACGGCGTGGTATGCGGCAATACCTTGTCCACCAGGCCCACCGCCTGCATTGCCCGCAGCGACTCATCGTCAATACCGATGGCGCGGGGATAGTCGATCAGCGACTCAAGCTTCTCAATCAGCAGGACGCTCACGCCCATCTGCCCGAGGTAGTTGGCGATGGTCAGGCCAACCGGACCGGCGCCGACAATCGCGACCTGGGCGGTGTGCTGTACGGCCGGTTGAATATCAGGATTAGATGTTGTCATTTTCAAAACCTCACGCTTCGAACGCATTGCCAACATTGCAGAAGAATCAATGCGGGCAACTTGTTAACCAAATGTGAATATATTTTTATAGTGAGGTCAGTATAGGGGCGATGATTTGCGCTACAATCAAAACATCACATAACGTGCACCAGATGCACATTATTGTTTAATATGATTTTTATAGAGGAAGCATGGACCAAAATTCGTCGGCGGATTACAAAACGGTACGCGGTTTAAGCCGCGGGTTATTGTTATTAAATTTGTTAAATAAATTCGACGGAGGCGCGACGGTCGGCACCCTGGCCGAGTTTAGCGGCCTGCACCGCACCACCGTCAGGCGGCTACTGGAAACGCTACAGGACGAGGGTTACGTGCGCCGCAGCCGCTCCGATGACAGCTTCCGGTTGACGATTAAAGTGCGTCAGTTAAGTGAGGGATTTCGTGACGAACATTGGATTTCTGCCCTCGCCACGCCGCTGCTTGGCGAGCTGCTGCGGGAGGTTTTATGGCCCACCGATATCACGACTCTGGACGTCGATGCGATGGTCGTGCGCGAAACTACTCACCGCTTCAGCCGCCTCTCCTTCCACCGCGCGATGGTCGGCCGCCGCCTGCCGCTGCTGCTGACCGCCTCCGGATTGACCTGGCTGGCCTTCGCCCCGGAACATGAACGAAGCCCGATCGTTGAGATGCTGGCCGCCAGGCCGGAAGCGGAGTATCAGCTGGCGCGCGAGCCGGAGAAGCTGGTCGCCATCCTCGAACGCACCCGGCAAAACGGCTACGGTGAAAACTTTCGCGGCTGGCAGCAGGAGGAGAAAATCGCGTCCATTGCCGTCCCCATTCGCCGCCAGCAGCGGGTCATCGGCTGCCTGAACCTGGTGTATATGGCCCAGGCCATGACTATCGACCAGGCGGCGCAAAAGTACCTCGCCTCGTTGCAAAAGGTCGCCAGCCGAATAGAGGAACGGATGTCCGATGAAGAGGTTTTTTACCAATAACCTTGTTCTTTAGCGGTAAATAGCCCGTCAGCCATCGCGCTCGGCATTGTTGTGTACTTTAATATATAACGATTATTCATTGCTAATGAGCCCTTCATGTCCAGACATCCGCGCGTTTTCTTCGTCCTGACGCTATAAAGCGCCAGCCTGTTCGCCGGCCAGGCCTTTGCCGACCGCACCCTCACCGACCAACTGGGCCGGAAAGTGCCCCTCCCCGACCACATCACCCGCGGCGTGGTGTTCCAATCGTTATATAACTATAAATATAACGATAGAGTAACGCAGGTTCAGATCGGTTTAGTAGGAAATCTCCGCCAGCTCGCGCAACTGTTCCGGCGTCGCTACCGGCAGGTTAAAGAAACGCAGATAGGCAGGGATCATTTCAAACAGCATGTCGGTGCCGCGCTGAATGGGACAACCCGCCGCCCGCGCCGCCTGCAGTAACGGGGTGAACTCCTGGGCCATGACCACTTCGCCGACAAAGGTTCCCGGCGTCAGGCGCTGCGGATCTAACGGCAGCGAATCGCCCTCTTTCATCCCCAGCGGCGTGGCGTTGACCACCAGATCGTGCCCCTGCGGATCGCGCTGCATCAGCGTAATATCCAGCCGAGGATAGTGCTGAAGCAGACGCCCGGCCAGCGCTTCAGCCGTCTGCGCCTGGACGTCGTACAACGTCAGGGCGCTAACCCCTGCCGCCGCCAGCGAAGCGGCAATGGCCGACCCGACGCCGCCGCTGCCTACCACCAGCGCCCGGGCGCCGCGCGTCGCGAATCCTTTACGTTTGATACCGAGGACAAAGCCTTCGCCGTCAAACATATCGCCGCTCAGCGTACCGTCGGCTTCGGCACGAATCGCGTTGCACGCCCCCGCTATCGCCGCCGTTGGGCTCAGACGCTGCACCAACCCGCAGGTGGCGATTTTGTGCGGCATGGTGACCAGTGCGCCAATAATATTAGTCATCTTAAACAGCATCGGCACAAAGGCGGCATAATCCTCGGGCTTGACGCCCATCGGCACCACTTTGGCGTCAACCTGCTGATGAACCAACCACGGGTTGTAAATCATCGGCGCTTTAAACTTCGCGGTCGGGTAGCCAAGATGCGCTATCAGCCGCGTATTTCCACTAATCACCATTTGCTGCTCCTTTTGCTACTGCGCTACTGCGAAAGTTCGATACGTTTAACATCGCCGAGAATAAACAGATAGGCCGCTACGCCCAGCAGCGCGGCGCCGCCGATATAAATAAGCGCGTAAAAGAAGTTGCCGGAGGCCGCAACGATAAAACCGATAATCAGCGGCGTAAGAATCCCGGCAAGGTTAGCGCAGAAGTTAAACAGGCCGCCGGTCAGACCGCCAAGGCCCTTCGGCGCGATATCGGAGATTAATGTCCAGCCCAGCCCGACCATCCCCTGACCAAAGAAGGCGAACGACATCACCATGATCACCGCCAGATCGCTGGTCAGCCAGTTGGCGGCAATAATGGTACTCGCCATCAGGAGACCGGTGATAATCGGCAGCTTACGCCCGAGGTTTGCCGAGCCGGTGGCCTTCAGCAGCTTATCCGAAACCCAGCCGCCGAACATGACGCCGCCCGCCGCCGCGAGAAACGGCATGATGGCGAAGAAGCCGACTTTGATCCACGGCATATGGCGCTCGGTGGCCAGATAGGTCGGGAACCAAGTGAGGAAGAAGACCAGCACCGTATTACCGGCAAACTGCCCGATGCTGGCGCCAAGAATCTGCCGTTTAGCCAGCAGTTGGCGAACCAGCGGCCAGCTAAAGGCGGTATGCTGCTCCGCGCCGGTGGACATTCCGCCACCGTTGACGATGTGCTCGCGCTCCAGCTGATTAAGATGCTTATCCTCATGCGGCTCGCGGTAACAACGCCACCACACCAGCGCAAACAACACCCCGGCGGCGCCGACGCTAATAAACAACGCCCGCCAGCCGAAGCTGCCCATAATCCAGAACAGCAGCGGCGCAAAACAGGCCAGCCCGAGATATTCGCCGACGGTATAGACCGCCGTCGCCTTGGCGCGCTCCTGCTGCGGAAACCAGGCGCTCACTACCCGGCTGTTAACCGGGAAACAGGGCGCTTCGCTGACGCCGAGGCCAAAGCGGCACAGCAGCAGACTCTTCAGGCCAACCGCCAGGCCGTGGAACATGGTGAATAGCGACCACAGGGTCAGCGCCAGAAAATAGGTGACTTTATTACCGAAGCGGTCAAGGAAGATGCCGCCGGGGATCTGCGCCAGCGCGTAGGTCCAGGCAAAGGCGGAGAACACGATGCCCATCATTGCGGCATCAATCCCCAGTTCAGCGGTCAGCTGCGGCGCGGCGATACCCAGCACCGTGCGGTCGAGATAGTTGATCATGGTGCCGACGGCCAGCAGCGCAAGAATACCGATACGCCGCCGGGAAGGCCGCACGTCGGACGCGGCGGCGGCCGTCGTCTGATTGTGGCTATAAGAGTTCATAGTCGTTTCCTGTCATAGGGTACAGCCGGATGTTGTTATTGTGTTTGCGACATTGGGTTGTGAACCATCTGCTACATTACTAGGTGTACTGCATTGCTGACAAGCGTACAGCTGCATTTACAGCACCATAAAGTGCGTAACCGTTGCGCCGCTCGGTCAATTCAAAGAAAAAGCGTCCGGCAGAAAATGGGCGGGTATAAAGATGCAGGAACTCCCCTCCGTCGTCGTCACGGTCATAAAGAATTTGATGATTCTTCAAAAGGTTAACCTGAGCACCTTCGCCAAAACGGGCCAGCAGATCTTCATAATAGTTCGCCGGAATGGGCAGCGCGTCGACCGCAATCTGCGGCAGGCCGGCGAGGGTGGCGGGTAAATCGCGGCAGGCAAACGCCGCGTGCTGTAAACCGGCGCCCTGATAACAGGCGACCGAACGGGCAATTTGCGTGGCGCGGCTTTGCGAAATATTGAGCGCGAGGCGAATGTCGCCCTGCGGACTGCGCACCGCCAGGCTGCGCACCAGCCCGTAAGGATCGGGCAGGGTCTGCTCATGTTCGAGCGTAAAACCGAATACGCTGCGAAAAAAGATAATCCAGTTATCGCGACTGTCCGCTTCCATGCCGAGAGCCAGATGATCGATACCGCGATAATCGTCGCGCGGCGTGAGGTTCGCGCGCAGATGAAAATCGCGGGTATAGATGTCGTCCCCCACCTCAATCAGATAAATGAGGCTGCCGTCCGGCGCGCAAACCGCCGGGATCGGGCTTTCATTCGGCCCGGCATCGCCCTGCCAGGTGGCGTAGCCGTATGCGCGGGCGCGTTCCACGATCGCCGCGCTCTGGCTGACGCGCAGCGCCATGGCGCAGAGGGAGACCCCGTGACGCTGGTGAAAATGGTCGGCCCAGCTGTGCGGCTGTGCGTTGACTATCACCCGCGCCCCGCCGTTGCGCCAGAGGGAGACCCGTTTTGAGCGATGGCTCCCCTCCTCGGCAAAGCCGAGCTGCGTCAACCTTTGTCCAAGTTCGTCCGCCTGCGCCGGCGTAGCGGCAAACTCGATAAACTCCAGCCCGGCGTAGAGGGGGAGTTCAGCGGGCGAAAATAGCGGCACCTGACTTTCCGGCAGCCGCTGACGGACCTGCTCTTCCAGCCACAGCAGCGAGCGATAGCCATCTTTCGCCGTCGCGCCGTTGGGCGACGCCCGGAAGCTGTCGTTGAAAATTTCCAGCGACCAGGGACCGCGATAGCCGCAGCGGGTAAGATCGCAGGCAAAATCCACCAGCGGCAGTTGCCCCTGACCGGGAAAGCAGCGGAAGTGCCGGCTCCACTCCAGAATATCCATTTTCATCAGCGGCGCATCGGCCATCTGCACAAAGGTGATTTTTTCCGGCGGCACTTCCCCCAGTCGCTGCAGCGTATCGCCGCGCGCCAGTACGTGGAAGCTGTCGAGCACAATGCCCAGCGCCGGACTGTTGACGCTATTGACCCGTGACCAGGCCTGATGCCAGCGGTTGACGTGGGTACCCCAGGCCAACGCCTCGTAGCCGATGCGGATTTGTTCCTGCTCCGCCAGTTCAGCCAGGGCGCGCAAATCCGCGATCTGCAGCTCGACGTCGGCGGAACAGTCCGGCTGAACATTGCTGCACAGCAGCATAGTGTCGCAGCCCAGCTCATGCATAAGCGCAAATTTGCGCCTGGCGCGTTCCATATTGGCGGCGAACTGGCTGCGGCTGACGCCTTCAAAATCACGAAACGGTTGAAAAAGCGTGATTTTTAGCCCTAAATCTGCCGCCAGATGGCGGATATCGGCCGGCGTACCGGTATAATAGAGCAGATCGTTTTCGAAGATTTCGACGCCCTGATAGCCCGCCGCTGCGATGGCATGGAGCTTTTCGGGTAAGGTACCGGAGATCGAGACGGTGGCGATGGAGCGCAACATAGTGTCCTCGGGTCATTGGCTGAGGTAATGACCTGAATATGTATCATTTGGTTCAATCGCGCCATGGTTGGTTGCTAAATTGTGATCAATATGTGTATTTTTTGCATCTCAAGAAAAGGAGCCGTTATGTCCGTCGTTGCTCATGACGAAGCGCAGTCTCTGAAAGAGCGGATCTTCGCCGCCGCCATTACCGTTTTCGCCGAGCATGGACTGTCGGGGGCGCGGATGGAGCAAATCGCCACCGAAGCGCAGACCACCAAACGCATGGTTGTCTATTACTTCAAGACGAAAGAGCAGCTTTATCAGGCCGTGCTGCAGCACGTCTACGCCAGGCTCCGCGAAACCGAGCAGCAGCTTGGGCTGGAAAACGTGCCGCCGGTCGAGGCGCTGGTGCAACTGGTGAAGTGGAGCGTGCGCTATCACGCCACTCACGCCGACTATATGCGGGTCATCTGTATGGAAAACATGCAGCGCGGGAAGTGGCTAAAAAGCTCGGGCCAGCTGAAACCGCTAAACCGCACCGCCCTGTCGATTCTGGAAGATATTCTGCAGCGCGGCCAGCGGCAGGGAGTGTTTCAGGCGGGGCTGGAAGCGCGCGATGTGCATCGATTGATCAGCAGCTTTAGCTTCTATCAGGTGTCGAACTTTTACACCTTTAGCAGCCTGTACCTGGACGATCCGATGCCGGCGATTGATGATGAGGCGATGGTTGCCCACCACTGCGAGATTGCGGTGAAAGCGGTGGTTCGCTTTGTGATTTCCTGAAGCACGCGGGTAGTGCTCAGCGGCGGCTAGTTTCCAGAAAGCGCGTGGACAACTTTCTCCATCGCTTCCTGCGCCAGGGCGGAACGCTTGATCTTTGGGTTCGCGAGGGCGGTACGCACCACGCCGGCGATAACGATATGCTTCGGCTCCTGGCCCAGGTCGCGCATCTCCAGCACGACTTTACCGACCACCCGGCACATTTCCTGATACAGCGCCTCATCTTTGGCTGTGTTTCCCATCGTATTCCGCTCTCAAATTTTCATTATCAATCAAATCATTATTGATATATTTCCCGATTAAAGCAAACCAGCGTGCCGTTTCCGCGTCAGAGACCGCTTTTCCCGGGCAAACTTGTGAATAAACCCGCGTTTCTACTCTGTTTATCTTGTCAGATGATGAAAAAATGTGTTGCGCATAAGCATAGGATTAGTTTGCATTTTGTTAAGTATGTAACTATAGAAATGAAACATCGTTTTCATTTTCTTTTTTGGATTTGGCAACGTATAATGCCCGGCAAATTCTTATTGAATGGTTTCAGCGCATTGGATTGCATGACTAAACGCATAACACGTTGCCTCTTTTCATGGGCTGAACCGCCAGCACACATTCTTCTGCACGCTCTTTTGTTGTCACCTATCCTTAGAGCGTGGCATAGCAACTTTCGTAATACAGGTTTAACTCTGCGGCAGTGCGCCCACGGAGTCAGATTCCCCATCCCTATCCTTCACAACTTAAAGATTAAACTGTCATGAAAAAGACCAAAATTGTTTGCACCATCGGTCCGAAAACCGAATCCGAAGAGATGTTGACCAAAATGCTGGACGCGGGCATGAACGTTATGCGTCTGAACTTCTCTCACGGTGACTATGCGGAACACGGTCAGCGCATCCAGAACCTGCGCAATGTGATGAGTAAAACCGGTAAGAAAGCGGCAATCCTGCTGGACACCAAAGGTCCGGAAATCCGTACCATTAAGCTGGAAGGCGGCAACGACGTCTCCCTGAAAGCGGGCCAGACCTTCACCTTCACCACCGATAAATCCGTTGTCGGTAATAACGAAATCGTTGCGGTGACCTATGAAGGCTTCACCAGCGACCTGAGCGTTGGCAATACGGTACTGGTTGACGATGGTCTGATTGGTATGGAAGTGACCGCTATCGAAGGCAACAAAGTTGTTTGTAAAGTGCTGAACAACGGCGACCTCGGCGAGAACAAAGGCGTTAACCTGCCGGGCGTATCTATCGCGCTGCCGGCGCTGGCTGAAAAAGATAAACAAGACCTGATCTTCGGTTGCGAGCAGGGCGTTGACTTTGTTGCGGCATCCTTTATCCGTAAGCGTTCTGACGTTGTTGAAATCCGTGAGCACCTGAAAGCCCACGGCGGCGAGAAGATCCAGATCATCTCCAAAATCGAAAACCAGGAAGGCCTGAACAACTTCGACGAAATCCTCGAAGCCTCTGACGGCATCATGGTTGCGCGTGGCGACCTGGGCGTTGAAATCCCGGTTGAAGAAGTGATCTTCGCGCAGAAGATGATGATCGAAAAATGTATCCGCGCGCGTAAAGTCGTTATCACCGCGACTCAGATGCTGGATTCAATGATCAAAAACCCGCGTCCGACCCGTGCGGAAGCAGGCGACGTGGCCAACGCCATCCTCGACGGCACCGACGCAGTTATGCTGTCCGGCGAATCCGCGAAAGGTAAATACCCGCTGGAAGCGGTCACCATCATGGCGACCATCTGTGAACGTACCGACCGCGTCATGACCAGCCGTCTTGAGTACAATAACGACAACCGTAAGCTGCGCATCACCGAAGCGGTGTGCCGCGGTGCGGTAGAAACGGCTGAGAAACTGGAAGCGCCGCTGATCGTTGTGGCAACCCAGGGCGGTAAATCCGCGCGCGCCGTACGTAAATACTTCCCGGATGCCACCATCCTGGCGCTGACCACCAACGAAACTACCGCGCGTCAGCTGGTGCTGAGCAAAGGCGTTGTGGCGCAGCTGGTTGAAGATATCTCCTCTACCGATGCGTTCTACATCCAGGGTAAAGAACTGGCGCTGCAGAGCGGCCTGGCGCGTAAAGGCGACGTGGTTGTTATGGTTTCCGGCGCGTTAGTCCCGAGCGGAACCACCAATACCGCTTCCGTGCACGTGCTGTAATAATTTACAGGTTAATTAGTATTTCCTTTAAAAGCGCCTCTCGGGGCGCTTTTTTTTATTCCGGCACTAGCCGCTATTAATAAAAATGCAAATCGGAATTTACTATTTAACGCGAGATTATCTAAGATGAATCCGATGGAAGCGCGCTGTTTTCACTCGCCTTTTTAAAGTTACGTGATGATTTCGATGCTTCTTTGAGCGAACGATCAAAAATAAGCGTATTCAGGTAAAAAAATATTCTCATCACAAAAAAGTTTGTGTAATACTTGTAACGCTACATGGAGATTAACTCAATCTAGAGGGTATTAATAATGAATCGTACTAAACTGGTACTGGGCGCGGTAATCCTGGGTTCTACTCTGCTGGCTGGTTGCTCCAGCAATGCTAAAATCGATCAGCTGTCTTCTGACGTTCAGACTCTGAACGCTAAAGTTGACCAGCTGAGCAACGACGTGAACGCAATGCGTTCCGACGTTCAGGCTGCTAAAGATGACGCAGCTCGCGCTAACCAGCGTCTGGACAACGCAGCTACTAAATACCGTAAGTAATAGTATCTGTGTAATAAAAATGGCGCACACTGTGCGCCATTTTTTTTGCCTTATCTTTTCCCGCCTACTGCACCCTTTTCGCTTCATCTACCGGCGTATTATTCTGCACCGACAGGCTCGACGCAGTGCTTCCACTGGCGGATACCACCACCGGATATCCTGCCCGCCGGGTCAGCGCGCGTTTAAGCTGCGCCTCATCAACCGCGTTATCCCCCGCAAACTGATGAAACTCCGCCGGAAGCGTATAGGCCATAGTCTGCGCGTTGCTGGTCTCATCAGGCGTCAACGGGCGATGAACTTCAACATAGCGCTTACCGTCCGGCTCCACGGCGAATTTGACCGGCTGGTTGATTATCCGCACCGGCGTGCCGCTTTTCACCTGATTGAATAAAGCCTGGATGTCCGCTGCGTTCATGCGCATGCAGCCGGAGCTTACGCGCAGGCCGACGCTGTCCGGCGCGCTGGTGCCATGAATAAGATATTCACCGTTGCCGTACGCCAGACGGAGCGCATAGCGACCTAGCGGGTTATTCGGCCCTGCGGGCACCACCGGCGGCAGTTTAATCCCCTTCTCCAGCGAACGGGCGCGGATGCCCGCCGTCGGCGTCCAGGTGGGGTTCGGGATTTTCTGCCCGATACGGGTCGTCATCTCCGGGGTTTCCAGCCCCTGCTGACCAATCCCCAGGGGATAGACCTGCACCTGATTGACGCCCGGCGGGAAGTAGTAGAGACGCAGTTCCGCCAGGTTGACGACGATGCCTTCACGCGGCACGTCCGGCAGCAGCATCTGCGAAGGTATCAGCACCTGAGTACCCGGTTTAGGCTGCACCGGCGCAATGGTATCGTTCGCTTCGAGGATCAGCATTGCCGCCGTATCAAAACGACGGGCAATCGCCTGCAGGTTGCGGTCGCCCTCTTGTACCGTCCAGAACTGGTTCTCACCAATCAGACGACTATTGGCTGGAGGAAGAGGATAATCAACGGCCCAGGCTGCGTGTGACGCGCTGAGGGCGCTCAGAAGAGCTATGGTGATGAGAGAAGCGCGTTTCATACTGAGATTCCTTCTTTCGCTGATAAAACGCCAGGCCTGTTATGCACGACGGGAGGCTAGCCTCCCGTCGTGCATAACAGAATGAAATCTACTGTTTTATTCTAGCTAAGATTTACAGCTTTCGCGCGAATTGCGCGGATCATGGCTTCCAGTCCTTGCGACCGCGAGGGGGTAAGATGCTGCGTCAGGGCCATTTTTTCAAACCACGGACGCACGTCAAAAGCGGTGATATCTTTGGCCGTCATCTGGTCATAAAGGATAAATACCACCGCGATGAGTCCTTTGACGATAGCCGCGTCGCTGTCGCCGCGAAGCGCGATAGCCCCGCTCTGCTCCTGCGCCATCACGATCCACACCTGACTCTGGCAACCCTGAATGATATTCTGGGCGGTGTGTTCCTCCGGGCTCAGCGGCGCCAGGCGCTGTCCCAGCTCAATAATATAGAGGTATTTCTCTTCCCAGTTCGCGCAACGGCTAAAGTTGCGCAGCAGTTTGTCTCTGTCCGGTAACGCCGCCATAGTCGCTTCCTTTAGCTTAGTAATTTGCGGATCCGCTGTAGCCCCGCCGCCAGCCGGTCCACCTCTTCCGTGGTATTGTACATCGCCAGCGATGCCCGGCACATGGACGGAACCCCGTAGAACGCCATTAGCGGCATGGCGCAGTGGTGCCCGGTCCGCACCGCGATACCGTAATTATCAAGGAAGCTGCCGACATCGTAGGCATGATGTTTGCCGAGATTAAAGGCAATCACCCCCAGACGATTTGGCGGGCCGTAAAGGGTTAAATCCGCCACGCTCTCCAGTGCCTGCAGCGCGTAACGCATCAGGGTTTGTTCATATTCCGCGATATGCGTCAGCCCCAGCGCGCTGACGTAATCCAGCGCCGCGCCCAGTCCCATAATACCGCCGGTATTCGGCGTTCCCGCCTCGAAGCGCCACGGCGCTTTTGCCCATGTGGTGCCTTCCGTCAGGCTGACGGTGGCGATCATCGACCCGCCCCCTTCCCACGGCGGCATCGCCTGCAAAATGTCCTGTTTGACGTAGAGCACGCCAATCCCGGTAGGGCCATACAGCTTGTGCGCGGAGAAAGCGTAAAAATCGCAGTCCAGCGCCTGAACATCCACCGGATGGTGCATAACCGCCTGCGCACCGTCCACCAGTACCTTCGCGCCGTGCTGATGGGCTAAAGCCGCCAGGGCGGCGATTGGGTTTTCGGTTCCCAACACGTTAGACACCTGGGTGATGGCCAGCAGGCGGGTGCGATCGTCAAACAGGCCGGGGATCGCATCCAGCTGCAGGGTTCCGTCCTGATTCAGCGGGATCACCCGCAGCTGCGCCCCCACTCTGGCGCACAGCATCTGCCACGGCACGATATTGGCGTGATGCTCCATCGCGCTGACGATGATGTTGTCGCCCGCGCCGACGTTGGCGTTTCCCCAGCTGTTCGCCACGAGGTTAATGCCTTCCGTGGTGCCGCGAACAAACACCATCTCTTCCGCCGAGCGGGCGTTGAGGAACGTCGCCGCCTGCTGGCGCACCTGCTCCATGCTCGCCGTGGCTTCCGCGCTGAGGGTATGAATGCCGCGATGCACCGCCGCATAGCCGTGGCGGTAAAATTCCGCCTCGGCGTTAATCACCGCTTCCGGCTTCTGCGCGCTGGCGGCGCTGTCGAGATAGGCCAGCGGCTGGCCGTTCACCTCGCGATGGAGTAGCGGAAAATCGGCGCGCACGCGTTCCACAGAAAATGTCATAGGTTACCTCCCGGCAGACGCTGGCCGATACGCGCCAGTATTTGCTGCCTGAGCGCCTCATCGCCGATCGCTTCGGTGAGCTCGGCGGCAAAGGCGTAAAGAATCATCTGCTGCGCCGCCTGCTGCGTAATGCCGCGCGAGCGCAGATAAAACAGCTGTTCGTCATCAATACGCCCTATGGTCGCGCCGTGGCTGCACTTCACGTCGTCAGCGTAAATCTCCAGCTGCGGTTTGGTATCCACTTCCGATAAGCGGCCGAGCAGCAGGTTGTTGTTGGTCATCTGGCCATCGGTTTTGATCGCATGCGGCGCGACGTTAATCAGGCCGTTAAACACCGCCCGCCCTTTGTCGTTGACGATGGTTTTATGCAGCTGGCGGCTGTTGCAGTATCCGACTTTATGATCGAGCCAGGTGCGGCTGTCGCAGACTTCGCCGTTGACCGGCATCGCCAGCGAGTTAATTCGCAGGTTGCTGTTTTCTCCGTTCAGCCGCGTGCTGGTGTGGTGGCGGAGCACCGAGCTCCCGAGGAGAAAACTGCTGCTGAAGGCGGAGCTGTCACGCCCGATCGCCAGGTCGTTGTGGGCAAAGTGGTAGCTTTGCGCATTCTCAAACGCCAGCTTGATATGCTGCAGGTGGGCGTTATCCGCCACGGCCATCGTCAGCCTTGCGCCGGTAAAGTGGCGCTGGTCGTTGAGGCTCAGATAGTGCTCGATGATGGTCGCCTGCGCGCCGCTCTCCAGTTCCAGATGATGGCGATAGTGGGCGGTATTCATTTCATCGCCCGCCAGCCCGCGCGTCAGGTGCATAATCAGCAGCGGTTTTTGCGGGCGCTGGTTGCGCCTGACCCGAATGCGGGTGACGGTGGTCGCCAGGCTTTCGGTCAAATGCAGAAAGACTTCGGGCTGAACGGCGTCAGGCAGTTGTTGACGCTCGTTATCCACCTGCACGTCATAGCCGCTGGCGGCCAGATCGTCGCTCAGGCTGTCGCTAAACTGGCCGTCGACAAACACCAGGCGCCATGCCTCCACTGTTAGCGCCTGCGCGTCACGCTGGGCCGCCGTCAGCGCCTGCGGAGGAGCAGCGACAAAGGTCTGATTCAGTAACGCGTCCAGCGGAGTATATTTCCAGTTTTCATGTTTACGCGTTGGCAGGCCCAGCCGCAGCAGCTGCTGCAGATGCTGATGCGCCTGCGGGCTGCGCTGCCCGCTTTGCGACTCAAACAGATGGTGCCACTGTTGCAGCGCGTTACTGCTGTTCGGTAAGCCAGCCATAGCCCTGCTCCTCCAGTTGTTTGACCAGCGTAAAGTCGCCGGATTTGACGATCCGCCCCTGGTACAGCACGTGGACGTAATCCGGCTTGATATAGTCGAGAATGCGCTGATAGTGGGTAACGATGATAAACGCGCGCTTACCGTCGCGCAGGGCGTTAACGCCGTCAGAGACAATCTTCAGCGCGTCAATATCCAGCCCGGAGTCGGACTCGTCGAGGATACACAGCTCCGGTTCCAGTACCGCCATCTGCAGGATATCGTTGCGCTTTTTCTCACCGCCGGAGAAGCCGACGTTAACCGAGCGGGTCAGCAGATCCTCGGGCATTTTCAGCAGCTTAATTTTGTCTTCCATCAGGTCCTGAAAGTCAAAGCGGTCAAGCTGCTCCTGGCCGCGGTAGCGGCGCACGGCGTTCAGCGCGGTTTGCAGGAAAAACTGATTGCTGACCCCGGGAATTTCCACCGGATACTGGAAGGCCATGAAGATGCCTTCGCCGGCGCGATCCTCCGGGGCGAGCTCCAGCAGATCTTTGCCTTTAAACTCCACGCTACCGCCGGTCACTTCATAGTCTTCACGTCCGGCCAGGGTGGCGGACAGGGTACTTTTGCCGGACCCGTTCGGCCCCATAATGGCGTGCACTTCGCCGGGACGAACGTCCAGATTCAGTCCGCGCAGAATCTCTTTATCTTCGACGGCGACCTGCAAATTTTTAATACTTAACATCTTATTTCCTTTGTTATCAGCCGACGCTGTGTTCAAGACTAATCGCCAGTAATTTCTGCGCTTCCACGGCAAACTCCAGCGGCAGCTCTGAGAAAACGTCCTTACAAAAACCATTGACGATCATCGAAATCGCATCATCCTCGCTGATGCCGCGCTGCAGGCAGTAAAACAGTTGGTCTTCGCCGATCCGCGACGTGGTCGCTTCGTGCTCCAGCTGCGCGCTGTTGTTCCGGCATTCCACATAAGGGAAGGTATGCGCCCCGCTGTCCGGACCAATCAGCATCGAATCACACTGGGTGAAGTTGCGCGCGTTAGTTGCTGTGGGCATGATTTTGACCAGCCCGCGATAGCTGTTCTGGCTGTGGCCGGCAGAAATCCCCTTCGAGATAATCGTCGAGCGGGTGTTTTTACCGATATGGATCATCTTGGTCCCCGTGTCCGCCTGCTGATGACCGCTGGTCAGCGCCACCGAGAAGAACTCGCCGATAGAGTTATCCCCGCGCAGAATACAGCTTGGATATTTCCAGGTGATCGCCGAGCCGGTTTCCGACTGGGTCCACGACATTTTGCTGTTCACACCCTCGCACAGCGCGCGCTTGGTGACGAAGTTAAGGATCCCGCCGGTGTTGTTATCGCCGGGGAACCAGTTTTGCACCGTGGAGTACTTCACCTCGGCGTCCTTATGAATAATGACTTCAACCACCGCCGCATGCAGCTGGTAGCTATCGCGTACCGGCGCCGAACAGCCTTCAATGTAGCTCACGTAGCTGCCCTCATCGGCGATCAGTATCGTGCGCTCGAACTGGCCGGTTTTTTCCGCGTTGATGCGGAAATAGGTCGACAGTTCCATCGGGCAGCGTACGCCTTTGGGGACATAGATGAAGGTCCCGTCGGAGGCCACCGCCGCGTTGAGGGCGGCGAAGAAGTTGTCGTTACCCGGCACCACGGTACCGAGGTATTTCTGCACCAGCTCCGGGTGATCGTGGATCGCTTCGCCGAACGAACAGAAGATAATCCCCTGCTCCGCCAGCTTTTCGCGATAGGTCGTAGCGACGGAAACCGAGTCAAAAATGGCGTCGACGGCCACTTCCCGCCCCTCGCGCACCGGCACGCCGAGGAGATTGAACGCCTCTTCAACTTCATTGGTCAAAAACGCGCTGGAGCCCGTCTGCTGCAAAGCGCCAGGCTCAGAGGCGCAGGCGTCATCGCAGTTGCCGCAGGAGGGCGCCGAGTAATAGCTGTAATCCTGATAGTTCAGCTTGTCGTAGTGCGCCTTCAGCCAGTGCGGCTCTTCCATCGTCTGCCAGGCCTTAAACGCGTTCAGACGAAATTCCAGCATCCATTCTGGCTCATTGCGGCGCGCGGAAATCGCCCTGACCACCTCTTCGTTTATGCCTTTCGCCAGCTCATCGGTCTGCAGCTGCGTGAAAAAGCCTTCTTTATAGTTGAGTGGCCCGCCGCTCCAGGTTTTGACATCGTCGGTTGCTTCAGTATTACGAGACATAGTTACTCCGCCTGAACGCCAAAACTTTCGCCGCAGCCGCATTCGTGCTGGGCTTTGGGATTATGGAATTTGAAGATTTGATTTAAGCCTTCGCGAACGTAATCGAGTTCGGTGCCATCGATAAACGGCATGGCCTGTAGCGGCGCCCATAACTTCGCGCCGTCGCGCTCAAAGAGCAGGTCGTCTTTCGCCGGTTCGGCGATTAATTCGAGAACGTAGCCAAAACCCGCGCAGCCGCTGGTTTTAACCCCCAGGCGCAGCCCCTGCATATCCGGCTGTTTGCGGACCAGATCGCGAATATGGGCGGCGGCGGCTGGAGTCATGACCAGTCCACGCCAGCTAAAATCTTCGGGATTGAAAGTTCCTGCATGTGAATTCATCGCTCTACCTCATAGGTTGACGCCATCGGGACATACCACTATGTTAGTGATAATGATTATCACTTCAACCCATCCGGAGAAGGGGTATTCCCCTATCAGGCTCTTTTTATAAGCATAGACCCTGACAGGAGAGATATCGGAGATGCGACAAATTGTTCAATACATTGATTAATAATGTATTTTATGGATTGGGAGGCAGATGTTGCTGGAAAATTAAAATATGCATCGAAAATACCTATTTTTGAGATAGATTTTTTGCCTTGCATATAACCCGCCGTGGAAGGCAATAGACTGACCGACGCCTATTACGGGTAAAAGAGAGGGATCTTTACCGGCTATGAGGCAAACAAGGCCTGGCTCACGACGGAAATAGTACGACGCAGCGTTACCATGATTTCATAAAGAAATATGCAACCGGCGTCGCGCAGAAACGGTTGCCCGTTTAATTGTACTGTAGTGTCATGACGACAACGGCACTCACGCTTCCGGGCGTCGCTCCTCCTGACATAGATTTTACCGAGGCCTGCATGGCGAGGGTAGCGGTTCTGTCTGCCGCGATGTTGCCCATAATACTTGAACCCGTCCCCTTAAGCGCGCCGCTGCCCGCTTCGCTCATCGCAACCGCCACGTTTGATGCGGTACCGCTATTCATATAATAGTCAGGGCCGGCAACCGGATCCGGGATTCCGCTAAAGGAGGCCGTTACGTTGCGTGTTCCCGCCGGGCAGTTGGTAAACAGCAAATTAAAGGCCACAGGGTCGGATGATGACCCCGGAGTAACCATATTTTTTGCCTGAATATCGCCAAGATTGACATCGAGGTTGCTATTTCCACCATTAAATATACAGGGCGATGCAACAATATTTCCCGTAACGCCTACGCTCACGCTGTCGGCAGCAAAAGCTTTCCAGCACAGAAAAGCCAGAAGAAGCATTTTTTTGTGGTGTATTTTCATTTTTTCACCTGTTACTGGTACGTCAAATTAAGCGTGGCGGTTGCATTTGCCGAGCCTGACTCAACGGACGTTAAGGTCTGATAATAACGGGCCGTCAACGGCAGCGTTTCTTGCCCGCCCGATGACCGTTTTAATAACAGCGGGCTATTGATGGCCAACGGCGCGCCGTTATATAAAAGCTGGACTCCGACACCTTTCGCGGTACCGGCACTGCCCTGCCCCGTTAATGCCATTACGCTGGTATTGGCGCTATCCGGATTTTGTACGCCGCTCAGCGAAACGGTGATATTGGTATCGGCGTTGCAGCTTAACCCCAGATTTTGCGTATTCTGCGCGCCTGCGGGCGTGGTGCCTACCGTCGAGCCGAACGTTGATGCTGAAATATCGCCAATCGGGAAGGTCAGCTGAGGCGTAGTAATACTGCAGGCCAGCGCGTTGATTGTCCCATCGGTCAGCGTTGCGGTCAGGCCATCACGGTAGACGCCGTCGCTGCCCTGTAGCATCACAACTCCGATCGTTCCCGGCGTTAATGCGCCCGATGATACCCGGCCGGTGACCACCAGCTGCATGTTGCCCCCGTACCAGTCGACATATGAGGTCTGTGCGTTATAGGAGAATGTATTACTCGGGTTTTCAAAATAAGCGTTTGATGAAAAACGAATACCAATACCGCTAATATTAGTGTTGTAAACGTGATTACCGTAGCTGCTCAGCGTCGCATTATTATATCTCATGCTGAAACCCAGCATGATTGGGTTAGTACAACCTGAAAGGTAAGAGCCCGTAAATGTCCCGCCTGCCGAATAAATAACGGTCCCGACCGGTGCATCACGCGGTACGGTAATCGTTCCTACAGACAGCGTGGAGAGCTGCGGGGTAATTGTCGTGCAGGTTCCGGCACGCGCGTTATTCCAACCGGCCATTAAGCCGAGCAAAATAATAGAATAAATCAATCTCATTTTTAACGTTCCTGATGGCAACTGGCGCTAACCTCGGTTATTCCAGCGTAAGTTGGTTGTTTCGGCAGGCTGAAATCAGCACGGCACTGTTGGCTGGACTGGCGGCCCCATGTTGCGACTATCGCCCCTTGCTCGGGCATTCCGCTTAAAAATACCTGCCCACGATCGCCGACGATAAAGCTGCTTTTATTACCATCTGCAAATGTCACCACGGCGCCAAATGGCACAAAGTGGTTATTGTCTGTTAAGGTCATGAGTACCCGGCGCCCCACTTTTGCAAGGTAATCGGCCCTCACCACCGCGCCTCGCGTCGGTATGACCGTATCGGTGTTGATCTCCAGCTCGACATCATCAGGCATATTTTGCGGGTCGAGCGTCAGGTCGTTTTTTCGGTAGACGGAAATATTGCTGACTACCGTATATCCCCTGTAGTCGGTGCGCGAGCCGGGTTGATTGCGAATATTCACGCCGTGCGCCCCCGGAGCTTTGATTAAGACGTTGGTTTCACCGAGCGGTTGAGAAAGCGTAATGCCGTCGGCATGGGCGATAACGCCTCCTTGCAGGCCATAATTAAGCCGCTCGCTATTTCTGTCGTAGCTATAGCCCGCCGTCACTTCACCGTACGTGGCTTTATAGTCACCATTCATATTGCCGATGTAACCCACGCCATTCGTACCGTAACCCTGCTGGACGTTCCAGTTCAGCGAGTTATTTTCCAGCGCGACGCCGTTAATGCCGATATTGTGCGTCGTTCCGTTATTCTTGCTGGCGTTCATGCCATAGCTTGCCCACGTTTGCGGGAGGAATTTCTCCAGCGGCACGCTGACGTTAAACGCCAGTTGCTGGTCATGGTCGCTGTTTGTCGCGCGCCCGCCGTCGTATAACGCAGCGCTGCCATTTTTGCTGTATGTCCAGGTCACACCGTAGCTAATATTGTGCCAGTAGTTGTTATATCCGACGCTCCAGGAAGCCATCGACCTGGCAGAATTCCAGTAGTCTTCCCGCGCCGCGCTGAGGGTAAGCGACCCCAACTCACGACTCAGCGTCTGGCTCATCGTCAGCTCAGCGCGGTTGCGCCTGCGGTCCTGCAGCGCGCTGCTGTCGCCATAGGAATCCAGGACTTCCTGCATCCCGTAATAGCCGCTGGTCGAATAGCGGTAGCCCGCAATGGAAAAGTTAGTCCCCGTCTCGGCGAAGTTTTTGCTGTAACGCGCTCGCCAGGATTGGCCCTGTGATTTTTCCGTTTTATCCGGCGTTGACCAACCCTGGGTAACGTCGGCGGAGATAGCGCCTAACGCCCCCATATTTTTGCCCACGCCAAAAGCAAGCGACTGGTATTTGCTTGACTCTTGCAGGCCGCCATAGAGGGTAATGCCGTGCTGCAGACCATAAATTGCGGTGGCTTGCCCGAAAGGGGTCTTATCCACGCTGCTGTTATAGGAGCGATATTGCCCACCGGTGATGGCGTATTTTAAGCGGCCTTCCCGCTGCAATACTGGCAGCGAGGCATAGGGCAGCGTGAAGTGCTGTTCGCTGCCATCGGCTTCTTTAATCGTCACGTCGAGGTCGCCCGCGCCGCCGGTGGGATACATATCCCTAATCTCAAACGCCCCCGGCGCAACGTAACTTTGGTAGATCTGATAGCCGTTCTGGCGCACCACGACCTGCGCATTGGTTCGGGCGATGCCGCGCACCACGGGCGCATAGCCCTTAAGAGAATCCGGTAACATATCGTCATCTGACGCCAGTTGGCCGCCGCGAAACGGCATACTGTCAAACACATCGGCAGGCGCGGAGCTGTCTCCAACGGTAAGCTGACCTTTCAGCGGAATAATGGCGCGCTGCGCGTAGGTATAAACGGTATCCCATTTATCCTGGCCGGAGGACTCCCGTGACCAGGTGGTATAGTTGCGAAAACGCCACGGCCCGATATTGATTCCCGGACGCAGGTTCGCATACTGGCTGTCGCTGCTAGCGCCCTGGCCCGTTTTCGCCCGAGCGTTCGCCCCGCTCAGGCTGTAATTGAGCAATGCCGCAGTAATGCCCTCATCCCACATTTCCGCCGGCACATAGCCCCTTGCCGGCAGGTCGATCGCTGCCTGGGGAATGCTGATAACCAGTCGCTGGGCGCCAAACTGAAAATCGGTGCTGGCCTGCGGAATCGCCTGGAGATTGGCGCAATCACTTTTTTCTACCACCAGTTGCGGAAAAAGATCGGTTTTCACGCCCCATTGTTTTAAGAGTTCAATGCTCAGACAGGGTTGTAATGCTTCATTACCGTCAGCGGTCTTTGCCATCGCAAAAGAAATATCCCGGGTGTCCATTAGCTGGTCATCAAGAATAATATCCACGTGGTATTTTCCCGGCGCCTGGGAGCCAGACTCGAAAGCAGATAAATCCGCTTTGCCCACCCCCGGGTTATCCAGTTCTACCAGCGCCGTATTAAACGAATCACTTGCATAAAGCTCATGTGGAATACCGGTAAACGCTAAGGCGATAAGAGTCGCCAAACGCGCAGGTCGCAATTTATTATTTTTTATTGTCATCGCTATTAACCTATTTAACGCGGGACGGGCCATTTGTTCAGGGGTTACAAATTGGCTTGATGTGATGCTCCGGGGCTACCATAGTCATTAATGATTTTAAATGTCAGGGCATTGCCGGAGGCCCCGTCCGGCAAGCGGAATCGGGCTGTCGAAGCAGGCAAAACATACGACACCTGCGCCAGCGTTTTCCCGCCCACGCTAATTTCATTGAAGTTAATGACGTAAGGCGTCGGGTTATTCACCTGAATTTCATTGCCGCTTCTTTGCCAGGTGAGCTTATTCGCCTGCTCTTCCGGCGTTGATCCACGAAGAGTGACGGGCCGGTAAATCAGTTTGATACGCGTTTTTACGGCAATTTGCAGGGAGTTCATCTGCTTTGATGCCGAGGGAATCGCTTTAATATTCATCCAGAATAAGCTTTCTTGCGTTTGAGGCAGCGAACCTGTCGCGACAATTCGTTCAATATTCTTTTGTCCGCTATCGAGGCGGTACAGCGGAGGCGTAATAATAAAAGGCGTTTTACCAGACCCTCCTTCTTGCTCATCTATCCATGATTGAATTAAATAAGGCGTCGCGTCGGGATTATTAACGCTGATGGAGGCTTCTTTTTTCGCACCATCGAAAATAATCCGCGTGCCGCCAATAATTACCCCGGCAGTGGCGGTTGCCTGCACCAGCGTAAACATTGTTATCGCCAGGCCAATTCTTCTGATAAAACGCATTTAATACCTCTTAAAACAAAGGGGCCGGGCCGGCCCCCTACTGATTACTGCAAAAGACTTAGTTGTAAACTACGGAGAAATTCGCGACCGAGTTAGCTGGGCCGGCAACCACCGTCGCAGTGGTCGACACATACTGAGCATAGAAATTCAGCGTATTATCAGCGGTGCTGCTGAGTGGGTAGGAGTAACCGTTGCTGCCGTGCAGAGGCAGATCGGCTTTATCCGCCGTCATCAGATTAATCGCGACACCGGTGGCGGCGCCAGCGACCGACGAGTCAATGGCCAGCAGGTTGGAATTGCTTAAATCAGGAGTTCCATCGAAACGCACTTTGGCATTCACAACGGTTACCGGACAGTTTTTCAGAATAATATCGAATTTCGTCGCGGCGGTTCGCGAACCAGCCGCTGGAAATTCAGTTTTATAATAATCGCCTAAAACAACCACCTGGTTCTGAGACGCCACATCGACGTCGCAAGCGGAATCCAAAATATTGCCATTAAAATTAACGGTACCCGCTGCTGCGAAAGCATGAGTCATAGATAATGCAGAACCTGCTGCAAGCATAGCAATAACAATTGTCTTTTTCATAACGCCATATCCTGTTTTACTTTATTGACATTCAGGCAAAACACTTAATGTCCGTATTTTACCATTGCTTTAATATGTTGCCGGGAATCAATGGTAAATAAGCCACCACTGAAACGCTTTATTCAAACCGGATTACCCCTGCCGACGAGACAAAATTTATACAACTATTTTTCAGCACACAATCTATTTCGTGGTCTAAATGTAGACTCGAAATTAACAAAAATAGAACAATTAAATTCAGAAATTCCTTAATCTAAAACGTCCCGGTCTACTTTTGGACTAAAAAATGAACACAATAAAATCAATCACTTAAAATGAAAATTACGTTAAGTCTATTAATAGACCTGGCGCGAACGTTCCCTGGAATGATGTTTTTTAAGATAATTCCCAACATCGATCAAAAAACGATCGCATAAGTTAGTGAGGTATCTTATGAATACGCGAATTATTCCTGAACTCTACAATGAGCCTGCAGAGGTGTTGAGTATAAAACCCTTTAAGCATATTGAAAGATTAATCGATAATACCCTGCCATATGCCGAGAGGCGAATTGTATCAAAGGGCGATATCGTCCATTATTATGATAATGACGTTCGGCAGTGTTTTTTACTTATTCAGGGCAGCGTGGCTCTGCATCGTCGCGGAGACGGTATTGTTTTAAACTCAGAGTCATCGCCATTTCTTCTCGGCGTATGTAGCCAGTTTTCCTCTGAACGTCTGTATGTCAGGGTACTGGAAACGTCGGAAATAGCGGCAGTTTCTCTGGAAACATTCAATCACGTAGTGGCACAAAAGAACTTATGGGAGCATTTTTCAAAGCTGCTGATCTATACCGCATCAAGAGTTTATGAACACTGCGCCCAGATATCGCAAATGTCAGCCTATGATATCATCCGTTTCCAACTCGTTGAATTAATGCAAGAGCCCGAAGCTATCCGGCAAAATATCACCGCGGCGGCCTATATCAAAAGTCGAACCTATCTTTCCCGCAGCGGCGTTATGCGTATCCTGGCAGAGCTACGAACGGGTAAATACATTACTATGGAGCGCGGAGTGCTGATTGACATCCACCATCTGCCGCGAAAGTACTGACGGTTAATGCATCTACGGGGTGGCAAGAGAGAGGCGCGAGGTTATAATAAGTTCGATCTCCTTCAGGATGTTCTGACTATGTCATCGGCAAATCAATCCTTCCGCGGCTCCCCTTATGCACAGGAATTTATTTCTCATTTGCAGCCTTACAGCACGACGTACAAAGCGGGACGTGGCGAGCAGTTTGACCTCCAGGTTAACGGTCAGGGGATGTGCTATCTCCTGCTGGAGGGGACAATTGCGTTCTACAGGAGGAATGACGGCATGATGCTTACCACCGCGCGCAGCCCGGCCATTTTCGGCCTTGCGAACATGACGGATATCTATTTCAACGATTATTTTAAAACCGTCACGCCGTGCCTGATAGGCGTACTCACGACCCGTCGCGTCGAGGAAATCATTAAAGAGAAGGCGCTATGGGGACTGCTTTCTAAACAACTGATGTTTGTCTATAACCGCCTCTATCATAACGTCATGCCTCAGGGCGTGCCAACGGCGTATGAAATGATTCGCCAGCAGTTGATCAAGTTAATGGAGGAAGAGGAGGGTTATCGCTACAGCGTGACGGCTGAAAAATATATCAGAGAGAAAACCCGGCTTTCCCGCAGCGGTGTAATGCGCATTCTGGCCGCTCTGAAAACCGGCGGCTTCATCGAAATGGAAGAGGGAAAACTGATAAAAATCAACAAGCTTCCTGCTAAATACTGATTAACAGGATTGAGCTTGCGCTCTTCTCTCAATCCGGTCGCCACACCCAATACATTCATGCAACGAATTCTATTCGTTTTCATTATAAGTATTGTCGTTTCACAGAAATAAAGATTTATTCACTGCTGGCTGGCTCATGTAGAATGCGCTGCTAAATTTCCTTCATCTTTTAACGCAATGTCGCAACGGCGACCGTTCGGGAACCTGTGTAGTACTGAATTATGGAAATAGAAACAGATGTCATGTCGATGTGTATGGTCGTATTGTTAATTATTAGCGTTTTGCTCGATTAACCTCTTCCCTCGAAAAATCCGTGAGCCTCGCCGTCGCCGGACAGATCTTTATGTTGATGAAGAAACAGGCCCTTGCCGACGTCGTGCCAGCCCCGCTGCGCCGGGCCGACGAGCGCATATTGGGTCAAAGATTCAGAGAGGCGATATTGCCCGGACAGGCATTGCCAGGATATTAAAAAAGGCTGCCGACAATGGCGGCAGCCTCTTCACTTTATGGCATAGCTAATACGTAGCGCGAATTAGCTCCTGATCTTCCTGTAGATAAACAGGACCACCAGCGCGCCAATCACCGCAACGACAAAGCTGCCGAAATTAAAACCATCTACACGACCAAAGCCGAAGAAAGTACTAATCCACCCCCCGACAACTGCACCGATGACACCGAGAATTACGGTAACGATAAATCCGCCGCCGTCTTTCCCCGGCATAATCCACTTGGCTAAAATACCGGCAATAAGGCCAAAAATGATCCATGAAATGATACCCATAGCTAACTCCATCCTCTCGTTACTTGTAAATCTCTGGTATATAAAAGATTAGCATAATTAATAGTGATGTTTGAAAAATTTATATTTGATATTTATATACTTGCCACCCGAGAGATAATGGTCTACACCTTGCGAGGGTGGCTGCCTAATAAGCGGCAAGCGTAAGCATCGCGCTGCGGGCAATTAAAACTTGCGCGGAACGGAGATATACCAGGAATTTTCGTATGAATAGTTGAAGTGGCAATGGAATGAGGCTTAGCAAAAACGCCCGGGTGTTGCGATGATAGTGGTTCAGGCGATACAAAAGCAGTAAGGGGGGGAATCCCCCCTTTGTTAACTTAGATCACGGCAGTGGTTAGCCGTGACGAACAGCAAAGGCGCCCCTGTTCATCAGAGATTTCGATTTGCCACACCTGGTGACGGGCGCCAACGTGCAGCGCCCGGCACACGCCGCGAACCCTTCCGCAGCGCACCGAACGTATGTGGTTGGCGTTCACCTCCAGCCCCACCACCTTCTGCTCACCTTCGCTGCACAGATAGCCCGCGACCGAACCTAACGTTTCCGCTAAAACCACCGACGCGCCGCCGTGTAGCAGGCCAAACGGCTGATGGGTGCGGCTATCTACCGGCATCGTGGCGATGATGGCGTCGTCGGTTATCGCCTCGAAGCGGATATCCAGCAGACCGACCATATTCCCCTCGCCCATCGCGTTCAGCTGTTCCAGGGTGCTGTGACGTTTCCAAATCATCCCATAATCTCCAGTAGCGCCTGCAGCGGATGGCGCACGCCACTGCCTTCAATACGCTTCACCTGGCTACGACAGGAGTAACCGGTGACCAGGCAGCGATTGCGCGGCAAGCGCTCCATCGCCTGCTGCCACGAGAGCGCGTAGATGGCCAGCGAGTTGGCGTGGTTCTTCACTTCATGACCGTAGGTCCCGGCCATGCCGCAGCAGCCCACGTTAACGTTTTCCAGCTTCGCGCCAAAGCGGGCAAAGATATCCGCCCACTGCCGGGTGGCCGCGGGAAGCGCCGTCACCTCGGTACAGTGGCCAAACAGATACCACGATTCGCCGCCTTTATCTTGAGCTGCGGTTTCCGACAGCACCTGCGGCAGCCACTCGTGCACCAGCATAACGCGGAAATCGCCGCGCTTCTCGCCGAGGACCTGGTTATA
Organism: Klebsiella sp. CTHL.F3a; assembly: GCF_019890895.1. Taxonomy (NCBI): domain Bacteria; kingdom Pseudomonadati; phylum Pseudomonadota; class Gammaproteobacteria; order Enterobacterales; family Enterobacteriaceae; genus Klebsiella; species Klebsiella sp. CTHL.F3a. The sequence continues at coordinate 2,478,064 of NZ_CP082360.1, read as the reverse complement.
TTCATCGCGGTAGCAAAGCACCAGCGCCGGATCGACCCCCACCATCGGCATGCCGAGCTCGGCCACCCGGTTAAGGAAATCGGCGGTTTTCTGCGCGGTGCGCGCGAATCGCGTCAGGAAGCCCTTAATATGCTGCGCCTTACCGTTTGGTGAAAACGGCAGCAGTACCGGCTGGTAGCCGACCTTCTCAACCAGGCGAACAAAATCGGCAACCACCTGCGCATCGTAATAGCTGGTAAACGGATCCTGAACCACCAGCACCATTTTCCCTTTCTGCTCTGCGCTCAGCGCTTCCAGCTGCTCCAGCGTGGTGTTCGCCGAACGGTGGCCGACCATCTGCTGCTTCAGCGACGGCACGGAGAGCAGCGGGAGATCGACCATACCGATATGCTTTTCCGACAGCTTGCGCATCCACGGTTGGTTAATAAAAAAGTTAAAGGTCTTCGGCGCATGCGCCATCAGCGGCGCGTAGGATTCAACCGTCGCCACCAAATGGTCGCGGACCGGGCGCAAATAGCGGCTATGGTAAAGCTGGAGGAAACGCGAACGGAACTCCGGGACGTCAATTTTAATCGGGCATTGGGTCGAGCAGGCTTTACAAGCCAGACAGCCGGACATCGCCTCCTTAACCTCATGCGAGAAATCGTACTCTCCTTTCCGCGCGTGCCAGCTATTGCGGGTACGTTCCACCAGGGTACGCAGGCTGGCACGCTTTTCCGGCAGATCTTTTTCCAGCTGATTGGGGTCAATACCGCGGTCCGCCAGCAGCCGCAGCCATTCACGCACCAGCGTAGCCCGGCCTTTCGGCGAGTGAATACGGTGATTGCTAACCTTCATCGACGGACACATCGGGCTTTTAGCATCAAAGTTGAAGCACAGGCCGTTGCCGTTACACTCCATCGCCCCGCGCCATGAGCTACGCACGGCGATAGGGATCTGCCGATCGAATGTACCGCGCTTAACCGCATCCACCTTCATCATCGGCGCGTCAACGCCTTCAGGCGGGCAGATCTTACCCGGGTTCAGGCGGTTATCCGGGTCAAAGGCGGCTTTAATCTTGCGCAACTCGCCAAATAAAGCTTCGCCAAAGAACGCTGGACTATATTCGGCGCGGAAGCCTTTCCCGTGTTCCCCCCACAGCAGGCCGCCATACTTAGCGGTTAACGCCACAACGTCATCTGAAATGCGCTTCATCAGCATCTCCTGCTGCGGATCGCACATATCCAGCGCCGGACGCACGTGCAGTACGCCGGCATCCACATGGCCAAACATGCCGTAGCTCAGCCCGTGGCCGTCGAGCAGCGCGCGAAATTCCGCAATATAGTCAGCCAGATGCTCCGGCGGCACGCAGGTATCTTCGGCGAACGGTATCGGCTTGGCGGCTCCTTTGGCATTACCCAGCAGGCCGACCGCTTTTTTACGCATCGCGTAGATGCGCTCCACGCCGTCGAGATCGTGACAAACCTGCCAGCCGATGACGCCCGCTTCATTGCGCGACATCAGCTCATCCAGACGCTGGCATAGCCCCGTCACCTGGCTATCAATCAGCTCGACGTCGTCACCGGCGAATTCGACGATATTCAGCCCCAGCATCTCTTTATCCGCCACGTCGGTAATGAGCTCGCTGACCGAATGCCACACGATATCTTCCCGCGCCAGATTAAGCACTTTCGAGTCGACGGTTTCGACCGAGAGCGCCCTGGCTTCAACCATAAACGGCGCGTTACGCAGCGCGGAATTAAAGGAGTCGTACTTCACGTTGACCAGTCGACGCACTTTCGGCAAACGGGTGATATCCAGCCGCGCTTCGGTGATAAACGCCAGCGTCCCTTCGGAACCGGTCAGGATGCGGGTGAGATCGAATTCGCTCATCTCGTCATTAAAGACGTGGCGCAGATCGTAGCCCGTGAGGAAGCGGTTAAGTTTGGGGAATTTATCGATAACCAGTTGGCGCTGCGCTTTACAGCGCTGATAGACGGTGCGGTAAATACGCCCGATTGCCGACTGCTGGGCGCTTAGCGTTTCCGCCAGCGCTACCGGAATCGGCTGCGTATCAAGAATATCGCCGCCGATCAGCACCGAGCGCACCCCCAGCACGTGGTCGGACGTTTTGCCGTAGACCAGAGAGCCCTGCCCGGAAGCATCGGTGTTGATCATCCCGCCAAGCGTGGCGCGGTTGCTGGTCGACAACTCCGGCGCGAAAAAGTAGCCGTACGGCTTAAGGAATTGATTCAGCTGGTCTTTAATGACCCCGGCTTCCACCCGCACCCACCCTTCTTCCGGGTTGATTTCTATAATGCGGTTCATATAGCGGGACATATCGACGATGATCCCGGCGTTCAGCGCCTGGCCGTTGGTGCCGGTACCGCCCCCGCGCGGGGTAAAGATCAGTGATTTAAAACGTTCTTCCGCCGCCAGCCTGGCCAGCAGAGCCACGTCCGCCGTGGAACGAGGGAATATAATCGCATCCGGCAACAGTTGATAGACACTGTTATCAGTCGCCATCGTTAGCCTGTCGGCATAGCTGGTGGCGGTATCCCCGGTAAAACCTTGTTGCTCCAGTACCTGCAAAAAATTCAGCACCAGTTGAACGACACCTGGCGCTTGAGAAATCTGTGGGATCATGACGCTCGACCCTGCCTGACTATGTTGTGTTGTAAGTGATTAAACGTTTGCGTAGTGCCCTCAACTTTTTATCACATTTTTTTCATATGCGCCCGCCAGAATTAAGGGCAAAATCAGGCGCGCGAACATATTGATATTATTATCAGTACATGGAATTACGCTGCGTCAGCCTTTTGACGCGACTGCAAAGGTAAAACTTCACTATGATTAACCCCAATCAGCCCCGGGACATACCGCAAGTTCTGCTGTCGGTGCTGTTTTTGTCCCTGATTATTATTTCCTGTCTGTGGGTCGTGCAGCCATTTATCCTGTCATTCGCCTGGGCCGGTACCGTGGTTATCGCCACCTGGCCGGTACTGTTGCGCCTGCAGCGCCTGCTTTTCGGCAAGCGCGCCCTGGCGGTGCTGGTGATGACGCTACTGCTCTTTTTGCTGTTCGTTATCCCTATTGCGCTGCTGGTCAACAGCCTGGTCGATAACAGCACGCCATTAATAAAAGTGATTACCAGCGGCAACTTTACGCCGCCGGATCTGGCGTGGCTAAATAGTGTTCCGCTAATCGGCGATAAACTGTATACCGGCTGGCATAACTTACTGGAGATGGGGGGAACGGCGATTATGGTCAAAATTCGCCCCTATCTTGGCACCACCACCACGTGGTTTGTCGGCCAGGCGGCGCATATTGGCAAGCTGCTGGTCTATTGCGGACTGATGTTGCTGTTCAGCGCCCTGCTGTACTGGCGCGGCGAACAGGTCGCATATGGCTTCCGTCACTTTGCCACACGCCTGGCGTCCAAACGCGGCGACGCGGCGGTGATCCTCGCCGGACAGGCGATTCGCGCTGTGGCGCTTGGGGTGGTCGTTACCGCGCTGGCCCAGGCGGTGCTTGGCGGTATTGGCCTTGCGGTCAGCGGCGTGCCCTACGCCGCGCTGCTCACTGTGGTGATGATCTTCACCTGCCTCGTCCAGCTGGGACCCCTGCTGGTCCTGGTACCGTCAATTATCTGGCTTTACTGGAGCGGCGATACCACCTGGGGCACCGTGCTGCTGGTCTGGAGCTGCGTCGTCGGCACCATGGATAACTTTATTCGTCCGCTGCTGATTCGCATGGGCGCCGACCTGCCGATGATTCTGATCCTTTCCGGCGTTATCGGCGGCCTGGTGGCGTTCGGCATGATAGGACTGTTTATCGGTCCGGTACTGCTTGCGGTCTCCTGGCGGCTGTATGATGCGTGGGTTAACGAAGCGCCGCCGCCGCCGAAAGACCCCGATCTGGTGCTTGAGGAACTGAGCGAGCTGAATACGCGAGCCTCGCAGGATAAGTAAGCAAAAGGCGGGGAAACCCGCCTTTCCCCATTACGCCCCTGATTACCGTCGGGCAGGACAATCTAAAATATTAAGAAAGACTAATCTATCTCTCACCACATCCCGCATTTCTCTGCCTGCTAACCCTATTTTCTGCACAGATTCTTTACCGTAATTTAACTATTGAGAGGAATCCGATCGACGCAAAAAGCCTCAGTGCCTAGTATTAGCTCACGGTTATAAATCAACATATTGATTTATAAGCATGGAAATCCCCTGAGTGAAACAACGAATTGCTGTGTGTAGTCTTTGCCCATCTCCCACGATGGGCTTTTTTTTGTCCGTAAGCCTGTCGGCTAAAAACAAAAAATCCCCGCCACTGCTGGCGGGGATGGTCTTTTGAGCGAGAATCCGGCGCGAACTTACTTATTCAATTCCGCCAGTCCGAGCCAGGTTTGCACGACCGTATCCGGGTTCAGGGACAGGCTATCGATCCCCTCTTCCATCAGCCAGGCGGCAAAATCTTCGTGGTCAGACGGACCCTGCCCACAGATACCGACATATTTGCCCTGTTTCTTCGCCGCGCGAATGGCCATCGACAGCAGCGCTTTCACCGCGTCGTTACGCTCATCGAACAGTTCTGAGACTACGCCGGAGTCACGGTCCAGGCCCAGCGCCAGCTGCGTCATATCGTTAGAACCGATAGAGAAGCCGTCGAAGTATTCGAGGAACTGTTCAGCCAGCAGCGCATTCGATGGGATTTCACACATCATAATCAGCTTCAGGCCGTTTTCGCCGCGCTTGAGGCCCTGGCGTTCCAGCTCATCAACCACCGCTTTTGCCTGCGCGACGGTGCGGACAAACGGCACCATGATTTCGACGTTGGTCAGCCCCATGTCGTTACGCACCCGTTTAACCGCTTCACACTCCAGCGCGAAGCAGTCGCGGAAGCTTTCGGACACATAGCGACCGGCGCCGCGGAAGCCCAGCATCGGGTTCTCTTCTTCCGGCTCATAACGTTCGCCACCGACCAGATTGGCGTATTCGTTAGATTTAAAGTCGGAAAGACGCACAATCACTCGTTTCGGGAAGAATGCCGCGCCCAGCGTCGAGATCCCTTCCGTCAGGCGGCCGACGTAGAACTCTCTCGGCGAGTCGTAGCCTTTCATCAGCTCGCGGATTTCGTTCTGCAAACCCGGCTCCTGATCGTCGAACTCCAGCAGCGCGCGCGGGTGGACGCCGATCATACGGTTGATGATGAACTCCAGACGCGCCAGGCCTACGCCTTCGTTTGGCAGGCAGGCAAAGTCAAAGGCGCGGTCCGGGTTACCGACGTTCATCATGATTTTCAGCGGCAGATCCGGCATCTCGCCAACGCTGGAGCTCTTCACGCTGAAGTCGAGGATTTCGGCATACACGTAGCCGGTATCACCTTCCGCGCAGGAGACGGTCACGTTCTGGTTTTCCTGGATGCGATCGGTGGCGTTGCCGCAGCCAACTACCGCCGGGATCCCCAGCTCACGCGCGATAATCGCCGCATGACAGGTACGCCCGCCGCGGTTGGTGACGATCGCCGCCGCTTTTTTCATGATCGGTTCCCAGTCCGGGTCGGTCATGTCGGTCACCAGCACGTCGCCGGGCTCGATGCGGTTCATTTCGCTGATATCGTGAATGACCTTTACCGGACCCGCGCCGATACGATGGCCGATAGCGCGCCCTTCCGAAATAATCTGCCCTTGTGCATGGAGGGTATAACGCTCCATGACCTGGCCGCGCGAACGAACGGTTTCCGGACGGGCCTGCACGATAAATAGCTTGCCGGTGTGACCATCCTTCGCCCACTCGATATCCATCGGGCGGTTGTAGTGTTTTTCGATTTGTAGCGCCTGCTGCGCCAGCTCCTGCACTTCCGCATCGGTCAACGAGAAAACGTCGCGCTGCGCCTGCGGCACGTCTTCGATACGCACCTGCTTACCGTGCTCCTGGGTAGGGGCGTAAACCATGCGGATCTTTTTCGACCCCATGGTGCGGCGGACAATGGCCGGACGGCCCGCTTCCAGCGTCGGTTTATGGACGTAGAACTCATCGGGGTTCACCGCCCCCTGCACCACCATTTCGCCGAGCCCCCAGGCGGAGGTGATAAACACCACCTGGTCAAAACCGGATTCGGTATCGATAGAGAACATCACGCCGGACGAGGCCAGATCGGAACGGACCATCCTTTGCACCCCGGCGGAGAGCGCCACCCCGCGATGATCGTATCCCTGATGCACACGGTAGGAAATGGCGCGATCGTTAAACAGCGAAGCAAATACGTGCTTCACCGCGACGAGCACGGCGTCAAAGCCCTGCACGTTAAGGAATGTCTCTTGCTGACCGGCGAAGGAGGCATCTGGCATATCTTCCGCCGTCGCCGAGGAGCGAACGGCAAAAGAGGCCTCAGCGTCATCGGCGGAGAGCTGGGTATAGGCATCACGAATCGCATTTTCCAGTTCGCTCTGGAACGGCGTATCGATGATCCACTGACGGATCTGTGCGCCCGCTTTCGCTAATGCGGAAACGTCATCAATGTCGGTTTCATCCAGCAGTTCATAAATGCGCTGGTTAACACCGCTTTGGTCCAAAAACTGATTAAAGGCATCAGCGGTGGTGGCAAACCCGTTCGGTACGGAAACGCCCATACCAGACAGATTTGTAATCATTTCACCAAGGGAGGCATTTTTGCCCCCAACCCTGTCTACATCATTCATGCCGAGTTGGTTATACCAAAGCACCAGCGGTGACGAGCCATTGTTGGACATCGAGACAATCCTTTTGTGATTTAATACCAGTGATAAATAATTCACGATCGACTACGAGATTTATCCTGACATATTTATCCAGCTGAAAGAAACGGTGAATCGTTCAAGCAAATTATTTTTTCGTTTTTAGGATTCTTTGCCAGATATAGCTAAGCTAATGATTCTTCAGAAATCTGATGAAATTTGATACAAAAGATACGCAGTTGCGAAAAATGAACTCACCTTTTCATTAAAAATAAAAATAGCGTTTCATTTTTTAAATATGAGACAAAGCCTGGAGCGTTATGCTTAAATTTAATATCTGCTTTCAGACAATTAAACTCATTATACCGGATGGTCAAAATGGAAAGTGCTGTAGATCGCCACGTCTTTTATATTTCCGACGGTACCGCTATTACGGCGGAAGTTCTGGGTCATGCGGTCATGTCGCAATTCCCGGTCGCCACCAGCAGCGTAACCCTGCCGTTTGTCGAAAATATCAGCCGCGCGCGCGCCGTGAAGGAGCAAATAGACGCGATTTTCCAGCAGACCGGTATTCGACCGCTGGTGTTCTACTCCATCGTGCTGCCGGAAATCCGCGACATCATCATACAAAGTGAAGGCTTTTGTCAGGATATCGTTCAGGCGCTGGTGGCCCCTCTGCAGCAGGAATTGCGCCTTGACCCGACGCCAATCGCTCACCGAACCCACGGCCTGACGCCGGGCAACCTCAATAAATACGACGCGCGCATCGCCGCTATCGATTATACCCTTGCCCACGATGACGGCATTTCGCTGCGCAACCTCGATCAAGCTCAGGTGATCCTACTCGGCGTTTCGCGCTGCGGGAAAACCCCCACCAGTCTGTACCTGGCGATGCAGTACGGTATCCGCGCCGCCAACTACCCGTTTATCGCCGATGATATGGACAATCTGATTCTTCCGGCCTCCCTCAAGCCGCTACAGCACAAGCTCTTCGGCTTAACGATCAATCCGGAGCGCCTGGCGGCTATCCGTGAAGAGCGACGGGAAAACAGCCGCTATGCTTCTATGCGTCAGTGCCGAATGGAAGTGACCGAAGTTGAAGCGCTTTACCGCAAAAACAAGATACCTTGCCTGAACAGTACCAACTATTCCGTAGAAGAGATCGCCACCAAAATCATGGATATTATGGGGTTGAGCCGCAGAATGTACTAACACACTAGTACATTATTAAAAATTTGTTTATGCTATCACCCGTGGCCTATACAGGATCATGCCCTGCTCTTGCAATAAGCGGGGATTGGTTTATCGTGATGCGCATCACTTCCCGGCATTTTCGCCGCGGAAGAAACAGATTTTTGAGACCCCAATGAATAAAACAGACGAATTGCGTACCGCGCGCATTGAAAGCCTGGTAACGCCCGCGGAACTGGCTCAGCGGCATCCTGTGTCTGCCGAAGTTGCAGCTCACGTCTCCGCTTCGCGCCGCCGCATCGAGAGAATTCTCAACGGTGAGGACCGCCGCCTGCTGGTGGTGATAGGTCCGTGCTCCATCCACGACATTGATGCGGCGATGGAGTATGCGCGCCGCCTGCAGGGCATGCGCGAACGTTACCAGCCGCAGCTGGAAATCGTGATGCGTACCTATTTTGAGAAGCCGCGCACGGTGGTCGGCTGGAAGGGGCTGATCTCCGACCCCGACCTCAACGGCAGCTATCGGGTGAATCACGGCCTCGAGCTGGCGCGTAGCCTGCTGCTGCAGGTCAATGAACTGGGCGTACCGACCGCCACCGAGTTTCTCGATATGGTGACCGGGCAGTTTATTGCCGACTTGATAAGCTGGGGCGCAATCGGCGCACGTACGACCGAGAGCCAAATCCACCGCGAAATGGCCTCTGCGCTCTCTTGCCCGGTAGGCTTTAAGAACGGTACCGATGGCAATACCCGTATCGCCGTAGACGCTATCCGCGCTTCCCGCGCCAGCCACATGTTCCTGTCACCGGATAAGCAGGGGCAAATGACGATCTACCAGACCAGCGGTAATCCTTACGGCCATATCATTATGCGCGGCGGCAAAAAACCGAATTACCACGCTGCCGATATCGCCGCAGCAGGGCAAGCGCTGGCTGAGTTCGACCTACCGGAACAGCTGGTGGTGGATTTTAGCCACGGCAATTGCCAGAAACAGCACCGCCGTCAGCTGGAGGTGTGCGCCGATATCTGCCAGCAGATCCGCGCTGGCTCGACCGCTATCGCCGGGATCATGGCCGAGAGCTTCCTTCAGGAAGGCACGCAGAAGGTGGTCGCCGGCCAGCCGCTGGCCTGGGGGCAGTCGATAACCGATCCCTGCCTGAACTGGGACGATAGCGAACGGCTGCTGGGTGAATTAGCCGCCGCCACCTCCACCCGCCTGTAGTTCCCCTTCCCCGCCGTCTCCGCGGCGGGGTTATTTCCTTCCCTCGTCCGCTCGCTCACCGGCTAAATCGGCTATTTTGATAAATAATGCTTGCCGTGAAAAACAACATTATTGATAATGATTATCATTGTTACCTTTATTTTTATTTTTAGTGCTATGACGCGTATGGATAACACTGCCACAGCAGAAAAAACTAAAGACAATGCCCTGCATCCTGTTCCGACCGACAGAGAGATAAGCAGTCGCACATTATTAGGCACCGAGGGACGAGTGGTGATTGAACACGACGGTCAGCGCTATCTGCTGCGCCAGACCCATTCGGGTAAGCTGATCCTGACCAAATAATTATCCCCGCCGATTAAGGCAGGGATAATAACGACTAGCTGGAACAGCTCACTTCAAGACGCCTTCCCCAGTCAGGAGGACGATTGACATAATCATCCGTCCTGTCGATAAAGGGCTGGGATAGCGCATTATGCAGACGTTCCAGTTCACTCATATCTCCCTGCTCCGCCAGCTCAATTGTCCTCTGCGCAAGCCAGTTGCGCAGCACCAGCGCCGGATTCACGCTGCGCATCCTCACCTGCCTTTGCTCATCGTCAACCAGTTCATCGCGCAGGCGCGCGCGATAATCGGCAAACCAGCTATCGAAGGTCTCGCGGTCGATAAATTCGTCGCGTAGCGGCGAGGCGGCGCTCGCCTGCTCGCTGGCGCTGAGCATCCGGAAGGTCCGCGTATAGTCGCTGCCCTCGCGCGCCATTAAGGCAAACAGACCGTCCAGCAACTCGTTATCTCCTTTTTGCTGGGTAAACAGGCCAAGCTTGTCGCGCATGCGGCGGCCATATGCCGTGAGCAGCGCGTGCTGGTAGCCATCCAGCGCGCCGTTCAGTAACTCCGCGCTGATAAACGGCGACAGCGTCTGCGCCAGGCGTTGCAGATTCCATAGCCCTACCGCCGTCTGATTATCAAAGCTATAGCGCCCCTGATAATCGGAATGGTTACAAATAAATCCCGGCTGGAAATCGTCAAGGAAACCGTACGGACCGTAGTCCATCGTCAGGCCGAGGATCGACATGTTATCGGTATTCATTACCCCGTGCGCAAAGCCGACCGTTTGCCAGCTGGCAATCATCTCAGCCGTTCGAGTGACCACGTCGCTGAACCAGACAATGTACTTATCCGCTTCATTTTGCAGGTGCGGCCAGTGGTGACGAATCACGTAATCCGCCAGTTGCTGTACTTTGAGCGGCTCGCGGCGGTAGTAAAAGTGCTCAAAATGGCCAAAACGTACGTGACTTTCCGCCAGCCGCATCAGCATCGCCCCGCGTTCAGCGGTTTCACGGTATACCGGGGTGTCGCTGGCCACTATCGCCAGCGCGCGGGTGGTGGGAATACCCAGCGCATGCATTGCTTCCGAGGCCAGCCCCTCGCGGATCGTTGAGCGCAGTACCGCCCGTCCGTCACCCATCCGTGAATAGGGAGTGAGCCCGGCACCTTTCAGGTGCCAGTCAAAGCGACGACCGTCCGCGAGCTGCTGTTCGCCGAGCAGAATGCCGCGCCCGTCGCCGAGCTGCCCGGCCCAGGAGCCGAACTGGTGGCCGCTGTATACCTGCGCCAGCGGCGACATTCCCGGCAGCAGCGTTTCGCCGCCCCATACGCCAGCGCCCTTCTCCGGGCTAAATAACGAATCGGCGACGCCCAGCGATCGCGCCAGCGGCACGTTGTGCCAGACAAGCCGCGCATTCTCCAGCGGTGTGGGGGCTAAAGCAGTGTAAAAATCCGGCAGTTCATCACGCCAGTGGGTAGTAAAAGACAGGGTCATGGTTCCTCCTGCCTTCAGTGTAGTGCTTTCAACAAATTATTAACACGGGGCAAGTACGGGGTTATTGCAATAATAAGCCGCACGGGGGATTGGCCGCGCTTCAGCCTTTGCCCGGTGACGGCTGGCGTTAGATCCTTCGCGCCTGCCAGAATTTTTTATGCCAGTAGACATTATCCAGCGATGAGCGCGTCACGCCCTGGCTGGTGGAGGCGTGGATAAACTGGTTGTCGGTGTCGTAAATACCGACGTGCAGACCACTCTCTCCGGAGCCGGTCTTGAAAAAGACCAGATCGCCGGGCAGCAGTTCGCTCTTATCAATTTTGGTGCCGACCTCCGCCTGCTCACGGGTTTCGCGTGGAAGCTGCAGCGCAAACTTGTCGCGAAAGGTCATTAGCACAAACCCGGAGCAATCGACGCCGCGCGGCGACATCCCGCCGTAGCGATAAGGCGCTCCCCGCCAGTTCCTTAACTGCTCATTCAGGTTGGCCACAACGGTAATCGAATCAGCAAGCCGTGGATTTGGCGGCGGCGCCCGGTGACTGCTACAACCCGCCAGAAATAACGCAACACACAAAACGAGCCAGAAACGCATCTCAGACGAATCCTCTGTTCCTTATCCTGTTAGCAGAATAATTTAGCTTGTTTATCAATTCGCTGGCAAGCTGACTGCGTGCTACTGTGACGGAACGAGCATAAGATGACCAGCCACCTCAACTCTCTGGAAGTCCATGGCGTAGGCGGCGGTCAAGTTTTCTTCGTTAAGAACTTCAGCGGTACTACCGCAGGCAATGGTTTTCCCCCGGCAGATCAGCCAGGCGCGATGGGCATGTCGGAGGGTATGATTAAGGTCGTGGCTGCTCATCACGATAGCAACCCCGGATGCACAGAGCTCATTTAATACGCGATCGAGCGCGGACTGCTGCGCCACGTCCAGGCTATTCATTGGTTCATCCAGCAAGAGCAATTGCCCGGCCGGATTAGCCTGCCGATGAATCTGCAGTATTACCGCCGCCAGCCGCACGCGCTGCCACTCCCCGCCAGAAATGTGATTCACCTGGCGCCCAAGCTTATCGCCTAAGCCCAGTTTCTCCGCGACAGCCGTCAGCAGCGCGTTTTGCGCGTCGTTGTGCAGATGCAGCGACAGATAATGCCAGACCGGCATTGCGAAAGGCGGCATCTGGTGTTGGCTTAAATAGGCCCGATGACGGGCCAGCTCCTGAGCAGGCCAATCCTTCAGAGGGCGTTCATTCAGTTTGACCCGCCCCGGCCCTGTAGAGAGTCCCGCCATACGCGCCAACAGCGTGCTTTTCCCCGCGCCGTTTGGCCCCACCAGGTGAATAATCTCTCCCGGCCGGATTTCCGCTGAAAACGGCGCCAGCCGCCCCGCCTCTTCTACGTCCTGTAGCTGCATCAAAAACGGCATTATTTCGCTAAAGCTCCTTTAATGGCGGCCACCAGCTGCGGGTCATCCGGCGTCATATCCGGTGAGAAACGACCGATAACCTGTCCGTCCCGGCCAATCAGGAATTTTTCAAAGTTCCAAAGAATATCATCTACATACAGCGGAGCCCTGCCTTTACTGGCCATGCGCTCATAAAAACCGCTGCCTTCCGGCGCGACAGCCTGCGGGGCGGCATCAACCAGCTTCTGATACAGAGGCGCGCGATGCTCGCCGTTAACGTCAATTTTGCTGAACATCGGGAAAGTCACGCCGTAGGTGGTGCTACAGAAGGTTTTTATCTCTTCTTCGCTGCCCGGCTCCTGCCCCAGGAACTGGTTGCACGGGAAGCCCAGCACGCTAAATCCTTCACTTTCAAGCCCTTTTTGCAGCGCTTCCAGCTGCTCATACTGCGGCGTCAGGCCGCATTTTGAAGCAACGTTAACGATCAACAGCACTTTACCCGCCCATGGGGCAAGCGTTGTTTTTTCACCATCGATGGTGGTGACTTCAGTATTGAGAATATCGTGTTGCATAGCCTTCCCTCAATGAATAAACCGATTTCTGCTTCAGGTGATCCCTATCTACTGTAGCGGATTCAGACCGGGTCATTCTACTTTGAATCCCCCCGGAGTGTCTCTTGATGTAACAGGCCACACAACATGAATTCATCTCAACACCGGGAGCGCGCAATTCAGTGTACAGTGATGAATGGATGTAATAGCATTTCGTTAATTGTTAATTTAAGAGAGTTTTATTGATGAAGAAGATGTTTAGCACGGTGTTAATTGCGGCCTCCGTCGCGCTGCTGGCAGCCTGCTCACCGGATGAAGATAATAAGATCAAAGTCGCCATTAATACCGGGCCGGATGAGGCTATCTGGAAAGTCGTAGAACAAGTGGCCAAAGAGAAATATAACCTCGACGTGGAGGTTATCTCATTTAATGATTACGTACTGCCGAACGAAGCGCTGAACAATAAAGACGTCGATGCTAACGCCTTCCAGACGCTGCCTTACCTTGAGGCGCAATCAAAAGAGCGCGGCTATAAGTTTGCGATTGTCGGTAAAACCTTCGTCTTCCCGATCGCCGCCTACTCGAAGAAAATCAAAAATATCAGCGAACTGCCTGACGGCGCGACGATTTCCATTTCTAACGAAACCACAACCCTGGGCCGCAGCCTGCTGCTGCTGCAGGCGCAAGGTTTAATCAAGCTAAAAGAAGGGACAGGCTACCTGCCTACGACGCTGGATATTATCGACAATCCTAAACAGCTAAAAATCGTCGAAGTCGACACGCCGCAGCTGACCCGTACCCTTGACGACCCGAATGTCGCCCTGTCGATTATTAATACCAACTTCTCTGCCCAGGCCGGCCTGTCGGCCGCCCGCGATGGCTTATTTATGGAAGGTCCTGACTCTCCGTACGTCAACGCCATCGTTTCACGCGAAGAGAATAAAGACAGCAAAAAGGTTCAGGAGCTGAAAGAGGCCTTCCAGACTCAAGCAGTTGCCGATAAGGCAGCGGAAGTCTACAAAGGCGATGCGATTAAGGGCTGGTAATTAGCCACCGCTTACGGCCGCCCGTTACTGCGGGCGGCCTGATTTTAACAATAACCAGATGAACACCGGCGCACCCAGGGTGGCGGTGACCACACCAATCGGCAATTCCGCCGCCGAGAGCGCCAGACGCGCGACGATATCCGCCCCAAGCAGCGCGCTGGCCCCCGCTAACAAACAGGCCGGAAGCAGCGCGCGGTGATCGCTTAAACCACATAAGCGCAGAATATGCGGAATAACCAGACCAATAAAGCCGATCGCGCCCGCCAGCGCCACGCTGACGCCCACCAGCCAACCGGTCGCCACCACCAGCACTTTACGCCATAGCCACAGCGGCAGCCCCAGCTGGCGTGCGGAAACCTCCCCCAGCGCTAACAGATTAAGAGGCTGCGATTGCAGGCACACCCAGGCCAGCGCCGGCAGCAGAGCCAGCATCAGCCACAGCTGCTGCCAGTCCACGCCGCCAAAGCCGCCCATCATCCAGTACATCAGCTGGCGGAGATCGAAAGAGGTTGAGAAGTAGACCGCCCAGGTCATCAGCGCGCTGCATATGATACCGAGCGCCACGCCCGCCAGCAGCAGGCGGCTGGTCGAGAGATGCCGCCTGGCAAAACGCAGTAAAATAAAAGTAATGACCAGCGCGCCAGCGATGGCGCACAGCCCCAGCGCCCAGCCCGGAAGCAGCCCTTTTCCCAGCAAGACGGCGGCTATCAGGCCAACCCCAGCGCCGTTTGATACCCCCAGCAGCCCGGGCTCCGCCAGCGGGTTTTCAAACAGCGCCTGCATAATCGCCCCGGACAGCGCCAGCGCGGCCCCCACTAATAGGACGGCCAGAGTGCGCGGCAGACGGATCTGCCAGATAAACAGCTCACCTTTGGCGCTAAACCACTCGGCGGGGCCAATCCACTGGTCGCCCGCGCACAGGCTGATGGTCGACGTAACCAACAGCAGCAATGTTAATACCGCAAGCCAACGCCGATTGCGGCGCCGTTGAATTTGAGCAAAGGTCAGCATAGTTTTCTGAATCGAGAAAAAGGATGTGATTGATTTTACGGTATTCGGCCAGGAAAAGAAAAAAGGCCGCATAGCGGCCTTTTTAGTTAGTTCAGATTATTTGTCTCTGGGTGACGCATTTTCGACACGGCTTTTTAGCTTCTGGCCAGGTCTGAAAGTCACCACTCGCCGGGCTGTAATAGGGATATCCTCTCCCGTTTTCGGGTTACGGCCCGGGCGTTGGTTCTTATCTCGCAAATCGAAGTTGCCGAACCCGGAGAGTTTTACCTGTTCTCCGTTTTCCAGAGCGCGACGGACCTCTTCGAAAAACAACTCTACCAGCTCTTTGGCATCCCGCTTGCTAAGCCCAAGCTTATCAAACAGATATTCTGACATTTCAGCTTTTGTAAGCGCCATAGGTTCAATCCCTCAATGATGCCTGGAATCGCTCTTTCAATGCCTCTACACATTTGGCGACGGTAGCGGCAATCTCCTCTTCTTCGAGTGTACGGCTGGTATCCTGGAGGATAAGGCTGATAGCGAGGCTCTTGAAACCTTCTGCTACGCCCTTGCCGCGGTACACGTCAAATAAGTTTACGCCAACTACCTGATTTACGCCAACTTTCTTACACTCGGCTAAAACATCGGCAGCGGGAACGTTTTCTGCCACAACGACGGCGATGTCGCGACGGTTCGCCGGGAAGCGAGAAACTTCATGCGCCTGAGGCACCACGCGGTCTGCAAGCTTGTTCCACTCCAGTTCAAAGACCAACGTGCGACCGTTCAGATCCAGCTTACGTTCCAGCTCAGGATGAACAACCCCAATAAAACCAATACGTTCACCTTTCAGATAAATCGCCGCCGACTGGCCCGGATGAAGCGCATTATTGGCTTCGATGCGGAATTCGATGTCGGACAGCTTACCGGTGAGGTCGAGGACCGACTCCAGATCGCCTTTTAAATCATAGAAATCGACGGTTTCTTTTGCCAGGTTCCAGTGTTCTTCATAACGGTTACCGCAAATCACGCCAGCCAGCATCACATCCTGACGAATGCCCAGCGGAGCCTGAGTATCAGGAACAAAGCGTAAACCGCTCTCAAAGATGCGCACGCGAGTCTGCTGACGATTCTGGTTGTAGACCACCGTCCCTAACAGGCCGGTCCACAATGATAGGCGCATCGCCGACATTTCGCTGGAGATCGGGCTCGGCAGAATCAGCGCTTCTTCGCCGGCGTGGATCCACTGCTGTACTTTCGGATCAACGAAGCTGTAGGTAATCACTTCCTGATAGCCTTTGTCGTTGAGCAGCGTTTTCACGCGTTTAAGCGACAGATCCGCTTCGCGGTGGGTGCCCATGATCAGGCCCGCTTGCACCGGTTCGTCAGGAATATTGTTATAGCCATAGACGCGGGCGACTTCTTCGACCAGGTCCTCTTCGATGGCAATATCGAAACGCCAGCTCGGCGCGACGGCATGCCACTCGTCCTGGCCTTCGGTGACTTCACAGCCCAGACGTCGCAGAATATCGCTCACCTGCGCATCCTCAACGTGGTGACCGATCAGACGATCCAGCTTGCTGCGGCGAAGCCTGATGGTCGCAGGCTTCGGCAGGGTCGCTTCGTTGGTGACGTCAATAATCGGGCCAGCTTCGCCGCCGCAAATATCCATCAGCAGGCGGGTCGCACGCTCCATAGCCTGATACTGCAACGCGGAGTCCACGCCGCGCTCGTAGCGGTGGGAAGCATCGGTATGCAGACCATGGCGACGGGCGCGACCGGTAATGGACAGCGGGCTGAAGAACGCGCATTCCAGCAGAACGTTTTGCGTTTCATCGTTTACGCCGGAGTGCTCGCCGCCGAAAATCCCCCCCATTGCCAGAGCTTTCTGATGGTCAGCAATCACCAGAGTATCGGTGTCCAGCTTAGCCTCGGAGCCGTCCAGCAGAACCAGGGTTTCCCCTTCATGCGCCATACGCACGATAATTCCGCCTTCAATGCGGTCTTTATCGAAGGCGTGCATCGGCTGACCCAGCTCAAGCAATACGTAGTTGGTCACATCAACCACCGCATCGATGGAGCGAATACCGCAACGGCGCAGCTTCTCTTTCATCCATAATGGGGTCGGTGCTTTGACATTAATGCCTTTTACCACGCGCCCCAGATAGCGCGGACATGCTTCCGGCGCATTGACCTGGATTGGCAGAACGTCATTGACGGTGGCGGCTACCGGGGGCATTTCCGGGACATTCAACGGCGCCTTGTTGAGCACGGCGACATCGCGAGCCACGCCGATAATACCGAGACAATCGGCACGGTTCGGCGTGACGCTGATTTCGATAGTGTTATCGTCGAGCTTCAGATATTCACGGATGTCGGTACCCAGCGGCGCATCGGCGGGCAGTTCAATAATACCGCTGTGATCGTCGGAAATACCCAGTTCCGAGAAGGAGCACAGCATACCTTCCGACGGCTCACCGCGCAGCTTTGCCGCTTTAATTTTAAAATCGCCCGGCAGTACGGCGCCGATGGTCGCAACGGCAACCTTAAGGCCCTGACGGCAGTTCGGCGCGCCGCAGACGATATCCAGCAGACGTTCGCCGCCGACGTTGATTTTTGTCACGCGCAGCTTGTCGGCATTAGGGTGCTGAGCGCACTCGACCACTTCGCCAACAACAACGCCGTTAAAACTGCCCGCGACCGGCTCAACGCCGTCAACCTCAAGCCCGGCCATCGTTATCTGGTCCGACAGCGCTTCGCTATCGATAGCTGGGTTAACCCACTCGCGTAACCACAGTTCACTGAATTTCATTGTTCTGTCCTGCCCTTATTTAAACTGTTTGAGGAAACGCAGATCGTTTTCGAAGAACGCGCGTAAGTCGGTCACGCCGTAGCGCAGCATGGTCAGACGCTCCATACCCATGCCGAAGGCAAAGCCGGAATAGATTTCCGGATCAATACCCACGTTGCGCAGTACGTTTGGATGCACCATACCGCAGCCGAGCACTTCCAGCCATTTGCCGTTTTTGCCCATGACGTCAACTTCCGCAGAGGGCTCGGTGAACGGGAAATAGGACGGACGAAAACGAATCTGTAGATCTTCTTCAAAGAAGTTACGCAGGAAATCGTGCAGTGTTCCCTTCAGGTTGGTGAAGCTGATGTTGGTATCAACAATCAGGCCTTCCATCTGATGGAACATTGGGGTGTGGGTCTGATCGTAGTCGTTACGATAGACGCGACCTGGCGCAATAATGCGGATCGGCGGCTGCTGGTTAGCCATGGTGCGGATCTGTACGCCTGAGGTTTGCGTACGCAGCAGGCGCGTCGCATCAAACCAGAAAGTGTCGTGGTCAGCGCGTGCCGGATGGTGGCCAGGAATATTCAGCGCATCGAAGTTGTGGTAGTCATCTTCGATTTCCGGACCAGTCGCGACGGTAAAGCCGAGCTCACCGAAGAAACTTTCGATACGGTCGATAGTACGGGTCACCGGATGCAGGCCACCGTTCTCAATACGACGACCCGGCAGAGAGACATCGATGGTTTCCGAGGCCAGGCGCGCGTTAAGCGCAGCACTTTCAAGCGCTGACTTACGCACGTTAAGCGCCTGCTGGACCTGCTCTTTCGCTTCGTTGATAACCGCGCCGGCTGCCGGACGCTCTTCAGCAGGCAGCTCGCGCAGGGTCGTCATCTGAAGGGTCAAAAGCCCTTTTTTACCCAGGTATTCCACGCGGACGTTGTCCAGCGCAGCAACATCTGATGCCTCGTTAATGGCTGCCTTCGCACTGGCAACCAGCTCTGCGAGATGTGACATGGTTTTCCTCATTATGTCGGTGCAGACACCGGTTATGGTTATTATTTTGCTCTCACTATTTCGAGCCGCAGACCGTAGGTAATCCTTCATTTGACCGAATGATTCAGGTCAACCCACGCGTCTGGAGCTTGAAATAGAACGAGCCAGTTCAGATACAAAAAAAGCCTCCACAGGGGGAGGCTTTTTGGCGCTGTTTTCCGTTTCTTCTTTCACGCGCTAGCCTCCTGAGTTCAGGTGCTAAAGTAAAAAAAGAAGCGGAAAATAGCAGCATTCATGCTTGCATTACCTTGTCTGATAAAAAACGTAAGACTGGTATTGAAAAGCCTACGCGAATAAAAGTCAATGGATTGATAGCCTTGAAACGAAAAGAGGGAGACAAGCTCCCTCTTTCAACTGGCTTATGCCAGAGCTGCTTTCGCTTTTTCGACCAGCGCGGTGAACGCTAATTTGTCGAATACGGCGATGTCAGCCAGGATCTTACGGTCGATTTCAACAGAGGCTTTTTTCAGGCCGTTGATGAATTTGCTGTAAGAAATACCGTTCTGACGTGCTGCTGCGTTGATACGCGCAATCCACAGTTGACGGAACTGACGCTTTTTCTGACGACGGTCACGATAAGCGTACTGACCAGCTTTGATAACAGCCTGGAAGGCAACGCGGTATACGCGAGAACGCGCACCGTAGTAGCCTTTAGCTTGTTTCAAAATTTTCTTGTGACGTGCACGGGCAACTACACCACGTTTTACGCGAGCCATATGTGCTCTCCTGTATCTATTCTAATTAAAAAGTTAAAAGGGTTAACGACTTATGCGTACGGCAGGCACGCGATGACCAGGCCCAGATCGCCTTTAGAAACCATGGCTTTCGGACGCAGGTGACGTTTACGCTTAGTAGCTTTTTTGGTCAGAATGTGACGCAGGTTAGCGTGCTTGTGCTTAAAACCACCTTTACCGGTTTTTTTGAAGCGCTTAGCAGCACCGCGTACGGTCTTAATTTTTGGCATTTTAATAACTTCCACTTCGCATTGTTAATAAACGAAACATAGGCGAGCAACAGCTGCGGAACCTAAAGGCTCCACAGACATTGCTACTTGAAGGCCTTACTGTTTCTTCTTAGGAGCGAGCACCATGATCATCTGACGGCCTTCGATCTTCGTTGGGAAGGATTCGACTACTGCCAGTTCACTCAGATCGTCACGGACGCGGGTAAGCACTTCCATCCCGATCTGCTGGTGAGCCATCTCACGGCCGCGGAAACGCAGCGTGATCTTAGCTTTATCACCCTCTTCCAGAAAGCGAACCAGGCTGCGGAGTTTTACCTGGTAGTCGCCATCATCGGTGCCAGGTCGGAATTTGATTTCCTTGACCTGAATAACTTTTTGCTTTTTCTTCTGTTCCTTAGAAGACTTGCTCTTTTCATAAAGGAACTTGCCGTAGTCCATGATACGACAAACTGGCGGTTCGGCGTTAGGGCTGATCTCAACTAAATCTACTCCAGCTTCTTCAGCTTTTTCGATAGCTTCTCTCAGACTCACAATACCCAAAGCTTCGCCTTCCAGACCTGTTAAGCGAACTTCCAGGGCGCGAATCTCGCCATTGATACGATTCGGACGTGCCGTTTGAACTCGTTTTCCGCCTTTAATACCTTATTCCTCCAGTTGTTTTAGACTGCGGCTGCGAATCTCTTGTTGCAGCTTCTCGATAACTTCATTTACGTCCAGGCTGCCCAAGTCTTTGCCACGACGGGTACGCACGGCAACTTTGCCAGCTTCTACCTCTTTGTCGCCACAGACCAACATGTAAGGGACACGACGTAAAGTGTGCTCGCGGATTTTAAAGCCTATCTTCTCATTTCTCAAGTCTGCTTTTACGCGAATGCCTGCATTTTGTAGTTTACGCGTCAATTCGTTAACGTATTCAGCCTGAGAATCAGTAATATTCATAACCACAACCTGCACTGGCGCAAGCCAGCTTGGGAAGAAGCCGGCAAACTCTTCGGTCAGGATGCCAATAAAGCGCTCCAGCGAACCAAGAATAGCACGGTGAATCATTACCGGTACCTGGCGTTCATTATTTTCGCCAACATAGGAGGCGCTTAAACGCTGCGGCAAGGAGAAGTCCAGCTGTACAGTACCGCACTGCCATGCACGATCGAGGCAGTCATACAGGGTAAATTCAATTTTCGGACCGTAGAAGGCGCCTTCACCCAGTTGATATTCAAACGGGATATTGTTCTCTTCCAGCGCCACCGCCAGATCCGCTTCAGCACGATCCCATGTCTCATCGCTACCGATGCGTTTTTCCGGGCGAGTTGACAGCTTGACGACGATTTTCTCGAAGCCGAAGGTGCTGTACATATCGTAGACCATACGAATACAGGCGTTAACTTCATCACGAACCTGATCTTCAGTACAGAAAATGTGGGCATCGTCCTGAGTAAATCCGCGTACGCGCATCAGGCCATGCAGCGCGCCTGACGGCTCATTGCGATGGCAGCTACCGAATTCAGCCATACGTAATGGCAGATCGCGGTAGGATTTCAGGCCCTGGTTGAAGATCTGCACGTGACCCGGGCAGTTCATCGGCTTGATGCAGTATTCACGGTTCTCGGAAGAAGTGGTAAACATCGCATCTTTATAGTTGTCCCAGTGGCCGGTTTTTTCCCACAGCACGCGGTCCATCATAAACGGGCCTTTAACTTCCTGATACTGGTACTCTTTCAGCTTAGAACGCACAAAAGTTTCCAGTTCGCGGAAGATAGTCCAGCCGTCGTTATGCCAGAACACCATACCCGGCGCCTCTTCCTGCATATGATACAGATCGAGCTGCTTACCGATTTTACGGTGATCGCGCTTAGCGGCTTCTTCCAGACGCTGCAGATAGGCATTAAGCGCTTTTTTATCTGCCCAGGCGGTACCGTAGATGCGCTGCAGCATTTTATTGTTGCTATCGCCGCGCCAGTAGGCGCCCGCGGTCTTCATCAGTTTGAAGTGATGGCAGAAACGCATATTCGGCACATGCGGCCCACGGCACATGTCGACATATTCTTCGTGATGATACAAGCCGGGCTTATCATCATGAGCAATGTTTTCATCAAGAATAGAGACTTTATAGCTCTCGCCGCGCTTCACAAAGGTTTCACGCGCTTCGTGCCAGCTGACTTTCTTCTTAATAACGTCGTAGTTTTTCTCGGCGAGCTCATGCATGCGTTTTTCGAGCGCGTCGATATCTTCCTGGGTCAGGGTATGGTCCAGATCGACATCATAGTAGAAACCATTGTCGACAACCGGGCCGATCGCCATTTTGGTATTTGGCCACAGCTGTTTAATCGCATGTCCCAAAAGGTGCGCACAGGAGTGACGAATAATCTCAAGTCCATCTTCATCTTTCGCGGTGATGATAGAGAGCGTTGCGTCGTTTTCAATTAAGTCACAGGCGTCAACCAGCTCGCCATTGACACGACCAGCGATGGTGGCTTTCGCCAGACCGGGGCCAATATCCAGAGCGACGTCCATCGGGCTCACAGCGTGATCAAAATGGCGTTGGCTGCCATCAGGAAGCGTAATTACAGGCATTTCATGTCCTTATTTGCAGTGGTGCCCCACACGAAAGAGCACATACAAAACAATATAATCATAATTATCAACAAGTTCAGACCCAGTTCCCGCTTCACTCTGCGAAAATGTGTGCACGCTCGTTCAACGACACGTCCCCACCTGCAGCCGCCTGTTGATAACACCGAGGGTTAGTTTACACATCATTAGTGCGTGATAAAAGTCACATAAGACTAAATGGTTATTGTTGATGGAAAAAAAAGGGGGAGGTGTAACAAACGTTGCATAATTGCTTCAGCGATAGATCGGAAGAAACGGCGACAGCGCGATATGACGCATAAAGAATATTTATGATTTCACATAAATTATGAAGATTTTACACCAAACGCGTAAAGCGAAACCGGTACAACATTACCCGGTTTACTGCTTGACGAAATAATAAAAGAGAAATTATGAATGGCGTTTAAATATCAGGACCATTCGCCGGCGACAAGTTTATGAACATCAAACGCGTCGTTCATTGACTGTCCGGTTGATTGGGAGCCCGGTGCAATATTAGAGCCCGCTTCGACATCGGTCGCTTTGGCTATGCCCACTTGCGTACGATCGTGAATACCCGGCTGCGGTGCGGGAGCGGCGGCAAATGCGCCAAAAGACAACGTGCACAGCATCGCGGCCGCGAGTGCGATTTTACTATTTTTCATGATAGTCATTCTCTTATTTGTTTCAGATAATAGAACGGATTCGTTATCTCCGCCTGTGGTGAACAGTATAGATCCAGATCACATTTTTGTCCGACCCAATATTTATCTTTTCGTGTCAAATTAACTACATATTTGTCAGCAAAATAGCGATCATGAAGAAATTATGGAGACCATTTCTTTTTATAAAAAACAAAACAAGAGACCAAAAATAATAATGCCACTTATTGCTAAATTTAAAACAATCAGGCCGGAATATCCGGCCTGAAAAGATTACATTTTATAACCGAGCGATAGCGTGGTGCGGCGATCGGTATGCTCCGGCGCCGATGACGGCGGTTCAGAGTTCCACGTCAGGTTATAGGCTACTTTGAGGGCAAAGTGCGCGTTAATCGCAACGTTTAACGCACTTTCAGAGTTCAGCGTCGTATCTTCGGCGCCGAATACCGAGACGCCTTGGGTAAATTTGGCGTTATCGGTCATCTGCCAGGCGTAGGTGCCGGAAGCGTAGCCCAGTGGCTGAGTATCATTATCACCATCGGTATACTCGTCATAGCGTACACCAGGACCAAATTCAAAACGCAGGCTGTGTACCGGGCCGTTCATGATCTGACGACCATAACCCGCGGTGAACACATCACGCTGCTGATAACCATTGTAACGATCCGTCAGCCAGCTCGCCTGACCAAAAAGATAATTCTGGTCGGTCAGGTTATAACGGCTACGTCCGCCCACCGCGTACTTTTCCGAAGAGCGCTGATCGTTCGACGACGTATTGCTGGCATTCCCCCACAGCGACCATGCGGTGGTATCGCCATACCAGGTCAACGTTGAGTCGGCGGTCATTGAGGAACTTTTCGTATTGCCGGACTGCGCCAGATAACCGGCGTTAACAGTACCTTCGAAAGGTTTTTTTGCAGAAGAAGGGTCATCCATGACAGTAAAAACGGAATCATCGGCCATTGCGCACGCAGACGCAAAGAGCCCTCCCGCCAGCATCACCGCTGCGGGTACTGTCTTCAAAAGCTTCATTTAATTTTAAGTCCGTACAACCTATAAGGAGACCAGGAGGGTCCCGGGAGCTTTCGCGAGGATCGCTAATAGCCGGTCCTAAGAAAGGGAGTAAATTATAAAAAAGCACGATTAACTTAGCAATCAATTACTCTTTCGTTTTTTGTATAAGAAGCTTCTCAAAACAATTTTTATTTCATAAAGATAAAAGGGGTACCGGTGCATAAGCTACGCGTCGCTTCCCCTTCCCTCCTTTAAGTGCCATGCTTAAAACCAGAGCCGCTAAACTCGTATTATGGAGGAAACTGGATGACCAAAATCTATACGCTCACGTTAGCCCCCTCGCTCGACAGCGCCACGCAGACCCCGCAAATTTACCCGGAAGGCAAGCTACGCTGTAGCGCTCCCGTGTTTGAACCCGGCGGGGGCGGAATTAACGTTGCGCGCGCCATCACTTTTCTTGGCGGCAGCGCCACGGCTATCTTTCCCGTCGGTGGGGCAACCGGCGAACACCTGACGGCGCTGCTGACGGATGAACACGTTCCCGTCGATACGGTAGAGACTCATGACTGGACGCGGCAGAATCTTCACGTTCATGTGAACGCCAGCGGCGAGCAATATCGTTTCGTGATGCCTGGCGCCGCATTAACTGCGGATGAGCTCCGGCTCATTGAGGAAAAAGTGCTCACTATCGCCCCCGGCTCGCTGCTGGTAATTAGCGGAAGTCTGCCGCCGGGCATCAGCGTCGAGAACCTGACGCAGCTGGTGAAAAACGCGCAGCGGCATGGATTGCGCTGTATTGTCGATAGTTCCGGTGATGCCCTCGCCGCCGCGCTTGATGTCGGCAATATTGAACTGGTTAAACCGAACCAGAAAGAGTTAAGTGCGCTGGTCCAGCGGGATCTGAGTCAGCCAGATGATGTGCGGCTCGCCGCGCAAGAGTTAATTCGTTCCGGTAAAGTCCAGCGCGTCGTCGTCTCCCTGGGAGCACAGGGAGCGCTTGGTGTTGATGCCGATGGTAGTGTTCAGGTCGTACCGCCGCCGATGAAAAGCCAGAGTACTGTCGGCGCCGGTGACAGCATGGTTGGTGCGATGACCTTAAGGCTGGCGGAAAATGCCTCGCTTGAAGATATGGTTCGCTTTGGCGTCGCTGCGGGCAGCGCGGCCACCATCAATCAGGGCACCCGCCTTTGCTCGCTGGAAAATACGCAAAAAATCTACGATTATCTGCGCGGTTTATAATCTCCTTCGCTCCCTCTGGCAAAACGGAGGGAGTCGCCAAATCAGCATGATGGTCTATGCTAAAAATGCCATGGATAACAATGGGGTGAAAAATGAGTAGCGAAATTAACGCCTGGGTCGTCACGGTTCGTTTTCACGAAGAGACGTTAACGGAAATTAACGAACTCAGTAATCATCTCACCCGCGCCGGATTTACCCTTGTCTTAAACGATGATGAAGGGAACGTCCACGAGCTCGGCACCAATACCTTCGGCCTGCTTTCCATACAGAATGCCGATGAAGTTAAAGCGTTAAGCGCGGGTTTAGCCGAAACCGCGCTGGGACGAGCCGTTGACGTCACCGTGTCAACATTCAGCGAGTGGATAGAAGCTCAATAAGTGCGATTGACGCAACGGAAAACGTTCAGTTGTGCGTCAGTTCGAATTTTACGCCGGGGTTATGCGCTAACCTTATGAAATGTTGGAAGACATGGGGAGAGACGGCATGTGGCAAGCTATCAGCAATTTGTTAAGCGATTTGCATACCGAAGCAGCTGAAATCGAACTGCGAAACGAGCTACCCGGTGGAGAGATCCACGCCGCCTGGCATTTACGCTTTGGCGGGCGAGATTACTTCGTAAAATGCGATGAACGTGAGCTTTTACCCATCTTCACGGCCGAGGCAGACCAGCTTGAGCTGCTGTCACGAAGTAAAACCGTGAATGTACCGCAGGTTTTTGCCGTAGGCAGCGACCGTGATTATAGTTTTCTGGTCATGGAATATCTCCCCCCTCGCCCGCTGGATGCGCACAACGCTTTCCTGTTAGGCCAGCAAATCGCCAATTTGCATCAATGGAGCGATCAGCCGCAGTTTGGTCTGGATTTTGACAATGACCTTTCCACCACTCCCCAGCCGAACGCCTGGCAGCGTCGATGGTCCACGTTCTTTGCCGAACAGCGCATCGGCTGGCAGCTCGAGCTCGCCGCCGAGAAAGGTCTGCATTTTGGCGATATCGATAGTCTTGTTGATATTATTCAGCAGCGATTGAGCAATCATCAGCCGCAGCCGTCGCTGCTCCACGGTGACTTATGGTCCGGTAACTGCGCGCTCGGTCCAAACGGGCCCTATATTTTCGACCCGGCCTGCTACTGGGGCGATCGCGAATGCGATCTGGCAATGCTCCCACTGCATCAGGAACAGCCGCCGCAAATCTATGATGGCTATCAGTCCGTTTCGCCGCTGCCGTCCGGCTTTCTCGAGAGGCAACCCATCTACCAGCTCTATACGCTGCTGAATCGCGCGATTCTGTTTGGCGGACAACATCTTGTGACGGCGCAGAAAGCGCTTGATGACGTGTTCATGGATAAGGCCCCGTAAGGGGCCTTGCTTACGCAGATTAGCTGATTTGTACGCCTTTCAGGCGGAACTGAATGGTCATGGTAATGCCGTTCCCCGGTTTACCCGGTTCATAACGCCATTTACGTAAAGCGTTTTTCACTTCACGCTCAAACATATTGGCTGGTTGGGCGGAGAGGATCTGCACGTTATCCACGCGCCCGTCCGCCGTGACGTCGAACTTAACCCGAACATTCCCTTCAATGCGCAGCGCCTGCGCACGAGCCGGATAGCTCGGCTCCCCACGGCTTAGCGCTCGCGGTCCGGTCGGCGCCGTGACGGTCGGTTTAGCGTTCGCGGTTGAGGTGCTCGGCGCGGTGCGCGCTGGCGCCGTATTCGTATTTTCAAACGGCGAAGCCGGGCGCGTTTCCGCCGGTTTCACATCACGCTTCGGTTGCTCAACCTTTTTTTCCGGCTTCGGTTTAGGCTTTGGCTTCGGTTTAGGTTTCGGTTTATGGATAACGACCGGCGCCTCTTTTGGCGGTTCAGGAATCACCTCCGGTTCCGGCTCAGGTTCCGGCTCAACAACGGGTTCAACGACCGGCTGAGCCGCCTGAGGCGGTTCCAGATCTTCCGGGGCCACCATAGTAATCTCAATGGGCTGTGAGGGTGACGGCCGTTCAATTACCTGATGTACCGAAGTATAGAGCAGCGCCGCGACAACACCGCCGTGGATGACCACAGACAGTAGCGTGGGCCACGGAAAGCGGCGAGGTAAATCAAAGGTCATTGCGCTCATAGTCGTTTCTGTTGAAAAATGATGCCCCGATTTTAAATGCAAATAGCAATCATATTCAACTAGGGTTGTTGGCTTGTATCAAAATTTGCCCTGATTTCTGACAAAAAGCCGACGGGACGTGGCATTCTGGGGATCGTGAGCATCTTTGCATTGCAGTCAACGACGGTTTCACTTAACGTGATTCGCCAATTTATTGATAAGGAGCCATGCCGTGCTTTACGTTATCTACGCTGAAGATATCGCCGACTCTCTGGAAAAACGGACGTCGGTACGTCCCGCCCACCTGGCGCGTTTGCAATTATTACATGATGAAGGTCGTTTACTGACCGCCGGCCCAATGCCTGCAGTCGACAGTAATGAACCCGGCGCGGCGGGCTTCACCGGCTCAACGGTCATTGCGGAATTTGAATCACTGGAAGCGGCACAATCATGGGCCAATGACGATCCGTATATTGCCGCAGGGGTTTATCAGAAAGTATCTGTAAAACCGTATAAAAAAGTATTCTAAAGCACCAAATGTTGGCAAAAAACAGAGGCACCGCGAGCGGTGCCTTTTGTTTTGACCCTCAAAACTCAGAGAAGGTGAACAGCAGAGAGTGTCGTTGCCGCTTAACCAGCTCTTTTCTGATGGCGAGGATGCGCATATTACGACGCGACTGTCCTTCCAGCCAGCGTGCTTTACGGCGGCTCACCTGCCGAAGCATGCGCCAGCGCCCTACTTCCGTTCTACTACGCTTCATTACAACTACTCTACGAGTGAAAACAGCCTGCATTATAGACCGATGAATCTGGCTAACCAACGCTTTCGCTGCGTTTTTATTTGCCAGATGGATGTTGATGCGTAAACTCATGTCATCAAGTCATTCAAAAGGATTTTTCATCTATGACAACCTTTTACACGGTGGTGAACTGGCTGGTTATACTCGGTTACTGGCTACTTATCGCCGGTGTAACATTACGGATATTAATGAAAAGACGCGCGGTACCGTCAGCGATGGCCTGGCTGCTTGTCATTTATATTCTTCCGCTGGTAGGAATTATCGCCTATCTTTCGTTTGGCGAACTGCATCTGGGTAAACGCCGCGCCGAGCGTGCGCGGGCCATGTGGCCCTCAACGGCCAAGTGGTTAAAAGACCTCAAAGCCTGCAAGCATATCTTTGCCGAGGAGAATAGTCCGGTCGCGGAATCCTTGTTCAAGCTCTGCGAACGTCGGCAGGGCATTGGCGGCGTCAAAGGCAATCAGCTGCAGCTGCTCACTGAATCCGATGACGTCATGCAGGCGCTCATCCGCGATATCCAGCTCGCTCGTCACAATATTGAGATGGTGTTCTATATCTGGCAGCCCGGCGGCATGGCCGACCAGGTCGCAGAATCATTAATGGCGGCGGCCAGACGCGGCGTACATTGTCGGCTGATGCTCGACTCCGCCGGGAGCGTGGCCTTTTTCCGTAGCCCTTGGGCCGCCATGATGCGTAATGCTGGCATTGATGTCGTCGAAGCCCTGAAGGTCAACCTGATGCGCGTCTTCCTGCGCCGTATGGATCTGCGTCAGCATCGTAAAATGGTCATGATCGATAACTATATTGCCTATACCGGCAGTATGAATCTGGTCGACCCGCGTTTCTTTAAGCAGGACTCCGGCGTTGGCCAGTGGATCGATCTGATGGCGCGAATGGAAGGTCCGGTAGCGACAGCGATGGGCATTGTCTACTCCTGCGACTGGGAGATTGAAACCGGCAAACGTATTTTGCCTCCGCCGCCGGACGCGAACATTATGCCGTTCGAAGAGGCCAGCGGGCACACGATTCACACTATCGCCTCGGGCCCGGGCTTTCCGGAAGATTTGATCCATCAGGCTCTGCTCACTGCCGCCTACGCGGCCAAAGAGCATTTGATCATGACGACCCCCTACTTTGTGCCCAGCGACGATCTTCTGCATGCCATCTGCACCGCCGCCCAGCGCGGCGTCGATGTCAGCATCATCCTGCCGCGCAAGAACGACTCTCTGCTGGTGGGCTGGGCCAGCCGCGCCTTCTTTACCGAGCTGCTGGCTGCCGGAGTGAAGATCTACCAGTTTGAAGGCGGCCTGCTGCATACCAAGAGCGTGCTGGTTGACGGCGAGCTCAGCCTGGTGGGCACCGTTAACCTCGACATGCGCAGCCTGTGGCTGAACTTCGAGATTACGCTGGTAATTGACGATGCCGGATTTGGCAGCGATCTGGCCGCGGTGCAGGATGATTATATCTCCCGCTCGCGTCTGCTGGACGCCAGGCTATGGCTAAAACGTCCGCTGTGGCAGCGAATCGCCGAGCGACTGTTTTACTTCTTCAGTCCGTTGCTGTAAAACGTGCCAATCAGATGTTTAATGGGTAGCAATCATGGATATGGATTTAAATAATCGCCTGACCGAAGACGAAACGCTTGAACAGGCTTACGACATTTTCCTCGAGCTGGCCGTGGACAACCTCGACCCGGCAGATGTCATTCTGTTCAATCTGCAGTTTGAAGAACGCGGCGGCGCCGAGCTCTTTGACCCGGCGCCTGACTGGGAAGAGCACGTCGATTTTGACCTCAACCCTGACTTCTTCGCGGAAGTGGTCATTGGCCTGGCCGATGAAGATGGCGGCGAGATTAACGATATTTTTGCGCGCGTGCTGCTGTGCCGTGAAAAAGACCATAAGCTCTGCCATATTCTGTGGCGTGAATAAGTTCTTTCTCAAGTAAATAACGATACAGAAGAAGCCTGCCTGGTTTAACCAGGGCAGGCTTTTTTATTCATTCGGGCAGTTCGCTGCCGCAGGCATTGCAGTAGCGGGCGCCTTTTTCATGATTTGTATGCTGACAATTCGAACATATGCGCTGAGTACGGCGATTCTGAAAGGCCGTGTTCATGTGGGTGGTAATTAAGCCGGTGGGAATCGCAATAATTGAGTAGCCGATTAAGATAAGGATGGACGCCAGAATTCGCCCGAGCGGCGTATGCGGCGTGATGTCGCCATATCCCACCGTCGTTATCGTCACAATCGCCCAATAAACTGACGCGTTCAGCGTAGTAAACCCATATCGCGGCCCCTCAACCAGATACATCAAGGCGCCAAAAATCACCATCACGATGGCAATAAAAGAGTAGAACAGGATCAGCTGGTGGCGAGCGCTGACGATGGCGGTCCAGAAAATATTCAGCGACGGCATAAAGCGCAGCAGTTTAAGAATACGCAGCGCGCGTATCGCGCGCATGGCCCGCCAGGCGAACACGTACTCAATACTGATCTCTGGCCATAGCCACATTACGTAGAGCGGTAATATAGTGGCAAGGTCAATAATTCCCCAAAAGCTAAAAATATACTTTAGCGGATTCGGCCAGCTGATAATGCGCAGAATATACTCGCAGGTAAAAACCACAGTAACAATAAGCTCAAGCCAGACAAAAACATGCCATTCGTCCACCGTCAGATGATATTGCGTTCCCAATCCGGACTCGATAAATATCACCAGAACGCTAAGCAGCGCGAAGAGACCGCAAAATCCCTCAAAATGCCGGCCGGAGCGTCGGTTTTGATCAAAGAATAAATGATACAGCCGCAGACGAGCGGCATGAATATGAAAAGCCACGTTAACCTCACTAAAAAAGGGCTGACTTACGTCAGCCCCAGAGATTATAACGGGTCTACCTTCAGGCAGGAAACCGCGTGTCGGAAACTGCCCTCCAGCACCGGTCGCGTCTTAGCGCACTCCGGCCCGGCAATCGGGCACCGCGTGCGAAATACGCATCCAGACGGCGGGTTAATCGGCGATGGTAATTCCCCCTCCAGCAGCTGGATAGTTTTATTCTTTTCTTTATCGGGGTCCGGCACCGGCACCGCCGACATCAGCGCTTTGGTATAGGGATGCAGCGGATTATGGTATACCTCATCGTAGGTGCCCAGTTCCACGGCATGCCCGAGATACATCACCAGTACGCGATCAGAAATGTGCTTCACCACCGCCAGATCGTGGGCGATAAAAATCAGCGATAGTCCCATTTCACGCTGCAGCTGCTGCAGCAGATTCACTACCTGAGCCTGAATCGACACGTCCAGCGCCGAAACCGGTTCATCGCAAATAATGAGCTTCGGCTCAAGAATTAGCGCGCGGGCAATACCAATACGCTGACACTGGCCGCCGGAAAATTCATGCGGGTAGCGGTTAATCAAGTTCGGCAGCAGCCCCACTTTCATCATCATCGCCTTAACGCGATCGCGAACTTCCTGACGCGGCATTTTAGGATGATAGGTACGCAGCGGCTCGGCGATAATTTCCCCGATAGTCATGCGCGGGTTTAGCGACGCCAGCGGATCCTGAAAGATCATCTGAATATCGCTGCGCACGTCACGCCATTCGTCGGCCTTCATTCCCAGCAAATCTTTACCTAACCAGGCGACTTTACCGTCGGTGGCTTTGACCAGACCAATGATCGCGCGCGCGAAGGTCGATTTTCCGCATCCGGACTCGCCGACCACGCCCAGAGTTTCACCTTCATACAGACGCAGCGTTACGCCATCCACCGCTTTCAGCGTTTTCGAAGGCTGCCAGAACCACTGTTTACCGTCTTTAATATCAAAGTGCACTTTCAGATCGGCGATTTCGAGCAGGACTTTTCTTTGTTCCGTTACGGCGTTCATAGCAAATCCCCCACCGGTTGAAAGCAGGCGCGCAGGCGGCCCGGTGCAAACTCCTCTAGAGGAGGAGCGCTATTGCAAATTTCCATCGCATGCGGGCAGCGCGGCTGGAATGGACACCCCTTCGGCAAACGCAGCAGGTTTGGCGGATTGCCTGGAATCGTTAACAGGGCATCGCCTTCCGCATCCAGCCGCGGTACCGCGTTGAGCAGACCGATAGAATAAGGGTGCGATGGTTGATAAAAGACGTCGCGCGCCTGGCCATATTCCATCGTACGCCCGGCGTACATCACCAGCACCTTATCGCAGATCCCGGCGACGACGCCGAGATCGTGGGTAATCATAATGATCGCCGTATTGAACTCGCGCTTGAGCTCATTAAGCAGCGTCATGATTTGCGCCTGTACGGTCACGTCCAGCGCCGTTGTCGGCTCATCGGCAATCAGCAGCTTAGGCCGGCACAGCAGCGCCATCGCGATCATCACGCGCTGGCGCATCCCGCCGGAAAATTCGTGCGGATACATTTTCATCCGTTTGCGCGCTTCGGGCATTTTGACCGCGTCCAGCATTTTCACCGACTCTTCAAAGGCTTCGGCTTTGCCCAACGCTTTATGCAGCATCAGGACTTCCATAAGCTGCTCCCCTACCCGCATATACGGATTTAGCGAGGTCATCGGGTCCTGAAAAATCATTGAGATCTGCTCGGCGCGTAGCTTATTCAGTTCTCGCTCCGGAAGGTTGAGGATCTGCTTACCGTTAAAGGTCGCAGAACCGCCGATGCGGCCGTTCGCCGCCAGCAGGCCCATCAGCGCAAACGCGGTCTGCGACTTACCGGAACCGGACTCGCCCACGATGCCTAAGGTTTCCCCTGCCCGCAGATTAAAATTGAGATCGTTGACTGCAGTCACATCGCCATCGGGAGTACCAAAGGTGACGCGGAGATCTTTCACATCCAGAAGCAGTCCGGATTGTTGTGCTGCCTGCGGCGCTTTCGCCGTTTCCATCGTACTCATGTCGGCGCTCCTTAGCGGTCTTTCGGGTCGAGGGCATCACGCAGGCCATCGCCGATAAAGTTAAAACAAAACAGCGTTACCACCAGGAAACCGGCAGGAAACAGCAGTAGCCACGGCGAAACTTCCATAGAGTTGGCGCCATCGCTGAGCAGCGCGCCCCAGCTGCTTAACGGCTCCTGGGTACCCAGGCCGAGGAAGCTCAGGAAGGATTCGAACAGAATCATGCTCGGCACCAGCAGTGAGGCATACACCACAACCACGCCAAGCACGTTAGGCACGATATGGCGGATAACGATATTGCCCGTTGAAACACCGCCAACCTGCGCAGCTTCAATAAACTCTTTACGCTTCAGGCTCAGGGTCTGGCCGCGAACGATACGCGCCATATCCAGCCAGGAGACCATCCCGATGGCAACGAAAATCAGCAGGATATTCTGACCAAAAAAGGTCACCAGCAGGATGACGAAGAACATAAACGGGAAGGAGTTGAGGATTTCCAGCAGACGCATCATTACCGAATCCACTTTGCCGCCCAGATAGCCGGAAAGTGACCCGTAAAGCGTCCCCAGAATCACCGCCACCAGCGCAGCAGCCACGCCGACCATTAATGAGATACGCCCGCCAATCGCCACCCGCACCAGCAGGTCGCGGCCGGAAGAGTCGGTACCAAAGTAGTGCCCGGACTCCATATCGGGCGCGCTGGACATCATGCCCCAGTCGGTATCGTAATAGGAAAACTGCGATACCATCGGCGCGATGGTGACAAACAGCGCAATAATCACCAGCACAATCAGGCTGGCGACGGCAGCGCGGTTATGCATAAAGCGGCGGCGGGCGTCCTGCCAGAGGCTGCGCCCCTCGACTTCCAGCTTTTCACTGAAGTTTTCCAGCGCCTCGTTGTTTTTCTTACTTAACATCATGGCGAACCCCAGCGTTAGTAACGGATCTTCGGATCGATAACGGCGTACAGCACGTCAACAATCGCGTTAAACAGAATGGTCAATGCGCCAACCAGAATGGTCAGACTAAGGACCAGCGAGTAGTCGCGGTTCAGCGCGCCGTTTACGAACAGTTGACCGATTCCCGGCAGGCCATAAATGGTTTCGATAACCATTGAGCCGGTAATAATGCCGACAAATGCGGGCCCCATATAGGAAAGCACCGGCAGCAGCGCGGGCTTTAATGCGTGGCGCAGAATAATGCGGCGCATCGGTAAGCCTTTTGCCCGGGCGGTACGAATGAAGTTAGAGTGGAGAACTTCGATCATAGAGCCACGGGTAATACGCGCGATACTGGCGATATAGGCCAACGACAGGGCGACCATCGGCAAAATCATATATTGCAGCGCCCCGCCGTTCCATCCGCCGCCCGGCAGCCAGTGCAGGGTGATAGCAAATATCATGACCAGTAACGGCGCGACCACGAAACTCGGTATCACGACCCCGGTCATTGCCACCCCCATCACGGCAAAATCCCATTTTGTATTTTGCTTCAAAGCCGCAATAACCCCGGCGCTCACGCCAAGCACAACCGCCAGAAAAAACGCGGCGAAGCCTAATTTGGCTGATACCGGAAAGCTGGAAGCGACCAGATCGTTAACCGAGTAATCTTTATATTTAAAGGAAGGACCGAAATCACCGTGCGCCAGTTGCTTCAGGTAATTGAAGTACTGAGTCATGATGGGGTCGTTTAAATGGTATTTTGCTTCAATATTCGCCATGACTTCCGGCGGCAGCGTACGTTCACCGGTAAAAGGGCTTCCCGGGGCAAGACGCATCATGAAGAAAGAGATAGTAATAAGAATAAATAGCGTCGGAATCGCTTCCAGACAGCGACGAAAGATGAATTTTAACATTGCCCGTACCTTCTGGCGTGTGCCTTTAATAGTGCGATGAAATAAGACACCGTGAGGCAAGCGTTAACGCCCGCCCCACGTATTGCCATTAGTGCTTCACAATGTACATATTTCTTGTATAGGTATTATCCAGCGGATCTTTGCCGGTATAGCCCCCTACCCACGGTTTAACCAAACGGGCGTTGACGTAATAGAAGACCGGTACGATGACGGAGTCTTTATCCAGCTGCTGCTCAGATTGTGCATAGAGGTCCGCGCGTTTCCCTTCGTCGCTGGTTTTCAGCGTTTCAGCGATAATCTTGTCGAAAGCCGGGCTCTTATAGTGTGATGTGTTGTTTGAGCTGTCGCTCAGCATCGTATTGAGGAAGGAGGTCGGTTCGTTATAGTCCGCACACCAGCCGGCGCGCGCAATATCAAAGGTGCCCTGATGGCGGTTATCGAGGAAGGTTTTCCATTCCTGGTTTTCCAGCTTCACGTTTACGCCGAGGTTTTTCTTCCAGATGGACGCCACTGCGATAGCCAGTTTTTTGTGTAAATCGGAAGTGTTATACAGCAGATTGAAGGTCAGCGGCTTATCAGCGCTATAGCCAGCTTCGGCCAGCAATTTTTTTGCTTCTTCATTGCGTTTTTCCTGCGACCATTTAAACCACTCAGGCTCAATGAGCTTCATGCCATCGGTATAAGGCGGCGTGTAGCTATAGGCTGGTAGGTCGCCCTGGTTTTTCACTTTATTAACAATAATGTCGCGATCCAGCGCCATCTTCAGGGCCGTACGCACGCGAACGTCGGTAAACGGGGCTTTCTGGTTATTGATTTCGTAATAATAAGTACACAGATACGGATCGACGTGAACTTCCTTCGGGATCTCTTTTTTCAGTTTCTGGAACAGCTCGATCGGCATGTTGTTATAGGTCATATCGATTTCACCGCTGCGGTAGCGGTTAACGTCGGTGACTTCTGAAGAAATCGGCAGGAAGGTGACCTGATTAATCACGGTTTTGGCGTTATCCCAGTAGTTGGTATTACGCTCCAGAACAATGCGTTCGTTAACAACCCAATCTTTTAATTTATACGCGCCATTGCTGACGATATTGGCCGGCTGGGTCCATTTGTCACCGAATTTCTCAATGGCTGATTTAGGTACCGGCGAAACAGATGGGTGAACGAGCAGTTTGTAGAAGTACGGCACCGGTTCGCTAAGGGTCACTTCAAAGGTATGATCGTCAAGCGCTTTTACGCCCAGATCGGTCGCCGGTTTTTTCCCGGCGATAATGTCGTCAATATTGGCTAAATGACCATACTGCAGATAGCTTGCATAAGGAGAAGCGGTTTTCGGATCCGCCAGGCGCTGCCAGCTATAAACGAAATCTTGTGCCGTAACCGGCGTGCCGTCGGACCACTTTGCATCTTTACGTAGATGGAAGGTCCAGACTTTAAAATCTTTGTTGTCCCATTTTTCCGCAACACCCGCGACCGGGTGGCCGTCGAGGTCGCTTACCAGCAGCCCTTCAAACAAATCGCGGTTAATATTGGACTCCGGCACGCCTTCAATTTTATGCGGATCGAGGGACTGAACTTCGGAGCCGTTGTTACGTACCAGCGTTTGTTTGTCCGCCAGCTGTACCCCTGCCGGTACATCTGCCGCAACGGCGGCGTTGATGGTCATTAACGCAGAGAGTACTCCTGCGGCTACCAGGCTTTTTTTAGTGATGATGGTCATGTGTTTGTTACTCCAATCATTATAATTACTGGTTATTTAACCAGCCTGTTTTCTCTTTTCTGGATTCTGAACAGTGCAGGAGTTTATGCTGCTGTCAGAGAGTACTGCTTGCTATCACCGACTTATTTATTACGACCGCTCAAACGGCAGCCTTGACGTCGATTCTTCCCCCCTGTCCGGAGGCAATTTTAGTCCCGAGGAGCTATATAATAAAAATTCTCATTTGCGTAAGTATTCCGCCAAAGATCACGCCGGAAAGTACCAAAACGCTTTATTGTCCGCCAATGCAATTTGCAAATATGTTACCGAATTCTCTTTTGTGGCCTGCTGGCGGCGGAGTTTTATTCCCCTCTTCCCACGGCGTAGTTCATTAATCCTATTACTATCAAAGAATTGTGATAAATATCTCACGCTATGCGTCATCCCGCGCCAAATAGCTTATTTTTTGTACGAAAATTTAACAATTGCTTATTATTTAGCACATTCATCTGCTTCATCGGGAAAATTACTAATATCATTTCGATTATCAGACGGCAAGCACCAGAGAATGATGTGAGGAAAATAACAGTGATTAATGTAGGTAGAAAGCGGCGAGCGTGATGAAATGGATTAGTAACCAATTGATAAATAACGATAATACTAAAGGATTAGAAAAGCGTATTGCAGGCCGGCAAATCACTTTTTTTAATATGTTTTGCTAATAATGAGCAAACGCGGAACAGATTGTCCCGCGAGTCGGACGCAGGTTAATTCACGAGGCCAGGAAAGAGCGCCTTAATACCGGTAACAATGAACTCGATCCCCAGCGCCATCAGCAGCAGCCCCATGATACGGGTAATGACGTTAATGCCGGTTTGGCCAAGCAAGCGAACCAGCCAGGGAGCCATACGGAAAATCCCCCAGCAGCACAGCGCAAAAAGAGCAATCGCGACTGAAAATCCCACAAAATGAGCGATGCTATGGTAGCGGGTTCCCCAGACAATGGTTGAGCTGATGGCGCCGGGTCCCGCCATCAGAGGCAGCGCCAGCGGAACAACGCCAATACTTTCACGGATGGCCGTTTCTGATTTTTCTTGCTTGTTCTGTTTATCCTCCCCAAGCTTGCCGCTGATCATCGACATGGCAATGGTGACGACCAGGATTCCGCCAGCAATACGGAATGAATCGATGGAAATCCCGAAGACCTGGAGAATCGCGTCGCCTAAAAATAGCGACGTGAGTAGGATAATGGCCACCGACAGGTTGGCTGTCAGGTTGGTTTTGTTACGCACCGCCGCCGTCTGGTAGCTGGTCATGCTAATAAAGACCGGGATGATGCCTACCGGGTTGACCAGCGCAAATAATCCAATAAAAAACTTAAAGTAAGCTGAAAAATCAAACATCGACTGAATCACAGGGTGCTCCGCAGCATCATTAAAAATGGCTGTTGATAGTTACCAGCATAAAATATTCGCGAGAAGATACGCTGTTTGATGGCATAATTCATCTCTACTGACGCATAAGCTCATAATTACGCTCGGATGTTACTTATTTGTTTCCGCAATGCTATTTAATCCTTTAATTAGCATACCTAATCATTACACTTGATCAAACAGGTCAAAAAACGACCTGCTGAAAGGTATCAGCTTGGCTGATTATTGATTTAGATCACATAAATTGTACCCAGAAGTGAGTAACCTTATTTACACCCAGCGAGGAGGCAAAACAGCGGTACCTGAACGAATAGAGCAAAGCTTTTTTAGTCAATCGGTGAAGTCAGAAGCACAAAATTCTTTACGTTAACATTTACATGCAAGCCGTTAACACAATGTCTATACTGTCGAATCGAGCTACTGATTGACTAAAAAAGTTTAACATTATCAGGAGAGCATTATGGCTGTTACTAATGTCGCTGAACTTAACGCACTCGTAGAGCGCGTAAAAAAAGCCCAGCGTGAATATGCCAGTTTCACTCAAGAACAAGTCGACAAAATCTTCCGCGCCGCCGCTCTGGCCGCTGCTGATGCTCGAATCCCTCTCGCTAAGATGGCCGTTGCCGAATCCGGCATGGGTATCGTCGAAGATAAAGTGATCAAAAACCACTTTGCTTCTGAATACATCTATAACGCCTATAAAGATGAAAAGACCTGCGGTGTCCTGTCTGAAGATGACACCTTCGGTACTATCACCATCGCTGAACCGATTGGTATTATCTGCGGCATCGTTCCAACCACTAACCCGACTTCAACCGCGATCTTTAAATCTCTGATCAGCCTGAAGACGCGTAACGCCATCATCTTCTCTCCGCATCCGCGTGCTAAAGATGCAACCAACAAAGCAGCTGACATCGTCCTGCAGGCTGCGATCGCTGCCGGCGCGCCGAAAGATCTGATTGGTTGGATTGATCAGCCTTCCGTTGAACTGTCGAACGCGCTGATGCACCACCCGGATATCAACCTGATCCTCGCGACCGGCGGTCCAGGCATGGTTAAAGCGGCGTACAGCTCCGGTAAACCTGCCATCGGCGTTGGCGCGGGTAACACCCCGGTTGTCATCGACGAAACGGCTGATATCAAGCGTGCTGTCGCTTCCGTACTGATGTCAAAAACCTTCGATAACGGCGTGATTTGTGCTTCTGAGCAGTCTGTTGTGGTTGTTGATTCCGTATACGATGCCGTTCGCGAACGTTTCTCCAGCCACGGCGGCTACCTGCTGCAGGGCCAGGAACTGAAGGCTGTGCAGAACATCATCCTGAAAAACGGCGCGCTGAACGCCGCGATCGTTGGTCAACCAGCCTATAAAATCGCTGAGCTGGCTGGCTTCACCGTCCCTGTTTCCACCAAAATTCTGATTGGTGAAGTCACCGACGTTGATGAAAGCGAACCGTTTGCCCACGAAAAACTGTCTCCGACGCTGGCGATGTATCGTGCGAAGAATTTCGAAGACGCAGTTGATAAAGCTGAAAAACTGGTGGCAATGGGCGGCATCGGCCACACCTCCTGCCTGTATACCGACCAGGACAACCAGCCAGAACGCGTTGCTTACTTCGGCCAGTTGATGAAAACCGCGCGTATTCTGATCAACACCCCGGCTTCTCAGGGTGGTATCGGTGACCTGTATAACTTCAAACTCGCACCTTCCCTGACTCTGGGTTGTGGTTCATGGGGTGGTAACTCCATCTCGGAAAACGTTGGTCCTAAGCACCTGATCAACAAGAAAACCGTTGCTAAGCGAGCTGAAAACATGTTGTGGCACAAACTTCCGAAATCTATCTACTTCCGTCGTGGCTCACTGCCAATCGCGCTGGATGAAGTGATTACTGATGGTCACAAACGCGCGCTGATCGTG
Source organism: Klebsiella sp. CTHL.F3a (assembly GCF_019890895.1). Taxonomy (NCBI): domain Bacteria; kingdom Pseudomonadati; phylum Pseudomonadota; class Gammaproteobacteria; order Enterobacterales; family Enterobacteriaceae; genus Klebsiella; species Klebsiella sp. CTHL.F3a. Next base: position 2,438,145 of record NZ_CP082360.1, on the reverse strand, counting down.
ACCGACCGCTTCCTGTTCAACAACGGCTATGCGGACCAGATCACTTCTGTGCTGAAAGCCGCTGGCGTAGAAACTGAAGTTTTCTTTGAAGTTGAAGCTGACCCGACCCTGACCATCGTACGTAAAGGCGCTGAGCTGGCCAACTCCTTCAAACCAGACGTGATTATCGCGCTGGGCGGCGGCTCCCCGATGGATGCGGCGAAAATTATGTGGGTCATGTATGAACATCCGGAAACCCACTTCGAAGAACTGGCGCTGCGCTTTATGGATATCCGTAAACGTATCTACAAGTTCCCGAAAATGGGCGTCAAAGCGAAGATGGTAGCGATCACTACGACTTCCGGCACCGGTTCTGAAGTTACGCCGTTCGCCGTGGTTACCGATGACACAACCGGTCAGAAATACCCGCTGGCAGACTACGCGCTGACTCCGGACATGGCGATTGTTGACGCCAACCTGGTTATGGAAATGCCGAAGTCACTGTGTGCTTTCGGTGGTCTGGATGCGGTGACGCATGCCCTGGAAGCTTACGTTTCCGTACTGGCTTCCGAGTTCTCTGACGGCCAGGCTCTGCAGGCGCTTAAGCTGCTGAAAGAAAACCTGCCGGCATCCTACCATGAAGGGTCTAAAAACCCGGTAGCGCGTGAGCGTGTTCACAGTGCTGCGACCATCGCCGGTATTGCGTTTGCGAACGCCTTCCTGGGCGTATGTCACTCAATGGCGCACAAACTGGGCTCTCAGTTCCACATTCCTCACGGTCTGGCGAACGCCCTGTTGATCAGCAACGTAATTCGTTATAACGCTAACGACAACCCGACCAAACAGACGGCTTTCAGCCAGTACGACCGTCCGCAGGCTCGTCGTCGCTACGCTGAAATCGCTGACCATCTGGGTCTGACTGCTCCGGGCGACCGTACCGCAGCGAAAATCGAAAAACTGCTTGGCTGGTTGGACGAAATTAAAGCTGAACTGGGTATTCCTAAGTCTATCCGCGAAGCTGGCGTACAGGAAGCTGACTTCCTGGCCCACGTTGATAAGCTGTCTGAAGACGCTTTTGACGACCAGTGCACCGGCGCTAACCCGCGTTACCCGCTGATCGCCGAGCTGAAACAGATTCTGCTGGATACCTTCTACGGACGTAACTACGTAGAGGGCGGCGTGGAAGAGAAAAAAGAAGCCGCGCCGGCTAAAGCTGAGAAGAAAGCGAAAAAATCCGCTTAATCCAACAGCTGTAAAATCAGTGTCGCAAAGCCCCATCTTTTGATGGGGCTTTTTTTATCCGTCTTGCAGCAGCCGCCAAATCGCCTCAGACAACCGAAACGTATAATCAAGGCGCTAAGCTTAGTGATGGAAGAAAGGCGCTGTAAAAGCGCCTGAGAGGGTTTAGCGGGGAGAATTAGCAAATGTGCTGCTTGTTCTGTACAGCGGTCAGAGAACCTTCGCTTAGCGCCGCTTTATAATGCTTACGGCATACCGAGACATAACGTTCATTACCGCCAATCACGACCTGTTCCCCTTCATTGTACGGCCGCCCTTCCTGATCGAGGCGCAAAACCATACTCGCCTTACGGCCGCAGAAACAGATAGTTTTTAATTCAACCAGCTTATCGGACCACGCCAACAAATATTGGCTGCCCGTAAAAAGTTCGCCGCGAAAATCTGTTCGCAACCCATAACACAACACCGGAATATCGAGCTGGTCCACCACCTCAGACAGGTCACGTACCTGCTCACGGGTCAGGAACTGGCTCTCATCAACTAATACGCAGTGAATCGGCTGACGCTCATGTTCGGCCGCAATGTCTGCAAATAACGCCGTCTGGGTATTATACAACCGCGCTGGCGATGAGAGGCCAATCCTTGAACTCACTTTCCCCGACCCAAAGCGGTCATCAATCTCCGCGGTATAAACCAGCGTGCGCATCCCTCGCTCCTGGTAATTGTATGAAGACTGCAACAGAGCGGTAGACTTGCCTGCATTCATTGCTGAATAGTAGAAATAAAGTTGTGCCATCGGCCGCGTAACCCCAATCAATGTGTTTTTTCGCAGTAAAATTGTATCATATATTCACACACTATCAGCCCTCGCCGTGTGGGTATTGCCGGCCATGTCCAGTGTGTGGATACCCGAAAGATTAAGCCTTTTAATTGAATGGAAATGCCTGTTATTCGTACGACCCAAGCGGCCACGCTGACGTCACTATTGCCCTTTTGTGCTTATCGGGCATTTTCTGATAGCTATAACCGCTGTGGACAAGTGTTTTATATTAAACATCATCGCCGCTGCTGCGCTAATACCCACAAAGATATTTATCCACACACAGTATAATTTTTCCCACCGCGCATAGGAAAAATCATACTATCTCAGGGTTTTAGCTAATGCCTTCCGCCACCCTATAAGCAAAAAAGATGTGAACCCGCACATAAAATTTAAGTTAAATGAATTAATTCCCGAGACAAATAACAAGTTATTTTGACTTCCTTACATTCTCCCCTATTGCACATCTGAATTTATCGCTCTATTATTAGTCCAACAAACCACCCCACAATATAAGTTTGAGATTACTACAATGAGCGAAGCACTTAAAATTTTGAACAACATCCGTACTCTTCGTGCGCAGGCAAGAGAATGCACCCTTGAAACGCTCGAAGAAATGCTGGAAAAATTAGAAGTTGTCGTTAACGAACGTCGTGAAGAAGAAAGCGCTGCGGCTGCGGAAATTGAAGAACGCACTCGTAAACTGCAGCAATACCGTGAAATGCTGATTGCAGACGGTATTGATCCTAATGAACTGCTGAGCACCATGGCTGCAGTTAAAGCAGGAACGAAAACCAAGCGCGCTGCACGTCCGGCTAAATACAGCTACGTTGACGAGAATGGCGAAACTAAAACCTGGACTGGTCAGGGCCGTACTCCGGCAGTGATCAAGAAAGCGATGGACGAGCAAGGTAAATCTCTGGACGATTTCCTGCTGTAATAAGCTATCGTATCCGTTTAAAAATCCCGCTTCGGCGGGATTTTTTTTATCCGTTATTCGAGATCGGTCCCGGTCGGGCATAAAAAAACCGGGAAACGAATCTCGCTCCCGGTTTCGCATTCTGTCGCGAACGATTACTTCGCTACGGCTTTTTCCAGCCAGGCTTTAAATTCTTCGCCCAGCGACTTGTGGCGTACGCCATATTCAACAAAAGCCTGCATATAGCCAAGTTTATTACCGCAGTCGTGGCTCTTGCCTTTCATATGATAGGCTTCTACCGTTTCTTTTTCGATCAGCATATCGATGGCATCGGTCAGCTGAATCTCATCCCCGGCTCCCGGAGGCGTTTTTGCCAGAAGCGGCCAAATATCCGCGCTCAGCACGTAGCGACCGACAACCGCCAGATTAGATGGCGCCACGTCCGCTTTCGGTTTCTCGACGACACCAACCATCGGCACGCTCTCACCCGGCTGCAGAGCCAGGCCCTTGCAATCGACAACGCCGTACGCGGTAACGTCAGCAACCGGTTCAACCATGATCTGGCTTGCGCCGGTCTCATCAAAACGAGCCATCATTTCGGCCAGGTTGTCGCGAGACAGATCGGATTCATATTCATCAAGAATAACGTCCGGTAAAATAACCGCAACCGGCTCATCGCCCACAACCGGGTGCGCGCAAAGCACAGCGTGCCCCAAACCTTTAGCCAGCCCCTGACGGACCTGCATAATAGTCACGTGCGGCGGACAAATAGATTGTACTTCCTCCAGCAGCTGGCGTTTTACACGTTTTTCCAGCATCGCTTCCAGTTCAAAACTGGTATCAAAATGGTTTTCGATAGAGTTTTTCGAAGAGTGCGTAACCAGAACAATTTCAGTAATCCCGGCGGCAATACATTCGTTAACAACATATTGAATTAATGGCTTATCTACCAGCGGCAGCATTTCTTTCGGAATAGCCTTAGTAGCGGGCAACATCCTGGTGCCTAATCCCGCAACCGGGATGACAGCTTTTCTTACTTTTGAATTAAGCGCAGCCATTGAAATCTCCTGGACTGTTCGTTTTTTAAACTTCTCGTTAATAATATGGTATCGAGTATATCAGCCTGCTCAGTCAAACCTGTTCCGAAAAGGATTAGATATCTTCGAATTAGGAATTTTACGCATTAAACCCGGCGATAGTACCACCACAAAAGATCGCGTGGTAATCCCGCGAGCCTAAAAATAAGTACAATTGTTCACTCCGTAGTCAACATCAGGCGTAAACGTCCACCAGCCCCCCAAATTTGGCACTGCCATGATGCGCAGCGTTGACTAATTTGGTTGAGATATGCATTACCTAATGTTCCCAACGGAACGCCATTACTAATCTGAATTTGGTGCTCTCCCGTATTCAGCGTGCCATTCAAACCCGCAGAGACTAAAATTAAATTTTTCAAGCCACTGTGGTAATACCCTACCAATAATGGAAACTGCCCCGGCAGATTAGCCTGCCGCAGCAATTGGTTAACCTGTTTTAGCAGGCTGCCCATCTCCGGCAAACGCTGCCCCTGATGGGCAAGCTGCTCCTGCAGCAACCCATTGAACAGCGCGCGCAGCAATAAGGCCGCCAGGACCCCATTATCGCCTGCTCGTGTGACATCCAGACAATAAAACGCCAGATCGTTTTCTGATAGCGGCGCAATATCGAGTACTAATCCAGGCTTATCAACGGAGACAAGCTGCCGATAGTGAATCCGGCAACGCGACATCTCCTGTTGCACCGGCGGCTGGAGCTCCTGAAGCAGCCTTGACGCTGCGGTAGGATCGCTAACCAGCGCATCCCAGTCCTCAAACAGGCGCTCTTCTTCTTCAACACGTGAATTAAACATATTGGGATAGAGGCAGGCATAAACGGTTTCTCGCAGGCGATCGAAATCTTTTACCGGTTTTAGCAGAATATCCTGAACGCCCAGACGCAACGCTTTGGCGATGTCCGCCATGTTTTCCGTCGCTGAAATCATCAGAATCGGCAACTGCTCGCCCTGGTTACGCACATGTTCTACCAGCTGCAGACCGTTCATTCGCGGCATTGAGATATCGCAAATCATCAAATCGGGTTTTGACTCGGCCATTTTTTGCAGTGCATCCAAACCATCTTCAGCCTGGACGATGGTCGCGCCAAGTGAAGCCAACCAGGCGTGCATAAGAGAGCGGAAAACGGGTTCGTCTTCAACTATCAGAATCTGTTTTCCCGCCAATGGCTGCGTCATGATCTCTCCCCTGACTGACGATAATATAATAGTGGCATGATATTCACGCTACCGCCTGTCAGAATTTACTTAAGTATGCATCAAATGTGCTACACGGAGGTTCGCACTAAAGGTAATAGTTCATCCATTTTCTTTTCCACTGCCAGATGCCCGGCGGCGATAGCTTCGCCAGCCCGATGGAAATCAAGCGTGGAGATTTGCGGGCAAAAGGGCTGAATCAGAATATCAGGCGGGTCGCCCGCCATGCGGTTTCGCTTGAGGCGATTCTCCAGAACCTGAATAGACGTCGACATAATTTCCATCGCCGTTGGCGCTCTCGTCACCCGTCGTGAAGTCATACGCGCCAGGCGAGAGCGCAACCGTGAATGCCACGAGAAATCTTCTTCGCTCTCCGGACGTGGTACCTCCATGGATAGCAAATCCTGCTGCATCAGATGCGCATCGTGCTGCAAATCAACGGCAATGACGATATCTGCGCCCATTGCGCGGGCCAGCGATACTGGCACAGGATTGACCACCGCGCCATCCACCAGCCAGTAGCCATTATGCATCACCGGCGCCATCAGGCCGGGCATACTGCAGGACGCGCGGATCGCCAGATGCAGATCCCCTTCCGTAAACCACAGTTCACGACCGGTGCTTAAATTCGTGGTGACCGCCGCAAACCGGCGCTCGCAGCGCTCAATCTCGCTGACGGGCATCAGCTTACGGTATTGGCTAAATACGCGCTCACCCCGCAACAGGCCGCCCCGCTGCCAGGAGAGATCCATTAATTTCAGGACGTCCCAGTTGCTGAAAGAGCATACCCATTTCTCCAGCGCCGGAAGCCGGTTGCAGGCGTACGCCGCCCCTACCAGTGAGCCAATGGAGCACCCAGCGATAACATCAACATCGATACCCGCCCGCTGTAATGCATTAATCACGCCGATATGAGACCATCCGCGAGCGGCGCCAGCCCCTAGCGCCAGTCCAATTTTAAGCTTTCTCATTAGTGCCGAAACATATCCTTCCACTCCGGGCATGGCATCATCGCCATACCTCAGTTAACATAATGCGTTTTGGCGGCGTAGCGCCGTCTCTCTTTTTCCCATGGAGGCCGTTTTGTCGCCATTATGCCCCTGTGGCAGCGCTCTGGAGTATAGCTCATGTTGTCAGCGTTATCTGGCTGGCGCGCAGCTGGCGCCCGATCCGTCACAGCTGATGCGCTCCCGCTATAGCGCGTTTGTTATGAAAGACGCCGACTATCTGATTAAAACCTGGCATCCCTCCTGCCAGGCGCAGCAGTTTCGCGCTGACCTTGAGAACGGTTTTACCCGCACGCAGTGGCATGGTCTCACCGTCTTTGCCGCCGATAAAGGCAAGAACCCCGATGAAGGCTTCGTCAGCTTTATCGCTCGTTACGCTGACGATAACCGTTCCGGGGCCATTATTGAACGATCCCGATTCTTAAAAGAAAACGGACAGTGGTATTATATTGACGGCACGCGACCGCTAATCGGTCGTAACGATCCCTGCCCCTGCGGTTCAGGTAAAAAATTTAAAAAATGCTGCGATCGGTAAGCCAGCAGCAGAAATAGCAAACACTACAGGATTTTCCCCGCGATGCATTCACAACAACGTAAAGTACTACGCACTATTTGCCCTGATCAGAAAGGCCTCATCGCGCGTATCACTAATATCTGCTATAAGCACGAACTGAATATCGTGCAGAATAATGAGTTTGTTGACCACCGAACCGGCCGCTTCTTTATGCGAACCGAGCTCGAGGGTATTTTCAATGATTCTATTCTACTGGCTGATCTCGACAGCGCGCTGCCGGAAGGTTCAATTCGTGAGCTCAACCCGGCAGGACGCCGCCGGGTCGTCATTCTGGTCACCAAAGAAGCGCACTGCCTCGGCGATCTGCTGATGAAAGCCAACTATGGCGGCCTGGATGTAGAAATCGCCGCGGTTATCGGCAATCACGAAACGCTGCGCTCGCTTGTAGAACGTTTTGATATCCCTTTCCAGCTGGTGAGCCATGAGGGATTAACTCGCGAAGAGCATGATAAACAGATGGGAGATGCTATCGCCGCCCTTGAGCCGGATTACGTCGTGCTGGCGAAATACATGCGGGTATTGACCCCCGAGTTTGTCTCTCGCTTCCCGAATAAAATCATTAATATCCACCACTCATTCCTGCCTGCTTTTATCGGCGCGCGTCCGTATCACCAGGCCTATGACCGCGGGGTGAAGATCATTGGCGCCACCGCGCACTACGTGAACGATAATCTGGATGAAGGTCCAATCATTATGCAGGATGTCATTCACGTCGATCATACCTACACCGCGGAAGATATGATGCGCGCAGGACGCGACGTCGAGAAAAACGTTCTGAGTCGCGCGCTGTATCAGGTTCTTGCTCAGCGGGTATTTGTTTACGGTAACCGGACGATTATTCTTTAATCGATAATGAAATTAGCTGGTTAGCTTTGCGTCTTTACGCATAAAAATCAGGCAACCAGTTTATTTTTATCAAAGGAATACTTTACAGTGGCGCGTCATTTGATATGATGCGCCCCGCTTCCAGCAGGAAGCAGGCCAGTAAATAGCATTACCCCGTGGTGGGGTTCCCGAGCGGCCAAAGGGAGCAGACTGTAAATCTGCCGTCATCGACTTCGAAGGTTCGAATCCTTCCCCCACCACCATTCTTTACCATGTTGTTGTGGTAATACCGATAAACGTAAACGATGTTTGCACTGATCGGGAAGGGTGAGAATCTTCGACCAAGGTTCGAGTCGAGCGAAAGCGAGACAACGTTGCCGCAGGCAACGGCCCGAAGGGTGAGGAGCGAAGCGACGAATAATCCTTCCCCCCCGCCATCTCTCAGCTTTACTTCAAAATTTGAATTACCCCTGGTGGGGTTCCCGAGCGGCCAAAGGGAGCAGACTGTAAATCTGCCGTCATCGACTTCGAAGGTTCGAATCCTTCCCCCACCACCATCACTTGCATATCGTTTTGAATACCCCCTCCGCTCATTGCCCCATATTCATCCCATGCGGGAAGGATGAGAAGCTTCGACTAAGGTTCGATTCGAGCGAAGCGAGAAAGCGTTGCCGCAGGCAACGACCCGAAGGGCGAGGCGCAACGCGCCGAGTAATCCTTCCCCCACCACCATCACTTGCATATCGTTTTGAATACCCCCTCCGCTCACTGCCCCATATTCATCCCATGCGGGAAGGATGAGAAGCTTCGACTAAGGTTCGATTCGAGCGAAGCGAGAAAGCGTTGCCGCAGGCAACGACCCGAAGGGCGAGGCGCAACGCGCCGAGTAATCCTTCCCCCACCACCATCACTTGCATATCGTTTTGAATACCCCCTCCGCTCACTGCCCCATATTCATCCCATGCGGGAAGGATGAGAAGCTTCGACTAAGGTTCGATTCGAGCGAAGCGAGAAAGCGTTGCCGCAGGCAACGACCCGAAGGGCGAGGCGCAACGCGCCGAGTAATCCTTCCCCCACCACCATCACTTGCATATCGTTTTGAATACCCCCTTCGCTCACTGCCCCATATTCATCCCATGCGGGAAGGATGAGAAGCTTCGACTAAGGTTCGATTCGAGCGAAGCGAGAAAGCGTTGCCGCAGGCAACGACCCGAAGGGCGAGGCGCAACGCGCCGAGTAATCCTTCCACCACCCTCACTTCTTCTGTAGCTCAATTCTCCCTGAAAAATACGTTGCCACCCGTTGTGCCGTTGCCTTGTCGTAGGCCGGGTAAGGCGCAGCCGCCACCCGGCGATGCACGGCTACATCGGCGGCAGCCGGCGCTTAACCGGCGAACTCTTCACGATAGAGGTATTGCACTGGGCATGCTCCGCCAGGCCGTCGAGCAGCGTATCCAACTGCTCTATCGACCGCACCACCAGCCTGATGACAAAGCAATCTTCGCCGGTCACTTTGTCGCTTTCAATGCACTCCGGCATCGCCTGAATATACTTATCCACTTTATGTAACAACCCAGGCAACGGCCGTACGCGCACCAGCGCCTGCAGCGTATAGCCTAACGCCGCAAGATTCACCCGCGCGCCATATCCCTGAATCACCCCGCGCTCCTCAAGCCTTTTCAGACGCTCCGCCGTGCTGGGCGATGTCAGGCCAATGCGGCCGCTCAGCACCTTCAGCGATACGCGCGCATCCTCCACCAGACAGGCTAAAATTTGTCGGTCGATATCATCAATAAGGTTATCCATCATTTTCACCTAATTTTAAAAAGCCATTTACGTTTTCACCCTTATATCACCCCTGTAAAAACCGACAACAATTTTCGACAATAGCGTCATTAATCAGGAGGTGGATGATGCGTGATTTACATAAAGGCGTCTGGCAAATGATTCTGGCAATGCTAATTTCCGGATCGATTGGCGCGTTTGTTTTACTTTCCGGCCTGCCGGTGACGGAAGTCGTGTTCTGGCGCTGTCTTATCGGGGCTATTGCGCTGTTTATTTTTATTCGGATGAGTCGAAAACCGTTTAGCCCTCTCACCCGCATTACGCTGCTGCTGGCTATCCTCGGCGGCATAGCTTTAGTGGTGAACTGGCTGCTGCTCTTCGCAGCCTATGAACGGATCTCTATTGGTCTTTCTACCGTGGTGTATAACACCCAGCCGTTTATGCTGGTATTGATGGGGATGCTTTTCGGTGAGCGCGTCAGCCTGGTAAAATGGGGGTGGCTGTTCCTCGCCTTTGGCGGCGTGGTCATTTTGCTCTCCACCGAGTTAACCGGCGCACGTGGCGCCGACTGGCTCGCCGGTATCGGCCTGGCGCTGGCCGCGGCCTTCTTCTATGCGCTCACGGCGCTAATTACCCGCAAGCTCAAATCCCTCGCGCCGCAGCATATCGCCTTTATTCAGGTGCTCACCGGCGTGGTGATGCTTTTACCGCTGGCGCATATGCCGTCGCTCACGCCTCCCTTCCCTTGGGTGATGCTATTCACGCTGGGAATCGTGCATACCGGCGTGATGTATCAACTGCTGTACAGCGCGATACAGAAGCTTCCCACCCCTATTATCGGCTCGCTGTCATTTATCTATCCCGTCGTGGCGATCGTTGTCGATAACCGGGTATTTGGCCATTCGCTAAACCTGGTACAGTTGTTCGGCGGCGCGCTGATCCTGTTGGCCGCGGCAGGCAACAATCTGGGCTGGGGCGAAAAAAAACCCCGCCAATGCGGGGTTGGTATCAAAACAGCGAATTAGCGACGGGCGCGAACAATCTGGTATTTGCGCGTCAGGTACTCGACCGGCGCGCTCCAGATATGCACCAGACGGGAGAACGGGAACAGCACAAACAATGTCATCCCCAAGACCAGGTGCACGCGGAAAATAAACGCCACGCCGTCCAGATGCTGTGAAGCGCCGCCGTGGAAGGTCACCACCGACTGCGCCCAGCCCACCAGTTTCATCATTTCGCTACCGTCCATATGCTGAGCGGAGAACGGAATGGTCAGCAGGCCGAGGGCACACTGCACCATCAGCAAGGAGAGGATCAAAATATCCGCTCCGGTAGTGGTGGCGCGAACGCGCGGGCTCAGCAGACGGCGTTTCAGCAGCAGTAGCCCTCCCACCAGCGTCATTACGCCGCAGGCGCCGCCCGCAATCATCGCCATCTTCTGCTTCACGTCGATCGGCAGGAAGGATTCGTACATCCAGTGCGGCGTCAGCATACCGAGAAAGTGGCCGGCAAAGATCCCCAGAATCCCAATATGAAACAGGTTCGAAGCCAGATTCATCCCTTTACGGTCCAGCATCTGGCTGGAGGCCGCGCGCCAGGTGTACTGCCCATAGTCGTAGCGCAGCCAGCTGCCGACGAGGAACACCGTCCCGGCGATGTACGGATAAATGTCAAAGAAGAACATATTAAGGAAGTGCATTATTGCTGTCCTCCGTTAGAGATATTCAAATATTGCGGGGCAACGGCTCCGGCAAAACGACGCTGGTGAGCGGAGATCTCCGAATCATCGCAGCCCCGATCGGCAAAGAATTTCACCTGTTCTTCTTCCCAGACGGCGTCCAGCGCCTGCGGCGTATCGTCGCGAGCTTCATCGGCGATTTTTTCCGCCACTTTCCGGCTATCAACCTGCGCGTTAGCCAGCTTGAGCAGCAGCTCAAACAGCGCCGCGTAGCCGCTCTCGCGCTGCTGCAGGCGAGCGCTGAGCAGGCCGAGTATCGGTGCGATATCCTGCAATCCGCCGCGCGCTTCCGCTTCCGGCAGCTGCGCCAGATACTCCAGATACAGCGGGAGATGATCCGGCAGTTCGCGGCTGTCCAGCTGCAGACCGTGGCGCTCGTACTGCGCCATCAGGTCGACCATCGCCTGGCCGCGATCGCGGGATTCACCATGCACGTGCTCAAACAGCAGTAGCGAGGTCGCGCGGCCGCGATCGAACAGTTCGCTGTAGCGAGACTGCGCGTCCAGTACATCCTGGGCCGTGAGGTCACGCAGGAAAACGCTCAGCTTATGGGCATCCTCCGGCGCCAGTTTTTCCGAAGCGGCGATAGCGTCAAACAGCTCCTGCTGATGCTGCCATAAGGCAGCGTCAGGGTAGTCGAGAAGACGCGACACAATGACGAGTTCAATCATGGGTGCGGCTCCGTTTTGCTGGTGACGTCGATAGCATCGATACGGCGGCTGTTGAACAGATTGAACTGGCTGTCAGAACCGTGGCAGCCGTCGCCGAAGGTAAAACCGCAACCGCTTTTCTCCGGGAAGGCGTCGCGGGCCTGCTCGCGGTGGCTGCTCGGCACCACGAAACGGTCTTCGTAGTTAGCGATAGCCAGATAGCGATACATCTCCTGCGCCTGGGCTTCGGTAAGTCCAACCTCTTCCAGCGCCCGAGTATCCACGACACCGTCCACAGTTTCCGCGCGCTTGAAGTGGCGCATCGCCAGCATGCGTTTCAGCGCCAGCAGCACCGGCTGGGTATCGCCCGCGGTCAGCAGGTTGGCCAGATACTGAACCGGAATACGCAGGCTTTCCACGTCAGGCAGAATACCGTTGCTGCCCAGTTCCCCCGCGTCGGCGGCCGACTGAATCGGCGACAGCGGCGGCACGTACCAGACCATCGGCAGCGTGCGATATTCCGGATGCAGCGGCAGCGCCAGCTTCCAGTCCATCGCCATTTTGTACACCGGCGACTGCTGGGCGGCTTCGATAACCCCCTGCGGCACGCCGTCCTTCAGCGCCTGCTCAATCACTTTCGGGTCGTTCGGGTTGAGGAACACGTCCAGCTGGCGCTGATAGAGATCCTTCTCATTCTCCGCGCTGGCGGCATTTTCAATGGCGTCCGCGTCGTACAGCAGCACGCCGAGGTAGCGAATACGCCCCACGCAGGTTTCCGAGCAAACGGTCGGCATCCCGGATTCGATACGCGGGTAGCAGAAGATGCACTTCTCCGATTTCCCGCTCTTCCAGTTGAAGTAGATTTTCTTGTACGGACAGCCGGTGATGCACATGCGCCAGCCGCGGCACTTGTCCTGGTCGATCAGCACGATGCCGTCTTCTTCACGTTTATAGATCGCGCCGCTCGGGCAGGTCGCGACGCACGCCGGGTTCAGGCAGTGCTCGCACAGGCGCGGCAGATACATCATAAAAGTGTTTTCGAACTGGCCGTACATCGCCTTCTGCATGTTTTCGAAGTTCTGGTCTTTGGCGCGTTTTTCAAATTCGCCGCCCAGAATCTCTTCCCAGTTCGGGCCGCTGGTGATTTTATCCATCCGTTGGCCGGTGATCAGCGAGCGCGGGCGGGCGATCGGCTGATGTTTGCCCTCCGGCGCGTTGTGCAGGTTCTGGTAGTCGTAGTCAAACGGCTCGTAGTAGTCGTCGATGCCCGGCAGATGCGGGTTAGCAAAGATTTTACCCAGCAGCATCGCGCGGTTGCCCATCCGCGGCTGCAGCTTGCCGTTGATCTTACGGATCCAGCCGCCCTTCCACTTCTCCTGGTTTTCCCAGTCGGTCGGGAAGCCGGTGCCCGGCTTGCTTTCCACGTTGTTGAACCAGGCGTATTCCATACCTTCACGGCTGGTCCAGACGTTTTTACAGGTGACCGAGCAGGTATGACAGCCGATGCACTTATCGAGATTCAGCACCATGCCGACTTGTGAACGAATTTTCATTTTACGCTCTCCTGTACCTGGTCGTTACCTTCGCCATCTAACCAGTTAATATTCTTCATCTTACGTACCACCACGAACTCATCGCGGTTAGACCCTACCGTGCCGTAGTAGTTAAAACCGTAAGCCAGCTGCGCATAGCCGCCAATCATATGGGTCGGTTTCGGCGTAATACGGGTCACGGAGTTATGAATCCCGCCGCGCTGCTCGGTGATCTCGGAACCCGGCAGGTTTACGATACGTTCCTGGGCGTGATACATCATGGTCATCCCGGCCGGCACGCGCTGGCTGACGACCGCGCGGGCGGTCAGCGCGCCGTTGCTGTTGAACACTTCGATCCAGTCGTTATCCTCAATCCCCAGGTCTTTAGCGTCCGCTTCGCTCATCCACACAATCGGGCCGCCGCGGGACAGCGTCAGCATCAGCAGATTGTCGCTGTAGGTGGAGTGGATACCCCACTTCTGGTGCGGCGTCAGGAAGTTGAGCGCTTTTTCCGGGTTGCCGTTGGATTTCGCGCCCATTACCGCCTTCACCGAACGAGTGTCGATTGGCGGACGATAGACCAGCAGGCTTTCGCCGAAATCGCGCATCCACTGGTGATCCTGATACAGCTGCTGGCGGCCGGAAAGCGTGCGCCACGGGATCAGCTCATGAACGTTGGTGTAGCCAGCGTTGTAGGAAACGTGCTCATCTTCGAGTCCGGACCAGGTCGGGCTGGAGATAATTTTACGCGGCTGGGCCTGAATATCGCGGAAGCGAATTTTCTCTTCCTCTTTATTCTTCGCCAGATGCGTATGGTCGCGACCGGTAAACTCGCTGAGCGCCGCCCAGGCTTTCACCGCGACGTGGCCGTTGGTTTCCGGCGCCAGGGTCAGGACCATCTCTGCCGCATCAATTGCCGTATTGAGACAAGGCTGACCTTTCGCCGGACCGTCCGCTTTGGTGTAGTTGAGCTTACGCAGCAGATCCATCTCGCTCTGGGTGTTCCAGGCGATGCCTTTACCGCCGTTACCAATTTTCTCCATCAGCGGGCCAATAGAGGTAAAGCGTTCGTATGTCGCCGGATAATCGCGTTCGACGGTCAGAATATGCGGCGCGGTTTTCCCCGGAATCAGATCGCATTCGCCCTTTTTCCAGTCCTTAACGTCCAGCGGCTGCGCCAGTTCGGCGGCGGAATCGTGCTGGATGGGCAGCGTGACCACGTCGGTCTCTTTGCCCAGGTGCCCTACGCAGACTTCAGAGAATTTCTTCGCGATGTCCTTGTAGATATCCCAGTCGCTTTTCGATTCCCAGGCGGGATCGACGGCGGCAGACAGCGGATGAATAAATGGATGCATATCCGAGGTATTCATGTCGTCTTTTTCATACCAGGTGGCGGTCGGCAGCACGATGTCGGAGTACAGGCAGGTGCTCGACAGACGGAAGTCGAGGGTCACCACCAGATCCAGCTTGCCGTCGAGACCGTTATCTTTCCACTCCACCTCTTCCGGCTTCACGCCGCCCTGCTTGCCGAGATCTTTGCCCTGAATACCATTTTCCGTACCCAGCAGGTACTTGAGCATGTATTCGTGGCCTTTACCGGAAGAGCCCAGCAGGTTAGAACGCCAGATAAACAGGTTGCGCGGATGGTTTTTACCGTTTTCCGGTTGCTCAGCGGCAAAGCGAATGGAGCCCTCTTTCAGCGATTTGACGGTGTAATCAACCGGCGTCATGCCCGCTTTTTTCGCCTCTTGCGCAATGCGCAGCGGGTTGGTGCCCAACTGCGGTGCCGACGGCAGCCAGCCCATACGTTCAGCGCGCACGTTGAAGTCAATCAGGTGGCCACTGTAGCGGGATTTATCCGCTAACGGCGACAGCAGCTCCTGCGCGGTGACGGTTTCATAGCGCCACTGGCTGGAGTGGTTATAAAAGTACGATGTGCTGTTCATATGACGCGCCGGACGCTGCCAGTCGAGGGCAAACGCCAGCGGCTGCCAGCCGGTCTGCGGACGCAGTTTTTCCTGGCCCACGTAGTGCGCCCAGCCGCCACCGCTCTGACCGACGCAGCCGCAGAAGATCAGCATATTGATAAGACCGCGATAGTTCATATCGAGGTGGAACCAGTGGTTCAGACCGGCGCCGACGATGATCATCGAACGGCCGTGGGTCTTATCGGCGTTATCGGCAAACTCACGCGCGGTACGGATAATGTGCGCCCGGGAAACGCCGGTGATTTTCTCCGCCCATGCCGGGGTATACGCTTTCACGTCATCATAGCTGCTGGCGCAGTTTTCATCGCCCAGACCGCGATCCAGACCGTAGTTGGCCATGGTCAGATCGTATACGGTGGCGACCAGCACGCTAGAGCCGTCGGCTTTTTGCAGGCGTTTGACCGGCAGTTTGTGCAGCAGCACGTTTTCCAGCTCGACTTTATTAAAGTGCTCGGTACCTTCGCCGCCAAAATACGGGAAGCCGACGTTGGCGATATCGTCATGGCTACCCAGCAGGCTCAGGCACAGCTCAAGGTCTTCGCCGGTTTTACCGTCGCGCTGTTCAAGGTTCCATTTGCCTTTATCGCCCCAGCGGAAGCCGATAGAACCGTTGGGTACGGTGATTTCGCCCTTCTCATCAAAAGCGACGGTTTTCCATTCCGGATTCTTTTCCTGACCTAGCGCATCGACCAGATCCGCCGCGCGCAGCATACGCCCCGCCGCGTAATAACCGTCGCGCTCTTCGAGCATCACCAACATCGGCATATCGGTATAGCGGCGCACGTAATCGGTGAAATACTGGCTCGGTTTATCGAGATGGAATTCGCGCAGCATCACGTGGCCCATCGCCAACGCCATCGCCGCATCGGTACCCTGCTTCGGCGCCAGCCACAGATCGCAAAGCTTGGCGATTTCGGCGTAATCAGGGGTGATGGCAACGGTTTTGGTGCCTTTATAGCGCACTTCGGTAAAGAAGTGCGCGTCGGGAGTACGGGTCTGCGGAACGTTGGAACCCCAGGCGATGATGTAGCTGGAGTTGTACCAGTCGGCCGATTCCGGCACGTCGGTCTGCTCGCCCCAGGTCTGTGGAGAGGCAGGCGGCAGGTCGCAGTACCAGTCGTAGAAGCTCAGGCAGGTGCCGCCGATCAGCGACAGATAGCGCGCGCCGGAGGCATAGGAGACCATCGACATCGCCGGAATGGGCGAGAAGCCTGCCACGCGGTCCGGGCCGTAGGTTTTGACGGTATAGACGTTAGAGGCGGCAATCAGCTCGTTCACCTCTTTCCACGAGGAACGCACAAAGCCGCCGCGGCCGCGCGCCTGCTTAAAGCTTTTTGCTTTGTCGGCGTCTTCAATGATTGAGGCCCAGGCGTCAACCGGATCGCTGTGCTGCGCCTTCGCTTCACGCCACATCTTCATCAGGCGTTTGCGCATCAGCGGATACTTAAGGCGGTTGGCGCTGTAGAGGTACCAGGAGTAGCTGGCGCCGCGCGGGCAGCCGCGCGGCTCGTGGTTTGGCATATCCGGACGGGTGCGCGGATAGTCGGTCTGCTGGGTTTCCCAGGTGACGAGACCATTTTTGACATAAATCTTCCAGCTGCACGAGCCGGTGCAGTTGACGCCGTGGGTGGAGCGCACAACTTTATCGTGCTGCCAACGTTGACGGTATCCATCCTCCCAGTCCCGGTTGGTTTTTAGAAGCTGGCCGTGCCCATCGGCAAAGGTTTCACCCTTCTGTTTGAAGTAGCGAAACCGGTCCAGGAATTTACTCATCGGGTTTCTCCTGTGTGGAGCCTGACGGCTCTCTGATAAATCGACATTGCTGGATTTGCAGCGAAGGTAACGCTATGAAAGAGGGCGAGAATTGATAACGATCAAGAGCATAGGGCTTATGAACGCGAGGCAAAACGCTTATTACCACCAAAGTAGTATTTATTTCTTTTTATTATTTTATTGATAAATAAAGATATTTAATTAAAAAGGCTGCAGGAACCTGGGTTTTGTTATTCCCCACGGTATTAAGGGGTAGACGCGCCTGACGTCATTATTTTTGTGACTTCAGGCGGCTTTTAATATTCCTCAGAATCACTAGTATGTTGTAACTAAGTAATAATCAATAAAAAGGGCGCAAATATCGTTGCGCCCTTTGCAGAAATTCAAATAGAAATATTATTTCTGCTTACGTCCGTAGACCGCCCAGGTAATCACCACGCAGGCGATATAGAACACCAGGAAGACCTTCATGGCGCCGGCCGGTGACCCAGTGAGATCCAGCGAAATACCAAATGCCTTGGGAATAAAGAACCCGCCAATCGCGCCAATTGCCGAAATAAAGCCCAGCGCCGCCGCCGTATCGGTCGCCGCTTCACGCATGGCCTGCGCTTCGCTGCCGCCCTGCGCCCTAACGCGATCCATGGTCATTTTACGGAAGATAACCGAGATCATCTGGAAGGTCGACGCGCTGCCCAGACCGGCGGTCAGGAACAGCACCATAAACACCGCGAAGAAGGCAATAAAGTTGCCGCCCTCGCCGTGGGTCGGCAGCGTCAGGAACAGCAGGCCACAGAAGATAGCCATCACCACAAAGTTCACCAGCGTCACGCGCGTCCCGCCCAGGCGGTCGGAGATCGCCCCACCGGTTGAGCGCGCCAGGGCGCCGATAAACGGCCCGAAGAAGGCATAGTGCAGAATCTGCACATCCGGAAACTGGGTTTTCGACAGCATGGCGAAGCCCGCAGAGAAGCCGATAAACGAGCCGAAGGTGGCAAGATAGAGCAGCGCCATAATCCACAGATGCGCGCGTTTCAGTACCGGTAGCTGCTCGCTCAGCGAGGCCTTCGACGCCGACAGGTCGTTCATAAAGAACCACGCCGCCAGGGTGAAGATAATCAGGAACGGCACCCAGATCCACGCCGCGTTTTCCAGATACAGCATGGAGCCATCCGGCTGCTCGCTGCCGGTTCCGCCAAAGACGGCGAAAATCGATAGCGATACCACCAGAGGGGCAACCAGCTGCATTACGCTGACGCCCATATTCCCGAGGCCGCCGTTGATACCCAGCGCGCCGCCCTGCTTCTGTTTCGGAAAGAAGAAGCTGATGTTAGCCATACTGGAAGCAAAGTTCGCCCCCGCAAAGCCGCACAGCAGAGAAATAATCACGAAAACGCTAAATGGCGTAGCGGTATCCTGCACCGCGAAGCCCAACCAGACGCAGGGGACGATCATGATCCCGGTACTGAATGCGGTCCAGCGACGGCCGCCGAACAGCGGCACCATAAACGCGTAAGGCACGCGCAGCAGCGCGCCGGAGAGCGCCGGGAGCGCGGTCAGCATAAACAACTGATCGGTAGTAAACTGAAAGCCGACTTTATTCAGGTTGACGGCAACGGCGCTGAACAACATCCAGACGCAGAATGCCAGCAAAAGACATGGAACGGAGATCCACAGATTGCGGCTGGCGACGCGATGACCGCGCTGCTGCCAGAATTCAGGATCTTCGGGACGCCAGTCGCTAATGACTGAGCTGGTAGTCTTCTCCGGGATTGAAGAGTGACTCATAGACACCTCTGATAATTCGTATTAACCCTGGCTACCTTATGGGTTACAGGCGGCGGTAAGTTGATATAAATCAAAGGAAAAGTTGGCGTCGATTTGGCTAAAAAAAACGTATCACCCGAAGTGAGTAGCTGTTTCTGCGAAAAAAAGTGTGGTTTTTCACGCCAGTGCTGGAATTACCCGAACGCCTGCCACCAGCCCACCCCACCCTGACAATTAAGGGGTAATCCTTTAGGGGTATGGGTATACTCCGGGGGATGGCCGAGAATAAGCGCCACTCCCGGATAATTTGCCGGTCAGGAGCCCCGTACCCCATGTTGAAACGTCTTTTTACGCCGCTGACGCTGGTGAATCAACTCGCGCTGATCGTTCTGCTGGCTACCATCATCGGCGTCGCCGGAATGGCGATCTCTTCTCGCCTGGTGCACGGCGTCCAGGGCAGCGCGCACGCCATTAACAAAGCCGGTTCGCTGCGCATGCAGAGCTATCGCCTGCTGGCGGCTGTGCCGCTGGGCGAAAACGATGAAAAGCTGCTGGATGAAATGACGACAACCGTCTTTAGCCCGGAACTGCAGTACGCCGCGCGCCATGACGATCAGCAGCGGCAGCTCCAGGCGCTGCAGCACTACTGGCAGTTGGAGCTGGCGCCGGGCATGCGCAACGCGCAAAACCAGGCCTCGGTAGCGACCGATGTCGCCGGGTTTGTCGACCGTATAGACCAGTTGGTTACCGCCTTCGATCACACCACCGAAGAGCGAATTAAACACGTTGTCTGGATCCAGCGCATCATGGCCGTAGGAATGGCGCTGCTGCTGGTGTTCACCATCGTCTGGCTGCGCGCGCGCCTGTTGCGCCCGTGGAAACAGCTACTGGGTATGGCCCGCGCGGTAAGCCGACGCGATTTTACCCAGCGCGCGCAGATTAGCGGGCGCAACGAGATGGCGACGCTCGGCATGGCGCTGAACAATATGTCTGAAGAGCTGGCAGAGAGCTATTCGGTGCTGGAACGCCGGGTGCAGGAAAAAACCGCGGGCCTGGAGCAGAAAAACGAGATCCTCGCCTTCCTGTGGCAAGCCAACCGCCGTCTGCACTCGAACGCGCCGCTCTGCGAGCGCATTTCTCCGGTTCTGAACGGGCTGCAGGGGTTAACCCTGCTGCGCGATATTGAAGTTCGCGTTTACGACCTCGAAGATGAAGACAATCATCAGGAGTTTTCCTGCCACTCCGATATTCAGTGTGACGACAGAGGCTGCTACCTCTGCCCGCGTGACCTGCCGCCGCTGCCAGATACCGGCACCACCTTAAAATGGCGGCTGTCGGATGCCCATAATCAGTACGGTATTCTGCTGGCCACCCTGCCCGCCGGGCGGCATCTGAGCCACGATCAGCAGCAGCTGGTGGATACGCTGGTGGAGCAACTCACCGGCACCCTCGCCCTTGACCGGCATCAGGAGCGCCAGCAGCAGCTTATCGTCATGGAGGAGCGCGCCACCATCGCCCGGGAACTCCACGACTCCATCGCCCAGTCGCTCTCCTGTATGAAAATGCAGGTCAGCTGCCTGCAGATGCAGGGCGACGATCTGCCGGAAGCGAGTCGCCAGCTGCTGGGGCAAATTCGAAATGAACTCAATACCTCCTGGGCCCAGCTGCGCGAACTGCTGACGACCTTCCGGCTACAGCTCACCGAGCCGGGGCTGCGCCCGGCGCTGGAGGCCAGTTGCCAGGAATACAGCGCCCACTTCGGTTTTACGGTGCGCCTGGATTACCAGCTGCCGCCGCGTTTTGTGCCGTCACACCAGGCCATTCATCTGCTGCAAATCGCCCGGGAAGCGCTTAGCAACGCGCTGAAGCACGCAAGCGCCACTGAGGTCAGCGTCAGCGTGACGCTGCGGGACAATCAGGTCCGCCTGGTGGTCGCCGATAACGGCCGCGGTGTGCCGGACCACGCGGAACGCAGCAACCACTACGGCTTGATTATCATGCGCGATCGCGCGCAGAGCCTGCGCGGGGACTGCCAGGTCCGGCGTCGGGAAACCGGCGGAACCGAAGTGGTGGTCACTTTTATCCCTGAAAAATCGTTTTCAATTCAATAAGGAGAACTCCATGAGTCAACAGGAACGGGCAACCATCCTTCTCATCGACGACCACCCCATGCTGCGCACCGGCGTCAAACAGCTGATCAGCATGGCGCCGGATATCCAGGTGATCGGTGAAGCCAGCAACGGCGAGCAGGGTATTGCGATGGCGGAAGCCTTAGATCCGGATTTAATTCTGCTGGATCTCAATATGCCGGGCATGAACGGTCTGGAAACCCTCGACAAGCTGCGCGAGAAGACGCTTTCCGGCCGCGTGGTGGTATTTAGCGTTTCCAATCATGAAGAAGATGTGGTGACCGCCCTGAAACGCGGCGCCGACGGCTATCTGCTGAAGGATATGGAACCGGAAGATCTGCTGAAAGCGCTGCAGCAGGCGGCGGCGGGCGAAATGGTGCTCAGCGAAGCGTTAACCCCGGTACTGGCGGCCAGCCTGCGCGCCAATCGCGCCACCTCGGACCGCGACATCAGCCAGCTGACCCCGCGCGAGCGCGACATTCTCAAGCTGATTGCCCAGGGCCTGCCGAATAAAATGATCGCCCGCCGTCTGGATATCACCGAAAGCACCGTCAAAGTGCACGTTAAGCATATGCTGAAGAAAATGAAGCTAAAATCGCGCGTGGAAGCGGCGGTTTGGGTCCATCAGGAACGGGTATTCTAGGGCTGTTGCGGCCACGAAACGCCCTCGGCCGGTACGTGTACCAACGGCTCCGTCAGCGCCAGTGCGATCTCATTGGATGAGACGCGCTGACCCGTTTTATCCTCCACCACCAGCGAAAGATGCCAGCGGTTGCTCGCCCCGGCTTCGCTGCTCCAGCGCGGCATAATCACGGTCCAGCCGTCCGTACTGTTGGCTTCAATCGGCGAGGTCAGGCTTAGCGCCTGGGTATCCCCCTGCCAGCTCAGCGACTTAATGCCGTGCAGGCTACGAATCTGTAGTTTTAGCTGCACCGTCTCCCCCGGCTGAAGATCCCAGGGCGGCGTCGCCAGATAAACCGACAGCGTTTTACGCTGGCGATATTCAACTACCGGTAGGTTATCGCGTTCCGGGCTGTCGTAGCGGCTGCCGCGAAGCGATCGGCTAACGGCGACTTCATCGGCCGCCAGCTGCTGCTTAAGCGGGACGCCGAAGCGATAGTTCAGCTTCAGCCCGACATCATTTTGGCTGACGCCGCTCTCGCCCTGCTTATGCTTAGCCGTCACCGTCACCAGCGGAACCGGAGTGTAATTCAGCCCCACCGACACCGCGACCGGGTTGTGGTAGCCGGTACCCGAATGGAACAGATCGACGCTATCGCCAAAATACTGCTCCACGCTGACGCTGGTATTAATGTGCTGATAAAACGGCAGCCGCGCCTGGGCGGTCACATCGTAGCCGTTCGCCATGCGCTGCTGCTGGGTCAGGCTACTCCCCTGCTGCCAGCCGCCGAGCGGTTGGTAGTAGTTTGCCGACAGGCGCAGCGACTCGCCCCAGGCTTCGGCCCCGACGCTGCCGCGCGCCATGCGATCGTCCAGGGCTTTATCGTAGAAAGAGTTGTAGCCCAGCAGCCAGGAGCCCATCCGCCAGCGCTGCCCGAGACCAATATTGCCGACCAGCCCCGTATCCCGCTGGGTGACCGAGTACTGATTCCAGGTAAGGTAGTCGCCGTTATCCTGCAACGGGACAAACCAGCTCCCCTTACTGCCGGTAAAATTTCCCTCTTTATCGACCAGTAGATCGACGTTGGCGTTGCCCCATGGCGAAAGCCAATTCTCCAGCTGGTGGCTGACCTCGTTCCCCAGCTTACCGATGGCAAATACTCGCGCCTGTTCGCTGGTTGTCAGCCCGTTATCGCTCATACTGGCTTCGCCAAATTTTTTCGCCATCTCGGCAAAGTGCTTTGCGTCGTCATCCACCTGCGGCGCAAGGCCGAGGTCGGGTAAGGTCTCAGGACCCTTAGAGAACGCCTGGTTATCCTGCAGCGCGCGGGCGGGCATGCCTGTCAGCAGCAGGAGAAGCGGTAAAAACGGGGTTACGCGGAACGGCAGAGAGCTCAAATCGGTTACATCTACTCACGAAGTGGTGGCGGCAAAACATGAGTTTATCGTTTTTTGCGCTCCCCCGCAGCCCTGAGGACGATTCCAGGAATATGCTGAATCTCAGGCCTGCGCCAGCTTCGCCGCCAGCAGCGCTTTCAGTTCCGGGATGCAGGAGCCGCAGTTGGTGCCGCATTTCAGTTTCCCCCCCAGCGCGCCGGGTGTATGGCAGCCGCCGGCGATAGCTTCGCCTATCGCCCGTTCGCCCACGCTAAAGCAGCTACAAATAATACGCCCGCGCGGCATCTCATCGCCGCCCTTTCTGCCGCTTAATAACGCGTGGCGCTGGACGGCGTTCTGCGGCGGGACGTGAAACGCAGCGTAAATCCATTCGGCATCGATAGGCGGCTCGCTGGCGTCGCTCCACCAGCCGAGCATCAGCTCTCCCTCCCGCCACGCCAACAGGTTCCAGACCTTGCCGCCCTCGGCTACCTGCATCTGCCATCCCTGCTGCTGGCACCACTCCACCAGCCAGTCGCGGGAGCAGATATCCCCCGCCAGCGAAAGATGGATAATGCCCTGCGCCGCCCGCCGCCGCCAGTGCAGCGAAGCGGGGAGCGGAACCGGTTGGCGTGAAAAAAGCTCGCCTTTCCACGCCGGCAACCAGGCGGCTATCGCCACCGCCGTCTGTTTACTTTCCGGCTGCCCGGAGTGCGGGTCGGTGACCGCCGTCAGCAGGTTATTCACCCGTCCCTGGCGAGCAAACTGATTATTCCAGTGCATCGGCACAAACAGCGATCCGGGCCGCTGACCGTCGCCGATCGTCACTTTTGCTACCATCACCCCATTCGGTGAGCGGACCCGCGCCAGTTCGCCTTCCAGCAGGTGATAGCGCTCCGCGTCCGCCGGCGCGACCTCTACCACCGGCTCGTTAATATGCTGCATCAGACGCGGCACCGCGCCGGTGCGGGTCATGGTGTGCCACTGATCGCGAATCCGCCCGCTGTTGAGGATCAGCGGATAGAACGCATCGGTGGTCGCCCGGGTAGGTTGCGGTGCGACCGGCACCATCCGCAGTTTACCGTCGCGATGCCAGCCCTTATGCACACTCCAGGCTGCTTCACTGCGGCTCACCGGCCAGCGCACCGGTTCCAGCGCATCCCACGCTTCGCGGCTAAGATCCGCCAGTCCGCCGATATCAAACGCCCGCTGGCCATCGTTTTCATATCCTGAAAGCGCGGCGTGTTCGCTGAACACCTCGTGCGGATGCTGCCAGGCAAAGGCGGAACCGAAGCCCAGCGCCTCGGCCACGCGGGCGACGATCCACCAGTCGGCCCTGGCCTCTCCCGGCGGCGGCATGAAAGCACGCTGGCGGGAGATCCGCCGTTCGGAGTTGGTCACCGTGCCGCTCTTCTCTCCCCACGCCAGCGCGGGAAAACGGATATGGGCGAAGCGTCCGGTATCGGTAGCGGCGGCGACGTCGGAAACGATGACCAGCGGACACCGCGCCAGCGCTTCGCTTACCGCGTGGCTGTCCGGCAGCGACACCACCGGATTGGTGCCCATAATCCACACCGCTTTTACCTCGCCGCGGCCAATGGCGGCGAACAGATCCACCGCCGTCAGCCCCGGCGTTTGCGCCAGACGTTCGCTGCCCCAGAATCGCGCCAGGCGCCGTAAATCATCGGGTTCAAAGTTCATATGCGCCGCCAGCATGGTCGCCAGGCCGCCCACTTCGCGCCCCCCCATGGCGTTGGGTTGACCAGTCAGCGAAAACGGTCCGCAGCCCGGACGCCCGTATTTACCGCAGGCCAGGTGTACGTTGATGATAGCGTTACATTTATCGCTGCCGCTGGCGGATTGATTGATTCCCATGGTATAGAGCGTGATGGCGCGCGGGGCGGCGATAAACTCGCGGTAGAAATCGGCGATCTGTTGTCGCGGCAGGCCGCAGAACTGCGCCACTTTGTCGAGGTCCCAGTCCTGGGCGATGGCCAGCGCCCGCTGGGCATCACTAAAATCGTCGCTGATGACGCCGCTGGCGGCAATGGCGTTCAGCAGGCCGACAAAGAGCCCGCCGTCGCTGCCGGGGGCCAGCGCCAGATGTCGGTCAGCGATATCGCAGGTGGCGGTCCGACGCGGATCGATGACCACTACCCGCATCTGCGGATTGTCGCGCTTCGCCTGCGCCAGCCGCTGATAAAGCACCGGATGCGCCCAGGCGGCGTTTGACCCGACCAGCACCACCAGATCGCTGTTTTCCACGTCCTCATAGCTGCACGGCACCACATCAGCGCCCAGCGCCCGTTTGTAGCCGGTCACCGCTGAAGACATACACAGCCGCGAATTGGTATCGATATTCGCCGCGCCGATAAACCCCTTCATCAGCTTATTCGCCGCGTAGTAGTCCTCGGTCAGCAACTGGCCGGAGGCGTAAAACGCCACCGCCTGAGGCCCGTGCCGATCGAGAATCTCCCGCAGGCGCGAACCTGCCGCCGCCAGCGCCTGCGGCCAGGTCGCGCGTTCGCCGTCGACTTCCGGGAATAACATTCGCCCCTCCAGGCCGACGGTTTCGCCCAGCGCCGCTCCCTTAACGCACAGGCGGCCAAAGTTTGCCGGGTGCTGCTCATCGCCGCGCACGGTAACCTGACCGTAAGGTCCCCTACTGGCGATAACCCCGCAGCCAACTCCGCAATAGGGGCATGTGGTTCTGGTTTCCGTCATCAAGAGGCCTCCGCGCGCGCCAGCAGCTGCTGGTTGCCAACCCACACCTTGCCGTTCTCCACTTTAACCGGCCAGGCGCGCACCGCCTGTTCGCTGCCGTCGCACTGGCGGCCATCGCGCAGACGGATACGCTGCTTATACAGAGGCGAAATCACGATCGGCTCGCCGCCCGCATCGCCAAGCAGACCGCGCGACAGAACGTTGGCCTCGCTGCCTGGCTCAAGGTTATCAAGGGCATACACCTGATCGCCAAAGCGGAACAGCGCAATCTGCCGCTCGCCGAGCCGCGCGCCAATCCCCGCCTGCTGCGGGATGGCGTCGAGATCGCAAATAACCTGCCACGGGCGGGACGGCAGCGTCGGTTCGCCCTGCGCCGCGAAGGGGGCCAGCTGCGGCTGGCCGCGCAGGGTTTGCCGCTGTACGGTTTCGTCCGGTTCATCGCTGTTCACGTAGGAGCGGAACAGCGCCAGCCGCTGCGGATCGTTAAGGGTGGTTTGCCATTCACACTGGTAGCTCTCGACCACCCGCATCATCTCCTGCTCCAGCTCTTCGCCGATGCCAAGGCTGTCTTCGAGGATTACCTCGCGCAGATAGTCGACCCCGCCTTCAAGGTTATCCATCCAGGTACTGGTGCGCTGCAGGCGATCGGCGGTACGAATGTAGAACATCAGCAGCCGGTCAATACTGCGGATAAGCGTGGCTTCATCAAGATCGCTGGCGAACAGGTCGGCATGGCGCGGTTTCATGCCACCGTTACCGCAAACGTACAGGTTCCATCCCTTCTCCGTGGCGATAACCCCAATATCTTTCCCCTGGGCTTCCGCGCATTCACGGGTACAGCCGGAGACGGCCATTTTAATTTTGTGCGGCGCGCGCAGCCCCTTGTAGCGATGTTCGAGGGTGACCGCCAGGCCGGTGGAATCCTGGACGCCGTAGCGGCACCAGGTCGAACCGACGCAGGATTTCACCGTCCGCAGGGATTTGCCGTAGGCGTGGCCGGTTTCAAATCCCGCCTCGGCCAGCTCGCGCCAGATTGCCGGGAGCTGCTCCAGGCGCGCGCCGAACAGGTCGATACGCTGACCGCCGGTCACTTTACTGTACAGCTGATAGCGTTTGGCGATCTGGCCGATCGCAATCAGACCGTCGGGCGTCACCTCTCCTGCCGCCATGCGCGGTACCACCGAATAGGTGCCGTCTTTCTGTATATTGGCGAAGTAGCGATCGTTGGTGTCCTGAAGCGGCAGATGTGCCGGCTTCAGCAGATATTCATTCCAACAGGAGGCCAGCACCGAAGCCACCAGAGGTTTACAGACCTCACAGCCGTGGCCGTGTCCATAACGGGCAATCAGCTGTTCGAAGGTGCGGATATGGTTGACGCGTACCAGGTGATAGATCTCCTGGCGCGACCACGGAAAGTGCTCGCAGATATCCTTTTTGACTTCGACGCCCTGCTCGGCAAGCTGGTACTCCATCACCTGTTTCACCAGCGCGCTACAGCCGCCGCAGCCGGTCGCCGCTTTGGTGCAGCTTTTTATCGCCGCCATGTCGCCCGCGCCGCCGCTCACCGCCTGGCAGATATCGCCTTTGCTGACGTTGTGACAGGAGCAAATCTGCGCGCCGTCCGGCAGCGCCGCGACCCCGAGCGCCTTCGGCGCGGCACCCTCCAGCGCTGGAAGGATCAGGCTTTCCGGGTGTTTGGGTAAAGCCATCCCGTTAAGCATCATCTGTAGCAGCGTGGCGTAGTCGCTGGCATCCCCGACCAGCACTCCGCCTAGCAGGTTTTTGCCATCCGCGCTGACCACGATTTTTTTGTAGATCTGCTGCGGCCCATGAGTCCACTGATAGCTCTGACAGCCCGGGGTACGCCCCTGGGCGTCGCCGAACGAGGCGACATCAACGCCCAGCAGCTTCAGCTTAGTGCTCATATCCGCGCCGCTAAAGCTGCCCGCTTCGCCCGCCAGGGTAGCCGCCGCGGCGCGCGCCATCTGATAGCCTGGCGCCACCAGACCATAAATTTTGTTGTCCCACAAGGCGCATTCGCCGATCGCCAGCACGTCCGGGTCGGAGGTGCGGCACTGGTTGTCGATGCAAATCCCGCCGCGTTCGCCTACGCTCAGTCCGCCGCTGCGCGCCAGCGCGTCCTGCGGGCGAATACCGGCGGAGAACACCAGCATATCGGTCGCCAGCGAGCTGCCGTCGGCGAAGTTCAGCTGCAGCCCCTGCTCATTGCGAACAATTTCCGTCGTCGCCTTGCTGGTATGCACTCCGACGCCCAGCTCGCTAATTTTTTCCCGCAGCATCGCCGCGCCGCCGTTGTCCAGCTGCACCGCCATCAGGTTCGGCGCAAACTCGACAACGTGAGTTTCCAGCCCCAGTTGCTTCAGCGCGTTGGCCGCTTCCAGCCCGAGCAGGCCGCCGCCGATCACCACGCCCCGTTGGGCGGTTGCGGCGCGGGCGGCAATCTGGTCGAGGTCGTCCAGCGTACGGTAAACAAAACAGCCCTCAAGATTATGGCCCGGCACCGGCGGAACAAACGGGTAAGAGCCCGTCGCCAGCACCAGCTTATCCCAGTGGGTTTCGTGGCCGAAGGCATCGCGCACCACCCGCGCTTCGCGGTCGATGCTGGCGACCGATTCGCTCAGGCGCAGCTCAATACCGTGCTGAGTAAAAAAATCCCCTTCCACCAGCGACAGGGATTCCGCGCTGCGTCCGGCGAAATATTCCGTCAGATGAACCCGGTCGTAGGCGGCATAGCGCTCCTCGCAGAACACCACAATCCGGTACTGTTGGTGAAGGTCACGGCTGACGCATTGCTCAAGAAAATGGTGGCCGACCATACCGTGTCCGACCAGCACTAATACAGGTTTTGTCATCGTCGTTTGTCCCGCAGCGCGCGGCTGCATCGTTGAAGAGGGATTGAAGAGCCACTCTGCCGGCGCTGGCGCATGCGCCCCCAGCAGAGCGGTCAGGGGCGCGGCGCTACTGCAATCACCGAGCAGCAGTACGCCGCGCAGCTTGCCGTCGCGCAGCAGCAGGCGACGGTAGTGGCGGTCCAGCGGATCCCAACTGGTATATACGTCATCCTGCTCATCGGCCCGCAGCGCGCCGGCGCTGAACAGTTCAATGCCGGTGACCTTCAGGCGGGTGCCGCTATCCTGCCAGCTGAAATCCTCGCCAGGGATCGCGCACAGGCGATCCGCCAGCACCTCCGCCTGACGCAGGCACGGCGCCACCAGCCCCCAGGTCTGACCGTCGATTTCACAACACTCGCCGAGGGCGCTAACCCCCGGCTGCGCGGTTGCCAGCCGGCGATCGACGAGAATTCCGCGACCGCACGCCAGCCCGCTGCGCTCGGCCAGCCCTTTGTTCGGCTGCACGCCGGTCGCCAGTACCACCCGCGAGGCGGCAAACGCGCGCCCGTCCTCCAGCAGTACCTGACGTTCATCAATGGCGGCGATACGGCTCTCCATCACGCAGCCGATCCCACGCTCGGCGAGCAGTATTTGCAGCTGTTCGCCAGCAAAGGCATCAGTCTGCTGCTCCATCAGCCAGTTTCCGCGGTGCAGTAAAGTGACACTGTCACTATGACGGCGTAGCGCCGCGGCGGCCTCCACGCCGAGAATGCCGCCGCCGATAACCACCGCCGGGCCGTCGATGGCCAGGATGCCCTCAACGTCCGCCAGGGTGCGGAAAGCAAAAACGTGCGGCAGCGTGATGCCCGGCAGCGGCGGCAGAAACGGCAGCGAACCTGTGGCAAACACCAGTTCATCCCAGCCAAGTTCGCCTGCGCTGGTTTGCAGCGTACGCGCCGCCATATCCACCGCCGTAACCGTTTCACCGGCACGTACCGTGACGTTCTGTTGCGAATACCACTCTGCGGGCAGCAGTCGCGTCGCGCCTGCGGTTTTCTCCGCGCCAAGCACCGGCGACAGCTGAATGCGGTTATAGGCCTGGCAAGGTTCATCGCCGATAATGGTGATGCTAAACCGCCGCGCATCCCGCTCCACCAGCGCCTGCGCCAGACGCGTGGCCGCCATGCCATTGCCGATAATCACCAGTTGCCGCGTCATCGCCGCCCCCTATGCCGCTTTCGGCTGTTTTTCATAGAGGAAGTGCAGGATCTGCTGGCGCAGATGGTGATAGCGGCTGTCGTCCGCCAGCTGCACGCGATTGCGCGGTCGCGGCAGATTGACGTCGAGGATCTCCCCGACCGTCGCCGCCGGTCCGTTGGTCATCATCAGCACCCGGTCGGAAAGCAGCACCGCCTCATCCACATCATGGGTAATCATGACGATGGTGGTATTCAATGATTGCTGGATCTGCATCACCGCGTCCTGTAAATGCGCCCGCGTCAGGGCATCAAGGGCGCCAAAGGGTTCATCCAGCAGCAACACTTTCGGTTTCATCGCCAGCGCCCTGGCAATGCCAACGCGCTGCTTCATCCCACCGGAGATCTCCCCCGGACGCTTGTGCAGGGCGTGGCCCATCTGTACCCGCTCGAGGTTGTGTTCAATCCACTCCTGGCGCTCGCCTTTGCTCATGCTGCGGCGAAAGACCTGGTCCACCGCCAGCGCCACGTTGTCAAAGCAGGTCAGCCACGGCAGCAGGGAGTGGTTCTGAAACACCACCGCGCGTTCCGGCCCCGGCCCGGCGATTTCGCGGTTGTCGCACAGCAGGCCGCCTTCCGTCGGCAGGGCTATCCCGGCTATCAGATTCAGCAGGGTTGATTTACCGCAGCCGGAGTGGCCGATCAGGCTGATGGTTTCCCCTTCGTAGATGTCGAAGGAGACGTTCTGCAATGCCAGGAATTCGCCGCTGGCGGTGTTAAAACGCTGGCTGACGCCCTGGACCTGAATTAATGGTTTCATCTGCGACTCCTTATTTTTCCTGCCAGCTAAAACGACGGGCGAGCAGCATTAGCCCCTGTTCCAGCAGCAGCCCGACCACGCCGATAATGACGATGGCGATGATGATGTTTTCGACGTTGAGGTTGTTCCACTCGTTCCAGATCCAGAAGCCGATCCCTAAGCCGCCGGTGAGCATTTCGGCGGCGACAATCACCAGCCAGGCGATACCGATGGAGAGACGAACCCCGGTCAGCACCGCCGGCAATACCGCCGGAAAGAGGATCTTGCGCATCACCGTCCATTCGGAAAGCTGCAGCACCCGGGCGACGTTGAGGTAATCCTCAGGAATACGCCGCACGCCCTCGGCGGTGTTAATCACCATCGGCCAGATCGAGCAGATAAAAATGGTCCAGCTGGAGGCCGGTTCCGCTTTCTGGAACAGCAGCAGACCAATGGGCAGCCAGGCCAGCGGGCTCACCGGGCGCAGCAGTGCGATAAGCGGGTTAAACATCCGGGCGAAAAACAGTGAGCGGCCAATCAGGAAGCCGAGCGGAATTCCCGCCAGCGCGGCAAGTCCAAATCCCACCGCCACCCGCTGCAACGACGCCAGCACGTTCCAGCCGATGCCCATATCGTTGGGCCCGTCCTGATAAAACGGATCGGCAAAAATGGTCAACGCCGAATCCAGGGTGCTAAGCGGGGTCGGGAAACCTTTGCTGTTCATCGCCGCCAGCTGCCAGCCCAGCAGCAGTAATCCCAGCCCGAGCAGCGGCGGCAGAAGACGCTGGGTAACATCGCGCAGCCAGCGGCTGAGCGGAGGCGTGGTTTTGCGCACCTGCAGCGGCGGCAGGGTAATGATTTCGCCGGGCGCTTTATCGGCGCTGGCCGGCGGTTGCGGTTTATATGCGTGTTTCATCTCATGCCCCCTTACGTTGAATCGCGAAACTGCGGGCGTAACCTTCCGGATCGACCCCATTCCAGACCTTGCCATCGATCAGCGTACTGCTGCGCATCGCCTGCGTCGGCGCGCTGATGCCGCCGACCGCCTGGGCGGCCTCTTTCCAGACGTCAATCCGGTTAATGCGCTGGGCCACCGCCAGATAATCCGGCGCCGACTTCAGCAATCCCCAACGGCGGAACTGGGTCAAAAACCACATGCCGTCCGAGAGCCACGGAAAACTCACTTCCCCCTGTTCATAGAAGCGCATCGGGTGCGCGTCCTGCCAGCGGCGGCCGATACCGTTGTCGTATTCGCCGAGCATGCGTCCGGTGAGGTACTGCTCTTTGGTGTTCAGCCATGCGCGTCTGGCAAGGAGACGCGCCGTTTCGCGGGTGTTGTCGGCGGAGGCTTCAATCCAGCGCTGGGCCTCCATCAGCGCCGCCACCAGCGCGCGCGCGGTGTTTGGATGACGCGTAACCCATTCGCTGCGGGTGCTGAGAATTTTTTCCGGGTGCTCCGGCCAGATATCCTGAGAAGTGGCGGCGGTGAAGCCGATACGATCGTTAATGGCGCGCGCGTTCCACGGCTCGCCGACGCAAAAGCCGCTCATATTGCCGATACGCATGTTCATCACCATTTGCGGCGGCGGCACTACCACGGTGCGCACATCCTCAAAGGGATTAATTCCGCCGCTCGCCAGCCAGTAGTAAAGCCACATCGCGTGGGTACCAGTGGGAAAGGTGTGGGCGAAGGTGTAGCTGCCCGGCGCTTGCTGGCCGATCCGTTTTTTTAGTCCGCTCAGGTCGGTGACACCCTGTTCCTGCAGCTCGCTGGAGAGCGTAATCGCCTGGCCGTTGCGGTTAAGGGTCATCAGGTTGGCCATCGCCTGCGGTTTACTGGCGATACCCAGCTCGAGGCCGTAGAGCATGCCGTACAGAATGTGCGCCGCATCGAGCTCTCCGGCGACCAGCTTGTCGCGCACCGCCGCCCAGCTGGCCTCTTTGCTCGGCACGAGGGTAATACCGTGCTTTTTATCAAACCCCTTCAGGGAGGCAATGGCTAAGGGAGCGCAGTCGGTTAGCGGAATAAACCCCACCCGCACGGTGGTCTGTTCTGGTTTATCCGACCCTGCCGCCCACGCCGCCTGCATTAGGCCGGGGAGCAGCATCGCGCCGCCCAGCGCCGCCCCCGCCTGTAATAAACGCCGCCGTGAAATCGAAAACTTATCGCCCATAACCGCTCCAGAAACGCGCAAAAAAAAAGCGCCCGGCGGTGCTTACGCACCGCTGGACGCCTTTATCCCTGGACATACGCGCCGCCATTGGCGCGCTGCCCAAAACCTTTTATTCACTCATTTTATCTAATGCAAAGCTAATGCCAGTTTTGCAGAAGTCCATTTCACGCGCCCTGGCTCACTACCCGGGCGCGTTTAAAGCGAAAAATGCACCGTCGGCTGGCAATAAATGCCCGCTGATTGTGCATCTACTCCTTTGGGGTTACGCGCCATAGCGACTTCACCGTCAGCAGCGCGCGGGCTATCTCAACCATGCGCTGATTCTTGTCCATCGCCATTTTACGCAGCGCCTGCCAGGCCTGCTCCTCCTGCATTCCCTGGTGGGTCATCAGCACGCTTTTGGCCTTTTCAATGAGCTTGCGCTCTTCAAGCGCATCTTTTAATGATGCAAGCTGGCCGGAGAGCTGCTGCAGCTCATGGGCCTGCTGGCGCACCAGCGGCAACAGCTGCTTATCCAGCCGCAGGGCAATACTCTCCTCCTGCCAGTCAGCGGGCGGCAGCTGAGCCTCCGGCGCTTCGCCCTCGAGCAGCGCGTCCGCCGCATTAAGCAAATCAGCGATCAGCAGCTCTTCCACGCCGCGCAGCTGTTCGAGGCGCTGAGTCTGAGCGCAAAACCAGCGCAGCGCCGTTTCTCCCTCGTCCGCCGGCGGCTGACGGGTGCAGGCAATCCGCCGTAGCTGTTCAATCTCCAGGCTGGCCTGGCACTGTTCAGCGAACAGGGCGGTTTGCGGCGGTTGGGCCAGGGCCTGAAAACTGTCGAAACAGGGCTGCTGGCCGTCGATGCGGTCCACCAGCTGCTGACGCAGATCGTCGCTGAACTGCCCGCGGGCAAAGCCCAGCGCGCCCAGCGCGCGCTCCTGACCAGCCAGCTCTTTTCCCTGCATAAAGCTGTAAAGCGCAACCATGCGTCCGGCGATTTGCGGATCGTCGATGCTGTCGTTGAGCTGCGGAATGATATTCAACAGGTGGCGGATAATGCGGCTAAACTGCCCGGTGGCCTCTTCGGCGGCAATCTCCCGGTCACGCACGCGTTTACGCAGCGCCGCAAGCTGGGGCAGATACCACACCGCGCAGGCAATGCGCCAACATAGCGCGCTGCTGGCGGCATCGCGTGCAGGCTCCAGTGCCGCATAAAACCGCGTGATCTGCTCATCGACCAGCGCCGCGCCCGCCCGGCACTCCGCCGCATACAGTCTACCGCCCGAGCACAGCCAGATATTTGACGCGCCGCGCTCGCACTGCAGCATATGCACCAGCGCGCTTATCTGTCCTGCCAGCGCCCCCTGCTGCGCCAGCTGGTGCAGCTGCTGCTTCTGTAAGCGACGCGCGCGCGCAAACCAGTCGACCACCTCAGGCGGATTGCTCGCCATATTATTCATACCCCTCTCCCGGCTTAACGCTTTATACTTCAGCCAAGCAATAACCGTGCCTTATAGAAGGAGTCCTTATGCAACGTATTGTGATTATCGCGAACGGTGCCGCCTACGGCAGTGAATCCCTGTTTAATAGCCTGCGCCTGGCTATCGCCCTGCGCGAGCAGCAGGCAGACCTCGAACTGAAGCTGTTTTTAATGTCCGATGCGGTGACCGCCGGCCTGCGCGGCCAGAAGCCTGCGGAAGGCTACAACATTCAGCAGATGCTGGAGATCCTCACCGCGCAAAACGTGCCGGTGAAGCTGTGTAAAACCTGCGCCGATGGCCGGGGAGTCGGCGCGCTGCCGCTGATTGATGGCGTGGAGATTGGCACCCTCGTCGAGCTGGCGCAGTGGACGCTGGCGGCGGATAAAGTCCTGACCTTCTAAAAATCCACCATTCAACGGGATTAAATATTAAGCTGGCGGCGTTTGTTAACCGAAAACAACGCCAGCTGAAAGCTTTCAGGAACAACGTCATTTTTGTTTAATCTTTATTCTTTTTTTTGATCAAAATCAGCATCCGCCTCCCTCCCCTTTGGTGTTATGCACAGAGCAAAGTGTGAACAATATCACGCGGATTAATGGGCTGGCAGGATGCTGTAGACAGAAACGGGGTTAAGATTAAATGGCAATGGTAAAAGCAAGTTTAACGTTGTTTGGCGGTGATACGTTGGTGGTACGTTGTTCCGAACGCTGCCACATTCACCTGATGAGCGCCAAAGTGCCTGGCGATAGTCATGCGGATATTCTGAGCGTACAGGACAGAGATAGCGCGTATCTGACCGTGCCTTACAGCGGCACCTGGAACGTTCTTATCGACAGCCACAGCCAGTCGCTGGAGCACTCGATAAGCTACGTTCCCGCCTGATAGCAAACGCCCGGGGAAACCCGGGCGATCTACTCTTAAGCCAGCCCGGGCTGGCTGCTTTCCCCTAGCAGATGACGCACCTTGCCGACTAAATCGTCGAGGCAGGCATCATGCATACCGAGCTTCCGCAGCTCTTGATCGAGCGAGAACAGATACTGAGCGTTGGTGCCAAGCGGCCCGCTGGCGCGTGCAATTAGCGGCGCAATGACCTGCGCGCTGGTATCGGCTTCAAACAGCGGATGGCGCGGGTCCATAATAAAAACTAATGCGTTGACGGTGCGGCCATCGTCCAGATCCAGCTTGCACCAGGTCGGCAGGTAGCAGCCGGTGATCATCTCCCGCTTCCACAGCAGGGTCAGCTCTTCTTCCAGGGTTTCATCAGGCAAGCGATAGGCGACGCCGGTGGTACGCCCGCCCTCTTTTAACGCCAGCATACGGCCAGGCTGAGTTGCGCTACCGCGCCCGGCGGTGAGCCTCAGGCAAAACGCGCGGTGCCAGCCCGGTAGGGTACCGGTACAGGATTCACGATACTCCAGCGCCGGGTTCCACATCAGCGAACCGTAGCCAAAGATCCACACCGAGCCATCGTCCGGACGACAAGCCAGGGTCGCCGCTAAAGAGGCTGCCCGCTGCTCTGCCGACCAAAGAAGCGATTCCTCAATAGCGCCAAACGCTGTTTTACAATCCGCATTCAGTAAGAAATCACGAGTTAACACTTTCTACTACCTCCGCCACTGCCCGCTTCCCGGCGATGATCTGGTGCCATCCGTGAAGTATTGCCGAATTATTATCCAGCTTTATTCGACAATAAGCAATGAACGAGCCGCGGGCAAGGGTTCAGGCAGCAGAGAGCGTATCATGAGCGATTACTTCTTCTTATGCCACTTATCATCATCGCCTTTTTGGTACTCATTTTTCACCGCCGCCCAGGCGACTTTGTGCGCCGTCTCTTCACGGGTGGCGTCATCGCGTCGGTCTTCTTTATGCTTATACTGTTCCCAGGCGCTGTTAAAGGCTTCCTTGTAAATCTCCTGGGCATGCGCGGGGAGAACGTGCTGAACGCTGTCGGGCAATTCACTTTTGTTGCTATAGGGCATGGCAACCTCCGGTTTAAGGGTGAATAGTGAGTCTGGTAGAGGTTCAATCGGCTGGCAAGGCGACAGATAAATGAGAAAGATGTTTTAGTAATTATCTGAATAATAAATACAAAAAAATAGTAACCGCATTTTATGGCAATCTACCACTTTTATAGAGCCAGAGTAGTAAATTTAAGTAAAAAAACAAAATAGTCCGCGCAATGTCTGTTATTTTATTAACTTAAAGTATCTATAATTATAACACCTGCATACCTGGAGATAATTCATGACCGATGCACATGAGGCGGTGAAAACCCGCCACAAGGAGACCACTCTCGCCTTTCCGGTTCTGGCGCTGGCGGTGCTGTTTTTCTGGGGAAGCAGCCAGTCACTGCCAGTGGTCGTTGCCATTAATATCCTGGCGCTGGTCGGGATTCTGAGCAGCGCGTTCAGCGTTGTTCGCCACGCCGACGTTCTGGCGCACCGCCTTGGCGAACCCTACGGCTCATTAATTTTAAGCCTT
The DNA here is from genome assembly GCF_019890895.1 of Klebsiella sp. CTHL.F3a. Taxonomy (NCBI): domain Bacteria; kingdom Pseudomonadati; phylum Pseudomonadota; class Gammaproteobacteria; order Enterobacterales; family Enterobacteriaceae; genus Klebsiella; species Klebsiella sp. CTHL.F3a. Next base: position 2,401,453 of record NZ_CP082360.1, on the reverse strand, counting down.
TCAGTGGTTATACTCGAAGTCAGCCTGATTTCCGCATTAATGGCCACCGGCGACGCCGCGCCGACCCTGATGCGAGATACGCTTTATTCAATCATCATGATTGTCACCGGCGGGTTGGTAGGTTTTTCTTTATTGTTGGGCGGGCGCAAATTCGCCACCCAGTATATGAATCTGTTCGGCCTTAAACAGTACCTGATCGCCCTTTTTCCACTGGCGATTATCGTGCTGGTCTTCCCGATGGCGCTGCCCGGGGCTAACTTCACCACCGGCCAGGCGCTGCTGGTTGCGCTGATTTCCGCCGCCATGTACGGCGTGTTCCTGCTAATTCAAACTAAAACACACCAGAGCCTGTTTGTTTACGAGCATGAAGATGACGGCGACGACGATGACCCGCACCACGGAAAACCGTCGGCGCATAGCAGCAAGTGGCATACCGCCTGGCTGCTGGTACACCTGGTTGCGGTAATCGCCGTAACCAAAATGAACGCTAATCCGCTTGAGACGTTGCTGACCAGCATGAACGCCCCCGTGGCCTTTACCGGTTTCCTGGTCGCGCTGCTGATCCTCTCTCCGGAAGGCCTTGGCGCGCTGAAAGCGGTATTGAACAATCAGGTCCAGCGGGCGATGAACCTGTTCTTCGGCTCCGTGCTGGCCACCATTTCTCTGACGGTGCCGGTAGTAACGCTTATCGCCTTCCTCACCGGCAATGAACTGCGCTTTGGCCTTGGCGCGCCGGAAATGGTGGTGATGGTTGCCTCCCTGCTGCTGTGCCAGATTTCGTTCTCTACCGGGCGCACCAACGTGCTGAACGGCGCGGCGCACCTGGCGCTGTTCGCCGCCTACCTGATGACCATTTTTGCCTGAGCCTCCCCCCGGCGGCGTATACCTCTGCCGGGGAGATAAAAAAAGCCTGCCGGTTTTGCAACGGGCAGGCTTTTGTCATTTCAGGCGCGGTTACTTGCTGGTATCCAGCTCATCAAAACCTTTGACCAGATCGTCGATGGCTTTCATCTGCTTGAGGAACGGCTCCAGTTTATCCAGCGGCAGCGCGGACGGACCGTCGCATTTCGCGTGTTCCGGATCCGGGTGCGCTTCAATAAACAGGCCAGCGATACCCACCGCCATCCCGGCGCGCGCCAGCTCGGCAACCTGCGCGCGGCGTCCGCCGGACGCGGCGCCAAACGGGTCGCGGCACTGCAGAGCGTGGGTAACGTCGAAGATAACCGGTGAGTTATTGGAGGCTTTTTTCATCACCCCGAAGCCCAGCATGTCGACCACCAGGTTATCGTAGCCGAAGTTCGCGCCGCGATCGCAAAGAATGACTTTGTCATTGCCGCCTTCGATGAACTTATCGACGATATTGCCCATCTGGCCCGGGCTCACGAACTGCGGTTTTTTCACGTTGATCACCGCGCCAGTTTTCGCCATCGCTTCAACCAGGTCGGTCTGGCGGGCGAGGAACGCTGGCAGCTGAATAACGTCAACCACGTCAGCCACCGGCTGAGCCTGGCTGGCTTCGTGAACGTCGGTGATGATTTTCACGCCGAAAGTCTGCTTCAGCTCCTGAAAAATCTTCATCCCTTCTTCCAGCCCCGGCCCGCGATAGGAGTGGATGGAAGAACGGTTAGCTTTATCAAAAGAGGCTTTAAACACGTAAGGAATACCCAGCTTCTGCGTGACGGTCACGTAGTGTTCGCAGATACGCATCGCAAGGTCGCGGGATTCGAGCACGTTCATGCCACCAAACAGCACGAATGGCAGGTCGTTTGCTACGTTGATATCACCAATGCTAACCACTTTTTGTTTCATAAGTTCGCCTTATCAGGGTGTAACCGGAATGGTTTCAGACTAAAGCCTATCCAATCAGGACTATTTTGCTTGCCATTTTGGACCTGGGCAGTGCTCGACAAAATACGAAAGTATTTTGAACGCCCTTCAGGGCGGCCCGGAGGGCGAGCGTCGCGAGTCAATCCTCACGTACTACGTGTACGCTCCGGGATCGAAGCGCTGTCCGTGTCCAAACTGGCTGCGCCAGGAGCGCCTGCTGGGATTGGCTTTAATGCAAAGTAATTTGTTTGTGCGAAATGGTGTTGATCTGCGCGCGGATCATCTCGCTAATGGGATCCTCCGGGCACTGTTCAACGAAGTAACTGAGGTCCTGCAACGCCACGTGATCGCAATCGAGCTGGGCGTATATCAGCCCGCGATCGCGAATTTCGTACGGATCTTCCGGGTTGAACTGCAGCAGCGCTTCGCTGGTGCGTAACGCCAGCTCCATCTGCCGCTCTTCCATCAGCGCCGATTTCAGGGTGTCGAGCAGCTTACGGATCACTTCCGCGTTATCGGCTTCGTCGAGATCTTCGTTAAACAGCTCGGCGACCGGGCTAATATTACCCTTCAGCCACACTTCCAGCATATGCTCGTTCAGCGTTTCGCCGTTAAACGGATTAATGAGCCACATCTCTTCGCTCTCTTGCGGATCGGCGCGCAGCAGCATCTGGGTCGGGAAAATAACCGGAACCACCGGCAGCGCCAGACGCTGAGCGATCCACAGCAGGATTGCGCCTAACGACACCGCGCTACCCTGACGGTTGTTGAGGACCTTATCAAGCCAGAGCACATCGGACAGACGGTAAACGCCGCGTGAATCGCTGAAGCCCCAGTCGTGATAGAACAGCTCCAGCAGACGCTCTATCTGACGTTCCTGGTCCCAGGAAGAGGCAATCTCCTCCTGCGCCAGGGCCAGCAGCCGCTCCAGCTCATCCTGCACATAGTGCGTCGGAAAATCGTCGCGGATTAATTCAGAAATGAGGACCATGCCGTCACATAACGGCGCTTTATTAAATTCGAAATCAGCTAACGACCTCATGCCTTACCCCAATAACGGTATTCTTGTGATGGCGAGTTGAATAATGATAAACAACACCACCAGGGCCAGCAGAAAGGCGACAAACCGGCTCTGCTGACTGCGCGAGCGACGACGGCCCAGCGCGATAAATCCCAATGCGATATAAATGATAACGCCAAACAGCTTCTCAGTCAGCCATGTACCCTCTTCGGTAAACGGCAGATAGTGCGTTATTGCCATTAATCCCGCGCCGCTGAGAAACAGCAGCGTATCGCTACAGTGCGGCGCAATGCGGACCCAGCGCTGGTCGAGCAGGCGGTTCCCGCTCCAGCTCCACCAGTAGCGCAGCACGAACAGGCTGACCGAGACCACTACGCAGGCGATATGCAAATACAGTACCGCGTTAAACAGATTCATACCTCTCCCTGATAATGCCCGAGCGTCAGGCGCTCGTTGTCTCCATAATCGCGGCAGGTGGCAATATTACCATAACCCGCCTCGCGAAAGAGCTCCCGCACCGCCAGGCCCTGCGTCCAGCCATGTTCCAGCAGCATCACGCCGCCGGCAGCAAGATAGCGGCGGCCTTCGCGGATGATATGCGCCAGATCGGCCAGACCGCCATCGGCGGCGACCAGCGCCGTTTTCGGCTCAAAGCGGACATCGCCCTGCGCCAGATGCGGGTCAGTTTCGTCGATATAGGGCGGATTGCTGACGATGATGTCGAACTGCTGCCCGGCGAGCGCGCTAAACCAGTCGCTTTGCAGCACGCTAACGTTAGGCATAGCGAGATGTTCAACGTTGCGCGCGGCCAGCGCGACCGCATCGGGCATCACGTCGACGGCGGTGACGCGGCAGTCCGGGCGTTCGCTGGCCAGCGCCAGAGCGATCGCGCCGGTGCCGGTGCCGAGATCGAGAATGCGGCACGGCTCACCGGGTAAGCGCGCCAGCGCCTGTTCAACCAGGCACTCGGTATCCGGACGCGGAATCAGCGTCGCGGGAGAGACGAACAGCGGCAGCGACCAGAATTCGCGCTGGCCCACCAGGTGAGCTACCGGTTCGCCCCTGGCGCGACGGCTGAGTAGCGTTTCCAGCTCTGCGGCCTGCGCCGCGGTCAGCGCCGTTTCGCCAAAGGCGAGAATATAGGTTCGCGCTCTGCCGGTCACGTGACCCAGCAGGATTTCGGCATCCCGGCGCGGGCTTTCACTTTGGCTCAGGCGGGCGATAGCCTGGATCAGCCACTGCTGAAAAGTCATCATTCCTGCTCGGAAAGGGCGGCCAGCTGATCGGCCTGATATTCCTGAACGATCGGCTCAATCAGCATATCCAGTTTGCCTTCCATCGCTTCGTCCAGACGGTAGAGCGTCAGGTTGATGCGGTGATCGGTCACGCGGCCCTGCGGAAAGTTATAGGTGCGGTTACGATCGCTGCGATCGCCGCTGCCCAGCAGGTTACGACGCTCGGAAGCTTCCGCCTGCTGGCGCCTGGAGACTTCGGCGGCGCGGATGCGCGCGCCAAGCACCGACAGCGCTTTCGCTTTGTTTTTGTGCTGAGAACGTTCGTCCTGACACTCGACGACAATGCCGGTCGGCAGGTGAGTAATACGGATCGCCGAGTCGGTGGTGTTAACGTGCTGACCGCCCGCGCCGGAGGAACGGAAGGTATCGATGCGCAGATCGCTCGGGTTGATGTCCGGCATTTCGGCTTCCGGCAACTCTGGCATCACCGCCACGGTGCAGGCGGAGGTATGAATACGTCCCTGGGATTCGGTGGCCGGTACGCGCTGTACGCGATGGCCGCCGGATTCGAACTTCAGCCGACCATAAACGCCGTCGCCGCTGATTTTGGCGATCACTTCTTTAAAGCCGCCGTGCTCGCCTTCGTTGGCGCTCATGATTTCCACGCGCCAACGGCGCGATTCCGCGTAACGGCTGTACATACGGAACAGATCGCCCGCGAACAGCGCCGCTTCATCGCCGCCGGTACCGGCGCGAACTTCAACAAACGCGTTACGCTCGTCGTCCGGGTCTTTAGGCAGCAGCAGAACCTGCAGCTGCTGCTCCATCTGTTCACCCTTCTCTTTCGCTTCGCGCAGCTCTTCCTGCGCCATTTCGCGCATTTCCGGGTCATCGAGCATCATCTGCGCGGCTTCGATATCATCCTGCAGCTGGCGCCAGTCGGTATAGCAGCGGGCGACGTCGCTCAGCTGCGCGTATTCGCGGGATAACGCGCGAAACTTATCCTGATCGGCGATAGTCGCGGCATCGCCGAGTAGCGCCTGAACTTCCTCATGGCGTTCGTAAAGGGCTTCCAGTTTGGCAACAATAGAAGGCTTCATAGGCGTGAATTCACCCTGTCCTAAAAAAAGAGAGAAAGGTGCGCTATTCCAGCCCGAGGCTGTTGCGCAGAATATGCAGGCGTTCATCATCCCCGTCACGGGCGGCCTGCTGAAGAGATTTGGTTGGCGAGTGGATCAGGCGGTTAGTCAGCTTGCGCGCCAGATCCTGCATAATTTCCTGCGCATCGCCGCCCTGATTGAGCGCCGCCAGCGCTTTAGCCGTCAGCTCCTCGCGGACCTGATCGGCCTGGGAGCGATATTCGCGGATAGTCTCGCTGGCGCTCTGGGCGCGCAGCCAGGCCATAAATTCGCTGGCTTCCTGCTCAACAATGGTTTCTGCCTGCACCGCCGCGGCTTTACGCTGCGCCAGGTTGTGCTGAATGATGTTTTGCAGATCGTCAACGCTGTAGAGATAGGCGTTCGCCAGTTTGCCAACCTCCGGTTCGACATCGCGCGGAACGGCAATATCGACCAGCAGCATCGGCTGGTTGCGGCGCGCCTTCAGCGCACGCTCCACCATCCCTTTACCGATAATCGGCAGCGGGCTGGCGGTAGAACTAATAATGATATCCGCTTCTTTAAGCCGCTCGTCGATGTCGCTCAGGGCGATCACCTCCGCGCCAACCTCATCGGCCAGCGCCTGAGCGCGCTCGCGGGTGCGGTTGGCAATCACCATTTTGCGCACCTTATGCTCGCGCAGATGGCGGGCCACCAGCTCAATGGTTTCACCGGCGCCAACCAGCAGCACGGTAACGCTGGAGAGGGATTCAAAGATTTGCCGCGCCAGAGTACAGGCGGCAAAGGCCACGGAGACCGCGCTGGCGCCGATATCGGTTTCGGTACGCACGCGTTTGGCCACTGAGAACGACTTCTGGAACATGCGCTCCAGCTCGCTGACGTTAAGATGCCCGCGGCTGGAATCAGCAAAGGCTTTTTTTACCTGCCCGAGGATCTGCGGCTCGCCCAGCACCAGCGAATCAAGACCGCTGGCGACGCGCATCAGATGGCTGACCGCATCGTTGTCCTGATGCCAGTAGAGGCTTTTGCGCAGATCGTCTTCATTTAAGCCGTGGTAATCGCACAGCCAGCGGATAAGAACTTCCTGAAGGTTATCCTGCTCTTCGACGCTGAGGTAGAGTTCCGTGCGGTTACAGGTCGACAGCACCACCCCGCCCTGCACCATTGGCTGAGCCAGCAAGCTCTCCAGCGCCTGGTCGAGCGTGTCCGGCGAAAACGTTACGCGTTCTCGCAGCGCTACAGGAGCTGTTTTGTGGTTAATGCCAAGAGCTAAAAGCGTCATTGTGAGGGAGTAGTACCAGCGTTGCTAAGGTTAGTCTGCAGGCATCATACAGGATGCGCGTAATCAATAAAAGAGAGGCTCCCCTTTTGGAGTAATAGCTAATCTGTAATAGCCATTAACGGTAATTTTTTGATTTCAGACAACTTGAACGTAGACGCTACCGCCCGGCAACGCTAGCATTAATGGTTATTATTGTAACCCGCTACACAAATCGGCCAGCTGTTACTCTCATTTGCCGCATTTCACTGTAGACATCAAGGATTTGTCATCATTATGAATCGACTGTTCCGCCTGTTGCCGCTGGCAAGCCTCGTCCTGACCGCCTGTGCGATTAATGCTCCGAAAGGGCCGGGTAAAAGCCCGGATTCTCCACAGTGGCGTCAGCACCAGCAAGATGTCCGCAATCTCAATCAGTTTCAGACGCGCGGCGCTTTCGCTTATCTTTCGGATGAGCAAAAGGTGTATGCCCGCTTCTTCTGGCAGCAAACCGGCCAGGACCGCTATCGCCTGCTGCTGACTAACCCGCTCGGTAGCACCGAGCTGTCGTTAACCGCCCAGCCGGGCAACGTGCAGCTGATTGATAATAAAGGACAGACCTACACGGCGACCGATGCCGAAGAGATGATTGGCCGGCTGACCGGCATGCCGATTCCGCTCAATAGCCTGCGCCAGTGGATTATTGGCCTGCCTGGCGAAGCCACCGACTACTCGCTTGATGACCAGTACCGCCTGCGCGAACTGAATTACACGCAAAACGGCAAGACCTGGCACGTCACCTGGGGCGGTTACACCTCCGACACAAAACCGTCGCTGCCGGCCAATATGGAGCTTAACGACGGCAGCCAGCGCATCAAGCTGAAAATGGATAACTGGATTGTGAAATGATGACCCGCTGGCCCTCTCCCGCAAAGCTGAACCTGTTTTTGTACATTACCGGGCGGCGCGTCGACGGTTACCACACGCTGCAGACGCTGTTTCAGTTTCTGGATTATGGCGACACGCTGACGATTGAACCGCGCGATGACGGTCAACTGCGTCTGCTGACGCCGGTTGAAGGCGTGCCGGATGAAGAGAACCTGATCATCCGCGCGGCCAGGCTATTAATGCAGGCCGCAGCGCAGGCCGGGACGCTTCCCCCGGGCAGCGGCGCCGATATCAGCATCGACAAGGTGCTGCCGATGGGCGGCGGCCTCGGCGGCGGCTCGTCCAACGCCGCAACCGTTCTGGTGGCGCTGAATCATTTATGGGGCTGCCATCTCTCGGAAGATCAGCTGGCGGCTTTGGGTCTGCAGCTGGGCGCCGACGTGCCGGTGTTCGTTCGCGGGCACGCGGCCTTTGCCGAAGGTATTGGGGAAATTCTGACCCCGGCCGAACCGGAGGAAAAATGGTATCTGGTGGCGCATCCGGGAGTCAGCATTCCAACGCCGATCATTTTTCGCGATCCGCAACTGCCGCGCGATACCCCGGTCAGGTCAATTAATACGTTATTAAAATGTAAATTCGGCAATGATTGCGAGGTTATCGCAAGAAAACGTTTTCGTGAGGTTGATGCGGCGCTTTCCTGGCTGTTAGAATATGCGCCGTCGCGCCTGACTGGCACCGGTGCATGTGTATTTGCTGAATTTGACACTGAATCCGCCGCTCGTCAGGTGCTTGAAAAAGCCCCGGCATGGCTGCATGGCTTCGTGGCGCGAGGTGTTAACATCTCTCCGCTCAAGCAGGCGCTGCGCTAAGTTCTGCTAAACTATAGCAAATTTGGCGAAAACGCCGGGGAAACTGAGTTACGGTGACAACGTCACCCTGTTCCAGACGTTGCATCGGGCTCTTTAATACACCGCCTGGATGAAATCGTGCCCACCCGCACAGTTTTTGGCCCATTTCATCCACCACTGGACGCATGCCTGAGGTTCTTCTCGTGCCTGATATGAAGCTTTTTGCTGGTAACGCCACCCCGGAACTAGCACAACGTATTGCCAACCGCCTGTACACTTCTCTTGGCGACGCCGCCGTAGGTCGTTTTAGCGACGGTGAAGTCAGCGTACAAATCAATGAAAACGTACGCGGTGGTGATATTTTCATCATCCAGTCCACTTGTGCTCCCACCAACGACAACCTGATGGAACTGGTTGTTATGGTTGATGCTCTGCGTCGTGCTTCGGCAGGTCGTATCACCGCTGTTATCCCTTACTTCGGTTATGCTCGCCAGGACCGTCGTGTTCGTTCTGCTCGTGTGCCTATCACCGCGAAAGTGGTTGCTGACTTCCTGTCCAGCGTCGGCGTCGACCGCGTTCTGACCGTTGACCTGCACGCAGAACAAATTCAGGGCTTCTTTGACGTTCCGGTTGATAACGTATTCGGCAGCCCGATCCTGCTGGAAGACATGCTGCAGCTGAACCTGGACAACCCTATCGTGGTTTCTCCGGACATCGGCGGCGTAGTTCGCGCTCGCGCTATCGCCAAGCTGCTGAACGATACCGATATGGCTATCATCGACAAACGCCGTCCGCGCGCTAACGTTTCTCAGGTGATGCACATCATCGGTGACGTCGCCGGTCGCGACTGCGTAATGGTTGACGATATGATCGATACCGGCGGCACCCTGTGTAAAGCGGCTGAAGCGCTGAAAGAGCGCGGCGCTAAACGCGTATTCGCCTACGCGACGCACCCGATCTTCTCCGGCAATGCTATCCAGAACATCAAGAACTCAGTGATTGACGAATTCGTCGTCTGCGATACTATTCCGCTGACGCCGGAAATCAAAGCGCTGGAAAAAGTCCGTACCCTGACGCTGTCTGGTATGCTGGCCGAAGCGATTCGTCGTATCAGCAACGAAGAATCTATCTCTGCTATGTTCGAACATTAATCGAGCCCGGCACAAAAACCCGCTGCGGCGGGTTTTTTTGTCTCTAAACCTTTTATTCTCCACAAAATCATTCGGCATGCGTCATGGCGGCAAGTGAATGAATCTCCGGCAACGTACAGGCAGTACAGGATCGGGGTCAATGAACGCAGCCAACGCAGAGGCATCCCGAAGGATGACGTGGAAATGACCGATGCCTCCTTCACCTGCCATTTAGTTGACAGATGATGCGCTCATGGATGAAACATTATTGTGAACAGATTATTTTCCTCACATGTGATGCCTTTCCGCGCCCTCATCGACGCTTGTTGGAAAGAAAAATATACCGCTTCGCGGTTTACTCGTGATGTGATTGCCGGGATTACCGTCGGAATTATCGCTATCCCACTGGCGATGGCGCTGGCAATTGGCAGCGGGGTGGCGCCGCAGTACGGTCTCTATACCTCAGCGGTGGCGGGGATCGTCATTGCGTTAACCGGCGGGTCACGCTTCAGCGTATCCGGGCCTACCGCCGCTTTCGTGGTGATCCTCTACCCAGTCTCGCAGCAGTTCGGACTTGCCGGGCTGCTGGTCGCCACCTTGATGTCGGGGATCTTCCTGATTCTTTTCGGCCTGGCGCGCTTTGGCCGCTTGATTGAGTATATTCCGCTATCGGTCACTCTCGGCTTCACCTCCGGGATCGGTATCACCATCGGTACCATGCAAATTAAAGATTTTCTCGGCCTGCAGATGGCGCACGTGCCTGAACATTATCTGCAGAAAGTCGGCGCGCTGGCGATGGCGCTGCCGACCATTAATCCCGGCGATGCCGCCATCGGCGTGGTCACGCTGGGCACGCTGATTATCTGGCCGCGTCTGGGGATTCGTCTGCCGGGCCACCTGCCGGCCCTGCTGGCGGGCTGCGCGGTGATGGGCGTAGTCAACCTGCTTGGCGGGCACGTCGCCACCATTGGCTCTCAGTTCCACTATATTCTCGCCGACGGCAGCCAGGGCAACGGTATTCCGCAGCTGCTGCCGCAGCTGGTGCTGCCGTGGGATATGCCGGGTTCAGACTTCACCCTCAGCTGGTCTTCGCTGCAGGCGCTGCTGCCGGCGGCGTTTTCCATGGCCATGCTCGGGGCGATTGAGTCCCTGCTGTGCGCTGTGGTGCTGGACGGCATGACCGGCACCAAACACAAGGCCAATAGCGAGTTGATTGGCCAGGGGCTCGGCAATATCGTGGCGCCGTTCTTCGGCGGCATTACTGCCACCGCCGCCATCGCCCGCTCGGCGGCCAACGTCCGCGCTGGCGCGACCTCGCCGGTTTCCGCCGTGATCCATGCGCTACTGGTGATTATGGCGCTGCTGGTGCTTGCCCCTCTGCTCTCCTGGCTGCCGCTTTCCGCGATGGCGGCGCTGCTGCTGATGGTGGCATGGAATATGAGCGAAGCGTACAAGGTCGTTAACCTGCTGCGCTATGCGCCGAAAGACGACATTATCGTCATGCTGATGTGCATGTCGCTGACCGTACTGTTTGATATGGTCATCGCGATTAGCGTCGGCATCGTGCTGGCTTCCCTGCTGTTTATGCGCCGGATCGCGCGGATGACCCGTCTGGCGCCGGTCAACGTTGAGGTTCCGGATGATGTGCTGGTGCTGCGCGTCATTGGTCCGCTGTTTTTCGCCGCCGCGGAAGGCTTGTTTACCGATCTGGAAACGCGGGTCGCAGGCAAGCGTATTGTGGTGCTGAAATGGGATGCGGTGCCGGTGCTGGACGCCGGCGGACTGGATGCCTTCCAGCGTTTCGTGAAGAAGCTGCCGGAAGGCTGTGAGCTGCGCGTGTCGAACCTGGAATTTCAGCCGCTGCGCACCCTGGCGCGGGCAGGCGTTAAACCGATTCCGGGCCGTCTGAGCTTCTACCCGGACCGCAACGCCGCGCTGGCGGATATTTAATTACCCGGCGGCAGGCCCTGATGCCTGCCGCATCATCACGCCAATCGCCTGCTGAAGCCAGCCAAGCACCTCCGCCGTCATCCAGGTTCCCTTCATCAAATGCGGCTCCCGCTCCATGGCATAACGAAACTTCTGCTGCGTATGAGGATCCGTTCCCGCATATGACTGGAATAGCCCCAGCCAGCGCTGCGCCAGCTGCTGACCTTCCACGGATGCCGGGGCCTGCTTTTCACGACAGGCCCGATGCAGGTCGGCCACCAGCGCCGGCCATTCCATCAGGCGATCGAAATAGTGCTGCCGCGTAAACGCCAGCTCTTCTGCATTCAGATAGCGCGCCCAGATGGCCAGCTTGCTTTCCGCAAAGGCATGGGTAATAAAATCAATCGTTTCCGGAGTCACTCCGGTTTGCTCGCGCATCTGCGGCTCAGCGGCGTGCATTTCATTCAGCCGGGTCAGAAACTCAGGCCTTCCGGCGGTATCCTGCTCCAGTTGCTCCATCCAGCGGGTTGCCAGCGCCATTGCCTGCGGCGCGTCTGCCGGGCAGCGTTGGCGCATGAGCTGCTGCGCTTCGCTAACCAGCTCCAGCCAGGTCTGATTGCGCTGCTCATCCTGCTCCGCGAACGGCAGCACCTGTAACTCCTGTTGACTAAACCAGCGATCGTACATTTTCATTAACTCCAGCGTTTGTAGCCAGGACTCCAGGTCGGGTTCGCCTCCGCTGTCCAGCTCTTCACGCAGCAGCGCCAGGCGCTGGCGCAACGTTGAGAGAGTTTGTAGCTGCCGGTCGAGGGTGGTTATCTGCTTAACCAGCAGGTCGGACAGCGAGAAAGCGTCCCGGTCGAGATAGTCCTTGATAGTGGCGAGTTCCAGCCCGGCCTGTGCCAGCGCTTTGATCATATGCAGCCGCTTTACGGCCGCCAGATTATATAACCGGTAACCCGCCGCGCTTCTGGCCGAAGGCGTCAGCAATCCCGTTTGTTCATAATGATGTAGCGTACGGACGGTCATTCCGGCGCGCTTCGCCAGTTCTCCCACCTGAATTAACATGATTGCTCCTTTCATCGACCAGTGGCGCCACTCTGCAGCCTGACGTTACGTCAGGGTCAAGCGCTCAGTACGCGAATTGTATTAGGCAGACTGTGCCGATGAAAGATGAAGAGAGATAAGGAGGATTTGAGACAACAACATGCGGGCGGCCTGAACGGACGGCATTAAAACGCACCAGCCGTTCACAACGGCTGGTGGTATGGAATTCACTCAGCTGTGGCGATGCTGATCGCGGCGGCAGCGTTTGTCGTAGTGACGAACCCACCAGTATCTGTCGCTAACCTGTTCATGACCGCCGACGCGAGCGCCTGCCAGCCACAGCACAGCGCCGACAAAGATACTCAGGATCGCGCCGTGCGCGAAAAACTGCGGCAGGTCAAGCTGCGGAAGCTGGTTTAAAATAGAATAACCAACGCCGACAACCATGACGACCAACCCCAACCCCATCAGCACATTACCGAGTAACGAAGCGTTTCTGCGTTTCATATGTCACCTCCGGAACCTTGGGTTGCATGGGAATATCCCCAAATCTTATAGGTGTAGTATAGACAATGAGCAATATACCGATTGCGTGAAGGATCACAGAAGCGAACATCTTGCCAACAAAAGTTTACAAATAACCCTCTGAACAACATCAAATTCTAATTATTCAAACCTGTTATTATCTCTGTCAGCCGCGCTTCGCTGGCAGAACTTTGTCAACCGCGCGCGCAGACAGTACACTACGCGCCAGAGAACGACCAAGCAGGATAAAAAAGTGAGCATAAAATTAATTGTCGGCCTGGCGAACCCCGGCGCTGAATACGCAGCGACCCGACATAACGCTGGCGCCTGGTACGTGGATTTACTGGCGGAACGCCACCGTGCGCCGCTGCGCGAAGAGAGCAAATTCTTCGGCTACACCTCGCGGATAAACCTTGCCGGCGAAGATGTCCGCCTGCTGGTGCCGACCACCTTTATGAACCTGAGCGGCAAAGCCGTCGGCGCGATGGCGACCTTCTTTCGTATTAACCCGGACGAAATCCTCGTCGCCCACGATGAGCTCGACTTACCGCCAGGCGTGGCGAAGTTCAAGCTGGGCGGCGGACACGGCGGCCATAATGGCCTGAAAGATATCATTAGTAAGCTGGGCAATAACCCGAACTTTCACCGCTTACGCGTGGGAATCGGCCATCCGGGCGATAAAAATAAAGTTGTCGGTTTTGTTTTGGGTAAACCGCCCGCCAGCGAACAGAAGCTGATTGATGAGGCCGTTGACGAAGCGGCACGCTGCACTGAGGTGTGGCTGAAAGATGGCCTGACGAAAGCGACCAACCGTTTACACGCTTTTAAAGCGCAATAACCGGTTGGCGTGCGGAATTTTTGTCACGCACCGTGTATAATAGGCGAAGCTATTTACTTTTCTGCAATCTGTTCACTGTAACAGGTTGATTATCCAAAGATTAAGGTGATTTAAATCATGGGATTCAAATGCGGTATCGTCGGTTTGCCCAACGTCGGCAAATCCACCCTGTTCAATGCGCTCACCAAAGCGGGTATTGAAGCGGCCAACTTCCCCTTCTGTACCATTGAGCCGAACACCGGTGTCGTGCCGATGCCCGATCCGCGTCTGGACAAACTGGCTGAAATCGTCAAACCACAGCGTATTCTGCCGACCACGATGGAATTCGTTGATATCGCCGGCCTCGTTAAAGGCGCGTCGAAAGGTGAAGGCCTGGGCAACCAGTTCCTGACCAACATCCGCGAAACCGAAGCTATCGGTCACGTGGTACGCTGTTTCGAAAACGACAACATCATTCACGTTAACAATAAAGTGGATCCGGCTGACGATATCGAGGTGATCAACACCGAGCTGGCGCTCTCTGACCTGGATACCTGCGAGCGCGCCATCCACCGCGTGCAGAAAAAAGCCAAAGGCGGCGATAAAGACGCGAAAGCCGAACTGGCGGCGCTGGAAAAATGCCTGCCGCAGTTGGAAAACGCCGGTATGCTGCGTGCGCTGAAAAACCTGACCGACGAAGACAAAGCAGCGATTAAATACCTGAGCTTCCTGACCCTGAAGCCGACCATGTATATCGCCAACGTCAACGAAGACGGTTTTGAGAACAACCCTTATCTTGATAAAGTTCGCGAAATCGCCGCCGCCGAAGGTTCCGTGGTGGTCGCCGTTTGCGCCGCCGTTGAGTCCGACATCGCCGAGCTGGACGATGCCGACCGCGATGAGTTTATGGCCGAGCTGGGTCTCGAAGAGCCGGGCCTGAACCGCGTTATCCGCGCCGGCTACGAGCTGCTGAACCTGCAGACCTACTTCACCGCAGGGGTGAAGGAAGTCCGTGCATGGACCATCCCGGTCGGCGCCACTGCACCGCAGGCCGCGGGTAAAATCCACACCGACTTCGAAAAAGGCTTTATCCGCGCGCAGACCATCGCTTATGAAGACTTTATTACCTATAAAGGTGAGCAGGGTGCCAAAGAAGCCGGGAAAATGCGTGCTGAAGGTAAAGACTACATCGTGAAAGATGGCGATGTGATGAACTTCCTGTTTAACGTCTAAGCTCTCCTTCGCAGAAATATCATTCATAAAATCCACGCACTTGCGTGGATTTTTTATTGCCCGCCATTGCCGTCAGTTCTGACCCGCCGCCAGCGAATATTTCTTTATTTTGCGATACAGCGTGGCGATACCAATCCCCAGCTCGTCCGCCGCCTGTTTTTTATTACTGTAGCGCGAGAGCGCATCGCGGATCATCTGCCGCTCCATCTCTTCTAGCGCCGTCACGTTCTCCTCCTGAGCGAGGGGCGCTGCCGCGGAAGCAGAAGACGGCGGCTGACTCGCCAGCTCGCTGCTGCTCAGCAAATTGGGCGGCAGCAGCGACATATCAATGATTTCTCCCGACGGCACCACGTTGACCAGGTACTCCATCAGGTTGCTGAGCTCGCGAATGTTGCCCGGCCAGCGGTAACGTTTAAGGAAATCGATCACGTCCTGCGCCACGCCAGGATATACCAGATTGAGGCGACCGGTATGCAGATGCAGGAAATAGTGAATCAGCAGCTCAATGTCGTCCTGACGTTCGCGCAGCGGCGGCAGGCGCAGCGGAATCACGTTCAGACGATAGTAGAGATCTTCGCGGAACTTCCCTTCCGCGATATACTGTTCCAGGTTTTGATTAGTCGCCGATATGATACGAATATCGACCTGGACCGGATGGCTGGCGCCCACCGGCTGAATCTCACGTGACTCAATGGCCCGCAGCAGCTTGGCCTGCAGAGTGAGCGGCATATCACCAATTTCGTCAAGAAACAGCGTACCGCTATTGGCCGCCTGAATCAGGCCGGTCTTGCCGTTCGCCGATGCGCCGGTAAACGCCCCCTTCACGTAGCCAAACAGTTCGCTTTCTAACAGCTGCTCGGGGATCGCGGCGCAGTTAATCGCGATAAAGGGCTTTGCGTGGCGGTCGCTGAGTTTGTGGATTGCGCGGGCAACAACCTCCTTGCCGGTGCCGCTCTCGCCGGCAATCATCACGCTGGATGGGCTCGGGGCCACGCGGCTGATCAGCTTTTTAAGCTGCCGCATAGGTCGACATTCTCCCACCATCGCCTCAATCTGCGGCCCTTCCTGCCCGCAGCTGAAATCGGCCGAAGAGTGCGACTGATGGAACGCCATTAAAAATAACCGCTGATCCTGCACCGCGTGCAGCTGACCGATAATGAGCTCCTTGCGATCGTCAAAGGAGATAATGTGCTGCATATGTCCGTGCTTGAAATTATCTTCGAAGGTCAGCGGCTGAAACTGGATTGACTTACCAATCACCTGCCCCTGAGTGACGTTCATTATTTTCAATGCGGCCTGGTTGGCAAATTTGACTCTTTGATCGTTGCCCATCACCAGCACGCCCTGATCCATATTTTCGATCATGGTTAAAAATATTTTATGGATATTGTCGCCGACCGCCCGCTCCTGCAAAAAGCGGGAAACGAATATGGTTGAGACATGACGAACATAATCAGAAAACTCCTGGATATTCGCATTTATACGTTCCTGCTGCTCGCGCGTCAGCGCAACCAGACTAATAACGCCGACGCAGCGGTCGTGATACATCACCGGCGTGCCAAGAAACGCTTTCTCCTCGCATTTCTCCTTATTGCTACAGTCTTTACAGAGGGGGTCGAAGCGGGAATGGGTGACGACTTTCTCGGTCTGTGTTTCAATAATGTAACGAAGAAGCCGCGAATTGGAATTTAATTTATAGCCAATCTGTTTACTATAAGCGCCGGTTCCGGCGACCCGGTATAATTCGTTATCAACAATCTCGACCTCCAGCTGCAGCACGCTGGATAACATCCTTGCAAACTTTTGAATTGTAGGCTGAATCTGCATTAAAATGGAGGGTGCTTTGGACGGTATCATGTCTATCGGCCTTCTATTATTGCTCACCTGTTCGGCGTCAAGCGAAGCGGCTTTATTTATCTCCGGGGAATGATAACACTCCTTCTAGCTACCCGCGTTGATATAGATAGGGCCAATTCCCCCACCTTATCTTAAATATGCAAGAGCTATCACAATTTCTTATCATTATGATAAATTTGCAGCGATTTTTATCATATTGGCGCAATGTGAAGATGATAATCGCATTATTTGCGGCGGCAACCCGCGCCTGTCTCGTTGAAATGGACGGCGGGGGAGAAATTTCACCTTTCCTTTCTCGTAATAACTCGCCTGAATTCGTGATAGACCTGGCATAATCTTAACTATTCAATCCTCTCCGCCGCCTCTCCCGGACGATTTGGCACGCTTATTGTTAGTGGTAATACAGCGCTGGCAGTCGCTAATTCGGCAACTCTGCATATCCGACCGCACAGCAATCAATAAGCCGTCATTCACGACCAGGATTGAAACATGAAAACTGTTAACGAACTGATTAAGGATATCAATAAACTTAACTCGCATCTCAGTGAGAAAGACTTTCTGCTGACCTGGGAACAATCGCCGGATGAGTTGAAACAGGTGCTGGACGTCGCCGCCGCGCTGAAAACGCTACGCGCTGAAAATATTGCCACCAAAGTGTTTAACAGCGGCCTGGGCATTTCCGTGTTCCGCGATAACTCAACCCGTACCCGCTTCTCCTATGCCTCGGCCCTCAATCTGTTAGGGCTGGCGCAGCAGGATCTGGATGAGGGGAAATCGCAGATTGCCCACGGCGAAACGGTGCGTGAAACCGCCAACATGATCTCCTTCTGCGCCGACGCCATCGGCATTCGCGATGACATGTTCCTTGGCGCGGGCAACGCCTATATGCGCGAAGTCGGCGAAGCGCTGGATGACGGTCACAAACAGGGTGTTCTGCCGCAGCGTCCGGCGTTGATCAATTTACAATGCGATATCGACCACCCAACGCAGTCCATGGCGGACCTCGCCTGGCTGCGCGAGCACTTCGGCTCGCTGGAGAACCTGAAAGGCAAGAAGATCGCCATGACCTGGGCCTATTCGCCGAGCTATGGCAAACCCCTCTCGGTGCCGCAGGGCATTATCGGCCTGATGACCCGCTTCGGTATGGAGGTCACCCTCGCCCACCCGGAAGGCTACGACCTGATCCCGGACGTTATCGAAGTGGCGAAAAACAACGCCCAGGCCTCCGGCGGCAGCTTCCGCCAGGTCAACAGCATGGAGGAAGCTTTTAAAGACGCCGATATCGTCTATCCGAAATCCTGGGCGCCGTACAAAGTGATGGAAAAACGCACCGAACTGCTGCGCGCTAACGACCACGAAGGGCTGAAGGCGCTGGAGAAAGCCTGCCTGGCGCAGAACGCCGGGCATAAAGACTGGCACTGTACGGAAGAGATGATGAAGCATACCCGTGACGGCGAAGCGCTGTACATGCACTGTCTGCCGGCGGATATCACCGGCGTCTCCTGCGAGGCGGGCGAAGTCACCGAAGGCGTCTTCGAGAAGTACCGGATCCCGACCTACAAAGAGGCAAGCTGGAAGCCGTACATCATCGCCGCGATGATCGTCTGCCGCAAATACGCGAACCCAGGCAAGGTGCTGGAGCAACTGCTCAAGGACGCGCAGAAACGCATCAAATAATCTCCCGGCTGGCCCGCGGGCCAGCCCCACGACTGTCGAAATAAAGGATAAGGATCGAGTATGTCTGCTTTCTCATTGAAAATGGATATTGCCGAAAACCGTTTTTTTAACGCGGAGACTTCACCGCTGTTTTCACGCCAGCAGGCGCAGCAGGCTCGCCGCTTTCATCAAAAGATTACCGGCTATAAGCCTACGCCGCTGGTGGCGCTGAACGAACTTTCCGCGCTGTTTGGGGTACAAAAAATCCTCGTTAAAGATGAATCCCGGCGCTTTGGCCTCAACGCCTTCAAAATGCTCGGCGGCTCTTACGCCATCGCCCGGCTGCTGTGTGAAAAATATCATTTAGATATCAACGATCTCTCCTTCGAAACGCTTAAATCCAGCATTAAAGAGAAGATGACTTTCGCCACCACCACCGACGGCAACCACGGCCGCGGCGTGGCGTGGGCGGCCCGCCAGTTAGGCCAGAACGCGGTCATCTATATGCCGAAAGGCTCCGCGCAGGAGCGGGTTGACGCCATTCTGCGCCTCGGCGCGGAATGCATCGTCACCGACATGAACTACGACGACACCGTCCGCTTTACCATGCAGACCGCGCAGAAAAACGGCTGGGAGGTGGTACAGGACACCGCCTGGGAAGGTTACACAAAAATTCCGACCTGGATTATGCAGGGCTACGCCACCCTCGCTGATGAAGCGGTAGAACAGCTCTCCTCAATGGGTATCGCTCGTCCGACGCACGTGCTCCTGCAGGGCGGCGTGGGGGCGATGGCCGGCGGCGTGTTGGGCTATCTGGCCGACGTCTACGGCGCAAAGCATCTCCATTCCATTATCGTCGAGCCGGAGCTAGCCGACTGCCTCTATCGCTCTGCGCTGAAGGGCCAGATGGTCAACGTCAGCGGCGATATGGCCACCATTATGGCCGGCCTTGCCTGCGGTGAGCCTAACCCGCTGGGCTGGGAAGTGCTGCGCAACTGCGCCACGCAGTTCGTCTCCTGTCAGGACGCCGTCGCCGCCCTCGGCATGCGGGTGCTGGGAAACCCGGCGGGCCAGGATCCGCGCATTATTTCCGGCGAATCCGGCGCCGTCGGTCTCGGCCTGCTGGCGGCGATTCATTTCCATCCGCAGCGCGAAGCCCTGATGCACAAGCTCAAGCTGGACAGCCGCTCCGTGGTGCTGGTGATTAGCACCGAAGGCGACACCGACGTTAAGCACTATCGCGAAGTCGTCTGGGAAGGCAGGCATCCGGCGGCGCAATAGCCGACTTAGCAAAATTCCTCCCGCCGCGCGGGAAGTCCGTATTCAGAACTGGAGAACATCGTTATGGCTAAGCAAATTCCGTTCAACGCAATCCTGGCAAAATCAAAACAGTACGAAAAAGAGATGACCCGTTTCCTGCGCGATATGATCGCTATCCCCAGCGAAAGCAGCGATGAGAAGCGCGTGGTACACCGCATTAAAGAAGAGATGGAAAAAGTCGGCTTCGATAAAGTTGAAATCGATCCGATGGGCAACGTGCTGGGCTACATCGGCCACGGTCCGCGTCTGCTGGCAATGGATGCGCACATTGATACCGTCGGTATTGGCAATATCAAAAACTGGAACTTTGACCCGTACGAAGGTATGGAGACCGATGAGCTGATCGGCGGACGCGGCGCGTCTGACCAGGAGGGCGGAATGGCCTCCATGGTTTACGCCGGTAAAATCATTAAAGATCTGGGCCTGGAAGATGAATATACCCTGCTGGTGACCGGTACCGTTCAGGAGGAGGATTGCGACGGCCTGTGCTGGCAGTACATTATTGAACAATCCGGCATTCGTCCTGAATTTGTCGTCAGCACCGAACCCACCGACTGCCAGATTTACCGCGGCCAGCGTGGGCGTATGGAGATCCGCGTGGAAGTTCAGGGCGTCAGCTGCCACGGCTCCGCCCCGGAGCGCGGCGATAACGCCATCTTCAAAATGGCGCCCGTTCTCACCGAGCTGGAACAGCTTTCGCACAAGCTGGGCGATGACGAATTCCTCGGCAAAGGCACCCTGACCGTTTCCGAGATTTTCTTCACCTCGCCGAGCCGCTGCGCGGTAGCGGATAGCTGCGCCGTCTCCATTGACCGCCGTCTGACCTGGGGCGAAACCTGGGAAGGCGCGCTGGATGAGATCCGCGCGCTGCCGGCAGTGAAAAAAGCCGCCGCGGTGGTCTCGATGTACAACTACGAGCGTCCCTCCTGGACTGGCCTGGTCTACCCGACCGAATGCTACTTCCCGACCTGGAAAGTGGAAGAGAACCACTTTACCGTCCGCGCCCTGAGCAACGCCTATGAAGGGCTGTTCGGCAAAGCGCCGGTGGTGGATAAGTGGACCTTCTCCACCAACGGCGTCTCCATTATGGGCCGCCACGGCATTCCGGTTATCGGCTTTGGGCCAGGGAAAGAGCCGGAAGCGCATGCGCCGAATGAGAAAACCTGGAAATCGCATCTGGTGACCTGCGCCGCGATGTATGCCGCCATCCCGCTGAGCTGGCTGGCCACGGAGTAATCGTTCGTCCTGTCTGCCGCTGCGTCCTGCGGCGGCATATTGAGGTTTCTATGCGCGTACTGATTAAAAATGGCCTCGTCGTCAACGCCGACGGCCAAGTGAAGCAGGACCTGCTTATCGAAGATGGCCTCGTCAAGCGCCTTGCCGATTCAATTGAGGCCGAACAACCCTGCGAAGTAATTGACGCCGAGGGCTGCTACGTGATGCCCGGCGGCGTCGACGTTCATACCCATTTCAATATTGACGTGGGTCTCGCCCGCAGCTGCGATGATTTCTTTACCGGCACCCGGGCCGCGGCCTGCGGCGGTACCACCACCATTGTTGATCATATGGGCTTCGGGCCCGTCGGCTGCCATTTGCGCCACCAGTTCGAGGTCTATCGCGGCTACGCCGCCTATAAAGCCGTTATCGACTACAGTTTTCACGGCGTTATCCAGCACGTTAACCACGGCATTCTCGACGAGATTCCGATGATGGTGGATAGCGGCATCAGCAGCTTTAAGCTCTATCTGACCTACCAGTACAAACTCAGCGATGATGAGATATTGCAGGCGATGCGCCACCTCCAGCGCGCCGGCGCGCTAACCACCGTTCATCCCGAAAACGATGCCGCCATCGCCCAGCGCCGGGCGGAATTTATCAACGCCGGTAAAACCGCGCCGCGCTATCACGCCCTGAGCCGCCCGCTGGAGTGCGAAGCGGAAGCCATAGCCCGAACCATCAATCTCGCGCAGCTGGCGGGGAACGCGCCGCTGTATATCGTGCATCTTTCCAACGCCCTGGGTCTGGACTATCTACGCCTGGCCAGAAGACGCCACCAGCCGGTGTGGGTGGAGACCTGCCCGCAGTATCTGCTGCTGGACGAGCGCTGCTACGAGCGCGAAGACGCGCTTAACTATCTGCTCAGCCCTCCTCTGCGCAACGCCAGCAACAACGACGCCCTCTGGAGCGGCATCAGCAATGGCGACATTGACACGGTCGCCACCGACCACTGCGCGTTCTCTGCGCAGCAGCGCAGGCAGATCTCCGGCGGCGACTTTAGCCGCTGCCCGAACGGTCTGCCGGGAGTGGAAAACCGCCTGCTGCTGCTGTTCTCGCATGGGGTCATGACCGGGCGCATCACCCCCGAGCGCTTTGTGGCGCTCACCAGCACCAATCCGGCGAAGCTGTTTGGCCTATGGCCGCAGAAGGGCTTGCTGGCGCCCGGCGCCGATGGCGACGTGGTCATCATCGACCCCAAACGCACCACCACCATTCGCCACGACATGCTGCACGACAACGCTGACTATTCACCCTATGAGGGCTTTATCTGCCAGGGCGCGATTCGCCAGACGCTCTCCCACGGCAGGGTGATTTTTGATAACGGCACTTTTACTGGCACCGCCGGTCAGGGCCGTTTTTTACGCCGACAACCCTTTTCCACCGCTCACCTGGCCGTCAGCGGAACAGAAACGTAATGAGAGGATGCTATGAGTAAAAAAATTGTTCTCGCTCTCGGCGGGAATGCGCTGGGCGACGATCTCGCCGGACAGATGCAGGCCGTACGGCACACCGCGCGGACGATCGTCGATCTTATCGCCCTTGGCCATCAGGTGGTGGTGACTCACGGTAACGGCCCGCAGGTGGGCATGATCAACCAGGCCTTTGAAGCCGCGGCCAAAACCGAGGCCCACACGCCGATGCTGCCGATGTCGGTCTGCGTGGCGTTGAGCCAGGGCTACATCGGCTACGACCTGCAGAACGCGATTCGCGAAGAGCTGCTGTCGCGCCAGCTGGATATTCCAGTGGCGACCCTGATAACCCAGGTGGAAGTGGACGCTAACGATAAGGCATTTCTTAATCCGACCAAGCCCATCGGCTCGTTCTTCAGCAAAGAAGAGGCCGAAAAGCTGAGCCAAAACGGCTACATCATGAAAGAGGACGCCGGGCGCGGCTACCGTCGCGTCGTCGCGTCGCCCATGCCGGTAGATATTATCGAGAAACAAACGGTAAAAGCGCTGATGGATGACTGCCACGTGGTGATCACCGTCGGCGGCGGCGGCATTCCGGTGATTCGCGAGGGTAACCATCTGCGCGGAGCCAGCGCGGTTATCGACAAGGACTGGGCCAGCGCGAAGCTGGCGGAGATGATCGACGCCGACTTGCTGATCATTCTCACCGCCGTGGAAAAGGTGGCGATCAACTTCGGTAAACCTGAGGAGCAGTGGCTAGATAACCTCTCCCTACGCGATGCCGAACGCTTTATCGCAGAGGGTCACTTTGCCAAAGGCTCAATGCTGCCAAAAGTGGAAGCCGCCGCCGCCTTCGCCCGCTCCCGGCCGGGACGCCAGGCGCTGATCACCATGTTAAGCAAAGCCAAAGAGGGTATTGAAGGGAAAACCGGCACCATGATTAGCCAGTAAGCTGTACGCCACGGGTTGCCGGGAACCTCCCGGCAACATTTCCCCTGGCAGAACCTCAGATTTCCGCCGCCTCCACGGCATATTCCTGCCGACCCGCCTGTTTAACCTGGTTCATCAGCCCCCCCGGCGCGCCGTTTTTCACCTGCAGGATCTCCGCCAGCACGCTGATGGCGATCTCGTTTGGCGTCTCGGCGCCGATGTCATAGCCAATCGGCGCCCGCAGGCGGCTGATATCCGCTTCCGGCACGCCGTTCTCCCGCATCTGACGTACAAAGGCCTGCACTTTTCGCCGGCTGGCCAGCAGCCCCAGCCACGCCACCGGTTGGGTTATCAGCCTGTCCAGCGCCTCGCGATCCTGGTTGTTGGTGGCAATCAGCACGAAATCCTGCGGCCGTACCGCCATCGCGTCCACCACATCCGTGAAGCTGGCAGCATGCGCCAGCCGCGCCGAAGCGGGGAAAGCATCGGGACAGAGGCTTGCGGCGTAGGTATCGCCGACGCAGATATCAAAATCCAGCAGCGCCGCGGCGTGGGCAACCGCGCGGTTAACGTGCCCGGCGCCGACCAGCAGCAGGCGCGGGCGCAGGCCGTGAACGCTGATGTATACCGACATCGCGCCGCCGCAGTCGGAGCCCACGGCGTCGCTGCCGGTGCGCGCCATGCGGCCGTGAAACATTCGCGATTCCCGCTCGCGCAGCGCCGCCTGCGCCGCATCAATAACTTTACGTTCCACCATCCCGCCGCCAATGGTGCCCACAATCGAACCGTCCTCACGGATCAGCATCTGAGCGGCGTGTCGGGGGGTGGAGCCCCGACTTTCGACAATCTGCGCGAGGGCAAAGGGGCAGTTCTGTTCTTCAAGCCGTGCTGCTTCTGCGAAAATATTCATACCAACCTCAAAGGCAATTTCTTTTACGGTTTTGGGGATTGTCTGCGATGTCGACCGGCTTCTCAGTTTGAGAGCTCACCCTCCGTTGAAAATACCGTCGCAGCGACCGATTATGGCTATGCAATATTTATACTGCCCCGCCGTTTTTTATCGCGAATTGTGAATCAGGTCATTTTGTTAGCCCTGGCGACGTTGAAATTGGGCTATCGCGCCGATTATTTCGTCAACCACCGGGCCAAATTCCCACCGCCCGCTGAAATCACCGCCGAATAGCCGACATAAATTATCATTCTGATATTCCGGATCTGATTTTGAGAAATCTCGCCGAATGATAAAGCGTATTGATTTGAGTTCTCATTTACCCGCTATGGAATTATTCACGCCGCGGCGTTGAGTTTCGACCTGGTTCACAAATTAATTATTCCGCCGCCGCCGTTTGAATAACTGGTGTGATTGTTGCTCCTCTTTCTTTATCCGTCGGGATTATTACCACCGGCAATGTCGATCTTACAATGATATCTAAGGAGAGGGTTATGGGAGATATAATGCGTCCCGTGCCGTTTGAGGAGCTGTTAACGCGCATTTTCGATGAGTATCAGAGTCAGGGATCTATTTTTGGCATTCCTGAACAACAGTTTTATTCGCCGCAGGCGCAGCGTTCGATCGGCGTATTTGGCGAAAGCTGCGCCACGCCTCTCGGCCCCGCTGCCGGGCCGCATACCCAGCTGGCGCAAAACATCATTACCGCCTGGCTAACCGGCGGGCGGTTTATCGAGCTGAAAACCGTACAGATCCTTGATCGTCTGGAGCTGGAAAAGCCCTGTATCGACGCGGAAGATGAGTGCTTCAATACCGAGTGGTCCACTGAATTTACCCTGAAAAAAGCCTGGGATGAGTACCTGAAAGCCTGGTTCGCTCTGCATCTGCTGGAGCAGATCTTTCCGCTGGCGACGAATAAAGAGAGCAAGTCGTTTATTTTCAATATGAGCGTCGGCTACAACCTTGATGGTATTAAGCAGCCGCCAATGCAGGAATTTATCGACAACATGATGGACGCCTCCGCCCATCCTAAATTCGCCCAGTACCGCGACACGCTGAACCGCTGGCTGCAAAATAAAACCTTTATCGACAGCCTGCCAACTTGCGCACGCAAAGACGGGCTGGACAACCTGGCGCAGCGCATACCGGCCAGGCTGGTCCAGGGCGTCACCCTCTCGACGATGCACGGCTGCCCGCCGGACGAGATCGAAGCCATCTGTCGCTATATGCTGACGGAGAAAAACCTCAATACCTTTGTGAAGCTCAACCCAACCCTGCTCGGCTATCCGCGCGTGCGCGAGATCCTCGACACCTGCGGCTTCGGCTATATCGGCCTTAGCGAAGCGTCGTTTGATCACGACCTTAAGATTGACCGGGCGCTGGAGATGCTGATGCGCCTGATGGCGCTGGCGAAAGCGCGCAGCCTCGGCTTTGGCGTCAAGCTGACCAACACCCTCGGCACCGTCAACAACAAAGGCGCGCTGCCGGGAGATGAAATGTATATGTCCGGGCGCGCGCTGTTCCCGCTCTCTATCAACGTGGCCGCCCTGCTCTCGCGGGCGTTTGACGGCAAGCTGCCGATCTCCTACTCCGGCGGCGCCAGCCAGCTCAACATTCGCGAGATTTTCGACACCGGCATTCGCCCTATCACCATGGCCACCGACCTGCTGAAGCCGGGAGGATATCTGCGCCTGAGCGAGTGCATGCGCGAGCTGGAGAAAGCCGACGGCTGGAACATGACGCAGATCGACGTCGAGCGCCTCAACGCGCTGGCGGAAAAAGCGGTGAGCATGGACTACACCCAGAAACAGTGGAAGCCGGAAGAGCGCATTGATACCGGCGAGCCGCTGCCGCTGCTGGACTGCTACGTCGCCCCCTGCGTGACGGCCTGCGCCATCAAGCAGGATATTCCGGAGTATATCCGCCTGCTGGGCGAGCATCGCTACGCCGACGCGCTGGAGCTGATCTATCAGCGCAACGCTTTACCGGCCATCACCGGCCATATCTGCGATCACCAGTGCCAGTACAACTGTACGCGGCTGGATTACGACAGCGCGCTCAACATCCGCGAACTGAAAAAAGTGGCGCTGGAGAAAGGCTGGGACGAGTACCGTAGCCGCTGGCATAAGCCCGCGGGATCCGGCTCCCGGCACCCGGTAGCGGTGATCGGCGCAGGCCCTGCCGGTCTCGCCGCCGGCTACTTCCACGCCCGCGCCGGGCATCCGGTCACGGTATTTGAACGCGAAGCCAACGCCGGGGGCGTGGTGCAAAATATCATTCCGCAGTTCCGCATTCCCGGCGAGCTTATTCAGCACGATATCGATTTTGTCGTCGCCCACGGCGTCAAAATTGAGTACGGCTGCGATCCGCATCTGAGCGTGGAAAAACTGCAGGCGAAAGGTTTTCGTTACGTGCTGGTCGGCACCGGCACCGATAAAAACAGCGGCGTGAAGCTGGGCGGCGACAACCAGAACGTGCATAAATCGCTGCAGTTCCTGCGCCAGTTTAACCGCGGCGCCGAGCTGAATCTGGGCAAACATGTGGCCGTGGTCGGCGCCGGCAATACCGCGATGGACTGCGCCCGCGCGGCGCTGCGCGTACCGGGCGTGCAGAGCGCGACCATCGTCTATCGCCGCTCGCAGCAAGAGATGCCCGCCTGGCGCGAAGAGTACGATGAGGCGCTGCTCGACGGCGTCGACTTCGAGTGGCTATGTAACCCGGAACAGTTTAACGCCGACGGGACGCTCGTCGTACGCGTCATGAAGCTCGGCGAGCCGGATGAGAAAGGCCGCCGCCGCCCGGTGGAAACCGATGAGATTCGCACCCTGCAAGTCGACTCTCTGATTACCGCCATCGGCGAGCAGCAGGACGGCGAAGCGCTGTCGGCAATGGGGATCCCGCTCGACCCACAGGGCTGGCCGGTGGTCAACGCCGATGGCGAGACCAGCAAGCCGAACGTCTTCCTGATCGGCGACGTTCAGCGCGGCCCCTCATCTATCGTCTCCGCTATCGGCAACGCGCGACGGGCCACGGACGCGATCCTGGCCCGGGAAAATATCGCCAGCCGCTACGGAAACAAAGTCTGGAACAATGTCGATCCGGCGAAGGTGTACCAGCGTAAAGGCGCTATCGCCGTCACCCTGGTGGATAAAAACCAGCGCGAGGCTTTTGTCGAGCAGGAAGCCAGCCGCTGCCTGGAGTGTAACTACGTGTGCAGCAAGTGCGTCGACGTCTGTCCGAACCGCGCCAATATTTCCGTGGCCGTCCCGGGCTTCCAGAATCGCTTCCAGACCCTGCATCTGGACGCTTATTGCAACGAATGCGGCAACTGCGCTCAGTTCTGCCCGTGGCAGGGAAAACCGTATAAAGACAAAATCACCGTGTTCAGCCTGGAGCAGGATTTTGTCAACAGCACCAATCCAGGCTTCTTCGTCGCGGGCGCCAGTGTCAAAGTGCGTCAGGACGACCAGACGTGGCAGCTGGAAATAAACGACCGCGGCCAGTTTAGCGAGGTACCGGCCCAGCTAGACGCCATGTGCCGCATCATAAGCCACATTCATCAGCACCAAAGCTATCTTCTGGGAGGCGTTGAAGTATGAGTGTCCTGATCCTGAAAAATGCCACCGCCGCGCAGATCTATCCGGCGAAAGTGTGGGAGAACGTCGATATCGCCATTGAGAATGATAAAATTCTCGCTGTCGGCCCCGGCCTGTGCCAGCGCTATCCGCAGGCGCAGGTGAAAGAGATGCGCGGGCAGCTGGTGATGCCCGGCATGGTCTGCTCCCACAATCACTTTTATTCCGGCCTGTCCCGGGGGATTCAGGCCAATATCGCCCCCAGCCCGGACTTTATCTCCACGCTGAAAAACCTGTGGTGGCGCCTTGACCGGGCGCTGGACGAGGAGTCGCTCTACTACAGCGGGCTGATCTGCGCCATGGAGGCCGTGCGCAGCGGCTGTACGGCGGTGATCGATCATCATGCGTCGCCTCACTATATTGCGGGCTCCTTGAGCCAGCTGCGCAACGCCTTCCTCAAAATCGGGCTGCGCGGAATGACCTGCTTCGAAACCACCGACCGCAACTTTGGCAGCAGCGAGCTGCGCGACAGCGTTGAGGAGAACATTCGCTTCGCCAGAGAGATCGACGCCGCGCGTGAAAAGGGCGACCAGCCTTATCTGGTCGAGGCCCATATCGGCGCCCATGCCCCGTTCACCGTGCCGGATGAAGGTCTGGCGATGCTGCGCGAAGCGCTAAAAGCCACCGGCCGCGGCCTGCATATTCACGCGGCGGAAGACCGCTACGATGTCTCTCACAGCCATCACCTTTACGGCAAGGACCTGCTGGTGCGGCTGGCGGAGTTCGACCTTATCAACAGTAAAACGCTGATTGCCCACGGCCTGTACATCTCCGATGCCGACGTCGAGCTGCTCAACGCGCAGGACGGCTTCCTGGTGCACAACGCCCGCTCCAACATGAACAACCACGTCGGTTACAACCCCCGCCTGCCGCAGATGCGCAATCTGGCGCTCGGCACCGACGGCATCGGTTCCGACATGTTCGAGGAGATGAAGTTTGCCTTCTTTAAACACCGCGACGCCGGCGGGCCGCTGTGGCCGGACAGCTTCGCGAAGGCGCTGAGCAACGGCAACGAACTGCTGAATCGCAACTTCAACGCCCACTTTGGCCGCCTTGAGGCGGGCTATAAAGCGGACCTCACTATTTGCGACTATATGGCGCCGACGCCGCTGATCGCGGAAAACATCGCCGGACATATCGCCTTCGGCCTTGGGGCAAACAGCGTGCGCAGCGTCATGGTGAACGGCGTGATGATCTACGAGGATCGCCAGTTCAGCTTCGACTGCGAGTCGATATTCCGCGAAGCGCAGAAAGTGGCGAAAAAAATGTGGGCGCGAATGGATGCGCTCCCCGCGTAGCCCGCGTAAAAATGCTAAACCGGCTGGCAAGCCGGTTTTTTTTGCTGACAGAACGCGCGTGAAATTGCCCGGCGGCTTCTGCGCCGCCGGGCGCAACGTTTACAGCGACAGCAGCGCGGCGGTGGCGATATTGCGCTGCTTTTGCAGCGCGTTAAGCTGTTCTTCGGTCATGATACTCAGCGCCGCCGTCGGGCAGACGTCAACGCAGGCGGGGCCGCGCTCGCGGGTACCGCAAAGATCGCACTTAACGATAACCGGCGTCAGACCGGCCTTCACCTCGATGGTAATCGCCCCAAACGGGCAGGCGATCGCGCAGCTCTGGCAGCCAATGCAGCGCCCGCCGTCAGCTTCCACCTTCTCCGCCCCCATACTTAGCGCCCCGGTCGGACAGGCGCCCACGCAGGGCGCGTTCTCGCACTGATGACACATCACCGGCACGCTAACATCGTCGAGGCGCATCACTTTCAGGCGGGGGTGAAACTCCGCCCCCGGCGCCACGTGTTCCAGCGCACAGGCTACCTCACAGGTCCGGCAGCCGATGCAGGCCTGCGAACTGGCAACGATAAAACGGGTCATATCTCCTCCCGGGCCGTGAATTGCGTCAGCATCTCGCTGGCCGCCTGCCGCCCGGCAACCATGGCGGTGACCACCAGGTCCGCCCCGGTCACGGCATCGCCGCCGGCAAAAATTTTGTCATGGCTGGTTTGCGTCGTTCCGCGCCCTTTGCCACCGGTCACTATCTGCCCCCAGCGGTCCAGCTTAATCCCGTGGCCGCGCAGCCACGGCATCTCGTGAGCCTGAAAGCCAAACGCCATAATGAGCACATCGGCTTTAAGTTCAAACCCGGAATCCGGGATCGGCTGCGGCCGACGGCGGCCGTCCGGGCCCGGCTCGCCCATCTTCGTGCGGATCATCTCTACCGCGCAGACCTGCCCCTTACGGTTGAGCTGAATGCGCTGCGGCTGCACGTTAAACTCAAATTTCACCCCCTCTTCCCGCGCGTTCACCACCTCTTTTTTCGACCCGGGCATGCTTAGCTCATCGCGACGGTAGGCGCAGGTCACGCTCGCTGCGCCGCGGCGAACGGCGGTACGCAGACAGTCCATCGCCGTATCTCCCCCGCCAAGCACCACCACCCGTTTCCCCTTAATGTCGGTCAGCGGATACTCGGCGCTCTCTTCAAGCCCCATCACCTCGCGGGTGCTGGCAATCAGAAACGGCAGAGCCTGAATCACGCCGGGGGCGTTCTCTCCCGCCAGACCGGCGGCCATCAGACCGTAGGTACCCACGCCGAGGAAAACCGCGTCATAGTTTTTCAGCAGATCGGCAAAAGCCACGTCGCGACCCACCTCCTGGTTGAGATGAAAATTGACGCCCATGGCGCTAAAAATGTCGCGGCGCATCTCAAGCACCTTTTTATCCAGCTTGAACGGCGGGATACCGAAAGTCAGCAGGCCGCCGATTTCCGGATGGCGATCAAAGACGTCAACGTGCACGCCCGCGCGCACGAGAATATCGGCGCAGCCCAGTCCGGCGGGCCCGGCGCCAATCACCGCCACCCGCTCCCGGCGCGGGGCCACGTTGTCGATTGTCGGTCGCCAGCCCATCGCCAGCGCGGTATCGGTGATATAGCGCTCAAGATTGCCAATGGCGACCGAGCCGCCCTCGTTCTTTAAGGTACAGGCCCCTTCGCACAGCCGGTCCTGCGGACAGACGCGGCCGCAAATCTCCGGCAGGGAGCTGCTCTGATGACACAGTTCCGCCGCCTCGATAATCTTGCCTTCGTTCACCAGGCGGATGAAATCGGGAATGTGGTTATGCAGCGGACAGGTCCAGTTGCACCATGCCTTCTGTGCACAGTAGAGGCAGCGTTCGCTCTCATATTCCGCGTCACGCTCGCCCAGCGGTTGATAGATTTCGCCGAAATGCCGCAGGCGGTCATCGGCGGGCACTTTTTTCGCACCAACGCGCGGAGGTTTATTGAGTATCGCGTTACGTCTCGCGCCGCGAACGCCCTTCAGCGGTCTTTCCAGCGCGGATCGGATCTGCCGCGCGTTGCGCAGTTGGTTAACGGCAGCCTCATCCATCAGGCGCAGCGCCTGGGTTGGACAGCTGGCCACGCACGCCTGCTGACCGGAAGGATGCTGGCTGCAAAGATCGCACTTCTGCGCCAGCTGCGGCGCGTCGTCATCGTTGGCTACCATCTCAATGGCCCCAAAGGGACAGGCGATGACGCAGTTTTTACAGCCGATGCACAGCGCCTCTGTAAACTGAACGCTGTCGTTCGCCACGCGCAGCGCCTGGGTCGGACAGGAGCCGACGCAGGGCGCGTCGTTGCAGTGGCGGCAGGTCGTCGCGCTGCTGGCCTTACGGTTGAAGAACACGCGGATGCGTGGAAGAAAGTCGCTACGCTGCTGGGGCCAGCGGTCCTGGCGATGAGAGGTGACGCAGGCCACTTCACAGGCATGGCAGCCAATACAGTTTGCAGAATCGGCAACGATAAATTTATTCATTTGCTTCCCTTTATTATTTCAGGACTCACCGGGAAGCGATGCAATAATCAGGCGATTTTTTTCAAGGTATTCATATGCTGCTCATTTTTGCGAGCCGCCTCAAAAAAAAGTGCCCCTCAGCGTAACGGCGAGATAATTATCCACGCGCGCTGAGCGAAGATTATTCGCTGCGTTCTGGATTTAATCATGTTGATAATTCAACGTATCGTGCGTAATACCAAAATGAGATTGTCCCTATCTCAATGTGATAGCGCACATTTTTTGCCAACGCGTCTTATTTAAAGATATTGCCCTCAGAGAGATATTCCGCCCTTTTTCCCGTGAGTTATTTCACACAATTCCTCTTCGATTCTCCGGATGTTTATTTTTGGCACAGCTTACGCATATCACTCAACGTGCGCGCAACACGCTGGTGAACGCATCAGCTCAGGGAGGCAGCGGCCTTCGAATCGTAACTTCGGCTCTGTTCACGCTTATACCCAAAATAATTCGAGTTGCAGGAAGGCGGCGACACAGCGAATCCCCAGGAGCTTACTCTAGTAAGTGACTGGGGTGAGCGAGGAAAGCTAACGCACAAGCAACTTGAAGTATGAAGGGTATATACGGAGTGAAGTCGTACAGGAGATAACAACTTCATGAAAGATATCGCCAATTCCGCCTCACGAAACGGGAGCTCGGCCGCGCCGGTCGATGAAGTTTTACCCGTTACGCAAATGATTCTTTATGGGCTACAGCACGTGCTGGTGATGTACGCCGGCGCCGTGGCGGTTCCGCTGGTAGTGGGCAACGCGGTAGGGCTCCCGCCGGAACACATTATTTTACTCATCAGCGCCGACCTGTTTATCTGCGGCGCGGCCACCATCGTGCAGTCGCTGGGGGTCGGTAAGTGGCTCGGCTGCCGGCTGCCGCTTATCCAGGGTTGTACCTTCGCGGCGCTGATTCCGATGGTGCTGATCGGTAAGGAGTACGGGATCGGCGGGATTTCCGGGGCGGTGATCGTGTCCGGTATATTCATCCTCTGCTGCGCGCCGTGGATTAGTAAGCTTATCCGCTTCTTTCCCAAGGTGGTGATGGGCAGTATCGTCACGCTTATCGGCATGTCAATTATGCCGGTGGCAGGCGGGTGGATTGGCGGCGGCAGCAGCGAAATGAGCGGCTTTGGCGCCCCCTTCTCGCTGCTGATGGCGGCGATTACGCTGGTGATTATTCTCAATATTTACACCTTCGCCTCCGGCGTCGTGAAAAACACGTCGGTGCTGATCGGTCTTATCATCGGCACCGTACTCTGGAGCTGCTTTAAGCCTCTCGACTTCAGTCTGGTCCACGCCACTCCCTGGCTCCATCTGCCGACCCTGATGCCCTTCGCCAAACCTGAGTTTCATATTATCCCCGTCGCCCTGCTATCGATGGTGATGGTAGTGGTGATGGTGGAAACCATGTCCTCGATGATGGCGACCGGGGATATCGTCGGGAAAAAGGTGGACGCGAAGATGCTGCGCAACGGCCTCAACACCTGCGGTATCGCGACCACCATCTGCGGCTTCTTCAATCTGTTTCCCTACGCCGCGTTCGCGCAGAACGTCGGCCTGATCGGTTTAACCGGGGTGCGCAGCCGTTTTGTGGTGTCGGTCTCCGGCATCATTCTGATTCTGATGGGCGTGTTCTCGAGGATGGCGGCGCTGGTGGTGCTGATACCGAAACCGATCCTCGGCGGCGCAGGCATTGTCATGTTCGGTATGGTGGCGGTGTCTGGTATTCGTACCCTGGGACAGGTCAACTACCGCAACAATAATAACGGTATGGTGGTGGCATTAACGCTCGGCCTCGGCATGATGCCGGTACTGGTGCCCAACTTATTCACCCAGTTTCCGCCGATGGTTCAGCTGTTTCTGCACAGCGGGATTACGATCGGTACCCTGACGGCTATTGTCGCCAACCTCACCCTCAACGGCAGCGTGCCTTTGCGCGTTAACCACGAAACGCCGGTCCCCGATCCGGCCCCGCCAAGTTCGGCGGCACGCAACATGGCCGTCAGAACCGTCAGAATGTGGCTCCTGCTGCGCAAAGTTCAAAAGGAGAAACAGCCGGAAGAAGCCCAGGAGGGGTAACGATGCTCACCAGACTCCTGTTCGCATTGCTAACCCTGCTGCTGCTGGCGATCCCCGTCGTACAGCAGGGGATCGCGCAGGGCCTGAACGGCCGCTTTAGTTTTGCCCTGCTGTTCTAAGATTAAGGACCCTTACTATGAAGAAAGTAACGACCGTCTGCCCCTACTGCGCCTCCGGCTGCAAAATGCAGCTCACGGTAGAAGAGGGAAAGATTACCCGCGCCGATGCCGCTATGGGAAAAAACAATCAGGGTACCCTGTGCCTGAAGGGCTACTACGGCTGGGATTTTATTAACGATACCCAGATCCTCACGCCGCGCCTGAAAACCCCGATGATCCGCCGCCAGCGCGGCGGCAGGCTAGAATCCGTCTCCTGGGATGAGGCGCTCGATTACGTCGCCACCCGTCTGAGCGCCATTAAAGAGAAATATGGCCCGGACGCGATTCAGACCACCGGCTCTTCGCGCGCCACCGGCAATGAAACCAACTACATCATGCAAAAATTTGCGCGCGCCGTTATTGGTACCAATAACGTCGACTGCTGCGCACGCGTCTGACACGGCCCTTCGGTTGCAGGTCTGCACCAGTCGGTCGGCAACGGCGCGATGAGTAATGCTATCACCGAGATCGATGATACCGATCTGGTGTTTATTTTCGGCTATAACCCGGCGGATTCGCACCCTATCGTGGCGAATCATATCCTCAACGCCAAACGCAACGGGGCGAAAATTATCGTCTGCGATCCGCGTAAAATCGAAACCGCGCGCATTGCCGATCTGCACCTTGCCCTGAAAAACGGTTCCAATATTGCGCTGCTCAACGCCCTCGGGCACGTCATTATCGAAGAGGATCTGTACGATAAACCCTTCGTCGCCGGGCGTTCCGAAGGCTTCGAAGCGTATCGCAACATCGTTGAAGGCTATACGCCGGAGTCGGTGGAAGCCATCACCGGCATCAGCGCCGGGCAGATTCGCGAATGCGCGCGGCTGTACGCCACCGCAGGAAACGCCATGATTCTGTGGGGAATGGGGGTGACACAGTTCTGGCAGGGCGTCGAAACGGTACGCGCCCTGACCAGCCTGGCGATCCTTACCGGCAACCTGGGGAAACCGCACGTCGGCGTTAACCCGGTGCGCGGTCAGAACAACGTTCAGGGGGCCTGCGACATGGGCGCGCTGCCGGACACCTTTCCGGGCTATCAGTATGTGAAATTCCCGGAAAACCGGGAAAAGTTCGCCAACGCCTGGGGCGTCGAGAGCCTACCGGAGAACCCCGGCTACCGCATCAGCGAGCTGCCACACCGCGTGGCGCACGGCGAAGTGCGGGCGGCATACATTATGGGGGAAGATCCGCTGCAGACCGACGCCGAGCTTTCCGCCGTGCGTCAGGCCTTCGAGGATCTGGAACTGGTTATCGTCCAGGATATTTTCATGACCAAAACCGCCGCGGCGGCCGATGTGATTCTGCCCTCGACCTCGTGGGGCGAGCATGAGGGCGTCTATACCGCAGCGGACCGCGGCTTCCAGCGCTTTTTCAAGGCGGTTGAGCCGAAGTGGGATCTGAAGACCGACTGGCAGATCATCTGCGAGATCGCCACCCGCATGGGTTATCCGATGAAGTACGACAACACGCAGCAGATTTGGGATGAGCTCCGCCAGCTGTGCCCCAACTTCTTCGGCGCGACCTATGAGAAGATGGGAGAGCTGGGCTACGTGCAGTGGCCGTGCCGCGACGAGTCCGAGGCGGATCAGGGCACTTCGTATCTGTTTGCGGAGCGCTTCTCCACCCCAAACGGACTGGCGCAGTTCTTCACCTGCGAATGGCAGGCGCCGATCGATACCCTGAGCGACGAGTATCCGCTGGTGCTCTCCACAGTGCGCGAAGTGGGCCATTACTCCTGCCGCTCGATGACCGGCAACTGCGCGGCGCTGGCCAAACTGGCGGACGAACCGGGCTACATCCAGATCAACACCGCCGACGCCAAACGGCTCGGCATTGAGGACGAAGAACTGGTGTGGGTTAACTCGCGCAAAGGCAAGGTGATTTCCCGGGCGAAGGTCAGCGACAGGCCGAATAAAGGGGCGGTTTATATGACCTATCAGTGGTGGATCGGCGCCTGCAACGAGCTGGTCACCGAGAATCTCAGCCCGATAACCAAAACCCCCGAGTACAAGTACTGCGCGGTTAACGTTGAGCGCATTGCCGATCGGCAAGCCGCCGAACGGTACGTTATTGATCAATACAACCAGCTGAAAACCCGCCTGCGCGAAAGCGCCGCGGGGTAAAAAATATCGCCCCGCGGCGCGCACCCCGGGGCGATATTGTCTCTTCTTATTCCCTTCTCCAACGCTAACCGACAGCGACCTGATCCTTACGGCAGCGTCGCGCGACCTCAAGATACTGCTGCGGAGTATCAACGTCCCAGTGAATCCCCTGGCTCGCCACGGGAATAACGCGCACCGCCATCTGACCGATAACGTCCCGCAGGGTGGCCCCTTGCGGGGCGCGACGAATCAGCGAGATCGCCCGCTTCGGCAGAAGAACCGGGTGGCCTTTGCCGCGCTCGTAGGCCGGAATAAGACAGCTCTCGGCGTCGGCGTTGTCCCACAGCCGGCGGTAGACGCCCGGCGTCACCTCCGGCATATCGCCCAGCGCCAGAAAGAAACGCGAAGCGCTGATATGGCCCACCCCGCACTGAATCGAAGAGAACATGCCGTCCTGATATCGCGGGTTAAAGACCACCTCTACGCCCGGATGATCCTGATAGCATGCGGCCAACTCATCGCCACGAAACCCCGTCACCAGCACCACCCGATCGCAGAACGCCAGGGCGCCGGCAAGGGCGCTATCCAGAATCGTTCCTTCGCCCCACGGCAGCATCATTTTCCATTTCCCCATCCGGCTGGAGAGCCCGGCGGCCAGCATAATGCACTGTTTATCCATTTTTTTGCTCATCGTCATCCTCCTCCTGCAGCCGAAAAAGCGCCGCCGTCGGCTGGCGACGGCGGCGCTTGCGGCGATCAGGGTTTCAGCACCGCTTTAATCGAGGTAATGATTGGCTGATATCCCGTACAGCGGCAGATATTCCCCTCCAGCGCCTCTTTCAACTCATCGTCGCTGGGATTAGGGTTAGCATCCAGCAACGCCTTGGCGCTCATCAACACGCCGGGCGTGCAGAAGCCGCACTGAACGCCGCCGTGACGAATAAAGGCGTTCTGCAATTTTTTACCGACCGGATCGTGATGCAGCGCTTCGACGGTGGTAACCTCCGCCCCGTTACACTGGGCGGCCAGCAGCAGGCAGGAGCAGACGGATTTGCCGTCCATAATGACGGTGCAGGCTCCGCACTCGCCCACCGAGCAGCCCTCTTTGGTGCCGGTTAACTTGAGATCTTCACGGAGAAAATCGATCAGGCGGACATTGTCTTTCACATCGCGGGCAATGCGGATGCCATTCACTTTTAGCTCAATATGGTTCATGTTCATGGCTCCTTATTTTTTCTGCTCTGTCATAACTTCCTGCAGCATCTGCCGGAACATATCGATAAATACCGGGACCTTATAAGGCGCTGACCAGCGTCCCCCGATGGCTTTCTCTACCTTGTCGTGAAGCACCCCGGCCGCATAGTCAATGGT
Organism: Klebsiella sp. CTHL.F3a; assembly: GCF_019890895.1. Lineage (NCBI taxonomy): Bacteria > Pseudomonadati > Pseudomonadota > Gammaproteobacteria > Enterobacterales > Enterobacteriaceae > Klebsiella > Klebsiella sp. CTHL.F3a. The sequence continues at coordinate 2,363,990 of NZ_CP082360.1, read as the reverse complement.
GGCGGCGTCCAGCGTCCGGCCGATGAGCGCCTGCTCAACCTCGAGCAGGCGCTGCGGTTTGGCCATCAGCGCGCCATCCACCAGACGGCACAGGCGAACCACGCCTTTATCGACCATAAACTGCCCGGTCAGGCTCTGGCGCGTAATGTTCAACGCATTGCGCCGGCCAAGCTGCAGATAGCGATTGATCAGCGGCTGCTGCGTCGGCGCCGGCAGGATAAAGCGGACAACCAGCTCATCGGGCTCAAGAAGGGTGCGATAGCCGCCCACGACAAATTCGCTGACCGGCATCCGGCGCGTTCCGCGCGCGCTGCGCAGCTCCACCTCCGCCTCGTAAATAATCAACGGCGGCATGGAGTCCGCGCACGGGGCGGCGTTAACGATATTGCCGCCGATTGTCGCCCGGTTGCGCAGCTGCAGGGAGCCGACGGTTTTACAGGCGGTAACCAGCAGCGGATAGCGCTGCTGAATCAACGGATGCTTAACCAGGTCGGTAAAGCAGACACCGGAGCCAATCGAGACGCCGCCCTCCACGTCAAAGACCTCCTTCAGCTCCGCCAGCCCGGCGATATTGACAAGCGGCACCTCGCCGGACAGCATCCGCGCCTGCACCAGCACATCGGTGCCGCCGGCGATGGGCATCGCCCCCTTCTCGGCCATCAGCGTCAGGGCCTGTTTCAGGGTTTGCGGTACGCTCAGCGACAGGGTATTGAGGCGATGAACCTGTTTCTTATCACCCGACTCCAGCATCTGCTCGCTCTGGCGCTGCGGTTTTTTGAGGTTGTAACCCAGGCGAACCTGCTCGAGGGTTAGCGGCAGGGTCCGGTTAGGCCGCCCGATGGCGAAACTCACCGCGTTGTTGAGGGCCGCGGCGCCGAGTTCCAGTACCGGTTCGCCGATAACCTTCGCCCCCATTGGCCCCGCTTGATCGTAGTTTTCCACCGCAATGATATCGATGTGCGGCATATCCTTGATGGTCGGCAGCAGATAGGTATCGAAGTTTTCCGATTTCACCACGCCGTGCTCGGTGTTGAAATCCTCCAGCATGCCGTAACCGATCATCCCCTGCAGCACGCCGCCGTAAACCTGGCCGCTAAAACCAACCGGGTTAATGACTTTACCGACATCGTGGGTGGCGACGACGTTATTGACGGTGATTTTACCGGTGCGCGTATCCACCGCCACGTCGGCCAACTGGCAGCCGTACACCCAGGTGAAATAGGGGCTGCCGCAACCCTTCTCCTCATCCCAGTGAATATTCGGCGCCACGTGCCAGCCGTAGGCAGAGAGGTTTGCCCCGGTAGCCCGGGTCATATCGCACACCTGCTGGAAGCTGAGGCTAAGTGCCGGGCTGTGACGGTTGAACACTTTGCCATTTTGCCAGGCGATATCGTCGAGGCTCTGCGCTTTCAGCGTTTCCCTCACGGCGTCCGCCATGCGTTGTTTAATTTTGTTCGCCGCGCTCAGAATCGCCTGGCCACCCATCAGGGTACCGCGCGAAGCGACCGTTGAGCCGCCGTCAGCGATCATCGCCGTGGCCGGTTCGCTAAACATTACCCGATCGAGCGCAATACCGAACGCTTCCGCCGCCAGCAGAGACATGGTGGTCTGCAGCCCCTGCCCGTTCTCGGATACCGAGGTAGAAATGTTGACGCTGGCGTCGGCATTCACCTGAATCAGCGCCGAGGACGCATCCAGCCCCTCGGCCCCCAGAGAGCAGCCGCGGTGGCTCAGCGCGAAGCCAATCCCGTAGCGGATCGGGCCGCCTTCCGCGTTAAGCTTTTTGTAGTGCTCGCGTTTGGCCTCGTATTCGGCCTTGAGCAGCGTTTTCTCCAGCACCTCCTGCGCGGAGACAGTATGCTCGCTGAAGACCTGTCCGGCCATGCTGGTATCGCCCTGCTTAAGTATGTTGCGCAGGCGGAATTCGACGGGCGACAGACCCAGTTCGCCCGCCACCTCATCCATCAGCGATTCGTTGGCGAAAATGACCTGCGGCGCGCCGTAGCCGCGGTAGGCCGAGGTGTAGTTGTTGTTGGTGTAAACGCCCACCAGATCGACGCGCACGTTAGGAATATTGTAGGGGCCCGCGGCCTGCACGGAACTGCGCCAGGTGACAAACACCGTCTGGCCGCAGTAGCTGCCGCCATCGGCGATAATGTCGATTTTAATCGCCTGAATACGCGCGTCGTCGTCCACGCCAATGCGGTATTTCATCTTATAGGGGTGGCGCTTGTAGCTCTCGCGCATCGACTGTTCGCGGTTATACGAGATCTTAACCGGCCGCCCGGTCAGGTGCACCAGCAGCGCCGCGCGGCAGGAGACGTTATCAATAATGTCATCCTTGCCGCCGAAGGAACCGCCCAGCACGGAGCGCTTAATGTTCACCTTCGCCTGGGGCAGGTCGAGGTATTTGGCAATCACCGCCCGGGTACGGTGAGCATTCTGAATCGACCCCTCGATGGTCATTATCTGTTCATTATTATCCAGGTAGGCGGTGATCGATTCCGGCTCAATATAGCCGTGCTCCTGGAAACCCACCTCATACTCGCGTTCGAAAATATGGCTGGAGGCGGCGAATCCGGCGTCGATATCGCCCTTCGCCGTATGGTGGCGGTTAATGATGTTGCTATCGAGTTCGCTGTGAATAAGGCGCGCCCCGGGCTTCATCGCCTCTTCCGGGGAGGTAATCGGCTCCCACGGGGTGTAGGTGATTTTGATTTTATCGACCGCGATGCAGGCTGCCTCGTAGGTTTCCGCCGCCACCACGGCAACCACGTCGCCGCGATAGGCGATCTCCTTGTCGATAATCGGCGGATGATCGGGAACGATCGCCCCCAGTTTGCGCTGGCCGGGGATATCATTCCAGGTGGCAATACGCACGACGCCGGGCACTTTTTCCGCCTCCGACAGGTCGAGCGCATCGATGCGCCCGGCGGGTATATCCACGTAGCGGCATACGCCATATAGCATATTGTTCATAATAATGTCATCGCCATAGACCGCTTTACCCGTCACCTTGGCGAGCCCATCGACGCGGGGCACCTCACTGCCAACTAGCAATGTATCCATATTTTCAGTCTCCACTCACAAAGAAAGATAACGGAATCAAGCAATGGCTATGCCATCTATAAATAAAGGGTTATTTCAGGCTGAGTTATGTGAGGCGTCTCTAAAAATAGCGGCAGGTTAAACCATCGAAGGCGGATGATATCGTCAGAGGGATTATCAAAAAGAGAGCGTGCGTATCACAATGATAATTGGCGCTTCTCGATGGTATTACTCAGAGGGGTCTACCGCCAGATATTGACCATAAGTATTATTCACCCCATCAACCGGCGTCAAAAAGCGCGCAGATGGCGCGATGCGTTGAAATTTTCCCTTACCGCTGCACCTCTCAAATTTCGAATAAAAAATAAAATAAACTCAATAATGAAATTTAAATTCCATAACCAGGCATATTAACAAATGTGATATATATCATAATTTTAACAATTCACTTCCCTGCCATCGCCGTTAAAGGGCATAATCAATCCTAAAAATTACTTTATATATCAGTTAATTATAAAAATAGCTATTATAGACACATAGATGTTACAGATAAGCCACAACGACAAATCGAAATAAAACTTTCAAAATGTGATCTGTTTGTATTTTTGTTTCAGTTGCAGCGGTAATAATACCTTCTCACTAAACGCACCCTGACCACCTTGATGGTGCAGCAGAAATCCTAACCCCGGAGGATGCAATGAAGGAAGTGAGATCAGGAGTTATCAGAACCGTTTATGTTGGCCCATGCCATACCATCCGTTCATACCACAACGCTGCCCGGGACATGTTGAACCTCACCCATCCCGGAGGACAAAACCCCGCGTATACCGATGATTCCTCATTCATCAAAAAGAAACCTCTTTAACCGGTTTTATTTAGCGCGCTGCAATCGCGCTGGATAGGAGCACTCAGGGCAAAAAACCATTTTATGTCAGCCAGGCTTCATAAAGCGAAAAGACAGAGCGTGGTTGGGATGGGATGACACATTTTTATCTCGTGCCGTTAATCAAAACAAAAGGTATAAAAATGTCTCTTATTATGAATCTGAACCTACAGCAGAGAAAGCGACTACACCAAATAACCTTAGTAGCGACATTCGGTGGCCTGTTATTCGGTTATGACACCGGCGTTATTAATGGCGCATTTTCTTCACTGAAACAATATATGGCCTTGACCCCAACCACAGAAGGCCTGGTCATGAGCGTGTTGCTGATCGGCGCCGCGCTAGGTAGCGTTTTCGGCGGAAAATTCGCGGATTTCTTTGGCAGAAGAAAGTACCTGCTCTTTTTATCTTTCATCTTTTTCATCGGCGCCTTAATGTCCGCGCTGGCGCCGGACATTACCGTACTGCTGATTTCACGCTTCATCCTCGGCTATGCCGTTGGCGGAGCCTCGGTCACCGCCCCCACCTTTATTTCTGAAGTGGCGCCCACCGAAATGCGCGGTAAGCTGACCGGCTTAAACGAAGTCGCCATTGTTATCGGACAGCTCGCCGCCTTTGCCATCAACGCCATTATTGGCATTCTCTGGGGCCATCTACCGGACGTCTGGCGCTATATGCTGATGGTGCAGACAATCCCCGCCATCTGCCTGTTTATCGGTATGCTGCGGTCGCCGGAAAGCCCGCGCTGGCTAATCAGTAAAAACCGCCATGAAGAAGCGCTGGAAATATTAAAACAAATCCGCCCGCTTGAACGTGCAACCAAAGAGTTCAACGATATCACCACGTTGATTAAGGCCGAGGCGGACAAAAAGCTGCATTCCCAGAACGCCTTTATCACCATTCTCCAGACGCCGTGGATTTTGAAACTCCTGCTGGTCGGCGTGATTTGGGCGGCGCTGCAGCAAACTACCGGGGTCAACGTCATCATGTACTATGGTACTGAGATCCTCAGCAGCGCCGGCTTCTCAGAAAGAACGTCCTTAATCTGCAACGTACTCAATGGCGTGTTCTCCGTCGGCGGCATGCTCTTTGGGGTGCTGTTCCTCGTTGACCGTTTTAAACGTAAAACCATCATTATTTATGGTTTCGCGCTGATGGCCACCCTGCACCTTATCATTGCCGGTGTAGACTACACGCTGGTCGGCGACATCAAAGCAACGGCAATCTGGCTGCTCGGCGCGATGTTCGTTGGCGTGATGCAGGGCACCATGGGCTTTATCACCTGGGTGGTGCTGGCGGAACTTTTCCCGCTGAAGTTTCGCGGACTGTCGATGGGCATATCGGTATTTTTCATGTGGGTGATGAACGCCATCGTCAGCTATCTGTTCCCATTATTGCAGGCCAAGCTCGGTTTAGGTCCGGTCTTCCTGATTTTTGCCGCGATCAACTACCTGGCGATTATTTTTGTGATAACGGCGCTGCCAGAAACATCGAATAAATCGCTGGAGCAGTTGGAAGAGGAGCTGTCGGCAAATAAATCTACTGCAGGATTCAATACGGCCACCAAGGAAAGCGGATTATGATCGATACTATTACGCAGGATAATCTCCATCTGTCGTGCCGGGCGAAAAATAAAGCGGAAGTGCTGGCCATGATCGGCGCGGACTTCAAAGCCAGAGGGTATGTCAGCGAAGATTGCGTGGCGTTTCTTGCCGAAAGAGAGCGCCAGGTCTCCACCTTTTTAGGTAACGGCATTACGCTACCGCATCTGCCTAAATCAGCCACCAGCATCATTGTCAAAACGGGGGTGGAGATTTATCAGTTCCCTGACGGTGTGATCTGGGACAGAAATAACGTTATGTTTATTGCCATTGGCGTGATCGCCAAAGAGAGTGAGCATATTGATGTGCTGCGAGAGGTGGCGTCGATCTTTAGCGACGAAGTCATCGCCAGAGCGCTGTCGTTGATTGCCAATAAAGAGGATTTTTTAAGGATCCTCCAGCAGAATCACTAAGCACGGCTCTCTCCCGATAGTCGCCCGATAAAAGCCTGCTTTCGCGCAGGCTTTTGCTTATTCAGGATGGACGTAGCGATTAGCTGCCTTTGTAGGTGGAGTAGCCGTACTGGCTGAGCAGCAGCGGAATATGCAGTTTTTCATTGGTACGCGTCACGGTAAACAGTACCGGGATCTCAGGGAAAAACGTCGCCAGCTTCTGTTTGCTGAAATCATCGCCGGTTTTAAAGGTCACTTTATAAATCCCCGGCTGCATATCCCCTTCTGCTGGATACAGCGATTTAATACGTCCATCATTATCCGTGACGGCGCTCGCCAGCGCCGTCCATTTATCCGCCTGCTGTTTTTCGAGGGTAACGGTCACACCCGACGAAGGCAGCCCCGTCTGCTGATTGAGAATATGCACGCTGAGCGTCCCGACAGGGGCGCTAAACGCGGCTGGAGCGACAGACATAGCAGATAACAGAATCAAACTGGATAATTTTTTCACGATGTTTTCCCGTTGTGAATAATAACGTTCAAACGTTAGCACCTGGGCCGCTAAAATATATTCAACTTTTTGTGATAATCACCTTAACGAAAGCAGGACGAGGAAAATAGCGAGCAGGGCAACAGCCCATTCGAAGTTATAGAATTATCTGAATATAATGTGCATCCCCGGGGCGTGAATAAAGGCCCGCTCGTTTGCGCTATACTTATTTTCCTCCGCGTTCACAAAAGGACTTCTCATGAAGATATGGCCTGTTCTGACGGGTGTTGCTATTGCATTAACGCTCGTCGCCTGTAAATCCCCTACGCCGCCCAAGGGCGTTCAGCCGATAAATAACTTTGACGCGAGCCGTTATCTGGGGAAATGGTATGAGATTGCCCGGCTTGAAAACCGCTTTGAACGGGGCCTGGAACGGGTAACCGCAACCTACGGTCAACGGAATGACGGCGGAATCAGCGTTCTCAACCGCGGTTACGATCCGCGGAAACAGAAATGGAGCGAGAGCGAAGGTAAAGCGTATTTCACCGGCGCGCCGACCACTGCCGCGCTGAAAGTCTCCTTTTTTGGCCCGTTTTACGGCGGCTACAACGTGATTGCGCTGGATAGCCAGTATCAATATGCGCTGGTCAGCGGCCCCGATCGCGGCTATTTATGGATCCTGTCGCGCACGCCGACCATCCCGGAATCCGTGAAGCAGGAGTATCTCAGCATTGCGCGGGAACTCGGTTTCCCGGTCGAAAAGCTCGTCTGGGTGAATCATCGATAACGCCGGGGATAGTTCGCGGGCCTCTTTTACGAACATTATCTTCAGCCAACCTGAGGTCTGAAGATAATGTCGTAAAAGGTGGTGATAATGACAGAGTTATTGTTGGGGAGTTGCAGTCGCATCGTCAGCGCTTTTCGCGGGAGCGATACTCTCTTTAATCTCTTTGGTTTTATTCGCGGCGTCGCTGGCAAGATTATTCGCGTCAACAATCGCGTTGTCTTTAATTTTTCCCGCTTCCTGGACAATTTGGTCGCTTTTCTGTCGGGCATCCTGCTTAACCGCATCAGCCTGAGCTTGCGCCTGCTGGGCTATAGCCTCCGCTTTTTTATCCGCTTCCGCCTTGATGCTGGAGGCCTGGCTGCTGAGACTGTTCGCCTCGTCCGCCGCCTGTTTTTTTATCGCGTCGATGTGTTTATCGGCTTGATCCTTAATTGCCTCGGCTTTATCGGCCGCCGCCTCTTTAATTTGTTGCGCATTATCTTTAGCTTTATCCAGATTGGCATCAACTTTTGATGAATCATCACAGCCTGCAAGAAATAAGCATACGGCAGAAGCGATCAGCGTTTTACTCCAGAGTTTCATAGTCATTCCTTTATTTATCCGTACCCCCGTAGCGGGGAGAGCATTGCAGCAGGATTGCCAGGATAATTCTCATGACAATTGTGCCATGAAGTTATTTAGCCCCAATACTTAACCCCGCATCCCTTTATTTATAATCGCTAACCAGGCAGAGTCAAGTTCCTGGTCCAGGGACGCTGCGGATATAAAAAAACCCGGGCGGCTGCCCGGGCTTGTACGCGGAAAAAATAGCTTATGCGGAGACGGCGGATTTGACCAGCGTCGGGCCGGCTAGCGCCAGCTGGGCCCCGGCGTCGGTATCGCTATATTGCTTAAAGTTATCCATAAACAACTGCGCCAGGCTCTCGGCCTTCTCCTGCCATTTATCGGCAGAAGGCCAGCCGCTACGCGGGTCGAGCAGCGTGCTGTCGACGCCAGGCACGCTTTGCGGGATAGCGAGACCGAACACCGGCACGGTTTCTTCACGCAGCTCGCCGGTGGTACCGTTTAAAATCGCGCTGATGATATTGCGCGTATCACGCAGCGAAAGACGCTTGCCTTCGCCGTTCCAGCCGGTGTTAACCAGCCAGGCTTCAGCGCCGGCCTCCGCCATTTTGGCCGCCAGAACGCTGGCGTACTGCGTCGGGTGCAGCAGCAAGAACGCCGCGCCGTAGCAGGCGGAAAACGTCGGCGTCGGTTGAGTAATGCCGCGCTCGGTGCCGGCCAGCTTCGAGGTGAAACCGGACAGGAAGTGATACTGCATCTGATCGGTCGTCAGGCGGGATACCGGCGGCAGCACGCCAAACGCATCGGCGGCGAGGAAAATCACCTTCGACGGATGGCCCGCGCGCGACACCGGTTTCACGATGTTTTCAATATGCGATAACGGATAAGAGACGCGGGTATTCTCAGTCTTACTGCCGTCGGCGTAATCCACGCTGCCATCGGCTCTGACCACCACGTTTTCCAGCAGCGCGTTACGGCGAATCGCGCAATAGATTTCCGGCTCGGCCTGCGGGTCAAGATTAATGGTCTTGGCATAGCAACCGCCTTCGAAGTTGAACACGCCATCATCATCCCAGCCGTGCTCGTCATCGCCGATCAGCTGACGCAGCGGATCGGTGGAAAGCGTGGTCTTACCGGTGCCGGAAAGGCCGAAGAACAGCGCCACGTCGCCCGCTTCGCCGCGGTTCGCCGAGCAGTGCATCGAGGCGATTCCCTGCTGCGGGAGCAGATAGTTCATCACCGAGAAGAGGCCTTTCTTCATCTCGCCGCCGTACCAGGTGCCGCCGATCAGCTGAATTTTTTCGCTCAGGTTAAATGCGACAAAGTTTTCGGAGTTAAGCCCCTGCTCTTGCCATTTATCGTTGGTGCAGCCGGCGCCGTTGAGGACAACGAAGTCCGGCGTAAATTCAGCCAGTTCCTCTGCGCTCGGCGCAATAAACATGTTTTTCACAAAGTGCGCCTGCCAGGCCACCTCGGTGACAAAGCGGACGCCCAGCCGCGTCGCCGGGCTGGCGCCGCACCAGGCATCAACAACATAAAGTTTCTTGCCGCTCAATTGCCCGGCGACCAGCGCCTTCAGGTCAGCCCAGATTTCGCGGCTCAGCGGCTTATTATCGTTGCGACCCAGACCGGAATCGGCCCACCAGACGGTATCACGCGTCAGCTCGTCTCTGACGATATATTTGTCGCGCGGCGAGCGCCCGGTAAAGATCCCGGTATCCACAGCAACCGCCCCGGACTCGGTCATGACGCCGCGCGCCGCGCCGGTTAATTCCGGGCTGGTTTCATGCGTAATCAGCAAGTCGTAATCGGGGTTATAAAACAGCTCGCTGCTCTCCTGAATACCGAGCGAAAGAAGAGCGTCTTTTACTGATTCAATACGTGACATGGCACTCCTGACAAACTATTGGCTGGATAAGATGCTATTAGGCTATTTCAACCTGTCAGTGAAACGGATGGATTTATTTTAATAAAAAAACCATCGTAAAATTAAATAAACAGGATGAGAAGGCCAGAGCCGGCGATGTAAAATCGTGCTCGTGTAGGGTGTCGCCTGTACTTTAGAAATATCGCTTGCACGAATAAGTCATAAGCTAACTCTGCAAAAAATGTTAACACCTGTAGATAATTATGTTAATTGCATAGTTTCTATGCGTTATGCTAAAATTGCATAGCTATTATTGCAGGGGTGGGGAAAGAGTCTGTGCTGGCGAATCTTGAAGTAAAATGGCTTTACGATGTGATTGCCCTTGAGGAGTCCAGAAGCTTTACGCTGGCGGCAAAAAGCCGGAATATCTCACAATCCTCCTTCAGCCGCCGGATTCAGGCGCTTGAGGCCTCGCTGGGCTTCAGCATCTTCGACCGCTCGGCGAACCCGCTCCAGCTCACCAACCGCGGGAAGATATTTGTCGGCTATGCGCGTAATATGCTCGATGATATGGATTTCCAGATCAGCCGAATTAAAGGGCTGAACAACACGACCCAGAAAATAAGAATCGACGCGGCGCCTTCCCTTTCCGTTTTATTGCTCCCCGAAATTATCGCCGGTTATACCGACAGAAAGAATAAAACTTTTCATGTTGAATCGATTAACGTTAACGACGCCGTGTTCAATCTGAAAGAAGGCAAGAGTGATTTTATCCTGTCGTTTTATAATGAAGAACTGATGAACTATCCGTTTATCAATCACAAAATATTCGACTCGGCGCTGCATCTCGTCTCCCCCTGTGATAAACACGGCAGGCCGCTTTTTAATTTGCACCGCGGGGTGCTGCCGCTGATGAAATATGCCAACGACAGCTATATGGGTCGCCAGGTGAACCAGGTTATCGACCGCAAGCCGGAGATTACCTTCTCGTTGACCTTCGTATCCTCCATGAGCGAGCTATTAAAACGCATGATCCTCAACGGCGACGGGGTGGGTTGGCTGCCGCAGTACTCGATCAAACGTGAGCTTGAGGAAGGCCGCCTGGCGATCATGGATGAGAGCCTCTCGCTGCCCATCGGCGCCTACATCTATCGCTCCGGCGCGCGGCTTAATCAGTCCGCCGAGCGTTTCTGGCAGCATATTAAGTCTACGAGCGCCGTGAGCGCATAATTCGCCTGGCGGTGGAAAATTCGCTATCATCCGCCTCCACTTACTATTCGCGCAGCCTGATGTCTACGATTATCGATACCTTTATCGCCCCGCCGTGCCACGCTGAAATTGACATTCTCTATCAGGATGAGCATCTGCTGCTGATCGATAAACCCGCAGGCTTGCTCAGCCTGTCAGGGAAAAACCCGCGCAATCTCGACTCGGTACATTATCGGCTGGTACAGCAGTTTCCCGGCTGCACTCTGGCGCATCGTCTTGATTTCGGCACCTCCGGGCTGATGGTGATTGCGCGCAACAAGGCCATCAACGCCGCCCTCTGCCAGCAGTTCAGCCAGCGTACGGTGAGCAAAGTTTACAGCGCGCTGCTGTGCGGGCATCTGGTGGACGATGAAGGTACCATTGACGCCCCGATAGCCAAAGATCCGGCGCTGTTTCCGCTGATGACGATTTGCCCGCGCCGCGGCAAGCCAGCCCGTTCCGGCTATCGGGTGGTTGAGCGCCTGCGTTATCAAGATAGCGTGCCGGTGACGCGGGTCCAACTGACGCCGGAAACCGGCCGCACCCACCAGCTGCGTATTCACTGCCAGCAGCTTGGCCACCCTATTCTGGGCTGCGACCTGTACGGCGGTCTGCTACTTCCGGGAACAGAACAGGCGCCGCGCCTGATGCTACACGCCAGCGAACTGCATTTCGTGCATCCGGTTAGCGGAGAGCGGATCGATGCGATAAGTTCCAGCGGGTTTTAAATAGACGCGGCGGCGAAGAGGCCCGGAGTGGTGCCAAAATGCAAGCGGAAGTACTTAATCAAATGACTTTGGTCATAAAAACCGACCTCCGTTGCGACCTGCGCAGCACCTGCACCTTTCGCTAATAATCCTTTTGCTCTGACCAGTCGCAGTTGGGTCAAATATTGATGCACCGATAACCCCGTCTGCGCCTGAAAAGTGCGCATAAAATAAAACTCGCTCAGCCCGGCGACCGTCGCGATCTCTTTGACCGACAGCGACTGCTGATATGCGCAGTGCAAAAAATCTATCGCCCGACGAATATCAGCCCTCACAGCGGGTCGTCGCCCTCCGCGCACGCTGCGTTCGGCATAGCGCCCCACTAGTTGATTAAGCACCTGATAGAGAGTGCACTCTTTTTCCAGTGAATCGCGGCTGGCGCCTAGCACGGCGGAAGCCTTAAGTACGCTCCGTGCCATAAGCGGATCGTATCGCATTCCTTCACCACCGAAATTGACTTCTCCCTTTCCACCCATCACCGTTTCCGCGACTTCGTCAATCAGGCTTGCGGAGGGATAAAAAGCGCAGTAATCCCACCCCTCATCGCGCTGCACTGCTTCACCGGTATGCACCTCGCCAGGCATGATGACCATCACCGTACCCGCAGCCGCAACGCCTCGTTCACGGCAAATACGGGTACGCTGTGCGCCGCGTGCAAAAGCAGCGATCACATATTCATTATGGAAATGCGGCGGATAGCTATGTTCATAGCAGGATGCTCGCAGGATCTCCATACCACCGTGGAGTTTGCTGTCCCGCCAGAGTTTGATATCGTCACGCATCTCATCTCCCCAGTTTGTACCTTTCCCATATATATCGTGATCGTTGCGCAAATGCGCAGGATTTTACTATCGCGCTCCTGGCCAATTCTTAAGATTACCATTCAGCAACGCATAAAATGGAAGTCATCAATGTTAATTACAATCAAAACTTCGGCAAAGAATGGGGCATCAGCGCAATTCCGTGAGGGCGTCATCGCTTGTCTCCCCACCATTCCCGGTTACTGGAGCATCGGTTTCGCCGCCGGCGCTATCGGGACACTATCCGGTTTTTCCACTCTTCAAACAGCGCTGCTGGCCAGCGCCCTGTATGCAGGTTCGGCGCAGTTCCTGTTTTATTCGCTTTGGGCGACCGGTGCAGAAATTGCATCCGTTGTGTTAAGCATACTGCTGGTTAACCTGCGCTATCTGTTGATGAGTTCAGCCATAAGCATCTTCTTTCGTCCCTACGCGGTGCTGCAAAAAATCATCAGCGGACTGCTGCTGACGGATGAAACCTTCGGCGTAGCGGTACAACATGGTGGAGGGAAAAACAGTATCACTTACCCATGGATGCTCGGACTCAATCTGACGGCATGGTTAAACTGGATCCTCGCCTGCGTGTCAGGCGCCGTATTAGCCTCAGCGCTTCCATCATCGTTGATGGAAGGATTGAGCTTTAGTCTGGTGTCGATGTTCATCGGCCTGGTTTTGGCCCTGTGGTTTGCCAGCCAACGTAAAATGCTGGAACTGTTCAGCATTAGTATCGCGGTCCTCATCACGCTATTTACCTCTGGACATATCGATATGAGTCTCGTCGTTATCGCCGCAGCCTCTGTAGCGGCAACGCTGGCTACCGCTGGGTTGTATCTGTTCAGTAACAAAGAGGAGAAATAAAATGGATCGCAATATTATCCTGGCCATTCTTGCTTCAGCGCTGGTAACGGCGCTCATGCGTACGGCGCCGATTCTTCTCCTTTCACGCTTTCGTCTGCCATCGGCTCAGCAGCAATGGCTTAGCTTTATTCCATCTGCCATTATGGCGGCTATTGTGACGGCAGAACTGGTTGGCAAGCCGGTATTAACCCCATCGGGTATCAGTATTTCAGCGCTGGCCGCTCTTGCCGCGACGCTTGTTGGGCTGATCACGCGCAGTCTTTTCGCCACCGTGATCGTTGGTATGGTAGCCTTTTCATCCTTCAGCTATTTCCTGCTCTAGCCTCCGGGCAGTGGTCATCTGCCACTGCCTTTTCGCGTTAACCGTTTTACTCCCCCGAAGTGTGAGATATCGCGTTAAATAACAAAGAAGTTAAATCGCTTAGCTTTGCCAGAAACTGACCTTATTCTCTGTCGAACACGGTGATATAGCGCCACCCGGCAAAAATGCTCACGCCTGCGCAAACCAGCAGCGACGCTCCCAGCGATTGCCCCCACCCGGCCGCCAGCAGACCGGCGCCAATCAGCACATAATAAAACAGGCCGAAAAAGGCGCCAGCGGTGCCCCGACAGTCGCCGTAGGCGCTCAGCGCCGACCCCAGCACCAGCGGGATCGCCATGGCATAGGCAAGGGTCACCAGTACCACTGGCGCCACAAACCAGATCGATTCCCGCAGCACGTACACCGCGACGCCGCCGACGAAGTGCAGAATGCAGGCAATCGACAGTATTCGGCCCAGTGGGACATGCTGACGCAGCAGCAGGCGGTTAAGCAGCGCGCCGAGCAGCGAACCGGCGGCAAGCGCCACGCCGCTGTAGCCAAAGGCCAGGGCATCAAGATTGAATCGGGCGAACAGAAACGGGGCCAGGCTGTAGTAGCTGAACAGGCTGACGTTAAATGCCGCCACCAGTATTGCCGCCAGCGCGACATATTTATCCCCCGCCATCCGCCGCATCACGCGAAGAAACGGTTCCCCAGCGCGATTTTGCGGACGCGTTTCCGGCATCAGCCGCAGGCAGCCCAGCAGGAGCGCGGCGGCCAGAAGCGCCAGCGCGCTGAAGACGCCGCGCATCCCCCAGATGGCGGTCAGTGCGCCGCCGATATAGACTCCGACGGCCGGACTCACCGCCAGCGCCATGCCGATAAACGAAAAAATCCCCGCCAGCTGCCGCCCGCTATAGCAGTCCCGCAGGACCGTCTGCGTCACTACGGAGCCGGTTGCCGCGCCAATAGCCGTCACTATCCGTGCCGCCAACAGCAACGAAAAATCCGCAGCCCACAGCGCCATCAGGCATCCCATCGCATAAACGCCCAGCCCGGCCAGCAGCGCCGGACGCCGGCCGTAGCGATCGCTGAAACCGCCCCACAGCAGTACGCCGACGGCAAAACCGATAAAGTAGACGGAGAGGGTTTGCGCCGCCTGCGGCGCGCTCACGGAAAATTGGGCGCTGATATCGGTCAACGCCGGGCTATAAATCGTTTCCGCTATTTGCGGAAACATCAGTAGCGCGGTAACCAGCACCAGCGCGGCACGTCCCAACATATCCACCTCCGGATAAACAAGAGGCGCTATTGTAGGCAGGTCGTTTTTCGAACATTATAAACATAATGACTTTAAATATCGGAAATCAGACATTATGGCCTGGCTTGACGCTGATGCCGCATTCGATCCGGATACCTTAAAAACTCGCCTGATTGGCGTACAGTCGGCGTTAGGGGATCACGATTCTGGCAGCCACCGGCATAAGATGGCGCAGATCCTGTTTACCCGTCAGGGATGCGTTCGTTTGACCCTCAACGATGGCGCCCTTCTTTGCCTGCTTCCGCCGGGACGCGCGGCCTGGATCCCCGCTGAAGTCAGCCATCGCGCGGAGATGAAAAACATTGTCGATTATCGTTCCGTCTGGTTTCAGCCGCAGCGTTACCCTCAGTTGCCAACACAGTCGGCGATACTCAACGTGGTGCCGCTGCTGCGCGAACTATTAGAACGCATTAGCGCCAGCCCCTGGGATACCGACTGGGAAGCCGAACCGGCGCGGCATCTTGCCGCCCTGTGCCAGGCGGAAATTCGCCTCGCGGCCCAGGAGCCGATGATGCTCACGCTGCCGCAGGATAAACGGTTGGCAAGCCTTTGCGGCGACGCGCTGCCGCCGGCGCTTGGGGCGCTCGCTGCCCGCTGCGGCGCCAGCGAAAAAACCATCAGCCGCCTGTTCCGCCGCGATACCGGGATGACCTACCAGCAGTGGCGACAACAGTGGCGATTAATGAAAGCGGTCGAGATGCTGGCAACCGGGGAGCGCATCACCGATACGGCGCAGGCGCTCGACTTCGCCAGCGATAGCGCTTTTATCTACTTTTTCCGCACCATGACCGGCATGACGCCGGGGCGTTATTTTTCCGCCTGATTCTGGCCGCCCGGCGTAAACGGCGGCAGCTTGAGAAAGGTGCTTTGCAGCCCCTCGGACCACGCTTTGCGAATGGTATTGAAATAGGGATCGCTTTCGGTGATCCGATGCTGTTCGGCGCTGCTCAGGCTCCCGCTGCGGTACAGCAGCGTGTCCAGCGGCAGCCCCACCGAAAGATTGCTGCGCAGGGTGGAGTCGATCGAAATCAGCGCGCAGCACATCGCCTGCTCCAGCGGAGTATCGATGGTCAACACCCGGTCGATGATCGGCTTGCCGTATTTGCTCTCGCCAATCTGGAAATAGGGCGTGTCGCGTGTGGCTTCGATAAAGTTGCCTTCCGGGTAGATATGAAACAGCCGGTGCGTTTCCCCGGCGATCTGCCCGCCGAGCAGCAGGTTGCAGTTGAAGTTGGTATTGCCGCAGTTCTGCTGATTGCTGCTGTCGCGCTGAATCACCTCCTGCAAGGTTTTACCGATCAGCATCGCCGCGTCGTATAACGAGGTCACCTGCATCAGATTGGGCTCCTGCTGGGTACGAATGCGGCCGCTGAGCAGGCTAATCACGCTTTGCGTGGTGGCCAGGTTTCCCGCCGACTGCAGCACCATGACCCGTTCGCCATCCTGATGGAAAACGTGCAGTTTTTTAAACGTTGCAATATGGTCCACTCCCGCGTTGGTGCGGGAGTCTGAGGCAAATACCAGTCCATCTGACAAACACATGGCCACACAGTAGGTCATCGTTTTTCGTTCCTGCCGTTATTGCTGCTGCGCCTGCTGCGAATGCTCGCGCACTTCAGCGTTAGTTAACATGATTTCTCCCCCGCCGCCGAGGCGGGTGCCGCGAACCGGGCACGCATCAAGATAGTCCAGCCCGGTCGCCAGCCGCAAATGTTGATTCAGGCTGCGCGTGTTATTGGTGATATCAAACGACTGCCAGCGCTCGTTGAGCCATACTTCGGCCCACGCGTGCATGGCGACGTGCTCGGCATTATCGCTGTAGACGTAGCCGCTGACGTAGCGCGCCGGGATCTCCAGCGCCCGGCAGCAGGCGAGAAACACATGGGTGTGATCCTGGCAAACACCCTTCGCGCGCGCAAAGGCATCGGCGGCGGAATCCTGCACCTGCGTGGCGCCCGGCGAATAGGGCATTCTCAACAGTAGTTCGCCCATTAACTGGTTCAGGCTCTCTTCCTGCGCCTCGGGCTGATACCAGCGCTGGGCGAATTCGCGGATCGGGCCGTCAGCGCGCGTAAGCGGCGTACAACGCAAGAAAACCAGCGGCGAAAGCAGCTCCTGCGGCTCCGCGCCGATATCGTCCCCCTCTTCCGCGATATCGACGATCCCGCTGGCGCGAATGGTTATCTCTTTATGCGGATTATCCAGCGTCAGCACGTGCAGCACGTTGCCCCACGCGTCGGTGGTAGCGACGGCGGAACCGTCCGGCAAGGTCAATGACCAGGCGGTGATCTTCTGGCGGCCGGTGCTGCGCGGCGTCAGGCGCAGATACTGGGTCGAAAACTTCACTTCTTCATCATAGCCGTAGCGGGTCAGGTGATCGATAACCAGTTTCATAACGCCTCCAGATAGGTTTGTCTGATGCTGTCAGAAAGCGCGTTAATCCGCGCCAGCAGTGCATTAAGGGTGATCTGTAAATCGGCCTGCGCCAGATCGTCACGGGTGCTGAAGCGCAGGTCGACATTCAGCTGGTGCGCCAGGCGCAGCGGCAGGTGCGAGCGATCGTTGGCAATCTGCTCCAGCTGCCCGACGAGGTCGGAGATGCTCGCTCTTAGCGATCTCGGTACATCGTCGCGCAGGATCAGCAGTTCCATTACCGTCTCGCGGCTTACCGGCTGGCGGTAGATGCTGTTATAGGCCTCGCGGGCGCTGACCGCGTTGAGCAGCGTATCCAGCCGGTAGTACTCGCGTACCGGGTCAGGATCGCTGGTCAACTGCTGATCCTTAATCAACAGCAGCTGCGCGGTGGCGGACGCCCGTTCGATCAGCGTCCCGATGCCGATAAAGCTCAGGGCGTCATTGCGCAGCAGCGTACCGAGAATCGCCCCGCGAAACAGATGCACCCGCTCTTTGACCCATTCAAAAAAAGCGTCATTGCCCAGCTCGCCGATCCCCTGCTGGCGCAGTTTCCGCAGCTCAATACGCGTGGCGTTGATGCTTTCCCACACCTCCGCCGACAGGCTGCCGCGCACCGCGTGGGCGTTGTTCCACGCCATCTCGACGCAGCTGAAAATGCTGTACGGGTTGTTGCCGTCGAGGGCGAAAAAATTGAGCAGGTTGCTCATAGTGAAACGCGCGTGGCGCGCCTGAAACAGCTCGTGAGTCAGCGACAAATTGAGCGGTAAGGCTAAATCCCGCGACTGCTGGCTGTGGCGG
Source organism: Klebsiella sp. CTHL.F3a (assembly GCF_019890895.1). Lineage (NCBI taxonomy): Bacteria > Pseudomonadati > Pseudomonadota > Gammaproteobacteria > Enterobacterales > Enterobacteriaceae > Klebsiella > Klebsiella sp. CTHL.F3a. The sequence goes on along the minus strand of NZ_CP082360.1, from coordinate 2,345,853 downwards.
GGGATCATCGACAGCTTCCAGGTCACGTCCAGCACCCGGGCATAGCTTTCCGCGCGCTCAAGGTAGCGCGCCATCCAGAAGAGTTCACTCGCTGTGCGGCTTAACATGATTCATCATCCTCCATCACCCAGGTATCCTTGGTGCCGCCGCCCTGCGACGAGTTCACCACCAGCGAGCCTTCGGTTAGCGCCACCCGGGTCAGGCCGCCGGGAACCAGGCGGATCTCCTGGCCGGAGAGCACGAAGGGACGTAAATCGATATGGCGCGGCGCCAGCCCCTCGTCGACAAAGGTTGGGCAGGTCGAGAGCGCCAGGGTGTCCTGGGCAATATAGTTGGCCGGATTCGCCAGCAGGCGCTGGCGGAACGCTTCGCGTTCCTCTTTAGTCGAGCGCGGACCGACCAGCATGCCGTAGCCGCCCGCGCCGTGAACCTCCTTCACCACCATCAGTTCAAGATTGCTCAGCACGTAGCTGAGATCCTCCGCTTTACGGCACTGCCAGGTGGGAATATTGCTCAGGATCGGCTGTTCGCCCAGATAGAAGCGGATCATCTCCGGCACGAAGGGGTAGATCGATTTATCGTCGGCGACGCCGGTGCCGATGGCGTTGGCCAGCACCACGCCCCCAGCGCGATATACCGACAGCAGGCCCGGAACGCCTAGCATGGAGTCGGCCTTGAAGGCCAGCGGGTCAAGATACGCGTCGTCGATACGCCGGTAAATGACGTCCACCCGCCGCGGCCCCTCGGTGGTACGCATGTACACCGCCCCGGTTTTAATAAACAGATCCGCGCTTTCCACCAGCTCAACGCCCATCTGCTGGGCCAAAAAGCTGTGTTCAAAATAGGCGCTGTTAAATCGTCCTGGCGTCATCACCACCACGCACGGATCGTCCACCGGCGAGCTTTCACGCAGCGTTTGCAGCAGATAACTGGGGTAGCGTTCGACTGGCGCAATGTGGTGCTGTTCAAACATTTCAGGATACAGCCGCATCATCATTTTGCGGTTTTCCAGCATATAGGAGACGCCGGAAGGCGTGCGCAGATTATCCTCCAGCACGTAATACTGGCCGTCGCTGTTGCGCACCATATCGACCCCGGTGATATGGGCATAGGTGTTATTGGGTAAATTTATCCCCTGCATACAGGGCTGATACTGTTCGTTAGCCAGCACCTGCTCGGCCGGGATCAGCCCGGCGCGGAGGATGTTTTGATCGTGGTAAATATCATAAAGGAAAGCGTTGAGCGCTTTCACCCGCTGGCGGATGCCGCGGTCAATCCGCTGCCACTCGCCGGCGGGAATAATGCGCGGCACGCTGTCGAAAGGGATCAGTCGTTCGGTGCCCTCATCCTCACCGTAGACGTTAAAGGTGATGCCGATACGGTGAAAGAGCAGCTCCGCCTGCTCTTTTTTCTGCCGGATAGAGAATTGATCGGTACTGCGAAACCATTGCCACCAGGCGTTATAGTGCTGACGCTGCTCTCCCTGTGCGGTAAGCATCTCATCATAATAATGCCCGTCAGGAAGCGTTATTTTTATCATGGCCGTCTCCTCCGGTTGTACTCACTTTGAGGTAATCCCGGTAAGAGATAAGCATTAATTATGCCAGGTAGCGCAGCGCGGCGATGGGGCGTAACGTTATCGCGCCGCCGCGCTGAATTGAATAAAAAACAACCAGATGCTTTGCTTATTTATGGTTTGTTGGACGCCCGAAATGCACCAATATGGGGCGTCCGTTTCGGCTTTGCCGCCTGCGCCCGTCCCACATCGCCGAGAGTACCCAACCCGTCGGGCCATCCGGCAAAAGGCGCTACTCTGGCCAAACATCAGCTGCGGTCAGTCTTTAACATGCCTTAGCTCCAGCCAGTGCACCACCAGACCCGGTTTGATAAAATCAAAGCCCACCCGATATTTCCCCGGCTGCAGCTCGATCCGACACAGCTTCTGCACGCTCTCACGGCCAAGAGTGCCGTTGGTCTGAATGGTCGCCACAAACTGGTTATTGAGCAGCAGATTGCAGGCGGTTTGCGCCAGCGGCGCGCCGTTAGTGTGTACATTGACCAGAACATCGTAGCGCGCGGCCTGCTCAACGCTTAGCACCAGATCCTCGTCGCAGCGCAGACGCGATTGCTCGGCGATTTTTATCGCCCCCTCGCAGTCTGCGGCGCAGCCCGGTTCCGCAGCCAGACGAATGATATCCGCGCGCGGCTTCTCCCCGCGCTTAAACACCTGGGTCTGCAGCATAAAATTGAGGATGTTTGCCGCGCACCGCTGCAGTTCGCCGAGCGTCAGTTCACCTTTCGCCAGCGCCGTAAGAGTATTATCCCCGGCCGCGTTAATCTCCGCGCCGTTATTGTTGACCACCATATAGAGATCGTTCTGCGCGCGTATCATCGCCGCGGTGTTGTGGGTACTCGCCGCCCCGCCATCGATGGGGTCGTTCATCGTAGCCCACCAGTCGGTCATGACGACTCCGCGAAAGCCCCACTCCTCGCGCAGTACGGTGGTGGTGAGATCGTAGTTGGATGCGGCATGGTAGCCGTTGAGCGGGTTATAGGCGGTCATCACCGCGCTGGCGCCGCCGGTTTTCACCGCGTATTCGAAACCTTTCAGATAGATTTCGCGCAGCGCGCGCTCCGATACCACCGAGTCCGCCCTGGCTCTGGCGAATTCCTGATTATTACAGGCGAAGTGCTTAAGGGTCGCTATCCCGCCGCCGCTGCGAATGCCGCGAACCACCGCCGCCGCCATCATTCCGGTAAGCAGCGGGTCTTCGGAAAAGTACTCGAAATTACGCCCGTTGAGCGGATGGCGCTGGATGTTCATCCCCGGCCCCAGCAGCAGGTCAATACCGTTGCGCAGTAGCTCTTTTCCCTCCATCACGTATAAACGCTCAACGAGGATCGGATCCCAGCTGGAGGCCAGCAGCGTCCCGCTGGGGAGCAGTGTGGCCTTCGCGCCGTTATCCATACGGATGCCGGAAGGCCCATCGGCGGTGGACGCCAGCGGGATCCCTTTTTCCAGCAGGCTATCGGCCACTCCGCCAAAGGCCGACGCGACGCCGGGGGTGACTTTATGGCTGCACATACCTTCTCCGCGCACCAGGCAGGCCAGCTCCTCCACTGACAGCTGAGCAATAAAGGCATTCATCGTGGCGCGCCCTTCAGCAACGTCGCTGAGGGTAAGCCCCTGGTTGCCGGTGAGGGAAATTGTCTCCGGCAGGCGCGCCTCAATCCTTGAGCGCAGATTAATCTCCCGGCGCGGCACGTCTTCCCATTCGATCTCATAGCGGCCATCGTCACCATCGGCAACCGGTTTAATACGGACAAAAGGCACCGTCGGGGCCAGCACCTGCTGGTGACGGGACAGCACCCGCAGCGTCTTTTGCGAATACCCCGCCTCTCCGTCAATCGGTAACGGCTGCAGTTCGCGCACGCTGTTGCCGATCAGCAAACGGTAAAGGCCGGGTTCCATCACGTAGCAATGCGGGTGACCTGTCGCCCCGCTATCGTCCAGGGATGCAAAACGCTCCAGCGGGATCGATAGCGTTAAGGTTTCGCTTTCACCCGGCTGCAGCAGGCGGGTTTTAGCGAAGGCCATCAGTGCCCGGGCCGGTTTGCCGAGCGCTCCCTGCGGCGCCTGGAGGTAGATTTGCACCACTTCTTTGCCGGCAAAGCGGTCGCCGCGGTTAGTGACGGTAACGGTCGCCTTGATCCGATCGCCGAAGGCCTGCGCCCGCGCCGATGACAGGGTGAAGCGGGTGTATGAGAGACCAAATCCGAAAGGATACTGCAGGCGCTGGGGACAAAAGGTTTCGAAGTAGCGATAGCCGACGTAAATATCTTCCTGATAGAGGTTTTGCGCTTGTGCTCCCCAGCAGGGCGATGCCGGGTGGTCGTCCAGGGAGGCGACAATGCTGCCCACCAGCTTACCGGACGGCGTTACATCGCCGTACAGCAGCGATGCAGCCGCCCGGGCGCCGTCGGCGCCGCCGTGCCAGACGTACAGCAGCGCACGAACGCGTTTACGCAACAGAGGATCGTCAGCCCACGAGAGATCGATTAGCCCGGCGGTATTCAGCACCACCGCCACGTCATCAAACTCGCGGCAGACCTGGCGCAGCAGCGTTATCTCGTCTGCGGTTAGCCGATAGCCGCCTTCTACATCGGCGTTGTCCTGGTCCTCCCCCGCGGTACGGCCAAGCACAATCACCGCCTGGCTGGAGACGGCGCGCGCCTGGCGAATCTGCTGGTCGCTAAGCGGCATCTCCTGCTGATGCCAGGGCTCGGCGGCCCAGGCTCCCCCGCCGTTGTCAAAAGGATGCTGCGCAATCCAGCGTTCATAGAGCCCGGCCAGTTGCTCATTCAGCCTCTTCCCGTTTCGCGCGCGCATCGCCTGCAGCAGGGTTGTCCGGCTCACCACGTTAACCGCCCCGCCTGACCCGGTGCCGCTGCGATAGTAGTCAATCTGCGTACGGCCAAACAACGAAACCGGCTGCCCGGGATCGAGCGGCAACATTTGGCGATCGTTTCTCAGCAGCACCGCGCCTTCGGCGGCAGCGGCGGCGGCAAATTCGGCAAACCCTTCCAGCGGGGTCCCCGCTTTACTGTCAAACATGGTGTTGTCCTGTTAACTCATGCCTCCGCGGGAGGCTTAATCACATAATGAACAGAGCCCGCACGATGCGGGCTCTGCTTTGATCAGAAGAAATATTTGAAGCGTAGACGACCGCCGTAGCGGGAGTCTTCCTGACCATCGCCGCTGGTCGGATTGGATTCAATCCACGAGGCGTAGGCACCAAGATAGATGTTGAAGTTCTTCATATTCATGACGTTCGGGAACAGGTACGACGCATGAATCGTGTGGATATCGTATTTGCCCGGATCGGCGATCCAGCAGCTATCGTCGCAGTCAGCGATAAAATTAGCGGTGTTAAAGCTGTCGATCTTGTTATGCGCGTAAATGTAGCCAAGCTCGAAGCCGCGCCACAGAGAATTCACCCCCACGGTGAAGTCGGTTTCATCCTCGGCGTCCATCCAGGCGAAGTTAAGGTTGCTCACCACGCCATCCAGCGGATCGGTTTTTTGCCCGTTCCACGTCATCGTATAGCCATAGCCGGTACGGCTGGACTGATCGACCCAGTGCCCTTTCGCATCGTGATAGCCATAGGCGTTATTGACCACGTTGCTTTCCATCGCGATGGCGGTGGAGAAGCGCCCGCTGTTCCACGCGACGACCGGGCGCAAATAGGCCACATTTTTCTCATTTTCCAACTCAGTCCCGTGATACTGCTTATCCTGGAACAGCGTGCTGCCGTCTTCCAACAAGGTATTGAGTTCGAAATACCAGTTATCAAGGGTTTTGCTGACCAGGAAGTTGCCGCCGCTGCTGCTACGGCCGCGCCCTTCCTTCATCATGTAGATATAGCCGTAGCCGTCACTGTAAAGATCGTTGGCGGTGTTCCCGGAGTATTCCACGAACGTATCCTGGTTCAGCGGGAACATATCGTAAGCCTCAAAGCGCCCAACCTTCACCTTCCAGTCATTTTCCTGACCAAAGAAGAACACCGCATCATCAAGGTTCATTTTGCCGTTCAGGTCCGCCAGCGGTTGGACGGAAAAACCGGCGAAATTGCCGTTATCCATTTTGCTCATGCCGTCAAAACCTAACAGCAGTCGGCCGTTAATATCCCAGCGTTCGTTATTGCCCGGCGCCCAGTCTTTATTCGCCGTGGTTTTTACCGAGGTCAGGCTTCCGCTGCTGCTGGCGCCGTCCATATTGAATTCGACATCGCCATAAAACTTGATATCGCCGTAGCCGGAGAGCGTCAGTTTCGTCGGCTCAGCGCCCGGTGCGGCAGGCTCCGCGGACTGCACCTTCACCGTTGGCGCGCTTTTCGCCGCGACGGCCTGCTGCCGGGTTAACGTCTGGATTTTCGCTTCCGCATCGGCCGCCCGTTGCTCAGCGTTCATTAAACGCTGTTCCAGTTGGGCTAACCGATTTTCAATATCCGCAGATTGATAATTTGTCGCTGCCAAAAGACCAGAGGAGAATACGCCACTAATAACCAGAGCTATATATTTTACTTTCATGATTAACATCCCTAATTACATTATTATTTGTTTCATCCTGGGTATAACCGGGGCTATCCAGGGAAATAACCTGCATAGCCCTTTTAATACAGCGTTGAATTATCAGGATTCGGCGAAGGTTCCGTGTTTCAAGTCATCAACGATGCCGTTCATTCTATTTTCCGTTAAGCCATAAAATTTAATAGAGATAGCGGTAAGAACATAAAAAGCGGAAGGGACTAACGTGAATAACAGCACCACGCCCTGGATGGCTGAGGCTGGCTGCGCCGCGGTATTAGCGGCGTAGTGGTAATAGGCCAGCACCCAGCCAAGAATCGCCCCGCCGACCGCCACGCCCAGCTTAATGACAAAGATATTTGCCGCGACGTTCATACCGGTTATACGCCGCTGGGTTTTCCATTCGCCATAGTTATTGACGTCGGTAATCATCGACCACTGCAGCGCGCCGTTGCCGCCCTGAATGATGGAAATCAGAATATGCACGCCGAGAACCGCAATCCAGTATTGCACCGGCAGCATAAAGCATACGACGCCCAGCGCAGCGGTGAGCAGATTAATCCAGAACGAAAATCTGACCTTACAGAAACGGGTACCGAATGGTTTGGCCAGCACCGACCCCAGCATTGAGGCAAACATGCCGCCGAGCATGAATATCGTAATAACGTCCGAGCCTTTATTCAGCACGTTATTAACGTAATACACCACCGCACCGCCGCGAATGACCACGGCAACCAGCATCATAAAGTTGTAAACGGAAAGAATACGCCACTGATCGTTACGAAAAAGAATTTTCACATCGCGAGCGATATTCAGGTTCTCTTCTTTGATCGGCTGCACGCGTTCTTTGGTGGTGGCAAAGCAGGTAACAAACATCAGGCAGCCAATCACGCCGAATAACGCCATGGAGACCTGAATACCGGTAGCGCGGTCGCCAGGATAGAGAAAATCAGCCAGCGGCAAAATAAACGCGGTACCGAGCGCGCCGCCAATCGGAGTAATGGCAAAACGCCAGGATTGTAGAGAGAGGCTCTCGCGCGGATCGGAGGTCAGGGCCGCCCCCAGCGAGCAATAAGGAATATTAATCGCCGTATACATCAACGTCATGAATATATAAGCCGCAACGGCGTAGACAATTTTCCCCGAGTCGGAAAAGGACGGAATGGAATATACCAGCACGCAGCTCACCGCAAAGGGCACGCAGATCGCCAGCAGCCACGGACGGAAGCGTCCCCAGCGGGTAGAGGTGGCATCAGCAATCGCCCCCATGATCGGATCGGTAATCGCATCCAGCAGACGAACCAGCAAAAACATTGTCCCCATTACGGCGGGCGGCAGGCCATAAATATCGGTATAAAAGTAAGCGAGGATAGCCACGGACGAGTCAAACACGATGTGACTTGCCGCGTCCCCGAGGCTATAGCCTACTTTTTCTCTGACTGAAATTTTGTCGCCAGCGGACATACACCACTCCTTTATGTAAAATGAAACCGGTTTCGGTCATGTCTGCATTTTTTACTTATCCGCTATGCTGGCGCCATTATGTTTTTTTATTAATTATTTATGTTTTTTAATTTATGTGATCCGGTCAACCTTCAGCCGTATTATCCCGAGGCTTTTTGCCTGACAGATCACAGCTTTTATTCCTTTGCGCATTTTTTAATACGCGACAAGTGAAAACTGCACCCGTATATATAAACATCAGCCCGTTCTCTATTTTTCACTTGAGGCAGGAACGGCGTTTTTTATTTATACAAAAATATTCACACCGCAAATATAAATCACCTGATTTCATATAATTAAAAATATAATATTGTACTGTTCAGGATATGGCCTCCCGGGTGTCTTCCGAGGCAGGTAATTTCTCTGTTTTACTGCAAAATGTTAGCTTCGACACGCGCAGCGGCGGATATTCGTCTAAGGTTTTCTGATGGCCGAATGCAGTGGCACATAGTCTGCAATGATAAGGAGAACAACCTATGACGAGTCCCGTTTCCCGTCGTCCAGCCACCCTGCCCTATGCTCTTCGTCTTGCGCTGGGGGGCGCGTTTGTCGCCCTGGCGACGCTGACGGCTCAGGCTGAAGAAACCCGCCCAATCCCGCAATCACCCGATATTCTGCTTGGTCCGCTATTTAACGATGTGCAAAGCGCAAAACTTTTTTCCGACCAGAAGACGTTTGCCGACGCCATCCCTAACGGCGACCCGCTGATGATCCTGGCCGATTATCGTATGCAGAAAAGTCAGACCAGCTTTGATTTGCGGCACTTCGTCGAGCTCAACTTTACCCTGCCCCGCGAAAACGACCAGTACGTTCCGCCAAAAGGACAAACGCTGCGCCAGCATATCAACGGTTTATGGCCGGTGCTGACCCGCAGCACCGTCGAGGTGGAAAAGTGGGATTCTCTGCTGCCGCTGCCAAAACCCTACGTGGTGCCCGGCGGACGCTTTCGCGAAGTCTATTACTGGGATAGCTACTTCACGATGCTAGGACTAGCGGAGAGCGGCCACTGGGATAAAATTGAAGATATGGTGACTAACTTTGCCGCGGAAATCGACGCCTGGGGCCATATTCCCAACGGCAACCGTACCTACTATCTGAGCCGCTCGCAGCCGCCGTTCTTCCCGTTTATGGTCGAACTGCTGGCCACGCACGATGGCGATGAGGCGCTCAAAAAATGGCTGCCGCAGATGGAGAAAGAGTACCAGTACTGGATGGATGGCGCCGAAGCGCTTGAGCCCGGCGGCGCCAGTAAGCGCGTGGTGCGTATGGCCGATGGTTCGCTGCTGAACCGCTACTGGGATGATAACGACACGCCGCGTCCGGAATCCTGGCTGGACGATGTCACCACCGCTAAAAACAATCCCAACCGCCCGGCCACTGAAATCTACCGCGATCTGCGCTCCGCCGCAGCATCCGGCTGGGACTTCAGCTCCCGCTGGATGGATAATCCGCAGCAGCTCGGCACCATCCGCACCACCTCGATTGTACCGGTCGACCTCAACTCGCTGATGTTCCATATGGAAAAAGCCATCGCCCGCGCCAGTAAAGCAGCTGGCGATAACGCGAAAGCCGCGCAGTACGACGCGTTGGCCAACGCCCGACAGAAAGCGCTGGAGAAATACCTGTGGAACGATAAAGAGGGCTGGTACGCCGATTACGATCTGAAAAGTCATAAGGTGCGCAATCAGCTAACCGCCGCGGCGCTGTTCCCGCTGTACGTCAACGCCGCCTCCAGCGAGCGCGCCGCTAAAGTCGCCGCCGCCACCGAAGCGCGCCTGCTCAAACCCGGCGGCCTGACCACCACGACCGTCAATAGCGGCCAGCAGTGGGATGCGCCGAACGGCTGGGCGCCGCTGCAGTGGGTCGCCGCTGAAGGCCTGCAAAAGTATGGCCAGCAGAAGATCGCAATGGAGGTGAGCTGGCGTTTCCTCAGCAACGTTCAGCATACCTACAACAGCGAACAGAAGCTGGTGGAAAAATATGATGTCAGCTCGACCGGAACCGGCGGCGGTGGCGGAGAGTATCCGCTACAGGACGGCTTTGGCTGGACCAACGGCGTCACCCTGAAGATGCTGGACCTGGTGTGCCCGAAAGAGAACCCCTGTGATTCGGTTCCAGCCACCCGCCCGGCAGCGAATGACGATACCAGTAAGGCGACAGATAAGGCGGCTCAGCCCGCGGCCAACGATCCTGTTGCGCCTGGGGATGAAAAAGCCACCCGGTAAACCTTTGCGCGGCGGGCCCCGCCGCGCATCTTTCTTCATCTTATACGTGTAAGCTGATGACTCCCCGGCAAACGATGCCGGGTGAGAGCCCCCTCACATCGCGTCCAGCGCTTTTTGCAGCTTCCAGATATAGCGCGGCGCCTGCGGAGCCGGGTGTTTCTTCACGACGTGCTCAAAAAAATCATCGGCGTCCATATCGTTAATCTCCTCGATCGCATCCTGGCGATTGGACGAGAACGTCCGCAGCAGCGCGCCCGCGCCGTTGGCATAGGAGACGACCACCGCGTAGCGCATCACCTGCGGGTCTTTAATTCCCGCCAGCGGACCGTTTTCGAGAATGCTTAAATAAGCGGCCCCCATGGATATATTACGCTCGGGATTTTTCAGCTCGCTCACCGAAGGATCCCCGCTCCAGCCCATCCGCCGGTAAACATCGCGACCGGAGGTCGAGGGCTTCAGCTGCATCAGGCCAACCGCGCCGGATTTGCTGACCACCGTCGGGTTGCCGCCAGACTCAATGGCGATGATCGCGGTAATCAGCTGCGGGTCAACGCCCCACGCCGCACCGGCTTTTTCGCTGATTGGCATCCACTGCATCGCCCGCTTAACCGGGACTTCCGGGTTCCACGGCGGGTTACGATAATCGTGTTTTGAACTACAACCGGCCAACAATACACATAAAAAAACACACCATCTCAATTTCACACATCTATCCTTATTGGCTGAAGTTTGCCGCACGGAGATGACAATAAACGCTCCAGGCGGCATGATAACCCTTTCATTCTTAGCAAGGAATTGTCATGTCTCAGTTTTATCTCATCGCCCCTTCCGGTTACTGCATCAACCAGGAGGCGGCGTACCGCGGCGTGCAGCGTCTGCAGGAGGCCGGGCATCAGGTCGCGCACCAGCAGGTCATTCCCCGCCGGGCGCTGCGGTTTGCCGGAACTGAGAATGAACGCCTTGACGATATCAACCAGCTCGCCGCCCTCGACGGCAAAAACCGTATCGTGCTGGCGGTACGCGGCGGCTACGGCGCGACTCGCCTGCTGCCGCACATTGACTGGCAGGCGCTGATCGCCCGCCAGCAGCAGGATCCGCTGCTTATTTGCGGCCACAGCGATTTCACCGCCGTTCAGATGGGCCTGCTGGCAAAGGGTAGCATAATCACTTTTAGCGGGCCGATGCTGGCCGGAAACTTCGGCGCCGAAACGCTGAACGAATTTACTGAACACCATTTCTGGCAGGCGCTGCGCGACCCGGCGTTTACCCTCGAATGGCACGGCGAAGGCCCGGACTGCCGCGCCGATGGCACTCTGTGGGGCGGTAACCTGGCGATGTTGACCTCGCTTATCGGCACCGCGTGGATGCCGCAAATTAGCGACGGAATTCTGGTGGTGGAAGATATTAACGAACACCCGTTCCGCGTGGAAAGAATGCTATTACAGCTGCTTAGCAGCGGTATTCTGGCGCGCCAGCGGGCGATTATCCTCGGCAGTTTCACCGGCGCCAATGCTAACGATTACGATGCCGGTTACGATCTGCCGATGGTATACGACTACCTTCGCCAGCAGCTTAACATTCCGGTCATCAGCGGCCTGGATTTTGGCCACGAACAGCGTACTGTCACCCTGCCGCTAGGCGCCAGAGCATTGCTGGTCAACAACGCATCCATCACCACGTTAAGCATCAGCGGCCACCCGGTTCTGGCAGAATAAAAATTCCTCTAACGCATATCCCGATCGGCGTCGGATTGTTAAAATGGTGTAGTTTTTAATTTATCTTCACGCCGGTAAGGAGTACGTCAACATTGGACGCCGCTGCGGTCATCAGTCTGTTTATCCTGGGTTCTGTTTTAGTAACCTGTAGCATCTTATTAAGTTCCTTTTCCTCACGCCTCGGCATCCCGATTCTGGTTATCTTCCTGGCGATCGGGATGCTGGCGGGCATTGACGGTATTGGCGGCATTCCGTTCGACAACTACCCTTTCGCTTATATGGTGAGTAACCTGGCGCTGGCGGTTATCCTGCTCGACGGCGGGATGCGCACTCAGGCCAGCTCCTTTCGCGTAGCGCTGTGGCCCGCGCTGTCGCTCGCCACGGTCGGGGTGCTGATCACCTCCGCCCTGACCGGACTGATGGCGGCCTGGCTGTTTCATCTCAACCTGATCGAAGGAATGCTGATCGGCGCTATCGTCGGCTCGACCGATGCGGCAGCGGTGTTCTCCCTGCTCGGCGGTAAAGGGCTGAATGAACGCGTCGGCTCAACGCTAGAAATTGAATCCGGCAGCAATGACCCGATGGCGGTGTTCCTGACCATCACCCTTATCGAGATGATTCAGCAGCATGAGACCGGCCTGAGCTGGATGTTCGCGGTGCATATCGTGCAGCAGTTCGGTCTGGGTATCGCTATCGGCCTCGGCGGGGGCTATCTACTGCTGCAGATGATTAACCGCATTGTGCTGCCGGCCGGGCTTTACCCGCTGCTGGCGCTGAGCGGCGGGATCATGATTTTTGCCGCGACCACTTCGCTGGACGGCAGCGGTATTCTCGCGGTCTACCTGTGCGGCTTCCTGCTCGGCAACCGGCCGATTCGCAACCGCCACGGCATCCTGCAAAACTTCGACGGCCTGGCGTGGCTGGCGCAGATCGCCATGTTCCTTGTGCTCGGGCTGCTGGTGACGCCGTCCGACCTGTGGCCTATCGCTATCCCGGCGCTCATTCTGTCGATGTGGATGATCTTTATCGCCCGTCCGCTGTCGGTATTTGCCGGCCTGCTGCCGTTTCGCGGCTTTAACCTGCGCGAACGGATATTTATCAGTTGGGTGGGCCTGCGCGGCGCGGTACCGATTATTCTCGCCGTTTTTCCGATGATGGCCGGTCTGGACAATGCGCGGTTGTTCTTTAACGTGGCTTTCTTCGTGGTGCTGGTGTCGCTGCTTTTACAGGGGACCTCGCTCTCCTGGGCGGCGAAGAAAGCCAAAGTGGTGGTGCCGCCGGTCGGCTCGCCCATCTCTCGCGTCGGGCTGGATATTCACCCGGAAAACCCGTGGGAGCAGTTCGTTTACCAGCTTAGCGCCGAAAAATGGTGCGTCGGCGCAGCGCTGCGCGACCTGCATATGCCGCCGGAAACGCGGATTGCCGCGTTGTTCCGCGACAACGTACTCCTGCATCCTACCGGCAGCACCCGCCTGCTGGAGGGCGATATTCTCTGCGTTATCGGCCGCGAGCGCGATTTACCCGCGCTGGGTAAACTGTTCAGCCAGTCCCCGCCGGTCGCGCTCGATCAGCGCTTCTTTGGTGATTTTATCCTTGACGCTAATGCCAAGTTCGCCGACGTCGCGCAGATTTACGGCATCGATGGCGGAGAGGAGTTCCGCGATCGCCAGCAGTCGCTGGGTGATGTCGTGCAACAGCTGCTGGGCGCCGCGCCGGTCGTCGGCGACCAGGTGGAATTTGCCGGCATGGTGTGGACGGTGGCGGAAAAAGAAGAGGATCATGTCCTGAGGGTGGGCGTACGTATGGCGGGAGATGAGGCGGAGTGATCCGCCTCAGCACATGTTACACCGTCACAACCGGTACGCGCGGCGCCAGCGCGCACATTAACTCATACCCGACGGTGCCGCAGGCGGATGCGACATCGTCGATTTTAATCTCTTTGCCCCACAGCTCGACCGGGGCACCGATCCCTGCCTGCGGGCAGGGAGTCAAATCCACTGCCAGCATATCCATCGAGATGCGCCCTACCGTCGCGGTGCGAACGCCGTCAACCAGCACCGGCGTACCGCTTGGCGCCAGACGCGGGTAGCCATCGGCGTAGCCGCAGGCAACGATGCCGATGCGCCGCTCCTCCGCCGTACGCCAGGTTGCGCCGTAGCCGACCGCTTCACCGGCTTTCAGGTTCTGTACGGCAATAATTTCGCTGCTTAGCGTCATCACCGGCTTCAGCCCGGTGTTGGCCACATCCTGCCACAGGCCGGAAGGCGAAGCGCCGTACAGCACGATCCCCGGCCTCACCCAGTTAAAATGCGACTCCGGATGCCACAGGGTGGCCGCCGAATTCGCCAGCGAGCGCGGGCAATCCAGTCCTTCCGCCGCCTGCTCAATACGCCGCATCGGCTCCACGATGCCGTCCGGGTTTTCCGCTTCGGCAAAATGTGACATTAACGTCATTTCACTGACGTTATGCAGCGCTCGCAGCTGCTGCCAGACGACGTGCAGACGATCCGGCATAAACCCCAGCCGATTCATCCCGCTATTCACCTTGACGTAGATATCGAGCGGCGCGTGCAGCTTCGCCTGCTGCAGCGCCTTGATTTGCCAGTTACTGTGCACGCTGGTGGTCAAACGGTACTTATCAAACAGGGCCAGCTCATCGGCGTGGAAAAAGCCTTCCAGCATCAGTATTGGCCCTTTCCAGCCTAGCTCGCGCAGCAGGATCGCCTCTTCAAGATTCAGCATCGCGAAACCGTCCGCGGCGCTTAGCGCGTTCCAGACCCTCGCCAGACCGTGGCCATAAGCATTGGCTTTGACCACCGCCCACAGGCGCGAACCGGGTGCCGCGCGACGAACAATGTGCTGATTCTGGCGTAAGGCTGACATATCAATGCTGGCCTTTACAGGACGAGACATGAAAGCTCCTTGTTAATTGTGGACGCCATGCAGATGCTGAGCGCGGGCCGGCGTAAAGCCGCGGCCGTAGCGGGCGACGGCAAGATCGTCATACGGGATCGCCGGCGTACGCCCGGAGATCAGGTCGCTAATCAGTTGCCCTGAACCGCAGGCCATGGTCCATCCCAGCGTACCGTGGCCGGTATTCAGCCACAGATTTTTATACGCCGTGCGGCCCACCACCGGCGTACCGTCCGGGGTCATCGGACGCAGTCCGGTCCAGAAGGTCGCCTGTTCAACGTGACCGCCGCGCGGGAACAGATCGCGCACCACCATCTCCAGGGTTTCACGCCGCGGCTGCAGCAGTTCTTTATTAAAACCGACAATTTCCGCCATTCCGCCAACCCGAATACGCCTGTCGAAACGGGTGATGGCGATTTTGTACGTTTCATCAAGGATAGTCGATACCGGCGCGCCGTCCTCTTCAGCGATCGGTATGGTCAGCGAATAGCCTTTTAGCGGATAAACCGGAATGTCCACCAGCCCTTTCAGCATGGCCGTCGAATATGAACCGAACGCCATCACGTACGCGTCGGCTTTAATGATTTCGGCGCCGCACTTCACACCGGAGATGAGATCCCCTTCATAGAGCAGTTCATCCACGGGGGTATTAAAACGGAAGGTCACGCCCGCCTGTTCCGCCATCCGGGCCAGACGCGTGGTGAAGAGCTGGCAGTCGCCGGTTTCATCATTGGGTAAGCGTAAACCGCCCGTCAGCTTGTGGCTCACTTCAGCCAGCGCCGGTTCAACTTCCAGCAGGCGGTTCGCCTCCAGCAGCTGATAAGGCACGCCCGCATCCTGCAGCACCGCGATATCGCGTGTGGCATTTTCGAACTGCTTGTTGGTGCGAAAAAGCTGCAGCGTGCCGCCCTGCCGGCCTTCATACTGGATACCGGTACTCTCGCGCAGCGCCTTCAGGCAGTCGCGGCTGTACTCCGCCAGGCGCACCATGCGTCCTTTATTTTCCATATAGTGGCGAGTGTCGCAGTTGCGCAGCATCTGCCACATCCATTTCAGCTGGAACGGGGTGCCATCCAGCCCGATGGCCAGCGGCGCGTGGCGCTGGAACATCCACTTTATCGCCTTCAAAGGTACGCCCGGCGCCGCCCACGGCGCGGCATAGCCGGGAGAGATCTGCCCGGCGTTAGCGGCGCTGGTCTCTTCGGCCGGCCCCGGCTGACGATCGATAACCGTCACTTTATGTCCTGCCTGGCTTAAGTACCAGGCGCTAGCGACTCCTACTACCCCACTTCCCAGTATGACGACGCGCATAGCGGCTCCGTAATCGTTAAAGAACAATTATCTGATTACAAATTGATAACTCAGATGAAAATATTATTCAACATACGCTTTATTTATGGTGACTTATCTCACAGGGTTCTGCGCCAGCGCAGCCCCCGTCGGTTTACCATCTCCTGCTGCGCCTCATTTTTCTACAGAATAAAATTCTGTTTAAATCGTGGAATATCGCGTTTCAGATGGTGAAATCGCGAAGAAAAGAAAATGCGGATGGACGCAGTTTGCGACGCCGTGTTCTATGCTTGTTAAGAGGTTTTCCGTACAGAGAGAACCATCAACAACGAGGGCGCGCTAATGGCTACGATTGATTCCATGAACAAGGACACAACCCGTTTAAGCGATGGACCCGACTGGACTTTTGAGCTGCTGGAGACCTATCTGGCAGAAGTCGACCGGGTGGCGAAGCTGTATCGTCTTGACACCTATCCGCACCAAATCGAAGTCATTACTTCCGAACAGATGATGGATGCCTACTCCAGCGTCGGGATGCCGATTAACTATCCGCACTGGTCGTTCGGTAAAAAATTCATTGAGACCGAACAGGCCTATAAGCACGGTCAACAGGGACTGGCCTATGAAATCGTCATTAACTCCAACCCCTGTATCGCCTATTTGATGGAAGAGAACACCATCACCATGCAAGCGCTGGTCATGGCGCACGCCTGTTACGGGCATAACTCGTTTTTCAAAAATAACTACCTCTTTCGCAGCTGGACCGACGCCAGTTCAATCATCGACTATCTCATCTTCGCGCGGAAGTACATCACCGAATGTGAAGAGCGCTATGGCGTAGATGAAGTCGAGAAGCTGCTCGACTCCTGCCACGCCTTGATGAATTACGGCGTTGACCGCTATAAACGTCCGCAGAAAATCTCCCTGCAGGAGGAGAAGGCGCGGCAAAAAAGCCGGGAAGAGTATCTCCAGAGTCAGGTGAATATGCTGTGGCGCACCCTGCCAAAGCGCGAAGAGGAAAGGACGATTGAGGCGGCGCGCCGCTATCCTTCAGAGCCGCAGGAAAATCTGCTCTATTTTATGGAGAAAAACGCGCCGCTGCTGGAACCCTGGCAGCGTGAAATCCTGCGCATCGTGCGCAAGGTCAGCCAGTATTTTTATCCGCAGAAGCAGACTCAGGTCATGAACGAAGGCTGGGCGACCTTCTGGCATTACACCATCCTTAATCATCTCTATGACGAAGGAAAAGTGACAGAGCGCTTTATGCTGGAGTTTCTGCACAGTCACACCAACGTAGTGTTCCAGCCGCCCTATAACAGCCAGTGGTACAGCGGCATTAACCCCTACGCGCTGGGTTTCGCCATGTTCCAGGATATCAAACGTATTTGTCAGTCGCCGACGGAAGAGGACCGATACTGGTTCCCGGATATTGCCGGTTCAGACTGGCTTGAAACCCTACACTTCGCGATGCGCGACTTCAAAGATGAGAGCTTTATCAGCCAGTTTCTGTCGCCGAAAATCATGCGTGATTTCCGCTTCTTTACCGTACTCGATGACGATCACAACAACTATCTGGAAATATCCGCTATTCATAATGAAGAGGGATATCGTGAGATTCGTTCGAAGCTTTCAGCGCAGTACAACCTGAGCAACCTCGAGCCGAATATTCAGGTATGGAACGTTGACCTGCGCGGCGACCGCTCGCTCACCCTGCGCTATGTGCCGCATAACCGCGTGCCGCTGGATAAAGGTCGTCGCGAGGTGCTTAAACACGTCCACCGCCTGTGGGGGTTTGACGTTCTTCTTGAGCAGCAAAACGCCGATGGTAGCGTTGAGCTGCTAGAACGCACGCCGCCGCGGCCCAATCCGCTGTAGCGCCTGACAAGCAAAACGCCCGGTGATAGCGCCGGGCGTTTTTTATTCATTGGCGGGTCTAGCGCATATTAATCGCCAGGTCACCCGGCAAATTCTTCTGCATACGGTGCCAGATCTCACCGCTGTCATGCCCGTAGCGGCGCACGATTTCATAAACCTGTTCATGAAGCTTTTCTTCACATACCTTCGCCAGCTGGTGATAGAAGCCGAGCGCCAGGCTACGCGCTTCCGGGTTGGCAAAATAGTGACGGCCAATCCGAGTGTATAAGCCTTTCATTCCATTGAGGATAAGGCCGTAAATGGGATTTCCTGAAGCAAAGGCCAGACCGCGGAAAATGTTATAATCGAGTTCAGCAAAAGCGTCGGCGTGATCTTCAATTTCACGCGCGCTCGCCAGAACTTCCAGCGCCTTGTCAGGATGCTGGCGGAAAGCGGTACGGATAAAAATCGTCGAAATATTGGTTCGTACGGACAGCAGATTATCAATCAACTGGGGTACGCTGTCATGATCGAGACGCGCCAGGGTTTCGAGAATATTCAGGCCTGAAGTTTCCCAGAAGTTGTTCACCTTGGTAGGCTTACCGTGCTGAATGGTTAACCAGCCATCGCGCGCCAGACGCTGCAACACTTCACGTAAGGTTGTACGGGTAACACCAATCAGTTCAGAAAGTTCACGTTCAGCGGGAAGAATTGAACCAGGAGGAAAGCGGTTATTCCAGATACTTTCAATGATGTACTCTTCAGCGAAACCCGCAGGGCTTTGCGCCTTAATGACCATAATAAGATTTCCATTACACAGCGTTGCTATTCGACTCATCATACCAGAGCGGCCATAAGGCAGATAGCGCCAGAAAGTAATTAAAAAGGGATCGCCGTTTCATTTTCAACTTTTCATTTCACACTATCTACGGCTAAAGAATGTGATGCGAAGAAAGTTGCGCCCTGTTTTGCGCAACTGGTAATCTTGCGTATAGTTACGCATAAAATCATGTTTCAGAATTTGGCGGAGAAAGGATGTCTGTCGTGGAAATGTCGTATGGCCGCGCCCTGTGGCGCAATTTTCTTGGTCAGTCCCCGGACTGGTACAA
The DNA here is from genome assembly GCF_019890895.1 of Klebsiella sp. CTHL.F3a. Taxonomy (NCBI): domain Bacteria; kingdom Pseudomonadati; phylum Pseudomonadota; class Gammaproteobacteria; order Enterobacterales; family Enterobacteriaceae; genus Klebsiella; species Klebsiella sp. CTHL.F3a. The sequence goes on along the minus strand of NZ_CP082360.1, from coordinate 2,327,157 downwards.
ACTCACTCTTATCATTTTCTTAATCGTTAATCCGCTGGTCTTTTATCTTCATCCGTTTTTTGCCGGATGGCTGCTGGTTATCGAATTTATTTTCACCCTGGCGATGGCGCTCAAATGTTATCCGCTGCTGCCGGGCGGCCTGCTGGCAATCGAAGCTGTATTTATCGGGATGACCACGCCCGGGCATATTCGCGAAGAAGTTGCCGCTAATCTTGAAGTCCTGCTGCTGCTGATGTTTATGGTGGCGGGGATCTACTTCATGAAGCAACTGCTGCTGTTCATCTTCACCCGTTTGCTGCTTGGCATCCGCAGCAAAATGCTGCTGTCGCTGGCCTTTTGCATCGCGTCCGCTTTCCTCTCCGCCTTCCTCGACGCGCTGACCGTTGTCGCGGTCGTTATCAGCGTTGCCGTGGGTTTCTACGGTATTTATCACAAAGTCGCTTCGGCGCGGCCGGACGATGATAATATGCTCGACGACAGCCATATTGAGCAGCACTATCGCGATGTCCTGGAGCAGTTTCGCGGCTTCCTGCGCAGCCTGATGATGCACGCCGGGGTCGGCACCGCGCTCGGCGGCGTAATGACGATGGTCGGCGAACCGCAGAATCTCATTATCGCCAAAGCCGCGGGCTGGCACTTCGGCGAATTTTTCATGCGGATGCTGCCGATAAGCTTACCGGTGCTGCTCGGTGGCCTGCTCACCTGCATGATGCTTGAGAAATTCCGCCTGTTTGGCTACGGCGAACCGCTGCCGCCAACGGTGCGTAAAGTCCTCCAGGATTTTGACGATCGTAGCCGTCTGAGCCGCAGCCGTCAGGATCGCCTGCGTCTTATCGCCCAGGGGGTTATCGGCGTTTGGCTAATCATCGCCCTGGCGCTACACCTTGCGGAAGTCGGCCTGATTGGCCTGTCGGTTATCATTCTGGCGACCACGTTCTCCGGGGTCACCGATGAACACGCCATCGGCAAAGCGTTTACCGAAGCGCTACCGTTTACCGCGCTGCTGACGGTCTTTTTCGCCGTTGTGGCGGTGATTATCGATCAACACCTGTTTGCGCCGGTGATCGAATTTGTTCTCCAGGCCTCGCCGCACGCCCAGCTGTCGCTGTTTTACCTGTTTAACGGCCTGCTGTCGTCGATTTCGGATAACGTCTTCGTCGGCACCGTCTATATCAACGAGGTCAAGTCCGCGCTGGAGCAGGGAACCATCAGTTTGTCGCAGTTCGAGCTGCTGGCAGTCGCAATCAATACCGGCACCAACCTGCCATCGGTCGCCACGCCGAACGGTCAGGCCGCTTTTCTGTTCCTGCTGACTTCCGCGCTGGCCCCGCTGATTCGTCTCTCCTACGGCCGTATGGTGTGGATGGCGCTGCCGTATACCATCGTTCTGACCCTGGTCGGACTGGCATGCGTCGAGTTTACCTTGATGCCGGCTACCCAGTGGATGCTGGAGCATGGTTGGCTGGTGACGCCTCAGTTGCTCAAATAAAAAAGCAATGCCCGGATCAAAAACCCGGGTATTCTATATTCGCTTACGTAATATTTTCAGACTAGCTGCTGGCGTCGCTTCGGTTTTCGTTTACACTGCCATGATTTAGCATGTTCCAGGGAAATGATTATGTTGCGATATTTAAACCAGTGCTCAAGGGGACGCGGTGCCTGGCTCCTGATGGCGCTAACCGCGTTTATTCTTGAATTGGTTGCTTTGTGGTTCCAGCACGTCATGCTGCTGCAACCCTGCGTACTGTGTATTTACGAACGCTGTGCGCTATTTGGCATTATGGGGGCGGGCATTGTTGGCGCCATCGCGCCGAAATCGCCTCTGCGCTATGTGGCGATAATTATCTGGCTCTACAGCGCCGTGCGCGGACTGCAGCTAGCATGGGAACACACCATGATTCAGCTTCACCCTTCCCCCTTCCAGACCTGCGATTTCGCGGCCCGTTTCCCAACGTGGCTGCCGCTGGATAAATGGCTGCCTCAGGTCTTCGTCGCGACCGGTGACTGCTCCGTGCGCCAGTGGGAATTCCTGACGCTGGAAATGCCGCAGTGGCTGGTCGGCATCTTCGCCGCCTATCTGGTTGTCGGCGCGCTGGTGCTTATCGCTCAGCCGTTTAAACCTAAAAAACGCGATCTGTTCGGTCGCTAAAAACGATTGCTGATAAAACGCTCCTCCGGGAGCGTTTTTTTTGCCCGCGCGTTGACGTCAGTTAGATAAAGATGCATATTAAATGCATCTTATAGATATCAACCAAGGAGCAAATCATGTCTCATCTGCGTATTCCCGCTAGCTGGAAAGTAAAACGCTCCACGCCATTCTTTACCAAACAGACTGTCCCTGCCGCTCTATTGACGCATCACAACACCGCTGCGGGTGTTTTCGGCCAGCTTTGCGTGATGGAAGGTACGGTAACCTACTATGGTTTCGCCGATGAACAGGCGACAGAACCGGAGGCAAAAGTGGTGATCAACGCCGGGCAGTTCGCAACCAGCCCGCCGCAGTACTGGCACCGCATTGAGCTCAGCGACGACGCGCAGTTCAATATTAACTTTTGGGTTGCTGACGACACCGACGGTGAAAGCGGGCTGTTCCACGCGAAGAAAAACTAACTGAGCGCCTACTGCGCCCAGTCTGGTTTATTTAAAATATGATCCTGCCAGTCAACCACGGTGGCTTCTTTCACCGCAATATGGCGCACCGAGATGCGTTCGCCATGCATCGCCGCCTTCGAACCGGTTAACAGCGGGTGCCAGTGCGGCAGCGGTTGACCTTCCGCCAGCAGACGATAGGCGCAGGTCGGCGGCAGCCATTCAAACGTAGGCAGGTTGTCGCGGGTTAGCTTAATGCAGTCCGGTTCATATTCGAAACGGCGCTCATAGTTACGGCACTGGCAGGTTTTGATATTCAGCTGACGGCAGGCGACGTTGGTGAAATAGATTTCGTCGGTATCCTCATCCATCAGCTTATGCAGGCAGCACTGTCCGCAGCCGTCGCAAAGTGATTCCCACTCCGCATCGCTCATTTCATCCAGTGTTTTTTGTTGCCAGAAAGGTTGTTCGCTCATTGGGATGTCCGTCATTGCAATTCAGGGTGCACCTTATAACCAGTCTGGCACGCCGTTGCAAGTTTTGCCGCCCGGAGATGGCGGCAAGAGGTCGTTACAGTACGCGGGTGGTCAGCGATAAGCCGTTAAAACCCACTTCCAACTCGTCGCCGCTGGCGAGCGGCCCCACGCCTTCCGGGGTACCGGTCAGCACCACATCACCGGCTTTCAGGGTGAAGAAGCGCGACATATAGGCGATCAGCGGCACAATTTTATGAATCATATCTGCCGTGGTGCCCTGCTGGCGCACCTCGCCATTTACCTTCAGGCTCAGCGGCGTATTCTGCGCGTCGCCGTGAAATTCGGCGGCGGGAATAAACCCGGAAATTGGACAGGCGTTATCAAAGCCTTTCGCCTTTTCCCACGGCTGACCGGCCTTTTTCAGTTTACCCTGCAGATCGCGCAGGGTGAGGTCCAGCGCCACGCCATAGCCGGCAATGGCTTTGAGCACGTGATCTTCCGTCGCCTGACGCAGCGTGCCGCCAATCAGCACCGCCAGCTCAACTTCATGGTGCACCGAACCCAGGCCCTCAGGAAGCACCAACGGCTGGCGGATATCGCATAGCGCCGTCTCAGGTTTAATAAACAGCACCGGCTCTTCCGGCGTCGCACTGCCCATCTCCTTGATGTGTTTTGCATAGTTGCTGCCCACGCAAACCACTTTGCTTACCGGATAATCCAGTAGCGCACCCTGCCAGTTATGATGTTGGTACATTTTTTACCTCTGTGGGTTAATCAGATTTATTCCCCTGTTCCGCCAGGTGTTTCTTGAGTAAATTTTCAGATGGCGGAGGGAGTTGAAGGTAATAGCCCTGATCGGTCAGCGCCTGCTTCACTTTATCCAAATCGGCGTGGATGAGTTTTTTTCGTCCATCAAGCGGCAGAATCATTGCCAGTTTAGGCGTACCGAAGCTATACATTAATTCGTCAGGAACGCGGGAGAAATCGTCCTTTTTTTCGACATATAAATAGGTTTGTTCACGTTTAGTACTTCGATAGATCACACAAAACATAGTTTTACTCGGAATTAGACCTGCGGTCACTTGCCTCTATATATGAGTGACTATAACATGCCTTTTAGTCTTCGGAATATCACCGCACTTCAGCGAGTGATAAACAGCAAATTGAGTAAGGCCAGGATGTCAAATACGCCAATCGAACTTAAGGGCAGTAGCTTCACCTTATCTGTGGTTCATTTGCACGATGCAAATCCCGAGGTTATTCGTCAGGCGTTAGAAGACAAAATCGCCCAGGCTCCCGCCTTTTTACGTCATGCCCCCGTGGTAGTGAATATCAGCAGCATTGAAGATGACGTCGACTGGCGCCCTCTCCATGAAGCTATTGCGGCCACCGGGCTGCGTATTATGGGCGTAAGCGGATGTAAACTTCCTCGGTTGAAAACCGAAATTGACCGCGCCGGGATACCGTTATTAACCGAAGGGAAAGAAAAAACCACCCGTCAGGCCCCGCCAGAACCTGTCGCACCGCCGCCAGTTGTTAATCAGATCACAAAAACGCGTTTGATTGATCAGCCGGTACGTTCCGGTCAGCGTATTTATGCGCCACACTGTGATCTAATTGTTACAAACCATGTGAGTGCCGGGGCTGAACTTATTGCCGATGGTAATATCCATGTATATGGCATGATGCGGGGACGAGCGCTTGCCGGCGCTGGCGGCGACAGAGAAGCCCAAATATTTTGTACGAACCTCTCGGCGGAACTGGTTTCCATCGCCGGGGAATACTGGCTGAGTGATAACATTCCGGCCGAATTTTATGGCAAAGCGGCACGTCTACGTTTAGACGATAGCGCTTTGACGATTCAATCGTTGAATTAATCCCTTTTTAACAAGGAATTTCTATGGCACGCATTATTGTTGTGACTTCGGGTAAAGGAGGCGTTGGCAAGACCACCTCCAGCGCGGCCATCGCTACTGGTTTGGCCCAGAAGGGAAAGAAAACGGTCGTTATCGACTTCGACATCGGCCTGCGTAACCTTGACCTGATCATGGGCTGTGAACGCCGGGTCGTTTATGACTTCGTCAACGTCATCCAGGGCGATGCCACGCTGAACCAGGCGCTTATCAAAGACAAGCGCACGGAGAACCTCTATATCCTCCCGGCCTCCCAGACGCGTGACAAAGACGCCCTGACCCGTGAAGGCGTAGACAAAGTTCTCGAAGAACTGAAAAAAATGGATTTTGATTTTATCGTCTGTGACTCCCCTGCAGGCATCGAAACCGGTGCGCTGATGGCGTTGTACTTCGCTGATGAAGCCATTATCACCACCAACCCGGAAGTCTCCTCCGTTCGCGACTCCGACCGTATCCTCGGCATCCTGGCCTCTAAATCCCGCCGTGCGGAAAAAGGTGAAGATCCGATTAAAGAGCATCTGCTGCTGACCCGCTATAACCCAGGCCGCGTCAACAAAGGCGACATGCTGAGCATGGAAGACGTGCTGGAAATTCTGCGCATCAATCTGGTGGGCGTGATTCCGGAAGATCAGTCCGTCCTGCGCGCGTCTAACCAGGGCGAACCGGTTATTCTGGATGATACCTCGGACGCGGGCAAAGCCTATGCCGATACCGTTGAACGTCTGCTCGGAGAAGAACGTCCTTTCCGCTTCGTAGAAGAAGAGAAGAAAGGTTTCCTCAAACGCCTGTTCGGAGGATAAATTATGGCATTACTCGACTTTTTTCTCTCGCGGAAAAAGAACACGGCCAACATTGCGAAAGAGCGCCTGCAAATCATCGTCGCGGAGCGCCGTCGCGGCGACGCGGAGCCGCACTATCTTCCGCAGCTGCGTAAAGACATTCTTGAAGTGATTTGCAAATATGTGCAAATCGACCCGGAGATGGTCAGCGTGCAGCTTGAGCAGAGAGACGGTGATATTTCGATTCTGGAGCTGAACGTGACCCTGCCGGAAACTGAAGAGTCGAAATCCTGAGCCTGTAAGCGTTAAAAAAACCGGCAACGCGATGCGTAGCCGGTTTTTTACTTTGCAGACTACACGCTAGCGCGGGTACTCGCTTAATAGCGCATTCAGGCGATCGGCCATTAATGCGCCGCGCCAGCCGGAAACCAGCTCAGGCTGCCCGTTGCCGCTTTTTAATCCCCAGTGCCAGTTCAGCAGCTGGTTAATCTGCCTTCTTGAGGCCAGCAGCTCGGCGCTGACACCTTTCTCGGCGCTCACGGTCTGCACAAGCGCTTTAATATCTTTAAACAGCTTGCGGTAGCCCGGCATATCGATCAGGTTCTGCAGCGGCTCAGGCAGCGCCTCTTCCGGCAGCGCCTGCGCTTTCTCGACGAGGCCGATCAGCGTCTTGCCGTGGAAACGAATTTCGCTGCCCGACAGTCCCAGGCTATCAAGTTCCCCCAGACTGCCAGGCATATAGCGCGCCACGTTCCACAAATGTTCTTCTCGAATGACAAAGTTGACGGCCAGGTCGCGCTCCCGCGCTTTACGCAAGCGCCAGTCCGCCAGCAGCTGCAGGCAGCCCAGCTGGCGAGTCCGCAGCTGCCAGGCGTTACCGATATCGCGCCACGCCTCGGCAGGATCCTGCACCTCCTGGCGACGCTGCTGCATCAGCTGACACTCATCCAGCGCGGCGGAGAGCCAGCCTGCGCTGTCGGTTTCGGCCATCAGCTTTCCGGCAATCGGCAGCAGGTACCAGACATCGGCGGCGGCATAAATGCACTGGCGTTCGGTTAGCGGACGCGCCAGCCAGTCGGTACGGGATTCACTTTTATCCAGCGCCACGCCGGTAAACTCTTCCACCATCGACGCAAAGCCCCAGGACATCGGGCGACCGCAAAAGGCGGCCAGAATTTGCGTATCGATCAGCGGCTGCGGCATCAGATGAAAGGCATTAAGGAATACTTCCAGATCCTCGCTACCGGCGTGCAGAAATTTGGTCACGTCCTTATTCAGCAGCAGTTCGCGCATCGGTTCCCAGTCGGTGATGACCAGCGGGTCGATCAGCGAAACCTGGTTGCCGTCGAACAGCTGGAGCAGACCGAGCTGTGGGTAGTAGGTGCGAGTACGGACAAACTCCGTATCCAGCGCAATGGCGGAAACCGCGCTTGCCGCGTCACAGACGGCGCGAAGGCCATCGTTGGTGGTGATCATCTGATAGTTCAAATCATACTCTCTTAACTTGCGCCCATAAAAAACGCCGGCTTAGCCGGCGTCTGGCGATTCACTCTTAGCTCAGGCTTTATTGTCTACTTTAGCGCGGGCTTCGTCACGCAGTTCTCGACGTAAAATTTTCCCGACGTTAGATTTCGGCAGCTCATCGCGAAACTCCACCAGCTTCGGGACCTTGTAGCCGGTTAGCTGCCGACGGCAAAAGGTAATCAGCATCTCTTCCGTCAGCGTCGGGTCTTTCTTGACCACGAAAATTTTCACTGCTTCACCGCTACTGCCGGACGGCACACCTACCGCGGCCACTTCCTGTACCCCGGCGTGCTGCATTACCACATCTTCGATTTCATTCGGATAGACGTTAAAGCCCGAGACAAGAATCATATCTTTTTTGCGGTCAACGATGCGCAGGAAGCCCTCTTCATCCATCACCGCGATGTCGCCAGTATGCAGCCAGCCGTCCTTAATAATTTCCGCGGTGGCATCAGGACGCTGCCAGTATCCCAGCATCACCTGCGGCCCTTTCACGCACAGCTCCCCCGGCTCCCCCGGCGGCACTTCATTATCGTCGTCATCCACTAGCTTCGCTTCGGTGGAGGGCACCGGCAGACCGATGCTGCCGCTGTGATAGTCAATATCGTGCGGGTTGACGCTCACCAGCGGCGCACACTCGGTCAGGCCATAGCCTTCAAGCAGATACTGCCCGGTCAGCTTAACCCAGCGTTCGGCCACCACCTGCTGCACCGGCATGCCGCCGCCGGCGGAGAGATGCAGGGAGGAGAAGTCGAGCTGCTGAAACTCTTTGTTATTGAGCAGCGCGTTAAACAGGGTGTTGACCCCGGTCATCGCGGTGAAGGGATATTTCGCCAGCTCTTTGACCAGGCCCGGAATGTCGCGCGGGTTGGTGATCAGCAGGTTCTGCCCGCCCAGCTCGATAAAAAGCAGGCAGTTCATGGTCAGCGCAAAAATGTGATACAGCGGGAGCGCGGTAACGACCAGCTCTTTGCCGCGATGCAGCAGCGGTCCGTAGGTGCCGTTGACCTGTTCAAGGTTAGCCAGCATATTGCGATGCGTCAGCATCGCCCCCTTCGCCACGCCGGTTGTTCCGCCGGTATACTGGAGAAAGGCGAGATCCTGAGAGACGATTTCCGGCTTGATGTACTGCATACGGTAGCCGTACTGCAGCGCGCTGCGAAACGAAATGGCGTCCGGCAGATGGTATTTTGGCACCAGCCGTTTGATGTACTTCACCACAAAGTTAACCAGAGTGCCTTTCGCTGGGGAAAGCTGATCGCCCATACGGGTTAAAATCACGTGCTTAACCTGGGTTTTATCGACCACCTTTTCCAGGGTATGCGCGAAGTTAGAGACAATCACGATGGCGGCGGCGCCGCTGTCGTTGAGCTGGTGCTCCAGTTCGCGTGGGGTGTAGAGCGGATTGACGTTCACCACAATCATCCCCGCGCGCAGGATACCAAACAGCGCCACCGGATATTGCAACAGGTTCGGCATCATGAGGGCGACGCGGTCGCCTTTTTGCAGGCCCAACCCTTCCTGAAGGTAAGCGGCAAACGCCCGGCTGCGCTCCTCCAGCTTACGGTAGGTCATCACCTCGCCCATATTGATAAATGCCGGTTGGTCGGCATAGCGGCGCACGGCGTGTTCAAACAGTTCAACCAGGGATTGATAGCGGTCAGGGTTTATCTCCGCAGGAACGTCCGCGGGATAACGGTTTAGCCAAACCTTTTTCACTGCATCACCTCTGAAATAGTTATTCGTCGTCATCACAGCCCCTGATCAACAAACATTCTGTTAACATTATATTAACTCAGCGTACCAGTTTATTAATTAGGCGTTGTACAGGTTGCGAAGCGCGTCACTATTTATTTTTCTTATTTGACTGAAAACGAAGAAACAGCGGACCAGCCGCTGTTTCTTTTTGCTTACAATATCTACAAAATCATTCTGTTACGACGTTTCTGACTTCGGCAGGGCCCGGGTTATACCAGCCCCAGCCGCCGTAACCGTAGCCCCAAGGCCGCGGGCCGAACATCCACGGGTCCATCATTGGCTGCGGGGGCATGACCACCTGCTGCACAACGTTCCAGCGCTTGTAGCCGGTCGCATTCATCAGCATGAATTTATACGGCGTATTCCCCACTTTGCCGTCGACGACGCCGACGATGGGGCCAACCACGGTGACCAGTTGCCCACGAAAATCCACCGGGTCGATAAAGCCGTTCACGTCGGCAAAAATACGCCCACGCGACGGTTCGCCCAGCTCCGGGCGCGCGGCGCCGTCGAGCGGAACGGTGGCAATTTCCAGGCGGGTTTTACCCTGCTGGTTCTGCACGCTAACCACCTTGCCGCCAAAACGCGCTTCCTGACCGACATACAGCTGCGGCGCGTTCATCACCCGGACTAAATCCTGCTGCGGCGTCGGAGTGGTGCCCTTTATGGCATCCGGTACCGAAGCGCACCCGCTCAGCGCAGCGACCACTGCCGCCGCGACTAACCAACGCACTACCCTTTTTTGACCCGCCATGACGCGACCCCTTCCTTCTTCTCAGACTTATAGTTACTGAGATTCACTCGCGGCCAGGAAGTTTCTTCCACGCCACTTCATTACGTAAATAAACCGGTTCAGCGTGTTCGACGGCCACGGTTTTTCCCGCCGTAAACAGGTGGCAGGCCAGCGGCAGCATATCCTGCGCTTCAGGCAGCTGAATAGCGCCATCGGCGAGCGTTAAACCGTAGCCGTTAGCCAGATCCGGCCACGCCTGCCAGCCGGTGCCAACGGTGGCCCACTCGCCTTCCAGCTGCTGCAGACGCTCGCGAACCGCTTCCGGCTTAAGCACCGCTTCACTCTCTTCGCCGTGCCAGACGCCCTGCTCATCGCGCTGATATTCCGCCCAGTAGACCTCGCCCATTCTGGCGTCGATGGCCGCCAGTACGCGGGTTGCGCCGGTTTTGCGCCACGCGCCCTGCGCCATGGTTGCCAACGTGGACACGCCGATCATCGGCAGCTCGGCTCCCAGCGCCAGCCCCTGGGCGATACCGATACCGATACGCACGCCGGTGAAGCTCCCCGGCCCGCGGCCAAAGGCCAGCGCGTCAAGGTCGGTTAATTGCGTGCCGCTTTCATTGAGGACCTCCTGCACCAGAGGCAGGATACGTTGGGTATGTTCACGGGGGCAGATTTCAAAATGAGCACTGAGGGTGCCATCATTCCACAGCGCCGCGGAGCAGGCCTCCGTGGCGGTATCGATAGCTAAAATTCGCATGGGTTGTCGCGCTCTCGCTCTAGCAGATTGACAAAATGGCGCGCAGCTTACCACATTTTGCGTCGGATTACCTCGCCGGCGGCACCGCAAGAAAGCGTACCGCCCGGCGGATGTCGCGCGTGCGCGGCGCGGGCGGCAGGCTGGCGAGGAAGGTCGCACCGTAGGGACGCATCACCAGACGATTGTCGCAGATAACCAGTACCCCACGATCGGTAACATCGCGGATCAGACGCCCCACGCCCTGTTTAAGAGTAATCACCGCGTCCGGGAGTTGCACCTCATCAAAGGGATCGCCGCCGCGCAGACGGCAATCCTCCATCCGCGCTTTGAGTAGCGGATCGTCCGGTGAGGTGAACGGCAGTTTGTCGATAATCACCAGCGAGAGGGCATCGCCGCGCACGTCCACGCCTTCCCAGAAGCTGCTGGTCGCCACCAGCAGCGCATTTCCGGCGCTGACGAACTGCTGTAAAAGCTGACCTTTACTGGTTTCCCCCTGCAGCAGCACCGGCAGGGTCATGGTGGCGCGAAACTGCTCCGCCAGATCGCGCATCATGGCGTGGGAAGTGCACAGCATAAAGCAGCGCCCGTCGTTGGCCTCAATCAGCGGTTTGAGCATCGCTGCCAGATGCCGCGCCGCGCCGGGTTGGTTGGGTAACGGCAGATTTCGCGGCACGCACAGCAGCGCCTGATGGGCATAATCAAAGGGGCTGGGCAGCAGCAGCGTTTGCGCTTCGCCAATGCCCAGGCGATCGGTGAAATGACGTAAATCGTCATTGACCGAGAGCGTCGCCGAGGTAAAGATCCAGCTTCCCGATTTTTGCGCCATCACCTCTTTAAATTTATCCGCCACCGTCAGCGGGGTCAGCGCCAGGGTGAAGGTACGTGAAGTACACTCATACCAGTAGCTAAAGCCCGGCTGGCTGGTCTCTTTTAGCCGCTTCAGGCGGCCGCGATAAAGGGTTGCCCGCTCAAAGGCGGCATCAAGCAGCGCCGAGCGGCCCAGCGACAGCTTTGCCACGTCGTAACAGAGTTCGAGCGCATCATCAAGCAGCAGCAGCGCGCGCTGAATGTTGTGGTCAGCCAGTAGTTCGCGCAGATTGCCGCGATAGCCTGGTTCCCCTAGCTGCAGGCGAAAATCCTGCGCGCTCTGGGCCAGTCGGTCGGCGCACTTCTGCAGCTGCTGGGTGTCTTTGAGCTCGGTACGATAAGCAATCGTGATATCTTTCGCCAGGTCCAGCAGCTGGCGGCTGGAGAGCGATTGCCCAAAGTACTGGCTGGCGATATCCGGTAGCTGATGCGCTTCGTCGAAGATCATCACTTCCGCTTCGGGAATCAGCTCGGCAAAGCCGCTCTCTTTGACCACCATATCGGCGAGGAACAAATGATGGTTGACGACGACCACGTCGGCATCCATCGCCTTTTTCCGCGCCTTAACTACAAAACAGTCTTTATATAACGGGCAGTCGCTGCCGAGGCAGTTGTCGTTGGTGCTGGTGACCAGCGGCCAGGCCTGGGAATCTTCGGCGACGCTAACGCAGGTGCTGATATCGCCATCGACGGTTTGGTTAGACCATGAACGCAGCAGAATAACGTCGCTGAGGGTTTGCACCGGCAGGTCTCCCCCGGCAAGGGCCTGCTGCTCCAGACGCTCAAGGCACAGGTAGTTCGACCGCCCTTTCAGCAGGGCCAGCTTGCCGGTGTACTTCAGCGCTTTGGCGACGGTAGGCAAATCGCGACTGTAGAGCTGATCCTGTAGCGCTTTCGAGCCGGTGGAGATAATGACTTTCTTGTTGGCGCGCAGCGCCGGCGCCAGGTAGGCGTAGGTTTTCCCGGTCCCAGTGCCCGCTTCAACCACCAGCGGACGGGTTTCTTCAATCGCGCTGGCGACGGCGAAAGCCATCTGGCGCTGCGGCTCGCGCGGTTTAAATCCCGCAATCGCGCTGGCCAGCTGGCCGTCTGCTGCAAAATCGTCGATCACATTACCCCCTGGTTATTTGGACAGTGATTATGTCAGGGTGGAGGGGTTTTCGCCAGTGCGGGTAGTGACGCAGGTGCAACATTGTGGCAGTCTTGCCGCAGCTTAATGAACCGGAACAAAGAGGAAATAAACATGACCATTACGCGTATTGATGCCGAAGCCCGCTGGTCTGATGTGGTGATCCACAACCAGACGCTGTACTACACCGGCGTGCCGTCCAACCTGGATGCCGACGCCTGCGCGCAAACCGCCGATACCCTGGCGCAGATTGACGCGGTGCTGGAGAAACAGGGCAGCAGCAAGTCGCGTATTCTTGATGCGACGATTTTCCTTGCCGATGGCGCAGACTTTGCGGCGATGAACCAGGCGTGGGATGCGTGGGTCGTCGCCGGTCATGCCCCGGTGCGCTGTACGGTACAGGCGAAGCTGATGAATCCTAAGTACAAAGTCGAGATTAAAATCATCGCCGCAGTGTAAGACAGCCGTGGCCCCGTAGCCCGGGCAAGCGTAGCGCCGCCCGGGAAGAAGCCGCGCCAAAGCCGCTATCCGGCGCATTCCCCGGATAGCGGCGTAAACGCCTTTTACGGGCTACATACCAGCCAGGCCGACCAGCCACGGCGCCGTCAGGAGGCAAGAAGCATTGTTCTATCAGCCCGGACACCACATGAGCTGTTCCTTCAGCTGCAGCGTCTCCTGCGGCACACATTTCAGCGCTTCACGATAGCTGGCAGATTGTTTTGTGTAGCCCCTCACTGACTGCAGCAGCACGCGCAGCGCGCTATCCCACACGATTCCCTGCAGGTCGCTGTAGGGCCAGAGATCCGGTTCCCGAATAAACGGCACCAGGTAATCGATCCCCTGCTTCACGCCTCGCCCATCGCGGATGGCGTTCCAACGGTCAAACTCGACGTGCTCGGCATAGCGGTTGAGCAGCAGATGCGCTTCCAGGTTAAACAACGAGTAGTGGAAAGGGATGGTACGTTCGAGCTCCATGGTCTGTTTGCCATCCTGATCAATCTGCGCCGCCATCCGCTGGGTGATCCCCTGCTCGATGATCCGCGCCGCCAGCCCTTTATCGCCATAGAAAAGCGCGTTAACCGTCCGCTGGGCGTCGTACCAGGTGCCGTGGTTGTTGTGCCAGACGTACTCTGAGTGGCCGATGTCGCTGTAGTACATCCAGTGGTTAAAATCGCGGAACCACTGGTGCAGGCCGATTATATCGTCGGTATCAAGCACACTCGCCGTGTTAATCAAACCGATGGTGTCCACCACCATCCACATTAAGCGGGTGTCAATCAGCCCGGTGCCGCGGCCGGAAACAATCCCCGGGATAGCCTGGCCATAGTTCAGATGCGGATTCATTCGCGTGTCGGCATCGAGGAACCAGCAGCGGATCTGCGCGGCCGCCGCCTGCGCGTACTGGCGCTGGCCGGTGAAGTACCACGCCAGTCCCAGGGTCAGACACCGTTCACACATGCGGATAATGCGCGAGGTGTCGGTATCGTTGTTCTCACACTGCGGATTAATATGCCCGTCGCGGCGAATATAGGGTAACCCGTTGGGACGCCGCGGGTTTGGCCACCAGTAGGTCCCCAGACTGTAGTAATCGTGCGCATCGCCGCTCGCCGGGCGCAGTTTTTTGTGCACCACGCTTTCCGGCGCTTCACGGCGCAGAATGTCAGCCTCCGACACCAGCTTGCTCAGCGCCAGCTGCAGCGGCGAAAACGGCTGTTTTAAGCCCGCCCGGGCGTTTTCCAGGCAGGTTTCATCAAGGGTGTACAGCTTCATCGCCACCTTAATTTACCTCCCGGCACGCTATGCGTTGACCGCTTTGCGCATCGAACAGGTGCACGCCCGAGAGTTTCGGCTGTAGCCAGATCTTATCCCCCTCTTTTACTGCCAGACGCTGTTTGAACACCGAGGTAAACGCCCCGCCGCCGGTATCGCAGAACAGCTGCATATCCGAACCGGTGTTCTCCACCGCCGTCACCGTCGCCGCCAGCGCATCGTCGCGCGCTTCATGGACCACGTTGACCTGCTCGGGGCGAATGGCGTACACCACCTGCTGGCCGTCGATCACCCGTAAACCCGCAGGCAACGCCAGCAGCGAGCCATCTTTCAGACGCAAGCTGGTCGCGTTGCCGTTCAGCACAACCTCGCCGGGAAGCTGGTTAATCTCCGGCGAACCGATAAATCCGGCCACGAACAGATTCGCCGGCCGGTCGTACAGCTCCAGCGGGGTACCCGCCTGTTCAATTCGCCCATCGCGCAGGACGACGATCATCTGTCCCATGGTCATGGCCTCAATCTGATCGTGGGTGACGTACACCGAGGTAGTTTTCAGTCGACGATGCAGTTCGCGGATCTCGCCGCGCACCTGGGTACGTAGCTTGGCGTCCAGGTTGGAGAGCGGTTCATCGAATAAAAACACCTGCGGCTTACGCACGATCGCCCGCCCCATCGCCACGCGCTGGCGCTGGCCGCCGGAGAGATCTTTGGGCAGGCGCTCCAGTAGCGGCTCCAGCCCCAGTAGCGCCGCCGCTTCATTAACCTTCTGATTGATCTCCGCTTTTGGCAGTTTAGCCATCTTCAGGGCAAAGCCCATATTTTCACGCACCGTCATCTGCGGGTAGAGCGCATAGCTCTGGAACACCATCGCAATGTCGCGTAGCTTCGGCTCCACTTCCGTGACGTTACGCTCGTTGATGTGCACGTCCCCGCCGGAGATCTCCTCCAGTCCGGCGATCATGCGCAGTAGCGTGGACTTTCCGCAGCCGCTGGGCCCCACAAGGACGCAGAACTCGCCGTCCGGGATTGTCAACGACACGTCTTTAATCACGTGCGCATCACCATACGATTTACGGACGCTATTCAGTACAACAGATCCCATCGGTAACTCCTTATCCTTTGACCGCGCCGGACATAATCCCGCGATTGAAATGTTTTTGCAGACCCAGGTAGACGATGATGCTGGGCAGCATCGCCAGCAGCGTTATGGCGATAAAAATATTCGGCGTGATGCTCTCATCGGTACGCAGCGTACCAAGGATCACCGGAATGGTATTCAGGCTGTCCTGGTTGACCACGATCAGCGGCAGCAGGTACTGGTCCCAAATCATAATAAAGCCGAAGGTCACCACCGTTCCGAGCGCCGGTTTCACCAGCGGCAGGATGACGTGGAAGAAAATCTGCCACTCGTTAGCGCCATCAATCCGCGCCGCCTCCTCCAGCTCTTTCGGAATCGCCGACATAAATTCAGTCAGGACAAAGATAGAAAACGCCCAGCCGACAACCGGTAAAATCATCCCGAGGTAGCTGTTGTACAGCGAGGCGTCGATGAACGGCAGCCGCCAGTTAATAATCATGTACAGCGGAATGGCGATAACCTCTTCCGGCAGCATCATGGTGGACAAAATCACCAGGCTCACCAGCGCCACGCCGCGAAACTTCTTACGCGCCAGCGCATAGGCCGCCAGCGCGCTGACCGACACCTGCAGAACGGTGCCGAAGAACACCACCAGAATGGAGTTCAGCAGATACTGCCAGACGCCAATATCCATCCACGCAAAGATGAAGTTTTCAAATGAGAACTGATTCGGCCAGGCCAGCAGTTCGCCCGGTTTCACCGGCGCACCGCTGAATGCCGTGGCGACGATGCCCCAGAACGGACCGACAAAGACAATCAGTAGCAGCGCGTAGATGCACCAGCGTCCTGCGGTATCCCAACGTTTACTTAACATCGCGGCTCCTTAGTAACGGGCGATACGTTTTTTCAGCGTCAGATGACAAATGGTTAACAACACCGTGAAGGTGAACAGCAGAAACGACACCGCCGAAGCGTAGCCATAGTCAAACTGCTCAAAACCCAATTTATAGATGTGGGTCATGACCATTTCCGTGGCGTTAGACGGTCCCCCGCCGGTGGTGGCATACACCTCGGCAAACACGCGAAAACCACGAATAAAGGAGAGCATCAGCACCACCGAGAGCGCCGGGATCATGCCAGGCAGCGTGACGTAGCGCAGGCGGTTCCACCAGCTGGCGCCGTCGACGTTCGCCGCATCGTATAAATCGCGGCTGATCCCCGCCAGGCCGGCAATAAAAATCACCATGTTGTAAGGCACCGCCTTCCAGATATGCAGCAGCATGATGACCCCCAGCGCCTGATCGGAGCTAGCAAGAAAGCCCTGGTCGGCGACGCCAAACCAGCTCAGGATGTGGTTAACCACGCCGTTGGGCGTTGGGTTGAATAAAATTCGCCACATTTCGGCGACGATCGCTGCGCTGGTGACCGCGGGTAAAAAGATGGCGGTGCGAATAAAACGCAGATGGCGCGCCGGGCCTTCCAGCAACATGGCGAGAAAAAAGGCCAGGATAGCCGCGGCGAACATCGTTACCACAACGTACAGCAGCGTGTTCACCACCGCCGCGTGCAGCTCGGCGTCGGCAAAAGCGCGGGTGAAGTTATCCAGCCCTACCCACTCGTTCGGCTGATTAAAGTTGACTTTGTAAAAGCTCATCACCAGACCCTGAATCATCGGGATAAACTTAAACCAGCTGAAAATAATTAGCGCAGGCGCTAAAAACAGCCACGGGATCAGCGCCCGCTTACGCTTTGCGCTCAGCCATCCGGCCGAGTCAGGCGAAGCGGCCTGCTTTATCGGCGAGGACTTCGTCTCATGCAGCGTCATAACCTATGTCCTCAGTTAGCCAGCACATTTTGTTTTTTCAGCTCAGCGTTCACCTTGCCGTCGAGCGTCTTCAGCTCAGCGGCAATATCGCTGCCGCAGTCGGCAAAAATGCGGTTAAAGCCTTCGGCTGCCACCTGACGTACCGGCGTCCAGTTGGGAATTTGCGGTACGTAGCGCCCCTGTTCATTGTAAAGTCGGGCGAAAGTCTCCCAGCGCGCGTCCTGATAAACGGCTTTGACGTCGACGTTCTTATTCACCGGCAGGCGCACCACCGGTATATGCTGGCTGCCTTTACCCATGCCGATTTCCTGACCTTCCGGGGAGATCATAAATTCGATAAATTGACGCGCCGCCTCTTTCTGTACACTGCTCTTCATCATAAAGACCGTGGTGCCCTCGGCGAGGGTGGCCTCACCTTTCGGCCCCACCACCGGAATCACTTCAAAGTTGTCTTTACCAGGGTCTTTATCGAACAGCGCGATATGGTACGGGCCGCTGAAGAACATGCCGCTTTGCCCGGAGCGGAAGGAGGGAATAACGTCGGCGGTAGTGGCGTTAATCGCACCCGGCTGCGTGACTTTGTCGCACATCATAGTGCGCATAAAGTTCATCGCCTGAGCCACTTCCGGCGTATTGAGCGAGGCGCTGAATTTTCCGCTGCGTTCCGTCACGAAATCACCGCCCGCCTGCCAGATAAAGCTGCTCATAAACCAGCTGGCGTAGCCGCGCGTTGTGGAGGCGGGAACGATAAATCCGTAGGTATCATTTTTACCGTTGCCATCGGGATCCTGGGTGGTGAAGGCTTTTGCCAGGGCCTGAATATCATCCCAGCTCTTCGGCTGCGGCAGCCCCAGTTTTTCCCGCCAGTCTTTGCGCACAAACAGGGCGAAAGTTTGCGCGGAGGTCGGTACGCCATAGTATTTACCGTCGATATAGCGGGTACTCTTCCATGCCGTCTGGAATAGCTGGTCGCCGCCCGCGATCGCCTGCGGGTCAATTTCTTCAGCAATACCCAACTGGATAAACTGCCCCAGCGACGCCGCATCGTTAAAAATCAGATCGGGTAAGGCGTTTCCCGCCGTAGCGCGCGCCAGTCGCTGTTCAAAGTCGGTAGTGGCGTTGAAATACTCAATTTTGATACCGGTTTTTTCTTCAAACTTTTCCGCCTCTTGTTTGTAGATATTCTTCGAGTCATTGCTGGCGCGGATCCAGACGTTGAGCGTAGTCGCGGCGTAGCTTTGGCTAACGCCGAGCCCGAGCGCGGTAAGAAGTAACAATGAACGCAATTTATTGGCAGACATGATGGCATATCCTTTATTGTAGGGCACAAAGGTAATTAAATTCTCAATTAATACATAAAAAGAAATTTGAATATTGCTCAGGCGTTAATACAGCTGACGCAAGAAATATTTCCATTCATTAGATAGAAATGTATTTCCCAATACAACCATGCAAAAAAGAAATTGCGTTTCAAAAATCAGAAAATTGAGACAGATCACACCAAAAAGTGACAATAAAAGTGACAATAAAAGTGACCAAAAATAAATAATAATAAAAATCAACAAGTTATAAATTTACTGTTTTTGTTAAAAAAATCAAAAAGTATAGAAAAATGGCAAAATACGTGATGCACACTGCATTAATAGCGTCATTATTTATCCAGGGCGTTAAACTTGAAGGAGGTCACAAAAAAAATCACTTTGTCTTTTACACTGCTCGCCATCGAATATTTAAATATATTGTTTTTAATTACACCGCCTGTTTTGCGCGTCCTTTAAATACGCGTCAGGTATAATTTTTTTGTTATCTTTTCTCATATTTGCAGAAGGGTTATCACGATGAACTCAATACCTCGCCGAGGTTTGTTAGGCATTGCGCTGTTTTGTTCCGGCCTGAGCGCCTCCTCATATGCCGCTGAGCCGTACACGCTAGACGGAAAGGATTTAGCCTTCAGCCGCCAGCAGATTGCCGCGAAAGACCCGCTATTTGTTCAGGCGCAAGCGGCTCTGCTAAAAAAAGCCGACCTGGCGCTCAAGCATCCGCTGTTCTCGGTGATGGATAAAACGCTGGTCGCCGCCAGCGGCAACAAGCACGACTACTACAGTTTTCCACCTTACTGGTGGCCAAACCCTGATACCCAGGACGGGCTTCCCTATATCCGCAAAGATGGGCAAACCAACCCTGACGCCAATAGCGACGCTACCGATAAGAACCGGCTGGTGAAGATGAGTAACGACGTGTCAACGCTGGCGCTGGCGTGGTACTTCTCTCACGACGATCGCTACGCGCAAAAAGCGGCGGCGCAGTTAAAGCGCTGGTTTCTCGATCCCAAAACGCGCATGACCCCCAACCTGCAGCATGCCCAGGCCATTCCCGGTATTAATACCGGACGCGGTATCGGCATTATTGATAGCCGCGCGCTGGTTGACGTCGTTGACGCGATCGCCCTGCTGCAATCCTCATCTGCGCTGAACGATAACGACGTTAGCGCTTTAAAGCAGTGGTTTGGTGACTATTACCACTGGATGACCACCAGCCAGAACGGCTTTGAAGAAGAGAACTGGCATAACAATCACGGCAGCTATTTTGATATGCAGGCCGCCGCCTTCGCCCTGTTCAGCGGTAAAATCGACGAGGCGAAAAAGCGCCTGTACATCACCCAGCTGCGGCGTATTGCGGGACAATTTGATATTGAAGGCCGCCAGATGGCCGAACTGGAACGCACGCGTCCGTGGCACTACAGCAATTTCAACCTCGAAGCCTACAACCGCCTCGGGCGACTGGGCGAAAAAGCGGGCGTCGATATCTGGAACTTCACCCTCGACGACCATAGCCTGCGCAAAGGCTATCAGTACATCGCCGGGTTTATTAACAGCGATACGCCATGGCCCTGGAAAGACCTCGATAAAATGGATGACAAGAAAGCGCTGCGCAATATCGCCACCGCCGCGCACGCCTGGCCGGAAGATCCGCTGTTCCGTGACAAAGCGCAGTGGCTGCGGGCGAAGTATCCCGACGATATCACGACGCTCATCGCCCCGCTTTCCGCATCGTCAGAGGTCAGGGATAACCGCTAATGAAACAATTTTCTGGGCTCTGGCCCGACATTGTCGGACGCGCAGCCGCGAATAGCGGACTGCTTGAGCGGCTGGTGAAAGATGCGCAGCCGGTACTTCAGGCAGCGGTTCGCATTCCGCAGTCAGGCATCGCCAGCTGGAATCTCTACTACTTTTGTCCGCGCCACGGCGTACGCCTGACGTGGCGGGCGGATACGCCCCACCAGCATGCCTGCCCGGTCGATGGGGAACTATTTAGCGGCGAACCGTGGGACGGCGCCTGGTGGCGCGAGATGAATGGCCGAAACGCCAGCGCCTGTCAGCAGCTTGGCCTGCTATGGCGGCTGACCGGCGAAACAGCGTATCGCGATAAAGTTCGCACGCTGCTGATGGGTTACGCGGATGTCTATCCCGGCTATGAGATTCACGGCGATATTCCCAACAACGGACCGGGAAAGATGAACGCCCAGACGCTGTGCGAAGCCAACTGCATTCTGGAAATGGCGCTGGGTTATGACTTTATTCGCGACAGCCTGACGCCCGGCGAGCAGCGGCATATCAGTGAAAACCTGCTGCGCTGTGCGGCCACGTTTTTGCGCGACCATCGTAGTCCGCAGATCCATAACCATGAGGTCAAAATCAGCGCGGCGCTTGGCGTACTGGGTTTCGTCCTCGAAGATGAAACCCTGCTGGAGTTTGCCGTTAACCAGCCGTATGGCCTGCGCTGGCAGCTGGAAAACGGCCTGCTGGCGGAAGGGCTCTGGTTTGAAGGTTCGATTCACTACCACTATTACGCGCTGCAGGGTTTTTTTGCCTTCGAAAAGCTGGCGCGCGGCAGCCGCTGGAGCCTGCTGGACGGTCCCTGGTATCAGGCGATGCTGAAGTTCCCACTGTCGCTGCTGCTGCCGGACGGCACTTTCCCCCGGCTTAATGACTGCC
The DNA here is from genome assembly GCF_019890895.1 of Klebsiella sp. CTHL.F3a. Lineage (NCBI taxonomy): Bacteria > Pseudomonadati > Pseudomonadota > Gammaproteobacteria > Enterobacterales > Enterobacteriaceae > Klebsiella > Klebsiella sp. CTHL.F3a. The sequence goes on along the minus strand of NZ_CP082360.1, from coordinate 2,305,961 downwards.
TCGCCGGGCAGGAGAAACTCCATCACCGGGATCTGTACGAGTTCGCCTGGTTTATCTGGCGTGACCCGCAGTACGCCGCGGTCCTGCAGTTTACCGAAACGGCACCCGATGAGCGTGAAACCCTGCTATGGCGCGAACGGCCTCTGCCGGAATCCCGCCTGCCGCTCATCCCACGGCAGTCGCTGTTTGCGCCGGGCGCGGGTCTGACGCTATGGCGACGGCCGCAGCAGGCGCTGCTGATTAAGCACAGTCCCTGGGGCGGCGAGCACGACCATTACGACCGGCTGGGGCTGATGCTCTGGCATCGCGACGGCTGGCTGCTCACGGATATGGGCACCACAGGATACGGCGCGAAAATGCACTACGACTATTACAAAAACAGCGCCACCCACAATACGCTTTGCGTTAATCAGAGCAACCAGCCTCCGGCCAACCCGCAGATGCTGGGCTGGCATATGGATGACGACTTTCTGTGGCTGGATAGCGAGGTTGATTGGGGCAAACCGCCGCCGGAGCTCAACAGCCATAGCCGCGTCGAGTGGGACGATACGGCCTGGCGGGACGTGCGCTTCCGCCGTCGCCTGCTGTGGCTTGAAGATGTGCTGATCGATCTGTCCTCCGTGGAGAACCCGCATCGCCAGCAGCTCGACTGGACGCTACATCTGGCGGCACAGGCGCTGGACCAGAGCGGCTTGGCCCAACCTTTTTCGCTCAGCGGGCCGCTGCGGCGAATGACCGAAGCAACCGTGACGCCGCTGAACGGCTGTCAGCCGCGCCACTTTGCACGCGGCGGCGATACCGTTGCGCTCTGGCTATCCGGTGATGGTGAACTCTGGCAAGGGCTGGCGCCCGATAACCCGGCGATTCGCAATCTTAGCTATCTGGTAATACGTAATCACCTGCCGCAGGCGCGTTTTGTGTGTCTGTGGGATCTGGCAAACAGCGCGCCGCTGACGGAAGTGAACGTGCATCATACGCCAGTCGGTACGCAAATTACCTTCTGGCGCGGCGATCGCGTGACGCACGTGACGCTATACGACGAGCCAGGAAAACGACCTGATGCGATCCTTCCGCTCGCGGAAAGCGGCGTCTCACCTCAGTACGCAGAGTAATTTAATCGTCTTCATCCTCAAAGCGCGCCACAATCCGATCGCCGGTATGTGAGGCGCGCAGTTCATCTGCCACTAAAGCGATGGCCTGGCCGCTGCTCATGCCCTGCGACATCAGCTCCTGAATTCGTTCAACTGCTTTTTGCTGTTGCTCGTGGCTCAGCGAAGGTAAACCTGCAAACATCACTTACTCCTGCTACATTGTGGGGCGTAATTATTTCACGCCGTCCTCTCGTATACCAGCGGGCGGTCACCATCAGGATTAAAGAAGACCATGTTGTCCCCCGCTATGATTTCCCTGCCCTGGCGTCCGGATGCCGCTGAATACTATTTTAGCCCATTAAGTTCACAGCCCTGGGCGATGCTGCTGCACTCCGGTTTTGCCGAACATCCGCATAATCGTTTTGACATTGTTGTCGCCCAGCCGCGCGCAACGCTGGTGACTCGCGGCGATATGACCGTCATAAACGAAGGGGAAACCCTCTCAACCTCTGCCGCCGATCCGCTCACCCTCGTGCATCAACAGCTGGCGCGCTTTAACCTGCAGCCGCACGCTCATCCGCAGCTGCCGTTTCTCGGCGGGGCGCTGGGGCTGTTCGGTTACGATCTGGGTCGCCGCTTTGAAAATCTGCCGACGCAGGCCGAGGCGGATATCGATCTGCCGGATATGGCGGTAGGCATTTATGATTGGGCGTTAATCGTCGATCATCAGCGCCGGGAAGTGTCGTTATTCAGCTATGACGACCCGCAGGCGCGGCTGACGTGGCTGGAAGCGCAGGCTGAGCCTGCCGCTGCTCCCTTTGCCCTCACCTCAGGGTGGCGCTCAAATATGAGCCGCGCGGAGTATGGCAAGAAGTTTCGCCAGGTTCAGGCTTATCTGCACAGCGGCGACTGCTATCAGGTTAACCTGGCGCAGCGGTTTACGGCGAGCTATCGCGGGGATGAGTGGCAGGCCTTCCGTCAGCTAAACCGCGTCAATCGCGCACCGTTCAGCGCCTTTATTCGCCTCCAGGAGGGCGCCATATTAAGCCTGTCGCCCGAGCGTTTTATTCAGCTCCGGCAAGGCGAAATTCAAACCCGGCCCATTAAGGGGACGTTGCCCAGGCTGGCCGATCCTGAGCAGGATGCGTTGCAGGCGCAAAAGCTGGCGAACTCAGCAAAAGACCGCGCCGAAAACCTGATGATCGTCGATTTAATGCGTAACGATATTGGCCGGGTTGCTGTCCCCGGTAGCGTTCGCGTTCCTGAGCTGTTTGTGGTGGAGCCCTTCCCTGCCGTGCATCATCTGGTGAGCACCGTGGCCGCCCGATTGCCCGCTGATCTGCACGCCGCCGACCTGCTGCGCGCCGCCTTTCCCGGCGGCTCAATCACCGGCGCGCCGAAGGTCAGAGCGATGGAGATCATCGATGAACTGGAGCCGCAGCGGCGCAATGCGTGGTGCGGCAGCATCGGATATCTCAGCTTCTGCGGCAATATGGATACCAGCATCACCATCCGTACGCTGACGGCCTGCCAGGGGCGGATCTACTGCTCCGCCGGCGGCGGAATTGTGGCCGATAGCGAAGAGGCGGCGGAATATCAGGAAACTTTTGATAAAGTTAATCGTATTCTGCATCAACTGGAGAGCTAGCACATGGCGGACAGCGCCCTCGAACTTGACGATTTCCTTTCGCGTTTTCAGCTCCTGCGCCCGCAGCCGACGCGCCACGCGCTCAACCAGCGTCAGGCGGCGGTGCTGGTACCGATTGTGCGCCGCCCGCAGCCGGGGCTGCTGCTGACCCAGCGTTCGCCGCTGATGCGCAAGCACGCGGGTCAGGTCGCCTTCCCCGGCGGCGCGGTGGATAACAGCGATGCGACCCTGATCGCCGCCGCGCTGCGCGAGGCCCACGAAGAGGTGGCGATCCCGCCGGAGTCGGTCGAGGTGATCGGCGTTCTGCCGCCGGTCGATAGCGTACCCGGTTTTCAGGTCACCCCGGTAGTGGGCATTATTCCGCCTGACCTGCACTATCACGCCAGCCAGGATGAAGTCGCCGCGGTCTTTGAAATGCCGCTGGCCGAAGCGCTGCGCCTGGGACGCTACCACCCGCTGGATATCCATCGCCGCGGCAATTCGCATCGCGTCTGGCTATCCTGGTATCAGCATTATTTTGTCTGGGGAATGACCGCCGGCATTATCCGTGAACTGGCGCTACAGATAGGCTCCCGCCCTTAGCTATACTAAAACTGAGACGGCGTTCTCAGCATTAGTAAATCCATGGTTACCCATTAGTTTAATTCATGTGAATACTTAAGCTGATGGCCCGGTTCCCTCTTACACTATGCGCAGTTATTACATCGTTGCCGCACCCGCGGCAACCCTGTCAGGAGTGTTAGCGTGATTAGTATATTCGACATGTTCAAGGTGGGGATCGGTCCCTCATCTTCCCATACTGTAGGCCCGATGAAGGCCGGTAAACAGTTCGTCGATGACCTGGTCGAAAAGGGATTGCTTAATGAAGTGACTCGCCTGGCGGTTGACGTCTACGGCTCACTGTCATTAACCGGCAAAGGCCACCACACGGATATCGCCATTATTATGGGGCTGGCGGGCAATCAGCCCGATACGGTCGATATCGACGCGATTCCGGCGTTTATCCGCGACGTTGAAGAGCGCGGACGCCTGCTGCTGGCCCAAGGGCAGCATGAAGTCGACTTCCCGAAAAATGACGGCATGCGTTTTCGTAGCGACAACCTGCCGCTGCATGAAAACGGCATGACCATTCACGCCTGGGCTGGCGAGAAAGAGATCTACAGTAAAACGTATTATTCTATTGGCGGCGGTTTTATCGTCGATGAAGAACATTTCGGCAAAGAGAGCGCCAGCGAACTCGCCGTTCCGTATCCGTTTAAATCCGCTCAGGAGATGCTGGGCTACTGCAAACAGACCGGCATGTCGCTCTCCGGCATGGTGATGCAGAATGAGCTGGCGCTGCACAGCAAAAAAGAGATTGAAGACTATTTTGCCAATATCTGGCAGACCATGCGCGCCTGTATCGATCGTGGGATGAATACCGAAGGGGTCCTGCCTGGTCCGCTGCGCGTTCCTCGTCGCGCCTCGGCGCTGCGGCGGATGCTGGTTGCCAGCGATAAGCTCTCTAACGACCCGATGAACGTGGTGGACTGGGTCAATATGTTTGCGCTGGCGGTCAACGAAGAAAACGCCGCCGGTGGCCGGGTGGTGACGGCCCCCACCAACGGCGCCTGCGGCATCGTTCCGGCGGTGCTGGCCTACTATGACCACTTTATCGAGCCCGTCAGTCCGGATATCTATATTCGTTATTTCCTGGCTTCAGGGGCTATTGGCACGCTGTACAAAATGAACGCTTCCATTTCCGGCGCGGAAGTGGGCTGTCAGGGCGAAGTGGGCGTAGCCTGCTCAATGGCGGCCGCGGGCCTGGCTGAAATCCTTGGCGCCAGCCCGGAGCAGGTCTGCGTGGCGGCGGAAATCGGCATGGAACACAATCTGGGACTGACCTGCGACCCGGTGGCCGGACAGGTACAGGTTCCGTGCATTGAACGCAACGCGATTGCCTCCGTCAAGGCGATTAACGCCAGCCGAATGGCAATGCGCCGCACCAGCGAGCCGCGCGTCTCACTGGATAAGGTCATTGAGACCATGTATGAAACCGGTAAAGACATGAACGCCAAATACCGGGAAACGTCGCGCGGCGGCCTGGCTATCAAAGTTCAGTGCGACTAAACATTACTCAACAGAATGCGCCTAAGGGCGCATTCTCCTTTTTCCGCTCTATATTATTATCTGCGCCCTCTACACTTGCTCTATAACGGCTGTTACTCTCATTAACACTTTTAGCCGACAGGGCGTCGCGCATGCAGACTGCACAAAAAGTCATCACAACCTATCGCCGGAAACGCATTCTGGTTTGCCTGCTGGTCGCACTACTGACGCTGACAACAACCTTAGTAATACGATTTATTTCGCAGCGTAGCTTAAATCAGCAACGCGTTCAGATGAGCACCAACAAGATGGTGGCCGCTATGGATAATATCCTGCGGCCTCTGGCGGCCCAGCACGTTGCGCTACTGCATCTAGTCAATCAGCCTTGTCAGGACGTCCACCTCACGTTACGTAAGCTGGCGGCATCGCTGCAAACGGTGCGTTCAATTGCGCTGGTCCAGTCGAACCTGCTGTACTGCTCGAGTATTTTTGGCCAACGCAATATTCCGATACACCAGCTACAGCCGGCATTACCAACCCATCATCCCCTGCTCACCTTCAGCTACGACTCCTCGCTGCTCAAAGGGACGCCGGTACTTATCCAGTGGTATCCCGCGTCGCTTAGCGGCGCTGACGGCGTGCTGCTGGTGATCAACATTGAGCTGCTGGGCGAGTTAATTTTCAACGCAAAATCAGCGCTAATCAGCGGAATTGGCCTTAGCGTAGGCGAAAAAAGCTTTATTAGCGGTTCAGGGCTGAGTAAACAGGAAGCCCTACCGGGCGAGCAAATCATCTACCGCCAGCCGTCGACCGAGTTTCCCTTTACCATTAGCGTCAGCGGGCCAGGAGCCTCGGCGGTCGCCCTTAATGAACTACCGGCCGAGCTTCCGCTGGCGCTGGTAATCAGCCTGTTAATGACCGGCATCGCCTGGCTGGCGACCGCCGGAAGAATGAGCTTTTCCCGCGAAATTAATCTCGGCATTGCCGCGCACGAGTTCGCCCTCTGGTGTCAGCCCCAGCAGAACTTACGCACCCGACAATGCTGTGGCGTGGAAATTTTGCTGCGATGGAATAATCCGCGCAGAGGGACTATCTCACCAGATGTTTTTATACCCATCGCGGAAAGATATAATTTGATTGTCCCCCTGACCCGCTATGTCATTTCGCAAACAGCGCACAAATTATCCCTCTTCCCTCAGGACAAACATTTTCACATCAGCATTAACGTCGCCGCCCGCCATTTTGCCAACGGCGAGCTGCTGCGCGATCTGCATCACTACTGGTTTAGCGCCCATCCCATACAGCAACTGATCGTTGAGCTCACCGAACGTGACGTACTGCAGGATGGCGACCACCATATGGCCGAGCATCTTCATTTCAAAGGCGTCCAGCTGGCTATCGATGATTTCGGTACCGGCAACAGCTCCCTTTCGTGGCTGGAAAAGCTGCGCCCTGATGTCCTGAAAATTGATAAATCGTTTACCAGCGCAATTGGGATTGATAGCGTTAATGCGACGGTGACCGACATGATCATTGCTCTCGCCCATCGTCTGAAAATTGTTACCGTCGCGGAAGGCGTCGAGACCCAGGATCAGGAAGAGTATCTGCGCGGCAACGGCGTTGATTTATTGCAGGGGTTTTATTACGCCCGGCCGATGCCGGTAGAGGACTTTCCGCAGTGGCTGGCGGCGGAAAAGCGGCGGGAAATGAACGCCTAAAAATGCCCGCCGGCATGAGGCCGGCGGGCATCAACGTTACTCTTCTTCGTCGTTGTACTGACGCAGCTTGACAACGCGCACCAGGTCGACGCGGTAGTCGTTGGCTTCAATGATGGTGAACTGCAGAGGCGACAGTTCAAGCACGTCGCCCGGACGAGGAATATGGCCGTTGACGGCAATCACCAGGCCGGCAACCGTGGCGATATCTTCGTCCTCATCGACCAGATCGTCTACGCCCAACGCCTGCTGCAACGCATGCACGTCGGTTGAACCTTTCACCAGCCAGCCATCGCCATCGATGACAATTTCCGGCGTTTCGTCGGCGTCCGGGAACTCTCCGGCAATCGCCTCCAGTACGTCCAGCGGCGTAACCAGCCCCTGCACCACGCCAAACTCGTTAGTGACGATGACAAAGCTACCGCGGGCGCGGCGCAGCACGCCGAGCAGGTTGATAGGGTCCAACGTTTCCGGGACCACAATCGCCGGCGAGGCGGAAGCCAGCGCGGCAACGTTGTCACCCGCCTCCAGCGCCACCAGCATCTCTTTTGCCCGTACGATACCGATGATTTCATCCAGCTCGCCGCGACAGACCGGGAACAGGCTGTGCGGGGAAGAGAGCAGCTGGCGGCGAATTTCATCTTCACTTTGCTCTGCGTTCACCCAGCTAATTTCCCCGCGTGGGGTCATAATACTGCGCAACGAACGCTGGGCCAGGGTCAGTACGCCATTAATCATATAGCGCTCTTCTTCCGCAAACGCGCCTTCCGGTATTGGCACCACGGACGAGCTGTCGCTATCGTGCGCCGGGGCACTCTGCTTCCGCCCGCCCATCAGGCGCAGGATCGCATCGGCAGTACGCGCGCGCAGAGGCAGGGTCGATTGATGGCGAATAAAGTTACGGCGCGCAATCTGGTTAAAGAACTCGATGGTTATCGAGAAGCCAATCGCGGCGTACAGGTAACCTTTCGGTATATGGAAACCAAATCCTTCCGCCACCAGGCTCAGGCCGATCATCAGCAGGAAGCTCAGGCAGAGCACCACCACCGTCGGATGCTGGTTGACAAAATTAGTCAACGGCTTCGAAGCCAGCAGCATCACCGCCATCGCAATCACAACCGCCGCCATCATCACCGGCAGGTGGTTAACCATCCCGACCGCAGTAATCACGGCATCCAGCGAGAACACGGCGTCAAGTACGACGATTTGCAGTACCACCACCCAGAAACTGGCATATCCTTTACCATGACCGGAGTCATGCTGGCGGTTCTCCAACCGTTCATGCAGTTCGGTGGTCGCCTTAAACAGCAAGAATATCCCGCCGAGCAGCATAATAAGATCGCGCCCGGAGAACGAGAAATCGGCAACGCTGAAAAGCGGTTTCGTCAGGGTCACCATCCACGAAATGACCGACAGTAGCCCCAGACGCATAAACAGCGCCAGCGAAAGACCGATCAGGCGCGCCTTATCGCGCTGCTTTGGCGGCAGCTTGTCGGCAAGGATGGCGATAAACACCAGGTTGTCGATACCCAGTACGATTTCAAGGACGACAAGCGTCAGCAAACCGGCCCAAATAGAGGGATCCATTAAGAATTCCATGAGCAGCTCCAGTTAACGACAGGCATAGTCATCGCTGTGTCATGCACAGACGAGACACTTGTTGCTGGTGAAAAGACGTAGCAGGTGACTGCGGCACGCGCGTGCCGGAAGGTGAAATGACGTCGGTGACGGTCCATATAGCGGGCTATGCCCTATACTCCTGAGTAATTAAACGGAACGTAAACATAGCAAAATATAGAGCATTATTGGAAAAAATTTACCTGTCTTTGCAATAGTTAAGGCTATTTTTTGCGCTGCAAAATAATTAGCACCCGATGCATAATTAGCGGAGCTTCATCACATTAATTATTTTTTCACTGTCTAAAATAATTCGCTGTAGTAATTACTTTATATCTTACACCCTTACTGAATCGATTTTGTTCGCAAGAGTGATTCAGGATGTATCACAACAGATGATGCATTCACGATTATAAAGGAGGTAGCAAGTGACGATTGCTATTGTAATAGGCACACATGGTTGGGCTGCAGAACAGCTGTTAAAAACGGCAGAAATGCTGCTGGGCGAACAGGAAAACGTTGGCTGGATCGATTTCGTTCCTGGCGAAAACGCAGAAACGTTAATCGAGAAGTACAACGCTCAGTTGGCAAAGCTGGATACGGCTAAAGGCGTGTTATTTCTCGTCGATACATGGGGAGGCAGCCCGTTTAACGCGGCCAGCCGTATTGTCGTCGATAAAGAACATTATGAAGTCATCGCGGGCGTCAATATCCCGATGCTGGTCGAAACGCTGATGGCGCGCGACGACAACCCCTCGTTTGATGAACTGGTCGCCCTGGCGGTGGAAACCGGTCGTGAAGGCGTGAAGGCACTGAAAGCGAAGCCGGTGGAAAAGGCCGCCCCTGCTCCGGTTCAGGCTGCGGCACCGAAAGCGGCAGCGCCATTGAAGCCAATGGGTCCAAACGACTACATGGTTATTGGGCTGGCGCGTATCGATGACCGTTTAATTCACGGCCAGGTCGCCACTCGCTGGACCAAAGAGACCAATGTTTCGCGCATTATCGTCGTCAGCGACGAAGTGGCGGCGGATACCGTGCGTAAAACGCTGCTGACCCAGGTTGCTCCTCCGGGCGTTACCGCCCACGTAGTAGACGTGGCGAAGATGATTCGCGTCTATAACAACCCCAAATACGCAGGCGAGCGCATTATGCTGCTGTTCACTAACCCAACGGACGTTGAACGTGTTGTTGAAGGCGGTGTGAAAATCACCAGCGTCAACATCGGCGGCATGGCTTTCCGTCAGGGCAAAACGCAGGTGAATAACGCCATTTCGGTCGATGAGAAAGATATTGAAGCGTTCAAGAAGTTGAACGCCCGCGGTATCGAACTGGAAGCCCGCAAAGTTTCCACCGACCAGAAACTGAAAATGATGGATCTGATCGGCAAGGTGAAATAAGCCTCTCTGCGGATCGCAACTCAATTTTCAACTTAAGACTTAATCAACAGGAGAAGTACAATGGAGATTACCCTTCTTCAGATTGTGCTGGTGTTCATCGTCGCGTGTATTGCGGGTATGGAGTCGGTACTTGATGAATTTCAGTTCCACCGTCCTCTGGTGGCCTGTACGCTGATTGGCGCCGTTCTCGGGGATATGAAAACCGGTATTATCATCGGTGGTACCCTGGAAATGATCGCCCTGGGGTGGATGAACATCGGCGCCGCCGTTGCGCCTGATGCCGCGCTTGCATCCATCATCTCAACCGTTCTGGTTATCGCGGGCCACCAAAGCATCGGTGCCGGTATCGCGCTGGCAATTCCGCTGGCGGCAGCGGGCCAGGTGCTGACCATTATCGTCCGTACCATTACCGTTGCTTTCCAGCACGCTGCGGATAAAGCGGCGGAAAATGGCAACCTGACGGCCATCTCCTGGCTGCACGTTTCGTCACTGTTCCTGCAGGCGATGCGTATCGCTATTCCTGCGGTTATCGTGGCGATTTCCGTCGGTACCAGCGAAGTACAAGGTCTGCTGAACGCCATTCCTGAAGTGGTTACCGGCGGTCTGAACATCGCGGGTGGCATGATCGTGGTAGTGGGTTATGCGATGGTCATCAATATGATGCGCGCCGGCTACCTGATGCCGTTCTTCTACCTTGGCTTTGTTACCGCCGCGTTCACCGATTTCAACCTGGTTGCTCTGGGTGTGATTGGTACGGTAATGGCTGTCCTCTACATTCAGCTGAGCCCGAAATATAACCGCGTCGCGGGTGCGCCTGCGCAGGCTGCTGGTAATAACGATCTCGACAACGAACTGGACTAACAGGTGAGCGAAATGGTTGATATGACTAAAAATACCACCGAGAAAAAACTCACTCAGAGTGATATTCGTGGCGTGTTCATTCGTTCTAACCTGTTCCAGGGTTCATGGAACTTCGAACGTATGCAGGCGCTGGGCTTCTGCTTCTCCATGGTACCGGCTATTCGTCGCCTGTATCCGGAGAACAACGATGCGCGCAAACAGGCGATTAAGCGTCACCTTGAGTTCTTTAACACCCATCCCTACGTTGCGGCTCCGGTTCTCGGCGTAACGCTGGCGATGGAAGAGCAGCGTGCTAACGGCGCAGAAATCGACGATGGCGCCATCAACGGTATCAAAGTTGGTCTGATGGGCCCGCTGGCCGGCGTAGGCGACCCGATCTTCTGGGGTACCGTTCGTCCGGTATTCGCCGCACTGGGCGCAGGTATCGCCATGAGCGGAAGCCTGCTCGGCCCTCTGCTGTTCTTTATCCTGTTTAACGCGGTGCGTCTGCTGACCCGCTATTACGGCGTCGCTTACGGTTACCGTAAAGGTATCGACATCGTTAAAGATATGGGCGGCGGCTTCCTGCAGAAACTGACCGAGGGGGCGTCAATTCTCGGCCTGTTTGTCATGGGGGCGCTGGTTAACAAGTGGACGCACGTGAACATCCCGCTGGTGGTTTCCACCATCACCGGTCAGGATGGCCAGACTCGCGTCACTACCGTGCAGACGATCCTTGACCAGCTGATGCCGGGCCTGGTACCGCTGCTGCTGACCTTCGCTTGTATGTGGCTGCTGCGTAAGAAAGTTAACGCCCTGTGGATCATCGTGGGCTTCTTCGTCATCGGTATCGCCGGCTACGCTGTCGGACTGCTGGGTCAGTAATCAACACGTTGTGCGCCGGGGGCTTGCCCCCGGCTTTTTTATTTGGAGGATGGATGACAATCACGGACCTGGTGTTAATCCTGTTTATTCTCGTTTTGCTCGCGTTTGCGGTTTACGACCAGTTCATCATGCCGCGCCGTAATGGCCCAGTTTTACTGGCTATCCCCCTGCTCCGCCGCAACCGCGTCGATGGCATTATCTTCGTCGGCCTCATAGCTATCCTGATTTATAACAATATTGCCAACCACGGCGAACTTATCACCACCTGGTTATTATCTGCCCTGGCCTTAATGGGGTTATATCTGTTCTGGATCCGCTCACCCAAAATCATTTTCAAGCAGCAGGGCTTTTTTTTCGCCAATATCTGGATCGAATATAAGCGTATTAAAGAGATGAATTTATCGGAAGATGGCGTACTGGTCATGCAATTAGAACAACGGCGCCTGCTTATTCGCGTACGAAATATCGACGATCTGGAAAGGATATACAAACTTCTCGTTTCCACTCAATAGCTTAAAAATATAGCCAACGCTATATTTACCCCTTCCCCCACGTCTGGAATATAGCCACGGCTATATTCCAGATGTTCACTTCAACGATATTTATTAACTAATCATTTACCTATAAATTGAAATGAAAATCGTTATCATTTGATTGGAAAAATAACCGCGTCCTGTTATTGTTTTATATTCTAAAATTATGTTAAGGTTGCGCCCGTCGTTGGGGAGTAGCCAATTTTCTGCCTGGCAGAAAATGTCCGTGTCAACATACTCGTTGCAAAACGTGGCACGTGCGGGTTGAAGCAGAACGTATTCAATCAGGCGAGACCATAGACGCATCACTGCTGTACGCAGCACTTTATCATTAGGTGTGCTGCGTATTTTTACTGGGGGCAGCGATGTGTCATATGGATTATCCCCGGTCAGGACGCTCTCATGAATGTATCCGCTACAATTCTTCTTGCCTTCGGCATGTCCATGGACGCCTTTGCGGCCTCTATTGGAAAAGGCGCGACCCTCCATAAACCTAAATTTTCTGAAGTCCTGCGGACGGGTCTGATCTTTGGCGCTATCGAAACGCTCACCCCGCTTGTCGGCTGGGGTTTGGGGATGCTCGCCAGCCAGTTCGTACTCGAATGGAACCACTGGATTGCCTTTGTGCTGCTGGTTTTTCTCGGCGGTCGAATGGTTATCGAAGGGTTACGCGGCGGCGATAGCGATGAGGGCGAAGCTCCACGCCGTCATGGTTTTTGGCTACTGGTGACCACCGCTTTCGCCACCAGCCTGGATGCGATGGCCGTCGGCGTTGGCCTGGCGTTCCTGCAGGTCAATATTATCGCCACCGCGCTGGCTATCGGCTGCGCCACGTTGATGATGTCGACGCTGGGCATAATGGTAGGACGTTTTATCGGCCCGCTGCTCGGCAAACGGGCGGAAATCCTTGGCGGTATCGTGCTGATCGGCATTGGCGCCCAGATCCTCTGGAGCCATTTCGCTGGCTAATCCTCAGGCATCGCGCTGCCAGCAGTGAATAGCAAAATCGGTCTGGCAGTCAAACAGCGCCTGCTGGCGCAGCGCTTCCCTCACCGGCGGCTTCGCCCGCCACGCAAACGGCGTCATTTGCAGTAAAGCTTCCGCCTCGCTGCCGTTAAGCTGCATCGGATAGGCCAACTGCTGCTGGTGACGTAACGTAAATCCTTCCATCTCTTCCCTGCTCTGCTCATGCAAGCGCACGTCGTCGTAGATCAACCCTTTCAGCTCCATAAGGTGGCGAGGTCCCGGCGTCGCGGTGATAACCCAGCCGCCGGGCCTGACAACGCGCGCCAGTTCAAGGGCATTACAGGGAGCATAAATACGTACTATCGCATCCAGGCTCGCGTTCTCAAACGGCAGACGCTGGCTGGAAGCGACGCAAAAGCGGACCTGCGGATAACGTTTTGCCGCCGCGCGGATAGCCGATTTCGACACATCCAGGCCCCAGCTATGGGCCGCGATGGCGGCAAAAGCGTGCGTGTAGTAGCCTTCTCCGCAGCCAATATCCAATAAATCCGTCGGCGCGAAGGTTTGCAGATAAGCGCAGATAGCCCCGCGAAGCGGCTGATAATGCCCCGCATCAAGGAACGCGCGCCTGGCCTGCATCATTTCAGCGCTGTCGCCCGGATCGCGGGAGCGCTTAAACTGCACAGGCAGCAAATTGACGTACCCTTCCTTCGCCAGATCGAACTGATGCCGCTGCGGGCAGATATAGCTATTATCGCGGCGCTCAAGCGGCGCGTGGCAAAGGGGGCAACTGTAAGACATGACAACTCCGGTGTGCTGAAAGGGCGAAAGTGTAGCGCTATTCGCCCCTCCAGGCCACCGTTACAGCGCAGGCGACGGGGCTCCGTCACGATGCATCACGATAAGATTTTCCGCCCCCTGCGGCATCCCATCGGGCATGACGTTTTCCAGGCGCAGCACATCGCCCATAATCTGGCTGAATACCGGCGCCGAAACCGCTCCGCCGTAATACGAACCGTTACTGGGATCGTTCATCACTACCACCAGCGCGAATTTCGGGTTACTGGCGGGCGCAACGCCGGCGGTATAGGCAACGTACTTATCGATATATTTACCATCCGGTCCAATTTTTTTGGCGGTACCGGTTTTTACCGCCACCCGATAGTCGCGTACCGCCGCTTTGGTCCCGCCGCCGCCCGGTAAGGCGACGCTCTCCATCATATGTTCGACTTCATGCACGATTTGCTCCGGCATTACCCGAGTACCCATCACCGGCGGATCAATACGGGTTATTGATAGCGGACGCTCGATACCGTAGCTGCCGATAGTGGCATACACGTGCGCCAGCTGGAGCGGCGTGACCATCAGGCCGTAGCCGAAGGCGAATGTCGCCCGGTCCAACTGGCCCCAATAGCGGCGCTGCGGCATCAACCCGGCGCTCTCCCCGGTCAATCCCAGGCCAGTAGAGTCGCCAAAACCGAACGCTTTATAGGTATCGATAAGATGCTGAATTGGCATCGCCAGCGACAAATGTGAAACCCCGGTATCGCTGGATTTCTGCAGAATACCGGTGAGGGAGAGCTCGGGATAGTAACCCACGTCGCGAATACGGTGGCCATCGAGGACAAACGGATGAGTATCCACCACGCTATCCGGCTGAACAATGCCCTGCTGGAGCGCGGTCATCAGCACCAGCGGTTTAACCGTCGACCCCGGCTCGAAAGTATCGCTAATGGCGCGATTGCGAAAATCATCCAGCTTCGCATCATCGCGATTGTTCGGGTTGAAGTCCGGGTAGCTGGCCATCGACAGAATCTCCCCGGTATCGATTTTAATTAATACCGCCGCTCCTGATTCCGCCTTGTTCCAGCGAACAGCGTTATCCAGCGCGTCCTCTGTCACCGTTTGCAGGCGCTCATCGATACTGAGCTGTAAATTGTGGGCCGGAACCGCCGGGACTTCGGTGATATTTTCGATGACGTTGCCGTGCCGGTCTTTGCGCACCAGGCGACGCCCGGGCTGACCGGTCAACTGAACGTTAAAGCTTTTCTCAACGCCTTCAATACCCTGGTTATCGATATTGGTAAAACCCAGCAGGTTAGCGGCAACGTGCCCCGCCGGATAAAAGCGGCGCGACTCATCGCGCAGATTGATCCCCGGCAGATGAAGCTTATCAATCCACTCCGCCTGCTCCGGATTGATCTGGCGCGCCAGGTAGAGAAACCGCGCGTGAGGGTGCGCTTCGACGCGGTGGGCCAGCTCGCTAAGGTTGAGATGTAAAGCTTGCGCCATTGCTTGCCAGCGCGGACCGTAGCCGACGCCCCCCTTTTCGAGCGTGGTTTGCGGATCGACCCAGACGGCGCTCACCGGCACGCTGACCGCCAGCGGTCGGCCCTCGCGGTCGCTAATCGTGCCGCGCTGCACATCAATAGGCTCCTCGCGCAGGGATCGCATGTCCTCTTGTTTAACCAGATTGTCAGGGGAGACAATTTGTAGCCAGCCGACCCGGACCAACAGCAGTCCCATACAGCAAAGAATCGCCACGCACAACAACCCAAACCTAAGCGGGGTAAAGTTGGCGGCTGACTTGAGTTTGTTCTTTTGCACCTTAGCTCCATCATTGTTTTGCAAGCATCTGATTTAACAGAAATAGACAAAACAGGTTGCTAAACAGTGCTAATAATGGTGTTGATTTGCAACAAAGCGCAACGGAGGGTGGTAAATGGACATGTTTTGCAATAAATACTAAAAAGCCCCGCAGTTGCGAGGCTTTCTTACAAGATTCAGTGGTCTTAAATCAGATAGCAGTTACGTTAACTGCAGCTGGACCTTTCTGGCCGTCCTGAATTTCGAACTCAACGTTCTGGCCTTCAGCCAGAGTTTTGAAACCGTTACCCTGGATAGCGGAGAAGTGTACAAACACATCTTTGCTGCCATCAGCCGGAGTAATGAAGCCAAAACCTTTAGACTCGTTGAACCACTTAACTTGACCTTTAATCTTTGCCATTTGCAAAATTCCTTAGACTGTTTTCTTCGCCCGTAGGGCGCTTACATAGATAAAACTGACACATGACTGCATGAGGCACTAATATAAGGTTCGGCAGAGAAGCGGTATTCAACGACAACGTGTTTACTCAGGACTTCTTTACTGAAAATGCCACACATAAACAGAACTGTACCTCGTTTAACCCGAAACGTGTTATCACATACTACGTAAATAATGGCAAGCCATTTTTAGACGGGTCTCGATCGCTCGCACAGATTATAAGGGAATCATTTGATCGCCTGCACATTTATGCGACTTTGCTCGCTCTGGCTTATCCTTATCGCGCCCTGCTTGCCCCCCCAGGATATCCTCTCTGGCGGCCACTTATCCGTCACAGCTCAACAACTTCAGTGCTCCCACCCACGGCCGCAGTGAAACCGCCAATTTTAGGGGGAGACAAAAACCACTGCATAAAGATGCATATAAAAGCTCATAACGATAGACGAAAAATTGCTTTAATGCGGGCATTTCATAATATCAAAACACGTAAATTGAAGAGCTTAAAATATTGTCTATACTGATATTCCACGACAATAATGAAGAGCTGATGACAGTTAAGTCCAACTATTCTTTTATTTGATTAATTAAACAAAGCAATATAAGGCGGCGTGGTAAAGCCGCTTCCGCTGGCCCGTGCGCGCGGAAAAAGCTGAAGAGGTTTATAGATAAGATTAAGTTATACAGCCGGGTGAGATACAGGCGCACACCGCAAACGTGCACACCTGTCGGTCGGATCAGCGCTCTGCCACAAGACGGATAAAATCGTCGTCGCCTTTTCCCTTTTCGGCTACTGAAGGTTCAGCGGCGCTCTCCTTCTCAGGCGCATTGGCCTCACAGAGACGACGCAGCAGCGCGGTTTGCCGCTTTTGCTGATCCAGCAGCGCCTGCAGCAGCGCTATCTGCTCATTGGCGCGCGAACTGGCGCGATTAACAAAAAACCATAACAACAGGCCGACAAGCAGCAGCACAACAGATAGCGCCACGGATGCCAGGCTTACAATCCCAGGATTTAGTAACTCACTCATTTCACCACCTCAAAGAGAAGGCGCTTATTCTACCACCCGCGCAGCAGAAGAAAATCAATCATATTAAAAATGTCTTACCAGGGAATAAATTTATTGATAGTGCAGATGCCGCTGAAGAACTGTACATCCTGATCGCACATTACGTTAAGCATCTGAGTCCATAGCAGTAAGCAACCTGCAATGATGACTATCAGCAAAACCCACCGTAATTTTTTCACTCCACACTCCGCATCAGTATCAGATGTCGCCAGGATAACATGACCTTCTTAAACCGCGGCTAACTGTAATACGAAAGGCAAGTTTAGGAATCATAGACTTGTTTCAACTGGTGTTCATGCCAGAATGGACGCAAGGATAATACAAATAATGAGGCAACAATGCGATTGATCATTCGTACCATTGTGGTGCTGGCTATCTTGTGGATTGGCGTGTTATTAAGCGGTTATGGTGTATTAATGGGCAGCAGTGAGAACGCAGGAGGGCTGGGATTGCAGTGTAAATATCTCACGGCTCGCGGCATCAGTACCGCACAATATGTTCATTCCAGCAGCGGTATTATCGGCATCACCGATTGCCCTATTCTGCGTAAAAGCGCCACGGTTGTTGATAACGGCTAGTCACGAGCGGGCTACAGATTCTGTAGCCCGCTTCACGCACCCGATCAGAACGGATAATCGTTATAGCCCATCTGCTCGGAAATTTTACGTGCCGCCGTGTGCAGCATCGCGACATACTCGTTCAGGCGTTCTTCCGAGAAACGCAGCGTCGGGAAAGAGATACTCAGACCGGCGATAACCACGCCGAAGCGGTCGAAAACCGGCACCCCAATGCAGCGCAGCCCTTCTTCCTGCTCTTCGTTATCTTCGCCATACCCCTGCTCGCGGACCTGATCCAGAACCGCCAGCAGCTCTTCGGTGCTGGTGATGGTCCGGTCGGTGCTGCGTTTGTACTCCACGCCTTCCAGAATCTGTTCAACCTCGGAACGATCGCGCCAGGCCAGCAGCACTTTACCGATCGCGGTGCTGTACAGCGGGTTACGACGCCCAATGCGCGAGTACATGCGCAAATTGTACATTGAGTCGATTTTGTGGATGTAAACGATGCTGTCTTCATCCAAAGCACCCAGGTGGACGGTCTCTTTCGTCAGACGTGAAAGCTCGCGCATCTGAATATCAGCGCTGCGTACCAAATCAACGTTCTGCAAAGCCCGCGCGCCAAGTTCGAAGAGTTTGAGGGTCAGAGAATATTTCTCGGATTCGCCTTCCTGAGCTACGTACCCCAGCGATTTCATGGTCTGCAAAAAGCGATAAACGGTGCTTTTTGACATCATGACGCGCTGGGACAGTTCGGTAATGCCAATTTCACGCTCTTCGCCAAGCGCCTGCAGAATGCCAAAAACCTTCAATACCGAAGAGACAGAATCTGGCTGTTTATCCAAATCTGCAACTGCCATTTATCACCTCATCGCAACTGTTTTATAAAAATTAGAACCGGTTTTTATTATAAATTCGCATCCCGCGACCCGCAATCGTTCTTCTGCCTATTCGTTACAAATCTGCGACATGCCGCTGAATAATCAATGCTAAAATTATTACCCAGTTAATAGTCCCCGATAAGATACAGACCTCACATGGATAAAAACCTCTCCGATGGGTTACCTTTGCCGCAGCGTTACGGCGCCATTCTGACCATTGTATTAGGCCTGTCGATGGCGGTGCTGGATGGCGCGATCGCCAACGTCGCCCTACCGACCATCGCCAGCGATTTAAACGCCTCCCCGGCATCCTCTATCTGGATAGTGAATGCCTACCAAATCGCCATTGTTATCGCCCTGCTGCCGCTCTCTTTCCTCGGCGATATGGTCGGCTATCGGCGTATTTATAAAATCGGCCTGGCGCTTTTTACCTTCACGTCGCTGGCCTGCGCCCTCTCCACAAGCCTGGAAATGCTGACCCTGGCGCGCGTGGCGCAGGGCCTCGGCGGCGCGGCACTGATGAGCGTTAACACCGCGCTTATTCGCCTGATTTATCCCCAGCGTTTTCTCGGCCGCGGAATGGGGATCAACTCTTTCGTGGTGGCGGTCTCCTCCGCGGCGGGTCCGACCATCGCCGCCGCGATTCTCTCGATGGCTTCATGGCAATGGCTGTTTCTGATTAACGTTCCGCTGGGCATTATTTCCCTGCTTCTCGCGTTACGCTATCTGCCCGCCAACGTGGGCCGCAGCAAGGTCACCCGCTTCGACCTGCCGAGCGCCATCATGAATGCCTTAACCTTTGGCTTACTGATTACCGCTCTCGGCGGTTTCGCCCAGGGCCAGTCCGGCGAACTGGTTGCGGCGGAGATCGTTGCCATGCTGGTCGTCGGGTTCTTTTTTGTCCGTCGTCAGCTCAGGATGCCGGTCCCCCTGTTGCCGATTGACCTGCTGCGTATCCCGCTGTTCTCTCTTTCAATTTGTACCTCCATATGCTCCTTCTGCGCCCAGATGCTGGCCATGGTTTCGCTGCCGTTCTTCCTGCAGTCAATGATGGGACGCAGCGAGGTGGAAACCGGTCTGCTCCTGACGCCGTGGCCGCTGGCCACAATGGTGATGGCGCCGCTGGCAGGCTATTTGATTGAGAAAGTTCACGCCGGGCTGCTGGGCGCGATTGGCCTTCTCGTCATGGCCTGTGGCCTGTTCGGCCTGGCTTTACTGCCCTCCGCCCCCACGGATCTGGATATTATCTGGCGAATGGCACTCTGCGGCGCGGGCTTTGGTCTGTTCCAGTCGCCCAACAATCACACCATCGTCTCTTCAGCGCCGGCTCATCGTAGCGGCGGCGCAAGCGGCATGCTGGGTACCGCGCGCCTGCTTGGGCAGAGTACCGGCGCCGCGCTGGTGGCGCTGCTGTTTAATCTGTCAGGGAATAGCGGAACCCACACCGCTCTTATGCTGGCCGGGATCCTTGCCGTTGTCGCCGCGGCCGTCAGCGGGCTGCGCGTCACGCAGCCGCGCGCCAGGCTGTAGCCCTTAATCGACATAAAAAAATCCGCAGCCCGAAGGTTGCGGATTTTTATTTTTTTACAGCCGGGAACGGAGCGTTACTTCAGATATTCGCCGCTGCGCAGGGCTTCAATACGCTTATCCAGAGGCGGGTGAGTCATAAACAGCTCGCTCATGGATTTCGCTTTACCGTTAATACAGAACGCCATCATGCTGCTGGCTTCCTGCGGCTCATAGCTGGTTTTCAGGCGCTGCAGCGCGGCGATCATTTTCTCACGCCCGACCAGTTTTGCTGAACCGGCGTCGGCATGGAACTCGCGGTAGCGGGAGAACCACATGGTGATAATGCTCGCCAGAATACCAAACACCAGCTCCAGCACCGTAGCGACCGCAAAATAGATCAGCGGGTTGCCGTTGCTGTTTTCACCTTCATCCCGATTGCCGCCGAGGAAGCCCGCCGCAATCTGCGCGATAACGCGCGAGATAAAGATAACGAAGGTATTCACCACCCCCTGAATCAACGTCATGGTAACCATGTCACCGTTGGCAATGTGGCTAATCTCATGCGCAATGACCGCTTCCGCTTCATCACGGCTCATGTTCTGCAACAGCCCTGTGCTGACGGCCACCAGCGACGCATCGCGGCGCGCGCCGGTCGCGAAGGCGTTAATATCCGGCGCATGGTAGATAGCCACCTGCGGCATACCAATGCCCGCCTGCCGCGCCTGCTGCGCGACGGTATTCATTAGCCAGCGCTCGGTTTCATTACGCGGCTGCTCAATGACTTCCCCACCCACCGATTTCAGCGCCATCCATTTCGACATCAGCAGCGAAACGATTGAACCGCCGAAACCAAACAACAGCGCCATGATCAGCAGCCCGGTCATGCTGCTTGACTGAATTCCCGTCAGGCTTAGCACCAGCCCGAACACCACCATCACTGCCAGGTTGGTCAGCAGGAAAAGCGCGATTCGCATCATAATTTTCTTTTAACCTCGATTTAACAAAACGCACTATGCGATTACCCACATGGTATGGGTAGAGCGCCAATTTTCAACCATCAGGCCCCGCTAAGTCACGAGAAAGACACAACTTTACATTTTGTAGCATATTGCTGACGCTGGGCAATAGCGTTGACATTTTGTTGAATTCAGGCCGGCAAAGTTGCGCAAGAACAGAAAAGAAAACGGGCACAAATTAGTGTGCCCGTTGGGGATTTATTTACTGGCCGGGGGCTCTACCGCTGGCCGATCCTTTTCCTCATGGGCCAGATCGAGCGCAATATGAACCGTTTCATCAAGATACGGATCGGGCTCCTGGTAATCCTTCGGCAGATCTTCCAGTTTCTTCAGCAACGGCTTGCCTTCGCGTTTCAGGCGATCGTTAACGCGAGCCAGACGAATCGCATCATCTTCTTCGTTCTCCTTTTCACGCTGCGCGTAGTTCAGGGAGACGATGTTGCGTTTGTCTTTCATCGCGTTATAGCGAGCAATGTCCTTCATGATGTACTGGAATTCAGGATCATTAGCGATACGCGCATCGTGGCGTTTTAGCAGCTCCGGCCCAAACGGCGTCAGGTCGCTGTATTTCACGTAGGTTGCCGCATTGACGCTGTCCCACGGTAGCGCGTTATCTTCATACTGCTCGCCGGTCTCACGCTGTTCCGTTCCGGTCGGCATCATGATGTCCGGCGTCACACCCTTACGCTGAGTACTACCGCCGTTGATGCGATAGAATTTCTGAATGGTGTACTGTACGGAGCCCAGCGCCGGCCAGTCAGGGCGCAGCATTTGATCGTAGATACGGTTCAGCGAACGGTACTGCTGGACGGTCCCCTTGCCAAAGGTCGGCTCCCCGACGATCAGCGCGCGACCGTAGTCCTGCATCGCGGCGGCGAAAATTTCAGAAGCCGACGCGCTGAAACGGTCGACCAGCACCACCAGCGGGCCTTTGTAGTACACCACGCCATCGGTATCGCTGTCTTCGCGCACTTTACCGTTGTTATCGCGCACCTGAACAACCGGACCGGATGGAATAAACAAGCCAGAAAGCGAAACCGCTTCGGTCAGCGCCCCGCCGCCGTTGCTGCGCAGATCGATAACGATGCTGCTAACGTTCTGTTTTTCCAGTTTCTGCAGTTGAACCTTCACGTCATCCGTAAGGCCAACATAGAAACCTGGAATATCCAGTACGCCAACCTTCTCTTTGCCGACGGTTTTGACTGACATCTTAACCGCGCGGTCTTCAAGACGAATACGTTCGCGCGTGAGGGTCACAATCCGTGTTTTCGCGCCTTTACCCGCCGGGAGTATCTCCAGGCGAACCTTGCTGCCCTTTGGACCTTTGATCAGCGCTACCACATCATCAAGACGCCAGCCGATCACATCGACCATGGCTTTACCCGGCTGGCCAACGCCAACGATACGGTCACCCACGCTGATGGCTTTGCTCTTCGCCGCAGGCCCACCGGCCACCAGTGAATTGATCACCGTGTAGTCGTCATCCATCTGCAATACCGCGCCGATACCTTCGAGAGACAGGCTCATTTCGGTATTGAACTGTTCAGTATTGCGCGGTGAGAGATAGTTGGTATGCGGGTCGATTTCACGCGCAAAGGCGGTCATCGCCAGCGAGAAAACATCTTCGCTGTTGGTTTGCGCCAGACGGCGAATGGCAAACTTGTAACGACGGGTTAAGGTCTCGCGAATCTCTTTATCAT
Organism: Klebsiella sp. CTHL.F3a; assembly: GCF_019890895.1. Taxonomy (NCBI): domain Bacteria; kingdom Pseudomonadati; phylum Pseudomonadota; class Gammaproteobacteria; order Enterobacterales; family Enterobacteriaceae; genus Klebsiella; species Klebsiella sp. CTHL.F3a. Next base: position 2,283,411 of record NZ_CP082360.1, on the reverse strand, counting down.
CTTTGCCAGCCAGCTTGAGACTGAGCTGATCGAACTTCACCTTGGCATCCCACAGCGCATTCAGCTCGGCCTCATCTTTCGGCCAGGGCGACTTGCTGCGGTCAAGGTTGAAGTTGTCATTGCCGGTGAAGTCCATCGGACGTTCCAGCACTTTCAATGCATATTGATAACGCTCGAAACGACGTTTCTGCGCCAGATTATACAGGTCGTAAAAAACGTCCAGCTTCCCGCTGCGCAGCTCATCGCCGATTTGATTCTTTTTCGCGGCAAACTGCGCCACGTCGCTGGCCAACAGCACGTTATGGCTGTAATCCAGCAGGTTCAGATAACGATCGAAAATTTTTGCCGAAAAGGCATTGTCGAGATCGAACTGGCGGTAGTGGGAACGGGTAAAGCGCGATGTCACGCGCTCGCTCACCGTTGCGTGCTGCGGCTCTTCTTTCAGCACGGGGATTTGATCAATCCGGGTTATATCGTCCACGGCGAACGACTGGCCTGCGATTACCAGCAGGCCCGCCAACGCGGTGAGCTTAAAGAATTTGTTCATGCCTGGCCCGGCCTCCGTTTCAGAACACCAGGTGTTCTGCGCGTACAATCATTGACATACCAGAAGTCAGCTGTACACGAACGCCATCTTTGGTGATTTCCAGGACGGTGGCGTCCATTGCATTATTACCTGCTTTCACCTTCAGTGCCTGGCCAACGGTCAATACAGACACATCTGATACAGGGGTATGACGCTCTTCGCGCGGCGCTTTGGCTGCTGGTGCCGGGCGCGGTTTACGCTGCTCAGCGCCTTCTTTACGACGCGCCTGAGCCTGAGGACGAGGTTTACGCTCGCGACGAGCCCCCTCTTCCGGCTGGCCAGCGGCGGCGGCGGCTTCGCGTTTTTTCGCTTGCTGCGCTTCACGCTGCGCCTGAACGCGGGCTTTTGCTTCTTCAAGCTGCTGGCGGGCGTGAGCAACATGCTGCTCTTCCAGCTCGCCGCACGGGTTGCCGTCGAGGTCAACGCGGACTGCGCCAGGCTTAACGCCGTACAGGTAGCGCCAGCTCGAAGTATAAAGACGCAGTGCAGCGCGAAGTTGGGTTTTGCTGAGATTCATCTCTCCGCCAACGCGCTCAACGAGATCCTGAAAAATACCGACTTTCAGGGGGCGAGCTTCGCCTTCAGCGCTAAAACACTGAGGGAAGCGTTCGGCCAGAAACGCAATGACTTCTTTACTGCTATTCAACTTAGGTTGATTTTCCATGAAATTTCCTGATTACAACGGACGTAGCCAACAAGCCGCAGGCATGAACAGGCGTCATTATAATGACGTCATCGGTAAATGCTACGTTATCCGTTGATTATCCTGCGACGCGGGTGAATATTTTTTGATAATCAGTCGCAGAAATGAGTTTTTCCAGATGCGCGACCAGTTCTGCCAGCCCCTGCTCATCTTCAGCGGTGAAGCGGGAATAGGCTGTGCTATCGATATCCAGGACGCCGATAGTTCGATCGTTCACCCGCAACGGGAAGACAATTTCCGAATTACTGGCGGCGTCACAGGCGATGTGACCATCAAACGCGTGAACGTCTTCTACCCGCTGCACGCGATTCTGCGCGACGGCAGCGCCGCATACGCCGCGCCCTACCGGAATACGCACGCAGGCCAGCTTGCCCTGGAACGGGCCAAGGACCAGCGTGTCGCCTTCCAGGAGATAAAAACCGGCCCAGTTCACTTCAGCCAGCCGCTCGAACAGCAGCGCGCTGGTATTTGAAATCATGGCCAGAAAACTGGTTTCGCCTGCCATTAACGCCTGAAAATCGCGGTTCAGATCCGCGTAGAATTCTTGTTTGTTCATTATTTATTCGCTTAGTTGTCTTACTACCTTACACTTACAGCCTAATAAAATAAGCTTTAAATGCATTCATGCTCAAGATGAATTCATTCCTGAGTTAAGATAGAGAGATACACTCATTTCTGTAAGCTATAAATGCCACTAAAAACACCCAGGGTTACGCCAGCAAAAAAGATGATCGTCTACTCGGTCAGCGCGCCTGTTGCGCACGCTCACTATCAGCGCTGCCCGCAGTGCGATCTGCTGTTTCGTTTACCGGTCCTCAAAAAGAATCAGAGCGCCTGGTGCCCTCGCTGCAATGCCAAAGTGCGCGATGGCCGTGACTGGTCGCTTACCCGACTGGGCAGTATGGCGATCGCGATGCTGCTGCTGATGCCTTTTGCCTGGAGCGAACCGCTTCTGCGTTTACATCTCTTAGGCGTACGCATCGACGCTAACGTCCTTCAGGGCATCTGGCAAATGACCGGCCAGGGCGATCCGCTCACGGCGGCGATGGTGCTGTTTTGCGCGGTCGTCGCGCCAGTACTGCTGGTCGTCTCAATCGCCTACCTGTGGCTGGGTAACGTGCTGGGCATGAATCTGCGCCCGATACTGCTGATGCTGGAGCGGCTCAAAGAGTGGGTGATGCTGGATATTTACCTGGTCGGTATCGGCGTCGCCTCCATCAAAGTACAAGATTACGCCTTTCTGCAGCCCGGCATCGGGCTTATTGCCTATATCGCGCTCACCCTGCTCAGCATCCTGACGCTTATCCATATGAACGTTGAGGAGCTGTGGGAGCGTTTTTATCCCCAGCGCCCGGCGCTGCGGCCGGATAATAATCTCCAGGTTTGTCTCGGCTGTCATTATACCGGACATCGTGATTCCCGTGGGCGCTGCCGCCGCTGTCACACGCCTCTGCGCCACAGACGTCGCCAAAGCCTGCAAAAGAGCTGGGCCGCGCTGATCGCGTCGATGGTTTTCCTGCTGCCTGCCAACCTGCTGCCAATCTCGATTATTTACGTCAACGGCGCGCGCCAGGACGACACTATTCTTTCCGGCATTATGTCGCTGGCCAGCAGCAACGTGGCCATCGCCGGAGTGGTGTTCATCGCCAGTATTCTGGTCCCATTCACCAAAGTTATTGTATTGTTTACCCTGCTGGTCAGCATACAATTCAAGTGTGAACAGGGGTTACGTACCCGCATCCTGCTGCTGCGGCTGATTACCTGGATCGGCCGCTGGTCTATGTTGGATCTTTTTGTCATCGCATTAACCATGTCGCTGATCAACCGCGATCAGCTCCTCGCGTTTACGATGGGGCCCGCCGCGGTCTATTTTGGCGCCGCGGTAATATTAACTATCCTTGCTGTTGAATGGCTGGACAGCCGCTTACTTTGGGACGCACATGAGTCAGGAAACGCCCGCTTCGCCGACTGAAGCCAAAATTAAAACTAAACGCCGCATCTCGCCCTTCTGGCTGCTGCCGGTCATTGCGCTACTGATTGCCGGTTGGCTGATATGGACCAGCTATCAGGATCGCGGTACGACGATCGTTATCGACTTCCAGTCGGCCAACGGTATCGTTCCTGGGCGCACGCCCATCCGCTATCAGGGAGTAGAAGTCGGTACGGTCGAGAATATCTCGCTGAGTAAAGATCTGAGCAAAATTGAGGTTTCAGCCAGCGTCAAAGGCGATATGAAAGATGCGCTGCGCAAGGAGACGCAGTTCTGGCTGGTGACGCCGAAAGCTTCTCTCGCCGGCGTGTCGGGCCTCGATGCGCTGGTTGGCGGCAACTATATCGGCATGATGCCCGGTCAGGGCGAGCCTGAAGATCACTTTGTCGCTCTCGACACCCAGCCGAAGTATCACATTAATAACGGCGAGCTAATGATTCATCTCAAGTCTGCGGATTTGGGCTCGTTAACCAGCGGCTCGCTGGTCTATTTCCGCAAAATTCCGGTCGGCCGGGTGTATGACTACGCGATTAATCCGAACAATCAGGGCGTCACCATTGACGTACTGATCGAGCGCCGTTTCACGAACCTGGTGAAAAAAGAGAGCCGTTTCTGGAACGTCTCCGGCGTAAAAGCGGATGTCAGCCTGAGCGGCGCGAAGGTCCAGCTCGATAGCCTCTCAGCGCTGGTGAACGGCGCTATTGCCTTTGATTCCCCCGATGACTCTGCGCAGGCTCAGCAGAACACGGATTATCACTTATATGAAGACCTGGCGCACAGTCAGCGTGGGGTGGTGGTCAAACTGGATCTTCCCGACGGCGCGGGCTTAAAAGCCGGCTCTACGCCGCTGATGTACCAGGGACTCGAGGTTGGCCAGCTCAGCAAGATGAATCTCAATTCCGACGGGAAAGTGACCGGCGAAATGACCGTCGATCCGAGCGTCGTCAGCCTGCTGCGTGAGAAGACGCTGATTCAGATGAAGAAGCCGAAAATCTCTCTGGATAACCCCAGCGTCAGCGCCCTGCTGACCGGCACCACCTTTGAACTGGTTCCCGGTGAAGGTGAGCCGCGTAACCAGTTTGCGGTGCTGCCTGCCGATAAATCCATTCTGGAAGAACCGGATGTGGCGACCGTTACGCTCACCGCGCCGGAGAGCTACGGTATCGACGCCGGGCAGCCGCTAATTCTGCACGGCGTCCAGATTGGCCAGGTTCTGGAGCGCAAGCTGAATGCCGATGGCGTCACGTTCCAGGTAGCGATTATGCCGGAGTACCGTTCACTGGTTCGCGGCGATAGCAAATTCGTGGTCAACAGCCGGATTGACGTCAAAGTCGGCATCGACGGCGTGCAGTTCCTCGGCGCCAGCGCCAGCGAATGGGTCAACGGCGGGATCCGCATTATTCCGGGCGACAAGGGGGCGATGCAAAGCCGCTATCCGCTGTATGCGAACCAGGAAAAGGCGCTGGAAAACAGCATGAGCGATCTGCCGACCACCACGCTTACGCTCTCAGCCGAGACGCTGCCGGACGTGCAGGCCGGCTCCGTGGTGCTGTACCGTAAATTTGCGGTCGGGGAAATCATCACCGTGCAGCCGCGCAAAAACGCCTTTGAAATCAATATTCATATCAAGCCGGAATATCGCCATCTGCTGACCAGCAACAGCGTGTTCTGGGCCGAAGGCGGCGCCAAAGTGCAGCTTAACGGTAGCGGTCTGACGGTGCAGGCTTCCCCGCTTTCCCGCGCGCTGAAGGGCGCGATTAGCTTTGATAACCTCAGCGGCGCCAGCGCTAGCGCGCGGATCGATAATAAACGCGTGCTGTATGCTTCGGAAACCGCTGCCCGCGCGGTGGGTGGGCAGATAACCCTCCACGCCTTCGACGCCGGTAAAATCGCCGAAGGGATGCCGATTCGCTACCTGGGGATTGATATTGGCCAGATCCAGTCGCTGAATTTAATTACCGCGAAAAACGAAGTGCAGGCGAAAGCGGTGCTCTACCCGGAATACGTCAATACCTTTGCCCGCGCCGGGACGCGTTTCTCGGTGATTACGCCGCAGATTTCCGCGGCGGGCGTTGAACATCTGGATACCCTTTTCCAGGCCTATATCAACGTCGAGCCGGGACGCGGTTCACCGCGCCGTGATTTCGAAATTCAGGAAACCACGATCAGCGATTCACGTTATATCGACGGCCTGAGCATTATCGTCGAAGTACCGGAAGCGGGTTCGCTGGGTATCGGCACGCCGGTGCTGTTCCGCGGGCTCGAAGTCGGCACGGTGACCGGTCTGATGCTCGGTTCGATGTCGGATCGCGTGATGGTACAGCTGCGTATCAGCAAGCGTTATCAGTATCTGGTGCGCAACAACTCGGTGTTCTGGCTGGCTTCCGGCTATAGCCTCGACTTTGGCCTGATTGGCGGGGTGGTGAAAACCGGTACCTTTAATCAGTTCATTCGCGGCGGCATCGCGTTTGCGACGCCTCCGGGTACGCCGCTGGCGCCGAAAGCGCAGGATGGCAAACACTTCCTGCTGCTGGAGAGCGAACCGAAAGAGTGGCGCGAATGGGGCACCGCCCTGCCGCGCTAAGCGTAAAAGGCTCCGGTGTCCGCCGCCGGAGCCTTTGTGGTAAACTACGCCCCCTTTTTTCGTTGTGGTGCGCTCCCCGTGGCTCAAAACGCTGTCTATCTTCCTGAAGAATTCCTCGCTCAAATGCGTGCGGCAATGCCGACGCATCTCTCTTTCGACGACTTTATCGCCGCCTGCCAGCGCCCGCTGCGGCGGAGCATTCGCGTCAATACGCTGAAAATCACGGTGGCTGATTTTTTGCAGCTGGTCGCCCCCTATCGCTGGCAGCTCACGCCGGTTCCGTGGTGCGAAGAGGGTTTCTGGATCGAGCGTGAAGACGAAGACGACCTGCCGCTGGGCAGCGCGGCCGAGCATCTTAGCGGGCTGTTTTACATTCAGGAAGCCAGCTCCATGCTGCCCGTCGCCGCGCTGTTTGCCGGCGGTGAAACGCCGCAGCGGGTGATGGATGTCGCCGCCGCGCCGGGATCTAAAACCACGCAAATCGCCGCGCGCATGGGCAATGAAGGCGGCATTCTGGCCAATGAATATTCCGCCAGCCGGGTTAAAGTCCTGCACGCCAATATCAGCCGCTGCGGAATTAGCAACGTGGCGTTAACCCATTTCGATGGCCGGGTATTCGGCGCCGCGCTACCGGAATGCTTTGATGCGATCCTGCTCGACGCCCCCTGCTCTGGCGAAGGAGTAGTACGTAAAGACCCCGATGCGTTGAAAAACTGGTCGCCGGAAAGCAACGCGGAGATCGCGCTTACCCAGCGCGAACTTATCGACAGCGCGTTTCACGCCCTTCGCCCCGGCGGGACGCTGGTTTACTCCACCTGCACCCTGAACCGGCAAGAAAACGAAGACGTGATCAACGGGCTGCTAGCGCGCTACCCGCAGGCGGTGGAAGTACTGCCGCTCGGCTCGCTGTTCCCCCAGGCCAGCGAAGCGCTGACCGACGAGGGTTTCCTGCACGTCTTCCCGCAGATTTTTGACTGCGAAGGGTTCTTCGTCGCCCGCTTACGCAAAACCGCCGCCATCAAGCCGCTCCCGGCGCCGGGCTATAAAGTCGGGAAATTCCCCTTCACGCCGCTTAAAACCCGCGAATCCGCCGCCGTTATTGCCGCCGCTGCCGCCGTCGGTTTGCAGTGGACCGCCGACCATACGCTCTGGCAGCGTGATAAAGAAATTTGGCTCTTCCCACAGGCGCTCGAAGCGCTCTTCGGTAAAGTGCGCTTTTCACGCATCGGGATCCGGCTCGCCGAAACCCACAACAAAGGCTATCGCTGGCAGCACGAAGCGGTGATTGCGCTTGCCGCCCCGGCCGCGCCCTTTGCGCTGACTCAGGCAGAAGCGGAAGAGTGGTACCGCGGCCGCGACGTCTATCCGGAAACGCTCCCGGAGAAGGATGATGCGATTGTCACCTATCAGGGCGCGCCGCTCGGGCTGGCGAAAAAAGTCGGGTCGCGTTTAAAAAACAGCTATCCCCGCGAACTGGTGCGTGACGGTAAGCTTTTTAGCAAAAAAGCGTGATGGCGCCTCGAAAAACAGCACTTTTTCACTGGCGCTTTACGCCCGTTTGTCTACGCTCAAAAATGTCGGCCTCAACTGGTCGTACCACAAATCAGCAGACAAACGGGGTGAATTTATGAGTAAAACTAGCGTACGTATCGGCGCGTTTGAAATAGACGACGCCGAACTGCACGGCGAACAGCAGGGAGAGCGAACGTTAAGTATCCCCTGCAAATCCGATCCGGATTTATGCATGCAGCTTGATGCATGGGACGCGGACACCAGCGTGCCCGCCATACTTGATGGTGAACATTCCGTCCTCTACCGTAAGCACTACGATCGCCAGTCCGATGCCTGGATCATGCGCCTCGCCTGATTCCAATAAACCCGTCGCCTGAGACGGGTTATTTATTTCCCCGCTTTTCTGACATCTCCTACACTTAACAATATGTTTTTCAGGATATGAGGCCAGGATGTTTGCCTTAGTACTGTTTATTTGTTACCTGGACGGCGGCTGTGAAGATATCGTTGTCGATGTTTACGATAACGAGCGGCAGTGCACAACGGCCATGGACGATCAGCGGATACGCCACGGCGGCTGCTTTCCGGTAGAAGATTTTATCGACAGTTTCTGGCTCCCCGCCCGAGAATACAGCGATTTTTAGCCCGCCAGCTGTAGCGCCACCAGGGTTAGCGCTCCACCAAATACGGCCCCTGTATCGATATAATGCTGGTTATCGCTGTCATAGCGCCGTTTGAGCGGCGTATGGCCGAACCAGAAATGATCGGCGCCGGCAATCGCGCCGTGACGCCCGGCGAAATGGTCGGCAAGCCGCTGCCGACGCCACAACACCTGATGCTCATCGACAGCGCGCTGCCAGCAATAAACCGCCGCGGGGTAATCAGCATGGGCAATGACGTGCACCTGCCCACCGCTGTGGAGTTCGATAATCAGCGGTAGGTCGCGGCAGCGGGCGATAAGCTCCGTAAGGCGCCGCCTCTGGTTCTGCGGAGATTGCGTATACCAGTCGCCTCCGTTCATCTCCCAGAGCCGCATATCGCTGCCCGCAAGCGCCTCCAGCGCCATCTGCTCATGGTTTCCACGTACCGCGCAAACCCAGCGATAGCGCAGTAAATCCAGGCATTGCGCGCTTTGTGGTCCACGATCGATCAGATCGCCCACCGAGAGAAGCAGGTCCTGATAAGGGTCAAACCTGTGCTCGCGAAGGGCCGCCATCAGGCGTGCGAAACAGCCGTGCAGATCGCCCACCAGCCAGATATTACGCCAGGCGGAACCGTTAATGCGCTGATACATATTATGTCCTCCTCGCACAATTATAGGAAAAATCCGCCACTTCAACGCCCGTAATATGGACACCTCAATCGACTTTAAACGAAAGGCAAATATAGTCCGGCGGGGCATTAAGCTCTCCACGATATATCCATAGAATAGAGGCTAAATAACTCCGAGGTATTCATCGTGACGGATAACAGCCTGCATTCAGCCAGCGTAGTTGAGCGACGCCCAAATCTTATTGCCGATCTGGTGATGGGTCGGCTCACCCCAGCCCCCATCTGGCAACAACGTCATTACCGGCTTAAGTTTTTACTGCGCACGGCATTATTTTATGCGCCAACGCGCAGCATGCTGGAAAGCCTGGCGGGGCGTGCGGACTTCAATCAGCTGCTGGCCGCTCAGGTGACGCTGCCGGGCAAAGTTCATCGCCAGTATTTGACCCGCGGATTAAACGCCAGCCAGCGCGCGCAGGCCATTATTAGCCACTACCAGTTTGTCGATTCTCTGGGAGGCTCGTGCCTCGCCGGGGCCATGACCGCAGCGAAAGATGTACCGCTGCTTGAGCTGACGGGCAAAGACGACAGCCGGTTTACGCTCTCCGCCTCCTCGGCGAGCAAAGCCGAACGCGAGGGCGAAACGACGCTGTGGCTGCGCGATAGCGATGAGATTGTACTGGCCAGCGCGACCTTTAGCGTCACCCGCCAGCAGGAGCAATGGCAGTTGACCATCGGCGGTCTACAGGGGCCGCGCAGCACTGTTCCGCACGAAGTGATTAAACGAGCGACCCGCGCCTGTTACGGCCTGTTCCCGAAACGCCTGCTGATGGAATTTATCTGGTTAATGGCGGCGCGCAGCAACATTAATCACATTTACGGGGTCAGCGACAACGGCCACGTCTTCCGCGCGCTGCGCTATCGGTTGAGCAAGGGTCGTCATTTTCACGCCAGCTATGATGAGTTCTGGCAATCTATCGATGGCGTCGCCGACGGCGCCTGGCGCTGGCGCTTACCGCTCCAGCTGGAAAGAAAGACGCTTGAGAGCATCGCCAGCAAGAAGCGCGCTGAATATCGTCGCCGCTTTCAGCTTCTGGATGATATGGCCGCTAAGATGGAGATACTCATGGAGTAGCTCTCCAGCCGCTTCGCCAACGCCGTTTAGCACGACGGCGTTTGCATCTTCTGCGGCGCTTTAGTTACTATCATAACTTCGTTGTAATCCTTGCGGACGGCTAATGAAGTTATGAGCAAAACTGAAACACTCCTGCTGGCTATCCTGCTGATTATTTTGGCCGCTGCTTTGTGGTTTATTTTTAGCGGACAAATATGGTTCCTGGTGAGCTTTCTGGAAACATGGTTGTATCCCTCCTTCGTCGCGCCGGAATAAATCTTTACCGATTATTTTTATCCCGCAAGTTACGGTTTTCCTTTCATCCGCTAATAACCCGTCAGGCGGTCAGATAAATACCCGCTAAAAAACTTAAAGCCGTATCTTGTCCATTATTTCATTTGTCATACAAATGTGTATACTGAGTCTCTTCCGATGTTGGCCCGTACATTTCACCTGCACTATGGGCCTGATTTCGTGCAGGTGTTTTCTCCTTTCCCTCTCTGAAAGGCACCCAGTGTCTACACCCGGCTTTTTGTCCAGATTTTTTGTTGCAAAGTTTGCACCAGATTGTGATTTTAAAAAAATCCCCTTATTTTTACGCCCCCTTTGAAAAGCAAAAATAAAACATAAAACCAACAACCAATTAACATAAAGAATCTGACTCCACACAAAAAGCATAAAAACAGAATAAAAACCCAATAAAAACATAATAATCAGTCAGAAATATACAATTACACATATTCTGCAGGAGTAGTTATACGTTAACCAACAAAACCGCGGCAGTTACTCGGTGACCAACGTCTATCGCTACATTGTTGTTTATCTTCAGCGGCTTTCCACTAAGAGGTTCTCTATGAACGTCAAAACCATCTCGCGCAGTGTGCTGGGCGGCTTACTGAGCGCCATCGTTATTAGTCAACCGGCTTTCGCAGCGGGAACCTTAAGCGGCCAGATTGGCGTCCAGGTGACGCTCGGCAGCGGGTGCAGCGTATCGAACGTCCGCAATGGCGAGAATAACCGCTGGGGCAACATTAATTTCGGCGCCTATGGCGATTTAGCCAACTCCATTGATGCGGAAGTCACCGGCAGCGGCGGCGGAAGCGCGCTAACAGTGACCTGCACCGAGGACCTTGACTCGACCCTGACGCTGGACGGCGGCCAGTCTGGCGATGCAGCGCTGCGCTATATGAAAAACGCCGCCGGCACCCAGCAGATTGCCTATCGACTCTATTCGGATGCCGGCCGCAGTAATGAAATTTTGCCCGGCGGCACGATACCTATCGTTGGCACCGGCAATCCCCAGGCTATTCCAGTTTTTGCCCGAATCCGCCCCGAAGACCAGAGCGTCAATGCGCCGACGGCCGATGTGTATGACGACATCGTCACTGCGACGTTAACCTGGTAATCGCATAAGGAAAGTGGGCGTCATGCTTCGACCCGAGTGGCTTACATTAATTCTGTTTTTTACCTCAGGCGCCCATGCCGCCGTTGTCCAGAAGACGTTCAAAGTCTCCGCGCAGATCGCGGCAGGCTGCGCGCTTGGCGCCGGAGATGGCTCCCAAACGACGGATTTCGGTACCCTGAGTTTTGGCACCCTGTCATCGCTTTACAACAACGTTGATGTCGCCAGTACCTCCGGCGCAGGCTCAATCATCGTCACCTGCACGCCCGGCACCGCTATTTCAATCGCCCTCGACTATGGCGTCAACGGCGGCTCAGCCAGCCAGCGCTATATGTCGAACGGCAACAACAACACCCTGGCGTATCAGCTTTATCAGGACGCCAACCGCGCTAACGTTTGGGGCAACAGTACGCAGGCCTTGAGCGTCGCATCATTTCCGAGCACCACGCAAACCTACACGGTTTATGGCCGCCTTTTTGCCACGAATGGCTTCCCGGCGGTGGGCTCCTATACCGACACGGTCACCGTCACGCTGACCTATTAGATAATCCACAGGTTAACTATGATTCGCTGTAGATTTGCGCCGTTTATATTCGCTTTATCTCTTCCCTCATCGGTTCTGGCCGCAAGCTCCGTCCTGGTATGGCCGATCTTTCAAACTATCGAAAGCCACGAAAAAGGTTCTGAACTGTGGCTGGAGAATCGCGGCAGTTCGCCGGTTAATTTGCAGCTGCGCGTTTTTGCCTGGGATCAAAAAGGGTCAGCGGACGTCTACGCCGACCAGCGCGATGTTGTCGCCAGCCCCCCTTTTACCACGGTAGCGCCGGGGCAGCGGCAACTGGTGAGGCTCATGCGCGTTGCCCCTATCGCCAATGGCAAAGAGCAGTCCTACCGCATTGTTATCGATGAGATCCCTGCCGCGCAGCCGGTAACGCAGACGGAACAGAACTCCGCCGGGCTGAAAATGCGCATGCGCTATGTCCTGCCGCTGTTTACCTATGGGCAGGGGCTCACGCCGTTAAAGAACGCGGGTTCAGTCGAATCGGTAAGGACGACGCTGCGCTGGTCGCTCGCGCAGCAAAATAACCGCCAGACGCTATGCATCGATAATAGAGGCAATCAACATGCGCGGCTCAGTACGGTTTACTGGGCGAACGCGAGCGGCAACGGCAAAATTCCCGTGGCTAATGGCCTTCTCGGCTACGTTCTGGCGCAGAAAAAGGCCTGTTTCCCGAACGCCGGAAACGCTTCCGCGCCATCAGGAATACATCTGTTCGCGAAGTTAACGGATAACGGTCAGGCGGTGGAAATTCCGGCGAATCGTTAAAAATGAGAGATCTGAAAAGAACGGCGTCCGGGGGGCTGCTGGCGGTGGCGTCGGTGACGGCCTGCGCCGCGACCTATGATTCCCTGCCTGCGCCTGCGGCATCCTACGGCGAAAGGCAGGAGTATGAGCTGTACCTCAGCTTATCGGTCAATGGCAATATTCTTGCCGGCGCCGTTCCGGTCAAGGTCAACGCTGGTCACTACTGGGTTGCGGCCAGCGTTCTACGGCAAGCGCATATTCCCCTGCAAACCCATGATGCGCTGGTGGATGTCACGGCGCTCCCCTCGGTTAAGGTCGAATATGACCAGCCGGGGCAAGTGCTTAAGCTTCAGGTTCCGGACCAGTGGCTCCCCGAACAGCGCATCGGGGAAACCACGGGACAACAATACCAGGCCGCGATCGGCAGTCCGGGGATTTTATTTAACTACGACGCTTACAGCCTCTTTTCATCAGGCGGCACGCAAACCACCAGCACCTTCACCGAAACGCGTCTTTTTGGCCCGCCGGGCGTCCTTTCCAATAACGCCGCGATCCGGCAAAACTGGTCTTCGTCGGGCTATGAACAACAGGGCTATATGCGCTACGACACCCTGTGGAAATACAGCGATAGCGAACAGATGATAAGCTACCAGGCCGGCGACGTGGTCAGTAACGCTCTGACCTGGAGCAGTTCCGTGCGCATGGGTGGGCTACGCGTAAGCCGTAACTTCAGCGTGCGCCCGGATCTGGTGACATATCCGCTGCTTAACTTATCCGGCAGCGCGGCGGTCCCTTCAAGCGTCGACCTGTTTATTAACGGTTATAAAACCAGCTCGTCGCAGGTTAATGGCGGCCCCTATACGCTGACCAACGTTCCGTGGATCAGCGGCGCCGGCGAAGCGACCGTAGTGACTACCGACGCCCTTGGCCGCCAGGTCTCTACCAGCGTTCCTTTTTATGTCTCTAATACCCTCCTGCGGGAAGGCCTGAGCGATTTTGATTTCACCCTTGGCGCCCTGCGCAACAACTACGGCATCAAGAATGCCGATTATGGCGCCGGGGCGGTGAGCGCGATTTATCGCTATGGATTAACCCACTGGCTTACGCTCTCGGCGCATACCGAAGACCGCCAGGGATTAGCTAATGCCGGGATAGGCGGCGATATTGGGGTAGGAAATTTGGGCACCCTCAGCCTGTCGGGCAGCGCCAGCCGCGGCGAAGGAGACGGAAACCAGCTCACCTCGGGTTACTCCTACTATGGCAATAGCTGGGGAGTGAACTATCAGCATATCCGCCGCAGCGCCAGCTACGACAACCTCAGCACCTATGGCTCTAGCGCCACGCTCAGCCGTCAGTCAGACCAGGCCACGCTGAGCCTGAGCCCGCGGGGAAGAACCCTCGATTCTTTTAGCATTGGCTACTTTGATATCCAGGCCGAGGATCGTTCGCGCACCCGCCTGTTGAACCTCTCCTGGAGCCGTAGCCTGTGGCTTAGCAGCAGCCTCAACCTGAGCGTAAACCGCGATCTGCAGGAAGGTAGCTACTCAAGCATGCTGCAGATAATCATCCCTTTCGATTCGCAAAGCTCTATGCAGTTAAGCGGCCAGCGCGCCAGCTCCGGTCAATGGGGCGAAAATATCAGCCTCAACCGCTCCGCCCCGGCAGAAGGCGGGCTTGGCTGGAACCTCGCCCATTCGGTGGGCGGCGATAATTATAGCCAGGCGGATCTGACCTGGATCAACCGCGTGTCGACGTTGAGCGGAGGCTACTACGGCTCACGCAACGATCGTCACAGCTGGTTTGAAGCCACGGGATCGGTGGTGCTGATGGATAACAGTCTGTTCTTCGCCCGGCAGATTAACGACGCGTTTATCGTTGTCTCCACCGGTAACTACCCGAACATTGCGGTGAGCTATGAAAACCGCAAAGTCGGCGTGACGGATAAAAACGGCCATTTGCTGATCCCGTGGGCGACGGCGTGGTATCCGGGAAAAATCACCCTCGATACGCTGCCATTGCCAACGGACACCGAAGCGCTGATGGTGGAGAAACGCATCGCCGTGCGCGAAGGCAGCGGCGCGCTGGTTGAATTCCCGGTTAACCGCGTGCGTTCGGCAACCATTGTCTTCGTCGATGCTCAGGGACAGCCGCTGCCGGTCGGTACGCCCGTCGAGGAAGTGAACAGCAAACAGCGCGGTCTGGTGGGCTACGACGGCGTCGCCTGGTTCTCGCATCTCACGCGCGACAATAAAGTCATAGTCAACACCGGGGAGTTTCAATGCCGCGTGCGCTTTGCGCTCCCGGAAACAACGCCGGTTCCGCAACGGATAGGTCCGGTTAGCTGTCACCCATAACAGTGGAGATCAAGTTGAAAAGTATCCTCCCGATCTGCGCGCTGCTCTTGCTCCTTGGGCTAACAAGCAACGCGCTGGCCGCCTGCAGCATCAAAACCAGCGCGCCGGTTATCGGCCCGGTGGATTCCTTTGCTCTCAACAGCGCGCCTCAGGGCGTGATGGCCGGCGCGGGGTTTTACTGCACCCCGGAGCTGGTGGCGCTGAACTCAACCAACACATTAAGCGCCACCCTGTCGTCGGCCAACAAGAGCAACGGTATCCCGCGGCTGCTTAATGGCGCGGGCGACGCCATCCCTTACAGCGTCTGTTCTGACGCTTCGTGCTCGCCGGCCTATCTGGATGGCGGCGTGATTAGCTGGTCCAGAACAACGCTGCTCGAACTGCTGGGTTTATTTAACTCAAGCGATGGCACCATGCCGCTCTATTTCAGAACCACCCCGGGCGCCAACGTCCCCGCCGGTACCTATACCGATGTGTTAACCATCACCTGGGTGTACCGATTCTGCTACGTCGGGCTCGATCTGCTGGGCATTAAGATATGTATTCCGAATAACGGAACGCTGACCTCTACGGTCAATGTGTCGGTGAAGGTGACCAATGTTTGCTATATCGACAGCGCGCCAGACGTCGAATTTACCTCTGCCGCCCTTCCGTCCGGTTTTAGCAACTACAGCGGCCAGCTTGCCATCCGCTGCACGAAAAACGCGGCCTACACCATCAACCTCACCAGCACTAACGCCAGCGTCGGCGACTGGCGGCAGATGAGCCAACCCATCGCGAACCAGCCTACCGCCTGGCTGCAGTACCAATTTTACCAGCCCAACGGCAGCGCATGGACGGAAAATAACAATCTCAGCGTGGCCGGATCCGGCGCCGCGCAGCCCGCAAACTACACCCTAAAAATAAACCCGACCCAGAGTAACCAGCCTGCCGGAACCTATACCGATACCGTACTGGTGACCGTTAGCTACTAAAACGTTAGCAGACGATTTTTTGTAAAAGAAATGTTTGGGAAATTATTGTTGTGGTATAAGAAAAAAGCCCCGAAAAAAGTGAATGGGGTTTTGCAAGGGAATCTGCGATTTGTGAAAAATAGATAAAAAGAGACCGAACACGATTCCTGTATTCGGTCCAGGGAAATGGCTCTTGGGAGAGAGCCGTGCGCTAAAAGTTGGCATTAATGCAGGCTAAGTCGCCTTGCCTTATAAGAATAGTTTACCGTGTCAGGTTTTCCAGTCCGTGACAAAAGTGGACGAATAATTCGTCTCAAAATTGCTGATATCAACAAAAAACCGCCATGCCCGGTATTGGGGGATGGCGGTTTTTTTCATGTAAATACAGCGGGATGCAGGCGGCGATCAGCAGAGTTTCTGCGCGCGCTCAATAAAGGGCGCCAGGCTCATTTTTTGTCCCGGCCGTTGCGGATCGTCAATCTGGATCATGGAAATCGGCTGCGCGTTGGTTTTACCGTCTTTCATCTGCTGTTCGGCGATGTCGTTTAGCGGGTACTGCACCAGGGTACTCGGATTAATGGCGAACAGCGCATTGCCCGGACGGCAGGTCAGCATCACCTCTTCACGGTTAAACGCCCAGCTCTCTTTACCCACCTCAAAGCGGCTCACGGTAATCACCTGCGGCGCCGCCAGCGCAGCGCCAGAACTTGCCAATAACAACATTGTCAGAACGATTTTTTTCATGATTTAACCAGTTTATTCAGAAAGGTTCCCAGGTGGCAAACAGGCTGACGGCAAACAGCGCCAGCGCTCCCAACGCAATTTCTATCTGCGTGGTGCGCACGATGAGCTGCTCCGCTCGCGTTCCGCCTGCCGACATGCGTGGCACCAGAACATACCGGTTCACCAGCGCAATTGCCACCATTGCCGCTACCAGCGCACATTTCAACAACAGCATACGCCCCCAGGGCGAGGCGCTGATAAGTTCGCCCTGGATCAGCAGCGCATTTACCACCCCGCTGGCGATGGCGCCGGCAACCGCCAGATGTCCGTAACGCGAAAACCGCATCATGGTGAAAATCGCCGCCTGCCGCCAGCGACCGTGCGCCAGGCGAAGACAGTAGATAAACGGCAGCAGACCGCCAAACCAGCTGGCCACGCAAAACAGATGAAGCGCATGATTGGTTCGCTGCACTATCCCCAGCAAGCCATCGTTCATCGCGGCATGTCCGACGCCCGCCAGCAGCAGCAACTGGGCGCAAAACAGCACCAGCAGTAAACGCCCCGGTCGCCGGGGCTTCAGCCAAACCACTGCCAACGCCACAAAGGCGAGTAAAATTTGCCATACCCACACACCGCCAAATTGCGTCCCGGCCACCGCCTGCCAGATAGCCGGCTGCCAGACATCCGACCAGCCGTTGCCCATCAGGCCGCCCTGCGCCATCAGCATCAGCAGCGCCGACAGCGCGCTAGCCAGTAGTAAATGACGCATTAGCGGATAAAAACGCTGCATCATCAGACGGCGCAAGGCCGCTGGCGCCCACCACGCGCCGTAAAGCAGGCAGCCGAAAGCGACGATCAGCGAAATGAAATGGATAAAGCGTAAGCTGACATAGACGGCACTGAGCATCGGCTTACTTCACGGTAAAGGTGTATTGCCCTTTGGTCTTATGGCCATCTACGGAGACCACGTGCCAGTCAACGGTATATTCGCCCGGCGTCAACGCCTGCTCAACCGGTACCGTCAGTTGAGCCTTATTGCTGTCGCTGCGGACGGGTTTACCGAGGGTGATGGTCTTCTGCTGCGGCCCGGTGAGGGTTACGCCGCTAAACTGCGTTTCGATGCCTTCGGAGAAGTTCAGGGTCAGCGCCTGCGGTGACGCCTCCACCTCACTACCGGCAGCCGGCAGCGGTTGTTGCAAATGGGCGTGGGCAAATGCGCCTGCGGAGGTCAGGCAACCGGCGAGAAACAGAGACAGACGCAGGGCGCGTCCGGCGATGATTGGCATAGTTGTCATTCCTTTTTGTTATGTATGTAGCACAGAGAATAACCCTGTATAATGGCGCAGTCGAGCTAAGCGTCTGAGACTTGCCTTTTTGCCGCGTGCTTAGTACTTTTTGCGGCATTATCAGAGGAGAAACCGATGGAAAACAACCTGGCTAAACTATCCCAGGAGGAGATGGACAAAGTGAATGTCGATCTCGCCGCGGCTGGTGTCGCCTTTAAAGAACGCTACAATATGCCGGTGGTGGCTGATTTAGTCGAAAGAGAACAGCCCGAGCATCTGCGCAGCTGGTTTCGCGAGCGTCTGATTGCCCATCGGCTGGCCTCCGTTTCGCTCTCTCGCCTGCCCTATGAACCGAAACAGAAATAATTCCCGTCCTCTGCGGACATCCGAGTTGGCAAGACCTGCGCATTCCATTACGCTGGTTTCTTTGGCCTGGAGCGAGCCATGCTGCGCGTAATCGATACAGAAACCTGCGGATTGCAGGGAGGCATTGTTGAAATCGCCTCGGTAGATATCATCGACGGACAAATCACCAATCCCATGAGCCATCTGGTTCGCCCCGATCGTCCTATCAGCCCACAGGCGATGGCGATTCACCACATCACCGAAGAGATGGTTGCCGATAAGCCATGGATCGAGGAGATTGTGCCGCTGTATATGGGCAGTCCGTGGTATGTCGCCCATAACGCTAGCTTTGACCGCCGGGTGTTACCGGAAATGCAGGGTGAGTGGATCTGCACGATGAAGCTGGCGCGCCGCCTGTGGCCAGGCATCAAGTACAGCAATATGGGGCTGTATAAATCGCGCAAGCTCAGCGTCGCGACGCCACCGGGACTGCATCATCACCGGGCGCTGTACGATTGCTATATCACCGCGGCCCTGCTGCTCGATATCATCAACACCTCCGGCTGGACGCCTGAGGAGATGGCGACCATTACCGGCCGCCCGGCGCTGCTCTCCACCTTTACCTTCGGCAAATATCGCGGCAAGCCGGTCTCGGAAGTGGCGGAAAACGATCCCGGCTATTTGCGCTGGCTGTTCAATAACCTGGATCGCATGAGCCCCGAGCTGCGCCTGACGCTGAAGCACTATCTCGGGGAGTAATCGGCGCTATACCTCCGCCTGGCCCGGCAGCGTCCCCTGCGCCAGACCAATCAGAAACGCAAACTCCAGCGCCACGCCCTCATAGCTTTTAAAACGGCCGGATTTACCGCCGTGGCCGGAATCCATATCGGTACACAGCAGCAGCAGGTTATCGTCGGTTTTCAGCTCGCGCAGTTTCGCCACCCATTTTGCTGGCTCCCAGTATTGTACCTGCGAATCATGCAGGCCCGTGGTGACCAGCAGATGCGGATAGGCCTGAGCCTCAACGCCGTCATACGGGCTGTAGCTTTTCATATAGCGATAGTATTCTTCATCCTGAGGATTACCCCACTCTTCAAACTCGCCGGTGGTCAGCGGGATCGACTCATCGAGCATGGTGGTGAGGACATCCACAAATGGAACCTGGGCCACCACGCCATGGAAGAGCTCCGGCCGCTGGTTCACCGCTACGCCCATCAGCATACCGCCGGCGCTGCCGCCCATGCCGTAGCAAAAACGTGGATTGCCGTAACCCTGTGCCAGTAGCGCATCGCAGACGTCGAGATAATCGTTGAAGGTATTTTTCTTGCACAAAAACTTACCGTCTTCGTACCACTGCTGGCCCAGCTCGCCACCGCCGCGAATATGGGCGATAGCGAAGACAAAGCCGCGGTCGAGCAGGCTCAGTCGGCTGGCGCTGAAATCCGCATCCATGCTGGCGCCATAGGAGCCGTAGCCGTACACCAGCAGAGGGCTGGCGCCCTTGCGGAAATATTCATCACGGTAGACCAGCGAGACCGGGACTTCCACGCCGTCGCGGGCGTTGATCCAAAGATGCTCGCTGCGATAGTGGCTGGCATCAAATCCTTTGACTTCCTGCTGTTTGAGTACCCGCCGCTCGCCGGTATTCATATCCAGCTCGAACAGCGTATCCGGGGTTGTCATGGAGGAGTAGCCATAGCGCAGGCGCGAGGTTTCCGGCTCCGGATTATAGGCAAGCCAGGTTACGTAGGCCGGATCGTCAAACGCGATCCCCTGCGATTCTCTTGTCTTACGGTTGATCTGGCGCAGACTGGTTAGCCCGCGCTGGCGCTCTTCCACAACCAGCCAGTCGGTAAACAGGGTAAAACCTTCCAGCATCACTTCGTGACGCGGCGCTATCAGGGTCTCCCATTCCTGCTCATCGCGCAGGGTGCTGCGATAAAGGCCGAAGTTCTTACCCTCACGATTAGAGCGCAGATAGAAAGTGTGCTGATAGTGATCGAGGCTATATTCATGATCTTTACGCCGGGGTAGAAAACAGACCGGTTCGGCGTCGGTCATTTCCGCATTGAGCAGCAGTACTTCGCTGGTGGTCGCGCTGGCCAGGTAGATCACCACAAACTGCTGGGATGTAGTCTTGTGTACGCTGACGTAAAAAGTGTCGTCCTGCTCTTCATACACCATAACATCCGCACTGGCCGGCGTACCCAGACGGTGGCGCCAGACCTGATACGGCAGCAGCGTGGTGGGGTGTTTACGCACGTACCACAGAGTCTGCGAATCGTTACTCCAGGCAAAATCAGGTGAGACGTTCTCCAGCACTTCCGCAAATTGTCGGTCGTCGTTTAAGGGAAAGAAGCGCAGGCTGTACTGTCGTCGGGAGAGATAGTCTTCCGCCACCGCCATCAGGCTGTTGTCGGGCGAAACGCCTAATCCGCCGAGGGTATAAAATTCGCTACCGGCCGCACGCTGGTTGCCGTCAAGCAGGACGTCCCATTCGTCCCACTCCTCTTTGACTACCGGCTGGCGTTGATAAATCGCGTACTCGCAGCCCGGCTCGTAGACCTGACGGTAACGATAGTCATTTTTGCTGTAGGGGGCCGACACTTCGCGCTGCGGAATACGGTCGATAATCTCCTTGAGCACCCTATCCTGCAGGCTACTTTGCGAAGACATCACTTTTTTGCCGTACTCATTTTCCTGGCGCAGATAATCCAGCACTTCCGGCTGCGAGCGATCGTCATCGCGCAGCCAATAGTAATTATCGATTCGCGTGTCGCCATGTAAGGTCATGGCATGGGGGATCCGTTTGGCTTTTGGTGGCATCTGCTTATTCTTCTGCGGCTTGTATTGGGTAGTAAAATTTTCAGGCTGCCTCAAAGCAGCCTGAAGGGTAACGTGACTACACAATATATAAGGGTGGCAAAAGTCGCCAGCGATGCAAGCGAAACGTGCGGATTTAAGCCGTTACGGCCTGTTTTTGCGCCTGAATATCCCGTTCGATATCTTCACGCACTTCCTGCGGGAGCTTCAGCGCTTCGCCGAGGGCATTGAGGTAGCTACGTTCCATAAAGTGGTCAATATCGATGACCGCGCAGCTGATATAGTAAACTTCAAGCGCCTCTTGCTCGCTGCTGATACCCTGCGCCAGGCTCTGCGGGTCAAGCGGCTGCGCCAGCGCCCGGTCAATTAACACTCGGCCCTGGACGTCGACATTTGCCGCACGCAGTTGCTCTTCAATATTTGCCCGCTCGCGCTCGTCAATATGTCCATCGCTTTTGGCGGCGAAGACCAGCGCCATAATTAGCCGTTCGCTGCGGGCGTCGAGTTCGGCCGGTGCGGAAGATGGCGCCTGAACGGGCACAGCCTCTGCCGATGCTGGCTGCGCGCTGGCGCGCATTTTCTGCTGGTATTTATTCCACAACACGCTGCCCGCAACCGCGCCGCCGCCCACCAGCAGCGCACCGGTACCGTATTTGGCTAACAGCTTGCGCGATGATTTGCTGGCCACCAGCAGACCTGCCAGCCCGCCGAGCGCGCCCGGCAGCAGTAAATTTTTGCCGCTTGGTTGATCGTCAGATGAAGAAGACCGCCCCTGCTGACCCAGCAGAGACTGCAGTTGATTAAGCCAGTTAGCCATACATTTCCTCGTTGCGCGATAAGCGATACCACCAGCCTAACCGACGCGACGTCAGGAAACGTTATCGACAGCTAAAGATGCGCAAATTCCGCGCCGGGAAGCGCGGGAGCCTGCCGCCAGAACTGCTGGCGGCGGCAGCGTAAAGCGTAACTCAGGCCGCTTTCGCTTTGCGCGGCTTCGCCGGCGCCGGGGCTTCAGATTCGATGACGTCGTCAGTCTTATCGCCCTCTTCTGCTTCTGCGCTATCGGCTGACGCCTCGGCGGCGCCCTCGGCTTCCGGCAGCTTACCGGAACGCAAAATATGGTTGAGGGTATCTTTGCGCTCGGCCAGCCACATCGCCATACTATCGCGCTGCTCTTCGTCAAGCGTTAGCGGGCACTCAACCAGCCAGTCGTTCAGTACTTCCGCCAGATCGAGCATTTTGTCATAAGCATCGGCCTCTTTTTTGCTGGCAAAAGACATTTTTTCCTCACCTTCGCGAATCACTACATATTTAATTTCAACCGCCATGATGCAGCCTCTCGGTACTGTATTTTTATACAGTATATCAAATTTCTCCCCCGAACTCAAATGACGCGCATAAAGACATGCGCAAACGTTTTCGTTTATAATGCGGCGCATGTTTTTTTACTGCGGAAGAGAGTTATGACTGTATTAGGTACGGCGCTGCGCCCTGCGGCAACAAAGGTAATGCTGTTAGGTTCCGGCGAACTGGGTAAAGAGGTGGCCATTGAATGCCAGCGTCTGGGAATTGAGACCATCGCCGTCGATCGTTACCCTGACGCCCCGGCCATGCAGGTCGCACACCGTTCGCACGTCATCAATATGCTGCATGGCGAAGCGCTGCAGGCGCTGATTGAGCAGGAAAAGCCTGACTTTATCGTGCCGGAAATCGAGGCCATCGCCACCGACACCCTGGTCGACCTGGAGCAGGCCGGGCAGAAAGTCGTCCCCACCGCCCGCGCGGCAAAGCTCACCATGAATCGTGAAGGGATCCGCCGCCTGGCCGCTGAAGAGCTGAAGCTGCCGACCTCCGCCTACCGTTTTGCCGACAGTGAACCCGCCTTCCGCGAAGCCGTCGCCGAGATAGGCCTGCCGTGCATCGTCAAGCCGGTAATGAGTTCATCGGGTAAAGGCCAGAGCTTTATTCGTTCCAGCGAACAGCTGGCTGACGCCTGGCAATATGCGCAGCAGGGCGGCCGCGCCGGAGCCGGACGCGTTATCGTTGAAGGCGTGGTGAATTTTGATTTCGAGATCACCCTTCTCACCGTCAGCGCCGCGGACGGCGTACACTTCTGCGCGCCGGTCGGTCATCGCCAGGAGGATGGCGACTATCGTGAATCCTGGCAGCCGCAGCGGATGAGCGCGCTGGCGCTGGAACGCGCGCAGGAGATCGCCCGCCAGGTGGTGCTGGCGCTGGGCGGCTACGGCCTGTTCGGCGTCGAACTGTTCGTCTGCGGCGACGAGGTGATTTTTAGCGAAGTCTCGCCGCGCCCGCACGACACCGGTATGGTCACGCTGATTTCGCAGGATTTATCGGAGTTCGCCCTGCACGTTCGCGCCTTCCTCGGACTGCCGATTGGCGCGATCCGCCAGTACGGCCCGGCGGCCTCTGCGGTGATCCTGCCGCAGCTGACCAGCCAGAACGTCACCTTCAGCAATATTCAGGCCGCGGTCGGCGCGGGACTGCAACTGCGTCTGTTCGGCAAGCCGGAAATCGACGGTTCGCGTCGCCTGGGCGTCACGCTGGCAATAGCCGATAACGTTGAGGACGCGGTTGCGCGCGCCAAAGCGGCGGCTTCGGCAGTCTTGGTTGCGGGATAAAAAAAAGCCCGGTCGCAGACCGGGCCTCTGGTGAGCGCGCGATAATTACTTCGCGCCTTCTACCGCTTCACGAGCCAGTTTGGTGATACGGTCGTAATCACCGGCTTCCAGCGCATCCGCCGGCACCAGCCAGGAGCCGCCGATGCACAGCACGCTGTTCAGCGCCAGATAATCACGATAGTTCGCCGGGGAGATACCGCCAGTCGGGCAGAAGCGAATATGCGCGAACGGGCCGCCAATCGCCTGCAGCGCTTTCACGCCGCCGTTAGCTTCTGCCGGGAAAAATTTGAACTCTTTCAGACCATACTGCATACCCAGCATCAGCTCGGATACGGTGCTGATCCCCGGGATCAGCGGGATGGTGCCTTCGCCGGTCGCCGCTTTCAGCAGGGATTCGGTCAGGCCCGGGCTGATAGCAAACTGCGCGCCCGCTTCGGTCACTTCTTTCAGCTGCTCAACGTTGGTGACGGTACCGGCACCGACAATCGCTTCCGGGACCTCTTTGGCGATCGCGCGGATAGCGTCCATCGCGCACTCGGTACGCAGAGTCACTTCCAGCACGCGTACGCCGCCCGCAACCAGCGCTTTCGCCATTGGCACAGCGTGTTCCAGCTTTTTCACCACGATTACCGGTACAACCGGGCCGGAGGTGAGGATTGCTTCTGCAGTTGTTTTCCAGTTTTTCATTAGATTTTCTCTCGCCAGATCTACAAATCGAATCGTCTTAAAAAGTGATGCAGGTTGCGCCCTGTTCTGCTCCGGAGAGTTTCTCACGCAGCGCACCGAACATCTCCCGGCCGGTTCCCACGCGCGAACCGCTCAGGTCAGGAATATGCGGCTGACGGGCAGCCAGCTCGGCGTCATCGACCAGCAGCGTCAGCTCGCCCGTCTGGCCGTTGACGCGAATAATGTCGCCATCGCGTACCTTCGCCAGCAGACCACCATCGTACGCTTCGGGCGTCACATGAATAGCCGACGGCACTTTGCCTGATGCGCCGGAGAGTCGACCATCGGTCACCAGCGCAATTTTGAAACGGCGGTCCAATAATACACCAAGTGGCGGCATAAGTTTATGTAATTCTGGCATGCCGTTCGCTTTTGGTCCCTGATGACGGACCACCACCACGCAATCTTTGTCGAGCAGCCCCGCTTCAAAGGCGGGCAGCACGTCATGCTGGCTCTCGAAAACCACCGCCGGCGCTTCGATAATCTGGTTCTCAACCGGCACAGCGGAAGTTTTCATCACCGCGCGACCGAGATTGCCGCTCAGCACTTTGGTGCCGCCGTGGCGAGAGAACGGCTTGTCAAACGTGGCGATAACCGCTTCATCAAGCGGAGCGGCCGCTCCTTCGCGCCAGTCAAGCTCACCGTTATTAAGCCAGGGTTCCATGGTGTAGCGAGAGAGGCCGAAACCGGCAACGGTGTGAACATCTTCATGCAGCAGGCCGCCTTTCAGCAGCTCGCGCACCAGCACCGGTACGCCGCCCGCGGCCTGGAAGTGGTTAATATCCGCCGGGCCGTTCGGGTAGAGGCGCGCCAGCAGCGGCACCACGTCAGAGAGATCGGAGAAATCATCCCAGTTAATGATAATCCCTGCCGCCCGCGCCATGGCCACCAGGTGCATGGTATGGTTGGTGGACCCGCCGGTTGCCAGCAGCGCGACAATCCCGTTGACCACTACTTTTTCATCAAACATTTTACCCAGCGGCATCCACTCGTTACCGTTGCCGGTCAGACGGGTCACCTGGCGGGCGGCGGCGGCGGTCAGCGCTTCGCGCAGCGGCGCATCCGGATGCACGAATGACGATCCGGGCAGCTGCATCCCCATAAACTCAACCACCATCTGGTTGGTATTGGCGGTACCGTAGAAGGTACAGGTGCCGGGCGCATGGTAAGACGCGGCCTCGGACTCCAGCAGCGCCATGCGATCCACCTTTCCTTCCGCATAGAGCTGACGAATGCGCACTTTTTCTTTATTCGCCAGGCCGCTGGCCATCGGGCCGGAAGGAATAAAGATGGACGGCAGATGGCCGAACGACAGCGCAGCCATCGCCAGGCCCGGGACAATTTTATCGCAGACGCCAAGATAGAGCGCGCCGTCAAACATGTTGTGCGACAGGCCAATCGCGGCGGACATGGCAATCACTTCGCGGCTGAGCAGCGACAGCTCCATCCCGTCCTGCCCCTGCGTCACGCCATCGCACATCGCCGGAACGCCGCCGGCGACCTGGCCCACCGCGTTCGCGGAGTGCAGCGCTTTGCGGATAATGTCCGGATAACGCTCATAGGGCTGGTGGGCGGAGAGCATATCGTTGTAGGAGGTAATGATGGCGATGTTATTGCGCAGCATGCTTTTCAGTGAGGCTTTGTCATCCGCCTGGCAGGCGGCGAAGCCGTGGGCCAGGTTACCGCACGCCAGTTGGGCGCGATGCACGGTATCGGTTTTGGCCTGGTTAATCCGGGCGAGGTAGGCTTCGCGGGTATCGCGCGAGCGTTCGATGATGCGATTTGTTACCCGTAACATTTCTGAATTCATAAAGGCTCCTCAAATTTTATCTGTCCGGCCGCAGCGCTTTAACGATACTTTTCGGTGTTTAAGGCACCTGTACTGGGGCTCAGGGGCAAAATATCTGTAGGCAGTGTAATAAAAAAAGCCCCGGGGGTGAATCCTCCGGGGCTTAAAAGATTAAAAATTACACGACTTGCTGCGTCAGATCATGTTACCGGTAAAATAACCCTGACGGAGGAGATGGCGATTACTCAAACTCGTTCCACGAACGACCATCGCGGGTGATCATCGCCACGGAGGCAACCGGCCCCCAGGTGCCCGCCTGGTAAGGTTTCGGCGAATCGCGATCGGCGGCCCAGGCTTCCGTGATGGAGTCGACCCACTTCCACGCCTCTTCCACTTCGTCGCGACGCACGAACAGCGCCTGAATACCGCGCATCGTTTCCAGCAGCAGACGCTCGTAGGCATCCGCCAGATGGGTTTGATTAAAGGTTTCCGAGTAGCTCAGGTCCAGCTTGGTGATCTGCAGGTTATGCTTGTGGTCTAGCCCCGGGACTTTGTTCAGCACCTGGATATCCACCCCTTCATCCGGCTGCAGACGAATGGTCAGCTTATTCTGCGGCAACTCTTGCCAGGTCTCTTTGAACAGGTTCAGTTCCGGTGTCTTAAAGTAAACCACGACTTCGGAACATTTGGTCGGCAGTCGCTTACCGGTACGCAGGTAGAACGGTACGCCCGCCCAGCGCCAGTTGTCGATATCCACGCGGATCGCCACGAAGGTTTCAGTATGGCTGGACTTGTTGGCCCCCTCTTCTTCGAGGTAGCCCGGCACTTTTTTACCCTGCGCGAAGCCGGCGGTGTACTGGCCGCGCACCGTTTTTTCACGCACGTTGGTGCGGTCAATGCGGCGCAGCGATTTCAGCACCTTCACTTTTTCATCGCGGATGCTATCGGCAGTCAAATCTGACGGCGGAGACATGGCAATCATGCACAGAATTTGCAGCAGGTGGTTCTGGATCATATCGCGCATCTGCCCGGCCTGATCGAAGTAGCCCCAGCGGCCTTCAATGCCCACCTCTTCCGCCACGGTGATCTCAACGTGATCGATGGTACGGCTGTCCCAGTTATTAACGAACAGCGAGTTGGCAAAGCGCAGCGCCAGCAGGTTCAGCACCGTCTCTTTACCCAGATAGTGGTCGATACGGTAGACCTGGCACTCTTCAAAGAACTCGCCTACCCGATCGTTGATCTCGCGGGAGGTTTCCAGGGAAGTCCCCAGCGGTTTTTCCATCACCACGCGCGCCGGTTTCGCGTTCAGCTTCGCTTCGCCCAGACCTTTGCAAATCGCGCCAAAGGTGCTTGGCGGCATGGCGAAATAGTTAATGGTCACCCGCTCTTTCTGATCGAGCATTTTGCCCAGGCGGGTAAACGCTTTGGTATCGTTGACATCAAGGTTACAGAAATCCAGACGCCCGCTCAGGGTCTCCCACAAACCTTCATCGATTTTTTCCTTCATGAAGGTTTCCATCGCTTCACGCACAACTTTGGTGTAAGCGTCTTTATCCCAGTCGGCACGGCCGACGCCGATGATGCGGGTGTCAGGATGGATCTGACCAGCTTTTTCGAGCTGATACAGGGAAGGCAGCAATTTACGTCGCGCCAGGTCACCCTTCGCGCCGAAAATGACCAGATCGCATGCCTGGGCCGTTTGCGTTACCGCCATGTCATTCTCCTTAGTTGATAGACTGGTGCTTGTGCCAGGCTATATTTGTAATTTTCTTTCACTGCATCGTACTGTGTTTACGAATTTCCCGAAACCCTCAGCGCCGGTTCCCGCAGCTAAATCGCACAGGGTGGAAAACAGGCGCTGAGATTTTGGGCATGCGGCTAATATTGTTCGTTGTTTCGACCGATTCTCAGTTAGTAAAATACGACTCTGATCATGTAATGAAAAAAAACAACATATTTTAAGGTCATTCCTCACCGTTTCCGACAACGGAGGGGTATATTCTTGCTAAAACGCCTGATGATTTCACCCATTAATGAAATCGCTTCCATTGATGAGCGCCCGATTACCCATGAACATGCTGGAAAAAATCCAGTCCCGGCTGGAACACCTTAGCAAATCTGAACGCAAAGTGGCGGAAGTCATCCTTGCAACCCCCGCGCAGGCCATCCATTCAAGTATTGCCGCCCTGGCGCTGGAAGCCGGCGTCAGCGAGCCCACGGTTAACCGTTTCTGCCGCAGTCTGGAAACCCGCGGTTTCCCCGATTTTAAACTGCATCTGGCGCAAAGCCTGGCGCACGGTACCCTCTATGTTAACCGCAACGTCGATGAAGACGACAGCGTCGAGTCCTATACGGGAAAGATATTTGAATCCGCCATGGCCAGTTTAGATCAGGTCCATCATTCTCTCGACATGTCGGCGATCAATCGCGCGGTTGACCTGCTCACGCAGGCGAAGAAAATCGCCTTTTTTGGCCTTGGCTCTTCGGCCGCCGTCGCCCACGACGCGATGAACAAATTTTTCCGCTTTAATGTACCGGTGATCTATTCCGACGACATCGTCCTGCAACGCATGAGCTGTATGAACTGTAATGACGATGACGTGGTAGTGATCATCTCGCACACCGGCAGGACTAAAAGCCTGGTGGAGCTGGCGCAGCTGGCACGTGAAAACGATGCGATGGTGATCGCCATTACCTCACCCGGTACGCCGCTTTGCCGAGAGGCAACGCTGGCTATTACCCTGGATGTGCCGGAAGATACCGATATCTATATGCCGATGGTTTCCCGCTTAGCGCAGCTGACGGTGATTGATGTACTGGCGACCGGCTTCACCCTGCGGCGGGGCGCAAAATTCAGAGATAACTTGAAGAGGGTCAAGGAAGCGCTTAAGGAATCGCGGTTTGATAAAGAGCTCATCGTACACAGCAATGACCAATAAAAGTAGAAACAAAGCACTATCCTATTACACCGTCGGTATCGTTCCGGTATAGCGACTTTGCTCATCGGCGCTACCGAATCCATGTTCACGCAACACCAAAGATGTTTCAGTCAACGGAGTATTACATGTCCAGAAGGCTTCGCAGAACCAAAATCGTTACCACCTTAGGCCCGGCTACCGACCGCGATAACAACCTTGAGAAGGTTATCGCCGCAGGCGCAAACGTGGTACGTATGAACTTCTCTCACGGTACCGCGGAAGATCATCAGATCCGTGCGGATAAAGTCCGTGAGATTGCGGCAAAACTGGGCCGTCATGTCGCGATTCTCGGTGACCTACAGGGGCCGAAAATCCGCGTATCCACCTTCAAAGAAGGGAAAATTTTCCTCAATATCGGTGACAAATTCCTCCTCGACGCGAACCTGGGTAAAGGCGAAGGCGACAAAGAGAAAGTGGGCATCGACTATAAAGGACTCCCGGCTGACGTGGTTCCGGGCGATATCCTGCTGCTGGACGACGGCCGCGTGCAGCTGAAGGTCCTCGAAGTTCAGGGCATGAAGGTGTTCACCGAAGTCACCGTCGGCGGCCCGTTGTCTAACAACAAAGGCATCAACAAACTGGGCGGCGGCCTCTCTGCAGAAGCGCTGACGGAAAAAGACAAAGCGGACATCGTCACCGCCGCCAAAATTGGCGTCGACTATCTGGCCGTCTCCTTCCCGCGCTGCGGCGAAGATCTAAACTACGCCCGTCGCCTGGCGCGCGATGCCGGCTGCGACGCCAAAATCGTCGCCAAGGTCGAGCGTGCCGAGGCGGTATGCGATCAGGACGCGATGGATGACGTGATCCTCGCCTCGGACGTTGTTATGGTGGCCCGCGGTGACCTCGGCGTGGAAATCGGCGATCCGGAGCTGGTCGGCATCCAGAAAGCGCTGATCCGCCGCGCCCGTCAGTTGAACCGCTCGGTCATTACCGCGACGCAGATGATGGAGTCGATGATCACCAACCCGATGCCTACCCGCGCCGAAGTCATGGACGTGGCGAACGCCGTGCTGGATGGGACCGATGCCGTAATGCTGTCGGCTGAAACCGCCGCGGGCCAGTATCCGTCTGAGACCGTTGCCGCGATGGCGCGCGTCTGCCTCGGCGCGGAAAAAATCCCGAGCCTCAACGTCTCCAAGCACCGTCTGGACATTCAGTTCGATAACGTGGAAGAAGCCATTGCGATGTCCGCCATGTATGCGGCGAACCACCTCAAGGGCGTCACCGCTATCATTACCATGACCGAATCCGGTCGGACCGCGCTGATGACTTCGCGCATCAGCTCCGGCCTGCCGATTTTCGCCCTGTCTCGCCACGAACGCACGCTGAACCTGACTGCGCTGTATCGCGGCGTGACGCCGGTTCATTTCGATAGCGTAAATGATGGCGTAGCCGCTGCGCACGACGCGGTAACGCTGCTGCGCGACAAAGGCTATCTGGTGACCGGCGACCTGGTTATCGTCACTCAGGGCGATGTCATGAGCACCATCGGTAGCACCAACACCACCCGTATTCTGACCGTCGAGTAAGCCTCTCCGTCTACCTGCCAGCGCCGCAGCTGGCAGGTATATCCGATAAACTACACAAGCCAGCTCAACAATAGCGTAGCGGTAATTACCGTTGATGCGCCGCCGATACGAGTCGCAATCTGAGCAAAAGGCATCAACCCCATTCTGTTCGACGCCGAGAGAATAGCCACATCCCCCGTTCCCCCCAGCCCGCTATGGCAACTGGTCACGATAGCCGCTTCAACAGGGTACATATTCAGACGTGAAGCGATAAGGAAGCCGCTCAGCGCCATTGCCATGACGATGGAGCCGCAAACCACCACGTAGCCCACCGAAAATACCGCAACCACGCTTTCCAGCGGAACATACAGCATTCCCAGACCAATCATCAGCGGCCAAACCAGCGCGGCCGACACGAGCTTGTAGCAGCTGTGCGCCCCCAGCTCCATCGCCGCCGGGATAACTTTAGCGTATTTACAGAACACCGCAGCCAGGATCATCAGTACCGGCCCCGGAATATGCACCACCTTTTCCAACAGACCGCCGACGATGAAAAACGCGCAAATCATTAAAAGCCCGGCCCCCATCAGTTGGAAATCCGTGGGTTGCGCGCTCTGATTTTGCGCAAAGACGCTATTATCTTCATGGCTGCGGATCAGCATCCCGTTGCCGGAAAGCGAAGGGCGTCGCGCGCCCATGCGCGCCATAAAACCGGCGCAAATAATGGCGAAAATGTTGCCCACCACGGCGGCCGGCGCCAGTTGCGCAACGTAAACATCGGGCGTTTGTCCGAGAATGGCGGAATAGGCCAGCGACAGGGGCAGGATCCCTTCACCGATGCCGCCGCCGATGATCGGCACGATAATAAAGAAAAAGGTGTGGTAGAAACTGTAGCCAAATAAACTGCCCACCAGCAGGCCGGTTAAGATTGCCGCCCCGGTCCCTACGACCAGCGGGACAAACATACGGACCATTCCCTGAATCAGGATAGTTCTGTTCATACCCAGTATGCTGCCGACGACCAGGCAGGCGATAACGAAATAGAGGAGATTGGCCTCCTTCATCAGCAAATGCACGGTATCGAGGGTATGCGCTTCAAACATGCCGAAATAGACCAGCACCGATGGAACCATCAGGCACAAAATGGCCGGGCCGCCTATATCCTTGAGGATCGGCACCATTCGGCCAATTTTAGCCAACGCGAACCCCAGGGTCATAATCACCGCCAGGCCGCCAATCATATTCTTCGGCAGCAGACCTGCGGTTGCAGAGATAGCCACAATCGTCGCTATCCCGATAAAGAGCGTCAACGGTACGGCGCCGACCTCAATATTGGATAAAAGTCGGACCGACGACCCGCTCGGCAGCGTTTTATCTATCGGGTGGTTCAGAGAATTATTTTCCATATTTTTACCTGAATTATGATGACGTAGGGTATCGACGCAATATTAAAACTGCGTAATAAAATTAAAAAAGAGCACCAGCCACAATGCCAATAAAACAAAAAAACGTTAGCACAGGAATTTAAAATTAAAAACGAGATCCAAATTTCGCTGTTCTACTTTGTGACTAAACCACAAAATTCATTTTAAGTAATTTAATTTATCACCACGAAACTAAAGTTAGCATCGTCGCAATAATTGAATGCCAGGGATATAAGTTGATGATCCCACCCTCTTTTCCCTATTTGTAAGTAAAGTAGTCAAGGCGAAATTATTTAAAGCCCGGCGACTGTGATGACTATCACCTTTTAAATACCGAGGGATCGTTAGATTAAAAAAATACAACGTCGCCGATAATATATTTTCAGGACATCCTATGCCTTCACTGCTTTTAGAATCCCTTTTTCCCCTGGT
The DNA here is from genome assembly GCF_019890895.1 of Klebsiella sp. CTHL.F3a. Lineage (NCBI taxonomy): Bacteria > Pseudomonadati > Pseudomonadota > Gammaproteobacteria > Enterobacterales > Enterobacteriaceae > Klebsiella > Klebsiella sp. CTHL.F3a. The sequence goes on along the minus strand of NZ_CP082360.1, from coordinate 2,250,959 downwards.
GTTTATCATGCTGCTCGGATGGCTAAGCGGCAAGTTGGGCTACAGCCGCCGCGAGGACGCGTCCGTGCTGGCCACGGTGGTTATTCGTTTTGCACTTCCCTTCCATCTGTTTATCGGCGCATTGAATACCCATCCCGATAAGATTAAAAACTTCACCTTTATGGCGGTATTGGTCATCGGTCTTATGGGATCGTATTTCCTCACGCTACTGATCTCACGCTACGTTTTTCGCCATGATATAAAAACCAGCGCAATTCAGTCCCTGGTGTGCGCTTTCCCCGATATGGCCTACTTTGGCGCCCCCGTGCTTGCGGTGCTGATTGGCCCCGAGGGCTTTCTCGGGGTGCTTATCGGCAACCTGGTGACCAGCGTATTGATGATCCCCTTGACCATCATTCTGATTCGCATGGGAGATAAGCGCGCCTACGCTGATCTACAACAGCCTGATGCGCTGCAGCTTATCCTGCAAAACCTGTTTAAAGCCGTCAGAAACCCAATAGTCTGGATCCCGATTTCCGGCGTGCTGCTCAGCCTCGCGGGGGTACAGCTGCCGCATATGCTCAGTATGCCTATTGAGATGGTGGGAAAAGTGGCGGGCGGCCTCTCCCTGTTCGCCCTTGGGCTGCTCTTTTACGGTGAGCGTCCTACGGTCAATATTCAAACCTGTACCAATATCAGTATTAAAAACCTGATCCAACCGGCAATGATGGCCGTGGCTGGTTTAGCCTTTGGCCTCAGCCATAGCCTGATGCAGCAGGTCATTATCATCGGCGCGACGCCTTCCGCCATTGCGGCAGGGATGTTTGCCCTGCGCAGCGATACCTATATCGAGCCCGCCTCATCCTCTATTTTGCTGGGCACCGCCATCGGCGTCGTTACCGAAGGAATTATGATTTATTTAATCTCATAATCACTGAAGTAAAGCCGGAAGAATCCCGGCAATTATTTGATATCATATTCAGGAGTCATCCAATGTTAGCCACAGAAACCTTATACACGCCTTATAACGGTGCCGTCCTGCTGGAAAACCCGTTATTAAATAAAGGTCTCGCTTTTACTCAAGGTGAACGGTCCGCATTTAATCTTCAGGGGCTGCTGCCGCATAATGTTGAAACTATTGAAGAACAAACCGCGCGCGCCTGGGGGCAATTTTGCCAGTTTAAACGGGATATATCGCGGCATATTTATCTTCGAAATATACAGGATACTAACGAGACCCTATTCTATAATCTGCTGCGCAACCATATGAAAGAAACGCTGCCGATCATTTATACCCCAACGGTAGGCGAAGCGTGTGAACACTTCTCAGAAATTTATCGTCGGGGGCGCGGCCTGTTTATTTCATGGCCTAACCGCAACAATATTGACGAGATGCTGCAGGGCTTCTCCCGCAACGATATCAAAGTCATTGTCGTGACCGACGGCGAGCGCATCCTGGGTCTCGGCGATCAGGGGATTGGCGGCATGGGGATCCCGATCGGCAAACTCTCGTTATATACCGCCTGCGGGGGGATTCATCCGGCATCAACGCTGCCCATTATGCTGGATGTGGGCACCAACAACGCCCAGCATCTGGAGGACCCGCTGTATATGGGCTGGCGTCATCCACGTATTAGCGACGAGCAGTACATGGAATTTATGGACATGTTTGTGCATGCCATCAGCCAGCGCTGGCCACAAGTGTTACTGCAGTTCGAAGATTTTGCGCAAAAAAATGCTACCCGGTTACTTAACCGCTATCGTGACCAGCTTTGCTGTTTCAACGATGATATCCAGGGCACGGCGGCCGTGACCTCTGGCACGCTGATTGCCGCCGCCGCTGCGGCCGGTACGCGGATCCGCGACCAGCGCGTGGTGTTTCTCGGCAGCGGTTCCGCCGGATGTGGGATTGCGGAAAAAATCATGGCCCTGATGGTTGATGACGGGCTGTCAGAGCAGGAAGCGCGCAATCGGATCTTTATGGTTGACCGCTTTGGTCTGTTAACCGATGAGATGCCCAATTTGCTGGATTTTCAGCGCAGCCACGTGACGCCGCGGAAACATATTGCCCACTGGGATACCGACGCGGCCCACCTGTCGCTGATGGATGTTGTACGCAACGTCCACCCCACCGTGCTGATCGGCGTATCAGGCCAGCCGGGACTGTTCAGCGAAGAGATCATCAAAGAGATGCATCAGCACTGCCCGCGCCCGATTATTATGCCCTTATCTAACCCGACGTCCCGCGCTGAAGCCCAGCCGAAGGATTTGCTGGAATGGACCCGGGGGAACGCGCTGATTGCCACCGGTAGTCCGTTCGCTCCCGTCTGCTATGACGGTAAGACCTACGATATCGCCCAGTGCAACAACGCCTATATCTTCCCCGGCCTGGGGCTGGGAATTCTGGCCAGTAAAGCGGAACGCGTTACCGAGGCAATGCTTATCACCTGTAGTAAAACCCTCGCCGCCCACTCGCCTTTAGCTACCCGCGAAGCCGGCGGATTGCTGCCGCCGGTCGAAGAGATTGAGATGATTTCCCGGGCGATTGCCGCAGATGTCGCTCGCGCGGCTCAGCAGGACGGCGTCGCGCCGCTTATCAGCGAAGCCCAGTTGGCCGAGAATATCGATCGCACCTTCTGGCGAGCGCGCTACACCGCGTATAAACGCTCGCCATTTTAAACGCCCGCTGCCGGGTGAACACTGCGGGAAGCGCCCTGCTTCCCGCCGAAGCGAGAACCCACGCATGATTAATGTGCTGATTGTCGATGATGATTCGATGGTGGCCGAACTGAACCGGCTGTTTCTCAGCCGGGTGGCTGATTTTCACTGCTGCGGCGTAGCCCCGACGGTCCGCGAAGCCAGGGAGATGCTTAGCCATTTGCCGCAGATCGATCTGGTGCTGCTGGATGTCTATATGCAGCAGGATAATGGGCTGGAACTGCTGCCTGCGCTACGCGCCGATGCGCGCAATATTGATGTCATTATGATTACCTCCGCCGCCGATAGGGTAACGGTTCAGACGGCGCTGCATTACGGCGTGGTCGATTACCTGATAAAACCGTTTCAGTTTCCGCGCTTTGAGGAGGCGCTGCTGTCATGGCGTAAAAAGCGCGATTTGAAAAACGCGAAATCCTGCTACGCTCAAGCCGATGTCGACAGCCTGTTGCGCAGCGGGGTTCAACAACACGAGGGCGCGAGCCGCTTGCCAAAAGGACTTACGCCGCAGACGCTTCGTCTGGTGTGCCAGTGGATTGACGCCTGGCAGGAACGTGATTTTTCGACCAATGAGCTGGCTGCAGCATTGCAGATATCCAGAGTTTCATGCCGTAAATACCTGATTTGGCTTGAGCAGATACACATTCTCTACACCACCAATCATTACGGCATCACCGGTCGTCCAGAATATCGTTACCGGCTCGTTGTCGACCATTTGGCGCTACTCAAACAATACAGCCAATGAACCCGGAAGCCCACTGGCTGCGATTTTTAACCCTGGCGTGACGACTTTCGCGGGTACAGCTCTTTACGCTTATACGGCTCGATTTCACCCGGCTTGCGCGTTTTCAGCAGTTTGAGGATCCAGGTGTACTGCTCGGTATGCGGCTTCACGAACACTTCCACCTCTTCGTTCATCCGCCGGGCGATAGTGGTATCGTCCGCCTCCAGCAGATCGTCCATCGGCGGGCGCACCAGCACCGTCAGGCGATGCGTTTCGCCATCATAGACCGGGAACAGCGGCACGACGCGGGCGCGGCACACTTTCATTAAACGTCCAATCGCCGGCAGCGTCGCTTTATAGGTGGCAAAGAAATCAACGAATTCGCTGTGCTCGGCGCCGTGATCCTGATCCGGTAGATAGTAGCCCCAGTAGCCCTGACGCACCGACTGAATAAACGGTTTGATCCCGTCGTTGCGCGCGTGCATACGTCCGCCGAAACGTCGGCGGACGGTATTCCAGACGTAATCAAAGACCGGGTTGCCCTGATTATGGAACATCGCCGCCATTTTTTGCCCGCCCGACGCCATCAGCATCGCCGGAATGTCCACTCCCCAGGCATGAGGAACCAGAAAGATCACTTTCTCGTTGTTCCTCTGCATCTCATCGATGATCTCTTTGCCCTGCCAGTCGACGCGGGAAAGAATGCGCTGCGGGTCGCGCAGGCCTAGTTCCGCCATCATGACCATCGCCTGCGGCGCGGAGGCGTACATTGCATCAATAATGTCTTCTCGTTCCTGCTCACTCTTTTCCGGGAAACAGTACAGCAGGTTAATCTGCGCCCGACGGCGCGAACTCTTTGCCAGGCGACCCACAAAACGCCCCAGTTTGCCGAGAATCGGATCGCGGAAAGACGCTGGCGTCAGAGCGATACCGGCGAAGGCAAAAACCCCTAACCAAGCGCCCCAGTAGCGCGGCAGTAAAAAGGATTTTTCAAATTTTGGAATAAATTCAATATTATTTTTTTTCGTTTCCATGCCTAATCCGCAGACGTTCCGCTCAATAAAGATAATGAGTTAGTTTAGCGATACGTTGAGTAACGTACAAAAGAAAAAGCCGGCGCACAGCTGGCGCCGGCTTTAACTGACGGAAGGTTAGTCAAACCGCAGCTGCGGAATAACCTGTTTTGCCTGCGCCAGATAATCGGTACGGTCGGAACCGCTGAGCCCTTCCGTACGCGGCAGTTTCGCCGTCAGCGGGTTGACCGCCTGCTGGTTAATCCACACTTCATAATGCAGATGCGGGCCGGTAGAACGGCCGGTGTTGCCCGACAGCGCAATGCGATCGCCGCGTTTGACCTTCTGCCCGGGTTTGACCAGCAGCTTACGCAGGTGCATATAGCGGGTGGTATAGGTGCGGCCATGGCGGACGGCGACGTAATAACCGGCTGCACCGCTACGTTTAGCCACCACCACTTCGCCATCCCCTACCGACAGCACCGGTGTGCCCTGCGGCATTGCAAAATCGACGCCGCGATGCGGCGCTACGCGGCCGGTCACCGGATTCAAACGACGTGGATTAAAGTTCGAAGAGACGCGGAACTGACGTGCGGTCGGGAAACGCAGGAACCCCTTCGCCAGGCCGGTACCGTTGCGGTCGTAGAATTTGCCATCCTCAGCGCGGATCGCGTAGTAGTCTTTACCATCCGAGCGCAGGCGCACGCCAAGCAGTTGGCTCTGCTCGCGCTTACCGTCGAGCATTTCACGCGACATCAGCACGGAGAATTCATCGCCTTTTTTCAGCTTACGGAAGTCCATCTGCCACTGCATGGCCTTGATCACCGCGCTGATTTCGGTGCTGGTCAGGCCGGCATCACGAGCGCTGGCGACAAAGCTGCCGCCAACGGTACCTTTCAGTACGCTGTTGACCCAGTCGCCTTTTTGCAGCTCGCTGCTCATTTTGAAACCGTTAGCGACTCGATCGTAGGTGCGGGTTTCGCGGCGCGACATTTCCCAGGTCAGGCTTTGCAGGTCGCCGTCCGCCGTCAGGGTCCAGGAGAGCTGTTGACCAATTTTCAGATTACGCAGCTCTTTATCTACCGAGGAGAGCCGGGCAATATCGCCCATATCGATGCCGTACTGATTAAGAATGCTGCTGAGCGTATCGCCGGTCGACACCACATATTCGTGGCCGCCGGAATCGCCATCCGCTTTATCATCCAGCTCATCCTGAGGGATGGCCTCCTCTTCCTGAGGTGCCTGATCGATAGGTTCCGAGGCTTCTGGCAGCAGAGAACGAATTTCGCTTTGCTCAAGCTCGATGGTTCTGCTGATGGGAGCCGTTTCAGGATGGTGGTAAATGTAAGGTCGCCAGACGGCGACCGCTAAGGTAAGAACGCTAAGCGACCCCAGCATAACGCGGTGAGGTCGTGGCAGATTGTTAAATGCCTGAGTGACAGCGCGGGCTATCTGTTGCACGTATTCACTTCCTCGTTATTCTCCTTTCAGGCAGCTTGAATACTGATTCGCCATCTGGCTCAGGAATTGCGGATAACTCTCTTTACCCAGCTTAATTCCGATTCCAAGTGGATCCAGGGTTCCCATGCGCACGGACGTTCCCCTGGCAACAGCTTCTATGACCGCTGGCCTGAACTGTGGCTCAGCAAAAACGCAAGTTGCTTTTTGCTCAACCAGCTGTGTTCTGATTTCGTGTAAACGCTGCGCACCAGGCTGGATTTCAGGGTTGACAGTAAAATGACCCAGTGAGGTCAAACCGTAGTGTTTTTCAAAGTAGCCATAGGCGTCATGAAAAACGAAATATCCCTTCCCTTTCAGCGGTGCCAGCTCGGTCCCAACCTGCTTGTCGGTTGCGGCTAATTTTGCCTCAAAATCCTTCAGGTTGGCGTCAAGTTTGGCTCGACTCTGCGGCATAAGTTCCAATAATTTATCGTGGATTGCAACCGCCGAAAGGCGCGCTATCTCTGGGGAAAGCCACAGATGCATGTTATAGATGCCGTGATGGTGATCGTCGTCACTATTTTCCCCTGCGCCATGGTCGTGACCATGATGGTCATCGTCGTCGTCGGTGCCTTTCATGAGTAACGGTTTCACGCCGTCAAGCTCGGCAATCGTCACCTTTTTGTTTGGCGCAATGCTTTGCGTTGACTTATCCATAAACGCTTCCATTTCGGGTCCAATCCAGACCACTAAGTCTGCGTTCTGTAAGCGTTTTGCATCCGATGGCCGTAGCGAATAATCGTGCTCGGACGCCCCGTCTGGCAGCAGTACCTGGGTCTCCGTGACCCCATCCGCGATAGCGGAAGCGATAAAGCCCAGCGGTTTAAGGGAGGTGACAACGGCGGCGCTAGCCAACGGCGCATGGGCGAACAAAAAAGCGGCGCTAAGTCCAGCGCAAAGAAGCGTATTTTTATGTAACATAATGCGTCTAATCATCGTATAGAATGAGAAAGATGTGATATTATAACATTCACTGGCTTGTGCAACCTCTAATTTGATATGACAAATCTTGTAACGCTGGAAAACGTCGCGGTCGTTTATGGCCAAAGGCGCGTGCTGTCTGACATTTCGCTAACGCTAAAGCCGGGCAAAATTTTAACCTTACTGGGGCCAAACGGCGCCGGTAAATCGACCCTCGTAAGGGTAGTTCTTGGACTGGTAGCACCTTCGGAAGGGGTTATCAAACGCGAGGGACATCTGCGGATCGGCTATGTCCCGCAAAAGCTGCATCTTGATGCCACGATGCCGCTGACCGTCAGCCGCTTTATGCTTTTACGTCCGGGAACCCACAAGCGCGATATTCTGCCGGCGCTGAAGCGCGTACAGGCCGGGCATCTGATCGACGCCCCAATGCAGAAACTTTCCGGCGGCGAGACCCAGCGGGTACTGCTGGCGCGGGCGCTGCTCAATAAGCCGCAGCTGCTGGTGCTCGACGAGCCAACGCAGGGCGTTGACGTCAACGGCCAGGTGGCGCTTTACGATCTGATTAACCAACTGCGCCAGGAGCTTGATTGCGCCGTGCTGATGGTTTCTCATGACCTGCATCTGGTGATGGCCAAAACCGACGAAGTGCTGTGTCTCAATCAGCATATTTGCTGCTCCGGCGCGCCGGAAGTGGTTTCTATGCACCCGGAATTTATCTCGATGTTCGGCCAGCGCGGCGCGGAACAGCTGGGTATTTATCGCCATCATCATAATCACCGCCATGACCTGCAGGGGCGGATTGTACTGCGTCGGGGAAATGACCGTTAATGATTGAATTACTGCTCCCCGGCTGGCTGGCCGGAATGATGCTCGCCTGTGCCGCGGGTCCGCTGGGATCGTTCGTCGTCTGGCGGCGAATGTCCTACTTCGGCGATACCCTCGCCCACGCCTCTCTGCTTGGCGTCGCTTTTGGTTTACTGCTGAACGTTAACCCGTTTTATGCGGTCATCGCGGTGACGCTGTTGCTGGCGGGCGGGCTGGTATGGCTGGAAAAACGTCCCCACCTGGCGGTGGACACGCTACTCGGCATCATGGCGCACAGCGCGCTGTCGCTGGGTCTGGTGGTGGTCAGCCTGATGTCAAACGTGCGCGTCGACCTGATGGCCTATCTGTTCGGCGATCTGCTGGCGGTGACGCCGGAAGACTTGATAGCTATCGCTATTGGCGTGGTTATCGTGCTGGCGATCCTGCTTTGGCAGTGGCGCAACCTGCTGTCGATGACCATTAGCCCAGATCTGGCGTTTGTTGATGGCGTTAAGCTCCAGCGGGTGAAACTGCTTCTGATGCTGGTCACCGCGCTGACGATCGGCGTGGCGATGAAGTTCGTCGGGGCGCTGATTATCACATCGCTGCTGATTATTCCCGCCGCAACGGCCCGTCGCTTTGCCCGTACGCCTGAACAAATGGCGGGGGTAGCGGTTGGAGTGGGAATGATTGCCGTGACCGGCGGTTTGACCTTCTCGGCGTTCTACGACACGCCGGCGGGGCCTTCCGTGGTACTATGCGCCGCGCTGCTGTTTATCATCAGCATGAGCAAGAAATCGGCCGCCTGACGCTATGCTCCGCGTACGTTGTAGCCCGGCTAAGGCGTTCATGCCGTAAGCCGGGACATCCACCGCTCAGCTATTTTCCCGGCTTGCGCTCCGCTTAGCCGGGCTACTGGTTCTTGCGGTCTGCTGTTTTATCGCCGGACAACGTTTAAGGCATCTCCGGCGGCGTAATGCCGAAGTGGGTCCAGGCCCGCACCGTCGCCATTCGCCCGCGCGGGGTACGCTGTAAAAAGCCCTGCTGGATCAGATACGGCTCCAGTACATCTTCAATCGTTTCCCGCTCTTCGCCAATGGCCGCCGCCAGGTTATCCAGCCCGACCGGCCCGCCAAAGAATTTATCGATGACCGCCAGCAGCAGCTTACGGTCCATATAATCAAAGCCTTCCGCATCCACGTTGAGCATATCCAGCGCCTGCGCGGCAATATCCTCAGAGATACGCCCGTCGTAGCGAACCTCGGCAAAATCGCGCACCCTGCGCAGCAGGCGGTTGGCGATTCGCGGCGTGCCGCGCGCGCGACGCGCGACCTCCAGAGCCCCATCTTCGCTCATCTCCAGCCCCATATAGCGGGCGCTGCGGCTGACAATATGCTGCAGGTCCGGGATCTGGTAGAACTCCAGGCGCTGGACGATGCCAAAACGGTCGCGCAGCGGCGAAGTCAATGAACCTGCGCGAGTCGTCGCGCCAATCAGGGTAAACGGCGGCAGATCGATTTTTATCGAACGCGCCGCGGGCCCTTCGCCAATCATGATATCCAGCTGATAATCTTCCATTGCCGGATAGAGAACTTCTTCAACAACCGGTGACAGGCGATGAATCTCGTCGATAAACAGAACGTCGTGGGGTTCAAGATTGGTCAACATCGCCGCCAGATCGCCCGCCTTTTCCAGCACCGGGCCAGAGGTGGTGCGCAGGTTCACGCCCATCTCGTTGGCGACGATGTTTGCCAGGGTGGTTTTCCCCAGCCCCGGCGGGCCAAAAATCAGCAGGTGATCGAGCGCGTCGCCGCGCAGCTTCGCCGCCTGGATAAAAATCTCCATTTGCGAACGGACGTGCGGCTGGCCCACATACTCTTGCAGCAATTTAGGGCGAATGGCGCGGTCGGCCGCCTCTTCAAAACCGCTGCTGTCCGCCGATACCAGCCTGTCTGCTTCAATCATCCCTTACCTCACAACGCGGCGCGGAGCGCTTCGCGAATTAGCGTTTCACTGTTGGCATCCGGGCGTACGATTTTGCTGACCATCCGGCTGGCCTCCTGAGGTTTATAGCCCAGCGCCACCAGCGCGGCAACCGCTTCCTGTTCAGCATCATCATCAGAAGGACCGGCTGGAGACGTCAGCACCAGATCTGCCGCCGGCGTAAACAGATCGCCGTGCAGCCCTTTAAAGCGGTCTTTCATTTCGACAATCAGGCGTTCCGCGGTTTTCTTACCGATTCCCGGCAGCTTCACCAGCGCCGCCAGCTCCTCGCGCTCAACGGCATTCACAAACTGCTGCGCCGACATGCCGGAAAGGATCGCCAGCGCCAGCTTCGGACCGACGCCGTTGGTTTTAATCAGCTCTTTAAACAGCGTGCGCTCCTGCTTGTTGTTAAAGCCATACAGCAGTTGGGCATCTTCGCGCACGATAAAGTGGGTAAAAATGATCGCCTCTTTGCCCACGTCCGGCAGCTCGTAGAAACAGGTCATCGGCAGATGAACCTCATAACCTACGCCTCCCGTTTCGAGTAAAACCAGCGGGGGTTGTTTTTCGAGAATGATGCCTCTGAGTCTGCCTATCACGTGGAGCTCCTGGATTAAGGGCTGAAAGTCTAATGCGGTATCATAAAAAAAGGCTGGATAGATATCCAGCCTGATTTAAGATTATCGTAAGCGTCCGCGCGCCAGATTCAGGCGGCTTTCGCTGATCTGGGCGGCGTTCTGGCTGACGTGGCAGTGGGTAATGGCAATCGCTAAGGCATCCGCCGCATCCGCCTGCGGGTTAGCCGGCAGCTTGAGCAAGGTGCGCACCATATGCTGCACCTGACTCTTTTCCGCGCTGCCGATCCCGACAACGGTCTGCTTTACCTGCCTGGCGGCGTACTCAAAGACCGGCAGGTCCTGATTCGTCGCCGCGACAATCGCCACGCCGCGAGCCTGGCCGAGCTTCAGCGCCGAGTCGGCGTTCTTCGCCATAAACACTTGTTCGATGGCGAAATAGTCAGGCTGGAACTGGGTGATAATTTCCGTGACGCCCGCATAGATAAGCTTCAGGCGAGACGGTAAATCATCCACTTTCGTGCGAATACAGCCACTGCCCAGATAGCTGAGCTGGCGTCCAACCTGGCGGATAACGCCATAACCAGTGACGCGCGACCCCGGGTCAATGCCGAGAATAATGGCCATCACGCGCCTCCGGTCATAACTAGCCCGTGAGACCCTAAAGATTTCAGTTCACAGCCAGGCGGCCACGCAGCGCATCCCCGGGAGCGTAGATTCACTACGTGACCGGGGTAAGCGAGGAGAGCCAACACCGCTGTGGGCTGAAAGATTACGGGTATCACAGGGTTGCGGCGACCTCATCAGAGATCTCGCCGTTGTGATAAACTTCCTGCACGTCGTCGCAATCTTCCAGCATATCGATCAAACGCAGCAGTTTCGGCGCAGTTTCCGCGTCCATATCCGCTTTGGTTGACGGGATCATCGAGACTTCAGCGGCGTCCGCTTTCAGGCCGGCGGCTTCCAGCGCATCGCGTACCGCGCCCATCTCTTCCCACGCGGTATAAACGTCAATCGCGCCGTCGTCATAAGTCACAACGTCTTCCGCGCCCGCTTCCAGCGCCGCTTCCATGATCGCATCTTCGTCGGCTTTCTCGAAGGAGATAACGCCTTTTTTGCTGAACAGGTAGGAAACGGAACCGTCGGTCCCCAGGTTACCGCCGGTTTTGGTGAAGGCATGACGTACTTCCGCAACGGTACGGTTACGGTTGTCGGACAGACATTCAACCATCACCGCCGTGCCGCCAGGACCGTAACCTTCATAGATGATGGTTTCCATGTTCGCATCATCATCGCCGCCCACGCCGCGGGCAATAGCGCGGTTCAGGGTGTCGCGGGTCATGTTGTTGCTCAGCGCTTTGTCGATTGCCGCGCGCAGACGCGGGTTAGATCCCGCATCGCCGCCGCCCAGACGCGCGGCGGTGACCAGCTCGCGAATAATTTTCGTAAAGATCTTACCGCGCTTGGCATCCTGTGCCGCTTTGCGGTGTTTGGTGTTGGCCCATTTACTATGACCTGCCATAAAAAACTCTCCAAAAAAAAGCACGCCCTTTCAGGCGGCGTTAATTACAAATTCTTCAATCGCCTGCCGGTTGCTCCAGGACTTGGTCAACGTGGCGGCTTCCGCCGCATCAACCCAGCGATAGTCCAGATGTTCCGTAAAGACAATCTGGCGTTCATGGGGGAGCGCAAGACGGAACCAAAATTCCGTATTACGCTCAACGCCCGGCGCATAGCGATGACGTAAATGAGAAAATATCTCGAACTCTACCGTGCGCTGACAGTCAACCAACGCCAGCTGCTCGCTGGCGACATCAATGGCGACTTCTTCCATAACTTCACGCGCGGCAGCCTGCGGCGCGGTCTCTCCCTCTTCCAGACTGCCGGTAACCGACTGCCAGAACGCGGGATCGTCGCGCCGCTGCAACATCAGCACCCGCTTCGTATCTTTGGCGTAAATCACCACCAGTACGGAAACGGGGAGCTTGAATGACATCTTACTTATTCTCCAGAGACTCTTTTGCCTCTTTCGCCACCACCTGAATACCCAGTTCGCTCAGCGATGCCGGGTTAGCGAAGCTTGGCGCTTCGGTCATCAGGCAAGCGGCGGCGGTAGTTTTCGGGAAAGCAATAACGTCACGGATATTATCAGTACCGGTCAGCAGCATGGTCAAACGGTCAAGACCGAAAGCCAGGCCCGCGTGCGGCGGAGTACCGTATTTCAGCGCGTCCAGCAGGAAGCCAAACTTCTCGCGCTGCTCTTGTTCGTTAATGCCGAGAATGCCGAACACGGTCTGCTGCATTTCACCGCTGTGAATACGCACCGAACCGCCGCCGACTTCATAGCCGTTGATGACCATATCGTAGGCGTTGGCCACCGCGTCTTCCGGCGCGGCCTTCAGCTCGGCGGCGGACATATCTTTCGGCGAGGTGAACGGATGGTGCATCGCGGTCAGACCGCCTTCACCGTCGTCTTCAAACATCGGGAAGTCGATAACCCACAGCGGCGCCCATTTGGCTTCGTCGGTCAGGTTCAGGTCTTTGCCCAGCTTCAGACGCAGCGCGCCGAGCGCGTCGGCGACCACTTTTTTGTTATCCGCGCCGAAGAAGATCATGTCGCCATCCTGCGCGCCGGTGCGCTCAAGGATCGCTTCAACGATGTCGGCGTTAAGGAATTTAGCTACCGGGCTGTTGATGCCTTCAAGGCCTTTCGCCCGCTCGGTGACTTTAATATAGGCCAGGCCTTTTGCGCCGTAGATCTGGACAAACTTTCCGTACTCGTCGATTTGCTTACGGGTCAGCGCAGCGCCGCCCGGTACGCGCAGGGCGGCAACGCGGCCTTTGGCGTCGTTAGCCGGACCTGCGAAGACGGCGAATTCCACCGTTTTCACCAGATCGGCGACATCCACCAGCTCCATCGGGTTGCGCAGGTCTGGTTTATCGGAACCGTAGCGACGCTCGGCTTCGGCGAAGGTCATGATCGGGAAATCGCCCAGATCCACGCCCTTCACTTCCTGCCACAGGTTACGCACCAGCGCTTCCATGACTTCACGCACCTGCTCGGCGGTCATAAAGGAGGTCTCGACGTCGATCTGGGTGAATTCCGGCTGGCGGTCGGCACGCAGGTCTTCGTCGCGGAAACATTTCACAATCTGATAGTAGCGGTCAAAACCGGACATCATCAGCAGCTGTTTGAACAGCTGTGGAGACTGCGGCAGCGCGTAGAATTTACCTTTATGCACGCGTGAAGGCACCAGGTAGTCGCGCGCGCCTTCCGGCGTAGCTTTGGTCAGCATCGGCGTTTCAATATCGAGGAAACCGTGGTCGTCCATAAACCGACGAACGAGGCTGGTAATCTTCGCTCGCGTTTTCAGGCGCTGCGCCATTTCCGGACGACGCAGATCCAGGTAGCGGTATTTCAGACGCGCTTCTTCGGTATTGACGTGGTTGGAGTCCAGCGGCAGCGCTTCCGCGCGGTTGATAATGGTCAGGTCGGATGCCAGCACTTCGATGGCGCCGGTGGCCATATCGCTATTAACGTTTTTTTCGTCACGCGCACGCACGGTGCCGGTGACCTGGATGCAGAACTCATTACGCAGTTCAGAGGCCAGCTTTAATGCGTCGGCGCGATCCGGATCGAAAAACACCTGCACGATGCCTTCGCGGTCACGCATATCGATAAAGATAAGGCTACCAAGATCACGACGACGGTTGACCCAACCACACAGAGTCACTTGCTGCCCTACGTGGGACAGACGAAGCTGCCCGCAATATTCTGTACGCATGAGATATCCCTTAACTTAGCCGCAGGCGGATTGTTGCCTGCCTTGCAGGCGACGAGGTCGCAGCTTTAGCTGATGTCACAACTGAATGAAAAAAGGCGGCTATTATACTGGAAATTATGGCGCACGATAAGCCCGGCGCAGCGCGCTGCGTTGCTTTGCTACGCGCTTATTGCTTGTACTCACAAAAATTAACAAAATTTGTTACCCTCGGGCGAGATCGGCAACGGTATTGTAGCGGCCTGACAACAAAAGAAGATACGGGGATATCATGTTAGAACTCAATGCAAAAAAGACCGCGCTGGTGGTTATTGACCTGCAGGAAGGCATTTTACCGTTTGCCGGCGGCCCGCATCGCGCTGACGAAGTGGTTGAGCGCGCCGCGAGTCTGGCCAAAAAGTGCCGCCAGCAGGGTTCCCCGGTGGTCATGGTTCGCGTTGGCTGGTCGGCGGATTTCGCCGAAGCGCTGAAACAGCCGGTCGATGCCCAGGCAGGCGCGCCAACGCTACCCGAAAACTGGTGGTCCTATCCGCTGGCGCTGGAAAAACAGGCGAGCGATATCGAAGTCACCAAACGCCAGTGGGGGGCCTTTTACGGCACCGACCTGGAGCTGCAGCTTCGCCGTCGCGGTATCGATACGATTATTCTGTGCGGTATCTCCACGAATATCGGCGTCGAATCTACGGCGCGCAACGCCTGGGAGCTGGGCTTTAACCTCATTCTTGTCGAAGACGCCTGCAGCGCGGCGACGGCGGAACAGCATCTTAGCAGCATGACTCACATCTTCCCGCGGATTGCCCGCGTGCGCAGTACCGAGGAGGTGCTTGCCGCATTATGATTTATATAGGGCTTCCCCAGTGGGCGCACCCGAAGTGGGTGCGGCTGGGTATCACCAGCCTTGAAGAGTATGCCCGCCACTTCAACTGCGTGGAGGGCAACACCACCCTGTACGCGTTACCAAAAGCGGAGATTGTCAGCCGCTGGTATGAACAAACCCACGACGATTTTCGCTTCTGCTTCAAATTTCCGGCCACCATTTCGCACCAGGCGGCGCTGCGCAACTGCGACGACTTAAGCCATGAGTTTTTTACCCGTCTGGCGCCGCTGTCTTCGCGCATCGGCCAGTATTGGCTCCAGCTGCCGGCGACGTTCGGCCCTCGGGACCTCACCGCCCTCTGGCCGTTCCTCGACAGCCTGCCGCGCGAATTCCGCTACGGCGTTGAGGTAAGGCATCCGGAATTTTTCGCCAAAGGGGAAGCGGAACAGCAGCTCAATCGCGGCCTGCATCAGCGTAACGTCAATCGCGTGATCCTGGATAGCCGTCCGGTTCATAGCGCCGTCGCCCGCAGCCCGGCGATGATCGAGGCGCAGAAGAAGAAGCCGAAAGTCCCCGTCCATGCACTGGTGACGGCCCATAATCCGATGGTGCGTTTTATCGGCAGCGATGATATGACGCAGAATCGCGAGCTTTTTAGCGTGTGGATTCGCACGCTGCCAAAATGGACGCAGACCGCCACGCCGTACCTGTTTCTCCATACGCCGGATATCGCCCAGGCGCCGGAACTGGTTGATACCCTGTGGAGCGATCTGCGTACCGCCCTACCGGAAATAGGGAATGCGCCGTCAATTCCGCAGCAAACCTCTCTTTTCTGATATCCTGCTATCCTCAATTGAGCCACCGGAAGCGATAAAAGGGAGTTTTGAGTATGGTCAGCGCGCTGTATGCGGTCTTAGGTGCGTTATTGCTTATTAAGTTTTCCTGGGACGTCGTACGCCTGAGAACGCAATATCGCGTTGGCTACGGCGATGGCGGTTTTAGCGAGCTGCAGGTTGCTATTCGCGTGCACGGGAACGCGGTGGAGTATGTTCCCATTGGTCTGATCTTGCTGCTGTTTATGGAGATGAACGGCGCACAGACCTGGATGGTCCACGTCTGCGGTATTTTGCTGATTGCCGGGCGCCTGATGCACTCGTATGGCTTTCATCATCGTCTCTACCGCTGGCGTCGTTCCGGCATGAGCGCGACGTGGTGTTCATTGTTGCTGATGGTGCTGGCGAACTTCTGGTATATGCCCTGGGAGTTGGTTTTCTCCGTCCGTTAGCGCACAATACGCCGTTTTCGATTTTTCGGGTTTAACGTTATGTCTCACCGCGATACGCTTTTTTCCGCGCCGATTGCCAGTCTCGGCGACTGGACCTTTGATGAACGGGTTGCTGAAGTCTTCCCGGATATGATCCAGCGCTCTGTTCCCGGCTATTCCAATATCATTTCGATGATCGGCATGCTGGCGGAACGTTTCGTTCAGCCGGATACCCAGGTTTACGATCTCGGCTGCTCGCTTGGCGCAGCCACGCTGTCCGTGCGCCGCAATATTGCGCATGCAGGCTGCAAAATCATCGCCATCGATAACTCGCCGGCGATGGTCGAACGCTGCCGTCGCCATATTGACGCCTATAAGGCGCCGACGCCGGTCGAGGTGATTGAAGGCGATATTCGCCACATCACGATAGAAAACGCCTCGATGGTGGTGCTGAATTTCACCATTCAGTTTCTCGAACCCGGCGAACGTCAGGCCATTCTGGACAAGGTCTATCAGGGGCTGAACCCGGGCGGCGCGCTGGTGCTGTCGGAAAAATTCAGTTTCGAAGATGACAACGTCGGCGAACTCCTGTTCAACATGCATCACGACTTCAAACGCGCTAACGGCTACAGCGAGCTGGAAATCAGCCAAAAGCGCAGCATGCTGGAAAACGTAATGCTCACCGATTCCGTGGAAACCCATAAAGCGCGCCTGCGTAAGGCCGGTTTCGAACATGCCGAGCTGTGGTTCCAGTGCTTTAACTTCGGATCGTTAATCGCCGTAAAATCCGGGGACCCGGCATGATTGATTTCAGCAACTTTTATCAATTGATTGCCAAAAGCCCGCTTTCGCACTGGCTGGAGACGCTGCCAGCCCAGGTGGCGGCATGGCAGCGCGACGCGCTGCACGGCAAATACCGGGAATGGGAACGGGCCGTCGAGTTTCTGCCCGAGTTTGCGCCCTACCGTCTGGATCTGCTGCATAGCGTCACCGCCGAGAGCGAAACGCCGCTCGGTGACGGCCAGCGCCTGCGGATTGAAAACCTGCTGAAGAATCTGATGCCGTGGCGTAAAGGGCCCTTCTCCCTTTACGGCGTGAATATCGATACCGAATGGCGTTCCGACTGGAAGTGGGAGCGCGTACTGCCGCACCTTTCCGACCTGACCGGGCGTACCATCCTTGATGTCGGCTGCGGCAGCGGATACCACATGTGGCGCATGATTGGCGCCGGCGCTCATCTGGCGGTGGGCATCGACCCTACCCAGCTGTTTCTGTGCCAGTTTGAAGCGGTGCGAAAACTGTTGGGCAACGATCAGCGCGCGCATCTGCTGCCGCTGGGTATTGAGCAGCTTCCCGCGCTCAACGCCTTTGATACCGTCTTTTCGATGGGCGTACTGTATCATCGCCGCTCTCCGCTCGATCACCTGTGGCAGCTCAAAGATCAGCTGGTTCCCGGCGGCGAGCTGGTGCTGGAGACGCTGGTCGTTGAAGGCGACGAAAATACCGTGCTGGTGCCAGGCGACCGCTATGCCCAAATGCGCAACGTCTACTTTATCCCGTCCGCCGCCGCGCTGAAGCAGTGGCTGGAGAAGTGCGGCTTTGTCGATGTGCGTATTGTCGATGCGTGCGTCACTTCGACCGACGAGCAGCGCCGCACCGAGTGGATGACCACCGAGTCGCTGGCCGATTTCCTCGATCCGCACGATAGCAGCAAAACTCTCGAAGGCTATCCTGCCCCGCTACGCGCGGTGATTATTGCCAGTAAACCGGAAACGCAGCAGTCGTTAGCGGCGAAAAAAGCCCGCGGCTAGAGCGAATTCTGGATAAAAAAAGGCCCCTGTTTAATGGGCAGGGGCCTGGTACGGGCAATCATCATATTGGGCGACATGATGTGCAGCAAAAAACGGTTTATCCCCGTCATACTTCAAGTTGCATGTACGTTGGCTTTCCTCGCTCCCTCCAGTCACTACTTGAGTAAGCTCCAGGGGATTCCCTGCATCGCCGCCTTCTCGCAACTCGAATTATTTAGGGTTTTAATCTCTCTGTGCGGAAATAATCTTCTTCATTTCCGCTACCGCTTCGCCATTGACGGCGTAGCGTAAGTATTCATCTGCTTCTGCATCCGTAGACATCGACAATCCGGGATTGCGAAAGCGCATCGGAGACGGTAACCATTGGCCTGCCGAGGTATGCACCTCTTTTACCCCCGCCTGTAAAAACAGCGGCAGGTTGGCGGCGCGCACTCCTGCACCGGCCATAATAATAGGAGTATCGCTTTGGGAAATAAGTTCCCTGATTAATGAAATTCCTTTTTCGGCAGACGCCTGCTGGCCCGAAGTCAGGATACGCTGAACGCCGAGTTCAGCCAGCTCAGCGCTGGCCTGGCGCGGGTTGGCGCACATATCAAAGGCCCGATGAAAGGTGACGGCCAGGGTTCCCGCCGCCGCTATTATTTTTTTCATTCGCCCGCCATCCACCCGCCCATCGGCGTCCAGAATACCGATTACCAGGCCGGGAAAACCGAGATCTTTCACCGCAGCGACATCATCCAGCATCGCGGCAAACTCGCCCGCGGTGTAGCAAAAATCACCGCCGCGCGGGCGAATAATCGGATGGACGGGAATGGTCACCGCTCCACGTACCGATTTCAGTACGCCCAGCGAAGGCGTCAGCCCTCCCTCCTGCGGCGCGGCGCATAGTTCGATGCGGTCGGCGCCGCGGCGCTGGGCCTCCAGCGCGCACTCCATGCTGTAACAGCAAACTTCCAGTAAGGTCATTCTTCTCTCCGTAGATTGAGCAGGCACGCCAGAATGGCACGATTTCTCCCGCCAGACGCCGCGTAACGTCACACTGTCATCGTTCAGCGTGTTCGCTGGCGACAATTTGCTCAATCGACCACGGGTGAAATTTAATCGTCACTTTGCCATCGGTTACCGCCAGGGTCGGATTCGGTAAACGCTCACGCTCGCCTTTCGGCGCGCTGGTCTTCACAAAAATGCCCGGTTGGCTCAGCCCGTCATCGGACAGCAGCGCCAGCGCGCGGGTATTGAGCGTTTCAGGCTCGCCCGGCAGTACGATTTCAATATGTTCCCAGCCATCATGCGGATAGCGCTTTTCGCCCGGCCACGGTAGCTCAACGATGTGAAAACGCCAATGCGCCACGACCACCGGCTCATCCAGCCTGAACAGGCAGATGGGTCGACCGTTAATGACATTTTCCGACAGCAGAGTACCGCATTGTTCAAAGCCGCGACGCCAGCGCTCCGCCGTGGCGTTCTGGTGACAACGTAGGGAAATATGGTCGGCGTCATGGGGCGTAATATCAAGACCGAGTCGGTGAGCAAGCGCGTTTAGCGCCTCGGTAAAGCGCGGCAGGTCCGCGGAAATATCGTTCAGTTCATCAATCTGCTGCCAGTTCGCCATCGTAAGCCTCGGTACTCGCTAAAAAGAGTTAATTTATCGCGTTTCCCGCGCCCTACCAACCGACAATCGTCGGCAGCCCCCAGTGAACGGTTATTCGTTGAGCGCGAGGCTTAGCAACCTCTGCGCGGTGCTGACGCGTGGGCGCAAATGCAGTATACTCCCGCCCTAATTTGTCCACATTCCTGCGCCGCCCCTTCTGGGTGACGGCGTGTTAAACGTAAGGTATTTCGGTGAATATTCAGGCTCTTCTCTCAGAAAAAGTCAGTCAGGCCCTGATCGCGGCAGGCGCGTCTGCCGATTGCGAACCTCAGGTCCGCCAGTCAGCAAAAGTCCAGTTCGGCGACTATCAGGCCAACGGCGTGATGGCCGTAGCCAAAAAACTGGGCATGGCGCCGCGACAACTTGCAGAGCAGGTCCTGACTCATCTCGACCTGAACGGCATTGCCAGTAAGGTCGAAATCGCCGGTCCCGGCTTTATTAATATTTTCCTCGACCCGGCTTTCCTCGCGGAAAACGTCAGCAGCGCGCTGAAATCCGAACGTCTGGGCGTGGCTCAGCCGCAGGCGCAGACGGTGGTGGTTGATTACTCCGCGCCGAACGTGGCGAAAGAGATGCACGTAGGCCACCTGCGCTCCACCATTATTGGCGATGCCGCGGTGCGTACGCTGGAGTTTCTCGGGCATAAAGTGATCCGCGCGAACCACGTGGGTGACTGGGGCACCCAGTTCGGCATGCTGATCGCGTACCTGGAAAAGCAGCAGCAGGAAAACGCCGGCGAGATGGCGCTGGCCGACCTCGAAGGTTTCTATCGCGAAGCGAAAAAACACTACGACGAAGATGAAGCCTTCGCCGAGCGCGCGCGCAGCTACGTCGTTAAGCTGCAGGGCGGCGACGAGTACTTCCGCGAAATGTGGCGCAAGCTGGTCGACATTACCATGTCGCAAAACCAGCTTACCTATAACCGCCTCAACGTCACCCTGACCCGCGACGACGTAATGGGTGAAAGCCTCTATAACCCGATGCTGCCGGGTATCGTTGCCGATCTGAAAGCCAAAGGTCTGGCGGTAGAAAGCGAAGGCGCGACCGTGGTGTTCCTTGATGAGTACAAAAACAAGGAAGGCGAACCGATGGGCGTGATTATCCAGAAGAAGGATGGCGGCTATCTCTACACCACTACCGATATCGCCTGCGCAAAATACCGTTACGAAAACCTGCATGCAGACCGCGTCCTTTACTACATCGACTCTCGCCAGCATCAGCACCTGATGCAAGCGTGGACCATTGTGCGTAAAGCCGGCTACGTACCGGATTCCGTCCCGCTGGAGCACCACATGTTCGGCATGATGCTCGGCAAGGACGGCAAACCATTTAAAACCCGCGCCGGCGGCACCGTGAAGCTCGCCGACCTGCTGGACGAAGCGCTGGAACGCGCCCGTCGTCTGGTGGCGGAGAAAAACCCGGATATGCCCGCCGACGAGCTGGAGAAACTGGCGAACGCGGTCGGAATTGGCGCGGTGAAATACGCCGATTTGTCTAAAAACCGCACCACCGACTACATCTTTGACTGGGACAACATGCTGGCCTTTGAGGGCAATACCGCGCCTTATATGCAGTATGCCTATACCCGCGTGCTCTCCGTGTTCCGCAAAGCGGATACCGATGAAAGCGCGCTGGCGGCGGCGCCGGTGGTCATCACCGAAGACCGTGAAGCCCAGCTGGCAGCCCGTCTGCTGCAGTTTGAAGAAACCCTGACCGTCGTCGCCCGTGAAGGCACGCCGCACGTCATGTGCTCTTATCTGTACGATCTGGCTGGCCTGTTCTCCGGATTCTACGAGCACTGCCCGATCCTGAGCGCCGAAAGCGAAGAGACGCGCAACAGCCGCCTGAAGCTGGCACTGTTGACCGCAAAAACGCTGAAGCTGGGTCTGGATACCCTGGGTATCGAAACCGTAGAACGGATGTAAAAACAAACCCGGCGAAAGCCGGGTTTGTTTTATAACGCCTGATGGCGCCACGCTCATCAGACCTGCAACATCATTGTAGCCCCGGTAAGCGTAAGCGCCACCGGGGAAATTCCCCCTTCTCAGAAATACTTCCGCAGATACTCCGTCAGGCACAGGATCGCCATCGCCTGGCCATACGGCATCGACGTCAGCGGAATGTCGCGATAAAAATCAAGATTCGAACCCATTCCGGTACCGAACGACGTTTGCAGCAGCTCCCCTTGCGGTGAGATATTCTGCACGATGCCACGAATCGCTTTTTCCGCAACCTCCGCATACGCCTGGCTCACGTAGCGCTTGCGCACAGCTTTGAGGATCCCATAAGCAAAACCGGCGGTCGCCGACGCTTCAAGATAGGAGCCGGGATCGTCAAGCAGCGTATGCCACAGGCCGCTATCGTCCTGACAGCGGGCCAGCGCCGCAATCTGCGCATTCAGCACCTGCACCAGATAACGACGTACCGCGCTGCTCTCGGGTAAATCCACCAGTTCCAGAAAATCCGGAATCACGATAGTCAGCCAGCTATTCCCACGCGCCCAGCGAGCGTGGGCGAAATTATGCCGCCCCTCGTAGCTCCAGCCGTGGAACCACAGGCCGGTCTCGCGGTCCAGCAGATTCTGCACGTGCAGCAGAAACTGATACACCGCCTCCTCTACGTATTCCGGACGATTAAGCAGCTTGCCGATTTTCGCCAGCGGCAGAACCGTCATCATCAACGTGTCGTCCCACATCTGCTGATGATTCTCTTCCGCCAGGGTGATGTGCTGCATGCCGCCAGATTCAGTGCGCGGCATTTCGTTCATTGCCCACTCCGCCCAGCTATCGAGCCAGGGCAGATACGCGGAGTTGCCCGTCTCTTCGTAGCGGTATGCCAGGGTGAGAAACGGCGCCATGGTGTTGACGTTTTTGGTGGTCGCGCCCTCGGCAAAGCGGTCGGTAAACCAGCTATCGATAATGTCGCGCATTGCCGTATCGCCGGTCTGCTGATAATACTGATAAATACCGTACAGGCCGACGCCGTGAGTCCACTCCCAGCCGTTCCATCCTTTGGTGTCGATAACGCGTCCGTCGTCCAGCCGCAGTAAAAATTGCCCGCTTTCGTCCTTAATGTTGACCAGATTGTGCGTCACCTTCTGAATCAGCGCCTGCAGTTCATTGCGGGCGATAAAACGCTCCGGCTGGCGCAGTAGTGGGCTATGTTTGACAGGCCAAACTTTCATATCCTTAACCTCTGTTATATGTCGAATTCATGGCTGAACGCTGCTTCAGCGCTGGCGCGGCGGGTTTATTCCGATTCAGATAACCAATATTGTTGTTTCCCCACAGGGCGTCGTACGGCATCCCGGCCAGCATCTCCACTACCTCACGATCCTCGGCGCTGGCCAGTTCCGGCTGAGCGCGGCCTGATTCACGCATTTTCAGCGTTTCCGCACGCAGGACGCTGTGGGTTTGCAGATTGAGCTTAAAGCGCAGGGACACGAGGAAACCGCAGGCCAGCACCAGTAAGGTACCGACGCTGAGGATCAGCAGAATGGTATGGCTCACTTCATAGGGCTGCGTTTTCTGCCCGGAGACAAAGCCCGACATCTGCATGATGATCCCCACCAGCATCACCGCGCCGGCCTGGGACGCCTTACGCGTCAGGGTCATAATCCCGGCGAAGATGCCTTCGCGGCGCTGGCCGGTGATCACTTCGTCCACGTCGGCAATATAGGTGTAGGTGTTCCACGGAACATAGTTGATGCCGCCGCGCCCCAGGCCCGCCACCGCGGATATCAGCAGCAGCAGCGAATAGACATCGCTGAGGCCAGCGTAGTACAACACCGCGTAGGAGAGCGAACTCAGGCCGAACAGCACCACCACCATGCGGTACGATGGCGCCGGCCCGAAGCGAATGCACAGCGGGATCATGGCGATAACCGCGATAAACTGGAAGATTGCCATGGTACCGAGCAGGTTGGAGGCCATCGACGCTTCCTGCATCAGAACAAATACCACGTAGTAGGTAAAGACCGCATTGAACACGTCCTGGGCGATATAGCCGCCCAGATACATACCCAGATGCTGACGGAAAATTTTAATCCGCAGGGTCGAACTTAACTCAATAAACAGGCGGTTAAGACTCTGAGACAGGCTCAGATTCTGTTTCTCTTCTTCGGCGCGCAGCGCGGCCTCCGTCCACTCTTCACGCGGGCGTTCCCAGGTAAAGAACCAGACGAAGGTCAGCATCATCGCGCACAGCACCGAGAACACCAGGCTCGCGTAAAAGAAAGAAACCGCGTTATCCTTACCGAAGATAGTCAGCAGCACGCCCGGCAGGAACGAAGCCAGAATCGCCGACATCTGCGCCATTGAAATACGCGCGCCGGAGAATTTTGTTTTCTGTTTAAAATCATCGGTCATTTCCGGCACCAGCGTTTCATACGGCACCAGAATCATGGTGTAGACAATATCAAACAGCAGATAGGTCAGCAGGTAGTACCAAAACCCCATATCCCCTACCCACATGATGGAGTAGCTAAATACGCAGGGGATACCGAGCAGGATGAAGAACTTGCGTCTGCCAAAACGTTTCCCCAGCCAGGTCGAGCCAAAGTTATCCGTCAGGAAGCCCATCAGCGGACTGATTACCGCATCCAGAACCCTGGCGGTGGCAAAAATAAGCGTCGCTTCGATAGGGGAAAGACCGCAAAAAGTGGTGTAGAAATAGAGCAGCCATGCTGCTGTGAGTGCGGTCGTTCCCGCACCAAGGAAATCGCCCGATCCATAGGCAAGGTAGTTAACCAAACCGATTTTACGTGTTTTCATCGCCGTAAATCCTGTGTCTTTTTTTAGAGAACTCCGAACCGCTTTTTGGCCCATTCAGCCAAAAGAGGGTTGATACATGGCTACATTAAGAACATGGGAACGGCGTTACCTTTTCATTTTTGCCAGCCAAAAGCGTTCACTGGCAAAAACACAAAGAGTCGATGAACGCGCCTCACTGATTTATAAAACAGCGTTTCTTTTAATACAAAAGATCGGACCAAAAGTTGCGAAGTGACAATCAAAAAGGCCCTGCAACGGGCAAAACCTGCGCGTTATTTTTCGCCGCGGATAAACCTTGCGAAAGCTAAGGAATCGGAGTAAAGACAATAGAAAAGGGTTATTTCGCGTATCTCAAGGAGGCTTGATGCCCTACTCACATCTACTGGTCGCCGTGGCGCCAACCCCGGAAAGCCGGGTTCTCATTCAGAAAGCCGTCTCTATCGCCCGTCCGGTTAATGCGAAAGTCAGCCTGATCACGCTGGCAACCGATCCGGAGTTGTACAATCAGTTTGCGGCGCCGATGATGGAAAATTTACGCGAAGTCATGCAGGAAGAGACGCGCGGCTTTCTGGCCGAGCTCGCCCGCCACGCCGACTACCCTATCGAAAAAATGACCATCGCCAGCGGCGGGATTGCTCATCACGTGAAGGATTTTTGTCGGCAGCATCGCGTTGACCTGGTGATTTGCGGTAACCACAACCAGAGCCTGTTTTCTCGCGCGACCTGTTCGGCGAAAGATATCGTTGGCAGCAGCGGCGTTGACGTGCTGCTGGTGTGTCTGGAAAAAGGTTAGCGCCGTGGAAGCGCTAACCATCGTTGCATCAGGCGAGTTTGGGGAAGGTCGCGACCTTACGCGCTAAGTGGCTCTCCTCACTGCCCGGCTCAATCTCCTTTAGATCGGCAATAAACCGCTCCTGCCAGCGATGGATATCGTTATCCTTAATCACCGCCAGCATGGCCGAATGACGGGCTATACGCTCGGCCAGCGGCATCGTTAGCGCCTGGTCCAGCGCTGCGGCGACCTCGTCGCGATCGTAAGGATTGACGATTAAGGCCGTCGGGAGCTCGTTCGCCGCGCCGGCAAACTGCGACAGCACCAGCACGCCCGGATTTTGCGGGTCCTGCGCGGCAACATACTCTTTCGCCACCAGATTCATCCCATCGCGCAGCGGCGTAACCAGCCCGACGTCCGAGTAGCGGAAGATTTTCATCAGCAGCTTGCGTTCAAAGTGCTGGTTCAGGTAGTAGAGCGGGGTCCAGCCCAGCTGACCATACCGGCCGTTAATGCGTCCGGCTGCGGTTTCGAGCTGGTGACGAATATCCTGATAGGCCTGAACATCGCCGCGCGACGTCGGCGCAATCTGGGTATAACGAATCTTACCGTGATGATGGGGATAGTTTTCAAGCAGCGCCTCGTAGGCGAGAAAACGCTCCGGCAGCCCCTTCGAATAATCCAGCCGCTCGACGGAAAAGATATTCTGCACGCTTTTCAGTTCGCTTTTCAGCTGCGCCAGCTTGGGCGGCAGCGGCCCTTTTGCGCTGCGCGCTATCTCTTCCGGATCGATACCGATTGGGTAGACTTCGGTCTGGAAAGGTTTGCCCCAGGCCACATGTTTTTTTCCGCCGCGCGTCGTCAGGCGGGTCTGCATCGATACGCAGTCAAGAAACGCCAGTCGGTCGCTCTCGGTCTGGAAGCCCAGTAAATCGTAATCGCAAAGCTGTTCAAGCAGCTCCGCATGCGGCGGCAGCGCGTTAAAGACTTCCGGAGTCGGGAAAGGAATATGTAAAAAGAAGCCGATGCGGTTATTGACGCCGCGCTGGCGCAGTTCGCTGGCCAACGGCAGCAGGTGGTAATCGTGGATCCAGACAATATCGTCAGGTTCGATCAGCGGCAGTAGCCTATCGGCCAGCTTCGCGTTGACCCGCTGATAGCCCTCCCAGGCTTCACGCTGAAAATCGACCAGGTCAAGACGATAATGGAATGCGGGCCACAGCACGGCGTTGGAAAAGCGGTTGTAATATTCGTCGTGATCCTGCTCGCTAAGGTTGAAAGAGGCCCAGGTTATATTTCCCTGAGTTACTTTCTTTAGCGGCTGCTGGTCATCACCGATTTCCCCACTCCAGCCGAACCACAATCCTCCGGCTGCTTTTAATGCCCCCATAATCCCCACGGCAAGGCCACCGGCGCTGGCCTTTTTATCGTCCGGCGGGGCAATACGATTAGATACTACGACTAAGCGACTCATAGCCATCTCTCCTGTCGGTTAGCGCATCTGGTTGTTGCCCATGATTCGCGATGTTACTAATCCAAAGATGAACAGCGGCGACATCCGGCAGGCGCCAGTGCGCCTGGGTCTCGCCGCCGCCCACTTTGACCGATACGCCACTCAGTTGATTGACAACGCTAAAACCCGCTTCATCGGTTAAATCATCACCGACAAATACCGGTTTGCGCCCTCTGAATGGAACTTCCTGCATAAAAGCGGCTATCGCTTCACCCTTATTCACTCCGCGCGGTTTGATCTCCACCACGCATTTACCCGGCTGTAAAGCCAGAATGGGATGGCGCTGCACGACAGCTTGCGCCAGCGCCAGCACCGCGTGCTGATGCTCCGGCGCCTGACGGTAGTGCAGCGCAAAAGCCATCCCCTTACTTTCCAGTTCGCATCCCGGCAACGCATCCAGCGCCGCGGTCAGCTCCGCCGACAGCGCCTTCAGGAGGGAATCAGGTAAAGAGACAATATGCGTTTTACCATTGATGTCACGGCGTTCAGCCCCGTGTACACCGGCAAGCGGCAGCCGGTAAGGACGGGTAAGCTCATCCAGCTCAACCATTGAGCGCCCTGAAATCAATGCCACCGCGCCGCTGTGCTGCTGCACGAGCTGGCGCAGCGTCTGCAGAACATCGGCAGGAATAACCACCTGATCGGGATGGGGTTTGATACCGGCAAGGGTACCGTCGAGGTCAAAGAAAAAAGCGTAGTTTCCGGTTAACGCAGGCGGTACATAAATCTGGTCAGCCACCCTGTTTCCTCCTTATCATGGCCAGCAACATGCTGGGTGTTAATTTATTGCAGCCATGTAAGTATAGACAGTGTGACCAGCCTCGCCATTTTTGATAGTCATTGCCAGCGGAACGAGCGCTGGCAATGGATTAGGATTAAACTGAAAAGTTGGCCGGATTAAACGACGCGCTTCGCTTTCTGTTTGTAGCGGTCAAAGA
This sequence comes from Klebsiella sp. CTHL.F3a, assembly GCF_019890895.1. Lineage (NCBI taxonomy): Bacteria > Pseudomonadati > Pseudomonadota > Gammaproteobacteria > Enterobacterales > Enterobacteriaceae > Klebsiella > Klebsiella sp. CTHL.F3a. The sequence continues at coordinate 2,223,419 of NZ_CP082360.1, read as the reverse complement.
TAACCGCCGCCAGCAAAATCACGCCGCGAACGACGTACTGCGAGAACGGCGAAATGTTCAGCAGGTTCATCGCGTTCTCCACCGTCCCCAAGATCAGGATCCCGGCCACCACGTAGGAGATCTTACCGATCCCGCCCTTCAGCGATACGCCCCCCAGCACGCAGGCCGAGATAACAATCAGCTCATAGCCAATCGAGGTCATCGGCTGACCGCTGGTCATACGGGAAGCAAGGATAATGCCTGCCGCGGCAGAAACCAGGCCGGAAAGGACGAAAATAATGATCTTGGTCCGCACCACCGGCACGCCCGCCAGACGCGCAGCTTCTTCGTTGCCGCCAATCGCCAGGGTATTCCGGCCAAAGGTGGTTTTATTAAGCAACAGGCCGAAGACAATCAGGCAGGCTACGGTCAGCCAGATAGGCGCAGGCAGACCAAACCAGTTGGCATATCCGAGGGTAAAGAAGCGCTCGTCTTCAATCCCTACCGCCTTACCGTCAGAGATAATATAAGCCAGACCGCGAACGATCTGCATGGTCGCCAGGGTGGTGATCAGGGCGTTAATCTTCAGGCGTGCAATCACAAAACCGTTTACCAGACCGCTTAGCGCCCCGAGCAGTAGACCGGCGCCGATGCCAATCCACATGCTCTCTGTCATGTTAATCACCACCGCCGTGGTCACCCCGGCGCAGGCGATAACCGAGGCCACCGACAGGTCAAAATCGCCGGATGCCAGGCAAAACAGCATCCCGCAGGCCACCATTCCGGACATAGAAATAGCCAGCCCCAGGCCTTTCATATTGATAAATGAGGCAAAATTAGGCACAAAAATCACGCAGCCAATAAACAGCACCGCAAAAACAACCAGCATGCCGAACTGATCCCAGACGCGGGAGAAGCTAAAAGCTGACCGGGTAGTACCTGAAGTAGTAACTGATGACATCATAGACTCCTTACTCAGGCGACCGCCTGGCTCACTTTTGGCATCGCAAGGCTCAATGCCTGCTGCTCATTCGCATGTTCATGCAGCAGTTCTCCGGCAATCTCACCCTCGCGCATAACCACGATGCGATCGGCAACGCCGAGAACTTCCGGTAAATCGCTGGAGGCAAAAACCACCGCGACGCCAGATGCCGCTAATGCATAGATAACGTTGTAGATTTCATGCTTAGCGCCTACGTCAATACCGCGCGTTGGCTCATCAAGCAGGATGACTTTCATCTCTTCCGACAGCCAGCGGCCAAGGATCGCCTTCTGCTGATTGCCGCCGGAGAGGTTCATAATCAGCTGTTCTGCGCCGGGCGTTTTGATATTCAGCGATTTAATGTGCTGGTCGGCGTTCTGCGCTTCCCAGGCGTTGTTGATAACGCAGCCGGCGAGAATATGCTTGCGGCGAGCGCTGATATTGATGTTGTCGCGCACCGAATGGACCGGAATAATGCCCTCCGCTTTACGGTCTTCCGGGCAGAGCATCATCCCGGCCTGAATCGCCTGGGCCGGCTTACGAATATCAATGGCCTCGCCGTCGATATAAACCTGACCGCCGGTTATTCTGTTACCGCCGAATAAGCCTTTCATCAGCTCGCTGCGCCCGGCGCCGACCAGCCCAAACAGACCGACGATTTCTCCGCTCCGCACCGACAGACTGACGGGCTGGCGCACGCCGGGCGCCTTCACCTGCTCAAGACGCAAACGCTCTTTGCCATATTCACGCGGCTGCCAGCCGTAGATATCGCCCAGTTCGCGCCCCACCATCGCCTGGACCAGCGCGTCGTGGTTAACCTCCTGCATATTGTCAAAGGTGCGTACGTAGCGGCCATCTTTGAATACCGTAATGGCGTCGCTTAACGCAAAGATCTCCTCCATGCGGTGGGAAACGTAAATAATGACCCGTCCTTCCTGGCGCAGCTCGCGGATCACCCGAAACAGGTTTTCAATTTCTCGCGCCGAAAGGGAGCTGGTCGGCTCATCAAAGGCGATAATTTTGGCGTTACGCGCCAGCGCTTTGGCGATCTCCACCATTTGCCACTGGCCAATAGAGAGATATTTGAGCGGCGTTTCCGGGTCGATATCGAGCCCCAGATGTTTAAGCTGCAGGCCTGCTTCATAATTCAGCAGCGACCGATTCACAATCCCGCCTTTATGCGGCAACTGGCCGAGGTAGATATTTTCCGCCACGGTCATTTCCGGAATCAGATGCAGCTCCTGATAGATAATCGCCACCCCGGCGTTCAGCGCCTCGGTGGTGTGATTGAACGTCATCTGCTGACCGCGGATCTGCAGGCTGCCGGCCGTCGGTATATAGTTGCCGCTGAGAATTTTCAGCAGCGTGGATTTCCCGGCGCCGTTTTCTCCCATCAGGGCGTGAACCTGTCCGGCATAGCAGCCAAAGCTAATGTCGGACAGCGCTTTAACGCCCGGGAAGGTCATGGTAATGCCGTGAAATGAGAGATAAGGGGTAGACTGTTGCATAACGACTCCGCTTTTCTGTACGGAGCCCCTCGCGCACTGCGAGAGGCCCGGTCAACCGGCCTTACAGCCCTTTTTTCGCCAGCTCTTCTTTAAAGTTGTCGCGGGTAATCAGCACCACGTCGGTTACCGCGGTGAATTTCGGCGGTTCAACGTCTTTCGTTACCCAGTTGTAAAGCATCTCGCTGGTTTTATAGCCGTGAATATCCGGGCTTGGTAGCAGAGAGCCGTAGAAACCGGTGGCCTGTGCTTTAGAAAGCTCGTTCACCGCATCAACGCCGTTAATACCGATACCGATAACGTCAGGGGCTTTAAAGCCCTGGCCTTCGGTCGCGCGCACGCCGCCCAGCACGGTATTGTCGTTCATGCCGACGATAAGCCAGTGCTTAACATTAGGATGTTGAACCAGCATGGAGTTACCGGCGTCAAAGGCGCCGGGGATGTCGTTAGATTTGGTTGGTACGCGATAGATTTGTTGCTCCGGGAAACCGGCGGCTTTCAGCGCATCAATAGATCCGGTGGTACGGCGGCGGGCGGTATCCAACTCATCGGCAGTGATAGCCATAACCGCTGTGTCTTTTACATCCCAACCGCGTTTTTGCATCTCTTTATAGAGCTCCTGCCCCTGACGCGCGCCGATTTCGCTGGCCGCCATCATTACCAGCGGTACGCTGTCCATCGGTTTGCCTTTGGCGTTGACGAACTGGTCATCGACGGTAATTACTTTCATATCATAGCCGCGTGCTTTGGCGACAATAGCCGCCCCGAGTTTCGGGTCCGGGGTGCAAATGACGAAGCCCTTGGCTCCGCTGGCTGCCAGGCTATCAATCGCGTTAAGGGTTTTTTCGCCGTCGGGAACCGCGATTTTAATCACATCGAAACCTAAATCTTTACCGGCCTTATCGGCAAATTTCCACTCTGTTTGAAACCATGGCTCTTCAGGCTGTTTCACCAGAAAACCCAGCTTAAGCGTCTCAGCCATAGCTGATTGTGACATAACTGCGGCAAGACCAATCGCCGCCAGCGCTTTAGTAAATTTGTGCATGGTAAACTCCAGCTTTAATTCGCTTTTATGTAGGGAAAAATATGACTTAAAATTTTTATCGGACGAAAAACAAGGCATTAGGAAAATGTCAACCATGAGTGCCGTTGTTTAAATAGTATTAACCGGAAATTATTTCTCCATACGAGAGCCCAATCACATCGCGGAATTACAGTAATTGCGTACATATAAACAGCGAAAAAAGACATAAAAAAAGCGCTAATTGTCAGACAATTAGCGCAGGCCGTAGCAATATTCTCTATATCATCAGCAGAGTTATCCCTGGAGAGATCGCCATTGGCAATAAATGTGCTCCGCATGAAGGCGAACAGGCGCCTCGTCCCCCAATAAACGGGCGGCGACGGTGAACGAAAAATCAAATACGTGCCCTAACCCTTTACCACTGATCAAATTCCCGTCTTCCACCACCGCCTGGTCAACGTACTCGCCGTCGGAGACGTCTTGCCATAACTCTCCCGAACAGACGTAGCGACGCCCCTTCAGCAGACCGTTGCCGCCGAGGACTCTCGCGGCCGCCGAACAGATTGGGCAGATCAGCTTTCCCGCTTTATCGTGGGCCGAGATAAACGTCACGACGTCCCGACTGGCGGCCAGATTCACGCTTCCCTGCGGACCGCCAGGCAGAACCACCGCGTCGTATAGCGTGCCGGCGCGTTCCGTTAGCGTGCTGTCCGCCACCATGGGGATATTATGGTAGCTCACCACCGCGCGCGACTCGGCGCAGGCGAGTAGTTCAACATCGAGGTGCAAGCGACGAAGAATATCAATGACCACAATCGCTTCGCCTTCCTCAAAACCCGGCGCCAGCAGCACCGCAACTTTTTTCATTTCCGTCTCCTTCTGATAGCCTGGTAGCAATAATGTGTTTACAAACACAGCGTTTTTTAAATTAACGTCATCATCTGCTCTTTGTTACATGAGACCAAACGACCCCGCTGATTTTCTTACTCGCAGGCTATCACAAAAAAGAACTATTAATCACTATTTTTAAAACGCAATTTCATTAACATAATTAGCACTACTATTAATTAATTATCGATCGAGATAAAAATACATAAAATCATCCAGATAAATTTAAATATTCTGCTAAAACCTTAGCGTTTTACCTGACAAAAAATCATTATATAAAGATATCTACCGATGCTGTAACTAAATGTAAATATCATGCATTGAGAGTTTTCTCAATTGAGATATAGCGCTATTCTATATCCCTTGAGATAAGAAATTTAATAGACAGGCGTATGCAGGAAGACTGAATATTATTATTCAGAGCTATCTTCATGGGTCCAATAATTTCTACGCAGCCCTGATACAGATGCGTCAGGACATGACGCCAGCCCCTCCAAAGAGAATAAGGATATTTATATGGTCGTTCCAGGAATGGTTCAAAAGCTGAATAACCAGATGAATCTTGAGTTCCATACCTCAAATTTATATCTACATTTGAGCGAATGGTGTACTCAGCACCGGTTGAACGGTACCGCCACTTTTCTCCGTAACCGAGCGCAAGCCAGCATAACGCAGATGATGCGGGTCTTTGATTTTATGAAAAAATCAGGCGCCTGGCCCGTTGTGAAAGCGGAAGGAACCTACAGCACTGAATGTTCGTCCCTGGAAGATCTCTTTAGCAAAACCGTCGAAGATTATCAGCAGCGCAGCAGCATACTCTCCGGCCTGGCTGAGGAGGCGAAGACACAAAGCGATGCGCCAACCCTACGCTTTCTGACCCTGCTTGCGGAACAACAGAATCAGGATGGCATGCTGCTGGAGACGATTCTTGACGAAGTACGCCATGCGCAAAAAGTCGGGGCCAGCGAACAACAAACCGATCGTCACCTGCTCGGTCTGGTCAGCAACCAGCGAGGTTAACCCCATACTGCCGGGGATATGTCACCTGTTCACACCCGCACTCGCTTTATCCTACCTCCCCTGCTCACCATCTTTTTCGGCGCTTCGGCGCCGCTTTTTATTCCTGAAAAGCATTAAAAAGTTTTAACCAGATCTCATTCCCGCTCAGCCGGTGGAATTAGCAAGGCATTGGTGATCTGGATCACGTTTAAAGCTACGAGTTAATAATATAAAAACAGTGTTTCAAAAATTTAAAACACGGAGTTTATTTTAATGGCAAGATATACGGCTTCAGCCCCGCAGGGGCTGCAGGGAAGACCGATTTTGTTACGCCATCAGTTAGCCTACGGCGGCGGGAATTTACTGGGAAGCGGCGCACTGGCGATCAGCGGCGCATGGCTGCTCTATTTTTATACAACCTTCTGCGGGCTGACGCTGATCGAAGCCTCCTTTATCTTTTCCGTCGCCAGTATTATTGACGCGATTAGTAACCCGCTTATGGGTTATCTCACCGATAACTTTGGCAAAACGCGGCTGGGTAAACGCTTCGGTCGTCGCCGCTTCTTTTTATTGATTGGCATTCCGCTGATGATGTTCTACCCGCTGCTGTGGGTAGAAGGCCTCGGTTTCTGGTACTACCTGTGCACCTACGTCGTCTTTGAAATCATATATACATCGATTATGGTCCCCTATGAAACATTGGCGACCGAAATGACTGACGATTTCTCACTGCGTTCGAAACTGACCGGTTACAAAGCGATTTTCGGCAAACTGGCCAACTTTCTCGCGGCATTTATCCCCGGACAATTCATCCTCCTGTATGGTAAAGAATCCGCCACCCCGTTTTTTCTCACCGGGCTGACCTACGGCGTTATTCTTATCGTGGCCATCTCCTGCCTGTGGTACTGCAGCTGGGAGCGTCCCCGCGAAGAGGAGATAAGCAAGGGAGAGAAAAAGGGGCTGTTCAATACTCTGCTCATGCTGGCGAAAGATATGCGCTCAACATTTTACCTGCGCGTATTCCGCAAACACCTGGGCATGTATCTCTGCGGCTTCGGTGCCGAGTGGCTTTTTGCCTCGATCTTCACTTACTTCGTTATCTTCGTGCTGCAGCACGATCCGGCGATGGTGGCCGGGCTCAACAGTCTGAACTCCATCCTGCAGCTGGTATCAACCGCCCTGTTTATTGGCCTTTGCGTGAAGAAAGGTTTCAGTAAACCGTATATTCTGGCGCTGAGCGTGGTTATTTTTGCCGTTCTGCTCTACACCTCGCTGTGGTTCTTCCATCTGCCAGCACATCTGGCCACCATCCTGATGTTTGGTATTACCGTACTCTTCGGCCTGGGCACTGGCGGCGTGTACTATATTCCCTGGACCGTTTACACCTTTTTGGCGGATGTCGATGAAATCTATACCGGCCGTCGCCGCGAAGGGATCTATGCGGGAGCCATGACCTTCTCCGGTAAAATTTTGCGCTCTATCATCGTCTTTTCCATGGGGGCGATCCTCAGCTTCTACGGATTCCAGTCGAAGGCGCATACGCAGCCTGAAAGCGCGGTCACTGCGATTGCGGTGGTGTTCTGCGCGGGCGTGATTCTGCTGGCGCTGGCAGCCATTGTGTTCAGTAAGCAGATGAAACTCGATCGCAAGGCGCACCTGGTGGTATTGCAGGAAGTCGCGCGCATTAAGGCAGGTGGTAAGATTGGCGATATCGCGCCGGACGTTCGCCTTATCGTGGAAGATTTAGTCGGCCATCGCTACGAAGAGTGCTGGGGCAACAGCAAGCTGTTTAAAGACACGCAGGAAGGCGCCATTCAAACCGCAGTATCCCACTAAACCGTTATAACGCCCCGCTATCACAATGATGACGGGGCTGACGCAGCTAGTGCGCTTCTTCCTGCGGGGTGAATTTCAGTTCAATCAGCGCGATGGCCTTTTGTACCGCCCGCAGGGTCACCGGGTCAGCCGACGCCGGGTGGCTGGCAAAATCGATCGCTTTCAGTTGGGTGGTCATTTTTTCGCGCACCTCGACAGGGGCGATAATATCAATGACATCGAGGATCTGTTTGATGACTAACTGGCAGGCAACCACGTCAGAGACCAGCTCGTCGTGTTCGGTAAGATGTTGAGACATTTTTCACTCCTTTTTTCAGGAGCGTAATAGTAACCTAAATCGTGAAAGATAAAAAAACCTGCCGCAGCAGGTTTTTTATCAGAACATACCGCCAGGCGGTACGTCTTTGAAGGTTTTACAGTAGTTTTCAAACATGCTTTTCAGGATTTTGCGCAGCTTCATGGTTGACTCCATTTTTTGTTATGCAGGTGTTAATGTCTTTACGGCTATAATATGACTCACATCACAAAAATCAATCAGAACGTGCGATAAATCACCCATTTTTTACAAAAATAATTTAATTATTAAACAACATTGAGCGAAATCGGAGAGTTAAGCGGTGAACGCTCCGGACAAGTCTGCGCTCTCTTTGCTATGGCAGCGACACAATAATGAGTACAAACACCTCTTCCAGGGATGAACGTTCTTTTTCAGCACCTGCGCTGCTGGTGGCTGGCGCGTTTTTTATGGAGTTTCTCGACGGCACGGTGATTGCCACCGCCCTGCCCGACATGGCGAAAGATTTTGGCGTGACAGCGGTCGACCTCAATATCGGGATTAGCGCCTATCTTATTACCCTTGCGGTCCTGATACCGGCCAGCGGCTGGATCGCCGATCGTTTCGGCGCGCGGAAAATCTTTACTCTGGCGCTGGCGATATTTACCCTGGCTTCGGTGTTTTGCGGGCTGTCGACCGATGTTGATGTGTTCGTCGCGATGCGCATTCTTCAAGGGGTAGGCGGCGCGCTGATGGTACCCGTTGGCCGGCTGGCGGTGCTGCGTACCACACCGAAGCATCAGCTGATTAAGGCGATTGCTACCCTGACCTGGCCGGCGCTGGTCGCGCCAATTATTGGCCCGCCGCTGGGCGGATTTATTACCCGCTACGCCAGCTGGCACTGGATATTCTTTATTAACGTTCCGCTCGGGCTTATCGCTATCGCCCTGTCGTTGCGCATCATTCCCAATATTCGCGAAGATGAGCGACGCCCTTTCGATCTGTCGGGCTTTCTTGCCACCTCGGTGGCGATGGTTAGCCTGGTTGCCGCCATGGAGCTTCTCGGCGAGCGCCAGCCTCTGGGCTGGCAGACCCTGGCGCTGCTGGCGTTAGGCCTTGGCTGCATGCTCTTCTCGCTGCGGCATTTCCGTCGAACCGCGTGGCCAATGGTGCGCCTTGATGCCCTACAGATCCCCACCTTCAGGGTCACCATGTACGGCGGTTCCCTGTTCCGCGCTTCCATTAGCGCCGTGCCGTTTCTGCTGCCGCTGCTGTTCCAGGTCGGATTTGGTATGGACCCTTTCCACTCGGGGCTGCTGGTGCTGGCCGTGTTTGTCGGCAACTTAACCATCAAGCCCCTCACAACGCCGCTGATCCGCTGGTTGGGCTTTCGCCGACTGTTGCTGATTAACGGCGCATTAAACGTTTTGTCGCTGCTGGCCTGCGCCTTTTTAACCCCGCAAACGCCGGTTTGGCTGATCGTTGTGATTCTCTATCTCGGCGGGGTCTTCCGTTCTATCCAGTTTACCGGCATCAGCACGCTCGCGTTTGCCGATGTACCTGCCACGCAAATGAGCTATGCCAATACCCTGTTCAGCACCGCTTCACAGCTGGCCGTTGGGCTTGGGATCACGCTCGGCGCGATTGGTATTCGTCTTGGGGAAGCGTTGAACGACTGGTTTATGCTTTCTCATCTGCCGGGCATCAGCTTCCGCCTGTCGTTTATTTTTATTGCGCTGATTTGCCTGGTAGGAATGATTGATAGCCTGCATCTGAACAGAGAGGCGGGTAGCAGCGTGTCGAACAAAAAGAAATAATGAAAGAAAAGGCCAGCAGCGCTGGCCTGGCAAATTTCATACTGACCGGATATTAACCGACGATCTGGCGAACGAACGCTTCGATCTCTTTATCCTGGCAGTTCTCAAAGAAACACTGCTGGAAACGAGGGCCAGAAACGGCAGTTTTTACCAGCTCCGGATCGATGGCGCGCAGCGTATCCAGGTAGTTCTCCTTAACAACCGCAGCTTTGACCGTGTTCAGGATCCCGGCGTTACGCACCTGAGGCTCTTTACGCTCCGGCGGATAGCCTTCGCCATTACGGCCGGTGAAGGCCTTTTCAAAGATAAAGCGGACGTTCAGCTCTGCGCCCCAGCCAAACCCTTTCGCAAACGGCAGAGAAAGCGCGTTACCGTTGTTGATCTGCGCAAACAGGAAGGCATCCGCAGGATCGATGCAGTAGCCGCAAACCACGCCCGGGTGAATATTCAGCGACATCAGCGCGCCCTGGCCCGTGCCGCAGCCGGTCACGACAAAGTCGACCGCTTTCGAATTCAGCAAGATGCTGGCCATGATACCCAGATGGATATAGGTCAGGTGATGGTCGTTTTCATCGCTCATCCCGACGTTGTAAACCGGGAAACCTTTCTCATCAGCAACGGCGTTTAATTCATTGAGGATGATGGCGTTTTTGTTCGCCTGGCTGTTTTCCATCATCAGTGCGATTTTCATGCTTTACTCTCCTGAATGCTGTGCGGATACTCCCGCGATAGTTCGTTAGCGTTGCTAAGAACAATACTACCTTACGAACATACTTTCAAATTTTATGAAAAGTTGTTTTAGAAACTGCATCTCGCCTCACACTTTTGACTTCCATCCCCTGGCGGTAAGGCGTCCCCCACACTTATCCGCGTCATAGGAATCCGGCCGCGGCCGCCGGGCGCGTCTATTTTTACCGCTAAATTTGGCTCGCCGTTTTTTCACATGAAATATTAAATTAAAACCATTCTCATTATTTTTAAATCGCCAATGCGTGTTATTCCCATTTGCATTATTAATAAATAATTTTATTAATTTACTTTTTACAAATAAATTAATAACAAATTATAGTGAGCGCACAATAATCCTTAACTCTATTTTCCCGGAGCAGCCTGATGCTAAAAACTGAAATGATCGATAAGCTGAATGCGCAGATGAACCTTGAACTTTATTCTTCTCTGCTTTATCAGCAAATGAGCGCCTGGTGCAGCTACCACAGTTTTGAAGGCGCCGCCGCGTTTCTGCGCCGCCACGCACAGGAAGAGATGACCCATATGCAGCGCCTGTTCGACTACCTGACCGATACCGGTAGCCTGCCCAGCATCACCGCTATAGCTTCGCCGGTTGCAGAATATACCTCTCTGGATGAGCTGTTTCGCGCGACCTATGAACATGAACAGTTGATTACGCAGAAAATTAACGAACTGGCCCATGCGGCGATGACCAGTCAGGATTATCCAACATTTAATTTCCTGCAGTGGTACGTTGCTGAACAGCACGAAGAAGAAAAACTGTTTAAATCCGTTATTGATAAACTGTCCCTCGCCGGCAAAAGCGGCGAAGGCCTGTATTTTATTGATAAAGAGTTGGCAACGCTCGATACGCAAAATTAATAAATACGGCAGCGAGGCTCAGCGCTCGCTGCCAGATTAATGACGGCAAATTTTACTTTCGTGCGTATTAAAGCCTTCATCAGCGGCAATAAACTTGCCTTTTTTCTGCAAAAACGCCACCAGCTCCGCCGCGCTCAGATTTTCCGCCGAGCAGGTATGGAATCGAGCCTCTTTCCCGAAACGGACGATAATCGCCGCTTCCAGCGTTGCAACAGTATAAGACTCGCCTGATGAAATCATCATTTGCAGCACTTCGTGACCATGTATTGATGGCATAACCCCTCCCGTAAACACCGAAGAGTAAACCAGCCGCAGCGGCAGGTTATTGCGCCAGCGCAGCTTTAGCGCAACCCCTTTGAGATTGTAAATTTATCATTACACCATCTGTAACCCTCATTTGACGAACTCACTGATTTCACATACTCTGCGCGGCATAATTTATTGTGTATTCCGTGATGGATAGAGAAAAGCGTGAAGAACCGCACTCTGGGTAGTATTTTAATCGTTGCCGGCACCACCATCGGCGCCGGGATGTTAGCAATGCCGTTGGCATCAGCGGGCGTCGGTTTCGGCGTCACGTTAGGTTTGCTGATAACGCTGTGGGCGCTGATGTGTTACACCGCTTTACTGCTGCTGGAAGTGTATCAACACGTGCCGGCGGATATGGGGCTGGGTTCGCTGGCGGCTCGCTATCTGGGGCGTTACGGGCAGTGGGCCACCGGTTTTTGCATGCTGTTTCTGCTGTACGCGCTCACCGCTGCCTATATCAGCGGCGCTGGCGAGCTGCTGGCTTCAAGCCTCAATCAGTGGCTGGACTGGCGCCTGCCTCCCGCGGCAGGTGTCCTGATTTTTACCGGGATCGGCGGAACGGTAGTGTGCATCGGGACCTCGCTGGTCGATCTTTTTAACCGCTTTTTATTCAGCGCAAAAATTATCTTTCTCGCCATTATGCTGGCTCTTCTCCTGCCGCATATTCACCAGATAAATCTGCTGACTCTGCCACTACAGCAGGGACTGGCGCTCTCGGCCATTCCGGTGATTTTTACTTCCTTTGGTTTTCACGGCAGCATACCCAGTATTGTGAGTTATCTGGGCGGAGATATTCGCAAGCTGCGCCGGGTATTTGTCATCGGGAGCTTTATTCCCCTGGTCGCCTATATTTTCTGGCAGCTAGCGACGCTTGGCAGTATTGACTCCCCGGTATTTACCGCGCTGCTGGCAAAAAATGCCGGGCTTAATGGCCTGCTGGAAGCGATCCGTGAAGTGGTTGCCTCTGCGCACGTTGAACTGGCGGTACATTTGTTTGCCGATCTGGCGCTGGCGACGTCGTTCCTCGGCGTGGCACTTGGGTTGTTCGACTATCTGGCCGATCTGTTTCAACGCCAGAACAGCGCCGCAGGACGGATACAGAGCGGTCTGATTACCTTTTTGCCCCCTCTGGCCTTCGCGCTATTTTATCCACGCGGCTTCGTGATGGCGTTAGGTTACGCGGGCGTCGCGCTGGCCGTGCTCGCGCTCATGCTGCCTTCGCTGCTGGTCATGAAGAGCCGTCAGCAGCACCCCATTGCCGCATGGCGAGTGGCGGGCGGTTCTCCCGCGCTATGGCTTGTTCTACTATGCGGAATCGGCATTGTCGCGATTCAGTTTGCGATTGTCGCAGGCCTGCTGCCCGCGGTGGGGTAAAAAAAGAAGGGGCCGATTTAGCCCCCTTCTTTTATTTCACTAAACAGCACTGCTTGTATTTCTTACCGCTACCGCACGGGCAAGGATCGTTGCGCCCAATCTTCGCCTCATTTCTGATGGGCTGCTGAACTTCCGCCGGTTGCGCGTGCTCAGTCCAGTAGTTGTATAGCGCCAGGGCCGCAGGACGAATTCGCTCAACGCTGGCAATAAACGCTTCGCCGGATAATTCATCAAGCGCCTCGAATCGCTCCTCGGTACCGTGCAGGGCGATGACGTCCAACTCCGGCTGCAGCGCAGCCGGCAGCGCGGACCAGTCGCTCAATCCTACTCCGCGCATATAGCCGAAGCACCACTCTTCAACAATCGTAAGCTCCTGCCCTTCCTCTTCCCGGCTGCCAAACATCGGCTCGAACTGATCGGGATAATCGCTTAAACGCTCGGCAATATCGCTCATTTGCTGCAGCGTCAGGTTCACAAAACGATCCCGTTCGCGATCGTTGGCCCAGCGCGGCACGTTATCCGCTCCGCCCCAGATAGCCATCAGCCACTGCGCAGGCTCAATCTCCGTCGGCCCGGAGAGAATGGCCGTCAGCAGCCCATCAAGCTCGGCAACGTCCATGATGGTGCCTTCAACCGCGTATTTCGACAGGATATCATCCAGCCATTCAACTTCGCTTTCGTTCAGGGGTCCAGTTTTCATAAACAGGCTCATCGTCGTAAAAAATGGCGCTTACAGTAGCGGAAATAGCGAGAGAAAACCACCCGGCTACTGAAGGTTCAGGCTGCGCAGCGTCTCAGCAATCTCGCTAAAGGCCTCCGGCGAGAGCGGTAACAGCGGGCGCGGTAAGCAATCCTCAGCGCAAATACCGAGGATCGTCGCTGCGGCGGCAATGACCCGCAGGCTTCCGCCATGCTTGCGGAACAGCATCCACAGCGGCTCCAGCCTGGCGCTTATCGCCATCGCCCGCTGGGCCTCGCCCCGCGTCGCGGCTGCCACTATCTCTTGGGCAACGTTCGGAAAAAGTCCGCCGCATACGGAATACCATACCGCACAGCCGGCGTTCAGCCCATCGGCCGCACAGGCGTCTCCGCTAATTCCAATAGACACCCCGTCCGGGAGCTGTCGCCGCAGGCTCTGCACACGTTGCGCGACTTCATGGCTGGCAGGTCCGGGTATTTTAATTGAGGCAATTCCCGGCAGCGCGGCTATCGCGCTTTTGAGCTCATCGGACAGAGAAATATGGGTAGTAACTGGATTGTCGTAAACGCAAACGGGTACTGAGACATGGCGACAAACGGTCTGGTAAAAAGTTAAAATTTCCTCATCTGACAGGGGCTGATAAGCCATCACCGGCAGGAGTAGCGCGTTCGCACCTGCCCGCTGGGCATCGTCTGCCAGACGAAGAACCTGATCGGTTCCCACCGCCCCGATCCCTACCATCAGCGGCACCGAGCCGGCATGCGATTTTGCCTGTCGGACAACCTGCATTCTCTGCTCACGGCTGAGGTATGCGTAGCTTCCTGTCGAGCCGAGCACGCCGAGCGAATCGACAGCAGCGTCAACGAGATGAGTAACAATGCGAGCAAAAGCGGTTTCATCAACGACGTGATGATTGAACGGAGTCAGAGGAAAAGCGCAAAGGCCAGTAAACATTTCATCCCCACTTATTGAGATAATGATCGAGTGCTGGCAAATAGTAGCAACAGAAATTTGTTTTGTCCTATGACAAAATAGAGTGAGGTGACGTTGAGGGACTAAAGGGACATGGTGGAAAAACAAAAAAACCACCCGTAGGTGGTTTCACGACACTGCTTATTGCTTTGATTATTCTGCTTTATCCCAATGGTACCCGGAGCGGGACTTGAACCCGCACAGCGCGAACGCCGAGGGATTTTAAATCCCTTGTGTCTACCGATTCCACCATCCGGGCTCGGGATAGAAATTGGAGGCGCGTTCCGGAGTCGAACCGGACTAGACGGATTTGCAATCCGCTACATAACCGCTTTGCTAACGCGCCTTAATGCTTTAACACCCGCAACTGCCGATGTTCTAAACTGGAGCGGGAAACGAGACTCGAACTCGCGACCCCGACCTTGGCAAGGTCGTGCTCTACCAACTGAGCTATTCCCGCATCATCAAGCTAATTTGCTAATTACTTGATTTTGTTATCGTCTGCCAGACTGTGCTGCCGTTCGATGCGTTGCATTCTACTTACCTGGCGCAATGAGTCAACGATATTTTTTAAAACCTTGTGTTGTTTGCTGAAAATTGCGCCGAAACGATCACTGATCAAGCAAATCGCCGCGCGCCGCGTTCAAATATTGCAGCATAGACCATAGCGTCAGCACTGCCGCCACGAGAAACAGACCAATTCCCGCCCACTCGACCCAGATATTTGGCCGCCACAGCATCCACACCAGCGCCGCCATTTGCGCGGTGGTCTTTACTTTGCCTATCCAGGATACCGCAACGCTGCTGCGCTTGCCCAGTTCAGCCATCCACTCGCGCAGTGCGGAGATAATAATTTCACGAGCGATCATCGTGGCGGCCGGTAACGTCACCCACCAGGTATGATAATGCTCGGCAACCAGGACCATCGCAATGGCAACCATAACTTTATCGGCAACCGGATCGAGAAAGGCACCGAAACGGGTGCTCTGATTCCAGCGACGCGCCAGGTAACCATCGAACCAGTCGGTCACGGCGGCAACAAAGAAAATCAGCGCGCAGGCAAAAGGCGCCCAGGTAAACGGCAGGTAAAACGCCAGTACAAAGAAAGGAATAAGAATGACGCGAAACAGGGTAAGCAATGTAGGGATATTAAATTGCATAGTAACGGGTAACTATCTGTTGTAAGTAAAAATTAGCCCTATGTTGCTACAGAGCCCCTAATGTTTCAACGAGTAGAAGATCTTTTCTGCCAGACCGTGAGATATACCCGGTACTTGCGCAATTTCTTCGACGCTGGCTTTCTGCAACCCCTGCAGACCGCCCATATATTTCAGCAGCATCTGTCGGCGTTTGGGTCCGACGCCCTCAATGGTTTCCAGCGTGCTGGTGCTTTTTACTTTTGCCCGTTTCTTACGGTGACCGGTAATGGCATGATCGTGCGACTCGTCGCGAATATGCTGAATCACATGCAGCGCGGGAGAATCCGGCGGCAGGCTAAAACCCTCGCCTTCTGGTTCGAAGAATAACGTCTCCAGCCCTGCTTTACGATCGCTGCCTTTTGCCACGCCCAATAGTAGAGGATGATTTTTATCCCACGGCACATCAAGTTCGGCAAAAACCGCTTTCGCCTGCCCAAGCTGGCCTTTACCGCCGTCGATCAGAATGACATCGGGGATTTTATTCTCTTCTATTGCCTTGCCGTAACGACGACGCAGAACCTGGTTCATCGCCGCATAATCATCTCCCGGCGTGATGCCGGTGATATTGTAGCGGCGATACTCCGCTCGTAGCGGTCCGTTGCTATCAAAAACCACGCATGACGCAACCGTTTGTTCACCCATCGTATGGCTGATATCAAAGCATTCCATCCGGTTGACGGCAGGAAGCTTGAGCAATGTCGCCAGCGCCCGCAGGCGTTGGGTAATCGTCGAATGCTGGGAAAGTTTGGTGGTCAGCGCGGTCGCGGCGTTAGTTCGCGCCAGCTTCAGGTAGCGGGCGCGATCGCCGCGGGGTTTAGTCTGTACGTTAACCCGCCTCCCGGCCAGTTCCGAGAGCGAATCCGCCAGCAGGGTTTTGTCGCCGAGGTTAAAATCCAACAGGATTTCGCCCGGTAGCGTACGCATCTGGCTGCCCTGTAAATAGAACTGCCCGACAAACGTTTCCACCACTTCACCCAGCTCGGTGCCATTGGGCACTTTAGGGAAATAGCTGCGGCTACCAAGAACTTTCCCCTGGCGTATAAAAAGCACGTGGACGCACGCCATTCCAGCATCAAACGCCACGCCGATAACGTCCAGATCGTCCCCGGTATTGGAGACGAACTGCTTCTCCGTTACCCGGCGTACGGCCTGAATCTGGTCGCGGATCCGCGCCGCCTCTTCAAACTCCAGCGCCTGACTCGCTTTTTCCATACGGGCAATCAGCTGGGTCAGCACCTGATCGTCTTTACCCGCAAGGAACAGACGCACGTAGTCGACCTGCTGGGCATACTCTTCCTCGCTCACCAGTCCGGCGACGCACGGCCCCAGACAGCGGCCAATTTGGTACTGCAGGCACGGCCGAGAACGGTTGCGATAGACGCTGTTCTCGCATTGGCGGATGGGGAAGATTTTTTGCAGCAACGCTAACGTTTCGCGAACCGCGTAACCGTTAGGGAATGGGCCAAAATATTCACCTTTAGCGTGCTTCGCCCCGCGATGCGTCGCCAGGCGAGGATGCGTATCGCCGCTAAGGAAAATAAAGGGATAGGATTTATCATCGCGCAGCAGCACGTTGTAACGCGGCTGGTATAGTTTGATGTAGTTGTGCTCAAGCAGCAGCGCTTCCGTCTCGGTGTGGGTCACCGTGACGTCTATCTGGGCGATAAGCGCCACCAGCGCTTCGGTTTTACGCGAAGCCAGGTTGCTACGGAAATAGCTGCTAAGCCGCTTTTTCAGGTCTTTCGCTTTGCCTACATAGATGACAGTACCGCCAGCATCATACATCCGATAGACGCCCGGCTGGCTGGTCACTGTTTTCAGGAAAGCTTTTGCGTCAAAAACATCACTCACTGACTTGCTAACGACTCCGCATTGCACAGGCCATGGCGAATTGCCAGGTGCGTCAGCTCCACGTCACCATGAATATTCAATTTACTGAACATGCGGTAACGGTAGCTGTTCACGGTCTTCGGACTCAGATTCAACTGCTCTGAGATCTCGTTGACCTTCTGACCTTTGGTAATCATTAGCATAATCTGCAATTCTCGCTCAGACAAACTGGCAAACGGCGACTCCGCCTTTTCCGGTTCGATCTGGCTGAGAGCCATCTGCTGGGCGATATCAGAGGCGATGTAACGCTGGCCCGATGCCACGCAGCGAATTGCATTCACGACCTCCTGCGGCGCGGCGCCTTTACTAAGGTAGCCAGCAGCACCGGCCTGCATCACTTTTGCCGGCAGCGGGTTTTCCGTATGCACGGTAAGCATAATCACTTTGGCATCAGCAACGGAACGGGCAATTTTTCGCGTAGCCTCGAGGCCGCCGATACCCGGCATGTTCATATCCATCAGGACTACATCTACGGGATTCGCGCGGCACCATTTCACGGCATCTTCACCGCAGCAGGCCTCGCCGGCAACTTTAATCCCTTTTATATCTTCCAGAATGCGTCGTATCCCTGCGCGCACCAGTTCGTGGTCATCAACAAGAAGGACGTTGATCAAAGGAATATTCTCCAGAATTAGGGATAACGCTACTGATAGCTTATCTCCCACATATTACCGGGTTTTAACCTAATTTTAAAAGCCAAAAAATGTTCTGGGAAAGATTTCTTACGCAGCGATGGAAATTTGTCTGCACACCTGCTGGAAAGCCATACATAACATAGAGTTGTGCAATAGTTATTTTTTAACATTCATCATACAGATTACGTAAAAACACAACACAATGCGTAGGCCATAAATAAGCGCCTGAATATGTAACAATTATTAACACGAAAACAGCGCCATGAAAAAATTAACCCGCTTAGCCCTCATGAATACGTATTATTCAGTCAATTAAATCATTCACCATTCGGATGAAAGAACGGAAATCCAGCACTCCTTTTTTTTCCTTTGCTTGTGGTATACTGCGCCGCCTTCACTTTTAGTCATGCGCATTTGCGCAGAAAGCAACCGAGGATATCGATGAGCACACCAGATTTTTCCACTGCGGAAAATAATCAAGAACTGGCACAGGAAGTTTCGTGTCTGAAAGCAATGATAACGCTGATGCTGCAGGCCATGGGTCAGGCTGATGCAGGCCGCGTGATTATTAAAATGGAAAAGCAAATCGCGCAGATGGAAGATGAGGCTCAGGCTGCCGTATTCTCCAGCACCGTTAAGCAAATTAAACAGGCATATCGTCAGTAATCATTTACCGGCTGAAGGTATTACTAACAGCCGGTCTTACGTCTGGCACGCAGAACACCAATGAGATCAAATTAGGCCCGTCGCCACGGCATAGCAGGCAATTTGGGTTTTGTTTGGCGCATTGAATTTTCGCTGCATATTCTTCTGGTGGAAATTGACGGTATTTTCTGAGATAGACAGAATCATTGCGACCTCAGCCGAGGTTTTCCCTTCTGCTGTCCATTTCAAAATTTCCAGTTCACGTCGACTAAATTTCATTTCCGGCGGCATAACCATCTCGTCCTCCAGACGCAAGAGCGTCAGCAGGCTCAATTCGGTTAGGGTTCTTAAGCGCATCTCCAGTTCGTCTTCCGCAAAGGGGCCCTGGCTATGGCTTGCGCCTGAAACCGACAGGAATCCCTGAGCATGGTTAGGCAGGGTCAGACACTGCGTCACGCCCTTACGTAATCCATGGTCGCGCGCGCCGTTCCATAATTCAGGCGTATCGTTGAATAGCTTATCGTTCCAGGGCAAATGGCCACGAAGAAAATTCTCCTTACGCAGTACCGGGTCGATCGCAAAATAATTCTCGGCTTGATAATGCGCCATCCAGGCCTGCGGATAAGTTGATTGCAGCGTGACCCTGGGGCGAGTAAAAGGCACAGGATGCCTTACGCAGAGTGCGAAGTAGTCATATTCCAGCCCTTTTGCCTGCTGCTGGAGAAGATGAAAAACCCCCTCACCTACAGAAACTGACTGAAATTGTTGCAGCATTTCCCGCCGCCAGCTGAAAAAATCATTGTCCCTCATAACTGACCAAATAACTCCTGAGTGATAATCATTATTATAAATACATAAAGCTAACACATAAATCCTGCTTATATGTATAAAAAATGGTAGCCACCGCATTTATTAGACTGCGGTTGGCAAAAGCGCCAGACGCGTTAAAAAATTATGCCAATTGATGTGGCACAAAACCTTGACAGAGGTATCGTCGTTGATGAGCGCCAATATCTGGGGAGGCTTTTTTGCTGAACAACCGGAAATTTTTCGCGGTCTGCCGCATCCGCCTGAGCGAATGCGGCCAGCGCAAGGAGATTATTGCATCAGGAATTTTTCGAGGAACTGTCGAGTACGCGCCTGCTGAGGATTAGCAAACAGGGATTTCGCTTCTCCCTGTTCAACAATGCGCCCCTGATCCATAAAAATAGCGCGGTCCGCTACGTCGCGGGCAAAACTCATTTCATGGGTCACGATAACCATCGTGCGCCTCTCCTGCGCCAGTTGACGAATGGTATTGAGAACCTCACCGACCAGCTCCGGGTCTAACGCCGACGTTGGCTCATCAAACAGAATAACATCGGGACGCATCGCCAGCGCGCGAGCAATCGCCACGCGCTGCTGCTGCCCGCCGGACAAACGGCGCGGGTAGCTATTCTCTTTACCAGTAAGCCCAACTTTCGTGAGCAGTTCACGCGCCCGGGCAATGGATTCATTTTTATCCTCCCCCTTGACGATGACCGGCCCTTCGATAATGTTTTCCAACACCGTACGATGGGGAAACAGATTAAAGTTCTGAAACACAAAGCCCACATGCTGACGCAGACGACGAATCGCCGCTTTTTGCTGGTTAATGCTGCGCGCGGCATCAATCGTCACGTCGCCTACGCGAATCGTGCCGCTTTCCGGCTGCTCCAGGAGATTAATGCTGCGCAGCAGCGTCGTTTTCCCCGAACCGCTGGGACCGATGATCGCCACCACTTCACCCTGTTGAACCTCAAGGTCAATACCGTGGAGCACCGTTTGACCATGGAATTTTTTCACCAGGTTTTTGACTTCAATCGCACTCATTTTGGATCTCGCTCCTGGCGGTTCAGCTGATTTTCAAAGTAGTTCTGCAGCGTAGAAAGCACCGTTGCCATTACCCAGTAGATAAGCGAAGCGGCCAGGTACATGGTGAAAACCTCCAGCGTTCGGGAAGTGATCAACTGGGCCTGGCGGAACAGTTCCGGCACCTGGATCGTAGCCGCAAGCGACGTATCTTTCACCAGGCTGATGAAACTGTTGGACAGCGGCGGTAGCGCCACGCGCGCGGCCTGGGGAAGAATAGCGCGGCGCATCGCCTGCCAGCGCGTCATCCCGATACTCTCTGCCGCCTCCCATTGCCCTTTATCAATCGAGGCAATCGCTGCGCGCAGCGTTTCCGCCGCGTAGGCCGCCGTATTAAGCGACAGGCCGATCATCGCCGCGGGAATGGGATCCAGCTCAATACCAAACTGCGGTAAGCCGTAATAGATCATAAACAGCTGCGCTATCAGCGGCGTTCCGCGAAAGATGGAAATATACATCCGCGCCAGCCACTTAATCGGCCAGACGGGCGACATGCGCATCAGCGCCAGAATAAACCCCAGCACCAGGCCAAAAAACATGCCGCCGATGCTGAGCTGTAGGGTAAATACCGCACCTTTCAGCAGAAAAGGCGCAGAATCGATCACCAGTTGGATACTTTCTTGCATTCTATGTGTTCTGCATTAGATATGAGGATGATAGGCGAACAGCGCAGGGGCGCCACCGGTGTGAACAAACAGTATTGGGCCTTCATCCTTAAAGCGTTTCTGGCTAATGCCATCAATCAGTCCAGCCATCGCCTTCCCGGTATAAACCGGATCCAGCAGGATACCTTCCAGCTGCGCCAGTAGCTTCACCGCGGCCATCCCTTCGTCGTTCGGCGTCCCGTAACCCGGCGCAAAGTAGTCATCCCACAGCTGAATCCCGGCCTTTGCCTCAAGCTCCAGGCTATTGGCCACCGCCTGCTGCAACGCAGCCACTTTTGGCAGCTGGTCGGCCACCTTGCGCGACACAGTCACGCCGATAAGTTCGGCATTGGGCATCAGTTGCTCAAGCCCCACGGCGAGACCCGCATGCGTACCGGCGCTGCCGGACGCGACGACCACGGAGGAGAGCTCAACCGTCCCTTCGCACTGCTGAGCAATTTCCAGCGCGCTTTCCACGTAGCCCAGCGCGCCAAGCGCGTTCGAACCGCCAACCGGGATCGTGTACGGACGGTAGCCCTGAGCCTCGATACGGGTCGCCAGCTCTTCCAGCTGCGCATTCGGATCGGTCAGTGCGTCGCACATTTCGACTTGAGTATTAAACAGGTCAAGCAGCAGACGGTTACCGTTAGTCAGGTAGTTCTCGGCCCGGGTGCCGATTGGGTTTTCCAGCAGCGCAACGCAGTGCAGGCCCAGTTTTGCGGCCACGGCCGCCGTCTGGCGCACGTGGTTGGACTGGATTGCCCCTGCGGTAATCAGCGTATCCGCCCCCTCCCGCAGCGCATCAGCCGCCAGGAACTCAAGCTTACGCAGTTTATTGCCCCCCATCGCAAGCGGGGTCACATCATCACGCTTGATAAAGATTTCGCGGCCAAGGTAATCGGACAAGCGCGGCAGATATTCAAGCGGCGTCGGCGCGCCAATCAGTTCCAGACGCGGGAAAAGGGTTAAATTTTGCAGTGACATAAGACCTCCTGACTGAGTTATCCTTGATTATGCACGCTATGGCGCTCGAAATAAAAAAAGGCGCTATCAAGAGCGCCTTTTTTCATCGCCAGCCGTTACTTCGTCACGTCAGCGCCAAACCATTTTTCCGACAGCGCCTTCAGGGTGCCGTCTTTTTGCATATCCGCAATGGCGCCATCAACCGCTTTCAGCAGGTCTTCATTACCTTTACGCAGCGCAACGCCGGACTCCTGACGGGAGAAGGCCTCCCCGGTCACAGCCAGGGTATTGCCGGTTTTCTTCACCAAATCCAGCGCCGCCAGGCGGTCAACCAGGATAGCGTCGATACGACCTACGCGCAGATCCTGATATTTCGTCGGGTCATCATCATAGGTACGAATGTCGACGCCCTGTACGTTCTGGCGCAACCACTCTTCATAGTTGGTGCCCAGACCAACGCCAACTTTCTTACCTTTCAGGTCAGCAGCGGTTTTGATCACGCCTTCGTTACCTTTCTTCACCAGCGCCTGAATCCCGGAGATGGTGTACGGCGTTGAGAAGTCATATTTTTTCTTACGCTGATCGGAAATAGTGACCTGGTTAATCACCACATCAATACGTTTTGAGTCCAGCGAAGCCAGCATGCCGTCCCACTTGGTAGGTTTAAGGTCAGCTTTCACGCCAAGGTGTTTTGCCAGCTCGTTAGCAAATTCCACCTCGAAACCGGTCAGCTTACCGTCATCTCCCTGGTAGCTGAATGGCGGATAAGTCCCTTCCAGGCCAACGCGTAGCGTGCCGCGCTCTTTAACCTGATTGAGCAGATTTTCAGCCGCAAAGGTTTTTGCGCTGACGCCAGCCATTAATACAACGGCCATTGCGCCCATCAGCGCCTGACGACCCAGAAGTGCTAATTTCATAGATACCCCTAACAGAGTGATATTTTGCAATAGTGTAAGGCGTTTAGCCCTGGTCACCAACATCGATACGCTACATCTTATTCCAAATTATTATATATGATGCCTTTTAGGGCATAGGGAAAACGTAGGCGAAACGTCTGCATTTTGCTGGATATCTCTCATACTGCAATAGTCAGCTTGATGACGTCTGGAGCATGGAAGATGAAAAACCCCACGTTACTGCAGTGCTTTCACTGGTACTACCCCACCGGCGGCGAATTATGGCGTGAAGTCGAGGCCCTGGCGCCGAACCTCAATGAAATCGGTATCAATATGATTTGGTTGCCCCCAGCTTATAAGGGTGCTTCCGGAGGATATTCGGTCGGTTATGACTGCTACGATCTGTTTGATCTCGGCGAGTTCGATCAAAAGGGGTCTGTCGCCACGAAATACGGCGATAAAACCCAGCTACTGGCCGCCATCGCCGCGCTGCGCGAGCACGATATCGCCGTGCTGCTCGACGTGGTGGTCAACCACAAAATGGGGGCGGATGAGAAAGAGCCGGTACGCATTCAGCGTGTTGATCAAAACGACCGCACGCAAATCGCCGATGAGATTATCGAGTGTGAAGCCTGGACACGCTACACCTTTCCGGTACGGGCCGGTCAATACTCTGAATTCATCTGGGATTATAAGTGCTTCAGCGGCATCGATCATATCGAGAATCCCGACGAAGATGGCGTGTTTAAAATCGTCAACGACTACACCGGGGAGGGATGGAACGATCAGGTCGATGATGAAATGGGTAACTTCGACTACCTGATGGGCGAAAATATCGACTTCCGTAATCGGGCGGTGACCGAGGAGATTAAGTACTGGGCGCGTTGGGTGATGGAACAAACCGGCTGCGACGGCTTTCGCCTCGATGCGGTTAAGCATATCCCCGCCTGGTTTTATAAAGAGTGGATCGACCACGTCCAGGAGGTCGCGACAAAACCGCTGTTTATCGTCGCGGAATACTGGTCGCACGAAGTCGATAAACTCCAGCAGTATATCGCCATGGTTGACGGCAAGACGATGCTCTTCGACGCCCCCCTGCAGATGAAATTCCATGAAGCCTCGCGGCAGGGTCGCGACTACGACATGAGCCAGATTTTCAGCGGCACGCTGGTGGAAGCCGACCCGTTCCACGCCGTGACTCTGGTGACTAACCACGACACCCAGCCGCTGCAGGCGCTGGAGGCGCCAGTTGAGGCCTGGTTCAAGCCGCTGGCCTATGCGCTGATTTTGTTACGTGAGAACGGCGTTCCGTCAGTCTTTTATGCCGATCTGTTCGGCGCAAGCTATGAGGACACCGGCGGCGACGGCGAGATCTACGCCATTGAGATGCCGGTGATTGAGCAATTACATGAGCTGATCGATGCCCGTCAGCGTTTTGCTCACGGCGTACAAACGCTGTGGTTCGATCACCCGAACTGTATCGCCTTCAGCCGAAGCGGCACCGAGGACGATCCGGGCTGCGTGGTCGTGCTTTCCAACGGCGACGACGGCGAAAAAACGCTGCCTCTGGGCGAAAACTACCGTAATAAACGCTGGCGGGATTTTCTCGGCAACCGCGAGGAAATCGTTGAAACCGACGATGAAGGAAACGGCATTTTTACCTGTAACGGCGGCAGCGTGAGCGTCTGGGTTATTGAAGAGGTGCTGTAAAATACGGGGGGAAACGCCGCGGGCTGAGAAGGTTTTCAGCCCGCAAAAAGCTTATTGTCCGCTTTTATCCGCTGACGCTTTTTTCCATGCCAGTTCACATTCCGGAGTGAGACGATTCACCCTTTTAAGCGTCATCCGATCGTAGCTCAAGGTATCACCTTCGCGCTCAATCGGATAGACATCCAAAGCGGAGGTGACGTTATAAACCGCGTCATCACGCTTCATTAATTTCCCCGGCAGGACAATGACCCGCTGCCACTGACGACAGTCAAGCGTGTCACCCTCTTTGGTCACAATCAGGCTGGCGATCGCCTCCGGGCTCATCATTTCGCTCTGCGGGCCTGCCGATTGCCAGTATCCTTCCAGCCCTGTCGGGGCTGGCGCTTTAACAACATCGCTGTAGCTATCAACCTGAACGCACCCGGCGAGGGTCAGCAGAGCACCAGCAAACACTATCTTTTTCATCATCCATCCCACAAACCGATAAAAAAACATTGTGGCATTAAAGCGTTAAGCTCGCCACCCTTCCCGGATCGGGGAGCAGCGCAGCAAGACGCCGCCGTCCTCAACCAATATGGCTAGAATTTGCCTTCGAATGTTAAGTTATTCTTACTCATCTTATAAAACCAATAAATGAGAAGATGTTATTTTAACCATTCAATATAAGGATAATCCTATTTTAAAAAACCACAAAAATGACCATCCTGTATATGACGGGTATTGAATGTTTTTATTTCCTCCACATAGCGATTTGTAGCCTTTACTTTGAGAATATTCCTGGCAAATTATGGGGCTTATTACGAAATAGTTCAGGCTGCCTAATGGTTCCATGGCAGCAGTCGTTTTTATTGCTAACAAAATGGACTTCATCGCTTATCGGCGAGGAATAAATTATCGTTACGTGTTGATTGAGGATGGGTCATGTCAACGATTATTATGGATTTGTGCAGCTTCACCCGGCTGGGATTAACCGGGTACCTGACTGGCAGGGGGGTAAGGAAGCGAGATATCACTGAAGTTCACAGTGCTCAAAGCCTGAAAACCCTCTGCGAGGCCAGCCGCCCTTCAGTGGTATTTATCAACGAAGATTGCTTTATTCATCATGAAGACAGCAACCAGCTTGTCCGGCAAATCATTAGCCAGTATCCTGCGACGCTATTTGTGATCTTTATGTCGCTGGCGAATATTCATTTCGACCATTACCTGCTGGTACGTAAAAACTTACTTATTTGCTCTAAATCTCTCACCGAAAAAGACCTGGATGACATTCTCGCCATCCGCCTAAAATATGAGAACTATCGCGCTACCCGGCTTAATATCCCCACGCTGACCTTAAGCCAGACCGAGTCAAATATGCTGCAGATGTGGATGGCTGGTCACGGAACCTCGCACATATCAGCGCAGATGAACATTAAGGCGAAGACCGTCTCATCGCACAAGGGCAATATTAAAAAGAAAATTCACACCCACAATAAACAGGTGATTTATCACATAGTACGACTGACTGAAAACATCACGTCCGGAATTCATGTCAACCTGCGTTGAAAGACGCTGGCGGCCGCTGCCGCCAGTTCACTTGCGGCAAGTCACTCGTCCCGCTCAACGAAAATACCGTCAGGATGCCCGTGCTCGTTAAAAAACCATATGCCGAGCGGATAATCTTCCAGCGATACCAGATACATTACCCCTTCGCTAAACGACTCTATCGCCAGCACAACACCCGACCGACGTGGGCCACCATCGGTCTTCACCGTGACACGATCGTTTACCTGCATAACTCATCTCCTCTATTTTTGAGCCAGTGTAGAACAAAACAGCCGATCGCGCAGTGTCCAGCCCGGTAACTGCTGTTTTTCTAGACCGTCTATACTTAAGTGGCCCTATCTGAGTTAAGCGAGGTAGCCGAAATGAAAACCGCCAAAGAAAATAAAGGCGCAGGCGGCGTTGATGTTGACGCCCTGCTGGCGGCGATTAATGAAATCAGCGAAAGTGAAGTGCAGCGTAGGCAAGACGATCCCCACCGCGTCAGTATTGATGGCCGGGATTACCATACCTGGCGCGAGCTGGCTGAGGCCTTTGAACTCGATATCCATGACTTCAGCGTCACCGAAGCCAACCGCTGAATTCTGCGCGAAAAAAATCCCGACTCGCAGGAGTCGGGATGAAGCTTGCTAATGCAAGAAGCACTTGAAAATTCGTTACATCAGGATATCCGATGCGCTACAAACATTACCCTCAATTATTTTGCATGACAACAAACATTCATGAGGCAAATTATTGAAAAAAGTGACTTAGCTTCATCGTCACGCTGGCAAAGCTCGCCAGGCAAGGACTCCAACACTTCGTTCTTCCACGAACGTCCGACTGCCGCCAAACGATTTTTAAGAATAATCTCACTAAAATAACCACAGTGGATGATTTCAATTCAATTTATTCACAAAAGAAATTTCTTTCACCCTTCAGCGCAGACCCGATCGCGCCCATCCTGCTTGGCCAGATACAAGCGATGATCGGCAACTGACTGCAAATTTTCGAAGTTATATTCGCCGGTATCATCGCTGGCGCTCACCCCTAGCGAAGCGGTAATACGCAAAGAGGTGCTGTTTCCCAGCAAAATCTCGCGACTATTGATGCGGATACGGATCCGTTCAGCAATCACCTTCGCTTCTTTTAATGGGGTATTCGGCAGCACAATGCAAAACTCCTCCCCGCCAACCCTCCCCGCCAACCCTCCCCGCCAGATCGCCTTGCCGAATATGGCTGGCGATAGTGCTGGCCACCAGCGACAGTACGCGATCCCCCGCGTGATGACCGAAGCGATCGTTAACGCTTTTAAAATAATCCAGATCGAGCTGAATCACCGCCACAGGTCGCTTCAGACGCTCGCTCAGACGAGTTTCCGCAATAGCGCGTTCAAACAGCGCGCCGCGGTTTAATAAACGGGTCAGCGCATCATGCCAGGCCTGCCATTCCAGCGAGGTCTGCAGCACGCTCATGTTGCGCACCATTCGACGAATGACCAGCCAGGAGATCAGCAGCATAAAAGTAAACATTAACCACATCAGCATCAACGCAATGGTGATGCTGCCAAAATCACCGCGGACCCCTTCCTGGATAGTATGGATACGGATCAGCACTCCATCAAAATTGCGTAAATTTTCCCAGCTAATATAACGCGTTACCAGGCGAATCCCGCCCTGATTCTCATGGGAGGACGCGCGGCTTAGCATCTCCTGTTCACGCGGCGACAGCAGCGTCAGCACGTTGCCCGGCGCAGAAGAGGCAATTAAATTGAGTCGATTATCATAAAGCTGGTACTCGCCTTCCTCGCCCGTTTTTATCGCATTGACCAGAAACGTTTTCATCTCCTGAACCGAGAAATCCATCGCCAGAACGCCGAGCCAGTGGCGCTGGAAATCAAGCGGAATAGATGCCGTTACCACCTGCATTTCGCGCTGCGATTCATCATCGGGGAACGTTTGCCACACAATTCCGCGGGCAGGATTATTCCGCTGCGTTTGTCGGGTAAACCATGCAGCGCCTGTTGCCCGCGAATAGAGGGCCAGCGCCTGCGTTGAATTTTTCGGCAGCTCGGTCGTCGTAAAAAAACCGCTGCGCGACACGTACAGCATGCGTTTCGCAAATCCACGGTTGTTATTGGCCAGACGCAACATATAACCCAACTCCAGTGTGGCCATGAGCTCATTGCCGGAAAAGGGATTATCACGGGAAAGAAGCGCGTCGCCATCGACAAAGGCATCCGCAACGCCGTAGATCGGCAGCGTCCGGCGGTTATGGATCTCAACCGACCATATGGGATCGTGCCGCTTTGTTAAGTAATCCTCTTCGGCCTTACGCAGCGCGGCAAAATCCAACGGCGTACCCAGCGCCGACTGCATACCGTTACGAAAAAAAATCATTCTGTCGATATTAAACTGCAGCAGGCTGTCGAACTCATGGGCCACGTTTTCAAGATTATTGCGCTGGTTTGCGACGTAGGCCTCTTCCAGGACCTTGATCTCACGCCATATCAGCAGCGTGGAGAAGCAGAAGACGATAAAAAAACAGAGATTAACCACATATCCGGGGCTTAAAATCTGACGCAATTTTTCCACCCATATCAGCTTATCCATCGTTTTCTCGCAGCACGGTTAAAGAAGCAAACGTCATCCACGCTCCCTGTTTGTAAAATAATCACTATTATGAAAACGCCCGACGAATGCCGGGCGCTGATAAAGGGTCAGGTGCGATTCGACTTCCCTCCCCCTCCTCGAATAAGTTCATCCTCACGAAACGCCTCGCGCTTAACGCCGTAACCGTCATACCAGCGGCACTCCACCATGCCGCTGGCGAACCCGGTAACGACCATACGAGGGCCGCCGTTTTTTCGCCTCACTTCATCACTGACCAACAAGACCATTTTTGCCTCCGGTATCAGGAAGAAACAGATTTACCTTAGACGAAGCTGAACCACTTTGCATGAGCAGGAGCACATTTACTTCGCCGGACGACGAAGAGCGGAAATCGCTTTCACTCCAGCCAACACGATGGCGCCAATGATGAATCCCAGCACCAGGTTGGCGGCCGTTGGCAACAGCGAGGCAATCACCGCATTCTGCCCATGGGCCAGATTTTCAACGGCATGGTGCAGCGGCGTAATACCGTGGACCACAATACCGCCGCCGACCAGGAACATCGCCAGCGTGCCAACGATGGACAATACTTTCATCAGGCGGGGCGCAATTGCCAACAAAGCTTTGCCTGACCACTGCGCCAGCGAGCTGGTTTTCTCCACCAGCCAGTAGCCCATATCATCAAGCTTGACGATGATCCCCACCAGACCGTAAACCCCCACCGTCACCAGCAGCGCAATGCCGGATAAAATCAGGATCTGATTTAATAACGGCGCTTCAGCCACAATCCCCAGCGTAATCGCGACAATTTCAGCTGACAGAATAAAATCGGTGCGTATCGCCCCTTTCACCTTATCCCGTTCAAAAGCCATGGGGTCCTGGTTCGCCAGGGCCTCAAGCCGCTGCCGGCGAACCTGCGGATCCTCTTTATGCTTCCGCGCCTGCAGACTGTGCAGCACCTTCTCGACGCCTTCGAAGCAGAGAAACGCGCCCCCCACCATCAGCAGCGGGGTAATCGCCCACGGGATAAAGGCGCTGATCAACAACGCCAGCGGCACCAGGATCACTTTATTGATCAATGAGCCTTTAGCTACCCCCCAAACGACCGGCAATTCGCGGTTGGCCCGCACGCCGGTGACCTGTTGAGCATTAAGCGATAAATCGTCTCCCAATACGCCTGCCGTTTTTTTTGCTGCCAGTTTCCCCATGACCGAAATATCATCGAGTAACGTGGCAATATCATCCAATAAGGTTAATAGACTACTTCCCGCCAAAATTGCATTCCTTCATTTATGGTTGTTCCTCCTGAAGTATGAAGCAAAAGCGCTTTTTCGCCCACCAGTGTCCATAGTCAACAAAAATTTAACCATAGCAGGCGAATTAAAGCGCTCGCCAGCACGAGAGTTTTCACGTTTACTATATCTCCCCCTTTCTGTCTCTGTACCGTCGTGAGGAAGTATGTCTACCCGTCAGCTGTTACCGCTCATCGGGGCGTTGTTTGCGCTGTATATCATCTGGGGTTCCACCTATTTCGCTATCGCCGTCGGCGTCGCCAGTTGGCCCCCGCTAATGATGGCTGGCGTGCGCTTCCTTTCCGCAGGCGCACTGCTGACCGCCTGGCTACTGGCAACCGGCCATAAGCTCCCTGCGCGAAAGCCGCTGCTCAACGCGGCGCTGATTGGCGTGTTACTGCTGGCCGTGGGTAATGGTTTTGTCACTCTCGCCGAGCACCAGCATGTGCCCTCCGGTATTGCGGCGGTCATGGTCGCAACGGTGCCGCTGTTCACCCTGTGCTTTAGCCGCTTTTTTGGTATTGCGACCCGCAAACTTGAATGGCTGGGTATCGCTATTGGTCTCGCGGGGATCGTACTGCTCAACAGCGGCGGCAACCTGAACGGTAACCCCTGGGGCGCGCTGCTGATACTTATCGGTTCAATGAGTTGGGCGTTTGGTTCCGTCTACGGCTCGCGAATCGAGCTACCGACGGGGATGATGGCGGGCGCCATTGAGATGCTGGCGGCAGGCATCGTACTTATGATCGCCTCCTCGCTAACTGGAGAAAAATTAACCCAGATGCCGTCGTGGTCCGGCATTTTTGCCGTCGCCTATCTGGCGATCTTTGGTTCGCTTATCGCCATCAACGCCTATATGTATCTGATTCGCAACGTAACACCGGCGGTAGCGACCAGCTACGCCTACGTTAACCCGGTGGTCGCCGTGCTATTAGGCACCGGTTTTGCCGGCGAAAGCCTATCCGCCGTAGAGTGGCTGGCGCTGGGAATCATCATCTTCGCCGTCGTTCTGGTCACGCTCGGCAAGTACCTGCTCCCAGCTCGCCGCGATGTCACCTCCTGTAAGGCGGAGAAGTAACGTCTAACAGACCTATACCTTGCGTATCGATCTGCGCGCAGTTCCCACCGCCGCAGATCCACTCTTCCAGCCGTTCCCCCAGCGCTTCGTCGCTAAGCTTCTGGCGCCCGCGCAGCGCGCACTCCCAGACCACCAGCACCCGCCATCCCTGCTCCGCCAGGATGCCGATATCCCGGCGATCGCGCGCCACATTTTTGGCTATTTTATCCAGCCAGAACTCAGTTCTCGTCGCGGGGACCTTAAACAGGTAGCAATTATGATGATGCCAGAAGCAACCGTGGGTAAAGATAACGCACTGATACTCGGCCACCACAAAATCCGGGCGGCCGGGCAGCGCGGCATCCTGCACGGTAAAGGAAAATCCTGCACGCGCCAACAGTCCCGCCAGCCGTTTTTCAATCGCCGTATCGCGGGTGCCGATCGCGCGCATGTTTTTACTGCGGGTGGCTTTATCGTGGACGTCGGCCATAGTCAATCTCTTGCTCACGGCAAGCCACCGCTCTTGCAATACGCGGCGCCAGCAGCTTCGCTACCGCCGCAAAGACCGGCACAACAACCGAATTGCCAAACTGGCGATAGGCCTGGGTATCCGATACCGGAATGCGAAAATGATACCCCTGCGGCGCTTCAAATCCCATCAGACGCGCACACTCGCGGGGAGTCAACCGACGCGGCCGCCGAAGCTGATTTTCAGGATCGTCAAAAGACTTTTCGCCTAAAGGCCGATCCCAACCGCGATCGATAAGGATCTCCGCACCATCTTTGTAGTAGCGGGCAGACAGCGTACGCGCCACGCTGTGCGGATTCGTTGGGTCAACGAGCCCGTAGCCAAAGCCGTTCCCTCGCTCCTGATGCTTGCGCGCATAGCGATAGAGATATTTCCACAGCACTCTGGTGAGGATAAATTTGTCATCAACGGCGGGTTCCAGCAGCTCGCCGAAAGTCGGGCGAACGGAGGGATAGAGAGTGGCGATATCACGCAGGGTGAATCCCTCATGCAGCTTGAGGTCACGCCGAAAACCCACCAGCACAATGCGTTCCCGGTGCTGAGGTAAAAAATGACGCCCGTCGATCACTTTCGGATCATCCGCTCCAGTATGAGCCGCATCAGCAACCTCATAACCCAACTCATCCAGCGTCTGCATAATGATACGAAACGTCCGCCCCTTATCGTGGCTCTTCAGGTTTTTGACGTTCTCCAGAACAAAAATCGGCGGCTGACGGGCGGCGATAATCCTGACCACGTCAAAAAACAGCGTCCCCTGCGTTTCGCAGGCAAAGCCGTGAGCGCGACCAAGGGCATTCTTCTTCGACACGCCGGCGAGTGAAAACGGCTGGCAGGGAAAGCCGGCCAGCAGTACGTCATGCTGCGGGATAGTCTGGCGTATATGCTGCGCCGCGTCTTCATCGCTCACCTCAGGGAGATGGCTTAAAGTCACATCGCGGATATCTTCATTGAAACGATGCTGCTCAGGATCGCAGTACCAGTTGGCTTTATAGGTGCGCACCGCATGTTTATTCCACTCGCTGGTAAACACGCATTGCCCGCCAATCGCTTCAAAACCGTGGCGAATGCCGCCGATACCGGCAAACAGGTCGACGAAGCGGAATCCATAATGCGGATGATGCGCAGGCGGCTGCGGCAGGAGCGTACGCAGGTGGGCCTGCTCCTGGTGGGATATGCGACCTGCCGCGCGCGCTACCGTCGCAACGCGCTTGAGGATAGCCGGGCTCCAGTGCTGCTCGCCGACGGCGACCAGCTGCGCGACCAGCGTTTTGACATCGTATATCGCCATCAGCTGGCGCAATAGCGCCTGCGCGTCTTCTCCGGTATGTTCAACCTTCAAAGACGGGGGATTTTCCTTGGATAAATTTTGCGCCATAACCTCAACCAGCCCGACTATTTTTGCAGAGGTTACCATAAATAGCGCAGCCAGTTTTACGCGAGTGGGTTAAAGCGCTGCAAAACCTCGTCATCAATAGCCATTGGGTCTCCGCGAAGCTCCGCGCTGAGCTTGGCCATAAACTGCACCAGAAAGCGCGCATTGTGTATCGCCATTGCCCTGCCCTTTTCGGTCTGCATCGTTTGCGGTAAACGCAGCAGCTTGCACTGGAAATGATCCAGCGCGTAGGTTTTATCATTTAATTCCCGCCGGTCGGCAAAGGGATCGCTGGCATCAAACAAGATATTGTTCAACGCGCCGGACACGGCAAAAACGCGCGCCAGGCCAATCGCCCCCAACGCCTCAAGTCGATCGGCGTCCTGGACGATTTTCGCTTCTTCGCTTCGCGGAGCAATCGCCGCGCTAAAACTGTGCGCTTCAATAGCGTGTAAAACCGCCGCGTAGCGTTCGACGGGGAAATCAGGGAAAGCTGACTGGAGGATAGCCAGCGTTTTTTCCGCCGCCATCGCAGAAGAGCGGCTACGCTCAGGATGGTTTTTCGCCAGGCTGACGATGTCATGAAAGTAGCAGGCAGTCAGGATCACCAGACGGTCAGCATCCGTATCTTCGGCCAGTCGCTGCGCAGTGGCCCAAACGCGGCGGAAATGCGAAATATCATGAGCCGCATCCCCTTGCGCGTGATGTTCGGTTAGCCAGGTTTCAAATCGTTGCTGCCAGTGAAAAAGGTCCATGCATGTTCCTTAGGTGTCAGGCCAGCAACGAGCATAGCAACTTTATTCGTGATGTTCATAGATCTGCGGATTGGGGCGCGTGTACCACGCAATTGCACCAAGAATGGTCCCCACGATACCTAACACCAGAAACCCCAACAGGGCGCCAATCCACTTCCCACTCGTTGAACCAAGTTCACCGTCAATCGTGGCGCCGGGCACGCTTTGAATCTGCCCGACAACCCACCAGTACCGCGCCATCGCCCACAGAAAATAACCACAAAAAGCATAAAATGCCCACAGCGCCAGTTTTCCACCAGGACTTCTTTTCGCTTTATCTTCCATTCATTTGCTCTCCATGTACTCAACAAGCAACATCACTTGCCAGTCAAAAATAGTGACATCCATCACATTATATAGCGAAAATTCTTGCAAGACAGCATTTCTCTCTGCCCGATGCATTTCTGTGCATCAACCGGCTTCATTGTCATAATACCGGCTATATATACTCAATGAATTTATTCCATTTTTAAATAATACAAATTAATGAATGGCATTTAATTTCTGGCCATTTCCCACTCCCCCTCCCCAGCCCCTCACTTCACCATCAACCACTCTTACTCAGACCACTCTCTGAAAGAAAACTCCACGTTTAAACACGAGCAAATAATTATTCATAAAATCAATATTAAATGATGACACATAGAACACATGAAACTCATCAACGACAAAATTCAATCAATGAATAACCATAAGCCTATGTTATTAAAAGCTATAAACACGGAAAATAATTTATCACAAAACAATACAATTTTAATATAAAGAATATAACTGAAACATTTTGTAATATTAGATATAATTTAGTTACATATTTGATTTAAAGAAAAATGAACTTAATCGCTAATATCAAATAGTCACCCCGGAAGGAATGACACAATTCATATTAATTATGATTAAAAGGGAATATATAATGAAAAGAAAAGTATTGGCAATTCTGGTTCCAGCTTTATTAGTCGCTGGCGCGGCTAATGCAGCAGAAATCTATAATAAGAACGGCAACAAACTGGATTTCTACGGCAAAATGGTTGGCGAACACATCATGACCCATGATGGCGACAACAACAATTCTGACGATACCTCCTATGCGCGTTTCGGCGTTAAAGGCGAAACCCAGATTAGCAGCGAACTGACCGGTTATGGCCAGTTTGAATACAACATCAAAGCGGACAAACCGGAAGGTCAGCAGGGCAGCGCTACCCGTTTAGCATTCGCTGGTCTGAAATTCAGCGATTACGGCTCATTCGATTATGGTCGTAACTACGGCGTGGTTTATGACGCGGCGGGTTACACCGATATGCTCGTTGAGTGGGGCGGTGACGGTCTGGTTTACACCGATAACTTCATGACCGGCCGTACCAACGGCGTAGCAACCTATCGTAACACCGACTTCTTCGGCATGGTGGATGCTCTGAATTTTGCTCTGCAGTATCAGGGTAAAAACAACGACACCACCGCGAAAAAATCAAACGGCGACGGTTTCGGTTTCTCCGTTAACTACAACATCGACGGCTTCGGTTTCGTTGGCGCTTACAGCAACTCCGATCGTACTGATGAGCAAGCTGCGGACAAGCGGGGCGAGACAGCTGAAGTCTGGAACCTGGCGGCTAAATACGATGCAAATAATCTGTATGCATCAGTCATGTATGGTGAATCCCGTAACATGACTCCGCTGGAGAAAACGACTTTTGGCAGTTTTGCCAATCACACGCAAAACATCGAAGCCGTTGTGCAATATCAATTTGATTTCGGCCTGCGTCCGTCCCTGGGCTATGTCTACGCGAAAGGTAAAGACCTGGGCGCCAAAGAAGACACCAATGCGGATATCATGAACTACGTTGAATTGGGTACCTGGTACTATTTCAACAAAAACTTCAACGTTTACACCGCATACAAATTCAATCTGATGGATGATGAAGACGCGGCGGTAAGTGGCGCAGCCACCGACGATCAGTTCGCTGTGGGTATCACCTACCAGTTTTAAGATTGTATAGCTACGCTAAAACCCGCCTTGTGCGGGTTTTTTCGTTTTTACCAACGGATAGTCATCCTGTATCGCTACACGGCAGAAAAATAGAGTGTTGCGATCCATATGCAGTAAACCATGAAGAGGAGATTTCCCACGAATGCGTGGCGCCTACTCCAGTTTTCGAGATTTTAACTTAATCATTTAAACCATGAAATCAACAATAAAAAAACAGAGTATTCACAATACTTTTACCTTCCGCCCTATCCGGTAGATTTAACCTGTTTTTCTCCGTAAGCCAAACAAATTACGCGCATAAATATCGTTACCGCTACAGTAGACACTGTTAATCCCGCAGGACTGCCTGGTAATGACCGCACCAGAACTCATGCCCCCGATAGCTTTCCCGCTTTTATAGTCTCCATTCGGCATAATCACGTCCAAACAAACTCGGGTGGAGAAGCGTAAACAACATCCGTCGAGGAATATGTCTACTGTGATAAAAACCCTGGTTGACACAGACCACGAGTTGGCGTCAAATATTTATCATACGGGAGCTTATTGCTTATATCGATCGCGCATTTAATCTCTTAATTTTCCTTTTATAAAATTGATGTAAATCAATAAATGATTAATCATACCTTGAAAAAAAACACATCCAGAGAAGCGGTCAGGTACATTATCGTTGGCCTGGCAAATACAGCAATAACCGCAGTTGTTATATTTGGCCTTATGCATGCCGGTGCGGGTGTCTACCCTTCAAATGCAGCAGGTTATGTCGTTGGCATTATTTTCAGCTTTATAATGAATGCGAAGTTCACTTTCTCAACGACCTTAAACCCCCTGAGATTTATCAAATTCGTATCCACATGTGTTTTTTGTTATATTTTAAATATAATAGCAATGAAAGTTTTTTTCATCGTTATACCTAATGCTATCTATACAGCACAAGTTGTAGGAATGATTATTTACACAACAGCTGGTTTTATTATAAACAAACACTGGTCAATGAAATGAAAGAAATAAATATAAACCGCACGAGGAGTGAAATACCTTCGTTAGCAATCGTTGTTCCTTGTTATAATGAAAAAGACGCCTTTCCATACTGCGTGGAGGGGCTTGCCACTGTATTAAAAAACCTCCTTGCAAAAGAAAAAATCGCTCGAAATAGTTATATCCTCTTTGTCGATGATGGCAGTAAAGACAACACCTGGGAACAAATCAAATCCACATCGCAGGAAAAGTCGTTCGTTCGCGGTTTGAAATTATCACGGAACCGGGGCCATCAGATAGCCCTGCTGGCGGGGTTAGCAAACGCGGATACGGACGTTACTGTAAGTATAGATGCAGACTTACAGGATGATATAAGTTGCATTGAGAAAATGATAGACAAATATAATGAAGGGTTTGAGATTGTTTATGGCGTACGCGACAACAGAAGTAGCGACTCAGTATTCAAAAGGACAACAGCCAATAAATTCTATTCTCTGATGTCAAGGCTGGGTGTCAATCAGGTTCCTAACCATGCGGACTTCAGGCTTCTTAGCCGGACAGCGTTGACAGCATTAAAGGATTTTAAAGAACAAAACTTATACTTAAGGGGGCTAATCCCTTTGTTGGGTTATAAGTCTACCCGCGTTTATTATAGCAGAGATGAAAGGGTTGCAGGCGAGTCAAAATACCCCTTGAAAAAGATGGTAGCACTGGCGTTAGAAGGAATAACGTCTCTGACAATTACCCCATTACGGATGATCGCCGCCACTGGGATTACCACATGCCTTCTATCTACAATAGCTGCAATCTATGCCCTCATTGAGAAGATCCAGGGAAATACCGTTGCGGGTTGGACATCTGTTATGATTGCGATTTTCTTCCTTGGCGGCGTCCAGATGCTTTCTTTAGGGATAATTGGTGAATACGTTGGGAAAATATACATGGAATCCAAAAACCGGCCAAAATATTTTATCGAAGAGGTAGCAAAATACGAAATGAGAGGCGAGCAATGAACACCATGGATGAACGAATGACGCCCTACACTAAAAGAGTTATTGCAATGCTTTACCTCGCGGCAATTTTCTTAGTTTACAGCCCAACCATTATATTTAGTTACGCATTTTCAGATGATTGGTCGACACTTTCTGATGTTTTTTCAGGGAAAGGTTCTCCATTTCAATGGGATATGCAATCCGGCAGGCCCTTGTATGCCATTGCCAGACGACTTGCCTTTACGCTAGTTCACAATATCGATGACCTTGCCTATCTTAGATTTTTCACCATAATAACGGTTTTTATATTTTGTTTGTTCCTCTTTTTATTTATAGAAAAAAGAAACATATTCAAGCGTAACATAACAACGATCACCTTCCCTTTATTAATATGTTTGGCACCCGCCATACAAGTATATAACTCTTGGGCGACATGTTTCCCTTTTGTACTATCTATACTCCTTGCCGGAATAAGTTATGCGACATTAAAGCCCACCAATAAAAAAACGACAATTATAAGATTTGCAGCATCCGTCATTATTTTATGGTTTGCATTTGCCATATACCAACCAACGGCGATGGCATTTTTATTTTTCGTCATGCTTGATAACTGCCTGAAAAAAGACAAACCATTTTCCATCAGCATTGTTTTAATCAGTGGCGCAGTTTTATTTATCGGCATGCTTGCTAGTCTGCTATTTTCAAAATTTGTACCTGTATGGTTATATGGCAGTTCAATTGCACGTGCCGAGTTAACGAATAATCCACTTGAGAAATTACGATGGTTTGTCAAAGAACCATTGATTAACGCCATCAACAACTTTAATATAACCCCTGGCACCTTATTCACAACGCTGTCATTAATAATTTGCGCAATAGGTTTATTTTCAATAATAAAAGGCAAATCAGGACCTATTAAGGTGCTCATGTTTATTATCATGGGGATTGGCGCCTACTCTCCAAACTTATTAGTCAAGGAAAACTGGGCTGCATATAGGTCACTGATAGCACTAGAATTTTTCACGTGCGCTCTTATCATTATTGGGGTGGATGCCTTGACAAGCAAACTCAATATAGCAAAAAAAGCGCTCCCCATATTGACGGTATTCGCGATGATCGCTGCCTCATACAATATCTTTAATGGTTTCATTATCCCACAAAAATCAGAGTTAAACGCATTAGCAAGCGCACTTTCCTACAAGGTGGGAAAAACATTTACAGGGGATGTTCTTTTTGACATTCAAGATCCCGCCTATAATGCCTTTACTAAAACACAACGTTATGACGAGTTTGGCAATATATCACTTGCGGCCCCCTGGGCTATCAAGGGGATGGCGGAGCAAATCTTAATCAGCAAGTCCATGCATTTCAGGCTTCCAGAAAATGTTATTCTGACGGCAAAGGAGCAATGCACCACTGATTGCATCATTATAAAAACGGGCGATGCCATGAGGAGTTCAACCTCCAACTATTGAATCTTTTCGCCCCCCGGCATGCAGAAAGATGATCCCGCGCCAGAGCCGCACGGGATCTTTTTATCCCGGCAGCTCAGGTCAGGGTCATAAGTTTCTCTATCACCCCATGCGCTCACTTGACAACAATCCCTGCTCCAGTGCTTTCCTGAGTTCGCTCCTTTCCATCCATCATCCCTTCTCTTTAAGATACTTCTACAGAATCTATGTGTAGCAAGGGCAGTTGACTGCTTTGTTATCAGGGATGCAAGACGGGCTATGTTGTTGTTAAGAATGTGAGCTTGTGAACTAAAGAAGATAAAAGTGGATGCCCAACAAGAGGCAACATGGTAAAAAAGACAGCATTAGGGATGGGAAAACAGAGCGATAGAAAGAAATTTTAATGCGGGGATTTTGCAGAGAAAAATTAAAAGCGACATTCAACTTATTGATTTTTCTAAATAATTGGCGGAGAGAGGGGGATTTGAACCCCCGGTAGAGTTGCCCCTACTCCGGTTTTCGAGACCGGTCCGTTCAGCCGCTCCGGCATCTCTCCGCTGTTGAGGTTGCTATAATGCCAGGTTCTTTGGCATTTTAATAGTTCCTGTCTCTTTAATTCAGTTCAAGTGACGACTTTGCGAGCAATATGATATTTAAATGGCCCTGGAAAGTAGATGAAGAGTCCGGCAACGCGGAAATCCCCTGGGAAAAGGCGCTTGCCATTCCTGTATTAGCCAACCTCTCCGAACATGAGCAGCAGCAGCTGGTGCAGATGGCTTCCCGCTTTTTGCAACAAAAGCGTCTGGTTGCCTTACAGGGGCTTGAGCTTACTCCCCTGCACAGCGCTCGTATCGCGCTATTGTTTTGCCTGCCGGTTCTCGAACTGGGTATCGAATGGTTAGATGGCTTTCACGAAGTGCTTATCTACCCTGCCCCGTTCGTCGTCGACGACGAATGGGAAGATGATATCGGCCTGGTGCATAACCAGCGAATCGTACAATCAGGTCAAAGCTGGCAGCAGGGGCCGATTGTTCTCAACTGGCTGGATATTCAGGACTCCTTCGATGCGTCCGGTTTCAATCTGATTGTCCATGAAGTAGCGCATAAACTGGATACCCGCAATGGCGATCGCGCAAGCGGCGTGCCCTTCATCCCCCTGCGCGAGGTGGCGGGCTGGGAACACGATCTCCATGCTGCAATGAACAATATTCAGGATGAGATAGACCTGGTCGGTGAAAGCGCCGCGAGTATCGATGCGTATGCAGCCACGGATCCTGCAGAATGTTTCGCCGTGCTCTCTGAATACTTCTTCAGCGCACCAGAGCTATTTGCTCCCCGCTTTCCCGCGCTTTGGCAGCGTTTCTGCCTTTTTTATCGTCAGGATCCGCTCGCGAGATTACGTGAGAATAGCCCGCCAGATGATAGTGATAACCCGGTAGTACACTAAAACAACGACCTGCGCTAAATTTAGCCATTTGAATCAGCAAGTTAAATTTAGTGTTGACACAAAAATCCGAGACCAGTAGTATTCGCCTCGTTCACACGATTCCTCTGTAGTTCAGTCGGTAGAACGGCGGACTGTTAATCCGTATGTCACTGGTTCGAGTCCAGTCAGAGGAGCCAAATTTAAAAAGCCCGCTTAAGGATACTTAAGCGGGCTTTTTGCTGTCCGTCCCGGGATTCGGGCATGCACTACTGTTTATATCTCAATGAAAATATTAACTCATCATCACCGCCTTTAGCGCAACCTGTGACAGCCTCTGCAGCCCATTCAGCACGATAGCGACTTTTCAACCGGTATCCCACTTCTAAGCAAAAAATAACAACACCAGGCATCTTTCCCCGCTAGCGCTGTACGCAACGTCCCTGCGGGACATAAAAACCTTTCTCCAAAAAGTCATCACACTGAACAACTAACAAATTAATAAACTAGCCGCACCACAGAAAAGCATATTAAAGCCATAACACGATATACGCTGGAGATAAATAAAGCCAAAAGCGACAGTCATCATGCTATAACAATACGTCATCATAATGGTCGTTATGGTTTACCAGATCTCATATAAACCGGACTATCAACATCAGCAGTTCTGGCTTTCCCACCAGCAACATAAAACATGCTAAGGGCTACCGCTTCGACAAGACGAACGATCTTCGTCCCTCAAACGTTTTACTGGAATATTAAATTATCAAATTTATTAATAAATAAATGAGCAGTCGCTTTGATCTGCGAAAACCCATAATCTCAAAAAACACAATCTTCAGCAATTTAAGCTAAGACTTCAGATATCTAACGTAGGACGTTGGCCTAACCCATCCGCAGCAGGTCTTTTTATTGATATTTGAAATTGCAGAATCGCCGCCATGTCTATACTTAAATCGCTTTCCTAATAACGGAGCTCACCCAATGCAATATATAGTGCCTTTCAAAAGGACAATGCTCGCCAGCCTGTTAACCTTAGCAGCCGGCGCAGTGTCCAGCGCTTATGCGGCACCAGCGACAGCCACCGCACCAGAAAATGCCCCCAAACAAAATACCTCAAAACCGAATATTGTCGTTATATTTGGTGATGATATTGGTTACTGGAACCTGAGCACCTATAACCAGGGCACCATGGGGTATAAAACGCCGAATATTGATAGCATTGCCGCAGAAGGGGCTAAATTTACTTCCTATTATGCTGAGCAAAGTTCAACGGCCGGCCGTTCTGCGTTTATTACCGGCCAGATGCCGTTCCGTACCGGCATGAGCAAAGTTGGGATGCCTGGCGCGCCGCAGGGTCTGCAAAAAGAAGACATTACGATTGCCACGGCACTTAAACAGCTCGGTTATGCCACCGGTCAGTTTGGTAAAAACCACCTCGGCGACCGCGATGAATTCCTGCCTACCGCGCACGGTTTTGATGAGTTTCTCGGCAATCTGTACCACCTGAACGCCGAAGAAGAACCGGAGAACCCGGACTATCCAAAAGACCCGGCCTTCCGTAAAGAATTTGGCCCGCGCGGCGTGATTAAGAGCACCGCAGACGGCAAGATTGAAGATACCGGTCCGCTGACCGTGAAACGTATGGGCACGGTCGATGAAGAGACGCTGGCTGCCAATAACGACTTTATGGAACGTCAGGTAAAAGCCGGTAAGCCATTCTTTACCTGGTTTAACACCACCCGTATGCACAACAAAACCCACCTGAAAGACGGCAGCATCGGTAAAACCGGTCTGGGGACCTATGCCGACGGTATGGTTGAACACGATGCCATGATCGGTGAAGTGCTGCAGAAAATTAAAGATCTCGGCATCGAAGATAACACCATTCTCGTTTACACCACCGATAACGGCCCGATGACCGCCACCTGGCCTGATGCGGGTGAGACGCCGTTCCGCGGTGAGAAAAACACCGGCTGGGAAGGCGGCTTCCGCGTACCTGCCATGGTTCGCTGGCCGGGGCATATTAAGCCGGGCACCATCATTGACGGCATGTTCGCCAGCTACGACTGGTTCCCAACGCTGGTCGCAGCCGCCGGGGACGCTAACATCAAAGATGAACTGCTGAAAGGCTATAAGACGACCTCGATGACCTACAAGGTACATCTGGATGGTTATAACCAGCTCGACTTCCTGCAGGGTAAAGGCGACAACCAGCGTAAAGAATTCTTCTACTGGAGTGATGACGGCGACCTGCTGGCGATGCGCTATGGCCGCTGGAAAGCGCACTTTATGATCCAGGAACACACCGGTCTGGATCTGTGGAAATATCCGTTCACCAAACTGCGTACGCCAATGATCTTCGATCTGGAGATCGATCCGCTGGAGAAAGGCAGCGACGGTATGGGCTACAACTCATGGTTCTACGATCGTCTGTTCCTGATGGGCGGTGCGCAGAAATATGCCAAAGAGATGCTGGCCACCTTCAAAGAGTTCCCACCGCGTCAGAAACCAGGTTCGTTCACCATTTCCGATGCTTCAGCCATGCTTGAGCAGGGTTCCGGTATTAATAAATAACGCCACCTCGGACAGGTTGCTAAAGCAGCCTGTCCGCTTTGGATGATAAAAATCAGTTCACCTTTTTGTTATCACTTCTCAGGGGCATACGATGAAGTACAGCACAACACTACCCGTTACCGCATTACCGTCTGCCGAGAAATATAACGGCAAAGGCCCTGAATATAAGCGTCGCTTCCACGTAATGGCCAAGCCTACCGGCTCGACCTGTAACCTTGACTGTTCCTACTGTTTCTATCTGCACAAAGAAGATCTGCTGCACCAGGACAGGCATACCGGCATGAGCGATGAGACGCTTGAACAGTTCGTTCGCCAGTATATTGAAGGGCAAGACGGTGAGCAGGTGGTCTTCTCCTGGCAGGGCGGCGAACCGACCCTGATGGGGCTCGAATTTTTCGAAAAAGTGGTTAAGTTTCAAAAGCAGTACCAAAAATCCGGCCAGCGCATCGAGAACGACTTACAAACAAATGGTGTTTTGCTGAACGATAAATGGGCTGAATTTCTCAAAAAACATCATTTTCTGGTGGGTCTGTCGATTGATGGCCCACGGGAACTTCATGACCGCTACCGCGTCACGCGTAGCGGCAAACCGACCTTTGATAAGGTGATGGCCGGGGTTGAGGCGCTTGAGCGTCACGGCGTACCGTTTAATGCCCTGGTAACCGTCAACCGCACCAATGCCCGCTACCCGCTTGAAGTCTATCGCTTTATGACCCAGGAACTGGGCGCGACCTACGTACAGTTTAACCCGTGCGTGGAACCGGTTGATTTTAAACAGACCGCCCCGCAGTTCTGGCGCGATGACACCATTCCGCTGACCGGTAGCCGCCGCGCTCGCCCCGGCGATCTCGACTCTGTCGTGACCGATTGGTCGGTTGACCCGGATGACTGGGGCCACTTCCTGATTGCGGTGTTCGAGGAGTGGGTTAACAACGATTTAGGCCGCGTTCAGGTCAATCTGTTTGAAACGGCGGTGGCGCAAACGCTGGGCATGCCCGCGCAAATCTGCACCCACTCCGAATTCTGCGGCAAAGGGCTGGCGATTGAAAAAAACGGTGATATCTACTCCTGCGACCACTACGTTTACCCGGAATACCAGATAGGCAATATCGCTAATACGAAACTGTCACATCTGGCGTTCTCCGAGCGGCAGAAAGCCTTTGGCATGGGCAAGCGCGATACGCTGCCGAAATATTGCCAGGCCTGCCCGTATTTAAAAATGTGCTGGGGCGAGTGTCCAAAAAACCGCATCGTGCGCGCACCGGACGGCGAAGCGGGTCTCAACTATCTGTGCCCGGGCATCAAAGCCTTCTTCAACTACGCCGAGCCGATGCTGGTGGGATTAGCCACCTTAATCAAACGTGACTATTCAGGATTAAAACGATGATGCAGCGCGAGAAGCTATTAGAACTTGAGCAGAAAATGAACCAGCAGGTGCTGGGTCAGGAAGA
This sequence comes from Klebsiella sp. CTHL.F3a, assembly GCF_019890895.1. Classification (NCBI taxonomy): domain Bacteria; kingdom Pseudomonadati; phylum Pseudomonadota; class Gammaproteobacteria; order Enterobacterales; family Enterobacteriaceae; genus Klebsiella; species Klebsiella sp. CTHL.F3a. The sequence continues at coordinate 2,178,650 of NZ_CP082360.1, read as the reverse complement.
GCTGGTACGTATGTTGATAATCGCCCTGCTCTGCGATGGACACGTTCTGCTGGAGGGGCTGCCGGGGCTGGCGAAGACCCGCGCCGTGCGCGAACTCGCCCGCCACGTGGAGGGCGAGTATCGCCGCATTCAGTTCACCCCCGACCTGCTCCCTTCTGATATCACCGGCAGCGAGATTTATCAGCAAAATGCCACCCGCGAAGAGGACCAGTTTACGTTCCGCCCCGGCCCGGTGTTTGGCAACCTGATTCTGGCCGATGAAATCAACCGCGCCTCCGCCCGCGTTCAGTCTGCCCTGCTGGAAGCGATGGAAGAACGCCATGTGACCGTGGCGGGCAAAACCTGGCCGCTGCCGGGGGTGTTTATAGTTCTCGCCACGCAAAACCCGGTGGATCAGGAAGGCACCTGGCCCCTGCCGGAGGCCCAGCTTGACCGCTTTTTGATGAAAGTACTGGTGAGCTATCCCTCGAAAGAGAATGAACAGAAGGTGATGCAGCTGGTTCGCGCCGAGCAGCAGCAAAAATACCAGCAGTTGAGCCAAAACCAGCCGAGCGCCGCCGCCGAAACCCTGATGCTGACGCAGCAGGAGATTGCCGAGTGCTGGCAGGCGATTGCCCATGTTCACGTCGCGCCAACCATTGAAAACTATATCGTCAATCTGGTGGATCTCAGTCGTCACCCTGAAAACGTCAGCGATGCGCTGGCAAGCTATCTGACCTTTGGGATAAGTCCACGCGGGACGCTGGCGCTGGAGCGTTGCGGCCGCGCCCAGGCATGGCTGGAAGGTCGGGACGCCGTTATGCCGGAAGACATCAAAAAGATTGCCCCTGCGGTGCTGCGTCACCGTTTGATGCTGAGCTACCAGGCCAATGCCGACAACTGCACCCCGGACGATGCGGTGAAAATGCTGCTCGACGCGGTGGTGGCGTGATGAGCGATGCCGTCCGCGTCTCGCGTGATAGCCTGCTAAAACTGGCGGCGCAGGCGCGTTCTATTATCAATCCGCCAGGGCAAATCCCGCCCAACGCGCTGGCCGGAGAGCGCATTTCGCGCCAGCAAGGTCGCGGGCTTAATTTTGACAGTCTGCGCCGCTACCAGCCCGGTGATGACGTTCGTCTGATGGACTGGCAGACCACCGCGCGTATGCGTACGCCGTGGATCCGCCTGTACAATGAAGAAAAAGAGCGGCCGGTCTTTTTGCTTGTCGATCAGCGTCGGGATATGTTTTTTTCCACCCGCGTGCAGACCAAATCGGTGGCGGCGGCAAAAATTGCCGCGCTGCTGGCATGGCGCAGCTGGCACGACGGTGACCGTCTGGGCGGCGCGGTGTTTGGCGACAAAGACTACGCGCTGCGCGCCTGTCGTCCGCCGAACGCGACCCTGCCCCACTTTCTGGACGACATCGTCGAGTATAACCACGCCGTCGCCGACGCCTATCCTCATGAAGCGCCAAATCCGCTGTCGCTGGCCGATATGCTGCGCCACAGCCTGCCGCTGATCCCTAGCGGGAGCTGGGTTGCGGTGATAAGCGATTTTCACGATCTGGATAGCCAGTGCGATGCCCTGCTGGCCGCGCTGCGCCGCCGGGGGGAGATCAGCGCCTTTGTCACGCTCGACGATCTCCATCTGCGGCTGCCGACCCACGGCCAGCTTGCCGCGCGTTACGAAGGCCAGGAGGCAACCTTCTCCCTTTCCCCCTCCCGCCGCGACGAGATCGTGCACAGCGTCACCGCCCGGCTGGCGCAGCAGGAGACGCGTCTTGCCCGGCTTGGCGTGCGGGTCAATCAAATCGTGGTCACCCGCGATCTCCTGCGACAGCTACAGCGAGGTGTCTGAATGCTGGAGAAAGGTTTTACCGTCCCCCATCTGGCGGAGCCGGCGCTGCCCGGTTCACCCTCCTGGTTTCCGCTGCCGCCGGGCTGGGTTGTGCTCAGCATCCTGGTTCTGCTTGCCGGGCTGACCGTCGCCCTGTTTCGCTACGCCCGCTGGCGGCGGAATGTCTGGCGTCGCCAGGCGCTAAGCGCCCTGTCGCAGCCGCATACCGCCGATAGCTGGCTGCTGCTGATTAAACGCATTTTGCTGGTTCATCACCCGCGCGAAGCGATAAGCGCCGCGTCCAACCCGACGCAATGCCTGCAACAGGTGCCGCTGGACGACGCGCTGCGCGAACAGCTTAGCCTGCGCTATTGCCAGCGTGAAAACCAGTTGAATGACGACGATAACGCGCGTCTGCGTGCGCAGTTACATGCATGGATAGAGCGATTACCCTATGTCTGAATATCTCTCTCGCGTGGACTTTGTCTGGCCCTGGGTTTGGCTGCTGCTGCTGCTGCCGTTGGTGGGCCGCTTTTTTATGGCTAAAGCGCGGCCGCTAAAGGAATACGTGCGCGTGCCGTTTTTACCCGCGCTTATCCACGAGATCCAGCCCAACAGCCAGCCTGTGCGCAGCGGTAAGCTTGCCGCCGTGGTGTTCTGGCTGGTGTGGGGGCTGCTGGTTTGCGCCATGGCGCGTCCGGAATGGCTCACCCCGCCGCAGCATATTGAAAAACCGATGCGTAACATCATGCTGATTTTAGACGTCTCTGGTTCGATGGCGAAAAACGATGTCGCCGGAGGCAGCACCCGTCTGGAAGCGGTACAGGCCTCGGTGAAAAAATTTGTCGCCGCCCGCCCGTCCGACCGAATTGGGCTGGTGATTTTTGCTAACGGCGCATGGCCCTTCGCGCCAATTAGCGAAGATAAACAGGCGCTGGAAACCCGAATCAACCAGCTATCGCCGGGCATGGTGGGGCAGCAGACGGCGATCGGCGACGCGCTGGGAGTCACGGTGAAACTGTTCGATTCCGCGCAAAACGCCGACGCCAGTAAGCTGGCGATTATTCTCACCGACGGCAATGATACCGCTTCACAGCTGACGCCGCGTCTTGCCGCCAAACTGGCCGCCGCGCATCACGTACAGGTGCACACCATCGCTTTTGGCGACGTGAACAGCACCGGGGACGATAAAGTCGACCTGCCGCTGCTCGCCGAAATCGCGCAGATGACCGGTGGACGCGCGTGGACTGCCGAAAGCAGCGGCGCGTCGCTGGACGCCGTATGGCAGGAAATTGACGCTATCACGCCGGTGCAGGTTAAAAGTATCGGCTGGTCCTGGCGCGAGCCGCTGTTTGGCTGGCCGCTTGCCGCCGCGCTGTTGCTGCTGCTGGCGTTCGCCCTTTATCGCGTCCTCAGGGAGGAAAGCGCATGAGCGACTTCCACTTTTTACACCCCTGGTTTTTAGTGCTGTTACCGCTGTGCCTCGCGCTGTGGTGGCTGCCGTCCGCCGGACGCAGCGCCTGGGTACGTATGATGGATAAGCCGCTTGCCCGTGCGCTTATCGTCAATCAGCCGCGAAAAATAACCCGCGCGCTGCCGTGGCTGATGATGGCAGGGATTATCGGCCTCGCCGGTCCTGCCTGGCAGCGTCAGCTTCCCGCGGCGTTAACCCCGCAAAGTAATGTGATGGTGGTGTTGCAGCAGGATAACGCCATGCTGGCAAGCGATTTGGCGCCAAGCCGTCACCAGCGGATGCAAAGTAAAATCCTGTCGCTGATGGCGCAGATGCCCGGCACCCGCTTTGGCCTGGTGGTGTATCAGTCCGGCGCGTGGCTCACCACGCCGCTGACCGTCGATCAGGATTTTTACGCTCTGTTCCTGCATGCCCAGTCCCCCGCCCTGCTTCCGGCAGGTGAAGGATCAGGGCTACAGGCGGCCCTGACCCTGGCGATGAAAAATATGCCCTCGCCGCCGCGCAGCATCATTCTGGTGGCGGATAATATCGATGAGCGCGATGCGCGCTGGCTGACAAAACAGTCGCTACCGCTGCAAATCTGGGTTCCCGGCACCGCCCACGGCGGGACGCTGCCGGAGAAGTATGCCAGTCGCGGCACCGATACCCGGCTTAACGTCGCGCGCTTTGAGCAGATCCGCGATGGCGGTATTCCGGTCACCCTGGTGACGTCGGACGACAGCGATTTTTCGGCGATCCGCAGCCATATACAGCAGTCCGTCAGCGCGCAAAACAACGCGCGCAACGATCTACACTGGCGCAACAGCGGCTGGCTGGCGGTCATTCCCATGCTGATCATCATACTGCTGTGGCGACGCCAGCTTTTTTGCTGGCTGCTTATCGCGCCGCTGTTGATGTGGCAGCCCGCCGGGCACGCCGCGTCATGGCTGGATGCGTGGGTCAGCCCCGATATTCAAGGGCAGCAGGCGTTCGCACGCGGGGATTACACCACCGCCGCGCAGCGTTTTACCGACCCGCTGCGGCAGGGGATCGCCTGGTATCGGGCGGAGAACTACCCCGCCGCCACCGCCGCTTTCCATCAGGCGGAACAAACCCCGGAAGCGCTGCTGTGGACCGGTAACAGCTACGCGCAGCAAAAGCTGTGGCAGCAGGCGCTCAACAGCTATGACCGGGCGCTCAGCCTGCGGCCTGACTGGCAGCTGGCGCAGGGCAACCGGGCGAAGATTGCCGCCATCATCATGCAGCTGCGGCAAAAAGAGCGCGACCGCCAGTCGGCGCAGGGCGAGGAGCAGGACTATAAACCGGATGAGATCAAACACGATCTCAAACCCGAGGAAGGCGTTGAGCAAAAAGATATTCAGCCGCAGGTCGGAGGCAACCCGCAGGTGAACCAGTGGTATGAGAATCTCAGCGTTTCGCCTTCCGGCCTGCTGGAAAACCTCTATCGCACCCAGTCAGGAGATCAACAATGAAGCTGCTGTGGTTATTACTGATTGCCACGCTGCCCAGTCAGGCGGCCATGACGGTTTCGCGCGAGCTTATCGCGCCAGAGCACGTTGCTCCCGGTCAGCCGGTGCGCATCGCCGTGACCTTCTGGACCGATAGCTGGTTTAACCCGCCGCCGCAGTGGCCTGATTTCCCTGTTGAAAATGGCGCATTGTTGACCACCACCGAACCCAATCAGCTGCTCACCCGTCATGAGGGCGGCACCAGCTGGAGCGGTATTCGTATGGAACGTCAGGTAACGGCCTGGGATCAGGGGCAGCTGCATATTCCTGCCTTTGAGCTGACGCTTACCGGAGCCGGACAAGCGCCGGTGACGATAAAACTGCCGGCGTTAGATAAGGCGGTAAACTGGCCTGACGATGTACAACAGCCGGACCATTTCCTCCCCGCCGCCAGCCTGTCGCTGAGCCAAAAAATTACCCTGTTCCACAGCGGCGATGATGGACAATTGCGCGCCGGAGACGTGATTGAGCGTGTGGTAACGGTGGTCGCCGACGACGCCGTTGCAACGCAGATCCCGCCGCTGCTGTACGCCATTCCCGGCACGCACACCCAACGTTTATCGCCGCAAAATACTCTGGTGACGGCAGGTCGCGGCGATATCCACGGCGCCCAACGCGTCGAAACGCTGCGCTATCTGCCGGTGGAAGCCGGTACCGTTGCCCTTCCGCCGATAAAATTACGCTGGTGGGATACCGCCCATCAGCAGTGGCAAACCGCCGAGCTGCCGGGCAGTGAGTACAAGATTGCCCCGGCGCCGAACGCGGGTGCGGAAGCGGCGCTCAAAGGCCAGGCGCCAACCTCGTGGGGTCTGCTGTCACTGTGGGTCGCGGTGCTGGCTGCGACGGTCGCGCTGCTGTTTATGTTTCGCCGTACGCTGTCGCAGAGCGCCCGGTATGTTTATCACCAATGGCACCGTTTCTGGCATCCCACATCCCTGCCGGATCTGGTCCCTGAAAAAAGGAGTTCTCGATGAAGGGTACGTTGATCGGTATGTTATTAGTGAGCCTGTGCGGCGGCGCGGCGGCGGCTCCGCTTTCCGCCTGGAACGACACGGCGGCTAAACGGGCCATAGAAACCTGGGTGCACAATGCCACCGATGCTAAAAGCCACTCTTTTATCCCGCCGGAAAAGCGCTACGTGGTGTTTGATAACGACGGCACCCTGTGGCCAGAAGCGCCGATGACCTTCCAGATCCAGTTCGTGCTGGATGAGGTTAAGCGTCTTGCGCCTGAACATCCTGAATGGCAAAACGATCCGCTGGTCAGCGCGGCGCTGAAAAACGATCTGAAAACGGTGGCGGCCGCGGGCGAAAAAGGCTTGCTCAAGCTGCTGGCCTTGACCCACAGCGATATCACCACCGACGAGTTCACTCAACGCGTCGCCAGCTGGGTCGATACGCACAAAGACCCGCGGTTTGGCTGTCAGTACAACCAGTTGGGCTATCAGCCTATGCGTCAGCTGCTGGACTACCTGCGCGAAAATGGCTTTAAGACGTGGATTATCTCCGGCGGCGGCATCGATTTTATGCGCGTGCTGTCTGAGAAGATGTACGGCATTCCGCCGGAACAGGTCGTCGGTTCGTTCGCCCTGGGCGAGTTCTCGTTGACCAAAGATGGCTCGCAAATACGCAAAACTATGCAGGGTGCCTTTAATGACGATGCGGCGAACAAACCGGTGGCGATCCATCTGTTTATGGGTCAGCGCCCGGTAGCGGCTTTTGGCAACAGCGATGGCGACCTGGCGATGATGCAGTACACCGCCAGCAACCCGGATTACAAAACCTTCGGGCTGCTGGTGCACCATACCGATGCGGCGCGCGAATACGCCTACGACAGCCATCCACCGGCCAGCGGTAAACTGGTGGAAGGCTTAAAAGAGGTCAAAGAGAGAGGCTGGGTGGTGGTCGATATGCAAAAAGACTGGAAAACGGTATTCGACCCGGCGCGGTGCCCGGCGAAAACCGCGCAGTAATCCATCAGGTTTACCCCTCTCCAGGCGGCTGTGCGGGAGTGGTAAACCATTTCTCTTTGGGCACCATCACCGGTTCATTGGGTTGCAGCACAAAGTTTGGCGACATAATTTGCACGTTAAATTCGTTAAATACGTCCTGAATCAGGCTGTGCATCTCGGTGCGCGCCCCAGCCATCAGGCCATCACCCGGACCGTTCTGCTCAACCGGCAGCAGCCTGACCTGCAGCTCGTAGGAGGTGTACCAGTCCATTAAGGCCAGTTGGCGCACCCGCGGCGCGACGGATTGATCGACGCACTTCGCCCGCCGCGCCGCCAGCTCCAGCATGCTGTGCACCTGCCGCCACGGGGTGTCGTAGCCAATCGTCACGTTGAGCGTCAGGTTGACGCTGCCGTCGGGGTTTTGCACGCTAAGGTTGGTAATTTTGCCGCTGACCACTACCGCATTGGGCAGCGTAATAACGTAGTTTTCCCGGGTTACAATTTTGGTCGCCAGCATCCCGACTTCGGTCACCCGCCCTTCGTTTTCGGCAATGCGGATCACATCGCCTTTGCGCAGCGCCCGGGAGTAAATCAGCACCAGCCCGCTCATAGCGTGATTCATTACCCCCGCGGACCCCAGCGTGAGCATCAGACCGAAGAAGACGCTAATGCCTTTAAACGCCAGCGAGTTGGCCCCCGGCAGGAAGGGATACGCCGCGGAGAGCGCAAACAGCCAGACGATTACCGCAATCAGCTTGCGCGTGGCCCCCACCGTTTCCGGATGCAGGCCGGGAATATACAGGCGTCCCGTGGCAACCTGGTTTAGCACCACTTTAAGGATTTTCAGGATGACGGAGGTCATCACAAAGATAATAAGCACCACCAGCAGTCCCGGCAGCGCTGAGACGATGGAGTAAGAGATTTGGCTGACGATACGTATCGACCAGTCGCCCAGGGACTCGCCCCAGACGCGCGTCCAGGGAAACAGGCTGAAGGCCCAGCGGAGCAAAACATAGATCGCGGTGATACCCAGCAGTAGCATCAGTAGCGCGTACAGACGGCTTTCAACCTCACCTAAAAAGCGTCGCCAGGTTTGGGGAACAAGCCCTTTATTATCGATTATTTTGCGCCGATAAACCCGGCGCACCCAGCGCCAGGATCGGTACTGAACGAACCAGAGCGCCAGTAACGCCGCCACGCCAACGGTGGTTTTCAATGCGGAAAGCGCCAGACTGCGGTGGTCGTACTGATCGCGTAACGCCGTACGCTGGGCTTCCAGCCGGGTTAAGACACGAGATGCCGCCTGGTCGAGGGTGAGATCGTCGCCTTCGTCGAGATCCGCCTCCACCAGCAGCATCACCGGTTTGCCGTTCATCACGATCAGGCGTCCCGCCTGGTTATATCGAGTCACCGGGACAATAGTCAGGGGCTTTGCCACGTCTTCACGGCTAAAGCCGCGCAGGGTATTGCGAATGCGCAGTACGCGCTCTTCCGGCGTGGTTAAGCCAAACTTCGCCTGAAGCATCACTATAGGCTGGTGGAAAACATAAACCGTTCGGGCCCGTTCTTGCGCTGAAGGTGCCTGACGTGGCTCCGCGGCCTGTAGAGGATAAGCCATCAAAACAAAAAACCACAGAACTACCCGGGAAATTGCCCTGTTCATGACCTTCACCTACAGAGAGATTTATTGTTTTATGCTACAACAACCCGACACGCTTTCGCCTTTTTGAGCTTAGACCAGTGCGGCGTGAATTCAAGAACACGTCACTTTTTTGCGTTTCAGATACGCAACCTGGAAATTAAATAATATATCTCTAGCAATATTCATTATCCGTACTTTACGATTTACCTTAACCCAAAAGTCCCGTCAGCAGCCAGACAGACGGTGATTGCCCTGGTTTGATAAAGTACAGATCTTCTGTCCGTTTAACGATGACCTCTTTCGCTTTAAAGGCAAGGGGCTCCGTTAAATATGAGAGATATTAACTCATTTCCACCAAAGTCATATTGATACTCACGGTAAGCGTTGCAGAATAATCCCCTGTGTGAGGGTAGTTGACGCCGTCATCGTCAGTTAATCAGGATGGCGTGAGTTTTATAATAAAAATATGTTTATTATTGGATTTCAACAACGAACGAGATTCGCCATCCGGGCCATAACTGGTTATATTTATACCCTAAATAATTCGCGTTGCTTAAAGGCGGCATTGAAGTGACAAATTCGTCGGCAACAAATTTGACCGGCGAAGGCTGGAAGTCGGTGAGCGGCAGGAGCCTCTCATTAGTCACCTGGAGCATAGATAACTACGTGCTGGGGCGAATGACAAATCTGTCTGGAACAGATTTGAACGCTGTGTCATGGCGCCCCGTAAGGCCGAGGCTCATGGATAAGCTGAGTAACAAAGCCAACGCACAGGTAACTTGAAGATATGCCGGATATAGACATTATTCTCTTATGCGCCACCGAGATCGGTTCATGATTAACACGACGAATGAAAAACCATAAAAACCTGGATATTGTTAACTCATGGAACCTGGTCTGGTTCCTGAGCCTTAACATCGTTTTTTGCTTGTGGTTGATTTTGAACAATTTTATACATACCCCGAATGACTTTTATCGGGAGGTGATGAATATGCTATGTATAGCAACCACGCTTTTTTCAGCGCTGGGATTTACGTTAAAGGCGTTGATCTCCAGAAAATATCTCGCCAGGTTGCTACCAACATACGCGCTACTACAAGGCATCCTCTGGGGCGCCATGTTCTATATGATGGTCAAACATTACAATAACCCTTCATTAACGCTTTCATTGCTCATCAGCACGCTGTTACCCGCCACCATCTCCTTTTATATCTCCGGCACTGTATTGCTATTATTTAGCGTACCGATCAGCATCGCCATGCTGTTAAGCGAAATCACCGCTTATGATAAATTTAACTTTCTGCAACTGTCTGGTTCTGTCATTATTTTCATTGTCGTGATAACCGCTCGCTACATATTGCTTGAATGGTACACCCGAACCCAACAAAGTGAATACGCAAAGAATCTACTCATTAAAAAACTCACCCACCTTGCTCATCGTGACGCCTTAACGGGATTGTTAAATAAAAGCAGCCTGTTAACCCATTTTGAGGAACAGGCACAACGACTGCCGCACTCAGGTGGTAATTTATTCATGATTATAATGGATATCGACTATTTCAAACAATATAACGATTTATATGGGCATATTGCCGGTGATGAATGTTTATTAAGCGTTGCGAAATGCATCAACCAGTCATTACGTAAAACATCTGACACAGCGTTTCGCTTTGGCGGAGAAGAGTTTGTCATATTGACTCATTGCAATGAAATGGCTGAAGCCGTGATGATTGCAGAACGCATTCGTACCAATATTCAAAAAGCGAAGATCCCACATCGGGGTTCTCAACTTTCGCCCTGGCTCAGCGCCAGCTTTGGCGTTGCTCAATGGGTCAAGGGTTATTCATTTGCCGTACTGGCAGAAAAAGCCGATAAGGAGCTCTACAAAGCAAAACAGGCCGGACGTAACCAGGTTTCCGCAGCAAAAAGATGATCATGTCGCGGCAAAAAGTGCCCTGCTGACGCCAGTACATAATTCCAGTATTCATCGCCCTATATCAACCAACGGCGCGTTTAGTGTTCGCAAAAAAAATACCGCTACGCGCGGTTTTAAGTATTTAATCACTGCCATTGAATAAGCCCCCCCTCTCTCAAATTGAGCATACCAATGACCTAAGTCATATACAAGGGGTAACTGATGTGGCGCATTAACGCAGTCCCCGCAGCATGCCTGACAGGAAGTCATTATTATCTTTATGACATGCTCATAACATACATTGCAAAATAAAATACATTAATATTGCCTTTTAAATATTAACCCGCAAAACATTTAATTTTAAACTAATTGAATTTGCACCCACAATGCGTAGCGTGATAATTAATACATCTCACTCATAACACAGGTAGAATAATGCGGAAGCTCCATCAAATTATACTCTCGGGCGTCGTTGCCCCCTGCAAAACATCACCTCCGGGTATTTTACGCAAACTACATGTAATACAGATACCTATCATCTACAATAAGCACCGGGGGTCACCGGTAGACTCAACGAGCTATGCCTCACTACATGATAAAAATAAGTCTCTGCTCAAAAAGATATATCGCCAGCTAAAAAAAGAACACCTGCAGAAAAGCCATATCGATGAACTGGTCGATACCCAGAGTCAGACCTATCAGGCATACTGTTCTTTGGTCAGGCTTTACAAGATAAACGTTATAAACAATCGTTATCTGAAAGAGAAGAATATTTCGGGACTGCGTACGCTGAGCGAATTACTGAATACCATTATTGAAGACTAAAAAAAGCCTCCTTATGGGAATTTAAGGAGGCTTTTTTAGTCACCTATCTCCAGCGCCGCCGGTACGATAGCGATAGCCGGTGACCATCTGCGCCGTTCTTTTAGCCGGTTGCAGCCACGACTGCCACTGCAGGCCTATCGTCATGCTAGCCAAAACTAAACGCCTGGTTTACAGATCAGAACTGATAGCTGTAGTTTACGCTGGCGAACCATAGCCAGGGTTTATTATATTCTCCAGCGAAGGCTGCGGAATTCACCTGAGATGATTGCATATGCAGATATTCAACCGCAAATCCGATATTACTCGCCGATGTCATTTGATATTGCGCCCCGGTCGCAAAACGCCACTCATCACCGGTAGGTAGAGTCAGAGCGACATCGCTTTGGGTGTTGTATGGCGTGCTGTCAAAAGCGACACCCGCGTTAAGGCGCCATCGCTCGTCAGGCCGGAACTGAACGCCTAATGCCGTATGCCAGGTATCTTTTAACCGGTTGTTTCTATTGCCCGATTGGCCATTAATCGTAATATCCGGGCTCCCAAACTGGCTCCAGTCCTGCCAACCAAGATCGCCCATGACCGACCAATATTTATTTACATCATGAACCAGACTCAGCATGACCTGCTGAGGTGCGCGGACTTGAGCCGCCACGGGTAGATCGTACTCGACGTTTGGCAAGTTCGGAAAACGTGCCTTGCCGTCAATACTAAAGTGATAGTCAGTTTTACTTGTCCAGGTTATTCCCGCTCGAGTCTGGTCGGTGAGATCCATCAATATGCCCAGGCGGTAGTTCATTGCCCAATCGTGGTCATTTTGTCGTTCATCACGGCTATCAACATTCCGGGTTAAAGAAAGGTAGCCGTAATTAAGTCCTACAGCGGCGCCGACGGAAACGTTATCACTGAGTTTCCAGGCAATTGCCGGGCTGAGCGTCATCGCTACCATTGTACTTTTTTTGATGAGTCGATCGCCTGCCCAGTTGCCAAAATCAATACCAAGTCCATAGTTACCGTACAGGCCCAGTCCCGCGGACACGGAATCATTCAGCCGTTGCGTATAGAACACGCTGGCATTAGGAAACAGGTTCATGACATTGCCCGGACTTTGACGCCCGCTCGATTCATTATCCAGTTTATAGGATATATCACCTCCCATAGCCTGTACTCCCCCCGTCAGCATATGATCGGGTAATCGCGTCATTCCTGCCGGATTAGTTAAAAGCGTAGACGCATCCTGCGCGCGTGCAGCCTGCCCCGCTCCGGCCAGCGCAGCATCTTCCGTACCCACTTCGTAAAAATAGAGCGCGCTCGCATGACTTACTGCGGAAAAAAATAACCCACAGATAATAATTATACTTTTTCTCATTATGTTACCTACCACTTGAATAATACGATGAGCTATTTTTTTGCAAAAAAGTCTATTTTCTTGTCCTGTATAATTTTAGAACTTGCTATCTATTTTGCATATAACCAGACTATTAAATGACCTAATATTATAAACAACCGCGTTACTCAGGTCTCTGTAAGTTTTGTCTAATATTAAATATTGCGACCAGGGGTCCGAATATCCACAGGGACGATAATAAATACCCAGCTTAAGCGGATACGTCTTCTGTGAAATTCAGGAACAGCATGCCAACACAAAATAAAAACAGCAAATAAGTTGAAGAGATTCATGGAGGCCAATTTTAGCCTTTGTGACGCCAGCGCAGCGCGTCGACCACCAGGGTAAACGCCGCCGGAAGATGCTGTCGGCCCGGGTGAATGAATCCTGCGCGATGCGCTCAGGCTATGCGGCAAACGATGTCCACATCATCTGAACGTCATTCACTACCTTCATGCTAGCTTTCGGCGGCATACGAAAGTAACGCTCTGCTACTTGCCCGTTCCCCGCGGATAACCGCTCATCGTCAGCAGCGCGCTTTGCAACGACGCGTTAAACATCTCCCCGTGAGTCAGCCCGGGATAAGGCCACCAGTTGACCGCCACGCCCTTTTTCTTGAGCAGAGAAACCGTCTGCAGGACGTTGCCCCGTGTCTCTTCTGCCCCTGCGGAAGAGACACGCTGCGTCGCAACCGCCCCTTCCATCAGGTACAGGGACTTCCGGCTAAACGCATCGGCTTTTGCCTCGGCCATTTTATCTAACAACGAGGTATTGCCTCGTCCCAGGGAAGGACTGGCAGAAAAATAGATCCGGAAGCGGGATGATGCCAGCCAGGAATCAATAATAAATAATCCTCCGTAGGAGTGCCCCCAGATCGCCCGTCGCTGCGGGTCAATCTTCATCCCGCGCTCAACGTTTTCCACGATTGTATTCTGTAATAGCAGGCGAAATGCCTCGCTACCGCCGCTTTTGCGCGCGTCCCACCCGCTATCGGCAGGATCCTCCTTGACGGCCGGCCGGTAGTCATAGGCTCTGGCGTTCTGCTCAAAGGGCAATGCCGTTTGATAGCCCACGGCCACAATCACGGGCGGCGTTTTTTGCGTAAGTTGCGCAAGCAGCGAGTCGGAGACCCGGTCCATCACCGCGTTGCCATCCAGAGCGTAGAGAATCGGATACCCCTCTGCTGGCGGCGCCGCGTTCGGTATCGCGGTCCAGACCTTATAATGCCGTTCGCCGTCAAGGGAATCGAAATAAGCAACGTTGAAGTGATAATACGCGGAGCCGCGGTCGGCGATATTCGGCCCTAATGGCCTCATATCCGGTTTGGCGTCAGCATTAATACCGTAAAACGCGAAGACCAGCGCGGCGATAAAAATTCGCCCTTTAGGCGGATAAGCAGAACAAAACTTACGGATTAACATCGATTGATTTTTCCAGCACACCATCATTAATGATAATGATTGCCAATATCAATCTCAATTGCAAGCTGAGGGGGGTATCCCAGGGCGGCGCCTTGCACCTGGCCGGCTATCCAATCATCATCTTACGGGTAGCCAGGACAGGTGCGCAGCAGCGCCTCAGGGTAAGGATCAGGCGGTGCGCCATCTCCGGGTCAGCGGTTTCTCAACCTCTACAATAAGGAACATGACAAAACCGATAATAAAGGTGATCACCCAGTAGCGGAACGGCAGCGCTTCGGTACCAAACAGCATCTGCATAAACGGCGCGTAGATAATCAGCAGCTGCAGCACCAGCAGCACCCCGCTGACAATCCAGATGCCGCGATTCGCCAGCAGCCCTTTACTCAATGAGAAGCCATCCGCAACCCGGCAGTTAAGCATATAGAACCACTGGGCGGTGACCAGCGTCTGCAACAGCACCGTGCGAATAAACTCAGGCGAATAGCCGCGCGGCTGCAGCCAGGCCTCAAGCACAAAGGCGCTAACGGCAATCATCGAACCGACAAAAATTACCCGCCAGATAGCAAAGCCGTCCATTACGTGCAGCTTAGGATCGCGGGGCGGACGCCGCATGATGTTCTTCTCTCCGGCTTCAAACGCCAGGCCAAACGACAGCGTGGCGGAGGTCGCCATGTTCATCCACAGGATCAGCACCGGCGTCAGCGGTATTAAATTCCCCGCCAGCAGCGCGATAATAATTAACAGTCCCTGCGCCAGGTTGGTCGGCATGATAAACAGAATGGTTTTCTTCAGGTTATCGTATACCCGACGCCCTTCTCTGACGGCGCTGGCGATGGTGGCGAAGTTATCATCGGTGAGCACCATATCAGCGGCCTCCTTAGTCACTTCGGTGCCCTTAATCCCCATGGCGATCCCGACATCGGCCTGCTTCAGCGCCGGGGCATCGTTCACGCCATCGCCGGTCATCCCGACCACCTCTTTCCTGCTTTGCAGCGCCTGGACCAGGCGGAATTTATCTTCCGGGCTGGTACGCGCGAAAATATCAAATTTCTGCGCCGCTTCACTAAGCTGAATATCGTCCATCACCTCCAGCTCGCGTCCGGTAATGGCGTTTTCCGCATTGCCGATCCCCAGCATCTTGCCGATACTCATGGCGGTTTGCGGGTGGTCGCCGGTGATCATCTTCACGCGGATCCCTGCCTGCAGGCAGTCGCCGATCGCCGTAATCGCCTCCGGTCTCGGCGGATCCATCATCCCGGCGATCCCCAGCAGAATGACGCCCTGCTGTAAATCCTGATGGCCAAGCTCCGTTTGTCCGGTGGCTGCCGGTTTCCACGCCGCCGCCACCATCCGCAGCCCTTCCCGCGCGTACTCTTCGATTTTCGCTTCCCAGTAAGGCTGGTCGAGCGGCTCCAGACCATGGTCGGTTTGCTGATGCTGACACAGGCGAAACAGGACATCGGGCGCGCCGGTAAGCAAAATCATCTCTTCATCGCCAATGCGGTACAGCGTCGACATATATTTGTACTGTGAATCGAAAGGTATTTTACTGCGCAGCTCGGTGTTGACCGCCGGGAGCGGGACTTTCGCCGCCAGCACCTTCAGCGCCCCTTCGGTCGGGCCGCCGGTAATTTTCCACAGCCCGCTTTCATCTTTGATAAGCTGGCTGTCATTACACAGATCGATGGTGCGCAGATAGCGTTCCAGCAGCGTGCCTGGAGCAACGGTTATCGGGGCGGGTTCATCGATCGGATGAATATTCCCTACCGGCTCGTAGCTGTCGCCTTCTACCCGATAAACCTTATCGGCGGTGATAACGGCTTTGACCGTCATCTCGTTCATGGTCAGCGTCCCGGTTTTATCCGAGCAGATCACCGTCATCGCGCCGAGGGTTTCCACGGTCGGCAGTTTGCGGATAATCGCCTTCTGCCGGGCCATGGTTTGTACGCCAAGCGAGAGGATAATCGAGATAATCGCCGGTAGCCCTTCCGGCACCGACGCCACCGCGAGGCTAATCAATGACAGCATCAGCTCGGAAACCGGCATATCGCGGAACAGCAGGCTGAAGACAAACAGCGCGGCCATCATCACCAGAATGATGATAAAAATGGCTTTACCGAGCTTATCCATCTGCACCAGCAGCGGAGTACGGTGTTTTTCGATATCCGACATCATCTGGTTAATGTGGCCCAGCTCGGTATCGCCG
The DNA here is from genome assembly GCF_019890895.1 of Klebsiella sp. CTHL.F3a. Lineage (NCBI taxonomy): Bacteria > Pseudomonadati > Pseudomonadota > Gammaproteobacteria > Enterobacterales > Enterobacteriaceae > Klebsiella > Klebsiella sp. CTHL.F3a. The sequence goes on along the minus strand of NZ_CP082360.1, from coordinate 2,162,512 downwards.
CCGGTCGCCACCACCAGACCTTTTCCGCCGCCCGAACTCACCGTGGTGCCGGAAAACAGCAAATTCGTGCGATCGCCAAGCGGCAGTTCGCCACTAAGCGCCTCGGTGTTTTTTTCCACCACCGTCGATTCACCGGTCAGAATCGCCTCTTCCACCCGCAGATTATGCGCTTCGATAACCCGCAGGTCGGCAGGTATTCGATCGCCCGCGCGGATCACCACGATATCGCCGGGAACCAGAGCGGTAGTCGGGATCGTTTCATGATTACCCTGACGAATCACCACCGCCTCACTGGAAAGCATGTTGCGAATGCTCTGGAGCGATTTCTCCGCGTTGCTCTCCTGGATATGGCCGATCAGCGCGTTAATCACCGCTACGCCCAGAATCACCAGGGTATCTACCCAGTGGCCCATGACCGCCGTCAGCAGCGCCGCCGCCAGCAGGACGTAAATCAGCACATCATTAAAATGCGCCAGAAAGCGCAGCCACGCCGGCTTCCCGGCCTTTTGCGGCAACGCATTTTCACCATACTGCTGCAAGCGCGCCGATGCCTCGGCACCGCTGATGCCTTCCGGGGTGCTGTTGGTGCTGGTCAGCGTTTCTTCTACGGAGAGCTGATAAAACGGGCCGCCCGGTTTTTCTGTATTCATAGTTATCTCCTCACTCCTGTAACGGAAATCAGGACAGCCTCAGGCCGTCCTCAACGCACCACAAAAACCGGAACATGGGCATAACGAACGATACCTGCCGCCTCTGACCCCAGCAGATGGGTCTGAATATTGGGATTGCGCGAACCAACGATCACCACATCCGCCTTCAGCTCATCGGCCAGTTTGGTCACTTCATCGCGAATGTTGCCGCTGCGTATATGAATCTCGATATCGTTTTCCGCCAGCGAGAGTTTTTTACTGAGCTCATCCAGCTTTTCTTTAGATGTATTAACCAGATAGTCTTCCATTTTCCGTGCATCGGAAATAAAACCGCGCGTCAGTATCGGGGAAAAAGCGGGGATAACGTGCAGGAGATGAATCTTTCCAGCAGAGCTTTGCGCAAGGAATCGGGCGTGAGATATGGCCTTGTCGGCAAGACCGATTTCAAACACATCAACCGGCACGAGGATATTTTTATACATAGAGACAATCCTTTTATTACCTATAAAAAAAGTGGTGACAACAGCCCAGGCAATGGCGCTGAGGAAGCAATCTCAAGAACAAGATCTGTTAGATGCGTGGCTATAATTAAACGTAGCACACCACGGTTAACATTATTAAGCAGCCAATTAATATATTGAAAAATATCACAGAGCCTGGCACCGCCAGACAATTCGACTACAAACCCGGTAAAATCGTCGACATCGCCATAATTTTTGCTCTTTTTAACATTTCCGTTTTACTACGACTATCCTCATTATCAGTGGCTTGCTCGTTTTCTGGCGCCCCACGATAATTATTAAGATAAGAATTTACTTAGCCAGCTATTTAAGCTAAAGGAGGAACGATGTTCGGTTACAGTCTGTTTCGCCTGAGCCTGTTTATTGCCCTGGCAATAATCGCTTGTACGGCTACCGGGTTAATTACCTATTTCGTTGTCTCGGCGCTCGCTGAATAAAACCAGCGATTGTGAACAATATGTAAAACATAGCCTTTAACTCCGAGGGGAATACAGTGAACCGTTATTTTTCTCTCATTCCGCTTGTTATTTTAATAACAACGGCTTGCGATCGGAAAGCACCTCAAATTACCCCGCTACCGCGGATGGTTAAAGTCGCCGAGGTGGTTGCCATCGGTGATTCACAGCAGCGCGTATTCCCCGCCCGCATTGAGTCCGGGGACTCCACCGATTTATCATTTAAACGCGGCGGGCAGATTGAATCGCTTGATGTGCGTCAGGGAGCCGCTATTACTCAGGGGCAGACCCTTGCCCGCCTCAGCGCACGAGAAGCGCAGCAGCGCGTGAATGAACGGCAGACCGCCGCTACCCTCGCCCAGCGGCAGTTCGATCGTTTCCAGACGCTGGCCGGTCGCCAGGCGATTTCAAAGGCGGAAATGGATATCCAGCGGGCCAACCGCGACGCTGCCAACGCCGCGCTGAAAATCGCCCGCGAAGAGCTGTCGCAAATGGCGTTGACCGCCCCGTTCAGCGGCGTTGCCGCTTACGTCCCGGTACGTAACCATCAGGTGGTTGCCGCCGGGCAGCCAATTGTGACCCTGACGCGAACCGATCTGCTCGACGTGGTGTTTAGCGTTCCGGAAAATCTCTTTACCGCGCTCGATATTCGCAACGCGCAGTATCGTCCGGTCGTCAAAATTAACGCCATGCCGGACCGCCAGTTTACCGCTGAATATAAAGAGCACACCGGCAGCAGCGACAGCAATACGCTCACCTGGCAAATCATCCTGACCATGCCGCGACCGGCCGACTTTCCCGCGGTGGGCGGCGTGAGCGGAACGGTGACAATCAACCTGGCGAACCTGCCCGCCAGCGCCGGTAAAAATGCGGTGGTGGTGCCGGTCGAAGCGGTGTTTAACCCGGATAATCGCCCGCGCAATGACCCCCACGTCTGGGTCGTTCAGGGCAGCGGCGACCAGCTTAAGCTGGAAGAGAGAAAAGTCGGCGTTGGTCAGGTCACCTCTCAGGGCGTGGTGATCACCGAAGGGCTCAGCGTCGGCGAGCGTGTCGTGGCGGCAGGCGTCAGCGAATTGCATGCGCAACAGCCGGTTCGTATCTGGACGCGTGAACGAGGTTTGTAATGGATATCTCCCGCCAGTTTATTAACAACCCGATCCGCGTCTGGCTGACTATTTTGCTGCTGGGCATCGGGGGGATCTTCGCCCTGCTGAATATTGGCCGCCTGGAAGACCCGGCGTTTACTATTAAAACCGCCGTGGTGATCACCCATTATCCCGGCGCGTCGGCGCAGCAGGTTGAAGAAGAAGTCACCCTGCCGCTCGAGAACGCGCTGCAGCAGCTGCCATATCTCGACAACGTCAGTTCAATTTCCTCCAACGGCCTGTCGCAAATCACCGTCAATATCGCCTCGCACTACCACTCCAGCGAGCTGCCGCAAATCTGGGATGAACTGCGCCGCCGTGTGGGCGACGCCGCCCGTCAGTTTCCTCCCGGGGTCTCCTCCCCATTTGTCAATGACGATTTTGGCGATGTCTTTGGCTTCTTCTTTGCTATCTCCGGCGAGAGCTTTACCAATCCTGAACTGGTTCGCTACGCCGAGCAGCTGCGCCGCGAGCTGGTGCTGGTTCCCGGCGTCGGTAAAGTCGCTATCGGCGGGGCGATCCCTCAACAAATCAACATCGATATCTCGCTGGCGAAAATGGCCGCCCGCGGCATCACGCTCAACCAGCTGGCGGCTATCCTCAGCCGGTTGAACGTGGTCTCTAACGCCGGCGAGATTAAATCCGGCAGCGAGTCGATCCGCCTGCACCCGACGGGGGAATTTGCCAATCTCGATGAGCTCGGCGACCTGTTAATCAGCCCGCACGGTTCGGGAACGGCGACGCGGCTGCGCGATATCGCCACGCTATCGCGCGGGCTGAGCGAAACGCCCGCCAGCATCTACCATGCCAACGGCCGCCAGGCGGTCACCATGGGGGTATCGTTTATTCCCGGGGTTAACGTGATTGATGTTGGCCGCGCGCTGGAGAGCAAGCTGGAGCAAATGTCGGCGGAAAAACCGGCCGGGATCAGCATTGACCTGTTCTACGATCAGGCGGCGGAAGTCGCCCACTCGGTCAACGGTTTTATCACTAACTTCCTGATGGCGCTGGCGATTGTAGTTGGGGTCCTGCTGATCTTTATGGGCGTGCGCAGCGGCATTATTATCGCCCTGTCGCTGGCGCTCAACGTGCTCGGCACGCTGCTGATCATGTATCTGTGGGGCATCGAGCTGCAGCGCATTTCGCTGGGGGCGCTGATTATCGCCCTCAGTATGCTAGTTGATAACGCCATCGTCATCGTTGAAGGGGTGCTGATCGCCCGCCAGCAGGGGTCTACGCTGCTTACAGCGATAAATTATGTGATCCGCCGTTCAGCGCTGCCGCTGCTGGGGGCCACGGTGATTGCCATTCTCGCCTTTGCGCCGATTGGCCTGTCGCAGGACTCGACCGGGGAATACTGTAAATCGCTGTTCCAGGTGCTGCTGATTTCGCTCATGCTGAGCTGGTTCTCGGCGCTGACCATCACGCCGGTGCTAATCAAATGGTGGCTGTTTAAAAATCAATCACAGCCGGTAGCGCAGGCCAACGCCAACCCGTACGGCGGGCGCTTTTACCGCCTGTATCAGCAGGCTCTGCGAGCCCTTCTGCTGCGCAAAACCCTCACCCTGACCGTCATGGCGGCGCTGTTGGCCGCCGCTATCTGGGGGTTTGGATCGGTGCGGCAAAACTTTTTCCCCTCGTCAAATACGCCGATTTTCTTTGTCGATCTCTGGCTCCCGTACGGTACCGATATCGCGACCACCGAAAAGATGACCAGCGATATTGAGACCACCATTAACGGCCAGCCCGGGGTGGTCACCACCGTGGCCACCGTTGGCCAGGGCAGCATGCGGTTTATCCTCACCTATAGCGGACAACGGCAGTACAGCAACTATGCGCAAATCATGGTGCGCATGGACGATCAGCGCAATATTGCCGCCCTGACGCAGCATGTTGATCGCTATATTGCGCGCAACTACCCGCAGGTAAACGCCAGCACGAAACGCGTGATGTTCGGCCCTTCCGGCGACAGCGCCATTGAGGTGCGGATTAAAGGTCCGGACCCCGACCGCCTGCGCCTGCTCGCCAGCCAGGTTGGCGATATTCTCTCCGCAGATCCGGCTACCGATGGTGTCCGGAATGACTGGCAAAACCGCAGCAAAGTCATCCGCCCGCAGTACTCCACCTCGCTTGGGCGCGAGCTGGGGGTAGATAAACAGGATATTGATAACGCGCTGGAGATGAACTTCTCCGGCAGCCGCGCGGGCTTGTACCGCGAGGGAGCCGACCTGCTGCCAGTGGTCGTCCGCCCCCCGGCCGCTGAGCGCCAGGACGCGAATCACCTGAACAACGTGCTGGTCTGGAGCCAGAGCCGCCAGCAGTATATTCCGCTCAGTAACGTGGTTAGCGGTTTTCACCTCGAATGGGAAGATCCGCTTATCCTGCGCCGCGACCGCAGCCGCGTGCTGACGGTGCAGACCGATCCCGATCCGCTTAGCAACCAGACGTCGGGGGATATCCTGTCCCGCGTGAAGCCGCAGATTGATACGATCGCTTTGCCGCACGGCTACAGCATTGAGTGGGGCGGCGATGCGGAGAACTCCAGCGAGGCGCAGCAGGGTCTGTTCACTACCCTGCCGCTGGGTTACCTGGTGATGTTTGTGATTACCGTGCTGATGTTCAGCTCACTGAAAAACGCGGTGGCGATCTGGCTGACCGTACCGCTGGCGCTGATTGGCGTAACGCCGGGCTTCTTGCTTACCGGCATCCCCTTTGGCTTTATGGCGTTAATCGGCTTGCTGAGCCTGAGCGGCATGCTGATCCGTAACGGCATCGTGCTGGTAGAAGAGATTGAACAGCAGAAGCAGGAGAAAGGGCAACAGGAGGCCATTATCTATGCCGCCACTTCGCGTCTGCGCCCGATCCTGCTGACGGCGTTTACCACCGTGCTCGGCCTGGCGCCGCTATTACTGGACGTTTTCTTCCAGAGCATGGCGGTTGTTATTATGTTTGGTCTGGGTTTTGCTACTATTCTGACGCTGCTGGTTCTGCCGGTGATTTACGCCTGTTTCCACAATAAGGACATGAAGCGACAACCATGAATAGTACCGGTTTAAATATTATTAAAACGCTGGGATGCATGACGGCGGTGACTTTCTTCACCATTTACAACACCTGGGATAGCTATGATTATGACTATCACTGGATCCTCGGGTTTTTGACGTTTATTTCGACTATCGCCACGCCGCTGTTTTTTGTGGTAGCGGGCTATCTGGATTCGCAGTCTCGCCATGATTCACAATGGCAGTTGGGCAAAATCAAGAGCGTGGTGATCGTCTTTCTGTTCTGGATGACGGTGTACTATCTCTGGGAGCCCTACCAGCGCGGCTATCTTATCCAGCCATGGTTTGTATTTGCGTTTATCGTCATTTACACCTTTCACCCGGTTATCGAGTGGCTCAGCCAAAGACGCGCAGCGTTCTTTGCCACGGTGTTCTCCCTGCTGCTGTTCTCGTATGGTTACGATCTTTTATCCGCGTTGTACCCTGATATTCATCCGCTAAGCCTGGCGCCGCAGTACCGCCTGTGGACCTGGCTGCTATTTTATCTGACCGGTCAGCTGTTCAGCGACCCGCTGGTCGCCGACTGGCTCAGGCGTGAAAAAGTGGTCAAAGGTGCGATGATCGCCATTCCGTTTATTTATCTTTTCACCTGGTTTTACGAGCGGCATTTCTTTTTCGCCCTGTTTAAGGCCGACAGAAATGCGTTCATTCTGACTGGTTCACAAATTTATATTCTGGTTGTTGCGCTGGTTATTGCGGCCAACGGCGTGCGTTTTCGTAAAAACAGCGAGTTTAAAGAGACTCTTCTCGCTACCATTAGCAAAACGATGACCGGCGTTTATATTCTCCACTACTCCGTTTTTCACCTGCTCACTGCGTTTATCCCGATTAACTCGCTGGGGACAAAATTAATGCTGATTGTCCTCACGTTTATTACTTCGGTGCTGATTTCGATGCTGGCGCTCTCCAATTCGGTGGTCAAAAAAGTGATTACGATTTGACGATCTTTGATTTCTGGCCGCGCGGACGCCGCCTTACCGGACCGAGGGGAAGGATACAACTTCAGGCTGGAGCCGATCTTTGTAGGTCGGGTAAGGCGGCAACCGCCCCCCCGACATAAAACCAAACGCCTGCCTGATAAAGGTTCAGGCCACCGCCGCCCACGCATTTAAAAACCGTAGCGCAGCCACGCGAACAGCACGTTACCGTTGTTATAGGTGCCGGGAATATAGGTGAACTGCACGCTCAGACGGCGATAGCTGGCAGAGAAAAGCGGCAAAATAATCGGCAGCGGCACGTAGTTGGCGAAGTCATCGCGGGCGGTGATGCCGGCAGTGACGCCAAGACCAAGGCGAAAATCACGGCGGCTATCAAGATACCAGCCCTTCTCCCAGCCGTAGCCGATAATCGGCTGCCACTCGTTGTGCGAATCCTTGAACATCATGGCGTAGAGCGAACTCCAGTTCCCCTCCGGGTTATATCTGGACACGCCAAATCCTCCACCCCACGGCATTTCATTATAGTTATCGGTCTTCTCTTTATCGTACATAAAGCGGTTGTGCCAGCTGAGAAACGGCAGATAAAGATCGTAGTTTTGCGGCTCATTCCAGGTCTGAGAGACATCGTTTTTTAGCCAGTTCCACCAGCCGCTGACGCGCTGCTCGCCGTATATTTTAGTTTCAGCCTGTACTGAAAAGGCGAAAATAAACACAATTCCCCACGCTACCCGCAGACAACGTTGCATAGTTTTATCCTTAAAGAAAGTCGCCCGGTGTTCATTCAGTTTGGGAACAAAAAACAGGCTTTGCAAATATCGGCAAACAAATTTTCTGCACCGGCCAGGGGCTAAATGCAAGTCCAGTTAAGCGCCCATTTCAGGACAGTGAGAACCGCCACGGCGATTTCAATTCCTTGCCGCTGGGATTATGATGGCGCTAATTATCCTTTCTGTCCGTAGTGATTGAGAAATAGATGGACTTCATCAGCATTATTATGTCGGCGGGGAAAACCTCCGTCGATGTGGCGCTTTATACGCTGTTGCCAATCATGGTCGTCATGCTCATCGTGATGAAATATCTCGAAGTACGCGGAGTACTGGACGTTATCGTTCGCTGGCTCGCCCCGCTGCTTAAGCCGTTCGGCTTAACCGGGATGAGCGCGTTTGCCCTGATTCAGATGAATTTTGTCAGCTTCGCCGCCCCGCTGGCAACTCTTGCGATTATGGATAAACGCGGCGCTTCGGATCGGCAGATGGCCGCCACGCTGGCGATGCTTTTCGCCATGGGCCAAGGCAACGTGTTTTATCCGTTAACGCCCTTCGGCCTGCACTGGCTGGCCTCTATCGTCATCTCGATTGTCGGCGGACTGTGCGCCGCCGCGGTCACCTGGCATATCACCGGCCGCAGGCTGTCAATGGTTGAAAACGCGCGGGCCGAAGCGCTGCCTGAGGCCGAGCAAAATAACCAGGGGATTATCGCCGTTATCAACAGCGCCGGCGCCGACGCCATTCGCCTGGCCCTCGGCGCGGTGCCCATGCTGATCCTGTCGCTGGCTATCGTCGGTTTCATGCAGGCGGCGGGCCTGATTGAGATGCTCCAGCGCCTGCTGATGCCGCTGCTGCTGTGGCTGAATATTCCGGTTAACTTCGTGCTGCCGGCGCTGGTCAAATGCGTGGCCGGCGGTACGGCCTACTTTGGCGTGGTCTCCGAGCTCGTTCAGCAGGGTAAAGTGACCGTAAGCCAGATCAACGCCTCGGCGGGCCTGTTGGTGCAGACCTTCGACCTCCCCGGCATCGGCATCTTTCTGGGCGTCAGCTCGCGCTTCGTACGCCTGTTCCGCTTCGCCGCGACCGGCGCAATCGCCGGGATCGCCATCCGTACCGTGATGCATCTTACGCTATTCTGACGCTGCCGACTCTGGGCGAAGACAGGCAGCGATATCAGCCCGATCGCTACAGGCGATATGATGGTTAATTCTCACCATCACCCACGGGAAAAAGGGGTTGGACGTGACGCGCATCAGCGTATCCAACCCGACGCTCAGCGTGGCGGTTTCTCCGCGCAACGAGATCGTCCCGATGCTGATCCCGTAGCGATTTTTCTCCGCCGGTTCGCGGCCATAGAGCGAATCGCTCAGCGGGAACGGCACCGCCACATGCGACAGGGAGTACATATCCTGCGGCCAGGCGATATGCAGCGGCGTCACGGTTTCGCTTCGCGTCCCGGCAAGCGTGGTGCGGGCCACCGTCTCGTAGGTGTCGGGCGCGGCGTTGGTGATCACCGTGGTGCCGTAGGGCCGCGGCGCCGGCGGCAATAACGTATTCACCGCCGAATAGAGCGACGGACGGAATAACGCGCGCAAATTCGCCGCCTGGTTAATATCGAAAATTACCAGTTCGCTACCGTTATCCGGTAGATAGCGATAGAGCGAATCCACCACCGCCCGGGTGCTGACCGTAGAATCCATCACCGACTGGAAAGTTAATACCGGCGCCAGTTCAGAAAGCCGCTTACTCTGCGCTTCCTGCACGATTTGCTGCTGCAGCGCCTGCGACAATAGCCACGACTGCCTTGCCGCCTTCACCGGGAACGAATTGTATTTATAGGGGTTAAATTCCGGCACGATGTTCAGCCATGCCGCGCGGGCGAAGGCCGGAAACACAGAGGGTAAACCGGCCAACCCGGCGAAACGGGCAAATGCGGTCACGCCAATCATTGGCGACAGCAGGATGACCTGCTGCGGCCGGCGTAGCGATTTATCCTCAAGGCTATCGAGGGCGTACTTCAGCGCCAGCGCCCCGCCGTTGGAGTAGCCAACCACGTGCAGCGGCGCGTCATCCCCCGCCAGCCGCGTCGCTTCGCGCACCGCAAGCCGGGTCGTCGCTATCCACTCTTCACGGTCCACCGCGGTGAGCGCGCCGGGGGCGGTCCCGTGTCCAGGCAGACGCGGCGCGACGGCGACAAATCCCAGCTGCTGATAGCGCTGCGCCAGATAATGTACGCTGTAGGGCGAATCCGTCAGGCCGTGGAGCAGCACCGCCGCGCCGCGCGGTTTGCCCTGCGGCAGCAGAATAAAGGAGCGGTTCCAGTCGGGATGAAACTTATCCGGATAGACCAGGCTTTGCGCGTAAAAGCGGTTAATGGCCGTTTTTTCATCGTCGCTCAGCGTATCGGTAATTTTGCTTTTCATATCGCGGAAGATCGCCGCTTCCCGCGCCTGGTATTCAGCAAAAGTGGCGTGGTCAATCTCGCTGGCGGTCATTTCATTCGCCGTCCAGGTATGCCAGCGGTGCAGCGCCGGGCCGCGCTGCGACTCGTAAATACGGCCAATAAAAAAGACTATCACGACCACCAGCAGCCCAATGATGGCTTTTTTCGCCACTGAGACCATTCTTAAGCCCGACTTATTCAGCAGGCGGGTAAAACGCATCATTGCCATATTTCTGTCCGAATTATCTCTTTAACTGCCAGGCCGGGTGGTATTACTCAGAGCGAATCCGATCCTGCGATTCACTTATTAAACATAGACTAAACCAACCGCCTGTTCTTATTGTCAGACGAGGAGCAAACATGAATTATCGCCGGAGTGTAACAGGTCAGGAATAAACAAATGGAATGGTGGATTAAGAAACTACGCGAGACCTCGACGTCTACACATGCCCACGCGGTTCTGCAAAGCGGCCAGTTAACGATCATTGCCGAACTCACGCCCTGCGGCCGACGTTTACAGGAAGGCGATAAGCTCACGCCGTTGGCTAACGCGCTGTACTGCATCAATGGCGATAAATCGATCACGATTAAAGTGCTCAACGCCACGCATTTCAGCGCTGAACGCTGGGGGGCCATCATGAATATCACCGCGCATTAAGCAACGTACTCAGCATCAACCGGTTCTAATCTCAGTACTTTCTCAACTCAGCGGGTGAAATTGTCCTACGCCTGGTTCAGCCTGTGACATACTAAGCAAAACGTCAGCAGAGCAGAAACAAGGAGTAAGTCATGAACCAGCAAGCCGCCAGGCTGACCCCAGAACAGGCGCTTACGCAACTCGAAGCGCTCTATGAAAAATCGGTCAATGCGCTGCGTAAAGCCATCGGCGACTATATCCACCACAATATCCTTCCCGAGAATAGCGCCCGTGCGGAAGGGCTGTTCGTTTACCCGCAGCTGTCGGTATCGTGGGACGGAGCGGAACATAAAGCGTTAAAAACCCGGGCCTGGGGTCGTTTTACCCATAGCGGTTGCTATACCACCACTATTACTAACCCTAAACTGTTTCGCGCCTATCTGCTGGAACAGCTCACCATGCTGTATCAGGATTACGATGCCGCGATTACCGTCGGGCTATCGCAGCATGAGATCCCCTATCCGTACGTCATTGATGGCTCAGAGCTTACGCTCGACCGTTCAATGAGCGCCGGCTTGACGCGTTTTTTCCCCACCACCGAACTGTCGCAAATTGGCGATGAAACCGCCGATGGCCTGTTTCATTCGACGGAATACTATCCGCTTTCGCACTTCGACGCCCGCCGAGTCGATTTCTCGCTGGCGCGCCTGCGTCACTATACCGGCACGCCGGTTGATCATTTCCAGCCGTATATGCTGTTTACCAACTACACCCGCTACGTCGATGAGTTCGTGCGCTGGGGCTGTAGCCAAATTCTCGATCCCGAGAGTCCCTATATCGCCCTCTCCTGCGCGGGGGGGATCTGGATAACAGCGGACACGGAGGCGCCGGAAGAGGCGATTTCCGATCTGGCGTGGAAAAAGCACCAGATGCCCGCCTGGCACCTGATCACCAAAGACGGCCAGGGGATCACGTTGATTAATATTGGCGTCGGCCCGGCGAATGCCAAAAATATCTGCGACCATCTGGCGGTGCTGCGTCCGGACGTCTGGCTGATGATTGGTCACTGCGGCGGCCTGCGTGAAAGCCAGAATATCGGCGACTACGTGCTGGCCCACGCCTATCTGCGCGACGACCATGTGCTGGATGCGGTGCTGCCACCGGATATCCCGATTCCGAGCATTGCCGAAGTTCAGCGCGCGCTCTACGATGCCACGAAGCAGGTCAGCGGCATGCCCGGTGAAGAAGTTAAACAGCGGCTGCGTACCGGAACAGTGGTCACCACCGACGATCGTAACTGGGAGCTGCGCTACTCGGCCTCGGCGCTGCGTTTTAACCTCAGCCGCGCGGTGGCTATCGATATGGAAAGCGCGACTATTGCCGCCCAGGGCTATCGCTTCCGTGTCCCCTACGGCACCCTGCTGTGCGTCTCCGATAAACCGCTGCACGGCGAAATTAAGCTTCCGGGCCAGGCGAACCGCTTCTATGAAGGGGCTATCTCCGAACATTTGCAGATTGGTATCCGGGCGATTGACCTGCTGCGTGCCGAAGGTGACCACATGCATTCGCGCAAGCTGAGAACCTTCAACGAACCGCCGTTCCGCTAAGCGCTAATACGCGCAGAATAAACTCAGTCCGGATGGCGTGAAATATTTACACTTTCCGGACTGAGCGTTAGCCAAGAAGAGTCATTCGGCAGAGGGTCAATAGCCACTCTCCTGCCGTTATAAAATAAAGGATTTATTTTCTTTTGTGGTAAAAATTCCGCAGAACACGCCCATATTGCCTATCCGCGAAATATTATTGCCAAACTGCCGCAATTAAAAATCCGCTACGCCGATTAAAAAAATAAACATTTAATTAACACTTCGGTATCATTTTTCCCGTAGCCATAAAACGCCCAGCCGTGGCCTGCTTAACACTTGCATGGAGTCTCGTAACCCTTTAAATTTATTACAGAAATTCACAGGTTACAAAACAACCATACAAAATAGACAGCGCCAAAGAGAGATCAAAATAATCAAAGAGTTATCTATGGGCGCTACTCTACCCTGGAATTATCCTTTAATAGCGACAGGTTACTTGCAACAAACATCTTGTTACGACATTACCAGAGATAAAATTGCGCATGTCGACTGTAAGCAACCATGGATACGCTTATCAATCGCGATCGGCAATGTACTATTTTCGTAAAAGTAGGGAAGACAGCTTTATGAAATTAACCATAGGGAATATCCGCCTGTTTATTATATTAGCAACTCTTTTTTTCTGGACGGTCGCGATCGGGCTAATTTCCCTTATTGTATCCTGGTTTTAAAAACCTGATGGTACGCAGGGTATGTTTTTCTGTGCCCCGTCGTCGCCACCCTCGTGTCTATGGAATAGAAAGCAAAAAGCCCGCTTAAGTTTCCTTAAGCGGGCTTCTTAAATTTGGCTCCTCTGACTGGACTCGAACCAGTGACATACGGATTAACAGTCCGCCGTTCTACCGACTGAACTACAGAGGAATCGTGTGAACGGGGCGCATATTATCGATGGCGCCCCACCTTGTCAAAGGCTGTTTTCACATTTCAAACCGTTTGCCGAATAATTCTCCACTTTGGGCAAAAAGTCCCGTTCGCCCACCGCATGTTACGTTTCTTCAACCTGCGCGCGGGTCTCATCGGCCCGCACTTTCGTTCGCGGATACTTCCACAGCCAGCGCCCGCTAACCATTCGGCAGTAAAAAAGAACGCCGCGCACCGCCCAGTCAAGCACCATCCCGAGCCAAACGCCGATAACACCCATCCCCAGTACAATCCCCAGCGTATAGCCCGCCACCACGCGACAGCCCCACATACCCAGCATGGAGACCCACATGGTGTAGCGCACGTCACGCGCCCCTTTAAAGGCGCACGGCAACGTCCATGCCATCGCCCAAATCGGCATAAAGAAGGCGTTCAGCCACAGCAGCTCTTTTACCACCACTTTGACATCTTCTTCGCTGGTATAGAACGAGGCAATCAGACCGGCAAGTGGCGCGGTTCCCCAGGCAATCACCGTCAAAATGATGGTCGACAGCCAGAAGACATGCCACGCCTGACGCTCCGCCTGGCCAATCTGCCCTTTTCCGAGACGTCGGCCGGTAATAATGGTCGACGCCGAACCGAGGGCATTCCCCGGCAGGTTGATCAGCGCGGCAACCGAGAAGGCGATAAAGTTGCCGGCAATCACGTTGGTCCCCATCCCGGCGACAAACATTTGCGTCAGCAGCTTGCCGCCGTTAAACAAGACCGATTCAATGCTGGCGGGAATACCGATACCCATCACTTCCCAGATAATGGCGAAGTTAAACGGCTTAAAATAGCTCTTCAGCGAAATGCGTAGCGCTGGGTTAAAACCGATCATTAGCACCCAAATGGTGGCCACCGCGCCAATATAGCGGGCAATCGTCAATCCAAGACCGGCGCCGACGAATCCCATGCCGGGCCACGAGAAAATGCCGTAAATCAGGATGCTGCTGATGATAATGTTAAGGATATTCATCCCGCCGTTGATCAACAGCGGAATTTTAGTGGTTCCAGCGCCGCGTAGCGCGCCGCTGCCGATCAGGGCGATGGCCGCGGCTGGATAGCTCAATACCGTCAGTTCAAGGTAGGTGAGCGCCAGACCTTTCACCTCTTCTGTCGCATCTCCGGCGACAAAATTAATAATTTCCGCGCCAAAAGCATGGATAACGGCCGCGAGAATAATCGAAAACAGGGTCATTATCGCCAGCGACTGGCGCGCTGCCGCCCTTGCCCGCCGCCGGTCACGTTTGCCCAGGCTAAACGCCACCACCACGGTCGTACCGAGGTCGATGGCGGCAAAAAAGGACATAATCACCATGTTGAAGCTATCGGCCAGGCCAACGCCCGCCATGGCCTCTTTACCGAGCCAACTGACCAGGAAAGTACTCAACACGCCCATCAGCAGTACGCAGGCGTTTTCCAGCAAAATCGGGACCGCAAGCGGGCTGATTTCACGCCAGTAGAGGACGCGATAGCTCTTGCGTTTTTTAAACCAGGACGTGCGTTCGACGGACTGGCGTAAGGCGGCGGTGACGTTCAAGGGAGACCTTAGTGAGAAAAGTTGAAACTACATTTCAAATGATGATAGAGAAAAGCTAATCCTGCAAAGCATTTTTCCCGATAAATTGTCGATAATGGCGACAATTTGTTGATGGATGCGCCAGTTGAACAACAGACGGCGAATAGATGTTTGACAAAAGTTTTTTCGCCGCTAAGATACGACTCCACAACGATTCCTCTGTAGTTCAGTCGGTAGAACGGCGGACTGTTAATCCGTATGTCACTGGTTCGAGTCCAGTCAGAGGAGCCAAATTCTTGTTTCTATGCGTCTCAGCATGTCTCTATAGTGTTTTGATTCAGAGAGTTAGCGTAGAAACTTGTCTCGGTGCATATTGATTTATCTCTCCGCATCGGGACAAATTGGTGGTCTGATCTGGGGTCATTTCAGTTCGATAATGGAGTGACCACCACATGTCCCTTACTGACAGCAAAATCCGCGCTACTAAACCTTCAGCAATCCCCTTTAAACTGACCGATTCTCATGGTCTGTTCTGCTCATCAATCCTGGTGGCTCGTGTCTCTGGTATCTCAAATATCGTTTTAACGGCAAAGAATCCCGCATTGCACTGGATGTCTATTCTGTCGTCTCTCTGTCAGAGGCTGGCTACTAAACGCAGCTCACGCACGCCGGAAATAGCGTTTAAAACTGTGGTGCTGGCTTAGCACAGGAACAATAAAAAAATGGTAGCAGAATACCGCCGACCGCCTACTTGCCAGCATGCAGAATCATATCTTCTCGGTTATAGGGCATCTGCCAGTTACCGAACTTAAACTCAGAGGAGCATAATCAGTATGTCGGAAGATCTCTCAACGTGGATGGTTCGTTTTACAGGAATACTTACACTCAAGTTGCTAATGAAGACGTTACTAATATCGTGGAGTATTAATCAACGGAGAGCAGGTCAGTCATGAAATACAATAAAGTGACTTCGGAATTGAATCCGCCATGAATCATTATTCAAAATTAAACGAAGATAAACTCAAAGAATATACTTTGAGTTTATCTTTATATGGAAAATCACACTATAACTGTTTTTCCACTCTCAATAATCAGAGAATCTTCTTTTAGAAGAACGCCTTTAAAGAGAAGTTGTTCAATTACCTCTGAAATAACTTTACGTAAGGTCCCACTTGTTGCTTTAAACCCAAGAGATCTAGAGATAGACATAACTATTTCTTCTTCTGTCGCACCAAGGTTATTTTTTACTACCTGTGAAACACCGACAGCAATCTCTTGAGGTGGCAACATTTCGGATTTACGCAGTCCCAACGACTGAACATTTTGTCGGTTTCGTAAGACAATCTTTGATTTCTGATGTATTAAAAATTGTCCATCCTGAAGGATATCACCTTTGTTGCAGACCAGATTAACAGCCCTGTTCACAACGGCCTCAATTCTGGCCCCTGCACGTTGTAATCCCCAGGCAGTTCGCAACCTGGTGATAACCTCGCTTACATGAACAGGAGATTCAACCTCAACTATCTGCTCAATAATTTCGCTGAGAATACCCAATGGGGTTTCATGCAGTTCATACCCCATATTAGCGGATGGGGTAGCCTCCACATAGGCAATCTCAGATTCTTTTGCAATATCCGAATCGACAAGACCAATCTCGACTACAGGTCCTCTATCGACAGTCACAATTTCAACAGGTACCGCACGAGTCCTTTGCTTCAATTGTTCAGTCCGTTCTGAGAGCTCTTTTTTGGCAGACTCTATAGCCTGAAGTGTTCGTTCCAACTGTTCTTCAGGCCGGTGGAACCAATCCGTACTCCAGATACGATGGATAATCCACCCATGATCTTCAAGTACAGCCTGACGCAAGCGATCTCGTTCTCGCGCAGAACGTGATGAATGATAAGCACGGCCATCGCACTCAATACCAATCAAGTATCGCCCTGGCATATCTGGATCAGCAATAGCTAAATCTATAAAGAATCCAGCAATACCTACCTGGGGATGGACTTGATAACCAGCTTTCTGAAGCGCATCAGCAACCTGCTCTTCAAATACACTATCCATTTCTCTTTCAGTCCGTTGAGCTAACGATATCCGACCGGTACGGGCATATTGTAGGAAGAGTTTAAAGGCAAATACACCTTTGCCCTTTGCTCTTTCCAAATCAATATCTTCGTCTGTGATCGAAGCGAAAACCTCACATCGACGTTTGGCTCGACTGATTAATACGTTCAACCTTCTTTCCCCTCCCTCTGATCCCAGAGGACCAAAACGCATCGCCATGTATCCTTGCGTATTTCTGGCATAGCCGACGGAGATCATAATTACATCACGCTCATCACCTTGTACGTTCTCAAGGTTTTTAACGAAGAAAGGCTCACTCGGATGCGCATTGAAGAACTCTTCTAAATCGGGATTCAGACGGCGTAGTAATTCAAGCTCGTCCTGAATAGCCTTACGCTGGGAAACAGAAAATGTTGCAACGCCGAGCGACTGTTCCGGATATTTACGGGCATGCTCCATGATTGCTTTAGCGACAGCTTTAGCTTCTACCGTATTGGTTCCCTTACCACCTGATTCGAACACACCATCCGGGATGTGGTGGAATTGTAGACCCATGCCTGCTTCCTGAGTGTACGGACTCGGCACGATGAAGAGTTTATTCTCATAGAACTGACTATTGGATACAGCAATCAAGGATTGATGACGGCTGCGATAGTGCCAACGCAACATACGTTGAGGTAATCCCCTGGCAACAAACAGGCCCAATACACTCTCTATATCCGCAACCTGAGATACTTCATCACCATCATCATTAGCAGCAGATTCTGTCATCTTAGCGAAGAATCGTGTAGGTGGAAGTTGGCGTTCATCCCCGACGACCACAACCTGCTTACAGCGAGCAATTGCACCAATCGCATCAACAGGTTGTATCTGACTCGCTTCGTCCATGACCAGAAGATCGAACTTTTGTTTTCCCGGGATGAGGAATTGAGCAACAGATAACGGGCTCATCATCATGACCGGCTTGAGTGCTTGAATCGCCACTCCAGCCTTCAGCATTAACTGACGAATTGGTAGATGCCCCCTCTTTTTCACCATTTCCGAACGCAGAACCCCCACTGGGCCAATACCGCCGCTCCTGGAAGGGATTTGTCTATGATGGGCACGCACAACCTCAAGACTGGCGGCTTTGATACGTTTAAGGTCAAGCTCTGCAAATCCTGCAACCTGACGAGAATGAAGCTCTCCATCAAAACGCACTAAATCGGGTTCTTCGAGAGCCATAATTTTAAGTAGCGACTCAAAATAGGTTCGCTCTACGGCAGAAATAGCAGAATCTAGCGAAAGATCTCCACTAGCGAGTTTTTTTACTACCTCAGATAATCCATATTTTCGAGCCTGCGTAATACGATGCTGATACGCAACCCATTTAGAAAGTTGTTCTGAATTCTCAGCCCATGTTTGAAGTTTCTCGCACACAAGCGCTATCATTAATTTATCAGATGATGAGCCCAAAAGGGTTCCGATAGTTCCTTTTAATTCCGTCGCGATTTGTTCCAGTTCATTGACTATCTTTTGGCTGAACAGGTGAGTTTCTCGTGCAATATGGGCAGTTTCAATTTTGTCTGTCAGTTTTGCCGCTACGAAACGTAACGCACCGTTCTCCTCTAACCAGGAACAAGCCTGACTCAGATAATCCCAATCAGATGACAGCTCTTTCCACTGTCCGTCAAAAGCGCTTTTTGCAAGCGGGGCTTCTGCACGTATTTCTGCAATCAGTTTCTGCAACTCAACCATTCGGTTAATTAGCTGGCTACGCTCATCAATACGAACAGGAGGGTTAATCATTACACGAAAGCATTGTTCATCAATCGCTATGAGATTTTGGATTTTCTCTTCAATGAAAACTAATGGGACGCGGGTGATAGATACCTGATTGGAAAAATATTCCTCAGGTGATAAACCGAACGCGCTCCATAGGATGTCCAACTGAGTCCGAACTTGCAGTAGTAACTGACTTAGTTGTTGCGCACGGAGCTTCACACCTTCCCGGTCGATAAGTCGGCTGGCCAACAGCCGAGCCTCAGCGCCTACACCACGGAGCGTTCTCATCCATTCAACTAATGCCATTAAAGAAGAGCTGTCACTTCTTTCGCCACGCCAATCGCTACCGAAGGCAGAGTGACCAAAATCATTGCCTTCCTGAATTTTTTTCCTCTCTGCCTGCGCCCTAATCAACTTGTCCAACAATAAGATCTGCTGCTCAACGGGCAACGAACGATCTCGCAGTAAAGAACCAACAAGTCCCCTCGCTTTTCTCCAGTTTCCATTGAGGTATCGGAAAATACCAGTATGGCTAGCCAGAAGATTCCTGGCCTCCTGAACATCCGTATTCCAAGCTACCTCATTAATTTGGGAATCAAGAGCTTCGCTAACGGTTCTGAAGGAGGCAATCGACTCAACCAGTTCAGCAGCTTTCTCAATACCATGATCCCAAACTGATGCGATAAAGGCGTCTGGACTAGCATTAGGGGCAGCAGCAATTCTTTCACCCAAGGTGATAAGACGTTCTATTTCCTGAACGGTGTAATACCCTTCCTGAGTACCGAGTTCTTCATGCAAACGAGCAGCATCAAGACGCAACTTAGATAAAGGTTTAACCAGAGCAAGAGCGGCGGAAAAGCCATTAACCTGAAAATCACGAGGAAACCTTGCCAGCGCATCTTCCAGCTCAGTAACTGGAGTTTCAATTTCTTCAGTTACTATATCTACCTCAAGATCTAAGCGGGCTTGCTGATACTGCTTACCCACCGCAACAAGTCGTTTGATTGCAGGCGCTTTATCATGCCAAACAGCAGAAATAAAGGCTTCCGCTGACAGGTCTGGTGCTTTATTGATACATTCAGCAACCTCAACTAATTTATAAATTGAAGAGAATGTTTCCGGTACGGGTGTAACGGAAAGCTCAGCAGACAGATTTGCAACAACGTTTTTAAGACGTACGACATCTCTTTCAAGCTCTTGCAGACGTGGAAGTAATTTTTCTACATCTATAGGTAATATCTGCTCAAGACCAACGCCACTCCACGGATGCTGAGCGGGCAAACCAATATCTCGGATGCGATCAACAATCTCTTTCACGAGCTCAAGACGTTTCTCAAGATCGCTGGCATTCCAATGTTCAAATTCTTCGAGATGAAAATCGGTCGGGGCCTGGCCTAACTGACGTAATCGAACAAGATGCCCCATGACCTGATAGGGAGAGAAAGTTGAAGGATGATATATCTTGTGCAGCCTTGCTGGATGCTCGTTAAGTTTATCCCTCGCCTCCGTTAGGTTTCCTACCAGTGTGTCTGGAAACTCACCTCTAGGCGATCCCAGCTCCCAGACCCTTTTCAATTCCTCCAGGAAGACCCTTTTATTCGTCTTGTTACTATGCAACTCTAAACAGGCGTCGCCCACACCCGCATGGTCAAGGCGACGTTTCACTACTTCAAGAGCAGCCATTTTTTCTGCAACAAATAAGACAGTTTTGCCATCTGCCACTGCAGAAGCAATGACATTCGCAATCGTCTGAGATTTCCCTGTCCCAGGAGGACCTTGAATGATAAGGTTTTTTCCTTTCCGTACATCATGGATAGCAAGAGTTTGAGAAGTATCGCTATCCATGATATGGAGCATATCCCTCGGCGAAATAAAAGGATCTATAGGTGCATCATCTGAAATCCTTTCATCCCTCTCATCAAACCCATCAACCATAAGTGACTGGATAAGAGGTTGTTCTGTGATATTGTCATTCTCTGGCCAGTTTTCTGGATCTAAATCCCGGTACATGAGGAATTTAGCGAAGGAGAAGAACCCCAGAGTAATATCGTTTTCTTGAACGCTCCAGTCAGACTTTGTCTGCACAGCCTGAGCAACCTCATCGATATATCCAGAAAGATCCAGCTCCTCATCAGTGTTGATCTTAGGCAATAAAATCTCATGTGTTCGCTGTAGATATGCCTCCAGAGAAAGGTTTTCAATAATCTCATCCTGCCTTGCCCGTAGTTTAAACCTCTCACCAGCAGTTCCACGCTCAAGAGACGCGGGGATCAAGATTAAAGGGGCATATCTAACATTTTCTTTATTATTGGGATCAATCCATTTTAAGGTACCGAGCGTCAGATAGAGTATGTTTACACCCTGTTCTTCTTCTAACGTTTTAGAATCGTGGTAAAGATCCAACAATCTCTTTTGCAAACCTTGCGGAGTTAGCCTTGTTTGTAGTTTTGTATCCTGATGCTCAGCACTGATTGCTTTTGGATCAACATCATCATCAAAAACAAGCAGCCGATCATCAACAAGAGCATCATCCGAATCCGATACAATGCCCTCATCATCAATTAGCTCCCCCTTCTTGCCTTCCCGTCCCGGTAGAAAAGTAAATACTTTTCCTTCTTTAACCAGTAAACGATAAATCTCAGTAGACCTCTCATCGATAATTTCTAAGAGTTTGGTTGTTTTAGAGCGAGGAATATTGAGGAGTTTATTGCGCGCAGATAAGTCAAGAAGCTCTGTACGAGCTCGCTCTAGTTTTTGCTGAAGAGAAAGATTATTATTCTTAAACAGTGAGTCTTCGTTATCATTCATGGCTGGGATTCCGTAGGTTCCATAACATCATCATTGCATACCCAATCTATAGTGTAACGAAGGTATTCAACGTCAGAATCCTACTATCTTAGCCATTTTTTTAGGACAATTCTAATAGATATCTTTGAAATCAAGGTAGGTAGAATGGTATCCATAGTAGGTTCATTCTGATAAATGAGTTACAGGCCTTGACCTGTTTCCTATGGAGTGCCCCCTTACTGTTAAGATACCTTTATCATTGAAAGGATAGGGACTTCAGGCTTAGCCTACTTATTAGCCAGTTAATGGCAAAGGCGATCCCAGCCAGGGGAACCCTATTAGAAAATCCCGCTCAGGAAACTAAGCGGGATTTTTGCTTTTCAGGCTGACCGTTCCGCTGCTCAACCGCTCACGGTTTACAGTTCAAATCCGTAGTGAGAACCATCCGGCAACTCAACATCAAGACGTAGCTTGCCGCCGGTGGCTTCAACGTAACGTTTGAGCGTGGAGAGCTTCAGGTCGCGGCCCGGTTTTTCCATTCCCGCGACGGTAGGCTGCTTGATACCTAATTCCTGCGCCATTTCCACCTGCGTTTTCTGCACCCTCTCACGCAACTCAGCAAGGTGAATATTGAGCAAAATATCCTTAGCCATAGCCTCGGCTTCGGCCACAACTTCAGGTTTTTCATCCGCAATAAGCTGTTCCAGCGTTCTGCCCATCGCGTTACTCCTTCTCTTTTAATATGTTCAGCCAGTTCGTATATTCCCGGTCAGCCACCGGGAGAATCTCATCGTAAAAACGTTTTTCATTGCTGACCTTATTTCCGGCGCAAAGCACAATACCGGTACGGGCCGGGTCAAAAGCGAAAAATGCCCGTATCGGCTCGCCCCGGCTCTGAATACGCAACTCTTTCATGTTGCTGTAGCGGGAGCCTCTGAGCGTATCGGCATAAGGTCTGGACAAACCCGGCCCCTTTTCTCGCAGGACCAACAGCGCTGCAAGCACGCTGGCCCTATCGGTATCGTTGAGCGAGGTAAACCAGCGCTCAAACGTATCCGTTGTTTTAATCATCCACACGGGACCTCCAAATCAATATAGGTCAAATACTATATAGGTGTAAACCTATAAAATTGATTATGGAGAGAGGGGACACGAGATTCATGCGTCGTTACTGCAAAGCTGAAGACGCATTCAGCTATTTCAGTGAATAACATGCAAGGCATTCACCGTTTTACGACCTGTCCCGAAAAAGCCGTTCAGGTATTGGCACAGTGCATGCTGAGTTGTCGCGCGTCACTGACGTTCTCTCGGTCTCCCGCCTGCAACTCAGAGAGTCTCGACAACCCTAATTTCGGGATTTAGCTTTTCAATCAGCCCGTTAATGGCAAAGGCGATCCCAGTCAGAGGAGCCATATTAGAAAAGCCCGCTTAAGGAAACTTAAGCGGGCTTTTTGTTTACCGCTACGTTGAGCGTTTCGGGAAAATCAGGCTGAAAACGATTTGCGCGCCCGGCTGCTGCGGCAGGCACTGAGCGCGGGCCTCACCGCCGTGCAGAGTCATAATTGCGCGTACGATCGACAATCCCAGCCCGCTGGCGTGGCTACTGCGCGCGGCGTCTGCACGATAGAAACGCTCAAACAGCTTTTCCAGATGTACCTGCGCAATCGGCGGGCCTTGATTAATCACCTGAATAATCTGTCGGTTTTCTTCCATGCCGGCTCGTAAGATGATTTGGCTCGCTTCATCGGCATAGCGAACCGCGTTGGCCACCAGGTTGCTTAATGCCCTCTGAAACAGCATCGCATCGGCCCGCAGTTGCCCTTCACCTTCGCAAATCAGCTGAATTTCGCGCTCCTCCGCCAGCCCCTCGAAATAATCCGCGACACGCTGTAGCTCCTGAGCAATATCCAGTTCCCGGCAGTTCAGCACCGACTGCGCATGGCTGGCGCGCGCCAGAAACAGAATATTTTCCACCATGCGTGAAATGCGTTCCAGCTCCTCCATGTTGCTGGAGAGCAACGTTTCATACTCCTCCACGCTGCGAGGCTGATACAGCGCCACCTGACACTGGCCCATTAGCGCCCCCACCGGCGTGCGGATCTCATGGGCCAGATCGGCGGAAAACCGCGTCAGGCGCTGATAGCCTTCGTTGAGCCTGTCGAGCATGGCGTTGAAGGAGACAATCAGCTGCTGCAGCTCCTGCGGTGCGTCCTGTTCGCTCAGGCGAGTCGCCAGCGTACTGGGCGTGATGACCGCCGCCTCAGCGGCCATACGCCTTAATGGCCGCAGCTCGCGACGCATCACCCAGTAGCCCAGCAGCGCAATCACCAAAAAAGCCGCCGCCACCGCCGCGATGACGCGCCACAGGTAGCGCGCCAGCATTTTCTGTTCATTTACCATCACATGCGCGACAGAAATTTGCAGTACCCTGCCATCTTCCAGCGTCACCAGCCCCGACGCCACACGCAGCGGAACCCCCTGCCCGGTCATCCCGCCCTGTACCTCATTCAGGCGCTGCGGACGATCCGCCGGCGTCGGCGTCACCGACGGTAATTGAATCCTGGCAGGATTCACCTTAATTAACGGAGCCTGTCCCGGAATACGAAAGATTAAAACGTCCTGCTCGTTGCCCAACATGTTTTCGAACATCCCGGTGTTCGCCACCAGCCGCTCCAGCGGAAAGCGTTTACTCAGGACGTTTCGGTAATATTCTATGCGCCCGGTCACCTGCCGATCGCTACGGTGAATCATCTCCTGACGCATGGCGTGATATAAGTAACCCCCGGCGGCGCTGACCACCAGCGCTGCAACCAGGGCAAACAGAACGGCGCTTCGCAGCGTCAACGATGTCGCCTGCCAGCGCCGGGCCAGCACCTTCATGAGCGGACCTCGCAAACGTAGCCGATGCCGCGTACGGTATGAATAAGTTTGATATCGAACGGCCGGTCGATTTTGGCGCGCAGGCGTTTGATCGCCACATCCACCACGTTGGTGTCGCTGTCGAAATTCATATCCCATACCTGCGAAGCGATCATGGTGCGCGACAGCACCTCTCCTTCACGCCGGACCAGCAGATGCAACAACATAAACTCTTTGTTGGTTAGCGGTATTACGGTGTCCTGACGGGTGGCTCTGCGCCGCAGCACATCAATATGCAGGTCGGCAATGTCATAGCGATCGGATTCCCGTACGGTTCCGCGGCGCAACAGCGTACGTAACCTGAGCACCAGTTCGGTAAAGGAGAAAGGTTTGACCAGGTAATCGTCCGCCCCCAGCTCCAGGCCATGAATACGGTCCTGCACCTCGTCGCGGGCGGTAAGAAACAGTATCGGCACATCGCTTTTCTTGCGTAAAACATCAATAATCTGCCAGCCGTCAAGCCCGGGCAGCATGACGTCGAGCACAATCGCATCGTAACCATACTCCAGCGCCCGAAATAAGCCGTCGGTACCGTCGCGCGCCAAATCAACGCCGTATCCGGCCTCCGTTAACCCCTTCTTCAGGTAATTACCGGTTCCGATATCATCTTCCACCACCAATATGCGCATGCTTAACACCTCTTCACGTCTGCGGACAGATTAACAGTTTCTGCGCCGCGTCTTGATGACATTAATGTCATCAAACGGACATGGTGTTGTCCCGATCGCCTGGCCATGCTTAACCGGCAAACCATTACAGGAGAATGTCATGCATACACGCCATCGTATTGCCGGTTTACTGTTGTCCACCCTGATGCTCTGCAGCGGCATCGCCGCTGCAGAGCAGGCGCCGGCTAAAGCTATCGCGCCGCTGCGCGGCACCATCGCCCAGGTCTCGGATACCGATCTGCAAATCAGCAACCGTCAAGGGGAAAAGGTCGACGTAAAGCTCAACGACAAAACGCAGGTTTTTAGCGTCGCCAAAGGTTCGATCGACGATATCAAGCCGGACAGCTTTATCGGCACCGCAGCGGTCCCCCAGGCCGACGGTAGCCTGAAGGCGCTGGAAGTACACGTGTTTGCCGCCAGCCTTCGCGGCACGGGCGAAGGACACTCTCCGTGGGAGTCCGCCGACGGTAAAATCAACACCATGACCAACGGCACCATCGGCAAGCTGGTAAACGCCAACGGCCGCACGCTAACCGTTAAATACGGCGATCGGCAAAAAAACGTCATCGTCCCTGACGATACGCCGGTGGTGACCATCAATCCCGGCGATCGCGGCCTGCTGAAGCCCGGTACGCATATCGTGCTGTTCTCCGCCACTAACGATAAAGGCGAGCGCGTCGCCACCCGCATTTCCGCCGGAAAAGACGGTACCGTACCGCCGATGTAATCCAGGAGACGTGCATGAAAACCAACGCGTCGCGGCCAGTACATCGCTGGCCGGTCAGGCTCACCCACTGGGTGAATCTGGTCGCCATGATCGGAATGTTCATGAGCGGCTGGGAAATCTACAACGCTTCGCCGCTGTTCGACTTCCGCTTTCCGCCCTCCCTCACCCTGGGCGGCTGGCTGGGCGGCGCGATTGGCTGGCACCTGGCGGTCATGTGGCTGCTGATCGTTAACTCTGTTTGCTACCTGCTGTGGAGTCTGTTCAGCGGCCATCTACGCCGCGACCTGCTGCCGCTACGTCTGGCCGCGCTCCGGCAGGATATCTGGCTGACCTTAACGCTGCGGCTGAACCATCGCCTCGGCCATTACAATGCGATTCAAAAGCTAATGTACCTCGGCGTTATGGCGCTCGGCCTGCTGCTGGTGCTCTCCGGGCTGGCTATCTGGAAACCGGTACAGCTCTACTGGCTGGTGGCGCTGTTCGGCGGTTTTCCTGTCGCGCGCTATGTCCACTTCTGCGCCATGGCAGGTATCGGGCTGTTCGTCGTTATCCATGTGCTGATGGTGTTAATCGTACCTTCCACCCTGTGGGCCATGCTGTCAGGAGGTAAACATGAAGGGTAAAGCGCCAACTCGCCGCGCGCCCGCGCTCGAGCCGGATCAGAAAAAACAGCTGGTAAATGTGCAGCGCCGATTACTTCTGCGATCCGGGCTGACGCTGGGAGGCGTGGCGATGCTGACCGGATGCAACATGCAGGATGGCGATCAAGTCGACAAAGTGCTGTGGGCTATGTCGCGCTGGAACGATCGGGTCCAGTCCTGGCTGTTCAGCGGCCAGCGCCTGGCCCAGACTTACCGTCCGGACCAAATTACCCACCCCTTTCCGTTTAACGCTTTTTATCCGGAATATAACGCGCCGGAAGTCGATCTGTTCGACTATCGTCTGGAAGTCTCCGGTAAAGTGGAGAAAAAAGCGCCGTGGACGCTGGAACAGCTACAGCGTCTGCCGCAACAGAGCCAGATCACCCGGCTGATCTGCATTGAAGGCTGGAGCGCGATTGGTCAATGGGGCGGCGTACCGCTCAAGCTATTCCTGCAACACGTCGGCGCCGACCTCAACGCGCGCTATGTCGGCTTTAAGTGCGCGGATCGCTATTATTCCAGTATTGATATGGCCACCGCGCTGCACCCGCAAACCATTCTGGCGCTGGATTTTGCAGGTCAGCCGCTGCCGGCGGAGTATGGTTTTCCGCTACGACTGCGGGTGCCGACCAAGCTGGGGTTCAAAAACGCTAAGCATATCGCCGCCATTTTCGTCAGCGATACCAACCCTGGAGGCTACTGGGAGGATCAGGGCTATAACTGGTTTAGCGGTATTTAGCGCCCGCGCTGCGCCGGTAAAACGGCATCGGGCAGCGTTAATGGCGCGGGATCGCGACCGGACGACAAACCGAAGAGGCATCCGGAGTACGACAAGACAAAAGAGGGTGATAGGATCGGTTTTAAGCCAGGTTATTTTCACCCGCCTTTTCACATTCTATTGCTGGAGAATATTTTTATTCATCGACATCACCCATGTTATAAATGTTCTCAGCGGCACGGGGATATGTTTGCGGCTCGGATAATAAATAGTAAAACGATCGGCGGGGTAATAATAATCAGAAAGCAGGCGGATAAGACTGCCTTCTTTAATTTGAACCTTAACCAGATTCTCATACACAAAAGCAATCCCTAATCCGGATTCCGCAGCCTGTATCATTGCCGCATCGGAATCAATAACAAGATCGCCTTTAACAGCAACTTCCGTTTTATCGCCCTCAGCGTTGAGAAACTCCCAACGATAAAGCTGCCCGCCAGGAAAGCAACGATTGATGCATCTGAAATTCACGAGGTCCTTCGGTGAGGAGGGTACCCCTGACTTTTTTATAAAATCTGGACTCGCCACTGCAATAAGAGAGAGCTCTTCTCCAAAGGGTACTGCAATCATATCCTTCGGCACATCTTGCGTGTAGCGAATCCCCGCATCAAACCCTGAATCGATAATATTTATTTTCCTGTCGGTGGTGAATAATTCAAGTTTAATATCTGGATAATCTTTTTTGAACTGCACGAAATAGCGTTGAAAGAAGAGATCCAGCACGACTCGCGGCAAATTTACTCTCACCACCCCTTCCGGCTTTGCCCTGTGCTCATTAAGGTTATCAATCACCCGCCTGTAGTCATTGAGCACAGGAGTAACGTCATTCAGAAATTCCTGGCCGATAGCGGTCAGAGAAAGACTGCGCGTAGAACGATTTAGAAGCCTCGCGCCCAGTTTCTCTTCCAGATTATTTATGGCGATGGTTAACGTTGGTGGAGAAATATTCAACTCTTTTGCTGCCTGACGAAAACTTCCATGTTTCACAATAAGAATAAGCATTTCTACATGTTGCAATTCGGGAATATTTTTCATTGTTAACATCCGTAAAATACTGCATTAGAGAGAGATTAATTGTTGTGAATGTAAATTGGAAGTATATATCTAAGCACACTTGGTAAATGAGGAAAATAAGGTGAAAACACGTTATCTGGGAAAGAACAAACTTCAGGTGTCGGCATTAGGTCTGGGCTGTATGGGGATGAGTTTTGCCTATGGTGGCGCCGAAGAGTCGCAGGCAATTAACACCATTCACGCTGCGGTTGATTTGGGGATTACTTTCCTTGATACGGCGGAAGTTTATGGACCATTTGATAATGAAGTGCTGGTCGGGAAAGCCATCAAAGGAATTCGTGACAAGGTACAAATCGCGACCAAATTTGGTTTCCACATTCTTCCTGGCGGCCACGGGCTTGAGCGTATGGCCGGCGTTGACAGCCGCCCTGAACATATCCGCGAAGCGGTAGAAGGCTCGCTTAAACGTCTCAACGTCGACACGATTGATCTCCTTTATCAGCACCGCGTTGATCCCACCGTTCCCGTTGAAGACGTGGTGGGCACAATGGCAGAACTTGTCAAGGAAGGGAAAGTTCTCCACATCGGACTTTCCGAGGTCTCTGCCGATACTTTACGCCGGGCCTGTGAAGTTCATCCGATCGCCGCCGTTCAGACTGAATATTCTCTCTGGACTCGCGAACCGGAAGAAAACATTCTCAAAGCCTGCCGCGAATTAGGGGTAGGATTTGTGCCCTATAGCCCACTGGGGCGCGGATTTTTAACGGGAAAAATCACCGACCGGTCCGGCTTCGCCGATGATGATTTTCGTCGCAATCTCCCTCGCTTCCAGAACGATGCCCTGCAAAAAAACCAGCAGCTGCTCAGTCAACTGCGGGAGATAACCGATAAATATGGTTGTACCCTGGCCCAACTCGCACTCGCATGGGTGATGAGTAAAGGCGATGATATCGTCCCTATTCCCGGCGCGCGGAAAATAGCGCATATGCGGGATAATGCCGGCGCAGTCAGCCTGGACATTTCCGATGCTGATATTAAAGCCATTGATTTTATCTTTACTCCTGACCATGTTCACGGATTAAGATATAACCAGGATGATTTTAATTTAATCGAT
This sequence comes from Klebsiella sp. CTHL.F3a, assembly GCF_019890895.1. Classification (NCBI taxonomy): domain Bacteria; kingdom Pseudomonadati; phylum Pseudomonadota; class Gammaproteobacteria; order Enterobacterales; family Enterobacteriaceae; genus Klebsiella; species Klebsiella sp. CTHL.F3a. The sequence continues at coordinate 2,133,353 of NZ_CP082360.1, read as the reverse complement.
AAGTAACATCCTACTCTAAATTATCCCGCCTCCGGGCGGGAGCTACGGTTTCCGTCTCGCGCATGTTTCTCTTCCAGCGCGCCAGTTTGTTGACCCCATGCAGCAACCTCCTCATCAAGCCAGGCTTTGAACAGAACGGCTTCGGTTTTCTGTTCAGCGGCCTGCGACGACACCAGCCAGTAAGGCCAGGGATAAGGGGCGGTGAAAGGCGTAAGCTGTACCAGTTCGCCTCTAGAGAGCGCATCCTGAACTAAAGAGCGGCGTTCCAGCGCGATACCTTTTCCAAGCCGGACGGCCTCCAGAACCAGGTTCGAGTCGTTGATGCACAAACCGCCGGGCACAATCTCTCTTTCAAGCCCCGCATTAATGCACCATGTTTTCCACGACTCCATCGAGAAGATAATTTTACTCTTCGCTATCTCTGACGGTGTTTGGGGAAGCACGCCGTCGTTATAGGATGGCGCGGCCACGACGATAAGCTCATCGGCGAAAAGATAATGGCTTTCCATTCCTTCCCAGTCGCCTTTGCCCATACGGATCGCCATATCAATCCCTTCCTGCTGCATACTGGCGATCGCCAGGCTTGCCTGTATGCGCAGCGAGATATGGGGATATGTCGCCCGAAACCGCTCCAGTCGCGGCACTAACCAGTGGCTACCAAAGGAGGGTACCATCGCCAGCGTCAGCTCCTGCCTTCGCGGTTTGACCTGCACCAGCCGGGTGGCATCAGCGATATGATGCAATGCCTCGCGGACCTGTAAGGCATAGAGCCGCCCGTCTTCATTAATCTGCACGCCGCGACCGTGACGGATAAACAGCTTTAAACCGACCATCTCCTCCAACACTTTAATCTGCTGGCTGATGGCTGAATGCGTAACGTGAAGTTCTTTCGCCGCCAACGTCACGCTGCCAAGCCGGGCCACGGCTTCAAAACTACGCAAACTGGCAATAGGTGGAAAATCCGACATGCTTCACTCCCGCAGCTTAACTCAATATACGTGACCAACAACCTGTCAGTAATGCTAACCCGATCCGTTAGATACCGATGATATTCGCTATGCACATTTTATTGTAATGTCTGTTCACTACCGGTGATGAAGCGTTAACCAGCCGCTATTGAGTCGCCATTCGTAGCAATGAATTGAGATGCGTCATTTCACAGAGACAGGAAAACAGGAATCATGATTAAACTTATCGGCATGATGGATTCGCCTTATGTCAGGCGTGTGGCGATTTCTCTTGAACTCTACGGGGTCGAGTTTGAAAGTCACCCGCTGTCGGTATTCAGCAGCTTTGACGCGTTTTCCCGCATCAATCCCGCGGTAAAAGCGCCGACGCTGGTGCTGGATAACGGAATTCGTCTGATGGACTCGTCGCTGATACTGGCCTATTTTGAAGGCCTTGCCTCCCCGGCGCGCAAGCTGCTGCCGGCCGATCCACTGGCGCAGGCAAGCGATCTGCAAACGCTGGGTTTTATTCTCGCCGCGGGTGAAAAGGCGGTGCAGAACGTGTATGAACACAAACTGCGCCCGGCGGAAAAGCAGCATAATCCGTGGATAGAGCGCATCACGATTCAGCTGCTGGCGGCCTGCAGGGAGTGGAATACCCTGCTGGAAAACCGTCCGGCGGCCGCGGTCCCCGATCAGGTGGCAGTAACGAGTACGGTTATCTGGACCTTTATTCAGTCGATGATCCCCCACGTGGTTCATGCGGGAGACTTTACTCATATTCAATCCGCTGCTGAATTATATGAAGCCCATGCAGCATTTAAAAAACATCCCTTTGGTTAAGGCATCACTCAATGAGATGAAGCTAAATACCCAAAATGACTCTTCACGAAGACCAATAGCGCCCGGCAACCGCGGGCGCCTTATCGCGATGGCAGAAACCCTTCAGCGTGGCGGAAAAGATTAAAATCCGCTACCTGCCGGCATAGCTGAATGCCCAATGTCCACCGGCATACCGGAGCGGCGCTCAAGCGCCTGCTCGGCGCGATTCACATCAACGCCCTCCCCCTTCACAAAGGCCTGAAGCGCTGGCGTGACCGGGAGCGGCACCTTACGGTCCGATTCATACTCCGCGCGGTTGCGCGATAACGGTTCGTGGACTTCAACCCAGCGGCTGCCGTCCGGCTCGACGGTATATTTCACCGGCTGATCGATGATTTGCACGCGCGTCCCGACCGGAACGGTATCAAACAGGTATTTGATATCGTCGTTACGCAGACGGATGCAGCCCTGGCTCACGCGCAGGCCAATACCGAAATTGGCGTTGGTGCCATGAATCGCGTAGAGCCGGCCGATGTAAATCGCGTACAACCCCATTGGGTTATCCGGCCCGGCTGGCACAAACGCGGGCAGGCTTTCGCCCCGGCTGGCGTATTCACGACGGGTATTGGCGGTTGGCGTCCAGGTTGGCGCCTCCTGCTTACGCTCCACGGCGGTGACCCAGTTACGCGGAGTTTCGCGTCCTGCCTGACCAATTCCAATTGGCAGAACGTCAACGGTTGTGCCTTCAGGTGGATAATAGTAGAGACGCATTTCAGCCACGTTAATCACAATGCCCTGGCGTAGCGTAGCGGGCAGAATAAGCTGCTGCGGCACCACCAGCGTGGAACCCGACTTCGGCAGGTACACATCGACGCCGGGGTTGGCCTCAAGCATGTTGCTCAGACCCTGGCCGTACTGAGCGGCGAAGGCCTCCAGCGGCTGGGTATTGTGTTGCGGAATAGTGATGGTCAGCGGACTGCCCACCAGGCGGCTTCCTTCCGGCGGCAACGGGTAGCTCACCGCCAGAGCGCTCTGGCTGGTGAGGATCATAATAAGAGAACAAAGCAGTTTCACACGCCGCACAATTTCCCTTCCTTTGTGGCGATAATCGTGGATAAATTATAGCTTCGTTTGCTATCTCATATCTGATTTATCATCCTGCTAAATCTGATAATCAATCGCCGCCTCTTCCGGCTCCATCGCCTGGCGTTTAATTTCCTCCAGCGACAGCCCCGCGTTGCACAGTTCAATAAAGCGCCAGACGTAGTTTCGCTGCAGCTGCCCACGCTTCAGGCCCAGCCAGACGGTATTGGCGTCAAACAGATGGCGGGTATCGAGACGCGTAAAGGTATCAGACTCGCGCGCGTCTCCTGACTGTTCCGCTACCAGCCCAACTCCCAGCCCCAGTTCGACATACGTTTTGATGACATCGGAGTCCTGAGCGCTTAAGACGATATCCGGCATCAGTCCTTTACGGTTAAAAGCTTCGTCAATACGCGAGCGGCCGGTAATTCCCTGACGATAGGTAATGAGCGGCCAGCGGGCGATGGCATCGAGGGTTAACGGCGTCACCTGGGTCAGCGGATGATCTTTGGGGACCAGCAGGCTGTGGTGCCAACGGAACCAGGGAAAAGCCACCAGCGTCGGATCGTTGCTCAGGCGCTCGCTGGCGATACCGATATCCGCGCCGCCGTTGTGCAGCAGCGCTTCAATTTCCTGCGGCGTTCCCTGAACTAACTCAAGACGCACGTCGGAAAAGAGTTCACGGAAGGCTTTAATCACCGGCGGCAGGCTATAGCGCGCCTGGGTATGGGTAGTGGCGATGGTTAAGACGCCGGAGGCATCGTTGGTAAACAGGTCAGCCAGGCGGCGAACATTGCTGGCTTCATTAAGAATACGCTCGGCAATCAGCAGTAACGCTTTGCCCGGCTCCGTCATCCCCAGCAGACGTTTGCCACGGCGGATAAAGATTTCGATCCCCAGTTCTTCTTCCAGTTCACGAATATGACGGCTGACGCCCGATTGCGATGTATAGAGCATATTGGCGACTTCCGTCAGGTTGTAATCCTGACGGGCCGCTTCACGAATAATTTTGAGTTGCTGGAAGTTCACCCTTTCCTCCGGGCTATCAGACATAACATAGGCGCTATTGTTAAAGTCTGTTGTCCCTGCTAACAAATAATAAAAACCAGCAACTTATTCCATCCAGGAATATAGCCTAACTGACTAACAATAATTCACGGTTTTCCAGCGACGGGCGACTCACCAGCGACATCAAAATTTCCTTCACCGCCTGCGCCTGCGGTGACAGGCTGCCGCGAGCCGACATATTGAGCGACAGCGACAGGCTCATTGACGGCGTGCTGATGCGCGCCATCCAGCCATTAGCCGCGCTGCATAGCGAACGGGCGGCGGATTCAGGGAGCACGGTGACGCCCATGCCGCTGGCAATGGCCGCCGTCAGGGTGGTGATGGATTCAATTTCGCCGATAATTTTTGCCGACAGGCGACGCAGGGTGAAGGCTTCGGTGACCCGCGCGCGGACGGCGCTATAATCGCGCGGCAGGAACAAATTCATCTCCGCAACCGCCGTCAAATCCACACTCTGCCCCGGACAATCCCGGGTGCCGACCAGGTAGAGATCTTCTTTCAGCAGCGGCTGGCTGACGATCCCGGCGACCGGCGAGCGTTCGTAAAGCACGGCCATATCCAGCTGACCGTCGATAAGCTTGTCGTTGAGGATCGTTCCGCTGCTTTCCTGCAAATAGACCATCACTTCCGGCAGCTCATTACGCACCGTTTGCAGCAGCGGCATGGTAATGGCTGAAGCCGCCGTTCCCGGCGCCAGGCCGATTGACACCTGGCCGCTTAGCGTCTGACCGACGTTGTTGACCGCCAGCTGCGCCTGCTCGCATTGGCGCAGGATAGTGCGGGCGTGGGTGTAAAGGATCTTGCCCGCTTCGGTCGGCGTGACGCCGCGCTTGGTGCGGATCAACAGCTGCTGGTCCAGCTCGCCTTCCAGGGTCGCAACCTGCTGGCTTAACGCCGGTTGTGCGATGTGCAAGACTTCAGCGGCCTGGGTCAGACTGCCGATATCGACGATTTTCACAAAATACTTCAGTCGTCTTAAGTTCATTTTGCCTCCTGTAAGGAACACCAGTACCAACACTGGCCGTTTAGATGCAGAAGGTTTTGCAATTTGCTTGCCAGCTTTTTTTTAGAGACGCAAATGCCGCTGCAGGCCGCGTAATAAGGGATACTGATAGCAAACTGCGATTTTGTTGCCCGGTAAGCGGATTGCGGTATGCCCCATTAGAGGTATAAATGCACTGCAACGGTGCACCAGGCCGGTCAATGCCGGAAAAACAGGCACACTGTTGAAATTGTCAGCAAACGAACAAGCGCAGGTGATTCAGGCTTTGACAAGGGGAATGGTCATCGTTAATATGCGCCCCGTTCACACGATTCCTCTGTAGTTCAGTCGGTAGAACGGCGGACTGTTAATCCGTATGTCACTGGTTCGAGTCCAGTCAGAGGAGCCAATTTCCTGTTTTCATGCCTCCTTGCGAGTCTTTATCTGGTATTGATTCAAGAGGTTAGCGTGAAAATTCTTCCCGGTGTATTTTCATTTAATTCTCCGCATCGGGAAAAATTGGTGGTCAAATCTGGGGTCAGGTTTGTTCGATAATGGAGTGACCCCCATATGTCCCTTACCGATGCGAAAATCCGCACCCTCAAACCTTCTGATAAACCCTTTAAAGTCTCCGATTCTCACGGTCTGTATATTCTTGTCAAACCGGGCGGCTCACGTCACTGGTATCTCAAGTACCGTATTAATGGTAAAGAATCTCGCCTCGGTTTAGGTGCTTATCCTAATGTTTCTCTGACCGACGCCCGGCAACAGCGTGACGACATCCGTAAGCTACTTGCACAGAAGATAAACCCGGCACAACAGCGTCTCACTGAAAAGGCAGCCCGGTCACCGGAAAAAGCCTTCAAAGCCGTAGCTCTGAACTGGCATAAAAGCAATAAAACCTGGTCGGAAGATCACGCCAATCGCGTGCTTGGCCGTATGAACAACCACATTTTCCCGATAATTGGTCATCTGACGGTAACAGAACTGAAAGTTCAGCACTTCATCAATCTGCTGAAAGGCGTTGAGAATAAAGGTTTGCTGGAAATAGCTTCTCGTACCCGACAATACATAAGCAGCATTATGCGGCACGCCTTACATCAGGGGTTGATTGAACACAACCCGGCTGCAGACTTGAAAGGCGTCACCGTTCCGCCCATCAAACGTCACTATCCTGCCCTGCCCCTGGAACGTCTGCCGGAACTGCTGAAACGCATTGACGACTACAAACAGGGACGGGAGTTAACTCAGTTGGCAATCATGCTATCTCTTCATGTGTTTATCCGTTCCAGTGAACTGCGTTTTGCCCGTTGGCCGGAGATTAATTTCAGAAACAGGCTCTGGACTATCCCCGCTACCCGAGAAACAATTCCCAATGTTCGCAACTCTGGGCGAGGTGCAAAAATGCGTGCGCAGCATATTGTGCCACTTTCCCAACAGGCCATCGACATTCTCAAACAGATCAGAGAAATCTCTGGTGATCAGGTACTGATATTCCCCAGCATTCGTGATCCGTATAAACCAATGAGTGAAAATACGATTAATAAGGCTTTACGGCTAATGGATTATGATACTAAAGAGGATGTCTGCGGCCACGGATTCCGGGCAATGGCCTGTAGCGCCCTGATTGAGTCCGGCCTGTGGTCAGAGGATGCCATTGAAAGGCAGATGAGTCATCAGGAGCGTAACAGCGTGCGAGCAGCGTACATACATAAAGCGGAGCACCTGGAAGCGCGTAAAGCAATGATGCAATGGTGGTCAGATTATATAGATGAATGCAGGGAAAAATATGTTCCCCCCTATAATTGGAGCAGTCAGAAAAATAATCATGCTGCCTAATCCAGTAATGAATCACTAGGAGAATAAAAGGATAAGCAGATCCTATCCCTTTAGGATCTGCTTTTTTAATAACCTTATTTGGTTTGCTGGAGCGATTTCTCTGACAAGATCACTCGGAGGTTCAGATAACACCGCGCAAAACTCCCCCCATCTACTCGCACGGCAGTACCTGTAGTGGCAGAAGCCCTATCGGAGCTGAGATAAACGATCAAATTAGCTACTTCCTCTGCGCTTGCCATTCGACCTAATAGAGACGTCGAACGCTCGTTGCGAATGAATATACGCCCAGCCTCTTCCAGAGGTCAGATATCCGGCTTGCGGAATAGACACATGGAGATCATTTGCAATATCTTGCAGTAATCCTGTAGTAATAAACTGTGTTGTACCAATCGCAAAAGCGCTAATAGCCAACGCTAACAACGCAAACGGCATATCATTCTCCAAAGGACAGGTCTTCTATGGAGTGATAATGCATAGTTCTATCATTAAATTCTGTACGGCATTTGGAAAGTGCACTGCGAATGACTGTCACAACATTAGTCCAGTAACATTCTATCTCAATCTTATATTCAGCCGGGATTTTACTCCCGGTCTTAATCCTATCTCTTTAATTCATCCGACAAAATTCAATCAGAAAATTTGAAAACATTGAAATTCTTATCGAAATTGAATTCCGACTGGTTCGTACAATCTGTATAGGGCTAATCGGTTCATGCCACTCGGGAAGAATGTTAATAAGCTTCCCTGAGGAAATATATTTTTTATAATCCATGATTCACGGAGTGCAATCCCATGCCCTTGAAGGGCCTAGTTAAGCAATGCTACTCCATCATCCGAACTCATGGATTTCTTATAGCCGTGAAAGTTTCAGCCGTGTCATGACGGCCTTCGAGGCAGAGCTTGCCCTTGTGACCCGCATGATGAATCGTCAGGTTAGGCAACATTTCCGGGAGCAGGCCCGCCTGCTGACCAGCGTCAATGGCGTGGCGGAAATCACTGCCGCCACCCTGCTGGCCGAACCGCCGGAGCTGGGCACCCTGCCCAGCAGGGAAATCAGCGCGCTTGTCGGTGTCGCCCCCGTTTACAGGGACTCAGGAAAAATGCGGGGAAGACGAACTATTTTTGGCGGAAGGGCGGGCGTAGGGTGCACGCTTTACATGGCGGTGATAACCGCCATTCAGTTTAACCCGGCAATCAGGGGCTTTTATGTCAGGTTAGTTGAAGCCGGAAAGGCGAAAAAGGTGGCGCTGGTTGCCTGCATGCTTAAACTCCTGATCGTCCTGAACGCCATGGTCAAAAGGGGGCACACTGTGAGGATGATTTCATGCCACTCCGACAATTTAGTGACTAATGAAACTCAGTTCAGCTCTGAGACTGATGTCATTAGAGCTTTTTTTATGCCATCATAAAAAGATACTGCAGGGCCACCAGTGCCTGCTGGTTATAGCTGTTTCTGATACCATCACGGCGTCAAGGTGATCTGGCCACGTTGTGAAGACGCTCATCTCTGTGAAATAACAAATCGAACCAGATGTCAGCTTAAGCTGTGTAGGTCTTTTAATCCGGGCATTCAAAAGCATTCTTCTAGCTCTTGATAAATCAGGCCTCATTGTGAAAAAAGAACATTTTTTTGTCCTTACACTCTAATTATTTAACTTACATGTAACCGATTACACTATTCGGATAGTGTTTTCCCTCACCAAGGAAGGTTGCGCATCAGGTACGGAGCCAATTCGTGTGTCATGCAGGGTCTTTGCAAGACAGAACTGTCAATCCTTCTTGTTACTTTCGATGAGTGACTCCAGAAACTTTCGCTGTTTATCATTCAAATCAAGCGATTTTACTTTTTCCTGGATGCTTTCACTGCTTTTGTCTGCGGGCTGTGATGGTTTTCTTTTATCAGGCTCTGCTCCATAAACGACCGCGGCGAAAATACCACCCCATACCAGACAGCAAAAAATTAACATAATAATCCAGGCAGTTCTGCGACTTACTTTCATCATTTATCCCAGTAATCGTTAAGAACACGTAAGACAATTCTCATACGAAGCGGTTCTCTGTGTAAGCGATTACAGTGATATATGCGGCATTTACACTGCTATGGATAGCTGTATTAAGATTTTCATCTGAAATAGTTCCAGTCTGCGGGAAGATATCTACGTACTTTGGTACTGTTGTTAGCGCTCAGACTCATATGGCTGTTTAAGATGTATTCCATTTTAATAATACCGCTTGAGCCATATCAGTAAGCGTCACATATAGACCGCATTATTACCCAGAATGTGTATCAGCTTGTTTTAAATCAACAGTCTGCCTTAAACGAAAAGAGGAGCTTAAAGCTAAAGACTCCACTTGCAATATGAATAAAAAACAGGACACTTGGGGAGCCTGACTTGCCACGGTGGACGATTTCAGATGGATATGATGCTTGGGTAAGGCAGGTACGCTGACAGTTTTTCCCATTTACGACGCCACGACAGGAGCACCACCGGATACTGCTGACTCCAGTTGATCCAGTGCCGTCTCTGCGGCCTCTTTGACACAGCCCGGTACACTGGCTTCAGATCGGCCATAAACGCTTTGTGATACTTCGATGCCACGTCTTTGATCGAGTTGCGTATCTGATGAATAACGCACAGTTGCACTTCAGTCTGTGGATAAATGCTGTTAATCGCCTCAGGGAAGCCGGTCAGTCCGTCCACGCAATCGATCAGGATATCTTCAACGCCACGGTTTTGCATGCCACTCAGTATGGATAACCAGAAGTTAGCGCCTTCACTTTCCGACAGATACAGGTCCAATACTTCTTTTTTGCCTTCCAGATTCAGTGCCAGAACGGTATATACAGCCTAGCTCTGGTAATGGCTTTCTTCGCGGATTTTGTAGTGACTGGCATCCAACCAGACAAAAGGATAGACCTTCACAAGGGGTCGCTGCTGCCACTGTTTAAATTCGGGGATATCTTTATCGGTGACCGCACTGATGGTGGCGCTGGACACGCTTAACGCTCATAAATCCTCAATTTCCCGGCCGATATCCTGATAGCTCATCCCCAGAGCGAACAGGCGGATGATCTTACGTTCTATCCCGTTGGAGAGTTTGGTCCGGTGCTTTTTTACCAGTTGCGGTTCAAACGTGCCGTTGCGATCACGCGGTGGTGCCAGTTCAAAACTACCGGTCGGTGTTTTGAGGTCTTTTTTACCAGAGCCGTTTTTACGGTTAGCTTCATTAGGTTTAACTAACTATTGACTGTTTCATTTTAAAGGAACTGTACGCATCCATTTACATAAATTTACCAGCATACTCATGCAGTGTTCTACTTGTTCAATAGCAATAAACTCATCCGGCTTATGCCCCTGCGCCATGCTGCCTGGCCCGCAAATCAGGGTGGCAATCCCCGCTTCATCAAACAATCCCCCTTCGGTGCCAAACGCCACGGTTGAGAAATCATTGCTGCCACTCCATTGCGCCAGCCACTGCGCGAATTGCGATTGCGGATCGGTGAGCAGGCTAGGATAGTAGCTCAGCGGCTGAAAACGGATCGCGCTCTCGGCTGCCACCGCCTGCATTTGCGGTAACAATTGCTGTTGCGAGAACAGCTCGACCTCGGTCATCACACCCTGAACATTAGCGCCCGGCAGATAGCGGATTTCAAAATCAAACTGACAATCCTGCGGCACGATGTTCAGCGCGCTGCCGCCCTGAATCATACCGGTCTGGAGCGTGCTATAGGGGGGATCAAAACGCGCATCCTCGATCTGCTTCAGTTGCTGCGCCGCTGCGCCCAGCTGGTTGATAAGCCTGGCCGCGTATTCGATGGCATTGACGCCAGAGGGTGCATAGGCCGAGTGACAGGCGCGGCCATGCACCTGACAACGCATCGCCACCTTGCCTTTGTGTCCATACACCGGGCGCATTTCTGTCGGCTCGCCGATGATACACATGGCGGGTTTTTCCGCAGACGCGCGCAGATAGTCCACCATGCTGCGCACCCCGAGGCAGCCCACTTCCTCATCATAGGAAAAAGCCAGATGCAGCGGCAGGCGCAACGGCTGGGTCAGAAAGTTATCCAGCGATGCCAGCACGCAGGCCAGAAAGCCCTTCATGTCGGCACTGCCACGGCCATAGTAGCGCCCTTCCTGTTGTGTCAGGGCAAACGGCGGCAGCGTCCATTGCTGACCATCGACCGGCACCACATCGGTATGACCGGACAACATCACCCCGCCGTCACCGCCCGGTCCCAGCCGGGCATACAGATTGGCTTTGCGCCCGCTGTCATCCATGATGCGTTGCGACGCGATACCCCGTTGCGCCAGAAAATCTTCAATCCAGGCAATCAACGCCAGATTGGATTCGCGGCTGGTGGTATCAAACGCCAGCAGTGCCGCGAGGATGTCGCGTACCGCGTTACTCATCGCCGGGTACGCCATAGCTCGGGGCATCGCGTGGATCCAGTGCCCGGGTGACGTAAGCCTGCATCTGCGGTTCATACGCCAGCCACAACTTGTGCAGCTCTGCCAATGGGTTTTCTTCTGCCCAATCGACGCGCAGGTCCACCAGCGGCCAGGTGTAATCATCGACTACTTTCACGGCAGCAGAATGCACCGGCCCCGCCTCACCACCAGCGTCGATCCCCGCCTGCAACGCCGTAATCAGACGACTGGTGAGTTCACCGGTGGTGGCTTCAAAAGCCGTCACCATTGCGGCGATCACCGCTTGCTCCGCCAGCATATTGCCTGCGGCCACGCATTCTTTGCCCTGCACCACATGATAAATACCCAGCGTCTTGTCACCGCTAAAGGCGGCGCTGCGACCGCTGGCGTCAATGACAGTCACCTGGCGATACTCGCTAAAGCGATCTTCTGCCAGCGCGCTTTTCAGTGCCTGTTCCGGCGCTAACCCCGCCTCCAGCCGCGCCAGAATCTGCTGCCCCAGTGCCGGTAATGTAATGTTCTGGCTGGATACCGCCCCCACTCCGGCCACCAGCCACGGGCAACGCGCGCCGACGGCAATGCTCGACGAGCTAATGGCGATACCGAGTTGGCCGGACTCCGCACAGCGTGCGGCAATCGAAAGCGTCATTTCGCCTCCCAGTCATCCGGGATCACCGCAATCACATCAATTTCCATCAGCCACTGCGGCTGTGCCAGCGCCGAAACCACCAGACCAGTTGAAATCGGAAACACCCCTTTCAGCCATTTGCCCACTTCCTGGTAAACCGGCTCGCGATAGCGTGGATCGGTAAGATAGGTGGTGGTTTTCACGATATGGCTCAGGTCGCTACCGGCTTCTTCCAGCAGCTGTTTGAGGTTTTTCATCGCCTGTTCGGTTTGAGCGCGGGGATCGCCCAGCCCGACCAGATTGCCTGCAAAATCGGTACCGACCTGGCCGCGCACGTAGACGGTATTACCAGCGCGTACCGCCTGGCAGAGATCGTTGTCCAGCGTCTGATTCGGATAGGTTTCTTTGGTGTTGAACATACGAATACGTTGATGAGTAGGCATAACAGTTCCTTAAAGCGAGTCAGAGGGAGCGCGGTAATGCTGGTACTGGCGCTGGATAGCGATCTGGTCAGCAATAAATTTGGCATCGTGCCAGACGCCCCAGATAAAGGTGGAACCACGACGTGACAACCACGGCAAGCCGAGAAAATAGACGCCAGGCTCGCTGGAAACACCACGATGATGCTGCGGTCTGCCCTGGTCATTAAAGGCATTAACCTTCAGCCAGCTGTAATCGGCCACGTAGCCCGTCGCCCAGATAATGCTGGTGATGCCAGCTTCGGCCAGATTAAGTGACAGCTGCGGATGGGTTACGCAGGCGGGGTCTGGCAGGAACTCACGTGCTTGCGGTTCAGGCGGTAAATCAAGACCGTTACGGTCGATATACGCGTCAGCAGCATCCAGCAATGCGAGATAATTAGCATCGCCGCGCGCAATATTCACCGCCAGGTCATCCTGAAAACGTACGGTGTTAGCGGTGAAACTTTCAGTCAGGCCAACGAGGTTAACGCCCTGCGCCGCCAGACGACGGAAATCGACGGTATGCCCACCGCGTGCGCCACTGACGGCGATGGTGACATGCTCTTTGCCCGGCTGGCTGGCTGCGGCATCCCACAGACCGAGTACCCCAAGCCACCAGCAGAAGTCCCGGCCACGGTAGGAACGTGGTGGACGATCGTGCGGTCCCACCGACAGCCATACGGGCTTACCGGCACGTTGCAGCTCATCAGCAATCTGCACGCCGGAAGAACCGGCACCAACCACCAGCACGCCCCCCTGCGGCAGCTGCTGCGGATTTTTATAGTCTGCCGAGTGCAGCTGTTGTACCTGGCTATGCTGAGGAGCAATCGCCGGGATGACCGGACGCTGGAAAGGACCGGTAGCGGCCACGATACGCTGCACATTGATCACGCCTGCGGAGGTGGTGACGGTGAAACCACTGCGCCCCTGATTGCGTTCAGCGCTTAACACTTCGACGCCAGTATGAATCGGTGACTGGTTCATGGCGGCGTAGCTGACAAAATAATCGGCAACCTGTTCTTTCGCCACGAAGCTGTCAGGTGAGCAGCCGGGAAACTCCATCCCCGGAAAGCGGTCATGCCAGGCCGGACCGTTGGCAACCAGCGAATCCCAGCGACGACTACGCCAGGATTCGGCAATCCGATTTTTCTCCACTACCAGATGCGGAATGCCCAGACGCGTCAGGTGTTCGCTCATGGCAACCCCCGCCTGACCCGCGCCAATAATCAGCGTATCTGTTTCAGTTTTTAATGATGTCATTTCAACGTCCTTCATCCCGCATCACGCAGGGGATTAACCACTTAAGAAGGACCCAAGACTATTGGAGCACGTGCAGGCGGTAAAATATTATAAAGTGAGCGTCTGGATAGAAAATATTTAACCTGCTGGCAACCTTGTCCGCCGAAATAAAATACAAAGCCCTGTTAAAGCCGCATCCGCTCTGCACAGGCAAGATAAAAAGGTGCTGAGATAAATCAAATTAACGCAATTCACAGACAACATTTTTACTTATTAATTTTGCAAAATTGACGATATTTAATATTGCCAACGATGCTTCAGTGACGAGCAGACGCGCACCAAAATAAGGCATTCAGCCAGAACGTGGCATTTTAGATGTTAATAATCAAATAGTTAATTAGATTCAAAAATATCTCACCTGTCATTCTTTAACGTTCCAATTTGGGGCAGCCAATCCATAAGCGAGATTGCATCTTTTTTTTATATTAGTTGGCTATATTTTTCTTCATTTCTCTCTATAGCCAACTGTTGCAACATCCCATCAACGTTATTTTCACCCCTCCCAATTTTTTGGGTGGTTATAACCGCAGCCATGCGGCAAGCCTGCAAATGACTTTGTTGAGATAACTATGATGACAAACAACCCAAAAGATAATGCTGTTGCAACCACAATAGAGTTGAGCACCATCCAGCCCATTCCCGCGCATGAACGTCATGGCAAGCCACGGGATCTTTTTACCATCTGGTTTGGTTCAAACATCATGTTGCTTACCGTGATTACCGGTGCGCTGGCGGTGAGTATTTTCCACTTATCTTTTATGTGGGCCACCCTCGCCGTATTGATTGGTAACCTTGCCGGTGGGCTGTTTATGGCATTGCATTCCGCGCAGGGGCCACAATTAGGTGTGCCGCAGATGGTGCAAACCCGCGGCCAGTTTGGTTCTTATGGTTCCGTGCTGGTGGTGGCGTTAGTCGTCATCATGTATATCGGCTTTCTGGCATCGAACCTGGTGCTGGGCGGTCAGTCACTGCACGCCATCTACGCACCGGTTTCTACCGATACCGGCATCCTGGTTTCTGCGGTACTCAGCCTGGTCGCCTGTGCCTTCGGTTATAACCTGATTCATGCCTACACCAAGGTGATGTCGTGGGTATCCGGTATTATTTTGCTCGCGGCCTTTGCGTGGATTGTTTTCGTGCATGGTCTGCCGACTGATTTTCTCGCACGTAATGGCTTTAATCTCAGCGGATTCCTCGGTGCCATTTCCATCGCCGCGTTATGGCAGCTGGCCTATGCGCCTTATGTATCCGATTATTCCCGCTACATGCCAAAAGATATCAGCGAAAAAAGTGTCTTCTGGTGTAGCTACCTGGGATGCGTACTGGGTTCATTGTTCCCGATGATTCTTGGCATTCTGGTTTCTATTTGCATCGTGGATGGTGATTTAATCACCGGCATTGTGAATATGACCGGCGGATTATCCTCCACCGTAATTATTGTGTTTGCCTTAGGCATTGCCGCGACCAATGCAATGAACCTCTATTGCGGCGTGCTCTGCACCCTGACGCTCGGCCAGACATTCCTGCCTAAATGGTCGCCACTTTCTGGCGCCCGCATTGTGGTTTCGATTGTCACCATCCTTATCGAAGTGCTGATTGCGATTTATGGTCAGGAAAACTTTCTGGTCAATTACACCAACTTTATTCTGATGCTGCTGTATGTGCTGGTGCCGTGGACGGCAATTAACCTGGTTGATTACTATCTGGTGGCCCACGGTAATTATGATGTCGCTTCATTCTTCCGTCGCGACGGTGGCATATACGGTTACTTCAATTCAAAAGCCATTTTCTGTTATCTGCTGGGCATCATCGTCGAGATTCCCTTTATGTCTACCGCCATCTATACCGGCCCGGCAGCAAATATGTTAGGTGGTGCCGACATCTCCTGGATTATTGGTTTAGCCATCGTCTCACCTGTTTATTATTTCCTCTGCCGTACTCAGGCAGTGGCGCAAACCTCTGTTGCTAAATAATCACCGGAATGACTATGAACAATAGCAAGACCTATGACTACATCATTATTGGTGGTGGTTCCGCAGGTTCAGTACTGGCCGCCCGGCTTGCAGAGCAGGCAGATCTCAAGATCTGCCTTATCGAGGCCGGTAGCCGTGATGAAACCCCGCGTATCCAGACGCCTGCGGGCACCATCACCCTGTATAAAAGCAAAAAGTTCAGCTGGAACTTTTATTCAACGCCACAAAAAAGCCTGGGGGGACGGCAAATCCACGTCCCGCGCGGCAAGGCGCTGGGTGGTTCCTCATCCATGAACAGCATGATTTATATTCGCGGATTACCTTCTGATTATGACCGCTGGGAACAGCAAGGTTGTGAGGGCTGGGGCTGGAATAATGTCCTGCCCTGGTTCAAACGATCGGAAAAGAATCTGCTGTCTCAGGACCCGGCATATCATGGTTTTAACGGCGAATTACTGGTCGATAAACCGCGCGATCCCAATCCGGTATCAGCGCTGTTTGTCGCGGCGGGCAAGCGGGTCGGATTAGCGGAGAACACCGACTTTAACGGTAAATCGCTGGCGGGGGTCGGCATTTACAACGTCACGCAAAAGGATGGCAAACGGTTATCAAGCTATCGTGCATTTTTGCATCCCCATATTGGGCGCAGCAATTTGACCGTGATGACTGACTGCACCGTGCAAACGTTGATCATTGAAGACAAAGCGGTCAAAGGCGTGCGAATAACTGAGCATGGCCGCGATCAACCCACGTCAATTCTCTGCCGCCATGAAGTCATCCTTTCGGCCGGCTCGATCGGCTCACCGCATATTCTGCTGAAATCAGGTATCGGGCCTGCTGCCGAACTTGAGGCCGCAGGTATTCCGCTGGTGCACCCTCTTCCCGGGGTGGGCAAAAATCTTCAGGACCATCTGGATGGTCTGGTCACCGTGCGTTCCAGAAACCCTCTGACGCTTGGTTTTTCCCTCGCCGCTTGGAAACCGATCCTGACATCCCCCTTCCAGTATCTCTTTCGTCGCAAAGGTTGGCTAACCACCAATTATGTTGAAGCCGGTGGCTTTGCCGCGACAAAACTCAGTAGCGATGAACCCGATATTCAGTTCCATTTTGTGCCGGGTTATCGCAGCCATCGTGGCCGTTTATTTGAATGGGGCCACGGCTATGCGATTCACACCTGCGTTTTACGTCCGCGGTCGATCGGCGCGTTGCAGTTAAAGCGTGATGGGCAGATCGCTATTGATTTTAATTTCCTCGCCGATCCTTATGACGCCAGCGTGCTGGTGGAAGGGATAAAAGTGGCAAGGAATATTCTGGCTCAGCCGGAATTCAATGCATTGCGTGGCGAAGAGATGCTGCCGGGCAAACATATCCAGACTGACGAACAGCTGCATCAATACGTCAAAGAATATTGCGCCACGGTTTTCCATCCGGTTGGCACCTGCAAGATGGGGCGGGATGAAATGAGTGTTGTCGCACCGGACACTCTCAAGGTATATGGCGTGGAAAATTTGCGCGTGGCAGATGCATCAATTATGCCGACGCTTATCAGCGGCAACACCAATGCGCCTTCAATTATGATTGGCGAACGTGCGGCAAGCATGATCCTGCAAGGAACGCCGGTAGCTGAGACCGAGACGAATAAGGAGAACGCTTATGCATAATCGTGATTACTGGCAAGGTCTGCTGAACCAACAACGCTTTAGCACGCATGCCCTTATCGGGGGTAAACCTTACTTCGCCAAAGCGGAGAAAACCTGGGCGGTGGTGAATCCCGCCACCAATGCAGTGTTAGCGGACGTCACCGCTTGCCAGGCTGAGGATATTGACGCTGCGGTGCGTTCAGCACGCAAGGCATTTACCTCTGGTATCTGGTCTGAATGTCCTTTAGCGCAACGCAAAGCCGTGCTGCGCAGGCTGGCGGAGCTGATGCTGGAGCACCGGGAAGAACTGGCGCTGCTGGAAAGCGCAAGCATGGGGAAACCGGTGCTCGATGCCTATAACGTTGATGTGCCTGGTGCTGCTCATGTGATGGCCTGGTACGCAGAAAGTATCGATAAGATTTATGACGAGGTTGCCCCCACCCGTCCGGGTACCCTGGCAACCATCACCCGTGAACCTGTCGGCGTGGTTGCCGCCATTGTGCCGTGGAATTTTCCCCTCGATATTGCCGCCTGGAAAATTGGCCCAGCGCTGGCAGCCGGAAATAGTGTGATCCTGAAACCCTCGGAGAATTCGCCTTTCACCGCACTGAAACTGGCAGAACTAGCGCTGGAGGCCGGGTTGCCCGCCGGGGTGTTAAACGTTGTTACCGGGCTGGGGATCGAAGCCGGTGCTGCGCTGGGCCAGCATAACGATGTTGATGTGCTGACCTTTACCGGTTCAACCGCGGTGGGCAAAGCCTTTATGGCCTATTCCGGCCAATCCAATTTGAAGCAGGTGTGGCTGGAATGTGGTGGCAAAAGCGCCAACATTATTTTTGCCAATTGCCAGGATCTCGATTTAGCCGCCGAAAAAGCCGCCTTCGGTATCTGTTTCAACCAGGGTGAAGTTTGTTCAGCTAACTCCAGATTATTAGTTGAGCGTAAGATCTATCCCGACTTTATGGCGAAGTTGATCACGAAGTTGCACGGCTGGCAACCTGACCACCCGCTTAACCCCAATGCGAGGATGGGCGCGATGGTTTCGACTGCGCATAAAGATAAGGTGATGGATTTTATTCAGACCGCAGTGACTCAGGGCGGTATTGTGCGCGCGGGTGGCGAGCAACGCGAAATCGAGACAGTCGCTAACTACATCCTGCCGACGGTGATTGAGATTGAAAGCGAAAACGTTAACTTATGGTGTGATGAAGTATTCGGTCCGGTGCTCGCGGTAAAAGTCTTTGATGATGAGTCGGAAGCCATCGAACTGGCGAATAATCATATTTACGCCCTTGCTGCGTCTGTATGGTCGGACGACCTGAATCAGGCACATCGTGTGGCGCGCAAACTGAACGCCGGAACGGTGTCGGTCAACACCGTTGATGCGCTGGATGTGACCGTTCCTTTTGGTGGCAATCAGCAATCGGGTTTTGGCCGCGACCTGTCTTTACATGCCTTTGATAAATTCACCAAATTAAAAACCACCTGGCTTGAATTACGTTAAATACAACTGACGTTTGCTCTACCCGCAACGGGTAGAGTAACAATTTAATGGCTGCTGACGGCCGGAGTTAATTCAACACTGCGGCAATAATCCATAAATAACCGCGTGGGCCGCGTGGGTTCATTATTTTGCAGATAAGCCATAATCAGCGTCGATGCCGCCATTTCATCGATAATATCCAGTTGCACCAAGCGCTGCCCATCGTATGTCATATCCGAACAGGGCCGGGTCACCAGCACCGAAAAGCCCAGCCCCTGCCCGACCATGCACCGCACCATTTCAATTGACGGAGAGCTATAGGCCACTTCAGGGTAATAACCATTCTCTTTGAAAATGCTGATAAAGTAATTTTTGCTGGGTACCGCATCCAACAGGATCATCGGTTCGCTTGCCAGTTCCTGTAATGTCACCGCACTTTTTTTCGCCAGCGGATGCGCCGCCGGTAGCAGCGCATAGGGTTTATGCGGCGCATTCAGCGGTTCTTTCTGAATCGCGTTGTCCAGGTCAAGATCGTAGAGAAATGCCATGTCAAAACGGCCACGATGTAAACCGTGCATCAGCTCATGCTGTTCACCGTCGTACAGCTGAATATTGATTTCCGGATAGAGTTTTTTGAAACCTGCAATCAGCTTGGGCATATACAGCGGAGCCGCCGATTCAAAACAACCCACGGCGATGGTGCCGCAAACCAGCTCATTTTCTGCGCGTGAACTTTGCTCAAACTCATAGGACAACCGCAGCAACTCCTTTGCTTTTTCGTAGAACCGTCTCCCACTGGAGGTGAGCGATACGCCCTGTGCATGATGGCGAATGAACAGCTGCTGTTCAAAAGCGTCCTCAAGGTTTTTGATGGCGACCGAAATCGAAGGCTGGGCGATATGCAGCTGGCGTGACGCTTCGGCGATGCTTTCGGTCTCAACCACAGTGACGAAATATTTAAGTTGCTTGAGTGTGAAATGTGTCATGAAAAAACCTTTATAAAATATCTTCGCGTTAACATTCTAAATAGTCTCATTCTATCTAATTTTAATATGCAATATTTGCGCCATAGTTAAGAGCTACATTGTTATTCTAAAATTTAAGCTTCAGTTCGCCCTTCTGTAGATAGACATAACCATGGGTGTAACGCGACTACCGTTATGCGTTGAAGCCTGGGGGGTAGAAAACGTCACAAGTAGCGTAGCTACTCATTGTGGTATTTATCGGTGGCAATGACTCAGCCAGAAGCCAATGTTTCTTAAATGCTTCAGTTTAAGATGTAGAACCTCTGCTCCCAACACCGCTGCCGACGTGGAGGCTAAAATGTCAATTTATGAATCTATATGGATTGCTGCCGAAACAGCATGACATTTCGTCTTCCGCCCGAGAACTAAGGATTACTGCTAGTTAGTCATATTGGTTTTTGTAATAGCCCCATGCTCGCAAATGCGACCCAGTCAGAGGAGCCAAATTCCTGCTTTCATGCATCCTTGCGAATCCTTATGTTATTTTGATTCAATAGGTTAGCGTGGAAACTCTTCCCGGTGCATTTTGATTTTACCCTCCGCATCGGGAAAAATTGGTGGTCAAATCTGGGGTCAGGTTAGTTCGATGACGGAGTGACCCCAAATGTCCCTTAACGACTCAAAAATCCGCAAGTTAAAGCCATCCGCAAAACCCTTCAAAATTTCTGACTCTCACGGTCTTTACCTTCTTATCAAACCAGGCGGTTCACGGCACTGGTATCTCAAATATCGTATAAACGGCAAAGAATCCCGCATTGCACTGGGTGCCTATCCTGCCATTTCCCTGTCTGATGCCCGCCACCAGCGCGAAGGTATCCGTAAGATGCTGGCGCTGAACATCAACCCGGCACAGCAGCGGGCAGTTGAACGCGGAGCCTACACACCGGAGAAAGTATTTAAAATCGTGGCACTGGCGTGGCATAAAAGTAATAAAAAATGGTCGCAGAACACCGCTGACCGTCTGCTTGCCAGCCTGAATAATCATGTATTTCCGGTTATCGGCCACCTGTCAATCTCAGAGCTTAAACCCCGGCATTTCATTGACCTGCTGAAAGGGATTGAGGAAAAAGGCCTGCTTGAAGTTGCGTCCCGCACGCGGCAGCACCTCAGCAACATCATGCGTCATGCAGTTCATCAGGGGTTAATCGACAGCAACCCGGCGGCAAACCTTGACGGCGTGACGGCTCCTCCAGTCAGACGGCATTATCCCGCCCTGCCACTGGAGCGGCTGCCTGAACTGCTTAAACGTATTGAGGCATATCATCAAGGCCGTGAACTGACCCGGCTTGCCGTCCTGTTGACGCTGCATCTGTTCATTCGCTCCAGTGAGCTGCGCTTTGCCCGTTGGTCAGAAATAGATTTCAGAAATAGAACCTGGACGATACCTGCCACACGCGAAGCCATTGCAGGCGTGCGTTATTCCGGGCGCGGTGCCAAAATGCGCACTGCTCATATCGTCCCCCTCTCAGAACAGGCCATCGCTATTCTGAAACGGATTAAAGATATCTCCGGTGATGGTGAGCTGGTCTTCCCCGGCGACCATAACCCATATAAACCGATGTGTGAAAACACCGTGAATAAGGCACTGCGCCTTATGGGTTACGACACTAAACAGGATATCTGCGGTCACGGCTTCAGGGCAATGGCATGCAGCGCCCTGATGGAGTCCGGTTTATGGTCGCAGGATGCAGTGGAGCGCCAGATGAGCCATCAGGAGCGCAACAGCGTGCGGGCGGCTTACATACATAAAGCGGAATACCTTGATGCCCGAAAAGCGATGATGCAATGGTGGTCGGATTATCTTGCAATGAATCGAAAGGTTTTTATTTCACCATATCTTTTTGAAAAAAATTAAAATATTCATAATGTCTTAGCTTTAAAGAACGGCCCATTATCGTATTAATCATGGGCCTTTTTTATACTCCCATGCCGCAATCTCCCCCTAAAGCTTACTCGGCAATTATTTAAGTAAGCAGTTGATCTTTAATGGTACTCATTGATTCGTAAAGCCCACTTTAATCAGGATTTTACTATCGCTGGGCCCAAAAACATGCAAACAACAACTGAAGGAACAAACTAATGAAAAATATTTCTAATAGTTTTATATGTTTATATATTATTGATTTTAAATCAATTAAGTATCAATAAAAAATGTTTGAGTACTTTTTATTTCTTTTAAAAGAAAAATAATTCTTTTTGTTGACTTTGGTGAGCCGTAGCGATTAATTAGTAGACAGACATATCAACATCTCTTAAGACTCAAGGAGACTAAGATGGTTATGTTGAAAGAATGTAATGAGAGTGGACTGTATGGATTCATCATTGATGGGTTATCGGTCACTGATACGCAAAACTTCTTTATTCAAGCTGCACCAGATATTCGGGCAGCACTGCTCAACAACGGAGCGCTGCTCCTACGAGGCGTTGCGCAAAGTGCAGAACCCGCGGTGTTTGAAGTGATAATGAATGCGCTAGGTTTTCGCACCAGAGATTACATTGGTGGTTCATCTCCCCGTTCAACCATAAAAGGTAAAGTTATGGAGGCAACCCGAACGCCTCCGGCATGGTCAATCATCCTCCATCAGGAAATGGCCTATGTAAAACACCCACCGGAAATCATTGCCTTCTCTTGCGTCAAACCCGCCGCAGAGGGCGGAGAATCTACCATTGGCGATATGCGCCGAATAACAAAACTGGTCGAGCCTTCAACATTACAACTTCTGACAGAACGCGGCCTCAGACTGCGCAGAACATTGCCGGATGAAAACCGAGTTCATCTGAAACCCGGAATAAAAAAAAGCTGGCAGGAAGCGCTTTCTGCAAAAACAAAAGAAGAGGCAGAGTTTGCCTGCCGCTCCAGGGGTTGGGAATTTGAATGGTGGAATGATGATTTAATCCTTTGGCAGGACTGTATTTCTCCGGTGAGTCAGCATCCTCTTAAAAATGAGTTGATCTGGTGCAATCAGGCACATTTCTGGGGTGCTGCTGCGATGATTGAATGGGCGCGGGTGGATTCCAGAAACGAAGACGAAGAAGAGTTAAAAGAAGCTGCTCAGAATTGTCCTGAACTTCTCGAATCCATGTGTTTCGGCGATGGAGAACCGCTACCGGAAGAACTGACACTTAACTTATTTCATCTGGTCAAGGGGTTAGAACAGGACGTGAATCTGAACACCGGCGATATTTTGCTGCTCGATAACCTGCAGTTTGCTCATGGCAGGCATGCATTTTCAGGAAACAGAGAGATTAACGTCATTATTGCCGACTGGACTGAACATTAATTCAAACAAACAGAAGGAAAATGGTCATGAATATTACACAGCATAATAGCACATCCACAGGCGATACCTTCATTCTCAGCCCAGGCCGTAACGTCAGTCTGAAAGACTTTATTGAATTCTCTCAGTTCAGTAAAAAAATAGTTGCTTCAGAAGAAACCAGAGAAAGAATTGCCGCATCAAGACGAGCCCTTGAAAAATTAGTGAAAGAAGGCTCGGTTATATATGGGGTCAACACTGGGATGGGTGGTTTTGTCGATCATCTCGTTCCGCTCGAAAGGGCTGAAGAATTACAAAAAAACCTTATACGTGGTGTTGCGACAAATGTTGGTGAAAGATTTTCAGATATAATTTGCCGGGCAACTATGTTCGCCCGAATTATCTCACTTTCTCGCGGCAACTCAGCATTATCTTTGGAAAATTTCGATCGATTTATCGCAATCTACAACGCTGGTCTGATTCCTGAGATACCACGTAAAGGGTCATTGGGCACCAGCGGAGATCTAGGGCCACTGGCAGCCATGGCCCGTATGCTCACTGGTGAGGGCAATGCCTGGTTCAATGGTGAACGCTTGGCTGCAGAAGATATTCTGCACCAGTTGGGGCTCGCACCGCTTGAGCTAAGTTATAAGGAAGGGCTGGCACTCATCAACGGCACCTCCTGCATGGTTGCGCTTGCCGCCCTTAATGTCATCGAAACCAGGTCACTTCTTGAACAATATGCGTCAATCTCCGCCTTTGCCTCAGAAACGCTTCTTGCCAGGATTCGGCCATTTCATCCCGACGTTCATCAACTAAAACCGCATACAGGCCAGCAAAAAATTGCAGAGATGATATGGAATAACCTCCAGGGAACAAGGCTGGCGGTTGATGATATACAGCTTTCATCAGAACTCGGAAGCAGGCTTACGAATAGCATCAAACAAGAAGATATGCCGATTGAAGATGCCTATTCAATTCGCTGCACACCACAGATACTTGGCCCGGTTTTGGAGACAATAGAATTTGTGGAACGAATAGTGAGTAATGAATTAAATTCGTCAAATGATAACCCCCTTATCACACCCGAAAACGGTCAGGTTTTCCATAACGGTCATTTTCACGGACAGTATATATCCGCCGCGATGGACTATTTGACGATAGCAATCATTACCATGTGTAACTTATCTGACCGGCGAACAGACAGATTGCTGACCAGTGCGAACAGCAACGGGCTCCCCTCTTTTCTATGTGCAGAAAATGGTGGGCTGCGGTTTGGTTTAATGGGGGGACAGTTTATGTCATCTTCTGTCACAGCGGAAAATCGTTCTCTGGCTACACCGGTATCAATACAAACACTAACAACAACAGGTGATTTTCAGGACGTAGTCTCTTTCGGTCTGGTTGCTGCTCGCAGAACGGCGGAGGTACTCCAGAATACCCGCTATGTTATTGCTTTTGAGTTGATCTGCGCCGCTCAGGCAGCTGATATCAGGGATGCTACAAAATTAGGAAATTCAGGTCGCCTGTGGTACGCAAAAGTAAGGGAGTCAGTCCCTTATCTGGACCATGACGAGTCAATAACACCTTATCTGGAAGAACTCGTATCCCGGATACTTGGAGGCCACTCATGATGTTCTCTAAAAAAATCCGGGAATGTGTTGAGGAAGCAAATAATAATGCTTCCATCCGCCTGCACGCCAATGAAAATCCGTTGGGTTCACCAGACCTAATACAAACGGGACGATATGATCTGTCTTTGCTGAGCCAGTATCCCGATCCCACCTACAAAGCACTAAGAGCAGCAATTGGAGAACGCTGGAATATTAATCCGGAACAGATCATCACGGGTAATGGCTCTGATGAACTGATTGATATCACACTGCGTAGTCTGCTGAAACCGGGTGCACGGCTTACCGCTCCTCGTCACAGTTTTATGATGTATAAAAAGAGAACTGATATTCTCGGGGCCTTATACAGTGAGATCCCAGTGAATAGTGGGCGCATCCTCCCGGAGGATTTAAAAGAGGCGGTCAGTCATAAACCTGACATTCTGGTCCTGGTTAATCCTTCTAATCCTTTGGGTCACTATATTGCACCTTCAGAACTGATATCTCTAGTTGAAACCATACCGCCAGAAACGACCATCATCATTGATGAGGCCTACGCAGAATTTACACCTGATATCGAAAATACGGCAGGTATTCAAATCGTTCATAAACGTGTTAACTCAATATGCTTACGAACATTTTCAAAAGCGTATGGACTTGCCGGATTGCGTCTTGGCTGGGCTTACGTCAGCACAGATCTATATCCAAAACTGGAAGCTCGCCGGGCACCTTACAATGTCAGTGCTTTATCTGCTCTTGCTGGTGAACATGCACTACAGGATCGTGAACATCTTTTCAAGACAACGGAATATTGCCTTAGCTGGGGAAGAAGGCTGGTAGATTTATTTGAATGTTACGGAGTCAAAGCCAGTGCCCAATATGTCAACTTCGTCTTTGTTGAATTTGACAGTGAAGAACGCAGCCTGGAGATCCAGAACAGTCTTAACAGTGAAGGTTTCCTTATAGCCAGGCTGACCGATTATTCTTTGGATCATTGCCTGAGAATTACATTCGGACCCCGGGAACAAATGGAAAAGTTATTCTCTATTTTAGAGAAAGAACTAAAAGCATAGATTCTGCCAAGATTATTTACATTCATTCAAATAAATGATCAAAAGCATCTATTCAATTGAGGTTTCAGGATATGAATAAAGTACCAGGGCTGTACCATACAGTCCCCTATCTAAGTCAAACCCAAACGCGACTCCTTCATGTTAACCTTGATGAGTCAAATTCTCCCTATTGTGTCCTCAGTCAGACCATTTTTTACCCACAGGGTGGCGGGCAATTGGGTGACAGAGGTTATCTTGTTTTACCGAATATGCTGACATCACAACAAAAAATGGGTGTTATCACAACAAAACGAAAAGATGAAGAGATCAGACACTATCTTGATATTAATGAGATCGGTTTTGACTTGCTGGAAAAGCAGGCAGGTCAGCAAGTGACTGCTATTCTTGACTGGGATCTGCGATATCACCAGATGCGTATACACTCGGCGGTACATCTGATCCATTGTATACTTGAGCAGGTAACAGGCCATTCAATCCCTTACCCTGTTCGTTCACCACTCAATGATGAAAGCGGAGAGAATCACTATCAACTTCTTGACTATATTGATGAAGATATTCTTGAAAAGGCAACAACAGAACTAAATGAATTTTGTTCATCGGGACATGCGATACAAACTGTAAATGTTCCCGAACAGGGAAATAACTTTCGGATATGGAAATGTGGGCGATGGTCAATTCCTTGTGGAGGTACACATGTAAAAGATACAAAAGAGATCGGGATGATATTTTCCACGTTGAAAATCAAAAAAAACATGACGCGTATAGCACTCAGGCTCTCTGATAATTCAGGTTAACCTGGTAGATGTCTATAGAGTCAATAACTAATCAACAAATAACGATGGTAGCCTCTGGTATGAGAACAGATAAAAACAAAACAAAACACGTAGATAGTCTCCCTGGTAAAACGTCTAACAAGACAGATGAAAAACATGCTCTTGGTTCATTCCTGACACAACTTCGTGTTGAAAGGGGACATCTTAAAGTTTCGACGTTTCTGGAAGGGATAGATATTCCTTTTTCTGCTAATTATTATCGTGATATCGAAGCAGGCAGGAAATATCTCAGTATAGACTCAGCAGTAGAACTCCACAACTCTCTTGGTATAGAAACATCAAGCAAATCAAGCTTTGATTATTTCTGGCATTATTTTAAGGATTTATTACCTTCTGATATGCATGAAATGTTATTTGGGAAAGGAATAGAAACAAGAGATCTGTCTTCAAGACTGGAACTGAGAGACCATGATTCCAAAATATTACGCCGCGCACTCAGCCTAAGTCGATATGAACGCGAATTTATTATTTCCGATGAAATAATTAGAGGATTTAAGAACAATTTTGATTTATGGCCTCTTATGACATATCTATATATGGTTGACACTGCATCCGTGGCCGAAATTAAACAAGTTTGCCATCAACTTGACATTGCATTCGATTCTCGTGTGGTCGAATTTTTGAGTCTTGTAGCAAAAGAACGAAACCATGAGGAAGCCCCTTTCATTCGCCTTGCACCGACACTCAGAATGCCAAGGACCCCAGAATCTATTAATCTTAAAGACAAATTTATGTGTTATGAAACTGAGAAATCCCTGTCCAAACCCGAAAAAAGTGAATATTTTGACATAGATGGGACATTTAAATTTAGTGCTATGGTTACGCTTAAATCGCCGGAAATTGAACAAATACAGGACAGACTTGTTGATCTCTTTTCCGCTATTGAGGTGCACACTAAATCCGGACGACAGCTTGAGGATGAGAATGCACATCCTTATTTTTTGGAATTGATCATTTCAGGCAGACCAGAATATGACGGTCGAACTGCCAGAAAACCTTCAGGATTTAAAAAGCCAGAATAGTTCCACCATAAGGCCCTGATTTTATATTTACAATGGAGGCAATGAATGAACATGTCAGTTATCAAAAAATTACAGGAAAAATTTGGCGATCATTTTCATACGGAGCCGACATTCAGAGAACAGTACTGCCAAGCTCCGACGGGAATTACTCGTAGTCCTCCCGATGGGGTTGTGATCGTCCGAAATGAGCAGGATATCGTGGATATCGTGACGTTCTGTTCTGTTGAAGGACTGCCCATGATACCAAGTGGTGCCCGGACCTCGATCGAGGGACAGATTAATGCCCCGCAAGGAGGTATATGCATTGATTGCTCTGAAATGAATGCCATTACGGACATCAGCATTGAAGATATGACCGCGACAATCCAGCCCGGTGTCACGCGCGAACAATTGAATGAAGCTCTCCGGGGAACAGGGTTGTTTTTTTCAGTTGACCCAGGTGCAAATGCCTCAATTGGCGGTATGGCCGCAACCCGTGCCTCAGGAACAAACTCAGTGCGTTATGGCACGATGGCAACGAATGTCCGGGCTGCCCGTCTTGTCATGGTTGACGGGTCTATAGCAAACATCGGATCCAGAGCGGTGAAATCAGCTATGGGGCTTGACCTGCTTTCACTTGCCGTTGGTTCGGAAGGCACACTAGGCATTTTCAGTGAGTTAACCGTTAAGCTTCATCCACTCCCTGAAGTTATTCTTTCCGGTGTTTGTGCGTTTGACTCAGTAGAGAATGCCGTCAGGGCTGTGACAGACACCTTGAAATCTGCACTACCTATTGCACGTATTGAACTCCTTAATGTTTCCGCAGTTCGGGCATGTAATGCTTATTCAAAACTGGGATTATCAGAAAAACCGCATTTGTTTGTGGAGTTACACGTTAATAGCCTGTCAATGCCAGGTAATATTGCGTTATTTGAAGAACATGTGCACAGGTACGGAGGGGAAGTACAGCTTTCTTCTCATCCAGAAGAAAGAGAAGCACTGTGGTTAGCACGTCATGATGCGTGGTGGGCATTCCATGCCTTTTATGAAGGTTGCCAGGGGATCCCTACGGATATCTGTGTCCCTCTGTCATGCCTGAGCGCTTGTATTACTGCAACAGAAACGGATATCGCGAATACAGGGCTCAAGGCTCCCTTAATAGGGCATGTTGGAGACGGTAATTTCCATCTTTTACTTATGCTCCGTGAAGGAGAGGAAGAAACTCCTGTTATACAGGGATTTCTGAGTCGTCTGGCTGAACGAGCTTTGTCATATGGTGGAACCATCAGTGGCGAGCACGGTGTCGGACAGGGAAAAATAAAATGGATGTCAGTGCAGCATGGTGCAGCCCTGCATTTGATGAAAGCCATTAAGTCTGCTTTGGATCCGCATAATATCATGAATCCAGCAAAAATGTATTGAGCGAATTCAGCAGAACTATTCTGGTTACACTAAAACGGGAATATTTAGTATGCAATACATATTAATCGTAGGAATAAACAAGATATCGGTGAAATATATTAGTGACGCTATTCGCAATGCAGGTCACGACCTTATTCTTTCTATTGATAAATCTGCACTTTGTGGCGATGCCCTACAAGCAATTAGTGATGTTCAATGCATTCCTCTTTTTTCTGACCATAATGCTCTGTCTGACTATTTGAATGCCCATCCGGATGTCACTCAGAATATCCACAGCATTACGACTTTTTTTGATGAATTATTCCCGATGGTCAACAAAATCGCGGAGGAGTTTAACTTTAGAGGACCACCTTCCGTCTTTGCTGAGCTGGCGTCAAAATATGCGGTCGGTAAGATAGTCCCTGAGCATGTTCCGGAAGAGGTACAAATCTCATTTTCCGAAGATAAATTCGTTCTACCTTGGCTTAAGGTACGTGAAAACAATACGATCATATTGAAACCAGCGATCGGTTCCGGCGCGCTTGCTACATCCACACTTCATATTGAAGCAGACCGGGACCCGACGCATACGATCAAGTCAGCGATAATAGCAAGCGGTGCTAAATCCTGTGAAACCCTTCCCTGGATTATCCAAGAATATTGTTCAGGAACGCTAGTGAGCATGGAAGGATTTGTGCAGGGAGGTAAAACTATTTACCTGGGGTTGTCCAGACGTGAAAGAGTTCGGTTTACTGAGGTGGCAAACCATTTTCCAACCGACTGCGGTATTGAGCCCATCGTACATGCAAAAATTCAGGCGGCTATTCACGATCTTGTCTTACGTTCAGGATTTGATAACGGATTCTTCCACTGTGAATTTATCGCCACAGATACGACAGCATATCTTATTGATGCCAATATGGGACGTTTAGGTGGGGCAACTATCGTAGAACAGGTTGCTCTGGCCTATGGATATTCTCCTTCATCTGTTTTGCAGCATGCAGCATTACTCCCTTTAGGTCTGGCAGAATCCGTCCCCGCATATGACCAAGCAGCGCAGATCAATAATACCTTGAGCTACTGGTATGGTCTGGCAGAAGAATCGGTTATCCGTGGATGGGACTTTCCGGCGATTTCATCCATTCATACCCCGATAGCCAGTCCAGGCAGCCGCATCCAGCCTGTGGGGGTATCGGATTATTCATGGGTCGGGATGCTTACCGGGTACACCGACATTGTTCAACAGGAAATCAACCTGATACGCGTAAAAACTGACCATGGGGACAGGGTACCTGTATTCAAATGATATACATTATTCGCTTTTTCTCAGCAGCGGCCTGGAGCTTTTTTTATCCCTTCATGGCTGTCTGGCTTAATAGCGTTGTGGGACTCAGCAGTAGTGCTGCCGGTATCGTCGTCGGGTTTGCTATTGTGGCGAACCGTACAGGCGCGCTCGCTTTCCATCGCCTGCTGGACAAAACAGAACGAAAAGCAGAGATCGCACTTACGCTGTTGGGTGTTGCCATATCAGCATTCCTGATGCTCGTCGCAGCAGCAATGGGCGTTTCTGATATCTTTGTCTGGATTGTTCTTGCAACGTTATTTGGCCTGACTAACTCTGTATCAGTCATATCGCAAATTTCATACATCGTGCATGTTTTCCATGACGGCGAGCATGAGCGTGTGCTTTCATATGAAAACGTTGCAGCCAATGCTGGCGCTGGTATTGCACCATTTCTGGCGTCCTTCATGCTTTCAGGTACAGGTTACTGGTTTGTTGCCTTTCCCTTGTTACTTGGGACACTGGGCGCAATAGCCACCCGTCCTCTACCCTCTGCAACCCATCCTGAGGTGGCTGACACAAAAAGTGAAACAGAGAATTCATCAGAGGATACTGGTAATCACCAAATTATCGCTTTTATGGTGATTAATTTCCTGACGATGGTTGGCTATGCCCAGTTTTATTATGTATTGCCGACCTATGCGGTGGAAAAGTTTTCCAGTGAACTGGTAGGCACTCTATTTCTTCTATCAAGTATTATCATCATTATCGGACAGGTTTATATCACTTCATTATCACAGAGGATAAGCCGACTATGGCGGGTTGTTATTTCAAACTTATGTATCGGTTCAGGATGTGCATTATTAATATTCTCATCTGAGCAGCAAGCCGTTCTGTATATTGTTGTCGTCCTGATCGTAACCGGAGAAATGATTTGTGGTCCGTTGTATCAGGCGCAGGCAGTTAGAATCTGGCGAGGACGTCGATCTGTTGTAATGGCAATACAGACCTGTGTCTGGGGTGCTGCTGAAGCCACTGCTACAGTAGCAGGGCTGTTACTTATTGCAGGAAAGCTGAGTGTTATTTCCTTCCTATTGGGAGTTTTGACCTGTTTTATTGCAGCAGCTGGAGCATGGTTATCAATACTCCAGAAACGACCTTTAATCGGTATTGAGACGGATAAAAATTTCGCAGACTCTTCATAATCAGACGAGGCCAACACTATAACATAATGATTGTGGTAACAGTTGTTACCGCAACGTATGTGAATGCTGCGAAAAACGGCATCATTAACTTTACGAACATCATGCATGACAATCTTAAAACTTTCTGATTATATAATCTGATTTATCCGTAGGCAGTGGCACACGATTTTTTAAGATATATCAAAGATTACAAGAGTAAAATTATTAAGCATAGCAAGTAATATCATGTTTACTCTATGATATTCAAGGAGTTTATTTTATGCAAAATGATGTTAGTAAAGTCAATACCTTTTTCCCTAAGCCAGCCTGGGTTACCATCCGTGAAGCAGTAAAAATAACCAATAAACTTAGGGATATAAAAATAGCAGAATATGATATTTATCGACATGCCTTATATGGTAACATTTCACTTTCGATATACTTTCAGTCACCTGTTATACTGAGAAAAATTCGTTCCTCAGTGAACAAAATAAAACTACGCCCAGTAGGCGATTCTCTACCATATCGGCTTTGCATGCTTGAACGAAATGTATTTTTAAATGGTAAAGGTTTAATTCTCAGTACAGAGGGGGAATATATCTCACCTGCTCAATTAGTCATGAACATAGGTATGCTGGGACATGAATTCGTTCTCATTCAGCGACTACTTGCACATTCTCTAAATATGCCGTTACCTATTACAGGTGCAAATAATGCCAATTATGGTATTACAATTACTTTGGCAGGCCAATCATATCAGATTTTTGAAAAAAAGACATGGCAGGACAGAATTAATCAGCAAATAACGCGATTACCGGCGCATATCATTGCAGATATTTACGAGGATGAATCAGTAAACAGATTCATGAATTTTTCCGGCAAAGGATATTTTCCTGTTTATGAACTCCCGGAAGATGCCTGTTTTGTAATACGACAAGAGGAACTTGATAAATTACTCGGTACACATGCAGATCGCTTTACCCACACTTCATCCAGTAGGCTTTCCACACCTCTCTCACGCTTATTCTGGTTAGCATGCAAACATAATGATTCGATCAGTCCACTGCTCAGGCATCCCTATAAACTTCTTCCCATTTTTGAAGAATGGGCATCAGTCGATGGTATTACCGATCATCTGAGCGCGGACACGCTGAAAAGAGCGCTTGAACGCGGTTCCCCGAATCAGAGTTCAAAATAATATGGCATACCCGAGTAATATCCGTATCAATTGTAAAACCATTAATAATACGTGCTCACATTCTCACTATTTTTTTCCTTCCCTGTCGAATCCTATTTCTTATCATATCAAACCTGCCTTATCTCTCACCTAATAGAATAATCAAACTATCAAATCGATTGTGTACTAAAAAGGACAAGCCACTACTCTGGCAATTAAACGCAAAAGATAAGACATTTCATTCATCCTAAAAACCCGTAATAAGGATATTGTAACCCTTAATAAGGGCTCAGAAACTTTCCCTCCGCTCTTACCTGTGTATTTTATGATTGTCGGATACCTCGGTTAATTTTGATGCTGGAGCAGACGATGACAACACACCAGTTATTACGTTTAAAACAGGTCGAAGAAAAAACCGGCCTGAAACGCTCTCAGATCTACCTGTATATGAAAAATGGCGATTTTCCTCGTTCCATTAAAATCGGCCCTGCCAGTGTTGCATGGCTCGAATCGGAACTTGATGAATGGATCAATCGGAAATTATCCAGACGTGAGAGTAGTTAAAACATCCGTTTATGTACTCAACTTTCCCCCCAACAAATTGAGGAGATAACAGAATGATCCCATCAATTAATTACGCCATCATGACTGATGCATTGCATGCACTAAAACAAGGCAATATTCGCCACTGTGAAGCTCTGGGGTTTACTTTCGACGAAATAAATGCTCTCGATCAGTTATCTCTTGATGAACTGTTTACTGTCAGCCGGACAGTGGCACCCTTCATTTCGATTACTGTCAGCCATGATGTTCTGTCTCATTTACTGACACAGGCACGTCAGGAATATCGGCGACAACAGCAGATTAAACGCGCTATCCGCCTAGGTGGTTCTATCGCTTTGCTCAACCGCTATTTTGGC
Organism: Klebsiella sp. CTHL.F3a; assembly: GCF_019890895.1. Classification (NCBI taxonomy): domain Bacteria; kingdom Pseudomonadati; phylum Pseudomonadota; class Gammaproteobacteria; order Enterobacterales; family Enterobacteriaceae; genus Klebsiella; species Klebsiella sp. CTHL.F3a. The sequence continues at coordinate 2,099,932 of NZ_CP082360.1, read as the reverse complement.
CTGACATCAAATGAGGTCAGCCTTCGCCGACGGTTACTGGGTATCCGCGTGCCATATGGGCGCACACCTGAGCCAGATGAAGAGACAGATACCGAGATCTGGCGGCAATGGCAACGATGCCGGGTGGACAACCTGGAATCGCCCGACGCGCTGATAGCAATGATGAAGGTGACTGAATTCCTGCTGCCAAGGACCGAAGGACTGTCACTCACCACGGTCTGGAAGCGTATTGCGCTGTGCAAACAGGAGGTCGTCGCTAACAGGAGGCTGCCCCATGCCGGATGAAATTGATCGCGATCAGGAATTTAATGAGCAGCGACTGGAGGAGATGATTGAACAGAGTCGTTTTAAGCCGGGGTCAGCACCATCATTATTTCACTGTCGTGTATGTGGTAAACCCATTCCTGAAAAGCGACGACAGACATTGCCGGGTATAACCACCTGTAAAGAATGTCAGGAAAAACTTGAACGCCACAGCAGCTGAAAGTTAACAAAGACGTGTGTAGGTATTATATCCCTGCACGTCTTTATTATTCACGGTGAATTTTAATACCACCCTGTCGTGTTTTTTATATCCTCGTTATTCTCACTACATCTTAAATACTTCGCTATTTTTCTCTCTTCTTTTTGTTTTGAGTTTCTTATTTATATCCCTCGTCAGATATTCGATTCTGAAAACGCCATTACAGCATGGTTGCCATGATGGGAGTTAATTCGTCCGGGCTAGGTATTGCTCTTTAACAAAATGGATCGGGCTGTCACGTAACCACAATTCAGGGTGCCGCTGAATGTTCTCGCTGACCCGTTAAAACCGGAATGCAGAACCGGGATGTGATAGGTTTATTTCATTCACTGCTGTTTTGATTCAAGGAGACTCCATGAGAAAACCCGTTTATCAAGTGTTTGTCACCCAGGAAAGCCAGCCCGATGCTCAGGGTGAAAAAAACACCTACTGGACAAAGGTTGGCGTTGCTTTCGCGCATAACGGCAAGCCCGGTTTGAATATCGTGTTGATACCCGGTATTGCGGTTTCCGGCAGGCTGGTACTGCTCGAACCGAGAGAAGAAAACGACATTTCACAGGATACCGCTGCCGCTTAATCCATTTTCTTTTCTTCTCCCCCGGCGGCTTACTTTTTATAAGCCGCCGGTCTCTCTGTTACGAGGCCAGCATGCTTTCCACCACTGCCTTTCTGGCACTGGCGGTGCAGTGCGCCGCCACTATTCACCCGTCCACGTCGCTTGATGTCGCACGTGTAGAATCCGGTTTCCACCCTTACGCCATTGCTGAAATCCTGCCAGACAGTCAGGGCGTGATTTCACATTTCCCCACGAGTTTGACGGAGGCGATCCGTCTCACCAGACAGCTGGCGACACAGGAGCGACGCTATTCGGTCGGCCTGATGCAAATCACCAGCACCAATTTCCGCCATTACGGCGTCACGGCCAGCGACCTGCTTAACCCTTGCATCAATCTGTCGGTATTTGAGCGCATTCTCGCCGACTGTTACCGGCGCGGCGGCACCCTGAAACGTGCGCTCAGTTGTTACTATTCCGGCAACTTTGAAACCGGCCAGCGACCGGAATCGGCCTTTAACCAGACCAGCTACGTGCAGCGCATTGGCTATGTCGTCCCGTCCACCCGGGAAGACCGGCTGCGTGACCCTGACCGGAACGCGCAACCGCCTGTCCGCTATCCCGCCGTTGTGCTGCGCGGCGAGCCAGCTGGTGCCACTGCGCCGATCCTGACTTCCTTGCATTATCCCGATGCCGTCATTCGCGGCGCTATCCCTGTTATCCCTGATGAGGAGAAATGATCATGCGTAAACGCCGTTACTACGCTGTTGTTTCCGTGCTGCTGTCTTCCCCGGTGCTGGCGGCGGACAGTGGTTTTAACAAGGCCAATGAAACACTGAGCAATACCTCGACCGGCCTGCTGGGACTGGCCGCCGTCACCATCACGCTGGCGACCATGTGGGTGGGCTACAAGGTGCTGTTCGACGGCAAGAGCCTGCACGACATGCGTAACGTCATCATCGGCGCGATCCTGATTGTCGGCGCGTCCGGCTTCGGTGCCTACTGGGCGTCATAAGAGAGGCAACGATGGCTACGCTGAATAAAGCACTGACGCGGCCTGCCGCCATTATGGGTATTCCTCTGGTGCCGTTCGTTCTCGTCAGCGGGGCCATCGTCCTGCTGGCGGTCTATGTCAGCTATTACCTGGCGGTTCTGCTCATTCCTGCCTGGGCGGAAATGAAAAACAAAGCCCGAAAGGATATTCATTATTTCAGTCTGCTCTGGCTGGCGTTTAAAACCCGTGGACGACTTTTCACCAATACCCATTTTGGCGCGAATGCCCTGCTGGCAAACCAGTACGATAACGTTGATGTCTCGGAGTTTATTCAGAAAATGAAATTAAGCGAGCGTATTACGCTGGATAAATATATTCCGTACTCCTCCCATATTCACCCTTACGTCATCAGAAACCGTCACCGTGATTTTGTTGCCACCTGGGAGCTGGGCGGCACGGTCTTTGAATGTGAAGACGAACATCACCTGACCCTCATGGCTACTCACCTGAATAACGTTATTCGTTCGTATGAGGGTCTGCCGTTAACATTCTATATTCACCGGCTCCGTGAAAAATACCATGATGTTTTTGAAGCCTGTTCCGGTATTCCCTTTTCCGATGAGGTAACACGTCGGTATTACCAGCCGGTAAAAGAAAAACCGTTCTGGCGGCACCGGCTGTTTTTCACCGTCTGCTACGCACCGTTCTCTCAGATTGAGAAGAAAACCATGAAAGCGCAACCGCACGGTAAACGCCTGGCAGCACTGGATGACGCGCTCAAAATCATGCTGGAATACCGCGAAGCACTGGAATCTTCATTATCCCGCTATATGGCAATGCCGCTGGGGATATATGAAGAAAACGGGCGGGTATATTCCTCGCAAGTGGCGTTCTTCCACCGCCTGATCACCGGCCAGTGGCAGAAAGTGGCCGTAACGCGCTCGCCGTTTTATGAAACGTTAAGCACGCCGGACGTGTTTTTCACCACCGACACCGGTGAATGCCAGACGGTCAGCGGTTCCCGCTTCTTCCGCAGCCTTGAGATTAAGGATTATTCCCCGGAAACCCATACTGGTATGCTGGATGCGCTGCTGTACGCCGAAAGCGAGTATGTTCTGACGCAGTCCTTTACCTGCATGGCACGGGATGAGGCGCAGCATCATATCCGGCTGGCGGAAAAACGGCTTAACTCCACGGACGACGACGCGACTTCCCAGCGCGAAGAGCTGATTGTCCTGCGCGACCTGCTCCAGTCCGGGCATGTGTCGTGCGGTAAATTCCACTTTTCCCTGCTGATCTCCTCAGACAGTGCCGGACAGGTGGTGAAGGACACTAACGTTCTGGCCCAGCCCTTCGCCGATCTGGGTATTATGACAACGCTCTCCACCCTGTCACTGCCCGCCGCATATCTGGCTCAACTGCCGGGAGTCTATACGCTGCGTCCCCGACTGGTAGCCGTCAGCAGCCAGAATTTTGCCGATATGGCCTGCCTGCATAACTTCCATCCCCACAAACGCAGCGGTAATCCGTGGAGGGAAGCCGTCGCCATCCTCACATCTCCCGGCGGTGGCGGGTATTACCTCAACCTGCACGACAGCCAGGCAGGGCGGGATGACACCGGTGAGAAAACGCCGGGGAATACGGCGATTATCGGGAAAACCGGCTCCGGTAAAACCCTGCTGATGACCATCATGCAACAACTGATGCAGAAGTACCGTAACCCGGCGTCGTTTGCGCCTTCTGCCACCATCAAACGGCTGACCACGGTGTATTTCGATAAGGATCGGGCGGCGGAGATGGCGATCCGCCAGATGGGTGGACGATACTTCCGCATCCGTACCGGCGAGCCCACCGGCTTCAACCCGTTTGCACTGGAGCCAACCCGCCGGAACATCAGTTTCATCAAACGGCTGGTGCGCATGCTGTGCCGCCGCAACGGTAAGCCGCTCGATCCCCGCGATGAGGAGCGGATCAGTGCCGCCGTGGACACCATCATGCTGGACTATCCGCCGGAGTACCGCCGGTACGGGATCACCCGGCTGCTGGAAGTGCTGCCGGAGCCGCCGACCACAGACGCCCGCACCAACGGGCTGCGTATTCGCCTGAAACAGTGGGCGCAGGGGGGCGAGTTCGGCTGGGTGTTTGATAACGAGGCCGATACATTCACCATCAGCGATGTCGATAACTTTGGTATCGACGGCACCGAATTTCTGGATGATGACGATATTCGCGGTCCCGTGACCTTTTACCTGCTGTACCGTGTGACCAGCCTTCTGGACGGTCGCCGTCTGGTGATGTTTATGGATGAGTTCTGGCGCTGGCTGGCCGATGTCGAATTTTCCCGCTTCTCCCTCAATATGCTGAAAGTCATCCGAAAGCTGAACGGTATCTTCGTTCCGGCAACACAGTCACCGGATGAAATCGTCAGACACCCCATCGCCCCGGCGATTATTGAGCAGTGCGGTACCCAGATTTTCCTCGCCAATCCGAAAGCCAGCTATGCGGATTACGTGGAGAAAATGAAAGTGCCGGAAAGTGTTTATGACACGGTCAGAAACCTTGATCCGGGCGAGCATTATATGGTCATCCTGAAAACACCGTTACAGGCCGGAGAAACCCGCCCGTTTGTGGCAATGGCGAAAATGGATCTGTCCGGACTGGGTAAACTCACCCGGCTTCTCAGCGGCAGTGAGGACAACCTGAAAATATTCGATGCCATTTATCAGGACGGTATGCGACCTGATGAATGGAAAGAAACCTTCCTTGAGCGGGCAATCTAATATTCATACGGAGGTCATTGATATGCGTACCAGATATACCTTTCTGGCATTATCGTTATTTTTCTCGACGCAGGCGTCCAGCGCCGGAATACCGGTTTTCGACGCCGTGCAGAATACCGAATCCATTAACCAGTGGATGCAGAAATTACAGCAATGGGAGGATACGGTTACTCATTATAAAAGCGAACTTGATGCGTATAAAAAACAGTTAGCCACTGCAACCGGCGTGCGGGATATTCAGGGTTTTCTCAGCGATGCCCGAAGCCTGAAAACCGATATTGATAATCTCCGTAAGAGCGGTATTTCACTGGATGATCTGCTGACCACGAAAAACAGTTCATATTCTGCTGAACTGCAAAACCTTTACAATAAATACAAATCATTCAGCGTATGCAGCGAGGAACAGGAAGGAATAAAATCTCAGGCCCTGGCCGACAGTTGTAAACAGATGATCCTCAATCAGGCAATGGCGGTTGAGAATACCACTGGCGTTGAAAACAGGATCAACAGCACACTCAGCGATATATCAGACTTATCTGACCGTATATCGAATGCGCAGGACTCGAAAGAGTCTCAGGATCTGGCTAACGCCATCGCGACGAAAAGCGTACAGTTAAATGCGCTGACGAATCAGTGGGAGATGTCTGTCAGACAGGCTGAAGAGCGAACGACATTGCTGGAACAGCAAAGACAGAAAGCCTTTGAACAGCAGCAGCTAACGGCACCTGTTGCTGACCTTAATAATTTATAAGGAGGTTATCCGTGCTCAGATCCTTATTCACCTTATGCACACTCTCAGGCGTGATATTACTGTCCGGCTGCAAGGAAACCAAATCCGAAGCCTGGTATAAGCAGCATCCTGACGAAACTTATGCGGTTTATACGCAATGCCTGGAGGATGGCGAGGCAAGCGATAACTGCGAATTTGCCCACCGGGCAGCACTTATGTTTGCACAGGAAGGCCAGCCCGGGGTTAAGGAGAAATTCGAGGCGATATTTCAGCAGGAAGCTGAAAAACGAAATGCAGTGACACAGTAATTTCTCCTCCAGCAAAACAGGGAATCCTCCCTGTTTTCTATTTCCTTTCTTTATATATCAGGTGAGGCACCATGTCCGGTGGTATTTTTGTTGGTATGGACAAAAACATCATGGATGGACTGAATGCCGTACTGGAAGGTCAGTCTTCCACTTACGGCACGATGATCAGCGTCATCATCGTCAGCTCTTTTACCCTGTTTATACTGTTTCGCGGTTATCAGACGCTGGCTGGCAAACTCCGGACCCCGGTAGAAGATGTCGCCTGGGATGTGGGGCGAATGTTACTGATCACCACCTTTGCGTTAAACCGGGATGGCTGGCTGGATTTGGCGGTAGCAGCTATCCAGGGACTCAAAGACGGTATCAGCGGCGATGATAATATCTGGGCGCTGCTTGATACCGTCTGGGAAAAGGCACAGGCGCTGGGGCAAAAGTTATTTAATATGGACACCTCAACTTACGTCAAACTGAATGGTGGCCTTGCCGAAGTCCTGGTATGGGGCGGCTCTATTGTCCTGCTGATGGCAGCCACCTTTGTGAACCTGCTCGCCGAAATCACCATCCTGTTAATGACGACCACCGCGCCGCTCTTTATTTTCTGCCTGTTTTACGGTTTTCTTAAACCGATGTTTGATAACTGGCTGAAAACGATTTTCGCGGCAATATTAACGATCATGTTTTCTGCCTTATCCATCCGTATCGCCATTAATTACCTGAATAAGATACTGGATGCTGCAACAAAAACATCCGCTGAAACCAATATGGTCACGCTGGCGGCGCAGTGCCTGCTGGCAGGGATTGCGGCAGGTGTGGTGGTCTGGTTCTCCGCGAAGCTCGCCAGCGCACTCAGCGGGGCCGCCGTACAGGCGGTGCTGCAGGGGGCAGCCATGAGTGGTCTGAGCGGACTGGCGAATAAATCCGCCGACCTCACCGGTCCGGGTGTGAAGGGTGGTGCCCGCCTGGCTGCGAAAGGCGGCATGGCCATCGCCGCGTCGACCGGCGCAGGCGCGGGTAAAACCGTGAGCGCCTGGCAGAAACGCGCCGCCGCCATCGAAAGCATGAAACGCCTGCACCGGCAGCGTCACCGTTAATCCTTCCGACCCTTAATTTCCTTTCCCCGTCACGCGGTGGCCTGCGCCACCGGTACGGCATTCCTGCATCCATTCGATAAGGGGCTTCCATGAAATTCAGCATCTTCCTTCTGATGCTGTGCGCGCTCACGGGCTGCGCACAGCATCAGGGCGACCTCCCGCCGGTATCCGGCGAACCCGAGCCGGTGAATTCCCCCGCCATCATTCAGGAGCTGGCTCACCATGTCTAATATTCAGAACATTGTTAATGTTTCCCGCTCTTTTGAATCCATCCTGCTGGAAAAGGAAGAGCGTTCCCGAAAAACCGCCTGGCGGGTGGCCGCTGCCGGACTGGTTCTGGCCGCAATGGCGATTGCGGCCATTATTATTCTGCTGCCGCTGAAAACCACCGACACTGAATTATGGTCAGTGGATAAACAGACCGGTCGCTATGAATATATGACCCGCGTGAAGGAGCGGGATATTGCTGCTGAAAAAGCGCTGGCACATTCACTGGCAGCACACTATGTCAGACTTCGCGAGGGATATAATTATTTCTCCCTCCAGCGTGATTATGACGACGTGCAGTTATTTAACAGCGACAGCGTGAACCGGGACTATCTGGACGGGTTTAACGGCGACCAGGCACCGGACGTGATTTTTAATAAGGCGGAATATGTCGTTTATATCGACATTATTTCCAATGTGCATGCGCCTGCCACCGGGCCGGATAATCTGGCAACACTGCGTATTAAGCGCACAATTCGTCGTGTTGCTGATAATTCCGTGAAAACGGATGTGTGGAATATCCGCCTCACTTACCGCTACGTCCCGCACCGGCAACTGACCGACAGCCAGCGCGAAGTGAACCCGCTGGGCTTTATCGTCACCAGCTACCAGCGCGATAAAGAGCTGAGGGGGGAATGATGCTGAAACATACCCTGCTCCTCTCTGGCTTAATGGTGTCATGCCTGGCATGGGGCGCAGCGACACCGCGCGGCAGCGAGTATGACAGCCGGATGCAGAACGTCACGTACAACAGCCAGAACGCCACGGTCGTCAGTACCCGCCCCGGCTACGTCACCATGCTGGTGTTTGACGATGATGAAACCGTTATCGATGCGCAGGCGGGTTTTCCCAGAGGCTGGACCGTGACAAAAAGCGATAACCGGGTGGGCGTCAGCCCGAACCCGATTACCCAGCCGGTCACGGATGCCAGCGGCAACAACGTCAGCCAGGTGTTTCTGCCGACGGCAAAAGACTGGAAAACCAATCTGTTCGTGGTGACCTCGAAGCGCGATTACAGCCTGGAGCTGAACGTGCTGGACCGCGACTCGCCCGCTCAGGCCTTTGTTATCCGCTACCTCTATCCCGACGAACTGCGAAAAAAGACTGCAGCTGCCAGCGCCGCCCGTCAGCAACATCAGCAGGAAGCACTGGACCGGCAGCGGATAGCGGCGGCATTCGGGAAGGCCACCACGCCGCGCAACTGGCGCTATACAAAACGGGTGGCAGCTGGCTCAGCCTTCATCGCCCCGGACTTTACCTGGGATGACGGTCGTTTCGCGTATATCGGTTTTTCCCCCACGAAAACCCTGCCTTCTGTCTTCCGGGTGATTAACGGCCAGGAGCAGGCGGTCACGCCCGGAACGATTAAACGGGGCAACTACACCGTGATGGTGGTTCCGGCATCGCCGCAGCTGGTTCTGCGTTACGGCACATCAGTGGTGGGGATCGAAAACGCCGAATTCGGGCGTATCCCGCTGACCAACAGCGACACCGTTTCACCGTCCGTTACGCTGGAGGCAAAATGAGCGACAAACCATTCCCGGACGAGCCGGAAAAAACCACCGCAGAGCGGGAAGCGGAAGCCCGTGAACGCGCCCGCGTGGCGAAGGCATACCAGGAACCGGAGCAGAAAACGCCGCCCGGCCAGCCGGAAGTGACCCGTTTTCGTAAAGCGTCCGGTCGCCGCACGCTGATCGTCAGCCTGCTGAGTCTGGTGCTGGTGATAGCCATGGCATCCGGTGGCGATCGTCTTCTCAGCGCCCTGAAAAGGGGTGATGAGAAAGAATCTGACACCGCGCCGCCCTCTTCCTCTGGGGCGGTGCAGCAGGAGCGTAAGAATCTGGGCATGGACAGTAACCCGTTTGGCCTGTTCGGGCCAGGGAGGCAGGAAAGCGCAGGCCCTGCCAGTCAGAGCGACACTGCTCCTCCCTTATTACCGCCGGAGCCACCCGCCCTGAACAAGGCGGCAGCACTGGCCGACGGGCTGAACAACGGCAGTACAGGGTCAGGCGACAATACACGCACGTCCCGAAGCGGAGTGCGCAGCAACACGGAAACGTCGGGAAGACCGTCAGCCTCCACGGCGCACACATCCTGTCAGTCGGTGCTGGCCAGTGGCGAAGATGGACGCCTGCGCTGCCCGGATACGACAGCACCGGCAGGCAGCAATAACAACGACAATCCGGGCGTTGCCCGCGTCACCGGTGTCAGACGGCTGGGCCTTGATCCCGATCTCTATATCCCGGTGGACCGCTATATTCCGTGTTCGATGATGCGGCGCTTCGTATCGGATGTTGGCGGCCATATCTCCTGCCTTATCAATGAGGATGTCTGGAGCGCCAGCAACCATGTAAGGCTGATCCCGGCGGGAACAGTTGCCCGTGGTTTCTACCGCACCGGGGCACTGCAACACGGACGCAGCCGGATGTTTGTGCTGTGGACGGAGCTGCGCACGCCGGAGCCCGGCAGCCTGCAAATCCCGCTCACCGATACGCAGGCCACCGGCCCGCTCGGTGAGGCAGGGATCGCAGGCTGGATCGACAGCCATTTCTGGGCGCGTTTCGGCAATGCCCTGATGCTCAGTACCGTGCAGGACGTGGCGGCAGCGGCATCAGATGCCGCGCCGGGTAAAGACCGCAATACCGACTATACCGAAAACACCCGCGCCGCCACGGCGGAAATGGCGAAAACGACGCTGGAAAACAGCATCAGTATCCCGCCCACGATGTACCTGAACCAGGGCGACGTGATCGGCATCATGACCGGCACGGATATTGATTTTTCCTCTGTTTATCAACTACGGCTGAAAAAGAAATGGTATGAGCGCTGAAAACCTGTCACTGGATTTTATGAAAAATCAGCTGTTCGGTGATTATCTGCCAGTCGAAGGGCTGACCGAAATCGCGATTAACCGACCGGGGGAACTGCACACCAAAATAAAGGGGGCATGGCAGCAGCGTGAATCCCCGGTCACGCTGCGTCAGTGTTACGCCTTTGCCAAAGCACTGGCGTCCTGGCATGACGATAATATTGACGATACGTCACCGATACTGTCGGCCACGCTCGAATCCGGCGAGCGTATTCAGACGATTATTCCCCCGGCCTGTGAGCGTAATACGGTATCCATTACGTTACGCAAACCCTCGTTTGAGCAGAAAACACATCAGTCATGGATTGATGTGGGATTTTATCAGCGCGTGGCCGGTCAGGAGAAAACGGAAAGTCAGGATGATGCACTGATTCAGTTATATCACAGCGGGAATATTCCCCGCTTTATGGAAAAAGCGGTGGAATATGGCAAAACGATTTTTATTGTGGGTGAAACCGGCTCCGGTAAAACCACCTATATGAAAACGCTACTGCATTATATTCCGTGGCATCTCCGGCTAACCACCATTGAGGATAATCCTGAAATCCGTTTTTATCACCACGCCAATTATGTTCATCTTTTTTACCCGGCGGATGCCGGGGATAACGCTATTGTCACGCCTGGCAGGCTGATTCGTGCTAATTATCGGATGAACCCTGACCGGATATTACTGGCGGAAATTCGTGGGCGTGAAGCGTGGGACGCGCTGAAAATTGTCGGCTCGGGACATGAAGGACTAATCACCTCCATGCACGCGGGCAGCCCGGAAGAATGTATTGAAGGGATCATTGACCGCTGCTATGAAAACCCCTACTGCCGGAATATTCCTTTTGATGTGCTGTTACGCAAGGTACTTAAAAGCATTGATGTCATCGTCAGTATTGACATACACGGCGATGTGCGCCGGATGAGTGATATTTACTTTAAGCCAGTTCATTTAAACAGCATGAAAGAGGCATTCAAACAATAACTCTGGCAAATAACATTACCCTAAATACGCAACCTTTCATTAATCATACCGGTGACTGAAATGAAGAAAGTCATACTCTCCTTATTATTTCTCGGCGTTATGGCGTCATGTTCAACACCCGCAATGGCCGCTGATGCCTGCGAAGTGGTTTTATGCATGTACGGTAAAACAACGGGAAACAGCGGCAGCAGTGAATGTCATTCCGCTGAACGGGCATTCTTTAATATCGTGAAAGAAAATAAACACGGTTTTCTTCCTGACCATACGGCCGATGCCAGAAAATCGTTTTTACTTGAATGTGATTCGGCAGACCCGGCGGCTATCAGTCAGGTTATCAGTAAATATGGCCGCGTTCGTGGTTAATACTGGCGAGACGGGCACAGAGCGTGACGGTTTTCAGGTTTTTACGGCTTCTGTTTTTCGCGGATTAAGGAGCGAAGAAACAGGGGCCGTAAAAATGAGGCAGCGGACAGAAATATTTTCGCGGGTTAAGGAGCGAAAATAATTCAGGCACCGCGCCTCACCTGCAAACAGCCGCGCCCACGCGGATTTTGCAGGCCGGGGGGAGCCGGATAAATTTCGCCGCCCCAGCGAGCGAAAAGCTGTCGCCCACGACAGCGGTTTATTTGGGGGGCATCGCCCCGCACACCGTCGCAGCTAAGTCTCCGGCCAAAAGCCGGTAGCGTGGCGCGACCACCCTCTTTAAAGGTCAGCTTCCCTTTTATTCCCGCTACGAGGAACGAGTAAAGGGAATAAAAAGGCGAAAGCGACCGTCTTAAAGGGGGTGGTCGCGCGTAGCGGGCGACGGTGTGCCGCCGTTGACCCTGGGGGTTTTGGCGCGGCGTTCAGCCACGACATTACCCCCATGTGACAGGCAATAAGGGCGTCCAGCCCGCATGTACTGGCACACGCCGTTTCGTGCAGGGAAGCATGCTTTTCTGCATATGGCCGCAATGCGGCCACCTTCTTCGCCCCATACGCTCGCCCCGCCTTTTCGCCCGACACCGTGGGGCGAACTGATGGGGTGATGTGATGGGGTGAATCGCTGACGAAGGAGGCACGATGATTTTAAATAAGCTTACCGCTTCACTGTCGCCGATAGTGAACGGGATGCTGGCGCTGCTCGCTTTTGTGCAACAGCAACAACTGATGCTGGCATTATTAGCGGGGCTGACGATGCCGTTTTTTGCATCAATGAAAAACGATGAACGGCAGAAAGCCCCACTCTGGAAAAAGCTGATTATGGCTTTTTCCCTGCTGTGTTTTCTCTCCGGCACGCTGGCTCCGATAGTTAGCGGATCCTTTCAGTGGCTGTATAAAATCAGACTCACCAGTGATAATTCAGCACTGGCGTGGTCAGTACGGATTGCTTTTACTGTAACCGGGATTATTTTTCATATTATGCTTCGTCGGGTGTTCACGCCGGAACTGGACAGAATAAAGAAACACCTTGTTAAAAAGACCACCCTTGAACGGGAATTACGTACTGATGTCCGCACCGTAAAATCCCTGCTACCGGAAACACTGCATTATGACCCGCTGCATTATATCGACCTGAGTAAAGGGCTATTTATCGGCATGGACAGGGAGAACGAACCAATGTATCTCCCGTTAAAAGACTGGCAGAAACAGCACGCGGATATTATCGGCACCACCGGAGCCGGTAAAGGGATTGCCACCGGGATATTGCTTTATCAAAGTATTCTGGCCGGTGAAGGTGTGTTTGTGATGGACCCCAAGGATGATGAATGGGCACCCCACCTTTACCGCAAAGCCTGCGAGGATGCAGGCAAGCCTTTTGCTTTGATTGACCTGAGGAAACAGCAATACCAGCTAAACCTGATTGAAGATATCACGCCCGATGAACTGGAAGAGATGTTTGTTGCCGGTTTCAGCCTGGCGGAAAAAGGTCAGGAATCGGACTTTTATCGGATCGACGACCGGAAAGCCGCCCGTATGGCCGCACAATTTGTCAGTGATAACCCATCGGCAACTCTCCGTGATGTTTATAACGGTGATTACGTTCAGGGTATTGCCGAAAAAATCAAAGCGTTCTTTGGGAAGATTGAGGAACTGGCATTACTCAATGCCATTAACTCACCAGAAGGCTTTTCGCTTAAGCACATATTTGATGAAGGCGGTTGCTGTTATGTTGTCGGCTCCATGCGAAACAGCAAAATTATTACCGCCCAGCGCATGCTGCTGGTTCGCCTTTACCAGCTGGCAGAAAAACGCGATCGAGTAACAGACGTCCCCCGCCCTATTGCTGTTTATCTTTCCGAACTGAAATACCATTTATCCAGGCCAGCGCTGGAGGGATTAGGCGCGGCACGCGATAAAGGCGTACATATTATTATGGACCACCAGTCCATTGCCGATTTAAAAGACTGCCCGGCAGATTTGAAAGGGGACGCCGTTGTCGGTGCAGTCGTTGAAAATGCCAAATTCAAACTGGTTTACCGGGTTATGGACCCGGATACGGCGGACTGGGTGGCGAGAATGTCAGGCACGATTCTGGTGGATGATGAACTCCGTAAGGCTAAGACGGATAATATGCTGACGGAAACCATCGACAGTGAGCGCACAATCCGCCAGGCCGAACGTTTCTTTATTGACAGCAATATGATCCTGAACCTGCCCGATTTTGTCAGCTTTATCTTTACGACAAAAACGCTACCTTCTGCTTCACTGATCTCGCCGATAAAGGTCAGAAAGCGTCAGCTAAAAATCTTTTCGGTTTCCCCTGATATTGCCGCAGCGGCAGCCCCGGTGAAGACCATGCTGGATTTTGGCGAGGATGATAAACCAGCCATGCCGGATGTGATGACAACGCACCTGGCTCTTTTCTTCGACGAAATCGAAGTAAAACCGGTAAAGCCGAAACCTGATGATGAAGAACACCTGTCCCCGCTGGATTTTTAAGGAGCGGTTATGCTGATTTCGTCCTTTCACGAGCGCCAGACACGTAACAGCGAAAAAATAAAACGACTGCTGAACTTCCTGAAAGAAGATACCTACAGTGATTTTAAAACACTGATGCAGTTATTTGGTTTCCGGGATCATAAGTCGCTTTATTCGCTACTGGCAAAAACAGAACGAATGGGGTTAATACAGAAGCATGTGCTTGAATCACGAACAATGAAGATCTCATTATGGGGGATCACCAGCGACGGGCTGGCGGTGGTGTTAACCCCGGATGATAAAATCTTTCCTGCTCGGTTTGAACCATCAAAAATCACCGGCTGGACGCTGGAGCACCATCTTGATAATCAGGCCGCCAGGCTTATTCTGGAGAAGAAAGGCGCTTCGGGATGGATTAACGGCGACCGGGCCAGCTTTCTCAGCCAGTATCAGGTAAAACATCGCCCGGACGGGTTGATCACCTTGCCTGGCGGCACCGTGATCGCCATTGAGACCGAGCGCCGCCTGAAAACCAGAGCCCGTTATCAGTCGATCATTGCCAGCCACTTACTGGCCCGTACCCGCAAGCAGTGGATTTACGTTTTTTATGTTGTGCCCGATTTGCAGAAAAAACGGGCGCTTGAACTGCTGTTTGACAGCATAAGACACGTTATCATTAATCATCAGCATATTCTGCTGAAAGAGCGTCATCGCCATGTTTTCCACATCTATACTCTTGCCGAACTTCAAAAATTGGATTTGAAGCACTATGCCTAAGCTACATAAGTTATAGTCATCTAAACAACTGGGTCTGATCGGAGCGGTCATTACAATCAATGAAGAAAGCAACCTTATCGTTTGAGGGGCATTCTTGCTGAGGCTAGCCAGTACTGGTAGGCTTTTGCTTATGAAAATATGGTTAACGACAGTAACTACATAAAGATAAAGTGGACTAAGCGGCGGGGAATCAAGAGCGCACAAGTGGTGGAAATAGCGACAAAATTGATTTATAAGATATTAAAAATTCTATTGGTAATCTTATGACAGCACTCTATGAGGTCGCAGAACATCTGACGAAGCAGGCTAAAGCTAGTCATAGAAAAGGTGCGCAAACGATAGTTCTTGCTGATGCTTTTGCCCGCTCAGCATTTAACCGATACTATTATGCGTGTTTTTTGTGCATAAGAACCTTTGTCAGCAGTATAGAGGCCAAATGGTCCAATGTTGCACACCTCGATGTTCCTAACTTACTCAGAAACAATGTTAAACAAAAAATTGATGCAGAGTTAAAGAAAGGGGAAAAAATCGGCATTCTTACACCTGGTGGATATCAGTCGAAAAAAAGTATGGTTCTTACATCCCTTGAGATCATGGCATCTACAATGTCGTTAGCTTATATTGTGAGGGGTATAGTTGATTATGAACCTGAGATAAAAATAATGTTTAATGAAGGTGCATTTTCAATTAATGCCACATCAGTGGCTGAAGCTAAAGGATGGTTAATGACTATAAAAACTGAAGAAGCAAAGATAAAAAGAATCTTACAGGAGGTGGGAATTGTATAGCAAAGAAATGCTAGAATATATCTTAGGCAAATACCCAATAATTTCCGTAAGGGAAGTGAATGATTTTAGCGAAACCATTTTATTAGATATCCCTATTAATAGATTATCACCAGCAGCAAAAAATGGCTTCATAACGAAGCGACAAGTGTCAAATATTACAAAAAAAATTGAATCTGAATTATCGGTTAAAGTACTCGTTTCTTATTCAACATCGCAGAGTAAATTAGATATAGAAGCAGGGTTAAAAGCTCTTGCAAAAGCTAATTTCAAAGGAAAGAAGATTATCGATTTAGACGTCTCATTTGAAGATGTTAAAAATGCCAGCGTATATATATTTTCTATGAATATGTCTGATGAGGACAAGGAAAAATGGGGATTACTAGCGGGAGATTATTTTAGCAGCCTAAATATAAAGTTAAATGCATTAATGTATGAGCAGAAGAATAATCCAGAACCTACATTAATGATCATGTTGAGAACAATGAAAATATTATATCCATGCGATTTACCCACAATGAAAAAGGCATTGGAAGATAAAGAATATCATATAGAATCGTCAGACTGGCTAAATAAAAAACTAGATTCATTGAGAAAGAAAAATCTAATTATAAGAGATCGTGAAGGCACCTACAGAATGACATATCTGGGTCTAGAATTAGTTCCGGTTACAAGATCTAAACAAAGTTCCGATGTCGATAGAATTCTGTATCTTGCAAAGAAACACTTATAATGTTATTTTTAACGTTGGTAGTGGCGTTCACGAGGGTGTGTATCATACCCATTTGTGAAGGTCGCGTACAGAATGTGCGCCTGTGAAGCAGCAGGCGCTCCTTCGAAACGCCTGCTGCTTCACAGGCGTCATCAACGAAAGCCTCATCAGCTTTGCTTAAGGACTGACCTGGATGAAAACGCCACTACCGCTTCTATTCTCATATAATGATGCCCAACAATTTCTTGGCGCATTGTCTCCTGAAGTTCGTGACGTATATTCCCCTGAAATTAATAGATTGTTTGACAGGGGATTACCACCTGTCGTGTCATGGAGTGTACTATCAGTAGCTATTGGTGTTAGCCCACATTTTATTAATTCAATTATAAAGAATAAAGATAAATATTATCGTATTTTCCCAATCGCAAAGGGGAAAGGTAAAAAAGTAAGAATCATTGAATCTCCAAGGGTTGGGTTAAAAATCATTCAATCATGGTTAGCACATCACTTGGCGACGAATGATAATATTCCAGTGAGTGATTCGGCATATGCATTCATACCTGGTAAAAATGGAATTTATGAAGCGGCTTTCAGGCACTGTAATGCAAAGTGGGTTTTATCAATTGACTTACGTGATTTCTTCCACTCTATAGATTTTGACAGGGTTATCAATGGGTTGAGAAATACTGGGTATACTTTTGAACAATCCGGTAAAATAGCAGCTATTGTTACTTATAAAAATAGATTGCCACAAGGTGCTCCAAGTAGTCCAGTATTATCAAATATAGTATTTAAAGATACTGATGATAAGATTAATGATATTATTGCGGATAAGAAAATTATCTATACACGTTATGCAGATGATCTAACATTCTCTAGCGATGACCTCAGTATTGATGTTGAAAATTTAAAGCAAAATATTATTAACTTACTGGAAAATGAAAATTGGACCATCGCAACTGAAAAGTTAAAAATTTCCAAGATACCAAATAGACTTAAAGTTCATGGTTTTCTTGTTCATGATGTCAAACCGAGATTGACTAAGGGATATAGAAACAAATTGAGAACGTATGAGCATCTTCTTCGCAATGGAAAGATTATCGAATCTGATTTAAATCGAATTCGTGGACACGTAAATTATGGAAAGCACATTGATAAGTTAAATGATGAAAATTAAACCATTGTTTTATAGTTCACTCTAAATGTAACATTCGAAATTATAATGCAACCTGCTCCCTCTTTATAAACATTATATGTATTAGCTCAGACCTGATCTGACAGTTACCGGTTATTTATACAGGTATCTGTCAGATTACATCTGGCTTAAATTTTTCTCGGCCCAGATGCGCTTTCCATCAAGTAATGTTCCCATTGGCGTCCGGCCACAGCACATTTTCCCCTGATGAGTTCGCTCATTATTATAGTGAGCCAGCCATTCATCAAGATCCGATTGTAATGTATCAAGATCGCCATATAACTTTTTGCGGAACGTCACCTGATAAAACTCGTTCAGTATCGTTTTATGGAACCGCTCGCAGATGCCGTTGGTCTGTGGTGACATCGCCTTAGTTTTTGTGTGTCCGATGTCATTTATCGCCAGATAAAGCTGATAATCATGGTGGTCCACTTTGCCGCAATATTCTGTACCTCAGTCTGTCAGTATTCTCAGCATCGGCAGGCCCTGAGACTCATAAAATGGCAGTACACGATCATTCAGCAAATCAGCCGCTGTAATCGGTGCTTTGGTGACGTAAAGCTTGCAGTGAGCCACCTTCGAGTACGTATCAACGAACGTCTGTTGATAGATACGTCCGACGCCTTTCAGGTTGCCCACGTAGAACGTGTCCTGTGAACCCAGATAACCTGGATGAGCGGTTTCAATCTCACCACAGGCTTCATCATCACTGGCTTTACGTTCCAGCGCTGCGATCTGGCTGTCAGTCAGTTCAATGCCGTCACGGGCCACTTTTTCTTCCAGCGCTTTCAGGCGTTTTTTGAAGTTCTCAAGGTTATGACGTAACCAAACGGAACAGACACCGCTACCGGAGATAAAAACGCCCTGTTTGCGCAGCTCGTTACTGGTCCGGTGCTGGCCGTGAGCCGGGAACTCAACGGCATAATCAACAACAGCCCGCTCAGTGGCATCATCAATACGGTTCTTAAGGTTTGGTGCGCGACGACTCCGGTTTATCAGCGCATCCACGCCACCTTCATCGGCCAGTTCACGGTAACGATAAAATGTATCACGTGAAACGCCCATGATTTTACAGGCTTTCGATACGTTGCTGAGTTCTTCCGCCAGATTGAGCAAACCGGCTTTGTGTTTGATGACTGGATTGGTAGTATGAAGCATGAGAGTTACCTCGTGTTTTGTATAAGGATTCGACACCCATATCAAAACCGGTAACTCTCAGCCTTTCAAGGCCATGTGTCAGATCAAGTCGCGACTAATACAATTTATACGATAATAGAAACAGGGGTTTTAGATAAAAAAATTAAAAAACATTTTATATTTTAACAATTTGCGCCATATCTTCGCTCTTGTTTTATTGCGAAAAAAAAATAGGTTTCTTCCTATAAATAAGAACTGGGTCGTTACTGGCCCAGTTCTTATTTGATGGTTAAAATACTAAATAAATCACGTATTATTTAAATCATCAACAGGCACTACAACACCAAACTTCTCCAATTTAAGAAACTTGGCACCCAATATTTCCGAAGGGATTTTACGTTGGAGCAAGCCAAAGAAATTGTCGTCATGTGTTGATATTATTATTTGTTTATTGAATCTAACGGTAATACTTCTAAGAAGATCAATTGTGGATAGGATATTAATTGAATCCATTGATTGAATTGGATCGTCAATCATAATCACATCAATTACATTTCCATTATCATCTTTTGCATGCAAAGCACTTGCTAAAAAGACACTAAGGCTTAGAATATTTAATTGCGCCGCACTAAAGAATAATATTGGAGATACCATATCACCTTTTTCATCACTGACAACTATATTAAGACCAGGTTTATCTGATGAGTCAAAATCTGGGCGAAACACCACTTTCTTAAGTGATGGATGTGGATCTATTCTCTTATAAATAGAATTAATGAGTTCCTCATAAAAGAAAGATTTTATCAAGTTTCTAAGTTCCTCTATTACTTGATTTCGTTCCTTAGTCAGAGCTAAATCAACTTCTTTTCTTATTTCTATAAGACCTAAGGTTTCATTAATATCATTCTGTAACTTAATACTTTTTACAAACGACTCTGCTGTTTTCAAAAGCTTTGATAATAAATCATATTTTCTAAGCCGTTCCTCTAGACCATTACAAAGCCTAGTTTCTATATCAAGTGAGCTTATCAAGAAATCTTTCAATTCAACTAAAGATTCATATTTTGGCAGTTCAAAATGCTGTTTTAATAATGATGAATAAGATTGTAAAACCGCTTCTGATTTAGAAATATGATCCTCGATATTCTCTTTTTCAGAAATCATTTCTTCATAATCCAGCCACATTTCATCGGCTATCATAGCTTTCTGAAGATCTTTTAACTGGCCGGTAATATTATCAATCTCAAAATTGAGTCTATTTATATTTTTAACGTAAAAATGGCGTCTATCATCATAATGTTCTCTCAAAAACTCCGATGACAAGCCATTTTCTTCAGAGTAAGCTTTTGTTTTTAAATAGTTAGATGATGACATCATTTCATGAATTTGCGTATTAAGCAAATTGATCGCCCCACTTAACTCTGTAATCAACGTTCTTTTAACGTTAATATTTTTCGTCAAGGTCAGCTTGTTTTTTATCACTTCATTTTTCTTGGCCTCTAATTCTTTAAGTTCAGCATCTAAGCGAGCTAATAATTCATCTTTAGTTAGTCCAGCTACAGTCTTCTGCAGCTCGTTTAACTGATTTTGGACAGACTGTTTTTCAGCTAAAAGTGCTGTATAGTGCTGTTCTTCTCGATGTATCTCATTTCCTTGTTGATTGACCTTTTTACTTAAACCCTCAAGTTTACTCATTTTAATTTCAAGGGCTTTCTGTACGATGGATTCTATCTTGCCATTTAACTCTGACTGCCGTTTTGAGGATATTTCGAGCTTAGCTGTATTCTCTTTACTAAGCATGGATATTACGTCAGTATTTGTTACTTGTTCTCTAAGAGAGGACTCAGAGTCATGCGGTTTATGACATAAAGGACATATATTAGTCGGCCATAAACTTAAGTACTCAAGGCCCGATGCAATTAGACGTTCGTGAACTCCCATTTGTGCAGAAAGAGATTCTTGTGTGTTACGAATTGATTGATCGTGTAGGACCAATATATTTATTTCTTGCGATAAGTTGTTTACTTCTTTTAATAAATCTGACGATAAGTCAATTAGACTTAAGTCTGATGAAAGTAATGATTTGGCGGTGATTGTTAAATCTGATACTTTGTTTAATTCAGATTTGTTTTTTTGGTATTCTGATCTAACTTGATTAAGTTTATGCTCTAATTCTGTTTGCGTAGAAACTATATTTAAAATTTTATTTTGTATATTAGATATATTAGAATAAGTAACCGCAGTGTTTTCTAACGTAGAACGTATAGATAAACATCGGTTGTCGATTGAAGATAAATCAGCATCATTTTGGTTTCTTGTTTGGAATAAATTATCAAGAAGAGTTTTTTCATTTTCATAATCATATGAAAGCTCTCTATGTTTCTTTCGAGCTGATTCCAAGTTAAATTCCAAGCTTAAAAACTCTTGGGATAAACCATCTAATTCTTCTATAAAATTTAAGTTCTGACTTATCTTTTTCTTTTCGATAGTAAGTTTTTCAAGAGTAGACTGAAATGCCTTATAACGACCGACATCTTCTATTCCTTTATTTATTTTTGCTAGTCTATTCTTTTTCTCGATAATCTGGGTTGTACGAAAACTGATATCAGGAAATTTTAAAATATACTCAGAAATCGAATCTCTCAATATTTTTTTCTTGCTTAAGGAGAAATTTATTTCGTGACTTCTTGTGATTATTTTTTCCAAAAGCTCATGCTGTGTATTAACTATAGTTGTTTCATCTACTAATGGTAAACTTTCACCTCCTGCTACAAGTTCAGATGCTATTTTATTAAATTGTATAAATGTTGACGCATCAACAGGCTGATCTAGTTGTTCCTGAAGTTCATTTTTGTTTTTTTCGAGATTTAACAAAACCGCCTTATTGTCATTCAATAGTATAGTTAGCTCTTGTCTCGCCTTTTCCCAATCACCTCCAAAACTCTCCATAAACATCTTATAACGATCTTGCGGCTTTGCTTCTTTTAAAAAACGATCTATTTCATCTTGACTAAGAACCACTTTTCTAAAATAGCCATTGATTTTATTTTTATTCTCACCGATTCTTATATCTCTAGAATCAGAACGAACTGATCCTAAACTTTGTTCGAATGGGGTTGGTAAAGTAGTGAAAACAGTTACACGGGTAGGAATATCGTCTGGTACATCTTTATTACGTAGTATTTTTTGTGCAACACCGTCCTCTTTCGTACTCCTGGCAGCTTGCTCATAATTTTTTTTATTATATTCACCCGCAAATCTATCTAAATTATGAGTAATAGCCCATTCAACCGCATCATAGAATGAACTTTTTCCAAAGCCATTGGGTGCATAGATCGCTACAAAATTGGATGGAGTATCATCTTTATTTGTAAAATCGAAAGTACCATCTTCCTTGAATCTGTATGCTCGAAAGCCTTCTATTTCAACTTTTTTTATTTTCATTTTTATTTGAACTCACTAGATTAATAATTTTATCAATTCTGCTCATACGCTCATCTCTCGACTCAACCTTTGAATCTAAAGGAGTTCCAGTTATATACTCAATTAATGATAACTCTATCTCCTTCTTATCCTCTATTTCAGTTAATTCTAGGTCTGCGCCTAGCAGATGATTGTTCAGAAAAGTTACAGTTTCGGAAATACTTGGCAGAGTAGTTAACCCGTCAATAATTAATTTTCTGACAGAATACTTATCATTATCTATAAGGTACTTATCCCAAATCGGTAATTTTTCGGAACAAAAGAAAACTAAATATATATTCCAAAGAGCTAATTCATCTTTCGGTTGGTAGTAAGCAGATAAATAATTCTGAATCGCTGTCCAATTCGCAACCAAGTAATTAGCGCTCTCACAATAGCATGCTACGCATGAAATATAAGATGAGTCATCATTAGAAACAAAAAAATCGAAATTCGCATCAGAAAATCTAGATTTAAGAAATTCTAAATCAAATTCTTTATTTAATAAATTCATTAAAGCTTTCCTTAAACGTCTGAAGTTGGTCTAAGCCAGCTTCAACTTCTGCATACACTCTCTCTTTGTTTATAACACATTTTTTTCTCAGCCCTTCAAGATGCGTTAATACAAAACTCTTATACATCTCTTTTTCAACTTGATCGATAGGAGCAAGTGGACCTGAATTAGCGATTCGCGCAATATTCCTTATAACTCTATCGACTTCAAAATCATCCGGTAATAATTCTGCTCCATTTTCTGGAGATGCCACAATTACTATACCATTTTTATCTAATAACTTTCGAGCAACTTTTAAGATTACATCAAGCTTTCCGACCCAATTACTTCCATCCGGAGTATAAAGAATTCTCCTACGCCGCTCTAAACTTTCTATATAAGAACTATTGGCAATACTTACATTATCAAGAATTGCGCAGATTATCAGAAATTCAAAATATGCAACCCATAATTCTTTATTTTTAACATCGTCAACTTGATATGGACCTACTAACAAATCAGTTTTGTATTTGGACATTAATTCAAATGGGGGTGGCATACCTTTGTCTATAAGTTCATCTGCAAAAATATTTAATGCGTTTTTCAGATTCAGAACTCTATTCTTATCAACAACATTAAAATCGAAGATATATTCTTTTAAGCGTGAAAAACACTCCAAATAAGCGGGAACCATTGGAGCAGCACTGTTTAAATTAATTATTTCTTCAAAAACAATTAAACTTTTACATTGTATACGTCCATATTGTAGATCTTGACGAATACTGTCCATCCCAAATTCTACACCAACAAGGAGGGGATATTCATTAACTATGTAATACATTCCACCGCCAGACATTCCATCGATTGCGGTTTTAGAGGGACTGCCTTCTATCGTGAAGCTAATCAGCTCCTCCCTTACATCTGTTACATGCCCGTCATAAATTTTCAGCGGGGTAGCGCTTAGTCTCTCGGTTCCCGGAAAACCAACAAACTTTAGCAAAGCCGAATTGGGTAATGCTATTGCAGGGAAGGACTGCTGAGCAACAGCTGGTACATATTCAATTTTGATTACAGCACAGTCGCAATGCTCTTCCTGCCCCACCAATACACCAAGCACTCTAAGACTGTTACCATATTGATTAGTAACGATATTTTTACTACCTGATTCCGCTAACACATGTTTTGCTGTGAGTACGTATGAATAATCTTGAGTCATCGCATTAACAAGAACACCACTGCCCTCGTTCACGATCACTGCGTTAGAAGCCATCAAATTTGAAGCGGTCATTTTATAGCCTAATTTCTCCATTTAATGCTACCAGGCGAGAAGAGTACAATGGAACCTCATTTTCGTGAAGCATCTCCTGGATAATGTGCGAATAATTGAAGCCGATTTTGCCTTCTCCTGAAGATAAAATCCGTGCAATAGTTCTCTTATCAGGAAGTCCGTGCTTACTCCCATTAGTGGATATAATGAAGTTTTGCGCATCTATGAGCGACAAAAATTCAGGGCTAGTATTATACTGGCTACCATGATGAGAAATTTTCACGAGGTCGAGTTTGAGCTTGTTACCTTCATTAAAACCAAGAGATCGTAAATTACGGACAATATTTTCATCATGTGAATCGCCCAAAAAGATCATAGCCTTACCATCAGCTTCAAGGATGAAGGCAATTGAGCTGCCATTATAAACAGATTGATCACTCTGGAATTTATCATTAGACAAAATATCCTCAAATTTCATTCCATAATCCCTTGAAGCACCGGATGTCGCAACCGGATCTGGCTCATCTGGCCACTTATGAAGAAGGCTACGTAGATTATCTTCTTCAGGGGATAAGATCGTGAATGTGAACGGACCCCTTGTAAACTTCTGCCCCGCAATAACTATGGGTTGCCGTTCGCAATTGATTTCATCAAGTAAGTTTTCCAGTTTCTTCCCTTGCCTAGCACTTGTCTGCGTTGAGTAACTTTGAAGACAGACATCATTGTCTGAAATTTCATCAACCTTAAAATGTTTGGTGATAAATCTTGAAGAGTTAAACCAGATAGAAGAAGCCATTTGGCATAGGTAACCTGGTGTTTCAAAAGCCCTAAGCAAACCACCGATATGATCATCATCTATATGGGTTAAGATAACCAAGTCAATTTTCTGACCTTCTTTTTTCAAATCATCGAGTACACATTTAAGCTCACCACTGTAGCGCCCTTGAGCCCCAAACATAAATGTGGCGCTATTACCACCATCAATTAGCAAGTTGTAAACACTATCTGAGCTCTTATAACTAACTAAGAAACAATCACCATGATTTGCTTGCAAGACTCGAACACTAATTCCCATAACTATTTCCTTATGAACTGGAACCATGACCAAACCATCTCAATACTATTAATACAAAAGTCCTAAATAATTTCAACCAATTGATTATTATATGATTATACAATCTATTCCAGTGTACATAGGAAGAGTAATGTCTGAATCGCCACGGGTTTAACAGACACCTCTCAGTCATTGTGTGGACTGCCCCTATGCCGGTAGACGATCCTGCCCTATAGTTTGAGCATAGCAACTGTCTTTAGCCACTCATTACGAAGCATGGTGATGATACAAAGGATCCCCATGCTTCATTCTTCTTTAACATTGCATTCAGAATGGTCAGTAGTTTTCTGATACAGGCAGTTAATGCGACCTTTTTAGGCTTTCCGGCAGCAACCAGCCGCTCGTAAAACTCTTTAATTACAGGATTGTGCCGGGTCCCTACCAGCGCGGACATATACAGGGCCGTACGGACTGAAGCTCGTCCCCCAAATACCGTGCGTCTACCTCGCATTGTCCCAGAATCACGATTGACTGGCGCAACCCCAATTAGCGCACTGATTTCACGACGTGACAGAGATCCAAGTTCTGGAACTTCTGCAAGTAGCACAGCCACAGTCGCCGCTCCAACGCCTTTTACGGCACGGAGTGAAGTGGCACACTGAATTTGGCCACCTGCACAGAGGTGATAACCGACGAGCTCCCGCTTTATCTCTGGTTTTAAAGCTTTTTTCAATGACGTCTTTCAGCGCCCGGCATTCCAGACTGAGATCGGCAAACATCTGTTTGAGTCGGCGGTTTTCGTCCTCAAGATCTTTCATCTTTTTGATATCAGAGGCTTCCATACCGCCGTATTTTGCTTTCCAGTTGTAATACGAGGCCTCCGATATTCCCGCTTCGCGGCAGACATCTTTGACGGTGCGTCCGGCTTCAACAGACTTCAGAACGGTGATGATCTGGTGCTCGGTGAATCGGGCTTTGCGCATGACGATCTCCTCAGAGGACATAAACAGTATGTCGGAAGATCTCTAAAAGTGAATGGTTCGTTTTGCAGGGAGGCTTACAAGCCAAGTCGTAACTGCATAATCGCGCAGACTAAACTTTAGGCGATATCTTATTGCCTTCTTGAATAATCCATGAATTTCAGTCACATTTAGATTTACAAGTACTCAACCAGGACTGATGTTCCTGATGGCGGTAGCGTTGTCAGGATTCACATGAGGGATATCGGTCTGGTTAGAAAGCGAATGTAGTATAGATGTAAAGATTGAAAACCATGTTGATCGAGCAGTGTGTAGATCAGTAGCACTAGCATAGGGAGACACTTTGGTACAATTTGCGAGACCAGCAACGCATTTAGACCTTAGTCTTCGTATGGCTAGGCTTTTAATAGGCCTGATTTTCTCTGACAGAAATGATTCATAGAACTTTAAAAGCCTTACTCGGGCTGGTTCGCGAAGTATATAATCAATCATGCCCCAAAACATTTGACAAAAGTCTGTTGTTGATTGTTCTTATTCATCTTGTGCTCGAAAGCATAATAACAAGTGACCGTGTAAATACCCTGAAGGAACAACATGAACTCTTCAAAAAAAACTTTCACTCAGTCTGTATCTTATGTGAAATTTAAAAAACAAACGCAAGACACTTTTGATTTTTCTGTTCTGGTCTGTTCTGCGGTTCCAGTATTGAAAAGAAATATTATCCTTTTCGAAAAAGGAGTTATAAATGAAATCACCAAAGCAGACTATTATCAACCTAAGGGTGACATAAGCAGTGAGAAACAAAAGAATATAAACACTGATTTAAAGCGACGGGCTCAGGGGTACAAAAACAAACTGTGCAAATATACACTACTTAGTAATTTCAGTTTTTTTGAATCATTTATTTATGAAATAATATCAGAGCTAATATCTTTCCATGGCGGAATAGATGAATTAATTAATAAATCCAAGTGCAGAACCCTTAACAATATAAATTCAGATGATAGCTCAGTAGAAAAAAACAGACGACGATTAAGAAATATAGATGATGTAAAAGGGCACGCCATTGGTGTATGTAAAACTGCAACTAATAATCTTAAAAGGGGAGATTATAGATTCCCTAGCGAAATGTTCTCAGCATTCGGGTTGAGAGTAATATCAGAAAAAAACTCAAATATAAAATCATTTGAAATTCCTGATTTTTTAACCAATGGATTCGCATTCGAATTAAATGATGACTCAGTTGAAACATTTCACAATATAAGAGAGTTAAGAAATAAAATTGCTCACGGTGACACTGTCAATTTGGACTTGACCGACATAACAGAAAAATGTAAATTTCTTTCTAGTTTAGCGAAGGATTTTGATCAACATCTGTCGAAACATTTTTTTATTTCGGAAAAATTCGTTTAATCCAGTGATGTATTTTAAAATAGCGAACTTGGCGTTGCCTTGTTCTCAACTTAGAGATATTCACTTTATGTATAAAACCGTTACCATGAAGACATCACTCAATTCAAATTGAGTTTACTAAAGATATCCACCCGCCTGGATTAGCTAATTAGGTAAGAACTTAATACTGGCTGGGTGGTAATATAATTCATCATCAAACCTTAGAGGTGTGTATAACACAAAAATGATAATGTGAATTTATTAAGATATATCTAAATAAACCAAATAACTCCCCCGGGTTTATATGGTTAATTTACATATGAGTTTTTCCATTGCAGATTACGCATAGAAAAAGCATATTATATTATATAAACACCCTTGCATCACTAAGAAATAACAATGCATTGGCAAAACCTTCAGCATATATAAGTGAGGATGATTTGTTCAAATCTGAAAGCGAAATGCAAATGTGGTTGAGTTCAGAGCTAAATAAAGCAGAAGGATTAGCTAGCTTAATAATTCCATTTTCAGACGAAGAGTACTCTTACGTTGATAAAAAAATTTCAGACAGCTATAATTATTGTTTGAAGACATTATCAAATACTAAAATAGTTTGTGAAAATCAAGATATATCACAATTCTCAGATGAGATTCTACGTCCGGATTTTCTTTTATATTCAGTTGACTACGAGGCATGGATAATTATTGAAATCAAGAATATACCAAACCCAACCAGACAAGCCGGTACCGAACTGGGAGCATATACCAATGCCTTGAAAACTTACTTTCCAAATATGTCCGATGGGGATGTGATAAATGTAGTCATATCTAATGACTGGCCAACTTTAATCAAAAATTATATATTCAATGAGATTTTTTGGCTAAACAGGAGTATTCTTTGCTTACGACCAGTAAAACATGAGTCTGGAATTAAACTTGAGTGTATAAGACCTGCGATTTTAACAAAAGCTTATAGCGATAGAAAACTTAGCCCAAAAGACTTTAGTGGCTATCAATTTTGTATTTACGGAAAGGATATCTATTCTGGAGGCGAGGTAAGTGACATTGAAAAAAACATAGAACAAATTAAGTCATCATTTCAAAGAATGGTTAATAAAGCATCAAGGCTCCACTCACATGGTTTCGCATTTTTATGGAGAGATTTCAGAAAGTACAGTCTTGCAGCATATAGCATTACAATTGTAGATATTAATCCGTTCAAAAATAACTTGTATTATACATGTAATGAAAAAGGCATAGCAGCAGAACTACAGCATATAATATGGGAGTACGAATCCACAGGTAATACCTATTCATTATGGGAAATCATAAATGACGCAGACTTCTATTTGCGTGAAATCAGCTCAACTTGGCCTGAAGCACCATCAAATTGGATAACATTGCGTGAATTTATAGTTGAAGATGCTGAAATTATGGAATTTAAATGCTGGGGGCGAATATCAGAATTATATGAGAATGAGTTAGCTAATGAGTACAATAAAGGAAGGTTTGATCTAAAATTCACTGACCCTGGATTTGGATTTTATTTTATTAATAACAAATTATTCACCTAAAATAATATTAATTATTGAAGACATCATAGCAATCTGTGATATTAATTGTAAAGAAGCAACTCACACCTTCATACATATCTACCCTCGTCATTATATTCAACGCTGGCAACATACCTGACCATAATGGTTATGCAATGTCAGAAAAACGCCTAAATTTTTTCACTGCGTAAAAAGTCGTTTGAATACAGCAAAATCATTGTATTGAAAAGGGCCGTTTGGAAAACTGTAAATATTCAACGTTAGGCCTATTTTTAGAAGGCAGAAATTTATTAGCAGCAGTGTTCAGTGTGCCGCAAACGCTAATACCAGATTGATGTAACCCGCAACAATTGGTGGTCATTCTGGTGGTCTTGACAGAAAGTGCATTAAGGTTTAGCTTACTTATTAGCCAGTTAATGGCAAAGGCGATCCCAGTCAGAGGAGCCAAATTTAAGAAGCCTGCTTTCGAGCAGGCTTTTTGCTTTTTACTCTCTCCGGGCAGCTATACCGCCTTCTTTGATAACCCCGCAAGCGTTTTGCAACGGCGTCCCCCCGGGCTATCGTAGACAAAAAACGCCATAGCACATTAATATCAATTCATTACCCAGACAAACGAGGGTGAGCACAGGCTGCGACAGACCCCCCATGCTTTTCAGCCCTTGTATCTTAATATCACGCTCCGAATCCGTAGCCAGGTTAAGAAAGACTTTTTGCATCATTTCCTCAATTATACTGCCTGCCTTCTCTTCAGGGCGGTAGTTTGCGTTCCGAGGTAAATGTTATTAGCTTCCTTTGCACAGATGAAATGATACGATCTTTTGCCGTTGTACTTGACGTTATCAACCATCATCTCCCGGAGATGGCAAAATAGCCGCGGTTATGTCCTCCGCCTCAGTAACAATATTTTAAGGTGCGCATCAAGACCAAAAGAGCTAATACAATGCTCAAATTTGCGGAGCAACCGCAATCGCGTTGAAGGTACTGACCACACAAACAGCAATGCTCCCGGGCGAGTCGCCATCTAGCCATAGCCCTCCGTCATCGCTTCTGAATAAATACGATGCTATTTTCCCCCGCAGAATTAGCGTTCTGATGCGAGCGGAAAAGGTATACTCGGGCCACCTCTATAGGGCTCTTCAGAAGCCCTTAAAAATTTTTTCTGCGCTGAAGATAGAAAATCCCACGCCTTTAACAAGGAATATTCCCTAAGAAAATTCCAATACAAAGAGCAGGGCTATTGTTCAAGCTTTAATGATAACCCTCCCCTATCAATTTTGTTTTATAAAAAACCAATAATAAATTTAATCACAAAATTTAACACCAATAAAAAATAAAAATACAAATTAAAAAACCACAAATAAACAACTTAGCGGCTGTTATATCTTTTAGGGCGTTAGCGACATGTCTCATTGAGGTGGGCAATGTTAGATTACCCTCAATTCGCTGAATGGTTTTATTAACGCTGAGTTAAAGGTCAACCCAAGGATGAGATCGCGTTCAGATATGAATCAATCAACTAATATTTTATCTAAGGATAAATATTTTACTCTGGGCCTGATTGAATTGCTTGGAGAAGAGTTTATTGACAATTTCTTTTTGATTATAGATTTGGACTCTAACGACCTTCCCGGTTCGGAGTGGATTTATTTTTCGAATAAGAACATTGTCGCCTTTGCATCCAGCGACTTAGCGTTCTATAAGTCCGAGCTATTTGGCAAAGTAACGGTACTTGACAAAAAGAGCAACACCAGAAGTATTCTGAATTTCTTTTTAAAGAAAGAAACCGCAGGAAATTATCATACCAAGTTCCAGCTGAGTCTGCGTGAAAAGCAGATGTTAAGCATGTTGAGCAGAGGGGAAAGCAACCAGGAGATCGCAGAAGAGTTTGGCGTGAAACTTAAGACTATTTATACCCACCGTCGCAACCTGATGAATAAATTAGGCTGTAAAAATAGGATTACGTTTCAAAAATTATTTTTCAACAATAAATGTCTTTTTAAGTGAAGCATCGCTTCAGGATTATTCATAAACAGGAGTTTTACCATGAACAAATTAGCCGTTATCGTTTTTTCAGCACTGTCCCTGAGCGCTACTGCAGCCCTGGCAGCCGATCCCGTTACGGTGAACGGCGGCACGGTACATTTTAAAGGTGAAGTGGTGAATGCGGCCTGCGCAGTGGATGCCGGTTCTCTCGACCAGACCGTTCAGTTAGGCCAGGTTCGTTCAGCGAAACTCGCCGCCGCAGGCAACACCAGTGCTCCCGTGGGCTTCAACATCCAGCTGAATGATTGCGATATCACCGTTTCCGAGAAGGCCGCGATTGCATTTGCTGGCACGGCGATTAACAGCACTAACCCAACCGTTCTGGCCCTGCAGGGTTCTGCCGCGGGCGGCGCGACTAACGTCGGCGTACAGATCCTTGACCGTACCGGTACCCCGCTGGCGCTGGATGGCGCGACTTTCGGCGCGCAAACCACCCTCAGCAATGGTACCAACGTTATTCCGTTCCAGGCTCGCTACTTTGCGACCGGTGTCGCGACGGCCGGTACGGCCAACGCGGACGCGACCTTTAAAGTGCAGTACGAGTAATTTCTTCATCAGGCAAGGAGGCGCATCGGGCCAGGATGGCCCGTTATCCGAATAAGACTGAGGGTGATAACGATGCAAAAGATGAAGTCGGGTCTGTTGATATTTTTGCTACCACCGCTGGCGCTGGCCGGTAACTGGGAGGTGATGTTGCCCGGCGGGAACATGCGCTTCCAGGGGATAGTGATTGCTGAGTCCTGCCGCGTTGAAGCGGGAGACCAGCAAATGACGGTCAAGATGGGGCAAATCAGCAGCAATCGGTTTCATTCGGCCGGGGAAGACACCAATCCCGTCCCTTTCGATATTCATCTGCAGGAGTGCAGTACCGCCGTGAGCCAGCGCGTTGGCGTGGCCTTTCACGGCGTCGCCGATGGTAAAAACCCGGATGTCCTCTCGGTTGGCGAGGGACCGGGGATCGCTACCGGCATTGGCGTTGCCCTGTTTGATAAAACCGGCAGCCAGATCCCACTCAACGCGCCAGCAGGGGCATGGGCGCAGCTGCACACCGGGCCAACCACGCTGCATTTTGTCGCTAAATATCGTTCCACCGGGAGTCAGGTCACCGGAGGAGCCGCGAATGCGCAGGCCTGGTTCTCCCTGACCTACCAGTAATCAGCGCCGGTAACAGGAAATCACCGTGAGAAAGAAAGAGATAAAGATGAAAAATAGACTGGCTACCACGCGCGGGATGCGCGGTTTACTGGCGGGACTTTTACTGATCGCCACCGCCGGTTTTTCGACTCAGTCGCAGGCCGGCGTGGCGCTGGGCGCCACCCGCGTAATTTATCCGGCGGGGCAGAAACAGGCGCAGCTGGCGGTAACGAATAACGATGACAACACCTATCTGATCCAGTCATGGGTAGAGAATGCCGACGGCGCGAAGGACGGAAGCTTTGTTATCACCCCGCCGCTGTTCGCTATGCAGGGGAAGAAAGAGAATACCCTGCGCATCCTCGATGCCACCAATAACCAGTTGCCGCAGGATCGGGAAACGCTGTTCTGGATGAACGTCAAGGCGATCCCATCGATGGATAAATCAAAGCTCAGCGATAACACTCTCCAACTGGCGATTATCAGCCGCATTAAGCTCTATTACCGCCCGGCTAAACTGGCGCTGCCGCCGGATCAGGCCGCGGAAAAGCTGAAGTTTCGCCGCAGCGGAAATGCGCTCACGCTGATTAACCCAACCCCTTATTACCTGACGGTCACCGAACTCAACGCCGGCACCCGGGTGCTGAAAAATGCGCTGGTCCCGCCGATGGGCGAAACCAGCGTCAGTTTACCGTCCGATGCAGGTCGCGAGATTACATACCGGACGATTAACGACTACGGCGCACTCACCCCGCGAATGAAAGGCGTCATGCAGTAATGAATCGGGGAGCCGCGCTCTCCCCCCTGAACTAAAAAAATAACGATGGCCGGGCGACTTTGGACCGGAGGGACTATGTCACATCTGAAATATGGACTCGACCACGTGAGCTCCCGGCGTATGACTCCAGGATCTGCGCGCGCATTCGCGCAGATCCCCTTAGCTCTTTTACTCGCCTCGCCGGCTTTTTACGCCCAGGCGGAGCTCTATTTCAACCCACGCTTTCTGGCGGACGATCCCGCCGCAGTGGCGGATCTGTCCGGCTTTGAAAAGGGCCAGGAGCTGCCGCCGGGCACCTACCGCGCCGATATCTATCTGAATGACGGATATATGACCACCCGCGATGTCACGTTTAATGCCGGTGAAAAAGGCCACGGTCTGGCCCCCTGCCTGACGCGCGGACAGCTGGCCGGGATGGGCGTGAATACCTCAGCGATCGCCGGAATCGACGTCCTGGCGGCGGATGCCTGCGTACCGTTAACCGAGATGATTAAAGACGCGACAACCCGCTTTGATGCCGGGCAGCAGCGGCTGTATCTGACCGTACCCCAGGCGTTTATGGGCAACCGCGCCCGCGGCTATATTCCCCCCGAACTCTGGGACCACGGGATTAACGCCGGCCTGCTGAACTACAACTTCACCGGCAACAACGTGCACAACGACGTTGGCGGCAGCAGCAATTACGCGTACCTGAACCTGCAGAGCGGGCTCAACCTCGGCGCCTGGCGCCTGCGCGACAACACCACCTGGAGCTACAGCAGCGGCGGCAGCTCGTCGACCAATGAAAACAAGTGGCAGCACATCAATACCTGGCTTGAACGTGATATTACGCTGCTGCGCTCGCGCCTGACCCTCGGCGACAGCTACACCAACGGCGACGTCTTCGACGGCATCAACTTCCGCGGCGCGCAGCTTGCCTCCGATGACAATATGCTGCCGGACAGCCAGAAAGGGTTTGCCCCGGTCATTCACGGCATTGCCCGCGGCACCGCTCAGGTATCGGTGAAACAGAACGGCTATGAGATTTACCAGAGCACGGTACCGCCCGGCCCGTTCACCATCAACGATCTCTACTCCGCCGGTAATGGCGGCGATCTGCAGGTGACCATCAAAGAGGCCGACGGCAGCAGCCAGGTCTTCACCGTCCCTTACTCGTCCGTTCCGGTGCTCCAGCGCGAGGGCCATACCCGCTATGCCGTCACCGCCGGGGAGTACCGCAGCGGCAGCAATCAGCAGGAAAAACCGAAGTTCTTCCAGAGCACCGTAATGCGCGGTCTTCCTGAGGGCTGGACGCTGTACGGCGGCACCCAGCTGGCGGACCGCTACCGCGCCTTTAACCTCGGCGTCGGCAAAAATATGGGGGAGCTGGGGGCGCTGTCGCTGGATATCACCCAGGCCAACGCCACCCTGCCCGATGACAGCGATCGTCAGGGCCAGTCGGTACGTTTCCTCTATAACAAGTCGCTGACGGATACCGGCACCAACATCCAGCTGGTGGGCTACCGCTACTCGACGCGCGGCTATTTCAGCTTCGCCGACACCACCTACAGCCGGATGAGCGGCTACAACGTCGAGACCCAGGACGGGGTGATTGAGGTAAAGCCGAAGTTCACCGATTACTACAACCTCGCGTACAACAAGCGCGGCAAAGTGCAGCTCAGCGTCACCCAGCAGCTGGGACGCACCGCCACGCTTTACCTGAGCGGCAGCCACCAGACCTATTGGGAGACCAGCAAGTCCGACCGGCAGCTCCAGGCCGGGCTTAACGCCGCCGTGGACGATATCAACTGGACCCTGAGCTACAGCCTGACCAAAAACGCCTGGCAGCAGGGTCGTGACCAGATGCTGGCCGTCAACGTCAATATTCCGTTCAGCCACTGGATGCGCTCCGACAGCAAGTCGGCCTGGCGACACGCCAGCGCCAGCTACAGCATGTCCAACGATCTGAACGGCAGGACCACCAGCCTGGCGGGGCTGTACGGCACGCTGCTGGAGGACAACAACCTGAGCTACAGCATGCAGACCGGCTACGCCGGCGGCGGTGAGGGCAACAGCGGCGGTACCGGCTACGCGGCGCTGAACTACCGCGGCGGCTACGGCAACGCCAACGTCGGCTACAGCCGCAGCGACGGCATCAAACAGCTGTACTACGGCCTGAGCGGCGGCGTACTGGCCCACGCCGACGGCATCACCCTGAGCCAGCCGATGAATGACACGGTGGTGCTGATCAAAGCCCCCGGCGCAGACAATGTAAAAGTAGAAAACCAGACCGGGGTCCAGACCGACTGGCGCGGCTACGCCGTTCTGCCCTACGCCACCGAATACCGGGAAAACCGGGTGGCGCTGAACACCAACAGCCTGGCCGATAACGTCGATCTGGACGACGCGGTGGCCAGCGTAGTGCCGACCCACGGCGCGATAGTTCGCGCGGAGTTTAAGGCCCACGTAGGGCTCAAGCTGCTGATGTCGCTCATCTATAACGGTAAGCCGGTTCCCTTCGGCGCGCTGGTCACCTCTGTCGGTAGCCAGGGCAGCAGCATCGTCGCCGATAACGGCCAGGTTTATCTGAGCGGGATGCCGCTGGTCGGCAAAGTACAGGCGAAATGGGGTGAAGGCCCGAATGCCAGCTGCGAGGCGAACTACAGCCTGCCGCCGGAAAAACAGAGCCAGATGCTGATCTCGCTGTCCGCCGAGTGCCGCTAAGGAAACCATGATGAGAAAAAAACGCTACCTGCTGAGCGCCCTCGTGTCACTGGCGGTCAACAACGCCAGCGCGGCGGACAGCACCATCACCATCAGCGGCTACGTCCGCGATAACGCCTGCGCCGTGGCCGGTGAATCGAAAGATTTTACCGTCGACCTGATGAATAACGCCGCCAGGCAACTCCATGCGGTTGGGGCGACCACGCCGCTGGTGCCGTTTCGCATTGTGCTATCGCCCTGCGGCAGCTCGGTCACCGCCGTCAAGGTCGGCTTTGTTGGCGTTGCAGATAGCAGCAATACCGAACTGTTAAAGCTCGACGGCGGGGCTTCAGCGGCGGCAGGCATGGGCGTGCAGATCCTTGACGCGCGGCAAACAGCGCTGCCGCTCAACGCCGCGTCGTCAGCGATCGCCTGGACCACGCTGACCCCCAGCCAGACCAACACGCTGAACTTTTACGCCCGACTGATGGCCACCCAGGTGCCGGTGACCGCCGGACACGTTAATGCAACCGCAACCTTCACGCTTGAATTTCAGTAACCGGAGGCGCTGATGAACCCGACCTATTTCGGATGGCTGCTGGCCGCGATGCTGGCGGCGTCCTCCCCGACGCTACAGGCCGCCGACGTCACCATTACCGTTAACGGCAAAGTGGTGGCCAAACCCTGTACGGTTTCCACCGTTAACGCCACCGTCGATCTCGGCGATCTCTATACCTTTAGCCTGGTGTCCGCCGGCTCTTCGTCGCCCTGGCACAGCGTGGCGCTCAACCTGAGCAACTGCCCGGTCGGCACGTCGCGGGTTACCGCCAGCTTCAGCGGCACGGCGGATGCCACCGGCTATTACAAAAACCAGGGTACCGCCGGGAATATCCAGCTCGAGCTCCAGGATGCCGAGGGTACCAGGCTGAATACCGGTGCGAGAAAGGAGGTGCAGGTGGATGACGCAAGCCAGTCAGCCAGCTTCCCGCTCCAGGTCAGGGCGCTAACGGTCAACGGCGGCGCGACGCAAGGAACGATCCAGGCGGTGATTAACGTCACCTATACCTACGCCTGAGCCAGGAGAAAAGAGGAATGAAAAAAATAGTCACCCTGTTGTTAACACTGCTGCTGGCGGGCTGGTCGCTCAACGCCTGGTCGTTCGCCTGTAAAACCGCCGCCGGGGTGACAATCCCCATCGGCGGCGGCTCGGCGAACGTTTACGTGAACCTCGCGCCGGCGGTCAGCGTCGGGCAGAACCTGGTGGTGGATCTCTCGACGCAGATTTTTTGCCATAACGATTACCCGGAAACTATGATCGACTATGTGACGCTACAGCGCGGTTCAGCCTACGGCGGCTTACTGTCGAGTTTTTCCGGCACCGTCAGGTATAACGGCGTCAGCTACCCGTTCCCGACCACCAGCGAAACGGCGCGCATGACCTACAATTCCATTGTTGATAGACCCTGGCCCACCGTCCTCTATTTGACCCCCATGAGCAGCGCGGGCGGCGTCGCGATTTCCGCCGGTTCGTTAATCGCGGTCCTGATCCTGCGCCAGACCAACAACAAGGATAACGACGACTTCCAGTTCATATGGAACATTTACGCCAACAACAGCGTCGTGGTGCCAACCGGCGGCTGTGACGTTTCCGCTCGCGATGTGACGGTGACGCTGCCGGAATATCCCGCGTCCGCCGCCATACCGCTGACGGTTTACTGCGCGCAAAACCAGAATCTGGGCTACTACCTCTCCGGCACCACCGAGAACGCCGCCAATTCGATATTTACCAATACCGCCTCGGCCTCCCCTGCCCGGGGGGTGGGCATTCAGCTGACCCGTAACGGCAGCGTCGTTCCCGCCAACACCACGGTGTCGTTAGGCAACGTCGGAACCTCGGCTGTCAGCCTCGGATTAACCGCTAACTACGCGCGCACCAGCGGCCAGGTGACCGCCGGTAACGTGCAGTCAATTATCGGAGTAACCTTTGTTTACGAATAACCCCCCTCCCCCTGGCGGCAAGCGACAGGTCGACTGCATCCTGTCGCCCTGTTCGCTGGCCGCCGAGGGGCTGATGCGGATAATAGAGGAAGGGGGAACCCGGCCCGTCGTGCTACCGTCAGAGTCGTCGGCCCTACCGGCTGGCGTTCGCCGCGTAGTGGTTTTTCTCCCTGAAGCTCCCGCCCGGCTTCTCGCCACCCTGAAGCGGGCCGCCGCGCTGCTGGAGCGGTCCGCCACGCCGCTTCCCATGCTGTTTCTCAGCCGCAGCCCGGCGAGCTGGCTGTGGCCCACCCTACTGCATCAGGTCGCCGACCGTCGCCTGCTTTCAGCCGTGCGGGCCGCCGCATCCGATCTGCCGGTCCCCAGCCTGGCGGCGCTACTGCGCGACGCCATACTCGACGGGTATCCTTCCCTTGAACAGCTGGCAGAGGAAGAGATGCGAGCTTTCGGCAAGCGCCCCGCCGGGCTCACCAGGCCGGAGCTGGACGCCATCCTCGGTTTACTCTGCGGCTACAGCGCCAGCGCTCAGGCGAAACGCCGCGGCATCAGCCACAAAACGCTCTACAATCAAAGAACCGCAGGATTGAAAAAAATGGTGGAACACCATCCAGAAATGGCCCCCGGCTTTCCCGGTAGCCAGATACGAGAACAGAAAAGCGGGCCCATCGCCGCCCTTTCCGCATTCGAGCGCGAACTCGTCCATGCGATCCACACCCGACATATCTTCCCGGTTTTCCAGGCCATTGCCGATGAACGCCGGCAAATAAAGGGGATAGAGATCCTCTCCCGCTGGAACCGAAACGGCAGCGTGCTGCTTGCCGATGAGTTTTTACCGCAAATAGGCGCGGAATATGCCTGGCTGGCGCTCACCGCTTTTGTGCTTCAGGAAGCGGTACAGAATATCAACCGGCATTCTGGCGAATGCTATTTCGCCGTGAATATTCCCGCCGCCGTCGCCAGTAATGATAACCTGCTTCGCATGATGGAGACCGCGCGCCAGCAGCTGCGTCAGCCTCAGCTGTCGCAGAGGCTGGTGCTCGAGTTCGCTGAAAACAGCGACCTCAACCGCCACGGCAAAATAGCCGACAATATCGCCCGCCTGCAAAAGCGCGGCTTTTGTATCATGCTCGATGGCTGCTTCTCGCAAAGCAGCGTGATGTTTCCGGTACGTACGGTGAGATTCAACGCCTATAAGCTGGATATGAGCATCGTCAATGATATGCAGCGCGATCCGCACGCGATCGCCCTGATTAAAAGCCTCATCCACTACTGCCAGTTGACCGACAGCCGCTGTCTGGCGGAAGGCGTGGACAGCCGGGATAAATTTAACAAACTAAAAGCGCTTGGCGTCGACTCTTTTCAGGGGAACGCCATCGCTGCGCCGGTAGGCAGGGAAAACGTGGCGGAGATGATAGCGGAGCTCTCAGGCGAAACGGAGCCGCAGTCCGGCGTCGCGGTATAGACAGCGCCCGACGGGAGACATCGGGCGCTGACGGCGCTTTAGCGCAGTTCCGGCCAGTAGCCGCGGTTGGCCACAATCAGTTCATCAAGGATCGCTTTTGCCACCGAAGCGCTCGGTACGGTTTTGGACAGGGTCATCGCCTGCCAAAGCTTCTGATAGCTTCCTTCAACCCAGGCATCAACCACCAGTTTTTCAACCGCCACCTGCTGCTCCATCATCCCCTTTTGAAACAGCGGGATCTTACCCATCGCCAGCGGCTCGGGGCCATTAACGCCCACCAGGCAAGGCACTTCGACCATCGCGGTATCGTCAAAATTCGCGATAGCGCCGTTGTTTTCCACAATCAGCAGCATTCTCTCCTGGGTGTTAAAGGCGATGGCGCAGGCGAGGTCGACGATAAAGGTCGCATGCGCCCCGGCATGGAAATGTGCCGCTTTGCCGCTCTGCTGGGCGACGATTTCTCTGGCCATATCAAACACCTCCTTCTCTCTCCCCGCCATCACCTCGTTGGCGCGAGTAAAGTCAGGGTCCGAATGGGCCACCTCATAATCGGCATAAAAATAGTATTTCAGATAGGTGTTGGGCAACGTGTCGGTATCCAGCGCAAAGACGTCCTTCACCTTTTTGAAAGTCTCAATCCAGCTCGGCGCTTTATGCTGAAAATCCTCTTTCGGACTGCAATAGCCCAGTTCGGCAACGTGGTTTTTTAAGGCCGGCATGAGATCGTTACCGGCCTTGTCGGTAATGCTGGTCCACCAGCCGAAATGGTTCAGGCCGAAATAACGCACGTTCATCTCTTTACGCGATTTAAGTCCGAGAATATCGGCAAATAACCCTTCGATGGCCACCGGCATATCGCAAATATTGATAATTTTGGCCGTTGGGCGTAGTCGACGCGTGGCCTCGGCAACGATAGCCGCCGGATTAGAATAGTTAAGCATCCACGCGCCGGGTGAGTACGTTTCCATATAGTCAACCAGTTCAAGGACGCCGGCGATAGAGCGCATACCATAAGCGATACCGCCCGGTCCGCAGGTTTCCTGGCCAATCACGCCATGCTTAAGCGGGATTTTCTCGTCTTTTTCGCGCATCTCATAAAGGCCTACGCGAATATGGGCCATCACAAAATCGACGCCGGTAAAGGCTTCCTGCGGATCGGTGGTGAAGCTAAATGCGACTTGCGGATAGCGTTCAGCTACCAGAATCGCACAGGCTTCACCGATAACGCTTTGCCGATCGCGATGATTATCATAGAGACGAATTTCGCTCAGTGGAAACCTGTCCATATTTTCCAGCAGCATCATCACAATTCCCGGCGTATAGGTACTGCCGCCGCCTGCAATAGTCACAACAAATTTATTTTTCATCTTCCACCTCATTATTCATGCACATCTAAATAGCGATTCACGGCGTTACGGATTTTATTAACCCCTAAACCATAAATAACCTGAACGTGATGACCTTTAATAATGACGCTGGTACCGCCGCTGGTCTTCAGAATATGTTCCTGAATCAATGCAGGGTCCCGCACGTCAACCCGAAGTCGCGTAAAACAATTATCGACAGAACAGACATTTTCTTTGCCGCCAAGACCGAGGATGACCTGCTCCCCTGAGGCCGCGTCAGGCGAACCTGCGCTTGCCGGTTGATTAACCACGGCAGCCTCTTGTTCCTGGCCGGGCGTGCGCATTTTGAAATGGATAATCATAAACTTACCGACATAGTACATCGCCGCTGTTTCCATTAGCCCCAGCGCGACAAACACAGGCCAGCGCGTGAGATGCGCTCCCGCCGGAATGTTGTAAACAATAAAGTCGATAATGCCGTTGGTGGCGCAGACCCGTACATCAAGCAGCCACGCCAGCATCTGGAAAAAACCGTCCAACAGCGAATAAACCAGCCACAGCAGCGGTGCGGTAAAGATAAATAAAAACTCAAAAGGTTCGGTTATGCCCACCAGGAACGAGGTCACAATCAAAGGAATAAGCGTGATTTTCAATTTTTGCTTATTTTCGGGCCGTGCGGTTTTATAAAAGGCCAGCGCCATTCCGGCGGTACCGAATATTTTCACCATACCGTAGGTAAGAAATCGCGCCGAGTCGCTTAACGCCTCCCCGGTGTTATTGGCGATTTCCGCGAGGAAAATGGGTTTTGCCCCCACCACCGTCTGGCCATCAATCAACAGCTGTCCGCCAATGGAGGTAAACACAAACGGCGACCAAATCAGGTGATGTAATCCGGTCGGAATAAGAAAACGATTGAGAAAACCATATAGAAAAACGCCCGCGGCCCCGAAGGTTTTCATCACCCCGGTCAGCGCCGAAATGCCGTGTTCCACGATCGGCCAGAGATACACCGTGGCGATGGCAAATACGCCGACCAGCGGGATCATGATAATCAGGACCAGCTTGCTGTTGCCATAAATAGAGAATGCGCCGCGGAACTCTATCTCGACAAACCGGTTATGAACAAAAGCGACCGCACAGCCAAGAATGATGCCAAGAAAGACACCCATATCAATGACCTGGAAACCAAAAATATAGGTTTGTCCGCTGCCGTAAAGCTGCGCATTACTGGCGCCGGCGGCGAGGCGCTGGGTCAAAGTTAGCCAACTATTATTCGCCGCCAGGTACATAAACCAGGTCATTGCGGCAACAAAAGCCGCTTCCGCTTTGCGGGTTTTAGCCAGCCCCCCCGCCAGCCCGAGGCAAAAAAAGAAGCCAAGGTTGTTCATGACTGCCCACAGCATGCTGGAAACATATTTCCCCAGCAGATAAAGCGAGCTGTCTTCCGCTAGCCAAATTTTATTGGTTGTCATACTGAGCAACGCAATCAACAGTCCAATCACCGGCAAATACAACACAGGCCCAATCATGGCCTTCGAAAAATCCTGTAATTTTTTTACCCCGATCATTCTCCCCCCGTACTGCTTATCGACCATCAGCACTCGAAACATGCGATTCAGCCTATGCGTCGACGGAAATAAATCAGAGGAGTTAAATCGTCATCTGTGATGAAAGTCATATATCTCTTGAGGTAATAGATATATAAATAAAATCAAATAAATAGATGACAGCTATAATAAGAAAGCAAATAACAATAAATTAACTATTAACATCAATAATATATAAACAAAATTCACTAAAAAGCACCGTCCGGAGACATCTATAAGTGATATACAAATTAATTGCTGACAGGCTAAAAAATCGCGTCAATAGCGATGAGTTTGAAGTCGGAGATGCGCTCCCGAGTGAAAAAGCGCTGGCCGGGGAGCTGCAGGTCTCAGTGATGACCATCCGTAAGGCGCTCACGCTGCTGGAGAGTGAGAAACTGATCGTCAAGCGTCACGGCAGCGGTTCATACGTGGCGCGTAAGAGCAATTATCACGGTGGGGAACTTGACGGGTTCAACTACCAGATGCACATCGGCGGCGTCACCAACTATCGTAACAAGGTCATTGAGTTCACGATGATCGATGCGCCTCTGGCGATAGCACAACAGTTAAAAATTGAGCCGGGTGAAAAGGTCTATTACGTCAGACGCATCCGGATGATTGACGACGCGCCTATTCTGATTGAGAACAGCTATATACCGGTGGCGATTTTTCCCTGGTTAAGCATCGGAAATCTGGAAAGATCGAAATTTAACTATTTCAAGAAAGAGTGCAATATCACCATTCTGGAGAGCCACCGCAGCTATACCCCGGTTCTCGCCACCCGCGAACAGGCGGAACTTTTGCAGGTTCCGCAAAACAGCCTTTTGCTACGGGTGCAGTCGATTAGCTATGCGCATAACAATACCATTGTCGATTTATCCGATATTTACCAAAATACTAATAAATACAATGTCAAACACATCACTCGCCGCTAAAACCGCTCACTACCGCTGACGCCAACGGCGCGCGGGTCAACGCGAGGCGCCCAGCGTCAGCTAACGGTTTTCCTTCGGCATACGGCTACCAGCCGCAGACGTTAGTCTCTTCGTCGGACTCGTAGCCGCGGACAATATTAATCAGGTCTTTTACCGCGTCGGCAGCCGTCTGCGGATCCTGCAGCCCGGCCAGGGTAGCAAATTCGCTATCGACCGACACGCCGTTATTATTATTGGTCACCGTTAATATAAATCCTTTTTCTCCGGCGTTATCCGTCGACAGCGTAGAAATAAGTTCAGACACGGCCTGGGCGGCGATATCAGGTACATAAAGAGCCATCGGCTTAAGATAGACTTTTTCTTTTTTCTCTTTATTGTTGCCGTTGATAACCGCTAACGCATAACCTTTATTTTCACTGTTCATCATAATGTCTATCCTTCGATCAGAATTTTGGGGTCAACGTAAAAATCGACATTAAAAACGGTATCCTCCGTTAACGCCTCAATGCGGTGCCATTTCTCAGGGGGAAAGACGCCAAATTCGCCTTCGGCAATGGTCAGAGTTTCCAGCGGATCCGCACTGGTCTCATCAGCATATCCAAAATAGCGGATCGCCCCCCGCATTACCGACAGACGCGGATAGACGCCCTGGCGGGTACCGGCATCCAGGTGCCGCTTCCAGATTGAGGCCGGCGCCGTCTGTTTGGTCCACAGCGGCGTGCTCCGGGTATGCACATAGTGGGTAGGAATAATGATTCGCTGCATGATTTTGCCTCTCTTAACGCACCGCATATACGGTCGGAACCAGGAAAATATGTTGCATATGATATACCCCTTTCGTTCGCTAAGGGTATTATTTTTTAACGACACGAATCTCTACCCCTATTTATACCTATTAGGGATTACAGCAATTTAAAAATAAATACGGGCGATATCCGGTAAATTAATATCGCCCGTATTAAGAGATGAATTACCTGTTCTCGGGTGAATTAAGCGGCCCCGGCTTACCGATCAAATAACCCTGTACCAGGTCACAGCCTAATTTTCGTAACGACTGCAACTGCGCTTCTGTTTCGACCCCTTCGGCCACGATACGCATATGCAGGCTTTTACCCATGCTGATAATCAGCCTGACGATATCGAGGTCATCTTTCTGGTCAGGAATATTAATGACAAAAGAGCGGTCGATTTTTATCTTATCAAAGGGGAAGTAGCTTAAGCGTGAT
Organism: Klebsiella sp. CTHL.F3a; assembly: GCF_019890895.1. Classification (NCBI taxonomy): domain Bacteria; kingdom Pseudomonadati; phylum Pseudomonadota; class Gammaproteobacteria; order Enterobacterales; family Enterobacteriaceae; genus Klebsiella; species Klebsiella sp. CTHL.F3a. The sequence continues at coordinate 2,055,946 of NZ_CP082360.1, read as the reverse complement.
AACGAAGAATAGCCGGTACCAAAATCATCAATGGAGATCTGTACCCCGAGCTCGCGCAGTTGGCTGAGGATCTCCAAAGAGCGGGTATTTTCGTTAAAGACGTCAGATTCGGTGATCTCCAGATCCAGACGATGCGGGTCAAGCCCGGTGCTTCTTAATATGGCCACCACGGTATCGGTCAGCGAGCTATTAATCAGCTGAATGGGCGATACGTTAACCGACACTTTTAGCGGCGACGACCAGCTGGCGGCCGCTTCGCAGGCGGTTCTCAACACCCATTCGCCCAATTGATTAATCAGCCCAATCTTCTCCGCGACCGGGATAAATTCGGTCGGCGGAACGCTGCCGCGCAGCGGATGGAACCAGCGCACCAGCGCTTCGTAGCCGTAGATTTCACCGTTCATGGTGTCGGCTATCGGCTGGTAGTAAACCCTGAACTCACCTTTGTTCAGCGCCTGGATGAGATCATCTTCGAAGGATTTATTCTCCTGCTGGCGCTGAAGCAACCCAGGGCGGTATACCTGGACTTTACCGGACCCCTCTTTTTTCGCTTCATACAGCGCCAGGTCGGCGCATTTATATAAATAGTCGGTGCGACTTTCCCCGTCAGAGATCACAATCCCGATACAGGCGCCAATCTGGATCAGCGTATCGTAAATCTGATATGGCTGACTGATCTTTTCCCGGATCGCCTCCGCCCGCTCCAGCGCCATTTCCTCGTTGAGATCGTGCGAAACCAGGGCAAACTCGTCCCCTCCCAACCGGTAGAGCGTTTCTGACGATTTGCGAAAAAAGGAGAGACGGCTGGCCAAATCCTGCAGTAGCTTATCCCCGGCATCGTGCCCCTGGGTATCGTTGACGTCCTTAAAATTATCCAGATCAAACAGCATGACGACCGCCGAGCCGTTATAGGGCCGAACCTGATTGACGACCTCCTGCAGACGTTGCCAGAAAGAGAGCCGGTTGGGCATACCCGTCAGCGAATCATGATAGGCATCGTACTGCAGCCGACGGTTCTGCACCTGAAGCTTCTCTTTTGAAGCCTGCAGATCGGTTGCCAGTAATTTCATCCGCACGTGGGCGCGACGCAGGGTGTTATTCTGCTTCAGCATCAACAGCCCAAGAGTGATACACAGGATAATCAGCAGAATAGAAATAGCCGAATAGATGTAATACAGGTTCTGTATTTTATCGTGGGTCAGATTAACAAGATTAAAATCCTGGGCGAGCGAAGTTGACGCAAGTGAGGTCAACGGCCCGTCGAGGGTGCTCATCTCCTGCAGCATCAGCTTCAGCTGCGCTGTCGACATGGTATCCAACTGCTTATCCAGCCGGTCCAAAATATCGATCAGGCGGTCTACTATCGCCTTACGGTGAGGATCTTTGCCGATAAACTTTCCCAAATCACCCTGCTGCAGCAGCGCGATCTGGCTCATCATAATTTCCAGGCGCAGGCGCACCTCGTCGTGATCGCTTCCCTTCACCTCCAGCCCCATCGCGCTTAGCCGCGCCTCGAGGCGCATGTACTCGGAGACTATCTGGGAAACTGACCACGAATCGGTATAACGCGTTAATTTTTGCAGCTCAATTTGCCTCTCATGCACCAGATAAGTAATGTAACCGGTCACAAGGAAGAGCAACAAAATAATGGCAGTGAGTATTCGATTCAAGATCAAACCCTTACTCAATTATAATCTTCGAAACCTGCCATGCCGAACGGGAATAATAAATCTGATTCTGCAATTCCGGGCTACTGTCGTAGGGATAAACAATAAATAAAGGCCCTTTATCGCGAATGCGCATATATTCGCCGTTCATTTTTAAAGCCAAAATTACCGGAAATTTATGAAAATCATCGATGGGGACGAGGGTAGTGTAATCGTTCAGCGCCAGCACCCGCGCCGACTTACCTTTGGCGCCAACTAAATCCATGAGTTTACTGAGGGAAATGCCGTCAAAGCGCACCTTTCCCGAGTACCACGGCGTGGTTGTGATCACCGTTTCCATCCCCAGTTTTTCTAATGCCGCGACATCAAAAACGGCGGTATCACCCTCATTCGTATTACTAATCAGGCCGGAAATAGTTAAAACGGGTTTGCCCACCGGCGCTGGCAGTTTTTCTGCAAAAGCGAAAGGGGAAACCATAACACAAAATAAAGCTGCAAAAATTAAACGCATTTAACTCACCCTTCCGAAATTGGAGACTTGTTAATTGTAAACCATTTAAGTCATTTCTTAAAAGGTGTCCCCATTGAGTTCAAAAATTAAAATTTAAAACAATAAGCGGACTCCGAAGCTCACATTCTGAACGCGTCGCAAGGACGTCCCGCGCCTGGTTAAGCAAACCCTTTATGCCTTTAAACGCGCAGAGAAGGTAAAAATCTTTTCTCTTAACCGTCCGCGCGGTAGTCTCAAGTCTGGCGCGGCTCCGAAAAGCGTCTCATTCCAATAATTAGAAACTCAGCAACAGGCAGGACAGGTATGGACTCAACGTTAATTTCTCAACGCCCCGGCAAGGAGGCATGCTCACTCAACCGCGCCCGCAGAGCGGCCTGGGGCAGCTTCGCCGGGGCCGTGGTCGACTGGTACGACTTTCTTCTCTACGGTATCACCGCCGCGCTGGTATTTAACCGGGAATTTTTCCCGCAAATCAGCCCGGCAATGGGGACCCTCGCCGCGTTTGCCACCTTCGGCGTCGGCTTCCTGTTCCGCCCTCTCGGCGGCATTATCTTTGGCCATTTTGGCGATCGACTCGGCCGCAAACGCATGCTGATGCTGACGGTGTGGATGATGGGGATCGCCACCGCCTGTATCGGTCTGCTTCCCTCCTTCAGCCAGATTGGCTGGTGGGCGCCGGTTCTGCTGGTCCTGCTGCGCGCCGTCCAGGGGTTTGCGGTGGGCGGTGAATGGGGCGGCGCGGCGCTGCTGGCGGTAGAGAGTGCGCCGAAAAATAAGAAAGCATTTTACAGCAGCGGCGTGCAGGTGGGCTACGGCGTCGGGCTGCTGCTCTCTACCGGGCTGGTATCGCTGATAAGCTCCTGCACCACCGATGAACAGTTCCTCAGTTGGGGCTGGCGTCTGCCGTTCCTGTTTAGCGTCGTGCTGGTGCTGGCGGCGCTCTGGATCCGTAACGGTATGGCGGAATCCGCCGAATTTGAACAGCAGCAGCGCGAACAGCAGCAGCAGCCAAAGAAAAAGCGTCTGCCGGTCGTGGAAGCGCTACTCCGCCATCCGGGCGCGTTCTTAATGATTATCGGTCTGCGCCTGTGCGAACTGCTAACCATGTATATCGTGACCGCCTTTGCGCTCAACTATTCGACGCAAAACCTCGGTCTGCCGCGCGAGCTGTTCCTGAATATTGGCTTGCTCGTCGGCGCCATCAGCTGCCTGACGATCCCCTGCTTCGCCTGGCTGGCGGACCGCTTCGGCCGACGCCGCGTCTATATCACCGGCGCCCTGATCGGTACCCTCAGCGGCTTCCCATTCTTTATGGCGCTCGAAAGCCAGTCTTACTTCTGGATCCTGTTTTTCGCGCTCATGCTGGCGAATATCGCGCACGACATGGTGGTTTGTGTACAGCAGCCGATGTTTACCGAAATGTTCGGCGCCAGCTATCGCTACAGCGGTGCCGGAGTGGGATATCAGGTCGCCAGCGTCGTCGGCGGCGGTTTTACGCCGTTTATCGCCGCCGCCCTGGTCACCTTATCCGGCGGCGCCTGGCACAGCGTCGCTATCTACTTGACCGCGGGCTGCCTGCTCTCCGCCCTCACGGCGATGCTGATGAAACCCAGCCGCCATGACGAAGAACATCTGTAAGGAGAAATGATGACTCAGGATCCCTGTTGGCCGCTGCGTTTTAACCACCAGCAGCTGCCGGTTCGTTACTGCGCAGACCCAACGCTGGCCGAGCAACCGCTGTTTGATCAGGCTCGCGACGGGGAAGCGGTGGCTCAGGTCTGGCAGGCCCCGCAGGGGTTTGTGGTGCCGGGAAGCTATCGGAAATTTGCTGAACTCCCGGCGACGAGCGAGCAGTTCGCCAGACGGGGATGGCCGGTCTGGCTGCGCCGCTCCGGCGGCGGGCTGGTGCCGCAGGGGCCGGGAATTGTTAATCTCAGCCTGGCCTGGCCGGTTTATCAGTCGCTGGGCGAAGCCGCAGAGCCGATTTATCTTTCCCTCTGCGCGCTGCTGCAGCGCACGCTGGCGGCTTTCGGGGTGACCAGCCACTTTCAGGCGGTCAAGGGTTCATTTTGCGATGGTCGCTATAATCTGGCCTGCGGCGAGGGCGGGGATGCGCGAAAAATAGCCGGCACGGCACAGTACTGGCGACCGATGGCCGAAGGTCAAGGCCATGTGGTTCTCGCGCACGCGGTGGTGTTGTTGGATGCCGACCTGGCAGCGGCTCACCGGGCAGCCAATGATTTTGAAGCCCGGCTCGGCAGCGGGCGGGTTTACCGCGCCGATAAAACCGTGACCCTGGCGGAGCTGATTTCAGACGGGGCCGATTTGCTGCCGCGCTTTCGCGAGGCGCTGGCGCAGCAGCTGGATAATATCAGCTGAAGGTCGCCTTCAGATAGCGGCTAAAGGTCTCTACCGCCCGCGATACGCGCGGCGTGTAGGGGCGAATGACGTAGAGACTTTCCGCAAACACATCCACCGACCGCCATCCCGGCAGCAGTTCCTGTACCAGCCCGCGTCCAATCGCCTCCCTGGCGCTAAAATCCGGCAGTAAGGCAATGCCCAGCCCTGCCAGCACCGCGTCGCGCAGGGATTCGCTGTTATTGGTGGCAAACGGCCCCTGCACCTTAACGCTCACCCGCTCATCGTTGCGCTCAAAGGTCCAGTGCGGGCTTTGCGGCCCGCGCGGGTAGGTCAGGCATTGATGCTGACGCAACGCGTCAGGCGAATCGGGACGGCCAAAGCGGCGAATATAGTCCGCCGAGGCGACCACCAGAGTGGTCGTACGGCACAGCGGCCAGGCCACGTGGGTCTCCGGCAGCAGCTCGCGACGACAGTGGCGAATGGCGAGGTCGAACCCCTCGCTGGCGAGTGACACCAGCCGATCGGTGACCTCCAGCTGAAGATGAAGTTGCGGATGCTGATGCAGAAAAGGGGTAATGGCCGGGACCAGCTGCTGACGTGAGAATGCCACCGGCGCGGTCAGGCGTAGGGTACCGCGTAGCGGGCCGCCTTCTTCGTCGCAGGTGCCGGTAAAGATCTCACGGATCTGCCCAAACGGCTCGTTCAGTTCCGCCACCAGCCGCAGGCCATCTTCGCTTAGGGTCACGTTGCGGGTGGTGCGGTGCACCAGCGTTTTCCCGGTGACCCGCTCCAGTTCACTAATTTTCTGGCTGATGGCGGATTTGCTGACCGCCAGCTTTTCCGCAGCGCGGGTATAGCTTTTTTGCTCCTCCAGCACCGTAAGCCAGTACAGATGGGTCCAGTAAATTTCCGGGCGTAACTCGCGCATATCGATTGTTCACAGAGAAAAACAATACGTTCAAATATAGCGGTTTTTGCCGTCATCAGCATTGGTTAGCATCACATTCACAGACCGTTAACCCGACAATAAGGATCATCTGCTATGCCATTACTGACGTTTGATATCATTGAAGGACGCAGCGAGAGCGAGATCAAAACCCTGCTGGATGCGGCACATCGCGCCGTGGTACGGGCGTTCAAGGTGCCAGAGCGCGACCGCTACCAGATTGTTCACGAAAACAAAGCTCACCATATGATTATTGAAGATACCGGGTTGGGGCTGACGCGAAGCCGGGACGTAGTGGTGGTGAGGGTTTATACCAGCCCGCGCAGCGAAGCGCAGAAGCAGCTTTTTTATGCCACTCTGCAGGCTGAGCTTGAGGAGCAGTGCGGGCTGAGCGGCGACGACCTGATGATCTCGCTCATCAGCAACCACAAAGGGGACTGGAGTTTTGGCCGCGGCGTGGCGCAGTACGTTACCGGCGAACTTTAGCCCTGGCGGCGATGCGGCTCGCCGCATCGCCCTGCGGGTGGTGGGAAAATCAGGATCGGCGGGCGCCGGCAATCCGCAGTCTGGCCTGTTGTTCTATATTTTCCAGCAGCTCCTGCACATCGTCTTCATCGATGTCGAGAAACTGGCCGTCCAGCAGGGCCGCGTGAATATCATCGCGGGTCACCGACAGGCCCAGCGGTACCGCTTTATCCTTCACCTCTTCCGCGGCCAGCGGGTGCGGGTAGCGTCGTCCGACCAGGTTGTTGAAGACGATAGCCAGCAGCGCCAGCATCAGGGAATTGAGTAATACCGGGGTCAGAACAAAGTGGTAGCCCTCGCTCTGTACCCCCGCCCCGCCGAGGATCGCCGTTAACGCCACCGCTCCGCCCGGCGGATGCAGGCAGCGCAGGAAGTACATACCGGCGATCGCCAGCCCTGCCGCCACCCCGCAGGCCAGCGCCAGGTTCGGGATCGCTATGCCCACGGTCACGCCGATCAGCGCCGAGAGCACGTTGCCGCCGACTATCGACCACGGCTGGGCCAGCGGGCTACTCGGGACGCCAAACAGCAGTACCGCCGAGGCGCCCATGGGGGCGATAAACCAGATATTAACCTCGCCCAACAGCCAGTGGCTGAACAAACTGGTCACCGCCAGGCCGGTCCCGGCGCCGATCGAGGCCAGAACAATATGTTTTCTGGCGACCGGTAAAGCGTGTGGCTTCAGGCGACCGAGAAAAATGCGGATCCGCGAAAAGAGCGATCCGGGTAATACGCTTAACATCCTGCTGCTCGCTTACGTCATCGTAAAAACTTATGCTTCATTTTCTTTTTTTAACCTTATTTTAACAACCATGTCTTTTTCGTGGCTTTTGGCCATTCATTTTGTGAATGTAAAAACGGCGCGCGCTACGTTAAAATCCCCTCACCTCTGGGTATCAGCATTCTATGGATTGAAGGTCAAACACGTTGAATAACAAAATAAAATTAGAGAAAGAAATCGCATGGGCCAGTCAGAATATGCCGCGCACCCTGCGTCAGGTCGCCGCCCTGCCCGATCTCAGCGAGGTGCGTCTGGCCTGCTGTATGCATCTCGATATGAAAATGATCCCGCTGGTGCAGGGGATCCTGGAGAAAGGCGCGAAGGTTTTTCTCACCACCTGTAACCCAACCACGGTACAGGATGAGGTTGTCGCCTGGCTGGTAGAACGCGGCGCGGAGGCCTGCGCATGGCGCGATATGAGCGACGCCGACTGGCAGCAGTCGTGGGAAAAAGCGATTGCCTGGCAGCCGACGCATCTGTGCGAAATGGGCGCGGATATTACTACCCTACTGCATCAGCGCGGGGAGTTTGGCAACGTTGTCGCCGGGCTTGAAGCGACAGGTTCGGGCGTGAGCCGTCTGGGCGATATTCGTCCTGGCTATCCGATTTTTAACTGGGATGATTTGCCGGTTAAGGAAGGCCTGCACAACCGTCATATGGTCGGCCTGACCGCGTGGCATACCTTTTTCCAGACGACCCACCTGACCCTGCATGAGAAAAAAGTGCTGGTCATCGGCTATGGTCTGGTCGGTCAGGGCGTCGCGGCGGCGGCGAAGGCGTTCGGCGGCCAGGTGATGGTAGCGGAAATCGACCCAGCACGGAGATTACAGGCGGCCTATGACGGCTGGCACGTCGTTGAATTACAGGAGGCTATCGCCTCGGCGGACGTGGTGGCCACGGCGACCGGCGGCAAAAAAGTCGTTAACCGCCAGGCGCTGGATAAGTCCAAAGATGGGGTGTTTATTCTCAACGTGGGTCACGTGGCGGAAGAGATTGATTGCGAGTACCTGCGCCAGTTCAGTCATGAAGAGGTCATGCCCTATATCAACGCTTACCGGATGGGCGATAAAACCGTTTATCTGATGGCGAACGGTTCGATGCTCAACCTGACCGCGGGCTTTGGCGATAGCCTGAACGCCTTTGACGTCACCCTGGCGGTGATGGCCAGCGGCATTCAGCATATTGTGACCGACGGCATGACGGCACCGGCGGACGTTTATCTCCTGCCGCAGAGCGTATGGCAAAAAGCGCTATAGGCATAAGTGCCGGATAATATCCCGGCACATTTCCCGCAGGCGGCGCGATGCGCCTGTCCGGGCTACCGGCACGTTGAGAGCTGTTACCCGTAGCCCGGCTAAGCGCAGTATCCGTAGCCCGGTCAGCGCAGCGCCACCGGGATGAAAACCAATCCTACAGCAGAGCCAGCAGAAATATGACTTCACCCAGCTCAATCGCCGCGCCTAGTGTGTCGCCGGTTTGCCCGCCCAGGGTACGCTTCAGCGCCTGACCTAACGCCCAGACCAGTACCAGCGTGATAAGCGCCGCCCGCAGACCGTTGACCCCGAGCAGCAGCGTCGCCAGCGCCAGGGCGATCCCCATGGTAATCAGCGACTGACGCAGCGTGATTTTGCCGATAAACAGATTACCCAGCCCCTCTTCGCGGGCGTAGCGCTGGCGATACATCAGCAGCACCGCCATACCTCGACCGATGGCGCAGGCGGCCGCCAGCGCGGCAAGCGCCGACGTACCGCGCAGCGCCACCTCGCTGACCACCAGCACTTTAGCCATCAGCACGAAAATCAGCGCCAGCCCGCCGTGAGTGCCCAGCCGACTGTCGCGCATAATTTCCAGCATCCGTTCGCGGCGGCGGGCGGAGAAGATGCCATCACAGGTATCCGCCAGCCCATCAAGATGGAAACCGCCGGTCAACAGCGCCAGCGCCAGCACGCCGAGCAGCGCGGCAAGCGGGCCGCCGCACCACGGCTGGAGCAGCATCACGACGGCGCCGGCAATCGCCCCCAGCAGCAGGCCGACAAAGGGGAAAGTAACAATACTGCGTTGATATTGTTCAATTTCCAGCCCCTGGGATAAACGCGCCGGGACCGGCAGGCGGCTGATAAACGATAATGCGGCAAAAAAAGACTTAATCATTGAGAGAGGACTCCTGTCGATAAACCCAGCGGCCAGCGGTTATGCACCTCCGCCGCCGGCCGTAACCTGACTTGTACGCGCGGCTTTAGCGCGGCCGCGTTCTTCCAGCCGCCAGTGGGCAAGCCGGGTATCACGGTGGTGTTGAATGCGCGCAGCGATTTGATTGTCGGATATCCGGGAGGTAGCGATGTAGATCGCCGAAACGAAAGAGTTGAGTAAAGATTCGGCGTCGCGGCGTTGGCCGCTAAGCGCGTCGCCGGTCATCAGTATCATCGCGGCGGCACCTGTTGCAGGGACAGCATGAGATAAACCCTTCCGATATCAATATGTTTACCGCGGAAGTATACCAAATTCCTGGGGAAAGATTCAGCGTTGCAGAGGCTGTTTTGCGAAGGATTTGCGAGATGGCGCAAGAGAAAGAAGAGGAGCTCCGGCAGCGAGCGCCGCCGGAGCGCTTAAACGGGCATTACTCGGCAGATTTATCTTCTACTTTCGCTTCGCCCATTGCTTTCAGCTTTTTAGAGATGTCGCGACGTTCTTTGGAGATCTCGGCGTTTTTGATGATGTAATCGTCAACGCGATCTTCGTAATCGCTCTTCATGCTGGCAATGATGCCCTGAATAGCTTCAACGCTCATGCCCGGCTTAATGTAGTCGCTCAGGTTGTCCAGCAGCAGGACGCGCTTCTGGTTATCACGGATCTTTTTCTCAACGTCCTGAATTTCACGCTGCAGTTTGTTCTTACGACGGTACAGGCGAACAAACTCCAGTACGTCCTGGAAAGAAGGCTTAGTTGTTTCCATTTTTATACCCCTAATATTTGAGATTCGGATTCGCTAAAGCGACTGCTACATAGGGCTAACATAACTGTTAGCAGCCGCTGATGACAATGTTTTTTCCTTTGCCGTTATCATAACCCTAAACGCTGCTGAATCGAAGCAAGCGATGGAAAAACCACGCGAGTCTGGTCTTTATTTACGCAATGCCCGGCAGATTAAATGCGACAGCAGTTCAAGCTGGCGCGCCAGCTCGATAGTTAACCACACATAACCATGAATAGGCGTTTCGGAGAAATTGTCGTCCTGCTGCTCTTTGATGAGCTGGCGCAGTTCGGCAACGATTTCGTTGAGCTTTTCATTGTTGGCCAGGATCGGCTGCGGGTTGCCCTCATACAGGGCGTGGGCGATAGTCAGCAGCGTTTGCTGAGTCATCTGCTGGGTTTCGCGCAGCGTATGGGCATTAAGCATCACGAAGTGGCCGGGACGCGACGCCCAGTAAGCGTTGATTTGCAGCTCCAGCATGCACACCAGGTTACGGCTAACGGTCTGGATCGCCTCAAAGATGGCTTTCTGGATATGCGTCTCTTTGCTGGCGGGCGTAATCAATCCGCGCATTTTCACCACGTCGTTGAGGACCTTTTGCAGGTGCTTTTCCAGACGCGGACGCTCGACCAGGTTCGGCGAGAAGCCGGCCTGATAAAGCCGATTGAAGGCGGTGACGTAGTTGGCCATCTGGATGCGCCAGTGCAGAAAGGCTCGCTGCGGCCAGATACCGGTGAACAGCATCGCCAGCAGGGAACCGAAGATAACGTCGCCGCTTCGCCACAGCGCGGTTGTCATATCGCCCGGCGGCGCGCCGACAACCACCGCCAGGGTGATACCAATCAGCAGCGCCTGGTAAGGCTTTTTGCCCAGCGCCAGCCAGCCGCACAGGAACATCGCCACCGCGCACCACAGCAGCATGATAGGCAGCGAGATGAGCTCCAGCTTAAGCGCCACCAGCCCGAGCGCCGAGCCGAGGATCGTGCCGCCGATGCGTTCAAACGCGCGCGGTACGACGTTTCCCCAGAAGGAGATTGGCCCCATCACCACAACCAGGGTGATAAGAGGCCAGGTGCCTTCAGGAACGTTAAGCAGGCGCACCAGCACAAAGGTGAGCACAAAGGCCAATGCTATTCGCACGCCATGGACGATGCGGTAATGGCGATACAGCCGAATTTCAAATGGCTTAAGTGATTTATCCGCGCGCACAACCTACTCCGACACAACGAAAAGGCCAATTGTAACTGCTTTTTCGCCGCAAGCATCACGCGAATGTAATAAACCTTGTCCAGCGAAGGGACAATGTTCGATTTACTTCACCGCAGGCTCAACCGCGATATACATATCAATATCCCAGTAGCCGTCCTGGTTACCATCGTTAAGATAGACTTCAAAGCAGGGTTTCATCGCCATCTGGTGCGTTTTGCTTTGCATCAGGCTCTCGAAGAACTGATACCACGGCGTTGCAAAGTCATAATTCTCGACTCTGGCACGAGCAACCGCGTACTCTCCGCCGGCGATATCGGTCATCATCACGCCTTCGCTGTTGGCGGGGATTGAGTAGTCTTCCGCCACCGTGACGGCGGTCGCGCAGCGCAGCTTTTCCGCCGGGACCTCATCAGGATTGTCGTAGTAAACGGCCACCCACTCCTGCGCCGGAACCTGGCAGTTATCAACCCACATCATTAGCTGTTCAAACCCCTGTTTAACCGTCTGCTCCCAGGGCCCGACCAGATGAAACCCGGCAATTTTCCTCTTGCCCACGGACTTAACGTTATATTCCATGCTGCCTCCACCGTTGATAAAATACTGTATATATATACACATAAATTAGCAGTACTATCAGCCATAGTATGTGCGGCAATTCACAAATCCGCGCGGCAAGAAGAGTAAAAAACCACCGCCATCCGGTTATAAACTGAACGGCAGCTCAACGCCGATGCTGGCCCCGACATCGTCGCTGGCGCTGTGGTTAGCGTCGGTGTACCACACGGAGGTATTCAGGCGTACCGTCGGCATGACATCGCCGCTCCAGCCCAGCTGTACGCCCTTCAGCGTATCGGCGCGCGGGAAGGCTTTATTGATTCGCTGGTTCTTCGGATTGACCTCAGCGTAGACCAGACGCGCACTCCAGCGCTGATTCTCTTCGGTTACCAGCTCCACCTTACCGGCATACAGACGCCCATCGCCGCCCATCGCGTCGCCCAGCGGATAGCCCTGCTGGTAGTAGCCGTCTTTATAGATGAAGTGGTTATAGATGTAGTTGGTGCGCCTCATGTTCGAACGGGTATCGTGGGCTTCCAGATACCAGTTAACCGCATTGCTGTTCCACTGGTGATGCCCTTCCACGCCGCCAAGATAGAGATGCGCCGAGGGTAAATATCCGGCTTCGTCCTCGCCGATCATCTGGCCGTAAATGCTCACCGGCCAGCCGAGTGTGGGCGCCAGCTTCAGCTTAAAATCAAAACCGGCCAGCTGGTTGCCGGGATCGTCGGCCGATTCGCCGGTGTTGTCATTGCCTGTCAGACCATCCCAGAAGCTGCTGAATGATGAAGGTCGCCCTTCGCCGCCCCACTGCATGATGCGCGAAGCCCCCAGTTCCAGCGAGGAGATTGGTGAAAAAGTCAGGCGACCACCGAAGATTTTGGTATGCGGTACGGCGGCATACTGGCTCATCTGGCTGGCGGAAAGCTGATACTGCCAGGGGCCAATCCAGCTCAGCCAGGAGGTTTCCGGCGCGCGCTGTTCGGCACGCTGCAGCAGAAAACCGGTCATCGGTCGCGCGGCATCGGAGCGAATCAGGCTGCCCTCGTAGCCCGGCCCCCACCACTGTGGAATTTGCCCGAACGCCAGCCACTGGTTCCACAGCTTTACCGCGCCGTATGCCCCGTTGGCGTTCACGTTCGAACCGTTACTGATACGCTTGTCGCCTTCAACATTGCCCTGTAGGTGCAGATCCCACCATTCGCCGCTGTTGTTCAGGGCGAGAGAAAGCGACTGGTCGGCGGGATAGGACTGGGCAAACCCCTGCGGCGTGCCCGGCTTGTCGGTTGCGCTGTAGCCGGTGACGCGGACATCGGCTTTCAGCGCGCTTAATCGCTGATTCACCCGGTTCAACACGACCCGCTCTGCTGAGGTTGTCGGATGGGCATTGGCCAGCGCGCGGTTAATCTCCTCTTCGCTCAGAGGCCAGGTCGACAGGCTTAACGCGAGGGTTCCACGGTCGGATAACCAGGCTAAATCATTGCGAAATTCGTTATCGGCCAGAACGAGGCCAGAGGCAAAACTGGAGGTGCTAAAAACGGCGATAAGTCCCAGAGAAAGCGCACTACGCGCAAAATATTTCATCTTCCCAGCTCCATTTATGGCGCAGAAACGCCAGGCTTTTTCCTGAAGGGTGACCGGGTAAGGTAATGGAGTGAAAGTAAACGAAGCGCCAACCGAAGCAGTATAATAATCAAACAGCTACGAAATGCCGCTCCGGGCGGAGCGGCGGGACAGTTACAGTTTTTGATGCAGGTAATCGCTAAAGCGCGACAGCATGCCGCCCTTGCCAACGCTTTCCAGCGTCACCAGCGGCCAGTGGGCCACCACTTTATCACCATCGTAAAGGGAGATTTCGCCCACCCGCTGGTGGGCGGCAATCGGCGCTTCCAGCACTTTGTTATCCAGCACGTATTTGGCCTTAATGCGCGCGACTTCCGGCTTCGGCAGCGCTAGCCAGAAGTCCTGATCGGTCCCCAGCTTAATCTGCTCTTTATCGCCATACCAGATTCGCTCAACGCCGACCTGCTTGCCGTCCTGCAGGACCTGGACGGTATCGAAGTTTTGCTGCCCCCAGTGCAGCAGCTTCGCCGCCTGCTGTTCACGCCCTTTCGGGCTGTCGGCGCCCATCACCACCGCAATCAGCCGGCGCTGGCCGTCCACCGCGGAGGCAATCAGGTTGAAGCCGGCGCCCGAGGTGTGGCCGGTCTTCAGACCATCGACGTTCATGGTCTTATCCCACAGCAGACCGTTGCGGTTCTGCTGGGTAATGCCATTCCAGGTCAGGCTCTTCTGGCTGTACATATGGTAGACGTCCGGTTCGCCGTGAATAATCGCCCGCGAGAGCACGGCGAGATCGTAGGCCGAACTGTGCTGACCCGGCGCATCCAGACCGTGGACGGTTTCAAAATGGGTATCCTGCAAATGCAGTTTTTCCACGTAGCTGTTCATCAGCGCGACGAACTGGGGCTGGCCGCCGGCGACGTAGTCCGCCAGCGCCACGCAGGCATCGTTGCCGGAGTCAACGATCAGTCCGCGGCTTAAGTCGCGTACGCTGACCCGATCGCCGGGCTTAAGGAACATCAGCGAAGAACCCTTAAAGACCGGGTTACCCTGCGCCCAGGCGTCTTTACCGACGGTGACGATATCGTCAAAGGTGATGCGGTGGCTGTCGATGGCGCGATCGACCACGTAGCCGGTCATCAGTTTGGTCAGGCTGGCTGGATTGCGCTGCTGATGCTCGTTACCGGCGGTCAGGATCTGACCGGTGGTGTAATCCATCAGCACCCAGGAACCGGCCTGAATAGAAGGAGGCGTCACGTTGACGGGAAAATCATTGGCGGCAAATGCGCAGGAAACGCTCGCAGCGAGCAAAGATACAGCAATAAACAAACGGCCTTTCAACGGCATATCCTCTAAATTGACAGATTCGCCGTCCTTTTTACGGAACTTCTCGTTTCAAATCAGGGTTTAATTGCAAGAAAATATGACATCGCCGACGCAGGACAAAGGGGATACCCTTCTGATGGCCCGGTAAATCGTTTACCATGATGGCTGCTCGCCACCAGGGATAATGAACAGATTATGCAAGATCGCGCCAACCAGCCCGGATTTTTGTTCCACGATTACGAGACCTTCGGCACCAGTCCTTCGCTCGACCGACCGTCGCAGTTTGCCGCCATCCGTACCGATGAAGACCTGAATATCGTCGGTGAACCTGAAGTGTTCTACTGCAGGATCGCCGATGACTATCTGCCGCAGCCGCAGGCGGTCATGGTCACCGGGATAACGCCGCAGGAGGCGAACGCCAAGGGCGACAGCGAAGCCGCCTTTGCCCGTCGCGTTCACGATCTGTTCACGGTGCCAAAAACCTGCATCGTCGGCTACAACAACGTGCGCTTCGATGACGAAGTGACGCGCAATATCTTTTATCGCAATTTTTACGATCCTTACGCCTGGAGCTGGCAACACGACAACTCCCGTTGGGATCTGCTGGATGTGATGCGCGCCTGCTACGCGCTGCGCCCGGAAGGGATCAACTGGCCGGAAAACGAAGAGGGCTTACCGAGCTTCCGCCTCGAGCATCTGACCGTCGCCAACGGCATTGAGCACAGCAACGCCCACGACGCGATGGCCGACGTTTACGCCACCATCGCGATGGCAAAGCTGGTGAAAACCCAGCAGCCGCGCCTGTTTGACTATCTATATACCTATCGCAACAAACGCAAGCTGGCGACGCTGATCGACGTGCCGCAAATCAAACCGCTGGTGCATGTTTCCGGCATGTTTGGCGCGGCGCGCGGCAACACCAGCCTGGTGGCCCCGCTGGCGTGGCACCCTGACAACCGTAACGCGGTGATTATGGTCGACCTGGCCGGAGATATCGCTCCCCTGCTGGATCTGGATGCCGACACCCTGCGCGAGCGGCTGTATACGCCGAAAAGCGAGCTGGGCGACCTGCCCGCGGTGCCGATTAAGCTGGTTCACCTCAATAAATGCCCGGTGCTGGCGCAGCAAAACACTCTGCGTCCGCAGGATGCCGACCGGCTGGGCATCAATATCCAGCGCTGTCTGGATAACGCCCAGCTGCTGCGGGCCAATCCACAGGTGCGCGAAAAAGTGGTGGCGATTTTTGCCGAAGCGGAGCCATTTGTGCCTTCCGATAACGTCGATGCCCAGCTGTATAACGGCTTTTTCAGCGATGCCGATCGCGCGGCAATGAAAATCGTGCTTGAGACCGAGCCGCATAACCTGCCGGCGCTGGATATTACCTTCGCCGATAAGCGTATTGAGCGTCTGCTTTTCAACTATCGCGCGCGCAACTATCCCGGTACGCTCGATGAAGCCGAGCAGCAGCGCTGGTTAGAACACCGTCGTGAGGTGTTTACGCCAGAGTTTTTACAGGCCTATGCCGATGAGCTGCAGATGCTGTATCAACAGTATGCGGATGATAAAGAAAAGCTGGCGCAGCTGAAGGCGCTGTGGCAGTACGCGCAGGATATTGTTTAATTGGAGGAAATTCCCGGGTTGCGGCTAACACCCTACCCGGGCTACAAACGATGGCAGGACTCGTAGCCCGGGTAAGACAGCTCGCGTCGCACCCGGGAATGTTGCTTAGCCTTTGGCGCGGCTGGCGATAATCGCCTCAGCCACGTTGCGCGGGGCTTCCGCGTAGTGGTGGAACTCCATGCTGTAGGTCGCCCGGCCCTGGGACATTGAACGCAGCGTGGTGGAATAGCCAAACATCTCGGCCAGCGGCACGTCGGCGCGAATAATCTGGCTGCCGAAGCGCTCTTCCATCCCCTGCACCATTCCGCGACGGGAGGAGAGATCGCCCATAATATTCCCGGCATACTCTTCCGGGGTCTCCACTTCCACGTGCATCACCGGTTCAAGAATTACCGGGTCGGCCCTGCGCGCCCCTTCCTTGAAGCCAAATATCGCCGCCATCCGGAAAGCCATCTCCGAGGAGTCGACGTCATGATACGAACCAAACGTCAGTGTCGCCTTGATATCCACCACCGGATAGCCCGCCAGCACGCCAGCGCCCATCGCTTCGCGCAGCCCTTTTTCCACTGAAGGGATGTACTCGCGCGGCACCACGCCGCCTTTGGTCGCGTCTTCAAACACGAAACCGCTTCCCGGCTCCAGCGGTTCAAGGGTCAACACCACGTGGCCGTACTGCCCTTTCCCGCCGGACTGGCGGACAAACTTGCCTTCCACCTCTTTGACCGTTTTGCGGATCGTCTCGCGATAGGTCACCTGCGGACGCCCGATATTCGCCTCAACGCCAAACTCGCGCTTCATGCGGTCGACGATAATCTCCAGATGCAGCTCGCCCATCCCGGAAATGATCGTCTGGCCGGACTCCTCGTCAGTATGCAGACGAAACGACGGATCTTCCGCCGCCAGCCGCTGCAGAGCGATACCCATTTTCTCCTGATCGGCTTTGGTTTTCGGTTCAATCGCCAGTGAAATCACCGGCTCCGGAAACTCCATCCGTTCGAGGGTAATCACCGCATCCGGGTCGCACAGCGTGTCGCCGGTAGTGACATCCTTCAGGCCGACGCAGGCGGCAATATCCCCGGCGTGCAGTTCGTCCACCTCATGGCGATCGTTGGCCTGCATCAGCACGATGCGTCCGATGCGTTCTTTCTTACCTTTCACCGGATTCCACACCGCATCGCCTTTTTTCAACGTCCCGGAATAGACGCGGATAAAGGTTAACTGTCCGACATAGGGGTCGGTCATCAGCTTGAAGGCCAGCGCCGAGAACGGTTCGTCGTCGCTCGGGTGACGTTCCGCTGACTGCCCTTTCTCATCCACGCCCTGAATAGCCGGGATATCCAGCGGCGACGGCATCAGCTCAACCACCGCATCAAGCATCCGCTGCACGCCTTTGTTTTTAAACGCGCTACCGCACAGCACCGCCTGGATTTCGCCCTTCACCGTGCGCTGGCGCAGTCCGGCAACGATTTCCGCCTCGCTCAACTCGCTGGTTTCGAGATACTTATCCATCAGTTCGTCGCTGGCTTCGGCCGCCGCCGAGACCATTTTCTCCCGCCACAGCCGGGCGGTTTCCATGAGATCGTCAGGCACCGGGGCATAGCTGAAGGTCATCCCCTGGGTGGCGTCGTCCCACAAAATAGCGCGCATTTTGATGAGATCCACCACCCCGGTAAAGTGCTCTTCGGCGCCAACCGGGATCACAATCGGTACCGGATTGGCCTTCAGGCGATCGGTCATCATCTGCACCACGCGGAAAAAATCCGCGCCGGGGCGGTCCATCTTGTTGACGAAGGCCAGCCGCGGAACGTGGTATTTATTCGCCTGCCGCCAGACGGTTTCCGACTGCGGCTGCACGCCGCCGACGGAGTCGTAAACCATCACCGCGCCGTCCAGTACGCGCATAGAACGTTCCACTTCGATGGTGAAATCCACGTGCCCGGGGGTATCGATGATGTTTATCCTGTGCGGCTCAAAGCTGCGGTCCATGCCGGGCCAGAAGCAGCTCACCGCCGCAGAGGTAATGGTGATCCCGCGCTCCTGCTCCTGCGCCATCCAGTCGGTGGTTGCCGCGCCATCGTGTACTTCCCCCAGCTTGTGGCTCATCCCGGTATAAAACAGGATGCGCTCGGTGGTGGTGGTTTTGCCGGCATCGATATGCGCGGAGATACCGATGTTGCGATAACGTTCGAGGGGGATGGGTCGGGGCATGATGCGTCCTTAGTCATTTTGACTGTCAGCAGACGGCCGGAATTGGCCGCCGTTCATATAACGGCATCTATCATAGTACAACTGTACGAGTATATTCGAACTATTTTTGCTATCGTTACTATTGGTGAAGCTGCGACGACGCGCGTGGCTTTAGAAAAGCAGTTTGGGTATATTACCGGCCAGCCGCCGATACGGGCCGCTGCTCGTATGGCAGCGCAACCGCCGACACAGGAATAGTATGATCGCCAATCACCCCGAACGTGAACAAATTCGCCTCGAAAATGTCCTTTTCGCCCTCGGTAACCCGCTACGGCTTGAGATTATCCGCATCCTTGCCGACGGCAGCGAGCAGAGCTGTAACGCCCTGCGTCATGAAGATGTGGCAAAGTCGACCATGACCCACCACTGGCGCGTCCTGCGCGACAGCGGTGTGATCTGGCAGCGGCCACAGGGGCGGGAGAACTTGATTTCGCTGCGCCGGGAAGACTTAGACGCGCGCTTTCCCGGCCTGCTGGAGACGCTGCTTAAGGTCATGCAGCTGGAGAACTAAAGGCCTGCTACTCCTCGCCGGCCAGCCGCCGATACTGGGCAAAGCGGGCCCGAGCGTCCTCCTCGGTTCGGCTAAAGAGCGCATCCGCCAGATGCGGCGTCGTTTTGTGCAGCGAGGCGTAGCGCACTTCGCCAAGCAAAAAGTCGCGGAAACTCTCCTCCGGCTCTTCGGAATCGAGAATAAACGGCGTCTTGCCTTCCGCTTCCCGCTGCGGATGATAGCGCCACAGGTGCCAATATCCCGCCTCAACCGCCCGTTTCGCCTCGCGCTGGCTGCAGCGCATACCGGCTTTCAGCCCGTGGTTAATGCAGGCGGCGTAGGCAATCACCAGCGACGGTCCCGGCCAGGCTTCGGCCTCGGCGATCGCCCGTAGGGTCTGATCTTTATCAGCGCCCATCGCGACCTGGGCCACGTACACATTGCCGTAGCTCATCGCCATCATGCCGAGATCTTTTTTCCGCGTGCGTTTACCCTGCGCGGCAAACTTCGCGATGGCCGCCACCGGGGTCGATTTAGACGACTGGCCGCCGGTATTGGAGTAAACCTCGGTGTCAAACACCAAAATATTGACATCTTCCCCGCTCGCCAGCACGTGGTCGAGGCCGCCGAAGCCGATATCGTAGGCCCAGCCGTCGCCGCCGAAAATCCACTGCGAACGACGAACAAAATAGTCGCGGTTCTGCCACAGCTGCTCCAGCAGCGGCACCCCCTCTTTTTCCGCCGCCAGCCGTTCGCTGAGCCGGTCCGCGCGCTCGCGGGTGCCCTCGCCTTCATCCTGCTTCGCCAGCCACTGGCGCATTGCGTCGCTAAGTTCGTCGCTGACCGGTAGCGCCAGCGCGGCGGTCATATCATCGGCGATTTGTTGACGCACCGCCTGACCGCCGAGCATCATGCCGAGGCCAAACTCCGCGTTATCCTCAAATAGCGAGTTCGCCCATGCCGGGCCGTGGCCGCGGTGGTTGGTGGTATAGGGAATCGACGGCGCGCTGGCCCCCCAGATAGAAGAGCAGCCGGTGGCGTTAGCGATCAACATCCGGTCGCCAAACAGCTGGGTTATCAGGCGGGCATAAGGCGTTTCTCCGCACCCCGCGCAGGCGCCGGAAAACTCCAGCAACGGGGTTTCAAACTGGCTACCTTTGACCGTCGTCTTACGAAACGGATTGCTCTTCGGCGTCAGCGCCAGCGCATAGTCCCAGACCGGCGCCATCTGACGCTGGCTATCGAGAGACTGCATTTTTAACGCCTTGCCGCGCGCGGGACAGATGTCCACGCAGTTGCCGCAGCCGGAACAATCCAGCGGCGAGATAGCCAGATGGTAGTGATACTCCTTCGCTCCCTGCGCGGGTTTGCTCAGCAGCCCAACCGGCGCGGCGTCATGCTCTTCGCCGTTGAGCAGCGCCGGGCGGATCGCCGCATGTGGGCAGATAAAGGCGCACTGGTTACACTGCGTGCAGCCCTCCGGCTGCCAGACCGGCACTTCCAGCGCGATCCCGCGTTTTTCCCAGGCGGCGGTGCCCGAAGGAAACGTCCCGTCCTCCATACCGACAAACGCGCTCACCGGCAGCTGGTCGCCGCACTGGCGGTTCATCGGCTGCAGAATATCGCGGATGAAATCCGGCATCATAGCTGAAGCCTGCGCCACGGGTTCATCCAGCGTCCCCCAGTGCGCCGGAATCGTCACCTGATGCAGCGAGGCCATGCCCAGCTCGATTGCCCGCTGGTTCATCTCAATCACCGCCGCCCCTTTGCTGCCGTAGCTTTTTTCAACCGCCTGCTTGAGGTAATCCGCCGCGGTCTGCGGGTCGATAATCGCCGCCAGCTTAAAGAACGCCGCCTGCATCAGCATATTAAAGCGCCCGCCCAGTCCGAGCTCGCGGGCGATATCCACGGCGTTCAGGGTATAAAAATGGATATTTTCCCGCGCCAGATAGCGTTTGAAGCTAACCGGCAGATGCTGCTCCAGCTCCGCATCGGACCAGCTGCAGTTGAGTAAAAAGGTCCCGCCCGGCTTTAATCCGTCCAGCAGATCGTAGCGCTCAACGTAGGACTGCTGCGAACAGGAGATAAAATCGGCCCGATGGATCAGGTAGGGCGAATTGATCGGCCGGTCGCCGAAGCGCAAATGTGAAACGGTAATGCCGCCGGATTTTTTCGAGTCATAGGAAAAGTAGGCCTGCGCGTAGAGCGGTGTTTTATCGCCGATAATTTTGATCGCGCTTTTATTGGCCCCCACGGTGCCGTCCGAGCCCATGCCCCAAAATTTACAGGCGGTGATGCCGGCATGCGAGACCGCCAGCGTCTGCTGGCGCGGGGGCAACGAAGTAAAGGTCACATCATCGACAATCCCGAGGGTAAACCCGTCCATCGGCAGCGGTTTATTGAGGTTATCAAAGACGGCCGCGATATCGTTGGGCAGAACATCCTTACCGCCAAGCGCATAGCGGCCGCCGACGATTAGCGGCGCATCGTCGTGATGATAGAAGGCGTTTTTCACATCCAGGCACAGCGGTTCAGCCTGAGCGCCGGGCTCTTTGGTGCGGTCCAGGACGGCAATCCGCTGCACGGTTTTCGGCAGCTGGGCGAAGAAGTGGGCCAGCGAAAAAGGGCGAAACAGATGCACGCTGAGCAGCCCGACCTTCTCTCCCGCCGCGTTCAGCGTATCCACCACTTCCTGAACGGTATCGCAGACCGATCCCATCGCGATAATCACCCGTTCGGCGTCCGCCGCGCCGGTATAGTTAAACAGATGGTACTCCCGGCCGGTGAGCGCGCTGATTTGCGCCATATAGTTTTCGACAATGTCGGGCAGCGCCTGATAAAAACGGTTGCCCGCCTCCCGTTCCTGGAAGTAGATATCCGGGTTCTGCGCCGTTCCGCGGATGACAGGATGATCCGGATGCAGCGCGTTACGGCGGAAGCTGTCGAGCGCAGGCCGGTCCAGCAGCGTCGCCAGCTGCTCATATTCCAGCACCTCGATTTTTTGAATTTCGTGCGAAGTGCGAAAACCGTCGAAGAAGTTAACAAACGGGATACGTCCCTTAATCGCCGCCAGATGCGCCACCGCCGACAAATCCATCACCTGCTGCACGTTGTTCTCCGCCAGCATCGCGCAGCCGGTCTGGCGAACCGCCATCACGTCCTGGTGATCGCCAAAAATATTCAGCGAGTTGGTCGCCAGCGCCCGGGCGCTGACGTGAAAAACGCCCGGCAGCAGCTCACCGGCGATTTTGTACATGTTGGGGATCATCAGCAGCAGCCCCTGGGAGGCCGTATAGGTGGTGGTGAGCGCCCCGGCCTGCAGCGCGCCGTGTACCGCGCCTGCCGCGCCGGCTTCCGACTGCATCTCCATTAAGCGCACCGGCTGGCCAAAGAGGTTCTTTTTCCCCTGCGCCGCCCACTCGTCGACGTTTTCCGCCATCGGCGTGGAGGGGGTAATGGGGTAAATCGCCGCGACCTCGGTAAAGGCATAAGAGATCCAGGCCGCCGCGGCGTTGCCATCCATTGTTTTCATTTTTCCGGACATTGTTCAATCCTCGAAGGTGAGAGGCATCTTCGCCGCCTCAAATAAGCGGCAAACCCAGTTGTTGCCTCAAGCACAGCCTGTGCCAGCTCGCGGATGACAGAATAGTTGGCGCGAATTCAACGCGTTATGAAGAGCGTTGTCGCGCAGCGCGCAAAGAGATTGCGTGGAATAAGACACAGGGGGCGACAAGCTGTTGAACAGGCGACAAACCGCCACAATGGCCCCGGCAGACGGAATTGTTCTGTTTCCCACATTTGGTCGCCTTATTGTGCCGTTTTGTTTTACGCCCTGCGCGACAATGAATTAATAAATATATAAAAATCAAACAAATACATAAACAGGCACGGCTGGTATGTTCCCTGCACTTCTCTGCTGGCAAACACTCAACAACAGGAGAAGTCACCATGACCATGCGTCAATGCGCTATTTACGGTAAAGGCGGTATCGGTAAATCCACCACCACGCAGAACCTCGTCGCCGCGCTGGCGGAGATGGGTAAGAAAGTGATGATCGTCGGCTGCGATCCGAAGGCGGACTCCACCCGTCTGATCCTGCACGCCAAAGCACAGAACACCATTATGGAGATGGCCGCGGAAGTCGGCTCGGTCGAGGACCTCGAACTCGAAGACGTTCTGCAAATTGGCTACGGCGACGTGCGCTGCGCGGAATCCGGCGGCCCGGAGCCAGGCGTCGGCTGTGCGGGACGCGGCGTGATCACGGCGATCAACTTTCTTGAAGAAGAAGGCGCCTACGAGGACGATCTCGATTTCGTGTTCTATGACGTGCTCGGCGACGTGGTCTGCGGCGGCTTCGCCATGCCGATCCGCGAAAACAAAGCCCAGGAGATCTACATCGTCTGCTCCGGTGAAATGATGGCGATGTACGCCGCCAACAATATCTCCAAAGGGATCGTTAAATACGCCAAATCCGGCAAGGTGCGCCTCGGCGGCCTGATCTGTAACTCCCGTCAGACCGACCGTGAAGACGAACTGATTATTGCCCTGGCGGAAAAGCTCGGTACCCAGATGATCCACTTTGTGCCCCGCGACAACATCGTGCAGCGCGCGGAGATCCGCCGCATGACGGTTATCGAGTACGACCCCGCCTGCAAACAGGCCAACGAATACCGCACCCTGGCGCAGAAGATCGTCAACAACACCATGAAAGTGGTGCCGACGCCCTGCACCATGGATGAGCTGGAGTCGCTGCTGATGGAGTTCGGCATCATGGAAGAGGAAGACGCCAGCATCATTGGTAAAACCGCCGCCGAAGAAAACGCGGCCTGAGCACAGGACAATTATGATGACCAACGCAACGGGCGAACGTAATCTGGCGCTCATCCAGGAAGTCCTGGAAGTGTTCCCGGAAACCGCGCGAAAAGAGCGCAGAAAGCACATGATGGTCAGCGATCCGGAAATGGAGAGCGTCGGCAAGTGCATTATCTCTAACCGCAAGTCACAACCCGGCGTGATGACCGTACGCGGCTGCGCCTACGCCGGTTCCAAAGGGGTGGTATTTGGGCCGATCAAGGATATGGCCCACATTTCGCACGGACCGGTCGGCTGCGGCCAGTATTCCCGCGCCGGACGACGCAATTACTACACCGGGGTCAGCGGCGTCGATAGCTTCGGCACGCTGAACTTCACCTCTGATTTTCAGGAGCGCGACATCGTCTTCGGCGGCGATAAAAAACTCAGCAAGCTGATTGAAGAGATGGAGCTGCTGTTCCCGCTCACCAAAGGGATCACCATTCAATCGGAATGTCCTGTGGGGCTGATCGGCGATGATATTAGCGCGGTGGCCAACACCAGCAGCAAAGCGCTGGATAAACCGGTGATCCCGGTACGCTGCGAAGGCTTTCGCGGCGTGTCGCAGTCGCTGGGGCACCATATCGCCAACGACGTGGTGCGCGACTGGATCCTTAACAATCGCGAAGCGCAGCCGTTTGAAACCACCCCTTACGATGTGGCGATCATCGGCGACTACAACATCGGCGGCGACGCCTGGGCCTCACGCATTCTGCTGGAAGAGATGGGGCTACGGGTGGTCGCGCAGTGGTCCGGCGACGGCACGCTGGTGGAGATGGAGAACACCCCATTCGTCAAGCTGAACCTGGTTCACTGCTACCGTTCGATGAACTATATCGCCCGCCATATGGAGGAGAAACATCAGATTCCGTGGATGGAGTACAACTTCTTCGGGCCGACCAAAATCGCCGAATCGCTGCGCAAAATCGCCGACCAGTTCGACGATACCATTCGCGCGAACGCCGAAGCGGTGATCGCCAGATATGAGGGGCAAATGGCGGCGATTATCGCCAAATATCGCCCGCGCCTGGAGGGGCGTAAGGTGCTGCTCTATATGGGCGGCCTGCGACCACGCCACGTCATCGGCGCCTATGAGGATCTCGGCATGGAGATCATCGCCGCCGGGTACGAGTTTGCCCATAACGATGACTACGACCGCACCCTGCCGGATCTCAAAGAGGGCACACTGCTGTTCGATGACGCCAGCAGCTACGAGCTGGAAGCGTTCGTCAAGGCGCTGAAGCCCGACCTTATCGGCTCCGGCATCAAGGAAAAATATATCTTCCAGAAAATGGGTGTACCGTTCCGCCAGATGCACTCGTGGGACTATTCCGGCCCGTACCACGGCTACGATGGTTTCGCCATTTTCGCCCGCGATATGGATATGACCCTGAACAACCCGGCGTGGAACGAACTGACCGCCCCGTGGCTGAAGTCTGCGTGATTGCCCACTCACTGTCCCGTCTGTTCACCGATTTGTGGCGCGGGAGGAGAACACCATGAGCCAAACGATTGATAAAATTAATAGCTGTTATCCGCTATTCGAACAGGATGAATACCAAGAGCTGTTTCGCAATAAGCGGCAGCTGGAAGAGGCGCACGATGCGCAGCGCGTGCAGGAGGTCTTTGACTGGACCACCACCGCCGAGTATGAAGCGCTGAACTTCCAGCGCGAGGCGCTGACCGTTGACCCGGCGAAAGCCTGCCAGCCGCTTGGCGCGGTGCTTTGCTCGCTGGGATTTGCCAACACCCTGCCGTATGTGCACGGCTCTCAGGGGTGCGTGGCCTACTTTCGCACCTATTTTAACCGCCATTTCAAAGAGCCGATCGCCTGCGTCTCCGACTCGATGACCGAAGACGCGGCAGTCTTCGGCGGCAACAACAATATGAACCTGGGCCTGCAGAACGCCAGCGCACTGTACAAACCGGAGATCATTGCGGTGTCCACCACCTGCATGGCGGAAGTTATCGGCGATGACCTGCAGGCGTTTATCGCCAACGCCAAAAAAGATGGCTTCGTCGACAGCAGCATCGCCGTGCCCCATGCCCATACGCCAAGCTTTATCGGCAGCCACGTCACCGGCTGGGATAAC
Source organism: Klebsiella sp. CTHL.F3a (assembly GCF_019890895.1). Classification (NCBI taxonomy): domain Bacteria; kingdom Pseudomonadati; phylum Pseudomonadota; class Gammaproteobacteria; order Enterobacterales; family Enterobacteriaceae; genus Klebsiella; species Klebsiella sp. CTHL.F3a. The sequence goes on along the minus strand of NZ_CP082360.1, from coordinate 2,030,230 downwards.
ATGTTTGAAGGCTTCGCCAAAACCTTCACCGCGGACTACCAGGGGCAGCCGGGCAAGCTGCCGAAGCTCAATCTGGTGACAGGCTTTGAAACCTATCTCGGCAACTTCCGCGTATTAAAGCGGATGATGGAACAGATGGCGGTACCGTGCAGCCTGCTCTCCGATCCGTCGGAAGTTCTCGACACGCCCGCCGACGGCCACTACCGGATGTATTCCGGCGGCACCACGCAGCAGGAGATGAAAGAAGCCCCTGACGCCATCGATACGCTACTCCTGCAGCCGTGGCAGCTGCTGAAGAGCAAAAAAGTGGTGCAGGAGATGTGGAACCAGCCCGCCACCGAGGTCGCCATTCCGCTGGGACTGGCCGCCACCGATGAACTGCTGATGACCGTCAGCCAGCTTAGCGGCAAGCCAATTGCCGACGCCCTCACCATTGAGCGCGGCAGGCTGGTTGACATGATGCTCGACTCCCACACCTGGCTGCACGGCAAGAAGTTTGGCCTGTACGGCGATCCAGACTTCGTGATGGGCCTCACCCGCTTCCTGCTGGAGCTGGGCTGCGAGCCGACGGTGATCCTGAGCCATAACGCCAACAAACGCTGGCAAAAAGCGATGAAGAAGATGCTCGATGCCTCGCCGTACGGGCGAGATAGCGAAGTGTTTATCAACTGCGATTTGTGGCACTTCCGTTCGCTGATGTTCACCCGTCAGCCGGACTTTATGATCGGCAACTCCTACGGCAAGTTTATCCAGCGCGATACCCTGGCGAAGGGCAAAGCCTTTGAAGTGCCGCTTATCCGCCTCGGCTTTCCGCTGTTCGACCGCCACCATCTGCACCGCCAGACAACCTGGGGTTATGAAGGCGCAATGAACATTGTGACGACGCTGGTGAACGCCGTGCTGGAGAAACTGGATAGCGATACCAGCCAGCTGGGCAAAACCGATTACAGCTTCGATCTCGTCCGTTAACCATCAGGTGCCCCGCGTCATGCGGGGCCAGGAGGGAGTATGCCCATCGTGATTTTCCGTGAGCGCGGCGCGGACCTGTACGCCTACATCGCGAAACAGGATCTGGAAGCGCGAGTGATCCAGATTGAGCATAACGACGCTGAACGCTGGGGCGGCGCGATTTCGCTGGAGGGGGGACGCCGCTACTACGTGCATCCGCAGCCGGGGCGTCCCGTCTTCCCGATAAGCCTGCGCGCGACGCGCAATACCTTGATATAAGGAGCTGGTGATGTCCGACAACGATACCCTATTCTGGCGTATGCTGGCGCTGTTTCAGTCCCTGCCGGACCTACAGCCGGCGCAAATCGTCGACTGGCTGGCGCAGGAGAGCGGCGAGACGCTGACGCCAGCGCGTCTGGCGACCCTGACCCAGCCGCAGCTGGCCGCCAGCTTTCCCTCCGCGACGGCGGTGATGTCCCCCGCTCGCTGGTCGCGGGTGATGGCGAGCCTGCAGGGCGCGCTGCCCGCCCATTTACGCATCGTTCGCCCTGCCCAGCGCACGCCGCAGCTGCTGGCGGCATTTTGCTCTCAGGATGGGCTGGTGATTAACGGCCATTTCGGCCAGGGACGACTGTTTTTTATCTACGCGTTCGATGAGCAAGGCGGCTGGCTGTACGATCTGCGCCGCTACCCCTCCGCGCCCCACCAGCAGGAGGCCAACGAAGTGCGCGCCCGACTTATTGAGGACTGTCAGCTGCTGTTTTGCCAGGAGATTGGCGGGCCCGCCGCCGCGCGGCTGATCCGCCATCGCATCCACCCGATGAAAGCGCAGCCCGGGACGACGATTCAGGCGCAGTGCGAGGCGATCAATACGCTGCTGGCCGGCCGTTTGCCGCCGTGGCTGGCGAAGCGGCTTAACAGGGATAATCCTCTGGAAGAACGCGTTTTTTAATCCCTGTTTTGTGCTTGTTGCCCGCTGACCCCGCGGGCTTTTTTTCGCGTATGGACGCATTCCCCACGTTACGGTCAGGGGAAGATTATTCGCCAAAACAAGACACACCCCGCCATCCCCTTGTCTGATTGTTGGCTTTGTCGCAAAGCCAACAACCCTTTTTCTTTAAATATCAAGGCACCGCTTATGGAGCGCGAATTGCATCTTCCCCCTCATCCCCCACCGTCAACGAGGTCACTATGAAGGGAAATGAAATTCTGGCGCTGCTGGATGAACCGGCTTGTGAACACAACCATAAACAAAAATCCGGCTGCAGCGCGCCCAAACCCGGCGCCACCGCCGGCGGCTGCGCGTTCGACGGCGCGCAGATAACCCTGCTGCCCATCGCCGACGTGGCGCATCTGGTCCACGGTCCTATCGGCTGCGCCGGAAGCTCATGGGATAACCGCGGCAGCGCCAGCTCCGGCCCCACCCTTAATCGGCTCGGGTTCACCACCGATCTCAACGAACAGGACGTGATTATGGGCCGCGGCGAACGCCGCCTGTTTCACGCCGTGCGCCATATCGTCACCCGCTATCACCCGGCGGCGGTCTTTATCTATAACACCTGCGTACCGGCCATGGAGGGCGATGACCTCGAAGCGGTATGCCAGGCCGCGCAGACCGCCACCGGCGTACCGGTTATCGCCATTGACGCCGCCGGTTTCTACGGCAGTAAAAATCTCGGTAACCGGCTGGCGGGCGACGTCATGGTCAAACGGGTTATCGGCCAGCGCGAGCCCGCGCCCTGGCCGGAGAGCACGCCCTTTGCCCCGGAGCAGCGTCACGATATTGGCCTGATTGGCGAATTCAATATTGCCGGTGAGTTCTGGCATATTCAGCCGCTGCTCGACGAACTGGGGATCCGCGTGCTCGGCAGCCTCTCCGGCGATGGCCGCTTCGCCGAGATCCAGACCATGCACCGGGCGCAGGCCAATATGCTGGTCTGCTCGCGGGCGTTAATCAACGTCGCCCGAGCCCTGGAGCAGCGCTACGGCACGCCGTGGTTCGAAGGCAGCTTTTACGGGATCCGCGCCACCTCTGACGCCCTGCGCCAGCTGGCGGCGCTGCTGGGCGACGACGACCTTCGTCAGCGCACCGAAGCGCTGATTGCGCGGGAGGAACAGGCGGCGGAACTGGCGCTACAGCCGTGGCGCGAACAGCTGCGCGGCCGCAAAGCGCTGCTCTATACCGGCGGGGTGAAATCCTGGTCGGTGGTATCGGCGCTTCAGGATTTGGGCATGACCGTGGTGGCAACCGGCACGCGTAAATCCACCGAAGAGGATAAACAGCGGATCCGCGAGCTGATGGGCGAAGAAGCGGTAATGCTGGAAGAGGGCAACGCCCGCACGCTGCTGGATGTGGTCTATCGCTATCAGGCCGACCTGATGATTGCCGGCGGACGCAATATGTATACCGCCTATAAAGCCAGGCTGCCGTTTCTCGATATCAATCAGGAGCGCGAACACGCCTTCGCTGGCTATCAGGGGATCGTCACCCTCGCCCGCCAGCTGTGTCAGACCATCAATAGCCCCATCTGGCCGCAAACCCATTCTCGCGCCCCGTGGCGCTAAGGAGCTCATCATGGCAGACATTTTCCGCACCGATAAACCGCTGGCGGTCAGCCCTATCAAAACCGGCCAGCCGCTCGGCGCGATCCTCGCGAGCCTTGGGATCGAACACAGCATCCCGCTGGTCCACGGCGCGCAGGGGTGCAGCGCCTTCGCCAAAGTCTTTTTTATTCAACATTTCCACGACCCGGTTCCCCTGCAGTCGACGGCGATGGACCCCACGTCGACGATTATGGGCGCGGACGGCAATATTTTTACCGCCCTGGATACCCTCTGCCAGCGCTGCAATCCGCAGGCTATCGTACTGCTCAGCACCGGGCTGTCAGAGGCCCAGGGCAGCGATATTTCCCGCGTGGTTCGCCAGTTTCGCGAAGAGTATCCCCGGCATAAGGGCGTGGCGATATTGACGGTTAACACGCCGGATTTTTATGGCTCCATGGAGAACGGCTTCAGCGCGGTGCTAGAGAGCGTCATTGAGCAGTGGGTGCCGCCGGCGCCGCGACCGGCTCAGCGCAATCGCCGGGTCAATCTGCTGGTCAGCCACCTCTGTTCGCCGGGCGATATCGAGTGGCTGCGCCGATGCGTCGAAGCGTTCAGCCTGCAGCCGGTAATCCTGCCGGACCTGGCGCAGTCGATGGACGGCCACCTGGCGCAGGGCGATTTCTCACCGCTAACCCAGGGCGGGACGCCGCTGCGCCAGATAGAGCAGATGGGGCAAAGCCTGTGTAGCTTCGCCATTGGCGTCTCCCTTCATCGCGCCTCATCGCTGCTGGCCCCGCGCTGCCGCGGCGAGGTTATCGCCCTGCCGCACCTGATGACCCTCGAACGCTGCGACGCCTTTATTCATCAACTGACGAAAATTTCCGGACGCGCCGTTCCCGAGTGGCTGGAACGCCAGCGCGGCCAGCTACAGGATGCGATGATCGACTGCCATATGTGGCTCCAGGGCCAGCGCATGGCGATAGCGGCGGAAGGCGATCTGCTGGCGGCGTGGTGTGACTTCGCCAACAGCCAGGGGATGCAGCCCGGCCCGCTGGTGGCCCCTACCGGTCATCCCAGCCTGCGCCAGCTGCCGGTAGAACGGGTGGTGCCGGGGGATCTGGAGGATCTGCAAACCCTGCTGTGCGCGCATCCCGCCGATCTGCTGGTGGCGAACTCGCACGCCCGCGACCTGGCGGAGCAGTTTGCGCTGCCGCTGGTGCGCGCGGGTTTTCCGCTCTTTGACAAACTCGGCGAATTCCGCCGGGTGCGCCAGGGATATAGCGGAATGCGCGATACGCTGTTTGAGCTGGCAAACCTGATGCGCGAGCGTCACCACCACCTCGCCCACTACCGATCGCCGCTTCGCCAGAACCCCGAATCGTCACTCTCCACAGGAGGCGCTTATGCCGCCGATTAACCGTCAGTTTGATATGGTCCACTCCGATGAGTGGTCTATGAAGGTCGCCTTCGCCAGCTCTGACTATCGTCACGTCGATCAGCACTTCGGCGCCACCCCGCGGCTGGTGGTGTACGGCGTCAAGGCGGACCGGGTCACTCTAATCCGGGTGGTTGATTTCTCGGTCGAGAACGGCCACCAGACGGAGAAGATCGCCAGGCGGATCCACGCCCTGGAGGATTGCGTCACGCTGTTCTGCGTGGCGATTGGCGACGCGGTTTTTCGCCAGCTGTTGCAGGTGGGCGTGCGCGCCGAACGCGTTCCCGCCGACACCACCATCGTCGGCTTACTGCAGGAGATTCAGCTCTACTGGTACGACAAAGGGCAGCGCAAAAATACGCGCCAGCGCGACCCGGAGCGCTTTACCCGTCTGCTGCAGGAACAGGAGTGGCATGGGGATCCGGACCCGCGCCGCTAGCCGTGTCGTTTCTGTGACAAAGCCCACAAAACATCGCGACACTGTCGGACCAACCTTGTCAGGAAAAATACACAACAATTTGAAAAATATTAATTTTATTCTCTGGTATCGCAATTGCTAGTTCGTTATCGCCACCGCGCTTTCGCGGTGAACCGCGCCCCGGCGTTTTCCGTCCTCATCCCTGGAGCTGACAGCATGTGGAATTACTCCGAGAAAGTGAAAGACCATTTTTTTAACCCCCGCAACGCGCGCGTGGTGGACAACGCCAACGCGGTAGGCGACGTCGGTTCGTTAAGCTGCGGCGACGCGCTGCGCCTGATGCTGCGCGTCGACCCGCAAAGCGAAATCATTGAGGAGGCGGGCTTCCAGACCTTCGGCTGCGGCAGCGCCATCGCCTCCTCCTCCGCGCTGACGGAGCTGATTATCGGCCATACCCTCGCCGAAGCCGGGCAGATAACCAATCAGCAGATTGCCGATTATCTCGACGGACTGCCGCCGGAGAAAATGCACTGCTCGGTGATGGGCCAGGAGGCCCTGCGCGCGGCCATCGCCAACTTCCGCGGCGAAAGCCTTGAGGAGGAGCACGACGAAGGCAAGCTGATCTGCAAATGCTTCGGCGTCGATGAAGGGCATATTCGCCGCGCAGTACAGAACAACGGGCTGACCACCCTTGCCGAGGTGATCAACTACACCAAAGCGGGCGGCGGCTGCGCCTCTTGCCACGAAAAAATTGAGCTGGCGCTGGCGGAGATCCTCGCCCAGCAGCCGCAGACGACGCCAGCCGTGGCCAGCGGCAAAGATCCGCACTGGCAGAGCGTCGTCGATACCATCGCCGAACTGCGCCCGCATATTCAGGCCGACGGCGGCGACATGGCGCTACTCAGCGTCGCCAACCACCAGGTGACCGTCAGCCTCTCCGGCAGCTGTAGCGGCTGCATGATGACCGATATGACCCTGGCCTGGCTGCAGCAAAAACTGATGGAACGTACCGGCTGTTATATGGAAGTGGTGGCGGCCTGAGCCGCGGTTAACTGACCCAAGGGGGACAAGATGAAACAGGTTTATCTCGATAACAACGCCACCACCCGTCTGGACCCGATGGTCCTGGAAGCGATGATGCCCTTTTTGACCGATTTTTACGGCAACCCCTCGTCGATACACGATTTTGGCATTCCGGCCCAGGCGGCTCTGGAACGCGCGCATCAGCAGGCTGCGGCGCTGCTGGGCGCGGAGTATCCCAGCGAGATCATCTTTACCTCCTGCGCCACCGAAGCCACCGCCACCGCCATCGCCTCGGCGATCGCCCTGCTGCCTGAGCGTCGCGAAATCATCACCAGCGCGGTCGAACATCCGGCGACGCTGGCGGCCTGCGAGCACCTGGAGCGCCAGGGCTACCGGATTCATCGCATCGCGGTGGATAGCGAGGGGGCGCTGGACATGGCGCAGTTCCGCGCGGCGCTCAGCCCGCGCGTGGCGCTCGTCAGCGTGATGTGGGCGAATAACGAAACCGGGGTGCTTTTCCCGATCGGCGAAATGGCGGAGCTGGCCCATGAACAAGGGGCGCTGTTTCACTGCGATGCGGTGCAGGTGGTCGGGAAAATACCGATCGCCGTGGGCCAGACCCGCATCGATATGCTCTCCTGCTCGGCGCATAAGTTCCACGGACCAAAAGGCGTAGGCTGTCTTTATCTGCGGCGGGGAACGCGCTTTCGCCCGCTGCTGCGCGGCGGTCACCAGGAGTACGGCCGGCGAGCCGGAACGGAAAATATCTGCGGAATCATCGGCATGGGCGCGGCCTGCGAGCTGGCGAATATCCATCTGCCGGGAATGACGCATATCGGCCAATTGCGCGACAGGCTGGAGCATCGCCTGCTGACCAGCGTACCGTCGGTCATGGTGATGGGCGGCGGCCAGCCGCGGGTGCCCGGCACGGTGAATCTGGCCTTTGAGTTTATTGAAGGTGAAGCCATTCTGCTGCTGTTAAACCAGGCCGGGATCGCCGCCTCCAGCGGCAGCGCCTGCACCTCAGGCTCGCTGGAACCCTCCCACGTGATGCGGGCGATGAATATTCCCTATACCGCCGCCCACGGCACCATCCGCTTTTCTCTCTCGCGCTACACCCGGGAGAAAGAGATCGATTACGTCGTCGCCACGCTGCCGCCGATTATCGACCGGCTGCGCGCGCTGTCGCCCTACTGGCAGAACGGTAAGCCGCGCCCGGCGGACGCCGTATTCGCGCCGGTTTACGGCTAAGGCGGAGGTGGCTGATGGAACGCGTGCTGATTAACGATACCACCCTGCGCGACGGCGAGCAGAGCCCCGGCGTCGCCTTTCGCACCAGCGAAAAGGTCGCCATTGCCGAGGCGCTTTACGCCGCAGGAATAACGGCGATGGAGGTCGGTACCCCGGCGATGGGCGACGAGGAGATCGCGCGGATCCAGCTGGTGCGTCGCCAGTTGCCCGACGCAACCCTGATGACCTGGTGTCGGATGAACGCGCTGGAAATCCGCCAGAGCGCCGATCTGGGCATCGACTGGGTGGATATCTCGATTCCGGCTTCGGATAAGCTGCGGCAGTACAAACTGCGCGAGCCGCTGGCGGTGCTGCTGGAGCGGCTGGCGATGTTTATCCATCTTGCGCATAGCCTCGGCCTGAAGGTATGCATCGGCTGCGAGGACGCCTCGCGGGCCAGCGGCCAGACCCTGCGCGCTATCGCCGGGGTCGCGCAGCAATGCGCCGCTGCCCGCCTGCGCTATGCCGATACGGTCGGCCTGCTCGACCCTTTTACCACCGCGGCGCAAATCTCGGCCCTGCGCGAAGTCTGGTCCGGCGAGATCGAAATGCATGCCCATAACGATCTGGGCATGGCGACCGCCAATACGCTGGCGGCGGTAAGCGCCGGGGCCACCAGCGTGAATACGACGGTACTCGGTCTCGGCGAGCGGGCGGGCAACGCGGCGCTGGAAACCGTCGCGCTGGGCCTTGAACGCTGTCTGGGCGTGGAGACCGGCGTGCATTTTTCGGCGCTGCCCGCGCTCTGTCAGAGGGTCGCGGAAGCCGCCCAGCGCGCCATCGACCCGCAGCAGCCGCTGGTCGGCGAGCTGGTGTTTACCCATGAGTCAGGTGTCCACGTGGCGGCGCTGCTGCGCGACAGCGAGAGCTACCAGTCCATCGCCCCTTCCCTGATGGGCCGCAGCTACCGGCTGGTGCTGGGCAAACACTCAGGGCGTCAGGCGGTCAACGGCGTTTTTGACCAGATGGGCTATCACCTCAACGCCGCGCAGATTAACCAGCTGCTGCCCGCCATCCGCCGCTTCGCCGAGAACTGGAAGCGCAACCCGAAAGATTACGAGCTGGTGGCTATCTACGATGAGCTGTGCGGTGAATCCGCCCTGCGGGCGAGGGGGTAATGATGGAGTGGTTTTATCAAATTCCCGGCGTGGACGAACTTCGCTCCGCCGAATCTTTTTTTCAGTTTTTCGCCGTCCCCTATCAGCCCGAGCTGCTTGGCCGCTGCAGCCTGCCGGTGCTGGCAACGTTTCATCGCAAACTCCGCGCGGAGGTGCCGCTGCAAAACCGGCTCGAGGATAACGACCGCGCGCCCTGGCTGCTGGCGCGAAGACTGCTCGCGGAGAGCTATCAGCAACAGTTTCAGGAGAGCGGAACATGAGACCAAAATTCACCTTTAGCGAAGAGGTCCGCGTCGTACGCGCGATTCGTAACGACGGCACCGTGGCGGGCTTCGCGCCCGGCGCGCTGCTGGTCAGGCGCGGCAGCACCGGCTTTGTCCGCGACTGGGGCGTTTTTTTGCAGGATCAGATTATCTACCAGATCCACTTTCCGGAAACCGATCGGATCATCGGCTGCCGCGAACAGGAGCTGATCCCCATCACCCAGCCGTGGCTGGCAGGAAACTTGCAATACGGGGATAGCGTGACCTGCCAGATGGCGCTCGCGGTCAACGGTGATGTGGTCGTGAGCGCCGGCCAGCGGGGACGCATTGAGGCTACCGATCGGGGAGAGCTCGGCGATAGCTACACCGTCGATTTTAGCGGCCGCTGGTTCAGAGTCCCGGCGCAGGCCATCGCCCTTGCAGAGGAGAGAGAAGAATGAACCCATGGCAACGTTTTGCCCGGCAGCGGCTGGCGCGCAGCCGCTGGAATCGCGATCCGGCGGCCCTGGATCCGGCCGATACGCCGGCTTTTGAACAGGCCTGGCAACGCCAGTGCCATATGGAGCAAGCGATCGTCGCGCGGGTCCCTGAAGGCGATGTTCCGGAGGCGTTGCTGGAGAATATCGCCGCCTCCCTTACTATCTGGCTCGACGAGGGGGATTTTACTCAGCCCGAACGCGCTGCCATCGTGCGCCATCACGCCCGGCTGGAACTCGCCTTCGCCGATATTGCCCGCCAGGCGCCGCAGCCGGACCTCTCCACGGTACAGGCGTGGTATCTGCGCCACCAGACGCAGTTTATGCGCCCGGAACAGCGTCTGACCCGCCACCTGCTGCTGACGGTCGATGGCGACCGCGAAGCCGTGCACCAGCGGATCCTCGGTCTGTACCGGCAAATCAACGCCTCGCGGGACGCTTTCGCTCCGCTGGCCCACCGCCATTCCCACTGCCCAAGCGCCCTGGAAGAGGGTCGTTTAGGTTGGATTAGCCGCGGCCTGCTCTATCCGCAGCTCGAGACCGCGCTGTTTTCACTGGCGGAAAACGCGCTAAGCCTTCCCATCGCCAGCGAGCTGGGGTGGCATCTTTTATGGTGCGAAGCGATTCGCCCCGCTGCGCCCATGGAGCCGCAGCAGGCGCTGGAGAGCGCGCGCGATTATCTTTGGCAGCAGAGCCAGCAGCGCCATCAGCGCCAGTGGCTGGAACAGATGATCTCCCGTCAGCCGGGACTGTGCGGGTAGCCTCAGCGGCTACCCGTTAACGCCTACAGCACGGTGCGTTTAATATCCTCAAGCCAGTTCGCCAGACGCGCTTCGGTCTGGTCGAACTGGTTATCCTGATCCAGCACCAGCCCAACAAAACGGTCGCCTTCCAGCGCCGAGGACGCGCTGAATTCATAACCCTCATTTGGCCAGCTGCCAATCATCTGCGCTCCCCGCGCGCTTAGGGCGTCGAACAGCGGGCGCATCCCGCTGACGAAGTTGTCCGGATAGCCTCTCTGATCGCCGAGGCCGAACAGCGCCACGGTTTTTCCTTTCAGGCTGGCGTCGTCGAGGCCGCTGATAAATTCGCTCCATGATTCGCTTTCGCATCCGGCCTCCAGCCCCGGCAGCTGGCCGTCGCCGAGCGTCGGCGTGCCCAGCAGCAGCACCGGATAGGCCATAAAGTCGTCCAGCGTCGTGCGGTTAATGTTGACCGGGGCATCCGCCAGCTCGCCCAGCTGCTTGTGGATCATTTTCGCGATTTTGCGGGTTTTACCGGTATCGGTGCCAAAGAAAATACCAATGTTCGCCATGTTGCGCTCCTGTCAGAAAAGGGGGTTGAAAACACGCGTTCTCACAGGGGTATTGCGAAGGCTGTGCCAGGTTTCTTTGCACTACCGCGGCCCATCCTTGCCCCAAAACGATCGCTTTAGCCCCCTCCCGCCGCACGCAGCGGGGCTGGCGGGGCGCTTGAAATGCAAAAAGCGCCTGCTTTTCCCCTACCGGATCAATGTTTCTGCTTATTACGCCGATAAGGGCGCACGGTTTGCATGGTTATCACCGTTCGGAAAACACCGCGGCGTCCCTGTCACGGTGTCGGACAAATTGTCATAACTGCGACACAGGAGTTTGCGATGACCCTGAATATGATGCTCGATAACGCCGTACCCGAGGCGATTGCCGGTGCGCTGACTCAACAACATCCGGGGCTGTTTTTTACAATGGTCGAACAGGCTTCGGTAGCGATTTCCCTCACCGATGCCCGGGCGAATATCATCTACGCCAACCCGGCGTTTTGCCGCCAGACTGGATACTCGCTGGCGCAATTGCTCAATCAAAATCCGCGTCTGCTGGCCAGCAGCCAGACGCCGCGCGAGATCTACCAGGAGATGTGGCAAACCCTGCTCCAGCGCCAGCCGTGGCGCGGTCAGCTGATTAATCAGCGCCGCGACGGCGGCCTGTATCTGGTGGATATCGATATCACGCCGGTGCTGAATCCGCAGGGCGAGCTGGAGCATTATCTGGCGATGCAGCGGGATATTAGCGTCAGCTATACCCTGGAACAGCGGCTGCGCAATCATATGACGCTAATGGAAGCGGTGCTCAATAACATCCCCGCCGCCGTGGTCGTGGTGGATGAGCAGGATCGGGTGGTGATGGATAATCTCGCCTACAAAACGTTCTGCGCGGACTGCGGTGGGAAAGAGCTGCTGGTCGAGCTCCAGGTTTCACCGCGCAAAATGGGGCCCGGCGCGGAGCAAATCCTGCCGGTGGTGGTTCGCGGCGCGGTCCGCTGGCTGTCGGTGACCTGCTGGGCGCTGCCCGGCGTGAGTGAAGAAGCCAGCCGCTACTTCGTCGACAGCGCCCCGGCGCGCACGCTGGTGGTGATCGCCGACTGCACCCAGCAGCGCCAGCAGCAGGAACAGGGCCGGCTCGACCGTCTGAAACAGCAGATGACCGCCGGTAAGCTGTTGGCCGCGATTCGCGAGTCGCTGGACGCGGCGCTGATTCAGCTTAATTGCCCAATCAACATGCTGGCGGCGGCCCGCCGGCTGAACGGCGAAGGCAGCGGCAACGTGGCGCTGGATGCGGCGTGGCGCGAAGGTGAAGAGGCCATGGCGCGCCTGCAGCGCTGCCGTCCTTCGCTTGAGCTGGAAAGCAATGCCGTCTGGCCGCTTCAGCCCTTTTTTGACGACCTGTACGCCCTTTACCGCACCCGCTTTGACGATCGCGCGCGGCTGCAGGTGGACATGGCATCGCCGCATCTGGTCGGCTTCGGCCAGCGTACCCAGCTGCTGGCCTGCTTGAGTTTATGGCTCGACCGGACGCTGGCCCTCGCCGCCGAGCTGCCCTCCGTACCGCTGGAGATCGAACTTTACGCCGAAGAGGACGAGGGCTGGCTCTCTTTTTATCTCAACGACAATGTCCCGCTGCTGCAGGTGCGCTACGCCCACTCCCCGGATGCCTTAAACTCTCCCGGCAAAGGGATGGAGCTGCGGCTGATCCAAACGCTGGTCGCCTACCACAGCGGCGCGATTGAACTGGCTTCGCGACCCCAGGGAGGCACCAGCCTGGTTCTGCGTTTCCCGCTGTTTAATACCCTGACCGGAGGTGAGCAATGATCCATAAATCCGATTCGGACACCACCGTCAGACGTTTCGATCTCTCCCAGCAGTTTACCGCCATGCAGCGGATAAGCGTGGTGCTGAGCCGCGCCACCGAAGCGAGCAAAACCCTGCAGGAGGTCCTGAGCGTGCTACATAACGATGCGTTTATGCAGCACGGGATGATTTGCCTGTACGACAGCCAGCAGGAGATCCTGAGCATCGAAGCGCTGCAGCAAACGGAAAACCAGACGCTGCCCGGCGGTACGCAAATTCGCTACCGGCCGGGGGAAGGATTAGTCGGTACCGTACTGGCGCAGGGCCAGTCGCTGGTGCTGCCACGCGTCGCCGACGACCAGCGTTTTCTCGATCGGCTGAGCCTGTACGACTATGATCTGCCGTTTATCGCCGTTCCGCTGATGGGCCCCCACTCCCGGCCCATCGGCGTACTGGCGGCGCAGCCGATGGCGCGTCAGGAAGAGCGGCTGCCCGCCTGCACGCGCTTTCTCGAAACCGTCGCCAATCTGATCGCCCAGACGATTCGCCTGATGATCCTGCCGACCTCCGCCGTGCAGCCGCCGCAGCAGAGCCCCAGAGTAGAGCGCCCGCGGGCGTGTACCCCTTCGCGCGGTTTCGGCCTGGAGAATATGGTCGGTAAAAGCCCGGCGATGCGGCAAATTATGGATATTATTCGTCAGGTTTCCCGCTGGGATACCACGGTGCTGGTTCGCGGCGAGAGCGGCACCGGGAAAGAGCTCATCGCCAACGCCATCCACCATAATTCTCCGCGCGCCGCCGCGGCGTTCGTCAAATTTAACTGCGCGGCGCTGCCGGACAACCTGCTGGAGAGCGAGCTGTTTGGTCATGAGAAAGGCGCATTTACCGGCGCGGTGCGCCAGCGGAAAGGCCGCTTTGAGCTGGCGGACGGCGGCACCTTATTCCTCGATGAGATCGGCGAAAGCAGCGCCTCGTTTCAGGCTAAGCTGCTGCGTATTCTGCAAGAGGGGGAGATGGAGCGCGTCGGCGGCGACGAAACCCTGCGCGTCAACGTGCGCATTATTGCGGCGACCAACCGCCATCTGGAAGAGGAAGTGCGGCTGGGTCATTTTCGCGAGGATCTATACTACCGCCTGAACGTAATGCCTATCGCGCTGCCGCCGCTGCGCGAACGCCAGGAGGATATCGCCGAGCTGGCGCACTTTCTGGTGCGAAAAATCGCCCACAGCCAGGGGCGAACGCTGCGCATCAGCGATGGGGCGATTCGCCTGCTGATGGAGTACAGCTGGCCGGGGAACGTGCGCGAACTGGAAAACTGTCTCGAACGTTCGGCGGTGCTGTCGGAAAGCGGCCTGATTGACCGGGACGTGATTCTGTTCAACCATCGAGATAACCCGCCGAAAGCGCTCGCCAGCAGCGGTCCGGCGGAGGACGGCTGGCTTGATAACAGCCTCGACGAGCGCCAGCGGCTGATTGCCGCCCTGGAAAAAGCGGGCTGGGTGCAGGCCAAAGCGGCGCGGCTGCTCGGCATGACCCCGCGCCAGGTGGCGTATCGCATTCAGATTATGGATATCACCATGCCGCGACTGTGAAGCCTTATGTGAGATTCAGGACATTGTCGCCAGCGCGGCGGAATTGCGACAATTCAGGGACGCGGGTTGCCGGTTAAAGAGTCTATTTTTCATGCGGTTGCGAAATTGACCTCTGGTACAGCATTTGCAGCAGGAAGGTATCGCCCAACCACGAAGGTACGACCATGACTTCCTGCTCCTCTTTTTCTGGCGGCAAAGCCTGCCGCCCGGCGGATGACAGCGCATTGACGCCGCTTGTGGCCGATAAAGCTGCCGCGCACCCCTGCTACTCTCGCAATGGGCATCACCGTTTCGCGCGGATGCATCTGCCCGTTGCGCCTGCCTGCAATTTGCAGTGCAACTACTGTAACCGCAAATTCGATTGCAGCAACGAGTCCCGCCCCGGGGTATCGTCAACGCTGCTGACGCCTGAACAGGCGGTCGTGAAAGTGCGTCAGGTCGCGCAGGCGATCCCGCAGCTTTCGGTGGTGGGCATCGCCGGGCCCGGCGATCCGCTCGCCAATATCGCCCGCACCTTTCGTACCCTGGAGCTGATCCGCGAACAGCTGCCGGACCTGAAATTATGCCTGTCGACCAACGGACTGATGCTGCCTGACGCGGTGGACCGCCTGCTGGATGTCGGCGTTGACCACGTCACGGTCACCATTAACACCCTCGACGCGGAGATTGCCGCGAAAATCTACGCCTGGCTATGGCTGGACGGCGAACGCTACAGCGGGCGCGAAGCGGGAGAGATCCTGATTGCCCGTCAGCTTGAGGGCGTACGCAGGCTGACCGCCAAAGGCGTGCTGGTGAAAATAAATTCAGTGCTGATCCCCGGCATCAACGATAGCGGCATGGCCGACGTGAGCCGCGCGCTGCGGGCCAGCGGCGCGTTTATCCATAATATTATGCCGCTGATCGCCAGGCCGGAGCACGGCACGGTATTTGGCCTCAACGGCCAGCCGGAGCCGGACGCCGAGATGCTCGCCGCCACCCGCAGCCGGTGCGGCGAAGTGATGCCGCAGATGACCCACTGCCACCAGTGTCGCGCCGACGCCATCGGGATGCTCGGCGAAGACCGCAGCCAGCAGTTTACCCAGCTGCCGGCGCCAGAGAGCCTCCCGCCCTGGCTGCCGATCCTCCACCAGCGCGCGCAGCTGCACGCCAGCATTGCGACCCGCGGCGAATCTGAAGCCGACGACGCCTGCCTGGTCGCCGTGGCGTCAAGCCGCGGGGACGTCATTGATTGTCACTTTGGCCACGCCGACCGGTTCTACATTTACAGCCTCTCGGCCGCCGGCATGGTGCTGGTCAACGAGCGCTTTACGCCCAAATATTGTCAGGGGCGCGATGACTGCGAGCCGCAGGATAACGCAGCCCGGTTTGCGGCGATCCTCGAACTGCTGGCGGACGTTAAAGCCGTATTCTGCGTACGTATCGGCCATACGCCGTGGCAACAGCTGGAACAGGAAGGCATTGAACCGTGCATTGACGGCGCGTGGCGGCCGGTCTCCGAAGTGCTGCCCGCGTGGTGGCAACAGCGTCGGGGGAGCTGGCCTGCCGCGTTACCGCATAAGGGGGTCGCCTGATGCCGCCGCTCGACTGGTTGAGGCGCTTATGGCTGCTGTATCACGCGGGTCAAGGCAGCTTTCCTCTGCGCATGGGTCTTAGCCCGCGCGACTGGCAGGCGCTGCGCCGGCGGTTGGGCGAGGCTGAAACGCCGCTCGACGGCGAGACGCTCACCCGCCGCCGCCTGATGGCGGAGCTCAACGCCACCCGCGAAGAGGAGCGCCAGCAGTTGGGCGCGTGGCTGGCGGGCTGGATGCAGCAGGATGCCGGGCCGATGGCGCAGATTATCGCCGAGGTTTCGCTGGCGTTTAACCATCTCTGGCAGGATCTTGGTCTGGCGTCGCGCGCCGAATTACGCCTGCTGATGAGCGACTGCTTTCCGCAGCTGGTGGTGATGAACGAACACAATATGCGCTGGAAAAAGTTCTTTTATCGTCAGCGCTGTTTGCTGCAGCAGGGAGAAGTTATCTGCCGTTCGCCAAGCTGCGACGAGTGCTGGGAACGCAGCGCCTGTTTTGAGTAACCGTTTCCCGAAGGGAGACTGC
Organism: Klebsiella sp. CTHL.F3a; assembly: GCF_019890895.1. Lineage (NCBI taxonomy): Bacteria > Pseudomonadati > Pseudomonadota > Gammaproteobacteria > Enterobacterales > Enterobacteriaceae > Klebsiella > Klebsiella sp. CTHL.F3a. The sequence goes on along the minus strand of NZ_CP082360.1, from coordinate 2,013,924 downwards.
AAACAAAAAAGCCGGAGGTTTCCCTCCGGCTTTTCACATCATCAAACGTGATTACGCGACGTCTTCGTACTGCGGTACCGGGTTGCGGAAGCTTTTGGTCACGCAGGCCAGGTAGACCAGACCAATACCGCCCCAGATCAGGCCGAGAACCATGGAGCTCTCTTCGAGGTTGATCCACAGTGCGCCGACGGTCAGCGCGCCGCACACCGGCAGAATCAGATAGTTGAAGTGGTCTTTCAGCGTTTTGTTGCGCTTTTCACGGATCCAGAACTGGGAGATCACCGACAGGTTAACGAAGGTGAACGCCACCAGCGCGCCGAAGTTAATCAACGCTGTCGCCGTGACGAGGTCGAATTTAATCGCCAGCAGCGCAATCGCGCCAACCAGCAGCACGTTCCACGCCGGAGTACGCCATTTCGGATGCACGTAGCCGAAGAAACGCGTCGGGAACACGCCGTCGCGGCCCATCACGTACATCAGACGGGAAACGCCCGCATGCGCGGCCATGCCGGATGCCAGCACGGTAACGCTGGAGAAAATCAGCACGCCCCACTGGAAGGTTTTGCCCGCTACGTACAGCATGATTTCAGGCTGCGAAGCGTCAGGATCTTTAAAGCGCGAGATGTCCGGGAAGTACAGCTGCAGGAAGTAGGAAGCGCCGATAAAGATCAGGCCACCAATCAGCGCGGTCAGGAAGATAGCCTTCGGGATCACGCGCTCCGCGTCTTTGGTCTCTTCAGACAGCGAAGAGATGCCGTCAAAGCCGAGGAACGAGAAGCACAGGATGGTCGCGCCGGTAATCATCGGCACCACGTGCGCGCCTTCAGACCAGAACGGACGGGTGCTGGTCAGCGTGCCCGCGCCTTCGCCGTGCATAACGCCGTAGATAATCAGGCCAACAATCACCGCCACGATACCCATCTGCAGGATAACGATCAGGGTATTGAAGTTCGCCACGGTCTTGATGCTGCGCAGGTTGGAGATGGTCATAAAGGCCACCAGCGCGACAACGAAGATCCACGATGGAATAGAAGGCACCAGCGCTTCAAAGTAAATTTTGGCCAGCAGAATGTTGATCATCGGCATGAACAGGTAGTCCAGCAGCGATGACCAGCCCACCATAAAGCCAACGGCCGGGCTAATGGATTTCTGTGCGTAGGTATAAGCGGAACCCGCCGACGGGAAACGGCGAACCAGTTTACCGTAGCTCAGCGCCGTGAAAAGAATGGCGATCAGTGCGAAGGCGTAAGCCGTCGCAACGTGACCATCAGTCAATCCAGAGACGATACCAAACGTATCGAACAGCGTCATCGGCTGCATATAGGCCAGGCCCATCATGACAACCGGAATTAACGTAAGCGTTTTACGTAATTCCACGCGAGAGGTTTTTGGAGTAGCGTTATGCGACATAGTTATCCCCTTTTACGGTGAACGCCAGCGCGTAAGCAAAAAATTGCCCCATTTCTTTGTATTCCTCAGCGACAACCACTGTCGGTTTTTAGTAAATATCTATCCGGTACGAAGCCCGGCCTCTTGGTATTGAATGATGTGTCTTTCAACCAAAAAAATAACCGACACTTTAAAAAAGCGTCGGCCAGTTTCTGATTTTCAGGACGCGTATTTTGCAACAACTGCTGGCCCGATGACAAGATGTTACAAGGCTTAATAATCCCGGTGATTCTCTAACAGATTAATATTCATACGATTTTAGTATTATAGACCTGATGGATAGCACTATTTGCTAATATCTCCTTTCGCCACCACTCTCCCGCCTGCCCGCAAACGTCTTCATTCCAGCCTATCCATGCGCGATTGACCGGTTCGGGGACCGTCGTTTTTATTATGAGTAGCTCGCCGCGGGCGATTAATGCCTGCACCTGAAATAGCGGTAAATAACTCCAGCCCAGTCCGGCGCACAGCAGCATCAGTTGGGCGGGAAGATCGAATACCGTCAGGCTCTCCTGGCCTTCGGCCTGCGGCCACGCGCCGTCGGTGGTAATCGCCCGATGGCGGCGCAGCGTCCGCCATCCCAGCGGACCGGCAATCTGCGCAAGCGGATGCTGGGGCGCAACAACAAACGCCTGCGCCACCTCTCCCAGCAGAATCGAGGCGCAGCCGCTGAGCGCCGGCGGGTCGCCCAGTACGCCCAGCAGAAGATCCGCCTGCCCTTCCATCAGCATCTGCCAGTTTGCGCCTGGGGTATCGCGGCGGAATTCAAGGCGGGTGGCGTGATGCTGGCGATAAAACGCCGCGATCGACGGGGCCAGCAGCGGGAACGGAAAGGTGGCGTCGACGTTGAGTATCAGCGTATTTTCCCAGCCCTGATGCAGCCTGACGGCCTGCTTTTCCAGTTCGCGGGCGGTGTGCAGCACGTCGCGCCCCTTTTCCAGCAGCATCTGCCCGGTACGGGTAAAGCGCGCCCGGTGACCGCTGCGGTCGAGAAGTTGAATATTGAGATCGCTTTCCAGCTTATGAATGGTATAGCTCAGCGCCGAGGGCGTTTTATAGAGCTTCGCCGAGGCGGCGGCAAAGCTGCCCTCTTTATCGAGGGCATCAAGGATGACGAGCACATCCAGCAGTGGTTTCATCGCTCCCCCTTACGGTACGCGATTCACCGCTGGCGCATTACTCCATCGGCATCACCAGCGGATCGGGGTACTGATACTCAAACCCCAGTTCGTTGCAAATACGGCTGCCATCCACGATCTTGCCGCTACCGTTCTCCGGGTTATCAGAGAATACGGGGACGGGAAGCCCAAGCTCGCGGGCCATCTGCGGATAAAAGACGCCGCGCGCGGGATGCTTAGGCGCACATATATTATAGATGCGCCCGCCTTTCGGAGCCTGCAATAACAGTTCGATCGCGGCGATCACATCCTGGAGATGCACCAGGTTGACGCCGTGCTGGCCGTCCGGCGCGGATTTCCCGGCAAAGAAGCGCCCCGGATGACGGGACGGCCCCACCAGCCCGGCGAGGCGCAGAATGTCCACCGAGGTGCCTGGAAGGTTATGCAGCCAGTCCTCCAGCTCTTTCAGCACCCGTCCGCTGGCGGTTTGCGGATTAAGGGGGGAGTTCTCTTTCAGCGTGCCGCTGGCGTTGCCGTAAACCGACGTTGAGCTGGTGAATATGATGCGCGGCACGTGATGCGCCAGCGCGGTATCAACGATTTCCTGTACCGCCTGAAGGTAAAACTCCTCTCCGGGACCGGTCCGCCGAGCCGGTAAAGTAATCACCAGCGCGTCGACGTTCATTAAGGCATCCAGATCCTCGGTGTCGCAGACCAGCTGCGGCTCCAGTCGCAGCGGATAGCTGTCGATGCCGCACATCCGCGCCGCCTCCACGCCATCCTGCGTGGTCTTACTGCCGGTCACCTGCCATCCCCGCGACATCAACGACAGCGCAAGCGGCATACCCAGCCATCCTAAACCTACAATCGCGACCTTTTTCATCCCCTTGCTCCTGACTTTTCGCTGTGCTGACTTAAGGCTACGCCAGCTGGCGGCAACTGACAATTTCTTCGGTCAATATGAAATGAATTAATGATAGAAAAAAGCCCTTGCTTTATGCGAGTAAAGTGGTTTAGGTTAAAAGGCATCAAATGCATAGTCATTCACAGAGAATTTTATGAACAGCGTTCAATTTAAAAACCACCATCATCACCATCATCCTGACTAGTCTTTCAGGCGATGTGTGCTGGAAGACGTTTGGATCTTCCAGTGGTGCATGAACGCAAAGAGAGCCCCCGGAAGATTCGCTTCCGGGGGCTTTTTTTTGGACCGAATTCGGACAGATTCAGACAGGGTTACAGAGGAAAATAAGAATGTTAGACAACAGCCGTTTACGCATAGCTATTCAGAAATCAGGGCGTTTAAGCGAAGATTCACGCGAATTACTCAGCCGTTGCGGCATCAAAGTGAATCTCCACACCCAGCGCCTGATCGCGCTGGCGGAAAATATGCCCATCGATATTCTGCGCGTGCGTGATGACGATATTCCGGGCCTTATCATGGACGGCGTGGTCGATTTGGGGATTATCGGCGAAAACGTGCTGGAGGAAGAGCTGCTGAGCCGCCGCGCTCAGGGCGAAGACCCGCGCTACTTCACCCTGCGTCGTCTCGACTTCGGCGGCTGCCGCCTGTCGCTGGCGACCCCGGCGGATGAACCCTGGGACGGCCCGGCGGCACTGGACGGCAAACGCATCGCCACCTCCTACCCGCATCTGCTGAAGCGCTACCTTGACCAGAAAGGCATCTCGTTCAAATCCTGCCTGCTGAACGGCTCGGTTGAAGTGGCCCCGCGCGCCGGTCTGGCCGACGCGATTTGCGACCTGGTCTCAACCGGGGCGACTCTGGAAGCGAACGGCCTGCGCGAAGTGGAAGTGATGTTCCGCTCCAAAGCCTGCCTGATCCAGCGCGACGGCGAGATGGCCGATAGCAAACAGCAGCTGATCGACCGCCTGCTGACCCGTATTCAGGGGGTGATTCAGGCCCGCGAATCAAAATACATCATGATGCACGCGCCGACCGAACGCCTGGAAGAAGTGATCGCCCTGCTGCCCGGCGCCGAGCGCCCGACCATTCTGCCGCTGGCCGGCGACAAGCAGCGCGTGGCAATGCACATGGTGAGCAGCGAAACCCTGTTCTGGGAAACCATGGAAAAACTGAAAGCGCTGGGCGCCAGCTCCATTCTGGTCCTGCCGATTGAGAAGATGATGGAGTAATCCGGCGGGTCGGTCACGGGATAAACAGGGGAATCAACCATGAGCTTCAACACAATTATCGACTGGAACGGCTGTAGCGCTGAACAACAGCAACAACTCTTAATGCGCCCGGCCATTTCCGCCTCCGAGAGCATCAGCAAGACGGTGTCGGAGATCCTCAATAACGTCAAAGACAATGGCGATGCGGCTCTACGTGAATATAGCGCGAAGTTCGACAAAACCGACGTCAAGGCGTTGAAGGTCAGCGACGAAGAGATTGCCGCCGCCGGCGCGCGCCTGAGCGACGAGCTCAAGCAGGCGATGGCCGTAGCGGTTAAAAATATCGAAACCTTCCACAACGCGCAGCAGCTGCAGGCCGTGGATGTTGAAACCCTGCCGGGCGTGCGCTGCCAGCAGGTGACCCGCCCTATCGCCTCCGTCGGCTTATATATTCCCGGCGGCTCGGCGCCGCTGTTCTCAACGGTGCTGATGCTCGCAACGCCAGCACGCATCGCCGGCTGCCAGCAGGTGGTGCTGTGCTCGCCGCCGCCGATTGCTGATGAAATCCTCTATGCCGCCCAGCTGTGCGGCGTGCGCAATATCTTTAACGTCGGCGGCGCGCAGGCGATTGCCGCCCTGGCGTTCGGCACCGAATCGGTGGCGAAGGTCGATAAAATCTTTGGCCCGGGCAACGCCTTCGTGACCGAAGCCAAGCGCCAGGTGAGCCAGCGTCTTGACGGTGCGGCTATCGATATGCCCGCCGGACCGTCGGAAGTGCTGGTGATCGCCGACAGCGGCGCCACCCCGGATTTCGTCGCGTCCGACCTGCTTTCCCAGGCCGAGCACGGCCCGGATTCGCAGGTGATCCTGCTGACGCCGGATAGCGATATGGCCACCCGCGTCGCGCAAGCCGTTGAGCGCCAGCTGGCCGAGCTGTCCCGGGCGGAAACCGCCCGCGGGGCGCTCTCCGCCAGCCGCATCATCGTGGCGCGCGATATCGCCCAGTGCGTGGCGATTTCCAACCAGTACGGCCCGGAGCACCTGATTATTCAGACCCGTAACGCCCGCGAGCTGGTAGACGGTATCACCAGCGCCGGTTCGGTATTCCTCGGCGACTGGTCGCCGGAATCCGCCGGCGATTACGCCTCCGGCACCAACCACGTGTTGCCGACCTACGGCTACACCGCGACCTGCTCCAGCCTCGGCCTGGCGGATTTCCAGAAACGTATGACCGTGCAGGAGCTGTCGCGTGACGGGTTTGCCGCCCTCGCATCAACGATTGAAATTCTGGCCGCCGCCGAGCGCCTGGACGCCCACAAAAACGCCGTTACGCTGCGCGTCGCAGCCCTTAAGGAGCAAGCATGAGCATTGAAGATTTAGCCCGCGCCAACGTCCGCGCGCTGACGCCGTATCAATCAGCTCGCCGTCTGGGGGGTAAAGGCGACGTCTGGCTGAACGCCAACGAATTCCCTACCGCGGTAGAGTTCCAGCTGACCGAGCAGACGATGAACCGTTACCCGGAACCGCAGCCGAAAGCGGTCATTGAACGCTACGCACAGTATGCGGGCGTCAAGCCGGAGCAGGTGCTGGTCAGTCGCGGCGCCGACGAAGGCATTGAACTGCTGATCCGCGCGTTCTGCGAGCCGGGCCAGGACGCGGTGCTCTATTGCCCACCGACCTACGGCATGTACAGCGTCAGCGCCGAAACTATCGGCGTGACCTGCCGTACGGTGCCGACGCTCGCCGACTGGCAGTTAGATCTGCCGGGTATCGCGGCTAATCTCGACGGCGTGAAAGTGGTTTTCGTCTGCAGCCCGAATAACCCGACCGGGCAGATTATCAACCCGAAAGATTTTCGCACCCTGCTGGAGATGACGCGCGGTAAAGCCATCGTGGTCGCGGATGAAGCCTATATCGAATTCTGCCCGCAGGCCACGCTGGCGGCCTGGCTGAACGAGTATCCGCACCTGGTGATTCTGCGTACCCTCTCCAAGGCCTTCGCCCTGGCCGGACTGCGCTGCGGTTTTACCCTCGCCAACGCCGAGGTGATTAACGTGCTGATGAAGGTTATCGCGCCTTATCCGCTCTCCACGCCGGTGGCCGATATCGCCGCCCAGGCGCTCAGCGCGGAAGGCCTTGCCGCCATGCGGGCGCGCGTGGCGCAGATCCTCGCCGAACGCGATTATCTGGTGAGCCAGCTGCGCGGCATCGCCTGCGTTGAAGAGGTGTTCGACTCCGAGAGCAACTACGTTCTGGCGCGGATCACCGCCTCCAGCGCGGTGTTTAAATCTTTGTGGGATCAGGGCATTATCTTACGTGACCAGAATAAACAACCTTCATTAAGCGGCTGTTTGCGTATCACTATCGGTACCCGTGCAGAGAGCCAGCGCGTCATTGACGCTTTGACTGCGGAGAATGTATGACCCAGAAGTTTCTCTTTATTGACCGTGACGGTACGCTGATTTCCGAGCCACCGGTTGATTTTCAGGTAGATCGCTTCGATAAGCTGGCCTTTGAGCCGCAGGTGATCCCGGCCCTGCTCAAGCTGCAGCAGGAAGGGTATAAGCTGGTGATGATCACCAACCAGGATGGGTTGGGAACCGCCAGCCTGCCGCAGGACGAGTTCGACGGCCCGCACAACCTGATGATGCAAATATTCGCCTCCCAGGGCGTCAACTTTGACGAAGTGCTGATTTGCCCGCATCTCCCGGCGGATAACTGCGACTGCCGCAAGCCGAAAACCAGACTGGTGCTGCCGTGGCTGGAACAAGGGGTGATGGACACCGCCCACAGCTACGTGATTGGCGACCGTGCGACCGACATTCAGCTGGCGGATAACATGGGCATTACCGGCCTGCGCTATGACCGCGAAAAGCTGGACTGGCCGACCATTTGCGAACAGCTAACCCGCCGCGACCGCTACGCCCACGTTGAGCGCATCACTAAAGAGACCCAGGTGGATGTGAAAGTGTGGCTGGACCGCGAAGGCGGCAGCAAAATCTCCACCGGCGTCGGCTTCTTCGATCATATGCTGGACCAAATCGCTACCCACGGCGGCTTCCGTCTGGAGGTTAACGTTGGTGGCGATCTGTATATCGACGATCACCACACCGTGGAAGATACCGGGCTGGCGCTCGGCGAAGCGCTGAAGCTGGCGCTCGGCGATAAGCGCGGCATTGGCCGTTTCGGCTTTGTGCTGCCGATGGACGAATGTCTGGCCCGCTGCGCGCTGGATATCTCCGGCCGCCCGCACCTCGAATATAAAGCCGACTTTACCTATCAGCGCGTTGGCGATCTGAGCACCGAAATGGTGGAACACTTCTTCCGCTCGCTCTCCTATACCATGGCGGTCACTCTGCACCTGAAAACCAAGGGCAAAAACGACCACCACCGCGTAGAGAGCCTGTTTAAGGCCTTCGGCCGCACGCTACGCCAGGCGATTCGCGTCCAGGGCGACACGCTGCCGTCTTCGAAAGGGGTACTCTGATGAACGTGGTGATCCTCGATACCGGCTGTGCCAACCTCAATTCGGTGAAATCCGCGGTGAGCCGCCACGGCTATGAGCCGCAGGTCAGCCGCGACCCGGATGTGGTGCTGCGCGCCGATAAGCTGTTTCTGCCGGGGGTGGGGACGGCGCAGGCGGCTATGGACCAGCTGCGCGATCGCGAGTTAATCGAACTGATTAAAGCCTGTACCCAGCCGGTGCTGGGCATTTGCCTCGGCATGCAGCTGCTGGGAAAACGCAGCGAAGAGAACAACGGCGTCGACCTGCTGGGCATTATCGAGCAGGACGTGCCGAAAATGACCGACCGCGGCCTGCCGCTGCCGCATATGGGCTGGAACCAGGTGTATGCCAAAGCGGGCGATCGTCTGTTTCGCGGCATTGAAGACGGGGCGTATTTTTACTTCGTCCACAGCTACGCGATGCCGGTCAACGTCAATACCATCGCCCAGTGCAGCTACGGCGAGGCCTTCACCGCGGCGGTGCAGAAAGATAACTTTTTTGGCGTCCAGTTCCACCCTGAACGCTCCGGTAGCGCCGGGGCGCAGCTGCTGAAAAACTTCCTGGAGATGTGATGATCATTCCTGCTTTAGATTTAATTGACGGTACGGTCGTCCGTCTCCATCAGGGCGATTACGGCCAGCAGCGCGACTACGGCAACGACCCGCTGCCGCGCCTGCAATCCTATGCCGCCCAAGGGGCCGAAGTGCTGCACCTGGTCGACCTGACCGGGGCGAAAGATCCGGCTAAGCGTCAAATCCCGCTGCTGAAAACCCTGGTTGCCGGCGTCAATGTGCCGGTGCAGGTTGGCGGCGGCGTGCGGACGGAAGAAGACGTGGCCGCCCTGCTTGAAGCGGGCGTGGCGCGCGTGGTGGTGGGTTCGACGGCGGTGAAGTCGCCGGAAGTGGTGAAAGGCTGGTTTACACGTTTTGGCCCGCAGCATCTGGTGCTGGCGCTTGACGTACGGATCGACGCGGAAGGCCGCAAGCAGGTGGCGGTCAGCGGCTGGCAGGAGAACTCCGGCGTAACCCTGGAAGAACTGGTGGAGAGCTATCAGTCCGTCGGCCTGCAGCACGTGCTGTGTACCGATATTTCCCGCGACGGGACGCTGGCCGGGTCTAACGTCTCACTGTATGAAGAAGTCTGCGCCCGCTATCCGCAGGTCGCGTTTCAGTCCTCCGGCGGCATTGGCGATCTGCATGATATCGCCGCGCTGCGCGGAACCGGAGTGCGCGGGGTAATTGTCGGCCGGGCGCTGCTGGAAGGTAAATTCAACGTAACGGAGGCCATTCAATGCTGGCAAAACGGATAATCCCCTGTCTTGACGTTCGCGACGGCCAGGTAGTGAAAGGCGTGCAGTTCCGTAATCACGAAATCATCGGCGATATCGTCCCGCTGGCTAAACGCTATGCCGACGAAGGCGCGGATGAGCTGGTGTTCTACGATATCACCGCCTCCAGCGACGGCCGCGTGGTGGATAAAAGCTGGGTGTCGCGGGTCGCGGAAGTGATCGACATTCCATTCTGCGTCGCCGGCGGTATTAAGTCGCTGGACGATGCGGCGCAAATCCTCTCCTTCGGCGCGGATAAAATCTCCATCAACTCCCCTGCCCTCGCGGATCCCACGCTGATTACCCGCCTGGCCGATCGGTTCGGCGTGCAGTGTATTGTGGTGGGCATTGATACCTGGTTTGACGCCGCGAGCGGCAAGTATCACGTCAACCAGTATACCGGCGATGAAAGTCGGACGCGGGTGACGCAGTGGGAAACCCTGGACTGGGTGCAGGAAGTGCAAAAGCGCGGAGCCGGCGAGATCGTCCTCAATATGATGAATCAGGATGGCGTGCGTAACGGCTACGATCTGGAGCAGTTAAGCAAGGTGCGCGCCGTGTGCCGCGTGCCGCTGATTGCATCCGGAGGCGCGGGCACCATGGAACACTTCCTGGAAGCCTTCCGCGACGCTAACGTCGACGGCGCGCTGGCCGCCTCGGTGTTCCACAAGCAAATTATCAACATTGGTGAACTGAAAACGTACCTGGCAGCACAGGGCGTGGAGATTAGGGTATGTTAAGTGAACAGCTGGATTGGCAAAAAACCGACGGTCTGATGCCGGTCATCGTGCAGCACGCCGTTTCTGGTGAAGTGCTGATGCTGGGCTATATGAATCAGGATGCGCTGGCGAAAACCGAAGAAACCGGCAAAGTGACCTTTTATTCGCGGACCAAACAGCGTCTGTGGACCAAGGGGGAAACGTCAGGCAATTTCCTTAACGTGGTGAGCATCACCCCGGATTGCGATAACGATACCCTGCTGGCGCTGGTCAATCCGATTGGCCCAACCTGCCATAAAGGCACCTCAAGCTGTTTTGGCGAAACCGGCCATCAGTGGCTGTTCTTATATCAGCTGGAGCAGCTGCTGGCGGAACGTAAGCACGCCGACCCGGAGAGTTCGTATACCGCGAAGCTTTACGCCAGCGGAACCAAGCGTATCGCGCAGAAGGTGGGAGAAGAAGGCGTGGAGACCGCGCTGGCCGCAACGGTGCATGACCAGTTCGAGCTGAAGAATGAGGCGTCGGATTTGATGTATCACCTGCTGGTGCTGCTGCAGGATCAGGGGCTGAATTTGACGGATGTGGTGGAAAACCTGCGGAGCAGGCATAAGTAAGTCATCAAAGGGAGGCGGCATAACGCCTCCCTTGCAATATAACCCTCGCCAGCGCGCTGGTTGATATCACCTGTTTATCGTCGTCATGACTTTTTTCGTGCGGTTATCGCTTTGACTATCCTAAATGGTTTCGTCATTTTCCATGACAAAGATGAAACCAAATCGGTATAGCGCTGAGTCAGCTCCTGGTAAGCATTTTCGATGCTGAGCAATTTCTGTTGTTGAGTTTGATACTCGCCCTCTATACGCGTATTCCGCTGTTCGAGCTCGTGGATAATCCTGGTTTTATCGTTAACCTGCGTCTTCAGGACATCAATTTCACTTCGCTGAGATACAGTCGACTGTTTAAGCGAAGTGATTTCTTCCTGCAGCGTTGAATTCAACATATGTGCATGTTCAAGCTCGCGCAACACTCTGTCTTTCAGAGAAAAAATATACTCTTCCGCTGACTGATTAACGATCCGGCCATGCGCAGCTTTGATAAAGTCATCATAAAAGTCATCACGATCGATTTCTAAAGATAAGATGAACGACTTCACATCGTTGAAGAGCAGGTTAAAGGAAGGGCCCGAGATCGTATTTAAGTTCCACTCCAGAAAAACAACGGCGTAATTATTAAAATCCCGACTTCTGGACGCCAGTAAATCATGCGCTTTCATAAACGAACGTAGCGAAGTCAATGCCTCCAGCGCGCAGTGCCATGAGGTTGCCCTGGTGGAAGAAAGCGACTTCGCGCGGTTGATCGTATGAGAGATTAAGATCTCATCCACCAGCGAGATACGGTTTGCCAACAGCATGAAACTACTCACAAAGTACAGGTCGTTTGTAGTTCTCAGCGGTTGAAACTCCAGACCCAATGCCAGAATAGCTTCGCGTCTGAAGAGCTTATCCCACGGCCACCATATAAAGGCGCGGAAAAAATCGTCAGCAATTTCCTGTGAAGAGAAGACCTCTTTTTCAGGTAGTAAATCCTCACGCGCGGACATAGGCATGGGAGAATGAGTATCGGTTTGCAGATCGATTGACTGGCATCGGCAGATAACAACATCCGTTTGCAGGGCCGTAGCCCGGTCGGACATTCTCTTTAACATCTCTTTATCGGCATAATCATCATCATCGAGGAAAATGATGTATTCGCCGGTCGCTATACGTAAGCCGATATTTCGTGATTCACCCCCGCCGACGTTGCTGGGGTTGGTTATAATCCGGACTCGTGAGTCCTCATCGGCTATTGTAGCGACAATGCCCAGAGTATTATCGGTTGAGTTATCGTTAACAATGATAATCTCAATGTCTTTTAAAGACTGGGCTAATACCGTATTAAGCGTTTCGGAAATATACTCCGCGGCATTATGAACGGGGATGATAACGGAAACAACAACGTTACTTGATTCATCAGACATTCAATCACCTTCAAAATAAGAGGCACGCAATCATTAAACGTAAATAATGCGTTTGCAGAGCAGTTACATTGAATAAATGTAACGCTTCGGAGGTGTTTGATTTACATGAAGCTGTAATCTCTTGCGCTATATCATCCCTGAACCACATCATGATAAGTCTTGAGAGTCTTACTAATGATCATACCGCTAGAAAACTTATCCTGAACGCGTTGCCGTCCTTTGATACCCATCTCAACTCGTGCTTTGGGGTTGGCTAATAAGTATTCAAGCTTATCCGCCAGCTCCTGCGGAGAGTTACTTTTCACGATAATGCCGTTATCGTTATTAATGATCAGGCTATCGCAGCCGCCAACATCGTAGGCAATGCACGCCCGGCCAACCGAGGAAGCCTCAAGCAAAATACGCGGGACGCCTTCGGAATAGATCGAAGGCAGGGCCACGATGTTCGATTCCTCGATCAAGTCGCAGACGTTAGAACTGTGACCTAACCAGTTAATCAGCCCTTCTTTATGCCATTGCTGAATGACGGCAAGTGAAATGGCATCCTTATCGTTTTCAACAAGTATTCCAGCAACGTTTAGCGTAAAATGAATATTTCTGGATTCGAGAATTTTCTTGGCTTCAATTAAATCCCCGAGCCCCTTGCTCCACAGCATTCTGCTGGCAAACAGCACGACCGGAACATCACGTTCCTGCTCCAGTGAATATTTATAGATATCCGGGTTGATACCTGCGCCATCGATGACAATAGTCTGCTGGTAGTCAATGCCAACAAAACCCGCGAGTTTTTTACGATCTTTATCATGCTCGAACATAAATATACTGCGCTTATTACTGGCAATATACTTATATGCCATGATAGTGATATTGCGCAATAGCTTAAGCAAGCCCGTATCACAAGAAAATACACGCCCGAGGCCGACAAAACTCACGATGACCGGGCGATTATTTGCCTTCGAAATAAGCCCACCGATCAGACATGGCTTAATTGTAATACAATGTAAAAGGTCGGGATTAATCTCTTTGATGATCCTTCGGGACGCAAAAAAGGCCCGAAAGAAAGTTAATGCATTAAATGATTGAGCATCAAGTGGAACGTTATGACACTTAAAACCAAATGTTTTAAATTTATTCAGCACTTTACCATCGACAAAATGACTGATGATGTGAATCTCATAACCAGCATCTCGGGCGGCGATTGCACGATCTATCCAGTGCAAATCAAAATACCAATCCGAATTTATGAAATAACACAGTTTTTTCATTGCTATATCCACTTAATGGTTCTTACCGCTGATTCCTTTTACACCATGGATAATTCCACGACGCAAGTATTTAAAATATAACAATTTATTGCGTTGCCATGGCAATATTGATACATATTTAATCAACCGCAAAAGGATTGAGAGACGGCTAAAAATGGCAACTCGCGGGAAAATTTTCTTCGCCAGAATAAGATTTCGACAAAGGTAATAAACTTTCCATTCGGGAAAGATAGACTTCCCCTGGATACTCACATCGTGCGAGAAGACAACCTCAGGCGAATAACGAATCACTTCGCCATCGAGTGTTAACTGATAGCCAAAGTAAAGATCGTCAAAATATAAAAATAACTCATCGTGAATATTGTGTATATTCTTTCGCAGCAAATCTCGCTGAATAATCATCCCGACAAAGGATACCGTTTGCACCGCGGTCGAACGGGAAAGCGACGGTAGAAACTCAGCCGGATTTTTGATGTAGCGTAATGTGTCGATAAACGATGACGGTACTTTAGCAAAAGGGATGTTCATCGAACAAGGTTGCCCCCGAAGATCTTTTACCAAAGCGGTGAACACCCGACAATTAGCTTTATCCAGCTGGGTAAATTTTTCCAGCGCATCGCTCTCGGGCCAGGCGTCATCATCGTAAAAGAAAACCCAGTCGGTATCGACATTGTCGCATAAATATTGACTTCCGGCCTTAAAGCCCCCCGCTCCACCGGTATTAGAAGGCAGATTGAGGACAATTACCCGAGGGTCGCTAAGGGTGGCTAACCACTCCAGGGTCCCATCCGTGGACCCGTTATTGACAACCATTATCGCTGTAAAATTTAATTTCACAGTGTTGGCAATAGATACTTTTAACTTCTCTAAGCGATTATAAGTGACTATTAATGCAGAGCAATTCATCGCACAGAAACCGTGAATACTGGCATAGCTTCATGATTATCAAGGGAAGATAAGTACTTCTCGGCAGTATTTAATGCTTCTGCGATAGTCACATCCATATCCAGGTATCGATAGGTTCCAAGACGGCCAACAAAAGTAATGTTCTTTTCACTTTCCGCAAGGGACAAATACTTATCGAGTAAAGCCATCTCCCCCATCTGACGAATCGGATAATAAGGAATATCTTTTTCTCCACACTCGCGGCTGTATTCCTTATAGCATACCGACCCTTCATGGGTTTCCCAGGGCGAAAAGTACTTATGTTCAGTGATACGGGTGTAAGGAACATCCAGTGAGCAGTAGTTCATCACCGCGCAGCCCTGATAATCGCCCTGCCAGGTGAATTTTTCAAAATCCAAAGTACGATAGCCCAGGCGGCCATATTGATAGGAATAGAAGGCATCCAGCGGCCCGCTATAGAACACATGATCGTACTTTTCTCTCTCTTCAGCGTTAAACGATTGCTGAAGTTCAATAGTGATATTTTCATGATTGGCAATTGACTCAATCATTTTCGTATAACCCAGTTTCGGCATGCCCTGAAATCTGTGGTTAAAGTAATTATCATCGTAGTTAAAACGAACCGGCAGACGCTTAAGAATCGACGCAGGAAGCTGTGATGGCTCCATCCCCCACTGCTTGATGGTATAGCCTTTGAAGAACGCCTCATAGAGCTCTTTGCCGATAAAACGCAGAGCCTGTTCTTCAAAGGTCTTCGGTTCCTGGATCGAACTGTCCCCTTTTTCTGCAATAAGCGCCCGGGCCTCATCTGGCGAACAGGTTTTGGCAAAAAACTGGTTAATGGTATGCAGGTTGATCGGCAGAGAGAACACTTGCCCATTAACGGTTGCTTTGACGCGGTTCACATACGGCATCATTTCAGCGTGCTGAGTCACATAGTTCCACACTGTTTCATTATCGGTATGAAAGATATGCGGACCATAAACGTGGACCATAACGTCAGTTTGCGGATCCCGTGCGTCGTAGGAGTTACCGCCAATGTGGTCCCGCTGATCGATAATTCTGATACGATGACCTTGCTCAGCAAGCTGGCGTGCGATAACCGCACCAGAAAAACCAGCGCCGACAATTAAAATATTTTTACTGTTCATAATATTATTCCAGCAGCCTTAACCAAGAATTGAGCGTCTAACTTTATAGTAGTATTTTGTTATCGTATTTCGCCTCGGTGAACCGACAGGAGCATATTTATTAAGGAAAGGCATCAACGCTTTTTTTATCCTGGTCTGAAGCAGAACAGGCGTTTGCCCTGCAGTATGAGCAGGATTTGATGAATTAATCAGGGATAGCTGACGGAAATAGGCTTCTTTTTCCCATGGCGTATTGATGACGTTTTCCAGGAAATCGTCATAAAAGTCAACCTTGTCCGTGTTCCACGGTTTATTCTCCCCGGCATAGTGAATCATATTCGGGTTCATTCTGGCTTCTAAAAAGCGCATGTATGTTGCGAACTGGAGATTGGGGAAAAAGTCATCGGTATTGCCATTACCATGATAGACATTCCACTCCAGCGGTAAAAACTCAACCCGGCCATAGAAAACTTTGTTCATGATGTCCTGATCAAGGAACCAGTACTTTTTCTCTTTAAGGGTTTTAATCAGCTCGGAGAAGGTATCTTCCTGCACCATTTGCGCGACGTTGAAAACGATAATCCCCGCCTGGAAATACTCATCAGGATTGGTCATTTTAAGCGTTTTTTGCAGATACTCGCCGGCCGGCATTACGCCATCAGCAGACTCCGACATCGCGCCAAACTTGACGAAGCCTTCCATCACGATATCTTTAACGGCGGCAACAAGGTTAGTGCCAAGTTCGACATTAAGCAAAGCTGCCAGATCGGCCTTCACCACAGTATCGGAATCGATAAAAATAACCTTCTCATATTCACGGAAAAGCTGCGGAATGAACAAGCGAGCATAGGTTGATGCGCTAAAGTGCGCTCGGGTATGTACACCATTCAATTCGGTAAAGGCATTCACATCAAAAAATCGAAGTGAAAAGTTTGCATGGGCTGAGACCAGCTTGGTTAAGCGCTGCTTGTTAAGATTGCTAACCTTGTTTTCCAGCACAACGATATCGTAATGGGTATTTTTATCAGAATGGCGAACGATAGAGTTGATTAAAGCCCCGCCGCTGATGGCGTAGTTATCATCAAAACTGATGACTATTGGCGCAGCGTCTGAAAAGACCGGCATCAGCTTGCCGTTGAAGGTCTCATTCATCACGAAAGTGCGCTGTAGCTCCTTAACTTTCAGGGCACGGTCTTGCTGCTGTTTAATAATGTAAATATTAAACAGACGCTCTGCGATATGGCCGATAACACGCTTTTCCTGAGCGTTATAATTATTCATCGAGATGCGACTTTCAAGATGAGTCAAAATCGCGAACAGCCATTCAGAATAATTCACGAACATATCTTTGTGCATCACAAACATGTTCGTATAATAGCCATCTGTTGCATTGTTAAACTGCTGAATAGCCGCTTTATAATCCGGATAAAGCTCTTCGACAACGTCCAGGGCAGTCAGATAATCCTTGATGTGTAAAAACTCACCTTTCTCATAATGATCGAGGTTGTTTTTACTGCCAGCAGAGGTTACTGACCACTTCTTCGGTAACAGCAGGTCAAAACCTGAAAGACAATCTTGTATTGCCGTGTCGGTTAAACCAAACTGGTTTTCATACTCTGTATCGATAACCGGAGAATTCACTACGCCCCAGTTATCTTCCGCAAAGCTCTGCTGTGAGGAAAAATTGAGGTGCCGGCGATAATGCATAAAACCGACATAATCAGAAAGAGTCTCATTTTTCCAAACCCAATAATGTGCTGTTAACTCACAGTAGAAAGGGTTTTTAAACGAAATATTATCTCCCGTATCATCGCCAATACAGCCGATATCATTATAGGAGTTGGCTTTACCTACATGCAATGGTTTGATAATAGATGCATTAAGGAATGCGCTCGGCTTATGATGACAGGTATAGATCTTAATACTATTCATTTAATTACCAGATTTAGGCCATTGCTTGTTTATAAAGTTCGATGATTCTTTCAGCAGAACCGATTTCCCGGAGGCGGTGATTTTCGATCCAGACAACCCGATCGCATATTTTTTCCACATCACTCATGTTGTGACTAACGAACAGTATTGTCACACCACGATTTTTGAACTCTTTGATCGTCTTGATACATTTGGCCTGAAATGAAATATCGCCGACGGCAAGCACTTCATCGATAATCAGAATATCAGGCTCAACTTGACTAATAACCGAGAAGCCAAGCTTCGCTAGCATACCGCTAGAGTAGACGCGGATCGGCTCATCAATAAATTCTCCTAATTCGGAAAATTCAATGATGCGATCCATTCGCTGTAAAACCTCTTTACGACGTAATCCAAGAAGAGTGGCATTAAGAAAAATGTTCTCACGGCCAGTCAATTCTGGATGAAAACCACCACCTAGCTCAAGCATTGAGGCCACTCGCCCACGAGTTGTGACTGACCCTTTCGTTGGCTTGATAACACCGGCAACCAACCCTAAAGAGGTGCTTTTGCCTGCGCCGTTTCGGCCAATGAGCGCAACAGCCTCTCCTTTGCCAACCGTAAAAGAGACATCCTGAATAGCAAGATATTTACGGCCCTTCAGTAATTGAAATGCTCTTTTAGGATGAAATATTAAATCTTTAATACCTGAGCCAATATGATGGTAAAGTGGATATTCTTTTGTCACATTATTAAAATCAATTACTGGTTCCATCACAAGATCTCTGCAAATCGATATTTTAATTTATTAAAAATACTTAATCCGATAACTGTCAGCACAATACCAGTTAAATATAGCACTGAAATATGCTCATAGTTTAAAACACCATCCATAAATAAGTTACGCCAGCTTAAAATCATACTAGCCAGAGGGTTATAGTCAATAACCCAGCTATATTTAGCTGGAATCATATCCGATGCGTATAAAATGGGTGTGCAGTAAAACATCAGCATAATACCGAGAGTAACAAATCGTTCTAAGTCTCTGAAAAATAGATTCAAAGTCGAAAAGATAATTGATACACCAAAGGTAAAAATCACCTGTCCGATAGCAATGAGCGGTATTCCCCAAAGCCATGAAAGCGAAGGACGCATACCGTACACAAAAAGAAAAGCGACAATGACAGGAATAGTGCATAAGAAGTGCAAGCCTTCCATCATCACATTACTAAGAGGAATAACCGAACGCGGAAATACGGTTTTTTTGATAATTTGCGCATTAGCAATAAATGAGAAAAGCGAATTCGTCGCTGAGCTTGCAAACCACTGCCAGGGGAAGAGACCCGTTATTAAGAAAAGGGTATAATTAGGTATCTGGACTCGCATGATCAATTTAAAAATAAAATAGTAGATCATCGCAAACAGTAAGGGGTTGGCAATCGACCATAAATAACCAAATACACTGCTCTTATAGCGTACTTTTAGATCTTTATTGGTGATAACAACAAGCAGGTCAAATAAATACCCTAGATTATACTTCATTTTTATACTCATAAATTATTCTACGAAATTTTAAGCATTGGGTTATGCACTTTAGATTTGCGAGTTGTCGCTGACTAACGAAATCCACTGCGAGAGCGCTAACGCCCTGACAGATACACTGCCGATAGACACCATGTCTTTGGACATACAACCTGAAATCTTAAGCACATAGGTTAAAGCAAGATTTTCCCAAATTTTCTGTACGCTCTAATTCATTGTCAGCAGCCGACCATGGTAGCTCTTCCATACTAAGCAGGGACAAGCGAGAAGCTGGCGTAGAGATGGCCAGTTAACGTGCTGTTTCTGAATGTACAGTAAAAACTGCTATTTTTCAGTCAGATACTCCCCCCATAGTCTTACGAGGTCGCTTTCAACCACGCTACCGCCCTTGGCTGTCGCAACCAAACGGCGTAATGATTCAACAACCCTATCTGTAAACATCTCCTGCGGCTACCTTTGACGGCAGCACTAAACCGACACACCCTCTTCTTACATCAAACGCTCTCGCAGCGGCTGTCGGCCAAGATTATCGCCCGTGACGCTGGGTGCTGCTCGCTAGAGAATTTAAAAGATTCTAGCAGGCCCACACTCTCGCTGTTTGCTTAAGACCCATCCATCAGGAATTTCTCAATTAGCTCGTTTAGCAAGCCTGTTTTTTGAACTCATGACAGGGTTCTTCCCGTTCTCTTCCCATCCATCTTCTGAGAATCAGCGCAAACTGTGCGCACTATTGATCGAAATGACGCCAACAATCAGTCTGGTGCCATATTTAATACTGCGCACAGGATAGCTGATTAAACTGACAACACAATGGTCATGCAAATGAGTTGCCGCATTATAGCGCTGGTCTATAGGAATAAAAATGAAAATACGTTGCCAATCAATTCATATTGCAAATGATTCATGTAGTAAACATAATGTAAAACAAATAGAATCCAAAAACTAACCAGCTGATTTTAAAGGATAAAAAATAAATAAGCCATATCGATGTGAAAGAATTGTAAATTCATACATAAAACCAATTTTTATCAACGTTAACTTTCGAGGGTTTAAAGCGCCGTACAGCGAGTTGAAATCGCGAGATTATGACAAGACCTCATGCAATTGTTACCCTGCTAATCATCCAGCATCGATAATGAATCTCATCTCCATCACAAAATGCCTTGCTATGGACGACATCATCTGGCCATCGAAGGCATGAACATAAACAGCAACGGTAAAGCAGGTGATCCACGCAGCAAGCCAGTGTAAAATCGAGGAATATATAGCGGGATACAGTCACCCCAGAGGATGAATATGAAATTTTTAGTAACTGGAGCCGCGGGATTTATCGGCTTTCATACCTGCAAGCGCCTTCTGGAGGCGGGTCATGAAGTTGTCGGCCTCGACAACATGAACGACTATTATGACGTCAATCTTAAGCAGGCCCGTCTGGATTTACTGCAGTCTCCCCTGTTTAGTTTTCACAAAATCGATCTGGCGGATCGCGAGGGTATTGCCCGACTTTTTGCTAATGAGAAATTTAACCGGGTGATCCATCTTGCCGCTCAGGCTGGAGTTCGCTACTCCCTGGAAAACCCGTTCGCTTATGCCGACGCTAACCTGATTGGTTATCTGAACATTCTTGAAGGCTGCAGACACAATAATGTTGAGCATTTGCTCTATGCCTCATCCAGTTCGGTCTATGGCCTTAACCGTAAAATGCCGTTCTCTACCGATGATTCGGTTGATCATCCGGTTTCGCTGTATGCCGCCACCAAGAAGGCAAACGAACTGATGGCGCATACCTACTCTCACCTTTATGGTATTCCGACCACTGGACTCAGATTCTTTACCGTCTATGGTCCTTGGGGACGTCCGGATATGGCGCTGTTTAAATTTACAAAAGCCATGCTGGAAGGAAAGCCCATCGATGTCTACAACTATGGCAAGATGAAGCGCGATTTCACCTACATTGACGATATCGTTGAGGCGATTGTTCGGATGCAGGATATTATTCCGCAGCCCAATCCGGAATGGACCGTTGAGACGGGTTCACCGGCAGATAGCTCTGCGCCATACCGGGTGTATAACATCGGTAATAGTTCACCGGTTGAGCTGATGGATTACATCACGGCGCTTGAGGAAGCTATGGGGATGGTTGCGGAGAAAAATATGATGCCAATACAGCCGGGCGATGTACTGGAAACTAGCGCAGATACCAAGCCGCTGTATGATGCGGTGGGATTCAGACCGCAGACGACGGTCAGGCAGGGAGTGAAGAACTTCGTTGACTGGTATAAGGCCTACTACAAGGTCTAATCAACCCGGCATGGCGCAGGTATTTAGCCGCAGTGAGGTACTACTGCGGCTTTTTTATATCGAGAATTGTCATTCGGCAATCTTATCCATTCAGATGCTCGTAAAAACACGCTGTTTATAACTAACTCAGCGCAAAGCCCGCGGCCCACACAATAACGAAACACTAAGTTAACACAAAACAAACAAATTCATCAACAAACTCTGATATAAGCCACTTTCACTATAATCACTAAAGAGCATTCGCGTACAAAGGAAACTGTGACCAGCGAATCAAGCTGGTGCAAAAGTCGGTTACAGCGCTATTGTTCAAACTACTGGCGCGGAAAAGGGTTTTCCACTTTCCGTAAAAAAACCACAAACGCCATATAGGATTTTTCTTAAATTCAGGATATGTTAAGCAGGCAAAGGCATGCTTTTGCAGAGATATTAGTTCGCAGGCAAATGGATTTATAACATTCCTTTCATTCGGTACGCATTATGGCAAACATAATTTTCTTAGCAGTTGCTGCCATCCTGTTGATTGTTTCAGTCTATTTTCTGATTTTTTATATCAAAGATCAGAAAAAGACCAAGCTGACTTTTAACAAACGAAAGTGGTGAAAAGAAAACTTAATATAATTATAATACAGGCATAGGAAATAATAATATAAGAATAAACACTGCCAGCGGTGGGGCTACATATAGCCTTTCAGCTGGCAATGGATACCATTTAAAAAAGTTATATCACACTGGTACTTTCCCTTTACTATTCTAATGGCAGTAAATGATTTGTGTTTTCTATGCCTGCGCCCTTCCCTTGAAAGATCCCGTACCATCACCCGTGTAAATTTTAATCAGAGCCTTAGCTCGTCGTAACGAAGCTCGCCTGAGAACCCGGATTCCAGAAACAACAAAAGCCTGCAAGCAGGCTTTGTTTTACCTTCCGGCGCTTATCTCCAGCGTCTACATCACAGTGACGGTAGCTCTTCACAAGGTGAATTTAACATATCCGACCTCAATGGTTGGGACAAGATGATCGATTGAAGAATCTAAGCGAGGTCACGTTTTTTAGAGGGGTTGGTGGGGTAGGAGAAGTAAGACGATTTGTCAGGCGAATAACTGAACCCTTCAGGAGAAAGGAAAATTCTGGCCGACAGATTATCTCCCGGCCAGAGGGGGGGATTTAGTCACTACCGAACAAATCGCGGGTATACACTTTGTCAGCGACATCCGACAGCTCTTCAGCCATTCGGTTTGAGACAATCACGTCAGCTTCTTGTTTGAATGCTTCGAAATCGCGAACTACGCGGGAATTAAAGAACTCATCTTCCTGCATAACCGGTTCGTAGATAATGACCGGGATACCTTTGGCCTTGATACGCTTCATGATGCCCTGAATAGAAGAAGCGCGGAAGTTATCGGAACCACTCTTCATGATCAGACGATAGATACCAACAACTTTAGGCTTGCGTGCCAGGATTGAGTCCGCGATAAAATCTTTGCGTGTGCGGTTAGCATCTACAATGGCACCGATGATGTTATTCGGCACAGATTCATAGTTTGCCAGCAACTGCTTGGTATCTTTCGGCAGGCAGTAGCCGCCGTAGCCAAAGGAGGGGTTATTATAGTGATTACCGATTCGCGGATCGAGACACACGCCTTCGATGATCTGTTTACTGTTCAGACACTGGCTTTCAGCGTAGCTGTCCAGTTCATTAAAGTAGGCTACGCGCAGTGCCAGGTAGGTATTGGCGAATAACTTAATCGCCTCAGCTTCGGTGGAGTCAGTAAACAGCGTCGGGATATCCTGCTTAATCGCGCCTTCTTTCAGCAGATTAGCGAAACGCTCCGCGCGTTCTGAACGTTCGCCAATGACGATACGAGACGGGTGCAGGTTGTCGTAAAGAGCGCGGCCTTCACGCAGAAACTCAGGAGAGAAAATGACGTTATCAATGCCCAGGCGCTCTTTAATATCACGCGTAAAGCCAACGGGAATGGTGGATTTAATAATCATTACCGCGTCTGGGTTAATCTCGGTGACATCACGAATAACGGCTTCAACAGTCGAAGTATTGAAGTAGTTCGTTTTCGGATCGTAGTCAGTCGGCGTAGCGATAATGACATAATCTGCATTACGGTAGGCATCATGCTTGTCCGTTGTCGCGCGAAAATTCAACGGTTTTTCCGCCAGATATTCCTGGATCTCCTTATCGACAATCGGAGAAATCTTTTGGTTAATCATATCAACTTTGGATTGAATGATATCCAGCGCCACCACTTCGTGGTTTTGCGCAATCAGGATGCCATTCGATAAACCAACATAACCGGTACCGGAAATAGTAATTTTCATTCGATCACACTTTAATCAGTTAACTGGACGGCGGCATATTAGCCACCCTGGTAATCAACACTTGTGGCGGTTTTACTCTCAGAAAGATGGGAAGTCAAGAAAGAGCCATAAGGTGATGCATCATTCCACGCACATATCCTATGGCTCTAGGCAGATTAATTTCTATTTCATTAAAGCTAATATTTCTTCTGTTTTAGCCTTCATTAATTCATCGTCTCCTTTTGACTCTACGTTAAGACGCACAACCGGCTCGGTATTCGAGCTGCGCAGGTTAAAACGCCACTCCGGATATTCAATACTGATGCCGTCGGTGGTATCCACGTTCACGGCATCCGGTTCATAGCGTTCACGGATGCGCGCAATTGCCGCCGCCGCATTCTCCAGCTTGCGGTTAATTTCCCCGGACGCCGGGAACGCCGCCTGCCGGTCCGCCACCAGCGCCTTGAGCGGGCTGTTCTTCAGACATAGTAGCTCCGCCACCAGCAACCATGGGATCATCCCGCTGTCGCAGTAGGCGAAGTCGCGGAAATAGTGGTGTGCGCTCATTTCCCCGCCGTAAATCGCATCTTCCTGACGCATCCGCTCTTTAATAAACGCATGCCCGGTTTTCGACATCACCGGTGTGCCGCCGCTGCGGGTCACCATATCCACCGTATTCCACGTCAGGCGCGGGTCGTGAATAATCCGGGCGCCCGGCTGCTTCTGCAGGAACGCTTCCGCCAGCAAGCCAACAATATAATAGCCTTCGATAAATTCTGCATCGTTATCAAACATAAAGCAGCGGTCGAAGTCACCGTCAAAGGCGATCCCCATGTCCGCGCCGTGCTCGCGCACCGCATCCGCGGTGTCCTGCCGGCACTCCGGCAGCAGCGGGTTCGGGATTCCATTCGGGAAATTGCCGTCAGCCTGGTGATGCACCTTGATAAAGGTCACTGGCACGCCTGCCGCCACAAAACGTTTCTCCACTTCATCAATCACGTGACCGGCAGCGCCGTTGCCGGAGTTCACCACCAGCTTCAGTGGACGGGTGAAGCTGGCCAGGTTCACGTAGCCCATCAGGTGGTCCACGTACTCCTGCAGCACCGATATCTGACGTAGGGTGCCGCGACGGGACGCGTCCACCGGCGCAAACTGATTCTCTTCCGCCAGGCGCTGGATGTCGCGCAGCCCGGTGTCGCCACTGATGGGTTTCGCATTCTCCCGCACCAGCTTCATTCCATTATAGTTCATCGGGTTATGGCTGGCCGTCACCTCAATCCCGCCGTCCACGCCCAAGTGGAAGGTGGCGAAGTAAATCTCTTCGGTTCCGCTCAGACCAATGTCCAGAACGTCAGTGCCCGCATCCATCAGGCCGTTGGCCAGCGCCAGCTTCAAGGACTCGCTGGTCAGACGGACATCACCGCCCACGACGATCGTTTTTGGTTTCAAGAATTCGCCATAGGCACGTCCGATACGGTAGGCAATATCTTCGTTTAATTCTTCGCCCAGTTCGCCGCGGATATCGTAAGCTTTAAAACAGTTTAATTTTGCCATCTATTTAATCCTTAAATACAAATTAGCAACGACCATACTGGTCTTTAATACGGATAATATCGTCTTCGCCCAGATAGGATCCGGACTGGATCTCCAACACTTCCAGTGGGATACGTCCAGGATTCTCCAGGCAGTGTTCGGCACCAATGGGAATAAAGGTAGACTGATTTTCAGTCAGCAGGAACTGATTACCGTTGACCGTTATCTGCCCCGTGCCTGCGAGGATCACCCAGTGCTCGGCGCGGTGGTGGTGCATCTGCATGGAGAACGCCCCGCCCGGCTTGACGGTGATACGGTTAACGTTGAAGCGCGGAGTCTGAACCACCACGTCGCTGCGGCCCCACGGACGGTAGATTTCGCGGTGTCGTTTATATTCGCTGCGCTGGTTGGCCTTCAGGTACTCCACGACCTTTTTCACGTCCTGGGCGCGGTTTTTATTCATCACCAGCACCGCATCCTTGGTACTAACGATCACCAAGTCCTCAACGCCGATAGCCGCCACCAACTTTTCGTCGCTGTTGATGTAGCAGTTCTGGCTGTTGTTCACCCAGGCATCGCCGTTCAGCACGTTGCCAAGCTCATCTTTGGGGCTGACATCCCACAGGGCTGACCATGAGCCGACGTCGCTCCAGTCCGCGTCCAGCCCCACCACCACCGCATCGGCGGTCTTTTCCATTACCGCATAGTCAACGGATTCGTCGGGACAGGTGCTGAACACCTTATGCGGGATGCTGATAAAGTCGCTGCCGCTATCGGCCGCATTGACCGCAGCCGTGCAGACTTCGAGAATATCCGGGCGGAACTTTGCCAGCTCGGAGAGATACTTTTTCGCCCGGAACATAAACATACCGCTGTTCCAGTAATATTCCCCGGAGGCCAGATAGGCCTGCGCACGCTCCAGGTCAGGCTTCTCGACAAAGCGGGCGACCTGATAAGGCGCATGCTCCCCTTCCCCCAGCGAATCGCCGCGCTGGATATAGCCGTAGCCGGTTTCCGGGGTGTTCGGAACGATACCGAAGGTGACCAGATGGTCAGCATGCGCATACTGCTCAGCAACGCGGATGGCGTCGTGGAAGACCTGCTGATTATTGATAATGTGGTCCGCTGCCAGGACAAGCATCAGCGGGTCATCGCCATTCTGCGTGGCCTGCAGTGCCGCGAGGGCGATGGCCGGTGCCGTGTTGCGGCCCACCGGCTCAAGAATGATATTCTTCGACAGCTTGTTGAGCTGTCTTAGCTGTTCAGCCACCAGGAAGCGGTGCTCTTCATTGCAGATAACCATAGGCTCATGGGTATCCAGACCGGAGAGGCGCGAAATGGTTTCCTGCAACATGGAGTTCTGCCCGTACAGTCGGAGAAACTGTTTGGGGTAGAGTTCACGGGACATCGGCCACAGGCGGCTACCGGTGCCACCCGCCATAATCACAGGAAGTAACATGATATAATCCTTAATAAATATGAAATATTAAATGTGACGTGATGGAAGTAATAACTTCTTTATTTGCAAGTTCAATTAAAAGTGCAAATAGAGAAATACCACATAGACAAGAAAGGAATAACCTTATTATATACAATCAAAAAAATTAAATACTATTTGATATTTTTGAATTAAAAAAACAACCTGGCTTTTGCCAGGTTGTTTGTCAGCTAGTTAATCCATCCACTCGGTGTGGAACACTCCTTCTTTATCGGTACGCTTATAGGTATGCGCACCAAAATAGTCACGCTGCGCCTGAATCAGGTTAGCAGGTAGAACAGCGGAACGGTAACTATCGTAGTAGGCGATGGCCGCAGAGAAAGTTGGAACCGGAATACCATTCTGTACTGCGTATGCAACCACATCGCGCAGGGCTTGCTGATAATCATCAGCGATCTGTTTGAAGTAAGGCGCTAGCAGCAGATTGGCAATTCCAGCGTTCTGCTCATAGGCATCAGTAATCTTTTGCAGGAACTGAGCACGAATGATACAGCCTGCGCGGAAGATTTTCGCGATCTCACCGTAGTTAAGATCCCAATGGTATTCATCAGAAGCCGCACGCAGCTGGGAGAAGCCTTGAGCGTAAGAGACGATTTTGCCCAGGTACAGAGCCCGGCGAACTTTCTCAACGAACTCCTCTTTATCACCTGCACTCTTCGCATGTGGTCCGGTAAGGACTTTCGAAGCAGCCACACGCTGATCTTTAAGAGAAGAAATGTAGCGTGCGAATACAGATTCAGTGATAAGTGACAGCGGCTCACCAAGGTCAAGAGAGCTCTGGCTGGTCCATTTACCGGTACCTTTGTTTGCCGCTTCATCGAGGATCACATCGACCAGGTATTTACCCTCTTCATCCTTTTTGGTGAAGATGTCTTTTGTGATGTCAATGAGATAGCTGCTGAGCTCACCTTCATTCCATTCGGTAAAGGTTTGCGCCAGCTCTTCATTAGAAAGCGCGAGACCACCTTTCAGTAAAGCGTAGGCTTCTGCAATAAGCTGCATATCGCCGTATTCAATACCGTTGTGAACCATTTTGACATAATGACCAGCACCATCAGCACCGATATAGGTTACACACGGCTCACCGTCTTCAGCGACAGCAGCTATCTGCATGAGAATTGGAGCAACCAGTTCATAAGCTTCTTTCTGACCGCCAGGCATGATCGAAGGACCTTTAAGAGCCCCTTCTTCACCGCCGGACACGCCGGTTCCGATGAAGTTAAAACCTTCAGCAGAAAGCTCACGATTACGACGAATAGTATCCTGGAAGAAGGTATTACCACCATCGATGATGATGTCACCCTTGTCCAGGTAAGGCTTCAGAGAGTCGATGGCACTGTCAGTGCCTGTACCCGCCTTCACCATTAACAGGATACGGCGCGGAGTCTCGAGTGATTCAACAAACTCTTGCACAGTATAATGAGGGACCAGTTTCTTGCCTGGATTCTCGGCAATCACTTCTTCGGTCTTTTCACGGGAGCGGTTGAAAACGGAGACGGTATAACCGCGGCTCTCGATGTTGAGCGCAAGGTTACGCCCCATCACTGCCATACCGACAACCCCGATCTGTTGCTTGGACATTACATACTCCTGTCAGGTGTGGTCACTGCGACTGTTCGCAGCTTAAATGTGAAGATTATGTTAGCTCAAAGCCGGGAAGGAATATAGCCAAAAAAAAACATGCCTATTGTTGCATGAAAAACCCACAAAGAAACAACCATAGTCAAGTAAAAGTCAAAACATATATTACTAACATCTTTAACTCAACGCATTACTTATGAAATCTAAAGACATTATGCGATATTGCTCAAGTCGTTTATTGACTTCAACATAATCAATATTATCATCAATTATATTTATATCGAATTTATCAACATCAGTAACAAGGCGCGACTCTAAGCCGAACATATTCAATAGCGATATAAATCTTGCTGCCCCACGTTCTTTGTTAGAAAGTGCAATAAAGGGTTTATTAAAAATAATAGAAAAAACTGTGCCATGGAATGAATCTGTAATTATAAAGTCAGCATCAAAAAAAGATTTCAACCAAGCTGGAACAGAAGGATACTGGTAGGTCTTAATATCGTGAATAAATAAAGTTTTTTTCTGTGTTTTCTCTGGGTATGTAGTAAAAAAATCTTTATGTACATGTGACGATATATTTCTTATTAACTTATTTTTCGCTTCATCAACGTCCAATGTATAATTAAATAATTTCCCTTTATGATTAGGAAGATTTTCACTCTTAAAAATCTCTATATATTCTTCTTTTGTCAATAGCATTGTTGGATCTAACACATGCTGTGCATTTACTGAAAAATATTCTTTACACATATCAGCACCAAGAGACTCTCGTACGGATAAAGCATCGAACTTTTCAATGAGTGACTTACAAATGGAATGCTGCTGACTATTGTACTCCCATTTATCGGAGCCAAATGAAGCTGCATAAGATATTTTCTTGATTGCTGTATTATCTTGAATAAAACTTAAGAAATAGGATTCAATGCAAGGTGTGTACTTAGGCCGCCAAACTTGATCACTACCAACAAATACAGCATCAAATTTATTTTTTTTAAAAAAAAGACTCAACTCGGTGAAATCAACAGGTTCGGTTAATTTAATATAATCACAAATAAAACGCTTGTGGTTAAGAGAAATAATTTCTTTTTCTTTTTTGGTGAAAAGTAAGCGTCTGCTACTCTTAGGTTGCTGAAACAAGCGCTTTGCTGTAGAAAGGCCGTACCTCAAAGTACCTATCTTAGCTTCCTGGCAATTGATAGTAACCACATCATGCCCTAACTTAAGTAAAGTTTGTTGTAATGCAAAATTTTGTACATTCCCACCATAATTAACGTGAAGAGGCAATGTCAGTATTGCAATTTTCATTTATTTAACACCTCGTAGTTTTTTTATTTTTCTATTAACTTTCAATACGATTTTTTGGAATTTAGTAACTCTTTTTAATTTATTCAGGTATGGCGTAAAAGAATCATTAAACTCATCAACATTTTGCGTATTAACCCAAAGAGCCAAGCTATTTTCTCTAGTTTTCATCCGCAAACGTTGAATTTCATTAAACAAAATAGACTGCTTAGATAAAAATCTAGCCCTTTTTATCGGATAAAGCCTTCCTCTTGATTCAGCATCTTTTATCCTAAACAAAAGCCCCTTATGCCTATGATTAAAACTACCTTGTTGAGATGACTTGACTTGCTCAAGAGAAGCATGAACTAAATTCAAGCTACCATCCGCTATCCCTTTTTTAACAATATCATCAGCAAGAGCACTTCGCGCGATCACAACACTGTTCCCCATCCCATCTGAGCTATAAGGTTCGATCCAAGCATCACCAAGGGATATATCTGCTAGTTCTGTTGTGACATCATCACAAAAATCACAGGCGTTTGATTTAAACAGTCCAGTCCCCCACATATCTCCCATTTTCCGCATTTCTACAACATGTATTCTTTCACCATATTTTTCTTTGCACGTAAATTTATAATCAAGTGCATAACTTTCTGGTTTTTTTACACGATACTCTGCATTACTATAATCATCGAAGCAGCCTGAGGATTGCGCCAGAAAATCCGTATAATATTTGCTTTTTAGCCCCCCGCAAATGATGCCAACCAAGAATGTAATTTTATCCCTCAATTCCTGATTATAAACTTGTTTTAACCTAATTGCTTTAATAAAACATGCAACACCTGAAATAGCTATAGTACCTTTAATGTTGTCAATTTCTGAAAAAAGTGATTCAAGTGTGACAGGATAATAACGTGTTTTTGATATTTCTTTTATAGAATCAACCGAGCTATGAAGTTGATATCCATACTTACCATCAATTTCTTTAACTATAAAAAGATGATCTGCTTGGTTTAACAATAAAATCTGCTCGAATAAAAAAGTAGCCATTCCTCCAGAAGAGGATGTAGCTCTATGTTCCTTAGAGAACCCAAAATATAAGTTCGAGTAAAAACCAATATCACTATCTTGGTGTGGTGCATTCTTAAAAAAAAGTTTTGCAAGAGTGTCTTCATTATATTGTCCATTCAAACTAAATGGGCAAACCCTTTCCATCGACTTCTCATCCGAGGAATTTGATAATTGCGGGACTAAAAAACCCTGAGAATTCCATATCATCTCTGATGAATTACTCTTATCTTCTGAGATACAAACACCGCATCCAGTACAAAGTTCATTCCGTACAATCTCTTTTATAGTCACTTAAACTTCCTCAACATATAGTTTAAGACAAATTGTCTTTCCTCCTTAGAGGGAACTGTTATACATAACACAAAAAACGTTACGATATAGTGTAATGTTATACTTACAAACGTGTTCAAAATTGAATCATATTTAAAAAAATTCAACAAAAAGTAGTTAGTAGCTATAACCAAGATGACAGAACACATACAGGGTAATATTACTAAAGAATAATAATCTTTAAATGTAAATCCCGTGGCTTTTTTGAGAAAAAATATTCTAAGATTTAAATTTATTATCGAAATTATGAAAAGAATAACAAATGCACTGTATGGAGGATAGTTCAATTTATAGGAAAAATATGTCAATGGCAAGGACATAAAAACCATAAAACCAACAACAAGTTGGTATACCTTAATTCTTCCCGACGCTTGAATTCCTGCAATTATGCTGGATGAAAGACTATCAACCAATGCAACAGAGAGTATAATTCGTACAAATATTACTGCACAGAAAGGAACATTAACTAACCAAATCGAAAGCACTTGCTCAGTAAGAAGAATAATCGGAAAGGACAAAAGGAATAATAAGGAAAAAGTATACTTTGATCCAAAAAAAATCAACATCTTATATCTATTACTATCAGACTGATTAACATATGACTTAAAAATCTGAGGCCTGATTGCAAGTGCAAGAGATTGCGTAAGTGATGTCATTGCATTTAAAACAGAAGTAGATATTGCATATGCAGCATTTGTTGCAGTTGAAAAAAATATATTAATTGCAATATTTATCCCTTGAGTTCTACAAACATAAGCGAAATTACCAAAAATATTCCAAAAGGAAAAAGAGGCAATGTCCTTCATTACTGAAATCGAAAGAAAACCATTTTTAAAATTATCTTTAAAGCTAAAAAAACAAAAAACAGTGTAGATTATGAATGTTATCACAGAAGAAAAGAGTAAAAACAAAGAATAAAACAACACTTTATCGTGTGTTACAATAGACAATGAAAAAGCAATTAACAATTTTGAGCTGACGTCAAAAATCGACATATATGCATAAAAGGACATTCTTTCGTGAGCGATAACAATTGCATTAAATGGCGTCTGAATTATAGAAATAAAAATTGACAATACTGCAATGCCATAAACCTTCTTTGCAACAATTATAGATGAATGAGGAATGTTGATTAAAGATGTGATGACATAATTATTTAAAGAAAAGAGAACAAAAGTAAATGAAAGAGATAAAAATAAATAAATGCATAAACTATTCTTAATCGTATTCCTAACAGCTTGTATATCTCCACGCCCAAGATCGAGGGAAATGTAACGTTGAACTGACTCATTCATAGCTGCTGATAAAAATACCGTAAGAGCAACCACGCCATATATTACATTAAATAAACCATAATCATTAGTACCTAATTGATATAATACAACTCTTGTGGTATAAAGAGAAATTAATATTGATATTACAGTTCTTGTCGCTAAAAAAATAGTATTCTTAACAATTAATTTATTTTTTGACATTTGGCCAGCTTCGTGGGATTTTCATCACAAGCAAAGTTTAAATACAACGCATATATTGATATAAAAAATATGATGATGAATTGTATCACCACCAAAATCATATTCCAAAAATATATAGTAAAGAATGAATGATTTTATTTAATTCTCAATACGTCCTTTGAAATCATTCCATTTATCGTTTACATATGAATGAATTTCGTTTTTAAATCGCTCCTCTGAAAACCGCATGGCATTATTTCTGCATTCAATCGGAGCAAAAAGATCAAAGTTCGACTCAAATTTATTTACAGCATCAATTATAGAGTCAACATGTTGTTTATCAAAGAAAACTCCTGTCGGAGTAGTTTTCGACATTCCACGTATCGTTTCCAAGACGCCTCCTTTTCCATAGGCAATGACTGGAGTACCACAGGCCTGTGCTTCAACTGGAGTGATACCAAAATCTTCCTCAGCTGCAAAAACAAATGCCTTAGCATTCCGCATGCAATTTTCCATAATTTCATTAGACTGAAAGCCAAGTATTTCAGTATTTGCACTTGCTTTGTCACGTATCTTTTTCATTTCTGGACCATCACCAATGACAATCAACTTTTTATCAGGCATTGCCTTAAATGCATCAACAATGAGGTCTATTCTTTTATATGGCACTAATCTAGAGGCAGTCAGGTAGTATTCTTCTTTATTCTCATTTAATTTAAATCTCTCTACGTCAACAGGAGGATAAATAACATCAGCATCACGCCCATAAACTTTCTTAATTCGCCTAGCTATAAAATGTGAATTTGCAATAAAGTGATCTACTCCATTAGCAGTACGTACATCCCACATTCTCATTTTGTGAAGAATATATTTTGCTAAAAGTCCTTTGAAACCTTTATCTAACCCTGCCTCCCGAAGATATTGGTGTTGAAGATCCCAAGCATACCTAATAGGAGAATGAATGTAGCTAATATGCAATTGATCAGGTCCAGTTAAAACACCCTTAGCTACTGCATGACAACTCGATATAATTACATCATGTTTAGAAACATCTAACTGTTCAATAGCTAGTGGCATCAATGGTAAATAGCTTTGATATTTATTTTTAGCTTTTGGTAAGTTCTGAATAAAAGTTGTTGTGATGTCTTTATCCTGAAAATATTTTTTATTTTCTTTTGAAAGAAAGTCTACAACTGAATAAAGTTCAGAATCGGGGAAAACCTTAATAAACTCTGCAACAACTTTCTCAGAGCCTGCATATGTAATAAACCAATCAGCAACTATACCTACATTAAAATTGCGCATAATTATTCCAAATGTTAATAACCAGTATAAAAAATTTATTTTGTTAGTTTATCTTCAACCCAATCTATATTAAGTTGATTATTATGTCCAGTTGTCATTCTCACCCACCCCTTAATAATACTATCTTCTTTTGTTCCACTTGGTTTTGTATTAACAATATAGTCACCCTCTTTAAAGGATCCTTTCAGAGGTAAAGACTCTAAATAAAACCGCCGAGGAATATATGCCGTTATACCAAGACTACTAACACCAACAATATCATCATAAGCACCTGAAATATATGAATCTTGTGAGATTAACTCTACATTACTTGAGCTACTATCCCACCTAAAAATCTCAAATTTAGAGCCTGTCAGATTTGAACACCCAGTAATATTTAACAAGCATCCAGAATACCCCCCGTCGGATAAGCATCTTACATATTCACCAGCGGATGCGTCGATGTCAGTATTAACAATATTTACTGTTACATTGTCATTATCAATGCTAATAGCAGAGGCTGGAGAAGTTTGTTTGCTGCCAAAACCATAATTATAGAATTGGCAGGCATACATATTAACATTAACTTTAGAGATTATAATGTCCATGTAATATGAATTAAATGTACAGTTAGTAAAACTCACATTCGCGTTGATACTTTTTGTTGATAAAAAGATACCACTAGCATTTTTTACATTAGTTTTCACACCGGTAAAGCCACATGCAATAAAATCCAGTTGATTTTCAAAATCTTTAACCCACAAGGGATGAATAGACTGGTCACTAAAACATCCTATAAACTTAATTCTATCAGCTGAACCAGTATATCGCCTAGATTCAATAACTAAATTTTTATAATATCCATAGCTAAAAAGATTGATGCAGGATGCCCAATCGCATCGGCCGAACTGAAAAGCAGTCGCATTTAATGCCATCCATTGTTTTAGCATGTTCCCGTAAGAATGATTTTTATCTAAATCGAGATAATTATAATTCCAGGAAATATTCTGTATTATTGGTATATCTCTTACTTGTTCAATACTCAACCCAAGAAAAATTGGTGCACCTATAATATCCTTCAATACTATCCGACTACAGCTTCCTAATCCTTTGCCACCAAGAACGAACCCAATATATGCATTCCCTATATCAAGATATTCGAAGCGACTTGAGTAACCACCTCCAAAAAAAAGTGGGAGATAAGCTATTGGATTAGATGCGACGTCAGTCAAATTTTTAATTTGACCGGGGTATCTGAACCGAAGATTTCTAAATACATTAAAATACCCTCCACTGTAGATATCATCTCCTAGCCCGTTTTTATTCCGTAAATCAAAAGTACCGAAACTACCCTCGGTTGAATTAACCAAAAATGTTGCATACCCTCCATCCGGGCCAATAAATTTAGTGAAGGGAGAAATGGCTATGTCGTTTTGGTTTATTGAATAGACACCGTTTGACGGGAAAACGATTGTTTTACCTGACGCTGCAGCAGCTTTCAATGCTGGCGTAGCATCTACAGAACCATCGTGAATATCTAAAAAAAAATCAAATGAAACAGATGGATTTTCCATAAGAAAATGTATTTTTTTTCTTTGTGCTACTAGCTCATCAAGCATAATTTTTTGTGTTTCGTTAGCCTTTATAACTTCACTATCAGCATGCAAATAATTACTTTTATCAGAGGTACAATCTTTTTTTGAACTACCATTGTCATCTTTATTATTTTGAGCATACGATTTTGAAAAGAAAAGTATGAATGGTAACGTTGTAAGTTTACTTAAAATAAGTCTTCGCGAAAAAAAAATCATAGCAGTACCTTTAATGAATAACACACCACATAAGCATTCATTTATTACAAAGAAAAGAATATAATTTCAAATGTTGAGAAATATAACGTTTTTCAGAAAAATGCTCATTAAACTCACTTACCATAGATTTATCTACTGAAGGATTATTCTCAATTAGGGCATCCACTTTTTTAATCAAATCTTGAAAGTCTTTATATATATCTTGTTTTAAAATTGAATTAATCTCGAGCAAACCACCCCTGCCAGAACTCAAAACCGGAACTGCATATGAAAATGCTTCAATAGCAGTCCGGCCAAAAGGTTCAGCCCATTTGGCAGGAATAATGAGTAGATCAATTTCATTATAAAATTCACTTTGAGATGTATGCCCCATCTCATACAAATTTACACCTGAATACTTACATTTCAATTCATCTAAATAATCTTCGCGACCACTTCCTGCCGCTTTAAAAACAATACGTTTATTATTTTTATAATGATCGGCCAACGCATAAAAGATGGAATATCCTTTTTCTTCAGTTAAACGGCCAATAAATCCAATAGTAAAAATACCACTTTTACTTTTACTTTTACTTTTATTCAAGTAAAAGGAATTAGTTAATATTGCAGAGTTATAAATCTTCCTTAAATATTCATTCCCGCTAAAGAAGCCATGATCATTATGTGTTTTAAGTATATATTCGCTTATACCTACAAAACAAGATACTCTGGATATCCTTTTTTTCTTAATCCACGAAAGAGCTATATCTATCGCTGTTAATTTCTTATTATCACTTAATACACTTGATGGTGTTAATAGATAATAATCTCTGATCGTATGAATAACCTTTATTTTATCGTATTTATTCCAAATTGAAGTTGAAAAACCACAAATGTTGTTAGTATGGATTATATCAGGTGAAAAATCGTTAACTAGTTTATTAACGATTTTCTGCATTAACGGATTATATGAGTCAATAATATGCCACACTAGCTTCTTTATAGATCCGCGATTATCTTTCTCATCAAATGGCCAATAAATATTTTTTAGATAAACCCTTACCACTTTAACCTTATTTATATACTCAGTCGTCAAATGCCTCATCCTATCGTTAGTCAAAGTTACAACCATTACATCGCAACCATGTTTGACAAGACCTTCAGCAAGTAATTGAACTGAAACCTCAGCACCACCAACTTTAAAAGGATAATAAAGCGAGTTTACAAGCATTATTTTCATTTGTTATCCATAATAATAGCAAACGATAGTGCTTTATCGCTTACTAACTCAAAAGATTTTTACTTAGTTGTGAGAATTTCCTTTTCAGCACAGTATTATATTCATCATTTAAAGGAATATTCACAATTGTACTATTTTATTTATTTGCCAAATACTAGAAGGTATAAATATAATAAAACATCTTTACTAGATATAAAAAAATTTGGTTTAATATTTAATAACTTGCACTCATCTTGATAAAATTTTAGTATTCTCTTTTCTGAAGCATGCATTTTTTCACGAGAAATTCTATAAACATGAATTTTTTTTTCCTTTTTAATATTTTTAAAACCACTCAATACAACCAAATTATACAAATCCGCCTTTATAATATCGTTTATTCTGGCACTGTCTTTCGTTGTGCTTAAGGTATTGGCAGAGTATCTTTTATGCCTATATATAATAAGATCACATGTTAGTACAGTACCATTTTTTTTAAAAGGGAAAGATTAAAATAACGATCTTCAGAATGGTTCATATCTTCTGGAAAACGTATATTAGCAATAAATTGCCTTTTATATATTTTATTCCAAACAGTACTGATTGCATTCTTCTTTGTAAAGTAATCATGAGATGTTAAAAAATCGATCGTGGTAAATCGTTCTTTTTTATAGGAAGTGGTAATTTCAATTTTATTTTCTTCAAAAGCTGTAATATAACCGCATACCACAATATCATCATTTAAATTATCCACTTTTTGTAAAATGTTTAATGATTCATTTGTAATAAGATCATCAGGGTCACAAAACCAAATATAATCAGAAACTGATTCAACTATTCCTTTATTTCTTGCGGATGAGACACCTCCATTTTTTTTGTGAAAATAATAAACATTATTTATTTTATTTTTTAAAACATAGCTATCAATTTTTTCTTTAGTTGAGTCATATGAACCATCATCGATCAGAATTATATTTACTTTATCTGATGGAAGAATACGCAAAGATGACAGGAAATCCTCAATATATTTTTCTTTGTTATAAAGTGGACAGATAATATCAAGTACTTTGCTATTAATTTCTTTCATAATTTCTCTCATCTTGGCTACTTTCGCACTTACTTACATAGATCAGATAAATTGTCCTGACAACAAATATAATGACTGGAAATGGAGTCATTAGCCCAGTCCCATTATATAATCGAGTGATTAAAAAAAGTAACAATGCCTGAATTAAAACATTTTCTTCATTTATTATGGATTTTACTAATAAAAATAATGCAATAAGTGAAAGCAATGTGTAGGCTAATCCTCCTAACAAACCACTAGCTTTATATATATTTAGATATGGAACCTGAATCGAACGTCTTTCATTTCCACTTTCTACATCGACTTCTTTTGTCGCACCTCTATCTAAATCCTGATGGTAGTAAGGATATGTTGACCCCAATCCTGTTCCAATTATATATTGCAGTGGTGTTTGAGTATTTAAATATTCAATATAATCTAAGGTTTGAACTGAACGTGTCGCCAACGCTGTATCCGAGAACTTATCACTTTTCGATAAAGCCAAAAGCGTAAGAGGGACAATACCCAATAAAATAATTATTGTCAACGATATAGTTTTCTTTTTTGCAAGAACCAAACTAACTGAGTAGATCATAATTACAATAGACATACTGAGTATCAATCCTTTATAAAAATTGATCTGTGATAAAATAAGAATCGCAAAACAAATAAAAAGATTGAATCCGCCAATTGTTTTTTTCATTTCTCGATATCTAAATATAGCAACTATGGCCACAATGCTATAAATTGAAACGAATGATGATATGCTATCTTGATTTATGATCGTTACTTTGAATACATACCGAAACCACACATAGTTACTAAATAGTTGTGTTGCGACAAAACCTGACACTAAATTAAGAGCATCAATGATTAAGAAAAAAGAAAATATATCTTTTACGGAAACTTTATTATTTACATCAAATCTTAATGCTAATATAGCCCCAAGAAAATATATTAAACCTCGATAATAAATGAACTCACTGCCAAAATCAAAATTTTTGTCATTAAAATAATTCCAAAGGATGAACGAAAAGAAAGAAATAAAGAAAACCATAAATTCTCTATTTAAAACTATTTTCACCCCTAAATTATTAAAAGTGATCTTTTTATAATATCTCGTTATATAAATTAATTTATATGAAAAGAAAGCTATAGTAACTATAAATAAAACATCAACTAAATTAAAGGGACCAAAAATTTTTTGATGGTACATGAATGTTCTTGAAATTACTTGATTGTAATCATGAACAGGTGCAACCATTATGTTATAAGAAGAATAACTTGTTATAATCAATAAGAAGACAAACCATCTTCCAACAACCTTTGATATTCGTCTTTTTAGTAAAAAGGCATAACATAATGCCATAAACAAAAAAAGTGTAAAATTTAGTGCATCAAATAGTATTGCTTCATTAAGCCCCATAGATTATTACTTCCATATTAGATCTTATTAATAATTGATAGCAATTTTGAAGCAGAGTCACCCCATGAATATTTCTTTAGATTTTTATATCCGCATTCAATCAATTTCTCTCGCAAATTAAGATCATTTGATACTTTAATCATTGCATCTTTAATTTCAGAAGAAGAATGTGGGTTAAAATATAATACACTATCACTAAGAACTTCAGGTAGAGATGCTGCATTACTTGCGATTACAGGGCATCCAAAATATTGAGCCTCGAGAGGTGGAATCCCAAACCCTTCATATAATGAAGGGAAAACAAAACTAGTAGCATTTGCATACAAATCCGCCAATTGTGCATCTGATACACGGCCCAGAAACTCGACATCTTCTTTGAGAATAGAAGTATATGACTGAGTATTAAAAGCAGAATTTTTTGCCCCAATAATTTTTAATCCAAACTCATCTAAATAGCCATCTTTTCTTGCAAGATAAAATCCTTCTAAAGCTCTGCCAAAATTCTTGTGATAGTTTTGAGAAGAAACCATTAGAAAATATGGTTTCCCATTGTATTTTTTAATATTTTCAATACTGAGGTTATTATTTACCGCATTATACACAACAGATATTTTTTCTTTATCTAGATTATACTTTCTTAATATTTCATTTTTAGAAAACTCACTTACAGTCACAATATGTTTCGATGTTTTAATGACTAATGGGATTAAGATTTTATAAAAATATAAAAACTTTTTAGAAAATGACTCAGGAAATTTCAAAAATGTTATATCATGTACTGCTGTTATCTTATTCCGGTATAATATTGGAGCAGTATTTCCTAAGTTCACAAGAATGCCTTTTTCTTGTTTGCTTAAAAAATATGGAAGATCTAACTGCTCCCATAAATGACCTGTATTTTTTCCAATAATCCTTACATTTAGCTGCGAAGCTATATCTGCCCTAACTATATTTGATGGAGATAAAAAACATACATTATCTATTTTCCGATTCAGTTCTAATGAAATCATCTCTGCAAAGCGTTGTACACCCGTCATTTCTTGAGTTAAAAACCTAGCATTTACATATATCATATTATTCAACTCTAGGATTTAGTAAGCACCATCTTTTTTAAGAACAACACTGACAGTCTTGAACAAAATAGCAATGTCATTCCACATTGACCAATTTTTCACATACCAGGCATCTAAATAAACACGAGTGTCATAATCAACATCACTACGGCCACTAACTTGCCACAGCCCAGTCATTCCAGGCTTACTGAGGAGATAATAATCAACCTCATCATTATACCGCTCAAGTTCTGCCGTGATAATAGGACGTGGTCCAACAAGGCTCATTTCACCTTTTAATACATTAAATAATTGTGGTAACTCATCTAAACTGGTTCGCCTCAAAAATTTTCCAATTGGTGTTATTCGTGGATCATTTTTTAATTTAAACGTTTCATCCCATTCTCTTTTTGCATTCGAGTCGGAAGATAACAAATTTTCTAATACTTCCTTTGAGTTTATTATCATGGATCTAAACTTAAGGCATTTGAACGACTCCCCATTTTTACCTACTCGCTCATGCCCATAAATTGCAGGCCCTCCATCGCGTTTAACTTTATAACTAATATATAGAAGGATTGGTGATAATATAGTTATTATTCCGAGCGAACCAATAATATCAAAAGTTCTTTTAATAATTCTAGAAGACCATTTCGCTAAATTCTGTTGTACCCTAAAAATCATCACTTCATGACTAAAAATAAATGACATATCAGTACTATCTAAAGGCACCCCTCTTAAGGTTGGTATTACAGAAACATAACGATACCCTTTGATCATAAACTCTCGTAACCAACTATTTCTAGCATCACTTTCATCTGACTCAACTGCAACTATAAATTGAGTCCTTTTATCTATAGATTCGAGCCATTTCTTATCACCTTCGACAACCTTAAACGCTGAATCAATAGTATTATTGACCAATTTCTTATTTGTTGATACAAACCCAACAATATTCAATCCTAAATTTAACTCACTATTAATAGCTTTACATGCATCGAATGCGTTTTTCCCGTTGCCGATGATCCAAGTTTCTCGTTGCCAAAGCCCTATCTTATTTAAGAACCATTTGGTCCACATTCGGGCCAATGGGACTAATAACCCTGCAAAAATCCATGTAAAAAACCAGATATAGCGGGATATATCCCATTTAGCAAATGCCATAACAGCCATTTCAATAACTGCAAATATTACCAATGTACGAAGTATTTCTTTCAGTTCAAACCAAAATGTCTTACGATAAAAGTAATGACGCAAACGTATTCCATACCATAATACACAGCAAACTCCCAGTAGCCAATGTAATCCAATCCAACCATCTAACTGCTCACTAGACATATGAAAGTCATACCCTCCGAAAATGAAGGATAATAGCCCCAACGAGAGATAAAGTGATAACACAAAACTAATAAAATCAGATAGCACTAGTAATACACTACAACTAACATTTTTCGAAAAATATGTCATAGTCCCCTCTATTTATATTCTCATTAAAATTAAATAATTTTAGGGAAAAATAAATTGGGCTCAAGAAGAGCCCGAGTTTTAATTAATCAGATCTCTTATCAGTATAAGAATACCCATAATGGTTATAGCCATAGCCATAATAACTACTAGCCTTTTTCACCATGCCATTCAAAATGCAACCTTTTACTGTCACACCACTTTGTTCAAACCTACGAATACTCACTGCTATTTCTTTAGGGGTATTAACTTCATATCTTGCTACCAGCAACGTTGTCCCTGCATATCTTCCAATAATCGCGGCATCAGTAACAGCAAGAATTGGTGGGGTATCAATAATAACTATCTCGTACTGTTGCGAAGCCCATTTAAGTATGGCTTCGAAACGCTCATGCATTAGTAATTCGGCTGGGTTCGGCGGAATTTGCCCCCTAGAAATATAGTCAAACTCACCTCCGACCACTTTCTGTACTACATTTTCTGTTACTTCTTGCCCCGATAAAATATCTGACAATCCCTTAGGTTGGTTTTGCCCAAACATTTTATGAACATATCCTTTTCTAAGGTCAGCATCTATGAAGAGTACTTTTTTACCAGTTAAAGCAATAATAGCGGCTAAGTTAGTACTAACAAAAGTTTTACCTGCATTTGGGCTAGCGCCTGAAATCATTAATATATTATTTTTAGATTCCATCATTGCGAAATGTAAGCTTGTCCTTAGGCTACGAATAGCTTCGACAGCTAGATCTGCAGGATTTTCTACTGCAAGTAGAGTGTCCGACTCTTGTTTTTTTCGCTTATTACTTGACAGATGTTTCGTTAACCATTCTGATACAGGAATACTAGAATATACATTAATCCCCATATCTTCCAGTTCTTCTGGAGTCTCAATACCACGCCTCAAAAATACTCTCAACAACACAAGACCAATAGATACAAACAAACCCAGTAATAATCCCATAACCACAATTAGCACTTTTCGGGGTTTTACTGGTTTTGGCTCAGTGACAGCTGTATCAATGATTCTGACATTGCCAATTGCACTAGATTTTGCAATATTTAATTCTTGTTGGCGATTTAGAAGTTGCAAATATACTGCTCTGCCAGACTCTACGTCACGACTCAATCTTAGCACTTCTTGTTGAGTAGAAGGCATACCACTCACTCTTTTATTAAGTTTCGCCTTTTCCTCCTGAAGTGTCTTCCTTTTTTCGACTAAAGCTTTATATGTCGGATGTTCTTTAGTATAAAGTTGTGATATTTCCGCCTCTCTAAATGTAAGCTCATTTAATTGATTATCCGCATTAACAATTTGGTCCAAAACGGACTTAGCTTCCATCGTTAAGTCTACTGAATCTTTTTGCCTGCGATAAGCATTCAGTTTATCCTCTGCCGAATCAAGCTCAGAACGGACCTCAGGCAGTTGCTTACTAAGGAACTCCAAGCTTTTTGCATCTTGAGCTGCTTGTCTAGCAACGTTCTGAGCCAAGTAGTTTTGGCTTATTCCATCAAGAATATGTGTTATAAGTTCTGAATCATCACCTGTAAGGGTGAGATTTAACATTCCAGTATCTTTACCCTGTTCTGTAACATTAAATGACTCTTGTAAATTATTGATTGCTTTTAATGATGATACATAAGTTACAGTAAAGCTATCGCCAGGTTCAGCGTCAACTGATCTGATTAATAAAGAAATACCTTTGGTTTCCAACAATTCGCCCACTACCCCATCAAGAATCGTATCGCCATACTCAATTTGGTAATGGTTCTTATCCTTAATTTTAACCTTTATACTCGGTGAATCTTGTCCCTCTATCTTTGGAAGATAAATATGTGTTACATCAATATTTGCAGGCTTTTCCCCTATAATCCGAGATAAGCCTCTACCGACTATTGGAAAGAAGTTTTGCTCAACCCTAGCTTGCAAATTTAGGTCATCGACTGTCTTTCCTAAAATCATTCGAGACTGCAATAGAGCGATTTCAGGTGCAGACTGCGGCTGACTATCAGGCAACATCTGGCTTAGACTGTTTAGGATTGCATTACCTTGCTTTTGTTCCACCTGTATCAATGCATTTGCTTGGTAAACCGGTGTCGCTAATAAAGCATAGAGTAGTGCCAACACAGTAAAACCAGTCGTAATGGCTACAATCAATTTACGATGATCGATTAACTCACCAATTATACGCCCCAAATCGATTTCATCAGAATCTGGTGACGATGATTTATTATTTATTACTGATGTCATGCAATCATTTCCTGAAATTATCTACCTAATTTTTCTGCC
Source organism: Klebsiella sp. CTHL.F3a (assembly GCF_019890895.1). NCBI lineage: Bacteria > Pseudomonadati > Pseudomonadota > Gammaproteobacteria > Enterobacterales > Enterobacteriaceae > Klebsiella > Klebsiella sp. CTHL.F3a. Next base: position 1,969,951 of record NZ_CP082360.1, on the reverse strand, counting down.
CAGTGTTTACAGCTTTTGTCAATTAGTTTAAATACCGATTCAAAAGCTTCATCACTTTTCCTATATGGGTCCGGGATATCTTTACCATTCAGCCAATGACTTAACAACATTGTTTTCCCACGAACTTCAGGTGCAATGCTACTAATTTGCTCTATATGGCTTTTCTCCATAACCAATAGCAAATCATACTGACGACCAAGCACTGACGTGAATTGTTTTCCTTTATGGTTGTCTAGCGAGATTCCATATTTTTCAGCCGTTTTAATTGCTGAGGGATCAGCTGGGTGGTCAACTAGCGCGCCAGTACCAGCTGAATCAATTCTTTTATCAGGAAGTATAGTGCGCAGAATTCGCTCTGCTATAGGTGAACGGCAAATATTACCTGTACAGATAACCAATATAGAATTAAACATAATTATGGCCAAGTTCTAATATAACGTACTGTTTCTGTCATATCATGTACACCAGTGATCGTTGGTACAAGTTGTGATATAACTCGATTCCAGCGCACGAGAGGTGCGGCTGTTACATAAACTATATCATATGGTTCCAATTGAAACTCTGTTCCTAACACCATGGCAGATGCATCTTGTGCATTAAGCTGATAAATATTTGCAATTTTTCCTTGCTTATCGTTTTGCAATTGACGGATGACAAAAATACCAGTCGCATCACTTAGAGTTTGCGACATTCCTTCAGAACTACCTATTGCTTCCGCAAGGGTCATTCCACTGCGGTCCATTTTAAGTGTACTTTGCTTACCAACTTCACCCATGACAAACACTTTCAACTCATCATTACGCGGTATAAACAAAATATCACCAGGATATAACAAACGGTTTTGTGTTAGGTCCCCTTTTTGCATTAACGCGTACAATGAAATTTTAGAATCCTTACCATCATGAGTGAGAACTACATTCCTCCAATCGGCATCAGGAGCAAGTCCACCAGCAGCGTTAATAGCATCCATGACCGTTAGAGGGATATTCGTAATTGCTTGTTTTCCTGAATTTGCAACCTCACCAGTAACATAAACTTTCTGGGATCTGAATGCAGCAATACTTACGTCAACTTGCGGACTCTCAATATAGGTCGTCAAACGGCTTGCAATATCTTGCCTGACTTGGCTCAACGTCTTACCAACAACCTGAACTTTCCCAATATATGGGTAGAATATTGTTCCGTCAGAATTCACCCAGTTTCCAGTATCACTTGCACTACGATACTGCCCCGCAGGTGTTGTTAATTCAGGATGATCCCATACCGTTACCATAAGCACATCGCCCACGCCAATACGATACTCATAACTTTTGAGCAAATTATCTAATTGAGGATTAGGACGAGCTAGTATCTTTTCTGGGCGAAGTTGGTCTACCAAGCCCGGAGTCATAGGGTATACATTAACAAGTTTATCCAGATCGTAATCGCTATCCGGCAGTTCAACAACGTTTTTACGCAGGCTATTTAATCCCTGCCCGGGCACAATGGTACAGCCTGATAAAAAACCTATTGCTAATGCCAATGCCGAAAATCTAACAATTTTTTTCTTCATAATGTCACATCATCAGTAAACCAAAAGTTTCTAATCCCCAAACAACAGTCTATTTCCAGAAGCTGTGTTAAGGCTATAAATTAAAGGGAATTTCAATCCCGGCGCTTGCGCCTACATCATCGCTATCATTATGGTTCGCATCGGTATACCAGAGAGAAGTGTTCAGTCGTACCGATTTGTACACATCGCCACTCCAGCCCAGTTGCACACCTTTTAATGTATCCGAGCGAGGAAACGCCTTATTAATTGACTGATTTTCTGGGTTAACCTTCGCATACGCTAAACGTGCACTCCAGCGCTGATTATCCTCCATCACCAGTTCAACTTTACCCGCAAAGAGTTGGCCATCGCCTCCCATAGCATCACCGAGTGAGTAACCTTGCTGGTAGTAGCCATCTTTATAGATATGGTGCGTATAGCTATAGTTGGTTCGGCTCATATTCGTTCGGGTATCGTGAGCTTCCAGATACCAGTTGACGGCATCTTTGCCCCAACCGTGGTGTCCCTCAACTCCACCAAGGTACATATTTGCCGATGGAAGATAGCCGGCCTCATCTTCACCAATCATCTGCCCATAGAAACTAATCGGCCAACCAAGCGTAGGCTCTAGCTTAAATTTAAAATCAAAACCGGCTAGCTGGTTACCCGGTTCATTGGCTGTACCGGTGTTATCTTTACCCGTAAAACCATCCCAAAAGCTGCTAAACGACTCCGGTCTCCCCTCCCCACCCCACTGCATAATGCGCGATGCGCCCAGTTCAAGTGACTGGAAAGGAGAAAATGTCAGACGCCCACCGATAATTTTGGTATGCGGTACGGCGGTATATTGATTCATCTGGCTGGCGGAAATCTGATACTGCCAAGGTCCAATCCAGCGCAGCCACCAGGTTTCCGGTGCAGCCTGTTCAGCACGCTGCATTAAAACGCCGGTCATCGGGCGCATCGCATCACCGCGGATTAGACTTCCTTCATAACCCGGTCCCCACCACTGCGGCATCTGGCCGAAAGAGAGCCATTGGTTCCAGAACTTAACCGCGCCGTAGGCGCCGTTAGCATTAAAACGTGAACCGTTGCTGATGCGTTCGTCACCTTCAACGTTGCCCTGCAGGTGCACATCCCACCATTCGCCGCTGTTATTAAAGGCTAATGATAAAGAGCTATCCGCAGGCTGATTCTGCCCAAACCCCTGCGGCGTTCCGGGTTTATCCGTTGAGGTATAGCCACTCACCCGGAAATCAGCTTTTAAGGAATCGAGGCGTTGGTTGATTCGAGCGAGAACAACCTGTTCAGAAGAGTAAGAGGGTTTTGCTTTCTTAAGTGCCCGATTAATCTCTTCCTGGCTCAGAGGCCAGGTCGACAGGCTGAGATGAATAACGCCGCGATCGGAAAGCCACGCCAGATCGTTGCGCAGTTCGTTGTCATTCATCACTAACCCGGAAGCATAGGCAAGTGAGCTGGCAGAAGTTAGCAGCCCTAATGCGAGTGCGATTCGCGCAATTTTTATCATTGTACAAGATCCATTTAAAGCCCCGTTTTCGCAAGCTGGCGCGACAAGGGGAACACTGATAGATGCAGCGCCCTCTGACGCCAACCTTTGCTATGTTTGGTCTACAGGTTTGATCAAAGAAAACGAAAGCATGTTATCGGAATCTCATGCCAATGCTCGCTTTCGGTTCACAGGCTACCTGCAGTACACAATGTATGCGAAATTGTTATTGAAGGCCATTCCTTACGCTTCATACCCGCAGCTTCTCCTGCCCGCCGTCAAACGAACACGTTCTGAGCTGGCGACAACATGCAAGTATATACAGGTTGTAAAGATAATCACCTGTATAGCGTTCACTTTAGGAATTTCAGTCGCATGAAATGAGATGTGATATGGAGAAAACGTCCGTCCGCAGGTACGCTACCGCCCTTGGCTTAACAGCTACCAATGCACTGTACTTCTTTCCCTTTAAATTCAATCGCTGATTTCGATAAATCGGCGATTAATCCATCAAAACAACAATTTCGCGGCCATAAGTTTACGAGATTCTGCCCTCAATTGGGAGCGTAATCTTGAATTATCAGATACGCTGGCAGCACTATGAACGACCCGCCGATAAGGTTATTGTTTTCCGGCTATCACGATCAAATGCCAACAGTATCGAACAACCAGATAATTTCAACCTTATGATTTTATTGCTTTTTCACCACAGAAAGTGTATTGACTTAGTTTCAAATTAATTATAGTTAGTCAACTACAAAAATTAATAGTGAAAAGAATTATGCCAGCATGCTGTTATCATTAATAAATTCGATATTTAGCCAGAAAAATTATTTAGGAAACATCCTGGCTGATTATCATTATGCTAATTATTGCGCAGAATGACCCATCACAGATTTATTTCATGGATATGAAATATTGCAACTACAGACCATTTCACTTTAAATTTCATATCGCATGCAATGTGAACAGAACATGAGTCACTCTGAATCCTTCATCTCTCCCACGCTCCCCTGAGTCAGTAAAATCCATTATGCAGGTCGGCACGGGTAAAAGGTTTTTCCAGTGGGCCAAGCTTTACCGCTATCTCGCCCAGCAGCGATTGGGTTGGCGCCTTCGCCCCGGTATTCAGCAGAAGCACCGGGATAATGATCATGCTCGCCAGGCCGCCAAACGATAGTTGCGCTGTATGAGTATCGCGAACACGCGACTGGAGCAGCAAAAAGGCTGCACTCCCTGCGGCACCCAGCAGTAAGCCGGCGATCACTTCCGAAGTTGAATGTGCATGAACCATCAAACGGGAATACCCTACCAGCCCGGCCAGTGCATACCCTAATAAGACAGCAGTAAAACGAAGAGCTGGTGTGGCGCGCGCGCACAGTAGCCATAAGAGGATTGGCCAGAAAGCGGAAGAGAGTGCGGTGTGCCCGCTAAAGCCAGTGAAGTCCAGCTCGCGAATCCCGATACCCCAACCCATAAATGCCAGTTTTGATGCGCAGACAATGGCGCCAGTTATGCCGAACAGCAGAGCCCAGTGCCAGGCCAGCTGCTTTGAATCTTTTCGCAGAAAAAGAACGATAAACAGTACTGCCGCACTGGGTAACAGTACGGTGCTATCGCCAAAAAAAGTGACAACCTGCCAGTTCATTTCTTTTTCATCCTTTGACGATCTCTCCAGTCCGTAACGTCTTTTCCGCGACATTGGTGTGGGCATACACAATCAGTAACTTCACATTATTATGCATGCGTTACCGTTGTTTAATGCGCAAACATGATCTCAGTCAAGTTTTATTTTCGTCTCACGCCTTGACTAAGGGCCACTTACTTAAGAAAAGTCTTAGTAAGTAATTATCAGCAAAGAGTAAATTTAGCTAGTCCGACCATTTCAGCATGTTACCTCTTCTTCTACTACCAGAAGTCTCCGAACATTGCCTCATGTTCGCAAATGCTACAATATAACAAGAAAAATGCTAACCCATTGTATTAAAATGGATATTAATCAGCGATATCTGCTGAACTTAACGTTGTGAACGGCCACGAATTGTCTGTTCTTCATCAAAAAGCTTGGGCCGTTCACTCTCATCCGCTAAAAAGCCATAGCGCTGAAACTACGCCAGCAGCTTCTTAATGCTCTCGCGGAATTTTGCCCCTTCTTTATGGTTACGCAGACCGTAGCTTACAAAAGCCTGCATATAACCCATTTTTTTACCGCAGTCATAGCTATCGCCAGTCATTAACATTGCATCGACCGACTGCTTTTTCGCCAGCTCGGCGATGGCATCGGTTAACTGGATACGTCCCCAGGCGCCCGGTTCGGTGCGCTCCAGCTCGGACCATACATCGGCAGAGAGCACATAACGCCCCACCGCCATCAGGTCGGAATCCAGGGTTTGCGGTTCATCAGGTTTTTCGATGAATTCAACGATTCGGGCCACCTGCCCAGCCGATTCCAGCGGATCTTTAGTCTGAATAACAGAGTACTCGGAGAGGTCGCCTTCCATCCGTTTGGCCAGAACCTGGCTACGGCCCGTTTCATTGAAACGCGCTACCATCGCGGCAAGGTTATAGCGCAGAGGATCGGCGCTGGCGTCGTCCAGAATGATATCCGGGAGCACCACCACAAACGGGTTATCGCCAATCAGCGGGCGGGCGCAAAGAATGGAGTGACCTAACCCCAGCTGCTGGCCCTGACGCACGTTCATGATCGTTACGCCGGGCGGACAGATAGCCTGTACCTCCGCCAGAAGCTGACGTTTTACGCGCTGTTCGAGCAATGCTTCCAGTTCGTAGGAGGTGTCGAAATGGTTTTCTACCGCATTCTTGGATGAATGCGTTACCAGCACGATTTCCTTGATTCCCGCAGCTACAATTTCATCAACAATATACTGCACCATAGGCTTGTCGACGATCGGCAACATCTCTTTCGGAATGGCCTTGGTGGCGGGCAACATATGCATCCCTAATCCTGCTACCGGTATAACTGCTTTCAAACTCACCATTTTCATATCCACCCGTATGGTTATAAACCTTTTGATCCTGTCAGTTTGTATGTATCACTGGCATTTATCAGTGATGATACACGGTTGATCTCTGCCATACTGTCCGTCAAATTCTGAAATTACACGCAGAATTTAAGAATACACGCAAAGTCTACATACCAATAGACAGTTTTAAGAAAATTCTTATGTGCATTTTTTTCGACGAAAATACCCAATATTTACAATAGGTTATGCAGAAAACCTACCCCATTCAATTCATAAGATAGAGTAATGGAGTTTATCGTTTCTCCATCATTCCTCTTTTAATACCTTGTTATCTTCCACCAAGAGTTGACACAGAACAAGTGACTGCAAAAAAATAAAAATCCAGACCATATAATCGATTATAGTGATAATAAAATTATTTAACGTACAAAACCGTCTGAGCTACAGCAAATTACTCGTCACTATTGGCTTCAGCGGCACCGAGGGCTGTTCCGCTAAAATCGGGCGCATTCTCCTTGCTGCAAATTATACCCAGCACCGTTTTGTCGCTCTGCCTCCCCGATAACGCGCAGCACATCCTCCGGCAAAAATTGATCTCCGACAAGCCACAACATTAAGTAGTATAAATATCTAAATTCCGGAAAATCGTTGTTATATACATCAAATCTATTGATAGACTTTACCGTTGCGGGGCCGCTTTATGGTATAGCAACTCACCGCCTCCGTAGGATCCAGCTTAAAATCATGTGGGCCCTCTCAGTCTATATCGATGGAAATTCGCACGATGACAAATAACAATCAACCGATGTGCTGATGGTTGAATATGGTTATATCCTGCGCAAGTGGCTATTTTATTTACGGGTATTACGAGGCCCGATTTTGTACCTGAGGTAATTAGCAGCAGAAAATATTGCATTTTATCTATGGCTTATCCATGATCGGTACATGGCACTCTTAGGTTGTAAAGGTTTTAACTGAATATGGAATGGATTGCCGACCCCTCGATCTGGGCCGGGCTCATCACGCTTGTCGTTATTGAGCTGGTACTCGGTATTGATAATCTGGTCTTTATCGCCATTCTCGCGGAAAAACTCCCTCCCGCGCAGCGTGACCGGGCGCGCGTGACCGGTCTGCTACTCGCAATGGTGATGCGCCTGCTGCTGCTGGCGTCGATCTCATGGCTGGTTACTCTCACCAGGCCGCTGATTACGTGGCACGATCTAAGCTTTAGCGCCCGCGATCTGATTATGCTGTTTGGCGGGTTGTTCCTCCTCTTTAAAGCTACCGTTGAGCTCAACGAACGGCTGGAAGGCAAAGATAGCGATAACCCGACCCAGCGTAAAGGCGCCAGGTTCTGGGGGGTGGTAGCGCAAATCGTGGTGCTTGATGCCATCTTCTCTCTCGACTCGGTGATAACCGCGGTCGGCATGGTTGACCACCTGGCGGTTATGATGGCCGCGGTGATTATTGCCATTAGCCTGATGCTGATGGCCAGCAAGGCCCTCACCCGCTTTGTTAACAGCCATCCGACCATCGTTATTCTCTGTCTGAGCTTCCTGCTAATGATCGGCTTTAGCCTGATTGCCGAAGGCTTTGGCTTCCCTATACCTAAAGGCTACCTGTACGCGGCTATCGGCTTCTCGGTCATGATTGAATCCTTCAACCAGCTGGCGATTTTTAACCGCCATCGCTTTCTCTCGGCCAACCTGACGCTACGCCAGCGAACCACTGAAGCGGTGATGAATCTGTTGAGCGGGCGCAAAGACAGTAGCGAGCTGGATAGCGAGACCGCCTCGCTGGTTGCCGATCGCGACGATAACCCGCTGTTTAATCCGCAAGAGCGGCGGATGATTGAGCGGGTACTGAATCTCAATCAGCGTACCGTCAGCAGCATCATGACCTCGCGTCATGACATTGAACATATTGATCTCAGCGCGCCGGAAGAGGAGATCCGCGCCTTACTCGACAAAAATCAGCATACCCGCCTGGTGGTTACCGGCGGCGATGATGACGAAGATATGCTTGGCGTCGTGCACGTGATCGATCTGCTGCAGCAATCATTACGTCATGAACCGCTCAACCTGCACGCCCTGATTCGTCAGCCGCTGGTGTTCCCGGAGACGCTGCCGCTGCTTCCGGCGCTGGAGCAGTTCCGCAAAGCCAGAACCCACTTTGCCTTTGTGGTCGATGAGTTTGGATCCGTTGAGGGCATTGTTACGCTCAGTGACGTTATGGAAACCATCGCCGGTAATCTGCCTAATGAAGTGGAAGAGATTGACGCTCGCCACGATATTCATAAAAACGGCGACGGTAGCTGGACGGTTAACGGGCATATGCCGCTGGAAGACCTGGTTCAGTATGTTCCCCTGCCGCTGGATGAGAAACGTGAATACCATACGGTCGCCGGTCTGCTGATGGAGTACCTACAGCATGTGCCCCAGGAAGGTGAAGAAGTGAACCTTGACGGCTACGTTCTGCGCACGCTGCAGGTGGAGAGCCATCGGGTGCAAAAAGTACAAATAGTGCCGCCGGCGCATGATGAAGATGAACTGGACTATGAAGTGTAATGATCTCTTCAATGAATTTTCTAAAGCCGCACGAACAATGGCAAACCGCTTTTTGAGGAGCCGCTGACATTATTGCCGGGTGGCGGCTGACGCCTAACCCGGCCTACAAACCCACCCTCGCAACACATCACGCCTTACCCGTAGGCCGCGTAAGCGAAGCGCCGCCGGGCAATGCCACATGTCGCAATTTGTCAGCAAAGACGCCGACCCTGGATTATCATCCGCCGACAACAACCGCCAGACTTACAGCTTATCCAGTAGCTTCTTCACATCCTTGCCATCCTGGGTGTTTTTATTGCGTTCAGCCCATTCCCTAAGCCGTTTTTTCGCTTCATCCTGCAGCTGCTTACGGAGTATCTGGTCAACCTGCAGGCTATAGCTCAGCGTCTGCCAGTTACCATAAATTCGCAAAGGGATCGCCGTCTGCTTGAGCCTGTCGATGAGTTTACTTTCGCCCTTCCAGCCGCCCAGAACCCGGACGTTGAAGCGCATATCGCAGTCCTCTTTCAGCAGGTTAAGCTCTCCCTGACCGGTTAACGCCATCAGTTCAGATTTCCCCTGCATATCCTTTAAGGTCACCTGTCCATTATCCAGCGTAAACTCGGTGCTGACGGAATCCAGCCGGGTCGCATTGTCATAGTTTTCCTGCGCCTGAACGTTGGTGCTGCGCTCGACGGCCTGCTGGACCAGCTGCTGGAAGTTGAGACCTTCAGTGCGTGTATCCGTCATCTGAATTTGCACCTGCCCCTGCCAGCTGCGGCGGAACTCGTCGGCATCAATCTTGCCGCCGGAGAACTCACCAGTCAGCGAGAGCTTGCCGGTCAGGTTTATCGAATAATTGAACGCTTTCAGAATCGAGCCGATCTCAACGTTGTCGAGCTGTGGCTCGAAGGAGGCTCGCGGCGTTTCACCTCGCGCGTCCAGCGAGCCGGGAAGCGAGAGTCGCCCACCGTCCAGGTTCCCCTGCATCTGATGAATCGTCAGCAGCCCTTGCAGGTTGCTGATATCGCTTTTCACTTGGGTAAAATGCATGCCCCGCCACTGCAGTTGCTCAGCCGTCAGGCTCAGCCGGGCGTTAAAACCGCGCAGCGAGTTGTAATCCTGCTGAATACCGTTATCCGCAATAACCGGGCGTAGCTGCCTGGCCTGGCTTTGCCCTTGCTGGTTAACGCCATTATTGTCAGATGCAGAGGTATGAGACAGCAGGCTATCGAGGTTGAGCGTGCCCGCCTGAAGATTCAGCGTCCAGTCAGGCTGTTGGCCCAGCACCACGCTGCCGTTGCCGGCAAGGGTACTGCCGTTAGCCGTTAAGTTCAGCTTATCAAAGCTGAGCTTTTTCGCATCCTCGAGCCAGCTGGCCTGCATGCTGGCCTGGCCGCTAATCCCTTCAGGGGGAAGCTCCGCGCCGCGAAGCTGCCAGTTCAGTTGTGAAATATCCGCCTTCAGAGAATGAGGATAATCACCGCCCTGCACCTCGGCGGAAAAGGAAAGCGCCAGATCGCGCTGATCGCGGTTCACCCGGCCAGAGAAATCGACCGTTGCGCGATGGCTGCTGTCCTGCTCCATCTGCAGGCGGATATCGCGCACTGTCACCTGCTCGCCATCTTCATGCTGAAAAAAGAGCACGCTATCGGCAATCTGCAGCTTCTGGACATCGTACGACCAGCCGCGATCCTCGGGGACCTGAGGCAGCGTGTTATCATGCGGGACGACCGGAGCTCCCTTGCTTCGCACGGCTTCGGTTTTGGGGGTCAGCTGAATCACCGCCCCCTTCAACATCACCTGCTTAACCTGCAGCTGATGGGAAAGCAGCGGAAGCAGCCCGACGTCAAGGCGCATATTATCCGCACGAATAACAGGTTCTTCAGCGCCCGGGGCGGTCAGGGTCATGCGGCCTGAGAGTATGCTGAGCTGCGGCCAGACGTGCCAGCGCAGCGGCCCATTGAGTTCAAGCTGATAGCCGCTACGATCCGCCACCTCTTTAACCATATAGGCGCGAAAATCGTTGGGGTTGACCAGCAATACCAGCGCGGTAAGACCGGCGACAACTACCGCCAGTAAGATCATCAGCGTGGTCAGAATTCGTCTCATGGCATCCTCAGCAAACCGCTAAAATTATCAATCCTTGTCGATTCGACTCGCTACCGCGCCCTGCTGGTCGCGATATTTCGCATCTTCGCGGCGGTTATAAGGGCGCACCGCCGGGCCGGATAAAGGTTCAAAACTTAACGCGCCGATCAGCATCCCTGGACGCAGCGCCAGCGGCAGCTTACCCGAATTATAGAATTCCAGTACGATACAGCCGGACCAACCCGGATCGATACGGTGTGCGGTGACGTGCACCATCAGGCCCAGACGCGCCAGCGAAGAACGGCCATCAAGCCAGCCGACGAGGTCCGGCGGCAGGGTAACCGATTCAAAAGTCACCGCCAGCGCCAGCTCGCCCGGATGCAGGAAGAACGCTTCACCATCCGGCAGAACAATCTCTTCGCTCATCACGCGATCCAGCGCCGCGCTGACTTCCGCCTTCGGCCCGCTCAGGTCAATAAAGCCCGCCGTGTGCCCGCGGAAAGTCCGAAACTTATTCCCCAGCCGAACATCGACCGTCGCGCCGTTAATGCGCTCAACGGGCGGGCGCGGATTAATGGCCAGACGCCCCTCATCCAACCAGGCTTCTATATCTCGGTCGCACAGACGCATGAACGTTCTCCTTTAAGGCATTGCGCCCCTACGCCTTCCGGGGATAAGGGCAAATTGGCTTCTCTTTGCACGTTACACAATTCGTTCGTGTTATTCAAAGAACTGACTGATCTTGGCCTTCAGAATATCGATGGCGATACGGTTCTTACCGCCGCGAGGCACAATAATATCGGCATACTGTTTGGAAGGGTCGATAAACTGCAGGAACATCGGGCGCACCGTTTTCTGGTACTGCGCCATCACCGAATCCATTGAACGTCCGCGCTCGTTAACGTCTCGCTTGATGCGTCGCATCAGGCAGATATCCAGCGGGGTGTCGACAAAAATGGAAAAGCTGAGTTCATTGCGCAGGCGGGCGTCGGTCAGCAGCAGAATCCCTTCAAGAATGATGACTTTCTTTGGTTCAATATGGATAGTTTCCGGCATACGGGTATGCTCAACGTAGCTATATACCGGCAACTCTATCGGCTGGCCGCTTCTCAGCATCTGCAGATGCTGAAACAGCAGACTATGATCCATGGAGCTCGGATGGTCATAGTTGGTTTTTACACGCTCTTCCATCGACAGATGACCTTGATCCTTGTAATAACTGTCTTCCGGAATAACGCCGATATGTTCATCGCCGACCTGTTCACGTAATTCACGATATAGCGTACTGGCGATAAGGCTTTTGCCCGAAGCCGATGCGCCGGCGATGCCTATAATGACGCACTGATGAGACGTATCAGTCATAAATTTTTGCGACCTGATTAACCTGGGAATGTAGGAAGGGTGGCGGTTGACCGCCAAACGCCGCAATTATAGGGATTTCAGCGCGTCGATACCAGTGCTAAGCGCCTCTCGGGTCTATTCCTCCTCCGGCGACCAGCCTTGCGTATACCAGATATGCAATAAAGCGTACGAGCGCCAGGGGTGCCAGCGGCTGGCGTAGCGCGCAATCCGCGCCGGCGTCATGCCGGGAAAACGCTGTTTAATCAGATAATCATCCGCCAGAAAGATATCCGGCGCCTGCCAGCCGCGCAGCGCGAAATAGTTCGCCGTCCAGCGGCCTATGCCGGGCAGCGTCTGCAGCTGCTTTATTCCGGCGTCGATATTCTCCGGCGCGGAGAGGGGGAGATCGCCGCGGATAGCCGCCTGCGCCAGATGGATCAGCGCCTCCGCGCGCCGCAGGGGCATGCCCAGCGCCTTTAGCGCCAGCGGATCGGCCTGCGCCAGCCGCTGCGCGCTCGGGAAGAGATAAAAGCCCGGCGCGTCGGTCAACGGTTCCCCGAAGGCAGCCACCACTTTCCCGGTGAGCTTTGCCGCCATGGCCACGCTCACCAGTTGCCCGAGCACCGCGCGTACCGCTTGTTCAAACGCATCCAGGGATCCCGGCAGGCGCAGCCCCGGCCTTGGCAGCGCGAGATTTCCCAGCGTCAGGCCGATCCGCTGCGGGTCGCAGGACAAATCAAATAAGCGCGCAACCCGCGCCAGGCACTCTTCCGCGACCGGCTGTAGCCCGGCGGAAAGCGTCACCCGCATGCCCTGCGCGGCGTCATCCGGCGTCACCGCGATCAGCCCGGCGTGGCCATTGAGGGCAAAGCTGCGGCAGTAGCTGTTGTCGACAAAGGTTTCAATCCCTTGCACCGTACGCGCCTCAAGAAAATGAAACATCCATTGCCAGTCGTAGGGGGGATGCCAGGGTAGCAGCGTCATCTTTTCTCCTTTCTTAGCGCTTCAATCATAGCGGCTCTGCGCCGCGGGCGCTTTGCTTTTAAATTCCAGTTGTCGCAGTGCCGTCAATCCGCTAAAGTCGCCCCCCTTCTTCACCGGCATGGGGATTTTGCAGGCTATGTTTATTGGTTTTGACTACGGTACCGCTAACTGTTCGGTGGCGGTAATGCGCGAGAATACGCCGCAGCTGCTGACGCTGGAAAACGGCAGCTCACTGCTGCCATCAATGCTTTGCGCGCCGACCCGCGAAGCGGTCAGCGAGTGGCTCTACCGCCATCACGATGTCCCGCCCAGCGGTGATGAAAACCAGGCGCTGCTGCGTCGCGCCATCAGCTTCAACCGCGAGGAAGATATCGACGTACTCGGCAACAGCGTGCAGTTTGGTCTCGCTTCGCTGCATCAGTACGTTGAAGATCCGGAAGAAGTCTACTTCGTAAAGTCGCCGAAATCCTTTCTCGGCGCCAGCGGGCTCAAGCCGCAGCAGGTGGCGCTGTTTGAAGACTTAGTGTGCGCCATGATGCTGCATATCAAACTCCAGGCGCAAACGCAGCTGCCGGAAACCATCGACCAGGCGGTTATCGGCCGGCCGATTAACTTCCAGGGGCTGGGCGGCGATGACGCCAACACCCAGGCGCAGGGCATTCTCGAACGCGCGGCAAAGCGCGCGGGCTTCCGCGACGTCGTGTTTCAGTTTGAACCGGTCGCCGCCGGTCTGGATTTCGAAGCGACGCTGAGCAAGGAAAAACGCGTGCTGGTCGTCGATATCGGCGGCGGTACCACCGACTGTTCGCTGCTATTGATGGGGCCGCAGTGGCGTGAAAAAGCCGATCGCCAGCAAAGCCTGCTTGGCCACAGCGGCTGCCGGGTCGGCGGTAACGACCTCGATATCGCCCTGGCCTTTAAATGCCTGATGCCGCTGCTGGGCATGGGCGGCGATACCGAAAAAGGCATCGCGCTACCGATTCTGCCGTGGTGGAATGCGGTGGCGATTAACGACGTTCCGGCGCAAACTGATTTTTACAGCGCAGCCAACGGTCGCCTGCTTAACGATTTGCTGCGCAGCGCCCGCGATAGCGAAAAAGTCGCGCTGCTGCTGAAGGTCTGGCGTCAGCGTCTGAGCTATCGCCTGGTGCGGAGCGCGGAAGAGAGCAAAATCGCCCTCTCCGCGCAGCCGAACGTCACTACCGGGCTGCCGTTTATTAGCGACGAGCTGGCGACAGCCATCAGCCAGCAGGGTCTGGAAGCGGCGCTGGATCAGCCGCTGGCCCGCATCATGGAGCAGGTTCAGCTGGCGCTGGATAACAGCAATGACAAGCCGGATGTGATTTACCTGACCGGTGGCAGCGCTCGCTCGCCGTTGATCAAAAAAGCGCTGGCGGCACACCTGCCGGGCATTCCGGTGGCCGGAGGCGATGATTTTGGCTCGGTCACCGCCGGGCTGGCCCGCTGGGCGCAGGTGGTGTTTCGTTAATCACACGGTACGATCCCGGATTGCGGCTGACGCCTTATCCGGGCTACAGGCCGGGGTTTTGTAGGCCGGGCAAGGCGTCAGCCGCCGCCCGGCAACAATACGAACACATGATCAAAACCGCACTCTGTTATTTCCCTTCACGCCGTGAAACGTAATCCCGCCGCTGTTCGCCGGTATAAATCTGCCGGGGACGATAAATCGTCAGCGGCGCTTCATGCATTTCGTTCCAGTGCGCCACCCAGCCAAGCGTTCTGCCTACGGCGGTAATCACCACAAACATCGATGAAGGCAGTCCCATCGCCTTGAGGATCACCGCGGTATAGAAATCCACGCTCGGCGACAGGCCATTTTCAACAAAGTACGGGTCGGTTAGCGCCACCTCTTCGAGGGCCATCGCCACCTGCAACGGCATGTCGGACATCCCTAGTTCTTCCAGTACCCGATGACAGGTCTCGCGCAAAATAGCGGCGCGCGGGTCAAGATGACGGTAGCGAGAGTTACCGAATCCCAGACGACGGAACGTCTGCGGGTCGCGTTTCGCTTTGCTCAGGAACGCCGGAATTTGATCGACGGTGTTGATCTCCTCCAGCATCCGCATACTGGCTTCGTTCGCCCCGCCGTGGGCCGGGCCCCACAGAGACGCAAGCCCGGCGGCGATGCAGGCAAAGAGATTCGCCCCGGAGGAGCCCGCCGCCCGGACGGTGGTCGTCGATGCGCACTGGCCGTGGTCGGCGTGCAGCACCAGGATCTGGTTCATCGCCTGCTCAATCACCGGATTCAGCTGATATTGTTCCGCCGGAATAGCAAACAGCATATGCAGGAAATTCCCCGCATAGGACAGATCGTTGCGCGGATACTGCGCCGGTTGCTCAATTGAAAACTTATAGCTCATCGCCGCGAGCGTTGGCATTTTCGACAGCAGGCGGGTGGCGGCCAGCGCGCGGTGCTCAGGATTTTCAACGTCCAGCACATCGTGATAGAACGCCGCCAGGGTGCCCACCAGGGCGCACATTAAGGCCATCGGATGCGAGTCGCGACGAAAGCTGCTGCACATGCGGGCAATCTGCTCATGTACCAGGCTATGGCGGGTAATCGTGTTTTTGAAGTCCTGATAGCTGGCTTCGTCAGGCGCATCGCCGCGCAGCAGAATCCAGGCCACTTCCAGGAAGTCGCACTGGCGTGCCAGCTGATCGACCGGATAGCCGCGGTGCAGCAGAATGCTCTTTTCGGTATCGATCCACGAGATGGCTGACGTACAGCCTGCGGTGTTAGCAAAGCCGGGGTCGAAACTGCATATCCCCGCGGAAGCCAGCGGACGAATATCCATGCCGAGGTAGCCCAGGGTCCCCGAGACCGTACTCAAAGGAATTGACTGTTGTTCATCCAAAGAAAGCGTTAGCGATTTCGTCGTCATCCTGTCAGGCCCCCTTCCACAACGAATGATGAATTAACCCGGGCGTTTCTCCGGGCGCAACGGCCAACATAACCAGAGTCGTCCGGCGATTCTTTGATATGGATAACCAAAACATTCATAAAACAGCGTTATTATCAGCGGTTTTATGTTGATTGCCCTTTAATAATTACCGATAAAAATAGCGCGTAATCGCGTGTTCACCTTGCGGTTTCCCTGCCATTACGCGCGCTCGCTACGATAATATCCGCTGCATAGCCGCGAACTTATCGTATTTGTTTTATCAATCTTTCGTCCGTTTCGCTTTCACTTCACGATACCAGCGCGGGTGATGTTTCTTCGCCCAGGTCTTCGTCACCCAGCCTTCTACCATCGCGGTTATCGTGCCCTTCACCCACAGCGCAGCGTAAATATGCACCATGATCACCACAATCAGCGCCACCGCAGAGAAGGAGTGCAGCATCAGCGCGAAGCGGATAACCGGGATGGAGAAGGCCGGCGCAAAGTACGGACGCCAGATGATCACGCCGCTCACCAGCAGCAGCACCAGGAAGATAATCGCCGCCCAGAACACGCATTTCTGGCCGAAGTTATAGCGCCCGGTGTCGCCCACTTCCTCGTTGACGACAATCTTGCGAATATTTTTCGCCCAGAAAATATCGTCCCGGTTGATCAGGTTGTGGTGCCAGTAGCGGAAGAACATGATGATGAACGAAGCAAACATAATCACGCCCACGAACGGGTGCAGAATACGCGCCAGCTGCGGGGTGCCCATGATGTGCATCAGCCAGTTGAAGGACGGGAAGAAAAAGCCCAGTCCGCTCACTGCCGCCAGCACGAAGCAGAAGGCGGTGACCCAGTGGTTGATTCGCTCCGGCGCGGTGTAGCGCACGATGGTGTCACGTCTTTTCATTTGCGCACCTCGTCTTTCTCTTCATCCAGATTGTCCTCTTCCTCTTCCGCGCGGTTCGGACCGACGCCGACGTAGTGGAAGATGCTGGCGGCGAAGGTGGCCGCAAAGCCGACCGCCGCGAGAGGCTTCCAGATCCCTTTCCAGAACTTAACCGTGGCGCTGATTTCCGGGTTCTCCGGCAGGCCGTGGTACAGGTTCGGCTTGTCGGCGTGGTGCAGCACATACATCACGTGCGTGCCGCCAACGCCGGCCGGATCGTACAGCCCCGCATTGTCGTAGCCGCGGGTTTTCAGCTCGGCGACGCGCTCGTCCGCCAGCGTTTTCATCTCCTCTTTGGAGCCAAAGTGGATAGCGCCGGTCGGGCAGGTTTTCACGCACGCCGGCTCCTGGCCAACGTTAACCCGGTCGACGCACAGCGTGCATTTGTAGACGCGGTTGTCTTCCGGATTCAGGCGCGGCACGTTGAACGGGCAGCCGGCGATGCAGTAACCGCAGCCGATGCACTGCTCGGACTGGAAGTCGACGATGCCGTTGGCGTACTGAATGATCGCCCCTTCCGCCGGGCAGGCCTTCAGGCAGCCCGGGTCGGCGCAGTGCATACAGCCATCCTTGCGGATGAGCCACTCCAGTTTGTCGTTCTGCTCCACTTCCGAGAAGCGCATCACGGTCCAGGATTTGGCGGTCAGGTCGGCGGGGTTATCGTACACCCCGACGTTGTGACCGACTTCATCCCGGATGTCGTTCCACTCGGAACAGGCCACCTGACAGGCTTTACAGCCGATACAGGTGGTGACGTCGATAAGCTTCGCCACCTCTTCCTGGTGGTCCCGCGCGCGGGGCGCGGGGGTGAAGCCGTTAGTCGCGGAACGACGGATAATGTCCTGAGATTGATAAGCCATAATTGGTCTCCGTTTACCCTTCATCTTTCAGTTTGCAGGTTCGTTGGTTTCCTTATTCATCCCGGTCACGTAGCGTTTCTACGCTCCCGGCATTCACGGCGTCACCGCCTTCCTGCAACCTGAAATCTATTGGGTATCCACCTTTTCCACGTTCACGAGGAAAGCTTTATATTCAGGCGTCTGCGAGTTCGCGTCCCCCACCGATGGGGTCAGCGTATTGGCCAGGAATCCTTTCCGCGTCGCCCCCTCAAAACCCCAGTGGCACGGAATACCGATGGTATTCACCGTACGGCCATCAATAGTCAGCGCCTGTATTCGCTTAGTCACTACCGCTTTGGCTTTAATAAACCCGCGCTTCGACATCACTTTTACCGTGTCCCCCGCGACGATGCCCTTCTCCTTCGCCAACGCCTCGCCAATTTCAACAAACTGCTCGGGCTGAACGATGGCGTTCAGCCGCGCATGCTTGGTCCAGTGACGGAACAGTTCGGTGATCGAGTAGGTTGTCGCCACGTAGGGGAACTCATCCGCCTTACCCATATTCGCCAGGTCATCGTGAAAGATGCGCGCTACTGGGCTGGAGACCACTTTCGGGTGCAGCGGGTTAGTGCCAATCGGCGATTCGACAGGCTCATAGTGTTCCGGGAACGGGCCATCGTTTAGTTTGTCCAGCGAGAACAGGCGCGCCACGCCTTCCGGATTCATGATAAACGGCCCGACGTTGGTGCCCGGCGCCGCCTGACTATAGTCGGCGACGTCCATACCGGTCCAGCGTTTGCCGTCCCAGTTCAGCAGCGAGCGCTGCGGATCCCAGGGTTTACCCGCCGGGTCCGCGGAGGCGCGGTTGTAGAGGATGCGGCGGTTCGCCGGCCAGGACCATGCCCAGCCGGGCGTACAGCCTAAACCATACGGGTCGCTATTATCGCGGTTCGCCATCTGATTGCCCTGCTCGGTCCAGCAGCCGCAATAAACCCAGCAGTAGCTGCTGGTTGAACCGTCATCTTTTAGCTGCGCGAAGCTGCTCAGCTGCTGGCCTTTTTTGATAACCACCCGGCCCTGCTCGTCAACGATATCGCGCAGCGCCTTGCCGTTGGCCTCCCTGGCGACCTCTTCCGGCTGCGGGTCGAGGGGATCGTGATAATCCCAGGACATATTCAGCACCGGCGCCGGGTTTGCGCCGCCCTCTTGCCGATACAGATCGCGCAGGCGCATAAACAGGCGGCCGAGAATTTTGCCATCGTGGAGCGCTTCGCCCGGCGGTTCGGCCGCCGCCCAGTGCCACTGTAGCCAGCGGCCCGAATTAGCGATCGAACCGTTCTCTTCGGCGAAGCAGGAGGACGGCAGGCGGAAGACTTCGGTCTGGATATCTGCAGGACGCACGTCGTTCATTTCGCCGTGGTTCTGCCAGAAATTCGACGACTCGGTGACCAGCGGATCGATCACCACCAGATATTTAAGCTTCGCCAGCGCGCGGGCGGATTTGTTTTTATCCGGGAACGCCGCCAGCGGGTTAAATCCCTGCACCACGTAGCCGTTGATTTTGCCCTGGGCCATCAGCTCGGCCTGGGTCATGACATCGTATAAACGATCCCATTTCGGCAGCCAGTCATAGCCCCAGCTGTTTTCCGCGGTTGCGGCATCGCCCCAGAAGCTTTTCATCATGCTGACGAAAAACTTCGGCGTATTTTGCCAGTAATTCACTTCGTTCACGCCCAGCGCCGCGGGGGTGATTTGTGAAATATAGCTCTGATAATCAACCTGTTTTTCCGACGGTAGCGGCATATATCCCGGCAGATTGGTCGAAAGCAGTCCCAGGTCGGTATAACCCTGAATATTGGAGTGCCCGCGCAGCGCGTTAACGCCGCCGCCTGCCATGCCGATATTGCCCAACAGCAGCTGTAGCATCGCGGCCGCGCGGATAGTTTGCGCTCCGGTGGTGTGATGGGTCCAACCGAGGGCATACAGGATTGTCGCGGTTCGATTCGCAGCGCTGGTGCTGGCTAACAGTTCGCAAATGCGCTGAAAATCGTGTAAAGAGGTGCCGCACAGGCGGTTGACAAGTTCCGGCGTATAGCGCTCAACGTGCTGTTTCAATAGATTCCAGACGCAGCGCGGATGGTTCCACGTATCATCGCGCCTGGCGTAGCCGTTAGCGTCGAGTTCATAGTTCCAGCTGACTTTATCGTACTGACGCTTCTGCGGATCAAAGCCGCTAAACAGCCCATCGTCGAAATCATAATCTTCCCGCACGATCATGCTGGCGTTGGTGTAGTGACGCACGTACTCATGCTGTATCCGATCGTGTTCGATCAGATAGCGGATCGCGCCGAGCAGGAAAGCGCTGTCGGAGCCGGCGCGAATGGGCGCGTACAGGTCAGCCACCGCCGCGCTGCGGTTAAAGCGCGGATCAACGACGATAACGGTCGCATTATTTTTAATTTTGGCTTCGATAACCCATTTGAACCCTACCGGATGCGCTTCCGCCGCGTTGCCGCCCATAATCAGCACCACATTGGCGTTTTTAATATCCACCCAGTTGTTGGTCATCGCCCCACGACCAAAGGTTGGCGCCAGCGCCGATACCGTCGGGCCGTGGCAAAGGCGCGCCTGACAGTCAATCGATACCATCCCCAGCGCGCGGGTAAATTTACCGTCAAGGATCCCGGTTTCATTACTCGCCGCCGAAGAGCACAGCATGCTGGTTGAGGTCCAGCGGTTGACGGTGACGCCCTGGGCATTCTTTTCGATAAAGTTGGCGTCGCGGTCATCTTTCATCAATCGCGCGATACGATCGATGGCCTCATCCCAGCTTATACGCGTCCACTTATCCGAGCCCGGCGCGCGGTACTCCGGATAGCGTAATCGGTTATCGCTGTGAATATAGTCCAGTACGCCTGCGCCTTTTGGGCACAGCGACCCGCGGCTCACGGGATGATCGGGGTCGCCTTCGACGTGATAAATGCGTTCACGCACGTTTTTGGCGTTATCTCCGAAGCTGTACATGAGGATCCCGCAGCCGACTGAACAGTAGGTGCAGTTATTACGGGTTTCTTTAGCTTTTAAGAGTTTATATTGACGCGTCTCTGCGTGAGCGGAAAACGAGGGAAGAAAACCAAGCGATGCTACGGTCGTCCCTGCCATACCACCCGCGCAGATGCGAAAGAACTGCCTGCGACTGAGCTCCATTGTGCCTCCAGCTTAAACTTAAGACAGGAAAAGGGACAATGATTATACGGGTATTTTTGACTTTTGCATCTGCTGTTAACATTTACGACAAATAATAAACAATCAATCCTTTTTATTTCAATTAGTTAAAATCCATCGCTTTAAAACAGCGGCCAGGAATGTTAACACCATGCTAATCATTGTCATCCCCTGCCGTCAGCAATCCTTCGAACCGTACCTAACCTCATTCGACGATGCGGGCAATGCGCCGCCTTTATCCGGCCATCAATAACAACGGTAATTAGCGTTTAATATAACTATCTGGTTTTATATGCGCTGCTTAAATAATTTATTGCCAATTTTTATATAACTATCGCGTGAATTCATGGCATAACATCATAAAACCGTATGTCGCGACTGAACTTTCCGCTTGCTTATTATCCAACTCCCCCATACGTTAACTTTTATTAAGAATTTTCTTACAGCAGGTCTGGCCAGTTCTCCGGCATGTAGATAACGCTGGAATAATATCTTCGGCACCAGCAGAATGCTGCATTGTCCAGCCCTACACGTATATTTGCCGAATGGCGGAGGGTTATCTGTGCCAGTAGCAGAGTCCCTGTTCATTTTTACCGTACTGATTTATTAATCCATGCCATAAGGGGGCGTGATTGTATCGTTTGTGCGCTTTTTTTGATCTTAATCGCAGGAGCCACAGCGCGTATTTCTGGGCAATGTGCGGCATCATCATTTCCCTGCTGTGGTGGGCGCCGGCGCGCGCGGAAGTCCGGCAGTTGGGTATCGATATCCCGGTCTACTGGTACGCCGACGCCAGCGATACAATGTCCCTCGACGCCTTTCTTTCGCTGCCAGAGGAGGCGCTAAAAACGGCGCCGCTTATCCCGTCGTTCGGCTATTCGTCAAAGACCTACTGGCTACGCACTTCGCTCCCGGCGGCCTGGTTTGCTGGCGAACAGCGCTGGCTGCAGCTCGGTCCGTCGTTTGTCGATCGCTTGACCGTTTTTTATCGCCCCTACGCTAGCGATGCCCCCTGGAAACAAAAAGAGTTTGGCGACCACGCTTCTGCCCGCGATAACGATCTCGACTACCGCGAAAGCGTGCTAATTTTACCGCCCCCGCCCACGGCGGCTGGCTACGAGATGGTCTTCCGTCTCCAGAGCACCAGCACCCTGATCCTGCTGGCGACGCTCTCGTCACCGCAGGAGTTCGTACGTTCGGCCACCCTCGATACCGCCTTCTGGAGTTTCTATTTTGGCCTGGCGGTGATTGCCAGCGGTATCGCCCTGTGGCTTGCCGTCGCGCTGCGCCGACGCCTGCTGTGGGGGATCTGCCTGTTCTCGCTCAACTATCCGCTCGTCGCGGCCCTTCATGGCTACCCGGAATGGCTCTTTGGCGACGCCCTACTGCCGGTGCAGGATTACATGATTAGCTGCCTGTCGCTGGTGAGCTACGCCACCGCGCTGTGGTTACATAGCGAAGTTTTCGATTTGAAGAAAAACATGCCGCGGCTGTATCAACTGCTGCTGGCGGCGATCGCCTTAAACATTGTTCTGCAAATCAGTATCCCGCTAGGGTTTTACGGCCAGGCAATGCAGATTGAAGCGGGGATATTCTTCATCGCCGCGCCAATTCTGTTGATCACCTCATGGATGCTGTGGCGGCGCAAAGCGGTTGATATCAATACCCTGTTGTTGGGGCTGCTGCCGCCGGTATACGTGGTCTCCGCCGGGCTGGCGCTGCTCTCTATCCACGGCGTCATTCCGTTTCATAACATGGTTTATTCCACCTGGCAGTACGCGCTGATTATCCACATCGTCACCGTCCTGATCATTGCGGTGCTGCGGGTGCGGGCGGAAAACCGTACCCTGGTGCGCAAGCAGCAGCTGGCGCGGGAGCTACAGATTGAACGCGAGGCCAGCTTCCACCAGCGCCAGTTTATGGGAATGGTGGCGCATGAGTTCAGAACGCCGCTGGCGATCCTCCAGGCCGCGCTGGAAAATCTGCGCCTGAGTCCCGCAACCGTCACCCAGAGCTTGCGCCTCGATCGCATGCAGCGCGCGACAACCCGCCTGGTGCAGCTCACCGATAACTGCCTGGCCGACGCCCGCCTCTCCTCCCGAGACCTGCACGCCGACAAGCAGGATGCCGAACTGCTGCCGGTCATCCATATGGCGGCGACCGTCGTAGATCTTTCGCTTAATCATTATTTGAATGTCACCCTTGAGGGGCAAACTGTCGGCCCGCAATCCCCTTCACCGGTGCTGTTTATTGATAGCGGGCTGCTGTGTATTGCGATCGCCAACCTGCTCGATAACGCGGTTAAATATGCCGCAGCCGGGGAGATAAGAGTCGAGATTTATCAGCAGGAAAAGCACGTTGAATTACGCATTGGCGATCGCGGTCCCGGCATCCCGCCGGAACAGGTCGAGCATATTTACGAGCGCTATCGACGCGGCGAAACTCACACCACAACGCCTGCCGGGACCGGCCTTGGGCTCTACGTCGCCCGACAAATCATCCAGGCCCACGGCGGGGACCTATGGCTGGCAGAAAATAGCTCAGCCGGATGCGAATTTGCGCTCACTCTCCCGCTGACGGGACAGCAGAAGGACAAACCATGACATTACGCGTAGCTATCATCGAAGATAGCGCAGATCTACTCGACGAGCTGCTGGCTTTTCTGCGCCATCGCGGCTTCGACGCCTGGGGCGTCGGCAGCGCCGAGGCCTTCTGGCGGCAGCTGCATCGCGATCCGGTCGATATCGTACTTATCGATATTGGCCTGCCGGGCGAAGACGGGTTTAGCGTGCTGGACTATCTGCACGAGATTGGCCAGTTCGGCCTGGTCGTCATTACCGCCAGAGGGCATGAGCAGGATCGGCTCCAGGCCTTAAACGCCGGCGCCGACCTCTATCTCATCAAGCCGGTCAACTTTTCCGACCTCGCGGAGAGCATCCACGCGCTGGGCTCCCGGCTTCGCCAGCAACAACCGGCGGAAAGCGTCAATCCGGCGCCATTAGCGGAGCGGTCAGCCCCTTCCCACTGGATACTCCAGAGCGAGCGCCTGGTGGCGCCATCGGGGCGGATCCTGCCGCTAACACAGCAAGAGTACCGGCTGCTGGAAGTCTTAATGCGTAACCGCAATGAAGTGTGCAGCAAAGTTGACCTGCACACTTCTCTGTTTACCGATGAGGGCGAACCGGAACTGCACCGCATCGACGTGGTGATCAGCCGCCTGCGGCACAAGGCCCGCCTGCAGGGCATCACCCTGCCGATTCGCGCGATTTTTGGCAAAGGGCTGGCGTTTCTCTCTTGACCTTTTCCCAGCCGGCAGCGGCGGCGCTGCCGGCTATTGTTCCGCCATCCGCCCGGAGTGATGACTAGTATGTTTCCAGCCTGGTGTTTCTTGTTAATTTTTTTCAGTTTTTGAGAGGATTGAGAGAAATGAGACTGACAGCACATTAAGAATTTTCTTACATTGACAGGGCGTCGTGAGCGTTTTGCCCCACAGCGGCTGAGCTAACAGGCTATTGCTGAATTTAGCACAAGCCGAATGCAGGCCGTTTGTCAGGCGCTTTTCGTTCGCGCATCGCGAGCACGGTTTAACGAAGAGTATAAAAATATTCGCGTGCCTGTGAGGTACATTTTTAAAACCAAAAATTAAGTTAAAGGATCTCAATTATGGCCATGCAAACATGGTTAGCCTTATTACTGTGCATATTTTGCCTTTGCGTTTCTGTTTATAGTCTGGTGTCGTATATCCGCGACAGGCGAAAACAGAAATTTCCATTTTCAGCAAAGAACTCTACGCGCAGAAAATAACTAAAGCCACATTAATAATAACGAAATCTGCATAGCAACAATCACCGCATACGCCCGGAGGATTGATCACAACATGGCGTTATGTTGATATATCAGGGAAATAACGCCATGAAAAAAGTAAACATCGCAATCAACACCAGAAATACCTTTCTCAGAGAATCATTGGTTTCCGTCGTCAATGAGCTCATCAGCCGCAGCGGTAATCTCAAAGTCGCTTTTTCTTATAAGCATAATGATTTTTTAGATAAAGATATCATCATCGCTGAAGTTCTCCCCGGCGAAATCTATCTGTGCAATACCAGCATAAAGAACCGTAAACAAAATAGTTCGGTGATTATCCTGCACAGCTATGACAAGTTACCGGAAAAAGAGCTGATCGTTAACTGTCTCAAGGGCGTTATCTTTGTCTCTATCAAATCGGTCAATATCGATAAAATGTTCGAAATTATTGCCCAGGAGCTAAAAAGGAGCGAAATTCCTCCCGACGCGCAGAGAAGCGACTCCACGCTCGTCTGCACCCATTGCCCGCATAAAATGCTCTCCAAATCGCAGGCTGCCGTCGCCACCGGCATCATCGATGGCTTTGATATCATTAAAATTTCTTCCCTCAACAAAGTCACCCCTAAAACCATCACCTGGCACAAAAGCAAAATCATGGAAAAATACAGTCTTAATAACAATCATGACTTTTTCCAGTTCATTAACTTGTTAAAAGAGCGCTGGTAAGCTCGCGCCCGCGCCCGCCGGTGAGCGGATTCTGGACGTTAAAATTAGGAATTTGACGGCTTGTCAGCGACGGGATTCCGAAAAAGATCGGTAACCTCAAAAAAATCTACTCAGGGGTAACAGGCTGCGGGTACCATTACCCGGTTCCTCAATGTAAAAATACCGGAGCGTATTTTTATATAATAAGAACAACGTCTTTATCGAGGAATCTGTTACTTCGTCACATTGCCCCTTGCGTGCCTGTTAGGGGCCTCTTTTTCACTGCGGAACGCGCCCCCGTCAGAGAGGGCGCGCGACGATCAGGCTTCGGCCTGCTGAGGCGCGACTTCAGCCTCCGGGACCTCTTCCTGCAGTTGACCTTCATTTTTTGACAGCATTGCCGTCGCAATCCCGTTACCCAGCACGTTAATCGCTGAGCGCCCCATATCGAGGAAATGGTCAATGCCCATCAGCAGCAAAATCCCCGCCACCGGAATATTGAAGCTCGGGATGGTGGCGGCCAGCACCACCAGCGCCGAACGCGGTACCCCGGCAATCCCTTTCGAGGCCAGCATCAGCGTCAGCATCATCACGGTAATTTCGCTAAAGCTCAGCTGAACATTATAGGCCTGAGCGATAAACATGGCGGCAAAAGAGCAGTACACCATTGAGCCGACCAGGTTAAAGGAGTAGCCGATGGGCAGCACAAACGACGCGATATTTCGCGAGCAGCCAAATTCCACCAGACGCTCCAGGGTCTTCGGATAGGCCGCTTCGGAACTGCTGGTGGTGAACGCCACCAGCACCGGGTCTTTCAGCATATTCAGCAGGCGAAAAACCTCTTTCTTGAGCACCATATACCCCACCGCCAGCAGCACCGCGCTGGTCAGCAGGATCGCGACATAGTATCCGCCGATAAACGAGGCATAGTTAAGCAGGATCCCCAGCCCCTGCGAGGCGATAACCGAAGAGATAGCGGCGAAAATCGCCAGCGGCGCGACGTACATCACGTACCCGGTCACCTTCAGCATAATGTGGGAAACCACGTTGAGCGCCGCCACCAGCGGGGCATTGAATTTCTCTCCCAGCGACGCCCCGGCGATACCGAAGAACATTGAGAACACCACGATTTGCAGAATCTCGTTGCTGGCCATCGCTTCGGTAATGCTGGTTGGGATGGTATGGGTCAGAAAGCCTTTCAGGCTCATCCCGCTCACCGCCAGCCCGGTATCAACGGATTCTTTCGGGATCGCCAGGTTCAGGCCGGCGCCGGGATGCTCGAGGGTAACGATCACCAGCCCGACCAGAATGGAGAGAATTGACGAGGTAATAAACCACACCATGGCTTTACCGCCGACCCGGCCAATGGTCGCCGTTTCGCCAAGGCGCATAATACCGACCGTCAGGGTACTGAAGACTAACGGCGCAATCACCATTTTAATCAGGCGCAGGAACACATCGGTCAGCAGCGTAATGTTTTCCGACCATGCGGTTATGGTCGTTTGCCCGGCGTAAGCGTGGATGGCCGCACCGGAGAGGATCCCCAGCAGCATGAAGATGACGATGAACAGCGTGAGTTTGTTTGCACTTGCCACAAAAATTAACCCCTGATTTATTTAACGTGTTGTTTTTTAATGTATATATATTTTAATTATTGAAATACATTAAACATTCACCACATAAATTGAATAAAAGCAGGCGGGGTTACAACTCTTTTTTAGTTTTTATAGTAAAAGTTAATGTACTGGTTGATATGCATCAAACCGCGTCGTGCCGCCGGTAAGATGAAAAAGGCGCCGGCGTCAGAGACCAACCGGCGCAAAGAGGCATTAGCGTTTTACGGTATCCTCCAGGAAGAAACGTCCCAGCGGATTCTGATAAAAACCATCGATATTTTTGCGGCTGACGTTACGGTACGGGCTGTAGTAGAGGTCAACCCAGTTCACGTCGGCCTTAGCCATTTTTTGCAGGTCGATATACATCTGCTCGCGCTTTTTACCGTCCATTTCGACGCGCGCGGCAGCCACCAGCGCTTTTACCTGCTCGTTATGATAGCGGGTCATATAGTTCATATTGGCATCGTGACCAAGCACGAAAGTGGTTTTCTGATCGGGGTCGAGAATATCGTTGGTCCAGTACATCACCGAAATATCGTACTCTCCGGCCACCAGCATATCCCAGCTCTGGCTCGGGTCGACTTTTTGCAAATTCACCGTCACCCCGGCTTTCGCCAGCTGCTGTTGCAACAAAATGGCAATCTGCTCATCGACTTCATCCCCGGCGTTGACCACGTAGTTCAGCTTCAGATCGGCAGCGCCCGCCGCTTTTAGCATCGCTTTGGCCTTCTGCGGATCGTAAGGCCGACGAAGATTATCCTGATAGTGGTAAAGCGCCCCGGCGGGAATATAGGAGTTGGCCACCTGGCCGTAGCCAAAGGTCACGGTCTTCACGATCGCGTCTTTATCAATCGCGAAGTCCAGCGCCTGGCGCACCTCTACCTTGCCCAGCGCGCCGTGAGAATGGTTGATCAGCAGATGGTCCTCGCGCGTGGAGGGGTCCAGCTCCACCTTCAGATTGGCATCCTTTTGTAACGATGCAATGCGCGAGAAAGGCACGGTCAGCGCGGCATCGAGCTCGCCGGCCTGCACCTTCAGCATGCGGGTATTATCGTCCGGAATGGTTAACCACTCCACGCCATCGAGGCTAACGTTTTTCGCCTGCCAGAAGTGCGGGTTCTTCACCAGCACGATCTTTTCCCCGCGCAGCCACTCTTTCACGCTAAACGCGCCGGAGCCCACGGGTTTTTCGGCAAACGCCTCTTCGCCTTCCGCTTTCATCGCCTTCTGCGAAATCACCGAGGCGTTCGGCAGGGCAAGCTGCGACAAGAACGGCGCTGACGGCGATTTCAGCGTCACTACCAGCGTGCGCGGGTCCGGGGCTTCCGCTTTGGCAATAATGCTATAGGAGTCGCGCCACAGCGAGCCTTCATCATCGCGGATACGAATTAAGCTAAACGCCGCATCGCTGGCGGTCAGCGGTGTGCCGTCAGAGAAGGTCGTGTCGCGAATTTTAAAAGTGTAGACCTTGCCATCCGGAGAAATCGTCCAGCTCTCAGCCACGCCCGGCTCCAGCTTCGTCCCGCTCTTATCTACCCGCACCAGCGGGTCAAAAACGTTGGAAAAGACCCAGTTATCCGCGTTTTGCGCCGATTTTATCGGGTCAAACGTGGTGCTGTCCTCCCGGCGGCCAATGGTCAATACCCCCGCCGCCTGGGCCATTTCGCTCACCACGCTAAGCGCCAGAAAAACGCTCGCCGCCAGTAACTTAACTTGCCTGTGCTTCATCAAAAGATCCCCCTGTTAAAGGAAAAACGGTCTCATCACCCGCGAGGTTGAGCACGCAGGCATAAGCGCGGTCGGCAATCTGCCGGGTTGGTGGTGGTGCGCCGGTGCGGCACTGCACCTGCGCATAAGGGCAGCGCGGATGAAATGCACAGCCTTGTGGAACGGCAACGGGGCTGGGCGGCTCGCCCCCCAGCAAATTCTTCGGTAGGGGTTTATCCGGGTCGATTTCCGGGATCGCCGAGACCAGCGCGGCGGTATAAGGATGCAGCGGACGGGTGAAGACCGCCTCTGCCGGCCCCTCCTCCACAATCCGCCCAAGGTACATTACCGCCACCCGATCGCAGAGCCGCCGCACAATCGCCAGATCGTGGGCGATAAACAGAATCGCCAGCCCCATCTTCTCCCGCAGCTCCATCAGCAGGTTGACGATCTGTCCCTGAATAGAGACGTCCAGCGCCGCGACGCACTCATCGGCCACGATCAGTCGCGGCTCCATGGCCAGCGCTCTGGCAATACCGACGCGCTGGCACTGGCCGCCGCTAAGCTGGGCTGGTTTCGTGCTGGCCTGCTGCGGACGCAGGCCGACCAGGGTGAGCAGTTCTGCTACCCGCAGCGCCTCCTGCCCGCGGGGCACTTTTTGATGCACGCGCAGCACCTCGGCGATGCTCTCTCCCACGGTCTGCCGGGGGTTTAACGAGGCAAAGGGATCCTGGAAAATCATCGCGCTTTGCTGGCGCAGACGGGCGATATCGCTGGTTAAGCCATGGGTAATACGCTGCCCCTCGAACCGCACCTCGCCATCGGCTACCCGTTCAAGCTGTAACAGCGCTCGGCCAAGCGTGCTCTTGCCGCTGCCGGACTCGCCGACCAGACCGAGCGTTTCGCCAGGAAAGATCTGCATCGTGACCTGGTTCACCGCGTGCACGACCCGCTTCGGCTGCCAAAGACCGCCCGATACCGGGAAGGTGACGCAAAGATTATCGGCCTCAAGCAGCGGCCAGTGAGCGTTAACCATTATCCCTCCTGCCGGGTCAGCGTGGGTAACCGGTGATGACAAGCCACCGCGTGGCTATGGCGATCCTGTCCGTAATGCAGCGGCGGCTGCTGCAGGCACGCTTCATCGGCGCGGCGGCAGCGCGGATGAAAGCGACAGCCTGATGGAAAGTGGTCGGCGCTCGGCGGCTGGCCGTCGATGATCGTCAGCCTCCCCCGTCCGCCTTCGCTGGCCGGCTGACAATCAATAAGTCCGCGGGTATAAGGGTGCAGCGGCCCGGCGAGCACTTCGCGTTTGTCGCCCACCTCGCAGAGCCTGCCGCCGTACATCACCGCGATCCGGTCGCAGGTTTGCGCCACCACCCCGAGATCGTGGGTGATCATAATGACCGCCAGCCCCAGCTCGGCACGCAGGTCGCTGAGCAGGCGCAAAATCTGCATCTGCACGGTGACGTCCAGCGCGGTCGTCGGTTCGTCGGCAATCAGCAGCCTCGGTTCCGGCGCGAGGGCGACGGCGATCATCGCCCTCTGGCGCATCCCGCCGGAAAATTCGTGCGGATAGCTATTGAGCCGATTCTGCGGGTCCGGGATGCCGACCTGGCGCAGCAGGGCCAGCGCATCCTCCCGCGCCTGACGGCGGTTTGCCGAAAAATGGAGGCGCCGGCTTTCCGCGATCTGCTCCCCAATGGTCATCACCGGATTGAGATGGCTGGTCGGGTTCTGGAAAATCATACCGATTTCCCGCCCGCGCACCGCCGACATTTGCCCTTCGCTGAGGGGCAAAATATCCCGGCCGTCGAGCACAACCTCACCGCCGCTAATCCGCAGTCCGTCCCCCGGCAGCAGGCGCATCAGCGCCCGACAGGTCACGGTTTTTCCCGACCCGCTTTCGCCAACCAGCCCCAGCATCTCCCCGGCTTCAAGCGCGAATGAGACGTTATCGACCAGCGCGATATCCTCGCCGCGCGTAACCGTCAGGCGATTCACCTTCAGCAAACTCATCCCCGTCCTCCTAACTTGTCGCCGAGCCCATCGGCCAGCAGGCTAAAGCCCATCGCCAGCAGCACGATGGCGAGCCCAGGAAAGGTGGTTATCCACCATGCGGTAGTGATAAAGCTCTGCCCTTCGGCCACCATAACGCCCCATTCGGCGGTTGGCGGCTGCACGCCGAGCCCGAGATAGCTCACCGCAGCTCCGTTCAGCAACACCAGTACACAGTCGGACATCGAAAAAACGATCGCTCCGGTTAGCGCGTTCGGCAGCAGATGGCGGAACAAAATCCGCAGATGGCCGTAGCCCAGACTGCGGGCCGCCAGAATAAAATCGCGCTGTTTCAGCGTCAGTACCTGAGCGCGCACCAGCCGGGCGTAGGAGACCCAGCCCACCATCGCCATCGCGATGTAAAAGCTGCTCAGCCCCGGCCCGAGAATGGCGATGATTGCCAGCATCAGCACCAGAAACGGAAAGGCCAGCACGATATCAATAACCCGCATCACCAGCGCATCGACCACGCCGCCAGAATAACCGGCAAGCGCCCCCAGCGCGGTACCAAGCATAAAGGGGAACAGCACCCCCAGCAGGCAGATTTGTAGATCGACCCGCGCTCCCCACAGCACGCGGGAAAAAACGTCGCGGCCAAAGTTGTCGGTACCGAAGAGATGCGCGCCGCCCGGCGACAGCAGGCTGGAAGAGGCGTCCTGGGCAATCGGATCGAACGGCGCGATCCACGGCGCCAGACAGGCGACCAGCAGCCATAGCCCGACGATCGCCAGTCCGGCACAGAGCGCCTGCTGACGCGGGATAGCCCGTTGACGCAGGCGGGAAAACGTCGCTATCGCCTTCATAGTTTTATCCTCGGGTCGAGGGCCACGGTCAGAATATCCGCCAGCAGGCTGACCGCTACGGTCGCGAGAGCAAAGACCATCACCACGCCCTGTACCACCATGTAGTCGCGGCTAAAAATCGCTTTAACCAACAGCTGTCCGAGGCCAGGGATGGCAAACACGCTTTCGATCACCACCGTACTGCCAATGAGCCAGCCAATATTCACCGCCAGCAGATTGATGGTCGGCACCAGAGAGTTCGGCAGCACGTGCCGCCAGAAGATACGTCTTTCCTGCTGCCCCCGCGCCCGGGCCGCCACCACATAGTCGCTATTCATCTCCATCAGCAGGCTGGTGCGCAGGTTGCGAATCAATACCGCCGACAGCGCCAGCGCCACGGTCAGGCACGGCAGAACCATATGGTGCAGCTGGTCTAAAAAATCGCTGCCGTAGCCGGAGACCGGAAACCAGCCGAGCACGATACTGAACAGCAGAATCAACATGATACCGAGCCAGAACGCCGGAAACCCGAGCCCGGCGGTCGTAAACAGACGAATCAGCCGATCGGCGAGGCGCCCGCGCTGGCGGGCAGCTATCGCCGCCAGCGGTACCGTCAACGCTATTGCCAGCAGAACGCTGCCGAGCACCAGCCATAGCGTCGGTTCCAGACGCGAAGTAATCAGCTTCAGGGTATCGACCCGGTAAACAATTGACTTACCCAGCTCGCCCTGCAGCAGATTGCGCAGAAAATAGCCGTACTGAACCCACAGCGGTTCATCAAGGCCAAACTGCGCGCGGATGCGGGCCAGCGCCGCCGGCGTGCTGCGCACCCCGAGCAGAATACGCGCCGGATCGCCTGGGATGGCGCGCACCATCATGAAGGTGATCAGGCTGATACCCAGCAGAACCGGCAGCAGCTGTAGCGGGCGAAGAAGCAAAAAGCGGTAACGGTGCATCAACAGCCTCCCGCGTCGCGCTGGCGCGTCAGAAAATCGAGCAGCACCGGGTAGTAAGCCTGCGGCTCTTCGTAAAACGGCATATGGCTGCTGTTGGCAAAAATGGCTATTTCGGCGTTCGCCAGCCCCTGCTTCATTTTCAGGGCGCAGGCGGGCGTCAGTTCATCGTGCTGGCCGCTGGTGATCAGACAGGGCGCGCGGATTGACGCCAGTTCAGCGCTGCGGTTCCAGTTTTTCAAATTGCCGGTATAGAGGAATTCGTTCGGCCCCTGCATGGTGGTATACGGCCCCATATTCCAGTCCCCAAGCGAGCGGATAACAGGCTCTGGCCAGACGTCAAGGCGGCACACGTGGCGATAATTCAGCAGAGTAATCGCCGCCTGATAGGCCGGATGCTCCAACCAGCCGAGCGCTTCGTAGCGCTGCATCATCGCGACGGTTTCTGGCCCCAGCGCCCCGCGCAGACGGTTTAGCTCCTGCACCAGATGCGGCATATCAGCGACGGTGTTTTCCAGAATCAGCGAGCGAATTGCGCCAGGATGGTGCAACGCCACTTCAATCGCCAGCCATCCGCCCCACGAGTGACCAAGCAGATGCACCTTACCGAGCCCCAGTGCCTGACGCACGGTCTCCACTTCACGCACGTAGCGCGCCATCGTCCACAGGCTGGCATCATCCGGCCGATCGGACTTGCCGGTACCCAACTGGTCAAACGCGATCACCCGATAACCGTGAAGCTTCAGGCAGGAGTGGGCTTCGCGCAGATAATCGCAGGGCAGCCCCGGCCCGCCGTTGAGGCAGAGAACGGTCTCCTCGCCGTCGCCAAACTGATAGGCCACGACGTTATATCCCTCCACCGCAATGTTATGGCACTGATCGGGCGCTATTTCGCTCCACATGGTGTACTCCTCATCGTCAATAGCGCGGTTCTGGCGTTGCGTTAACGCTAACGGCAACGCCGGAGGCTGAACAGTTAGCAAAAATACTAGTTTTGCGCGGCGCCGGTGCGGCACCGGAATTGCATGCCTTTTGCGCTAACTATTGACGGATTTGCACAAATCGTGCCCGTCGCAGGTCTCGTTTTAGATGAAGGGGGTTATATGCGACTGGAATTTGAACGCCCCGGCAGCGCGCGGGCGGCCAGCCTGGATGAGGCATTCAGCGGACTTTTTCAGGCCACCCGGAAGTTAGGATTTGACGCGGTCATTTACGACTACACGCCGGTCCCGCGTTCTCTGGAAGGGGAGCTGATTACGCCTTCGCTGCTGAAAACGTGCAATGTGCCGGAAGATATGCGCCAGCTATGGTGCGAGCGCGGATATTACCAGGTTGATCCGGTGCAGCACTGCGCGCTAGAAAGCTGCGCGCCTTTTGTCTGGTCCTATCAACGACCGGACAACAGCATGCTGCGCGGGAGGTTGAACAATCACGCCACCGCGGTCACCGACTATATGCGCGAACATAATATGCCCTGCGGGGCGACGGTTCCCCTGCATCTCCCCAACGGCAGTTTCGTCACTCTCACCGGCATCCATACCGGCCAGCGTCAGGAACGGGAAATCAGCGCCACCCTGGCGCAGCTGATGCTGCTCGCCCACCAGTTTCAGGAGTCGGCGTTTCCGCTGTTCGACAGCACCCTGCTTACCTGCCGTCATGTGAAGCTAAGCAACCGCGAGCGCGAATGCCTGGCGTGGTCCGCCGAAGGACTTACCGCCAAAGAGATCGCCCGCAAGCTGCACCGCTCGGTGGCGACGGTGACGCTGCATCTTAATACCGCAGCCAAAAAGCTCGGCGCCAGCAACCGCGTACAGGCGGTAGTCCGCGCCCTGCACTACCGTCTGCTCGACAGCTAAGAACTAGCATTTTTGCTAGTGTTCAGCCGCGGTTGCCACCCTTTACCCTGAAAGCCGGTCCACTTAGCAGGGTAAAGATGATTCATGTATACCATCAGCGAAGGTTACGCCCCGTTTCGGCGCTATCAAACCTGGTTTCGCGTTTGCGGCGATATCGATAGCGGGCTCACGCCGCTGGTCATCGCCCACGGCGGGCCGGGGTGCACGCATGATTATGTTGATGCGTTCCGCGATATCGCCCTCAGCGGGCGGGCGGTGATCCACTACGATCAGTTAGGCAACGGGCGCTCAACCCATCTCCCGCAGCAGCCCGCCGACTTCTGGCAACCGGCGCTGTTCCTCGACGAACTGGCTAACCTGCTGCAGCATCTCAATATTGCCGATAATTACGCCCTGCTCGGCCAATCGTGGGGAGGTATGCTCGGCGCGGAGCACGCCGTGACGCGGCCAAAGGGGTTAAAGGCGCTGATTATCGCCAATTCCCCGGCATCGATGGCGCTGTGGCTACAGGGAGCGGCCAGGCTGCGGGCGCAGCTTCCCGCCGACGTCCAGCAGACGCTGCTGGCCCATGAGGCGGCGGGAACGCTGGACAGCGCGGAATATAAGGCGGCAAGCCAGGTATTTTATCAACGCCACGTCTGTCGGCTCGATCCCTGGCCGGCGGAAGTGCGGCGTACCTTCGATGCCATGGATGCCGATCCGACGGTTTATCACGCCATGAATGGCCCAACCGAATTTCACGTCATCGGCAGCATGAAAGCGTGGACGATTATCGACCGCCTCGCGCGCATTACGGTTCCGGTCCTGCTGATTTCGGGGCGCTACGATGAAGCCACCCCGGAGGTGGTACAACCCTTTATGGACCACATCCCCGACGCGGAGTGGGTCATTTTCGAAGCCTCAAGCCATATGCCGCACGTCGAAGAACGCGAGCTGTGCATGAAGACAGTGAACGACTTTTTAACCCGCGCGATAAACGAAAAGCCGCTTACAGCGCCAGCCCGCCTCCGCCGCTGAACGGCCGCTCGCCGGCGATTTTCATCACTTCGGCCCCCAGGGTGACAAACGGCGCCCGACGGCTGGCATAAATCAGCCCGCCCGATGTCGGGCGGACCGCTTTGACCATATCGGTCAGCGGATCGATGATTTCCGCAACCACATCGTCGGCGCTGACCCACTCGCCGGGCTGTTTTAACAGCACCAGGATGCCGGTGGCCGGGGCGGTAACAATCTCCCCAGCGGCAAACGGCAGCATTACCGTTTCCTGCTGCGGAATCTCAGGCCTCGAGCCGGCCAGTACGCCGC
This sequence comes from Klebsiella sp. CTHL.F3a, assembly GCF_019890895.1. NCBI lineage: Bacteria > Pseudomonadati > Pseudomonadota > Gammaproteobacteria > Enterobacterales > Enterobacteriaceae > Klebsiella > Klebsiella sp. CTHL.F3a. The sequence goes on along the minus strand of NZ_CP082360.1, from coordinate 1,934,268 downwards.
GGTACTGCAGGTAGCGATAAAGACGTTCGGCATCGTCGCAAGCGGTGGCGTGATCCACCTCCTGCTGGCCGCGCAGTTCGACGGTCACCGCCATACAGCCGGGCTGCTGCTGCGACTGCAATGAATCAAGCGCCGTCAGGCGCTGCCACGGCAGGCCGCAGGCCTCATCAAAGGAATGACCGCCGCTCTCCTGCGACAGCAGTACCGCGCCGACGCCGAGAAAAGCCGCCAGAACCTTCGCCTCGCGTTGCCAGGCCGGGTCAGCGTAGAGATGTAAAATCGCCTGGTCATCGCAGTGCAGATCGAGCACCAAATCGGCATCGCAGGCGAGGCCCAGCAGATGATGGCGCAGGGCCTGAACTTCGCTGACGACGGGCAGCGCCGCCAGCGCATCCCGCATCGCCGCGCGCACCTGCTGCAGATACTCGCGGCGCGAGCCGGGCGATGGCGGACGCAGATAGGGCTGCGCCAGGGCAGCCAGATCGGGGAAGTCGCGGTTAAAATTACGCCCGCTCGCCAGATCGAAACGACCTACGCCGCCGCTGAGCAGCACCTGGGCCAGCCCCGGCGGGTTGGCCACCGGTACGAGAATGATTTCGCCGCGCAGCTCGCCGCGCCGTTCCGCCTGGCTGAGTAATCTTTTAAGATAATGCAGAACCAGCATGCCCGGAATTTCATCGGCGTGCAGCCCCGCCTGCAGATAGACCTTCTCTCCTGTGCCGGGCGCGCCGAAATGAAAATGGCTTAATTGCCGCTGCCCACCGAGTGCATGTTCAGGTAATGTATAGTGTTTAATTTTCATTGGACGTCCTGGTTGTGGAAAAGAAAATCCGGCTTGACCGTATCGATCACAAGATCCTTGAAATCCTGCGCCGGGATGGCCGCATTTCTTATCAAAAGCTCTCGGAGCAGGTAAACCTTACCGCCCGTCCGTGCCTGGAACGGGTGCGCAGCCTTGAGCGCGACGGCATTATTCGCGGCTACAGCGCCATTGTAGAACTGCCCGAGCCGGAGCACGCGTTTGTGGTGCAGGCGCAAATCGCGCTGGCCGACCACGGGCGATCGCAGCCGGTGTTTGAACAGGAGATGCGCCAGACGCCCGAAGTGCTGGACTGCTGGCTGGTCAGCGGCAGCTTCGACTTTCTGGTGCGTATCGGCTGTCGCAGCATGGCGCACTACTGCCAGCTGGCGGATAGCTGGCTGACCAGTAAAAAGTTTCACGTTGATAAAATCGTCACCCTCACCGAACTGCAGGCCATTAAGCGATCCTGACTAGCCGCGACGGATAAACGCCAGCCAGCGCCGCTCGGCGCGCGCGAAGGTGAAAATCAGCAAAAAGGTGCAGAGCAGATACAGCGCCGCGGCCATCAGAAACGGAATAAACGGCGAATAGGTCATGGCGTAGAACGCGCGGGCCACGCCGGTAATATCCAGCAGGGTCACGGTGCTGGCCAGCGACGTGGCGTGCAGCAAAAAGACCATTTCATTATTCAGCGCCGGGATCCCGCGCCTCAAGGTCGCGGGCAGAACCAGACGGCGAATAATCTGCCATTTCCCCATCCCGTAGGCTTCTCCGGCGACCCACTCCTGGCGCGGGAAAGTCACCATCATCCCCGCCAGCAGCTCCGCGACGTACGCGGCAGTGTTGAGCACCAGCGCCAGGGTGGCGCAGAAGGTCGCATCGCGAAACAGCAGCCAGAACGGCTGGTCGTTCATCCAGCCCGTCTGTACGATATCGAACTGCGACAGGCCGTAGTAAATCAGCATCAGTTGGAGATAGAGCGGCGTGCTGCGAAAAAAATATGTAAACGCGCGAATGGGTAGCGCCAGCCCGCGCGGGCCGTACACCTGCCCCACCGCCATCGCTATCGCCAGCGCCATCCCGGGAACGATGGAGAGTAAAAACAGCTCCGCCGTGACCGCCAGTCCGCTGGCGGCGCCGTTGCCGTCGCTCCACAAAAAGCTCGGGATCGCATCGATAAAGGTTTGCAGATTCATAAGGCCGCCCCCGCCGTGGAAGAGCGCAGCGCGTAACGCTTCGCCAGGCGGCTGAACAGCCAACTGGAGAGCGCGGTAATCACCATGTAAATCAGCGAGACCAGAAAGTAGAAGAGGAACGGCTTTTGCGTGGCGCGCCCGGCCTGTTCGGCCAGCCAGACCATATCCTCAAGGCCGAGGATCGACACCAGCGCCGACGCTTTCATCAGCCCCAGCCAGTTGTTGTTGATGCCCGGGATCGCGAAGCTCAGCATCTGTGGCAGCATCACCCGGCGGAACACCGTCCAGGGTCGCATCCCGTAGGCCTGCGCGGCTTCGGTTTGCCCGCTATCGACAGTCAGAAACGCGCCGCGAAAAGTCTCGGTGTAATAGGCGCCGAAAACAAAACCAATCGCCAGCACGCCGGAGATAAAAGTATTGAAGCGTACCGGCCCCAGCCCCACCAGACCCAGCAGCAGGTTAACCAGCATCTCGCCGCCGAAAAACAGCAGCAGCATAATTACCAGCTCCGGGATCCCGCGTACCAGCGTAGTGTAGGCGGTGGAAAACAGGCGCAGCCACGGCGGGCCGAAGAGCTTAATCAGCGAGTTAATCAGCCCCAGCAGCAGAGCGACCAGTAATGAAGAGAGCATCACGCACAGCGAAAGCGCCGCGCCGCGTAACAACAGGGGTAAATAGTCTGCGACCATATTCAGCCTTCCGCGGAGGTCGTAAAGGGGCGCAGGCCAGCGCCCACGCCCGTACCTTTACGACTTATTTGCCATAAATATCAAAGCTAAAGTATTTTTTCTGAATGGCGTCATAGGTTCCGTCGGCGCGGATTGCCTTAATGGCCCCGTTCAGCGCATCGCGCAGCGCCGGATTGTCCTTATTGACCGCAATCCCGACGTCGGAGGAGATCCCGCCATCCTGGATAACCGGGCCGGCAAAGGCGAATTTCTGCCCGCGCGGCGTATCGATAAAGCCGGTCGCCGCCTGGATATTATCCTGCAACGCGGCGTCGATGCGCCCGGAGAGCAGGTCGAGATAGACATTATCCTGGTTAGCGTAACCGACAATTTTCACGCCGTGGTTGGCCCAGTTGGCCTTCGCAAACGCTTCATGGGTGGAGCCCGTCTGGACGCCGACGGTTTTGCCTTTCAGGCTGGCGGCATCCGGCAGTAGCGGGCTGCCTTTGCGCGCCACCAGCTGCGCCGCGCTGCGGTAGTAGCGGTCGGTGAAATCCACTTCCTTTTTACGTTCATCGGTAATATTGAGCGAGGCGATAATGGCATCGAACTTATGCGCGTTGAGGGCGGCGATCATGCTCTCAAAGGGCTGCTTCACGAAAACGCATTTGGCTTTTAGCTGGGTGCACAGCGCGTTAGCGATATCAATATCAAAGCCGGTGATTTCGCCGCTGGGCGCCAGCACGTCAAAAGGCGGATAGCCGCCATCGACGCCAAAGCTGATGGTGTCAAACTGCTGGGCGGCCAGCGGCGCGCTCAGCGCCATACAGGCCAATAATGCGGCAAGGCGTATTTTCATTTTGATTCCCCGGTGTTGGCGCGATGATTAAAAACGCAGTGAGAGGCAGGTCAGGCCGCCATCCATTTTCTTAAATTCGCTGGTGTCGAGCTGCACGATAGGCATTCCCAGCTTGCTGATTTCACCGAGGGTATGGGGATAGCCCTGCGGCGTAATTAAGGTATCGTTAATCCACAGCGTATTTCCGGCGTAGGCCTCCTCTTCCGGGATGACGATGCTGTTGAACCCGCTAAACGCCGGATGGTTAACGTAGCCTTCCGTCAGCAGCAGCGTATTGCGGCCAACGTAGTTGACGATTGATTTCAGATGCAGACCGGCGCTGACTTCGATCGCCGCGACCTGATAGCCGTGCGGCTCAACGGCGGCGGCAAACTCGCGGATCCCCTGCTCATCGGTGCGCGCCGTCAGGCCGATAAAAAACTGTTTGTCCACCAGCAGCACGTCGCCGCCGTCCATATGCCCGCGCTCGCTCATCCGCACCAGCGGACGGAAACCCGCCAGCACCGGCGCAATAGTATCGACTTCGCCCTGACGGCTCGGCGCGCCCGGATGGGTAATCACCGCCAGTTCCGGCATGACCACGGCGGTATCTTCAACAAAGTGCGCATCAGGATAATCCGCCGCCGGGGGCAGGACCGTGACCTTCAGGCCAAGCTGCAGTAGAGTTTCCACATAGGCGAGAAACTGGTGGCTGGTCGTGGCGATATCCGGCGCGCCCAGCTGGGCGGTAGTTTGTCCCGCGCCGCAGGTGGCGGCCGGTAGGCGGGCGATAGCCTGGGTAAAATGCATAAAGAACCCTCTGGTATTGGTCGCATTGTTAAGGCAAAACGGTGAGTGAATTTGATTATTAATCAGATGCCGCCGCCAATCAGGCTGAATCACTTCCCCGGGCCGCTTATTCACGCTGTATATCAGTTCAGGTTCGACGTATTCCGCTGTTGGCACCCTGAAAGCGCCGAATGAGGGTAATAAGTATCCCTGTTCGCCAGGCCGGCAGCGGAAAATGACTAAGCATAAATTGCGCGTAAATATTCACCGTAAAGGGCTCAGCGAAAAGCCTTTTTTACAGACATATCTGGACAGTCTTTTCATAATTCCTCCATTTTTAAGCGGCGTTCGCTGGCTAAACTAGTATCATTCCGTGAAACGTTTCAGGATGAGATCGCAAATTAATGAAAGGTAGCAATAAAAGCCGTTGGGCAGCCGTGCTGGTGGTGGCAATCATCGCGGGTGCCGCGTACTGGTTTTGGCAGGGTCGCGAAGCGGCAAGCACGCCGTCGGCAACGTCGGCAGGTCCGGGGCCCGGCGGCGGGCGTCCTGGCCGTTTTGGCGCCGCCCTCGCGCCGGTGCAGGCGGCAACCGCCACCAGCGAAGCGGTGCCCCGCTATCTTTCTGGTCTCGGTACGGTAACGGCGGCGAATACCGTCACCGTTCGCAGCCGCGTCGACGGTCAGCTTCTGGCCATCCATTTTACCGAGGGCCAGCAGGTTAAAGCGGGCGATCTGCTCGCGGAAATCGACCCCAGCCAGTTTAAAGTCGCCCTCGCCCAGGCCGAAGGCCAGCTGGCGAAAGATCGGGCTACCCTGGCCAATGCCCGCCGCGATCTGGCGCGCTACCAGCAGCTGGTGAAAACCAATCTGGTTTCCCGTCAGGAGCTGGATACCCAGCAGTCGCTGGTCAGCGAAACCCAGGGCACGATCAAAGCGGACGAAGCCGCCGTCGCCAGCGCCCAGCTGCAGCTGAACTGGAGCCGCATCACCGCGCCGATCGACGGCCGGGTCGGCTTAAAGCAGGTGGATATCGGCAACCAAATCTCCAGCGGCGATACCACCGGGATCGTGGTGCTGACGCAAACCCACCCGATCGACGTCGTGTTTACGCTGCCGGAAAACCAAATCGCCACGGTGGTACAGGCGCAAAAAGCGGGGAAAAAGCTGGTCGTCGAAGCCTGGGACCGCACCAATAAACAGAAAATCAGCGAAGGCTCACTGCTGAGCCTCGATAATCAGATTGACGTCACCACCGGCACCATCAAGCTGAAAGCGCGCTTCACTAACCAGGACGATGCCCTGTTCCCGAATCAGTTCGTCAACGCCAGGATGCTGGTCGATACCGAGCAGAACGCGGTGGTGATCCCAACCGCCGCGCTGCAAATGGGTAACGAAGGTCATTTTGTCTGGGTTCTGAACGATGAGAACAAAGTCAGCAAGCACACCGTCACGCCGGGTATTCAGGACAGCCTGAAAGTGGTGATTAACGCCGGGCTTTCCGCCGGCGATCGCGTGGTGACCGACGGTATCGACCGTCTGACCGAAGGCGCGAAGGTTGAAGTGGTGGAAGCCCAGGATGCGGCTACCGCCGCCGAGCCGGCGAAAGCCACCAGCCGCGAATACGGTAAAAAAGGAGCGCGCTCCTGATGCAAGTGTTACCGCCGAGCAGTACGGGCGGCCCATCCCGTCTGTTTATCATGCGCCCGGTCGCCACCACGCTGTTAATGGTGGCCATTATGCTGGCCGGGATTATCGGCTATCGTTTCCTACCGGTTTCGGCGCTGCCGGAAGTGGACTACCCAACGATTCAGGTGGTGACCCTCTATCCCGGCGCCAGCCCGGACGTGATGACCTCGTCGGTGACCGCCCCGCTGGAGCGGCAGTTTGGCCAGATGTCCGGCCTTAAGCAGATGTCTTCCCAGAGCTCCGGCGGCGCGTCGGTGGTCACGCTCCAGTTCCAGCTCACGCTACCGCTGGACGTCGCTGAGCAGGAAGTGCAGGCGGCCATCAACGCCGCCACCAACCTGCTGCCTTCGGATCTGCCTAACCCGCCGGTCTACAGCAAAGTGAACCCCGCCGATCCGCCGATTATGACCCTCGCGGTCACCTCTTCCGCCGTGCCGATGACCCAGGTCGAAGATATGGTCGAGACCCGCGTGGCGCAGAAAATCTCCCAGGTTTCCGGCGTCGGGCTGGTGACTCTGGCGGGCGGGCAGCGCCCGGCGGTACGCGTCAAGCTCAACGCCCAGGCGATCGCCGCCCTCGGCTTGACCAGCGAAACGGTGCGCACCGCGATTACCAGCGCTAACGTCAATTCGGCGAAGGGTAGCCTCGACGGCCCGTCGCGGGCGGTCACCCTCTCCGCCAACGATCAGATGCAGTCGGCGGAGGATTACCGCCGCCTGATTATCGCGTACCAGAACGGCGCGCCGATTCGCCTCGGCGACGTCGCCACCGTGGAGCAGGGCGCGGAAAACAGCTGGCTCGGGGCATGGGCCAACAATCAGCGGGCGATCGTCATGAACGTCCAGCGCCAGCCGGGGGCGAATATTATCTCGACCGCCGACAGCATCCGCCAGATGCTGCCGCAGCTCACCGAAAGCCTGCCGAAATCGGTTAAAGTGCAGGTGCTTTCCGACCGCACCACCAATATCCGCGCGTCGGTCAGCGATACCCAGTTTGAACTCATGCTGGCCATCGCCCTGGTGGTGATGATTATTTACGTCTTTCTGCGCAACGTCCCGGCGACAATTATTCCCGGCATCGCCGTGCCGCTATCGCTGGTCGGCACTTTCGCGGTAATGGTGTTTCTCGATTTCTCGATTAACAACCTGACGCTGATGGCCCTGACCATCGCCACCGGCTTTGTGGTCGATGACGCCATCGTGGTGATTGAAAACATCTCCCGCTATATCGAGAAAGGCGAAAAGCCGCTGGCCGCCGCCCTGAAAGGGGCCGGGGAGATCGGCTTTACCATTATCTCCCTGACTTTCTCGCTGATTGCGGTGCTGATCCCGCTGCTGTTTATGGGCGATATCGTGGGTCGTCTGTTCCGCGAATTCGCCATCACCCTGGCGGTGGCGATTCTGATTTCCGCGGTGGTGTCGCTGACCCTGACGCCGATGATGTGCGCCCGCATGCTCAGCCATGAATCGCTGCGCAAGCAGAATCGCTTCTCGCGCGCCAGCGAACGCTTTTTTGAGCGGGTGATCGCCGTCTATGGCCGCTGGCTGAGCCGGGTGCTGAATCATCCGTGGCTGACCCTGAGCGTGGCCCTCAGCACCCTGGCGCTGTCAATTATACTGTGGGTATTTATTCCGAAAGGCTTCTTCCCGATTCAGGACAACGGCATTATCCAGGGCACGCTACAGGCGCCGCAGTCCGCGTCGTTCGCCAATATGGCCGAGCGCCAGCAGCAGGTGTCAGCGGCGATACTTCAAGATCCGGCGGTGGAAAGCCTGACCTCCTACGTCGGCGTCGACGGCACCAACCCGGCGCTGAACAGCGCCCGCCTGCAGATTAACCTCAAGCCGCTCGATGAACGCGACGATCGGGTACAGACGGTGATTGGCCGTCTGCAGAACGCGGTGAGCGGCATCCCCGGCGTCGAGCTCTATCTCCAGCCGACCCAGGATCTGACCATTGACACCACCGTCAGCCGCACCCAGTACCAGTTCACCCTGCAGGCGAACTCGCTGGACGCGCTCAGCAACTGGGTCCCGCAGCTGCTGGCCCGGCTGCAGGCGCTGCCGCAGCTCTCCGACGTCAGCAGCGACTGGCAGGATAAGGGCCTGGCGGCGTATATCAACGTTGATCGCGACAGCGCCAGCCGTCTCGGCATCAGCATGGCGGACGTCGATAACGCCCTGTATAACGCCTTTGGGCAGCGTCTGATTTCCACCATCTATACCCAGGCGAACCAGTACCGCGTAGTGCTGGAGCATGATACCCAGGCCACGCCGGGGCTGGCGGCGCTGGACAATATCCGCCTCACCAGCAGCGACGGCGGGATCGTGCCGCTCACCACGATCGCCAAAGTCGAACAGCGTTTTGCTCCGCTATCGATTAACCACCTCGATCAGTTCCCGGTCACCACCATTTCGTTTAACGTCCCGGACAACTATTCGCTGGGCGATGCGGTCGAGGCGATTCTTAGCGCCGAGCAGGCGCTGGAATTCCCGAGCGATATCCGCACCCAGTTCCAGGGCAGCTCGCTGGCCTTCCAGTCGGCGCTCGGCAGTACCGTCTGGCTGGTGGTCGCCGCGGTGGTGGCGATGTATATCGTCCTCGGCGTGCTGTATGAGAGCTTTATTCATCCGATCACCATTCTCTCCACCCTGCCGACGGCGGGCGTCGGCGCGCTGCTGGCGCTATGGCTGGCCGGGAGCGAGCTGGACGTTATCGCCATTATCGGCATCATCCTGCTGATCGGCATCGTCAAGAAAAACGCCATCATGATGATCGACTTCGCGCTGGCCGCCGAACGCGAACAGGGTATGCCGCCGCGCGAGGCGATTTATCAGGCCTGTCTGCTGCGTTTTCGCCCGATCCTGATGACCACCCTCGCCGCCCTGCTCGGCGCGCTGCCGCTGATGCTCAGTACCGGCGTCGGCGCGGAGCTGCGGCGACCGCTGGGGATTGGCATGGTCGGCGGCCTGATGCTCAGCCAGGTGCTGACGCTGTTCACCACGCCGGTTATCTATCTGCTGTTCGACCGCCTGTCGCTGTATATGAAGAGCCGCTTCCCGCGGCGTGAGGAGGAGGCGTAAGTGAAGTTTTTCGCCCTCTTCATTTATCGTCCGGTGGCGACGATTCTGCTTTCGCTCGCCATTACGCTGTGCGGCATCCTCGGCTTCCGCCTGCTGCCGGTGGCGCCGCTGCCGCAGGTGGATTTCCCGGTGATCATGATCAGCGCCTCGCTGCCCGGCGCGTCGCCGGAGACCATGGCCTCGTCGGTGGCGACCCCGCTGGAGCGCTCTTTGGGGCGGATTGCCGGGGTCAATGAGATGACCTCCTCCAGCTCGCTCGGCAGTACGCGAATCATTCTCGAGTTCAACTTTGACCGCGACATCAACGGCGCGGCCCGTGACGTGCAGGCGGCGATTAACGCCGCGCAAAGCCTGCTGCCGAGCGGCATGCCGAGCCGTCCGACCTACCGCAAAGCCAACCCGTCCGACGCGCCGATCATGATCCTCACCCTCACCTCGGATACCTGGTCCCAGGGTGAGCTGTACGACTTCGCCTCTACCCAGCTGGCGCAGACCATTGCCCAGATTGACGGCGTCGGCGACGTTGACGTCGGCGGCAGTTCGCTGCCCGCGGTACGCGTCGACCTCAACCCGCAGGCGCTGTTTAACCAGGGCGTGTCGCTGGACGCGGTGCGAACCGCCATCAGCAACGCCAACGTGCGTAGACCGCAGGGGGCGCTGGAAGACGCAACCCACCGCTGGCAGGTCGCGACCAACGACGAGCTGAAGACCGCCGCCGAATACCAGCCGCTGATCGTGCACTACAATAACGGCGCGGCGGTGCGCCTCGCCGACGTCGCCAACGTCACCGACTCGGTGCAGGACGTGCGCAACGCCGGGATGACCAACGCCAAACCGGCGATTTTGCTGATGATCCGCAAGCTGCCGGAAGCCAATATCATTGAGACGGTGGACAGTATTCGCGCCCGCCTGCCGGAGCTGCAGCGCACCATCCCGGCCTCTGTCGATCTGCAAATCGCCCAGGACCGTTCGCCGACCATCCGCGCCTCGCTGGAGGAAGTCGAGCAAACGCTGGTGATTTCGGTGGCGCTGGTGATCCTCGTGGTCTTCCTGTTCCTGCGCTCGGGCCGCGCGACGCTGATCCCGGCGGTGGCCGTTCCGGTATCGCTGATCGGCACCTTCGCCGCCATGTACCTGTGCGGCTTCAGCCTCAATAACCTGTCGCTGATGGCGCTGACTATCGCCACCGGCTTCGTGGTCGATGACGCCATCGTGGTGCTGGAGAATATTTCCCGTCATCTCGAAGCCGGCATGAAGCCGCTGCAGGCCGCGCTGCAGGGGAGCCGGGAAGTCGGCTTTACCGTCCTGTCGATGAGCCTGTCGCTGGTGGCGGTGTTCCTGCCGCTGCTGCTGATGGGCGGCCTGCCGGGAAGGCTGCTGCGCGAGTTCGCCGTCACTCTGTCGGTGGCGATCGGCATCTCGCTGGCGGTCTCCCTGACCCTGACGCCGATGATGTGCGGCTGGCTGCTGAAAAGCGGCAAGCCCCACGAGCCGACGCGCAAGCGTGGTTTTGGCCGCCTGCTGGTGGCGATTCAGGGCGGTTACGGTAAGTCGCTGAAGTGGGTGCTGAAGCACAGCCGCTTAACCGGCCTGGTGCTGCTCGGCACCATCGCGCTAAGCGTCTGGCTCTATATCTCGATACCCAAAACCTTCTTCCCCGAGCAGGACACCGGGGTGCTGATGGGCGGTATCCAGGCGGACCAGAGCATCTCGTTCCAGGCGATGCGCGGCAAGCTGGAGGACTTTATGAAGATCATTCGTGAAGATCCGGCGGTAGACAACGTCACCGGTTTTACCGGCGGCTCGCGGGTCAACAGCGGGATGATGTTTATCACCCTGAAGCCGCGCGATGAGCGCCATGAGACGGCGCAACAGATTATCGATCGGCTGCGCAAAAAGCTGGCGAAGGAGCCGGGGGCCAACCTGTTCCTGATGGCGGTACAGGATATCCGCGTCGGCGGCCGTCAGGCCAACGCCAGCTACCAATATACGCTGCTGTCGGACGACCTCGCGGCGCTGCGGGAATGGGAGCCGAAAATCCGCAAAACGCTGGCGGCGCTGCCGGAGCTGGCGGACGTTAACTCCGACAGTCAGAATAACGGCGCGGAGATGGACCTGATCTACGATCGCGATACCATGTCCCGGCTCGGCATCAGCGTGCAGGACGCCAACAATCTGCTGAACAACGCCTTCGGCCAACGGCAGATCTCCACCATCTACCAGCCGCTGAACCAGTATAAAGTGGTGATGCAGGTCGACCCGGCCTACACCCAGGACGTCAGCGCCCTCGATAAGATGTTTGTGATCAACAGCGAAGACAAGCCGATTCCGCTTGCCTATTTCGCTAAATGGCAGCCGGCCAACGCGCCGCTGTCGGTGAACCACCAGGGGCTGTCGGCGGCATCGACCATCTCCTTTAACCTGCCTACCGGCAAGTCGCTGTCGGAAGCCAGCGATGCCATCAACCGGGCGATGACCCAGATTGGCGTGCCGTCCAGCGTCCGCGGGTCGTTCGCCGGGACCGCGCAGGTGTTTCAGCAAACCATGAACTCGCAGGTGATCCTGATACTGGCGGCCATCGCCACGGTCTATATTGTGCTGGGGATCCTCTATGAGAGCTACGTTCATCCGCTGACTATTCTGTCGACCATTCCGTCCGCCGGCGTCGGCGCGCTGCTGGCGCTGGAGCTTTTCGATGCCCCGTTCAGCCTAATCGCGCTTATCGGGATTATGCTATTAATTGGCATCGTGAAGAAAAACGCCATCATGATGGTCGATTTCGCCCTTGAGGCGCAACGCAACGGCAACCTGCCGCCGGAAGAGGCGATCTTCCAGGCCTGTCTGCTGCGCTTCCGGCCGATAATGATGACCACCCTGGCGGCGCTGTTCGGCGCGCTGCCGCTGGTGCTCTCCGGCGGCGACGGCTCCGAGCTGCGCCAGCCGCTGGGGATTACTATTGTCGGCGGTCTGGTGATGAGTCAGCTGTTGACCCTGTACACCACGCCGGTGGTCTATCTGTTCTTCGACCGTCTGCGGCTGCGTTTTTCGCGAAAAGTCCATCAACCGGTAAGCGAATAACATGATAGACCTCCCCTCCAGCGTGCGCTGGCAGCTATGGATAGTGGCCTTCGGCTTCTTTATGCAGGCGCTGGATACCACTATCGTTAACACCGCTCTCCCCTCGATGGCGAAAAGCCTCGGGGAGAGCCCGCTGCATATGCATATGGTTATCGTCTCCTATGTCCTGACGGTTGCGGTGATGCTGCCCGCCAGCGGTTGGCTGGCGGACCGCGTTGGGGTACGCAATATCTTTTTCTGCGCCATCGTGCTGTTTACCGCTGGCTCCCTGTTCTGCGCCCAGGCCGCCACCCTCGATGGGTTAATACTCGCCCGCGTGCTGCAGGGCGTCGGCGGCGCGATGATGGTTCCCGTGGGCCGCCTGACGGTGATGAAAATCGTCCCGCGCAGCCAATATATGGCGGCGATGACCTTCGTCACCCTACCCGGCCAGGTGGGCCCGCTGCTCGGCCCGGCTCTCGGCGGAATGCTGGTGGAGTACGCCTCGTGGCACTGGATCTTTCTGATCAACATTCCGGTCGGCATTGTCGGCGCCATCGCCACGTTGTGCCTGATGCCCAACTACACCCTGCAAACCCGCCGCTTCGATCTCTTCGGCTTTGTTTTGCTGGCCGCCGGTATGGCGACGCTGACCCTGGCGCTGGACGGCAGCAAAGGGCTCGGGATCTCACCCCTGTGGCTGGCGGGGCTGGTGGCGGTCGGCGTGGCGTCCATTCTCTACTATTTGTGGCACGCGCGCGGCAACCGCAATGCGCTGTTTAGCCTTAAGCTATTCAACAACCGCACCTTTTCGCTCGGCCTTGGCGGCAGCTTCGCCGGGCGTATCGGCAGCGGTATGCTGCCGTTTATGACCCCGGTGTTTTTACAGATCGGCCTCGGCTTCACGCCGTTCCACGCCGGTCTGATGATGATCCCGATGGTGCTCGGCAGCATGGGGATGAAGCGCATCGTAGTCCAGGTGGTCAACCGCTTCGGCTACCGTCGGGTGCTGGTGGCCTCGACTATCGGCCTCGCGCTGGTCAGTCTGCTGTTTATGGCCGTCGCCCTCGCGGGCTGGTACTGGCTGCTGCCGGTGGTGCTGTTTATGCAGGGGATGATCAACGCCAGCCGCTTTTCTTCTATGAATACGCTGACCCTGAAAGACCTGCCTGACGATCTGGCCAGCAGCGGCAACAGCCTGCTGTCGATGGTCATGCAACTGTCGATGAGTATCGGCGTGACCGTCGCCGGCATGCTGCTGGGTCTCTATGGCCAACAGCATATCAGCGCCGATGCGGCGACCACGCACCAGGTTTTTCTCTATACCTACTTAAGCATGGCGGTGGTTATCGCGCTGCCCGCGCTGATTTTTGCCCGCGTACCGGACGATACCACGGTCAATACCGTGATTCGTCGCCGTAAAAGGAGTGAGTCTTGAAGTTCTGGCGTCCCGGCATTACCGGCAAGCTGTTTATCGCGATTCTTACCACCTGCATCGTGCTGTTGATCAGCATGCACTGGGCGGTGCGCATCAGCTTTGAACGCGGATTTATCGACTATATCAAGCGCGGCAATGAACAGCGGCTGACGATGCTCGGCGATGCCCTGAGCGAGCAGTATGCCCAGCACGGCAGCTGGACGTTCCTGCGCAACAACGACCGTTTTATTTTTCAGTTGCTGAGAACCTTTGAACGCGACAACGACGACCGCTCGCCGCCGGGCCGCGGCATAGGTCATGGACCGAGGGATGAGCCGCACGGTGACACCGGCCCCGAAGAGATGCCGCCGGGTGCCGCGCCGGACCGGCCGCTCGACGGTCCACGCGGCGATCGTGGCGATCGCGGTCCCGGCCCCGATATGCCTCCCCACGGCTGGCGTACCATGTTCTGGGTGGTCGATCAAAAAGGGCGCGTACTGGTGGGTCCGCGCGAGCGCGTGCCGCAGGACGGGACCCGGCGCAGTATTATGGTCGACGGCGTTGAGGTTGGCGCGGTTATCGCCTCGCCGGTTGAACGCCTGACACGCAACACCGATATCAACTTCGACCGCCAGCAGAAGCGCACCAGCTGGCTGATTGTCGCCCTCGCCACGTTGCTGGCGGCGTTGGCCACTTTCCCGCTGGCGCGCGGCCTGCTCGCGCCGGTCAAACGGCTGGTTGAGGGGACGCACCGTCTGGCGGCCGGGGATTTCTCCACTCGCGTTGCCGCCACCAGCAGCGATGAGCTGGGGCGTCTGGCCAAAGATTTTAACCAGTTAGCCAGCACCCTTGAGCGCAACCAGCAGATGCGCCGGGACCTGATGGCCGATATCTCCCACGAGCTGCGCACGCCGCTGGCGGTGCTGCGCGGCGAGCTGGAGGCGATTCAGGATGGGATCAGGAAATTCACCCCGGATTCCATCGCCTCCCTGCAGGCGGAGGTCGCCACCCTCACCAAACTGGTCGATGATTTGCACCAGCTGTCGATGTCCGATGAAGGCGCCCTCTCCTACCAGAAAAGCGAGGTGGATATCATCAACCTGCTGGAGGTCGCCGCCGGCGCGTTTCGCGAACGCTTCGCCAGCCGCGGGCTGTCGATCGGCGTTTCGCTGCCGGAAAGCGCGACGGTTTTCGGCGACCGGGATCGCCTGATGCAGCTTTTTAATAACCTGCTGGAAAACAGCCTGCGCTATACCGATAGCGGCGGCGGCCTGCAGATTAGCGCCAGCCAGAGCGGCGATAGGCTGATTCTCGATTTCGCCGATAGCGCCCCCGGCGTCACCGATGAACAGCTGGAGCGGCTGGTTGAGCGTTTTTACCGTACTGAAGGGTCACGCAATCGTGCCAGCGGCGGCTCTGGTTTAGGGCTGGCGATTTGCCTTAACATCGTCGCGGCCCACGGCGGCACTTTGCGTGCCGGCCATTCGCCTTTGGGCGGGGTTAGCATTAAAGTAGAACTACCTCTGGAACGTAATTTATCGAGAGACGTATGACTGAATTACCTGTTGATGAAAACACGCCACGCATTCTTATCGTGGAAGATGAGCCCAAGCTGGGTCAGCTGCTGATCGATTATCTTCAGGCGGCGGGCTATGCGCCGACGCTGATTAATCACGGCGATCGGGTTCTCCCGTACGTTCGCCAGACGCCGCCGCATCTGATCCTGCTGGATCTGATGCTGCCCGGCACCGACGGCCTGACCCTGTGTCGGGAAATCCGCCGTTTTTCTGAGGTTCCGGTGGTGATGGTGACCGCCAAAATCGAAGAGATCGACCGCCTGCTGGGGTTAGAGATCGGCGCTGATGATTATATCTGTAAGCCCTACAGCCCACGCGAGGTGGTGGCCAGGGTCAAGACCATTCTTCGCCGCTGCAAACCGCAGCGCGATCTGCAGGCGCTGGATGCGGAAAGCCCGCTGATTGTTGACGAGGGGCGCTTCCAGGCCTCCTGGCGCGATAAGCTGCTGGACCTCACCCCCGCCGAGTTCCGCCTGCTGAAAACCCTCTCCCAGGAGCCGGGTAAAGTTTTCTCGCGCGAACAGTTGCTGAATCATCTGTACGATGATTACCGCGTGGTCACCGACCGAACGATCGACAGCCATATCAAGAACCTGCGGCGTAAGCTGGAGTCGCTGGACGCCGATCAGTCGTTTATCCGCGCGGTGTACGGCGTTGGATACCGCTGGGAAGCCGACGTCTGCCGGCTGGCATAATTGGCCATCTGCCCCATATTTTCCCCGGCTTGCGCTGCGCATAGCCGGGCTACAGACTCACTTCAGTCCGGCCTGGCGGCTAAGCCATAATCTAAGAATACCCTCGCTGATAAGAAATGGCCTGACAGTATGTTATATTGCGCATGGATATTTTCTTATACGTTGGATGGTATAAAAGAATGATAATAAAAGGAAAAATAGGACTTTCCTGTACTCTTCTTCTGCTCTGCGCCGTTGCCAGAGCAGAAATCACCGAGCAGCAGATCGAGGCCGACTGCGCAAAAATCCCGGTCTGGGCCAGCCAGGGCGAGCAGTACTATAAAGCCAAAAACTACTCTAAAGCGCGCAACGCTTTCGAGCAGCAGGCTGCGTGGAGCGAAAGCTGTGCCCTTGATGACAGCGCCATCGCCACGGCCTACAACAATGTGGCGCTGACCTGGATACGCGAAGGCCAATGGCGTAAAGCCCGCGCCTGGCTGATGATAAGGCCGAACGACAGCAAGTCAGTTTACAATCTGGGGCTTATCAAAGATAAGCTGGCCGCCATGCCGCAGCCTGTTTCAGCAGCGGGAGAGTACTGGCGCTATGCCGGGCGCGCCTCCTGGAACGTCCTTACCTTGAAGCCTTTACCACAATCATCACAGTATTACGTTGATTTTCAAGGCTATTATTTCGGTCTAATGGGAATGTATGCCGGCCCCAACATGGGGGAATTCTCTGAAACGGTTACGCTTAACAACAACCACGCCGTCGTAGCGCTTCGCGAAGGGGATGTTATTCACTGTAATATCTCACTGGCGTTTTCTTCGCAGGCTATCGACGCCAGTACCGATACCCCTGCGGACTGTGGTTTTGGTATGAACGTCAGGGCCGACGGGCGCTATCTGCGCGTTGATTAAACCGGACGGTTTACTCCCCTCTCCCGCAGCGCTACAATGCCCGCCCTTAATGTGGGGGCACTCCCCAACTCGCCGCACCGGGTGCGGCGAATCTGACCTGTCATCAGAACGAGAAAATCATGTTTAAACCGGAACTCCTTTCCCCGGCGGGAACGCTGAAAAATATGCGTTACGCTTTCGCTTATGGCGCAGACGCCGTCTATGCGGGCCAACCGCGCTACTCGCTGCGCGTGCGTAATAACGAATTCAATCACGAAAATCTGCAGCTCGGCATCAACGAAGCCCACGCGTTGGGTAAAAAGTTCTATGTGGTGGTCAATATCGCACCGCATAACGCCAAGCTGAAAACGTTTATTCGCGATCTGAAGCCGGTAGTGGAAATGGGGCCCGATGCGCTGATCATGTCCGATCCGGGGTTAATCATGCTGGTGCGCGAGAATTTTCCCGACATGGATATTCACCTCTCGGTACAGGCTAACGCCGTCAACTGGGCAACGGTCAAGTTCTGGCAGCAAATGGGGCTGACCCGCGTTATTCTCTCCCGCGAGCTGTCGCTGGATGAGATCGCCGAAATTCGTAGCCAGGTGCCGGAGATGGAAATCGAAATTTTCGTTCACGGCGCGCTGTGCATGGCCTACTCCGGCCGCTGCCTGCTCTCGGGCTATATCAACAAACGCGACCCAAACCAGGGGACCTGCACCAACGCCTGCCGCTGGGAGTATAACGTCCAGGAGGGCAAAGAAGACGACGTCGGCAATATCGTTCACAAGCACGAGCCGATCCCGGTGCAGAACGTCGAGCCGACGCTGGGCATCGGCGCGCCCACGGACCAGGTGTTTATGATTGAAGAAGCCAAGCGCCCGGGCGAGTACATGACCGCTTTCGAAGACGAACACGGCACCTACATCATGAACTCGAAAGATCTGCGCGCGATTGCCCACGTTGAGCGCCTGACTCAGATGGGCGTCCACTCGCTGAAAATCGAAGGCCGCACCAAATCACATTACTATTGCGCCCGTACCGCTCAGGTCTACCGCAAGGCCATTGACGACGCTGCCGCTGGCAAACCGTTCGACACCTCCCTGCTGGATACCCTGGAAAACCTCGCCCACCGTGGCTATACCGAAGGCTTTCTGCGCCGCCATACCCACGACGACTACCAGAACTACGAGCACGGCTACTCCGTATCCGAACGCCAGCAGTTTGTCGGCGAATTTACCGGCGAGCGCAAAGGCCAGCTGGCCGCGGTGGCGGTGAAAAACAAATTTTCCGTCGGCGACAGCCTTGAGCTGATGACCCCGCAGGGCAACGTCAACTTTACCCTTGAGCATATGGAAAACGGCAAAGGCGAAATCATGCCGGTCGCGCCGGGCGATGGCCACACGGTATGGCTGCCTGTTCCGGAAGATATGGCGCTGCAGTATGCGCTGCTAATGCGCAATTTTGCGGGCCAGACGACCAGAAACCCGCACGGTAACTAGTTAATCAGGGTTATTTTTTCACGATGTAAAGATATTAGAAACGGATCACATACCGTTTCGTTCAAAGCAGATATCATCCATTTCGCTGAAAAACATAACCCATAAATGCTAGCTGTACCAGGAACCACCTCCTTAGCCTGCGTAATCTCCCTTACGCGGGCTTATTTTTTATCTCCCCCCCGTCCTTCCCTTTCTTCATGCGGTACACTTTATGCATTACTGAGCAACAAAGGTCCCCTGATAATGTCCACGTTTCCAGCCAGCTTACTGATTCTGAATGGCAAAGGCGCCAATGAACCGTCGCTACGAGAGGCGGTTAAACTGTTACGCGACGAAGGAATCGATATTCATGTCCGCGTGACCTGGGAAAAAGGCGATGCCGCTCGGTTTATCGATGAGGCCCTGAAGCTGAATGTCGAAACGGTGATTGCCGGCGGCGGCGATGGCACCATCAACGAGGTGGCGACGGCGCTAGTTGAGCGCGATGGCGATATGGCGCTGGGAATTTTACCGCTGGGCACGGCGAACGATTTCGCTACCAGCGTCGGTATCCCCCAGGATCTGGCCAGCGCCTTGAAGCTGGCCATCGTTGGCCGCGACGTGGCGATAGATATTGCGCGGGTTAATGATAAGACCGGTTTTATTAATATGGCCACCGGCGGCTTTGGTACCCGAATCACGACCGAAACCCCGGAGAAACTCAAGGCCGCGCTCGGCGGCGTCTCTTATTTAATCCACGGCCTGATGCGCATGGATACGCTTAAGCCGGACCGCTGCGAAATCCGCGGCGAGAACTTTCACTGGCACGGCGACGCGCTGGTCATCGGTATCGGCAACGGACGCCAGGCCGGAGGCGGCCAGCAGCTGTGCCCGGAAGCGTTAATTAACGACGGTCTGCTGCACCTGCGCATCTTCACCGGCGAAGAGCTGATCCCCACGCTGTTCAGCACCCTCGCCAATCCGGAAAACTCACCGAATATTATCGACGGCGTCTCATCGTGGTTTGAGATAACCGCTCCCCACGAGATGACGTTTAACCTCGACGGCGAACCGCTAACCGGCAAAACCTTCCGGATGGAGCTCTTACCGGCCGCGCTGCGCTGCCGACTGCCGCCCGACTGCCCATTGTTACGCTAATCAAGCCTCGCAAAGTAAAGACGGCGCCCGGCTGGTATACAGCAGCCGGGTACGCTCGTTAAGCCGCTGGATGTTCAGGTAAAACGGCACCTGCGGCTGCAGGAAAAACGAGGGCAGGATGCGCTTTATGTGCTCCTCCTGCTCGGTCTCGCCGATGCTGGCCGAGACGGTTTCCGAACGCAGGAAGTAGTGCTGGCCGTCGCGGGTAAAGCTAAACCAGATGTTCTGATTAATGGTAAACGACTCGCCCTGCGGCGGCGTAATTTCCCCGCGAACAATCACCAGCCCGCGGCTGCTATCAAATACGTAGCGTAACGAAATATCGCCCTGGTAACCCGCGTTAAATAACCGCAGCTCCCCGCTACACTGAAAATGGTTGCGCTGCCAGTATTGCCACGATTTTATTGCCACCCCAGTTAATATGCCGATAAATACGATAGTGATTAACCAGTTAATTTCACGCCGGCGCATTGACTACCTCCTTAATGTAATATTTGGTGAGGCATTGATTATCACGCCATTGACTAAATTTTTGCTGACAGCTAATCACCGAAACGCGGGCTTCCCCAGGATAAAGCGTCAAATAAATCCACGAATATTTTTCGCAATCAAATTTGCTACGATTGATAAAAGTCGTATGCCGAACGTGATCTACCACATCGTCATTGGCAAAAAAATGACATTGTTGCGAAAATTTAGCATTAATGGGCACATAAGTTTGCAAATAAGAGTCGAATTCTGTGTGCCACGCAACAAAACCGCCCACCAGACAGCTCAGCAGTGCCGCAAGCCCCCACAGAAGAGAGCTTCGCGGCCTTAACCGCTTTTTTCCAGGCACACTCGCAGCAGCGACCTCCTTATGTACAGGCTCGTCAACATGCGAGCATTGTTCCTCCGCGACCGGCGTCTTTATCGCCTCATCCGGCTGAAATTCCGCCATCGTTAATGTCGCTTCGAGCCTGACCCCCACTCTCGGTACCGTTATAATAATATCTTCCTCGACGCCCAGTTCCTTAAATGCGCGGCGCAGCAGAGAAATATTCTGGTAGAAACCGTTGCTGGTCACCTGAGCACCATGCTTTATCCACACTTCCTCAAAGAAGGTTTCACGGGCTACGGTTTTGCCATCCTGCTGAATAAGCAGCAACAGGCAGCGGCTGGCCGGCATATTTAATGATACCGCTTTCGTCTCGTCAGCAATGAGTATTAAAACACTACGTTGCGGAGTAAATTCCACTATTCCATTAATCGTATATTTTTCCATCCTGTTCCCTGAGCGTGGTAATCATGTGGATAAGCGACATGGATACCGTATATTAAATACGATAATCCTCCATGACGGAGATGACAGTTTAAGATTTTTCGCAAGCGAGTTTACTCTATTACTCAGCGGAACTGGAGGCACAATGCGCAGTTTTTCCTTGCTATTAACAAGGTTTAAGTGAATTTACAGAATGGATGATTTTTTACTTTAAACAGAAAATGGTCGTTTATGTCATTAAAAACCATAAATATAAATTATAGTTCCACATAATTTCATTTACACGAAAGATATTATCATTTTAGATCTAAACACCACTTTTACATTAATATACGATATTTATAACTATAAATACATATAGCTTCAATGTTTTATCTAAAAAATGGCGCATACCCCGGTAGAGAATGCGCCATGTTGCCTAGTACATAGACACCGCCCGCGCCATTTCGCGCGTATATTGCTGGCTTGCGTTAACCAGCATCTGCGTATAGGCCGTTTGCGCTTCGCCGTTGACCAGCGCGTCCACCGTCAGAGTTTCGAGGATCTTGCCATACTGCATCACCGCCACTTTCTGGCATAAGTGGGCAATAACCCCGAGATCGTGGGTGACCATCAGGTAAGTGAGCTTAGCCTCCTGCTGCAGCTCCGCCAGCAGGTTGAGGATCTCGGCCTGCACCGACACATCCAGCGCCGATGTCGGCTCATCCAACAGCAGCACCTGCGGCTCAAGGATCAGCGCTCTGGCAATTGCCACGCGCTGCCGCTGGCCGCCGGAGAGCTGGTGCGGATAGCGTTCGCGAAAGGCGCGATTGAGGCCCACTTTGTCCAGCAGCATATTCATCCGCCGGTCGCGATCGCGAATGCGATGAATCTGTAGCGGCTCCTCGAGGATGTCGCCAATGGTGTGACGGGGATGCAGCGAACCGTACGGATCCTGAAAAACCATCTGCACCTGTCGGCAGCGCTCGCGGTTAATCTCATGGCCTAAACGCTGACCATCGATTGCCAGCTCCCCCTGCCAGTGGGTAAACAGCCCGGCCAGACACTTCAGCACCGTGGTTTTACCGGAGCCGGACTCGCCCACCAGACCGTAAATCTCGCCGGGCCTGACGTGGAAATTAACGTCGTACAGCACCTGATTGCGCTTCTCCCCTTCGCCGAACGCGAGGTTGAGATGTTTCACTTCAATCATTATCCGCTCCTTATTCCGCTAACCAACTGGCCTGGCGCTGCAGGACCGGCAGAACCGGACGACGCTGCCGAATATCCGGCAGCGAGTTAATCAGCCCCTGCGTATAGGGATGGCGGGCGTTATCGAGATCGCCGGCGGCGATGGACTCCACCACCCGTCCGGCGTACATCACCAGCACGCGGTCGCAGAAGCTGCGCACCAGGTTGATATCGTGGCTGATAAAAATCAGCCCCAGCCCGCGCGACTGAACCAGGTCATCCAACAGGCCCAGCACCTGCAGGCGCACTGACACGTCCAGCGCGGAAGTGGGTTCATCGGCGATCACCAGCTCTGGGTCGGTAATCAGCATCATGGCAATCATGATGCGCTGCCCCTGTCCGCCGGATATTTCATGGGGATAAAGCTGATAAACGCGCTCCGGCTGGCGAATACGCACCACCTCCAGCATCTCCAGCGCCTTTGTTTTGGCCTCATCTTTACGCCCCGGATGATGGGTAAGCCAGGCCTCGGCGATTTGCTTACCCACGCAGACTACCGGATTGAGCGAATATTTCGGGTCCTGCATAATCATCGAGATACGTTTACCGCGTACGTCGCGCATCTGCGCTTCGCTGAGATGCCGCAGGTCGAGGTCGGCAAACTGCATCCGGGCGGCGGTGACGCGGGCTTTTTTCGGATGCAGCTGCAGCAGCGCGCGCCCAACGGTGGACTTACCCGAACCGGACTCGCCGACAATCGCCAGCTTTTCACGCCCCAGCTGGAAGGAGACGCCGCGCACGGCATGGGTCACCGCGCTGCCGTTAACAAAGTCGACGCACAGATCGCGTACGTCGAGCAGCGGAGCATTACTCGCTGCGAGGATCGAGGATGTCACGTAGGCCATCTCCTAAAAAGTTGAACGCTAAGCTGTTGATCAGAATCGCCAGCCCCGGAATCGTAACCACCCACCAGCACTCCATCATGTAAGTGCGCCCGCTGGAGATCATCGCCCCCCACTCCGGCTCCGGCGGCTGCGCGCCGAGGCCGAGAAAGCCCAGACCGGCCGCTGTCAGAATGATCCCCGCCATATTCATGGTGATGCGGATAATCACCGACGGCAGACACAGCGGCACGATATGCCGCCAGAGGACGCGGGCCGATGACGCGCCCTGCAGACGTACGGCGGAGATAAAATCAGCCTGGCGCAGAGAGAGGGTTTCGGCGCGCGCCAGGCGAGCAATCGGCGGCCAGGCGGTAAGCGTGATGGCGATAACCACGTGCTCCAGCCCCGGGCCTAAGGCGGCGACGAATGCCAGCGCCAGAACCAGACTCGGAAAGGAGATGAAAATATCGGTGACGCGCATCAGCACCATATCGACTTTGCCGCCGAAATAGCCGGCGCTGACGCCGAGCAGCAGCCCGAGCGGACCGACGGTCACCGAGACCAGCAGCACGATGTAAAGGGTAATGCGCGAGCCGTACACCAGACGGCTAAAGATATCCCGGCCAAACTCATCGGTGCCGAACCAGTGCTGCGCGTTCGGCGCGACCAGCGCGCTGTTGAGGTCCTGCACCAGCGGGTTGTAAGGCGCAATCAGCGGCGCGAAAATCGCCACCACCAGCAGCAGAAAGATAATTCCGCCGCCGATGGCCGTTAGCGGATTGCGCGACATTTTGCCAATAAACCCGGCCGCCCGCGACGCCGTGCGCCGCAGCCGCTGGCGGCCTTCGCCCGTGCCGCCGGAAAGCGGCGTATCCAGAGAAACGGTCATGATTTTGTCCTCGGGTCAAAGAATTGATACAGCATGTCGGAGAGCAGGTTGAGCATCACGAAGATCACCCCCACCAGCAGCACGCAGCCCATCACCGCGTTCATATCGCCCAGCAGCAGGCTGCCGGTGAGATAGGAGCCAAAGCCCGGCCAGGAGAAGACGGTTTCAATCAGTACCGCGCCTTCCAGCAGCGCGCCGTAGGCCAGCGCCACCACCGTCAGCAGCTGTACGAGGATATTGCGAAACGCATGGTTCCAGATGACCTGACGCTCGGTCAGCCCTTTCACCCGCGCGGTAATAATGAACTCCTGCGACAGCTGGGCCAGCATAAAGCTGCGGGTCATTCGGCTGATGTAGGCCAGCGAGTGAAAGCCGAGCAGCGAGGCGGGGAGTATCAGGTGGTTAATGGCGTTCCAGAACACCTGCCCGTTGCCCGCCAGCAGCGCATCGACGGTCATCAGACCGGTACGCCGTGGCACAATACCGTCCAGCCCGAGGTCTACCCGACCGGCGCCGCCCACCCAGCCAAGCCAGGCGTAGAACAGCAACAGCCCCATCATCCCCACCCAAAAGATCGGCGTTGAGTAGCCCGCCAGGCTGATAATGCGCACCACATAGTCGGATATACTGTTACGTCGCGCCGCCGCCAGCACGCCGAGCGGGATGCCCAGCCCGGCGCCGACGATAATCGCCATCGTCGCCAGCTCCATGGTGGCCGGGAACACGCGAATAATATCGTCCACCACCGGTTTCCCGGTCAGCAGCGCGTTGCCCAGATCGCCGTGCAGCAGGTTGACGAAATAGATCCCAAACTGGGTGGTCAGCGATTTATCAAACCCCAGCTGCTGGTAAACCTGCTGATAGGTACTCTGATCAGCGTCCGGGCCGACAATCGCCAGCACCGGGTCGATGGGCATAACGCGGCCAATGGTGAAGGTCAGCAGCAGCAGGCCGAACAGGGTAATGACCACCTGCAGCAGCCGTTTTGATAAGCGCCGGCCGCGTGAGCCGGGCGCAAGGATTGCGGTGCTCATCCTTTCTCTCCTTCGCGGGTTTTATAGACGTCACGCAGAAAAGTGGTGGCGGAGGGGTGCGGCTGATAATCCCGCACCTCGTTGCGCACCACCACCGAATCGACCATCTGCGAAAGCGGAATTAACGCTGGGATCAGCTGGTCGTAGCGCGTCTGAATGGCCTGGTAATCGGCGACCTGCTTTTGCGCATCGCGTTCCAGCAGGGCATGGTCAATCATCGAATTGAGCTGCGGGTCGTAAAAGCCGGTGCGCCAGCCCTGGAAGTTGGTCAGGCGCGCCTCATCGCTGTTATCCGGGTTATAGACCAGCGCGCGCAGGCTGGAGTGCGGGTGCGGCTCCATTCCGCTGCCGCCGCGTCCTACCAACAGGTCAAATTTACGCTCGCGCATCGCGCCGTAGATCTGGTTACCGGTGCCGGTGATAATTTTGGCGTTAATCCCCGCCTGCATCAGCGTCGACTGCACGGCGATAGCAATGTTCAGGAACGGCTGATCCGAGAGGACCCGCAGCGTGGTATCAAAGCCGTTGGGATAGCCCGCTTCCGCCAGCAGCTTTTTCGCCCGCGCCACGTCCAGCTTATAGCCCGGGTCGGGCAGCGTTGACGGCATGCCCGCCTTAATCGGCCGCTGGTGCAGCACCCCGTAGCCCGGCATCAGCGCTTTATTGATACCCTGGTAATCAATCAGATAGCGCACCGCTTCGCGCACTTTCGGGTTAGCGAAGTGCGCCTCTTTCATGCTCATCGCCACGTAGTACATGGTGCCGCGCTGCACCGCGTCGACGGTCAGCTGGGGGTCGCCGCGCAGGGCGTTGATGTCGGAAACCGCCATATTGTTGGCAATATCGAGGTCGCCTTTTTCGATCATCAGGCGCAGGGTTTGCGACTCCTGGAAATGGCGCAGCACCACGCGGCTCATTTTAGCCTCGCCGCGCCAGTAGTCAGGATTGCGTTTCATGCGCAGCACATCTTTAGCCTGCCAGGTTTCCAGCGTGAACGGCCCGGAGCCGGCTTCATGGGTGGTCAGCCAGCGGTTACCCCAGTCGTTATCCTGCTGGTGGCTTTGCACCGTTTTGCTGTCGAGCACTCCGAGGTTGCCCAGCGCCGCCAGCGAGTAGATCACCAGCTGCGGGTCGTTATCTTTCGGTAACACGATTTGTACCGTCACGTCGTCCGGGGCGCTCACCTGGTTATCAATATTTTTCTTACTGAAGCCGTAGGATTTCCACACCGAGGCCTGGGCGAGGTTGAGATGCAAAATACGCCGCATCGACCACACCACGTCAGCGGCGGTCAGCGGGTTGCCGGAATGAAACTTCACGTCGTCGCGCAAATGAAAGGTCAGCGTTTTGCCATCCGGGCTGATGTCCCAGGATTTCGCCAGCGCGGGCCTGATGTTGGTGAGCTGCTCAGGCTCAAGCTCCACCAGTGAGTCGTAGAGGTTAACCACGATCCCCACCACTTCGTTCCCGGTCATCGCCGCCGGGTCAAGGGTGAGCAGGTTATTCATATTCATGCCGATGATGAGCTGATCCGGCGGCGTTTTCGCCAACGCCGCCCCGCTCCCCATCGACACGGCGAGCGCGAGTAAGCACGCTGCCAGTCGGGAGGTTTTTTTCATATCTCTGTTTGCCTGTACTGTAGGGTACATGTTGCCGGATGACGGCATTTTCGCCTTATCCGGTCTACCGGGCCGCAGACCCGATAAGCGCAGCGCCATCGGGCATTTATTTTTTTGAATCAGTCGTGGCTAACGGTGTTGGCTTCGATATACGCAAAATTAATGTCTTCGCCGAGACCCGGACGCTGTGACAAATGCACAAAACCCTGGTCATCCATGGGGTCGACAATACTGTTGAGATAGGCCGCCGGCTCATCGTAGTCGAGGAATGGATGCAGCAGGCCGCGCTCGTACCAGCGGCAATTGCGGATCGCGCCGACTACCGCCAGGCTTGCCGCGCCGTTGCCGTGGACTTCGCAATCCATGCCGAAGGATTCCGCCAGCGCCGCCACCTTCATGGTGGGGGTAATACCGCCCACGCCGTTGGCCCCGGCGCGCAGGATGTCGCAGGCTCCGGCTTTCACCCACTCGGCGCGCATGCGGTGCTTGCCGCCGAAGCTCTCCGGTCCGACGATGGGAATTGACAGGTTTTCCGCCAGCCAGGCGTAGGAGGACATCGAATCCTCCTCCATCGGCTCTTCAAACCAGGCGAAGTTGAGTTTTTCCAGTTCTTTGCCAATCCACAGCGCCTCGGCGCGGCTGTACCAGTGATAACCGTCAATCATCAGGTCGATATCCGGCCCTACCGCTTCGCGCACCGCCGCGCAGGCTTTAATGTCCATCTTCGGATTGGGCGCAAAAGCGATCGGCGGCATCCAGGTGTGCAGCTTGATGGCCTTGTAGCCGCGGGCAACCAGCTTTTCGGCAAAAGCAGCATACTCTTCCGGGGTCGACAGACCGCCAGGCAGATCGTCGCCGCACATGGTGCTGCCGTAGGCGGGAACGGTATCGCGATAGCCGCCGAGCAGCTTATACACTGGCATATTGAGCTTGCGACCAATCAGGTCCCACAGCGCCTGTTCCACAAACGACAGCGCGCGCTCGGTCAACTGATGGGCGCTGCCGCGCTGCCAGTGGTTAAGATCCTGCCAGATACGCTCGCGGTTAAACGGGTCCTGCCCCACCATCACCTTGCGAAAAAAGGTGTTCACCACGAACGGGCGTACCACTTCCGGCGGCGCAAACGAAAAACCCCGGGTGCCATCATCGGCGGTAATGGTCAGCATCGCCATTTTCGCCATGCTTTCCGCTCCAGGATGGGAGTGTCCGGCGCTGTCGGAAACCCGACGCGTGGGATACTGGAAAACGGTGACATTTACAGATTCAATTTTCATGCTCGGTCCTTATCACGGCCAAATCCGATCTATAGAGTTAAATCGGTAAAGTGGTTTCACATTATTGAAAATACGTTTCAATATCTAATCTAAGCACAATTACGTAGCAGTGCCTCGGACAAACACCGCTAAGCAAGGCAATAAATTTGGGCATTGGCACAACAGGACGTGACTGTTTTCACAAAAGATGGGCGATATGTGAGAAGGATCGGCATAGTGAAAAAGGGGGCGTGAGCGCAGAAAAGAGAGTGACCGACCGGGTACATCCCGAGATGTTCTGCGCCCACGAAAGAGTCAGTTATTCGACCGCTTCCGCCGCTGCGTTGAGGTTTTCCAGCAGCTCAGGTAAAGCCTGATAGCGGCCAGCGGCGGCCTGGAAGCGCGCATGCTGGCTATCTTCGGCAATAATCACCGTGGCGATACCTGCGGCCTGGGCCGCGCTAAAGCCGTTGAAACTATCTTCAATCACCAGGCACCGGCTGGCGTCGAGATTGAGCTTACGCAACGTCGTCAGATACACCGCCGGATGCGGCTTGCCCTGCGCTTCATCATCCGCGCTGGAGATAACGTCAAAATAGTGCCAGAGCGAGAGCTTGTTCAGCACCGCGGAGATAACCTGACGGGATGAAGAAGTAGCGAGCGCAATCTTATAGCCCGCGTGGCGAAAATAGCGTAACGCCTCGCGCACCCCGCGCATCGGCTCGCCTTCGGCGGCGATCAGGCCGATGATACGCTGCAGTATGGCGTCTTCAAGCCGCTGCGGGGCGAGGTCAAGCTGACAATACTGACACCAGGTACGGGCAATGTCGTCAAGGCGTTTACCTTTGGTCAGCCTTTCGCACTCCTCATCGCTCGCCGTTGCCCCCCAGCGGGCGAGGGCTTCGATCTGCGCCCGCCGCCACAGGGATTCGGAATCAATAATGACGCCATCCATGTCAAAAATTACTGCCTGAATACTCATCATCCACCTCGTTAAGGCTGGCATGCCGGGCATGCCAGCCGCATTATCTTAAGAGAACTCCACCTGCTCGCCGGCCGGCGCTTCCTTGCGGGTAAAACCCGGCTGCTCGACGTGAATAAACGCGCAGAGGAAAAAGGCCGCCACGTACAGCGCGGTATAGGCGATCACCACCCCGATGGTGCTGAAGAACGGCAGCAAAATCACCGCAATGGCCGGTGCGAGAAAGTTCGACATCCCCGCCGACAGGTTGTAAACCGAAATAGCCGCCCCTTTGTGCTGTGGCTCCAGCGCCGGGAAGACCGCCGCCAGCGGTACGAAGGCGGCGACAAAGATCCCCAGGGCAATGGCCGGAATCATCGCCATCGCGAAATTATGTCCGAAGTGCTGCGGAATGTAGTAAAACGCCAGGCTGGAGAGCGCCATGCCGATGCAGCCAAACCAGCGCACCACCTTCATCCAGCCCAGTTTTTCCCCCAGAATGCCCCACAGCACGTTAGAGAAAATGGTGGTGAAGAAGAATACCGCCCACACCTGCAGCCACTCGGAGGTGGTAAAGCCCAGCTCATCGACAAACATCATCGGCATAATTACCGCAAAGCCAAACAGCGAGAGGGTATTGATAATCCGCACCATGCTCGACAGCAGAATATTGCGGTTGGTATAGAGCAACGTCGCCGCCCGCCCCAACTCGGAAAACTTCTCGCGAGTGGTCAGGTTCTGCATATGGCGCGGCGTTTGAATATGGCGCAGGGAAGCCAGCGCGATGATGCCGCCGGTGACGCAAAAAGCCAGCGCCAGCCATAGCGTCCCCAGCTCGCCGATATGCGGAATGGTAAAGCTCGGAATATAGCTGCCGAAAACGCCGATACCGATCGAGTAAACCGCCCAGAACCAGCCGATCGCCGAGCTAGCGTTATCGCTTTTCACGTTGTGGATAATGGCAACGATAAACGAGTAGAGGAACAGCGGATACGCGAAGCCGCGGATACCGTAGAAAACGAGGATCAGCGCATAGTTCGCGTGGCCGAGGCCGAAGACGAGAAACAGTACGTGGAACACGCACCACAGCACGAAGCCAATCATCATGGTTTTCAGCGGGGTAATGATTTCCGCCACCACGCCGGAGATCCACGCCGACAGCGCGGCGGCCAGGCCGTAGAGGGTAAAAGCAAATGAAGCCTGCGCCGGGGAAAAACCGAGCTCTTTGATGTAATGCGAGAGAAATGCCAGTTCAAAACCGTCGCCGGTCATGAATACGGCAATGGCGATGTATCCCCAGAGCAGGTTCAGGGGTAAGCCGAGCCACTGTTTATTATTGATAGACATAATGACCTCGTTTTAGGGTACAGGAGGCCGTTCCGGTAAGTTCACCGGAACGGTTATCGTGATAAAAATTAGTGCTTCCGGTAGTTCAGATCGTTTAAATACAAGGAGTTAAACTGTGCGTAGCGCTGCATCAGGGTCTGATGGCGTGCCGGGTCAGCGCGCCAGGTCTGCCAGACCTCCGGTTTTTCACACACCGCGGCAAGCGGTTTGCCCGCCGCCAGGCAGGCCAGCCGCGCCGCGCCCAGCGCCCCGCCGGTCTCTCCGCCTTTGTGGGTCACCACCGGCATATCGAGAATATCGGCCAACAGCTGCGCCCAGAACGGGCTGCGGGCGCCGCCGCCAACCAGCGAACATTGTTCGATCCGCGTCCCGCTCTCTTTCAGCACCCGCAGGCCGTCATTGATGCCAAAGCTCACCCCTTCCAGCACCGCGTAGCCGAGCTGGGCGCGCAGGCTGGAGTGGGTCATGCCCCAGAACATGCCGCGCGCGTCAGGATCGTTGTGCGGGGTACGTTCGCCGGAGAGATAGGGTAAGAAGAACGGCGCATGGGCCTTCTCCTCCTCGCTAAGTTGGGCAATCTCCTCCAGCAGCGCTACCTCCGTAGTGCCGGTCAGGCGGCAGAACCACTGCAAACAGCTGGCGGCGCTGAGCATGACGCTCATCTGATGCCACAGATTCGGCAGAACGTGACAAAAGGCGTGTACCGCCGACTGCGGCGCTGGACGATAGGCGTCGGTCACCACAAACAGCACCCCGGAGGTGCCGAGCGAAATAAACGCGTCTCCCGGCGAGACCGCGCCGACGCCGATGGCGCTGACCGCGTTATCGCCGCCGCCGCCGGCAACCGCTACCGAGGGGTTCAGCCCCCAGCGCTCGGCCACCTGCGGGTCAAGCGTGGCGGACACCTCGCAGCCTTCGACCAGTGTCGGCATCTGGCTGCGCGCCAGGCCGCACTTATCCAACAGAGAGTCGGACCAGTCGCGCTTCGCCACGTCCAGCCACAGCGTCCCGGCGGCGTCCGACATATCGGAGACTTTCTTACCGGTCATCCGATAGCGCAGATAATCCTTCGGCAGTAGCACCGTGGCGGTGCGCTGAAAGTAGTGCGGCTCGTGGCGGCGAACCCACAGCAGCTTCGGTGCAGTAAAGCCCGGCATCGCCAGGTTTCCCGCCACCTGATGCAGCTCCGGCGCCATCTCTTCCAGCTCCGCGCACTCTGCGGCGCAGCGGGTGTCGTTCCACAGAATGGCCGGGCGAATCACCTCCCCCTCGTCATCCAGCAGGACCGCGCCGTGCATCTGCCCGGAAAGACCGATGGCTTTAATGGCCGGCCAGTGCTGGGCGCATTTTTCCCGCAGCGTGGCCATCAAATACTCCGTCGCCTCCCACCATGACTGCGGCGATTGTTCTGACCAGTGCGGATGGGGACGCTGAATACTCAGCGGTGCGCTATGGCTGGCGATAACTTCATTGTTCTCATCAATGACCAGCGCTTTGACTTCCGATGTGCCGAGATCGATACCCAGATACATAGCCACCTCTTAGTTAATCAGCGTATAAACTGCGGCGATCTTCTCGCGCATCAGCGCCAGGAAATCGACATTGTCGGCAAGCGTGCCAAACAGCGCTGTATTACGGGCGTACAGGGCCACCGGATCCTGAGCTTCAAACATTTCATGTACCGCCTGAGCGTCGAGGATGCCGTCCTGGTACTGATACGGCAGGGTTCCTTTATGCCACTGTTCCATAAAGACGAAGAACAGCGCGGGCAGCATGGCGGTCGCTTCCGGGCGGACGCCGCGCTGGTAGCACTCCTGCAGGGTTGGCGCGATCATCGCCGGAATTTTCGAGAAGCCATCGGCGGCGACGCGCTGGTTGGTGTCCTGGATATACGGGTTGGTAAAGCGCTTGAGCACCACGTCACGATAGGTCGGCAGGTCAATGCCGTTATCGCCGAGGCACGGAATCACATCCTCGGTGACGTAGCGGTCGGCAATGGCGTAGATGAAGTCGGTCAGCGTACTTTCATGAATATACTGCTGGCCGATTAACGTCCCCGCCCACGCGATGCAGCTATGCGAAGCGTTCAGTATGCGGATTTTCGCCTCTTCATAAGGGATCACCGATGCAACCATCTCCACGCCGACCGCTTCCAGGTTCGGGCGTTCATCGCGGAAGTTGTTTTCCACTACCCACTGGATAAAGGTCTCGCCCATCACCGGCGCTTTATCGTCAATACCGGTTTGCGCTTTGATGCGCGCGGGCAGGTCAGCCGCCGGACGCGGTGTAATGCGGTCGACCATGGTATTCGGACAGGTGGTGTTGACGGCCATCCAGTCAATCACCGCCTGCTTGCCGGTTAGCTGCAGGAACTCAACCATGCCGTCGTGAAAGCGTTCGCCGTTATGGCGCACGTTATCGCAGTTCAGCAGGGTCAGCGGCCCGGCGTTGTCGGCCATGCGCTTTTCCAGAATCCGCGCAAGGGTGCCGTAAATGGTTTTGCACTCCCCTGCCAGATCCGCCTGCAAATCGGGGTTGCTGGTTTCCAGCTGATGGCGGGTATTCAGGTAGTAGCCCCCTTCCGTCACGGTAAAGGCGATAACTTTGGTCTGCGGGTTTGCCCCTTCGTTAATCAGCGGCTGCAGCCCGGCCTGCCACGGCAGCAATTTTTGAATGGAGGTGATTTCTTCATATTCGCGCTCCCCTTCCGGGCTGACGGTTTCCAGCACGTAGCGTCCACCCTGCGCCGCCAGCGCCTGGACCACCTGCTCGGCGTCGTTGCGAATATTCCCCGCCGCGATATGCCAGCGCTTATCTCCGGAAGCGATCAAACGATGCAGATACCACGCCTGGTGAGCGCGATGAAAAGAACCCAGACCAATGTGAAGCCATGTGAATTTATTGTTCATGTTCTGATCTCCTTGAGTTGATGGGCTCACTGTAATTGATCATTTGACCAAAATAAGAGCCATGGATCACAAAAGAACAATTACCCAAACAAATTACAAATGACCAAAAAAGAGCAAAAGCTTGCCAGTTATCCTGACCACGGCCAGAATGCGGGTATTCGCCGGGTGAAATTATCGCCGCGGCCAGCAACTTAGGGCGGGAAACCATGAGCAAAGAAGACGATATCCGGCTGGATCAGAAGGTCCGCGCCGCATGGATGTACTATATCGCCGGGCAGAATCAGAGCGAGATCGCCAGCCAGCTTGGCACCTCGAGGCCGGTGGTGCAGCGGCTGATCGCCGCCGCGAAAGAAGAAGGGATCGTGTCGATTAGCCTGCACCATCCGGTGGCTAACTGCCTCGATTACGCACAATTGCTGCAGGAGAAGTACCGGCTCATCGAGTGCAATGTCGTGCCCGCCTTTAACGAAGAAAGCACCCTCGATAGCGTGTCGTTCGGCTGCTATCAGCTGATGGCCCGCTATCTGCAGGATGATAAAGAGAAAATCATCGGTCTGGGTTCCGGCCTGACCCTAAAAAAAGCGCTGCAGCGCATCGATTTCGATAGCCAGAATACCCGCTGCGTGGCGCTAATCAGCGCCATGGACGCCGACGGACAGTGCAACTATTACGATGACGTCCCGCTGCTGCTGACCAGCAAAATTAAGGCCAAATACTATCAGTGGCCCGCGCCGCGCTACGCGCAAACTCAGGAGGAGTACGACATGTGGTGCACCAGCCGGCTGTTCCGCAGCGTTTCCGCCGTCGCCCGCCAGGCGGACGTTATTTTTGTCGGCATTGGGCCATTAGGTACCCAAAGCCCCATCTTCAAAGACGGCTTTATCAATCAGGCGCAGATGGATGAGCTGACCGCCCGCGGCGGCATCGGCGAGATTATGGGGCGCTTTATTGATGCCGAAGGCGGCGTGGTTGACAGCGAAATCAACAGAATGATTACCAGCTATGACATTCGCCAGAACCAGTGCCCGCGCATCGCGGTGGCGTGCGGCGAGTACAAACGTCCGGCGATTCTGGCGGCGCTTAAAGGCGGCTGGATCAATGGCCTGGTGACCGATGAACATACCGCCCGCTGGCTGCTGACGCGCTAACGTCAACCGCCAGAAAGCGGCTTAGCGGCTGCTCATCAACAGCGGCGGAATTTCAATCCGCTGCTGGCTGGCATCGCCGGAATCGATAATCTGAAACACCGCTTCCAGCATCGCCGGTACGTCCTGCTGCACCATGTCGATATCGTGCCCTAGCAGATAGACAAACGGGTCCCAGTCAAAGCAGCCCATCGGCGGCTGTTCGCTACCGGTCAGCCCCGCCTGCGATAGCCAGCGCACCACCCCTTCCAGCGATATCGTCGAGTTGACAAATATCCCCGGCAAGTGGGTCTCCGCTGCGCCAAACCGCTCTTGCAGGCAGGCCTCGACTTTACCTTTCGAATAACCGGGCGCCAGGATGTTCTCCTGCGGCACGCTCAACCCCAGCTCCCGATGCGCATCGTGAAAGCCGCGTAAACGCTCGCTGGTATTATGGTCGCCGCTGCGTCCACCAATAAAGGTCAGCGGCGCAAGCGCCCCCCGGCGGCGAGCGCTATTGGCGAGGATTTTTTGGGTCAGCGCCTTCGCGCCGCCGTAGTTATCCGATATTACCGACGGGGCGACAGACCCCGGCAGGTCGAGATTGACCGTGGGCACGCCTGCCTGCTGGCACAGGGCGGTAATTTTGTCCGGATTGGTTGCCCCGGTCGCCACCACCCAGTCAACCTGCCAGGAGAGCATCGCTTTTACCGCTTCAATTTCCAGCTCCGGGCTACGACGCGTACAGGTGATGATCGGCAGCAGGCCGCGCTCGCGGGCCATCTCCTCAAAGCGCTCGGCGACCGAACCGAAATAGCGGTTATCGTATTTGGGGACAATCATGCCAATGACGTGCGATTTTTTACTGCGCAGCATGCTGGCCTGGCGGTTAATGGCATATCCCTGCTCCTCGGCAATCCGCGTCACCTTTTCGGCAAGCTTTGCGCTGATACGGCGCTTTTTCCAGTTGCCGTTGAGGATAGCGCTCACCGCGCTCGCCGAAACGCCGGAAAGTTCCGCCAGGTCGTAAATCGTGATTTTCTTCATTTTCCCAACTTGCGTCACAAAATCATTTCGCTGTTAATTTCCCCACTTGCTCAATCGATGAAGCTAGCGCAACATGAGCTTCATCGATTGAGCTTCCATTCGACTTTCCGAAGTATTAACGCATTCAGCATTAATATTCCAGAAAAACTCAAGAAATGACGCTCATATTCAATACCTTAACAAGTTTTTGTCTTTAACGTCGAACGCGATGCCCTCGCGCTCGATAGTGCCAACCAAACTCTGTAAAGGATTATAAAATGAACCACTCTGTCTCCTCTATGAATACTTCCCTCAGCGGTAAAGTTGCTGCTATCACCGGCGCGGCGTCCGGTATCGGCCTCGAATGCGCGAAAACCCTGCTCGGGGCTGGCGCAAAAGTGGTGCTTATCGACCGCGAAGGGGAAAAGCTCAACAAACTTGTCGCCGAACTCGGCGAAAACGCCTTCGCCCTGCAGGTTGACCTGATGCGGGCGGATCAGGTTGATAACCTTCTGCAGGGAATTTTGCAGCTCACCGGGCGTCTTGATATTTTCCACGCCAACGCCGGAGCCTATATCGGCGGGCCGGTGGCCGAGGGCGACCCGGACGTCTGGGATCGCGTGCTGCACCTCAATACCAACGCCGCCTTCCGCTGCGTGCGCAGCGTCCTGCCGCATCTTATCGCGCAAAAGTCCGGGGACATTATCTTCACCAGCTCTATCGCGGGCGTGGTACCGGTGATCTGGGAGCCTATCTATACCGCGTCGAAATTTGCCGTTCAGGCGTTTGTGCATACCACCCGCCGCCAGGTTTCCCAGTACGGCGTGCGCGTCGGCGCCGTGCTGCCGGGCCCGGTAGTCACCGCCCTGCTGGACGACTGGCCGAAAGCCAAAATGGACGAAGCGCTGGCCAACGGCAGCCTGATGCAGCCGATTGAAGTGGCCGAGTCAGTGCTGTTTATGGTGACGCGGTCGAAAAACGTCACCGTACGCGACATCGTGATCCTGCCGAACAGCGTGGATCTCTGACCGTTCAACCAGCCTGTGTGAGAGGATTTTATGCAAAGCGATACGCAACATATTATTGGCGTCGATGTCGGTTCGGGCAGCGTTCGCGCCGGAGTGTTCAATCTGCGGGGAGACCTTGTCGCCCACGCAACCCGGGAAATTACCCTATTTCGCAGTGCCGGAAATGTGGTGGAACAGTCGAGCCGCGAGATCTGGCAGGCGGTGTGCTACTGCATTAAAACGGCGGTGGCCAGCGCCGGCGTCGCGCCGTCCTCGGTTGCCGGTATCGGCTTCGATGCCACCTGCTCGCTGGTGGTGATCGGTGAAAACGATGCGCCGCTGGCGGTCGGTCCTTCGGAAGACCCGGATCGCAATATCATCGTCTGGATGGATCACCGCGCCACCGGGCAGGCGGAAAAAATTAACGCCACGGGCCACGCGGTATTGCGGTACGTCGGCGGTAAAATCTCGCCAGAGATGGAAACGCCGAAAATTCTCTGGCTGAAGGAGAACCGCCCGCACACTTATCAGCAGGCGCGCCACTTCTTCGATCTTGCGGATTATCTGACCTGGCGCTCAAGCGGCGATTTAGCCCGCTCGGCGTGCACCGTGACCTGTAAATGGACCTACCTGGCGCATGAACAACGCTGGGACGCCGGGTACTTCCGCCAGATTGGCCTCGAAGAGCTGGCGGATGAAGATTTTGTCCGCATCGGCCAGCGTATTGTCGATCCGGGAACCCCCTGCGGCGACGGCCTCTGCGCCACGGCGGCAGAGGAGATGGGCCTGCCCGTCGGTACTCCGGTGGCGGTCGGTATGATCGATGCCCACGCGGGTGGTATCGGCACCGTCGGCGTGCTTAACGGCGCGGTCAATAACATGGCCTACGTTTTCGGCACCTCCTCCTGCACCATGACCACCACTCAGGAAGCGGTGTTCGTGCCCGGCGTCTGGGGACCATATTACTCGGCGATGGTGCCAGGGTTCTGGCTGAGCGAAGGCGGACAGAGCGCGGCCGGAGCGGCCATCGACCAGTTGCTGAGCTTCCATCCCGCCGCCGCCGAGGCTAAGGCGCTGGCCAAGGCGCGCGGCGTCCCGCTACCGGTTTATCTTGCCGATAGCGTGCTGGCGAAAGTGGAAAGTTCTTCTGCTGCGGTCACACTCGCCGCCGGGCTGCACGTGGTGCCTGAATTTTTAGGTAATCGGGCGCCGCTGGCCGACCCGCACGCGAAAGCAATTATCGCCGGGCTGGGGATGGAGCGGGACCTGGACAACCTGATGGCGCTCTACGTCGCCGGGCTGTGCGGGATCGGTTACGGCCTGCGGCAGATTATTGACGCGCAGAAGGCGTGCGGCATCCGCAGCGAGAATATCATCATTAGCGGCGGTGCCGGACAGCATCCGCTGGTGCGTCAGCTATTAGCCGATGCCTGCGGCGTTACCGTAGTTAGCACCGCCAGCAGCGAGCCGGTACTGTTAGGTTCGGCCATCCTCGGCGCGGTAGCAGGTAAAGTCGCCCCTTCCCTACCGGAAGCGATGAAGCAGTTTACGCGGGTGGATAAAACCTATCGCTGCGTAGAACAATTTAGCGCCGATCATCAGCGGCGCTATGAAGCATATAAAACGCTACAGCACACGGCGCGGCTAATTCGCGAATAAGCGGGATCCCGGAGGCGGCGCTTGGCGCGCCTGTCCGGGCTACCAGCCCGCAGACAGCGGTGAACCGGTAGCGCGGCCAGGCGCAGCGCCGCCGGGAAAGACAGACGACGCTGCGGCTTTACAGGGTTATATAGCCGTTAAGCAATGGTGACTTTGCCGTCCAGATAGACATCCTGCACGGCATTGATCAGCTTCACACCGTCGGCCATCGATTTTTTAAACGCCTTACGTCCGAGGATCAGCCCCATGCCGCCCGCGCGCTTATTGATAACCGCCGTGCGCACCGCGTCGGACAGATCGGTTTCGCCGCCCGCCGCGCCGCCGGAGTTAATCAGCCCGGCACGGCCCATATAGCAGTTCGCCAGTTGGTAACGCACCAGATCGATCGGATTATCGCTGGTGAGCTTGCTGTAAACCCGATCGTCGGTATAGCCGAAGTTCACCGCTTTATAGCCGCCGTTATTTTCCGCCATTTTCTGCTTCACGATATCCGCGCCGATGGTCGCCGCCAGGTGGTTGGCCTGACCGGTTAAGTCAGCGGAGACGTGATAGTCGACGCCATCTTTCTTAAACGCCGAATTACGCAGATAGGCCCACAGTACGGTCACCAGACCCAGTTCGTGCGCGCGTTCAAACGCAGCGGAGATTTCTTCGATTTGCCGACGAGACTGTTCGGAACCGAAATAGATCGTCGCCCCGACCGCCACGGCGCCCATATTGAACGCCTGCTCAACGCTGGCGTACAGCGTCTGATCGTATTCGGTCGGGTAGCTCAGCGTTTCGTTGTGGTTCAGTTTGACCAGGAAGGGGATACGGTGCGCATAGCGGCGCGACACCGAGGCCAGCACGCCATAGGTGGAGGCCACGCAGTTACAACCGGCCTCAATGGCCAGTTCGACGATATTTTTCGGATCAAAGTACAGCGGGTTGGCGGCAAATGAGGCGCCAGCAGAATGCTCTACGCCCTGATCGACCGGCAGGATCGACAAATACCCGGTTCCCGCCAGGCGGCCGGTGTTATACAGGGTTTGCATATTACGCAGCACCGCCGGCGGACGATTGTTATCCACCATCACCCGATCGACATAATCCGCCCCCGGTAAATAGAGCTGGTCGGCTGGAATTGTCATACAGCGGTGCTGT
This sequence comes from Klebsiella sp. CTHL.F3a, assembly GCF_019890895.1. Classification (NCBI taxonomy): domain Bacteria; kingdom Pseudomonadati; phylum Pseudomonadota; class Gammaproteobacteria; order Enterobacterales; family Enterobacteriaceae; genus Klebsiella; species Klebsiella sp. CTHL.F3a. The sequence goes on along the minus strand of NZ_CP082360.1, from coordinate 1,895,655 downwards.
AAAAGCGTGTCGGCATCTTTGCCAAGCAACTGCGTAATATCAGTCATAGCTATCTCCCGTAAGTGCCGGTCGAAACCGGCATGCGTTTTCCCAACCCAATTATTTTGGGCAGCAATAAGTCTGGTATCGAAAGTGGGATTTTTCCATTGCAGAGGGATTTTTAAATGTCATCCACTGACATCATCCATAACCGGGAAAATGTTATATCGGTCAAAGTTCCACCCCAAAGGTATTTAAAAGGTATTATATAATGGTATTGTTATTACGTACCTTACCTATCATGAAGGATTTAAAGATGAAAACTACAGTAAAGCTGTCATTCATGATGTTCATTGAGTGGTTTATCTGGGGCGCGTGGTTTGTCCCTTTATGGTTATGGCTGAATAAAAGCGGATTTACCGCTGGTGAAATTGGCTGGTCCTATGCCTGTACCGCCATTGCGGCGATCCTTTCGCCGATCCTCGTAGGTTCATTGACCGATCGCTTTTTCTCAGCGCAGAAAGTGCTGGCCGTACTGATGTTTGTCGGCGCGGTATTAATGTATTTCGCCGCGCAGCAAACCACCTTCAGCGGCTTCTTCCCGTTGTTGCTGGCCTATTCCCTCACGTATATGCCGACCATTGCACTGACCAACAGCATCGCTTTTGCCAACGTGCCGGATGTCGAACGTGATTTTCCCCGCATTCGCGTGATGGGCACCATTGGCTGGATTGTCTCAGGCCTGGTCTGCGGCTTTCTGCCACAAATGATGGGCTATAGCGATATTTCTCCGACCAATATCCCTTTGTTGATCACTGCTGGCAGCTCGGTGCTGCTGGGTATTTTTGCCTTTATGCTGCCCGATACGCCGCCGAAGAGTACCGGCAAGCTGGATTTAAAAGTGATGCTGGGGTTGGACGCGCTCATCCTGTTACGTGATAAAAACTTCCTTGTGTTTTTCTTCTGCTCATTCCTGTTCGCTATGCCGCTGGCTTTCTACTACATCTTCGCCAACGGCTACCTCACGGAAGTCGGAATGCAAAACGCGACAGGATGGATGACGCTCGGCCAGTTCTCTGAAATTTTCTTCATGCTGGCACTACCGTTCTTCACCACACGCTTTGGCATTAAAAAGGTATTATTACTTGGTCTTATCACCGCGGCGATTCGTTACGGATTTTTCGTCTACGGCGGTGCAGATCAATACTTCACCTATGCCCTGCTGTTTCTTGGAATTTTGCTTCACGGCGTAAGCTACGATTTCTATTACGTTACTGCCTATATCTACGTTGATAAAAAAGCACCGGTACACATGCGTACGGCGGCGCAAGGGCTAATCACGCTCTGCTGCCAGGGGTTTGGCAGTTTACTCGGCTATCGTCTGGGCGGCGTAATGATGGAGAAAATGTTTGCTTATCAAGAGCCGGTAAATGGGTTGACCTTCAACTGGGCAGGAATGTGGGGCTTCGGCGCCGCTATGATCGCCGTTATCGCCGTGTTGTTTATGATTTTCTTTCGCGAATCGGATACAGAGATCACCGCTATTAAGGTGCAAAACGACGATTGCGATGCTGCACTGAAACAAGAGGAAGTTAAATGAAAACGGAACGTATTCTCGGCGCGCTCTACGGGCAGGCATTAGGCGATGCGATGGGCATGCCGTCTGAACTCTGGCCTCGCTCACGCGTTAAAGCTCACTTTGGGTGGATTGATCGCTTTCTACCCGGACCGGCTGAAAACAATGCAGCCTGTTACTTTAATCGTGCCGAATTTACGGATGATACATCGATGGCGCTCTGCCTCGCGGATGCCATCATTGAATGCCATGGCAAAATCTCACCAGAAGTTATCGGGCGCAATATCCTTGCCTGGGCTGAAGGGTTCGATGCGTTCAATAAAAACGTGCTGGGTCCGACTTCTAAAATTGCGCTCAATGCCATTCGCGACGCAGTACCGATCGATGAACTGGAGAACAACGGCGTCACGAATGGGGCGGCGATGCGCGTCTCACCGCTAGGCTGCCTGCTCACACCAACACAGCTAGACAGCTTTATTGATGAGGTGGCGCTGGCTTCCAGCCCCACGCATAAATCCGACCTCGCGATTGCGGGTGCCGTCGTGGTGGCGTGGGCAATCTCTCGGGCTATCGAAGGAGATAGCTGGCAGGCGATTGTCGACTCGCTGCCTGCTGTGGCACGCCAGGCGCAGGAAAAGCGGATCACCACTTTTAGTGCCTCGCTGGCTGCCAGGCTGGAGTTGGCTTTGTGCGTGGTACGTCAGGCAGATGGTATTGAATCAGCCTGTGAGGGGCTCTATCAGCGCGTTGGCGCAGGCACCAGTACCCTTGAATCCGTTCCCTGCGCAATTGCGATGGTTGAGCTGGCTGGAGGCGACCCTAACCGCTGCGCCATTCTGTGCGCAAATCTCGGTGGCGATACCGACACCATCGGCGCAATGGCAACTGCAATTTGCGGTGCACTGAGGGGGATTTCTGCTATCGACGCCACCCTGAAGCAACAGCTTGATGAAGTGAACCAACTCGACTTTACCCGCTACGCCACGGCGCTTGCACACTACCGAGAGCAACGGGAGGCATCATGAATCTGATGCAACGATTACCCACCTTAGGCAACAAGCGTCCCATCACCATCGTCGGCGCGGCGGTCATCGATGTGATTGCTGACGCTTACGCCCTCCCCTGGCGAGGCTGTGATATTGAACTGCAACAGCAAAGCGTCAATATTGGCGGCTGTGCCCTGAATATTGCGGTTGCCCTGAAACGTCTGGGAATGGAAGCCGATAACGCCCTACCCGTTGGACAAGGCGTATGGGCTGATATCATCCGTAATAACATGGCCCGGGAAGGGCTTTCCAGCCGCATCGACGGCGTCACGGGTGACAACGGCTGGTGTCTTGCGCTGGTTGAGCCGGACGGCGAACGCACGTTTATGTCGTTTAGCGGTGTTGAAAACCAGTGGAATCCCGCCTGGCTGGCGCAACTCACTGTTCCGCCGCAAAGCCTGGTGTCACTTTCTGGTTATCAACTGGCATCACCCTGCGGGGAAGTGCTGGTGCACTGGCTGGAATCTCTGCGCGATATTACGCCGTATATCGATTTCGGCCCGCGTATCGCTGATATCCCCGAGACGTTAATGCAGCGAATCATGGCCTGTAAGCCCATTGTTTCGCTGAATCGTCAGGAGGCGGAGATCGCCGCAGAGCGCTTTAGATTACCCGTGGCAACCGAAGCGGTTGGTCAGGCCTGGCTAAAGAAATTCGCAATGCCGTTGATTGTTCGTCATGACGAAGAGGGTGCATGGTACTTCAGCGCGGAAGAACAGGGGCTGGCAGCACCGTTCCCTGTGGCGGTAGTCGATACAATCGGTGCAGGTGACAGCCACGCCGGAGGGACGCTAGCCGGACTCGCCTCGGGATGGACGCTGGGCGAGTCGGTACTGCTTGGTAATGCGGTTGCGTCCTGGGTGGTAGGACATCGCGGCGGTGATTGTAGCCCAACGCGCGAAGCATTACTCCTCGCACACAAAAACGTATAGATCGCTACGACAGCGGTTGATGCTGTATTCAATCGGCCGCTGTTGTTGATCGAGTGCAACCTGATTGATAACCAGCACCGGTATTTTTTCATCCATATGAATGTGCGACTGAAATTCGGCATCCGGCATACGTGCACTGACACGCGAGCGCGTACGCTGCGGGAAGATATGCTGACTGCGAAAATAGTCATACAGCGACACGCCGATAGCATCAACATCATGAATCAGTTGGGCAGGAACCCAGGACTCTTCTATGGACACGGCCTCATCATCCACATAGCGAATTCGCTTGAGCAAAAATACATCACTTTGCGGGGCAATCGCCAATTGTGTCGCCACATCATCCGGGCAGCTCACTATCCGTTTGTTGACCCACAGAGTGTCAGGTTTTTTTCCTCTGAGCACCACCTGCTGCGAAAAACCGCGCGCCTCTTTCAATGAATACTCAAAGATATTATTGATTTGCGTACCGTAGCCGCGAGCTCGGGTCACCACCCCTTCGTCTTCCAGCGTCCGCATCGCTTTGCGAACGGTAATGCGCGACACCCCCGTCAACTGGCTCAGGTCGCGCTCGCCGGGGAGAATATTACCGTGCTCCAGCGCACCACTGCGAACAGCATTTTTAACCGTTTCAGCAAACTTCAGGTACAGCGGCGTGTTATCCGGCGCTGCAATACGCTCGTTCAGTTGTGCGATCAACAGGGTATGCGCTTGTTCCATCGTGTTTTTTCCTGGCGAAAGTCAGGAAACAGTATACTTTTCGCCAGGCATGAAGACTACCACCATACGTGAAAATGGTGTACCGGGCCGATGCCGTGCCCCACTTCCAGTGAATCGGCCTGCGCCAGCGCCGCCGAGAGCCAGCCCTTGGCTTCCGCCACGGTTCGCCCCCAATCCTCGTAACGCGGACGCAGGGCCGCCAGCGCCGCCGACAGAGTACAGCCAGTACCGTGGGTGTTTTTGGTCTGGACTCTCGGCGCGGTAAAGCGCTGCTCCCCGTCGCGGGTAAAGAGCCAGTCCGGGCTTTCCGCATCATCGAGATGGCCGCCTTTCATTAATACCGCTCCGCAGCCCATTCCCAGCAGCGCTCTGCCCTGCTCCAGCATCTCTTTTTCCGTTCTGGCATGCGGCGCATCCAGCAACGCCGCCGCTTCCGGCAGATTCGGGGTGATCAGCGAGACTTGCGGCAGCAGGCGCTGACGTAGCGTCTCCACCGCCGAGGCTGAGAGCAGCGGATCGCCGCTTTTTGCCAGCATGACGGTATCCAGCACCACGTTGGTTATCCGGTAGCGCGCCAGCCGTTCCGCCACCGCCTCGACGATATCGGTTTCCGCCAGCATCCCGATTTTGGTGGTATCGATGCGCACATCGCTGAAAACCGAATCGAGCTGCGCGGCGACAAAATCAGGCTCGATACGGTACACCGACTGGACGCCACGGGTGTTTTGCGCCACCAGCGCGGTGATGACCGAGCAGCCGTAAGCGCCCAGCGCTGAGAAGGTTTTGAGATCCGCCTGGATCCCCGCGCCGCCGCTCGGGTCGGTGCCGGCGATGGTTAACGCATTAATTCGTTTCACAGATCACCTCCCGCATAGAGTGCATCGAGGAAGGCAGGAGTAAAGCTGCCGGGGCCGCCCTGTCGCGCCGCTTTTCCCCCCGCGCGCTTCATCAGACCGCAGGCTGCGGCCACGTTTTCCAGCCGATCGCCGGGCATCGCCGCAGCGGCGGCAACCACCGCCGATAGCGCGCAGCCGGTGCCGACTACCCGGGTCATCAGCGGATCGCCGCCGGTGACCGCGCGCGTACGCTGGCCATCGGTGATGTAATCGACCTCACCGGTGACCGCGACCACGGTATTCAGTTGGCGGGCCAGCGCCTGGGCCGCGGGCAGCGCGGCGGCGGCGGTATCGGTGGTATCGACGCCACGCCCGCCGCCGCTCATTCCGGCCAGGGCCATAATTTCCGAGGCATTACCGCGAACGGCGGCAGGCTGCAGCGCCAGCAGCTCCCGGCAAAATTCTGTCCGTAAGGTCAGCGCGCCGACCGCCACCGGGTCCAGTGCCCAGGGCTTGCCCGCCTGCTGCGCGCTGCGCGCCGCCGCACGCATCGCCGCCGCGCGTTCGACGGTCAGCGTACCGACATTTATCAGCAGAGCATCGGCAATAGCGGCAAACTGGCTGGCTTCGTCCGGGTCGATAACCATCGCCGGGGATGCGCCAATCGCCAACAGGACGTTGGCGGTAAAGGTCTGCACCACGTCGTTCGTCATGCAGTGCACAAGAGGGGAATGGTGGTGAAAAAGGTGCCGCAGATGGGCAATATGCGCGGGGTTCAGCATGTCAGACATCGTTTGCTCCCGCCAGGCGATGAAGAAGCGACGACCCTGCGGTCTCTGACTTCCCTACGCTGGCATTATCCAGATCAGGTGGTACGGGTTTTTCTCAGCCCATCAGTGATGGGGCACCCCGAGTCATTTAGATTACATTTCTCTTACTTTTTGCCAGCTTAGGGGAAGTTGCTTGCTGGCGCAAGCCCATCCTCTCGGTTATCGCTTCTTCACCTTAAAAATACGCCAGTGTGCCGCTACATCACAACTCGGAATAATCCTAAGCAGCTAAACGAAGTAGATTTTTTAACTACTCTTTTTTTGGGAAAACTTGCAGTGCATACATGACCAATTATTCTTCGGGAGAATTCCATAAGCCCGATTTCCGGCGGTAACAATGGAACGCAGATGATGTTTCTTGTTATCACCTTCGTAGCATCTCGGACAGAAAGGGATTTCATCACCTTCTTTCCAGTACAATGGCGGCTTAAATACGAACGTTGATTTATCTACCAACTGTTCTTTAAGCTGCTTGTTTTTTTGTTCAGCGTCGAAAAGCAAAGTCTGCGTAGTTATCGCTTCGATTTTGGCGTTAGCAAGTTCAACCATCAGATTAGCCAGCTCAAGTTTGAGCGTGGCCTTGTCCAGTTCATCGCTGTTATTTGCCAGTTTCTGGGTGATGCTCACCGCTTTATCAAGGATTCCAACCGCTGCCGCCGTGCTTGCCAATACCCCTGCCATAACATCCTCTGCGTGAGATTTATCTAAGCGTTATTGCGCTTACTCGACCGGATAACCTTCTGTTACGAAACGCAGTTTCGCTTAAGTCTAATACTTGTTGCGGATGTGGTCATTGCTTGTAAAATGACCGCTGTGATTATTTCTATAACAAGTAGAAGGACTTATGCAGCAATACACCAACGAGCTAACCACCGAAATTATAAAATCATGCGCTCAACCACCATTCACACCAGAAGAGATCGCCACATTTGACGAAAGTACGCAGCAAGAAGTTTTAAACCTGATCACACGTTTAGCCACCTACCCTGTCAAACTAATCTTCAGGATTGCAACGGTCGGGAGCCTTACCCGTCATGGTGGCATTCTTCAAAAAGCATCAGGTAAGTGCACTGCCGGGGGATTTCAGGTTGCAAGGGTAGGAGATAAGGTTGTATACGCTGACGGAAGTGAAGCCACTATTATTTCCGGTGCTGGTGCAGCACGAGTAATGCAAGGAGCATCCGCCGCACTGGTTGGAAGTATGCTTGATAATGGCGATGAAATAATCTCAACGCCGCAATCTACCAATCGACTGGTATTCGCGAAGGTGACGAACTCCAGAATGGATTTTTAACAATGCCAGGGAGTAAGCACTAATGGGAGCTAAAGGAAACTATCTGTTCAGGGGTGATAAAACTGTTTGCGGTGGCAGGATTCTTGAAGGATTCCCCGACCATCAATTTTTCGATAAAGACATGGCATGTGAAGGCCATAAAGTGACCTGTGGTAAACATCCAGGGTATTACCGTATTTGTGGCGGTCTTAATAACGATGACATACATGGAAAAAGAATAGCTGGAACACTGCACAGCTATAGCTCCTGCCCCTGCAAATCGAAATTCGTTCCTTCAAACTTAGTGGATGATTATGAACTTGAGAGCCAGTCAACAACAACCACAGACAATTATCACAAGGTAGAGTTTCCTGTTCTGCCTGGCCCAATTGAGCCAGAACCAGATCAGCACGCCCAGGTAGCGAAAAAGAAAACAGGTATAGATGCAGGTTTTGCCGTTCTCCCTTATGGCGGTACTACGGAAGCGTGGCAACGTCTGCTATTCACCGAAAACCCACCAGCAGGAGCCAAAGAGCTATTCGCTACACTGAACGGTGCAGACGAAAGATACAAAGCCGGTTCTATTATGCTTCTGGTTGATCCTGATAAGCAGGACGACGAACAGATCGCCCACATGAAAGCCGCGAAAGCGCGAGTCGATGCAGCATTGGCCCCATTGACGCATGAGGAAGCTAACTTACTGCACAAACACTACGCTACCATAGCTAATTTCACCAGCTACGCTGATACAGGAATTGGCCTTGCTGCTGATCCTGTTGGAAAATACTTCGAGAGTATCGAAAAAATACTCAAAGAGATCCAGGAAACATATAAAAACACCTACTTAACACGTGGTGCATTAATTGGTGAACAATTTTATGTACGACGCAGCCAGTTGTTTAAAGAGCTTGAATCCATACTCAAAGTCAACTTTCTGAATAAGGCTATGAAATTCGGAGAGTATACCAAAATAAAAAATGCACTCGGCCTGTCCAGTAGTTCTATTACCCACAAATGGAATGAAACGGGGAACAGTGACATTGAAGGTTATGCTACCCACATCGAACGGGCAGCTAAATACGTAAAAGCAATGCGTTACACTGGTTATTTAGGAATTGGTTTTAGCGGACTCCATTCTCTTAACGAAATCCATGAGGCATGTTCTGTTGATCGCGAAGCTGAATGTACCAAGAAAAAGTATACTGAGATTGGTAGCTTTGCTGTAGGTACGGGGGTTGGTGTTGCTGGTGGCTATTTAGCAATACCTCTTTGTATCGCTATCGGTGTTGGTACTGCTGGTGTCGGAGGACTTGCTTGCTCTGTGATCGCTGGGGCTGGTTTAGGCTATGTCGGTAGTAGCGCAGGTGGCGCATTCGGTGAATGGGGTGGAGAACAGCTGTATGAAATTTTCGGTAATTAATTTTATAATTATGTATCGAAACTCGATTGGATTGGTATTGTGTCTATGCCTGATACTTACGGGTGTTATTTCAATTATTTACGATCGTATTTCTAAAAATAAATTCATTACTCTCTGCTCGCTATTTGTTAAAAAATTTGGAGCAAGACCAGCAGAAGTTTTAATTTATCAGGATGGGGGGTTCTTTTTCTCGTTTATGCGTGATGCATTCTTTATTAAAGCATTATACTTTAAAGAAAACTCATTCCATACGCGAGGAATGGATAATGAACAAATTCGATTTATTAAAGAACTTCCTAATCAGTACACCGATTGGTTACGTGTAAAAGTGCGACTTTCCATCATCGGTATTATTCTTCTATTCATGATGTTATCAGCTTTCTATTTGCCACAATTCATTTAACGGAAATAAAATAAATAGCCAAGCGCAGAACTTGGCTATTTTATCCACCCCCAATTAATACCATCAATTACATAAGAAATTGAGGATAAGGGAAACGTATGCAAATAGCGTTTAGTGATCCCTCCGCTTTTCTCATGACCTACGGTTTGCTGTAGGTGTAGAATGTTTTTCACTCAACCAGCCATTGCCGAAGAGCAAACACTATGACGAATGGAATGCAGTAACCGCCGTTGTCCGTAATCATCCAGATACGGGATACCAAGCTGATCTCGTAGATCAGCAAACACCTTGCCGATCTTAGTCATGTTTGTACCCGCCACTTCTGAGAAGATCCGCTCTTTCCACTGGCGATCAACGTATTCCATGAATCCCCATTCGATCAAGTTCTGGTTCAATATCGTGACGCCGTAAATCAGCCCCCCGCGGCGGCCAGCTGCGGGATCTAACCCCCTCCGGAGTTTCATTTGCTTTCCCCTCGCCGCAGGCACAAAATTATCAACAGGTATCCCCCTGCGTCGAGGTATCGTTATGTCCGTTTATCACCATGCTCTGGTGCTGATCAACAGCAGCCTTGACGGCGTTCCGCTGCTGGCGCACGCCGCGAAAATGGCGGAAGAAAACGCGATACGCATTACTATCGCCCATATCAGTACTGACTATCGGGCGCTAAATTACGTCTCAGATAGCCTGATGAATGACGATGTTTCGCAGGAGGTCATTCAGGCCAAAGCGCTGCTCACTGAGCTGGCCACCGCGGTCGCCCTACCGGTGCAGACGCTATCGCTGGTAACCACGCGTCGTTTTGCCGATGTCGAAGAGTGCGTGCATAAGCGGGGAATTGATTTGATTATTGCCGGACACCATAATCGGCTGCTGGGCGTTCTCGCGTCACACTCCCTGGAGTATATTAATCATCTTACCGTCGACGTGTTGATTAAGCATCTTCCCTGACCGCCTTTCCCGCAGGCGGCGCGCTGCGTTCGTCGGGCTCCCCTCCCCGCGCCGGTCAGCGCAGCGAACTCAGTAATAATGCGAAACATTCCTCAATCAGCGGTGGTAGAGGCTGCGGTCCGCGCATCAGCGCCACGGTTCGCGTCAGCGCGGGCTGCTGAAGCTGCGCCACCTTTAACGCCGGATCCTGAAGGTGAGTGGTATAAAGCTCAGGCAGAATCGCCACCGCCAGCCGGGAGCGAACCAGGCCGTAAAGCGTTTCAATATAGTCAACCTGATAACGCGTATTCAACGTAAGACGATGGCTCTCCGCCAGCGCGCCGACCAGCCGCTGAATATTGCCCTTTGAGAATACCGCGATATCGCGCCCTGCCAGCAGCTTCCACGGCAGATGCGGCTGCCCGGCCAGTGGATCGTCGCAGTGCAGCACCGCGACAAACGGATCTTCGCGCAGAGGATAAACCTGCAGCTCTGGCGGTAACGAACGATCTATTGCGCCAATGGCAAAATCTATCTTTCCCGACTGCAGTTCGCAAAACAGGGCGTCGTTGGTCTGATCGTGGAACTCCACCCTCAGGCGCGGAAACGCCTGGGCCAGCGTTTGCGGCAGCAGCGGAAACAGCAGCGAGCTCACCGAGGGCACCAGCCCGATACGCACCGTACCGTCGCCGCCGGCCTCGACTATCTGCTGCATATCCTGAAACGCCAGCTGCGCCACGCTCAACACCCGCCGGGCGTGGGGCAAAATCGCCGCCCCCAGATCGGTTAAGGTGACCGCCGAGGCGGTACGGTTGACCAGCTTGCCGCCCAGCACCGTCTCGATTTGCCGCAGCGCGCTGCTTAGCGCCGGCTGACTGATAGCCAACCGGTTAGCGGTGTCGGTGAAGTGACGCAGCTGGGCCAGGGTCACAAAGTACTGAATCTGCTTGAGAGAGAGCGCGGGCAGACGCTGCCAGGGTTCGGTCATCATGTTTTCGTCAACGGTGAGCATGCAGAATAACCCGAGGTTATCGGGCGATAAATTTATTCATCTGGGCAAACGTTTGCTCTGCCCCTAGAGTATCCCCATTATCCTTGTGCCGGAGTTGTTATGTCCAGCAGTGCTGAAACCCGTCGCCGCGCCGTTCAGGCCGCACGCGGTGAATCCCCGTTCGATCTCTTATTAACCGACGCGCAGATTGTCGACATGGCCACCGGCGAAATTCGCGAGGCCGACGTCGGGATCGTCGGCGATAGGATCGCCAGCGTACACCCGCGCGGCAGCCGTTCCGATGCCCACGAACGCCGCTCGCTGGCGGGACGCTTTTTATCGCCTGGGCTGATGGATACCCACGTCCATCTTGAAAGCTCTCACCTGCCGCCTGAACGCTATGCCGAAATTGTCCTGGCTCAGGGCACCACGGCGGTATTCTGGGACCCGCACGAACTGGCCAACGTGCTGGGCGTTGAGGGCGTGCGCTACGCCGTCGCCGCCAGCCGCCATTTGCCGCTGCGGGTGATGGTCGCCGCCCCCTCCAGCGTACCGTCAACGCCGGGGCTGGAGATGTCCGGCGCCGATTTCGCCGGCGCGGAAATGGCTACTATGCTGGCCTGGCCGGAAGTTTGCGGCGTCGCCGAAGTGATGGACATGCATGGCGTGCTGCACGGCAGCGAGAGGATGCAGGAGATTATCCAGGCCGGCCTGGACAGCGGCAAGCTGATTGAAGGCCACGCGCGCGGCCTGAGCGGCGCGGATCTGCAGGCCTATCTCGCCGCCGGGGTCACCTCCGATCACGAACTCACCTCGGCGGAAGATGCGCTGGAAAAGCTGCGCGCCGGGCTGACGATCGAGATCCGCGGTTCGCACCCTTACCTGCTGCCGGATATCGTTAACGCCCTGAAAACGCTGCCGCATCTCTCCTCGCAAATCACCGTCTGCACCGACGATGTGCCGCCGGATATGCTGCTGGAAAAAGGCGGCATTATCGCCCTGCTCAACCTGCTGATTGAGCACGGATTGCCGGCAACAGACGTACTACGTTTCGCCACCTTAAACGCGGCGATCCGGCTGCAACGTAACGATCTGGGGCTGATTGCCGCCGGACGCCGCGCCGATCTGGTGGTTTTCGATTCATTAGAAAAGCTCGCCGCGCGGGAAGTTTACGTCGCCGGGAAGCTGATTGCCCGCGAGGGTGCCCTGCTTGAGTCGATTCCGTCGGCGAGCGGCGTAACCCCGCCGCGCGATACCCTACAGATGCCGCCGCTCAGCCCAGCCGATTTTATCCTCCGCGTCGGCGTGATTCGCCACGGCGTCGCCCGCCTGCGGCATATTCGCGGCGCGCGTTTCACCCAGTGGGGAGACGTTGAGGTACAGGTCCGCGATGGCAAAGTGCAAATACCGGACGGGTTTAGCCTGATTTGGGTTAAGCATCGCCATGGTCGTCACGAAGCAAAACCACAAATTGCGCTATTAGAGGGCTGGGGCGAACTGCGCGGCGCCATCGCCACCAGCTACTCCCACGATTCCCACAACCTGGTGGTGCTCGGCCGCGATCCTGACGATATGGCGCTGGCGGCAAACCGGCTGATCGAATCCGGCGGCGGCATGGCGCTGTCGCAGCAGGGAAAAATCCTCGCCCACGTGGCGATGCCAATTGCCGGGATGCTCTCCGACTTACCCGCCACGGAGCTGGCGCGGCAGTTCCGCGAGCTTCGCGACCTGAGCGCGAAAATTGCCGACTGGGAGCCGCCCTACCGCGTCTTTAAGGCGATTGAAGGTACCTGCCTGGCCTGTAATGCCGGTCCGCATTTGACGGATTTAGGTTTGACCGACGGCGGCACCCGCCAGATAGTCGAGCCGCTGATAGACTGCCGGGAAATTCCGGAACACACAGAACACAACAATAATCTTCAGGGAGCCTGAGCATGGCCGACAATACCCTTCATTCATCCGCGCAAGGAAGCTGGCTGGAGCGCCGTTTTGCCTTGTATTCCCGCGGCAGTACGCTGCGCACCGAATGCCTCGCGGGCATCACCGGCTTTCTCGCCGCCGCCTATCTGCTGGTGGTTATCCCCGGCCTGCTGGCGGTTGGCGGGATGGATAAAGGTGCGGCAACCACCGGCACGATCCTGGTGTTCGTCGGCGGTACGCTGCTGATGGCGTTTTATGCCAACCTGCCGTTTATCGTCGGACCGGGCATCGGCGGCTCGGTGCTGGTCGGCGTCACGCTGGCGGGCAGCGAAGGCATTGGCTGGCAGGTCGGTCTCGGTATCGCCTGCTGGTCGGGAATTCTGTTTTTCCTGCTGACCAAATTCGGCCTGCGTGAGGTGGTGACGCGTTCGGTGCCGCAGTCGATCAAACTCGGGCTAACGGCGTCCATCGGGCTGTTCGTCGCGGTGCTGGGCTTCCGTAACGCCGGGCTGGTGCTGGCCAACGCCAAAACCAACGCCTTGATGCTCGGCGATTTTCTCTCGCCGGGTGCGCTGGTGGCGCTCTGCGGGCTGTTTCTGGCCATCGCCCTGCAGGCGAGAAAAATCCCCGGCTCAATTCTGTGGGCGATTCTCTTTGCCACCCTGGTCGGCATTCCGATGGGCGTCACCAGACTCCCGGGCAGCTTTATCGATATGCCGCATTCGCTGACGCCGGTGCTGGGGCAAATCGACATGCTGGGCGCGCTGAATATCGCCTTTTTGCCGTTCCTGTTTGTGTTCTTCGCTTCAGAGTTCTTTTCCACCATGGGCACCACGCTGGCGGTCGGCGGCGAAGCGGGCCTGCTGGATGAAGAAGGTAATATGCCGCATATCAATCGCCCGTTTATGGTTGACTCGATCGCCGCGGCCGTTGGCCCCTGGCTGGGCATTCCGGCGGCGACCGCGCTGATTGAATCCTCGGCGGCAGCGGAAGCCGGCGGTAAAACCGGGCTGACCGCGCTGTCGGCGGCGGTGATGTTCCTCCTGATGCTGCTGTTTACTCCGGTGGCGCTGATGATTCCGAAAGAGGCGACCGCGCCGGCGCTGATCCTGATTGGGCTGAACATGTTCAGCGGCCTGCGCAAAGTGGATCTGGCAAACTTCACCGACGGCCTGCCGGTGCTGATGATGGTGATGATTACGCTGATTGCGAATAGCTTCGGCACCGGGATTGCCGGCGGGCTGCTGTTTTATGTGGTGATCAAAACCATCGCCGGGAAGTGGCGGGAAATCCCCATCGGGCTGTGGATCCTCGCGATTCCGCTGGTGTACTACTTTGCCACGCTGGTGAAGCATTAAGGTTAGCGCCGAACGTTCTCCCGGAGGAGGCGCTGGCGCGCCTTGTCCGGGCTACCGGCCCGCTGAGGGCGTGCAGGAATTAAACGCTTCGCACGCTTCTTTCACCTCTTCGTACAGCAGCCGTACTGCGGGAGAAAGCTGCTTACGGTGCGGGCAAATCATATTCAGCGGCACCACGTCTCCCTGATAGTGCGGCAACAGCACCCGCAGCCGCCCTTCCCGGATATCATCGCCGACGTCGAGTTCAGATTTGAAGGCAATGCCCTCCCCGGCAATCGCCAGGCGGCGTATCACCTCCGCGTCATCGCTCACGATAGTGCCGGAAACCTGCACGTGATGGACTTTCCCCTCCAGGCTCAACGGCCAGCGGTCAAACGCCCTGCCGCGCAGCACGTAGGTCAGCGCGTTGTACCGGGACAAATCCTCCAGCGTCTGCGGTTCGCCGTTTTCAGCTATCCAGCCGGGCGAGGCCACCAGCACCCGGCGGTTATCCGGCGCGACGGGCAGAGAAATAAACGAGGCATCGTCGTTATCGCCGTAGCGAAACGCGACGTCCACCGGGTCTTTAAACACGTCGGTCCGATGATCGGAAAACAGAATCCGCAGGCGCAGCGCAGGATGGCGCTGACGAAAAGCGCGAAACACGCGCAGAAGCAAATTGCGCCCAAGGTCGGACGGCACGGCGATTTGTAACGTTCCGCGAACTTCGTCATCCGGCGTGTGGATTTTTTGCAGCCCGGCGTGCAGCGTATCGATCATCTGCATGGCATAGGGCAGCCAGGTTTCTCCCTCCGGCGTCAGGCGTAAGCTCCGCGTCGAACGGGCGAATAGACGGATATTTAGCGTCGTTTCCAGACGCTTTATCGCCGCGCTGACCTGCGCGGGCTGCAGCCCGGCCTCCCGCGCCGCATCGCTGAAGCTGCTTAACGCCGCCGCGCGGACAAACAATGCCAGATCTTCCAGCCTGAACATACCCACTCCCCACCCCGGATTATTCTCAAAACAGGCGCGCCACGATGAAAAACGCCGCCGCATCACCGTTTGCTTACACTTTTAACCAAACCAACGCTTGCCATTTCCTTGACGTATCAGGAATCATACGAGGCTGCGATTTTGTGTCCAGGATAATAATGGGGAAATTATGCGTAAAACAAAAATGATGCTTCTGGGCGTACTGTTGGCCTGCTCAAGCGGAGCGTGGGCGGCGTCCGGCGAAGGTATACAGAAATATGAGCTGGATGGGGTGACCGCAGACTTCAAACAATTCCATATCGGCGATACCGTCCCGCCGCTGTACCTCACGCCAGAATACAACATCAAGCAGTGGCAGCAGCGCAATTTACCTGCGCCGGATGCCGGGACCCGCTGGACCTATATGGGCGGAAGCTACGTGCTGATTACCGAAACCGAGGGAAAAATCCTCAAAATCTATGATGGCGAGATTTTCTACCATCGCTAAAAGCCGAACGCCAGCGCGCTATCCCTGCTGCTGGCGTTTCCTTTTCCGATGCGATAACGCTATCCGTTAAAGCGGTTTTGTTTATGCATAAATTCCTCGACGGCAATCCCGGAAGCAACCTGCTCATAGAGCATTAAAATACTTAATATCAAATCGCCGCCGCTACGCAGTAAATCATCCGGGGCAGGACGACTCTTCTCATCCGATAAAAAAACAAGCTGTTCAAAAATATCACTGTATTCGCCATAAGCGCCTATCGGAATTTCAACTATCGGGAGATGCTCCTGGCAATAGCGTAACGCGTCTGCGGCTTTCTCCGGCAGCGTGCGCGTATGCATAAAAATAACCAGTAGTTCTCGTAACTTAACGATTAGAGCAATGTTGTTCATCATGCACTCCGGAAATGTATTACAGCGCTACTTTCCTTCCATCGTTTTTATTGACGTCGTACTGATAACTTCCAAATTTCGCCAAATCACACAGCCAAAATTAAACATCGTCACGGCGAATTAAAATACTTCACTTCTATGCTAATTAAGCTCGCATAACCGCCAGAGGAAAACAATGTTAACAATATGTTTTATTGATAAATCTCAACATCGCTAAATGTGAATAAAAACAAGTAATATTTAACGCTAATATTATTCAAGCGGTGATTATTTCAGCGAGAGAAAACGGGCAGGGATATAATAAAAAACCGTACGGCGCAACGCGACGTACGGTTCAAAAGGGAGGAGAAATCAGACCGCGCGGAAGGCTATTTCACCGGGGATAACTTCACCCTGCCAGTACAACTGAGCCGCGACGCGATCTGCCAGCTGGCGGTAGGTTTCGGTAAACTCGCTTTCCGGGCGCGCCACCACCGTCGGCGTCCCTTTGTCGAGATCTTCACGCAGGGTGATATGCAGCGGCAGCTGGCCCAGCAGCTGGGTATGGTATTTCTCCGCCAGCTTTTGCGCGCCGCCGGTACCGAAGATAGGCTCGTGGTGTCCGCAGTTGCTGCAAATATGCATGCTCATGTTTTCCACAATCCCCAGTACCGGGACCTCGACTTTTTCAAACATCACGATGCCTTTTTTGGCGTCGATCAGGGCGATATCCTGCGGCGTAGTCACCACCACCGCGCCGGTGACCGGAATGTTTTGCGCCAGCGTCAGCTGAATATCACCGGTGCCCGGCGGCATATCCAGAACCAGATAATCGAGATCCGGCCACAAGGTTTCCTGCAGCATCTGCATTAACGCTTTGCTGGCCATCGGGCCGCGCCAGACCATGGCGTTATCGTCGGTGACCAGATAGCCGATGGAGTTGGTGGCGAGACCAAATTTCATAATCGGCGCCATATGGGTGCCGTCCGGCGAGGTTGGACGCTGATCTTCCGCGCCGAGCATGGTCGGAATTGACGGGCCGTAAATATCGGCATCCAGAATGCCGACTTTCGCCCCTTCCGCCGCCAGCGCCAGTGCGAGGTTGACCGCGGTAGACGATTTACCCACCCCACCCTTGCCGGAACTGATAGCGATAATGTTTTTCACGCCGTTGATGCCGGGCTGATTTTTTACCCGCTGCAGCGTGGCGATGCTGTGCGTCAGCTTCCAGTCAATGGCTTTGGCGCCGGTTATGCGCAGAAGCTCGGCGCTGCACTGCTCCTTGAGCACCTCAAACGCGCTATGCCAGACGAACGGCATCTGAATTTCAATGTGTACGGTCTCGTCCAGCCAGGCGACGTGATGCAGCGCCTTCAGCGTAGTGAGGTTATGTTTCAGGGTTGGGTGCTGGAAATTAGCCAGGGTCCCGGCGACCATCGCACGCAGACGCTCGGGGGATTTGGCCTGGGATTGCGAACTCATCCCGACTCCTTTGTTATTGTGAGTTGAATCTTGTGCGTTAAGTTTACCTTAAAGGGAATAATTCCCCCACAATAAGCTTTGGGCTTACCAAATTATTGCCTTTGCGGTAACATCGAAACCCCTTTTTACAATAGAAGATGTAATGCCCACTATGACTCAAGTCGCGAAGAAAATTCTGGTAACGTGCGCGCTGCCGTACGCAAACGGCTCAATCCACCTCGGCCACATGCTGGAGCACATCCAGGCTGATGTCTGGGTCCGTTACCAGCGAATGCGCGGCCATGAGGTCAACTTCATCTGCGCCGACGACGCCCACGGCACCCCGATCATGCTGAAAGCGCAGCAGCTCGGTATCACCCCGGAACAGATGATTGGCGAAATGAGTCAGGAGCATCAGACCGATTTTGCTGGCTTCGACATCAGCTATGACAACTATCACTCCACGCACAGCGACGAGAACCGCGAGCTGTCGGAGCTTATCTATACGCGCCTGAAAGAGAACGGTTTTATCAAAAACCGCACCATCTCTCAGCTCTACGATCCGGAAAAAGGCATGTTCCTGCCGGACCGTTTTGTAAAAGGCACCTGTCCGAAGTGCAAATCACCGGATCAGTACGGCGATAACTGCGAAGTGTGCGGCGCGACCTACAGCCCAACCGAGCTTATCGAGCCAAAATCGGTCGTCTCCGGCGCGACGCCGGTGATGCGCGAGTCTGAACACTTCTTCTTCGACCTGCCGTCGTTCAGCGAAATGCTGCAGGCGTGGACCCGCAGCGGCGCGCTGCAGGAGCAGGTGGCGAATAAAATGCAGGAGTGGTTCGAGTCCGGGCTGCAGCAGTGGGATATCTCCCGCGATGCGCCGTACTTCGGCTTCGAAATCCCGAACGCGCCGGGTAAATATTTTTACGTCTGGCTGGACGCGCCGATCGGCTACATGGGTTCCTTCAAGAACCTGTGCGACAAGCGCGGCGATACCACCAGCTTCGACGAATACTGGAAGAAAGACTCCACCGCCGAGCTGTATCACTTTATCGGTAAAGACATCGTCTACTTCCACAGCCTGTTCTGGCCGGCGATGCTGGAAGGCAGCAGCTTCCGCAAACCGACCAACCTGTTCGTTCACGGCTACGTGACGGTCAACGGCGCCAAGATGTCCAAGTCGCGCGGCACCTTTATTAAGGCCAGCACCTGGCTGAATCATTTTGACGCCGACAGTCTGCGCTACTACTACACCGCCAAGCTCTCGTCGCGTATTGATGACATCGACCTGAACCTGGAAGACTTCGTGCAGCGCGTTAATGCCGATATCGTCAACAAGGTGGTGAACCTCGCCTCGCGCAACGCCGGTTTCATCAACAAGCGTTTTGACGGCATGCTGTCATCAGAGTTGGCCGATCCTCAGCTGTATAAAACCTTTACCGATGCGGCAACAAGCATTGGCGAAGCGTGGGACAGCCGCGAGTTCGGCAAGGCGATCCGCGAAATCATGGCGCTGGCCGACGTAGCAAACCGCTACGTTGACGAGCAGGCGCCGTGGGTGGTGGCTAAACAGGAAGGGCGCGACGCCGACCTGCAGGCCATCTGCACCATGGGCCTGAATATGTTCCGCGTGCTGATGACCTGGCTGAAGCCGGTCCTGCCGCAGCTGGCCGCCCGCGCCGAAGCGTTCCTCAACGGCGAACTGAGCTGGGATGCTATCCAGCAGCCGCTGCTCGGTCACAAGGTTAACGCTTTTAAAGCGCTCTATAACCGCATCGAGATGAAGCAGGTTGACGCGCTGGTTGAAGCGTCGAAAGAAGAAGTCAAAGCGCTGTCAGCGCCGGTCACCGGCCCGCTGGCGGACGATCCGATTCAGGAAACCATTACCTTTGACGATTTCGCCAAAGTGGATATGCGCATCGCGCTGATTGAAAACGCCGAGTTCGTCGACGGTTCCGACAAACTGCTGCGCCTGACGCTGGATCTCGGCGGCGAGAAGCGCAACGTCTTCTCCGGTATTCGCTCCGCCTACCCGGATCCGCAGGCGCTAATTGGCCGCCTGACGGTGATGGTCGCTAACCTGGCGCCGCGTAAAATGCGCTTCGGCATCTCTGAAGGTATGGTGATGGCCGCGGGTCCTGGCGGGAAAGATATCTTCCTGTTAAGCCCGGACAGCGGCGCTCAGCCGGGCCAGCAGGTCAAGTAATGACGCATAAAGCGCTGCTCCGGCAGCGCTTTTTTTATTTTATGAATTCTGAAAATTGTATTCTTGCTACCCCCACCCTCGGTGTTCCTGTCAATAGCTGTTAGCATCAACGCCAGGCTGGATAAAAACACAGGGACGTTGATGAAAATCTTTATTTATCATGACGAAAAATCACATAAATTCTGGACGATTGAGCAACAGGGACACGAGCTGCATCTAAGCTGGGGCAAGGTTGGCACAAACGGGCAGAGCCAGATCAAAACCTTTGCCGACGCGGCGGCGGCCAGCAAGACAGAAGTCAAATTGATTAACGAAAAAATCCGCAAAGGCTACGTTGAAGATACTCACACCGAGCGGCCTGCCTTACCCGCATCTCCATCAGCCGCCCCGCAGCCCGAATACGCCTCAACGCCTGCGGACATCACCTGCCCGTGGCTGGCGGACAATGGCGAACTGCTTTTATCCGATGAGCTGCTTGAAAAAGCGCTCCCTTCTCGCCTCTTTCCCGGTAACCCCATCGCGGCCCCGGAAGATAACGAACTAATGGACCTCGGGAAAGCGATTCATCAGCAATCAGGAAAAACCGTCACCTTCAACTGCGCCGACTGCTCGGCCTACTGGCAGCAAACCATCAACGACGCCCTTACCGATGGCCCGCTCTCGCCTGCGGCGCTGGCGATACAGGTTGCCGTTGCGACCCGCCGGGGCTGGCGCAGCGGCGATAATGCCAACCTGATGGACGAAATTGTTTACGTCTACGGTCTGGAATATGCCGTCGACACCTTTATCGCCCTGCAGCACATTGAATTTGAATATAATTATCAAACCGTGCAGGTGACCTTCCATTCAGAGCCTACCGTCGCGAGGGGGCCGAGCTTACTCGACGTTCGTCTGCGCGCCCATCTGGCCCAGGCCGAAGAGCCGCTCTGGCAAAAGTGCGTAGATAAACTGATCGCCGCCCTGGCGGATATGCCCGTCGGGCAGCTGCCTCTGGTCGCCATCTTATTGCCAGAGCGCCAGGATATTGTTGACGACATTGCGCGTCGGGTGCTGGCGCATAAAAATGTCCGCACCGCGGAATGGCTTAAGCTGGTGGTTCGCGACCCGCAGCTGGTAAAAGCGCTGGAGCCTTATCAGGCGGAAAATTTGTTTAACGATTACTACCACGGCAGCATCTGGAACGCGACGGTGATGCGCGAACAGGGCGTTGCCGGCATCGCCCGCTTCGCCCCCTACGTGCACGATGACCTGTGCGGAGAACTGGTCAGCGAGGTAAACCATCCGCAGGCGCTGATGCAACTGATCCGCGTGAGCGAACAAGGAAAACGCTGCCACGAACGGATGTCTCAGGCCAGCCTCCGCTTCCCCCACGCGGCGATGGCGGCACTGGCCGAACTGCTGACGCAAAAAGAAGAGAAACGCTGGCGCATCATGCTGATGACCCTGCTGAGCACCCATCGGCAGCTGGCCGGGCAAATTTTGCCGTGGCTCTCGGCGCGGGCCGTCACGCTGCTGGAATCCTGCCTGCAGCAATTAAACCAGCAGGCCGATTGCGCCAGCGCCGATATGCTGCCAGCGGTACTGGTATCCCCACCATGGATAGCGAAAAAGAAAAAATCCCCTGTTCCCCAGTTGAGCATAACGCCGCTTGCTATAGAACCGGCCTGTATGCTGACGGAAGAAGCAAGCAAGCAGCTCCTCAAACAACATAGCTGGTACGCACATCAGGTGGAGATGGGCACAGGAAAGGGAGAAAAAAAATACCTTAGCCAGTTAGGCTTCCAGCGCTGGAATGGTCACCGTTTTGAAGACATATCCGACGCCATTGTGGATGCCTGGCAGCGGCAGGACTACCCGGCACTGATTACGGAATTTAAAAGTTCCCGTACTTTTCGCCAGGAAGAGTGGAATCTTTATATGCTCGCCGCGCTGCCCGCCGAGCAGGCGCTTCAGGCCTGGAACGCGCTCAGTAAAGAACCGCACACCGGGGCGGAATATGTGATGACGTACCTGCGTCTTGCCGGGCTGCCGGGTTTTATCCATTCTCTTTCACGCTATCCGCAGGAAAATTTACCGGTCGCTATCTGGTTTGCCGCCAGCGAAATCGCCCCGATGATCGCCCGCGCCTTTAACAAGCTCAAAACGCTGCGTGAAGGCGCGCGCGAGTGGCTACTGGCCTATCCGGAACACGCCATTACCGGCCTGCTGCCCGCCGCCTTCGGCAAAGCGGGCGAAGCGCAGGATAGCGCGCGTCTGGCAATCCGTATGCTGGTAGAGAAGGGCCATCAGCCGCTGCTTGAAGAGGTCGCGCGGCGCTATCACCAGCCGGAGGTAGCGGAGGCCGTCGGCGCCCTGCTGGCGCTCGACCCGCTGGATAACTATCCGACCAAAATTCCGCCCCTCCCGGCGTTTTACCAGCCAGGGCTGTGGGCACGGCCGCTGCTGCGGGGAAATGGCCTGGCTCTCCCGGATACGGCGTTAAAATCGCTTGGTGAAATGCTGCGCTTCCCGTTAGAGGAAGGTATTTATCCCGGGCTGCAGCAGGTTAAAGATTTCTGCACCGCGGAATCACTCGCCGCCTTCGCCTGGGATCTGTTCAGCGCCTGGCAAACCGCCGGGGCACCGTCGAAAGAGAGCTGGGCCTTTACCACGCTCGGTATCTTCGGCAACGACGATACCGCCCGGCAGCTGACGCCGCTGATCCGGGCGTGGCCGGGAGAATCTCAACATAAACGCGCCACTGTCGGGCTGGATATTCTCGCCGCCATCGGTAGCGATATCGCCCTGATGCAGCTAAACGGTATCGCCCAAAAGCTGAAATTTAAGGCGCTGCAGGCGCGCGCGGGAGAAAAAATCGGTGAGATCGCCGAAAGCCGCGGACTCACCGTGGAAGAGCTGGAAGATCGCCTCGCTCCGGATCTGGGGCTCAACGATGATGGAACGCTCACCCTCGATTTCGGCCCGCGGCGCTTTATCGTGAGCTTTGATGAAGCGCTTAAACCCTACGTGCGCGATGAAAACGGCAGCCGCCTTAAAGACCTGCCGAAACCGAATAAATGCGACGATAGCGCGCTGGCCGCCGAGGCCGTTAATCGCTACAAGGCTCTGAAAAAAGACACCCGTACAATTGCCGCCCAGCAAATTGCGCGGATGGAGTCAGCCATGTGCCAGCGTCGTCGCTGGACGGTGGAAAACTTCAACCTGTTCCTGGTTAATCATCCGCTGGTGCGCCATCTCACCCGTCGCCTTATCTGGGGCGTATACGGTGAGGAAAACAACCTGCTGGCCTGCTTCCGCGTGGCGGAGGACAACAGCTACGGTAACGCCGATGACGACCTCTTCACCCTGCCGGAAGGCAACATTCATATCGGCCTTCCGCACCTGCTGGAAATGTCCCCGGAGGATGCAGCCGCCTTTGGCCAGCTGTTTGCCGACTATGAACTGCTGCCGCCGTTCCGTCAGCTCGATCGCAACTGTTATACCCTGACCCCGGACGAGCTGACGGCCAGCGAACTGACCCGCTGGGCCGGGCGCAAGTGCCCGAGCGGCCGGGTGATCGGGCTGGCGAATAAAGGCTGGCTGCGCGGCGACCCGCAGGATGCGGGCTGGATCGGCTGGATGCTAAAACCGTTGGGACAGTGGGCGCTGGTGATGGAGATTGACGAAGGTTTCGCCGTGGGTATGCTGCCTGATGAACTCAGCGCGGAGCAGCAGTTAACGAAAGTCTGGCTTTTTTCCGGAAGCGCCCGGCAGTACGGATGGGGCAGCAACGGCCATCAGCAGGCAACCTTTTCGGTGCTGGATAAAGTCACCATTAGCGAATTAATTAACGATATTGACGGACTGTTTGAGTAACACAAGGAACGTTTATGCACAACACAGCACTCCCGCCATGGCTGGCGGATGACGCGCAGCTGGAGCTGTCCTTTAAAAAGGGCAAACAACCGTTAAGCCATCGCCGCTGGTCTGGCGACCCGGTACCGCCGGTCGAAGAGGGACGCCTGCAACGACTGGCGAACGATATTCCCTCGCGCTATCAACATATTCAGGCCCTTACGTGGGACTATGAAACATGCACTGCCGAATGGCGGCAGGCTATTGCACAGGCGTTCGGCTATGTGGGCGTAGCCAAACCGGCAATGCCCGCCCGCGCGCTGGCGGCGATCTCCAGGCTGGCGCTATATGCGTACCGGGATGACTGCGGCAGCCTGCTGGCGCAAATTAACCATCCGCAGGCTATCCGGCTGCTGCTGGTGGCGGATAAAAACAAATCCAGCCAGCAGCGCGTGTCAACATTCGCTAAGAAATATCCCCACGCCGCTCTGGCCGCTGTAGCGGAATTGCTGGCGCTGCCGGAACCGCCCGCGCGTCCGGGCTATCCTGAGATCGCAGAGAAAAAGCATGAAGAGAGCTGGAGAACGCTGCTGCGGACGCTGCTCAATACGCATCCTCAGCTGGCTGAGCAGGTTACGCCCTGGCTAAGCACGAAGGCACAGGAACTTCTGGCGGCCAGCCGACCATCGATGCCTTTAGACGTTACGCTGGCAACCGATCGCTCCTGCCTGCCGGAGATCCTGCGCTCGCCGCCGTGGCGCAGCAAAAAGAAAAAAGCCGCGTCCCCGCGTTTTGCGCTAACGTCGCTAACCGTTGCGCCGCAGGAGTACTGGCAGCCAGGAGAGCGGGAAGCGCTGGCTGCCAGCAAACCCGCCTGTTTCTTTAATAACCTTCCACTCGATGAACGTCTCGCCAGCATAGGTAGCACTATCGTCATGCAGGAGCTGGGCTTTCAGAGCATTGAATACCTGTTCCACCAGTACACGTTATGCGGCAAGCGGGACCATTTCGATACGGAGAAATATTTTCATCGATATGTCTGGTGGGGCAACGCCTGCCACGCACTGCAAAACTTCGATATCGCTACGCTACTGGAGGCATGGGGGGATTACCTGGTAAAAGCCTACAACCCCAACGACTGCTGGAATCTTTATCTGCTTATGCAGCTGCCTCGCGAACGGGCGCTGGCGGCCTGGCAGGGCATCAATGACGCGAACTTTAGATTTGTCGGCACCGAATATGCGCTGAGTATTCTTGGGACCGATGCCCTACCCGGCCTGCTGCTGGCGTTGCAGCATCGGCCAAAGGAGATCTTCCCCCTGCTGACGCATCTCGGCGCAACGGAGCTGGCGCTACCGATGGCCCGCGTCTGGCGACGCTTGCAGGCGCACAGCCAACTGGCTCGTCAGTGGCTCCTGCAGTGGCCGGAGCACGCAGCCGCCGCGTTAATCCCACTGGCGTTCGATAAAGCGGGCGATAGCCGCGAGGCGGCTATTAACGCGCTGCGTCTGCTGTACCAGGAAGGCCACCATGAACGGCTGAAAGCGGTAGCACAACGCTGGAACGAACCGGCGCTGTGGGCGGAGCTGGAACAGCTGCTGACGCAGGATCCGCTGGACAACTACCCTGTTCGCATTCCCAAAGCGCCTGACTTCTGGCAACCGACGCTCTGGCGCAGGCCGCGGCTTATCGGCACCGACCAGCCGTTGACCGACGATGCGCTGGAGATCTTCGGCGAAATGCTGCGCTTCGCCCAGGGCGGCCATCATTACGGCGGACTGGATTTAGTCAAAGCCGCCTGCCAGCCCCAATCGCTGGCCGCTTTCGTCTGGGATTTATTTAGCGCATGGCAGACTGCCGGAGCCCCGGCCAAAGAGAACTGGGCGTTTCAGGCGCTGGGGATTTTTGGCGATGAAGCGACGGTGCGTGATTTAACACAGCTTATCCTGGCCTGGCCGCAGGAAGGGAAATCCGCCCGCGCCGCCAGCGGGCTGCATCTTCTCACCCGCATCGGCAGCGATATGGCGCTGCTGCAGCTGCACCACATCGCGCAGCGCGCCAAATCCCGCCCGCTGCGCGAAAGCGCCGGGCAGTCTCTTAAAGAGGTCGCCGAAGCCCGCGATCTCAGCGAAGAGCAGCTGCAGGATCGGCTAACGCCTACGCTGGGGCTGGACGATCCCCAAACGCTGGCTTTTGATTTTGGTTGCCGCGGCTTTTATGTCCGTTTTGATGAAAATCTGCTGCCGGTGATTTACGACCAGCAGGGAGCGCCGCAAAAGAGCCTGCCGCGCCTGCGCGCCGAAGATGACCAGGTAAAAGCTGCGGAAGCGCTGGCCAGGCTGAAAGGCCTGAAAAAAGACGCAGCCCAGGTAGCCAAACGCCTGCTGCCGCATCTGGAAAACGCCCTGCGGCTGGCGCGGCGCTGGACGCGAACGGAGTTTCAATCGCTGTTTGTCGATCATCCGCTGACCAACAATCTGACCCGGCGCCTGGTATGGGGAATCTACGCCGCCAGTGAACCCCGTCGTCTGCTCAACGCCTTTCGCGTCGCCGCGGAAGGGGAATTCTGCGATGGCCAGGATGACCCTATCGCTCTACCGGAAGAGGCGCTGTTCGGCCTTGCTCATCCGCTGGAAATGGATGACGCAACGCAGGCAGCATTTAGCCAAATTTTTGCCGATTATCAGCTATTGCCACCGTTCCGCCAGCTGACGCGCCAGACGGTGCAGCTGCTGGCGGAAGAAACCGCCCGCAGCGAGCTTACGCGCTGGCAGGGAAAATCAACAACCTGCGGGCAATTATTGGGCATCCGCAGCCGCGGCTGGTGGCAGGGCGCTGAAAACCGTTTCTGCTACGATGTCGGGCGGCATCGACTGATTCTGGAAGTCACGCCTGGGTTCGTGCACTACAACATGGATGCGAAGGCTCCTCAGCGGTTTGCCGCCATCAGACTCTATGATGGCGAACGGCCCGCTGCGTTCTCACAGCTCGATCCACAGGATCTCAGCGAGGCGCTAAGCACGATTGAGATCATTTTCCGTGGATAAGCAAAGCGCATTTACGCTATTCGCTGCACATAGGATAAAAACGCTCCCATTACCGCGGTCTCTTTAAGGAAGAAACGATGATACAACAGGAACAACATCTTCAGCGTCCCCCAGCCGCCGTCCTGTACGCCGATGAGCTCGCGCGGCTGCAACAGAATGACCCCTTCCCCTGCCCGCCCGGCTGGCAGCTAAGCCTGCCTGCGGCGCGCGCGTTTATTCTTGGCGATAGCGCACGCGACATCAGCCGTAAAGTGGTCATCAGCCCGGCCGCCGTCGAACGCATGCTGGTGACGCTGGCGACCGGGCGGGGTCTGATGCTGGTGGGAGAACCAGGTACGGCAAAATCGCTGCTCTCTGAGTTGCTGGCTACCGCTATCTGCGGCGACGCCGGGCTCACCATTCAGGGCGGTGCGGCGATTACCGAAGATCAAATCAAATATGCCTGGAACTATGCGCTGCTGATAAACCAGGGCCCGTCGACGCAGGCGCTGGTTCCCGCCCCGCTGTATCAGGGCATGCGCGATGGCAAAATCGTCCGCTTTGAAGAGATTACCCGCACGCCGCTGGAGGTTCAGGATTGCCTGCTGGGGATGCTTTCTGACCGCGTGATGGCGATCCCGGAACTCACCGGCGACGATAGCCAGCTGTACGCCCGCGCCGGGTTTAATATTATTGCCACCGCCAATACTCGCGATCGCGGGGTTAACGAAATGAGCGCGGCGCTGAAACGCCGCTTCGACTTCGAAACCGTCTTTCCGATTATGGACTTTCAGCAGGAGCTGGAGCTGGTGGCTAACGCTTCGGCCCGCCTGCTGGAGCATAGCGGCATCCCGCATAAAGTTCCTGATGCGGTACTGGAACTGCTGGTCCAGACCTTCCGCGATCTGCGCGCCGAAGGGAGTAAGAAAACCTCGATGGACACCCTCAACGCCATTATGTCCACCGCCGAAGCGGTCAACGTCGCCCACGCCGTCGGCGTGCGAGCGTGGTTCCTGGCCGGTCGCGCCGGCGAACCCGCCGACCTGGTAGACTGCATCGCCGGTACCATCGTCAAAGATAACGAAGACGATCGCGCCCGCCTGCGCCGCTATTTTGAACAACGCGTCGGCTCGCACAAAGAAGCCCACTGGCAGGCCTACTATCAGGCCCGCCACCGCCTGCCGTGAGGGAACACGCATGCCAGAGCAGCCGTTAATTATCGGCGTTCGCCACCACAGTCCGGCCTGCGCCAGGCTGGTGAAAGAACGCATAGAACATACGCGTCCGGGCTACGTTCTGATTGAAGGTCCGGTGGATTTTAACCAGCGTCTGGATGAGCTGTTTTTATCTCATCAGCTGCCTATCGCCATTTATAGCTACTGTCAGTCTCAGGATGGCGGCGCGGCGGGACGCGGCGCCTGGACGCCGTTCGCCGAATTCTCCCCGGAGTGGCAGGCCCTGCTGGCCGCTCGAGCGGTCGGAGCTCAAATCCGCTTTATCGATTTACCTGCCTGGGCGCAGGAACAAGACGACAGCGATGTCTCCGACACTCGCCGCGTCGATGAGCAGCAGCGTCTGCTCGAAGCCAGCGGAATGGAGAATAGCGACACGCTGTGGGATCATCTGTTTGAAGATGAAACCCAGAGCGCCGAACTGGAGCAGGCGCTGGAGACGTACTTTATCCAGCTGCGCGGCGACAGCAGCGGCGGCGAAAACAGCCGGCAGCGGGAAGACTATATGGCCCGCTGGCTGGCATGGGCAATGCAGCAAAATAATGGCCCGGTGGTGGCGATCTGCGGCGGCTGGCACGCGCCGGCGCTGAAAGCTCTTTGGCGCAATTGCCTGGCGCAGGAGAGGGAGCCGGAATCTCCGCCCCCTCCAACGCCCGGTAGCGTCACCGGCAGCTATCTGACCCCCTATAGCGAAAAGCGGCTGGACGTGCTGGCGGGCTATCTTTCCGGTATGCCGGCGCCGGTGTGGCAAAACTGGTGCTGGCACTTCGGCCAGCGGCGGGCCGGGGAACAGCTGCTGAAAACCATCCTTACCCGCCTGCGTCAGCATCGTCTTCCGGCCTCAACGGCAGATTTGGCTGCCGCCCACCTGCGCGCTATGGCGCTGGCGCAAATGCGCGGCCATACCTGGCCGCTGCGCTGCGACTGGCTTGACGCGCTGGCAGGTTCATTGATTAAAGAAGCGCTGAACGCCCCGCTGCCGTGGAGCTACCGCGGCGTGATACATCCGCAAACCGATCCTATTCTGCTGACCATCGTTGACGCGCTGGCGGGAGCCGGTTTCGGCAAGCTCGCTCAGGAAACACCGCTGCCGCCGCTGCCGCAGGACGTCGATCGCGAGCTGACGCGGGTCGGAATTTCCCTACCTTCAAACCTGAATCTCAACCGCTTTGAGCCCGGTGGATTAGCCAAAAGTCAGGTGCTACACCGCCTGTCTATCCTCGAGATCCCCGGGTTCCAGCAGCGAACGGGCAGCGCTGTGACGCTTTCCGGCGACGGCGAAGAGCGCTGGGCTCTGTTTCGGACCATGGAGCAGCATGCAGTCCTGATTGAAGCCTCCCGCTACGGCGCGTCACTTGCGGAGGCCGCGCGCCAGCGGCTGGAAGCGGATATTCTTGCCTCTTTTGGCATCAAAAGCCTCGCCGCCAGCCTGAATCAGGCAGCGCTGGCGGGGCTCTCCACCTTTAGCCAGCAGCTGCTGGAACAGCTGGCGCAGCTGATTGCCGAAGAGAGCCGGTTTGCGGAAATGGGTCCGGCGCTGGAGGTGCTTTACGCCCTGTGGCAGCGGGATGACAGCAGCGGCATGCAGAACGCCGAGGTGCTGGAGATCGCGCTCTGCGCGGCCCTTGACCGGACGCTGTGGCTCTGCGAATCCAGCGGCGTTGCCGACGAAAAGCAGTTTCACGCCCATCTGCATAGCTGGCGGGCCCTGTGCCATATCCTGCGCGATATACATAGCGGTACCGTTTTACCCGGGATTTCACTCAACGCCGCCATGGCGCTGTTTGAGCGGCGTATTCACGCGTTTGACGCCGCACCGCTTGACCGCGGGGCGGCGCTCGGCGCGCTGATTCGCCTTGAACATCCCGCCGCCTCCGCCGAAACGGCGCTGACCCTGCTAACGCAACTCCCTCCGGCGTCGTTGGGGGAAGCGGCCCACGGTTTGCTGGCGCTGGCGCGCCACCAGCTTGCCTGTCAGCCCGCCTTTATCGCCGGATTCAGCGAGCTCCTCGCCAGGCTGACGGAGGATGAGTTTATTCTCGCGCTGCCGGATTTACGAGCGGCGATGGGCTGGCTACCGCCCCGGGAACGCGGCGATCTGGCCCGCCTGGTGCTGGATCACTATCACCTGACCATGCTGCCGGCGCATGCCCTACAGGCGCCGGTTTCCTGCTCGCCTGGGCAGCTAATCTATCACCAGCAGCGGGAACAGCAGGCGCTGGCAGCGCTAAGCCGCTGGGGAGCACGCTAATGAATACGCTATCCGATATTCTGACCATCCGAGAACTCCAGCGCTGGCGGCTGATTCTGGGCCAGGCCGCCGAGAATAGCCTCGGCGGCCTTAATGAGCACGCCCGCCGGATGGACCAGGCGCTTGAGTGGCTTTATGGCCGCGATCCGCAACGGCTACAGCGGGGCGAGCGTCAGGGCGGACTGGACGAGTCCAGTCTGACGACGCCGGACTGGATCAACGCCATCCATACGCTTTTTCCGCAGCCGGTTATCGAGCGGCTGGAGAGCGATGCGGTGCTGCGCTACGGCATCGACGAAGTGGTGACTAATCTGGAAGTGCTGGAACGCATCGAGCCTTCCGAAAGCCTGCTGCGCGCGGTGCTGCATACAAAGCATCTGATGAATCCTGAAGTGCTTAACGCCGCCCGTAAGCTGGTACGTCAGGTGGTCGAGCAGATTATGGCCAGGCTGGCAAAAGAGGTTCGTCAGGCGTTTTCCGGCACGCGCGACCGGCAAAGACCCTCGCGCATTCCGCTGGCGCGCAATTTCGATTTCAAACAAACCCTGCGCGCCAATCTCAAGCACTGGGATCCGCAGCGCGGCAAGCTGTACATTGAAGCGCCAAAATTTATCAGCCGCGTTAAACGTCACAGCGAAAAATGGCAGCTGATTTTACTGGTCGATCAGAGCGGTTCGATGGTGGATTCGGTTATCCATTCGGCGGTCATGGCCGCCTGCCTGTGGCAGTTGCCCGGCATTCGCACCCACCTTGTGGCATTTGATACCAGCGTGGTGGACCTGACCGATGACATTGCCGACCCGGTTGAACTGCTGATGAAAGTCCAGCTTGGCGGCGGCACCAATATCGCTCAGGCCGTAGAATACGCGCGTCAGCTGATTGAACAACCGCACAAGAGCGTCATTGTACTGGTGAGCGACTTTTTTGAGGGCGGCGCGAACTCGCTGTTGATAAACCAGGTGAAGCAGTGCGCGCAAAGCGGCGTCAAAGTCCTCGGGCTGGCGGCGTTAGACAGCTCGGCGTCTCCCTGCTATGACCACGATATGGCCCAGGCGCTGGTCAACGTCGGGGCGCAAATTGCCGCCATGACTCCCGGTGAGCTGGCCTCCTGGCTGGCGGAGAATTTACAATCATGACTCCTTTACGCCCTGAACTACTGGAACTTACGCCGCAGGCGCTCATGGCGTTGAGCAACGCCGGTTTCGTCAAGCGCGGTCAGAAAGAGCTGGATAACGGCAATATCCCCGAGCTGGAGCAGGATGACGACGGTACGCTTACCGCCGTGTTTAGCGACGGCACCTGTACCCGGCTGGCAAAAGATCAGGCCCTCAAAGAGTCCAGCTGTACCTGCGGCGCCAGCGGAATGTGCCGTCACCGGGTGATGCTCATCCTGAGCTATCAGCGCGCCAACGCCGGCAATGCCCTCGCCGAAGCGGAGCCGGAAAGCGCCGAACGCTGGCATCCCGGACAGTGGCAAGAAGAACTGGCCACCCTGCCCGAATCGATTCTGAAGCGGGCACAACAGCTGGCGGATAAAGGGATAACGGTGGAATTATTCTGCCGACCAAACGAAGCGCCGTCGGCAAAGCTGCCGATGAGCGACGTGCGTTTTTATTCCCGCAGCAGCATCCGTTTTGCCCGCTGCGACTGCGTGGACGGTTCGCTGTGCGAGCACGTGGCGCTGGCGGTGCAGGCCTTTACCGATGCTGAAGCCCAGCAGCCCGGCTTTACGCATCTGGTATGGCAAACGCGCAGTCGTAAAATAGCCGCCCGCGGTGGGCCTTTTGATACGCCCGAGGGCGAGACCTGTCGACTTCGCCTGCGCCAGCTCAGTCAGCTGCTGTGGCATAACGGCGTCAGCCAGCCGCCGATCGGCTTTGAGGCCGCGTTCACCCGCGCGCAGCGCGCAGCCCAGGCGGCTAACTGGCGCTGGGTCGTCTCCGCGCTTGCCGAGCTGCGCGAAGGCGTCACGGCTTTTGAGCAGCGCGCAAGCCATTACCATCCTGAACAACTGCTCGCCCAGCTTGCAGGCCTTAACGCCCGACTTGAGAGCGCCGCCCACATGGCGCAGCTTGCCGATACCGGCCAGACCCCGCCTCTGCCGTGGCGTACCGTCGTCGGTCTGGGGATCGCCGGCGAAGCCCAGCTCGACCATCTGCGGCTTATTTCACTGGGCATGCGCTGCTGGCAGGATAACCATCGCTACGGCTTATGCATGTGGTTTAGCGATCCCGATACCGGCAGCGTTATGCATCTGTCGCGCAGCTGGCCGCTGGCTGAAAGAGCGCAAAGTCCGCTATGGCAACGCCGTCTGTTTAGCTTTCAGGCCAGTACGCTGGCGGGCGGGCAAATTATTACGCAATCCGCGAGCCGTAACGCCGGCGGCGAACTGCTGCTGGGCGCGCGCCACCGCCTGAGCAGCAACGTTCCGCTCAGCGAAGATGCCTGGCTTTTGCTCAGCGCGCCGCTGCGCCAGCCGGGCGCCGCTGCGCTGCGCGAGCATCTGCGCCAGCGCGATCCGGCCTGGGTGCGCCCGCTAGACCAGGTTGATAATCTGTTTATTTTACCCGTGGATTCCTGCGTAGCCGTTGGGTGGGACGCCGCCCGACAAACGCTGGATGCGCTAGTGCTCAGCGGCGAAGGACAAGACAACCTTTTGCAGCTGTCTCTCCCCGTCTGCGCCAGCGCGCCGTATGCCGTTGAGCGAATGGCGGCGCTGCTACAACAACAGGACGATCCGGTGGTGATGGTTTCCGGGCTGGTCACCCTTAGCGGCGGGATGCTTTGTCTGGAGCCGCTGGTCATGATGACCCGCAGCCGCGCCTGGGCGCTGAACGCCGAACCGCTTTCCGTCGGGCCACTGCCTGCTGGTAATATATTACCGCCGCCTTCGCTGGCCCAAAGTCTGCTGCAGCGCGCCAGAACGCTGCTGATCCAGATACTGCACAACGGCCTGCGCTATCAGCAAAAGAGTCTGTTTCGCGAGGCTCAAACGCTGAGCGTCGATTTGGCAAACGCTGGTTTTAGCCATCTTGCGCGCCTGCTCCGCCAGTTGGGCGAGAGCGAAACGGCCACCTCCGAGGATACGCTCAGCACCATCGCGCAACTCTGTATACAATTAGAGATGATGATTGATTAACAAGGAATGATAATGAAATTTAACCGCAGGATTATCGCCGCTTTGGGCGCAACGCTATTGATGGCCACGCTTGTCGGCTGCGATAACAACAAAGATGAGGTCAAAACGTTCAACAACACGATCAACGGCGTTGACCTGACCTACACCTATCACTACAAAGGCGATGTCGTCACCCGCCAGGACGCGGATAACATTATCCCCTATCAATCGCTCGGGGTAAGTAACGAAGAGCAGGCGCGTAAGGTCATCGACCCTATCGGCGCGGCCTACAGCAAAATCAAAGGCGTCACCCACAGCGTCGACTATAAAGAGCACGCTGCCCAGGAGCACCTCTCCATCGACTTTAATCAGGCTAAAATCAGCGAGCTGTGTCACCTGCCGGGGGCCAGTTTTACCGACTGTTCACAAAAGTTTATTTCACTGAGTGAGTCGGAGAAATTGCTGAAATCGCAAGGATTTAAAGAAGTGAAATAGCCCTGCCTGGTTTGGAGAATTCCCGGCTAGCGCTACGCGAGCCGGGTGACGGGGCTGTGTCTTCGGGTAGCCCGGCTCAAGCGTTTACGCCGCAAGCTGGGGGGAGGCATATCAGGATTTCGCGTGTTCGCGCTCGGTCAGCCCGCGCAGGAAATAGCGCAGGAACTGATCGCCGCATTCGCGGAAATTTTTATGCTCCGGGGCGCGCATCATGGCGGTGATTTCCGGCATGGAGACGCGGAATTTCTGCTGGGTGAGGATAGCAAGAATATCATCCGTCTTCAGGGAGAAGGCGATTCGCAGCTTTTTCAGCACGATGTTGTTGTTGACCCGGCGCTCGACCGCGAGCGGCGGCGCGGATTCATCTTTACCGCGCTTCGCGTAAATCAGGCCGTTAAGGAAATTGGACAGCACAATATCCGGGCAGCGCGCAAACCCCTCTTCGTCTTCTTTTTTCAGCCAGGGAACCAGCTGTTCCGCGCTCACTGGCGCATCCGCCAGCGCAAAAATACTGACCAGGCCGTTGTTGTTGGTTTTCAGGGTGTAGCGCAGGCTACGTAAGATATCGTTACTGATCATATTGCCTTCATGATGAAAAAATCTGCCGCTCAGTCTATCACGATTCCGCCATTTTACAGCCCAATCGCCTCTTTCAGGCTCTTCAGATAGCGGCGGCTGACCGGTACCGTTTGCCCGGCGCGCATCAGCAGCTCCGCCTGGCCGTTCTCCTCAAAGCGGATCTCCTTGAGATGGGACATGTTCACCAGGTACTGGCGATGGCAGCGCAGCAGCGGCGTACGGCTCTCCAGGGTGCGCAGGGTCAGCTCGGTAAAGCCCTCCTTCCCTTCGCGGTCGGTGACGTAAATCCCGCTCATCCGGCTGCTGACGAAGGCCACATCTTCCATCTGCAGCAGCCAGATCCGGCTGTGTCCGGTACAGGGAATGTACTTCAGCGCCTGCTGAGTATCGTCGAGGACGGTCATATCCTGCAAGCTGCGCTCCTGGCGCAAACGAACCAGCGTTTTTTCCAGCCGGGTGGATTCAATCGGCTTCAGTAAATAATCAAACGCGTGCTCTTCAAAGGCCTTCACCGCGTACTCGTCGAACGCGGTGAGGAAGACAATATAGGGGCGATGCTCGGGATCGAGCATGCCAACCATCTCCAGACCGCTGATGCGCGGCATCTGGATATCCAGGAACAGCACATCGGGACGCAGTTTGTGCACCGCGCCAATCGCTTCGACGGCATTCCCGCATTCGCCGACGATCTCAATATCAGGCTGTGTCTCCAGCAAAATACGCAGATTTTCACGCGCCAGCGGCTCGTCGTCGACAATTAATACTTTTAACATGCGTTGTCCTCCACAGGCAGTCTCAGCGTGACGCGGGTAAAACATTCCGGCTCGCAGGTTACGGTGATCCCGCAGTCGGCGCCGAAGCGCGCCCGCAGCCGGCGGTCGACCAGGTTCATACCCAGCCCGCTGGCGCTGGGTTTGTCCTGGTACAGCCCGGCATTATCTTCAATATCCAGCTGCAGCCAACGTTCGTGTTGACTGGCGCGGATGGTGATCTCGCCCACCCCGAGGTGCTGCGAAGTCCCGTGTTTAATGGCGTTTTCGACGATTGGCTGCAGGGTAAACGCCGGAAGCTGATGCTGTCCCAGCGCTTCGGGCACCAGCATCTGAATCTGTAAATTGGCCTGAAAACGCGCTTTCTCAATCTGCAGATAGGCGTTCACATGCTCAATTTCATCCGCCAGGGTAACAATTTCCGCAGGCCGCTTCAGGTTTTTGCGAAAAAAGGTCGACAGATACTGCACCAGTTGCCCGGCCTGGTCGCTATCGCGGCGAATCACCGCTTTTAGCGTATTCAGCGCGTTGAACAGGAAGTGCGGGTTCACCTGCGCGTGCAGCAGTTTGATTTCCGATTGCGTCAGCAACGCTTTTTGCCGTTCATACTGACCAGCCAGGATCTGCGCCGACAGCAGCTGCGCAATCCCCTCTCCCAGCGTACGGTTGATCGAGCTGAACAGGCGGTTTTTGGCTTCATAGAGCTTAATGGTGCCGATCACCCGCTGATTTTCGCCGCGCAGCGGGATAACCAACGTCGAGCCCAGCTTACAGTTGGGATGAATCGAGCAGCGGTAAGGCACTTCGTTGCCGTCGGCGTAAACGACTTCGCCGGTATCTATCGCCTTTTGGGTATACAGCGAAGAGATGGGTTTCCCGGGAAGGTGGTGATCGTCGCCGATTCCGGTAAACGCCAGCAGCTTGTCGCGATCGGTTATCGCCACCGCGCCAATATCCAGCTCCTGGATCAACACCTGCGCGACCTTCATACTGTTCTCTTCGTTAAATCCCTGACGCAGGATCCCCTCCGTCGACGCGGCAACCTTCAGCGCCGTGGCTGAGAAAGCCGAGGTATATTTTTCAAACATCGCCCGCTTATCCAGCAGGATGCGCATAAACAGCGCCGCCCCGACGGTGTTGGTAACCATCATGGGCGCGGCGATGCTCTGTACCAGATGCAGCGCATCTTCGAACGGGCGAGCGATAAGCAGAATAATCAGCATCTGCACCATTTCGGCGAAAAAGGTAATCGCGCCGGCGGTAAGCGGGCTGAAGACTTTATCCGGCCGCCCGCGTTTGACCAGAATGCTGTGCACCAGGCCGCCAAGTAGCCCCTCAACGATGGTGGACACCATGCAGCTCAGCGCCGTCATGCCGCCCAGCGAATAGCGGTGAAGCCCGCCGGTCAGCCCCACCAGACCGCCGACTACCGGGCCGCCCAGCAGGCCGCCCATCACTGCGCCGATGGCCCGCGTATTGGCGATCGAGTCTTCGATATGCAGGCCGAAGTAGGTGCCGAGGATGCAGAAAATGGAAAAGGTCACGTAGCACAGCAGCTTGTGCGGTAGTCGGACGGTGACCTGCATTAACGGGATGAACAGCCGCGTTTTACTCATCAGCCACGCGATGACCAAAAACACGCACATCTGCTGAAGCAGCAGCAACACCAGATCGAACTCGTACATACCCGCAGACCACACTTCATTTGAAAGCGCGTAACATACACTGCTTGCTTATAACTTTCTTTGAAGCAATACATGAAAATGATAATTCATGGTTAAGATCACATTTTTCAGCGTCTCGCCGGTTCGTCCCTGTACAAAAAACAGACAAAAATTCCCGCTTCGGCAAACAGCTTCTACAGTTAATAGAGGAGAACACTGCGGGAGGAGAAAATGGCGCTTTATACAATCGGCGAAGTTGCCCAGCTTTGCGATATCAATCCCGTGACGTTACGCGCCTGGCAGCGGCGCTACGGATTACTGAAACCTCAGCGTACCGACGGCGGTCATCGCCTGTTCAACGAATATGAAATAGACCGCATTCGCGAAATTAAACGCTGGATTGATTCCGGCGTGCAGGTGGGGAAAGTGAAAACGCTGCTGATGGATAACGAGCAGGAGGTTGCCGACGGCTGGCGCGCTCAACAGGAGATCCTGCTCAGTTATTTACAAACCGGTAGCTATCATCGCCTGCGCATGTGGCTTAAGGAGCGCAACCACAGCGACTCTGCGCACATTCTGGTCAAGCACCTGATTAATCCTTTGCGCCAGCGCCTGCTTAGCCCGCAGCCGACGTTGCTGGCGCTGCGTGGCATCCTTGACGGTATTCTGATTAATCATATCGCCCGCAGTCTCTCATCCACGGCAAAATACCCCGG
The DNA here is from genome assembly GCF_019890895.1 of Klebsiella sp. CTHL.F3a. Classification (NCBI taxonomy): domain Bacteria; kingdom Pseudomonadati; phylum Pseudomonadota; class Gammaproteobacteria; order Enterobacterales; family Enterobacteriaceae; genus Klebsiella; species Klebsiella sp. CTHL.F3a. The sequence goes on along the minus strand of NZ_CP082360.1, from coordinate 1,858,262 downwards.
CAACCATGCGCTGGTTATTGGCTGGAACGTTAGCGATATTACCCGGCTATGGCTGGAGGGATGGATAGCCAGTGAGCAGGGCTGGCGGGTGGATATTCTCGCCCATTCGTTAAACCAACTCCGGCCGGAGCTTTTCCCCGAGAGTACGCTGATGGTCTGGTGTGGAGAAGCGCCCTGTAGCGCTCAGGTCAACCAAATGCGTCTCTGGGAGCAGCAGGGCCAGATTATCTGGCTCAATCACGCCACCGCCACGTCTCCCGGAGGCGGCGCCTGACGCGCCTGTCCGGGCTACGGGTTACCCGCAATCTGTGGCCCGGTAGCCCGGCTAAGCGCAGCGCAAGCCAGGTAGCAGCCGCAACAATGCTACGTCACGGCACATTCCCCGGGTTGCGGCGTAAACGCCTTACCCGGGCTACCGGCCCGCAGACGGTAATGAACCGTAGCCCGGCTAAGCGCAGCGCAAGCCGGGGTTATTGTCGTCGCTAAAAAGCAATTAATGTTTTATTAACACCTGCGCTTCACCGTATAATCCCTGCGTTAACATCAGGAGCCTATTATGAAGCCAGCGAAAATTGCGGTAATTACCCTGTTCTTATTTATGGCCATCAGCGGCATCGGCGGCGTGATGCTGGCCGGTTATTCATTTATTGTTCGCGGTGGTGTCGGCTGACTCGCCGGTTCAGCCGTTCAAACCCCCGGTCGACGATAATCGCCGCCAGCGCCACCAGCAGCGCCCCCTGAATCACATAAGCGGTATTAAATCCGCTGAGGCCGATAACAATCGGCGTACCGAGCGTATTCGCACCAACGGTTGAAGCAATGGTAGCCGTACCGATATTAACGATCGTCGAGGTACGAATTCCGGCCAGCATCACCGGCGCCGCCAGCGGCAGCTCAACCTTCATCAGCCTCTGCCAGCCGCTCATCCCCATCCCCTGCGCGATAGTTAACACCCCGGACGGTACCGCCCCAATCCCGGCCAGCGTGCCCTGCAAAACCGGCAATATGCCATACAGCGCCAGCGCGATAAGCGCGGGCTGCCAGCCAAACCCCATCACCGGAACCGCAATCGCCAGCACCGCGACCGGCGGGAACGTCTGCCCCATTGCGGCGATGGTCTCCACCAGCGGACGAAACTCATCTCCACCCGGACGGGTGACCGCAATCCCGGCCCCGACGCCTACGATCGTCGCCGCGAGGCTGGAGAGCGCCACCAGCCAAAAGTGCGCCAGGGTGAGAGAGACAAAACTCTCCTGCTGATAAACCGGACGCGGCAGTTCGGGAAACAGCGCGCTGAACAGCGGCGCGCTGTAGGGCAACGCCAGCAGCAGCGCGATAAACATGGCGCTGAGCCACAGCAGCGGATCACGCAGCGCCTTCACGCCGGGCCTCCTCGCGCAGCAGGTCGGCAAAATGCAGCGTCCCGCAGGCCTCTCCCTGCTCATCAACCACCGGCAGCACCTCGCGGCGATGGGCAACGAACTGCGACAGGGCCTCGCGCAGGGTCATCGCCACGTTTAACGCATCCCCTGCCAGGCGCTCGTCGCGGCGCAGATAATCACCGACGCCGCGCAGCGATAACAGACGTACGCCCAATTCGCTGCGGCCAAAGAAGGTCTCCACAAACGCATTTTTCGGCTCAAGCAGCATCTGCAGCGGCTCCCCCTGCTGTACCACTTCGCCGCCGTCCATCAACACCAGATGGTCCGCCAGCCGCAGCGCCTCATCGATATCGTGGGTCACCAGCACTATCGTGCGTCCCAGCAGGCGATGAATACGGATCATCTCCTGCTGCAAGGCTTCGCGCGTTACCGGATCGAGCGCGCCGAAGGGTTCATCCATCAGCAGCACTTCCGGGTTGGCCGCCAGGGCGCGCGCCACGCCGACGCGCTGCTGCTGCCCGCCGGACAGCTGATGCGGGTAGCGTTCGCGCAGGCCGGGCTCCAGCCCCAGCAAGGCCATCAGTTCATCGACCCGCGCCTGGGTTTTCTGTCGCGACCACTTCTGCAACTGCGGAACGGTGGCAATGTTCTGCGCCACCGTCCAGTGGGGAAACAGGCCGATGGACTGGATGGCGTAGCCCATTTTGCGGCGCAGTTCGAGCACCGGCTGCTGGCGGATATCCTGCCCGGCGAAACGGATCGTCCCGCTATCGTGTTCCACCAGACGATTAATCATCTTCAGCGTGGTCGACTTCCCCGAACCGGAGGTGCCGATCAGCACCGAAAATGCCCCCTCACGCAGGTGCAGATTGAGGTTTTTCACCGCAGGCTGTCCGGCAAAGGCTTTATTGACGCCGTCAAACTCAATCACCGGCCGCTCCTTTCAGTAATGCGCCCCACAGCGCGAATAACGCATCCACCACCACCGCCAGCGCGATGGTCGGGATTACCCCCAGCAGCACCAGATCCAGCGCGCTGCTGAGCAGCCCCTGGAAAACCAGCGCGCCGAAACCGCCCGCGCCGATCAGGGCCGCCACCACCGCCATACCGACGGTTTGCACGCTGACCACCCGCAGGCTGCGCAACAGTACGGGCAAGGCCAGCGGTAGCTGTATCTGGCGAAAGCGCTGCCCGCCGCTCATCCCCATCGCCGCCGCGCTCTCCAGCGCTTCACGCGGCACCTGCTGCAGGCCGGTCGTCACCCCGCGCACCAGCGGCAATAGGGCATACAGCACCAGCGCGATCAGCGCTGGCGTCATACCGGTCCCGGAAACGCCGATCTGCGCCAGCGTCGGAAACTGCCGCGCCAGCCCGGCCAGCGGCGCGATAAGTAGGCCAAATAGCGCGACGGAGGGAATGGTTTGAATCACGTTGAGAACCGCAAAAACCGGCGATTGCCAGCGGGGATACCGCCAGAGCCAAACGCCAACAGGTATACCAATCAGCAGCCCCGGCAGCAGTGTGCCGAACAGCAGGATCAGATGCTGAGACAGCGCATCGTCAAAAACATCGCGGCGATTGACATACTCTTTCAGCAAAGAGAGGTCATTGAGCGCGCCGAGCCCCAGCAGCAGCGCGGGCAGCAGCCAGATTTGCGCATTTAGCAGCCAGCGCCACAGGGTGCGGGAGGTCAGGCGACGAACCGCATCGCTGGCGATAAGCAGGCAAAGCGCCAGCGCCAGCCACAGACCGCTGCCCGGCGAGGTGCGGGCCAAAGAAGAACCGTTCTGGGCCAGCTGCACCGCCGCCCTGCCGGCCCCCCACAGCAATAGAGGCAGCAGCAGATCCGCCAGCAGGAAGATAAACAGCAGCGGGAGGCGCCCGGAACGCCAGCTCAGCAGCGCTATCAGCAGCGCGACCGCCGCCTGCCCCCCCGCCAGCCACGGCCAGACCTGCCATAGCCAACGCCCCTCGCCGGATAATAGACGGTTAGGCGCATAACTAATAAACGGCAGCGCCATCGCCAATAGCAATAGCCATGCCAGCAGCAGCGCAACCCGGTTACCGCAACGAATCGTCACGCGCGCGCTACTTCAGCAGCCCTTTTTGTTGCAGATAGTCGGCGGCGACTTTCTTCGCATCCAGCCCCTCAACCGCAATGCTGGCGTTCAGCTTTTGCAGCGTCTTTTCATCCAGGCTGGCAAATACCGGCTGTAGCCAGTCGGCTATCTGCGGATACGCTTTTAACACCGCTTCACGCACGACCGGCGTGGGCGCATAAATCGGCTGCACGCCCTTCGGGTCGCTCAGGGTTTGCAGACCCAGCGCGGCGACCGGGCCATCGGTACCGTAGGCCATCGCCGCATTCACGCCGGAGGTTTGCTGCGCCGCCGCTTTGATGGTGACCGCCGTATCGCCGCCCGCCAGCGACAGCAGCTGATTTTGCTTGAGCGTAAAGTCGTAGGCTTTTTCAAACGCCGGCAGCGCGTCCGGCCGTTCAATAAATTCCGCCGAGGCGGCCAGCTTAAAGTCGCCACCCTTTTGCAGATAGCCGGCGAGGTCGCTTAATGAGGCGAGGTGGTTTTTCTCCGCCAGATCCTGACGAACGGCGATAGTCCAGGTATTGTTGGCCGGAGCCGGGGTGAGCCAGATGAGTTTATTCTTTTCCGCGTCCAGCTTTTTGACTTTTTCGTATCCCTGCTGCGCGTTTTTCCACGCCGGGTCGTTCTCCTCTTTGAAGAAGAACGCGCCGTTGCCGGTATATTCCGGGTAAATATCCAGCTCACCGGCGGTTATCGCCCCGCGCACCACCGGCGTGGTGCCAAGCTGGATTTTATTGACGGTTTTTATCCCATGATTTTCCAGCACCTGCAAAATAATATTGCCAAGCAGCGCCCCTTCGGTGTCAATTTTTGAGCCGACCTTAACCGGCTCGGCCGCCTGCAGCGGCAGGCTAATCAGGGCCGCCAGCGCCAGCGCGCCTGACCAAACACTTGCCTTTATCATCCTCGCGTCCCTCTTTAATTTGCGCTCCATTAACAGGAGCTTAAGAGAAAAGCGTAGTTCATTTAGGGCGGAGCGGAAAAAGAAAAGGCCGATTAATCGGCCTTTAGGATAACGGAAAGCGTGTTCCCGGGTGGCGGCTGACGCCTTACCCGGGCGACAAATCGCCATTACAGCAGTTCAAACTCGCTCTGCTGCACGCGGGCGGAATCGACGCCGATAAAGACGTTGAATTTACCCGGCTCGGCATCGTACTTCATCTGCTGGTTCCAGAACTTCAGCGCCTCAACGTCAATCGGGAAGCTGACGGTTTGCGTCTCGCCCGGCTTGAGGGTCACCTTCTTGAAGCCGCGCAGCATTTTCACCGGACGGCTCATGGAAGCGGTGACGTCCTGCAGATAAAGCTGAATCACCGTCGCTCCTTCACGCTTGCCGGTATTGGTCACCTGCACGCTGGCGGTCACTTTGCCGTCACGTTGCAGGGTCGGCGCCGACATTTTCACGTCGGAAACGCTAAAGGTGGTGTAGCTGAGGCCGTAGCCAAACGGATAGAGCGGACCGTTGGCCTCGTCAAAGTAGCGCGAGGTGTACTTGTTCGGCTTATCCGCATTGTACGGACGACCGGTGTTGAGATGGCTGTAGTAGGTAGGGATTTGTCCAACCGAGCGCGGGAAGGACATCGGCAGCTTGCCCGACGGGTTGTAGTCGCCGAACAGTACATCGGCAATCGCGTTGCCGCCTTCGGTACCGGCAAACCAGGTTTCGAGGATCGCATCGGCCTGCTGATCTTCTTTCACCAGCGCCAGCGGACGGCCGTTCATCAGCACCAGCACCAGCGGCTTGCCGGTCGCTTTCAGGGCGCTAATCAGGGCGCGCTGGCTCTGCGGCAGGGTGATGTCGGTACGGCTGGAGGCTTCGTGGGCCATACCCTGCGCCTCACCCACCACGGCAACCACCACGTCAGACTGCTTCGCCGCCGCCACCGCTTCGTCAATCATCTCCTGCGGCGAGCGCGAGTCAACCTGCACCGCTTTCTCGTACAGATTGAGGAAGTCGACGATGCCTTTATCGTCGGTCACGTTGGCGCCTTTGGCATAGATAATCTTGCCTTTGTCGCCCAGCGCGTTCTGCATACCGGTCAACACGGTCACCGACTGATCGGCCACGCCCGCCGCCGACCAGCTGCCCATCATGTCGCGCTTGCTGTCGGCCAGGGCGCCAATCACCGCGATAGTGCCCGATTTTTTCAGTGGCAGCGTATCGAGACGGTTTTTCAGCAGCACCAGGCTTTCGCGCGCAACTTCGCGCGCTTCTTTGCGATGCAGGCGGCTTTCAGCGTTAGTATCCTGCGGGTCGGAATCTTTCGGCCCCAGGTGGCTATACGGGTCATTAAACAGGCCCATATCGTATTTGACGTTCAGCACGTGGCGGGTCGCGTCATCCAGCTCCGCCATCGTTACCTTCCCGGACTTCACCAGGCCGGGCAGATACTTGCTGTAGTACTCGTCGCTCATGCTCATGTTGATGCCGGACTTCAGCGCCACGCGCACCGCGTCTTCCGGGTCCGACGCCACCCCGTGTTTAATCAGCTCTTTGATGGCCCCATGGTCGGAGACGGTAATGCCTTTGAAGCCCCACTGGTCGCGCAGCACGTCCTTGAGCAGCCAGGCATCGGAGGTCGCCGGGGTGCCGTTAAGCGAGTTAAGGGCCACCATGACCGCGCCGCTGCCCGCATCCAACCCCGCTTTGTACGGCGGCATATAGTCGTTGAACAGGCGCTGCGGACTCATATCAACGGTGTTGTACTCTTTTCCGCCTTCAACCGCGCCGTAGGCGGCAAAGTGCTTGACGCTGGTCATCACCGAATAGCGCTCGGCCGGGCTTTTCCCCTGCATCGACTCGACCATCGCCCTGCCCATCTCGGTGGTCAGGTAGGTATCCTCCCCGAAGCCTTCCGAGGCGCGGCCCCAGCGCGGGTCGCGGGAGACGTCGACCATCGGCGCCCAGGTCATGTTCAGGCCATCATCGGCCGCTTCGTACGCCGATACTCGCCCGACGGTATTCACTGCGTCGAGGTTAAAAGAAGAGGCCAGACCAAGGCTAATCGGGAAAACGGTGCGCTGGCCGTGGAGCACGTCATAGGCGAAAAAGAGCGGGATTTTCAGGCGGCTGAGTTCCATCACCTGATCCTGCATAGTGCGGATATCATGGCGGGTCACGGTGTTAAAAATCGCCCCCACCTGACCTTCTTTGATCATTTCGCGGATGGCCTCTTTCGGGTTATCCGGGCCGACGCTAATTAAGCGCAGCTGACCGATTTTTTCATCCACCGTCATTTTCGTCAGCAGTTCCGTCACAAACGCATCCCGCGCCTGCGGCGTTAGGGGATGATTGCCGAACAATTCATCCGCCAGCGCGGGTTGCAGCGCCAGGCTCACAGCGACGCCTACAGTACAAAGCCATTTCATTTTTATCCCTCATTGTTCCAGTCGACCAGATCGGCGAAAAGATAGCAAAAATCGAAGTCTGCCATAAACATAAACGAGACGCCTGAATAAAGCGCGCGTTGTTCTCTGATTTTTCGAAACATTGATGCATCAAATTGTCATACAAAGCGCTATTCTTATTTTTGATAATTTTGTACCACCACAAGGAGTGGAACATGTCATCTGCAACAACCCATAACAACGCTTTTCTGGCTGAACTCACCCGTCTGGTCGGCTCGTCCCATCTGCTCACCGACCCGGCTAAAACCCAGCGCTACCGTAAAGGCTTCCGCTCCGGCCAGGGCGACGCGCTGGCGGTGGTCTTTCCCGGTACGCTGCTGGAGCTGTGGCGCGTACTGAGCGCCTGCGTCAACGCCGACAAAATCATTCTGATGCAGGCGGCGAATACCGGCCTGACCGAAGGCTCAACGCCGAACGGCAACGACTATGACCGCGATATCGTGATTATCAGCACCCTGCGCCTGGATAAACTGCATCTGCTGGGTAAAGGCGAGCAGGTGCTGGCCTATCCCGGCACGACGCTCTATTCGCTGGAGAAAGCGCTGAAGCCGCTGGGCCGCGAGCCGCACTCGGTCATTGGTTCATCCTGCATCGGGGCATCGGTGGTCGGCGGGATCTGCAACAACTCCGGCGGCTCGCTGGTCCAGCGCGGCCCGGCGTACACCGAAATGTCGCTATACGCGCAAATCGATGAAAACGGCAAGCTGAGCCTGGTGAACCACCTCGGCATTGACCTCGGCGCCACGCCGGAGCAAATCCTCAGCCGCCTCGACGACGAGCGGGTTAAAGATGAAGATGTCCGCCACGATGGTCGCCACGCCCACGATCATGATTACGTCACCCGCGTGCGCGACGTAAATGCCGATACCCCGGCGCGCTACAACGCCGACCCGGATCGCCTGTTTGAATCCTCGGGCTGCGCTGGCAAGCTGGCGGTGTTCGCCGTGCGCCTCGATACCTTCCCGGCGGAAAAACGCCAGCAGGTCTTCTATATCGGCACCAACCGCCCGGAAGTGCTTACCGAAATTCGCCGCCATATTCTCGCCGAATTCAACCATCTGCCGGTGGCAGGCGAGTACATGCACCGCGATATTTACGATATCGCCGAGCAGTACGGGAAAGATACCTTCCTGATGATCGACAAGCTCGGCACCGATAAAATGCCGTTCTTCTTTACCATGAAGGGCCGTACCGACGCGATGCTGGAGAAAGTGTCGCTGTTTAAGCCGCACTTCACCGACCGCTTTATGCAAAAACTGGGTCACGTCTTCCCGGCGCATCTGCCGGAGCGAATGAAAACCTGGCGCGATAAATACGAACACCATCTGCTGCTGAAGATGGCGGGTGACGGCATCGAAGAAGCCCAGGCCTGGCTCGGGGAATATTTTAAGAACGCCGAAGGCGATTTCTTCGTCTGCACCGCGGAAGAAGGCAGCAAAGCCTTTCTGCACCGCTTTGCCGCCGCGGGCGCGGCGATCCGCTACCAGGCGGTTCACGCCGATGAGGTGGAAGATATTCTGGCGCTGGACATCGCCCTGCGCCGTAACGACACCGAGTGGTTTGAGCATCTTCCCGCCGATATTGATAGCCAACTGGTGCATAAGCTCTATTACGGCCACTTTATGTGCCACGTTTTCCATCAGGATTACATCGTGAAAAAAGGCGTCGATGCCCACGAACTGAAAGAGAAAATGCTGGTGCTGCTGAAGGAGCGCGGCGCTCAGTATCCGGCCGAGCATAACGTCGGCCATCTGTATGAAGCGCCGGAAAGCTTAAAACGCTTCTATCGCGAAAACGATCCCACCAACAGCATGAATCCGGGGATCGGTAAAACCAGTAAGCAAAAATACTGGGGCGAAGCGCCGGATAAAACGACAAGCGCCGCCGAACGGCAATAATCCGCACGGGGGACTGTTCAGCCCCGGGGCTTCTGTATTACGCTGCACGCCGGAGAATTCTCCTCTCCGGCAAACCCGTTTAAGGAACCCACCCATCATGCCCGCAGTGGATAAGCTACATGACGCTGACATAGAGATCCGCGAAGCGCTGCCCGATGACGCCCACGCCATCGCCGCGCTGTACGTCTGGCACGTACTCAATGGACGCGCCTCGTTTGAAGAGATCCCGCCAACCGTCGATGAGATGCGCAAGCGTATCAAAACCGTGCGCGATAGCGGTCTGCCGTGGCTGGTAGCCCTGTGGCGCGGAACCATCGTCGGCTACTGCTACGCCACTTTTTACCGCCCGCGTCCGGCCTATCGCTACACGCTGGAAGAGTCGATTTACGTTGAAGCGGGAATGGGCGGACGCGGTATCGGCAGCGCCCTACTCTCGCGGTTAATTGCGAAATGCGAACAGGGACCGTGGCGGCAGATGCTGGCGATTATCGGCGACGGGCACAGCAACGCCGGGTCGATCGCGATTCATAAAAAGTTCGGTTTTAGCGTGGCAGGTCAGCTGCGCAGCGTCGGCTATAAGATGGGCGACTGGCGGGATACCTTGATTATGCAGCGCCCGCTCGGCGATGGCGACTGGACGCTGCCGGAGTAACCCCTTAGCGTCGCGGGTAAGCGGTAGCCCGGACAGGCGCGCCAGCGCCGCCGCCGGGAAAATTCCCCGGCTCGCACTGCGCTTAGCCGGGCTACGGTACAGCGCAGTTCTGTAGCCCGGATAAGGCGTTTACGCCGTAATCCGGGGAAATGAGGTTAATCGTTCTGCGCGGTCTGCGCGCCGCCTTTCAGCATCGCATCGGCCATTTGCGCTTCACGCTGCTTTTTATAGCTGAGCGCGGAAGCCGGAACCGGCATCACTTTTCCCGTTTCAATCCACGTTCTCAGACGGCTGGCGTCGGCAAAGTGGGTATATTTACCAAACGCATCCATCACCACCAGCGCCACCGGGCGCTGATTAATCACCGTCCGCATAATCAGGCAGTGGCCCGCCGCGTTAGTAAAACCGGTCTTGGTCAGCTGTATATTCCAGTTGTCGCGGTAGACCAAATGGTTGGTATTGCGGAACGGCAGCGTGTAGGCCGGGTGGGCGAATGTCGCCATATCTTCTTTGGTGGTGCTCAGCTGGCCAATCAGCGGATACTGCTCGCTGGCGATCAGCAGCTTAGTCAGATCGCGCGCGGTAGAGACGTTATGAATCGACAGGCCGGTGGGCTCGACGTAACGGGTACGGGTCATCCCCAGCGCCTGCGCCTTGGCGTTCATCGCGCGAATAAACGCGTCGTAGCCGCCCGGATAATGGTGCGCCAGGCTGGCGGCGGCGCGGTTTTCCGACGACATCAGCGCCAGTAGCAGCATATTGCGGCGGCTGATTTGGCTGTTCAGGCGAACGCGCGAATAGATCCCTTTCATCTCAGGCGTCTGGCTGATATCAACGGTCAGCATTTCATCAAGAGGCAGATGGGCGTCAAGCACCACCATCGCGGTCATCACCTTGGTGATCGACGCCATCGGGCGAACCAGATCCGGCTGGCTGGCATAGATGATTTTTTTGCTGGCAAGATCGACAATCATCGCGCTGCCGGAAGCGATATCCGGCTGGGAGGCGGTCATCGCCGTGGAAGTTTTAGCCATCGCCTGGGGCGCAAAAGGCACAGCCAGCAGCAACGTCAGGCTGAGCAAAGAAACTCGAAATTTGGTCATCGTGAACATTCTGAAAAGTATTTTTGCACGTTATGAACGTACGCCGCGGCGCTGGGGTGATGACGCCGCTGGCAAAAATCATCATACCCTGTCAGAACGCGAGCTGGCTAATAAGAATCGTGAACAAATGCTGCATTGCCGACATAAAAATCTATTTATGCCGGCAATGAGTTAAATCAGAAGAGTCGATAGCCGTATCCCCAGAGAATGACGGTGATAGCCAGCAGCACTTCCAGCACCAGCACCCCGATCGCCAGGGTCGAGCTGGCGAAGCTCAGCCCCTCTTCTTTATTGATCCCAAGGAAAGTCGGAATACCGAGATACAGCAGATAGCCGGTATACAGCAGCGCAACGGTTCCCACCAGCGCACACAGCCACACCAGCGGATAGAGCGCCACGAGCCCGCTGAGGAAAAGCGGCGTGGCGACATAGCCGGCGAAAACCATACAGCGCTTAAGCGATGGCCGCTGCGGATAGCTTCGCGCCATCCACCAGATAACCCGCCCCATCACCGCCACCCCGGCGAGCATGACGGCATAAAACAGCACCGCCAGGGCCAGCCCGGTCATCAGCGACAGTTTTACCACCGTGCCGTCGCCGAAGTTCCAGCCCAGTTGCGTGGTGCCGATAAAGGCGCAGATAACCGGAACCGCCGCCATGACCAGCACATGGTGCGTATAGTGATGCGAAACGGTTTCGTTTTCACTTTTAATAACGCTCATCTCTTGATTAGGATGAGAGAAGAGCCCCCAGACATGGTTCATAGCGTCCCCCTTGTCACGGCGTGGTACAGCATTGATCCAAGTATAATTCACCTTGTAGATTATTTTGTGTACAGCGAGAAAAATGCGCTTCCCCCGCATTTTTATCATCAGGGTGTATGATTAAGGGACTGACGTTTTATGGAGTTAATCTTTATATGGATATCAATAACCTGATTTCCCAGTACGGCTACGCGGCGCTGGTCATTGGCAGCATGGCGGAAGGCGAAACCATCACGCTGCTCGGCGGCGTGGCGGCACATCAGGGATTATTGAAGTTCTGGCTGGTGGTTATTTCGGTCGCCCTCGGGGGCATGATTGGCGATCAGCTGCTTTATTTGCTCGGCAGGCGCTTTGGCGGACGGATCCTGCGGCGGTTTGCGCGCCAGAAAAAACGGATCCAGAAAGCCCAGCGCATGATCCAGCGTCGCCCCTACCTGTTTGTCATCGGCACCCGCTTTATGTACGGCTTCCGGGTTATCGGCCCACTGCTGATTGGCGCCAGCCGCCTGCCGCCGAAGGTGTTTCTGCCGCTGAATATTCTCGGCGCGATTATCTGGGCGCTTATCTTTACCACGCTCGGCTATCTCGGCGGCGAAGCGATTGGCCCGTGGCTGCATCATCTGGACGCGCATCTCAAGCACTGGATCTGGCTGATTCTGGCGGTGGCACTGGTGGTTGCGGCGCACTGGTGGCTAAAGCGCCGCGAGGCAAAGAAGAAAGAGTAACGAGAGTTCCCGGATGGCGGCGTAAACGCCTTATCCGGGCTACAAACCCCATGGACTACGCAATCTGTAGCCCGGCTAAGCGCAGCGCGAGCCGGGGAAACAGAACTACTTCGCCGCCTGATGATATCCGCCGCCCAGCGCGGAAGTCAGCTGAATACTGGCATCAAGCCACTGGCCGTGCAGGCGCAGCGCGGCAATCCGCTCCTGCAGCGCCGGCAGCTTCGCCAGGCTGACGCGCGAGCCGGAAATGATCCCGGCATTCATTCGCGCCAGGGCCAGCGCGACCATCCGCTGAGCATCTTTTTCAACCTGCTGCTGCTGCTGATTTTTCGCCATCAGCGTTTCCATCTGGCTGGCGGTTTTCGCCACCTGGTTCACCGCATCGACCACCGCTTTGTTGTACTTCGCTATCGACAGGGCGTTTTGCGCGCTGGCGATATCCAGGTTCGCGTTCAGGCGGCCGCTATCAAAGATCGGCAGGGTCAGCCCGGCGGTGACGCCCATCTGCTGGGCAGAGTGGCGGAACAGATCGCTGAGATGCAGAGCATCCTGCTGCAAGAAGGCCATCAGGTTGATATCCGGATAAAACGCGGCTTTCGCGGCATCAACTTCGCTTAATGAAGCCTCGATATACCAGTGCGCGACCTGCAGGTCCGGGCGTCGCGCCAGCAGCTCATAGCCCAGTTGGCTGGGCATTTGCGCGCTGACGGCGGGTAAATCCGCCGGATGAAGATTCAGCGCCTGGCTCTGGCTGTTGGTCAGCGCCATCAGCCGCGCTTCGATCTCTTTCATATTACCCGCTACGTCGGCGAGCTGCTGATCGGTTTTACTGACGTTAATATCGTTCTCCGCCCCTTCGGCCGAGTTGGTGATCCCGCGCTGGTACAGCGCAGTATCCACGGTGACGACATTACTTTGTTCCTGCTTCACCTGCGTCAGCACGTTTTTAATGGCCGCTTCGGTCTGCCACTGCCAGTAAAGGCGGGCGACGCTGCCGGCCAGCAGTTCGCGGGTCTGGGCCTCTTCGGCGACCTGGGCTTTGACTTCACCGATGCGCGCTTTAAGCAGCGCGCGGTTTTTACCCCACAGGTCCAGATCCCATCCGGCGGTCAGTCCGAAGGTGCCGTTGGTATACCACGGCCCGGTGTTGCCCTCGGTATCGGTGGCAAACGGCCCCATCAGCCCCTCGGAGGACATTCTCTGCCGTTCGATATCGGCGGAAAAATCCAGGTTCGGTCCCAGGTTAGACTTCGACATCCGCGCCTGCGCTTCCGCCAGCCTGATGCGCTGTTCGGCAATCTGCATATCCGGGGCGTTGGCTAAGGCACGCTGAATCAGGCTATTGAGCTGAGGGTCATGATAATCCTGCCACCAGTTGCTCTGCGGCCAGCCGTTTTTCACGGCGGCGGGCAGTTCCATTGCGACGTGGGATGCCGGGGTTTGCTGCTGGAGCGGCTTGCCAGTATCGTGCGATGGCGCGCAGCCCGCCAGCGCGATAACCAGTGGCAGGCCAGCCAACGCGCGTTTGCTCAAAGTCAGGTTCATGAAATCGGTCAGATGATTAAATAAGGTCGGGTATATTAAGCTACTTGCATCCTTGCCGTTTAGTAAAGCGTGTGCCGTAACTATTAGCAGGCTAAAAATAAACTTCTCATGGAGTGAAAATGAGTCAGAACATCTATGACGATCCCGCTTTTTTTGCCGGATACGCCACCCTCGACCGTTCAGTCAAAGGGTTGGAAGGCGCGCCTGAGTGGCCAACCCTTCAGCAAATGCTTCCACCGTTATCCGGTTTACGCGTCGTCGATCTTGGCTGCGGCTACGGCTGGTTTTGCCGCTGGGCCCGTGACCAGGGCGCCGTGCAGGTGGACGGGCTGGATCTCTCCAGCCGTATGCTGGATCGCGCCCGCGAAATGACCCACGGCGAAGGTATTCGCTATCGCTGCGAAGATCTCCAGACGCTTACCCTGCCCGCCGATAGCTGCGAGCTGGTCTATAGCTCGCTGGCGCTGCACTATCTGCCCGACGTCGCGCCGCTGTTCGCCACCGTTTACCAGGCGCTGACGCCCGGCGGCACGCTGCTGTTTTCCGCTGAACATCCCATCTACACCGCCCCGCCGCAGCAGGGCTGGCAGGTGGATGAGAACGGACAGAAAAGTTGGCCGGTGAGCCACTACCAGCAGGAGGGCGAGCGCATCAGCAACTGGTTTGCCGACGGAGTGAAAAAACAGCACCGCAAGCTATCCACCTGGATAAACCAGTTGATCGCCGCCGGTTTTATCATCGAGCATCTGGATGAGTGGGGACCGACGGCGGAGCAGATTGCCGCTCAGCCGGCGCTGGATGAAGAAAAAGAGCGGCCGATGATTTTCCTCCTGCGCGCGCGCAAGCCGGCGTAATACGCAAAATGGCCCGGAGGTTATCCGGGCCATAAGAATGATGTCAGCTTCCGTGCTCGCATTTTATTAGCTGGCAGCTAACGCTTTACCTGTCCAGAGCAATCACTCTTTTAAGCTGCCGCCGTTGGTGGCAATCACCTCTTTATACCACCAGAAGCTCTTCTTGCGGCTGCGCGCCAGGGTGCCGTTGCCTTCATCGTCGCGATCGACATAGATAAAACCGTAGCGTTTGGACATCTCCGCCTTCGACGCGCTCACCAGGTCGATAGGCCCCCAGCTGGTGTAGCCCATCAGCTCAACGCCGTCCTCTATGGCCTCACGAACCTGCACCAGATGGTCGTTAAGGTAGCTGATCCGGTAATCGTCGTTGATGCTGCCGTCGGCTTCCACCTTATCCTTGGCGCCCAGGCCGTTTTCCACAATAAACAACGGTTTCTGATAGCGATCCCACAGCACGTTCAGCAGCGTGCGCAGACCGAGCGGGTCAATCTGCCAGCCCCATTCCGAGCTTGCCAGGTGCGGGTTCGGCACCATGCTGAGAATATTGCCGCGCGCTTTTTTGTTCAGCTCTTCGTCGGCGGTCACGCAGCCGGTCATATAGTAGCTGAAGGAGATAAAGTCGACGGTCTCTTTCAGGGCGGCGCGATCGGCATCGGTTATTTCGAGATTAATGCCGTTGTCGCGGAAATAGCGCAGCATATAGCCCGGGTAAGCGCCGCGGCACTGGACATCGCCAAAGAACTGCCAGCTGCGGTTCTGCTGCAGGGTTTCAAAAATATCGTCCGGTTTGCAGCTGAGCGGATACATCAGGCCGCCGAGCAGCATATTGCCGATTTTGCCCTCTGGCACGATGTCATGACAGGCCTTTGCCGCCAGCGCGCTCGCCACCAGCTGATGGTGAATAGCCTGGTAGACTTCCGCTTTGCTGCTGTCGGCCGGCAGACCGACGCCGGTCATCGGCGCGTGCAGGGACATATTGATTTCATTGAAGGTCAGCCACAGTTTGACCTTCGCCTGGTAGCGCTCAAACACCGTACGGGCATAGCGCTCGAAGAAGCCAATCACTTTGCGATTGCCCCAGCCGCCGTAGTTTTTTACCAGCGCCCACGGCATCTCATAGTGGGACAGGGTCACCAGCGGAGTAATATTGTGCTTCGCCATTTCATCAAACAGCTTATCGTAAAAGGCCAGCCCGGCTTCGTTTGGCTGCGCCTCATCGCCGTTAGGGAAAATACGTGCCCAGGCAATTGATACGCGCAGGCAGTTAAAGCCCATCTCGGCAAAGAGGCTGATATCTTCCGGATAACGGTGGTAAAAATCGATGGCGATATCCTTAATGCCGCTATCGCCGGGTACGCGCTCTACCACATCGCCAAATACGCCGCGCGGCTGGACGTCAGAAGTGGTTAATCCCTTCCCGTCTTCCAGATAAGCGCCTTCGACCTGATTTGCCGCGGTCGCGCCGCCCCATAAAAACGCCTGCGGGAATCTCTTCATTCATCTCTCTCCTGTGATTAACGGGTTATAGACAACAGCGGCTGACCGGCTTCCACCGCGCTGGCGGAGACCATGTCGAGAGCACGATAATCATCGCTGTTGCTGATAATAATGGGCGTCGCCAGATCAAAGCCGGCGTCCAGGATCGCCTGGCGGTCAAACTCCAGCAGCAGGTCGCCCGCTTTGATTTTGTCGCCCTCTTTTACATGGGCGGTAAACGGCACGCCATCGAGCTTAACGGTGTCGATGCCAACGTGGATGAGCAGCTCAATGCCGCTGTCACTCAGCAGACCGATGGCGTGTTTGGTTTGAAAAATGGAAGCGACTTCGCCCGAGAACGGCGCGATAACCTTGCCCACTGAGGGAATAATCGCCACGCCCTTGCCCAACAGACCGCTGGCGAAGGTACTGTCAGGCACCTGATCCAGCGCCAGAACGCTGCCGGTCATCGGCGCCAGGATATCGTTTTCCGAGGCCGGAGCCACGACAACCGCAGCCTGCTCAGCGCTGCTGCGCGGCAGTCCGGCGACGAGGGTGAGTACGCAGGCGATGATTAACGAGGCAAACATCCCCGCCGCGCCGCCCCACACCGTAGCGTCAATGCCCTCCGGCGGGATCATTTGCGCCAGCGTGAAAATGTTACCGAAACCAAAAGAGTAGACGTGGCTGTCGCTAAAACCAACCATCGCGCCGCCGATGGCGCCAGCAACGCAGCCGAAGATAAAGGGACGGCGTAAAGGCAGGTTCAGACCATAAATCGCCGGCTCGGTCACGCCGAAGATCCCGGCGGAAACCGCAGAACCCGCCAGCACTTTTTGCCGCGCATCGCGAGTGCGCAGGAAAATCCCCAGCGCGGCGCCCACCTGGCCCATCACCGCAGGCAGCAGCATCGGCATCATCGAATCATGGCCCAGCACGGCGAGGTTGTTAATCATTAACGGTATCAATCCCCAGTGCAGGCCGAAGATAACGCATACCTGCCACAGCGCCCCCATCGCCGCGCCGGCAAGCCAGGGCGCAACCTGATAGATAAACTGATAACCATTGGCCAGCAGCTGGCTCAGCCAGGTGGCTACGGGGCCGATAATCAGAAACGTGAGCGGTACGACGACGGCGAGGCAAATCGCCGGCGTGAAGAAGTTCTTCATTGAGGAAGGCAGTATCGCGTTGCTGCGTTTTTCAATCCAGCAGCTGACCCACGAAGCGAGGATAATCGGAATGACCGAGGAGCTGTAATTGATAAAGGTCACGGGAATGCCGAGAAAATACTCCGTCGCGGCGCCGGGCGCCATGCTGGCGTCAAACGCTTGAATCATCAGCGGATGGGTTAACGCGCCGCCGATCACCATGGTAATAAAGGGGTTGCCGCCAAATTTCTTGCCTGCGGTATAGCCGAGAAACAGCGGGAAAAAGAAGAACAGCGCATCGCTGGCGGCAAACCAGATTTTGTAGGTTGCCTGCTGCGTCGTTAACCAGCCGCAAACCACCGCCAGCGCCAGCAAGCCTTTGAGGATCCCCGAGGCCGCCAGGACGCCGATAAACGGGGTGAAAATACCGGAAACAATGTCGATAAGCTGGCCGATAATCGACACTTTTTCGCCTTTTACCGCCACCGGCTCACTGTCATCCGTCAGGCCGGCTTCGCCGCGCACCGCCAGCCAGACATCGTGCACGTGATTACCGATAACCACCTGAAACTGGCCGCCGCTTTCGACGACCATAATGACGCCAGGGTTCGCCTTCAGTCCTTCGGCATCCGCCTTCTTGCTATCTTTGAGCTTAAAACGCAGCCGTGTAGCGCAGTGAACCAGACTCACAATATTCTCTCTGCCGCCTACCCGAGTGAGAATATCCTGCGCGAGTGCTTTATATTCCATGCTGTTTTTCCTTACTTCCGCTGCCCGCAGGCATCGTTAACTGAGTATTAAAAATAAAAAAACCCGAGAACAACGCCGTGTAGGCGTTGCGCTCAGGTTTTGCCTGCGTAATGCAGTAACAATCCAGTTGTAGAGTGGGAGCTATGCGCCAGGCCCGATCGGCGCTTAGCGTCCCTCTTTTCTCACCCGTTCAATATGAATGGCGAGAAACATAATCTCTTCCGTCGTCAGCGGCCGCTGATAGCTCTTTTGCAGGTGCCGGGCGACGGTTTCCGCACACTTCCACGCTTTAGGGTAGTTATCCTTTACCGCGCTGTGCAGCGTCACATCATCATCTTCAACCACCGTTCGCGTCAGCATACGCTGGGCGAAAAACTTGAGATGGGTGACAAAGCGCTGGTAGCTCAGCGACTCTTCGTCGTAGTTCAGCGTCAGCTGATACTTCACCAGCTGCAGGATCTCCTGCATGACCCGGGTCACGTGCATCACTTCCGGCATTTCGCTGTTGAGCTGCGCCGTGACCAGATGCAGGGCGATAAAACCCGCTTCATCTTCGGCCAGTTCAACCCCGAGCCGTTTGCTGACGATCGCCCGCGCCTCCTGCCCTAACTCAAATTCCTTCGGATACAGCCGCTTTATTTCCCACAGCAGCACATTACGAATGGCGATGCCCTTCTTCTGCCGCTCAATCGCAAAGTGGCAGTGGTCGGTCAGGGTAATGTACAAACTATCCTGTAACTTACCGAGACGACCGCGCGCCAGATCGATGATCCGATCGCAGGTCGTCATCACTTCTAACGGTATTTGACTGAGTAATTCACCTAAACGGCCAACCAGTTCATCGCTCTGTAGCGCGAAGACCTTTTCAATTTTACTTTCATCAAGAGAGTCACCAACGCGTTTTTGAAAGGCAAGCCCTCGGCCCATGACTACCTGTTCGCGCTGCTGCTCATCAACAACCACCACTACATTATTATTAAGTACTTTGGCGATTTGCATATGAACCCCAAAAACAAAAAAACCTGACCCCGACGGATGCCAGGAAATCAGGTTTTGCCTGCCGGAGCAGTAACAATCGGTAGTGAGTATTTCACTGTCCGCCGGGTAATCTCAATGGGACAAGCTAAAAAATGTGATGCCGGTCAGATAGTTTAGCTACGCCAGTCGTTAATCGTGCGCGCAATGCTGGTTGAATCCTGTAGGGTGCGTACCGCGCTGAACAGCTCAGCAGCCTCAAGGTATTCTTTACGCAAATAGCTCAGCCACTGTTTGATACGCGCGACGTGATAAAGGCCGGTGTCGCCCTGCTTTTCCAGACGGGTGTATTTTTGCAGCAGTTCGACCACCTGCGGCCAGGGCATACGCGGTTCGTTATATTTTATCACCCGGCTCAGGTTTGGAACGTTCAGGGCGCCGCGACCAATCATCACCGAGGCGCAGCCGGTCGCGGCCAGGCAATCCTGGGCGCTTTGCCAGTCCCAGATTTCGCCGTTGGCCACCACTGGAATAGTCAGGCGCTGACGGATTTCGCCAATGGCCTGCCAGTCGATGCGCTCCGCTTTATAGCCGTCCTCTTTGGTGCGACCGTGCACCACCAGCTCGCTGGCTCCGGCCTGCTGGACCGCATCGGCAATTTCAAATCGCCGCTCGCCGCTGTCCCAGCCAAGCCGTACTTTTACCGTGACCGGCAGATGGCCGGGAACCGCCTCGCGCATCGCTTTCGCGCCGCGATAGATAAGCTCAGGGTCTTTAAGCAGCGTCGCCCCGCCGCCGCTGCCGTTTACCAGCTTTGACGGGCAGCCGCAGTTGAGGTCAACGCCCCAGGAACCGAGCTCGACCGCGCGAGCGGCGTTTTCCGCCAGCCACTGCGGATACTGCCCGAGCAGCTGCACGCGCACGCGGGTGCCGGACGGCGTCAGGCTGTTGTTATGCAGTTCCGGACACAGTCTGTAGAACGATTTTACCGGCAGGAGCTGATCCACCACGCGCAAGAATTCAGTGATGCAGAGATCGTAATCATTCACTTCGGTCAGCAGCTCGCGCACCAGCGAATCGAGCACGCCTTCCATCGGCGCCAGTAGTACACGCATATTGTTTTTTCATTGCCCGGAAAAAAGAGGCGCTATGTTAGCGCCTCTGGATGCGGGTTGAAAGGGGCCAATATCGGTTTTCCCTGCCGCGGCTCTGCTGCTTCCCGGCTTGCACTGCGCTTAGCCGGGCTACAAGGTCACCTCTGTTTGCGACCCGGGAAATGCAAAGCCGCTTAACGTGCTTCCAGGCAGTTATCCTCTTTCCAGCCGTACAGCCACTCGATGCCGCGATAAAACTCGCTCTGGGTTTTGCCTTTCCACAGCAGGTTGCGTACCTGGCGCTCAACGCCGGCGGCGTGATAGACCCGCCCCATTTCACGCGTCGACCAGACGATCCGCGCGGTACGCGGAATACGAACCGACTCATACAGCGCGAAAGCGCGGGCGGCGTCGCCGTCGCACTGCGCCAGCGCTTTACCCAGCGTCACCGCATCTTCCAGCGCCATACAGGCCCCCTGGGCCATATACTGCGCCACCGGATGCGCGGCATCGCCGACCAGCGTAATACGATCGTTGCCCCATTTCTCTACCGGCTCGCGGTCGGCGGTGGACCAGCGGCGCCAGGAGGTCGGCTTATCCAGCATCTGCCGGGGACGCGGGTGGATACCTTTAAAGTAGGAGAGCACCTCTTCTTTACTGCCGTCGCGCACGCCCCACTCTTCTGTTTCCCGGCTGTGAAAGGTCACCACCAGGTTGTACTGCTTGCCGCCGCGCAGCGGGTAATGTACCAGGTGGCAGTGCGGACCGGCCCACAGCACCGGCGCATTGATGCGTAAATCATCCGGCATGTCGGCGGCATCGACGACCGCACGATAGACCACGTGGCCGGTGACCCGCGGCGAATCGCCCAGCAGGCTTTGGCGCACCACAGACTTACCGCCGTCGCAGCCGATCAGAATATCCGCCGTCCAGCTGTTGCCTTTATCATCAAAAACCGTCACGTCATCGGCGGTCTGGCGGATATCCACCACCTGCGTCGAGGTGCGATACTCGACAGCCGGATGGGTCAGCGCGGCTTCCCAGACGGTGGCGTGGATGTCTACCCGGTGGATCACCGCATACGGCCCACCAAAATGGTCGCGGAACGCCTGTCCGGTCTCAATATGCACCACCTCTTCACCGTTGACCGCATCCATCATGGTGATATGATCGGTAAAGACCGCACGCTGACGGGCGACTTCGCCGACGCCGAGGCTGTCCAGCGCCGAGAACGCGTTAGGGCCAAGCTGGATCCCGGCGCCGATTTCGCCGATTTCATGGGCCTTTTCCAGCAGCATGACCTTGATGCCCTGGCGCGCCAGAGAGAGAGCGGTAGCTGCCCCGCCAATCCCACCGCCGACAATGATTGCTCGCATTACTTTTGCCATGTTGCCTCCTAAGCCGGGATCTTATCTTGTTGGTTTTCCGGCGCAGCGGCGATAAACGCCGGCAGCCGGGTGCAGGCGTCATAGACCGCCTGACAGCGTGGATAGTGGCTGAGATCGCAGCCCATCCTCAAGGCGTTGGCCCACTGCGGTACCAGACAGCAGTCCGCCAGGGTAGGCGCATCGCCCACGCAAAAATCGCCGGATTTCGCGTGGCGCAATAGCTGCTCGACGGCGCTGAATCCCTGCTGGATCCAGTGCGCATACCAGCGCTTTTTATCCTCTTCGCTTACCTTCAGTTCGTCGCCAAGGTAGCGTAAAACGCGCATGTTGTTTATTGGGTGAATATCGCAGGCGATGGCGTAAACAATCTCCAGCACCCGCATCCGCGCGCTGTCGTCCTGAGGCAGCAGCAGCGGCTGCGGATAGTGCCGATCCAGCCAGTCGGCAATCGCCAGCGACTGGCCGAGAGATTCGCCATCATCGGTGATCAACGTTGGCACCAGGCCAACCGGATTCAGCCGCCGGTATTCCAGCGCGTTCTGCTGACCAATGCGGATGTTGACCCCCACGCTCTGGTAGTCAATGCCCTTCAGCGCCAGCGCAATCCGCACGCGATATGACGCCGAGCTATTAAAAAAACTGTACAGCTTCATCATTCACCTCACACCACACGCACGGCGATTGGCGTCAGACCCTCTACATTGCCGGTGATCACATCGCCTTTCACCACCGCGCCGACGCCTTCCGGCGTGCCGGTAAAAATCAGATCGCCTGGCTGCAGCTCAAAGAAGCCGGAAAGATAGCTGATGGTTTCATTGACCGACCAGATCAGGTGGCGAATATCGCTGCGCTGATGATCTTCCCCGTTCACCTGCAGCCAAATTCCGGCCTGGTTCACGTCCGCCGTATCCGCTTTGTGCAGCGGCGCAATCGGCGCGGAAAGGTCAAAAGCTTTACCAATCTCCCACGGACGGCCCATCTGGCGCATCTCCATCTGGCGATCGCGGCGGGTCATATCCAGCCCCGTGGCATAGCCCCAGATATACTCGTGGGCCTGCTCCTGCGGGATATCGCTTCCCTGTTTGCCAATCGCCACCACCAGCTCAATTTCATAGTGATAGTTATCGGTTTGCGTCGGATACGGCAGGTTCAGCGTTTCTCCCGCGGCGACGGGCACCACCGCATCGGCTGGCTTACAGAAGAAAAACGGCGGTTCACGATCCGGGTCAAAGCCCATTTCACGCGCGTGGGCGGCATAGTTGCGGCCCACGCAGTAAACGCGGCGCACCGGAAACTGCTCATCGCTGCCGACAACTGGAACGCTAATCGGGGCCTGGGGGGCAAAAACGTATTGAGTCATGATGGATTCCTTATTCTTCATTTTTAATAACGCGCTTCGCGGAACAGGCCGAGCGCTTCCTGCACGGGACGGTCCGAAAAGCTGAATAACACGGTATCTTCGGCAGAGTTAAAAGAGACGGCGTGCCAGGTCGGCACCACGAAGATATCTTTTGCCTGGAAAGTGAAGGTCTGTTCGCCAATGGTGACCTGGCCGCTACCTTCCACCACATGATAGATAGTGCTGTCGGTGGTTTTCGCCGCGCGTGAGGTAAACCCTTGCGGTAACAGCTGCAGGAAAGCGCCCATCGACGGCATCGGATAGCCGCCGGTAACCGGATTGACGTAGCGCATTTTATAGCCGTCCCACTCGTCGGCATCGCCCATTCGCGTCAGGTCGTGCAGCGCTTCGCGACTGCGGTCGTAACGATAGTTAAAGATGGGCGAAGAGTTACCCACCTGATGGCGCAGCGGCAACATATTGGCGGCGTAGCGCGGCAGGTAGTCTCCCTCCTTGCGGGTCACCGGCTGCTGATCTTCCGGGTAATCCTCAGCAAAAGCGCAGCCCAAATAGTTCACCAGCGGCAGGTCGAGACCATCGAGCCAGACCACCGGCTCATTGCCGGGGTTGCCGTGATCGTGCCAGCGCCACTGCGGAGTCAGAATAAAATCCCCGGCGCGCATGGCGGTGCGTTCGCCATCAACGGCGGTAAACGCCCCCTCGCCTTCCACGACAAAGCGCAGCGCCGACTGGTTGTGCCGATGGCTCGGCGCTACCTCTCCGGGCATGATCAGCTGTAAACCAGCATACAGCGATGAGGTAATCGATGACTGTCCGCGCAGCGCCGGGTTCTCCAGCACCAGCACGCGGCGTATCGCTTCTTTCGCGCCAATCAGCTCGCCGCTTTTCATCAGCAGCGGACGAATCTCCTGATAATTCCAGTAGGCCGGGGCGCAGGTGGCGTTCGGCGTTTTCGGCACCAGGTGGTGCAGGGATTCCCAAAGCGGCGTCAGGTTTTGCCCGGAAATATGCTGATAGTACTGCTGACGATCTTTATTGATTTCCATTGAAGATTGAGTCATGAGCGTTCTCCTTATTTATTCACGATGCCCGCAGAAGGCAACGCGGCAGGTACAGATGTTGGGTTGCGGACGGCAAGCGTCAGCAGGACAAGCATCACGGCGCTAACGACGGCCGGTACTGCGATAACAAAAAACAGGGTGTCAAAAGAGAAATTCATCGCCATCATCACGCCGCCGGAGAGCGAGCCAACGATGGCGCCGCAGCGGCCGACCGCGTTTGACCAGCTCACACCGGTCGCGCGGCTTTGGGTGGGATACAGAGTGGCGGTTAACGCATTGAGGCCGACCTGCGAACCGCTGATGCCAATCCCGGTGCCGAAAATCGCCAGCGCCATCAGCCACAGGCCGTTCTCGCTCAGGCCAATCATGACGATACACACCGCCCCCAGGCCGTAGCTCAGCGCCAGCACCCGATAGGGATTGAAGCGATCCATCAGCACGCCGAGCAGCAAGGCGCCGAAGGTACCGCCAATCTGGAAGGCGGCGGTGACCCACGAAGCGTGCTGTAAATCAATCCCCCGATGGTTAAGCAGCGTCGGCATCCAGCTGGAGAGCAGATAGATAATCAACAGGCTCATAAAGAACACCACCCATAACATTAAGGTGATGGCCAGCTGACGCCCGGCGAACAGCTGGCTGATGCTGCCCTTCGCCGCTGCGGCAGGCTCATCAAGCCAGAAATGGGTATCGGTATAGCGTTCGCCGGTTATTGCGCCAACGTTTTTGGCTATCACCGCTTGCGGGAGCTGGCGACGGATCTGCCAGCGCGGAGACTCGGGAAGCAGCGGTATCAGCGCCACCGCCAGCGTCAACGGTAAAACGCCGCCGAGAACCAGAATGCCGTGCCAGCCAATCAGCGGGACCAGCTGCGCGCTGACCACGCCGCCGAACGCCGAGCCGAGTGTGAATCCACAAAACATCAGGGTCACCAGCGCCCCACGCCGCCGGGCAGGCAGATATTCCGAGGTCATGGTAATGGTATTAGGCATCGCGCCGCCGAGGCCGAGCCCGGTCAGGAAACGCAGGAACACCAGCATCTGTAGATCGGGGGCAAACGCGGAAAGCAGGCTGAACAGGCCGAATAGAGCGACGCAGAACTCAATTACCCGTTTACGGCCAAAGCGGTCGGAGAGCGGACCGCAGAGCAGCGCCCCGGCGGTCAGGCCCAGCAGCCCTGCGCCAAATAACGGCGCGAGGTCACCGGCGGTGAGTTGCCAATGACTACGGATATCCGGGGCGATGAAACCAATCGCCGCCGTATCGAAACCATCGAGCATGACCACCAGGAAACAGCAGATAATCACGCGCCATTGTCGGGCGCCGACCGGCGCGGCATTGAGTAGTTTTTGTAGTTCAAGTCGTTGAGTCATGGTTATGCCTCAGAGCAGGTAGGGAGGTAGATGTTGTATTTATTTCTTTTATGTTGCGATTTTGTAAGCATGGCAATGAAATGTACAATGGTATTTCGGGCATAGACATAACCTGGAGGTTATACCTAATGGTGAACTGGACGCAGAAACTCAAGCTGCATCATTTACAGATGCTGGTGGCGCTGGGGGAGCAAGGCAATCTCACGCAGGTGGCGAAAATGATTAACATTACTCAGCCCGCGCTCTCCAAATGGCTCGGCCAGTTTGAAGAGGAAGTCGGCATGACTTTGTTCGAACGCCATAGCAAAGGCCTGCGCCCGACCGAAGGCGGAAAGCTGCTGCTTCAGCACGCCCAGCGGCTGATTAACGATATGTCGCGTTCGCAGTATGAAATCGAGCGTTTTAAACAGGGCGGACAGGTGGGCAGCCTGATGATTGGCTGTTCGCCGGTGGCGACCGACTGCGTCTCACAGGCAATTCTTGAACTGCTCAAAGAGATGCCGACTCTGCACCTGAATATCGAAGAAAAGGTTATGACGCCGCTGCTTAACGATCTGCTCGCCGGCGTGGTTGATGTCGTTGTCGGACGCGTTGGCGGGCGGGCGCTGGAACTGCCGCTGAGCTACCGGGTGCTCTACACCGAACCGGTCTGCTTTGTCGCCCGCCCCGATCACCCGCTGGCCCAGAAACCGCAATTAAGCTGGGCCGACCTCTCCTCCTGGCGCTGGATTGTCTGGCCCACCGGCACGCCAATTCGCCTGAGCATCGACAACGCGCTGGTGGATAACGGCGTGATGCTGCCGGAGAATACTATCGAATCGGCCTCGATGAACGTGACCAGCAACCTGCTGCAGAGTAGCGATATGGTCTCAATTCTCTCCTTGCGCCTGGCGCAGCGCTACGCGGCCCAGCACCAGCTGGCGATTCTTAATTTGCCGCGCATTGAACAAAAAGGTAGCGTTGGGGTGTTCTGGCGAAAAAGTGAAACACCGTCGTTGGCGCTGAGCCGGTTTCTGCACTGCCTGTCGCTGCAATCTACACTCTGATAGCCGTCCGTTTTGCTGTTCCCCGTCTCTATTGCAGGTATGCGTAGAATTCATGATGTGATCGGTAGCACATTTCTGGCTTTAATTGTATGATGAATGCGGTTCATCAAGGGTTATTACCATGAGTAAATCACTGATTATTGTCTGGCAGTATCTGCGCGCTTTCGTGCTCATCTACGCCTGCCTGTATGCGGGCATTTTTCTCTCTTCGCTACTGCCGATCGCTATTCCCGGCAGCATTATTGGCATGCTGATTCTGTTTTTTCTGCTGGCGCTGCAGATCATGCCGCCACAGTGGGTCAACCCCGGCTGCAACATTCTGATTCGCTATATGGCGCTGCTATTTGTGCCTATCGGCGTCGGCGTCATGCAGTACTGGGATTTACTGCGCGCGCAGTTTGGCCCGGTGGTGGTTTCCTGCGCGATAAGCACGTTGGTCGTCTTTTTAGTCGTCAGCTGGAGTTCACACCTGGTTCACGGTGAGCGCAAAGTGGTTGGACAAAAAGGAAGTGAAGAATGATCCATGAAATCTGGTGGTCGCTGCCGCTAACCCTGGCCGTCTTTTTCCTTGCCCGCAGGCTGGCGGCGCGGTTTAAATTTCCGCTGCTCAACCCGCTGCTGGTGGCGATGGTGGTGCTGATACCTTTTCTGCTGATTACCGGCATCTCCTACGAGCGCTATTTCCTCGGCAGCAAAATTCTTAATGACCTGCTGCAGCCGGCGGTGGTGGCGTTGGCCTTTCCTTTGTATGAGCAGCTGCACCAAATCCGCGCCCGCTGGAAGTCAATCATCACCATCTGCTTTATCGGCAGCGTGGTGGCGATGGTCACCGGCACTACCGTTGCCCTGATGATGGGCGCAACCCCGCAGATTGCCGCCTCTATTTTGCCGAAATCGGTGACGACGCCGATTGCCATGGCGGTGAGCAGCAGCATTGGCGGGATCCCGGCGATCAGCGCGGTGTGCGTGATTTTCGTCGGCATTCTCGGCGCGGTCTTTGGCCACACCCTGCTGAATGTGATGCGCATTCGCACCAAAGCCTCGCGCGGGCTGTCGATGGGCACCGCATCCCACGCCCTGGGGACCGCCCGTTGCGCTGAACTCGACTATCAGGAAGGGGCATTCAGCTCGCTGGCGCTGGTGCTTTGCGGGATCATTACCTCGCTGGTCGCGCCGTTCTTATTTCCGCTTATTTTAGCTGTTGTTGGATAATTGTGATTTGAATCACATTTTTAAATGCAACACGAATTAGTTGCAATGACAATGAGATGTTTATCACATATACAGGCTGTCACCCCCCGTACACTAGATTTCCATTACATTGTTATGAGGCAACGCCATGCACCCACGTTTTCAAGCTGTTCTTCCCCAACTGGCGGCGGACCTGCAAGCGGCCATCGCCCCGATGCTGGCCGATCGGCATTTCCCGGCCCTGCTGAATGCAGACCAGGTTGCGGCGCTGCAAAGCGCAACGGGGCTGGATGAAGACGCGCTGGCCTTTGCTTTGCTGCCGCTGGCGGCGGCCTGCGCGAGGGCCGATCTGTCGCATTTTAACGTCGGCGCGATTGCCCGCGGCATCAGCGGTACCTGGTACTTCGGCGGAAATATGGAATTTCTCGGCGCCACCATGCAGCAAACCGTGCACGCCGAACAAAGCGCCATCAGCCATGCCTGGCTGCGCGGCGAAAAATCCCTGCGGGCGATTACCGTTAACTACACTCCCTGCGGCCACTGCCGACAGTTTATGAACGAGCTGAACAGCGGCCTGGCGCTGCGCATCCACCTCCCCGGTCGCGAGGCGCATTCGCTGCAGCACTATTTGCCGGACGCTTTCGGCCCGAAAGATCTGGACATTAAAATACTGCTGATGGATGAGCAGGACCACGGCTTCCCGCTCAGTGGCGACGCGCTGGCTCAGGCGGCGATTCAGGCGGCCAACCGTTGCCACATGCCTTACAGCAATTCGCCATCCGGCGTTGCGCTGGAGCTGAAAGACGGTACCCTTTTCACCGGCAGCTATGCCGAGAACGCCGCTTTTAACCCGACGCTGCCTCCGCTACAGGGCGCGCTAAATCTACTGAGCCTCAATGGATACGATTACCCGGATATCCAGCGCGCGATTCTGGCCGAGAAGGCCGATGCGGCGCTAATTCAGTGGGACTCCACCGCAGCGACGCTAAAGGCGCTGGGCTGCCATAATATCGATCGCGTACTGTTAGGTTAGTCACATTCTGCGGGCCAAACGGCCCGCACTGTTGAAAATCCCCGCAATTAAACGACGGTTTCTTGCGCTTGCCCGACGGGTAAAGTAGCCTGAAGCTTCCCTCATCCACTATTGAGCCAGGTTCATGTTAAAGCGTGTGTTATACAGCCTGTTAGTCCTGTTCGGCTTGCTGCTGTTAACCGTGCTGGGTCTCGACCGCTGGATGAGCTGGAAAACCTCTCCCTATATTTACGATGAGCTACAGGACCTGCCCTACCGCCAGGTCGGCGTCGTGCTCGGTACCGCCAAGTACTACCGTACCGGGGTTATCAACCAATATTATCGTTACCGGATTCAGGGCGCGCTGAACGCCTACAACAGCGGCAAAGTGAACTATCTGCTGCTCAGCGGCGATAACGCGCTGCAAAGCTATAACGAGCCGATGACCATGCGCCGCGATTTGATCAAAGCCGGCGTCGATCCGGCGGATATCGTGCTGGACTATGCGGGTTTTCGTACCCTCGATTCGATTGTTCGCACCCGTAAAGTCTTCGATACGAACGACTTTATTATCATTACCCAACGCTTCCATTGCGAGCGGGCGCTGTTTATTGCCCTGCATATGGGGATTCAGGCGCAGTGCTACGCGGTACCGTCGCCAAAAGATATGTGGAGCGTTCGCCTGCGCGAGTTCGGCGCCCGCTTCGGCGCGCTGGCGGATCTCTATATTTTTAAACGCGAGCCGCGCTTTTTAGGCCCGCTGATCCCCATCCCCGCGCAGCAGGAAGTTCCCGACGGCGCGCAGTCCTATCCTGCGGTCACGCCCCAGCAGCTGCTGGAGCTGCAGAAAAAAGAGAAGTAGCCTCGTTATCTGGCAAAGACGGCTTCCTGATAAGCAATAAATGGCCGATGCAAAGGCGCGCATCGGCCATCTATTGAGGACGCTATTGCAAATCTTTACCGTATTTAGGAGAGCGAGGGCCGTACAACATACCCGCCGGCGCGGCAGGCGTAAGCAGGCGCGCATCGGCAATACCCGCAACCTTATAGCTTCTGTCGGTCATGGTGTTGACTATCTGGTCAACGGCAGCCTGGATAAGCATGCCTAAAAGCGAACCGCCGCTGCTGTCACCTTCGCTGCTGGAAGCTACCGCGCTGCCTTTCCATAATAGTTTCCCGTTACGAATATCCACCAGTTCACCGGAAACGGCGACACGCGTATCGCTATTGATAACCTGATACGATGTCCCATATTCCGTGACCTTAAGATAGAGCACAGCGTCGGCGCCAAAAATTTCTCTTAGCTTTTGATGGCTGACACCGTGCATTTCTTCACCATTCACGACGCCATTTTGTTTAAAGGTGTTCTCAACGACGGCAACAGGGAAAACATAATATCCCGCCTCGGCAAGCGGCAGCGTGACCTGCGAAAGTACCCCATAGCCCGCTTTAACGTCCGGTGATTCGTTTTTCGGCAGCAGGACCAGAATACTCTTCGGTTTACTCTGCCTGAATGCCGTGTAGTCATAGGATTTTTTCGGTGCGCAACCGCTCAACAACAGGGTCACTAATAAACCTGCGCATAATACATATAACTTTTTCATGCTTTGCCTCCCTGCATTTTCTTCAACAGAAAATCCATAAACTGGCTGGATTCAGGAAACAGCCGTTTCTCCTGTTCAAATTCTGTTTTTGCCAATTCCGGATGACCGGTATCGATATATAACATCCCCAGATGCGCATGCAGTCCCGGAGGAACAGGAAGGGCCTGCGCCCGCGCTTTTTCAATATCTTTTTTTAATGCTTCGATTTGCTCTTGTGGCCCCATATCCAGCGCGTAATACTCATAAACCACAGGCTGATATTCATTCCAGCTATAGAGAGGTTTGGGGCTTGTCGCACAACCGCTTATCACCGCCACGGCGAGCAGAATGAAAACAGAACGAATAATATTCATTTTTAACATCCATATTATGATTTAACGCGACATTTCACCGTGCGCACACGGGAAATGTCGAAATCAGAACGATTATTTAGCCGGTGTCCACGCACCGCTTTCGATACCTGCAACCAGATTATTTACGGCTTCGCGGATAGCGAGATCCAACACTTTTCCGTTTAGCGTGGAGTCATAGCTGGCGGTACCGCCGAATCCGATCACTTCGCGGTTAGAAAGCTCAAACTCCCCGGCACCCTGCGATGAAAAAACGACTTCGGATGTCTGGACATTTACGATATTCAGATTCACTTTGGCATAGGCAATTTGGCTCTTCCCTCTTCCCAGGATGCCAAATAACTGATGGTCCCCGACTTCCTTGCGCCCAAATTCGGTCACGTCGCCCGTCACCACGTAATCAGCGCCCTTCAGCGTCTGGCTGGTTCCTTTTATACTGGCTTCATTCTGCAACTCGGCCATATTACTCCGATCGAGAACATTGAATCGCCCGGTTTGTTGCAAATGTGTTATGAGAATTGTTTTTGACTGATTACCCAAACGATCGACGCCATCAGAAAATACGCCGTTCATATAGCTGGAGCGGTTATCAAACTTACCCACTGAAATTGGGCTGCGAGCGCCGTGGTAAGGCGTATTCCAGGTCGTCACCTTAGCGACTTCAAGAGAGCGGGATGATTCTTTTGCGCAGCCGCTCAATAAAAAGAGGCTTGCGAAGCCTATCGCGGCAATCATTTTCTTTAACATTGTATGGTTCCTTTCCATCATCAAAAAGCAAATGAGCATAATATCCGTAGTTGGCGGAAAGATATATAAATATATGTTTACATCTTGACAAACTCATTAATTCATTCGTGATATGAAAAGACTAATAGCTATTTATTCAGCAATATCGATTTTCGTGAGCCAGACCTGCGCAAAATAAAAAAGCTGCCCGAAGGCAGCTTTTATCAACAGAAGAACTTACTTCTTCCGCGCATACTTCAGCGAATCCAGCGCCACGGCGAAGATGATAATCGCACCTTTGATAATGTACTGCCAGTACGGGTTCACGCCGATATAGGTCAGACCGTAGTTGATGACGGTGAAGATAATCACCCCAGTCACCACGCCGAACACGGTGCCGACCCCGCCGCTGAACGATACGCCGCCGACCACGCAGGCGGCAATGGCATCCAGTTCATACATAAAGCCAAGGTTATTGGTCGCCGAACCGATGCGTCCGGCTTCCAGCAGGCCGCCGAAGGCGTAGAACACGCCGGAGAGCGCATAAATCATCAGCAGGTTCAGAGCGACGTTGACGCCGGAAACCTTCGCCGCTTCCGGGTTACCGCCGATAGCAAAAATGTTTTTACCAAAGCGGGTTTTGTTCCACAGGATCCATACGAAGAACACCGCAATCAGCGCATAGAAGGTAATATACGACAGGCGGAATGAGCCCAGCGCCACGAACCCTTGGGCAAACTGCGAGAAGTGACTATCGAAGCCGGAAATCGGCGACGCGCCAACAAAGTCGTAATACAGGGAGTTGATACCGTAAACGATGATCATCGTGCCAAGAGTGGTGATAAACGGCGTCACGTTCAGGTAAGCGATAATAATACCGTTGATAAGACCAATGACCGCGCCGATCGCGCACACCAGTAGGATAACCAGCGGGATCGGCATCGTAGCCATCTCCGGGAACACCTTATTGGCATTGTCCACCGCCTGCAGCATCGTGGCGGCGATAACCGCCGCGAGACCGACCTGACGTCCGGCTGAAAGGTCGGTACCCTGAGTGACAATAAGTCCGGCCACGCCGAGCGCGATAATAATACGCACCGAAGACTGGGTCAGAATATTACTTAAGTTCAGCAAACTTAAGAATGTCGGATCCTGGAAAATAATAATAGCCAGCAATACTAAAAGAACCACGTAAATCCCACCTTCTTTCAAATAGGTGAGAAAACTCTTTTTATTTAACGCACTCATGAGGAGCCCCTGATCTTAAAGGTGCAACGACGCAAGACGGAGAATTTCGTTTTGCGTGGTGGTTTTAGTCTCAACAATTCCGGCAACAAGACCATTGCTCATTACCAGAATACGGTCAGTAATACCCAGCAGCTCCGGCATCTCGGAGGAAATAATAATGATCCCTTTGTCTTTTTTTGCCAGCTCGGCGATCAGCTGATAAATTTCGAACTTCGCCCCAACGTCAATCCCACGCGTGGGTTCATCGAGCATCAAAATTTCCGGCTGGGTTAATAGCCAACGACCGATAATCACTTTTTGTTGGTTACCACCGGACAACGAACCAATTTGCGTGTGCTGCCCTGGGGTTTTCACGCGCATCGAATCAATCACCCATTGGGTATCGCTTTTCATGCGTGAATTATCCAGCAATCCGACCTTATTCTTGTATTTCTTAATATTGGAGATCAGCGAGTTAAAACCGATATCCAGGTAGGCATAAATTCCCGTCGAGCGTCGCTCTTCGGTCACCAGGGCAAAGCCGTGGTTGATGGCTTCATTGGCGCTATGATTATTAATCTTCTTACCGTGCAACCTGATCGTCCCACCGGCCTTCTCGCGAATACCAAATAACGTCTCGACGATATCGGTACGTTTCGCGCCAACCAGTCCGGCAATACCCAGGATTTCACCTTTGTGCAGATCGAAAGAGACATCGCGAATCGACGGCTGGCGCAATGAGGTTAAATTGCGCACCTCGAGAATCACCTCACCCGGCTTATTTTCTTTGTTCGGAAAGCGCTGATTGAGGGAGCGACCGACCATCATCGCGATAATCTTATCCATATCAAGCCCTTCCAACGGCTGAGTGGCGATCCACTGGCCGTCGCGCAGGATGGTAATTTCATCGCACAGCTGGAAGATCTCTTCCATTTTGTGGGAAATATAGACTATACCGCAGCCGCGCTCTTTTAGCTTACGGATAATTTTAAACAGATGGTTGACCTCTTTTTCGGTTAACGAAGAGGTCGGCTCATCCATAATGACAATTTTGGCGTTATAGGAAAATGCCTTCGCAATTTCAATCATCTGCATTTGCGATACCGATAGCGTACCGACGCGAGCGCGCGGGTCGATATCAATATCCAGCTCATCGAAAATCGCTTTGGTATCACGATACATTTTGTCCTGATCGACAAACACGCCTTTGGTGGGATAACGTCCCAACCACATGTTGTCCATCACCGAACGTTGTAAGACCAGGTTTAATTCCTGATGAACCATTGAAATACCGTTTTCCAGGGCTTCTTTAGCCGAATGGAAATCGATCTCTTGCCCCTGAAAAAGAATACTGCCGGAATCTTTTTGGTAGATCCCAAATAGGCATTTTAATAATGTTGATTTGCCCGCGCCGTTCTCCCCCATTAAGGCGTGAATAGAGTGGGGACGAACCTTGAGGTTCACATTATCGAGAGCCTTGACGCCAGGAAACGATTTGTTGATGTTGGTCATTTCCAACAAATATTCGCCTGACCGTTCGCTATTATTGCTGACCATAGTTATACCTGGCTGCGTGCGTGCATACCCCAGCCGACGAATTAACGACGAACAGGGACGGGTTCTGTATCAGGAATAATCGGGCGTACAGCGCGCACGCCCGCAGCTTATTAAGCTATTACTTACCGATAAATTCACTCAGATTGTCTTTATCAACGCCCACGTACGGTACGCGGACAATCTTATTTTCAATTTTCCAGTTAGTGCCGGCAGCCGGTTCTTTGCCATCGGCGAGATTTTTCGCCAGATCGAAGGTGGCTTTCGCCTGGTTGTTGGCATCGTTCAGTACGGTACCCGCCATAGCGCCGGATTTAACCAACGCTAACGCTTCCGGCAGCGCATCGACGCCGAATACCGGGATGCTGCTCTTATTGTGGGCCTTCAGCGCTTCTACCGCGCCCATCGCCATCGCATCGTTGTTAGCGATAACGACTTCAATTTTGTTGGCGTTCGGGCCAGACAGCCAGGCATCCATCTTATCTTTCGCCTGAGCGGTGTCCCACATGGCGGTGTCTAACGCCAGCTGCTGGGTTTTGAAGCCCTTGTCGTTCAGCTCTTTAATCACGTAGGTAGTACGCGCTTCCGCATCTGGATGGCCCGGCTCGCCTTTCAGCAGGACAAACTGAATCTGGCCATCTTTATTCAGATCCCAGTTCGGGTTCGCTTTCCAGTGCTTGGCAATCAGGTCACCCTGAATCACGCCGGACTCTTTTGAATCGGTACCGACGTAGTACGCTTTATCGTAGCTATCCAGCGCCTTACGGGATGGCTCTTTGTTAAAGAATACTACCGGCACGTTCTGGCTACGGGCTTTATCGATGACCGTCCCCGCCGCCGCCGGGTCAACCAGGTTAATCGCCAGCGCCTTCACGCCTTTTGCCAGCAGGACGTCAATCTGATCGTTCTGCTTGGACTGATCGTTTTGCGAGTCATTCATGAGCAGCTGAACATCCGGCGCCGATTTGCCGTCTTTCTCAATTGCCTTACGCACCACCGACATAAAGTTGTCGTCGTATTTATAGATCGTCACGCCGATACGCGTATCTGCTGCGTGCGCCGCGGCGCCGAATAACATGCTGGCCATTACAGCAGACAGGGTTAACACCTTCTTATTCATGGAATCTCCGGTTTTATTATGCAGGGTCTTTGGTGTGAAAATGGCTGGCGAGCGTTACATTAATGTTACTGCACAGCGACATTCACGACTGTAATTCTGTCTTCCGTGTAGGGTACCGCTCCTGAAAAACGGCTTTATTCATCGTTTAACGCCGATTACTGCTGTAAAAGTGATTAATCACCGTGACATAGTATGTTCAGACTTGTAAACGCAGCAATCATAGTCAGCTTAATGTTAACAAACTGTGAAATCACTCACATATTGAAAGCGGTTACATCAGGCAGATAATTAGTTAGTGATCGGCCCCACAATTTGCCTCTGCGCCACCGAATGCCGGCGCACCAGCGTCGGCATAAAGCAGTGGCTGGCTTCACGATCCAGCTTCCCCGCCGCGCCCTGTAGCGCCAGCTCGGTCGCCAGTTTCGCCATCGACATAATCGGGTAGCGCACCGTCGTCAGCTGCGGGTCGGTGTAACGGGAAATGGGGATATCATCAAAACCGATCAGCGAGAGATGCTGCGGTACGGCAATGCCGTTATCTTTAAGCGTCGTGAGCGCGCCGGCCGCCATGCTGTCGTTATAGGCGAAGACCGCGGTCAGACCGAGGTTGCGCCCCAGCAGTTCGACCATCGCCGCCTCGCCGCCCTGCATATCCGGAGATCCGGATCCCACCCAGCTTTCGGGAGCGACAATGCCGTGTTCATGTAACGCCCTGAACCATCCTTCCCGCCGTAATTCATCATCTTCGATGCCGTGATTGGAAGAGAGGTAGCCGATGCGCTGGTGACCATGATTGAGCAGCATGCGGGTCGCCATCAGCGCGCCGCTGACGTTATCCAGCCCAACGCAGCGGTGGGCGTACCCCGGCACGATGCGGTTAATCAGCACCATTCCCGGCATATGCTCCATAAAATCCCCCAGCTCCGCGTCGCTCAGCGCCTTGGAATGGACGATCAGCGCTGAACAGCGCTGGCGAATCAGCACCTCAATGGCGTTACGCTCTTTTTCCGCTTCATGATAGCTATTGCCGATAAGCACATATTTCTGATGCTGCTGGGCGACGGTATCAACCGCTTTGACCAGCGCGCCAAAAAAGGCGTCCGACACGTCCATCACGACCACGCCGATGGTATCGCTGACCTGCGTCGCCAGCGCCTGCGCGTTGGCGTTCGGCCGATAGCCCAATAGCGTTACCGCCTTCATTACCGCTTCTCGCGTATCCGGGCTCACCAGCGCGCTGTTATTCAGCACGCGCGAAACCGTCGCGACGGAAACCCCCGCCTGGCGGGCGACATCACGAATGGTGATCATACTCACCAACCTGTAGAGCATTGCAGTACGTCACACTCACCTCCTGTGTTCAGCAAGGAGGCTATTCTGGCAGCGACGTGCCGTACGCTACGTGAGTGAGGTCACAGGGATGGAAACGGTTACATCCATTTTGTTAATGATTGTGATCCAGATCGTTATCTGGATGTATCTTTTAATGATGTCCCCGACGCACGCAGGGTGAATTGGCGCCATAGCCACTCAACGGGCCCCTGGCGGAAATGACGTAGCCAAAACCACGAGAAGAGAAGATTCACCGCCCATACGGGCGGCACGAAGGCTAACAGCTGTAAGCGGTCATACTTCATAAACAGGCCGAAGCGGTAAAATAGGGTGGTGCAAATGAGGGTCTGCAGCAGATAGTTGGTCAGCGCCATGCGCCCGACGCAGGCAATCGCCCCCACCAGACGAAACTTACACAGCTGCGGCCAGAAGCCCCAGGCCAGCGCCGCGTAGCCGATGGTTTGCAGCGGCGCGCTCAGCTCGCGCGGCGCCTGTAGCAAAAATGCGCACCAACGATAATCCCAGCCCAGATGCCACTGGGCGACGATAGAGGGCAAATTGACCGCCATTCCGGCGATAATCAGCAGCCCGCCGGTACGCCGGTAATGGTGAAGGCTGAACTGCCCTTTGAGCCAGCCGCTGCGCATTAGCGCGGCGCCCATCAGCATCATACCGGCCAGCTGCCAACCGTACTGCGCGCCCAGCGCCAGCAGATTATCCGACAGCATATCCGCGCGATTGCTCACCGCCTCAAAGCCGCCTTTTAGCTTCCAGTACTGCTCGTACTGCAAATTGGCCGCGTCCGGCACCCACGAACGATTGGGCGTATTGCCGGAAATCAATCCCAGCAGTAGCAGGACCGCCACGCCAATGACGTACAGCACCACGCCGGTATTAAACAGCGATTTGACATCGTGGGCGTCGCGCACCATTCGCCATCCCACCAGCCCTACCAGCGCATAAGCCAGCAGAATATCGCCGTCCCAGAAAAACAGACCGTGTATAAAGCCCAACAGCGCCAGCAGCGTCAGGCGCGACTGGATCCAACGCTTGCCGCGCGGCAGTAAAAGCTGAAGCCCGGCGCCAAACAGCAGGGCGAACAGGGTCAGGAATTTGACCTGCGCCAGCAGATCGAGAATCGCCCAGGTCCAGGCGTCGCTATCGGAGATGCTCCCGGACCACGCCGGGTTGAGGTAAGCGGCCTTCGGTAAACCGAAGGCGCTGATATTCAGTAGCAGGATACCGAGGATGGCGACGCCGCGGACAAAGTCCAGCGTGACATTTCTCTCCATGTACCCTGCTCCGTTTTAGTTGTGGTGACGTACGGCGCGCAGGAACTCCTGGCGGGTATTCTGGCTGGATTTAAACAGGCCGCCCAACGACGTGGTGGTGGTGGCGCTGGTCGCATCGCGAATGCCGCGCGCTTTCACACAGTAGTGCACCGCATCGATGGAAACCGCGACGTTGCTGGTTCCCAATAGCGTTTGCAGCGCGGTGAGGATCTGCTGCGTCAGTCGCTCCTGCACCTGCGGGCGCTGGGAGAAGAACTGCACGATGCGGTTAATTTTCGACAGGCCAATTACCGAATCTTTCGGGATATAGGCCACCGTCGCTTTGCCGTCGATCGTGACAAAATGGTGTTCGCAGGTGCTGGTCAGGGTGATATCGCGTACGGTCACCATTTCATCAACCTGCATCTTATTTTCGATGACGGTGATTTTAGGGAACCGGGCGTAGTCCAGGCCGGAGAAAATTTCATCGACGTACATTTTGGCGATGCGATGCGGAGTCTCCATCAGGCTGTCATCACTTAGATCAAGGTTTAACAGCTGCATAATCTCGGTCATGTGTCCGGCGATCAGACGCTTGCGAGTTTCATTATCAATTTCTTGTACTGGTGGACGCAGCGGCGTCTCCAGCCCACGAGCGACCAGCGCTTCATGAACGAGTATGGCTTCTTTACTCAGTGATGACATTTTTGTTCTCCTGCAGGTGTGGCGCTCTTTGCTCTTCTGAGGGCAAAGTTTGTATTCATTGTGCGTGAGGTGACGCACAGAATCCAGTAGCCGCATCGATAATTGTTGAAATTGGCGTCACCTCTCGTTCCACGCCGCCAGACCAGCGCACTACGATGCGTCACGCAACGCCCTGCTCACCTTGCCGCAACCAACCCAATCGCCGCCCCATAGCGCGACTCCTGCCGCTACGGCAAGGTCAGCATGTTGGTTAAAAGTTGCATTAATGATGCAATACGTTCCGAAAAGGAGGAAGTGAAAGTTACTCACGAGACCATGAAATATCTGTATTATGGAAAATTACGCCTGAGACACTTAAGGAGCCCTGCATGGAACTGCTCGAAGAGCACCGCTGTTTTGAAGGTCGGCAGCAACGCTGGCGGCACGACTCCGCAACGCTGAACTGCGCAATGACCTTCAGCATCTTTTTACCGCCCGCCAAAGCGGACGCGCCGCCGCCGGTTCTCTACTGGCTCTCCGGCCTGACCTGCAATGATGAAAACTTCACTACCAAAGCGGGCGCTCAGCGCGTCGCCGCCGAACTGGGCATTGCGCTGGTGATGCCGGACACCAGCCCGCGCGGTGATAATGTTGCCGACGATAGCGCTTACGATCTGGGTAAAGGCGCGGGCTTTTACCTCAATGCCACCCAGGCGCCGTGGTCAGCGCATTTCCGCATGTACGATTACCTTCGCGACGAGCTGCCGCAGCTGATTGCCCGCGAGTTCACTCTCAGCGATCGCTGCGCCATCAGCGGACACTCCATGGGCGGCCACGGCGCGCTGGTGATGGCGCTGAAGAATCCGGGCCGCTTCGTCAGCGTTTCCGCGTTCGCGCCTATCGTTAACCCGACCCAGGTTCCCTGGGGCAAAAAAGCCTTTACCGCCTATCTGGGAGCGGATGAAGCGGCCTGGCAGGCCTGGGACAGCTGCGCGTTAATGCAGGCCAGCAGCGAGTCAGATGCGATTCCAACCCTGATTGATCAGGGTGACAGCGATGCATTTCTTGCCGAGCAGCTGCAGCCGGCAGTACTGGCGGAAACCGCGCGGCAGAAAAGCTGGCCGTTAACCCTGCGCATTCAGCCCGGTTACGATCACAGCTACTACTTTATCGCCTCATTTATTGAGGACCACCTGCGCTTCCACGCCCGGTACCTCTTCGCCTGATCATCTCAATGCGTCGTGAAGCTCCTTCCCGGCGCATTGATGCTTTTCCGTCTGGCTTCACCCTGAGCGCCTTTTGCGAGGGCTGGCAGGTTTCCCCGCCAGCCCTCTTTTATCGCCCAGTTAGAAGCGGTAATCGACGGCCATAAAGTAGCGGCGGCCTTCTTCTGTATAGCTATAGTCGTCGCGGCTCAGATCCTTATCGCCAACGTTGAGTACCCCGGAGCGCAGCTTGACGTTTTTGGTGACGTTCCAGGCCGCGCCGATATCAAACATGGTGTAGCCGCCGGGCGTTTTGCCCGTCGCGCTGACCGAACGCTGTTCGCCGGTATAGTTGGCGGTGACGTAGAAGGACCAGTCGTCCAGAGGTTTCCAGTCGAGGGTACCGTTAGCGGTATGGAACGGCAGCGTTTGCAGCGGTTTATCGCCGCCGTTGCTCAGGTCGCGGCCATCGTTATAGGTGTAGTTAACCGTCAGCTTCCATTCGTCGCCGAACGGCACCTTCAATTCCGTTTCTACCCCTTTGATACGCGCCTTATTGACGTTGAAGTAGCGGAAGATCGGCACGCGTTTACCGTTCACCGTTTTCCAGCCGACAAAGTTCGGGTAGCCCGGCGCTTCGCTGGCGCTGGAGGTACGCAGGATATCGATCATATCGTCAACGTTATTCTGGAAGGTGGTGACGCTTCCTTCCACGCCGTCAAACCAGCCCTCTTCGCCGCGATAGTACAGGCCCAGCTCGAAGCTTTCGCTGGTTTCCGGTTTCAGATCCGGGTTACCGATAATGCTGCACGAGCCGCGGCAGGAGTTGGTGGTCCAGTCCGGGTTCAGCTGCAGCAGGGATGGCGCTTTAAATGCCGTCGCCCAGCCGCCCTTCACGGTCACGGTATCGGTGGCGTTATACACCAGATAAGCGCGCGGGCTCCAGTGATCGCCATAGGTCTGGTGATCGTCCATACGAATGCCGGTGGTCAAGGCCAGAGGTTCGATGATCCGCCATTCATCTTCGAGGAACAGCGCGTACTGGCTGGCGGAGGTGGATTGGCTGCCGCTGCTCAGATTGACCGGGTCTTTCAGCTTATCGTGACGCCATTCGCCGCCGAAGGTCAGCAGCTGGTTAATCATTCCCAACGGCAGAACGTATTTGCCGTCAACCGAGTTACTCTCAGAAGTGATGGTCCCGGCCTGACCCGGATTTTTATTATCCACTTTCTCGCCGTAGAATTTCAGCTCGCTATTGCCGACATCCCAGCGGCCGTTGTGGCTCAGGGAGTAGTTCTGGCGCTCAAGGCGGTTGCGGTCAAGAGAGTCGGAATCCCGATCCTGGCGATCAAACCCGTAGCCTGCGGTCATGTCCTGATTATCGGTTGGCGTCCAGGCGAATTCGACGTTGCCGTCGCGGCTGGTGAAGCCTTCAATACGCGGCGTTTCGCCCGCTGCGTTGCTGGAAGCCTGCTGATCGTCCTTGGCGCGCTTCGCCAGGCTGCCGTAGGCTTTCATCCCCAGCACGCCGTCAATCAGCGGGCCGCTGGTAAAGAACTGACCGTTGTACGTATCGCCGCGATCGCGGTGTTCCTGAAGAGTGGTGTCCGCGCTGAGGGTGCCGGTCCACTGCTGGCCGACTTTTTTGGTGATGATATTCACCACGCCGCCGAGGGCGTCGGAACCATAGAGTGAGGACATCGGCCCGCGCACGACTTCGATACGTTCGATGGCATCAACCGGGATCCAGTTGAGATCAAAGTCGTTGTGGCGGAAAACGGCGTTGCGCGAGTTAACGCGTTTGCCGTCAACGAGGATCAGCGTATAGCCGCTGCTGAGGCCGCGAATGCTCACCCCTTTGCGGTTATCCCCTTCGTTGGTGAGCTGCACGCCCGGCACTTCCCGCAGGACATCCTTCAGGTTTTGTACCGGTCTACGCTGCAGATCCTGCTGGGTGATAACGCTAATACTGGCGGGCGCATCTTTGACGCTCTGTTCAGTTGCCGCAGCGGTGACGACCAGCGTTTCTTCATTGACGTCGGCGAGCGCCGGAAACGCCAGGGATACGACGGACGCGCATAATCCGGCCCGGACAAAAGGGTTTAGCCTGAACATTCCATATCTCCATGAGGTGTACAACAAAACAAACAAAAAGGTCCTGCTCACAGGTACTGTCGGCATAGCGCTCTAACGGCGTATGCGCGCAATTTTTTACAGTAGATGTGGCTGGTCGCCCCTTGTCAGTCTGACCCTCTGCAAGATACGGGGATTGGCTTCATCCTGAATTTGGCGGAAATGATAAAGATAATGATTACAGTTATCAATAAAATTATGGAGAAATGTGTCAATTTGTAAGGGCTGGGGACATAAAAAAACCCTCTTCATGAGAGGGTTTTATCTGACTATGCGAGCGCGGTTTAGCCTTTAAAGCGCTCCGGGAACTTCATTTCGCTGTAGCGTACAAAACGCGTCCCTTTCGCCAGCTTGTAACCGAACCAGATCACCAGGAACAGCGGAATACCGATATAGGTTGCCGCCACGCCGCCCCAGTCGATGGTATCTTTGAGGAACGCTTCGTAGTTCTGGCCCAAGGTAATGATCAGGCACAGCACGAAAGCGAAGATCGGCCCCAGTGGGAAGAAGCCTGAACGATACGGCAGGTCGTTGAG
This sequence comes from Klebsiella sp. CTHL.F3a, assembly GCF_019890895.1. Classification (NCBI taxonomy): domain Bacteria; kingdom Pseudomonadati; phylum Pseudomonadota; class Gammaproteobacteria; order Enterobacterales; family Enterobacteriaceae; genus Klebsiella; species Klebsiella sp. CTHL.F3a. The sequence goes on along the minus strand of NZ_CP082360.1, from coordinate 1,816,216 downwards.
ATCGTTCCCCTGCAGCACGTAGCCGCGACGGAAGCGATAGTGGCTGATAGCAATCCCCAGCCAGGCGATAAAACCGGTCATGCCGGAGGTATTCAGCAGCCACAGGTAAACGGTCTGATTACCGAACATCGAGCTCAGGAAGCACAGCCCTGCAATCACCGTGGTGGCATACAGCGCATTACGCGGCACGCCGCCTTTGGACAGCTTAGAGAAAATACGCGGCGCTTTGCCATCGCAGGCCAGAGTGTAGAGCATGCGGGTGGACGCGTACATCCCAGAGTTACCCGCCGACAGTACCGCCGTCAGGATAACCGCGTTCATAATCGCCGCTGCCGACAGCAGCCCCGCGTGCTGGAAGACCAGCGTGAACGGGCTAACGGAAATATCTTTAACGTCGTTACGCAGCAGGCTCGGATCGGTATACGGAATGATCAGGCTGATAATCAGAATCGCGAACACATAGAACAACAGGATACGCCAGAACACCTGCCGTACGGCGCGCGGAATATTCTTCTCCGGGTTTTCCGACTCGCCGGCCGCGATGCCGATAAGCTCGGTTCCCTGGAACGAAAAGCCGACAATCATCGCTACGCCAATCATCGCCGCAAAGCCGCCGGCAAACGGCGCATCGTCGACGATCCAGTTGCTCCAGCCCGCAGGCTGTGCGCCGTTGAAGATGCCAAAGATCATCATCACGCCGACAATAATAAAGATGATGACGGTGGCGACTTTGATCAGCGAAAACCAGTATTCCGCTTCACCAAAGCCTTTTACTGAGATCCAGTTCAGCAGGAACATGATGCCGAGGAACAGCGCGCTCCAGACCCAGCCGGGCGCATCGGGGAACCAGTAGGTCATCACCAGCTGAGCGGCAACGAGGTCAACGGCGATGGTTACCGCCCAGTTGTACCAGTAGTTCCAGCCCAGGGCAAAACCAAAGCCTTCCTCAACGTAATTTTGCCCGTAGGTCGCAAAAGAGCCGGACACCGGCATAAACGCCGCCAGCTCGCCGAGGCTGGTCATCAGGAAATAAACCATCAGGCCGATGAGAATATAAGAGAGCAGCGCCCCGCCAGGGCCCGCCTGAGAAATCGTTGCGCCAGAGGCAACAAAAAGACCTGTACCTATGGAACCGCCAATCGCGATCATGGTCAAGTGGCGCGCCTTCAGTTCACGACGTAAACCGGGCGCTTCTGTGGTTTTAGTATCCGAAACCATGTGAAAATGCTATCCATCCAAAAAACGAGGCGAGATTGTAGCAGAGTGTCTGTGATCCATCCGATACAATTGCAAAGTTATAAGAGAGCTTCATGATCGAGCATGGATTATTAGTAAAGCATGAAATCCCGGAAACGCCAGCGCGCATTGTGTCACTTTTACACGTCGCAATAATGCAGAAATCGCTGTAATGCCTTGGAAATATGTTTCTGCCGGTGATGAATGCGCCACAAGGTGCGGGTTAAACGCGGCAGCGGAATCGTCAGCTCTACCAAAGACCCCACTTCAAGCTGCTCCGCCACCACGCGTCGCGACAGGCAGCTAATGCCTAAGCCATGGCGCACAGCGTGCTTGATGGCTTCCGAGTTGCCCAGCTCCATCCCCAGATGAAACGCCGGTAAATGCGAGAGTAATAAATAGTCGACGATTTCCCGGGTCCCGGAGCCATGCTCGCGTAAAATCCACGGCGCTTCCGCCAGCCGTTGCAGCGTCACCTCCCCTTCGAGGAGCGGCGAATCCGGCGCGGCAAAGACAACCAGTTCATCTTCCAGCCAGGGTTCGGCAATAATATCCGCGGCGTGACAGGGACCTTCAATCAGCCCGATATCCACGCGCAGATCGGCCACCGCATTGATCACGTCCTGGCTATTGCCTACGCTCAGCTCCAGCGGTAAATCCGGCAGATCGCGTCGATAGCGCGCAATGATTTCCGGCAGAATATAGTTGCCGATGGTGCTGCTGGCGTAGACGCGGATCGCGCCGTTGTCGCCGCGAAACAGCTGTTCTATCTCCAGCGCCCGCTCCAGCAGCGCCAGCGCCCGCGGATAAAGCAGCCTGCCGTGCTCGTTGACCACCAGCCTTTTCCCTACGCGGTCAAATAGCTGCACGCCCAGCTGCCCTTCGAGATCGGTCAGCGCCGCGCTAACCGCCGATTGGGAAAGCGCCAGCATTTGCGATGCCTGCGTCGTCGAACCGCTTTTTAATACTTCAGCAAAAACTTCCAGCTGCCTTAGCGTGATATGCATGATTTTTCCTGCCTTTATATACAACTCGCGATCCGCGGCGTGAGGCTGAGGTCCATCGATCTCAAACCGCGAAATCGCGCATTTACCACTTATTTCGATTAATTATAAATATATAATCAATTTTATATTTAAACCAGCGGGTCGTATGCTTTTCCCAGACAAAGGAGAAGGTTATGACAGCACTCACTTTACCGACTAAACATCGCCCATTGCGGCACTTTGCACCTGGACTGGCGCTGACCGCCGTTCTCACCGGCGCAGCGCTGTGGGCCGGTAGTTATCCGGCTATCGCCGGCGCGGGCTTCAGCGCCCTCACGCTGGCTATCTTATTCGGCATGGTCATCGGTAACACGGTTTACCCGAAAATCTGGCAGCCCTGCGACGGCGGCGTGATCTTTGCCAAGCAGCACCTGCTGCGTCTCGGCATCATTTTATACGGCTTTCGCCTGACGTTCGCCCAGATTGCCGACGTCGGCATAGGCGGTATCGTCATTGACGCGCTGACACTTTCCAGCACCTTTTTTATCGCCTGCTTTCTTGGGCAAAAGGTTTTCGGCCTGGATAAACATACCAGTTGGCTGATTGGCGCCGGCAGCAGCATCTGCGGCGCCGCAGCGGTGCTGGCGACCGAACCGGTCGTCAAAGCGGAAGCCAGCAAAGTGACGGTTGCCGTCGCCACGGTGGTCATTTTCGGCACCATTGCCATTTTCCTGTACCCGGCTATTTACCCCTTCCTGGCGCACTGGTTTACGCCGGAAGCCTACGGCATTTATATGGGGTCGACGATGCATGAGGTTGCTCAGGTTGTCGCTGCGGGCCACGCGGTGGGTCCGGACGCGGAAAACGCGGCGGTGATTGCAAAAATGCTGCGCGTGATGATGCTGGCTCCGTTCCTGCTGTTCCTCGCCGCGCGCGTGAAACAACTAGCCCCGGCCAACGGCGGGGAAAAAAGCAAAATCACCATTCCGTGGTTTGCGATCCTGTTTATTCTGGTGGCGGTGTTTAACTCCTTCCACCTGCTGCCGAAAGCGGTTGTCGATATGCTGGTCACGCTGGATACCGTACTGCTGGCGATGGCGATGGCCGCCCTCGGCCTGACCACCCACGTCAGCGCGCTGAAAAAAGCCGGCGCCAAACCGCTGCTGATGGCGCTGATGCTCTTCGCCTGGCTGATTGTCGGCGGCGGCGCGATTAACCTGGCCATTCATAGCCTGATGGCCTGATGGCCTGAAGCCCCTCGCGACTCAGGTTGTATTAAGGATGATGTAACTCTCCGGCTAAGCCGCTATCATTACCCTCCCCCCAGCGGCTTATCTGGAGTTTTTTTATGAAATATATTGGAGCGCACGTCAGCGCCTCCGGCGGTGTAGCCAACGCCGCCATTCGCGCAGCCGAAATCGGCGCGACCGCATTTGCCCTCTTTACCAAAAACCAGCGCCAGTGGCGCGCCGCGCCTCTGAGCGACGAAACCATTGCTGAATTTAAAGCCGCCTGCGAAAAGCACCATTTCGGTCCGGGGCAAATTCTGCCGCACGACAGCTATCTGATAAACCTCGGCCATCCGGTTGAGGATGCGCTGGAAAAATCCCGCGATGCGTTTATTGATGAACTCTCCCGCTGCCAGCAGCTCGGCCTGACGCTGTTGAATTTCCATCCGGGTAGCCATCTGCAGCAAATCCCGGAAGACGAATGTCTGGCGCGAATCTCCGAATCGATCAATATCGCGTTGGCAAAAACCGAAGGCGTTACGGCGGTGATTGAAAACACCGCCGGCCAGGGCAGTAACCTGGGCTTTAAATTTGAGCATCTGGCGGCCATCATCGACGGCGTAGAAGATAAATCACGCGTCGGCGTATGCATTGATACCTGCCATGCCTTCGCCGCCGGCTACGATCTGCGCAGCGCCGAAGAGTGTGAAAAAACCTTTGCTGATTTCGAACGGATTGTCGGTTTTCAGTATCTGCGCGGTATGCATCTGAACGATGCGAAAAGCGCGTTCGCCAGCCGCGTTGACCGTCACCACAGCCTGGGTGAAGGCAATATCGGCCATGATGCTTTCCGCTGGATTATGCAGGACAGCCGCTTTGACGGTATCCCGCTGATTCTGGAAACGATCAATCCTGATATCTGGGCGGAAGAGATCGCCTGGCTGCGGGCTCAGCAAACGGAAGAGGCTACGGTCTGATATGAACGACAGGGAAAAGCAGATCCTCAAAATTTTGCGGCGCAACCCGCTGATTCAGCAGCATGAGATTGCCGATATTCTGCAGATTAGCCGCTCCCGCGTAGCCGCGCATATTATGGACCTCACGCGTAAGGGGGCCATCAAGGGCAAAGGCTACATCCTTACCGAGCAGGAGTATTGCGTCTCGCTGGGCGCGGTGAATATGGATATCCGCGGAATTGCCGATATCCATTATCCTCAACCGGTGTCAAATCCGGGTAATATCCAGTGCTCCGCTGGCGGCGTGGCGCGAAATATCGCGCATAACCTAGCGCTGCTGGGCCGCGATGTGCATTTGATTTCCGCCGTCGGCAGCGATTTTTATGGCGAAACGCTGCTGGAGCAGACCCGACAGGCCGGGGTTAACGTGCAAAGCTGTATCCGCCTGCACGGTCACAATACCGCCACCTACCTCTCCATCGCCAATCCGCAGGAAGAGACGGTGCTGGCGATTAACGATACGCATATTTTACAGTCGCTCACGCCGCAGCTGCTGAATCAGTATCGGGATCTACTGACGCATGCAGGCGTCGTTCTGGTTGATTGTAATTTAACGGAACAGTCGCTGGAGTGGGTGTTTACTCTGACCAACGCTATTCCGGTGTTTGTTGATACCGTGTCAGAGTTTAAAGCGCACCGCATTCGCCCGTGGCTGGGAAAGATCCACACGCTGAAACCCACGCTGCGCGAACTGCAGATTCTCTGGGGCGAGCCCATTGAAAACGAGGCCGATCGCGATCGGGCGCTAGCATGGCTACACGAAAAAGGCACCCAGCGGGTGGTGATTTGCTCGGAAGATGATTCGATTTTCTGTAGCGAAGCCGGCGGCGAACGCTTCCGGATGAGTTTGCCGGGCCATACGACGATTGACAGCTTCGGCGCCGACGATGCGCTGATGGCCGGGCTACTTTATAGCTACCTCGACGGCAGCGACTTTAAAGAGAGCGCCGCTTTCGCCATGGCCTGCACCGCCATCACCCGAGCCAGCGACAGCATCAACAACCCCTCTTTGTCCGTTGATAACGCGCTCAATTTACTTCCCAACGGATAGCAGCGCACCGCAGACGCGGCGCGCGCATCACATTATGCCAGCCCAATAAAGAACCCGGCGATGGTGGCGCTCATCAGGTTAGAGAGCGTGGCCGCCGCCAGGGCGCGCAGTCCAAGCTGGGCAATTTCCGGCGCGCGCTGCGGTGAAATAGCCGAAAACGCCCCGACAACCACGCCGATCGAGCCAAAGTTGGCGAAACCGCACAGCGCAAACGAAATAATCGCAACGGTTTTCACGTCCAGGTTTCCGCCGCTTTGCAGGTAGGGCGAGAAGTTGAGATAGGCAACGAATTCGTTGATCGCCAGCTTTTGGCCAATCAGGCTGCCTGCCAGCGTCGCATCGCTCCAGTCAACGCCCATGATCCACGCCAGCGGTGCGAGCAGAAAGCCGAAAATCCCCTCCAGCGTCGCGTGACCGTAGCCAAACCAGCCGCCAATGCCGCCGATAATACCGTTCAGCAGCGCGATAATCGCCACAAATGCCATCACCACGGTGGCCACCCCGGCGGCAATTTTCAGGCCGGTCATCGCCCCTGACGCCGCTGCCTCGATCACGCTTTTCGGCGGCGTCTCGGTGAAAGAGAGATTGTCGAAAGTAACCTGGGATGCTTCCGTTGCCGGACTCAGCATACGGGCAAACAGAATCCCACCGGGGATGGCCATTAGCGAAGCGGCCAGCAGATAATCAATCGGCACGCCCATACCGGCATAGCCGATCATCATCGACCCGGCGATCGACGCCATCCCGCTGCAAATCGCGGTAAACAGCTCATTGCGGTTGAGCTTGTTGATAAACGGTTTGACGATCGCCGGGATCTCGTTTTGCCCAAGGAAAATGGTGGTCACGGCGACGAAAGACTCGATCTTGCTGATATTCAGCGCTTTCTGGAAGATCCCGCCGAGGATTCGGATCAGCAGCCCCATCACGCCGAGGTAGTAAAGCAGACTGATCAACGCGGTAACAAAAATGATGGCGGGCAGAACGCGAAAGGCGAAGATAAAGCCGGCGCCGTCAAACAGCACGTCCATCTTCGGGCCGACCAGTGAACCAAAAATGAACGCACTTCCGGCGTCGCTATAGGACATGACTTTGTGTACCCCAAGCGCGGCCTGCTCGACCAGCCACTTGCCAGGGGGAAAATAGAGCATCACCCCGCCAATCACGATTTGCAGCAGCAGCGCTGCCCCTACCGTTCTGATGCTGATGCGTTTTTTATTAACTGACAGCGCAAAGGCAATGGCCAGCAACACCACCATCCCCAGAAGACTTCTCATGATGTCCATAATGATATCCTTACCTGGTGGAAAACCCGGCGCAGGCCAGGCTTTCGGTATCGTTGATATCGGGGCGGGCAACCGCAAACGGCCCGCGACTGTCGTCAGGCGATCTGCTGATACTCTTTGGCAATCTCGCAGGCCAGAACGGCGTTGTTGAAGACCAGCTGAATGTTGGATTTCAGGCTATCGCCGCCGGTCAGTTCCGCGACGCGCGCCAGCAGGAACGGCGTGCTCGCTTTACCCACTACGCCCTGCTCTTCCGCCTCCTTCACCGCCTGGTTGATGGCGGCATTGATTTTCTCTTCCGGCATCGCGAACGCTTCAGGAATAGGATTTGCCACCACCATGCCGCCATTCAGACCCGACTGCCATTTCACCGCCATCGCTTTGGCGATGTCTTTGGCGCTATTGAGGCGAATGCTGACGTCAAACGGGCTGGTTCGGCAGAAGAATGCCGGCAGCGCCGAAGTTTGATAACCAATAAGCGGGACGCCAAACGTTTCTAAATACTCGGTGGTTAAACCGAGATCGAGAATAGATTTCGCACCGGCACAGACCACGGTAACGTTGGTATTAGCGAGCTCCTGTAAATCGGCAGAAATATCAAATGTGTGCTCGGCGCCACGATGTACCCCGCCAATACCGCCGGTCGCAAAGACTTTAATTCCGGCCATCGCCGCAATAATCATGGTAGACGCCACGGTGGTCGCGCCATTTAATCCTGCGGCGACAACAAAGGGTAAATCACGACGACTGACTTTGGCGACGTTATGACCTTCGCGACCCAGAAGTTCAATTTCTTCACGGCTTAAGCCAACTTTCATTACGCCATGAATAATTGCGATGGTTGCCGGCACCGCCCCCTGGCGACGAATGGTTTCTTCTACTTCCAGCGCCGTTTGCGCATTTTCCGGAAACGGCATGCCGTGAGAAATAATCGTCGATTCCAGCGCCACTATCGGCTGGTTATTTTTTAACGCCTGCTGAACTTCCGCAGAAATCTGTAATAATTCAGAGGAAATATTTAATTCAGACATATTCTTTCTCCACTAACTTTTTTACGTTGGCGTAAGATAATTCAGGGTTATTGGTGAATTCCGATGAAAGCGCCAGAGAAGAGCATCCCTGAGCAAACTTCACCGCTTGCGAAAATGAGCAGCCGTCGAGCCAGCAGCAGGCCAGACCGGCCATCATCGCGTCACCGGCGCCGGTGACATTGACAACCTGGGTTTTCAGCGGCGCGGACCAGCCGCGTTCCCCATCTTTCTCGCTGTAGTAAACGCCGTCGCCGCCCATGCTCAACACCAGGCGTTTCAGGCCATGATGGTGAAACCAGTCGGCTACGCGAGCCACATCTTCAGTGCCGGACAGCGCGATGCCGCTCAGCGTTTCAGCCTCAATCCGGTTCGGTTTCAGGGTGTGAATACGCCCCAGGTGCTGGCTGATTTTCACGCATTTCCAGGCAGAAACCGGGTCAACAAAAATGGGCGTCGAGCCGCTATTTTCCATTAGCCAGGCCAGCGCCGACTCGCTAATATTGCAGTCAACAACAATCACCGCAGCGCCGCAGATAAAATCTTGATGCTGCCTTAAAAAGGCCGGCGTAATATGCTCAGTGATGCTCATATCATTAATCGCCACCAGCATTTCACCGGTATTATCAAGCAGCGACAAATAGCTTGATGTGCCTTCACCCGGGATTATCTTACATTTATCGACGTGAACCCCGGACTGGGCCGTTTGATTTAATAATGAATGACCATAAAAATCGTCACCAACAACGGATAATAGCCACGCCGTTTTATTCAATAAGGCAATATTTTGCGCAATGTTGCGCCCCACGCCGCCGGGAGTATATTTTATTTTCCCAGGATTAGAATCAGCGTAGTTTAGCGACACATTGGAATAACCAGCCACATCCATGTTTGCCGATCCAATAATCACAACGTAATCATTTTCAGGCATAAAAATACCCTCCAGCATAAAAAACGCTATGGCAGTAAAATTATTTAATATCAGTAAATAAACACCTCACGATTCACAGCCCCTCATTTAAACACATGTTTGAATGTGAACATGTGTTTATGGTAAGCGGAATAATTTTAAAGTAAAGAGAGGCAAAATAGGATTTTCATATGAACATGAACAAAATCACAAAATTTGGCCAGTATGGTTTTTAAACAGTTTAAAAATGCGAAGAAGAGCACATACGGCGGGAGGACGGAGGAAGAATGCGGCATAAAAAAAGGGCAGAGAAGACTCTGCCCTTGAGAAGCGTTTGCTACGTCTATCAGGCGGCTTGAACTTCAGGACGTTTCAGCACCGCGTAGGAGAGACCTGCGACCAGCGTACCGACCACAATCGCCATCAGGTAGCCAAGCACCGGCGTAATCGCACCAGGGATCAGCAGGACGAACAGACCACCGTGCGGCGCCATCAGCTTCGCGCCAACCCACATGGACATCGCGCCGGTCACCGCGCCGCCAACGATACAGCAAGGCAGGACGCGCATCGGGTCACGTGCGGCGAACGGAATCGCCCCTTCGGTGATAAAGCACAGGCCGAGAACCAGCGCGGCCTTGCCGCCTTCCTGCTGCGCTTTGTCGAACTTTTTACGCGCAATCAGCGTCGCCAGGCCCAGGGCCAGCGGTGGAACCATACCCGCCGCCATGATAGCCGCCATCGGCGCATAGGTCTGGGTACTCAGCAGGCCAACACCAAACGCGTAGGCCGCTTTGTTCACCGGACCGCCCATATCGGTACACATCATACCGCCGAGGATAGCACCGAGCAGAACCGCGTTCGCCGTCCCCATCGTTTGCAGCCAGTGGGTCAGACCTTCGAGGATCCCGGCAACGGGTTTACCAATCAGGTAAATCATCGCCAGACCGACGATCAGGCTGGAAACCAGCGGAATGATCAGGATCGGTTTCAGCGCTTCCATACTTTGCGGCAGCTTCAGCTTCGTACTGATCGCTTTCGCCACGTAGCCGGCAAGGAAACCGGCGATAATACCGCCGATAAAGCCAGAACCAGTGCTCACCGCCAGCATACCGCCGATAAGACCCGGCGTCAGGCCAGGACGGTCAGCGATAGAGAAGGCAATAAAGCCCGCCAGGACCGGTACCATTAGCGCGAAGGCTGAGCCACCGCCGATTTGCATCAGCGCCGCGGCCAGGGTGTCTTTCACTTCAAAAGCTTTAATACCAAAAGCGAAGGAGAGCGCGATACACAGACCGCCCGCCACCACCATCGGCAGCATGTATGACACGCCGGTCAGCAGGTGGCGATAGGCGCCCGCGGACTCTTTTTTGCCTTCCGCCGCGGCCTGGGATTTACCCGCAGGCTGATACGGTTTCGCTTCAACCACGGCTTTATCCAGCTCCTGCGCGGTTTTCTTCAGCGCCAGGCCGGTGGTGGTGCGATACATCGGCTTACCGGCGAATTTCGCCAGATCCACTTCGATATCGGCAGCGACGACCACCAGATCCGCCTGTTCAACCTCTTCCGGGGTGATTGCATTGCCCGCGCCTACGGAGCCGCGCGTTTCAACCTTCACCCACCAGCCGCGTTTTTTAGCTTCGGTTTCAATCGCTTCCGCCGCCATAAAGGTGTGCGCGACGCCGGTCGGGCAAGCGGTGACCGCCACAATACGTTTTGGACCGTTAGCTGCAGCCGGCAACGCAGCAGCGGCCGGAGCGGCGTAAGGCGTCGCATGGCTTTTGGCTTCCCCGAGGAACAGCTCCGGGTGAGCCACGGCGCGGTTGATATCGCCGAGATAGACCTTTTTGCCATTCAGCGCGCTGTCGGCCGGCAGCGCCGTCCCCAGCACAATCGCCAGCTCAGCGTCATTTGGGTTATCAATCAGTTCGAGTTGCGCTTTTTGCGCCGCGGTGCTTAACAGGGTCTTCGCCACATAGGCGCGAGCCTGTCCAAGCCCGGCATCAATAATCAGCAGCGTTTTCATTATGCCTCTCCTGCTGTTAATTAAAGGGTTGTAAGTCGACGCGCGCCATCATTGCGGCCAACTGGGTACGATCGGTAATACCGACATTGCTCTGACTCACCGCCAGCGCGGCGACTGCCGTTGCCAGGCGCAGCGTATGCTCGCTGGACTCACGCATCAGCAGGCCATAAATCAGGCCGCCAACCATTGAATCGCCGGCGCCAACGGTGCTAACCACTTCTACTGAAGGCGGTTTGGCAATCCATTCTCCGGATGCGTTAACCCACAGGGCGCCTTCTTCGCCCAGGGAGATAACCACGTGAGCGATGCCCTGCTCACGCAGCGCATGAGCAGCTTCAATGACATCTTTCATCTCAGGCAGCTTGCGTCCAGCCCAGATTTCCAGCTCGCGACGGTTAGGTTTAACCAGCCACGGAGCCGCTTTCAGCCCCGCAACCAGCGCTTCGCGGCTGCTATCAAAAATGATGCACGGGCACTGGCTACGCAGACGGGTCATCCAGTCGGTGAACGCTTCCGGGCTAACGCCGGACGGCAGGCTACCGCTTACGCAGACCATATCGAACTGGCCCAGCCAGCTAAGAGAATCATTAACAAAACGCTCCCAGTCGCCCGGCGTCACTTCAAAGCCGGAGAAGTTGAAGTCAGTAACTTCGCCATCTTTCTCAGTCAGCTTGACGTTGATACGGGTACGGCCCTGAACGACCTGAAAACGGTTTGCGATGCCCAGCTCGCTGAACAACTGCTGAAAACCATCCTGATTGTCTTTACCGAGGAAACCGCCAACGGTGACGTCAATACCGAGATCTTTCAGCACTTTTGCAACGTTGATCCCCTTCCCTGCGGCGTGCAAACCGGTGGTGCGAACGAGGTTAACCTCACCGCGTTCAATTTCCGGGGTAAAACCCACCAGGTCATAGGCCGGGTTTAAAGTAATCGTTGCGACACGTCTGCTCATTTATGCGCCCTCCCCAAGGCCTGCGGCGATCGCTTCGCCAATCGCATCCAGCGCCTGCTGCGCATCTTCACCCTGCGCGGTAAAGCGCAAGCGGTGACCTTTCTTAACGCCCAGCGCCACGACTTTCATCAGGCTGCGGCCGTTTGCCGGCTTGCCCGAACCATCAAGGTTGGTGACGGTAATGTCGCTGGAGAATTGTTTAATGGTATTAACCAGCATCGTGCCGGGACGCGCGTGCAGCCCGTGCTCGTTGCGGATAACGTATTCCGCGCTGAGAACATCTTCGGCAATCGCATCGTCGCTGGTCAGAAGAGCCAGCAGCGTGGCGCCATCAGCCTTCAGCAAGCGGTCAGCTTTTTTATCAAGGAGCAGATTGCTCAGGCGATTAAGCACCGCCGTCGGCTGGTCATCGGCCATCGCGACGGTAATCAGCAGAGAAACCGGCTGCTCATCGCTGGTGAAGGCGTTGGCCGCGCGGCTGACGGCAACGGCGCTGCGCAGGTTGCCTTCGGTGCTATCGTTCAGCCAGATGCCCTGACCGAGGTTCAGCGGTTTATCATTAATCGTACGGCTAACAAAGGAAGCATCGACGGCGCCGGCTTCTTTCAGCCGCGCGGCGTTCAGCGCCTGCAGGGTCAGCAGATCGCTGGCCGCAACGTCCAGGGTTAGCGTCTCATTATCCAGCTTCAGCGCTTCGCTCTGCTTTTCGCCCATCAGCAGGGCGCGCAGCTCTTCGGCGGTCGTCGCGGACTTAAGCTGTTCAGCAACGGAGTCGTCGCTCAGCACGTGGGTCAGTTGACGCAGCAGCCCAAGGTGTTCATCCGAGCTGGCGGCGATACCGATGGCGACGTAGGCGGTTTGCCCTTCGCCCCAGGTCACGCCCTGCGGAAACTGATAAACCTGAACGCCGGTTTTCAGCACCTGGTCGCGGGTGTCGGTGGTACCGTGCGGAATCGCAATACCGTTGCCAAGGAAAGTGGAGGTTTGCTGCTCGCGAGCCAGCATCCCGTTGACGTAGCCGTCTGCCACGTTGCCCGCGCTGACCAGCGCGGAGGCAACCTGACGAATAGCCTCTTCTTTATTACCGGCCTGCTGACCGGGATGAATATCCTGCACAGATAACTGGAACATGGTTCTCCTCTCCTGCTGAATTGAATCGTTTCAGCTACTTTGAGAAAAAATGCGTCATCTACCTGCTGGAGAATCTCCCGATGACGCTGAAACGTTTCAAGAAGTCTGTACCTTTATTAGCCGCCAGGCAAGAAAAGTTCGTTTCCTGATAACAGAAGTTAGAGATACAGCACACTTTTGCTGAAGCAGGAGCTGCGATGAAGGGAAAACTTCAGCTTTCTGCTGAAGTTTGATTTTGAAACGTCTTTTTGATTTATTCGTGCCCTGGTACTGTTCATTTTCTGAGTGACGGCGTAAACTCCGCGACTCCTGAAAACCGATGAACGCCGACATGCAAAACAGTAGCGCCGCCCTGCCACGACGCGGGTTTGATTTCACCTCTTCCGCCTTTCTGATCGTCGCCTTCCTGACGGGTATCGCCGGGGCACTCCAGACGCCGACGCTGAGTCTGTTTCTGACTAACGAGGTTCACGTCCGACCGGCGATGGTCGGCTTCTTTTTTACCGGCAGCGCGGTGATCGGCATTCTGGTAAGCCAGTTCCTCGCCGGGCGTTCGGATCGCAAAGGCGACCGCAAGCGGCTGATCGTCTTCTGCTGCCTGATGGGCGTGCTGGCCTGCGTGCTCTTCGCCTGGAACCGTAACTACTTTATTTTGCTGTTTATCGGCGTATTCCTCAGCAGCTTCGGCTCCACCGCGAACCCGCAGATGTTTGCCCTCGCCCGCGAGCATGCGGACAAAACGGGCCGCGAGGCGGTCATGTTCAGCTCGATTCTGCGCGCTCAGGTGTCTCTGGCATGGGTTATCGGGCCGCCGCTGGCCTACGCGCTGGCGATGGGTTTCGGCTTTACCGTGATGTATCTCAGCGCGGCGGTCGCCTTTGTGATCTGCGGCGCAATGGTCTGGTTTTTTCTTCCCAGCATGCGTAAAGAGCCGAAGATCGCTACGGGACATCTCGAAACGCCGCGCACCAACCGCCGCGACGCGCTGCTGCTGTTTATCATCTGTACGCTGATGTGGGGAATCAACAGCCTGTACATCATTAATATGCCGCTGTTTATCATCAATGAGCTGCATTTATCGGAGAAGCTGGCCGGAGTCATGATGGGCACCGCCGCCGGACTTGAAATCCCGACCATGCTGATTGCGGGCTATTATGCCAAACGCTTCGGCAAGCGCTTCCTGATGCGCATCTCAGCGGTGGCCGGCGTGCTGTTTTACGTTGGCATGCTAACCGTACATACCCCCGGACTGCTGCTGGCCCTGCAGGCGCTGAACGCCATTTTTATCGGCATTCTCGCCGGTATCGGCATGCTCTATTTTCAGGATCTGATGCCCGGACAGGCGGGCGCGGCCACTACGCTTTATACCAATACCACGCGCGTTGGCTGGATTATCGCCGGTTCGCTGGCGGGCGTCGTCGCGGAAATCTGGAGCTATCACGCCGTCTTCTGGATTGCGCTGGTCATGGGCGTAGCTACCCAGGCCTGCTTGTGGCGTATTAAAGACGTATAAAGCAGCGGTGTGCCGCATCAGCGGCACACCAGAGTATTACGCCAGGCCAATAAAAAACCCGGCAATTGTTGCGCTCATTAAGTTTGACAGCGTTGCCGCAGCCAGCGCCCTCATCCCCAATTGGGCAATTTCAGACGCGCGCTGGGGTGCAATTGCCGAGAATGCGCCAACCACCACGCCAATAGAACCAAAGTTGGCGAAACCGCATAGCGCAAAAGAAATAATGGCGATAGTTTTCACATCCAGCGCTCCCGGCGTTTGCAGGAACGGCGAAAAGTTGAGGTAGGCTACGAACTCGTTATTCGCCAGCTTCTGGCCAATCAGGCTGCCCGCCAGCGTCGCATCACTCCAGTCAACGCCCATTAACCAGGCCAGCGGTGCAAGGATATAACCGAAAATCCCCTCCAGAGTCGCGTGACCAAAACCGAACCAACCGCCGATACCGCCAATCACGCCGTTGATCAGAGCGATAATTGCCACAAACGCCATCACTACCGTCGCCACGCCCACGGCAATTTTTACCCCAGCCATCGCGCCGCTAGCCGCGGCTTCAATAAAACTTTTCGGCGGAGTTTCGGTGAAGGAGAGGTTTTCGAAAGTCACCTGCGATACTTCAGTCGCCGGGCTGAGAAGGCGGGCAAACAGAATACCGCCGGGAATCGCCATCAGCGATGCCGCCAGCAGATAATCAATCGGCACGCCCAGCCCGGCATAGCCAATCATCGTCGACCCGGCGATTGAAGCCATCCCGCTGCAAATCGCGGTAAATAGCTCATTACGATTTAGCTTATTAATAAAGGGCTTAACGATCGCCGGGATCTCATTTTGCCCAAGGAAAATGGTGGTCACGGCAACAAACGACTCAATCTTGCTAATATTCAGCGCTTTCTGGAAAATTCCGCCAAGAGTTCGGATCAGTATTCCCATTACGCCAATATAATAAAGCAGGCTTACCAATGCGGTGATAAAAATAATGGCTGGCAATACCCGAAAAGCAAAAATAAAACCAGAACCATCGAATAAGAGATCCATTTTCGGCCCGACCAGCGAACCAAAAATAAATGCGCTACCGGCATCGCTGTAGGTCATCACTTTATGTACGCCGAAAGCCGCCTGCTCCGCCAACCATTTTCCTGGCGGAAAATAGAGCATAATACCACCAATAGCAATTTGCAGTACCAGCGCCGCGCCAGTCGTACGCAGACTAATTCTTTTTTTATTTACTGACAGCAGAAAAGCGATTGCCAGTAATACCACCATACCCAGAACACTTCTCATTATATCCATAATGATTATCTCTTGATGCCAGCAAACCCGGCATTACGCCAGGTTTTGGTATGTCTGATTTTATTACGGGCGACAGCTTACTGCCCGCCTGTTTCTATACCCAATGGATTTCAAGTTGCTTAGAGGCGGCAAGAGAGACAAATTCGTCTGGTACGAATTTGAACAGCCAAAGGCTGCCTTTGGTAAGGGACACGGATGTCCCTCATTAAAGCCCCAGGAGCTTACTCAAGTAAGTGTCTGGGGTGAACGAACGTAGCCAACAAAGAAGCCGCTTGAAAGACGACGGGTATATCAGGCGATGAGGGATATTCCGCACGCCTGGTACAAAACGAATTAGCGGTACATCCGCACGCACTCTTCGACTAAACCCCAAAACCAATCGGTATCAATAGTGATGCCGACTTTGGTATTCGGCGCTTTACCGAGTACGCCCAGTTCGTCGCAGACCGTACGGCCATAGCAGGGGCCGCTGTTAACATCTACCTCAACATACATGTCCTGTGTTTTGATGCCCTGAGGATTAATCAGATAGCCGATGCAGGTGGCATCATGCACCGGACCACCCGCTAAGCCGTAGTTTTCAAACTGCGTTTTGAGGGTGAAATTCATGATATCGCTAAACAACTGTCCCGCCGGACCGCCGGCTTTTTCCATGCGT
The DNA here is from genome assembly GCF_019890895.1 of Klebsiella sp. CTHL.F3a. Classification (NCBI taxonomy): domain Bacteria; kingdom Pseudomonadati; phylum Pseudomonadota; class Gammaproteobacteria; order Enterobacterales; family Enterobacteriaceae; genus Klebsiella; species Klebsiella sp. CTHL.F3a. Next base: position 1,799,910 of record NZ_CP082360.1, on the reverse strand, counting down.
GCAATAACATCAGCGGTGCAGACCGTCTGATTAGTCAAATCGAGACCCATCATGACCAGAGGGACACCCGAGCTGAATATCACGCGAGCGGCTTCAGGGTCGGCATAAATATTAAACTCTGCCGATGGCGTAAAGTTTCCGGTACCATAAGCACCGCCCATTAATACAATCTCGCGAATTTTCGGCAGGATTTTCGGCTGCATTCGCATGGCGACGGCTATATTGGTCAGTGGGCCAACGGGCACCAGCGTGATGTCACCCTCACTAGCCATGAGCGTGTCAATAATATATTTAACCGCATGCGTTTCTTCTGCCTGACGAGTTAACGGTGAAAATACCGGCCCATCCAGTCCGGTTTCACCATGAATATTATCAGCGACAATTTGCTGACGCATAATTGGCTGTGGCATCCCGGCATAAATCGGCACATTGACATCTAAATGTTGGCAAACATTTAATCCATTGACTAACGTTTTATCCAGCGTTTGGTTACCCGCAACAATTGTTATTCCTAATAAATCAATTGCCGGATGTCTGGCCGCCATCATTATCGCAATAGCATCATCGTGACCTGGATCGCAGTCGAGTATAATTTTTCTTTTTTCCATTTTTATTCCCTCTTTTCGCTTTTACGCCATTTTTATGTTATTACAGCAGGATTAAACAGGTATCGGATTAACGTTTGCAGCATACCAGGCGAAAACTGATACTGAATATGAGAAATCTCATACCGGGAAGCGACCGTGAAAGAAATCCAAAATGAAAATCTCAAGCAGCAATTGATAAGCGACTCGGGGTACCTGGAAAAATTTTCCGTCGATGTTGTGCGGGATACACGATTGTTCCACGCTGTGGCAGGGGATTATATTGTTAAAGAGGGGGCTCAACCCGCGCACCTTTTTTACCTCGCACGCGGCCGGGCTAAGCTTTACACCACATCAGCTAATGGTCGGGTCTCGCTGATCGACTTCTTTGGCGCACCCTGCTTTATCGGCGAGATAGAACTCATTGATAAACATCACGATCCGCGTGGCGTTCAGGCCATCGAAGCGTGCTGGTGCCTGGCGCTGCCCATCGCTTCATTCCGCCCTTTGTTGCTGAATGACGTCATTTTCCTGCGTAATCTCTGTATCGCGTTAAGCCAAAAAAACTACCGTAACATCGTGTCGCTCACCCAAAATCAATCTTTTCCACTGGTGAATCGTCTGGCAGCATTTATTTTATTAACTCAGCATTGTGATATTTATCACGAAAAACATACCCCGGCGGCGGAATATATGGGAGTGTCGTATCGTCATTTATTATATGTGATCGCACAATTCTGTCAGGAAGGCCTGCTGGTTAAACAGAAATCCGGCTACGCTCTTGGTAATAAGAAGAAACTGATCGCCCTCGCGCGGGAGATGGATCCTGAGCATAATTTTTCTGATTTATTGCATTAAGCTTTTACAAAATTTATAACCTAAATAATTCAAGTTTCAGGAGGCGTGAGCGAGTGAAGCCAACGCACATGCCACTTGAAGTATGACGGGTAAATGCACTACGCAGAGGTGCTCTGTTCAAGATGAAGAAGCCAGGTCATCGCGTCATCGCGATTCGTCGCGCACATCTCCACTTCAGGCTTCAGGCTGCCACACACTTTAGGCCTTAACGGCGAGCCAAAAATATTACACAGGTTGCTGTCTGATAGCTGTATGCATCGGGTGTTTGCCGGCTTGCCTTGCGGCATGCCCGGGATAGGGCTGGAGATAGAAGGAGCGATACAGCAAGCTCCGCATTCAGGGCGGCATTCCATAATCGACTCTTCCGATAACGCTTTTAGCAGCCCAGCCTAAACGTTTTACCTGAAGATAGCAAAACAGACGAATTCCACTTGCCTGAAAGGCCCGGCGCGAGTAGTTTTACGCGATATTTTCGACCCTTTAAGTGACAGGATTACTGCAATGCCAAGAGCGAATGAAATTAAAAAAGGTATGGTGCTGAATTACAACGGCAAACTGCTGATTGTTAAAAATATTGATATTCAGTCACCCAGCGCCCGCGGCGCAGCGACGCTGTACAAAATGCGTTTCTCCGATGTACGCACCGGCCTGAAAGTGGAAGAACGCTTCAAAGGCGACGACATCGTTGATACCGTCACCCTGACCCGCCGCTTCGTTGACTTCTCCTATATCGATGGCAACGAATACGTCTTTATGGATAAAGAAGATTACACCCCGTATATCTTTACCAAAGAGCAAATCGAAGAAGAGCTGCTGTTTATGCCGGAAGGCGGCATGCCGGATATGCAGGTTCTGACCTGGGACGGCCAGCTGCTGGCGCTGGAGCTGCCGCAGACCGTGGATCTGGAAATCGTTGAGACGGCGCCAGGTATTAAAGGCGCATCCGCTAGCGCCCGTAACAAACCGGCGACGCTGAGCACCGGCCTTGTTGTTCAGGTGCCTGAATACCTGAGCGCGGGCGAGCGCATTCGTATCCATATCGAAGAGAGCCGCTATATGGGCCGCGCGGACTAAACTCTGCGTTTGCAACATCATAAAGGGCAGCCAGCGGCTGTCCTTTTTTTCGCACCTTTTCCGCAGCGCCTGGCCCTCTCTCTGCTGGCAACGTTGCTCTCCCTTCACTCGCTGCAAAGTTGTTATACCAAAAGTAATTAAACTATCGCTCCTCTCCTCCATTAAGCGCGCCCACTTTTCAGAACAGCCGGGTATGCAGCTAACAATTGATGATCGAGCTCACATTAAGCGGATAAATAAGGCTCACCAATTTAATTTGTTGTCATATAACTTTACACTGGGAATGTTAATTATCCGTTAATCAGGTGTGTTAAGAATGACTACCATTGCTACGGCTACGCTGCCGGAAGGCGTACAGCTCCCTCAATATGACCGCAGCCAGCTGCGTTCGCGTATTGTGCATTTTGGTTTCGGCGCGTTTCATCGCGCGCACCAGGCGCTCCTCACCGATCGGGTGCTTAACGCCGGCGGCGGGGACTGGGGGATTTGTGAGATCAGTCTGTTCAGCGGCGATCGGCTGATGAGCCAGCTTCGCCAGCAGAACCACCTGTTTACCGTGCTGGAAAAAGGCGCCGAGGGCAATCAGCCAATCGTGGTCGGCGCCGTCCATGAATGCCTGAACGCAAAACTGGATTCGCTGGCCGCGATTATTGAGAAATTTTGCGAACCACAGGTCGCCATCGTCTCTCTGACCATCACCGAGAAAGGCTACTGCATCGATCCGGCCAGCGGCCTGCTGGACATGACGCAGCCGCGCATTATCCACGATCTGCAAAACCCGACGCTGCCGCAATCGGTTCCCAGCATTCTGGTCGAAGCGTTATCGCGCCGCCGTCAGCGTGAACTACCGCCGTTTACCGTCCTCTCCTGCGATAACATCCCCAACAACGGGCATGTGGTGAAAAACGCCGTGCTGGGAATGGCAGAAAAACGGAGCCCGGAGCTGGCGCAGTGGATCGCCGAGCGCGTCAGTTTTCCCGGCACCATGGTTGACCGTATTGTGCCAGCCGCCACCGATGAATCGCTGGCGGAAATTAGCGCCGCGTTGGGCGTAGAAGACCCCTGCGCTATCAGCTGCGAACCCTTCATTCAATGGGTCATCGAAGATAACTTCGTTGCCGGACGCCCGGCCTGGGAAACCGCGGGCGTCCAGATGACCGATGACGTCCTGCCGTGGGAACAGATGAAACTGCGGATGCTCAACGGCAGCCACTCGTTCCTCGCCTGGCTTGGCTATCTGACAGGTCATGCGCATATTAGCGACTGCATGCAGGATCCGATTTTCCGCAGCGCCGCATACCGCCTGATGCTTGACGAACAGGCGCCGACCTTATCTATTCAGGACGTGGATCTGACGGCGTATGCTGACAGCCTGATCGAACGCTTCAGCAACCCGGCGCTGAAGCATCGGACCTGGCAAATCGCCATGGACGGCAGCCAGAAGCTGCCGCAACGTATGCTTGACGGTATTCGCGTCCACCTTACGCAAGGCAGCCGCTGGCCGCTCCTGGCGCTCGGCGTCGCGGGCTGGATGCGCTACGTCAGCGGTATTGATGATGGCGGAAATGCCATTGATATTCGCGATCCGCTGGCCGATAAGATACAGAAACTGGTCTCCGCCAGCGATGAACACCAGCGCGTAGCGGCCCTGCTTACGCTTGAGGAGATCTTCGGTCACGACCTGCCGCAGGATCCGCAGTTTGTTGCTCACATCACCGCCGCATGGCATCAGCTTGCCGCCTTTGGTGCGCGTCAGGCGATTGCCGCCACGCTGAACGCTTAACAATAACTGCCTTTTAGCGGACAGAGTCCCCTTCTGTCCGCGCTAAGACTTCTCTTTTTCGCTTTTTTTCGTCAGGATAGGCGTAACTGTTACAACATTACATTTATCATGGAGAAAAAGTGACCAAAACCAACTTGATCACGGGGTTTCTCGGCAGCGGTAAAACCACGACGATTTTGCATCTGCTGGCCAATAAGCCCGCGGATGAAAAATGGGCCGTGCTGGTCAACGAGTTTGGTGAAGTGGGTATTGACGGCGCGCTGCTGGCGGAAAGCGGCGCGCTGCTCAAAGAGATCCCCGGCGGCTGCATGTGCTGTGTAAACGGCCTGCCGATGCAGGTCGGGCTTAATACCCTGCTACGCCAGGGCAAACCCGATCGCCTGCTGATAGAACCCACCGGGCTGGGCCATCCTAAACAGATCCTCGATATGCTGACCGCCGCGGTATACGAGCCGTGGATCGACCTGCGCGCCACCTTGTGCGTGCTGGACCCGCGCCAGTTGCTTGACGAAAAAGCGGTGACCAACGACAACTTTCGCGACCAGCTGGCGGCCGCTGACGTTATTATCAGCAATAAAGCCGACCGCTCGACGGAGGAAAGTCAACGCGCCTTTGCCGCATGGTGGCAGGCCTACGCGGGCGATCGCCGGTTCGTCAGCGCCACGCGGGGCAATATCGACCCGATGCTGCTTGATTTACCGCGCCGCAATATTGCGCCGCTCCCCGCCAGCGCCGAACACGCGCACAGCCACGGGCAGAAACAAGGCCTTGCGGCACTTAGCCTCCCCGCCCATCAGCGCTGGCGTCGCAGCCTGAATAGCGGTCAGGGCTATCACGCCTGCGGCTGGATTTTTGACGCTGAAACCGTTTTCGACACCGTTGCCCTGCTCGAATGGGCGCGCCTGGCGCCGGTCGGGCGCGTCAAAGGCGTGATGCGCATTGCGGAGGGGCTGGTACGGATCAATCGCCAACAGCTTGATCTGCATATTGAGACGCAGAACGTCTCCCCTCCCGACAGCCGCATCGAGCTGATTGCCGATACCGAGACCGACTGGAATGCACTGCAGGCCTCCTTGTTGAGGATTCGTTTAAGTTAAGACGGCTATGGTTGCCGTCGTTTACCCAATACACGATAGTTATGATTAAAAATCGAATTCCCCTTATTCTGCTGCTGAACGCGGCGGGTATAGCGCTTTTTTGTTCATGGTACCTTCCCGTTAACCATGGTTTCTGGAATCCGCTGGACTCGGCGATCTTCTATTTCTTTAATCACCTGGTTGGCGTGAGCACCGCCTATACCTGGCTGCTGGCGATTATCAATAACCGTGCCTTTGACGCCTGCTCGCTACTGGCGATGGGCAGCCTGATGCTGAGCTTCTGGTTTAAAGAGCAGAGCGCCGGACGCCGGCGGGTGATTATCATCGGCCTGGTGATGCTGCTGGCTGCCGTCATTATCAATCAGCTGGCCCAGCACCTGATGCCGGTTAAGCGCGCCAGCCCTTCGCTCTCTTTTACCGACATCACCAAAGTGAGCGATGTGATCTCATTCCCCACCAAAGATGCTTCAAAAGACAGTTTCCCGGGCGATCACGGGATGATGCTGCTGATATTTGCGTCATTTATGTGGCGTTATTTTGGCCGCCGGGCGTTTGCTATCGCGCTGGTAATATTCGTGGTGTTCGCTTTCCCACGCGTGATGATTGGCGCCCACTGGTTTACCGATATTGCCGTCGGCTCATTAACGGCAGTGCTCATAGGCGCCCCCTGGGTATTGATGACCTCATTGAGCGATAGTGTTATTGCCTTATTTGAGCGCCACCTTCCGGGTAGAAAAGCAAAAATTTAAATCTATCTTTACAATTAATTAATATCATTCATAAGGGATCGTTCTGGGTCCCTTTTTTTGCCCTCGCCTGTTTTCTCATCCTGCATCATCTTTCTGTCATATTAATCATCTTAAAAATGAGTAAATTGCGTATTTTTTACCCATCACTGCCGCTATTTTGTCCTTTGCCGATGATTCACTTTTTGTCGCAAAAATACTTATAAGAAAATGCGTAAAACCGCTCGCCATCCCCCGGTTGATCGGGTAACCTCAATCTCGTTTTGCCTCGTCAGCGACATCAATTCAAAGAATGAATAAATTTGTGCGTGACTCCACAGTTTTATGCTTACGGAATTGTCTCATTGCGACCAGGTAATTAGGCTCTAACACGTTTGGCATTTTTTATAACGACATTGTCGTTAAGGACAACAAGGGATAACACACAGCATGGTCAAATCTCAGCCGATTTTGAGATATATCTTGCGGGTCGCCCCCGCGATTGCAGTTGCGGTTCTGCTTTCCGCGTGTAGTTCAAATAGTACCGCCAGGAATATGCATTCTGAGACGCTTGCTGTGGGTAGTGGCGATTTATCATCACTGCAAGCCTCTCAGGATGAATTTGAAACGATGGTCCGCAACCTGGACGTCAAGTCCCGCTTGATGGATCAGTATGCCAGCTGGAAGGGCGTGCGTTACCGCCTCGGCGGCAGCACCCGTAAAGGCATCGATTGTTCCGCCTTTGTGCAACGGACTTTTCGTGAACAGTTTGGCCTGGAACTGCCCCGCTCCACTTCAGAGCAGCAGGATTCTGGAAAATCGATCAGCCGCGCCCAGCTGCGTACCGGTGATTTAGTCCTGTTCCGCGCCGGCTCCACGGGCCGCCACGTTGGCATCTATATCGGCAACAATCAGTTTGTTCATGCATCCACCAGCAGCGGTGTGACCATTTCAAGCATGGATGAACCGTACTGGAAAAAGCGCTATAACGAAGCGCGACGCGTTCTGAGTCGTTCGTAATCGTCTTCTACCGTTGGTTAATCCCTTGGCCAACGGTAGAAACAAAAAAACACTGCCGAGGCGGTGTTTTTTTTTGCTCGCCAGCCAATAAACTTCGTAAAATACGCTATGTCTTTAAGCAGGGATAGAAAAAACGTTTTCTCTCAGCCCTTTGGCGCACATCAACAATACGGACTGACAATATAGCCTATGCCTACCCGTCACCTCGCTCCCCGGCGAAAAATCTGGCTGACAAGTATATGTATTGGAATAGCCGTCGCCCTGCTGGCCGGTAGCATCCAGTTTATGGTGATTTATCACAACCGGGCGGAGCGTTTCGACGCCATTATTAACAACGTCCATACCTATCTGCAGGACTATTTTCACGATTTAAATCAGACTATCCACGACCTGCAGCCGCTGGTCGATGAGCCATGTGAGAACGTCGCCTCAGGCTTAACCGCCCATGCGGCCTTCAGCCCAAACGTCCGCGCTGTCCTGCTGGTCAAAAATGGCCTCGCGTTTTGTTCCTCCGCTACAGGCGTCATGAGTACGCCCTTAACCCAGCTCATACCGCAGCTTGATGTAACGCAAGCGGTCGATATGGCGATTCTGCCCGGGACGCCAATGATGCCCAAAAGCGCAGCGCTGGCGTTGTGGGTCCGTAGCCCCCACGGTGGGAAAGACGGTATTTTTGTCTCGATTAATGCCAACCTGACGCCCTATATCCTCTATTCAGCGCGACAGAATGATTTCAGCGGCCTGGCGCTGGCTATTAAGGACGTCGCCATTTCCACCTTCAGTAACCAACTCATCGACCCGCAGACCCTGATCTCGCCACCCATTCGCCAGACGCAAATTGACGGCCTGCCGCTGAAAGTCTATCTCTACGCCAACAGCTGGCTGGCGGAGAATACGCAGTTTGCTCTGCTGTTGGGCGTCGTTTGCGGACTGTTGGCCGGGCTTTTAAGCTACTACGTCCTCACCATTAAGTCGGACCCGCGCAAAGAGCTTCTACTGGCCATCAAAAACGATCAGTTCTACGTGGTCTATCAACCGGTGGTGAGGTCAGAGACGCTACAAATTAGCGGCATTGAGGTGTTGATGCGCTGGCGGCATCCGGTGGCCGGCGAGATCCCTCCCGATGTCTTTATCAACCTTGCGGAAACCCAGCAGATCATCATTCCGCTTACCCGCCATCTCTTAACCTTGATTGCGCAGGATGCGCCTGTTCTGCAAACGCTCCTGCCCGCCGGGAGCAAGCTGGGGATCAATATTTCCCCCATGCATCTACACGCCGGGAGCTTTCAGCAGGATCTGCAGCGATTCACCGCCGCCATGCCGGCCGACCATTTTAGCGTGGTGCTGGAAATCACCGAGCGCGCGATGATCGATAAAAATCGTTCCTTAGAAAACTTCGACTGGCTGCACGAGCAGGGTTTTGAAATCGCGATTGATGATTTCGGTACCGGCCATAGCGCGCTAATTTATCTGGAACGCTATAACTTTGATTACCTGAAAATAGACCGCGGCTTCGTACAGGCTATCGGCACGGAGACCGTGACCTCGCCGGTGCTGGACGCCGTTATCACCCTAAGCCGCCGGCTGAAGCTCACCACCGTCGCCGAAGGCGTGGAAACGCAGGAGCAGGCGGAATGGCTGCGCGATCATGGGGTAAATTATTTGCAGGGATACTGGTTAAGCCGACCGCTGACGCTGGAAGCGCTGATCGCCGCCCATGATGAACCGGCGAAATATTTCACAACCCGCTAAGTGTCCTTTATTATTTGCTATCAGAGGTCAGGCCGTTTCAGGCCCGGCATGGGAGGACGATATCCTGGTTATTTTTGCGCGCATCAGCCTGATACTGCTGACCTTATTTAGCCTGCACAGCCAGGCGCAAACCATTAAAGAGAGCGACAGGTTCGCGATTATCGGCGAGCCGAAATACGCCGCAGGCTTCACCCATTACGATTATGCCAATCCCGCCGCGCCTAAAGGCGGCGCAATTACCCTCGCCGCCATCGGCACCTTTGATAATTTCAACCGCTACGCCATGCGCGGCAACCCGGGTATTCGTACCGAAAGTTTATACGATACGCTCTTCACCACCTCTGACGATGAGCCCGGCAGCTACTATCCGCTGATCGCCGAGCATGCGCGCTATGCCGATGATTTTTCATGGATGGAGATTACGCTCAATCCGCGCGCCCGCTATCACGACGGCAGCCCCATCACCGCCAGCGATGTTGCGTTTACCTTCCAGAAGTTTATGACCGAAGGGGTACCGCAGTTTCGCCTCTATTATAAAGGCACCACGGTAAAAGCCATCGCTCCACTCACCGTCCGCATTGATTTAGCCAAACCAGGCAAAGAGAACATGCTTAGCCTGATGACGCTGCCCGTTATGCCGGAAAAATACTGGCAGCACCATAAGCTTAGCGATCCACTCTCTGCGCCACCGCTGGCCAGTGGTCCGTATCGCATCACTGCCTGGCGCATGGGCCAGTACATTACCTACTCGCGGGTAAAGGACTACTGGGCCGCCGACTTACCGGTCAACCGCGGACGCTGGAATTTCGATACGCTGCGCTACGACTATTACCTGGACGACAACGTTGCTTTCGAAGCCTTTAAGGCCGGCGCCGTTGACCGTCGCGAAGAGAACGTTGCCAAAAACTGGGCTACTCGTTACGTCGGGCGCAATTTTACCCACGGCTATATCGTAAAAGACGAATACACCAGCACCTCGGCGCAGAACACGCAGTGGCTGGCGTTTAATATTCAGCGCCCGGTATTTGCCGACCGCCGGGTACGCGAAGCCATTACCCTTGCTTTTGATTTTGAATGGATGAATAAGGCGCTGTTTTATCGCTCCTACAGCCGCGCCAACAGCTTCTTTCAGAATACCGAATATGCGGCGCGCGATTATCCAGATGCCGACGAGCTCGCCCTGCTGACGCCGCTGAAAAAAGAGATCCCGGCTGAAGTCTTCACGCAGATTTACCGGCCGCCGGTTTCCAGCGGCGACGGTTTTGCGCGAGAGAATTTACTCAAAGCCGATGCCATCCTCAACCAGGCGGGATGGATAGTGAAAAACCAGCAGCGGGTAAACGCGCAGAGCGGCAAACCGTTACGCTTTGAGCTGCTGCTCCCCTCCGGCAGTAGCGATCGCTGGGTCCTGCCCTTCCAGCACAACCTCCAGCGGCTCGGCATCGTCATGGATATTCGCCAGGTCGACAACTCCCAATACAGTAACCGCAAGCGCAGCCGGGATTACGACATGATGCCTAACGTCTGGCGCGCCACCCCCTGGCCCGGCACCGACCTGCAAGTCTCCTGGGACTCCGAATATATAAACTCCAGCTACAACGCCTCAGGAGTACAAAACCCGGCGGTCGACCGGCTCATCGCGCAGATTATTCGCTGGCAGGGTAATAAAGAAAAGCTGCTGCCGCTGGGCCGGGCTCTCGACCGCGTGCTGACCTGGAACTATTACATGCTGCCGATGTGGTATATGGCGCAGGACCGAACCGCTTACTGGGACAAATTCTCCTTCCCGCAGACCCGCGCGGTCTACTCCTCCGGTTTCGAAAACTGGTGGTACGACGCAAGCAAAGCGGCCAGACTCCCCGCGGACAGACGCTAAGGAATTAAGATGGGTGCATATCTGCTCCGCCGACTACTGCTCATCATCCCCACCCTGTGGGCGATTATCACCATTAACTTTTTTATTGTGCAGATCGCACCCGGCGGTCCGGTCGATCAGGCGATTGCGGCGATTGAGTTCGGCGACCGCGGCGGCTTACCTGGCGCCGGAGACGGCGGCATGGCCGCCAGTCATGCGCGTACCGGGGTCAGCAACATCAGCGATGGGCACTATCGCGGCGGGCGCGGGCTGGACCCGGAGGTGATTGCAGAGATAACCCACCGCTACGGCTTTGATAAGCCTCTGCACGAGCGCTATTTTAAAATGCTCGGAGATTACCTGCGCTTTGATTTTGGCGATAGCCTGTTTCGTAGCTCATCGGTACTACAGCTGATTAAAGACAGCCTGCCGGTCTCTATCACCCTGGGTTTATGGAGTACGCTCATTATCTATCTGGTGTCGATTCCGCTGGGGATCCGTAAAGCGGTCAGCAACGGCAGCCATTTTGACGTCTGGAGCAGTACGCTGATTATTATCGGCTATGCAATCCCGGCATTCCTGTTCGCCATTTTGCTGATCGTTATCTTTGCTGGCGGCAGCTATTTCGATCTCTTTCCGCTGCGCGGGCTGGTGTCAGCCAACTTCGACAGCCTGCACTGGTACCAAAAAATCCTCGACTATCTCTGGCATATCACCCTACCAGTGCTGGCAACGGTGATCGGCGGTTTTGCCGCCCTCACTATGCTGACCAAAAACAGCTTTCTTGATGAAATCCGCAAGCAGTACGTGGTTACCGCCCGCGCCAAGGGGGTCAGCGAAAAGCAGATCCTCTGGGGACACGTATTTCGCAACGCCATGCTGCTGGTAATCGCCGGTTTCCCGGCCACCTTTATCAGTATGTTTTTTACCGGCTCGCTGCTGATTGAAGTGATGTTCTCGCTAAACGGACTGGGGCTACTGGGCTATGAGGCCACCGTATCTCGCGATTACCCGGTCATGTTCGGCACGCTGTATATTTTTACCCTGATTGGCCTGCTGCTGAATATCATCAGCGATATCAGCTATACGCTGGTCGATCCGCGTATCGATTTTGAGGGCCGCTAATGTCATTTTTTAGTCCCGTCAACCAGGCCCGCTGGGCGCGTTTTCGCCACAACCGCCGCGGCTACTGGTCGCTATGGATCTTTTTAGCGCTTTTCGCCTGTAGCCTGTGCGCTGAGCTGATTGCTAACGATAAGCCGCTGCTCGTCCAGTACCGGGGCAGCCTCTACGTCCCGCTCCTGAAAAACTACAGCGAGACCACTTTCGGCGGCAGCTTTGCCACCGCCGCCGACTATCAGGACCCGTGGCTGCAAAAGCGGCTGGACGATAACGGCTGGGCCCTGTGGGCGCCGGTTCGGTTCGGCGCGACGACCATAAATTTCGCCACCGACGCGCCCTTCCCTTCGCCGCCGTCAGCCCAGAACTGGCTGGGCACCGATGCCAACGGCGGAGACGTGCTGGCGCGAATTCTCTACGGTACGCGCATTTCCATTCTCTTTGGTCTACTGCTGACTTTCTTCTCCAGCGTGCTGGGGGTGATGGCCGGCGCCGTTCAGGGGTATTACGGCGGAAAAATTGACCTCTGGGGACAGCGGTTTATCGAAGTATGGTCGGGAATGCCGACGCTGTTTCTGATTATCCTGCTCTCAAGCGTTGTGCAGGCCAACTTCTGGTGGCTGCTGGCCATTACCGTGCTGTTCGGCTGGATGACGCTGGTCGGCGTCGTCCGTGCCGAGTTCCTGCGCACCCGTAACTATGATTATATCCGCGCCGCGCAGGCGCTTGGCGTCAGCGATCGCGCGATTATTCTACGCCATATGCTGCCTAACGCCATGGTCGCCACCCTGACCTTTCTGCCGTTCATTCTGTGTAGTTCAATAACCACCCTGACCTCGCTCGATTTTCTCGGCTTTGGCCTGCCGCTGGGCTCCCCTTCGCTGGGTGAGCTGCTGTTGCAGGGTAAAAACAACCTTCAGGCGCCCTGGTTGGGCATCGCCGCCTTTCTATCGGTGGCGGTGCTGCTGACGTTATTGATTTTTATTGGTGAGGCGGTTCGCGATGCCTTTGATCCAAGCAAGGCGGTGTAGCATGACGCAACCTCTGTTAGATATCGATAATCTCTCCATCGCCTTTCGTCAGCAGGGAGAAACCACTTCGGTCGTCAGCGAACTGTCGCTGCAGATTGCCGTCGGCGAGACCCTTGCGCTGGTCGGCGAGTCCGGCTCCGGTAAGAGCGTGACCGCGCTATCGGTGCTGCGGCTGCTCCCGTCGCCACCGGTCAGCTATCCCACCGGCGATATCCGCTTTCACGGTCAGTCGCTACTGCATGCCGATGAACGCACCCTGCGCGGCGTGCGCGGTAACCGCATCGCGATGATCTTCCAGGAACCGATGGTTTCGCTTAATCCGCTGCATACCCTGGAAAAACAGCTGTACGAAGTGCTCTCCTTGCATCGCGGGATGCGTAAAGAAGCGGCCCGCGGAGAAATCCTCGACTGCCTGGAGCGCGTCGGGATCCGCAATGCGCCCCGGCGGCTGGCTGACTATCCGCATCAGCTCTCCGGCGGCGAGCGCCAGCGGGTGATGATCGCCATGGCGCTATTGACCCGCCCGGAGCTGCTTATCGCCGACGAACCCACAACCGCGCTGGACGTCTCGGTGCAGGCGCAAATCCTCACGCTGCTGCGCGAGCTGAAGCAAGAGTTAAATATGGGGCTGCTGTTTATCACCCATAATCTGAGCATCGTTCGTCAGCTCGCCGATCGCGTCGCGGTGATGCAGAATGGCCGCTGCGTTGAACAAAACGGCTGCCAGGCGCTGTTCTCCGCCCCCGAACACCCTTATACCCGCCGCCTGCTGGACAGCGAGCCGTCGGGCGATCCCGTCCCGCTCGCGCCCGATGCGCCGGTATTACTGCGGGCGGAAAACTTGAGTATCGCCTTTCCGATACGTAAAGGTCTGCTGCGACGGGTTGTCGATCATAACCGCGTCGTTAATGCCGTCAGCTTTCATTTGCGCGCGGGAGAAACGCTGGGGCTGGTCGGCGAGTCAGGATCGGGTAAAAGCACCACCGGGCTGGCGCTTCTGCGTCTGATTCATTCCGCTGGCGCGATCGCCTTTGACGGTGAGGCGCTTCAGGGACGCAACCGTCGGCAGATGCTGCCGCTACGTCGCCGCATGCAGGTGGTGTTTCAGGACCCTAACTCATCGCTAAACCCGCGGCTCAACGTGCTGCAAATTATTGAAGAGGGACTGCGCGTTCATCAGCCGACGCTTACGCCCGCCGAACGGGAACAGGCGGTGATTCAGGTGATGCAGGAGGTAGGGCTCGATCCGCAATCCCGGCATCGCTACCCTGCCGCCTTCTCCGGCGGCCAGCGTCAGCGCATCGCTATCGCCAGGGCGCTGGTCGTCAAACCACAGCTTATTGTGTTGGATGAGCCAACCTCATCGCTGGATAAAACCGTGCAGGCGCAAATCCTCACTCTGCTGAAGGCGTTGCAGCAAAAGCATCAGCTGGCCTATATTTTTATCAGCCATGATTTACGCGTCGTGCGGGCGCTGTGTCATCAGGTAATGGTGCTGCGGCAGGGAGAAGTCGTCGAGCAGGGTGAGTGCGAGCGCGTATTTACCGCTCCGCAGCAGGAGTATACCCGTCAGCTGCTGGCGTTGAGCTGACAGTCAGAAGGGGTTGTTGCCGGAGAAGGGTTCTGCAATCGCCACGCCGAAATTTTTCAGGCGACAGGTTGCGGCAAATTCGTCCTGACGGTTAACAAACAGGCACGGTTCCCCTTCGCATTCAACGACAGAGCTATCGACCTCGATGTCGCTAAGCGCCTGGCTGAGCTTATGCATGACCGGCCACGCGCTTTCGCCATCGGGGCTGAGTAATTTCAACGCCACAAGGCTATTTTCGCTCTGGGCGCCGTTTTGCGGAATCGGTTCAACTCTTGAACCTGCAAAACCGGCCAGCCAGCGATAGCTCTGCGGCAGACGGTGTACGATAGAGAGTTGCAGTGTATTCACGTGTTTACCCCGGAAGCAAAATACTTCACAATAATTTTACATCAATACTAACACATTATTGACAACTAGTCCTGATCCTGCACAGAAAACGCTTACACCAGTGGCATAGCCGTGTTATTGGTTTGTAATGTAAAAGTTTATAATTGTGCAGGTGGAACATCTTCGGGCTATATGTACCCGTTTCTGTGATCTAAAACAACTTTTTTATCGCAATCATGCGACTTTTAGAGCGATTTGATTTTACATAAAATAAACAAATTACTGAACTGAGAAGCCGGATTCGGTTGACATGCATCAAAAAAAGGGGCGATATCGCCCCCTGAAAGTCGCTTAGCGCGCGGCTTTGCGCCGTCGGCTGGCGTAGAGATAAAAGAGGATGGAGCTGCTGGCGCAGAAGGCGATCGAAATCAGCATTGGCCAGGCGGTGGTAAACGTTGCCATCGATAGCAGCGCGCCGACAATGGCGCCAATGCCGAAACGGAAAGTGCCTGCCAGCGAGGAAGCCGTCCCGGCCATATGCGGAAACTCATCGAGAATCACCGCCATCGCGTTGGAAGAGACCATCGAAACGCAGCCGATGAAAGCCGCTACGCCAAACACCAGCGCCCAAAAACCCACGTCAAACAGCGCGCATACCACCATCCATACCGCCATGGCAAACTGGATCCACAGCCCGGCGCGGAACATATTTAGCGCCCCAACCCGCCGCACAAACCGGCTGTTGATCATAGTCATGACAAACAGGAACACGACGTTCAGCGCAAAATAGTAGCCAAAGTGCTGCGGCGAAACGTGGTTAATATTGATATACACAAACGGGCCGGCGCTCAGAAACGAGAACATCCCGGCGAAGCTAAAGCCGCTTGCCAGCATATAACTAAGCACCCGCTTATGGCGAAACAGGGTCGCGAAGTTACCTAACGTAGTACGAATGTGAAACTTCTGCCGGCGTTCCGGCGGCAGGGTCTCGCTAATAAAGAACGCGATCATCGCCGAGGCTAAGAGTGCAGCCAGCGCGAGGATCCAGAATATCGCATGCCAGCTAAACCACACCAGCACAGCGCCGCCGACCATCGGCGCCACCAGCGGCGCGACGGTCGTCACCAGCATGACGAACGACATCATCCGCGAAAACTCTTCTTTGGGATAGATATCACGCATCAGGGCGTTAATCACCACGCTCGCCGCTGCGGCCGCCAGACCGTGGAAAAAGCGCATGGTAATCAACATATCGATAGTCTGCGACAGCGCGCAGGCCACCGCCGCCGCGGCAAAAACCAGCGTACCACCAAGAATAACCGGCTTACGCCCTAAGCTGTCCGCCATCGGGCCATACAACAGCTGGCCGAGGGCAAAGCCCAGAATATAGGTGCTCAGCGTCATCTGCGCGCTGCCGTCCGGCACGTTAAACTGCGCCGCGATCACCGGCAGCGCCGGAAGATACATATCAATCGACAGCGGCATTAACATCGCCAGCAGGCCTAGAATAAACACAATCCCTAACGAAGAATTCTGCTTTGCCGTCACGTTTTACTCCGCGCATGTTGGCCGCCGACGCTGGCAATTTCAGCTTCTGTCAGCGGACGATATTCACCGGGCGCCAGCGCCGCATCAAGCGCAATGTCGCCAATACGTTCGCGATGCAGGCCCACCACATGGTTACCCACCGCAGCAAACATTCGCTTAACCTGATGATAGCGCCCTTCGCTAATGGTCAGGCGGACCTCGGTCGGGGTCACGACTTCCAGCACCGCCGGTTTGGTCAGCTCTTTCTCATTATGCAGCTGAACGCCTTTGGCAAACTGCTCGGCGGTCGTCTCGTCAACCGGGTTTTCCAGCGTCACCAGATAGGTTTTTTCACAATGATGGCGAGGAGAAGTAATGCGGTGGGACCACTGGCCGTCGTCGGTCATCAGCACCAGCCCGGTCGTGTCGATATCCAGGCGACCCGCGGCATGCAGCTTGTGCGCCACCGGCACGTCGAGGAAATAAAGGACCGTTGGATGATCCGGATCGTCGGTGGAACACACGTAACCCTGCGGCTTGTTGAGCATAAAGTAGCGCGGGCCGGTCTGCTGAACCAGCGTATTGCCGTCATACTCGACGTCATGCTCCGGCAGAAGCTTGAAGGAGGAGTCTTTTACAATGTCGCCGTCCACGGTAACGCGGCTGCCGCGGATTTCACGCCCGGCAATAGCCCGGCTAACGCCAAGTTGCTGAGCGATAAACTTATCAAGTCGCATGAGATTTTTTAGCCTGTAAGAGTGCTGGAGCGGGCAACGCGCCCGAAAAAGAAGAATTTCATAGGTAGTATAACGAGCTATTAACACCACTCAAGGGAAAAGATTCGTGGCATACTATTCGCGAGTTAATTAACCGCTATAAATTCATGACCTTTACACTACGTCCCTACCAAAAAGAAGCGGTCGACGCCACGCTCGCCTGGTTTCGCCGCCACCATGAACCCGCCGCGATTGTCCTGCCGACCGGCGCAGGTAAAAGCCTGGTCATCGCCGAACTGGCACGCCTGGCGCGCGGTCGGGTACTGGTGCTGGCGCACGTTAAAGAGCTGGTGGCACAGAACCACGCCAAGTATTGCGCGCTCGGTCTGGAGGCGGATATTTTCGCCGCGGGCCTTAAGCGCAAAGAGAGCCACGGTAAAGTGGTCTTTGGCAGCGTGCAGTCGGTCGCCCGCAACCTTGACCAGTTTCAGGGCGAGTTTTCGCTGCTGATCGTCGACGAGTGCCACCGCATCAGCGACGATGATGACAGCCAGTACCAGCAGATCATCAGTCACCTTCAGCAGGTCAATCCGCATCTGCGTCTGCTGGGGCTGACCGCCACGCCTTTTCGCCTCGGCAAGGGATGGATTTACCAATTCCACTACCACGGCATGGTGCGCGGCGATGAAAAAGCGCTGTTTCGCGACTGCATCTACGAGCTGCCGCTGCGCTATATGATTAAGAACGGCTATTTGACGCCGCCGGAGCGGCTGGATATGCCGGTGGTTCAGTATGACTTCAGCCGTCTCCAGGCGCAAAGCAATGGCTTGTTCAGCGAGTCCGACCTGAACCATGAGCTGAAAAAACAGCAGCGCGTCACGCCGCATATCGTTAGCCAAATCGTCGAGTTCGCCCACACGCGCAAAGGAGTGATGATTTTCGCCGCCACCGTTGAACACGCCCGCGAAGTGACCGGGTTACTTCCGCAGGGCGAAGCGGCTTTAATCACCGGTGAAACGCCGGGTCCAGAGCGCGATCGCATCATTGAAGCGTTTAAAGCCCAGCAGTATCGCTATCTGGTCAACGTCGCGGTGCTGACCACCGGATTTGATGCGCCGCATGTCGATCTGATCGCCATCCTGCGCCCGACCGAGTCGGTGAGTCTTTACCAACAGATCGTCGGCCGCGGCCTGCGCCTGGCGCCGGGTAAAACCGACTGCCTGATCCTTGATTACGCCGGGAATCCGCACGATCTCTATGCCCCGGAAGTGGGGACGCCGAAAGGAAAAAGCGACAACGTGCCGGTCCAGGTGTTTTGCCCGGCATGCGGTTTCGCCAATACTTTCTGGGGGAAAACCACCGCCGACGGCACGCTGATTGAACACTTTGGCCGCCGCTGCCAGGGCTGGTTTGAAGATGACGAAGGCCATCGCGAGCAGTGTGATTTTCGCTTTCGCTTCAAAAACTGCCCGCAGTGTAACGCGGAAAACGATATCGCCGCCCGCCGCTGCCGCGAGTGCGATACCATTCTGGTCGACCCCGATGACATGCTGAAAGCCGCGCTGAAGCTAAAAGACGCGCTGGTGCTGCGCTGTAGCGGAATGGATCTGCAGCACGGCGCGGATGATAAAGGCAACTGGCTGAAAATCACCTATTACGACGAAGATGGCGCGGAGGTCAGCGAGCGCTTCCGCCTGCATACCCCCGCCCAGCGCACCGCCTTTGAGCAGCTCTTTATCCGCCCACACACCCGAACGCCGGGCGTGCCGCTGCGCTGGATAACGCCCGCCGATATCCTCGCCCAGCAGGCGCTGCTGCGCCATCCGGACTTTGTCGTGGCGCGCATGAAGGGGCAATACTGGCAGGTGCGGGAGAAAGTATTTGATTATCAGGGCCGATTCCGCCGGGCCAATGAACTGCGTTAATCCTCCGCACGCCTGAGGTTTTGGTTGCCGCAAAAACGTATGGCGGCTATAATGCCGCCCGCTTTTGCATTCGCAAAGCAGATAATCTGCCTGCTGCTGGGTCGCCTGTAGCAGGATTTATATATAGAGAGACATCAATGTTTACTATCAATGCAGAATTACGTAAAGAGCAGGGTAAGGGTGCGAGCCGCCGCCTGCGTGCAGCTAACAAATTCCCGGCCATCATCTATGGCGGCGAAGCTGCGCCAGTAGCAATCGAACTGGATCACGACAAAGTGTGGAACATGCAGAACAACGCTGAGTTCTACAACGAAGTTCTGACCCTCGTTGTTGATGGCAAAGAAGAGAAAGTTAAAGCTCAGGCTGTTCAGCGTCACCCGTTCAAGCCGAAGCTGACTCACATCGACTTCGTTCGCGCTTAATCGCCGACTGAAAGTTGTATGCCAAACGCCCCGCTCCGCAAGGTTCGGGGCGTTTTGTTTATCGGGCTAACAACGTTGCCGCATTCAGTGCCAGATGCTGCAGCAGCATAATCGTTTTCGCATCGACGATTTCCCCTTCACCAATAGCCTGTAGCGCTTTTTCCAGCGGCCACTCCAGCACCTCGATATCTTCCCCTTCCGTCGCCAGACCGCCACCGTCGCCGCGCCGATCGTCGGCAGAGTATTCGGCGATGAAAAAGTAAAGCTTCTCCGTCACCGAACCGGGGCTCATGTAAGCGGTGAATACCGGCTCAATCCGCGTGACGCGAAAACCGGTCTCCTCTTCGGCTTCGGCAACGATGCGCGCCTCCGGAGAAGCGTTATCCAGCAGTCCGGCTGCGGCTTCGATCAAAAAGCCATCATGACCGTTAATCCACACCGGAAAGCGAAACTGGCGAACCAGCACTACCGTTTGCTTTTCACGATTGTAGAGCAGGATCACCGCGCCGTTGCCGCGGTCGTAAGCTTCCCGACTCAGCTCCTGCCAGCGCCCGTCCCGGCGTAATAATTCGAAGGTATATTTCTTGAGTGTGTACCAGTTGTCCGATAATAGCGTTTCGCGAATATGGCGAACGCGCGGTGCATCATCGTGCATGTTTTTCCCCTTTTAGGTGACAGAGAGCAACATAACATGCATAATCGTGCACAAACAAGATCACTCATGAAGGTATTTTGATGCTTGCCAGCCAGAGAAAACAGCAGATTTTGCAGATCCTCGCCGAGGAAAAACAGGTAATGTCAGGGGATCTCAGCCAGCGCTTTAGCGTCTCAGAAGACTCCATTCGCCGGGATCTGCGGGAGCTGGCCGCGGAAGGCAAACTGCAGCGCGTCCACGGCGGCGCGCTGCCAGTTTCCGAAGCCATCGCGCCCATTGAAACAAGAAAGAGCGTGCAAATCGCCTCAAAGCAGACCATTGCCCAGCGCGCGGTAGAGCTCATTCAACCCGGCCAGGTAGTGATTATCGACGGCGGCACCACCACCGGAGAGATGGTACGTCTGCTACCGGCTACCCTCGCGTGTACAGTTGTCACCCATAGCCCGGGGATCGCCGTCGCGCTGGTGGATAAACCGTTGATCGAGGTGATTTTGATTGGCGGCCGGTTGTTTAAACATTCGGTGGTCAGCGTCGGGTCCGCCGCCCTGGAAAGTATCTCCCGCATCAATGCCGATCTGTTTTTTATGGGCGTCACCGGCGTTCACCCGCGGGCGGGATTCACCACCGGCGATTATGAAGAAGCGGGAATCAAGCGCGCGCTGGCGACGCGGGCTGCCGAAACGGTGGTGATGGCGTCACAAGAGAAGCTGAACTCCGCGTCGGCCTTTGCTATCGGCGAGCTGGGTCTGGTCAGTACGCTGATCGTGGATACGACATTAGATGAGGCGCTGCGCCAGCAGTTAGCCATCGATGGCGTAGAGATCGTCTGCGCCGGATAGCTCAGGCCCAAGGCTAAAAAAATCCCGACTCGGCGTCGGGATTTCGCGTTTTAATTTCCGCCGGAGGTGCGGCGCTGCAGCTGATCGCGCAGGTTAGGCGGCGTGCCTTTAATGGTTAGGGTATCCGTGGCCGGATCCCAGAACACCCGCTCGCCCAGCAGCATCGCGTCAAAGTTGATGGTTAACCCGCCGCCGCTGCCGGCAAACTTGGTTAATTGACGCAAAGTGCTGCGATCCGCCGGGAAACTCTCTTCCAGCTCGTAGCCCTGTTCCGCGGTAAATTCCTGAAACGTCTTCTCGCTGACGCCCGCCAGCTCTTTTGATAGCGACTCCAGCTCGATTTCCTCACCGGCCTGCAGCTGTTCGTTGCAGTAGCTGTATACCTGCTGGCGCACGTTTTGACGCTCAGATTTATCCAGCTGCGCATCGGCGGCGAAATCATCCAGCGCCTGCAGCAGGCCGCGGTTCTGCGCTTTCGCGTTCAGCCCTTCGCTAGCGCCGAGGAAGTCCATAAAGAAATCCGCCACCTTGCGCCCTACCCGGCCTTTCAGGAAGGTCAGGTAGCGCGTTGACTCCGGATTGGTTTCCCACTCGGTTAAATCAATACGGGCGACGATATCCGCGTGATTGATATCCAGATAATGGGTGGAGCTGATATCCAACTCTTCATTAACACGCATGCTGCTTAAGTTGTTCAGCACCGCCACCATCAGATATTCCACCGCCAGATAGCGATACTGGCAAAACAGCACGATTCCGCCTTCAGCAAAGGGATATTTTGCCAGTTCGTCGCGCAGGCGACCGGTAGCGGCGCGGCTAAACGGCAGGAACGCTTCTTCGCCCTTACGCTGCCCGCGCAGCGCCTGCGCCAGCTCGCTCTCTTCATTAAACAGGCCGTAGGCTTTATTTTTCGCGCTGTAGACACGATGCAGTTCGGCCATCATCTCCACCACCGTCGCCGTCGGCTCCAGCAGTGACTCGCGCAGCACCAGCTCCAGATTTTGTTCATCACGTTTGATTAACTGATGCAGGGCAATCTGGTCGATATCCAGACTCATGTTAAACTCTCCTTTTAGACCGGGCGGTATTCAACCACCGGCGGGGCGACGACGCAACCGCCGCGTGACTCTTTGCGAGCGAAGCCGCGCGCTTTTGCGTCGCGGCGAAAAAATGCGGAAAAAAAGCTGCTGCTACGGTAATATGTTGCCCTTTCACGAACAAACAGATTTTGAATTTATGCCGCAATTATCCCGCTATAGCGATGAACACGTCGAACAGCTGCTCAGCGAGCTGACGAGCGTTCTGGAAACACATAAAGCGCCCGTTGACCTGTCACTGATGGTACTGGGCAATATGGTGACTAACCTGATCAATAGTAGCGTCGCGCCGGCGCAGCGTCAGGCCATCGCCCGTTCTTTTGCCCAGGCGCTGCAGTCATCTATCAACGACGATCCGGCGCACTAAGGATAACGAACAACAGTATATGGTGACTCTTCGTCAGCCCTACCGAGAAAAAGTCTCCCAGATGGTCAGTTGGGGGCACTGGTTCGCCCTTTTCAACATGTTGTTGGCTATGGTGCTCGGCAGTCGCTATCTGTTTGTCGCCGACTGGCCAACGACGCTTGCCGGACGCCTCTTTTCGTACGTCAGTCTCGTTGGTCACTTCAGCTTCCTGGTCTTTACCAGCTACGTGCTGATTCTTTTCCCGCTGACTTTTATCGTCGTCTCTCAGCGCTTAATGCGCTTTATCTCGGTTGTTCTGGCGACCGTGGGCATGACGCTGCTGCTGATCGATAGCGAAGTTTTCACCCGTTTTCACCTGCATCTTAATCCCTTTGTCTGGGAACTGGTGATTAACCCTGACCAGAACGAGATGGCGCGCGACTGGCAGCTGATGTTTATCAGCGTGCCGATCATTTTCCTGCTGGAGATGCTGTTTGCGACCTGGAGCTGGCAGAAGCTGCGCAGCCTGACGCGTCGCCGCCACTATGCGCGTCCCGTTGCCTGGTTCTTCTTTATTTCTTTTATCAGTAGCCACCTGGTCTATATCTGGGCGGACGCCAATTTCTATCGCCCAATAACCATGCAGCGGGCCAACCTGCCGCTTTCCTATCCGATGACGGCGCGCCGTTTCCTCGAAAAACACGGTCTGCTCGACGCGCAGGACTACCAGCGCCGCCTGGTGGAACAAGGCGCGCCGGAAGCCGTCTCGGTGCAATACCCGCTGAGCGATCTGCGTTATCGCGATCTCGGTACCGGCTATAATGTGCTGCTGATTACCGTTGATAATCTTAATTATTCACGCTTTGAGAAAAACATGCCGGCGCTGGCCGGGTTCGCGAAAGAGAACGTTAACTTTACCCAGCATATGAGCTCCGGCAACACCGCTGACAGCGGCATGTTTGGCCTGTTCTACGGTATTTCGCCGAGCTATATGGACGGCGTCCTCTCAGCGCGTATTCCCGCAGCGCTGATTACTTCGCTGAACCAACAGGGCTACCAGCTGGGCCTGTTCTCGTCCGACGGTTTTAGCAGCCCGCTCTACCGCCAGGCGCTGCTGTCCGATTTTTCACTGCCAGCCGCGAAAGCGCAAAGCGATGAGCAGACGGCTAACCAGTGGATTAACTGGCTGGACCGCTACGCCCAGGATGAAAACCGCTGGTTCTCATGGGTTTCGCTCAACGGCACCACCCTTGACGACGGTCAGCAGCAAAACTTTGTCCGTCGCTACAGCAGCGCTGCCGGTGCGGTCGATACGCAAATTGGTCGCGTACTGAACGCGCTGCGCGAAGCGGGCAAGCTCGACAACACGGTGGTGATCGTGACGGCGGGCCGCGGAATGCCGCTGAACCCGCAGCATGAGCAGTTTGGCTGGTCGCGCGAGCAGCTGCAGGTTCCCCTGGTGATCCATTGGCCAGGTACGCCGGCTCAGGAAATCGCGACGCTGACGGATAACAAAGACGTGATGACGACGCTGATGCAGCGTTTGCTCCACGTTTCGACCCCGGCAAACGAGTATTCGCAAGGCGAAGATCTGTTTAGCGCCGCCCGTCGCCGTGCCTGGGTCACCGCAGCGAATAGCGATACGCTGGCCATTACCACGCCGAAGGTCACCGTCGTGCTTAATCACAACGGTACTTACCGAACATGGAACAGCGACGGCGAGAAAATTAACGATCAAAAACCGCAGCTCAGCCTGTTGCTGCAGGTGCTGACCGATGAAAAACGCTTTATCGCTAACTGATTGATTATTTATAAATCAATCAGTCATTTCCCGGCTTGCATTCGCTTGGGGAACGGGTAATATTGTTCCCCACGAATCGGCACGTAGCGCAGCCTGGTAGCGCACCGTCATGGGGTGTCGGGGGTCGGAGGTTCAAATCCTCTCGTGCCGACCAAATTATTCACCGATTAAATCGGTAACCCCTTAAGAACCCGCACTCTTACAAAGACTGCGGGTTTTTTAATGTCATATATCCTCCCTGTTCTCAGCAAACTGCACCAGCCACTTTGATTGTAAATCATGGAAAAGCTTCTATTATTTGATGGTACACGTCATTTTTATGAAGGATTCACATGAGAGTTAATGGACTTACGAAGGGATTTTTCATCCTGATCGTGCTGATCGTCACCCTTGCTTTTTTCGACGTTCTCTCCCCCTATTATTCAGCTATTTTATGGGCAGCAATTCTGGCGGTAATCTTCCACCCGGTGAAGAACAAACTGCGCGATCGGATTGGCGAGCGCAACGGCCTGGCGGCGTTTCTGACGATAGTGATTATCTGTCTGATCGTGTTTACCCCTCTGGCGATCATACTCTCGTCGCTGGCCTTCGAGCTAAACGTGGTTTACACCAAACTGCAGCATAACGATACCCAGTTCCCGACAGTGGTAGCCAGCCTCTTTGCGCACCTGCCAGAATGGGCAAGGAGCTTCCTCTCAGAGCATAACCTTGATAGCGCGGAACAAATTCAGCGCCAGCTTTCGGACGTTGCGCTTAAAGGAGGCCAGTACCTGGCCGGTAGCGCATTCTTGATTGGTAAAGGCACGTTCGGTTTTACCATCAGCTTCGGCATCATGCTTTACCTGCTGTTTTTCCTGCTAAAAGATGGTCCGTACCTGGTCAGGCTGATCCTTGAATCCCTGCCGCTATCAAATCACGTGAAGCAGCATCTTTTCGCCAAATTTGCCGCCGTCTCCAGGGCAACCGTCAAAGGAACCGTGGCGGTCGCCCTCGCGCAGGGCGCGCTTGGCGGACTGGCGTTCTGGATCGTGGGTCTTGATGGCAGCATCCTGTGGGGCGCGCTGATGGCGTTTCTGTCGCTGATTCCGGCGGTGGGCTCGGCGATCATCTGGGTTCCTGCGGCGGTCTATCTCTTCGCGACCGGTCAGCTATGGCAGGGGGCGTTTATCGTTGGCTTTTTTGTGATCATCGTCGGCCTGGTCGATAACATTCTCCGCCCTTTACTGGTAGGCAAAGATACCAAAATGCCGGACTACCTGATCCTGATCACCACCATCGGCGGCATGGAAATCTACGGCATCAACGGCTTTGTTATCGGCCCGCTGATCGCCGCCCTGTTTATCGCTTGCTGGAACCTGCTGTCCGGACGCGATCACGCCGGAAATATCGACGAGCTTGATGAGGATTTCTTAGAAGAGGGTAAAAATCACGAGGAATAACGCGTTCCTTTTGGACCGCCGCAGCGCAGGCATACAGGGGGAGCATATCCCCCCGATCGGCGCTTTTATTTGGCGTAGCCTTTAAACACGCCGTCCTGAGTGACGGCAATTTTACCGTTGGCGTAAACGATAAAGTTGTAAAGCCCCTGCTGGTAAACGGTCGCGTCTTTATTTTTCTCAATCACCGCCGCCGCTTTACCATCAATACTTAAGCCGGTACTGGTGCCTTTAATCTCCATGCCGTTAAAATGCCGGGTTTTCACCTTCGCGCTCTGACTATGCTGAACGGCAGCAGCGGCGTTTTCTAAGGCCTGCTTCTCATAAGCTGCATTCATCGAGGCCTGACGATTTTGCTCCGCTAAGTAGCAAGTATCGCGGGAAATCCCCTTGGCCTCGCAGTTCGCCAAACGCTGTGACTCGGAAGTACACCCTGCCAATAGCGAAAAAACCGCCAGCGACGCAACCAGTAAAACCTTTTTCACTTTCATCTACCATCACTCATATCAATTATTTAAATGAACAATTCCCTTTCAATTAATTTCCCTTATAAAACATTCTAAATGACGAAAGATAAATATAACGAATGAAATAATTTCACATGTAAATTAATTCTTTTGTTGATCATAATCATTTTAAAATTCACATTACCAATAATTGGCTGCAAGGGGAAACCGCGGACTGCCGTAGGGGATGAACAACTGTCTTCACCACACCAGCAGAACTTATAACTAGAAACTATGAAAACTTTGGTAAGCACCACTACCCATAACGCAAACCAATGCTAACATTGTGCTGTTTATGATTGATAACAAAGGATTACTCTCGTGAAAAAAATCACTACGTTTGCCGCCTCCCTGCTGGCCATCGCCTGCGTTTCCGCGAGCGCCGTTGCTGCTGAGCAGCCGCTGGAAAAAATCGCTCCGTATCCTAAGGCGGAACAAGGGATGAAGCGTCAGGTGATTCAGCTGCCGCAGCAGCAGGATGAGTCCGCATTAAAAGTAGAGCTGTTAATTGGCCAGACGCTGGAAGTCGACTGCAATCGCCACCGCCTTGGCGGCCAGCTGGAAAGCAGAACCCTGGAAGGCTGGGGCTACGACTACTACGTGTTTGATAAAGTGACGTCACCCGTCTCAACCATGATGGCCTGCCCGGACGGTAAAAAAGAGAAACAGTTTGTGATGGCTGGCCTGGGCGATGCGGGAATGCTGCGTTACAACAGCAGGTTACCTATTGTGGTTTACACCCCGGCTAATATCGACGTGAAATATCGTATCTGGCGAGCGGACGAAACCATCGGCACTGCCGTTGAGCGTTAATGGTTAAGTCAGATTCCGGCGGCCTGAGCCGCCGGAAAGCATTTACAGCGCGATATCCGCGATAGGTTTGCCTTCAGGCAGCGGTTTCAGCGTCGCCTGCGGCACATCGTCAGCAGCGGTAAGCGGCTCATAGTGCAATTCCAGCACTTCGCTGGTCCACGCCAACGCCCTTTCAATTTCCGCCGCGTTGCCATCCAGACGCGTACCGTAGCTCGGTATGATCGCTTTCAGTTTCGCCTGCCAGTCCGCGGAGTTAATCTTCTCTTTGAACACTTTCTCCATCAGTTGCAGCATGATTGGCGCCGCAGTGGAAGCCCCCGGCGAGGCGCCCAGCAGCGCGGCAACGGTACCTTCATCATCGCTGACGACTTCGGTACCCAGACGCAGAACGCCGCCCTTCTTCTCATCACGCTTGATAATCTGCACGCGCTGGCCGGCCTGCCATAAGCGCCAGTCTTCTTTGCGCGCTTCCGGGTAATACTCGCACAGCGCCGCGTGACGATCTTTGTCCTTTTGCAGCACCTGGCTAATCAGGTATTTGACCAGATCGAAGTTATCCAGCCCGACGTTGAGCATCGGCATGATGTTCGACGTGTTGGTGGAAGCCAGCAGATCCCAAAGCGAACCATTTTTCAGGAAGCGGGTTGAGAAGGTCGCGAACGGCCCAAACAGCACCACGCGTTTGCCGTCGATAATACGAGTGTCGATGTGCGGAACCGACATCGGCGGCGCGCCCACTTCCGCCTGGCCATAGACTTTAGCCAGATGATGGTTAACCACTTCCGGGTTCTCACAGACCAGGAACTGACCGCCGACCGGGAAGCCCGCGTACTCCTTCGCCTGCGGAATACCGGTTTCCTGCAGTAGGGTCAGCGCGGCGCCGCCGGCGCCGATAAAGATAAATTTAGCCCTGATAACCCGTTTCTGGTGGCGATTGTTCGCATCCGCCAGCGTGACGCTCCAGCTATTGTCGGCGTTGCGCTTAAAGCGACGTACCACGGTACCCAGCTGAAGCGAGAAATTGTCATGGGTTTGCAGCCCGGCGATCAGCTGACGGGTGATTTCACCGTAGTTCACGTCGGTGCCGACTTCCGAGCGGGTTGCGGCCACCTTCTGCTGCGGATCGCGTCCTTCCATCACCAGCGGAGCCCACTCTTTAATTTGTTGATGATCTTCGGAGTAGCGGATACCGCGGAACAGCTCGCTTTGTTGTAACGCCGCATAGCGGGCGCGCAGGAAGTTAACGTTGTCTTCGCCCCAGACGAAGCTCATGTGCGGCACGCTGTTAATAAAGGATTTAGGCTTTTTCAGAATGCCCCGGGTCACCTGGTGGGCCCAAAACTGACGAGAAATCTGGAAAGATTCGTTGATATCGACCGCTTTATCGATATTGATACCGTTAGCGGTTTGCGGCGTATAGTTCAATTCCATCAGCGCCGCGTGGCCGGTGCCCGCGTTGTTCCATCCGTTCGAGCTCTCTTCCGCGACGCTGGACATCTGCTCGACCATGGTAATAGACCAGTCCGGCTCCAGTTCCTGCAGCCAGGTTCCCAACGTGGCGCTCATGATGCCGCCGCCAATCAACAATACATCCGTCTCTTGCTCATGGCGGGTGTTGGTCCGAGTGTTATTGGAACCAACCGCCTGTGAGCTGGGTACGGCCATCTTTTTCTTCATCGGATTTGAGCCTTACTTTACTCGCTTTTTTATTTAGCGCAGGTGAAACGATTCTCGGCTTCAAAGGTAACACTGAAGAAAAAAATTTAAATATTGTTTAAATTTTAAGTTGAGTTTTGAGATCTGTTATAAAAATGTTTAATAAATGTGTATCACAAATCACATTTTGTACTGGTGTCAGCGACGCTTACGCGCTATTATCCTCGGTTTTGTGACCGACCGCACGTAAGCAGCGATCGATCCTGCCGCCAAATTTTTAAAATCTGCGAACTTTTTTTATGCCTCCAGTTTCTGATCCCGCTACCTCCGCTAACGCTGGCGCATTAGGCCAGATACTGCGTTCGCCCGCGCTGCTGACGCGTGAAACGTTGGCTGGCGTGCTCACCGCACTGGCGCTCATCCCTGAGGTCATCTCCTTCTCGGTTATCGCTGGCGTTGACCCGAAAGTTAGCCTGATTGCCTCCGTGGTGCTGTGTATGGCGATGTCGCTCCTGGGCGGACGGCCAGCCATGGTCACCGCGGCCGCCGGATCGGTGGCGCTGGTTATTGGTCCAATGGTGCATCAATACGGCGTCGGCTACATTCTGCCAGCGGTCGTGATGGCAGGCGTTATTCAAATTTTGTTTGGCATTTGCGGCATGGCGCGGCTGATGCGCTTTATCCCGCAGCCGGTGATGACCGGTTTTGTTAACGCGCTGGGTATTCTCATCTTTTTTGCTCAGGTACCGCATTTCTGGAGCAAGCAGCCGCTGATTATCGGCCTGTTCGTGTTAACGCTGCTGATTGTGCTGTGGGCGCCGCGCTTTATTAAGGCAGTCCCTTCTCCGCTGATTGCTATCGTTCTGTTGACCCTGTTTACCGTTTTCAGCGGCCAGCTGCTGCCGACCGTCGGCGACGAAGGCTCCATGAACGGCGGACTGCCGGGATTAACCAGCCTGATGGTGCCTCTGGACTTAACCACGCTGAGCATTATCTGGCCCTGCGCGCTGAGCATCGCTTTTGTCGGCCTGATGGAGTCACTTCTGACGGCGAAGCTGGTCGATGATTTGACCCATACCCCTTCCAGTAAGGCGCGCGAGAGCGCCGGTCTGGGCATCGCCAATATCCTCGCCGGGTTTTATGGCGGCATCGCCGGATGCGCAATGATCGGCCAGACCATCGTTAACGTTGAAATGGGTAAAGCGCGCAGCCGCGTCTCGACCATTGTCGCAGGCCTGGTGCTCCTCCTGCTGGTGACCGCGCTCAGCGAAGTGATGGCGAAAATCCCGATGGCCGTTCTCGCCGGCGTGATGGTGATTGTGGCGGTAAAAACCTTTAGCTGGCACAGCGTTCGTCCGGCGGAGCTGGCGCGCAACCCGTGGCCGGAAACGCTGGTGATGCTGGTAACCGTCGGCGCGACCGTCGGCACCAGCAATCTGGCAATTGGCGTCCTGGCAGGCCTGGTTTCGATGGTGCTGATCCCCCGTCGCCTGCGTAATCAAGCGCGGTCTACATCAGAAAAATCGTCGCCAGCCCAAGAAAAATAAAGAATCCGCCGGTGTCGGTAATCGCGGTAATCATCACGCTGGAGCCGACCGCCGGATCGCGACCTAGCTTAACCATCACCATCGGGATAATCACGCCCATCATCGCCGCCATTAGCAGGTTGAGCATCATCGCCAGGGTCATCACGGCGCCAAGCTGCGGATCGTCATACAGCCACCAGGTAATGGCCCCCATAATCCCGCCCCAGACGATCCCATTGATCAGCGCAACACCCATCTCACGCAAGATCAGAAACGAAAAGCTTCCCGGCTGAATATGCTGTAACGCCATTGCCCGTACGATCATGGTGATCGTCTGATTGCCGGTGTTGCCGCCGATCCCGGCGACAATCGGCATCAGTGAGGCCAGCGCCACCAGTTGGGAGATGGTGTGTTCGAAACCGTCGATAACGCGGGAGGCGATAAATGCGGTGCATAGATTCACCGCCAGCCAGGCCCAGCGGGTCTTCACCGCCTTACTGACCGGGGCAAAAACGTCGTCATCGTTGCTCAGGCCGCCCATCCGGCGTAAATCGTTGTCCGTCTCTTCATAGACCACATCAACGATCTCATCGATAGTTAAACGCCCCATCAGCTTGCCGTCGGCATCAATCACTGCGGCGCTGAGTAAGTCATCACGTTCAAAAGTACGCGCCACTTTTTCCGCATCCTCGTGCGGCTGGAAGGTGACGGGATCGCCTTCCATCACTTCCCCTACCCGCTTCTGCGCATCGTTAAGCAGAATGGTTTGCAGCTCGAGTTCGCCGAGCAGCAGCTTATTGCGGGTGGTCACAAACAGTTTGTCGGTGTTCTCCGGCATTTTCCCTAATCGCCGCAGATAGCGCTGTACCGCCGCAAGAGTGGCTTCCGGACGAACGGTAATGACCTCAAACTCCATGATCGCGCCGACGGTATTGTCGGCGTAGCGCATCATCTGGCGAATACGCGCGCGCTTATCCGCGGGCAGCGTTGCCAGCAAACGTCCGGTCAGATCGCGCGGCAGGTGCTGCAGCAGGTAGACCTGTTCATCAATATCGAGATTTTGCAGCGCGAACAGCAGGTCGTGATCGCTCATTTCCTCAATGAGGTCGCCCCAGACGCTTTCCGATGCCTCCAGCAGCACTTCACCGCGCTTATCGTCTGCGACCAGCCGCCAGAGCGCGTTGCGCGCATCATAAGGCAGAGCCTCAAGCGCATCGGCAAGGTCCGGGGGCGGCAGGTGGGAAACCAGCATCTCCACTTCCGCCAGATCGTCGGCAAGCGTGCTGTCATCGTAACGTTCAGCGAGGGTTAATTTACCCAGCAGCGAAGATGTGACGGCTTTATCGGTGCTCAGGAGCCAAATGAGGCGGGCGCGCTCTTCGTCACGCAATCTGGCGCTTTTTTTATGCAAAACGGACATCGGTCAGGCAATCCTTGTAAAAATATCTGTCAGACCAGCAGGCCGGAAGCCTTAAGCATAGCGCGAGGAGGCGGAAATAATAACCGCTATGAATTCAGTCGACGGAAAAAACAGCAGCCTGCGGGAAGCCCGGAGGTCGGCTGGCGCCTCCGGGACGGCATAAAGCGATCAGGCGGTACGGGCGACCGCGTCGCGCGTCGCCAGCTCGCGCTCATTTCCGGTCAGCTCAGACAACTGGCCGCCGCGCATTTCCAGCAGCCTGTCGGCGTGCTGAAAGTAGTGATCGTCATGGCTAATAGCAAAGAGGGTTTTACCCATCTCCTTCATCAGCGGCAGCAGCACCTGGTAGAATTCACGGCGGAAATGGGGGTCCTGATCCGCCGCCCATTCATCAAGCATAATGATATCTCTGTCTTCCGCTAACGCCAGCAGCAGCGCCACGCGCTTTTTCTGCCCTTTTGACAGCTTCAGGTCGAGGATTTTGCCATCGTCGAGCCGTAGCTTATGGTTCATCTGCAGATAACCCAGCCACTTCTCCACCAGCGCCGGGTCAGCCGCCTTTCCTTCCGGCCCCAGCAGTCTGTCAAACAGCCAGACGTCGGTAAACACCGCCGAGAACAGCTTGCGATAATCTTCCGGCTTATCCGCCGCCATCGGCTGCCCGTCGACCAGGATCTGCCCGGAAAGGGGCTGATACAAACCGGTCAACAACATAGCCAACGTCGATTTCCCGCTACCGTTGCCGCCAATCAGAAAGACCAGTTCGCCGCGCTTGAGGGTCATATTAATCGGCCCAACCGCAAAGCTGTTGTCAGCATAATGGAAGGTGATGTCGCGCAGCTCGAGCGTCTGCCAGTGGGGATGCGCCTGCGGCTGCGGAAATTCAGCGCGGTACGGCACGAGCGAAAACTTATTCAGCTTGTTGAACGCCACCTGCGCGCTGAGCAGAGTGGGCAGCGCGCCAACTGCGGAAAGCAGCGGCGTGCGCAGGAATAATAGGGTCAACGAGTAGGTCGCCGCCACCGCCGTATCGGCCCAGCCCAGGCTGTTGGCCATCCAGAAGACCAGGCCAATCGCGCCCAGCATCATAATATTCGACCAGTTAACCGCGCTCAGATGGAAGGTATCGGCGCGAACAATATGGTGCCGGTATTCTCGCGCATCCGGCAGATAGAGCTGATTAAACACATATTCGGCGCGCTCGCGGTTGAGAGTGAGTTCTTTGCGACCTTCGAGCACCGTCTGGTAGTCGTGATATAGCTTATCTTCGCTTTCGCGCAGCGACGCCATATGCTTATAAACCCGCGATACCAGCATAAATCCGCCCCAGATGGTCAACGCCAGCCACAGGGCGGTAACCAGCATCATTTTTCCCGACAGCCAGGCCAGATAGGCGGCGGAACCGAAGGTGAGAATAATCCCCTGCACCAGCTCCGGCAGGCGCACGAAGGCAATGGTGATATTACGGATATCGCTGGTTAACCCGGCCAGCAGAGACGCGCTGCCGATTTTCTCGATCTTCTCGATTTGCGTATCCAGAATGCGCTTAATAAATTCGCCGCGCAGGCGGTAGACGAAATGGTGGCCAAGCGTGGTCAGCGCCAGCTGCGAGCCGAGGGTGACCGCCATCAATAGCAGTAGCAGCCCGAGGAACTCCGGCAGGACCGTCAGGGAGGTATCGACAAGGGTTATCAGGCGCAGGTTAATGAAGGCGATAAGCCCAATACCCAGCGCCGCGCTCAGCAGGCTCAAGGCAATGACGGAGATAAACGGCCAGCGATATTGACGCCAGACAAGAAGAAGAAGTTCCATAACGCATAATCCGGGCAAGCAAAAACAGCCAGCAGTTTAAACTGCTCGACGATGACAGCAAGAATAATTCTTATTTTTATTCTTTATTACCCGCCAGGCGGAAAGTGAGATTGTAACGACAGGCGCCGGTCTCCGGGTGGATGCCCTCTTTGAGCGGCTGAATACCGTGGTAAAACAGCCGCGATTCGCCGCCCCAGACCACCACATCGCCGTGCTCCAGCAGCACACGCTGTAGCGGATCGTTACGCCGCAGCCCGCCGAACTGAAATATTGCCGGCAGCCCCAGCGAGACGGAGACAATCGGCGCTCGCAGGTTATGCTCGTCTTTATCCTGATGCAGCGACAGCTTCGCGCCGGGCTGGTAGCGGTTGATAAGACAAGCATCCGGGGTAAAGCGCGCATAGCCAGCCGCCGCCGCGGCCTCTGCGGCCAGCTCGCGGAAAGGCGGCGGCATCTGCGGCCAGCGCTTGCCGGTCAGCGGATCGTCGGCAGCATAAAGATAGCCAAACTGGTTCGTCGTCCAGCCCAGCTCGCCGCAGTTGGTCATCGCCACCGACATCGTATAACCGCCGGGGGTGACCATCTGGCGAAAAGGCGAACGATCGGCAATCCCGGCGATTGCCTGCAACAGCGCCGGGGCGCGCTCTCGGGCGTAGCGGCGCAAAATTATCGCCCCCGGAGCCAGCGGCTCCTGCCAGGGCGGCGTATCGGCAAAAAGATCGAACATTATTTCTCCTCGGATGACGCTTCTCGCGCCAGCAACAGCGCCTTGCGCGCCGTTCCCCAACGATAGCCGGATAGCGCCCCATCTTGGCGAACGACCCGATGGCAGGGAATAACCAGCGCCAGCTTATTAGCGGCACAGGCGCTTGCCACTGCTCTCACCGCGCGGGGGCGGCCGATACTTTGCGCGACCTGGCGATAGCTGCGGGTCTCTCCCGCCGGGATCTGACGTAGCGCCTGCCAGACCTGAAGCTGAAAAGCCGTGCCGCGCAAATCCAACGGCAGGGAAAACGGCTGCCGGTGGTCATCAAGATGGGAAAATACCTGCGCCACCCGCTGACGAAAAGCATCATCGCCCGGATGCAGCCGCGCATTGGGAAACAGGCTGGCTAATTCAGCGTAGAGCAAAGCATCGCTCTCTCCCGGCAGCACGGCGCACACGCCCCGCTTACTCTCAGCCACCAGACAGCGTCCCAGCGGACCATCGCCGCATACCCAGGTAATATCGAGATCCTCGCCGCCGCGGCGAAACTGGCGGGCGGTCATCCCCAGCGCGGCATCTGCCTGCTGATAGTAGCTGCTATTGTCCGGGAAGCCGGCCGACAGCGCCGCATCGGTAATTTTCTCCCCCTGCCCCAGCGCTTCGCGTAAACGGCGAGCGCGCCAGGCCTGTTGCCAGGCTTTAGGGGTCATTCCGGTGACGGATTTAAAGAGGCGGTGAAAATGAAAGGGGCTGAGCGCGGCCTGACGCGCCAGCGCCTCCAGCGTCACCGGCATTTCCTGCTCCAGCAGACGGCACGCGGCGGCCACTTTCTCTACCTTCTGCTGCTGCGGGTCGGTTTTTTCCGGCTGGCAGCGTTTGCAGGGGCGAAAGCCTTCCGCCTGCGCGGTTGCAACGTCAGGGTAAAAGCGAACATTTTCCCGCAGCGCGCGACGCGAACGACAGGACGGACGGCAGCAAACGCCGGTGGTCAGCACGGCAAAAACAAACTGACCATCGGCGCGGGCATCACGTTCGCATACCGCCTGCCAGCGGCGCTCATCGGTATCAATCATTATCGGTTTCATCACGGACTCCTGCTGTAAGTGTATCTGCAGTGTGGCCCGAAGTCCGTTAACAAAAACCCGAAATCTTGCGCTTTAATTTTTCTCGCCAACGAGGAACGCGCGGAACTGCGGCGACATCCAGGTTTTAAACCCGTCACCCTCTTTGACAATCATATATACCGCCAGCCCCTGTTCGCGAACCACGTCCTGCGCTTTTTCCGGCCCCAGCACCATCAGCCCGGTATCCCAGCCGTCGGCCTCCAGCGCCGTCGGGGCGATAACGGTCACCGAAACCAGTTTATGATCAATAGGCCGCCCGGTTTGCGGATCGATAACGTGCGAGATGCGCTTACCGTCCAGCTCATAGTAGTTGCGGTAGCTGCCGGAGGTGCTGATGCCGTGGCCGTTGATATCAACGATCGCCTGCACCGCGTTTTCGCGATCGGTTGGCTTCTGGATCGCCACCCGCCAGGGCTGCCCTTCCGCATTCATACCCCGGCTCACCAGCGCGCCGCCCACCGAGACCAGATAGCGCGAGATCCCCTCCTGCTCCATCAGGCGCGCCAGATGATCGGCGGCGTAGCCTTCACCCACGGTAGAGAGATCGACGAACAGATCCGCAATGTCTTTTTGCAGATACTGTTGGCCGGCCTGGTTGATCACCGTCAGATGCTGTAATCCGCTGCGCGCTTTCGCCGCAGCAATCTGCTGCGCATCCGGCGTTTTTACCGGCTGTTTATCCGGACCAAAGCCCCATAAATTGACCAGCGGCCCGACGGTGATATCCATGGCGCCATGGGTTTTCGCGCCAATGCGCAGCGACATCGTCACGATATCTGCCATCGCCTCGCTGACCGGCCACGGCGACGTTCCCGACGAATGGTTAAAGCGCATCAACGCTGAATCGTTCTTCCAGGTAGAAAGTAGACGGTCGTCGGCATCGAGCTGAGCCTGCACTTTCTGGCGCAGCGCCTCGGCCTTCGCCTCATCAAGGTTGATGACGCTGACCCGCCAGAATGTGCCCATGGTTTTGCCATCCAGCACGGTGGCGGCGGATTTTGGCGTCTGGGGAGAGGTGGCTGAATCACAGCCTGAAAGTAATACGCAGGCGCCGAACAGGGCGGCGCGGAAAAAAGTGATATCCATAAAATTGGCTTCCTCTGGCTAAGGCGCAAAGAGTACACCAGTAAGGTTAAACCGGGCATAAAAAAAGGCGCCATCGGCGCCTTTTTTCAAACTTCTGCGTACTTAGAACTGGTAAACCAGGCCCAGAGCAACGATGTCGTCGGTAGACACATTGGCAGCACGGGTGAAGCGGTTGTCGTCCAGCAGGTTGATTTTGTAGTCAACGTAGGTGGACATGTTTTTGTTGAAGTAGTAGGTCGCGCCTACATCAACATATTTCAGCAGATCCTGATCGCCGTAACCTTCCAGATCCTTACCTTTGGACTGCAGGTAAGCCACGGACGGACGCAGACCGAAGTCGAACTGGTACTGTGCAACCACTTCGAAGTTCTGCGCTTTGTTAGCAAAGCCCTGGTTGCCAGCGCGAGTTGCGTTGTAGGTCTGGGTGTACTGAGTCGCCAGGTAGATGTTGTTGGCGTCATATTTCAGACCACCGGTGTAGGTTTCAGCGTTGTCGCCGCGGCCCAGAGCAGGAACAGTGTTCTGCTGGCTGGTACGTTTAGAGTGAGAGTACGCGAAACCAGCGCTGATACCGTCGTAGATATCATAGGTCACAGCAGTGCCGTAACCGTCGCCGTTCTGTTTGTTCCAGTCACGACCGTTGTTGGTCGAACCTTCACCGCTTACGCTGCCGTTTTTACCCTGATACTGCAGAGCAAAGTTCAGGCCGTCAACCAGACCGAAGAAGTCAGAGTTACGGTAGGTTGCCACGCCGTTAGCGCGAGACTGCAGGAAGTTGTCAGAACCGTAGGTGTCGCCGCCGAATTCCGGCAGAACGTCGGTCCAGGAAGTTACGTCGTAAACAACGCCGTAGTTACGACCGTAGTCGAAAGAACCCGCGTCGCCGAATTTCAGACCTGCAAACGCCAGACGAGTCCACGCCTGATTGCTGGAGCTTTCGGTGTTGTTAGCCTGGACGTTGTATTCCCACTGGCCGTAACCGGTCAGCTGATCATTGATCTGGGTTTCGCCTTTGATGCCCAGACGCATGTAGGTCTGGTCGCCATCTTGACCTTTGTCGTCAGAGAAATAGTGCAGACCGTCGATTTTACCGTACAGGTCTAATTTGTTGCCATCTTTGTTATAGACTTCAGCCGCATTCGCTGCGCCCGCTACCAGCAGTGCCGGTACCAGGAGGGACAGTACTTTAACTTTCATGTTATTAACCCTCTGTTTGTTATATGCCTTTTATTATTGCCACTGCTTACTGATTACCCTTCTAATCAGTCGGCTATTTCATTGTGCTGCAAAATGCAGAATAATCCAACAAGAATATGATACTAAAACTTCTAAGATGTTTCAAAATACCCACAAGATGTTTCAAATTGTAAATGTAAGGGAACTTTTTTTCTGCACAAAAAGCCCATAAAAATAAGCACTAATAATCAAAAAATAAAAATTATCAATCAATGTCAAAGAGTTACACAGTTACACACCTATAGCACTGAATGGTAAAACAAAATTCTCATCTGGGACTAAAATTAATCCCGCTATCATCATTAACTTTATTTATTACCGTCATTCAGTTCTGAATGTCTGTTTACCCCTATTTCAACCGGATGCCTCGCATCCGGTTTTTTTTACCCTTCTTTACACATCTTTAATTATTCCCTGCTAACCGCGAAAAAAATAACGGTTATTAATCAAACAACTTACGGCTAAAATCGGAGTAATTTATATAATTTCTTGTTATTTAGTGCTATTTACATTATCGAATCCGTAAATAATTGTACAAAAATAACCGGGACGTACATCTTTGTACGCCCCGCTGGTTTGGCATCAATCTCAAGGCAAAAAGTCATTGTAGGATATTCAGATGTATGGATTTTGGACGTTAACCCTTATACTGTTCGTAGCATCTGCGCTGCCCCCGGTTAACTTGGTGCAACAGTCCGTTTACACACAATGATGAGTCGTATTCTCACACGATGACCCCGAAAAAATTTTCCCTGATACCCGGCAACATTACTCGCTTCTTTATTCTCATGGTCATCGTCCTACTGGCGACGATGGGGGTCATGATCCAAAGCGCCGTTAACACCTGGCTTAAAGACAAAAGCTACCAGGTGGTCGATGTCAGCTACGACTTACATAAACGCATCGATACCTGGCGCTACGCCACCTGGCAGATTTATGACAATATCGCTGCGACCTCGTCCAGTTCAGTCTCAGAGACAGGGCTCCAGGAAACGCGTTTAAAACAGGATGTTTACTACCTGGAGAAACCCCGGCGCAAAACAGAAGCGCTGATTTTTGGCTCGCATGACGGCTCAACGCTGGAAATGACGCAAAAAATCTCCAACTATCTCGATATCCTGTGGGGCGCCGAGACGATCCCCTGGTCGATGTATTACCTGAACGGGCTTGATAACAGCCTGATTCTGGTTTCAACGCTGCCCTTAAAAGACCTCTCTTCCAGCTTCAAAGAGTCGACCATCAGCAGCGTCGTCGAATCACGACGGGCAGAAATGCTGCTTCAGGCCAACACCTTAGATGAACGCGAGACCTTTTCGTCGCTGCGCCACCTTGCCTGGCAAAACGGCTACTACTTTACTTTACGCACGACATTCAACCAGCCCGGTCACCTGGCGACCGTTGTCGCCTTCGATCTGCCCATTAACGATCTCATTCCTCCTAGTATGTCGCTGGAGAGCTTCCGGCTGGAGCCCGATCCGTCGCAAAGCGTCAACAGCAACCCGGATAAAGAAGCCGCCGACATCGTTAGCATTAACTTTAACGGCCCGCAGATTGAAATTCTCACCACCATTAATACCACCGGTATGCGTCTGGTCTGGATGGTGCCCTTTAGCGAGCTGATTCTGGAGTCCTTGCAGAGTATCTTACTGCCGCTGTTGCTGAATATTGGTCTGCTGGCGCTGGCGCTGTTCGGATTTACGACCTTTCGCCACTACAGCGGCCGTAAAAGCATCGTGGGAACGGCGGTCTCTTCGGCAGCCAATAATGAGCTGCGCGCCCAGCGCGCCATTCACGAAGAGATTGTTTCCCTGCTGCCGCTAGGGCTTCTGGTGCACGATCTGGACGCTAACCGTACGGTGATTAGCAATCCGATTGCCGATCATCTGCTGCCGCATCTGAACCTGCAAAACATCATTAACATGGCCGATCAGCATCAGGGCGTGATTCAGGCGACGGTGAACAATGAACTGTATGAAATCCGTCATTTCCGCAGCCAGGTTTCGCCGCGTACGCAAATCTTTATTATTCGCGATCAGGACCGTGAAGTGCTGGTGAATAAGAAGCTCAAGCAGGCCCAGCGCCTGTATGAGAAAAACCAGCAGGGCCGCACTGCTTTTATGCAGCATATCGGTATGGCGCTGAAGCAGCCAGCGCAAACGCTGGCGGAAGAAGCCGCGGCGCTCGGCATAGCTGAAAGCCGCAAGCTGGCCCAGCATGCAGATGAACTGGTCCAACTGGTCGATGAAATACAGCTGGCAAACCTGCTGGAGACCGATAGCTGGAAGAGCGCGCAGGGTCTGTTCTCCATTCAGGAATTGATAGATGAAGTGGTGCCTGAAGTCCTGCCCATCATCAAACGTAAAGGTCTTCAGCTGCTGATTAACAACTCGCTGCCGGCCAATGAGCAACGCTACGGCGATCGCGACGCCCTGCGCCGCACACTTTTACTGCTCATCCAATATTCGGTTACCACCACGCCTATCGGCAAAATCACCCTGGAAGTGAGTAAAGATGAATCAGCTGACGACCGCCTGACCTTCCGTATTCTGGATACCGGCAACGGCGTTTCGGCGAATGAAATCGACAATATGCACTTCCCGTTCCTCAACGAGACGCAGGCAGACCTTTACGGCAAAGCCAACGCCCTCACCTTCTGGCTCTGCGATCGCCTGACCCGCAAGCTAGGCGGGCAGCTCAATATCAAAGCGCGCGAGTCGCTGGGCACCCGCTACTCCCTGCATCTAAAAATGGCCGCCAGCGCAGAGGAGAGTGATTCAGGGGAACATCTGTTGGATGAGGTCGTAATACTGCTTGATGTAACGGCCCATGAAGTCCGCCGTATCGTCACCCGCCAGCTTGAAAGCTGGGGGGCCACCTGCATCACGCCGGATGACAGAATCACAAGTCAACAATATGATCTCTTTTTAACGGATAATCCGTCTAATCTTACTGCTTCGGGCTTGCTTTTAAGCGATGATGAAGTCCGGGTTCATAAGATTGGTCCTGGTCAGCTCCGCGTAAACTTTAATATCAGCGCTGCGATGCAGGAAGCTATCCTCCAGCTGATTGAGCAGCAGCTTGCTGAGGAAGAGGAGCCCCCTTCCTCAGCCGGTAGCGAAAGTAACGCCGAACTGCATGCCAGCGGCTATTACACGCTGTTTGCAGACACGGTACCAGATGATGTTAAGAGGCTGTATAATGAACGGGCAACAGGCGATTTCGCCGCGCTGGCGCAGACCGCTCACCGCCTCAAAGGGGCGTTTGCTATGCTAAATCTGGTACCCGGCAAGCAGTTATGTGAAACGCTTGAGCATCTGATTCGAGAAAAAGATGCGCAAGGCATAGAAAAATATATCAGCGACATTGACGACTACGTCAAGAGCTTGCTGTAGCAAGGTAGCCTAATACATGAACAATATGAACGTAATTATTGCCGATGACCATCCGATCGTACTGTTCGGTATTCGTAAGTCACTTGAACAAATTGAGTGGGTGAACGTTGTCGGCGAGTTTGAAGACTCCACCGCATTAATCAACAATCTGCCAAAGCTGGACGCACACGTCCTGATTACCGATTTATCCATGCCCGGTGATAAATACGGCGATGGCATTACGCTTATCAAATACATCAAGCGTCATTTCCCGGATCTGTCCATCATTGTCCTGACAATGAATAACAACCCGGCGATCCTGAGCGCGGTGCTGGATCTGGACATCGAAGGGATCGTCCTGAAACAGGGTGCGCCAACCGATCTGCCTAAAGCGCTGGCCGCGCTGCAAAAGGGCAAAAAATTCACCCCGGAAAGCGTTTCGCGCCTGCTGGAAAAAATCAGCGCCGGCGGTTACGGCGACAAACGTTTGTCGCCTAAAGAGAGTGAGGTATTGCGTCTGTTCGCCGAAGGCTTCCTGGTCACAGAGATTGCCAAAAAGCTCAACCGCAGTATCAAAACCATCAGTAGCCAGAAAAAATCGGCAATGATGAAGCTCGGTGTGGAAAACGACATTGCCCTGCTTAACTACCTCTCTTCCGTTTCCCTGAGCTCCACGGATAAAGACTAACGTCTCCCTTCCCGGA
This sequence comes from Klebsiella sp. CTHL.F3a, assembly GCF_019890895.1. Classification (NCBI taxonomy): domain Bacteria; kingdom Pseudomonadati; phylum Pseudomonadota; class Gammaproteobacteria; order Enterobacterales; family Enterobacteriaceae; genus Klebsiella; species Klebsiella sp. CTHL.F3a. The sequence continues at coordinate 1,758,370 of NZ_CP082360.1, read as the reverse complement.
TAGCGCAGCGCTATCCGGGAAACTGCCTTACTCCCTTCCCTTACGTACCCGTGCTGCGTAGACCGTCAGGGTCTGCTTGATAATATCCAGAGTCACCGGCTTAGAAAGGCAGCTGTCCATACCCGACTCCAGGCAGCGCTGCTTCTCTTCCGCCAGGGCGTTGGCGGTGACCCCGATCACCGGCAGCGTGAGTCCCAGCTGGCGTATGCGCTGGGTCAGGCGATAGCCGTCCATATTCGGCATGTTGACGTCGCTAAGCACGATATCAATATGCTGCTTGCTCAGAACATTCAGCGCATCGACCCCATCATTTGCCGTCACGCACTGATAGCCCAGCGATCCCAGCTGATCGGCCAGCAGACGTCGGTTAATAGGATGATCGTCTACCACCAGGATCATCATGTCATCATTGCTGGTGGTTTCCGCATCCGCCGCGGATAGCGCGGGCCCGTTTTCCGCGCTGGCCACGGCGATATGGAAGATGCGTCCCAGAAGCGGCAGCAGTTCATGGGGCGTGGCCACACTATGCAGCCATTCGCCGGGCGCCCGCTCCTGCGGAATACCGATATGCCGACGAGAGAAGATCACCATTGCGCAGCCGGTCCAGGCTTCATACGTCTCGCTATCGGTTAACAGAATATCTTCCGCTCCCGGCGTTTGCCCGTCAAAACGACGGACCGGGACGCCGTGAAATGTCAGCAACTGCTCGACGAACACCGCCAGCGAGCTGTTATCAATCGCCAACCAGCAGCATTTTTCAGCCAGGCCGTCAATCAGTAGCGGCGGCGTATTTTGTACGCCATAAAGCGGGATACGAATGGTGAACCGGCTGCCCATGCCGGGCTCGGTTTCGACGGCAATATCGCCATCCATCATGCTGATAAGCTTTTCACAGATCGCCAGACCGAGTCCCGTCCCCTGGAAGTTGCGCTGCACCCCGGTTCCGACCTGGAAGAATGGATCGAACAGGCGTACCACCTCTTTCGCCGGGATCCCTTCGCCGGTGTCGCGTACGCTGATGCGCAGATAATCATCCGCCCGCTCTACGTGCAGGACAATACAGCCGGTATCGGTAAACTTAATCGCATTACTTAGCAGGTTGGAAATAACCTGTTGCAGGCGCATGGGATCGCCGGACATCAGCTGCGGTACGTCGGGCTCAATAAAACAGTACAGCCCCAGGTGCTTACGCACCACCAGCGGCAGATAGTTGGCGGAAATATGGTTCATGACCTCGCGCGGCGAAAACTCCCGCGGCTCAATTTTTAGCTGCTCGGACTCAATTTTTGAGAAGTCGAGGATATCGCTAATAATTTTCAGCAGCAGGCTGGAAGAGTTGTTCATCGCCGTCACCAGGCGATCGACGCCCTTCGGCAGCTCTTTGGTCTGCAATAAATCAAGGTTACCGATAATCCCGTACAGCGGCGTGCGCAGTTCGTGGCTGACGGTGGCGAGGAACATTGATTTCGACTGGCTGGCCTGCTCGGCAGCCTGGGCCATCTCCTGCAGCGACTCCTCCATTTTGACGCGCGCCGAGACATCCACCAACACGCAAATCGCCACATTCTCATTACGGTAGCGCGAGTGGACAAAGCTGATTTGCAGGTTAGTGTTATTGCTGGTCAGCACATCGACAAAGTTCACCTGCTGGCCGCAGATAATTTGCGTCAGCCGCTGCCTGTCCTCGTGGGTTAGCATGTTGAGATAGTTATGCGCCAGCTCGTTACTCAGGATGTTGGTGCCGTCGAGCGTACGTAAAATACAGATCCCCACCGGCGCGGAGGCAACGATTTTTCGGTTGAACTGCTCATGCTCTTCCAGCCGCTGGGCGTCATTTTCTGCCGGAATAAAAATACGCCGTTCATACATTCGGGCGAGGACAAAGAGGAGCACGCCGGTGAGCAGATTGAGCACCACAGCGTTCAGTATCAGCATCCGGATGCGTTCCAGCACCTGATCCACCGGCACCGAATAGACAATACTCAGGGATGATGGCGGCAGGTTTTTTTTCATCGCCAGCTCGCGAAAACCGGCGGTATAGCCGAACCACAGACGCTCCTGCATCCACTTCGCATCCGCTTTAATATTACTGTCCGACCCGGCAAGCGAAATCAGCGACTGACCGTTATCGTCGAGGATAGTGACGTTCATCGGCAGACTACCAGGAGTAAAGAAGCTTTCCATACGGATGGTTTGCTCTACGCCGAGCATCGCCTGCAGGCGATTCGCTACATAGATTGGGGTCAACGCATAGAAATAACCAACGCCCGGACGCACGCCCTGGCTTATCCAGAACAGATTATTACCGCGCTCGTTTTGCGGCGCGTCGCGATACTGCTCAATGCGCTGATGCAGCACTTTTAACGCCTGGTCCCGCTCCAGCGGAATATCGCGCAGACCGAAGTTGGCCATACACAGATTGTCGCTGCCAATCAAAAAAATACGATTGAGGTCGTAGGCCGTTGAGAAATTGTCACGCCAGTAGCGCATAAACCACGCCAGTGACTGTAGCGAATTACGCCAGGTCGTACTCATCAGCGCGCAGTCGGAGTCCGGGTAGAGCGGTTCAAAATTAGGTATCGCGATATCGCCGCGCTGAACCGGCGTATCACCGCCTTCGCCGCCGTCCATCGGCCGGTTGCCCGCAACGTACTTCAGCTCTTTGATCACATCGGCGGTACGCTGGATGTAGCGCTGCGCCTGATCGGCATTGAGATTAAATTCCTGGCGAATTTCCGATTCGCGATCGTGCAAAGCATTGACGATGTAAAACACCGACACAAAAGCGACCAGCACCCACAGTAGTACCGCCAGCGCTCTGAATAGATAGCGTGAAACCTTTAACGTGTTATGGAAAGAAGCTAGATATTTCAATGTGGCGATGCTCGGCCGTCAGGGGCTCAACAGAATGGCGTTAAGGTAACGATAAAACAACGGTCCCGCAACGGGAAAACAAAAAGGGTCGGGGATAGCCCCGACCCTTTCAGAACAATCACCGCAGAGAATTACTCTTCGTCTTCGGCAATATCATCGTCAGTATCCGCTTCCGGCGCGATATCCTCATCGCCTTCCGCCGCGCTGCCGTCGATGGCATCCAGCTCTTCGTCATCAACCGGCTCAGCTACGCGCTGCAGGCCAACCACGTTTTCATCTTCCGCGGTGCGGATCAGAATCACGCCCTGAGTGTTACGACCCACAATGCTCACTTCAGAAACGCGGGTTCGTACCAGCGTGCCCGCATCGGTGATCATCATAATCTGGTCGCAGTCATCTACCTGCACCGCGCCCACAACGGAACCGTTGCGTTCGGTGACTTTGATAGAGATAACGCCCTGGGTCGCACGCGACTTGGTTGGATACTCTTCAGCCGCGGTACGTTTACCGTAGCCGTTCTGCGTGACGGTCAGGATGGCGCCTTCGCCGCGCGGAACGATCAGCGAGACCACCTTGTCCTCGCCGGCCAGCTTGATGCCGCGCACGCCGGTGGCGGTACGGCCCATCGCGCGGACGGCGTCCTCTTTAAAGCGCACCACTTTACCGGCGGCTGAGAACAGCATGACTTCGTCCTGACCGGAAGTCAGATCGACGCCAATCAGTTCGTCGCCTTCGTTAAGGTTAACCGCGATAATACCGGCGGAACGCGGACGGCTGAATTCGGTCAGCGCCGTTTTCTTCACGGTACCGCTGGCGGTCGCCATAAAGACGTTCACGCCCTCTTCGTATTCGCGGACCGGCAGGATCGCGGTGATGCGCTCGTTGGCTTCCAGCGGCAGCAGGTTGACGATCGGACGACCGCGCGCGCCGCGGCTGGCTTCCGGCAACTGATAAACTTTCATCCAGTAGAGACGACCGCGGCTGGAGAAGCAGAGGATCGTGTCGTGGGTGTTGGCCACCAGCAGACGGTCGATAAAGTCTTCTTCTTTGATACGCGCCGCAGATTTGCCTTTGCCGCCGCGACGCTGCGCTTCGTAGTCGGTTAACGGCTGATACTTCACGTAGCCCTGATGCGAAAGGGTCACGACAACATCTTCCTGGTTGATCAGGTCTTCGATGTTGATATCGGCGCTGTTAGCGGTGATCTCGGTACGGCGCGCGTCGCCGAACTGTTCACGGACCAGCTCCAGCTCTTCGCGGATAACTTCCATCAGGCGATCGGCGCTGCCCAGAATGTGCAGCAATTCCGCAATCTGTTCCAACAGCTCTTTGTATTCGTCGAGCAGTTTTTCATGCTCAAGGCCGGTCAGTTTCTGCAAACGCAGATCCAGAATCGCCTGTGCCTGCTGTTCGGTCAGGTAGTACTGGCCGTCGCGCACGCCGAATTCAGGTTCCAGCCATTCCGGACGCGCGGCGTCATCGCCTGCACGTTCCAGCATCGCGGAAACATTGCCCAGATCCCATGAACGGGCGATTAAGCCAGCTTTCGCTTCCGCCGGCGTCGGCGCGCGGCGAATCAGCTCAATAATCGGATCGATGTTGGCCAGGGCAATCGCCAGCGCTTCGAGGATGTGCGCGCGATCGCGGGCTTTACGCAGTTCAAAAATCGTACGGCGGGTCACCACTTCGCGGCGGTGGCGCACGAACGCGGCAATAATTTCTTTCAGGTTCATGATCTTCGGCTGACCATGGTGCAGGGCAACCATGTTGATACCGAAGGAGACCTGGAGCTGAGTCTGCGAATAAAGGTTGTTAAGAACCACCTCACCCACCGCATCGCGCTTCACTTCTATCACGATACGCATGCCGTCTTTATCAGACTCGTCGCGCAGCGCGCTGATGCCTTCGACGCGTTTGTCTTTGACCAGCTCAGCGATTTTCTCAATCAGGCGCGCTTTGTTCACCTGATACGGAATTTCATGCACGATGATGGTTTCGCGACCGGTTTTCGCGTCAGCTTCCACTTCCGCGCGCGCGCGAATGTACACTTTACCGCGACCGGTACGATAGGCCTCTTCAATGCCGCGGCGACCGTTGATGATCGCGGCGGTCGGGAAGTCCGGACCCGGAATATGTTCCATCAGCCCTTCAATGCTGATGTCTTCGTTTTCAACGTAGGCCAGACAGCCGTTGATCACTTCGGTCAGGTTATGCGGCGGAATGTTGGTCGCCATACCTACCGCGATACCGGACGAACCGTTGACTAACAGGTTCGGGATTTTGGTCGGCATAACGTCAGGGATCTTTTCCGTGCCGTCATAGTTATCGACGAAATCCACCGTCTCTTTTTCCAGGTCGGCCATCAGTTCATGAGCGATCTTCGACATACGGATTTCCGTATAACGCATCGCTGCGGCGGAGTCGCCGTCGACAGAACCGAAGTTACCCTGGCCATCTACCAGCATGTAACGCAGGGAGAATGGCTGCGCCATACGTACAATGGTATCGTATACGGCAGTATCACCATGAGGGTGGTATTTACCGATTACGTCACCAACGACACGGGCAGATTTTTTATAGGCTTTGTTCCAGTCATTGCCCAATACGTTCATGGCGTATAGTACGCGACGGTGTACCGGCTTCAGGCCATCTCGGACATCCGGCAGCGCACGGCCAACAATGACCGACATCGCATAATCCAGATACGAGCTCTTCAGCTCTTCCTCAATGTTGACCGGTGTAATTTCTCTCGCAAGGTCGCTCATCTAACCGCTATCCCTCTACTGTATCCCGGATTCAAAGGTCGCAAATTATAACACACCCGTAGTGATACGGGTAAACCTATACCCAATGATTTTCGCGCGGCGGAAGGCGACAGGGATAGACGGTTTATTCATCCCTGAGGCCTGATATACTCGCGGGTCTGAACTGAACAGGAGTAAAAGCGCCCATGAATGCCGAAAAACCGTCGGTGGCCCACAATGTTGATCATAATGAAATCGCTAAATTTGAAGCCGTCGCCTCGCGCTGGTGGGATTTAGAAGGCGAATTCAAGCCGTTACATCGCATCAACCCTCTACGTCTTGGCTATATCGCGGAGCGCGCCGGAGGCCTGTTTGGCAAAAAAGTGCTCGATGTCGGCTGCGGCGGCGGCATCCTGGCTGAAAGCATGGCTCGGGAAGGCGCGACGGTGACCGGTCTGGATATGGGTTTCGAACCGTTACAGGTGGCCAGGCTGCACGCCCTGGAGAGCGGTATTCAGGTCGAATACGTCCAGGAAACCGTTGAAGAGCACGCGGCGAAGCATGCCCAGCAGTATGACGTCGTGACCTGCATGGAGATGTTGGAGCACGTCCCGGACCCGCAGTCGGTGGTCCACGCCTGCGCGCGGCTGGTCAAACCCGGCGGCCAGGTCTTCTTCTCGACCATTAACCGTAACGGTAAAGCGTGGCTGATGGCGGTCGTGGGCGCCGAATACGTGATGAAGATGGTGCCAAAAGGTACCCATGACGTGAAGAAATTTATTAAACCAGCGGAGCTGATCGGCTGGGTTGATGAGACTATTCTGAAAGAGCAGCATATTACCGGTCTTCACTACAATCCGTTGACCAATACCTTCAAGCTGGCGCCGGGCGTTGATGTTAACTATATGTTGCATACAACGGCGACGAAGGCATAGCGTCAGCTGTTTTTCCTATGATGATTGCGCGGCATCAAGCCGCGTGATTTTTTCTTCCGATGAAGAAATCAGCACTCGATCAAATTTTCATTTTTTTTTCTGTTTTATTGACATCTTCTCCAGGCCTTATGTGGCGTGGATTTCGCGATCATTACCCTTCCGCAACCTCAATTTAACCTCAAAATCAACTCTTGTACTCAAAAGAATCCTTACTAGAATACTCACCATATAGCGTTTCTTTTATCGACAACCCCCTACATATAGTATTTATCCACAGAGTTAGTCACAACGGCGATCTGTGGATAAGTGGGGGGATATTTTCTTTCACGGACAGGTATAATCCACATGAATCAGAGTCTGCTGGTGACAAAGCGCGACGGTAGCACCGAGCGCATCAATCTCGATAAAATCCACCGCGTGCTGGATTGGGCGGCAGAAGGGCTGAATAACGTATCCATCTCCCAGGTAGAACTGCGTTCCCACATTCAGTTCTATGACGGCATCAAAACCGCTGACATTCACGAAACCATTATCAAAGCCGCCGCGGACCTTATTTCCCGCGATGCCCCGGATTACCAGTATCTCGCCGCCCGCCTGGCGATTTTCCACCTGCGTAAAAAAGCCTACGGCCAGTTTGAGCCGCCAGCGCTGTTCGACCACGTGTCGAAAATGGTGAAAAACGGCAAATACGATACTCATCTGCTGGAAGACTACACGGAAGAAGAGTTCAAGCAGATGGATTCGTTCATCGAGCACGATCGCGATATGACCTTCTCCTACGCGGCGGTTAAGCAGCTCGAAGGTAAATATCTGGTGCAGAACCGCGTCACCGGCGAGATCTACGAAAGCGCCCAGTTCCTGTACATTCTGGTTGCCGCCTGCCTGTTCTCCAACTACCCGCGCGAGACGCGTCTGGACTACATCAAGCGTTTCTATGACGCGGTGTCGACGTTTAAAATCTCCCTGCCCACGCCGATCATGTCCGGCGTGCGCACCCCAACCCGCCAGTTCAGCTCCTGCGTGCTGATCGAGTGCGGCGACAGCCTGGATTCGATTAACGCCACCTCCAGCGCCATTGTTAAATACGTCTCTCAGCGCGCCGGTATCGGCATCAACGCTGGCCGCATCCGCGCGCTGGGTAGCCCGATTCGCGGCGGTGAAGCGTTCCACACCGGCTGTATCCCGTTCTATAAGCACTTCCAGACCGCGGTAAAATCCTGTTCCCAGGGTGGTGTGCGCGGCGGTGCGGCGACCCTCTTCTACCCGATGTGGCATCTGGAAGTCGAAAGCCTGCTGGTGCTGAAAAATAACCGTGGCACCGACGCCAACCGCGTTCGTCACATGGACTACGGCGTACAGATCAACAAGCTGATGTATACCCGCCTGCTGAAAGGCGGCGATATCACCCTGTTCAGCCCATCAGACGTCCCGGGCCTGTACGATGCGTTCTTTGCCGATCAGGACGAGTTCGAGCGTCTGTACACAAAATATGAGCAGGACGACAGCATTCGCAAGCAGCGCATCAAAGCGGTAGAGCTGTTCTCGCTGATGATGCAGGAGCGCGCCTCCACCGGCCGTATCTACATCCAGAACGTCGACCACTGCAATACCCACAGCCCGTTTGACCCGGTTGTCGCGCCGGTGCGCCAGTCCAACCTGTGCCTGGAAATCGCCCTGCCGACCAAGCCGCTGGAAGATGTGAACGACGAAAACGGTGAGATTGCGCTGTGCACCCTCTCCGCTTTCAACCTCGGCGTTATCGATAGCCTTGATGAGTTGGAAGAGCTGGCGGTACTGGCGGTTCGCGCGCTGGATGCCCTGCTGGATTATCAGGACTACCCGATCCCGGCAGCCAAACGCGGCGCCATGGGCCGTCGCACGTTGGGTATTGGCGTGATCAACTTTGCCTACTATCTGGCGAAGCACGGTAAACGCTACTCCGACGGCAGCGCCAACAACCTGACGCATAAAACGTTCGAAGCGATTCAGTACTACCTGCTGAAAGCCTCTAACGAACTGGCTATCGAGCAGGGCGCGTGCCCGTGGTTCAACGAAACCACCTACGCCAAAGGCATTCTGCCGATCGATACCTATAAAAAAGACCTGGATGCGATCGTCAATGAATCCCTGCATTACGACTGGGAAGCGTTGCGCGAATCGATCAAAACGCACGGCCTGCGTAACTCCACGCTCTCCGCGCTGATGCCGTCCGAGACCTCTTCGCAGATCTCCAATGCCACCAACGGCATTGAGCCGCCGCGCGGCCACGTCAGCATCAAAGCATCGAAAGACGGGATCCTGCGCCAGGTGGTGCCGGATTACGAAAAACTGCAGAACGGCTACGAGCTGCTGTGGGAAATGCCGAACAACGACGGTTACTTGCAGCTGGTCGGTATTATGCAGAAGTTTATCGACCAGTCGATTTCTGCCAACACCAACTACGATCCGACTCGCTTCCCGTCAGGTAAAGTGCCGATGCAGCAATTACTGAAAGACTTGCTCAATGCCTATAAGTTCGGCGTCAAAACGCTGTACTATCACAACACTCGCGATGGCGCGGAAGATGCTCAGGATGATCTGGCGCCGTCCATCCAGGACGACGGCTGCGAAAGCGGCGCATGTAAGATTTGATAATATTGCCCGGCGGCGCGTTGCTTGCCGGGCCTACGGTATATTGTAGGCCGGGTTAGCGAAGTGCCACCCGGCTTGTAATTCCAGGACAGGATCCTCACTCATGGCATATACCACTTTTTCTCAGACCAAAAACGATCAGCTGCTTGAGCCGATGTTTTTTGGTCAGCCGGTGAACGTCGCCCGCTACGATCAGCAAAAATATGACATCTTCGAAAAGCTGATTGAAAAACAGCTCTCCTTCTTCTGGCGTCCGGAAGAAGTTGACGTTTCCCGCGACCGCATCGACTACCAGGCGCTGCCGGAACACGAAAAGCACATTTTTATCAGCAACCTGAAATATCAGACGCTGCTTGACTCGATCCAGGGACGCAGCCCGAACGTCGCCCTGCTGCCGCTGATTTCGATTCCGGAGCTGGAAACCTGGGTTGAAACCTGGGCGTTCTCAGAGACCATTCATTCGCGCTCCTACACCCACATCATCCGCAATATCGTTAACGATCCGGCGATGGTGTTTGACGATATCGTCACCAACGAGCAGATCCAGAAACGCGCGGAAGGGATTTCCAGCTATTACGATGAATTGATTGAGCTAACCAGCTACTGGCATCTGCTGGGCGAAGGCACCCACAGCGTGAACGGTAAAACTATCACCGTGAACCTGCGCGAGCTGAAAAAGAAACTCTACCTGTGCCTGATGAGCGTGAACGCGCTGGAAGCCATCCGTTTTTACGTCAGCTTTGCCTGCTCCTTCGCCTTTGCCGAGCGCAAGCTGATGGAAGGTAACGCCAAGATTATCCGTCTGATCGCCCGCGACGAAGCGCTGCACCTGACCGGTACTCAGCATATGCTGAACCTGCTGCGTTCAGGCGTCGACGATCCGGAGATGGCTTCAATCGCCGAAGAGTGCAAACAGGCGTGCTACGACCTGTTCGTGCAGGCGGCGCAGCAGGAAAAAGAGTGGGCGGATTATCTGTTCCGCGACGGCTCGATGATCGGCCTGAACAAAGATATTCTCTGCCAGTACGTTGAGTACATTACCAACATCCGCATGCAGGCGGTGGGTCTCGATCTGCCGTTCCAGACCCGCTCCAACCCGATCCCGTGGATCAACACCTGGCTGGTGTCCGATAACGTGCAGGTTGCGCCGCAGGAAGTGGAAGTCAGTTCCTATCTCGTCGGGCAGATCGATTCCGAAGTCGACGCCGACGATCTGAGCAACTTCCAGCTCTGATGAAACGCATTTTTTTGAAGATTTCTGACACTCGTCTTGAGTGTCAGGATGAACATCCCTCTCTGCTGGCGGCTCTGGAATCGCACAATATCGACGTGGAGTATCAATGCCGCGAAGGCTACTGCGGCTCCTGCCGTCTACGGCTGGTTTCGGGCCAGGTTGACTGGCTCACCGAGCCGCTGGCGTTTGTCCAGCCGGGTGAGATTTTGCCCTGCTGCTGCCGGGCGCAAGGCGATATTGAAATCGAGATGTAATCTTTATCGGGTGGCGCTGCGCTTACCCGACCTATGAAACTGCCGTTCACAGGCCGGGTAAACCCGGCTTTTTACTGCTTCGCGTTCAGAAACTGCACCGCTTTATCCGGGAAATCGGTAAACAGGCCGTCAACGTCCGCCTGGCGATACAGCACGTTATAGAGCTGATTGACGTCGGTTGCGTACTCCGGCAACTGATCGGCGCGGACCGTATACGGATGGACCTGCATATGGCTGGCGTGAGCTTCTTTCACCATGGCCGTCAGCTTCACCTCACCTGGCTTCGAACCTTCGGCCACCAGCATGTGGTAGTCCGGACCAATGCCGTCAGCGTACTGTGCTATCTGCGCCATTGCCCCTGGTTTGAACATCCAGTCATAGCTGTAGTTCACCCACTTGCCGTCGGCCTGCCGCTGCTGGGTCTCATTCCAGTCGGTATAGGCGATAAGCTGTACCAGATTGAGATCCATCCCCATCTTCGGCTCCAGCTCGTGTTTAATACGTTTGAGCTCGTCCGCGTCAAAACACTGCAGATAGACCTTATCCTGCTTGCGGGTATAACCATACTCTTTCAGCACCTTCAGCGTACTGGCGGCAATATCCTTGCCTTCCTGATGGTGGAACCACGGTGCTTTGATTTCCGGGTAGATGCCGATGTTTTTGCCGGTCGAATGGTTCAACCCCTGCACAAACTCAATCTCCTCTTCAAAGGTATGAATACGGAAATCAGATTTCCCCATCGGGAAACGGCCCGGATAAGTTTGCACGTTCTTGCCATCTTTCGGCTCAAACCCTTCGGTAAACTTCAGCGACTTTATCTCGGCGAGCGTAAAGTCGATGGCGTAGAAGCGGCCATCCTTACGCGCCCGCTGCGGGAAACGCTGCGCCACGTCGGTCACCCGGTCCAGATAGTGGTCATGCAGTACCACCAGCCGGTCGTCTTTAGTCATCACCAGGTCTTGCTCAAGGTAATCGGCCCCCTGAGCATACGCCATCGCTTTCGCCGGCAGGGTATGTTCCGGCAGATAGCCGCTGGCGCCGCGGTGGGCGATAACGATTTTCTCCCCTGCGACGGCGCTGAAAGAGAGCGCGGTAGCGGCCAGCAGCATTCCGCTCATCAGGGCGGTTAATTGACTTTTCATCGCAGCTCCTTAGCCTTGTTTCATCTGCTGGTGATGACGTCGTTCACCCAGCATCACGATAATCAACAGCAGGACAGCCAGCACGCTGCCGCCGATCATTACCATAAAGCCGCCGTCCCAGCCGAAGAAATCGACGGTATAGCCAACGATAGCGCTCGCGGCTACCGAGCCGCCGAGATAGCCGAACAGGCCGGTGAAGCCCGCGGCGGTGCCGGCGGCTTTTTTCGGCGCCAGCTCCAGCGCGTGCAGGCCAATCAGCATCACCGGACCATAAATAAGGAAGCCGATGATGATCATGCAGGCCATATCCACGCCCGGATTACCCGGCGGGTTCAGCCAGTAAACGACGGTGGCGATGGTGACCAGGGTCATAAAGAAGACGCCGGTCGCGCCGCGGTTGCCTTTAAACACTTTATCCGACATCCAGCCGCACAGCAGCGTGCCCGGGATCCCCGCGTATTCATAAAGGAAGTAGGCCCAGGATGATTTATCCAGCGCGAAGTGCTTAACTTCCTTCAGATAGGTCGGCGACCAGTCAAGAATGCCGTAGCGCAGCAGATAGACAAATACGTTAGCGACGGCGATGTACCACAGCAGCTTGTTCGGCAGGATGTACTGCATAAAGATCTGCTTTGCGGTCAGCTCTTCTTCATGCTTCTCGCTGTAGTCGTCAGGATAATCGTTTTTGTACTCTTCGATAGGGGGCAGGCCGCAGGACTGCGGGGTATCGCGCATCATCGCGAAGGCGAAAATCGCCAGCAGGATCGCGCCGAAAGCCGGCATATACAGCGCCGCGTGCCAGTCGTTAAACCACGCCATTCCCAGCAGAAACAGCAGCGGCGGGATCCCGCCGCCGACGTTATGCGCGCAGTTCCATACCGACACAATACCGCCACGCTCTTTTTGCGACCACCAGTGCACCATCGTGCGCCCGCACGGCGGCCAGCCCATCCCCTGGAACCAGCCGCACAGGAACAGCAGCACGAACATCACCATAATGCTGGAGGTCGCCCAGGGGACGAAGCCCATGACCAGCATCACCAGCGCGGCCAGGATCAGCCCTGCCGGTAAAAAAATGCGCGGATTCGAACGATCTGAGACCGAGCCCATGATGAATTTCGAAAACCCGTAGGCGATGGAGATACCGGAAAGCGCAAAGCCGAGATCGCCACGGGAGAATCCTTGTTCGATAAGATAGGGCATCGCCAAAGCAAAGTTCTTACGAACCAGATAGTAAGCGGCATATCCGAAGAAGATACCGATAAAGATCTGCCAACGTAATCGACGATATAAGGGGTCGATTTCCGCCGTTGGCAAACGCGCCTTATGCGCTGCGGGTTTAAATATACTTAACATATCAGCCTCCGTGGCCATTGCTGTTCTTCTGACGTCGACGCAAAAAAACGTAATTTATTCACTGACTTCTGATTTGGTCGCGATAGTAGGCAAAGCGTAAATCTAATACTGTGAAATGTCGCACACTTTGTTACAGAAATATGACATCGCTTTCTAATATGCGCACAAAGTCACAACAAATGCTCGAATTACGCGCAAATATGCTCGAAATCAAACATTAAACGCTATTGATGTGGCTAAATGATGTAAAACGAAAACAGAGGACAGGGAGATGGCCGATAGTCGTGAATATGACGTCATTATTATTGGCGGCGGCGCAACCGGCGCCGGCATCGCGCGCGACTGCGCGCTGCGCGGACTGAAGGCGGCGCTGGTTGAGCGCTACGATATCGCTACCGGCGCGACCGGGCGTAACCACGGCCTGCTGCACAGCGGCGCGCGCTATGCGGTAACCGATAGCGAATCGGCGCGCGAGTGCATCAGCGAAAACCGCATCTTACGTCGCATCGCCCGCCACTGCATTGAGCCCACCAGCGGACTCTTTATTACCCTGCCGGAAGACGATCCGGCGTATCAACACACCTTTATCAACGCCTGCCAGCAGGCGGGTATTGAAGCCCAGCCTCTGACGCCCGCCGAGACGCTGCGCCTGGAGCCTGCCGTGAACCCCGCGCTGCTTGGCGCGGTGCAGGTACCGGACGGCACCGTCGATCCGTTCCGCCTCACCGCCGCGAATATGCTCGATGCCCGCGAACATGGCGCCACTATCCTCACCGGCTGCGAAGTCACCGGCCTGCTGCGCGAGGGCGATCGCGTCCTGGGGGTAGCGCTCTACGATCGTCAGCGCCGTGAACCGCTCAACCTGCGCGCTCAGGTGGTGGTCAACGCCGCCGGTATCTGGGGGCAGCGCATCGCAGAGTATGCCGACCTGCGCATCGCGATGTTTCCGGCAAAAGGATCGCTGCTGATCCTCGACCACCGCATTAACCGTCAGGTTATTAACCGCTGCCGCAAACCGGCTGACGCCGATATCCTGGTACCCGGCGATACCATTTCGCTGATTGGCACCACCTCGATGCACATTCCCTATGATGAAATTGACGACAACCGGGTGACGGCCGGGGAAGTCGATACGCTACTGCGCGAGGGGGAAAAGCTGGCGCCGATCATGGGGCGGACCCGGATACTGCGCGCCTACTCCGGCGTACGTCCGCTGGTCGCCAGCGATGACGATCCCAGTGGACGCAGCGTCAGCCGCGGCATCGTGCTGCTCGACCACGCCCGGCGCGACGGCATGGAAGGTTTTATCACTATCACCGGCGGTAAGCTGATGACCTACCGCCTGATGGCGGAGTGGGCTACGGATGCGGTATGCCGGAAGCTCGGCAATACCGCCCCCTGTACAACCGCTGATGCGCCGCTTCCCGGCTCGCAGGAGCCGACGGAAACCACGCTACGCAAAATCATCTCTTTACCGGCATCGCTGCGCGGGTCGGCCATTTACCGCCACGGCGATCGTACCCCCGTCTGGCTTGGCGATAGCCGCCAGCACCGCAGCCTGGTCTGCGAATGCGAAGCGGTCACCGCCGGCGAGGTTCAGTACGCGGTCGAAAACCTGGCGGTGAAAAACCTGCTCGACCTGCGCCGGCGCACCCGCGTCGGCATGGGCACCTGTCAGGGCGAACTGTGCGCCTGCCGGGCCGCCGGGCTGCTCGCGCGTTTTAACGTCACCACCTCCGCGCGCTCCCTTACCCAGCTGTCTGAATTTCTGAACGAACGCTGGAAAGGCGTCCAGCCGGTGGCCTGGGGAGACGCGCTGCGTGAAAGCGAGTTCACCCGCTGGGTCTATCTCGGCCTGTGCGGATTACAAAAGGAGCATCAGGATGAAGTTTGATTGCGCCATTATCGGCGGCGGTCTCGCCGGACTACTCTGCGGGCTGGCGCTTAATCGGCGCGGCCTGCGCAGCGTGATTATTAGCCGCGGTCAAAGCGCCCTGCACTTCTCTTCCGCCTCGCTGGATCTGCTCTCGACGCTGCCAAATGGCGAAACCGTCACCGATGTTGCTCACGGCATCAGCCAGCTGGCCCGCCAGCTTCCCGAGCATCCCTATGCCAGGCTTGGCGTCGAACGGGTAATGGATTACGCCAGCCAGGCACAGGCCCTGTTTGCCGACTGCGGTATCGCCATGCAGGGAGAGGCCAGCCAGCCTCATCTGCGCGTGACGCCGCTGGGAACCTTACGCGCGGCCTGGCTTTCGCCACAGGAGATTGCCACCGCTCCGCTGCCCGCCAAGGGCGTCTGCGTGGTCGGCATCAGCGGATTCGGCGACTTCCAGCCGCATCTTGCCGCCGCCTCGCTGAACCAGTACGGCGTTAACGCCGAAGCGCAGGAGATAGATTTACCGCTCCTTGATGTTCTGCGCGATAGCCCATCCGAATTTCGCGCCGCCAATATCGCCCGCCGTCTGGATGATGAAACGCAGTGGCCGGCGATGCTGGCGGCGCTGCGCCCGCTGGCGCAGCGGCACAGTTTCATTATCATGCCCGCCTGCTTCGGCCTCGCCGACGATCGCCTGTACCAGTGGCTACAGCAGCGTCTTCCCTGCCCGCTGCGCCTGCTGCCTACGCTGCCGCCGTCGGTGCCGGGGATGCGCCTGCACGCCCAGCTCCAGCGGCATTTTATCCGCGGCGGCGGTACCTGGCTTACCGGGGACGAAGTCATCAATATCAGCCAGCAGAACGGTATCGTTAATGCTATCTGGACGCGCAACCACGGTGATATCCCGCTGCGCCCGCGCTTCGCGGTGCTGGCCAGCGGCAGCTTTTTCAGCAATGGTCTGGTCGCCGAACGCAGCGGCGTGCGCGAGCCGATTCTTGGCCTTGACCTACAGCAGACGCTGCCGCGGGAGAGCTGGTATCAGCAGGACTTTTTTGCTTCCCAGCCCTGGCAGCGTTTCGGCCTGAAAACCGATACGGCTCTGCGTCCGCAGCTTCAGGGACAGACGCTGGAGAATCTGTTCGCCGTAGGTTCCATTCTCGGCGGTTTTGATGCCATCGCGCTGGGATGCGGCGGCGGCGTCTGCGCGATCACCGCGCTGCACGCCGCAAGGCTAATCGGCGAGCTTGCCGGAGGTGAGTCATGAACGACACGCGTTTTGAACACTGCATTAAATGCACCGTTTGCACCACCGCCTGCCCGGTCAGCCGGGTTAACCCGCGCTATCCTGGGCCAAAACAGGCCGGGCCGGACGGCGAGCGCCTGCGCCTGAAAGACGGCACGCTCTACGACGAGGCGTTAAAATACTGCATCAACTGCAAACGCTGCGAAGTCGCCTGCCCTTCAGACGTCAAAATCGGCGATATTATCCAGCGGGCGCGCATGGAGTACAGCCGACAAAAGCCCACGCTGCGCGATACGATCCTCAGCCACACCGACCTGATGGGCACCCTCTCCACGCCATTTGCCCCGCTGGTGAACGCCACTACCGGGCTGAAGCCGGTACGGCGACTCCTTGATGCCGCGCTTAAAATCGATCACCGCCGCACGCTGCCGAAATATGGTTTTGGCACCTTTCGCCGCGCGTATCGTCAGCTGTCAGCTCAGCAGGCGCAGTACGCCGAACAGGTGGCGTTTTTTCACGGCTGCTATGTCAACTACAACCACCCACAGCTGGGCAAAGATCTTATCCGGGTGCTGAACGCCATGGGCATCGGCGTGCAGTTATTAAGTAAGGAGAAGTGCTGCGGCGTGCCGCTGATTGCCAACGGTTTCTTTGCCAGGGCGCGCAAACAGGCGCAGAGCAACGTCACTGCAATGCGGGAAAATAGCCTCCCCATTATTGCCACCTCATCAACCTGCACCTTTACCCTACGCGATGAATACCCGCACGTACTCGATATTGAGAACCGCGACGTTCGCGATCGCATTGAGCTGGCTACCCGCTGGATCTGGCGTCAGTTGGATGATGGGCGGCCTCTGCAGCTAAAACCGCTGCCGCTGAAGGTGGTCTACCATACCCCCTGTCATATGGAGAAAATGGGCTGGTCGCTGTATACCCTTGAGCTATTGCGGCTGATCCCCGGTTTGCAGCTGGAGGTACTCGACTCTCAATGCTGCGGCATTGCCGGCACCTACGGGTTTAAGTCGGAGAACTACGACTCATCGCAGGCCATTGGCGCGCCGCTGTTCCGGCAAATTGAGGAGAGCGGCGCTGACCTGGTGGTGACCGATTGTGAAACCTGCAAATGGCAGATTGAGATGTCCACCAGCAAACGCTGCGAACATCCCATCTCTCTGCTGGCGCAGGCGCTGGCCTGATACCAGCACCGGCTGCGGGGGGACTAATAGCTCCCCTTTCCCTCCGCCTGTTCGGCTATCGGCTTGAACATCGCCAGCCGTTTATCCAGCGCGCTGGTATACAAGTTGGTATCAACGCCCACGGCGACAAAATTGGCCCCCCACGCCAGCGCTTTGTGCGCCATCTCCGGGTCAACGGCCAGGAATCCAGCGGCTTTTCCCGCTTCGCGAATGCGGCGGATGCTCTGCTCAATGATCCGCTGCACCTCCGGGTGACCGGCGTTATCCGGAAACCCCAGCGAGGCCGATAGGTCAGCCGGGCCGATAAAGACGCCGTCAATCCCTTCCACTTCGAGGATCGCATCCAGATTATCAAGCGCCGTTTTGCTCTCCACCTGAATCAGCAGGCACAGTTCATCGTTGGCCTGCGCCATATAGTTCGCCACCCGCCCCCAGCGCGCGGCGCGGGCCACCCCGGCCCCGACGCCGCGGGTGCCCACCGGCGGATAGCGGGTAGCCGAGACGATCTCCCGCGCCTGTTCAGCGGTATCGACCATCGGGATCAGCAGCGTTCTGGCGCCGATATCCAGCACCTGTTTAATCAGGCTACGATTGCCCTCCACCGGGCGAATAACCGGCTGGCTGGCGTAGGGCGCGATGGCCTGCAGCTGATGATACAGGTCCTGAATGGTATTGGGCGCATGTTCACCGTCGATCAGCAGCCAGTCGTAACCCGAGGTGGCGGCAATCTCAGCCATATACGAAGAGGTTGAGCTCAGCCACAGGCCGATTTGCGCTTCCCCTTGCAACAATCCCGCTTTAAATGAGTTCGATAAAATTGCGTTCATAGTTCTCCCTTACATTAATGCTGTACGCTGCCAGCCTGCGGTACCGTGCGATTGACGCGCAGCGAAAAGATAATAACAACTCCGACAATCGCCACGCAGGCGAGCGTCACTAATCCGGCAGAATCACTCGCGAACATTGTTTCAGCCTGGACGCGGATAATCGGGGCCAGAAAACCGCCGATGGCACCAAACAGGTTGACGAAACCGATGCCCGCGGCCAGCGCCGTACCGGACAACAGCTGCGTCGGCATGGTCCAGAACACTGGCTGTACGGCAATGACGCCCACGGCGGCAACGCACAGCGCGATAATCGCCAGCACCGGTGAAACCAGGCCAGAGACCGCGATGCCGATTGCTGCTGCCAGCAGGGTAAATGCCGCCACATTACGCCGCTCGCCGGTACGATCGGAATAACGGGGAATCAGCCAGGTACCGAACAGCGCGGCCACCCACGGGATCGCGGTCACCACCGACGCCACGAACCCCACCTTGGTGCCGAGCAGCGCGGCAACCTGGGTTGGCAGGAAGAAGATCAGGCCGTAAACCGCCACCTGAATGGTGAGATAGATAATCGCCAGCTGCCAGACGCGGCCGTTGCGCAACGCATCGGACAAACGCGAGGTCACCTTTTTCTGCTCTTCGCTGGCCAGCTCGCTGATTAACGCCTGTTTTTCGGCAGCGCTCAGGAAACGCGCCTTCTGCGGCGTATCGTCAAGCCAGAAGAAGGTAAAGAACCCGGCGCCGACCGCCAGCAGCCCCTCAATGATAAACATCCAGAACCAGCCGGGATGCCCCATAAAGCCGTGCATTTCCAGCAGCGCGCCGGAGAGCGGCGACCCGAGGGTCAGCGCCAGCGGCGCGCCCATATAAAACAGCCCCATAATGCTGGCGCGGTTCTGCTGCGGGAACCACTGGGAAGTCAGGTAGATCATACCCGGGAAGAAGCCCGCTTCCGCGGCGCCCAGCAGGGTGCGCACCAGCAGAAACTTCGCTTCGGTATCCGCCCACGCCATCGCCGCGGAGAGAAGCCCCCACAGCAAGGTGGTGCAGCCGATCCATTTTCTTGCGCCGAATTTGCGCATCAGCAGGTTGGCAGGCACCCCGAGAAAGGCGTACACCACAAAGAAAATCCCCGCCCCCAGCGCATAGGCCTCATTGCTCAGGCCGGTATCCAGCTGGTAAGTCTCTTTGGCAAAGCCGATATTCGAACGGTCAAGAAACGCCAGCACGTACAGCGCCAGCATAAAAGGGATCAAACGGGCGCGGTTTTTCTTCACCACGCTCTCAAGCAAGGTGTTGCTCATCGTAATATCCTCAACAATGGGCCGCACATCTGCGCTGTGCGGCACGACGGGATCAGTGGTTATAAGGACGTTTCAGGTTGCAGTCGCGATTCAGCTCGACGCCGAAGCCCGGTTTATCCAGCACGCTTTTATGAATGCGCCCGTTTACCGGCACCGGCTCGTCAACCAGAATCGGGTCAAACTGTGGACGCATCGTTGAGCAGTCCGGACTGGTCATCAGAAACTCGCTGAACGGCGTGTTGGTAAAGGTAATAACTGCGTGGTGCGAATAGAC
The DNA here is from genome assembly GCF_019890895.1 of Klebsiella sp. CTHL.F3a. Taxonomy (NCBI): domain Bacteria; kingdom Pseudomonadati; phylum Pseudomonadota; class Gammaproteobacteria; order Enterobacterales; family Enterobacteriaceae; genus Klebsiella; species Klebsiella sp. CTHL.F3a. The sequence goes on along the minus strand of NZ_CP082360.1, from coordinate 1,738,477 downwards.
CGACGAGCCGTGCGGCACCACCAGTTGGCCGCGCGATTTGGCGATCGCCGCAATTTCCACCAGCGTGGTCAGGCCGCCGCACCAGCCCACGTCAGGCTGCATAATATCGATGCCGGTTTCCGACAGCGTGCGGAAAGATTGCAGCGTGCCGTGGTGCTCGCCGCTGGTGACCATCATGCCGGCTGGCGCATTGCGTTTCAGCTCGCGGTAGCCTTCGTACTGCTGCGGCGGCAGGCACTCTTCGATCCACTTAAGGTTAGACGGCGCGCAGGCGTGGGCCAGTTTAGTGGCGTAGTTAACGTCCTGGCTCATCCAGCAGTCCAGCATCAGCCAGAAGTCCGGTCCGCATTTTTCGCGCATATCGGCCACCATCGCGGCATCTTTGCGGATCCCCGCGTCGCCATCGTGCGGCCCCCAGTGGGTCGGCATTTTGCCGCCAATAAAGCCCATCTCTTTTGCCAGGTCCGGACGTGCCCCGGTGGCGTAGAACTGAATTTCATCGCGCACCGCGCCGCCCAGCAGTTTGTAAACCGGCAGCCCAACCACTTTGCCGAATAGATCCCACAGCGCCAGGTCAACGCAGGAGATGGTATTCATCACCAGGCCGCCAGATCCGGAGTAGTACAGGGTGGCGTTGAGCATCTGGTCATGAATCAGTTTGATATCGCTGACGCACTTACCTTCGATAAAGCGGTTCAGATGTTTTTCCACGATAAAGCAGCCCATCTCGCCCGCGGTCGACACCGCAAAACCGGTCTGCCCGTTTTCGGCTTCCACTTCAACGATCAGCGTGCCGAGAACGTTGATGCCAAACGACTGGCGGGACTGTTCATACTGTTTATATTTGCTCATCGGCGTGGCGATATGATCGTCAATCCAGTGATTTGCCCCCTGGTCATGATAATCGCCGCCGCCAGCGCCTTTCTCTGCGGTAGCGCCGCCGATAAACCAGGCGCGGACGTGTTTAATTTTCGGTAGGGTCATGATCTTCTCCTTATTATGAGGCTTGTTGTTCGAAGGGGCTCTTCCACCCCAGCAGACGGGAAATATCTTTGGCGCAGGCAATCGCCCTACCGGCGAGGTAATCGCGATTGTCTTCATTGATTTGCAGACGAGTACCCACCACGGAAATGGCGGCGGTCAGCTCGTTATTGGCGTTAAACACCGGCGCGGCCACGCAACGAACGTCGGGATAGTCTTCGCCGTTATCGAAGCTCCAGCCGCGGGCGCGAATACGCCCCAGCTCATCACGAAGCTGCTGGGCGCTGGTGATAGTGGTTGGCGTCGCCCGTTCCCACCGCAGCTCGCTGATAATCGACTCCTGAACCCGCTCGGGCTGCCAGGCCAGCAGGCATTTACCGATACCGGAGCGATACAGCGACAGGCTCTTACCCTCATGCGAGCGCACGCTGATGGTGGCCGGGGACTCAATCTTCAGAATGTAGTAGGCGTTGCCGCTGTCGATAATGCCCAGGTGGCAGAGCAGCCCGCACTGATCCATCAGTTGCGTCAGGCGTGGACGCGCCAGCTCGCGCAGGTCCATTTTGCTCAGCGCCTGCCCGGCCAGCTCAACCAGCTTGGTCCACAGGCAGTAGTTATCCTGATTATCCATGCTGAGGAAGCGCTGTTTTTTCAGCTCTCCCAGCAGCAGATAGGCGGTACTTTTCGGAATACCCAGTTCGTCAATAATGGTCGCCGCGCTGCAGGGACCGATGCGGGCGATCAAATTGAGAATATCAATGGCGCGGGTCAGCGCCGGGACTTTGCTTGATTCCAACATACTGGACTCCAATCCTGAATACTGGAATCAGTGTTGCGGTTGTCAGGCGGATAAATTGTGAGCGGCTTCAAATGACGACGCTATTCCAGCAGGGTGGACGTTTGGAGGGATAAAAATGCGAGGTAGTGCACAGAATATTTAAAAGCAAGTACAGCTGGCTGGACTCAGCCCGCGTCGGGAAGGACTCCCGACGCGGAGGCTTTTTTACACCGAGAGAGATTCGACGACGTTAATCCAGCCGTGCTCGCCAGCCACCGGCTGGCCATTTAGCCAACGGCGCAGCATGTTCAGGGCCATCATCGCGCATACCTCCTGACGCACCTGGACACTGTGGCGGCTGGTGGTGAATTTCACCCGCAGCGCGTGGGTGCCGTCCGGCGTGGAAAGCGCAAAATTCAGGTGATCGCTCTCCTGGCCGCTGACCGCCAGCGCCAGGCCGGCAAAATGTTTCTCGCGCCGCTCCGCCGCCCAGCGCGCGGACTGCGCCAGGGTCTCTTCCTGCGAAGGAATGACTTCGCTGGCCAACAGCGGCGCATTGACGCGTGAAAGCTGTAACGCCAGCAGGCCGCCGGTAAACTGCTCGCTCAGGGTCAGGCTTAGCTGACGCTCCTGCAGACGACGGGCGATCTGCGCGGGCAGGCCTTCGGTGCCTTCGAAAATCATGCTCTCTCCGGCCACTTTCTGCACTTCCGGCCACAGCGCCAGCATCGCCTCGCGCTGTTCAGCGGGCCCGGTCAGCTTCAGTTCAATAATCGGCATCGAGGAGCGATACCCCATCACCACGCCCGGCGGCAGCTGCAGATGATCGAGGCTCTGCGCCAGTTCGCTTTCGGAACGGCCGAAGGTGGTCAAACGCAGACACAGCGGCGCATTAGGCAGCGGGAAACGTTCGCGCAGGCGCGGTAAAATTTCCTGCTCGACCATCACCTTAAATTCAGAAGGCACGCCGGGGGTAAAAAACATCAGGCAGCGGTTTAGCTGCACGGCAAAACCGCAGGCGGTTCCAACCGGGTTATCGATCATCTCGGCGCTTTGCGGAATTTCCGCCTGTTTACGATTGCTGGCGGCCATGGGCCTTCCACGCTCAGCAAAGAAACGGGTCATGGTTTCCAGCCACGCTTCGTGCAAAATCAACCCTTCGCCTTTGGCCGTCGCGGCGGCCAGCGCGCTCAGGTCGTCGCTGGTCGGCCCCAGACCGCCGTTGACGATCAGCACATCGGCATGCTCGCTACGCTCGCGTAAAATCGCCACCAGGGAGTCGAGATCGTCACCAACGGTATGGCGACGCTTTAAGGGTAATCCTTGATTAAAAAAGAAATCCGCCAGCCACGCGGCATTGGTATCGATGATTTGCCCATGCAGCACTTCATCGCCGGTGGACAGCATTTCCACGTTTAACATTGTGAACTCCAGCCTGATAAGTAGAAATACTATATCGCAAAGCGGCTGGCGAAAAAGCCTGAAAATCAGGCGCGGCAGAATACCGCGCCGAAGAGATTAGAAGCTGGCGTTGACGCCGACGTACGGACCGTCCGCGACTGCGTTATCGCGGTTGCCGTCTTTACCCGCCAGGTTGAGGTAGCGGTAGCCGGCTTCGATGCTCAGAGGACGCATAATGGTAAAGCGCGCGCCGGCATTGGCTTCCTGATAGCTGTCGATGCCGCTGGAGAGTGAATCCGGAGAGTAATAGTATTCGCCGAACAGACGGAAGCTGTCGCCGATTTTCCACTGCAGACCGCCGCCAACCGCCGCCGCGTAGCCCTCATCGCCGTTGTTTGGATTGGTGTAAACGCCTTTGCCGCCCACGGTGGCCAGGAATGGCCCGAGGGGGATGTTCAGGCCCAATCCCAGACCCGCCGCATCGCCGTCGTCATCATTGTGCAGCCAGTTGCCGGTTAACGCCAGACCGGTCGATTCGGTGCCGAATCCAACGCCAAGATTGGTGTAGTGCTCACCGGCCTGCCCGCTGACGCTGATCGCATTTGCCGCCGTCGAGACGAACATCATGCCAGCGAGGGCCATAAATATGCTTTTTTTCATTTTTATCTATCCAGAAAAATAATAATAAGAAAATCCCAAAAAACCGCGAAATTGTACTGCCGAATGCTAAGGAATCAATGAACTAAAGCGACGTTTGCCATTGTGATTGTAACCAGTTGCTACCGGGATTTTGCCAACGGCTCCGGGTATCAATTCGATAGCCAGAGCCAGATTGTCCGTGCTGGCTATTTATTCTACAAAGTGTGCTCAGCTTATTTCTTTCCTTCAGGGAGATGAATAAGTTACATAAAACTTTGTCAGGAGATAAAGATGAGCAAGAAAGGACTAACCACCGGCGCCGGCGCGCCGGTCGTCGATAATAATAATGTCGTCACTGCAGGTCCTCGCGGCCCGATGCTGCTGCAGGATGTCTGGTTTTTGGAAAAACTGGCCCACTTTGACCGTGAGGTAATCCCGGAACGCCGAATGCACGCTAAAGGCTCCGGCGCTTACGGTAAACTGACTATCACCCACGATATCACCCGCTATACGCGCGCAAGACTGTTCGCCGAAATAGGTAAAACCACCGATCTGTTCCTGCGCTTCTCAACCGTCGCCGGAGAACGCGGTGCCGCTGACGCCGAGCGCGATATCCGCGGCTTCTCTATCAAGTTCTATACCGAAGAGGGCAACTGGGATCTGGTGGGCAACAATACGCCCATTTTTTACCTTCGCGACCCGCTGAAATTTCCCGACCTTAACCACGTTGTCAAACGCGACCCGCGGACCAACCTGCGTAATCCGACCTGGAAATGGGATTTTTTCTCCCTGCTTCCCGAAACGCTGCACCAGTTAACCATCGACTTTAGCGACCGCGGCATCCCGCGCTCATATCGCCATATGCACGGTTTCGGCAGCCACACGTTCAGCTTTATCAACGCTGAAAATGAACGTTTTTGGGTGAAATTCCACTTCAAATCCCAGCAGGGGATCGCCAACCTGATGGATGATGAAGCGAAACGCCTGGTGGCAGAAGATCGCGAGAGTTCGCAGCGCGATCTCTATGAGTCGATTGAGAGAGGCGATTTCCCGCGCTGGACCTTCTACGTGCAGATAATGCCGGAAGCAGAAGCCAGCCGGGTCCCTTACAACCCCTTCGATCTGACCAAAATCTGGCCGCACGGCGATTATCCGCTGATTGAAGTCGGGGTACTGGAACTTAACCGCAACCCGGATAACTACTTCGCTGAGGTTGAGCAGGTCGCGATGAATCCAGCGAACGTGGTGCCTGGCGTGGGCTTCTCTCCGGACCGGATGCTACAGGGACGGCTGTTTTCCTACGGCGATACCCAGCGCTATCGTCTGGGCATTAACCATCATCAAATTCCAGTCAATGCGCCGCGCTGCCCGTTCCATAACTATCACCGCGACGGCGCGATGCGCGTTGATGGCAATAGCGGCAACGGCGTCACCTATGAGCCCAACAGTTTTGGCGTGTTTCAGGAACAACCGGACTTTAGCGAGCCGCCTTTAAGCCTTGAAGGCGCGGCGGCACACTGGGATCACCGGGAAGATAGCGACTACTTTAGCCAGCCGCGCAGGCTGTTTGAGCTATTAAGCGAAGATGAGCATCAGCGTATGTTTCAGCGTATCGCCAATGATATGCGGGATATCCCTGACTTTATTCAGCAGCGACAAATTGGCCTGTTCAGCGAAGTCCACCCCGACTACGGCGCAGGTGTTGCAGCGGCGTTGCAGCTCTTAAAGCACGGAGAATAAGTACTGATGGCAGCCCTTAAGGCTGCCATTTTGCGCTATCTGTTCCATGATGGCCCCTGACCCAATACCCTGCGCTTACCCTAACACCGCTCATCTTCGCCGCGCGTTTTCGCTTGCGGTTTGCCGGGGCGGCTCGCAAACTGGGCCTTCCCGTTAGTATCCCTGTCATCATTAAGGAGAAATCATGCGTCAAAGGACTATCGTCTGTCCGCTCATTCAACATGAAGGCCACTACCTGCTGTGCAAAATGGCCGACGATCGTGGCGTATTTCCCGGCCAGTGGGCGATCTCCGGCGGCGGCGTCGAGCCGGGCGAACGCATTGAAGAGGCGCTGCGACGAGAAATTCGTGAAGAGCTGGGCGAAAAACTGCAGCTGACCGACATCACTCCGTGGACCTTTAGCGACGACGTCCGGGTTAAAACTTACGCCGATGGCCACCGGGAAGAGATTTATATGATTTACCTGATCTTCGACTGCATCAGCGCCAATCGCGACGTGACAATCAACGAAGAGTTCCAGGACTACGCCTGGGTGAAAGCCGAAGATCTTCCCCACTATGATTTGAACGTGGCGACCCGCAGGACCCTCACCCTGAAAGGCTTACTCTGAAAAAGCGCGCAAAAAGCGCAGCCTGACCTTCAGCCCGCCCAGCGTTTCGCTGCGCAGCAGTTGCGGATGGCTGCGGTGCAGGCGCGCAATATCGCTGACCAGCGCCAGGCCAAGCCCGGCGCCGGGGTTATCACCCACGTTTTCCAGACGGTGGAACGGCATGAGTGCCTGCTGAATCTGCGCATCATCGATACCCGGCCCGCTGTCTTCGACGTCCAGCAATACCGCCTCTCCATCACGATGCAGGCTGACGGTGACGATACCGCCCTGCGGCGTATAGCGAATCGCGTTATCCAGCAGATTCGCGCACAGCTCGCTCAACAGCACGCCATCGCCGGCGATGGTCACCGTCGAGGGTTCGCCCTCATAGCCGAGATCGATAGCCTTGCTCCGCGCCTGCTGAAGACGCGAAAAGCAGCTATTGTGGACAATCTCATACAGGTCCACCGGCGGAAACGCGTGTTCGCCCTGCTCTTTACGTTTGATGGTGGCCAGCTGCAGCAGGCGTTCAGTGAGCAGAATCGTACTGTCAAGCGTGCCGCTCATCGCCTCCAGGCTCTCTCGCCACAGCCGGGGATCGCCGCTCGCCAGCGCCACTGAGGCCTGCGTTTTCAACACCGCTAACGGCGTTTTGAGCTGATGAGACGCGTCGGCGCTAAACCGTTCCTGGTGGGAGATCATCACCCGTAACCGGTCGATATAGCGGTTAAAGGCCACGATCAGCAGACGGGTTTCCGACCACGGCAGCAGCTCCGGCAGCGGCGTCAGCAGGCCGGGTTCACGCCGCACCATCAGCGCCGAAAGCCGACGCATTGGCCGTAGCACGCGGCGCAGCAACCAGCCAGCGAGCACCAGCGTCAATAGCACTAATAGCCCCTGCGAGATCCATGATGAAAACAGCAGCTGCCCCGCCAGCCATCGCCGCGACTGCAGCGTTTCGGCGATATAGATTTCCGCCATTCCGACAACGCCGCCTTCGTTAACTGGCTGCAGCAGCCGCGCCACGCGGATGGCCTGACCGCGATACTCGGTATGATAAAACCACGCCAGCGCCGGATAGAGCTCGGTACGAGAGGTTGAGGGCGGCATCGATGGCAGGTCGTCAAAACCGGAAATCACCCGTCTCTCGGGATCGAGAACTTTATAGTACAGGCGATCGTTCATATTGAGTTCGAAGCTATCGAGCACCACCCAGGGAACATTCACTTCCAGCCTGCCGTGGCGTACCACCAGGCGCTCCGCCACCGTGCGGGCAGAGGAGAGCAGCGTACGATCGTAAGCCTGGGTCGCCGCCTGCAGGGCGCTGACGTAGCTATTAAACGCCGACAGCCCCCACAGCAAAACCAGCGGCAGGCCGAGAAACAGCAGCAGCTGGGAGAATAACGACTGCGGTTTACCCCATCTCATGAGCGAGCTCCAGCACGTAGCCCAGGCCGCGCAGGGTCACGATACGCACGTTGCTCTCCTGAAGTTTCTTACGCAGACGATGGATATATAGCTCGATGCTTTCCGGGCTGACATCATCGTTCAGGCTGAAAACCTGTTCAAATAGCTGCTGGCGCGACACCGGCCGCGTACGGCGAAACATTAGCACCGTCAGCAGCGCCTGCTCGCGCGGCGTCAATGACAGCGTTTGTCCGCAGAGTAAAAAATAGCCTTCATCACGATATTCCAGAGAACCGATCTGTTGCACCTCATGCACCTGGCCTTCGCTACGCCGCAGCAGCGCGCGCAGCCTGGCATCCAGCTCTTCGAGCTCAAAAGGTTTTGGTAAATAGTCATCGGCGCCGACGTTCAGCCCTTTAACCCGATCCGCCACCGCGCTGCGGGCGGTTAACAGCAGGACGGGAAGGGTCTGCCCGCGCTTTCGCAAGCGCTGCACCACCTCCAGGCCGTCGAGTCCCGGCATGCCGATATCCAGCACCGCCAGCGCATATTTTTCGCTTTGCAGCAGATGATCGGCCGCCCGGCCATCAAATACGCAGTCCACGGCAAACCCGCCCTGCACCAGCGCTTTCTCCAGCCAGTGAGCCAGCTCACGGTTATCTTCTGCCAGTAAGAGACGCATATCACATCCTGAAAAGTTGCTGCTGCATTGAAAGGGAAATGAAAGGTAATTGTTTTAACAATCACGCAACCGAATAGCCACATGCCGGTTCACATAATTAAAAAAACGTCCCCTGTATCTGACTGAGGAAGCTTATGAATATGCCATTCCTGCGCCGTGCTAGCGCCATTGCATTATGCCTTTTAACCGCCTCTGCCCTGGCCGCCGAGGCGCCTTCCCGTACCGAATGTATCGCGCCCGCCAAGCCCGGCGGCGGCTTCGATCTCACCTGCAAGCTGATCCAGGTCAGCCTGATGGAAACCGGCGCCATCGAAAAACCGATGCGCGTCACCTACATGCCCGGCGGCGTAGGGGCAGTGGCCTACAACGCGATCGTCGCCCAGCGCCCCGGCGAACCCGGTACCGTAGTCGCTTTCTCCGGCGGCTCGCTGCTCAACCTGGCGCAGGGTAAGTTTGGCCGCTACGGCGTGGATGATGTGCGCTGGCTGGCCAGCGTCGGCACCGATTACGGCATGATCGCCGTCCGCGCCGACTCGCCGTGGAAAGACCTGCCGTCGTTTATGGCGGCGATGGAAAAAAATCCCGCCAGTATCGTCATCGGCGCTGGCGCCTCAATCGGTAGCCAGGACTGGATGAAAGCGGCGCTGCTGGCGCAAAAAGCGAACGTCGATCCACACAAAATGCGCTACGTGGCCTTTGAGGGCGGCGGCGAACCGGTCACCGCGCTGCTGGGCAATCACGTGCAGGCGGTTTCCGGCGATCTCAGCGAAATGGTGCCTTATCTCCAGGGCAATAAAATCCGCGTGCTGGCGGTGTTCGCTAACGAAAGGCTACCGGGCGCGCTCGCCGATGTCCCCACCGCCAAAGAGCAGGGCTACGACCTGGTCTGGCCGATTATTCGCGGCTTCTTCGTGGGTCCGAAAGTCAGCGACGCCGACTATCAGTGGTGGGTGGATGAGTTCACGAAATTGCAGCAGACCGACGCGTTCAAAAAGCAGCGCGAGCTGCGCGGCCTGTTTGAATTCAACATGAACGGTAAGGAACTGGACGCCTATGTCAAAAAACAGGTGGAAGCGTATCGCCTGCAGGCGAAATCCTTTGGCCTGGCCAAATAATTTGCGGAGGTTGCGATGAGCGATCGTATTTTTGCCGGAGTGTGGCTGCTGCTCTGCGCGGGTGGAATGTTTATCGCCTGGCAAATTCACAGCGAATACGCCTATGAGCCTGTCGGCCCACGTCCTTTCCCGGTCGGCATTATCGGCCTGATGCTGGTGTGCTCTGTCTTGCTGCTTCTGCGTCGGCCCGACGCTATCACGTGGCCCGGGCGCCGGGTTTTACAACGTCTATTAACTATGGTGGTGGCGCTGGGGATCTATGCGTGGGGTTTTGAATGGCTGGGTTTTCCTCTGGCCACCGCGCTGCTGACCGCCGTGTTTGGCCTGCTGTTTGGCGCCACGCTGCCCGCTGCCGGGGTAGCCGGCGTCGCGATGGGCATCGCGCTGTGGTACGTCTTTGACGCCCTGCTTGATGTCACCCTGCCGCTCGGCATCTGGTTGAGTTAACGGAGAAGGTTATGGATATCTGGATTTATTTATCACAGGGCTTCGCCGTTGCCATGACGCCGGGCAACCTGACCATCGCGCTAATTGGCTGCTTTGTGGGCACTATCGTCGGTCTCCTGCCGGGTCTGGGCCCGATTAACGGTGTCGCGATCTTACTGCCGCTGGCCTTTGCTCTGCACCTGCCCGCGGAATCAGCGTTAATCCTGCTGGCTACGGTCTATATTGGTTGTGAATACGGCGGGCGCATTTCGTCTATCCTGCTTAACGTCCCCGGTGATGCCGCCGCCATTATGACCGCTCTCGACGGTTATCCGATGGCGCAGCAGGGACGTGGCGGCGTAGCGCTGTCGATCTCTGCCGTGAGCTCCTTTGTTGGTTCAATGATCGCTATCGGCGGGATCATCCTGTTCGCGCCGGTGCTGGCGCAGTGGTCGCTGGCGTTCGGTCCGGCAGAATATTTCGCCCTGATGATTTTTGCCATCGCCTGCCTTGGTAGCATGATGGCGGAAAATCCGCTGAAGTCGTTTCTCGCCGCGTTAATCGGTTTGGGGCTGGCGACGGTAGGCGTTGATGCCAATACCGGCGTGTACCGCTTCACTTTCGACAGCGTTCATCTTTCCGATGGCGTGCAGTTTATCGTGGTGGTGATCGGGCTCTTTTCGGTTTCGGAGATATTGCTGATGCTGGAAAGCACCAGCGGCGGGCAGAAGCTGGTACGGAAAACCGGACGCATGCTGTTTAACGCCAAAGAGGCGGGCCAGTGCGTGGGCGCGACCCTGCGCTCATCGGTGGTGGGTTTCTTTGTCGGCATTCTGCCGGGCGCAGGGGCGACCATTGCCAGCGCTATCACCTATATGACCGAGAAAAAGCTCAGCGGCAATAGCGACACCTTCGGGAAGGGCGATATTCGCGGCGTCGCGGCGCCGGAAGCGGCGAACAACGCCTCCGCCTGCGGCTCGTTTATTCCGATGCTCACGCTCGGCGTTCCCGGCTCCGGGACCACCGCGGTGATGATGGGCGCCCTGACCCTCTACAACATCACGCCGGGACCGGCGATGTTTACCGAACAGCCGGATATCGTCTGGGGGTTAATTGCCGCGCTGCTGATCGCCAACGTGATGCTGCTGATTATGAACATTCCGCTGATCGGCCTGTTCACCCGCATGCTGACGATACCGCTATGGTTTCTGGCCCCGGCTATCGCCGCCGTGTCCGCGGTCGGCGTCTACGCCGTACACAGCACCACCTTCGACCTGCTGTTGATGGTTGGGCTGGGCGTGCTGGGCTACATTATGCGTAAGATGCACTTCCCGATGTCGCCGCTGATCTTAGGGTTTGTGCTGGGAGAGATGCTGGAGCAGAACCTGCGCCGCGCGCTGTCCATCAGCAATGGCAACGTGGCGATTCTGTGGCAAAGCGGCGTGACGAAAACGCTTCTGTTTCTGGCCATCGCGGTGATTGTTGTCCCCCCGCTGCTGCGGTACTGGCGCAAACGTCAGCTTAATACGCAGGGCGATCTGCCCTCCTCCTGATGCTCAACGTCATTGGCGGTCGCTCAGCGCCGCCAATGACGGTATACGTTGAATTTCCACCACATCTGCCTGATAGTTATCGTTTTAACTTTCTGGTGATCCGTTATGACCGTCGCCGCATCCCGTTCGGGGTTAACATTCGCCGCGCTGGCGCTGGCCCTGATTCTTGTTTACACCGGTATCAGCGCGGGGGATAAGCTTACCTGGCTGATGGAAGTCACGCCGGTGATCATCATCGTTCCGCTTTTGCTGGCCACGCGCTCGCGCTATCCGCTGACGCCGCTGCTTTACACGCTGATTTTCTTCCATGCCATCATTTTGATGGTCGGCGGCATGTACACCTATGCGAAAGTGCCCATCGGTTTTGACGTACAGGCATGGCTGGGACTGAGCCGTAACCCCTATGACAAGCTGGGGCACTTTTTCCAGGGACTGGTGCCGGCGCTGGCGGCGCGGGAGATTCTGCTGCGCGGTGGCTACGTTCACGGGCGGAAAATGCTCGGTTTCTTGGTCTGCTGTATTGCGCTGGCGATTAGCGCCGTCTATGAACTGATCGAATGGTGGGCGGCGCTGGCGCTGGGACAGGGCGCAGAGGAGTTTCTCGGCACCCAGGGCGATCCCTGGGATACCCAGTCGGATATGTTTTGCGCCCTGCTCGGCGCGCTGACCACCGTTTTTGCGCTGGGCCGCTGGCATACGAAGCAGCTACTGAACGTCCAGCGCGTCTGAGCCGGGTATGGCCTGCTGGTTGACCCAGTCACGTAGCGCCCGGCGGGAAATTTTAATGCCGCCGGTTTTCAGCGATTCAGGCAACCGCAGCCAGCGCACCGGCAGCTGAAAGCGAGCCAGCTTATCGGCGCACCAGCACGCCAGCGCGGACGGGTCGTAATGCTCGCCGCACTCCACCACCGCCACCGGCCGCTGGCCAAACTCCGCGTCATCCTGCGGCACGATAAAAATCTGCTGGATCCAAGGGTGAGCGCCAATGACCCGCTCCACCTCTTCCGGTTGAATGCCCTCCCCGCCGCTGAAAAAGAGATTATCCATTCTTCCGAGAATGGTCAGATTGCCGTTATCAAGCCTGCCGCGATCGCGGGTAGCAAACCAGCCGTGTTCATTAACCAGTGGAACTATTTGCTCATCGCGCCAGTAGCCTTCAGCCATGCTGTCCGAGCGCAGCCAGACCTCACCGTCGACAATCCGCAGTTCGCGCCCCGGCAGTGGCCGCCCGACGTCCGCCAGGCCGTCCGCCTCCTTGGCGCATACCGTCGAGGCAAACTCGGTTAGCCCGTAGCCGCACCAGCAGCGGATACCGCGCTGACCGGCCTGCTCGGTTAGCGCCACCGGAATCGCCGCGCCGCCGAGCAGAACCGCTTTTAACGACACCCTGGCGTCGCCGTTAAGCAGACGCCAAAGCTGAGTCGGTACCAGGGAGGCGTGGGTACAACCGCGTAAAGCGTGTTCCAGCGGCTGCTTGTCGCGTACCGTCAGGCCTGCGCCAGCAAACAGCCAGCGCCAGAGAATACCCTGGCCGGAAACGTGAAACAGCGGCAGCGACAGCAGCCAGTCGTCCTGCTGCGCAAAGGGTATCATCGCCAGCACGCCTTCTGCGCTGGCAAGATGGGCGCGAAAAGCGTGCACCGCCGCTTTCGGTAGTCCCGTCGACCCCGAGGTTAGCGTCATGGACGCGATACGATCTTCTCGCCAGTCGACCGCGTGGACGCCGTCGCCGGCGTGCAACGCTAATGGATTAAGCGCCGCCGGAAGGTCGCCGCCGTTTAGCACCAGCGCGTGGCGCAGACCCAAAGACGGCAGCAGTTCCGCCAGCTGAGGAGCCGGCAACTGAGGATTCAGCGGCAGGACGCGCGCGCCGCACTGCAGGAGGGCCAGCCACGCCAGCAGAGCATCGGGCTGGTTGTAAGCACGAAGCAGCACGCCATCGCCGTCGCGAACGCCCCGGGCGTGAAATCCCGCCGCCAGCGCATCAATTTGCGCGCACAGCTCCCGCCAGCTTAGCCGCCGCTCGTTCAGGCGCAGCGCCTGAGCCTCTTCCCGCAGCCGCCGCCAGTGGCGCCAGGGCCAGTCGCTAAAGGTCACAGCAGCGGCTCCAGGTCATCAACGTTCAGACACGGCAGATCGCTTTCCGGCCAACGGCGCACCAGTTGGGCACGCATCAGGCTCAGGGTGTCCAGACCGGGTATCGTGTTTGGGGTCAGCCAGGCGGCGATTCGCGCCAGTTGCGTCAGGCCAAGGCTCGACTCAATGGATGAGCTGATGACGGCCGTCAGCCCCAGCGCATGCGCCTGCGCCACCTGCTGCCGCACTTTTTGCAGGCTGCCGGTCAACGTCGGTTTAATCACTACCGCCCGCAGCCCCGGCTCGGCGGCAAAGCTAAAGTCCGCCTCGCGCAGGCTCTCATCCCAGGCAATAGCGATACCCGTTTCTTTCGCAAAAGCGCGTGAATCGTCGCGGTTTTTACAGGGTTCTTCGAGAAAGGCGATGCGGCTGCGATAGTGCGGATTAACATATTTAGCGAACTGCTGCGCTTTCAGCGGCGTCCAGGCGCGGTTAGCGTCGAGGCGCAGCGTCAGATCGGGAATCGCCTCCAGCAGTAGATTGACCACCATGCCGTCGCGCACCGCCTCATACAGGCCGACTTTGACCTTGGCGACCTTCTCGCCGGGCATCAGCGAAAGCCTGGCGAACAGCTCGTCCGGGTCGCCGGAACAGAGCGGCGCCGCGCGATAATCCGCCGTCTGCGGCAGCTCGCCGCACAGTTCCGCCAACGCGCAGCTCGCGCCGAAAGCCGCTGACGGCAGGGTCGGCAGCGCGCCGCCCTCGCCATCGCGCCAGGCGCTTGCCCACGCCAACAGCACCGTCTGCGCCTCATCCAGCGTTTCCAGGCTGAATCCGGGCAGGGGAGAAATTTCCCCCCAGCCTTCACGCTCGCCGTCGCGCAGGTGCAGAAGCAAACCATCGCGGGTTTTTAACCGCCGTTCACGCAGCACCACTCCCGCATCCATCGGTAGCTGCCAGCGGTAGACCTGCGCCTGCCGCATTACGGATTCCGTTTAAATTTGCTGAAGTCCGGCTGACGCTTCTGATTGAAAGCGTTGCGCCCTTCCTGACCCTCTTCGGTCATGTAAAACAGCATGGTGGCGTTACCCGCCAGCTCCTGCAGTCCCGCCTGACCGTCGCAGTCGGCGTTCAGCGCCGCCTTCAGGCAGCGCAGCGCCATCGGGCTGTTTTGCAGCATTTCCCGGCACCAGCGCACGGTCTCTTTTTCCAGATCCGCCAGCGGCACCACGGTATTGACCAGACCCATATCCAGCGCCTGCTGCGCGTCGTACTGGCGGCACAGGAACCAGATCTCACGGGCTTTTTTCTGCCCGACGATGCGCGCCATATAGGAGGCGCCCCAGCCGCCGTCGAAAGAGCCGACTTTTGGGCCGGTCTGGCCAAAGATAGCGTTTTCCGCCGCGATGGTCAGATCGCACATCATATGCAGGACGTGGCCACCGCCGATGGAATAACCCGCAACCATCGCCACCACCGGTTTCGGGCAGGTGCGGATCTGACGCTGGAAATCGAGAACGTTGAGGTGATGAACGCCGGAATCATCCTGATAGCCGCCGTAGTCGCCGCGGACCTTCTGATCGCCGCCGGCGCAAAACGCTTTATCGCCTTCACCGGTCAGCACGATGACGCCGATATTGTCGTCATAGCGGGCATCCGCCAGCGCCTGAATCATCTCTTTGACGGTCAGCGGACGAAATGCGTTGCGTACCTGTGGGCGGTTGATGGTGATTTTGGCAATCCCGTCCGCCGATTTTTGGTAACGAATGTCGGTGTAGCCTTCGGAGCAGTCCTGCCATTCAATCGGGGCGTAAAGCATTGCTTCATCAAGAGAGATCATAAAGTGTCCTTCAGTTAACTCGCTAAAAACTGTGCCAGACAAGCTACGACTGCACCGGGGTTTTCCCGATGCGCGTTGTGTCCGGCATGATTAATCACGTGCGTGGTGGCCGATAGCTCATCGGCGATGGCGCGAAACTTGCTGTCGCGTTCGCCGCAAAGGTAGTGAAAAGGGAACTCGCGCGCCCGTAACGCCTCGCGCAGATCGGGCTGTTCAGCCAGCGAACTGGCCTGCAGCATTGCCGCCAGCGTACCGCCGTTATTGCGGCTGCGTAGCGCAATCAGCGCCGCTCGCTGCGCTGCATCAAGGGAAGCAAAGACCGGCTGCTGATACCAGTCGGCAAACACCTGGGTCAGCGGCTCGCGGCGAAAGCGTTCCGCCCAGGCGGCATCGTTGCGACGGCGCAACAAGCGCTGGTTTTCATCCGCTAACCCCGGATGCCCTCCCTCAACAACCAGCCCGCAGAGCCCTTCGCGCGGCTGGCAGGCAAAGTACATTGCCACCCGTCCGCCGAGGGAGTAACCCACCAGCCAGTACTTAAGTATGTTGTAACTATTAAGCGTTTTCTCAATAAGATGACTAACCTCGGCCAGGCTGTTTGCCGCAATTTTCGCTGAACCGCCGTGGCCCGGCAGGTCAATATAGAGACGCGAATACGCGCCGAACGCCTGCCCGACCGTCAGCCATTCGCGACAATCGCCAGAAAAACCGTGCAAAAAGACCAGCCAGGGATGGCCCGGCTGGCCGCGTTCGGCCAGCGCGTGGAGGATCATAGCTGACTCACCTGGGCCAGCAGCCGCTGCAAAGTTTGCGTACCGTCGGTTTCGTTGACCACCAGCTCAATCAGCGTCGCGCCGGGGGCTCGCCAGGCAACGTCCAGCGCCTGTTCCAGTTCATTCCAGTCCGCAGGGCGATGATAAGTCAGATCGAACATCGCCGCCGCGTGCGCGAAATGGATATTCTGCGGCATCAGATAGAACTGGCTTCGCTGCTCCTGCGGCGTGGGCAGTAGGGAAAAAATCTGCCCGCCGTTATTGTTGACGACAATCAGCACCATCGGCGCTGAAGCCTGACGCAGTAGCGCCAGCGAGTTGAGATCGTAAAGCGCCGACAGATCGCCGACGATAGCCAGCGTAGGGCGCGCGCTGGCGCGCTGCACCCCGGCCGCCGTCGCCAGTAGGCCGTCGATTCCGCTGGCCCCGCGATTGCTGTAGACCGGGTAACCTGCCGGTAGCTGCGACAGCGCGTCAATTAAACGTACCACCAGGCTGTTGCCGACAAACAGCTGGCCCTGATCCGGCAGATAGCGCCGGATTCGCTGCGCCAGCTGGGCCTCGCCGAACGCCTCGCTGCTGGCGACCGCCGCCTGCCAGGCCTGGCGCGCCAGTTCAGGAATAATGACGGCCCACGGCTGGCGTTTTTCCGCCGGGTGCTGCTCAAGCCAGCGGTCGATGGCGCAGACCAGGCGACGACCACGATGCTGGGCAGGATCCAGACGCCCCGGTAGGTTGTCCACCAGCCAGTATTCTTCGGGTTCGCAGGTGGCCTGCCACTGCAAAACGCGCTTGCTGGTCAGGCTGCTGCCCAGTTGGACAATGATTTGCGCCTGCGCCAGTTCGCTGACCGCGTTTCCGTTGCCGAGCCACAGATCGGCGCAGGGAAGCGGCTGCCCGGTTTGCGAGAGCACATCGCCAATCAGCGGCCAGCCGAGCGTTTTCGCCCACTCGGCAACCTTTACGCCCTCTTCCGCGCTCATCCGCCCGGCGACCACTACGCCGCGTTTTTGGCGCCAGAAAAACCAGTCGCGCTGCTTTTCGCTTGAGGTCTGCAGAGACTGGCGCAGCCAGGGCTTATCGCTCTGCCACCAGTCGCCAAGCTGCCGCTGCCACTCGGCGCCGTTGTCGTCCATATCGCCGTACAGCGGTTCGGCAAACGGACAGTTAATATGAACGGCGCCGCCATGCAGCGCGCCGAGCGCCTGGTCGAGGGTCGAGACCAGCCAGCGGGAGGAGATATCCTGCGACGGGCGCGGAAGGGATATTGTGTGCGACGGATGCGAGGCGAACATGCCCGGCTGGCGTATGGCCTGATTCGCCCCGCAGTCGATCAGCTCCGGCGGCCGGTCGGCGGTCAGCAAAACGAGTTTTTCGCCGGTCAGCCCGGCTTCAATCAGCGCCGGATAGAGGTTGGCCGTCGCGGTACCGGAGGTCACAATCACCGCCACCGGCTGGCCGCTGGCTTTCGCCAGTCCTAGCGCCAGATGGCCAAGACCGCGTTCGTCAAAGTGGGTATGGTGAATAAACGCGCGGTTTTCCGCCGCCGCCAGGGTTAAAGGCGTCGAGCGCGATCCGGGCGCAATGCAGATGTGCTGCACGCCGTGGCGCGTCAAAGCTTCAAGGATCACCGCCGCCCAGCGTCGGTTAAATGCGCTTACTGACATGAATTTGTCCAGTATCAAATATTGAGGCTAAGTATAGATAAAGCAGACTGTTGCCGTTTTGATATGCATCGTTTTATCTATGTTTCTGTAAGCAGTAACGAACGCAATCCTGCGGCTTTATTTTCAATTTCCTGCCACTCCTGCTCAGGGTCGGAGCCGCTGACGATCCCCGCCCCGGCGTACAGTCTGAGCGTATGGTTTTCGACTTTCGCCGAACGCAGAGAGACGCAAAATTCGCTTTGCGCCAGCGACAGATAGCCGGCGGAGCCTGCATACCAGCCGCGGGTAAAAAGCTCATGACGGCTGATAAAATCCAGCGCCACCTGGCGCGGCAAACCCGCGACCGCCGCCGTGGGCTGGAGCAGATGAAGACAGCGGGCATCATCGGGGTTGTCCAGCTCGGCCCATATGCAGCGCCGCAGATGCTGAACTTTACGCAAACGGACAATCTGCGGCGGCAGCACTTCCAGCGCGCGCGTCTCACCTTGCATCCGCTGATAGATATCCTCTACCACCAGCATATTTTCGCGCTGATTCTTATCGTCGCCCATCAGCCAGTTGCCCAAACGCTGGGCCTGCCGATCGTCCGCATCGCCGGCGACGGTTCCCGCCAGCGCTTCGGTACGCAATAGCGCGCCGCGCCGCCGCCACAGCCGTTCCGGCGTTGAACCCACGAATGCCTCTCTCGGGTTGAAGGCCATCAGGAAGTGGAAGCAGTTGAGGTTACTGCGGCGGCTGGTGGCCATAATCGATCCGGCGTTTAACGGCGCGGCGAAATGCAAATCGGTGGCGCGAGCCAGGACCACTTTGTCCATTTCCCCCGCCGCTATCGCCTGCGTCGCCTGCGTAATCAACGCTCGCCACTGCGGATAAGCCGGGAAATGCTGTTCGCTAAGCAGAGAGGGCACCGCAGTAGGTTGCGCCTGTTTCGCCACCAGAGAATCGAGAAATTCACGCGCCGCGCGGGCATCGTCGCAAAGCGACGTCTCGCTGGATAGCGCCAGACGCAGCGTGGCGCTGCCGCCCAGGCGACGCCACTCCAGCCTCGGCAATAGCAGCAAACCCCGCTGAGGATGAAAGGCGTTAAGGCCGCAAATTCGCAGGTCATCACGCCCCTGCTGGCGCAAAAAAGCGTGCGCCAGCGTCAGGGAAGCAAAGGTTTTTACCGCCCCCAGCGCCGCCAGCTCTTCATCGCCGCTGCGCTGCTGCCAGTAGAACTGCGGCCACTGCCGCTGATGACCGCACCACAGCAGCGGATCAAAAGCGTCATTCAGCGCAAAGGGAACATCGAAAATTCGCGTGCCGGGCGATGGCGGGAACGCTTCATCCAGGCAGCGGTATAGGCTTTCCAGCGCGGTGGAAACAGACAGCACGCGAACCTCCACGGAGTAAAAACCCCACATTATACGGGGTACTACTGAGGAATAGCAGTACCCACGATGAGGGAGCGGGTTTTTAATTCGCGCGACGGTCAGTGGGTGGCGATTTCGTACGCCATGCCGATATGGTCGATGCCGTCCTCGTCGTAAACCTCGGTCACCGGCACAAAACCGAAGCTGGCGTAGAATTTTTGCAGGTGCGCCTGGGCGCCAAGATAGATGGCCTTTTGCGGCCAGTGTTGACGGCAGCTGGCCAACGCCTGTTCCATCAACTGATAACCCAGCTTCTCGCCGCGCGCCGCCGGGCTGACAATCACCCGGCCAATCACTACCGGTTCAAACTCGTCATCGCTCTTGAGAATGCGCGCGTAGGCCACAAGTTCATCGCCGCGCCAGCCGAGAAGATGGCGATTCTCTCCCACCAGATCATCGCCGTCGACGTCCTGATAGACGCAGGATTGTTCGACAACAAACACCGCACAGCGTAATTTCAGCACAGCATATAGCTGGGGGACGGTCAGTTCGGCGTGGTGAAGATCCTGCCATGTCATCATCTGCGGTTCCTTAGTTGGTATACTTTACTTTTTGACCCACGCCCTGAGGATACTGGACGATGGAATTACTTTTTTTGGGGACATCCGCTGGCGTGCCGACCCGTACGCGTAATATGACGTCGATAGTGCTGAATTTGCAACAGCCAACAATGGCGGAGATGTGGCTGTTCGACTGCGGAGAGGGAACTCAGCATCAGTTTCTGCGCACCGCCTGTCACCCCGGCAAACTGAACAAGATTTTTATCACCCACTTACATGGCGATCACCTTTTCGGCCTCCCCGGCCTGCTGTGCAGCCGCTCGATGCAGGGCAATACTCTGCCGCTGACGCTGTACGGGCCAAAGGGGCTTAAAGAGTTTGTGGAAACCGCGCTGCGCCTGAGCGGTTCCTGGACCGATTACCCGTTGGCTATCGTCGAAGTCGAGCCAGGGCTGGTGCTTGATGAAGCTGGCTTTCGGGTTACCGCCAGGCCGTTAAACCATCCGGTCGAATGCTACGGCTATCGTATCGAACAGCATGATAAGCCGGGTACCCTTGATGCCGCTCAGCTTATCGCCGAAGGCGTGCCCCCCGGTCCGTTGTTCCAGCGCTTAAAACAGGGGTTGACGGTTGAGCTGGAAGATGGACGTGTGATTGACGGTAGACGCTATCTCGGCCCTACGACGCCGGGTAAGAAGCTGGCAATTTTCGGCGATACCGCCCCCTGCCCGGCGGCGCTGGAGCTGGCCCGCGGCGTGGATGTTATGGTCCATGAGGTGACGCTCGAACAGGCGATGGCGGAAAAAGCGAACAGCCGCGGGCATTCGACCAGCCAGCAAACCGCCGCGCTGGCGCACGACGCTGGCGTCGGTACCCTTATCGCCACGCATTTTAGTTCTCGCTATGACGCTGAAGGCTGCCAGCGTCTGCTGGCAGAATGCCAAGAGATATTCCCATCTACCGTGCTGGCGGAAGATTTCATGGTCTATACCGTAGAATAAAAAAGAGGCGTAACGCGGCAGATAAAAAAGCCGCGAATGCGCCGCCAGCTACTCTTCAACGTAGCTGTTATAACGCAGGATAGATTTCAAATTCCGATAACCCAGGTAATCCTGGATAGAGTCGTCATCAATACCTTTTTTCCCCAGTTCATAGCCGCAGGCATGGCGCAGCATCCGCGGGTGAATATTTTGCTTTAGCTTCGCCAGCTCGCAGCACTCACGAATAATTTGATAGAAACGCTGGCGAGTCATCTGGTTTCCCCGGGAGGAGATAAACAGCAAATCATTATGAGCAGGATAACACTCTCTGGCCAGCAGCCAGCGCTGTAACGAGACAACCTCTTTTGGCTGTAAAGGGTGATAACCTGAGATACCGTGACGCGCTCGGCGGATATAAACCCTTTTCCGCGGTAGATCGATATCCTGCAAAGTCAGAGCGGTAATTTCATTAATTCGGCAACCGTGCAAAAAGCACATTTGGATCATGCAGCTATTTCTTTCCGGGTGAGCACAATAATGTGCGGCAAGTACCAGACGCTCAACATCCTTTACGCTCAGATATTCCGTATCTTCCTGCATACGCCATTCCTTTTCATCCATTTAGCTTATAAGGTTACTGATAGGTAAACGTCAGCTGTACGACAGACTCAAATTTACCCACCTTTGCACCACCCCGGGTTGAATATAAACGGGCAGCCAGCGGGAAAATACCTTTTCCGGTGCTTCCGTTGATAGCAATGCTCATCTGATCCTGATTTTTATAGGTTGTAGAATGATCGCTGCTGGTTATTTGCAGCGCGATATACTGCGCCGCGTCGCTGGCGGCCATATTGGCGAAATGAGTGGCATCGTCGCCATCCGTCACACCATCAAATTTTACCGTGGCTTTCGTAGTCCCGGCCGGACAATTTTCGACATTCAGGTAAAAAGTTTTCCACTCAGAAGCGTTGCCGGGCGTTTGAAAGTCGATATTTGGAAGCGGGCCGAAATTCACCTCTTGATATTGCGTATCGGTACTTACGTCACAGGGGAGGTAATAAATATTGCCCTTAACATTCAAAGGGACCCCGCCCGAAGATGAAAAAACGGGTAGCAATAATACCAGCCATAGCGCCTTTTTCATTATTCACTCCTGCTATTCAATTTCTGCCTGAATGGTCGCCGTAGCGGTAAATCCACCTCCGCCGGGTAAATGCCCCGTGGTATTAATCGGATAGATTTTCATGGTCGTGTCCCCACTCTGGCTCGGGTAATTAAAATTGACCGGCAGCATCCCTGAAATAACGGGTATTTTGACGCCGGTAATATTTTCAATGCGCACCGCAATATCGCTATTGGTAGTCGCCAGCGCAGTGCTGTCGTGGGTATCGGCCGCGCCCTGGAATGAGAGCGCTATTTTTACCCCGGCGGAAATGTTGGTGCACGCCACCGTCATATTTACCGTGTGCGGGGTGAATCCTGTGGGCATCTGATTTATTGTTTTAAAGTGGTTGGCGGCAATATCGCCAAAATCAATGTTAATCGGTTGACCGGTATTTATCTCACACGATTGCGGAACCGTAACCGAACCGTTCATGGTGATTTGGGTCATCGGAGTAGCGCTATAACTCCCCTTCTTTCGCGTCCCATAAACATTGAGGATTATCGTCGGGGGGATTGTCACCCGGCCAACGAACGGCCGGGTAAAATAGAGTGAAATATACCCTTTCGAACCGGTGTCAAAAATTGTACCCGTGGTATTACATGGGAATGAGTTAATGTAATTGTTACTCTTATCCAGTACCGGCGTCGGCACAAACTGGTTTAATTTTCCGGCGATATATAGCTCACTAGCGATTTCCAGGTATGGATTCAGACGATAATAATTTAAGCCATTTCGCGTTTGCGTTGCAGCAAGGCCAGGAATTGTCGTTTTAAAAAAAGTCGATGTATTAAGCGTGGTCGCATCACATTCACACCTCGCCTGATACGTTCCCCCGGTATTCCATTCATATATACGAAGAAACTCCATCCCTGCCTGGTTTTGCGAGGGATTAGTAAATGTTTCAGTAAAAGAAAAACTGTCCTGAAAAGCACTCCCGCTAGTCGTCTGACACCACCCGGATGCCGCCATCGCCTGCGGCGATATCGCCAGCGCCATCAGGCCCGCTACTATTCCCCATGAAAATCGTTTCATTGTCTCTGCATCCTTTCGATTAACGGCAAAGCGCCTGGGCTACAATGATGCCGGTAAGTTGTTTTGCTGACGGCAGCGTATAGTGGATCTGGCAGCGTTCCTGCGTCCCGGCGCCCCACTTCGCGTTAAGAATGCCGTTAGATTCCAGTCCGGTCAGGTAGACTTGTCCGCCATCTCCAACGATAAAAGCCTGCTCAGATGACGCCGTCCCGGGGACGCTGACCATGGCGCCGAAAGGGAGAAGCTGTCCACTCTCCTGACGCACCGTCATCAGCACCCGATTACCCACGCTGGTGGCATAATTTGCGCGAACCACCGCCCCACGGGTAGGCACAACGGTCTGAGTCGCCAATTCGAGGTCGACATCATCCGGCATCGTCGTGGTATCGAGCGTCAGGATATTCTTACGATACGGCGAGGCGTAAGGTACAACGGTGTAGCCCCGCCAGTCGGTTCTGACCCCGGTCTGGCTATTCACGCCGACGCCCGCGGCGCCGGGCGCCTTGATTAACGCAACGGTTTCGCCGAAAGGCTGCCCCAGCGTCAGGCCGTTTTCATGCACCAGCGCTCCGCCGCGCAGGGCGTAGTTCAGACGATGGCTGTATTTATCATGGCTGTAGCCGCCGGTAATCTCAGCGTAGGTCGCCCGCCAGTCTGCGTTGAGGCTACCGCTCTCCCCTCTTCCCTGGCTGGTATAGCCTTCCTGTACGCTCCAGCTCAGGTTGTTACGCTCCAGCAAGGTGCCGGAGAGACCCAGGTTATTGCTGGTTGAGCCATTTTTGCTGCTGTTCAGGGAGTAGTTGGCATAAACCGGCTTCGGCAGCCATTCCCCCAGCGGCACGCTGATGCTCAGGGCGAAAAGGTGGTCTTCGTCATTACGCTTACCGGTGTTCTGGTCGGTAGTGTTGCGGTTATAGCTGTAGTTCATGCTATAGCTGATGCCGTGCCAGCTGTTGTTATATCCAACGCCAACGGACTCCATGGTGCGACCGCTGTTCCAGTAGTCTTCGCGGATATAGCTCAGCGACAGCGATCCCAACTCTTCGCCCAGGCTCTGGCTGACCGTGACCTCTCCCCGATTGCGCCGCCGTTCAATAGAAGGCGTGTAGGTGTCATCCCGATAGGTATCCAGCACTTCCTGCATATCCCAGAAACCGCTGGTCGCATAGCGATACCCTGCCAGACTCACGTTGGTTCCCAAACCAGGAAGGTCTTTACTGTAACGGACACGTACCGACTGCCCGCTCTCTTTCTCTTTATCCTGTCTTGTCGACCAGGCCTGGATGATATCGGTCGAGACGGCGCCCAGTTCACCGAGGTTTTTCCCCATACCCAACGCCACCGACTGGTATTTGCTGCTAAACTGGCCGCCGCCGTAAAGGGTTAACCCCCAGGGCAAGCCGTAAATCGCCGTCGCCTGGCTGAGAGGCGTTTCGTCAATGCTGTTGTCGTAGGCGCGATATACGCCAGAGGTGACGCTATATTTCAGGCGCCCTTCGCGCTGCAGGACCGGGAGCGAAGCGTAAGGGACGATCAGATTCTGCTCGCTGCCATCCGCTTCTTTGATGGTGACGGCTAAATCACCGGAACCGCCGGTCGGGTACATATCGGTGATTTCAAAAGCGCCAGGCGCAACGTAGGTCTGGTAAATCTCATAGCCGTTCTGGCGAATAATGACCTGAGCATTAGTACGCGCAATCCCGCGAACGACGGGCGCATAGCCGCGCAGGCTTTCCGGCAGCATATCGTCATCGGAAGCCAGCATCGCCCCACGGAAGGGAACGCCCTCAAAAACATCGGCATCCGTGCTGCTATCGCCCAGCGTCATCACCCCCTGTAGCGCATTGATGCTGCGCTGCGCATAGGTATATACCGTGTCCCAACTATTATTGGATTCTCCACCGCTGCTGCTGCGCGCCCAGGTCGTGTAGTTCCGCAGACGCCACGGCCCGATGTTGATTCCGGGACGCATGTTAACGTATTGGTTATCGCTGTCCGGCGTATCGTTCTGGCGTGACCAGTTATTTGCCCCGCTAAACGAGTAATTGAGCAGCAGCGCCGTCACTCCGTCATCCCACTGTTTCGGATCTACCCAGCCTCGGGCTGCGCTGGACACCGCCGCCTGAGGAAAGCTTAGTAGCAGGCGCTGCTGGCTGAAGCGAAAATCGGCTTTTGCCTGCGGTATAACGCTAATATCCGCGCAGTGGGGTGACTTGTGCCCTAATTCAGGAAATTGGACGACGCGCACGCCCCATGCGGCAAGCTCTTCTACCGTCAGGCAAGGCTGCAATTCCGTAGCTCCCGGGCCTTTGCTCTGCTGAAAAGCCACATCGCGGGTATCCATAAAAACGTTGTTAAGATAAATATCTACCCGATAGGTGCCCGGCAGCTGCCCGCCCGCCTGCTCATAAGCGGATAAATCCCTGACGCCCGTATGGGGGCCATCCATTTCCAACAGTGCCGGGTTAAAAACATCCCGCGCCAGGACCTCATCACTCAGCGGTAGCAGCGCAACGGCCAGAGCGCCGGCTATCCGGTTAAGCCGCCATTTATTATGATTATTCTTCATTTTCTCTGGAACTCCCTGGCCTGAAAGCCTCTACAAACTCGCGCGGTGCAGCGCGCCGATACCGCCGTAATCGTTAATCAGTTTCCACTGCAAAGCGCCGGCGCTGACGTTCGGCAATTGAAAACGCGCCGTTTCCCCCGGCCCCACCCAGTTCGCGTCTTTGACTTCGGCGCCGCCAACTTTGACTTCGGCAAAATTCATATAAAAGGCGGTGGGATTAGTGACCTGTAAGGTATTACCGCTACGCGTCCAGCGAAGCTGCTCCGTCACCATTTCCGGTGTTCCTTCGACGGATTTGGGGCGATAAATCAATTTGATACGCGTTTTGATAGCGATCTGTAAGGTATTGGCGCCGGCTTTAGCCTGCGAGGAGGGAATCGCTTTAATGTTCATCCAGAACATGCTTTCTTTATTTTCCGCTAAACCGCCGCTGTAAATGACCCGCAGTCGGGTTTGCTGTTCGCCCTCAAGGCGAAATAAAGGCGGCGTTAACAGAAAAGGGGCAGCACCTTTATTACTCTCAACCCAGCTTTGAATGAGATAAGGCGTAGCGTCATTATTGGTTACGCTCAGTGAGGACTCTTTTTTACCGCCGGGATAGATCAGGCGAGTACCGCCGGTAACCACTCCCGCATGCGCCGCGGCACCGACCAACAGCCATCCAGCTATTAGCACTTTCAGGTATTTTTGCATCTCCAGCTCCCTGGAAAAGCGAGCCACATAGGGCTCGCTAACACTGTCATATAGACGGAAAATTAGTTATAGCTGATGGTGAAGTTGGCTGTACCGTCAGCCTTACCGGCAACGATGGAGGTCTCAGTCTGGATATAACGGACGCGGAACGGCAGATCGATATTGCCGGTAGCCGGGATGGACAGGCTGGCAGAACGAGTATAAAGCGGCAGCGTCGAGTTGCTGCTAGCATCAACCAGCTGCAGGGCCACGCCGGTCGCCACGTCCGGATCGACGCCCGCGCCGGTCAGCTGCAGTTTATCATTATCCCCGTTGACGTTGGCGCCGGAGAACAGTACCGATGCTTTAGCGACGGTAGTCGGGCAGTTTTCCAGTTTAATCGCGAAATTCTGTTCAGCCGCAGTAGACCCGGTACCGCTAAACGCGGTCTTGGCAATCTGCCCCATCTGAACTTCCAGCGGGTTGGACAGGTCGTTCACCACGTCGCAGCCAGCATCAATGATATCGCCGATAAACTTCACCTGACCGTCATCCGCCAGCGCAGCACCAGAGAACGCCGCGCAACCAGCGACAACAGCAGCAAGTAATGTTTTTTTCATGATTTATCCTTTTCAATGCAGTCAATGCATTCACTTATAAGCGCAATACCCTGCGCATCCTTTTATTTACGTTTGATACTAATAACGCAACAAAACATTGACCCATGAAATGGATATAATATTACGAAGTGGTCATTATGTATCAATTTGACCACTTCAATTAATTGAAATATATATCGCCAGGGAAGGCATTTTTTATTTCATATTTACCAGGGAAAAGCCTAATAAACACGATAAAAAACTAAAGAGTGGGAAGAGGCACAAACCATACATGAAGCCAATTAAAGAAACCAAGAAAATAAATGACACCTATATTTAATATAACCACATGAAAGTAATAATAAAAAATATTGTTAATCATAAATTGACATTGTTACCACCTGTGGATAGCATAGGAGTCAGTTTGATACAAAATGACTATTCCATTTACCAAACCTCTCTAAATCTTGCATCATTACTTGCCGTATAGATAACCGTATGCTGAATATTCCGGTGTCCAAGGAAATCCTGGATTAATCGTGTATCCACCCCGTTATTCGCCAGCGCGAAACCGCACGCGTGGCGCAGCATATGCGGATGCGCATTGATTTCCAACTGAGCAACAAGGCTCAGATTTTTCATCATCTGATATATTCTCTGGCGGGATAAAGGCTGGCCATTTCGTGATAAAAAGAGCCAGCCGGAATTATTCCCGGGGTAATTATTACGCACGCGCAGCCACTCGTTGAGTACCTTTACCTCTTGTTTGTAAATAGGATGCGTGGTTGAAAAGCCATTTTTCAGCCGACGAATATAAATGACCCCACTTTGAATATCGATATCAGAGAGCTTCCAGTGGCGAATTTCGCTCACCCGACACCCATGATTAAAACACATCCACAGTAAACAGACATCGCGTTCCGGGTTAGCCCCCCGCCTGGCGGCTTCAACCAAACGCTGAACCTCCCCGACGGTCAAATGCTTACGCCTTGTTTTCATTCATTTTCTCCATCTACAAAACACAACATTGTGCGTAGTAATAATAGTACGGAAAATAAGAGGATGAGTGGAAATGTAAAGTGAGCTTAATATGATAAAAAGCATGAATATTACAAAAAATATTAAAGAGTAGAGCCCACCGTTTTCGCGCAGATAAAAAAAGGATCGCCGAAGCGATCCTTTTTACCCACGACCAATATCATTACATCAGCGGCATAGCCAACTGTACGATACTGATTAACGGCTGCGGCCATACGCCCAGCACCAGCACCAACAGCGCGGAGATCAGCACCACGATGCCCCCGGCGCTGTACTGCCAGTTAGACGGCGCATCGCGATTCAGTTTCTCCGGCGCGCTCAGATAGAGGCTCACCGCCACGCGCAGGTAGTAGTAGAGGCCAATCGCTGAACCCAGCACTACCGCCCCGACCAGCCACCACAGGTGCGCATGCACACCTACCGCCAGCACGTAGAATTTACCGATAAAGCCTAGCGTCATCGGGATACCGGCAAGAGACAGCATCATCACCGTCATCACCGCCGACAGAATCGGACGATGCCAGAACAGGCCGCGGTAGGAGTAGAGCGAATCGGCATCCGGGCCGCGGTACGGGCTGGACATCAGGCTCACCACGCCGAACGCGCCGAGGCTGCTGAACAGGTAACCGGCCAGGTAAACCCCCACCGCTTCCATCGACATGTCGCCGCTCTGCAGGGCAATCAGCGCCACCAGCAGGTAGCCAAGATGGGAAATGGATGAGTAGCCGAGCAGACGTTTGATATTGGTCTGGCTCAGCGCCATCAGGTTACCGAAGATAATCGACGCAAAGGCGATCAGGCCCAGCACCACGCGTACCGCCTCGCTGCCGCCAACCGGCATATAGAGGAACAGACGCATCACCACGCCGAAGATGGCGATCTTACTGGCGGTCGCCAGGAAGGTGGAGACCGGCGCAGGCGCACCCTGGTAAACGTCCGGCGTCCACAGGTGGAAAGGCACTAGCGACAGCTTAAAGCCAAGGCCGACAATCATCAGACCAAGACCGGCCAGCAGTAGCGGCTCGTGCAGCATGCCATCCGTCAGGCTCTTACCGAGCGCCAGGAACGAAAGGTTACCGGAATTGGCATAAACCAGCGCCATACCGAACAGCAGGAACGAAGAGGCAACCGCGGACAGAATCGTGTACTTGATGCTGGCTTCCAGCGAGCGTTTCTGGCGGAAGGCGTAGCCGACCAGGCCGAACAGCGGCAGCGAAATCAGTTCGATGCCGAGGAACAGCGCCGCCAGATGGTTAGCGCCCGCCAGCAGAATGCCGCCCAGCGCGGCAATCAGCACCAGCAGATAGAACTCTTCTTTATTGTCCTTGTAACCCTCAAGCCATGGGTAGGCGAAAGTACAGGTGGCGAGGCTCGCCAGCAGCACCAGCCCGGTGTAGAGCATCGAGTAGCCATCTACGCGAATCAACGGCGTGACGTCCATCGCTCCGTTCTGACCCACGAACCAGAGTGATATCAGCGCGGCGTTCAGGCCGAGAACCGACAGCGTGGCATTGAGGAAATGATTGCGTCGCCACGCAATGGAGAGCATCACAACCACCACCGTCAAGCCGACGATCAGCAGCGGTAGCAGTGCGATCAGTTGTTGTGGAGTTATTGTCATGGCGAATTACGGCCTTGTAGTAGAAACAGAATTAACAAACCACTGCTGAATGTTGCTCATCGCAGAGTGCGAGGTGTCCAGAATCGGCTGTGGGAAGAAGCCCAGCAGCACCAGCAGAACAACCAGCAGCAGGATGATCGACAGTTCACGCAGGGACATTCCCGGCAACGCTTTCGCGGCGATTTCGCTTTTTGCTTTACCAAAGTACGCGCGATGCAGCATCGACAGCGAGTACACGGAAGCGAACACCAGACCGAAGGTAGAAATAATAGTAATCACCGGTACGGTTTTATAGCTGCCGAACAGAATCATAAATTCGCCGACGAAGTTACCGGTACCCGGCATCCCGAGGGTCGCGACCGCAAAGAACATCGATAGCGCCGGCAGCCACTTAATTTTGCTCCACAGGCCGCCCATCTGACGCATATCGCGCGTATGCAGGCGCTCGTACAGCTGGCCGCAAAGAATAAACAGGCCAGCAGCGGACAGGCCGTGGGCAATCATCTGAATCACCGCGCCCTGGTAAGCCAGCTGGCTGCCGGTGTAGATAGCAATCAGCACGAAGCCCATATGGGAAACAGAGGTGTAAGCAATCAGACGCTTGATATCGTACTGGCTGAAGGCCATCCACGCGCCGTAGAAAATACCGATGACGCCCAGCCACATGGCGATAGGGGCAAATTCGGCGGAAGCGTTCGGGAACAGCGGCAACGCAAAACGCAGCAGGCCGTAGGCCGCGGTTTTCAACAAGATCCCCGCGAGGTCAACAGAACCGGCGGTCGGCGCCTGAGAGTGCGCATCCGGCAGCCAGCCGTGCAGCGGAACCACCGGCATTTTTACCGCGAAAGCGATAAAGAAGCCCAGCATCAGCATGTATTCCACGCCGTGGGACATCGGGGTTTTCAGCAGTTCTTCATAGTTGAAGGTCCACACGCCGGTAGCGTTGAAGTGGACAAACGCCAGCGCCAGGATGGCAATCAGCATCACCAGCCCGCTCGCCTGGGTATAAATGAAGAACTTGGTTGCCGCCGTGATACGCGTTTTACCGTCGGAGGCCTTATGGCCCCACAGCGCGATCAGGAAGTACATCGGCACCAGCATCATTTCCCAGAAGAAAAAGAACAGGAACAGGTCGATAGCCAGGAATACGCCGATCACGCCGCCGAGGATCCACATCAGGTTAAGATGGAAAAAGCCCTGATATTTTTCAATTTCGCGCCATGAACAGAGCACCGCCAGCACGCCGAGCAGCCCGGTCAGCACCACCATCAGCAGCGACAGACCGTCGATAGCCAGATGAATGCTAATACCGAATCGCGGGATCCACGGCATCACGAATTCCGACTGCCACTGCGGAATACCGGTAGATTGCGTGAGAGAATAGCCGCCCTGCATCCACAACTGCAGGCCAAGCAGAAACGTCAATCCCATAGTGATCAGCGCGATCCAGCGCGGCATCTTCACGCCAAAGCGTTCAGTCTGCCAGCACAGGAAGCCGCCGATGAAGGGAATTAGTATTAACCAGGGTAATAACATAGCTAAGTATGTCCCTTATATTTTACTCCTGCTCAGGCTATCTCGCTCGCCAGCCCGAATCCTGCCAGTGCTCACACAAAACGCAGCGCGTTTCGAACGTCCGTAAGGACGGCCCCGTAGGGGTGAGCTTCGCGAATCATCCTCACGTACTCAAGTACGCTCCGGTCGATCTGCGCTGGCGGTCTCCGATCTGACTTCGCCGATGACGCCTGTACTTCAGGAACAGATTTTAAACGAATTCTAAAAATAATTTTGGGTTTGTAGGCCGGATAAACACAGCGCCATCCGGCAATCGTTCAACCAGCCAACAAACTCAACGCAATACCATCAGCAGCGCCAGCACCACGACCGCGCCGATGCCCATAGAAGCAACATACCAGCGCAGATAGCCATTCTCGCTCACCACCAGGCCTTTGCCTGCGAAGCGGGAAAGGATCGCCGGAATGTTCATCAGGGCATTCAGCGGATCGCTCTTCAGCAGCCACGCCACGCCGAGGAACGGCTTAACGAACACTTTGTCATACAGCCAGTCAAAGCCCCAGGCGTTGTACCACCAGGTACCGAGCAGACGACCCGGCGCGCTGTTGGCAATCGACGTCACCAGCGTGCGTTTACCCAGCCACAGCCAGGCGGCAATCAGAATGCCGGCGATGGCAATCACCCCGGAGGCGATTTCCAGCGTCATGACGCGTCCGTGTTCAAGCTCGGTGGTCTGCGGCAGCACGCCTTCCAGCGGCGGCACAATCAGCGCGCCAACAAAGGTCGAGAGCACCAGCAGCACAATCAGCGGCAGATGATGGGTAATCCCCTTCCCTGCATGAGCGTGAATTTGTTCTTTACCGTGGAACACGATGAAAATCATACGGAAGGTGTACAGGGAGGTCATAAACGCCCCGACCAGACCGGCGACCATCAGATTAAGATGACCATTCGCCATCGCGCCCGCCAGAATCTCATCCTTACTGAAGAAGCCGGCAGTCACCAGCGGCAGCGCGGACAGCGCGGCGCCCCCTACCAGGAAGCAGACGTATACCAGCGGAATTGACTTACGCAGGCCGCCCATCTTGAAGATATTCTGTTCGTGATGGCAGGCGAGAATCACCGAACCGGACGACAGGAACAGCAGCGCTTTAAAGAACGCATGGGTCATCAGATGGAAAATTGCCGCATCCCATGCCTGCACGCCAAGCGCGAGGAACATGTAGCCAATCTGGCTCATGGTGGAATACGCGAGTACGCGTTTGATATCGGTCTGCACCAGGGCGGCAAAACCTGCCAGTACCAGCGTCACCGCCCCGACAATCCCCACCAGATGCAGTACTTCCGGGGTCATCAGGAACAGGCCGTGAGTTCGAGCAATCAGATAAACACCGGCGGTGACCATGGTCGCGGCGTGGATCAGCGCGGAGACAGGGGTTGGACCCGCCATCGCGTCCGCCAGCCAGGTCTGCAACGGCAGCTGGGCAGATTTACCCACCGCGCCGCCCAGCAGCATCAGGGTTGCCCACATCAGCATGTTATTACCTGCTTCGAAGTGCGCAGGCGCCAGTTCGACCATTTCGCGGAAGTTCAGGGTGCCCAGCTCGTTGTAGAGAATGAACAGCGCGAACGCCAGGAATACGTCGCCGACGCGGGTCACCACAAACGCTTTCATCGCTGCCGCGCCGTTCTTCGGATCGGTGTAGTAGAAGCCGATCAGCAGATAGGAGCACAGGCCCACGCCTTCCCAGCCGAGGTACATCAGCAGCAGGTTATCCGCAAGCACCAGAACGACCATGCTGGCGATAAACAGGTTGGTATAGGCGAAGAAGCGGGAGTAACCCTCTTCACCGCGCATATACCAGGAGGCGAACATGTGGATCAGGAAGCCGACGCCGGTGACCACGGACAGCATAGTCAGAGAGAGGCCGTCCAGCACCAGATTGAAGCCGATGTTGAAGTCGCCGACCGACATCCAGGTCCACAGCGGTACGCTGACCGCCTGTTTGCCGTTGGCGAAGAAGTCAACGCCGACAAACGCCGTGACCAGCGCCGCCAGGCCTACCGAGCCCACACCCACGGTGGCGGATAAATTTTCCGACCAGCGGCCACGGGAGAAGGCCAGCAAAACAAAGCCAATCAATGGCAAAAGAATGGTTAAGGCAAGCATGTTCATCCGCGCAACTCACTTACTGAATCGATGTTCAGGTTCTGGCGACGACGATGGAGCTGCAGCAGCAGCGCCAGGCCGATACTCGCTTCCGCGGCGGCGAGCGTGATGGCGAGGATATACATTATCTGGCCATCGGTCTGGCCCCAGTAGCTCCCTGCAACCACGAAAGCCAGCGCGGCGGCATTGATCATGATCTCCAGGCTAATCAGCATAAACAGCAGATTGCGGCGGATAACCAGCCCCGTCAGGCCGAGGACAAACAGGACAGAGGCGAGGATCAGTCCATGTGTTAAGGGGATCATGCGTGTTCCTCCGTTTTTCTTTTATCGCTGTCGTTCGGACGGTTGCTCAGCACTTCCCCGGCGCGTTCTTCACGGCCGATATGGAAGGCGACAACCAGGCCCGCAAGCAGCAGCATGGAGGCCAGCTCCACCGCCAGTACGTACGGCCCAAACAGCGCGATACCCACCTCTTTGGCGTTAATCGCCGCGCCGTCGATACCCTGATCGTTAACGCCGAGAATGGCGTAAACGATCACCACCAGCAGCACCGCGGAAAGAATGGCTGGACCAATCCAGATCCCGGGTTTCAGCCACTGACGCTCCTGTTCGATTTCGCTGCCGCCCAAATTGAGCATCATCACCACGAACACGAACAGCACCATAATGGCCCCGGCGTAGACAATAATTTCCAGCGCACCGGCAAAGTAGGCCCCTAACGAGAAGAACACCCCGGCAATCGCCAACAGCGAAATAATCAGGTACAGCAGCGCGTGCACCGGATTGGTGTGGGTGATCACCCGCAGGGTTGCGAGGATGGCTATCAGGCCACAGATATAAAAAGCGAATTCCATTGCCCTCTCCTTACGGTAACAGGCTCTTGACGTCGATAGGCTTAGCTTCGTTCTCTGCTTCGCCCTTATCTTTGCCGTCGATTGCCATACCCGCCATCCGGTAGAAGTTATATTCCGGATATTTACCCGGACCGGAAATCAGCAGATCCTCTTTTTCGTACACCAGATCCTGACGTTTGTATTCGCCCAGCTCAAAGTCCGGGGTCAACTGAATCGCCGTGGTCGGGCACGCTTCTTCGCACAGGCCGCAAAAAATACAGCGCGAGAAGTTGATGCGGAAAAACTCCGGGTACCAGCGACCGTCTTTGGTCTCCGCTTTTTGCAGAGAGATACAGCCTACCGGACAGGCTACCGCACACAGGTTACAGGCAACGCAGCGCTCTTCGCCGTCCGGATCGCGCGTCAGCACGATGCGGCCACGGTAGCGCGGCGGCAGATATACCGGCTCTTCCGGGTACATCCGAGTTTCTCGTTTGGCAAAGGCGTGCATCCCGATCATGCAGATACTGCGGACCTGGGTGCCAAACCCTACCAATAATTCTTTTAAGGTCATGGTCAATTCACCCCTTATTGCGCCTGCCAGAGAATGACAGCCGCCGTTACCAACAGGTTGATCAGCGTTAACGGCAGGCATACCTTCCAGCCAAAGGACATTACCTGGTCATAACGCGGACGCGGTAATGATGCGCGGATCAAAATGAACATCATCATAAAGAACGCGGTTTTCAGCGCGAACCAGATGAAAGGAGGTAACCATGGGCCATTCCAGCCGCCGAAGAACAGCGTCACAATCAGCGCCGATACGGTGACAATCCCGATATATTCACCGACGAAGAACAGACCGAACTTCATGCCGGAGTATTCGATGTGATAACCGTCGGCCAGCTCCTGTTCCGCTTCCGGTTGGTCAAACGGATGACGGTGACATACCGCTACGCCCGCAATCGCAAAGGTCACGAAGCCAAAGAACTGAGGGATGACGTTCCACAGATGCGCCTGGTTGTTGACGATATCGGTCATGTTGAATGAACCGGCCTGCGCCACCACGCCCATCAGGGAAAGCCCGAGGAACACTTCGTAGCTCAGGGTCTGGGCAGAAGCACGCATCGCGCCAAGCAGCGAGTATTTGTTGTTGCTCGACCAGCCGGCGAACAGTACCGCATAGACCGCCAGGCCTGCCATCATCAGGAAGAACAGAATGCCGATATTCAGATCGGCCACCACCCACGTCGGGCTGACCGGCACGATGGCGAAGGCCAGCAGCAGCGAAGTAAAGGCGATCACCGGCGCCAGAGTAAAGATCACGCGATCCGAGAAGCGCGGAACCCAGTCCTCTTTAAAGAACATCTTGATCATGTCGGCGACGAGCTGCAGCGAACCGCCCCAGCCCACGCGGTTAGGTCCGTAACGGTTCTGGAACAGGCCCAGCAGACGACGTTCGCCGAAGCTCATAAACGCGCCGCAGGTGACCACCACCAGTAGAATCACTACCGCTTTAAGGATGCCTAACAGAATGTCGATGAGATCGGGAGTTAACCAACTCATGCTTTCGCCTCCTGCAGAGTATCAATACGCGCTCCGGTCAGCACCGGCGCAATCCCTGGCATGCCCATCGGTAAGCCAACCTGCCCTGCCGTCAGACCCGCCGAAATCACCAGCGGCAGGCTAAGCGCCTGGCCATCAACGCTAAAAGAGACCATTGCACCTTCGTTCACCCCAAGCTTCGCGGCATCTGCCGGGTTCAGCTTAACGTACGGCTGCGGCATGCGGCTCTGGAATACCGGAGAACGCTGCGACAGCTCGTCGCTGCCGAACAGATGGTAGTAAGGCGCGATACGCCATTTCCCGTCTTCTGCCTGGAAACTTGCTGGTACCGCGGTAAAGTACTCAAGACCGCTGGCGGAAGCTTCAATCAAACGCACGCCCGGATCGCCGTGGCGCAGTTTACCGCCCACTTCATCCTGGAACTTGTTCCACGCCTGCGGTGAGTTCCAGCCCGGAGCCCAGGCAAACGGAATTTGCGAGCGCGGCGCGGACGGCTGGTTGTTCCCTTCCATGGAGAAGGCGAACATGGTGTCTTTATCCTGCGGCTGACGGGGTTCATGCACGCTGATGTTGGCACGCATGGCCGTACGACCGCTGTAGCGGTGCGGTTCACGGGCCAGCTTCTGGCCGCGAATGCGGAAGGTCGCATCCGGCGCGGCGTCTTTGATCCCGGCCAGCTGCGGCAGGGCGGCAATGGCGGCGTCAATCACGTGGTCCAGCTGGGTCCAGTCAACCTGACGGTTGTTCACGGTGCTGTGCAATGAGTGCAGCCAGCGCCAGCTCTCCAGCATTACGGTTTTCGCGTCGTAGTAGGCCGGGTCGTAAACCTGGAAGAAGCGCTGGGCGCGACCTTCGTTGTTGACCACGGTACCGTCGCTTTCCGCAAAGCTTGCCGCGGAGAGCACCAGATGCGCTTTTTCCATAATCGCCGTACGCTGATGGTCAACCACCATCACCAGGGGCGCTTTCGCCAGCGCCGCATCAACGCGGGCGGCTGAAGCGTGGCGGTGCAGGTCGTTTTCCAGCACGATAACCGCATCGGCAGAGCCGGTTTCCAGTTCGCTCAGCGCTTCTTCAAGCGAGCCGCCGCCGATCATGCCGAGGCCAACGCTGTTGACCGCGCGGGCGACCATCGTCACGCCGACATCGGCGCCGCGACCTTTCAGGGCTTTCGCCACGTTGGCCGCCGCCTGAATAACTTCAATGCTGCCGGCGTTGGTTCCGGAGACAATCAGCGGTTTTTTCGCTCCGGCTAACGCCTGAACGATCACGTCAATTTTGCCTTTCAGCTCGCCGCTCAGCCCTTCTACCGCCGGGGCGCTTTCGTCCAGCGCATGGGCGATGGCAAAACCGAGGCGCGCCTGATCTTCCACCGGCGCGCGGTAGGTCCATGCGGCGATGTCATCGAGGCGGGTGTCATCAATATTGGTGACAAACAGCGGATGCTTCGCGCGCTGGCCGATGTTAAGGATCGCGGCGATCTGCCAGTCGGCGACTTTCTGCGCCGCCGCCATTTCACGCGCTTTGCCTTTCACCGCCTGACGCACCGCCAGCGCGATACGCGCGCCGGTCTGGGTGATGTCTTCGCCGAGGATCAGCACCGCATCGTAGGATTCGATCTCGCGCAGCGCCGGGGTATGAATACCGCCATCGCGCAGCACTTTCAGCATCATCTGCAGGCGTTCTTGTTCACCTTTAGCAATGCCGGTATAGAAGTTCCCGGCGCCGACCAGTTCGCGCAGCGCGAAGTTGCTTTCGAGGCTGGCGCGCGGAGAGCCGATACCGATTACTTTCTTCGACTGACGCAGAATATCCGCCGCACCCTGCATCGCCTGCTCGGCGTTAAGGGTAATCAGATCGTCGCCGCGGCGTTGAACCGGCTGACGCGGACGGTCTTTGAGATTCACATAGCCGTAGCCGAAACGACCGCGGTCGCAGAGGAAGTAGCGGTTAACGGTACCGTTATAGCGGTTTTCGATACGACGCAGTTCGCCATAGCGTTCGCCGGGGCTGATGTTACAGCCGACGGAACACTGCTGGCAGATGCTTGGCGCAAACTGCATGTCCCATTTACGGTTATAACGCTCGGAGTGCGTTTTATCGGTAAACACGCCGGTCGGACAGACTTCCACCAGGTTGCCGGAGAACTCGCTTTCCAGCGTCCCGTCTTCCGGGCGTCCGAAGTAGACGTTGTCGTGAGCGCCATAAACGCCAAGATCGGTGCCGTCTGCATAATCTTTGTAATAGCGAACGCAGCGGTAGCAGGCGATACAGCGGTTCATTTCGTGAGAGATGAACGGCCCAAGATCCTGGTTGCGGTGAGTACGCTTGGTAAAGCGGTAGCGACGGAAGCTATGACCGGTCATTACGGTCATATCCTGCAAGTGGCAGTTGCCGCCCTCTTCGCACACCGGACAGTCGTGCGGGTGGTTGGTCATCAGCCACTCAACTACGCTTTCGCGGAACTGCTTCGCTTCTGCGTCGTCGATGGAAATAAAAGTGCCGTCGGATGCCGGTGTCATACAGGACATCACCAGGCGGCCACGCGTGTCTTCCGCGTTCTGATATTGCTTCACCGCACACTGGCGGCAAGCACCGACGCTCCCTAGCGCCGGATGCCAGCAAAAGTATGGAATATCCAGGCCCAAAGAGAGACAAGCTTCTAGCAGGTTGTCCGCTCCGTTGACCTCGTACTCTTTGCCGTCTACATGAATCGTAGCCATTAGCGTGCTTCCAAAGTAAAAAAATCTTTTCCACTTATTCATTCAGGCAGCCAACGTAGAGGCAACCTGAATGATTTTGTGGATACATTACCAGCGCGTCTTAAGCAGGTTCGGCTGAATCCCGTTGATTGCATGGGTATTGCTGAACTGCTGTTTAATGCCAGCTTCGAATTCTTCGCGGAAATATTTAATCGCGCTCTGTAGCGGCTCAACCGCACCCGGCGCGTGCGCGCAGAAGGTTTTACCCGGACCGAGGAATCGACACAGCTGCTCAAGCGTCTCGATATCCCCCGGCTGGCCTTCGCCACGCTCGAGAGCGCGCAGAATTTTCACGCTCCACGGCAGGCCGTCACGGCAGGGCGTACACCAGCCGCAGGACTCTCGGGCGAAAAACTCTTCCAGGTTGCGCACCAGCGATACCATGCCGATTTCGTGGTCAACCGCCATCGCCAGCGCGGTGCCCAGACGGCTACCCGCTTTACCGATGCTTTCGAATTCCATCGGCAGGTCGAGATGCGCTTCGGTCAGGAAGTCAGTGCCCGCGCCGCCCGGCTGCCAGGCTTTAAACTTCAGACCATCGCGCATGCCGCCCGCGTAATCTTCCAGAATTTCGCGCGCGGTGGTGCCGAACGGCAGCTCCCAGACGCCCGGGTTCTTCACTCGGCCAGAGAAGCCCATCAGCTTGGTGCCGGCGTCTTTACTGGTAGAGATGTTCTGATACCACTCGACGCCGTTGGCCAGAATCGCCGGAACGTTGCACAGGGTTTCAACGTTGTTTACGCAGGTCGGTTTCCCCCAGACGCCGGAGCTGGCCGGGAACGGCGGCTTCGAACGTGGGTTGGCGCGACGGCCTTCGAGGGAGTTGATCAGCGCGGTTTCTTCGCCGCAGATATAGCGCCCTGCCCCGGTGTGCACAAACAGTTCGAAGTCAAAACCGGTGCCAAGGATATTTTTACCCAACAGACCCGCTTCGGTCGCTTCGGCAATGGCCCGGCGCAGGTGCTGCGCCGCTTCGATATATTCGCCGCGCAGGAAGATATAGCCGCGGTAGGCTTTCAGCGCGAACGCGGAGATCAGCATGCCCTCCACCAGGAGGTGCGGCAGCTGTTCCATCAGTAGGCGATCTTTATAGGTGCCCGGTTCCATTTCATCGGCGTTACACAGTAGGTAACGGATGTTCATGGACTCGTCTTTCGGCATCAGGCTCCACTTCAGACCGGTGGAAAAGCCCGCGCCGCCGCGCCCTTTCAGGCCGGCGTCTTTTACCGCAGTGACGATTTCATCCGGCGCCATGCCGGAGAGCGCTTTACGCGCCCCGGCGTAGCCGTTTTTACTCTGGTATTCATCCAGCCATACCGGCTGTTTGTCGTCGCGCAGACGCCAGGTTAACGGATGGGTTTCGGCAGTACGAATAATGGTTTTCATTTATACCGCTCCAGGAGGTCAGGAATCGCTTCCGGCGTCAGATAACTGTGAGTGTCCTCATCAATCATCATGGTCGGCCCCTTGTCGCAGTTGCCCAGGCAGCAGGTCGGCAGCAGAGTGAAGCGGCCATCAAAGGTGGTTTGACCCGGTTTGATATCCAGCTTCTTCTCGATCGCCGACTGAATGCCCTGGAACCCGGTGATATGGCACACCACGCTGTCGCAGTAGCGAATCACGTGACGGCCTACCGGCTGGCGGAATATTTGGCTGTAGAAGGTCGCCACGCCTTCTACGTCGCTGGCCGGGATCCCCAGCACATCGGCGATAGCGTAGATTGCGCCGTCCGGCACCCAACCGCGCTGCTTCTGAACGATCTTCAGCGCTTCAATGGACGCCGCACGCGGGTCTTCGTAGTGGTGCTTTTCGTGCTCAATCGCCTCACGCTCTGCCGCACTCAGCTCAAAAGCCTCGGTTTGTGGTTGTTGATTCTCGTGCATAATTAGCGGTCCACGTCTGACATAACAAAATCGATACTACCCAGATAGACAATCAGGTCGGAGACCAGACTGCCGCGAATAGCGGCCGGGATCTGCTGCAGGTGTGCGAAGCTTGGCGTGCGCACGCGGGTACGGTAGCTCATGGTGCTGCCGTCGCTGGTCAGGTAGTAACTGTTAATACCCTTGGTCGCTTCAATCATCTGGAAGGATTCTTGCGCCGGCATGACCGGGCCCCAGGAAACCTGCAGGAAGTGCGTAATCAGGGTTTCGATATGCTGCAGCGTGCGCTCTTTCGGCGGCGGCGTCGTCAGCGGGTGATCCGCCTTGAACGGGCCTTCCGGCATGTTATCGA
This sequence comes from Klebsiella sp. CTHL.F3a, assembly GCF_019890895.1. Lineage (NCBI taxonomy): Bacteria > Pseudomonadati > Pseudomonadota > Gammaproteobacteria > Enterobacterales > Enterobacteriaceae > Klebsiella > Klebsiella sp. CTHL.F3a. The sequence goes on along the minus strand of NZ_CP082360.1, from coordinate 1,698,139 downwards.
GGCACTGCTGAAGAATGCGCAGGCTCTGGCGCAGCTCTTCCACTTTCAGCATCACGCGGGTGTAGCAGTCGGAGACGCCACCGCCGGTCGGGATTTCAAAGTCGAAGTTTTCATAGCCAGAATAAGGACGCCATTTACGCACGTCGAAGCCGATGCCGGTCGCGCGCAGGCCCGCGCCGGTGGTGCCCCACTCCAGCGCTTCTTTGGCGTTGTAGGCGGCAACCCCTTTCGAACGACCGATCAGGATGGAGTTGCGCAGCGCGGCCTTTTCATAGGAATCCAGACGCTTCGGCATCCACTCGAGGAATTCACGCAGCAGGCGATCCCAACCGCGGGGCAGGTCGTGCGCGACGCCGCCGATACGGAACCAGGCCGGGTGCATACGGAAGCCGGTAATCGCTTCCACCAGATCGTAGATCTTTTGGCGGTCGGTAAAGGCAAAGAACACCGGCGTCATCGCCCCGACGTCCTGGATAAAGGTGGAGATGTACAGCAGATGGCTGTTGATACGGAACAGCTCGGAAAGCATTACACGGATGACATTGACGCGATCCGGTACGGTTATTCCCGCCAGTTTCTCCACCGCCAGCACGTACGGCATCTCATTAACGCAGCCGCCGAGGTATTCAATACGGTCGGTATACGGAATGTAGCTGTGCCAGGACTGGCGCTCACCCATCTTCTCAGCGCCGCGGTGGTGGTAGCCGATATCCGGAACGCAGTCGATGATCTCTTCGCCATCAAGCTGCAAAATAATACGGAACGCACCGTGCGCGGAGGGGTGGTTCGGGCCGAGGTTAAGGAACATAAAGTCCTCGTTTTCGGTCCCGCGCTTCATGCCCCACTCTTCCGGTTTGAAAGTCAGCGCTTCCATTTCCAGATCCTGTTTGGCTTTGGTCAGCTCAAACGGGTCAAATTCGGTTGCGCGCGCCGGGTAGTCTTTACGCAGCGGGTGGCCTTCCCAGGTCGGCGGCATCATGATGCGGCGCAGATTCGGGTGACCATCGAAGGTGACGCCAAACATCTCCCAGGTTTCACGCTCATACCAGTTGGCGTTCGGGTACAGTTTGGTGAAGGTCGGCAGATGCAGATCGTTTTCAGACAATGCAACCTTGAGCATGATGTCGCGATTGCGGTCGATTGAAATCAGGTGATAGAAAACGGAAAAATCCGCGGCGGGTAAACCATCGCGGTGCGTGCGCAGACGTTCGTCCATGCCATGCAGGTCAAACAGCATCACGTAAGGCTTCGGCAACTTCTTCAGGAAATCACCCACCTCAAGCAGCTGTTCGCGCTTCACCCAAACCACCGGAACGCCGGTGCGGGTGGGCTGAACGGTAAAGGCATCCGGCCCAAAACGGTTGCGCAGTTCGCCGATCACCGGGTCATCAAGGTGATCGCGGGTTTGCCAGGCTGGTGCGGCGTCATGCGCGGTTAAATCGGTCATATTGTTCACCATTGCAAAAGGTCCGTGGTGACTGCCGGCGAGACTTCGCGCTGTAGTAGATTGATTTGCGAAGTTTTCATCCCGCCCGCAGGCGCAAGTTAAATCTCGTCCGGAGTCCGCAGATTGGTCACTGCAATACGTTCGCCGCGTTTACGCTCGCGTTCCGACTGCATATTGGCGCGATAAACGCCCTGATCGCCTACCACCCAAGAGAGCGGACGACGTTCTTTACCAATGGATTCCTGCAGCAGCATCAGCGCCTGCATATACGCTTCCGGACGCGGCGGGCAGCCCGGGATGTAAACATCGACCGGAATAAACTTATCCACGCCCTGCACGACAGAGTAAATATCGTACATTCCGCCGGAGTTGGCGCATGCGCCCATCGAGATAACCCACTTCGGCTCCAGCATCTGGTCATAAAGACGCTGAATGACCGGCGCCATTTTGGTAAAGCAGGTGCCGGCGACCACCATCAGGTCAGCCTGACGCGGGGAGGCACGTAATACTTCTGCACCAAAGCGCGCAACGTCATGCACCGCGGTGAATGACGTCACCATTTCCACGTAGCAGCAAGAAAGGCCGAAGTTGTAAGGCCAGATTGAGTTCTTACGGCCCCAGTTCACCATGTCATGCAAGGCGTGTTCGAGTTTCCCCATATACACGCTTTTGTTGACTTCTTGCTCCAGGGGGTCGGTTACGATCTCCTGTTTTTGCAGGGGGTAACGGTCGTTCTCACCGTTAGGATCGATGCGGGTGAGCGTATAATCCATCTTATTGCCTCGCTTTTACTGCGTATGACGGTTAGTGGGACTGTCTGTTTCCGGGTTAACCAGCGTGCGACGGGAGCGCGCAGGCGTCCAGTCCAGAGCGCCAATACGAACGAGGTAAACCAGACCAGCCAGTAGCACTAAAATGAAAATTGCGGCTTCCACAAAGCCGACCCAACCGCTTTCACGGATAGAGGTCGACCATGCGTAGAGATACAGGGCTTCCACGTCAAAGATAACGAAGAACATGGCAACCAGATAAAACTTCGCAGAAAGACGTAAGCGAGCCGAACCGACGGAGTCGATCCCGGATTCAAACGGCGTGTTCTTGCTTCGCGCGCGCGCGCGTCCGCCAAGGTACCAGCCGCCGACGAGCATCAGGCAGCACAGGCCGATAGCGATGATGAGAAATATAGCGAATGCCCAATGATGAGCGATGACTTCAGTGGATGTTGACATACGCATTGCTTAACCAAAAAAGTGTAGCGCTAAAACCCTCTGCTCTTACTGGCAGATGAACGCCACAGCGTTTCACGGGGAGGAATAAAAAAATAGCCGTGCAAAAAAGCGTCCCTGGGTGATGTGGAAGGCCAGTTGCGGTGGCTTTTTACTCCTTTCATTAACCTTTTGTCAACTTTAACAAAAGTTTTCACAACATTAATTTACATTGGATTTTTTTCATTAACATTAAATGCCCTTTCATGCGGAATAACCTTGCATACTGTTCGGCTTTAGTGTTGTTGAATCGTGTCCGTTTCCGCCGTAAATCAAAATGACCCGCCTATTTTGACAGGATTCAGACACGATTCCTCCCCCTAAGGAGGGGTATTTTCTTGATCTGCGACACGCTTTTGTTAATTCAACCAAGAAAACAGCAACAAACCAGATGGTTTTTTAACATTAGCAGGAAGTATTGAAAGTGCAGAGAAAAGTCGAGAAATGAGAGGAGGAGCAGTTCTAACTTACTGATTTAGCTCAAAAGATATCAACAAAACTTTCTATTAATCAATAAAATTTGAAAAAAACGAACCGCAGCGGCGATTTCACACGTCTGGGGTTCGTTTTTACACTTACATTTTGTTACCAGTTTTTGTGATGTTTGTTAGCTTTTCCCGCTCAGGAAATAAGGGAATTATCTCCCCCTTCAGGGGTATAAACGCGTGGCGTGGACCACGGCTGGTACTCTGCGCTCAGCGACTGAAAAATGGCCTGCGTCAGCTCGCTTGCCTTCTGCGGATTGCAGTTCAGCATGTAGTGGGTATCCGGCAGCACGGGTAAACCATCACTCCGGCCCGGTACGCGAAATTCGGGGCTCATCATCTCTACCGGTTGCGCGGTTACGCCAAGCCCGGCTTTCACCGCCGCCTTCACCCCCGCCATTGAGCTTGCCGCATGGGAAAGATGCCACATAATGCCGGCGGCGTTGAGTACCTCTACGATCTCTTCCCGAAACGGATCCGGGGCATCCAGCAAAACAAGCGGGACAGACTCGCCCTGAGGGAGGACATAATCCGCTGCGCAGTACCACAGCGTTGGCGACGTGCGCAGCGTCAGCATGTCAGACCCCTGGGTTTGTCGGGTGGTCAGCGCAAGATCGATTGCCCCACTCTTCAACATATCGACGATATCAAGGTGTTTGAGGACTTTGATTTCCAGCGTCAGCCTGGGATAAAAACTACCAATCCGGTTTAACAGGCACGGTAAAATGGTATCCGCTGTCTCATCAGAGGCTCCCACGGTCAGCGTTCCCTGCAGGCTGCCAAACATTAGCGACATACAGGCTTCATCATTAAAACGCAGAATCTTCCGCGCATAGCCCAACAGCTGAATGCCCTGCTCGGTCAGAAGCTTATTGCGCCCGTGGCGAGCAAAAAGCTCTTTGCCAACCAGTTGCTCCAGCCGCTGCATCTGCTGGCTTACCGCTGACTGAGTCCGGCATACCGCTACGGCAGCAGCGGCAAATGTATTGAGATCGGCGACGGCAACAAAGGTTCTCAAGAGGTCGAGGTCTAAATTTAGTATCGAACGATTTTCATTTATCATATTTGCTTCACATTCAGGCGGCTAATGCTTACCTGCCTTGTTGATGCTGTGCTCCAGGTTTCCGGCTAATCCTTAAGCTTCGCGTTACCCGCCACGGACAGACGGATGAACAACTGGACGAACGTTATTGCATTAGAAAGCACTCATCAGCAGCAAATGCGCGGAATTTCAGAGTAATATTTTGCTCGTATGCCTGAGCGCTTTTAATTACGGCGCATTGTTTTTTGTGATGAGACGCAAAAAATAGCCGTCAATGACCATTGCCTGCATCTGCACCAGCGACAAACTTTGCCATAGCGCTCAGGAAGATAACAAAAACCTGCAATAACAATGTATTAATAAAGAAACAGGCTACCTGGCATAGTCATATATCAGTATTAACGATGTTATTCTAACCGAAAACCACAATATTTATAAGCGTTAATCAGTATTATCTCAGGCAATTTTAAATGCTGACCAGCACTTTAATTAAATTACAAACCTAAGAATATTCCTTGCATAAAATAAAACCCATTTATCAATTAAATGCTTTTCATTAAAAATACCTGGTAAAGTTGTTAACACATTCTGTGTATTGTGAATTAAACGTACATAAGAAAGTGACGCGGCTTTTGCGCAAGAAATAAGCACGCATTCCCGTCAAATCAACAAACCAGATAAACGTTTATAGAATTAGAAAAGAACACAATTTATGACCACCAATGAAAGCATTGAAGGTTTATTGTATAAACAAAACACTACCCCACCAGAGAAATCAATTAATCCAAAAAAATATGAATAGCAAAATCTTCTCCTGTTAACCCTTCAAAACAGCGGGGATGCGGAGTACATTATTCCGTGCTGACTTCCACGGCAGGGAGTGGCGATAACAGCTAAAAGGTCAAGGTTCATGTCCCCCATCGAAAAATCCAGCAAGTTAGATAACGTCTGTTACGACATCCGCGGCCCGGTTCTGAAAGAGGCAAAACGCCTTGAAGAAGAAGGCAACAAAGTCCTGAAGCTGAACATCGGCAACCCAGCGCCGTTTGGCTTTGACGCGCCTGACGAAATCCTCGTTGACGTCATCCGCAATCTCCCGACTTCCCAGGGCTATAGCGATTCAAAGGGCCTCTATTCCGCACGTAAGGCCATCATGCAGCATTACCAGGCTCGCGGCATGCGCGATGTGACGGTCGAAGATATTTATATCGGCAATGGCGTTTCCGAACTTATCGTTCAGGCCATGCAGGCGCTGCTGAACAGCGGCGATGAAATGCTGGTTCCGGCGCCGGATTATCCGCTCTGGACCGCCGCGGTCGCGCTTTCCAGCGGTAAAGCGGTGCATTATCTCTGCGATGAGTCATCCGACTGGTTCCCGGACCTCGACGATATCCGCGCGAAAATCACCCCGCGTACCCGCGGTATCGTGATTATCAACCCGAATAACCCAACCGGCGCGGTCTACTCAAAAGAGCTGCTGATGGAGATCGTCGAGATCGCCCGCCAGCATAATCTGATTATTTTCGCCGATGAGATCTACGATAAGATCCTCTATGATGAGGCGCAGCACCACTCAATTGCGCCGCTGGCCCCGGACCTGCTCACCGTGACCTTTAACGGCCTGTCAAAAACCTACCGCGTTGCCGGCTTTCGCCAGGGCTGGATGGTGCTTAACGGGCCGAAGAAACACGCAAAAGGCTATATCGAAGGCCTGGAAATGCTGTCCTCTATGCGCCTGTGCGCCAACGTCCCGGCCCAGCATGCGATCCAAACCGCTCTCGGTGGCTATCAGAGCATCAGCGAATTTATTGTTCCAGGCGGGCGTTTATATGAACAGCGCAATCGCGCCTGGGAGCTGATTAACGACATTCCAGGCGTATCGTGCACCAAGCCGAAAGGCGCGCTGTATATGTTCCCGAAAATCGACGCTAAGCGCTTTAATATTCACGATGACCAAAAAATGGTGCTCGATTTTCTGCTACAGGAAAAAGTCCTGCTGGTTCAGGGTACCGCCTTTAACTGGCCGTGGCCGGACCACGTGCGTATTGTGACCCTTCCGCGCGAAGACGATCTTGAAATGGCAATTACCCGTTTCGGCCGTTTCCTTTCCGGCTACCACCAGCTCTGATTGCATCTACCCAGCCGCCGGGATTTGCATCCGGCGGCAATCCCTGCGCACAATGTCACCCGACGTTGTAACTGATTAAGGGTTCCTATGAGTCAGAGTCATTTCTTTGCCCACCTCTCCCGCCTGAAACTGATCAACCGCTGGCCGCTGATGCGTAATGTGCGCACCGAAAACGTCTCCGAACACAGCTTACAGGTCGCGATGGTGGCCCATGCGCTGGCGGCGATCAAAAATCGTAAATTTGGCGGTCAGGTTAACGCCGAGCGCATTGCCTTGCTGGCGATGTATCACGATGCCTCGGAAGTCCTGACCGGCGACCTGCCGACGCCGGTAAAATATTTCAACTCGCAGATCGCGCAAGAATACAAAGCCATCGAGAAAATCGCCCAGCAGAAGCTGGTCGATATGGTTCCTGATGAACTGCGCGATATTTTTGAGCCGCTCATCGACGAACAGCACTACAGCGAAGAGGAAAAATCCCTTGTTAAGCAGGCCGATGCGCTTTGTGCCTACCTGAAGTGTCTGGAAGAGCTATCGGCGGGGAATAATGAATTTCTGCTGGCCAAAGGCCGCCTTGAGAAAACGCTGGAATCGCGCCGCAGCGCTGAGATGGACTACTTTATGCATGTTTTCGTGCCGAGCTTCCACCTTTCGCTTGATGAAATCAGCCAGGATTCGCCTTTATAAAATAATCACTCCCCGGCCAGCCTCAGCCTGACCGGGGAAGAACGTTGCTGAATCAGAACGGAAACAGCATCGGGATCAGCAGAACGCACACCACCATCACCAGGATAGTAAACGGCACGCCGATTTTGACAAAATCGCTGAATGAGTATTTACCCGGCCCCAATACCAGGGTATTCACCGGCGACGATACCGGCGTCATAAACGCCGCCGAGGCAGCCATGGCGACCACCATCGCAAAAGGATAAGGCGAAACGCCCATCGACTTTGCCGCGGCCAGCGCAATGGGCGCCATCAGCACCGCGGTGGCGGTATTGGATATAAACAGGCCGATAGCCGCGCACATCACAAACAGACAGCCAAGCATCAGGTACGGTCCTTTACTTCCCGCCACGTCCATTAATCCCTGTACCACCAGATCAACGCCGCCGGTTTTCTGCAGCGCCAGAGCAAAAGGCATCATCCCGACGATCAAAATAATGCTCGGCCAGTGAATGGCTTTATAGGCACTTTCGGCGTTAATACAGCGGAATTTACCCATCAGCAGACAGGCCACGATCGCCGCTATGGGGTTCGGAATTTCGTCAGTCAGCATCAGCGCGACCATCAGCACCAGACAGAAAATCGCATGCGGCGCCTGGCTGTGCGCCGGCGAGGCGTCATTGACCTCAATGGGCATATTCAGCACCACAAAGTCACGACCTCGCTTGGCCAGCAGGGCTATCTGCCGCCAGTTCCCCACCACCAGCATGATATCGCCAAGCTGCAAAGCTTCATCGGTGACCGCGCCGTCAAGAGCTTTGCCATCGCGTTTCAGACCCACAATGTTCAAATCGAAACGGGTACGAAAGGCGATTTCGCGCACCGTCTTGCCAATCAGTTCGGAATCCGGGATCAGAGAGACTTCCGCCATCCCTACGTCAAGCGCCTGATCGGAAAAGTATTCGCCGCGCAGTACCATGGGCTCCAGCATTTGCTCGCCACAGAACTGGCGTAAATCCACATCGGAGGCCGACATGTCGATCAGCAAAACGTCGCGGGCGCGGAACTCCGATACGCCGTTAACGTTAACGATAACCCGCCGGAAGCGCCGCCAGCGCTCAACGCCGATAACGTTCGCCCCATAGCGTTCGCGTAGCTTCAGGTCGTCCAGGCGCTGGCCAATCATCGGCGAGCCGGGGCGAATGGCCAGGCGACGCGCGCGCCCCGTGAGATGATAATCTTTGATAAGATCGCGGAAGGTGCTTCGCTTACGGCCATCGCGGACCTGTTCGCCTTCGTCCCCCTTTAGCATGAAGCGCATCACCAGCATATAGAAAACGCCCAGAACCAGCACCACCAGGCCTATAGGCGTGACGCTAAAAAAGCTGAATCCTTGCAGCCCTTCGCGTAACAGCTCGCTGTTGACGACCAGGTTGGGCGGTGTTGCCACCAAAGTCATCATCCCGCTAATAAGTCCGGCAAAACTGAGCGGCATCATCAACCGCGAAGGTGACGTGTTCATGCGCATTGACACGCTGAGCACCACGGGAATAAAAATGGCCACCACGCCGGTCGAGCTCATAAAAGCGCCTAATCCGGCAACGGTTAGCATTAAATAGACCAGCATTTTGGTTTCGCTATTACCGGCAACCTTTACCAGCCAGGAGCCCATTTTGGTGGCAACCCCGGTGCGCACCAGCCCATCGCCAATAATGAAAAGCGCGGCGATAAGGATAACGTTGGGATCGCTAAATCCCGAGAAGGCCTCGCTGAGCGTTAAGGTGCCGCTAAGGACAAAAGCGACAATCACCAGCAACGCGATAGCGTCCATGCGCACTTTTCCGGTGGCAAAGAGTACGACGGCTACGGCAAGAAGAGATAACACCCAAATCAGTTCACCGTTCACAACTTATCCTTGTCAGAAGATGGAGTTGGAAGTTTGGCATAAAAAAGCCCCGTCGGCGCGGGGCTAAATCATGAGATTAATCTTTAAGGCTAACATTCACATTGCCGTCAGGCAGGCGCTCAACCAGCAGATTTTCAAGCGTCGTTAACACCAAATCAGCTTCATCAAGACGCGGCGCATCGGCGGGCACATTGACCGCGATAGTCCGACAACCGGCATTCAGCCCAGAGAGCAGCCCGGCAGGGGCATCCTCCACCACGGCGCAATCTCCCGGCGCCAGCCCTAACAGCTCGGCCCCCAGCAGATAGGCGTCCGGAGCGGGTTTCCCGTGCTTTACGCGCTCGGCGGTGACGAAAACCTCAGCCTCAGGCAGCCCCGCAGCGCGGTGACGAGCATGGGCGACGGGAATCGAACCTGACGTCACTATCGCCCACGGAATCCCCACGTCATCAAGTGTCCTCAGCAACGCCACCGCTCCCGGCAGCGCCGTTACGCCATCCGTATCCGTTGCTTCGACCTTTTCCAGCCAGACGAACTCGGACTGAATCTCTTCTTCGCTGCGGCCGGGAAGAAAATGACGTAATGAGGTTATCGCCTGTTTGCCATGAATGAAGTTCAACACCTCATCATGAGGGATACTGAATCGATCCGCCCATTTGCACCACGAACGCTCCACAACCGGCAACGAATCGACCAATGTCCCGTCAAGATCAAACAGGAAACCTTTACACTGCACGGGAACCTCCATCAGGCGTTGATAATCTGGTTAATTTCGTTACTGCTTAAATGGTACTGACGCGGGCAGGAGTGCCAGGTGCTCAGCATGCGCTGGTATTTTTCCCACATCGGGGTCTGGGAGTTAAAGCCGTGAGTACCGGCGTCAAAGTGGCTGTAGCGCCCTTCAACGTTAACCATAAAGCGGACATAACCGAGATAGCGGGCTTCGGTCGCCACGTCGAAGCCGAGGAAGGTGACCCGTCGCTCGTCAATCCCGCTGGCGTCCTTCAGGTTTGTCCAGGAGACATGCAGCGCGTGATACATCTCCATGATATCAATGATAGTACGACACGTTTCCTCGGTAAGCTGGCCAAACTCGCGGTCCAGCTCGCGCATCTGCAGCCCGTATCCACGCTCAATGATGGTCTGCAGGCGGCGGTACCGTTCAGCGTTGTCCGGATCGAGCATCGTCATCATTTTGTATTGATTCGACAGAATCAGACGCTGCGCATTGGTCATTTCCATTTTTGACTCCTGTTGCACTTTTACGGCGTGAAAAAAGAAGGCGCATGAATTATGCGCCTTCTTTTATATGCGTTTTCCCGATGAAATTACAAATCATCAAGGAAAGTTTTATCCAGTTGTTTGAAGGCGCGCTTAAGCGTGTCAGCTAAAGCCTGATAATCGGGCTTGCCATCTACCGGCGTTAACGCCTGCCCAGCCTCCTGCAGTTTACCGCGCACTTCATAAAACCAGTTCAGTATCGACGGCGGCAGCGGCGTCACTGAACGCTTACCCAACCACCATAAACCCTGCATCGGCAGGCTCAGCGCAAACAGCGCGGTGGCGACGGCCGGGCCCAACTGGCCGCCGAGGGCGATTTGCCAGCACAGCGTGAAAATCGCCACCGGCGGCATGATACGAATCGCATAACGCGTGGCGCGAATAATACGGTTTTCAATAAACACCGGGGCAAGGCGCTTATCCAGAGGCCAGGTCTTTGCATAGTGCTGCCCGTGGCGAAACAAGCCAAAAAAACTCACAGAGCGATTCTCGGGACCGGACATGGCTTACCTCAACTTTACATATAAAACTTAAAAAATTTGTGCAAAACACCAACTGTGCATGACAACGTTCAAAAGATTTTGGCAATGACGCACTCAATCAGGTATTCTGTGCGCACCTGAGGGGCGGTTAGACCCTTTTACCAGGTTAGTCAAATTATCGCATATTCTGCCACTGGCTGAAAATTATGCAAAATGACATAAAATCAAATGTACTTCTCTCATCGTGCCGAAAACAGTACAAGGCATGATGTTAATCATAAATGTCGATGTCATCCTGCGCTACGCTTTGTGACACACTGACGTTTTTTTAGCCACGTATCATAAAAGGTACTTCCATGTCGAGTAAGTTAGTACTGGTTCTGAACTGCGGTAGCTCCTCTCTGAAATTCGCTATCCTTGATGCCGTCAACGGTGATGAATACCTGTCTGGTTTAGCAGAATGTTTCCATCTTCCTGAAGCCCGTATCAAATGGAAAATGGACGGCAGCAAGCAAGAAGCCGAATTAGGCGCTGGCGCTGCTCACAGTGAAGCGCTGAACTTTATCGTTAACACTATTCTGGCACAAAAACCAGAACTGTCTGCTCAGCTGACCGCAATCGGCCACCGTATCGTTCACGGTGGTGAAAAATACACCAGCTCCGTCGTTATCGATGACTCGGTTATTCAGGGAATTAAAGACTCCGCCTCTTTCGCCCCGCTGCACAACCCGGCGCACCTGATCGGTATCGCAGAAGCCCTGAAATCCTTCCCTAATCTGAAAGACAAGAACGTTGCCGTGTTCGACACCGCGTTCCATCAGACCATGCCGGAAGAATCTTACCTCTATGCCCTGCCGTACAGCCTGTACAAAGAACACGGCGTACGTCGCTACGGCGCGCACGGCACCAGCCACTTCTATGTGACTCAGGAAGCCGCGAAAGTTCTGAACAAACCGGTTGAAGAGCTGAACATCATCACCTGCCATCTGGGCAACGGTGGTTCCGTTTCCGCTATCCGCAACGGTAAATGCGTTGACACTTCCATGGGTCTGACTCCGCTGGAAGGTCTGGTGATGGGTACGCGTTCTGGCGATATCGACCCGGCAATCATTTTCCATCTGCACGATGCCCTGGGCATGAGCGTAGACGCCATCAACAAAATGCTGACCAAAGAGTCCGGCCTGCTCGGTTTGACCGAAGTGACCAGCGACTGCCGCTACGTTGAAGACAACTACCAGGAAAAAGCTGACGCTAAACGTGCCATGGACGTTTACTGCCACCGCCTGGCAAAATATATCGGCTCCTACACAGCGCTGATGGATGGTCGTCTGGACGCCGTCGTATTCACCGGTGGTATCGGTGAGAACGCCGCGATGGTTCGCGAACTGTCTCTGGGTAAACTGGGCGTACTGGGCTTTGAAGTTGATCACGAGCGTAACCTGGCTGCCCGTTTCGGTAAGTCTGGCTTCATCAACAAAGAAGGCACTCGCCCGGCTATCGTCATTCCGACCAACGAAGAGTTGGTCATCGCGCAGGACGCCAACCGTCTGACCGCCTGATTCCACACCGCCAGCCATAACCCTAAATAATTCGAGTTGCAGGAAGGCGGCGACGCAGAGAATCCCCAGGAGCGTACGAGTAGTACGTAACTGGGGTGAGCGAGTAAAGCCAACGCACATGCAACTTGAAGTATGACGGGAAGCTGGTGGTGCAGTTTTGTATCCCGCCTGATACTGGCGGTAACGAAAGAGGATATATCGTGTCCCGTACAATCATGCTGATCCCTACCGGAACCAGCGTAGGCCTGACCAGCGTCAGCCTCGGTGTTATCCGTGCTATGGAACGTAAAGGCGTTCGCCTGAGCGTCTTTAAACCTATCGCTCAACCGCGTGCCGGTGGCGATGCGCCAGACCAGACTACCACCATCATTCGCGCGAACTCCGACCTTCCGGCCGCAGAACCGTTGAAAATGAGCCACGTTGAGTCGCTGCTCTCCAGCAACCAGAAAGACGTGCTGATGGAAGAGATCATCGCCAACTACCACGCCAACGCGCAGGATGCGGAAGTGGTGCTGGTTGAAGGTCTGGTCCCGACCCGCAAACATCAGTTTGCCCAGTCTCTGAACTACGAAATCGCGAAAACGCTTAACGCTGAAATCGTCTTTGTGATGTCCCAGGGTACCGATACTCCGGAACAGCTGAAAGAGCGCATTGAGTTGACTCGCAGCAGCTTCGGCGGCGCGAAAAACACCAGCATCACCGGCGTCATCGTCAACAAGCTGAATGCACCGGTTGACGAACAGGGCCGTACTCGCCCGGACCTGTCGGAAATCTTTGACGACTCTTCCAAAGCAAAAGTCGTGAAGATCGATCCGGCTCAGCTGCAGAGCGGTAGCCCATTACCGGTTCTGGGCGCGGTGCCGTGGAGCTTCGATCTGATCGCCACTCGTGCGATTGATATGGCGCATCACCTGAACGCCACCATCATCAACGAAGGCGACATCAATACCCGCCGCGTGAAGTCCGTCACCTTCTGTGCGCGTAGCATTCCGCACATGCTGGAACACTTCCGCGCAGGCTCTCTGCTGGTTACTTCCGCAGACCGTCCTGACGTATTGGTCGCCGCCTGCCTGGCCGCGATGAACGGCGTGGAAATCGGCGCTATCCTGCTGACCGGGGCCTATGAAATGGACCCGCGCGTAAGCAAGCTGTGCGAACGCGCGTTTGCTACCGGCCTGCCGGTATTCATGGTTAACACCAACACCTGGCAGACCTCTCTGAGCCTGCAGAGCTTCAACCTGGAAGTGCCGGTTGACGATCACGAGCGTATTGAGAAAGTTCAGGAATACGTGGCTAACTATATCAACGCCGACTGGATTGAATCCCTGACCGCGACTTCCGAGCGCAGCCGTCGTCTCTCTCCGCCAGCCTTCCGCTATCAGCTCACCGAGCTGGCGCGTAAAGCAGGCAAGCGTGTTGTTCTGCCGGAAGGCAACGAACCGCGTACCGTTAAAGCCGCGGCTATCTGCGCCGAGCGCGGTATCGCGACCTGCGTACTGCTGGGTAACCCGGATGAAATCACCCGCGTTGCCGCTTCTCAGGGCGTAGAGCTGGGCGCCGGTATTGAAATCGTTGACCCGGAAGTGGTTCGCGAAAGCTACGTTGCTCGCCTGGTCGAGCTGCGTAAGAGCAAAGGCATGACCGAAGCGGTTGCCCGCGAGCAGCTGGAAGACAACGTGGTTCTCGGCACCCTGATGCTGGAACAAGACGAAGTCGACGGCCTGGTATCCGGTGCGGTTCACACCACCGCCAACACCATCCGTCCGCCGCTGCAGCTGATCAAAACTGCGCCGGGTAGCTCTCTGGTCTCCTCCGTATTCTTCATGCTGCTGCCGGAACAGGTTTACGTTTACGGCGACTGCGCGATCAACCCGGATCCGACCGCTGAACAGCTGGCTGAAATCGCTATCCAGTCCGCAGACTCCGCGATTGCCTTCGGCATCGAACCGCGCGTAGCCATGCTCTCCTACTCCACCGGTACCTCTGGCGCCGGCAGCGATGTTGAGAAAGTACGCGAAGCGACTCGTCTGGCGCAGGAAAAACGTCCTGACCTGATGATCGACGGCCCGCTGCAGTACGATGCTGCGGTTATGGCTGACGTAGCGAAATCCAAAGCGCCGAACTCTCCGGTTGCTGGCCGCGCTACCGTGTTCATCTTCCCGGACCTGAACACCGGTAACACCACTTACAAAGCCGTACAGCGTTCTGCCGACCTGATCTCTATCGGGCCGATGCTGCAGGGGATGCGTAAGCCGGTGAACGACCTGTCCCGTGGCGCGCTGGTTGACGATATCGTCTATACCATCGCCCTGACCGCGATTCAGTCGTCCCAGCAGCAAGCATAATCTGCCCGCTGCATGAAAAAAGGCGACCTCAGGGTCGCCTTTTTATTTACAGCAGCTCTCGCGCCGCCGAGACAATATCATGCGCCGTCAGGCCATACTCCTTCTGCAAGAAGTCCTGCGTTCCCACCTGGCCATAACGCTCCTTCACCCCCACACGACGCATCGGAACCGGGCAGGTCTCCACCAGGACTTCCGCCACCGCCGATCCCAGTCCGTTATGAATACTGTGGTTTTCACAGGTCACGATACGCCCGGTTTTTTCGGCGTAATTTTTCACCAGCATACGGTCGATAGGCTTCAGGGTAAACATATCAATCACCGCCGCGCTGACCCCTTCCTGCTCAAGTTGACGTGCTGCCTCAAGGGCTTCCGCCACCATGATCCCGTTGGCAATCAAGGTGATGTCGTCACCTTCGCGCAGCACATTACCTTTGCCAATCGTAAACGTCGAACCCGGCGCGTAGACGCTCGGCGCCTGTTTGCGGATCGTGCGTACCCAGTAAAAACCGTCGAGATCGATAAGCTGCCGCAGGATATCCTCAAACATCACCGCATCGGTCACTTCCAGCACCACCGAATGCGCGAGGCCGCGCACAATACCCATATCCTCAAACGACATATGGGTTCCGCCGTTATGGCAGGCGGTCACCCCGGCGTCAGAAGCGATCACCTTGACGTTGTTCCGCTGATAGTCCAGCGCCATAAACAACTGGTCGAAGCAGCGGCGGCTGGCGAAAGCGGTAAAGGTATGGACAAACGGCTTACGCCCGGTCAACGATAGTCCGGCGGCGGTACCGATCACGTTCGCTTCCATAATGCCGCAGTTGATGACGTGCTGCGGATGCTGCCTCGCGACGCCATCCATCGCCATAGAGCTCATCAGATCCGCTTCCAGGGCGATAATCGGGCTATGGGCTTCAATCTGCTGCGCGACAAACCCGGCATAGACTTTACGCATCTCTATGGCATCTTTTTGTCCTGCAGGTGCAACTTTAATCATGTTCGGCCTCCAGCTGGCGAATCGTCTCGTTTAGCGTCTTTTTCATCTCGTCAGTCAGGCGCAAGTGATGGTTGTTACTGAGATTCTCGAGATACGGCACGCCCTGGCCTTTCACGCTATCGAGAATAACGACCCGCGGGCGCGCATCGGCGGGAGGAACGGGCTGAACCGCCGCCAGCAGTCCGGGGATGTCATCGCCTTTGACGGTAACAACATCAAAACCAAAGGCGCGGAATTTATCTTCCAGATTAAAAGCGCGAATGATCTCATCCAGCCTGCCGTCAAGCTGTAGCTTGTTCCAGTCAACAAACACGGTCAGATTATTCAGGCGATGATGGGCAATAAACTGGAACGCTTCCCAGCACTGGCCTTCATTCAACTCACCGTCGCCAACGATGCAGAATACCCGATTCGCCCGTCCCGCCAGCTTATGCGACAGCGCCATTCCGCCGGCGATGGAAATCCCCTGCCCCAGAGAGCCGGTAGTGGCATCCACCCCGCGCGTTTTCAACCGATCCGGGTGGCTTGGCAGCCGCGTACCGTTCTGGTTTAGCGTACTCAGCTCCTCCAGCGGAAAATATCCCTTAATCGCTAATGTGCTGTACAGCGCGGGGCCGGCATGACCTTTTGATAACACAAAGTAGTCGCGCTCTGGCCAGTCCGGGTCCGCGGGGTCAATTTTCATCACCGCGCCGTACAGTACCGCCAGCGTCTCCACGACCGACATACTGCCGCCGTAATGGCCGAAACCAAGATCCGTTAGTGATTTAAGGGTGGCGACGCGAATGTCCCGCGCCAGTTGGGTTACTTCTTTCACATTCATGATTTAGCTCCGCTGTTCTCCTGCGCGCCGCCGCCCGCAGATCTCTTTTTCGCAAAAACGTTGTACACCACCAGCAGTACGAACAACGCCACCACAAGGCCGGTAATAGCAAACGGCGACAGATAGCGGGCCAGGTTGCCCAGCACGATACCGACGGCGCCGAAATCCGCATCCGAGAAAGTGGTGTTGGCAAAGCCAATCGCGCCCAGCACCGGCAACAGCAGTACCGGCAGGAAGGTGATCAGCAGACCGTTGGCAAACGCCCCTATCATCGCCCCGCGCCGTCCGCCGGTGGCGTTGCCAAACACGCCGGCGGTCGCGCCGGTAAAGAAATGCGGCACCACGCCGGGCAGGATCAGCACCCACTTGAACTGCCCGCAGAGGAACAGCCCGACCAGGCCGCCCAGGAAGCTGAACAGAAAGCCAATCAGTACCGCATTGGGCGCATAGGGATAGACTACCGGGCAGTCCAGCGCCGGACGGGCATTAGGCACCAGCTTCTCCGAAAATCCGGTAAAGGCCGGTACGATTTCCGCCAGGATTAGACGTACCCCTTGCAGGATGATGAACACCCCGGCGGCGAAGGTAATCGCCATAATGATGGCGTATACCAGGTAGTTCTGGCCGCCGCTGAAAGTGCTTTCAACATATTCACGCCCCGCGCTCACCGCCATAATCAAATAGATAATCATCATGGTCAGCGAAATGGAGATGGAGCTGTCACGCAGGAAACTCAGGTTTTTCGGTAGGTTCATCTCTTCGGTTGAACGCGAGCCTTTACCGCAGACGCTACCGATCCATCCCGAAAGGACATAGCCCAAGGTGCCGAAGTGGCCGAAAGCGATGTCATCCGTACCGGTAATACGCTTCATATAGCGCTGGGCCAGCGCCGGGAAGAACGCCATCACCAGGCCGAGGATCAGGGAACCGGTAAAGACCAGCCCGATACCTTCAAAACCCGCCACGGTAAGAATCACGCCGATCATACAGGCCATGTAGAAGGTGTGGTGGCCGGTCAGGAAGATATACTTCAGACGCGTAAATCGGGCGACTACAATATTCGCTACCATCCCGAACGCCATAATCAGCGCGGTTGAAGCACCGTATTTTTCCAGCGCAATAGAAACAATCGCCTCGTTATTAGGAATAATACCCTGAATATTAAAAGCATGCTCAAACATGCCCCCCAGTGGATTCAGCGAACCGACTAATACCGTCGCGCCGCCGCCCAGAACAATAAAACCCAGAATAGTTTTAATGGTTCCCTTGACGACATCGGAGAAAGATTTCTTTTGCGCTACCAGGCCAATTAATGCAATTAAACCGACCAGCACCGAGGGTACTTTTAGAATATCAACAACAAAATTCAGCGTTTCAAGGATAAACATATCCACCTCGCTATAAATAGTTATTGTCTGGCGAACCACGCACGCAGCTGCGCTTCGAGTTCGTTAATATCGATGATGTTGGTAATCACCACCAGCTGGCTTTCCGGGACGCTGGCGCTGGCGGCAATATCCTTAGCCATGACGAATAAATCTGCCGCACCGGGGATTGCCGAGGACAGATCGGAATGTTCCACCTCGGCTTCAATTTCGAGTTTTTTGAGCACTTTTTTAATATTCATCTCAACCATAAAACTGCTGCCCAGGCCGGAACCGCAAATTGCCATAATTTTCATTGTTATCACCTTTTTTGGGTAGAGTAGGTCCGCATCACGCAGGTGCGTAATGGGTTATAAGTCGGATAATAAAATTAAATCAGAAACGCGTGATGATAGTTTTTATCTCCTCCAGGGTGGTGGCCTGATGTAATTTATTCATATCTTCATCGCTGGAAAATAATTCCGCCAGCGCAGAGATCGTTTCAATGTGACTGTGCTTATCCGGCGCCGCCAGCATAATAATAATATCGACCGGGTCGAAGTCTTTAGAGCCAAAGGAAATGCCCTGTTCGAGTTTGAGCAGCGAGAGACCTAAACCTTTCGCCCCTTCTTCCGGCCGCGCATGCGGCATTGCCAGGCCCGGAGCCAACACATAGTAAGGCCCTAGCTTACGGTGCTGCTCAATGATCGCCGCTACATATTCAGGTTCTATAACTCCGGCTTCAAGCAGCGGTCTGGCACAGATGTCCAGTGCCTGCTGCCAGCTTTCTACCTTCTGCCGTAACGTGATGGTGGTATCAGAGAGCCATGTCTTAAGCATTTTACCCCTCGTCTTTTAACAAAAGATGGGCAAACTTTATGCAAGCAGGCAATAGTTATCTGGGATAAAGATCACAAAGATAGCGCTACCAACGTTGAACATTCAGATTTGTGATAGCGCTATCAATTCGCAATCATCCCATCAAAACGCAGCAAATAGTCCCGTTTAAGGCGTATACTCCCTGACACGTGAAGTAATGGATGATAATAAAAAGCGTCTGTTTAGCAGGAATATGTATGTCTCTAACCCGAAAACGGCGTAGCACCGGAAAGGTGACCATCGCCGATGTTGCTCAGTTGGCTGGAGTGGGTACCATGACCGTGTCCCGCGCCCTTCGTACGCCGGAACAGGTTTCCGATAAGCTTCGCGAAAAAATCGAAGCGGCGGTGCAAGAACTGGGATATATGCCTAACCTCGCCGCTAGCGCACTGGCTTCCGCGTCCTCAAGAACCATAGCGATGGTCGTGCCGAATCTGACGGAGGCGGGCTGCTCGGCAATGTTCGCCGGACTTCAGCAAATATTACAGCCAGCAGGTTATCAAATCATGCTGGCGGAATCGCAGCATCGTCTGGAGCAGGAAGAGAAACTACTGGAAACGCTGCTGGCTTCTAACATCGCCGCCGCCATTCTACTGAGCGTTGAGCACAGCGATACCGTACGCCACTGGCTGCAGAACGCCTCGATTCCGGTGGTGGAGATGGGCGCGATGCGCGCCGATCCTATCGACATGAATATCGGCATCGATAACGTGGCGGCGATGTTCGAGCTGACGGAAATGCTTATCCACCGCGGCTATCAGAATATCGGTCTACTGTGCGCCAATCAGGAACAGTGGATTTTTCAGCAGCATTTGCAGGGGTGGTATAAAGCCATGCTGCGCCATCATATGTCGCCTAACCGGGTAATTAACGCCGCGCTGCCCGCCAACTTTTCCACCGGCGCTTCGCAGCTGCCGGAGTTTTTGCTCGCATGGCCGGAACTGGATGCGCTGGTTTGCGTTTCCGATGAGCTGGCATGCGGAGCGCTGTATGAATGTCAGCGTCGGCGCATCAAAGTTCCTGATGATTTAGCCGTTGTCGGCTTTGGGGATAGCGACGTAAGTCGGGTCTGCCAGCCGCCGTTAACGACGATGGCGGTACCGCACCATAAGATTGGCATCGAAGCCGGCCGTGCACTACTGGAGCGACTTAGCGAGGGAAACTGGAGCGACAGAAGGCCCATCGCATCCAGTTTATGCATGAGGGATAGCTGTTAAAACTACTCGGCCTCTTCCTGCTTTTCAGCTTTTGCTGACTCATTATTGGCATTGCGGGTCATCCACAGCGCCAGCGCTTTTAATGAATCCGGAGTGAACTCGTCGCAGCGGGCGGTGATCTCTTCCGGCGTCAGCCAGCACACTTCGCTCACCTCTTCCTCCTGTAAAGCAAAAGGCCCGTGTGACACGCAGCTGAACAGACCGCCCCAGACGCGGCAATGTTTATCCTCATAGTAGAACTGGCCGTGGTCAGCGAAAGGCACGCCGGCAATGCCGAGCTCCTCTTCCGCTTCGCGGCGCGCGGACTCCAGCATTTGCTCGTCAGCCTGCACCACGCCGCCGGCGGTAGCGTCCAGCATTCCCGGCTGAAAATCTTTCGTTTCGGTACGACGCTGTACCAGGATTTTGCCCATCCCATCATGAACAACAATGTAGGTCGCCCGATGACGCAAACACTCCGCGCGCATTTGTTCGCGGCTGGATTGTGCTATCACCTCATTGTTTTCATTAACAATATCGACCCATTCTGTGCTTGCCAAATGATTCTGTTCCGCCATCAGGAAACCTTACTTTTTAAAGCGCTCTTACGGCGCGTCTATACGGTTGAGGGGTAAATTACGGGTAAATTGCGACCTCTGCAATAACCTGATTATCATCGAGTGCTAAAACCTGCAATTGCCCCTCGTTCAGCAGGCCGTAGCTGGCGGTAAATCCCCCTTTAGGGATGCTGACCGAGCCGGGATTGAAGAGGAAAATCTCACCGCGTTTCTCGGCAACCGGAATATGAGTATGACCATAAGCCAGCACATCGCCAGCGGCGAGGGGAGGCAAATTATCGGGGCTATACAGATGTCCGTGGGTCAGAAAAAGGCGGGTTCGCTCGCTCAAAACCTGCTGCCAGGGGGCGGTAATGGGGAAATGAAGCAACATCTGATCGACTTCGCTGTCGCAGTTGCCGCGTACGGCAATCACCCGCTCCGCCACGCTATTAAGCGCCTCCGCAACCTGGGCTGGGGCATAGCCTTCGGGAAGCGCGTTACGCGGCCCGTGATTAAGCACATCGCCGAGGATAACCAGCCACTGCGCCCCACTGCGCGCGAACAGCTCAAGCACGCGTTCAGCGGCAGGCAGAGAGCCGTGGATATCCGAGGCAAACATCAGCTTCATACAATTTATCTCCACGCATGACGATGCGTCTATGATAACGGAACCGCTGAAGCTTATCAGCCCGCGCGTTTGGCTGAGAGTGCAACGTAGCGCTGGACCGACGCCCGCTGCCACTGGAAGACGGCGTAATCCGCCAGCGCGGCGGGGACCTCATCGCCGTTAAGGACCAGTCGATTGAGCATCAGCGCCAGGTCGGTATCGGCAATGGACCACTCGCCAAATAGATTCTGCCCGCCGTGGGACAACAGTAAGCCAGCCGTTTCAAACAGCTTCGCGGCGCTTTTTCGCCCGGCGTCGCTGAGCGGAGGCTTCTTTGCTCCGCCAAAGACCACGTCCGTGGAACGCTCTTCACGGATCGGCATTAAATCGCTGCGCAGCCAGGCCTGTACCTGACGCGCCCGCGCGCGCTTTTGCAGATCATGCGGGTAAAGCCGCTCCCATTCCGGGGGCGCAAAGCGCTCATCCAGATATTCGGTAATCGCAGAGGATTCGCTCAGAAAAAACTCGCCGATCTCCAGCAGCGGTACGCGTCGCGTTGCGCTGTAGCCTTTCCAGCCGCTTTGCAGATGCTCGCCGCTGTCAAGGTTGACGGTTTTTAGGGTAAAAGGCAGGCTCTTTTCCTGCAGGGCAACGTATACGGACATCACATATGGCGAGAAAAAATCGGCGTCGGACCACAGGGTAATCGCGGGCTGGCTCATAGCATCCTCAATGGCTAATGTAATGGGGCGATACGCCAACATATCCTGTCTTTCAGAGGATGTCACTGACCGCTACCCTCAGGATCTTACATACTTCTCTGAGGTGTACGCGCTCGGCGAAAGTCATCCAGAATGAGGTAAACCTGCCGGATGACGCCAGTTCACCTATACTCGAAAAGTTTGCGACCTGTGACGGCGAGGGACTCTCATGATCGATCTTTACTATGCACCCACCCCTAATGGCCACAAAATCACGCTATTTCTTGAAGAAGCGCAGCTGCCTTACCGCCTGATCCGGGTGGATATCAGTAAAGGGGAGCAGTTTAAACCGCCGTTTCTGGCGATCTCACCGAACAACAAGATCCCGGCGATCGTTGACGATACTCCCGCCGACGGCGGCGCCCCGTTAAGCCTGTTTGAGTCCGGAGAAATCCTGCTTTATCTGGCTGAAAAAACTGGCAAATTACTGAGCGGCGAACTCCGCGAACGCCACGTTACGCTACAGTGGTTATTCTGGCAAGTCGGTGGGTTAGGGCCGATGCTCGGGCAAAATCATCATTTCAACCACTTTGCTCCGCAGGCGGTGCCCTACGCCATTGAACGCTATCAGGTGGAAACGCAGCGTCTGTATGGCGTGCTCAATCGGCGCCTTGGCGAGAGCCCCTGGCTTGGCGGCAACCACTACAGCATCGCCGATATCGCCTGCTGGCCGTGGGTGAATGCCCATCAGCGCCAGCGTATCGACCTCGCCAGTTTTCCGGCGGTGCATAACTGGTTTGAGCGCATTCGCCAGCGCCCGGCCACCGTTGAAGCGCTGCTGAAAACAGAAGCCCATTAACCCCCTGCTCGCCCGGGAAGCTTTGATGTATGATGGCGGAAATTACTACACGGAGGAAGCCTGCCATGTCTCAACCAGACGCCATTATTCGAATTAAGAACCTGCGCCTGCGTACTTTTATCGGAATTAAAGAGGAAGAGATCGCCAACCGCCAGGACGTGGTGGTTAACGTCGCTATCCACTATCCGGCGGAGAAATCACGCAACAGCGAAGACATTAACGATGCGCTGAACTACCGCACCATCACCAAGCGCATTATTAGCCATATTGAGAATAACCGCTTCTCTCTGCTGGAAAAATTAACTCAGGATGTGCTCGATATCGCACGCGAACATCACTGGGTCACTTATGCTGAAGTAGAGATCGATAAACTGCACGCGCTGCGCTACGCCGATTCGGTATCCATGACGATGAGCTGGCGGCGTTAGACGCATCACCTTAGGGAGGCGCTATGAACGTTCTGCTTACTGGCGGTACCGGCCTCATTGGCCGACATCTGATTCCCCGGCTGCTGGAGCTGGGGCATCACATAACGGTTTCAACGCGCAGCCCTGAAAAGGCCAAAAGCCGCCTCGATTCGCGCGTCACCCTGTGGCGCGATTTCGAGCATCAGGCGAACCTCAACGGCATTGATGCCGTCATTAACCTGGCAGGCGAGCCGATCGCCGATAAACGCTGGACGGCGGAGCAGAAACAGCGTCTCTGCCACAGCCGCTGGGATATCACGCAAAAGCTGGTCAAGCTCTTCAACGCCAGCGATACGCCACCCGCGGTGCTGATAAGCGGTTCCGCCACCGGTTACTATGGCGACCTCGGTGAAGTCGTGGTTACCGAAGAAGAGCCGCCGCATAACGAGTTTACCCATAAGCTTTGCGCCCGCTGGGAGCAAATCGCCTGTGAAGCGCAGAGCGATCGCACCCGCGTCTGCCTGCTGCGTACCGGCGTGGTGCTGGCGCCGCGCGGCGGCATTCTGGCCAAAATGACGCCAGCTTTTAAACTGGGCCTCGGCGGCCCTATCGGTAGCGGAAGGCAATATCTGGCGTGGATCCATATCGACGACATGGTCAACGGTATACTCTGGCTGCTGGATAACGACCTGCGGGGGCCGTTTAATATGGTTTCCCCTTACCCGGTGCGCAACGAGCAGTTCTCCCACGCGCTGGGTCATGCGTTGAATCGGCCCGCCATTTTCCGCGTCCCGGCGGCGGCGATTCGCCTGCTGATGGGAGAATCTTCCGTTCTGGTACTCGGCGGCCAGCGCGCGCTGCCAAAACGCCTGGAAGCAGCCGGATTTGGCTTTCGTTGGTACGATTTGGAACAAGCCCTGGCCGATGTGCTGAAATAGTTCAGGGCCTTCAGGGAGATCCCGGCGATCTCCCTGATCTGTTATTCGTGGAACCCTCCTCGCAGCGCGCAAAAACCACCACGCTTGTCGCGTCTTAACTGTGAATCTCATTCCAGCGAACTCCCCTTCACTCTGTCATAACCCCT
Source organism: Klebsiella sp. CTHL.F3a (assembly GCF_019890895.1). NCBI lineage: Bacteria > Pseudomonadati > Pseudomonadota > Gammaproteobacteria > Enterobacterales > Enterobacteriaceae > Klebsiella > Klebsiella sp. CTHL.F3a. Next base: position 1,674,053 of record NZ_CP082360.1, on the reverse strand, counting down.
GCGTGTGATTTTACCTTACCCCGTCGTTGACATTCGTCAACATCATATTCAATATTAGCAGGACACATTGATGAAGGAACATCTGGATAAACATATCAGAGCCGCAATTGACTACGCGCTGGCGCGCGGCTGGATTCTTCTCTCTGGCGGCAAAAGCGCGCACTGTTTTGGACGACTAATGTGCGGAACAGCCCGCCATCGGGAACACATGATGAGCATCTGGTCAACGCCGGCGGTGCCCATTCACCATGCCAGGCAAATCATCCGCATGGTCGATCGCTGTCTGATACCCGTATCGGGTCAGATTAACCACAAGAAGGATTAAACCATGGCGCTGTATAACTTTACGCTCACACTCTCCGGCGTCACCGCGCATACCGTGGGGCTGGAGGATGCGCTGCATGCGGCAGGCTGCGCTGATGCCCTGGTCTGCTTTTACGGAACGGCAGTCTATGTGGAGTTCGACCGCGAATGCGCCTCTCTCGAACAGGCCATTTTGTCAGCGATTGCCGATATCGAATCCGCTCCGGCCCTGAATGCGCGGGTCGAATCCGTCGATTCCGCGCTGGTAGGATTAAGCGATATTGCTGAACTCACCGGCCTGACGCGACAGGCCATCGCCTTATTGAAAGATGGCGCACGAGGCTCGGGGCAGTTTCCAGGGCCGGTACAACGCGTGAAAGGCAATTCGCCGCTGTGGCGCTGGAAAACCGTCGTCGGCTGGCTGGTGATGGAGGGACGGCTTGCCGGGGATTCGCCGCTGGTCGCCCACGCCGAGGTGCTGGACAACCTCAACCTGGCGCTGCAGTTGAGGGCGACACAAGAGAGCAACACCGTGCTGCGCTATCTCCGCGGGCTCGAAAATCAGCACCGGGCTTCACCGACGCTCGCTTAGACGCGTAAACATTCCGGCGCTTTATGGTGTTAAGGTGGCAGAATAATCCACCTCTATGGACTGCATGATGATAATACTGACTACGCCGCGCCTGCGCCTCTCGCCGTTTCACGCATCCGACTGGCCATTTTTCCTGCGCTTACGGCGAGACCCGGAAGTGATGCGCTATATGGGCGAGGTTCTTGAAGAGCCAGCGCTGCGGACGCTGTTTGAATCCCGCTGCGCTGACCCTGGCGTATTCGTATTGCGCGACGGCAGCGGCGAGGCGGTTGGCGATATTGGCCTGCGCATCAGTGGTAAAAATCCGCACGAAGCGGATGTCGGATACGCTCTTATGCCCGATGCACAGGGAAAGGGCTATGCCAGCGAAGCGTTAAAAGCGATTTGCGACTACGGCTTTAACCAACTCGGCGTTCACGCGATAAATGCCTGGGTGCTGGGCAATAACGCTGGCTCTTCCCGCCTGCTGGAAAAACACGGTTTTATCCGCATTCAGGTGCTCGAAAAAGCGTATCATTTGAACGGAATGGATTACGATGACTGGGTGTATCGGCTGGAGCGCTAGCCGTCCCGGCGGAGGGGATTCCGCCGGAGGCATAGACAGTACTACTTTAACGAGCCCTTCAGGAACTGCTGCAGGCGCGTGCTTTTCGGATTGCCGAAAACATCGTCAGGGTGCCCTTCTTCTTCAATCTTGCCCTGATGCAGGAAAATCACGTGCGAAGAGACATGGCGCGCAAAGCCCATTTCATGCGTTACCACGACCATGGTTTTTCCCTCTTCCGCCAGCTGCTGCATAATGCGCAGCACTTCGCCTACCAGTTCAGGGTCAAGCGCCGATGTCGGTTCATCAAACAGCAGTACGTCGGGCTCCATCGCCAGCGCGCGGGCAATGGAAACGCGCTGCTGCTGGCCGCCGGAGAGGTGCACCGGATATTTAATCTGCTGGCGTTCGTCAATACCGACTTTTGCCAGATATTTGACCGCCCGATCGCGGGCTTCCTGTTTGCTCAGACCCAGTACCTGAATCGGCGCTTCCATCACGTTTTCCAGCACCGTCATATGGCTCCACAGGTTAAAATGCTGGAATACCATCGTCAGGCGAGTACGTAGCAGGCGTAGCTGGTTTTTATCAGAAACCTTTAACTGACCGTCTTTATCGCGAACCAGGCCAATGTTTTGCCCGTTAACAACAATCGTCCCTTCGCTGGGCTTTTCAAGAAAGTTAATGCAGCGCAAAAAGGTACTTTTACCGGAGCCGGATGAACCAATAATACTGATCACGTCTCCGGCTTTCGCCCGCAGTGAGACGCCTTTCAGTACCTCATGCTCACCGTAACGTTTATGCAGATCGATTACATTTAATTTATTGTCGGACATGGCGTTCTCAGTGCGTCGAAGAAGGTTTGATGTGCTGGAGCCAGCGCTTTTCCGCTCTGCGGAACAGGCTAATCAGCACATACGAGATAATTAAATACAGTACTGCGGCAATACCAAAGGCGGTAAACGGCTGGTAGGTTGCCGAGTTAATATCGCGGGCAATTTTCAGCAGATCCGGCACCGTGGCGGTAAAAGCCAGCGCGGTGGAATGCAGCATCAGAATCACTTCGTTGCTGTATGCAGGCAGAGCGATACGCAGCGCGGAAGGGAGGATAATGCAGCGATACATTTTAACCGAGGAAAAACCATACGCCCGAGCGGCCTCTATCTCGCCTGCCGGCACTGAACGAATCGCCCCGGCGAAAATCTCCGTAGTATAGGCGCAGGTATTCAGCGTCAGCGCCAGCACCGTACAGTTCAGCCCGCTGCGAAAGAAGGCGTTCAGTAGTTCAGTGCCTTTGACGATTTCCAGCGTATACATCCCGGAATAGAACACCAGCAGCTGAACGTACAGCGGCGTGCCGCGAAAGATATAGGTGAATAGCCAGATGGGGAACCGGATAAATTTGTTGCTCGACACGCGGCCTATCGCGAGGAAAATGGCCAGGATGCCGCCCATCACCACGGAAGAGATCAGCAGCCAGAGCGTAATCGCGACGCCGGTAAAGCGGTAGCCGTCGGTCCACAGCAGGGATTTCCAGTACTCCTGAATAATGTCAATCACAGGTCAGCCCTCTTCACGCCCACAGAGTAACGGCGTTCGAGCATCAGCAGCACACCATTGGAAACCGTTGTAAATACAAGATAAATCAGGCCGCAGACGATAGCGAAGTAGAACGGCTCCCAGGTGCTTTTACCCGCCAGCTGGGTTGCCTTGACCACATCCTCCAGCCCCAGCAGCGAGACCAGCGCGGTCGCTTTGAGGATCACCTGCCAGTTGTTGCCTATTCCAGGCAGCGCATAGCGCATCATTGCCGGGAACAGAATGCGACGAAAGGTTTGCCCGCCGCTAAAGCCGAAGGCCGTCGCCGCTTCAATATGCCCCGTCGGCACAGCCAGGAAAGCGCCGCGAAAAGTTTCGGTAAAGTAGGCGCCGTAAATAAAGCCCAGCGTGATGATACCCGCCACCATTGGGTCAATATCAAACTGCGCCAGACCAAGCGCATCGGTCACGCTGTTGAGCGCAATCTGCAGCCCGTAGAAAATCAGCAGCATCAGCACCAGATCGGGTACGCCGCGGATTAAAGTGGTATAGCCTTCAAAAATCAGCGCTAATGGACGATTATTGGAAAGTTTCGCCCCAGCGCCCGCCAGGCCGATAAGCACCGCCAGAACGACCGAGCTTAACGCCAGCTCAAGGGTGACCAGCGCGCCCTGAAATATAACCTGTGAAAACCCGTACAGCATGCTGTCTGCCCTGTCTGTCATCAACCATCGCGCGTGAAATCACGCGCGATGGGGTACGCGGGATGATTAGTCGCCGTACACGTTAAAATCGAAATATTTCTTCGCCAGCTTGTCGTAGGTGCCGTCCTGGCGCATCTCGGCAAAGGCTTTATTCAATGCTTCACGCAGTTCGTTGTCTTCTTTACGTAGCCCCATACCGGTGCCGACGCCGAACAGCTTCTCGTCTTTAATCGACGGGCCGCCGAACTGATAATCCTTACCGATAGGCTGCTTGAGGAAACCTTCGCTGGCGGCGACTTCATCCTGGAACGCAGCATCGATACGACCAGCGGTCAGATCAGAATAAATATTGTCCTGCCCCTGGTAGGAAACAATTTCAATACCCTTCGGTGCCCAGTGCTCGTTGCCGTAGGTTTCCTGAGTGGTGCCCTGCAGAACGCCAACGCGTTTACCTTTCAGCTTCGCGAGGTCTGGCGTAATATCACTGCCTTTTTTCACGACCAGGCGCGAATCCGCCGCGTAAAGCTTGTCGGTGAAGGCAATTTCCTGTTGACGTTTTTCGGTGATTGAAAGCGAAGACATAATGGCATCGATTTTCTTCGCTTTTAAAGACGGGATCAGCGCGTCCAGCGGGTTCTCAATAAAGGTACATTGCGTATTGATGCGCTTACAGAGCTCTTTTGCCAGATCGATGTCAAAACCAACCAATTCACCCTGTGCATTCTTGGATTCGAACGGGGCATAAGTAGGATCGGTGCCGATGCGGACTTTTTGCGGAATGGCTGCGAATACAGTGGAAACGCTGGAAAGGGCCAGCGCTAAAGAGAGAGACAACGCCAGTTTTTTCATAACTATCCTCAACAGACTGTCATTCTAACGGATTTATTAGAAGTACTTACGGCAGTTATCGTGCCATTATTCGCCCCGGTAAGGCAAAACATTCCGCGCCGGGAAGCAAATTTTTTCGCACCAGAAACGCTTAACTATGCATTTTTTAACATCCCGCGTGGAATTTTTTGCACCAAAAAGATCCACAAAAGCGTGAGCGCACCAATAAGGGGCAGAAATAGATGCGCGTGGCCCGGCGTCCGGGCCAGCGGACGTCTTAGTCACCGTAAACGTTGAAGTCGAAGTACTTCTTCGCCATTTTGTCGTAGGTGCCGTCTTTACGCATGTCAGCCAACGCTTTATCAAACGCGGCCTTCAGCTCGCTATCGTCCTTACGCAGGCCGATGCCGGTACCATCACCGAAGAATTTTTTGTCTTTAACGGAAGGACCGGCAAACGCAAAATCTTTACCGGCGGGTTGTTTGAGGAAACCTTCACTCGCGGCCACTTCATCCTGCAATGCGGCGTCAAGACGGCCAGCGGAGAGGTCTGAGTAGATCAAATCCTGGTTCTGATAAGCCACAACATCGACGCCGTGGCTGCGCCAGCGTTCATTACCATAGGCCTCCTGGGTAGAGCCCTGAAGCACGCCGACATGCTTGCCTTTCAGCGATTCCAGCGTCGGCTGAATCGGCGAGCCTTTCGCGGCAATCAGGCGCGAGTCGGCGGCGTAGAGCTTGTCAGAAAACGCAATTTCCTGCTGGCGTTTTTCAGTAATCGACAACGAAGAGATGATGGCGTCGATTTTCTTGGCCTTCAGCGACGGGATCAGGGAGTCGAAATCGCTGCCAACCCAGGTACATTTTACTTTGATACGCGAACAGAGCTCATTGCCCAAATCAATGTCAAAACCCACGAAATCCCCTTTCGCATCCTTAGAAGAGAAAGGCGCGTAGGTGGCATCGGTGCCAATGCGAATACTCTGCGGCAGCGCAGCGAATGCGCTGGAGGCGCTGCAAATGCCCATCATTAAAGAGAGAGCCAGAACCGTCTTCTTCATAGGTTACCCTTAAGTGTCGTGATGTTGTTATGCGATGCGTTATTTTGTTATTTGTGCTGCCGATAAAATCTTGCACGTTTTATGCCATTTTCTCAGTGCGTGCTGCAAATGGCGTTAAATTTGTTAAATAAAGGTTGCAAGTTTGTCTTAAAAGGGAAGATACCAGCAATAACGGATAAACCGCAGTGCCGCAGCGCAAAAAAACAAATTAAATGTTGAGGATTTGATCGAGGCTACAAAATTGCACTGCGGCAATGCAGATGTGAATAAAGCGCACTATCTTAGTGCGCTTTACGCTCCCTGCCAGCGGGTAAAGAGGTCTTCAGGAAGAGAAATATCAAACTGATCGATAACGCGGTTGACCGTCTGGTTTATCACGTCATCAAGGGTCTTTGGCCGATGATAAAACGCGGGAACCGGCGGCATAATCACCGCGCCCATTTCCGCCGCCTGGACCAGCAGACGCAGGTGACCAAGGTGGAACGGCGTTTCCCGTACGCACAGCACCAGCGGGCGGCGCTCTTTAAGCACCACGTCCGCCGCCCTGGTCAGCAGACCATCGGTATAGCTATGAACAATGCCTGAGAGGGTCTTCATCGAACACGGCAAAATCACCATTCCGGCGGTCTTAAAAGAGCCGGAAGAGATGCTGGCAGCGATATCGCGGGCATCGTGCACCACATCGGCTAACGCCTGCACCTCGCGCAGGGAGAAATCTGTCTCCAGCGCCAGCGTCTGCCGCGCGGCCTGGCTTAGAATAAGATGGGTTTCGACATCAGAAACCTCGCGCAAGACCTGGAGCAAACGCACGCCGTAGATTGCGCCGCTGGCGCCAGAAATGCCGATAATGAGTCGCTTCACGTTGATTGCCCTTTTCCCACAATGGCGCAGACTTTGCCGGATTATAGCCCCTGACGCAACCGCGGACCCGCAATTGGTGCGAGAAAATAAAAAAGCCCGCGGCCATCGGACCACGGGCTTTCGGCAAATCAAAGGATTACCCTTCGTTATGCATCTCTAAGTTTTCGACTTCGTTCTGCAGCTGAACCGCTTTCGCATCGTCGTTACGCAGGGAATCGAGATAGTCCAGATACTGCTGATCGACATCTTTAGTGACGTAGATACCGTTGAACACCGAGCATTCAAACTGCTGAATATCCGGATTCTCCGCGCGCACCGCGTCAATCAGATCGTCCAGATCCTGGAAAATCAGGCCATCGGCGCCGATGATCTGGCGAATCTCGTCCACCTCACGCCCGTGCGCGATCAGCTCATTGGCGGTCGGCATATCGATGCCATACACGTTCGGGAAGCGAATTTCCGGCGCAGCGGAGGCCAGATACACCTTCTTAGCCCCTGCTTCGCGCGCCATCTCGATAATCTGCTCTGAGGTGGTGCCGCGCACGATGGAGTCATCCACCAGCAGCACGTTCTTATCGCGGAATTCGGCGCGGTTGGCGTTAAGCTTACGGCGCACGGACTTACGGCGCAGCTGCTGCCCCGGCATGATAAAGGTACGGCCAACGTAGCGGTTTTTAACAAAGCCCTGGCGGTAAGGTTTGTCGAGAATACGGGCAATTTCCAGCGCGATATCGCAGGAGGTTTCCGGGATAGGAATGACCACGTCGATATCCAGATCTTCCCACTCACGGGCAATTTTCTCACCCAGCTTAGTCCCCATATTAACGCGGGCGCTGTAGACGGAGATTTTGTCGATGAAGGAGTCCGGACGCGCAAAGTAAACGTATTCGAACAGGCACGGGTTGCTGACCGGGTTCTCCGCGCATTGACGAGTGAACAGCTGGCCTTTTTCGGTGATATACACCGCTTCGCCAGGCGCCACGTCGCGCAGGAACTCAAAGCCTAGCGTATCCAGCGCTACGCTTTCCGAAGCGACCATATATTCGGTGCGGCCATCGCCAATATCGCGTTTACCCAGCACCAGCGGACGGATGCCGTTCGGGTCGCGGAAGGCGACCATACCGTGGCCGATAATCATCGCCACGCAGGCGTAAGCGCCGCGAATCTGGCGGTTGGTGGCAGCGATCGCCGCAAAAATGTTGTCTGCTTCCAGCGGGTAGTGGCGGAAATTGTCCAGCTCGCTGGCGAAGATGTTGAGCAGAATTTCGGAATCAGAGGTGGTGTTGATGTGGCGGCGTTTTTCTTCAAACAGCTTTTTACGCAGCTCGTGAGCGTTAGTCAGGTTACCGTTGTGCGCCAACGTAATGCCATACGGCGAGTTGACGTAGAAAGGCTGTGCCTCGGAGGCGCTGGAACTGCCAGCCGTCGGGTAACGAACGTGACCAATACCCATATTGCCCTGCATACGCTGCATATGGCGAGCTTCAAAAACGTCGCTCACCAGTCCGTTCGCCTTACGCAAACGGAAACAGTTGTTCGCATCAATGGTGATGATGCCTGCGGCATCCTGGCCACGATGCTGAAGCACCGTTAACGCGTCATAAATGGACTGGTTTACCGGCATAACACCGGCGATACCGACAATACCGCACATACGTCTTTTCCTCGTTAAGCTACATCCCAACGCTTATGCTTTGGGCAAGAAACTTGACGAGCTCTGCAGATAGTCAAAGAACCATCTGATAACGAAACTGAACTGAGGGATAAGCTCAGACTTTTGCCAGTCTTCGCTTTTCGCCATACCGGTGAAGCTATCGAGAAAGAACAGAATCGCTGAGACGATTAACACCCCGCGCAGGGCGCCAAAGCAGATCCCTAACACCCTGTCGGTTCCCGACAGGCCGGTTTTTTCCACCAGCTGACCTATCACAAAGTTAACGATAGCGCCGACGATAAGCGTTGCGATAAACAGTATCGCGATAGCAATCCCATTTCGGACCAGTTCGTCTTCAAAGCCCGTGAACCAGACAGCCAGGTAAGTGTAGTAATGACTGGCAACAAAGAAAGCGCATCCCCAGGTTACCAGCGATAAAGCTTCACGAACAAAGCCGCGGATCAGGCTGACCAAAGAGGAAAAACCAATCACCGCTATTATGGCGTAATCAATCCAGACCATATACGTCCCACGATTTTACGCCCTGTCGTCCGGTTCGGGGCGCATTCTAACAGAAAAAGAAAACGTTTGCGTAGGGATTTCCGTGCCCTACAGAAATAAAAATGGCGCTGAAAAAACATTCAACGCCATACTGTCTTTCGCCTCTTCAGGGCGCGTCAGACAGGGGTTCCGGCCCTCTACTCCTTTAAAAAAGAGAGAGTTAGTTCGGGCTGTAGCCCATGACCACGCCGCTAAGTCCTGAAATCTGCTTCAGCTCACCTAGCTGGCCTTTCAGCTTATCCTTCGAAGTATCCGGCCCCACGAGAATACGGGTGATTTTACCCTGCACCGGCGTCGAAGGCGACGTGTAAACTTTAAAGCCAGAAGCACGCAGCTTACCAACAATCTCGTTAACCTTATCGGCGTTCTTCAGCGCGCCCAGTTGCACAACATACGCTTTGCCGGTCGGCGCCGGGATTTCAGCCTGCTGCTGCGGTTTAGGCGGCGGCGTCTGCGCCGCAACCTGCTGCGCCTGTGGTTTCTCTACCGGCTTAGGCTGAGGCTTCGGCTGAGGTTTGGGCTGTGGCTTAGGCGTCACAACCGGCTCCTGCACCACATCAAAGCTGTTGTTGTTCACCGGTATACGCGACGGATCCAGCGATGGCGCAGCGGCATCGCCTGCTCGCACCTCTTCCGCCGCCCCTTCCGGAGGCTGCGAAGGCAGCGCCTGAGTCGCTGCAGGCAGCATATCCGGCTCATCGCGATCCCCCGGCTTTGGCACCAGCGGGATCGCGGCAAACTCATCCTGATAATGTTTTTTCTGACCATCCAACAGCCCTGGCAGGATAATCACCCCCAGCGCCACTAGCACAATCGTCCCGACTAAACGGTTCTGAAACTTACTCGCCACCGATTCTCCCCGCGTCTATTTCTTCCATTACATGCGCCACCGTGTGGAATGAACCACATACCAGCACCGTATCTTCAGGCCTGGCGTCCGCCATCGCGGCATGCCACGCCTGCGCGACGCTAATATAGACTTTGCCTGTGTGCAAATGTTCCAGCAGCTGCTCCGCCGTGGCTCCACGCGGCCCTTCCAGCGGCGCGCAGTACCAGTCGTCAACTTCCGTCTGCAGATTTGCCAGCGTACCTGCAATATCCTTGTCATGCAGCATACCAATAACCGCCAGCACGCGCCCCGTTTTCGATAAGGTTCTGAGACGCCCCGCGAGATATGCCGCCGCGTGCGGATTATGGGCAACATCAAGGATCGTCCGGGGAGCCTCGCTAATTATCTGGAATCGCCCCGGTAGCATCGCGCGTTGTACGCCATCACGAATCGCCTGCTCGCTAACCTTAAGCCCGCTGGCGCGCAGGGCCGCAATCGCCGTAGCCGCATTCGGCATCGGAACCTGCGGCAGCGGCAGATCGGTCAATGCCCCCAGCCGATCGTAGAAAGACCAGCCTTGTTCCCCGGCCTCGTACCGCCAGTCAGCGTCACGGCGCTGGAGCCGCGCCCCTTTTTCATCCGCCACCTGAGCAATGGTCAACGGCATGTCGGGTTCACCGACGATGGCCGCTTTTCCGGCGCGGAAAATACCCGCCTTTTCGCGGCCGATGCTTTCGCGATCCGGCCCCAGCCAGTCGATATGGTCGAGGGCAATACTGGTCACCACCGCCACGTCGGCATCGACGATATTGGTCGCATCCAGCCGGCCGCCAAGACCCACCTCAAGAATCACCACATCCAGCCGCGCCTGCTGAAACAGCCACAGCGCGGAAAGCGTGCCGAACTCAAAATAGCTCAGGGAAATCTCACCGCGCGCGGCTTCAATTTCGGCAAAAGAGGTGGTATGCGCCAGCTCCGTCAACTCCTCGCCCTGCACTCGCACCCGCTCGGTGTAGCGCACCAGATGCGGCGAACTGTAAACCCCAACCTTGTAACCCGCCGCCATCAGCGCCGACTCCAGGGTACGGCAAGTAGTGCCTTTACCGTTGGTCCCCGCCACCGTGAAGACAAACGGCGCCGGTTTTAATACCGCCATCCGCTGCGCGACCTCGCTGACGCGCGCCAGCCCGAGATCGATAGTTTTGCTGTGCAGATGCTCCAGATAAGAAAGCCACGTAGCCAGGGGCGACGTGGCCTGAGGAATAGGTTGTTTTTCCATGATGTCCGGCAAGAGTTAAGATCGCTACGCGTATAAAAAAGGGCAGCGCCGTCAGGCCTGCCCTCTCCATTATCAGGCCTCTGGTTCCTGATCCGGTACCGGCGGCACCACCTCGCCTTCGTGAGCGGGTTCCGGATTTGGCGCCGGAAGGTTCATCAGCTTCGCCAGGATACTGGCCAGCTTCAGACGCATTTCCGGGCGGCGTACGATCATGTCGATCGCCCCTTTCTCAATCAGGAACTCGCTGCGCTGGAACCCCGGCGGCAGCTTCTCGCGAACGGTCTGCTCAATAACGCGAGGGCCGGCAAAGCCGATCAGCGCTTTTGGCTCAGCGATGTTGAGATCGCCCAGCATTGCAAAGCTCGCCGAGACACCGCCCATGGTTGGGTCGGTCAGCACGGAGATATACGGCAAGCCGCGCTCCTGCATTTTCGCCAGCGCAGCGGAGGTTTTCGCCATCTGCATCAGCGACATCAGCGCTTCCTGCATACGCGCGCCGCCGGATGCGGAGAAGCAAATCAGCGGGCAGTTGTCTTCCAGCGCCTGCTCAACCGCGCGAACAAAGCGCGCGCCGACCACTGAGCCCATTGACCCGCCCATAAAGGAGAATTCGAAAGCGGCGGCAACAACCGGCATATCGTGCAGGGTGCCTTTCATAACCACCAGCGCGTCTTTTTCGCCAGTCTCTTTCTGGGCGGACGCCAGACGGTCTTTATACTTTTTCGAATCGCGGAACTTCAGCACATCTTTCGGCTCGAGCTCGCTTCCCAGCTCCACCAGAGAACCTTCGTCCAGCAGGCTATGCAGGCGGTTGCGCGCCGACATGCGCATGTGGTGATCGCACTTAGGGCAAACCTCCAGGTTGCGCTCCAGCTCTGCGCGGTACAATACCTGTCCGCAGCTGTCGCACTTGGTCCATACACCTTCAGGGATACTTGCCTTACGGGTGGGGGTTATATTGCTTTTAATTCGTTCAATCCAGCTCATTGATAACCTTTCTACCTGAACCTGGTCGATGCCAGTTTTGTCGCAAGGGGCGCATAATGCCATTTTTGCCCCTCACAGACCATGAATGTTGCACATTAAATCATAACATCCCGTAACATGGGATAAAAAAGTGGTCGAACCGCTCACACTTCACTCTTCGGACGGCGGCATACCGCCCGAAGAACGTCGCCGCGTTATTTCGCCTGTTTCGCCGCCGCCCGCTTGTGGCGGATGACTTCAATCACGCCAGGCAATACGGAGAGGACGATAATCGCCACAATCAGCAGCTTAAGGTTTTCCTGTACGATCGGCAAATCGCCGAACAGATAACCTGCATAGGTAAACAACAGTACCCACAGCAGCGCGCCAACAACGTTATACATCGCAAAATGACGATAGGACATATGCCCCATTCCTGCCACAAACGGCGCAAACGTTCGGACAATTGGCACGAAACGGGCCAGGATGATGGTTTTACCGCCGTGTCGTTCGTAGAAGCTATGGGTCTTATCCAGGTAGCTGCGGCGGAAAATTTTCGAATTGGGATTGCTGAAAAGCTTTTCACCAAACAGCCGGCCAATCGTGTAGTTCAAGGCATCGCCAACAATCGCGGCAATGACCATCAGCAGCACCATTAAATGCACGTTGAGATCGTTGGTCGGCAGCGCGGAGAGCGCGCCAGCCACAAACAGCAGCGAATCCCCCGGCAGGAACGGCGTGACCACCAGGCCGGTTTCGCAGAACAGAATCAAGAATAAAATCGCGTATACCCAAATGCCGTACTCCGCGACCAGCTCAGCCAGATGCACATCAATATGCAGGATAAAATCAATTAAAAAGTGAATCAGGTCCATAGTTTGCGTTAGCCCTTAATAATCCGGTTAGTCCGCCAGAAACAGCGGGCCCATCGGCATGACCGGGAGGTCGTAGCGGGCCGGATAGTCCACCGACACCAGATACAATCCTTCCGCTTTTGCCGTTGCGGCGGCAAGCGTCCTGTCTTTTGCCGCCAGAAGATCTGCAATCCAGCTCTCTGGCTGGTTACCGGCACCTACTTCCATCAGACTGCCGACAATGTTCCTTACCATATGATGTACAAAGGCATTCGCTTTGATGTCCACCACCACATATGCACCATAACGGGTGACGTTGATGTGCATCACGTTGCGCCACGGCGTGCGCGACTGGCACTGTACCGCACGAAACGAGGTGAAATCATTCTCTCCCAACAGACACTGAGCGGCGCGCTGCATCCGCTCCGCATCAAGCGGGAGATAATAATGGGTTACGCCGCGGCTCAATACCGCCGGTCGCAGACGATGATTATAGATAACATAACGATAGCGACGCGCCGTGGCGCTAAAGCGAGCGTGAAAGTCTTGCGGAACCGGCTTTACCCAGCGAACCGCAATGTCGCCGGGTAAATTGGCATTAACGCCCAGCGTCCATGCGGCATCCTGACGCTGCGCGCGCGTTTCAAAATGCACCACCTGACCGGTGCCGTGAACGCCGGCGTCCGTACGGCCGGCGCAAAAAACGTTAATAGGCTCATTCGCCACCTGCGAAAGCGCTTTTTCCAGCTTCTCCTGCACGCTGCGAACTTCATTCTGCCGCTGCCAGCCGTAGTACTTGCTGCCATCATATTCGATGCCCAGCGCAATTTTGTAGACCGCCGGCTGCTCCATCTCAGACATCAGTACAGATACTCCTGAACCAGCTTCTCAGCGATTTTCACCGCCATCAGCGCGCCGCCAAAACGGACGTTATCGGCGACGGACCAGAACTGCACCTGCTCCGGCATCCCGTAATCGTTATGCACGCAGCCGACGGAAAGGCGGGCATTACCGGAAGCATCGCCGACCTGCGTCGGGAACTCGCCCTCTTCTGACAGCTCGATATCTTCGCCGCGGCTAAGGGCATCGCGCGCCTCTTCCGCCGCCAGCGGGCGCTGCGCTTCAAAGCTGACCATCTGCGCATGACCGTAGAATACCGGTGACTGAACGACGCTTGCGGAGATCATCAGGCCATCATCCTGCAGAATTTTGCGGACTTCATCGACGATACGACGCTCTTCGCGCACGCTTCCTTCCCGATCGGGCAGCAGCGGCAGCATATTGAACGCCAGCTGGCGGCCGAAGAAGTCGTCCTCATCGATCGGAATACCGTTGAGCAGTTTGGCGCTCTGCCCTGCCAGCGCATCCACCGCTTTTTTACCGTGGGCGGAGGCGGATAGCAGGTTGGTCACGCTGATGCGCGACAAGCCGCCCTGATCGATCAGCGGTTTTAACGCCGACAGCAGCTGGCTGGTCAGGCTATTCGGTACCGCAATAACGTTACGATTGCGATAATCTGCCAGCACGAACGGGTTGACATCCGGCACCACCAGCGGTACGTCCGGCTCCAGCGCAAACAGACCGCTTAAATCAATCACCAGACAGCCCGCGTTTGTGGCGTCTTCGATATACGCCGCTGTCGCTTCGACGCCGGCGGCAAAAAAGGCCAGTTGGACCTGAGTCCAGTCGAATTCGGCCGCATCCTGTACGACAACCGATTTGCCCGAAAAACGCAGATGTTCCCCGGCGCTATCGCTACGCGCCAGGGCATAAATATCCCCCACCGGGAACTGACGATCGGCAAGCGTTTCGAACAGGGCTTCGCCTACGGCGCCCGTTGCGCCCAGTACGGCAATATTCCAGCCTTCAGACATGGTGGTGTACTCCAGAAAAAAGCAGCCCTGCCGGATTATCCAGCAGGAGCATTAAGATGATATTAACGAACAGGATGATGTACGGCGTTGAAGCCCAGTTGGCGCAACAGCGTCGCCGCCTGCGCATCGCTGCACTGCACGTATAGCGAAGACCATTCACGGCGTTCCTGATAATTTTTGCGCAGTTTGTCGAACTCGCCCACAACGCCCGCGACTTTTCGCAGCGGCGCATCATCGCGGCGCACATCATACACCAAATGCGCCAGCCGTTTTAGCGTTGCCTGATCGAGCGGCCCGTGCAACGTAATGCGGCCAAACTCCGGCGCCGGCAGCAACGTGTCCAGCGCCACCTGCTGTGGATGACCAATAAACGCGCTGTAGGCCTCAAAAACCTGCGTCGTACCGCGCGCTTTTCCTTCAAGGGTATAACCGGCAATATGCGGCGTACCAATATCCACCCGCTTGAGCAATTCGGTATTCAGGTCCGGCTCCGGCTCCCAGACATCCAGTACCACGCTTAAGGACTGATTGGCCTGCAGCCGCTGCAGCAGCGCGCCGTTATCCACCACCGGCCCACGGCAGGCGTTGATTAAAATCGTCCCCGGCTTCAGGCGGCGAATCAGCGCTTCATCCGCCAGGTGCAGCGTTTTGTACTGCCCTTCCTTATAGAGCGGCGTGTGGAAAGTCAGAATGTCCGCTTCCTGCACCAGCTCGTCGAGGGTGCGAAAATCGCCCTCATCGCCACGATCGGCGCGCGGCGGATCGCAAAGCAGAGTTTTTATTCCCAGCGCCTCAAGGCGCTTTTGCAGGCGCCCGCCCACGTTGCCGACGCCCACGATCCCGACGGTACGGTCGCTAAGCGCAAAACCATCGCGTTCGGCCAGTATTAATAGCGCGGAAAAAACATATTCCACCACCGCGATAGCGTTGCAGCCCGGGGCCGCGGAAAAGCCGATTCCCGCCTGATGCAGCCACGCCTGATCGACATGATCGGTACCCGCCGTCGCGGTGCCAACAAATTTGATCGCCTTGCCGGAAAGCAGCGCTTCGTTAACTTTGGTGACGGATCGCACCATCAGCGCATCGGCGTCATTCAACGCATCGACCGGGACAGGGCGGCCAGCAACGGCCTTGACTTCCCCCAGGCGGCTAAAAAGCTCGCGCGCATAGGGCATATTTTCATCAACGAGGATTTTCACGGTTCAGTACCTGTCTGAGAGCGAGAGTAAACCGGGGAAGTGTGCCATAATCTGGCCGCCAGGAACATCATCACCCGGCCCTTAGTACAGCAATACGCAAAGGATTAATCATGACGCAACCCGTTTCAGGTATGTCCGAACGCCCTCCGGGATCGGGCGAACCTCCGCTCACCACTCAGCAGCGCACCGCGCTTGAGCGGCTCATTACGCGCCTGGTGGCCTTAACCTCGCAGCAAAATACGGAAGTGTGGGCCTGCGTAAAACACGATCTTAGCCTGAAAAACGACGCGCCGCTGCTGGCAAGCCATTTTGCCGCCGCCGAGAACAGCCTGAACCAGCGCTTAATCCTCGCCCAGCAAAATCATCACCGTCGGCAAATCCTGGCGCAGCTGAGCGAACTGCTGAACCAGGGCAACAATCGCCAGGCGGTCAGCGATTATATTCGTCAGCATGACGGTCAAACCGCGCTGCATGCCTTGACCCAGCCGCAGCTGGAGAATGTTCTGCAACTCCTGCAAAGCGGCCAGCTCTCGATTCCTCAGCCGCAGCAGCGCCCGCCAACGCATCGTCCGCTGCTGCCAGCAGAACACAACACGCTCAATCAGCAGGTGACTAAACTCGCCGCAGCCACCGGCGAGTCCAGCAAGCTTATCTGGCAATCCATGCTGGAGCTAAGCGGCGTCAAGAGCGGAGAGCTGATCCCGGCGACCCACTTTACGCCCCTCTCGTACTGGCTCCACGCGCGGCAAACGCTCAGTTCGCAGGCTGCGCCGACGTTGACCTCGCTGCAGGCCGCATTAAAACAGCCGCTTGAAGCCGCAGAATGGCAAAGAGTGATGGATTTTGCCCAAACCCACTGGCACGCGACGGCGCACACGCCGCTCAGCGCGGCGCAGCTGTTGACGCTGCTTAACAAAATTTTTGTGCTCAGGGTAGCCAGAGCCCAGGAGACGCTGGCGATCCCGCCGGTTCAGGCGCCTCCCGCCTCACCGCGGCTGGCATTGAAAAAACCGTGGGTTATCGCGTTGGCAGTTATCGTGGTGCTTGCCCTGTTGTGGTTGGTGATTTAAGGACATATCATTCGGCCCGCATGCCGGGCCGAATGAAGCGCTACTTACGCAGCGACACCAGGGTAACCAGGATCCCCAGCACGGCGCATATCGCCGCAGCCAGGAAGACCGAAGAGTAGCCCAACGAAGTCGCGAGCAGCCCGGTAAGCGGGCCGGTGACGCCGTAAGAGATATCCTGAAACGCGGCATAGCCGCCAAGCGCCGTTCCCCGTACCTGCGGTGGTACCCGCTTCACGACCTCGACGCCCAGCGCCGGGAAGATAAGCGAGCATCCGCAGCCGGTTAGCGCCGCGCCCGCCAGCGCGATCCAGGCATTGGGCGCCTGCCAAAGCAGCGCCAGGCCTATCGCTTCAATCAGTAGCGAAACGATGGCCACTTTTACCCCGCCGAAGCGATCCGGCATCCAGCCAAACAGCACGCGCATCAGCACGAATGCCCCGCCAAACGCGGTCAGCGTAAAGCCGGCCATCGCCCAGCCATTGCTGGCGAAATACAAAGAGACAAAGGTACCAATTACCGCGAAGCCAACGCCCTGAAGGCCAAGACCGATACCGGGCCGCCAGATCATTCCGACCACGCTCCACAGCGACGGGCGGTCGCCGCCGTGAGCAGGAATTTTACGCACCGTGCCGTTAATCGCCCAGGCCACTAACGGCAGTACCATGGTGACGCAGGCCAGCGCCGCGACGCCGTAATGGCTGTAAATTAGCAGCCCCAGCGGGGCCCCGGCCGCCAGCGAGCCGTAGATCGCCATGCCGTTCCACGACATGACTTTACCGGATCGCATGGGACCCACCAGCCCCATCCCCCAGCTTAAATTCCCGGTGAGCAGCTGGCTTTCCCCAAACCCCAGAATCAGGCGGCCAAGCACCAGCAGGCCAAACTTCGCCATGACCGGCACCGGCAGCAGCGCCGCGCACAGCCAGGCGCCGCCCGCCAGCGCGCAGGCCAGCATCCCCTGAAGTACAGAGCGTTTGGCGCCGTACTGGTCGGCAAGGCGGCCGGCATAGCCTCGAGTTAATACGGTCGCCAGAAATTGAATACCGACAGCGATGCCAACCATGGTGTTGCCGAATCCCAGTTCCTGATGGACAAACAAGGGGATAACCGGTAGCGGCAGGCCGACGGTCATATAGGTCAGAAAAACGGCAAAAGTGATGCGAAACAGCGAACCATTCGCTGAAGGGTTATGTTTTGTTTCAGTGACTGCGGACATGCTTTACTCCAGTTCGCAGAGTAAGGCGAGGTGATAGCCACGCCCTCTCCACCTGATTATCAGGGTTAAGGCGCGTTGGATGACGTTAAACGCTTACGCATTATCTGAGAGACTAATGTTGTGGCAGGAGTTTGCCTTTTCGCGCAGGGGTCTGTCAAGAATACAAAAAAGGGGAGCCAACGGGCTCCCCTTGTAAAGTGTGCTCGTTATGCGCTGTATTTGCGCATCACCAGCGTAGCGTTAGTCCCGCCAAAGCCGAAACTGTTAGACATCACGGTCTTCAGCGCGCGTTCAGTCGGCTCGGTCACGATATTCAGGCCAGCCGCCTGCTCGTCCATCTCTTCAATGTTGATGCTCGGCGCAATAAAGCCGTGTTCCAGCATCAGCAGGGAGTAGATAGCTTCCTGTACGCCAGCGGCGCCCAGGGAGTGACCGGTCATCGCTTTGGTCGCGGAGATAGCCGGGCTGTTATCGCCAAAGACTTCACGAATCGCCCCCAGCTCCTTCACATCGCCTACCGGGGTAGAAGTGCCGTGGGAGTTCAGATAGTCAATCGGCGTATCAACACCGTCCATCGCCATCTTCATGCAGCGAACCGCACCTTCACCGGACGGGGCAACCATGTCTGCGCCATCGGACGTTGCGCCGTAACCAACGATTTCAGCATAGATGTGCGCGCCGCGCGCCAGGGCATGTTCCAGCTCTTCAACCACAACCATACCGCCGCCGCCCGCGATAACAAAACCATCACGGTGGGTATCATAGGTACGGGACGCTTTTTCCGGCGTTTCGTTGTATTTGGTGGACAGCGCGCCCATCGCATCGAATTCGCACGCCATTTCCCAGCACAGCTCTTCGCCGCCGCCAGCAAACACGATATCCTGTTTGCCCAGTTGGATTTGTTCAACAGCGTTACCGATGCAGTGTGCGGAAGTCGCGCAAGCGGAGCTGATGGAGTAGTTCACACCGTAGATTTTGAACGGTGTTGCAAGGCAAGCGGACACCGCGGACGCCATCGCTTTGGTCACCACGTAAGGGCCAACCGCTTTCAGGCCGCGCGGGCTGCGCATTGCGTCAGCGCCGAAAACCTGAGATTTAGAAGAACCGCCGGAACCGGCAATCAGACCCACGCGCGGGTTTTGCTGATAGACTTCATCTTTCAGGCCAGCATCTTCAATAGCCTGCTGCATAGAGAGATAGGAATAGATAGAGGCATCGTTCATGAAACGAACCACTTTACGGTCGATCAAGCCGGTGGTGTCCAGTTTGACGTTGCCCCATACGTGGCTGCGCATTCCCGAATCTTTAAACTCTTCAGAGAAAGTGATCCCGGAGCGTCCTTCACGCAGAGATGCCAGGACTTCCTGCTGGTTATTACCAATACTGGAAACGATGCCCAGGCCAGTAATCACTGCACGTTTCATTCAATACCTCTGTAAGTCGCACTATAGTAAGTTTCGAGTCGCACAATAGCGTACACTTGTACGCCGAACAAGTCCGATCAGCCAATTTGTGTATAAATTTGCGCCCTCAGGCACACATCGTTAAGATCGTTCTACGCCTTGTGATTCGAGTAACTTACGTGAAACAAAACGCCATACAACCTGCCAACCTGGAATTCAACGCTGAGGGTACACCTGTTTCCCGAGATTTTGACGATGTGTACTTTTCCAATGACAACGGTCTGGAAGAGACGCGCTACGTCTTCCTCGGCGGCAATCGGCTCAATGAACGTTTTCCAGGACATCCCCGCCCGTTTTTTGTGGTTGCCGAAAGCGGGTTCGGTACCGGCCTCAATTTCCTCACGCTGTGGCAGGCGTTTGACGTTTTTCACCGTGAGAATCCACAAGCTACCCTGCAAAGATTACATTTCATCAGTTTCGAAAAATTTCCGCTGAAAGCAGACGACCTGCGCCTCGCTCACCAGCGCTGGCCGGAACTTGCAACCTGGGCCGAGCAGCTGCAGGCGCAGTGGCCTCTGCCCATCGCGGGCTGCCATCGTCTGCTGCTGGACGAGGGTCGGGTCACGCTGGACTTGTGGTTCGGCGATATTAATCAGCTGACCAACGAGCTCGATGATTCGCTTAATCGGCAGGTAGATGCCTGGTTTCTCGACGGCTTTGCCCCCGCAAAAAACCCGGACATGTGGACAGCGGAGCTGTTTGCGGCAATGGCCCGACTGGCCAGACCTGGCGGCACCCTGGCGACCTTCACCTCCGCCGGTTTTGTGCGTCGCGGGCTGCAGGAAGCCGGCTTCAGCATGCAGAAGCGCAAAGGTTTTGGCCGCAAGCGCGAAATGCTCACCGGTGAAATGCTTCAGACGCTGGAGATCCCCGCGCGCGCGCCGTGGTTTGCCCGCAGCGGTACGGAACATCGCGATGCCGCGATTATCGGCGGGGGGATCGCCAGCGCCCTGCTCGCGCTGGCGCTGCTGCGCCGCGGATGGCAGGTGACGTTATACTGCGCCGACAGCGCGCCGGCCGAAGGCGCCTCCGGAAACCGCCAGGGTGCGCTCTATCCGCTGCTCAGCCAGCACGATCCCGCCCTTGCCCGCTTCTTCCCAGCGGCGTTTACTTTCGCCCGCCGCCTGTACGACACGCTGCCGGTGATGTTCGATCATGAATGGTGCGGCGTGACGCAGCTGGGCTGGGATGCAAAAAGCGCGCAGAAAATCGCTCAGATGATTGAGCTTAATCTTCCGCCAGAAATCGCCGTCGCCGTGAACGCCGAGGCCGCAGAGCAACAAACCGGTGTCGAAACCGGCTGCGGCGGCATCGCCTATCCGGCAGGCGGCTGGCTTTGTCCGCAGCAGTTAACCGCTGAGCTGCTGGCTCTCGCCGCGACTCGCGGACTCCTCGTTCACTATGATTACCCGGTAAAGGCTCTCAGCGCAGACAATGGCGGCTGGCAGTTAAACCAACGGCAGTACCACGAGGTCGTGATACTGGCCAACGGCCATAAGTTGACCCACTTCAGCCAGACGGAGCATCTTCCCATGTACCCGGTTGCCGGTCAGGTTAGCCATATTCCGACGACGCCAGGGCTATCGAAATTGCGCCAGGTCCTGTGCTACAACGGCTACCTGACGCCGCAAAACCCGCATAATAAGCAACACTGCATTGGCGCAAGCTACCACCGAGGGCAAGCAGAAGCCGCATTTAGCGCCGACGATCAGCAGCAGAATCGGCAACGCCTGATTGACTGCTTCCCGCAGGCGGAATGGACGCGGGAGGTAGACGTGAGCGCAAATCAGTCACGCAGCGGCGTGCGTTGTGCAACCCGCGATCATTTGCCGATGGTCGGCAACGTACCTGATTATGACGCTACCTTAAGCGCATATGCCTCGTTAGCTGAACATCAGGAGCAGGCCGGAGAAGCGCCGGTTTACCGCAACCTGTATATGCTGGGCGCGCTGGGTTCACGCGGCCTGTGCTCCGCGCCGCTGGCGGCTGAAATTCTGGCGTCGCAAATGAGCCATGAGCCACTCCCCATGGATAAAGAAACGCTGGCGGCGCTGAACCCTAACCGGCTGTGGGTCAGAAAGCTGCTGAAAGGGAAAGCGGTGAAATAATTGAGGGAAAACGGGCCCGGCGGAGCGATCGCCGGGCTTTGGCGAAGAGCAGAACTATTTCTGCATCGCCTTCTGATACAGACTGTTCCACATTTCCTGCACCAGAATCTGATCCGGCGGCGACAGTTCGCCCGCGCTGATGGCTTTTTCCAGGCTCTGGGCTACTTTGTCATGCACCGCTTGCGCAGTATGCTCGTCCTCTCCTTCCAGCTCGGCCACCGCCAGCGTCAGGTGGCCGCGCAGATAACCGCCGGCAAACAGTTCGTCATCACTGGCGTGGTCGACCATATTATCTATTAACGCCAGAATGCGTGATTCAAACTCCGCGATCATCTTCTTTCCTCATAGTATGTAAAGCGTGGCCTTAGTGCAGGTCTTCCGGCCACGGGAACTGTTCTGCCGTCAAGGGCGGCGTTTGGTAATATTCTTGCAGCGCCTGAATGAAACGCGCGGGACGCTCGGGGATCCCCTGCTCCAGATAGGTCATCACCTGGGCATGCACGCGCCGCTGAAAAGCGATGCGGTCAGGCTCAAAATCCCCTTCCAGGTTGTCGCAGCTGACGTTAAAGGGATATCCCGCCGCCACGCAAAACAGCCAGTCAAACGCCTGAGGCTTCACCTCGACGTCTTCAAATTTAGACTGGGTCATCGCGTCGCGGCCGTCCGGGCAGTACCAGTAACCGAAATCAACCTGCTCACGGCGCGCCTTTCCGGCAATACACCAGTGCGATATCTCGTGCAGTCCGCTGGCGTAAAAGCCGTGGGCAAAGACGATGCGGTTGTACGGCACATCATCATCTGCCGGAAGATAGATCGGTTCGTCATCGCCTTTAATCAGACGGGTATTAAAATCGTCAGCAAAACAGCCGTCGAAGATTTCGATCAGCTGTTCATATTTATGCGTGCTGTTCATTAGTTCATCCCCAGCCAGTGGAGGATCTCCTGTCCATGGCTGTCATAAAGCAGTTTTGCACTCATCACCGCCGACACCACGACGATCATCGGTCGAATCAGTGACTGTCCTTTGCTCAGCACCAGCCGCGATCCCGCGCGAGCGCCGATAAATTGCCCAGCCATCATCACAAAGCCGGTAGCCCAAATGACCTTACCGCCGATGATAAACAGCAGCAGGCCGCCAACGTTAGAGGTCGCATTCAGCAATTTTGCATGCGCGGTCGATTTCGCCAGGTTGAACCCGGCCAGCGTGACGAACGCCAGCGCGTAAAAAGATCCGGCGCCCGGGCCAAAGAAACCGTCGTAAAAGCCAACGCAGCCGCCGGCAATCAGGGCAAACGGCAGGCCATACAGACGGCGCTGCCGGTCCTCTTCACCGAGCTTCGGCATCAGCAGAAAATAGAGGCCGATACCGATAACCAGAATGGGCAGTATTTGCTTAAGAACGTCGGACTGAACGTGCTGAACCAGCAGCGCGCCGCCGGTCGAGCCGAGAAAGGTCATCAGAATATTGAGCTTCTGATCGGCCAGATTCACCACCTTGCGGCGAATGAAATACAGCGAAGCGGAAAGCGACCCGCCGCAGGCCTGCAGCTTGTTGGTGGCCAGCGCCTGCGCAGGGGGAAGACCCGCCGCCATCAGGGCCGGCACGGTCAATAACCCGCCGCCGCCCGCCAGAGAATCGATGAAACCCGCCAGAATGGCCACGAAGAACAGTACGACCAGTACCGTCGGTGACACCATAAAAACGTCGAGAAAACTATCCATTAAAGAATATGCTCATCCAGTAGCGCCTGGCAGGAAGGCGGCAGCGGAGGCGGCGTCTTCTTCACAGGAGGGGTTGATCCCGGCTTAGGGGGTTCAAACCAGCTTTGCAATTCCGCGCCGCAGCCGTCGCCGGCCGGAGGCGGGGTCTGGTCTTCACACTCGAGGCTGCCTGCCGGGCAGCGCAGGCGCACGTGCATATGCGCGCGGTGCTGGAACCACGGGCGGACCTTGCGTAGCCAGTCGCGATCGTTACCGGCATCAAGGCACAGCTGCTGCTTAATCGCCGGGTTGACGAAAATACGCGTGACTTCGCTATCTTCCGCCGCCATCTTAATCAGCTGGCTGATTTGCGGGCTCCACAACGACGGCACCACGCGCTTGCCGTCGCGGGCCACCAGATCCAGAGCCTGCGGCTTCAGCAGCTGAGCTGAACTCCAGCGCGCCTGCGGCAGCTGAAGAAAAATATCGACGTCCAGCCCGGACTGATGGCTGGCGTGGCCGCCGTTAAAGCGTCCCCCGGCTGGCATACCCATGTCGCCAATCAGCACCGTTCCCATGCCTTTATTGTGCGCCTGATTGCTCAGACGCTGAATAAACTGCACGAGGTCCGGATGGCCGAAGTAGCGGTTTTGATCGGTACGCATCACCTGATAGCCGGTGGCGTTTAACGGCAGCGCCTGCGCGCCAACGATACAGCCATTGGCAAACGCGCCAATGGACTGCGGGCTGCCGCTAACGGGCTGCGTGATTTTCTGCCACGGCGTTGCCGCCAGACTGGTACCGCTGGCGAGAAGCGCCAGCAGTGCGATAACGGTTTTTTTCATCTATTACCAGCGTGGAATTGATGTCGTCACGTCGCCGTTTTGCGCGCGCTGACGCATAAAGTGATCCATTAACACGATCGCCAGCATCGCTTCGGCAATAGGTACCGCGCGAATACCGACGCAAGGATCGTGACGCCCTTTGGTGATCATCTCAACTTCTTCGCCTAAGCGATTGATCGTGTGTCCAGGTACGGTAATGCTGGAGGTCGGCTTCAGCGCGATATTCGCCACGATCTGCTGACCGCTGCTGATGCCGCCGAGAATGCCGCCCGCGTGGTTGCTCTGGAAGCCCGCTTTGGTAATTTCATCGCGGTTTTCGCTGCCGCGCAGTTTCACCACCTCAAAACCATCGCCAATTTCTACGCCCTTCACCGCATTAATGCTCATCAGCGCGTGCGCGATATCGGCATCCAGACGGTCAAACACCGGTTCGCCCAGCCCCGGCGGTACGCCATCGGCCACCACCGTGACTTTCGCCCCGATGGAGTCGCCCTCTTTTTTCAGGCCGCGCATCAGTTCATCAAGCGCTTCGATTTTGTCCGGATCCGGGCAGAAGAACGGGTTCTGCTCTACCTGATCCCACGCTTTTATCGCCAGCGGGATATCGCCCATCTGGGTCAGGCAACCGCGAATCACAATACCGAATTTCGCGGCAAGGAATTTCTTGGCAATCGCCCCGGCGGCCACGCGCATAGCGGTTTCACGCGCGGAGGAACGACCGCCGCCGCGATAGTCGCGCAGGCCATATTTCTGCTCGTAGGTGTAGTCTGCGTGTCCCGGACGGAAAACGTCCTTAATGGCGCCGTAGTCCTGAGAACGCTGGTCGGTATTCTCAATCAGCAGGCCAATGCTGGTCCCGGTGGTTACGCCCTCGAATACGCCGGAGAGGATCTTCACCTGGTCCGCCTCGCGGCGCTGGGTGGTATAGCGCGAGGTTCCCGGACGACGGCGATCGAGATCGTGCTGGAGATCGGCTTCGGTTAGCGGAATGCCTGGCGGCACGCCGTCAACAATGCAGCCCAGCGCCAGGCCATGCGACTCGCCGAACGTCGTGACGCGAAAGAGTTGTCCAATTGTGTTTCCTGCCATCACGGCTCCGTTTTTGTCGTTATGTTTGCGTGTTGTTTTAGTCTTTATAAATACCGAAATGCGCGCGCGCGGCAATCAGCTGCGGTTTAGTCAGCATAAAGACGCCATCGCCGCCATTTTCAAACTCCAGCCAGGTAAACGGCACGTCAGGATATTGCTCCATCAGATGTACCATGCTGTTACCGACTTCACAAATCAGGATACCGTCATCGCTGAGATAATCCGGCGCGCAGGCCAGGATCCGGCGGGTCAATTTCAGGCCATCGCTACCGGAGGCCAGTCCCAGAACCGGTTCATGGCGATATTCGCCCGGCAGGTCGGACATATCTTCTTCATCGACGTACGGCGGATTGGTCACGATCAGATCGTATTGTACCTTCGGCAGATCGCGGAATAGATCGGAGCGAATCGGCGTCACGTTATGAATTAAGCCGTGATCTTCCACGTTCTGCTCGGTCACGGCCAGCGCGTCAGGAGAAATATCCACCGCATCGACTTCCGCTTCCGGGAAAGCGTATGCGCAGGCGATAGCGATACAGCCGCTGCCGGTGCACATATCGAGGATGTGCTGCGGATAGTGGTCAATCAGGCCGGAAAAATGGTTGTTAATGAGTTCGCCAATCGGCGAACGCGGCACCAGCACGCGCTCATCAACGTAAAACTCATGGCCGCAGAACCAGGCTTTATTGGTCAGATAAGCGACCGGAATGCGCTCGTTAATACGGCGAATGACGCGCTCAACGATGCGATGTTTTTCGCTTGAAGTCAGACGCGCCGTACGCATATCTTCCGGAATATCAAGCGGCAGATACAGTGACGGCATCACCAGTTGTACGGCTTCATCCCACGGGTTATCGGTGCCGTGTCCGTACCAGATATTTGCGGCGCTAAAGCGGCTTACCGCCCAACGCAGCATGTCCTGAATGGTATGAAGCTCATTAACGGCTTCATCAACAAAAATTTTATCCACGCTATCCCCCAGGGCACGCTCTGCTATAAATTCGGCGGCTAGTTTGCCACGAAGACGGGGATAAATCAGCATTCTTACGTCAGGCGGAGGGGGAAAAATAGGTTTTCCTTGCCTGGATGCGTGGCGAGTCGGGTAAACTACCGACAAAGAAAAAATGAGATCAGGTAATGAAAAAGAAAACATCGCTAAGCGAGGAGGATCAGGCATTGTTCCGGCAGTTGATGACCGGCACGCGTCAGATTAAGCAAGACACCATCGTTCATCGCCCGCAGCGTAAAAAAATCGCTGAAGTACCGCCCAAGCGGCTGCTCCAGGAGCAAGCGGATAACAGCCACTATTTTTCCGATGAGTTTCAGCCACTACTGAATACCGAAGGGTCGGTTAAATATGTGCGCTCAGACGTCAGCCATTTTGAGCTGAAAAAGCTGCGTCGGGGTGATTATTCGCCGGAGCTGTTTCTCGACCTGCACGGTTTAACCCAGCAGCAGGCCAAGCAGGAACTGGGAGCCTTGATTGCCGCCTGCCGTCGCGAGCACGTATTCTGCGCCTGCGTAATGCACGGGCATGGGAAGCATATTCTCAAACAGCAAACGCCGCTGTGGCTGGCTCAGCACCCACATATTATGGCGTTTCATCAGGCACCAAAAGAGTACGGCGGAGACGCCGCACTGCTGGTACTGATTGAAGTTGAAGAGTGGCAACCGCCGGAGCTTCCGTAAACGTCAGCCCCGGAGGGAATCAGATAGCCTTAGCCATCTTCAAATTGCAGGGGCTCATTTGCCAGTTGAACTCGCCTTTGCCGCTGGAATCAAGCGTGACGCAGGCAATCGCCGAAGTGGTGAACATCGGGGGAGTTTCCCCCGGGCACAGCTCTGAGACAAGATACCCCACCAGAGGGAGGTGAGACACGACCAGCGCCGTCGCCACACCTTCATTTGCCAGCGCCTGCAAATAAGCGCTAACCATGCCAACGTCGCCGCACGGCGTGAGTTCCGGCATCACGTCGACATCTTTTGGCAGATTCATGCACTCCCCAACAATTTCCAGCGTCTGTTCAGCACGCAGGTAGGGACTCACAAGAACCCGCTCAATATCCACTTTTTGACCTTTCAGCCAGGTAGCCATCTGACGAGACTCATCGCAACCGCAGACGGTTAATGGACGAACCGAGTCACTGGCTGCATCGAGGGCAGCGTCGCCGTGACGCATGATAAAAACTTGCATATTGCACCGCTTTTGTTAACCAGAAGCACCGCGGTCTTACCCACGTAGACGATACGCAGGTGACCCGGTGGCCGGGCATTGTGCCTGATCCATTCAACGAATGAAACGCTGTTTTTTACCTCAATGGCGTAAGTATAGTCAACTATTGCTTACAAAATCGCCAAAGCACAGCGCCGTTCATTGCCGGATTTACCTTCTTTGACCACAACTTAGGTCGTACGTTCCTCAGCGGGCCAAAAGGTCGCCCCCTGCTCGGCCATGTGTAACAAAGTGTCACATGGTGTAAAACGCGGGCCGTATTGAGCGGCCAGGCGCTGCAGTATCGCCGCCACCTCCCCCGCTCCCAGGGTATCCATATAGCGGAACGGGCCGCCAAGAAACGGCGGAAAACCAATGCCAAACACGGCGCCGATGTCGCCATCGCGGGCGCTGCGAACCACTCGCTCATCGAAGCAGCGCGCCGCTTCGTTAAGCATCATCATCACGCAACGTTCCGCCACCTGCTGCGCGGACAAGCGCGCCTGTGGAGAGGAAATACCCAGTAAAGCGTAGATCGCAGGATCGGGCCGTTTTTTGCTTTTACGCCCTTTTGCCGCATAAAGATAGAAACCCCGGTTATTTTTTCTCCCTTTGCGATCGTCATTCAGAATCGAGCTAATGATGTTTGCAGGCGGGCTAAAACGTTCTCCCCATGCGGCCTGCAGCACTGGGATAATTTTGGTGCCGGTATCGATCCCCACTTCATCAAGGAGCTGAATCGGGCCAACCGGAAAACCGAATTTAACCAAAGCGTTATCAATATGCTCTATCGGCTCGCCTTCCATCAACAGGCGCATGGCTTCATTGATGTAGGGGGCCAGAATGCGGTTAACATAAAAGCCCGCTTTATCGGCGACGACAATCGGCGTTTTACCCTGCAGTTTAGCCAGCTTAACCGCCGTCGCAATTGTCTGCCGATCCGTACCACTATGTGGAATCACCTCCACCAGCGGCATTTTGTCTACCGGGCTAAAGAAATGAAGCCCGATGACCCGCTGCGGCCTGCTTGCATGCGCCGCGATCTCGCCGATCGGTAAAGACGACGTGTTAGAAGCAAAGATCGTCTCCGGACGACAATGCTGTTCAACTTCGCTGACCATTTTTTGCTTGAGCGCAAGATCTTCAAACACCGCTTCAATCACCACATCGCGATGTGCGAATCCCTGGTAATCCAGCGAACCGGATATTAACCCCATCTGGCGATCGCGCTCGCTGGCGCGCAGATAGCGGCGGCGCACCTGTTTATCGAGCAGATCCCAGCTATACTTCAGCGCGTGATTTATCCCACGCGGCTGGATGTCCTTAATGCGTACCGGTAATCCGCCTTTGCAGGCGGTGACGTAAGCGATACCGCCCCCCATGAGTCCTCCGCCCAGAATACCCACGCTGCGCAGCGCGACGGGTTCAGCATCCGCGCCGCGATCTTTTTTCAGATCGGTGCTGGCGAAAAAAATCGACCGTAGCGCCTGCGATTGTGGCGTCATCGCCAGCTCGCCAAAAGCGCGGGCCTCCTCGGCGTATCCGCTGCTGCAGCCCTGCGCCAGTCCGGTTTCCATCACCTGCAAAATGCGCTCTGTAGCCGGGTAGTTCCCCTGGGTTTTGTGATGCGTATTTTTCGCCACCAGACGAAACAGCAGGCTGCGGCCAAGCGGGCCTGCGAGAATACGTTCACGCGCCGGAACAGCGCGGCTTGCCGGGCGGCCCTTGAGCGCCAGTTCAACCGCGGTTCGCAGCAGGATAGTCTGCGGCACCACCTCATCGACCAACCCCGCCTTCAGGGCCTGTCGCGGGCGAAGCTGCTTACCGGTGAGGATCATCTCCAGCGCGCCGCTGACGCCAATTAATCGCGGTAGACGCTGAGTTCCTCCGGAGCCGGGCAGCAGCCCCAGCTGTACTTCCGGGAGGCCAAGCCGGGTTTTATCGTCATCGCTGCATACCCGCCCGTGGCAGGCCAGCGCCAGCTCAAGCCCGCCGCCCAGGCATGCGCCGTGGATAGCGGCAATCACCGGAATCGGCAGCCCGTGGATCTCGGCCATGATTTGCTGACCCTGACGGGCAAGCGCCTCCGCCTCCTGCGCGGAATGGCAGCGGGCAATCATATTGATATCCGCCCCGGCGATAAAATTATCCGGTTTTGCCGAGATAAACACCGCGCCGCGCAGTTCCTTGTTGTCACGGATCTGACGGATGATCCCCCGTACCTCGCTGGCGAACTCAGCTTTCAGGGTATTCATTTTTTCGCCGGGCGCGTCAATGGTGATGACGGCGATATTGTCCGGGCGAACCTCAAGCGTAAATGCCGATACGGTTTCCATTATTCAGCCTCCAGAACCATCGCTGAACCCAATCCCCCCGCCGCGCAGGCGGTGACCAGCCCAAAACCTCCGCCGCGACGCCGCAGCTCATGCAGCGTTTGGGTGATCATCCGCGCGCCGGTGGCGGCAAACGGATGACCGTAGGCAATCGAGCCGCCCAGCACGTTAAATTTACTCTCGTCCACTTCCCCGATAGCCTGAGAGCGGCCAAGCACTTCGCGGGCAAAGCGATCGCTGGCCATACAGTGCAGGTTGGCCAGCGTTTGCGCGGCAAAAGCTTCGTGCATGTCTATTAAGGTCAAATCAGCCAGCGTCAGCCCCGCTCTTTCCAGCGCCAGCGGCGTCGACCAGGCCGGGCCCAGAAGCATATCCTGGCGAACATCAATCGCGGTGAAAGCGTAGCTTCGCAGATAGCCCAGCGGGACAAGACCCAGCTCTTTCGCCCGGGACTCGGTCATCAGGATCACCGCCGCCGCCCCATCGGTTAGCGGCGTACTGTTAGCGGCGGTCACGCTCCCGTGTTGACGATCGAAAGCCGGGCGTAACTTTTGGTAATCCGCCAGGGTTGAATTTTTACGAATATTATTGTCCTGCTCCAGCGGCTCACGGAACGGCGGCGTGTATGCCGTCATCACTTCTGCCGATAGCTTCCCTTCCTCCCAGGCTTTGGCGGCAAGCTGGTGCGAACGAAGCGCCAGCGCATCCTGCCGTTCGCGAGTGATACCCCAGGTTTTCGCCATTTGTTCGGCGGTATCCCCCATTCGCAGCCCGGTTGAGTATTCGGCAACGGCTGGCGGTACGGGCAGAAGGTCGCGAAAACGCAGACGGGAAAATAGCTTAAGGCGCTGCCCCAGGGTACGGGCTTTATTGGCGTCAACCAGCGTTCGGGCAAGTTTTTTGCTGACGCCAATGGGTAATACGGAAGAGGAGTCGGCCCCGCCGGCGATACCCGCGCGAATAGTGCCTGCCATCAGGCTTTCCGCGACGTTGGCCACCGCCTGAAAGCTGGTCGCGCAGGCGCGGCTGACACTATAGGCGTCAGTATGCACACTCATGCCGGTCCCCAGTACAATTTCCCGGGCGATATTCGGCGCTTCCGGCATTTGCACCACCTGACCAAATACCAGCTGCTCTATTATGTCCGCGGGGATAGTACTGCGAGCCAGCATTTCGCCGACCACCAGTTTACCTAAATCAACGGCCGGCACGCCGTGGAAAGCCGTCGCCTGTCGGGCAAACGGAGTACGTAGACCGCTGACTATCGCGATACGATCGCCCTGGCGGGTGACTAGCGGTAATGCCTGACTCATAACGCTCCCCTGTTAACCGATAAAACAAAGTGGTCTGACCTGATAACAGTTTTAACTAATATTTTACATTAAGCCAATCAGGGAAGCGAAAAAGTGGGAGCCAAAACACATTGATTAGAAAAGGTAACGCCCCTGACATGAGGGGCGTCCGGGGGAAGGATTAGCGTAGGCCGAGCTGGAAAATCAGAGTTTCAGCTTCACAGCTGAACACGAAATCGATATCCAGCTTCACGCCGCCATCAACGTCTGTAAAGTTCGGGGTGATTTTGCACGGCTCAGATTCAACGTTACGCGCTCTTTCGCTTAATGCGGCGAGCGTTTCTTCTGCTTCGGCACGGTTCGCAAACACGCGGCTATAGGATGCGGTGCAATCGGTGTTGTCCATAATGGTGCCAACATCCATACAGCAGCAAACCGGGGTTTCATCAGCACTGCATTTACTCATCGTAGATTTCCTCTGTATATGCACTCAAAGTGCCAGACAAACAATGTGCTTATTTTACGCCCGGGGCATGCCAGCCTCCAGTCGTTAATGGCGACAAACGGGATAAGTGACCGAAATCACACTTAAAAATGATCCAAAACAAAAACCGCCCACTTTGGGTATCAGCTGCCTCGGCAAAATTGCCAACTGGATCGCGTTTCTTAGATCACAATTGAAAAAACTTATAAACAAACTTGCAACATATCATCTGGTCAGACCTATACTCAGCGCACTGGTCTGATTTCTCTGTCGTAAAGCAGACCCTACACTTCGCGCTCCTGTTACAGCATGTAACATTGTTTAAATAAAAAATAACTCTATGAGGTTATGGGCATGAGCCAGAAAACCCGCCTTACCCAATCTGCCCTTGCAGTGGCTGTAGCAATGGTTTCAACCCAGGCCTGGTCAGCAGGCTTCCAGCTAAACGAATTCTCTTCATCGGGCCTTGGTCGCGCCTATTCAGGTGAAGGCGCTATTGCTGATGATGCGGGCAACGCCAGCCGTAACCCGGCGTTAATCATGATGTTCGACCGCCCAACCTTCTCGGGCGGCGCCATTTTCGTCGATCCTGATGTCAACGTCACCGGCAGTTCAGTTATAGGTAATGACGCCAGCCAGGACAATATCGCGCCAACCGCATGGGTGCCGAATCTGCACTTCGTGGCGCCGATTAACGACCAGTTCGGTTGGGGAGCTTCCCTTACGTCGAACTATGGTTTAGCCACCGAGTTCAACAACGATTTTGCCGCAGGCTCGATGGGCGGTACGACCGATCTCGAAACGCTCAACCTGAACCTGAGCGGCGCATATCGCCTCAACGACCACTGGAGTTTTGGTTTGGGTTTTGACGCCGTCTACGCGCGGGCGAAATTAGAGCGCTATGCGGGCGATTTACCGGAAATCATCGGCGCTCAGCTACCGGGAATGGTGAAAGCAGGCAAACTCTCCCCGGCTCAGGCGGCGGCAATTGGTCAACAGGCCGGCGGTATCAGCCGCGACACCCAAATTGCTCGCCTGAAGGGTGATGAATGGGGCTTTGGCTGGAATGCCGGTATTTTATATGAAGTCGATAAAAACAACCGCTACGGTTTGACCTATCGCTCTGAAATTAAAGTTGATTTTGATGGGGATTATAAGAGCAGCCTGCCGTCTTCCCTCAACCCCATCAACTCTGCTCTGGGCCTGGGCCTGCCGTACGGCACCGGCGGCTCCACGATTGGCGGTTCTCTAACGTTGAATCTGCCAGAAATGTGGGAAATTTCAGGGTATAACCGCGTGGCGCCAAAATGGGCCGTTCACTACAGCCTGGCATACACCAGCTGGAGCCAGTTCCAGGAGCTGAAAGCAACCAAAACCAGCGGTGGCGAAACGCTGTTCTATAAAGACGAAGGTTTTAAAGATTCCTATCGTATCGCGCTGGGTACCACCTATTATTATGACGATAACTGGACCTTCCGTACCGGTATCGCCTTTGATGATAGCCCGGTCCCGGCTTCCAATCGCTCTATCTCTATTCCGGACCAGGATCGCCTGTGGCTCAGCGCCGGTACGACTTACGCCTTTAATAAAGATGCCTCAGTCGACGTCGGTGTGTCTTATATGCACGGTCAGCACGTTGAATTTACAGAAGGGCCGTATACCTTTAAATCAGAAGGTAAAGCCTGGCTGTACGGCGCGAACTTCAACTACCGTTTCTGATCCTCAGCAGCAACAAAAAAGGGTGAACATCATGTTCACCCTTTTTACTTTCAACCCGTCGGTTACTGTGAATCGATATCTTTAAGATCGCCTTCAATCGCCTGCGCGTTGGGGTTCTCATTCGGAGAAAGTTTACCGCCGTTGGCGATAAAGTCGTGACGCTGGAAGTAGGCTTCACGCATTAAGATATACGGATCGGAGGACTGACGAAGCAAGCCGTCTGAATCCAGCAGCTGCGCGCGTGTTTCAACGCCCTCAACCATCCATTTACCAATAGACATCGGCCATGTCAGCCAGGAAAGAACCGGATACAAGTCATCAGCCATATCCCCCCCTTCATCACGCAGGGTGAAGCTGCCGTAGAAAGGCAGTTGCACATATGGACCATAGCCGACGCCATAGTGACCCAGCGTGCTACCGAAGCGTGCAGGCTCAACGCGCTGCAGTTTCGGATTCGCCATCCCGGCCACATCAACCAGGCCCCCCATCCCAAGGATGGTGTTCAAGAAGAAACGCGTAAAGTGCACCATTCCTTTATAGGGATCGCCTTTCAGGAAGGAGTTCACCATTACCGCTGGCTCTTCAAGGTTGCTGGTAAAATTACTCAGACCATTACGCGCAGGCTGCGGAACATAATCACGCCACGCCACCGCGACCGGGCGAAGAACATAGGGATCGACAACATTAAAGTTGAAGTTGAACATGGTACGGTTAAAGCCTTCAAGCGGATCTGAACGCCCCTGTGGTTGATCGCCAGAATTAGAACTGGCGCACCCCACCAGCAATGTGGCGCCAAGCGCAAGCGCCGACAGGCGAAAATTCATAGGTGTCTCCCTGTTAAATTTAGCTATCGCTGGGGGTTATCGGGGGACAGCTGCCTCCATTAAGATATCGCCCGTAAGCATGTGCCTGCTTTCAGCATAGCCTTTTTTAGCATCATTGTTGATGTCCCGATTCTATACACATTTTGCAATTTCCGTATTGCTAATCTTGTCATTGCGAAGAATTTAGGAGCTTATCCGACCCAAACAGCCGAAACCGCTCTACGATTATAATAAAGACCCGTCGTTGAGGAAAAGTGATGAAGCCGCAAACTCACCATGATAGTGAAGATGTTGAGGTAGAAAGTGATGAAAAACAGAATGGTGAAGAAATTGAGGTTGATGAAGAACGGCTGCCTTCACAAGCAATGGCCACCCATGAAGTGATTCGTCAGGAGGGTGAGAAAGAGCTTGAGCGCGATGCTATGGCGCTACTCTGGTCAGCGATTGCCGCCGGGCTTTCAATGGGGGCTTCGCTGGTCGCCAAAGGTATCTTCCATGTTCATCTTAGCGAACTTCCCGGCGGTTTTTTGCTGGAAAATCTCGGCTACACCTTTGGTTTTGTAATCGTCATCCTCGCTCGCCAACAGCTGTTTACCGAGAACACCGTCACCGCCGTCCTGCCGATTATGCACAAGCCCACGCTCGGCAATATTGGCCTGCTGCTGCGTCTATGGGGAGTCGTGCTGGCCGGTAACCTGATCGGGACTGCGATCGCAGCATGGGCGTTTGATGTGATGCCTGTTTTTGATGAGCCCACTCGCGAGGCTTTTCTCAAAATTAGCCTGAAGGTGATGCAAAATCCCCCGCTGGAGATGTTTACCAATGCGATTATTTCCGGCTGGCTGGTCGCAACAATGGTGTGGATGTTCCCTGCCGCAGGTTCCGCAAAGATTGTCGTCATCATTCTGATGACCTGGCTTATCGCCCTGGCGGACACCACGCATATTGTGGTTGGCAGCGTCGAGATTTTCTACCTGGTATTTAACGGAACGCTGCCGTGGCAGGAATTTATCTGGCCTTTTGCTCTGCCAACACTTGCCGGCAACATATGCGGCGGGACCTTTATTTTCGCTTTATTAAGCCATGCGCAGATCCGCAATGACATGAGTCACGAGAAGAAGGCTCGTGCAGCCGAAGAGGCAAAAAAGCGCTAAGTGGCTATAGATTAAGCAGTTGGCCCGCGCAAGCTTAACGTGCGCCGAAAATAACGCTATAATCCCGGCGCTTTGTCCCCTTAGTTAAATGGATATAACGAGCCCCTCCTAAGGGCTAGTTGCAGGTTCGATTCCTGCAGGGGACACTTTTGAGTCGTTCGGCTCAGTTCGCAAAATCCCTTGAGTATCACTACCGCAGAAAAAACGTTAAGATCGAATCATCTGAATCACAGAGGTTTATCAATCCCGGCATAGATCTCATCAAGTTGCTGTAATCGGCCTTCATATGATTTTGTCAAACAGCTGATATCGCTACCACACTTCTGCCGGCTATGGAGCCATGCTTTTTGTGCATCTATCATCCTACCGCGCGTCCCCATTGGAAAAAGCCCCCGCAGGAACTGATACTTCGTTGCCATCGCAACATCCATATCGTTCAGGCTCCGGTCAGCACAGATAGCCTTCTCATCCGCCTGCATCGCTTTCTGACAATCAAAACTGGCTGAGTACCCCGCTAACGGATACAGCACAGCAATAGCCATCAGCACTTCTCTTATCTTCATATACGCTCCATTTCCGCACTCCCGCCATTTGTACACCCCGTTTATGACGAGTGCCCTTGCTATAAGCCCAGCGTATGCTTTTGACACACTGACGCTCTGAACTATCCGTGCTGTCAGTGAATAAACTTAATCTATCTTACGGCTCCGATCGGATAAGTCGCCCTCCTTTTTACCCCGATGATGAAGCGGCCTACAGCATGACTGAATTAGCAGTCTGGATGACATCAACACTGCTTACCGGGGAGGGTGAATATTTTGTTACCGTAGCCTTCTTCAGAATCATCCCGCGCAACAGGTCCCATCTTTAAATTTTATTCCATTAAAATCAAAAAGATAAATAAAACCCTATCATTCACAGTAGTTATCATTGTTTATTGTTTCCTGCCGTTACGATTCGCAAAACAATCCCAGTAGATAAATCTTTAGCGTCACGTATTCTTCGCGCTGCCGGATGCGCTGAACCGCGATTGTTTCAGCATCAGCGCTGCTTAAAAGCAGCGCGTCCGGCGGTTTATGGCGGATGAGAAGTTACCCTCTCAGCGATCCGCGACTTCACGGGGCAGGATGTCTGCAACATGAATAGGGTTCTATGCAGGACTTGCGGACAGCCTTTTGCCCTCCCTGATTTGATTATTTGGATAGATATGATGAAAAAAATCGCAATGGCGTTGGGCATCTGTGCACTTATGGCTTGTGGCGCTGCGAGCGCGGCAAACGGTCAGGTCGTTTCAAAGGCTAAATCAGCCTGCCAGGACAACCCAACGCAGTGCGCCCAGGCAAAGTCAACGGCAAAAGCCGATGCGCAGAAAGAAGCAAAAGCAGCCAAAGACGCTTGTGCAAAAAACCAGGCTGCCTGCGATAACGCAAAAAGTGCTGCCAAAAGTGCAGTGAAAAAATAAAAACAGTACGGTGGGTATACCCACCGTATTTTCATTGGTATGATCACCGGCAATACCGCAATTTAATTCCTGCAGAAGACATTCAGCCTGCTTTGATAGCAGGATTTTTAGCCTACGAGCCCGAGCTAAAACAGATGATTACGTGATACCAGCCATCGCATCGGCTAACAGAAACGTTTAATAAGATGTTCCGCATTCAAGATAGCTCGTTTAGTAATTAAGCATCAGTCGCATGTATTATCAAAAACCTCACATAACAACCATGAATTTAATTCTCAAACAAAATAATAAAGAACAATTAATTTCCTATAGTAATAGCAAGCAATTATAATTTTTTTACTAGCGATACGTTTAATTATTACAGGGAAGCTGATAAGATGCGTGAAAGATAGTACCCTGACCAGATTCAACATTGATACTCAGACGCAATAATTGATATACGCTATCGGTTCTGATAAATATTCAGTGTGAATAGAAATCATCGCAACGCCGATAGAGGTCAACTTTAGATATCCCAACCAACCTATTTTTCATAAGATAATAGCGATCATGGAAAGAAAAGAAAGAAACATATGGAAACTAAACAATCTTCCTCCTCTGGAATATTGTTCAATCTCTCGCGCTAAAAAATTGTTGAATTGTGAAATAGAAGATTTGCTTCATTGGCATGATATTGGTGCTATAACCCTTTGCACAAAATTGGGTAGAACCAACGGTACACTAAAGGGCGCGTTCCAGCATGACCAGGGCGGCAACAATCTCTATTTTCTCAATGCACCAAATATTGATGAATTGAGCATTAGCGAAAGATCCTGGTCACGGCATTCAAAAATAAACAAAATTTTCAAGTTCAATGACAGTGAACCAAAACAGGAAGCGCAATATGGCATGCCTGTTACCCAGCTGAAGCTCCGGGTTTCCGTCTCTGGCTTATGGTACTGCGACACCAGAAATTTAACCGAGGTACTGGAAACGGCCGATGGCACCATTACTGAGCAGAGGATTAGCATTATATCCCCTGCAACAAATGTCCTCTTTTGCCACTTCATACCTGATAAGGATGAGAGGCCAACCATCACGCTCAATAAGCTGTATATCACGTGTCAGGCGATTGAGAAAATTTACGAACATACCATCAGCAGCCGCCCTCTCGAACTTGCTGAAAAAACCTTAAACGTGCCTGACGATCAAGATATGGCCCCCTCCTCAAGTATCATGCAAAATAAATTACTCATCGAATTTATCAATCATATAATTCAATCCAATCCACATTTTGGCGATAACATTCTTAACGCCACGGAAAACAGGAAAAATAAAATTTTTAATATTGCCATGGATAAACTCAGGTCTGAAGGTGTGGTTTCAAGCTACGGCAGCATTAATCTTCCGGCATCAGAATACACGTTCAAATGACAAGTATTTAATATAATGATTTCAGGATGAAACATTTTAGCGCCATGGGGACGGTGGCGCATAATTTATTCTTAATATGTTAAACGCACTTCAATATGAATTCATATGTGAATTCACCTCATAATAACACTATCCTATATGAAGGTGCTTCATGTTTATGAATTACTTTCTAAACAGCACATCAACGTAACGTTAAATATCTCTTATTCGAGTTCTGAAAGCCCAGCGCTCAGTTCTGTTGCAGCCTGATGCGCCATTAGCCTAAATTGGCGGGCTGCGGCGCTTTGCCAGGCCCCCTTGCGCTGTAGCAAACACGCGGTTCTTTCCAGCAACGATGGGGCGAGTTCAATCGCGGTTAAATCATCGCGCCCCAGAACAATGGCAGCCGGAAGTAGGGTTGCCAGCGACGTGCGTTCAACAACGGCCAGCACTGCGCTAATCGAGTTTGCCTCCATCTGTACTTTCGGTTGAATCTCACGCTGCCGGCAGTAGCGATCGATTTGTTCACGGGTGGCGAAAGCGCTACTCAGTAGAATCAGCGACTCATCATTGAGCGCGGTCAGCTCTATGCAGCGAGCCGCCGCCAGGGGATGATAGCGTCCTACCACCAGCGCCAGGGTTTCCGAGAACAACGGCTGAGATACAATATCCCGCGAATTGCTGCCTTCAAAAGCCATACCGACATCCAGTTCGTCATTTAGCAGAAGGGTCTCCATCCGATCCTGCGCTAACTCTTGTATATCCAGCGTAATATTCGGGTAACGCTGATAAAAGGCAGCCGCTAGCGGCCCCATAAAATACGTGGTAAAGGTCGGCATCATCGCGACACGTAGCGTGCCACGCTGCAGATCTTCAACGTCATTTAGCGCACGCTGCCCTTCAGCCAACCCCTGTAAAACCCGACGCGCGTAAATTAACCACACCTTACCTGAATCCGTCAGGCGGGTATTGCGCCC
The DNA here is from genome assembly GCF_019890895.1 of Klebsiella sp. CTHL.F3a. NCBI lineage: Bacteria > Pseudomonadati > Pseudomonadota > Gammaproteobacteria > Enterobacterales > Enterobacteriaceae > Klebsiella > Klebsiella sp. CTHL.F3a. The sequence goes on along the minus strand of NZ_CP082360.1, from coordinate 1,635,065 downwards.
GCTGCGATCAAAAAGCTGTACGCCCAGAGTTTCTTCCAGTTGTCGAATCTGTTGCGACAAAGCCGGTTGCGAAACGTGCAACATGGCTGCCGCTCGCGTAAAACCGCCTTGTTCAGCGACGGCAATGAAGTAATTGAGGTGGCGCAGCAACATGAATTCATCCATAAGCAATTCAAATGAACTCAATCATAATTAAGTCTTTTAACTTATGAAATAAGTTACGTACTCTGTTCGCGCTTCTTGACCAAACGCCACAGGAGATTGGCATGAGTTGCCTCCATTCTTACCACAGCACGAAACTCACCGCGGCGGCTCAGCGATGCATCTGACGCAGCGCAATAGCGCCATGCTGCTGGTGCTGGTGCTTATTGGTATAAATATGCGTCCGCTGCTGACCTCTGTTGGCCCTCTCCTACCGCAGCTCCTACAGGTGAGCGGAATGAGCTTCACGCTCGCTTCCCTGCTCACCGCGCTGCCGGTAATGGCCATGGGTCTGCTGGCGCTCGCCGGCGGCTGGATTAATGCTCAATTTAGCGAGCGGCAAAGTATCGCCCTCGGCCTGTTAACGATAATCGCCGGGGCTTTGCTTCGTGAGCTGGCGCCGCAGAGCATGCTACTCCTCAGCAGCGCGCTCTTTGGCGGCATCGGCATTGGTGTGATTCAGGCGCTCATTCCCGCGGTGATAAAGCGTCTTTTTCATCGTCGGACGCCGCAGGTGATGGGACTCTGGTCAGCGGCGCTGATGGGTGGCGGCGGCCTGGGGGCCGCATTCACACCGTGGTTGGCGCAGCATAGCGCTATCTGGTATCACGCGCTTGCGTGGTGGGCCTTACCCGCCGCCGCCGCGCTCCTCTGCTGGGGGCCACTAAGCCGTACATTACCCGCTCAGCCGCCATCAGGGCTCCCGGAGACTCTTTTTCGCCATCGTCGGGCATGGGCGCTCAGCCTCTATTTTGGTTTGATCAACGGCGGTTATGCCAGCCTGATAGCCTGGCTGCCCCCATACTATATGCAGTCGGGATACAGCGCGCAGTTCAGCGGCACCCTGCTGGCGTTGATGACCGTCGGCCAGACTGGTGGAGCGCTTCTGCTGCCCATTCTGGCCAGACAGGAAGATCGACGTAAGCTGCTGATGGCGGCGTTGTCATTACAGCTCATCGGCTTCTGCGGCTTTATCTGGCTACCGCAGCAGATACCCTTTGTCTGGGCTATCAGCTGCGGTATTGGCTTAGGCGGCGCGTTTCCGCTGTGCCTGGTACTGGCGCTCGATCACGCCAGTCACCCTGCCATTGCTGGCCGACTGGTGGCTTTTATGCAAGGAGTGGGCTTTATTGTTGCAGGACTTTCTCCGTGGTTATCAGGGCTGTTGCGAAGTTTAAGCGGCAACTACCAGCTCGACTGGATGCTGCACGCCGTTTGTATCTTAGCCTTGATGGTCATCACGCTGCGTTTTGCCCCCTCGCGCTATCCGCAAGAGTGGCAGCGTTCGCATTCAGCCATTCGCTAAACCCGTTTTTCACCGCGCGGGGCGTTTGTCCCGCCCCGCTTTCCAGAAGAAAAAAGCCCAAAATCAAACGACTATATCGGTAGACAAAATTATCGCTGACGACCGTCGCCGGAAAAAATTTAATACCGAATGAAATTAATGTGTCGCCGAATCACGACACTCGTAAGTAACTAAAAATTAATAAAAAAATGGATCTTGTTTCCCTCATTTTTTAGGCGTACATTAGCGCCATCTGGAGCCGTTTGAGCTCAGAATTTACAGCTATCGCCATCGGAAAAAGAGAATTTTTGTGAGCGATAGTTGAACAGACAATGAAGAGCAAATTCATTTAAGGCGTCTCGCCGAGATCGCGGAGTGATGAGTCGTGAAATATTTTTTAATGGGCATTTCTTTTATGGTCATCGTTTGGGCCGGTACTTTCGCCCTGATGATCTAGCTGTAACGGTGTTAAAAAAGGAGCCTCTCGGCTCCTTTTTTTATTCGTTGCTTTCGCTGGTTAACTTCGTCGAGGCGGGCAGCAGCCCGTCTGCACGAAACATGGATTTAATGCCGCGCACCGCCTGGCGGATACGATCGCGGTTTTCAATTAAAGCGAAGCGTACGTGCGTATCGCCGTAGTCCCCGAAGCCAATGCCCGGCGAAACGCAGACTTTAGCATCCTGCAGCAGCTTTTTAGCGAACTCCAGTGAGCCCATCGCCGCATACTGTTCAGGGATCTTCGCCCATACATACATTGACGCCTTCGGACATTCCACCATCCATCCGGCCTCATGCAGTCCTTTCACCAGCACATCGCGACGGCGCTTATACTGCTCGGCAATGTCACGAACGCACTGCTGATCGCCTTCAAGCGCCGCAATAGCCGCAACCTGTAGAGGGGTGAAGGTGCCGTAGTCGTGGTAGCTTTTAATACGCGCCAGCGCATTAACCAACGTTTTGTTGCCAACCATAAAGCCGATACGCCAGCCCGCCATATTGTAGCTTTTCGATAGCGTAAAGAATTCGACGGCAACATCGCGCGCGCCGGGAACCTGCATAATAGAGGGCGCTTTCCAGCCATCATAAACAATATCGGCGTAGGCCAAATCGTGCACAACCAGTACGTCATAACGCTTCGCCAACGCCACGACTTTCTCAAAGAACTCCAGTTCGACGCACTGCGCGGTCGGGTTGGAAGGGAAACCGAGGATCATCATTTTCGGCTTCGGGTAACTCTCGCGAATGGCGCGCTCGAGCTCATTGAAAAAATCCACGCCTTCAACGAGAGGTACTGAACGCACCTGGGCTCCGGCGATTACCGCCCCATAAATGTGAATAGGATAGCTGGGATTCGGCACCAGTACGGTATCGCCATGGTCAAGCGTCGCCAGCATCAGATGCGCCAGTCCCTCTTTTGAACCAATGGTTACTATCGCTTCTGATTCCGGATCGATCTCAACGTTATAGCGCTCTTGATACCAACGAGAAATCGCCCGGCGCAGACGCGGAATACCGCGAGAGGTGGAATAGCCGTGCGTATCGGGACGCTGGGCAACGGTGCATAGCTTCTCAACGATATGCGGCGGGGTCGCGCCATCGGGGTTACCCATGCTGAAATCAATAATATCTTCGCCGCGGCGTCGCGCAGCCATTTTCAGCTCAGCAGTGATATTAAAAACGTACGGGGGGAGACGATCGATACGCGTAAAACGGCGTTCAGGACTGAATTCAGCCATAGATTCCTCGGATTAACGTTAGCGCCCGGACCGTCCGAGCGACGCTGCTGCATGTGCAGCACGTTTAGAAAATAACCCGAAAAAATTCCCGCTGTCGAGGGGAAAGGCAAAAAAAATTTCTGGCGGTAAAAACGGGCATCAGTTCAGCAAAATAGGGCAGCAACGTTCTTCCACCATCTCGCCTGGCTCATTAAAATTAACATATTGATATCTATAATTTGACCTGAATCGTTTTTCATCAGTAGACGCTATTGAATCTCAGGTCTTTATCATTAATCCCCTTTTATTTGTAAGACTTTTCCCTATTCATGCCTTCAGCTGGCCTTCTGCCGCGAGGTTTTCTATCATGTTGCTTTCTCGCGATTAACACGGCGCACACATGCACGAAATATTTACTATGCTGCTGGCGGTTTTTGACCGTGCGGCATTAATGCTGATTTGCCTCTTTTTCCTCATTCGTCTGCGCCTGTTTCGTGAACTTCTACATAAATCCGCGCATACGCCAAAAGAGCTGCTGGCCGTTACCGCGATCTTCTCCCTCTTTGCCCTGTTCAGTACCTGGTCAGGCGTACCGGTCGAAGGATCGTTGGTCAACGTGCGTATTATCGCGGTCATGTCCGGCGGGATCCTGTTCGGCCCCTGGGTTGGGGCGATTGTCGGCGCGATCGCCGGGGTACATCGCTACCTGATCGATATTGATGGCGTCACCGCCGTCCCCTGTTTTATTACCAGCATCGTCGCCGGTCTGCTCTCCGGTTTTATCAGTCGTAAAGTGCCTAAAGCGCAGCGCTGGAAAGCGGGGATTCTCGCCGGCATGCTATGCGAAACGTTAACCATGATCCTCGTGGTCGTATGGGCGCCTTCGTTGGCGCTGGGGATCGATATCGTGTCAAAAATCGGTATTCCGATGATCCTCGGCAGCGTATGTATCGGCTTTATCGTTTTACTGGTGCAGAGTGTTGAGGGCGAAAAGGAAGCCAGCGCCGCCCGCCAGGCAAAACTGGCGCTCGACATCGCCAACAAAACGCTACCGCTGTTTCGCCACGTCAACAGCGAGTCCCTGCGTCAGGTCTGCGATATTATCCGCCGCGACATTAATGCCGATGCCGTCGCCATTACCAATACCCAGCACGTCATGGCCTACGTCGGGGTTGGTGAAATCAACTACCGCAACAACGACGACTTTATTAGCCCAACGACGCAACAGGCGATCCGCTATGGAAAAATCATTATTAAAAACAATGATGAAGCTCACCGGACGCCGGAAATACACTCCATGCTGGTCATTCCGCTATGGGAAAAAGGCGTCGTCACCGGTACGCTAAAAATCTATTACTGCCACGCGCACCGCATCACCTCTTCATTGCAGGAAATGGCGATTGGCCTGTCGCAAATCATCTCCACGCAGCTGGAGGTCTCCCGCGCTGAACAGCTGCGTGAAATGGCCAATAAAGCTGAACTGCGCGCGCTGCAGAGTAAAATTAATCCCCATTTCTTATTTAATGCCCTGAACGCCATTTCGTCGTCGATTCGCATGAATCCAGACACCGCGCGCCAGTTAATTTTTAATTTGTCGCGCTATTTACGCTACAACATTGAATTAAAAGATGATGAACAAATAGATATCAAAAGGGAGCTGTATCAAATCAAGGATTATATCGCGATTGAACAGGCCCGCTTCGGCGACAAGCTGACGGTGATTTATGATATTGATGATGAAGTCAGCTTTATGATCCCCAGTCTGCTTATTCAGCCGCTGGTGGAGAATGCCATCGTCCACGGAATTCAGCCCTGCAAAGGGAAAGGCGTGGTGACCATCGGCATTAATGAGTGCGGGAATCGAGTACGGATTAGCGTTCGCGATACGGGGAACGGTATCGACCCGGCGGTGGTAGCGAGGGTAGAGGCTGACGAAATGCCGGGAAATAAAATCGGTTTACTCAACGTTCATCATCGGGTCAAGCTACTGTACGGAGAAGGCCTGCATATCCGACGCCTGACGCCGGGGACCGAAATCGCTTTCTATGTGCCAACCCACTACGCGCCCCAGGTGGCTACGGAGTCGCTGCTGTCATGAGCGGAGATAAAATGAAAGTCATCATTGTGGAAGATGAGTTCCTCGCGCAGCAAGAGCTCACCTGGTTGATTAATACCCATAGCGAAATGGAGATTGTCGGTACCTTTGACGACGGACTCGATGTGCTGAAGTTTTTACAGCACAACAAAGTCGACGCTATTTTTCTCGATATCAACATCCCGTCGCTGGATGGCGTACTGCTGGCGCAAAACATCAGCCAGTTCGCGCACAAGCCCTTTATCGTTTTTATTACCGCGTGGAAGGAGCATGCGGTGGAAGCCTTTGAGCTGGAGGCGTTCGATTACATCCTTAAACCCTACCAGGAATCACGCATTATCAACATGCTGCAAAAGCTCAACAGCGCCTGGCTGCAACAGCAGCAGTCTAGCATCGCTACCGGGGCAGCGCCCAATCCAACCCGGGAAAACGACACGATTAATCTGATTAAAGATGAGCGCATTATTGTCACCAGCATCCACGATATTTACTACGCGGAAGCGCATGAAAAGATGACATTTGTTTATACGCGGAAGGAGTCGTTCGTGATGCCAATGAATATCACGGAGTTCTGCAACAAGCTGCCGCCGGCGCACTTTTTCCGCTGCCACCGCTCGTACTGCGTCAACCTGAACAAAATTCGCGAAATCGAACCCTGGTTCAACAACACCTATATTCTGCGGCTTCGCGATCTTGAGTTTCAGGTTCCGGTGAGCCGCAGCAAGGTGAAAGAGTTTCGCCAGCTCATGCATCTGTAGAGGATTTACCCGAATAATGATTTTATTCGGGTAAAAGAGACAGAGCTTACAGAACCTGCCCGAGCGTCTGACGCAGGTGCGCGCCGGAGCCCAGCAGTCCCGGATTGTCGTGAACGATCAGATACACTGGAATATCCTGGACGAAGGCTTTAAACCGGCCTTTATCTTCAAAACCGCCGCGAAAGCCGGAAGCTTTAAAGAATTCGAGGAAGCGCGGAACAATGCCGCCAGCAATATACACGCCGCCAAAGGTGCCGAGCGTTAGCGCCAGGTTACCGCCAAATCGCCCCATAATGACGCAAAACAGCGACAGGGCGCGACGGCAATCGATGCAGGTATCAGCCAACGCGCGTTCGGTGACATCCTTAGGCTGCAGGTTTTCCGGCAGACGCCCATCAGACTTAACGATCGCACGATAAAGATTGACTAACCCAGGTCCAGATAATACGCGTTCGGCGGAGACGTGCCCCAGCTCGGTACGCAGTTCTTCCAGAATAATGCCTTCTTCTTCGCTATTGGGCGCGAAATCCACATGGCCGCCCTCGCCCGGCAGACTCACCCAGCGTTTATCAACGTGTACCAGATGAGCGACGCCCAGCCCGGTACCAGCACCATAAACGGCAATCGGCTTGCCTTCCACCGGCTTCGCGCCACCAAACTGAATCAGATGTTCAGCTTTCAGCATGGGGATTGCCATCGATACCGCAGTAAAATCGTTAATGATTTCCAGATGTGAGAACCCCAGGTTCTTCTTCATCTCAGCGATAGAAAATGCCCAAGTGTGGTTGGTCATCGCCACCCAGTCGCCGGTAATCGGACAGGCGATGGCAATACAGCCATCTTCTACCTTGACGTTATGCTCTTCCAGATAGACCTGAACAACGGCTTCAAGACTGGGATAATCGAGCCCGGAATAGGTCTTGGCTCGGGATATTTCTCCGCTTGCAAGATCGCATAACGCCAGACGGGCATTCGTTCCGCCAACGTCCCCTACTAAAGCAAATTTTGTCATTCCGTTACGGCTCCGCTAAAGTCAAAATGATTCTTTGGCACACTCTAAATTCATGACGACCTAACAACAACGACCAACGTATAAGCGCCCTTTGTTTAGCGACCTACATCACAGTTAGGCTGTAATTTATGAAAATATTGTGCGGCACGATCGCCAGGCTACCTCGTTACTTTATCGTTTCAGCACCATTTGCGCCAACGCCCTAAACGCGTCCGGGCAAAGTAGTGCTTCGAAATTTTCAGAAGGATATTTTCATGCTGCACCCGCGCGCCAGAACGATGCTGTTGTTATCGATACCCGCAATCGTGATCGGTATTGCTGCCAGCCTGGTATTAATTGTGGCGATGAAAACGGCAGCCATGTTGCAGAATATTCTCTGGAGTAGCCTACCCGGAGCCCTGGGCATGAACGCCAGCGGCCCTGTCTGGACGATTGCTATCCTCACCTGCACCGGCATTGCCGTGGGTCTGGTCGTACGTTTTAGCCCTGGGCACGCCGGCCCCGATCCGGCCACCGAGTCGCTTATTGGCGCCCCGGTGAGCCCCAGCGCGCTGCCCGGCCTGCTCGCGGCGCTGATAATCGGCCTGGCAGGCGGCGTTAGCCTGGGGCCGGAACATCCTATTATGGTGATAAATATCGCTCTGACGGTGGCGCTTGGCTCGCGCCTTTTCCCCCGAGTCAGCGCGCTCGACTGGACGATACTCGCCTCTTCCGGCACCATCGGAGCACTATTCGGTACGCCTGTTGCTGCGGCGCTGATCTTTTCGCAAACGCTGAACAGCAGTAACGATGTCCCGCTTTGGGACCGGCTCTTCGCACCAATGCTTGCCGCGGCAGCGGGCTCTTTGACCACTGGGCTTTTTTTCCACCCCAATTTTTCGCTACCTATCGCGCACTACAATCAGTGGCGGCTTGTCGATATCTTTAGCGGGGCTATCGTTACGCTTATTGCTATTGCGGTCGGCATGGTTGGCGTTTGGTGCCTGCCGCGTTTACACGCGCTGATGCAACGACTGAAAAATCCGATCTTAACCCTCGGTATCGGCGGATTTTTATTGGGGATCCTCGGCGTCATCGGCGGACATATCACCCTTTTCAAAGGCCTTGAAGAAATGCAGCAATTAGCCTTTAGCCAGACGTTGACCGCCGGCGATTTCATGCTTATTGCTCTGGTGAAGCTGGCGGCGCTGGTACTGGCCGCCGCCTGCGGTTTTCGCGGCGGGCGGATTTTCCCGGCAGTGTTCGTCGGCGTCGCGCTCGGACTGATGCTTCATGCGCACGTGGATGCCGTCCCGGCAGCGATCACCGTTTCCTGTGCGATCCTCGGACTGACGCTGGTGGTGACGCGCGATGGCTGGTTGAGCCTGTTTATGGCAGCGGTCGTGGTGCCAGATTCCACGTTACTTCCGCTGCTGTGCATCGTTATGCTTCCCGCCTGGCTATTACTTGCCGGGAAACCGCTGATGATCGCCAAACGCCCCAACGATTAAACGCGGCTGTTTCTCTCCTCCAGTGCCTGAGTGACCGTACGCAGAAAATCGGGGATATCCATTTTTGGCAGCATCACCTCCACCAGCGTCAGCCTGTCTGAGGCGACGCTGCTATTCATCGCTTCCTGCAGCTCCTGCGTGCGCGTCACTCGCCAACAGCGGGAAGGGACGTCGGGAGCAAAAGCGTCAGGCAGACGATTCCAGTCCCAGAGCGCAATATCGTTGTAGCGTTGTTCGGGGCCGTGAATGGCGCGCTCGACCGTATAGCCTTCGTTGTTGAGCAACAAAATCAGCGGAGGCTGCTTATCTCTGAGCATCGATCCCAGTTCCTGAATAGTTAACTGCGCTGCACCATCGCCCACAATCAGCACCACCCTTCTTTCCGCTGCCGCGATTTGCGCCCCGTAGGCCGCTGGAAGGGTAAAGCCTATCGATCCCCATAACGGCTGGACGATCAGCGTCGCGTCGACCGGAAGCTTAAGCGCAGCGGCGCCAAAAGCGGCGGTACCTTGATCGGCAAGGATAATGTCTCCAGGGCGAAGCTGTTTCTGCACCGTATTCCAGAAATTTTTCTGCGTCAGGTTCCCCTCTGGCGCGCCGCTCACGCCGGGCGCCTGAAAATTCGGCGAAACCCATTCTGCCGCCAGGCTGGCAGAGAGCTCGATTAAAATGGCGAGCGCCTTTTCCATGGGCACCCGGCTGAACCAGCGATCGCCAACCCGGACGGCAAAGGGCTGTATTTCTATCGTTTTTTCCAGCGGAAGGTGCTGGGTGAAGCCGGCGGTAATGGTGTCGGTAAAACTCGTACCGATGCAGATAATGGTATCCGCGTTTTCGATAGCATCGCGAGTTTCCTCCGCGCTGGCTATCCCGCTGTAAGTCCCGGCAAAACCGCTCTGCTGTTCATCAAAAAGGCCTTTGCCCATAAGCATCGTGGCGTAAGCAACGGGGACCTTCGCCACCCACTCTCGAAGCGCGTTTTGTAGCCCATAGCGCTGGGCGAGAAAATCGGCCAGCAACGATACGCGACGGCTGCTTCTTAGCATCCGTTCGGCGTACTCACGGAAACCCGCCAGCTGGTTCTCATCGGCGGGCAGCCCCTGAATACGCAAACGATGAGCAGGCGGGGTGGTCTTTGCCTTCGCCACATCGGCCGGCAGCATCAGATAACCGGGGCGATGGTGGGTTAGCATTTCGCTCAAAACCCGGTCTATTTCATGGCAGGCATTTCCCGCCGCCAGCACCGCCTGTGAGCAGGTAATTTGTTCACTCATACGCGAAAAGTGGCTGAAATCGCCATCGCCAAGCGTATGGTGCAGCAGCTCGCCGCGCTGCTGTGCGCCGGTACAGGGAGCGCCAACGATATGCAGGACCGGTACATGTTCGGCGTAGCTCCCGGCGATGCCGTTCAGCGCGCTCAGCTCGCCGACGCCATAAGTAGTCAACAGCGCGCCTGCGCCCTTGATACGCGCATAGCCATCAGCGGCATAAGCCGCATTTAGCTCGTTTGCACAACCTACCCACCCTAAATTCCGATGCGCAATAACGCTGTCGAGGAACTGTAAATTGTAATCACCAGGTACGCCAAACAAGCGGTCTATACCGCAGTCTACGAGACGATCCAGCAGATAATCGCCAATGGTGTAAGTCGGTTGCATATCCCTACTCTCCTCTCATACAGATAAGTTGAGTATTGAATAAGCAGTTGCGCTGTCCACATTGCACCCAACAAATGCGGTGGCAAGTAAAATTTACGCGTTCAGGGAGTATACTCGGTGCCAAACATTCTTTAGTGTAAACGTATACACAACCCTGTTTTATCTGCGGAGGAAGTATGGTTTACCGGGCAAACGCCACGCGATATCAAACGATGGAATACCGCCGCTGCGGTCATAGCGGACTAAAGCTACCGGCAATTTCTCTGGGGCTTTGGCATAATTTTGGCGATGAAACGCGGGTGGAAACCAGCCGTCAGCTTCTGCGTCACGCATTCGATCTCGGCATAACCCATTTCGATTTAGCCAATAACTACGGGCCACCGCCGGGATCGGCGGAGAGCAATTTTGGCCGTATTCTGAAAGAGGATTTTTTGCCCTATCGCGATGAGCTGATCATCTCCAGCAAAGCCGGTTACACCATGTGGGACGGCCCCTATGGCGACTGGGGATCGCGCAAGTACCTGATCGCCAGCCTCGATCAAAGCCTTAAACGAATGGGCCTGGACTATGTCGACATTTTCTACCACCACCGCCCTGACCCCGAAACGCCGCTGCTGGAAACCATGCGCGCGCTGGACCACATCGTCCGCCAGGGCAAGGCGCTGTACGTCGGCTTGTCCAACTATCCGCTCGAACAGGCCCGGCAAGCCGTCAACATCCTTAACGATCTCGGCACGCCGTGCCTGATTCATCAGCCAAAATATTCGATGTTTGAACGCTGGGTCGAAGAGGGATTACTGGATTTCCTGCACACCGCTGGGGTGGGAAGTATAGCGTTTTCACCGCTGGCGGGCGGCCAGTTAACTAACCGTTACCTGCACGGCATACCGACTGACTCCCGCGCCGCCAGCGGCAGCCGGTTCCTGCAACCGGATCAGCTTACTGAAAGCAAACTGGAAAAAGTTCGCCAACTGGACGCGCTGGCCGAATCCAGCGGGCAGAAGCTTTCGCAGATGGCGCTGGCCTGGGTGCTGCGCGATGAGAAAGTCACTTCAGCACTGATTGGCGCCAGTAAAACCTCGCAGCTCGACGATGCAGTTGGCATGCTGGAAAACCGCCATTTCAGCGCCGAAGAGCGGGCAACCATCGACGCGATCCTTGCGGTGTAAATTCATTGTTACTTTAGCAAAAAGTGCTCTCACTGGCGATTTAGGAGTTCCTCCGATACGACGGGGCTTTACCGCCCCGTAATATCGGGTTAACAGGCCGACAACGGCCCCGATCGTGAAGGAGAAGAGTATGTTCAGGTCACTGATTTTGGCTGCAGTGCTTCTGGCTTCAGCGCCATTGGTCGCTAATGCTGGTGAAATCACCCTGTTGCCATCAATAAAATTACAAATTGGCGATCGCGACAATTATGGTAACTACTGGGACGGTGGCGGCTGGCGCGACCGTGATTATTGGCGTCGACACTATGAATGGCGCGATAACCGCTGGCGTCGTCACGATAACGGCTGGCATCGCGGCTGGGATAAACGTAAAGCCTACGAGCGCGGCTATCGTGAAGGCTGGAATGACCGTGATGACCGACGCGGCGGTTGGGGTCGTGGACCAGGCGGCGGTCGCGGACATGGCCACGGCCACCATTAATATTCATCATAAAAGGGAGCCATCCGGCTCCCTTTTTCATTATCGCGCTTAACTGAATATCGTCCCAACAATCAACCAGCCGTTAAGCGCTACAACGACGGCGACAATCGCCCACCCCAGCAGTTTTACCCACCGGGAATTGACCAGATCGCCCATCAAGCGGGAGTCGCTGGTGAATATCAGCAGCGGCACCAGCGCGAGGGCAATACCGAAACTCAGCAATACCTGGCTCATCACCAGAATACGCGTGGGATCCAGCCCCATTAAAATCACGATAAACGACGGCAGCATGGTGATCGCCCGACGAAACCACAGCGGGATATGAAAGCGGATAAAGCCCTGCATCACCACCTGCCCCGCCAGGGTCCCAACAACCGTAGAAGATAAACCCGCCGCAATCAGACTCAGGCCAAAGATGGTGGCTGCCGCGTGGCTCAGCAAGGGTTCAAGCGTCAGATAGGCCTGATCAAGGTCGGCAACGCCGGTGTGACCATTGAAGTGGAAGGCCGCAGCGGCGGTTGCCATCATTGCCAGATTAACAAAGCCCGCGATCGTCATGGCAATCGCCACATCCCAGCGCGTGGCGTTATAGCGCTCTTTCCGCGTGCCACCGTGCAGGTGCTGAGTCAGGGATGAATGTAGATAGATCACATGCGGCATGATGGTCGCCCCCAGCACCCCGGCGGCAAGAAATACCGCCTCGCTAGTCGGCAGAGACGGAACAAGCATCCCTTTCGCCAACGGCGCCAGCGCGGGCTGGGAGAAGATAAGCTCTACGACATACGCCGCGGCGACGAACAGCAGCAGTCCGCCGATCGCTTTTTCCAGCGGCTTTTGACCGCGACGCTGCAGCATCAGAATCAGGAACGTCGCAATCCCCGTCAGCACCGCGCCCTGTAGCAATGACACGCCGAGCACCAGCTTAAATCCGATAGCCGCGCCAATGAATTCGGCAAGGTCGGTCGCCATCGCGATGATTTCGGCCTGCACCCAGTAAAACCACACCACAGGACGCGGGTAGTGGTCGCGAATTTGTTCTGCCAGATTTTTTCCGGTGGCAATGCCCAGCTTCGCCGACATCACCTGAATCAGCATCGCCATCAGGTTAGCCCATACCACCACCCATAGCAGCTGATAGCCAAAACTGGCGCCGGCCTGGATGTTGGTGGCGAAGTTACCCGGATCGATATAGCCAATGGCAGCAATGAACGCCGGCCCCATCAGGGCGAGCTTAATCTTGCGCGCTGCGCGACCGCTGCTATTCTCAACGCGACTGTTTGTCATTTTCTGCCTCTGGAAATATAGCCTTTGCTATGTTTCATGCTATCAAAATGCGAATGATTATCAAGTTCATTTGAAATGGTGATAATGATTGCTGTGATAGGAGGGAACGATAGCGGGTCGGCAACTGATAAACCGGGGAACTGATAAACGCTTTTAATTAATCACCAGAATAGTACAAGAGAGCAACTTTTAAAACCTTTACGTAACATAACAAAAATGCATGGTTGATCACTATTTTTGCCATTAGTCACATATCCTTGCAATAGTGTGTTCCAGCTCTCGTTTTCTTTGCGCTTGTTACATAGAATGTGCAAAGAAATTTAACCTGCCTCATGTTTGGAGCAAATATGGACCGCGTCCTGCACTTTATTCTCGCGATCGTAGTGGTGGCCATTCTGGCCCTGTTGGTCAGCCACAACCGTAAGCAGATTCGTATTCGTTATGTCATTCAGCTGCTGGTCATTGAAGTGCTGCTGGCCTGGTTCTTCCTGAACTCTGACATTGGTCTGGGTTTTGTGAAGGGCTTCTCCGAGATGTTTGAAAAACTCCTCGGTTTCGCTAATGAAGGGACAAACTTCGTCTTCGGCAACATGAACGACAAAGGTCTGGCGTTCTTCTTCCTGAAAGTTTTGTGCCCGATCGTCTTTATTTCTGCGCTGATCGGTATTTTGCAGCATATTCGCATTCTACCTATCGTCATTCGCGCTATCGGTACCGTACTGTCCAAAATCAACGGCATGGGCAAGCTGGAATCCTTTAACGCTGTCAGCTCCCTGATTCTGGGCCAGTCTGAAAACTTCATCGCTTATAAAGATATTCTTGGCAAGATGTCCCGCAACCGCATGTACACCATGGCGGCGACCGCGATGTCTACCGTCTCCATGTCTATCGTGGGCGCGTACATGACCATGCTGCAGCCAAAATATGTGGTCGCGGCGCTGGTACTGAACATGTTCAGCACCTTTATCGTTCTGTCGCTGATTAACCCGTACCGCGTCGACGAAAGCGAAGAAAACCTGCAGATGTCCAACCTGCATGAAGGCCAAAGTTTCTTCGAGATGCTGGGTGAATACATTCTGGCGGGCTTTAAAGTGGCGATTATCGTTGCCGCCATGCTGATTGGCTTCATCGCGCTGATTTCCGCGTTGAACGCCCTGTTCGCCACCGTCACCGGCTGGTTCGGCTATAGTATCTCCTTCCAGGGGATCCTCGGCTATATCTTCTATCCGGTAGCGTGGGTAATGGGCGTACCGGCGGGTGAAGCGCTGCAGGTAGGGAGTATTATGGCCACCAAACTGGTTTCTAATGAATTCGTCGCCATGATGGATCTGCAGAAAGTTGCCGCCACGCTCTCTCCGCGTGCGGAAGGTATCATCTCTATCTTCCTGGTCTCCTTCGCTAACTTCTCCTCTATCGGTATTATCGCCGGGGCAATTAAAGGATTGAATGAAGAGCAAGGTAACGTAGTTTCCCGCTTTGGCCTGAAGCTGGTGTACGGTTCTACGCTGGTGAGCGTGCTCTCTGCATCTATCGCCGCGCTGGTTCTGTAATTAGCGAAAGCCGGGCAAGTCCCGGCTTTTTCATGCCTGCAGTTCGCTCAACGGCAGCGGCTTACCGATCAGATACCCCTGTAGATAATCAACACCTAACTCAAGAAGCTTTTCCCGCTGCTCAGGCGTTTCAACGTATTCCGCCACCACCTTCATTTTCTTAACCTTAGCCATTTCAATAATAGATTTGACCATAATGGCATCCAACGGATCGGTCTCGATATCACGCACGAAGCAGCCGTCAATTTTCAGGATATCGGCCTGCAGGCTTTTCAGGCGCTCGTAGTTAGCGTAGCCGGTACCAAAGTCATCAATCGCGATGCCACAGCCGAAATCTCGCAGCAGCTGGATGTTATGCATGCTGGTCTCAACATCGGAAAACACCTGCTCCTCGGTAACTTCAATCGTTATCGCCTCTGCCGACAGGTTATAGCGTTTAAACAGAGCGATGATTTGCGCCGCGCTATCCTTTTGCATCAGCGTATAGGGCAGCAGGTTAACGGAGAAATGCCGACCGTGGTGGTGTTTGAGCGAACTAAACAGCGTTTCCAGTACCTGCATATCAAAACGCTGGCTCAGGTTAAATTGCGCAATCAGTGGAATAAACCTATCGGGTGTAATGATGGTATTACCGCAGCGCATACGACTAAGTATCTCATAGTACCCTTCTCCGCAGGCATTGCGGATCGGCTGAGCGTATAACACCACTCCGCGCTCACTAAGCGCCTGTTTAATTTTCGCCAGCAGCCGTACCTGTTCGCTCGTTTGATCGGATATCTGCTCCTGCGCCGCGTCCAACGCTAATACGCGCCGCCCTGCCCCAGCCTGCTCCGATAACCAGCTAAGCTGACCAAGCATCGGGTGAAGCTCAGATTCTATGCCGCTGTAGCCGCCCCATGATGCGCCAAATTCCAGATCCAACGCCTGGTTGTTCCAACTAAACTTTTTATGGTTAAGCGTGGAAACAATATGATTTAAACGCGCCTCTGGCTCCGGGCCATTGAGTACCAGCAACAGCTCGCTGCCGGGGAGCTGATATATGCGTTCTCCCTGAGCCAATAGCGGCTGTAGTTTGCGGGCAATCTGCCTTTTGCTCTCCACTCTCATCATCATGCCGTAATGGCGGCTCAGAAAATCCAGATTCTGAATACGCAGGCTGCTGATGGCAACAGCAGGGTTTTGCCGTAGGTGACTCTCCAGCGCGCGTAGATTCGGTAAACCGGTTAGCGGATCTTCTTCCGCCTGATCCCGCCATCTGAACTTCATTCTTTCACTGCGTGCATAGATATCCGCCATATAAAACAAGCAGATAGTGAAACAAATTAATACTGAAAGAACAAACGATAGTGAATATTCAGTTTGTACCCCATGTAAAAAATTCTCGTTATACGCTACGAGTAAAAAGGCGGAAATGGACCATGAAATGCGAATCAGCGCATGTCCCAGGCGGCTAATACCAATAAAGTATAAAATGAAAATAAGCGGGACTAAATAACCGGCAATAAAAACAGAGTCATAAGGCGTACACAGCACCAGTAATATTGCCGTCAGGGCCACAAACCAATACAACGTAAATACCCGCTGCTCGCGCTTCCGCCACGCGTGACAAAGATTGCGGTAGAATGCTCGCGCATAACGCGGACTGATAATCATCCGCAACGGATAATAAAAGAATGTCGTAAAAATTAATGCGGCGCTAATCAGGCTTTGTATATCGATAATGGTGTAAATAACTGACATATTGCCGAAATAGCTTGAGATCGCCAGCGGAAACGAAAAAAAGCGCCCCGCCAGATACATCGTGACCTTCAACAGGAGTGGGGCGAAAAAGCCTCCCCAAAAAATCCTCGCGCCCATATGTTTTGCCGTCAGCCCGGCGCGCCAGCGCCTTCCAAGCTGAAAGCGGATAATAGCGCAGGAGACAAAAACCGAGAAGAGCTGGCAGAATAGCAGGATCAGCGCCTGGGCTAGCGTCAAATCGATTATCCAGGCATTGGTGATCGCAAACGCGATAATCAATGGTGCAACAGCGTAGCGACCAAAAATAAAAAGCACGGAATACATTAAGCTCAGCGGTAACCATGCCAGATAAATTTGATTTCCGTCAATAATGGTTTGTGGGGAAATAAATCGGGACAGCGGAATTGCGATAAGGCAGACCAGAAGTGCCAGCAGAGTTTTTTTGATCTTAATGTTAAGATGATCAATCATTATTGTTAATTAAAACTCCAGCTGCAATAAATATATTTAGGCAACAGATATTATGTTGCTTAATAAAGGCAGGCAAGATTTTAAATAGTGAAAAAATCTGAAATTACTTAACGCAGAGGTTTGCTGACTTATTCAAAGAATGCTTTACATTTCCTCGGTCCGTCAGACAAACAAAAAACCCCCGCCGTAGCGAGGGTTCCGAATTTGGTGGAGCTAAGCGGGATCGAACCGCTGACCTCTTGCATGCCATGCAAGCGCTCTCCCAGCTGAGCTATAGCCCCACAGGACCTCTTTACGAACCAAACCTGATGGGTGCAGGTTTTGGTGGAGCTAAGCGGGATCGAACCGCTGACCTCTTGCATGCCATGCAAGCGCTCTCCCAGCTGAGCTATAGCCCCGTAACGTAAAGCGTGTCGTGTTGACGGGCGGCATAATATGAATTCCTTCGCCAGGTGTCAACGGCAAAATCAATCCCAGCTATTTGATCGCTGAAAAAGCAGGCAAACGGCTGACATTGCGAGCCTTATCGCAGCCAGAAGCTAAACATGTCACGCTTTCCTTTAAAAGGATGCTATAACATGTGCAACTAATTCCCACATATTTACTCAGGAAATAGTATGCTCAAGGAACGAATGACACCTGAAGAAATAGCGCATCTGACTGGCTTCAGCCGGCAAACGATTAACAAATGGGTACGCAAAGAGGGGTGGCAAACTTCCCCGCGTCCCGGCGTACAGGGCGGTAAAGCGCGCCTCGTACATGTTAATGAGCAGGTTCGCGAGTTTATCCGCAGCGCACAGCGCGTAGCCGAAAACCCCGTTCCCTATTCCGCAACCGATAACGATCTGGAATCTTTGCTGCTTACGCTATGTAAAGAGATGACGCCGGGAGAGCAAAAGCTGTTTATGTCGCTGCTGCTGCGTGAAGGGATCACCGGGCTACTCAACCGACTGGGTATCCGCGATC
Organism: Klebsiella sp. CTHL.F3a; assembly: GCF_019890895.1. NCBI lineage: Bacteria > Pseudomonadati > Pseudomonadota > Gammaproteobacteria > Enterobacterales > Enterobacteriaceae > Klebsiella > Klebsiella sp. CTHL.F3a. Next base: position 1,617,190 of record NZ_CP082360.1, on the reverse strand, counting down.
GGTGAAAGCATGATGAAACTTAAAGATAAAATGACCCCAGCGGAGCTCGCCGAGTGCCTTAACCTCGCCCGGCAAACCATTAACCGTTGGGCCAGAGAGCAAAATTGGCGGACGGAAGCCATACCCGGAGTGAAAGGCGGGCGCGCTCGCCTGATTGTCATCGACAAAGCAGTAATCGATTTCCTGGCAAATATCCCGGCGCTGCGGCATTTGACCATTGATAACCAGCTGGCGGAACCAGTCGTCAAATACTTTGTGAATGATGCTGATACGATCTGGCGCCAGATTGTCGAGACCATGCGCCTGATGACCCCCGCAGAGCAGTTGCACCTGCGCGATCTTCTTGCCCGCGAAGGGATTAGCGGTTTTCTATCCCGGCTAGGGATTGCTGATGCTAAAAAATAGGCAAAAAAAACGGCGGGGTTAGCTTGCCCCACCGTTTTAAAACTCCCGATATTACTATCAGGATTATTGACTTTCCCGTTCAGCAATAAAAGCCAGCGCTTTATTGATTCGTTCTACGCTACGTGACTTACCGATTGCATGCACGGTTACATCAAGCGCCGGAGACTGGCCTGCGCCGGTCACCGCGACGCGCAGCGGCATCCCCACTTTTCCCATCCCCACTTCCAGCTCATCGGCCGTTGCCTGAATAGCATGATGGACATTTTCCGCCGTCCAGTCACTAATGGCGGCTAATTTGTCGCGCACCACTTCCAGCGGCTGACGGGCAACAGGACGCAGATGTTTTTTCGCCGCATCGGCATCAAACTCAGCAAAATCTTCATAGAAATAGCGGCAGCTCGCCGCCATCTCTTTAAGCGTTTTGCAGCGCTCACCCAGCAGTTTCACCAGCTCAGCCAGTTGAGGCCCGTTACGGGTGTCGATATTTTCCTGCTCAATGTGCCACTGTAAATGCGTTGCCACATATTCCGGGGCCAGTGAATTGATATAGTGGTGATTCAACCACTGCAGCTTTTCCGTGTTGAACGCGCTGGCAGACTTGCTCACCGCGCCCAGACTGAACAGTTTAATCATCTCTTCGCGAGAGAAAATCTCCTGATCGCCGCTGGACCATCCCAGACGCACCAGATAGTTCAGCAGCGCTTCTGGCAGGTAGCCGTCGTCGCGATACTGCATAACGCTGACCGCTCCGTGACGCTTGGAGAGTTTTTTACCATCATCGCCGTTAATCATCGAAACGTGGGCGTAAACCGGCACCGGCGCATTCAGCGCTTTCAGGATGTTAATCTGCCGCGGGGTGTTGTTAATATGGTCTTCGCCACGGATAACGTGGGTGATCTCCATATCCCAGTCGTCAACAACTACGCAGAAGTTGTAGGTCGGGGAACCGTCGGTACGACGGATAATCAGATCGTCCAGCTCCTGGTTGCTGAATTCGATCGGACCGCGGATCTGATCGTCAAAAACAACAGAACCCTCTTCCGGGTTGGCAAAACGGACCACGCAAGGTTCGTCGTCAGTATGATGCTCGTGGCCATGACGGCAGCGGCCGTCATAGCGCGGCTTTTCACCTTTCGCCATCTGTTCTTCACGAAGCGCTTCCAGACGCTCTTTGGAGCAGTAGCATTTATAGGCCGTGCCCGCCTGCAGCATTTCATCAATGACGGCGTTATAGCGATCAAAACGCTTGGTCTGGAAGTACGGACCCTCATCCCATTCCAGGCTCAGCCAATTCATACCATCCATGATGGCTTCAATGGCCTCCGGCGTGGAGCGCTCAAGATCGGTATCTTCAATACGCAGCACAAACTCACCGCCGTGGTTACGTGCAAAAAGCCAGGAATAGAGAGCAGTACGCGCGCCGCCAACGTGCAGATAGCCTGTCGGGCTGGGCGCGAAGCGAGTTTTGATTTTCATGAAGTGGCCTTACGTTTGATAAAGGTGCCGACATGCGGCAGTGTACGTTGGATTTTATGGGGGAATATTCTAACACCGTGGGCTGATTCCTCAATGTTGTTACCGTTTCAACGTCACGCTTTACCCTTTTTGTTTATAAATCATGCGCCACAGATGACATTGCGATCGTTTTGTTTAATTTTACGACGAACAAACAAATTATTTAGAAAAGGCGTTGACTCATTTTCAACTCTCCCTATAATGCGACTCCACACAGCGGGGGTGATTAGCTCAGCTGGGAGAGCACCTCCCTTACAAGGAGGGGGTCGGCGGTTCGAACCCGTCATCACCCACCAACTACTTTACGTAGTCTCCGCCGTGTAGCAAGAAATTGAGAAGTGGGTGATTAGCTCAGCTGGGAGAGCACCTCCCTTACAAGGAGGGGGTCGGCGGTTCGATCCCGTCATCACCCACCACTTTCTCGCCAGCTGGATTTCTTGTCGTAAAATGAAGTACCGAAGTGGGTGATTAGCTCAGCTGGGAGAGCACCTCCCTTACAAGGAGGGGGTCGGCGGTTCGATCCCGTCATCACCCACCACTTCGGGTCGTTAGCTCAGTTGGTAGAGCAGTTGACTTTTAATCAATTGGTCGCAGGTTCGAATCCTGCACGACCCACCAATGTAAAAAAGCGCCCTAAAGGCGCTTTTTTGCTATCTGCAATATGTAAGATTCGAACCTGCCGCAGGTTCGAGTCGACAAAATTGTTGGGAACAATTTTGCACAACGCGTAGCGTTGTCCGAAGGGCGAGCGAAGCGAGTCATCCTGCACGACCCACCAATGTAAAAAGCGCCCTAAAGGCGCTTTTTTGCTATCTGCGATACACAAAGCCGGAGCAGGCTTTTACTTTACCATTCGCCAATAACGCTTAGTTCACTAGCGTCGCAACCAGTTTCTCCAGCGCGGGCGTCGCCTGCTGCTGATCATAGACGATATATAAATCAGCGGGTATGCGCTCTTCCAGCGGACGAAACACAACCCCCGGCCACATCATTTGCGCATAGCTGTCGGCGATGAGCGTAATACCGATCCCCATACTGACCATCGCCAGCACCGTTTGCGGCTCCATTACCTCACGGATAATCATCGGCGAGAATCCGGCGCTCTGGCAAACGCGTTGTAAAAACGTCCAGTCGGTATGTATTGAGGGCATAGTGACAAAATATTCGTTACGCAACGCCGCAAGCGGAATCGCCTTACGCGCGGCAAGGGGGTGCTCTTCCGGTACGGCCACCAGAAAAGAGGACTCATGCAAGCGCAGGCTGGTAAATCCTGGGGAAGGCGCCGTCGCCATTCGCCAGATGCCGGCATCCAGCTCGCGTCGTTCTAGCATCGCCATCTGCATCGCGGGCATATTCTCTCTGAAAAGCACTTCCACGTTAGGATGCTCTTTCAAAAAACGACGCATCACCGGGCGCATTTTTCCCCACATTGCGGTGCCTATCACGCCCAACTCTACCCGCCCGGCCTCGCCCCGCCCAATCTGCTCCACTCGCGCCAGCGCCTGATGCGCGCTGGAAAGCAGACGACGGGACTCCTCCATGAGGATTCTTCCTGCGTGGGTCAAGGCCACGCTGCGGGAGTGACGAACAAACAATAGCGTGCCGAGCTGCTGCTCCAGATCTTTAATGTGAATGCTGAGCGGGGGTTGCGACATGTTCAGACGGGCCGCCGCACGACCAAAATGCAGCTCTTCTGCAACAGCCAGAAAATAGCGCAATAACTTCAGATCAATACGATGCGTGCGTTCCATGGCTCATGCGCTCCTGGGGCATAAAGATAATGCGCAAAGTTACCACACTGCATCAGAAAAAATGAAACGGCGGAACATGTGCCCGCCGCAGAAGAGGATTAATGGGCCAACTCTTTCTTCATTAGCTCCTCAGGTTCATGTTTATATTTGAAAAAAACGGCAAAAATAGCCGCCAGCAGCAATGAATAGGCCGCGAACACCAGCCAGATGGTCTGCCACTCTTTTACGCCATCAATAGAGAAGTAATCCACGGCCATGCCGCTGAGAATCGAACCTACCCATGCGCCAACACCGTTCACCATGGTCATAAACAACCCTTGCGCGCTGGCGCGAATATGTGCCCCCGCCTGTTGCTCAACGAACACCGACCCTGAAATATTAAAGAAGTCGAATGCGCAGCCGTAGACAATCATCGACATCAGCAGCAGAACAAAACCGAACGGAGACGGATCGCCAAAGGCAAAAAAGCCAAAGCGTAGCGTCCACGCCAGCATACTCATCAGCATGACCGTTTTAATGCCAAAGCGTTTCAGAAAGAAAGGAATGGTGAGAATAAAGGCGACTTCCGCCATCTGCGAAACTGAAAGCAAAATAGAGGGATAACGCACAACAAAGCTGTCGGCAAACGCCGGGTTACGGGCGAAATCATGCAGAAAGGGGTTACCGAAGACGTTAGTTATTTGCAGTACCGCCCCGAGCATCATCGCGAAGAAAAAGAAAATGGCCATCCGCGGATTTTTAAATAATACGAATGCATCCAGTCCCATCCTCGCGGACAATGTGGTGCCAGGTTTCTTCTCGGTCACAGGAATTTTCGGTAGCGTAAGCGCATAAATCGCCAGTAATAACGACGCGGCAGAGGCGATATACAACTGCGCGCTGCTCAGCTCCAGTCCCATCAGGCTCACCGTCCACATGGCGACAATAAAACCAAGAGTGCCAAATACGCGAACAGGAGGAAACGCGGTCGCCGGATCCTGGCCGGACTGCGCCAGGCAGGAGTAGGAAACGCTGTTAGACAAGGAGATGGTCGGCATGTAGGCCATCGCGTTAATCAGCATCACCCAGAACATGGTATCCGGGTCGGTTACGGTCGTCGCATAAAGGAGCACTGCTGCGCAGACCAGGTGGCAGAGCATATATGCCCGTTCCGCACGTAGCCATTTATCGGCAATAATCCCCATAACGCCGGGCATGATAATAGCCGCCAGCCCTTTGGAGCTATAGACCATACCGACGTTTGCGCCGGTGAAATGCAACGTGTTTATCATGTAAGAACCCAGGGTGACCAGCCAGCTTCCCCAGATGAAATATTGCAAAAACGACATGAGCTTTAAGCGAGAGGCGATACTCATTTTTTCCGTTCCTTGCCATTAAAGTAAGACCCCGCAAGCGGGGTCATATTTATTATTCTTTCAGGCCAGTTTGCGTAAGAAGCCGCAGATCAGGTTGATAAAGTTCTGTCGGGAGAGCTCGGCCGCCGCCAGGGTTTGCGCGTGAGATAATGTCACATCGCCCAGCCCCTCAGCCAGATTGGTAATGGCTGAGACTGCTACCACTTTTAATCCGCAATGACGGGCGGTAATCACTTCCGGCACAACGGACATCCCCACCACATCGCCGCCAATAATCTGCATCATGCGAATCTCTGCTGCCGTTTCAAAATTCGGCCCGGGATAGGAAACAAATACACCTTCGTTCAGCGGAAACCCTTCCTCCGCCGCCACGCTCTGCAGAACGGCGCGATAATCCGCATCATAGGCGTTGGCCAGAGAAAAAAAACGCTCGCCAAAACGTTCATCATTCAGGCCTACCATTGGCGTGCCCGGCATCGTGTTAATATGATCTCTGAGCGCCACCAGGCTTCCCGGCCCGACTTCCGGACGTAAAGAGCCGGCCGCGTTAGTACAAAACAGTAGTTCACACCCCAGCAGCTTTAGCGTGCGGATAGCATCGGTCATCACCGTCATACCCCGCCCTTCATAGAAGTGCCCACGCCCTTTCATACAGGCAACGGGAACGCCGGCCAGATTTCCCAACACCAGTTCACCGGCATGGCCGTGGACCGTACTCACCGGGAAGCCGGGCAGCTTCTCGTAGGAAATCGCCACCGCATCTTCAATTTGTTCCGCCAGCGCCCCAAGACCCGACCCCAGGATAAAGGCCACCCGCGGCGTAAAATCCGGCTTATATCCGCGAATAATATCGGCGCTATACCAGGGGTTCTGTGAGAAAAGCGTGTCGCTCATAAGCTGTCCTTAAAAACTGAAGAATGGATAAAATGATTGGCTACCATCTTGTTATAACGATGCGACGCAATCGATTACCAATACAGTTTTCCCGGAAGTTTGATATCAAAAAGCTATTGATTTCATTTCTGATACAAGGGGTTGTTCTCGCGTAAGGCAGTAAGCCGGGCCGCCTGCAGCCGCACCACCTCCCACAGCGCTTCCGCGGCAGTCGACAGCGAGCGATTTTTGCGCCGCGCCAGCATCAACTGGCGTTCCACTACCGGAGTCAGCCGCTTCACTTGCAAACGGCTTCCCTGCGGGAGCGGCAGCGCTAATGCGGGTAATATGCTGATACCTATCCCCGACTCAACCATCGGAAATAGCGTGGCCGGATGCCCAATCTCCTGCACGATGTTCGCGGTTACAGCAAATCCTGAGAGCGCGGCATCAATCAGCGGACGGCTGCCAGAAGCATAATCCTGCAAAACCAGCCGCTGGGGCTGTAGGTCCTGCCAGCTCACCGCGTCCCGTCCGGCAAAAGGGTGATCGCTGCGGCAAAGCAGCAAGAATGGTTCAGCGAGAACCGTCTCGCACTGTAAATCGGTAGCGGCGCCGGGATCGATAACGATACCAAAATCCACTTCTCCCTGGCGGATGCTCTCCAGCACCCACTGCTGAGGACGATCGTGCAGAACGAAATCTATCTCCGGATAGCGCCGGTTACTGTAGGCAATACACTGTGGGATCAGATGGGCGGAAATGGTCTGGCTGGCCGCCACCCGGACGGTACCCATCAGCTGTTGCCCGACGCGACCGGCCTCACGCAGCGTGCTATTGAGTTCATCCAGCAAGCGCTCAAGCCGGGCCGCCAGCTGCTGTCCGGCCTCCGTGAGCACCACTTCACGCGTCGTTCGGTCAAGCAGGCGTACGCCGGTCTGATGCTCCAGCTCTTTTACGCTATGGCTTACCGCAGACTGGCTAAGACCAATACTCTCCCCTGCCCGACTAAAGCTTTTAACGCGGGCAACGGTCACAAAAACTTTTAACTGACGCAGCGAATAATTCATCTCTTTTTTTCATGAATAGATGCAATAAATCGATTTTATTTCTCAAACTAAAGAAAGCACAATAGCGGCATCGATTTTCAGGAGCGTTTATGAAATTTTTCCGCATTCTTGATCCATTCACCCTGACGTTAGTCACCGTCGTACTGCTGGCCTCTTTTTTCCCTGCTCGCGGTGGATTTGTCCCTTTCTTCGAACATTTAACGACCGCCGCGATCGCGCTGCTGTTCTTTATGCACGGCGCCAAACTCTCGCGTGAGGCGATTGTTGCCGGGGGCAGCCACTGGCGTTTACATCTCTGGGTCATGTGCAGCACGTTTATCGTCTTTCCGGTTCTTGGCGTGCTGTTCGCCTGGTGGGCGCCCGTTAACGTCGATCCGGCGCTCTACACCGGGTTTATTTACCTCTGTATTCTTCCTGCCACCGTCCAGTCGGCCATTGCGTTTACTTCTCTGGCGGGCGGCAACGTTGCGGCTGCAGTATGTTCGGCTTCGGCCTCAAGCCTGCTCGGGATCTTCATTTCGCCATTGCTGGTCGGCCTGTTGATGAATCTGCACGGCGCGGGCGGAAGTCTGGAGCAGGTCGGCAAGATTATGCTGCAATTGCTGCTGCCGTTTGTGCTGGGGCACCTCTCTCGCCCGTGGATAGGCAACTGGGTGGCAAAACATAAAAAGTGGATCTCGAAAACCGACCAGACCTCCATCCTGCTGGTGGTCTATTCGGCGTTCAGCGAGGCGGTGGTTAACGGTATCTGGCACAAAGTCGGCATTGGATCGCTACTGTTTATCGTTATTGTCAGCATCGTGCTGCTGGCGATTGTAATTGCTATCAACGTGTTTGTGGCGCGCAGGTGCGGGTTTAATAAAGCGGATGAAATTACGATTGTCTTCTGCGGGTCGAAGAAGAGCCTGGCGAACGGCATTCCGATGGCCAATATTCTCTTCCCGACCTCTATCCTGGGGATAATGGTGCTGCCGCTGATGATCTTCCATCAGATTCAGCTTATGGTCTGCGCGGTGCTGGCGCGGCGCTATAAGCGCCAGGCCGAAGCGTTACAGGCGCAGGAGAAAAGCCGCGCCTCCGAAGCCTAACGCGGGCGCTTAAGGGGCTCGACCAGGCTGGTCAGCCCTTCAGTTTTAATCAATAGCGTTAACGCCATCAGCTCGCCAAGATGCCCGGCGGGAAATTGATCCTTACGGGCAAACCACAGCAAATACTCTTCCGGCACATCGATTAAACGCCGCCCTTTGTATTTACCAAACGGCATTTCCGTATTGGCAATCTCAATAAGCTGATTTTTATCCACGCGACTCTCCGAGCAGACGCAGCATTTCGTTTTCATCGATCACCGCAATTCCCAACTCCTGCGCTTTGGCAAGCTTAGAGCCCGCCGCCTCCCCGGCGATGACCAGGTCGGTCTTCTTCGACACGCTGCCCGCCACCTTCGCGCCCAGCGCAACCAGCTGGGCTTTCGCCTCATCACGGGAGAGCTGGCTCAGGCTACCGGTCAGAACCACCGTTTTCCCGGCAAATGGGCTATCAATCTCTTCAGCATTGACCACCACCGGCGCCGGCCAGCGGACGCCTTCTTTACGCAACTGAGCAATCACTTCGCGGTTGCTCTCTTCGGCAAAGAAATTACGCACGTGCGTGGCGACCACAATCCCGACATCAGGCACTTTTTGCAGATCGTCAATCGATGCCTGCTCCAGCGCCTCAATGGTGCCAAAGTGGGCCGCTAAACCGGCTGCCGTCGCCTCTCCGACTTCACGGATCCCCAGCGCGTAAAGGAAACGGGCAAAGGTGGTCTCTTTTGACTTCTCCAGCGCATCCACCACGTTCTGCGCTGATTTTGGCCCCATGCGATCGAGCCCGGTAAGCTTAACCGGCGTCAGTTGAAAAAGATCGGCAGGCGTATGCACATACTCTTTTTCGACCAGCTGATCGATGATTTTATCGCCCATCCCCTCCACATCCAGGGCGCGACGGGAGACAAAGTGCTTGAGTGCTTCTTTACGCTGGGCGCCGCAGATCAGGCCGCCGGTACAGCGCGTCACCACTTCGCCTTCTACGCGTTCAACGTCGGAATGACATACCGGGCAATGCGTGGGAAACACGATTTCACGCGTCTCCTCCGGGCGTTCTGAGAGGACGACGTTCACGACCTGAGGGATAACATCCCCGGCGCGGCGAATAACCACCTTATCGCCGATGCGCAGCCCCAGGCGTTCTATTTCATCAGCATTATGCAGCGTCGCGTTGCTAACCAGAACTCCGGCGACCTGTACTGGCTCCAGACGCGCTACCGGCGTGATGGCGCCAGTACGGCCAACCTGAAACTCGACGTCGCGCACGAAAGTCATCTGCTCCTGGGCCGGAAACTTAAACGCCACTGCCCAGCGCGGCGCGCGGGCCACGAAACCAAGCTGCTCCTGGAGATCAAGCGAATCCACTTTGATAACCACACCGTCGATATCAAACCCCAGATTCGGCCGATCTTCTTCAACTTTGCGATAGTAAGTAAGCACTTCCTCTGGCGAATGGCAGAGCTTTACACGCTCGCTAACCGGTAGCCCCCAGAACTTAAACTGCTGCAAGCGCGCTGAGTGGCTACGCGGCAGCTCGCCGCCTTCCAGTACGCCCACGCCGTAGCAAAAGAAAGTGAGTGGACGCTTCGCGGTAATCCGCGGGTCGAGCTGGCGTAAAGACCCCGCCGCCGCGTTACGCGGGTTAGCAAAGACTTTACCGCCGGTTCGCCGCGCCTCTTCATTAATTTTTTCAAACCCTGCCTGCGGCAGGAAAACCTCTCCGCGAACCTCAAGCCGCTGCGGAATATTGTCACCGTGTAGCTTCAGAGGGATAGCGCGAATGGTGCGTACGTTGGAGGTGATATCTTCACCGGTCGTTCCATCGCCGCGGGTCGCCGCCTGTACTAGTACGCCGTTTTCATACAGGATACTGACCGCCAGGCCATCGAGTTTAAGCTCACAGCAGTAGGTCAGGTCATCGGTATTTTTCAGACGATCCTGAACGCGTTTGTTAAACGCAAGGAAGCTCTCTTCATCGAAAACGTTATCCAACGACAGCATCGGCACTTCATGGCGAATCTGGCTGAACGCGGCTAGCGGTGCGGCGCCGACGCGCTGGGTAGGTGAATCGGGCGTAATCAATTCAGGATGTTGAGCTTCCAGTTCACGTAGTTCACGCATCAGCCGATCGTATTCAGCATCAGGAATTTCCGGCGTATCCATGACGTGGTACAGGTATTCATGATGGCGAAGCGTGGTTCGCAGTTCAGTCAGTTTTTGTTCGTTCGATTCCATATCACACCATCAATGATAAAAAACCCCCGACGGGCGGGGGTTCAGGATAAGTAGATGAAACGCAAGAAGATGAATCAGGCGTTAGCCTCTTTCACTTCACGAATTCGATCTTGATATTCACGCAGTTTTTGCGGCGTCATCATCCGACGCTGATCGTCCAGTACTACGCCGCCGACTTCATCGGCAATGTACTGCGCGGACTGCAGCATCAGCTTAAAGTTTTGCAGTTCATCGCCAAAGGATGGAACCTGCATAAAGATAGTGACCCCTGGCGTCATCATATCCGCCATACTGTCCGGATTGAAGGTGCCGGGCTTAACCATATTGGCCAGGCTGAAGAGCACCTGACCGCTGCCGTCCGGGCTGAGATGGCGATGAAAGATATTCATATCGCCAAATTTGAAACCCGCCTGCTGGATGCTATTGATTAACAGCTCGCCATTGAGCTGTGAACCATGGTGCGCGGCGACGTTCATCACGATGACCGTCTCCTTACGCTCTTTAGGCTGCGGGGCGGCCTGCTGCGATGCAGGGGCCTGAGGTTCTGGCGCCGGCTGAGGCTCTGGAGCGACGGCAGGTTGTTGAACCGGCTGCTGCACATGCTGAACAGGTTGCTGTGGCTGCGGCGGCTGGACCTGCTGCGGCGACTGCATCACCGGCTGTTGAGGCGGCACGGCGTGATGCGGTTGCTGAACCGGGGCCTGGGGGTGAACAGGCGGTTGTTGCGGCGGCTGCGCTGCACGGACAGGCTCTTCCGGGCGCACAGGTGGCTGCTGCGCCTGACGCTCATAAGGAGGCTGATACTGGTGCTGCGGCTGACGAGGTGCTTCATGCTCCCCATGAACGCCATTCGGCGCATGACTGGCCCGATGAACCCGGACTTCACCAACGCCTTCAACATCGTCATTAAAGTCGTCGCCTTCCGACTCTTCATCGTCGCGTGACTTCATACGTTTCAGTGGGCGATCGCGAAACATCGAGGAGCGCTCTTTACGGCTGGTCCAAAAACCGTGCACCAGTAAAGCGATTATGGCGATCGCGCCAACAATGATTAATATCAGACGCAAATCCTGCATCATTATATTCTCTGTTGTTCTAACACCTTGCCACCACGGCAAACATTTACTCACTAAGAGTATTTGCCGATTACATCAAGTGCAAGTGCGTGTGGGGCTTTCACTACATAAAGATGAACTAAATCGTGCTTTTTGCTGTTTTTTCGAACATTTCCTAACTGGTTATTGTCTGCTAACCCGATAAAATAGCCCGGCATTCAGCCTGGATGTCAAAAAAGGAGCATTACCTGACTATGGTTTCATCATCCGTAACGACCCCGCGCAGTGGCGTCTACTACTTTTCGCAGGGTTGGAAGCTGATCGGGCTGCCGGGGATACGTCGATACGTATTCCTCCCTTTGCTCGTCAACATTATTCTGATGGGCGGCGCATTCTGGTGGTTGTTCACGCGTCTCGACAGCTGGATCCCCTCTTTGATGAGCCATGTTCCTGAATGGCTGCAATGGCTTAACTATCTGCTGTGGCCCATGGTGGTCATTTCGATTCTGCTTGTCTTCGGCTACTTCTTCTCGACAATCGCCAACTGGATTGCCGCTCCCTTCAGCGGCCTGCTGGCCGAGCAGCTTGAAGCGCGCCTGACGGGTGCGACGCCGCCGGACGTCGGGGTTTTCGGCATTCTGAAAGATGTGCCGCGCATCATGAAGCGCGAGTGGCAGAAGTTCGCCTGGTATCTCCCGCGGGCCATCGTTTTGCTGATCCTCTACTTTATTCCCGGTATCGGCCAGACCATAGCTCCTGTGCTGTGGTTCCTGTTCAGCGCCTGGATGCTGGCAATTCAGTACTGCGACTATCCTTTTGATAACCATAAGGTACCGTTTAAAACGATGCGTCAGGCGCTGCGCACGCGTAAAGTGACCAATATGCAGTTTGGCGCCCTGACCAGCCTGTTTACCATGATCCCGGTGCTGAACCTGGTCATCCTGCCCGTCGCGATTTGCGGCGCGACGGCAATGTGGGTTGATTGCTACCGCGACAAACACGCGATGTGGAAGTAGCGCTATCGCTTTCGGAGCGGCTTATGCCGCTCCTTATTACTTCTGGCTTATCATTATTTCTCTTCCGAATATAGATATGCTAAATCCTTACTTCCGCATATTCTTTAAGCGGGTATGCTGAAGCCGTACTCCCAAATTTCATACAGTTAAGGACGGGCCATGAGTAAGATTTTTGAAGACAACTCCCTGACTATCGGCCATACGCCGCTGGTACGACTGAACCGCATCGGTAACGGGCGCATCCTGGCAAAGGTAGAATCTCGTAACCCGAGCTTTAGCGTAAAATGCCGTATCGGTGCCAATATGATTTGGGATGCCGAAAAACGCGGCGTGCTGAAACCCGGCGTTGAGCTGGTGGAACCGACCAGCGGTAATACCGGTATCGCTCTGGCCTACGTGGCTGCGGCGCGCGGCTATAAGCTGACGCTGACCATGCCGGAGACCATGAGCATCGAACGCCGCAAGCTGCTGAAGGCCCTGGGCGCCAATCTGGTGCTGACCGAAGGCGCTAAAGGCATGAAAGGCGCCATCCAGAAAGCCGAAGAGATTGTCGCCAGCAATCCGGAAAAATTCCTCCTGCTGCAGCAGTTCAGCAATCCGGCGAACCCGGAAATTCATGAAAAAACCACCGGCCCGGAAATCTGGGAAGATACCGATGGTCAGGTTGACGTATTTATCTCCGGCGTCGGTACTGGCGGTACACTGACCGGCGTGAGCCGTTATATCAAAGGCACCAAAGGTAAAAAAGATCTGATTACCGTTGCCGTTGAACCCACCGATTCCCCGGTTATCGCCCAGGCGCTGGCGGGCGAAGAGCTTAAGCCCGGACCGCATAAAATTCAGGGTATTGGCGCAGGCTTTATCCCAGGCAACCTGGATTTGAAACTGGTGGATAAAGTGATTGCGATCACCAACGAAGAAGCCATTTCCACCGCGCGCCGCCTGATGGAAGAGGAAGGTATTCTGGCCGGGATCTCTTCCGGCGCCGCCGTTGCCGCTGCGCTGAAGCTGCAGCAGGATGAATCCTTTACCAATAAGAATATTGTGGTTATCCTACCTTCTTCAGGTGAGCGCTATTTAAGCACCGCATTGTTTGCCGATCTCTTCACTGAGAAAGAACTGCAACAGTAATGCCAGCTTGTTAATATCGTGTAAAAAAGCACCTTTTCAGGTGCTTTTTTGTGGCACACGTCAAACTTTTACCCCTCCTGGCATTGATTCACTTCGTTGGGTCTGGTATTTAACCAGCACATTTATTTCGATGCGCGAAATTATTCCGATTTGGATTTCCATAAGCTGAATCGATTTTATGATTTGGTTCAAGTCTTCCTTTAGCGGCATAATGTTTAATGACGTGGTAGACGTTAACGGCCGAAGGTTTCCACAGCGATTCACCGCTGCTGGTGCCGGAGCCGGATACGTGATGCCGGCGCTAACGATACAGGCTAAAGTTTGGCCGTTAGGCTAAACTTTAGGTCCACAACACTAAACCTATAAGTTGGGGAAATATAATGTTCCAGCAAGAAGTTACTATTACCGCTCCGAACGGTCTGCACACCCGCCCTGCTGCTCAGTTTGTTAAAGAAGCAAAAGGCTTCACTTCTGAGATCACTGTAACCTCCAACGGCAAAAGCGCCAGCGCCAAAAGCCTGTTCAAACTGCAGACTCTGGGCCTGACCCAGGGTACCGTTGTGACTCTCTCTGCCGAAGGCGAAGATGAGCAGAAAGCAGTTGAGCATCTGGTTAAACTGATGGCTGAACTCGAGTAAGTTCACGGGTTCTTTTTAATATCAGTCACAAGTAAGGTAGGGTTATGATTTCAGGCATTTTAGCATCCCCGGGTATCGCTTTCGGCAAAGCTCTTCTGCTGAAAGAAGATGAAATTGTCATCGACCGGAAGAAAATTTCTGCCGATAAGGTTGATCAGGAAGTTGAACGTTTTCTGAACGGCCGCTCCAAGGCCTCCGCCCAGCTGGAGGTCATCAAAACCAAAGCTGGTGAAACTTTCGGTGAAGAAAAAGAAGCCATCTTCGAAGGGCACATCATGCTGCTGGAAGATGAGGAGCTTGAGCAGGAAATCATAGCCCTGATTAAAGATAAGCATATGACTGCCGATGCGGCAGCCAATGAAGTTATCGAAGGTCAGGCTACTGCCCTGGAAGAACTGGATGACGAATACCTGAAAGAGCGTGCAGCTGACGTACGCGACATCGGTAAGCGCCTGCTGCGCAACATCCTCGGTCTGGCCATCATCGATCTGAGCGCGATTCAGGATGAAGTTATTCTGGTTGCCGCTGACCTCACTCCGTCTGAAACCGCGCAGCTGAACCTGAACAAGGTACTGGGTTTCATTACCGACGCAGGCGGCCGTACTTCCCACACCTCCATCATGGCGCGTTCCCTTGAACTGCCGGCCATCGTGGGCACCGGCAGCGTGACCAGCCAGGTGAAAAACGGCGACTATCTGGTTCTCGACGCGGTGAATAATCAGGTTCTGGTTAACCCGAACGACCAACAAATCGAAGAACTGCGCAACCTGCAGGCTCAGGTCGCTGAAGAAAAAGCGGAACTGGCTAAGCTGAAAGACCTGCCGGCAATCACGCTGGACGGCCATCAGGTTGAAGTCTGCGCAAACATCGGTACCGTACGCGACGTTGAAGGTGCCGAGCGTAACGGCGCAGAAGGCGTTGGCTTATATCGTACAGAATTCCTGTTCATGGACCGCGACTCGCTGCCAACTGAAGAAGAACAGTTCGCCGCTTACAAAGCCGTTGCCGAAGCGTGTGGCTCGCAGGCGGTTATCGTTCGCACCATGGACATCGGCGGCGACAAAGAGCTGCCGTATATGAACTTCCCGAAAGAAGAGAACCCGTTCCTCGGCTGGCGCGCGGTGCGCATCGCCATGGATCGCAAAGAGATTCTGCGCGACCAGGTTCGTGCAATCCTGCGTGCTTCCGCTTTCGGTAAACTGCGCATCATGTTCCCGATGATCATCTCTGTTGAAGAAGTGCGTGCACTGAAGAAAGATATCGAAATCTACAAACAGGAACTGCGCGACGAAGGTAAAGCTTTTGATGAGTCCATTGAGATTGGCGTGATGGTGGAAACCCCAGCCGCTGCGACAATTGCTCGTCACTTAGCCAAAGAAGTTGATTTCTTTAGTATCGGTACCAATGATTTAACGCAGTATACTCTGGCAGTTGACCGTGGTAATGATATGATTTCACATCTTTACCAGCCAATGTCCCCGTCCGTGCTGACGCTGATTAAGCAAGTTATTGATGCTTCTCATGCTGAAGGCAAATGGACTGGCATGTGCGGTGAGCTTGCGGGCGATGAACGTGCTACACTTCTGTTGCTGGGTATGGGTCTGGACGAGTTCTCTATGAGCGCCATTTCCATCCCGCGCATCAAGAAGATTATCCGTAACACGAACTTCGAAGATGCGAAAGTATTAGCAGAGCAGGCTCTTGCTCAACCGACAACGGACGAGTTAATGACGCTGGTTAACAAGTTCATTGAAGAAAAAACAATCTGCTAATTCACGAGATGCGCGGCCCAAATTACTGCTTAGGAGAAGATCATGGGTTTGTTCGATAAATTGAAATCTCTGGTTTCTGATGACAAAAAAGACACCGGAACTATTGAGATTGTTGCCCCGCTCTCTGGCGAGATCGTCAACATTGAAGACGTGCCGGATGTAGTTTTCGCGGAAAAAATTGTGGGTGATGGCATTGCTATCAAACCTACTGGCAACAAAATGGTTGCGCCGGTAGATGGTACCATCGGTAAAATTTTTGAAACCAACCATGCTTTTTCAATCGAATCTGATAGCGGCATTGAACTGTTCGTTCACTTCGGTATTGATACCGTTGAACTGAAAGGCGAAGGCTTCAAACGTATCGCTGAAGAAGGCCAGCGCGTGAAAGTCGGCGACCCGGTTATCGAATTCGATCTGCCGCTGCTGGAAGAGAAAGCCAAGTCTACCCTGACTCCGGTTGTTATCTCCAACATGGACGAGATCAAAGAGCTGATCAAACTGTCCGGTAGCGTAACCGTGGGTGAAACTCCGGTTATCCGCATCAAGAAGTAATTCTTGCCGCAGAAGAATGGCGCCTCTCGGCGCCATTTTTTTATATCGCCGCTTTAAACGGCCGGTAGCGCTTCTCTCGCGAAAGTATTTTCATCCCTTCTGGACTGCTTTCCAGAATCCGCTTCTCGCTATCAGAAACCAGCAAATCACACTGATATCCACCCACGGCGCCAAAGAGCGAACCAATTTCGCAGATATCTTCCAGCGCTTCGCTGCCGGTCGTTTCAAAATGACCGACGACTCTTCCCTGCTGACGCACCACTAAGCGATAGCTCTTCATACTCCTTCCCCTCTCGGCGGCAGAATGAGCTCATCGCAGCCCTGTTCATCGGTCCACGTCATAACCGCCAGCACCCGCTGCGCGGCGACTTTAGCGGCGTCGCCCAGCGGCATTCCGCCCACCAGGCCGCAGGCCAGTTCGGCGCAAAAAAGATCGCCCGTTCCCTTAAGGTCGGTTTCTACACGCGGATGTTCGATCACCTCGACCGACTCTGCGCTAACCACCAGCACGTTGATCGTGGCGCTATCCGCTCCCGGTGCGCTGGTAATAACGACCCATTTCAGTGAATCAGAGAGCAGACTACGGGCGGCAATAATCGCCTCCTGCTGATTATGACAAGGCAGGCCGCTTAGCGTCTCCAGCTCAAACAGATTGGGCGTGATCACCTGAGCCAGCGGGAGCAAATGCGCACGGTAGGCTTCAGGGATCTCGGCCTTGACGTAGATGCCGCTATCCACATCGCCAATGACGGGATCAACGATAATACACAGTTCAGGATGGTGCTCGCGAATGCGCAGCAGCCATTGCGCCAGACGCTTAATCTGCACGGCGCTGCCCATATAGCCGGTCGTTACCGCCCGCAGCTCGCGGAGCGCGTCACGCTCCTCCAGCGCCTTTAAATAGCCGGCAAACCACTCTTCCGGGATAACGCCGCCATAGTAAGTATCATAGTGCGGCGTATTGCTGAACAGCACCGTCGGCACCGCGATGACCCGCAGGCCATGCTGCTTTATCGCCGGTATCGCAATACTGTTGCCTACGCTGCCGTAGACCACCTGCGACTGCACGGCCACAATATCGACCTGCAGCGCCCGGCTTTTATCGTTAAAGAGCACCGATTGTATTTCATCTTGCTGATCCATCCTTTCTCCTCCCGCTGGACAGCGAGTCAGACTCTGATTATCATTCGTCCTATGCTAAAATTCATTTTGTCATAGGTCAATAATGATCGTTGGAAAAACTGCCAGTGAGATCTTCGATAACATCCGCCATCTGGTACAAAGCGGCGCGCTCAAGCCTGGCGATATTTTGCCGCCGGTCCGCGAGCTGGCTGGCAAGCTGGCGGTTAATCGCAATACCGTCGCTGCCGCCTATAAGCGCCTGGTAACCTCCGGTCTGGCCATCAGTCAGGGGCGTAATGGCACCGCCATTAAAACGCATAATACTCTTCCCGCCATTGAAGGGGGCGATCCCTCTTCGCCGCTGAAGGATATTTCCAGCGGCAATCCCGATCCCGCTCGCCTGGCGGACCTCAAGCACTCCCTCGGTGCGATTGCTTTAGCGCCCCGTCTGTACGGCGATGCGGCGGTTGAGCCCCGGCTGGCCGCGTGGGCCAGCCGCTGGGTTAACCCGGATCTGGAGATGGACGCCGAGATTAACCTCGCCAGCGGCGCCG
Source organism: Klebsiella sp. CTHL.F3a (assembly GCF_019890895.1). Taxonomy (NCBI): domain Bacteria; kingdom Pseudomonadati; phylum Pseudomonadota; class Gammaproteobacteria; order Enterobacterales; family Enterobacteriaceae; genus Klebsiella; species Klebsiella sp. CTHL.F3a. Next base: position 1,599,061 of record NZ_CP082360.1, on the reverse strand, counting down.
TCGATGCGCTTGAGCGCCTGCTATGCGCCCTGCTGCTGCCCGGCGATAGCGTGGCCATCGAAGATCCCTGCTTTCTCAGCAGCATCAATATGCTGCGCTATGCCGGTTTTCACCCTTCCCCGGTGCCGGTCGACGGGGAAGGCATGCAACCTGAGTCCCTTGAAGAGGCGCTGCGCAACGGCGCCCGGGCGGTCATTATCACCCCGCGCGCACACAATCCGACCGGCTGTAGCCTCAGCGATTCCCGCGCCCGGGCAATACGCCAAATACTGGCCCGCTATCCGCAGGTTCTGGTAATTGTTGACGATCATTTCGCGCTGCTCTCCGCCACGCCCTGGTACTCCCCTATCGCCGTGGAAAGCCAGCGTTGGGCGCTGGTACGCTCCCTGTCAAAAACCCTGGGGCCGGATATGCGTCTGGCCATCGTCGCCAGCGACGCCGACACGTCGGCGGCACTGCGACTGAGGCTGAATTCCGGTAGCCAATGGGTCAGCCATCTGTTGCAGGATCTGGTCATCGCCTGCCTTAACGACAACGCCTTTATGGCCTCTCTGGCGGAAACCCGGCGCCACTATCGTCAGCAGCATGAAAAGCTGATTGCCGCCCTCACCAGCCGCGGAATCACCCACCTGACGCCAGGAGACGGGCTTAATTTTTGGTTCCCGCTGCAGGAGCCGAGCCAGCCGGTGGCGCTCCGTCTGGCGCACGCCGGCTGGCTGGTTCGCGAAGGCGAAACGTTCGGTATCCGCGAACCAGCGCACGGGCTGCGGTTGTCGCTTGCAACGCTTAACGATAATGAAATTAATAAGCTCGCCAATGACTTATACCAGATATTACAACAACAGTGACGGGAGTTAACGCTATGCAGATCCACTTTATCGTCCATGAAGTCTTTGAAGCGCCGGGAGCTTACCTGCGCTGGGCGCAGGCGCGCGGCTACGGTACCAGCTGGTCGCGGGTATATGCGGGAGATGCGCTCCCGGAAAACGCCGATGCTTTTGATATGCTGGTCGTGCTCGGCGGCCCACAATCTCCGCGCACAACATTAACTGAGTGCCCCTGGTTTGATAGCCACGCCGAGCAGCGTTTGATTGCACAGGCCATTGCCGCCGGGCGGATCGTGGTGGGGATTTGTCTCGGCTCGCAGCTTATCGGTGAAGCGCTGGGCGCGCCGGTTATGCAGAGTCCAGAAAAAGAGGTCGGCCACTATCCTATCACGCTCACCACGGCAGGTCTGCAGGATGACAAACTGGCCCATTTTGGCCCCTCGCTGGTCGTCGGCCACTGGCATAACGATATGCCTGGCCTGACGCCAGAGGCGGAAGTGATGGCCTCCAGCGAAGGCTGCCCGCGGCAAATTGTGAAATACAGCGACCGGGTCTATGGCTTCCAGTGCCACATGGAGTTTGATGCTGAGGTCATCGAGCTGCTGATCTCTCATTCACAGCTGGAGCTCAGCGCCGCCAGAGGCAGGCGTTTCATTCGCAGTGAACAGGAGATGCGCGCCTGGGATTATCGCGAAATGAATGAGAAGCTATGGGTGTTCCTTGATAAGCTGACGGCAAAGTAAGCAAAACGCTTTTATTCAAGCCCGACAATGCGAGGATCGCCAGAAATGCACAATCCCAACCCGCAACTTAAAGCCGCCATCGAAGCCTGCGATCGCGCTATCTCCCAGGAAGATTACGCAACACTGATGGAATATTACGCTGAAGACGCCGCGCTTGTCGTCAAACCAGGCATGGTGGTCAGAGGCAAAGAAAATATTCGCAACGCGTTTATCGCCATTGCCGACTATTTCCAGCACCGGCTGGTGGTGACGCAGGGAAAAATGGAGATCATCGAAGGCGGCGATAATGCGCTGGTGATTATGGAGACCCGACTGGATATCCCGACAGAAGCCGGGATAACACAGGTCACGCGGCGCGCAACCTATGTCTTTCGTCAGCAGGGCGAACGCTGGCTCTGCACCGTGGACAACTCCTACGGAACCGACCTGCTCGACATGCCCGAAGTTTAAATTCCCGCGCCCTGGGTAAAGTGCTCTTCGCCAAATACACCGGTAGAAAGGTAGCGATCGCCGCGATCGCAAACGATCGCCACCACTACCGCGCCGGGATTTTCGCGGGCAACGCGCAACGCGCCCGCCACCGCGCCGCCGGAACTGACGCCGCAGAAAATCCCTTCCTTCACCGCCAGCATCCGCATGGTGTTTTCGGCATCCTGTTGATGGATATCGAGCACCACGTCCACCAGCTGCGCGTTAAAAATACCCGGCATATATTCGGCAGGCCAGCGGCGAATTCCGGGAATACTGCTCCCCTCTTCCGGCTGCAGTCCGACGATGCTCACCGCTTTATCCTGCTCGCGCAGAAAACGCGATACGCCGGTAATGGTGCCGGTGGTGCCCATACTGGAGACAAAATGGGTGATCCGCCCGTCGGTCTGCCGCCAGATTTCCGGCCCGGTGGTGGTGTAGTGCGCGTACGGGTTGTCCGGGTTGTTGAACTGATCGAGCAGCTTGCCTTCGCCGCGCTGTGCCATTTCTAACGCTAAGTCACGCGCACCTTCCATTCCCTGCTCTTTCGTCACCAGAATTAGCTCCGCGCCGTAGGCGCGCATGGCGGCACGGCGCTCCTGGCTCATGTTGTCCGGCATCAGCAGCTTCATCTGATAGCCTTTAAGCGCGGCGATCATCGCCAGCGCAATGCCGGTGTTGCCGCTGGTCGCTTCAATCAGCACATCACCGGGCTTAATTTCTCCGCGCTTCTCAGCCTCGACAATCATCGACAGCGCCGCTCTGTCTTTCACCGAGCCCGCGGGATTGTTGCCTTCGAGTTTGACCCATATTTCGCTGCCGTTGTCCGGCCCCATGCGCTGCAGTTTGACCAGAGGAGTGTTGCCGATGGTGTGTTCGAGTGTATTCACGATTTCTACTCAATAAAAAAGCCGGGTGGCGCTTCGCTTACCCGGCCTACAAGACGTAGTGATAACTGTAGGCCCGATAGGCGAAGCGCCACCGGGCGATAAACTATGCAATAAGCTATCAGGCCGATTCAGCCAGAGCAAGCTCCTCACGCGGCTCAATACGTTCATTGCCGTTGTACAGACGCGCGTTCTGCAGGCCAACAAACAGGCGTTCCCCGCGGTGCGGCGCATCTTCACCCTGATGCACCACGGTTAGCGGTTCGTCATACCACCCGAGAGGCTGCACAACTAATTGGGTGTAGTGGCCTTTCGGGCTCGCTTCCAGCACCTGTACCGGCAGCGGCGAATCCAGGCTGGTACGACGGCTGATATCCACTTCCCACGGACGCAAGAACAGATCGACCGGCCCCTGGTACGCCGGGGTATAGCCCAACGGCCAGCGATGCGCGCCGACGTGGAACTGACCGCCGCGAAGGGTTCCCTTCAGGCGGTTAACTTCGCCCATGAACTCCAGCACAAAACGAGTGGCCGGCTCGCGCCATACCCGATCGGGCGCATCGGCCTGTTCGATATTGCCCTGGCTCATGACCACCACGCGATCGGCAACTTCGGTCGCCTCTTCCTGATCGTGCGTGACAAATACGCTGGTAAACTTCAGCTCTTCGTGCAGCTGACGCAGCCAGCGTCTCAATTCTTTACGTACCTGGGCGTCCAGCGCGCCAAAAGGTTCATCCAGCAGCAGAATCTGCGGTTCAACCGCCAGCGCGCGCGCTAACGCGACGCGCTGCTTCTGCCCGCCGGAAAGCTGGGCCGGATAGCGATCCGCCAGATGCGCCAGCTGGACCATCTCCAGCAGTTTGGTGACTTTTGCCTTGATGCCGGCAGCATTTGGTCGTTCACGACGCGGCAGTACCGTCAGGCCAAAGGCGATATTGTCGAACACCGTCATATGGCGAAACAGCGCGTAGTGCTGGAACACGAAGCCGACTTTACGGTCGCGTGCATGCACGCGGCTGACGTCGGTACCGTGAAAACGGATATGGCCGCTGGACTGATTTTCCAGCCCGGCGATGATACGCAGCAGCGTGGTTTTCCCGGAGCCTGACGGCCCCAGCAGCGCGACCATCTGTCCGGAGGGGATATCCAGCGAGATATCATTCAGCACCTGCGTGCGACCAAAAGACTTCTTAATATTGGCAATCTCAATGCTCATGATTTCCCTCCAGTTGCGCGCGTTTTTCCTGATTGGCCAAACGCCATTGCACCATACTCTTCAAAAATAGGGTCAAAATAGCCATTAACGTCAGCAGGGCGGCGGCGGTAAAGGAACCGACGGAATTGTAATCCTGCTCCAGTAGTTCAATTTGTAGCGGCAGCGATAAGGTTTCGCCGCGAATTGAGCCGGAAACCACCGACACGGCGCCGAATTCACCAATCGCGCGGGCGTTAGTCAGCACCACGCCGTAGAGCAGCGCCCAGCGAATGTTGGGCAGCGTAACCCGGCGGAACATCTGCCAGCCCGAAGCGCCGAGCAGAATCGCCGCCTCATCTTCATTACTGCCCTGGCTCATCATCACTGGCACCAGTTCGCGGACCACAAACGGACAGGTCACAAAAATGGTCGCCAGGACCATACCCGGCCAGGCAAACATAATCTGTAGGTTATGCTCATCGAGCCAGCCGCCCAGCGGACCGTTAGAACCGTAAAACAGCAGATAAACCAGACCCGCCACCACCGGCGAGACGGCAAAAGGTATATCCAGCAGCGTCAACAGCAGCTGACGGCCTGGAAAGGTAAAGCGCGTCACCAGCCACGCCAGCAGCGTACCGAAAACCAGGTTTACCGGTACGGTAATCAAGGCAATCATGACCGTTAGCCAGATGGCGTGCAGCATGTCCGGGTCTGCAAGATTTTGCAGCACCGGCATCAGGCCTTTGCTAAAGGCCTGCACGAAGATATAGACCATCGGCACAATCAGGATGAAGGCAGAAACCAGCACGCCCGCACCTATCAGAAACCATTTACCCCAGTTGATGCGGGGCGCATCGTATCGCTTCAATTGCGTAACTTCCGCCATCAGTGACCTACCACACGTCGACCAAAGCGACTTTGCAGAGTGTTAATCGAGTACAGCAGCAGCAGCGAGGCAGCGAGGATCACCGAAGCGATCGCGCTCGCCGCCGGGTAATCGAACTCCTGCAAACGGATAAAAATCATCAGCGAGGTCACTTCCGTTTTCCACGCAATGTTGCCGGCGATAAAAATCACCGCGCCGAACTCCCCGAGGCTGCGGGTAAAGGACAGCGCAACGCCGGCCATCAGCGCCGGGGAAAGCTCCGGCAGCACCACCTTGCGAAAGCTCTGCCAGCGCGTGGCGCCCAGGGTTTCCGCCGCTTCTTCATATTCCGGGCCCAGCTCTTCCAGCACCGGCTGCACGGTACGCACCACAAACGGGATGCTGGTAAAGGCCATGGCCACCGCGATACCGAGCCACGTATAGGTGACTTTAATATCAAATTTCGCCAGCCACTCGCCGTACAACCCGTTCACGGAGAAGAGCGACGCGAGGGTTAAGCCGGCAACGGCCGTCGGCAGCGCAAACGGCAAATCCATCAGAGCATCAAGCAGCGTGCGGCCCGGGAAGCGGTAGCGGGTTAAGATCCACGCCATCAGCAGACCGAACACGCCGTTAAAAATCGACGCCACAAACGCCGAGAGCAGCGTCACTTTATAGGCCGCTACCACCTGCGGGTTGGTGACCACATCCCAGTACTGCGCCCAGCTCATCTGGGCAAGCTGCATCACCAGCGCGCTGAGCGGTAACAATAGGATCAGGCAGACGAACAGCAGGCTGGTCCCGAGGCTTAAGGTAAAGCCCGGCAGCACGCGTTTAGTCGATACTGCAAACATTACTTACGCCCCGCCGCCAGCAGTTTGTCCAGCTCACCGCCGCTGGCAAAATGGGTTTTCATCACTTCCGGCCAGGAACCAAATTTATCTTCCACGCGGAACAGCTCGGTCTGCGGGAATTTCTCTTTCAGGGAATCCATCACTTTCGGGTTGTTCACGCGATAGTAATAGTCCGTGATGACCGTCTGCGCCTGCGGGCTATAGAGCCAGTTCAGGTAGGCTTTCGCCGCTTTCTCCGTTCCGTTGGCCTGCACGTTTTTATCCACCCAGGCAACCGGGAATTCAGCGAGGATATTGGTTTTAGGAATGACCACCTCAAAGCCCTGATCTTCGTACTGTTTACGAATGTTATTCACTTCAGACTCGAAGCTAATCAGCACATCGCCAAGCCCACGCTCGGCAAAGGTGGTAGTTGCGCCGCGCCCACCGGTATCAAACACCTCGACGTTTTTCAGAAACTGAGTCATAAACTGCTCGGTTTTCGCTTTATCGCCGCCGTCAGCTTTGTCCGCGGCCCCCCAGGCAGCCAGGTAGGTGTAACGGGCATTGCCGGAGGTCTTCGGGTTCGGGAAAATCAGCTTCACGTCGGAACGCACTAAGTCATTCCAGTCGTGGATATTTTTCGGGTTGCCTTTACGCACCAGGAATCCCATCGTCGAGTAAAACGGCGAGCTGTTATTCGGCAGACGGCTTTGCCAGTCCGCCGGGATCAGTTTACCTTTGTCGTGCAGAATCTGGACGTCGGTCACCTGATTGTAGGTCACCACGTCGGCCTTAAGCCCTTGCAGAATCGCCAGCGCCTGTTTTGATGACCCGGCATGAGATTGTTTAATCGTCAGCTTATAGCCGCCGTTATCTTTCGCCCACTGCTGTTCAAACTGCGGGTTAAGGGCGGCAAACAGCTCGCGGGAAACATCGTAGGAACTGTTCAGCAGTTCCGTCGCCTGCGCCTGCGCAACCAGCAGCACAGAAGCAGCCAGCGCCAGATATCCTTTTGTTAATGATTTAACGGCCATTGCGCACCCTTATCAATATGATGATTTTCTGCTGATCATCATATTTATAACGGCTATGAAAGGAGTAACGGTTTTATATACCGTTTGGCGATTTGGAAGTCGAAAAGAGAATAAGGAAATGGCAAAGCTTATCTGAATCACGCATTCAGAACCGGAAACCGTTCGACGCTTGCCTGCGGTGCCGAACGGTTTCCTCCCCTTGTGGGGAGAGGGGAAATCTTACAGCGCCAGCAGTCTATCCAGCGAAGGCGCGAAGTAGTATCCGCCGGTCACCGGTTTGGTAAAACGCAGCATCGCATCACGCTTACCGTCAGTATCGCCGAACATGCTCAGCAGCTGCTGCTCAATGTTGTACAGACGGGCGCAGTAAGCGCAAAAGTAGAGGCCGTGGGTACCGCTGGCGGTGCCGTACGGCAGGCTCTGACGGACAATCTTCAGCCCTTTTCCCTCTTCTTTCAGATCCACGCGGCTCAGGTGAGAGGTGTCCGGACGATCGTCGCCGTCAATCTCTTCGTTGGCTTCTTTGGTGCGGCCGATCATCATCTCCTGGTCAGGGACGCTCATGCGATTAAGCTGCTTGAGGTTGTGCTCCCAGCGCTGCACGAATACGTAGCTGCCGCCCGCATCGACGCCATCCTGAATCACCGCCACTTCACGGCGCGTCTCTTCGCCGGCCGGATTTTCAGTACCGTCGACAAAGCCGCTCAGATCGCGCTCTTCAATCCAGCGAAAGCCATGAATCTCTTCTTTAACATCAACTGCTGCGCCAAAAGCAGACATGGCCGCCTGCGCCACAGAGAAGTTCAGCTCATGCTGCGCGGAGAGAATGTGGATCAGCACATCGTACTGGGTCGACGGCGCCAGACCTTTGCCGTAGGCCGGAAAGTCTTTTAGCTCTTCGGCCCCAACGCCGCCGCTCAGCTGGCGCCAGACGTTATGGCCAAAAGCCACCACCGCCCCCAGCTTCGCTTGCGGGTATTTCGCCTGAAAGGTGGCTAACTTATCGGCAAACACTTTGCTGGCTTCACGCAGGGCGTCAACATCGCCTTTGACATTTGCTTCAATCCAAATCGCCGCACGGCAATGTTCCGGCAAAATGCCGCTCTGAACCTGAGACATCGCTCCTCCTGAAAAATAGGACAGCCACAACGCTGTGGCTTTTTTAAGGCGTTATTGTACCCGCTTTTTCAGGACCTCGAATCACTTCAGATCAAATTAGCGGCGCCAGATAATCTTGCTCACCTTCCAGTTCTTCAGCGTGTCGTCGGAGGGCATTAACTCTTCAGGACCGCTCCAGTTGCCGGTGAAAGCATAGCTAATATGCTGGCTGCCCTCGGCCTTGCATTCCACCACGGCACCGTTGTCGTTGCTGCCTTTCTGGCAGTTGCCAAACGCCTTGCTGTAGATATCGCTGAACGGGGTACCAATTTTCACGCCGCTGGCGGCTTTGATATTGCTATCGCGCACGTCGATGCGGCTGATAGTCCCGCTCTCGCCGTTAATGGTGAGCGCGACCTTGCCATCTTTTAACGCTTCGAAATAGCGCACAATATTACCGTTAGCCGTTTTCATGCCGCTGCGCAGGCGGTAGCTGCTGCCGAGCGCATCACCGATCGCCTGTTCGTTCAGCGGCGTTGACGCCGTCAGGTTGCCTACGCCCTGTTCGGTCACTTCCGTGGAGGAACCAAACCAGTTCCACGGATAGGCCGCCGACCAGTTAACCGAGCTCATCGTCGAGCAGCCGGTTAAAGCCAGCGGTAATGCGCAGAGAAATAAACGTAGCGATTTCATGACTGAGTGTCCTTTCTGATTTATTCAACGCATGTTGGAGTGCGCGATCGGCAAAAAGTGCCGTTAAACCTGTTCTTCGCGAAAACAGGCCTGCAGCCGACGGCTGCTTAACAGCCACCAGAGCGCATAAAGATCCGCCGCCAGCAGGCCGATGGTCAGCGCCGAGGGCGATTCGCCGCTCATCCAAAGCAGTGGTTGCCAGACCAACAGCAATAGCTGGGAAAGCGTCAGCAACCAGCGCATCAGGGGCCAGAGCCGGGGAAAGCGCTGACGATGCCCGCTAATAATAAACGCCAGCACCGCCGGGATGCCGGGAAGCAATCCCAGCCAAAAATTATCGTGGTCCGGATAAAACAGATTCAGCAGCGCGTCGCCCTGCTGCCGTGACGCGCCGGCCATCAGAAACAGCACCCATGTTCGCGCCTGGAGCAGCAGTACGCACCAAAAAAGAAACGGCAAACGCAGGCGGCCGTGGGTATCAAAATCGGCGGGGATAAACTCAGTATTCTTCATCTTCAATTAGGCGCTTGCCGAGGCACAGTACATCTGAATGCTCATAGCCAAGGCGTTCGTACATCCCCTGCACCACGTCATTATCTTCGCGTATCATAATGTTTATTTTCGGGCAGCCGCGGGCAATCAGCTTTTTCTCCAGCCGGTTAAGCAGCGCGTTAGCAATACCGCGTCCGCGATATTCAGGATGCACGCCAAGATAATAGGCAGACCCGCGATGACCGTCATAACCGCCCATCACCGTGCCGACCACTTCTCCGTTAACCTCGGCGACCAGAAACAGGCTGGCATCGTGGTTCAGCTTACGTTCAATGTCCATTTCCGGATCGTTCCATGGTCGCAGGAGATCGCAACGCTCCCACAGGGTAATGACCTCTTCGAAATCTTGCTGGCGAAAAACGCGTATCTCCATGGTATTCCCCACCATTGACGGTTAAAAACAGAGATTATGGCGCGATTGTGCCCGATAGCCAATATCAGGCGCAATGAGCCGCAAAAAATGGCATAATATGACTTTGTCATGTATTGAAATGAAAAGTAAAACAATTCTTATTTTGAATGGTCGTATCAGAAAACACGATACGATATAACATTGGTTACCACTTGTTTGCAATTCAGGCCGAATGAGCACTTTTAAACCTTTAAAAATACTTGCTTCGCGCCGCCAGGTGCTGAAAGCCGGGCTGGCAGCAATCACGCTTTCAGGGATCGCCTCACAGGCCAGCGCGAAAGAACAACAGCCATTGAAAACATCCAATGGGCACAGCAAACCCGCAGCGAAGAAAAAAGGCGCCAAACGCGTCGTGATGCTCGACCCGGGCCATGGCGGTATTGACACCGGCGCTATCGGCCATAACGGTTCAAAAGAGAAGCACGTAGTGCTGGCGATCGCTAAAAACGTGCGCAGCATCCTGCGTAGCAACGGTATCGATGCGCGCCTGACGCGCAGCGGCGACACCTTTATTCCGCTCTATGACCGCGTGGAGATCGCCCACCAGCACGGCGCCGATCTGTTTATGTCAATTCACGCTGACGGCTTCACCAACCCGAGCGCGGCCGGCGCCTCCGTTTTCGCCCTCTCCAACCGCGGCGCCAGTAGCGCCATGGCGAAATATCTCTCGGACCGTGAAAACCGGGCGGATGAAGTGGCCGGCAAGAAAACGACGGATAAAGACCACCTATTGCAGCAAGTGCTGTTCGACCTGGTACAAACTGATACCATCAAAAACAGCCTGACGCTCGGCTCGCATATCCTGAAAAAGATTAAGCCAGTGCATAAGCTGCACAGCCGCAATACCGAACAGGCGGCGTTCGTGGTGCTGAAATCGCCATCGATTCCGTCGGTACTGGTAGAGACGTCGTTTATTACCAATCCGAACGAAGAAAAACTGCTCGGCACCACTGCCTTCCGGCAGAAAATCGCCACAGCGATTGCCAACGGCATTATCAGCTATTTCCACTGGTTCGATAACCAGAAAGCCCATTCGAAGAGACGTTAATGAGACCCGACGCGCACCAGGTAAAAGCCTTCCTCCTTCAGCTCCAGGATGCTATCTGCCAAAAGCTCAGCGCCGTTGACGGCGACGAATTTGTCGAAGATAGCTGGCGACGGGAAGGCGGCGGCGGCGGGCGCAGCCGGGTGCTGCGCGATGGCGGGATCTTTGAGCAGGCTGGGGTTAACTTTTCGCACGTGCACGGCGATGCGATGCCGGCTTCCGCTACTGCTCACCGTCCTGAGCTGGCTGGCCGCAGCTTTGAAGCGATGGGCGTCTCGCTGGTCGTGCATCCGCGCAGCCCCTATATCCCCACCAGCCATGCCAACGTGCGCTTCTTTATCGCGGAAAAACCGGGCGCCGATCCGGTATGGTGGTTCGGCGGCGGCTTCGATTTAACCCCCTACTACGGCTTTGAAGAAGATGCCGTGCACTGGCATTGTACCGCCCGCGATCTGTGCCAGCCCTTCGGCGAAGACGTTTATCCGCGTTATAAAAAGTGGTGCGATGACTATTTCTTTCTCAAACACCGTAACGAGCAGCGCGGCATCGGCGGCCTGTTTTTCGATGATTTGAATACCCCCAGCTTCGATCATTGCTTTGACTTTATGCAGGCGGTGGGTAACGGCTATACCGAGGCGTATTTGCCGATTGTCGAGCGACGCAGGGAAATAGCATGGGGTGAACGCGAGCGGGATTTTCAGCTCTACCGTCGCGGGCGCTACGTGGAGTTTAACCTGGTATGGGATCGCGGCACCCTGTTCGGCCTGCAAACCGGCGGCCGCACCGAGTCCATCCTGATGTCAATGCCGCCGCTGGTACGCTGGGAATATAACTACCAGCCGGCAGCGGATAGCCCGGAAGCGGCGCTAGGCAAGTTCATTCAGGTGCGCGACTGGGTATAAAATTGCCTGATGGCGCGGTTCGTAGGCCGGATAAGGCGTTTACGCCGCCATCCGGCGCTGCTTTGCCCGATGGCGCTACGCTTACAGGCCTACGATAACGGCATGAAACACCATCCGGTAAATCAATCGCCATCACGCCCACTGCCGCATCCGCTGATGCAGCGTCAGCGACGGTTTCTCGGCGAACAGCTGCTGATAATCGGTGGCGAACTGGCCCAGATGCCAGAATCCCCACTGCATTGCGGCATCCTTAACCGTGGCGCTCTGCGACCACGGGCTGATCAGCTCCCGGCGCACCGCGTTTAAGCGTATACGCTTCAGCCACGCGTTCGGTCCTATTCCGAGAATTGCGTGAAAGGCGTTTTGCAGCGTACGGCGGCTGACGTGCAGCTGATTGCACAGGTCGAGAACGGTCAGCGGCTCCGACATATTCTCCAGTACATACTCCCGCGCCCGGGACAGCAGCCGCCGGTAACTCTGATGGCTGATGCTCTCGGCGGTGACGATCGGTTGCGCCTCCTCCAGCATCGCCCCCATCGCCAGCAGCAGATTATCACCCAACACTTTGCGCACCGCGGGCTGATGCAGGTTTTCCGGGTTCTCGCTGAACGTCGCCAGCGCCTGCTGCACGAAGCCCCACAGCGCCGCTTTATGCTGCTCTTTGACTTCCAGCGCCGACTGGTTACGCAACATATGCAGCACTCTTTCCGGGTGATGCAGGAAGCCCGCGTGGCGGGTAATCACGTCCTCTGAAATGACCACCCCAAGAATGGTGTAATCGTCCGGCGTACTGAGTTCGAACTCCGTGCCGCCGGGCCGGGTGGCGATTTCGGCGCTGCCGAGACACTGTGAGCCAATAAATCCCTGCTCGCCGCGAGTGGCCGGAATACCGAACCAGAACGAGTTAGGCCACACCAGGCAAGACTGGCGCAGGGCCAGACCGGTATATTCACGAAAGACCTGAATATCATCGAGCAGGATTTCGGTAAATTCACCGTGGAATTTCCCCGGATGAAGCTGATCGTAAATCTGCTGCCAGGCGGTAATCGTCAGGGCATGTTCATAGACATCGGTGGTTCGCCGCTGGTGGACGTTGTCCACCTCGACCATCGGCGTTAGCTTAACGTCTTCGGGTAATGCTTCATGATAAAGATGGTGCAGGTTGGCCGGTGTTTTCTTTTTCATGATCTTTTAAACCGGGAGCGTTTTCACGATCCCGGCACCTCCGACAGGTTAATTTTTTAAGCGATAGCGGCTACTGCGTTTACGCAACGCTCCGGTAGAAAACAGCTGCTCCAGCGCCTTCCTGGCTTCCTCAAGCGACCAGCCGAAATGTGCGGCCACTTCCCCGGCGGTCATTCCCTGACGCGCCGACGCCAGCAGCGTCAGTAAGGGCGCGGAGGATTCCGCTTCCTCGGACCGCTCAGGCGGCTCGGGCGCTTTCGGCGGCCGTTGAAAGCCGCCGATCAGCCACTGGGTATCCTCTTCAGGACGACCGATCTCCCGACGACTAATAACGCGCCCCGTACGCTGCGCCGCAGCGCTGCCGGCATCCAACGCCGCCCGGCATGCCGCCAGGTCGCCTTCCACCACCAACGTCAGCCTGCCGGGGTCGAGGACCTCATGGCTGAGCAGCCGCACGTTGGCCGCCTTCAGCATCGCATCCGCCGCGTCAACGGCGGCGACCATACCGTCCACTTCCAGTAATCCCAGGGCGTTGATCATCGCTTCCCCCTTACGCGCGCTGAATTGGATGACGGGCAATATCCAGAACGGCATCGGTAAAGGCATTGCAGGCGGCTTTACAGGCGGCCTGGCTACCCGTCAAAAACGCGGCGGAATAGTTGGTTTCCGACGGCGGCGGCACGTAGGTCACCAGCTGAACGTCGGCCGATTTCATTGCCGCATCGATGCCGAAGGTCGCCTCCAGCGGCGGCGCTACCAGGTAAGCGATCGGATCGCCCAATGCGATACCGGAGGTAGACGAGAGATAAGAGCCAGTTCGTGACACCACGTGCGCCAGAAACGCCGTATCTTCGGCATCGTTGGCCCACTGGAACGCGGCCCCATTTTCGATATGCGCCACCATCGCATCCAGACCGGCGCGAACTTCCGCCGGATTCGGGCCGCCCAGCATAATCAGCACTTCACCTGCGGTTGGCGACGGACCGTGAGCCGCGCCGGCGTAGAGAGAGCGGCCATACACCACTTCGACCATCGCCTGTTTTGTCGCTTCGTCAGCGGCAATATAAGTCACATCATCTGAATCCGCCGTGATGAGTCCGAGGCTACGTATATGTGGCGGTAATTTAAGCTCGCGGGCAAAGCCGTCATTCACTGAAGCAATCACGCGCATGGCCGTCACCGAAGGGCGAATTAAATCTAATGCAGGCATGATGCCTCCTTACCGAGTCATGTTGATGCCGGAAGCCTTCTGCTCCAGCATGCGTTTGGCCAAATCGACGATCACCGCGGCGGCTTCTACCGGCGGCGTGCCGCCCTGGTGAATATTTGAAATACAGGTCCGGTCCGCTTCGACGGTGGTCGCTACGCGCGGCGAATAAACGGCGTAACAGGAGAGGCTTTCCGACTGCCCTAGCCCCGGGCGTTCACCCACCAGCAAAATCACCACCTTCGCGCCGAGGATTTCGCCAATCTGATCTTCAATTTTGACCCGCCCGTAGCGGACGAAGAATGGCGTACCGACCTTCAGCCCGGCCTGCTTCAGGCCCGACAGCAGCGGTGGTAGGATCTCTTCATAGTTGACGGTGATCGCGTCGGTAGAGAGGCCATCGGACACCACCACCTGAACGTCAGGATTCACCACGCACTGCGCCTTCAGCGCCTCAATCGCCTCCGGACTCAGCCGACGGCCCATATCCGGGCGCGTCAGGTAGAGGTTCTTGTCGCTAATCTCGGAGCGAACCTCCAGTAGGCCCTGGGTTTTCACCCACTCCTCCGGCACCTCTTTCAGCACCGTATCCTTGGAACGGGAGTGGTCGGCGAGGAAGCGAAGCAGCGCAAGGGTGCGCGGACGCGGACCGGCGCGACCGGTACACACGCGCGCCGCGGTGCTGCGTTTCAGTTCGGTCAGCACTTCCGCGCGATGCGGCTGCTGCACGCCAATCCAGCCTTTCGCCTCTGGCGAACCTAAATCCAACGCGCAGCTCTCCGCCGCGACCTCGCACCGGCTGGCGCATTTCGCCACCTCCGCCTCAGGCGCTTGCGCAGCCGTTTGCGGTTGTCCCATTGACGCCATCACGCTGCGTACAATTTCTTCAATCTGCTTTTGATCCATCATGTGTCATCCCCGCGTCATCAAAAGAACAGTGACGGATCGCCCGCCCGTTTGGTCAGACGACCGTTTGCCATAATGCCCATGGTTTCCAGCCAGCGTTCGAACTCCGGCGACGGCCGTAAATTCAGCAGCTGACGGACGGTGGCGGTATCGTGAAATGCGGTGGTCTGATAGTTGAGCATGATGTCGTCGCCGAGCGGCATGCCCATGATGTAGTTGCAGCCGGCGGTGGCGAGCAGAATCATCAGGTTTTCATTGAGGTTCTGGTCGGCGTCGGCATGGTTGGTGTAGCAGCAGTCGCAGCCCATTGAGATGCCGCTCAGCTTGCCCATAAAGTGATCTTCGAGACCGGCGCGAATAATCTGCCGATCGTTATAGAGATACTCCGGCCCGATAAAGCCCACCACGGTATTGACGAGGAACGGATCGTAGTGCCGTGCCAGGCCGTAGTTACGCGCCTCCATCGTCACCTGATCGGCGCCGAAGTTAGCGCCAGCCGACAGCGCCGAGCCCTGCCCAGTTTCAAAGTACAGGCAGTTCTCCCCGGCGATGCGGTTAAACTCGGCCCCCACCGCGCGCGCTTCGTCGAGCATCGCCAGCTCCACGCCAAACTCTTTTAGCCCCTTTTCGCTGCCACAGATGCTCTGGAAGATCAAGCCGCCCGGGGCGCCGCGGCGAATCGCTTCAATCTGGGTGGTGACGTGCGCCAGCACGCAGCCCTGGGTCGGGATATTGAATTTATCGATAACGCCGTAGACGGTATCAAGGACGCGGGTCAGGTTCTCCACATCATCGGTCACCGGGTTGACGCCGATCACCGCATCGCCCGCGCCGAAAGAGAGCCCTTCGTAGATTTGCGCAGCAATGCTCTGCACGTCATCGCGGGTATCGTTCGGCTGCAGGCGGCAGCTAAAGGTGCCCGGCAAGCCGATGGTGGTGTTGGCTTTTTTAATCACCGGCATTTTCTTCGCGCCGTAGATCAGGTCGGCGTTGGAGCAGACCTTCGCCACCGCCGCCACCACTTCCGAGGTCAGCCCTTTACGCACAAACGCAATATCGTCGCTACTGACTTCATCGTTCAGCACGTATTCGCGCAGGTCGCTGATGGTCCAGTTTTTAATCCGTTGATAGGCGGTTTCGTTGACGTCGTCCTGGATCAGGCGCGTCACGCAATCCTCTTCATACGGAATCACCGGGTTGTTACGAATATCGGCGACCGTCATATCGGAGAGCACCTGCTTCGCCGCCACACGCTGCTGCGAACTTTCCGCCGCCACGCCCGCCAGCACATCCCCCGAACGCAGTTCGTTGGCTTTAGCCAGCACCTCTTTTACATCCTTAAATTGATAAACATTGCCGAACAATGTGGTCTTTAGTTTCATAAGTCGTTCCCTCAGGAAGGAAATGCGAGTGATTTCACCGTCACCGGCACAACCGATCCGCCAAAAAGAGGCGTACCAATGTCGATATAGTCCCCCGCCCGTACGCTCACCTCATCGATGACCGCCAGCGGGAGTTGTTGCAGCTGAGGACGCAGCAGCATGCCCAGCGCTTTGCCAAAGTCCTGCTCCGCCACCACCAGCAGTGGATGCGGGTTGGGAAAGCGCGCGACAAAAGCTAATAGGGCGTCAATCACCACCAGCAGGGTGGCGTAGCGCACCGGTAGCGATGCGGGAAGCGCCAGCACGTAAGCATCCGTTTTAGGATCCAGATCGAGCTGCATCAGCGCCTGCTGCCAGGCGCTCAGCAGATCGGCGTCATCAGGCGGGATCGCCACCGGCAGGTTGCGCAGCGGTAGCTGAACTCCCTCCAGCCAGATGGTGCTGCCAGAGAGCGAAAGCGTGTGCGCGCCGGCGCCAATCACCGTGGCGCGCACGGTTTGCGCCGGGAACTGCACGTTCATCTCACGCAGGCGCGGATGCTCATGTAGCGCCGTAGCCAGCAGCGGCCCGATATCCGCAAAGCAGAACGGGTCGGCGGGCTGGTTGCGATAGCACTCGCCCACTCCGCCGGAAAGGGTAATTACCTCGGGTATCGCCCCTGCGGGCAGCAGGCTGGTTTGCATCAGCCGTTGCGCCAGCGGAGAGAGCGCGCCGTCAATGACTTCGACGATCAGCTCCGCCATCCGCCGCGCCACCTGGGCCAGCTGCCCGGCGGTCAGCGAGCGGGCGCAGGTTCCAGGACCGAAAACCGCATCGACAATCATCTGTCCAGGCTGATGCGCATGGACCACGCGCCCCTGGCTGTCGGTCTCCAGCAGGCGACCGCCGACGTTGAGGCAGGCGGTGCCGCTGACTTTGCCGGCGTCAAACAGGGCATAGTTTGACGTGCCACCACCGATATCAATGTTGAGAACCCGGCACAGGTGCTGTGCCGACAGGGCTTGTGCCCCGGCGCCGTGACCGGCAATCACCGACTCCAGGTGCGGCCCGGCGCTGGCCACCACGAAATCGCCGAGCGACTGAGAGAGCGCCATCACCGCCGGCCGGGCGTTGCGGGTTTTCGCGCTTTCGCCGGTAATAATGATCGCCCCGGAGTCCACCGATTCGGGGGCAATGCCGGCGGCCTGATACTGGGCCAGGATCAGCGCCTTGAGCTCTGCCTCCTTTAGACCGCCCTGCTTATCGACAGGGGTGAAGAAGACCGGGCTTTGCCAGCTAATTTCGCGTTTGATAAATTCGTAGCGCGGCACCTGCGACACCGCCGCACGGTTAACCAGTTCAAGGCGGGAGAAGATCACCTGAGTGGTAGTGGTGCCGATATCGATACCAACGCTCAGCAGCTGGCGAGTTTTCACGATTGCGCCTCCGCTTCGGTTTTCGCTGCCGCGGGTACATTTTCATCTTTTGGCACCAGCAGCATCGCCACGCCGATAGCGGTGACGCCGCCGATCAGCTTGCCGACGATCATCGGGAAAATCATGGCGTTCATGTTGGCGGCGGCGAAGCCCAGGTGGTCGCCCAGCGCGAAAGCGGCAGACACGGAGAACGCGCAGTTGATCACTTTGCCGCGGGTATCCATCTGCTTCATCATGCCGAACATTGGGATGTTGTTAGCCAGCGTCGCCACCATGCCGCCGGCGGCCATATTATTGATTTTCAGCAGATTACCGACGCGCATCAGCGGCTTTTCAAACCAGCGGGTCAACAGCAGTACCATCGGGTAAGCGCCGAGCAGCACGCAGGAGATCGAACCAATAACTTCGATAGCGCGCATCACCTCGCCGGGCTGGTCGCCGGGAGCCATAAAAATCGGGTCGAGTCCTGGGATCAGATCCCAGCCAAGCAGAAACTTGATGACCGCCGCCGCCAGGCCGATAGTGATCAGCGCCACCAGAAATTTGGCGAAGATCTGGAAGCCGTTGATCATTTTTTCCGGAATAAACTTCAGCCCCAGCGCTACCAGCACCGCGACAATAAGCACCGGGATCATATTCATCAGGATCAGCGCGAAGGTGAACTCTACCGGCTGTCCATTAATCTCCACGCCGGAGTACATGGCCACCAGGCCGCCGGCGATACAGCCGATCGGAATCGTGACGATCCCGGCCAGTACGCCCAGCGCCAGGTAGCGGCGGTCGGAGGGCTCGATAATGCCGAGCGCGACCGGAATGGAGAACACCAGCGTCGGCCCCATCATCGCCCCGAGGATCAGGCCGGAATAGAGCCATGCCGCCACGTCGCCGCCCGCCAGCTCTTTTGCGAGGAAGAAGCCGCCCATATCGCAGGCCAGCAGCGTTCCGGCGAACATCGACGGGTTGGCGCCGAGTATTTCATACAGCGGAATAATCACCGGCCCGAGCAGATGCGCCAGTACCGGCGCCAGCGCGGTCATCCCGACCATCGCCAGGCCCAGCGCGCCCATCGCCATAAAGCCCTCTTCGAACTGGCCGCCGGATCCTTCAATACTTTTGCCAAACTTGCCGAGAAAGCGCGCCGAACCGCCAAACTGCGACAGGATCCTGTCCACGGCGGCAATCAGCATAAAGAACATCATGATGTACATGATGATTTCGTTAATTCCCATAGCCTTTACTCCCTGTCATTTATGATTTGTATTAACACTCTGCGGCCTTCCCCCGGGGGCGGCGCAAAGCGCCTTGCCCGGGCTACCGGTTCAGCGCGGCTTGCCAGGCTTGTAGCCCGGACAGATGCGCAGCATCGCCTCCGGGAAAATTCGCCGGTGTTAAGGCCGCATCAGTGCGCCGCCGCGTACAGCTCGATAATCTGCTCCCGGGCAGCGGTGCGTGGATTGGTGCGCAGACAAATGTCCTCCTGCGCCGCCTGCGCCCACGCGCTGAAATGCTCAAGCTTTGCGCCGGCATCTGAGAGTCGTTGACTCAGGCCCACTTCGGCGATCAACGCCTCTACGGCGGCAATTGCCTCGTGGTCATCGGTTTTTTTAGCGGTGAGCGCCCGGCCGATTTGGCTGAACCGCTCGCGGCATACCATGCGGTTAAACGCCATCACCGTTGGCAGCAGCATGGCGTTGGCCTGGCCGTGGGGAATATGCAGCGCCGCGCCGGGCTGATGCGCCATCGCATGGCATAAGCCCAGACCGGCGCTGGAAAAAGCCATTCCCGCCATGCAGGAAGCCAGCAGCATACTTTCGCGGGCGGCAAGATCGTGACCGTAGCCCACGGCCTTAGGCAGCGCCTGGCCAATCATCGCTATCGCGCCAAGCGCCAGACTATCGGTAAAGGGCGTCGCGTTGAGCGCGCTGTATGCCTCTACGGCGTGGGTCAGCGCGTCTATCCCGGTCATCGCCGTCACCTGGGGCGGAACGCCTTCGGTCAGGGCGGCGTCGAGAATCGCCACGTCCGGCATGAGCGAGGCGTGGGCCAGCACCTGCTTGCGCCCGCTGACCGCATCGATAATCACCGTCACGTTGGTGGTTTCTGAGCCGGTTCCGGCGGTCGTCGGCACCGCAATCAGCGGCAGACGCGGGCGCAGTATGCTGCTTTCCGTCATCTCACTTAGCGTTTGCTCCGGGTTGGTGACCAATAGCGCCACCGCTTTCGCCGCGTCCAGCACCGAACCGCCGCCAAAGGCCACCACGCCGTCGCACTTCGCTTCGCGCAGCTGCGCCACCGCCGCGCAGACGTCGGTAACGCACGGCTCCCCTGGCGGACAGGGCCAGACGGTCATCGCCACGCCTTTCACCGCCAGGCTGCGCGCAAGCCCGGCAGTCATTCCCGCCTGATGCAGGAAGCTGTCGACCATCACAAACAGATGCTTTACGCCTCGCGCTTGCGCTTCCTGGCCGCAGGCGCTGAGCGCGCCGAGGCCGCACAGCGTCACCGGCGGCACGCTGAAGGTTTTCACCCGCTGCAAATTCAAGGTGTCGAATGCCTGAAAAAGCGCCGTCTGCAGTTCAGCTTGCATTGATTCCCTCCGCTTTCTCTCTTCCACTGTTGGCTATCGCCAGCGGGGTCATAAACAGGCTGTGCTGCGGTAAATGCACCTGTAATTCCGGGAAGCGCTTACGAAACAGCGCATCCACGCCCGGCTGCATGCAGGAGCCGCCCGCCAGCCACAAATCGGCAATTTCCTGACCGTCAATATGACGAGCGACGATCTCCGCCATCTTTTCGTACACCGGCTTCACCACCGGCCAAATCTCCTGCGCGTTGCTGCGCTTGAACTGCTCCGCCTCTTCCAGCGGAATGCGGCGGTTACCAGCGAGAGTCAGGGAGATATGGTGGCCACCGGTCGCTTCATCGGCGGAGTAGATCACTTTGCCGCGCTTCACGATGGCGATCCCTGTGGTGCCGCCGCCGATATCCACCACGCCGGCGTTATCGAGCTGCAGCAGGTCCGCCACCGCGGTCGGTTCATCGAGTACGTGACTCACCTCTAACCCTGCGGACTCCAGCACGTTGATCGAAATACGCGGATCGGTACCCGGAGGAAATGAGGTCGCCGCATGAGTGAAGCGGCAGCCAAGCTGCCGTTCCAGCGCGTCGAGATGGCGGCGCACGATGGTAACGGCGCCGAAGAAATCCCAGACGATGCCGTCGCGCACCACGTCCGCCCAGTCGAGGCACACCGCAACCGGCTGCCCGTCACCGTCGACCACCATCGACACCACATCGCAGGTGCCTAAATCCACACCCAGCCACAGCGGCGAACCGCTGAGCGCAGGCGTCTGGTTACACAGGGTTGCCGCTTTTTGCAGCCGGGGCGTGAGCCAACGTTGTTCGTCGTGTGCCATCGGTCGCCCCTTATACAATTCGGAAGGCGTCTACCAGCACGCAGCGGCGCAGGCGGACAAAGGTGCGCGCGCTGGTCACCCCTTCCCCGGTTGGCGTGGTGATAGTCATGGTGGTCCAGCCTTCCCCGCCCAGGCCGAGCCCGGCGATGCACGGCCCGTTTTTGACGAAAATGCTGGTATCAATGGCGTTCGCCATCTGGTTCATGTTGTCGATATTGCGCGAGTGCATCGCCGCCGTATGGTGGCAGCCGCCTTCCAGCTGAACCGCCAGCGCGATGGCTTCGTCGACGTTGGCAACCCGTACCACCGGGAGCACCGGCATCATCAGTTCGGTGACGGCAAACGGATGGCTGGCCGGGGTTTCAACGAACAGCAGGCGCGTCTGCTGCGGAACGTTCAGGCCGATGGCTGCGGCAATCTTGCCGGCGTCGCGGCCAACCCAGTCGCGGCTGACGGTGCCTTTGCCGCGCTCATCGATATTTTTAAGCAGCACCGGCTGAAGCTGCTCGGCCTGAGCGGTGCTGAGCTTCACCGCCTGCTGGCCTTCCATCAGGCGCATCAGTTCGTCGGCAACGCTATCGACCACGATCAGCACCTTTTCGTCGGCGCAGATGATGTTGTTATCAAACGAGGCGCCTTTGACAATGGACTGCGCGGCGCGCGCCAGGTCGGCGGTTTCGTCGACCACTACCGGCGGGTTACCGGCCCCAGCGGCGATCAAACGTTTATTGGTATGTTTACGCGCGGATTCCACCACGGCTTCCCCGCCGGTGACCACCAGCAGACCAATGCCGGGGTACTTAAACAGCCGCTGGGCCGTTTCGATATCCGGGTTCGCCACGGTGACCAGTAGATTGGCCGGACCACCCGCGGCAATCACCGCCTGGTTGAGCAGCATAATCGCCCGCTGAGAGACCTTTTTCGCCGCCGGATGCGGGGCGAACACCACGCTGTTGCCCGCGGCAATCAGGCTGATGGCGTTATTAATCACCGTCGCCGCCGGGTTGGTGGATGGGGTGACCGAGGCCACCACGCCCCACGGCGCGTTTTCAATCAGCGTCAGGCCGTTATCGCCGGTCAGCACCTGTGGAGAGAGGCACTCCACGCCCGGCGTGCCGCGCGCCTGCGCCACGTTTTTGGCAAATTTATCCTCCACGCGGCCCATGCCGGTTTCGCTAACCGCCAGCTCCGCTAATTCCCTGGCGTGCTTTTCGCCCGCCTCGCGAATGGCGTGAATCGCCAACTGACGCATCGCCACGCTTTTCAACCCCTGCTGAGCCACTTTTGCTGCCGCGACGGCGTCATCAAGGGAGGCGAAGACGCCCATCTCATGAACGGTACTGTCCGGCTTGCTGCTGTCCGTCATTTTCAGCAGTACCGCTTTCACCACCTGTTCAATATCCTGTTGATTCATGATGTTCAGTCCTATTTATGGAAAATCACCTGACCGCCGGCCACCGCTTCATCGACGATACCGATGACGCACAAATCGACAGGAGACGCCTCGCTGCGGTGCGCCTGTCGCGCCGAGCTTCCACTCACCAGCAGAACCCATTCCCCGGCTCCCGCGCCGATGCTATCGGTGGCGACGGCGCACTGCCCGTCAGGCTTCCCTGCGGCATCAATCATCTCCACCATCAGCAGCTTGTCGTGCGCCAGCCCCTGATGGCGGACGGTGCAGACAATGTGTCCCGTGACGACTGCCAGTTTCATACCCGCCTCCCTGGATTACGTGGTGAGTCGTAGGCCTGATAAGCGCAGCGCCATCAGGCAATAGCGCGCGTTAATGCCGGATAGCGACGCTTGCGCGGCTTATCCGGCCGTGAGTCAAATATTGCTGTCGCCTTTAAAACTGATGGGGAATACCTCTTCCAGATCGCCATGCGGGCGCGGAATAACGTGCACAGAGACCAGCTCGCCAATGCGCTGCGCCGCCGCGGCACCCGCATCGGTGGCCGCTTTGCACGCCGCCACGTCGCCGCGCACCATCGCGGTCACCAGACCGCCGCCAATCTGCTTCACGCCAACCAGCTTCACGCGCGCGGCTTTTACCATCGCGTCAGAGGCCTCAATCAGCGCAACCAGGCCCCGGGTTTCAATCATTCCTAATGCTTCCATTGTGTTTTCCTCTCATGGGGTCCAGAACGGGACCGTTTATACAACCAGTGTTTGCGAGTGGTTTACCCGGCTCGCGTCAGTCTGGCGCGGCACGGCTGCCACTAACGCCAGTTCGATAATTTCCTGCACGCTACAGCCTCGAGAGAGGTCGTGAAGCGGCGCGGCAAGTCCTTGAATCAGCGGCCCGACCGCGCGGTAGCCGCCCAGGCGCTGGGCGATTTTGTAGCCAATGTTGCCCGCCTCCAGCGAGGGAAAAACCATCACGTTGGCCCGGCCCTGTAGCGGACTGGCGGGCGCTTTTTGCACGGCGACCTCCGGTACGAAGGCGGCGTCAAACTGCAGTTCGCCATCAACCATCAGCTGCGGGGCGCGCTGGCGTACGATCCCGGTGGCCTGCTGTACGTTGGCGACGTTGGGATGACGGGCACTGCCGTTGCTGGAAAACGACAACATCGCCACCCGCGGCTCTTCGCCGGTGATGGCCTGCCATGTCTCCGCGCTGGCGATGGCGATATCCGCCAGCTGCGCCGCCGTCGGCTGCGGCACTACGCTGCAGTCGGCGAACCCTAATGCCGGTCCGGCGTACTGCGGAAGCATCAGAAAAATCGACGACAGCGTTTTACAGCCAGGCTGAAGGCCAATAATGCGTAATCCGGCGCGCAGCACATTCGCCGTCGAGGAGAGATTGCCGGCAATACATACGTCGGCCTGACCGGCGCCGACCATGGCGGCGGCGAACATCAGCGGGTCGTTGAGTTTTTCCTCGGCGTCCGGCGGCGTTTTTTGCCCGGCGCGGTCCAGCCAGCGCCGGGCAAACGCTGCGCGTATTTGCCGGTTGCTGAGCGGGTCGACGATCTGCATACCGTCCATCGGCAGGCGGTGGCTTAGGGCGAACTGGCGCAGGGCGAAAGGGCTGGCGATCAAAATCGGCTTTGCCAGCCCCTGCTGCTGGAGGTAGTGCGCCGCTTTGAGGACGCGAATATCCAGCGCGTCCGGAAACACCACCCGGGCGGGCGAACGCAAAGCGAGCTGACGGGCGCGTTCAATAATCATTGCTCCCCTCCCAGACGCTGTTGGATTTGGCTGACGGTCAGCGGATGCCTGGCAACGCTTAAAATCATCATCACGTAGACGGTGCTGGAGAGGCGGTTCAGCGCCTGCAGAAGGTCCGGGCGCAATACCTCAAAACTGCGGGTAATAAAGACCTGCGCGGCGACCGTTTCCGTTTCACGAATTTTGCAGCGCAGCAGATTGAGCAGCGCGGCATCGCGGCCGTGACTGGCTTCCGGCACCAGATGATCGTGGTCGAGATAGCGCAGCGGCTGGTGGGAAAGCTGATGCAGTTCATCCTCGTTCAGCCCGACGATGGACTGTGCCGCCAGCGGTTCGTCCAGGGCGTCGGCGCGCATAATGTTGCCGAGGCGCGAACGGATATCCGCCAGCCACGGCTGCCAGGGCTCCGCCAGTTCAATTTGCAGCCATACTGCCAGGGCGATGCTGGCGTCGAGGGCGGCGCGAAAACCCAGCCGCGGGTCGCTTTTGGCGACCATTTTGTCGGCCGTCAGATGGGTCAGGGTGTCCGGCTTTTTCTTCACCGGCTGACGGCACAGTTCGCAACAGGCCTGCGGGTGCGTGTCGCTGCTGGTCAAACCGTGCACCGGCTGCGGCTGCTGCGCTTCGTCATCAACGAACAGGCTGCCCTGCTCGTCGATAAACTTGATGCGCAAACGGCGGCTTTCCAGCAGCTCCCGGGCCGATGGCGTCAGGCGGGCGTCGGCGGGCAGATGAATTTCTGCCCCTTCGCTGAGCGTATGATTCGCTCTGAGCCAGGCTTCGGTGATGAAATCTTTCATAGCGATTGCCAGTTCGCAGGCCAGGCGACGTACAGAAAACGCACCGTCGACGGCGTACCGAATTCAATGCTGGAGCCTTTCGGGATAAACATCACGTCCCCGGCCCTGGCCACCATGGTTTCGCCTTCATGGCGCACGTGGAGTTCGCCCTCCAGCACCATATCGACCTCGTCATAGTTCAGCGTCCACGGGAAAAAAGCGTTTTCCCACTGCATAAACCCGGCGGCCATGCTGCTGCCGTCCTGCTCGGTAATTAAATCCGTCAGGCCGACCCGGTGCGGCTCCGCGCCGTCGAAGCGGCCGAACTTCACGCTGCCGCCGTCAATAACTTTTACACCGCCTTTACCGGTGACCGCCTTAAAGCTGGGCTGCATCGCGTCCATCCCCAGCGACTGCTTCTCCTTCATCACTTTTTCCATCAGCTGCGCCACCAGGCTTTCGGTAAACAGCCCTTCCGGCAGCTGCGCGATAATGGTTTCGCGAATGCGCTGGCTTTCGGTTTTATCCTCTGCCGCCGGTGCCGCAGGCTCTGGCGCAGATTCATCGCACTCGTGGATGGCGACGCCCAGCAGCTCCGCGACTTCGCGGGCTTCCGGGGTGATGATGCTGGCGCGCAGCACAACCGATATTTCCGCTTCGCCTCGTGCGTGGGCCGCACGAATATCGTTAGCTGTGATAAGTTTCTTCACCTGCCCCTTCCTCCTTTTGGCTGAGCTCACTCAGGTAATTCACCAGATGCTTTACGCTTTGCGGGTCGTGACCGTTGAGTTCGAAAATCGGTTCCTGAAACCCCATCTCGTACAGCAGTTGCCGCACCGCGGCGACGTCGGCGTCCGGCACATCCGTTTTACTAATCGCGGCGATGTGTCGTTTATTCGCGCCAATATCCAGTAGCCCGGCGGGTAAGCGACTTTCGGTATCGTTGGCCGCGTGGACATAAATCAGCGTATCGACATCCTGCAGCGTGGTTATTAATGCGTGGTACCAACGCGGATGGCTGAAATATTCTCCCGGGGTGTCGATGTCACCATCTTCATTAAATTCCACGGCCTGCGTTTTTCTCGCGAGGGAATAATTTCCCTGCAGCGCATTAAAAAGCGTTGTTTTTCCCGCGCCCACCGTACCGACAAATGCAATACGTTTCATCGCCGCCTCTAATTAGCTTTTGGTTAACTCGCAGAGGGTGTAATTTAATAATCTACCGAGCCCGCTTACCGTCTGCAGCAGCGCCTCTTCAACCGCGCCAACCGAGCCGTAAATCACCAGCGCGCCGCTAAACCGGTCGAGAAAACCGATATGCACATCGGCGGCCTTCATCGCTAAATCACCGGCGATCATGGCAGTTTCTCCAGGGGTTAAGGTCATAATGCCGATAGCGCCGGATTCGGGAACGCCGATCTTTTTCGCCAGTTCCGCCCCCGGATGCGCAATCAGATGCGCCAGCGTAACCTGCTTGCCGGGTACAAATTCCTGAATGATGCGTTCTTTATCCATGGCTCACCGCTCCGCTAAAACTTGCGCTTATCGTGACAAGTTTCCGCTGGAGTAAATAACAAAATTCGGCAAGTTGATTTGAAAGGTGAGATAGATCACTTATAAACAGAAATAAAAAAGCGCGGGAGAATTCCCGCGCCTGAAATAATTAAATTAAATTACAGCGGCTGAGTTTGCGCTTCAACAACCGCCAGCGCGACCATATTCACGATACGTCGTACCGAAGCAATTGGCGTCAGGATATGCACCGGCTTCGCGACGCCCATCAGCACCGGTCCGACGGTGACGCCTTCGGAGCTGGAAACGCGAAGTAAGTTGTAACTAATACGCGCGGCTTCCATATTCGGCATCACCAGAATATTGGCCGAACCTTTCAGCGGGCTGTCCGGCATCCGCTCATTACGAATGCTTTCCACCAGCGCGGCATCACCGTGCATTTCGCCATCGATCATCAGCTCCGGCGCCTGCGCCTTCACCAGCTCCAGCGCATGGCGCATTTTGCTGGCGGACGGGCAGTCCGAGGAGCCGAAGTTCGAGTGCGACAGCAGCGCCACCCGCGGTTCAATACCGAAACGACGAACCGTTTCCGCCGCCATCAGGGTGATTTCGGCAATTTGCTCCGGCGACGGATCGTGATTGACATAAGTGTCGGCGATAAAGGTGTTGCCGCTCGGCAGCAGCAGCGCGTTCATCGCCCCGGCCGCATGGACCCCATCGCGGTAGCCGAACAGCGGCTGTATGACGCTGTAGTGCTCGTGATAGTCGCCGATGGTGCCGCAGATCATCGCATCGGCTTCGCCGCGCTGCACCATGATCGCGCCGATCACCGTGGTGTTGCTGATCACCGCCCGCTGCGCCTGCTCCTGAGTGATCCCGCGGCGCTTCATCAGGCTGTAATATTCGTTCCAGTATTCTTTAAAGCGCGGGTCGGATTCGTTATTCACGATCTCAAAATCAATCCCGGCTTTAATCTGCAGCCCCAGCTTCTGGATTCGCATCTCAATCACGCCCGGGCGGCCGATCAGGATCGGTTTCGCCAGCCCAAGAGAGACCAGCTCCTGAGTCGCGTGCAGGACGCGGGTATCTTCGCCTTCCGCCAGTACCACCCGCTTCGGCTCTTTGCGCGCCTGGGAGAAAATCGGCTTCATAAACAGGTTCGTTTTGTAGACGAACTCGCTGAGCTTCTCAATGTAGGCATCAAAATCGACGATCGGGCGAGTCGCCACGCCGGAGTCCATCGCCGCTTTCGCCACCGCTGGGGCGATCTTAACGATCAGCCGCGGGTCGAACGGTTTCGGAATGATATATTCCGCGCCGAAGCTCAGATCCTGATCGCCGTAGGCGGAGGCCACCACTTCGCTCTGTTCGGCGTGTGCCAGCTCGGCAATCGCGTGTACCGCCGCCAGCTTCATCTCTTCGTTAATCGCCGTTGCGCCGACGTCCAGCGCCCCGCGGAAGATGAACGGGAAACACAGAACGTTGTTTACCTGGTTCGGATAGTCAGAGCGGCCGGTACAGATAATCGCATCGGAGCGTACCTCTTTCGCCAGCGGCGGCAGAATTTCCGGCTCCGGGTTGGCCAGCGCCAGAATCATCGGCGCGCGGGCCATTTTCTTCACCATCTCCTGAGTCAGCACTTTCGGACCGGAGCAGCCGAGGAAAATGTCCGCCCCGTCAATCACGTCATCCAGCGTGCGTTTGCCGCTGTCTTCTACCGCATAGGCCGCTTTGGTTTCCGCCATATTCGGCTCACGGCCCTTATAGATAACGCCTTTCGAGTCGCAGACCACGATGTTGTGTTTCTGCATTCCCAGTGCCACCAGCAGGTTCATACAGGCGATCGCCGCTGCGCCCGCGCCGGAAACCACCATCCGCACGTCGGAAATGTTTTTCTCCACCACCCGCAGTCCGTTGAGAATCGCCGCGGTACTGATAATCGCCGTCCCGTGCTGATCGTCATGGAAGACCGGAATATTCATGCGCTCGCGCAGCTTTTGCTCGATGTAGAAGCACTCCGGCGCTTTGATATCTTCGAGGTTAATACCGCCGAAGGTCGGTTCCAGCGCCGCGACGACGTTGATAAATTTGTCCGGGTCCAGCTCATCGACTTCAATATCGAACACATCGATGCCGGCGAACTTTTTAAACAGAACGCCTTTGCCTTCCATCACCGGCTTACCGGCCAGCGCGCCGATGTTGCCCAGCCCCAGTACGGCCGTGCCGTTGGAGACCACCGCCACAAGGTTGCCGCGCGCGGTATATTTATAGGCTGCCAGCGGGTCCTTCTCGATTTCCAGACAGGGCGCGGCGACGCCCGGCGAGTAGGCCAGGGCCAGATCGCGTTGGGTTGCCAGCGGTTTTGTCGGGGAGACCTGGATTTTTCCGGGGACCGGGAATTCGTGGAAATCAAGGGCGCTTTGTTTTAACTGCTCATCCATTTTATCGTTCCTTTCACGTATCGATCGTAGGGGGGTGAAGCGTAATGGCCTACCTGGTGTTCACCCTAAAGGGTCACCTAGTATCTCGCCTGACGGCTTCGTAAACTTTGAACACCGCCAAACTCTCGCCATAACAAAGTTATATTTGTTATCGATTTATAATGTTTATGTAACTTAGTTTCAGAAGCAATGATAGCCCCGTCTGCTATGCTTTTTAGTTATGCAACTCATCATCCTCTCTATCCTAAACCAATAAAAACTCATGCAACCTATTGTTTCAGGAGCACATTATGTCCCGTAGAGAACTCGCTAACGCCATCCGCGCCCTGAGTATGGATGCAGTCCAGAAAGCCAACTCCGGCCACCCCGGCGCGCCGATGGGCATGGCCGATATCGCAGAGGTGCTGTGGAACGATTTCCTTAAGCACAATCCTGAAAACCCGCAATGGTACGATCGCGACCGCTTTATTCTCTCCAACGGCCACGCGTCGATGCTGCTCTACAGCCTGCTGCATCTGACGGGCTATGACTTGCCCATCGAAGAGATAAAAAACTTCCGTCAGCTGCATTCCAAAACGCCGGGGCACCCGGAAATCGGCTATACCCCGGGGGTTGAAACCACCACCGGGCCGCTGGGGCAAGGGCTGGCGAACGCGGTGGGGCTGGCTATCGCCGAGCGTACGCTGGCGGCGCAGTTTAATCAGCCAGACCATGAGATCGTCGATCACTTTACCTACGTGTTTATGGGCGATGGCTGTCTGATGGAGGGGATTTCTCACGAAGTCTGCTCTCTGGCGGGTACGTTAGGACTGGGTAAGCTCATCGGCTTCTACGACCACAACGGTATTTCCATTGATGGCGAAACCAAAGGCTGGTTTACCGATGACACGGCAAAACGCTTCGAGGCCTATCACTGGCATGTGGTTCATGAAATTGACGGCCACGATCCCGAAGCCGTGAAGAAAGCGATTCTGGAAGCCCAGAGCGTGAAGGACAAACCTTCGCTGATTATCTGCCGTACGGTAATAGGCTTTGGTTCACCGAATAAAGCCGGGAAAGAAGAGGCCCACGGCGCCGCGCTGGGCGAACAGGAAGTGGCGCTGGCGCGCCAGCAGCTGGGCTGGCATCATCCGGCGTTTGAGATCCCAAAAGAGATCTACCGCGCCTGGGACGCGCGTGAAAAGGGACAAAAAGCGCAGAAAAGCTGGGAGGAGAAGTTTGCCGCCTATCAGCAGGTCCATCCTCAGCTGGCAGCTGAGTTTACGCGGCGCATGAGCGGCGGACTGCCTGAGTCGTGGGATGAAACAACGCGGAAATATATCGCTGAGCTGCAGGCCAACCCGGCGAAAATCGCCACGCGTAAGGCTTCGCAAAACGCCCTTGATGCCTACGGCCCGCATCTACCAGAACTGTTGGGCGGCTCCGCTGACCTCGCGCCAAGTAACCTGACTATCTGGAAAGGTTCGACTTCGCTGAAAGAAGATCCGGCGGGCAACTATATTCACTACGGCGTACGTGAATTCGGGATGACGGCCATCGCCAACGGCATCGCCCACCACGGCGGGTTTGTACCTTATACTGCCACCTTCCTGATGTTCGTCGAATATGCCCGCAACGCGGCGCGTATGGCGGCGTTGATGAAAGCGCGGCAAATCATGGTCTATACCCACGACTCCATCGGTCTCGGCGAAGATGGTCCGACGCACCAGGCGGTAGAACAGCTGGCCAGCCTGCGCCTGACGCCAAACTTCAGCACCTGGCGACCATGCGATCAGGTCGAGGCCGCGGTGGCGTGGAAACTGGCGGTAGAGCGTCATAGCGGGCCGACGGCGCTAATCCTCTCAAGGCAAAATCTGGCACAAATGGCGCGCACGCCGGAACAGGTACAGAATATCGCCCGCGGCGGCTACGTACTGAAGGACGCCGGCGGCAAGCCGGACCTGATCCTGATAGCCACCGGTTCAGAGGTCGAGATCACCGTACTGGCCGCAGAAAAGCTGCTGGCCAAAGGGGTGAACGTGCGCGTGGTCTCCCTGCCATCGACCGACGTATTTGATGCCCAGGATGAAGCCTATCGGGAGTCCGTACTGCCATCAGACGTCAGCGCCCGCGTTGCCGTGGAGGCCGGGATCGCCGACTACTGGTATAAATATGTGGGACTCAAAGGAAAAATTGTCGGTATGACCGGCTACGGTGAATCGGCCCCGGCCGATAAACTTTTCCCTTACTTCGGCTTCACCGTTGAGCATATCGTCAGCGTAGGGGACGAGGTACAGAACGGGTAACCCATAGCGTGGGCCAGGCGTCTGGCCCCTGCCAGTTATCGCACTGCGGCTGCTGCGCGTAGCGTACCAGGCTAAAGCGCTGGCCGTCATAGCGCCAGCGCGTTTGCGTCCCGCAGTCGCCGGGCGCGCGCCCTTTATCCAGCGTCACCAGCTCCTGGCGTCGATCGTCGTAGCGGGCGTTCACCAGCTCTACGTCACGCGGCACATCGCCGGGCGGCTGGAAAGGCAGCGTAAGCCGTAGCGGGTGAGCAATATACGGTCGCTGACGCGACACCAGCCAGGCCAGCCAAATGGTGTTGTAGGCGCCCGCTTCGCAGCTGGTCATTAGCAAAACCTTATCGTCGGTTAGCGCGGCAACCCGAACCTCGCGGCGAAACGGATCCAGCGAACAGGCGCTGCTGTTCATGCGCTCGTTGCCGTAATCCATGAGATCGTTAAGTTCATCGCGGCTAAGGGGCGATTGCGCGACGTCGATTCTCGCTACCGACCGCAGCGCAGGCGCTGGTGGAACGCTGAGCGGCGGCTCTTCCCCCTTTCCCACCCACGCGGTTTCGCTACCCACGCGCTTCTGCCGGTTATCGATAAACAGCAGAGCGGCTTTCAGCCCCTGTAACGAGATACTCTGTAGGCCATTTTCAAGCGTCATCGTCTGCGCGTCCTGCACCTGCTGCAGGAAAGCATCAATGGTGACGCTATCGTCGGTTTTAAGCAGTTTGTCGGCGATCTGCCAATGTTTATCGCCCAAAGACAGGGGTTTACCATCGAGGCGAAGGCGCGGCGCAATGGGCGCCAGCGCCGCGACCGGGTTGCCCACGCCGCCGAGCTCAATACGCAGGCTGGCGCTGGTGGCCGCCCCGGCGCTGCGGGTGAGGGTCATGACCAGGCCATGATGCAGCCCGACGTTGCGGGCCACGCAGAAATTCTGATTGTTGCAGGTTACCTGCCAGTCATTGAAGAGCTGTTGCGCCGGCGCCGCCCGCACCAGCGATGTCGGCAGTAAACCGAAAAGCAGAAATAAAATAACCCGATGCAACATGAGCGGCACAACCCCGGAGAAAACGCCATACACAGCGGCTATGTTCACCAGCGGCGAGGTTTTACTCAATCGGATTTATCAGAGATCCCCGTTCATCAGCCCGGAGGTTTGCAAATATTGCAGCAGGATCACCGCTTTGCCATCGCGGATCTCCCCGTTCGCCATCATCTCCAGCGCCCGGTTATAAGGAAGCTCCAGCACCTCAATATCTTCATCATCAACGCCGCCACCACCGTTGGCCCGCTGAGTATCATTATATTCGGCAATAAAGAAATGGATAAGCTCGGTGACGCCGCCGGGCGACATAAACAGTTCAAACAGTTTGCGCACTTCACCGACTTCGAAGCCGGTCTCTTCAATGGCTTCTTTGCGCACGCACGCCTCCGGCTCGTCGCTGTCCAGCAGCCCGGCGCAGGTTTCGATCAACATCCCGTCTTCGTTGCCGTTAACCCAGGTCGCGATGCGGAACTGGCGAACCAGCACGACGGTCTGCTTATGGCGGTTATACAGCAAGATGGTAGCGCCGTTGCCGCGATCGTAGACTTCACGTTTATGGCGAACCACGCTTCCATCGCTGCGCGTCAGCTCATAGGTCATGTTGCGCAAAACGAACCAGTTTTCGGAGAGGATTTTATCTTTGATAACGTTGATATTGAGTGACATACGGGCCCCACAGCGTGAAATAACGATGTCATATTACGCTGCGGAACCCGCTTTGTCGTCAGTGAAGCGGAATCGATTTAACCTCGAGGAAGTCCATGATCCCCTGCGCCGCGTGGCGGCCTTCTGCCATGGCGGTCACCACCAGATCGGCGCCACGCACCGCATCGCCGCCGGCAAATACTTTGCGATGGGTGGTCTGATAGCGGTAGCGGCTTTCCACATTGGCCTTAATTCGGCCGCGACTGTCGAGCTTAACGCCGACGGATTCCAGCCACGGCATACCGTGCGGATGGAAACCAAAGGCCATGATCACCGCGTCGGCGGGCATGACAAACTCGCTTCCGGGGATCGGAGACGGGCTGCGGCGCCCCTGAGCGTCAGGCGCGCCAAGCCGGGTGCGCAGAAAGCGTACGCCGTTGACATGCCCCTCTTCGTTCAGCTCCAGGGTCACCGGCTGGACGTTAAATTCAAATAATGCCCCCTCTTCGCGCGCGTTTTTCACCTCTTTCTTCGAACCGGGCATGTTGGCTTCATCGCGACGATAGGCGCAGGTCACCTGCTTCGCGCCATGGCGCAGCGCGGTGCGCACGCAGTCCATCGCCGTATCGCCGCCGCCGAGCACCACGACGTTCAGCCCTTCGGTGTTGACGTAAGGCTCTTCCGGCAGCTCAAGCAGCCCCATCACCTGTTTGGTGTTGGCGATCAGGAACGGCAGCGCGTCATATACGCCGGGCGCGTCTTCGTTCGGTAGATCCGCTTTCATCGAGCGATAGGTTCCGGCGCCAATAAATACCGCATCATAGTCATCAAGCAGCGTCGTCAGCGGGATATCTTTGCCTATCTCACAGTTCAGCTCAAAGCGCACGCCCATCTGGGTAAAGATTTCCCGCCGCCGGGCCAGCAGAGATTTATCCAGCTTAAAGGCCGGAATACCAAAGGTCAGCAGGCCGCCGATTTCCGGATGGCGATCAAAGACCACCGGACTCACGCCGTTGCGCACCAGCCGGTCGGCGCAGGCAAGCCCGGCAGGACCCGCGCCGATAATCGCCACCCGCTTGCCGCTTTCAACGACCTGCGAAAGATTCGGCCGCCAGCCGTTGGCCAGCGCCTGGTCGGAGATATAGCGTTCAATATTGCCGATGGTCACCGAACCGTGCTCATCGCGCAGCGTGCAGGCCCCTTCGCACAGGCGATCCTGCGGGCAGACTCGGCCGGTTATTTCCGGCAGGCAGTTGGTCTGATGAGAAAGCTCAACGGCGGCGGCGATATCCCCCTCTTTCACCCGCTCAATCCACTGCGGAATGTGGTTGTGCAGCGGGCAGGTCCATTCACAAATGCTGTGTTCGCCGCACTTCAGGCAGCGTTCCGCCTCGCGATTAGCCTGTCCGGCAGTGAACGGCAGATAAATTTCGGCAAAATTGGCCTTACGCGCTTCGGCAGTTAGCTTGTCGGGCTCGCCGCGCGGCGGCGTCGCGGCCATCTGCGCGACTTTTCCGGCGGAACACGCCAATACCGCCGCGCCGGGATGACCCAGACGCGCCGCGCGCTGACGCCGCTGTTTCGCCAGATTCATCAGCGTACTGTCCGTCGCCAGCTCCAGCGCCCCGGCCGGGCAGTTTTGCACACAGGCGGGCCCCTCTTCGCGACCATCGCACAAATCACATTTGTGCGCCGTCGCTTTGACTCTGCCCTCCTCTACCGGCGTCAGGACGATCTGCATCACGCCAAACGGGCAGGCAACCATACAGGATTTACAGCCGATGCATTTCTCCTGATTCACCTGGACGCTGCCGTTAAGCTGGCTGATGGCGTCATTTGGACAACTGCGGGCGCACGGCGCCCCTTCACAATGGTGGCAGGTTACGGCGTTACGTTTTTGCTCGCGCTTGATAACGGTAATACGCGGCAAAAAACGCTGCGGGGTCAATACATGCTGCTCATCGTTATGCGCCATGACGCAGGCAACTTCACAAGCCTTGCATCCGATGCACTTATGACTATCGCTTAAAATAAAGTGGTTCATGACATCCTTCAGTCTTCGTGGTGAATAACCCCTCAATTCGCATGACTATCTATTACCCGACAAAACGGTGCAGGAACAATGTGCATTTGCACAGGTTGCCGATTTTTTGGTAATAACCCGAGGTGGATCAATTTTTTTGACTTAAATGAAATGACGTTTTATTTAGCTAAGTAATAATGCGCTACGTTTGCGCCACCGCGGCGGCGCGCCGAAAGGAAGGAGCAGATAGAGGAAGAAAGAGAATTCTTTACGCTGCCATAAAAGGCACACGATAAATTACACTATCTCCTTATTTTCTCCACGATTGCCTGAGGGCTTGCCGCTAGAGTGTCACAGGCTGTGCAATAACAAAAAAATGTGCAAAATGAGGTCCTAATTCTGATGGCGAATTTTTTTATCGATCGCCCCATTTTTGCGTGGGTTCTGGCAATCCTTTTATGCCTGACCGGTACCCTCGCAATTTTGTCGCTTCCCGTTGAGCAATATCCCGAACTTGCCCCACCCAACGTGCGGATCACAGCGAACTATCCCGGCGCTTCGGCACAGACGCTGGAAAATACGGTCACTCAGGTTATCGAGCAGAATATGACCGGCCTCGACAACCTGATGTATATGTCATCCCAGAGCAGCGGCACCGGGCAGGCCACCGTGACGCTGAGCTTTACCGCCGGGACCGATCCGGATGAAGCCGTCCAGCAGGTGCAGAATCAGCTGCAATCGGCGATGCGTAAACTGCCGCAGGCCGTCCAGAACCAGGGCGTAACGGTGCGTAAAACCGGGGATACCAATATCCTGACGATCGCCTTCGTCTCTACCGACGGCAGTATGGATAAACAGGATATCGCCGATTACGTTGCCAGTAATATTCAGGACCCGCTCAGCCGGGTCAACGGCGTAGGCGATATTGACGCCTATGGTTCGCAATATTCGATGCGCATCTGGCTCGATCCGGCCAAACTCAA
This sequence comes from Klebsiella sp. CTHL.F3a, assembly GCF_019890895.1. Taxonomy (NCBI): domain Bacteria; kingdom Pseudomonadati; phylum Pseudomonadota; class Gammaproteobacteria; order Enterobacterales; family Enterobacteriaceae; genus Klebsiella; species Klebsiella sp. CTHL.F3a. The sequence goes on along the minus strand of NZ_CP082360.1, from coordinate 1,563,121 downwards.
CAGCTTTCAGATGACGGCAAAAGACGTCACTGATGCCATCTCTTCGCAAAACGCGCAGATCGCCGTCGGCCAGCTGGGCGGCACGCCGTCGGTGGATAAACAGGCACTCAACGCGACGATTAATTCACAATCGCTGTTACAAACGCCGGAACAGTTCCGTGATATTACCCTGCGGGTTAATCAGGACGGTTCGGAGGTCACCCTTGGCGATGTCGCCACCGTCGAGATGGGGGCGGAAAAATACGATTACCTCAGCCGCTACAACCGCCAGGCGGCATCCGGACTGGGGATAAAACTGGCGTCCGGCGCGAACGAAATGGCGACCGCCGAACGCGTGATCGACCGCCTGAACGAACTCTCCCAGTACTTCCCGCACGGCCTGGAATATAAAGTCGCTTACGAAACCACCTCATTCGTGAAGGCGTCGATTACCGACGTGGTGAAAACGCTGCTTGAGGCCATCGCGCTGGTGTTCCTCGTGATGTATCTGTTCCTGCAAAATTTTCGCGCCACGCTGATTCCCACGATCGCCGTTCCGGTAGTGCTGATGGGGACCTTTGCCGTCCTCTACGCCTGCGGCTACAGCATTAACACTTTAACCATGTTCGCAGTAGTGCTGGCGATAGGCCTGCTGGTGGACGATGCCATCGTGGTGGTGGAGAACGTCGAGCGTATCATGAGTGAGGAGGGCCTCTCGCCGCGTGAAGCGACGCGAAAATCAATGGGCCAGATCCAGGGCGCGCTGGTCGGTATCGCCATGGTGTTATCGGCGGTATTTGTGCCGATGGCCTTCTTCGGCGGCACCACCGGCGCGATCTATCGTCAGTTCTCTATTACCATTGTCTCGGCGATGGTGCTGTCGGTTCTGGTGGCGATGATCCTGACGCCAGCGCTGTGCGCCACGCTGTTAAAACCGGTTCACAAAGGCGAAACCCACGGACAACGGGGCTTCTTCGGCTGGTTTAACCGCACCTTTAACCGTAACGCCAGCCGCTACGAAACCGCGGTCGGCAAAATTCTTCATCGCTCGCTGCGCTGGATAATGATCTACGTCCTGCTGCTGGGCGGAATGGTCTTTTTGTTCCTGCATCTGCCTACGTCGTTCCTGCCGCTGGAAGACCGCGGCATGTTTACCACCTCGGTGCAGCTACCAAGCGGTTCAACCCAGCAGCAAACCCTGAAGGTGGTGCAGCAGGCGGAAGACTACTTCCTGAAAAATGAGAAACAAAACGTTGAATCGGTGTTTGCGACCATCGGTTCCGGCCCCGGCGGCAACGGCCAGAACGTGGCGCGTATGTTCGTACGCCTGAAGGACTGGGACCAACGCGATCCCACCACCGGCTCCTCTTTCGCCATCATCGAGCGTGCAACCAAAGCGTTTAATAAAATTAAAGAAGCCCGCGTTTTTGCCAGCAGCCCGCCTGCCATCAGCGGTCTGGGCAGCTCCGCCGGTTTCGATATGGAACTGGAAGATCACGCGGGCAACGGGCACGAAGCACTGATGGCCGCCCGCGATACCCTGCTGGAGCTGGCCGCTAAAAATAACCAGCTCACCCGCGTGCGCCACAACGGCCTCGACGATAGCCCGCAGCTGCAGGTGGATATCGATCAGCGTAAAGCGCAGGCGCTGGGCGTCTCTATTGACGATATCAACGACACGCTGCAGACCGCGTGGGGGTCAAGCTACGTCAACGATTTTATGGACCGCGGCCGCGTGAAGAAGGTCTACGTTCAGGCGGCGGCGCCGTATCGCATGCTGCCGGACGATATCAATCTGTGGTACGTACGCAACAGCAGCGGCACGATGGTGCCCTTTTCCGCCTTCGCCACCTCACGCTGGGCGACCGGTTCGCCGCGTCTGGAGCGCTATAACGGCTACTCGGCGGTAGAAATCGTCGGTGAAGCCGCGCCGGGCGTCAGTACCGGTACCGCCATGACGATTATGGAAGAGCTGGCCCAGCAGTTGCCGAACGGCTTTGGTCTCGAATGGACGGCGATGTCCTATCAGGAACGCCTCTCCGGGGCGCAGGCACCAGCGCTGTACGCCATTTCGCTGCTGGTGGTGTTCCTGTGCCTGGCGGCGCTGTACGAAAGCTGGTCGGTGCCGTTCTCGGTGATGCTGGTGGTGCCGCTGGGGGTTATCGGCGCACTGCTGGCGACCTGGATGCGCGGGCTGGAAAACGATGTCTATTTCCAGGTGGGCCTGTTGACGGTGATCGGTCTGTCGGCGAAAAACGCCATTCTTATTGTCGAATTTGCCAATGAGCTGAATCAGAAAGGCGAAGATTTACTTACCGCCACCCTCTCCGCCTGCCGCCAGCGTCTGCGGCCGATCCTGATGACCTCGCTGGCGTTTATCTTCGGCGTACTGCCGATGGCCACCAGTACCGGGGCGGGCTCCGGCAGCCAGCATGCCGTCGGCACCGGGGTGATGGGCGGTATGATTTCCGCTACGGTGCTGGCTATCTTCTTCGTGCCGCTGTTCTTCGTGCTGGTGCGCCGCCGCTTCCCGCTCAAGGAACGGCCGCAATAATCGTGACGCGCCCTGACGATATTTTCGCCGGGGCTAAATAACAGAAAAGGCGACCGGACAGGTCGCCTTTTTCATGTGGTCGCTTCAACTGCATTATTATTCTGCCTGTGAAATCGCCATGCTTTTATTGCGGAAAACTATTTACGAAGCATGCCTTCGATAAAGTCTTTCCAGTTCCCCAGTTCATGTTCAATCATAATAGCCTCTCTTATTATTATGGGTGATTTTATGCAAATTCATTGATGGTTTAAAGATGGTTTGCGCTATCGCTCTGATGACTATCATTACCTCCCTGCTGAATACCCCTTTCATTCGTAAGTACTATGAGCCCAATTCGTGCAATTTAATGTGACCAACAGCAACATTTAGCAACATTCGTCCATTAGCCTATCGCGCCAGGATCCGCCCTGCCGCTAGCAGTAGCCGCCGTTCGGCGCGCAAAAAACGTTCAGAGTGTAACCCTGGATATATATCAGGGGGAAAAAACGATATTTATTAAAACAATTCACGTATTATTTATTAAAGGCTTATATATTCGGAAGAATCTTAGCCAATCATTTAATTCAACGGAAAAGGTTTAATCATGCTCACCATGTACGGGATAAAAAACTGCGACACCATAAAAAAGGCCCGCCGCTGGCTGGAAGCCCATCAAATAGAATATCGTTTTCATGATTATCGTGTCGACGGTCTGGATCGCAGTTTATTAGACACCTTTATCGCTGAACTCGGCTGGGAAGCGCTGCTTAACACCCGAGGGACGACGTGGCGCAAGCTGGATGAAACGGTCCGCGCCAGCATCAATAACGCCGACGCTGCGGCGAAACTGATGCTGGAAATGCCGGCAATCATTAAACGCCCATTGCTCTGCGCGCCCGGTCAGCCTATGCTGCTGGGTTTCAGTGAATCAAGTTATCAGCAGTTTAACGAGGTGTAGTCTATGTCTTGCCCGGTCATTGAGCTGGCTCAGCAGCTTATTCGCCGCCCTTCCCTCAGCCCCGATGATGCGGGATGCCAGGCGTTAATGATTGAACGTCTGCGTGCGATTGGCTTTACCGTTGAACCGATGGATTTCGGGGATACCCAAAACTTCTGGGCCTGGCGCGGGCGCGGGGAAACGCTGGCGTTCGCCGGTCATACCGATGTCGTTCCATCGGGCGACGCCGATCGCTGGATTAATCCCCCTTTTGAGCCCACTATTCGCGACGGCATGCTGTTTGGCCGCGGCGCGGCCGATATGAAAGGCTCGCTTGCGGCGATGGTGGTTGCCGCCGAACGCTTTGTCGCCCAGTATCCGGACCATAAGGGCCGTCTGGCCTTTCTAATCACCTCGGATGAAGAGGCCAGCGCCAAAAACGGTACCGTTAAGGTTGTGGAAGCGCTGATGGCGCGCAACGAGCGGCTGGACTACTGTCTGGTCGGTGAACCCTCGAGCACCGAAGTCGTCGGCGATGTGGTGAAAAACGGCCGTCGCGGCTCGCTGACCTGCAACCTGACCATTCACGGCGTGCAAGGGCACGTGGCCTATCCGCACCTCGCCGATAACCCGGTTCACCGCGCCGCGCCGATGCTGGCGGAGCTGGTGAATATTGAGTGGGATAAGGGCAACGAATTCTTTCCGCCGACCAGTATGCAAATCGCCAACGTGCAGTCCGGGACCGGCAGCAACAACGTGATTCCCGGCGATATGTTCGTCCAGTTCAACTTCCGCTTTAGTACCGAGCTGACCGACGAAATGATTAAAGCGCGCGTCGTGGCCCTGCTCGAGAAATACTCGCTGCGCTACAGCGTCGACTGGTGGCTCTCGGGCCAGCCGTTCCTGACCAGCCGCGGTAAGCTGGTTGATGCGGTGGTTAACGCCATTGAGCACTATAATGAAATCAAACCGCAGCTGCTGACCAACGGCGGCACCTCCGACGGGCGCTTCATCGCGCGTATGGGCGCGCAGGTGGTTGAACTGGGGCCAGTGAACGCCACCATTCATAAAATAAACGAGTGTGTGAATGCCGCCGACCTCCAGCTGCTGGCGCGGATGTACCAACGCATCATGGAACAGCTGGTCGCCTGATGGCATCAATAGAGAAGAGGTAAGCGCATGGATTGGCTAACGAAATACTGGTGGGTTCTGGTGTTGGTATTTTTGGTGGGCGTGATGATCAACGTGATTAAAGATCTGACCCGCGTTGACCACAAAAAATTTCTCAACAATAAGCCGGATCTGCCGCCGCATCGCGACTTCAACGACAAGTGGGACGATGACGACGACTGGCCGAAGAACGACCCGTCGAAGAAGAAGTAAGCATTTTATTTGAGATTGCAGCAAAGAAATCGCCCGGCTTGTACGACGCGGGTCAAGTAACCCGGACAAATGCGCAGTATCGGCTCCGGGAAAATATCCCACTCTGCGCTCTTTTCCCGGGGGCGGCGCTTAACGCGCCTTGCCCGGGCTACCGGTTTCCAGCTCGTTTGCAGGTCCGGTTGCCCGGACAGGCGCATCGCGCCGCCTCCGGGTTTATTATTCACAGCAGCTCAATAATATCGCTATCTTTCGGTGTGCTGCCGCTGAGGGCCTCGTCGAAATAGTGCTTCGGTACGGTAAAGCGCAGATGATCGAGGGCAAACTGCATGCTACGATCGTCAATCGCGTGCCCCAAATCCTCAACAATATCCAGCGTCACGTCACCGCCGGCCTGCTGTAGCGCTTCCTGCCCCGCTACCGCCCACGCCAGATCGATAACCCGATCTTCGCCGCCGTGGATCAGGTGAACGGTGGTCGCGGTCGTCGCCGTCTCCGGCAGCGTCGCATATCGGCCGTTAAAGGCGATCACCCGCGATGCCAGACCCGGCTCGGCTTTAATGCTCTCCAGCGACATAATCGCCCCCTGCGAGAAGCCGATCAGCGCCGTCGCCTGCGGGCTGACGCCGCTCTGCTGCTGCCAGTAGCGCACCGTTTCAATGAAGGTCGGCATGATCGCATCCACGCGCTGCTGGCGGTTTTCTTCGCTGACACCCTGCACGGAAAACCACTGGCGCCCCGGAGGCGGGCCGCACGGCTCCGCGCCACCGATGCTGACGATCAGCGCCTCGGGAAAGAGCGGCGCAAACCAGCTACCGATTTGCCCCATTGCCACCGGGTTATCGCCGACGCCATGAAACAGCAGCAGCAGTTGCTGTGCAGGTGTCGCGGGGCTTTGAACAATAAAATGATCGTGTTTCATGGCTGTCTCCTTAATGTCTGCAAGGAAGTTTACGCCGCAGGCGAAATATGACCATGCCATTTAACTGAAGGAGTTAGTTAAAAAAATTGCAGCATGTGAACCTGCTGGCGCAGGTCGTTGGCGCGGTTTTCATCCAGGCTGAGCAGCGCCTGCGCCGCTTCTTCGCGCAGCCTGGCCAGCAGCGCTTTCCGTCCGGATAAATCTAACGTTCGGCAAAGCGCGGTCTCATCCTGCTGCTGCAGGCGGCCCCGTAGCGCCGGAAGCGGCAGCTCCACCAGCATAAGCAGGCGATTGAGGCTACCCGCCGAGGTCAGTAGCGAACGATGGGCAAAAGCAAAACCCGCCACCTCCAGCCAATCTTCTTCAGTAAGAATAGCCGCTTTCAGCGCCGTCAGCGGCACAGGCTCATCTCGCCAGTCGCGCAGCCAGTACTCATCGCGCTGCAGCCGTCGAGCCTCTTCGCTTGCCAGGCGCTGGCCCGCTTCGCTGAGAGGATAGAGCGCCATCGCGGTATAACAGCCGCTGCTGGCTTCCCGATGCGTGCCCAATCGCACCAGCGTAAAACCGCAGCGTTGCCAGAAGCGCCACAGCTCAGGCGTGTAGCCAAAACTCACCGACAGATAATCCCGGCCCGCAGCCTGCGACGTCGCATGCTCCACCAGCCGCTGCCCCAACCCCTCGCGTTGGCGAGCCGGATGCACGGCAATACGGCTGATGCGCAGCCCTGTCAGCGTGGCCGCCAGCGGGCTGCCGCCGTGCGCCGCCAGCGACTGCGCCACCAGATTGCCGCGCGGACGGCGGTAGCCGGCCCACACCGCCTGGCTAAGGGATGGCTCCAGACCGCCCTCTTCGACCAACCACAGCGCCCCGGCGATGCGGTTGCCGCTGCGGGCGCAGGTAAAATGCTGCCCCGGCGCATCCATCATGCGCCGGAGGTCAAGCGGCGACGTGCGATAGTGGGCCCCGGAAAGCAGTTGATACATCGCTTCCGGTAACGCTGGCTGTCGCCGCCAGCTCTCCTGGCTGACGCTTTCCAGGGCGATATCGCCGCCTGGCGCGTGCTGAAAGGTCTCATCGCTAAACAGCAGCAGCTGCGCGATCGCCGCCTCCAGCGGACAGCCGCTCGCCCAACGAATGGGCGCCGTCAGGCTAAACTGCCGTAAGTGCGCAAAGCTGGCGCAAAACTTAAGCAAAAAGCCGCGCCCGGTCCCTTCGTACCCCTGCACGGTGGTGGTCAATAGCGTCTTCGGGAAGCGGGAGACAAGCTGGCGCAACAGCGGCCCGGGGATGGCCGCTGCCTCATCGACAATCAGCCATCCGGCGCTACAACCGGAAGCCAACAATGCGTCGGGGGCCATAAAGCGCAAGTTTTCGCCAGCGAAAGCCGCCATGACCTCCGTCGCTCCCCGCGCCGGCGCCGTGACGATGGCATCTCCCCCCAGATGGCGAATAAGCATTCCCGCGAGCGCGGACTTTCCTCGCCCGCGCTCGGCGGTTAGCGCCGCAATACCGGGAGGGAAACGGGCCAGTTCGGCAAGCACGGCGGCCTGCTCCACCTGCGGATGACCATCGGCGGGACGCCATCGCGGTCGCGCGGCAAATGCCGGCACCATGCATTCCTCGCCCTGCCGCCAGAGAATGGACGCGTTATTCGCACTAATCTGTTGGCAAAAACGATAAACAAAATTCGGCGTAGAGATGGGGTCGGGAGCGTCGCTCCAGCGCAGGGAATCCGCATCAGGACGAGCCGGCCATTGCACGAAGTCGGGCACGAGCAATACCAGCCAGCTCCCGGCGCGCAGCGTACCGGCTAACGCGGCAAACGCCGCGACGTCAAAACCCTCGCGGGCATCGAAAAAGGCGTGCTGGAATTCGCGGCCCAGCAGCGATTTCAGGGCGGTAGACGAGACGTACGGCTCGGGCATCGGACGCGGACCAACCCACAGCCCGTCTCCGGACAGCGCGGTACGTACTGTTTGCGCCTGGCGCAGGGTCCAGGCATCGTCGCCGCTGAGAACCAGCAGACGACGAATGCCTTCGCGCGCCATCTGCGCCGTCAGGTGACGCAGTTCATCCATGACAAAAAAGCATTACAGCGCGTTGCCGAAGGTGTTGCACTGCGCCGGGTCGCCGCTATCGAAGCCGCGTTTAAACCAGGTATAACGCTGCTGGGACGTTCCGTGGGTAAAACTGTCCGGCACGACGCGCCCCTGGCTCTGCTGCTGCAAGCGATCGTCGCCAATCGCCTCTGCGGCGTTCAGCGCTTCCTGCAGATCGCCGGTCTCCATGTAATCTTGCTTCTGCATGTTGTAGCCCCAAACGCCGGCAAAGCAGTCCGCCTGTAGCTCCATTTTTACCGACAGACGATTCGCTTCCGCCTGCGAAGCATTTTGCTGCAGCTGGCGCACTTTCGGTTCAATACCCAACAGCTTTTGTACGTGATGGCCAACCTCGTGGGCAATAACGTAGCCCTGCGCGAAATCGCCGCCGGCGCCAAGCTTGTTTCTCATCTCATCGTAGAATGACAGGTCGATATACACCGTGCTGTCCGCAGGGCAGTAAAAAGGCCCCATCACCGATTGGCCGGTGCCGCAGGCGGTCCGCGTCGCGCCGCGATACATCACCAGCTTCGGCTGCGCGTACTGGCGGCCCATATCTTTAAAAATCGCGCCCCAGGTATCTTCCGTGTCCGCCAGAATCACCTTCGTGAATTTCGCGGCCTCTTCATCCTGCGGGCTGATGGAGCGTTGAGTGGTGGTTTGCTGTTGTGATACCGGTTCGCCGGTCAGCATGCCGGTTAAATCTACGCCGTAATAGCCCGCCACCAGGACAATAATCAGCAGCACGATGCCGCCTTTGCCGCTGGGGAGACGAAAACCACCTCCGCCGCCCATAGGTGAACCAGATTGACCACGACGATCTTCCACATTGTCGCTTTCGCGACGTCCTTGCCAGCGCATAAGCACCTCAATTCATCATATTAACCAATGAATAAGATCGTAGGCGGTTCAGCGGAGGATTACCACAGGAAACAGCAAGAAGAGCGCCAGAAGAAGAAAACTTCTTCTGGCGTCGGGGGATTAGTCGAGTTTCACGCCCAGGCGATGAGCGACTTCTTCGTAGGCTTCAATCAGGCCGCCGAGGCTCTGGCGGAAGCGGTCTTTATCCATTTTATCCATGGTTTTTTTATCCCACAGACGGCTGCCGTCCGGAGAGAATTCATCTCCCAGCACCACTTCGCCTTTGAACAGACCGAACTCCAGTTTGAAGTCCACGAGGATCAGACCCGCGTCGTCAAATAGCTTTTTCAGCACATCGTTAGCTTTGTAGGTCAGCTCCTGCATCCGCGCCAGGTTCTCTTTGCTCACCCAACCAAAGGTTTCGCAATAAGATTCATTGACCATCGGATCGTGCATGGCGTCGTTCTTCAGGAACAGATCGAACAGCGGCGGGTTCAGCTCAATGCCTTCTTCAATGCCTAAGCGTTTCACCAGCGACCCGGCGGCGCGGTTGCGCACCACGCACTCCACCGGCACCATATCCAGCTTTTTAACCAGACACTCGGTATCGGACAACAGCGCTTCCATCTGGGTCGGGATACCCGCTTCCGCCAGCTTGCTCATAATGAAATGGTTAAACTTGTTGTTCACCATGCCTTTACGATCGAACTGCTCAATGCGAGCGCCGTCCCCTGCTGACGTATCGTTACGGAATTCGAGTATCAACAGATCCGGGTTTTCGGTGCTGTATACCGTCTTCGCTTTACCACGATACAACTCAGCTTGCTTTTGCATCTTTGTCACTCCAGTGATGATTAACGATAAAAATTTGTGCTTTTCTGCCGACGCACACGTTTGCGTCACTATACATTAAAAAGGGCCGGATTGCTCCAGCCCTGTTAATTACTTACTTAATGCGGCCTGGAATACGGCAACCAGGGCATCATTTTGCGACTGCGTCAGCGTATGGCCTTTCGGGTCGATGAACTGCAGGCTGCTGCGGTTATCGAGGTCCCCGACCTGCAGTTTATAATCGCCGGATACCAGCTGCGGGTCGCGAGCGCCCAGATCGGTCCAGCCGCTGTCGGAAAGCGGTTTATAAGTGACTGAGAAGCTACCCTGAGAACGAGAGCTATCTGTGACCTTCATACCCACTTTTTCCAGCGCGCCCGGCAGGCGTTGCCACACCAGGTTAAACGGCGCGCGAACGATCAGCATCGGCAGGCCGGTATCATCAGCGCCGCTCTGCACGTCGAAGGTCGCCCCGGCGTTTTTCTGCGCCGCGTTCTGCGCGCTAGTGGCGTTCAGATCCAGACCTTCGGAAATGACGTTCAGCATGGCGGTACTGTAGCGCTGCAGCGAAGCCGGATCGGCAACAGGTTTACCCGCCTGCTCCAGATTCACCAGCTTCACGATCACCGCCTGCTGATAGCCTTGCTGCTTAACTGAGATTTGATAGCGACCACGGTACTGCTGATCTTCATCGAGGCGATTCCACTCGACCCAGTCGGTATTCAGCGTCTGGCTAGCATCGTCGCGTTTAGCGATAGTGTAGTTTTTCGACTGCACGATGCTTGCCACCTGCGCCCACAGCGAACCGCTGCGACCGTTTTCCACCATCAGCGTCGCGGTATCGCCGCTGAACTGCGTACGCGCGCCGCTGACCAGCGCCAGAGGCTGGGCTGGCGGACGAATGTCCAGGGCTTTGCCTGTGTTACCGGTGCTGGTTGCAACCGGAATATTATAATCACCCACCTGAACCGGCAGGATCATCCCTGCTGGCGCGTGAAGTTCACTAAGCGGCGTTGCCTGCAAATAGGCCTCGTCGCCGCTCACCTGACGCTTATAGCGCGAGTCAGAACTACAGGCCGCGAGGAGTAGAACCAGCGAAACACCCGCAACCTTCGCCAGGCGCGACTTCTGTACTGAGTAAGCCATCAAATCTCCCTAAACTTTACAGCAAACCGGCATGCTTCAGCGCTGCGGTAACGACCTTAGTACCGTTTTCGGTAATCGGGGTCATCGGCAGGCGTAACGTATCGGTCGCCACAAGACCCAACGCCTTACAGGCCCATTTGACCGGGATAGGGTTGGGTTCGACAAATAATTTGGTATGCAATGGCATCAGACGCTGGTTAATCGCACGAGCTTCGGCAAATTGACCTGCTAGCGCCAGTCGGCACATCTCGGCCATTTCACGCGCCGCAACGTTTGTCGTTACGGAAATCACGCCATGACCGCCAAGCTGCATAAAGTCCATTCCGGTCGCGTCATCGCCGCTCAGCAGAATAAAGTCATCTGAAACCAGCTCTTTGATCTGATGAACGCGGCTTAAGTTCCCCGTCGCTTCCTTAATACCGATAATATTTTTAATTTCCGCCAGACGGCCAACGGTGTCAGGCAGCATATCGCAACCGGTACGGGACGGCACATTATACAGGATTTGCGGCAGGTCAGTATGCTCTGCGATAGCTTTAAAGTGTTGGAACAGCCCTTCCTGGGTCGGGCGGTTGTAATACGGCGTTACCGTCAGGCAGCCAACCACGCCGCTATCGTTGAATCGTTTGGTCAGGCTAATCGCCTCTGCGGTTGCATTTGCACCGGTGCCGGCAATAACCGGAATACGCCCGTCGGCCAGTTCCAGCGTCTGCATGACCACATCACCATGCTCTTCATGGCTCAATGTTGCGGACTCTCCGGTAGTTCCTACCGAAACGATCGCCGAGGTTCCGCTGGCGACATGATAATCAATCAGTTTTTTCAGGCTTGACCGGCAGACGTTGCCGTTTTCATCCATCGGCGTGACAAGCGCTACAATACTTCCCGTAAACATGGGCCATCCTCAGAGCATAAGTGGGACAAGATTCTCAATGTTACGTTTGGAGTCGCAATAAAAGCAAGAGACCCGATGCCATCAGGGATGTTGTATGCCGGTTTTTTTTATGCTTTCCTAACGTTACCTCACCTTTTTAAAGGAAGAACAGGTTTGACAGCCTCATTACAACACTATCTGGTTATTACCGCGTTGGGTGCTGACCGCCCAGGCATCGTGAATACGATCACTCGTCACGTCAGCAGCTGCGGCTGTAATATTGAAGACAGTCGGCTGGCCATGCTTGGCGATGAGTTTACGTTTATCATGCTGCTTTCCGGCTCGTGGAATGCAATTAACCTGATTGAGTCAACTCTGCCGCTGAAAGGCGCCGAGCTGGATCTGCTTATCGTGATGAAGCGTACAACCGCGAGGCCGCCTCAGGCGATGCAGAACACCGTCTGGGTTCAGGTTGAGGTACCGGATTCACCGCATATCATTGAGCGATTTACGGCGCTGTGCGATACGTGGAAAATGAACATTGCCGAGCTGGTTTCCCGCACTCAGCCCGGTGCGAACGACGAGTCAGCGCAGCTTTTTATCCAGATCACCGCACACAGCCCGACTACGCAAAATGCATCAAATATCGAACAAGCGTTCAAAGCCCTATGTACAGAACTGAATGCACAAGGCAGTATTAACATTGTTAATTATTCACAGCATGATGAACAGGATGGAGTTTGAGTGATGAACCCACTGAAAGCCGGTGATATTGCACCGAAATTTAGCTTACCGGACCAGGACGGCGAGGAAGTAAATTTGACCGACTTCCAGGGACAGCGTGTTCTGGTTTATTTTTATCCGAAAGCCATGACCCCGGGCTGCACCGTACAGGCGTGCGGTTTACGCGATAATATGGACGACCTGAAAAAAGCAGGCGTTGAAGTACTGGGTATCAGTACGGATAAACCAGAAAAACTCTCCCGTTTCGCCGAAAAAGAGCTGCTGAACTTCACTCTCCTGTCTGATGAAGATCATCAGGTATGCGAGCAGTTTGGTATCTGGGGTGAAAAAACCTTTATGGGGAAAACCTACGACGGTATCCATCGTATTAGCTTCCTCATCGACGCCAACGGCAAAATCGAACATGTGTTTGATGATTTCAAAACCAGCAATCACCACGACGTGGTGCTGAACTGGCTGAAAGAAAACGCCTGACGCTAAGACAAACGCAAGACGCCGGGTCGTTCTCAACCACCCGGCGTCTTTTTTTAGGGCATTTCTTGCGGCTTCGCGCTAATGCTCGTCTTCCACTATCAGGCCATCCGGCCAGGCGTGCACCACCGCTTTGATGAGCGTCGCCAGCGGAATCGCGAAGAACACGCCCCAGAATCCCCACAGACCGCCAAAAATCACCACCGACAGAATAATCACCAGCGGATGCAGATTAACGGCTTCCGAGAAGAGTACCGGCACCAGCAGGTTGCCATCCAGCGCCTGAATAATCAGGTACACCGCAAACAGGCTCCAGAACTCGGTTCCCGCGCCAAACTGGAACAGCGCCACGCCCACCACCGGAATGGTGACCACAAACGCGCCGATATAGGGGATTAATACCGAGAACCCCACCAGCACCGCCAGCAGCAGCGAATAGTTGAGGCCAAAAAGGATAAAGCCAATCCATGTCGCCACGCCGACGACAATCATCTCCAGCACCTTACCGCGAATATAGTTGGTAATTTGCTGGTTCATCTCTTTCCATACCTGCCCGGCCAGGCCGCGGTTGCGCGGCAGCACACGGCGTACGGCGTTAAGCATCTGCTCTTTATCCTTCAGCAGAAAGAAAACCATCAGCGGCACCAGCACCAGATAGACCGCCAGGGTCAGCAGCCCGACCAACGAAGCCAGCGAATACTTCACCACCGAGTCGCCGACGGTTAACATGCGGCTGCGCATGTTCTCCGCCATCGCGTCGATAATGCCGGCATCCATTAAGGCCGGATAACGGCGCGGCACCGTCGCGGCAAAATCGGAAAGTTTATTCAACATCCCCGGCATATCGCGGATCAGATAAATACCCTGCTGCCAGGCAACCGGCATCACCACAAACGCCATCAGCAGCAGAATGCCGACGAACAGAATCAGAACGACCGAGGTGGCCCAGGTACGTGAAAACCCGATACGCTCCAGTCTGACGGTGGGCCACTCCAGCAGATAGGCCAGAACAATCGACACTAATAAAGGTGCCAGCAGGCCGCTGAAGAAAAACATAATGCCGAACCCAGCCAGCAAAATGACCAGCAGCGCTATCGCCTCCGGATCGCTGAACCGACGACGGTACCACTGCATTAACATCTGGAGCATAAAACCCTTCCCTGAAGAGCGGAGCTGTAACAATCTCAGGAATTGTATCGAAATGTCACAAAAAAGACTTCGCTTTTTATGGGTAAAACCACAAACATTAACGGTCGGGTGAATATCATATTTGCAACGCCGCAAACGACGGCTAAACTCGCTGGACCTGCTTGCGGTCAGGGAACATTACGCCGCACAATCGGTCAAACTGGCACACCTACATTACAGGACAGAGGTTATGTTCAGGCAGTTGAAGAAAACGCTGGTGGCGACCGTCATAGCGTCGCTGACGCTGGGTTCAATATTACCTGCTTTTGCCGATACCGCAGACACTCTGCCGGACATGGGCACCTCCGCAGGAAGCACGCTCTCCATTGGCCAGGAAATGCAGATGGGAGATTACTACGTGCGCCAGCTGCGCGGCAGCGCGCCGTTAATTAACGATCCGCTGCTGGTGCAATATATCAACGGTTTAGGCATGCGCCTGGTGTCGCACGCCAATTCGGTGCGCACTCCGTTCCACTTTTATCTGATTAATAACGATCAAATAAACGCCTTTGCTTTCTTCGGCGGTAACGTCGTACTGCACTCGGCGCTGTTCCGCTACTCGGATAATGAAAGCGAGCTGGCGTCGGTAATGGCGCACGAAATTTCTCACGTCACCCAGCGCCACCTTGCCCGCGCGATGGAAGACCAAAAGCGTAACGCTCCGCTGACCTGGGTTGGCGCTTTGGGGTCGATTCTGCTGGCGATGGCCAGCCCACAGGCCGGTATGGCCGCGCTGACCGGCACCCTGGCGGGCAGCCAGCAGGGGCTGATCAGCTTTACCCGCCAAAACGAGGAAGAGGCAGACCGCATTGGTATTCAGGTCCTTCAACGTTCAGGTTTCGATCCGCAGGCGATGCCGGCGTTTATGGGCAAGCTGCTTGACGAGTCGCGCTACTCGACCCGGCCGCCGGAAATGCTGCTAACCCACCCCTTGCCGGAAAGCCGTCTCGCCGACGCCCGCAACCGTGCGAACCAGATGCGCCCGGTGGTCGTGCAATCCTCGGCTGACTTCTACCTGGCAAAAGCCAGAACGCTGGGAATGTACACCTCCGGCGACAATAAGCTAGGCAACGACCTGCTGAGCAGCTGGGAAAAAGGCAATATTCGCGAACAGCACGCCGCCCAGTACGGCCGCGCGCTGCTGGCGATGGGCAGCAACAATTACGATCTGGCGCGCAAAACGCTACAGCCGCTGCTGAGCGCCGAACCGCAAAATGCCTGGTACCTTGACCTGGCGACCGATATCGATCTTGGACAAAAGCGAGCCACTGACGCGATTAACCGCCTGAAGGGCGCCCGCGAACTGCGTACTAACCCGGTACTACAGCTCAACCTCGCCAACGCCCTGCTGGAAGGCGGGCAGCCGGGGGAAGCGGCGACGATCCTTAACCGCTATACCTTTAACAATAAAGATGACGTCAATGGTTGGGATTTGCTGGCGCAAGCAGAAGCTAAGCTGGGAAATCGCGATCAGGAGCTGGCAGCGCGCGCGGAGGGCATGGCGCTGGTTGGCCGACTCGATCAGGCCATTACCCTACTCAGCAGCGCCAGTTCACAGGTCAAATTAGGCAGTCTGCAGCAGGCCCGCTACGATGCGCGTATCGATCAGCTGCGTCAGCTGCAGGAACGCTTCAAACCGTACCAGAAAATGTAAGGAGATCTCATGTCCGATACGGTCAAAATCTATCACAACCCGCGCTGCTCCAAGAGTCGCGACACCCTGAGCCTGCTGAAGGCTAACGGTATCGATGCTGAAGTGGTGCTCTACCTGGAGACGCCGCCGGATACCGCAACGCTGCGCCAGCTGCTGAAGATGCTGGGAATGGCCAGCGCGCGCGAGTTAATGCGCCAGAAAGAAGATCTCTATAAATCACTCGATCTCGCGAATCCGCAGCTCAGCGAAGAAGCGCTGATCCAGGCAATGATTGATAATCCAAAGCTGATTGAGCGGCCTATCGTCGTCAGCCACGGCGAGGCCCGCATCGGTCGTCCGCCGGAACAGGTTCTGGACATCGTTAACTAAACGATCGGGTCCTCAAGCCACGGCTCCGCTAAAGCTTGAGGATCTCTTTCACGAAAGGAATGGTTAGCTTGCGCTGGGCGGTAATTGAAGCGCGATCGAGCTGATCGAGCGTCATAAACAGCGAACGCATTTCGCGATCCAGCCGCTTAAGCAGGAAGCGGCAGACATCTTCCGGCATTTCGAAACCACGCAGCCTCGCGCGCAGTTGAAGCGCCTGGAGCTTGTCTTCATCCGACAGCGGCTGCAGCTTGTAGATTTGCCCCCAGTCAAGACGCGAAGCCAGATCCGGCAGGCCCAGCTTGAGCTGGCGCGGCGGTCGGTCGCCGGTAATCAACAGCCGGGTTTTACCGGACTCGAGAATGCGGTTATAGAGGTCGAAAATCGCCATTTCCCACAGTTCATCGCCCGCCACACACTCAATATTATCGATGCAAACCAGCGAGAGCTGCTCCATTCCATCCAGCACTTCAGGAACGAACCACGTCCGTTTATCCAGAGGAACGTAACCCACCGCATCGCCGCGCTGGGAGAGCTCCGCGCAGGCCGCGTGCAGGAGATGGCTGCGCCCCGCCCCTTCCCGTGACCAGATATAGATGTATCCGCTATGATCCTGCCGCAGCACGTTCTGAAGGGCGGCAAGAAGAGAAGGGTTATCGCCCGGCCAGAAACTCGCGAAAGTTTCATCATCGGGAAGATACAGTGGCAAAGAGAGCTGTGCCGGTGCGTTCAGATGGACCTCAACATAGGCTTGCAGAAAAACGCGGAGAGTTTAGCACAGAAATAGGCAAGGAGAGAACCGGGCGGGATCGCCGCCCGGTATAGGGATCAATGTTTCGCATCTTCGCTATCCGCAGCGTCGAGGACCACCTCTTCCGGACGCAGCACGCTTATCAGCTTGAAGATCAGGCTCAGACCGATGCCAACAATGGTCGCCAGCGCCATGCCTTTCAGCTCAGCGGCGCCGATATGTACTTTCGCCCCGCTGACGCCGATGATCAGGATAACGGAGGTCAGAATCAGGTTCTGCGCCTTGTTGTAATCGACTTTAGATTCGATCAGCACGCGAATACCCGAAGCGCCGATGACCCCGTACAGCAGCAGCGAGACGCCGCCCATTACCGGCAGCGGGATAATCTGGATCGCCGCCGCCAGCTTGCCGACGCAGGAGAGCAGAATCGCGATGATCGCCGCGCCACCGATAACCCAGGTGCTGTAGACGCGGGTGATCGCCATCACGCCAATGTTCTCGCCGTAGGTAGTGTTTGGCGTTGAGCCAAAGAAGCCGGAGATCACCGTAGACAGGCCGTTGGCAAACATTGAACGATGCAGGCCCGGATCGCGGATCAGATCTTTCTTGACGATATTGGCCGTTACTACCAGATGTCCAACGTGCTCGGCGATCACCACCAGCGCGGCGGGCAGAATGGTGAAAATCGCAAACCATTCAAAGCGCGGGGTGTAAAAGGTCGGCAGCGCAAACCAGTGGGCCTCGGCGATTGGCGTGGTATCGACGACGCCCATCACGAAGGAGAGCGCGTAGCCGACCAGGACGCCGATTAAAATCGGGATAATCGCCAGGAAACCGCGGAACAGCACCGAACCGAAAACCGTCACCGCCAGCGTCACCATCGAAATAATAATGGTTTTGCTGTCCGGCGATTGTCCGTCAGCGGGCAGCAGACCGGCCATATTCGCCGCCACGCCCGCCAGCTCCAGGCCGATAACCGCGACAATCGCGCCCATCGCCGCCGGCGGGAACATCACGTCCAGCCAGCCGGTTCCAGCTTTTTTGACGATAAAGGAGACGATGCAAAACAGCACGCCGCACATGATGAATCCGCCGAGAGCGACTTCGTAACCCAGCGGCAGCAAAAGCAGTACCGGGGAGATAAACGCAAAGCTCGATCCAAGATAAGCCGGGATTTTGCCTTTGCAGATGAAAAGATATAACAGCGTTCCGATGCCGTTAAACAGCAGTACCGTGGCCGGGTTGATATGGAACAGAACGGGCACCAGTACCGTTGCGCCAAACATGGCGAACAGATGTTGCAAACTAAGCGGGATTGTCTGTAAAAGCGGCGGTCTTTCACTCACCCCGATAGCACGGCGCGTCATAGCATTTTCCTCTGAGAGTCGTTTGTTGATTGCTGTTGGTGTGTTTTATTCAAAAAAAAGCCGACTCTCAAAGTCGGCTTTTTCTACTTCATCAATTATTTCGTACCAAAAATCTTATCGCCGGCGTCGCCGAGCCCCGGAATAATGTATCCGTGCTCGTTCAGGCCCTGGTCAATGGACGCGGTGTACAACTCAACGTCCGGATGCGCTTTCTCCAGCGCGGCGATGCCTTCCGGCGCCGCCACCAGAACCAGCACCTTAATGCTGCTGCAGCCCGCTTTTTTCAGCAGGTCGATGGTGGCGATCATTGAACCGCCGGTTGCCAGCATCGGGTCAACCACCAGCGCCATGCGTTCGTCAATATTGGATACCAGCTTCTGGAAGTAAGGAACCGGCTCAAGCGTCTCTTCGTTACGGTAGATGCCCACCACGCTGATGCGTGCGCTAGGTACGTGCTCAAGCACGCCTTCCATCATTCCCAGACCCGCGCGCAGAATCGGCACAACGGTAATTTTCTTGCCTTTGATCTGCTCAATTTCAACCGGGCCGTTCCAGCCTTCAATGGTGACTTTTTCAGTCGCCAGATCGGAAGTTGCTTCATAAGTCAGTAAGCTGCCAACTTCTGAGGCGAGTTCACGGAAGCGTTTGGTGCTGATGTCGTGCTCACGCATCAGGCCCAGCTTGTGTTTGACGAGTGGGTGTTTCACTTCCACGATCTTCATTCTCTTTCTCCTCTGAGGGGCAGCCACAAAAAAAATCGCCGGATTATACCGCCTTTTACCTTTTACGCCATAGCCGATATGTTTGACCGGGATCAACCAAAATGCTTTACGCTGCCTGAGCCAGTATAAGACAAAATAAAAAAACCCCGCGAAGGCGGGGCTGAATGGGGCTTTACGGCAGTTTTATAGCTTTTCGCCGTTGCTGCCGATCACCTGCTGATACCAGGTAAAAGATTTCTTACGGCTACGCGCCAGCGTGCCGTTGCCCTCATTATCTTTATCCACGTAGATAAAGCCGTAGCGTTTTTTCATCTCACCGGTTCCCGCGGAAACCAGATCGATACAGCCCCACGGGGTATAGCCCATCAGGTCGACGCCATCCTCAACTACCGCTTTTTTCATCTCGGCGATATGGGCGGAAAGGTAGTCAATACGATACTGATCGTCTACCGATCCGTCCGCTTCGCGCACGTCGATGGCGCCGAAGCCGTTCTCAACGATAAACAGCGGCAGCTGGTAATGGTCCCAGAACCAGTTCAGGGAGTAGCGCAGCCCGACCGGATCAATCTGCCAGCCCCAGTCTGACTTCTGCACGTACGGGTTGGAAACCAGGCTCTTGCTTTCATCATAATCCAGCTGCGGATTATCATCCGTTGCTTTCGTGGCAAACGACATATAGTAGCTAAAGCCGATATAGTCGACGCAGCCCTGAGTCAGCGCTACGCGGTCTTCTTCGGTGATGTCCAGCGCAAAACCGCGACGCTCGAAGTAGTTCAACAGGTGCTGCGGATAACGGCCACGCACGTGAACGTCGGTAAACCAGTAGCGGCGATGCATGGCGTTCATCGCCATCATCATGTCGTTGGGCGCGCAGCTCAGCGGGTAAATCGGACACATGGCGATCATGCAGCCAATCTGCAATGACGGGTTAATTTCGCGGGCGGCTTTAACCGCCAGCGCGCTGGCGACCAGCTCATAGTGCGCCGCCTGAAACATGACCGGCTCGCGGTCCTCACCCGGCAGATATTTCAGTCCGGAGTTGGTGAACGGCGCAAAATCTTCGTGGAAGTTGGCCTGGTTATTGATCTCATTGAAGGTCATCCAGTACTTCACTTTATGCTGGTAGCGGGCAAACACCACCCGGGCAAAGCGGACGAAGAAATCAATCAGTTGACGGTTACGCCAGCCGCCATACTCCGTCACCAGATGGTACGGCATTTCGAAGTGGGAGAGCGTAATTACCGGCTCAATACCGTGCTTCAGGCACTCATCGAACAGGTCGTCGTAAAACTGCAGCCCGGCTTCGTTAGGTTCTTGCTCATCGCCCAGCGGGAAGATGCGCGTCCAGGCAATGGAGGTGCGGAAGCATTTGAAGCCCATTTCGGCAAACAGCTTAATGTCGTCTTTATAGCGATGATAAAAATCAATCGCTTCGTGGTTGGGGTAGTTTTTCCCCGGCTGCACGCCATCGGTGATTTCGCGCGGTACGCCGTGCGCGCCTGCGGTCATCACGTCGGCGACGCTCACCCCTTTACCGCCCTCTTTCCAGCCGCCTTCCAGCTGATGCGCCGCCACCGCGCCGCCCCACAGAAAACCTTCTTTAAATCCGGACATGTTCTCTCCCTATGCGCAGTCGCCGCTATGCGACCGGTATTGCTGATTGAAATGGTAAACCGCGCCTACCAGCCCGGCATCGTTGCCGTGGCTAACGGTGTCGATATATTCCGCAATGCCAAACCAGGCCAGATGTTCGCGCAGCAGCGCCAGAAAGCCCGGCCGTTCCACAATCCCGCCGCCAATCAAAATCGTTTGCGGGTCGAATAAGTTGACGAGGTTATATAGCCCGGTGCCCAGGCCGTTAAAGAATTCCGCGACCAGACGTCGACAGGTGGCGTCGCCCGCATCGTAGCGGTCAAAAATCTCTTCGCCGGTCACCTCTTCCAGCGCCTTACCGATATGCTCAGCGTAGCGATGGCGCAGCACGCGCAGCGTGCAGTTTTCATTCATCGAATAGCGCCGTACATCGCGGGTACCCGGACGCGCGGTTTGCATATAGCCGAACTCCCCGGCGCGGAAACGCGCGCCGTGGACCAGTTGGTTATTACAGAAAATAGCCCCGCCGATGCCGGTACCGATGGTCAGGACCAGAAAGTTGCTCATATCGGCAGCTTTACCCCGCCAGCGCTCGGCCAGCAGCACGCAGTTAGCATCGTTCTCAATGGCCACGGGCAGGCGCAGCTGCTGCTCAAGCCAGCTCTTGATGGCGAAGTTATCGAATTTACGGATGGCGCCGCCCATTTCGATAAAGCCGGTATGCGGGTTAACGTAGCCGGGCGCGCTGATGGCCACCCCTTCGCACGCCGGATGCGCGGCGATCCACGCCAGCATTGCCTGCAGGATCTGGTCGCCGTCGCTGTCGATGATGGCCTGCTTTCCTTTCTCCAGCAGCGTGCCTTCGCGCGTCATTACCCCCATTTTTAACGCCGTGCCACCGATATCAAATGCGGCAATTTTCATCCTCAGCTTTCCTCCAGAATCCATCAAATTCGCGGTTTCTCTCTGCTTGCAGCACAAAAGAAACCGGTTTCATTGGCATGATGATTATTCCCGGCAACGCTGGCAAGCAGAAGAATGTACCCGGTTTCATTTTCGTGAACAGTATCAAATTTGCGCACTTAACGGCCGTTTAACGTCGACTGCAAAGCAGGCTCGCAAACGTTTGCTATCCCTGTTAGAATTGCGCCGTTTTTTATTGCTACCGCAAACGCGTGGAGACTTCGCAGTGACCGATAAAACCTCTCTCAGCTATAAAGATGCCGGCGTGGATATTGATGCAGGCAACGCTCTCGTCGACCGTATTAAGGGCGTGGTGAAGAAAACCCGCCGCCCGGAAGTGATGGGTGGACTGGGCGGATTCGGCGCGCTGTGCGCGCTGCCGCAGAAATATCGCGAACCGGTTCTGGTCTCCGGCACCGACGGCGTCGGCACCAAGCTGCGTCTGGCGATGGACCTGAAGCGTCACGACACTATCGGTATCGACCTGGTCGCTATGTGCGTAAACGACCTCGTGGTTCAGGGCGCAGAGCCGCTGTTCTTCCTTGATTACTACGCGACCGGCAAACTGGATGTCGATACTGCGGCGAGCGTAATCAGCGGCATTGCCGAAGGTTGCCTGCAGTCAGGCTGCTCGCTGGTGGGCGGCGAGACGGCGGAAATGCCGGGCATGTACCACGGCGAAGATTATGACGTGGCCGGTTTCTGCGTTGGGGTGGTAGAAAAATCAGAAATTATCGACGGTAGCAAAGTGGCCGATGGCGACGTGCTGGTGGCGCTGGCTTCCAGCGGCCCGCACTCTAACGGCTACTCTTTGGTGCGCAAAATTATCGAAGTCAGCGGCGTTGACCCGCAAACCACCGATCTCAACGGTAAGCCGCTGGCCGACCATCTGCTGGCGCCGACCCGAATTTATGTGAAATCCGTACTCGACCTGATTGCCAACGTCGACGTGCACGCCATCGCCCACCTGACCGGCGGCGGCTTCTGGGAAAACATTCCGCGCGTGCTGCCGGACAACACTCAGGCAGTCATCGATGAATCCTCCTGGCAGTGGCCGGACGTATTCAACTGGCTGCAAACCGCCGGTAACGTCAGCAGCCACGAAATGTATCGCACCTTTAACTGCGGCGTCGGCATGGTTATCGCGCTGCCGGCGGAAGCAGCGGATAAAGCCATTGCCTTCCTGAACGACAAAGGTGAAAGCGCATGGAAAATAGGGTATATCAAAGCCTCTGATTCCGAACAGCGTGTGGTTATTGAATGAAAAACATCGTGGTGCTGATTTCCGGTAACGGTAGCAACCTGCAGGCGATTATTGACGCCTGCGCCCGGAAAAAAATCAACGGCACCCTGCGTGCAGTCTTCAGCAACAAGGCCGACGCATTCGGCCTTGAGCGCGCCCGCGCGGCCAATATTCCGGCTCACGCGCTCGCCGCCAGCCAGTTTGCCAACCGGGAAGCTTTCGACCGCGAGCTGATGCACGAGATCGACGCTTACGCGCCGGATCTGGTGGTTCTCGCCGGCTACATGCGGATTCTTAGCCCGGCGTTTGTCGCCCACTATCAGGGGCGTATGCTGAATATCCACCCTTCCCTGCTGCCAAAATATCCGGGGCTGCACACCCATCGTCAGGCGCTGGAAAATGGCGATGAGGAGCACGGGACGTCGGTGCATTTTGTGACCGATGAGCTGGACGGAGGCCCGGTGGTTCTGCAGGCTAAGGTACCAGTGTTCGCTGAAGATACCGAAGACGACATTACCGCCCGAGTACAAGCTCAGGAACACGATATCTATCCCCTGGCAATCAGCTGGTTTGTCGATGGCCGCCTGCGCGCGGAAGGAAACGAAGCCTGGCTTGATGAAATAAAGCTACCGCCGCAAGGCTACGCCGCCGAAGAGTAACCCATCGCCCTGCGTTTTATCCACGCGGGGCTTTTTTTTGATTAAAATCGTTTAACAATCAATCATATTGAAGAAATAGTTCTTCTTACTGTCATATAGTTGTGACAGAGTGAATCGCTATGCGGAAAATTTCGTCATAATAGTCTATGTCCTGTGAGTAAAACGGAGTGTGAGCTGTAATGGGCCAGGAAAAGCTATACATCGAAAAAGAACTCAGTTGGTTGTCCTTTAACGAACGCGTACTTCAGGAAGCGGCGGACAAAAGCAATCCGCTGATCGAGCGCATGCGCTTTTTGGGGATTTACTCCAATAACCTCGATGAATTTTATAAAGTGCGGTTCGCCGAGCTTAAGCGCCGCATCATCATTAGCGAAGAACAAGGCAGTACCGCCCACTCACGTCACCTGCTAGGCAAAATCCAGGCTCGCGTGCTCAAGGCCGATCAGGAGTTTGACGGTTTATACAACGAGCTGCTGCTGGAAATGGCGCGTAACCAGATTTTCCTGATCAACGAACGCCAGCTCTCCGTCAACCAGCAGTCCTGGCTGCGTAACTACTTCAAGCTGTATCTTCGTCAGCACATCACGCCAATCCTGATTAACCGCGAAACGGATTTAGTGCAGTTTCTGAAGGATGATTACACCTACCTGGCCGTCGAAATTATCCGCGGAGATACCATTAATTACGCGCTGCTTGAGATTCCGTCTGACAAGGTGCCGCGTTTTGTTAACCTGCCGCCGGAAGCGCCTCGCCGGCGCAAACCGATGATTTTGCTAGATAACATCCTGCGCTACTGCCTGGATGATATCTTCAAGGGCTTTTTCGATTACGACGCGCTGAACGCCTACTCGATGAAAATGACCCGTGACGCCGAATACGATCTGGTGCACGAGATGGAATCGAGCCTGATGGAGCTGATGTCCTCCAGCCTGAAACAGCGTCTGACCGCCGAGCCGGTGCGCTTCGTTTATCAGCGCGATATGCCCGACGCAATGGTCGAAATGCTGCGCGATAAGCTCTCCATCTCCAACTACGATTCGATGCTGCCGGGCGGTCGTTACCACAACTTTAAAGACTTTATCGGCTTCCCCAACGTGGGCAAAGCGAATCTGGTCAACAAACCGATGCCGCGTCTGCGTCATCTGTGGTTCGATAAATTCCGCAACGGCTTTGACGCAATCCGCGAACGCGACGTGCTGCTTTACTACCCGTACCATACGTTCGAACACGTCCTTGAGCTGCTGCGCCAGGCCTCTTTCGACCCAAGCGTGCTGGCTATCAAAATCAACATCTACCGCGTCGCGAAAGATTCACGGATTATCGATTCGATGATTCATGCCGCCCACAACGGTAAGAAAGTGACGGTGGTCGTTGAGCTGCAGGCGCGTTTCGATGAAGAAGCCAATATTCATTGGGCTAAGCGCCTGACCGAAGCCGGCGTGCACGTTATCTTCTCCGCGCCGGGCCTCAAGATCCACGCCAAGCTGTTCCTGGTTTCGCGAAAAGAGGGCGATGAAGTCGTGCGCTATGCGCATATCGGCACCGGCAACTTCAACGAAAAAACCGCGCGGCTTTATACCGACTACTCGCTGCTGACCGCCGATGCGCGCATCACCAATGAAGTCCGCCGGGTATTTAACTTTATTGAAAACCCCTACCGCCCGGTCAGCTTCGATTATCTGCTAGTGTCGCCGCAAAACTCACGTCGTCTGCTTTATGAGATGATCGATCGTGAAATCGCCAACGCGCAAAATGGTCAGCCGTCGGGCATCATGCTGAAGCTGAACAACCTGGTCGATAAAGGTCTGGTAGACCGTCTCTACGCCGCTTCAAGCTCCGGCGTGCCGGTTAATTTGCTTATTCGTGGTATGTGTTCGCTGATCCCCGGTCTGGAAGGAATCAGCGAAAATATTCGCGTGACCAGCATTGTTGACCGTTTCCTTGAGCATGACCGCGTTTATTGCTTTGAAAACGGCGGCGATAAACAGGTTTGGCTATCGTCCGCGGACTGGATGACGCGCAATATTGACTATCGTATCGAAGTGGCCGCGCCGCTGCTGGATCCGCGCCTGAAGCAGCGGGTGCTGGATATTTTCGATCTCCTCTTCAACGATACAGTGAAAGCGCGCTATCTTGATAAAGAACTGAGCAATCGCTACGTGCCGCGCGGCAATCGCCGCAAAGTCCGTGCACAGATGGCGATATACGACTACCTCAAATCACTTGAACAGCCCGACTAACCTATGCCAATAAACGAAAATGCCCCTCGGCCGCAGGAGTTCGCTGCGGTCGACCTCGGTTCGAACAGTTTTCATATGGTGATCGCCCGTGTCGTTGACGGGGCTATGCAGATCATCGGTCGTCTGAAACAGCGGGTACATCTGGCCGATGGTCTGGATGAAAACTCTGTACTGAGCGAAGAGGCTATGACGCGCGGGCTGAACTGCCTGTCGCTGTTCGCCGAGCGCCTGCAGGGTTTTGACCCGTCAAGCGTCTGCATCGTCGGCACGCACACGCTGCGCCAGGCGACAAACGCCGCAGAGTTCCTTAAGCGCGCGGAGCAGGTCATCCCCTACCCCATTGAAATCATCCCCGGCAACGAGGAAGCGCGTCTGATTTTTATGGGCGTGGAGCATACGCAGCCGGAGCGAGGCCGTAAGCTGGTCATCGATATCGGCGGCGGCTCTACCGAACTGGTGATCGGCGAGGATTTCGAGCCTCGTCTGGTGGAAAGCCGCCGTATGGGCTGCGTGAGCTTCTCTCAGGCCTACTTTGCTGGCGGCGTCATCAACAAAGAGAATTTCCAGCGCGCGCGTCTGTCGGCCGTGCAAAAGCTGGAAACCCTGGCCTGGCAGTTCCGCATCCAGGGGTGGAACGTCGCCCTCGGCGCATCGGGCACCATTAAAGCCGCTCACGAAGTGCTGGTGGCCATGGGTGAGAAAGACGGCTTTATCACCCCAGAGCGCCTTGAGATGCTGGTCGAAGAACTACTGAAGTATAAAAACTTCGACTCGCTGAGCCTGCCTGGACTCTCGGAAGATCGTAAAGCCGTTTTTGCTCCCGGCCTGGCGATTCTTTGCGGGGTGTTTGACGCGCTGGCGATTAAAGAGCTGCGCTTATCCGACGGCGCGCTGCGCGAAGGCGTACTGTACGAGATGGAAGGACGTTTCCGTCACCAGGATATCCGTAGCCGCACCGCACAAAGTCTGGCGAACCAGTACAATATCGACCGCGAGCAGGCGCGTCGGGTACTGGAGACCACCACGCATATTTTTGAGCAATGGCAGGAGCAGAATCCCAAGCTTGCGAACCCTCATCTGGCGGCGCTGCTGAAATGGGCGACCATGCTGCATGAAGTCGGCTTAAATATTAACCACAGCGGCATGCACCGCCATTCGGCTTACATCCTGCAAAACAGCGATCTGCCGGGCTTTAATCAGGAACAGCAGATGCTGATGGCCACCTTAGTTCGCTATCACCGTAAAGCGATTAAGCTGGATGATTTACCGCGTTTTACGCTGTTTAAGAAAAAGCAGTTTCTGCCGTTAATACAGCTGCTGCGCCTTGG
This sequence comes from Klebsiella sp. CTHL.F3a, assembly GCF_019890895.1. Lineage (NCBI taxonomy): Bacteria > Pseudomonadati > Pseudomonadota > Gammaproteobacteria > Enterobacterales > Enterobacteriaceae > Klebsiella > Klebsiella sp. CTHL.F3a. Next base: position 1,536,270 of record NZ_CP082360.1, on the reverse strand, counting down.
GGTGCTGCTGAATAACCAGCGACAGGCGACGACCACGCCGCCAACCCTTACGCTGAAAACCGAGGCGAACCACTGGACGCTGACCTTCCCGCATGACTGGTTTAGCCAGAATGCGCTGGTATTGCTCGATCTGGAAAAAGAGCAGGAGTACTGGGAAGGCGTACCTGACTGGTGGCTGAAAATCAGCGAAGAAGAGAAGCCTGACGCGGCAAGCTAGCTTCACTCATATGGGCCGGAAAATCCGGCCCATTCGCTTATTCATCCTCAACCAACGCCTCAAGCGGGGCCGGCTTGCCGATATCATAGCCCTGCATATAATCGATCCCCAGTGAAACCACGGCCTGACGAATCTCTGGCGTTTCGACATATTCAGCCACCACCTGCATATTTTTCATCCTCGCCAGAAGGCAAATAGAGGCAACGGCCTGATAGTCCAGACTGCTGGTCACCAGATTACGAATAAAACTGCCGTCAATTTTCAGCAAATCCGCATTCAGCGTTTTCAGCCGCGCATAGCTGGCATAGCCGGTGCCAAAATCATCAATCGCGACCCGACAGCCCAGGTCCTGAAGCTGCGCCAGGGTTTTCCGTGCCTGCTCGGGATTGGTAAGCGAATGGTTCTCCGTCAGCTCAAAAATAATCTGCCAGGGTTCGATGTCATAATGCTCCAGCAGCGTTTTTACCTGCTGATGGAAATGGCTGTTACTCACAGAAAAAGGTGAAATATTTATCGCCAGACGCATTCCAGGAAGCTTTTTGCGCCGCTTGTCCATAAAGATCAGCGTATGTTCGAGGACCCAACTGTCGATGCGCGCCGACAGTCCAAACTCGTGCGCCACCGGTAAGAAGACATCAGGCATGATGATTTCATCGTTGTCATTCAGCATTCTCAGCAGAACTTCATGATAGCTATCCCCCCGGATGCCGACTATCTGTTGTGCCATCAGAATAAAGCGATCGTGCTCCAGCGCCTTTACCAGCTGATTCATTATCGTGACTTTGTCTTTCAGCTCCTGCTGCGTATTAATGGCGCCACGGCGCTGTAAATTTTCAGGACTTCCGGTCGCCAGCGAAAGGTCAGCCACGCCGCTGAGTTCTCCAAGCAGTAAATGCAGATGCGTCACCGGAGAGCGAACGTTACAATAGCTGAGTCCCACGGGCGGCTGCAGCGGCATACCATTCCAGACAAAGCGAAACTTTTTGAGGTGGTCAAACAGCAGGGGGATTCGCTGCTGATGGTCTTCACTGTGCAGATGGATAACCAGCTCGTGCCCGGCCATCTGATAGATATCCTCACCAGGCTGCAATAGCTCGCTGAGCGACTCGGCCAGCAGTTGTTTGTACTGAATACGCAACAGAACGCCGTAATGGCGGCCCAATATTTCCAGCTCGGGAATGCGTAAGAAGCACACCACTGACCAGGAGAATTTATTTAACGCCCGACTTAGCGCCCGGATATTGGGCAAGCGTACAACCGGATCCATAAAGGCCATCCTGTGCATGCGCGCATAAAAAATTCTCTGCTGCGTCGCCAGCATCGCCATATAGGCGATAATAAATGAAAACACCAGATAGCTTGAGGAGATAATAGCTAGCTGATTACTGTAAATCGGTGAATGCGGGAGATATTGATAATGAAAGTGGATAATAACAATCAATATAGGGGACCAAACCAATGAAATGAAGCGATAGCCAAAACGCATCGCCCCCCACAGCATCACGGGCATAACCAAGGACAAGGTATAATTCGTGCTAAAAATAGTGCTCGTACTATTCAACGGCATTAATAGCAGCACCAATAAAAAGATCAGCACTGCCACCCATAAAATAAATTCTAAGCGCTTTATTCTTGGATCGATCTGCAGGCGAATCTGAGAAACAAAACCCCGAATATAGAGCGGGTTGCGGATAATTCGAATCAGAAAGTAGCATAGCGGCACGCCGGTCAAACATCCGGCCATCAGGGCCTGAAAGGTGATAAGCGAACGCAAACTTAAGGGGTTGACCCCAATCAAACCGGTTGCGCGCGGATGGATCCCCAAATACTCGGCGAGTTGGGAAAGGATAAGAAAGATCAGCGATGGTAGCAGCATCTGCCAGAATAAACGTTGAGGCATCAGTCGCACATTACCGTGCGAGATTTGCTGCCTGCGCGGGACAAAAACGCGATACCCGCCCCAGCAAAGAACCGTCGGAATAAGAAAATGAAAAATCACGCCGATGGAATCTTCCAGCGTCATGCCGCGCGTAATGGTAAGTAACAAACCGAGAACGATGCCCGGCAAAGCGGCCCAGCCGAAAAACAGCATCAGGCTCAGTACTAACGCCAGGGGTAAATAGTAAAGATAAACTTCATTACCATTGAGTAATGCATCGGTGTTAGCCCATCTTGCCAGAGGGAGTAAAAGAATGGGCAAGATCAGCGGCAACGCCCACCATTTATCCCGATATTGTCTGTATAGTTTAATTATTTTCATAGATGCTCTACGGATAACCCTAAATCCTGCAGGGTATATTCAGGCAGGCATCCAACCAACCATCATAATCGCGCAAGGAATAACAACGCGTAACTTGCTGATGATTTTAGATGTCGAAAAAAATAGACGATTGATATAAATCAAGAAATCTCGAGGCTAATATTAATAATGCTTTTTTTTTAACATCAATCTGCGATAAGCAGAAAGCATGTAAATACGAGGATTATCTTATATAACATTTATTAATGTTTTAGCCTTGGGATTTTTACATTCTCATCAATTGACCCTTCCGCTTTACTGTGCCTTAATACGCACATCGCCCATCCTTTGGGTATACTTTAAGGAACCTTTTGTGAGTCAGGCACCCAGTATGCGTAAACGACATCGATTTAACCGTCGCATGACCCGTATCGTACTGCTTATCAGCTTTATCTTCTTCTTTGGACGCTTTGTCTACTCCTCCATCGGCGCCTGGTATCATCATCAGGATAAGAAGCAGTCGCAGCAATCCACCATTACTGTTGAACCTGCCGACTCGCTGAAAACGCCCGTACAAAAATAAGCGCTGCGTACCGCGTTCAGCAACCGATTTGAGGTAGCAAACGCAGCAATTCAGCAATGCCTTTGCTGATGATTTTATCCTGGCGCATAACGACGCCTAGCTGACGATACAGCAGCGGAGTCAACGATTGCACCTTCAGGCCGATGCTATCCTGCGGATGCTCTACCGCCATACGCGGCACAATGCTGTATCCCAGTCCCGCGCGCACCATGCGCTTAATCGCCTCAATGCTGCCTAACTGCATGACGGGCACGACCATTAGTCCATTATGGCGAAACCAGCCGTCAATCAGATCCCGGGTTCCGCTACCCGCTTCAAAAGCAATTAGCGGCAATGATTGCAGAATCTCTGGCGTCAGCGGCGAGGACAGCTCGTCTTGCCCATCGCTGAAGATACAGACAAACTCTTCATTTAATACCGGCGTTACCGCCAGGCTGCGTCCGTTCGCCGGTAGCGTACAAAGCCCAAGATCGAGCCGATTCTCTTCGATAGCCCGAACGACCTCCAGCGTATTGCCAACCGTGACCCTGACCGTCAGCAGAGGATGATCCTGATGCAGCTTCTGCAACAGCGGAGGTAATAGATGGATACAGGCGGTTGCCCCGGTACCCAGCGTCACCGAACCGCTAATTTCACGGTTGAATTCGCTAACCGATTGCACCGCCGCGCTCACCGTCTGCTCAATCCGATCGCTATGCGCCAGCAAAGCGATTCCCGCCGCCGTCGCCTTAATGCCTCGCCCGGTGCGCTCAAGCAGTCTGGTCTGCAGAAATTGTTCCAGCTGACGTACCTGCAGGCTTACCGCGGGCTGCGACAACCCCAGCAGGTCAGCTGCGGCTGAGAAGCTTCCGCGCTGTACCACCAGGCGGAACGTCGCCAGATTTCCCAGATTGAGCGTCGTCATCACAAAGTTTCTCTTATAAGGGTCATAAATGGACCGGCCTGCCTCCACAATAGCGTGCAGGGTATGCTGCCGACAACAGCGTAACAAAATGGACGATCATGAAAACACCTGCAAAATCACTCTCCGCGCCGGGCTTTGTCACCCTTGCCGCCGGGTGCAACCAGTTGATTAACTGGGGAATATCGTTTTATATGCCTGGCACTTTCGCCAGAGCTATCGCCCTAGAGACCGGCTGGGCCGCAACGGAAATCTACTTCGGCCTGACTATCGCCATGCTCATGATGGCAATGCTCTCCCCATTTGTCGCCCGGCTACTGGCCCACTTTGGCGGCCAACGGATAGTGGTCACAGGTACGCTGATGATTTCAGCAGGCTGCCTGATCATGGCTTACGTCCATAGCCTGTCGGCCTGGTTCGCCGCCTGGGCCCTGACCGGGTTCGGCATGCGCCTGGCGCTCTATGACGCGCTGTTTGCCGCGCTGGTCAATATCTATGGGCAAAGCGCCAGACTCATCATCTCGCGCGTGACGCTGGCCGGAGGGCTGGCTTCGGCTCTGTTCTGGCCGCTCGGCGCAGGGTTGCTGACGCAGATGGACTGGCGGCATGCGCTGCTGATCTATGCCCTGTTCGGCCTGCTTAGCGCTATGCTGCTGTGGAAAATGCCAAATCATAAATTGCCGCCACCCCAGCTGGCGATTAAACGCCAGCGGCTATCTGGCCGCGATAAGCGCTCCGCCCTGCTCTACGCGTCGCTGATTGCGCTGGTGACCTTCGTTTCCAACGGTACCTCGACGCATCTCCCGGAGTTTATCGCCAGCGTTGGGCTACCTGTCGCAGTGGGAATGCTGTGGGGGATTGGGCAAACCGGCGCGCGCTTTCTCGAAGTCGCGTCCGGTTCCGCCCTTACGCCGTTAAGGCTAACGATATTGACCACCCTGGCGATGCCGCTCTGCTTTGCGCTCGGTCTAAGCGGGTCATATCTCTCCTGGGCGGCTGGTGGATTTGTTCTGGGTTACGGCGCGATCAACGGCCTGACGACCGTATTTAAAGCCACCCTGCCGCTGCAGCTTTTCGCCACGGAGGATTATGCCCGGCGAACCGGCATTTTGTTGATTCCCGCGCAGCTGCTGGCCGCCGCCTCGCCGTTTGCCTACGCGTGGCTGAATCATCATCTTGGGATGAGAGGCAGTTTAGCGATTTCCGCCGCGCTGGCGCTGGTGGTTTTCGGCCTGGCGATGTCAATTGCATGGTATCAACGTGAGAGTTCGCCCGCGGCGATTGAAGAACGGGGCTGACAGTATGACCCCTGTGACTTTTGATTTCTCGGTAAGACAAACCGTATTTATCGTCTCAGGGAATGCCGTAATCCGGCGATATTGTTATGAAAAATGCCATTAATGACGTCAATCACTAATGGCATTATTTTTTATTCAATTAACGCAAAGAATACAATTTATTCCCACTCAATTATCAATAGCCCCGCACAGACCAGTAAATCCGAAGCCTACAAGGCACGAAAAACTTTAAAACCATGACAAATACCATAAAGGATCAACATCACTTTTGAGAGCCTGTCTGAACTGCCAACAGCGCTTGACGCTGCATCCAGTCTCTACGTAGTACGGCTGTGAGGACTGGGTATTGCATCTCACAAAACTTGACGACCTTGATCCGCTCGTCTCGGAATACCCTAAAGTCTTCACGCATTTCACACCATGCGATCACCACTTGCGCTCCTGTGACATAAGCCCATCATGAACGGCCAGACGGTACGCTGCGTCTCGATACCGTTTCTATCCTGGTAAACGATAACGATCTTGCGACTTTCACGGCACCAGTACCTAAGCCGCTGGTAATCAATATTGCTGCGGTATGCTTGGTGGCAGGGCAAAGTAACGACAGCAGGGTCATCGACTAAGCACTTTAAATCTTGCGATATTACGACTGCTACCTTTGCCAGAACGGAGAGAGCTACGCGGGACAAATCCCTGTCTCCATTAGCGATCGCCCACTTAGCAGTAGCCAATGACCAGCATCCGCATCATCAACTCTGGGTCGATCGAGGGGCGTCCGATGGAGCTGTAGAAATCCGCAAGGTAGCTGAGTAGATCACGCAGATCCAGACACTGGTCGATACTGCGCAGGAGGTGTTGGACTGGGATATGGTCTTCCAGATTGAACGAGTAGAACAGGCGCAGCCGTCCACCCGGTAGCGGTCCCATCATGCTGTTCGTCCCCGCGTTCACCGACAGAGTGATTCTGCCGTCGGCACGGAGAGGTCGCTACTTTTTCAACAGAATCTGCCGGTAGCGGTCTTAAGGCTCACCAAGTGCAGCCTCAATCTGCTCGCAGAACCACTTCAGCGAAGTGGATTTTTCACTTCGCGAATGCCAGTGCAGGGTCACTTCGAAAGATGGTACCTCGAAAGGTAGATCGACGACTTTCAATGGCTTATCTCCTGGAAATTCGCAAAAGCTCCAGGCAATGCGATAGGGCAAGATAGTGATCATCTCAGTCCCGGGGATGATCTTTGGCAGTACCGAAAAATGTGGGATGCGTAGCCGCACTCGGCGCTCGACGGCCATTTTTTTCAGGACGTCTTCTACCATGCCATGGCCGGATGTTCGGGTGACAATTGCATGGGGTTCGGCGAGAAATTGCTGCATGTTCATCTGCGTGCCAATACGTGGATGAGCGTCATCGACCAGGCAACAGTATTGCTCGCTCATCAGCCTTTGGTGGGTAATGCCGGCCCCCGGCAATATCTGACTACAGATAGCCGCGTCGATATGCCCATCGTTCAGCCATGTTGCGACCTGGTCGATCTCAAGCGGCACGATGTCAAGCTCGATACTCGGCGCCATCTGGTTGAGACGGTCGAGCACTCTTGGCAGCAAAGCAATTTCCCCCAAATCCGACAAGGCAAGGCGAAAACGTCGCTTTGAGGTTGATGGGGAAAATTTGCGTGCCTCGGAAACGGCATCATTGATGCTACGGCTGGCTTCCTTGAATCCCTCATAGAGCTGAGTAGCCAGCCGCGTAGGTTGCATGCCTTGTTGGTTACGTACGAATAAGGCGTCATCGAACTGTTCCCTGAGTTTGGCCAATGCATAGCTCACTGATGGCTGAGTCACGCAGAGTCGCTCAGCAGCCACGGTGACACTCTGGGTTTCATAGAGCGTGACGAAAGTCGTGATCAGGTTGAGGTCGAAACCGGCCATTGGCTAATCTCCCGTTGTATATAGATAGTGTTTATGCGCTGAAGTCAAAGTATTTATTTGATCGATTTTAGTCATCTCTCTACAGTTGAACTACATGACATTTACTAAATATTAACTTTATGAAAACAATTCACTCCGCTGCATATGCGCTACTGCGCCGCCACGGCATGACCACCATCTTTGGCAACCCCGGCTCCAACGAACTGCCGTTCCTGAAGAGCTTCCCGGAAGACTTTCAGTACGTACTCGGCCTTCACGAAGGTGCGGTGGTGGGCATGGCCGACGGTTATGCGCTGGCCAGCGGCAAGCCGGCGTTCGTCAACCTGCATGCTGCGGCAGGCACGGGGAACGGTATGGGCGCGCTGACCAACTCCTGGTACTCGCACAGCCCCCTGGTGATCACCGCGGGTCAGCAAGTGCGACCGATGATCGGGGTAGAGGCCATGCTGGCCAACGTAGATGCTACGCAACTGCCCAAGCCGTTGGTGAAGTGGAGCTACGAACCAGCCAACGCCCAGGACGTACCGCGTGCCCTGAGCCAGGCGATCCAGTATGCGAACACCACGCCGAAAGCACCGGTGTACCTGTCGATTCCTTACGATGACTGGGATCAGCCTTCGGGACCCGGCGTCGAGCACCTGATCGAGCGCGACGTGCAGACGGCAGGTACGCCAGACGCTCGGCAACTGCAGGTGCTGGTCCAGCAAGTGCAAGACGCACGCAATCCGGTGCTGGTACTGGGCCCCGATGTCGATGCGACGCTGTCCAACGACCACGCAGTGGCCCTGGCTGACAAGCTGCGCATGCCCGTCTGGATCGCCCCGTCGGCGTCGCGCTGCCCGTTCCCTACCCGTCACCCCAGCTTCCGGGGCGTGCTGCCAGCGGCTATCGCTGGCATCAGCAAGACCCTGCAAGGCCATGACCTGATCATCGTGGTGGGTGCGCCGGTGTTCCGTTATCACCAGTTTGCCCCCGGTGATTACCTGCCGGTCGGGGCGCAACTGCTGCACATCACCTCCGATCCGCTAGAGGCTGCACGAGCACCCATGGGCCATGCGCTGGTCGGCGACATCAAGGAAACCCTGCGCGTGCTGGCCGAAGAAGTCGTCCAGCAGTCCCGGCCGTATCCAGAAGCACTCGCTGCGCCTGAGTGTGTCACCGACGAGCCGCACCACCTGCACCCGGAAACGCTGTTCGATGTACTCGATGCAGTCGCCCCGCACGATGCCATCTATGTCAAGGAATCAACCTCGACAACCACGGCATTCTGGCAGCGCATGAACCTGCGTCATCCAGGCAGCTATTACTTCCCGGCAGCGGGTGGCCTGGGCTTCGGCCTGCCGGCCGCCGTTGGCGTGCAGCTCGCCCAACCGCAGCGCCGAGTTGTCGCACTGATCGGTGATGGCTCTGCCAACTACGGCATCACCGCGCTCTGGACGGCCGCGCAATACCGGGTACCCGTGGTGTTCATCATCCTCAAGAACGGCACCTACGGTGCCCTGCGCTGGTTTGCCGGGGTGCTCAAGGCCGAGGACTCCCCTGGCCTTGACGTTCCCGGCCTGGACTTCTGTGCCATTGCCAAAGGCTATGGGGTCAAGGCCGTACACACCGATACCCGGGACAGCTTCAAGGCGGCACTACGAACTGCGCTGGACGCCAATGAACCCACCGTCATCGAGGTGCCGACCCTGACCATCCAGCCTCACTGACCTCATGTGAACGTGGTCGCCGCCGGCGCCTCGCTCACTAATCTCGATAACAACAATAAGAGATACAACAATGACTCAACGACGTGCCTTGGATGTCGCGGGCTCCGCTCCGCTTGGAAAACTCCACTATACCCTACTTTTCTGGTGTTCCTTCATCATGCTGTTCGATGGCTATGACCTGGTCATCTACGGCTCTGTCGTGCCGCAATTGATGGAGCATTGGGCATTGACTCCGGTCATTGCCGGCTGGATGGGCAGTGCCGCGCTGTTCGGCATGATGTTCGGCGCTGTCGTCATCGGCCCGCTGGCTGATCGCCTGGGACGGCGCAAAGTTATTCTCAGCGCCATGACGCTGGCCAGTGTTTGCACGCTGGGTACCGCGTGGGCCTGGGATGCGGAGAGTTTCGCAACTCTGCGTTTCGTCACCGGCGTCGGGCTGGGGGGAGCGATCCCCAACATCGTCGCGTTGATGAATGATCTGACACCGAAAGCACGTCGCAGCCGAATGACCACTATCATGCTCAGCTTCTACTCGATCGGGGCAATTTTTTCTGCTCTGGTAGCCATGTTTATCATTCCTCGCTTTGGATGGGAGGCAACGTTTCTGGTGGGCGGCATCCCGCTGCTGTTCCTGCCGTGGATGTACCGCCAGCTGCCCGAGTCGCTGAACTTCCTGCTGAAAAAGGACAAGGCCGCGGCCAGTGCGCTGCTCAAACGCATCGATCCCGCCGTCGACGCTGACCAGGTACGTTTCGATGCGCCCGTACGCACTTCGAGCGCGGCACCGTTGTCGCGTCTGTTCACCGAAGGACGTGGCGTGGGTACGATGTTCCTGTGGCTGGGGTTTGGCATGTGCATGCTGATGGTCTATGGGCTCAATACTTGGCTACCGAAGATCATGGTCGCCGGTGGCTTCCCGCTGGGTTCGAGCCTGATGTTCCTGGTGACCTTGAACATTGGCGCCACCTTCGGCGCCCTGGGTGGTGGCTGGCTCGCCGATCGCTGGGGCTGCAAGCCCACGTTGATACTGTTCTTTCTGCTGGCGGTGATCTCACTCTGCACGCTGGGTATCAAGCCTGGCCCGCTGTTGCTCAACGCTATGTTGCTGATCGCCGGTGCCACCACCATCGGCACCCTGGCCGTCATCCACGCCTTCGCTGCACAGCAGTACCCGAGCGAGATCCGTGCGACGGGCGTGAGTTGGTGTTCGGCAATTGGCCGTTTCGGGGCCGTGGCTGGCCCGGCAATGGGCGGCCTGATGCTGAGCATAAACCTGCCACTGCAGATCAATTTCATTCTCTGCGCGGTCCCCGGATTGGTGGCGATTTTCGCCATTGCCATGATCAAAAGAAGGGCCGTTGCCAGCGTGGGCTTGAATGCCCAGCCGGCAGACACCCATCACTGAACAACGTGCCCAATGCTGATAAAGGAGATATTCCGTGAGTCAAGTCAATCACACGCCGTATCGCGATCTTCACCTGCTGCCGATTGCCGGCGCATGGCGTGAAGGCAGTGCGCCGCAATCACTGCAGGTCAGCGATCCGTACAACGGAGAAACCCTGCTGCAGATCAAGCAGGCTACCCGCGATGACCTGGACGAAGCCTATCAGGCCGCGCAGCGCGCCCAGGTCGAGTGGGCGATGATAGGACCGGGGCAGCGCTCGGCCATCCTGCACCGTGCGGTGCAGATCTTCGATGAGCGTCGCGAGGAGATCATCGGCTGGATCATCCGCGAGTCGGGCAGTACCCGCATCAAGGCGCAAATCGAGTGGGGCGCTGCGCGCAGCATCACCCTGGAGTCAGCCTCTTTTCCGGCGCGGGTGCACGGGCGCATTCTGCCGTCCAACGTCCCAGGCAAGGAAAATCGCGTTTACCGAGAGCCTCTGGGTGTGGTGGGGGTGATCAGCCCATGGAACTTCCCGCTCCACCTCACCCAGCGTTCGGTGGCACCGGCATTGGCCCTGGGCAATGCCGTGGTGATCAAGCCCGCGAGCGATACCCCCGTGACGGGCGGCCTGCTGGCCGCGCGCATCTTCGAGGAAGCCGGCGTTCCGGCAGGCGTGATTAGCGTGCTGGTCGGCTCTGGTGCCGAGATTGGTGATGCGTTCGTCGAGCATCCGGTACCCAAATTCATCTCCTTCACGGGCTCGACCCCTGTGGGCGCCAACATTGGCCGTATCGCCAGCGGTGGCAAGCACCTCAAGCACGTGGCACTGGAGCTGGGCGGCAACAGCCCGTTCGTGGTGCTGGCCGATGCCGACCTGGAGCAGGCGGTAGCAGCGGCGGTGATGGGCAAGTTCCTGCACCAGGGGCAGATCTGCATGGCGATCAACCGCATCATCGTCGAGGACGCACTGTATGACCGCTTCGTCGAGCGCTATGCCGAAAGGGTCAAGGCGTTGAAGGTGGGCGACCCCAGCGAGCCGGATACCGTGGTCGGGCCTATCATCAACCGCAAGCAACTGGACACGTTGCTGAGCAAGGTAGCGCGGGCCAGGGAGGAGGGTGCCCGTCCAGTCGTCGAAGGTGACGTGCGTGGGCAACTGCTGCCGCCTCACGTGTTCGCCGATGTGACGGAAGAAATGGAGATCACCCGCGACGAAATTTTCGGCCCGCTGGTCGGCATTCAGCGCGCGCGAGATGAGGCCCACGCGCTGGCGCTTGCGAACGACAGCGAGTTCGGGCTATCTAGCGCCGTGTTCACCGCCGACCTGGAGCGCGGCGCGCGTTTCGCGCGTCGAATCAAGGCTGGCATGACCCATGTGAACGACATTCCGGTCAACGACGAGGCACACGCTCCCTTTGGCGGTGAGAAGAACTCGGGGCTGGGGCGTTTCAACGGTGAGTGGGCAATCGAGGAATTCACCACCGATCACTGGATCAGCGTGCAGATGACACCACGCAAATACCCGTTCTAGCATACTGGCGCAGGTTCCTTTCGGCTTGCGCCTGGTCCTGCGAATCCACTGACGCCGTGATTCTTCTGTTTTCTACGGCCAGATCGAGGATATTTATCAGCAGCATTACCTGGACTTGTCCAACCGTCCGTCTTGTCGACCGGCTACTCGCTGCAGACCGAGTTGCGCCACTCCCAGAACCGTGAAGACGGCAAAGCATTGTATGGCGATATCGACAACAAGAGTTACGGCGCCATGACCACCCTGACAATCGGCGGGCATGGCGTGGGTCAGCGGTGGTGCAATGCCTCAGGACATAGACGGCATTTATGTTTTGCCGGGTACGCATTTATTTGTGAGACAGAGAATGGCTTCCTGAAGTGGCCATTCATTTACTCGAAGGAGCAGCAATGAAAATTGCAATAGTGGGCGCAGGGGCGATGGGCGGACTGTTTGGTGCGCGCCTGGCCTTGGCTGGACAGGACGTGTCTTTCGTGGAGGCGTCGGAGACGACCATCGAGGTCATCTCTCGCCAGGGCTTGCGCCTGGAGACGCCTGACGTACAGGAAAGCGTCAGGGTGCCGATCTCTCGTGCACACCAAGTGACAGGCCACTTCGACCTGCTGGTGATCTTTACCAAGGGGTTTCATACCGCCGCCGCCATCGAGTCAGTGCGCCACCTGGTGGGGCCGAAGACTTGGGCGCTTTCGGTGCAGAACGGGCTGGGCAATGCCGAGCTCATCGCCCGCGTGGTTCCGGCCGAGCGCATCATCGTCGGCATGACCAACTTGCCGGCAGACCTTGTCGCGCCTGGCGTGGTGCACAGCCACGGCGAAGGGCACATCAATATCTGGACAGGCAATGGTAAGGACAGCCCGACCGTGCACGAAATCGCGGCGAATTTTAGCCAGGCCGGTTTGCCGTGCAAGGCCGATCCGCAGGTGCAGGTGTCGATCTGGGAGAAGGTGGCGTTCAACGCAGCGCTCAATTCGGTTTGCGCGGTGACCCGCCGGACCGTGGGCGCGGTCGGCCACGCTGAAGAGGGACGGCAGGTGACCTCCCGCATCGTCAGCGAAACCGTGGCGGTTGCACAGGCTGCTGGCGTTGATGCTGATCAGCGGCGGGTTATCGCTGCTGTCGACTATGCCTTTCGCAATCACCAGCAGCACAAACCGTCGATGCTGCAGGATGTCGAGGCAGGTCGCAAAACCGAGATCGATTTCATCAATGGCGCGGTGGTCGAGCGTGGCAAGCGCCTGGGCGTCGCCACGCCAGTGCTGGAGATGCTGTTCAGCCTGGTGAAGTTGAGCGAAGGCTAGATTTCCCGGCGCTGAAGGCGAAACGCCTTCAGGGTCAGGTCCGTTGTGCGCTTGAAGAACCGTGAGAAGTAAGCCTGCTCGACGAACCCCAGGCTGTCGGCGACCTGGCCAACCGTCATCGAGGTGTAGATAAGATTGCGCTTGGCTTCGGTCATGATGCGCTGGGGCTCCCTGAAGTACTTTCGATCAGCAGCGTCAGGTTTTCCAGATACTGCAGGCCGCGCTCCCTGGGCTTGGCGGCCAACTGGTAGCACTCTCGTGAGCGCTGTGAAATCCACACCAGCAAGGTGACCCTGGTACTGTTTTCAGGGAGGAGATCAAAATTCAAAACCAGAGAGTACCATCAAAAATTCCATTGAAAAAACCGTGCTTCCCGTTGCTAACAGCTGCCAGAAAGTGCCAGACACAAAAACAAAAAAGCCCGCTGTTACGCGGGCTTACAGGTACTTTACTGCTTTTACGTGCAGGCTGTTGCCAGACGTGAAATCATTCCCACTCAATGGTCGCCGGCGGCTTACCGCTGATGTCATACACCACGCGGGAAATACCGTTGACTTCATTGATGATGCGGTTGGACACGCGGCCGAGGAAATCGTACGGCAGATGCGCCCAGTGCGCGGTCATAAAGTCGATGGTTTCGACAGCACGCAGGGAAACCACCCAGTCGTACTTACGGCCATCGCCCATGACGCCAACGGAGCGAACTGGCAGGAATACGGTGAATGCCTGGCTCACTTTGTTGTACAGATCGGCTTTGTGCAGCTCTTCGATGAAAATGGCATCAGCGCGACGCAGCAGGTCGCAGTACTCTTTCTTCACTTCGCCCAGCACGCGCACGCCGAGGCCCGGTCCCGGGAACGGGTGGCGATACAGCATGTCGTACGGCAGACCCAGCTCGAGGCCAATCTTACGCACTTCATCTTTGAACAGCTCGCGCAGGGGCTCAACGAGGCCCATCTTCATCTCTTTCGGCAGACCACCCACGTTGTGGTGAGATTTGATAACGTGCGCTTTGCCGGTTGCGGAAGCCGCAGACTCGATCACGTCAGGGTAGATAGTCCCCTGCGCCAGCCATTTCACATCTTCCAGCTTCAGCGCTTCTTCGTCGAAAACCTCAACGAATACACGGCCGATGATTTTACGCTTCGCTTCCGGATCGTTTTCCCCCGCCAACGCGGTCAGGAAACGCGCCTCGCCTTCAACGTGAACAATGTTCAGGCCGAAACGGTCGCCAAACATGTCCATAACCTGCTGGGCTTCATTCAGACGTAGCAGACCGTTATCCACGAAGACGCAGGTCAGGTTTTTGCCGATGGCGCGGTGCAGCAGCATAGCGGTAACGGAGGAATCCACGCCGCCGGAGAGGCCGAGAATCACTTTATCGTCGCCAACCTGCTGACGAATGCGTTCGATGGCATCGTCGATAATTTTGGCCGGCGTCCACAGCGCCTCACACTGGCAGATATCGCGTACGAAACGCTCAAGCATGCGCAGACCCTGACGGGTGTGGGTCACTTCCGGATGGAACTGCACGCCGTAAAAGCGCTTCTCTTCGTTAGCCATAATGGCGAACGGGCAGGTTTCGGTGCTGGCGACGGTGACGAAGTCAGACGGGATGGCGGTAACTTTGTCGCCGTGGCTCATCCAGACGTCCAGCATCGGCTTACCATCCGCGCTCAGCGCATCTTCAATACCGTGGATCAGGGCGCTATCGGTCTGAACTTCAACCTGCGCATAGCCAAACTCACGCTCATTAGACGCTTCAACGTGTCCGCCCAACTGCATAGCCATGGTCTGCATGCCGTAGCATACGCCGAATACCGGCACGCCGGCTTCGAAGACATACTGGGGCGCGCGCGGGCTGTTATCTTCGGTGGTGCTTTCCGGGCCGCCGGAAAGAATAATGCCGTTAGGATTAAACTCACGAATTTGAGCTTCAGTCACGTCCCATGCCCACAGTTCGCAATAGACACCTAATTCACGAACGCGACGCGCAACCAGCTGGGTGTACTGAGAACCGAAGTCCAGGATAAGAATACGATGTTTATGAATGTTATCCGTCATTGACGATAATTCCGAGGCAAGTGATACAGGTTAAATAAATCGCCCGGCGCGTGGCCGGGCGATGAAAATCAGGAGCCCATGCGGTAGTTCGGGGATTCCTTAGTGATGGTCACGTCGTGAACGTGGCTCTCCTGGATACCCGCGCCGCTGATGCGCACGAATTCCGCTTTGGTCCGTAGGGTGTCGATGGTACCACAACCGGTCAGACCCATACAGGAGCGCAGGCCGCCCATCTGCTGGTGAATAATCTCTTTCAGACGGCCTTTATAGGCGACGCGACCTTCGATACCTTCCGGCACCAGTTTGTCGGCGGCGTTATCGGTCTGGAAGTAGCGATCGGAGGAACCTTTAGACATCGCGCCCAGGGAACCCATACCGCGGTAGGATTTGTAAGAACGGCCCTGGTAGAGTTCGATTTCACCCGGGGATTCTTCGGTACCGGCCAGCATTGAGCCAACCATGACTGCGGCTGCGCCTGCGGCAATCGCTTTCGCGATATCGCCGGAGAATCGGATACCGCCGTCGGCAATAACCGGGATACCGGTGCCTTCCAGCGCTTCAACCGCGTCAGAAACGGCGGTGATCTGCGGAACACCCACGCCGGTCACGATACGAGTCGTACAGATGGAGCCAGGACCGATACCCACTTTCACCGCGCTGCAGCCGGCTTCCGCCAGCGCCCGAGCACCCGCGCCGGTCGCCACGTTACCGCCGATGATTTGCAGGTCAGGATATTTAGCGCGAGTATCACGGATACGCTGCAGTACGCCTTCAGAGTGGCCGTGCGAAGAGTCGATCAACAGAATATCTACGCCCGCGGCAACCAGCGCATCAACGCGCTCTTCGTTGCCCGCGCCCGCGCCAACCGCTGCGCCAACGCGCAGGCGACCTTGCTCATCTTTACAGGCGTTCGGTTTACGCTCCGCTTTCTGGAAATCTTTAACGGTGATCATGCCGAGAAGATGAAAGCTGTCATCCACAACCAGCGCTTTCTCAACGCGTTTTTCATGCATTTTGGCAAAAACCACTTCGCGGCTTTCACCTTCACGAACGGTAACCAGACGCTCTTTCGGCGTCATATATACGCTAACCGGCTGGTTCAGGTCGGTGACGAAACGCACATCGCGGCCGGTAATGATGCCGACCAGCTCGTTGTCTTCGGTGACTACCGGATAGCCAGCAAAACCGTTGCGTTCGGTCAGCACTTTAACTTCGCGCAGGGTAGTGGTTGGCAGGACGGTCTGCGGGTCGGTCACCACGCCGGATTCATGCTTTTTCACGCGCCTTACTTCTTCCGCCTGGCGTTCAATGGACATGTTTTTATGAATAAAGCCGATGCCGCCTTCCTGTGCCAGGGCAATTGCCAGACGCGCTTCAGTCACGGTATCCATTGCAGCGGAAAGCATAGGAATATTCAGACGGATGGTTTTCGTCAGCTGAGTGCTGAGATCGGCGGTATTTGGCAGAACGGTTGAGTGAGCGGGAACGAGGAGGACGTCGTCAAACGTCAGGGCTTCTTTAGCGATACGTAGCATGGGCAATATCTCGACCAGGGTGGATAAATATTGCCGTGGCATTATACAGAGCGTAACCGATTGCATCTACCCTTTTTTGCAAATAATACTTGCGATCCCCTCCCAGCAGGTTACTATCGACTGAATAACCTGCTGATTTAAAATTTGATCTTGCTCACATGTTGCCATCTCAATCCCCCTCAATTTACACGGTTAGCCGCCTCAATCAGTCGGTTCGGCTGCTGCTGGAACGTGAAATGGGGCAGGTGTGGATTAGCGGCGAGATTTCAAACTTCAGCCAGCCATCTTCTGGTCACTGGTACTTCACCTTAAAGGACGATAACGCCCAGGTGCGCTGCGCGATGTTCCGCAACAGCAACCGCCGCGTGACGTTCCGTCCGCAGCACGGGCAGCAGGTGCTGGTCCGCGCCAACATCACGCTGTACGAGCCGCGCGGCGATTATCAGATCATCGTGGAAAGCATGCAGCCTGCGGGCGAAGGTCTGCTGCAGCAGAAATATGAACAGCTTAAGGCAGCGCTGGCGGCGGAAGGCTTGTTCGATCAGCAGCATAAAAAAACGCTCCCCTCCCCCGCGCACTGCGTCGGCGTCATCACCTCTAAAACCGGCGCTGCGCTGCATGATATTTTACACGTGCTCAAGCGCCGCGATCCTTCCCTGCCGGTCGTTATCTACCCGACCGCCGTACAGGGTGAAGATGCGCCGGGGCAGATCGTTCGCGCCATTGAACTGGCCAACGCGCGCCATGAGTGCGATGTGCTGATTGTCGGGCGCGGCGGCGGTTCGCTGGAAGATCTATGGAGCTTTAACGACGAGCGGGTGGCGCGGGCGATTTTCTCCAGCCCTATTCCCATCGTCAGCGCCGTAGGCCATGAGACCGACGTCACTATCGCCGATTTTGTTGCCGACCTGCGCGCGCCAACGCCCTCCGCTGCGGCGGAAATTGTCAGCCGCAACCAGCAAGAGCTGCTGCGTCAGCTCCAGTCCGGGCAGCAGCGTCTTGAAATGGCGATGGACTACTTCCTTGCCAACCGCCATCGCCGCTTTACCCAGATTTTTCACCGCCTGCAGCAGCAGCACCCCCAGCTGCGGCTGGCCCGTCAGCAAACGGAACTGGAAAGATTGCGCCAACGCATGCGTTTCGCTCTTGAGACGCAGATGAAGCGCGCCGACCAGCGCCAGCAGCGCGCCGCGCAGCGCCTGAATCAACAAAATCCGCAGCCGCGCATTCACCGCGTCCAGAGCCGTATTCAACAGCTGGAATACCGGCTGGCGGAAAACATTCGCGCGCGTCTTGGCGAACAACGTGAACGCTTCGGTAATATGGTCACGCATCTGGAAGCCGTCAGCCCGCTGGCGACGCTCGCCCGCGGCTATAGCGTCACTTCCGCCAGCGACGGCAAAGTGCTGAAACAAACGACGCAGGTGCGCGAAGGTGACCTCCTCACGACCCGCCTGAACGACGGCTGGGTAGAGAGCGAAGTGAAGAACATCACGCCGGTGAAGAAAACCCGTACTCGCAAAAAAGCCTGATTATCCTGCCTTTTCGGCAGGGGATAACTATACTGCTGTCATGCCCTTTTAAAACGGTTTTATCCGGCTAAGGAGCGTGATATGCCAGAAGCTTATCCCCGTTATGTGATTCCGCCCTACATCTTACGTCGTATTGTCGATCGTGGTTCTCTTCAGCAACAGCGCTGCGCGCGGAACACCCTCAGCCATGTTCAGACCCTGATGGCGCACGTTCCGGGCCGCCCCGCCGCGGCCCACGTGACGACGCCGGGCCTGCTTGAGCGCGACATTTATGATGCCGGGCAGACCCAGGATCTGCCGGGTACCCAGGTTCGTTTTGAGGGACAGCCCTCCAACGGCGACGTAGCCGTTGATGAAGCCTATGACTATCTCGGCATCACCCATGATTTTTTCTGGAAGAGCTACCAGCGAGATTCGCTGGATAACCGCGGGTTGATGCTTACCGGCAGCGTCCACTATGGTCACGAATATCAAAACGCGTTCTGGAACGGCCAGCAAATGGTATTTGGCGACGGGGATGGCGAGATTTTTAATCGTTTTACTATCGCTATTGACGTGGTGGCGCACGAGCTAAGCCACGGCGTGACGGAGAGCGAAGCCGGTCTCATCTATTTCGAACAATCCGGCGCGCTCAACGAATCACTATCAGATGTCTTTGGATCGCTGGTCAAACAGTATCAGCGCCAGCAGACGGCAGACAAAGCGGACTGGATCATTGGCGAGGGGCTACTCGCGAAAGGCATCCACGGTAAAGGTCTGCGCTCTATGTCGCAGCCTGGCACCGCTTATGATGACCCTATCCTTGGCAAAGACCCGCAACCCGCGCATATGAAAGACTTTGTTCATACCCAGCAGGATAACGGCGGCGTTCATATTAACTCCGGTATTCCTAATCACGCCTTTTATCTCGCCGCCAGCGCAATCGGTGGTTTTGCATGGGAAAAAGCGGGATATGCCTGGTACGACGCGGTGTGCGATCAATCTCTGGCAAAAGACGCCGACTTCTCGGCCTTTGCCAGACTGACGATTCACCATGGCGAGAAACGCTCTGGCAAAGAGGCCGCTGATGCGATTACTCAGGCCTGGGAGCGGGTCGGAGTCGCGCTATGAATCTCCCCGATCTCAGCGATGACGCGGTCATTGAGCTGGCGCGCGAGGGCGGTGTCGCCTGGATCCCAGCGCTCAGCGGGATGCGTAAGATTGTCGTTGCCCGGCTTAACGAGCAACAAAGGCAGCGGATCGCGACAATTCTCCAACAGTCGCTACCGCTGGGCAAGCCGCCAGGTCAGCCAGACTCGCCGGGGAGCGGCGACCAGCGTTTCTTCCGCATTCAGATAATTAGCGAACAGTATTATCACAGCCTGATTATCCTCATTCCCGAGGAGCGTGCGCCAAGTTCACTGATTGAGCTCTGGCGCGACGGTGAAGGCTGCGTCAGCGATAAAGATTAAATCGGCACAAACTCGACGCGTTTTTTTGAAATCAGCCCGTGACCGTGCTGGCAGAAATAATCCACCGCGCCGCAGGCTTTCAAAACTTCTAGCGGCTTGTGGCAATCCGGGCAGCGGGCTTCAACAACATAATCTTTCGCACAATGCTCGCAATGGGCGCTATTGCCCTGCACAGCAAGCTGCGCATGGCATACGGGGCAATCAAATTCCATGGTGACTCCTGACGACGGGTATATCGCTTTATTTTATCACGGTTGCACAATCTGTGGCTGCTGCCAGTCATTAGCCTCCAGCAGGTTATTCGCCCCCTGCGGTCCGTCGCCTTTAATTTTATTCACCCTGCATACTGAATCGGGACTGAGCAAAAGCATCATAGACCTGCTTATCGGTAAACGGCGGAAAAGTGGCCCGTTTAGCGGCATCTACCAGCGCGGCACAATAGGCTTTATGACCTTCACTCGTTGTCACGCTATTCAGTTTCCCCTCATCGCTAAAACTCAGATGTATCGTGCATTTTTTACCCGTCCAGCCGTAGCGATTGGATAACTGGGAATCAATAGACTCTTTTATCGCTCGCGCCTGTTTGCCATATTTATCGTTATCACTGAAGCGTCCGGAGCTACAGCTCCCAAGCGCTGATGTTTTATGACAGTCAGAAGGATGAAACGGCGTACAGCTGCTGGTTAAAATAACCAAACCGACCATCACTATTGTTTTTTTCATATCCCTGCCCCCATCGTTTGATACGATTCTCCCTACGTTCATTTACGTGCGTTCTACTTTAGCGAAAAGGAACGCCCCTGCTTTGAATACTGCCGGGCTGGTTTGGCGCTGGCACCTCTACGCAAGACGGCCCCGGCGTGAAATAAATGGTAATGATGTTATTGCTGGAAGGCTTCCCTTTGACGTATCGCCATTTTTCCATTGCGGCCCTGACTTCATTATCAAACATTCCGGAAGGATCGGAGTTTAATAACTGAACGTTAGTCACCCGCCCATTCTCATCAACGTCAAATTGCGCTTTAACCTGACCCGGTATCCCTTTTTTTTCGGCTTTCGCGGGATAAGCAGGCTTAACGCGTGGTTCAATCGGTTGTGATTCAGCGGCACAGGCTATAGGAATAAGAAACAGCATCAGGAGAGTTAAAAGGGTTTTCATTCTGACCTCATTGTCACAAAAATATTTATCCTCCTTGGTTTTTCTCACATTTATAACCCGGCCTCAAGCGAGTTTATTATTATTCTGCGCATGTACAATGGCGATAATAAAAAAGCCCGACGGGTGCGGGCTTTAGGTTTTTGATGCTAGCGGATAGCTTATTTACTTTTCTTGATGTGCTTAATCAAGCGCTTACGCTTACGCATCTGGTTCGGCGTCAGGGTATTACGTTTGTTGGCAAACGGGTTTTCCCCTTCCTTGAACTGAATACGAATCGGCGTGCCCATCACTTCCAGCGATTTACGGAAGTAGTTCATCAGATAGCGTTTGTACGAATCCGGCAGGTCTTTAACCTGGTTACCGTGAATAACCACGATCGGCGGGTTATAACCACCGGCGTGGGCATATTTCAGCTTCACGCGACGGCCGCGCACCAGCGGCGGCTGATGGTCTTCGGCAGCCATAGTCATAATGCGGGTCAGCATAGCGGTGCCCACACGACGGGTGGCGCTGTCGTACGCTTCGCGCACGGATTCAAACAGGTTGCCTACGCCGCTGCCGTGCAGCGCGGAGATAAAGTGCACGCGGGCAAAGTCAATAAAGCCCAGACGGAAGTCGAGGGTCTCTTTCACCTGCTCTTTAACTTCCTGGCTCAGGCCGTCCCATTTATTGACGACAATCACCAGCGAGCGGCCGCTGTTGAGGATAAAGCCCAGCAGGGAGAGGTCCTGATCGGAAATCCCTTCGCGCGCATCAATGACCAATAGCACCACGTTGGCATCTTCAATCGCCTGCAGCGTTTTGATCACCGAGAATTTTTCGACGACGTCAGTGATTTTGCCGCGCTTGCGCACGCCTGCGGTATCGATAAGGACGTATTCACGCTCATCGCGCTGCATCGGGATGTAGATGCTGTCGCGAGTGGTTCCCGGCATATCGTAAACCACCACACGATCTTCGCCCAGAATACGGTTGGTGAGCGTTGACTTACCCACGTTTGGGCGGCCCACAATCGCCAGCTTAATCGGCAGATCCTGCGGGTTAAAATCATCTTCCGGCTCTTCAACTGCTTCGCCGTTCTGCTCCGCTTCAAACTGCGCCCAGTATGCCGCGTCCTCGTCCACTTCTTCCGGCGGGTTCACCTCGTCAACCCACGGTAACAGCACGTGCTCAAGCAGGCTGGTGACGCCGCGGCCGTGCGAAGCGGCGATCGGGTAAATCTCGCCTAACCCCAGCGACCAAAAATCGGCAATCGCCTGATCGGCATCGATGCCATCAGTTTTGTTTGCCACCAGGAAGGTCGGCTTTTCACGAGAGCGCAGATGTTTAGCAATTGCCGAATCCGCCGGCATCAGGCCCGCACGCGCGTCGACCATAAACAGCACCACGTCCGCTTCTTCGATTGCCAGCAGCGACTGTTCCGCCATCCGCGTTTCTACGCCATCTTCGGTACCGTCGATCCCGCCGGTATCGATACAGATAAATTCGCGGCCTTCCACTTCAGCACGACCGTACTTACGGTCACGAGTCAGCCCCGGGAAATCCGCGACCAACGCATCGCGAGTGCGCGTTAAGCGGTTAAAAAGCGTGGATTTTCCAACGTTAGGGCGCCCGACAAGCGCGACCACAGGTATCATGTTAAATGCCTCATACTAAAATCGATACAACGCCATTTTCATGGCGTTTTTAAAAAAGCCAAAACGGCCCCTGTCTGTCAGGGGCCGTTTCTCAAAAATAGACTACCGCTGTTGTTAACGCGTAATCGCGTACAGCGTCCCGTCTTTCGCCTGAATCAGCAGTTTGCCGTCAGCAACAACCGGATCGGTCAGGAAGCCTGAGCTGTCTACCTTCTGCTGAGCCACAAAGTGACCATCTTCCGGGTTGACCCAGTGCATATAGCCTTCGCTATCGCCAACAACCAGGTTGCCATTATACAGCACAGGCGCCGTCAACAGGCGGTGCAGCAGATCGCTTTGCGTCCACAGCGTCACGCCACCGTCGGTGGTGAGCGCCAGCAGACGGTCGTTTTGATCAACCAGGTAAATACGGTTGCCGTCGACGATGAAATCGTTCACTGAACCCAGCTCGCGTTTCCACATAATCTGGCCGCTGCGCAGATCCAGCGCCGTCAGGTTACCGTTGTAGGCCAGCGCATAAATCACACCGTTCACGATAACCGGCGTCGTATCGACGTCGTTAAGACGGTCGATTTCAGTCGGGCCGGTGGCGGTAGAGATACGCTGCTGCCAAATCATCTGGCCCTGCTGCATCAGCACCGCGCTGACGCGACCGTTATCGCCACCCACAATCGCTGCGCCGTACGCGGTAGCCGGTGCGGATTCGCCGCGCAGAGAGAGCGCTGGCATATCCAGGTTAACGGTCCATTTCACCGCGCCGTCAGCTTCGTTCAGCGCCTGCAGCTGACCGTTAGTAGTATGAATAAGCACCATACCGTCGCTGACGACCGGACGGGAAATCGCTTCACCCGCCACGCTCGCTTCCCATGCGACGGTACCGTCGCTGGTGTTCAGCGCGTAAACTTTCGCTTTTTCGCTACCGATATAAACATGGCCGCCGGAGACGGTCACGCCGCCGGAGAGCAGCGCAGGCGCGCGGGAGAACCAGCCGTCTTTCTCGGCCAGGTTAACCGACCACACCTCTTTGCCGTCGCCTGAATTCAGGGCTTTAACGGTGCCTTTACGATCGGCGGCATATACAACGCCATCAGCAAAAGCCGGGTGCAGGTTAGAGTAGAATTCGCCAATACCGCCGCCAACGGAGGTGCTCCAGGACGTGGACGGCGTAAACTGGTTTTCCACCGTCGGCAGTGGCGACATTTTCACCACATCTTCTTCGCTGTTAAACAGCGAACAACCGCTCAATAAGGTAACGGAAAGCAGCCCTGGCAAAAGTAATTTACGCAATTGCATCGAGTCCCTCTCAGATGGACAAATTATTTATTTTCATACGCATCATTTCGCTGAGCGCCGGTGAAGCATCGCTTTTCGCGCCCGCTTCCCATGCCGCTTTCGCCCCTTGCTTATCGCCTTTGCTCAGCAGGATCTCGCCGCGCAGGTCGGCGACAATCGCGGTCCAGCCTTCGCCTTTCACGGCATCCAGGGTTTTCAGCGCGGCATCAGGCTGCTTAAGCTGCAGCTGTACGCGAGCAAGACGCATATTGATAACCGATTTCAGGTTATCATCAGAAGCGGCTGCCAACCCCTGCTGAAGCTGCTTTTCAGCGTTCTGCAGGTCGTTTTTATCGACAAACTGCTGCGCCAGCTCAAGAGACGCAAACGCACCATAGGTGTTTTTGCTATCGGCGGCAAATTTCTGCGCAGCGTTCAGCGCTTCTGGTTTATCCGATTTGAGCGCGGAAATCGCATTTTCATAAGCCAGAGACGAGCCCCTGGCGGTGTCCAGTTGATGGGAGGTCCAGTAGCGCCAGCCAACCAGCGCGCCAACGCCCAAAATCACCCCGACGGCCAGCGCCTTGCCATTTTCAGCAAAGAAACGCTTTAACGCATCGACCTGATCGTTTTCGTTATTGTAAAGTTCCACGCAGTCCTTCTCCTGACTAATGATTCCCGGGAGATTAACCCAGAAGTGTGCGCAAATGCGCGGCAACGCTATCCTGCGTTACGGTAGTTTGCTCACCTGAGCGTAAATCTTTCACTACCACGTTTCCGTCGGCGATTTCTGACTCGCCCAGCACCAGCGCAACGCGAGCGCCCCATTTATCAGCGCGCGCAAACTGCTTCTTAAAGTTGCCGCCGCCGTGGTTGGTCATCAGCTTAACGCCGGGTAACGCATCGCGTACCTGTTCAGCCAGACGCATTGCTGCGGACTGGGTGTCAGTTCCGGAGGCTACCAGGTATATATCGACAACAGGATCGGCTTTAAATTCCGGATTCACTGCCTGAACCAGTAAAACAAGACGTTCCAGCCCCATCGCAAAGCCGACGCCAGGGGTAGCGCGACCGCCAAGCTGCTCAACCAGACCATCGTAACGGCCGCCGGCGCAGACGGTGCCCTGGGAACCGAGGCTGGTGGTGACCCACTCAAACACGGTGCGGTTGTAGTAGTCGAGACCGCGCACCAGACGCTGATTCACGGTATAGCGAATACCCGCATCATCCAGCAGCGCGCACAGCCCGGCAAAATGCGTTTTGGACTCTTCATCAAGATAGTCGCCCAGCGTCGGGGCGTCGTTCAGCAGCGCCTGGACGTCCGGGTTTTTAGAATCCAGCACGCGCAGCGGGTTGGTGTACATGCGGCGTTTGCAGTCTTCGTCCAGCTTATCTTTAAACTGCTCAAGATAGGCCACCAGCGCGTCGCGATAGTTGGCACGAGCCTCCAGCGAACCGATAGAGTTCAGCTCCAGAGCAACGTGGCTGGAGATGCCCAGCTCGCGCCACCAGCGGGCGGTCAGCATAATCAGCTCTGCATCAATATCCGGCCCCTGCAGACCGAACGCTTCGGCGCCAATCTGGTGGAACTGGCGATAACGCCCTTTTTGCGGTCGTTCGTGGCGGAACATCGGTCCGATATACCACAGGCGCTGTTCTTGATTGTACAGGAGACCATGTTCGATGCCGGCGCGTACGCAACCAGCGGTACCTTCCGGACGCAGAGTCAGGCTATCGCCGTTACGGTCCTCAAAGGTGTACATCTCTTTTTCAACCACGTCGGTCACTTCGCCGATAGCGCGTTTGAATAACGGGGTCTGCTCTACAATCGGCAAACGGATTTCGCTGTAACCGTAGCTACCAAGCACCTGCTTCAGTGAGCCTTCAATGCGCTGCCAGAGAGCGGTTTCGCCCGGCAGATAATCGTTCATGCCACGGATGGCTTGAATGTTCTTTGCCACGTTTATTCTCTTTATATATACAAAAATGAACCCCGGCGCCTCGCGCCCGCAGGTTCAATCATACACGGGAAGCGTATCGCTTCCCAACACGTTATTTCGCTTCAACCTGCTGAATATCGATGCGACGCGCCTCATCCAGCATCGATGCTTTAGCGCGAATACGCGCTTCCAGCTGATCGATCATATCGTCGTTATCCAGCCTGTCTTTACGTACGCCGTCTTCGTACAGGCCGCTTTTCTTGTTGCCGCCGGTTACGCCGAGGGTGGAAACCAGCGCCTCGCCGGGACCGTTTACCACGCAACCAATGATCGAAACATCCATCGGCGTAATAATATCTTCCAGGCGCTGCTCCAGCGCGTTAACAGTACCGATAACGTCAAACTCCTGACGTGAACAGGTCGGGCAGGCAATAAAGTTGATCCCGCGAGAGCGAATACGTAGCGACTTGAGAATATCGAAACCCACTTTGATCTCTTCAACCGGATCCGCCGCCAGAGAGACGCGCAGCGTATCGCCGATCCCTTCAGATAGCAGTAAGCCGAGTCCGATCGCGGACTTCACCGCGCCGCTGCGCGCACCGCCCGCTTCGGTGATCCCGAGGTGCAAAGGCTGATCGATCTGTTTCGCCAACAGGCGGTAGGATTCAACCGCGAGGAACACATCGGAGGCTTTTACGCTGACTTTAAACTGATCGAAGTTGAGACGATCGAGATGATCGACATGGCGCATTGCCGATTCCAGTAGCGCCTGCGGGGTCGGTTCGCCGTATTTTTCCTGGAGATCTTTTTCCAGAGAACCTGCGTTTACCCCGATACGAATAGGAATGTTTTTATCGCGAGCGCAGTCCACCACCATGCGGATACGCTCTTCGTTGCCGATGTTGCCAGGGTTAATACGCAGGCAATCAACGCCGTATTCCGCTACCTTCAGCGCAATGCGGTAATCGAAGTGAATATCGGCAACCAGCGGGACGTTAACCTGCTGTTTGATAAGTTTGAACGCTTCCGCCGCATCCATCGTCGGCACCGAAACGCGAACGATATCCGCGCCAACGCGCTCAAGGGCTTTAATTTGATTTACCGTCGCCGCCACATCGGTGGTGCGCGTGTTTGTCATCGACTGTACGGCGATGGGGGCGCCATCGCCAATCGGCACATTCCCAACGTAAATTCGTTTTGATTTTCTACGTTGAATCGGAGCCTGGTTATGCATGAAAAATCTCCCGCGTTACCCGTCTGTTACTGCGCCGGTGATTGTTCGGCATTAAGGGTCAGACGTGCAACCTGGTTAGTTCTGATAAAACGACTTAAATCGACAGGTTTACCCAAATACTGGATCTGTACCGCTGCCGGGGCGCCGATTTTCAGTTTATAAGGTGCCTGGCCGCTCAGGTTGAGGTTGCCGCCTTTACGCTGCAAACCGCTGAACAGCTTTTTACCGGTCGCATCACTCACTTCCAGCCAGCAGTCGGCGGTGAAGTTCAGCACCAGATCCTGCGCGGAGGCCGCCGCAGCGGTCACGTTTGCCTGATCGGTCGGTAACGGCGAAGTTGCCGCCGTATCAACGTTTGCCTGCGAAGGCGCAACCACGGCGTTATTCTCGACCGGAGCCGGAGTCGGGGCCGGTGCCGTAGTCGGCGCCGGAGAAGTCTCGACAGGCGCGCTATTGGCAGCGGTATCCGGTGCGGAATTCGCCGATTGATTATCCAGCGGGATGCTTTGGCTGTTGCTATCGCCAGAATTCAGCTCAGCGGAGGATTGATCGGCCATCGTGGAGATCTCGTCCTGCTGTGCTTTGTGGTCCTGCCACCACCAGGCGCCGCTGAGGCCGATCACCACGAACAGCACCAGCCAGGTAAAACTCATCAGCCAGCCATCGCGCTTTTTGCGACGTTTACCCAGCGAGAAGGTCTGCATGGGGGCAACTTTCGCCGCCCGAATCGGAGCCTGCTTGGCCATCATCGGCAGCAGCTCTTCTTCCGGAATGTGCACAAGGCGGGCATAAGAGCGGATATAGCCGCGCAGGAAGGTTGAAGCAAGATCGGCGGGTGCCTTATCGTCTTCAATATCACGAACCGTGGAAACCTTCAGGCATAAGCGTTCAGCCACCGCCTGCTGGCTGAGCCCGAGTTGTTCGCGGGCATTACGCAGACGCGCGCCCGTGGTATTTGCTTCTTGATGGTCTTGAGTGGCTTCAGTATTCATTCGCTACAACTACTGGTACGTGAAATTTAAAATTCAGCGCCGGTTACCCCGCGCCGCGAGACATCTGCTCAACGTCAGACAAACAGTATAAGTCCGTATGACCTGGTATCACAGAGACTTATCAAAATTGAATGCTAAGCGGTTGTTGTACCGCTACATACTGCCTCAAAGTCGACAAAAACGCACCGTAATTATTAACCACAACAGCGTATTTCGCCCGGCGATTCCACATAAATATGCAACGCACCGCATAGGCTGCGCGCTGCATCATTTATTATCAGACCGCCTTCACGTCGATCGCTTCGCCCTGCATACGTTTACGCAGCGTACGCTTGGTACGGTCGATAACGTCGCCGGCCAGCTGACCGCAGGCGGCGTCGATATCGTCGCCGCGGGTTTTACGCACGATCGTGGTGAAACCATACTCCATTAACACTTTGGAGAAACGGTCGATACGGCTGTTGGAGCTACGGCCATATGGCGCGCCAGGGAAGGGGTTCCATGGGATCAGGTTGATCTTGCACGGCGTATCTTTCAGCAGCGCGGCCAGCTCGTGCGCATGCTCGGTGCCGTCGTTGACGTGATCCAGCATGACGTATTCGATAGTGACGCGGCCCTGGTTGGCGTTGGACTTCGAAATATAGCCGCGCACCGAGTTCAGGAAGGTCTCGATGTTGTATTTCTTGTTGATCGGCACGATTTCGTCGCGAATGGTATCGTTCGGCGCGTGCAGAGAGATGGCCAGCGCGACGTCAATCATATCGCCAAGCTTATCAAGCGCCGGCACCACGCCGGAGGTGGAGAGCGTGACGCGACGCTTAGAAAGACCAAAGCCGAAATCGTCAAGCATGATTTCCATGGCCGGAACCACATTAGTCAGGTTCAGCAGCGGCTCGCCCATCCCCATCATCACCACGTTGGTAATTGGACGTACGCCGGTGGTCTTCACCGCGCCGACGATTTTCGCCGCGCGCCAGACCTGGCCGATAATTTCCGAAACCCGCAGATTGCGGTTAAAACCCTGCTGGGCCGTAGAACAGAATTTACACTCCAGCGCGCAGCCCACCTGGGATGAAACGCACAGGGTGGCGCGATCGTCTTCCGGAATATACACGGTTTCGACGCGCTGATCGCCAACGGCAATGGCCCACTTGATGGTGCCGTCGCTCGAGCGCTGCTCTTCCACGACTTCCGGCGCGCGGATCTCCGCGACTTCCTTTAATTTGCCGCGCAGAACCTTGTTGATGTCGGTCATCTCATCAAAGTTGTCGCAGCAGTAGTGATACATCCATTTCATCACCTGATCGGCGCGGAAAGGCTTTTCGCCCATGTTTTTGAAAAACTCGCGCAGCTGCTGACGGTTCAAATCCAGCAGGTTGATTTTGGCATCTTTGTTCGGCACCGTCAGAGCGGCGCTATCAGGCGTGACTATTTGTTCAGACATAATTGATTCCGGCCTCGTTATTACACGTTATGGCCCCTGGAGGGTTGAAAAAAGAAACGCCCCGGGAGCGACTGCTCATCCGGGGCGCTGTATTCTACAAATTCTGGCCCATCAATACCACGTTTGCACGCTGCAATGATGAAAAAATCTGTAACTGCCAATCCTCTAAGGATTTTCGTTTGTCGCAAGGCGGCAAGCAAGTGAAGCCCCGGCAGCATAGATAAGCGACCGGGCTGAACGCGCGCAGCCAACACCGCGATAGTCGAAAAGACGACGAGGATGGGTATCTCCACAGTATTTTACGTCACGGCGAGGCGGCGAGTTCGCAAATCTCCGGGAGCATAGATAACTATGTGACCGGGGTGCGCGAGTGAAGCCAACAAAGCGGTGGCGTGAAAGACGCGGGAGATTAGCGGGTGCGCGGGCAAACCTCGCCTTCAGCAAAGAAAAACGCGATTTCGCGCGCGGCGGATTCAACAGAATCGGAACCGTGGGTGCCGTTCTCGGTGAAGCTGTCAGCGTAGTCTGCGCGCAGGGTACCCGCCAGCGCGTTTGCCGGGTTGGTTGCGCCCAGCAGATCGCGGTGACGCTGGACCGCATTTTCGCCTTCCAGCACGGAAACCACGATCGGACCGGAAGTCATAAATTCAACCAGACCGTCAAAGAACGGGCGACCTTCGTGCTCAGCATAGAAGCCGCGAGCCTGCTCAACGGTCAGGTGCAGCATTTTGGTGCCAACAATTTTGAACCCTGCAGCTTCAAAGCGAGAAAAGATGCCGCCAATAACGTTTTTTGCCACCGCGTTTGGTTTGATGATGGAAAAAGTACGTTCAATAGCCATGATAACCTCTTTATATATGTTGTTCTGTTTCGCAGATGAGACCGATAAATACGGCGCGAATTATAATCATCATCTAAGGCGGTTGCCTATGTGTTTAGGTAACATTTTTTTAAAAAAAAGCGACCTTAAACAACAAATCCGGCCAATTCAGGTAAGTTTTGTTTATTGCACGGTGAAGCTGGCGGCAACAACCTGCCCCGCCTCATCCATCACCACCAGTTGATAACTATCGGGGCGCTCAAGGTTAAGGGTGGCGCTGGCGCCTTCCGCGATCAGCGGTTCGCCGTTCAGAAACCACCAGCGCCGCCCTTCCCCACCGGTCGTTTGCAGCGGCAGAATCACCTTCAGCTCGCCGGGCAGACGTTTAACCACCGCGCCTTCACGGATGCCGGATAGCGCCAGCGGGGCGGCATCGGCGGTTTGCGCCGGCGGGCAGTCCGCCGAAACCGCCGGCAGCCTTGCGCGACGCCGTTCGCCCGCGGGCAGCCAGGGTTCAAGCGGCAGCGGCCAGACGTCGAGGATTTTCGCCACCGCGCCGGGGCAATCTGCCGCCACCCGCTCCCCTTTCTCATTCAGCCATACCGGAAAACGAATTCCACGAATACCCTCCTGACCAGGCAGCAGCAGGGTCGGCGGCTGGCTCTCGTCGAGCAGCCAGGTTGCCAGCCGTCGGCGGCAGTTCACGTCGCCCGCCGGTAAATTCTGCCCTCCGGGCCAGCACACGGTCCCGGCACTGACCGACGACGGGCGAGGATCGGCCGGTAATCCGCCGCGGCTGATGGTTGGTCGCGCCAGCAGCAGATTATTGACCTGATTCAGCAATGGCACCGCGCTTACGAAACCAAACTGCCCAACAACCGGCGTACCGTCGGGTCGTCCGGTCCAGATACCAATCAGATAGCGGGCATTCACGCCGATCGCCCATGCGTCGCGATAACCGTAGCTGGTGCCGGTTTTCCACGCCAGCGGCACCACCTGCACCAACGACGCATCGGGAACCGGCTGCGCTTCGCCAGCCATGATACGTCGCACAATCCACGCCGCCCCCGGCGACAGCAGCGCCCTCTCAACCAGCGGCGAGTCCGGCGTGATGCGCAATTGTCCCGCCTTGCCGTGGCGGGCAAACGCGCTGTAAGCCGCCACGATATCCGCCAGACGCGCGCCGGCGCCGCCGAGGATCAGCGACAGATTCGGCTCCGCGCCGGCGGGCAGCATTAGCGGCAATCCGGCATTGCGTAGCCTGGCGGCAAAACGCTTCGGCCCGTAGGCCTCCAGCACCTGCACTGCCGGAAGGTTCAGCGAGCGAACCAGAGCGTCGCTGGCGCTCACCGGCCCGTGAAATCCGCTATCAAAGTTGCCCGGGCGGTAGTCGCTAAAGCGTCGCGGCACGTCCTGCAGTAAAGAGGCCGGATGGATCAGCGCTTCATCCAGCGCCATACCATAGACAAACGGCTTCAGTACCGAGCCAGGGGAGCGGATCGCCGAGACCATATCAATATGACCAAAGCGGCTATCATCGCCAATATCCACCGATCCTACCCAGCCGCGAACCTTCATATTGGTATGGTCGACCACGATCATCGCTAAAGAGCTGCGCGGCGGCAGGCGCGATTTCCAGTTCAGCGCCAGATCTTCCAGCTGCCGCTGTAGCCCGGCATCCAGCGTCGTGACCACCTTCTCTGCGCGGCTGCTCGCCAGCGCGCGGCGGGCAAAAAGCGGCGCCAGCTGCGGCATCTGCCGCGGAAACAGCCAGACGGGCTCTTCGAGAGCTTCTCGCACCGGCTGCGACGGCCACACGCCCTGGCTTTCCATTCGCAGCAGGACTTTATCGCGTGCCGCCTGCGCCCGTTCGGGCCAGCGGTCGGGGCGTAAGCGGCTCGGCGCCTGCGGCAATACCGCCAGCAGCGCCGCTTCACCGTAGCTGAGCTGCGCGGGGGATTTACCCAGATAGGCCCAGCTGGCCGCGCCGATCCCCTGCAGCGTACCGCCGAAGGGCGCCCGGTTGAGATAGAGCGTGAGGATCTCGTTTTTTGACAGATGCCACTCCAGCTGCAGCGCTCGCCATAGCTGCCGCAGCTTGCCGCCAAAGGTGCGAGGATGAGGATCGAGTAGGCGAGCTACCTGCATGGTGAGGGTGCTGCCCCCGGAGATCACTCTTCCGGAAGTGAGATCCTGCCAGGCGGCGCGAGCGATCGAGAGCGGATTGACGCCGGGATGATCCCAGAACCAACGATCTTCATAGTGGATCAGCGCCTGTAAATAGCGCGGCGAAACGTCAGCCAGCGTCACCGGATAGCGCCAGACGCCCTGCGCATCGGCGAAACGCCACAGCGGCGTGCCGTCTTCCGCCACCACCACTCTGGCAGGCGTAACCTCATGCAGCGGCAGCGGCCACAGCCGATCGGCCGCCAGCAACAATAGCCACAGCAAAAAAATAAACGCCGCCAGCCAGCGCCAGCGGCGTTTTATACGCTTCAATACCCGCATTTAGGGCGCAACGGTTAGCGGTCCGCTGGCCGCGCCGGTTGCCCGCCACTGCGGCACGTACATTGACTCGACCTGCGGCTGCGGTACCAGATAAGTACCTGGCGTCACCGCGCGCGCCAGATAAACCAGCGTCACCGGCTGGCCTTCATTGATAGCCACCGCGGCGACGAAGCGATCGTCGCGAAACTCAATGTGCTGGATATCCGCCTGCTGCATCTGGTTAAGCAGGTTCTGCACCGCTTCGCCATTCTCCTGCAGGCTGGCGCTGCTGTTAGCCAAATTCTGGTTTTCCAGCTCCAGCCCGGCCGGAAGTAAATCTACTACCAGCGCGTCCGGCACGTTGCGTTTGGCCGTCACTTCCAGCTTCACCAGCACCAGTTCGCCGCTGCGCAGCGATGCGAGCGATTTCTGCTGGCCCTGAGTATCGAAAATTTGCCGTTCGATTCCCAGCACGTTGCCTCCCGGCTGCGGAGCGCTTTGCGGATACCCACTGCTGTCGAGGCGAAGCCACAGCGGCTGCTGGCCGGTGTTGGTGACCTGCAGCGCCGCCAGCTGGTCGCCGGTCAGGTTGCGGGTTTGCGCTTTATCGCCGGAGAGCGGTTCGGCCTGCACGGAGGTTTGCGCCTGCCAACTGCCAGGAAGGTCCTGCAACGTACGCCCGGCCAGGAACAGGGCGTTACTCTCCTGCGTCGAAAGCCAGCGCTGGCCGTATGCCTCTTCCGCCAGATTGCTGAGTAGCGTATTTTGCGCTTCCGGCAGCAGTTTGTTCTCCTCCAGCAGCGCCAGCTTCAGCGCATCGTCGCGCAGTTCGCTGCCGTAATCGCCGAGCCAGCGGTTCGCATCCTGACGCGGCGTGGCCATCGCCAGCTTCAGGGCCTCGTCGCCGCGCGGCGCATCGCCCATCAATTTCAAGGCTACGCCCAGCTGCAGCAGCGGCAGACCGGAACGCGCCTGGTCGTGACGACTCCAGATCTCGCGCAGCGCGCCGAGCGGCGCTTTCTGCTGCCGGGCCAACACCAGCGCGGCGTAGGCCTGAGCGGCAAAGCGGCTGGCCTGGGCATCATCGCTATAGCGGACGGTCATCAGCCCCGGTTCCTGTAAATAACGCAGCAGACGCTGGTTACCGCTGTTGACGGCGTTAGTCGGGACGCTATAGCCCTGCTCCCCTGCCCGGACGAGGAAGTCCATCGCGTAGGCCGTTAGCCAGTACTCCTCCGGCCCCTCTTTATCCCACAGGGCGAAACCGCCATCATCGCGCTGCATCTGCAGCAGGCGAGAAATGCCGATATCCACCGCCGCGCGTCGTTTTTCATCGCTATCGCCGCTGATGCCCAACGCTTTAAGCTGGACGGCGTTGGTATAGAGCGACGGGAACAGCCCGCTGGTGGTCTGCTCCAGGCAGCCATAGGGATAGGCTTTCAGGTCGCGAATATAGCGCGCCAGGTTCAGCGGCGGCTTGCCGCTTAACACCAGCTGTCCCTGCAGCGTCGCCGGCGAGAAGCCCTCGCTTTGCGTCGCCGGAGCCTGCCAGCTTTCACCCGGCTGGAGAACGGCGCCGGAATTCACGGTTTGCGCCGGGAAAGCCGGACGCACGCCGAGCTTCCACTGCTTCTGCATCGGCGCGAAGGTTTCACCTGGCAGGTTCAGGCCGCTGATAGTGGCATTCACCTGACCATCGCCGAAACCTTCATGCGCGCGGACGGGTATAAACAGGGTGCTGCGCGCGCCGGGCGCCAGCTGCACCGGCGGTATTTCTCCCCCTACAAGCTGCAGCAGACCGCTGGCGGTCAGCGCAACGTTGAGGGTTTGCGGCTTATCGGTCAGGTTACTGAGATCCAGCGCCAGACGAGTGGTATCCCCGCTGGCAAGGAATCGCGGCATGTTCAGCTCGGCAATGACCGGCGCAGCTACGATCGTTTTCCCTTCGCTGCTGCCAAAATCGTCAGCGGTCCACGCCTGGGCCATCACCCGCAGTTCGCCGTTAAAGTCGCCAATCGGCAGAGTCACCGTTCCTTCGCCTTTCTCATCCAGCACCACAGGCTGCGCCTGCTGGGCGATAATCGTTACGTGGTTAACCGGCGGTTTGCCGCCGCGCTTAAGTTCATCGCCGTCGCCGCCGAAGCGCAGGCTGGCGAGTCTCCCCTGCCCTTCAATCACCTGGCCATAGATATCGTAAATATCGGCCCCGTAGCGTTTCTGGCCGAAGAAAGCGTTCCACGGGTCCGGCGTCGCGTAGTCGGTAATATTCAGTACGCCGCTATCCACGGCGGAGAGCAGAACGTTAACCTGTTTCGGCGTCTCGCCTTCTTTGACGCTGGCCTTAACCTTCACCGTCAGCGGCTGGTTCGGACGCATTTTAGCCGGCGCCTCCAGCGCCAGATTCAGACGACGGTTTTCGTCGCCGAGCGGCAGGTGCAGCAGCCCCACCGCCCGTTTTGGCGTCGCGGAGCGGGATTTATCCCCCGGACGAATGACCAGCGCGCTGAGGTATAGGTCGTGACGATTCCACGCTTTATCCACCGGGATCGATAAGTCCATCCCGTCCACCGGGACGTCAATCTCCTGCCACCACAGCGGCCCTTCGCTTGATTCCACCAGCGCATAGCCTTTACCGGCTGCCGGAGCGGCGATATGCAGCTTGATGGTATCGCCCGGTTTATAGGCCGGTTTATCCAGCTTCATGGTGACGCGGTCCGGACGCGCCGCCCCCTGGCCGTCGCTGTTATCCTGCCAGCTGTATCCGGCCCAGAAGCGCACGCTGCTGACCACATCATCCGGCCCTTTGACTTCCAGGCGATAAGAACCCCACTCGACCGGGAAGCTCACTTTCGCCGTTTGTCCGGCTGAAATATCCAGCGTCTCCTCGCCTTCCTGAAGATCTTTTTGATCGAACTGCGACTGCCAGCCTTCACTATCGGACCAGTTCCAGTAATAGTCGCGGCGTTCGCGAATTAACCGCACCTGTAGCCCGGAGACCGCCTTCTTCTCACCTTTCGCATCGGCATACACAATCTCAAACGCGGCGGCGCCGTTTTCATCCACCACCGGCTGCTTGACGGTGCTGTCGGTGCGGTAGTCGTAAACCTCTTTCAGGGCAAATTCTGGCCGGATACCCGGCAGCGTATCGGCAGGCCAGATTGGCTGTCTGACGGTGCGCGTAACCGGACGTCCGCCGGACTCCAGCAGGCTGGCCTGCAGGATCACCTGCAGCGGAGAGCGGCTCTCCTGCCACTGGCTGGCGGCGATGACTTCCGCATGGCCTCGATCGTCCAGAGTGGTCTGTACTTCATCCAGGCTGCGGGAAAGGTTCTCTTCGGCAATGTCGCCAAACTGGAAGCCCGGCAGCGCAGGCACGGCGTCGCGCAGCGGACGCAGGAACAGTTTGCCCTGCAGCGGGTTGCCGCTGGCCGGCGCACCGTACAGATAAGCGCCGGTCACGGCAAAGCTAACATCCGCTGCCGGAGAGACGGGCGCATTTTGCGGCGTGAGATTTAGCGCCATGCGCTCAGGCATAAAATCTTCAACGTGAAAATCCCACTCGCGCGGCTGGTTGTCGCCGGTGCTGGCGCGAATGTGCCACATTCCGGTCGCCGCGCCGCTATCAAGGGGATAAGTAAACTGGTACAGGCCGTTAACCGGTTTGCTGACCGTCGAACGAATGACCTGCCCGTCCGGCTGTACCACTTCCAGCTTCACCGGCTGCTCGGGGAGCGGTTTACCGTCGCTATCGCGCAGTAAAGCGTTGAGGATTACCGTTTCGCCCGGACGATAGAGATCCCGTGGACCAAACATAAATAGCTGCTTGCTGAAACCCGGCGCGCCGGCGATGGCAAATTCAGCCAGGTCCAGCGCCGGGAGTTTGAGATCCAGCAAGGTGGTTTGCCCGTCCTTACGCGCCAGCAGCAGCGCCGCTTCTTTGTCCGTTTGCAGCGTCACATGGCCCTGGCCGTCGCTCTTCGCCTGCGCAAGCATCTGCCCTTTGGCGTTCAAGAGCTGAACATCGATATCGGACTGCGCCGCGCCGTTTTCCAGACTTTGGGTAAAGACATCCAGCCGGTTGTGGTAACGGTGCGCGGATACGCCGATATCGCTGAGGGTGAACAGCGTCGCGGCGTTGCTATAACTGTAGCGGCCCGCCTGGTTCATCACCGCAATATACACGCCCGGCTCCTGCAGCGGTTTGATATCCGCCAGCGGCAGCAGCAGTTTTTCACGCGTATTACGCGCGGGGTTGAGGTCAAAACGGCCGGTATAGACCAGATCGGCCATCTTCAGCAGCTCATCCGACTCCCAGTTACTCAATGAATTACGGTATTCCCATTGGCTGACGAAGGCCGAAAGTGATTCTGGTTTAATACGGAAAAAATTGACGTCGACGTTATCGACATTCAGCGCCATCACCGGCAATCCGGCCACCACTTTCCCTGGCAGCAGCGAACCCCGGCTGGCAAAGCCGATGCTCGGGGCAATATCGCGGGTGGTAATAGTTTTTTCAAAGCTGCTGTCAAAGGTCGCTTTATTCAGCGCCGCCAGGGTTGGATCTACCGATACAATCAGCTCCCGTTTTGGCTCAAGATGGCGAAGCCGCAGCTCTTTCAGGTTAGGCGCCAGCTCCCAGGCCCCATCAACTTTGCCGCTTTTTTTATCGACCAAATGTACGCTACGGGAGAAGTCCTGATCCGGCTGCAGAGGGATTGAGAAGGTCAGCACCAGCGTCGACGCACCGTCGAGCTGTACTTCCGAGGCATCCAGCAGCGTTAGCGCTTTGCCTTTACTTTTGTCCGCCAGCGCCGCCAGTTGGCTGGCATCCGGCTTCGCGCTAGCTTTATCCGTCGCCGTAGACGCCGCGGGCGCAGCCGCCTGCTGTTTGCCGCTGTCGTCGCAGCCGGTCAACGATAGCGCGGTGAGTAGCGCCAGAGATAGTGCCGCCAAACGAAATGGTTTCATCCTTCTAACCCCTCGGCCCGCAGGCCAGATACATTAAGTGAACACATTATTATGCGTTAACAATATCATTACCAACAGCGACGAGAATAGAATCAAACTCCCGAGAGTCAATCATCCGTGATACGGTCGCCACTCTGGGATCCATAACTTGTCACTCTCCCGGAAAACGTCGACAATTCATTCTTGAACAATAAAAAAGGAGACGCCGATGTCTACCTCGTTTTTTGTCGCTGCCGACTGGCTGGCGGAACATATTGATGACCCGGAAATCCAGATTATTGACGCCCGTATGGCTCCGCCGGGACAGGAACAGCGCAATCTGAATGCTGAGTATCAGGCTGGCCATATTCCCGGCGCCGTTTTTTTCGATATCGAAGCCCTCTCCGACCATACCAGCCCGCTGCCGCACATGATGCCGCGCGCCGAGGCATTTGCCGTCGCCATGCGCGAACTGGGCGTAAGCAGCGATAAGCATCTGGTGGTATACGATGAAGGCAATCTCTTCTCCGCGCCGCGCGCCTGGTGGATGCTGCGCACCTTCGGTGTCGAAAGAGTTTCGATTGTAGCCGGTGGACTGGAAGGCTGGCGTCGTGATGAGCTGCCGCTGGAGCAAGGTCTACCGGAGCTGCCGGAAGGCGAGTTTGACGTTAATTTCGATCCTCAAGTGATCAAACGGTTAACCGACGTTCTGCTGGTAAGCCATGAGGGATCGGCGCAGATCGTCGATGCTCGCCCGGCCGGGCGCTTTAATGGTCTGGTGGCCGAGCCGCGCCCGGGTTTGCGCAGCGGGCATATTCCCGGCGCGCTAAACGTTCCCTGGAACGAACTGGTGATTAACGGCGAACTCAAAACCACCGATGAACTGAACGAGATTTTCGCTCGCCAGGGCATCGACTTTGAGCGGCCGATTATTGCCAGCTGCGGATCCGGCGTGACGGCGGCGGTCGTAGTACTAGCGCTCACCACATTAGGCGTTAATGGCGTTAGTCTGTATGACGGCTCCTGGAGCGAATGGGGGGCACGAACGGATTTGCCGATTGAACCCGCGCAGTAAAACGGTTTGATGATAATTATTGCGGAGCTATATGTTCCGCAATAATTTAATAAATTCTCTTTTTCCTATCATTTAGCCAGGATATCATCTCATGCACTCCTCCGCCATTTTACAGGCAAATGAATTTTTATTATTAATAATTATTTAATATGAAAATACAATGGAAGATTCAATGAAAGACTTAATGGAATTAGTCATAAAAAATAATCGTAATAAATCCCCTGACCCGATGCCTGTTGATGAAATCTCTCACCTGCGCGTCAGAAAATACCGTGCCCCGCAAAATGAAGAAACCGTTGAGCTACCGGAAAGTTTAAAAGCCTTACTGGCTTACGATCGACAGCTTATTAGCCCACATGATCAGCCGGTCATTGAATGGTTGCAAAAAAACATTGATGTTAATGGTATTCTGCACTCTGAAAATCTGGATGAGGACGTGTACTACCGCAACGGTCTGGATATGACCGGAAAATCAAGTGAGGAGCTAAGTCCTCGGTGGAATAACGATCCAGTCTTCCGGCTTTGATTCCCATCAACCATATTGGTGACCAGGGCGTCTTTATTTATATCACTGAACGTGATGAGAACGGTGAATATCCGATTGCCCGTGTGGACGATCAGGAGCTATGGCTTTCAGAATCCTCGCTGATTGAGTATTTACATGGGATATTTTCAACGCAAAGAGAAACGAGGTCGGAATGAGAGGCGCGTAAAAAACCAACGAAATACGTGATGGCGCACTGCTGGAGCTAGAATTTATACACAACGATCTCTACAGAAAATTTGAGGGTTGCGCTGAGTAAATTATTGAATCACGGTACTGAAATCCTTATGGCTAATTTTCAGGAATGTATGACTACAAGGAGTAATAATGGCGATTGTATCAGGAAATAATAGCGCTGATAGAAAAGGTATCCCTTGGTTCGGGGGGATTGTTGGCCTGGCGGTCGGTTTGACGATGCTCTATTACTGGTCAGAGTGGACTCACTGGTGGCCGGGCAACCTCCCTGAGGAGATGTCGCCGTATATGCTGGTCAAGGGCATTGATTTGGGGGAAGTTCCGCTCCATGCATACGGCAAGCTGCTCCTGTTCGGCTTTCTTCTGGTATTCCTTTTTCCCGGCTACGGCAAGCTTCCCATTGCCGCATGGATGCTCCATAACCAGCCATCGGGCGGAACGTTTTTTAACTGGATACTGCGCGCCTGGGGGGTCAAATGCGGTGTTCTGGTCCTTGTCTTCTGCAATCTGTTCTTTTTGCGATATGTCCCTTCCACAGCGCTAAGTTTATATAGTTTTATTCTTCAACACGTGAGTATCCTGGCATCTGTTGTATTAGGAGGGCTGCTGGTAGGCGATGCCTGCCGACTGGCGCGATCTGCTGATGCGCCATTGAGCGATCTGCGCCTGCTGATGGTACTGATATTAGGGTTTCAGCTCCACTGGCCCATGCAAATTACCTTACTTAACGCTCGTAATTTCGACTCTCTGCCTGCGGGATGGGCTTTCACCGCCGCGCTGATGATCGGCGTTTTGCTGGCTTTTTTACTGACTGCCATACTGGCATGGGGGGTGTGCAGGATGTTGGGCGATGAAAATTGCCGGGCCTGGCGTGGGCAGTTCGCACTGTTTAATGGAATGATTATTTTGTGCGTAACGGGGAAAGGGGTGTTTGGCCTGGTGTCGTATTACCTGAAATAAAGCCAGACCAATAATCAGACGGGGGCATAAGCCCCCGTTGTGTTTAGATAATTCGCTTCTGCTTAAAGTCGCGCAGGAAGCTGCCCCAGCGCTTTTCATAGAATGGCGTAATGTGGGCAATCATAAAGTGGCTAATTCCCCTTTCACCCTCCACCACCTGGCAGATATCAATCGGCTCATCGCCTACAAGCGTGTCGGTCGCGACGCTGCCGGTGGCCTGAATTATCTCTTCAATATCGCCTTCGGCTTCAATACCGATCAGCAGGTTGGCCGGGGCATCGGCGCTGTCTTTAATAGAGCATAAAAACGCGCGCTTCACCGTTTTCAGCGTCTTGAACAGCGTGGTCAGCGAGTCCACCATCTGCGCGGGCGGTTCGGCAACCTCAGACAGCAGCAGCGACTCGCCGCCCTCAAGCACGGTCTGGGTACTGAGCGGGCTGCCCTCTTCCCCCAGCAGATGGCTAATTTCACGCGGCGCAAACTCTTTGCCGGTGGGGAGTTTGGCATTGAGGTAGAGCGTTTCGCCGAGGGTCATAGCGAACAGCGTGCGCACCGGCATCACCACGAAAGACTGTTCGTCCTCAACGGCCTGCTGTAGCGCTTCCAGCGAGGTGAAAAAAGGAATAACCGATGTGCCGTCATCTTTTTCCCAGTGCTGTAGGTCCAGTACGCTGTCTTCCACAACCTGCTCGGCCCGGGCAGCGGCCCCCGGCACCCAAACGGTGGCTTCCAGCAAAGTACGGAAAAACGCCGGACGGTGGCCTGGCTCGGTCGCCGCCTTCTCCAGCAGGGTTTCTAACTCATTTTTAGTTTCGGACATAGTTTCGCTACTTCAAAATCGCCCGGCGGCGCTGCGCTCGCACGGGCCCACGAGTTTTGTCGGCCGGGTAAGCGCAGCGCCACCCGGCAAGATCCATTACTCTGCCGTCAGCAGGTTGGCAATGGTGCGCACGCCAAGACCGGTCGCGCCTGCCGACCACTGCTCAACGGCAGATTTACGGTAGGTCGCCGAACAGTCGATATGCAGCCAGCCCTGGTGATAGTTCTCCACGAAGTGGGACAGGAAACCCGCTGCGGTGCTGGCGCCCGCCGGATAGGCCGCGCTGCCGGTATTGTTCAGCTCGGCGAAGTTCGACGGCAGCTGGCCGCGGTGGAATTCCGCCAGCGGCAGACGCCAGAAGGCCTCGTTTTCAGCCTGCGCGCTCG
Source organism: Klebsiella sp. CTHL.F3a (assembly GCF_019890895.1). Taxonomy (NCBI): domain Bacteria; kingdom Pseudomonadati; phylum Pseudomonadota; class Gammaproteobacteria; order Enterobacterales; family Enterobacteriaceae; genus Klebsiella; species Klebsiella sp. CTHL.F3a. Next base: position 1,494,687 of record NZ_CP082360.1, on the reverse strand, counting down.
CCAGCAGGCGATTTGCCAGACCATCGTCAAAGCTGAACAGCGCGTGATAATCATTGCCCAACGCGGTTTTCGCGGCGCCGGTCAGCGTGGCGGCATCAATAATCAGCTCAGGCTTTTGCGCAGAAGCATCAATCAGGCCGTCAGCCAGCACCAGGCGACCTTCCGCATCGGTATTCATGATTTCCACAGTTTTACCGTTGCGATAGTGAATAATATCGCCAAGTTTAAAGGCGTTGCCGCTAATCAGGTTATCGGCGCAGCACAGATACAGCTTCACGCGCTTATTGAGGCCGCGAGTGATGGCAAACGCCAGCGCGCCGGTCACCGTTGCCGCGCCGCCCATGTCGGACTTCATTGAGTCCATAAAGGCGCTCTGTTTGATGCTGTATCCGCCGGAGTCAAAGGTGATGCCTTTACCGACCAGACAGGCGTACACCGGGGCTTCTTTATCGCCGGTTGGGTTATAGTCCAGCGCCAGCAGGACCGGTGGGCGCTCGGAACCGCGACCAACCGTGTGCAGGCCCAGATAGTTCTGCTCGCGCAGGTCTTCACCCTTGGTGATACGATAAGAGACGTTATCGCAGGCCACGCTGCACAGCAGGTCTACCGCACGCTGCGCCAGCTGTTCAGGCCCCAGCTCTTCCGCCGGGGCGTTAATGGTGTCACGGACCCAGTCAATAATGGTCAGGCGGTTATCCAGTTCGCTTTTCTGCGCATCGTCGAGGGCCGGCCACTCAACTTTGCGGCTGCCTTTCGGCCCCTTATAACCCGCCCAGAACGCCCATGCGCGGTCGGTGTCCCAGCCTTCGCCATCAAGCGCAACGTGTTTGATGCCCATGCCGTCAATTTTCCGCGCCGCGCGCTGAATCAAGCCCAGGTCGTCTTTGCCGTTCAGGTGCAGGGCGATGCCGTCGTTATTAATGCTGTAAGACGCTTTTTCTCCCCAGCGCGCATCGGCTGGCTGAGCGGTAAGCGTAATTTTCATAGCTTCGGTCATTATCATTATCCTTCTTAGCAAACGGGCCGCCGTATGGCAGCCCGTAAAGTTCTTTCGCCTGTTGATTTATCCGGCTGATAACCACCGGGTAAATCATAACGCGAAAATTATTCGGCTTCGTCTAACCAGACTAGCAGAATCGCCTCAAGAATTTTTTCATTGGATGCGTTTGGATCGTCATCAAACTCTTCCAGGTCGCATATCCACTGATGCAGATCGGTGAAGCGAACGGTTTTCGGGTCGAGATCCGGGAAGGCGTCGTACAGCGCTTCGCCGATTTCGCGACTGTCGGTCCATTTCAGTCCCATATTAATGCTCGCGTGCGTGGTTGATAGTGTAACGCGGAATTTCGATGACCAAATCTTCGTCAGTCACCCGCGCCTGGCAGCTCAGACGGCTGTCGGGCTCAAGCCCCCAAGCCTTATCCAGCATGTCGTCTTCATCTTCGGTACTTTCCGCCAGCGAGTCAAAACCTTCACGCACGATGCAGTGGCAGGTGGTACAGGCACAGGATTTTTCGCAGGCGTGCTCAATCTCAATACCGCTACGCAGCGCAGCATCAAGAATGGTTTCACCGGTCTCAGCTTCCACAACTACGCCATCCGGACATAGGTCCTGGTGGGGCAGAAAAACAATTTTTGGCATTTTAAACCTCGTCCACGGATTGGCCTTTCAGCGCGATACGGACCGATTGATCCATACGACGTGCGGCGAATTCCTGGGTTTGTGTGTCGATATTTTTAATCGCTTCTTTGATTGCATCGGCATCATCGCCTGCCGCAGCGGCGCGCACTTGCTCCGCGGCGTCATCGATAGCCTGACGCTCTGCGGCGCTTAACAGCGCGGCGTCGGCGGCCAGCGCGCTGACCAGACTTTCCAGTACGCGCGCGGCTTCAACTTTTTGCTCGGCCAGCATACGCGCCTGGACGTCCTGTTCGGCGTAGCTCATCGAATCTTTAATCATGCTGGCGATCTCGCCATCGGTCAGACCGTAGGACGGTTTCACCTGGATAGAGGCCTCGACGCCGGTCGATTTCTCCATCGCCGTCACGCTCAGCAGGCCGTCGGCATCCACCTGGAAGGTGACTCGAATATGCGCCCCGCCCGCCGGTAATGCCGGAATGCCGCGCAGCGCAAAACGCGCCAGGGAGCGGCAGTCCTGTACCAGCTCGCGCTCGCCCTGCATAACGTGAATAGACATCGCCGTCTGGCCATCTTTGAAAGTGGTGAACTCCTGCGCGCGCGCCACCGGAATGGTGGTGTTGCGCGGGATAACCTTCTCCACCAGACCGCCCATGGTTTCCAGCCCCAGGGAGAGCGGGATCACATCGAGCAGCAGTAGTTCGCTATCCGGCTTGTTGCCTACCAGAATGTCCGCCTGAATCGCCGCGCCGATGGCGACGACTTTATCCGGATCGATTGAGGTCAGCGGCGTACGGCCAAAGAACTCACCGACGCGCTCGCGCACCAGCGGCACGCGGGTCGAGCCGCCCACCATCACCACTTCCAGCACCTCTTGCGCCTCAACGCCGGCGTCTTTCAGCGCGCGACGACAGGCCAGCAGAGTGCGTTTTACCAGCGGCGCGATCAGCGCATTAAACTGGCTGCGGGTTATTTCCCCCTGCCAGCCGCCGACGTTCACCCATGCCGTTTCGGCATCGCTGAGGGCGATTTTCGCCGCGATCGCCGCGTCGAGCAGCTCGCGCTGCAGGCGGTTGTCGCTGCGATCGCTCAGGCCAGCCTGCTCGCGCAGATAATCGGCCAGCAGGTGATCGAAATCGTCGCCGCCGAGCGCGGAATCGCCGCCGGTAGCCAGGACTTCAAACACGCCGCGGCTTAAGCGCAGCACGGAGATATCAAAGGTGCCGCCGCCGAGATCGTAAACCGCGATGACCCCTTCCTGGCCGGAGTCCAGGCCGTAGGCAATCGCCGCCGCGGTGGGTTCGTTCAGCAGACGCAGCACGTGCAGGCCCGCCAGACGCGCCGCGTCTTTGGTTCCCTGACGCTGAGCATCATCGAAGTAGGCCGGCACGGTAATCACCACGCCGTCGAGCTCGCCCGACAGCGCTTCGGTGGCGCGTTCGGCCAGCGCTTTTAGAATGTCGGCAGACACGCGGATCGGATTGAGCAAACCACCCGTAGTCTGAATCATCGGCAGGCCATTTTCGCTTGCCTGCAGCTGATAAGGCAGATGCGGGTAGCGGGCCTCGATATCGGCCAGAGAGCGCCCCATCATGCGTTTGACGGAGCTGATGGTGTTGACCGGATCCTGAGCGGCGTTTTGCCGCGCGTCATAGCCCACCGTCAAACCCGAAGCCTGATAGTTCACCACCGACGGCAGCAAATAGCGCCCTTGATGGTCGGGCAGAGTTTCGGCCTGGCCGCTACGTACGGTAGCCACCAGTGAATTGGTGGTGCCCAGATCGATACCCGCCGCCAGACGTCGCTGGTGCGGCGCGGCGCTCAGCCCGGGCTCACTAATTTGTAATAAGGCCATAATTGCTTCCGAAAATTAAAAATCGAGCAGTTTTTCTTCGAGTTGTTCCGCACTGCTTCGCAGTTTATCGAGAAAACGCAGCTTGCGCACGGTATCCGCCGCCGCCTCCCACGTCTCGTTATTCAGTTGTTCAACCATCAGCTGATGCCGGATATCAAATTGCGCTTTGACCCGCTTGATAAAGCTTTCCAGCCGCGCTTCATCTTTCGCCTTGCCTATCTCATCGAGCTCTTCGCGCAGTTCCAGCTGTTCCATCAGGAACGCGGTATCGCGCACGGTGTGCTGCTCGCTGGCGAGATTGAAACCATGAAGCGAAAGGAGATATTCGGCGCGGGTCAGCGGGTGGCGAAGGGTTTGCCACGCCTGATTAATGGTGGCGGACTGCTGCACCGCGGCGAGCTGTTCGGCCGCGCTGCCGCTGGCGAACTTATCGGGGTGATACTGGCGCTGTAGTTCCTGGTACCGGGCAGCCAGGGGTTCTAACGAAAGGGTATAGCTGGCCGGTAACCCGAAGAGGGTAAAATAGTCCATAGCAACCTCAGGGTTAACGAGATAAAGCAAACCCCACTTACGGGCGCCCGCAGTGGGGTTTAGATTACATTGCAATTACACGTTAAAGCTTTCGCCGCAGCCGCACTCGTCCTTCACGTTCGGGTTGGTGAACTTAAACCCTTCGTTAAGACCTTCTTTGACGAAGTCCAGCTGCGTACCGTCGAGGAACTGCAAACTTTTGCCGTCGATCACGACTTTCACGCCTTTGTCTTCAAACACGGTGTCTTCAGCCGCTGGTTCGTCAACAAACTCCAGTACATAAGCCATACCTGAACAGCCGGAAGTTCTGACTCCCAGGCGCAGGCCAAACCCTTTACCGCGGTTGGCCAGAAAGGCGTTGACTCGCGCTGCTGCACTGTCGCTTAAAGTAATCGACATAACAAACCTCAACTCTTAATTATTTTGCTTCACGTTTGCTTTTGTAATCCGCAATCGCGGCTTTAATCGCGTCTTCCGCCAGAATAGAGCAGTGAATTTTCACCGGCGGCAGCTCGAGCTCGTCTGCGATATCGGTGTTTTTAATCGCCTGAGCTTCGTCCAGCGATTTCCCTTTTACCCATTCGGTCACCAGGGAGCTGGAAGCAATAGCGGAACCGCAGCCGTAGGTCTTGAAACGCGCATCTTCAATGATACCTTCATTGTTGACTTTAATCTGCAACTTCATCACGTCGCCGCACGCCGGTGCGCCAACCATACCGCTGCCGACGTTTTCGTCGCTATTGTCGAAAGAGCCGACGTTGCGCGGATTCTCGTAATGATCGATAACTTTTTCGCTGTAAGCCATGATGAATTCTCCTTATTGGTGCCGAATTAGTGATGTGACCATTCAATGCTGTTCAGATCCACGCCCTGCTTGAACATTTCCCACAGCGGAGAGAGTTCGCGCAGACGACCGATGGAATTGCGGACCAGATTGATGGTGTAGTCAATCTCTTCTTCGGTAGTAAAACGACCTAAAGAGAAACGAATAGAGCTATGCGCCAGCTCGTCGGTCATCCCCAGCGCGCGCAGCACGTAGGACGGCTCAAGGCTTGCGGAAGTACAGGCTGAACCGGAAGAGACCGCCAGGTCTTTCAGCGCCATAATCAGCGACTCGCCTTCAACGTAGTTAAAGCTGACGTTGAGGATATTCGGCGCGCCCTGCTCAAGGTCACCGTTGAGATAAACCTCTTCCATATCTTTCACGCCGTCCCACAGACGGTTACGCAGGCCGCGCAGGCGGGCCATTTCGCTTTCCATCTCTTCTTTCGCGATACGGTAAGCTTCACCCATACCGACGATCTGGTGGACAGGCAGCGTACCGGAACGCATGCCGCGCTCGTGACCGCCGCCGTGCATCTGCGCTTCGATACGAATACGCGGTTTACGACGCACGTACAGCGCGCCGATGCCTTTCGGGCCATAGATTTTGTGGCCGGAGAAGGACATCAGGTCAACTTTCAGCTGGCTCAGGTCGATAGGCAGTTTGCCCACGCTCTGGGTCGCGTCAACGTGGTAAATGATACCGCGGGCGCGGCACATCTCGCCGATGGTAGCGATATCCTGCACCACGCCGATTTCGTTATTCACGTGCATAATGGAAACAAGGATGGTGTCATCACGCATCGCGGCTTCCAGTTCTTTTAAATCGATAATGCCGTTACGCTGCGGGGCGAGGTAGGTGACTTCAAACCCTTCGCGCTCCAGCTGACGGCAGGTGTCCAGCACGGCTTTGTGTTCGGTTTTGCTGGTGATGATGTGCTTGCCTTTTTTCTGATAAAAGTTGGCTGCACCTTTAATCGCCAGGTTATCGGATTCCGTCGCGCCGGAGGTAAAGACGATTTCGCGCGGGTCGGCACCGACCAGCTCGGCAATCTGATTACGGGCGATATCTACCGCCTCTTCAGCCTGCCAGCCAAAACGGTGGGAACGGGAGGCCGGGTTACCAAAGGTCCCGTCCAGAGTCAGGAACTGCATCATTTTCTCGGCAACACGCGGGTCCACCGGCGTGGTTGCGGAGTAATCGAGATAGATCGGTAATTTCATTGCTCTATAAACTCCGTACATCGCTTCAATGCAAGGAATCAGGCAACCGGCTGGATGTACGACCGAGTACACAGGATGGCGGAGCATCCCGGCCTGATTCGAAAATCTTTTTTATCTTTTTGGCTCAGCTCGTTTCAGCTTGCAGCCAAATAGCTGCAAGATGAAATTGAACGAGAACTACGCGCGCAGTTTAACGTCGATAGCGTCCTGAGCGCGGGTATTACGCTGGGATTCATGGTTGTGCTGACGACCGGAGACATCAAGGATTTCCTGGTTATTCACCAGTTCGCCCAGCGTGATGTTATTCAGAAAACCGGTCAGTCGCTCGCTCAGATCGCGCCACAGCGCGTGAGTAAGGCACTTATCGCCGCCCTGGCAGCCGCCTTTGCCCTGACAACGGGTGGCGTCAACGGATTCGTCTACTGCGCTGATAACTTCGCCAACCGCGATGCTACCCGCTTCTTTACCTAACAGATAACCGCCGCCTGGGCCACGTACGCTGGAAACCAGACCATTTTTGCGCAGGCGAGAGAACAGCTGTTCCAGATAGGAAAGCGAAATTCCCTGACGCTCTGAAATATCAGCCAACGGAACCGGACCCGATTCAGAGTTGAGCGCAACGTCAAGCATCGCGGTCACGGCATAACGCCCTTTAGATGTCAGTCTCATGTCTTACTTAACCTCAAACTCGCCCCTGCCCGGGCTTTTTATTAATATGGGTATTGCATAGCAAGGCAAGTCTGACATTCCCGAGTAAATTGGTCAACTATTTACTTGACTGTTTTAGTCAGGTATTTGGCTTTCCGTGCCGTTTTACTTAAGCGCGATCTGATGCCCTCTCCCATAGGGGAGGCGATCGGTAGGCCGGGTAAGCGCAGCGCCACCCGGCAAACAGACGGTACTACTCTTTATTCTTCTGCTCAATTGACGCCAGCATACCGCGCAGGATGTTCAGCTCCTGGCTTTCCGGGCGGGCGCGGGTAAACAAACGGCGCAGTTTGTTCATCACCTGGCCCGGATGACTGGCGCGGATAAAGCCGGTCGCCAGCAGCGTCTGCTCCAGATGGCCGTAGAAACGCTCTAAATCATCCACCAGCGGATACGGGGTTTCTTCATGCTCGACGACGGGCTCATTTTGCTCCTGCGCCGCCAGCCATGCCATACGCACTTCATAGGCGATGACCTGCACCGCCATCGCCAGGTTCAGCGAGCTGTATTCCGGGTTAGCGGCAATCGCCACGTGATAGTGACACTTCTGCAGCTCTTCGTTAGTCAGGCCGACGCGTTCACGGCCAAATACCAGCGCAACCGGCGCATGCTGCGCTTCGGCAACGCTTTTCAGGCCGCATTCGCGCGGATCGAGCATCGGCCACGGCAGCGTGCGGGAGCGCGCGCTGGTCCCCACGACGAGGCTACAGCCCGCTAGCGCTTCATCAAGGGTATCAACGATGTGGGCATTGCCAATGACGTCGCTGGCCCCGGCCGCCAGAGCGATGGCCTGAGAATCGGGTTTGACCAGAGGATTGACCAGCCACAGGTTGGTTAACCCCATGGTTTTCATTGCGCGGGCGACGGAGCCCATATTGCCGGTGTGTGAGGTTTCTACCAGTACGATTCGAATATTTTGCAGCATTATGGTTCTTCGGCTAAAGATTATTCGTGCATGCTATCATAAAACGGAGACATGGGCAGATTTCACTGTTACTATATGCGCCGTTTTTTCCCGTTCTTTAACATCCAGTGAGAGAGACCGATGCATCCGATGCTGAACATCGCCGTGCGCGCAGCGCGCAAGGCGGGTAATTTAATTGCCAAGCACTACGAAACCCCTGATTCCGTAGAAACAAGCCAGAAAGGCAGCAATGATTTCGTGACCAACGTCGATAAAGCCGCTGAAGCGATTATTATCGAAACCATTCGCAAATCTTACCCGCAGCACACCATCATCACCGAAGAAAGCGGTGAACATGAGGGTGAAGATCAGGATGTTCAATGGGTTATCGATCCACTGGATGGCACCACCAACTTCGTAAAACGTCTGCCGCACTTCTCCGTCTCCATCGCCGTACGCATTAAAGGCCGTACTGAAGTTGCCGTGGTTTACGATCCAATGCGTAACGAGCTGTTTACCGCAACCCGCGGTCAGGGCGCGCAGCTGAACGGCTACCGCCTGCGCGGCAGCAGCGCTCGCGATCTGGATGGCACGATCATCGCCACCGGCTTCCCGTTCAAAGCAAAACAGCACGCGACCTCTTACATGAATATCCTCGGCAACATGTATACCGAATGCGCGGATTTCCGCCGCACCGGTTCCGCTGCCCTGGATCTGGCCTACGTTGCCGCTGGCCGCGTTGACGGCTACTTTGAAATCGCGCTGAAACCGTGGGATTTCGCGGCAGGCGAGCTGATCGCTCGTGAAGCAGGCGCTATCGTCTGCGACTTTACCGGCGGCCATAACTACCTGCTGACCGGCAACATCGTTGCAGGCAACCCGCGCGTTGTAAAAGCCATGCTGGCGAATATGCGCGAGCAGCTGAGCGAAGCGCTGAAGCGTTAATTTTATCGTTGAGTAAAAAGGGAAGCCTTGCGCTTCCCTTTTTTATTATTTCATCAGATTCACTACAATCCGCACGGTGGTATTTATCGCCATGCACAATATTGCTGCGCCGTTAAACAGGGCAGAATGCGCGCGCCATTTCGGACAATCCGCGTCGCCTATCAGATGATGAATGAAACAAGCGATACCGCCGGTCACTAACCTGGACAACAGAATCCCGAGCATCGCCGGTGCAAACAGTAACCATCCCAACTGCACAAAGTCGTTTTCGCGTGCGCCGTGCAGCAATAAAACGATTTGAAACGGTAAATAGAACCCCAGTGCGAAAATGAGCGGCAGTCGCAGATTGCTCACCGGGATTTCTGGCGTTTTCACCAGCCGCCAGGCATCGCGAACCAGCGTCAGCCCCAGTACCAGCGTGGCAAAATAGCAGATGTAATTGAAAACTGAGACGAAACGCAGCAGCGTATCGCCCTGGAGATAACGCATAAACCCGACTTGCCAGAACAGAGTCATCAGGAAACCGCACTGCAGGATCCAGCTACGAACTATCCAGCTGAAGAAATCTCTGCGCGACGGCTGGTTATGCAACATCCACGCAACAATGGGCATCTTACTGTACCCGGGGTGCAAAAAAGCCAGTATAAAACCGGCAATCAGCAGCTGGCCGTAAACAGCAACCGGAACGCTTTCTACACTCGTTTGTCCCAGCCCAATAAGATTATACAGAGCCGTATATATGCGGGGGAGCTCGGCAGGCCACCAGCTCGCCAGCTCGGGCCAAAAGAAGATGATTGATAAGCCGACCAGCAGCCCTGCCGCTGCGGATAGAACCAGTGTGTACCCTGAGGTTGGGGATTGATTAACGGTCATTATGACTCCTTGTCACGACCAGGAAAGAAAACTGAAAGCTAAAGCATTGGAGGATAAGCCACAAACAGCCGCCAACACTTTAAGATTTCAGCCCGGTCCAAAGGTATTAAAACGGCCTTAATCCCCCGCCGCTCGGCACTGCACTGCTCCACATAACCACCGCCGCCGCCAGCAAAATCACGCCACCGGCCAGCGCCAGGGTTGCCCAGCCCACCCGCTTCCATAGTACCGGCGCCTGTCTGGCGCTCAGCCTGACCGCCAGCTGGCGAAAACCGTGAACCAGCAGAGCAAGCGCGCTAATGGTAAGCGAGGTTCCCGCCGCCATCGCCATCGCGGCCGCCATCCCCCAGCCAAATACGCCGATAACCTTACTGAACAACAGAACCATAATAGCCCCGGAACAGGGGCGCATTCCCATCGACAGCACGATAGCCAGCCGGGCCCGCCAGTCGTCGCCGCTTTGCAGCCGTTCCGGCGCCGGCAGATGCTGGTGTCCGCAGCCGCAGCTGGCGTGATGAACGTGATGCGCGGTGAAGGCAGTGAATTTAGGCCGGCGCAGCAGTATGCGCAGCTTTTTTAGCGCCCGCCAGCACAGCAAAAGGCCCAGCGCGCCGACCAGCAGATAGCTTCCCTTTTCCAGCCAGAAGCTGCTCAGGTGCAACTGTCTTGCCGGAAGCTGTAGCAGCGTCAGTACCACTACCACTAAAGCGATGGCCACCAGCCCCTGCAGCAACGAGGCGGCCAGGGTCAGGCCAATACTGGATTTCAGCTTTGACGGATGGGTCGCCAGCCAGGTTGTTATAACCACCTTACCGTGCCCCGGCCCCAGCGCGTGCAGGACGCCGTAGGCGAAGCTAAACCCCAGCAGCGACAGCCCGGCGGCGGAAGGATTCTCCGCTACCGCCTGCAGAAGCCGACTCAGTTCGACATTCAGCGCGCGCTGCCAGACCGCGCTTTGCAGCAGCACCTGCGGCCAGGCCAGCCATAGCCAGAAGCCAGCCCCTGCCGCCAGCAGCAAAAAGAGCGCCAGCGGCCAAAGCTGACGCCAGCGCGGTGAACGGCTGTTTTGAGTAAAAATCAGCGACATTGCAGCGTCACCTTTTGCGCGAAATAATTCCCCAGTTCCATATCCTCCGGCGGCGCATCCGCTTTATCCAGCGACTGCGCATAGGACAACATTTTTTCATTCGGTTTCGGCGTCATCACGTTTGCCGTGCAGCTCGTTTTCATCACCGCCGGCAGAGCAAAATCAGCGTCTTTGTCATAATACATATCAACATAATAGGTCGGGTCGTAGGTGGAAAAGGTGAAGGTTTGCCCGGCCAGAGGCTGCGGCTTCGCCAGCGGCAGAGTAAAAGTGAGCACCGCCTGGTGGCCGCTGCGCTCCAGGCCATAGCCGTCGGGTCGATTATCAAACTTTACCCGCTGGCCGTTATGCCATAGCTCGCTGAAATAGTGCTGGCCCAGCACGTTCGCCATCACTTCCGCCGCCAGCTTTTTCCAGATTTCGCTACCAGGTTTGGCGCTGCCCGCATCATAGAGCAGATCGGCGGAGGTGATTTCATCCATCGTCCAGCGCATTTTAAAGCCGGTGAGCAGGCCATTTTCCGCCACAGCCTCCGTTTGTAAGCTGATGAAACTGTGCGGATGTGCCGCCGCGGTTAGCGATAAAAACATGAAAAACGCTACGCTGACGCATTGTTTCACTCTCTTCATCTGTTCCTCACGTGAAAAATTCTGTGAACCGCGCCAGCAATCCTGATGTAAAGACGCGGGAGTGCCCTGCTCACCCTGAATACATTAACTACGCTTAACGAAAACCCTAACTGGAACTAACCGGATGATGACAGTGATTGAACCACCATCTGTGCTTTCCAGTCCACAGCGCCGTAGCCAGGTGCTCCTGATGTTTTATCTGCCCGGGCAATCCGTGACGCCCGAATGGCTGGGTAGCCTCACTCAGGTTGATGAGGATACCGCCAGGCAGGACATCGCGGAGACGGGACGCGAAATTCAGCGTTATCACCGCTTAACCCTGACTTCACAAGCGGACGGCAGCTATCGGATGGAAGGCGCCGCGCTCGATCAACGCTTGTGCTTGCTGCACGCTCTGCGCCGCGGGCTGCGCCTGTGCCCGCATTTTGTCAGCCACCATTTTACCCCGGCGTTAAAAACGCAGCTTAAACAGCAGGGTATCGCACGCACGCTATATGACGACACCAATCTCCAGGCCCTGGTGAACCGGTGCGCCCGAACTCTGAACCGGCAGTTTGACTGCCGCGACGTGCATTTTCTGCGTCTTTATTTACAGTATTGTTTACTGCAGCACCACCTTGGGCAGAGCCCCTCTTTCACCCACGAGCAGCAGCGCTGGGCGCAAGCCGCCGCCGAGTTTACCCTCGCGGAGGAGATTGTTCGCCACTGGCAGCGTCGGGTGGCGGCGACGCCCCATGCCGGAGAACAGCTGTTTCTGACCCTGCTATTTATGCTGCTGAAAACCCCCGATCCCATCCGCGACGGGCACCAGCATGACCGGCGCCTGCATCTGGCCATCTCCAGACTGATTCACCGCTTTCAGAACCTGGCGGGGCGGCCGTTCAGCGATGAGCAGGGGCTTAGCGATCAGCTCTATATACACCTCTCACAGGCGCTACACCGCAGCGTCTTCGCTATCGGTATCGATAACGCGCTGCCGGAGGAGATTGGACGTCTGTATCCCCGTTTGATGCGCACCGCGCAGGCGGCGCTGGAGGAGTTCGAAGCCAGCTGGCAGGTTCGCTTTAGCCAGGAGGAAGTCAGTTTAATCGCGGTGATTTTCGGCGCGTGGCTGATGCAAAAAAGCGATCTGCAAGAGAAACAGGTGGTTTTGCTTACCGATGATAATCCAGACCTTGAGCAGTCGCTGGAGCAGCAGTTGCGCGAGCTAACCCTGCTACCGCTCAATATTAAGTATTTGAGCGTAAGCACCTTCCAGAAAGAGGGCGCGCCGAAGGAAGTGACGCTGATCGTCACCCCCTATACCACGGCGCTACCGCTGTTTTCACCGCCGCTGTTTCACGCCGACGAGACGTTCAGCGATCACCAGCAGCAGCAGATTTGCAAGATGCTCGAGGCCTAAGCCACCGCTTTTGGCCGCACCACCAGCGCCGGTAAGGCCACCAGCGCCATCACCCAGAAAACGCCCTGGTGCAGATGCTGGTAGAGGAAGCCGGCAAATACCGTCATTACCGCAATGCTGCCGCCCATCGCTACCGCGGAGTAGACCGCCTGCAGGCGGATGACTTCGCTTCCCTGGCGAGCCGCGATATAGCGCATCGCCGCCAGATGGCAGACCGTAAAGGTGCCACAGTGGAGGATCTGCGCGACGATAAGCCAGGGTAGCGCCGTCGTCCAGCCCATCAGCGTCCAGCGAATCACTCCGCACACCGCGGAAAGCAGCAGCAGATCGCGGGCGCTGAAGCGGCGGAAGACCTTTTTGCTCAGCGCGAAAATCACCACTTCCGCCACCACGCCAAGCGACCACAAATAGCCCACGGCGGAGGCGGAATACCCCGCCTCCTGCCAGTAGATTGCGCTGAACCCATAGTAGGCGGCGTGCGCCCCCTGCAGCAAACAGACACAGGCGAGGAAGCGCCAGCTTTGCCGCACCAGAGTGACCCAGGCCGACAGCCCGGCCGCTTCCTGCTGGCGGGATTCTCCCTGCGGCTGCACCGACGGCTTCAACAGCATCCCGAGCAGCATGGAGGCTATACCGACGCTGAGCATCACCAGTATCATCCGGTAGTCATACAGGCTGACCAGCTTCCCAGTCAGCGCCGAGCCAATGACGAAAGCTATCGACCCCCACAGGCGCACGCGCCCGTAGTCCATGGTGATCTGCTTTTGCCAGGTATTCGCCAGCGCGTCGGTCAGCGGCACCAGCGGCGAGAAAAAAAGGTTAAAGCCGACGATAATCACCATCAGCCAGACAACCTGGTGGCCGATCCAAAATGCGAGCGCAAAGAGCAGCGTCAGCAGCGCCAGAATGCGCAGAGAAGAGATAAGACGGGACGGGTCGCTGACCCGCGGCGCAATCAGCAAGCTGCCAAGAAAGCGAGACACCAGCCCGGCGCCGAGCAGCATGCCGATGGTTTCCGGCGTCAGGCCAAGTCCGGAAAGCCAGACGCTCCAGAAAGGCAGGAAGATGCCGTAGCTAAAAAAGTAAGTGAAGTAACTAAGCGCCAGCCAGCGCGTGGAGTGCAAGACCATGATTCCCTCCCGAATGGAGGCGACAGTCTGGCGATAAAGCGTGGCGGGTGCAAGATACCCTCGCCTCAAATATGGTGCTATTCGCCCCCCTGCACGTCTATTTTCAGCGAAAAATTCAGCGTATCTCCTGCACCTAAAACCCGCAGCCCCGGCTGTCCGTCCATGTTATGGGCGTTTACCGGATGACTTTGCGGCTCAAGACAAAGGAACGGTTCACCCTGCATTCTGAAGAGCATCAACCACGGAGTTTGCGAAAAAATTGTGATATCCATCACATCACTAATCACCCTCGCCCGCCCGCTCCAGCCAGAATAGCCCACGTTCAGCCAGCGATCCTTACCGTACTGCGCATGGCTGAAATCGGCATAGTCGGGCAGTTGGCCTTGCCAGCCGAGAGGAAGATGCTGCTCCCCTTCAGGCCAGTAGCCAGCGGCTGCAAACTGCACCTTACTGCGCTTATCAAAAGGAAAAAACGGATGAAAACCGCAGCCATAGGGGATGGGGGCGCTACCACAGTGGGTAAGCGTCAGCTCAGCCACCAGCTGGTTACGCAGCAGCTGGTAGCGGATCTGCGCCAGGTAATCGAAACCGCAGACATGCTGCCGACGCAGCTGTAACACGCAATAGTCGCTGCCGCGCGCAATCATATCCCAGCGCTGCAGCCAACCGTCGCCGTGGAGAAAAAAATGCGCGTCGGCGTGGTGGCGAGGCAGAGCTATCTCACATCCCTGAAAAATAAAGCGGTTCCCGGCGACGCGATTGGCCAGTGGCAGCATCGGAAACATGCCGCCGGTGGGGTTTTCATATAGCACCGGCGCCTGATATTGCCGCGAGTACAAACTTTGCACTTTGCCGCCCAGAGAAGCGACGCGCATCCGCAGATGCGCGTTTTCCAGAATCCACTCTTCCGCCATTAGCGCGTCTGCTCCTGCTTCATCGCCTGAGCGCCCGCATGACGTTTCGCCAGCTGCTCTTCCAGGGCTTCGAGAGTGACCCCCTTCGTTTCCGGCACGTTGCGCAGAATATAGAGGTAGCCGACTGCGCAAATAACGCCATACAGCAGGAAACTGCCCGCCGCGCCCAGTCCGGCATTAAGCAGCGGGAAAGTGTAGGTTAACAAGAAACAGGCAATCCACAGCGCCAGGGTGCCTAAGGACATCGCGAGTCCGCGAACGCGGTTGGGGAAGATTTCCGCCAGCAGTACCCAGGTAACCGGCGCCAGGGTCAAGGCGTAAATAGCAATCGCCGCCAGCACCAGCAGCAGAACGGGCCAGCCCATGATGCCCATGCCATAGGCGGCGGCAATCAGAACATAGATAAGCGTCAACCCTGAGGCACCGAGCAGCATTAATTTACGGCGGCCGATTTTATCCACCAGCGGCAGCGCGGCGAGGGTAAACACCAGGTTGACGATCCCCGTTGCGACGATCGATTTCAGCGTACTGTTAATATCGAATCCCGCCGAGGCAAAAATCTCCTGCGCGTAGTTAAAGATGACGTTAATTCCGCACCACTGCTGGAAGACGGCGAGGACCATGCCAATGATAACGATCGGTTTAACCTGCGGAGCCAGCAGCGCGCCGTAGGAGATTTTATGGTTATCTTTTTCCAGCGTGTGCGCGATGTCGCGTAATATCCTGTCGGCATAGTCGGCGGAGCCAATGCGCTCCAGCGCGGCCCGGGCGCGATCCGGCTTACCGGCCTTCATGAGCCAGCGCGGCGACTCAGGAACAAAAAACATCAGCACCAGAAACGCCAGCGCCGGCACCAGTTCCGCGCCGAACATCCAGCGCCAGCCCATCTGCCCGTTCCAGGTCTCCACAATCATCTGCTGCGTCGCCCCCGTCGCTACGGGTTCCGCAATCATCAGGTTGATAAGCTGAGCGGCCAGCACGCCAATCACGATAGTGAGCTGGTTTATCGCAACAAAGCGCCCTCTTTTTTCTGCCGGGCTGACTTCCGCTATGTAAAGCGGGCTGAGCGCGGATGCCAGACCAATCCCCACGCCGCCCACAATGCGGTAAACCACAAACATGTCGAAACTGCTGGCGACCGCCGTCCCCCACGCCGAGGCGCTGAACAGCACGGCGGACAGTATTAAGGGCAGCTTGCGCCCCAGTTTATCGGCGCACCATCCCGAGATTAATGCGCCGAAAACGCAGCCCACCAGCGCCGAGCTCATTGCCCAGCCAGACTGCGCCGGGTCGGTAATGGAAAACCAGGCTTCATAAAACGGCTTTGCGCCGCCAATCACCACCCAGTCATAGCCAAAGAGTAAACCACCGCAGGCGGCGACCAGACAGATAGTCCAGACGTAGCCCATTTTCAGATGTGTCTGCGCGTTATTCATAATGATTCCTCTATAAGGGAAACGCAGGGAACAGTAGGGTTCAGGCGGGCCAGACCCGCCTATTTAAGGTTCAGGAAAAAATACCGCTTTGCAGGGCATGCTGAATTAGATGCGCCTTATCGTGAACGGGGTTGATTTGCAGAAGCTGTTGCATCGCTTTCTGACTGGCGGGTTGGTTGCCTAGTCCCAGGTAGCCAAGCGCTTCAATAAACAAGCAGTGCTGACGGTGCAACTGCTGTGCCGATACATCGAGGACCACAAGATCTGGTAGCGAGACGGCAAAAAAGTCGGCTTGCGGAACGTCATCCCGATGCTGCGCGGCCCAGACGATAAAACTGTGGAAGTGCTGCTCGGCCTGCGCCGAGTTACCGCTCTTACGCAGCGCGATACCCTGCCAGAAAAGGTAATCAGCGGGCTGATCGTTGTAGTAACGCCCGGCGTCCAGCGTTGAGCCCCCTTGCAGGGCAAGCTGGTAATATTCCGCTGCCTGCTGCGCATCCCCTGCCTGTTCCGCGCAATAGCCCAGCAAATACCAGATATCGTTGTCCGTCTGCCCGGGCAGCCGCCCCTCCCCCAGGTTATCGGGATAGCGTAACGCGTCTTTCAGACAGTCCGCAGCCTGCGTAAACGCCTCACGTTCGATCAACTGTAAAGCGCGATGAAGCTGATTGAGCAAATACTGGCCGGTAACTTTCCCCTCCCCGCCTTCCCAGGGATGAAATACGCGCGTATCGAGAATAGCGGCGGCATCGGCATAATGACCGGCCGCGTTCCACAGGCTTAACAGCTCAGCGGTCAGGTCATCCCGTTTCAGCACCACCGCTTTGCGCGCCGCCAGCGTTTCCAGTCGTTCGTTTACCGGCGTTCCCAGTGATTTTTTCAGGAAATCAAGCTCAAAGAGGAAGCGCGCGTTTTCGGGCTCAAGCTCTACGGCCCGTTGCAGATAAGCCAGCGCCTGCGCGGCATCCTGTTGTTTGTTCCAGGCGTAGACCCCCAGCAGACGATAAGCGGGCGCATAGTCGGGAGATTTTTCCAGCGTCTCGCGCCAGCAGCGTACCGCCTCTTCATAGCGACGTTTGCTGTACCAGAAGCAACCGAGCAGATAGCGGGCAAAAGCGCTATCACTCAGGATTTGCAGCATCTGGACTTCATCAAGCGTGTTGGGGAAACGCACTTTTCGCGCATGGCAGCGCTCAGCTTCGGCAATTAACCGTTGCCGTTTATTCGCATCATCGCTTAACGAGGCGCGCCACAGCATCGGCAGCGCTTCCTGGCAATCCAGAACCTCAAGCACCTCCTTCGCCGCCTGCTTCTGACCGATGGAGAGCAGCCAGCCCGCCAGAAGGCTGCCGTTGATCCCTCTGCGCCCCGTTACCCGCAGCAGGTTCTCTCGCGCTTCATCGCCCGGCGCAATCATCCAGCGCGCGCAGTGCAGCGGATAGCTCAACGGGTATTGTTTAAGACAGGCGAAAATATACGCCTGCGCCTCTTTCGTCCGCCCGCTGTTCGCTAACGCCAGCGCTTTCAGCCCCATAGCCAGATGGTTGCTGGCGTTAAACTGCAGGCTGGTGTTGACCTTTTCCAGCGCGTCGACGGTATCACCCCGCTTCATCGCCAGCCTTGCCAGCGCCCACCAGGCGGCATCGCGGCAGTTACCGCTCCAGGACGCTTTGTAATAGCAATCCCATGCTCCAGCTTCATCGCCCTGCCTTTCCAGCGCGCTGGCAAGCAGCATACTGGCTTCGCCATCGCGCGGATTTTTATTCAGACGATGGGCGCGAAGTAGCGCGGCCCGGGCACATTGCTCCGCCAGCCCCCAGTCGGCGCAATTAAACGCCAGCGTCCCGAGGGCAACATTATTGCGGTAATCCTGCGGATCGAGGGCTATTGCCCGACGATAGTAATCTGCGGCATAGCGGCTGGCGTGATTGTATTGTTCAAGATGCTGGCCGATAAAATAGAGCTCATCGCCGTTGTGAATCTCTTCCGGCATCGCCGGCGCGCAGGCCGGTTCGGGCAGGGGCGTCTGCTGAGTAATATGTTCCTGATAATCCAGCAGCAGCTGGTTGTCTGCGGTTTTCACCTTAATGGTTAAACGCCGGGGGTCATTTTCCGGCAGCGTATGCTGCCAGCTCTCGCCGGGCTTCAGCGTAAGCTGAGTTTCATACAGCGGCTGCTTTTCCGCGCTGAGTTCAACAACGATATTTTCCAGCGGCGCAATGGCGTAAACACCGAGCTGCAGCTGCTCCGACTCGCGAACCAGCTTCAGCGCCAGCTGCGTATTGGCATTTTGCACCATCCCCAGCTCGCTATAGGGAAGAAAATTTTGTACAAAAATCTTCTCTTCGTAAGGCGCAAGCCAGGTAAAGTCAGGCTGGTTATCGGTGTAGACGCCGGTCATCAGCTCGATATAGGGACCATTTTCGTCGGTCAGATTGCGGTCCCATGCCTGGCCAAAGTCGCCATAGCCCCAGCTCCACTGTTTTTTGCCCGGCGAAACGTGGTGGTCGGCAACATGCAGTAGCCCACCGCGCTCGTCGTGGTGATAAGCGCCGACAAAGTCATAGTCCGATTTCTCCGCCATATACGAGGTGGGTACCGGAACGTTTTTATAACGAGAGATATCGACGCCGGCAGAATAGTCCACTTTGTAGTAGGTGCCGGTGGCGATGGGAAAAGCGGAAACATCGCGCTTGCCGTGATCGAATACAGCGGTGACATCGGGCGGGAAAACGCTCTGGTGAGCATCGCCGCCTTTTACCGCCGGGTTGGCCCACCACAGGAAATGACGCGGCGTGGCGTTACCATTAAAAACCTTACCGGTGATTTCAATCAGCGCGCGGTCAGGATAGAGAGTAAACCCGGTCATGACCTGCAAACCGCGCATGGGCTCCGCTTCCCCCATCCATACGGTCTGCACGCCGTTTTCCCCGTGCTGGATCGAAAAATCGACCGGCATAAAGGTCGTCGGGCGGTGATGCTGCGGCCAGTTGAACTCGATACCGCCGGAGATCCAGGGCCCCAGTAGCCCTACCAGGGCGGGTTTAACGACTTCATTGTAATAGACGAAATCGCGCTGGTTGACTTTGTCATACGCCCGGTGAATACGTCCGCCGAGCTCCGGCAGCAGCATGATACGAATGAAATCATTCTCCATCCATACTGCCTGATAATCGCGCATTTCACGCTCGCCGGTCAGCGTATCGATCACGCCGTAGGGATAGACGTTGCCGGAGGAACCTTGATAAACGCGTTTTTCCAGAAACATAGGGTTCGGATCCTCCGTCCCCGTCGTCCACGTAGGTAATGTAATTGTTTCCTGCCAGACCTTAACCGAACCGTACATGACGCCTCCACTAAACAAAATAAAGTAAAAATCTCTATAAGAGGAGTTTATATCGCCATTTAGCTGCTAAAATGCGCAACGCTCACGCAATATAGTTAAGGGAGTTAAGTGTATGCAGCGCACCGGTTTAAATAACGCCCGGGTCAGGCAGGTCAACAAATCTATTTTTCTCTCCCACCTCTGGCGGGAGAAACAACTCAGTAAATCCCAGCTTTCCCAGCTCACTGGGCTCTCTATTCCGGCTGTGAGCAACATTCTTGCAGAACTGCTTAGCGAGGGATTGATCGGCCATTCGACGGAAAAAATGAGCAAGCGCGGCGTGAACAGCGGAAGCTACCAGATCCCCGAACACGGTGCCTGGACGCTATGCATGAATATCACGCCGACCAGCATTGAGTATCAGCTTGCCGATGCCCGACTGCTGGCGGTTGATGGCCACCAGCATTTGCCCATCAATGCACCCACGCCGCAGGCTCTTCTGGAGGCCATTGTGGAATGCTGGCGACGTATTCACCGCCGCTACCCGCAGCACAGCATCAATCTCGCGCTTGGCGTTCATGGGCAAGTTGATCCCGTAACCGGGGTGTCACAAACCATGCCCCAGGCGCGCTGGAAAACGCCGATTGAAATAAAGTATCTGCTTGAGGAACAACTCGGCGTGCAAGTACGGGTAGATAATGACTGCGTGATGCTGGCGCTGGCGGAGAAATGGCAGCATCCGGGTCCACAACCGGATTTTTGCGTGATCAACGTCGATTACGGTATTGGATCATCGTTTGTGATTAACGATCAGATTTATCGAGGAAGCCTCTACGGCAGCGGGCAGATAGGACACACGATTGTGAATCCTGACGGCAAGGCCTGCGACTGCGGGAGATACGGTTGCCTCGAAACCGTAGCGTCCCTCAGCGCGTTGAAAAAGCAGGCGCGGATGTGGCTCAAAACCCAGCCGGAAGCGCAGCGCTCTCCCGAGCAATTAACCACGGCATCGCTCATTGAAGCCTGGGAACAGGGAGACGTGCATATCCGCGCATGGGTTGATAGCGCGGCCAACGCCATTGGCTTAAGCCTTTATAATTTCTTAAATATTTTGAATATTAATCAGATCTGGCTATACGGACGCAGCTGCGCCTTTGGCGAACAATGGCTGGAAAGTATCGTTAAACAAACCGGCTTTAATCCCTTTGACCACGGCGATACGCCGCGAGCGCACGCCACCCAAATCGGCTTTGGCAAGCTAACCCGCGCGCAGCAGTTGATGGGTATCGGTTATCTCTACGTTGAGGAGCAACTACAGACGCTGCGTTAATCATCAGGGGGACGTGGCGGAGCGCAAATTTGTGTATTACGTTTAAATCACACGTCTCTCATAACGAGCTGATTATGAACACACTACGCTATTTTGATTTTGGCTCTTCCCGCTCCCTGCTGCTATTGATCGCCCGTATCGCGGTGGTGGTGCTGTTTATTCTTTTCGGCTATCCCAAGCTGCTCGGCTTTAGCGGCACGGTGCAGTACATGGCCTCCTCCGGCGCGCCAATGCCGACGCTTGCGGCCATTATTGCCATCATTATGGAAGTGCCTGCGGCTATTTTGATTGTGCTGGGCTTTTTCACCCGACCGCTGGCGGTGATCTTTATTTTTTATACTCTGGGTACCGCAGTTATTGGGCATCACTACTGGGATATGTCCGGCGATGCAGTGCTGCCGAACATGATTAACTTCTGGAAAAACGTTAGCATTGCCGGCGCCTTCCTGCTGTTAGCAATAACCGGGCCCGGCGCCATTTCGCTCGATCGACGCTAATCTTCAGACGCAAAAAAGGCCGCAATTGCGGCCTTTTTAATTTCAACGGCTAACGATTATGCATAAACCGGGAAGCGGGAGCAGATGTCCAGCACTTTGCCCTTCACGCGCTCAATGACCGCTTCATCATTGATGTTGTCCAGTACGTCGCACATCCAGCCAGCCAGCTCTTTCACTTCCGCTTCTTTAAAGCCGCGACGGGTGACCGCCGGAGAACCGATGCGGATACCGGAGGTCACAAACGGGCTCTTCGGATCGTTCGGTACGCTGTTTTTGTTCACGGTGATGTTAGCGCGACCCAGTGCAGCATCAGCTTCTTTACCGGTCAGATTTTTATCGACCAGATCCAGCAGGAACAGGTGGTTTTCAGTGCCGCCGGAAACCACTTTGTAGCCGCGGTTCAGGAACACTTCGACCATCGCTTTGGCGTTTTTCGCTACCTGCTGCTGGTAAACTTTGAACTCTGGCTCCATCGCTTCTTTCAGCGCAACCGCTTTCGCCGCGATAACGTGCATCAGCGGGCCGCCCTGGGCGCTCGGGAATACGGCTGAGTTCAGTTTTTTGTACAGTTCTTCGCTACCGCCTTTCGCCAGGATCAGGCCGCCGCGCGGACCCGCCAGGGTTTTATGGGTAGTGGTGGTCACCACGTGCGCATGCGGAACCGGGTTCGGGTACACGCCTGCGGCAATCAGGCCGGCAACGTGGGCCATGTCGACGAACAGGTATGCGCCAATGCTGTCAGCGATTTCGCGCATTTTCGCCCAGTCAACGATACCGGAGTAGGCAGAGAAACCACCGATAATCATCTTCGGTTTGTGTTCCTGAGCCTGCTTCGCCATATCTTCGTAGTCAATTTTACCGGACTCATCAATGCCGTAAGGAATGATGTTATACAGTTTGCCGGAGAAGTTGACCGGGGAGCCGTGAGTCAGGTGGCCGCCTTGCGCCAGGTTCATACCCAGCACGGTGTCACCCGGCTGCAGCAGAGCGGTATAGACCGCGAAGTTAGCCTGAGAGCCGGAGTGCGGCTGCACGTTAGCGTAGTCAGCGCCAAACAGCTCTTTCGCGCGATCGATAGCCAGCTGCTCTACGATATCGACGTATTCACAGCCGCCGTAGTAGCGCTTACCCGGATAGCCTTCAGCGTATTTGTTAGTCAGCTGAGAGCCCTGCGCCTGCATAACGCGTGGGCTGGTGTAGTTTTCGGAGGCGATCAGTTCGATGTGCTCTTCCTGACGTACTTTTTCTTGCTCCATAGCCTGCCACAGTTCGGCATCATAATCGGCAATGTTCATTTCACGCTTTAACATCCGCATCTCCTGACTCAGCTAACAATAGAATTTCGGCCTTAAAAGGCGGTCCGATTGGACAACGGCCCACAGTATAACTGAATCATTCTGTGATAACAGGTCTTGACAAAGGATTTTACGCAAACGATTGGCTCCGCATAACACAAGGCTTTGAGCAATAAAGCTCCTGCAATTATCAACGGATTTGTTTTCAGGTTTGTGATGCAAATAATTCATGTTGCCACTGCCGTAGGGCAAAGCGTTAAAGAACCATTTACAAAGCAGGGGTATTTTTATAAGATGCATTTAAAATACATTATTAAGATAACATACAAGGAAGCTGCTATGCTCGACGCGCAAACCATCGCTACGGTGAAAGCCACCATCCCCCTGCTGGTTGAAACCGGTCCGAAACTGACCGCCCATTTTTACGACCGCATGTTTGCTCATAATCCCGAACTCAAAGAAATCTTTAATATGAGTAATCAGCGCAACGGCGACCAGCGCGAGGCGCTGTTCAACGCCATTGCCGCCTATGCCAGCAATCTTGAGAACCTGCCCGCCCTGCTGCCGGCGGTGGAAAAAATCGCCCAGAAGCACACCAGCTTTCAGATCCAGCCTGAGCAGTACAATATTGTCGGTACCCACCTGCTGGCCACCCTTGACGAGATGTTCAGCCCCGGCCAGGAAGTGCTGGATGCCTGGGGCAAGGCCTACGACGTACTGGCCAACGTCTTTATTAACCGTGAAGCGCAAATCTACCGCGAAAGCGCCAGCAAAGCCGGCGGCTGGGAAGGCACCCGCGCCTTCCGTATTGTCAGAAAAACGCCGCGCAGCGCGCTGATTACCAGCTTTGAGTTTGAGCCGATCGACGGCGGCGCGGTCGCTGAATACCATCCGGGCCAGTACCTGGCGGTCTGGCTGAAGCCGGAAGGTTTCCCGCATCAGGAGATTCGTCAATACTCCCTGACCCGTAAATCCGATGGTAGAGGCTATCGTATCGCGGTTAAACGCGAAAAGGGCGGGCAGGTTTCAAACTGGCTGCATGGTTCCGCGCAAGAAGGCGACGTGATTTATCTGGCCGCGCCGGCCGGCGATTTCTTCCTCAACGTGGCGCCGGAAACGCCGGTCACGCTGCTCTCCGGCGGCGTCGGTCAGACGCCGATGCTGGCGATGCTGGACACGCTGGCAAAAGCACAGCATCCGGCGCAGGTGAACTGGTTCCACGCGGCAGAGAACGGCGACGTGCACGCCTTCGCGGACGAAGTGAAAGCTCTGGGTGAAACCCTGCCGAGGTTTACGTCTCACGTCTGGTACCGCAGTCCGAGCGAAGGGGACCGTGAAGCCGGCGCGTTTGATAGCGAAGGTTTGATGGATTTATCGGCCCTGGCCGACAGGATTGGCGACCCGCAGATGCAGTTCTATCTCTGTGGCCCGGTGGCGTTTATGCAGTTTGCCGCACAGCAGCTGGTTGAACTGGGCGTCAATAAGGACAACATCCATTACGAATGTTTCGGGCCGCATAAGGTGCTGTAACCCAGCATAATAACCCCGGTAGCGGTGCGCTTACCGGGGCTACAAATCTGGATGGAATTGAACTTCTTAAGCCATCATCCGTTTTTTTTAAGCTTAAATCGCCGCGTCGTCTTCTTCGCCGGTGCGGATACGAATCACGCGCGCGACATCGAAGACAAAGATCTTACCGTCGCCGATTTTGCCGGTCTGCGCCGTACGGATAATGGTATCCACGCAGGTGTCGACGATATCATCGGTGACAACGATTTCGATTTTTACTTTCGGCAGAAAATCCACCATATACTCCGCGCCGCGATACAGCTCGGTATGCCCCTTCTGGCGGCCAAAGCCTTTCACTTCCGTTACCGTCATCCCAGTGATGCCGACTTCGGCCAGCGCTTCGCGCACGTCATCCAGTTTGAAAGGTTTAATAATCGCATCAATCTTTTTCATGGTGTTCCTGTCTTTGTCGCGTAACCGGTTGCTAACCGTATCATAACTTGCGTCATCCTACGGAGCTACTCTTTAAAGTCGTTAGCGTCGAGCTCGTGGCGCGACAGCAGTTTATAGAATTCGGTGCGGTTGCGCCCCGCCATCCGCGCCGCATGCGTGACGTTGCCTTTGGTAATTTGCAGCAGCTTGCGCAGGTAATTGAGCTCAAACTGGTTCCGCGCCTCGACAAACGTCGGCAGCGCGGTGTTTTCCCCTTCCAGCGCCTGCTCCACCAGGGCGTCGCTAATGACCGGCGAAGAGGTCAGCGCCACGCACTGCTCAATCACGTTCACCAGTTGGCGCACGTTGCCCGGCCACTTAGCGGCCATCAGCCGCTTCATCGCATCCGTGGAGAACGCGCGCACAAAGGGTTTGTGGCGATCGGCAGACTGGCGCAGCAGATGGTTAGCCAGCAGCGGAATATCTTCCGTACGCTCGGCCAGCGGCGGGATTTTCAGGTTCACCACGTTCAGGCGGTAAAACAGATCTTCGCGAAACTCGCCGCGCGCCATCGCCTTTGGCAGGTCGCGATGGGTCGCAGAAATAATCCGCACATCAATGTCGATGTCGCGATTGCTGCCCAGCGGGCGCACTTTACGCTCTTGTAAAACGCGCAGCAGTTTTACCTGTAACGCAACCGGCATATCGCCGATCTCATCCAGAAACAGCGTACCGCCTTCTGCGGCCTGAAATAGCCCCTCCCGGTTGCTGACCGCACCGGTAAAGGCGCCGCGCGCGTGGCCGAATAGCTCCGACTCCAGCAGCTGTTCGGGGAGCGCGCCGCAGTTAATGGCGACAAAAGGTTTGTCCCGGCGCGGGCTGGCGTTATGGATGGCCTGGGCGATAATCTCCTTGCCGGTACCGCTCTGGCCGTTAATCAGCACGCTCACGTCCGACTGCGCCACCATCCCGGCCTGCTCCAGCAGGCGTTCCATCAGCGGGCTGCGGGTCACAATCGCCTGGCGCCAGCGCTCATCGGTCGTCGGCGCGCTCTGCTCCAGCGCGTCATCAATGGCTTTATACAGAGCGTCTTTATCCACCGGCTTGGTGAGAAAGCTAAACACGCCCTGCTGGGTGGCGGCGACGGCGTCCGGAATGGAACCGTGCGCGGTGAGAATAATCACCGGCATTCCCGGCTGCACCTTCTGGATTTCGCTGAACAGCTGAAGGCCGTCCATCTCGTCCATCCGCAGGTCGCTGACCACCAGATCCACTTTGTCACGGCCCAGCGTGCGCAGCGCCTCCGGCCCGCTCTCGGCGGTCAGCACGCTGTATCCTTCGCTGACAAGACGCATGCCCAGCAGCTTCAGCAGGCCCGGATCGTCGTCCACCAACAGCAGGCGGGCGGGTTTACGGATCGTCATGAATCACCTCCGGGACTTTATCGCTGCCGTGCCCGGCGTCTGAGCTAAAGTTCCCGCCGGGTTTACGGCTGGAGAGCTGGCGCTCAATGTCGGTGAGATTCTCCAGCTTGCGGGTCGTCAGTTCGAGCTGATTGCGTAATTCAATTTCCTGCTGACGCAGCGTCTCCAGCTCCGCATCGCTTGATTGCTGCAGTTTGGCGTAGCGGGAGCGCTCGTCAATCAGCTGAAGCTGCCGGCCCTGGGCATCGCGCCAGAGCTGATAGAGCGGGCGAACCTGGGCGGCGATTTGCGGGCTGAAGGTATCCAGGCTAGCCACCAGATCGCGACGCTCATTGGGCGTAATCTTGGCATCTGCCAGCAAAATGCCGCGCTTAAAGGCATCCTGCCAGCTGTTGTCATCGTGCAGCCGGGCTTCAGCCCGCGCCTGTACCGGAGCAAGGCGATCCGCGCAGTCAATTCCCCGCAGCCAGTAAAGCGGGTTTTTATCGCTGGCCTCACTCTGCAGGGTCCAGATGTCGGCACACTCTACCGAAAGAAAATCGGCGACCTGATGCTGCGGCAGCGCAGAGAGCGTTTTGCCATCCGCGGCGTGTGGTGATGTAGAGGCGGAACATCCCGCCAGCGCCAGGCACGAAATGCCTGACAGCAGCCATCCCCTGAGGGGACGGACAAGTGCGAAGAAGTGGGACATATTCACCCGATAGTTATACGTTATTTTTTTCCAGACTCGGCGACGGGGAGCGTGATACGAAAACAGATAAGCCCGGATTTATCATCAACCAGGCTCAGCTCGCCCTGCATTTGCCGTACGCAGTCGCGGGCAATGCTCAGCCCCAGACCGCTGCCTTTTACCGCCCCTTTACGCTGGTGACTTCCCTGATAAAAAGGCTCAAAAATCATGTTTCTCTCTGCGGGCGGGATCGGCTCGCCGTTGTTAATAACGTCAATGCAAACCTGCTCGCCGTGCCGATAGCTATGGATTCGAATGTTACCGGATTCAGCACCATAGTGCACCGCATTGGAGTAGAGATTATCCAGTACGCTCACCAGCAGAGCAGGCTCCGCTTCGCAAAAACGCTCGCTGAGCACCAGATCGGTATGCATCATTTTAGCTCTTGCCGGCAGGCTGTGGGCGGAAACCACATTTTCCACCAGCTCGGCCAGATTCACCGTCTCACGCGCAATCGGGCCATCGGCCTGTTTACGGTTGTAGTCCAGCAGCTGCTCAATCAGCTTTTGCAGGTTGCGGCTGCTGTTATCCAGAATCTCAACGATCTCCTGCTGCTCGGGCGTCAGCGGCCCGGCCACCCTGTCGGCAAGCAGCTCCGTCCCTTCGCGCATGCTGGCCAGCGGCGTTTTCAGCTCATGGGAAAGATGGCGCAGGAACTGATGTCGCTGGGATTCCAGCCAGGCAAGGCGTTCGCTCAGCCAGATAATGCGTTTGCCGACGGAGCGCAGCTCGCGCGGACCGGTAAACAGCGCGGCGTCATCCAACGATTTCCCCTCGCCCAGTCGGTTGATCATTCTCTCAATGCCCTTCACGGGGCCGATAATCATACGGGTAAAAAGCAGAACCAGCGCCAGGCTGAGCAGAAACAGCACCAGCGCCTGCCAGCCGAAGAACTGACCGCGCTCAGCGATTTCCTGCTGCAGCTGCTGCCCGCGCGAATAGACCACCGTTCGGGTCGCCTGAACCATGTCGCTATTGGCGGAGGCAAACGCTTCCAGGCTAGCGGCAGACTTCGCCGCCGGACCGCTATTTTTACACTGCAGCTCGGCCAGATCGTCGAGATCCTGCCTCAGCGCCCGCCAAATTTTCTCATCAGGCAGGACGCCCGCGTGAGCATCGAGCATTTCACTGTAGCGTTGGCGCTGATTCTGATAGACCCGCGCCAGCGTCGGATCGTCCAGCACGCAGTACTGACGGTAGCTACGTTCCATCTCCAGCGATGCGTTAATCATCGCTTCGCTGCGGCGGGCGTCGATAAGGGTAGTACGGTTGATATGCGCCGCCTGCGCGCTCAGCGCGTTGAGGCTTTGCCACGCCTGCCATGCCAGCACCAGCAGCGGCAGCAGGATCAGCACGAAGGATAACGTGACCAGCTGGCGCAGCGAACGGGGGAAAAGGGAGAGTCGCTTCACGGATAGGGTCTCAATCATTAGCTCATGACGATGCTAACCGAGGACGCAATAAACATCTACGCCGGAAATAATAAAGCCAGGCTACGGGAGCCTGGCTTTATTAAGGAATGAGGCGGTGCCTTACTCGACGTTTCGCCCGATGACTGATAAAGCAGAGCTGTTATCAGGAGTTGGACGGCAGGCACCTGTTTGTGCGTCATTCGAAGTTTATGTAGCGCGTCCCGAAGGGGCTGACATAAGAAGGTGAATGAGCCACTGGTTATAATTATGCACGAACTATGCCATATCTCAAAACATTTTATTAACACAATGAAATATAATACTTTTTTACTATTCATGGACATGAATGATGATGGTCGGTTTTCACGCAAAGTGTCGCTGATTAGCAACACTGGATGAATGGTTTAGCAATGCTATTATAAATCAATTGGTTAAGTGTCACCTTTTGACGACACCGCTATGCCGCGTTTGTCGGCGATCCCCGACACCTACTCTCGATATGCCTCACCAATAAAAAAGCCCCCTGCGCGGGCAGGAGGCTTAATGCGATTTGTGAGCGATTTTTAGCCCAGCTGCTTACGCGCGTTGCGGAAAATACGCATCCACGGGCTGTCTTCGCCCCAGTTTTCCGGGTGCCATGAGTTCGACACGGTGCGGAACACGCGCTCCGGGTGCGGCATCATGATGGTCGCGCGCCCGCTTTCGCTGGTCACTGCGGTGATGCCGTTCGGCGACCCGTTCGGGTTAGCCGGATAGTTTTCCGTCACCTTACCGACGTTGTCGACGAAGCGCAGCGCCACCAGGCCTTTGCTTTCCAGCTGCGCCAGATGCGCGCCATCGCGAACTTCCACCTGCCCTTCACCGTGAGATACGGCAATTGGCATCATGGACCCCACCATCCCCTGCAGCAGCAGCGACGGGCTCTGCGTCACTTCAACCAGGCTGAAGCGCGCTTCAAAGCGGTCGGACTGGTTACGTACAAAGCGCGGCCACAGGTCGCTGCCCGGGATCAGCTCGCGCAGGTTAGACATCATCTGGCAGCCATTGCACACGCCCAGCGCCAGGGTCTGAGGACGATGGAAGAAAGTGGCAAATTCGTCGCGAACGCGTTCATTGAACAGGATTGATTTCGCCCAGCCCTCACCGGCGCCTAAAACGTCACCGTAGGAGAAGCCGCCGCAGGCCACCAGCGCCTGGAAGTCAGCAAGACCGGTACGGCCCGCCAGCAGGTCGCTCATATGCACGTCAATGGCATCGAAGCCCGCACGATGGAACGCTGCCGCCATTTCAACGTGAGAGTTCACGCCCTGCTCGCGCAGCACCGCAACCTTCGGACGCGCGCCGGTGGCAATATAAGGCGCAGCAATATCCTCATTAATATCGAAGGAGAGCTTCACGTTGAGGCCCGGATCGGCATCGTTGGCTTTCGCCTCGTGCTCCTGGTCGGCGCACTCCGGGTTATCGCGCAGACGCTGCATTTGCCAGGTGGTTTCTGCCCACCACATACGCAGCGTTGTGCGGCTTTCGCTGAATACCGGGTGACCGTCGGCCTCGATGACAAAGCGATCGCCCGTCGTGGCCTGGCCAAGATAGTGAACGCAATCCGCCAGACCATGAGCGGCCAGCAGCGCTTCGACTGCCTGGCGGTCAGCGGCACGAACCTGAATCACGCCGCCAAGCTCTTCGTTAAACAGCGCGGCCAGACGATCCTCGCCGAGCGCGGCGATATCAACCTTGACGCCGCAGTGGCCGGTAAAGGCCATTTCGGCCAGCGTGACTAGCAGGCCGCCGTCAGACCGGTCGTGCCACGCCAGCAGCTTACCTTCAGCTACCAGCGCCTGCATTGCGTCCCAGAAGCCTTTCAGCTGCGCGACATCGCGAACGTCGGCAGTCACATCGCCAAGCTGACGATAAACCTGCGCCAGCGCGGTCGCGCCCAGCGCATTGTTCCCCTTGCCTAAATCAATCAGCAGCAGGGCGTTGTCAACGGTTGCGAGCTGCGGAGTGACGGTACGGCGTACGTCTTCCACGCGGGCAAAAGCGGAAATCACCAGCGACAGCGGGGAGGTCATCTCGCGCTGTTCGGTACCTTCCTGCCAGCGGGTTTTCATCGACATGGAGTCTTTACCCACCGGAATCGTCAGTCCCAGGGCCGGACAAAGTTCTTCGCCAATCGCTTTTACCGCTTCATATAAACCGGCGTCTTCGCCCGGGTGACCGGCTGCAGCCATCCAGTTTGCCGACAGCTTCACGCGATTGAGCGCGCCAATCTGCGTCGCAGCAATGTTGGTCAGCGCCTCGCCGACCGCCAGACGGGCAGAAGCGGCAAAGTCCAGCAGTGCAACCGGCGCGCGCTCGCCAATAGACATGGCTTCGCCGTAATAGCTGTCAAGGCTGGCGGTTGTCACCGCGCAGTTAGCCACCGGGATCTGCCACGGCCCCACCATCTGATCGCGCGCCACCATACCGGTGACGGTGCGGTCACCGATGGTAACGAGGAAGGTTTTCTCCGCCACGGTCGGCAGGTGCAGCACGCGATTCACCGCGTCGGCAATAGTGATGCCCTGGCGTTCCAGACTCTGGCCCTGGGCTTTGAGGGTCTGCACGTCGCGGGTCATTTTCGGCGTTTTACCCAGCAGCACGTCAAGCGGCAGGTCGATCGGGCGATCGTCAAAGTGACTATCATCGAGGCTCAAATGCAGCGCTTCGGTGGCTTCGCCAATGACCGCGTACGGCGCGCGTTCGCGGCGGCACAGCTCATCAAACAGCGGCAGCTGCTCCGGCGCGACCGCCAGAACATAACGTTCCTGAGATTCGTTACACCAGATTTCCAGCGGGCTCATACCCGGCTCATCGCTGAGGATATCGCGCAGCTGGAATTTACCGCCGCGTCCGCCGTCGCTCACCAGTTCCGGCATCGCATTAGACAAACCGCCGGCGCCGACGTCGTGGATAAACAGAATCGGGTTGGCGTCGCCCAGCTGCCAGCAGCGGTCGATAACTTCCTGGCAGCGACGCTCCATCTCCGGGTTGTCGCGCTGTACGGAGGCAAAATCCAGATCGGCATCAGACTGGCCGGAGGCCATTGAAGAGGCCGCACCGCCGCCGAGGCCGATGTTCATCGCCGGGCCGCCGAGAACAATCAGCTTCGCGCCGACGACAATCTCGCCCTTCTGCACGTGTTCGCCGCGAATGTTGCCGATACCGCCCGCCAGCATAATGGGCTTGTGATAGCCGCGCAGCTCTTCGCCGTTGTGGCTGGTAACCTTCTCTTCATAAGTACGGAAGTAGCCATTGAGCGCCGGACGACCGAACTCGTTGTTAAACGCCGCGCCGCCCAGCGGGCCTTCAGTCATGATATCCAGCGCGGTGACGATGCGATCCGGCTTGCCGAAATCCTCTTCCCACGGCTGTTCAAAACCGGGTATACGCAGGTTGGAAACCGAGAAGCCCACCAGACCCGCCTTCGGTTTCGCCCCGCGTCCGGTGGCGCCTTCATCGCGAATTTCACCGCCGGAACCGGTCGCCGCGCCCGGCCACGGAGAAATCGCCGTCGGGTGGTTATGGGTTTCGACCTTCATCAGAATATGCGCGTCTTCCTGGTGGAAGTTGTAGCGGCCGGTTTCGTGGTCGGCGAAGTAGCGACCCACGGCTGAACCTTCCATTACCGCGGCGTTGTCTTTATAAGCAGACAGCACGTAGTCCGGGGTTTTCTCGAAGGTGTTTTTAATCATTTTGAACAGCGACTTCGGCTGCTTTTCGCCATCAATGACCCAGTCGGCGTTAAAAATCTTGTGTCGGCAGTGCTCGGAGTTAGCCTGCGCGAACATATAGAGTTCGATATCGTTCGGGTTGCGACCCAACTTCTGGAAAGCATCCTGCAGATAGTCGATTTCATCCTCCGCCAGCGCCAGCCCCAGACGGAGGTTGGCGTCGATCAGCGCCTGACGGCCAAGACCCAGCAGATCAACGCTGGTGACCGGAGTTGGCTGATGGTGGGCGAAGAGTTTTTCACCCTCTTCCAGCGCCGTGAAGACGCTTTCCATCATGCGGTCATGCAGTTCGGCCGCCACCAGTGACCACTGTTGGTCATTCAGGCTGCCCGCTTCGACGTAATACGCCACGCCGCGTTCCAGGCGCACCACCTGAGACAGGCCGCAGTTATGGGCGATGTCGGTAGCTTTAGAAGACCAGGGAGAGATGGTGCCAGGACGGGGGGTAACGAGCAGTAGCTTGCCGGTTGGGGTATGGCTGCTTAAGTTCGGGCCATATTTGAGCAACCTTGCCAGACTCTCGCGATCGTCGCCGCTGAGCGGGGCGCTAAGGTCGGCAAAATGAACGTACTCGGCATATATCGTGCTGACCGGAAGGTTGGCCGCCTGGAAACGTGCCAGCAGTTTATTGATACGGAATGCCGACAGTGCAGGTGAACCACGCAAAATTTCCATCATAAGTCTCTCGTCTTCGAAGCTTTCATGGTGAGCCAGGGGGGAAACGGGCGCCATTATAGTGAATCCTGCGCCCCGACGAAACCGTTTGCGTAGAAATAAAATGATTGCCGGGGTTTATCAATTAATGTGACTCATCTCGCGAATAAGTTGCCAACTGACGCATTCTTAAGCAAAATGCCGCTCATTCAAAGACAACCTTTTACTTTTTCTGGTCATAATCTGCTGAGGAACCCAAAGCTGCAGAAGATTAACTATCTGAAAAAACTAAAGATTAATTATCTGCTCATCGGCATTGTGACCCTCCTGCTGGCGGCCGCCCTGTGGCCGTCTCTCCCGTGGATGGGTAAACCAGAAAACCGCGTGGCGGGGATCATTGCGCGCGGAGAATTGCGCATCAGCACCATTAATTCGCCGATGACCTTCGCGACCCTCAATGATAAATCCTACGGTTTTGATTATGAGCTGGCGCAGCAGTTTGCCGACTACCTCGGCGTCGAGCTCAAAGTCACCGTCAGGCAGAATATCAGCCAGCTCTTCGACGATCTCGATGAAGGCAAAGCCGACATGCTGGCTGCCGGTCTGGTCTACAACTCCGAACGGGTGAAAAACTATCAGGTCGGGCCGACCTACTATTCCGTTTCGCAACAGCTGGTGTATCGCAAAGGCAACCTGCGCCCGCGCACCCTGGCAAATCTTACCGCGGCGCAGCTGGCGATCGCTCCCGGGCACGTGGCGATTAACGATCTCCAGGGGCTGAAAGAGCAAAAATATCCCGACCTCGACTGGCGCGTGGACGATAAGCGCGGGACGACGGCGCTAATGCAGGCGGTCATCGATGGCAAGCTCGACTATACCGTGGCGGATTCGGTCGCCGTCAGCCTGTTCCAGCGCGTTCACCCGGAGCTGGCCGTCGCCCTCGATATCAGCGACGAGCAGCCGGTCACCTGGTTTAGCGAAAAAGGCGAAGATAATTCCCTGTCGGCGGCAATGCTCGATTTCTTCAATAATATTAATGAAGACGGCACCCTCGCGAGGCTGGAGGAGAAATACCTCGGCCACGGCAACGATTTTGATTACGTTGATACCCGCACCTTCCTGCGCGCCGTGGAAAGCGTTCTCCCGGACCTGCAGCCAATGTTTGAAAAATATGCCCGGCAGATAGACTGGCGGCTGCTGGCGGCCATCTCGTGGCAGGAATCGCACTGGGATCCGCAGGCCACCTCCCCTACTGGCGTGCGCGGAATAATGATGCTGACCCGCAATACGGCCCAAAGCCTGGGGTTGACGGATCGCACCGACGCCGAACAAAGCATCGACGGCGGTATGCGTTATTTGCAGGATATGATGAATAAAGTGCCGGAGTCGGTGCCGCAGGACGAGCGCATCTGGTTTGCGCTGGCGGCTTACAATATGGGCTACGCGCACATGCTTGACGCGATGGCGCTGACGAAAAAGCAGAAAGGCGACCCGAATAGCTGGGCCGATGTAAAACAGCGTCTGCCGCTGTTAAGCCAGAAAAACTACTATAGCCGCCTGAAGTACGGCTTTGCGCGCGGGCACGAAGCCTACGCCTACGTTGAAAACATCCGCAAATATCATATTAGCCTTGTGGGCTATCTCTCTGAAAAAGAGAGAAAAGACGCGCAGATGGCGGCCCTGGGTGAACACTACCCAGCGGTCATGCCGGATGAGTTGGATAAACCGGAACAGTACGCCTCGTCCTTTTTCAACTTTCGCGCCGAAACGCTGGTTGATAACGCAAAATTAAAAATTCCCGGCGCCGGGCATTAATCCTGCGCCTGCTGGCCAGATCGCTTCAGCGCTTTTTTCTCTTCGCGCCGCCAGCGAAAGAAATCGCTCAGCATGCCGGAACAGGCCTCCGTCATAATTCCTTCCGTTATATCTACCCGATGATTCATGCCCGGATGATGCAGCACATCCATCAGCGACCCGGCGGCGCCGGTTTTCGCATCCCTGGCGCCAAATACCAGCCGGGAAATACGGCTGTGCACCATCGCTCCGGCGCACATCACGCAGGGCTCAAGGGTAACGTACAACGTTGCGTCAATCAGGCGATAGTTTTGCAGCACCAGTCCGCCCTGACGCAGGGCCATAATCTCGGCGTGCGCGGTCGGATCGTGGCGGCCGATTGGCCGGTTCCAGCCCTCGCCGATGACCTGATGATTATGCACCAGCACGGCGCCGACCGGCACTTCGCCCTCTTCCCAGGCGCGTTTGGCCAGCGTCAGGGCGTGACGCATCCAGTATTCATCATTTAATTCATGGTCAGACAAAACGAGCACTCCTGCAGAAAAGCGGGGCGCATTATACATGGGCGCTATGTATTGCACACTATTCTAACTGCTGAAGATCGCCCTGCGGCGTCACCCGCCAGCGATGCTGGCAAAAATTGAGCAGCGGGTTGTCCTGCTCGCTGTCGCTGTAGCCGCTATACAATCGCAGCGGAGCGCCTATTTTCTGTTCCAGCTGCGCCACCTTTTCGTTGCCAAGGCAGCGAAGGGTTAAGCCCCAGCCGCCGCAGCGCCGCTCCATCCGGCTGGCAATCAGATTGACCCGCGGTAGCCAGGCGGTATCAAAATAGACTTGCTCAACCAGCGACTGCGGCGAACCGGTAATCAGCCAGACGTCGGCGTCCGTGCTGGACAGATAATGGCTAAGCCGTGCCTGAACAACCGGGAATGCCGTAACGTGCTGGCGAAACCAGCGAACAAAACTCGCCTCCAGCCGTTTAAGGTGACGCTCGCTGCGTCCGAAGGTTGAAGCCCACAGCAGCAGGCTCATCGGCCAGCGCGCGGCGCGACCGTACAACATCAGCCCGGCGGCAATGACAGGCAATAAAGGAAGCACCAGCAGCGCATTCAGCGGCTGATGGCGCAGGACAAAGCGCAAAAAGCTGCCGAACATATCCTGCTGATGCAAGGTTCCATCCAGATCAAAAAAAACCACTCTCCGCGTGCTGCTATTCAAAACCTACTCCCATGTACGATCGCCCGATAACCAGTAGCTTAACAGCCTTACGTCGCGAATAGCGAAAACATACGCTGTCGTTGAATCCGGATTAAGAAAACGCGCTTGCAGAGAAATCTTAGGATAGAATTTTTAATTCGCGATAATCCTCTTATAATCGAATACAAAATTCTTTCAGCCGAGGGTGAAGCTGTCCTCCGGAGCCGCTATGAACTGTTTGACCCGTATTCGCCAGCGCTACCCTACGTTGGCCGCAAGCGATAAAAAACTGGCCGATTTCATTCTGGCTCAACCGGATCAAACCCGCCACCTCAGTTCACAGCAGCTGGCGGGCGAAGCCGGCGTCAGTCAGTCAAGCGTAGTGAAATTTGCGCAGAAGATGGGATTCAAAGGCTTCCCGGCGTTAAAGCTGGCGCTGAGCGAAGCCCTGGCAAGCGCCCCTACGCCGCAGTCCGTACCGGTACATAATCAGATTCGCGGCGACGATCCTCTTCGGCTGGTTGGCGAAAAGCTGATTAAGGATAACATCGCGGCTATGCACGCCTCGCTGGACGTCAACACCGAAGAGAAGCTGCTGGAAGCCGTCACGCTGCTGCGCCACGCCCGACGGGTGATCATTACCGGTATCGGCGCATCGGGCCTGGTGGCGAGAAACTTTAGCTGGAAGCTGATGAAAATCGGTATTAACGCCGTCTCTGAACAGGATATGCACGCGCTGCTGGCAACGGTACAGGCGATGTCCCCGGACGATCTGCTGCTGGCCATTTCCTACTCCGGTGAACGACGCGAGATCAATATGGCGGCGGGTGAAGCGTTACGGGTAGGAAGCCAGATCCTGGCGATCACCGGTTTTAACCCCAACGCGCTTCAGCAGCAGGCTACGTTGTGCCTGTACACCATTGCGGAGGAGCAGGCCACGCGCAGCGCCGCGATCTCCTCCACCAGCGCGCAGATGATGCTGACCGATCTCCTGTTTATGGGGTTGGTGCAGCAGGATCTTGAGCACGCTCCGGAGCGGATTCGCCACAGCGAAGCGCTGGTGAAAAAGCTGGTGTAACTCCGAGTGTCCTGCCCACTGGCAGAAGCTCTCTCTTATTGGCTCAAGCCGGACAAAATTTCTCCGCTACGGATGGTCGCCCCGCGGTTGAAAAGAGCTGGTCCGGGCAGAAAATAGGCGTATAATGCCCGCCCTGTTTGTGTTGTTTCTGAGAATTTCCTGATGGCGCTGTTAATCACCAAAAAATGTATCAACTGCGATATGTGCGAGCCTGAGTGCCCGAATGAGGCGATATCCATGGGTGATAGCATTTATGAAATTAACAGCGACCGCTGCACCGAATGCGTTGGCCACTATGATACGCCGACCTGCCAGAAGGTGTGTCCGATCCCAAATACCATCCTGAAAGATCCGG
Source organism: Klebsiella sp. CTHL.F3a (assembly GCF_019890895.1). Classification (NCBI taxonomy): domain Bacteria; kingdom Pseudomonadati; phylum Pseudomonadota; class Gammaproteobacteria; order Enterobacterales; family Enterobacteriaceae; genus Klebsiella; species Klebsiella sp. CTHL.F3a. The sequence continues at coordinate 1,457,783 of NZ_CP082360.1, read as the reverse complement.
CCCATAACGAAAATGAAGAGCAGCTGTGGGATAAGTTTGTCCTGCTGCACCACGCGGACAAACTGTGATATTGCCGGATGGAGTTATCCGGCCAGTCTAGCTTTCGATAATCACCGTAGCGCAGGCATAGTGACGTTCGTCGGCCAGCGTCACGTGAATGCTGCTGACGCCCAGTCGCTCAGCCAGACTCTTCGCTTCGCCCCACAACCGTAGCTTTGGCTTACCCAGCTCGTCGTTGTAAACCTCAAACTGGTTAAATGCCAGGCCATTGCGGATGCCGGTGCCAAGCGCCTTGGCCGCCGCTTCTTTAACGGCGAAACGCTTAGCCAGAAAACGGACCGGCTGCTGATGCTGTTGCCATATCGCCCACTCGTGATCGCTCAGTACGCGACGAGCCAGACGGTCACCGCTGCGGGCAATCACCGCTTCAATACGGGCGATTTCAACGATATCAGTACCCAGTCCGAGAATAGCCATCAGGCGCGAGCTTCCAGCATCAGGCGCTTCATTTCCGCAACCGCCTCTTTAAGGCCGCTCATCACCGCACGGCCAATAATCGCGTGGCCGATGTTCAGCTCGTGCATTTCCGGCAGCGCCGCAATGGCTTTTACATTATGGTAGGTCAGGCCGTGACCGGCATTGACCTTCAGCCCCAGGCTGGCGGCATAGGTCGCCGCTTTGGCAATACGCTCCAGCTCTTTTGCCTGCTCGGCGTCGGTTTGCGCATCGGCGTAGCAGCCGGTGTGAATTTCGATATAGGGTGCGCCCACGTCCGCTGCCGCCTTAATTTGCGCGTTGTCCGCATCAATAAACAGCGAAACCAGGATGCCGGCGTCGGCAAGACGCTTACAGGCATCGCGCATTTTATCGAGTTGGCCCGCCACGTCCAGCCCGCCTTCGGTGGTCACTTCCTGGCGCTTTTCCGGCACCAGACAGCAGAAATGAGGTTGAGTCTCACAAGCGATATTCAGCATCTCTTCTGTAACCGCCATCTCAAGGTTCATGCGGGTATCCAGCGTCTGGCGCAAAATACGGACATCGCGGTCGGTAATATGGCGACGATCTTCGCGAAGGTGGACGGTAATACCGTCGGCGCCGGCCTGTTCGGCGATAAATGCCGCCTGTACCGGATCAGGATAAGCGGTACCGCGGGCGTTGCGTAATGTCGCAATGTGGTCAATGTTGACCCCTAACAGTAATTCAGCCATGACAATCCTCGTTAATCGTTATTTGTTTTATCGGCTCGCGCTGCCCGCGCGGGCAAAAACTGACGAAAAAGCTCGCGACTTTTTAGCGGCTTCCCGCCCAGATAGGGCTTCAGGGCGATACGTGTGAAACGTTTTGCCGCGCGCAGCGCATCGCTGTCCGGAAATTCACGGCTCGCCAACGCCTTAAGATGGTGCCCGGTAAAGGTGCTGTTATCAATAACCACGCTGGCGATAAAGCCTTTTTCTTCACGGTAGCGATAGGTCATCGCATCGTCAACCGCTTCTCCGCTGCCGGCGCAATGCAGGAAATCCACGCCATACCCCAGGTGCCCAAGCAGCGCCAGTTCAAAACGCCGTAGCGCCGGTTCCGGCGAGCCGCTTGCGCCAGCCAGAGACTGGATACAGTGTAGATAATCGAAAAAGAGTTCGGAGAAGCGCGTTTCATGCTCAAGCACGCGAGAGAGCAGTTCGTTGACGTAAAGGCCGCTGTAGAGCGTGATACCGCTGAGAGGGAGGGCCAGCGAGACGGCTTCCGCGCTGCGCAGCGTTTTGACTTCGCCGCGCCCGCCAAAGCGAAGCAGCAAGGGAGTAAAGGGCTGAAGCGCGCCTTTGAGGTTGGAACGTTTGGAACGTGCGCCTTTAGCCACAAGGCGCACGCGGCCGGATTCTTCCGTGAAGACGTCCAGCATCAGGCTGGTTTCGCTCCAGGGACGACTATGCAGTACGAAAGCGCGTTGCCAGCCTTCCATCATACTCGTCGTCTTTCAAGCCGCAGGTGCGCTGGCTGCGCCCACTCCCCCCAGTCACTTACTGAAGTAAGCTCCCGGGTACTCGCGGTCTTGCCGCGTGACTCAGCCTCCGGCCTCGCTCCTTCGGAGCCAGCGCAAGCGCTGTTCAAAACACTTTGTGTTTTGTCCTGCACCTCGAAAGCCATAGAGTATCCAAACTTAGAGATCGTCGCCGTAACCGAGACTGCGCAGCGCGCGTTCGTCATCAGCCCAGCCGGATTTCACTTTCACCCACAGTTCGAGGTGAACCGGCGCTTCAAACATATCCTGCATGTCTTTACGCGCTTCGATACCGATAGTTTTGATTTTGGCCCCTTTATTGCCAATCACCATCTTCTTCTGGCCTTCACGCTCAACCAGGATCAGACCGTTGATATCGTAACCGCCGCGTTCATTGGTCACAAAACGTTCGATTTCAACGGTGACGGAATAGGGCAGTTCAGCGCCGAGGAAACGCATCAGCTTTTCGCGAATGATCTCGGAAGCCATAAAGCGCTGAGAACGGTCGGTAATGTAATCTTCCGGGAAGTGATGAATCGCTTCCGGCAGATGCTTACGCACAATACCGGCGATAGTATCAACGTTCAGCCCGGTTTCCGCGGAAATCGGCACAATATCGAGAAAGTTCATCTGGCTGCCGAGGAACTGCAGATGCGGCAGTAGATCCCCTTTTTCCTGTACGTTATCGACTTTGTTGACCGCCAGAATCACCGGCGCTTTGCCGTCGCGCAGCTTGTTGAGCACCATCTCGTCGTCCGGCGTCCAGCGGGTACCTTCAACGACGAAAATAACCAGCTCAACGTCGCCAATGGAGCTGCTTGCCGCTTTGTTCATCAGGCGGTTTATCGCGCGTTTTTCTTCCATATGCAGACCCGGGGTATCGACGTAGATCGCCTGGTACGGGCCTTCAGTATGAATACCGACGATGCGGTGACGCGTCGTCTGTGCTTTTCGGGAAGTAATAGAGATCTTCTGCCCGAGCAACTTGTTCAGCAATGTGGATTTGCCCACGTTTGGACGACCAACGATGGCAATAAATCCGCAGTAGTTTTTTTCTTCGCTCATTCCAGCTCCAGCTTTTTCAGCGCCTGTTCGGCGGCAGCCTGCTCCGCCTTGCGACGGCTAGAACCCGTGCCAACCACCGGTTCACTCAGGCCGCTAACCTGGCAGTGGATAGTAAATTCCTGATCGTGCGCTTCACCGCGAACCTGTACCACCAGGTACGACGGCAGCGGCAGATGACGCCCCTGCAGATATTCCTGCAAGCGGGTCTTCGGATCCTTTTGCTTGTCACCAGGGCTGATTTCATCCAGACGACTCTGGTACCAGGAGAGAATAAGACGCTCAACGTTCTGAATATCGCTGTCGAGGAAAATCCCGCCGATTAGAGCTTCAACGGTGTCCGCCAGTATCGATTCACGGCGAAAGCCCCCGCTTTTCAATTCACCCGGCCCAAGACGCAGACATTCGCCTAATTCGAACTCACGGGCAATTTCTGCCAGCGTGTTGCCTCGCACCAGCGTCGCGCGCATGCGACTCATATCACCTTCGTCTACCCGAGGGAAACGATGATAGAGCGCGTTTGCGATCACAAAGCTCAATATTGAGTCACCTAAAAATTCCAGGCGCTCATTATGTTTGCTGCTGGCACTGCGATGAGTTAATGCCTGTTGCAACAGCTCCTGATGATGAAAAGTGTAGCCCAGCTTCCGTTGAAGCCGATTAATTACGATGGGGTTCATGCGTTACCAATAGATGAATGCGTCAAAAATGCAGCACACGAAACCGACCTGAGTAAAAACCAACGCGGTTTCGTGTGCTGTGTCAATCTTACGAGAGACAACCTAAAACTTCGGGGGGATATTCTATACGCAACGACAAGGGATGTCGTTAGTTTGAATAGATTTAAATCTTAAATAATTCACGCTGCCGTTATTGCGGCGGCAGCGTGAATAAGGCAGGAAAATTACTGGATACCGCCGATACGCGATAAACGCACACCGGTAGGCCATTCGCCTTCCTGTTTTTCGAAACTCATCCAGATTGCGGTCGCTTTACCCACCAGATTCGCCTCCGGCACAAAGCCCCAATAACGGCTGTCGGCGCTGTTATCGCGGTTGTCACCCATCATGAAATACTGGCCCGGCGGAACAATCCAGGTCGCCAGCGGCAAGCCGGACTGGTGGTAATACATCCCCACCTGATCCTGAGCAATCGGTACGGTCAGAATACGGTGCGTCACTTCGCCCAGCGTTTCTTTACGTTCGGTCAGGCGGATACCATCGGCTTTGGTTTCGCCTTTCGGCAGTTGCCAGAAACCACTGGTCGCTTCCCCGCCGTTGCTACGGGAGAAGGTCTGAACGAAATCGCTCGGCTCAACGTTGGAGTAAGTGACCGGCAGCGCGTTGCCGCAGGCCTGGCCAGAACTACAGCCCGGCTGGATAGTGACCTGTTTAGCAATGGGATCGTAGGTCACTTTATCGCCCGGCAAACCGACCGCGCGCTTGATATAATCCAGGCGCGGATCTTGCGGATATTTAAAGACCACAATATCGCCGCGTTTCGGATGCCCGGTTTCGATCAGCGTTTTCTGGTAAATCGGATCTTTAATGCCGTAGGCAAACTTCTCAACCAGAATAAAATCGCCGATCAGCAGCGTCGGCATCATCGACCCGGATGGGATCTGGAAGGGCTCATAAATAAATGAGCGAACCACCAGCACAATCGCCAGAACCGGGAATACCGAAGCGCCGGTTTCCAGCCAGCCCGGTTTCGGGCCAACTTTTTTCAGCGTTTTCTTGTCTAACTGGTCGCCGGTCGCCGCCTGGGCAGCAGCCTGACTTTCGCGACGTTTTGGCGCAAAGATAAACTTATCCAGGCACCACAACAGACCCGTCACCAAAGTCGCGATGACCAGGATCAGGGCAAACATGTTCGCCATGCCAACTCCTTAGGTTATTTGCCGTCTTTACCAACGTGCAGAATGGCGAGGAACGCTTCCTGCGGGAGCTCAACGTTGCCGACCTGCTTCATGCGTTTCTTACCGTCTTTCTGCTTCTGCAGCAGCTTTTTCTTACGGCTGACGTCGCCGCCATAGCATTTCGCGAGGACGTTTTTACGCAGCTGCTTCACGGTAGAACGGGCAATAATGTGGTTACCGATGGCAGCCTGGATAGCGATATCGAACTGCTGACGCGGGATCAGCTCTTTCATCTTCTCTACCAGTTCGCGGCCGCGGTACGGCGCATTGTCGTTGTGCGTGATCAGCGCCAGCGCATCCACGCGCTCGCCGTTAATCAACACATCTACACGCACCATGTTGGAAGCCTGGAAGCGCTTGAAGTTGTAATCCAGCGACGCATAGCCGCGGGAGGTGGACTTCAGACGGTCGAAGAAGTCGAGCACCACTTCCGCCATCGGAATTTCATAGGTCAGCGCCACCTGATTGCCGTGGTAGACCATGTTGGTCTGCACACCGCGTTTTTCGATACACAGGGTGATGACGTTGCCCAAAAACTCCTGCGGCAGCAGCATGTGACACTCAGCGATCGGCTCGCGCAGCTCCTGGATATTGTTCAGCGGCGGCAGCTTCGACGGGCTATCGACGTAGATAACCTCTTTCGAGGTGGTTTCGACTTCATAGACTACCGTCGGCGCCGTGGTGATCAGATCCAGGTCATATTCACGCTCCAGACGCTCCTGGATGATCTCCATATGCAGAAGACCGAGGAAGCCGCAGCGGAAACCGAAGCCCAGCGCGGTAGAACTCTCCGGCTCGTAGAATAGTGAAGCATCATTGAGGCTCAGTTTGCCCAGCGCGTCGCGGAAGTTCTCATAATCATCTGAGCTTACCGGGAACAGGCCAGCATACACCTGCGGTTTCACCTTTTTGAAGCCAGGTAGCGCTTTCTCTGCCGGGTTGCGCGCAAGCGTCAGCGTATCGCCGACCGGCGCGCCGAGGATGTCTTTAATGGCGCAAACCAGCCAGCCTACCTCGCCGCATTTCAGCTCGGTACGGTCAACCTGTTTCGGCGTGAAAATCCCCAGACGGTCGGCGTTATACACCTGCCCGGTGCTCATCACCTTAATTTTATCGCCTTTGCGCATAGTGCCGTTTTTGATACGCACCAGAGAAACGACGCCGAGGTAGTTATCAAACCAGGAGTCGATGATCAGCGCCTGCAGCGGCGCCTCCGGATCGCCTTCCGGCGGCGGAATATCGCGCACCAGGCGTTCCAGCACATCTGGGACGCCAACGCCGGTCTTCGCTGAACAGCGTACCGCATCGGTGGCATCAATACCGACAATGTCTTCAATCTCTTCCGCCACGCGTTCCGGATCGGCCGCGGGCAGGTCAATTTTGTTCAGGACCGGAACCACTTCCAGGTCCATTTCCATCGCCGTATAGCAGTTAGCTAGCGTCTGGGCTTCTACACCCTGGCCAGCATCAACCACCAGCAGAGCGCCTTCACAGGCGGCAAGCGAACGAGAAACTTCATAAGAGAAGTCGACGTGGCCGGGGGTGTCGATAAAGTTCAGCTGATAGGTTTCGCCATCGGCCGCTTTGTAATCCAGGGTGACGCTCTGCGCCTTGATAGTGATACCGCGCTCACGTTCAAGATCCATGGAGTCCAGAACCTGGGCTGCCATTTCACGATCGGAAAGGCCACCGCAAATCTGGATAATACGGTCAGACAACGTCGACTTACCGTGGTCGATGTGAGCGATGATTGAAAAGTTACGTATATTCTTCATATTTAGAGTTAATTATGCCTTACGCGAATCATGAGGCCGCTGTTCTGTGCCTGACGTTTTTTAATCCGAAAACGCCGCATTCTACACTACATCCACGAAACCAGGAAATGCTCTTACCGCTAGCATAACCGGAGTAAATGATGAGTTCTTGCGGGAGTTGTAAATAAAGATAAGGGCCAGTGAAATCACTGACCCAGTTGGGAGGAAGGCGTCTCGATGCGGACTAAATCTGGCGGCAAGCCGACGCTGATAATAACCGGCTGCCACGACTGCCGGGAGGCTAGACCCGGCGAAAGACCGCGTGCGACCAGAAACCCGCCCACGCCGCCCAGAATTGCCCCGCATAGCGAGGCAAAGTCGTTGGCAAACAGCACCTGGAATATCGATGCCATCACGAACAATCCGACTAACGGCGCCATATATACCAGTACTGCCGACCCAAGCAGACTACTCTCAGCAATGCCCAGTTCCACTTTTTGCCCGACCGACAGCGGCTGCTCGCAGGGAACGCTAATGGTATGGCTGGTTTGCGGCCCAAGCTTATTCAGCACCCGGCTTCCGCAGCCTGCGCGGGAAGCACAGCTGCTGCAGGAGGCTTTCACATCGCAATGAACCAGCGCAACGCCATTATCCCAGGAAACAACCGTCGCCCACTCTTTAATCATTGGACTGCCCTGAATTTAATACTGTCGGAAATACGCTTCGCCGTTTGCGGCGGTAGCTCGCCAACAATGGTTATCTCTGCATTATCACGCACGGTAGTCGCCACGGTACGACGCCCGGTACGCAGCAGCTGATCGCTGCTATTCGCGGTGGCGCGATTAATATTGATAGAGAAACTAAACAGCCCATCGGAATACAAACGGGACTCAACCGGACCATCGAAGGTGGGTAGACGACGCTGGCTGCTGGACACTTCGGCAACCCCCTGCGGCAGCCATGTTGGCGCCCAGTTGAAGTTGGCCTTATTGCCCCCCTCCGGCACCGACAGCTGCGGAGGCAGATTCGCTTTAGACAGGGTTTCCATGCTGGCGCTCACGTTATCCCCCACGTTGAACGAGACGACCCGGAACTGCTCAAGCGTTTCGCCGTCGCGGTCAAGCAGATCAACGCGCAGAGGCAGCTTAGTTTCAGCGTCTAACCATGCGATATAGCTATAGCGGGTGCCATCGCGAGCCACGACGCGCACGACATCGCATAAACGATCGGCAATACGCGTCCGCCCTACGGAAATGAAGTCGTAATAGGACGACAGACGTTTAAAGTCGGAATAGACCAACGATGGCAGCGAATCAACGATATAGTCGCCGTTCAGGGTAAAAGGATCGAGCCCGGGTTCAAAGTAGCTGATTTCCGTTCCGCGCAGCACTACTTCGCGACGAGGTCCGTCAAGCTGCAGGAGCTGAGCCAGGGTGCGATTATCCAGTTTAGCGTGTCGATACCGCAGCGACTCAACGCCCTGCTTGTTGATGCTGACGAAAGAGAGTTCGTAATTGAGGGACTGGCTGGCCAGGTTCATCTGCTGCAACAACGCCCCGGACGATGTATCAGCCGAGGCGTTGACGGAGAAGAACAGGCTGCCTGCCATGAGCGACATGGCACACCAAAGTTGCTTCATTACTGCGATTGCGTTCCTAAAGTTTGATAGCCCGGTACCTGAACGGCGGCTTGCTGAGTCTGGGCCTGACCAAACTGGAGCTGTTCCGCATGCAGGCGACGCTGCAATTCATAGTCCTGCAGCATAGCATTAATTCTGCGGCGCTGTTCCTGCACCTGAGCCTGCTGACCGCTACCCGCTGAAGCCTCAGCCGGTACGCCCAGGCTAACCGGGCTGGCCTTGCCCATCATCGGCATAGTGTTAAACACCGGCGCCTCCGGCTGCTGAGATGAATCAGAATGGCCATTATACTGCTGGACGCCGACAATCACAGCGAGGGATACGCACGCGGCAACGCCCATCTGGGTGAGCGAGCTGGCCCATGGGCGTACTTTTTGCCAGAAAGGCATCTGTCGCCACTGGTGCGGCGCGGGCTGAGATTCAGGAATAAGAGGAACCGTCTGACGAACGGGCTCGTTTTCAATGGCGGCCATGACGCGAGCTGAGATATCAAAATGGAGCACCTCACTCGTATCGCCTCGCAGCGTATCGCGGATGAGATGGTAGCTCTCCCAGGTTTTTTGCATTTCAGATGAACGCTCCAGCTCGTTGAGCAGTTCGTTATCCAGCGTTTCACCATCCATTAAGGCCGAAAGTTTTTCTTTCTGCATGCCTGATACCCTTTTCCAGTATTCCGCTATCGTCAACGCCTGATTAGCGGTTGAACTTTATTATCAATAGCTTCTCGCGCCCGGAAGATGCGCGAACGCACTGTGCCCACCGGACAATCCATGATGGCGGCTATTTCTTCATAGCTCATGCCATCCAGCTCCCGCAAGGTGATTGCCATGCGTAAATCTTCCGGGAGCGATTCAATGGTACGAAAAACTATTTGTCTCAGCTCTTCTGACAACATTAAGTTCTCAGGGTTCGAAATTTCTTTCAATGCCCCGCCACTTTCGAAGTTTTCAGCATCATTTGCGTCAACATCGCTGGATGGCGGACGGCGGCCCTGAGCAACCAGATAATTCTTCGCCGTGTTGACGGCGATGCGATATAACCAGGTGTAAAAAGCGCTATCCCCCCGGAAAGAATCCAGCGCACGCCATGCTTTGACGAACGATTCCTGAACAACGTCAGCGATATCGCCCGGCGGCACGTAGCGGGAGACCAGGCTTGCAACCTTATGCTGATAGCGCACCACCAGCAGGTTAAATGCTTTCTGATCTCCTTTCTGGACCCGTTCAACGAGGACCTGATCCGTTAACTGCTCGCTCATCCGAGGTAATGTCTCCCCAAACCCAATTCCCATGCGTATTCAAAAACACCACCCAATTACTGCATAAATGAGCAAGCAGAGGGTTGGAGTGTCTGAAAACAATAAAGTTCCGTTACGCCTTAGTTTTTCGTCCGGCACCGGCTGACGGATTGTTATCTCTCATTATATGTCCCGGTAGCTAAACGATATGTAAGATAATAAGAAAAAGCGCAAGACCCGCCAGAAGGGTAACGTAACCCGGCTTTTATTTCACTATAAAATCTGAAGCTAACGAGCCGCTTCGCAAAACCTTTTTTCGCTTCCCCGCCCGTATCATTAAGCCGTTATGTTTAGCCCTCACAACAATGAGTAAAAAAAATGTACGATTTCTCGCGGGCTGGTGCTATTGTTCGCTTATTGTGTTTAGTAAATTAAACAAAGGCTATGAAAACAACTTCCGATTCCTCCTGTGATGTGCTGATTATTGGCAGCGGCGCTGCCGGATTATCCCTTGCCTTACGCCTGGCGGAGCGCTGCACGGTTACGGTTCTCAGCAAAGGCCCTATCAGTGAAGGTTCTACTTTCTACGCGCAGGGCGGAATTGCCGCCGTGTTTGATGAAACCGACAGCGTAGAATCCCACATTGAGGATACGTTGATCGCCGGGGCAGGTCTTTGCGATCGCCATGCGGTGTCGTTTGTGGCGAGCAACGCCAAACCCTGCGTTCAGTGGCTGATCGATCAGGGCGTCTTGTTCGATACCCAGGTTCAGGCGAACGGCGAGGAGAGCTACCATCTGACCCGCGAGGGGGGGCACAGTCACCGCAGAATCCTTCATGCCGCCGATGCGACCGGTAAAGCCGTTGAAACCACCCTGGTGAGCCAGGCGCTGGCCCACCCCAACATCCGCGTGCTGGAGCGCAGCAACGCCGTTGACCTGATTATCTCCGATAAAATCGGTCTGCCCGGAACGCGCCGCGTGGTGGGCGCGTGGATCTGGAATCGTAATAAAGAAGCGGTTGAAACCTGTAGCGCAAAAGCCGTCGTGCTGGCAACCGGCGGCGCGGCGAAAGTTTACCAGTATACAACGAATCCTGACGTCTCTTCCGGCGATGGTATCGCGATGGCCTGGCGTGCCGGCTGTCGGGTCGCCAATCTCGAATTTAATCAGTTTCACCCTACCGCGCTGTACCATCCGCAAGCGCGCAACTTCCTGCTGACGGAAGCGCTGCGCGGCGAGGGCGCCCTATTGAAACGCCCGGACGGCACGCGGTTTATGCCGGACTTTGACGAACGCGGCGAGCTGGCCCCGCGCGATATCGTCGCCAGAGCCATCGATCATGAGATGAAGCGCCTGGGCGCTGACTGCATGTATCTTGATATCAGCCATAAACCCGCAGGATTTATTCGCCACCACTTCCCGATGATCTACGAGAAGCTACTGGGGCTGGGCATCGATCTGACCAAAGAGCCGGTGCCCGTCGTGCCTGCAGCGCACTACACCTGCGGCGGCGTCATGGTTGATGATAATGGGCGTACAGACGTGGATGGACTGTATGCCATCGGCGAAGTGAGCTATACCGGATTACACGGCGCGAACCGCATGGCATCAAACTCGCTGCTTGAGTGCCTTGTCTACGGATGGTCCGCCGCCGAGGATATTGTCAAGCGCATGCCTTTCGCGCAGGCGGTCAACGAACTGCCATCGTGGGACGAAAGTCAGGTCGAAATACCGGATGAACTGGTCGTGATTCAGCACAACTGGCATGAGCTGCGTTTGCTGATGTGGGATTATGTCGGCATCGTGCGCACCACCCGCCGCCTCGAGCGCGCCCTGCGCCGCATTAATATGCTGCAGCAGGAGCTGGACGAATACTACGCCCGCTTTCGCGTCTCCAATAATTTACTGGAGCTGCGTAACCTGGTGCAGGTTGCCGAGCTGATTGTGCGCTGCGCCATGCTACGTAAAGAGAGCCGAGGGCTGCACTATACACTCGACTATCCGGAACAGCTGCCGGATAGCGGGCCATCTGTGCTCTCGCCGCTGGCTTACATAAAAAGATAAAAATCCTGGGTCAAAGCGGTAAAACCTTCGGAATACTGCTGCTCCGGCCCACGGATAATCAATCTGTCGCTAAAGCACTCGTCTCCCGCCGTTGGAGAAAAAGCCAACAGAACCCGATGCGGCGGACGCATTTCCGTTTCCGCTACATCGGTACGTAGACGCAGATGCCAGCCCATATTCTGCGCCCGTTGCACAAAGGCGTTGCCAATGTCGACCGGAAGCACGACGCAGAAAAATCCCTCCTCCGTAATCAACTCGGCGGCGCAGGTTAATAATGTCGAATGATCGAGTGAGGAAGTATAACGAGCCTGCTCGCGCTGCGAGGTTGCGCAAGGTACGCCGTCGGCAAAAAAGGGAGGATTGCTGACAATCAGCTCATAGCGCCGGGTTTGCGGCGGCTGCCATTGCTGAATATCCGCCTGATGAATGTGCAGACGCCCGGCCCATGGAGAATCCTCAGCGTTTTCTTGCGCCTGCGCTGCCGCCTCTTCATCCAGCTCCACGGCATCAACGATCACCGTCTCCCCAGTTCGCTGCGCGAGCATCAGCGCTAACAGACCACTGCCGGCGCCGATATCCAGCACGCGTTTAACCTGAGCGATCGGCGCCCATGCGCCAAGTAAAATACCGTCGGTACCCACTTTCATCGCACAGCGATCGTGGGCGACAAAAAACTGCTTAAACGTAAAACCATTGCGCGGCAGCGCGAACTTCGACTGGGACATCCTCGATAACCTTGCGGGCAAAAAACTCCTGAGCTTAAGGCTATGCACAATACCGGAGAACAGATAGCCTTACAAACAGATGAACATTGCGTCCGTAACGTCTATAATCGGCGGTCCACTCAGAGGTAGATCATGACTGTAACGACTTTTTCCGAACTTGAACTCGACGAAAACCTGCTGGACGCCCTCCAGGATAAAGGTTTCACACGCCCGACAGCCATTCAGGCCGCCGCTATTCCGCCTGCGCTTGATGGCCGTGATATTCTCGGTTCAGCCCCGACCGGCACCGGTAAAACGGCGGCGTATCTCCTGCCAGCGTTGCAGCATCTGCTCGATTTTCCGCGCAAGAAGTCTGGTCCGCCGCGTATCCTTATCCTGACCCCTACTCGCGAACTGGCGATGCAGGTTGCCGACCATGCGCGTGAACTGGCAAAACACACTCATCTGGATATCGCCACGATCACCGGCGGTGTCGCCTATATGAACCATGCCGAAGTGTTCAGCGAGAACCAGGATATCGTGGTCGCCACCACCGGTCGCCTGCTGCAATATATTAAAGAAGAAAACTTTGATTGCCGCGCCGTTGAAACGCTGATCCTTGATGAAGCTGACCGCATGCTGGACATGGGCTTCGCGCAGGATATCGAACATATCGCCGGCGAAACCCGCTGGCGTAAGCAGACCATGCTGTTCTCCGCAACCCTCGAAGGCGACGCCATTAAAGATTTTGCCGAGCGTCTGCTGGAAGAGCCGGCGGAAGTTTCGGCGACGCCTTCCACTCGCGAACGTAAAAAGATCCATCAGTGGTATTACCGCGCGGATGACATCAAGCATAAAACCGCCCTCCTCGTGCATCTTCTGAAGCAGCCGGAAGCGACGCGTTCTATCGTCTTCGTACGTAAGCGCGAGCGCGTGCATGAACTGGCAGGCTGGCTGCGTGAAGCGGGTATCAACACCTGCTGGCTGGAAGGCGAGATGGTGCAGGCGAAACGTAATGAAGCGATCAGCCGTCTCACCGATGGCCGTATTAATGTATTAATCGCTACCGACGTTGCCGCCCGCGGTATTGATATTGCGGATGTGAGTCACGTTTTCAATTTCGATTTGCCGCGCACGGCGGATATCTACCTGCACCGTATCGGTCGTACCGGGCGCGCGGGTAAAAAAGGAACCGCCATTTCTCTGGTTGAAGCCCACGACCATCTGCTGCTGGGTAAAATTGGTCGCTATATTGAAGAGCCGTTAAAAGCCCGCGTCATCGATGAACTGCGCCCGACCACTCGCGCCCCCAGCGAGAAGCAAACCGGTAAACCTTCCAAGAAGGTTTTAGCCAAGCGTGCAGAGAAAAAAGAGAAAGAAAAAGAGAAACCGCGCGTGAAAAAACGCCATCGCGATGCTAAAAATGTCGGCAAGCGTCGTAAGCCGAGCGGCAGCGATACGCCGCAGCAGTCGAGCTAAGAGTAAAAGAGCGCCGGGATATTCCGGCGTTTTTGCATTTACGCCTGCGGAAACAGTGCCGCGGGGGGTGGTATCGGGCGCGCTCCTTTGGGCCGGTGAGTCAGGAAGTCATCATTATGAAAAAAAAAGATTTCGTCACCCAGGATCTACTCAGCAAAATCTACCAGCACAATGACCCCGGCCCCCGCAAGCTCCCGCCTGAACGTCGGCTGGCGGAGGAGTATGGCGTCTCGCGGTTTACTATCCGCCAGGCGCTGGAAAAACTCGCCGACATCGGCGTCATACGCATCGTGCAGGGCTCGGGGATCTGGATAAACGAGCGGATGAGCAACAATCCGCTGGTCTATAACTCCATCACCGAAAAGCGCTTCGATCGGATGTGCTATCGGACAATCAGCCTGCATAAAAAGCGCCCCGACCGCGAGGAGCAGCAGATTTTCGGTATTACGGATGAGGATTTTATCTGGCAATTTTGCCGCCTGCGCTTCGTCGATAACGTGGCGCTGCAGATTGAGATATCGCGTATGCCGGCCGCCGCCTTTGCCGATCTTAGCCGGGAGGTTATTGAGAAATCCCTGCAGCAGTATGTGCTGGCCAAGGGCTATCAAATTTCACATTTACTCACCACCTATCAGGCGGTGAGCGTCAGCCGGGAGCAGGCTGCCCTGCTGGGTTGCAAAAAGGGTATCCCGGCCATGCATATTAACAATCGGGGGATTCTCAACGGCGGGCAGGTGTATGAAATCAGCGATATCATCGATATCAACTACTCCTGTACCTACGTTATACCGCATAACCGCGACAACTTAATCTTCCGCCAGGCGCCCTCGGACTAGCTATGGCGTATGGATCGTGCCGTCAGGCAGGCGGCTCTGCGTCCATTCATGCGGACGATAGACCACCGGATATGCCTGCGCCATCTGCTGATTAAAGCCGACGCCAATCCCCGCCGCCTTAGGGGGATAGATAAACCCGTTTTTGACAACCGGCGCGCCGGGGAATACCGTATCGGTCGCGCCAGAACGCGGTATAAACTCCTGGATTGCGGCATTGCTGAGGTAGATATTCAGGTGGGTATTGACCGCAACCCCAATAGGCGTCATATCGCCTGGCCCGTGCCACGCCACGCGCACGCCGAAGGCCTGACAGAGAACCGCCAGCTTCAGGGCTGGCGTAATCCCGCCAATCTGGGAAACGTGGCAGCGAATAAAATCGATCTGTCGCTTAACAATCAGGTCATGCCATTCAGCCGGATTATTAAACAGCTCCCCCATTGCGAGCGGGATCGCGCTTTGCTGGCGGATCTGCGCCAGCCATGCGCTCTGCTGCGGCGCTAAAATATCCTCAATAAACCACGGCTGATAGGGCTCGAGCTGCTTCGCCAACTGCAGCGCCTGCTGCGGGAAGAGCCTTTCGTGGACGTCATGGAGGATATGGAAACGGTGTCCGTAGCGCGCTCGCAGCAGCCGGAACATCTCTACCGTATTCCTGATGTACTCATCCTGATCGTAATAAGCTCCCGGCGTCGGGTTTTCCGGCGTGTGCATCTCCTGCGCCGTTCCGCCGTAAAAACCGAGCTGGCAGCGGATATGGCGATAGCCCTCTTCCAGCAGACGTTCAACGGCGATAAACAGCGCTTCCGGCGTCTCGCCGCTGGCATGGGTATACGCCGGAATAGCGTCACGTGATTTACCACCAAAGAGCTGATACAGCGGCATTCCCGCCAACTGGGCTTTGATATCCCATAGCGCCATATCAACGCCGGCGATCGCGTTATTCATTACCGGCCCGTTTCGCCAGTAGGCGTTGACGTTCATCATCTGCCAGAGGTCTTCGATATTGTTGGCATCACGACCAAGCAGCAGCGGCTGAAGATATTCATCAACCATCGTTTTGACCGCCAGCGGACGCTGTTGGAAAGTCGCGCAGCCGTGGCCCACGGTGCCTTTGTCGGTGGTAACGCGTACCGTGACCAGGTTATGACGATCGGGGCGGGTGATAAAACACTCAATATCAGTAATTAGCATAGCGTTCACGGCAAGGCTCCCTGCGGCAAAATAATAAAAGATGATGCCAATTATCTTCGCCCTATTTATTAGACAAGGTAAACCTTTTTATTTAATAAAATTTTGGTCCGAAAAACGAATTTAATTTCATTAAAAACCGTACCAATTTAGACATAAACCGCCAACAACCACCATAACCAATGCAATTTGTGACTGAAATCATATTTTATTGGTTTGTTTTTATAGTTTGGCTTATTTACCATTTCACGACGCAAGCAGCACCACACATTAATCCAGGAGCCGGTATGGAGATGCAAGATGCAATCAGCAGAATTATTTTTCTGATTGGCGGAAAAGAAAATATTAATAACGTCTGGCACTGTATGACCCGATTACGCTTTGATTTAATTGATGATAACAAAGTAGAAAAAGAAGAGATTAAGAAACTACCCGGCGTGCTCGGCGCGCAGCTGCAGAGCGATCAGTTCCAAATCATCATCGGGCCGAAAGTCAGTAGCTGGTATGAACGCCTGCTCGCGGTATTAGGTCCCGTCGGCGAAGAGGCTGCGGAAAAACCCCACCAGCGTAAGGGGCTGGTATCGCTGTTTATGGATACCGTATCGGGCGTTTTTGGCCCGATCGTGCCGGCCATTGCCGGAGCCGGGATGATAAAAGGCCTGCTGGCCGGACTGATCGCGCTGAAAGCGGTACCGCAAAATAGCGATACCGTGATGATAATCGACCTTATCGCCAGCGGCGTATTCTATTTCCTGCCCTTTTTCCTTGCCGTCTCGGCGGCAAAGATTTTTAAGACCAACGAGTATCTGGCCGTCGCCGTTGCCGCCTGCCTGATGTACCCGACGCTGATTGACGCCGCGAAGGCGCTGGCGGCCCATCATGATGGAGCGGTTTCCGCGCTGTGGCTTCTAAACGCCGTCCCGATCCCCGTATTCAACTACGCCTCCAGCGTAATCCCGGTTATTTTCTCCGTGCTGGCGCTGAAATATATCTATGCCTGGGTCGATCGCATTATGCCCGAGGTGCTGAAAACCGTTTTCACGCCGACGCTGGCGCTGTTTATCGGCGCGCTGGCGGCGCTGGTGATTATTGGTCCGGTTGGCATTTGGCTTGGCAAAGCGCTGGCGTGGTTTATTGAAGGTCTGTTCGGCATCTCCGCGAGTTTTGCCGGACTGGTGGTGGGTGCTATTCGCCCGGTCGCGATCCTGACCGGAATGCATCACGCCATGACGCCCATTGCCCTGCAAAACTTCAGCGATCGCGGTTACGACATGCTGATGCCGATGATGTTTATGGCCAACATGTCGATAGCGGGCGCGACCTTTGCTATCTGGCGCGTGAGTAAAAACCGCCAGCAGCGCACGGTTACGCTGTCTGCGGCAATTTCCGCGCTGCTAGGGATCACCGAGCCCGCGCTGTTTGGCGTCTTAACGCGCTATAAAAAAGCGTTCGTCGCGGCCACTGTTGCCAGCTCGCTGGCCTCAGCCTTTATCGCTTTCTTCGGCGTACGACTGTATGGCTACATTCTGTCGAGCATTTTTAGCCTGCCGGCTTACATCGGCCCCTACTTTATCTTTGCGCTGTCGGGCGTGGCGATCGCCATCGTATTGTCGTTCACCCTCACCACGCTGTTGGTAAGGCAGGAGCGCTAGCCTGAGATAATAAAAAAACCCCCGGCTCGATTGAACCGGGGGTTTTTGCTAACGCTTACAGACTTTCAGTGAAAGTACGTGCAATAACGTCGCGCTGCTGTTCCGGAGTCAGAGAGTTAAAGCGTACCGCATAGCCAGACACGCGAATGGTCAGCTGCGGGTATTTTTCCGGATTTTCAACCGCGTCCAGCAGAGTTTCGCGACGCAGCACGTTAACATTCAGATGCTGACCGCCTTCAACGCGGACTTCAGGCTTCACGTCTACCGGAATTTCACGGTATTCGATCTCGCCCAGATTGCTCACAGCAACCACATCATCTTCAGCAAAACCGGCCTTTGCGCACAGGCAGCGGGCTTCGCCTTTTTCGCTATCCAGCAACCAGAAAGAGTTCAGCAGGTCGTCGTTTGCAGCTTTAGTAATTTGGATACCAGTAATCATTTTTTGCCTCCCAGGCAGGGTTTGTTCGATTATTGGCCTTCGCGGCCAATTGGTAAAACCATTGTTCTATGAGTGTATATATATCAGCCGGGCACCCGGCATTCTTTGATTTAAATCAACAAAAACCACATCACAAAAGTGGTCATAGGTGGATATTATTGTTTTACATCAAGTTACGCCGTGCCAAACACCAAATAAATTTGTAAATTTTCAATTTTTTTTGCATGGGGAACGCCAATCGCGCGGAGCAAATTTTGTGATGTTGAAAGATGCAGTTAAGCTATGTCGATGACACTTTGCAGGAGAGCAAAATGACCACCTCATTAACCTGGCATGACGTGCTGGCAGAAGAGAAGCAGCAACCCTATTTTGTTAATACCCTTAAAATCGTAGCTGAAGAACGCCAGTCGGGAGTCACTATCTATCCCCCGCAAAAAGATGTCTTTAACGCGTTTCGTTATACCGAGCTAAGCGACGTCAAAGTGGTGATTCTCGGCCAGGATCCCTATCATGGACCCGGACAGGCGCACGGACTGGCCTTCTCGGTTCTGCCAGGTATTCAGATACCGCCGTCGCTGCTGAATATGTACAAGGAGCTGGAAGGGACAATACCGGGCTTTCAGCGCCCGACTCACGGCTATCTCGAAAGCTGGGCACGTCAGGGAGTTTTGCTGCTCAATACCGTATTAACGGTTCGTGCCGGGCAAGCGCACTCGCACGCTAGCCTCGGATGGGAAACCTTTACCGATAAAGTGATTTCATTGATTAACCAGCATCGGGAAGGCGTGGTATTTCTGCTATGGGGTTCGCATGCGCAGAAGAAAGGCGCGATAATCGATCGCCAACGCCACTGCGTGCTCAAAGCCCCGCACCCGTCGCCGCTCTCCGCCCACCGGGGGTTCTTTGGCAGTAATCATTTCGTGCAGGCGAATCAGTGGCTGGCCGAACGCGGCGAAGCGCCGATTGACTGGGTCCCCAGGCTGCCGGCTGAAAGCGAATAGCTCTGAAAATGAAAATGCCAGCATCACGCTGGCATTTTGACTCTGAAACAAGGTGTTACGCCTTGTTTTGACGCCACCATTCAGCCAGCAACACGCCGGTTGCTACGGACACGTTCAGGCTTTCAACGTTGCCGGTGCCTTCAATCGCGATGTTCAGATCGGCGCTGGAAATAGCGGCGTCGGAAAGACCGTCACTCTCCTGGCCTAACACCAGTACCATTTTCTTCGGCAGCTCAGCTTTAAACAGCGGAGTCCCGTTATGGCTGGAAGTAGAAACAATCGCGTAGCCCGCTTTACGGAAGCGCTCAAGCGTGTCGATAAAGCTGTCGCCCGTAATCGGTTCAACGTGCTCCGCGCCGCCTTCCGCAGTACGAATCGCGGCGCCGGACTCCATAACGCCGGCATCCTGCACAATCACGCCCTTGACGCCAAAGTGCGCGCAGCTGCGCATAATCGCGCCGAGGTTATGCGGGTTACCGACATCTTCCAGCGCCAGGACACAATCTTCAGCGTCGGCTTTAGCTACCCACTGCTCAACGGAAGTGCCATGGCGCTTTTTAATCAGGAAGCAAACCCCGCCATGGTGTTCAGTGCCGGACGCTTTCGCCAGCTCTGCTTCATCGACCACGTGATAGGCTTTACGATTCGCCGCCATCCAGCGCAGAGCTTCTTTGAAGCGCGGGGTCACGCTCTGAATAAACCAGGCGCGAACGATAGCGTCCGGACGGCTCTGGAAGAGCGCCTGGCAAGCGTTTTCACCATAGACGCGGGTTTCTTCCGCGCGCTGGCGACGCAACACTTCAGGATCGATAAAGCTTTTTCCGCTGATCCCGCCGTGATCCGCTTTCACCGGCGCCTCATCACCCGGCGCGCGGGATACGGTACGCCACGGAGAGGAACCCTCACCGCCAAAGCCTTCACGCTTGCGATCGTCACGTTTCCGATCGCCACCGCGGCTCTCTTTTTCATCGCGCGCAGGGCGGTTACGACCGTCAACACGAGACTTTCCTGGACGTCCCCCGCCCTTCCCGGTACGCGGGTTATGGGTACGTCGGTCAGAATCATCATCACTGCGGACATACATCACTTTGACCTTGCCGCTTTTATTTTTCAGTTCGTCGTCGCTCATTCATTTTCTCCACCTGCGCTGCGCGAAGCGCGCAGATTACCCGATGTGTCACCAGTTAGCCATTATTTCATTTAAAAGCCTGAGTCTATCGTATTCATTGAATAAAACTCATTGTCCTTTATTAGCTGTGCATCGATAATATGTAACATTACAGAAACAAATCGGCCACGTGCCGCGCTGCAACCCATAACCAGAGGTTAGTTATGAATACCGTTTGTGCCAGTTGTCAGGCTCTGAACCGCATCCCCGACGATCGTAGCGCCGATGGCGCGAAATGCGGGCGCTGCGGTCACGATCTTTTTGATGGCGATGTGATCAACGCGACCGGGGCAACGCTGGATAAACTGCTGAAGGACGATCTGCCCGTTGTTGTTGATTTCTGGGCGCCTTGGTGCGGCCCCTGCCGTAACTTTGCGCCAATCTTTGAAGACGTGGCTGAAGAACGCAGCGGCGAAATGCGTTTCGTGAAAGTGAATACCGAAATGGAACGCGAACTGAGCGCTCGCTTCCGCATTCGCAGCATCCCGACCATTATGATGTTTAAAAATGGCGAAGTTATCGACATGCTCAATGGCGCCGTCCCCAAAGCGCCTTTCGATAGCTGGCTAAACGAAGCAGGCCAGCAGTAAACCTCACGGGGCACGACTTGTGCCCCGTTTTCTCCTCTGCGACAATGGCGTTTTTTCTTAGCGATCATCATGACTGATAACGCCGTCCTCCGCCTTCGAGCCGAACGCCTCGCGCGCGCCACCCGGCCTTTTCTTGCTCGCGGCAACCGTATCCACCGCTGCCAGCGCTGCTTGCTGCCGTTGAAACAGTGCCTCTGCGCCACCCTCAACCCGGTTGCTGCTACCAGCCGTTTTTGCCTGGTGATGTTCGATACCGAGCCAATGAAGCCCAGCAATACTGGACGCCTGATTGCCGATACCCTGCCGGATACCGAAGCCTTTCAGTGGTCACGAACCGAACCGCCGCAGGCGCTGCTGGATTTAGTCGCCGACCCGCAATATCAGCCGATGGTGGTTTTTCCTGCGTCTTATGCCGACGCAGAGCGTCAGGTTCTTGATTCCCCGCTCCCGGGTAAACCACCGCTGTTTATCATGCTCGACGGCACCTGGCCCGAAGCGCGAAAAATGTTCCGCAAAAGCCCCTGGCTTGACGCGCTGCCGATGATTTCCGTCGATTTGTCGCGCATCTCCGCTTATCACCTGCGGGAAGCGCACGCAGAGGGTCAATACTGTACCGCCGAAGTCGCGATTGCGCTGTTGGATCTGGCGGGGGATAAAACCGCGGCCGCGGCTCTTGGCAATCACTTCAGCCTATTCAGAACGCGCTACCTGGCAGGAAAAACCCAGCATAAGGGCAGTATCACAGCACAACTGAGAGAAAACGTTTAAAATCATTCGGTCACTGGGGATCAAAGGAGACCGGTATGAGCCAACGAGGCCTGGAAGCATTGCTGCGGCCAAAGTCGATCGCCGTTATTGGCGCGTCAATGAAACCACAGCGCGCCGGTTATCTGATGATGCGCAACTTGCTGGCTGGCGGGTTTAACGGCCCCGTCCTCCCCGTTACGCCAGCGTGGAAAGCGGTTCAGGGCGTACTGGCCTGGCCTGACGTCGATAGCCTGCCCTTCACGCCCGATCTCGCCGTGCTTTGCACCAACGCCCGCAGAAACCTTGAGCTGCTGGAAGCGCTGGGGCAAAAAGGGTGCAAAACCTGCATCATCCTCTCTTCTATACCCGAACAGTATCCCGCTCTGCTGGAATGTGCCGCCCGCTATCAGATGCGGCTGCTCGGCCCAAATAGTCTGGGCCTGCTTGCGCCGTGGCAGGGTCTTAACGCCAGCTTTTCGCCGGTGCCTATTCATCGAGGTAAACTGGCGTTTATTTCGCAATCGGCGGCGGTCTCCAATACCATCCTGGACTGGGCTCAGCAGCGTGAAATGGGGTTTTCTTACTTTATTGCGCTGGGCGATAGCCTGGACATTGACGTTGATGACCTGCTTGACTTCCTCGCTCGCGACAGTAAAACCAGCGCTATTTTGCTCTATCTCGAACACCTCAGTGATGCCCGCCGCTTTGTCTCGGCGGCCCGTAGCGCATCGCGTAATAAGCCGATCCTGGTGATTAAAAGCGGACGCAGTCCGGCTGCGCAGAAGCTCCTGCACGTCAATTCCGGTATGGATCCGGCGTGGGATGCAGCTATTCAGCGCGCAGGCTTATTGCGGGTACAGGATACGCACGAGCTGTTCTCTGCGGTCGAAACCCTTAGCCACATGCGCCCGCTGCGCGGCGAGAAACTGATGATTATCAGCAACGGTGCCGCTCCGGCAGCACTGGCGCTGGATGAACTTTGGCTGCGTAACGGCAAACTCGCCGCGCTCAGCGAAGAGACCAGCAGCGCTCTCCGTCAGGCATTACCGGAAACCATCGATATCACCAACCCGCTGGATCTCCGCGATGACGCCAGCAGCGAACATTACCTCAAAGCGCTGAACGTACTGCTGGATAGCCATGACTACGATGCGCTGCTGGTGATCCATTCCCCCAGCGCTGCTGCGCCGGGGACAGAAAGCGCGCTGGCGCTGATTGACGCCCTGAAGCGCCATCCGCGCGGCAAATACGTTACGGTTCTCACCAACTGGTGCGGTGAGTTCTCTTCACAAGAAGCGCGGCGCCTGTTTAGCGATGCGGGGCTGCCGACCTATCGAACGCCTGAAGGAACCATTACCGCTTTTATGCACATGGTGGAGTACCGGCGTAACCAGAAACAGCTCAGGGAAACCCCGGTCCTGTCAGATTCGTTAACCACTAACACTGCCGAAGCGCACAGCCTGCTGCAACGCGCAATGAATGAAGGCGCAACGTCGCTGGATACCCATGAAGTGAGCCCTGTTCTGCGCGCTTACGGTATTCATACCCTGCCGACGTGGATTGCCGCCGATAGCGCCGAAGCTGTACATATTGCCGAGCAGATTGGCTACCCCGTCGCTCTGAAGCTGCGCTCGCCTGATATTCCGCATAAGTCAGAAGTTCAGGGGGTTATGCTTTATCTGCGTACGGCTACCGAGGTACAGCAGGCTGCGGACGCGATTATCGATCGCGTCAAAATGACCTGGCCTCAGGCGCGTATTCACGGACTGCTGGTGCAAAGCATGGCTAATCGCGCCGGGGCGCAGGAACTGCGGGTTGTCGTTGAGCACGATCCGGTTTTTGGGCCGCTGATCATGCTGGGAGAAGGCGGCGTCGAATGGCGGGCTGAGGATCAGGCCGCCGTCGCGCTCCCGCCGCTGAATATGAACCTTGCGCGCTACCTGGTTATCCAGGCCGTCAAAAGTAAAAAAGTGCGCGGCCGCAGCGCGTTGCGCCCTCTGGATATTCCCGGCCTGAGCCAGCTGTTGGTACAGGTATCGAATTTGATCGTCGACTGCCCGGAAATACAGCGCCTGGATATTCACCCTCTTCTGGCTTCCGGCCACGAGTTCACCGCGCTTGACGTAACATTAACGCTCGCCCCCTTCACCGGCGACAGCGAAAGCCGCCTCGCCATACGCCCTTATCCACAACAACAGGAGGAGTGGGTGGTGATGAAGAATGGCGAACGCTGCCTTTTCCGTCCCATACTCCCGGAAGATGAGCCGCAGCTGATGGCCTTTATCGCTCAGGTCACAAAGGAAGATCTCTACTATCGTTACTTCAGCGAAATCAACGAATTTACCCATGATGATTTAGCCAATATGACGCAGATCGACTACGATCGAGAAATGGCCTTTGTTGCTGTACGCACCACGGTCGAAGGGAATGAGATCCTCGGCGTGACGCGGGCGATCTCCGACCCTGATAATATCGATGCCGAGTTTGCCGTCCTGGTGCGCTCCGACCTGAAAGGTATGGGTTTAGGCCGCAAGCTTCTGGAAAAGCTGATTGCCTATACGCAAAACCACGGCCTGCAGCGGCTGAATGGCATTACCATGCCGAATAATAAAGGCATGATCGGCCTTGCCAGAAAGCTAGGATTCTCGGTTGATATTCAGCTTGAAGATGGGATTGTCAGTTTGTCTCTACAGCTTGTACATGAGCAATTACAAACGGCTGGCCGCAATTGTTGACTACTTTAACGGGCAGTAATGGTATTATTGCCCGCTTACGTCGTCTGCATGGTACAGAAGACCCTTCAATAAACAGAGAAGAAACGCACTGTGATGTTGTCAAAATTTAAACGCAATAAACATCAACAACACCTTGCCCAACTCCCTAAGCTTTCTCAGTCAGTTGATGATATCGAGTTCTTTTACGCGCCGGCAGATTTTCGGCAAGCGTTACTGGCCAGGATAGCTCAAGCCACCCAGCGTATTTGCATCATTGCGCTTTATCTGGAACAGGATGATGGCGGCAAAGGAATTTTGCAGGCGCTATACGACGCTAAGCGTCAGCGTCCAGAATTAGATGTGCAGGTGCTGGTCGACTGGCATCGCGCCCAGCGCGGACGTATTGGCGCCGCGGCGTCAAACACCAATGCCGACTGGTACTGCCGCATGGCTCAGGAAAACCCCGGTGTCGACATCCCGGTTTATGGCGTTCCGGTCAATACCCGGGAAGCGCTCGGCGTTCTCCATTTCAAAGGCTTTATCATTGATGACAGCGTGCTCTACAGCGGCGCCAGTCTGAATGACGTTTACCTGCATCAGCACGATAAATATCGTTATGACCGCTACCAGTGCATTCGCAACGGTAAAATGGCCGATGTGATGTTCGACTGGGTTGAGAATAACCTGGTGCAAGGGCGTGGAGTTAACCGCCTTGACAGGGCCGATCGGCCAAAAAGTCCGGAAATTAAAAATGACATCCGTCAGTATCGCCAGGAGCTCCGCGATAGCGGCTATCATTTTCTCGGCAATGCTGATGAAGAGCAGCTGTCGGTTACCCCTTTAGTTGGTCTGGGGAAGACCAGCCTGCTGAATAAAACCATTTTCCATCTGATGCCCTGCGCTGAGCACAAGCTGACTATCTGCACCCCTTATTTCAACCTGCCCGCTCTGCTGGTCCGTAATATCATTCAGCTGCTACGCAGCGGGAAGAAAGTTGAAATTATCGTTGGTGATAAAACCGCTAATGATTTCTATATTCCGGAAGATCAGCCGTTTAAAATTATCGGCGCGCTGCCCTACCTTTATGAAATCAATCTGCGGCGTTTTCTGAGCCGGCTGCAGTATTATGTCAACACCGATCAGCTAATTGTCCGTTTATGGAAGGATGACGATAACAGCTACCACCTGAAAGGCATGTGGGTTGATGACGAATGGATGCTGCTGACCGGCAATAACCTGAACCCGCGCGCATGGCGACTGGATTTGGAGAACGCGATTCTTATCCACGACCCGAAACATCAGCTTGGCGCAATGCGCGAAAAAGAGCTCAATCTCATCCGCAAACATACTACGATCGTTCAGCACTATCGCGATCTACAGAGTATTGCCGATTACCCGATAAAAGTACGCAAACTGATCAGGCGCCTGCGACGTATTCGAATCGATCGCCTTATCAGCCGTATTCTCTGAATTCCCGCCCCGCTCAGCGGGGCTTTTTTCTGGAATTAGTATGCGCATCATCATGCTTATCACCCCACTATTATTACTGACCGGCTGCAGCCATATGGCTAATGATGCATGGAGTGGCCAGGATAAAGCCCAACACTTCCTCGCTTCAGCCATGCTCTCTGCCGCAGGCAACGAATACGCCCAGCATCAGGGCTATAGCCGCGACCGTAGTGCCGCCATTGGCTTTATGTTTTCCGTGAGTTTAGGGGCATCGAAGGAGCTATGGGACAGCCGCCCGTCCGGGAGCGGCTGGAGCTGGAAGGACTTCGCATGGGATGTGGCAGGTGCCACTACCGGCTATGCGGTATGGCAGCTGGCACATCAGTAAGCCTACAAACGTAGACCCTTACCTTTACGATGTAGCGTTAGGGACACCAGGAATGCGATTGCTCCCATTACGGTCACGTACCAGTAAAAAGCGTGCTCAATTCCTGCCGATTTTAACGACAGCGCGACGTACTCAGCCGAGCCGCCAAATAGCGCATTCGCCACCGCATAAGATAGCCCAACCCCCAGGGCGCGTACCTGTGCCGGAAACATTTCAGCCTTCAGAATTCCGCTAATTGAGGTATAAAAGCTCACTATCAGCAGGGCACATATCACTAAAGCAAATGCCGCATACGGCGAACTCACGTTCTGTAATGCATTGAGAATTGGAACAGTAAAAACGGTAACAAGTACGCCAAAACAGAGCATTGAGGTCCGGCGGCCAATCTTATCCGAGAGCGCGCCAAAAAGTGGCTGAACCAGCATATAAACAAATAAAGCCGCGGTCATAATCATGCTGGCGGTACCCGCCGTCATGCCAGCGGTGTTGACCAGATATTTCTGCATATAGGTTGTAAAGGTATAAAAGCTTAATGAGCCGGCGGCCGTAAACCCCAACACCATAATGAATGCTTTGCGGTTACGCCATAATCCTTTAAACGATCCCGCTTCTTTTAATGCGCGAGTTTCCTGTTTTGAAGTTTCATCCAACTGCCGACGCAGCCACAGGGCAACGATGGCTAATACTGCGCCGAGAGCGAAGGGGATCCGCCATCCCCAGGCATGCAGCTCCTCATCGCTGAGGATCTGTTGTAACGCAACAACAACAAGTACAGCCAGAAGTTGGCCGCCAATCAGCGTGACGTACTGAAATGAGGCATAGAAACCTTTTTTACCTTCTACCGCAACTTCGCTCATATAGGTCGCGCTGGTACCGTATTCTCCGCCAACGGACAGACCCTGAAATAAACGAGCCAGCAATAGCAGAGCCGGAGCCCAAGTACCTATCGTTGCATAACCCGGCAGGCAGGCAATCACCAGTGAACCAAAACACATCATGCATACGGAGATAAGCATAGAGGTTTTACGTCCGCGGCGGTCAGCAATGCGCCCGAATATCCAGCCTCCGATCGGACGCATCAGAAAACCAGCAGCAAATACCCCAGCAGTTTGTAATAATTGAGTTGTGGTATTACCTGAAGGAAAGAAGATGTGCGCAAAGTAGAGTGAGCAAAATGAATAGACGTAGAAATCAAACCATTCAACTAAATTCCCTGACGATGCCCCTACGATTGCCCATATACGGCGCCGGGTATCACCGTGATCCTGGGATTCACGTTCGCTAATACTGCTTTCTGTCATTGTAATTCTGCTCCAGCAAAGACTGCAATCTGCTGTGTTGGATGGCCCAACTCACTCAGACAAATTAATTAGTGAACCAAATGTTATATAGTTGTTATCATTTTATATGTGATAAATATCACATTTTATTTCTTACTGTGGCTATTCAAGATTAACGCGAACGGACAGGCTGGGATGAAGTGAAATATGAGGGTAAGTCCATCTGAACAGGCTTTTATATTACAAGGAAGGAGGGGAATGCATGGCTGGACAGAACGATTTTGCTTATCTGAAACGCAAAAAGCCCATCCGTCAGGATGGGCTCTTCACGTGTTTGATGCCTGGCAGTTCCCTACTCTCACATGGGGAGACCCCACACTACCATCGGCGCTACGGCGTTTCACTTCTGAGTTCGGCATGGGGTCAGGTGGGACCACCGCGCTATCGCCGCCAGGCAAATTCTTTGTGCTCAGTACGCAATTCTTTATCGCATCTGCCGCGTTGCCCGCGCTCGTAAAGTCAGTCACATACCTCAGTATGCTCCTTCCTTTCCTTCGCTTGTCGCCTTGCTGCTGCGCAAATTATTGCGTACTCAACTCTGAATCAATGCTGAAATTGTTCTCTTCTCAATCCGCCAAAACATCTTCGGCGTTGTAAGGTTAAGCCTCACGGTTCATTAGTACCGGTTAGCTCAACGCATCGCTGCGCTTACACACCCGGCCTATCAACGTCGTCGTCTTCAACGTTCCTTCAGGACCCTTAAAGGGTCAGGGAGAACTCATCTCGGGGCAAGTTTCGTACTTAGATGCTTTCAGCACTTATCTCTTCCGCATTTAGCTACCGGGCAATGCCATTGGCATGACAACCCGAACACCAGTGATGCGTCCACTCCGGTCCTCTCGTACTAGGAGCAGCCCCCCTCAATTCTCCAGCGCCCACGGCAGATAGGGACCGAACTGTCTCACGACGTTCTAAACCCAGCTCGCGTACCACTTTAAATGGCGAACAGCCATACCCTTGGGACCTACTTCAGCCCCAGGATGTGATGAGCCGACATCGAGGTGCCAAACACCGCCGTCGATATGAACTCTTGGGCGGTATCAGCCTGTTATCCCCGGAGTACCTTTTATCCGTTGAGCGATGGCCCTTCCATTCAGAACCACCGGATCACTATGACCTGCTTTCGCACCTGCTCGCGCCGTCACGCTCGCAGTCAAGCCAGCTTATGCCATTGCACTAACCTC
Organism: Klebsiella sp. CTHL.F3a; assembly: GCF_019890895.1. NCBI lineage: Bacteria > Pseudomonadati > Pseudomonadota > Gammaproteobacteria > Enterobacterales > Enterobacteriaceae > Klebsiella > Klebsiella sp. CTHL.F3a. Next base: position 1,429,234 of record NZ_CP082360.1, on the reverse strand, counting down.
CTGATGTCCGACCAGGATTAGCTGACCTTCGTGCTCCTCCGTTACTCTTTAGGAGGAGACCGCCCCAGTCAAACTACCCACCAGACACTGTCCGCAACCCCGATTAGGGGCCCACGTTAGAACACCAGCCATTAAAGGGTGGTATTTCAAGGATGGCTCCACGCAGACTGGCGTCCACGCTTCAAAGCCTCCCACCTATCCTACACATCAAGGACCAGTGTTCAGTGTCAAGCTATAGTAAAGGTTCACGGGGTCTTTCCGTCTTGCCGCGGGTACACTGCATCTTCACAGCGAGTTCAATTTCACTGAGTCTCGGGTGGAGACAGCCTGGCCATCATTACGCCATTCGTGCAGGTCGGAACTTACCCGACAAGGAATTTCGCTACCTTAGGACCGTTATAGTTACGGCCGCCGTTTACCGGGGCTTCGATCAAGAGCTTCTCCTTACGGATAACCCCATCAATTAACCTTCCGGCACCGGGCAGGCGTCACACCGTATACGTCCACTTTCGTGTTTGCACAGTGCTGTGTTTTTAATAAACAGTTGCAGCCAGCTGGTATCTTCGACTGATTTCAGCTCCATGGGTAAACCACTTCACCTACATATCAGCGTGCCTTCTCCCGAAGTTACGGCACCATTTTGCCTAGTTCCTTCACCCGAGTTCTCTCAAGCGCCTTGGTATTCTCTACCTGACCACCTGTGTCGGTTTGGGGTACGATTTGATGTTACCTGATGCTTAGAGGCTTTTCCTGGAAGCAGGGCATTTGTCACTTCAGCACCGTAGTGCCTCGTCATCACGCCTCAGTGTTAAAGTGAACCGGATTTACCTGGAACACACACCTACACGCTTAAACCGGGACAACCGTCGCCCGGCCAACATAGCCTTCTCCGTCCCCCCTTCGCAGTAACACCAAGTACAGGAATATTAACCTGTTTCCCATCGACTACGCCTTTCGGCCTCGCCTTAGGGGTCGACTCACCCTGCCCCGATTAACGTTGGACAGGAACCCTTGGTCTTCCGGCGTGCGGGTTTTTCACCCGCATTATCGTTACTTATGTCAGCATTCGCACTTCTGATACCTCCAGCAACCTTCACAGGCCACCTTCAACGGCTTACAGAACGCTCCCCTACCCAACAACACATAGTGTCGCTGCCGCAGCTTCGGTGCATGGTTTAGCCCCGTTACATCTTCCGCGCAGGCCGACTCGACCAGTGAGCTATTACGCTTTCTTTAAATGATGGCTGCTTCTAAGCCAACATCCTGGCTGTCTGGGCCTTCCCACATCGTTTCCCACTTAACCATGACTTTGGGACCTTAGCTGGCGGTCTGGGTTGTTTCCCTCTTCACGACGGACGTTAGCACCCGCCGTGTGTCTCCCGTGATAACATTCTTCGGTATTCGTAGTTTGCATCGGGTTGGTAAGTCGGGATGACCCCCTAGCCGAAACAGTGCTCTACCCCCGAAGATGAATTCACGAGGCGCTACCTAAATAGCTTTCGGGGAGAACCAGCTATCTCCCGGTTTGATTGGCCTTTCACCCCCAGCCACAAGTCATCCGCTAATTTTTCAACATTAGTCGGTTCGGTCCTCCAGTTAGTGTTACCCAACCTTCAACCTGCCCATGGCTAGATCACCGGGTTTCGGGTCTATACCCTGCAACTTAACGCCCAGTTAAGACTCGGTTTCCCTGCGGCTCCCCTATACGGTTAACCTTGCTACAGAATATAAGTCGCTGACCCATTATACAAAAGGTACGCAGTCACCCAACAAGTGGGCTCCTACTGCTTGTACGTACACGGTTTCAGGTTCTTTTTCACTCCCCTCGCCGGGGTTCTTTTCGCCTTTCCCTCACGGTACTGGTTCACTATCGGTCAGTCAGGAGTATTTAGCCTTGGAGGATGGTCCCCCCATATTCAGACAGGATACCACGTGTCCCGCCCTACTCTTCGAGTTCACAGCCTGTGTGTTTTAGTGTACGGGAGTATCACCCTGTACCCTGCGACTTTCCAGACGCTTCCACTAACACACAAGCTGATTCAGACTCCGGGCTGCTCCCCGTTCGCTCGCCGCTACTGGGGGAATCTCGGTTGATTTCTTTTCCTCGGGGTACTTAGATGTTTCAGTTCCCCCGGTTCGCCTCGTTTGACTATGTATTCATCAAACGATAGTGCAACGAATTGCACTGGGTTTCCCCATTCGGACATCGCCGGCTGTAACGGTTCATATCACCTTACCGACGCTTTTCGCAGATTAGCACGTCCTTCATCGCCTCTGACTGCCAGGGCATCCACCGTGTACGCTTAGTCGCTTAACCTCACAACCCGAAGATGTTTCGTAAAACATCATCGTGTCGCGAAAATTTGAGAGACTCGAACACACATAACATGTGTGTCGTTTCAATTTTCAGCTTGATCCAGATTTTTAAAGAGCAAATATCTCAAACGTCACCCGAAGATGAGTTTTGAGATATCGGTTGGTTGTGCCTTTCACTCACAGCCAGCAAGTGGCGTCCCCTAGGGGATTCGAACCCCTGTTGCCGCCGTGAAAGGGCGGAGTCCTAACCGCTAGACGAAGGGGACACGAGGTGTCACGACTTCGCAGCCGTCTTGCTTCTTTACATCTATCAGACAATCTGTGTGAGCACTACAAAGGCAGGTTCTTTAAGGTAAGGAGGTGATCCAACCGCAGGTTCCCCTACGGTTACCTTGTTACGACTTCACCCCAGTCATGAATCACAAAGTGGTAAGCGCCCTCCCGAAGGTTAAGCTACCTACTTCTTTTGCAACCCACTCCCATGGTGTGACGGGCGGTGTGTACAAGGCCCGGGAACGTATTCACCGTGGCATTCTGATCCACGATTACTAGCGATTCCGACTTCATGGAGTCGAGTTGCAGACTCCAATCCGGACTACGACATACTTTATGAGGTCCGCTTGCTCTCGCGAGGTCGCTTCTCTTTGTATATGCCATTGTAGCACGTGTGTAGCCCTACTCGTAAGGGCCATGATGACTTGACGTCATCCCCACCTTCCTCCAGTTTATCACTGGCAGTCTCCTTTGAGTTCCCGGCCGGACCGCTGGCAACAAAGGATAAGGGTTGCGCTCGTTGCGGGACTTAACCCAACATTTCACAACACGAGCTGACGACAGCCATGCAGCACCTGTCTCAGAGTTCCCGAAGGCACCAAAGCATCTCTGCTAAGTTCTCTGGATGTCAAGAGTAGGTAAGGTTCTTCGCGTTGCATCGAATTAAACCACATGCTCCACCGCTTGTGCGGGCCCCCGTCAATTCATTTGAGTTTTAACCTTGCGGCCGTACTCCCCAGGCGGTCGACTTAACGCGTTAGCTCCGGAAGCCACTCCTCAAGGGAACAACCTCCAAGTCGACATCGTTTACAGCGTGGACTACCAGGGTATCTAATCCTGTTTGCTCCCCACGCTTTCGCACCTGAGCGTCAGTCTTTGTCCAGGGGGCCGCCTTCGCCACCGGTATTCCTCCAGATCTCTACGCATTTCACCGCTACACCTGGAATTCTACCCCCCTCTACAAGACTCCAGCCTGCCAGTTTCGAATGCAGTTCCCAGGTTGAGCCCGGGGATTTCACATCCGACTTGACAGACCGCCTGCGTGCGCTTTACGCCCAGTAATTCCGATTAACGCTTGCACCCTCCGTATTACCGCGGCTGCTGGCACGGAGTTAGCCGGTGCTTCTTCTGCGGGTAACGTCAATCGACAAGGTTATTAACCTTATCGCCTTCCTCCCCGCTGAAAGTACTTTACAACCCGAAGGCCTTCTTCATACACGCGGCATGGCTGCATCAGGCTTGCGCCCATTGTGCAATATTCCCCACTGCTGCCTCCCGTAGGAGTCTGGACCGTGTCTCAGTTCCAGTGTGGCTGGTCATCCTCTCAGACCAGCTAGGGATCGTCGCCTAGGTGAGCCGTTACCCCACCTACTAGCTAATCCCATCTGGGCACATCTGATGGCAAGAGGCCCGAAGGTCCCCCTCTTTGGTCTTGCGACGTTATGCGGTATTAGCTACCGTTTCCAGTAGTTATCCCCCTCCATCAGGCAGTTTCCCAGACATTACTCACCCGTCCGCCACTCGTCACCCGAGAGCAAGCTCTCTGTGCTACCGTTCGACTTGCATGTGTTAGGCCTGCCGCCAGCGTTCAATCTGAGCCATGATCAAACTCTTCAATTTAAGTTTGATGCTCGTGAATTAAACTTCGTAATGAATTACGTATGTTCACTCAGAGACTTGGTATTCATTTTTCGTCCGAGGACGTTAAGAATCCATGTCACTTTGAGTGCCCACACAGATTGTCTGATAAATTGTTAAAGAGCAGTGCAACGCGGCTTTCGCTCACCGTTGCGAGGTGGCGTATAATACGTTTTCCTCATTCAGAGTCAAGCGTTTAATTTCGCTTTCCTCTGCCGGCATTCATCGCTGAATCCCGCTGACCCGGCGGCTTGCGTGCCGTTGTTCCGTGTCAGTGGAGGCGCATTATAGGGAGTAATTCTGAAGTGGCAAGGGGAATTTTAAAAAAAAATCTCACCCGCTCAATTTTCAGCCAAAACATCGACTGAGATTAAATTATTGCCTGGTTTTTAAACAAAAACGAGCCGAGTTGGCCCGTTTTTGCTGTTTTGTGATTTACTGCACTGCCACTATCCGGTCATTTTTCACGACCAGCCGTACTTCTTTACCCGGAATCAGCTCACCGGAAAGAATCTGCTGTGCCAGCGGGTTTTCGATCTGCTGCTGGATAGCACGTTTTAGAGGACGTGCGCCATAAACCGGATCGTAGCCGTTTTCGCTAAGCAGCTTCAGCGCCTCATCAGAGAGGTGGACTTCGTAGCCGCGCTCCTCCAGTCGTTTATACAACCGCTGCAGCTGAATCTGCGCAATAGAAGCAATATGTTTTTCACCTAACGGGTGGAAGACAACCACTTCATCAATACGGTTGATAAATTCCGGGCGGAAGCTTTGACTAACCACGCCCAGCACCAGATCTTTCATGTGACTATAATCCAGCGCACCAAAACGTTCCTGAATGAGATCCGAACCGAGGTTGGAGGTCATGATGACCACCGTATTGCGGAAGTCGACCGTTCTCCCCTGCCCGTCAGTTAAACGTCCATCGTCCAGTACCTGCAGCAGAATGTTAAAGACATCCGGATGCGCTTTTTCCACTTCATCCAGCAGGATGACGGAATAAGGGCGACGGCGGACCGCCTCAGTGAGATAACCGCCTTCTTCATAACCGACATATCCCGGAGGTGCCCCAACCAGACGTGAAACGGAATGTTTCTCCATAAACTCTGACATGTCGATACGTACCATCGCATCGTCGCTATCAAACATAAAGTTAGCCAGCGCTTTACAGAGTTCTGTCTTACCTACCCCGGTAGGGCCAAGGAACAGGAACGAGCCAATCGGACGGTTAGGGTCGGATAACCCGGCACGACTACGGCGGATCGCGTTCGATACCGCTTCAACCGCTTCGTTCTGACCAATAACGCGGCTATGCAGCTCCTGCTCCATACGCAGCAGCTTCTCACGTTCGCCTTCGAGCATTCTCGCAACCGGAATCCCCGTCCAACGAGCCAGCACTTCCGCGATTTCCGCATCCGTGACTTTATTACGCAGCAGACGCATGGTCTTGCCTTCAGACTGCGTTGCCGCCGCCAGCTGCTTTTCCAGTTCAGGGATCTTACCGTACTGCAGCTCGGACATCCGCGCCAGATCGCCGACGCGACGCGCCTGCTCAATCGCGATTTTAGCCTGTTCCAGCTCGGCCTTAATCGTCTGGGTACCAGAGAGCGACGCTTTTTCAGCCTTCCACTCTTCTTCTAAGACTGAATATTGACGTTCTTTATCCGCCAGTTCCTCATTCAGCATATCCAACCGCTTAATGCTGGCTTCGTCAGACTCTTTCTTCAACGCCTGCTGTTCCAGCTTGAGTTGAATGATGCGTCGATCGAGTCTGTCCAGCTCTTCCGGTTTTGAGTCAATCTGCATGCGGATGCTGGACGCAGCTTCATCGATCAAGTCGATAGCTTTATCCGGCAGCTGTCGGTCGGCGATATAACGGTGAGACAGCGTAGCCGCCGCTACAATCGCCGGGTCAGTGATCTGCACGTGGTGGTGCAGTTCATAACGCTCTTTCAGACCACGCAAAATCGCAATGGTATCTTCAACTGTCGGTTCCGCAACGAACACTTTCTGGAAACGACGCTCCAGCGCGGCGTCTTTCTCAATGTACTGACGATACTCATCCAGTGTCGTGGCGCCCACGCAGTGCAGCTCACCACGCGCCAGCGCCGGTTTCAGCATATTCCCGGCGTCCATGGCACCGTCTGCTTTACCTGCGCCCACCATCGTGTGCAGCTCATCGATAAAGAGGATGACATTGCCTTCCTGCTTGGCGAGATCGTTTAGCACGCCTTTTAAACGTTCTTCAAACTCACCACGATACTTGGCACCCGCCACCAGCGCGCCCATATCAAGCGCCAGGACTCGACGCCCCTTCAACCCTTCCGGTACTTCACCGTTGACGATCCGCTGCGCCAGCCCTTCAACAATGGCCGTTTTACCTACGCCGGGTTCACCAATCAGCACCGGGTTATTTTTGGTACGACGCTGCAGAACCTGAATCGTTCGACGAATTTCTTCATCACGGCCAATTACCGGGTCAAGCTTGCCCTGCTCGGCACGTTCGGTCAGATCGACGGTAAATTTTTTCAAAGCCTGACGTTGGTCCTCGGCTCCCTGATCGTTCACGCTTTCACCTCCGCGCATTTGTTCAATCGCCTGACTCACGTTAACGGTTGTGGCTCCGGCGGATTTTAAAAGGTCGGTCAGCGTGCCGCGTGATTCAAGCGCAGCCAGAACGAACAGTTCTGACGAAATAAAGTTGTCCTTTCTCTTTTGCGCCAGCTTGTCGCAAAGGTTAAGGATACGCACTAAATCCTGAGAAGGTTGAACATCGCCACCGGTACCTTCCACCTGCGGCAATCGGCTCAACGCCTGTTCAATATTGGTGCGTAACTCTCCGGCGTTGATGCCAGCCGAAGTTAATAAAGGACGTACCGATCCCCCTTCCTGATTCAGCAAGGCGCTCATTAGATGAAGAGGTTCGATGAATTGGTTGTCGTGCCCAAGCGCAAGAGACTGGGCATCGGCAAGAGCAAGCTGGAATTTATTGGTAAGACGATCCAGACGCATAACTCCTCCCATAACAGGTCAAATTTGCTACTGGAGATTAAATGAGGTCATCCCTCAATTATTCAAGGTTAAAGACCTGAACTATGCAAAAATAAGTTTGCCTTCTGGATCGTCTTAGTTCGGCAGGTTATATCAGCCAGATGAAACTTGCCATACGACCCGTCGTCTTGTCGCGACGATAAGAGAAAAAATCATCTTTTTCGCTGAGGGTACAGCGGTCTCCGCCAAAAATCTGCTCAACGCCAACGCTCGACAGACGCTGACGGGCAAGCTGATAGATATCAGCAAAATACTTCTCACCCGCAGGGCGAAATGCGCGCTCCGCCTGGGTATCTTTTGCCATAAAGGCCTCACGCACCTCCGGGCCAACCTCAAACGCGTCCGGCCCGATAGCGGGGCCAAGCCAGGCCATGATATTTTCCGGACTATCGGCAAAACAGGCAACGGTTTCTTCCAGCACGCCTTCGCAAAGACCTCGCCAGCCGGCATGAGCCGCCGCAACCTCCGTACCCGCGCGGTTACAAAAAAGCACCGGCAGGCAATCAGCGGTCATCACCGCGCATACCGTACCCGGCACATTACAGTATGACGCATCCGCACGCTTTGACTCGTACGGCCCGCCGTCGAGTTTTAACACTGCCGTACCGTGAACCTGTTCCAGCCACACCGGGTATGACGGCAGACCGCCGGCGGCAAACATGCGCCGACGGTTCTCTTCTACGTGCTGCAGATTGTCTCCGCAATGAGCGCCGAGGTTAAGTGAATCGTATGGCGATAAACTTACCCCGCCAACGCGCGTGGAACTACAGGCAGCAACGCCTTCCGGCATCGGCCATTGCGGTACAATCACTTTAGTCATAACCAGTCGATATCGTCTTTATGAGTTTCAAAATCAGCGCGCATGGCATCGATCAAATCAACCATATCCTGCGGAATTGGCGCATGCCATTCCATCTCAATACCGCTGATCGGATGGTATAAGCGCAGCATCGTGGCATGAAGAGCCTGGCGGTCGAACTTACGCAGAGCAGTGATGAACTCTTCCGACGCACCTTTAGGCGGACGTGGGCGCCCTCCATAAACCTGATCGCCCACCAGCGGATGGGTGATGTGCGCCATGTGCACGCGAATCTGGTGCGTACGACCGGTCTCGAGGCGCAAACGCAAACGAGTATGAATGCGAAAATGCTCCATGATCCGATAGTGCGTCACCGCCGGTTTCCCCATGGGATGTACCGCCATATGCGTACGCTTGGTCGGGTGACGGCTAATCGGTTCTTCAACCGTTCCGCCAGCCGTCATATGACCAATCGCTACCGCTTCATATTCACGGGTAATTTCACGCAGCTGCAGGGATTCCACCAGTCGGGTTTGCGCCGGGATAGTCTTTGCTACCACCATTAAACCAGTGGTGTCTTTATCAAGACGGTGCACGATCCCCGCCCGCGGCACGTCAGCAATGGCGGGATAGTAGTGCAACAGCGCATTCAGCACAGTACCGTCAGGGTTGCCCGCGCCGGGGTGCACAACTAAATCGCGCGGTTTATTAATTACGAGGATGTCATCATCTTCATAAACGATATTGAGCGGAATATCCTGCGGTTGGAAACGGACTTCTTCTTCGATTTCAACATCGATAGCAATCGTCTCTCCCCCCAGCACTTTTTCTTTCGGCTTGTCGCTGACGCAGCCGTTTACCAGCACTCTCTGGTCAAGGATCCATTCTTTTATGCGCGAACGCGAATAATCCGGGAACAATTCGGCCAAAGCCTGATCTAAGCGTTGTCCGAGTTGATTTTCGGACACCGTTGCGTTGAGTTGTACTCGTTGTGCCATATACAGCTTCTTCGTTTTAACGTTGGGTTTTACGGCTTTGCCGTTTAATATAGTGTGCTATTGTAGCTGGTCTTAATCGGGAGCAGGAACAGAGATTCTCCCGCATAAACATTTTGAGGAAGTCAAAACGTCATGACGCGCATGAAATACCTGGTGGCAGCAGCCACACTGAGCCTGGCTTTGGTGGGTTGCTCTGGCTCAAAGGAGGAGGTGCCCGATAATCCGCCGAATGAGATCTACGCGACCGCTCAGCAAAAGCTGCAGGACGGTAACTGGAAACAGGCAATAACGCAACTGGAAGCGTTGGATAACCGTTATCCCTTTGGACCTTATTCCCAACAGGTACAGTTGGACCTGATTTATGCGTACTACAAAAACGCCGATCTACCGCTGGCTCAGGCCGCCATCGATCGCTTTGTGCGCCTGAACCCGACTCATCCTAACATTGATTACGTTATTTATATGCGTGGTCTGACAAATATGGCGTTGGATGACAGTGCGCTGCAGGGCTTCTTCGGCGTCGACCGTTCTGACCGCGACCCACAACACGCGCGCGATGCCTTTAACGACTTCTCCAAACTGGTTCGTGGCTATCCCAACAGCCAGTACTCTACTGACGCCTATAAACGTATGGTGTTCCTGAAGGATCGTCTGGCGAAGTACGAGCTGTCGGTTGTGGATTACTACACCGATCGTGGCGCATGGGTTGCGGTAGTTAACCGCGTAGACGGCATGCTGCGTAACTATCCGGATACGCAGGCCACCCGCGATGCGCTGCCGAAGATGGAAAACGCCTACCGTCAGATGCAGATGAACGCGCAGGCTGACAAAGTTGCGAAAATCATTGCAGCCAATAGCAAGAACACCTGATAGCCCTTAGATAAGCAAAACGGCAGCCAGATGGCTGCCGTTTTTTTATTCGTTAAATTGCTTAGCTGAAGCGGTTTAGCGCCGAGTTAACTCATCAAATATGGCTCCCTTTCTTCCTTTCCACAAGCAAAATCTCACCTGTTCCTGTCCTGTCTCACAAAACAGATTTGTTGACAAAAAGTGACAATAAAATGTGATTTAAATCACGCATTTTGACATTGGGCGAGGTATGCTGAGTTCACCAAGACGGGAAAGACAAGAGGTAAAATTTATGACAATGAACATTACCAGTAAACAAATGGAAATTACTCCGGCAATCCGCCAGCACGTCGCAGACCGTCTCGCCAAACTGGATAAATGGCAAACCCACTTAATTAACCCGCACATCATCCTCTCTAAGGAGCCGCAGGGTTTTGTCGCTGACGCCACCATCAATACGCCAAACGGACACCTGGTTGCCAGCGCACGGCACGAAGACATGTATGCCGCAATCAACGAATTGATCAACAAGCTGGAACGGCAGCTCAATAAAGTGCAACACAAAGGGGAAGCCCGCCGCGCCGCGACATCGGTGAAAGAGGCAGGCTTTGTGGAAGAAGAAGAGTAATCCTTAACTTAAGCTTGTGTCATGCCACGCGCCTCCGGGCGCGTTTTTTATTGACAGAGTGAAAACAGTACAGGTACTGTAATCCCCACTAACTCAAGGAATTCATCGTGAAACTGATCCCGTTCTTCTTCGCATTCTTTTTTACCTTCCCCTGAATGGGAGGCAATTCGTCGTGTGATAAAGAATGCGAAGACGAACAACAAGGCCTCCCAAACGGGAGGCCTTTTTTATTGATAATCAATAACAAGAAAGGCAACACATATGACCGAGGAAAACCCATTACTGGCGCTACGCGATAAGATCAGCGCTCTGGATGAGAAGCTGCTGGCGCTGCTGGCAGAGCGCCGCGGCCTGGCCGTAGAGGTAGGAAAAGCCAAGCTGGCCTCGCACCGTCCGGTGCGGGATATCGACCGCGAGCGGGACTTACTGGAACGCTTGATGACGTTGGGGAAAAAACATCATCTCGATGCCCACTACATCACGCGCCTGTTCCAGCTGATCATTGAAGACTCGGTCCTTACCCAACAAACGCTACTGCAGCAGCACCTCAATAAAATCAATCCGCACTCCGCGCGCGTGGCGTTTCTCGGACCGAAAGGTTCATATTCGCATCTTGCGGCCCGCCAGTATGCCGCCCGCCACTTTGAACAGTTTATCGAAAGCGGCTGTGCGAAATTCGCCGATATCTTTGAGCAAGTGGAGACGGGCCAGGCCGACTATGCCGTCGTCCCCATTGAAAATACAAGCTCCGGCGGCATCAATGATGTTTACGATCTTCTGCAGCACACCAGCTTATCCATCGTCGGCGAGCTGACTCTGCCTATCGATCACTGCGTGCTGGTCTCAACATCCACCGACGCGCAACAGATTACGACGGTCTACAGCCATCCACAGCCGTTCCAGCAGTGCAGCCAGTACCTCAGCCGCTATCCGCACTGGAATATTGAATATACCGATAGCACCTCCTCAGCGATGGAAAAAGTCGCTCAGGCTAAATCGCCGACCGTTGCCGCGCTGGGCAGCGAAGCAGGCGGGGCGCTGCACGGTTTGCAGGTACTGGAACATTGTCAGGCTAACCAAACGCAAAATATCACCCGCTTCCTGGTTCTGGCGCGTAAAGCGGTGGAAGTCTCCGATCAGGTCCCCGCGAAAACCACGCTGTTGATGGCCACCGGCCAGCAAGCCGGGGCCCTGGTAGAAGCACTGCTGGTACTGCGAAACCATAACCTGATTATGACCAAGCTGGAGTCGCGTCCCATTCACGGTAATCCGTGGGAAGAGATGTTTTATCTGGATATCCAGGCCAACCTGGAATCACTGCCCATGCGTAAAGCTTTAAAAGAGCTGGCCGAGATAACACGTTCAATGAAGGTGCTGGGCTGTTATGCCAGCGAAAACGTGGTACCGGTCGAGCCGGTTTAACGCTCTATAAACGGCAATTTCTTCATCCCTGCCACGCTAACAGGCAGGGTGAAGATGGCGCCAGAAAGCGGATATTTCGCCACTTCCTCAGCATCCATATTCTCCCGCGTGGTGGTAATGTAGAGCGTCTTCATATCCGCTCCGCCAAAACAGACCATCGTCGGGCAACGCACCGGTAGACGATGCTCCTCCAGCTGCTCGCCCGTCGGCGAGAAGCGCGCAATACGCCAGCCGTCAAACATCGCGCTCCAGTAACAACCTTCGGCATCGATGGCCGCGCCGTCTGGAATCCCCTCTCCCGGCTGAAAGCGCAGGAAGACCTGGCGTTTACCCGCCTCGCCCCGCTCATCGAGAGGTGTTCGATAGATAACAGCATTTGGCGTATCCGAGGTATACATCCAACGCTTGTCTTCGCTAAACGCCAGACCGTTAGCGCCGTGAATATCGCACTGGATAACCTGCGGGGAGAGATCGTTATTGATGCGCACTAAGAGCGCGCCGTTAAAATCTCCCGGTCCCCAGAAAGTCCCGGCATAAAAGCGGCCGTCGCGATCGGTTCCACCATCATTAAAGCGCGCTAATTGCGGATTGCTGGGGTTATCGCAGACTTTTCGCTGTAGAAGACCATGCGCATCAGTGAGCCAGATACCGCTGCGTAAAGCGACGATAAAACCGCCCTTTTCGCGCAGGGCAAAACAGCCGGGCTCCTCGGGAAATTGTAGAACCTGATGTTCACCCGTCTGCACGTCGTAGCGATGAATTTCGCATTCCATAATATCGGCCCAGTACAATGCCTGTTCGGCTTCGCTCCAGGTCGGACATTCCGGTAAATGCCCGGTGTAATCAAACAGCGGTTGTGGTTCAGCCATCGTTTTCATCCCTATAAAAAAAGCCAGCGGGTCACCCCTCTGGCTTTATTGTATACGTGTTTTACGCCTTACTGCCGATTATCATTCGCCTGGCGCAGCAACGTTCGGCTTTCGCTCTGGAAGCGCTGGGCATAGTCACCGAACCAGTGTTCAACCTTACGGAAGCTATCGATGAACGCCTGTTTATCCCCCTGCTCCAGCAGGCCGATAGCTTCACCGAAACGCTGGTAGTATCTCTTAATCAGCGCCAGGTTATTTTCCGAGGACATAATAATGTCAGCGTAGAGCTGCGGATCCTGGGCAAACAGTCGACCAACCATCGCCAGCTCCAGACGATAAATTGGCGACGAGAGCGCTAAAAGTTGCTCAAGACGCACGTTCTCTTCGGCCAGATGCAGACCATAAGCGAAGGTAGCAAAGTGGCGCAACGCCTGAATAAAGGCCATGTTCTGATCGTGTTCGATGGCGCTGATGCGATGCAGCCGAGCGCCCCAGACCTGAATTTGCTCCAGGAACCACTGATACGCCTCAGGCTGGCGGCCATCGCAGTACACCACTACCTGCTTCGCCAGACTGCCGCTATCAGGACCAAACATAGGATGCAGACCCAATACCGGACCTGTATGCGCAGCCAGCATCGCCTGCAGCGGTTCCGCTTTCACCGAAGCCAAATCGACCAGGATGCAGTCCGCCGGCAGCGGAGGCAACTGAGCAATCGTCGCCGCCGTGATATGAATCGGCACGCTGACGATAACCATGCCGGCATCGGCGACAATCTCGTCCGCCCGCGACCAGTCGTCTTTCTCCAGAATACGAATCTGATATCCGGAAAGCGTCAGCATTTTCTCAAACAGACGCCCCATTTGCCCGCCGCCGCCGACAATAACGACCGGACGCAGGTTCGGATAAAGCGTTTTAAAACCTTTATCGTTTTCGCTGGAATAAGACTCACGCATGACGCGACGCAAGACATCTTCGATAAGATCCGGCGGAACCCCAAGCGCAGCTGCCTCCTCACGGCGGGAGGCCAGCATCGCCGACTCGCGCTCAGGGACGTAAATCGGCAGGCCATATTGGCTTTTAACCTCTCCGACTTGCGCTACCAGCTCCAGGCGCTTAGCCAGCAGCTCCAGCAGCGCTTTATCGACTTCATCAATTTGATCGCGTAACGCGGTCAGTTCAGCAACCATATCATCCTCTTACGCCAGACGAGCCGCCAGATGGCCTCGCAGATCCTTATCAAGTTCGCGGAGCAGCGCATCGGTGGTTTCCCAACTAATGCAGGCATCGGTCACCGAGACGCCGTATTTCATATCGCAACGCGGCTGCTCAGAGGATTGATTACCTTCGTGGATATTGCTCTCAATCATCAGACCAATAATGGAACGGTTACCATCTTTGATCTGCGCGACCACGGATTCCGCAACCGCGGGCTGACGGCGGTAGTCTTTATTAGAATTCCCATGGCTGCAATCTACCATCAGAGAAGGTTTCAGTCCCGCCTGAGTCATCTCTTTTTCGCACTTCGCAACATCTTCCGGGCCGTAGTTTGGCGCTTTTCCACCACGCAGAATGACGTGACCGTTCGGATTGCCCTGCGTTTGCAGCAGGCACACCTGCCCGGCCTGGTTGATGCCGACGAAACGGTGCGGCATTGCGGCGGCGCGCATCGCGTTAATGGCGGTGGCAAGGCTACCGTCGGTGCCGTTTTTAAACCCAACCGGCATCGACAGGCCTGAAGCCATTTCGCGGTGAGTCTGGGATTCCGTCGTACGCGCGCCGATAGCGGACCAGCTAAACAGATCGCCGAGGTACTGAGGACTGTTTGGATCCAACGCTTCCGTCGCCAACGGCAGCCCCATATTGACCAGTTCAACCAGCAGACGACGCGCAATCTTCAGGCCGCCTTCCACATCAAACGAACCATCCATATGCGGATCGTTAATCAGCCCTTTCCAACCAACTGTGGTACGGGGTTTTTCAAAATAGACGCGCATGACCAGATAGAGGCTATCGCTGACCTCTGCGGCAAGAGCTTTAAAACGACGAGCGTACTCAATGGCGGTTTCAGGATCGTGAATCGAGCAAGGACCACACACCACCAGCAAGCGCGGATCGCGACCGGCGATGATGTCAGAGATAGTCTGTCGAGAGTGCGCGATCTGCGCTTCCTGCTCAACGCTCAAAGGGAATTCAGTTTTCAACTGATCCGGAGTGATCAAAACCTGTTCATCGGTAATATGTACGTTATTCAGCGCGTCTTTTTGCATGATTGCGATCCTGTATAGCTCGTTTGCGATAGTTATTGCCTCAGCGAGGATGACGTAACGATACCACACAAAGTAAAGATTTCAATCCATATTACGTAAATTTTACTTTACACCAAGAAATTAAATCGCGCTACATTCCATTTTTATTGTACATTATTGTTTACACAAAGCGATTTAACGCCCATGACTCCCCTTTTTAAAGCCATTCTTTTACGAAAAATCCTGGTGAGAATTATCTTAAAGCGGCGAGGCTGGCTAATGACGCTTTTCATCAATAATGCTATTCTTCGCCCGGGTTTCAGCAATCTGCATCCCCCACGCTATGACAACCTGACGGAACCGTAATGACTGTTCTTCACCGTCTCTTTTTGACTTTAGTACTATCACTCGTGGGTATCTCTGCTGCTGCCTCCGGGCCGTCTGAAAATGTTCGGACGATCGTTTCGGGGATCGTGACTTATACACGCTGGCCGCAATTATCAGGTCCTCCAAGGCTATGTATTTTTTCGACATCACGTTATATCCATAGCCTGGCCGAAGAGGCACCGGAAATATTGCCTTACAAACCCGTGATTGTTCGTAATACAGAAGAAGCCTTACAGACGACCTGCGATGGTTTTTATTTTGGCAGTGAATCACCGATCCAACAGTCTGAATTTACGGCCAAATATGGAAACCGGCCCCTATTACTTATTGCGGAACAAAACACCGATTGCTCTATTGGCAGCGCTTTTTGCCTGCTTATAAACAATGAGAGAGTCAGATTTTCCGTAAATCTGGATGTACTGACGCACAGCGGCGTTCGGGTTAATCCCGAGGTGCTGATGCTTGCCCGGAAAACATCACATGAATAAGGATTTTTCTCAGGCCCCGCGCCCCACATTTAAAAGAGCGCTTCGCCGTATCAGCATGATAAGCGTGGTGATCTCTATGACACTGGTCTGGCTGTTACTCTGCGCCGCTTCCATATTCACACTTAAGCAGTACGCACAAAAAAACCTGGAGCTTACCGCCGCTACCATGGGTCGCAGCCTGGAAGCCGCGCTTGTTTTCGGCGATAGCGCAGCGGCTGAAGATACGCTGGCCACGCTGGGAAGACAGGGGCAATTCTCCAAAGCCATTCTGGTCGATGGCCGACAAAAACCCTTCGCCTCATGGCATAACGAACGTCTGGTCAGGCAGGATAAAATCAGCGACATTATCAGCAAATGGTTATTTCCTGAACCCACGGTACAACCTATCTGGCACCAGGGGAAAATCATCGGTGAACTCCGTCTGACCGCGCTGGACCGGCTGATAAGCTATTTTCTTGGCATCTCAATTATTGTGCTCACCGGCAGCATTTTTCTTGCTTCCTGCATCGCTTTGCTCCTGACCCACTCGCTGCACCGCGGCATTGTGGCTGCATTACAGAGCATTACCGAAGTGGTACATGACATTCGCGAAAATCGCCATTTTTCTCGCCGGGTCCCCGAAGAGCGCATTGAAGAATTCCACCTTTTTGCCCAGGACTTTAATAGCCTGTTGGGCGAAATGGAGGACTGGCAGCGACAGCTTCAGGCTAAAAATGCTCAGCTCCTGCGCAGTTCATTGCACGATCCGTTGACCGGTCTGGCTAACAGAGCGGCTTTCCGTAATGTCATTAATGAGCTGATGAGAGACGAAACCGTCCACAGTAGTTCCGCGCTGTTATTTCTTGATGGCGATAACTTCAAGCTTATTAACGATAACTGGGGCCACGCAGCTGGCGATAAAGTGTTAATTGAAGTCGCGAGCCGCCTGATGGCCTTTGTCGGCAAACAGCATCAGGCATGGCGTCTCGGCGGCGATGAATTTGCCATTCTGCTACGCGATGTTCATTCAGAGGCCGAAGTTCAGGCCCTGTGCCGTGCGTTGTCCGAACAGTTTATCCCGCCGTTTAATCTCCACAATGGCCACACCGCCAGTCTGTCACTGAGTATTGGATACGCTTTAACCTGGGAACATGCCTCCGCGGAAAATCTGCAAGAGCTTGCCGATCAAAATATGTATCGGATGAAACACCAGCGCTTGCAGCAAACGCAAAAATAAAAGGAATCACCATGATTGGGAAATATTTTGCACCTGCTTTACTTGCCGCAATTTTTCTTAGCGGCTGCCAGGCCCCGCAAGGAAAATTCTCTGCAGAACAAATTGCAGCAATGAAGTCATACGGCTTTACTGAAACCAACGGCGACTGGTCATTAGGAATATCTGATACCATCTTATTTGATAAAAATGACTACCACCTGCGTGCCGATAGTAAGCAGCAAATCCGCACAATGGCTTCACGGCTGGCCACCACCGGTATTACCCACAGCCGTCTCGAAGGCCATACTGATAATTACGGCGAAGACGGCTACAACGAAATGTTATCGCTTAAGCGCGCCAACAGCGTTGCGGATGCCTGGGCCGAAGGGGCGAATATTCCACGAGCCAATTTGACCACTCGCGGACTTGGGAAAAAGTATCCGATAGCCAGTAACGATACCGCGAAAGGACGCGCTGAAAACCGCCGCGTCACGGTGGTTATCAGCACGCCTTAGACAACCTATTCGACTGGTTTAGCCTCTAACATCGCCGTTGCTGCGCGCCAGCGCAGATAATCAACGGCGAGACATAGCGCGAGGCTGCCCCCCATTAGCGGCAGCGCAACCCCCAACAACAGTGCAATGACGGCAGTCAGCAGACGAGCGGGCCATGCTAATCCAAACCACGCTTGTATCAACGTATTTGCCGGGTTAAACGCCGCGCGCGCCGGGCGGCGGATCCACCACAAGCGATATCCCACTACTATCATCACGCAGAGTGCGGTTCCGAACGCGATAAGCAATAGCTGATTAACAAGGCCGAACAAAATTCCCATATGGAAATCAACACCCCAGCGGGTCAGCTTGGCCATGAGCGGAAAGTCGGGAAAATGCGTACGGTCCACGATCCGCATCGTTGACCCCTCGATCGCGACAGCATCAACCTGTGTTGGCCAGCTTCTGTCGATTTCATTTACCGTCCACGCGCGCCCGGAACCCGACGGCGGTCGAATCTCCAGCTTGCCGGCATCCAGCCCCGCCGCGCGTGCGGCCAGCAGAACCTTGTCAAACTCCTCTACGCGCAGCGGCGATGCTGCCGCCTCGCCCATCATCCTGCTTCCCATATGATGTTCCGCATGCGGATCGTGAACTGCCGGAACGGCGCTTTGCAGCTGCGTATTTACCTGTGGCGTCAGCCAACCAAAGGCGGCGCGCATCTTATCGACGTTACCACCGGCCCATTGTGACCACGTTAAACCGGTCGCAGAGAAGATGAGCATACCGACCAGCAATGCCCATCCGAGAGACACATGCAGGCGGCGGCTATTCTGCATCTTATTGTTAATGCGACGACGCGGGCGGGTCATCGACCACAGCGCGATCCCACCGAGAGCGGCAACCCACATCCAGGACGCAGCAAGCTCGCTGTACAGGCGACCAACACTTCCCAGGAGCAATGAGCGGTGGGCATAATCAATCCACTGACGCAGCGGCAAAATACCGCTGGTACCGTAAACCGGCAGATCTCCTTTTACCCTTAAAGTCACCGGATCGACAAAAATTGCCCGTGTTTCCGACTCGCCAAGGCTCGGGTCAATAAACATCACTCGGGTAGTATCGCCAGCCAGTATCCCCGGACGTACCGCATGCAGGCGCAGGTTTCCCTGAATAGCCTCTGTTGCTACGGTAATTTGCGCGCTGAGCGGCTGTTTTTCTCCACTGAGGGTACCGCGAAGCGCATCCTGATAGAGCCAGCTTTCCAGCTGCGGACTGGCGACATATAGCGTGCCGGTCAGAGCCGCCACAAAAATAAACGGTCCGATAAACAGTCCGATATAGAAATGAAGACGACGCAGCAGGTTCAGCCATGCTGCGCGCGAGGTGCAGGTAGTCATACTTTTCCTTTTTAAAAGCAAAAGAGAACGTTGCGCAGTGCGCAGGTTGTTTTTTTATCTAAGGGGGAAAGCAGACGGAAGAGGCGGCGCTCGGGTAAGGGGATAAAGCCAGGGAAAGTAATGCCAGTGTTTGTTCACCGGTCGGCTAACAGGCACTCGCTGGCGTCGAAGCACCATAGCAAGCAACAACACCAGCGCGAAGATAAAGCCTGGCACGTGAGCTAAGAGCACGCAGTAGCCGCAGGCTTCAGCATGATCGAGCGGCACGCCGTGCGAGCGTTGCGGCGTCGAAGCGTCGGTGTGCATCATCGTCATCTGATGTGATGGCGCATCTTCCGCCATCGTCATCATTGCGTGGTGCATTCCGCTCATCGGATCTTTTTGCAAAGCGACTGAGATCAACGGCGCCACCACGATCAGCGCGATCGCAAACAGCGCCAGCCATGCGGCTCGCCGTTGAGATGCTGATTGATGAAGAATATTGCTGACCACCGCCCCTCCAAATGAGGGCCGTATTGTAAATGATTCACAATAAAATGGTTAAAATAAAGATAAAAAAAGGGCCAGCCCATCAGGCCAGCCCTCTCATTCAGGATGTCGCGAAAGCGAATCTTAGTTAAGACGCTCTTTGATACGAGCAGACTTACCGGTACGCTCACGCAGGTAGTACAGTTTAGCTTTACGTACAGCACCACGACGTTTGACAGAAATGCTGTCAACTACCGGAGAGTGAGTCTGGAAGACACGCTCAACGCCTTCGCCGTTGGAAATTTTACGAACAGTGAATGCAGAGTGCAGACCGCGGTTACGAATAGCGATAACCACGCCCTCGAATGCCTGCAGACGTTTTTTGGAACCTTCAACAACCCATACTTTCACTTCCACGGTATCACCCGGACGGAAGGAAGGTACGTCCTGCTTCATCTGTTCTTGTTCAAGTTGCTTAATAATGTTGCTCATAATTTAATCTCTTATCCTGGGTAAACTGATATTGGGGGCTTACGCCATCCCATCATGTTTATGCTGCTGTTGCGCGAGCTCTTTTTTGAACTCCGCCAGCAACCTTGCTTGCTCTTCAGTCAGAGCCAGGTTTTCCAAAAGTTCAGGTCTTCTAAGCCAGGTTCGGCCCAGCGACTGCTTCAGACGCCAGCGACGTATCTCAGCGTGGTTTCCCGACAGCAATACTGGCGGTACTTCCATACCTTCTAACACTTCAGGGCGCGTATAGTGCGGGCAATCCAGCAATCCTTCAGCAAAAGAGTCCTCGATTGCTGAAGCTTCATGACCCAGAACCCCCGGAATAAACCGGGAAACGGAATCAATCAGCGTCATTGCCGGTAGCTCGCCACCGCTGAGAACATAATCGCCGATTGACCATTCTTCATCAATCTCGGTCTGAATTACGCGCTCATCTACGCCTTCGTAACGACCGCACACCAAAATCAGCTTCTGATTGGTTGCCAGTTCGCTGACGCCCGCTTGATCAAGCTTGCGTCCCTGAGGTGAAAGATAAATCACCTTTGCGCCTTCACCTGCCGCGGCTTTTGCTGCATGAATGGCATCCCGTAAAGGTTGTACCATCATTAACATCCCCGGTCCGCCGCCGTAAGGACGATCGTCCACGGTACGGTGCCGGTCATGAGCGAAATCACGAGGACTCCAGCTCTGGATGCTCAGCAGGCCATTTTTTACTGCCCGGCCAGTTACCCCGTAATCGGTAATTGCGCGGAACATTTCAGGAAACAGGCTAACGATACCTATAAACACAAGCCAATCCCCATAGTGCCGTTTTTTACCGTTTATCCGGAGAATTTAAAAACCAGGATCCCAATCTACTTCGATAGTACGAGTAGCGAGATCGACTTTCTTGATAACCTGCCCATCGAGGAACGGAACCAACCGCTCCTTGATACCAAATGCATCTTTCAGGTTTGCCTTGATGACGAGAACGTCATTAGATCCAGTTTCCATCATATCGATGACTTTACCGAGACCATAACCTTCAGTGGTCACTACCTGGCAGCCCATCAGGTCTTTCCAGTAATAGTCACCCTCTTCAAGCGCAGGCAGCTGCGATGAATCCACGACAATTTCGCAATTAGTCAAAAGATTCGCTGCATCGCGATCGTCAATGCCTTTCAGCTTAATGACGATATCCTGATTGTGGTGGCGCCAGCTTTCCAGCTCAACAACCTGCCACTGACCCGCCTTCTGGATAAACCAGGGCTGATAGTCAAAAATGCTTTCGGCGTCTTCGGTGGAGGAAAACACTCTGAGCCAACCACGGATACCGTAGGAAGAACCCATCTTGCCCAATACAATCGGTTCAACAGGTGCTTGTGCGGTGTGTTGCTTGCTCATCATGACCACCGTGACAGATTAAGCTGCTTTGTTAGCGGCTTTGATCAGCGCAGCTACGCGATCGGAAACAGTAGCGCCCAGGCCAACCCAGTGAGCGATACGATCCAGATCCAGACGAGTTCCTTCTTCGGTCGCAGAAGCGATCGGGTTGAAGAAACCAACGCGCTCGATGAAGCGACCGTTGCGTGCATTACGGCTGTCGGTAACAACAACCTGGTAGAACGGACGCTTTTTCGCGCCGTGACGTGCTAAACGAATAGTAACCATAACATCCTCTTGTGTGAATAAAACACCGGGCCCCATCGAGGAACGGAGCCCGGTGTCATATTAAAAGCCCGAAAATTTTACTGATTTCTGGGGAAATTGCAATCAGCAGTTATAAACTCTGCCGTGGAAGGCCCCCTAAATGGGGTAACTGAGCCAGAGCGCGCCAACAATGGGTAAAAAAAGAAGCGCGCCCCGACAGCAAAATAGCGACGATACTATCGCCCGCCGGGGAACCCAGGCGGCATCATACCTTTCATTCCGCGCATCATCTTCATCATGCCGCCTTTCGACTTCATCTTCTTCATCATGCGCTGCATATCATCAAACTGTTTGAGCAGACGGTTCACATCCTGCACCTGCATTCCGCAGCCTGCGGCGATGCGGCGCTTACGCGAACCTTTAATAATTTCCGGTTTGGCGCGCTCTTTCAGCGTCATCGAGTTGATGATGGCTTCCATACGCACCAGCACTTTATCGTCCATCTGCGATTTAACGTTGTCCGGTATCTGTCCCATGCCCGGCAGCTTGCCCATCAGGCTGGCCATACCGCCCATGTTTTTCATCTGCCGCAGCTGTTCAAGGAAATCGGTGAGATCAAAACCGTCGCCTTTTTTCAGTTTGGAAGCCAGCTTTTCAGCCTGCGCGCGGTCAACCTTACTTTCGATATCTTCGATCAGCGACAGAACGTCGCCCATGCCGAGAATACGGGAGGCGATACGGTCCGGATGGAACGGCTCCAGCGCTTCGGTTTTCTCGCCAACGCCAAGGAATTTAATCGGCTTACCGGTGATATGACGAATCGACAGCGCCGCACCGCCGCGGGCGTCGCCGTCCACTTTGGTCAGCACCACCCCGGTCAACGGCAGAGCCTCGTTAAACGCTTTCGCCGTGTTCGCCGCATCCTGGCCGGTCATCGCATCGACAACAAAGAGGGTTTCTACTGGATTGAGAGACGCATGGACCTGCTTAATCTCATCCATCATCGCTTCATCAACGTGCAGACGACCGGCAGTATCCACCAGCAGCACGTCGTAGAATTTGAGCTTCGCTTCCTTCAGCGCGGCATTCACGATATCAACCGGCTTCTGACCTACGTCAGACGGGAAGAAATCAACGCTAACCTGCTCGGCCAGCGTTTCCAGCTGCTTGATCGCCGCAGGGCGATAGACGTCAGCGGAAACCACCAGGACTTTCTTCTTGTGCTTTTCACGCAGGAACTTACCCAGCTTAGCGACGCTGGTGGTTTTACCCGCCCCCTGCAAACCGGCCATCAGCACCACGGCTGGCGGCTGCGCGGCTAAATCCAGCGCCTGGTTCTCTTCGCCCATCGCGGCAACCAGTTCGTTGCGCACAATTTTGACGAACTCCTGGCCCGGGGTCAGGCTTTTGTTGACTTCATGACCTACCGCGCTTTCTTTTACGCGGTTGATGAAGTCACGTACCACAGGCAGAGCAACGTCCGCCTCCAGCAGCGCCATACGCACTTCGCGCAGGGTATCTTTAATGTTGTCTTCAGTAAGGCGTCCGCGGCCGCTAATGTTGCGCAGCGTACGCGACAAACGATCGGTTAAATTATCAAACATTGTCTCTCGCCTGAGGTGGAAACGGTCGGTCGCCGCAGCGACACAAAAACGGAATGGGCGCAGTATAACACGACATAAACGCGAATGTGCTGCAACGGTTGGAGCCAGAGTCGCGTGACGCTATACTGCTTCTCTTTACTATTTAGTCAACAGTCGACGCCCATATGCCTGTTTTTGCTCTACTCGCTCTTGTCGCGTACTCCATCAGCCTCGCGCTGATCGTCCCTGGTCTGCTGCAAAAAAACAGCAGTTGGCGGCGGATGGCGATTCTTTCCGCAACTATTGCGTTGATTTGTCACGCCTTCGCGCTGGAGTCACGCATTTTTCCCGGCGGCGAAAGCGGGCAAAACCTCAGTCTATTAAACGTGGGATCGCTGGTCAGCCTGATGATCTGTACGGTGATGACCATCGTCGCATCGCGTAATCGCGGCTGGCTATTGCTGCCCATTGTCTACACCTTCGCCTTAATTAACCTCGCGTTCGCGACCTTTATGCCGAACGAGTACATCACGCATCTGGAAACCACGCCGGGGATGTTGGTCCATATCGGCCTGTCGCTCTTTTCTTATGCTACGCTGATTATCGCTGCGCTTTACGCTCTGCAGCTGGCGTGGATTGACTATCAGCTGAAGAATAAAAAGTTGACCTTCAGTAGCGAAATGCCGCCGCTGATGAGCATTGAACGTAAAATGTTCCATATCACCCAGATAGGCGTGGTGCTGTTAACCCTGACGCTGTGCACCGGGTTGTTTTATATGCACAACCTGTTTAGCGCGGAAAACATTGATAAAGCAGTACTGTCTATTATTGCGTGGTTTGTTTATATCGTCCTGCTTTGGGGCCACTATCATGAAGGGTGGCGCGGACGCCGGGTCGTCTGGTTTAACGTGACTGGCGCAGGACTGTTGACGCTGGCCTACTTTGGTAGCCGCGTATTGCAACAGTTCATGAGCTAAGTCTTTAAGGAATCCCAAGTGGAACATATCTCCACCACCACGCTGATCGTGACGCTGATCGTCATGGTGGTTATCTCCGCCTATTTCTCCGGTTCAGAAACCGGCATGATGACGCTAAACCGCTATCGCCTGCGTCATTTGGCCAAGCAGGGCAATCGTCAGGCAAAACGCGTCGAAAAGCTCCTGCGCAAGCCTGACCGTCTCATTAGCCTGGTTCTCATTGGTAATAACCTCGTCAACATTCTTGCCTCGGCGTTGGGTACCATTGTAGGTATGCGCCTGTACGGCGATGCCGGCGTCGCCATTGCCACCGGCGTCCTGACGTTTGTGGTGCTGGTGTTTGCCGAAGTGCTGCCAAAAACCATCGCGGCGCTCTATCCAGAAAAGGTCGCCTATCCCAGCAGCCTCCTGCTCGCGCCGCTGCAAATACTGATGATGCCGCTGGTGTGGTTGCTCAACACGATTACCCGCATTCTGATGCGCATGATGGGCATTAAAACCGACATCGTGATTAGCGGGGCATTAAGCAAAGATGAGCTGCGCACTATCGTTAATGAATCACGTTCGCAAATCTCCCGGCGCAATCAGGACATGCTGCTCTCCGTCCTGGACCTCGAGAAAGTCAGCGTTGATGACATCATGGTTCCGCGCAACGATATTGTCGGTATCAATATTAACGACGACTGGAAATCCATCGTCCGCCAGCTGACCCACTCTCCACACGGGCGCATCGTGCTGTACCGCGACACGCTGGACGATGCCATCAGCATGCTGCGGGTACGCGAAGCTTATCGCCTGATGACCGAGAAAAAAGAGTTCACAAAAGAAGTCATGCTGCGCGCCGCCGATGAAATTTACTTCGTGCCGGAAGGAACGCCGCTCAGTACGCAGCTGGTGAAATTCCAGCGTAATAAAAAGAAAGTGGGTCTGGTCGTTGATGAATATGGCGACATTCAGGGTCTGGTTACGGTTGAGGATATCCTCGAAGAGATCGTCGGCGATTTTACGACTTCAATGTCGCCTACGCTTGCTGAAGAGGTGACGCCGCTTAATGATGGCTCAGTGATTATCGATGGAACCGCCAACGTACGGGAAATCAACAAGGCATTTAACTGGCATCTCCCGGAAGATGAAGCGCGAACCATTAACGGTATCATCCTGGAAGCACTCGAAGAGATCCCCGCTCCGGGTACCCGCGTACGCATCGAACAGTATGATATCGATATTCTTGATGTTCAGGAGAATATGATCAAACGGGTGAAGGTGATGCCGGTTAAACCCATTCGCGAGAGCGTGGCTGAGTCATAGCCCCCCTGCGGGCTGGCAGAAGGAAATAGAAAAACGGCCACCTCACGGTAGCCGTTTCGCTTATTTACTTCGCTTTCGCGACGGTGACCATCGCCGCGCGAATAGTACGACCGTTCAGGGTATAACCCTTTTGCATAACGCCCAGCACGTTGCCTGGCGCTACGTCTTCGGACTCAACCATCGCAATGGCCTGATGGACGTTCGGATCCAGCGGCACGTTCGTATCGCCAATCACTTCCACGCCGAACTTACGTACCACGTCGAGCATGGACTTCAGCGTCAGTTCGATGCCTTCAACCATCGGCGCCATATCCGGGTTAGCTTTATCAGCGACTTCCAGCGCGCGATCCAGGCTGTCGATGACCGGCAGCAGCTCGTTGACGAATTTTTCCAGCGCAAACTTATGCGCTTTTTCGATATCCAGCTCGGTACGGCGGCGCAGGTTATCTTCATCGGCTTTCGCACGTAGCAATACTTCACGTTCGCGCTTCTGCGCTTCAGCAAGCTGAGCTTCCAGATTCGCAATTTTTTCATCGCGCGGATCCACCTGCTCAGCCGAAACCTCAGGCTCTACCGCCTCAACGTCGTCGTGCTGCTCCGTGATAATTTCTTCCGGGGCTTGCCCCTCAGGCGTTTTCTGTTCTTTACTACTCATGAATTTCTCCGCGTT
Source organism: Klebsiella sp. CTHL.F3a (assembly GCF_019890895.1). Lineage (NCBI taxonomy): Bacteria > Pseudomonadati > Pseudomonadota > Gammaproteobacteria > Enterobacterales > Enterobacteriaceae > Klebsiella > Klebsiella sp. CTHL.F3a. Next base: position 1,403,036 of record NZ_CP082360.1, on the reverse strand, counting down.
TTTTTCGCATTCATCTCGCTAACTTCGCTTATTATGGGGATCAGTTTCCTGGTTTCAAGGGAACGCGGCCAGATTGTCACTATTCATTTAACGCAAGGACATCCAGATCATGAAGAACCACTTCAAGTGTATAGGCATTGTGGGACACCCTCGTCACCCAACCGCGCTGACCACACATGAAATGCTCTGGCGCTGGCTGTCCGGCAAAGGTTATGAAGTGCTGGTTGAGCAGCAAATAGCGCATGAACTTCAGCTCAGCAATGTCAAGACCGGGACGTTGGCCGAAATTGGCCAACAGGCAGATCTGGCCGTCGTGGTTGGCGGCGATGGCAATATGCTCGGCGCAGCCCGTACGCTGGCGCGCTACGACATTAACGTTATTGGGATTAACCGCGGCAACCTCGGTTTTCTGACCGATCTCGACCCGGATAACGCGCTACAGCAGCTTGCCGATGTGCTTGAAGGCCACTATATCGCCGAAAAACGCTTTCTGCTGGAAGCTCAGGTGTGTCAGCAGGATTGTCAGAAGCGCATCAGCACGGCAATTAATGAAGTTGTCCTGCACCCCGGCAAAGTGGCGCATATGATTGAGTTTGAAGTTTACATTGATGAGGTATTTGCTTTCTCTCAGCGCTCCGATGGCCTGATTATCTCCACGCCCACCGGCTCCACGGCTTATTCACTCTCTGCTGGAGGGCCGATCCTCACGCCTTCACTGGATGCGATCACCCTGGTCCCCATGTTCCCGCATACGCTCTCGGCACGCCCGCTGGTGATCAATGGCGACAGCACCATTCGCCTGCGCTTTTCTCAACGCTGTAGCGACCTTGAAATTAGCTGCGATAGCCAGATAGCGCTTCCAATTCAGGATGGTGAAGATGTGCTGATTCGCCGCTGTGATTATCACCTCAATCTCATCCACCCAAAAGATTACAGCTATTTCAACACATTAAGCACCAAGCTTGGCTGGTCGAAAAAATTGTTCTGATTTTATAGCCAGCCCCTTTACTGGATAAAAAACCAGATTATACTGTACGAAAACACAGTAATGGTTTTTCATACAGGAAGGCAGCTATGTTGGCACAACTCACTATTAGTAATTTTGCTATTGTTCGTGAGCTTGAAATCGATTTTCACAGCGGTATGACCGCCATTACCGGCGAGACCGGCGCCGGTAAATCGATCGCTATCGACGCGCTGGGGCTGTGCCTCGGTGGTCGGGCGGAAGCCGATATGGTGCGCAGAGGCGCCAACCGGGCTGATTTATGCGCCCGCTTCTCCCTGAAAGACACACCTGCCGCTCAGCGCTGGCTGGAACAGAACCAGTTGGAAAGCGGGCGTGAGTGTTTACTTCGCCGCGTCATAAGCGCTGACGGCCGCTCTCGCGGTTTTATTAACGGCACGGCAGTCCCTTTATCCCAGCTTCGCGATCTGGGTCAACTGCTTATCCAGATCCACGGCCAGCACGCCCACCAGTTGCTGACTAAACCCGAACACCAGAAGACGCTGCTTGATGGCTATACTGGTGAGTATGCGCTTACTCAGCTAATGGCAGAGCGCTATCGTCAGTGGCATAAAAGCTGTCGCGATCTGGCGCAGCATCAGCAGCAAAGTCAGGAGCGCGCAGCCCGTGCGGACCTGCTGCAATATCAATTAAAAGAGCTAAACGAGTTCAACCCGCAGTCGGGCGAATTCGAACAAATTGATGAAGAATACAAACGTCTGGCTAACAGCGGTCAGCTGCTGACGACCTGCCAGCATGCGCTGACGGTACTGGCAGACGGCGAAGAATCCAACTTGCAGAGTCAACTGTACGCCGCGAAGCAGCTGGTCAGCGAGCTGGCAGGTATGGACAGTAACCTCTCCGGGGTACTCGATATGCTTGAAGAGGCGTCTATCCAGCTTAGCGAAGCAACGGACGAACTGCGCCATTATCACGATCGCCTCGATCTCGATCCGAACCGCCTGTTCGAGCTGGAGCAGCGTATATCCCGACAGATCGCCCTCGCGCGGAAGCACCAAATCACGCCCGAAGAGCTTCCTGACCTTTACCAATCCCTACTGGAAGAGCAGCGTATGCTGGATGATAGCGCCGGTTCTCTGGAATCTCTTAGCCAACTGGTCGTTGAGCATCATCAGCTGGCGCTGGATACGGCAAAGCAGCTGCATGCCTTGCGCCAAAATAGCGCCGATGAATTGACCCGGCTAATTACGGAGAGTATGCACTCACTCTCGATGCCGCACGGAGTGTTCGCCATTGATGTCGCATTTGATGAACGCCACCTTACGGCTGAAGGCGCGGACCATATCGAATTCCGCGTCACCACTAACCCGGGTCAGCCGCTGCAGCCGATTGCTAAAGTTGCCTCCGGAGGCGAGCTGTCACGTATTGCGCTGGCGATTCAGGTCATCACCGCGCGTAAGATGGAAACTCCGGCGTTGATTTTCGATGAAGTAGATGTCGGCATCAGCGGCCCTACGGCAGCGGTCGTCGGTAAACTGCTGCGTCAATTAGGCGAATCAACCCAGGTAATGTGCGTTACCCACTTACCGCAGGTTGCCGGTTGTGGACATCACCATTTCTTCGTCTGCAAAGAAACGGATGGTGAAATGACCGAGACGCATATGCACCCTCTGGATAAACGCGCTCGTTTGCAGGAACTGGCCCGCCTGCTGGGCGGTAGTGAAGTCACTCGTAATACTCTGGCAAACGCGAAAGAGTTGCTTGCCGCCTAAACTTTTTGATTTTCACAGAGTCATAGTGAACAGCAAATTGCCGATAGACCTGCAGCCGAAGGTTCCCAACCGGGCAAAGGTCTATTATCATCGGCATATTACAGATGAGCCACGTACTGCTCGGGCCCAAAAAGGAATCAAATCACTATGCGCTGTAAAATGCTGACTGCTGCCGCAGCGGTTCTTCTTATGTTGACCGCAGGCTGTTCCACTCTGGAACGAGTGGTTTACCGTCCTGACATCAACCAGGGAAACTATCTGGCACCAACCGATGTAGCAAAAATTCGTGTCGGCATGACGCAACAACAGGTTGCCTATGCTCTTGGTACCCCGATGATGTCAGATCCGTTTGGCACCAATACCTGGTTCTACGTTTTCCGTCAGCAGCCTGGGCATGAAAAAGTTACCCAACAGACGCTTACCCTGACCTTCAACAGCAGCGGTGTGCTGACCAACATTGATAACAAACCTGCCCTGACGGCGGAGTAAGGCTATCAATATGCAAAAAGCGCTCAATGAGCGCTTTTTTTTATCTCTGAGCTTTGTGCGAAACGGTTATTTTCCCGCGCTTTTCTCAGCCCGCTGGCGACGCAGCTCTTTAGGGTCTGCAATCAGCGGCCGATAGATCTCTACTCGATCGCCATCGTGGACCCGATCCTGAAGCTTCGCCGGGCGGCTATAAATACCCACTTTGTTCTTCGCCAGATCGATATCATCACGTAACGCCAGAAGACCGCTGGCCACGATCGCCTGCTCGACCGTGGCGCCCTCTTCCAGCTTAACGCGTTGCAGATACTGCTTTTCCGGCAAGGCGTAGGCAACTTCAACGATGATGTTAGCCGACACTGTAAACCTCTTTTGCCCGCGTCGTAAACGCTTGCACCATATTCATGGCCAGCTCTTTGAAGATGCGACCAAAAGCCATTTCAATCAGCTTATTGGTGAATTCAAAATCGAGATGAAACTCAATTTTGCACGCTTCAGGGCTTAAGGGAATAAACTTCCAGCCGCCAATCAGCTTCTTAAACGGACCATCGACCAGACTCATGAGAATACTCTGGTTACTGGTCAGCGTATTTCGCGTTGTGAAGGTCTTGCTGATACCCGCTTTGGAGACGTCAACCGCCGCGGTCATCTGTGTCGGCCCGAGCTCCAAAACCCGGCTACCGGTACAGCCCGGCAGAAAATCAGGGTAGGACTTCACATCATTTACCAGTTGGTACATCTGTTCCGCACTGAACGGCACGAGGGCGGTACGGCTAATCTGAGGCATAGCAGGTTCCACATATAAACACGGTGTAAATAATATCATTTATCTGCTGCTAAAAAAAACGCTGTACCGCAACTCGTGCTAAGATAGCCCATTACGCCTCGCGGGAAGATTGAGGTACGACTGTTTTAAGACGATGACTTCAGGATACTATGACTAAGAAAAAAGCCCACAAACCTGGATCAGCCACCATTGCGCTGAATAAACGCGCCCGTCATGAATACTTTATTGAAGATGAATACGAGGCTGGTCTTGCTCTGCAGGGATGGGAGGTAAAATCTCTCCGTGCTGGTAAAGCCAATATTGGTGATAGCTATGTCATTTTGAAAGATGGCGAAGCCTATCTGTTTGGCGCCAACTTTACGCCAATGGCTGTTGCTTCCACTCACTACGTCTGCGACCCGACGCGTACCCGTAAGCTTCTGCTCAACCAGCGTGAACTGGATACCCTGTACGGGCGTATCAACCGCGAAGGTTACACTGTGGTCGCTCTTTCTCTGTACTGGAAAAATGCCTGGTGCAAAGTCAAAATCGGCGTAGCAAAAGGTAAAAAACAGCACGACAAGCGTACCGATATCAAAGACCGCGAATGGGCAGTAGATAAAGCCCGAATTATGAAGCACGCGGGTCGTTAACTCCCCATCCCATCAGGGTCAGTTTTGCTGACCCTGGCGCTATATTGTTGTTGATGCTGATTTTTCACCCAACCTGACGCCTTAATCCTCGAAACGAGGGCTGGTAAGCGCATTCATAAATCTGTTATACTCAACGTACACATTGGGGCTGATTCTGGATTCGACGGGATTTGCGAAACCCAAGGTGCATGCCGAGGGGCGGTTGGCCTCGTAAAAAGCCGCAAAAAAATAGTCGCAAACGACGAAAACTACGCTTTAGCAGCTTAATAACCTGCTCTGAGCCCTCTCTCCCTAGCTTCCGCTCTTAAGACGGGGATCAAAGAGAGGTCAAACCCAAAAGAGATCGCGTGGAGGCCCTGCCTGGGGTTGAAACGTTAAAACTAATCAGGCTAGTCTGGTAGTGGCGTGTCTGTCCGCAGGTGCCAGGCGAATGTAAAGACTGACTAAGCATGTAGTACCGAGGATGTAGGAATTTCGGACGCGGGTTCAACTCCCGCCAGCTCCACCAAAATTCTCCATCGGTGATTACCAGAGTCATCCGATGAAGTCCTGAAAGCCCGCATGGCACAAGCCCTGCGGGTTTTTTTGTGCCTTGAATTTGTCCAGCGAAGTCTGATGCCAACTAATTAAATCCGAACCTTTTAGGCACCTTGTTAGGCACCTCATAAAGCTTTATTGTTTTTGAGGTGCCTAAAACTATGGAAACCCGGCAATGGCAAGACAAACCAAACCTCTATCCGTTAAAGAGATCGAATCAGCCAAACCCAAAGAAGCGGACTACGTTCTCTATGATGGTGATGGCCTTGAGCTACTCATCAAACCCAGCGGGAGTAAAATTTGGCAGTTTCGCTACATTCGCCCTGTTACTAAGAAACGAGCGAAGAAGAGCATCGGCCCCTACCCGTCAGTTACCCTTGCCGATGCTAGAAACTACCGGGCAGAGTCTCGCTCTCTCTTGGTAAAACAAATCGATCCGCAGGAACATCAGCAAGAACAATTGCGCAGTTCGCTGGAAGCCAAAACCAATACTTTCCAACTCGTGGCTGAACGTTGGTGGAATGTGAAGAAAGCCAGCGTAACCAAGGACTATGCCGACGATATCTGGCGCTCTCTTGAAAGAGATATCTTTCCTGCAATTGGCGACGTTAGCGTTACAGATATTAAAGCTCACACACTGGTTCAGGCCGTCCAACCGGTTCAGGCCAGAGGAGCACTGGAAACCGTTCGTCGCCTGTGCCAACGCATTAATGAGGTCATGATATATGCCCAGAACACAGGCCTGATAGATGCTGTGCCCAGTGTCAACATTGGCAAGGCATTTGAGAAACCACAGAAGAAAAATATGCCCAGTATTCGGCCGGATCAGCTACCTCAACTGATGCAGACGATGCGTACGGCCAGCATTAGTCTTTCAACCCGATGCCTGTTCATGTGGCAGCTTCTTACCATAACCCGCCCTGCCGAAGCGGCCGAAGCCCGTTGGGAAGAGGTAGACATGGAAGCGCGAGAATGGAAAATCCCTGCATCACGTATGAAGATGAACCGTGACCATACTGTTCCATTGTCAGATGAAGCAATTGCGATACTGGAGATGATGAAGCCGTTAAGTGGAAATCGAGAATTTATATTCCCTAGCCGTATCAAGCCCAACCAGCCCATGAATAGCCAAACCGTTAACGCATCACTAAAACGTGCAGGTTTTGGTGGAGTGCTCGTATCGCACGGTCTGCGATCAATTGCCAGTACTGCACTTAATGAACAAGGCTTTCCGCCTGATGTTATTGAGGCAGCACTTGCTCATGTGGATAAGAATGAGGTTCGACGTGCTTATAACCGCAGCGATTACCTGGAACAGCGTCGCCCAATGATGCAATGGTGGGCTGATTTTGTAATGGCTGCAGATTGTGGAAGTATCATTGATGGCGGGATGAAAGGAATACGTTTAGTGGGATGACTGGGCAGAATCCGCTATAGCGCCAAGTTCTATTCTGATAAACTTATTGTCAAAAATTTCCAAGAAAACTTAGGACATGACATAAGTTCACTGCACATCGATAGCAGCAGGACGGTCACATGCCAATGGAGAGTTGTTAGCAAATGAACCCCGTAGAAATAGAACAAGCCATCACGGATCTTGCAGCGCAACCCTATGATCCTGTAGAGTTTCCTTATGTGTGCTAGCTCAGACTTGACCTGACGATTTTCACTGGCAGCACACAATCAAATCTGACAGTCTGCTTTGAGCGAGGAGCGGACATTCCGGTTAATTTCACTGCTTATGGATTAAGTTACGATCATTTCTCATTTGTCGAAGTTATTGCGTAACCGTCAAACTTAAGCCTGACGGTAAAACTTAATTCAGCGAAGCAAAATACTGTGTAGGCGATTTACCTAAGGCTTTTCTGAACATGGTAATGAAGGCACTCACCGAGTCATAGCCCAGAGCGCCAGCGACGTTCTGCACCGATTTGCCTTCAGCCAACTCATTCAGGGCAATCATCAAATGTAACTGTTGCCGCCAGCGTCCGAAGCTCATTCCCGTCTCTGACTGCACCATTCTGGCCAACGACCGTTCACTGGTTGCAAGGCGGGAAGCCCACTGCTGTAAAGTCGTCCTGTCCCCCGGATCCGCAAAAAGCATTTCAGCCATTTGCCTGATTTTAGGATGGTCGGATATTGCCAGGTGGAGTGCTTCAACCGGTGCGTCCGGCAATTGTTCAAGGAGCACAGCAGCCAGCCTGGCCGTCTTACTGCCAGCGGAATAAGTGGGTTCCTGCTCGGCAAGATAAAGAATAAGTTCCCGAACAAGAGACGTCATGGCAATCGTACAACATGTTTCGGGCATGACGGCCGCCCCGGGTTCTATAAACAGAAAACAGGTTCGGGCATTATTTGTTACACGGCACCGGTGAGGCGTATTTCCGGGTATCCAGACGGCATGTCGGGGAGGGACAAGCCACAGAGCATTTTGAACTTCACAACTCACTGCACCATGCAAGGACAGGATAAGCTGACCCTTCCGGTGCGCATGCGGCATTATGCCGGAATACTCTTGCGCCGGTGCAGCGTGAAGGGCAACCGCTGGCTGCAGAAAGATGTCAGCGTCAAATTCATCGGGCGACGAAACTACTTTTTTATGTTTTGGCATATTTTAGAAATATGTTGTCTGATTATCTATATCTTGTAAACGGTCTGTATCTTAAAGTCTCTCTTTTTTCAGAGAAAGTCAGAAATATGTCATGTATCACAAACAAGTGGCGCACTGCCGCCCTTGTGACGGGAATTCTTTTTATCGCCGTTAACCTGCGAGTTCCCTTTACTTCAATAGCACCGGTGTTAAAGATCATTCAGGAACACTTTCAACTGAGTGTAACGTCCGTAGGATGGCTTAACTCATTACCGTTATTTGCCTTTGCAGTGTTTTCACCGGTGAGTGCGATTATTGCCCGAAAATTTGGTCTGGAACGTACACTGTTCGGCGCGCTGATAGTGATTTCTGCAGGTATTCTGCTACGTTCAGCAGGCAGTATGTGGGCGCTATACATCGGAACGATGCTCATAGGCACCGGTATCGCGCTGGGGAATGTCCTGTTGCCTGGCCTTATCAAGCGTGACTTTGCCGGAAACGTCGCATCATTGACGGGCGCATATTCCATCACAATGGGAGCCGCAGGTGCCGTAGGCTCCGCCATTATCATTCCACTTTCCCAGCAATGGGGCTGGGACAGTGCGCTTGCCCTGCTAGTGATAGCGCCTGTGCTTGCCCTGGCTTTTTGGTTCCCACAACTGAGCAATCACCATAAGCATACGCTCTCAGGTCCAACTCAAACCACGGGGGTATCCGTCTGGACATCAGCTCTGGCATGGCAGGTCACGCTGTTTATGGGACTGAATGCAATGCCGTTTTATGTTGCGGTGGGCTGGCTGCCAGCCATTCTGACGGATAATGGGATTTCACCTGAAAAAGCCGGAGCCGTACACGGGATGCTGCAGTTCACTACCGCAATTCCTGGACTCATGCTGGCGGCTACGCTGCGTCGTCTGAAGGACCAGAAAATGGCGGCTGTTGTTGTCAGTTTGCTTTCGGGAATATCTCTTATAGGAATACTGTACGCACCGGGCCTGTCGATGTTGTGGGCTGCCATTCTGGGATTCGGCTGCGGTGCCAGCATGATGCTGGGTCTGACCTTTGTCGGGTTACGTACAACAAATGCAAGCGATGCTGCAGCACTGTCAGGCATGGCGCAGTGCGTGGGCTATCTTATGGCTGCAATGGGTCCCCTTTTGCTGGGTAAGGTCCATGACTGGTCCGGTGGCTGGACCATTCCCCTGCTGATGACGGCTGTAATTACGGTAGCCGGCGCCTTAACCGGGCTGGCTGCAGGTCGAAACGTCTACCTGAAACCTGCCACTTCAGCAGGCTGACTCTGAGAGCAGGCTTCAGTTGGAAAAATCTTTAAATCAAGAATCTAACATCATTAAAAGGCAGTATTTCTATGAGTAACATCCTTATTATCAATGGCGCTAAAAGTTTTAACTTTGCCAGAGGTGAGCTAAACGAACTTTATGTCAACACCGCAAATGAGGTGCTGAGCCATCTCGGACACACGATATCCGTTACCAGGGCAGACAGTAATTTTGATCCACAGAACGAAATCTCTAAGATTCTTAACAGTGATATTCTGATATATCAGATGCCGGGATGGTGGATGGGTGAGCCATGGACGGTAAAAAAATGGATCGATGAAGTCTTTACCGAAGGTCATGGTTCTTTGTATGAAAGTGATGGTCGTACGCGTTCTGATGGCTCAAAAAAATACGGTTCGGGTGGTCTTCTTCAGAACAAAAAATACATGCTATCCCTGACCTGGAATGCCCCACTGGAAGCTTTTAACGATCCGGAGCAGTTTTTTGAGGGTGTCGGCGTGGACGGATTATACCTGCATCTTCATAAGGCCAATCAGTTCCTCGGTATGAGATCACTCCCAACCTTTATCACAAATGACGTGGTCAAATCGCCGGATGTGGAAAATGAAATCCGCCTCTTCAGCGATCATCTGATAGCAACCTTTTCCTGAACAATGATATAGCCCGGCGTTTTTCAGGGCCGGGCTATAGTCGTTCGGGGTCAGGCGCATGTTAACGTTATCCGACAGTTCGTACCTAATCTCATTCAGCAAAATGCTTCTTTCAGATACGGCGTGCCTGTCCTCCTGCCATCACTTCGGGAAAAGCCCGGATACCCAGTCAGCAAACGCGCGTACTGCAGGAGAAAGAAAGCGCTGATGAGGATAAAGCAAAGCGACCGGAACTGACGGTGGTTGCCAGTCGGACATCACTTCGACCAGCGTGCCTTGCTGCAGATGCTCAGAAACAATATTCTCGGCAAGCTGAGCCAGCCCGAACCCCTCAAGACACATTTTAATATACAGTCCTGTTTCGTTAACGGCCCCTTGTCCGCTGACAGATACGGAAATCGTCTCGGACCCCTTCATCAAACGCAATTCGTCGTTACGACGGGGCTGTCCAGAAAAATAGTGAATTGCACGATGCTGAGATAAGTCTTCAGGAGACCGGGGAATGCCGTATTCCTTCAGATAGTCCGGAGAGGCACATGTCACCCAGCGTAACCGTCCCAGCGGGCGAGCAACAAGCGTGGAATTAATCAGCTCACCCGTTCTTATCACACAGTCAACCCCCTCCTGAACAAGATCGACCTGACGGTCGCTCACCCCAATCATCAGATAGATATCCGGATAACGTTGGTAAAAGTCTTTCAGCCTGGGCATGACGATGAAATTGGCGATACCACCGGGCATATCGACGCGTAACCGTCCCTGCGGCCGTTTGACGGAATCCGTCAGACTGGATTCCGTATGCTCGATTAATGAGAGTATTTCCCGGCATTGTGCAAGATAGTGGAGTCCTTCTGGCGTTAGGCTTACCCGTCTGGTCGTACGGTTGAGTAGGCGTACCTGCAGGTAGTTCTCGAGGCTCTTGATCGAACTTGTTACCGTTGAGGACGGCAGTAACAGCGTTTCCGCCGCCCGCACAAAACTGCCGCCCTCAGCCACCCGCATAAAGATCTGCATTGCCTGAATACGATCCATTTTACTGCTCCTGAGCATCTCTGGTCTGTCTGTTGTAGTTACTATTATTCGTAAATATTGAATTATGAAAACACGTTAAGCATCTTTTTCGTATTAATTGAGTGACGTATCGTTTTCCTATTGACCAGGAAAGAGACTGTTTAAATGACGAATTACGCCAGAAACATTATGAATAATCAGACCGTAACCCCATCGGCGACGCTGATCCGTGGCGCGACCATACTGAGCATGGATGAGAATGTCGGCAACTTTGAGCGAGGTGATATTCTTATCACGGGCGCAACCATTACCGCCGTGGGTCAGTACCTGAACGCAGAGGGTGCCCATGTCATCGATGCCACGAACATGATTGCTATGCCTGGGATGGTAGATTCTCATCGCCACTCATGGGAAGGGCAACTGCGCCGCATCAACCCGAACGCCACCTGTCTGGACGACTACAGCAACGCCACGCACTTCTCGTTTGCAAAATACTATCGCCCCTCCGATATCTATGTGGGTAACCTGCTGACCGCGCTGGGTGCTATCGACGCAGGTATCACGACAATCATTGATAACTCCCATAACAGCCGCACTGCTGCACATTCAGACGCAGCAGTGGAGGCATTGCTCGACGCTGGTATTCGCGCCATCCACGCTTCAGGTGCGCCGGTGTCAGGTGACTGGGACAGAGCGCACTGGCCGGGTAACTGGCAGCGGCTGCAGGAGAAGTATTTCCGGAATAACCCTGAAAGTCTCGTGTCTCTTGCGGTAATGGCTCAGCTCGAGCCCGAATTGTGGGCCGAGGCCCGCCGGCTTGGGCTGCCTATCGTCACTGAATTCTTCGGTGCGGAAATGGGGGCTGAACTTCGGTCACTGCATCAACAGGGGCTGCTGGGACCGGACAATATCTTTAATCATTGCACTGCGCTCCCTGACGAAGGATGGAAAATCCTGCGCGAAGCCGGTGTTCGGGTGAACGTCTGTCCGCGATCTGATGCGCACTATGGTATTGAAGACGGCATGTTTGCTATTGAGGCAGCACAACGTCACGGTATCACGCCGGGTCTGAGCGTCGATAATGAAACGTCCTACAGCACCGACATGTTCATGGAGATGCGCGTGGCATTTTACCTACAGCGTGTGATGGGCATGCATAAGCGACAGCACTGCCGCGGCACAGAGTATTCGCTGACAATGCTTCCGGCAGCGCAGCTTCTCAAGGCTGCAACCGTCGATGGCGCTTACTGTGCCGGGCTGCAGGATAAAGTCGGCAGCCTGACGCCAGGTAAACAGGCTGACCTGATCCTGATCAATGCCGGCGACATTAACCTCTATCCTAACGGGAATGCCTTTGGCACGGTGGTACATGCGACAGAACGCAGCAATATTGATACCGTCATGATTGGCGGGCGCATTGTTAAACAGAACGGCATGGTCGTGGGCGTCGACAGAGCACGCCTCCATGCAGCGATTGATGAATCGCGTGAACATCTGTTTGCAGCCGCCGGGTATAAACCTGACATGTTTTCAGAAACCTTCCTGCCTCTGGAACAGGCGCACTGACAGGGATAAAACGCATGAGCATGATTTATTACCTAATCGCTTTTGCCGCGGGCCTCGGGATCACCCTGCAGACAACCCTGAACAGTCAGCTTGCACGAGGCCTGGGAGGCGATTCGGTCACCGCCGCGTTGTTTTCCTTCTCTGCCGGGGCATTTACGCTGGGGATCTACTCGCTGCTGCGCGGGGGATTATTCACCTCGCTTGCGGCAATTCCTTCCCAGCCACTGTGGAGCCTGGCAGGCGGACTGATCGGAGCCGGTGCATTGTTTAGCTATGTGGTGCTGGCACCAAAAATCGGTTTCTCAGCTCTGCTCGGGCTGGCGATTGTCGGACAGTTACTCTCATCTCAGATGATTGATCATTTTGGCCTGCTGGGTGCCATAAGGCGACCGGTTTCGCTACTCAAGCTGGGCGGAATGCTGGTCATGCTCGTCGGGCTTGCCATCATGCTTTTCGGTGATCGGCTTTCTGAGCGTTTTTAGCATTAACTTAATGAATGAGTGATCCATCTCATGGCGGACGTTTGTACTGGTGCAGACGTCCTTATCGTTAATGTATGCCTCGCATTTATATTTATCCCCTGAAGAACTAACTTGTTTACAGTATCTGCTGATGTAAGAAATTTTCCGGGAAAGTGTCCTGTCTGAAGTGGAAGTTTTTTCCAATGAAAGTGTTGAAATGAGGAAAAGGAAGAATGGCCCTTAAAGGGCCATGCAAAACCAAAAATTAGACATAGATGTCAATCATATTGTTGTTATTATCTTTTGTCTGATTTTCATCTGCCTGTACCATATGTTCATTTCCTTTTTTCTCCGACTTATTATCAGTCTGCTTCCTTAGTAACTGTTCCAGTTCGGCTTCCAGGCTTTCAATTTGCTTTTGGATCAGTTCAGCCATCTCTTTCTTCTGCTCTGTTGTCATCCCTTTTTCAGAAGAAATCTTGCCGAGCCTCTCGGTTAGCTGCTGGATTTGTGCCATGATCTGCGCTGTACGCGAACTCTCTTTTGGCTGGTGATTGCTGAGCGCTGTTAAATTTGAGTTGGTTTGAATCGTGATTGACATAGATAATTTCCTCCGTTAAATGAATTTAATCGGCATTAAAAACAGGGTGCTTTAATTTTTTTAATTAAAATACTTTTTCCAAAACCCTCTCGCGTAATGCTCACTGTCTTCTCTTGCATTAACTATCACTGTTGGCTAAAGAAAACCCTCAAGATTAAACTCTGTTTCAACTTTGAGCTTCCCCATAGCTGAGTTAGCGAATTCGACTTCTTTTACCAGTCTGGCGAAACATAAGGCGCGGAGTAAAGATGATGGTTCACCCAACTCAGAAATCCGTAAAATGGGGAAAGAAAGGCTAAACCTGTCTACGATAGCTCAATCAATATTATTCTCTGTTGCCTGGGAGAAGATTTGCTTTTATCCAGCTTGCCACGTCGGTGACCGGGATGTTGTGTTGCTCGTTAAACGTACCTTTCTTGTTCCATGCGACTCCACGCCCCTGAGCAAAAACAGCACGATATTTACCCATCATGTCCTGAGGGTCACGAGCCAGTTTGTCCATTAAAAATTGTTCAGTCCATTCTGAACGGCTGAAAGGCCGGCCAAGAGCAAACTGAAGTCTGTCGGCCACTTCTGAATAAGTGAGTGTATCACCGGCAATATACACAATCTCATCGCGGATACGGGGCGTGTAAAATACAATCTCGGCAGTGAGCATTCCGATATCATCCGGCGTCGTCAGCGTCATCGTGTTATCCAGACTGCCCAGAGCATGTACAACATTGTTTTGGAGATCAACAACCCCGAAGTCAGGTTCGAAGAGGTAACTCATGAAGATGCCTGTCGAAATGATGACCCACTCAGTCTGATGCTGGCTGCGAAGTAAATCACGTACATCAATCTGTGCATCGAAAATGTCCTGAGGACTGCCCCGGCCAATGGCGTCGAAATCTGCGCCAAACTGCCAGGGGAAATATCTGGGGATACCTGCCTGAAGAGCAGCCTGTGCCAGTTTCATGGGCGTATTAATGCCCGCGGCGTAACCTGCACAACCGACTACCGTGTCATACTGAGAAAATACGACTGCGAGCTCCTCAATGGTGCTTTTCACCAGATCACCCGTAACTATCTCAACCCCAAGATTTCTGATCTCAGCGATAAGATTCTGTTTGGCTGGTTCGCCAGACATTACGGTATTCTCACGTAGAAGCACGCTGATTTTTGCACCCTCAACATCTTTTGCCCGACGGGTAAGGTTGCGCAAAACGGGAAGGCCCAGTTCACCGGCACCCAATACGAGGATATTTTTAGAAGTGGTGTTAAGATCCATTTTGTTCATAATCTGGCCTGTAAAAGAATGTACTACATCACTCTAACAAGTCATATAAGGCAAAAAAAGAAGGTACACGCATGATACCGGGGGGAAGCAGGATGGGGCGGGATGAAATTCTTCAGTATTCGCAGGAGGTATGTAAAGGTCTGCGGGATGATGATGATGGTTTGCGTCGGGAAGTGTTGGCCCATGCGGGAAGTCGCTGGTCATTAGGCGTTGTCAACACGCTTGGCGTTTATGGAAGACTACGTCATGCTGAGATTGGCAGACGTATGCACGGAGTGACTCAGCGCATGCTGACGCGCACATTACGACAACTTGAGCGGGACGGTCTTGTTATCCGCCATGATTTCAGTGAAGTTCCGCCACGAGTCGAATACGAGCTGTCTGATACTGGTATGGAACTGCTTGTTCGTATGATCCCGCTATGGACCTGGATTGTCGAAAATGCGGATCGCTTTCGTGAAGACAGGTTGAAATATGACAAAAATAACAGCAACCCAATGACGTAATTAATTCTGAGTAAAAAAACATCACTTATTATGATTCGTCACAAATATTAGTATTTACATGGATAAGTCATTCGTAATGAATGTTAACTTTAATTGTCCAGGAATAACGTCGATCTCACCGGATTCGTCCGGGATGATATAGTTAAAGAGGTTTCAATTCTACGGAGCTGTAGATAGCAGGACTCGCTTTGCCAAACCTTTTCCAGTCAATAAGGACTAAATCACCGCTTTCTTGGACATGAATTACGGAGTTGCTTCGACTAGTCACTTATTCCAAACTGGTTATGTCCGCTTCTGACACATAGCTGAAGCTAACTGATTCAAAGGCCTGCTATTAGCGAATAGCAGGTCAACTCATCAAAGCCTGTCTGTTTTATTGCATCATTAGCCGAGTCCAGAAGCCTTAACTGTGCATCGTCCATGGCCGCTGACTTTTCCTCTCTTCACCAGATAAACACGAACCCAGCTTGATACAGATCAAAAAAACAGCTTTAAGCTAATGAAAAGAATAATAATTCTTGAATGCTGACAAAACAATGGGATAGTTGTGTTGATTATTAGACGATCGGTCAATATTATTTATGAACGACTTAATAACTGAACGGTAAACGACCAGACAGACGAGGTGAAAGTGTTTAAATCTTTATTAATCAACAAAACAGATGATCGCTACAGTGCGCAACTTGCTGAAATTGCTGAAAGTGAGCTTCCGCAGGGTGATGTGGAGGTCATTATTGACTATTCATCCATCAACTACAAAGATGCCCTGGCCATTACGGGCCGTGGCCCCATCGTCCGGCACTTTCCAATGGTGCCAGGCATTGATTTTGCCGGTACGGTGTCCGCCAGTTCACATCCGGAATATCAGGCCGGGGATAAGGTTCTTCTTACCGGCTGGGGTGTAGGGGAAAAACATTGGGGTGGATTGTCCGAAAAAGCACGGGTAAAAGGAGACTGGCTGACCCTGCTCCCGACTGGCGCAAACAGCAAGCACGTAATGGCTATCGGAACCGCTGGTTTTACCGCGATGCTGTGTGTCGACGCGCTGTTAAATCATGGTGTTAAGCCTGAAGATGGTCCGGTACTTGTTACCGGTGCCAGCGGAGGTGTAGGAAGTATTGCAGCCATGATCCTGGCATCAATGGGTTACCGCGTCACCGCGTCTACTGGTCGCCCGGAAGAAGCCGCCTGGCTTTATAAAACGGTCGGTGTAGAAGAGATTATTAATCGCTCCGAGCTTTCCTCACCAGGAAAACCGTTACAGAAAGAACGCTGGGCTGCCGCCATTGATACAGTCGGCAGCCACACGCTCTGCAACGCCTGCGCCGGGGTGCGATATGGCAGCATTGTTGCAGCCTGCGGCATGGCACAGGGCATGGAACTGATGGGGAACGTGGCTCCGTTTATCCTGCGTGGTGTCACGCTTAAAGGGATTGACAGTGTTATGTTTGCGAAAGAAAAAAGAGCGGCGATCTGGCAGCAGGCGGTAAATTATTTACCAGAGTCCAGACTGGATAGCCTGACTACCGTTTATCCACTCAGTGAGGCCATCAATGTGGCCGAAAAACTTCTCAATGGCAAAATTCGTGGCCGGGCAGTGATTCAATGTAGCTAATTAGATGGATAGAAGGTCCTGCCTGAGATTGATGCTGACTTATTAAGGGGCCGGTTTAGGCCCCTCTTTTTACTATTCAGCCGCCACTTCCGGCGATGGTTGATAGCGTACAGAAGTTTTGAAATAGTTCCAGAAATCGTACACAGGTTGGATTGAACAATAAAGTTTGGCGCGCATGACTGCGCCTTCCCAGCCACTCCAGAAAATGGCCGCCAGTTGCGTATCATTCATATCGGAACATATTTCGCCTGAAGATAACGCATCGGACAAACAGGCCGCAACAAGTGCTTGCCAGCGCTCAAGAATACTCTGTAGTTGGTTAATAAAGGATGGCGGAAGCCCCGGGCTCTCCTGCATCATATTGCCAACCAGGCAGCCACGAGTGAAGTTATACTTATTAATCCCATCACAGGCATCATCTATGAAATTTTCCAGACGTACCATCGGTGAGCAGGATGATTCATAAAGATGTTTCTTGAGTTTATGTTGAAAGAAACTGTCATAGGCATTCAGAACTGTCTGAGCATATTCCTCTTTACTCTTAAAATAATAATAAAATGAGCCTTTAGGAACACTGGCATTTTTGACAATGGCATCGACTCCCGTCGAAAGAAAACCATTCTGCGTTAGCAGTTCAAGTCCGCTGCGGATCAGGTCATTACGAGTATCTGCATAGGTACTTTCTGTTTTTCGTGGTCTTCCCCTTCCGCGAATTTCACCGGTCATGACTTATCCCCTGCACCTTATTAATAGAAAAGAATAAGTGATTTTGTACGGCAGCTTCAATCAGTTTATCCCCGTCGTTGACGAAGTGGTCACTTCTGACGAATGAAAAGTGGCATAGCCTGTCGCTAACGACATTGAAGGCTTTGTTCTTAAACTGGCTTATCGAGTTCAATGGCGAATTGCAAACTTCAGCTTCTGGCACAATGCGGCCTGTCAGCTTAGGTTAAGCCCTGTGCAGTAACAGTGCCAGATCAAGTTTGAGCTAATACAACTAACTATAACAGGTGAGCTGTTATTCAAAATAGCTTACTGGTGCCCTGATTGCCTCAGCGTTTTCTTACTGCTTTTGCAAACGCTGCACTGACACACTTATCTCCACTGGGGACAGACCATTCCCGCAACAAATCACCCAACCTCCCCTCGATTTCTGCCTCATCGAGCGAGTCGTCTTCATCCTTAACAGAAGGCCACCCATGATCCTCAATATAGGGACGTAAATCTTTAATGAGGTCACTTATAGCATCCGTCTTCGTTTTCCATCCCCCGGGTCGCGCTCCCAGTAATTTTATCACCTCCTCTTTAATACCGTTAAAACGTGCCGCTTTCCTTTTCCCGCCAAAAGCAGAATTGAGTTTATGTTGCTCCTTGAGATTTTTAGCTGCTGCAGTTGCACAGCGGTTCAGACCACACTCCAGAAGAGCAATGGCATTCTGCATCAATTGCACCGCATGATCGGGATCCGATTTCAGAATCGCCTTCCCTTGCGCCCAGGTTTGTTGAGCATCAGCCAGATTGCCCCTGATGCCTTTTTCTACCCATGCAGAACGACTGAATACTTTAAGGTAGCGCCGCCAGTTTTTCTCTCCCTGCTGGCAGGCCAGTGCCTGTGCTAAATCTTTAGAGCTGGTTTGCCTCCCTGTGTTTATCACCACAATAAGTTCAACATCTTCTGTCACCCTTGTTCTTGCAATATGTTTCTGTTTGATCCCTAGATGAAAGCATAGTGCTTTTTTTTTCTTCCGGTATCTGCTTAATAATTCTTCAAATAAAAGGTTTTCTTTAACATCAGCCATTCATAACTCCCAGATTCTGAATGATAGCTTTCATGCGGAAACAGATTGTCTTCTCTGACATGGTAGATATCTCAGGGCCAAAACCCCGGCCCTGAACTCATCGAACCAGATACAAGGCAGCTTTTGGTCCAGTATTTACAACTTTCACAAATAATCAGGTCTGACATCAACAAAAAACGGTGAAAATCGCCCAAAATAAATCTCTACCACATTGTAATAAAAGATTTTTTCCAATACCTTCACTACGGACATACTCTCCCCTTTTCCTGCCTTGTAAGATCGCATCCATACTGAGACAAAGAGAGACAAACATACATGGCTGCACAAAATCTCAAGGTACTACGCATCCGTGCCGTTGTGAACAAACTCGGCATAGCTCGTTCAACCATTTACGACTGGATCAATCCGAAGTCACCACGCTACGACGCAACCTTTCCAAAGCAACGCAGACTGGGCATGCAATCTGTCGGCTGGTTTGAATCGGAACTGGATGAGTGGTTGTTAAAACGTCATCAGGCATCATCGACAGATATTGCCTAGCATCCATAAATAAGAGCATTAACAATGCATTAGATTAATGCATTAAATTGCTAGTGTATTTCAGTCTCATTTGAGACAAATACATCTTAATTACTAACGATATATTAAGAAACACTATCAATTATGCTCATGATTAGTGAGCAATTGATTATTTATCATCCAAAAATATTGAATGTAATAAGAGTCTTATTATGGCTATTTGTAAAAGAAATAATTGTAATCTCTCAATAGGTGATTTACCAGATGAGCGTAAATTGCGCTTATGCCCAAAACATTATCAGGGTAAGCTATCTAATGCAGCTAAAAGAGCCCAAAGGTGGGGTCTGACGTGCCAGTACCCGCCCTGTGGTATAAGTCTGTCTGGTACCCGCAATCAACGGTATTGTTGTATTGAGCATCGTAACAAAGACAGAAGACTTATAGATGACGATGCCATTGTCAGTCTGGTAAAACATTCTTACTGGATTAACGTAGAATCAATGCTTAAGAATAATCCCCTCGGGCTGGGGAGTATCAACTGCCCTGATGACATCGCTGAACTTATCAGGTTATACGAGCGTAAAGCAGCTCACCAGAAAGCATATAACACGATCAATGGCCGCAGGGTGACTGACTCAAAGGGGCTGGCAATAAAACGCTTAACGCCCTGGCTGGAGTTAGAACTGTGCCATATTTATCCTAATTCTAAAGGAGGAGCTAATATCACACGTAACATTATTATCGCTCCGTCACTGATTAACAGAATGATGAAAGACTCAGTGCCTGTTTGTAACACAAGAGGAACATTCAGCGGCATAAAAGCGGCAGGCTTATCCCTGTCTGTTGAATCAACGCTATTGAAAGCACTCACAGAGAAATATGGAGCATTTGAAATACAGGAAGCATTATCTCCTGTAAAGAATGTGACATTTGCTGATCCTGGTATACCACGCAGACTGTTTGGCACAGATATTTATGCTTATCCACCTTTATTGAAACTTTTAAAGGAGGAATCATCGCGCCTGGAGCTCTGGGATTTAAGGGAATCTATTAATCATATTGAAAGTAGTCACTGGCTGTCAGCTGGCCCTGCAAATGAGTTATTTGCAGTCGCAGCTTTTCATGCCATGTTAAATGGGGATAAAGATAACTTACTTGAGATATTTTCCGGGCTGCACGAAGACGTAACGGAGCGAGCCAGGCGAAAAGAAAGATTGATTCATGCATATTACCAAAACGTACTTGAGGATTATATGGCTCGCTATTTTGGTCTTGACTTGAATAATCAGGAAGCCTGCGTTTTATTTTACAATACATATTTCACAGCACCACCACTTGATAAAGATGGGGTTTTGGTTATATCTCCTCATTTCTGACGCTAAGCGGGGATCAGGAGTGGGTCTCCCGATGCAGATAGCTAAGACCGGCCTTATTTCTGCAAAATAGTGGACAAAACCGACCTGTTGTTAACATAAAGAAGTCAGATTTAACAAATTCGGACGGCAACATCGTCACGTGCTTTTCCACCTAAACCAGATGGGTACTTGCCTGGTATCTTACTTTGCAAGATCTGGCATTTATATTTCCTTTATAAAATCACAAATAGACTATCGCAATGAAATGTAAATCTACGTTAACGACCAGGCTAAAGGATATGGGTTACCAGACCTCTCCAAAAAACACACAATAAAACTCAAGGGGGACTCATTAAGATTTTATAAATATATAATTACCATGAACCAGTACAAAGCAGGAAAATAACCGAAATCAAAAGTCCCCCTCATTATACTGACAATACCCAGATACAACAAAATTATTATAGTCGGGGTAATACTGTATATTTCAAGACACACGCTGTCCGAATTCATTAGCATGGAGCATATATTAACCATTCCCGGTGACACATCCGTGCAGCAGTCCCTTTTACAGTGTGACTTCATATCACACTGACTGAGGGCGGATAATGGCTGTCTACCGTAACGATGCAGATTTACATTTGCTGGGCCAGTGCAGCAATGAAGAGCTGCAATTGCTGATTTCCATCCTGACCACTGACCCACGCGACGGCGACACCCGCTGGACAGAAAGCCTGACCAGTTCTCCGGAATACCGTCTGCTGGCACCGGACCATCGCCGCTACTGGCAACTGATAGCCGCTGAGCTTCAGCGCTATGGCGCGAATACCTTAATGAGTATGGCCCGTTTTGGGCAGGGCGTGGTTTACCGGGAAATTCTCGAAGATGTCTGCAAAAAACTCGATGTTAACTACAACACGAAAAGCGCTACTGAAACCATTGAGCTCGCCCTGTTAATGAAGGTTCTGGAGAAAAGCCTGGCTCAGATGACGCAGGAAGAGCTGTCTGCTTTTTCCCGCACAATGCAGCTTGACCTGACCAACCCGACGCCTCAGCTCATCATCATGGCGGTACAGGCAGCGATACGGACTTCCTCTCTGGCGGCACTGGAGCTTGCTACTGTGATGTCTGCAGGCATCATTACCTCACTGGGTGGCATTGCTACCTGGGGCACTGTGGTCGTGGCGTCAAGGGCTCTGTCTGTCATTGCCGGTCCCGTTGCCATTGCACTCAGTTCAGCATGGATGATTTCCGACATTACCGGTCCGGCCTACCGGGTAACCATACCCGCATGCATGATCGTGGCCTGGCTCCGTCAGCAACATATTTCCCGTTAATCCACTTTGGCCGACCGATGGCGGGTCCGGCTATTTTCTGCAGGGAGCAGTTACCATGCCTGAACAGGAACACCGTTATGACCGGTTAGCCAGTCGTCTCGCCATACTGGTCAGCCGCCTCTTTATGGGCGAAACGCTCAGTGTCAGGCAACTCGCGCAGGAATTTGGCGTATCTGAACGCACTGTACAGCGAGACCTGCGTGAACGTCTGCGCTATATCGACACAGAATATATCGACGGAAACGTCAGCCTCCGTGATGCACGAGGACCTTTTCGCACCAACAATGATATTCTGCGTTTTGCCCGAATAACCAGCGTTGCACATTATTTTCCGGCTCTTGATCCTAAGCTGCTTTCAGTACTCCTTGATAGTGGTCAGGACTCTCCCTGCATCATCTGGAATGATCCTCCGCAACAGGCCCCTGCATTATTTGGCGGTTTTCAGATCATCGTTCAGGCCATCATCCGTCATCGCCTTATCCACTTCCTGCATCAGGAACGCCAACAGCCATCAGTCGCACCTTACAGGCTCATTTGCCACGACGGAGAGTGGTATCTGGTGGCTGTCTCGAAGGATCGCATTCAGGTTTTTACCCTCTCAACAATTACCGATGTGGTGATGACTGTCAGCAGTTTTGTACGGAACAGACATATCGACCACATCATGCAGGATCCGAGGTTTATGCGTGCGCTTCCTCATTTTAATTACATCAGCGGAATTATTCATAAATAAGTTTATTTCTCTGACGTTGCATTAAAAAACAAGGTGAAAAATGTCTGCTCACCCGACCACATTAAAAAATCTATTAACCAATACGAAGGAACCTGAAATGAAAACGTACAAATCAGCGATATTTATTATTATCGTTTTCACCCTGACAGGGTGTGGGGATAATTTCTCGTGTGAAAACGAGGAGGTATTAAAATCAGTTAATGAGGCTATAGTCAGTAGCGCTGTAAATGAACGCGACTTCAGAACATTTCGCCCATACAGTCAGTCAGGCCTGACTGGCAAGGCAGTGACGGTAGACTGGGATACCCCCCTGACTATTGACAGCAATCCGAATGCTAAATCGTTAACCTGTAAGGTTCGCTTGACCGCTATGTTATCTGATGATGAAACTAGCCGTTTAAAACAGAGGATTGATGACATTACCCACAGGGCGGAGAGCGAGCCCGGCTACGAGAGTAATAAAGGATTTATTGCAAATGTGAATAAAGCAGCAATGGATATGGCAAGAACCAGACAGGTCACAGGCACAATAGAATATAACCTCTATCAGTCAAAGGGACATCCTGTCACTGAAGTCGGTAATACGCCAGAGAACAGTCAGACAATTAAGGATATTGGCGATAAGTTATTACGCCCGGTGGCAAGAGTTTATGCTGCTCAGGGGGGAGAGCTGGCATTAAATGATTTTTATTCTGTCGATATAATGTCCATGTTTCGCACACGATAAGAAAGGCGTAACAAACCGGGTTTAAATGCTGTGATTACGAATTTAATTCATCGGTAATCATTAAGGAGAAACCATGAAAATATTATTAGCTGTTACACTCACCGCTGTGATACTGAGTGCTGTACCCACAGCGTTTGCCGTTCCCAATATCTGGCATTCAGGCTTCGGCATGGGCGTGTCCGAATACATCATCACCAGCCCGCAGCATACCGGACTCAACATCAGTTGTACCAGTAATCCCGATGAGAACCAGGTGCTCCAGCACAGCGTACTGGTCACCCTGCCGGATGGACGCACCCTCAGTTCACAGGATGACGGTACCGCTATTACGCTCGTCACCGGTGGCGAACAGTATGGTGTGCCTGCTTCCCTGGGCTGGCGTAATGGGGATAATGCCTGGGTATCATTCATTGATGCTGTCAAAAAAGCAACATCATTTGAAGTCTGGGTTAACGACAAAAAAGTAGCCAGTTTCACACCCTCAGCCAGTAATGTTCATAAGGTGCTTGCTGATATGTCAGCTTGTACCTCCCTCACGGCGGATTAGCATCAACTCCATACACCGTCCCAGCACCCGTTTCGTCTGAAACGGGTGCTCTCACATTCCCATGGATTTCGTTTTGCATGCCACCTTACGGTGGCGTTGAGGCTTTCCTATGCCCTTTTTAAAAATTCTAATCACTGCCTTAGGTCAGGTGCTGACCTGGTGCGGCGGGCATCAGGCCCGGCAGTATATTGAAATCCGCTTCCGTCAGGCTGGCTACGATGACAGCAGCATTGATACGGCCAGAGAAGCTGTCACGTTGCTGGTTACTGCACTTATCACCGCCCTGATGGCGCAGATACTTAAGATTCTGGATACGCTGTAGTCCCGCCCGCCCTATCCGTTCATTGAGAACAACACATCCAGCCCCTGCCTCCTCACGGAGCAGGGGCTTTTGCTTTTATGCCTTCAGATTAATCAGATGAGGAATCAACTATGCGATTAGCCAGCCGTTTTGGTCGGGTGAACCAGATTCGCCGTGACCGTCCCTTAACCCACGAAGAACTGATGCAGCATGTCCCCAGCGTCTTCGGGGAAGACAAGCACGACTCCAGAAGCGAAAAGTACACCTACATACCCACGATCACCCTGCTGGAGAACCTTAAACGCGAAGGGTTCCGGCCATTCTTTGCCTGTCAGTCACGAGTGCGCGACCAGAGCCGACGGGAACATACAAAGCATATGCTGCGCCTGCGTCGTGCCGGTCAGATAAACGGTCAGCAGGTGCCGGAAATCATCATTCTGAATTCGCACGATGGCGCGTCGAGTTTTCAGTTACTGCCGGGGATATTCCGAAGTGTCTGCACTAATTCGCTCGTCTGCGGACAGTCGTTTGGCGAGATCCGCGTGCCACACAGGGGGGATGTCGTCGGGAAGGTGATTGAGGGTGCCTATGAGGTGCTCAGCGTCTTTGACCGGGTGGAAGAGAAACGTGACGCTATGCAGTCCCTGCAACTCCCGTCACCAGCACAGCATGCACTTGCTAAAGCGGCGCTGGCCTACCGTTTTGGGGAAGAGTACCAGCCAGTGACTGAATCGCAAATCCTTGCACCTCGCCGCTGGCAGGACGAGAGCGATGACCTGTGGACTACCTACCAGCGCATTCAGGAAAACCTGCTGAAAGGCGGGCTAAGTGGCCGTACCGCGCAGGGTAAACGTACTCATACCCGCGCAGTAAACGGGATTGATGGCGACGTTAAGTTAAACCGTGCGCTCTGGGTGATGGCCGAAAACATGATGGGCCTGTTGGGCGGGTAATAACCCGCGCCCCGCCACCGAAATCAATCCCCGGCCCGAGTCTTCCATTCAACATCTCCATGCATAAGGAAAAATTAACATGACCGACATGATTAATATTAACGATAAAAATCAGCTACCTCTGCAGGCTGACGATAACGGTTCTGCACATGCTCTGACAGCCGCGCCCGTACCTGACGAACAGCGTGTGGAGTTCTGGCCGCAGCACTTTGGCAACATCCCGCAGTGGATAACCCTTGAACCGCAGGTCTTTGCTTGGATGGATCGGTTCTGCGCTGACTACAGCGGCGGTGTCTGGAATTTTTATACTCTCAGCAACGGCGGGGCCTTCATGGTTCCGGAAACGGACAACGATGTCTTCTGGTCGCTGTTCAACGCCATGAACGGCAACGCCTCAGACATGAGCGCCGAAGCTGCAGGGATTGCAGTCTGTCTTATCGCTTACAGTCATCACGCTTGCCGCACGGAATGCGACTCCATGACGGAACATTACTGGCGTCTGCGTGACTATGCGCTGAACCACGCAGAATGCAGCGCCATCATGCGCATTATCGACTGAGCATCCCGCCATGCCGTATGAACTGTCTCACCTTAATGCCCTGTGGGATACGCTGAGGAATACAACGGTCAGGGATGAGGACGGTGACCTTGTGACCGACGAACCCTTCCTGCATTTCCTGACGGGTACCCCTCTCTTCCATATCTGGTGATGGTTTGAATCCCTGCACGACGAGTTCGTCGTTGCCGAAAAACTGTACAACACATCTCCTCCCAACGCGTCAACAGACAGGAAAAGCAAATGAATATCACCACGTGTCCCCCTGACAGCGGGGGAATATCTCCCACCGCGCAGCGCACCATCAGACGCGCTCTGACCCTGCTGGAACGCCAGTTACGCGAGCCCGGCGAGGCATTTACCTCCAGCCATGCAGTTCGCGACTGGCTTCGCCTGCAGCTCGCCACACTGGAGCGTGAAGTAATCATGGTGCTCTTCCTCGATAACCAGCATCGTCTTATTGCCCATGAAACGCTCTTCACCGGCACCATCAACCATACGCAGGTACATCCCCGTGAAGTGATAAAGGCAGCACTGAAATACAACGCGGCTGCCATCGTGCTTTCACACAATCATCCGTCAGGTTATGCCGAACCCAGCCATGCCGACAGATTGCTTACTGACCATCTGAAGCAGGCACTTAAACTCGTGGATATCTGTCTGCTGGACCACCTGGTAGTGGGAGGCATGGACATCGTCTCGTTTGCCGAGCGTGGCTGGCTTTAGGGAGAGAATAACGATGAAAATCATCAGCAAACGTCAGGCAATGGCGATATACCGCCAGCATTCTGAGTCCCGGCTGTTTCGCTTCTGTACCGGGAAATATAAGTGGTCCGGCAGTATCTGCCATTACTACGGCAGGGAAGTGCAGGATATCCGGGGTGTACTGGCCGTGTTTGCTGAACGTCGACAGGACCGCAACGGTCCGTATGTGATCCTGCGCAGCGTCACCCTGAATTAACTCACCGTTAAGGAGTACTTACATGCAGAAAGCAACCCGTGTAATCAACCATAACATCGCGGAACCCTGGTGGGGCCTCAGACGCAACGTCACGCCATGTTTTGGTGCCCGGCTGGTACAGGAGGGTAACCGCCTGCATTACCTTGCTGACCGCGCCAGCACCACCGGGACATTTAATGACGCAGATTTACGCCATCTGGACCAGGCATTTCCGTTACTGATGAAGCAGATGGAGCTCATGCTGACCAGCAGCGAACTCATGCCCCGCATTCAGCGCTGCATCACGCTCCATGCAAAAGGGCTGATATGTAAGGCCGATACGCTCGGTTCCTGTGGCTATTTGTATATCGTAATTTATCCGGCGTCTGCAACAACCGCATAAACCCCGGACGCTTTTCCTTCGTCAAAAGAGTGCAAACCATGCAAATACAATCCCTGCCCCCTCAAAGGGCGGCATCGTCACGTCTGTCATCAGTCAAAATCTGGCAAAAATTACTGGAGTATCTGCTGGAGCAACACTACGGCCTTACCCTCAACGACACACCGTTTGGCAACGACAGTGTGATCCAGAAACACATTGATGCGGGAATCTCACTGTGTGACGCTGTGAATTTTATCGTGGAAAAGTACGACCTGGTGCGTACTGACCGTCACGGCTTCAGCGTGAAAGAGCAGTCTCCGTTTATCGGCAGCCTTGATATGCTCCGAGACCGGAAGGCTACCGGGCTGATGACCCGCAAGGGATATAAAACCGTTACTGACATCACAGGTGGCAGATTCAGCGGAGGGAAATAATGACGTTAGCCCTGATCGTTGACGCCAACACCGTCAGCGATCAGCCCCTCAGGTACCAGTACAAAGACTGGCGCTTTTATCAGATCTCCATTAGTTGAAAAAGATGTTCGCTCAGACAGCGCGTATGGTGGTAACACCTTAACGGAGATATCCGTCTGAGGTAGAAGAGGGTGTGGCAGGACGCCGCCAGAACATCAGGGGCCGTATCGTCTGTCAGGATGGGGCTTAATTCCGGGGCGTTCAGTAAAATGAAACATTTCTCCGGGAGCATACCGTCGACATTTCCTTTCGGAAAATAACCGCCCAGATACAGTAACACGGCCAGCAGGCGAAACTGTCGGGTGAGTACCGTTTCAGTGTCCCGGTAATGTGCGGCTATCCACAGGCATTCCCGCAGCATAAACCGTCGGGTCCGTCGGGTGAGGTCACCGCCTTTATCATACCAGTGTTCGACGATATCCCTGGCGGAGCGAATGGAGTCATCACCCGTTGTCGCAGTTTGCCACGACCGCGCCAGAAGCGTTGCGATATCCATGGATTAACGCCGCACCTGCGAAACGGCTGCGGGAGTATTGCGGACACCAGGCAGATAAATATTGCGGACCAGCTTCAGGAGGAAAAAGACATCGCTCAGGTTGCTCACGCCGGATACCAGATGGCGAAAGGCTATCCGCGCACGAAAACGCGCCCGGACCGCCAGCCGGTCATTCACCCTGCGCCGGTACAGGCCCAGAAAATGGCGGCTTTCCACCAGCGCATGCCTGACCAGCGCTCGTCTGACAGATCGGTACTGCGTCTGTGTACTGAGTGCCAGAATATCTGCAATCACGTCGCAATAGCTGAACGCGCGGATATCGTAATAATCCGGGCGGTGGGTAATTGACGCCGGGTTATTCACCCACAGGTAATCCTGTCTGTCAGAGAAATAAAATCGGCCATCTGCGGCGGCAAGCTGTATCGTCCAGAGAATGTCCTTGTGGCTTTTCCCTTCCTGGAATCGCAGGTCATGCTCGCGAATATACGCTGAACGGATTATCTGCAGCCACAGATAATGCGGCCATTCCCTCTGACTGACGCAATGGCGTATCCACTGCTGACCCGTCAGCGTCTGACCGTAAGGCTGTCTGCGGTGAACGGTATGCCGCAGATGTCCGGCGCTGTCTGTATGCCGGGCATTGAAAAGGACGACATCGGCCTGTGCTTCGCGGGCTGTGCGCAGCCGCTCCTGCAGAAAATCTGCCGCAACCCGGTCATCCGCATCCAGGAACACCACCCATTCACCACGGTGAATCGCCAGTGCAGCATTACGGGCAGCATACACGCCCTGATTTTCCTGACGAATGAGAATAAGCCGTTCATCTGTAATGGCGCTGAGTAGCGTCCATGTTTCGTCGGTTGAACCGTCATCCACAACAATGATTTCAGTACTGAGCGTTGTTTCGCCAAGCAGTGTATGGACCAGAGCCCCGATGCTGTCAACTGCATTGAAGGCAGGAATGATGACGCTGATATCGATGTTGATTTTCATTGATCAAAGGGAATGTAAACAGAGGGAAGCTTCAGAGTTGTTACCCCATCAGAGGCAATAACCTGCGGGGTACGAAACATTGTCAGGAAGAGCGTCCCGGTGATTTTCGTGCTGGTGTGGACACCACTCGTTTTTCTCTGATTTCCAGGTTAACCACCATCAGACAGCCATCGCAAAATTCTTTATCCAGCCCGAAAATCCGGTCCAGAATGCTTCTTTTCTTGTTACATCGGGCACATCTTTTCATTCCATCACCTGCTGTCGCATTCCCATGCCGTGCCCGCAGGACAAAAGAAGGGCGCCCACCAGAAGACAGGAAATAAACTAATAAACAATACGTTAAATGAATTGCTGGGAATTTAGCACAGGCACTAGCGTGCCGGATAATTCATTTTGCAGATCAATTTTATAAAATCGATCGGTTTAATCGATCATCTTTTTCACTCTGCTTTACACGCCATCCGTGTGCCTGCATACCCTATCGGAGCGTTCGGTTTGTCGAGCTGTAAAGGATGCTATGCCTGCTGGATAGTCAAACCATTCCCGATAACTGACATCATGTGGAAGAGAAAATATACAAAAATTATTATCGCTTTGAATGGCAGCTATAAGCGAGAAGCGGACCTTCAAATCCGAACAGGTTCAATTGATTAACCTTGGTTGTCAGTTACGCCATCGTTAACATGAAGCCGATCGAATAATCCCCTGTCCCATTTTTTACAAATACGCAGTGGCAAGAAAGATGGATTCTGGCTCGTGACAAGTAGAGTTGTTCATTTGTATAAAGAGACTTCGCCTTCAGGACGCGTTTTGAACCTGCGATGCATCCACAGGTATTGCTCAGGGGCACGGAGAATTTCACGCTCGATGATCTTGTTCATATAAGCCGCTGCGGCGACCTTGTCTTCCCCTGGATAGCCTGATAACGGATTGCTGATATACATGTGATAACCTTTTTTATCGCTACGTCGAATCATGCTAAGTGTGATCAAGGGTGCACCAGCGAGTTTTGAAAGGGCATACG
Source organism: Klebsiella sp. CTHL.F3a (assembly GCF_019890895.1). Lineage (NCBI taxonomy): Bacteria > Pseudomonadati > Pseudomonadota > Gammaproteobacteria > Enterobacterales > Enterobacteriaceae > Klebsiella > Klebsiella sp. CTHL.F3a. The sequence continues at coordinate 1,373,143 of NZ_CP082360.1, read as the reverse complement.
TTCCGTTCGTCGTTGCTGCTTTTTTTACCGAGAAAAAAGGTGCAAAAACGCTTCCTTTAGACCCATAATCCTGGTCTGGTGCAAACCAAACGGCTTCACCAGCTTTTAGCGCATGAACAAAACCAGATAAATTACGTCGATTAATCATAGCTTTATTTGAACGCATACGCCCTTTTGTCTGTACCCATTCCATTAATGGATCATTGTGTGGGCGATACGTTGCCATCATAGGATGGCATAACCCCATTACTCTTCCACACAACTCAAGGGACATAAAATGAATCCCGACAACCATTACTCCTCTTGTCGCACCGGTCAGGTTTTCAAGCCCTTCGACATCAAACCATTTTTTGACTCTCGCATCGCTCCAGAACCAGGCCATTCCTGTTTCCATCAGTCCCAGCCCGAGAGAAACAAAGTTTTTATTGACCATCTGGCTCCGGGCAAACGGTGTCATCTCGGGAAAGCACAGTTCGATATTTCTAATCGCAATCCGTTCCCGGCGTTTCAGAAAGGGTCTGGATATTTTTCCAAGGCCAGAGCCCAGAATATGTAAAACCGGGTAAGGAAGTTGAACGAGAAGCCACAGCAGACCCAAACCAGACCAGGTAAGCCAGTGGCGAGGATGAAGTAAATTATGAGTAAAAGTCTGTGCCATAAATTTCCTTAATGCTAATGAAGGTTATAACGCAAAAGGAAAACAATGAGGCAATTCGTCTTTAGCGATACATTTTGTTTTAGATAATTTAAATTCATCTAAATTCAGGAAAAAATATTTTTCAATGACTGGTGAATAATTTAAAGAGCCAAGGGTGAATTGTAAGCCAGCAAATTTATTCTGTTATAAATCCATGGTTTTATCATTGATACTCAAGGAATTGTCTTCTTGATTCATCATCATCAAGGTACTCAAAAGAAAGAAGCCGAATTTTGGTAAGTTTATAAAACCACTCACAATCGTTTCGTTGAATAATTTCGCCTGGTTTGAAACATATCCCGGATGCCACCCGAATAATCGCATATTTACCATTACTAAACCTGACCCGGTGAATACAGAAAGGTTGGCCAGGCTGTCCGTGACAGCTGTTCGACATGATATGCCCTTCAATAAAAACAGATTTTTTAGATTTCATTATCATACCCTCGACAACAGCAGTACAGGAGGAATGTTGTCATTTTCCGACATCACTGACGTTAAGTGATCAGCCGCCGATACACCAGCATTCTGAAGGTCTGAACAACAGTCCGCAGGCAGGGCACTCAAGAACCGCATCTTTTCTTAGTTTACCTGCTTTCTGATCGGCTCTGTGTGCACATACCGGGCAGGCAACATGAACCGGTCTTTCTTTAAAATACCTGAGCCCATTTGTATAAGACATAAATAATTCTCTGAGGAATACAGTAATTATTATACGCTTTAATATAAAAATAACTGGCATAAGTTATGTTAAGTTGTGTCTGAATCAGGATATCAGATATTGAAAATTGAACGTCTTATTTATGATACACTACCCTTCCGTGAGAAATTTAAGATGAAATCAGAAGACACCCTTGACTGGTATCCGGCACAACTACCGCCTGTGAAAATTATTCTTGGCGAAGCCGTGCTGGCTGTGGGTAAACAGGGCCGACCGATTAATACCCGCACCTTGCTGGAATACCTTCAGGTCATGCAGGACAAACAAAAAAGGCGGGATGACAAAATCGCCATGCAGACTGCGATTGATGTTCTCAGGGATAATCAGCGCATTAACGGCAGACGTTAATGCACCTCCGGGATCAGTGTCAGTTCTGAATGATCTCAACCTTATGGTTTTGTCCATCATCCTTCAGCGGTATTCTGTCATCAGGGAGGAGAACACCATCCAGCGTCACGCAATATTCTGCATCGCCGCGTGAAACACTAATCTGATAATGGCTTTCACCATATTGATATGCCATAGAAAAAGACGACCACTCATCCGGTAACCTGGCATGAACACTAAAGTCAGTGCCGGAACGTTTTATCCCCAGTAATTCCTCGGTAAGTAAACGCCAGGCCCAGCCTGCGGAACCGGTATACCAGCTCCACCCTGCACGTCCGGTATGGGGAGCGACGCTGTAGACATCAGCACTCATGACATAAGGCTCAGCTTTATAAATCCCGACAGAGTCCGCATTCAGGGTATGATTTATAGGGTTGAGCATTGACCAGAGTTGCCAGGCTCGTCCGGCATTCCCCATTCGGGCAAAGGCCATCACTGCCCAGATGGCGCCATGCGTATACTGCCCTCCGTTTTCCCGCACGCCGGGCAGGTACCCCTGTATGTAGCCCGGATTTGGACCGTGTCCGTCGAAAGGAGGCGTTAACAGTTTGATCAGCCCTCCTTCGTTATCCACAAGGTGCTTATCCAGCGCCTGCATGGCCTTTGCGCACCGTCCCGGGCTCGCGGCGCCGGACAATACAGACCAGCTCTGCGCAATCGCATCAATCCGGCAGTCCTGTGAGGTTTTCGATCCCAGGGGAGTACCATCGTCAAAATACCCGCGCCGGTACCATTCCCCATCCCAGGCGTGGGCTTCGAGATTACTTTGCAGGCGCAGAGCCTGTGAACGGCACATCGCGGCGACGCTTTCATCCAGCCTGCGCTCCGCCAGCGCTGCAAACCGCTGCAAAATGTCGTACAGGAAGAAGCCCAGCCAGACGCTTTCACCTTTGCCTTCGATACCCACCCGGTTCATCCCGTCATTCCAGTCACCAGCCCCCATCAGCGGCAGGCCATGCTCCCCGAAGCGAAGTCCATAGTGAATAGCTTTGACGCAGTGTAACCAGAGTGTCTCTTCGGTGCCGCTGATGACCGGCGTGTCATAGACAGACTCTTCACCAGGCTGAAGCGAGCGTCCCTCCAGATAAGGAATGCGTATTTCCAGTGCATCCATATCCCCCGTCGTTTCAACATAGTGGCAAACAGCAAGCGGCAGCCAAAGATAGTCATCGGAACAGCGGGTACGCACACCGTTGCCGTGTGGCGGGTGCCACCAGTGCTGCACATCCCCCTCGATAAACTGCCGTGATGCACAGAGTATTATCTGTTCACGCATCCGGTCCGGAGCAGCGTGGCTCAGAGCCAGCGTATCCTGCAGCTGATCGCGAAAACCAAATGCACCGCCAGACTGATAGTAGCCACTCCGGGCCATAAGACGGCAGGCGACCGTCTGATACAACAGCCAGCCATTAACCAGTAAATTTACGGACGTGTCGGGGGTGTTAACTACGATTTTATCGAGAACATTGTGCCAGTGATTATGAATCCGGTTCAGCTCCTGGCGGACCGTATCCTCGTTCATGTAGCGGGCCAGCGTCTCCTGAGCACAAACATCATTCTCCTCTGCGCCGAGGATAAAAATAAACGTCCTCTGGTCCCCGTCAATTAATGTAACCGCCGATTGCACCGCTCCGCAGGGATCCAGACCGGCCCCCGTCTTACCAGAAAGCTTTTGCAGTTTCATAGCCGAAGGGGCGTGAAGGGAACCATTACGGCCAATAAACTCCCGGCGGTCCCCTGTCAGAGAACAGTCATTACCGCTGACGGCAAAAAATGTAGTTCGGCCGCCACCATTATCACCATAAAAGTTATTCGCAAGTATCCCGCAGCCGCCGGGCGTTCTGGCCACATGTGTCACAATGTGAGGGGCTGAGCGCGTTCGTGTTTCTCCGAGCGTCCACTCTACATAGCCTGTGACGGAAAGTTGACGTGTCCGTCCCGAAGAGTTACTGAGCGTCAGGAGCACCAGTTTAACCGGATCTTCTTCAGCAACCAGGACCGTCAACTCGCTGTCTATACCACTCTCACGATGGGCAAAAACGCTGTAGCCAAAACCATGGCGGGTCAGGTAATCACCGTGTCCGCGAACAGGTAAAGCCGTCGGCGACCAGCACTCCCCGCTCTCTTCATCGCGCAGGTAAAATGCCTCGCCGCTGCGATCGCTCACCGGATCGTTCTCCCACGGCGTCAACCGGTATTCATGGGCATTCTCATACCAGGTATAGGCCTGCCCTGCCTCTGAGATCACACTGCCAAAACGAGAATTTGCCAGTATGTTCGACCAGGGAGCCGGTGTAAGCGCATTTTCCCGAAGGACGATCTGATACTCCCGCCCATCCTGAGAAAATCCACCGTACCCATTGAAATGGCATAACTGACTGGTATCAGGGCTCCAGTCCGTATGTTGATTACGCTCGCGCACAGCACGCGGAATGAATGCCCTTGCCGGCGATTTCAGGGTATGAATACGCTGGTTAAGCTGCTCATTAATCCCCCCTGCGCGGTCATCAAGATAAAGACAGGCCACGCTCATCAAAAGCAACTTATCCTCAGCGGAGAGATGCTCACCGTTGCGGACAAAAAGCCCGCCCTTTTTATCCAGCAGACTGGCTTCAGACCCGGCATAAATTAACTCCATAATCTGATTTTGTAATCCCTGCTGGTAGCCGCCGGGGCTGTTATTCAGGATAACTAAATCAACATCCAGCCCTTTCTGTCTCCAGTAACGGTGTGCCTGAATCAGTGTGGTCACTGAGGTGATACTTTCCTCGCTGGTTATACTCAGCAGCACTATCGGCAGATCCCCTGAAATTGCCCAGCCCCACAGTCCGGACTGGCCACGCCGGTTGCGGCCGATCGCCTGGCCTTCGGCGCGCAGCTCCTGGACAGGGTAAAGCACAGCGCTGGCGAGACTATTGAACAACGTGGCATCATCTTCACTGGCGTTCATCTGGCGCAATACCACCAGACTGTGAGACCAGGCCAGTTCAAAGACGCGATCGGCGATAGGGTAATCGCGATATTTCTCCAGCAACGCCAGGCTCTGCTGACGGGTCTCGCTGATGCCATAAATGATATCAATCGTAACCGGCTGCCCCGGCTGCAGAATAATGGCGTTGCGAATTGCCAGTATCGGATCCAGCACCGAGCCCGACGTGTTGCCTAGCATCCCTCCCGTCTCTATTGCCTGTGCATTCGCAGGGTTTCTGCCACGTCCAATAAACCTTGCCCTGTCCGTTTCAAACGACACGTTATGTCGGTTATCGCCGTGCACCACCATCATGTGAAACAGGCAAGGGCCCGGTTCATCCGGTGAGCGCGGGCGCCGGTGGCAAAGAATAGCGTCACGCTCAGGAGCCAGCTCAGTCTGAATAAACAAATTGCTGAATGCCGGGTGTGCCAGATCGCTGGCATCAGGTGCCAGTACCACTTCAGCATAGGTTGTCAGCTCCAGAGAGCGAGGCTTGCGACCACGATGAATCAGTGTGAGCCGTCGCAATTCAACATCATCCTCCGGAGAGATCACCACCTGAGTTTTGACGCTGAGTCCCCCTAAGCTGCGTCTGAATTCTGCCCCCGCATCGGTGAACAACACTTCCTCGTCTTGTCCGCTGGTGTAGCCTGTTGGTTGCCAGGTATTGCTCCACACATCTCCCGTCTGGGTATCGCGGATGTAGCAGAATGCTCCCCAGTTATCACGGGTGGTATCACTGCGCCAGCGCGTTAGTGCAATATCATTCCAGCGACTGTAACCGCCGCCGCCCGCGGTCAACATCAGATGATAATGGCCGTTGGACAGGAGTTGAATATCCGGGGCGGGGGTATCCACGCTATAGAAAATACGGGGTTCATAGCGAACGGGTTTGACCATGCCCTCATGAGATTCAAAATGACGGCGCGGACTGTACAGATCGACCGCATCCGGCACGCGCTCCTGTAACAGCAGACTCGCTGACCGGAATACCGTACTGGACATAAAGCGTTCAGTCATGGGGGCATCAAGCAGCACATGAGCCAGCGCCTGAAATGCCATACCCTGGTGATGCGCCATCCAGGACTGTACCACCGCATAGAGCTGACCGGTTGCAAGACGTGAGGGGGTATAGTCCAGCGCTTCATAAAAACCGTATTCTCCGCATGCACCATTTTTTTGCAGCCTGAACAGGTTCTCACAAGCTTTCTGCGGGGAAACCATCAGCGCCAGCAGCGTGGCGTAAGGAGCGACAACCATGTCATCGGCAAGTCCCCTGCGTAGACCGAGCCCCGGTACGCCAAATGCCTGATACTGATAATTATGCTGAACATCAAAAGCATGATAGCCAGACTCTGAAACACCCCATGGTACCCCGCGTTCTTTCCCCCAGTGAATCTGGCGCATAACCGCCGACTGACTCATTTCATCGAGCAGGCTGCCGGGCCAGGTGGGCATCACCAGATTCGGCATCAGATATTCAAACATGGATCCGCTCCATGACATCAGGGCAGTTTCATTATCAATCGTGGTAAACAATCGACCCAGCGCGTACCAGCTTTTAAGAGGCAGCTGATTAGTCGCAATGGCAAGAAAACTGGTCAGGCGGATTTCAGACGGCAGGAGATCGTAGTGGCTCTTGTCAGGCATATTGGTGTCACAGTTATAACCGACGCTGAGCAGACTGGTTGCTTCACTGTACAGAAAGGCGAAATCCATCCGGGCATGCTCATCCAGCCGCTGTTCCAGCTCGGTGATAATATTGAGTCGCATTCGGGCCTGCTCCGCCACTGACGCCGGAGGCGTTCCTGTACCGGTTAATGTCGGACGGGCAAGCTCGCTCAGCGTCGGCAGCGTCTGTTCATTCCAGGATGCAGGCAACCAGCCAAGCAACAGAGACCACTCATGGCAAAGCTGAACCAGTTGATGCTCCAGATGTCCAGCCCAGCGCATCTGAAGAGGAGATCCCTGATGACATGCGCTGGTCAGATGGTTGCACTGGGTGCGCATGCTTTTCAGTTCGCTGAAAAGCGCCTGCGGAGAGAGCGACACCGCGTTCAGGCAATGCTTGCGCAGCAGTCTCAGGCTGTCAGGTGGGTTCTTACCCCACTGTTTTTCCAGAATATCCAGCGTATCGTTCAGTCCTGCCAGTATCTGTTGGTTGCTTAAAACAGGCTGATGACGCATGGCGGACAGGCCTGCACGCAGGGTCAATAAATGCCCGGCCATATTGCCGCTGTCGACGCTGGAGATATAGCGTGGACTGAGGGGGACCAGCGTACGGGTGTCATACCAGTTGTAGAGATGGCCCCGGTAGTGCTCCATTTTATCCATCGTGTCGAGCGTGAGCGACACGCGCCGGAGCACCTCTCCGCCAGGCAGGTAGCCAAAGTCCCATGCCGTCAGGTTAGCCATAAGTGAAAGACCAATATTGGTAGGAGAAGTTCGGTGTGCCACCGTCGGTTGTGGTATTTCCTGATAATTATCAGGCGGAAGCCAGTTCTCTTTTGCTGTGGCAAATGTTTCAAAAAAAGCCCAGATTTCACGGCTTGTCTGGCGTAACAGCTGTTTTTGTTCCTGATTAGGCGAAAAAACCTTTCGCACGGGCTGGCGACTCAGCCAGCTCATCAGCAGCGGTGCCACACACCATACCAAACCGATCGGTAACGCAATCCCCAGCAGCTGTGGGGCAAATTGTCCGGTCAGTATTGTCAGCGCCACGCCACCGGCAGCGTTCAGCCACATCGCCTGATAAAAACGTGCAACAGTGGGTCTGGCCTGACTGCTGTCCTGGCTGTGGCTGACCCACTGGCTGAGGTGACGCCTGCTTATCCCCAGTCGCCATAGCGTCACGGCGATCGCTTTCAGCGAATATCCGGCTTCGTGCGGCAGTATCGCAAAATTAAGGCTGATACCTGACAGACGCTTTAGCGCGCCCGCCCCCACCAGTAACAGATGCGACTTCACGCGGCGACGCAGAGGTTTATGCAGAAGGTCGTGGCTAATGCAGAGGATGGCTGGCAACAACCATATCAGCAACAGTATGCCCAGCCAGTAAACCGGATTGGGTACCCAAAGCAGAGTGAAGAACAGCAATATCAGTAAGGAGGGGGCGACCAGACTGCGACGTAGATTATCGAGTAATTTCCAGTAAGAAAGCGCGGTCAGCGGATTCCTGACCCGGGTTCCATCGGCTTTTCTGACGCGTGGTTTTAGCCAGTTAAGCAGTTGCCAGTCACCCCGGATCCAGCGTGAACGTCGTGCAACATCCGACAGATAATTATTAGGGTACTGTTCGTACAGTAACACCTCGCTCAGCAGACCCGAACGTGCATAGCATCCTTCAAGCAGATCGTGGCTGAGTACCAGATTTTCCGGGCAGATGTTCGTAGTGGCCTGCATAAAAATATCAACATCGTAAATCCCTTTGCCCACAAACGAGCCTTCCCCAAAGAGATCCTGATAAATATCCGAAGACATCATCGAATAAGGGTTATTGCCCGGTACGCTGCTGCGCAGGGCTGCGTAACGCCCCTGACCGTTGCGTGGTATCTCCTCCGCAAGACCGGGCTGTAAAATACCGAATCCTTTGACAACCCTCTGGCGTACCGGATCATACTCAGGCGTATTCAGCGGATGCGCCATCGTCGCGACGAGTTTGTGTGCCGTATCGCGCGGGAGCACCGTATCGCTGTCCAGGGTAATGACGTATTTTATGTGACCCGGTAAAAGGTGGGCAGGCATCTCTGCAACGCTGACGAATTGCGTTCCGGGATGGCGCAACCAGCTGTTCAGTAACGCCAGTTTTCCCCGCTTGCGTTCATAGCCCATCCACGCGCCTTCCGAGGGGTTCCATTCAGGCTGGCGATGTAACAGATAAAAACGTGGTCGGCCGGAGGGGTAGCGGCGATTAAGCGCCTGCGTATCGGCGATAGCCTGTCTGAGCAGTGCGTGACTTTCCGGCGAGGGTTCATTTTCAGAATCAGCAAAATCAGTGAGCAGCGCGAACCTGAGATTTTCGTTTTCATTCCCCAACCAGCAGACTTCAAGACTGGTGAGGAGCTGGCTGAAACTTTCGTGGCTGGTCAACATGCAGGGAATGACTAACATGGTGGCACTGTCAGCGGGAATACCGGCTGAAAAATCCATCCCCGGCAAGGGTCGAGGAACGCGAAAACGGGTGGTTGCATCACTGAGCAAATCGCTCATTAACTGAGTTAATGCGATAATCAGAGGTAATATCACCGCGATCAATAGCCAGTCTGCGCCCTGCATGGCGGTTTCGTGCAATATTGCTGCGGTCGCTGCGGTTGTCAGCAACGCCAGGCTTCCAAGCCATGACAGCAGGGTTATTCTGTTGAAACTGTGCCGCAAGCGTATGAGCCTTGAGGCGTCTGCCAGGAGATGAATATCCAGCGCCTGTCGACCTTCGCCCGCAAGATAATAACCAACATGATGTTCCGGTGTATCAGGCGCTTTTTCCTCTGAAAACGCCAGCGCCTTCTCAGCAACCTCAGGCTCGCTGAGACCGCTGTCTCTGGCCAGAACCTCAACTACGTGCCGGTAATGATCCCGGGTATTGAAATGCATCCGGGGATAGATGCCGGCAGGATCATTGCGTAATGCCTGTTCGACAACGCTTATCGTTTCGGCGAAATCAGCCCAGTCCGTTTCACTCAATAAACGCAGGCCCGCGATGCTGTTACTGACGGACAGCTGGCTGGCGGCAAGCTGCTGATTGAAACTATGTATGAGAACGTCAGTGGTGATCCCCTGTTCCCGAAGGCACTGATCAACCCAGGTCAGAGGTAACGACAGCGCGTTGCCATGCCCCTGCAGGCGCCGCACCAGCTCTGCGACAAACGCACTGGTTAACGGAGGTCGGAAGCGCGCCATATCGGCAACCACCATGATTAAATCACCAGGCGCACTCTCTGCACATTCGACAATCCTTGTTATCCACGTATCAGCAAGGTTTCTGTCCTGCTGCGCTTTTATCACTTCCATACTGATACGACGAAGATTTTCAATCAGCGCAAGGCGCAGCATTCCCGGTAACGCCCAGACTTCACCCAGCGTCAGCGGCGTCACCTGTTGATAGGCAGTGAGATAGCTGGTCAGGCTGGCGGCATCCCAGCGGCCATCGCCGTGAGCAATGGCCTCTGATGCAATATGATAAATTCGTGGGCAATTCAACGGCGATACCAGCGACGGAAGACCTTTGCCAAAGCTTTTCGGCAGATGCTGGCGGACAGTGCGGATTTGTTCCTCAATCAGATAATAATTGTCCAGCAGCCATTCACCGGCGGGCATGATACTGGTCTTTTTACCCGCGTTAAGCTCATAGCAGTTTTGGGTAATGACGGCCTCATTGTCGCCAAGCCGTTTCAGAAGATAATAAGGATGCCTATCCGGTGATACTTTATGAGTCCGCGCCAGCTTCTGGCCGTAGCGTTCCATCTGGACGGTCGAAAAGAGTTCTGACCGCGGCGAGCTTTCACCGGCAGGATCGTTCGCCGAAAACGTTATGTTTTCGGCAGCATTCATCAGAATACGGGAGCGGTTAAACCACGCTCTGGGGATCATTTTCATAGCATTGCTCTGATGCGACGTTAGCGCGCAGGAGCAGTTGCGAAATCAGTTCAGAAACGTTCTCTCAGGATGGGCGTCAGGCATCAGGGATTTAACAGCTGCCGGAATCTAACATAAGTATAGGACATGAGCTCTGTTCTGCGATTTTGGTCGAGCTAGCGTCGGGAGATAAACAGAGCCTTACATCCGGGGCAAAGCATGGTTTGGTTGAGCCGGATTTTTGACAACGGTTGTACTGATTTTAAGCCACAAACAGGACAGGCAGCAGTGGCAGTAGACGCACTGCTGAAGAATTTCATTGCGTAATTGATAACAGACATAACCATTAACCTTTCAATGAATGAGCTTCACCGTACCACATGTGGTTAAGTTTTAATCTATCTATTTTGACATACTGAAAATCAGGAAAGATAAATGTTCGCAGCCACAGGCCCCCTGAGACCGTTTATCCGGCAAGACTCTATGCGGCTTCCAGGGATGAGTAATTCTGATTAGCGAGAGTTAACGGCTGAAATGTGAAGCAGAACGTCTTTTCGTCCATCAGATGGGATGATGAGGCCTTTACCACTAAGAATATCAAAGCTTTTGACAATTCCTGTCATTTTATGGGACAAGTCAATTCCTTATTGAAAACACTTAAAGACTATACATTGAAAATGGCATTCAGCCACTTTTATTTTCCCTACAGGACCTCTGGACGGCTAAAAGATAATTTGCTTATATCGATTCCCTGTGTCTTAATGAATCCCATCAGTTCGATGTACTAATGAAAGTTAGAAATTTTCCGGGCAGTTCTCATTACCAGGCGCTATCGTTGATATCCCCTCTTTTGAGTCCATACGTTTAATCTTATACGTTTACTATCAATACAATCATGTATAACGGAGTCAGTATGACCTCGAGAATTATGGGCTTGGTTAAATGGTTTAACGAAGACAAAGGTTTTGGCTTCATCTCTCCTCTTGATGGCAGCAAAGATATCTTTGTCCATTTGTCTGCACTTAATGGCGACAACTTTAAAACTTTATTTGAAGGTCAGAAAGTTGAATTCGCCATTCACCGCGGAGACAAGGGTCCTGTTGCTGCAAATGTAACACTTTGCGATAAATAAATCATTGTGGGTCTGCGATAACGATGAAGGATTATTCCTGAGTAGACAGATCCATAACTTAAATCAGATGAAAGTCGTTTATTCTTAATATCTGATCAGCATATTTTTCAAAATTATGAGTATGCTAAGCGATGTGATGAAGTGCAATACTACTGCATAAAAAGTCTAAAAGCACAAGCTAACCACATGTTAAATAAGAAGTGCGTAATGGCTTTGACCTTAATGGCATCTGCCAGTTAATATCCACGAGAGAACAGGGTAATAGAATATGATTAAAGTCCTTGTTTTCTTTAATGCTGAATCCTGTAAAGTCATGACCGTTCTGGAAGGTATATCCTCTATCAGGCAGGAATATCCAAACGGTGAAGAAACACATCTTCGGATTATGTCTGCAGGTTTTCCTTCCTTAACTGGCGATCATGGTATTGTTTACGTGGCTACTGACAGGGAGTTAACGTCACAGGAGATACTTGATGCGGCCAGGAAATATTTATAGAATTTTTGTCATGCTCTCTGCTCCACGTTTAATTGCATGCTTACCCTATTTATCAGAATCGAACAAAAAATGAGTTAAAAGCATTTATGGCCTGCTAACAGCAGGCTTTTTTTTACATTACACTTTTTTAGAAACGTCTCTATAAAGAGAGAGTAATTCGCTACCCTCTGACAAAATGCAGGTGTCTCCCCCCTGCGTGCCATCTTGCCATTTGTGAAAACCTTGCTAAGTGGCGGCGCTGTCTCTCCTCATTTTAAATCTCATCAGGTGTGACTGAAGCAATAAGTTATGAGGTATAAAAAGGCTCTCCGGATGACTCCTGGCATCATAGTTTTAAGTACCTTCAAAAATGCATGGACATTTCGTAGGAGTTGTAATTTAGTTCTTGCACATTCTTCTTAATTTTGTCTTGCGATAAGAGATTTATATAAGTAGTCTAAACCTCGTTAATAACAATATGTACCAATCGGATTAAAATGCTCAGTAAGAAAAATCGGGTTGATGAGCAACCGTCGACATTGGTATTTGCTGAACAACGAAAAAACTTTAAAAGGTCTCTTTATGTCAGATGCTCTTACACAGTTAAACAATATCCGTACCTTACGTTCTCAGACTCGTGAAATGTCATTAGATGTACTGGAAGATGTTCTGGAAAAGTTTAAAATTATTCTTATAGAACGACGAGAAGAAGAGACATTACGTCTTGCAAATGAAAGTCAGCGCCGCGATAAACTGGAAACACTTCGTCAGATGATGCTTGATGAGGGTATCGACCCCTCCGAACTTTTAGCTGCTATTGGCTCTCCGGGTAAGGCTAAAAGGACGCGCTCCCCCCGCCCCGCGAAGTATCGATATACTGACGAAACTGGAGAGTCAAAAACATGGTCAGGTCAGGGGCGAATGCCGAAGCGGATCTCAAATCTGATTGCTGAAGGTGGAGAATTAAAAGATTTCGAAATCAGCTAAAAAAGAGCCGGGCATACCCGGCTCTTTTTACGGATAGCCCACAACCATCCTTAGAGGATCGTCGAGAAGCATCTGGTTCGTAACCGGCTTCAACAAGGTGTTTCATGAAGAGATTATGTTGCGCTATAAACTGGGTAAAGAAGGTATTAATGGTGACATTACGCAGTTGTAATGCAGCCAACACCACAGTTTTTCCTCTCATAGCATAATGCGGACGGGGTTAGTAGGCTGGAGGTCTTTAGTGAACGGCAAGCGGACGCCCTCGTAGATTAAACAGGCGTCCGATATCTTGAAGTGGACAGATTACCTAACCCGCTTTCCCGTTTCGTCAATGACCTTCTCGCCATCCTCTTTGGTAAACGCTCCTTTCTGACCTTCCGGAAGAATATCCAGCACTATTTCCGAAGAGCGGCAAAGACGAGTACCGAGCGGCGTAACGACTACCGGCCGATTAATCAGGATTGGATCTTGAAGCATGAAATCAATCAACTGCTCATCACTAAATTTCTCTTCATCAAGACCCAGGCGTTCATAAGGTTCAGCGTTTTTACGCAGCAAGGCGCGCACTGTAATCCCCATATCTGAAATAAGTTTAATAAGCTCATCACGGGTCGGGGGAGTATCGAGATAATAAATTATTGTCGGTTCGTTGCCGCTGTTGCGGATCATCTCCAGCGTGTTACGTGAGGTGCCACAGGCCGGGTTGTGATAGATGGTAATATTGCTCATATTAATATCTCGCTACAAGGTGACAGAGAGCCGCCACGCCAGCACAGCCAGAGTGACGAAAAGCACGGGCAGGGTCATGATTATGCCGGTGCGGAAGTAATATCCCCAGGTGATGGTCATGTTTTTCTGTGCGAGCACATGTAGCCACAGCAGGGTTGCCAGACTGCCAATCGGAGTGATTTTCGGGCCTAAATCGCAGCCAATCACGTTGGCATAAATCATTGCCTCTTTGACGACGCCTGTCGCCGTACTTCCGTCAATCGACAGCGCACCAATCAGCACCGTCGGCATGTTATTCATTACCGACGACAGGAACGCGGTCAGGAAGCCGGTGCCGAACGTTGCTGCCCATAACCCCTTTTCTGCCAGCAGGTTTAGCACGTCAGACAGAGACTCCGTGAGCCCTGCATTGCGCAGGCCATAGACCACCAGGTACATGCCCAGTGAAAAAATAACTATCTGCCATGGTGCATCGCGCAGGACTTTTCCTGTGTTGATGGCGTGACCTCTTTTCGCCACTATGAACAGTACTGCTGCGCCAGTAGCGGCTATCGCACTTATCGGGATCCCAAGAGGTTCCAGAACAAAGAAACCGACAAGCAGCAAAAACAGGACAATCCAGCCCGCCCTGAACGTTGCCGGATCCTTTATCACACTGGCAGGCGTCTTCAGCAGCGAAACGTCATACGTCACCGGAATATCCCTGCGGAAGAAGAGATGCAGCATGACCAGCGTGGCCGTAATCGCGGCCACATCTACGGGGATCATCACGGAGGCATACTGCGTAAAGCCCAGACCGAAAAAGTCCGCCGAGACGATATTCACCAGGTTAGAAACAATGAGCGGCAGGCTGGCCGTATCTGCAATGAATCCTGCGGCCATGACAAAGGCCAGTGTCGTGCCCTGACTGAATCCCAGTGCGAGCAGCATCGCAATTACGATCGGCGTCAGGATCAGTGCGGCTCCGTCATTGGCAAACAGTGTAGCAACAGCAGCCCCAAGCAAGACTATCCAGCTAAACAAAAGGCGGCCACGTCCGTTACCCCAGCGGGAGACGTGCAGTGCGGCCCATTCAAAGAAGCCGGACTCATCGAGCAGCAGGCTGATGATGATGACCGCAATAAATGCCGCTGTCGCGTTCCAGACGATATTCCAGACAACGGGAATATCAGCGATATGGATGACTCCAGTTACCAGCGCCAGCACAGCCCCGATACTCGCACTCCAGCCAATACTCAGGCCTCCGGGTTGCCAGATCACCAGTATCAACGTCAGTAAAAATATACTCCCCGCCAAAAGCATCTCAGACTCCGTTATATATGATTATGTGAATTTGTTTTCTTTTCTCAGCAGGAGGTGCAGGCTGATTTATCCAGCCATTTACACAAATCCTTCCGCATACACTGCCAGGACGTCGTGATTGTCTCAGCTGCCCATGCCGGTATGTGGGGTGACAGACGATAGTGGATCCATTTGCCTTCACGACGGTCCAGAACCAGCCCGGCCTCACGAAGGATAGCCATATGTCGCGAGACTTTGGGTTGTGATTCGGAAATGGCTGCGCAGATATCACAAACGCACAGTTCTCCTGACTCCCGGAGAATCATGACGATGGCGAGCCGAGTTTCATCCGACAGGATTTTGAAAAGCTGAACAGGTTGTAGCATTTTTCACTCCGTTCCCTTTAGAATATATATACGATAAATCATATGTGTTAAATTTGAAATCATCTACTCTCTCCGGAGGAGAAAAATGGAACAATTTCCTGCCCTTAATATTGAATTCTTTGATCAACACATCGCTGAACGCCTGAACCTGCAAGCGCCACCACGGATTCTTATCCTGTATGGCTCAGTAAGAGAGCGCTCCTACAGCCGCTTTGCCGCGGAGGAAGCCGGTCGTCTTCTGACTGCAATGGGCGCGGAGGTGGAATTCTTTAACCCCTCTGGTTTACCCCTGCCTGATGATGCGCCAGACACGCACCCTAAGGTCACCGAACTACGCGGCCTGGTCAGATGGTGTGACGGGATGGTGTGGAGTTGCCCTGAGCGGCATGGGACGATGAGCGCGGTGATGAAGGCGCAAATAGACTGGATACCCTTAAGTGAAGGAGCGGTTCGTCCTTCGCAGGGCAAGACACTTGCAGTGATGCAGGTCTGCGGTGGTTCGCAGTCCTTTAATGCGGTGAACCAAATGCGCATTCTGGGCCGATGGATGCGGATGTTCACTATCCCCAACCAGTCCTCCATTGCTAAGGCATGGCAAGAGTTCGACGAAAACGGCCGAATGAAACCTTCGTCATGGTATGACCGTATCGTCGATGTAGCCGAGGAGCTGTTTAAAATCACGGTGCTGCTTAAGGGACAAACTGGTTATCTTGCAGATCGTTACAGCGAGAGAAAAGAGAGCTATCAGGAGCTTTCATCCCGTGTCAATCAGGACAAAATTTAACGTATATTTTTCGTGAATCCATACTGCATGAGATTAATAACATCCACTATGGCACAAAGGAGATATCCCATCCTGTGTCAGAATATGAAAAACTACCTTGAGGTGAACTAGTAACTCTGGTTATGACGTGGCGCTTGCGCGTCATGATGCAAAACTAATTTTGATGTTTAATGAAATCCTGGTTGCACCCAAGCTAAGCGCTTCATGCTAAATTTTAGGCGAAGGAATAACAGAAGTCCTGTCCATTGCGTGTTATAACCGAGGTTGAAAACCGGCAAACTGGCGGTTGAGAGGCATCGCATGAAATTACAAATCACAAGAGCAATTGGCCTCAGTAAGCTCTCTCCACGTTGGGTTAAGGTTATCTGCTTACGGTTAATTAAAAATGATATTGAACGCTCTCTCAACGCTCTTCTGGTCAAAATTGATGAATCTGAACTCTCTACGGAGCAACTTAAAGCGTTTAAGGAATGCGTTGAAAGAATTAACCTGGCACGGGGTAAGGGGATGCAGGCGTGAGCATTTTTAATTAGCATTTTTCGATGCTGCATTGGTGATGATGGCTTTTATCCAAAAAATTTCGCAGGCGAATAGTAGTCTAAGCGTTTGATAAAAGGTAAGCCCAAACCGTATATGCGCGGCGCGTTTGCTGCGCAAGAAATGGTTACCAGGTCAAATCTGTTTTTCAGTGTGACGACTCAACTAGATATCACCACCCACAGTCCCTATCTCGTCTTCTTTCTCATCAAAAGGAGAAAAAACTTTTAGGCACCCAAATAGGCCCCTAAGAAAAGTTGAACTAGCAGTTATTCAAATTAATTCAATGAATTACACAACCAATTCAGACTCCGCCAGCACCAAAATTCTCCATCGGTGATTACCAGAGTCATCCGATGAAGTCCTAAGAGCCCGCACGGCACAAGCCCTGCGGGCTTTTTTGTGCCCTCAATTTGTCCCGCGAAGTCCGAAGAGAACTAATTAAATCCGAACCTTTTAGGCACCTTGTTAGGCACCTCATAAAGCTATATTGTTTTCGTTGGCCCTGAACGCATGGAGACGACTCATGGCAAGACGAACCAAGCCGTTAACGGATACGGAAATCAAAGCCGCCAAACCTAAAGATACCGATTACCAGCTATACGATGGTGATGGGTTGAAGCTGCTTATCAAACCTAGTGGAAGCAAACTCTGGCAGTTCCGTTATCATCGCCCCTTAACAAAGCAGAGAACCAAGCAAAGCTTCGGCGCCTATCCTGCTGTCTCACTTTCCGATGCGCGTAAACTCAGAGCTGAATCTCGTGCATTACTGGTAAAAGAGATCGATCCTCAGAAACACCAGAAAGAACTGGCAAGGAATACCTGGAAGCAAAGACCAACACGTTCAAACTTGTCGCTGAACGTTGGTGGAACGTCAAGAAAACCAGCGTTACAGAAGACTACGCCGAAGATATCTGGCGTTCACTGGAAAGAGATGTTTTTCCTGCAATTGGCAATATAGGCGTCACCGATATCAAAGCCCATGTATTGGTTCAGGCGGTACAACCGGTACAGGCCAGTTTTCTAATGAAATCGCTCCCAGCAATCCACCTTACATAGACATGCATGAAGCGGCAATCTCGTTATTGATAAGTCATCGTAAATGACAGCACGCCGTTCGCGGTACCGGTAGTGATCTTATCCCCAGTCTGATAATAACGCGCCTTTAGAGGTACGCTGAATCCACCGCTTGCCGAGGAAGTCCCCACGCCGACATCCGAACCCAGCGCCATCGGCTGATTATTATAAAGCAACTGAATGCCCACGCCCGTGGCAGCATTATTGCCGCTGGTCGTATTGATCACTCCTCTTGTTGCATCAAAAATATTCCCCTCCATTTTGACGCTAACCCGGGTTCCAGCGTTGCAGGTGAGCGGGAGATTGAACGACTGGGTATAGGCGTCACCAGGAGTAGAACCTTTGCCGCTGAAGGCGCGTTTATCGACCTCTCTCATATCAACAGGTATCGCTGCCGTCGCCAGCTTACAGGCCGGAGTTGTCACCGTGAAGGCGTTGATATTGACCTCCGCCTCAGGGGATTGCCAAAGCAGCGAATTATTCAGTAAAACCAGCGCACCTACGGATTTCGCGGTTATCGTGCCGGATCCGGTTTCGGTTGCCGTTTTATAAAACGTCACCGTTACGGTGCCATTTAACGTCGGGCTAATCATTCCGCTGGTGTTCTCACAAAGTTTAGCGGTATTGATATCGCCCCGGATCGTATTGCTGCCGGTAACCGCCGCACTGCCACCGGCGCATTTTGTCGTTGAACCCGAGATGGCATAGCCAATACCGGCAACGTTGGTTTTATACACGCGCCGACCGTTCACCATCGAATCAAATGTGCCGTTCGCAATCACGCCTAAGGTCTGATTGGAGATTACGCCATCAGCAGAGTTGTAACAGCTGAACGCATTGATGGTTGGCGTCACAAGCTGAGTGCCGATAACTGCACCAATAGGGAGATCGCGCGATATCGTAATATTCTGCGGCGAGACGGTGGTTGAAGGCGTTGGGGTCGTGCAATCCCAGGCCAGAGCAGCTTGAGAAAATATCCCCAGAGCAGCAAAAATCAGGGTGATGACAATCGGTTTCATTTTTTCTCTCCTGCTTAATGGCATGGTGCAGTAACGTAATGCGTGGTGTCTGAAAACGAGGTTATCTGATATGTTGCGCGGCAGCTTTCACCCGCCCAGTTCACCTCCACGGTCCCCTTCTCCGGTGCGCCGTTTAGCCAGACCCGCTGGCGCTCGTCAACGATGCCATCCGTCAGGTTATCGCGATTTTTTATGCTGGCCGTCGCCCCAAACGGGATCTCTTTTCTGGACAGCTGTAGCATGATTTTGTATCCCGTTACGGTGGGGTAATCTGCCAGCGCTAAAGCACCTTTCGTGGGCACTACCGTACGAGTATCATTGAGAACATCCGTGTTGTTATTCAACGTGGCGGTATCCAGCGATAGACTGTTCTGCCGATAGGGCGTCACATATGGCACCACGGCAAAACCTTTACTGTCGGTATAAATCCCACCATTGTTTGCCACTTTTACTCCAGCGGCGTTATCCGCTTTTACCAGCGCCATGGTCTCGCCGAGCGGCTGAGTCGCGGCGATACCGTATGGATGCACCACCAACCCGCCCATCGCGCCTGCTGAAAGCTGGCGGCTATCACGAGAATAGCTGTAGCCAAGCTGATACTCTCCATGGCGCCCTTTATAGTTGACGGAAGCGCTGCCCATCGTATCGGAGCCTTTGCTGTTATAGCCCTGCTGCACGTTCCAGCTCAGGTTTTTATCTTCCAATGCAGAGCCGGATAATCCCATCTGCGAAACGCTATCACCTTTCTTATTGCTGCTAGCAGAGAGCGTCATCCAACTGTCCGACAAGAAACGTGACAGCGGGACCTGCATCGTAAAAGCGACAATATGATCGTTGTCATTGCGCCATGGCCCCTTCGAATAGCTATAGTTCAGGCCATAATTGATATTGTTAACGCTGGTGTTGTATCCCACATTCACACTGCGCTCGCTATCACCTCCCCAGTAATCCTGCTGCCAGGCGGAAAGATTTACGTTACCCCAGTCACCGATCCTTTGATTCAGCGTGACCTGAGCTTTACTGCGTTTATTACGTTGATAGCGCCAGTTGTCATCAAGCCGCGTTTCATCACTTACCATGCGGAACGGATTCACATCGCCGTTTGCTTCCTGAAAGTCACGAAAGCCCGATGAGGAGTAGCGGTAGCCCATCAAACTCAGAGAGGTTCCGGTTGTCGCAAAATCCTTGGCATACTGCGCGCGTAACGAAACCCCCTCCTGGGTCTTCTCGGGTAATTGCGAATGGGCAAATGTGGTATCAAAAGAGAGCGAACCAAGGTCGCCAAATCCTTTCCCTATTCCTAATGCGCCAGCCCAATAATCTGCTGAAGTCAGCATTCCGCCGTAAACCGTGGTATCCCAGGGCAAACCATAGCTCAGAGTCGTTTGCAAAAACGTTGGTTCCTTATCCTGATCATTTGCCGCCCGATACTGCCCCACAGCCAGCGCATATTTAAACTGGCCTTCCCGCTGCATTACCGGTACCGCGGAAAAGGGCTGAATAAACTGATGTACCGAGCCATCCGCTTCACGTACCGCCACGTCAAGATCGCCGCTGGCGGCAGTGGGATATAGGTCGTCAATCACAAAAGGGCCTGGTGGAACATACGACTGCCAGATAATGTTGCCACCCTGACGTATGGTTACCTGGGCGTTACTTTGTGCGATACCGCGCACCACGGGAGCAAACCCGCGTACGCTTTCTGGCAGCATTGAGTCATCCGAATAGAGCTGAACACCACGAAAATTTACGCTGTCGAAGACCCCGGACTGGGTATAACCATCACCCGCGCTAAACTGGCTCTTCAGCGTTTTTATATCCCGCTCAAGGGAGGTAGCAATGGTGTTCCAGCGACTCATTCCGTTGTTGTTGTTATAGGTTGAATAATTACGCAGCCGCCAGGGTCCGACATTAATGCCGCTACGCAGGTTTAAATAACTATCGTTTTGCGATTCAGTGCCGCCATGGTTATTGGCGGCGGAAACGTTATAGTTCAAAAACAGCATATTTAGTCCATCGTCCCACTGAGCCGGTGATACCGAACCCTGAGGATCCCGTCTCAGATACTCCTGGGGAACAGAGAGCTCAAGCCGCATTCCATTAAACTGAAAATGAAGCTGACTACCGGGCAGTAGGTTGCTGATATTTTCAACCGTCGCTGATTCATCCAACGCCATCCAGTTGGGCTGCGCATTTGGCTTCACGCCCCATTGCGTAAAATCTGCACGGGTCAGCACTGGCATTAAATCGCTTTCATGACTGACAAATACGATGTCGCGCGAGTCGACGTAATTTCCGTTGAGATAAACATCGACATGATACACGCCGGGCATCTGCCCGTCGGCTTTGCTAAAACGGGAGATATCAACATCACGAGGAAGATTTCCGCGAGTTTCAATAAAATCCGGGGCAAAATAATCCTCAGCCAGTAGCGCTGGGACATAAATGCATAAAAAAATAAGCGCAGCTAACTGAGTTAATTTTGCACAACCTGACATCGCATTAAACTGGAGCATGAATAATTAACCTAAATTTTAAATTTATGTTGAGCCGTAATGCCTCCAAAGTCATTTATCGCACGCCACGATACTTCACCACTCGCTACTGTTGTCTGAGGTAGCGATAGCGTCTGGAATGGTAAAACCATTGGAGGTTTTGCTAATTCTTTACCATTAACTTTTACATCATAAAGCGACACGCTATAAGGAGTCGGATTATGCACACTGAGTTTTCCACCCGCGGCGGAAAAGGTTAATTGCTGATAAGCTAATGAAGGGTCGCCTTTTAATCCTGCGGGGCGATAAAAAACTTTCATTTTACTTTTTACAGCAATCAACAACTCATTCTTCGCCTCCGCCGACGAAGAAGGTATTGATTTAATATTCAACCAATACACGCTTTCGCGGTCTTGAGGTACAGCGTTACCGGCTAACATCACACGTACAGAATTCTGCGTATGTGGATTTAATTTAAATAGCGGTGGCGTAGTGACAAAAAGGCTATCACCATCATCACTGTTCTCATTTTTACTGACCCATGACTGAATTAAATAGGGTGTATTATCTGGGTTACTTACGCTGATCGCCGCTTGATGACCAGTGCCATTATAAATTAATCGGGTGCCACCAATTTCCACACCACTGATGGCGCTTGTTGAGATAAGTAACAAACTCACAGCGATTTTTTTTAATACTTTCCGAAACATGAAGAGATCCTGAGAGACTAAATCAGGGCCACAAAGGGCCCTGCGGTTACTGATAAGTTACGGTAAATGACGTAGAGGAATTTGCTGTTCCTGCACCAACTGCGCCCGTCGCCATATATTTAGCGAAGTAGGTCAGGGTATTATTCACATCTTCCAGCAAAGTCACGCTTGCCGAGGTGGAGCCTACTGGAATAAGCGTCGTGCTATCCTGCTCATAAAGGGCCACGCCAACATTCGATGCAGTTTGCCCGTTGCTAAGAGCCAGAATAGAAGGATTCGCGGCACTGGTGGTACCATCAAAACGAATGCTGGCGCTGGAAACGCTGGCAGGGCAGGATTTCAGCACAATGTTAAAGCGCTTCGCCGCCGCCGTAGCACCATTACCACCGGTAAATGCCGTGGTAGAGATAGTGCCGAGATCAACAGGTTGAGAAATAGCGGAAGTATCAACCACGCAGGCTGTCCCCGTAATGTTTCCGGTAAAATTGATAACTCCGTCAGCGGCATTTGCAGCCTGAAATACGGACAGAGACATAAGTGCAGAAATCAGTGCAATCTTTTTCATATATAAGTTCCAGATAATTAATTAAATTTTTGAAAATAAATAAGCAATCCTAAAAAATCTTTGTAGCTTTCACCTCCATAATTTTTTAACGAGTGATACCACTCAGTTATATTCGCAAGTGCTTAACTTATAGGATTCGCTGCGCACAATATTTTGATACAGCGAAACGCGATTGTTCTGCTGAAGCTTAAATATCAGACTGCGCCGATGGGTATAAAACGTTTTCATCGTCATCCCTAGCTCAATACCAATTTCTTTAGCATCCAGGCCTTTCTGCATACAAGAGAGCACTTCTTTCTCACGACGAGAAAGTGAATATTTCACTCTATAGTTATATCTTGAATTCTTAACCAGTAAACATGAGGGGATCTCATTCAATCGACATTTTTTATCAATAAAAATGAAATCCGGCAGATGCATTAATGCATAATAGTCAAGATCATTGGTAATAAACGCAATAACTTTCCTGCCGGGAAATATGTGCTTTCGCACCTCTGACAGGTTTATCGTTTCAATGTCTATAATATAGTAGTTTTCATCAATCAACTCCGGCGTTAACAACGCACAGATGCCGACGATAAAAAAGTAATCATCAGAAAAAATGGCGTCTGACAAATCCATAAAGCTTACCTTTCCGACATAATCCTCTTTGTTATTTAGCGTCTGTAATCCCTTTCGTGTTTCGATGTAAAATTTACAGAAAATATTTTTTTATGACAGCATAAAAGTAATGGTTTTCACTTATTAAGTTAAAAACGATCGTTTCTACTATCTTTTCATCTTTCATGGATTATTAATCCATGAAGAGCGCTAATGGCCAAACCAAAAAACCAATAATAAATAAAAACATGGAATTTAAAACTAGTACAATGCATAGGTGCAACTTAATGATCTATTAGTCTTTGATAGCCAGAACCTGTAATAACCATGATTTTAGATTTTTCTTAGACAATATTCCCTTAACAGTTAACGAAATATATTGCGTCGGAACAGGGCTAATTTTACCTGGTTAACCGCAGGGTAACATCAGCGAACGCTGATAATTCTGTCAGGAAGGGCCTACAGATGTAGGACAAGTGATTATGACTGGAAATATTCGATGGACTGTTCCAGCTTATTAAGCGAACTTTCTATTTGGTCCAAAACGTTGATAAGTTCTGTCGTCGAAATAGCATCGGGCAGCCGGTCTTCAAGCCGTTGGGCAATATTGACCAATTCATTAGCCCCCAGAAGCTGGGCAGTACCGTTGAGGCGATGAATATGATGTTTCACAGATGGATAGTTCTCCTCGCGAGCGGCCACTCGGGCGGCCTCCAGATCGCGTCGATTTTCCCGCTGCGCATCGCGCAGAGCCGTGAGCATCAGCGACCGATTGCCTTGCGCCAGCACCGCCAGCCGCTTCTCATCAAACGCAGCCCGGCTCGTCTCGCTCACTTCGGCTAACAGTCGAGAAATTTGCGCAAGCGTAATCGGTTTAAAAAGACATCCCGTCATTCCCGCCGCAAGACAGCGTTCACGTTCATGCTGCTGTGCCGTCGCAGTCAGTCCCCAGATAGGCAGCTTGCTATCAAATCCTCGCACCTGCCGGGTCAAGGTGATTCCATCCATCACCGGCATATTGAGATCGGTAATAACCAGGTCGTAATGATCCTGCTGGAGATAGCGTAACGCCTCTTCACCATTTCCGGCTTCATCGGCAGCAATACCCAGGTTGGCGAGCTGGCGTTTGAGTAGAAGACGGCTGGAGGGGTGATCGTCAGCGATTAATACTCGCAGCGCTCTGTCAATGACCGACGATGAAGGCTCGGTTGCAACGGATTCAGGAATGGCATCATATGACGTTTGCACTGGCAGGCTTAGCACCACGCGGGTCCCCCGATTAAGCTCACTGTGCAGATCAATTGTTCCTCCCATTTGCTGCATCAGCGCTCTCGAAATCGCTAGCCCCAGGCCAGAACCACGATGAAGTTCCCCCACATTCCCCTGGCTGAAGGGCATAAACAGGGACTTTTGTTCTTCGCTTCCGATCCCTGGCCCTGTGTCACTCACCGAGATCGTCAGCGTGCGATCGCGCTTTCTCGCCGACACCTGAACGCGCCCATCACGGGTGAACTTCACCGCATTACCAATCACGTTGGTCAGCACCTGTCCCAACAACTGAGGATCAAGCTGCATGGCTTCTTTGGGTTCCAGATGCGATTCATAGCACAGCGCTATTCCCTTTTGCGCGGCAAGTGCAGTAAAGAGCAATATTTTTTCTCTTATCAGGGCATCCGTATGCACCCACTTCACAACCACCTCTTGTAACCCGGACTCTATCTTTTCGAGGTCAAGAATCTCACCAATCAGTTTTAGCAATGAGCGTGAAGCCATCGCGGCATGCTCGACCGACGCTTTATCGGCAGGCGTGAGGTGGGTAGTAGACTGCTGCAGAAGTTCCAGAAATCCGACAATCGCACTTACCGGCGTGCGGATCTCGTGGCTCATGTAAGAAAGGAATTCACGCTTCTCTTCATTTGCCTTCTGGGCTTTGTTTTTTTCCATCTCGAGTAAACGCTGGGACGCCTTTCTTCTGCGAACTTGCAGTGCCAGGTAGGCCACCCAGAGTAAAGCACTTACCACCAGCAAAGCTGCGAGAGCAGCCACCAGATAGAAAGGCCGGTTATATAGCTCCCAGGTATCTATTCGGACGTCCGGCAGGCGTATCCACTTACTGACAATCTGCAAAACTTCTTTCTGCGGAATATCATCAAGCGCTTTATCAAGAATCTGCCTTAATTCAGGCTCAGAACGAGGAACACCAAAACTGATTGCCGCTGGCTGTGCTTCCGCTAGCGGAAGCCACGCTAGCTGGTCAGGATAATAGTGCTCGCTAAGGTAGCGAGCGGTCAGCTGATTGGAAATCGCGGCATCAACCTTCCCTGTTGCAACAAGATTTAATGCTACGCTGGAGTTCTCGACTTCCTCCCAGTGGATATTCGGATGACGGGTTTTCATTTTCATCAGTAGAGTGTGATCGGCGCTGATTGCCACCCGGGTCCCCGGCTGAAGCGCGGTTTCCTGTGCATCCTCCTTTCTGACCACGATGACAAACTGGGTGGTAATAAAAGGATGGGTAAAGGAGAGATCGTTTTCGCGGCTCAAATCATAGGTTGCAGCCTGTACAATATGCCAGTTGCCCTTTTTCATCTCAGAAATCATATCTTCATTCGATTTGACGACAACCGTTTCAAACTGCATTCCCGTTTGCAGACCGATCAGATTAAGAATATCCCCTATCACCCCACGTATTTCCTGATTACTATCAGCCATGGTATACGGCGCAAACCATGGATTAATAATCACCCGCAGCGTCTTGTGACTCTTTAACCACTGCTTTTCACGCGAGGTGAGATTGAGCGGTTCAAGCAGAAAAGAGAGATTGCCTTTATCAATCGTCGACTGCGCAATTTGCCCGTGGAGATTTTCATCTATCGCGCTGATGGTGCTGTTAATAATCTTCCGCAAACGCGCCTGCGCTGGTAAAAATAAAAAGTGGCTCGTTTTCTGCGGCGAAGACCAGAATTTAACCGTACTCAACGCCAGGCTGAACTCCTGCGACAGCCAGGTACTGGTGGTCAGCGAGTCCCCCATAAACCACGCATTTTGCCCGTAGGCAACAGAGCTCAGCGCTTCCTGATAATTGGCGTAATTGGCAATCTCGGCATTCGGAAACGCCTGATGAATAAAATCAGCATCAGGGTAACCTTCAACAACCGCCACGCGCGTACTCTGCGGGCTGTGTAAGGGGGCCATGACGTTTACCAGAGAAGTCACCAGCCCCGGCCAGGAATGGACCAGTGAAGCAGAAAGCTGGATCCCCTCTTCCACAGAGGGCCGGGTATCAAGGCCGGTCAGCACCGTATCAATTTCACCCGCCCTAAGTGCGCGAATCGCATCGGCGCGATTTTGATACCCCAGCACGGTAATGCGGATATTCAGCGAGTAGTGGATTAGCGTCAAATAATCCGCATTCATTCCCCGGTAGCGTCCGGTAAGCGTGGTTTGCACCAGCGGAGGCTGTCCCGGTAGATAAACCCCCACGCGTAGCGCTCTTTTCTGCTGCAGCCACCGCCTGTCATCCTCGCTCAAATAAACCGGAACCGGCGTGATGTAGCTGTAGCCAGACAGCTCCAGTTCAACCGGAGACTCGCCCTGCGCATGAACGCCATGAGCGCTAACTATCCAGATAATAAGGAGTATTGCGCGCCACGCTTTCATCGTCAGGTCAGCTTATTTTGATGGGCAAAGGAGAGGAGTTCGACCAACGATTTACAGCCTAACTTTTCCATCAGCCGCGTTTTATAAGTACTCACCGTTTTAGCACTAATAAACATGGCTGCGCCAATCTGCGAATTGTCTAAGCCGCTTAGCATATAACTCATCACCTTCATTTCCTGCGCCGAGAGTGATTCCAGACGTTGGCTATCCGTTAGCGCAACCGTCGGTTCTTCGAGGAAAAAAGGAAAATAGCTATAACCATTATGCGCTGCATTAATCGCCGCCAGAATATTATCCATATCCTGTCTTTTACTAATAAAAGCGTTCGCCCCCGCCTGAGCGCAGCGTTTACTGTAATAACGATCGTTTTTTGCTGACACCACAATTAATATCCCGGTAAAACCCTGTGCTCTGAGTTTTTCCACCAGCTCAACGCCATTAATACCGGGGATTTCAACGTCCACAACGACGATATCCACCACCGTTTTTGCCAACGCCTTTAGGGCCGCAGCCCCGTCTTCATACTCGTTGATAATGGTAATGCGCTGCTTTTCCAGCACGCCACGAATGGCCATGCGCGCCAGGGGATGGTCATCCACAATGATTGCACTACAAGATAGACACTCGCTCATATGCCCACCCGAAAGAATTTCTTCTTAAGAAACACCCTATTTACGATAATAGCCTGGCGGCACCACCGGACTGATTTATAAATGAATATTTATTGTTCCCACGCACGTTATTCACGCAATTTTGTGCCTCTACTAATCTAAGCTACTCATTACCTTAGACACTGTTACCGCCTTCACACCCCGGAAGGTTACATGTTACTTTCCGCGTCATTTGTTTTTAAAACAATAAGATAAATAGATTCACGCCCCCTGCTCCTGCTAATTTTATGCCTGAAACGCACCCTGTGCGCAGTTCTAAAAGAGAGATAAACATGAAACGAGCTGTGAACGCCCTACAAAACTTTGGAAAATCACTGTATGGACCGGTACTTATCTTGCCGATAGTGGGTCTGTTTATCGCTTTTGGCAACGTGCTCGGTAACGGTAACCTTGCTGAATACCTGCCTTTCCTCGGCCATCCTTTCATACAGAATATCGGCCAGCTAATCGCCAAATCTGCGGTATCGGTACTGGTGAATCTGGCGCTAATCTTCGCCGTGGGTATTCCTGTTGGCCTGGCCACGCGCGATAAAGGCTACGCGGCGCTCATCGGCCTCGTGACATTTATCGTCTTTATCAACGCTATGAACATCACGCTTCAGCTACAGGATAAGCTCGCGGCACCCGAGCAAATGAAAGCGGCGGGTCAGAGCATGGTTCTGGGCGTTCAGGTACTCGAGATGGGGGTCTTCGCCGGGATCCTTACCGGTGCGCTTTCAGGCTATCTCTACAATAAATACTCCCCCGTGCAGTTCTCCGGGGCTATGGCAATCTACTCTGGCCACTGCTTCGTTGCCATCATCATGCTGCCGGTCTCAATGCTGCTTGGCGTGCTGATGAGCGAAGTGTGGCCGTTCGTTCAGCACGGTATCAGCGCGATGGCCCTGGCGATTAAAGGCTCCGGCCCCTTCGGTGTAGCGATTTACGGGTTTCTTGAGCGTATTTTGGTGCCGACAGGACTGCATCATCTGGTCTATACCCCCTTCCTTTATACCGAACTGGGCGGAACGCAGGAGGTATGCGGCACGGTTTATCAGGGCGCACGTAATATTTACTTCGCCGAAATGGCCTGCCCGCAGGTCAAACAGCTCAGCAGCACGGTGGTCTGGGATGCTCGCGGCATCAGCAAAATGTTCGGCCTGCCTGCCGCCGCGCTGGCGATGTACCTGACCGCAAAGCCAGAGCGTAAAGCCGCAGCAAAAGCAATACTAATCCCGGCAGCGTTGACCTCCCTGCTGGTCGGCGTGACCGAGCCTATTGAGTTTTCTTTCCTGTTCGTTGCCCCGCTGCTGTTTGTTGCCCATGCCGTGCTGACCGGCCTCGGCATGATGCTCTTTTCGCTGTTTGGCGTTCATGCGATCGGCGCGAATGGCATTATCGATTTCATTCTTTATAACCTCCCGCTGGGCACCGAGAAGTCAAACTGGCCGATGTATATCGGCGTCGGTCTCATTATGTTCGCGCTCTATTTTGTCGTATTCCGCTTCCTGATCCTTCAATTCAATATGAAGACGCCGGGCCGTGAGGATGATCAACAGGAGACGCGGCTGTATAGCAAACAAGAGTATCAGGCCAAAGGAAAAAACGACGGACTGGGCGAATCAATTATCGCTGGTCTTGGCGGGCGTCAAAATATTGACGTCGTTGATAACTGCTACACCCGTTTACGCGTCACCGTGAAAGATGTCGACATCATTGATGAACCCGCGCTCAAGGCAACAGGCGCGAAAGGCATCATCAAGCAAGGTAATAACGTCCAGGTGGTCTACGGACTGCACGTCAAGAAAATGCGAGAAGCCGTTGAGACGTTTCTCTGAAGGAGATAATCATGTTTAAACCCCCGTTCATTTTGACCATTGCCGGAGGCGGCAGTACCTATACTCCAGGCATCGTAAAAAGCCTGATGGTGCGGCTGAGCGAGTTTCCGCTGGCGGAAATCCGCCTCTATGATATTGATGAAAAGCGGCAAAATACCATCGCGCCGGTTGTTGAGAAAGTGATACGAGACCATAGCGCAACCATCCGCTTTAGCGTGACAACCGATCCCGAGGCCGCCTTCAGCGGCGCACATTTCATCTTCGCTCAAATGCGCGTGGGCCAGTATAAAATGCGCGAGCAGGATGAAAAAATCCCGCTGCGTCACGGCGTTGTCGGCCAGGAAACCTGCGGGCCGGGCGGGTTAGCTTACGGTTTGCGTACTATCCTGCCGATGGTTGAGCTGATTGATTTTGTGACCCGCTATGCGCATGAAAAAGCCTGGATTGTTAACTACTCCAATCCGGCGGCCATCGTAGCCGAAGGCGTACGCCGACTGCGACCGAATGCGCGAGTGCTCAACATCTGCGATATGCCGGTCGCGGCGATGCGAAATATGGGCGCGATCCTTGGCGTCGATCGCCATAAGCTAGAAGTCGATTACTTCGGTCTGAACCATTTTGGTTGGTTTACCCGCGTTCTGGTCGATGGCGAAGATAAACTGCCGGAGCTACGTCGCCATATCGCCAAATTCGGTTTATTAACTGAAGATGCCGCGAAAACTGACCCTCAGCACTCCGACCCGTCGTGGGTGAAAACATGGCGAAATATCCAGCCAATTATGGATAATTTCCCAGACTATTTGCCAAACCCCTATTTACAGTACTACCTGATGCCAAACCAGATTGTCGAACATCAGGATCCTGACTACACCCGTGCGAATGAAGTAATGAACGGCCGGGAGAAAAAACTGTTTGCCGCCGCCGAAGAGTATCAGCGCACCGGTATCCTGTCGGATGCGTTTCATGTCGGAGTACACGGCGAATTCATCGTTGACGTTGCCCGCTCGCTGGCGTTCAACCTGCATCAACGACATCTGGTGATGGTCGAAAACCGGGGCGCAATAAGCAACCTGCCCTACGATGCGGTAGTTGAGATCCCGGCCTATATCACCTCAGAAGGTCCGGAACCTATCCGTGTGGGCCAGGTGCCGCTATTTCATCAAACCTTACTTCAGCAGCAGTTGGCATCAGAACAGCTGCTGGTGGAAGCGACAATTGAAGGCAGCTACGAAAAAGCGCTGCAAGCCTTTACGCTCAATCGCACCGTCCCGACAATGGCGCATGCGAAAGCAATCCTTGACGAGATGATCGACGCCAACCGCGAGTATTGGCCTGCCCTGCATAAAGCCTGGCGCGAGGGTGAAGCGATATAAAAGCGGCTTTTAACGCGGCTCAGTCCTGAGCCGCTTGTCGGCAGCGCAAAAAAAAACGACAATCTTTGCGCAGGCTAACGTCACCCCCGCGTTTATGAAGGGCAGTTAACGCTATTTCGAAAGCCGGGTCTCGGGTAACCCTTTAATCTCCAGAGGTGATCTTGCTTTTCATCCCCACCATTCAGGTTGTGAAATGAGTAACCGGCTGGCGACGCTTTTAACGCGCGGTAACGCCCTGACCCGCGCGGAATATCGGGTGTTGTCGTACCTTACTGAACATCCCCTGCTGATCGGCAATATCACCGTTCGCCAGTTGGCAAAGGCCACTTTCGTCTCTACCGCTACCATTATGCGTTTGTGTCAGAAACTGGGTTTTAGCGGCTACAGCGAATTTATCTGGCACTGCAAGCAGTTGCTCTCTGAAACGCCTCACATTGCTCCTCAAACACAAATCGCCGCGGATTTGCCCGGTCTTTTCAACCAATTTATCGCTAACTATCAGCAAACTTTTCACTGGGTCACCGCGGACAAACGTGATGGCTTTTGCTCGTTGCTGCGCGAAAAGGAGAGTTTTTTTCTCTATGGCGCCGGATTTTCTTATCTTTTTGCGGAGTATCTGACAAAGAAGCTTCAGGTGTTGGGCAAAACGGCGTTTATCTCCGGACCCGGCGATAGCCGCAATATTTTCTTAAGCAATGCCGCACGGTATCAGGTGTTTATCGCGGTATCGCGCAGCGGCGAAACAGAACAGGTACTTGATAAAGCGCGGATAGCAAAAAATATCGGCATGACGGTGGTCGCGTTTACCCGCGCATCAGCCAACACCCTTGCCGGCATCGCCGATCTGCACTTTGCGCTGTATGATGAAGCGGTACATTTTGCTGCGGAGGCCTCAGGCGTCACCTCCTTTGAGTCAAACCTGGTCCTGCTGATGGATTTACTGCTGCTGGAAGCGACCGGTTAAAAACGCCGTTTCCAAAATCACTCTTCCCCAGGCCAAAGTGCCGCGCTCCGGATTGATTTTTAACGATCAAACGGGTACGTTGCCTCATAAATCCAGGGAGATGGTTGTAAATCATGCCAATTATTCAATCTGTTGAACGCGCGTTACAGATCCTGAATCTGTTCAATGAACAGACGACAGAGCTAAAAATCACCGACATCAGCAAACAAATGGGGTTGAGTAAAAGTACCCTTCACTCTCTGCTCAAAACGCTACAGCTGCATGGATATATCGATCAAAACCCTGAAAATGGTAAATACCGGCTTGGCATGAAGCTGGTTGAACGGGGTTACTTTGTCGTGGGTACCATGGATATTCGCCAGAAAGCGAAAGGCTGGCTGACTGAGCTCTCTTCACGCACCGGCCAGACCACTCACCTCGGCATCCTTGATGGACGCGAGGGTGTTTATATTGAAAAAATCGAAGGCAAGCTAGCTGCCATCGCTTACTCCCGTATTGGCCGTCGCCTGCCAGTCCACGCAACGGCAATAGGCAAAGTTCTGGTGGCATGGCTTAGCAAAGAGGAACTGGAGACGCTGCTGATCGATTATTGCTTCACCGCCTACACTCCCGCCACCATTACCTCCGCAGAAGCCCTACGAAAAACGCTGGCACTGACCCGCGAGCAAGGTTACGCGTTTGATAACGAAGAAAATGAACAGGGCGTCCGCTGCGTGGCAGTCCCTGTCTGGAACCATGAATCGCGCGTCATTGCGGCATTAAGCCTCTCTACGCTGACCTCGCGGGTGAACGATGAAGAGCTGGCGAGTTTTCGCCAGCAGCTTCAGGAAGCCGGGCTCCAGCTTTCGCGCGCGCTGGGTTACCCGGGCTAAATGCCTACTTTACCGTCGGCTGGTAGGTAAAATAGTCGAAATCAGCGTAGCAACCATCACCGCTGATATCTTCGCAATGCAGGCCCACAAAGGCGCCGGTAAAGAAACCACGTCCGCCGACATAATCATCCGAAAGTTTCCACGCCTCATAGGTTACCGGTACCGTATGCCACTGCTTGCCATCAAAAGAATACGCATAGCGATATACCAGCTTGTCCACATCGACCCGTAACCAAATACTTTCTACGTGTTCCGGTACCACAATGGGATCGTCATGCAGCGGCCAAGAAGGAACATTATGGTCGAGCTGTAAAACCTTCAGCGTTCTGCCTCTCCCCTCTTCAAAATCCACAAAGCAATAGCTCCAGTTTTTACTGTTGTAGTAGCACGTCAGCCCTGCGCTCTGCTGAAAGTGAACGGGCGAAAACTGCATCCGCGTTTCGGCGCGGAATGTGAAGTGCTGCCAGCGGCGAGCAACCGTAGCCTGCGTAAAAGTTGAATTCAAAGAGTCATGCCCATAAAGACGTAAAAAACCGGGACGCGCGCTCAGAGAGCCTAACGTCTCGTCAAAGGGAATACGTAAGGTTTGCCACTCAGGATCCAGCGCACCATGCGTAAAGTCATCGCGCCAGTCGCCATTGTTCACGGTCGCACATTCCGTCATTTTCGGCCCGGGAACCGTTAATGGCGCGTGTTTACCGCCTTCGACATACGGCCAGCCGTCACGCCAGCCGACGCGAGCGATGCCCGTTTCGCGTCCCAGCGGGCAATATCCACGTCCGCCAGAAGCAAGAAGCGGCACGCCGGGTAAGCGCAAAGGGCGGCTGGTCAGCCAGGCCATATACCATTCGCCGGTATGCGTTTCCAGCATCGAACCATGACCGCTTTTTTGCAGCGGGTTTTCCGGTGTATGCCAGCTGGTCATCATCGTCACTTCTGGGTGAAGTTCATATGGGCCGTCAATCTGCCTGGACCGCAGGATAACCACCGCATGTTCGTAACTGGTGCCCCCTTCCGCCACCATCAAATAGTACCAACCGTCTTTATAGTAGAGGTGAGCGCCTTCGGTATAACCCAGCGCGGTCCCGGTAAACAACGTTTTGCGCTGTTTTGCAAGCTCCCCGGTCGCCGGAAAATACTCTTGCAGCACAATAGTATTGTGCGGATTACTGTGATGACGCGGCCCCCATGGACGATAGATATAGTATTTACGCCCATCGCGGT
Source organism: Klebsiella sp. CTHL.F3a (assembly GCF_019890895.1). Taxonomy (NCBI): domain Bacteria; kingdom Pseudomonadati; phylum Pseudomonadota; class Gammaproteobacteria; order Enterobacterales; family Enterobacteriaceae; genus Klebsiella; species Klebsiella sp. CTHL.F3a. Next base: position 1,339,438 of record NZ_CP082360.1, on the reverse strand, counting down.
CGTGAAACAGTGAAGGATCAAAGCCGCCGTTACCCATCGAGATAGGCTCACTCCATGGCCCCTCAATCGAAGGTGCCGTAACCAGATAGTTACGGCCATTCTTCCACGGTGAATCAACGATTTTCACATCGGTATACAGCAGCCAGAACATTCCGTCGCTATAGCTCAGACAGGGAGCCCAAATACCGCCCGAATCTGGATTTCCTTTCATATCCAGCATCGATACGCGATTGAGCGGAGTGCTCACCAGCGTCCAGTTTTTTAGATCGCGCGAGTGGTAGATACGTACGCCCGGAAACCACTCGAACGTTGAGGTGGCGATGTAATAATCCTCACCCTGGCGGCAGATTGAAGGGTCCGGATTGAAACCTGTCAGAATCGGGTTGATGATAGTGTACATGGTAACCTCCTGTTAATGGGATATAGCTGTGGCGGCGGCAGGGAGTTCCTCACTCTGCGTGGCCCGGCGTTTAATAAGCTGCTGGCTTATCGCCTCCACTCGCGCATCGGACAGCTTGTAGAGCGACAACATGATGAACATGCCAACGTAGAGAACCACAGGCACAACGCAGAAAAGAATTTTTATCGTGCTCAGTACCTCATCCGGCTGCACGCTGTTACTGGCGGAATAGTTAACGAACGCCAGGATCCAGCCAACGACCGCTCCGCCGATAGCCAGACCAATTTTCAGGCTGAAGAGATAGGTTGAGAACACCAGTCCGTCCAGACGACGCCCACTGCGGCTCTCTTCATAATCGACAACATCAGAAGCCATCAGCCATTGCAGCGGCGTGGTGGTGTTGAACACGAATAAGAACAGGATGTTGAGAGCAAAAATAAGTGCAATATGCTGGGCTGGTGTCACAAAAATCAGCAGGCTGATCAGCGAATAAGCCACGATGATCCATTTGAACGACTTAACACGATCGAAACGGCCTAAAAGACGTGAAGAGCATAGCGAGCCAAACATGGTTGCAAGGCTACCGTAGAGTAAAAACTGCGTCGCCAGCTCCGGGTGATCCATCACGTACTTCACGAAGTACAGCGTTGCTCCGCCGCGTACTACATTTGAGCAGGTTGCCATCATTTTAAATGCGCACATGATTCGCCACTGCCCGTTACCCAGCAGCAGCTTCAGATCCTTCGCCACCGAAGCCCCCGGCTGGACCGCAAAGGTATAGCGCTCCTTTGTGGTGCAGAAACACACAAACAACAGCACCACTCCGCTCAGGCCCAGTACACACATGGCGCCAAAATAGCCTGTCTGCTCATTCCCCTGGCCAATAATGCCCACCAACGGTAAAGCAATACCGCTTATCGCCAGCGATCCCGCCGCCGCGAGGAAAAAACGCCAGGATTGTAGAGCATGGCGCTCTTTCGGATCGGCGGTAATCACCCCAGGCATTGCGCAGTAAGGTACGTTAACGAAGGTATAGACCAGAGTGAGCAGGATGTAGGTTACGCAGGCGTATATAATTTTGCCATTTGCCGAAAAATCAGGCGTATAGAACGTTAACATACAGACAATACCGAACGGGATAGCTCCCCAGAGCAGGAACGGGCGGAACTGACCATAGCGGGTGCGGGTACGATCCACCAGCAGGCCCATTAGCGGGTCGGTTACCGCATCAAGCACCCGGGAGACCAGAAACAGCGTTCCCATAATACCTGCTGACAAACCAAATACGTCAGTATAGAAATAGGCCAGCAGGAACATCGTCGCCTGCCAGACAAAGCCACAGGCGGTATCACCCAACCCGTAGCCGATTTTATCCTTCATCGTTAATTGCATTCTTGAATCCCCCAACGCCAGTAGATGATACAAAGCAAACGAGGGACCTGGATGAGCGCTAGCGCATCAGGAATACACCCTTATATCGTGTGCCAATATAACAATTGATATAGATAGATATTACTGATGAGTATATTTTAGAGGCAATGGTCATATCTTATTTATGAATTATGATATTTTGCTTTTGTGATGAGCATCTTTATAGGAATAAGTGAAAATAATAATAAATAACGGGTAAGGAAAATCCGTCCGCGAAATAAATCCCGCAGACGGATAATTATGATTCAGCTACAGTCCGAGCGCTTTTTTACCGGCGTTAATGACGTCGATAATTTTATCGGTATCGTAAATACAACCTCGCCAGGTTCCACCGCTAACAGACTGTAACGCCGCCCACAGGCGGGTATCATCAGGTAAAAACGCATGGGCACGCAGTTCAGGATGCGCGGAGCGCATCGCCAGTTCATACGCCCCCTCCTCGGGCGTCAGCGGCCGATCGGTCGTGCCTATAAAATTAACGCTTCCGGTTAATTCATTACGATCGACGATAATTTCAATAATATCGTTATCACGTAATTTACCAATAGGCCCTCCAGCTAGCGCTTCCGGTGCAACATGGCCAAAACAAGCTCCGGTTGAGACGCCGGAAAAGCGTGCATCAGTAATTAGCGAAACTGTTTTTCCCCAGGAAATATGCTTTAACGCCGAGGTCAGTTGATAGGTTTCTTCCATGCCGGTGCCCGAAGGACCTCCGCCAATCACCACCATAATATCGCCCTGCTCAATCTCCCCCTTCTTGATAGCGCCGATGGCCCGCGCTTCTGAGACAAATACCCGCGCTCTCCCCGTATGGCGATAAATGCCATCGCTATCTACAACCGATGCGTCAATAGCCGTTGCCTTAATTACCGAGCCTTCAGGAGCAATATTTCCGACCGGGAAACACACCGTTGATGTTAATCCACGGGACTTCGCCAGCGCAGGAGGAAGAATAACATCATCCGGATCTACACCATCCCGATCCCGCAAACACTGACGGAACTTCTCTCGCCGTTCCGAAGATTGCCACCAGTCCAGGTTTTCACCAACCGTCTGGCCCGTCACCGTCATAGCGTCTTCATGCAGCAGACCAAGTTGGCGTAAATGCAGCATCACTTCAGGTACGCCGCCAGCAAGGAAAGCGCGCACCGTCGGGTGATAATCGGGACCATTTGGCAGTACGCTTACCAGACGCGGCACCTTGCGGTTAATGCGCGTCCAGTGTTCAACATCAGGAATCGTGCATCCTGCCGCATAGGCGATCGCCGGTATATGCAGCAACAGGTTCGTTGAGCCGCCAAACGCAGCATGAATAACCATCGCATTTTCAATCGCCTTATCGGTCAAAATTTCGCGGGTGGTAATCCCCCTATGATCAAGATCGATCACGGCTCTCGCCGACTGACGGGCGATCTCCAGCCAGACATCTTGCCCGGATGGCGCCAGGGCCGAATGCGGCAGAGCCAGTCCCAGCGCTTCCGCCACCACCTGCGACGTTCCGGCTGTTCCCAGAAACTGGCACCCACCTCCCGGCGAAGCGCAGGCACGGCAGCCCAGTTCAGACGCTTCCTGCAACGACAATTCATGATTGGCGTAACGCGCGCCGATAGTCTGTACTTTCCCGGCATCTTCGCCAACGGTCGGCGGCAGAGTTGCGCCTCCGGGTACCAGAATCGTTGGCAGGTCATGCATTGACGCCAGAGCGATCATGGTCGCTGGTAACCCCTTGTCGCAGGTGGCCACGCCAATGACCGCACGACGCGTCGGTAAAGAGCGAATCAGGCGGCGAAAAACCATAGCCGCATCATTACGATAGGGTAAAGAATCAAACATACCGTGCGTCCCCTGTGAACGACCGTCGCATGGATCGCTGACATAAGCCGCAAATGGGATACCGTCATTGCGCGTAATTTCCTTCGCCGCCGCCTGCATTTGCAGACCAATCTCCCAGTGCCCGGTATGGTACCCCAGTGCGACTGGCCGCCCGTCCCCGGCACGGATCCCACCTTGAGTCCCGATAATCAAGACTTCTTTACCCGTCAGTTTGTTCGCATCCCAACCCATACCCGTGTTCTGCGTCATACCGAACAGATTGCCGCTTGGCGACTCCATCAGCATTTGCGGCGTTAAAGGCAGCGCCCCCTGAGGGCCAGCAGCATGGGTGGTAACGGCGTAAAAACGCTCATTTTGCGGCGTGAAGATGTTATCAATAGCCATAGTTATCCTTGCGTGCTAGCAGAGTTGAAGTCGTTGAAGCAGAGTGGCTAACTGCGCTTTTTTCTCTGTATTAAGCGGTGCAGCGGGTGGGAGAACATAGGTTGAAATCGGCTGACCGCAAAGCGCCATAGCCTCTTTGATAACATTCACAAATGGTGTATCAAGCTGATATATCTGCGGAATTTGCAGTAAGGTCTGGTTCAGTTTTGACGCCTGCGCCAGATCCCCGTCGCGAAAAGCCTGCAATAAACCAACTGAAAGCTGAGGCGCAAAGTTGCCGCTCGCAGAAATAGCGCCATCGCCGCCCAACAGCAGGGTATTGAAGAGATGGTCATCATATCCGCTAAGTACGGAGAAGCGCGGATGCTCTGCCTTCACGAGGCTAATCATACTGCGCAAATGGGCGATAGAGTCGATGGTGTCTTTGATACCGACGATATTCGCACGTGAATCCGCCAGTTTTTTCACCAACGGCGGCGTCAGATCCTGGCCGGTCAGGGCCGGGAAGTTATACAAAATCACCGGTAACGTGACGCTATCAGCCACCTGCTGAAAATAGTGGATTAGGTTCGCTTCAGAGACTTTCCAGTAGTAGGGATTGATAACGACAATCCCATCCGCACCGTTTTGCTGCGCATGCTGGCTGAGCGCGATCGTCTCGCGAGCATTCGTTCCGCCGGTACCAATCAGCACCGGAACACGCCCATTCACATGCGCGATGGCGAAAGCGGCAATGTTTTTTCGTTCCTCTACGTTGAGCTGAGAAAACTCCCCGCCGCTGCCGAGAAAAAACAGTCCATCAACGCCCGCCACGATCAGGTTGTCAATTAGCGCCCCGGTGCCTTGTCGATCAAAATCGCCTTCAGGCGTAAAAATAGTTGAGACAGGAGGGATAATCCCCGCGAAATGGGCACTATGCTGCATATCCTTTCCCCTTAGTTTATGCTTGTTCTACATTATAGAACAGCGTTCATTAATTTAACGTTTATACTATGACGCCTTGAAGGGAAAGGTAAACGTGGTTACGCGCAAGAGTCTGGTTTTTATTATCTGGATCACAGAAAGAGTGAAAACCATCGAGTGGTTTGTATTGTCTTTGCCACCCGCGCCAGCTGAACGATAAGGTATTGACCAAAGTACCGCGATTGTATGGAGGTATAGCCCTGGTAGGGCGTCGCGGCTTTCTTACGCAGCGCCCGTTTGGTTCGGCTATGGAAGTAATTCGAAGGTAATTGAGATCAGCGTGTCCGGGTTAATCTCATCGGGGGTGCTGCTATAGAGCGAACCGGCCTGACCATAGAGCGTAACCGTTCCGCCTTTAAAACCCGATGATAATACCTTCGCCATCAGAGGATCGGTTTGTTTATCGTACACCATCGTTGAATTCATCGTATTAAGTATCGGCGTACCATCAAGCTTTTTCTCCAGAATATTCAAGGATAAAGTCTCATTCTGCTTGTACGGAGCCTTCCCTTTTTTATCAATCACAAAATAGACGCCATTAGGCAAAACCTCATATTTCTTGTTTTTGATTTTAGCCATGATTCTTTTTTCAATATCAACGTACTTAGACGATAGTTTTTCGTTAAGCATATTGACGATACTTTCTATTTCATTTTCTTTAATTTTAAGTTTTTTATTATAAGCGTCGTTAAACCCGGAAACCAACGCTGAAGGCGCTAGCTTGACATTATTGTCGGCCATTTTATTTACATCGGATAGCGCCTGAGTCAGGTAGAACACGCCGAGCGCATAGGCATTTTTGTTGCTTTTATCCGCCAGGTTTACATCGCTTTGCTTGATGGCCAGGCTATCGAGCGTAGACTGTAATTCTTTATTTTTATCATTCAAAGCAGCGACTGAAGCATCATATTTTTTCTGCGCCGTTTCAGCCGCCGCGATGAGCTCAGCGTTCTTTTTCGACAGCGCGTCGAGAGCGGTTTTCTGCTGGCTTTTGCCCTGCGTATTCTCATTTTTCAGCGCGGCGATCTTCGCCGACAGCACGCGGGTGGTCTCATCCAGCTTTTTCTGCGTCGCTGCTGCTGCTGCGCGAAGTTCCAGATTCTTTCCTGTCAGCGTATCGATGGTGGTTTTTTGCTGGCTCTCCCCCTGCTCCTTCTGGGTTTGCAGCGCGGCGATTTGCACCGACATCGTGCGGGTCGTGTCATCCAGGTTTTTCTGCGCGGCGGCAGCGGCGGCGGTCAGCTCGGCATTCTTTTTCGTTAGCGCATCAAGCGCGGTTTTCTGCCCGCTTTCGCGCTGCGCATTCTGAGCCTTCAATGCGCTAATCTGCGCCGACAGGTCGCGGGTCGTGTCATCCAGCTTTTTTTGCGCCGTATCGGCGGCGGCGGTCAGCTCGGCGTTCTTTTTCGTTAGCGCATCCAGCGCGGTTTTCTGCCCGCTTTCGCGCTGCGCATTCTGAGCCTTCAATGCGCTAATCTGCGCCGACAGGTCGCGGGTCGTGTCATCCAGCTTTTTTTGCGCCGTATCGGCGGCGGCGGTCAGCTCGGCGTTCTTTTTCGTTAGCGCATCCAGCGCGGTTTTCTGCCCGCTTTCGCGCTGCGCATTCTGAGCCTTCAATGCGCTAATCTGCGCCGACAGGTCGCGGGTCGTGTCATCCAGCTTTTTTTGCGCCATATCAGCGGCGGCGGTCAGCTCGGCGTTCTTCTTCATTAGCGCGCTAACGGCGGCAGGATCGCCGCTCTCTTGCTGCCCACGCTGTGCTTTCAGCGCGGCAATCTGCGCCGACAGCTGGCGCGTCGTTTCATCGAGCTTTTTCTCTGCCGCTTTGGCCGCAGCGGTCAGTTCCGCATTCTGTTTCCGCAAAGCGTTAAGCGTACTTTCAGTTTTCGTCTGATTCACTTTCTTTCTGACGACGTCCTGCTTCTGCGGTGCTTTTTTATCACGGCTATCGTTATGTTGATTAGCCGACGCCGAATCTCCACTGGCGGCGTCTGAGGCCGGCGGATTTTTTATTTCGAGTTTCGATATATTATCAAGGAAGTCTCCCCTCTCAGCACGAGCGGGAAACATCACAATAAGGGTAAAGAGAGACAATAAAATCGCAAAACCGCGAAGATTATATATATTCAATTTCCCCTTATGGTACATCATCTGGCCAGCCCATCCTTAAGCTCGGCTTTTCTTGCCCGACTTTCGAACTCTTTAATTAATTTCTGCGAAATACTATTACACTTATCATTTATCTTGTATTCAAAAAGTGGAGTAATCGTTGACTTTACGCTGGCCGACGTTTGGCTTGAAACAGAAGCATAAAACTTAGCGTCGTTGATTAAACCATACAGCTCGTTTGAATCCTGCTGAAACTTTTTATCGAGCTTAACCAAAGCGTCAGCATCCTGGATACACTGTTGTAGGGCAGGAATCTGAGCTGGCTGTTCATTTTGAATCACATCTTTTTTTATTAGTGCGCTCTGTGGTTTTTTAACATTAGTACACCCCTGTAATAAACCTACAGAAATACACACCAATGCTAATAAGCTATTTCTTATCATTTTCCCATCCATTAGAAAAAAAGTTCAAAAAATATATTTGTCGATTCCAGCAGAAAAAATTTTAACAAACAACGCCAGGCGTTAGATTTGCCATTAATTCAGAAAAAACACACAAAAAGGCTATTTTTTAACCAATTAATAGATGGGAATTATCCTGGTGCAAAGCGATATTTTTATCTGAGATTTTACTCAAATTCATATTTTTAATAGCAAACTGCAGTTTATATGCCTGATATTCAACGGGCGTTTGCCAAATCAAATCAGGCATAAGTTTTTTCTAAATCCAGACCAAAAGATCACTCACTCCACTTCGGTCTGGCCACCGTATTCTTCTTCAGAAGATTGCGAAACTCCTTCAGGTAAGGTTCATTGCTGCGCCCGCGTTTGCATATCGCTGAGAAAGGAGATTGAAAGCCAAACTCATTGGGTAACAGCACGCGCAGGCGATTCTCCTTAATCCACGGCCAGGCGTAGTGCTCGGGAAGGTAGCCGATATATTTCCCGGACAGGATCAGCAGCAGCTGCGCATCGACGGTTTCAACGGTCGCGCTGCCTTTGCTGAAGCCACGCCGCCGCAGATCGCTGGTATTCCAGTAGCTGCGCGTCACCAGCGGACACTGGCTGATCAGATCCTTATCAAGGTGTCGGCTAAAGAACATAGGATGCAGGTCGCTACAGTAGAGCCAGTGCTGCTCGCGATAGAGTGGTTCACTGATGATGTTGTGCACCCGCGAGTTATAGCTGCCGATAGCGAGATCGATATGGTTATTCAGTACGCCGTTTAGCTGTTCCGCCGGGGTACGAATAATCAGCTTGATATGCACATTGGGAAACTTATCGCTAAAGCTGCGCAGCACCACCGGCAGCGACAGCGCGGTTTCCGTTTCGATGGAATCGAGCGTTGAGATACAAATCGTACCGCTATGCTCGCCTTTCAGCAGCGCCGACTGACGCTCCAGCTCGTTCAGTTCACTCAGCACGCGGATCGCCTGCTGTAAAAAATGCTGCCCTTTTTCGGTCAGCGCAAAACCGCCGCGCCCTCGCTGGCACAGGCTAAAGCCAAGCTGGCCTTCCAGTTGCGACATCGCATTGCTGATTGCGGAAACGGAAATCCCCAGCTCCTGCTGGGCCCGGCCATAGCTCTCAAGACGGGCCACCGCCTCAAAAACCTGGAGCTGTCGAATGTTGAGCGTCGCGTCGTTAAGCATGGCGTTTAGTTCACGAATAAATGAACTAAGTATTTGCGGCAGACGATTTAAAGTCCAGCACATCTTTCGCACTATCCCAGTTGTTGAGTTTTGTTGGTCAGATTCAGGAGCTGAAATGGATAACGTCTTTCATCAACCGCAGGGTGGCAACGAGATGCCGCGTTTTGGTGGCCGCGCCACAATGATGCGCCTGCCATTTATTGATAATTTACAGGGACTTGACGCAGCATTTGTCGGCATCCCGCTGGATATCGGAACCTCACAGCGTTCCGGAACGCGCTACGGCCCGCGCTACATTCGCACCGAATCGGTGATGATTCGTCCGTACAACATGGCCACCGGCGCCGCGCCTTTTGATTCCCTGTCGGTAGCGGATATCGGCGACGTACCGATTAACACCTACAATCTGCTCAAATCGGTGCAAATTATCGAAGATTACTACACCGGTTTAAATAGTTTTCCGCTTATCCCCCTGACTCTCGGGGGCGATCACACCATTACCCTGCCCATACTGCGCGCGCTGACCAAAAAGCACGGTCCGGTTGGGCTGATTCACGTCGATGCCCACACCGATACCAACGATGAGATGTTCGGCGAAAAGATCGCCCACGGCACCACCTTCCGCCGCGCCGTCGAAGAGGGGCTGCTGGATCTCAAACGCGTCGTCCAGATAGGCCAACGCGCGCAGGGCTACGCCGCCGGCGACTTCCAGTGGGGCGTCGATCGCGGCTTTCGTCTGGTCCAGGCGGAGCAGTGCTGGCACAAATCCCTGGCCCCACTGATGGCCGAGGTTCGCCAGCAGATGGGAGATGGCCCGGTTTATCTCAGCTTTGATATCGATAGCCTCGACCCCATCTGGGCACCCGGTACCGGCACTCCGGAAGTCGGCGGCCTGACGTCGATTCAGGCGCTGGAAATCGTGCGCGGCTGCCGCGGCCTGAACCTCATAGGTTGCGACCTGGTCGAGGTCTCGCCTCCCTACGATGTCAGCGGCAACACATCCCAGCTGGCCGCCAACCTGCTGTATGAAATGCTCTGCGTTCTCCCCGGCGTGAAATACCCATAGAGGAAAAACCATGCAGCTTAATGTCTTTCGTACGCTGTGGGGCGTCACCACCCCGTGGCAGCAAACGGTCAACGAACTCAAAAACGTCGGCTGCTGCGGCATTGAAGCGCGGGTTCCGCTGACGGTGGAAGAGCAGCGGGCGCTGGCCCAACGCATCGAAGCGTCCGCGCTGGAGTATATCGCCATTGTCTTCAGCGGCGGCGGCGTCATTCCGGCCCAGAGCGAAACGCCCGCGCAGCACCTGGAGCGCTTAAAAGAACGTTTTGCGGCGGCAAAAGCGCTTAATCCGCGCTTCGTCAACCTGCTGGCCGGTAACGACCGCTGGCCGCTGGCGCAGCAGGTGGATTTTCTCGGCAGGGCGCATGAGCTCGCCGCCGAATATGAGCTGTTCTGCAGCTTTGAAACCCATCGCGCCACGTCGCTGTATAGCCCGTGGCTAACGCTGGAGATCGTTCAACAGCTGCCGCAGCTACGATTTACCGCCGATATCAGCCACTGGATCGTGGTAAGCGAACGCCTGCTGGATGACCCCTGCGATGACTTCAGCGCCTTTATCGAACGGGTTCACCATATTCAGGCCCGCGTCGGCTACGACCAGGGACCGCAGGTGCCGCACCCCGCCGCGCCGGAATATCAGTCGGCCCTGCAGTTTCAACAGCGCTTCTGGGAACAGATCTGGCAATCGCAGCGCCGGCGCGGCTACCAGCAAACCACGCTTACGCCGGAGTTTGGCCCCGATGGCTACCTGCATCACCTGCCGTTTACCAACGTTCCGGTCGCCGACCTGTGGTCGCTGAATGCCTGGATGGCCCAGCGTGAACAGCGGCATTTTGTTGAATTCATCTCGCTAACTGAATAAGGAACTGGAGAAATGACCGCTGCAAAAAGTTCTTTTACTGAATTACCGACCATCGATATCAGCGACCTGAACTGCGACGATCTCGCCCGACGCCAGGCGGTGGCCGACGCTATCGGCCAGGCGGCCCGCGAAGTCGGCTTTTTCTACATTACCGGCCACGGCATCGCGCCTGAACTGATTGCTGGGGTCCGCGCGGCGGCCAAAGAGATTTTCGCCCTGCCGATGGAACGCAAGATGGCGTACTACATCGGGCAGTCGAAAAGCCATAAAGGCTACGTTCCGGAAGGCGAAGAGATTTACGGTTCCGGCAAGCCGGATCACAAAGAAGCGTTCGATATCGGCTTTCAGGCCGCTGACGACCACCCGTACGTCATGGCGAAAACGCCGCTGATTGGCGCCAACGAGTGGCCGGACGTGCCGGCGTTTAAATCCCGGGTGCTGGCCTACTATGAGGCGGTTTTCGCCCTTGGACATCGCCTGTTTGATGCCTTCGCTCTCGCCCTTGGCCTGCCGGAAGGCTATTTCAAGTCGATGGTCACCTGCCCACCATCGAAGCTGCGCCTGATCCACTACCCCTTTGACGCCAGCGCCGAAGACGTTCCCGGTATTGGTGCACATACCGACTATGAGTGCTTCACCCTGCTGCTCGCCGACCAGCCGGGTCTTGAAGTGCTGAATGAGGATAGCGACTGGATCGACGCCCCGCCGCTGAAGAACGCGACCGGAGAAGAGGCTTTCGTGATTAATATCGGCGACATGCTCGAAGTCCTGAGCGCTGGCACATTTGTTGCAACTGCACACCGCGTACGCAAGGTGCCGCAGGAACGCTACTCCTTCCCGCTGTTTTTCGCCTGCGACTACCACACGCTGATTCGCCCGCTGCCGGGCTTCCTTGAGGCAGGCGAAGCCAGCGAGTATCAAGAACTGAGCATTGGTGAGCATATGTGGAGCCAGGCGTTACAGACCTATCGCTACCTGCGCGAGAAAGTCACCCGTGGCGAGCTCCAGCTCCCCGAACGCGCCCGCGGCACTAACACCTTTGGCCATCTGAAAAAACAAGCACAGCAAAAAACCGTAAATAACCCGTGAGGATAAATGATGAACAAAACGCTAAAAAAACTCTCGCGCCGTGTGGCTTTATCCATCGCCGTCACCGCTTGTTTTTCACCGCTGGCTCAGGCCGCGGAGCTGCTGACCGAGGGCGTCTTTAAAGTGGGGATGGAGGTGACCTATCCGCCCTTTGAGTCCTACGACAGCAACAACAATATTGTCGGTATCGACCCGGAGTTCGCGGCGCTGATCGCTGAACATCTGAAGGCCAAACCGCAGCTTATCGACACGAAATTCACCAGTCTGATCTTAGGCATCGGTAAAAAATACGATGCGGTGATCTCCGGTATGTACGTGACGCCCGAGCGTCAGAAGCAGGCGGACGCTATCCCTTATGCCCTGTCCGGCGCGTCAATCATTGCGCTGAAAAGCAGCGCTATTCAGCCAAAAACGGAAGACGAACTGTGCGGCGTGAAGGTAGGTCTGCAGGCGGGCACCGCCTGGGTTTCGAGCCTGAAAACGCACTCCGACGAGTACTGTCTGAAAAACGGCAAACCGGCCATAAGTATTCAGGAATTCCCGACCGCGCCGGAAGCGTCCCAGGCCCTGCTGTCGAAAAATATCAACGCCCAGTTAGAAATCGCCCCGGCGGCGCAAATTATCGTCGAGAAAAGCCGCGGCCGCCTGGCCATTAGCTCGAGCCGCCTGGTCTATCCGCTGCCTCTGGGAATCTACGTCGCCAAAGGCAACACCGAGCTGGCCGAGGCCATTAAATCAACGTTAGCCACCCTTAAAGCCAACGGCAAATATGACGCCATCATCAAGAAATACAACTTAGAAAGCATCAATTAATACAATAATGAAACGGGAGTCGGTATGGAGTTCGATTGGGGATACTTTTTCTCATTATTTAGCGTTGGGGCATTCTGGCAGGCATGTGTCACCGTCGTTGTCGTCAGTTCATTGTCCTGGTTTATTGGCCTGATATTAGGTTTTCTTTTAGCCTGCGCCAAGCTCTCCGGCCCGCGCTGGCTGAAGGTTCCCGTCGAACTCTATATTTGGTTTTTCCGCAGCGTGCCGCTGATGGTCCTGCTGGTCTTTGTCTATAACCTACCGCAGCTGTTTCCGGCCACCCAACCGCTGCTCGGCATTCCGTTTATTGCCGGGCTGGTATCGATGACGGTGACCGAAGCGGCCTATATGGCGGAAATCCATCGCGGCGGACTGCTTTCTGTCGCCAAAGGGCAAAGCGAAGCTGGCCATGCCTTAAGTTTTAGTTTTATCGGCGTTCAGCGCTTAATTATTATCCCGCAGGCGTTTCGTATTTCCCTGCCTACCCTGATTAACGAATACATCACCATCATCAAACTCAGCTCAATTCTGTCGGTTATTTCGCTGCCGGAACTGCTGCTGACCGGCCAGCGCCTGTATGCGCAGAATTTCCTCGTCATGGAGACGCTGCTGGCGGTCGCCGTCTATTACGTCATGGTAGTGACGGTGTTTACCTGGCTGTTCAGGGGGCTGGAAAACCTGCTGGATATTCAGCGTAAGCGTCCGCAAACGCTCAATGAGAGTGAATGCGCAACCCTGCGCCAGAACCTGAAGCCGCCGGTACAGACGCAAAAAGCGCAGGCCGCCAGCGGCAACCCACCGGCGCTGGATCTGCACGCCATCGAAAAATCCTGGGGCCAGCACCACGTGCTGAAAGGCATCGACCTCAAAGTGGAAAACGGCGAGGTAATCAGCATCATCGGCCCGTCCGGCTCCGGCAAGACTACCCTGATCCGTACGATTAACGCCCTTGAGAGCATCGACGGCGGCGAGATCATTCTTTACGGCGAGGATTATCTGAAAGGCGCATCCATTGTCGATAAACAGCAAATGCGCGCCGGCGTACGCCGTATCGGCATGGTGTTCCAGGGCTTCAACCTATTTCCCCACCGTACGGTGCTGGATAACGTGATGCTCGCCCCGCTCTATCACAAGCTGCTTGATCGCGCCGCCGCCAGGGAGCAAGCGCTGTGGCTGCTGGATCGCGTCGGTCTGCTGGCGCACGCCGAAAAGTACCCATACCAGCTCTCCGGTGGCCAGCAGCAGCGCGTAGCCATCGCCCGCGCCCTGGCGCTGAAACCGGACATCATGCTGTTTGATGAACCCACGTCGGCGCTGGACCCCGAACTGGTTGGCGAAGTGCTGAAGGTCATTCAGTCCCTCGCCCGCGAAGGCATGACGATGATTATCGTGACCCACGAGATGGACTTCGCCTTATCAATTTCTGACCGGGTGGTGATGATGGAAAACGGCGTCGTGCAGAGCGATATGCCGCCGCAGCGCATTCGCGGCGATGTCGCCGATCCGTCCCTGACCCGCATTCGTGAATTTATGGGAGTACAATAAATGGCAACTGAACGGGAACTACGCCAGCAGCTGGCCGCCGCCTATCGTCTGGCGGCGCTCTTCGGCTGGGAAGACACGCTGTATACCCACTTCTCCGTACGCCTGCCCGGCGACGGCGAGCCGCGGTTTTTGATTAACCCCTTCGGCATGATGTTTGACGAAGTCACCGCCAGCAACTTAATCGTGGTCGATATGCAGGGGAAGGTCGTCGAAGGCAGCGCTCCGGCGAACTCGGCGGGCTTTACGATTCATAGCGCGGTCCATATGGCCCGCGAAGACGCCCACTGCGTGATCCACACCCATACGCTGCCGGGGATGGCAGTTGCCGCCTGCGCAGACGGGCTGCTGCAGCTTAACCAAATCAGCACCGAATTTTATCAACGCGTCGGCTACCATCCTTATGAAGGCGTGGCGTTCGATCTCGATGAACGCGTGCGGATCCAGCGCTCGCTCGGCGAGAACATCGCCATGATCCTGCAAAGCCACGGGCTGCTGTCGGTCGGCCGCACCGTCGCCGATGCGTTTTACATCATGTACTACCTGAACCGCGCCTGCGAGATTCAGATGGCCGCCGCGCAGCTGGCGCCGCTCGGCCCCATCCATACGATACCCGAGCCGCTGAGCCGGCACGCCTGCGAGCAGTTGATGGGGGTTGAACATGAACGCCAGCTGGTGTGGCAGGCGTGGCTGCGCCGCCTCGACCGTCTTGATACTTCTTATAAGAGCTAATGCCTATGACTCAGTTCACCCTCGTCGTGGATTGTAACGATCCTCAGTATACCCGGGAGATTTGCGCCGCGTTCGCGCTATTCCCGGAAGTGAAAGCGGTTCTGCCAGAGGACCCCGCCGCCCGCGAGGCGCAATATGCCTGCTGCTGGTTTCCCGACCCGCAACTGCTGGTGCGCTCGCCTCAACTGAAGCTGATCCAGGCCGCGTCTGCCGGCGTCGACCATTTACCCGCCAGCGTTTTCGCCAGCGATGTTCCGCTCTGTCGGGTGGTGGATGAAGATTTTCGTCACGGTATGTTTGAATACGCGCTGTGGGGCGTGCTGTGGTTTCAGCGGCGCTTTGACCGGGCGCTGGCTCACCAGCGCGAGCGCATCTGGAAAATGTATCCGCAGCGAGCGGCAGCCGATTATCACGTTGGGGTCATGGGCCTCGGCGAAATTGGCGGCTATATCGCCGCGCAGCTTGCCGGATTGGGATATAAGGTTTCCGGCTGGGCGCGCAGTGAAAAATCCCTTGCTGGCGTGCGTTGTTATCACGGAGATGCTCAGGCTGGCGAATTTCTTGGCCAACTGGATGCGCTGATCAACGTCCTGCCGTTAACGGATCAGACGCGAGGCATCCTTGCCCACCCTTTACTGGAGCAACTACCTGACGGTGCAGCGCTAATTAACTGCGGACGCGGCGAGCATATGGTGAATCTGGACGTGCTCGAGGCGCTGGATAGCGGCAAGCTCTCCGGCGCGCTGCTGGACGTCTTCCCCGTCGAACCGCTGCCCCAGGAAGACCCGCTGTGGCAGCATCCGCAGGTGGTTATCACTCCGCATATGGCCTCCATCGCGCAGACGGAGGTGATTGCCCGCCAGCTGCTGGATAACATCCAGCGGCAGCGGCAGGCGCTGCCGCTGAAAAACCTGGTGAATAAACAGAGCGGTTATTAACCCGGCGCTTCGGCGGCGGGATCGCCATGGGTTAACCGTTGCTCCGTCTGGTTAATGTGACGCTCAATGACCGCTCGACGCGCATCGTCAGGCGGTAATAGGTTCAGCAGCGTCTTCCACGCCGTCAGCGCCTCGCTAAAATGCGCCTGTTCTAACGCACTAAGCGCATACAGATTAAGCAGGCGGGCGTTAACGCGCTGGTGCGCCATCAGCTGACGCACCAGCGCGTCACCCCGTGGGTCCGATACCCGCAGTAGCGCCTCCGCATAGCTAAATGCCGCCCGATCGTTCTCTGGCGCCAGCGCGTAAGCGCGAGCATAAGCCTGAGTCACCATACCGGCGTTGTCCAGGATCCTGCCAATCCGCCCGAGCATAAGCCACTCCTCAACGTTGGCGTCCGGGTTTTGCCACAGTCTGGTGCGTAACCCGAGGGCCAGACGCCGCAAATCGTCTTCATCAAGCGGCAACGCCTTTGGTTCCTGTACCCGCGCCAGCAGGGCCGGCGTCTGGTCCACCGCCTGCTGCCAGATTCTCACCTGCTGATAGTGGCCGGTATGGCAATAGCTGGCCGCGCCTACCGCCAACGCAATGACCGCGCCGGGTATATAAACCCACGGCCCGGCGGGTTTGCTCTCAGGCGCCCGGCCGGCAGAAAACGCCTCCAGTCCGATCCTGACGCGGCGGCGCGAACGGGCCACTATCGCCCAACCGCCGATGGCGATCGCGGTGGCCGGCAATACCCACAGCAGAATAGTCAGCGGGGTTAATGGCGGATCGTAGGTGACGAAGTTGCCGTAGCGCGCCACCATGTAGTCCACGATATCATCGTTACTTTTCCCTTCCTGCATGAGCGCAAAAACTTTCTGCCGCAGGTCGGCCGCGATCGCGGAACTGGAATCAGCAATGCTATTGTTCTGGCATTTCGGGCAGCGAAGCTGCTCCGTAAGCAGGCGAAACCGCTGTTCCTGCTCCTCATCTTTAAACGGCATGACATCAATAGCGGCCAGCGCGTGCGCGCAAAGCAGCAGCATCAGCGCACTCAGTAGAAATCTCATGGCGCGGCCTCCCTACCGTACTTCTCCCACAGCGGCCTGAATTCACGTTCCCACACCCGATCGTTAAGATCGCCCGCGTGGCGGTAGCGAATGATCCCCTGCCCATCGATCAAAAACGTCTCCGGCGCGCCGTAGACTCCGAGATCCAGGCCAAGCATTCCGTCACCGTCAAACAGGCTCAGCGCATAGGGATTGCCCAGCGTTTTCAGCCAGTCTATCGCTTTCAGCCGATCGTCTTTGTAGTTCAGACCAACCACGCGGATCCCCTGCGCGGAAAGCTGATTTAAATACCGATGCTCTGCGCGACACGTCGGGCACCAGGTTGCCCAGACGTTAAGCAGCAGCGGTTCGCCCTGACTCAGCACATCCGCCTGAAAATGCCGCTTGCTATCCTCCAACGCCTCAAGGCGAAAAAGCGGCACCGGCTGGCCAATCAGCGTCGACTCCAGGCTGGCGGGATCGTCCCCTTGCGCATTACGCGCCAGCTGCCATACCAGCAGCAGCATAATGGCCATAAAAATGACCAGCGGGATCACCATCATACCACGCTTCATCCGACCTCCGCGGTAGGGTGTCCGCGACGCCGGCGGTAGCGTGGATCGCTCAGGCACAATACTCCGCCCAACGCCATCAGCACTCCTCCCGCCCAAATCCAGCGCACGAACGGTTTATAATAGAGGCGCACGGCCCAGGCGCCGTTGCCCAGATCCTCACCCAGCGCGGCATAGAGATCGCGGGTAAATCCGCCGTCAACCGCCGCTTCGGTCATCATGGCGTTGCTGCTGGCGTAAAACCGTTTTTCCGCATTCAGTATCGCCTGCGGTTCGCCGTTTCGCGTGACGCCAATGACCGCGACGGCAGCACGATAGTTTGGGCCGAGAATCTCTTTGACCTCCTGGAAGGAAAAGCGGTATTCATGGATGTCGACGCTGTCGCCCGTGCGCATACGCACATCGCGCTCCACGCTGTAATTTTGGCTAAAAGCGATGCCCACAATGGTGACCGCCAGCCCGAGGTGGCCTGCGACCATTCCCCAGTAGCTGAGTGTCTTTCTGGCGCCGCGTGAAACCCGCCAGGCGATCTCCACCATCGCCAGCGTAAAGACCCAACAGGCCATCGCCAGCCCGACCACCGTCATGGCGACAATCTTATCGCCAAACCACCATGGCAACAGAAGCGCCAGCGCCAACGTGCTTGCGCTGGCGATAACCAGCAGCCGCCTGAGCCTGCGCGGGCGATCTCGCCCCCATCGCACCAGCGGGCCGATGCCCAGCAGCAGCGCAAACGGCGCCGTCAGCCCGCTGAACATCGTGTTAAAGAACGGCGCGCCAATCGAAATGCTGCCGAGGCCCAGCTGTTTATGCGCCAGCGGCAGCAGCGTACCCAGCAGCACCGCGAGCATCGCGGTAATCAGCAGAACGTTGTTGCCAAGCAGCAGTGACTCGCGCGACCAGAGCGCATTATTTACCCGCGAGCGCACCTTATAGCCACGCGCGGCGAACAGCAGCAAAGCGCCGCCAACCACCAGCACCATAAAGGCAAGAATAAACATGCCGCGCGCCGGATCGGAGGTAAAAGCATGAACCGAGACCAGCACGCCGGAACGCACCAGAAAGGTCCCCAGCAGACAGAGTGAAAATGCGCAGATGGCGAGCAGAAGCGTCCACGCCTTGAAGCTGGCGCGCTGTTCAGTAACCGCCAGCGAATGCAGCAGCGCGGTGCCGGCCAGCCATGGCATCAGCGACGCGTTTTCCACCGGATCCCAGAACCACCAGCCGCCCCAGCCCAGCTCGTAGTACGCCCATGCGGAGCCCAGCACAATACCGAGCGTCAGGAAGACCCACGCTGCCAGCGTCCACGGGCGTGAAAAGCGCGCGAAGGCGCTATCCAACCGTCCGCTCAACAGCGAGGCTATCGCCAGGGAAAAGGCGACCGAAAATCCAACATAGCCCATATACAGCAGCGGTGGATGGAAGATAAGCCCGGGGTCCTGCAACAGCGGATTCAGGTCGCGCCCTTCAATGGCGAATTCCGGCAGCGTACGGGCAAACGGGTTGGAGGTGAACAGAATAAACAGCAGAAAGCCGACGCTTATCATTCCCATCACCGCCAGCACTCGGGCAACGATATCGAGCGGCATCCGCCTGCTGAGCAGCGCTACCGCCAGCGTCCAGCCGCTCATCAGCAGCACCCACAGCAGCAGCGAACCTTCATGAGCGCCCCAGGCCGCGGCCACGCGGTACCAGACCGGCAGCTGAGTATTGGCGTTGTTGACCACATAGTTCAGCGTAAAGTCGTTCGTAATCAAGGCGTTAATCAGCACCATAAAGGCGCCCATTACGAGGATAAACAGCAGCCCGGCAAATATCCGGGAAGAGGCCATCATTCGCCTATCGCCCCGCGCTGCGCCCCACAGCGGATAGACGGAAAGTAGTAGCGCAACGCCAAGCGCCAGACACAGCAGCCCGTTGCCGACTTCAGGCATCATGAGGAGGCATCCCTGTAGGCGCTATCCGGCCGGCGATGGTTTCTCTCCATCGCTTTTTCCACTTCCGGCGGGGTATAGCTCTCATCGTGTTTGGCGAGCACCTCTTTCGCCTGTACCCGGCGTTGTTCATCAAGCTCGCCCTGCACCACCACGCCCTGCCCTTCACGAAACAGGTCCGGCAGAATACCGTCGTAGCTGACATCCACCGAACCTTCGGCGTCATAGATGCTAAAGCTCACCCGCAGCGAGTTCGGATCCCGCTTCACGCTGCCGGGCATGACCATCCCGCCGACGCGCAGACGCTGACCGGGCTCGGGCCGTTGCTGCGTTTCGCGCTTGCCATAGAGGATTTCGCCGGGCGTATAGAACAGGTCGATACTCGAGCGCAGCGCGTAGAGCACCAGCGCGGTGGTCAACGTGAGCCCGGCGAGGATCGTGAGGGCGACCCACAGCCGATTTTTGCGGCGAAGATTCATCTTGCCTCCTGCGCCGCGCGCATCCGGGCTTCACGAGCGCGCTGCTGTACGATGCCACGCAGGATGATCCGATGCTGTATAACGCTGTGCGCGACCAGCGCCATTAGCGGGATAACGGTCAATGCCGCCGCCAGCCAGACGTAAAAGGCATAGCCGCCCATGGCCAGGAAATCGCTCCAGTTTGCAAATGCGCAGTTCATCGACGGCCCCTTTTTAAAATCAGCTCGCTTACCCACGGACGACGTTTTTCCATGAGCAAAATGAGATTCCGCATGCGCATTAGCGCCAGCGTGATAAACAGTAGCAGGTAGCCGATAATCGCCAGCCGCAGCGGCGTGCGCATCGCCGGGTCGATGCTTTGCTGCATATTCGTCGAACCCTGATGCAGGGTGTTCCACCACTCCACCGAGTAGTGAACGATCGGTAAATTCACCACGCCAATAAGCACCACAATACCCGCCGCGCGACCGGCCAGACGGCGGTCGTCAAAAGCGTGCCACAGCGCAATCGCGCCGACGTAAAGAAATAGCAGCACCAGCTCAGAGGTTAATCTGGCATCCCAAACCCACCAGGTGCCCCACATAGGTTTCCCCCACGCGGCTCCGGTCACCAGCGCCACAAAAGTAAATACCGCCCCCACGGGCGCCATTGCCGCCAGCGCCAGATTCGCCATCTTCATCTGCCAGACCACGCCAATAAATGCCGCCACCGCCATCAGGGCATAAATGCCCATAGACCACATGGCCGCCGGCACGTGCAGATAGATAATGCGATAGCTGTCGCCCTGCTGATAATCCGCGGGCGCAAAGCCAAATCCCCAGACCCAGCCCGCGAGTAGCACCAGCGCGCTGACGCCGCCCAGCCACGGCGCAACCCTGCCGCAGAGCTGATAAAGCCGCGGCGGATGCGTTAGTCGAATCCCTGTTTTCCTCATATTTCAGTCACCAGAAATAAAGATGAATCTATTGATAAGCGCGGGCCTGAAAACCACCCGCCGTCGCAAACCTGATAAGCGCCATCAGGGAGACAGGCGCTACTGCATGCTGACGCGAAGCGCCGCCGCCGTCGCAAAAGGGCTTAACGTTGCGCTGCCCGCCAGCAGCGCGCCCAGAATCGCCATATACCCCTCAACGGGCAGATGCATAGCCGCCGCATCCATCGCGGCGGCGGCAAAAATGAGTAACGGAATCGTCAGCGGCAGAACCAGTACGCTTAACAGCACGCCGCCGCGCTTAAGCCCGACGGTGAGCCCCACGCCCGGCGCGCCGAGGAATCCCAGCGTTGGCGTCCCTAACAGCAGGGTCAGCGCCATAATTTTCCAGCCATAGACGTCCATGCCCAGCAGCAGCGCCGCCAGCGGCGACAGGATCAGCAGGGGCAGACCGGTCACCGTCCAGTGAGCCATCACCTTAGCCAGCACCACTGCCGGCAACGGCAAAGGCAGCAGCATCAGCTGTTCGAGGCTGCCGTCCTGAAAGTCGTCGCGAAACAAGCGCTCCAGCACCAGCAGCGAGGAGAGCAGCGCAGCGACCCAAATAATGCCGGGCGTCAGCCGCGCCAGAAGCTGCGGATCCGGACCAATAGCCAGCGGGAACAGGGTGATGACCATCAGAAAAAACCACAGCGGATTGGCGATTTCCGCGCGATGGCGAAACGCGACCCGCAGTTCAAGACAAAAAATCCGCCACATCACCGTTCCGTCCCCTCGCCGCTCAGCGCAATGCGCCGTATCCTGCCGGACGCCGCGGTAATGGGTTGATGGGTGGTGAAGATAACGATGCCGCCTTGTTCCGTGTGCTGCGCCATGCGCTGAATCAGGCGCTCGACGCCTGCCGTGTCGACAGCTGTAAAAGGTTCGTCGAGGATCCACAGCCGGGCGCGGGTCAGCCAGAGACGCGACAGCGCCACGCGCTGCTGCTGACCGGCGGAGAGCTGGTTAACGGGAGTATCGTCGTAGCCGGCAAGCCCCGCCTGTTCCAGGGCCTCCCGGCATTGAGCGATATCGTCGTGTTGATAAAGAAAGCGTAGATTTTCCAGGGCAGTCAGACGGGCTTTGATTCCCGGCTTATGGCCAATCCACAGCAGGTTTTGCTGGTAGCCGTCGCGCACGCGATGCAGGGGTTGGCCTTGCCAGTAGATTTCACCGGCATCCGCGCGAGCCAGTCCGGCGAGCAGGCGCAGGAGGGTCGTTTTCCCCGCACCGTTGCCTCCGGCGATCTGCACCCAATCGCCCGGCGAAACGCTGAATGAAAAATCCTTCATCAGCGTCCGACCATCGCATTCGCGGTACAGTTTAATGGCCCTCAGCCAACTCCGGGAACGTTCGCTCATCGTCATACCGTTATTGCCCAGGCTGATATGGCGTATAGACACCGGTCAGGCTATGCAGAAAAGCGACAATATCATCGATATCTTTTTGTGCTAATTCAGTACCGACCTGATAGCGCAGCATAAGTTTTACCGCGCCATCAAGCGTCGGAACATCACCGCGATGGAAATAGGGGGCGGTGAGAGCCACATTACGCAGACCCGGCACTTTTTGGCGTAATTTATCACGAACTTGTTTAGTCACATTCATTCGGCCAATATCAGCAGCCGTTATTTCGCCAAAATCAAAATCACGCTTCAGCCCCAGAGGTTCAAAAGAGCGGCCGCCGAGAATAATACCGCCGTGACAGGTAGCACATTTATTATCCTTAAATAGCTGATAGCCATGTTTTTGTTGGGCGGTCAGAGCGCCTTCATCACCGCGCAGCCAATTATCAAATGGCGCATCGGGGGTAATTAATGTTTTTTCAAATTCAGCGATAGCATCAGTAATGCGTTCACCGCTAAAACCTTGCGGGTAAACGGCTAAAAAATCCTTTTTCAATACAGGATCTTTATCCAGTTTATTAATAATATCTCCCCAGGATTTTGATGCCATCTCAATGGGGTTTAACGGCGGGCCACCGGCCTGTTCCTGCAGCGTTGACGCCCGACCGTCCCAGAATTGATCAATATTAAAGACAGCGTTAAATACCGTTGGCGCATTAATTGGCCCAATAGCCCCCCCTACGCCAATGGACGTTTTTCTGCCATCTACCCCGCCCGCGTTTAAGGCGTGACAGTGTGCGCAAGATATTGTGCTGTCGCCCGATATTCGCGCGTCATGATAAAGACGAAAACCCAGCGCAACCTTCTGCTCATCGACGGGCAGTTTTTTAGGGATCGGCTGGAGAGGTTCATTACGATGCTCCGCGGCGGTATCCGCGCTGGCGTAGTAGCGCTCGCGCTGGTGCTTTATCCAGTTGAGTATCTCAATACGTTCGCTGTCGCTCACACTGCCGGCCCAGTGCAGCGCGACGTAACGCGTGGGCGGCATCGTTTGATGCTGCATAACCCACTCAATCTTGTTTAATTCACTTTGTGAAACGGGTTTATCGTCAATCAGGGAGGTACGCACGGATTGCAGGCTAAAGGATTTGTATCCCAGCCGCACATCATAATCCATCAACTGTTTGGCTACGGGAAAAGAGGCGTAAAAGGGCAACGCCGCCGCTGGCGTATGGCAGTAGTCGCAACCTTTTTCACTAAAAAAAGAGAGAACTTTATTATTTTCGTCAACCGCCGAGAGTTGCTGCTCGTTTTTTTTAATACGCTGATTGTCGTAATACCAGATATAGCCTGACAACCCTAAATAACATAACAAGCCTGCGGTAATGACAGAGGCCGTAATGGTCGCAATTTTCTTCATAAGATCATTCCTTTGAGGCATTGCAGCTGAGATAATGACGTCTTATACTTATAATTTCACGTAACATAATAGCGGTGAAAGCACTGCGTATATTGATTAACGTCAAAACCCACGACAGGCAGGACCTATAGATATAATAAGCCAGCCCTATCATCTAAATATTATCCCGCACCTCACTCCGGGGATAAAAACTCACCCACACATATTTCCTTTTATCTTATAAAGGTTCATAAGCGGATGTGAGGGATCGCATTAACGAGATCCATCACCTGAAAAAATGAGATATGAATTCTATTTCATGCAATCAATTCACATTTGAAAAATGCTGTCGTGACAAAAATAAAGAGCGGAAAAATACTTCCGCTCGCGTTTAAAAAGCGAAGCGGCTTATCCTCTTAATGTTGGACGCCTGCCGAACAATAATGCGATCAGCGCAACCACAACCGGCACCAGTGACCCCCACAGCACGGCATTCCAGCCGAAGAGATTCATCAATGCGCCGGAGGAAAACGAGCCAATCATCATGACCCCGAAGACAATAAAATCGTTCAGCGATTGCACCTGGGTTTTCTCTTCCGGGCGGTGGAAATCCATAATCTGCGCCGACGCGCCGGTAAAGCCGAAGTTCCAGCCAATGCCGAGCAGAATAAGCGACAGCCAGTAGTGCATAATGTCGATACCGGCGAGGCCAACCATCACCGACAGCACCAGTAGAATCAACCCTGCAGCGTTAATACGCCGGGCGCCGAAGCGATTAATCAACTTGCCGGTAAAAAATCCTGGGCCATACATGGCGATCACGTGCCACTGAATGCCCAGATTCGATGCCTGCTGCGAGATACCGTGCATGTGCATGGAAAGCGGCGCGGCGGTCATCAAAAAATTCATCACCATATAGGAGATTGCGCCGCTGAATACCGTCCGGGAAAACCCCGGCTGGCGTACGATTTCGCCCAGCGGACGCCCGCCAGATTGGGTCTGCGCCACCGGCGCGGCGGTTTTTACCCCCAGTAAAACCAGCGCCGATAGCGCCGCCACCAGTCCCTGAGCGATAAAGGTCATTGCGAAGGTGTGTGGTGGCCACAGATTCATGGTGCCGGTCACCAGCATCGGGCCGATAACCCCCGCCGCCACGCCGCCCCCCATAACCAGGGAGAGCGCCCGGGCGCGCCGCTCGCCGCTGACGCCATCAGTGGCGGCAAAGCGGAAAGAAACCGCCACCGCCGCATAGGCGCCGCCGAAAAAGGCCGCGATACAGAATAGCCAGAACGAACCGAGCACCACCGCCAGCGCCGCCAGCATTCCCGTCAACACACCGGCCCCGGTGCCGGTCATAAAGACCGTCTTGCGTCCGCGCCGTCTGGCCAGTTCGCCAAACGGCAGTATGCAGGCCGCCATACCCAGCACAAAAATGGTGACAGGCAGCGTTGCCAGCGTCGGTACGGGCGCGATGGCGTTGCCAACAATCGCCCCTGTGGCGTAAAACACCACCGAGTTTGCTCCCGCCAGCGCCTGTGCCGTCGCCAGGCGAATAATATTCTGGTTTTGCTGCCCGACGGGCAGCGTTATCTCAGCGCTCATGGACTCTTTTATCCTGAATTCGTTTTCGTTATGCCAATACCCTGACTGACATAATGAACGTAATCAGACATTCCGACCAGCCATCACGCCGCCATCAATATCCCAAACCGCACCGGTCACCCAGCGGGTGCTCTCGCTGAGGAGAAAAGTGACGGTCTGCGCGATATCATCAGGCGTGCCGACGCGGCCAACGGGATGGAAGCCGTCAAAGCTATTCATCACAGCCTTCACATCCTCTTCAGGAATAAAGTTTTCATAGATTGGCGTATGCACCACCGCCGGAGATACCGCATTGACCCGAATACCGCTACCGCCCAGCTCAATCGCCAGGTTTTTCGTCAGCGCATGCAGCCCCGCCTTCGCCATGGAGTATGCCGAGGACGGCGTCGCGCCGATGGCCTGCTGCGCCCACATCGACCCGATATTCACAATCGAGCCTTTGATGCCGTTGACCAGCATATTGCGCACCACCTCACGGGTGATAAAAAACGTCGCGCGGTTGAGATTCATATACCGATCGTAATCGGCCATTTCATGTTCGATAAACGGCTTCGGGAAGAAGACGCCGGCAGCGTTGACCAGCAGGCTGATATCCTGATGCTCTGCATTGATGTTCGCCATGACCTGCTGCATACCGGCCTCGCTCATCAGGTCGGCCACGAGAATATCCACCTTACCGTATGTCGCCAGCGCCTGACGCGCCTGTTCGGCCTTTTCCCGACGATTGCCCACCAACACCACGCTGCCGCCATTCTCCACCACCCGTTTGGCCGTCGCCAGCCCCATACCGCTGGTCCCGCCAATCACGAGCAGTTTTTTTCCCATAAACGTCGTATTCATCATTCACCTCTTCACGGTTGCTTGTATGGCCTCAGCATGCCTGCCCTGAACCGCGCTGACGAATGAGAAGAAATAGTCCTGCAGCAAAGAAAATCTATCTTGATGGCCTATACTGAGGCGAAATTTGACTGAGGGATATCCAGCATGCGATCGCTTAACCGACTGAAATGGCTTCACGCTTTTGAAGCCACCGCCCGCCACGGCAGCTTTACCGGCGCGGCGCGCGAGCTGGGGGTGACCCCCGCCGCCGTCGGGCAGCTGGTCAGGGCGCTGGAAGAGTGGGTCGGCCATCCGCTGCTGCACCGCACCCGTGCCGGTAAAGCGCGTCTGACCCTGGTGAGCGAGGCCCAGGAAGCGCTGCAGGATATTACTCAGGGACTGGATAAGCTGGAGAGCGGGCTGAATAAGCTTCGCGGCCGCCGGGCGCGTTCGGTGGTGGTGATCACCGCCTCGCAGGTGCTGATGATGAACTGGCTGATGGAGCGCTTAAATCGCTTCTCCGCCGCCCATGAAAATATCGACCTGCGCCTCAACGTTACGGAAAAGCTGATGGATGTGGCCCACGGCGAAGCGGATTTAGGTATTCGCTGCGGCCGCGGTGACTGGCCCGGGGTCGATAAAACCTGGCTGATGGATGAAGAGGCGTTGCTGGTGTGCAGCCCACTTATCGTCCCGGCAGACAAAACCACCTGCGGCGAGTGGCTGGCGGCGCAAAAGCTGATTCATGATGATACGCCGCATCCCGGTGCCAGCTTTCCCTCATGGGAGGATGTGCTGGCCGCGGCTCAGGCCCCGACGGCGCGCGATAGCGGGATGCATATCGACTCAACGTCGGCGGTTATCCTTGCCGCCCTCAGCGGGCGCGGCGTCGCCCTCGTCCGCCGGGCGTTGGTAAGGCAGCACCTCGCCACGGGGCAACTCGTCCAGCTACAGGCCACCCGCCGCTGGCCGCTAACCTGGTCCTACTACATCGTGACGCCGCAGCATGCGATCATGCGTCCGGAAGTGAAGGTGTTTTATGACTGGCTGCTTCACGATGTACTGGCGGAAAACCCGATGCGCTGATTATCTTCCGCCAGATCCGCATAGAAAACCTTTATTGCTTTATGGTTTACCTGGTCATGAATGCGCCACTTCTGCTTAAGCACATTTTTATCCTGGCTATCCAGCCACTGGTTTACTTTCTCCAGCAGCTGCGGGTTATCTTTATTCATCATATAGACTTTAAAGCTCGCGGTTCCCGGGAACGGCGTCTCGTTAGCCACGCAGAATACGCCCGGTTCATTGCTCTGGTAATAGACGCCTTCGATCAGGTCGGTCACCATCATATCCGCCGTTTTCTGCCGCAGCGCTTCAAGGTTATCGATATTGTTTTTCACCCGGATAATTTGCGCATGCTTGATATGTTCATCAACAAAGCTTTGGTTGGTTCCCCCCGGATTCACCACCACCTTCACGTTCGGCTGGTCGATTTTTTCCAGGCTACCGAGGGCCGGCGCTGCCGCGCAGTTAGCCAGCGCAATTTTGCCGTTCGGCACCACCGGCTGGCTTAACGCGAAATCTTTCGCCCGCGCCGCGGTTTCCGTCACCCCGCCCATGGCGATATCAAACTTGTCGGCCTTCAGATCGGCGGAGAGAGTTGGCCAGCTGGTCGGCACGAAGCGCACCTTCAGGCCAAGGCGCTTGCCGAGATCTTTCGCCATATCCACATCGTAGCCCAGCAGCTCTCCGGCTTTATTGTGAAACGCCAGCGGCGCGTAGTCTCCCGGCACGCCGACTTTAAGTTCGCCGCTTTGTTGGATGCTGTTCATGTCGCGCGCCTGAGCGCCAAAGGCGATGGCGGCAATGATGAAAGCAATACCTGACTTCAACTTCATCTTTTTATCCTTGTCCAAATGTGAACCGTTTCTGATTACACCGCGCTGCGCGGCGGATGCTGTTTATTCGCCATAAAATCTTTAATCATGGTCGCCGTCAATACCGGCGGCGAAAAAGCGGACAGCGTCCCTTCAGCGACGCGCCCGGCGAGCAGCTCGCAAAAGCGTTCAACCTGATTAACCGGACAAACGGCAATATCCTGGGCAGAGTAACGCCACCAGCGTAGCGCCAGCAGTTGCTCGATAATCGCCTCGCTAAAGCGCATGCGGATGACCTTCGCCGGATGACCACCGACGATGGCGTACGGCGCGACGTCTTTGACCACCAGCGCGTTGGCGGCAATCACTGCCCCATCGCCAATCGTGATGCCCTGCGCCAGGGTGACATTCTGACCAATCCACACATCGTTGCCGATGGTTATTGGCCGGGGCGTTTTCTCAAAAGGGTAAAACTGGTTGGGCCTGCCGCTGTCGGCTGCCAGCGTCGCCATCACGCCAGAGTGATGAGCATAAAAAACCGGGCTGGCGCTGGCCCACTCCAACGGATGCCGGTCGCCCAGCACCTGTAGCCGATCGGCAATCGAGGTGTAGCGCCCTACCCTGATGAGCGCTGGCAGCAGGGTTCGCGTATAGCTAAAAGCACCCAGTGAGGCCAGCCGTTCACCGCAGCGCCCCCAGTAGGTGGTATAGGCCTCGGTGGCCAGGTTTTCCGGTACATCGATCGGCAGGTCATCACGGTAAAAGGCGTGGGCGCAGACCAGTTTCTGCCCGCCGACAAAAACGCGCTGCGCCTGCAAAAGAGGCTTAAGCTCACCAAAGGCGATTTTCATTTTCGATTTTCCCGCACATAAGTACTCCCGGTCAGCCGCTTAATCTCTCGATCATTGATAGCGTACCGATCCGCTCACTGTGCGAAAAATCGTTATGACATCTCTTTTTTGTGAGCCGCAGCGCGAAAGCGACGGTCAGTTATACTCCAGCGCAAACGTCACCATGCTATTGGCGGTACCGGCGGTTACCGCGTCATCCGTCTGTATGTACTGGGCGTTGAAGTTGATATTTTCCGCCGCGCCGGCGCTGCTGGCGGTAATTCGCTTGAGCACAGGTAAGTTGCTGGCTTCGTTGATTTTGACGCCGGTTCCGACTGCTGGCGCCGGGGCGCTGTTATTGCCGTAGGTCAGCCTGACGCCCACCCCGCTCGCGGAGGCATTGTCTTTGCTGAGCGCCAGGGTATCCGTCCCCCCGGTTTGCGTCGTCACGCCAAAAAAACCAATACGGATATCGGTCGGCGTGGAACAGAAGACCGGAATGGAGAAGCTCCTGGCGCTGCCGCCGACGGTGTTTTTGCCTTTAAACTCCGCTTTATTTACCGCGCCGAGGCTGACGTGAATATTCGCGGTTGAGACCTGACAACTGCCGCTGCTGCCGATATCGACGTTCAGCGCGGCCATATCGAGAGTGACCGGCGGGCTGGCGACAAAAGCGGCGCTGCTATCGGCCTGCTGCTGAATAGTCAGTTCACCAATCTGCGGCTGCGCCGGAACGTTAGCGTGGTTACCGCTGGCCAGAGCGACCTCGCCGGTCTTATAAAACGTCACGAAGACTTTCACCACAATCTGCTGCTGCGTCAGCAGGTTAGCTATTTCATTGCTGTCGCAAACCGTCACGGACTCCGCGCTACCGGCCGCATGGCTGCCATCAATCACGCGAATGGCGCCGCCGCTGCACTGAAAGCCCAACGTGTAGCCCATGCCGTCCAGCGCGGAGGGAAAAACGTGCTGGCCGCCGATCGACAGGGGCGATGAGGCGGTTTTAAGCTGCCGATACACCAGACGTTTAGCCGCCGCTTTCGGCAGTTGAAGATCGCAGGTGAAATGAATCCCGCTGCCGTTATCCGCCATCACGCTGGTCATCTGCGTATTCAGCGGCAGCGTAGGCAGATACTTAATATTCTGGACGTTAACGGTCATCTGACCGATATCCCCTTTACAGGTTTCCGCCCACCCGCCGTGGCTATAAATCCCGGCCATCAGTAGCAATAAAAACGATACTATGCGCAAAATCACCTCAGTGCTGACCTACTGGCAAACGCCAGAGACGGTTTTTACCGGACTCTGTCCCTGCTGTACGGTATCGGTAAGATGGAAATGCAGCGCGCATTTCCGCGAGATATTGTCGGCGTTCCAGGCAACATCAAGCGTCCCTTCTTGCGGGATACCGCTCAGATAGACCTGCCCGCCATCAGCCACCATGCCGCCCGGAACCGCGCCTTGCTCGTCTTCAGCCTTACGCAGGCGAACGCTGGCGCCAAACGGCAGCGGACCGCGGCTATCGCTGAGCGTAAACAGTACTCGGTTGCCGATATGGGTCTGATAGTTTGCCTGCACCACCGCCCCGCCGCCGGGGATCACCGTCTGTCCTTCAAGTTCAACATCGGCATCGTCGGCCAGCGATTCGGTATCGAGCGTAATGGTGTTTTTGCGATACGCCGTCAGCGAGGGCACCACCGCATAACCCCGCCAGTCGGTATGCACGTTGCTGCCGTTTTGAATCGCCACATCGGCGGCTCCCGGCGCTCGTACGATGGCAAAGCTATCGCCGACGGTCTGCCCCAGCGTCACGCCATGAGGATGGGCGACGATGGAGCCCGCAGCGCCCCAGGTCAGCTGATGGCTTCCGCTATCCTGGCGATAGCCGAGCTGCGCGGTTCCGTAGCCGCCATGGTAATCCAGCGATGCGCTGCTGTTACTGCCCTGTCCGCCGTTAGCGTAGCCCTGCTGAAGGGAATAATAGAGATGGGGATTACGCGGAATCGAACCGTACAGCGACGCCTGCTGCGAGGTGCGTCCGTTATTGTCGGAAGTGGTGCTATAGCTAATCGCGCTCTCGGCAAGCGGGCCGCCAAGCGGAATGCTCAGGTTGAAGGACCATGAGCGATCGGCTTTTTGGCGATCGGAAGACTGGGTGTAGTAATAACCCACGCCCCACGAAACGCCTCGCCAGGCGCTGTAAAATCCGAGATGGATTGTTTCATCGCGGCTTTGGCGGTGCCAGTACTCCTGTGACCAGGCGGAAATCGCCAGGCTACTCATACCGCCAAACGCCTGCGATACGGAGATTTCCTCCCGGCTGCGCTTGTTGTCCACAAGGCCATTGCGGCTTTCAAGCGCGTTGGCCTCGCTAAAGTCGTAATAACCGCCAGAGGAGTAGCGATAGCTGGCGAGGCTAAATGAGGTGCCGGTTCCGGCAAAATCCTTCTGGTACTGCACGCGCAGCGAGTGGCCCGCCGAGCGCTTTCCCGAAGGCGTTTTGGTATTCGCCCATGTTGCATCGCCCCCAAGCGAGCCCAGCTCGCCAAAACCACGTCCGACGCCGAGCGCCCAGGACTGGTAATCCTGCGCCAGCTGGCTACCGCCGTAGAGCGTGAACTCGGCCGGCAGCCCATAAAATAGCGTCCCCTGCAAAAATGTCGGCGATGGCGTCTGGCTCTGCCCCGAATGGTAGCGCCCGGCGCTCAGGCTAAATTTCACTCGTCCTTCGCGCAGCATAAACGGTACGGCTGAAAAGGGCTGGGTAAAGGTCCGCACCGAACCGTCGCTCTCTTTAACCTGGACTTCGAGGTCGCCGCTTTGCGCCGTCGGATAGAGATCGTTAATGGCGAACGCTCCCGGCGAGACAAACGTTTCATAGATAACGTAGCCATGCTGGGAGATGGTGACTTTCGCATTGCTGTGCGCCATACCGCGGATCGTCGGGGCAAAGCCGCGCTGGCTATCCGGCAGCATTTCATCATCCGACATCAGCTGAACGCCGCGAAACTGCACGCTGTCGAAAACGTCGCCGCTCGTAAAAGTATCGCCCATCCGCAGCAGGCTTTTGAGTGACTTCAGGTCGCGCTGCAGCCAGGTGCTCTGTGAATTCCAGCGCCGGGTCCGGTCATACTCCATCGACGAGACGTTACGCAGTCGCCAGGCGCCAAAGTTCACTCCGCTGCGTAAATTCAGGTAGCTGGAGCGGCTGTTGTCATCCGACTGCCGGGTTTGCGACCCGGTCAGGTTATAGTTAACA
Source organism: Klebsiella sp. CTHL.F3a (assembly GCF_019890895.1). NCBI lineage: Bacteria > Pseudomonadati > Pseudomonadota > Gammaproteobacteria > Enterobacterales > Enterobacteriaceae > Klebsiella > Klebsiella sp. CTHL.F3a. The sequence goes on along the minus strand of NZ_CP082360.1, from coordinate 1,307,507 downwards.
AATGCCGCCGGAATCCCCTCATCCCAGCGCGCCGGATCGACGTACCCGCGGCTTTGCACGTTCATTGCCGCCTGGGGAATGCTTAAGTTCAGGCGCTGAGTGGCGAAGTCAAAACGGCTGCTGGCATCAGGGATATAACGCTCGATGCGGGTGAACGGCTCTCCCTCATGCAGGGTATTAAACGCCGGGAAAGCGCTGACGTTGACGCCATATTCCGCCAGCTGCGCCGGGGTTAACTGCGGCTGCAGCGCGCCGTTGCTGTCGACAAATGTCACCTCGCTCTGGGCTATTTCCTGGTTATTTACCCAGATGCTGACTGGATATGTCCCGGGCTGCTGGCCGCCTGTTTTAGCAAAATAGTGTAAATCAGCGGTCTTTTGCTGCGGATTGGCAAATTCTAATGCCGCCGGATCAAAGTAGTCCTCCGCCCGCGCGATACCGCTTTGGCATAGTAAAATAAGCGCCGTCGGCAATAATAAAATCCCACCGGTTGGCGCAGCGATCGCCGAATAAACGGAAGTCATACCCGAGGTTGTATTTTTCACAATATCCTGACCAGGCCAAACAAAAATTACTGTTGCGCGTAATCCGTAATACCACCGAAGTCATTAATGGCGCGCCATTTGACTGCCCCGGAATGAGTAATTGGCCACTCTTTATGGTCAAGGGGGCCAATCATGCCGGGTTCGGGAATTTCTGTCGCGCCAACCGAAATAACAAAAAAGGAGACAAAATAGGGCGTCGGATTTTGGGCAACCAGTCTGGAACCTTCAATTTTAAACGTCAGCTTGCGCCATGCATCGGCAGGCTCCCCCGGGAGACCATTCGGACGATAGAAAATCTTAAATTTTGATTTAATATTAACCTGAAGCTTATTCGCTTCATCTTTTTTCGTGGGCGCAATGCTTTTTACGTTGAGCCAAAAAACGGATTCGCGATCGGTGGGCAGCGTTCCACCAATATAGTTAATACGCAATACGTTCTGCTGTTCGGGATCGAGACGGAAAAGCGGCGGCGTCACAATAAAAGGCACGCGGCTTTTATTGTTTTCCGCATAGTTTTCCACCCACGATTGCACCAGATAAGGTGAATGAGTATCAGCGTTGGTGACCGATATTGCGGCTTCACGCTTCCCTTCCTGATAAATAACACGGGTTCCTCCCATGACAATACCGGCCTGTGCCGCAGTTGATAGCAATAAAAAGGCTATCGCGGCGATCGTTCGTTTCATAATGACTACCGTCCGGGAATAATAAAAGCGGGTATCGCTACCTGAAGCTGATAAAAAATCTGCAGAAATGATGCATCCGTATTTCAGCCAGGCAGCGGCCCAGCATGGGAAGCCATAAATAACCGCAGCTTTACCCGCTTTTAGGGTATTAGTTGTAAATCATATTGAAGTTGGCCGTACCGTTGGCAGAACCGGCGGAAACCGCGCTGGTTGAGACATAGTCGGCAAAGAATTCCAGATCGGCGGTACCTGTTGCCGCCCCGCTCGCGCCAGCGGTAACGCTGTGGCCACGTGATACGGCGCCGAGATCAACCGGTGTTGACTTATCGTCTTCGTAAAGCTTTATCGCCACCCCGCTTGCGGTACCGTTAATCGCCAGCAGATCGCTATTGTTGGTATCACGGGTACCGTCAAACAGTACCGAGACGGTGGTGACGGTGGAAGGACAATCTTTTACTTTGATATGGAAGGCGGTTTTCGTCGTTTCAGAACCTGCTCCGGTAAAATAGCTGCTCGCCCATTTTCCCAGATCGACGCTTTGGTTCGCACTGGTGCTATCGACATTACAAGAGGAGTCAGTAATGGAGCCGGTAAATTCTACCTGACCGCCCGTGCCCTGCGTTCCCGCACTAAAGCCGGGGTTAACGGTCATTACTGAACTGGCCGATTGTGAAGGACTGGATAATGCGCTAGCGGAAACCAGAGCACCGACAAACATTGCCATAATACGAAATTGCGTTTTCATTATTCATCTCATCTCTAACTTATATTTTCGACAGATTGAGCGCGATGGCTTAAGCCTCGGGCTAATCTGCGTACAGATCCTCCATGTTAATAATATTCGCGTTCCGTCCGCAGGATAGCAGGCAGCAAAAAACTGAGCTGCTTATTCGAATCTTTTATTAAAAAAGAAAGTTACTTCGGCGTAATTGATCAACCATTCATTAAGGGAACAAATAAATACTATCCTTACCCATTACAATTCGCAATATTTTGTTATGTTAATGAAATGCTGTTTTATTTTACATATAAGAATAATATTCAAAACATTGCGCCGTTTGTTAATTAACGCAACCAAAAATCACGAGACAACAACATTAAAAATCAACATCAGACAGTGTAATTTAACAATTACCCTAGAATTTACCGCGATTTTTCGGCAATCATTCTGTGAGCGGACCGTGAATTTACACAATATTAGGATAAATCCTAGGTTGGTTTCTATCTTATTTTCGTAACCAAAAAAACAATAATCACCTGAGTAATTATATATAGAGAATATCAATGCCAAGGGTATTTCATGTGAAAGCAAGGGAGGCAAAACAAATAACAACACTTTCTTTATGGAATAATAAACCCGCAATCTATGCTGAAGATTGCGGGTTTTACTAAAATAAATAGCTGACGTTACCGATCAGAACAGACCCAGAGGCGCCGTACCGTAGCTCACCAGCAGGTTTTTCGTCTGCTGATAGGCGTTAAGCGCCATCTTATGGGTTTCGCGCCCTACGCCGGACTGTTTGTAACCGCCAAACGCGGCGTGCGCAGGGTAAATATGATAGCAGTTGGTCCACACCCGGCCGGCCTTAATGCCGCGCCCCATGCGATAGGCCAGATTGGTATCCCGCGTCCACACCCCGGCCCCAAGGCCAAACTGGGTCTGGTTAGCAATAGACAGCGCCTCGGCTTCATCTTTAAAGGTGGTGACACCGATAACCGGGCCAAAGATCTCCTCCTGGAAGCTGCGCATATCGTTGCGGCCCTGAATCAGCGTCGGCTGAATATAGAAACCGTTATCCAGTTCGGCAGAGATGCTGGCGCGTTCGCCGCCGGTCAGGATCTTACCGCCTTCATCGCGGGCGATCTTAATATAGGAAAGGATCTTATCGAACTGCTGACGCGACGCCTGAGCGCCAATCATCGTGTCGGTATCAAAGGGGTCGCCGCGGCGAATTTGCGCTACCTTGTCCATGACCCGCGCCATAAATGGCTCGTAGATAGACTCCTGAATCAGCGCGCGGGACGGGCAGGTGCAGACCTCGCCCTGGTTAAAGAAGCCCAGAACCAGGCCCTCTACCGCCTTTTCGATATACTCTTCTTCGCCTTCCATCACGTCGGCAAAATAGATATTCGGCGACTTACCGCCCAGCTCAACTGTACAGGGGATAATATTTTCCGCCGCGCAGGCCATAATATGCCGGCCAACCGGCGTGGAGCCGGTGAAGGCGATTTTGGCGATGCGTTTACTGGTTGCCAGCGCTTCGCCCGCCTCTTTGCCAAAACCCTGCACCACGTTAAGCACGCCCGCCGGGAACAGATCGCCAATAATCTCCAGCAGCAGCGTAATGCTGAGCGGCGTCTGCTCCGCCGGTTTAAGTACCACGCAGTTGCCCGCCGCCAGCGCCGGAGCCAGCTTCCAGGCGGCCATCAGCAGCGGGAAATTCCACGGAATAATTTGCCCGACCACGCCGAGAGGCTCATGGAAATGGTAAGCCACCGTCGTTTCATCAATCTCCGCCGTGCTTCCCTCCTGCGCGCGAAGGCAGCCGGCGAAATAGCGGAAGTGATCGACCGCCAGCGGCAGATCGGCGTTAAGGGTTTCGCGGATTGGCTTACCGTTATCCCAGCTTTCCGCCACCGCCAGATATTCCAGATTGGCTTCAATACGGTCGGCAACCTGCAGCAGCAGATTCGCGCGGTGCTGAGCCGACGTTTTGCCCCAGGCGTCGGCAGCCCGGTGCGCCGCATCAAGGGCGAAGTCGATATCTTTGGCATCAGAACGCGGAAACTGCCCGATGTTGCTACCGTCGACCGGGGAGGTATTCATAAAGAATTCACCGCCGATCGGTTCGACAAATTTACCGTCAATAAAGTTACCGTAGGCTGACTTCAGTGCTACCAAAGCGCCCGGCGTGCCAGGATGTGCATAACGCATCGCGAATCTCCTTCATGTAGGGTTGAAGCGCAGCGGCGTATTAGTTTTGTACGGCTGCTCGCTGCGCCTCTCCCCTATTGCAGGGGTTATGCCATTTTTCCTTATTTTAAATAATTATTTATTTTCAATTACTTAATGGATTCACTTTTCGTTCTGTCGCATGGAATGTCTCTTATGTGTCGCAAATCGCAACACTACAAAAACCTTATAGCTACAATATTGCAACACAAATAAAACCATGAGGTGTCCCGTGCCAGGAAATCCGTTTGCCCTGACGCCAGAGATCGAAGCGAGTCCGCTGCTGAGCGACTCCTGGTGCCGCAGCCAGCGCTATGGCCTCGACCCCGCCACGGATGACTTCCCTCGCCTGCACGCCAGCGAACTGGCCGAGAGGCTCGCCAACCATAGCCGCCTGCAAACGCTGGCCCAGCCGGTCGTCAATGCGCTTTCCCGCAAAGTCAACGACCTGCAATCCGTCGTGGTTCTCTCCGACGCCAGCGGTCTGGTTTTGCAAACCTTTGGCGATACGCACGCCATGCAGAAAGCGCAGCGCTTCGCTTTAGCGCCGGGCAATCTGTGGAGCGAAAGCGGACGCGGAACCAACGCCATTGGCACCGCGCTGGCGATTGACGACAGCTGCGAAATCGATGGCCGCCAGCATTTCCTGGCCAGCAACCGGGGACTTTATTGCGCCGCCGTGCCGCTGCAAAGTCCCGAGGGCAATATAGCCGGGGTGCTGGATATCTCCGGCCCGGCTCACTATCCGCACGCGCGAACGCTGGCGTGGGTGAAAGGCGCCGCGAAGCAGATAGAGTATCTGTGGTTTAAGCAGAGTCTGCATCCACAGCAGTGGCTGATGAGCCTTCACCCTCAGCCGGAGAAACTCGACGGCGTCGATGAACTGCTGCTGGTGTTTACGGACGCAGTTCTGACGGCCGCCAACCGGCTGGCGATGCGCGAATTCTCGCTCAACGCAGAACAGTTCGGCCATCTCACTTTTCAGCAGCTTTTTCCACGGTTGCGGCAAACCGCCGTCAGCATACCGCTGCCGCTCGCCGCCGGGGATCGTCACTACTATTTCCGTCTGCGCGCGCCCGCTACCGCAAGCGTCGCGGTGACCCCACGCCCAGGTATCGATCTGCCCTTCTCCAGCCAGCGCGAAGGGGAGAAGCTGCTGCGCCTGCTTAACGCCGGGATCGGTCTGTGTATCGAAGGCGAAACCGGCTGCGGCAAAGAGTACGTCAGCCGCACCCTGCACCGGCACAGCCGCTGGAGCGGCGGCAAGTTCGTCGCCATCAACTGCGCCGCCATTCCGGAATCGCTGATTGAATCCGAGCTGTTTGGCTACCAGCCCGGGGCGTTTACCGGCGCAAACAAAAACGGCTATATCGGCAAGATTCGCGAGGCCGACGGCGGCGTGCTGTTTCTTGACGAGATCGGCGATATGCCGTTAACGCTGCAGACCCGGCTGCTGAGGATCTTACAGGAGAAAGAGGTCACGCCCCTTGGCGCCAGCCGGAGCTCGCCGGTTAACTTCGCGGTGATTTGCGCCACCCACCGCAACCTGGCGCAGCGCGTCGCCGAAGGTACCTTCCGCGAAGACCTGCTCTACCGCCTGCGCGAGTTTGCTCTGACGCTGCCGCCGCTGCGCGAGTGGCCTGAACGCCCGGCGTTTATCCAGCGATTGTGGCGCGAGCTCGGCGGAGAAAAACGTCGCGTCGCGCTGGCCCCGGAGGTTGTGCAACACCTGGCGACTCAACCCTGGCCAGGCAACGTCCGCCAGCTGCAAAGCTTAATGAGGGTACTGCTGGCGCTCGCCGAAGAGGGTGAAACGCTGACGGTGGATGATTTGCCCCAGGAATACCGAAGTTCTCCCGTCCCCCGCCCGCCGCGCGGGCTTCAGCAGCACGATGCGCAGCTGATTGCCGATACGCTGGCAAGCTATAACGGCAATATCAGTAAAGCCGCGCAGGCTTTAGGCGTCGCGCGCAGCACGCTGTATCGCCGCGCCGCCCGTCGCGGGAGCCATAGCGCATAGCCTTCTGATTCGCTCAGGGCGTGAAGCGCGGTGGCCATATTACCGGCATTAGCGTTACCAGGTTTCAGCCGCGCCATTTTGTCACTGCAGCATTCATTGCTGGCGTTAGACGCTTTTTTATTTTAGACTTTACTAAATTTAGAAAAGACTAAAATAAATGAATACACCCGAACAGCTACAGGCCAGCGCCGGCGAAGCCGCCGCGCTGCTGAAAGCCATGAGCCATCCCAGCAGGCTATTGATTCTGTGCATGCTATGCGATGCGCCGGGCACCAGCGCCGGCGAACTGGCGCGCATCACCGGACTGAGCCCCTCCGCTACCTCCCAGCATCTGGCGCGGATGCGCGATGAAGGCCTGATCGGCTGCGAACGCCAGGCGCAGCGCATTCACTACTTCATTACCCGGCCAGCGGTTCAGCACATCGTCGCCGCGCTGAAGTCAATCTATTGCCCTTAAGGAGCGTTTATGACTATTGCCACTCTTTCTCCCGCCGAAGCCCGGGACCTCATCGGCCGCGGCGCGCGGCTGATCGATATCCGCGATGCCGATGAATACGCCCGCGAGCATATTCCCGGAGCGGAACTCATGCCGCTGGCAACCCTGACAAATGGCTCGGCGCTGCGCGCCAACCCTGAAGAAACGATCGTTTTTCACTGTCAGGCGGGATCGCGCACCCAGAATAATGCCTCCCGTCTGGCGCAGGCCGCCGCACCGGCGCAGGCAAAACTACTGGCTGGCGGAATTCAGGCGTGGAAAGCGGCGGGTCTGCCGGTGAAAGAGGATAAATCTCAGCCGCTACCGCTGATGCGCCAGGTCCAGATCGCCGCCGGGGTTCTGATCTTGCTTGGCGTCGCTTTAGGTTACGCTTTTAATAGCGGCTTTTTTCTGCTTAGCGCCTTCGTCGGCGCCGGATTAACCTTCGCCGGGATCACCGGTTTTTGCGGTATGGCGCGTCTTTTGGCTTTGATGCCCTGGAACCGTCGCTAGCCTCTACCTCTTTTGGTCAGTTGTTGGTAACGCTTTTGCTGAGCTATGGTTATTGTCAGCGAAAGATTTATCAGCACACAGGAGAAGCAGTATGTTTTCAGTCGGTGACCTGGTACAACCGCGCGCGGGTGGGCCAAAACTTAAAGTCGTTGAAGTCGAGGACGATCGCATTATTGCCGTTCAGGCAAGCAACGAGCAGGGCGAGAAATATACGCTGAAGGCTGCCGATGTGACGGCATATAAAGAAGACGGCGATTTTGGCGTGTGCTGATCAAGCCGGGTAACAATAACGGTGGGTCTCCCCACCGTTTTAACGATTAGATTAGGAAACTATCAAGGGATTTTCCCTCAGCCATCGCTTTCGCAAGCGGCTTCGGCATACGTCCCTGTCCGGTCCAGGTTTTCTCGGCGCCGGTATGATCGGTAAAACGATATTTAGGCGGACGCGGCTGGCGCTTTTTATTCCCTTTCGAGGAAGCGCTATTGTGGCCCACTAATTGTTCAGGGGTAATACCATCAGCAATCATTAACTCCAGCCAGGTATTTAGTTTTTCCTGATGTTCTGCCCGCTGTGCCTGAGCAGCCTGCTCTTCAGCACGTTTTTCTTCAGTGACGGTCCTTAGCTTTGCCAGCATATCTTCAAGCACGTCAATGGAGAATTCACGGGACATGGCGCGGAGTGAACGTATATTATTCAGCTTCTCTAATAGTAATGACATATAATTCAAAAATTCCCAAATAGCAAATGAAACAAAGATTACGACGCTAGTTTAATTGATACAATTATTTATTTCCAGCCTTTCACTAATTGCGGATATACCATCAGCTATATTTGACAATAAATAAGATAAACAAATCGATAAAAGCGAAATTTCCCACAGTGAATAAACCCGGTCAAAAAGAGAAATATCAACCAGCCAATGCCTTTAGCTTATTACCTGCATGCTCAGCAAGTTATCCGTATACCCCGGCCAGGCCATCACAAGGCGGCACTGTCGTTGGCGGAATAGTCATGCAAAAAATCTGAATGCTCACCCAGCAATTAAATCAGCATATCATGCTGACAATTTGCTTTTTGAAGAGTAAAAAATGCCAAAAGTGATGCACTGCCCACCGCGACGCGATTCTGTCGCGCAATCGTCCTCTTCCGCCCTGCCTCCCGCCGATCCCCACGGCGCAATAATAAACTATCTCTTTGAAAAATATTAAAAAAATAAACACCAGGAACAAAAGTAGCGTAACGAACAAAAAACAGCCTGAAGCAGAGTATTTTATCGACCAAAAGCCTTTAAATAAAAATTTATAGCTAGTTGCCTCTTTTAATGCAGAGATATAATCTACGCACATCAAAACAGGCACCCAAAAACGCTGATTAACGGCCGGTCTTTTGGCATTATCGACTTCATTTTCGAGGAGCACACCGATGTTCTCTGCGCAGTCCCGCTTGCGTCATGCGGTAGCAGACACCTTTGCGATGGTGGTTTACTGCACCGTTGTGAACATGATGATCGAAATTTTTCTCTCCGGAATGACCTTCCAGCAGTCGTTATCTTCGCGACTGGTGGCGATTCCGGTGAACATTATTATTGCCGTGCCTTACGGCTTTTATCGCGATTTCGCGATGCGCCAGGCGCGCCGCATCAGCGCGTCCGGCTGGATGAAGAATATTGCCGATGTAGTGGCCTATGTGACGTTCCAGTCACCGGTATACGTGGCGATTCTGCTGGTTGTTGGCGCCGACTGGCATCAGATCGCCGCGGCGGTAAGTTCCAATATCGTGGTATCAATGATGATGGGCGCAGCGTACGGTTATTTCCTCGACTACTGCCGTCGCCTGTTCCGCGTCAGCCCCCTACCTGCAGGCCAAAGCCTGAGTTGATACAAAAAAGCGACTGGTTCCGCCAGCCGCTTTTTGTCAGCTATACTGCGTTTCGCCAAACAGGCCACTCAGAAAACGCTCAAGCGCCATTCGCGAACTGAACCCGTGTGGAATACCATAATGCTGTTGAGCATCACCCGCTAAATAGAGCGGGAACTGCTCATAATGATCGCAGGTTTTGATATCCGACGCGGGCTCCGCAAGCGTTGTGCTGCGCTCTTTTAAAGCCGGATGAATAATTAACGCGGTACGCCCCATACGAGCTTCACGGTTCACATAAACATAATTATCGCCACGGCGATAGCCGTACGCTTTTTGCGTCACAACATCCATGGTGAAGCCGGCTTTTTCAAGAACACGCGCCACCTCATCGGGTCTTAAATACATACTCATTCCTCATTATCTTTTACCGCACGTTAACCTTACCTTATTCATTAAAGTCAACGCTTTCGGAATATTCCATAAAGGGCTATTTACAGCATAATTCAAAATCTTGTCCTACACTTATAGTCTCAATGGAATTAAGGGAGAAACCAATGGCCAACCGAGCAAACCGCAACAACGTAGAAGAGAGCGCTGAAGATATCCATAACGATGTCAGCCAATTAGCGGATACGCTGGAAGAGGTGCTGAAATCGTGGGGCAGCGACGCCAAAGATGAAGCGGAGGCCGCGCGCAAAAAAGCGCAGGCGCTGCTCAAAGAGACCCGCGCCCGGCTTAACGGCAACAACCGCGTCCAGCAGGCGGCATGCGACGCCATGGGCTGCGCTGACAGCTACGTGCGCGACAAACCGTGGCAAAGCGTCGGCGCCGCAGCAGCCGTTGGGGTATTTATTGGCGTATTACTGAATCTACGTCGATAATTAAGCTGCCAGACCCATGAAGATAACAAATACGCGTCTACCCCTGCACTGCAGGGGTTTTTGTTATCTCTTCGCGTAAAGCGCGGCATCCAGCATACGCACAGCCTGATTCGCCACTTCTGCCGACGTCAGGTTGGTGAAGCTCATTATCAGCCCCCCTTCTCCTCGACTCTCCATTCGCCAGTCGCTTAGCGCCTGGACGGCCAGACCGGCCTGCCTGGCGAGCTGCGCCAGTAGGCGATCGTCACCGGCCACCCTGACCACCATCTGGATCCCGCCCGCTTGAGGCACCACGGTAAAGCCCTGCGCGCGCAGCGCCGACTCAAGCCACAGGCGGCGCTGCGCATAGCCGGCACGCATTTTCTTCAGATGGCGCCAGAAGTGGCCTTCGCGAATAAAATCCGCCAGCGTCTGCTGCCACAGCGTCGGTGCGCTACAGCTCATTAGCGCGGCCTGTTCACGAAACTGCGCCACCAGTTGCGCAGGCACCACCAGCCAGGCGGCGCGTAATGCCGGAAACAAAGACTTACTGAACGTCCCGGCATAGATAACCCGCTGCGGGGCGTCGAGGCTTTTCAGCGGCGGTAGCGGCTTACCGTGATAGCGGAATTCGCTATCGTAATCATCTTCGACAATCCACGCGTTATTCTGCGCCGCCCATAACAGGAGCTGTCTGCGCCTGGACAGCGAGAGCGCCACGCCAAGCGGGCTCTGATGAGCCGGGGTCAGCAGTGCGAAATGGGCATTCGGGTAATGCCGCTGCGCCCAGGCAATATCCATCCCGTCTCCGTCGACCGAAACGGGGCTGATCGCCACCCCCTCGTCGTTCACGACCGGCCGGATCAGCGGAAACCCCGGATCTTCCATCCACATTTGCTGGCCAGGCCGCGCCAGCGTGCGCAAAATAAGGCGCATCGAGGCCGCGTAGCTACCGGTGATCAAGACCTGCTCAGGCCGACACTCAATGCTGCGCGACAGGCGCAAATAATCGACGATCGCCCGGCGAAGCGTCAGTTCACCGCAGGGATCGCCTGGCGCAAGGTCAAAACGCGTTTGCGTACGCAGACGACGCCCCATTACGCGCGCCCACAGGCCGCGTGGAAACAGATCCAGCGCGGGCAACCCCAGCTGAAACGGCAGCGCCGCCGCGGGCTCATCGCCCGCGACAGTCTGAACGAGCGCGTTTTGCTGCGGAATAAGCCGCTCGCTGACAAAGGTCCCCGCCTGTCCGCGCCGCTCCAGCCACCCCTGCGCGACCAGATCCCCCCAGGCGTTCTCAATGGTCTCCCGCGACACGCCAAGCTCCTGAGCATATACCCGACTCGCAGGCAGTCTGCTGCCGGGAGCCAGCTCGCCGCCCTCAATCGCCTGCTTAAGCTGTCGGGCAATGCGCTGGTAGTGCGGAATTTTTTTACCGTCCATCATGGTCTGCTTTTTTCATCACAATATGGCTATCTTATGCAGTCCATTATAGTGCTATTTTCCTCGCGTCTTAATGAGGAGAGTAAAATGAACACACTACGTCAGCCGTACAATGAACTGAGCCCGGAAGTTTATAACGCCCTGGTTCAGGCCAAAATTGCGCTGGAAAAAAGCGAGCTGGATGGCGCGCTGATAGAGCTGGTGTATTTGCGGGTGTCGCAAATCAACGGCTGCGCCTTCTGCCTGGAGATGCACAGCAAAGCCCTGCGTAAATCCGGCGTGGCGCAGAATAAGCTGGACGCGCTGGCAGGCTGGCGGGTGAGCGCCCATTTCAGCGATGCCGAACGCGCGGCGCTGGGGTGGGCGGAATCGGTCACCTATATCGCCGAAAGCCATGCGGAAGACGATGTTTATCTGCCGCTGCTGGACCATTTTAGCGCCCGCCAGATTAGCGATCTAACCTTCGCCATCAGCCTGATGAACGCCTTTAACCGCCTGGCGGTGAGCATGCGCCTGTAATTTCACGTCACAAAGTCCCGCCCCCCGCAGGATCCTTTTGCGGGGGCTAACCTTTACAAAAACCATATATATTGCGCTGTTGAACTTTTAAATAACTACATCTAGTATTTCCTTCATCGATAACCCATAGCAAGCGACGTCTGTTTGAGCGCCGTACCGCTATCTTAAATGGAAATACGAATCATGCGCATTACTATTTACACTAAAAACGACTGCGTACAGTGCCATGCCACTAAACGGGCCATGGAAACCGGCGGGTTTGAATTCGACATGATCAACATCGACCACCATCCTGAAGCCGTCGATATGCTGCGCGAGCAGGGTTTCCGTCAGCTGCCAGTGGTGATTGCCGGAGAGACCCGCTGGTCCGGCTTTCGTCCCGATATGATCAACCGCCTACGCCCGACAGTTACAACGGCCAGCGTATGAGCCTGATCGTCTACTTCTCCAGCAGTTCCGAAAATACGCACCGGTTCGTCCAGCGTCTGGGACTGCCCGCCGTGCGTATTCCGCTTAACGAGCGCGAGCGCATCCAGGTAGACGAACCCTACATTCTCATCGTCCCCAGCTATGGCGGCGGCGGCACGGCGGGCGCGGTTCCCCGACAGGCTATCCGTTTCCTCAACGATCCGCACAACCGCCAGCTCATTCGCGGCGTCATCGCCGCGGGCAACCGCAATTTTGGCGAGGCCTATGGCCGGGCTGGCGACGTCATCAAGCAGAAATGCGGCGTACCGTATCTCTATCGCTTTGAGCTAATGGGCACCCCGCAAGATGTCGACAACGTGCGTAAAGGAGTAAGCGAATTTTGGCAACGACAACCGCAGAACATATAACCACCGAGGCGCCGGATTTCCACGCTCTCAACGCGATGCTGAATCTTTACGACAGCAACGGCCGCATCCCGTTTGACAAAGACCATCAGGCGGTGGCGGCGTTTATGACCAGCCACGTTGAGCCGAAGACCGTGCCCTTTACCACTCAGGACGACAAGCTGACGTGGCTGGTCGCCGAAGGCTATTACGATGCCAGGGTGCTGACCCGCTACCCTCGCTCGTTTATTCTTGCGCTGTTCGCGCACGCTCACAGCTACGGCTTTCGCTTCCAGACGTTTCTCGGCGCGTGGAAGTTCTATACCAGCTACGCGCTAAAAACCTTCGATGGTAAGCGCTACCTTGAAGACTTTGCCGATCGTACCTGCATGGTGGCCCTGACCCTGGCGCAGGGTAACGAGACGCTGGCCCATCAGCTGACCGATGAGATCCTCTCCGGGCGCTTTCAGCCCGCCACCCCGACGTTCCTCAACGCCGGTAAACAGCAGCGCGGCGAACTGGTCTCCTGCTTTCTGCTGCGCATCGAAGACAATATGGAATCCATTGGCCGGGCGGTGAACTCGGCGCTGCAACTATCTAAGCGCGGCGGCGGCGTGGCGTTTCTGCTCTCCACTCTTCGCGAAGCCGGTGCGCCAATCAAGCGCATCGAGAATCAGTCCTCCGGCGTGGTGCCGGTGATGAAAATGCTGGAAGACGCCTTCTCCTACGCCAACCAGCTTGGCGCGCGCCAGGGGGCCGGCGCGGTCTATCTGCACGCCCATCATCCCGATATCCTGCGTTTCCTGGATACTAAACGCGAAAACGCCGATGAAAAAATCCGCATCAAAACGCTCTCGCTCGGGGTGGTGATTCCGGATATCACCTTTCAGCTAGCGAAAGAAGATGCGCAGATGGCGCTGTTCTCCCCTTACGACGTTGAGCGTCTGTACGGTAAACCGTTCGGCGATATCGCGGTGAGCGAAATGTATGCGCAACTGGTGGCCGACGAGCGGGTCAGCAAGCGCTGGATCCGCGCCCGCGATCTGTTCCAGCGGCTGGCGGAAATTCAGTTTGAGTCCGGCTATCCGTACATCATGTTTGAAGACACGGTGAATCGTGCGAACCCGATTGCCGGGCGCATCAATATGAGCAACCTGTGCTCGGAGATCCTGCAGGTCAACGCGCCTTCTACCTTTGACGAAAACCTGGATTACGCCAGCATCGGCCAGGATATCTCCTGCAACCTCGGCTCGCTGAATATCGCCCACACCATGGACTCTCCTGATTTCGCCCGCACGGTCGAGGTCGCGGTGCGCGGTCTGACCGCGGTGTCCGAAATGAGCGATATCCGTTCAGTACCGTCGGTGGCGGCGGGCAATGCCGCTTCGCACGCCATCGGCCTTGGGCAGATGAATCTGCACGGCTATCTGGCACGCGAAGGTATTGCCTACGGTAGCGAAGCGGGACTGGATTTCACCAATTTCTATTTCTATACCATCACCTGGCACGCGCTGCGCACCTCGATGCTGATAGCACGGGAAAAAGGCACGCGTTTTGCCGGATTCGAGCAGTCGCGGTACGCCAGCGGCGACTATTTCCGCCCCTACCTGGAAGGCGACTGGCAGCCGAAAACGGCGAAAGTCCGCGCGCTATTCGCCCGTGCCGGTATTGCCCTGCCCGACCGCGATATGTGGCGGCAGCTGCGCGATGACGTGATGCGCTACGGCATTTATAACCGCAACCTGCAGGCGGTGCCGCCGACGGGCTCGATTTCCTACATCAATCACGCGACCTCCAGCATCCACCCGATCGTGTCGAAGATTGAGATCCGCAAAGAAGGGAAAACCGGGCGCGTTTACTATCCGGCGCCGTTTATGACCAACGACAACCTGGCGCTGTATCAGGATGCTTACGAAATCGGACCGCAGAAGATCATCGACACCTACGCCGAGGCGACGCGCCATGTCGATCAGGGGCTGTCGCTGACCCTGTTCTTCCCCGATACCGCCACCACGCGCGATATCAATAAAGCGCAAATCTACGCGTGGAAGAAAGGCATCAAAACGCTGTATTACATCCGTCTGCGCCAGTTGGCGCTGGAAGGTACCGAAATCGAAGGCTGCGTGTCCTGCGCGCTGTAAGGAGAACAGGATGACCCATTTATCGCGCATCAGCGCCATCAACTGGAACAAGATTGAAGACGATAAGGATCTGGAGGTCTGGAATCGGCTGACCAGCAACTTCTGGCTGCCGGAGAAGGTGCCACTGTCCAACGATATCCCCGCCTGGCAAACCCTCACTCCGGCGGAGCAGCAGCTGACGATTCGCGTCTTCACCGGGCTGACGCTGCTCGATACCATCCAGAATACCGTCGGCGCCCCGGCGCTGATGGCCGACGCCCTCACCCCGCATGAGGAAGCGGTGCTGTCGAACGTCAGCTTTATGGAGGCGGTGCACGCCCGCTCCTACAGTTCCATTTTCTCGACGCTCTGCCAGAGCAAAGACGTCGATGCCGCCTATGCCTGGAGCGAACAAAACGCGCCGCTGCAGCGCAAAGCGCAGCTGATACTGGAGTACTATCAGGCAGATGAACCGCTGAAGAAAAAAATCGCCAGCGTCTTTCTCGAATCCTTCCTTTTCTATTCCGGCTTCTGGCTGCCGATGTACTTCTCCAGCCGGGGGAAAATGACCAACACCGCCGATCTGATTCGTCTGATCATCCGCGATGAAGCAGTACACGGTTATTACATTGGCTACAAATTCCAGAAAGGGCTGGAAATAGTCAGCGCCGAGAAGCGCGAGGAGATGAAAAACTTCGCCCTCGACCTGTTGATGGATCTGTATGACAACGAACTGGCCTACACCCGCGAACTGTACGCCGATAGCGGCTGGATTGAGGAGGTCAACGCCTTTCTCTGCTACAACGCCAATAAGGCGCTGATGAACCTCGGCTACGATGCGCTGTTCCCGGCGGAAATGGCCGCCGTCAATCCGGCGATCCTCGCCGCGCTCTCGCCGAATGCCGACGAAAACCACGACTTCTTTTCCGGTTCAGGTTCATCGTATGTGATGGGAAAAGCGGAAGAAACCGTCGACGGCGATTGGGACTTTTAGCCCTACTTTCACCAGGAATATATCAGCATATTTCCTGGTGATTTATTTCACATTATTTGTTTTCGCCTCACTCAATATCTTTCGGTCATCACCGTGTCATATTCAACAGTATGTCCGCGATTTCTGCCTGAATTAAGGCAACATAACTAAAAAATATCAACCACAGGTCATTCAGGCTCAGCCCTTATATCACGGGGGATGAACCGGAATTCTCCCCTGCGCATTTCCCTGGCAGCTCCACATAAAGAGTTGTCACAGATTCTCAGTATGTTAGGGTGTAAAAAAGCAATTATCACCATCGGGTACCGTATCGATATTAATAAATAACAGGAAACACTCTATTGCATGGCAATTAAATTAGAAATCAAGAATCTCTATAAGATATTTGGCGAGCACCCGCAGAGGGCTTTCAAATATATCGATAAAGGACTATCGAAAGAACAAATACTGGAAAAGACGGGGCTATCGCTTGGCGTAAAGAACGCCAGTCTGACCATTGAAGAAGGCGAGATATTCGTCATCATGGGGCTCTCCGGATCGGGGAAATCCACCATGGTTCGCCTTCTCAATCGCCTGATTGAACCCACCCGCGGCCAGGTCCTGATCGACGGCGTCGATATCGCTAAAATCTCTGACGCCGAGCTCCGCGAGGTGCGCAGAAAAAAGATTGCAATGGTTTTTCAATCCTTTGCGCTTATGCCGCATATGACCGTGCTCGACAACGCCGGTTTCGGTATGGAGCTGGCCGGCGTGCCGACTCAGGAACGCCAGGAAAAAGCGCTGGAGGCGCTGCGTCAGGTCGGCCTGGAAAACTATGCTCATGCATACCCGGACGAACTCTCCGGCGGTATGCGCCAGCGCGTTGGTCTCGCCCGCGCGCTGGCGATTAATCCCGATATTCTGTTAATGGATGAAGCCTTCTCGGCGCTCGACCCATTAATTCGTACCGAGATGCAGGATGAGCTAACTAAATTACAGGCCAGACATCAGCGTACCGTGGTCTTTATTTCCCACGATCTTGATGAAGCCATGCGTATTGGCGATCGTATTGCCATTATGCAAAATGGTGAAGTGGTTCAGGTCGGCACGCCGGATGAAATACTCAATAATCCGGCCAATGATTATGTCAGAACCTTCTTCCGCGGCGTCGATATTAGCCAGGTATTCAGCGCCAAAGATATTGCCCGCCGCAGCCCGGTGGGTCTGATTCGTAAAACGCCCGGTTTCGGCCCGCGCTCCGCGCTGAAATTATTGCAGGATGAAGACCGCGAATATGGCTACGTCATTGAACGCGGGAATAAATTTGTTGGCATTGTCTCCATTGATTCTCTCAAAGCCGCGCTGAGCGAAGGCCAGGGAATCGATGCGGCGTTAATCGACTCCCCGCAGGCGGTGGATGCGCAAACGCCGCTCAGCGAACTCCTCTCTCACGTCGGCCATGCACCGTGCGCGGTGCCGGTTGTCGACGAGGGGCACCAGTATATCGGCATCATTTCCAAACGAATGCTGCTGCAGGCTTTAGATCGCGAGGGGGCAAACAATGGCTGATCAATCTAACCCGTGGGACACCGCACCGGCGGCGGATAGCGCAGCGCAATCCGCCGATGCCTGGGGCACCTCTACGCCAGCGCCGACCAACGGCGGCGGCGCCGACTGGCTGAGCAGCGCGCCCGCGCCGCAGCCGGAACACTTCAATATTATGGACCCGTTCCATAACACGCTGATCCCGCTCGACAGCTGGGTCACGCACGGTATCGACTGGGTGGTGATGCATTTCCGTCCGCTATTCCAGGGGATTCGCGTACCGGTGGATTACATCCTGAGCGCCTTCCAGCAGCTGCTGCTGGGTATGCCGGCGCCGGTGGCGATTATTATTTTCTCGCTGATTGCCTGGCAGATTTCCAGCATCGGCATGGGCGCGGCGACGCTGATTTCGCTGATCGCTATCGGTGCTATCGGCGCCTGGTCGCAGGCGATGGTAACCCTGGCGCTGGTGCTGACCGCGCTGCTGTTTTGTATGCTGATCGGCCTGCCGCTTGGGATATGGCTGGCGAGGAGCCCGCGGGCGGCGAAAATCATCCGTCCGCTGCTCGACGCGATGCAGACCACGCCGGCGTTTGTCTACCTGGTGCCCATTGTGATGCTGTTCGGTATCGGCAACGTTCCGGGCGTGGTGGTCACCATTATCTTCGCTCTGCCGCCGATTGTCCGCCTGACCATTCTGGGGATTAACCAGGTGCCGGCGGATCTGATTGAGGCGTCGCGCTCCTTCGGCGCCAGCCCGCGTCAGCTGCTGTTTAAGGTTCAGCTACCGCTGGCCATGCCGACGATTATGGCCGGGGTCAACCAGACGCTGATGCTGGCCCTGTCGATGGTGGTCATCGCCTCGATGATTGCCGTTGGCGGTCTCGGCCAGATGGTACTGCGCGGCATCGGTCGCCTTGATATGGGCCTGGCCACCGTTGGCGGCGTCGGGATTGTTATCCTCGCCATTATTCTTGACCGTCTGACTCAGGCCGTAGGACGGGACTCGCGCAGCCGCGGCAACCGCCGCTGGTATGCAACCGGCCCTCTGGGGCTGATTACTCGCCCTTTCTGTAAATAAGAGCCCATCCCCCCGGGAGCCGGGGGGATAGACTTCCCTTCTGATAAGTAAAAGGAACAACGATGCGACATACAGCGATCCTTGCCACAGCGTTAACCGC
Organism: Klebsiella sp. CTHL.F3a; assembly: GCF_019890895.1. Lineage (NCBI taxonomy): Bacteria > Pseudomonadati > Pseudomonadota > Gammaproteobacteria > Enterobacterales > Enterobacteriaceae > Klebsiella > Klebsiella sp. CTHL.F3a. The sequence goes on along the minus strand of NZ_CP082360.1, from coordinate 1,289,001 downwards.
CCTCATTTCCACCACCGCCTTCGCGGCGGATCTGCCTGGCAAAGGCATTACCGTTAAGCCAATTCAGAGCACCATTTCGGAAGAGACCTTCCAGACCCTGCTGGTCAGCCGCGCGCTGGAGAAACTCGGTTATACCGTCGATAAGCCGAGCGAAGTGGATTACAACGTCGGCTATACCTCGCTCGCTTCCGGCGACGCCACCTTTACCGCCGTCAACTGGCAGCCGCTGCACGACGATATGTACGCTGCCGCCGGCGGCGATAAAAAGTTCTACCGCGAAGGCGTGTTTGTGAACGGCGCGGCGCAGGGCTATCTGATTGATAAGAAAACCGCCGAGCAGTACCACATCAAATCTATCGATCAGCTAAAAGATCCGAAAATCGCCAAACTATTCGACACCAACGGCGACGGCAAAGCCGACCTGACCGGCTGTACGCCTGGCTGGGGCTGTGAAGCGGTGATTAACCATCAGCTTGATGCCTATGGTCTGAATAACACCGTCACCCACAATCAGGGGAACTATGCCGCCATGATGGCCGACACCATTGCCCGTTATAAAGAGGGCAAGCCGGTCATCTACTACACCTGGACGCCTTACTGGGTCAGCGATGTGCTGAAACCGGGTAAAGACGTCGTCTGGCTGCAGGTACCGTTCTCCTCCCTGCCGGGCGTGCAAAAAAATATCGACACGAAGCTCTCTAATGGCGCCAACTACGGCTTCCCGGTCAGCACCATGCATATCGTCGCCAACAAAGCCTGGGCCGAGAAAAACCCAGCGGCGGCGAAGCTGTTTAGCATCATGAAGCTGCCGATTGCCGATATCAACGCCGAGAATGCCATGATGCACGAGGGGCATGGTTCGGAAGCGGATATTCAGGGCCACGTCGACGGCTGGATCAAAGCCCACCAGCAGCAGTTTGACGGCTGGGTAAACGAAGCGCTGGCCGCGCAGAAATAATCTCCCGCTTTTATCGCGTTTCCCCGGAAAGGCTCCCGCCTTTCCGGGCCATCAGAACGTACAGACTCAACCTTCGCTATCATCGCCCCGCCCTTCCCGCTCGATGGTTTTATATGCAAAAAAAGTGCATAACTTTAAGCGTCGGCCTGTTAGCGGCTGTTAAGCCGCACGGCTCTCTGCTAAGGTAAATCTACCTGTTTAATCATGTGATTTTCACGTGAGTGATTAATAAGCAATTCCTATGGAAAATCCTGACGCATTGACGCACTCTCCTCCCGCTGACGCGGCCACGCTGGCTGAAGGCCTGAAAGACAGCCTGCCGATCGTCATTAGCTATATTCCCGTGGCCTTCGCCTTCGGCCTCAACGCTACGAAGCTCGGTTTCACTCCCCTGGAAAGCCTGTTCTTCTCCTGCATTATTTACGCGGGCGCCAGCCAGTTCGTGATCGTCGCAATGCTGGCGGCGGGAAGCTCGCTGTGGGTCGCCGCGCTCACCGTCATGGCGATGGACGTTCGTCACGTGCTCTACGGCCCTTCCTTGCGCAGCCGCATCCAGCGCGCGCTGAGCGACAAAAAAACCGCGATCTGGGCGTTCGGCCTGACCGATGAGGTCTTTGCCGCCGCCACCGCTAAACTGGTACGCGACGGTCGACGCTGGAGCGAAAGCTGGATGATCGGTATCGCTTTTCTGTCATGGGCGTCGTGGGTCTTCGGCACGCTGATCGGCGCGTATTCAGGTAGCGGCCTGCTGACCGACTTTCCGGCGGTGGAGGCGGCGCTGGGTTTTATGCTTCCCGCGCTGTTTATGAGTTTTTTACTGGCTTCTTTCCAGCGCAAGCAGTCGCTTAGCGTGACCGCCGCGCTGGCAGGGGCGCTGGGGGGAATGATTCTGTTTTCCATACCCGCCGCCATTCTGGCCGGGATTGTCTGCGGCTGCCTGACCGCTCTGGTACAGGCCAGCATACAGGGGATGCCCGATGAACAGTGATGTCCTGACGATCGGCGTTGTGGTCGGCTGCGTAAACTATCTGTTTCGCTATCTGCCGTTGCGCCTGCGTGCCGCTAACGCGCGTCCGACGCGTCGCGGTCCGATCGGCGTGCTGCTCGATACCATCGGCATCGCCTCTATTTGCGCGCTGCTGGTGGTCTCCAGCGTGCCGGAAATTCTCCACGATGCCCGCCGCCTGCTGCCTACGTTGGCTGGCTTCGCCGTACTTGGCCTGACCTTCTGGAGAACGCGCAGCATTATTTTGCCTACGCTGTTAAGCGCTCTAACCTACGGTGTTGTCTGGAAAATCGGCCTGTGGCTATAAGCCTAAAGTATCAATTTTTGTCAATAATTCATTTGATTTATTTGTCACAATAGTTATTATATCGACTGTAATTAATGAGGTCATAACCAAAATGGATAGTTCGTTTACTCCCATTGAGCAAATGCTCAAGTTCCGCGCCAGCCGTCACGAAGACTTTCCTTTTCAGGAAATTCTGCTCACCCGCCTTTGCATGCATATGCAGGGAAAGCTGCTGGAAAACCGTAACAAGATGCTGAAAGCGCAAGGGATTAACGAGACATTGTTTATGGCGCTGATCACGCTTGAGTCTCAGGAAAACCACAGCATTCAGCCTTCCGAGCTGAGCTGCGCGCTGGGCTCTTCGCGCACCAACGCCACGCGCATTGCCGACGAGCTGGAAAAACGCGGCTGGATTGAGCGCCGCGAAAGCGATAACGATCGTCGCTGCCTGCATTTACAGCTCACCGAAAAGGGGCATCAGTTCCTGCGCGAAGTGTTACCGCCGCAGCACAACTGCCTGCATCAGCTCTGGTCTTCTTTAAGCACCAGCGAAAAAGATCAGCTCGAGCACATCACCCGTAAGCTGCTTGGTCGCCTCGACCAAATGGAAGAGGATGGCGTGCTTGCGGAGTCTCTGCGCTAAGCGCGGAACCAGCCGCTCAACGCTTTTTCTGGATTGACAAGGAAACGAACAGGCCAGCAGATCTTCTGCTGGCCTTTCTGATAAACAGGTCGGCTCAGCCGATGTGAAATAATAAGATCGTGGAGAATAACATGAGCGCAAATGCGGAGAGCCAAACCCCGCAGCAACCGGGCAGCAAAAAAGGGAAGCGTAAAGGCGCCCTACTGCTGCTGACCTTGCTCTTTATTATTGTTGCCGTGGCATACGGGATTTATTGGTTTTTAGTACTGCGTCACTTCGAAGAGACCGATGACGCGTACGTGGCAGGGAATCAGGTTCAAATTATGGCGCAGGTGTCCGGCAGCGTGACGAAAGTCTGGGCCGACAATACTGACTACGTGCAAAAAGGCGATCCGCTGGTCACCCTCGACCAGACCGATGCCCAGCAGGCGTTTGAAAAAGCGCAAACCCAGCTGGCCGCCAGCGTGCGTCAAACTCGCCAGCAGATGATCAACAGCAAGCAACTGCAGGCCAGCATTGAGGTTAAAAAAACCGCGCTCTCCCAGGCGCAGACCGACCTTAACCGCCGTATTCCGCTGGGGGCCGCCAACCTGATTGGCCGCGAAGAGCTGCAGCACGCCCGCGACACGGTTGCCAGCGCCCAGGCCGAACTGGACGTGGCGATTCAGCAGTACAACGCCAACCAGGCGATCGTGCTGGGCACGAAGCTGGAACAGCAGCCTGCGGTACTGCAGGCGGCCACTGAAGTGCGTAACGCCTGGCTGGCCCTGCAGCGGACGAAAATCGTCAGCCCGATTAGCGGCTACGTTTCGCGTCGCTCCGTACAGCCCGGCGCGCAAATCAGCAGCACCACGCCGCTGATGGCCGTCGTTCCGGCGACCAATCTGTGGATTGACGCCAACTTTAAAGAAACGCAGCTGGCGCATATGCGTATCGGTCAGCCGGCCACCGTGATCAGCGATATTTACGGCGACGATGTGAAATACACCGGTAAAGTGGTCGGACTCGATATGGGTACCGGTAGCGCCTTCTCGCTGCTGCCCGCGCAGAACGCCACCGGCAACTGGATCAAAGTGGTTCAGCGCCTGCCGGTACGTATCGAGCTGGATGAAAAACAGCTGGCAGAGCACCCGCTGCGCATCGGCCTTTCGACCCTCGTTGAGGTAAACACCACCGACCGCGGCGGCGAGATGCTGGCAAGCCAGGTGCGTAGCTCCCCGGTTTACGAAAGTAATGCCCGTGAAATCGGCCTTGAGCCGGTCAATAAGCTGATAAACGACATCATCCAGGCCAACGCCGGATAATTCGGGGTGAGCGTAATGCAACAGCAAAAACCGCTGGAAGGCGCGCAGCTGGTCATTATGACCATTGCGCTGTCGCTCGCGACCTTTATGCAGGTGCTGGACTCCACCATCGCCAACGTGGCCATCCCCACCATCGCCGGTAACCTTGGCTCATCGTTGAGCCAGGGGACCTGGGTTATCACCTCGTTTGGGGTGGCGAACGCTATCTCCATTCCGATTACCGGCTGGCTGGCAAAGCGCGTTGGCGAAGTGAAGCTGTTCCTCTGGTCGACGGTGGCGTTCGCCATCGCCTCCTGGGCCTGCGGCATGTCAAACAGCCTGACGATGCTGATCTTCTTCCGCGTGATTCAAGGGATCGTCGCCGGTCCGCTAATCCCGCTATCGCAAAGTCTGCTGCTCAGCAACTACCCGCCTGCCAAGCGCTCTATCGCGCTGGCGCTGTGGTCAATGACGGTGATCGTCGCGCCGATTTGCGGCCCTATCCTCGGCGGCTATATCAGCGACAACTACCACTGGGGCTGGATCTTCTTTATCAACGTGCCGATTGGCATCGCCGTGGTGGTGATGACGCTACAGACCCTGCGCAATCGCGAAACCCGCACCGAGCAGCGGCGGATTGATGGCGTCGGCCTGGCGCTGCTGATCATCGGTATCGGCAGCCTGCAGGTGATGCTCGACCGGGGTAAAGAGCTGGACTGGTTCGCCTCGAACGAAATCATCATCCTGACCATTGTCGCGGTGGTGGCGATAAGCTTCCTGATCGTCTGGGAGTTAACCGACGACAACCCGATAGTCGACCTGTCGCTCTTTAAGTCGCGAAACTTCACCATCGGCTGCCTGTGTATCAGCCTCGCCTATATGCTCTACTTCGGCGCTATCGTGCTGTTGCCGCAGCTACTGCAGGAGGTATACGGCTATACCGCCACCTGGGCCGGTCTGGCTTCGGCGCCGGTCGGGGTGATCCCGGTTATCCTGTCGCCGATTATCGGCCGCTTCGCGCATAAGCTGGATATGCGTCGGCTAGTCACCTTCAGCTTTATTATGTACGCGGTCTGCTTCTACTGGCGTGCGTGGACCTTCGAACCGGGTATGGATTTCGGCGCCTCGGCGTGGCCGCAGTTTATCCAGGGCTTCGCGGTAGCCTGCTTCTTTATGCCGCTGACCACCATTACGCTGTCCGGCCTGCCGCCGGAAAGGCTAGCGGCGGCATCGAGCCTGTCGAACTTCACGCGTACCCTGGCGGGCTCCATCGGCACCTCGATTACCACCACCATGTGGACGAACCGCGAGGCGCTTCACCATGCTCAGCTTACCGAGTCGGTGACGCCGTATAATCCCAACGCCCAGCAGATGTATGACCAACTGCAGGGATTAGGGATGACGCAGCAGCAGGCGTCCGGCTGGATCGCGCAGCAGATAACCAACCAGGGGCTGATTATCTCCGCCAACGAAATTTTCTGGTTCTCGGCGGCGATATTTATCCTTCTGCTCGGGCTGGTATGGTTTGCCAGACCGCCGTTCAGCGCCGGCGGCGGCGGTGGCGGCGCGCACTAAGGTTTGACCTGAAGGGATCTACGGATCCCTTTTTTATGGCCGCCGCGCAGGTTGTCCAGTTTGCGCTAGTTTATGTCCAGTTCGCTGGAGATGCCTCTTCGCCTTGTCATGCACGATAAAGATCCGCTTAGAAGGAGAAAATCATGCTGACTCAACCTGGTGAAAAATACCGTCCCTATCCGCCTATTGCCCTGCCCGACCGTCGCTGGCCGGAGCAGCAAATTACCCGCGCCCCGCGCTGGCTCTCCACCGACCTGCGCGATGGCAACCAGGCGCTGGCCGAGCCGATGGACAGCGCGCGCAAGCTGCAGTTCTGGGACTTACTGCTGGAGTGCGGATTTAAAGAGATCGAAGTGGCCTTTCCCTCGGCCTCGCAAACCGATTTCAACTTTGTGCGTCAATTGATTGAAGAACGGCGTATCCCGCAGGATGTGACGATTCAGGTGCTAACCCAGGCACGGGAAGATTTAATCCTCAGGACCTTCGAATCGCTGCGCGACGCCCGCCGCGCCACCGTCCACCTCTATAATGCCACCGCTCCGCTGTTCCGCGAGCGGGTATTCGGGATGAACAAAGCGCAGATCGTCGAGCTGGCGACCCGAGCCACCCGCCTTATCCGCCAGCAATGCGAACAGCAGCCGCAGACCCGCTGGCAATACGAGTACTCCCCGGAAACTTTTTGTTTTACCGAGCCGGAATTCGCGCTGGAAATTTGCGAAGCGGTGGCGGAAATCTGGCAGCCCTGCGCCGAACGGCCGATGATTATCAACCTGCCCGCGACGGTGGAAGTCAACACGCCTAACGTTTATGCCGATCAAATTGAGTTTTTTTGTCGTCACTTCTCGCGCCGCGCCGATGTGTGCATCAGCGTCCATCCACATAACGACCGGGGAACCGGCGTCGCCAGCGCGGAGCTGGCGGTGATGGCCGGCGCCGACCGCGTCGAAGGCTGCCTGTTCGGCAACGGCGAGCGCACTGGTAACGTCTGTCTGGTGACACTGGCGATGAATCTCTACAGCCAGGGCGTCGATCCCCGACTCAGGTTCACTGAGATGAACCGGGTGGTCGAGATCGTCGAAAGCTGCAACCAGATCCCGGTTCATCCGCGCCACCCATGGGCGGGAAGCCTGGCCTATACCGCCTTTTCCGGCTCGCATCAGGATGCGATCAAAAAAGGGTTCGATGCCCGCCGGCCCGGCGATCGCTGGGAAATGCCCTACCTGCCCATCGACCCGCAGGATATCGGCTGTAGCTACGAGGCGGTGATCCGCGTTAACAGCCAGTCCGGCAAAAGCGGCAGCGCGTGGCTGATTGAGCAGAATCATGGTCTGAAGCTGCCGCGCGCGCTGCAGCAGGATTTTAGCCTGCACGTCCAGCGCGAAACCGATACACATGGTAAAGAGATGACCCACAACGCGCTGTGGCAGCTGTTTCGCGCCCGCTATGGGCTGCTCCCCCAGCCGCCGCTGGCGCTGCTGGATTACCAAAGTGATAGCCAGCAGGACGGTCAGCTTTCTCTGCAGGCCTCCCTGCGTATCGCCGGCGAAACGCGACGTCTGCAGAGCCGCGGCAACGGCCTGCTGTCCGCCGCCGCCAGCGGGCTGAGCGGCCTGTTAAAACAGAACTTCGTGATTAAGGATTATCACGAGCATACCCTCGGCGAACGTAGCGACAGCCGTTCAGTAGCCTATATTCGCTGCGTCTTCCCGAATGGCGACAGCCGCTGGGGGGTGGGAATTGATAACGACGTGGCGCGCGCCTCGCTGCAGGCGCTGTGTAATGCGATGAGCGCAGGTCATTATTCCGGTGAACGGAAGTAGTCGCTGGGGGCAACGCCTGTTACCCGGCGAAACATGGCGCTAAAAGCGCTGTGGCTACCGTAGCCGAGATCCAGCGCCACCCGCAGTACCGACTGCCCCTGCGCCAGGCGAACCAGCGCTTCCATCAGCTTCGCCCGGCGCACCCATTCGCTCCAGGTGAGCGTGGTCTGCTGCTGAAAATGACGATTCAGCGTGCGCTCGCTCATGCTGCTCTCTTTCGCCGCCTCGGCGCTGCTCCACGAGTCGCCGGGCGCTTCTCTTACCTTCTGGCATAAACGGCGCAGGGCTTCGCTTTGCGGCTCCGGCAGGCCAAACGGCAGCACCGCCATACCGCGAATTTCATCAAGGATCAGTTCGTAGATGCGTTCATCGCGGCTGCCCGGCGCGTAGGATTCCGCCAGCGTCAGCGACGCGACAATCAGTTCACGCAGCAGCGGAGTCACCTGCACTATCTGGCAGGCAGAGGGAAGATCGGCACGCGCGAGAGGATCGATAAACAGGGTTCGCGCAGCCGCAGCGCCGGTAACCCGTAGGGTATGTGGGGTACCGGCGGGCAGCCAGACGCCTCGCCCCGGCGGCACAACCCAGTAGCCATGCTCGGTTTCTACCCGCACCACGCCGCTGAGAATATGCAGCAGCTGGGCGCAATCGTGCTGATGCCAGGGTTCGCTATCGCCATGGGCGTAATCATGGGCAAAAGGCACCAGCGAACGGTGTTGAAAATTGAAGGTTAAGGTCGTCGACATCGCCGCGGCGTCAGGGAATAGCGGCCCGACGGAGTTCGCCGGGCCGTAGCAGAAGCACTAGATGTGCAGTTCTTGCAGTTTTTCTTTCGGCAGCGCCAGCTCATCGTTGCTGTTGACGCGGACATCGCGCTCGATGATATGGCGAGCGATTTCCTGAGCTTCTTCCAGCGAGTGCATGGTGTAGGTTCCGCACTGGTAAACGTTCAGCTCCGGGATCTGGTTCTGATCTTTCACCTTCAGCACGTCGGCCATCGCCGCTTTCCAGGCATCCGCGACGCGCTGCTCGTCCGGCGTACCGATCAGGCTCATATAGAACCCGGTGCGGCAGCCCATCGGAGAGATGTCGATAATTTCCACACCATTACCGTTCAGGTGATCGCGCATGAAGCCGGCAAACAGGTGCTCAAGGGTATGAATGCCTCTTTCCGGCATCACTTCCTGGTTTGGCACGCAGAATCGCAGATCGAAAACGGTGATTTCATCGCCGTGAGGCGTGTTCATTTTCTTCGCGACACGCACCGCAGGCGCTTCCATTCGGGTATGGTCGACTGTGAAACTATCTAACAACGGCATTCTTCACCTCCGATAGTGATTTTTTTAAAAATAAAATGAACTCTTTTTGAGGCAGCGAGTCTGAGTATATGAAAGACGCGCATTTATTATCATCATCATCCCTGAATCAGAGATGAAAGTTTGGCCACAGTGATGTGGCCGTTTTCTTTTTTACGGCGCGTAAAGCTACGCGTGCCTTGCCAGCAGCGCTTCAAACGGCTCGCTATCCGCCGCTTCCACCTTCTTCTGTCGCTGTAGCGATGCCTCACGCTCGGCAACAAAATCCGCCTCGCTTAAAATTTCCAGCGGCTCTTCGCGTAGCATCGTCCGATAGCGATCGGCCAGCTCTCTGCCGGTGCCGCCAATCCCCTCTTCAAGCATAGAACGCAGAATGCGCGCCGAGAAGGTTAATTCCGGGTTGTCGAAGCAGGCGACCAGCTCATCGCAGGCCTGCTGATAGGCCTGGCATCCGTGGATGCTATCCAGGGTCTGCGCCACACGGCGTAAATCGCGGAACAGATCTTTGCCGACCTGAGCCAGCGGGAACTGCGCGGTTTCGCAGCCAATCCCCAGCGTCAGGCCCGGCTTACGGCCTTCCAGAATCACCCGATTCCAGTTGGTGCGCGTGCACAGCAGCTCGTCGCTGCTCATCTCCGGCGCATCAGCCAGCACGCACCAGACCATAAACAGATCGAGGAAACGCACCTGCTGCTCGTCAACGCCAATCGGCGAGAACGGGTTGATATCCAGGGAGCGAACCTCAATGTACTCAATACCGCCGCGCAGCAGCGCGTCGGAAGGCGTTTCGCCGCTGCGGGTCACGCGTTTCGGGCGAATCGGCGCGTACAGCTCGTTTTCAATCTGCAGCACGTTGCTGTTGATTTGCAGACGCTTACCGTCTTTCTCCAGCCCGATATTTTCATACTCTTCGGAAGGCGTTTTAATCGCCCGCTTCAATCCTGCCACATACTCGTAGAGATCGTTAAACGTAATTCCGAGATTACTTTGCGATTTATTGGTATAGCCCAGATCGCTCAGACGCAACGAGGTCGCATACGGCAGGTAGTACATGCCGTTGCCGGCTTTCTCAAACGGCAGCGACGTCGGTTTGCCCTGCAGGAACGACGAGCAGATCGCCGGGGAAGCGCCAAACAGGTACGGAATCACCCAACCAAAACGGTAGTAGTTGCGAATGGAGCGGAAATAGCCCGCTGAAATCGCTTCTTTACCGCTTTCCGCATCCTCAACGCCGCACTTAGCCTGCCAGAAAGCCATCGGCAGCGAGAAGTTATAGTGCACGCCGGAGATGGTTTGCATCAGCGCGCCATAGCGATTTTTCAGCCCTTCACGATACAGCGTTTTCAGGCGACCGATATTAGAGGTGCCGTACTGCGCCAGTTCAATATCCTGGCCGGGCGCGATATAGCAAGGCATGCTCAGCGGCCACATGCGCTCGTCGCCAATATGACGTGCGGTATAGCGATGAACATCGCGCATAAAGGTGAGCATATGCTGGATATCGCCATCAACCGGCGTAATAAATTCCAGCAAAGCTTCGGCAAAATCGGTGGTAATCCACTTATGAGTCAGCGCTGAACCCAGTGCCTGCGGATGACCGGTAGTGGCCAGCGTGCCGTCAGCGTTGACGCGCAGCGTTTCGCGTTCAAGACCACGTTGAATACCCTGCAGCGCCTGCGGATTTTTTTCCAGCCAGGCCAGCGCCTGTGATACGTCCGGGATCAATTTGACCTCCCGCCTGTCGAAATCGTTTGAATTAGCATAATTGTAATGGTTGAACAATCAGTCCAATTAGTGCCACCACGTCATGCCCTGAAGCGTTATCGCCGCAACGACGATATAGCGTATTGCTTTGCCAAGGCATAAAAAAAAGAGCACTGGTCCCCAGGAAATGCGCATCCATCCCGCCAGTAAACACAGCAAATCGCCTATAACAGGCGCCCAGCTTAATAATAGCGCGGCCGCGCCGTAGCGCCTCAGCCAGCCGGACGCCTTCTCTTGCCAGCGCGATGTTTTGCGCAGCGGAAACAGGCGCCCCAGAATAACGTTAGTTACCCCTCCAAGGCTATTACCGATTATTGCTATTAAAACCAGTAACCACGGCTGACTCACCCCCGCCAGCAGCATAGCAATTAACACCACTTCCGAATTGCCGGGAAGCAGCGTGGCGCTCAAAAAGCTGCTGGCAAACAGCGATATCAGCGACAGCGAGTCGCTCACAGCAATCGCACGTCCACGGCATCCATTCCGGCGCGCTTTGCCGCCTGCAGACCGAAGTCCGCATCTTCAAAGACCACGCATTTCTCCGCCGCAACGCCCATGCGTTCAGCGCAGAGTAAGAAAGTATCAGGCGCGGGTTTATGGTTGGCGACATGATCGGCGGCAACCACCGCCGAGAAGTAGTGGCGCAGGCCCAGATGGGCCAGCAGCGCTTCAGCAACGGCGCTCTCGCTGCCGGTACCGACCGACATCGGACGACGACCGTGCCACTCTTTGACCACCTCAATCAGCGGTAAAGGGCGGACGCTATCAAGCAGCATCGCTTTCACGGCGTCCGTTTTTTCCTGCGCCAGAGAGTGAGGATCTAAATCAGCCTGATTTAATTCGATAATGGCCTGAGCGATCCGCCAGGTTGGAGAACCGTTAAGCGCGACCATAGCCTGCATATCAAAACGCATACCGTAACGTCCCAGAACCTCGTTCCATGCCTTACGATGCGTAGGCTCGGTATCGAGGATCGTGCCATCCATATCAAAAATCAGTCCTGCGTAACGTTCGTACATCGTCTTCTCACCAACCTGTTAAGGAGGAGTTACTGTAACGCAAAAGGTCTGCTTTGTCGCTGCCAGCGGTAGATACAACAAGGGCGCTCGATGGCGCCCTTGTTGATACAGATGCAGTGTGGTGCGTTTATTTGATTCTTAAATCGTTCTCAACCATACGAACGCCCTGCACTTTTCGCGTCACTTCTACCGCTCGTTTAGCGCTATCGGCGGATGAGACAAAGCCGCTGAGCTGTACACGACCTTTAAAAGTCTGGACGCTAATTTCCGAAGACTTAATCTCTTTGTCATTGAAGAGCGCGGTTTTGACTTTGGTGGTCACGACGGTATCGTCAATATACCCTCCGGTACTTTCCTTTGTGGACGAACCTGCGCAGCCCGCCAGCGATACGGCGACCAGAAGCGTCGCGCAAAACGCAGATATTGCCTTGAACCATTTCATGGATTTCTCTCCTTGCACTTATCCCACCCAGTATCAGGTCGGTTAACAGGAATAAATTATAGTGGAAATAGGGAGTTGCCAATGAAAAAAGTGCTGAAGGGGGAGGTGTATTATTGCGCTTAAGAGGTTTTGAGACAAAGAGAGTGGCTGGAGCTTATTTCGCAGACCATGAAACAACAGCGTGGCTGCTATCTCGGAGAAGATGGTGCATCCGGGAGGATGACTCAGGGCCGTTGCTGAAGCAACGTTATCCTCCCTGGTGCTGGCGATTATCTCGCAGACCATGAAACAACAGCGTGACTGCTATCTCGGAGAAGATGGTGCATCCGGGAGGATGACTCACTCGGTTCGCCCTTCGGGCCGTTGCTGAAGCAACGTTATCCTCCCTGGTGCTGGCGATTATCTCGCAGACCGTGAAACAACAGCGTGGCTGCTATCTCGGAGAAGATGGTGCATCCGGGAGGATTCGAACCTCCGACCGCTCGGTTCGTAGCCGAGTACTCTATCCAGCTGAGCTACGGATGCATCGGGAAACTTGCTTTACTACCGATATTGATACCGCTGCTGAAGCAACGTTATCCTCTCTGGTGCTGGCGATTATCTCGCAGACCATGAAACAACAGCGTGGCTGCTATCTCGGAGAATATGGTGCATCCGGGAGGATTCGAACCTCCGACCGCTCGGTTCGTAGCCGAGTACTCTATCCAGCTGAGCTACGGATGCATCGGGAAACTAACTTTACTGCCGATATTGATACCGCTACTAAAGCCGTATCAAGTAAGAGATGGTGCATCCGGGAGGATGACTCACTCGGTTCGCTCTTCGGGCCGTTGCTGAAGCAACGTTATCCTCCCTGGTGCTGGCGATTATCTCGCAGACCGTGAAACAACAGCGTGGCTGCTATCTCGGAGAATATGGTGCATCCGGGAGGATTCGAACCTCCGACCGCTCGGTTCGTAGCCGAGTACTCTATCCAGCTGAGCTACGGATGCATCGGGAAACTTACTTTACTGCAGATTTTGATACCGCTGCTAAAGCCGTATCAAGTAAGATGGTGCATCCGGGAGGATGACTCGCCTTGCGGCTCGCCCTTCGGGCCGTTGCTAAAGCAACGTTATCCTCTCTGGTGCTTGCGGCTAATACCGCCACCTCATCCACACTTTCGTTGCTGAAGGTATGGAGAATATGGTGCATCCGGGAGGATTCGAACCTCCGACCGCTCGGTTCGTAGCCGAGTACTCTATCCAGCTGAGCTACGGATGCAAAATGGCGGTGAGGCGGGGATTCGAACCCCGGATGCAGCTTTTGACCGCATACTCCCTTAGCAGGGGAGCGCCTTCAGCCTCTCGGCCACCTCACCACACGCCTCTTACGAGTGCTTCGAAGAACTTGTTTCTGCTCTTCGTCGCTGCGATGGCGCACATATTACTTTCTGGTACTTATAAGTCAAACCTTTTTTCGAGACCTTTTTTTCGTTTGCACACTTCCCGCGCAATTAGCCTGTGAAAACGGCAAAAAGAGTATTTTATCAACAAGAAATTGGCGATTACGCCGCGGCTAACGCAAAAGATAACTGTCGCGGACGCTGAGAAAGAGACAAAAAAGAGAAGCTATCGGAGAGGAAAAGTGGCACAAATGGGGGATAGAAGGAGGCGCCTCACCGAACAGCGAGGCGCGAAAACCTTAGTAACTGGACTGCTGGGATTTTTCAGCCTGGATACGCTGGTAGATCTCTTCACGATGCACGGAGACTTCTTTAGGGGCATTAACGCCAATACGTACCTGGTTACCCTTCACCCCTAAAACTGTCACAGTGACCTCATCTCCAATCATGAGGGTCTCACCAACTCGACGAGTCAGAATCAGCATTCTTTGCTCCTTGAAAGATTAAAAGAGTCGGGTCTCTCGTATCCCGGCATTATCCATCATATAACGCCAAAAAGTAAGCGATGACAAACACCCTACGGTGTAAGCAGTCACGGCATCACATTCTGTTAAACCTAAGTTTAGCCGATATACACAACTTCAACCCGACTTTATCGTTATCAGTGCTTCTCGCGCAAGATGCTGTAATCCGAGAATCACAGCATCTATGCAATTATAGTTATTACAGTTTTGCGCTTACCCAGCCTTTCACACTGGCCAACGCAGCAGGGAGAGCAGACGCATCGGTACCGCCGGCTTGCGCCATATCCGGACGACCGCCCCCTTTACCGCCCACCTGCTGGGCGACCATACCTATCAGTTCCCCTGCTTTCACGCGGTCTGTCACATCCTTAGACACACCAGCAATCAGAGAAACCTTACCTTCTGCGACCGTGGCCAACACGACAATCGTTGAACCCAGTTGATTTTTCAGATCGTCAACCATAGTACGCAGCATTTTCGGCTCAACGCCGGCCAGCTCGCTGACCAGCAGCTTAACGCCGTTAATCTCTTCCGCTTTGCTGGAGAGATTTGCGCTCTCCTGCACAGCAGCCTGCTCTTTCAGCTGCTGCAGCTCTTTTTCCAGCTGACGGCTGCGTTCTAACGCGGCGCGGACTTTGTCGCCGAGGCTGTGGGTATCCCCTTTCAGCAGCTGCGCGATATCGCCCAGCAGATCGCTCTGCGCATGCAGCATCGCCATCGCGCCTTCGCCGGTGACCGCTTCGATACGGCGCACGCCCGCGGCGGTGCCGGATTCAGAGGTAATGCGGAACAGGCCGATATCACCGGTGCGCGAGGCGTGAGTACCGCCGCACAGCTCGGTGGAGAAATCGCCCATGCTCAGTACGCGAACGCGATCGTCATACTTCTCGCCAAACAGCGCCATCGCGCCGGATTCACGCGCAGCGTCAATATCCATGATATTGGTTTCGATCGGCAGGTTGCGACGAATTTGCGCGTTCACCAGATCTTCTACCGCGCGGATCTCCTCCGGCTTCATCGCTTCAAAATGCGAGAAGTCAAAGCGCAGCGCTTTGTCGTTAACCAGAGACCCCTTCTGCGCAACGTGCGTACCAAGTACCTGGCGCAGCGCCGCGTGCATCAGGTGCGTCGCGGAGTGGTTGAGGCGGATACGCTGACGACGAGCCTCATCAACATCGGCCTGCACGGCGTCGCCGACTTTCAGCGAGCCGCTGGTGACTTTACCGATATGACCAATGGCCTGTCCGTATTTCTGCGCGTCATTGACGTGGAAGGAGAAACCGGCGCCTTTAAGTTCGCCTTTGTCGCCCACCTGGCCGCCAGATTCCGCGTAGAACGGCGTCTGATCCAGAATGACCACCGCTTCCTGGCCCGCGTTAACCGCATCAACCGCTTTGCCATCGATAAACAGCGCGGTGACTTTGCCGTTCAGTTCCAGGCTGTCATAGCCTTTAAACTCAGAGGCGCCGTCAACGCGGATCATCGCATTGTAGTCCGCGCCAAAGCCGCTGGATTCGCGCGCGCGGCGGCGCTGCTCTTCCATTGCCGCTTCAAAGCCCGCTTCATCAACTTTGATGTTGCGCTCGCGGCAAACGTCCGCGGTCAGGTCAACCGGGAAGCCGTAGGTATCGTACAGGCGGAAAGCGGTTTCACCGTCCAGCGTGTCGCCCTGCAGTTTAGCCAGCTCTTCATCCAGCAGCGCCAGTCCGCGCTCCAGAGTACGGGCGAACTGCTCCTCTTCGGTTTTCAGCACCTGCTCAACCTGAGCCTGCTGCTGTTTCAACTCATCACCGGCAGAACCCATTACGTCAATCAGCGGGGCAACCAGTTTCCAGAAGAAGGTCTCCTTCGCGCCCAGCATATTACCATGGCGAATTGCGCGACGAATGATGCGGCGCAGCACGTAGCCGCGGTTTTCATTCGACGGAATAACGCCATCGGCAATCAGGAACGCGCAGGAACGAATATGGTCGGCGATAACGCGCAGCGACTTGTTAGACAGATCCGTGGCGCCGGTAACCTTCGCCACGTTCTTAATCAGATCGCGGAACAAATCGATATCGTAGTTGGAGTTCACGTGCTGCAGAACGGCGGCAATACGCTCGAGGCCCATACCGGTATCCACGGACGGCTTCGGCAGCGGTTCCATAGTCCCGTCAGCCTGACGGTTGAACTGCATAAAGACGATGTTCCAGATCTCAATATAGCGGTCGCCGTCTTCTTCCGGTGTTCCCGGAGGGCCGCCCCAGATATGGTCGCCATGGTCGAAGAAGATTTCGGTACAGGGACCGCACGGCCCGGTGTCACCCATCTGCCAGAAGTTATCGGAAGCAAACGGCGCGCCTTTGTTGTCGCCGATGCGGATAATACGCTCGCGCGGTACGCCAACGTCATTTGCCCAGATGTCGAACGCTTCGTCGTCGGTTTCGTAAACGGTCACCCACAGTTTTTCTTTCGGCAGGGCGAACCAGCTTTCACCGGTCAGCAGTTCCCATGCGTATTTGATGGCGTCCTGTTTGAAGTAATCGCCGAAGCTAAAGTTGCCCAGCATTTCAAAGAAGGTGTGGTGACGCGCGGTGTAGCCGACGTTTTCCAGATCGTTGTGTTTACCACCCGCACGAACGCAACGCTGCGCGGTGGTCGCGCGCGAATAATTACGTTTGTCGAGACCAAGGAAGACATCCTTGAACTGGTTCATCCCGGCGTTGGTAAACAGCAGGGTCGGGTCGTTATGCGGCACCAGGGAGCTGCTCGCAACTACCTGATGTCCTTTACTATGGAAAAAGTCGAGAAACGCCTGACGGATCTCAGCGGTGCTCTTGCTCATAATTATCCTGAAATCAAGCTAACGAAATGTCGCTGGCAGCCACTGCCCAGTATCGACCGGCAGGCTACTCACGAAAATAAAGTGGGAATAAGATAAGTTTTCTTCACGGGGAAGTAAAATCCCGGATGGGTCAATCTGCAAAATTTCGCCAGATTTCCTGAATATCTTCCATCAGATAACCGCGATAGAGCAAAAAGCGCTGAATTTTGACTTTTTCGGCAAATACGGTGGGCAGGGGTTCGCCATATTTTCGCTGCGCCTGCTCTTTAGCAAGCTGCGCCCAGTCGATTACGCACTCGCGCATGGCTGACTCTATCGTCTCGCGGGAAATCCCCTTCTGCTTTAGCTCCTGGCGGACGCGCGCCGGGCCGTATCCCTTGCGGCTACGGCTGGCAATAAACTGACGAACAAAGCGTTCGTCGTCCAGGTAGCGGTTCTCAATGCACCATTCAACAACTTTATCGACCTCTTCCGGCGTCACGTTCAGCGCTTCAGGCCCATTTTTACTCATAACCGGCGCGGCCAGTTTGCGCCTTAGCTCTTGTTCGCTGTGGTCGCGCATTGCCAGAATGCGAATCGCGCGATCCAGCAGCCTGGCGTAGTCAGAGCGGCGGGATGAAGTTTCAGTCACGGGCAGCCTCGCTAATCAAAAAAGCAAAAGGGCCGCGTAAGCGGCCCCTTGTTAGTCTGTTCAGACGATATCAGAAATCCTGTTCGGTTTCCGCTTCGCTGTTGCCATCAACCGCGAAGTCCGGCGTGGAGTCCTGATTGCTCAGCAGCAGTTCACGAACTTTCTTCTCGATCTCTTTTGCCGCAGCCGGGTTCTCTTTCAGCCAGGAGATTGCGTTCGCTTTACCCTGACCAATTTTATCGCCGTTGTAGCTGTACCAGGCACCGGCTTTCTCGATCAGCTTCTCTTTCACGCCGAGATCGACCAGCTCGCCATAGAAGTTAATCCCTTCACCGTAGAGGATCTGGAATTCAGCCTGTTTAAACGGCGCGGCGATTTTGTTTTTCACCACTTTAACGCGGGTTTCGCTGCCGACAACGTTATCGCCCTCTTTCACCGCGCCGATACGACGGATGTCCAGACGAACGGAGGCGTAGAACTTCAGCGCGTTACCGCCGGTGGTGGTTTCCGGGTTACCGAACATCACGCCAATTTTCATACGAATCTGGTTGATGAAGATCAGCAGCGTGTTGGACTGCTTCAGGTTGCCCGCCAGTTTACGCATCGCCTGGCTCATCATACGCGCCGCGAGGCCCATGTGAGAGTCGCCGATTTCGCCTTCGATTTCCGCTTTCGGCGTCAGCGCCGCAACGGAGTCGACGACGATAACGTCTACCGCGCCGGAACGCGCCAGCGCGTCACAGATTTCCAGAGCCTGTTCGCCGGTATCCGGCTGGGAGCACAGCAGGTTGTCGATATCGACGCCCAGCTTGCGTGCATAAACCGGGTCCAGCGCGTGTTCCGCATCGATGAACGCACAGGTTTTGCCTTCGCGCTGCGCGGCGGCGATAACCTGCAGCGTCAGCGTAGTTTTACCGGAAGATTCAGGCCCGTAGATCTCGACGATACGGCCCATCGGCAGGCCGCCTGCGCCCAGGGCGATATCAAGGGAAAGCGAGCCGGTGGAGATAGTTTCCACATCCATGGAACGGTCTTCACCCAGGCGCATGATGGAGCCTTTACCGAATTGTTTTTCGATCTGGCCCAGTGCTGCCGCCAACGCTTTCTGTTTGTTTTCGTCGATAGCCATTATTACTCCTCTCATGCCGGGTGTAACCGGGTAGTGAATTCTGTTCTGTTGAAGCAATTATACTGTATAGTCATACAGTATCAAGTGTTTTGTAGAAATTGTTGCCAGAGGAGATTTAGCGCATAGGCCGTGGCCTGGCGGCGTACCGACTCGCGGTCTCCGGCAAAGCATTCGCGCCGGGTCACGCCCTGTCCGCTGGCGCTGGCGACGCCAAACCAGACGGTTCCCACCGGCTTTTCCGCGCTGCCGCCATCCGGTCCGGCAATGCCGCTGACCGAAATGGCATAGTCCGCGCGGGCCGCGCGCAGGGCGCCAATCGCCATCTCCACGACCACCGGTTCACTCACCGCGCCATGCTCAAGCAGCGTCGCTTCGCTGACGCCAATCATCTGCGATTTCGCTTCATTGCTGTAGGTCACAAAACCGCGCTCAAACCATGCCGAACTACCGGCGATATCGGTAAGGGTTTTGGCGACCCAGCCGCCGGTGCAGGACTCCGCCGTGGTCACCGTCGCGCCGCGCGCTTTCAGCGCCTGCCCCACCAGCTCGCTCAGCTGCATTAATTCGGAATCTGTCATTCGTCGCCCCACGTAAGCTGTACAACCAGGCCATCAAAGATAGCACTTCCAGTAGAGATATGGGGATGAGGTAACGAATTTACGAGTCTGCTTCAGAAAAACATCGACCACGCCCGACGACGCATTTTCGGATAGCCGCCAGGGGTCGCCGGTGTCACAATTCACCGCACATATCAGGAAGAGTGAAATAAGAGGTTACCAGGAATGGTCAAAACACCGCTTACCTCAGAGCAGAACGTGAAAAAAATACGCCAGGTGCGCTTGTGCCTGTTTATCTGTGGCGTCGTGTCACTGTTTACCGCGCTACTGAATATATTTACCCGCTCATTCAACCCGCTGTACGAAGGCGTACAGATCCTGCTGGGGGTGGGCTGTATTGTCTTTGGTTTCACATTAACCAAAAAAATCAAAAAGATACTTGAAGAATAATCAGGTCAGATAACCGGCCCGCCGCGGGCCGGCTTCATTTATTTCATACTCGCCGCAATCAGCTCCACGTTGTGACGCAGCATTTTCACGTAGCTGTCCGCCACGCCGCCCGGTTTAGAGAGCGCTTCAGGGTAGAGCTCTCCCCCCGGCTGCGCGCCCGTTGCGCTGGCAATCTGTTTAACCAGTCTTGGATCAAGCTGATTTTCCATAAACCAGGTATGCACCTCGTCGGCTTTAATCTGTTTGATTAAGGCCGCCACCTGCGCCGCGCTGGCTTCACTTTCCGAAGACAATCCCTGCGGCGCGAGGAAGGTCACACCATAGGCGCGGCCAAAATAGCCGAACGCGTCGTGGCTGGTCAGAACCTTACGCTTTGCCTGCGGAATGGTGCTGAACCGATCTTTTGCCCAGCGATCGATCTCATTGAGCTGGCTGATATAGCGCTGACCGGATGCCTCCAGCGCCGACTTATCTTCCGGGTCGGCTTTCACCAGGGCGTTGAGGATATTCTGCGCATACAGCGCACCGTTCGCGGCGCTGTTCCACGCGTGCGGATCGGTTACCGTTGCGCCATCTTCTTCCAGCGTATGGGTTTTTACGCCGTCGGAAGCCACCACCAGCTCGCCTTTAAACCCCGATGCCTTAATCAGCCTGTCCAGCCAGCCTTCCAGCCCCAGGCCGTTCACCACCACCACATCGGCTTTGCTCAGCAGCGCGCTGTCTTTCGGCGAGGGTTCAAAGGTGTGCGGGTCGCCGTCCGGCCCTACCAGCGTATCCACATGCACATGTTCGCCGCCAATCTGCTGCACCATATCGCCTAATACGGAAAAACTACTCACCACGTTTAGGGTTTTCGCCATCACCCCGTGCGATGCCAAACCCAGCGCCAGCGCTAGCCATATCCCGGTACGTTTCATCATATTCCTTACCCCATTAATTTGCGCCAGCCGACAACCAGCCGGCTGCGCGTGCCAAAAAACACCGATATAAAAAAGATGCCGCTGGCGGTCAGCACAATGGCGGGCCCGGCAGGCAGGTTTGCCGCCCACGACAGGCTCAGCCCCATCCACGCGCAAAAACCGCCAATGAGCGCCGCCAGCAGCAGAATGCCCGGCAGCGTCCGCGCCCAGCATCGCGCCGCGACCGCGGGCAGCATCATGACCCCCACCGCCATCAGCGTGCCGAGCACCTGAAACCCGGCCACCAGATTGAGAACCAGCAGGGCGAGGAACAGGCCGTGCAGCAGCGCAGGCAACCTTCGTGCATTGACCTGAAGCCAGACGCTGTCGAAGGCTTCGCTGACCAGGCCGCGATAAAACAGGGCGATGCAGATCAGCGTCAGGCTGGCGACGCCGCTCACAAACAACGCAGAATCGCTGTCCACCGCCAGAATCGAGCCGAACAGCAGATGCAGTAGATCGACGTTAGAGCCGCGCAGCGAGACCAGCGTCACGCCCAGCGCCAGGGAGCCAAGATAAAATCCGGCAAAGCTGGCATCCTCTTTTAAAGGCGTGCGTCGGCTGACCCACCCCGCCACCAGCGCGACCGCAATCCCGGCGATAAAACCGCCGACGGTCATCGCCAGCAGCGACATCCCGTTAAGCAGATAGCCCGCGGCCACACCCGGCAAAATCGCATGCGAGAGCGCATCGCCCATCAGGCTCATGCGGCGTAAAAGCAAGAAGACGCCGAGCATGGTGGTGCTCAGGGACAACGCCAGGCACACCACCAGCGCGCGGCGCATAAAGCCAAATTCGATAAAGGGCTGAATGAAGGTATGCCAGATCATGCCAGCCTCGCGCCGTGAAAGGCGGGCAGCACATCAGGCGTACTGCCCCAGCGGGCGCGCTGCGGCGTCAGCAGCATCGTTTCCGGGAAATAGTCGGCGACCCGCTGGTTATCGTGCAGCACCGCCAGAATCGTCTGCCCCTGCTGATGCATTTCCAGGATCAGCGCCATCAGCTCGCGGCAGGTGGCTTCGTCGATGCCGGTAAACGGTTCGTCGAGCATCACCAGCGGCGCGCGCTGCACCATCACCCGCGCGAACAGCATGCGCTGAAACTGACCGCCGGAGAGCTCCTCAATCGGCGTTTTCGCCATCGTTAACAGCCCCACCCGCTCTATGGCTGCGACGATGCGCTGACGCCCCCCTCCTCCGAGCCCACGCAGCAGCGATACGCACGGCCAGGTCCCCAGGCTGACGACATCCTGCACCGTGAGCGGAAACTGCGACTCCAGCGCATGCCGCTGCGCCAGCCAGCCGATAACCGGCCGTCCGTCGCGCCAGTTCAGGCGGCCGCTGACCGGCGGAATAAATCCGGCCAGCGTCTTTAACAGCGTCGATTTGCCGCAGCCGTTCAGGCCGACGATAGCGGTCATACTCCCCGCTGCAATCGCGCCGCTCAGCGACGGCGTGATCGCCAGCCCTTCATAGCCAGCCACCAGATGATCGAGCTCAATCATGGCAGCGATACCGCCCACCAGGTTGCCAGCCACAGAGCGGCCAGCAGCACGCAGGCCATCCCCAGCCGGGCTATACCTGATGTCATCAATAAGGAAGTCAATGTTAACGCCTCAATAAAATGTTATAACATAACAATATTAAAAGAAGCGCGGAATGTAAATTGGCGTCAACAAAAGGAAATGCTGCAAAATGTTACAGACTCCTCTCCGCACGGAGAGGAGCGCAGAAGGCGGGATTACTGCATGCGGGCCTGAGAAACCGCCAGCCCCAGCTGCCAGACGGCCATCGCGTAATGGGTGCTGTGGTTATAGCGGGTGATGGTGTAGAAGTTCGGCAGGCCGTACCAGTACTGGTAGCCTGTGCCGATATCCAGACGCAGCAGGCTCGCCTGCTGATGGTTACCCAGCGGCTGAGTCGGGGTAAGTCCTGCCGCCGCCAGCTGCGAGACGCTGTATTTGGTTTTGAACCCATTGTTCAGCCCAGGCGCCTGGCCCAGCGCCTGTACCGCCACCAGATCGCCGCTCACCCAGCCGTGCTGCTTGAAGTAATTCGCCACGCTGCCAATCGCATCGACCGGATCCCACAGGTTGATATGCCCGTCGCCGTTAAAGTCCACCGCGTACTGCCTGTAAGAAGAAGGCATAAACTGACCGTAGCCCATCGCGCCGGCGAAGGAGCCTTTCAGATCGAGCGGGTCGTCCTGTTCGCTGCGCGCCATCAGCAGGAACGTTTCCAGCTCGCTGGAGAAGTACTCGGCGCGGCGCGGATAGTTAAACGACAGCGTCGCCAGCGCATCAAGGATGCGGGTTTTCCCCATCACCCGCCCCCAGCGGGTCTCGACGCCAATAATCCCGACGATAATCTCCGGCGGCACGCCGTATACCTGGTACGCGCGGTTGAGCGCATCCTGATACTGGTTCCAGAACGCCACGCCGTTCTGCACGTTATCCGGGGTAATAAACTGCTTTTTGTAGCGCAGCCAGGCGCCGTTTGGCCCTGACGGCGGCAGTCCGGTGGGCGCCTGACGGTCCATCAGACGCAGCACGTAGTCCAGGCGTTTGGCCTGGGAGAGGATTTGATGCAGCTGCTGTCGGTCGAAGCCGTGCTTGCTCACCATTTTATCAATGAACTGTTCCGCCGCCGGGTTATTGGCGAAATCGCCGCTCATCTCCATCACGTTATGCTGCGGCTCGAGTAAAAAACCGCCCGTACCGCCCGCCATTTCCTTTTCCGCAGGAGTTTGAGGTTTGCTGCTGCAGGCAGCGAGGAGAACGCACAGGGGGAGTAAAGCCAGGGAACGACGCTTCAACATGGGACATCCATTTAACAAATCGGCAAGGGGTAATTATGGTAAAGCATGCGCCCGCTCACAAGGAAGCGGCGGCAATGTAAATTCTTTTTTATCGCCTTTTTTCCTCTCGCCCCGTCGGATCCTTCGTTCACTTCAGCCACAATCTTTCAAAATAAAATATTTATCTTTCATTTTGCGATCAATATAACAATTTCAAACCTTTTAAAATGATTAAAATTAGCTGCCAGTTAGCAAGAAAAATAACACGCTGAAGGAGAGAACAATGATTGAAGTCGTTACCCACGGCGCCGAATGGTTTATCGGCCTGTTTCAGAAGGGAGGCGAGGTGTTCACCGGTATGGTCACCGGGATCCTGCCTTTGCTGATCAGTCTGCTGGTGATCATGAATGCGCTGATCAACTTTATTGGTCAGCAGCGGATCGAAAAGCTGGCGCAGCGCTGCGCCGGTAATCCGATCTCCCGCTACCTGCTGCTGCCCTGCATCGGCACCTTCGTTTTCTGTAACCCGATGACCCTGAGCCTTGGGCGCTTTATGCCCGAGAAATACAAACCGAGCTACTACGCGGCGGCCTCCTACAGCTGCCACTCAATGAACGGCCTGTTTCCGCACATCAACCCCGGCGAACTGTTCGTCTATCTGGGGATTGCCAACGGGCTAACCACCCTCGGTCTGCCGTTAGGGCCGCTGGCGGTGAGCTATCTGCTGGTGGGCCTGGTGACGAACTTCTTCCGCGGCTGGGTGACCGACCTGACCACGTCGATTTTTGAGAAAAAAATGGCTATCCAGCTTGAGCAGAAAGTGCATCTGTCAGGAGCGACATCATGACCCATATTCGCATTGAAAAAGGCGCCGGCGGCTGGGGCGGCCCGCTCGAACTCGACGCCGTTGCCGGTAAAAAGATTGTCTATATCACCGCGGGCACCCGCCCGGCGATCGTCGATAAAATTGCCCGCCTCACCGGCTGGCAGGCGGTCGATGGCTTCAAAGAGGGCGAACCGCCGGAAGCGGAAATCGGCGTGGCGATTATCGACTGCGGCGGCACCCTGCGCTGCGGTATCTACCCGAAGCGCCGCATCCCGACCATTAATATTCACGCGACCGGCAAATCGGGTCCGCTGGCGCAGTACATCGTCGAAGATATTTACGTTTCCGGCGTCAAAGAGGAGAACATTATCGCGCTGGAAGATGGCGACTCCCCGGCCCCGCAGGCCGCGCCTGTTCAGCCGGCGGCCCGCGACTATGACACCAGCAAGAAAATAACCGAGCAGAGCGACGGCCTGCTGGCCAAAGTTGGAATGGGGATGGGTTCGGTCGTGGCGGTGCTGTTCCAGGCCGGTCGCGACACCATCGATACGGTGCTGAAAACCATTCTGCCGTTTATGGCCTTCGTCGCGGCGCTGATCGGCATCATCATGGCCTCCGGCATCGGCGACTGGATTGCCCACGGCCTGGCGCCGCTCGCCAGCCATCCGCTGGGCCTCGTCACCCTGGCGCTGATCTGCTCTTTCCCGCTGCTGTCGCCGTTTCTCGGCCCCGGCGCGGTCATCGCCCAGGTCATCGGCGTGCTGATTGGCGTACAGATTGGCCTTGGCAATATTCCGCCGCACCTCGCCCTGCCCGCGCTGTTCGCCATTAACGCCCAGGCCGCCTGCGACTTTATCCCGGTTGGCCTGTCGCTGGCGGAAGCGCGCCAGGACACCGTGCGCGTCGGCGTACCGTCGGTACTGGTGAGCCGCTTCCTGACCGGCGCGCCAACGGTGCTGATCGCCTGGTTCGTTTCCGGATTTATTTACCAATAAGAGGTTCCTGAAGATGACCGTGATTTACCAGACCACCATTACCCATATCGGCGCCAGCGCGGCGATGGCGCTGGACGAGCAGATGCTGATCACCTTCCGCGAAGGCGCCCCGGCCGATATCGAAGAGTACTGCTTTATTCACAACCACGGCGAGCTGTCCGGCGCGCTGGTGCCGGGTGCGGAGCTGCAGCTTGGCGAGATGCGCTACCCGGTCACCGCCGTCGGCGACGTCGCCGAGCAGAACCTGCGCGAGCTGGGCCATATCACGCTGCGCTTTGACGGTCACCGCGAAGCGGAATTCCCCGGAACCGTACACGTGGCTGGCCCGGTGCCGGAAGGCATCGCCGCCGGCTGCGTACTGAAATTTGTTGCTTAAGCTGTAAGGAGAAAAGTATGAATCAGGTTGCTGTTGTCATCGGTGGGGGACAAACCTTAGGGGAGTTTCTGTGTCGCGGGCTTGCCGCGGAAGGCTATCGCGTGGCGGTGGTCGATATTCAAAGCGATAAAGCGTCCCGCGTCGCGCAGTCAATTAACGCGGAATATGGCGAAGGAACGGCGTGGGGCTTCGGCGCGGACGCCACCAGCGAAGCCAGCGTCGTCGCCCTCGCCCGCGGGGTGGACGACATTTTTTCCCGCGTCGACCTGCTGGTCTATAGCGCCGGGATCGCTAAAGCGGCGTTTATCAGCGATTTCGCACTGGGGGATTTCGACCGCTCGCTGCAGGTGAATCTGGTGGGCTACTTCCTTTGCGCCCGCGAGTTTTCCCGCCTGATGATCCGCGACGGCATTAAAGGACGCATTATTCAGATCAACTCTAAATCCGGCAAAGTGGGCAGCAAGCATAACTCCGGCTATAGCGCGGCGAAGTTCGGCGGCGTGGGGCTGACGCAGTCGCTGGCGCTGGACCTCGCGGAGTACGGGATTACCGTGCACTCCCTGATGCTCGGCAACCTGCTGAAGTCGCCGATGTTCCAGTCTCTCCTGCCGCAGTACGCCACCAAGCTGGGGATCCCGGAGGAGCAGGTCGAGCAGTATTACATCGACAAAGTCCCGCTGAAGCGCGGCTGCGATTACCAGGACGTACTTAACGTGTTGATGTTTTATGCCAGTCCGCAGGCTTCGTACTGCACCGGCCAGTCCATTAACGTCACCGGCGGGCAGGTGATGTTTTAAAACAGGATTCCCGGATTGCGCTGCGCTTACCCGGGCTACAAAACCGGCAACCCGCGCCGGTCCGTAGCCCGGGTAAGGCGCACGCGCCGCGACCCGGGTCTTCCCTACACCACACTTTATGGAGACTTTTATGGTTACCGTACTTATCACCGTCGCCGCCATCGCCTGGATAACCCAGCTCGCCTTTGGCGGCTGGCAAATCCGGCAGTTCAATCGCGCGTTCGACCGGTTGTGCCAGCAGGGCCGCGTCGGCGTGGGCCGTTCCTCGGGGCGGTTCAAGCCGCGGGCCGTCGTCGCCATTGCCGTCGACGAAGACGACCGCATCTGCGATACGCTGTTAATGAAAGGCCTCACCGTCTTCGCCAGGCCGCAAAAAATTCCCGCCCTCACCGGTAAGCATCTCAAGGAATTGCAGCCTGATGTGATCTTTCCCAATGATCCGCTCTGTCAGAATGCACTATCATTAGCGCTTAATCCGAAACATGGATAATTTCGTTGTGAACGTTAATATCTTGCGAAATTATCATTTCGAAACTTTAAACGCAGGATACAACGCCTATGAAACCACGTCAGCGCCAGGCAGCCATTCTCGAGCACCTGCAAACGCAGGGTAAATGCTCGGTCGAAGAGCTGGCGCAACACTTCGACACCACCGGCACCACCATCCGTAAGGATCTGGTGATCCTTGAGAATGCCGGTACCGTTATCCGCACTTACGGCGGCGTGGTGTTAAATAAAGACGAGGCCGATCCGCCCATCGACCACAAAACGCTGATCAACACCCATAAAAAAGAGCGGATTGCCGAAGCCGCGGTCAGCTTTATTCACGATGGCGACTCGATCATTCTTGATGCCGGCAGTACGGTGCTGCAAATGGTGCCGATGCTCAGCCGCTTCAACAACATCACCGTGATGACCAACAGCCTGCATATCGTCAACGCCCTCTCCGAACTGGATAATGAACAAACCATCCTGATGCCGGGCGGCACGTTTCGCAAAAAATCGGCCTCTTTTCACGGCCAACTGGCGGAAAATGCCTTCGAACAATTCAGCTTCGACCGCCTGTTTATGGGCACCGACGGCATTGATTTAATCGCCGGCGTCACCACCTTTAATGAGGTTTATACGGTTAGCAAAGCGATGTGCAATGCCGCCCGCGAAGTTATCCTGATGGCTGACTCGTCAAAGTTTGGCCGCAAAAGTCCCAATATCGTCTGCGGCCTCGAGAGCGTGGACAAACTGATTACCGATGCCGATATCAGCCCGGAATTTAAGCGGGCGCTGGAAGACAAAGGCATCGAAGTCATTATTACTGGAGAACATCATGAGTAACTTTCTGTTAGAAGCCGGACGCCAGACCCTAATGCTGGAGCTTCAGGAGGCGAGCCGCCTGCCTGAACGCCTGGGCGACGACTTCATCCGCGCAGCGGAAACCATCATCCACTGCGAGGGCAAACTGGTGGTCTCCGGTATCGGCAAATCGGGCCATATCGGTAAAAAGCTGGCCGCCACCTTCGCCAGCACCGGCACCCCGGCATTTTTCGTCCACCCGGCGGAAGCGCTGCACGGCGATCTCGGAATGCTCGACAGCCGCGACGTGATGCTGTTTATCTCCTACTCCGGCAGCGCCAAAGAGCTGGATCTTATCGTCCCGCGCCTGGAGGAAAAATCCATTCCGCTGCTGGCGATGACCGGTAAATCCACTTCGCCGCTGGCGCTGGCGGCTAAAGCGGTGCTTGATATTGCCGTAGAGCGTGAAGCCTGTCCGATGCACCTCGCGCCGACCTCCAGTACCGTCAATACCCTGATGCTCGGCGACGCGCTGGCCATGGCGGTGATGCAGGCCCGCGGCTTTAACGAAGAAGATTTCGCCCGTTCGCACCCGGCCGGCGCGCTGGGCGCGCGGCTGCTGAACAAAGTTCACCATCTGATGCGCCGCGACGGCGACGTGCCGCGCGTCGCCAACGACACCAGCGTGATGGACGCGATGCTCGAACTCAGCCGCACCGGCCTGGGGTTGGTGGCAGTCTGCGATGAACGTAATCACGTGCAGGGCGTGTTTACCGACGGCGACCTGCGCCGCTGGCTGGTGGGCGGCGGCAGCTTACAGGATATCGTCAGCCAGGCGATGACCCGCAACGGCGTTACTCTGCAGGCGGAAAGCCGCGCGATAGAAGCCAAAGAGCGCCTGATGAAGCACAAAATCAGCGCCGCTCCGGTGGTGGATGAAAACGGCCAACTGGTCGGCGCGATTAACCTGCAGAATTTTTATCAGGCCGGGATCCTTTAAGCCCCAGACGCTTCGCCAGCCGGTGCAGGTTGGCGACATCGAGCCCCAGCGCGCGGGCGGCGCCGGCCCAGCTGCGGCCATTAGCCGCCAGCGCGCTGGCTATCGCTTCGCGCTGGAACGCCTCCGTCGCCTCGCGCAGGCTCACCGCTTCCGCCGCCGGATGCGGACTGACGCTCGGCAAGACCGGCGCTTCCCCGGCCAGTTGAAAGTGCTGCGGCTCCAGCGCGATGTCATTACCCGCCTGCGTCGCCCGCGCCAGCACCACCGCCCGATGAATAGCGTGCTCCAGCTCGCGCACGTTGCCCGGCCATGGCCAGGCCAGCAGTCTGGCCCGCGTCGCCTCGCTTAAAATCACCTGCGCCAGCCCCATGCGTAAACGGCACTGTTCGCAGAAATAACCAGCCAGCAGCACCACGTCATTTTCCCGTTCGCGCAGCGCCGGAACCGACAGCGGAAACACGCTCAGACGATGATACAGGTCGGCGCGAAAACGCCCCTCCACTACCTCCTGACGCAGGTCGCGGTTGGTGGCCGCCAGCACCCGCACATCAACCCGCAGGCTGCGATCGTCGCCGACGCGCTGAATATCGCCATACTGCAGCACCCGCAGCAGCTTGGCCTGCAGCGCCAGCGAAAGCTCGCCGATTTCATCGAGGAACAGCGTCCCGTTGTCCGCCATTTCAAATTTGCCGCTGCGGTTGCTGATCGCCCCGGTAAACGCCCCTTTGACGTGGCCAAACAGCTCGCTCTCCGCCACGCTCTCCGGCAGGGCCGCGCAGTTGAGATAGACCAGCGGATTGGCCGCTCGCGGCGATCCCTGATGTACCGCTTTCGCCACCAGCTCTTTGCCGGTGCCGGTCTCGCCGCTAATCAGCACGTTTAAGTCGGAAGCCGCGACGATGTCGATCTCCTTCTTGAGCTGCAGCATCGGCGCCGACAGGCCAATGATCTCCTGACGTTCGGCCGGCGGGTAAACGATAGCCTGCTCCGGCAGCACGTTTTGGTTCTCCAGCCGGGCGATCAGCAGCGCGTTATTGAGCGCCCCGGCCACCAGGGCGGCAATCAGGCGCAGCTCCTCGTCGCTGAAGCTGTCAAAACGGTCCGCATCCATGCCGTCGAGGGTGAGCGCGCCAATCAGGGTTTGCCCGGCAAACAGCGGCAGGCCGACGCAGGCGTGTACCTTCAGGCTCTCCTGACCGGGGATCAGGCCATCGTAAGGGTCCGGTAGATCGCTGTCCGCCGGGAAACGCACCACGTCCCCCGCGCGGGCAATCGCCTCCAGCCGCGGGTGGCCTTCAAGGGCAAAGCGCCTGCCAAGAACGTCCTGGGCCAGGCCATCAATCGCCAGCGGCACAAACTGGTGCGCTTCGTAGCGCAGCAGCGCCGAAGCATCACAGCCAAGTATCTGCCGCAGGGTGGTAATCAGCCGCGAAAAACGGTCGGCGTGGCCGAGATCGCTTTGTAAATCAATGGCTATTTTCGCCAGGGCCTCGACGGAGAAACTCATTGTCGCCTCATAGTCATTCTGACAACCCACATAGTCATATCGACTATTTTAACCATTGTCATTTTGACATCAACAGATTTAACAAAAAACACAAAAAACTTTAAATTCAATTAGTTAAAAATTTGGCACGCAACTTGATATAAGCAAAACATCTTATTTGAACACTGCTGAATTAATTGAGGTTGCTATGTCTATTCTGGTTAAAAATAACATTCATTGGGTTGGCCAGCGCGACTGGGAAGTGCGTGATTTCCACGGGACGGAATACAAAACGCTGCGCGGCAGCAGCTACAACAGCTATCTCCTCCGCGAAGAGAAAAATGTGCTGATCGATACCGTCGATCATAAATTCAGCCGCGAATTCGTGCAGAACCTGCGCGGCGAAATCGATCTCGCCGATATCGATTACATCATTATTAACCATGCGGAAGAGGACCATGCCGGCGCGCTGACCGAACTGATGACGCAGATCCCGGACACCCCGATTTACTGTACCGCCAACGCCATCGACTCTATCAACGGACACCATCATCACCCGGAGTGGAATTTTAAGGTGGTGAAAACCGGCGACAGCCTGGATATCGGCAACGGCAAACAGCTGATTTTCGTGGAAACCCCGATGTTGCACTGGCCGGATAGCATGATGACCTATATGACCGGCGACGCGGTGCTGTTCAGCAATGACGCCTTCGGCCAGCACTACTGCGATGAGCATCTGTTTAATGATGAAGTTGATCAGATTGAACTTTATGAGCAGTGCCAGCGCTACTATGCCAACATTCTGACTCCGTTCAGCCGCCTGGTGACGCCGAAAATTACCGAAATCCTCGGCTTTAATCTGCCGGTGGATATGATTGCGACCTCCCATGGCGTGGTCTGGCGCGATAACCCGACGCAGATCGTCGAAAAATATCTCGAGTGGGCGGCGGATTATCAGGAAGACCGCATCACCATTTTCTACGACACCATGTCCAACAACACCCGCATGATGGCTGACGCGATAGCCCAGGGCATTACCGACGTGGATCCGCGCGTGGCGGTGAAAATTTTCAATGTCGCCCGCAGCGATAAAAATGAAATCCTGACTAACGTGTTCCGCTCGAAGGGCGTGCTGGTCGGCACCTCAACCATGAATAACGTGATGATGCCGAAAATCGCCGGGCTGGTGGAAGAGATGACCGGCCTGCGTTTCCGTAACAAGCGCGCCAGCGCCTTTGGCTCCCACGGCTGGAGCGGCGGTGCGGTTGACCGCCTGTCCACGCGTTTACAGGATGCGGGCTTTGAAATGTCCCTGAGCCTGAAGGCCAAATGGCGCCCGGATCTCGACGCGCTGGAAGTGTGCCGCGAGCACGGCCGCGAAATCGCCCGGCAGTGGGCCCTCTCCCCGCTGCCGGCGAGCCCGGCTAAACACGCCGCGCCTGTGGCAACGCCTTGCGCCGCGCCAGCGGCAGCCGATCTCGGCCCGAAAATGCAGTGCAGCGTTTGCCAGTGGATTTACGACCCCGAACAGGGCGAACCGAACCAGGACGTCCAGCCGGGTACGCCGTGGAGCGAAGTCCCGGATAACTTCCTCTGCCCTGAGTGTTCGCTGGGTAAAGATGTGTTTGACGTTCTGGCATCGGAGGCAAAATGAGTGATGGCATCGTCATCATCGGCTCGGGCTTCGCGGCCCGTCAGCTGGTGAAAAATATTCGCAAGCAGGACCCGAATATCCCGCTGACCCTGATCGCCGCCGACAGCATGGATGAGTACAACAAACCGGATCTCAGCCATGTGGTTAGCCGCGGGCAGAACGCCGACGACCTGACCCTGCAAACGGCGGGCGAGTTTGCCGAGCAGTACAATCTGCGCCTGTTTCCGCATACCTGGGTCAGCGATATCGACGCCGATAATCAGGTTGTGAAGAGCCAGGACCGCGAGTGGCGCTATGACAAACTGGTGCTGGCCACCGGCGCAACGCCGTTTATCCCACCGGTGCCGGGCCGCGAACTGATGCTGACCCTCAACAGCCAGCGGGAATACGGTGCGGCGCAAAGCCAGCTGCGCGATGCAAAAAGAGTGCTGATCGTCGGCGGCGGGCTGATTGGCTGCGAGCTGGCGATGGATTTCTGCCGCGCCAGCAAAGCGGTGACGGTGGTGGATAACTCCGCCAGCGTACTGTCTGCCCTGATGCCGCCCGAGGCCAGCAGCCGACTGCAGCATCGTCTGACCGACATGGGCGTGCATCTGATGCTGAAGTCCCAGCTGGAAAGCCTGGCGCAGAGCGCCGACGGGATTCGCGTCACTCTTGACCGCCAGCGTACGGTGACGGTGGATGCGGTGGTCGCCGCCGCCGGTTTACGCCCGGAAACGGCGCTGGCGCGGCATGCGGGTCTGAAAACTCACCGTGGCGTGGTAGTGAACAGCCAGCTGCAAACCAGCCATCCGGCGATTTACGCCCTCGGCGATTGCGCGGAAATCAACGGTATGGTCCTGCCTTTTCTGCAGCCGATTCTGCTGAGCGCCATGTGCCTGGGTAAAAATCTGCTGGCTCAGCAGGGGGAACTGAAGCTGCCGCCGATGCTGGTGAAGGTTAAAACGCCGGATTTACCGCTGCACCTGGCGGGCGATACCCGACGCGAGGATCTGACGTGGAATATCGTTGCCGCCAAAGACGGCCTGGTCGCGAAAGGCGTTGACGCCGAAAACCAGCTGCGCGCTTTTGTGGTCAGCGAGGATCGCATGAAAGATGCTTTTGCCCTGCTCAAACAGCTGGTGAGTTAACCGGGAGGATATGACGTTATTCCCGGGTCGCGGCGTAAACGCCTAACCCGGGCTACCCAATGGCAAGGCGCTCGGGTTTGGTAGCCCGGCTAAGCGTAGCGCGAGCCGGGGAAATGCCCAACCTACCGCGCCAGGTTATCGTATCCGCGCCAGCGGTAGTTGAGCACCGACAGCACCCAGCAGGCCACGAACAGCCCGACCACCACAAAACCGGCGTCGCCGAGATGGTCGTTCAATGCGCCGACCCAGCGCCAGACGCCTCCGCTGAGGGAGAACTTATCCATCAACAGACCCAGCGCTTCCAGACCGCCGATAAACAGCGCCACCACCACCGAGGTGCCGGTAATGGTCATATTGTAATAGAGCTTACGCTGCGGCTTACTGAACGCCCAGCCGTAGGCGCCGACCATCAGCACGTTGTCGAGCGTATCCACCAGCGCCATCCCGCTAGCGAACAGCGCCGGAAAAATCATAATCGACCAAATCGACATCCCGCTCGACGCGCTGGCCGCCGAAATCCCCAGCACGCCGATTTCCGTCGCCGTATCAAAGCCGAGGCCAAACAGAAAGCCCACCAGATACATCTGCCAGCTGCGGCTAATCAGGCGGAAGGTTTTACCGAACAGCCAGCTCATCATGCCGCCGCCGGTCATGACCTCATCGCTCACCTTTTCGCCCTGCTTCCACGCCCGAAAGCTGCGCCAGACGCTGCGCAAAATAACCAGGTTGATAAAGGCCATCACCAGCAGGAACAGCGCCGATACGGCGGTACCGATAACGCTGCCGGTCTCGTGAAACCAGCTCATCTGCTGACCAAACGCGGTGGCGGTCGCGGCAATCGCCGCCGACGCCAGCACCACAATCGACGAATGACCCAGCGAGAACCACGCGCCAACGGCAAAAGGTCGCTTCCCCTGCTGCATCATTTTGCGGGTCACGTTGTCGATCGCCGCGATATGGTCGGCGTCCACCGCGTGGCGCAGACCGTAACCCCAGGCCAGCAGGCTGGCGGCCATCAGCGCGCCGCTACCGCCGAACGCCGCAAATGCCCAGCCCCAGGCCAGCAAATTGGCGGCAATCAATGCCAGCACCAGCGCCGCTGCGCGCGGCTGCTGACGCAAAATCGTCACTATCATATCGGTGTCCTTTAAGCCTGCAGGCGGGCCGCAGCGATAACCGCCTGACCGAGGGCAATCGCGCCATCGCCTGCGGGCAGCTGCTGCGGAAAGAGCAGAGTAAAATCGGCCAGATAAAAGGTCAATCGCGCCGTCAGCAGGCGGTTGTGCAGTACCCCGCCGCCGAAGGCCAGCGTGTGAATATTCCGTGCGTTCGCGCAATCGCGCATCATGGCCGCCAGCCCGCGGGCCAGCGCATCATGAAAGGCCCAGGCTTTTTGCGCCGGGCTCGCCTGCCAGCTCAGCCACCGCTGCCAGAACGTCGCCAGGTCCAGTTTTCCATCGCGCCACGGCAGCATCGCCGGATGATCAATCCCTTCGCAGGTCGCCGCCAGCGCTTCCAGACGGCACGCCGCTTCCCCTTCATAGCTCAGGGTGAGCGGGGCGCAGCCCAACGCGCAGGCGACGGCGTCAAACAGACGCCCGCACGACGATGCCTGCGGCGCATTAATACCGCGCTCGATTGCCCGCGCCAGCAGCGGCCAGCTTTGCTGGCGTAGTGCGGCGGTGTCGGCATAATTCTGCCATTCAGGGACGAACGCCAGGCAGTGAGCGAGCAGATTGCGCCACGGCTGACGCGCCGCGAGGTCGCCGCCCGGCAGCGCCACCGCCGGCAGACCGCCGAGATGCTCGCACTCGCGATAGTTGACCCGCAGGCACTCGCCGCCCCACAGCTCACCGTTTTCCCCCATCCCGATACCGTCGAGCGTCAGGGCAATCACGTCGCCGCCCTCCAGCGGCCAGCGGTGCTCGGCCAGGCAGGCGGCAGCGTGGGCATGATGATGCAACACGCGCTCCACCGGCAGCGCCAGCGACGCCGCCCACCGCGAAGCGCGGTAGCCGGGATGGGCGTCGGCAACCACCCGCTGCGGGGTAAAAGCGTAAATCTCCTGCATCAGACGCAGCGCTTGCTGCCACTGCGCCTCGACGCCCTCCTCGTCGAGATCGCCAAAATGCTGGCTGAGCACCGCTTCATCGCCGCGCAGCAGGCAGAATGTATTTTTCATATCCGCGCCGAGAGCCAGCAGCGGCGGTACGTCGTGGAAACCCGGCGGCAGCGCCAGCGCGTCCGGCACGTAGCCGCGGGCGCGGCGCAGCATCTCGCCGCTTTGCCGCACCACGGAATCGTCCATCCGCTGCACAATCTCGCGATTATGCAGCAGAAAACCGTCGGCAATTCCGGCTAAATCCGCCAGCGCCCCGGCGTTGGTTAACGCCGGCGGGCGGCCGCTGAGGTTGCCGGAGGTCATCACTAATGGGCGCGCCAGCGCCTGCGAAAGTAAATGCTGCAGTGGATTAGATGGCAGCATCCCCCCTACTTCCGCAAGCCCTGGCGCAATCTGGTCGCACAGGCCGGCCACCTGCGTTTTCTCCAGCAACACGATCGGCGCGGCGGGAGAGGTCAGCAGCGTCAGCGCCGGTTTGCTGAGCCCCGCCGTTGTCGCCAGCATCACCGCCAGCGGTTTCGCCGGGCGATGCTTGCGCGCCCGCAGCTTCGCGACGGCCTCAGGGTTTCCGGCATCGCACAGCAGATGGAAACCGCCCAACCCCTTCACCGCCACAATATCGCCCGCCAGCAGGCGAGCCGTCGCCGCTTCAAGAGCCGCCTCGCCAAATAAATGCCCCTGCGGGCCGCGCCATTCCAGCTGCGGGCCGCACTCGGCGCAGGCCACCGGCTGCGCGTGAAAGCGGCGATCGGCAGGATCGCCATATTCCGTCGCACAGGCGGAGCAAAGAGGAAACGGCAACATAGAGGTCAGTGGGCGGTCGTAGGGCATAGCGCGAATAATGGTAAAGCGCGGCCCGCAGTGGGTGCAGTTGATAAACGGATAGCGGTAGCGGCGTTCTCGCGGGTTGTTCATCTCAGCCAGGCATGCCGGGCAGGTAGCGGCATCGGGCACAATCTGCGTGCGCATGCTTCCGGCTCCGCTTTGGCGAATGGTAAAGCCCGGCGGCTCGGCGGCCCAGACGAATGACGCGGCCGCCGCGCTGTCGATACGCGCCAGCGGTGGGCAGCGCTGGGTTAACGCGCTGAGAAAGGCCGCATCATCGCCGACAAGGCGCACCAGTACGCCGTCGCCGTCGTTGCACACGTCGCCGCGCAGCCCCAGCTGCTGCGCCAGCTGCCAGACGAAGGGGCGGAACCCCACCCCCTGCACTTTACCGCGAATGCGGATTTGCACCCCGTTCATTGCGCGGCCGGATTACCAGGCCAGCGCGGTGCGGCGGCGTTTTTCGATATTCATCTGTTCGAGCCTGTTGCGGTCGACGCAAATCAGCGCGTGGGTCGGACAGGCGTCCATACAGGCAGGGCCTTCCTCACGGTGATAGCACAGGTCGCATTTGTTAGCTTCGGCTTTTTCCGCTATCACGTTCAGCCCCGCGCCGCTGTGGCGAATAACCGGGCGCACCACCACTTCCATGGCGCCGTACGGACAGGCCACCACGCAGGTTTTGCAGCCGATGCAGCGCTCCTGCATCACGTGGACGAAGCCCTGGTCGCGGCTGATAGCGCCGTTCGGGCAGACGTTGGCGCACGGGGCGTCCTCGCACTGACGACAGGCGGTGGCCGTCGACACGTTGACGCCTTTGATCACGTGAATACGCGGTAAAAAGGTTTTTGGCGTCAGCGCGGCGCAGTCCTGATTTTCCTGATGAGAGACCACGCAGGCCACTTCACAGGTGCGGCAGCCGATGCATTTGCTCGCGTCGGCGATAATGAAACGGTTCATCCATTTCTCCAGCTGTAAGAAGGTTACGCGCCGGAGTATGCATAATGCGTTCCAATTTTTATGATACTGATATTAAAGGAGATAAATACGGGAGAGACTGTCATCGTCAGTTGTGACGATGACAGCTGACGACGTCAGGCGTGCGGGCCGGGGACCATTGAGTCGCGTTCAATCAGCTCGCCGGAAAAGGTTTGCTGAAATTTAAAATCGCCGCCGTCGAGCATAAAGATCAGCCGGTTGATGCTCTCTTTGATCATCTCCGTCACCGGGACTTTGACGCTGGAGAGCGCCGGCACCATAAACGGCGCCAGCGCGATATCGTCAAAGCCCACCACCGAAACCTGCTCCGGCACCTTAACGCCGAGCTGATGCAGCTGTTTCATCGCGCCAACCGCCATATCGTCGTTGCTCGCCACCAGCGCGCTGTAGCCGACGCGGCGCTGGCGCAGCGTCTCGACTCCCGCCGCGCCGGTTTCCGGCGTCCAGCGCCCTTCGACGATCAGATCGTTATTCGGCGTAATGCCGTGGCGGGCCAGCGCGTCTTTATAGCCCGAGAGACGCTCAACGCCGGTTGGCGAATCCAGCGAACCGGTAATAAACGCGATTTGCCGATGACCCAGCGCGATAAGCTTTTCCACTGCCATCATCGCCGAGGCTTTTTGATCGGACCAGACGCAGTGGCTGGCGTTGCGGCGCAGGCGGCGGTTGAGCACCATAATCGGCCGCTCATGATTTTCGATAATCTCATCCATCTCATCAACGCTGAGAAAGCGTGGATAGATAATAATCGCATCGCAGCGCAGATCGAGCAGATACTGAATCGCCTCGCGCTCCTCCTCCGCGCTGTGCTTGCCGTCGGCGAGGATCAGCTGCCGCCCTTTGTCTTCGGTCATCCGCGCCACGTGGTAAAGCAGTTCGCTGAAATAGACGCCGTGATAAAGGGTGTTGGTCACCACCAGCCCGAGGGTCTGCGTCTTTTTCGTCGCCAGGTTGCGCGCCAGCAGATTCGGCCGGTAACCGCTTTCGGCCACCGCCTGGAAGACGCGATCTTTGGTCTCCTGGCTGACATAGCCGTTCCCCGACAGCACCCGCGAAACGGTGGCCTTCGACACCCCCGCGCGCTTCGCTACCTCCAGCATCGTTGCCATGTGGTTATTCCTGTTGCCAATGTTGCCCGCAGTGTACTGCACGCGCTGCGCTTTTTCAGCATTTGTGCGTCTCCCGCGCTGATGCGCACACAGCGATCAAAATCACAAAATCGAGATCTTATTTTTTTATTTCTTGTATGCATTCATGAAACTAATCATGATTTTGTGGAACCGGTTTCCTATGTATGCATGATGCCGCTCCGCTTTCCGGCGCGGTGACAAGCCAGTATCCCATTGATAAACAGGATAAAATCCGATGTCTAAAAATTATGCAGCTCTGGCGCAGCAGATTGTGGCTGCAATTGGCGGCGCAGATAACGTGGCCGCCGTCACCCACTGCATGACCCGCCTGCGTTTTGTGGTCAAAGACAACGAGCGGGTCGACAGCGCCACCCTCAAAGGGCTAAAAGGCGTACTCGGCGTCGTGCGTAGCGATAACCAGTGCCAGGTCATCATCGGCAATACCGTCTCCCAGGCCTACCGCGAGGTGGTCGCCCTGCTGCCGGGAGAACTGCGCCCTGCCGAACCGCAGGGAAAACCGCCGATCACCCTGAAGCGCATCGGTGCCGGGATCCTTGATGCGCTGATCGGCACTATGTCGCCGCTGATCCCGGCAATTATCGGCGGATCGATGGTCAAGCTGCTGGCGATGATCTTAGAGATGACCGGCGCGCTGCCCAAAGGCGCGCCAACGCTGACTATTCTGACGGTTATCGGCGACGGCGCGTTCTTCTTCCTGCCGCTGATGGTTGCGGCTTCCGCGGCGGTGAAGTTCAAAACCAATATGTCGCTGGCGATTGCGATTGCCGGGGTGCTGGTGCACCCGAGCTTTATCGAGCTGATGGCCAAAGCCGCCCAGGGCGAGCACGTGGAGTTCGCCTTTATTCCTGTGACGGCGGTGAAATACACCTATACCGTGATCCCGGCGCTGGTGATGACATGGTGCCTCTCTTATATCGAACGCTGGGTCGACCGTATCACCCCGGCGGTGACGAAAAACTTCCTCAAGCCGATGCTGATTGTGCTGATTGCCGCCCCGCTGTCGATTCTGCTGATTGGCCCGCTCGGCATCTGGATCGGTAGCGCCATTTCCGCGCTGGTCTATACGATCCACAGCTACCTCGGCTGGCTGTCGGTGGCGATTATGGGCGCCCTGTGGCCGCTGCTGGTGATGACCGGGATGCACCGCGTCTTCACGCCGACTATCATTCAGACCATCGCCGAAACCGGCAAAGAGGGCATGGTGATGCCGTCGGAAATCGGCGCCAACCTGTCGCTGGGCGGCTCATCGCTGGCGGTGGCGTGGAAAACCAAAAACCCGGAGCTGCGCCAGACGGCGCTGGCTGCCGCGGCTTCCGCGATTCTGGCGGGGATTTCCGAACCGGCGCTGTACGGCGTGGCGGTGCGGCTGAAGCGACCGCTAATCGCCAGCCTGATCAGCGGCTTTATCTGCGGCGCGGTGGCCGGCATTGCCGGGCTCGCCAGCCACTCAATGGCGGCGCCGGGCCTGTTTACCAGCGTCCAGTTTTTCGACCCGGCCAATCCGATGACCATCGTCTGGGTCTTTGGCGTCATGGCGCTGGCGGTAGTGCTGTCGTTTGTCCTGACGCTGATGCTCGGCTTTGAAGATATTCCGCAAGAAGAAGCCGCCGCCGACGCCAGACAGCGTCAGGCCGGCGCCCAGGCTTCTCACGCCTGAACACCATTTTATTAACGAGGTAATGCATGGCGACTTTTCCACAGGGATTTTTATGGGGCGGCGCACTGGCCGCCAACCAGTCCGAAGGGGCATATCTGGAGGGCGGCAAAGGGCCGACCACCGTCGATATGATTCCCCACGGCGCGCACCGCCTGGCGGTCAAGCTGGGGCAGGAGAAACGCTTCGCGCTGCGCGACTATGAGTTCTACCCGAGCCACGAGGCGATCGATTTTTATCATCGTTATAAAGAAGATATCGCCCTGATGGCCGAGATGGGCTTTAGCGTCTTCCGCACCTCTATCGCCTGGAGCCGCCTGTTTCCAAAAGGTGATGAACAAGAGCCGAACCCGGAAGGGATCGCCTTTTATCGCTCGCTGTTCGAGGAGTGTAAAAAGCATAATATCGAGCCACTGGTGACGCTGTGCCATTTCGACGTGCCGATGCACCTGGTTACCGAATACGGCTCCTGGCGCAATCGAAAAATGGTGGAGTTCTTCACCCGCTACGCCCGTACCTGTTTTGAAGCTTTTGATGGGTTAGTGAAGTACTGGCTTACCTTCAATGAAATCAACATTATGCTGCATAGCCCATTCTCCGGCGCCGGTCTGGTGTTTGAAGAGGGGGAAAATCAGGAGCAGGTGAAATACCAGGCCGCCCATCATGAACTGGTCGCCAGCGCCTTAGCGACCAAAATCGCCCACGAGGTGAATTCGCAAAATCAGGTCGGCTGTATGCTGGCGGGCGGCAATTTCTACCCTTACTCCTGTAAGCCGGAAGACGTGTGGATGGCGCTGGAGAAAGATCGCGAGAACTTGTTCTTTATCGATGTCCAGGCGCGCGGCGCGTATCCGGTGTGGGCGGCGCGGGTATTCCGCGAGAAAGGTGTGACCATCGCCAAAGAAGCGGGCGATGATGAAATCCTGCGCCATACCGTCGATTTCGTCTCCTTCAGCTACTACGCTTCGCGCTGCGCGTCGGCGGAGATGAACGCCGGCAACACCAACGCCGCCAATATTGTTAAGTCACTGAAGAACCCGCATATTCAGGCCAGCGAATGGGGCTGGGGCATCGACCCGCTCGGCCTGCGCATCACCATGAATATGATGTATGACCGCTACCAGAAACCGCTGTTCCTTGTGGAAAACGGTCTCGGCGCGCGGGATGAGATTGACGCTAACGGCGAGATTAACGACGACTACCGCATCAGCTATCTGCGCGAGCATATTAAGGCGATGGGCGACGCCATCGCGGATGGCATTCCGGTGATGGGCTACACCAGCTGGGGCTGTATCGATCTGGTGTCCGCCTCCACCGGCGAGATGAGCAAGCGCTACGGCTTTGTCTACGTCGACCGCGACGACGCCGGTCACGGCACGCTGGCGCGGAGACGTAAGAAGTCGTTCTGGTGGTATAAGAAGGTGATTGCCAGCAACGGGGAAGATTTGGCGTAGTGTGCCCCGCGGACTGAGGGATGCTCAGCCTGGCAAACACCTGCAACACGGAAATTTCCCCGGCTCGCGCTGCGCTTAGCCGGGCTACAGGTTCATCAACGCTCGCGGACCGGTAGCCCGGACAGTAGCCGTAGCCCGAGTAGGGCGTTTACGCCGCGACCCGGGGAAAAAAGTAAACTTGCTCCCCCTGACCAAACTCCCGGCTCGCGCTGCGCTTAGCCGGGGAACGCCGGCTCTTCTGCGGCTTCAAGTGCCGCAAAACCGCCCTGCCCCTGCCAGCCATCAAGCCGCGCGTACACCACCTCGACCGCGTCCTTAATCGGCTGGGTCATTGGGTAATAAAAGCCGACGATATCCGGCTGAATGCCTAAGAAAATCACCTCGCCGATATCCTCTTTTAGCTGATCGATCAGATAGTTGAGCGGCATATTGTGGGTAGTCATCATAAACATCTCGGCAATATCATCCGGGTCGACGATGCGGATCTCGCCGGGATTCAGCCCCATATCGGTGGCATCGACGATCAGCAGGCGCTCAGGGCGCAGCTCGCGAATGGCGACAATATCGTTTTCCGGCGCGCTGCCGCCGTCAATCACCACCCACTCGCCGACGGGATTAGCCGCGCACATCTCCGCCAGCAGCGGGCCTGCGCCGTCGTCGCCCATCATGCTATTGCCAACACAGAGTAAAACGTCAGTCACGGAGTCTCCTCACCATCAGGTAGATGGCGCTTTCCTGGTGAATATCATGCAGCATGCTGAGCAGGGTTTTGCTCCACGCCTGCTGCTCGGGGGTCTGCCGGGCCTGCGCTTTATCAAAAGCGTTGGCCAGCATCGTCACATGATTGCTATCGATCACGATCTCGCCGTACTTCGGCACGCCTTCCATTTTACGCCGCGCGACGCTGCCCTCTTCGAGGGTCGCAATCCACGCCAGATACGCCTGCCACGGGCAGCTCAGCGCCGCCTCGAGGCAGTCGATGACGCCGAGGTGGTGGCCAATCGCCAGGCTGTAATAGACCACCTGCTGCGCCTGGTCAGGCGTCGCGTCGTTCTCATCAATAAATTTACGGCTCAGCTGACTGAACACCACCGTCTCGCTCATCGGATACGCGCTCCCTCGACCACCTGGTTCAGGTGGGTGACGATCTCGGTCAGACGCGGATCTTTTTCCGCCTCCAGCCAGCGCACCACCTGGCTATCGCCCTGCGCCAGCAGGCGCATATAGTCGTCGGCAATCTGGCGACCATAGCGATAGCCCGCCAGGCGACGCGCTTCGCGGTCAATGCGCACCCGCAGCGGCTGTACCATATCCGGGTGCAGAAGCTCGGTCGGCCGTTCATCCTGCTCGCCCGGCAGACGGGCGTGGATTTTCTGCTCCAGCAGGCCCAGCGCCATCGCGAAGCCGTACAGCGTCGCGGCAGGCGTCGGCGGGCAGCCGGGAATATAGACGTCTACCGGCACGATTTTATCGGTCCCGCCCCACACGCAGTAGAGGTCGTGGAAAATGCCGCCGCTGTTGCCGCAGGCGCCGTAGGAGATACAGATTTTCGGGTCCGGCGCGGACTGCCACGCGCGCAGCGCGGGAGAACGCATCGCCCGGGTCACCGCCCCGGTAAACAACAGAATATCGGCGTGACGCGGCGACGGCACCACTTTGATACCAAAACGCTCGGCGTCGAACAGCGGCGACAGGGTAGCGAAAATCTCGATTTCGCAGCCGTTGCAGCCGCCGCAGTCCACCCGATAGACGTAGGCGGAACGCTTAATTTTTTTCAGCAGCGAGGCCTTCATGCTGGCGATGGATTCATCCACCGTCATCGGCACCGGAATGCCGTTTTCATCGCGCGGGCCTAATAAATTGCTCATCAGCTGGCCTCTCTCATATGGCGAGTCAGTTCAATACGGTCGGACGGCACCAGGCACTTCTGGCGTTTACACTCCGGGCAGGTCTCAAAACTTTCGCGATGCAGCTCGGCGCGGCTGTCGCCGTTGTGTTTGAGCAGCGCGATGGCGTAGTCGATCTCTTTCTGTACGGCGAACGGTCGTTCACATACCCGACAGTGGCAGATGGCAAAACGCGACTGCTGGAGGAAATCCTCTTTTTTCCACACCGCCAGCTCGTACTCCTGAGAGAGCCTAATCGCCGCCGTCGGGCAGACCTCTTCGCAGCGTCCGCAGAAGATGCAGCGCCCGAGGTTGAACTGCCACCCCAGTTGATTGGTGGCCAGATCGGTCTCCACCGTCAGGGCGTTCGACGGGCAGGCGTTAACGCAGGCGGCGCAGCCGATGCACTGCTGCGGATTATGCTCCGGTTTGCCGCGGAAGTTTTTATCCACCGGCATCGGCTCCAGCGGGTATGAGTGCGTCGCGGTGCCGGTTTTGATGACTTTTTTAATAAAGGTAAACATGGCGATTCCTTATTTCAGCGGCGAGTTCTTACGCTCGATGCTGTAGCGCTCCAGCTCTTTGTATGGCACCACTTTGCTTTTCTTCTTGCGC
The DNA here is from genome assembly GCF_019890895.1 of Klebsiella sp. CTHL.F3a. Lineage (NCBI taxonomy): Bacteria > Pseudomonadati > Pseudomonadota > Gammaproteobacteria > Enterobacterales > Enterobacteriaceae > Klebsiella > Klebsiella sp. CTHL.F3a. The sequence continues at coordinate 1,245,372 of NZ_CP082360.1, read as the reverse complement.
ACGTCGACCACGGTCATGCGGTCGGTACAGGAGTAGCACGGGTCGAGGCTGCCGATAATCAGCGGCGCGTCGGAGACGGTATTGCCGCGCAGCATATAGCGCAGGGTCGGCCAGTTGGCGTAGGTCGCCGCCCGGCAGCGCCAGCGGTACAGCTTCTGGTTGTCGCCGGTCATGCTCCAGTGGATATCATCCCCGCGCGGCGCTTCCGAGAAGCCGAGCGCGAAGCGGTGCGGAATATAGGTGAAGCCTTCCACCATCAGCGGGCCGCCCGGCAGGTTATCGAGGCCGAAGTCGATCATGTTCAGCGCGGTGTAAACTTCGTTGATGCGCACCTTGAGGCGCGAGATGACATCGCAGCCCTGCTCGCTGTGCACTTCCATCGGCAACAGGCCGTAGCCGACAAACGGGTGGTCGGCGCGGGTATCACGGGCGTGGCCGCTGGCGCGCACCATCGGGCCAACGTTGCTGAAGTCGCGGGCGATTTGTGGGTCGAGACGACCAATACCCACGGTACGCTGCTCCATATTCGGCGTGCTGAGCAGCATATCCACCAGCTCCTGCACGTCGCGGCGCATCTGCTGCGCCAGCTGGCGGGTCTGGATCATGTCCTCTTTCAGCAGATCGCGACGAATGCCGCCAATCAGGTTCAGGCCGTAGGTTTTACGCGCCCCGGTAAGAATTTCCGCCATCTTCATCGAGGTTTCGCGCACGCGGAAGAATTGCATAAACCCGGAGTCGAAGCCGGTAAAGTGGCAGGCGAGGCCGAGGTTCAGCAGGTGCGAGTGCAGGCGCTCCACCTCCAGCAGAATGGCGCGGATCATTTGCGCGCGCTCCGGCACCACAATGCCCATCGCGTTCTCCACCGAGGTGGTGTAGGCGGTGCTGTGGGCGAAGCCGCAGATACCGCACACGCGGTCCGACAGGAAGGTGACTTCGTTGTAGCCCATCCGGGTTTCCGCCAGCTTTTCCATCCCGCGATGGACGTAGAACAGGCGGTAGTCGGCATCGATAATATTTTCGCCGTCAACGAACAGGCGGAAGTGGCCCGGTTCGTCGGAGGTGACATGCAGCGGGCCAATCGGCACCACGTTGTTTTTCTTGCTGCCCAGCTCGTTGATAAACTCGTAGGTTTCCGCGTCGGTGGTCGGCGCCGGACGCTGGCGGTAGTCCATGCTGTCTTTACGCAGCGGATAGAGTTCATCCGGCCAGTCGTCCGGCAGCACCAGCCGGCGCTCGTCCGGCAGACCGACCGGGATCAGACCGTACATATCGCGCACTTCGCGCTCGCCCCACACGGCGGCAGGCACGCGCGGCGTCACCGACGGATACTCGGGTTTATTGGCGTCCACTTCCACGCGCACGGTGATCCAGCACTTCGTGCCCTGCTCCATCGACAGCACGTAGTAGACGGCGTAGTGGCCGTTGAGCTTGCGTTCGTCGTTGCCGAACAGCACCGACAGCCAGCCGCCCTGCTTGTAGTACAGGAACTCGACCACTTCCGGCAGGTAGTTGACCTTTACCGTGACCGTCAACTGGTCTTTGGTCTGCCAGGCTTCATCCAGCACCACGCCCGGAAAGGCCTGATGCAGCGCGGCGAGATAGTGTTGACCGATTTTTTCTTCAGACATGCTCAAACTCTCTTAAATCACGCCACCAGCAAGGAGACGAAGGCTAAAAAGGCAAAACCAAACCCGGCCCAGGTGACGCGGGAGGTGGCGCAAAAGCGCAGACGCGCCATGCTGTTTTCGAACAGCGCAATCACCAGCACGCCAAGCACCAGCTTGATGACGGCAACCACCAGCGCCAGCAGCAGACCGCCGACGCTAAAGCTGGTCATCTGTCCCCACGGGATAAATACGCCGACGAACATTTGCAGGACCACCAGCTGTTTGAGGCTAATGCCCCACTTCAGCACGCCGAAGCCGCTGCCGCTGTATTCCGAGAGCGGGCCTTCCTGAAGCTCCTGCTCCGCTTCCGCCAGGTCGAACGGCAGCTTGCCCATTTCGATAAAAGTGGCGAAGGCGCAGGCGCACAGCGCCAGAATTAGCGGAAGAGTGCGGGCGACAGGCCAGTGGTAAATGGTGTCGGTGATGCTGCTGATATGGGTGGAACCGGCAACCTGCGCCGCGACCCACAGGCCGAGCAGCAGGATAGGCTCCACCAGCACGCCGAGCATCGCTTCGCGGCTGGCACCGATAGCGGTAAACGGGCTGCCGGTATCAAGGCCGGAAATAGCGAAGAAGAAGCGGGCGATAGCGAACAGGTAGATCAGGGTGATCAGGTCGCCCAGCCCGGACATCGGCGAATCAACGGTCACCACCGGCAGCGCGGTGGCGATGGTCAGCATCACGCCGACCATCACGTACGGCGTCAGGCGGAAGACCCAGCCGGAGGCGTCCGGGCCAACGCTCTGGCGCCCCAGCAGTTTCACGATATCCCGGTACTCCTGCAGCACGCCCGGACCGCGGCGGTTATGCAGACGCGCGCGGGCGACGCGGGTCACCCCGGACAACAGCGGCGCGGCGGCGAACAGCACCAGCGCCTGCAGCAATGCAATTAATACGCTCATTCTCAGGCTCCTCGGGAAATCACAATCACCACCAGTACCGCCAGCTCAACCAGCGCCATGCCGCGAAACAGCGCAGGCGCGGAGGCGCTCTGCCAGCCGGGCACCAGGCGCACCGGATTCAGCCAGTGGCGAAGCTTGAGGATCGGCGCAAAGGCTTCTTTCACCGGCATGGCGAAACCGTGGGCGGTCACCACCATGGATTTCTCATGGTCGTAGCCGCAGACCCAGGCCGCGCCGCGGGAGCGCGCCGGCAGGCGATCGCCCTTAAAGAAGATCATCAGCAGCAGCGGCAGCAGCGGGCAGGCGATCAGCAGAATGGCGATCAGCGGCTGAGACACCACGCTGGAGACCTCCGCCTGCACCGGAAACGCCCCGCTCACCAGCGGCAGCAGCCACGGCGCGGCAACCCCGCCAATCACGCAGCAGACGGCGGCCAGCACCACGCTAAAGGTCATCAGCCCCGGCGCGCAGGTGGCGTTTTCCGCCTCTTTGCTACGCGGCGCGCCGAGGAAGGTGACGCCGTAGACTTTCGCCATACACATCACCGCCAGGGCGCCGGTAATCGCCAGGCCCACCGCCAGCAGCGGTCCGAGCAGGCGGCCAACAAACGCGTCGCCGGTGCTTAGCTTGAAGAAGGACTGATAGATCACCCACTCCCCGGCAAAACCGTTCAGCGGCGGTAGCGCGGCCATCGCCATCAGGCCCACCAGCATGGAGAGCGAAATCAGCGGCATTTTCTTGCCGATGCCGCCGAGCTTCTCGATATCGCGATGGCCGGTACGGAACCACACCGCCCCCGCGCCGAGGAACAGGGTGGTTTTAAACAGGCTATGGTTGATCAGGTGATACATGCCGCCGATAAAACCCAGCACCATCAGGGTCGGGTTATGGGTCGCCACGCCGGTGACGAACGCCCCGAGGCCGAGCAGGATAATGCCGATGTTTTCCAGGGTGTGGTACGCCAGCAGGCGCTGAATATTGTGCTCCATCAGGGCGTATAGTCCGCCGACGAAGGCGGTGATCATGCCCAGCACCAGCAGCATTACCCCCCACCACAGCGGCGGTACGCTACCGGCCAGCGACACCGTCAGGATGCCGTAGAGACCGACTTTCATCACCACCGTGGAAAACAGCGCGGCGGCTGGCGCGCTGGCGCCGGCGTGAGCCTGCGGCGCCCAGCCGTGCAGCGGAATGACCCCAGCCAGCAGCGCAAAACCAACCAGGCCCGGCAGCCACAGCAGCGCGTTCTGCGGCGCCGCCATCGCCTGTTGGGTAATCTGCGCCAGCTCAAGGGTGCCGTAGGACGACCAGACCAGCCAGCAGCTCCACGCCATCAGCAGCGTACCCAGACGCCCCAGCGCAAACCACAGCTTGCCGGACTGCGCGCAGCCGGTAAGAAACGCGGCGCAGAGCGCCATAATCTCCGCCATCACCACCAGCGCGCCGAAGTTCGTCACCACCACCGCGCAGGTCGCAGCGGCCAGCAACAGGTTCACCAGCAGGCCGTTCGCTTTGACCTGCGGATGGCGATGCCAGGCGATATTGAACAGCGAAATCGGCAGCGCCGAGAGGCCGATCGCCAACAGCCACAGCGCGTTGACGCCGCCCGCGCGCAGGGTCAGGTGCAGCATCTGCAGCATACCGCCGCTGACGCGCTCCGGCATCAGCAGCGCCGTTCCGCCCGCCAGCACCAGCATCGCGCTGGCGACCGCGCCGCCGATCCCGGCGATCGCCCCGCTCAGCGGTTTGCGCAGGGCGAACAGAAACGCCAGCACCGCGCTGGCGGCGTACCAGGCCACCGCCTGATTCACTAAGGAAATCACACTCATTTCACGTCCCCTTGTTGCGCCTGGAACAGCGACAGATCGCCGAGATCGGTATTAAAGGTCAGCTGCCGCTTACGCTTGCTGGCCTGGGCGATATCGCGGATATCCACCAGCAGCAGCGCGTTAGTCGGGCAGGTGCGAACGCACGCCGGGCCCTGCTCGTCGAAGTGGCACAGGTCGCATTTGACGGCGATGGCGCGCACGCCCGGCACCCAGTCGAGCAGCGAGCTGACGCGGGCCGGCGCCGGCGGCGCGGCGGGGGCCAGGGGGGTATTGGCGTTAGCCGGCATATCCAGCGGACGGCTGCCGGAAAACTCAATGGCGCCGAACGGACAGGCGATGCCGCACAGCTTGCAGCTTACGCACAGGCTCTCATTGAGCTGCACCGCGCCATCGACGCGATTAATGGCGTTAACCGGGCAGACGGCGGCGCAGGGCGCATCTTCACATTGGTGGCACATCTGCGGCGCGGATTCTTTTTCATTGCGCATTAAATGCAGCCGGGGCATGGCTTGCAGGCCATGCTGGCGGTGAGTCTCAGCGCAGGCGGCTTCGCAGGTGCGACAGCCGATACAGACGGTGGAGTCAGCAATTACAAAACGGTTCACCGGGTCATCCTCAGGTGAAAGTCATTTTTGACGAAAACAGGTTGCGCAGGTGTCAGCTTCGACACTTGTCGACACCTGACGATTAACGGGCCAGCGTCAGGTGGCTTAAATCCACCGGCTGGTCTTGTTCGATAGCCTCGTAGAGACGGTCGTAAACGCTGGCGATAGTCGCCAGATAGTGCTCGAGAACCTGCTCGCGATCGCGGTTGCTGATCCGGCCATCGATAGTGCCATCCGCGCCCAGCGTGGCCTGAGCGATCAGATGCCTGTCGTCGCCGTTTTTGGTTTCCACGTAATACTCGATGGTGTGGCTGTTAAACCCTTCCGCCAGCGCGACGTAGACCTGAAAATGGCCAAACAGTACGAAGCACAGTTCTTTATCCGGCGCGCAGCTCATGGCGTGATGCAGACGCGCTTTCGACAGGGTTATTCCCTGTACCAGCGAGTTGCAATAGGTGTGCCACTGCTCCTGATGCTGGCGGTGACGATCGGCGATGTAGTCCGCCTTTTCACTTAATTCCCAAATAGTCATCCCGGATCCCCCGTTGTATGAGATTCACCGGTTAAGCACTTTTCATGCCAATATTTAATTAGTTGATTTTAAAATAATTTATTAAATACCGGCCGGCAGAAAGACATGTCGATGACGATGTCTGACGCGCGTCATCGACATTTTCGTGACATTACTTGTGACCTGGCATCGTTATTGCATTAAAGGGCCATCGCGATACGGAGGCACCATGCACGAAATCACCCTTAGCCAGCGGGCGCTGGAAATTATCGAACAGCAGGCGCAGCAGGCCGGCGCGCGTCGGGTCACCGGCGTGTGGCTGAAGGTCGGGGCGTTTTCCTGCGTGGAGGCCAGCGCGCTGGCCTTCTGCTTTGAGCTGGTGTGCCGCGGCACGCTGGCGGAAGGCTGCGAGCTGCATATCGCCGAACAACAGGCTGAATGCTGGTGTGAAACCTGCCAGCAGTACGTGCATCTCATCTCGCAGCACGTGCGCCGCTGCCCGCAGTGTCAGAGCGACCGGCTGCAAATCGTGGCGGATGACGGCTTACAGATTCAGCGACTAGAAGTGGAGTAATAAGATTATGTGTACAACCTGCGGCTGCGGTGAAGGCAACCTTTATATAGAAGGCGATGAACATAACCCGCATTCGGCGTTTCGCAGCGCCCCCTTCGCGCCCGCCCCGCGCCGGATGATGAACATTACCGGCGTGAAAACCGATAACTTTTCCCCTACCCGCTCGGCGGTGGGCGACCTGCACTACGGTCACGGCGAGGCGGGTACCCACGCGCCGGGCCAGAGCCAGCGGCGGATGCTGGAAGTGGAAATCGACGTGCTGGATAAAAACAACCGTCTGGCCGCCCGCAACCGCGCGCGCTTCGCCGCTAAAAACCAGCTGGTGCTGAACCTGGTCTCCAGCCCCGGCTCCGGCAAAACTACCCTGCTGACGGAAACCCTGCTGCGGCTGAAAGCGAAAACCGCCTGCGCGGTGATTGAAGGCGATCAGCAAACGGTGAACGACGCCGCGCGCATCCGCGCCACCGGCACACCTGCTATTCAGGTCAACACCGGCAAAGGCTGCCATCTCGACGCGCAAATGATCGCCGACGCCGCGCCGCGCCTGCCGCTGAATGACCGTGGGATCCTGTTTATCGAAAATGTCGGCAACCTGGTGTGCCCGGCGAGCTTTGACCTCGGCGAACGTCATAAAGTGGCAGTACTGTCGGTCACCGAAGGCGAAGACAAACCGCTGAAATATCCGCATATGTTCGCCGCCGCCAGCCTGATGGTGCTTAACAAGATCGACCTGCTGCCGTATCTCAACTTTGACGTGGAGAAGTGTCTGGCCTGCGCCCGCGAGGTGAACCCGGATATTGACATCATCCTGCTCTCCGCCACCAGCGGCGAAGGCATGGACCAGTGGCTTAGCTGGCTGGAGACGCAACAATGTGCATAGGCATTCCCGGACAAATCTGCGCCATTGACGGCAATCTGGCGAAGGTAGAAGTGTGCGGTATTCAGCGCGAAGTCGACCTGACCCTGGTGGGCGCGGTCGACGATCGCGGCCAGCCGCGTCTCGGCCAGTGGGTGCTGGTCCACGTGGGTTTCGCCATGAGCGTCATCAACGAAGCCGAAGCCCGCGACACCCTCGAAGCGCTGCAAAATATGTTTGAAGTCGAGCCGGACGTCGGCGCACTGCTGTACGGCGAGGAGCGGTAAATGCGTTATGTCGATGAATACCGCGCCCCGGAACAGGTGATGCAGCTGGTGGAACATCTCCGGCAGCGCGCGCGCCTTCTACCGCATACCGCCGACCGTCCGCTGCGCATTATGGAAGTGTGCGGCGGCCATACCCACGCCATTTTTAAATTTGGCCTCGACCAGCTGCTGCCGGAAAATATCGAGTTTATTCACGGGCCCGGCTGCCCGGTGTGCGTGCTGCCGATGGGACGCATTGACGCCTGTATCGATATCGCCAGCCGTCCGGGGGTGATTTTCTGCACCTTTGGCGACGCCATGCGCGTGCCGGGAAAAAACGGCTCGCTGCTGCAGGCGAAATCGCGCGGCGCCGACGTCCGCATCGTCTATTCACCGATGGATGCCCTTAAGCTGGCGCAGCAGAACCCCGAGCGTGAAGTAGTGTTCTTCGGACTCGGTTTTGAAACGACGATGCCCGCCACCGCCCTGACCCTGCGTCAGGCCCGCGAGCGCGGCGTCGCCAACTTCTACTTTTTCTGCCAGCACATCACCCTGCTGCCGACCCTGCGCAGCCTGCTCGACCAGCCGGATAACGGTATCGACGCGTTTCTCGCCCCCGGTCACGTCAGCATGGTGATTGGTACCGACGCCTACGGTTTTATCGCCAGCGACTATCATCGTCCTTTGGTGGTGGCAGGATTCGAACCGCTTGATCTACTGCAAGGCGCGGTGATGCTGGTTGAGCAGACAATAGCGCGGCACAGCAACGTGGAGAACCAGTATCGCCGGGTGGTGCCCGATGCGGGCAATCCGCTGGCGCAGTCAGCCATCGCCGAGGTGTTTTGCCTTAGCGGCGATAGCGAGTGGCGCGGGCTGGGGGTGATTAGCGACTCCGGCGTGCATCTGACGACGGCATACCAGCGTTTCGACGCCGAGGCGCATTTCCGCCCGGCGCCGCAGCGGGTCAGCGACGACCCTCGCGCCCGCTGCGGCGAGGTGCTGACCGGCCGCTGTAAGCCGCACCAGTGCCCGTTGTTCGGCAAGACCTGCAACCCGCAGAGCGCGTTCGGCGCGCTGATGGTCTCATCGGAAGGCGCCTGCGCCGCCTGGTATCAATATCGCAGTCAGGAAATCGAAGCATGAAAAGCGTTCAGTTAGCCCACGGTAGCGGCGGTCAGGCGATGCAGCAGCTGATCGGCGACCTGTTTATGCAGGCTTTCGCCAACCCCTGGCTGGCGGAGCAGGAAGATCAGGCGCGTCTCGATCTCGCTCAGCTTAGCGCGCAGGGCGACAGGCTCGCCTTCTCCACCGACAGCTACGTTATCGATCCGCTGTTTTTCCCCGGCGGTAATATCGGCAAGCTGGCGGTGTGCGGTACGGCGAACGATGTAGCGGTGAGCGGCGCGCTGCCGCGCTATCTCTCCTGCGGGTTTATTCTCGAAGAGGGGCTGGAGATGGCCACCCTCGAAGCGGTGGTGAACAGCATGGCGCAGACCGCCCGGGAGGCCGGTATCGCCATTGTTACCGGCGATACCAAAGTGGTGCCGCGCGGGGCGGCGGATAAGCTGTTTATCAATACCGCCGGGATCGGCGTGATCCCCACCGGTATTCGCTGGGGGGCGCAGCAGATTAGCGCCGGCGACGTGCTGCTGGTCAGCGGTACGCTTGGCGATCACGGGGCGACGATTCTTAACCTGCGCGAGCAGATGGGGCTGGACGGCGCGCTGTCCAGCGACTGCGCGGTGCTGACGCCCTTGATTCAGACGCTGCGCGACGTCGCTGGCGTGAAAGCCCTGCGCGATGCCACCCGCGGCGGGGTTAACGCGGTGGCCCACGAGTTCGCCGCCGCCAGCGGCTGCGGGATTGAGCTGCATGAGAATAAGCTGCCGGTGAACGAGACCGTGCGCGGCGTCTGCGAGCTGCTGGGGCTGGACGCGCTTAATTTTGCCAACGAAGGCAAGCTGTTGATCGCCGTCGCCCGCGAGGCGGCGGAAAGCGTACTTGCGCATTTACGGTCCCATCCGTTAGGCCGCGATGCGGCGATAATCGGCGAGGTCGTGCCGCGCGCGGGCGTGCGCTCCATCGGCCTGTACGGCGTCAAACGTACGCTGGATCTTCCTCACGCCGAGCCGCTGCCGAGAATTTGTTAACGGTGCGGGACCCCGGATTGCGGCTAACGCCTTATCCGGGCTACAAAACTGCGCACACCTGTAGCCCGGCTAAGCGCAGCGCGAGCCGGGCAAAACCAGCATGATTATCCCGCCCAAACCCGCGGGCAACCGCGGATGGGTGGACGGCGGTAACAACCGCTTTATAAACAGACTATTATTTGTGTCATCACTTTCTTCTGCGCCGCTTTGCGGCGCTTTTGGACTTAAGCAATGTCGTATACACCGATGGGCGATCTTGGGCAGCAGGGTCTGTTTGATATCACCCGCATTTTATTACAGCAGCCGGATCTGGCCGCGCTGAGCGAGACGCTGACCGGCCTGGTGCAGCAGTCCGCGCTCGCCGACCGGGCGGCGATTATTCTGTGGCATTCCGGCAACCATCGCGCGACAAGGCACGCCTGCGACGATGCCGGACATCCGGTGAGCTACGAAGATGAAACCGTCCTCGCCAACGGCCCGGTTCGACGCCTGCTATCCCGACCGGATGCGCTGCATTGCGATCGCGCCACCTTTGCCGAGACATGGCCGCAGCTCGCCCGAAGCGGACTCTATCCCACCTTTGGCTATTACTGCCTGCTGCCGCTGGCGGCGGAAGGCCGCATCTTCGGCGGCTGCGAATTTATTCGCGACGACAACCGCCCATGGACTGAAAAAGAGTACCAGCGGCTACACACTTTTACGCAAATCGTCGCCGTGGTCACCGAGCAGATCCAGAGCCGGGTCAGCAACAACGTCGATTACGACCTGCTGTGCCACGAGCGCGATAACTTCCGCATCCTCGTGGCGATCACCAACGCCGTGCTCTCGCGGCTGGATATCGACGAGCTGGTCAGCGAAGTGGCCAAAGAGATCCACCGCTACTTCCGCATCGACGCCATCAGCGTGGTGCTGCGCAGCAACCGCAAAGGCAAGCTCAACATCTACTCCACCCACTACCTCGACGCCAGCCATCCGGTGCACGACCAGAGCGAAGTGGATGAAGCCGGCACCCTGACCGAGCGGGTCTTCAAAAGCAAAGAGATGCTGCTGCTCAATCTGCACGAGCATGATCCGCTGGCGCCATACGAAAAAATGCTTTTCGAGATGTGGGATAACAAAATTCAGACCCTGTGCCTGCTGCCGTTAATGTCCGGCAATACCCTGCTCGGGGTGCTAAAGCTGGCGCAGTGCGATGAGAAAGTCTTCACCACCACCAACCTTAAGCTGCTGCGGCAAATCGCCGAGCGCGTCTCGATCGCCATCGACAACGCCCTCGCCTACCGCGAAATTCAGCGCCTGAAAGAGCGGCTGGTCGATGAGAACCTCGCCCTGACCGAACAGCTCAACAACGTGGAGAGCGAGTTTGGCGAAATCATTGGCCGCAGCGAGGCGATGAACAGCGTGCTCAAGCAGGTGGAGATGGTGGCGCAGAGCGACAGCACGGTGCTGATCCTCGGCGAAACCGGCACCGGTAAGGAGCTGATTGCCCGCGCTATTCATAATCTGAGCGGCCGCAATAGCCGGCGGATGGTCAAAATGAACTGCGCGGCGATGCCCGCCGGGCTGCTGGAAAGCGACCTGTTTGGCCACGAGCGCGGCGCTTTCACCGGCGCCAGCGCCCAGCGTATCGGCCGTTTCGAACTGGCGGACAAAAGCTCGCTTTTCCTTGATGAAGTGGGCGATATGCCGGTTGAGCTACAGCCGAAGCTGCTGCGCGTGTTGCAGGAGCAGGAGTTCGAGCGTCTCGGCAGCAATAAGCTGATTCATACCGACGTGCGCCTGATCGCCGCGACCAACCGCGATCTTAAGCAGATGGTCGCCGATCGCGAATTTCGCAGCGATCTCTACTATCGGCTGAACGTTTTTCCGATCCACCTGCCGCCGCTGCGCGAGCGTCCGGACGATATTCCGCTACTGGTGAAGGCCTTCACCTTTAAAATCGCCCGCCGTCTGGGACGCAATATCGACAGCATTCCGGCGGAAACGCTGCGCCTTCTCAGCCGCATGGAGTGGCCGGGCAACGTGCGTGAACTGGAAAACGTCATTGAGCGCGCGGTGCTGCTGACCCGCGGCAGCGTGCTGCAGCTCTCCTTGCCGGAAATGAGCATCGAGCCGGAGCCGCTGGCGGCGGAAGTACTGCCGGAGGAAGGCGAAGATGAATACCAGCTGATTGTCCGGGTGCTGAAAGAGAGCAACGGCGTGGTCGCCGGACCGAAGGGCGCGGCCCAGCGCCTGGGGTTAAAGCGCACTACTCTGCTTTCGCGCATGAAACGCTTGGGTATTCATAAAGACCAGCTGCAGTAGGCACATCTTCAGAACGCTGTTTCATTTTGATTTTAATGAAACAGCGTTCTGTGAGACAACTCGCGTTACCCGCCGCTCATCAATGATAAATAAGCCTTTTCCTTAATGGAGATGCTTATGACGCGTTTACCTCTGGCCGCCGCCATCGCTTTGCTTTTCTCCTCTCAGGCTGCATTTTCCTCTCTGCCCACCTTTTCTGTCTGGCCCGGCGGTGAAGCGCCCGGCGCGAAAAACAGCCCGGCGAGCGAATCGCTGGTGGAGCGCAGCAAAGACCCCTCGCTGCCCGATCGCGCGGTCACCGGCGTTCGCGCTCCGACAATTACCGTTTACGCGCCGGAGAAGCCCAACGGTATCGCGCTGCTGGTGACGCCGGGCGGCTCTTATCAGCGGGTGGTGCTGGATAAAGAGGGCAGCGATCTTGCCCCGGTGTTTAACGCCCGGGGCTATACCCTGTTTGTGATGACCTACCGGATGCCCGCGGACGGTCATGCGGAGGGCAGCGATGCGCCTCTGGCCGATGCCCAGCGCGCGCTGCGTACCCTGCGGGCGCGGGCCGCCGAGTGGCGTATCGACCCGCAAAAAATCGGTATTATGGGCTTTTCCGCCGGCGGACACGTGGCGGCCAGCCTGGAGACCCGTTTTAGCGAACCGGCTTACGCCGCCGTGGATGTTATCGACCAGCAGAGCGCGCGGCCGGATTTCGCGGTGCTCGGCTATCCGGTTATTTCTATGGTTCCGGCGATTGCCCATCCCGGATCGCGCAAGGCGTTGATTGGCGAAACGCCGACGGCAGAGCGGCAGCGTCGTTATTCACCGGAACAGAACGTCACGCCGCAGACGCCGCCGACCTTTATTTTTCACGCGGTGGACGATCCTTCCGTGCCGGTGGATAACGCGCTGGTGATGTTTAACGCCCTGCGCGCGCAGCAGGTGCCGACCGAGCTGCATCTGTTCGCCGAGGGGAAACACGGGTTTGGCATCCGTGGGACAACGGGCCTGCCCGCCGCCGAGTGGCCGCAGCTGGCGATGAACTGGATAGCCTCGCTGGCGGAAATAAAAAAATAGCGCCGATAACCCCCGGCTCGCGGTTGACGCCTTAGCCGGGCTACCTGTCCGCAAACTGCGGTGACCCGTAGCCCCGGTAAGGCGTCAGCCGCCACCGGGGAGATCATCTGAAGCCCCTGTAGGTATGACTTCCCGGAGGCGATACTGCACATCAGTCCGGGCTACAAGTTCGTGTGGTTTGGTAGCCCGGACAGGCGCGCCAAGCGCCGCCTCCGGGGGATTTTGCCGAGCTATTTATCAGAACTGAAGCCGTTGCTGGTCGCCAGTTCGGCAAACCACAGCGCGTTGCGCTTTATCTGCCGCTCTCCGGTTTGCAGGTCGAGCCGCCAGAAACCGTAGCGGCGCTTGAACGAGTTAATCCATGACCAGTTATCGATAAAGGTCCACTGATGCACACCAAAGCAGTTCGCGCCGTCGGCTATCGCGCGGTGCAGCTGCACCAGATGCTCTTCCATCAGGCCGATGCGGAACGAATCGTCAATGACCCCGTCTTCGCCCGGTTCGCCTTCCGACTCAATATCCATCGCAATACCGATTTCCGCGAGGAACCACTTTATATTGCCGTAGTTATCGCGAATATTGGCGGCAATGTCATAAATCGCCTGCGGCAGAATCTCATTATTATCGCGATAAGGATTAAAGCGCCCTTCTGGATTCACATAGTTTTCGAAATAGAACTCCGGGGTGAAATAGTCCAGCGTATAGTCGCTTTCGCGCGCCTTCACCCGCCGCGGAACGTAATAGTTAACCCCGAGAAAATCGACGCGCGATCCGGTAATCAGCTCCACGTCGGCTTTTGTCACCTCAGGCAGGCAGTCGCGCGCGGCCAGAATTTCGCACAACTCTTTCGGGAACTGATGCTTCACTAGCGGATCGAGAAAGCTGCGGTTGAAGAACAGATCCGCATACCACGCCGCTTTTTTATCCTCCGCACTGTCGTTGCGGGTATAGGACGGCGTCAGATTCAGCACCACGCCAATCTCGCTTTCCAGCGCCAGCGCGCGAAACTCGCGCACCGCTTTAGCGTGGGCCAGCATAATGTTAAACGCCACCTGCGCCGCCAGCCTGCCGTCTTTCTTGCAGGGATAGTGGAAGTCGTACAGATAGCCGCCCTCAACCGGCACAATCGGCTCGTTGAAGGTGATCCAGTATTTCACTTTGTGACCAAACAGCTCGAATGCGGTGCGGGCAAAACGCGCGAAGAGATCCGTCACGTGCGCCGACTCAAAGCCGCCGTACTGCTTTTGCAGCGCTTCCGGCATGTCGAAGTGGTAGAGGTTAATCATCGGCTCGATGCCGTTTTCAATCATCTCATCAAGGTAGGCATGATAAAAACGCACCGCGTCCGCATTGGGCGCGCCGGTTTCGAAGTCATCAATCAGCCGCGACCACTGAATCGACGTGCGGAAGGAGTTGAACCCGGTCCGCTTCATCAACGCCACGTCCTGGGGATACTGATGATAGGTGTCGCAAACGGTTTGCGGCCCAATCTGCTGATAAAAACGTTCCGGCTGTTCGGCAAACCAGCTATCCCAAATAGAACGGTGCGGCTTGTTGCTTATCCCTTCCGTTTGCGGGCCGGATGCCGCCGCGCCCCAAAAAAAGCCTTCCGGAAACTGATACCGGGTCATAACGCCTCCTGTAAGTTAAAAAAGGCCGCACCCAACGGGCGCAGCCAATAAGCACTACTCTGCAACCACTTCAATCGATTTGATAAACATGTAGCCCCAGTCGCCGGCGAATTTACCGAAGTCGATGCGGTTATCGCCGGCCTTCAGCTCAACCGGCACCAGCAGCTGCTGGCCCTGTTCATCGGTCTGCGGGAACTCAACCGCGATTGGCGCGCCGTCGTTGACGATAAACGAGTTTTTCTTGCCGCCCCATTTGCCGCTGAACGTCACCCGCAGCTGATACTTGCCGGCCCACGGCGCGGAAACCTGCCAGCTCACCTTATCGCCGTCGTTGGCGAACGGCCCGAGGAAGCCGTCTTCGTCAATCGTCAGCGCGTCTTTCTCGCTTTTCGCCGCCGCAATTTTGCCATCGGTCACGTTCAATACCCCGCCGCCAAAACGGCAGTAGTCGGCGGGGACTTTACCGACGGCTTCCGTCACCGTGACCTTAACGGTTTTGCTGCTTTTGAGCAGACCGTCATCGGCACTAAAGGTCAGCGCGTATTCACCGGGGGCGCTGAACCAGGCGCGGGTTTCGGCTTTATCCGTCGCGCAAAAATGAGCCTGCGCGCTGCCGCCGTTGCTCCAGTTCACCTTTACGTCGCGGTCCGGGAGCCCGTCATCGCGCCAGCTCGCGCTCAGCTGCACGCCCTGATCCTGGCTGGTGGTGAGCCTCTCCGCCAGCGTGACTTCCGGCGCCTGATTCGCCTGAGTATGCTTCACGCTAATCACGTTCGAAGGCGATGAACTGCCGCTCTCGTTTTTAGCGATGACGCGGTAATAGTAGGTATTCCCCAGCCGCAGACTGCGATAGTCATCGCGGAACAGATCCATCGTCTGCGGGTTCCATTCGTTAACGCCGTCGGAAATGTCGCGCCCCACCACCTTCCACGGCCCGGATGCCGAATCGGCGCGCTCAACATCGTAGGCGCGCCCTACCGCCGCCCCCAGCCAGTTGATCGCAAAAGGTGAATCCGTCGCCCGCAGCGTCGGCGCATCCGGCTTCGGCAGCGGCGGCGCTTTCTCCAGCCCGGTCATCTGCGCCGCGGCGGTGCGCACCAGGTCGACCACTTCCATCTCCTGATTGGCCTTACCTTCCACCGGAAAGCCCGGCAGATGGTAGCTGTAGTGGCCGGTGGACTCTTTATGCCAGTAGAAGCCGCCGTCGTGACGATGACCGCGGAAGCCCCAGATTAAACCGCCCGCCGCCTGCGCGCCGTTGACTTCGCTATGGACGATCGACTGCATAATGGCGTTAAGCTGCTGCGCGTCCAGCAGGCCGAATTCGCCCACCATATAGACTTTCTTACCCGCTGCCGCCGTCAGGTCTTTTTTCACCTGATCGGGATGGTTGTTATCGGCATTGGTGTAGTAGTGGTTGCTGACGATATCGACATGGGGATCGTTAAGCGCAAACCCGTTAATTTTCTTGTAGGTGCCATCGACCACCAGCTGATGCGGCGCCCACTTTTTGATCCACGCGGCGGTCTGTTGAAGAAACGCCGCGTTGGTGTCTTCCAGTTCGTTGCCGGTCTCCCAGGCCATAATCGCTTTTTCGTCGTAATAAGGACGACCGGTCACGCTGTTGGTACGGGTGATGACCTGGCGAATCACGTCCAGATAGGCCTTGAAGGTTTTACTGTCGGTACGGTAAAAATCCTCCGGCTTTTCGTAGTAGAACGCCGCCAGCTGCTCGCGACCGCCCCACCACCACCAGTGATCGATAAACGGCAGGATCAGGCGCAGCCCCTGTTTGTCCGCCTCGGCGATCATGTTGTCGTATACCCGCATTGCCTTTTCATTCAGGCGCGGCATGCCGTCGGCGGTTTCCGGGGCCAGAATATGGGTTTCGCGACCGCAGGCCTCGTCAAACGCCTGCTGCACCGAGAGCACGTATACCCGCTGCGCCCTGGCGCCGGTTTGCACCAGCGCCTTAATCCAGTTTTCCTGCTCTTCCGCCGTCGGCCAGCGGAAATATTGCCCCCAGCCGCGCGAGTCGGCCTTGCAGGTACCGCGCGCATCGTCCTCAATACGGTGCAGCTCCGGCGCGTGGATGCCCGCAAAGCGGAAAACCTTGTCGCCGTCTTTTAGCGTCGCACCGTCGCGGGTAATAAAGTGTTCAAAGTGCGAGCGCTCTGCGGCCATCGCTCCTGCGCTTCCCAGCGCCGAAAGCAGCGCGACGAGCATCAGTTTTGTCACCGGCTTAATCATCGTTATCTCTCCTTAGAACCAGACTTCGGCCTGCACGCCAAAGTTCAGCGTGTCGGTGTCGCCGCTGCGCGAGTAGCCGCCTGCGGAAATAGTATTGGTGTCCCAGTTATAGTTGCCGTCTAGCGCGTCGGACACGCCTTTATCCCACTTCGCGTAAGTGACGAAGAAGCGCAGCTGCGGGCGGGTCCAGAAGCCGGAATCAAAGGTCAGGGTCGGCGCGATGGTCACTTTCGTCAGGCCGCCTTTGCCTTTACCGTCCACGCCTTTGTAGTTTTTATCGTCGAGATATTCGTAGCCCAGCTCGTACTGCATGGCGAAGTTTTTGGTGATCTGCTGATACGGGCGGATCCCCGCCACCCAGCTGGTGCGTCCCCAGCCGTTGGCATCTTCCGTCCACCAGCGGTAGTTTTTGTCTTTCTGATAGTAGGCAAACGTGGAGATTTCCCAGTCGCCGAGCGAGGCCATGTTATCCAGCACCACGCGCCAGGACTGGGTATCGTCGAGGTTTGCCCAGCCCCAGCCGTTTTTCCCCAGCGAGTCTCCCGCCGCCAGACCGCGCCCGTACTGGAAGACCACGCGAGAGTAGCCGCCGGTCAGGCCGTAAAAGCCGTCAAAGTTGTAGACGCCGGTCACGCCGTAGCCCTTTTCCGCCGAGGTCGGGTGCTTCTCGTTGCGGTTCATATGATGGCCAATCAGCTCAAGGTCGAAGCCGGTGCCGCCGATCTTTTTCAGCCACAGATTGAGCGAGTAGTCATCCGGATAGCCCTGATCGCCTTTGTCGACCGGGTAGGCTTTGGTTTCGTCGGTTGGCGAGAAGGCGTATACCCCGGCATCGAAGCGCGCGAAGCCGAGATCCATATTGTCGAAGCCCCCGCCGGTGCCGTTGTACTGAATGTACTCCCAGTCGAACTGGTGGCTGGAGGTGTTGGAGCTACTGTAGCGCTTACCGGCCCAGAAGGTCATTTCCGGGGCGAAGTCGAGGTTTGACAGTTCGGCAAAACCTTCACGGAACTGCACATCATGCCCGTCGTCGTCCTGACAGTTCCAGTCGGAGGTGCATTTCGACTGATGGGTAATGTTGGCCTGGACTTTAGCCACCACGCCGCTGTCCGAGGTTAACGTCACCGTCGGGATCAGTTCGATCTTGGTGTCCTCCTCGTTGCCCAGACGCCACTTGCCGTCCGGCATCAGACCAACCGAGTCGGCGCGGTTGCCGTCGGCGTTGGCGAGGATCCCTGAACGGATATAGCCGTGGAGCATAAAATCGTACTTCGGATCGGCGATGGCGCAGTCGCTCATCACCGCAAGGGCGAGTAAAGACAGAGGTATTGAATGATTTAGCCTGATCATTTTTATTCCTTGGTTATTTTTTTATTAACACTGCCTGAGAACGGGAGGAAATTTACGGATCAAAAACGGAAATGTACATCCGTTAACGGAAAGCGCTTTCCGTAATTGCCGGATGAGTTCACAATTTTAACGAGAGCTGGCGAATATTTGTGATGAGGTTCACATAATCTGGCAGATATAAAAAAGCCCACACGCAGCGGGCTGTGGCAGGCAGGCGAAAAGCTTAGCGTTCGGCGTCGGCGAGCTGCCGTTCATAGACCTTGAAGAACGGACGATAGAGCATCCAGGCGTTAAAAATGGCGAACAGGCACATGCAGAGGTTTTTCCAGCTGCCGTTAGCTGACCACGCCGCGCCGAGCGGCGCCGGCATCGACCACGGCAGCATCGCCACCGCCCGATCGAGAATCCCCAGCTGGGTTAAATACCATGCTATACAAGCATTTATCAGCGGAACAAACAGAAACGGCAGCAGAAAGACCGGGTTCATGATAATCGGAAAGCCAAACAGTATCGGCTCATTGATGTTAAACAGCGAGGGTAGCAGGCCAATTTTCCCCACGCTTTTCAGCTGCCGCGAACGGCTGCGCATCGCCATAAACACCAGCGGTAAAGTGGAGCCGATGCCGCCGATCAGCAGGTAAAAATCCCAGAACCCCTGCAGGTAAATATGCGGCAGCGTGGCGGAACCGGCGGCCAGCGCCTGCTGGTTTTCAAACAGATAGGTCATCCAGAACGGGTTCATAATCCCGGTGATAATCAGCGCGCCGTGAATGCCGACAAACCAAAGCAGGTTACAGATAAATAAAGAAATTAATACCGCGGTTAAGGTGTCGGACGCCACCACCAGCGGCCGCACCGCTTCGCTAATCAGCTCCGGTAAAATGCGCCCGGTACTCTGCAGCAGCAGCGCGTTGATGACGCTGATGGAGAGCATCACCACCAGCAGCGGGATCAGCAGTTGAAAGCCGTTGCGGGTCATCACCGGCACCTCTTCCGGCAGGCGGATGCACCAGCCTTTCTTGTAGAAGAAGCGCACGATCTCAATGGAGTAAGTACTTGAAATCAGAGCGGTAAAAATCCCCATCCCGCCGAGGAAAATATTGGTCGCGCCGTTGCCGCGAAAGCCGATAAACAGCAAGAACGCCAGGCAGCCGGTCAGCCCGCAGAGCCGCTCAGGCAGCCGGTACTGCTTGGCAAGACTGGCGCTGGCGCCGAAGGCCACAATCAGCGCCACTAGCCCGATGGTCAGTTCGAAGGTCGGCAGCAGAATGGGCCGTAGCTGGAAATAGAACTGGCCGAAAAACGATGCGCCGTCGATGGAAACGGGCGGAAACAAAATCGGCACCAGCAAACTTCCGACAATCACAAACGGCATCGCCAGCGCAAAGCTGTCGCGCATCGCCGTGATGTGGTTATTGCGCGTCAGAACGTTGGCCAGCGGCGCCAGCCGCTGCTCGATGATATCGACGACAACATTCATCAACTGAATGTTCATAGTCCTGCCTTATAGGAATAGTTTATCGCCAGGATGATCGCGCACTCCCGGATAAAGTAAAAGCCCGCCATAGGTGATCGTTGTCACAATAAATAAATCCACAAAAGGAAAGCGCTTTCCGTTTTATATCCATTATGACTATAGTCGGCGCATCCATCTCATCAGGAGCGATATATGAAAAAGATAATGTTGTGCTGTTCCGCGGGCATGTCCACCAGCCTGCTGGTGAAGAAAATGATCGCCGAAGCCGAGCAGCGCGGTCTGCCGGTGGAGATCAACGCCTTCGGCGTCGCGGAATTCGATCAACAGGTCGGCCATTACCAGGTGGTCCTGCTGGGGCCGCAGGTGAAATACATGCAGAAAGATCTGCAAAAGCAGGCTGATAAATACGGTATCCGCGTGGAACCCATCAACATGATGGATTACGGCATGCAGAAAGGCGGCGCCGTACTCGATTTCGCGCTTTCCCTTATCGATAACAAAAACTAAGGAAAGATCATGAGCTCTCTGTACGCGAAGCTGATCGCCGTGATTGAACAGAAGATCACGCCTATGGCGGGTGCGATTGGCCAGCAAAAATACGTCACCTCCATCCGCGACGGTTTTATTACCGCCCTGCCCTTTATGATCGTCGGATCGTTTTTGCTGGTCTTTATTTTCCCGCCGTTTTCTCCGGATACGACGTGGGGATTTGCCCGCGCCTGGCTGCAATTTTCTCTCGATCATCGCGATGCGCTGATGCTGCCGTTTAACTTCAGCATGGGGGTAATGACGCTGTTTATCGCCGTCGGGATCGCCGCCAGCCTGGCGAAACACCACAATCTGGACTCGCTGACCGCCGGAATGCTGTCGCTGATGTCGTTTCTGCTGGTGGCCGCGCCGCTGAAGGATGGCCAGATCTCCACCGCCTACTTCTCCGGCCAGGGGATCTTCACCGCGATTCTGGTGGCGATTTATTCCACCGAACTGTACGCCTTCCTCAAGCGTCACAACATTACCATTCGTCTGCCGCCGGAAGTCCCGGCGGGCGTGGCGCGCTCGTTTGAAATCCTGATCCCGGTGCTGGCGATCGTGCTGACGCTGCATCCGCTGAATCTGTTTATCGAAGCGCAGCTGGGGATGATTATCCCGGAAGCGATCATGTCGCTGGTGAAACCGCTGGTGGCGGCCTCCGATACCCTACCAGCGATCCTGCTGTCGGTGCTGGTGTGCCAGGTGCTGTGGTTTGCCGGGATCCACGGGGCGCTGATCGTCACCGGGATTATGAATCCGTTCTGGATGGCGAACCTGTCGATCAACCAGGCGGCAATGGCCGCAGGCACCGCGATCCCGCATATCTACGTCCAGGGCTTCTGGGATCACTACCTGCTGATCGGCGGCGTCGGATCCACCCTGCCGCTGGCTTTGATGCTGCTGCGCAGCAAGGCCGTGCACCTGCGAACGATTGGCCGGATGGGCGTGGTGCCGGGCGTATTTAACATCAACGAGCCGATTCTGTTTGGCGCGCCGATCATCATGAACCCGCTATTCTTCCTGCCGTTCGTGCTGGTGCCGATGATCAACGCGACCCTGGCCTACTTTGCGCTGAAGCTGGACCTGGTGAGCCGCGTGGTGTCGATGACGCCGTGGACGACGCCCGCCCCTATCGGCGCCTCGTGGGCGGCGAACTGGAGCTTTAGCCCGGTGATCATGTGCCTGATTTGTATGGCAACGGCGATGGTGATGTACCTGCCGTTCCTCAAGGCCTACGAAAAACAGCTGCTGGAGCAGGAACACGCTAACGCGGCCGCCCAGGCCGAAAGCGCGCCGCAGTCCGCATAATTCATACTATTCAGAGGGTTATCATGGAATTAGAAGAACAGGTGATGGGTATCATCATCAACGCCGGCCAGTCGCGTAGCCTGTGCTACGAAGCGCTGAGCTGCGCTAAAGCGGGGGATTTCGCCGCCGCCGACGAAAAAATGAAAGAAGCGGCGCATTTCGCCCGCGAGGCGCATCGGGTGCAGACCCAGCTGATTGAGGCCGACGAGGGAGAGGGTAAAACCAAAATGACCCTGGTGATGGTTCACGCTCAGGATCATCTGATGACCTCGATTCTGGCGAAAGAGCTGATCGGCGAACTGATCGCCATTTACCGCTCGCGACCGCTGCACGCGTAGAGTTCCTCCTCTCCAGGAGTGAGGAGATGACCTGGCCCGGGTAAGGCGTTTACGCCGCGACCCGGGAAAACGGTAAATGCTCATGTCACCTGGCTGACTTCCCGGCTCGCGCTGCGCTTAGCCGGGCTACCTGGACAGCACGCGTAGCTCCCTCTCGGAGAAAACCGGCTGGCCCCGGGAAACCGGCTACCACGATTAAGGACAACCATGCTACATCTCGGTTTAGACATCGGCGGCACCAAAATGGAAGCCGTCCTGCTCAACGCGGCGGGCGAATGCGTCTATCGCCAGCGCCGTCCGACGCATAAAGAGAGCTACGACGCGTTTATGCAGCAGCTGCTCGGGCTAATTGAGAGCGTCCGCGCCTGGAGCGAGCGTCCGTTTACCCTTGGTATCGGCCTGCCGGGGGCTATCGACCCACAAAGCGGCCTGATTAAAAACTGTAACTGTCTGGTGCTTAACGGCCACGACCTGCGTCATGACCTGATACGGGAGCTCGGCCAGCCGGTATGGATGGCGAACGATGCCGACTGCTTCACCCTCTCTGAGGCGGTGGACGGCGCGGGCGCGGGGGCGATGACCGTTTTCGGCGTTATCATCGGCACCGGCTGCGGCGGCGGCGTTGCGGTGAACCAACAGCTGCTCAGCGGGCCTAACGCCATCGCTGGCGAATGGGGACACAATCCCCTGCCGGGCTACTGCCCCGATCGCGACGGCCCGGCACAGCCCTGCTACTGCGGAAAAGAGAACTGCATCGAAAGCTTTATTTCCGGCACCGGCTTTGCCCGCCGCTACGGCGCGCAGGCGCGATCCGAAGCGATTATCGCCGCCGCGCAAAACGGCGATCCCCAGGCGCTGGCCCACTGGCGGCATTTTATCGACGCTTTCGCCCGCAGCCTGGCGTCGGTAATCAATATCCTCGATCCGCAGGTGATTGTGCTGGGCGGCGGGCTCTCCAACGTCGGGCAAATCTATGAGCAACTGCCGTCGGCGATCGTCCCGTATCTCTTCTCCGATAGCTGCCGAACGCAGATCAAACAGGCCCGCTTCGGTGACGCCAGTGGCGTGCGCGGCGCGGCCTGGCTGCCGGTTCTGGCCGATGCTGAAGCCGGTCGGCGGTAGACACTTTTTTCAGCAGGTATGCTAAGCTAGGCGAAAATATTCAGACAGAAAATGCCATGCCAACCATTGATGATGTTTCAAGATTAGCGAATGTCTCCCGAGCGACGGTATCCCGCGTGCTGACCGGCACGCGGGGCGTGCGCGAAGAGAGCCGGGAAGCGGTGCTGCGCGCGGTAGAGGAACTGAACTACCGCCCGAGCTTTGCCGCGCAAAACCTCGCCAGTCAGACATCCAATCACGTGGGGCTGGTGATCCCGGCGAACGATGACAGCAGCGGCGCGCGCCTGCTACCGATGCTCTCGCTTGCGCTGAAGGGGCTGAATAAAAACCTGATTGTTCAGTACGTGACGGATGCGGCGGAACAGGCGGCGGTCGTCGACGATTTACAGCGCCAGTGCGTGGCGGTGGTGGTGCTCGGCGCCGTCCCGGCGGATGCGCCGCGCAACGTGATCTCCTTTGACCGCTTCAGCATTGCCGGGGTCAATAATCAGGGCTACGACTACGCTTTTGCCACCGAGAGCGCCTGCCGCTACGTGATCGGCAAGGGCCATCGCAATATCGCGCTGCTCGTTGATAACGACAGCGATGACGCCAGCCGCCAGATGCTCGAAGGCTATCGCAACGTCCTGCAAAACTACTCCATCCCTTTTAACCGGCAGCTGATGCTGGCGGCCAACGATAACGTTGAACAGGCGCTGCTGACGCTGATTAACAGCTTCAGCAAATACTCGGTGATTATCGTGAAACGGGACCGCTACGCCGCCGAAGCGATGCGCCTGCTGCGCGAGTTCAACGTTGCCGTACCGCAGGAGGTCTCGCTGCTGAGCCTGGAAGATTCTCCCCTTGCCTCGCTGCTCAATCCGCCGCTGACGTGCATCTCCTGGCCGCTGGAGCAGCTGATGGAGAACTGCCTGCAGCGTATCCGCAACCTGATTGACGAGCGCCCCACCTTCTCTCCCGAAGGGCGTACGCTGGCGGGCCGCCTGATCCCCCGCCAGTCGGTGGCCGATCTCTCCTGATTTCAGCGTCCGGCCTTCCGCGTGGCCGGGCCTTTTTCTCTCCCGCCGCGGGTTCGCACGCTAATCATTCGCCTTACATCTAAATAAGAATTATTTTCATTTATAAATAGCTTGTGCTATATAACATAGCAATGGCTATAAATGATGATTAATTAACCGCAACGTTGTGAGGGACCTTATGCTGCACCTGCCACCCCTGAAGCATCTGATGTTTGCCGCCACGCTGGCGCTGCTGGCCGTCGCCCCCGTCCAGGCAAAAGAGAAATTTAAAGTGATTACCACCTTCACGGTGATCGCCGACATGGCGCAAAACGTTGCGGGCGACGCCGCCGACGTCAGCTCCATCACCAAACCGGGAGCCGAGATCCACGAATATCAGCCAACGCCCGGCGATATCAAACGCGCGCAGGGCGCACAGCTGATCCTCGCCAACGGCCTGAACCTTGAACTGTGGTTCGCCCGCTTTTATCAGCACCTGAACGGCGTACCGGAAGTGGTGGTCAGCAACGGCATTCAGCCGATGGGCATCAGCGAGGGGCCGTATAACGGTAAGCCCAACCCGCACGCGTGGATGTCGGCCGACAATGCGCTGATCTATGTCGATAACATTCGCGACGCGCTGGTGAAGTACGATCCTGAAAATGCCGACGCCTATCGCCATAACGCTGAGACCTATAAAGAGAAGATCCGCCAGTCCATGGCGCCGCTGAAGGCGGAACTGGCGAAGCTACCGCAGGATAAGCGCTGGCTGGTAACCAGCGAGGGGGCGTTCTCCTATCTGGCCCGCGATAACGGCCTGCAGGAGCTCTATCTGTGGCCGATCAACGCCGACCAGCAGGGCACGCCGCAGCAGGTGCGGAAAACCATCGACACCATGAAGAAAGCGCATATCCCGACTATCTTTAGCGAAAGCACCATTTCCGATAAACCGGCGCGTCAGGTGGCAAGAGAAGCCGGCGCCCACTATGGCGGCGTCCTGTACGTCGACTCCCTGAGCGCCGCCGATGGCCCGGTGCCGACCTATCTCGACCTGCTGCGCGTCACCACCCAAACCATCGTCCAGGGCATCAACGACGGACTAAGGAAACAGGCATGAGTCACGAGCTACCGGGTCTCGCGGTCAACAATGTCAGCGTGACCTATCGCAACGGTCATACTGCCTTGCGCGACGCCTCGTTCCGCGTGCCGCGCAGCGCCATCGCCGCGCTGGTCGGGGTGAACGGTTCGGGCAAATCGACGCTGTTTAAAGCGCTGATGGGCTTTGTACGCGTCGGTAAAGGCGATATCGCGATCCTCGGCCAGCCGGTTAACCGCGCCCTGCGGCAGAACCTCGTCGCCTACGTTCCGCAGGCGGAAGAGGTGGACTGGTCTTTCCCGGTGCTGGTGGAAGATGTGGTGATGATGGGGCGCTACGGCCATATGGGCTGGCTGCGGCGGGCTAAAGCGCGCGACCATGAGATTGTCGATGCCGCCCTGGCGCGAGTCGGCATGAGCGAGTACCGGCAGCGCCAGATCGGCGAGCTCTCCGGCGGGCAGAAAAAGCGCGTGTTTCTGGCCCGCGCTATCGCTCAGCAGGGAAAAGTTATTCTGCTGGATGAACCCTTCACCGGCGTCGACGTGCAGACCGAAGCGCGCATCATCGAGCTGCTGCGGGAGCTGCGCGACGAAGGCTGCACCATGCTGGTTTCCACCCACAACCTCGGCTCGGTGAGCGAGTTCTGCGACTACACGGTGATGGTCAAAGGCACCGTGCTGGCCAGCGGCCCGACGGAAAGCACCTTTACCGCCGAAAACCTCGAACTGGCTTTTAGCGGCGTGCTGCGCCACGTGGTGCTGAGCGGCGCGGAAGAGAGGATTATTACCGACGATGAGCGGCCGTTTATCAGCCGCCGGGCGGCGGGAGGCGAAAGATGAGCTGGCTGCTGGAGCCGTTTGGTTATCAATATATGCTGAACGCGATGTGGGTTTCAGCGCTGGTGGGCGGAGTGTGCGCGTTTCTCTCCTGCTACCTGATGCTCAAAGGCTGGTCGCTGATTGGCGATGCCCTCTCCCACTCTATCGTGCCGGGCGTAGCGGGCGCTTATATGCTCGGCCTGCCTTTCGCGCTGGGGGCGTTTCTTTCCGGCGGGCTGGCGGCGGGCAGCATGCTGTTTCTTAACCAGCGTTCGAAGTTGAAGGAAGATGCAATTATCGGCCTGATCTTCTCCTCTTTTTTCGGTATCGGCCTGTTTATGGTGTCGCTGAACCCGACCTCGGTGAATATCCAGACCATTATTCTCGGCAATATTCTGGCTATTGCTCCAGAGGATATTATTCAGCTGGCGGCAATTGGCTTTATTTCGATGGCGATTCTGCTGCTGAAGTGGAAAGACCTGATGGTGACCTTTTTCGATGAGAATCACGCCCGCTCGATTGGCCTCAACACCAGCGGGCTGAAGCTGCTGTTCTTTACCCTGCTGGCGGCCTGTACCGTGGCGGCGCTGCAAACCGTCGGCGCGTTTCTGGTGATTTGCCTGGTGGTGACGCCCGGCGCCACCGCCTGGCTGTTGACCGACCGCTTCCCGCGCCTGCTGGCGATTGCCGTCGCGATTGGCAGCCTGACCAGCTTTTTCGGCGCGTGGCTGAGCTACTATCTGGACGGGGCGACCGGCGGAATTATCGTCGTCGCCCAGACGCTGCTGTTTTTAGCCGCGTTCGTTTTCGCGCCGAAGCACGGCCTGCTCGCCAGCCGTCGCCGCGCCAGGGAGGCCTCATGCTGAGCGCGCTGCTTGAACCTTTCCAGTTCTCCTTTATGGTCAACGCCATGCTGGTGGCGGCGATCGTTGCCATCCCCTGCGCGCTGCTGTCGGTGTTTTTGGTACTCAAGGGCTGGGCGCTGATGGGCGATGCCATGAGCCACGCGGTTTTTCCGGGCGTGGTGGTGGCGTATATCCTCGGTATCCCCTTCGCCATCGGCGCGTTTATCGCCGGGCTGTTCTGCGCCATCGCCACCGGTTATCTCGACGATAACAGCCGCATTAAGCGCGATACCCTCATGGGCATCGTATTTTCCGGGATGTTTGGCGCAGGCCTGGTGCTGTACGTGTCGATTCAGTCGGAGGTCCATCTCGATCATATTCTGTTTGGCGACATGCTGGGTATTTCCGCCAGCGATATTGTACAAACGTCGCTGATTGCGCTGGCGATTGCGCTGATAATCGGGCTTAAGTGGCGTGATTTTCTGCTGCACGCCTTTGATCCGCAGCAGGCGAAGGCCAGCGGATTGCGCTGCGGGCTGCTGCATTATGGGCTGCTGTGCATGATTGCGCTGACCATCGTGGCGACGCTGAAAGCGGTGGGGATCATTTTGTCGATTTCGCTGCTGATAGCGCCGGGGGCGATTGCTCTGCTGCTGACCCGGCGTTTTGTCAGCGCCCTGCTGCTGGCGGTGGCGATGGCATTAAGCTGTTCGCTGGGCGGCGTGTGGCTGTCGTTTTATCTCGACAGCGCGCCGGCGCCGACCATTGTGGTGTTGTTTACCGCCCTGTTCGTTATCGCATTTGTCTGGACCTCGGTTCGCGATAGTCAAACCACGGCCCGTTCCGGCGAGGCCCCGGGTCGCGGCTGACGCCTTACCCGGGCTACAGACCGCGCGAATTGTAGCCCGGCTAAGCGCAGCGCGAGCCGGGGAGTTTATTGCGGCTTTTTGGGCCGATACTTTTCCGGTAACTCCGGTACCGGGCGTTTGTCATCGATCAGGTGGCGAATTGTCAGAATCGGGTGCCGCCAGAGCATCCTCGGCCCTGCCCAGCGCATAATCCGCTTCATCTCTTCGCGTTTTGCGGGCTGGTAGCAGTGCACCGGGCACTGCTTGCAGGCGGGCTTCTCTTCGCCAAAGACGCATTTATCCAGCCGCTTGTCGGCATAGGCGTTGAGCGCCTGATAGTGTTCGGTATCGTCGCGGGCCTCCGGGCAGCGGCGCTGATAGAGCGCGATCATGCTGCTAATGGTCTTTTTTTCCCGCGCAATACGTTTGCCTGCCATCGCCTGTTCCTCCCGAAAAAGATGCATTCATAATACACATTCAGAGAGAGCGATGCAGCCACATACTCCCTGAGGATTATGCCGGTTTGTCCACGTGCCCCAGCGATTTTTCCGGGAAGCAAACGTCGCGCACCCGGCGCTTGAGCTCAGCCGCGTCAGGGAAACCGCCATCCTGCTTGCGCTCCCAGATTTGCACATCATCAACGGCTACCACGAAGATCCCGCCGGTTCCCGGAATCAGCGTGACCGAAGCAATGTCGGTGCTAAAGCTGTGCAGCAGTTCCTGGGCCATCCAGCTGGCGCGCAGCATCCAGTTGCACTGCGAACAGTAGGTGATGGTAATCGCGGCTTTGTGGCTCATCGGCTTCTCGCTGTCGGTAAAAGGGCAAATTGTAAACAACTTGCAGATTAATTGAAGATAACATGATTATTTTGTTGCAAACGATAATACCTATCATTACCATTCGCAATCAATAAGCATGGAGAAAAAACGTCCAGTAACGGAATAACCGGACACACCTGCACTCTGGAAGTAACGCGTGAGCCAATACTCAAAACCTATCCCAGTAGGCGTCATTGGCGCAGACAGTTTGAACACGGCCAGCGCGGAAGAACCGCAGCGTACACGTAGTACGTGAGGATTATTCGCTACGCTCCCCCTTCGTGCCGCCCTGAAGGCGTTCAAAACTCTATGAGTTTTGTCTGAGCACTGCCCAGGTTCAAAATGGCAAGCAAAATAGCCCTAATGAGATAGGTTCTAATAATTATTAAGGCGTGGCTACTATGTATAACTCCACTCAATCAACAGCATGGTTCAAGAAAAGCCTGCTGGTGACTTCTTTGCTTACAGCAATTTATCAGACTTCCGCCGGGGCGGCTGATACCACCGCGAAAACCACCAGCAGCGCATCGACTGATGACAGCTCGGAACGGATGACCGTTACCGCGCCGGCGCCGTTGCTGAAAGCGGGCAGCGAACATTCGATCGGCGCTCAGGAGCTGCAGGATAAAGGGGCCAACGACTTTGGCTCCATCATGCGCTACGAGCCGCTCATTAGCGCCACCGGCGCCAGCGGCGGTTCCGGCAACGGCAAAAGCGGCTTCGACCGCGGCGGCTATACCGGCTACAACATACGCGGCATGGAGAGCAACCGCGTCGGGATCGACGTCGACGGTATCGCCCAGCCGAACGCCACCGGGCGCAGCTACGCCAGCCGCGCGGGCCTCAATACCTTCGGTATGGGCCGCGACTACATTGACCCCTACATGTACGGCAGCATCGATATTCAGTCCGGGGCGACATCAACCGATACCGCCAACAGCGCCATCGGCGGCAACGTCTCTTTCCGTCCGAAATCCGCGGATGACTACCTGCATCCGGGCAAAACCAGCGCCTTCGGCTACCGCAGCGGCTATGACTCATCCGATCGCAGCTGGCACAACGGCGTCACCGTTGCCGGCGGCGACGAGACCCTGCGCGGGATCTTCGTCTACAGCCGTCGCGACGGTCAGGAGACGGAGAATAACAGCGGGACCGTTGATTCCTATCCGGCAAACTGGCACTCCAACGCCTTTATGGCCTCGGGGATCTGGCAGCCGAATGACGAACATAAGCTCACCAGCACCTTCGATTATTACCATAAAACGAACCACACGCATTATGACGCCTGGGACTCCAGCGGCAACAGCGTTATCGGCACGTCAAACCAGACCAGCCAGACCCGCCGCTGGGGACTGAGCCTGAAGGACGACTGGACGCCGATGAACGACTATATCGACAGCGTATCGACCAAGGTCTACTACCAGCATACCGAGGCCCATGACTGGACCTATATGCCGGACAGCGTCACCCGCGCAATGCAAACGGTGAGCTCCGACTACGATACCGACACCTGGGGCATTCAGAGCGCGCTGGCGAAATCGATAGGCCGCCACGATCTGAGCGCCGGTTTTAACGCCAGCACCACCAAAACCCAGCGTCCGTTAACCCAGTCGCCCACCCCGAGCGCCTTTAGCCAGATCATGCAACCGGACGCCGACAGCCGCGGCTATATCGTCGCCGGCTTCCTGCAGGACAAAATTAATTTCGACCTCGACGAGCATAACTTTGCGGTTATCCCGGGCATTCGCGTGATGCATCAGTCGACCAGGCCGGAGAACGTCTCCGATCTGGCAAACAATAGCAGCGTGCTGACCGGTTCCGACGTGTCAAATCTGTACGGTAAGAACGCTGATACCCAGGCGCTGCCGTCGCTGGTCTTGCAGTACGATATCACCCCGCGCCTGATGACCTATCTGCAGTATCAGCGCGGCGCGCAGTTCCCGAACGCCAGCCAGCTGTACGGTTCGTGGAACCTCGGCTCCAGCTACGCCGGACGCGGCCAGTATGCGCTGATCGGCAACACCGATCTGAAAACCGAAACCAGCGATAACGTTGAGTGGGGGATGAAGGGCGAAGTGGCGGAAGGCATCACCATGCGCACCGCGCTGTTCTACAACACCTATAAGAACTTTATCGCCTATACGCGCTACACCCGCGCCAATAATCCGGCGCAGTTCACTAACGTACCGTCGAACATCTACACCATTTACCAGGCGGAAAACCGCGATAAAGCGTATATCTACGGCGGCGAAATCAGCGCTAAATTCAACTTTGGCAGCTGGTTTGAAGAAGTTAATGGCCTGAGCGCCACCCTCGCTTACGGCTATAGTGAAGGGCAATCGAAATCCAGCTACAGCGGCGATAAGTACGTCGACCTTGATAGCGTCGCGCCAATGAAAGCCATCGTCGGCGTGGCGTGGGACGATCCGGCAAAAGTGTACGGCACCGCGCTGACCGCCACCTTTGTTAAGGGCAAGCGCGCCACCGCCACCAACCGTGAAAGCTATACCAACTCCGGCTCCGCGATTACCGATTCGACCAGCGAATATATGCGCGTTCCGGGCTACGGCATGCTGGACTGGACCGCGTACTGGCAAGTCGCGAAGAACGTGCGCGTCAACGGCGGCGTATACAACATTACCGACCGTAAATACTGGGATTATCTGAGCAGCCGCAATATCGAAACGGCGACGAATCAGGACGCCAACGACAGAGCGCTGGCGGTGATGCCTGGCCGCACTTGGCAGTTGGGCGTTAACGTCGATTTCTGACCGGCCAATAATAAGAAACCTGCTCCCCGGCCGCGCGCCGGGGAAACTCATCGTAGAGAAGGATGTGAATTATGCACAACACCCAAGCGCAACATCTCCCGCTGTGGCAGCGCTATCTTGCCACGAAAGCGCAATCTTCCGCGAAATACGCCCGGGATATCGCCGCCGAAATGGGGATTAGTGAAGCCGAACTGACCGAAGCCCGCCAGGGCTACGATGCCGTACGTCTGCGGGACGATGCCCGCGCCATTCTGACGGCGCTCGAAGCCGTGGGGGAAACCAAATGCATCTGCCGCAACGAATACGCAGTGCATGAGCAGGTTGGCGAATTTACGCATCAGCATCTGAGCGGCCACGCCGGGCTGGTGCTCAACCCGCGCGCCCTCGATCTGCGCCTGTTTCTCAGCCAGTGGGCCAGCGCTTTTCGCCTGAACGACAACGGCCGCCAGAGCATCCAGTTCTTCGATCCGCACGGCGACGCGCTGCTCAAGGTTTACACCACCGGGAATACCGACATGGCGGCCTGGGATGCGCTGATTGCCGAGCATACGCAGCAATCGCCTACCCCGCTGGCGATTCGCCCCGCCGCTCCGCTGAAATATGCTGATTCCGCCGACGGCGAGGCGCTGGAAAACGAATGGCGCGCCATGACCGACGTTCACCAGTTCTTCGGCCTGCTGAGAAAATATAACCTGTCGCGCCAGCAGGCTTTCCGCCTGGTCAGCGACGACCTCGCCTGCCGCATTGACACCCGGACGCTGCCGGGCCTGCTGGAAACCATCCGCCAGGATGGCAACGAGATCATGATTTTTGTCGGCAACCGCGGCTGCGTGCAGATCTTCACCGGCGCGCTGGAAAAGGTCGCCCCGATGCGCGGCTGGCTGAATATCTTCAACACCGCGTTTACCCTGCATCTGCGCGAGGAGAGCGTGGATGAGATCTGGGTGACCCGCAAACCGACCTCTGATGGCCACGTCACCAGCGTCGAGCTGTTCGCCAAAGACGGCACGCAGATCGCACAGCTGTTCGGTCAACGCAGCGAAGGCCACCCGGAGCAGGCGCAGTGGCGTGCGCAGGTCGATCGTTTGACCACCGAAGGGCTACTGGTATGAAGCGCTGGCTGATATTGCTTGCGGCGTTCCCGCTGTTGGCCAGCGCCGCCGCCGAGCGGATTGTGTCGCTCGGCGGCGACGTCACGGAAGTGGTTTATGCGCTTGATGCCCAGCAGCAACTGGTGGCGAAAGACAGCACCAGCACCTGGCCTGCCGCCGCGCAGAGCCTGGCGGATGTCGGCTATATCCGCCAGCTGAGCGCCGAGGGGATCCTCTCCCTGCGGCCGACGCTGGTGCTGGCCAGCGCCCAGGCGCAGCCCTCGCTGGTGCTGAAAAAGGTTGAAGAGAATAAGGTTAAGGTAATCAACGTACCGGGCGGCTACGACCTTCCGGCTATCGAGACAAAAATTGCCGTGATTGCCGACGCCCTTGGTAAGCAGAGCGAAGGTAACGCCCTGCGCCAGAAGGTTCATCAGCAGATTGCGCAAATTCCTTCCCAGCCCGTGAACAAGCGGGTGCTGTTTATTCTCAGCCACGGCGGTATGAATACCATGGTGGCCGGGAAACTAACCGCGGCGGATGGCGCAATCAGGGCGGCCGGGCTGCAAAATGCCATGCAGAGCTTCGACCATTATCGCAGCATGTCGCAGGAGGGCGTTATCGCAAGTAATCCGGACCTGGTGGTGATCTCCGCCGATGGGCTGAAAGGCATGGGCGGCGAAGCAGGGCTATGGAAGCTGCACGGGCTGGCGCAGACGCCTGCGGGACGCCATAAGCAGGTACTGGTGATAGATGATATGGCCCTGCTCGGCTTTAGTCCGCGCACTCCGCAGGCGGTGCTCGCGCTGCGGCAAAAAGCGGAGCAACTGCCCTGATGCGCTCCCGCCCTGCTCGTCATCTGTGGTTAATGACGCTGCTGCTGATTGTCCTGACGCTGCTCGCCACGACCCTGGGCGCCATGCGCCTGCCGTTGACCAGCCTGCTGCCCACCGGCGATGAGATCCTGAGGAACATCTGGCTGACCATTCGCCTGCCGCGTGTGCTGCTGGCGCTGCTGGTCGGCGCCGCGCTGGCGCTCTCCGGCTGCGTGATGCAGGGGCTGTTTCGCAACCCCCTCGCCGATCCGGGACTGTTAGGGATCAGCGGCGGCGCGGCGCTGGCGGTGGCCTGCTGGCTGGTGCTGCCCCTGTCGGTGCCGCTGATCGTGGCGCTATACGCGCCGATGCTGGCGGCGTTTATCGGCAGCACGGCGGTGATGGTGGTGATTTTTATCCTCAGCCGGGCGGGAGACGCCTCGCTGTCGCGCCTGCTGCTGGTCGGCATCGCCATTAACGCCCTGTGCGGCGCGCTGGTCGGAGTACTGGCGTGGATCAGCAACGATACTCAGCTGCGCCAGCTTTCCCTCTGGGGTATGGGTAGCCTCGGGCAGGCGGAATGGTCGACGCTGCTGGTGGCGGCCACGTTGATGATCCCGGCCTCCCTCGTGGTGTGGGCGATGGCTTCGCGGCTTAACCTGCTGCAGCTGGGCGATGAAGAGGCGCACTATCTGGGCGTCAACGTTCGCGCCCTGCAGCGGCTACTGCTGTTGTGCAGCGCATTGCTGGTAGCGTCGGCGGTGGCCATCAGCGGAATTATCGGCTTTATCGGCCTGGTCGTGCCGCATTTGATGCGGATGTGGCTGGGGCCGGACCATCGCGGCCTGGTCCCCGGTTCGCTGCTGTGCGGCGCGATACTACTGCTGCTGGCCGACACGCTGGCGCGCACCGTTGCCGCTCCCGCGGAGATGCCGGTCGGGCTATTGACCAGCGTACTTGGCGCGCCGTGGTTTCTGTGGCTGATTTTTCGTCGGGAGAAAGAGACGCATGGATAACCGCTATAGCGCGCGTTCGCTGTCGCTGCGTCTGGGTCACCGCCAGATTGTTAACAATGTCTCGCTCCAGCTCCGCGGCGGCGAGATGGCGGCGCTGATTGGCCCCAACGGCGCCGGTAAGTCGACCCTGCTGCGCCTGTTGACCGGTTTTTTAACCCCCGACGACGGCGAACGGCTGGTGGAAGGCCGCCCGCTGGAGAGTTGGTCGGCAGAGGCGCTGTCCCGTCGCCGGGCGGTGATGCTGCAGCGAACCCAGCTGCACGCCGACTGGCCGATCGAAACGGTTATCGCCATGGGCCGCTCGCCGTGGGGCGGCACGCCAAATGAGGAGATGATCCGCCGGGTAATGGAAGAGACCGGCTGCGATCATCTGGCCGGGAGACGCTACCCTTCCCTCTCCGGCGGCGAACAGCAGCGGGTGCAGCTGGCCCGCTGTCTGGCGCAGCTGTGGCGCGATGGCGCGCCCGAGGGCTGGCTGTTTCTCGATGAGCCCACTTCAGCGCTGGATCTCTATTACCAGCAGCACCTGCTGCGCTTGCTCAAACGCCTGACCCGCAGCCGCCGCCTGCACGTCTGCATAGTGCTGCACGACCTTAACCTCGCGGCGCTGTGGGCCGATCGGATTCTGCTGTTGCATCAGGGGAAACTGGTGGCGCAGGGCACGCCGCAGGAAGTGATCCAGCAGCCGATTATCAGCCGCTGGTACGGCGCGGAGGTCAGCACAGGCGAACATCCCGATGCGGCCGTTCCGCAGGTCTATCTGGCGCCGTGAGCCGAGGAAATGATTGTGCCGACGGCGGCTAACGCTCTGCCCGTCCTGTGAAAACGTTCCTTTATAAACAACGAAGCCGATACGTTTACCGGCTTCGTTGTGATTGGCAAATTAGAAGATCTGCCGATACAGCGCTTTAATCTCTTCCAGATTGGTATCGCGCGGATTGCCGCCGGTACATA
Source organism: Klebsiella sp. CTHL.F3a (assembly GCF_019890895.1). Lineage (NCBI taxonomy): Bacteria > Pseudomonadati > Pseudomonadota > Gammaproteobacteria > Enterobacterales > Enterobacteriaceae > Klebsiella > Klebsiella sp. CTHL.F3a. The sequence goes on along the minus strand of NZ_CP082360.1, from coordinate 1,210,565 downwards.
CGTCCGCCAGGGCCGCGGCGGCCAGAGCATCAATATCTTCTTCTTTCATGCCCACGTCGCGCAGACGCGCCGGAATATTCACGTCGCGATTCAGCTGCGCCACCGCCTCTATCGCCGCCTGTCGCGCTGCGTCAATCGGCATCGTTGCCGCCGACTGATTACCCAGTGCAACAGCGATATCACGATACTTCTCGCCGGTACATTCGGCGTTATAGGCCATGATATGCGGCAACAGCACCGCGTTGGCCACGCCGTGCGGCGTGCCGTAAAATGCGCCCAGCGGGTGGGCCATGCCGTGGACCAGCCCCAAACCGACGTTTGAGAAGCCCATCCCAGCAATATATTGCCCCAGCGCCATGCCTTCCGCGCCCTGCGCGTCGCCCTGTACCGAAGCGCGCAGCGAGCGGCCAATCACCTCAATGGCCTTCAGATGCAGCATGTCGGTGAGTTCCCATGCGCCTTTGGTAATGTAACCTTCGATCGCATGGGTCAGCGCATCGACGCCGGTCGCCGCTTTCAGGCTGGCAGGCATACTGGCCATCATTTCGGCGTCAATAATCGCCACCAACGGGATATCGTGCGGGTCATAGCAAACAAATTTGCGGCGGTTCTGGACATCGGTAATCACGTAGTTGATGGTCACTTCCGCCGCCGTACCGGCGGTGGTTGGGATCGCGATCATCGGTACGGCGGCGTTTTTGGTATCGGCCCCGCCTTCGAGACTGCGAACGTCGGCAAACTCGGGGTTATTAATAATGATGCCTATTGCTTTACAGGTATCCTGCGGTGATCCGCCGCCGATGGCGATCAGGTAGTCGGCGCCCGACTGCTTAAACGTCTCTACGCCCTGCTGCACAACCTCAATGGTGGGGTTCGGAACAACGTCATCAAAAATGCTGTAAGGCAGCCCGGCTCCGTCGAGAATAGCCAGGACTTTTGTCGCAACGTTAAAACGAATCAGATCCTTATCAGTGACCACCAGCGCTTTTTTGAAGCCGCGTTTTTTGACTTCATCGACAATACAGCGAATCGAGCCGGGACCAAAATAAGAGGTTTCGTTTAAAATCATTCTGTAAGCCATGCGTGCTTCCCTCAATCTGAGTGTTTGATAACCATAATATTTAGCCCTACAGTAACGTGACTGACGTAGCCGTTTTATTATTTAATATCAAATAACGCCCTAATTGCCCTACACGCAATCTCAGTAATTAACCCATCGCACATTTGCCATCAGCTTTGTCCAGCATACTGGACATCATCACCCGCAAATTTAATGACATCGCTAAACCTCACAACAATATAAGCTGGCAAAAGAACATTAACTCACGATGAATATTATTGAAGTTGATCACACTATTTCTCTTTTACCACCGGTATTTGTCCGTGTAGCAAAAAAGTCGTTTATACCGCGGCGCAAAATGAACAGGCTAGCGTCGCGCAGACGACACCGATATTTTATGCCCACGCTCTGCGATTATTCTGCACATCCGTTGCTTACTCCCCACCGCCTTATCCATACACTCCCGGCGTACGCCGCCGCAGATTGCACACCGCAAACTTAACACTTATTTAACAAAAAGGTTATTTATTCAACAAAAGCGGCTATCCCCGGCGCTGGCCATCGCTTACAAACATCGCATAAGATTTATCTGTCATTATGGATAATTGCTTATCACCCTGCGGATAGCGCAGCAGATTTTTTAAGAGTTACGAAATTTTCATTATTAAGAATATTCTCTGTTATTTGCGAGATATTAATTCTCAAAAATCATAAAAAATTAAAAAAAACGCCTAAGAGATCTATATTTATTGCAAACATCATAGCCTCTTGTTAGTATGCCTATTAGTCAACATTTTTATTATAAAAATACCATTTATGATGCTTATTAACTTTTATCCTGTTCACCTGACCAAACTTTTCCAACGGCAGTAGTAAATGTCTGACTTTATATATTGACATTTCGCACCTGTCCGCTAATTCCCGAGTAAGCAACCCCTCAGGTCCATGTTCTTTTAAAACATAAAGAATATACTCCTGCTCTGGTACGACGACCCCGGAGAATTTATTGATGCCCATTGAGCTCACCAATGAGCGCAAACTCTCAACTGCGGTTACAGAATTTTGATTTGAATGTGGGGTACAGGATGAAAATGAAATCTTCATGAGTCAGCTCCTTCTGTCATTCAGTACACAGCAGTATGGATTGACCCCACGAAAACGGCAACATTAGCTTTAAATTTCAACTTAAACAGTACATTTATCTGAAATTCACTTTTTTTTATGATAAAAACCCTGGTATAAAGAGTGAATTTTTAATTCCGTGCGGAGATAAAAATGCGGTTCGATATAGAGGGATTTATTACATTTGATACTGAGGAAGCATCCCTGGTCAATCTGCTGACCGGTGATTGTATTGAACTCTCTGCGACTTCCACTCGCCTCCTTACCAATCTGTTACAGTACCGAGGGGATATTATTTCTCGCGTTGATATTTTTCAGTCGGTGTTTGAGAAATATGGCGCCAGGCCCTCAAATAGCAATCTTAATCAATACATCTCAACGCTGCGTCGTAGTCTTGCCGATCTGGGCATTGAGAAAAATGTGATTATTACGGTACCGCGAATCGGCTTTAAGATTTCTGAGGAAGTCATTATCACCAGCGATAATGATTATTCATCCTCCTTCACGCTCCCGATGCTTACCGCCGAACTGCCCCAGCGTAGTTTGCTATTGCAGCATCGCAAAGCGGTCATATCTTTTATCCTGGCGTTGACAGGCCTGCTGCTGCTTTCATCTTTTTTTATGTTTAAAAAACAGCCCTCTACGCTGGTTTTCATCCAGGATAAATGTACTATTTATGGCTCTGGCGCCCAGCGCACGCACGAAATACTCAGCAATAAAAAACTGTTCCCCTCTGGGCTTGATTGTTCGACGCCTAAGAAAATCTACCTTTTCAACCGACAATTAAATCAGCAACAAGGTTTAGGTATTTATATGGATATATTCATCCTCAAATGTGATATGAAGGACCAGCAATGCCACAGTTACTACTATAAGGAAATAAAAAATGCGTAAATACGCTGTAATATTTCTGGCCACTGCCCTGACGCTGGTATTCGCTGCGTCCCTCTATATAGATATCCACAGCCATGACACCTTTTCCTGTAAATCACAGTACGATCTCACTGAGGATATAAATGAGAATATTCTCCGCTCACAGGGCTTGCTATCCGCCCAGCTTTCTAATAACCGTCTTTTAATCAGCCTTGAGGGTTTGCTCACCAGCAATGGCGATAAATACATTGTCTCCCGCACCATCGCTATCACATTAAAAAGAACCACCGCGACCAGTCATCTCTTTTATATCATTGATTCGCAAATCACTCGCCATCACGCCGACAATACGCCTGAAAATATCGCCCGGCAAAATCTCTTTGGCAACCAAACTAATGATCAAATCATCTATATCAATCACGTTAATGATGATATTATTTTATTCGGCAATCAAACGTTCCCACAATATGGTTGCCAGCGTCAGAATACAATCATTGATTGAGATTCAACTCATTAATTTTAATTATGCCGATATCATGACGATACATTTACTACCAACCTTAGGCAGCATCGCGAATATCATTGATATGATTAACCCCCGGCTCAATCTGCACCATGTCAGAACGGCGTTTATCGCATCGCATCTGGCTAAGTTAGTCGATTTTTCTGCGGCCCAGCGGCGTAAAACCATTCTGGCGGCGCTCATTCATGATGTCGGAGGATTAAATGAAAAATCGCGTCTTGAACCGCTTAACTATATTGATAACGAAGACAACCATCATGCGCTCATCGGCAGCGAATTACTTAGCCGCATTCCGCTGTTTCGTCCGCTCAACAAAATCGTTCGCTATCACCATACCCACTGGCGCAACGGTCTCGGGCATTATAGTGAAGGCGAGCAGGTGCCCGAAGAGAGCCATTTGTTATTCTTCGCGGACCGACTGGATGTTCTGTATTGCCAGCACCGCACCGAACATATCCCATTATTAAGCAAAAGGCTGGTCGACATCGCCGCCGCCGGCGCCCCCACTCTCTATAAGCAAGAATATATTCAGGCCTTCCGAATCCTCTCCGCCGATGACTATTTCTGGTCGGTTATGGCCTCCACCGACTATCGCGATTACATTAAAGCGATCTCCGGCGTCCATAACGACACGCTCTCTTTGCACAACCTTCGCGACATTGCCGAGCTGGTCTCTTTTATTATCGATCAGTTCAGCCAGCAGACGCCGTGGCACTCCGCGGCCGTCGGACATATTGCCGGTTATCTGGCAACAAAAATGGAGATGAGCGCCACGCAAGCCCTAAAAGTAGAGATTGGCGGATTACTGCATAATATTTCCTGCCTGGATCATAGCCCGCCGCCAAAGCGGGTGGGGTCATCGGATAAAGCCCAGCGTTATTTTTATCTCATTGAAGGTATTGATGATATTTCTGAGTGGTTGGCCATGCAAAATGATCCCGCGTCGGCGCAGTGGCATAATAAAGCCCTGCAACCGGAAGCCATGCTTATTGCGGTAAGTCGACGGGTGGTCCATGCGCTCAATGGGCCAAAAGCGGAAGAGAAATCGCTGGCGCAGTTAATTAAAAATAATCCGGGAGAGGAAATTCCCCCGTTGATGTTGTCTCTGATTGCGCAATATTCTTCACAGATTATTCAGATCTACCGTGCTACCGCGGGCGAAATAAAAAAGTTAGTGAATCGCATTGCGCAACTCACTCACTCCGTTTAGAGGCTAAAACGGTCTGATCGCACGACTCAGGCGCTCAATCCGCCGTCCAGAACCAGGGTTTGCCCGGTCATATATTGACTCCCCTCACCGATTAAAAACGCCACCGCCTGCAGCACATCGTGGGTTTCGCCCAATCTGCGCAGCGGTATCGCCTGGCGCATCTCTTTTAATTTTTGCGCGGGTATCTCTTCGAGCATTTCCGTGCGAATCAGGCCCGGCGCCAGGCAGTTGACGCGAATACCGAAGCGCCCAACCTCCAGCGCCAGCGAGCGCGCAATGCCGCCCATCGCCGCTTTACTCGCGGCATACGCCGTCTGGCCGACGTTGCCCTTTACCGCGCTGACCGACGACATCATCACGATGGAGCCGCGCCGCTGCATCAGCATCGCCGGCAGCAGCACCCGGTTCCAGTTCAGCATTGAGATCACATTGGTGTCCAAAACCTCGCGCCAGAGCGCGGCGTTCTGGTGAATATGCAGGCCGTCGCGAGCTATCCCGGCATTGTGGATAATCGCTTCCGGCGCCCCCCGCTCGGCCAGCAGCGTCTGCGCAAGCTGCTCCACCCGCGATTCGTCGTTGCCGTCGCAGGCGTATCCCCGCACCCGGTGGGTTGAATTTTCACACTCCGCCAGGGTGGCGTTCATCGCCTCCTCATCGCGTCCGGTAAATACCACGTTCCAGGTTTGCGCCAGGCCGGTGACCAGCGCCCGACCGATGCCGCGGCTGCCTCCGGTAATCAGTATCCATTTTTGTGCCATATTAGCTGCCTGACTCTTTACTGATGTGCTGGCAGAGTTCGCCAAGCGTTATCCCTGGATTGTGAATAAACCAGTCCGCCTCCAGGGTGATATTGAATTCACGTTTTGCCAGCACCATGAGCTCGACGTAGTCGAGGCTGTCCAACTTCAGCCGAACCAGCGGCGTATTCTCATCCACCTCATCCGGTTCCAGGTCTTTCGCATCGCAAATCATTTCACACACTTTTTGTAGAACATCATCATAGGCAATCATAAATTATCCTTAATTATCAATTCGTCATTGGGCCAACTTTGAGCGTGACCATATTGGTCATTATCAGATTATCCAACTGCGCCGCCGCCGCGATGCGTACCAGCGCGCCCTGCTCAACCTGGCCGACCACCAGCGAGGGCAGCAGCCAGAGCGATAGTGATTCGGGCCAGATCGGCGTCGCTTTGCCCGCAAGACGAGCATCGAATACCACCTCCTGGTGGGTTTGCAGCACCGGATAGCGGGTAAATATTTGCTGCAATGAGGTTTCCCCGGGCCCGAGCAGGGCCGCGATGTTCTCCTGACGCAGCAGCGCGGGATCGTTAATAAGCTGGCGAAACAGCAGCGCGTCAAGAAACTGCCACTGCGCCAGGTCGGGCCATGTGCTGTTGAAGTGGGACTGCAACGCGAGCAGCGTCTTTGGCGCAACGCCGCTGGGCTGCTTACCCACCAGCGATTCCGGCCCGGCGGCGAGGCTCATCTGGCATGACAAACAGACTTCATCATCCTGCGGGCTGCTGACCAACGCGGCGGACAAGACGCGATTTTTCGCGGCGCCGGGTGTTAGCAGCCAGTCGCTATCGCACCATAGCGGCCTGCGCAGGCGAACCACGCATTTCAGGTAACGTTCAGGACCGGAGGGTGGGTTCGTCAGCCGCAACTGGACGTCGCGCTTCACGTCGAGCAGCGCGCGCATGCCGTGGACGCTCAGCCGGCCGTCGCCCATCGCGCGCGCTGCCGCGAGGTCGAAGTGAATGGGGTTATCGTCGCCGGAAAACGCCGCCCACTGCCTGGCGTCCGCAAGGGTATAGCGCAGCCGCGTCACGCGTGCTTCTCCAGTACCAGCGCGGCGTTCGCGCCGCCGAAACCAAAACTCAGATTTAGCGCCCGGCGGATCTCACCCTGACGATGCCCTTCGGCGATATAGTCGAGATCGCACTGCGGGTCTGGCTGGGTTAAATGCGCCGTCGCGGGCATGAGCCCCGCCGCCATCGCCTGCAGACAGACGATGGTCTCGAAGCTCCCCGCGGCGGCGATCAGATGCCCGGAGTAGGCTTTGGTGCTGGAGACCGGGATGCGATACGCCTCGTCGCCCAGCGCCTTTTTCAGCGACCGCGTTTCGTTAATATCGTTGAGCGGCGTGGAGGTACCGTGGGCGTTGATATAGTCGAGGTCGGCGGGCTGGAGATCCGCGGCGCGCAGCGCCCAACGGATAGTTTGCTCGCGGGCCACGCAGTCTTCCGCCGGGGAGGTAAAATCCACCGCGTCGGAAAAATTGGCGTAGCCGGTGACTTCCGCCAGGATCGTCGCCCCGCGCGCGAGGGCGCTCTCGCGCTCTTCCAGACACAGCACCGCTCCGCCCTCTGAAAGCACAAATCCGCTGCGCTGCAGGCTAAACGGGCAGCTGGCCCGTTCCGGCGATTCCGTTTCCCGGCTCAGCGCCCCGAGCACATCAATATTCCAGATGGCGCAAACGCTGTTTAACGACTCCCCGGCGCCGGCGAGCATCATGCTGGCGCGGCCAAAGCGAATCGCATCATAGGCCTCGCCAATAGCAATAGTGCCGGTGGCGCAGGCGGCGACCGGGGTATTCTGATAACCGCGTAAATTCCACAGCTGGCTACAGGCCGCGGTGGTCACGTTCGGCATGGAAAAGAAGCAGCTGAAAGGCGATGCAACGCCTGTTTTCTCGAACTCCGGTACCGCGAGGTAGCTTTCATCGAGCCCCGCCCAACCGGAACCGATGATGGCGCCGCACATCAGCGGATCGTAAAAGCCGGTGGGGGCTTCGCCAGCAAAGGCCATCGCTATCGCTTCCCGCGCGGCGCCCAGCGCCAGGCGCGCGTGACGGGGCAGACGCCGGCGAATGGCGGCAGGTACGCCCTTGAGGCTGGGTTCGTTCTCCACCTGACCAATGAAATGCGTGTGAATGCCGTTAGCCGAGAGATCCACATAGCGGTAACCGCGTCGATAATCCACGATCGCCTGCCAGCTTTCGGCCGCGCTATCGCCAAGGGGAGTCACCGCGCCATAGCCGGTTATCACCACGCGATAAGGGGAGTTACTGTGACTCATTCTGGGATGTCCTCTGTTGCGGGTAATTGCCTCCCTGCGCCAGCCAAAGCTGCAAAGTGGCATAAAGATAGTCGTACTGGTTTTGCGCGAGGCTGTTCTGTACATCAAGCAGCGCATCCTGGGCGTTCAGCAGGGTCTGATAATCCACCGCTCCGGAGCGGTAGCGGCTCCCGGTGAGCGCCAGGCGCTGTTCGCCCAGCTGCAGTGATTGCAGCAGGCGTTCGCGCTGCTCATCGGCGTTCAGCCGCTTCTCCATCGCGTTATCCACCTCCGATAGCGCGGTATAGGCGGTGCGGCGAAAGTTAACCGCCTCCTGCTGCACCTTCACGCTGGCCTGCTCGACGGTGAGCTGTACCGTGTTCCACTGGATAAAGGGCGCAGAAACGCTGCTGCCCACGGTGCGCAGCGGGTCGTTAAACCACTGGTGAAAGATCTGGCTGCCGGCGCTCAGGGTTCCCTGCAGCGACAGCGTGGGATAGAAGCTCAGCCGCGCGGCATCTGAGCCCGCCAGCGCCGCCCGCAGGCGGGATTCCGCCGCCTGCAGGTCCGGCCGACTGGCTAGCGCGGCCAGCGGCGTGCTGCTGGCAATGGCGATATGCTGACGCACATCCAGCGAGGAGGACTCATCGGTGTGCTGAGCAGGCGGTCTGTTGAGCAGCAGCGCCAGCGCGTTGCGGGAAATCGCCCGCTGCTGCTTCAGGCTCAGCAGCTGATTCTGGCGACTGATGATCGTCTGCCGCGCCTGCAGCACATCGAGCAGGCCCACTTTCCCCGCTCGCTGCCAGGACTCAATCTGCGCCAGCGTCTGCCTGGCGATATCCAGACTCGCATCCTGCCAGGTCATTTGCTGATTCAGCAGCGCGATGTTCCAGTACAGCTGCGCGGTGGTGTCAATCGTCGAGAGGATCGTCGCCCGGTAGTCCTGCTCGCTGGCTATCGCCTCCCATTCGCTCTGTTCGCGGATCCGCGCCAGCTTGCCCCACAGATCCAGCTCATAGCTCAGGGACAGTGAGGCGCTATAGCTCTCCTGCGACCCGCCGCTGTTCAGCGGCTTTGAGTTACTGCCGGTGCCGCTCAGGGTCGCGTCGGGGCTGATATTGGTCTGGGTTAGCCCGGCGGAAAGGCGCGCCTGTTTAAGGGTTAAGGCGGCAGCGGCCAGATCATTGTTGCTTTCCAGCACCTGATCCACCACCCGCGATAGGCGTTGGTCTCCGAAACGATCCCACCAGCGTGGCGCTTTCTCCGGCGGGAGCGCGTTGCTTTGCCCCTCCGTCCGCTGCCAGCTTTCCGGCACCGACAGCAGCGGGCGCTGATAGTCGCTACGGGTCAAATTGCCGCAGCCCGTTAGCAATACAATGAACGGTAATAATGTCAGCGGTCTCATTCGCGGGCCAGCGCCTCCGTAGGGTTCAGCCGCGCCGCCCGGCGCGCTGGAAAATAGCCAAACGTCAGGCCAATCAGGGCGGAAAAGCCGCAGGCCATCGCTACCGGCAGCCAGGTGAAGACCATGGAAAACTCCTGCGTCAGCAGGGCGAACAGATTGCCGGCGGCCCAGGATCCTAAAACGCCCGTTAGCCCGCCGAGGGCGCAGATCATCACCGCCTCAATTAAGAACTGATGCATGATGTCCGAGGGGCGCGCGCCGACCGAAAGCCGGATGCCAATCTCATGGGTACGTTCGGTTACCGAAACCAGCATGATGTTCATCACCCCGACGCCGCCGACCAGCAATGAAATAGCGGCAATCGCGGTGATCAGCAGCGACATGGAGTCGGAGGTTTTTTGCAGCGCTTTGGCGAGCTGTTCGTCGGTCTGGACAAAGAAATCTTTTTTGCCGTGCTCGCGGATAAGGTGCCTTTCCGCACGGCGCGCCGCATCCTGCGGCGACAGGGTTTCCTGAAAGCGCAGCGTCAGCGCCTCCAGCGGCTTGTCGCCGGAAATCCGCTGCAGTAGCGAGGTATAGGGGATCCAGGCCGACATAAATCCGCTGACCACCTTCGGCCCAGGCTTGCTGGCGATACCGATCACCCGCCACGGCGCGCCGGCGATTTGCACAATTTTGCCCAGCGGATCTTCATTGCCGGGAAACAGCGTCTCTTTACTGGTTTCATCCAGCACCAGTACCGGCTCCCGATCGTCGACATCGCGGCGGGTAAAGCCGTTGCCGTGCAGAAAACGGATCCCCTGCAGTGAGAAATAGTCGGCGGAAACCCCGGAGAGAATAATCGAGGAATCAAAACCCCGGCGCACCGCGGTGGTCATGCTGGAGACGATCGGCGATACCCCCAGCACCCAGGGCTGCTTGCCGAGGCTGGCGATATCGTCCAGCGACAGCGCCCGCTCCATATCCGTGCGCTTGCTGCCCCAGCCGGTGCCGGGGCGGATTTCAAGCGTGGTATTACCCAGCTTGCCGATCTCGTTCATGATGCTCTGCCTGGCGCCTTCTCCCACCGCCATTGAGGAAACCACGGACGAAATGCCGATGATAATCCCCAGCATCGACAGAAAGGCGCGCATCCGATGCCCCAGCAGTGAGCGCCAGGCCATGCGCACCGACTCGCCGATACTGCGCGATAGCGAAGCCCGGCCGTTATCCTGTACCGCGGGCAGCCGCTGGACGTCACGGTTATCCCGCGCGCTATAGGCGTGGTCAGCGACCACCTGCCCATCGCTAATCTCGACGATCCGCTGCGCCTGCTGCGCCACCTCGCGATCGTGGGTCACGATAATCACCGTGTGCCCGTCGGCGTTCAACTGGTGCAGAACGTCCATCAGCGCCCGGCCGCTGACGCTATCCAGCGCCCCGGTGGGTTCATCGGCGAGAATAATTTGCGCGCCGTTGATCAGCGCCCGACAGACGCTGACCCGCTGCTGCTGGCCGCCGGAAAGCTGCGCGGGTTTATGCTGTAAGCGCCCATCAATGCCCAGCTTTTCTGCCAGCAGCGCAATGCGCGCCTGGCGTTCCGCGGCGGGCATCGCGGTATAGAGCGCGGGGATGGCAATATTCTCTTCCGCCGTCAAATAAGGCATCAGGTGGTAGCGCTGAAAAATAAACCCCAGCCAGCGGCTGCGTAGCTCCGCCAGCGCCGCGCTATCAGCCTGGTGGATGGCGATGTCGTTGATATACACCTCACCGCCGCTGGGCTTATCCAGACAGCCGATAATGTTCATCAGCGTCGATTTACCCGAGCCGGAAGCGCCCATAATCGCCACCATTTCGCCGGGCATAATGGTCAGGGAGACGGATTTCAGCACCGGAATAATTTGCGTCCCGGCAACAAAATGACGCGTGACGTTGTTCAGCATAATTAACGGCTTAACCATCACACAGACCCCGCGTCCTGGGGGATCACCACCCGTTCGCCGGGCTGCAACCCTTCAAGAACCTGCGCATACTGGCGGTCGTTAATCCCGATACGGACGGTTCGCTCCTCGCTGCCGTTCTCCTTTTGCACCATCACCAGGTAGCGCTCATCGCCGAGCGAACGCCCCAGCGCGGCAACCGGCACGCGCAGCGCATCTTTCGCCTGCGCGATACGGATAAACACCTGGGCGGTCATCGAGGTTTTCAACAATCGCTGGCGATTATCCACCTCAAAGGTGCCGTTATAGTAAATGGCGCTGCTCTGCTGATTGCCGGCGGAAGCGCCGGCGTTTTGATCTTCCAGCGCCTCCTGCGGCGCGGGCTGGACATAGCCCAGCTCCCCTTCGTAACGCGTCTGCGGATCGGCAATAACGTAAAACCACAGCGGCTGTCCCGGATGGATTTTCTGGATATCGGCTTCGGAAATGCGGGTCTGGACCTGCATTTTATCGAGATCGGCGAGCACCAGAATGGTCGGCGCAATTTGCGAGGAGACGATGGTTTGCCCTTCACGGGTGACGATGCCCAGCACTTCGCCATCCATGGGCGCGAGAATGCGGGTATAGCCGAGATTGGCGTTGGCGGTCTGCACGCTCATTTCCGCCTGCACTATCTGCGCCTCATTGACCGCGATCTGCTGAACCTGCGCAGCATATTGCGCCTGCGCCTGCTCAAGATCGCTGCTCACCCCGGAGCCATCGCGGTTCATCGCCCGCTCGCGCGCCAGCGCTTTGCGGTACTGCACCAGCGTGGCCTCGGACGCCAGCTTTTGCGCTCTGGCGCTGGCCAGCTGCGCGGTGGCGTTGCGTAAGTCGGAAAGCTGCAGCGTCGGGTCGATTTCGGCGAGCAGCTGCCCTTTGCGCACTCGTTCGCCCTGTCGCACGTACAGCTTGCGCAGCTGACCGCTCACCTGGGCGCCGACGTTCACCTGGACGGCGGGTTTGATAATCCCGCTCGCCAGCACCACCTTTTCGATATCCCCGCGATCGAGCGCCACGGTATCGAGCGCCTCGGCCTGGGCCGGAAACGCGCGCGGGTAAAAAACAGCGGCGATAACGGCGAGGATCGCGACCAACGCCAACAGCCACGTCTTACGGCGGCGTAATAGTCCTGTCTTCATTGGCCCACCTCTCCCTGTGCGATATCGTGCAGCTCGCCTTCATTCAGACGATAAACCCGCGTGAAATGATGCAGGATCGATTCGCTGTGCGTCACCACGATCAGCGTCTTGCCATGCTCGCGGCAGTGCTGACACAGCGCGGCGATCGCCGTTTCCGCGGTTTCATCATCAAGATTGGCGGTCGGCTCGTCGAACAGCAATATCGGTCGAGTGCTGTAGAGCGCCCGCGCCAGCATCAGCCGCTGGCGCTGGCCTAACGAGAGCGCCGAATGGCTTTCGCGGATCAGCGCTTCCATCCCTCCCGGCAGCGCCTGAACCACCGGTCCCAGCGCCATTTTGTTGACCAGGGCTTCCACCCGCCCGCGATCGCCGTCGCTGTACCACGGGTCAAACAGGGTGATGTTTTGCAGCACCGAGGCGTTAAACAGGATGTCTTCCTGGCTCTGCAGCCACACCAGAGACGCCAGCTGCTGCGCGCTCGCCTCATCGCCGTTCAGCAGAATTCGTCCATGCTGTGCGGAAAAAAGACCGGCCATTAGCCGCAGCAAGGTGCTTTTACCGGCGCCGGAATCGCCGACGATCGCCACCCGATCGCCGGGCTCCAGCGCGAGATCGACGGCATTAAGCACCGGACGCTGCGGACTGTAATGAAAGCTCACCTGCTCAAACGCCAGCCGCGGAACCGTCCCACCGCTGAGCGAAGCAAACAGGGGCGCGGCCAGCTCATGGCGGGTAAACAGGCCCTGCGCGCGGGTATCGATCACGTGCAGCTGTGATTTGCGAATCACGGCATAGAAGATGCGCGTGACGTAGGAGGTAAAAATCTGCCGTAAAAAGCTATAGGCGAAAAAGTCGCCCAGAGAGATAAGCCTGGCGTGCACCAGCGGCAGCACCACCAGCATAAAGACCACCATCTCAAGGCTGCCGGTCAGCTGATACAGTCCCTCTTTGACCTGTTGGTAGACTTTCTGCCGCTGGAGGCAGGTGAAAAGGTCATGGGACAGGCGGGCAAACTGCGCTTTACGCTGCGTTTCCAGCCCGGCGGTTTTGATGGTTAACACGCCCTGTAGCGTTTCCATAAAAAAGTCATTCAGCGTCGCGCTTTTCAGCTGCAGCTGCTGGGTATACCAGCGGTCGCGAAAGATAGCCCAGACGCTAATCAGCCCCATCGCCACAATGCCCACGGCGGAAATCAGCGCCAGCACCGGAGAGATCCAGAACATGATGCCGATAGCGATAACGCAGATGATCCAGTCCGAGCGGAGGCCATTATCCAGCTCGATTTTTTGCAGCATCCCGCCCTGCCAGGCGATAAAGCGGCTGAACACATCCCCCGGCGCGCGTTTTTCAAAAAAATGCAGCGGATTATTGAGTAAGCGGGAAAAACCGATATCGCTCTTCAGCAGGACAAAGCGGCGGATAAAACGCTCGCTAATGACCCTGACGCCCAGCGCTAACAGCGTGGAGATGACAAAAGCGAGGATGAACCATAAATAAGGAAACGACGTATTCTGAACGTCAGAGAAGGCCTGATTGATCGCCCGGCTGACCATCGTCGGCATTAAAAACAGCGTGAGCGACACCAGGAAGGTCAAGAGCATCAGTTTATAAATGCCCGGCACCGCCGCGGTCTCCTTCAGGCTCATCGCCCGCGGCATCTCCTGCTGCGCGCCGGCAATAACAGGCGCCTGCTGATCAATAACGCCGGGAGACTCTTCAAGGATCAGCGCGTAGCCGCTTATCTCTTTTTTCAACGCCGAGAAAGGCAGCCACTGCTGGCCAATCGCCGGATTCATGACGCAGACGTAATCCCCTTTTCGCCAGGCCAGCAGGACATAGTGGCTGGCGCCGTAGTGCAAAATGGAGGGGAACGGCAGCGCATGGATTTCATCGTGATCGAACAACACCGGCGCGGTGGCGATGCCGAGCTGTTGCAGGATAACGGATAAATCGCTTAACGATGTCCCATGGTCGGAGGCCGGGAAAATCTCCCGCAAAGCCGGGAGAGAGCACTGAATATTCTGGGTTTGCGCCAGCATCGCAATACAGGAGAGACCGCATTCATTGGTCTCTTCCTGGAAAACCATATCAGGGATAATCTTTTTCATGATGATGGGTCAGTGATTAATAAAATAGAGCGAATGGCTGTGCCATAAAAGCCAATCCTGCGGATAATCACGCAGGGTGTTTTCAAGCATCGACGGTAGATTCGCCGCGACCTCTTTTGGCGCCAGTGGGGAATAGATTTTTATTTTTATCCCCTGCTGATAATAGAGGTGATAAAAAACCACCTTCGCCGATACGATGCGAGAAAAGCGCTGTACCCCACTATGCAATTTCGCCGGGCGGCCAAAGATCCGGCAGCTTATTTTTCCGGACTGCGCTTCAGGGGTCTGCACGGTATAATCGGCAGGAATATCGGGGAAAATAATCATATTTTCCCGCCCTTCCGATACGTTGCTCATTAACGCCATAAGCTCGCTGGCAAGCGACGTATTATCCTGGTGGATGGAGCAATAAGAGAGCGCGACGCCGCCCATTTTACGGCTGGCGACGGTATAGCTCTCCGCGCTGGAAGAGACCACCACGCTGGCCTTCCCCGGCGTCACGCCGGCCCCGACCATCGCCGCTAAAATATCGGAAACGCAGTGCAGCGGCGCCAGAACGACCGGGATCTTTTGCGCCGCCAGCGGGGCGACAACGGCATCAAGCGCTCGCGTGCATGCCTGCATCTGGGCCAGGGTGGCCGGGTGTTGTCCCCAGGTTGCCCCCATCTCCAGCAGCTGGCGGCGCATGGCTATCCATGCGGCATCGATTCGACCATCAGCCCCCGTCAGGCAGCGGTAGTTTTGCGTCGCCACGGCGGTGCGCCCGCGGTATTGCCCCCCCAATAGACGCAGCCTGCATAGCGCGCGAGCCGTCAGCAACAGCAGCGGCATAGGGATGAAACGCATGACCCAACGCACCACCTTTTGGCCGTGGCCGGTAAAGGGCCGATAGCGCCAGCTCAGCTGCGCGGACCATTTTCTTACGCTGAAGACGCTCCAGACGATCAGAAAGCGCGTCACGCTTACTCCTTGTCCTGAGTTAACAGCTGGCGCATATAATCGGCAAACTCAGGAAATTGACGATCCTTCGCCACGACGTATTTTTTATTCACAATAAACAGCGGCGTCGCGTTAATATCATAGAGTTCGGTGATTTTGGCCATATATTCCAGACGCTCGGCCACGGCTTTGCTTTGGCGTAACTGATGGTATTTCGCGACATCAATATTGTTCTTTTTCAGCCAGCCGTTAAGCGCTTCATCATCAGCTAAATTTACTCCACGGGTCATTACCGCGTTGAAAGCCTGGTCGCGCATCTGGCGCTCAATACCCATGACTTCGAGGGTGGCAAAAACCGGCGCATAAATTGCCAGACCGTTTCTTTCGGCGGTGATATGGATAACTTCAAAGGTACTCTTCGCCGGTAATGAGGCAGCGAATTTTTCGATATCTTCCTCGTTCGACGCGCAGTAGTGACAGCCATAGGACATCACTTCAATAATGCTGCTGTCATGTTTTATTGGGCTACTGGCAACGATTGCGCTGTCAATTTCCCGCAGGGCCGAAGGCTCGCTGCTGTCCGATGCAAACGTATTAAATACAAAAATGTGATAGCACAGCACGGTAATCAGCGACGAAATTAATGCCACCAGAAACGTATAGCCAACAGCGGTAATAGGTTTTATCTTCATTTGATACCAGGCTCGCGAAAACGACGGAGAAATATATGGAGGGTTTCCCCTCCATATACCGCAGCAGAAATTACTGACGGATGCGATTCGGCACTACGCACATACCGTCGGACGCATCTTTCATGGTCACGGTTGAGTTGCCGTGCTTATCGGTACAGGTGGTTACTTGTTTACAGGTTGAAACACCGCCCACCACCACGGTCTCATACGAGCTGGTGCAAGTTTCCTTGCAGCATCCACCAATAATCGCTGATGCTTCAATCATACTTAATTTTTGCATTTGTTAGATCCTTAACTATTTATATTAAAATGTATTTTTCTTACACTTACCTACTGGCTTAGATACCTGCCAGTAATTCTTTCGATGTCAGAATTTATACGCTGCTATACGCAGGGGGTGGCGACGATGCACTTGAAAATATTAAACAGCTCTACGTTGTTTTTAACGTTTAACTTTTTCATTAGCCCCCGTTTACAGCGGCTCAGGCGACGAACATCAATTTTTTGTTCAGAGGAAATTTGTGACAATGATTTCCCTTTGAATATTTCTTCCATTAACCACCAGTCATCACTGGAGATACTGTTATTAAAATCTCTGGCTAACCATTTCTGTCGAGTATAGTTAATTAACGAGCGGCTAAAAAAGATCTGCTTTGCCACCATAGCGTCCGCATTTTCAATAAATTTAAAAAAGTTATCCAGCGATTCATTTTTTAATAACCAACTTGCCTCCGGAAGTAGCGAATGCAGCGCAAAGAACAGAGAAATATTGTTCTCGCTTAATAAAATAACCAGTTGCTGATTCTCCCGGCAGTAGTGCTCTTTAATGGTGTAAAGCGCGTTAAAACGCTCGTCCGGCAAGCTGTCGACATCGCAGAGGACCCAGCGCAGTTCATCTTTCTGCTTAGGCAGACGCAGGGTGTTAATCAACTCAGAGAAATGGTCGAGCCTTGTGAACGCGCAGTCGCCTTCATGCATGGCAAGATCGTCAACCACAGAACGCACGCCTTCGGCGAAAAAGATGTTTTTATCGTAGAGAAAGAAACGACGGCTCATTTATCATCATCCTTGATCTATTCTACTGGTAATTAAGGGTGTAATTCGCTGTTGCCTGGAAGGCGCCGGTTTCCAGGGTTTTGTTACTCAAGGCGTCCGGTTCCCCTTCAACAAACGCTTTAAAATTTAGCTGCATGTTGGCATCGGAAATCGCGACGGCGGTCGTCGGCGTATTGAGTAAAATCGCAGTGCCGTTACTTTCTTCAAAACCAATGCCTATACCGCTGGCGGTTTGCGGCGCGATCGGCGTAATCGCCAGGCGGTCGCTCATATTGGCATTTTCCGTCCCGCTAAAGGTCACGGTGACGGAATTAAAAACATCGGTGCTGCAATCCTGGAGTTCAATAACAAACGCTTTGGGCTGCGATTTTCCCTCCGCATAAAGCGTGCGGGTTGAAATCTGGCCAAAATCCACGGTGATGTTTTTTGATGAAGGCACAATACTGCAACCATGGGCAACGACGGTTCCTTTGAAGTTTAAATCGCCGCCGATCAGTTCCCCGATGGCATGCGCAGGAGCGGCCGCGGGTAGCGAACATATGAGTATCATTGATGCGATGAGTTGACGCATGCTGTCCCCTTACTGAAACTCAGCGACCACGGTGGCCGATGCCTGGAAATCCCCTTCGAGAACGTTGGTTCCGGCATTGGCAATCGGCGCGGCGGTCAAATTCCAGGTTCCCTGATTGTTATTAAAACCCGGCACGTCATAAAACTTATTCGCGGCGACTAAACTGCCGCCGGAATCTTTCAGGATAATGCCAAGATTGGAGCGGTCGACGGCGCCGGTGGTGCCTAAATAATCGCTGTTAAAACTGGCGGTATTGGCCTGCTGAATTCCGAGGCGAATATTTAAATTGCCGGTGGCGAAACTCCCCCCTTCGCACTTCACCTGAATCGGCACGGACTGGCTGTAATTGCTGCCGTTAAGCAGCGAGCCCGCGCTGGGGATGGTATTAAAATCAACGACGATCGGCGATCCTGAGTTGACAATACATTTATCCGGAACGGTAATGACTCCGGAATTAATCGAGACAATTGACATGGGAGTGCTGCCCATCCCTGCGCTGTAATTCCCAAGGCGCCCATAAAGCTTGGCGATTTCAGTACCCAGCAGGTTAACGCCGTTGACAATCGGCTTGGTGATCATAAACGTTACCCGCCCCTGAGCGCCGGACTCGAAGTTGTTAAACTGGGTAGTTGGCGGTACGCATTTATTTTGATAAGCCTGGTTTGACTCATTATTAAAAGGGACCGGAAGATATTCCATGCGCTGGCCGCGGATATAAATCTCAATTTTCACATCCATATAATCATTGAGTTTTAAATACCCCGGCGAGCTGCCCTGCTGCAGCAGCGAGGCGGTCGCAGAGTAATAAATCGCCTGGTCTTCCATTGGAATAGTGCAGCTGGCGATACCAGAATATTGTCCGCCCAATGAAAAGACATAAGGAATCGTCGCCCCAATGCTGTTATTGGTAATATCCTGGTTGGCGACGTCGATATTGTACATTTTAGGTCCGCCAACCGGCGTAATTTCCCCTTCCACCGCCGCGCTGGCGTCGAGAGAGAATAAGCCGCCGCAGAGTAATAGCGTGATGCAAGATTTCCGCCCGATAACCCTCGTCGCCATCAGAGATACTCCATTTTTAAACGCAGCAGTCCGCTAAAGTTTCCTGCGGTCACGTTTCGCCCGGTCGATTCCAGCACGGCAATAAACGTCAGGCTGCTGTCGCCGGTTTTCACGATAAACGGCGGCTGCGTTTGATTAATATCCAGCGCCCGCTCTTTGACATCCAGCAGGCGAATACCGGCTCCTGAGATGCTGCCGGTCAGGCGCAGCAGTTGGCGATTATGCTCATCCGACTCGCCGATAAAGGTGAGCTGAACCGCCTGCTCGCCGGTGGTGTAGAGATGCTTGCTGCTACCCGTCGTCCGTGAGGCGATGCTGTCGCGCGCCTGCGATGCGCCTTTCAGGCAATCCCTCAGCTCGACGCGAACCAGCACCGGCTGGCTCCGATCGCCGGCCTGATGGAAACGACGGGCGCTGATTTCGCCCATCTCAATAATCTGCAGGCGGCTCTGCGGCGCCAGCACGCACGGCGAGGCATAAACGGAGCCATTGAATATCACGTTACCGCCATCTTCCCCCTGATGATCCTGGTTGTAGTGCTGCGGCTGTAGCGGAATATCAGCGTCGGCCAGCGCTGGCATACTGATACCGAATACAAACAGTGCTAAAAGCGATAGGCGCGTTTTCATCATCAGGTTCCTCTTTAATTACCCTTGCTGCGATGGCGGCAGCGCTTTACAGGTGTTTCCTTCACAGCGGTACTTCAGCTCTGGATGTCCGCCATAATCGTTCACGTACATCATCGCAAAATCTCTAACGCCGCCATCGGTCACGCTGAACTCCAGACTGGACTTCGGCGCAATCATAATTCCCGGGAACTTAGTGATTTTTTCACCCTTAACGCGGGACAGGCTAATAATGGTGATGTAGTAAGGCGTCGGGTTTTGCGCAGTCATCTTATTGCCGCTCTTTTGAAAGACGACCTGGTCCTGCCAAATCTCGCTTTTGCTTTTGGGAATAATGGCGGTCGGGCGGAAAAATAATTTAATCCGCGACTGCATGGCTAACTGCAGGACGTTAGCTTTATCCGGCTTGGGCGGAATTTCGCGCACGCTTAAATAAAACAGGCTTTCCCGATCCTGCGGTAATTGATTAATACCGTCAGTTTTGGTGACCCGCGCTACCCCTTTTTGCCCGCCGTTAATCCGCTGCAGAGGCGGCAGCACCACCAGCGGAGAGGTGATCTTGTTACCCTTGCTATCCTCCACCCACGATTGCGCCAGGAACGGAATATCCGGGCTGGTGTTGGTTAAATTGGCGCTCGCCGAGCTATCTTTACCGGTGATGATAAGACGCGTGCGATCCAGCGAAACCCCCGCCTGCGCGGTACCGCTTACCGCCGCCAGCATCAGAACGCCTATCCAGCAGAGTTTGTTGCTTGTTATGCTCATTTTTGGCCTTTTATTACTGTCACTGTCATTTACACGGCAATAGCGCGGCTGTCGAACGACGCTCTATGGTCGGCGGGATGGCAATCTGACACTGCTTTTTCCCGCTCCACACTACGCTTAGCAGTTCCTGAGGATTAACCCCTGCCAGCCATCCCTGCCCACCTTCCATAATCATCGATACGCTTACGCCATCGCCGTTGATAACCTCGGCGCCGAACGGCGGATAGGTACCGTCAGCCAGGCGGATAATGCCCATCATTTTTTCGCCCTGCGCCATGCCGAAGGTCTGATAGCCAATAGCGCCTTCGGTCAGCGTGGCGGTGCTGATGGCTTTTGCCGGTTCGATGGATTCCGACATCGCATCAACGTCAACCCGGGTATCAAAGCTGTTGTAGCTCACGATGTCCGGAATAACGGCGATGCCGAAATTATTGGTTCTTGATTTACCGTCATTGAGCGGCACGTCGCCTATGCCGTTGGTGTTCACCATTACGCGCGCCGTGTTGAGCGTCGCGCCGCTGTTGTGGATCGCCGCCCCGTGCCGGGTCGCGGTAAAGCCGCCGCGCAGGGTGCTGCTCAGAGAGAGATAGTGATCCTGCTGATAGCTGGCGTTGCTGTTGATTTCAGCGTACTGCGAGCGACGCTGATAGTAGCCGTCGACGTTGGCATAGCCGCTCTGGCTCGCTCCGGCACGCAGACGCCACAGGTTGTTGTAGTCGCTGCTGTCGGTATAGGAGAGCATCGGGCTGGTTTTGCCGTTATTGGTCTGCACGTCGAGACCGCTCCATTTGCTATCGCCAACCGGAATGGAAAGCGAGAAAGCAATAGAGTCGTCTTTCCGCCCTTCGTAATCCGAACGGTAGGCCGAAATATTGGTGGTGATCCCGCGAATATTACCGACGTTAAACGAGCGCCCTAACGAGATGCCGTAGCGATCCTGGCTGCTTCGATTCCAGTAATTCTGATGGGTATAGGTCAGAAAAACGGTGGTTGCTTTGCCTGGCTCATCGGCCCAGAACGTTTTATTCCCGGTGATGGTATAGACTTCTTTTTCACGCCCAAGACTGTCGTAACCCTCATAGCGCTCGTTGAGATATTGCGAGAAAGAGCGGAAGTCCTCCTGCGAGAAGCGATATCCGGCGAAGGTAATGGAACTATTATATTCGTCGAACGTTTTCGCATAGCTCAGCTTAAACGAGGTTCCTTTAAGCCGTTTCTGGTTTGACTGCTGGCTGTAGGACTCCGTGGCGTCCAGCGAGAGGGCGCCAAGTACGCTGAGATCGCGGCCAATACCGGCGGAGACTGCGGTATATTCAGCCCCTGCGCTTTGTAACCCGCCGTACAGCGACCAGGCGTTGGTGATCCCCCAGGAGAAATCGCCGGAAGCAAAACCGGGGCCCTGAATTTTATGGCTATAGCGGGACGGCGCGCCGATGGCCACGTTGTAGCGCACGTAGCCGGGACGCGTAAGATAAGGAATGTTGGCGGTGTTAACCTGGAAAGTCGAAATTGAGCCATCCTGCTCTTCCACCTGCACATCCAGCGTACCGCGCACCGAGCTGCGTAAATCCTGAATATTAAACGGCCCGGCTGGCACCGTCGTTTCATAAATGATGCGCCCGCTCTGCTTCACCGTCACTTTGGCGTTGGTCTTGGCCAGGCCGCGAATTTCCGGCGCGTACCCCTGCAGGTTTGGCGGTAGCTGACGCTCATCGCTGGCGAGATTAAGCCCGGTAAAGCGCACGGTGTCGAAGACCTGAGAATCAAGATAGATCTCTCCCGCCGTCAGCTTTGCCGCCATCATCGGCAGCGGACGGTAGGCGTAGATCTGATTCATATCGAAATCAAATTGATGCGTCGCGCTGTAATAGCTGGTCTGATATTCGCCGCGCAGGCGCCAGCCGCCGAGGTTAACCCCGGTCTGACCGTATCCGCTCAGGGTGCTGTAATCTTCATGCATATCAAGCTGGCGGGTATATTGCCCGGTCAGGCTATAATCGAGCAAAAATCCGCCGATCCCCTGGTCCCAGCGCTCCGGCGGCGTCCAGTTCGGATCGTTGTATTTCATCCACGCCTGCGGGACGGTGATGTCCAGCACCCCGGCGTAGTTACTGAGGGTGGCGCCAGGAAGGCTCAGCAGGTCATAGCAATCGGCAAACGGCTGTGCAACCTTTTGCTGCGCTTCCTCTTTCAACGCCAATCTGGCAAGAATTTCGCCGTTAATGCAGGCCTGGGTATGCTTCTGGTCTTTAGAAGCCAGATAGCGAACCTTTTGCTGCCCGACCGCCTGGCCATTTATTTTAATATCTAATAAGTACTCGCCCGGCGGGACATAGTTGTCGGTGGCGAAACGGGTTAAATCGATATTGTCGCGATCGGCCGCATCCAGTACGTCAGTATTAAATTCGACGTCGGTTGAGGCGTATGCCATAGAGGTACAGCAGAAAAAAAGCATCTGAGAGAGGATTGTTTTTATTTTTTGTTCTGCTGACATGACTATTCATCCCGAATCATTCAGTAAAATATCGTGCGCGACAAACAAGCTCCAACAGCAATCGCTGGCTTGTTTCTAGTTGTAATCCATAAAAAAACGAGTGACGGCGTAAAAATCCCCGGCCTTAATATGCTGCTGAACCGGCACCAGCGTAGCGGTAAATTTCAGCGTATTATTCTCATCACTCAGGAGATATCCCGATGAGGGTTCTCCAAACGTTAAAATTTCCCCATGGCGATCGCGAATCTGGATACCAAAACCCTTTCCTTCACCATCCGGAATTAATACTGTCGGGTCCTGTGATGAAGCATTTCCGGTAAAAGTAATCGTGGCATAAGCGCCTGGCGTTGATTGATTTACGCTGCCGAAAGAGGCGCAGCCAATTAAGCGCACTAAAAAAGGCCGGATAAGCTTACTTTCTTGATCGCTATTAATATCGCGAGCGGAAATGTTACCGAAATCTACCCATAGCTCCCGTGAATTAGGATCAATATCGCATGCGGCAGCCACCAGCTCCCCCGAAAGAGCCAGCTGTCCAGGCGTAAAACTAGT
Organism: Klebsiella sp. CTHL.F3a; assembly: GCF_019890895.1. Taxonomy (NCBI): domain Bacteria; kingdom Pseudomonadati; phylum Pseudomonadota; class Gammaproteobacteria; order Enterobacterales; family Enterobacteriaceae; genus Klebsiella; species Klebsiella sp. CTHL.F3a. The sequence goes on along the minus strand of NZ_CP082360.1, from coordinate 1,187,344 downwards.
ACTCGAAGCATGTCCGGAAAAGAGTAATCCCGATACCAATAACGCCATCAGTCTCTTTTTCTCTGTATCCTTAACCATACTCAGAATTCCATATTATCTGGCACCTACTCCAATATCGCGGGGAGAAATCTCCCCGCGAGCGATAATTCAAAATCGATTATTGATAATCGATAGTGAAATTGATCGTTGACTGGAATGCGCCTGCAGTTACGGTGGTGGTAGAACCGCTCGCTGCCGCTTCCGCTTTCAGGAATGCCACGAAAGGAATGGTGTTAGTACCATCAACCAGGGTGACCGGAGTGGTCTGCGCGCCCCAGGTTACAGTCTGGCTAGCGCTGTCTTTCAGGCCGATACCTGCACCGGATGCAGTACCAGAAGTAAATGCAGCCAGAGTAGGATCGTTCGGGTTAACCGAAGTCGGGGTATAGGAAACAACGGCGCTGCTGGCGATAGTGGTATCGCAATACTGCAGCTCGATGTTTTTGGTTTCAGTTGCCTGACCACCGCCTTGCAGCAGGGAAACTGGAACCTGACCAAAATCAACGGTTACCGGGCTGGACGACGGAGCTAAACCACACGCGGTATTCACCAGCTCACCCTGAAGCTCAATCTGACCATTCGTGGTATCAGCCAGTGCAGACATTGAGCCGAGAGCAGCAGTTAATGCCACAGCCATAGCAACTTTATTCAGTTTCATAGAAAATTCCTGCGTTATAAATTTTTATCCTAAAAGAGTAAGGAGCTATAAAATTGCCGAAGTCTATTCACCCAACAATTTCCAGCCCTCCGCATCACCGAAAAATCCGTTTCAATAATTAGACTATTAATTAATATTAATAATTTAATTAAAGCCAGATCCCCTGGTCGACAAAAATACTAACAAATCATTTTTTAGGTAAAAAGAGATACATTTACAGGGGAATTAAAAAAAGATTTAACCTCGCGAACAATGCCACCATAGGAAATTAACTCGCAGAGCCCTGAGATATATCCTAAAAACAAATTGCGTCAGGTAATTAATAAATGATAGAGGACCGACATTCGCAGTAAAGCAATTGTAACATAGATCACAATTTATTAACAAATGGCTTTTCCTGATATAGGGATAGTAAAAAGCAGCCCACGCAATGGACATTACGCAGCGGCTAAGAGGCGGGGAAGTCGATTCATGGGCCCATCGCGCCTTCTTGTTTTCCTGACCTGAAGACTCCGTTATCATGCGGCCTATGTGTCAATGAAAAGAAAAGCACAATGTCACGGGAACCGATGAACAATAGCGCGACGTCATGAAAACAATAAACTCCGCTAACGCGTTAAAACGTAAGAAAATGGACATCAATAACAGATGAGTACATTAGAGAATTTCGACGCCCACACCCCCATGATGCAGCAGTATCTCAAGCTGAAAGCCCAGCACCCGGAGATCCTGCTGTTTTACCGGATGGGTGATTTTTACGAACTGTTCTATGACGATGCGAAACGCGCGTCGCAGCTGCTGGATATCTCGCTGACGAAGCGCGGCGCTTCCGCGGGCGAACCGATTCCGATGGCCGGGATCCCGCACCACGCGGTGGAAAACTATCTGGCCAAACTGGTGAATCAGGGCGAGTCGGTGGCCATTTGCGAACAGATTGGCGATCCGGCAACCACCAAAGGGCCGGTGGAGCGCAAAGTCGTCCGCATCGTGACCCCGGGAACCATCAGCGATGAAGCCTTGCTGCAGGAACGCCAGGACAATCTGCTGGCCGCCATCTGGCAGGACAGCAAAGGTTTTGGCTACGCCACCCTCGATATCAGCTCCGGGCGTTTTCGCCTGAGCGAGCCCGCTGACCGCGAAACGATGGCTGCCGAGCTCCAGCGCACCAACCCCGCCGAGCTGCTGTACGCGGAGGATTTTGCCGAGTCGTCGCTTATTGAGGGTCGCCGCGGCCTGCGCCGTCGTCCGCTGTGGGAATTTGAAATCGACACCGCGCGCCAGCAGCTCAATCTCCAGTTCGGCACGCGCGATCTGGTTGGTTTCGGCGTTGAAAACGCCCCGCGCGGCCTGTGCGCCGCCGGCTGCCTGCTGCAGTACGTCAAAGACACCCAGCGCACGTCATTGCCGCATATCCGCTCCATCACGATGGAGCGCCAGCAGGACAGCATCATTATGGATGCGGCCACGCGCCGCAATCTGGAGATAACCCAGAACCTGGCCGGCGGCTTTGAAAATACCCTCGCCTCGGTACTCGACTGCACCGTGACCCCCATGGGCAGCCGTATGCTGAAGCGCTGGCTGCATATGCCGGCGCGCGACACCACCGTGCTGGTAGAGCGCCAGCAGACCATCGGCGCGCTGCAGGAACATTACACCGAACTGCAGCCGGTACTGCGTCAGGTCGGCGACCTCGAACGTATTCTGGCCCGCCTGGCGCTGCGCACCGCCCGCCCTCGCGATTTAGCGCGTATGCGTTACGCTTTCCAGCAGCTGCCGGCGCTGCGCGCCATGCTGGCCGACGTCGACTGCGCGCCGGTGCAGCGGCTCCGGGAAAAGATGGGGGAATTTAGCGAGCTGCGCGAACTTCTGGAACGGGCGATTATCGATGCGCCGCCGGTGCTGGTTCGCGACGGCGGCGTTATCGCCCCCGGCTATAATGCGGAACTCGATGAGTGGCGCGGCCTGGCCGATGGCGCGACCGATTATCTCGACAGACTGGAAGTTCGCGAGCGCGAGCGTCTGGGGCTGGACACGCTGAAGGTGGGCTACAACGCCGTCCACGGCTACTACATCCAGATTAGCCGCGGCCAGAGCCAGCACGCGCCGATCCACTACGTCCGTCGCCAGACCCTCAAGAATGCCGAGCGCTATATTATTCCTGAGCTGAAGGAGTATGAAGACAAAGTGCTGACCTCCAAAGGGAAGGCGCTGGCGCTGGAAAAGCAGCTGTACGATGAGCTTTTCGATATGCTGCTGCCGCATCTTGGCGACCTGCAGCAGAGCGCCAGCGCGCTGGCGGAGCTCGATGTGCTGGTGAACCTCGCCGAGCGCGCGGAGACCCTCAACTACTGCTGCCCGACCTTTAGCGATAAGCCGGGCATTCGGATTAGCGAAGGCCGCCATCCGGTGGTTGAGCAGGTGCTGAAAGAGCCGTTTATCGCCAACCCGCTGCACCTCGCCCCGCAGCGGAGAATGCTGATTATCACCGGTCCGAATATGGGCGGTAAAAGTACCTATATGCGCCAGACCGCGCTGATCGCCCTGCTGGCGTATATCGGCAGCTACGTTCCGGCGGAAAAAGTCGACATCGGCCCTATCGATCGTATTTTCACCCGCGTCGGCGCGGCGGATGACCTGGCCAGCGGCCGCTCAACTTTTATGGTAGAGATGACCGAAACCGCTAATATTCTGCATAACGCCACCGAGCATAGTCTGGTGCTGATGGATGAAATTGGACGCGGTACCTCGACCTACGATGGCCTGTCGCTGGCGTGGGCCTGCGCGGAAAATCTGGCGAATAAGATCAAAGCCCTGACCCTGTTTGCCACCCACTACTTCGAGCTGACCCAACTGCCGGAGAAAATGGAAGGCGTGGCCAACGTCCATCTTGATGCCCTGGAGCACGGGGATACTATTGCCTTTATGCACAGCGTGCAGGATGGTGCGGCCAGTAAGAGCTACGGTCTGGCGGTTGCCGCGCTGGCCGGAGTGCCAAAAGAGGTGATTAAGCGCGCGCGGCAGAAGCTGCGCGAGCTGGAAAGCATCGCGCCGAGCGCTGCCGCCACGCAGGTGGACGGTACCCAGATGTCGCTGCTTTCCGCTCCGGAAGAGACCTCGCCCGCGGTTGAAGCGCTGGAGAATCTTGACCCGGATTCGCTGACTCCGCGCCAGGCGCTGGAGTGGATCTATCGCCTGAAGAGCCTGGTATAGTTCTCGTTTAACGTGAAAAACGGCAGCGTCCTGCGGTGCTGCCGTTTTAATAAATGCAAACTGGGTGCGAGAGGATGCATCCTGACAACCAATACGCGGGGTTGCCCCCGCGCTGATGCTATTTCTTCGATTCGTAAGCGAGAACAGCTTTAAACGCCATACTACGCTCTTTAATACTGAGTTCGCACAGCGAGCTGCGCACCAAAAGCGTAAATCCCAGTACCGCAATACACAGTACGACGATTGCCACAAGGGCATATTTTGTTAGCATGTCTTGCCTCCCTGCAAAGAAGAGACTAACATCTGAATTGTTCAGGTTCATCCGTCAGCCTCAGTTGATAGAAATATCTTCTGGGGCTTTCGTTTATCTGAATCTTTATAAATGCTCAAAGCCAGATAACCTCAAGCACCCGCCGCTATTCTATATTTTCCCGGCTGCGAAGCTTATCGGTAATTTATCAAACTCGTTGAGTTTATTATAAACTGGAGATAACTCGCAAATATATCTGCTTTATTAACCTTTTATGTAATTTGAAAATTAATTAATAAATATTTTGCATTGATTAACTCAATATAAAAAAGGCCCGACTAAGCGGACCCCGTTGATTTTAGCGTTTATCTTCCGCCAGCAGCGGCGGAATATGCGGCACCATCGGCGCGTCATCAATATCCTTCTGGGTCATGCGGAACGCTTCCGGATAATGTTCGCGGCTGGTACGGCGTAGCGGTTCCGTATCACGCCAGGTGTAGAAACAGTGCTGGCACTGGAATACCGTCCAGACATCTTTTACCGGCGACGTTGCCAGCACTTCAATATGTTCATCGGCGCAGCGTGGACAAATCATCTTTTTCTCCTTATTTACGGTTGGCCAGCATGGCGGTCAGTTTTTCAGCCCAGGCTTTGGTTTCAGGGAGATCCTGTACCGGCTGGCTGTAGTGGCCGCGCAGATCGGGCGCAACCGGCGTGGTGGCGTCGATAATCAGTTTGTCGGTGATCCCCGCCGGGCTGGAGCCTGGATCGAGCTCCAGTACCGACATATTAGGCAACTGCACCAGGTCCCCGGCCGGGTTGACCTTCGACGACAGCGCCCACATCACCTGCGGCAGGTTGAACGGGTCGACGTCCTCATCAACCATGATCACCATCTTCACGTAGCCCAAACCATGCGGCGTGGTCATCGCCCGCAGGCCTACCGCGCGGGCAAAGCCGCCATAGCGTTTTTTGGTGGAGATAATCGCCAGCAGGCCGTGGGTGTACATCGCGTTGACGGCCTGTACCTCGGGGAACTCAGCCTTCAGCTGCTGATACAGCGGCACACAGGTGGCCGGGCCCATCAGATAGTCGATCTCGGTCCACGGCATGCCGAGATAGAGGGACTCGAAGATCGGTTTGCTGCGGTAAGAGACTTTATCAATTCGTACCACCGTCATATTACGGCCGCCGGAGTAGTGGCCGGTAAATTCGCCGAACGGGCCTTCGATTTCACGCTTGCGGCTTTCAATCACCCCTTCGAGGATCACCTCTGAGCCCCACGGCACGTCAAAGCCGGTCAGCGGAGCGGTCGCGATAGGATAAGGACTTTCGCGCAGCGCGCCGGCCATCTCATATTCCGACTGATCGTATTTCAGCGGCGTAGCGCCCATGAGGGTAATAATCGGATCGTTTCCCAGGGTGATGGCAATCGGCAGGTCTTCACCGCGCTCTTCCGCTTTGTGCAGATGCAGAGCGATATCGTGCATCGGTACCGGCTGCAGGCCCAGTTTACGTTTGCCCTTCACCTCCATACGGTAAATGCCGACGTTTTGCTTGCCAAAATTGTCCGGGTCGAGAGGATCGCGAGAAACCACACAGGCTTTGTCGAGATAAAAGCCGCCGTCGCCGTCGTTGAGACGGAACAGGGGCAGAATATCGAACAGATTAATCGCCTCACCGTCGACGGTATTTTCCGCCCACGCCGGGTTTGCCCGCCGCTCCGGCGTCACCGGGAATTTATCCCAGCGACGAATAAATTCGTCGATCTGATTTTTCACTGGCGTATTCGGCGGCAGACCTAGCGAGATAGCGTGGTTCTGCCAGGAGCCGATGGTGTTCATTGCCACGCGCGCATCGGTAAAACCGCGAATATTGTCAAACCACAGCGCGGGAGCGCCATCGCCGATGCGCCCGGTGGCGTTTGCCGCCGCGGCCAGATCCGGCTCCGCGTTCACTTCTTCGCTAATTTTCAGCAGTTGCCCCTGCTCGTCCAGCGCCTGCAAAAAGCTGCGCAAATCATCAAAAGCCATTATTCATTCTCCTGTGAAATATTCTCTACCGCCCGTAACCCGTTCCAACGGCGCGCTTTGTGATATTGCAGACCGAACTGATCCAGCACCCGCGTGACAACGTGGTCAGTGACGTCCTCAATGGTTTTGGGATGGTTGTAATAGGCGGGCATGGGCGGCACCATCGCCACGCCCATGCGCGACAGAGCCAGCATGTTTTCCAGATGGATAGTGCTCAACGGCATTTCGCGCGGTACCAGCACCAGCTTACGCCCCTCTTTCAGCACCACGTCCGCGGCCCTCCCAACCAGCCCCTCGGCATAACCGGCACGGATACCGGCCAGCGTTTTCATACTGCAGGGGATAACGATCATGCCGTCGGTACGAAATGAACCTGATGAGATGATGGCGGCCTGATCCGCCGGGCTATGCGAGAAATCGGCCAGCGCCGCCACTTCACGGGCGCTGTACGGCGTTTCCAGTTCAATGGTGGTTTTGGCCCACTTTGACATCACCAGATGCGTTTCCACTTCCGGCATCTCACGAAGCGCTTTCAGCAGCGCAACGCCCAGCGGAGCGCCCGTCGCTCCGGTCATCCCTACTATTAGCTTCATCATCGCCTCACATTTTGTTCGTATACGAACATTTTTATTAAAGCTACGCTTGATAAGCTTTTCTTGCAAGTTCGTTCGTACACGGCCGCATTTTTCATCAAAACAGGAAAAATGCTCAAACGCCCTTCGAACGGCTATCATAGAACCGACGGTTTTTTTTGGGAGTGGTCATGGAGTTAAAAAACGAGGCGTTCCACCTGCTGCGCCAGCTTTTTCAGCAGCACACCGCCCGCTGGCAGCTTGAACTGCCGGACCTCACCAAACCGCAGTATGCGGTGATGCGTTCTATTGCCGAGCATCCCGGCATTGAACAGGTGACGTTAACGGAAGCGGCGGTCAGCACCAAAGCGACACTGGCGGAGATGCTGAGCCGAATGGAGAGCCGCGGTCTGGTTCGCCGCGAACACGACCCGGCGGACAAACGCCGTCGGTTTGTCTATTTAACCGCGGAAGGCGAAGCGTTACTGGCAAGCTCAATGCCGCTTGGTCACGCCGTCGACGAAGAGTTTTTAGGTCGGCTGAGCGATGAGGAGCGCCAACAGTTTTCGCACATCATCCACAAGCTGATGGCGCAAGAACAACAGCGTTAACCCAGGCGTTCGCGTAAAAAATCAATAAACGCCCGCACCCTGGCAGGAATATGCTGCGCGTCCGGGTAAACCGCGTATACCCCCTGGGGCGGAAAGCTAAACGCCGGCATTACCTTCGCCAGTGCGCCATCCGCCAGCGCAGCGACCACCAGCCATTCGGGTAGCAGCGCGATGCCGCTCCCTGCCAGCGCAAAAGCCATCAGCGCGCTGGCGCTATCCGCCGACAGCCGCGGCGCCGGTTTAATCTCGAAGGCAATACTCTCGTCATGGGGCCCGCTAAGCTGCCAGCGGAGCGGCGCGGTCAGACGTTCATGAATAATCCACGCCGATTTCGCCAGATCATCAAGCGTCTTTACAGGATGCTGCGCCAGCCATGACGGGGCTGCAACCGGGACGATGGCAAAGCGCGAGATCAGCGCCGCGCGGTAGCGCGAATCCGCCAGCGTGCCGAGGCGAATCGCCACGTCAAACCGTTCTGAGATTAAATCCGCGTGATGAGACGAGGAAACATGGCGTACGTGGAGCGCAGGATGCCGCAGGCTGAACTCTGCCAGCGCCGGAATAATCACCTGCGCGCCATATTCAGGCGTCGTCGTGATCCGCAGCTCGCCGCTCAACCCCACGTGGCTGCCCCGGACGTCGTCCTGCAGGTTTTCCGCCGCTTTCAGCAGCGCGACCCCGCGATGATAGAACAGCGAACCGGCTTCGGTAAGCGTCAGCCGCCGGGTCGATCGCAACAGCAGCGTGACCCCCAGCTCGCTCTCCAGCTGGCGGACGTTGAAACTCACCACCGCCTTGGTCTGCCCCAGAGCCGCCGCCGCAGTAAAACTCCCGCTATCGACTACCGCCACAAACATGTTCATTCGCTGCAGATTCAGCATCGCGCCGCCCATTGTCAAAATATTTACGACAGTATATCTCCGAATGTCGTGTTTATTCGCCCTGATACTGAGGTTTACAGTAGCGGCCTTCACGGGGGATTTCATCAATGACGTATCGCAACAAGGTCGCAACCGTTTTTCTGCTGGGTTTCTTTCTCGACTTAATCAATATGTTTATCGCCAGCGTCGCCTTTCCGGCGATGGGCCGGACGCTACACGCGTCGGTGGGCGAGCTGGCGTGGGTCAGCAATGGCTATATTGCCGGGCTCACCCTGGTGCTGCCGTTTAGCGCCTGGCTCAGCCAGCAGTTTGGGGCCCGGCGGGTATTCCTGCTTTCGCTTACCTTGTTTAGCCTCGGAGCGTTGGCTGCCGGGATGGCCGACTCGTTGATAAGCCTCGTCATGTGGCGCGCCCTGCAGGGGATGGGCGGCGGGCTGCTGATTCCGCTAGGACAGGCGTTAACCTGGCAACAATTCAAGCCTCACGAACGGGCGAAACTTTCCGCCGCGGTGATGCTGGTTGGGCTGCTGGCGCCGGCGTGCTCTCCGGCGCTCGGCGGAGTACTGGTGCAGTCGTTGAGCTGGCGCTGGGTTTTCTTTGCCAGCCTGCCGATAGCGCTGCTGACGTTCGGGCTGGCCGCGCTGTGGCTCAGGGATGAGAAGAGCATCGCGCGGCCGGGCGGCTTTTTACATATTTCGTTACTGCGCGACCCGCTGCTGCGCTTTTCTATGCTGGTCTATCTCTGCGTGCCGGGGACGTTTATAGGAATTAATGTCGTCGGGATGTTTTATTTGCAAAGCGTGACAGGGATGGCGCCCTCCACCATCGGCTCCCTGATGCTTCCGTGGTCGCTGGCCTCATTTGTGGCGATCGCGACGACCGGCCGCTATTTTAATCGTCTCGGCCCCCGCCCCCTGATTGCGCTGGGCTGCCTTCTCCAGGCAGCCGGAATAATCATCCTGGCTGGCGTCAATGCGCATACCGCCAGCAGCGCGCTGATCGCGGCGTTTATCCTGATGGGCGCAGGCGGCAGCCTGTGCAGCAGTACGGCCCAGAGCAGCGCGTTTCTTAACGTGGCGAACCCCGATATGCCGGACGCCAGCGCGCTGTGGAACCTCAATCGCCAGCTCAGTTTCCTGATAGGATCTGCGCTACTGGCGGCTTTACTGAGCGTTTTTTTACTTTACTGGCCAACCCCGCTGGCGTGGCGCGGCGTATTTATCGCCGCCGCCGTTTTGACCCTGGTGCCGCTGCTGGGTTGCCTAAAATTCGATAATCGGGCGCTCGTCTTACGCCTGCACGGTAAAATGGAGAACAAATGAATCGCTATATTGCGGAAGTTATTACGGCCCACGTGGCTATAGAAAACTGGCTGAATCAGGGGGAAGGGAGCGCCGAAGCGCTGCTGCATCGCTTTAGCCAGGAATTTAGCATGATCCCGATAAACGGTATGCGCATGGACCATCAGTCGGTCAGCGTTTTTTTTCGCGAGGCTCGCGCCAGCCGCCCGGGCTTGAAGATTGTCATCGACAATGCCGCCATACTTGCCGAATGGCACGATGGCGCAGCGGTGCTCTATCGGGAAATCCACGCTTTACCCGGCAAAGCGGACACCGCACGCTGGTCGACGGTTCTTTTCCGTCTGCAGGAAGGGAAAATCATCTGGCTGCACCTCCACGAGACGGCGCTCGCATAAGCGGCGGAGGCCCAAAAAAGAAAAAGGCCCAATCAAACGATTGAGCCTTTTTTAAGAAAGGTGTCTTACTCGCGGAACAGCGCTTCGATATTCAGCCCCTGGCTTTGCAGGATCTCCCGCAGGCGGCGGAGGCCTTCTACCTGGATCTGACGCACGCGTTCGCGGGTCAGGCCAATTTCGCGGCCCACATCCTCAAGCGTCGCGGCTTCATAGCCCAGCAGGCCGAAGCGACGAGCCAGCACTTCACGCTGCTTGGCGTTCAGTTCGAACAGCCATTTGACGATGCTTTGTTTCATATCATCGTCCTGCGTGGTGTCTTCCGGACCGTTGTCTTTTTCATCGGCCAGAATATCCAGCAGCGCTTTTTCCGAGTCACCGCCCAGTGGAGTATCCACCGAGGTAATGCGCTCGTTCAGACGCAGCATCCGGCTCACGTCATCAACTGGCTTATCCAGCTGTTCGGCTATCTCTTCCGCGCTTGGCTCGTGGTCCAGCTTATGGGACAACTCGCGTGCGGTACGCAGATAGACGTTCAGCTCTTTGACGATATGGATCGGTAAACGGATCGTACGGGTTTGGTTCATGATCGCCCGTTCAATCGTTTGACGAATCCACCAGGTCGCGTAAGTCGAAAAACGGAACCCACGTTCCGGATCAAACTTCTCAACTGCGCGAATCAGCCCCAGGTTACCTTCTTCAATCAGATCCAGCAGAGCCAGACCACGATTGCCGTAACGACGGGCTATCTTGACGACCAGACGCAGGTTGCTTTCGATCATCCGGCGGCGTGACGCAACATCACCACGCAGCGCGCGACGCGCAAAATAAACCTCTTCTTCGGCCGTCAGCAGCGGGGAATAACCAATCTCTCCAAGATAAAGCTGCGTCGCATCGAGCACCCGTTGGGTGGCTCCCTGCGAAAGAAGCTCTTCCTCAGCCAGATCGCTATCACTGGGTTCCTCTTCAACTAAGGCTTTCTCATCAAAAACCTCGACTCCGTTCTCATCAAATTCCGCGTCTTCATTTAAATCATGAACTTTCAGCGTATTCTGACTCATAAAGATGGCTCCTACCCGTGATCCCTAAGCAAAGCATCTTCGCTAAACATCACTCAAAAGACGCCAGGACGATAACCTTTTCTGCCCCGGTGAAGAAGGCATCGCGGCCGCCCTGGCGCCTTTGTTAGCGATATTGAGCTTATCCGTACTTTGCCAAATTATCGCTGCGGTAAATACTGCAGCGGGTTGACGGATTTCCCCTTGTAACGAATTTCAAAATGCAAACGTGTAGAGCTAGTACCTGTGCTACCCATGGTAGCGATTTTCTGCCCCGCCTTGATATCTTGTTGCTCTTTTACGAGCATCGTATCGTTATGGGCGTAGGCGCTCAGGTAATCATCGTTGTGTTTGATGATAATAAGATTACCGTAACCGCGCAGTGCGTTACCGGCATAGACGACGCGCCCATCTGCGGTCGCGACAATAGCCTGTCCTTTACTGCCTGCGATATCAATACCTTTATTGCCACCTTCGGCACCACTAAAGTTCTCGATAACCTTGCCATCAGTCGGCCAGCGCCATGAAGAGATCGGCGAACTGGTTGACGTACTGCTTGCAGTCGATTGGGTTGTGCTGACAGCTGGGGCCGTAACTGGCGCGACGGTTGTTGTCGTCGCAGGCTTGTTATTCGGCAACATCTTATTAGCACTCTGTTCACCTGAGGATTCAGAATACGTAATAGTTGGTTGGGACGCAACCACCGCGGTGGATTTTTGTGCAGAATTTGCGGTTAACATCCCGCCGTTGCTGGCCTTCACGCTGGCCTGGGCGACAGGGTTATCACCGGTGATTGGCTGGCCGGATGCGTTGCCAACCTGCAGCGTCTGACCAACGTTCAAACCGTACGGCGCCGGGATATTATTTCGCTGCGCCAGGTCGCGGAAGTCGTTCCCGGTGACCCACGCAATATAGAATAGCGTGTCGCCGCGTTTAACAGTATAGGTACTGCCGCCGGTATAGCTACCTTTCGGAATATCTCCATACTTACGGTTGTAGACAATTTTACCGTTCACCGTTTGCACCGGCTCCTGAGCCATCGGCTGAACCTGAACGGGCTGCGTCTGCACCGGTTGCGTTTGTACCGGGCGCGCCTGTGGGACGTTATTTGACGGAGGCGTGATCAGCATTCCGGAATTCGTACTGGAAGACGAAGCCCCGCCAGCCGAGCTGACCGGCGCAGGCGGATTGTTGGAGCTGCTGCAGCCTGCCAGCCAGAGTGACACCAGTGACAAAGCCGCAATGCGGCTTAAGGTAAATTTTGGGCTTCCCGCGCTCATTTATCCCCCAGGAATATGTTAACTACCAATATCTTGCTCACCGGACGGCGCCCGGCCAGGACACGAAAAATGCGTCCACCCTATGCCTAAATGCAGGCAAAAAAACCTGGAATAATCCGGGTTCAGGCCAACTCCCCTTTCACGAGGGGTACAAAGCGCACGGCTTCGACAGTATCAATGACAAACTCGTTGCCGCGCCGACGGATTCGCTTCAGGAACTGGTGCTCTTCGCCTACCGGCAGCACCAGTACGCCGCCATCGTCCAACTGCGCCAGCAGCGCAGCCGGAATTTCCGGCGGCGCGGCGGTAACGATGATCGCGTCGAACGGCGCGCGTGCCTGCCAACCCTGCCATCCATCGCCGTGACGGGTTGAAACATTATGTAAATCAAGTTGTTTAAGGCGACGCCGCGCGTGCCACTGCAAACTCTTAATACGCTCAACCGAGCATACGTGATGCACCAGATGCGCCAGGATCGCCGTCTGATAGCCAGATCCGGTGCCAATTTCCAGCACCCTTGACTCCGGCGTTAGCGTCAGAAGCTCGGTCATCCGCGCCACCATGTAGGGTTGCGAGATGGTTTGCCCCTGGCCAATCGGCAGCGCCGTGTTTTCCCACGCCTTATGTTCAAAGGCTTCATCAACAAACTTTTCTCGCGGCACCAGCGCGATCGCGTTCAGCACGCGCTCGTCAATAATGCCCTGCGTGCGGAGCTGATTGAGAAGACTTTCAACACGTTTACTTACCATTGCGTATCAACCCCAACGCGATCCAGCCAACCGCTCACCACCTCATGTGCGCCGTGGGCGGTTAAATCGACATGTAGCGGAGTGACCGACACATAGCCTTCATCCACGGCGGCGAAGTCGGTATCCGGCCCGGCGTCGTACTTCTCGCCCGGAGGTCCAATCCAGTACAGCGTATTGCCGCGCGGATCTTTTTGCGGGATCACCTGATCCGAAGGATGACGGCTGCCGCAGCGGGTCACGCGGATACCTTTAATCTGCTCAAGAGGCAGATCCGGCACGTTGATATTCAGAATGCGCCCGGTGCGCAGCGGCTCGCGGCTTAAAGCCCGCAGAATCGAACAGGTGACCGCGGCGGCGGTATCATAATGCTGATAGCCGTTTAGCGAGACGGCCAGCGCCGGAAAGCCGAGATGACGGCCCTCCATCGCGGCGGCAACGGTGCCGGAATAGATGACATCGTCACCGAGGTTGGGACCGGCGTTAATGCCGGAAACCACAATATCCGGACGCGGCCGCATCAGGGCGTTCACGCCGAGGTAAACGCAGTCCGTCGGGGTGCCCATCTGTACGGCGATATCGCCGTTATCAAAAGTGAAAGTACGTAGCGAAGATTCCAGCGTCAGGGAATTCGACGCTCCGCTGCGGTTACGATCGGGTGCAACTATCTGAACCTCAGCGAATTCTCGTAAGGCCTTTGCCAGGGTCTGAATGCCCGGCGCATGAATCCCGTCATCGTTACTCAGCAATATTCGCATAGTCACCCGTTGTATTGATAAGCTCCCTTACTACGCTGGTGGCGAAGCTGCCTGCGGGCAGCCAGAAACGCAGTTCAACGGTAACGTCATCCCACCAGTTCCAGCTCATCTGCTGGGGATAGAGCAGCATCGCCCGGCGGGCGGCCTCTACTTTCTCACGCACCAGCAGCGCCTGTAGCTGCGTCTCTTCGGCCACTGCCGCCTGTTCAGCGGCCAGCGCGCCCCGTTGGCTTCCCCAGTCGCCGCTGCCCACAAGCGCAGCGGTAATCATCAGCTCGCGGTTATCTACCCGCGCCTGGAGTTCCGTCAGTTCTTCAGAGGCCGCAACGAACCAGCTTCCGCGCCCCGCTAATTGTAGCGCATCGCCATCAACAACCTGATTAAATTCCGGTTTTTTTAATCTAATACCAACCTGTTGATTAAACAATGCGCTGCGGGCCGCCGACAACCAAAAACTGCGTTTATTGCGATCGCGCACCGGCGCGCCGTTCTCGGCCCAGCGCAGCGCCCCCTGCAGGTTACTGCCGCCGATACCGAAGCGCTGGGCGCCAAAATAGTTGGGTACGCCATGCTCGGCAATCGCCTGTAAACGCTTTTCGACATCGTCGCGGGCGCTGACTTCGCGCAGTACCAGAGTAAACTGGTTCCCCTTCAGCGCCCCGAGGCGCAGCTTGCGCTTATGGCGCGCGTACTCCAGAACCTGGCAACCCTCGAGCTGAAATTTGCTCAGGTCGGGCATCTCTTTGCCCGGCACTCTGGCACACAGCCACTGTTCAGTCACCGCGTGTTTGTCCTTCTGCCCGGCAAAGCTCACTTCACGCGCATGAATTTTAAGGAATTTTGCCAGTGAGTCAGCAACAAAACGGGTATTGCAGCCGTTTTTCAGAATCCTCACCAGCACGTGCTCGCCTTCACCATCGGGGGCAAAACCGAGATCTTCCACCACCAAAAAGTCCTCCGGGCTGGCTTTTAGCAGCCCCTGGCTCAGCGGTTTTCCATGTAGGTAGGTGAGTTCGTCAAAAGCGATCATTTCTCCGCCTTACGCAGCAGCGCCACCGCTTCACAGGCAATGCCTTCGCCGCGGCCGGTAAAGCCCAGCTTTTCCGTGGTGGTGGCTTTGACGTTCACATCGTCCATATGGCAGCCGAGATCTTCGGCGATAAAGACGCGCATCTGGGGAATATGCGGCAGCATTTTCGGCGCCTGGGCGATGATAGTGACGTCAACGTTGCCAAGGGTATAGCCTTTCGCCTGAATCCGCCGCCACGCTTCGCGCAGCAGTTCGCGGCTGTCGGCGCCTTTAAAGGCCGGATCGGTATCCGGGAACAGCTTGCCGATGTCGCCCAGCGCCGCCGCGCCGAGCAGCGCATCGGTCAGCGCGTGCAGCGCGACGTCGCCGTCGGAGTGCGCCAGCAGCCCTTTCTCGTAGGGCACGCGCACGCCGCCGATGATGATTGGGCCTTCACCGCCAAAAGCGTGTACGTCAAAACCGTGTCCAATTCGCATTAAGCCTTCTCCTGGTGTCGGGAACGGGTAAGGTAAAATTCGGCCAGCGCCAGGTCTTCCGGGCGCGTCACTTTTATATTATCAGCTCGTCCGGCGACCAGTTCAGGATGGAAGCCGCAGTACTCCAGCGCCGAGGCTTCGTCGGTGATAGTCGCCCCTTCATTAAGCGCCCGCGTCAGGCAATCAACAAGCAGTTCGCGAGGGAAAAATTGCGGCGTCAGCGCATGCCATAAATCATTACGCTCAACGGTATGGGCGATGGCCGCCCTGCCCGGCTCCGCGCGCTTCATCGTGTCGCGAACCGGGGCGGCCAGAATGCCGCCCGTACGGCTGGTGTCGCATAATTGAAGCAGGCGGCTGAGGTCATCCTGGTGCAGGCAGGGGCGCGCGGCATCGTGCACCAGCACCCAATCAGCCTCGCCAAGCACCTTCAGGCCAGCGAGAACGGAATCCGCGCGTTCTGTCCCGCCATCAACGACGGTGATTTGAGGATGGTTCGCCAACGGCAGTTGGCTAAAGCGCACGTCACCCGGGCTGACGGCGATGACCACCCGCCGTATACGCGGGTTTGCCAGCAGCGCGGCGACCGCGTGCTCGAGAATCGTTTTGTTACCGATTGAGAGATATTGTTTAGGGCATTCCGTTTGCATGCGGCGGCCAAAACCGGCTGCCGGCACCACGGCGCAAACGCCCGGAAAAGTGGCTGCCATGTTGTAATCCTGGGCCTGTTTATCGATTATTCTGCTGTTGCCCCGCAGCCTGGTTGCGTTTTGACGCATCCGGCACCAGACGATAAAACGTTTCGCCCGGGCGGGTCATACTGAGTTCATTGCGTGCGCGCTCTTCGATAGCTTCCTGACCGCCGTTGAGGTCGTCAATTTCGGCGAATAGCTGATCGTTGCGTGCTTTTAATTTAGCGTTAGTTGCCTGCTGCGCGGAGACATCGTCATCAACCCGGCTATAGTCGTGCAGGCCATTTTTGCCGAACCACAGCGAGTACTGTAGCCAGACCAGCAAAGCCAATAACAGCAGCGTTAGTTTACCCATCCTGCCCCCTGAAAAACGGCATCATCATCCCATAACTCGCCCGAGTTCTCTACTCTGGCGCGCGGACGACGCCGCGTAACGCGGGGACTGTACCACATTTTTACCGTTGATACCCAGGCTAGATTCATTCGTAAAAAGGACTACCCCAGTAGCCAGAGGAACAGCAGACCGAACATCAGTCCGACGGTCAAAATCGTCGCGCAGACGCTGTACTGAAGTTTACCGTCCATCAGCGAATGCAGCGCGATGCCAACCACGACGGCAACCGGCATTAATGCCAGAAAGAACGGCCAGGTATAGAGGAGGACAAATAGCGTGTTACTGCCATAGATCAGGAAGGGAATACCCAGCGCCAGCAGCCATGAAATAAAGCCAACGGCAGCACCCGACAGAGACCAGGTGGTCTCGTCGCTGACTGCCGGCGGCGGTTCTGAACGAATAATACTGATGTTCTGGGTATTGCGCATATCGAATCCTGTTGACCTGGCGATCGGCATCCTGTGATGATGCCGCAGCCGTTTCAGGATCTGATAATATCGCTCTGTCGTAGCAGGTCTAATAATTGGTGCACCAAATTTGTTACCAATTGTTCGCCGTCGAGGTGAATTTCAGCGCGCTCCGGGGATTCATACACTGAATCAATTCCGGTAAAGTTGCGCAGCTCCCCGGCACGCGCTTTCTTATACAGGCCTTTCGGATCCCGCGCTTCGCAGATCGCCAGCGGCGTATCGACAAAGACTTCGATAAAACGTCCTTCGCCTAAACGCTCGCGAACCATCTGCCGTTCTGCGCGATGCGGAGATATAAACGCGGTCAATACAACAAGTCCGGCATCCACCATCAGCTTCGCCACTTCACCTACGCGTCGAATGTTCTCTTTGCGGTCGTCGTCGCTGAAGCCAAGATCGCTGCACAGGCCGTGACGCACGTTATCGCCATCCAGCAAATAGGTGCTCACGCCGAGCCGATGTAGCGCCTCTTCCAGCGCGCCGGCAACGGTGGATTTCCCCGAGCCCGAAAGCCCGGTGAACCACAGCACCACGCCGCGATGGCCGTGATGCTGCTCGCGCTGCTCCTGGGTGACAGGATGCGCATGCCAGACGACGTTTTCGTCATGCCGGGCCATTACTTGCCTCCCAGCAGGTCGCGAGCGTCCCAGTGCGGGAAGTGCTTGCGAATTAGCTGATTCAGCTCAAGCTCAAACGCGCTGTACTGGGAAGCGCCCGCCTGCGCCTGTTCGTTCGGCTCGCGTACCATGCCCGCGCCAACGGTGACGTTGGTTAAACGGTCGATAAAGATAAGCCCCCCGGTGACCGGGTTATCCTGGTATTTATCCAGCACCAGCGGCTCATCGAAAGTCAGATCTACCAACCCGATGCCGTTGAGCGGCAGCGATTCTACTTCGCGCTGGGTCAGGTTGTTGATATCAACCTGGTAGCGAACGCCATCCACGCGGGCGCGGGTTTTCTTACCGGCGATTTTAATGTCATAGCTCTGGCCAGGCGTTAGGGCCTGCTCCGCCATCCATACCACATCAACGCTAGCGCTTTGCACCGCAGGCAGAGAGACCGCCGCGTCCACCAGCAGGTCGCCGCGGCTGATATCAATTTCATCCTTCAGCACGAGAGTGATCGCCTCCCCGGCCGCCGCTTCCGGCAGGTCGCCGTCAAAGGTGACGATGCGCGCCACGGTGGATTCCACCCCCGACGGCAGCACTTTCAGACGCTGTCCTACGCTCACGCGGCCAGCGGCAACCGTCCCGGAAAACCCGCGGAAGTCGAGGTTCGGACGATTGACGTACTGCACCGGGAAGCGCAGCGGCTGGCTTTCCACCACGCGCTGAATCTCAACGGTTTCCAGCACTTCCAGCAGCGTCGGGCCGCTGTACCACGGCATTTTATCGCTCTGGCTGGCGACGTTATCCCCTTCAAGCGCGGAAAGCGGGACAAAGCGAATGTCGAGATCGCCCGGCAGCTGTTCAGCAAAGGTCAGATACGCTTCACGAATAGTGTTAAAGGTCTCTTCGCTAAAATCGACGAGGTCCATTTTGTTCACCGCCACCACCAGGTGTTTGATCCCCAGCAGCGTCGAGATAAAGCTGTGACGGCGAGTCTGATCGAGCACGCCTTTGCGGGCGTCAATCAACAGGATCGCCAGGTCGCAGGTTGACGCGCCGGTCGCCATATTACGGGTGTACTGCTCGTGCCCCGGGGTGTCGGCGATAATAAATTTGCGCTTCTCGGTAGAGAAGTAGCGGTAGGCGACATCGATGGTAATCCCCTGCTCGCGCTCGGCCTGCAGACCGTCAACCAGCAGCGCCAGATCGAGTTTTTCGCCCTGCGTACCGTGACGTTTGCTGTCATTATGCAGAGAGGAGAGCTGATCTTCGTAAATCTGACGGGTATCGTGCAGAAGCCGGCCAATCAGCGTACTTTTACCGTCATCGACGCTGCCGCAGGTCAGAAAGCGCAGTAGGCTTTTGTGCTGCTGGGCATGCAGGTAGGCTTCTACGCCGCCTTCATTGGCAATTTGTTGTGCAATTGTGGTGTTCATGGCGGCTCCTTAGAAATAACCCTGACGTTTCTTCAGCTCCATGGAGCCTGCCTGGTCGCGGTCAATCACGCGCCCCTGTCGTTCGCTGGTGGTCGACACCAGCATTTCTTCGATGATCTCCGGCAGCGTTTGCGCATTGGACTCCACCGCGCCGGTCAGCGGCCAGCAGCCGAGGGTGCGGAAGCGCACCATCTGTTTTTTGATCATCTCGCCGGGCTGTAGATTGATGCGATCGTCATCGATCATCATCAGCATCCCGTCGCGCTCCAGCACCGGACGTTCTGCCGCCAGGTACAGCGGTACAATTTCAATATTCTCCAGATAGATGTACTGCCAGATATCCAGCTCGGTCCAGTTGGAGAGCGGGAAGACGCGGATGCTTTCGCCCTTGTTAATCTGGCCGTTATAGTTGTGCCATAGCTCCGGGCGCTGGTTTTTCGGGTCCCAGCGGTGGAAGCGGTCGCGGAAGGAGTAAATACGCTCTTTGGCGCGGGATTTCTCTTCATCGCGGCGCGCGCCGCCGAACGCGGCATCGAAGCCGTATTTGTTCAGCGCCTGCTTGAGGCCTTCGGTTTTCATGATATCGGTATGCTTGGCGCTGCCGTGGACAAACGGGTTAATCCCCATCGCCACCCCTTCCGGGTTTTTGTGCACCAGCAGCTCGCAGCCGTAGGCTTTAGCGGTACGGTCACGGAACTCATACATTTCGCGGAATTTCCAGCCGGTATCGACGTGCAGCAGCGGGAACGGCAGGGTGCCCGGATAAAACGCTTTACGCGCCAGATGCAGCATTACGCTGGAGTCTTTACCGATGGAGTACATCATCACCGGGTTAGAGAATTCGGCGGCCACCTCACGAATGATATGGATGCTTTCCGCCTCCAGTTGCCGCAGGTGAGTGAGTCGTTTTTGGTCCATAACCGTTCCTTAAGCCAGATTTACTACAGAAGCCTTAAAGGCCTCTGAGGATGAGGTGTGTTGATACCAGGCGAGCTGTTGATGTAATTGCACCACGTCTCCTACCACGATCAGGGCGGGCATCAGGGCGTCTTTCGCCAGGTTTTCAAGCTGTTGTAATGTGCCGGTCTTCGTTTGCTGATCGGCGCGGGTTCCGCGCGAGATCACCGCTACCGGGGTGTCGCCATCGCGGCCGTTGGCGATCAGCTGCGCGCTGATTTCCGCCGCTTTCAGGCTGCCCATATAAATCGCCAGGGTCTGGCCGCTTTGCGCCAGCCGCGCCCAGTCGAGCGGCGAGTTTTCCGCGCCGAAGTGTCCGGTAATAAAGGTGGCGCTCTGGGCATAATCACGATGCGTCAGCGGAATTCCGGCATAGGCCGTTGCGCCCGCCGCCGCCGTCACGCCCGGGACGACCTGAAACGGAATGCCCGCTTCGGCCGCGGCCTGCAGCTCTTCGCCGCCGCGGCCAAAAATAAACGGGTCGCCGCCCTTCAGGCGAATCACCGTTTTGCCCTCTTTCGCTGCATCCACCAGCAAACGGTTGATCTCCTGCTGCGGTACGGATACGCCGGAAGCGCTTTTACCGACGCAGATTGTCTCCGCGTCTCGGCGTACCAGTTCGCGTACCTCCGGGGTGACCAGGTTGTCGTAAAACACCACGTCCGCCTGCTGAAGGGCCTGCAGGCCACGCAGGGTCAGCAATCCGGCATCACCAGGCCCCGCTCCGACGAGGATAATTTCACCGGGGCGTTTGTCCGGCTGCCGAAGTTCATCTTCCAGCGCTTTTTCCGCTTCGGCTTTGTTGCCAGCCAGCATCAGGCTGGCAAAACGACCGGTAAACACGCGCTCCCAAAAGCGGCGGCGTTCGGCGGTGGTTTTCAGATGGGTTTTAATATGGTGACGCCAGTAGCTCGCCGTTTCAGCCAGCCGCCCCAGGTTGGTGGGCAGCAGGGCTTCGATTTTTTCGCGCAAAATCCGCGACAGCACCGGCGCTTTGCCGCTGGAAGAGATAGCCACCAGCAGCGGAGAGCGATCGACAATGGATGGAAAGACAAACGAGCACAGCGCCTGATTATCCACGACGTTGACCAGCCGATAGCGCGCGTTCGCCGCGACATAAACGCGTTGGTTCAGCTCGTCATCTTCCGTGGCGGCAATCACCAGAAATACGTCATCAAGCTGCTGCTCTTCAAAAACGGTTGCCCGCCACTGAATTTCCTCGCGCTCGACCTTTTCGGCAAGTTCCGGCATCAACGTTTCGGCGACAATGTGCACCTTCGCTTCAGCGCGCAGCAAAAACGTAATCTTACGCGCGGCTATCTCGCCGCCGCCGATCACCAGCACGGGTCTCTCTTTCACTTCGGCAAATATCGGCAAGTATTCCACTGCGCAACAACTCTCTTACAATCAGCAATAGAGCGACTATAGGGTGCGGTTTAGAGCAAATGAAATTACGAAATGGAATGAGTTGTTACTCAAAAGAATAACGACCTGGGAAAGCAAATATCAAAAAGTGCTTAACACGCGGTTTTTCCACCATTTAAGAGCGATTGAAATTGTTTAACCCCGGTCACAGTTTCATACTACGCGGGTGAAATTGTTTTAAGTGCTAAAGGACCCCCTATGTTTTCCGCATTGTGCCGTCGCCTGCTTCCCCTGGCGTTGGGCGCAGGTTTTGTCTTCTCCGCCGCCCCGGCATTCAGCGCCCCGGGCGAAACCGCCAATGCCCAGGCTCGTCATATCGCCACCTTTTTTCCCGGAAGAATGACCGGTACGCCGGCCGAGATGCTGTCAGCCGATTACCTCCGCCAGCAGTTCGCCCAGATGGGTTACCAGAGCGATGTACGCAGCTTCAATACCCGCTACGTCTATACCGATAGCAGTCAGCGTAAAAACTGGCATAACGTCACCGGCAGTACGGTGATCGCCGCTCATGAAGGCCAATCTCGCCAGCAGATCATTATCATGGCGCACCTGGATACCTACGCGCCGCAGAGCGATAAAGATGTTGAAAATAACCTCGGCGGCCTGACCCTACAGGGGATCGACGATAACGCGATGGGGCTGGGCGTCATGCTGGAACTTGCTGAACAGTTAAAGAACGTTCCTACCCGTTACGGTATTCGCTTCGTTGCCACCAGCGGCGAAGAAGAGGGCCGGCTTGGGGCGCAGAATCTGCTCAAGCGCATGAGCGACGCGGAAAAGAAAAACACCCTGCTGGTGATTAATCTCGATAACCTTGTCGTGGGCGATAAGCTGTACTTTAATAGCGGCCGCAGCACGCCAGCGTCGGTGCGCAAGCTCACCCGCGACCGGGCGCTGGCTATCGCCCATAGCCACGGCATCGCGGCCTTCACCAATCCAGGACTGAACCGGGACTTTCCGAAAGGCACCGGCTGCTGCAACGACGCCAGCGTTTTTGATACCGCCGGGATCCCGGTACTGTCGGTGGAAGCGACCAATTGGTCATTAGGTAAGAAAGACGGTTATCAGCAGCGGAGCAAATCTCGCAGCTTCCCGGACGGCACCAGTTGGCACAAGATTCAGCTGGATAACCTGCAGTATATTGATAAAGCGCTGCCAGGGCGGATTGAGCATCGCGGACGCGATGTGATGAAAGTGATGCTGCCGCTGGTGAAAGAGCTGGCGAAGGCGGAGAAGAAGCCCGCCTCAAAATAGACTAACGATAAAATCCGGCAACAAGGACTGTCGCCATGATGCGTTTTCGCTTTTTAATACCGTTGCTTCTACTACTGGCTACCAGCGCGCGGTCCATCGCCGACAGCCTGGTTTATATCTGGCAGCGCGTCTGGCAGCGCGTCTGGCAGGGCGGGCACGCAGCGGCGCTGCGCGAGAGCCACGATCTGTTTTCCACCCTGCGTGTGTTGGGGCTGCAGATTTATCCCAGGGAGGGCGCGCGCATTGCCCGGGTGAATACTTCCTTATTACAGCGGGATGGTCGTCCGGTATGGCTGGTGGTCCGCCTGGATGGTAGCTGGACGCGGCAGCTATTCTTCCGCAAATAAAAAGTATTATTGCCCGCTGGCGCAGCGATGGCGTTAACCTCACGGCAATAGAAATTGATTACGATGCCCCCACATCGCGACTTGCCGATTACCAGAAACTCTTGAGAGCCTTGCGCCAGGAGCTGCCTTCAGACATAACGCTCAGCATCACCGAGCTCCCCACCTGGATCTCGTCGCCATTGCTTCTTCCCATGCTGGCTGTGGTTGATAGCACAGTGCTGCAGCTCCACAGCGTACAATCGCCGAAGCAGGGTTTGTTTGACCCGATTCTGGCTCAGCGCTGGAGCACACAATATGCTCTTATCTCTCCACATCCGTTTTATCTGGCGCTGCCGGCCTAAGGCTCCGCGCTGATTTCCTATCCAGGGCAGCCGTTAAGCGTAGAAAGCGAGTCAGCGTTGAGGGTGGTGGCTGAGAAGCAGGAACTGAGAGTCTCACCACAACAAATCGACGCGTTTATTCGCCAGTTGGAAAAAATCCGCCGATGCATTTTTCGGGTATCGTCTGGTTCCGTCTGCCTCTGGACAACGATAGCCGCGCCTGGTCACTCAGCACGCTGGCGGCAGTTATCTGTCATCAGCCATTAACCACACTCTGGCAGTGGCTGGCGAATCCCGACAGCGCTAACACCAACGCGGAGTCCACGCACTATGAGCTGGCGATTAAAAACGCAGGTAATATTGATGCCATGCTGCCGGAAAAAATTACGCTACAGGCAGCAGGAGTTACGCGAAGCTTTCGAACTTTATCAGCAGATCATCGACGCCGTGCGCACGGGACACGAGGACCCGGAGCAGCTCTCCCTGGCAAGCCTTGGCCAACAGGGACGCATTAAGCACTGGCAAAGCGACCCCGTTGCCGCAGCCCATCTTTACGCTACACCGCCGACGTTCTGAGCCATCCTGAAAACAAAAACTTTCTGCTGCAGAGCCTTGACGATCCGCTTATTCAGCAGTTGCTTATTGTGAGTTTTTTCACGCGTTCTTCTAACGCGTTATACGAGCCAAAACCCAGACCCTTTAGCCCGAAAGAGATCAAAAATTACCATAGATACGCTGCCTGCTTGCCCGCCGCCTGATGCGCGCAGAGCAGTATCAAAAGGCGCTGACCTATTTTGTCCTTGCGGAGAATCGTGATGCCGCGCAGACGTTTATCACTACCCTGCCGAAAAATGGGCCCAAAACAGCCCAGGCGCAGGCATGGTGGCAAGCCGCGCAAATTCTTCGCCATCAGGGCATGGCGTTGACGGGCTATGAGATGGCGCCGGATTTTGCGGTCTATGATGGCTGGTATTCATCGCCGTATTACGGCTGGGGCCCGGAAGGCAGTCCGATGACCAAATCGTGGATAAGTGCCGGCGAACGTCAGCGCGTTCAGCTCTCTCAGCCCAAGCAGGATAATCACTTTATGCACTATCGCTGGCAGGCGGTGAAGCTTGCCGAAAAATCCGCCGACCTATTGCCGCGTAAATCGCAGACCTATGCCGCCGTGCTGTGTCACGCAGCGGGGTGGATCTGGGCTCAGGACCCGGCCAAGGTAAAACGTCTCTATAAGCGCTATGTTAAAAACGGTGCGTCGTTCCCTTGGGCGGAAAACTTTGGCCAGAATTGCCCGGAGCCGGACTTTACAGCGTCCGGGGTTGGCAGAAAGGAAAGGGAATAAGGAGGGAGAGCACGAGACTCTCCCTTTCTGAAGTCAACGTTATCACGAGGTCAAATATGCTGAGGACAGGGTCGGCGATTTTGCATCCTGTGGCCTGCCTTTCGACTAAAGGTAGCTGAAAAAAACGCTGCCCCGAACCTGTTCAGATAACAAATACGCCACCGCTGACATCTCACCTCTGTAAAATTACACCTGAGGTGAGTGGAGTATTTCGGAGTCCCATAAGTCGTTGAGCGCAGTTGCGATGCGCTCGCGCCTGACTGTTTCCCTTTCCATCTGACGCTGTTTGACCAGGGGTTTAAGCTGCGCAATAAACTCATGGGTGGGCGCTGGCAGAGTGCTTTCGTCAACGGGGATTTCTTGCCCGGTATCACGGTTAAAGACTTTTACACCGTAGATTGGCACATGAGCAAAAACGGCCTTATCCTGCAGTGCTTCGCCAATACCTGACATCGTTTGCCCATCAAAGCGCAGCTGGACGGCCTTGCTCCACTTATCGCCAAAATAGATCATTCTGGATAAAAAGTAGCTGCCAAACGGCTCCCTGACGCCGCTTTCTGAGTGCATAAACCAGGCCCGGGAATCATGGATATAGTTATCATACAGATTGATCAACCCGCTGATTTTATCGTTCTTCTCTCTTTTCAACAGGCACGGCTCAATATGCTGACGGAATCTGTATTCACCTGCCTTCTTAAACCGAAGATATTCATACGCTTCATTCTGATGGGTATATATATAGGCCGTTGTGGCAAGCATCGGATCCAGCATCTGTAAAAGCGTCGCCGTCGTGCTCACCTTCCGGGAAAAGCCGATTTCTGCGTTTGTCGCAATACTGCAGGTGGCCGAATCGATCGCCCCCTGCGTTTTTTGATTCGTAGCAGGTTTAAACAATGCGTCAGGACGAACTGTGCGCGTGTAGTCCGCCGCAAACTCGATGGCGGCTTCCCAGAGCTGGCCGCGGGCATTATTGGCATCGTACAACGGCTCCCCAATGAGGTCTGCCCCCGGAAACCAGTTTTCATCTCCCTTGTGTCTGGATTCCTCATTTTTACGCGCCTGCGCTATAGCTTCCGCTTTACATTGCAGGAGTGACCACTCGCGGGCAAGTGCGCGCTGCGCCTGCTGGCTGAACCCTGCCTCATACGGCTGGGCGGTAATCTCCGGGTGCTGGGATGCGTTCTGAAAGAAAGGCTGCGACGTGAGATTCATCGGCGATGTCCTGGACGAAGCAAAACGTGCGATACGCCAGCCGGTCATCCAGATCATTTCCGCTTCCAGCATCTCTTCCAGACAGACTGACTCAAAACGAAACGGCGCGTAGATAGCATCGTCAGACAGCGGATCCTCCTGCTGATTGTCAAGGGAGAGGGTCGACCGCCAGTTGTTAAAGGTGTCTAGCAGTGCGGGATAAAAATCAAATTCCCTAACTGAAGCAAAACTCATTTCCCGAAAGATATACATTTGCCTGAAATCCGGGTGCAACAGGGCAAAAACATCAGGATGAAACGACAGCGGCGCCCCGGCATCAATCGCGGCCGCATACATATCATGCAGGGTAATTTGCGATAACAGATCGCCCTCCCCGCCGCGACCTTTGCCCTGGTCGCCGGTAGGATACCCCCCGCCAACGTCGGAGTGCATACCGGGGTAGACCACTTCCTGAGTATTGGGCAAATAGCGGCCTGCGGCGGTACGGATGGAGTCCAGCGAAAACGCCTGACGCTGCTCGTGAGCCGCCACAAGGTGATAACAGCGTTTGATTAACCCCGACTGCGGCAGCGGCTGCGTCTGCCCCGCCCAGCCGTTGTGACCGGTGAAACCCGGCACCACGTTGGCAATGCCCACTGCCGGCACGGTATCAAACAGACCCAAAAATTCCACCGAGACCTTCACGCCCAGCAGCGTTCCCGCCGGGAAGCCGAGCACCCCCTCCGCCAGCGCCTCATCCAGCCAGCTGACAAAAGCGCGGGCTTCTGCCGCGCCGCGGGAAAAGCCGTACACAAACAGCTTTATTGCTACCGTCTTACACTGCGCGCGCACGAATTTTTCCTGCATCGGGCTTAATAGTTTTTCGAGCGTACGCAGCCGCACCCGCTTCTGGTCATGCATCGCTTCCCGCGAGTCTAAATAGGCCTGGTTAACTTTTTCACGGTTGTAAGACATCGCCATACTGCCCGCGAATAAACCCAGTTCCGCGCCCGCAAGAGTGCTGGAGCTGTTCATCGCCTGAACCGCCGTTTTCATTTTGCCGTTGCTGAGGAAATCTTTTGTAACAGTGTGACTCAGGGCATTACATAGCTGAACCAGCCCCCAGTTGATACGGTCCTCTCCTCCGACAGCAAACTGCAATCCCGACGAGTAATAGTCATAGGTGCCAATCCGCGGAAAGGGCGTACCGACGCCGGGTATATAAAAGGCATAAAAACCGCGCTCGTTTCCCTTGCGATCATCAGGCGCACAGGCGTGGTAAAGTTTTGCCACGTTGGACGGATGCGGCGGCGTGCTGGCAGTATCTTTTGGCTCATTATTATTGGTGCCGTCAAAAAACAGGCTGATATGCAGGCTTTTGCAGCACAGGCTGCCTTTATTCTGACGGGATTCCTGGCGAAACAGCGCCTCCTCCCTGCCGGTTTTTATTATATTTGCGTTGACCTGCTGCTGGCTCAAAAGCAACCTTCCGTCTTTCGGAAAGGCGGGGGGAACCCAACACGGATCGCCCGTGGTGGTAAACTGGTTATTCCCAAAACGTTCCCGAAGGGATTCTATTATTGAGGGCATTGGGCAGACTCCGGCAGATCGAAAGGCTCTTTAATCGGGTGGTCAGGATGCGTCACGCCGTGGCAGGTCGCGGTAACTTTAACCTGCTGACAGGGTAAAAAATGAACCTGCAGTCCGCAGGACTCTTCATATTCAGGAATGGTGGCCACCGCTTTATAATGGCGATAATTTGCTTCGTGAGCTTTCGCATAATCGCGAAACTCTTTTGTTCCCAAGCGGGGCATATCCTTCGGAAACGGGTCAGGATCCACCTCCCACTCCACTGCCACCTGCATATCGGGCCGCCATTTTTCCGGCAGCGATATGCAGCAGGTAAATCCCCCGGCGTGTCCCCGGTAGCCGTTGACGGAGAACCAGTTGATATTCGTGTCTGCCACATGGTTATAGCCCTGTAGATCGGCCGCTACGTAGCTGGTCTTCCCGTTGCCGCGTGATTCTTCTTTTTCAATCGGGCCACAGCCCAAAAGTAAAAAACATAACAGCGGAGCTGCTTTAAATACTCCTTGCATATTACGAACTCCCTTTCATGTCACACTAAACGCGCAGTATCTACTGCGGGTATAAAACGCACAAGTTACCATAACTTAATTATGGTTTTCTGGCGGGCACCGGGCAGGCTCCTGCTGATGGCCGGGGTCTTTAATCGGGTAGACAGGATGCGTCACGCCGTGGCAGGTGGCGGTAACCTTAATTTGATGACAGGGTAAGATGTCCTTCGCCGTCTCCACTGCCAGAAGTCATTCAGCTTGCTGGCCAACCTGCGGGGAAAAGGGGTTTTCCTGTACCGTTGACTGGGCACCGTCCTGTTGCCTGGACGGCGCAAGCACCGCCTGAACACACCGCTACAATCCGCGTAACCGATCCGTTGGATTTACGTTAGAGCGCTTCGAAAATATCTTCAGAATACCCGGAAGGCACATCCCTATCAGAATCAATCCTCCCCCGAAAATAACATTGGCGGAAAACGTTTCATGCAATAACCAGAGTGCGAATAGTGCGGAAAACACCGGCTCCAGATTGTAAATCAGAACGGCTCGCGTTGGCGTTGAATACCGCTGGAAATGCGCCTGAACCCAAAAAGCAATGACAGTAGAAAAGACTGCCGTTATCCCTAACGCGATGACAAGCTTGCTACTCCAGTTACGAGGGAGAATCTCACCTCCGCTGATGTGCTGTAGTCCCAGAAAGATTACGGCCATCGTAGAGATCTGTAAAAACGTTAGTGTCATATTATTATGACGCGCGCAGAAACGATCGAGCGCAATAATATGTATGGCGGTGAACAACGATCCAATAACGACCAACCCATCTCCCAGATGGAGCTGCCATCCCTGGATATCGGCCATCAGATATAAACCCGCAAGACCAAACAATGTCGCTAATATCGCGTCAAAAGAGGGGCGTTTCCCCATCAATGGTCCCGTGAGCAATAACACCCAAATGACGCTGAGCCCCGCAAGAAAACCGGTATTTGAGGCCGTTGTTAACTGAAGACCATAAATAAGGAACACAAATGAAGTTCCCAATAGCAGACCCAGTAGTAGACCAGACAGAAATGTTTGTCGCGATAATGTTCCCAATCCTCTCAAGCTGAACGGCAGCAAAAAGAAGGCCGAAAGCAGAAAGCGTAGCCCTAACACCATCATTACCGGATAGGTATTGACCACCATTTTCATAACCGGAAAACCAATCCCCCAACCCGCCGCGACAACGGCCAGCAATAGCTCGGCAACCCAGCGTTTTGGCACTCTGGGCTTCATTTAATCCCCCCCAGGCGCTGTGCTGTACCGGCAAGCAACTCCACTGCTGTTTTAAGTTCTTCACGCTCCGTCATATGGCTAAAGCTCATGCGAATTGCCCCTTGAAGCAAGGCATCATCCAGCCCCATAGCGCTTAAAACATGGCTGGGTTTTTGTTCCGTTGAATGACAGGCTGAGGCACTACTGAGCGCAACTTTCATTTTGAGTTTTTTCAGAAGCATACTGGACTTAATGCAAGGCAAAGAGAAGTTCACGGTATTAGGCAGGCTTTGCGTCCTACAGCCATTTATCACAACGTCCGGCATTATTGATTCGAGGAGATCGATAAAATAACTCTTCATCTCTTTTTGAAACGCAATGCGCTGCGGATATGAGGAGATAAACAGCTCAGCAGCCTTTGCCATTCCAGCAATAGCAGGAAGATTCACTGTGCCGCTACGGATGCCTGACTCCTGACCTCCTCCATGAATGAGTGGCGAGTGCCGAAGGATGTCAGGCCGTGAGCTGTAGAGTGCGCCGACGCCTTTGGGGCCATAGAATTTATGAGCTGAAAAACTGACAAAATCAGGGCTGGACTGTGTCACCGAGAAGGGGAGTTTCCCCACGAACTGGGCGGCGTCGCTATGGAATAATATACCGTGCTGGCGCGCTATAATTCCAATTTGATCCAGAGGCTGTAGAACACCAGTTTCATTATTCGCTGCCATGACAGAAATTAGTCGAGTTTCTGGACGGATAGCCTCTTTTAGAGCCTCAATGGAGACGCGTCCCAGACGATCGACAGGCAGAAAAGTAATGTCGACACCGTGTCGCCTGACATACTCACAAACTTTTAGCAGGCATTCGTGCTCGATCGAACTGGTAATGATATGAACCTTGCCGGTGTGTAAGAAGTAATCAGACACCGCTCGAATAACCGTGTTATTTGCTTCAGAAGCACCAGAATTGAAAGTGATAAATTCCGCATTAGCCCCAATCATTTGTGCCACAATGGCCCTGCACTCTTCTAAATAATTTTGCGCTCTGATCCCTTCATAATGACTGACAGAAGATGCATTGGCGAAGTATTCGTCAAAGCAGTGTATAACAGTAGCGCGGACTTCAGGAGCCATGTTGGTTGTTGCGTTATTATCCAGATAAATCATGTTTATATCCACTTCCTGTTAGACAACCATAGGGTCTGCTTTTATAGACGATACGGCACTGTATTCCATTTTAGCGATGTGGCCTTCATCATCGCCAAAAAATATATTAGCGATGGTGAGATTATGATTTTGCGGTTTTTGCATAACAGTTAATGCGGTGCGGCCTTGTACCACCTTATTGTGATCTGAAAAATCAGACCAGTCGATGATCACAAAGTCACGGGATTCTGTAAATCGCTGTTTCAGTTTGAAAAGTATATCTTTATAGTGTTGGAAAATGATAGCTGGATATTTAGCAGTAAAAACGTCACCATTTTTTCTTGCTAAGACAAAAGGAATGACATCAGGGACTGATAACTTTATTTCAGTATGAGATCCATTTTCAGTAATCAATAATCCTTCCGTATTGTCCTTGAGTTTCTTTTTTATACTTTCGATGGACCGATTTTTACTGGTTCGCTCGGAAAAAACCATTAATTTATCGCGTTTGATGAGAGTATTTTTTTGGATAAAAAATTCAATTTCCTCAGGAAGTTCTCCAGCCGCTTGCGGTTCTGATATCTTTTCGAGTTGAGGGAGAGTACAGCTATCTTCAGAACAGGCAATCCCGAGATCGTCTACCAGAATACCGTAAACGAGTTTGATATTTACTGATAAGTTTTTTTCCGAAAGCAACGGCATCAGATAACGTGTTAAGCGCAAACTCGTCTGCGCCAAATTGCCGATTGAAATGACCACCTTCAAGATAGACAACGAACTTACCGGTACTTGCGGCGTAACAATTTTCGACTATAACTTCCAGGGAAGAATGATAATCACCTTTAGGTACTATTTCCTTTTCTAATGACGTGACGCTGCCTTGCGCTTTATTTAAGAAAAAACTCCCCAGCAACAGCCAGTAAAACGGGGAAGTCGAGGCGTTCAGAAAATATTGGGGTATTCGAATGATGAGAGAAAATCCGAAATATATTCTTTCTGCATTCGCCCTGACTCAAAATATAAATACAATTTGTGGCCTGTGTCAAGCCAGGTACAAATGAGAACCTCAATCACAACGGATAATTATGAGATAATATCGTAATGAAACATAAATCACCCATATTTCTAATGGGTATAGTTTAAAAGACCAGGAATAATAATTCATGATCGATGGAGATTTTGTCAAAGCGGATTTGTAGTTGCAGAAAAATCCATGACGCCGGGAGACTGAAAATCGAGGCAAATCCCGGCAGCCCATCTTTCAGCCTTCCACGCAGACAAGGACGAGGCCCGGCGACAAGTCAGCGGTTATATTCTGGTGAATGACCATAGCGCCAGGCTTCATCATGACAACAGTGTGCTGAAGCCGGAAGAATCAGATAGCAGATACCCTTTTTACTGTAAAACCGTCGCCAATATGGCTTACCAGGTCAAAAAAGGGTTCTGCTGTTTTAGCCGGATGTTGTGGAAATCCCACAGGGCTACATTAGCCTTCGTGCAGCCCGCACTCTCTTTTCAGGCCAAAGAAGCGCGTTTCTTCCTCCGCCATCCCCGGCTCCCATTTACGGGTGGTGTGGGTATCCCCCACCGACAAATAGCCCTGATCCCACAGCGGGTGATACTTCAGGCCGTGCTTTTGCAGATACTGATAGACGGTACGATTATCCCAGTCGATGATCGGCAGCACCTTAAACACGCCGCGCTGGATCGCCAGCACCGGTAAGTGGGCGCGGCTGCCGGACTGCTCGCGGCGCAGGCCCGCAAACCAGGTTTGCGCATTCAGCTCTTCCAGCGCTCGGTTCATCGGCTCGACCTTGTTGATGTCATTATATTTTTCAATGCCCTCAACGCCCTGCTCCCACAGCTTACCGTAGCGCGCCTCCTGCCATGCAGCGCTCTCCTTCGCCCGATAGATCTTCAGGTTCAGATTGAGTTTGTCCGTTAATTCGTCGATAAACTGGTAGGTTTCAGGGAACAGATAGCCGGTATCGGTCAAAATGACCGGAATATCCGGGCGCACCTGATTGACCAGATGCAGGCTCACTGCCGCCTGAATACCAAAGCTTGAAGAGAGCACGTATTCGCCCGGCAGGTTTTCCAGCGCCCACGCGACGCGTGCTTCCGCGCTGAGCTTTTCCAGCTGGCTATTGGTTTCCGCCAACTGCAAAACACGATCGACCTTCGGTAATGCGTTCAGCGCGTTTAGATCGAGTACGGACATAAGAACCTCGTTTGTCTGTTTCGCCGGGCGGGACTGCGTTTGCCCGGCCTACAAAACCCACAGGCCCGGTAAGCGAAACGCCACCGGGCAGCTGGATGGTTATTCCCAGAAATCACGGGCTGGGTCGAGCACCGGGCGAATGATGCCCGCACGCACCGTAAAATCGCCGAAGCCTTCACCCGCTTCGCGCTCTTTCGCCCAGCGCCCTACCAGTTCGTCGATCGAGTCGAGGATTTCCGACTCGGTAATATTTTCCCGATACATACGCGGAATACGCGTCCCGCTGCGGTTACCGCCCAGGTGCAGGTTGTAGCGGCCCGGCGCCTTACCGACCAGCCCCACTTCCGCCAGCATCGCACGGCCGCAGCCGTTCGGGCAGCCGGTGACGCGGGTAACGATATGCTCGTCGCCAACGCCATGTTTGCTCATCACCGCCTCGACTTTATCGGTAAACGACGGCAGGAAACGCTCGGCCTCCGCCATCGCCAGCGGACAGGTCGGGAACGAAACGCAGGCCATCGAGTTTTCGCGCTGCGGCGTAACGGCGTTCATCAGACCATGATCGCGCGCCAGCTTCTCGATCTTCGCCTTCTGATCTTCCGGTACGCTGGCAACGATCAGGTTCTGGTTCGCCGTAATGCGGAACTCGCCTTTGTGGATCTTCGCAATCTTCAGCAGGCCGGTTTTCAGCGGACGACCCGGATAATCAAGAATACGACCATTTTCAATAAACAGCGTCAGGTGCCAGTTATTGTCGATACCTTTCACCCAGCCGATACGATCGCCGCGGCCGGTGAACTCGTACGGACGGATCGGCTCAAACTTGATGCCCGCCCGACGCTCCACTTCCGCCTTAAAGGTCTCAACGCCCACGCGTTCGAGGGTGTATTTGGTTTTCGCGTTTTTGCGATCGGTGCGGTTACCCCAGTCGCGCTGGGTCGTGACCACCGCTTCCGCCACCGCCAGGGTGTGCTCCAGCGGCAGATAGCCAAACTCGCTCGCCGTACGGGCGTAGGTTTTCTTATTGCCGTGTTCAATCGATAAACCGCCGCCGACCAGCAGGTTAAAGCCTACCAGTTTGCCGTTTTCAGCAATGGCCACGAAGTTCATATCGTTCGCATGCAGATCGATATCGTTCTGCGGCGGGATCACCACGGTGGTTTTGAACTTACGCGGCAGATAGGTCTGGCCGAGGATCGGTTCTTCATCGGTGGTGGCGACTTTCTTCTGATCCAGCCAGATTTCGGCATAAGCGCGCGTGCGCGGCAGCAGGTGCTCGGAGATCTTCTTCGCCCACTCGTAGGCTTCAGCATGCAGCTGAGACTCGTACGGGTTAGAAGTACAGAGCACGTTACGGTTCATATCGTTGGCGGTCGCCAGCGCGTCCAGCCCCACCGAATGCAGCATCTGATGCACCGGCTTGACGTTCTTCTTCAGAATGCCGTGGAACTGGAAGGTCTGACGGTTGGTCAGACGGATGCTGCCGTAAATGGTGTTATCGCCGGCGAATTTATCGATCGCCTGCCACTGTTTAGTGGTGATCACCCCGCCCGGCAGGCGGCAGCGAAGCAGCATCGCGTGACGCGGTTCCAGCTTCTGCGCCGCGCGCTCGGCGCGGATATCGCGGTCATCCTGCTGATACATACCGTGAAAACGGATCAGCAGAAAGTTATCGCCTTTAAAACCGCCGGTCAGGCCGTCGTTCAAATCTTCCGCGATGGTGCCGCGCAGGTAGTTGCTTTCGAGCTTCATGCGCTCGGCGTCAGTCAGTTTACCTTCGACCACCAGCGGGCCTGGATGTTTTTCGCTCATTAGTAGACATCTCGCTGATAACGGCGCTCAACGCGCAGCTCACTTAAAAATTCGTCCGCCGCTTCGGCGTCCATCGCGCCGTATTCGGCAATCACTTCCAGTAGCGTCTGCTCAACGTCTTTTGCCATACGATTGGCATCGCCGCAGACATAAATATGGGCGCCGTCGTTAATCCAGCGCCACAGTTCGGCCCCCTGCTCGCGCAGCTTGTCCTGAACGTAGACTTTTTGTTGTTGATCGCGGGACCAGGCCAGGTCGATGCGGCTCAGCACACCTTCTTTGACGTAGCTCTGCCACTCCACCTGATAAAGGAAATCTTCGGTAAAATGCGGGTTGCCGAAGAACAGCCAATTCTTACCTTCCGCGCCTTCCGCCGCGCGCTGCTGCATAAAGGCGCGGAACGGCGCGATGCCGGTGCCGGGGCCAATCATGATCACCGGCGTCTGCGGGTTAGCGGGCAGACGGAAGTTATCGTTATGCTCGATAAAGATGCGCACTTCGCCATCTTCTTCGACGCGGTCAGCCAGGAAGCTGGAAGCGCCGCCGGCCCGGGCGCGGCCTTCAATGTCATATCGCACCACGCCAACGGTGACATGGACTTCGCTTTCCACTTCCGCCTGCGAAGAGGCGATAGAGTACAGGCGCGGCGTCAGCGGGCGCAGCAGGTCGACCAGCGCCTGGGCATCCAGCTGCGCCGGGGAGAAGCGCACCATATCGACAATCGGCGTGGTCGCGGCGTAATGCTGGAGCTGCGCCTTATCGCCCACCAGCGGCAGCAGGGATTCGCTGCGGGTTAAGGTGGCATAATTTTCCACGATGTTACCGGTGTTGACCGTCAGCTCGAAGTGCCACTCCAGCGCTTCGGCGAGCGGCAGCGTTTTGCCGTCAACCGTGACCGGCTCCGCGCCCGTCAGCCACAGCAGTTCCACCAGCTCTTTCACCAGAGCCGGATCGTTCTGGTACCAGACGCCCAGCGCATCGCCCGGCTGATAGCGCAGGCCAGAGTCGCCGAGGTCGATTTCAATATGGCGCACATCTTTTTCAGAATCGCGGCCGGTAATTTTTTGATTCACCGCCAGCGTCGCGGTCAGCGGCGCTTCTTTGGTATAGGGGCTGGTGTGGATCTCATTCACCGACCCGCTGGTGAGCAGCTGAGACGGCGCGGCGGCAGGGGCGCGCGCTTTCAGCACCTCAACCACCCGAGTGCGCCATTCGGCGGCGGCGGCCTGATACTCGACATCAGCGTCAACCCGGTCGAGCAGGCGTTCGCCGCCCAGTTCGGCCAGCTTGTTATCAAAATCTTTGCCGGACTGGCAGAAGAATTCATAGGAGGTATCGCCGAGGCCAAACACGGCAAATGCGGTATCGGTCAGCTTCGGCGCTTTCTTCGAAAACAGGAACTTATGCAGCGCAACGGCTTCTTCCGGCGGCTCACCTTCACCCTGCGTTGACGTCACCACGACCAGCAGCTTTTCGGAGGCAATTTGTTTGAATTTATAGTCGCCTGCGTTAACCAGCTTCACGTTCAGCTGCGCGGCCTGCAGATCGTCACGCAGCGCTTCAGCCACGCGGCGGGCGTTGCCGGTTTGCGATGCCGAAATCAGGGTGATGGACGGAACTTCCGCCGCCTGGGCTGGCGCGACAGCCGCCGCGCCGGGCTGCTGATTCAGCGCGCCCCAGAAGTAACCGGAAACCCAGGCCAGCTGGGTGGGCGTGAAGTCGGTCGTGGCCGCCTGAAGGCGCGCCATTTGCTCCGGACTCAGCGGTAGCAAATTTGAAGGTGGGGCCTGTGTCGTCATGCGTCGTTATGTTCCAGTAAGCAAAGCTGTGATTCACGCCCTGTCAGCGCGATAAAACAGAAGAAAATGTATTTACTCTAAATAATTCGAGTTGCAGGCAGCGACACAGCGCCCCCCGGGAGCTTACCTGAGTAAGGGACCGGGCTGGGCGAGGCCCAAGGATGCGCCGAGTATTGCTAACGCACATGCGGCTCGAAGTATGACGAGTTGGTAGGTTAACGGTGCAAATAGTAACAACTAAATAAGGGATGGAAATAACAAATAACCAAATGAACTAACCTGTTTTAGTTATAGTTATTAACAACAAAATCGATTAAATAAGCACATGAAATATAAGAACTTAATTTGCATATGCTGGATGAATGCGTCTATTTTGTGTTCAGGGCCGTTTTAGTTAATGCGAAAAAATGTGCTTTCCGGTACCCTACGGCGGTTTTTTTGCCATATTGAGAATAAAAGATGTCCACCACGCTGTTTAAAGATTTCACCTTCGAAGCCGCTCACCACCTGCCGCACGTGCCGGAAGGCCATAAATGCGGTCGTCTGCACGGCCATTCATTTATGGTGCGCCTGGAGATTACCGGTGAAGTCGATCCCCATACCGGGTGGATCATGGATTTTGCCGAGCTGAAGGCCGCGTTTAAACCCATCTACGATCGCCTCGACCATTACTATCTGAACGATATTCCAGGACTGTCCAATCCGACCAGCGAAGTGCTGGCCAAATGGATCTGGGAGCAGATGAAACCGCGGGTTCCGCTGCTGAGCGCGGTGATGATCAAAGAGACCTGCACCGCAGGCTGCGTCTATCGCGGCGAGTGATTAAAGCGTTTGTGTCGGCGGTAGATATTCCTTAAATAACATCATTTTAGCTTAAGCGCTCTGGATATCTGGGGCGCAAAATGGCTGACGATTTTGATATTATTATCATCGGTGCAGGGATAGCTGGCACCGCTTGTGCTTCACGCTGCGTACGAGCAGGGCTTTTGGTCCTGCAGCTTGAACGTGGCGAACTTCCCGGCAGTAAAAATCTCTCCGGCGGCCCTCTTCATTGTCACGCCCTTGCCAAACTCCTCCCTGATTTTGAGCAATCCGCCCCCCTTGAGCGCCGAATTACCCATGAGAGCCTGGTGCTGTTGGCTGACAGCAGCGCAACAACCTGCTCCAGTCTACAGCCTAACGGTGATTCATGGAGTTTACTGCGTGCGCGGTTCACTCCAGTATGGACTATGCATGGATCTACCGCTCTATTCTGGAGAGCATTGCGCTGACACTGAAAAATAACTACGACAATATGTGCAATGAAATGAATCATTTCGCTAAACATATCATCATCACCGGCGGCGGCTCTAACAGTGACCTTTTTATGCAAATCTTTGCTGACGTGTTCAACCTTCCGGCCCAACGCAATGCCATCAACGGCTGTGCAAGTCTCGGGGCTACAATCAACACGGCTGTTGGGTCAGGCTTGTACCCATCTTACGAAACAGCAATTGAAAAAATGGTCCGGGTAAAAGATGTGTTTATGCCAGTTGAACAAAACGCCAGTCGCTATGAGGCTCTCAATAAAGGCATATTCAGAGAGTTGACGCAGTATACCGACGTCATTTTGAAAAAGTCATATCAAGTGATGCACGGAAATCTGGAGAACGTTGACGCGATTCAAAGTTGGTCGAACGCATAACGCTATGCCTACTTGCGCCGGGTGAAAGCTCACCCGGCAACATTTTTCGTTGGCGTCAACAAACGCGCTACTATTGCCGATATGTCGCTATATCCTGAGTTTTTATGTTAACTCAACGCACCAGATACCCCCCATCCACCGCCAGGATATGACCATTAACGTAATCCGATGCCCGGCTCGCCAGAAAGACTGCCGCCCCCATGAGATCCTCCGCCTCTCCCCAACGACCGGCTGGAATATGCGCCAGAACCCGTCGGTTTTCCTTAGGCATGTTGTGAACGACCGCTGTCATTTCGGTTTCATAATAGCCGGGGGCAATGCCGTTAACCTGAATATTATACGGGCCCAGTTCTTCACAATAGGCTTTCGTTAAACCCACCAGCGCATGTTTGGTTGCGGCATAGGCCGGTGACCAGCTACCGCCTAAATAAGAGAACACCGAGCAAATATTAATAATTTTACCACTACCACGCGGGACCATAACTTTAGCTGCCTCATGGCTCAGTTCGAAAGCTGCCGTCAGGTTAGTCTCAATCATCGGGTCCCAGTCTGCACGCCCAAAGCGCAGTACCTTATTTAAGCGACAAATTCCGGCATTATTCACCAGGATATCGACCGTACCGAAATGCTGGCAACACTCGGTGATAATACGCTGCGGCATGCCGTGATCGGTAATATCCGCTGGCATGAATTCCACCGCTGCCCCCTGTTGCTCAATAAGCGCTCGGGTTTGAGCGTTATCGACACGTCGGCCTGGGATAAACAGATTGGCTCCCGCCGTCGCCAGGGCAAAAGCGAGAGCCTGCCCCAGACCGCTATTGCCGCCGGTAACAATGGCAGTTTTCCCTTTGAGGGAGAAGAATTCCATGGAAAAAGCACTGGATGGAACAAATGGCAGCATGTTTAACTCGATCCTTAAGTCACCATAGGGACAGCACGCTCTGGCGGCTGATTTAAGAGCCGATGATATCATTGCCGCAGGGAGGAGGGATCTTAAGCACAGGGTTGAAACAATACCATTTGATGAATTCATCTATGAATTTGTTTCTTGCCGGGCAGTGTTCAGTTGCCCGGCAAGAAATCAGGGATCAGGCAATATTCAGATACTTGTGCGTCTGCATCGATAAGCGCCAGTTGCGGGCAATGCAAGTTTCGATGCACAGGCGTGTCGCGTCATCTTTCTGGCTAATCGGCTGAAGCGCGATAATACGCGGCTTTTCATCGGCCAGCGTTGCCAGCAATTCATCCAGCGCTTCGATATCGCGCACGCGTCCAACCGGATGTTTAATTTCATCAGCCCGCTGTAGCGCCTGCGAGAGCACGTCATAACCGCCGCGCATGTTCACCTTTGGCGACACCGTCACCCAGGTATGAGGCGTACAGCGAACTTCATGGGTGCCGCTGGTTTCAATCTGGCAGCTAAATCCGTTTTGCTCCAGTAAAGAGGTTAACGGCGTTAAATCATGAATGCAGGGTTCACCGCCGGTAATCACCACGTGGCGGGCCGTCCAGCCCTGACGCCCGATGATAGCCAGCAGATCTTCGCTGCTCGCCGGGCCCCATTTATCGCTCTCTTTGGTTTTCGCCAGAATGCTGAACAGCGACACTTCCCGATCGGCAAGCTTATCCCAGGTATGTTTGGTATCGCACCAGGCGCAACCAACCGGGCATCCCTGTAAACGAATAAAAATGGCGGGAACGCCGGTGAAGTAACCTTCGCCTTG
Organism: Klebsiella sp. CTHL.F3a; assembly: GCF_019890895.1. Classification (NCBI taxonomy): domain Bacteria; kingdom Pseudomonadati; phylum Pseudomonadota; class Gammaproteobacteria; order Enterobacterales; family Enterobacteriaceae; genus Klebsiella; species Klebsiella sp. CTHL.F3a. The sequence goes on along the minus strand of NZ_CP082360.1, from coordinate 1,147,899 downwards.
CAAGGTCTGGAACATCTCGTTAATCGGGTACTGCATAATCATCTCTGCTTAGGGTTGTGAACGCGCATTATCGCAGATTTGCCCGCGCAGATCTTGTCCCGCGCTGCGCTGAGTGATCGATTAAAAATACGCCAGGATGATACTCCCCGGCCGCAGACAGATGATATTATTCAGCGACGTTTTTTTATTAGCTTGATAATCATCAGGCTACTATTAAACGGTATGGATAAAATTTTTGGTGTAACAAAATATGTATAACTCTGAATGCTAAAAATAAAAAAAACCAACTTAAAAATAATAAATTTCAACGATGTACAAATGGATACATGAAATAATGAATTTATAGGATTATCTCGGGGTCAAATTCGATTCGCGGCGATATCTTTCCTTAAAATAACCTTAATAAACCGCACGTTATGTTCATTCTCCATTTAATATCCGTTTAATTTTCCGCGTCTAGAATCCAGTCAACCAATACTACTGAGACTGCATTCATGAATACATTATTAATTACTGGCGCGACCGGATTTCTGGGTGGAGCAGTGTTAGAAAGCATTCTTAATAAAATGAATGTGCCTAATCTATTACTGTTAGTTCGTGCTGATAATAGTGTAGCCGCCGTAGAACGGGTTAAGGAAAACCTGCGAAAATTCAATATTAGCGAAGAGAGATTAACGGCCCTGACGCCCGGCAACATTCTGCTGGGGGATCTGGCCAATCCGCAGCCCTTTCTCGACGACCCGCGCTTGAATCAGGTTACTCACGTGCTCAACTGCGCCGCCGTCGCCTCATTTGGTAACAATCCGCTTATCTGGAAAGTCAACGTCGAAGGTACGCTGCAGTTTGCCCGGCGGATGGCTCAGGTCAACAGCCTTCAGCGCTTTCTGCACGTGGGCACCGCGATGTCCTGCTCGCCAGATCCCGATTCGCTGGTAGCGGAAAGCACGGCGTTTCGTGAACGCGCCGAGCATCTGGTCGAGTACACACACTCTAAATCAACAATTGAACGTCTCATGCGGCAGGAGTGCCCAACGCTACCGCTGGCGATTGCCCGCCCCTCGATTGTTGTTGGCCACACTCATCACGGCTGTCAGCCCTCCAGCAGCATCTTCTGGGTGTTCAGCATGGGGCTGATGCTGCAAAAATTTATGTGTTCAATGGAAGATCGCATCGATGTGATTCCCGTCGATTACTGCGCCGATGCGCTGCTGATGCTGCTTATCAGCCCGCTGGCGCGCGGAGAGGTAGTGCATATTTCAGCGGGAGAGGAAAACAGCGTAAGGTTTGCGGATATCGATAACGCTATGGCCTCCGCCCTAGAGCAGGCGCCGGTCGGCGATAAATACGCCCAGGTCAGCTATGAAACGCTGGTCAAAATGCGCCGTGAGCTGAAGACTATTTTTGGCCCCTGCAACGAACGGCTGATGCTAAAAGCCATGCGCCTTTACGGCGCCTTCGCCACGCTTAACGTACGATTCAGCAACGACAAGCTGCTCAGCATGGGCATGCCGAAACCGCCGCGCTTTACCGATTACATTGACCGTTGCGTACAGACCACGCGCGGGCTTTCTATTCCGCAGCAAATGGCGGTAGATTTTAAGTAGTCACCGGTTTCGGGGCAAAAAAAAGCCAGCCCGAAGGCTGGCTTTTTCATATCAGAGAAAGACAGGCTTATGCCTGACCTTTGATCTCTTTACGACCGTTGTACGGTGCTTTTTCGCCCAGCGCTTCTTCGATACGAATCAGCTGGTTGTATTTAGCAACGCGGTCAGAACGGCTCATAGAACCGGTTTTGATCTGGCCTGCAGCGGTACCAACAGCCAGGTCAGCGATGGTAGCGTCTTCAGTTTCGCCTGAACGGTGAGAGATAACGGCAGTGTAGCCAGCGTCTTTCGCCATTTTGATCGCAGCCAGAGTTTCGGTCAGAGAACCGATCTGGTTGAATTTGATCAGGATGGAGTTAACGATGCCTTTCTCGATACCTTCTTTCAGGATCTTGGTGTTGGTTACGAACAGATCGTCACCAACCAGCTGGATTTTGTCGCCCAGTACTTTAGTCTGGTATGCGAAACCGTCCCAGTCAGATTCGTCCAGGCCATCTTCGATGGAGACGATCGGGTACTGTTTGGTCAGCTCTTCCAGGAAGTGGGTGAATTCTTCAGAGGTGAACGCTTTGTTGCCTTCGCCGGCCAGAACGTATTTACCGTCTTTGTAGAATTCAGAAGCCGCGCAGTCCATCGCCAGAGTGATGTCTTTGCCCAGCTCGTAGCCAGCAGCTTTAACCGCTTCAGCGATAACAGCCAGCGCTTCAGCGTTGGAACCCAGGTTCGGCGCGTAGCCGCCTTCGTCGCCAACAGCGGTGTTCATACCTTTAGCTTTCAGAACTTTAGCCAGGTTATGGAACACTTCAGAACCCATACGTACGGCTTCTTTCAGGGATTTAGCGCCAACCGGCTGAATCATAAATTCCTGGATGTCGACGTTGTTGTCAGCGTGCTCGCCGCCGTTGATGATGTTCATCATCGGAACCGGCATGGAGTATTTGCCCGGGGTGCCGTTCAGCTCAGCGATGTGCTCATAGAGCGGCTGACCTTTAGAAGCAGCGGCAGCTTTGGCGTTAGCCAGAGATACGGCCAGGATAGCGTTCGCACCGAAGTTAGATTTGTTTTCAGTACCGTCCAGGTCGATCATGATTTTGTCGATGCCAGCCTGATCTTTGGCGTCTTTGCCAAGGATTGCCTGAGCGATCGGGCCGTTAACAGCGCCAACGGCTTTCAGTACGCCTTTACCCATGAAACGGGATTTGTCGCCATCGCGCAGTTCCAGCGCTTCGCGGGAGCCAGTAGAAGCACCTGACGGAGCAGCTGCCATACCGACGAAACCACCTTCCAGGTGTACTTCGGCTTCAACAGTCGGGTTACCACGGGAGTCGATGATTTCACGACCGATGACTTTAACGATTTTGGACATTAGGTTTTCCTCAGTACAAGTTAAACTAAAACTCCAGACAAACAATGCACCCGGATGGGTGCATTGCCGTTCTAACTCTTTTACTTCGCCTGACGCTTCTGGTACTCGCTAGCGGCTTTCACAAAGCCTGCAAACAGCGGATGGCCATCGCGCGGCGTCGAAGTAAACTCCGGATGGAACTGACAGGCGACAAACCACGGATGGTTAGGCACCTCGATGATCTCGACCAACTGATCATCCCCGGAACGGCCCGCAATACGCAGGCCCGCATTTTCAATCGGCTTCAACAGCATATTGTTGACTTCGTAGCGGTGACGATGGCGTTCGGTAATGGTTGGCTCACCGTACAGCTGGCGCACCAGGCTATCCTCACCCAGCTGGCACTGCTGCGCGCCAAGGCGCATCGTGCCGCCGAGGTCGCTCTTATCAGAGCGCACTTCGACATTACCGTCTTCATCACGCCATTCGGTAATCAGGGCCACAACCGGGTACTTACAGTCTGGCACAAATTCCGTTGAGTTGGCGTTTTCCATCCCCGCTACGTTGCGCGCGAACTCAATCAGCGCAACCTGCATACCCAGGCAAATGCCCAGATAAGGAATGTTGTTTTCACGCGCATAGCGCGCGGTGGCAATCTTACCTTCAACGCCGCGATAGCCGAAGCCACCAGGGATCAGGATAGCGTCTAAATTCTTCAGAATTTCGACACCGCGCGTTTCCACATCCTGCGAATCAATCAGCTTGATGTTGACGGTAACGCGATTTTTCAGACCGCCGTGTTTCAGCGCTTCAATCACCGATTTGTAGGCGTCCGGCAGTTCAATATACTTACCGACCATACCAATGGTGACTTCACCTGCCGGGTTCGCTTCTTCATAGATAACCTGTTCCCATTCGGCCAGGTTTGCTTCCGGACAGTTTAAGCTGAATCGTTTACAAATATAATCGTCCAGCCCCTGCGATTTCAACAGGCCCGGAATTTTATAAATGGAATCGACATCTTTCATCGAAATAACGGCTTTTTCTGGCACATTGCAGAACAATGCAATTTTGGCACGTTCGTTCGCCGGAATGGCGCGATCGGAGCGACAGACCAGGATGTCAGGCTGAATACCGATGGAAAGCAGTTCTTTAACGGAGTGCTGGGTCGGCTTGGTTTTGACTTCACCCGCGGCGGCCATGTACGGCACCAGGGTCAGGTGCATAAACAGCGCGTTTTCACGACCGATATCTACCGCCAGCTGGCGAATCGCTTCAAGGAACGGCAGCGACTCAATATCGCCAACGGTGCCGCCGATTTCTACCAGCACAACATCATGGCCTTCGCCGCCCGCCAGCACGCGCTCTTTGATCGCGTTGGTGATGTGCGGAATAACCTGAACGGTGGCGCCCAGATAGTCGCCACGACGCTCTTTGCGCAGGACGTCAGAGTAAATACGGCCCGTGGTGAAGTTGTTGCGACGGGTCATCTTGGTACGAATGAAACGCTCGTAGTGACCCAGGTCCAGATCGGTTTCAGCGCCGTCTTCAGTAACGAACACTTCCCCGTGTTGGATTGGGCTCATGGTGCCCGGATCGACGTTGATGTACGGATCCAGTTTCATCATGGTCACGTTAAGCCCGCGGGCTTCGAGAATGGCTGCGAGGGAAGCTGCGGCAATGCCTTTACCCAGAGAGGATACGACCCCGCCGGTCACAAAAATATAGTTCGTTGTCATGCTGAACCTGAGAAGTTAGGTTTAAAAGACGATGGAATAACCAGGACGGGAAAGCAGTATACCCGATCATGACTGACGCCACAAACTTTCATTATCCCTCCTTTTCATCAGGCCCACACAAACGCAGGGAGTGAGAAAATAGCCGCTTTTGGCGAAATGTTTTTGACGTAAATCAAGCGCTTGTTATTTAAAAAATCACACAAATAGCGCTTGATCACGAAAACTCTTTAGAGATCAGTTTCCTGGCGTTTTACTTCCTGCCATACCTCCTCCATAGTATCGAGGTCAACGCCGGTCATTTCCAGGCCGCGCGCGGCGACAATCCGCTCTACTTCGCGGAACCGACGCTCAAACTTCAGGTTGGCTTTTTGCAGGGCAACTTCGGCTTTTACCCCTAAATGGCGGGATAAATTGACCGTCGCAAACAGCAGGTCGCCCACTTCCTCCTCCAGTTTAGCTTCATCCACCACCGCCTGCTGCGCTTCGTGCATGACTTCGTCTATTTCTTCGTGCACTTTGTCCAGCACCGGCCCCAGAGAAGTCCAGTCAAAGCCTACCGCCGAGCAGCGTTTCTGGATTTTATGCGCGCGCATCAGCGCCGGCAGACTATGCGGAATATCGTCCAGCGCCGAGTGCTGGGACTTTTCCGCTCGCTCTGCGCTTTTGATCTGCTCCCATCGGGCCAGCACTTCGCTGCTGTTCCCGGCGGACGCATCGCCGAAAATATGCGGATGGCGGCGCTCCAGCTTGTCGCCGATCGCGGCGCAGATATCGTTAAAATCAAAGCGCCCCTCTTCCTGCGCCATCTGAGCGTAGAAGACGACCTGGAACAGCAGGTCGCCTAATTCACCGCGCAGATCGTCAAAATCTTCGCGGGCAATCGCGTCGAGCACTTCATAGGTTTCTTCGAGGGTATACGGGGCGATGGTGGCAAAAGTCTGCTCTTTGTCCCACGGGCAGCCGTTTTCCGGATCGCGCAGACGCTGCATAATGCCGAGCAGGCGGTCGATTTGGCTCATTGTCGTTTCCATTAAAGAATCAGGCCGGGGCGACCCCGGCCGACATAAAGAAAGTGAAGTTAACCGCCGTGCAGGCGACGGGCGTCGATGACATCCGGTACCTGATTCAGTTTACCCAGCACGCGGCCCAGCACCTGCAGGTTGTAGATCTCAATGGTCATATCGATCGTCGCCAGTTGCTGTTTGGTATCGCTGCGGCTGGCCACGCCGAGCACGTTAACTTTCTCATTGGCGAGAATGGTGGTGATATCGCGCAGCAGGCCGCTGCGATCGTTGGCCTGCACGCGCACCACCAGCGAGTAGCCCGCCGAGTAGCTCTCTCCCCACACCGCGTCAACGATACGCTCGGGAGCGTGAGACTGCAGTTCGGCGAGCTGATCGCAATCCGCGCGGTGCACCGAGATCCCTCGGCCTTGGGTGATAAAGCCCACGATCTCGTCGCCGGGAATCGGCTGGCAGCAGCGCGCAATATGGTGCATCAGGTTGCCGACCCCTTCCACCACCACGCGACCATTGTCTTTGCTGCGATTCTGCGGAGCATGGGTTTTCTGCTGCAGCTGCTTTAACGCCGCCGCATCCTGCTCCGCCGCGCTGGGCTTATTAAACTGCGCCTGCAGGAAGTTAACCATCTGGTTGAGGCGAATATCGCCGCCGCCAATCGCTGCCAGCAGTTCGTCCTGCTCGTTGAAGTTGTAGCGCGGCAGCAGATGCTTTTCCGCCTCCTTCAGGCTAATGCCCAGGTGTTCAAGCTCGTCATCGAGGATCTGCCGCCCGGCAAGAATATTCTTGTCGCGATCCTGCTTGCGGAACCAGGCGTGTATTTTGGAACGCCCGCGGCTGGTGGTAACGTAGCCGAGGTTCGGGTTCAGCCAGTCGCGGCTTGGGTTGGGCTGCTTCTGGGTGATAATTTCAATCTGGTCGCCCATCTGCAGCTGATAGGTAAACGGCACAATTCGCCCGCTGATTTTCGCCCCGATGCAGCGGTGGCCGACATCGCTGTGAATATGGTAGGCAAAATCGAGCGGCGTCGAACCGGAAGGTAAGTCCACCACGTCGCCCTTCGGCGTAAAGACGTAAACCCGGTCGTCAAAGACCTGGCTACGCACCTCATCCAGCATCTCGCCGGAATCGGCCATCTCTTCCTGCCAGGCAATCAGTTTACGCAGCCACGCAATACGATCTTCATAGCCGCGCCCGCCGCTGGCCGCTGCGCTGGCACCCTCTTTATACTTCCAGTGCGCGGCCACGCCCAGCTCGGCATCTTCATGCATCTGGCGGGTACGGATCTGAATTTCAATCGTTTTACCGCCGGGACCCAACACGACAGTATGAATTGACTGATAGCCATTAGGCTTGGGATTGGCGACGTAATCATCAAACTCGTCCGGCAGGTGGCGGTAGTGAGTATGCACTATCCCCAGCGCGGCGTAGCAATCCTGCAGGCGCTCGGCGACGATACGCACCGCCCGCACGTCAAACAGCTCGTCGAAGGCGAGATGTTTTTTCTGCATTTTGCGCCAGATGCTGTAGATATGCTTGGGACGCCCGTAGACCTCGGCTTTGACGCCCTCGGTTTTCATCTCCGTGCGTAAGTGCCCTACGAATTCGTCAATGTAATGCTCACGATCGATGCGCCGCTCGTGCAGCAGTTTAGCAATCCGCTTATATTCCGCCGGGTGCAGATAGCGGAAGCAGTAATCCTCAAGCTCCCACTTGAGCTGGCCGATCCCCAGGCGGTTGGCCAGCGGCGCGTAGATGTTGGTACACTCTTTCGCCGCCAGCACGCGCTCATCTTCCGGCGCATCTTTCACCTCGCGCAGATGGGCAATACGCTCGGCGATCTTAATCACCACGCAGCGGAAATCATCGACCATCGCCAACAGCATGCGGCGGATGTTATCCACCTGTTCAGAGGAGACCGAATCGGTATGGGTGGCTTTAAGCTGGCGTATCGCGGCCATGTCCCGCACGCCGTGGATCAGGGTCACGACGGATTTCCCGACGCTCTCCTGCATAATTTCTTCGCTGACGACGTTGCCATCTGCCAAAGGGAACAGCATCGCCGCCCGCAGCGTATCGATATCCATGCTGAGCATGGAGAGAATTTCCACCATCTCCACGCCGCGCCACAGCAGGAGGTCGGCCTGCGGATGCCCCTGCGTTTTCTCTCGACAATAATCCCAGGTTTCGGCTAAGCGTTCACACGACTGCTGGCTGGAAATTCCCAGACTCGCGATCCATTTCTTCGGGTCAAATTCACCAGCTTTATTTAAATGTGCACTTCTTACCGCAACCATTGTCCTCTCCTTAAGGGACCGCCTGCCGAAGTCGGCAAGCCTCAACTTTTACACTTCATCCTTCAAACCGCGTCAACGTTGGCTTTCGTTTTTTATCTCAGTCACCTGCTTCTGAGGATGCCGCTTCAATGCGATTTGAAGAATTGTTGTGCTCAAACAACACCATTGATTCCAGATGTCCGGTATGCGGGAACATATCCAGCATCGCCAGGCGTTGAATGGTATATCCCGCCTGCAATAAAACGTCGCTATCGCGCGCTAGCGTCGCCGGGTTACATGAAACATACACCACCCGACGCGGCGCTAATTTTATAATATGTAACATCACGCCCGCCGCGCCGGCGCGTGCCGGATCGAGCAGGACTTTATCAAAACCGTGCTTCGCCCACGCCTGGCGGGTCACGTCCTCTTCCAGGTTTTCATGAAAGAAAGTCACATTATGTAACGCGTTCAACGCCGCGTTCTCTCTCGCCTTCACGACCAGCGCGGGAACCCCTTCCACGCCAACCACCTGCGCCGCACGCTTCGCCAGCGGCAGGGTAAAGTTGCCCATGCCGCAAAAGAGGTCCAGAACGCGATCCTGAGGCTGGATATCCAGCCATTCCAGCGCCGTGCGCACCATCAGCTGGTTTACGCCATCGTTCACCTGGATAAAATCGCGCGGACTGAACACTAAGCGTAGACCGTCCGAGGTGTACCAGGGGGCCTCCCCGCGAATATGTTCCAGTATCTCGCTTTGCGGGGCGAGATACAGGGAAAGACCGTGAGATTGCGAAAAACGTTCCAGCTTTACTTTATCCGCCGCCGGAAGGGCCGCGGTATGGCGCAACACCATCAGCGGGCCGTTATCCGCGTGCACCAGCTCCACGTGCCCAAGCTGGCGCACCGATTGCAATTCGTTAAGACATTCACGCACCGCAGGCAGCAGCGCACCAAGATCGGGCACCAAAACGGGGCACTGCACCACATCGACGATTTCGCTGGCGCCCGCCTTGCGGAAGCCCATCTGTAATTGTTGGGACTTTGGCTGATAATTCAAGCTCAGACGCGCCCGGCGACGATAGCCCCACGGCGCAGCGGCTATAATGTCATCAACGTCGCGCTTCATTAGCCTTGCGAGCGCGGCGCGTTTGCTCTGCTGCTGCAGCGCGACGCTGGCATGCTGCTGCTGACACCCGCCGCAGACGCCAAAATGCGGGCAGCGCGGCGTCTGCCGCTGCGGGCTATCGCTAAGACGGCGTTTAACCTGGGCGCGGGCGTACTGTTTTTTATCTTCGACCACCACAACTTCAGCCTGCTCCTGCGGCAATAAGCCGCTCACAAACAGCGCTTTACCCTGGTGACGCGCAACGCCCTGGCCGAAGGGGTCAAGGTCATTTACTGTAACGGTTATGATCTGGCGCGTCGTCACACGCCGTTTTGCAGAGTAGAATTGCGCCATCGTAGAGATTTGTCTCAATTAAATATACTGACTCTGTATACGAGTCCGGTCAGGATCAGCCGGAGTAACCAACGCACCAGCCGCCTGAAAGATGATATGTATATTCTCCCATAATGGAACCGCATGACCAACTACAGCCTTCGTGCCCGCATGATGATTCTTATTCTGGCGCCTACCGTCCTGATCGGTTTGCTGCTCAGTATTTTCTTCGTCGCACACCGCTATAACGACCTACAGCGCCAGTTAGAAGATGCCGGGGCCAGTATTATCGAACCGCTGGCGGTCTCCAGTGAATATGGCATGAATTTGCAAAACCGCGAGTCAATCGGGCAGCTTATCAGCGTGCTGCATCGCCGCCACTCCGATATTGTGCGCGCCATTTCCATCTACGACTCGCAAAACAGGCTGTTTGTCACCTCTAACTTTCAGCTCGATCCCGGCGAACTGCAGCTACCAAAAGGGATCCCCTTTCCCCGCCGTTTAAGCGTGTTTCGCCACGGCGATTTGATGATTTTGCGAACCCCTATCGTCTCGGAAAGCTATTCACCAGACGAATCACCGGGAAGCGATGCCAAGATGCCGGGCAATATGCTCGGCTACGTGGCGCTGGAGCTGGATCTCAAATCGGTGCGGCTGCAGCAGTATAAAGAGATCTTTATCTCCAGCGTGATGATGCTGTTCTGTATCGGTATTGCGCTGATCTTCGGCTGGCGACTTATGCGCGACGTGACCGGGCCGATCCGCAATATGGTGAATACCGTTGACCGCATCCGCCGCGGCCAGCTTGATAGCCGCGTTGAAGGTTTTATGCTCGGCGAGCTGGACATGCTCAAAAACGGCATCAACTCCATGGCGATGTCGCTGGCGGCCTACCACGAAGAGATGCAGCATAACGTCGATCAGGCCACTTCCGACCTGCGTGAAACGCTTGAGCAGATGGAAATCCAGAATGTCGAGCTGGACCTGGCGAAAAAACGCGCGCAGGAAGCAGCGCGCATCAAATCCGAATTCCTCGCCAATATGTCCCACGAGCTGCGTACTCCGCTCAACGGCGTCATTGGCTTTACGCGTCTGACGCTGAAAACCGATTTAAATACCACCCAGCGCGATCATCTGACCACCATTGAGCGTTCCGCGAACAATCTGCTGGCCATTATTAACGATGTTCTGGACTTCTCTAAGCTTGAAGCCGGTAAGCTCATTCTGGAGAGCATCCCGTTCCTGTTGCGCACCTCGCTGGACGAGGTGGTCACGCTGCTGGCGCACTCGGCGCACGACAAAGGACTGGAGCTGACGCTGAATATCAAAAATGATGTCCCGGATAACGTCATTGGCGACCCGCTGCGCCTGCAGCAAATTATTACCAACCTGATGGGTAACGCCATCAAGTTCACCGAACACGGCAATATTGACGTGCTGGTGGAACAGCGCGCCATCAGCAATTCGCGAGTCCAAATCGAAGTCCAGATCCACGATACCGGTATCGGCATTCCGGAGCGCGATCAGTCGCGTCTGTTCCAGGCGTTCCGCCAGGCCGACGCCAGCATTTCCCGTCGCCACGGCGGAACCGGTCTCGGGCTGGTCATCACCCAGCGGCTGGTGAAGGAGATGGGCGGCGATATCTCCTTCCATAGCCAGCCTAATCGCGGCTCGACGTTCTGGTTCCATATCAGCCTCGACCTCAACCCCAACGCGGTTCCCGATAGCGTGCCGACCCAGTGCCTGGCGGGTAAAAAACTGGCCTATATCGAAGCCAATGCGGCGGCAGCGCAGAGCACGATGGAGCTACTGGCGACAACGCCGCTGGAGGTGGTCTATAGTCCGACGATGACGGCCCTACCGGATGCCCACTACGATATCCTGCTGGCGGGCATTCCCGTATCAATACGCGACCTGAGCCAGCATCGCGATAAGCTGGCAAGGGCCTGCAAGCTTGCCGATCACCTGGTGCTGGCCCTGCCGTGCCACGCCCAGGTCAGCGCCGAAACGCTGCGCCAGGACGGCATTGCCGCCTGTTTGCTGAAGCCACTGACCTCAACGCGCTTACTGCCGGCGCTGACGGCCTCCTGCCAGGCGCAGCCAACGACTCTGCCGCCGCGTGCCGATAGTAAGAAGCTACCGATGACGGTCATGGCCGTTGATGACAATCCGGCAAATCTCAAACTCATCGGCGCGCTGTTGGAGGATTTAGTCCAGCATGTCATCCTCTGCGACAGCGGCCAGCACGCCGTCGAACAGGCCAGAGAAACGCAGCAGGATCTGATTCTGATGGATATTCAAATGCCGGAAATGGACGGTATCCGCGCATGCGAACTGATTCACCAGCTCCCCCACCAGCAGCAAACGCCGGTGATCGCCGTGACGGCCCACGCCCTCGAGGGGCAGCGTGAGAAATTACTCAAAGCGGGAATGAACGACTATCTGGCGAAACCCATTGAGGAAGATAAGCTCCACAGCTTGCTGCTGCGCTATCAGCCGGGAAAGGCGGCGCCGCCGCAGGTCGCCGCGGAGCCTGCGGAGCCGCCCGTCAATCATAATGTCACTCTCGACTGGCAGCTGGCGCTGCGTCAGGCGGCGATGAAACCGGACCTGGCGCGGGAAATGCTGCAGATGCTGCTCGCCTTTATGCCTGAAGTGCGTAACAAGGTGGAAGAACAGCTGGTGGGAGAACAGCCGGAAGGGGTACTGGATTTAGTGCATAAGCTGCACGGCAGCTGTAGCTATAGCGGCGTGCCGCGTCTGAAGAAACTGTGTCACACCATTGAGAGCCAGCTGCGCGCGGGCACCGCCGCCGAGGAGCTGGAACCAGAGTTTCTGGAGCTGCTGGATGAAATGGACAACGTCGCGCGGGAAGCCTGTAAGCTACTGGGAATTTAAAACGCATGCCCCGGTCCGCGCTTCGCGACCGGGGGATAATCTACAATAACCGCCCCATTTTCAGCACGGCGGCAACGTTTCTCGCCGTCATACGCACGTTTTCAGCGGCATTTTCCAGCGCCTCATCCAGCGTACAAATTGAATAAATCACGCTGAATACCGCATCCAGGCCGTGCTGGTGCACGATGCCGACGTCAGGCGTCAGGCTCCCGGCAATGCCGATGACCGGCAGATTATAGCGTTTTGCCACCCTCGCCACGCCAACCGGCACCTTGCCGTGCACCGTCTGGCTATCGATACGCCCTTCGCCGGTAATCACCAGGTCCGCATCCGCCACGATATCAGCAAGGTGCAGAGCGTCGGTCACGATCTCAATGCCCGGCCGCAGCTTTGCGCCGCAAAAGGCGTACAGGCCCGCGCCCATGCCTCCCGCCGCGCCGCCGCCTTCAAGATGCAGCACATCCATTTCTAAATCACGATGGATAATCTCGGCAAAATGGGCCAGCGCGCTATCCAGGCAGGAGATCATCTCCGCCGTCGCCCCTTTCTGTGGCCCAAATACCGCCGTCGCGCCCTCGGGCCCCGTCAGCGGATTGGTGACATCGCAAGCGACGTCGATACGACAGCTGGCCAGGCGCTTATCCAGTTCGCTAACGTCGATACGCGCGAGGTTTTCCAGCGCGCGTCCGCCGGCGGCAATCTGCTGGTTATCTTTAGTCAGCAGCTTCGCCCCCAGCGCCTGTACCATTCCGGCACCGCCGTCGTTCGTCGCGCTGCCGCCGATGCCGATAATAATTTGCGACACACCCGCGTCCAGCGCGTGGCGAATCAGCTCGCCGGTCCCCCACGAAGTGGTCAGCAGCGGATTGCGCCGCGCCGGCGGCACGCTCTCCAGACCGCTTGCCGCCGCCATTTCGATAAACGCGCACTGTTTATCGCCCGACAGGCCGTAAAAAGCGTCCACCGGCTCGCCGAGGGGACCGGTGACGGTAACCGCTATCCGGCATCCCTGGGTTGCGGCGACCATAGCTTCGACGGTCCCTTCGCCGCCGTCGGCAACTGGCAGTTTGACATATTCCGCATCGGCGTAAATTTCTCGAAAACCTTGCTCTATCGCGGTAGCAACATCCAGCGCACTCAGGCTCTCCTTGTATGAATCCGGTGCGATCACTATCTTCATAAGCTGTCCTTAAAATGAACGATGACCCGATGCCGTGCGGTCAATCGGCCCCCGAAGGGACCGATATTTCCTTAGCGCACCATGCAGGGACGCTTGTTATCAAACGTCCAGTTCGGGATTAAATACTGCATGCCCATAGCGTCATCGCGCGCGCCCAGGCCGTGTTTCTGGTACAGCTCATGGGCTTTCATCACCTGATCCATATCAAGCTCTACGCCAAGACCCGGTTTCGCCGGTACCTGTACCATCCCGCCTTTAATTTCAAACGGTTCTTTGGTCAGACGCTGGTTGCCTTCCTGCCAGATCCAGTGGGTATCGATGGCGGTAATTTTCCCCGGCGCCGCCGCTGCAACATGGGTGAACATCGCCAGCGAGATATCAAAGTGGTTGTTAGAGTGCGAGCCCCAGGTCAGGCCAAACTCATGGCACATCTGCGCCACGCGGACGGAACCCTGCATGGTCCAGAAGTGCGGATCCGCCAGCGGAATATCCACCGACTGTAGCGACAGCGTATGGCCCATCTGACGCCAGTCGGTTGCGATCATATTGGTCGCCGTCGGCAGACCGGTGGCGCGACGGAACTCCGCCATCACTTCACGACCGGAGAAGCCCTGCTCGGCGCCGCACGGATCTTCCGCGTAGGCCAGCGATCCCTTCAGATATTTGCCGATCTTAATCGCTTCATTCAGCGACCACGCGCCGTTCGGATCCAGAGTTACGCGCGCCTGCGGGAAGCGCTTCGCCAGCGCGACGATAGATTCCGCCTCCTCTTCCCCGGCCAGCACGCCGCCTTTCAGTTTAAAGTCGTTAAAGCCATATTTCTCATACGCCGCTTCCGCCAGGCGCACCACCGCATCCGGGGTCATCGCTTCATCATGACGCAGGCGATACCAGTCGCATTTGTCATCCGGCTGGCTCTGATACGGCAGCGGCGTGGCTTTACGGTTACCGACGAAGAACAGATAGCCGAGCATTTCCACTTCGTTGCGCTGTTGACCATCGCCCAGAAGAGACGCCACGTTCACGCCCAGATGCTGGCCCAGCAGATCCAGCATCGCCGCTTCGATCCCGGTCACTACGTGAATTGTGGTACGCAGATCGAAGGTCTGCAAACCGCGCCCACCGGCGTCGCGGTCGGCGAAAGTATTGCGCACGGCGGTCAGCACGTTTTTATACTCACCCAACGTCTTACCAACCACCAGCGGGATCGCATCTTCGAGAGTCTTGCGGATTTTCTCTCCACCGGGGATTTCGCCGACGCCGGTATGGCCGGAATTATCTTTAATTACCACAATATTACGCGTGAAGAACGGGGCGTGCGCGCCGCTCAGGTTCATCAGCATGCTGTCGTGGCCCGCGACCGGAATGACCTGCATAGAAGAAACAACGGGGGTCGAAAATTGTGCGCTCATAGTTCAATCCTTATTCAAATCAGTGACGACCGAAAACGGGGCGTTTACGGTCAAAAGTCCATCCGGGGATCAGGTACTGCATTGGGCCTGCGTCATTACGCGCGCCGCCGGGCAGCCTTTTATAGGCCTCATGTGCCTTCTGTACCTGCTCCCAGTCCAGCTCAACGCCAAGTCCTGGCGCGTCCGGAACCGCGATTTTTCCGCGCTTAATCTCCAGCGGATTTTTGGTCAGGCGGCAATCTCCCTCCTGCCAAATCCAGTGGGTATCAATGGCCGTGGGGTTACCCGGCGCCGCCGCGCCGACGTGGGTAAACATGGCCAGTGAAATATCAAAGTGGTTATTGGAATGGCAGCCCCAGGTCAGGCCCCAGTCATCGCAAAGCTGCGCCACGCGCACCGCGCCGGACAGGGTCCAGAAGTGCGGATCGGCCAGCGGAATATCCACGGCGTTCAGCATCACCGCATGGCCCATTTCGCGCCAGTTGGTGGCGATCATGTTAGTTGCTACCGGCAGACCGGTAGCGCGGCGGAATTCCGCCATCACTTCGCGGCCGGAAAAGCCCTGCTCGGCGCCGCAGGGGTCTTCGGCGTAGGTCAGCACATCGTTCAGCCCTTTACACAGAGCGATGGCTTCGTCCAGCAGCCAGGCGCCGTTAGGGTCGACCGTAATGCGCGCATCCGGGAAACGCTTCTTCAGCGCGCGGGCGGTTTCGATCTCCTGCTCGCCGGGCAGCACGCCGCCTTTCAGTTTAAAATCTTTAAAGCCGTAGCGATCCTGCGCGGCTTCCGCCAGGCGCACCACCGCCTCACTGTTCAGCGCTTCCTGATGGCGCAGGCGATACCACGCGTGGCTGCCCGGCGTGCTTTCCAGGTAGGGCAGATCGGTTTTCGTACGATCGCCTACATAGAACAGATAGCCCAGCACGGTCACCGCATCACGCTGCTTGCCCGGCCCGAGCAGTTCGCAAACCGGCACGTTGAGCGCTTTGCCCAGCAGATCCAGCAGCGCTGCTTCCAGCGCCGCCACCGCGTTCACCCGCA
The DNA here is from genome assembly GCF_019890895.1 of Klebsiella sp. CTHL.F3a. Taxonomy (NCBI): domain Bacteria; kingdom Pseudomonadati; phylum Pseudomonadota; class Gammaproteobacteria; order Enterobacterales; family Enterobacteriaceae; genus Klebsiella; species Klebsiella sp. CTHL.F3a. Next base: position 1,131,944 of record NZ_CP082360.1, on the reverse strand, counting down.
GTTCGAACGTCCAGGCGCCTTTACCGAAGGTGTCAAAATCCGCGGCCTGGTTGCCTTTATGCACCTGCTGAACCACTTTATTCAGGCGGGCGACTTCCTGGCCCAACACCTGCGGGATAGCGTCAACCAGCGTCTGATAAATCACCTCGCCGCCTGGCGCTTCGCCGACGCCTGTATTGCCGGCGTTGTCGGTCAGCACCACGATATTGCGGGTGAAATACGCGTTATGGGCGCCGCCGATGTTGAGCAGCATACTGTCCTGCCCGGCCACCGGGATAACCTTCATGTCCGTGATAACGGGACTCGATTGCGTTGTCATGATGATTGTCCTGCCACTGGTTTCAGTTCAATACGCTTAATATCACCGACCAGCACCAGATAGCTCAGCACCGCCACCAGCGCATGGACACCCACATAAATCAGCGCACCGTTAAACGAACCGGTGGTTCCGACGATATAGCCGATGGCAATTGGCGTCACGATGCCGGAGATATTGCCGAACATATTGAACAGACCGCCGCTCAGGCCGCTGATCTCTTTCGGCGCCGTATCCGCCATCACCGCCCAGCCCAGCGCGCCGATGCCTTTACCGAAGAAGGCCAGCGCCATAAAACCGATGATCATCCACTCCACGTTGACGTAGTTACAGAACACCATCACCATCGACAGCAGCATTCCCATCACGATCGGCGTTTTACGCGCGATGTTCAGCGAGCCGGTACGCCGCATCAGCCAGTCGGAAATAATCCCGCCGAGCACGCCGCCCGCGAAGCCGCAAATTGCCGGCACCGACGCGACAAAACCGGCTTTCAGAATGGACATGCCGCGCGCCTGCACCAGATAAACCGGGAACCAGGTGATGAAGAAATAGGTTAAAGCGTTGATGCAGTATTGGCCGATATAGACGCCGATCATCATGCGGGAACCCAGCAGCTGCTTGATTTGCCCCCATTTTACGCTAAATGGCACTTTGGCTTTGGCTGCCGCCTGATCCATGTTGATCAGCGCGCCGCCTGCGGCAATGTAATCCAGCTCTTTTTGGTTCACACCCGGATGCTGGTTCGGTTCATGAATCACCTTCAGCCAGACAAAGCTGATGATAATCCCGAGGCCGCCCATAAAGAAGAACACGTGCGACCAGCCCACCTCATGGGTCAGCCAACCCATGATTGGCGCAAAAATAACGGTGGCAAAGTATTGCGCGGAGTTAAAAATAGCCACCGCCGTGCCCCTCTCCTGGGCGGGGAACCAGGCCGCGACGATACGGCTGTTTCCGGGGAAAGATGGCGCTTCGGCCAGGCCGACAAGGAAACGCAGGGTAAACAACGCGACGATAATGCCGAAGCCGCTAAAGATATCGACGAAGCCCTGCAGTAGGGTAAACATGGACCAGATAAAAATGGACCAGAAATAGACGCGTTTTGAACCGAATCGGTCAAGCAGCCAGCCGCCTGGGATCTGACCGATAACGTAGGCCCATGAGAAGGCGGAGAAAACATAACCCATGCCAACGGCGTCAAGACCAATATCTTTGGCCATCTCCGATCCGGCAATGGATAAGGTGGCGCGGTCGCCGTAGTTGAAGGATGTGACGATAAACAGCATCACCACTATCCAGTAGCGAGCATTGGTGCGCTTTTCAGCGCCGCTCGCCGCCTGACTTAATGAACTCATTGTTGCACTCCTGAATCATAGCGTTAGCTACGTTCATTCTGAACAGCACAACCTGTAGGGTACTCAGAATGACGTGTTAGTGTTTTTCATTGTTTTCGTTATATCTGGCACTGCATTGGGAACTGGCAGGGAAAGTATAAAAAGAGGGGCTGCCGGGCTCACCGTGCAAATACACAGCTTTCACCGGCTGAGCAAATCTGATTTATGGCGTATGCCTAACGAGATGGGGGATGGTTCACGGAAATGAAAAACCGCGCCCGTTGAGAGGTGGAGAGGGCGGTACAAAAGACAGGAGTGTGAATCAACTCTCTTGACCCCGTGAAATAGCCCGGTAAAGACCCTGGCATAACACAGGTTTTAAGGCAAATGCCCGAAGCCAGCCGCGCGGAGAATTGGTACGATCTTTTTGACCGTTAATCTGGCACTGGCATTGAACATCAGTAATAAAAGGGGCGCCCTCTATTGTAGGGAGAGGGCGAAACTTTTTAATCAAGCAGCGTCGCCCACTGCGTTACCCATGGGTTAGAGACGCTTTCGGGTTCCGGATCTTCGCTGGCGTCAATCATCAGCATATCGCCCACGCGCGTGCCGCCCTGCTCCTGCAATAACGCATCAAACTTCAAACCGCCGCCGCAGAAGTTGGCGTAGGTGCTATCGCCCAGGGCGATAATGCCATAGCGTAAATGCGGCTGGTACATATCTTTGATGCCTTCGTACAAGGGCACAATGCTGTCCGGTAAATCGCCCTGCCCGGTGGTCGAAGTCACCACTAGCGCATATTTCCCGGTATATGACTCCCAGTCTTTGACTTCAGGATCTTCAAAGACTTTCGCCTGATGACCCAGCCCGCTCAAAATAGCCTGCGCCTCTTCGGCGACCAGGAGCGAATTTCCATACATCGTACCGACAAAAATTCCGACTTCCGCCATGACTAACTCCCTGAATTGACCTGTATCTCTTCATCCTGACCGCAGTCGTCGGCAAACTCAACCCTTTCATTTAGCGGGAGAAGGCCGCGCCAGCCAAACTGCGACAGCGCGCGCATCCAGACGTCGTCAAGACCGGCGCGAATGACCAGCGGTTCGCCGGTAAAGGGATGCGTTAACGAGAGCTGGCTGGCGTGCAGCATCAGCCGATCGCAGCCAAAATGTTCCGCCGCGCTGCGATTCTGCCGCAAATCGCCGTGTTTGCTATCGCCGATAATCGGATGGCGAAGATGGGCAAGATGGCGACGCAGCTGATGTTTACGTCCGGTTTTCGGTTCCAGTTCCACCAGGCTATAGCGGGTCGTGGGGTAACGTCCGGTCGCCACCGGCATCTCTACCGTCGCCAGGCCGCGATAATGCGTCACCGCCGGTTGCGGGTCTTTATTTTCGCGAGCGAACTTATCGGCGATTTTATCCAGCTCCTCAACCAGCGGATAATCAAGCACCGCTTCGTCGTTGAGCCAGCCGCGGGCGATCGCATGATAGCGTTTCTGCATTTGATGCTGCTCGAACTGCTGCGACAGCAATCTTCCTGCTTCGCTCGATAGCCCCATCAACAACACGCCGGACGTCGGCCTGTCGAGACGATGGGCGGTGAACACGTGCTGGCCTATCTGGTCGCGCACGGTCTGCATTACCACCACTTTTTCATCACGATCCAGCCAGCTACGGTGCACCAGCCAGCCCGAAGGTTTGTTTACCGCGACCAGCCAACGGTCCTGATATAAAATTTCCAGCATCAGGCTTCGCCGCCGGCAAACAGCGCATCCAGCAGGACCAGTTCGGCCAGCAACCGCTCGCGTACGGGGTGAGCGTTATCGAGGGCCATCTCATAATAGGGGGCAACGGCGAAGTTCTGCGGTAGCGGCATTCCGCTTTCCAGCAGCTGGCGCATACGCGGAATCAATACCCACTGCAGCCATTCAATCGGCTCCATGGTGTCGAGGCAAAACGGCTGTTCGCTGGCAAACGCGCGGCTATCGGGGGCACTATCCTGCCAGTGTTCCGTTTCGCGCAGCAGCGCTTCAATGGCGAGCAGGCGCTCGCGCACGCGATGGTCAAGAGTCATGGGAAACCTCGGTGAGTTGAAAACCGGCGCAGAATAGCAAATTCAGACGAGAAATAAAAAAAGGGAGCACTGTATAAAACAGTGCTCCCGGTTCGTTTTGCAGCAATCCAGCTACATTGGTGCTCCCTGCTCGTCCTTGAAAACTTTTCCTGAGGTCTCCTGACCATGTTCATCCATAAACAGTTGCATCCTGCTTTCACACCACCCCGATGCGAAATAACTCATCCTTAAGTCTATCCTGATCTTCCTGATCCACCGAACGTCCCGCTCGGCTCTCGTTCTCCTTCCTGGAGGTGTCCTTTTACGCAATCCTGCGTTATCCTGTGCTTCATCCTGAAGCCTGTCCTTGCAACGCCGTCCTGGCGGGTCCTGCAGAAGCGTCATCATCCTGATGTTCACTTCGTTTATCAACTCCCTGTCGATGTGTATAGAATCCCTGATTCCGCCCTGTCTTACAACCCTTGTTAAGACAATATCTTAAGATTATTCGTCAGTATCCTTAATAAGAAAATCATTAATCACTTGAAAAATCTTAAATTTCTTAAAATATAGTCCCTGAAGGATCGGCTTAAATGATGACGATCTCTTACAGGTCTTGTAAGAGATCTCTCACAAAAATTTGAGTAGTCTGGATTACAGAACAGGCTTAAGGGAATTGAGGAAACTCGCAAGCGAGGGGGAAAGGGTCGCGCGTTTTCGGGTGCCAAGGGTCTCTTTGATCACTTCACCGCTCATATTACAGACCGAAATGACATCCAGTTCGCTGTCGAGGGTGGCGATAAACAGGGTCGGCGACAGCTTCAAACGCTTTTGCACCAGCAGATGACCGATCAGATTTTCCTGCACCCGCTGGAAATCATCCGGGCTCCAGGTTTGCAGCAGCGTCATGGTTTCATCGGCGAAACGCGCCTGCATATCACCGGCAAACTGAGTGGTATAATAAGCATGAAGCGGTTGTTGTACCACAATCTCCAGCGCCCGTTCAACTGCGTGAATGTTTTGTTCTAATGAAAACGGCTGCGGCTGCCAGAAAACACCGTCATCATCCGTGCCGTTGACGCACGGAGACGGAATACCGTAAAGCTCTTCGCTACGCGGCAGGCTGGAGCGCTGCTGCTGCCACGCCTCACAGTAACGTTGGGTAAATGCTTGTAGCGCTTCTGCGGTTTGCTGATCCACCGGTTTCTCTCTTCACGTTAGACAGGATACACTTGGCATATAGTGTAACCGCTTTAACTATGGTGAAACATGTCTTCTTACGATAATCATCAGGCGCTGGCCGGCCTCACGCTCGGAAAATCAACCGATTACCGCGATACCTACGACGCCAGCCTGCTTCAGGGCGTCCCGCGCAGCCTGAACCGCGACCCGCTGGATCTGCACGCCGATAATCTGCCGTTTCACGGCGCCGATATCTGGACGCTGTACGAGCTCTCCTGGCTGAACGCCAAAGGTCTGCCGCAGGTCGCCGTGGGCCACGTTGAGCTCAGCGACACCACCGTAAATCTGGTGGAATCAAAAAGCTTTAAGCTCTATCTCAACAGCTTTAACCAGACGCGTTTTGCCGACTGGCAGGCGGTCGAGGCGACGCTGGCGCGCGATCTCAGCGCCTGCGCCGAAGGGGAAGTGAAGGTGTCGCTGTATCGCCTTGATGAGCTCGAAGGCCAGCCGGTGGCCCATCTGCACGGCACCTGCATCGACGACCAGGATATTGAAATCGATAACTACCAGTTTAGCGCCGATTACCTGCAGGACGCCGCTGCCGGCAAAGTGGTCGAAGAGACCCTGGTCAGCCATCTGCTGAAGTCCAACTGCCTGATTACCCATCAGCCTGACTGGGGCTCGGTGCAGATTCAGTATCGCGGGGCGAAAATCGATCGCGAAAAACTGCTGCGCTATCTGGTGTCATTCCGCCATCACAACGAATTCCACGAGCAGTGCGTAGAGCGCATCTTTAACGATATTCAGCGTTTCTGCCAGCCGGAAGTCCTTTCGGTTTATGCGCGCTACACGCGACGCGGCGGTCTGGACATCAACCCGTGGCGCAGCAATACCGATTTTATGCCGGCCACCGGTCGCCTCGCCCGTCAATAATCAACATTTTCACAATTTGCGTGCGTTAACCCGCGCGCAAGGTTGTGAAAACGCCATCAGCAGGGCTATTGTAATCACAGGAAGACGATAATCGTCCTGTAAGGAGTTCACTTGATTACACATGTTAGCCCGCTTGGTTCAATGGATATGCTGTCGCAGCTGGAAGTGGATATGCTTAAACGCACCGCCAGCAGTGACCTGTATCAACTCTTTCGCAACTGCTCGCTTGCTGTGCTCAACTCGGGGAGCCTGACCGATAACAGCAAGGAGCTTCTGTCTCGTTTTGAAAACTTCGATATTAACGTGCTGCGTCGCGAACGCGGCGTGAAGCTGGAACTGATCAACCCGCCGGAAGACGCTTTCGTTGACGGGCGTATTATCCGTTCCCTGCAGGCCAACCTGTTTGCCGTACTGCGCGATATCCTGTTCGTCTACGGCCAGATCCACAACACCGTCCGCTTCCCGAACCTCGATCTTGAAAGCTCGGTGCATATCACCAACCTGGTCTTCTCCATTTTGCGTAACGCCCGCGCCCTGCACGTTGGCGAAGCGCCAAATATGATTGTCTGCTGGGGCGGCCACTCGATTAACGAAAATGAGTATCTGTACGCCCGCCGCGTAGGCACCCAGTTGGGTCTGCGCGAACTTAACATCTGCACCGGCTGTGGACCGGGCGCGATGGAAGCGCCAATGAAAGGCGCCGCCGTCGGCCACGCGCAGCAGCGTTACAGAGACAGCCGCTTTATCGGGATGACCGAGCCGTCAATTATCGCCGCCGAGCCGCCGAATCCGCTGGTGAACGAACTGATCATCATGCCGGATATCGAAAAACGTCTGGAGGCGTTCGTGCGCATCGCCCACGGCATCATCATCTTCCCGGGCGGCGTGGGCACGGCGGAAGAGCTGCTCTATCTGCTGGGCATTTTGATGCACCCGTCGAACAAGTCGCAGGTTCTGCCGCTGATCCTCACCGGGCCAAAAGAGAGCGCCGATTATTTCCGCGTACTGGATGAGTTTATCGTCCATACGCTGGGCGAATCCGCCCGTCGTCACTATCGCATCATCATCGACGACGCCGCAGAAGTTGCCCGTCAGATGAAAAAAGCGATGCCGATGGTCAAAGAGAACCGCCGCGAAACCGGAGACGCCTACAGCTTCAACTGGTCGATGCGTATTGCGCCGGACCTGCAGATGCCGTTCGACCCCACCCACGACAATATGGCCAACCTTAAACTCTATCCGGACCAGCCGGTGGAAGTGCTGGCAGCGGATCTCCGCCGCGCCTTCTCCGGTATCGTCGCCGGTAACGTTAAAGAGGTGGGTATCCAGGCTATCGAGAAATTCGGCCCGTATAAGATTCACGGCGATCCGGCGATGATGCGCCGCATGGATGACTTGCTACAGGGCTTTGTGGCGCAGCATCGTATGAAGCTGCCGGGCGGCACCGCCTACATCCCCTGCTACGAAATCTGTTCCTGAGTTCTCTTGTGCTCTTCTCCCGGGCGGCGGCTTACGCCCCCCGGGCATTTCTCCCCGCCCTTGCCGCAATATTTCCCCGCGTCTTCAGTTCTCAATACGCTCGAATGCTTTCCAAATAAATCATTCCTTTTATGAATTTTTAGCGCCATCTCCACAAAAGCCAATCGTTTGCGTTTCCAAAAATGGCAATAAATATCACCAGGAAAGATGACTTTTAACGTAAAAACGTCGAGAACATCGCATTTTTACAGTAAAAACCTCGTTATTACGTCCCGCCACTATTCTCTCATATGCTGAAAATGATAGCCTCCGCGCCACAAATCTCTGGCTGATCACCAGAAACAGGCTGTTGGACTAAAATTGCTTACATTTAAAGTGGATTATTGCATTTGAGATCGCGATCACTGATGCATTCACCATATAAATGTATCTTCCCGCACCAATTGTTACGGAGAAAATGCCTAAAAAACCGTAAACAAACGAATTTCATATTATTTGGTCTTTTTTATTCAATAGATTTTGTTGCTTCCTCCAGGAGATACAGATGGAAACCACTCAAACCAGCACCATCGTTTCGGATGCTACCCGTAGCGGTTGGCGTAAGACGGACACCATGTGGATGCTGGGCCTGTACGGCACGGCTATCGGCGCGGGCGTCCTGTTCCTGCCGATCAACGCCGGCGTCGGCGGTATGATCCCGCTGATCATCATGGCGATTCTGGCCTTCCCGATGACCTTCTTCGCCCACCGCGGGATGACCCGTTTCGTGCTGTCCGGTAAGAATCCAGGTGAAGACATCACCGAAGTGGTCGAAGAGCATTTCGGCGTCGGCGCAGGTAAGCTGATTACCCTGCTCTACTTCTTCGCCATCTACCCGATTCTGTTGGTTTACAGCGTGGCGATCACTAATACCGTCGAAAGCTTTATGCTGCACCAGCTGCATATCACGCCGCCGCCGCGCGCGATTCTTTCCCTGATTCTGATTGTCGGCATGATGACCATCGTGCGCTTCGGCGAGCAGATGATTGTGAAAGCGATGAGCGTGCTGGTGTTCCCGTTCGTGGTCGCGCTGATGATCCTGGCCTTTTATCTGATCCCGCAGTGGAACGGCGCGGCGCTGGAGACACTCTCCCTGAGCAGCGCGACCGCGACCGGCAACGGCCTGTGGATGACCCTGTGGCTGGCGATTCCGGTCATGGTGTTCTCCTTTAACCACTCGCCGATCATCTCCTCCTTCGCCGTGGCGAAACGCGAAGAGTACGGCCAGGGCGCAGAGAAAAAATGTTCCAGCATTCTGGCCCGCGCGCACATTATGATGGTGCTTACCGTGATGTTCTTCGTCTTCAGTTGCGTACTGAGCCTCTCCCCGGCGGATCTGGCGGCGGCGAAAGATCAGAACATCTCGATTCTGTCTTACCTGGCGAACCACTTTAACGCGCCGATCATCGCCTGGATGGCGCCGATCATTGCGATGATCGCCATCACCAAATCCTTCCTTGGCCACTACCTGGGCGCTCGCGAAGGCTTTAACGGCATGGTGATTAAATCCCTGCGCGGTAAAGGCAAGTCCATCGAAATCAACAAACTGAACAAAATCACCGCCCTGTTCATGCTGGTCACCACCTGGATTGTGGCGACGCTGAACCCCAGCATCCTTGGGATGATCGAAACCCTGGGCGGCCCGATTATCGCGATGATTCTGTTCCTGATGCCGATGTACGCGATTCAGAAAGTCCCGGCGATGCGCAAATACAGCGGCCACGTCAGCAACGTATTCGTAGTGATTATGGGCCTGATTGCTATCTCCGCGATTTTCTACTCTCTGTTTAGCTAATATCCCCCGCGCCGCTTAACGGCGGCGCGCCTCCCGACAGCACTGGATGCATCATGATCAGCGTATTCGATATTTTTAAAATCGGCATTGGCCCTTCCAGCTCCCACACCGTTGGACCGATGAAAGCGGGCAAACAATTCACGGACGATCTTATTGAGCGCGGGCTGCTTCCCGAGGTAACCAAAGTCGTCGTCGATGTCTACGGCTCCCTTTCCCTGACCGGTAAAGGCCACCATACCGACATCGCGATTATTATGGGCCTGGCGGGCAACCTGCCGGATACCGTCGATATCGACGCGATTCCCGGCTTTATCCAGGACGTCAATACCCATGGCCGCCTGATGCTGGCGAACGGCCAGCAGGAAGTGGCGTTCCCGGTCGATCAGTGCATGAATTTCCACGCCGACAACCTGTCGCGGCATGAGAACGGCATGCGTATTACCGCCCTCGGCGGCGAGAAGGTTCTCTACAGCCAGACGTACTACTCCATCGGCGGCGGCTTTATCGTCGACGAAGACCATTTCGGCGTGACCGCCGAAGCGCCTGTCGCCGTCCCTTATCCGTATAAAAGCGCCGCCGACCTGCAGCGCCACTGCCGCGAAAGCGGGCTATCGCTCTCCGGCCTGATGATGCAAAACGAGCTGGCGCTGCACAGTAAAGAAGCGCTGGAGCAGCACTTTGCCGCGGTCTGGGAGGTGATGAGCAGCGGAATTGAGCGCGGCATTACCACCGAGGGGGTTTTGCCGGGCAAGCTGCGGGTTCCCCGTCGCGCCGCCGCGCTGCGCCGGATGCTGGTAAGCCAGGACAATACCAACAGCGACCCGATGGCGGTCGTTGACTGGATTAATATGTTCGCCCTGGCGGTTAACGAAGAGAACGCCGCCGGCGGGCGCGTGGTGACCGCGCCGACCAACGGCGCCTGCGGTATCGTACCTGCGGTGCTGGCCTACTATGACAAGTTCATCCGCAAAGTGAACGCCAACTCGCTGGCGCGCTATATGCTGGTCACCAGCGCCATTGGCTCGCTCTATAAGATGAACGCCTCAATTTCCGGCGCCGAAGTGGGCTGCCAGGGAGAAGTCGGCGTAGCCTGTTCAATGGCGGCGGCCGGTCTGGCTGAACTGCTGGGCGGCAGTCCGGGTCAGGTATGCATCGCTGCGGAAATTGGTATGGAACACAACCTCGGTCTCACCTGCGATCCGGTTGCCGGCCAGGTGCAGGTGCCGTGCATCGAGCGTAACGCTATCGCGGCGGTCAAGGCGGTCAACGCCGCGCGTATGGCCCTGCGCCGCACCAGCGAGCCGCGGGTGTGCCTCGATAAAGTCATCGAGACCATGTACGAAACAGGCAAAGATATGAACGCCAAATATCGTGAAACCTCGCGCGGCGGCCTGGCAATGAAGATTGTCGCCTGCGATTAACCCCTCTCCCGGTATGCTGCGGTATGCCGGGCTGTCTTTTCCCTGCCCTCACCCTTCATTTATGTTATATAAATGATAATTTAGTTATTTATTAGTTATAAAGACGATTTGTTACCTTACGGAAAACCGCTCAAGGAGAACAAATCATGCTCAGATTATCCCGCCCGGCGCTGCTACTCCTGCTTGCAGGCTTATCCACTTCCGCGCTGGCGAAGGCGCCGGAGACCGTGAACATCGGTTATCAGAAAGCGAATATCTTCGCGCTGCTTAAATATCGCGGCACCCTCGATGAAAGCTTCAAAAAGCAGGGTATCGCCGTACGCTGGATTGAATTTCCCGCCGGGCCGCAGATGCTGGAAGGACTGAACGTCGGCAGCATCGATCTTGCCGCCACCGGCGATGCGCCCCCGGCCTTTGCCCAGGCGGCGCAGGCGGATCTGGTCTATTTAGCCCACTCTCCGGCGAACCCAAAAACCGAAGCCATCGTGGTGGCGGAAAACTCGACGATTAAGAGTGTCGCCGACCTTAAAGGCAAGCGCGTGGGGCTCAACAAAGGCTCCGACGTGAACTATCTGCTGGTGACCGCGCTGGAGAAAGCCGGGCTGAGTTATAAAGATATCACGCCGGTCTATCTGCCGCCTGCTGACGCCCGCGCCGCCTTCCAGCGCGGCGCCATTGACGCCTGGGTTATCTGGGATCCGTTCCTCGCCGAAGTGGAAACGAACGCCAAAGCGCGGCAGATTCGCAATGCCGAAGGGCTGGTGCCGCACTACACCTTCTACCTGGCCAGCCGCAAATTTGCCGACACGTATCCGGATACCGCAAAGCAGGTGGTGGATGAGCTGGGTAAACTGAGCGAATGGGCCAACGGTCATCAGGACGATGCCGCCGGGATCCTCTCCACCTCTACCGGGCTGGATAAAGCTATCTGGCTGAAGACGCTGGCGCGTCTGCCTTATGGCGCAGAGCGTATGACGCCTGCGGTCTATAACGAACAGCAGGCGCTGGCGGATACCTTCACCCGTATCGGCCTGCTGCCGGTGAAAGTCGATGTGCGTAGCGCAACCTGGTCGCTGGATAAACAGTAAGCCTTCCCTTCCTTCCCGGGTCGCGGCGCCAGCGCCTTACCCGGGCTACCGGCCCGCAGATGGTGATAGACCCTTAGCCCGGACAGGCTTGTCAAGCGCCGCCTCCGGGAAAAACCTTCCGCCCCACAGTTCAGCCCCTCACCCTTCGGGGAGAGGGGGACCGGCAAAATTAACTCACCTTCTCTTCACGTCCGACCACGACCTGCGCGCCGTAGCGATAGCCTGCGCCCGGATGCGGCGCAGCCAGCCGCGGGCCGGCGCCAAACAGCTTCTCGCGCAGGGTTCCCTCGCGATACTCCTGCTTAAACACGCCGCGCTTTTGCAGCTCCGGGACCAGCAAATCCACCACGTCGCGGAAGGTTTCGTGGGTCACCGCATAGGCGAGGTTAAAGCCATCGACGTCGGTCTCCTCGACCCAAGACTGCAGCTCATCGGCGACCGTCTGCGGGCTGCCGACCACCAGTGGCCCGAAGCCGCCGATCCCCGCCCAGTCCGCCAGCTTCTGTACGGTCCACTGGCTATTCGGATCGGCGGTGGAAAACGCCTCTACCATCGACTGAATCGCGTTGGTATGCAGATACTCCAGCACCTGATCCGGCTGATACTGACCAAGGTCGATGCCGGTCCAGCCGGAGAGCAGCGCCAGCGCCCCTTCGTAGCTAACGTACGGTTTATACTCCTGCCATTTCGCCTGAGCTTCACGGTCGGTTTCGCCGACAATGAGCGTCTGCATATTGAAGATCAGGATGCTGCGCGGATCGCGCCCGGCCTCCTCGGCGCGACGGCGAATATCCGCCACCGTCTTTTTCAGCAGCACTTTCGACGGCGCGCCGACAAATACGCACTCCGCGTGGCCGGCGGCGAACTGCTTGCCGCGGCTGGAAGCGCCCGCCTGATAGAGCACCGGCGTACGCTGCGGCGATGGCTCGCAGAGGTGGATCCCCGGCACCGAAAAGAAGTTGCCCTGATGGTTAATCGGATGAATTTTTCGCGGATCGCTGAAGATCTTACGTTCCCTGTCGCGTAGCACCGCGCCATCCTCCCAGCTCCCTTCCAGCAGCTTATAGACCACCTCCAGATACTCATCGGCGTAGTCGTAGCGGGCATCGTGGTCGGTCTGCGCTTTCTGGCCAATATTACGCGCCCCGCTCTCCAGATAGGAGGTCACGATATTCCAGCCCACTCGCCCCTTCGTCAGATGGTCGAGCGTCGACAGGCGGCGGGCGAACGGATAGGGATGCTCAAAAGAGAGCGAAGCGGTCAGACCGAATCCGAGATGCTCCGTCACCAGCGCCATCGGCGTAATCAGCGCCAGCGGATCGTTGACCGGCACCTGCGCCGCCTGGCGGAGCGCCGCATCGCCGTTGCCGTTCAGCACGTCATAGACGCCCAGCACGTCGGCGATAAACAGCCCGTCAAACTTGCCGCGCTCCAGCAAACGCGCCAGGTCGACCCAATACTCAAGGTCTTTATACTGCCAGGAGCGGTCGCGAGGATGGGCCCACAGCCCCGGCGACTGATGGCCGACGCAGTTCATATCAAAAGCGTTCAGACGAATTTCACGTTGTGATGACATAGCGCTCTCCACGACGCGCCCCGCTGTCGGGACGCGCGCATAATCATTAAAGGAATCAGGGGATAAAAGGCGTTCAGAACGCCGGACATCGGGCGGATTGCTTAATGCCCAGCGCCAGTAATGCTTCGGCAGCTACGGCGGCGGCATGGTCAGCTACCTGCGGTAGCCCCATCAGTTCACCGAAGTGGGCCCGCGCGGCGGGCCCGGAGACCAGCAGATTGGGCGCGACCCGCCCTTCCCGGCCAATCGCCCGCGAGCGGCGATCAACGTCCAGCCCGAGGCCAAACGCGTCGGCGCGAATCAGCCCATCCTGGCTCAGCTGGCGCAGCAGCGGCTGGCTGTCGGTGAGGGCCCCGTGCGCCGGGCCGGTGGTTAAAATAAAATGGTCAACGCTCACCCGCTGCGCTTCACCGCCCCGGGGCGAGAGGGTGAGCGTCAATTTTTGCGCGTCGCCTGCCAGCGCAGTAATCCTGGCCGCCAGCACTCGCAGGCTGCCGTTGCGCTGGCGCTGCTCAAGAATCCCGGCGACCTGGGGAGCGATACGGTAGCGGTGAACGTCCCAGTAGCTGCGTAAATGACGCAGGAAGCGCTGACGATCGGCCACCGACAGCGCCTGCCAGATCTCCTGCCCCTGATTACGCACCGCGTCCAGCACCACCTGCCAGGCCTGCCCCCGCTCTGCGGCGCGGTCGATATCCCGGCGGATTTGCCGCAGCCGCTGGCGCAGCGATCCGTAGGTATACTCGCCTTCCCAGGGGTCAGCGCTGCCGCTCAGGTTGCTGCGGGAGAGTAGCCCGCGGCGTGAAAATGCCGTTATCGGCCCCCGATGTCCCAGCCGCGTCAGCGTCGCGACGGTATCCGCCATCGTCAGGCCGGTGCCCATGACCGCGACGCTCGCCTCCGGCGCGATAGCGTCCAGCACGCCCGTTCGCCAGGGGTTAGCGATGAGCGCCGGATGGGTCGCGAACGGCGTCGCCAGCGACGGCAGAGAGGGCGGCGGATGGCTGATGGCCAGCACCAGCAGATCGGCCCGCAGCCGATGCCCGCCATCGGTGATAATCTCGCCATCTTCAAACCTTAGCGCCTGCTCGCGCAGATGCGTCAGCCGCCCGCCGCTGGCGCGCGCCTTCTCGGCGAAACGCTGGGCGACGTAGCGGCCAAACTGGCCGCGCTGCGGATAGACCGCGCCGTCTTCCAACAGAGCCTGCGGATCATCAGCAAAAGCAGGCTGGCTGCGGTACCAGCGGTCGAATTCGCCCTCCTCTTCCCCGGTAAGCTGCATCCGTGCGGCGGGAACGTTAATCCGATGGCTCGGTTCGGTCGTGGAGTAGGCCACGCCCGCACCGGGCACCTCGCGCGGCTCCAGCAGCGTGACCCGCACGCCAGTCGGCGCCAGGCGCAGGAGATGAATAGCCACCGCCGCACCGCTAAATCCGCCGCCGACGATCACCACGTGCGGTTCAGTTTGCATAGCCCACCGCCTTCAGAAACCGGTGTAACATACGCGCCTCCTCAGCTTGCGCTGACCTGTTTCACCGGACGCTTATCGCCGCCGATGGTTTCGCCGAACGGGCCGGTATTGACGCTACGCGCCTTCGGCTGATCGTGGCCTGCCAGCGGCAATAGCGGCATGACCAGGTCAGCGAAACGATGGGCTTCTTCCAGATGCGGATAGCCGGAGAAGATAAAATTGGTGATACCGAGCGCCTGATATTCGCGAATGCGTTCTGCCACCTGCTGCGGATTGCCGACCAGCGCCGTTCCCGCCCCGCCGCGCACCAGCCCTACGCCCGCCCACAGGTTCGGCGCAATGCGCAGATTGTCGCGCGATCCTTTATGCAGCGAGCTCATGCGCGCCTGGCCGGTGGAGTCCATACGGGAAAAAATTTTCTGCGCCTGGGCGATGGTCTCGTCATCAAGGTGAGAAATCAGCCGATCGGCGGCGGCCCACGCCTCCTCTTCGGTTTCGCGAACAATCACATGCAGACGAATCCCGTACTGCAACGTGCGGCCCCGGGCGGCGGCGCGCTCGCGCACTACCGCCAGCTTTTCGGCCACCAGCGCCGGCGGCTCCCCCCAGGTCAGGTAGGTATCGATTTGATCGGCGGCAACGTCGATGGCTTCCTCAGAGGAGCCGCCAAAAAACAGCGGCGGGCCGTTTTCCTGTACCGGCGGAAACAGCACTTCCGCGCCTTCCACGTGGATATGCTCGCCGTGATAATCCACCTTTTCACCTTTCAGCAGGCGCGAGTAGACGTCGAGAAATTCGCGGGTGACCTGATAGCGTTCGCCGTGGCTGAGGAAAATACCGTCGCCTTTGTTTTCCACCGGATCGCCGCCGGTGACGACGTTAATCAGCAGCCGACCGCCCGACAGACGGTCGAGCGTCGTCGCCATCCTCGCCGCCAGCGTCGGCGGCTGCAGGCCCGGACGAACGGCCACCAGATAGCGCAGGCGACGGGTCAGCGGCGCCAGCGCCGAGGCCACCAGCCAGGAGTCCTCGCAGCTTTTCCCCGTTGGGATCAGCACGCCGTAGTAGCCGAGGCTGTCGGCCGCCAGCGCTACCTGCTGCAGGTAAGGCAAATCAACCGGCCGCCCGCCCTCCGCGGTGCCCAGGTAGCGACCATCGCCGTGGGTGGGCAGAAACCAGAACACATTGATTTTGTCGTCGGTTTTTTGCGTCATTATCGATTTCCTATATAACCATATTCGATATTTATCGAAGAGTTGTTTTAATTTGGTTATATGAGTGTTAGCGATAATCGTGCCAATGGTGAATAAAAAATTAACAATACAAAATCAGTCGGTTAGATAAACCGGGACCGTATACCGCTGTTGCAAATGCCGCAGCCAATGCGTTCGGACTGCGGCATTTGCAACAGACCGGCGAGTTAGCCCTCTGGTTTCCGTCCCCGGCACAGGATAACTTCAGGACATCAAAAGCCGGAGGTCAACCATGCTGAATCCTGAATTTCCACCCTCAACGCCCACGCTGATCGACCCGGCGTCGAAAGCTTTTCAGAGCCTGCTGGATAAACTGGCGCCAACAGAGGCGACCGTACTGATCGTCGGCGAAACCGGCACCGGTAAAGAGGTCGTCGCCCGCTACCTGCATCACCATAGCCCGCGCCGTCACCGGCCGTTCCTGGCCGTCAACTGCGGCGCGCTCAGCGAAAGCCTGGCGGAAGCGGAGCTGTTCGGCCATGAAAAAGGAGCGTTTACCGGCGCGGTACAAAGCCATCCCGGCTGGTTCGAAGCGGCGGAAGGCGGCACGCTGTTGCTCGATGAAATCGGCGAGCTTAGCCTGGCGCTCCAGGTGAAACTGCTGCGCGTCCTGCAGGAGCGCGAAATCACCCGCGTCGGCTCGCGCAAGGCCATTAAGGTCGATGTGCGGGTGATCGCCGCCACCCACGTGGATCTGATGCAGGCCATCCGCGAGCGTCGTTTCCGCGAAGACCTCTACTATCGACTGAATATCGCCATCGTGCCGCTGCCGCCGCTGCGCCAGCGTCGCCAGGATATTCCGGTGCTGGCGGACCATTTTCTCTCGCTCTACGCCCGCCGCTTAGGTCGCCCGGTTCGCCGTCTGGCCCCGGAGACGCTGGCAAGGCTGATGGCGTACCCCTGGCCGGGCAATATTCGCGAGCTGGAAAACACCCTGCATAACGCGGTATTGCTGAGTAAAGAAGAGGAGATCGGCCCCGCCCAGCTGCGGCTGACGACCCTGAACAACGAGCCCTCGGCAATTGGCGATAATGAACTCGACGATTTTATTCGTCGTCAGCTTTCCCTGCCGGGCGAACCGCTATGGGAAAGGGTCACCGGGGCGCTGATACGCGGCGCGATGGCCCACAGTGACGATAATCAAAGTCAGGCCGCGGCGCTGCTCGGTATCAGCCGCCACGCGCTGCGCACGCAGCTGGCAAATTTAGGCATCATTAAAAGCCGCCGCCGTCAGGAGCCCCGCTACAGCGCGGCGGTCAAAAAGATCTCTCGCGACCGGGAACTGCGTATCGGCTTCCAGCGCTTCGGCAATCTTGGCATCCTGAAAGCGCGGCAAAGTCTTGAGCAAGCTTTTGCCAGCCGCGGCGTCAGCGTGCTGTGGAGCGAGTTCCCCGCCGGGCCGCAGCTGCTGCACGCGCTAGCCTGCGATGAAATCGATTTTGGCACCACCGGCGAAGCGCCGCCGGTTTTCGCGCAGGCCAATAACAGCGAACTGGTCTACGTCGCCTGGGAACCACCCGCGCCGCAAAGCGTGGCGATGGTCGTCCCGCAGCACAGCGACATTCGCACCCTTACCGACCTGCGCGGCAAGCGTATCGCGCTGAATAAAGGTTCTAACGTGCACTGGTTGCTGCTGCATATCCTGGAAGAGGCCGGGCTGGGATTACATGACGTCAAAGTGGTCTATATACCGCCGAAATATCCACTGACCGCCAGCGATTACCTGGCTGTGGACGCCTGGATGATGTGGGATCCGCTGCTCAGCGACGCGGAATATAGCGGTGAATTACGGGTTGTCGCCAGCGGCGAGGGGCGCGTCAATAACCACCAGTTCTACCTGTCGCGCCGCGACTACGCCAGCCGCAATAGCGATATCATGCAGCGCCTGCTGGCGGAACTGACGCAGACCGGGCAGTTTATCGACCAGCATCGGGAGGAAGCCGTCGGACTGCTCTCCGCCGAGCAGGGGCTTAACGCCGCTTCTCTGGCCCGAGCCCTGGCGCGCCGCAGCCATCGACCGCGGCCAATGGATCTCCACGTGATTCGCGCCCAGCAAAGTATCGCCGATCGTTTTTACGCGCTGGGCCTGATCCACAAACCGGTGTCGGTACGCGAGGCGGTCTGGTACGGCGAGGCCACTCATGGCGATCCTCGCCTCCTGATGCACGTTGG
Source organism: Klebsiella sp. CTHL.F3a (assembly GCF_019890895.1). Taxonomy (NCBI): domain Bacteria; kingdom Pseudomonadati; phylum Pseudomonadota; class Gammaproteobacteria; order Enterobacterales; family Enterobacteriaceae; genus Klebsiella; species Klebsiella sp. CTHL.F3a. The sequence goes on along the minus strand of NZ_CP082360.1, from coordinate 1,113,827 downwards.
TTAGCCCGAAACTGCGAGGCATCTTCCTGATTTTCCTGGTGCCAATAGCCTCATCCGCGCGGTGGTGTTACCCTAAAAGACGTTGAGAATAAGGGGGATCCGTGGCCGTTCATTTGCTAATCGTCGACGCACTTAATCTGATTCGCCGCATCCATGCGGTGCAGGGGTCACCCTGCGTCGATACCTGCCTGCATGCGCTCGAACAGCTGGTGGTTCATAGCCAGCCGACCCACGTGGTGGCGGTATTTGATGATGAAGACCGCGGCCACGGCTGGCGGCATCAGCGCCTGCCCGATTATAAAGCCGGGCGCGCGCCGATGCCGGAGACCCTCGAAGCGGAAATGCCGGCGCTGCGGGCGGCGTTTGAGCAGCGCGGGTTTCGCTGCTGGGCGCTCAGCGGCAGCGAAGCTGACGATCTCGCCGCGACCCTGGCGGTAAAGGTGGCGCAGGCCGGCCATCAGGCAACCATCGTTTCAACCGACAAAGGCTACTGCCAGCTGCTGTCGCCGACGATTCGCATCCGCGACTATTTCCAGAAGCGCTGGCTCGACGCGCCGTTTATCGCCAAAGAGTTTGGCGTGACGCCGGAGCAGCTGCCCGACTACTGGGGGCTGGCGGGCATCAGCAGCTCAAAGGTTCCCGGCGTGGCGGGGATTGGTCCAAAAAGCGCCGCCCAGCTATTAACCGATTTCCAGGATCTGGAAGGAATCTACGCGCGGCTGGCGGACGTGCCGGAGAAGTGGCGCAAGAAGCTGGAAGAACAGCAAGAGATGGCCTTCACCTGCCGGGAAATCGCACGTCTGCAAACCGATTTACAGCTGGACGGCAACCTGCAGCAGCTGCGGCTGGCCCGCTAGCGCTGGGGCTTCCCGGAGGCAATGCTGCGCATCTGTCCGGGCTACCGATCCGCAGACGGTGATGACCCAGTAGCCCCGGTAAGGCGCCAGCCGCCACCGGGGGAATAAGCGAAGCCGCACTGGATCTGTTTCCCGGAAGCCGTCGGCAGAAACCTTCGCTTACGGCATCACTCTTCGATACGCAATCCGTAGGTTTTGAATTTCTCCAGCACAACGGCGATGGCCTCATCATCAAGAACTGGCACCGGATCGATAATCGCCAGGGTACTGAGATAGAGCTGCGCCAGTACCTCAACTTCATGCGCCAGCCACAGGGCCTTTTCCAGATTCTCTTCACAAGCGATCAGTCCATGGTGCTGCAGCAGCGTCGCTTTACGATTTTTCAACGCCACGGCCACATGTTCAGACAGCTCGCGGGTACCGAACGTGGCGTATGGCGCGCAGGGGATAGAGTTGCCCCCCGCCGCCGCAATCATATAGTGAATGGCGGGAATGGGGCGATTGAGGATCGACACCGCCGTGCAGTGAACCGCGTGATTATGCACCACCGCGTGCGCGTCAGGGCGGGTCTGATAGGCCGCCAGATGAAAACGCCACTCGCTGGACGGCAGTTTACCCTGTTCGTGCTGGCCTTCGGCATCGATATACACAATATGCGCCTCCGTCAGCTTTTCGTATGGAATACCCGTCGGCGTGATCAGCATTCCCCCTTGATAACGCACGCTCACGTTGCCGGCGGTCCCCTGATTTAACCCCAGCCGGGTCATTTCCAGGCAGGTATCAATAATCTGCCGGGCCAGTCTATTTCGTTCCATTCTTTACCTCTCTTTATGATGCGCAATGCCACAACAGACGGCTCGTCGGATAAGACGCGCGACGCTGTTGAATAACTCGAATAATTGCCCATCATCTTCATACCGAATAATCAGAAAGGAATTTACATTCACCGGTTCTGTGATACCCCTCACTTATTTCAGGCTAAAAAAAGCGTTCTCTCGTTTTTGCCTGATAAAAAAATGCCCGTTCTTACTCATAGATTTAAAAACGGGCATTTTGCTGATAGTTTTAACAACTGACCGTTTTCTTTATTATAAATTAAATCGGGCATTCAACCTGTGGGTTTTAGAATTAACTTCCTCAAACGGTCATGTTTTTCTGATAATTAAAGTGATGATAATCACATAAAATCACCGAGGGGATGCTAAATGTGACCGTCATCATATTAAAAGGCGTTTTTAATTTGAAAATGCATTCATGAGTTCATTCCGTGATGTTTATTTCACTGTTGACGTCGCCGCAAGAGCTCACCTGATTATTGTGGTCTGGTGGGCATAAGCCGGCCGCTGAACACGCTTCTGAACCAATGAGGATGCTATGGGAAACACAACAATACAAACGCAGAGTTTTCGTGCGGTAGAGACAGGGAAAAGCAAGCGCTACATTATTCCCTTCGCCCTGCTGTGCTCGTTATTTTTTCTTTGGGCGGTCGCTAATAATCTCAACGATATTTTATTACCACAATTTCAACAAGCCTTTACGCTGACGAATTTTCAGGCCGGACTGATTCAATCCGCCTTTTATTTCGGCTATTTCGTTATCCCTATTCCGGCCGGAATCTTGATGAAAAAGTTAAGTTATAAAGCCGGTATTATTACCGGACTGTTCTTATATGCTTTTGGTGCCGCGCTATTCTGGCCCGCCGCCGAGGTCATGAATTACACCTTATTTCTGATTGGCCTGTTTATTATTGCTGCGGGCTTAGGGTGTTTAGAAACCGCGGCAAACCCGTTTGTTACCGTTTTAGGCCCAGAAAGCGGTGGTCACTTCCGGCTTAATCTTGCCCAGACCTTTAACTCGTTTGGCGCCATTATTGCGGTGGTTTTTGGGCAAAGTCTTATTTTGTCTAATGTGCCGCATCAATCGCAGGATGTGCTCGATAAAATGGCTCCGGAGCAGCTTAGCGCCTATAAGCACAGCCTGGTGCTCTCGGTGCAAACCCCGTATATGATCATCGTCGCGGTTGTCTTACTGGTCGCTCTGTTGATTATGTTGACCAAATTTCCGGCCCTGCAGAGCGACGACCATAGTGACGCCAACCAGAGTTCTTTCTCCGCTTCCCTTGCTCGCCTGGTCCGCGTTCGCCACTGGCGCTGGGCGGTGCTGGCGCAGTTCTGCTACGTTGGCGCGCAAACCGCCTGCTGGAGCTATCTGATTCGCTACGCTATCGAAGAAATCCCCGGTATGACGCCCGGTTTCGCCGCCAACTATCTGACCGGCACCATGGTGTGCTTCTTTATCGGCCGCTTCTCCGGTACCTGGCTCATCAGCCGCTTCGCGCCGCATAAAGTGCTGGCGGCCTACGCCCTGCTTTCCATGATCCTGTGCCTGATTTCCGCTTTCACCGGCGGCCACGTGGGTCTGCTGGCCCTGACGCTGTGCAGCGCTTTTATGTCCATTCAGTATCCGACCATCTTCTCGCTGGGCATCAAAAACCTGGGGCAGGACACCAAATACGGCTCCTCTTTTATCGTCATGACCATTATTGGCGGCGGGATCGTCACCCCGGTGATGGGCTTTGTCAGCGACGCCGCCGGCAATATTCCCACCGCGGAGCTGGTTCCGGCCCTGTGCTTTGCCGTCATCTTCATTTTCGCCCGTTTCCGTTCGCAAACGGCAGCTAACTAAACATTTATCCGAATAACGTGAGGAATCTGTAATGAAAAAAATCAGCTTACCGAAAATTGGCATTCGCCCGGTGATCGATGGACGCCGCATGGGAGTACGCGAGTCGCTGGAAGAACAAACCATGAACATGGCGAAAGCCACCGCCGCGCTGATCGCGGAAAAACTGCGTCACGCCTGCGGCGCGCAGATTGAGTGCGTCATCGCCGACAGCTGCATCGCGGGTATGGCGGAGTCCGCTGCCTGCGAGGAGAAATTCAGCAGCCAGAACGTCGGCGTCACCATTACCGTCACCCCGTGTTGGTGCTACGGCAGCGAAACTATCGATATGGATCCGCTGCGGCCAAAAGCCATCTGGGGCTTTAACGGCACCGAGCGCCCCGGCGCGGTTTACCTTGCGGCGGCGCTGGCGGCGCATAGCCAGAAGGGTATTCCGGCATTCTCCATTTATGGCCACGACGTACAGGACGCCGACGACACCACCATTCCGCCGGATGTCGAAGAAAAACTGCTGCGCTTTGCCCGCGCCGGCTTAGCGGTCGCCAGCATGAAGGGCAAAAGCTATCTTTCCGTCGGCGGCGTGTCGATGGGGATTGCCGGTTCTATCGTCGATCACAACTTCTTCGAGTCGTGGCTCGGTATGAAAGTGCAGGCGGTGGACATGACCGAACTGCGCCGCCGCATCGACCAGAAAATCTATGATGAAAGCGAGCTGGAAATGGCGCTGGCGTGGGCGGATAAAAACTTCCGCTACGGCGAAGACCAGAACGCGCAACAGTATAAGCGCAACGCCGAACAGAGCCGCGCGGTGCTGAAAGAGAGCCTGCTGATGGCGATGTGCATTCGCGACATGATGCAGGGCAACAGCAAGCTGGCGGAAAAAGGGCTGGTCGAAGAGTCGTTGGGCTATAACGCCATCGCTGCGGGTTTTCAGGGCCAGCGCCACTGGACCGATCAATACCCCAACGGCGATACCGCCGAAGCGCTGCTCAATAGCTCGTTCGACTGGAACGGCGTACGCGAACCCTTTGTCGTCGCCACGGAAAACGACAGCCTCAACGGCGTGGCAATGCTGATGGGCCACCAGTTGACCGGCACCGCTCAGGTATTTGCCGACGTGCGCACCTACTGGTCGCCGGAAGCGGTAGAACGCGTCACCGGCCAACCGCTCACCGGGCTGGCGGAGCACGGCATCATCCACCTGATCAACTCCGGTTCGGCGGCGCTGGACGGCGCCTGCAAACAGCGCGATGCGGAAGGCAAGCCAACCATGAAACCGCACTGGGAAATCAGCCAGCAGGAGGCCGACGCCTGCCTGGCGGCCACCGAATGGTGCCCGGCGATTCATGAATACTTCCGCGGCGGCGGCTTCTCCTCCCGCTTCCTGACCGAAGGCGGCGTGCCGTTCACCATGACCCGCGTGAATATCATCAAAGGTCTTGGCCCGGTACTGCAAATCGCCGAAGGCTGGAGCGTAGAGCTGCCGAAAGCGATGCATGACCAACTCGATGCCCGCACCAACTCCACCTGGCCCACAACCTGGTTTGCGCCGCGCCTGACCGGTAAAGGCCCGTTCTCCGACGTCTACTCGGTGATGGCGAACTGGGGCGCTAACCACGGCGTGCTGACCATCGGGCACGTCGGCGCCGACTTTATCACCCTGGCGTCGATGCTGCGGATCCCGGTCTGCATGCATAACGTAGAAGAGGCGAAAATTTATCGCCCCTCCAGTTGGTCTGCGCACGGTATGGATAGCGAAGGCCAGGATTACCGCGCCTGCGAGAACTACGGCCCGCTGTATAAACGTTAATGCGGCTTTGCCCGGTGGCGCAGGCTTACCGGGCCTACAGAACCGTAGGCCCGATAAGCGCGGCGCCATCCGGCGACGTTTATGGAGTTCACTATGAAAAAAGACGTCATCCTGGTCCTCGACTGCGGCGCCACCAACGTGCGGGCGATTGCGGTTGACCGCCAGGGGAACATTATCGCCCGCGCCGCAACGGCCAACGCCAGCGATATCGCCGTGGAGAACAGCGCATGGCACCAGTGGTCGCTGGAGGCGATCCTGCAACGTTTCGCCGAGTGCTGCCGGCAGATTAGCGATGCGCTCTCGTCCTGCACGGTTCGCGGCATCACGGTCACCACCTTCGGCGTCGACGGCGCGCTGGTGGATGAACAGGGCAAGCTGCTCTATCCGGTCATCAGCTGGAAATGTCCGCGTACCGCGGCGGTGATGGACAATATCGGCCGCTTTATGCCCGCGCAGCAGCTCCAGCAGATTGCCGGCGTCGGCGCATTTGCCTTCAACACCTTGTATAAGCTGATCTGGCTGAAAGAGAACCACCCGCAGCTGCTGGAGCAGGCCCATGCCTGGCTGTTCATCTCCTCGCTTCTCAACCAGCGTCTGACCGGGGAATTCACGACCGATATCACCATGGCGGGCACCAGCCAGATGCTGGATATCCACCAGCGGGATTTCAGCGCGCAGATCCTGCAGGCGACGGGGCTGCCGCGCCGCCTGTTTCCCCGGCTCGTTGAGGCGGGCCAGCAGATCGGCACGCTACAAAGCGATGCCGCGAAGATGCTGGGTTTAGCCGTCGGCATTCCGGTTATCTCCGCCGGACACGATACCCAGTTCGCGCTGTTTGGCGCGGGCGCGGAGCAGGATGAACCGGTGCTCTCTTCCGGCACCTGGGAAATCCTGATGGTGCGCAGCGCTCAGGTGAATACGCCGCTACTCAGCCACTACGCGGGATCCACCTGCGAGCTGGATAGCCAGCCGGGACGCTATAACCCCGGCATGCAGTGGCTGGCCTCCGGCGTGCTGGAATGGATACGCCAGCTGCTGTGGACGCCTGAAACGCCGTGGCAAACGTTGATTGAAGAGGCCCGCGCCCTCCCCGCCGGCGCTCAAAAAGTGAAGATGCAGTGCGACCTGCTATCCAGCCCAAATGCGGGCTGGCAGGGCATCACGCTGAATACCACTCGCGGTCACTTCTACCTCGCCGCGCTGGAGGGATTAGCCGAACAGCTGGCGAACAACCTACAAACGCTGCAAAAAATCGGTCACTTTAACGCCAGCGAGCTGCTGCTGGTCGGCGGCGGCAGCCGCAACGCGCTGTGGAATCAGATCAAGGCCAACAGGCTGGAGATCCCGATTAAAGTACTGGATGACGCCGAAACCACCGTCGCCGGCGCCGCCATGTTTGGCTGGTATGGCGTCGGTGAATTCAGCAGCCCGGAGCAGGCCAGAGCGCAGGTGAGCTATCAGTATCGCTATTTTTACCCGCAAACCGATCCCGAACTGATTGAGGGAGTATGAGATGCTAAAAACAATTTCCCCGTTAATATCGCCGGAGCTACTGAAAGTGCTGGCGGAAATGGGGCACGGAGATGAGATCGTCTTTTCCGATGCCCACTTCCCGGCGCACAGCATGGGGCCACAGGTCATTCGCGCCGACGGCCTGCAGGTCAGCGACCTGCTGCAGGCGATTATTCCGCTGTTTGAGTTAGACAGCTACGCTCCGCCGCTGGTAATGATGGCCGCCGTGACCGGCGACGTCCTCGATCCGCAGGTGGAAACCCGCTACCGCGAGGCGCTTTCCGGCCCCGCGCCCTGCCCGGATATCACGCGCATCGACCGTTTTGCTTTCTACGAGCGAGCGCAAAAAGCCTTTGCGATCGTTATCACAGGTGAGCGCGCTAAGTACGGGAATATTCTTTTAAAAAAAGGAGTAACGCCGTAATCTCATGCCGGAGCGCCCGTCTGATGCGGGCGCTCAGCGAACGCCAGGGTGAGAAAAATGAAAGCGGCACGACAGCAAGCGATACTAGACCTGCTCATTAACCATAACAGCCTGACCACCGAAGCCTTATCGCTGCAGCTTAACGTCAGCAGAGAAACCATCCGCCGCGATCTCAGCGAGCTCCAGTCCCAGGGAAAAGTGCTGCGTAACCACGGCCGGGCAAAAGTCATTCACCGGCAAAGCCGGGATAGCGGCGACCCTTTTCATATCCGTTTGAAAAGCCACTACGCGCACAAAGCGGATATCGCCCGCGAGGCGCTTGCGTGGATAGAAGAGGGGATGGTTATCGCCCTTGATGCCAGTTCCACCTGCTGGTATCTGGCCCGCCAGTTGCCTGATATCGACCTTCACGTCTTTACCAACAGCCAGCCAATTTGCCAGGAGCTCAGCAAGCGAGAGAACATTCAGCTCACCTGCTCCGGCGGTACGCTCCAGCGAAAATACGGCTGCTACGTCAGCGCGTCGCTTATCCCACAGCTCAAAGCGCTGGAGATCGACCTGTTCATTTTTTCCTGCGAGGGTATCGACAGCGAGGGCGCGCTCTGGGACTCAAACACGGTGAACGCCGAGTTCAAATCGCTGCTGCTCAAGCGGGCGTCGCAATCGTTATTGCTGATTGATAAGAGCAAATTTAATCGCTCAGGAGAGGCGCGGATCGGCCATCTGGATGATGTGACGCATATTGTTTCGGACGTGTCGCAGTCATAACGGCTATGGCAGCGCCGGATAGCGGCTTAGAGCCTATCCCAATAGGCGTTATTGGTGCAGTCAGTTTGAACACGGACAGCGCGGAAGAACCGGAGCGTACACGTAGTACGTGAGGATTCTGAGCACTGCCCAGGTTCAAAATGGCAAACAAAATAGCCCTAATGGGATAGGCTCTTAGTGCCCTATCCGGCCTACAAGCGGGCAAACTAGCGTTCGTCGCGGCGACCGCCGACGGCAGCCCACAGGCGGCGAACGTGAACCGTCACCTCTTCGCGATCGTGATACAGCTGGCGCGCCTGGATCTGCGCGTTGATACCGTGCTCGTCGAGCTGTTCCTGAATATAGGCCAGGTTACGCGATAGCTCTTCGTAGCGTTTTTTCATCGGCAGCTTCAGGTTAAAGATGGTTTCCCGGCACCAGCCGTTCACCAACCACTGCGCCATCAGCGCCGCCACTTTCGCCGGCTTCTCTACCATATCGCACACCATCCACGAGATGTTGCTGCGCGTTGGGCGATACTTGAAGCCATCTTCACGCAGCCAGGTCACCTGGCCGGTATCCATCAGGCTTTGCGCCATGGGGCCGTTATCCACCGAGGAGACCCACATATTGCGTTTCACCAGCTGATAGGTCCAACCGCCGGGGCAGGCGCCGAGATCCACCGCGTACATACCGTTCGCCAGACGCTCATCCCACTCATCCGCCGGGATAAAGACGTGAAACGCCTCTTCCAGCTTGAGAGTCGAACGGCTTGGCGCATCGGACGGGAACTTGAGGCGAGGAATGCCCATATAGAACGGCGAGTTGTTGTTAGACAACGAATAGCCGGTGTAGCAGCAGCCCGGCGCGATAAAGAACACGTGGACCACCGGACGTTTTGGCGTTTCATAGTTGGTCAGCACGCCCGCTTCGCGCAGCGCCGCGCGCAGCGGTACCGTAAACTTGCGGCAGAACTTCATCAGCTCTTTGCTTTCGTTGGTATCGGCCACTTCCACGCGCAGCTCGCCGCCCTTCTCCACCACGCCCTGCAGCATACCGACGATCGGGGAAATACGGTCTTCCGGCGGCAGGTCGCGCAGCAGTTCGCCAACCACAAACATCTGGCGGGCAAACACCAGCGAGCTGAACGGCAGTTCGCGCACCAGCTTTTCGCCGTCTTCGGCCTGATAGCACTCAAAAATCACATAGCCGGAGTCGTCTTTGACTCGGGCAAAACCAAACACCTCAAGGCGCGAGGCCTTATCGGTAATTTCTGCTGCGCACTCTTTCTCAAACCCAGGGCGACAATAGAGGACAACTTTATTCATGAACAACGCCCTTACGTTTCAGACGAATTGCACCAATTAACATTAATACCCAACCGGCGAGGAAGCAGACGCCCCCGACCGGCGTAACGAACGCCCACAGGCGTAAATGCGAGAGCGCCAGACAGTAGAGGCTGCCGCTAAAAAGAACGGTACCGAGCGCCATAAAGACGCTGCTCCAGTAAAACCAGATGCTGATCCGGCGCTGCATCGCCACCGCCAGGCCAAAGATCGCCAGCGTATGGAAAGCCTGATACTGCAGGCCGGTGTGGATCCAGCCCATTTCCGCAACGCCCATCGTTTTACTTAAAACATGCGCGCCAAAAGCGCCCAAAGCCACAAAGATAAAACCGCTTATCGCGGCGAAAATCAGCATAAAACGGCTGGTCATGTGTTTACCCTACGATGATTTATTGTTCATAACGAAAGCGAAATTTTTCTTGTTCATTAGCCGCTTTTGCCAGAATCCACTGGCGGAAGGCGGCTATTTTACCCAGTTCTGCCTGACTGTCATGACAAACGAGATAAAACGCATTCTTACTGACCAGAACATCATTAAACGGACAGACCAAACGGCCTGCCTCAATCTCGGACTGCGCCATCACATTGTTGGCCAGCGCGACCCCCTGTCCATGGATTGCCGCCTGCAGCACCATTGCGCTGTGGCTAAATATAGGTCCCTGTTGAACATTGATATGGTTTAGACCCAACTGACGGGTATAAGTTTGCCAGTCGCGGCGGGAAGCGTCGTGCAGCAGGGTATGTTGCGCCAGATCGGCAGGCATTTTCAACGCTTTATCACCGGTGAGTAACAGCGGGGAGCACACCGGGAGCAGATATTCGGCGTACAGTTTTTCCACCCGTAGCCCCGGCCAGTTGCCGCGGCCGTAAAAAATCGCCACGTCGACATCGTCGGCTAGCTTATCTTCCTGACGGTCCACGGCCTGGATTCTGACGTCGATTCCCGGATAAGCTGAGTTAAAGCTTGTGAGTCTCGGCACCAGCCACTGAATGGCAAAACTGGGCAGCATACTGACGGTTAAAGCCCCTTTTGCGCTTCGCGCCTGAAGCTTGCGGGTCGCTTCGGTGAGCTGCGAAAAAATCTCTTTGATATCCTGAAAATAGCTCTGCCCCTCCTCCGTTAAAAGAAGAGAACGATTGCGTCGACGGAACAGCTTGAGGCCGAGGAAATCCTCCAGAGACTTGATTTGGTGGCTGACTGCGGCCTGGGTCACAAAAAGCTCATCGGCGGCGCGAGTGAAGCTAAGATGACGGGCGGCAGCATCAAAAACACGTAATGCATTCAGAGGTGGCAAACGCTTGGACATAGTTATTCTGGCTTAGATGTTAAGGCAATTTAACAAACAGGAAACAATAGTTAACCTATTAGTTTTTTTTATCTGAGCTATTATAATTTGTCCGTTGAGCTTCTACCAGCAAATACCTATAGTGGCGGCACTTCCTGAGCCGGAACGAAGAGCTTTTTTTGGAATGCGTGTTCCAACAAGCTTTTGGCTTACGGTTGTGATGTTGTGTTGTTGTGTTTGCAATTGGTCCGGGTTTGCGGACCATGGTAGCTCAGCTACCCCTTTTCACTTCCTGTACATTTACCCTGTCTGTCCATAGTGATTTAATGTAGCACCGCACTGCGCGGTGCTTTTTTTTTGCCTGCTATACCCGTCATACTTCAAGTTGCATGTGCGTTGGCCTCGGATTACTCGGCCGATCCGTGGGCCTCACCCTGGCGGGCCGTCGCAAGCGACGTTCAAATCTGCTCCCGGCAGATTTGTCGTTCACTCCAGTCACTTACTCGATTAAGCTCCTGGGGTTCGCTCACTTGCCCCCTTCCTGCAACGCGAATTAATTAGGGTATATACGCTAATCACTTATCCAGCTCGCCCAACTGTTTGACGTCAGAACGGTTAATCTGCTGCTTGTTACCCCAGGCATCTTTGTACGAAATCATGCCAGTATCATTATCCGTTTGCGGTTTGCCGTCGGTCACGATGGTGCGCCCATCGTTGGTATGCATCACGTAGTTAGAGGAGCAGGCGCTCAGGCCAAAGGTCAGCACACAGGCAGTAATAATTGCGGCAGTCTTATTCATTTTCATCTTTCTCTCCTTTCGACTATTTATACTGTTTATGATTCGTTCTGTACCAGGTTAAAACGCAAACCCAACACTATTCAGCATAACTATCTTTTACCCACCCGAAGCCATATTCAGAAAATTCCAGTCGTTAGCACAAACCTTGTATCACCCGCCGATTTGCGCGACGATCCTGATATCGATACGAGGAATCTCATGAACGCATTCAACCCCGTCCAATTTCGCGCCCAGTTCCCGGCGCTGGCCGACGCCGGCGTCTATCTTGATAGCGCCGCGACCACCCTCAAACCGCTGGCGGTCATTGAGGCCAGCGACCAGTTCTATCGCCTTAGCGCCGGCAACGTCCATCGCAGCCAGTTCGCCGCCGCCCGGCAGCTAACCGAACGCTATGAGAACGCGCGCGAACGCGTGGCGGCGCTGCTTAATGCCCCATCCGGCGAAGATATCGTCTGGACGCGCGGCACCACCGAAGCCATTAATATGGTGGCGCAGAGCTACGTGCGCCCGCGTCTGAAACCCGGCGATGAGATTATCGTCAGCGAAGCGGAGCATCACGCTAACCTGGTGCCGTGGTTAATGGTTGCAGAGCAAACCGGCGCGCGGGTGGTGAAGCTGCCGCTGGCGGGCAACCGTCTGCCGGACGTAGCGGCGCTTGGCGCGCTCATCACGCCGCGCAGTCGGGTGCTGGCGATTGGCCAGATGTCCAACGTCACCGGCGGCTGCCCGGACCTGGCGCTGGCGATTCGCCAGGCTCGCGCTGCCGGGATGGTGGTGATGGTCGACGGCGCGCAGGGGGCGGTGCATTTCCCGGCGGACGTCCAGGCGCTGGATATCGACTTTTATGCTTTTTCCGGCCATAAGCTCTACGGGCCGACCGGCATCGGCGCGCTGTATGGCAAACGCGAACGGCTGGCGGAGATGTCGCCGTGGCTCGGCGGGGGAAAAATGATTACCGAAGTCACCTTCGACGGCTTCAAAACCCAGCCCGCCCCCTGGCGCTTCGAGGCCGGGACGCCCAATATCGCCGGGGTGATTGGCCTGAGCGCGGCGCTGGAGTGGCTGGAGGAGACGGATATCGCGCAGGCGGAAAACTGGTGCCGCAGTCTGGCCACGCTGGCGGAAGAGGAGCTGGCGAAACGTCCGGGATTCCGTTCGTTCCGCTGCCAGGGCGCCAGCCTGCTGGCGTTTGATTTTGACGGCGTTCACCATAGCGATATGGTGACGCTGCTGGCGGAATCGGGTATCGCGCTGCGCGCCGGTCAGCACTGCGCTCAGCCGCTGCTGGCGGCGCTTGGCGTCAGCGGCACGCTGCGGGCCTCCTTCGCGCCTTATAATACGCAAGACGACGTTTACGCGCTGGTGCACGCCGTTGACCGCGCTCTGGAAATTCTGGTGGACTAATGACGACTTCTCACCCTTTTGGAACCCGCATCACCGAGGCATTTCTACGGCAGACCTTTACTCCGCTCAGCCAGTGGGAGGATAAATACCGCCAGCTGATTTTACTGGGCAAGCAGCTTCCCGCCCTGCCGGACGACCAGAAAGCGCGGGCCAAAGAGATTGCCGGGTGTGAAAACCGCGTCTGGCTGGGCTATTCCGTCGATGCCGAGGGCAAGCTGCATTTCTTCGGCGATAGCGAAGGCCGTATCGTGCGCGGCATGCTGGCGGTGCTGTTGACCGCCGTTGAAGGCAAAAGCGCCGCCGAGCTGCTGGCGCAGGATCCGCTGGCGCTGTTTGATGCGCTGGGGATGCGCGGCCAACTGAGCGCCTCGCGCAGCCAGGGGCTCAGCGCCCTGAGCGAGGCAGTACTCGCCGCCGCCCGCGAGGTTGAGGTTTAAGCTCATCCCGGGGGCGGCGCCTGCGCCGCGACCCGGGAATTTACGCCGTCAGCCGCTCCGCCTTCGCCAGCATTTTCTTCAGCGCGTGGGAGACGGCGACAAAACCAAAGGTCGCAGTCACCATCGTCGCGGCGCCAAAACCGGATGCGCAATCCATTCGCTTCGGCCCCTCAGCGGTGCTTTTCATCGCGCACACGCTGCCGTCCGCCTGCGGATAAACCAGCGCTTCGGTGGAAAACACGCAATCCACGCCGAGCTTACCTTTGCTGTTCTTCACCACCCCGAACTGGCTCTTCAAACGCTCGCGCAACTTTGCCGCCAGCGGATCCTGGATGGTTTTCGCCAGATCGGCGACCTGAATTTGCGTCGGATCGATTTGCCCGCCCGCGCCGCCGGTGGTCACCAGCGGAACCTTATGGCGACGACAGTAAGCGATCAGCGCCGCTTTCGGGCGCACGCTGTCGATGGCGTCAATCACGTAGCTAAAACCAACTCCAAGATACTCCGCGACGTTTTCCGGGGTGATGAAATCGTCCACCACCGTGACCCGGCACTCGGGGTTGATCAGGCGAATGCGCTCCGCCATCACCTCGGCTTTCGCCAGGCCAACGTTACCGCCAAGCGCGTGGATCTGGCGGTTGGTGTTGGTCACGCAGACGTCATCCATATCGATGAGGGTTATCGCGCCAATCCCGGTTCTCGCCAGCGCTTCCGCCGCCCAGGAGCCCACGCCGCCGATGCCGACCACGCAGACGTGCGCATCGGCAAAACATTGCAGCGCCTTTTCACCATATAAACGCGCCGTGCCGCCAAAACGCTGGCGCCAGGCATCGCTGATTACAACAGACATAAAACCTCAGAATAAGTGGATATTCCCGGGCCGCGGCGCAAGCGCCTTACCCGGGCTACCGTAGCCCCGGTAAGCGCAGCGCGACCGGGGAAAAGAACGTGAGTACTAGCCGCTAAAGACGTTGCCCGCGCCCGGCGCGTTTTTCAGCACCCATACGCGGCCATAGTGGTTATACCAACCGGCACGGTGTCCGGCATCCGGACCAATGCCCTGGTAAATATCGAAGTGCTGGCCTTTAATCGCGCCGCCAACGTCGAGGGCCACCATTAAACGCAGCTCGTACTGGCCGTTGAACTTACCGTTATTGTCCAGCAGCGGCACTTCCGCCAGCAGCGTGGTGCCAGCAGGAACAATGGAACGGTCGGAGGCCACCGACGCGCGGCCAATCAGCGGCACCGCGCTGGCGCCTTTCACCGGCGCAAAGGACTGCGGTTTAAAGAAGACGAACGACGGGTTCTGCTCCAGCAATTCACGAACCTCCGCCTCGCTGTGCTTTTCGCCCCATTCGCGGATCGCCTGCATCGACATATCTTCGCGCTTCACTTCGCCGCGGTCGATCAGCACTTTACCGATGCTGTAATATGGCCAGCCGTTTTTCCCGGCATAGCTGAAGAAGTTCAGCGGCGAACCGTCGCCAAAGTCAATGTAGCCGCTACCCTGCACGTCCATGATGAAATTATCCATCAGCGAGTTGCTGTAGGCCAGGATGTAGTTGTCGCTCAGAGCGCCGGCGTAGATGCTGGCGCGGGACGGCAGCTTGCCGCGCTTCGGCGGCATCCGGTAAATCGGATACTGGAACTCGCCCTGGCGAGTATGACGCGCCTGCACCACCGGCGTGTAGTAGCCGGTAAACTGAACGTTACCGTAGTTATCCGTCCCCTGCATCTGCCAGGCGTCGATACCAAACTGGCTCAGCGTGCGAGTGTCACCGCCGGAACGCAGCCACTCCTGAATCGCATTGTAGACGTTGCTCTGGCTGGTGTAGAGACGCGGAGAGGCGCTACGAATCTGTCTTACCTGCTCGGAGAAGTCGCCGGCGTTAATCGGCGAGCCGACCGCATCAGGTTGGTTAACCAGCGAAAACGGCTGGGTGAGTTTACCTTCATTATACTGCTGACCGCGATCGGTCGGTTTTGAGGAACAGGCGGCCAGCATTGCCAGCATCGCGCCTGTTACTGCATATTTTGCCCAACGTCCTTTCATGGTATCTCTTCTTTATGCTGCTAAGCCCGGGTGCGTGATGAAGATAACAAACCGCCAGGGCTAATGAAATGCGCTTAGGCACCGCAAAGGCAGTTTTGCGCAAAAAACAAGCGGGAAGTGCTTCTGTATGCACCATTTTTTACAAAATCGACGATTTCTGTCAAAAAGGGTTGCATCAAAACGTTAGCGGAGTATAGTGCGCTTCCACGGACGCGGGGTGGAGCAGCCTGGTAGCTCGTCGGGCTCATAACCCGAAGGTCGTCAGTTCAAATCTGGCCCCCGCAACCAATTAAAATCAGAGAAGTAACGTTACTCGATGGAAGAGTAATGACGGACGCGGGGTGGAGCAGCCTGGTAGCTCGTCGGGCTCATAACCCGAAGGTCGTCGGTTCAAATCCGGCCCCCGCAACCAATTAAAATCTGATGCAAGTTTACTCGATGAAGAGTAAAGACGGACGCGGGGTGGAGCAGCCTGGTAGCTCGTCGGGCTCATAACCCGAAGGTCGTCGGTTCAAATCCGGCCCCCGCAACCAACATCATAAACACCCTCAAGGGTGTTTTTTTGTTTCTGCGTTCCGCAAAATCTTCCATGTGATTCAGGGAACGGCGCAGCGCCGCTCCCCAGCCCTTTCTCAGCCCTTCGGCAACACAATATTGCTCGCCGCCAGCATGCCCATCTCGTGGTACATCGCGCAGGCTGCTTCAACGATCGGCATCGCCAGCGCCGCGCCGCTGCCTTCGCCCAGGCGCATTCCCATATTCAGGTAGGGCTCCAGTTCGAGATGCATCAGCGCCGTACGCGCGCCCTTCTCTGCCGAATAGTGGGACGGGATCAGATAGGGTTTCACTTCCGGCGCAATTCGGCACGCCGCCAGCGCCGCCGCGTAGGAGAGAAAGCCATCGAGCACCACCGGCAGGCCGCAGGAGGCCGCGCCCAGCATCACGCCCGTCATCCCCAATAAATCAAAACCGCCCACTTTCGCCAGTACATCCAGGCCATCATTCGGGTCGGGTCGATTGACGGCAATTGCCCGACGCACCACCTCCACTTTGTTAGCGACTTTCGCCAACGGCAGATTAGCGCCAATCCCGACCACCTCCTGGGCATCGCTACCGGTCAGAACGCTGACAATCGCCGCCGCCGGGGTGGTATTGGCCATTCCGAGCTCCCCGACGCCAAACAGCGTGACGCCATCCTGCGCCAGCCCTCGCGTATAGCGCATCACCTCCAGCAGCAGCTCTTCCGCCTGGCCGCGGCGCATTGCCGGACCGACGGCGATATTGCCGCAGCCGCGCGCCACGCGCATGTTGATAACGCCCGGAATCAGCTCGGCATCGATCCCGACATCAATCACGTGCACCTTCGCACCCGCCTGTGCCGCCAGTACGCAAACGCCGGTTTTGCCCAGCGTCATATTCGCCGCCTGAATCGCGGTCACCGCTTTTGGCGAGATGGCGACCCCTTCGTCCCACACGCCGTGGTCGGCGCACATCACCAGCAACGCCTTCTTTTTCACCTGCGGGACGCCGTCAAGGCCAGGCATGCCCGCCAGCTGCACGGCAAGATCTTCAAGGCGTCCAAGGCTTCCGGGCGGCTTCAGCAGACCATCAATATGAAGCCGGGCGCACGCCATCGCTTTTTCATCAGGCGCAGGGATCGCACTCAGTAGAGAGGTTAAGCTTTGCATAGAGGTTCTCGTCATGTTGGCTGGCTCAGGGCAGAGCCAGCAAGAAGAATAACGCCCGGTACGGCGCGCCTGATTTACTTGATTTTCACACCAATGCCCGACACCACCAGCCAGACCTCGTCCGCCGCCGCCGCCAGGCGCTGATTGACGCGCCCGGCGATGTCGCGGAAATGGCGGGCCAGACGATTCTCCGGCACAATCCCCATTCCCACTTCGTTGGTCACCAGCACCACGCGGGCCGGACAGCGCTGGCAGGCGGCGATCAGGACGTCGATTTCGGCGTCGATCGCCCGCTCCATCGCCGCATAATCCCAATCGTCCGGCGCGCTGTCGCCGCCCAGCGCAAACAGCAGGTTGGTCACCATGGTGGTAATGCATTCCAGCAAAATCGCCTCTTCCGGGGCGATATCCGGCGTTATCAGCTCATCAAGCTGCCGCCAGCGCTCGGCGGTGCGCCAGTGTGCGGGCCTGCCATCGCGGTGGTGCTGGATCCTCGCCGCCATCTCGTCATCAAAGATCTGTGAGGTAGCGATGTACAGTACCTGCGGCGCATGGGCGATCAGCGCTTCGGCATGACGGCTTTTACCGCTGCGCGCCCCGCCGGTGACTAAAGTCAGCATACGGGCTCCTGATGTTGACGCATGATGGCGTAGATTTTTTCGATATCGATATGCTGGCGCATCGCGTCGGCCAGCAGATCGAACTGGCGGGATTTATACTGCGCATATTCGACATCGCTATCCAGCGCCGCCAGCCCTTTACGCTGGCGCAGGCCGTTAACCAGCGCGCGGGTAAATTCATCGCTATCAAACAGGCCGTGCAGATAGGTGCCAAACGCCAGGCCGTCATCACTGACCGCGCCGTCCGCTACGCTCAGCCCATTTTTATGGAGTTGCATCAGCGAACGGCAGCCATCGCGCAGCTCAGTTTCGCCCATATGGATCTCATAGCCGCGTACGGCCAGCCCCGCCGTTGCCGCCAGCCACGCCGGCAGCCCTGGAGCGAGGGTCGCCCTCACCTGGGTGGTCGTTTTGCTGTGCGCAAAGTGGGTGACGGTATTGAGCAAACCCAGCCCCGGCTGCGTGCCAAGCCCCGACTCCACCTCATCGATAATGGTTTCGCCGAGCATCTGGTAGCCGCCGCAGATCCCCAGCACCGGTACGCCCCGATGCCGGGCCTGCAGCACCGCGTGCGCCATGCCGCTCTCGCGCAGCCAGCCCAGGTCGCCAAGCGTATTTTTACTGCCCGGCAGGATCACCATATCCACGCCCGCCAGTTCCTGCGGCTGGCGAACATAGCGGACGCGGACGTCCGGCTGCGCCGCCAGCGCGTTGAAATCGGTAAAATTGGCGATGTGCGGCAGCTGAACCACGGCAATCTCAATGTCGCGCCTGTCGGTGCGCAGATATTTGCCCTTTTGCAGCGCGACGCCGTCCTCATCTTCGAGATCGACGTCCAGCCACGGCATCACGCCGAGTACAGGGACGCCGGTGAGCGCTTCTATCTGCTCGATCCCGGAATATAGCAGCGCCACGTCGCCGCGAAATTTATTGATAATCACCCCTTTGACCCGCGCGCGCTCGTGGTCGTGCAGCAGCGCGAGGGTGCCGTAGATAGAGGCGAATACGCCGCCGCGATCGATATCGGCCACGAGGATCACCGGGCACTGGGCCATCTCGGCCATGCCCATATTGACGATGTCGCGATCGCGCAGGTTGATCTCCGCCGGGCTGCCCGCCCCTTCCAGCACCAGCACGTCATGTTCGGCGGCCAGGCTATGATAGACCGCGAGGATCTGTTCGCGCAGGCGCGGCTTGTATTCGTGATAGCTCACCGCGTCCATATCGGTCGCCACCTTGCCCATCAGCACCACCTGCGCTTTGCGGTCGCTGGTCGGCTTAAGCAGCACCGGGTTCATGCGCACGTCCGGCGCGATCCCCGCCGCTTCGGCCTGGAAAATCTGCGCGCGGCCCATCTCTTTGCCATCCGGCGTAATACCGGAATTGAGCGCCATATTCTGCGATTTAAACGGCGCGGTGCGCTGCCCGTCCTGATAAAAAATACGACACAGCCCAGCGACCAGCACGCTTTTACCGACGTCGGAAGCGGTGCCCTGTAACATAATTGCCAGCGTCATGACGCCTCCTTCATCGCGTTGCTTCGCATCCGCGTAAAAAATTCTTCTTCGGTTTTACACAGCGGCAGCCCGAGCTGCGCGTGCAGCTTCACCAGCCACGGCTGGGTTAGCCCGGCCTGGGCCATCAGTTCGCTGCGGGCAAACACCTCGCTGGGTTCGCCATGCGCCAGCACTTCGCCGCGGCGTAACACGTAAACCGCATCACTGACTTCATAGATCAGATCGATATCATGGCTGGAGATCGCCACGTGGTTGCCCCGATCGGCAATACGCTTAATGATGTCGATCATCTGCGCGCGTCCCGAAGGATCGAGCCCTGCCGTAGGCTCGTCGAGCAGTAAATAGCGCGCCTGCAGCACCAGCGCGCCGGCTATCGCCACGCGCTTTTTCTGCCCGTGGCTCAGGCACTGAATCGGCTGGTGACGAAACCCCTGGGCATCGACGAGAGTCAGGGCATCGTCCACCCGGCGGGCAATTTCCTCTTCCGCAACTCCCAGGTTACGCAGGCTAAAGGCGATATCGCTGTCGATATCGGTATAGAAAATCTGCTGGTCCGGGTCCTGGAAAACGGTCGCCACCTGCTGACGCAGCGCCAGCAGGCCGCGCTTGCTGTAGTCCAGCGGATTTCCCTGCCACAGCACCGCCCCGCTCTGCGGGCGCAGCAGACCGCTCAGGTTCATAAACAGCGTCGATTTTCCGCAGCCGTTCGCCCCCACCAGTCCGGTCACCGCGTGATGGGAAAAATCCAGCGTCAGCCCCTTCAGCACCGGCTCGTCCTGATAGCGAAACCAGAGATCGGTCGTGGCAAGCATACTTATCCTTAGAGGTGAAAATCACCCTGATACAATTTGATATCCAGCGTTGTGCTCATCTGCTGGTAGCGGATCATCACCCGGGTAAACAGCAGCCCTACAAGCATCGCCAGCGAACGATAGCCCTTCGGCACGCTACGGTAGCCAAAACGTAATGTTTGCGCACGGTGAATCGCCAGCGCTTCGTCTAACAGAATAAAAATAAAGCGCCAGGTCAGCAGGATTTGCTCGGTCAGCAGCCGCGGCACCCGCCCGCGCTTGAGCAGCACAATAAGCTGCGGGAACGGCAGATTCAGCACCAGCCAGAAGGTGGACGCCAGCGCCGCCAGGCTGCGCCAGAAGGTCTGATTGGCGGTCGTCAGCCCCTCCGACGTGATGCCCAGCCAGACGCTGCCCAGCGGCAGGCTCACCAGCAGATCCTGCGGATCGCGGCTGACGCTTAACAGAATGGTCAGCACGCCGATCAGTAGGAAGCCAAACGGCAGCGCCATCCAGCGGCACCAGCGCCACGGCGAGACCCGCAGCAGCCAGCAGGTTAAGGCGGCAATCAACGCCATTTCGATACCCTGCCCCAGCGGGGGCAGGGTAAAGGCCAGTCCCATCAGCAGCAGCCAGAACAGGAACTTGCGCTCCGGCGCGACGTGAAACCAGCGGCTCTGATAGCTAAGTCGGTCAAACCCGGTCATCACGGCGCTGTCTGCCTTTGCTGTAGCCCAGAATATAGAATATCACCGCCGCGCCAAGCGAGCCCTGGAGCGTAAACAGCAGGCTCTCAATCTCCCCGCTTGCCGGTTCATACAGCGGCTGGAACCACGGCTCATAATGCGGCGCGACCACCTGAATCTGGCTCTCCGCCTCGCCGTCCGAGCCGCCAAACTCGCCGCCGTGATTGATAAAGAACGGTAGGATCACCAGCGCCACCACCATGGCTAACAATATCAGCGTCTTTTTCATGTTAATGCCCCTGTGCGGTAATCAGCTGACGTTTGGTCAACTGGTCGTAGATCATGACGGTTAACAGCCCTTCAGCAATGGCGATCGGGATCTGGGTCAGGCAGAAGATCCCCATAAACTTAACGATCGATCCGGTCGCGCCGGCGGTCGGATCCGGGAAGGCCACGCCGAGCTGGACCGAGGTGACAAAGTAAGTCACCAGATCCGCCAGCATGGCGCAGAGAAATACCCCGACATCGCGACGAATGCCCGCGCGGCAGGCCATTTTCCACACCATATAGCCGACCACCGGCCCGATGACCGCCATCGACATGCCGTTCGCGCCGAGCGTTGTCAGCCCGCCGTGCGCCAGCAGCAGCGCCTGGAACAGCAGCACAATGGCGCCAAGGATCGCCACCACGCCAGGCCCGAAGAGAATCACCGCCAGGCCGACGCCGGTCGGGTGCGAGCAGCTGCCGGTAACGGAAGGAATTTTCAGCGCCGAGAGGACAAAAATAAACGCCCCGCACAGCGCCAGCAGCACCTTCTGGTTGTTATCTTCCTGCACGATGCGGCGCAGGCGCACCAGCCCGTACCACAGGCAGGGTAAAAACAGCAGCCACCACGCCAGGGCCCACATCGGCGGTAAAAACCCCTCCATGATGTGCATCGCGAAAGCCTTTTCGGGCACCACTATCAGCAATAGCGCTGCAGCTAACCCGCTGAAAGACAGCTGTTTTAGCTGTTGTTCAAGTTTCATTCTGCATACTCCCACTGTTTGTTGACCAGAATGGTCGAGAAATAGGGCAGCGGCTGGTCGTCGCTGACTTCAGCCAAATGACGCCAGCACTGCTCGCCCGGCAGCGTGGCTTCGGACATCATCAGGGCGGCATCCAGCAGGCCATTTTTCGCCAGCAGCGCTTTAATGCGGGTAAAGCGTCCGTAGACTTTCATCAGCACCAGGCTTTCATGCCGGCGCAGCGCCTGTTCGATTTCCGTTTCCGGCGCGGTGCAGGAGATCACCGCCAGCGACTGCTGCTCCATGGCCAGCGGCGTTTTTGAACGCGCGGCAATGGCGGCGAAAGAGGTGACGCCGGGTACAATCTCCAGCCACTCCGGGCAGCCGATGCGCTGGAGTAAGAACACCCAGGTGCTGAACAGCATGGCGTCGCCGAGGGTAATAAAGCCGACCTGCTTGCCCGCCGCCACTTCCTCAACTAGCGCGGCGGCGACCTCGTCCCACACCGCTTCTTTTTCCGCACTGTCGGCGCTCATCGGGAAATGGCAGCAGCGCACTTCAGTCTGCTCGCCGATATATTCACGCACGATGGAGAGCGCGAGGCTGTCGCCGCCTTTACGTCCGGCGGGCGCGTAGAGAATGTCCAGCGTGCCCAGCACGCGCGCCGCGCGCACGGTGATCAGATCGGCGGCGCCGGGGCCGGTGCTCAGGGCATACAGTTTGCCGCTCATGCCGCCTCCTCCATCGCCAGGCTCAGCGCCTGCTGCAGGTGAGCGACGAACATCGCGCGCACCGCCGGATTCTCTCCCAGCCCGTTCAGCCACGGCGTCGCCGTGATACCGGCGGCGTTGAACAGCGTTTTCCAGGAATCCTCTTCGTCCGAGGCCATATCGTTAATGGCGTGATCGCCGGCCACCAGCATCAGCGGCATCAGGTGCACGCCCTTCACCCCCTGCCGGCGCAGGCTGTCGATAAGAATATCGACCTCCGGATAGCTTTCGACCGCGCCGACCCGCGCCGGAAATCCCTTCGCCGTCATCATATGGTCCAGGCAGGCGTAGGCGGCGAAAGCGTGATGGCTGGCGCCGTGGCCCATAAAGACTACCGTTTCATCGGCGGCAAGCGGCGGCATCTGCTGGCGCAGCGCCTGCATCAGCTGAACGTAATCGTTATGGCTGCTCAGCAGCGGCGCCCCCAGCGTCAGGCGGAGGAACAGCGGGCGCAGGCTCTGCACTTCGCGGACGATCTTTTCATACTCATCGCCGTTGATAATGTGCAGCGACTGAATCGCCACATCCTGGTAGCCCTGCTCGGCCAGCTTCTGCAACGCCTGCAGCGGCGTATCAATCTCGATACCGTCGCGCTGTTTGAGCTTGCGGATAATCATCCCGGAGGTAAAGGCGCGAAACATGTCGCGGTCCGGGCAGCTGGCCGCCAGCTCGCGCTCGCAGGCGACGATGTTCTTTTCACAGGTGTCGGGATAGCTGGTGCCAAAACTGACCACCAGAAGCGCTTTTTTCATTTCTGACTCCTTAAGCAGCGGCCAGCCAGCGCGCTAAGCGCCGGGCAAAGGCAGCCTGACTTTCCAGTAATTCTTCACCGGTCACCAGCGGCGCCGGGCGCGTAATCACGATGCAGGGGATACCGGCATCCAGACAGGGTTGTACTTTTTCCTGATAGCCGCCCTCGGCGCCGGAGGCCTTAGTGATCACCACATCGGCCCGGCACTGGCGGTAGAAAGCGGCGTTGAACTCGGCGCTGAACGGCCCGCACAGGGCGAAGATCTCGCCAACGCCAAACCCCAGCGCGGCGCACTGCGCGATGACATCGGCTACCGGCAACACACGGGCCAGCAGCGTTTTTTCGCCTAATCCCGTCCGCCAGCGCGCCAGATCTTTGCTGCCCGTTGTGAGCAGCACGCGCGGACCGAAGCGCCGCGCGACCTCGCAGGCCTGTTCAACGCTCTCCACGGTATAGAGCAGCGGATGGGTCAGGCCGCTCAGCTGCTCAGGGCGCTGATAGCGGCTCAGCAGCACGCCGGCGGTTTCGCAGGCCTGGACGATATTGCGGCTCACCGCTTCGGCGTAGGGGTGCGAAGCATCAATCACCCAGCGGGTCCGGTTAGCCTTCAGCCAGGCGATCATCTCCTCCAGCTCAAGACGCCCGCAGCGCACCCGGCCGCGAATATCCCCCGCCAGCTGCTGGCCGGTCGGCGTCGCTACCGACAGGGTGTAGCGAACCTGCGCCGCGTCAAGCTGTTGGCACAGCGCCCGCGCGTCGCTGGTTCCCCCCATCACCAGCACCTCGCCGTGGCTCACAGCACGTAGCCCCGCGGCGTGATCATCAGGCCATCCTGGATATAGGTCGCTTTGTTGCCGACGATCACCAGGCTGGTCATATCGACCGGTTCAAAATCCATCTCCCCCAGGGTGGTCAGCCATTTCTCCTGCTTTTTACGTCCGGCGGACTTCACTACCCCCACCGGGGTCTGCGCGCTTTTGCTGGCCGACAGCAGCTCGAAAGCGCGCGCCAGATGCCCTTCGCGGCCGCGGCTGCGCGGGTTGTAAAAACAGATAACAAAGTCGGCTTCCCCGGCGGCGACAATGCGCTTTTCAATCACCGGCCACGGGGTCAGCAGGTCGCTGAGGCTGATATGGCAGAAGTCGTGCATCAGCGGCGCGCCCAGCAGCGAGGCGGCGGCGATGCTGGCGGTCATCCCCGGGATCAGGCGAACCTCCACATCCAGCTTCTGCTTGCTGACCAGTTCAAGCACCAGTCCGGCCATGCCGTAAATACCGGCGTCGCCGCTGCTGATCAGCGCCACGTTATGCCCGGCCTGCGCCAGCTCAATCGCCGCTTGGCAGCGCTCAATCTCTTTGCACATCCCGGTTTTGATCACCTGCTTATCGCCGGTAAAGGCTTTCACCAGGTGGGTGTATGTTTTATAGCCAACGACGATTTCCGCCGCCTGCAGCGCTTCAATGGCCTCCATGGTCATCATGGACTGCGAGCCAGGGCCGATTCCGATTACGCTTAACATCAGTGTGAAACTCCCAAAGTAATAGTGACGCCCTGTTCGCGCAGGGTTTCGCCCAACAGTTGTCCATGGCTCAGCAGCCAGGCCGCCGGGCCGGATACGCTCCCCACGCCGACGGTGTTTCTGACGAACGATGAAGCGGGAAAGTGATGCTCATGCTCGCGCAACGCATCAGCGGTAAAGGTTTCAAACGGCACGCGGCAGCAGGAGGCCAGCTGAATCAGCCCCTGTTCGTGTTTCTTCAGCGTGACGCTGCCGATGGCTTTCAGCGCCAGCGGATCGAGGCGCTGCGCCTCAAGCTGGCGCGCCAGCAGCGCCGCTAACAGCGGGAATGGCGTATCGCGACGGCAGCCAATTCCGGCGACTACCCGCTGCGGCACCAGCTTCCAGTGCGGCACGTCGATCGCCGGCAGTTCGTTGCGCAGGGTGACGCAGACCAGCGCGTCCAGCTCGGGAAGCTGGTGCAGATCGGTCACGGTAATAAACCCGCGCCGGTCGCAGCGGCTGACGTCTTCATCCAGCTCGTCGTCCCACCACAGGCCGACGCGTTGATGGCTGACCAGCATCTGGTTGACGGTTTTCACCGCCGCGCGGAAGTCGACCATTCGGGCATTAAGCTGGAACGCCAGGGTATCCAGCGCCGCCATCTCGTTGACGTCGGTGGCGGTGGTGATCACCGGGTCGGCGCCGAGCATCCCGGCCAGATAGCGGCTCAGGGCATTCGCGCCGCCCGCATGGCCGGAAAGCAGGCTAATAACGTGCTGGCCGCGCTCGTCAATCACCACCACCGCCGGGTCGCTAAACTTGTCATTCACCAGCGGGGCCAGCACGCGTACCGCGATCCCGGTGGCGCCGATGAAGATCAGCGCCGAATAGCTGCTGAAGGCCTCGCGCGCGGCGCTGGCAAAACCGTTTTCAAAGGGAAGAAACCCCTCCTCCAGCAGCTTCTCGCTGGTAAAACAGGTTAACGGCAGCATCGCCGCCAGCCGTTTCGCCAGCCGGACGCCGCCTGGGGTCAGGCAGAAAAGCGCAATCGATTCAGGCTTTACGGTATTCATGGCTAAAGTCCGCCGCGTAGAGTTTTGAGTAGTGATACTCAGAGCCCAGGAAATTCCCGACCAGAATGAGCGCCGTTTTGCGGATCCCCGCCTCGCGCACCTTGTCGCCGATATCCGCCAGGGTGCCGCGTACGGTCTGGCTTTCCGGCCAGGTCGCTTTATAGATCACCGCCACCGGCGTGGTTGCCGGGTAACCGCCTTCAATCAGGCGCTCCGCCACCCGATGAATACGCTGCACAGAGAGGTAAATCGCCATCGAGGTCTGGTGGCTGGCAAACGACTCAAGCTGCTCACGCTCCGGCACCGGCGTGCGCCCTTCGAGGCGGGTAATAATCAGGCTCTGGGAGACTTCCGGGACGGTGTATTCGACCCCCAGCTCCGCCGCGGCGCCGAGAAACGCGCTGACGCCCGGCACCACCTGCCAGTCGATGCCGCGTTTAGTCAGCTCTTCGCCCTGCTCGCGTACCGAGCCGTACAGCGACACGTCTCCGGTCTGTAAACGCACCACCGTTTTCCCGGCTTTAACCCCGGCTTCCATCAGGTCGAGAATTTGCTCCAGATGCAGTTCGGCGCTGTCGTGACACTCGGTGCCAGGAGGACAGTACTCCAGCAGCTCGGTGTTAATCAGCGACCCGGCGTAGATCACCACCTGGGCCTGCTGAAGCAAACGGTACCCCTTGAGGGTAATCAGTTCACGATCGCCCGGCCCTGCGCCAACGAACCACACACTACGGGGATCAAATGTCTCAGCCATGGTTTTCTTCCTTCTGACAGGCGATAACAAAAACGGGATTATTCGGTTTGAAATAGTGGCCGCTGCCCAGCGTGGTCAGCGCTGAAACGTTCAGCTGCAGGCAATCAACCTGTTCGATTCCCTTCAGCCGCAGATAGTCGAGAGCGGCATTCAGGTTCTCCTGGAGGATAAAGGTCATCACCAGACGACCGCCGGGGTAGAGCTGCTGCCACGACCAGTCAATAAGCTCGTCGAGGCGGCCGCCGCTGCCGCCCATAAATATGGCGTCGGCCCGCTCGGTCATCACCATCGGCGCTTCGCCGGGCAGGATCTCAATGTTGCCGCAGGCGAAATGCTGGCGGTTTTCGTCCAGCAGCTGCAGGGCCGCGGGATTGCGTTCGATCGCCGTTACCTGCAGCGAGGGGTACTGCAGCGCCGCCTCAATCGACACGCTGCCAGTACCGGCGCCGATATCAATCAGGTGGCTTGCCCGGTGCAGTTCAAGTTTGGCCAGCGCCAGCGCGCGAACCGCCTCTTTGGTCATCGGCACCTTCTCGCCGCGCAGAAAAAGCTCATCTTTCATCGAGGATCACCACCGCGTTCATCTCATATTCACCGTTGACCTCACTGACCGGTAGCCAGCGGATCCGCTCGTTATCCATCGCCAGATTTTCGCCAATCACCATCCAGCGATACCCTTTTCCCCGCGCCGCCAGCTGGGCGGCGATTTCCCGCGGCCCGCAGCGCCCGTCGGTCACCATCGCCACCTTGCGCTGGCGCGCCAGCTCATCAAAACAGACCTCCCGCCCGTGGCTGCTGGTCAGCCAGATATCGTTCATATCGATACCAGCCTTCGCGCAGAGATACTGCACCGCGCTGATGCCGGGGATAATGCGCACGCGCTCGATGCCAAAGTGGGCTATCAGCCGCGTACCGATGCCGTAAAACAGCGGGTCGCCGGAGGCCAGCACCACCACCTTCTGCGCGTCACGCTCGCCGAGCCATTCCAGCAGTTCGGCGATATTGGCCCCCAGCGCAAACCGTTCGCCGTCAAACTCAGGGAACTGCTGCAAATGCCGCTTGCCGCCCACCAGCGCGTCCGCACTGGCGACCGCGTCCCGCGCCGCCGGCGTCATCAGATGCAGGCCCGACGGGCCCATGCCAACGACCGTTAACATGACATCTCCCGCGCAATCTCGGCGATCGGCCGATTGCTGCCGAGGACCTTGTTATCAAAGGAGAACATGATGGCGTCGCAGACGGGCGGCGCTTTGGTAAAGCGCAGCATCTGCGTCACCCGCAGGCAGATGCGTTCGGCAAGATGGTGATAGATATGCTGAAAACCGTACGCGTCGATGTGCTCCATCGCCGCTTCGGTGGTATCGCATTCGCTCACCAGCTGCAGAAGCGCCAGCGGCGCGCCCAGCAGCGCCAGATGCGCGACCAGGGTTTCCATCCGCGCATCGGCGATATGGCTGTGGGTGTGGAAGATCCCGGCGGCGACTTTAATCAGCTTGCCAGGGTGGCCGATCAGCACAATCTGGCGGAACCCGAGGCGCACGGCCTCTTCAATCATGTAGCCGACGAAGTTGCTCATGGTGACCACCACCTGCGCATCAATACCCATCTGCTCGCGGACGAAGCGCTCGCCGTGGTTGCCCGGCACCAGCACCACCCGCTCCAGCCCCGCCGCGCGCTTAATTTCCAGCTCCAGCGATAGCGAACGCTTCCAGCTCTCCTCCGACATCGGCGTCACGATACCGGTGGTGCCGATAATCGAGATACCGCCCAGGATCCCGAGCCGCGAGTTATAGGTTTTCTGCGCCCGCGCCTCGCCTTCCGGGGCGAAAATCTCGACTTCGGCTCCGCGCGACGGGCCAATCGCTTCGCGCACCGCCGACTCAATAGTGTGGCGCGGGGTACGGTTAATCGCCGGGCTGCCGATGGGCAGGCCGATTCCTTTGCGGGTGACCGTGCCGACACCTTCGCCGCCGCGCAGGATAATCTCGCCGGAATCGTCGAGCGTCACGCGGGCAAAAATCAGCATCCCGTGGGTGGCGTCAACATCGTCGCCGCCGTCTTTACGAATGGCGGCGATCGCCTGCTGCCCTTCAACGTGCGGCGACTCGACGTTAAGGCACAGGGTGACGCCGGAAGGGGTGACAATGGAGACCTGATGAATCAGATGCTGGCGCATCACCATCAGCGCCGCGACCTTGGCTGCCGCCGTCGCGCAGGATCCGGTGGTATAGCCTTTGCGCAGCGCCTTGCCGTTGTGCCACACCGGGGCGTCAAAGGATTGCTCGCTCATCGCGCCCCCTGCAGGTGGTACAAAATGGCGTTGACGATGGCGGCGGCGACGTTGCTGCCGCCTTTACGACCCAGCGCGGCGATGCCCGGCAGGCCGCTCTGCGTCAGGGCCTCTTTCGACTCCGCCGCGCCGACGAAACCGACCGGCACGCCGATCACGCCGTTGACCGCGACGTCATGCTCCAGCAGACGAAACAGTGCGGTGGGCGCATTGCCAAAAACAAACACCTTCTCGCCCTCTTCGGCGACCGCGATATCGACCGCCGCCATCGAGCGGGTCATCCCCTGCGCTTTGGCCTCCGCCACCACCCGCGGATCGCTGATATAGCAGCGGCACTCGCCGCCGAATTTCGCCAGCAGAGTTTTATTGATCCCGGAAAGGGCCATGGTGGTATCGGTATAAAGCGTGCAGGGATGGCTCAGGGCGGCGCTTAAGCGCGGAAGCACGTCGGGCGAAAACCACAGGATATCCAGCCAGTCAAAATCGGCGGTGGTGTGGATCACCCGCTTGATAATGGCTTCGTGCAGCGGGCTGGCAAAGCGGTAGTCCGGGCGGGTCTGCGCAATAATGTCGCCAATAATGTCGAAGCTTTTCGCCTCAATCGCCTGCGGTTGCTGGATATAGTGCATTCATTTGTCCTCAGGCTGCGCCGACCAGCCAGTACCGGACCGCCATAAACAGCGCCAGCGCCAGGGTCGAAGACACCCACATCAGTCGAATCGTTCGGGAAATATCATCTACGGAAATATCGCGCGTCGCGTCGCCGATCCACGGCTTCTCCACGCGCTGGCCAAAGTAATCGTTAGGGCCGCCAAGCCGGATGCCGAGCGCCCCGGCGACCGCCGCTTCCGACCAGCCGCAGTTCGGGCTGCTGTGGTTGTAGCGGTCGCGCCAGCCGATGCGCAACGCGCGGCCGCCCGCTTCACCGCAGAGGAGAGCAGCGAGGCTGATAAGCAGCCAGCTCAGGCGGGCGGGGATAAAGTTGGCGACATCATCGAGGCGGGCGCTGACCATGCCGATGGCACGATATTTTTCGTGCTTATAGCCAACCATCGAGTCCAGGGTGTTGACCGCTTTATAGGCCATCGCCAGCGGCGCGCCGCCCAGCAGCAAAAAGAAGAGCGGCGCGATAATGCCGTCGACGGTGTTCTCCGCGACGGTTTCCACCACCGCGCGATTAATCTGCTGCGGCGCAAGCTGCGACGTGTCTCGCCCGACGATCCACGACAGTTTGATACGGCTCTCCACCTGATCGCCCGCGCGCAGCGGACGCTCGACATCCCGCGCCGACTGCGCCAGACAGCGTCCGGCCAGCACGGTGAAAATCATCCATACTTCAACGAGCCAGCCAAGCCACGGATGGATCGCCTGCGCCAGGGTCAGCACGCCCCAGGAGACGCCCCACGTCAGCCCGACCACCACCAGCCACATCATCGCGCCGCCGAGGCGCAGGGCCGCATCGCTGTGACAGTAGCGACGCACGCCGCGCTGAACGACGGCGATCAGGTTGCCAATCCAGCGCACCGGGTGCGGCCAGCTCTGCGGATCGCCGATGAAAAAATCAAGGAGCCAGGCAACGCCCCAGGCCAGCAGCGTCATAGCGCGCTCCTTGCCGCAGCCAGCCAGTGGTTAAGCATCATGGGACGCTGCGCAAAGTGCAGGTGCAGATAACTGGCGAACGTGTTGCCCACCTGCCAGCCGCCCGACCACTGCTGGAGAGTGATGCCGTCGCGAACTTTGCGGCAGGCCAGGACCGCAGGGGACTCGGGGGTAAAATCCGAGTAGTGAAACTCGTGCCCGCGCAGGATTTCGCCGGGCGCCGCCAGCAGCGTTTGCCGCATCGCCCGCGCCTCACAGTAGCCAAAGCGGGTGAGCCGTTTGCCCATCTTGCTGTGACCGGGAATAAGGTTGGCCATCGGATAGATGTCGCCGCTGGCGTCTTCAAGAGTGCTGCCGAGATACATCAGGCCGCCGCATTCGGCGTAAATCGCCACCCCGCGCCGGTGCGCCTCCTGCAGCTGCGCCAGCATCCGCGTGTTCGCCGCCAGCGCGGCGGCATGAATTTCCGGATAGCCGCCGCCGAGCCAAATCATCTGGCACGGTGGAAGCTCGCTATCGCGCAGCGGGCTGAAGCGCACGATATTCACCCCGCAACGTTCGAGCAGCGTGAGGTTATCCGGGTAGTAAAAGTTGAAGGCTTCGTCGTCGGCCAGCGCCAGCGTCAGGCCCGCGCCGGCGTCGGGCGACGGCAGCGGGGACCACTCCCCGGCGGGTAGGGTAATGAGTTGGCTAAGGGCAAGGAGCCGTTCAATATCCAGCGTTTGCGCCAGCGTGTGGGCAAAATCGCGCCACGGCTGCTGGTTAACCAGCGACTCGCGGGCGGTAACCAGTCCCAGATGGCGTTCCGGTAACGCCACCCCTTCCACCCGCGGCACGTAGCCGAGCACCGGCAGCCCGCAGTAGCGTTCAATGGCGCCTTTGAGAAGTTGATAATGGGTGTCACTGTTGACGCGATTGACGATAACGCCGGCGATATTCAGGCTGGGGTCGAAGTGCTGAAATCCCATCACCGTGGCGGCGATGGAGGTGGAAACCGCTTTACCGTCTACCAGTAAAATGACCGGACAGCCGAGCTGTTTGGCCATCGCGGCGGTACTGCAGTAGTCGGGGTCGGCGCCGAAACCGTCATACAGCCCCATGACGCCTTCAATGACCGCGATATCCGCCCGCTGCATCCGTTCGCAAAACAGCGCGTTAAGCACTGGCTCCGGGAGCATAAAGCCATCGAGGTTGCAGGAAGCGACGCCGCTGACGGCGGTGTGCCAGCCGGTGTCGAGGTAGTCCGGGCCGACTTTGTACGGCTGCACCCGCATGCCGCGCTGCTTCAACAGGCTGAGCAGACCAAGCGTAACGGTGGTTTTACCACAACCGCTGCCGGTACCTGCGAGAATAAATGCGTGCTGCCTGGCTGCCATACCCCGATCCTGTGCCGGGTGGTAGGGCTGCGTGCATTCCCAGTCTTTCGACTGTACGCATCTGAGCAACCCACTTCCCACCGAAGTTGTTGATTATTACCGGCAGGCAGGTCTTCTGGCTTAGCGTCGTCCTCCCCCATCCTTCCCAATCCGGTAAGCAGATCAGTGGCTAAATATGGGTTCGTCAGCATCACAGCAGCGGGGGCTGCGGGGGATTCACACCCCCTTCCCTGGCGCCTGTCGGTTTAGTCCGTCGTGATTCGAGCGGGACTGCCCGGCTCGAATGCTTTCAGGAACATCTTACGGAAGCTGGATGGCTCCCGTCGTGTTTAATCTTTAATTGCAAAGGCTGCTTCATTACGCCGATAGCGCTCTGAAAAGCATTTCAGTTGTCACTCTATCCCATCAAATAAATAAAAACTGGTGCAGCTTATCGTTCTCTCATTATTATTTTGTTGCGCTATGACAATTTATTGCTCTGAATGAGATATTTTCATTTTATAATGAGCCAGATACGAGGGCATATCAAAAATCGGCAATAACAAAATATTGTCATTTAAATTGACTCAGTTTGTGATCTGGCGTTAATTTGCTGGCGATAGGCCTGCGGAGTGACCTGATAAGCCTGGCGAAAAACTTTGCAAAAATAGCTGGTTTGCGAAAATCCTAAATTCCGCGCAATGCTGGCGATGCTCCAGTCGCTGTGGCAAAGCAGCTCTTTGGCGCTCACCATCCGCTGATGGTTAACCCACGCGTTAAAACCGATTCCCTGATATTTTTTGAACAGCTTACTGAAATAGTAGGGACTGAGATAAACGTGGGCGGCGACGTCTTCCAGGCGAAGCTCGTCGGATAAATGGGCGTCAATGTAGCGCAGCGCCTTCTTCATTTTACTGTCGTGGGGGCTGACCGCCCGGCTGGCGCGCGCGGGTTCAGGCGGCAGGGGATTGTCTTTAATCACCACAAAATTAAGCTGCTTTTTCAGGCAATTCTCGACGATCAGCTTCAGTAAATCCGCGGAGGCAATCACTCTGGAGTAGTCCATCTCCGGCACGTCGCGGAACGCTTTAAGCAGCTCGGGGTCAGCCTGCCAGCGGTCGTCAACGTTGAGGATATCCACCAGTTCAACGTCGTTGCTTAAGCGCACCTGGCCACAAAGCACGAAGCCCACAAGGTGCCCGGCGATAACCAGCGGAATGGAAAAATCGGTTAACCCGGCGTGGCAGCGGTAGATACAGAGCGCATCGGTTTTCGAGGCCTCGAGTCCGCCGCAGCGGTCGCTCATTCGGCAGCGGGTGCTGTGCTGGGGATGCTGGCGCATCAGCTGGCAGAAAGGAGTGAAATTAAACAGTTCGGATATTTCATCACCGTGAATATTGACAACCACAACCGCCAGACTGGTGGCCTGCGCAAAATCCTGTGCGATTTTATTAATGAGTTCTGAGTTCAGTGTGCTCGCAGAAATCATGATAAAACCTCTCAGTTAATTTTTTGTTATAAATAAAACATTTTTTTAATATTCACTGCCTTTCATCATCATTTACCGCCAACGATAAAAGAATATTACGATAGCAAAAGTCTCCCATCCGTGGGAGACGTTTTTGGCCAGTTCGTGATACCGGTTCATGAAATTTTTTAGCTATTTCAGCCGATACATTAATCCTCTAATTTACAGGTATTACACGGTAAGTTATTCCCTATCAGATAACGATAGATCGCCGCGCCGAGGCAGGCGCCGATCAGCGGCGCAATAATCGGTACAATAAAATACGGAATATCCCTTCCGCCGGTCATCGCGATATCGCCCCAGCCCGCCATCCACGTAAACAGCTTCGGTCCAAAATCACGTGCCGGATTCATCGCGAAGCCGGTCAGCGGCCCGGTTGAGGCGCCAATGACCGCCACCAGCAGACCGATCAACAGCGGGGCCAGCGGCCCTTTCGGCACGCCGTTGCCATCGTCGGTCAGCGCCATGATCATCCCCATCAGCATGGAGGTGATTACCACTTCGACCAGCGCCGCGTGCCAGATGCTCAGCGACGCCGCCGGGTAGGTGCTGAAAATACTCGCCAACTGCAGGCTCTCCACACTGCCGCGAGCAATATGGTGGGCGGATTCAAACTCGGTAAACATAGTGCTGTACAACACATAGGCCAGCACCGCGCCGCCAAAGGCGCCCGCGACCTGTGAAACGATATAGGGGAAAACTTTTCGTCCGGGAAAGCAGGCAAATAGCCATAAAGCCACGGTCACCGCCGGGTTGAGATGACCGCCGGATATTCCCGACGTCAGATAGACGGCAAGCGAGATCCCCAGCCCCCAGATAATGCATATCTCCCATAGCCCGAGGCTCGCGCCCGCCACTTTCAACGCGCTCAGGCAGCCGATGCCGAAAAACAAAAACAGCCCGGTGCCCAGAAACTCGGCGGTACATTGCGCTTTTAACGAATCATTCATGGTGACACCTTCTTAGCAGAGTTCGTGTCCTGACCAGCCAACCTCCTGCTGGCAGTAGAGTACAACGAGCATCACTATATGAACTCCGCTCCACAAATTGTTGGCAACCTGCCGACGGCAGCTCCGGAAAATTCGGGCATCAATAACAAATTATTGTCATGGAATAAGCCGGAAGAGCTACGCTGACGCGTGGATTCTGTAATTAACCTGTCCCTTTGGCATGCAAAAATATTGCTAAAACCAACTCCTCTTTTTCCAACAAACATCACAAATCAGTTTTTCTCGCATAGCAGATAAAATTAAATTCGTCATGAATAAATTTGTAAATATGGAATATACAAAACAAGATAATCACATAAGACAAAATAAAAATATATAATAAAATCATTGCATTAAATTTATAAATGACAATTTTATATTATTAAACACCCACTATTTTTTCACCATCAAATTCAAGTCAGCCATTCTTTTTCCTCGCATCTTCTTATAGTCCCAACTATCGGAACACTCCATGCGAGGTCTTTATGCAACAAGAAGCACTAGGAATGGTAGAAACCAAAGGCTTAACCGCAGCCATAGAGGCCGCTGATGCAATGGTGAAGTCAGCCAATGTGATGTTAGTGGGCTATGAAAAGATTGGCTCCGGGCTGGTCACCGTCATCGTGCGCGGCGACGTTGGCGCGGTGAAAGCGGCCACCGATGCCGGTGCCGCCGCCGCACGTAACGTGGGAGAAGTGAAAGCCGTACACGTCATCCCACGCCCTCACACCGATGTAGAAAAAATCTTACCGAAGGGAATTAGCCAATGAGCAGCAATGAGCTGGTTGAACAGATCATGGCTCAGGTGATTGCCCGTGTGGCAACGCCGGAACAGCAGGCCATCCCTACTGAAAACCATCCAATACGAGAGACGGCTATGGCAGAAAAAAGCTGCAGTTTAACGGAATTTGTCGGGACCGCCATTGGCGACACCCTGGGCCTGGTGATCGCCAACGTCGATACCGCCCTGCTGGACGCGATGAAGCTTGAAAAACGCTATCGCTCCATCGGCATTCTCGGCGCCCGCACCGGCGCAGGCCCGCACATTATGGCGGCGGACGAAGCGGTGAAAGCCACCAACACCGAAGTGGTCAGCATTGAGCTTCCGCGCGATACCAAAGGCGGCGCGGGCCACGGTTCGCTGATTATTTTAGGCGGCAACGACGTTTCCGACGTTAAGCGCGGTATCGAAGTCGCCCTGAAAGAGCTCGACCGCACCTTCGGCGATGTTTACGGCAACGAAGCCGGACATATCGAGCTGCAGTACACCGCTCGCGCCAGCTACGCCCTGGAAAAAGCGTTCGGCGCGCCGATTGGCCGCGCCTGCGGCATCATCGTCGGCGCGCCGGCTTCGGTTGGCGTACTGATGGCCGATACCGCGCTGAAGTCAGCCAACGTTGAAGTCGTGGCCTATAGCTCCCCGGCGCACGGCACCAGCTTCAGTAACGAAGCCATTCTGGTGATTTCCGGCGACTCCGGCGCGGTCCGCCAGGCGGTCATCTCGGCGCGCGAAATCGGCAAAACCGTCCTTGCGACCCTCGGTTCTGAACCGAAAAACGATCGCCCGTCCTACATCTGATACCCACGAGGCTGATTCATGAGATCGAAAAGATTTGAAGCACTGGCGAAACGCCCTGTGAATCAGGACGGCTTCGTTAAAGAGTGGATCGAAGAAGGCTTTATCGCAATGGAAAGCCCGAACGACCCGAAACCGTCGATTAAAATCGTTAACGGCGCGGTAACCGAGCTGGACGGGAAACCGGTAAGCGAATTTGACCTGATCGACCACTTCATCGCCCGCTACGGCATCAATCTGAACCGCGCTGAAGAAGTGATGGCGATGGATTCGGTCAAGCTGGCCAATATGCTGTGCGATCCGAACGTCAAACGCAGCGAAATCGTCCCGCTGACCACCGCGATGACGCCGGCGAAAATCGTCGAAGTGGTTTCGCATATGAACGTGGTCGAGATGATGATGGCGATGCAGAAAATGCGCGCTCGCCGCACCCCGTCCCAGCAGGCCCACGTCACCAACGTCAAAGATAACCCGGTACAAATTGCCGCCGACGCCGCCGAAGGCGCATGGCGCGGATTTGACGAACAAGAAACCACGGTTGCGGTAGCGCGCTATGCGCCGTTTAACGCCATCGCGCTGCTGGTGGGCTCGCAGGTAGGCCGTCCGGGCGTGCTGACTCAGTGCTCGCTGGAAGAAGCCACCGAGCTGAAGCTCGGCATGCTGGGCCATACCTGCTACGCCGAAACCATCTCCGTCTACGGCACCGAGCCGGTCTTTACCGACGGCGACGACACCCCGTGGTCGAAGGGCTTCCTGGCCTCGTCCTACGCCTCTCGCGGCCTGAAAATGCGCTTCACCTCCGGCTCCGGCTCGGAAGTGCAGATGGGCTACGCCGAAGGCAAATCCATGCTTTATCTGGAAGCGCGCTGCATCTACATCACCAAAGCCGCCGGCGTTCAGGGGCTGCAAAACGGCTCGGTGAGCTGCATCGGCGTACCGTCTGCGGTGCCGTCAGGCATTCGTGCGGTGCTGGCGGAAAACCTGATCTGCTCGTCGCTGGATCTGGAATGCGCCTCCAGTAACGACCAGACCTTTACCCACTCCGATATGCGTCGCACCGCGCGCCTGCTGATGCAGTTCCTGCCGGGAACCGACTTCATCTCCTCCGGTTATTCCGCGGTGCCGAACTACGACAACATGTTCGCCGGCTCCAACGAAGACGCCGAAGACTTTGACGACTACAACGTTATCCAGCGCGACCTGAAGGTGGACGGCGGTCTGCGTCCGGTTCGTGAAGAGGACGTCATCGCCATCCGTAACAAAGCCGCCCGCGCGCTGCAGGCCGTGTTTGCCGGAATGGGGCTGCCGCCGATTACTGATGAGGAAGTTGAAGCCGCGACCTACGCTCACGGTTCGAAAGATATGCCGGAGCGTAACATCGTCGAAGACATCAAGTTCGCCCAGGAAATCATCAATCAAAACCGCAACGGTCTGGAAGTGGTGAAAGCGCTGGCGCAGGGCGGGTTTACCGACGTGGCCCAGGACATGCTCAACATCCAGAAGGCCAAGCTGACCGGGGACTATCTGCATACCTCCGCGATTATCGTCGGCGACGGACAGGTGCTATCAGCCGTCAACGACGTTAACGATTATGCCGGTCCGGCAACGGGTTATCGCCTGCAGGGCGAACGCTGGGAAGAGATTAAAAACATCCCTGGCGCTCTTGATCCCAACGAGATTGATTAAGGGGTGAGAAATGGAAATTAATGAAAAATTGCTGCGCCAGATAATTGAAGACGTGCTTAGCGAAATGAAGGGCAGCGATAAACCGGTCTCGTTTAATGCGCCGGCTGCCTCCGCAGCGCCTGCCGGCGACGGCTTCCTGACCGAAGTGGGCGAAGCGCGTCAGGGAACCCAGCAGGACGAAGTGATTATCGCCGTCGGCCCGGCTTTCGGCCTGGCGCAGACCGTCAATATCGTTGGCATCCCGCATAAGAGCATTCTGCGCGAAGTGATTGCCGGTATTGAAGAAGAAGGCATTAAAGCGCGCGTGATTCGCTGCTTTAAATCCTCCGACGTGGCCTTCGTCGCCGTTGAGGGCAATCGCCTGAGCGGCTCCGGCATCTCTATCGGCATCCAATCGAAAGGCACCACGGTTATCCACCAGCAGGGGCTGCCGCCGCTCTCCAACCTGGAGCTGTTCCCACAGGCGCCGCTGCTGACCCTGGACACCTACCGTCAGATTGGTAAGAACGCCGCCCGCTATGCGAAACGCGAATCGCCGCAGCCGGTCCCGACACTGAATGATCAGATGGCGCGGCCAAAGTACCAGGCGAAATCGGCCATTTTGCACATTAAAGAGACCAAGTACGTGGTGACGGGTAAAAACCCGCAGGAACTGCGCGTGGCGCTTTGATAAAGGATAACTCCATGAATACCGACGCAATTGAATCGATGGTCCGCGACGTATTGAGCCGCATGAATAGCCTGCAGGGCGAGGCGCCTGCGGCGGCTCCGGCGGCTGGCGGCGCGCCCCGTAGCGCCAGGGTCAGCGACTATCCGCTGGCGAACAAGCACCCGGAATGGGTGAAAACCGCCACCAATAAAACGCTGGACGACTTTACGCTGGAAAACGTACTGAGCAACAAAGTCACCGCCCAGGATATGCGTATCACCCCGGAAACCCTGCGCTTACAGGCGTCTATCGCCAAAGACGCGGGCCGCGACCGGCTGGCGATGAACTTCGAACGCGCCGCCGAGCTGACCGCGGTACCGGACGATCGCATTCTTGAAATCTACAACGCCCTCCGCCCCTATCGCTCGACGAAAGAGGAGCTGCTGGCGATCGCCGACGATCTCGAAAGTCGCTATCAGGCGAAGATTTGCGCCGCTTTCGTTCGCGAAGCGGCCACGCTGTACGTCGAGCGTAAGAAACTTAAAGGCGACGATTAACTTTAGGGGTAAACAATGCGATATATAGCTGGCATTGATATCGGCAACTCATCAACGGAAGTCGCCCTGGCGACTCTGGATGCGGCCGGCGCGCTGACGATTACACATAGCGCGCTAGCGGAAACCACCGGGATTAAAGGCACGTTGCGTAACGTGTTCGGCATTCAGGAGGCCCTCGCTCTCGTTGCAAAGCGCGCGGGGATCAATGTCAGCGATATTTCGCTCATCCGCATTAACGAAGCCACGCCGGTGATTGGCGATGTGGCGATGGAAACCATTACCGAAACCATCATCACCGAATCGACCATGATCGGTCATAACCCGAAAACGCCCGGCGGCGTGGGGCTTGGCGTTGGCATCACTATTACGCCGCAGGAGCTGTTAACCCGCCCGGCGGACGCCCCCTATATCCTGGTGGTGTCATCGACCTTCGATTTTGCCGATATCGCGAACGTTATCAACGCCTCCCTGCGCGCCGGGTATCAGATTACCGGCGTCATTTTGCAGCGCGACGACGGCGTGCTGGTCAGCAACCGGCTGGAAAAACCGCTGCCAATCGTTGACGAAGTGCTGTACATCGACCGCATTCCGCTGGGGATGCTGGCGGCGATTGAAGTCGCCGTTCCGGGGAAGGTTATCGAAACCCTCTCCAACCCTTACGGCATCGCTACCGTATTCAACCTCAACCCGGAGGAGACGAAAAACATCGTCCCGATGGCCCGCGCGCTGATTGGCAACCGTTCCGCCGTGGTGGTCAAAACGCCATCCGGCGATGTCAAAGCGCGGGCGATCCCCGCCGGTAACCTGGCGTTGCTGGCCCAGGGGCGCAGCGTGCGCGTAGATGTCGCCGCCGGCGCCGAGGCCATCATGAAAGCGGTCGACGGCTGCGGCAGGCTCGATAACGTCACCGGCGAGGCTGGCACCAATATCGGCGGCATGCTGGAACACGTGCGCCAGACCATGGCCGAGCTGACCAACAAGCCGAGTAGCGAAATATTCATCCAGGACCTGCTGGCCGTTGATACCTCGGTACCGGTGAGCGTCACCGGCGGTCTGGCCGGGGAGTTCTCGCTGGAGCAGGCCGTCGGCATCGCTTCGATGGTGAAATCGGATCGCCTGCAGATGGCGATGATCGCCCGCGAGATCGAGCAGAAGCTTAATATCGACGTGCAGATCGGCGGCGCCGAGGCCGAAGCCGCCATCCTGGGCGCGCTGACCACGCCGGGCACCACCCGACCGCTGGCGATCCTCGACCTCGGCGCAGGCTCCACCGATGCCTCCATCATCAACCCTAAAGGCGAAATCATCGCCACCCACCTCGCCGGAGCAGGCGATATGGTGACGATGATCATTGCCCGCGAGCTGGGGCTGGAAGACCGCTATCTGGCGGAAGAGATCAAGAAATACCCGCTGGCTAAGGTCGAAAGCCTGTTCCATTTGCGCCACGAGGACGGCAGCGTGCAGTTCTTCTCAACGCCGCTGCCTCCCGCTGTATTCGCTCGTGTCTGCGTGGTGAAACCGGAGGAACTGGTGCCGCTACCCGGCGACTTAGCACTGGAAAAAGTACGCGCCATTCGCCGCAGCGCCAAAGAGCGGGTCTTTGTCACCAACGCCCTGCGCGCGCTGCGTCAGGTCAGCCCGACCGGCAACATTCGCGATATTCCGTTCGTGGTGTTGGTCGGCGGCTCGTCGCTGGATTTCGAAGTCCCGCAGCTGGTCACCGATGCGCTGGCGCACTACCGCCTGGTTGCCGGGCGGGGAAATATTCGCGGCAGCGAAGGCCCGAGAAACGCGGTGGCCACCGGGCTGATTCTCTCCTGGCATAAGGAGTTTGCGCATGGACAGTAAGCACAGCGCCCCGGCCATCGTCATTACCGCCATCGACGGCTGCGACGGCCTGTGGCGCGAAGTGTTGCTGGGCATTGAAGAGGAAGGCATCCCTTTCCTGCTCCAGCATCAGCCGGCCGGAGAGGTCGTGGACAGCGCCTGGCAGGCGGCGCGCAGTTCGCCGCTGCTGGTGGGCATCGCCTGCGACCGCCATACGCTGGTCGTGCACTACAAGAATTTACCCGCATCGGCGCCGCTTTTTACGCTGATGCATCATCAGGACAGTCAGGCCTATCGCAACACCGGTAATAACGCGGCACGGCTGGTCAAAGGGGTCCCTTTCCGGGACCTGAATCGCTAAGCAACAGGAGAACAGCAGGATGAATAACGCACTGGGACTGGTTGAAACAAAAGGGTTGGTGGGCGCTATTGAAGCCGCCGACGCCATGGTGAAATCCGCCAACGTGCAGCTGGTTGGCTACGAAAAAATTGGCTCTGGTCTGGTGACCGTGATGGTTCGCGGCGACGTCGGCGCGGTCAAAGCGGCGGTGGACGCGGGCAGCGCGGCGGCAAGCGTAGTGGGTGAAGTGAAATCCTGCCACGTGATCCCGCGTCCGCACAGCGACGTTGAGGCCATTTTACCGAAATCAGCCTGATTGATGGCGAATAAGGAGCACCGCGTGAAGCAATCACTGGGATTACTTGAAGTTTGTGGTCTGGCACTGGCTATTAGCTGCGCCGATATCATGGCGAAATCCGCTTCTATCACGCTGGTCGCCCTCGAAAAGACCAATGGTTCAGGCTGGACGGTGATTAAAATTACCGGTGATGTGGCCTCCGTGCAGGCGGCTATCACCACCGGTGCGCAGTTTGCCGAACAGCGAAATGGCCTGGTGGCCCACAAAGTCATCGCCAGGCCAGGAGAAGGGATCCTGCGCACGCAGACGCCCCCTCTCTCCGTCATGCAACCTGAGCCTGAAGCGTCAGAGACGGCAGATAGGGTTTCCGAAGCGCTCCCGCAGGAACAGGGTCTGGTTAGCTGCAACCTGTGTCTGGACCCGAAATGTCCGCGCCAGAAGGGCGAGCCGCGCTCGCTTTGCATTCACCCCGGCAAGCGAGGTGAGGCGTAATGGATAAACAGCTTCTGGAATCAACGGTCAGTAAAGTTCTCGACGAGATGCGGCTACGGCCCATCCCGCTGGGGGTTTCAAATCGTCATATCCACCTGTCCGCGGCGGATTACGAACGCCTGTTCCCCGGCCATCCCATCAGCGAGAAAAAAGCGCTGCTGCAGCCGGGACAGTATGCCGCGGAGCAAACCGTCACCCTGGTGGGGCCGAAGGGGCAACTGAAAAATGTACGCCTGCTCGGCCCGCTGCGCTCGGTAAGCCAGGTGGAAATCTCACGTACCGATGCCAGAACCCTGGGCGTTGCGGCGCCGCTGAGAATGTCCGGCAACCTCAAGGGCACGCCGGGCATCCGCCTGGTCAGCCCTTTTGGCGAGCTGGAGCTGGCGTCAGGGGTTATCGTCGCGCAGCGGCATATTCATATGTCGCCGCTCGATGCGCTGATCCTGCGGGTCGCCCACGGCGACAGAGTTTCGGTGGCCATTGAAGGCGACGAGCGCGGGCTTATCTTCAACAACGTGGCGGTTCGCGTTTCGCCGGACATGCGCCTCGAAATGCATATTGATACCGATGAGGCTAACGCCGCCGGGGCCGATAGCCCGCAGGTCTTTGCCCGGCTGGTAGGCCCGCGATGAACGCTGAACTTCTGCAGCGCATTGTGGAGACGATCGTCTCCCGGCTGCAGCGGCGTGCCGAAAGCACGGCGACGCTGAGCGTTGCGCAACTGCGTGATGCCGACTGCCGGAGTCTGTTCTGCCAGCACGCGTCGCTGCGCATCCTGCTCGTCGACCTGCCGCTGCTGAACCAGTTGGCGGAGGCGGACACCGACGATGCCGCCGCCCGCAACATTCACGATGCGCTGGCTTTCGGCATCCGCGTGCAGCTCACCCTGCACGGCCAGCTGCTGCCGGTTATCCCGGTTAAAAAACTGGCTCGCCTGCCGCTGACCTTTGCCGACGAACGCGGGCTGCCGCTGGTTTTACACGCCGGTTCGGTGCTCAGCTATCGCGACGTCGCGCCGCTAGGTCACGGGCGTCTGGTTATTCAGCGCAAATGCCTCGTGACCGCCCTGGCGCGCGACGCGGCGCGCGCGCGGAATATTCAATTAATTAAGCAGGAGTAAATCATGCATCTGGCACGAGTCACGGGCGCGGTTGTCTCCACGCAAAAATCGCCTTCCCTGGTCGGGAAAAAGCTGCTGCTTGTGCGGAGGGTCAGCGCCGATGGCGAACTTCCCGCCTCGCCCACCTCCGGCGATGAAGTCGCCGTGGATTCCGTCGGCGCGGGGATCGGCGAGCTGGTTCTGCTCAGCGGCGGCTCCAGCGCCAGGCACGTTTTTTCCGGGCCAAACGAGGCCATCGACCTCGCCGTCGTCGGCATTGTCGATACGCTTTCACGTTAAGGAGCGAATATGGCGATTTATACCCGAACGGGCGACGCTGGCACCACCTCACTCTTTACCGGCCAGCGGGTGAGTAAAACCCATCCGCGGGTTGAAGCCTACGGCACGCTGGACGAGCTGAATGCCGCGCTGAGCCTGTGCGCCTGCGCCGCCGCGGATGAAAATCACCGCGCCCTGCTCGAGGCCATCCAGCAGCAAATTTTCTGGTTTAGCGCGGAACTGGCCAGCGACAGCGAAC
Source organism: Klebsiella sp. CTHL.F3a (assembly GCF_019890895.1). NCBI lineage: Bacteria > Pseudomonadati > Pseudomonadota > Gammaproteobacteria > Enterobacterales > Enterobacteriaceae > Klebsiella > Klebsiella sp. CTHL.F3a. The sequence continues at coordinate 1,070,488 of NZ_CP082360.1, read as the reverse complement.
GGCCGTCGCCCAAACAGCGCTACATCAGCAGCGAAGAAATTTCCGCCCTGGAAGCCGCCATCGATCGGGCCATGGCCCGCGTCGAACCGCTGCACAGCTTTATTTTACCCGGCCGCTGCGAAGCTGCGAGCCGCCTGCATTTTGCCCGTACGCTGGCCCGCCGGGCCGAACGCCGCCTGGTGGAGCTGGCGGCGGAAGTCAATGTGCGCCAGGTGCTGATGCGCTACATCAATCGCTTATCAGACTGCCTGTACGCCCTGGCCCGCGCCGAAGATAGCGACGCGCACCAGAACAACCTTATCCGTGAAATAAGCCGGCGCTATCTGGCCGCCAGCCAGCCGAGCCGCAGTAAGGAGACGACGCCCGTGGCCCTCTCATTCCACGATCTACACCAGCTCACCCGCGCCGCCGTCGAGCGCGCGCAGCGGCTACAGGTGCCGGTGGTGATCAGCATCGTTGACGCCCACGGTACCGAGACCGTGACCTGGCGGATGCCGGACGCCCTGCTGGTCAGCAGCGAACTGGCGCCGAAAAAGGCCTGGACCGCGGTGGCGATGAAAACGGCGACCCATGAGCTGAGCGATGTGGTTCAGCCGGGCGCCGCGCTTTATGGCCTCGAAACGCATTTACAGGGAAAAGTGGTCACCTTTGGCGGTGGTTACGCCCTGTGGCGCGACGGCTTATTAATCGGGGGTCTTGGCATCAGCGGCGGCAGCGTTGAGCAGGACATGGACATAGCACTGGCCGCCATCGCGGCCATTAATGTGGGAACTCATCAATGAATACTTCTGAACTCGAAACCCTTATTCGCACCATTCTTAGCGAGCAATTAACCACGCCAGCGCAAACGCCGATCCAGCCGCAGGGCAAAGGGATTTTCCAGTCCGTCAGCGAGGCCATCGACGCCGCGCACCAGGCGTTCTTACGTTATCAGCAGTGCCCGTTGAAAACCCGCAGCGCCATCATCAGCGCGATACGTCAGGAGCTGACGCCGCTGCTGACCGCGCTGGCGGAAGAGAGCGCCAATGAAACGGGAATGGGCAACAAAGAAGATAAATACCTGAAAAACAAGGCTGCGCTGGACAACACCCCCGGTGTGGAAGATCTCACCACCACCGCGCTGACCGGCGACGGCGGTATGGTGCTGTTTGAGTATTCGCCGTTTGGCGTAATCGGGTCGGTCGCACCGAGCACCAACCCAACGGAGACCATCATCAACAACAGCATCAGCATGCTGGCGGCGGGCAACAGCGTCTACTTCAGCCCGCATCCGGGAGCGAAAAAGGTCTCACTCAAGCTCATCAGCCTGATTGAAGAGATTGCCTTCCGCTGCTGCGGCATCCGCAACCTGGTGGTCACCGTAGCGGAACCGACGTTTGAAGCGACCCAACAGATGATGGCCCATCCGCGCATTGTGGTCCTCGCTATTACCGGCGGCCCCGGCATTGTGGCGATGGGCATGAAGAGCGGTAAAAAAGTGATTGGTGCTGGCGCGGGCAACCCCCCCTGCATCGTTGATGAAACCGCTGACCTGGTCAAAGCGGCGGAGGATATCATCAACGGCGCCTCGTTCGATTACAACCTGCCCTGCATTGCCGAGAAAAGCCTGATTGTGGTGGAGAGCGTCGCTGAACGTCTGGTACAGCAAATGCAAACCTTCGGCGCGCTGCTGCTAAGCCCGGCCGATACCGACAAGCTCCGCGCCGCCTGCCTGCCGGAAGGCCTGGCCAATAAGAAGCTGGTCGGAAAAAGCCCATCGGCGCTGCTGGAAGCCGCCGGGATCGCCGTTCCGGCGAAAGCGCCGCGCTTGCTGATCGCTATCGTCAACGCCGACGACCCGTGGGTCACCAGCGAACAGCTGATGCCGATGCTGCCGATAGTGAAAGTCAGCGATTTCGATAGCGCGCTGGCCCTGGCGCTGAAGGTTGAAGAGGGACTGCATCATACCGCCATTATGCACTCGCAAAATGTGTCGCGCCTGAACCTCGCAGCCCGCACCCTGCAAACCTCGATTTTCGTCAAGAACGGCCCCTCTTATGCCGGGATCGGCGTCGGCGGTGAAGGCTTTACCACCTTTACCATTGCCACGCCGACCGGCGAAGGGACGACCTCGGCGCGCACCTTTGCCCGCTCCCGTCGCTGCGTGCTGACCAACGGCTTTTCCATTCGCTAACCGAGGTCGCGATGAAGACTTTCTCACTACAAACGCGGTTGTACAGCGGTCAGGGTAGCCTGGCGGCGCTCAGGCGCTTTACCAACAAGCACATCTGGATCATCTGCGATGGCTTTCTTGCGCGCTCGCCGCTGCTGGAGACCCTGCGCAACGCATTACCCGCAGATAACCGCATCAGCGTCTTTAGCGAGATAACCCCGGACCCCACCATCCGCACCGTGGCGCAGGGCATTGCGCAAATGCAGGCTCTGCAGCCACAAGTGGTTATCGGCTTCGGCGGCGGCTCGGCGATGGATGCGGCGAAGGCTATCGTCTGGTTCAGCCAGCAGAGCGGCATCAATATCGAAACCTGCGTGGCGATACCAACCACCAGCGGCACCGGTTCGGAAGTGACCAGCGCCTGCGTGATTAGTGACCCGGATAAAGGCATCAAGTATCCGCTGTTTAACAACGCGCTCTATCCCGATATGGCGATCCTTGACCCGGAGCTGGTGGTCAGCGTGCCGCCGCAGATTACGGCCAACACCGGCATGGACGTACTGACCCACGCGCTGGAGGCGTGGGTCTCTCCGCACGCCAGCGACTTTACCGACGCGCTGGCGGAAAAAGCCGCCAAACTGGTGTTTCAGTATCTGCCCACCGCGGTGGAAAAAGGCGACTGCGTGGCGACGCGCGGGAAAATGCACAACGCCTCAACCCTTGCCGGGATGGCCTTCAGCCAGGCGGGACTGGGGCTTAACCACGCCATCGCGCACCAGCTTGGCGGACAGTTTCATCTCCCGCACGGTCTTGCCAACGCGCTGCTGTTAACCACGGTTATCCGCTTTAACGCCGCTGTTCCCCGTGCTGCCAAACGCTACGCGCGGTTGGCAAAAGCCTGTGGATTTTGCCCGCCAGAGGCCAACGACGTTACGGCGATCAATGCCCTGATCCAGCAAATCGAACGGCTCAAGCAGCGCTGCGCGCTGCCTTCGCTGGCGGTGGCGTTGAAAGAGGGACGATCCACATTTTCAGCGCGCATTCCGGCGATGGTGCAGGCCGCGCTGGCTGACGTCACGCTACGCACCAATCCTCGCCCGGCCAGCGCCGAGGAGATTCGGGAACTGCTGGAGGAACTGCTATGAGTCACGCCGTCAACGCTGTTGAAATGGCCCTGAGCGCTGATGACATCCGTGAGCGCGTTCGCGCAGCGGGCGTGGTCGGCGCGGGGGGCGCGGGTTTTCCCGCCCACGTGAAGCTGCAGGCGCAGGTAGAGATTTTTCTGGTGAACGCAGCCGAGTGCGAACCGATGCTCAAGGTCGACCAGCAGCTGATGTGGCAGCAGGCTGCGCGTCTTGTCCGCGGCGTACAATACGCAATGACGGCAACCGGCGCGCGCGAAGGGGTGATTGCCCTGAAAGAGAAATACCGCCGGGCTATCGATGCGCTCACCCCGCTGCTGCCTGCCGGTATTCGCCTGCATATTCTGCCCGATGTCTATCCCGCAGGCGATGAGGTGCTGACTATCTGGCTGGCGACCGGTCGCCGGGTCGCGCCCGCCGCGCTGCCGGCCAGCGTCGGGGTCGTGGTGAATAACGTGCAAACGGTGCTCAACATGGCCCGCGCGGTCGAGCAGCAGTTTGCGGTGACCCGCCGGACGCTGACCGTTAACGGCGCGGTCGCCAGGCCGCTGACCGTCACCGTCCCCATCGGCATGTCGCTGCGCGAAGTGCTGGCGCTGGCGGGCGGCGCGACGGTCGACGACCCCGGTTTTATTAACGGCGGCCCGATGATGGGCGGCCTGATTACCTCTCTCGATAGCCCGGTGACCAAAACCACCGGCGGCCTGCTGGTGCTGCCGAAAAGCCATTCGCTTATTCAGCGACGGATGCAGGATGAGCGCACGGTGCTTTCCGTGGCCCGCACCGTCTGCGAACAGTGCCGACTCTGTACCGATCTCTGCCCGCGGCATCTGATCGGCCACGAACTCTCTCCGCACCTGCTGGTACGGGCGGTGAACTTTCATCAGGCCGCCACGCCGCAGCTGCTGCTGAGCGCCCTCACCTGCTCAGAGTGCAACGTCTGCGAAAGCGTGGCCTGCCCGGTGGGGATCTCGCCGATGCGCATCAACCGCATGCTCAAACGCGAGCTGCGGGCGCAAAACCAGCGCTACGAAGGGCCGCTCTATCCGGCAGATGAGATGGCGAAATATCGCCTGGTGCCGGTGAAGCGGCTGATCGCCAAACTGGGGCTAAGCCCCTGGTATCAGGAGGCGCCGCTGGTGGAAGACGAACCGGCGGTCGCAACCGTGACGTTGCCGCTGCGCCAGCATATCGGCGCCAGCGCGGTAGCCAACGTTGCGGTAGGAGAACGCGTTACGCGCGGGCAATGCGTTGCCGATATCCCGGCAGGCGTATTAGGCGCGCCGATTCACGCCAGCATCGACGGCGTGGTTGCGGCCATCAGCGAACAGGCCATCACGGTGGTAAGAGGTTAACCATGTCTCAGGCTATAGGAATTTTAGAACTCACCAGCATTGCCAAAGGAATGGAGCTCGGCGATGCGATGCTGAAAAGCGCCAACGTCAATCTGCTGGTCAGCAAGACTATCTGCCCGGGTAAGTTTTTGCTGATGCTCGGCGGAGATATCGGCGCTATCCAGCAGGCCATTGAAACTGGCGCGTCGCAGGCCAGCGAAATGCTCGTTGACAGCCTGGTGCTGGCGAATATTCATCCCAGCGTACTTCCGGCCATCAGCGGCCTGAACAGCGTAGATAAGCGCCAGGCAGTAGGCATCGTTGAAACCTGGAGCGTTGCGGCCTGCATCAGCGCCGCCGATCGGGCGGTGAAAGGCTCAAACGTCACCCTGGTGCGGGTGCATATGGCCTTCGGCATCGGCGGTAAATGTTACATGGTGGTGGCGGGCGACGTATCCGACGTCAATAACGCGGTCACGGTGGCCAGCGAAAGCGCGGGCGAAAAAGGGCTACTGGTTTATCGTTCAGTGATCCCGCGCCCGCATGAAGCGATGTGGCGACAGATGGTGGAGGGATAATGGAAAGACAGCCGACAACGGATCGCATGATTCAGGAGTACGTGCCGGGGAAACAGGTCACCCTCGCGCACCTGATTGCCAATCCCGGAAAAGATCTCTTTAAGAAGCTCGGTCTGCAGGATGCGGTTTCCGCCATTGGCATCCTCACCATTACCCCCAGCGAGGCGTCGATTATCGCCTGTGATATCGCCACCAAATCCGGCGCGGTGGAGATCGGTTTTCTCGACCGTTTTACCGGGGCCGTGGTGCTGACCGGCGACGTTTCCGCCGTGGAATATGCCCTCAAGCAGGTGACGCGCACTCTGGGCGAGATGATGCAGTTCACCACCTGCGCAATCACCCGGACGTAGCGCAATGAAGCGCCTGATGTTTATCGGCCCCAGCCAGTGCGGCAAAACCTCGCTAACGCAAAGCCTGCGCGGTGAAGCGCTCCATTATAAGAAAACCCAGGCTATCGAATGGTCGCCGATGGCCATCGATACGCCGGGGGAATATCTGGAGAACCGCTGCCTGTATAGCGCTCTACTGACCAGCGCCTGCGAGGCTGACGTTATCGCCCTGGTACTGAACGCCGACGCCCAGTGGTCGCCGTTTTCGCCTGGGTTTACCGCCCCGATGAATCGCCCGACGATTGGCCTGGTCACCAAAGCCGACCTCGCCGACCCGCAGCGGATATCGCTCATCGCGGAGTGGCTTACGCAGGCTGGCGCCGGGCGGATTTTTGTTACCAGCGCGTTGAACAATTCGGGACTCGACGCGGTGCTGGATTTTCTGAATTCGAAGGACCCCCTATGTCTTACAAAATAATGGCCATCAACGCCGGCAGCTCATCGTTAAAATTCCAGCTGCTGGAAATGCCCCAGGGCGAGACGCTCTGCCAGGGATTGATTGAACGTATCGGTATGGCAAACGCCCAGGTGACCCTCAAAACGCCGGCGCAGAAATGGCGGGAATCGGCGCCGATCGCCGATCATCGCGAAGCCGTCACGCTGCTGCTGGAAAAGCTCCTCGGCTACCGCATTATTGAGAGTTTGCAGGATATTGACGGCGTCGGCCACCGCGTGGCGCACGGCGGCGAGCGCTTTAAAGATTCGACGCCGGTGACCGATGAAAGCTTAGCGGAAATCGAGCGTCTGGCCGAGCTGGCTCCGCTGCATAACCCGGTTAACGCCCTGGGAATCAAAGTCTTCCGCCAGCTGCTGCCCGATACGCCGTCGGTAGCGGTGTTTGATACCGCTTTTCACCAGACGCTGGACGAGCGCGCGTTTATCTATCCGCTGCCGTGGCGCTACTACAGCGAGCTGGGCATTCGCCGCTACGGCTTCCACGGCACCAGCCATAAGTACGTCAGCGCGACGCTGGCGGAAAAGCTGGGCGTGCCGCTGAGCGCTCTGCGCGTGGTTTGCTGCCATCTCGGCAACGGCAGCAGCGTTTGCGCCATTAAAGGCGGGCGTTCGGTGAACACCTCAATGGGCTTTACGCCGCAGTCCGGGGTGATGATGGGCACCCGCAGCGGTGATATCGATCCGTCGATTTTACCGTGGCTGGCGCTGCATGAGGGGCAAACGCCGGAGCAGCTGAATCAGCTGCTGAATAACGAATCCGGCCTGTTGGGGGTTTCCGGCGTCTCACACGATTATCGCGATGTCGAACAGGCGGCGGACGGCGGTAATCGTCGGGCGGCCCTGGCGCTGGCGCTATTTGCCGAGCGTATTCGCGCCACCATCGGCAGCTATATCATGCAGATGGGTGGAATTGATGCGCTAATCTTTACCGGCGGCATCGGCGAAAACTCGGCCCGTGCCAGGAGCGCCATCTGCCATAACCTGAATTTCCTCGGGCTGTCGGTCGATGAAGAGAAAAACCAGCACAACGCCACCTTTATTCAGGCCGAACATGCGCTGGTCAAAGTGGCGGTCATCAATACCAATGAAGAGCTGATGATTGCCCGCGACGTGATGCGCCTCGCGCTTCCCGAAGCGCAGACATTAACCGTTTCAGCCTGAGCTCGCCGTCCGGCAAGTTGCGGTGAATCATGGTAATAACGGGATCGGCATGACACTATGCGCTTAAAATTCTGAAACTTTACCCTAAATAATTCAAGTTACAGGACAAAGCACTTGTGCTTTGAACAGCGCTTGCGCTGGCCCCGTAGGGGCGAGGCCGCAGGCCGAGTAACGCGGCAAACGAGTGACAAATTCGTCTGGAACGAATTTGAACAGCCAAAGGCTGGCTTTAGTGAGGGACAGGGATGTCCCTCATAGTCCCCAGGAGCTTACATAAGTAAGTGACTGGGGTGAATGAGAGCAGCCAACGCTCCTGTAGCTTGAAGTATAACGGGTAAAAAGGTGAATACGTGGCCGTAGCACAATGCCCCGCCTCCTGTGGGGAACTTATCCAGGGCTGGATCCTCGGCAGCGAGAAGCTGGTCTCCTGCCCCGTTGACTGGTACAGCACCGTCGAGGTGGACTACGGTTCGCCTCGCGCGGATGAACGCCCGCTGTCGCGGGCGATGGTTGACCGACTGCTGAGCTACTGGCGCTATCCGCCAGCGCTGAGCAAAGAAATTCGGATCGATATTTGCTCTACGATTCCGGTCGCCAAGGGGATGGCCAGCAGCACCGCGGATATCGCCGCGACGGCGGTGGCCACCGCGCATCATCTCGGCCATCCGCTGGATGAAGCCACCCTCGCCCGGCTCTGCGTTTCCCTGGAACCCACCGACAGCACCCTGTTCCGCCAGCTGACCCTGTTCGACCACAACACCGCCGCCACGCAAATTGCCTGCAGCTGCCAGCCTCAGCTCGATCTGCTGGTACTGGAAAGCCCCGCCACGCTGCTGACCACCGATTACCACCGCCTTCCCCGGCTCGAAAAGCTGCATGCCCATTCCGCCGCGCTGCATCAGGCCTGGGAGAAAGTTCAGCAGGCCTGCCAGACCGACGATCCTCGACGGATGGGCGAGGCGGCGACGCTGAGCGCCATCGCCAGCCAGCATCTGCTGCCGAAGCCGGGTTTTGATACGCTGCGGGGGCTGGTGGAAGAGTGCGATTTATACGGCATTAACGTGGCGCACAGCGGCAGCGTGGTCGGCCTGATGCTCGACCGCCAGCGTCACGATATTGAGTATTTGCAGCGGCGGCTGCAGGAAACGAGGCTTAGCGAGCTCTGGCCCCGGCAACATCTGCTGCGCATGGTGCAGGGCGGCGTCAAGCTTCGCTAACGCTACAGCAGCCATACCTCCCCGGAGGCGGCGCTGCGCGCCTGTCCGGGCTACCGGTCCGCAGACGGCTATGAATCCGTAGCCCGGCTAAGCGCAGAGCGAGGCGGGGATAAGCCGCACCGATGCATTAATCCCGGCGCATTCCCCGGGTTGCGGCGCTGCGCGCCTTACCCGGGCTACCGGACCGCAGACGGCTGTAAACCCGTAGCCCGGTCAGCGCAGCGCCACTGGGAAGAACGCAGACGAACAATGGCGGCAGACGCCCGGAACATCTACCCGTTAAAAACCCGCCTGAAAGCCGTTAGCAGCTGCGTATTCTCCTGCTGGCTGCGGATCGCGACGCGGAAGTAGCGTCCGTCGAGCCCGGGGTAGTTAGCGCAGCTGCGGATCAGGATGCGCCGTTGCAGCATCACGTATTGCAGATCCAGATCCGGCACGTCGCAGCGCAGAAACAGATAGTTGGCCTGCCCGGGATAGACCGTCAGACCGGGAACGTGGCGCAGCTGATGGTAAAAGCGCTGCCCCTCTTCCGCCAGCCACTGCCAGGTTTTCTGCTGATAGACGCTATCCTGGAGAATAATTTCCCCGGCCAGCGCGGCAAAAGCGTTGATTGACCACGGCATCTGACGCTCGCGCATTCTCGCCACCGCTCGCGCATCGCCATTGACCAGATACCCCAGACGCAGGCCGGGAATGGCATAAAACTTAGTCAGCGAACGCAGCACCCACACGTGCGGGTTGCGGCTCAGTAGCGGAATAAACCCCGGCTCATCGGGGATAAAATCGATAAATGCTTCATCGAGAATCAGGGCGATTCCCAGCGACTTACAGCGTTCAGCAATCATCTCCAGCAGACGGCGCTCGGGCAGCAGACCGGTTGGGTTGTTCGGGGTGCAGAGAAACAAACAGTCCAGATCCGGCGTCAGAGCGTCAAGAATCGCCCCGGTGAGCTGCCAGCCATCCTCTTCACACAGCAGAAATTCCCGTACCGCGCAGTCCACCGACTGCAGCGCCCGGCGGTATTCGGCAAAGCCCGGAGTGACGATCATCGCCTGGCGCGGCTTGAGACCCTGAACCAGCGTAAAGATCGCTTCAGTTTCGCCGTTTCCGGCGAGGATCCATGAGTCGGGGATCTGATGGTGTTCCGCCAGCGCGAGGTGCAGCTGCTGATACTCAACGTCAGGATAGCGTTCGGCGCAGGCCATATTGTCGATGATGGCGCGCTTTAAGCTTTCCGGCATCCCCAGCGGATTGATATTGGCGCTAAAATCCAGCAGCTGTTCCGCACAGATGCCCAACAGCGCGGCGGCCTCGCGGATATTGCCGCCGTGGGCGCTCTTCAGTAGAGCCATATCCTTTTCCTGTTGCGTTACCCTCGCCTTGCCAGCGTCGCGCCGTCGGCGAAGTAGGCTTTAATCCCTGCCAGAATCGACTCTGCTACTTCCTGCTGGAATTTCGCCGTTTTCAATTTACGCTCTTCTTCGACGTTACTGATAAACGCGGTTTCCACCAGAATCGATGGAATATCCGGCGCCTTCAGCACCGCGAAGCCCGCCTGCTCAACCCGGTTCTTGTGCAGGTTATTAATGTTGCCCATCTTTTCCAGCACCGCCTTGCCGAACTTCAGGCTGTCGGCGATGGTCAGCGACTGCACCATGTCGAACATCGTGTGGTCGACGTAGCGGTCGCCGCTTTTGCTGACGCCGCCGATCAGATCCGAGGCGTTCTGGGTCTGCGCCAGATACTTAGCCGCGGTACTGGTGGCCCCTTTGGTTGACAGGGCAAACACCGACGATCCGCTGGGCTGACGGCTGGTAAAGGCATCGGCGTGAATAGAGACAAACAGGTCGGCGCGCTGCTTCTGCGCCTTGGCGACGCGGACCTTCAGCGGGATAAAAACGTCCTCGTTGCGGGTCATATAGACCTTCATATTGCCCTCTTTCTCGATCAGCGCGCGCAGCCGTCGGGCAATCTGCAACACCACGTCTTTCTCGCGGGTGCGGTATTTCCCCACCGCGCCGGAGTCTTCGCCGCCGTGGCCGGGATCGAGCATGATAACAATGGGCCGATCGCGCCCGGCTTTACCCGGTTTAGGCCCGCTCTCCGCTGGCGGAACCTGCCGCTGAAGATCGCCTTTGTTGTAATCCTCAAGCAGCGCCAGCAGCGGATCCTGCACGTCGGTGGCGTTAGCGGGATAGAGGTCCATAACCAGACGCTCTTTAAACCCGGCGACCGGAGCCAGCGCGAACAGCTGCGGTTTCACGTTCTGTTTTAGCTCAAACACCATGCGTACGGTTTGCGGATCGAACTGCCCCACGCGGGCGGATTGAATATAGGGGTCGTCGCCGCGAATCTGCCCCCCCATGCCTTTAAGTACGGAATTGAGATTAACCCCTTCCAGATCCACCACCAGACGTTCAGGATTGCTGAGCGCAAACTGCCGATATTTCAGGATATGGTTGGACTCCACGGTCACGCGGGTGTAGGTCGACGATGGCCATACGCGTACGGCAACCACCTGCGCCGCGGCAGCCAGGCCAACCGGGCTCACACTCATTAACCACATGGCGCCCGCCCCTTGTAAAAAACGGCGGCGGCTTAATCCTGACTTGTATCCCGACATGCCACTCCCAAGCAGTAAGAAATCATTCGTATTGAAAACAAACAGATTGACCGGAAACTTTAACGAAAGGCGTATAACCTGTCATCTATAAAAGGGTAAACAATCTTTGACACCCTGATTTGGCTCACACCTTTTTCCTGGCTCCGTCCAAAATTGGGGCTTGCGTTTGCCGACAAAACAGAATAAAAATACATTAATTACGAATAATCATGCATTGAGGTTGTGTCATGGTGAAGGAACGTCGCACCGAACTGGTAGAGGGATTCCGCCATTCTGTTCCCTATATTAACGCCCATCGGGGTAAAACGTTTGTCATCATGCTGGGCGGAGAAGCCATTGAGCATGATAATTTCTCTAGTATTGTCAACGACATTGGTCTGCTTCACAGTTTGGGCATTCGCCTGGTGGTGGTCTATGGCGCTCGTCCGCAGATTGACGCCAATCTGGCCGAACATCGCCATGAGCCGGTTTATCACAAACAAACCCGAGTGACTGACGCTAAAACGCTCGAGCTGGTTAAGCAGGCGGCGGGCATGTTGCAGCTGGAAATTACCGCTCGCCTGTCGATGAGCCTCAACAACACACCGCTGCAGGGCGCTCACATCAACGTGGTCAGCGGCAATTTCATTATCGCGCAGCCGTTAGGCGTGGACGACGGTGTGGATTACTGCCACAGCGGGCGCATTCGCCGCATTGATGAAGAAGCGATTCACCGCCAGTTGGATAACGGCGCGATCGTGCTGATGGGCCCGGTTGCGGTGTCGGTCACCGGCGAAAGCTTTAACCTGACCTCCGAAGAGATTGCCACCCAGCTGGCGATTAAGCTGAAAGCTGAAAAGATGATTGGCTTCTGCTCATCGCAGGGGGTTTACAATCAGGACGGCGAGATCGTCCCCGAACTGTTCCCCAACGAAGCCCAGGCGCGCGTCGAAGAGATGGAAGCGGATGAAGACTACAGCTCCGGCACGGTGCGCTTCCTGCGCGGCGCGGTAAAAGCCTGCCGCAGCGGCGTACGCCGCTGCCACCTGATCAGCTATCAGGAAAACGGCACCCTGCTGCAGGAGCTGTTCTCACGCGACGGTATCGGTACCCAGATAGTGATGGAGAGCGCCGAGCAGATCCGCCGCGCCACCATTAACGATATCGGCGGTATCCTCGAGCTGATTAGCCCGCTGGAGCAGCAGGGCATTCTGGTCAGGCGTTCGCGCGAACAGCTGGAGATGGAAATCGACAAATTCACCATTATTCAGCGCGACAACACCACCATCGCCTGCGCCGCGCTCTATCCTTTCCCGGAAGAGAAGATCGGCGAAATGGCCTGCGTGGCGGTGCATCCGGATTACCGCAGCTCATCGCGCGGCGAAGTGCTGCTCGAACGCATTGCCGCGCAGGCGAAGCAAATGGGCCTCAGCAAGCTGTTTGTGCTCACAACCCGCAGCATTCACTGGTTCCAGGAGCGCGGATTTACGCCGGTCGACGTCGACCTGCTGCCGGAGAGCAAAAAAGAGATGTACAACTATCAGCGCCGCTCCAAGGTGCTGATGGCAGACCTGGCCTGATAATATTATCCCCGGAAACCCATCCGTAACCGGGGATAATTATCTCTCGTCCAACAACCCAATTATTTATAATCTATTCCCCTGATAGCTGGCCTCGCTTATAGTAGTTTAAGAACGGAGTTGCAATATAAGCATGGAGAGCAGCCTGAATGATCCTTTTTGAAAACGGTTCCCCTCGCTACAGGCGAATAATTGGCACACTACTCTCTTTATATCCCTGGCTGCTGATGGTGTTGGTCTCTCTTAATGTCAGGAATAAACTCGCAGGCGGATTTTTCAGCGCAGGCGCGGCATTTGCTTGTGCGCTGGCCACCCTGTCATTCATTAATCTTATTATTTCCATAATTTTCATTATGCTAATTAATATATTTATCACGACCAGAGAAAAAGTAAATACCGGTTATTTCTGGGCAATAAAGTCTATCTCTTTACTGTGGGTAATTTTCCCGATATTTAATCTCTAAGCGTTTCATTGCAAAACACAAAGGATGTGTACTTATTATGCAGAAATCACCAAACTGGTTTGTGAAGAATATAAAGCTAATCGTCACCGTTATTGCGCTTTATCCCTGGTTACTCGTTCTGCTGATGATGATGGGCAGCGGCGGCGCTTCCGGAAGCGCCCTGGGAGCCGGGCTGTTCATTTTCTTTGTTTTCATTGTCCTGTCTATCATTAACCTTGTGATTTCAACCGTGATTATCGTGGTGGTTAATGTCTCAACGCCTCCGATCCCCAAAGGCTCGGCAAAGTATTTTCTCGCCATGAATTCCATCTCGCTGCTATGGCTGATGCTTTTACTGGTGTCCTAATAGCCGCCGGGCTCTCACCCGGCGGAAAAAATATCCCCCAGGCCGCTGCGGCGTTCGGTACGCGCGACAACCGCCTGGGTCAGCACCTGCTCATCGGCATAAATCGACAGCTGCCGTTTCGCACGCGTAATAGCGGTATAAACCAGCTCGCGGGTTACCAGCGGCACGCTGCGCGAAGGCAGGATCAGCGCCGCGTGATCGAACTCTGACCCCTGCGATTTATGCACCGTCATCGCCCAGGCGGTATCGTGCTCCGGCAGACGACTTGGCTGAACCGACTTGATGCTGCCATCGGGCATCGGGAACCAAACGCGCAGGCCATCGCCTCTTTCCAGCGCAATACCGATATCGCCGTTAAACAGCCCCAGCGCGCTGTCGTTGCGGGAGATCATCACCGGCCGTCCTTCATACCAGCGCGAATGGCGCGGCAGAGCAATCGCCCGCTTGCGGTTCAGCATCTGCTCCAGCTGTTCGTTCACGCCGCTAACGCCATAAGGACCATCGCGCAGCGCGCAGAGCAGCTGAAACTCGCTAAAGGCGGCAATCAGCTCTGCGGGCTCGGCCCGTTCACGCAGCAGCTGCAGAAAACGGCCGTAACCTGCCTGCGCCTGAACGAGCATCGCTTCATACTCCTCGGTGGAGCTCAGCGGATGCAGGGCGATATCGTCGAACGACTGACGCAGCGTCTCCCTGACCGCGCGGCGTTCACCGCTGTTCACCGCCCAGGCCAGATGGCCGATACCGGAGTGGCGGCCAAAACGGTAGCTTTTTTGTAGCAGGCACAGGCTATCGCGCAGGGCGCCGGCAATCTCGCTTTCGCCTGCCGGCACCGGCTGACCGGTCAAGCGGCCAAGCTGCGCCGCCCGCGCCGGGGTGAACCCTGCATTAACCCACGCGCAAATATCCCCCAGCACCGCGCCGGCCTCTACCGAAGCCAGCTGATCGCGGTCGCCAAGGAAAATCACCCGCCCGTGTTCAGGCAGCGCCTCGATCAGGCGCGACATCATCGGCAGGTCAATCATTGAGGCTTCATCGACCACCAGCACGTCAAGATGCAGCGGGTTCCCGGCATGATAACGCATCCGCTGGCTTCCCGGCTGCGCGCCCAACAGGCGATGGAGGGTGCTGGCTTCGGTCGGCACCAGCGCCTTTTGTTCGTCGGTAAGAGGGAGGCGGCGCAGCGCAGCGCCGAGGGATTCAGTCAGGCGCGCGGCGGCTTTACCGGTCGGCGCCGCCAGACAAATACGGCAGCGCGGGCTGGTGTTGGTTTGAATCAACGCCGCCAGCAGTTTGGCGACGGTGGTGGTTTTACCGGTCCCGGGGCCGCCGGAGATCACCGAAATCCGTCGGGTCAGAGCAACCGCGGCAGCAACCTTTTGCCAGTCGATTTCATCCCCTGGCGGAAACAGCGCGTCGAGCGTCGAGGCCAGCCGGGTTTCATCTACCTCCAGCACCTGGTTGGCTTCGTTAAAGAAGCGCGCGACGGTTAATTCGTTGCGCCACATGCGGTTGAGATAGAGCCGTTCGCCGCAGAGGATCATCGGCGTCGGCCGCTCACCGCGGCTCACCGCTTCCGAATCGAGCAGCAGGGGCAGCCAGCCCTCCGCAGCGCCGGTCAGTTCAAGGATTTGCTCACTCAGAGCCGTTGTCTTTGCGCTCAGGAGTTCATCGTCGGCAAGACGTGAAATCGGCAGGCAGACGTGCCCCTCTCCGGCATCGCGGCTGAGAATTGCGGCAGTCAGCTTCACCGCCGGATGCGCCTCCTGCGCCACCATGAGCGCAAACTGGACGTCCAGCGGGCGCAGCAGGCGCTGTTCAACCGCCTGCTGCAACAGTTCATCCATGGTCATAGCACAACCTCCAGGGTTTCCCCGGCAAACAGCGCATCGAGGCCGTTAATCAGCGGCAGCGCCGGCCGGGTGGTGAAGATCCCCTGCCCGCCTTCCTGCCCGTCCATGCCGCGTAAAAAGAGATAAATAACGCCGCCGAAATGGCGTTCGTAATCATAATCGGCCATACGGTGGCGTAAATAGCGGTGCAGCGCCAGGCTATAGAGCTGATACTGCAAATCGTAACGATGCGAACGCATTGCCTGCCTCATCGCCTCCTGGGTATAAGCCTCGCGGTTTTCCCCAAGCCAGTTGGATTTGTAATCCAGCAGGTAGTAGCGGCCGTTGTGGCGAAACACCAGGTCGATAAAGCCTTTCAGCATCCCGCGCACCTGGCGGAAATCGAGCGTTGGGGTATCCACGGAGAGCGAATCATACTGGCGAATCAGCGCATCCAGACGCAGGGGATCCAGCGGCTGTTCGATGGGGAGATAAAACGCCATCTCCACCTGTTTATCGCGCTCGCTCAGCTGATTGAGGGCGATCCCCGCGCCAGGCAGAGGGGTACGCAGTACGCCGTCGAGCCATGCGGTCAGCACGGGGGTCCACTTTTCCTCGAAGCCGCTCAACTGAAGTTTTTCCGCCATCCAGTCGGCGGGAATCGGCTGGGTAAAATCGAGATCTTCGAACAAACTGTGCAGAAACGTTCCCGGCGACGCGCCGCGCGGGAACTGGTGCGGCGTAAGCTGCGGCTCCTCCACGACCTTACCGACGCCAGCGGCATCGACATCCAATCGCGGCAGAAGATCCTGCGCCACGCTGTGTCCATTCTGCTGCAGGCCGGAATAGCTGGTGACCCGCCAGTCATCGGTCACCGACCGCTCAAGCATACGGGCTGAAAGCGGCGGCAGCTCCGCCTGCGGAGCCTGCCACGGCATCTGCGCCGCCATATCCGGCAGCTGCAGGGCAATGTCCCCGCTGCAGAACACCTGCAGGCGCGCCATCAGCCCCGCGGCATCCATCGCTTCCCCGCCCTGCAGCAAACGGCCCAGCGCGCTGTGATGAAAATCGCTGGTGCCAGGTTTGTCGCTGCGTCGGGTGCTGAGCGGCGCCACGCCAAGGCTACAGTGCCAGACCGCGCGGGTCAGCGCGACGTAAAGCAGACGTAAGTCTTCGGCCAGACGCTCGGCCTCCGCCAGCTCCATGCTGCCCTCATCCTGGCCCAGGTCGAGAACGGCGGCAAAGGAGCTTCTGTCGTGATAAAACGCCTGATCCTGCTTACGGAACCGCGCGATAAACGGCAGCCAGACCAGCGGATACTCCAGCCCTTTCGATTTATGGATGGTGACGATCTGCACCAGATGCTTATCGCTTTCCAGCCGCATCTGCTGGCTGGAGGCGTTGCTGTCCGGTTCGGCGATATGCTGCGCCAGCCAGCGCACCAGCGCATGTTCGCTCTCCAGCTGGTTCGCCGCCTCCTGAAGGAGCTCGCTGATATGCAGAATATCGGTCAGGCGCCGCTCGCCGCCGTTGGTCGCCAGCAGATTTTCAGCGATGCTCCGCGCGCTCATCAGCGCGCGGAGCATCGGCATGACGCCCCGCTGCCGCCAGACTTGCCGGTAGCGACTAAACTCCTCAACCAGCTCATCCCACGCCCGTTCGTCGTGATTGAGATTTTCGATATCCAGCGCGTTAAGGCCAAACATCGACGTCGCCAGCGCGCTGCGCAGCGTATTTTCGCGTTCAGGTGCCAACACCGCCTGGAGCAGCCACAGCAGCTCCTGCGCCTCCGGCGTTTCAAACACGCTATCGCGATTGGAGAGATACACGGAAGGAATCGACAGCAGCTGGAGGGCATCGCGGATTAATGACGCTTCCTGGCGATTACGCACCAGTACCGTGATGTCTGAAGCCCGCACCGGCTCCGCTTTTTCACCGCGCCACAGCAGCGCCTTGCCCTGCTGGCCGGCACTGAGCCAGTCGCGGATTTGCGCCGCGCAGAGCTGAGCCATAAACGTCTGGTAATCCCCCGCGCCCACAGCCTCGCCCGACATCAGCCAGATATTCATCGCCGGTACCGCAGCATCATCGACAGTAAAGCGCAGCCCCTGGTTTTTATCGGCCGACTTCACCGGCATAAACGGGATTTCACGGAACATAAAGGGATTATCGCTGAGACTAAACAGGCGATTGACGCTGTCAACCATCCCCGGCGCGGAGCGCCAGTTGGTGTCGAGCGTATAGTGGGCGGTGACGTCCCCGCGCGCCTTCATATAGGTGAAAATATCCGCGCCGCGGAAGGCGTAGATAGCCTGTTTTGGGTCGCCAATCAGCAGCAGCGCAGTGTCCGCCTGACGCCGCCAGATGCGGCGAAAGATGCGGTACTGCTGCGGGTCGGTATCCTGAAATTCGTCGATCATCGCCACCGGAAAGCGCTGGCGAATCGCGCTGGCCAGCGCTTCGCCGCTCTCCCCGCGCAGGGCGTCATCCAGGCGGCTGAGCATATCGTCAAAGCCCAGCTCGCCGCGGCGGCGTTTCTCCCGCGCGACCGCTTCGCGGATTTCAACCATCGCCCTGGCGATCACCAGATCGGTCAGGGTTAACGGTGTCGCCAGCAGCGCTTCTACCGCGCTGAACAGCGGGTGTACTGGCGGCGCGCCGTCCGCTTTGGTGCGCTCAAGCAAGAAGACCTGGGAGAACTTTTCCAGCGCATCCGGAAGCTGGTAGCTCAGGGTCTCTTCCTGGGCCCAGGCGGTCACTTTCTCCAGCCATTTCCCCTGATTGCCGCGATTGAACTTGCGCCGGTCGAGGCCCGAGTTTTCCAGCACCGCCTCAACCTCGCCCACCTGTGCCAGCCACTGCTGCTTCAGCGCGTTGATGCGTTCGATAATTTGCTGATGGCGTTCGGCTAGCGTTTCGTCAGCCGGCGGCGGAGATTTAAGCTGCGGCGCCTCTCCCTGTAGCCAGCGGTCGATGGATTTCAACAGATCGCGCGGCCCTTTCCACGCTTCGTGGATAACCGCCGCGATTTCGCGCGGCAGCGGGTAGCAGTGGCGACGCCAGAAGTCGGCGCAGGCCTGATAGCGCAGGCGGGACTCGTCTTCAATCAGCTGCTGTTCGAACAGCATGCCGGACTCAAAGGCGTTGAGGCTCAGCATCCGCTGACAGAAGCCGTGAATGGTAAACACCGCCGCTTCGTCCATCTGGCGTTCGGCCAGCAGCAGCGTTTGCGCGGCCTGGGTTTTATCGGCGATTTCCGCCAGCAGCCCGGCGTAAAGCGGGTTGTCGGCGCTGTCGCGCAGGCAGGCGATACGCAGCTCGTGGATGTTGCTGCGAATACGCCCGCGCAGCTCTTCGGTCGCCGCTTCGGTAAAGGTCACCACCAGCAGCTCTTCCACGCTAACCTGCCGGGGAAAGGCGGATTCACCGCCCAGCCCCAGCAGCAGCCGCAGATAGAGCGCGGCGATGGTAAAGGTTTTTCCTGTGCCCGCAGAGGCTTCTATCAGGCGCTCGCCCGTCAGGGGCAAGCGCAGGGGGTCAAGAGACTCGGCGGTGTCGGTCATTCATTCTCTCGCATCAGGGGTAAGGATTTCTGCAATGCGCTGACGTTCTCCCAGACTTTGCCATCCTGAGGATGCGCGTATTCCGCCTTGCCATTCTGGCTACCGGAAACCTGGGAGAGCATTGCCATGCCCTGCGGATCCACCACCGTCTGATGGAAGAAGTCGGCAAGCTTTTGCGGCGTCAGCAATTTAATCTGAGCCACTACTTTATCACGTGAATCGAAACGCATATTACCGCGATCGAAATCTTTGCTCAGCTTCGACGCTTCATCGCCCAGCGTTTGCGGCGCTTCCAGCATCTGACCAATTACCGCCTGCTGAATTTGCGCAAACTCTTCCGGCTTCATCGCCCGCAGTTTGGCTTCCGCCGTGGGGAAGAAGGCCTGGAAACGCTGCCAGAGATAAGCCGGCTGCTTATCGTTGCTTTGCAGCAGGAACCCCATTCCCCACTGGCGGCCCACGTTCATCGAGAAGGCGAAGACCGCGTAGCCCAGCTGTTCTTCCGTACGCAGCTGGTTATAGAACCACGGCTGTACGATTTGCCCGAGAAGCGAGCTGGCGGCGGAGCTGGCGTATTCGTCAATGTTCGGCGGCGCGAAGACGGCGGCCAGCGCGGAATCGGTGCTGTTGCCCGCTTTTTCAAAAATCGCCAGCTGTTTATGGTCGACCAGCACGTCTTTGTTGCGGCACCACTCGTTGCCGTCGGCGCCGAGCTGTTTTTGAATCTGCCGCGCCATGGCGGTGGATTGATCGGCGGTAAGATTACCGATGACCATCAGCTCCGGTCGCCCTTTCGCCTTGAGATTAGCGCGGTACTCCAGCACCTCTTTCAGCGTAATCGACGGCAGCAGCGCCCGCCGCTCTTCACGCTGGAAGTACGGCACCTGCGAAACCATCTGAATCGGCATGATCGCCTGATCGTAGGCTTTGCCTTTATCCGCCGAATCCATCATCTGAGCGTACCAGGATTTGGCCTGCTCCAGCTGTTCTTCGGTTGGCGTATAGCTGAAGTAGCCGTCGAGCAGGGCGTTAAACAGCTCAGGCAGATGCTGGGTATAGCCGTTGGCGTTAACCATCAGGCCGTTATTCGCGCCGGTAGAGAAGCTGATCCCCCCGACCGCCGCCTGGTTGCTGAGCTGGTCGAGCGCAATGCCCGCCAGATAATCATTGAGCGCAAACATCACCTGGCGGCGGGCGCTGTCCATCGCCTGCGGGTTCCGCAGAACCAGCGAGATATCCGCTTTCGGTTCGCTGGCGAAGTACTGGCTCGGCGCGTAAATCACCCGCAGCGTCGGTTCATCAACGATCAGCTGCGGATGCGGGTAAGCCTTATCGCTTTTGATTAAGCTGAAATCATCCGGAATATAGGGGTTCAGCACCGGCAGCTTGAGGTCGATGGCGCTGGACTTCTGCTGCCAGTCGGCAAAGGTCTGCTCGCTGATTTTATCCACCTGATAGGGCGCATTGACAAAGTAGGCTGTCTTGTTATGTGGCTCTTTCGGGCTGATGTACCAGATGCGGGCATTTTGCGGCGTCATCATCGCCAGGCGGTCTTTGATTGCCTGCGGATCGTAGCGATCGGCAATGTTGACCACGTCCAGCGTATGCTCCACCGGCACGCGGATCATGGTGTCCGCCAGCCATTCGACGTAATCCATATTGCGGTTGATGGATGGGTAGCGGAAGTCGAGCGCCAGCACGTGGGCCAGCTCATCAAAATAGCGTTTATCAATCCCCTGGCTGCGCAGCAGATTGAGGTAGCTAAAGATGGCTGCGGTAACTTCATCGCGGTGTGCCAGACCTTTGTCCGTCAGGGTCGCAGATATCGCCAGCACCCCGCTGTTGCCGTTGACCACCGGGTCAGAGTCCGCGCGAATGCCTTCAACCAGCCCCTGCTTTTGCAGCCAGTCGGAGAGCGTGCCGGGACTGCGATTACCGATCATGTAGGTCACCAGCTCATCGGTTTTGCTGCGGAACTTGTCGCTATTGTTATCAATGCGGAATTCCACGCGCAGCACTTTACGCGGCATCGCCGGGACGTAGTGAATGATAATGCCCTTTTGCGCATCGGTCACCACCGGGACGGTAATCTCCGGTTTGCTGATATCGTGGTTCGGCACGCGACCGTAGGTGGCCGCCGCGATGCTTGCCAACTCCGGCAGAGGCTTGTTGCTGTAGATCACCGCCTTCATCAGGTTGGCGGAATACCAGCTATCGCGGAAAGCGTGCAGGGCATCAAGCACCGGTTTGCCGGGCTTATCGCTCAGCGTTTCAAGGTTACCGCCGGAAAACTGCGAGCCGGGGTGCGCCGGGTTGATGGTTTCCGCGCTAACCTGCGCCATTCGCATCCCGTCCCGGGTACGCGCCATCGTGAGCTCGGCATTCACCGCATTACGCTCGCGGTCGGCATATTTTTTATCCAGCAGCGGCGCGGCGATGGCGTCGGCCAGGCGATCGACCGCGCCGTCGAGGGCGTCGTTTTCCACTTCAAGATAGAAGGCGGTGCGATACGGCGCGGTGCTGGCGTTGTGGCTGCCACCGTGCATTTTGAGAAACTCTGCGAGGCTATCCGGCTGCGGGTACTTTTTCGAGCCCATCAGCGTCATATGCTCCAGGAAGTGGGCCAGCCCTTGATGCTCGGCGGGATCCTGCAGCGATCCCACGGGAACGACCAGCGCCGACAGCGATTTTACCGCCTGGGGATCGGAAACCAGCAGCACCACCATGCCGTTATCGAGGCGGATCGCCTGATATTGACGGGTATCTTTGTCGCTTTTACGGATGGTTTCCTGGATCGGTTGCCATCCGGTGTCTGCCTGACTTAACGGCGCCCAGAGGGCGGCCAGTAAAACAATAACCTTGAACCATAAACTGCGGGGCATTCACGGACCTCATCATTAACAAACCTGGCGCTGCATAATTGGCAGCCTTAGAGCTTTTCCCGGTAGGTGTCATTGTTGCAGCCAGTTTGGACGCGGACAGCGCGGAACAACCGGAGCGTACACATAGTACGTGAGGATTGTGAGCACTGCCCAAGCCCAAACAGGCAAATAAAATAACCTAATGGGATAAGCTCTTAATAAAACATCAGTCCGTGATTCGCTGCGCATCATAATTGAACTGCCGTCCAGTGCGCAATTTTTATACTATTACAATGTTATTCGGACTGATGGAAACGAAACACCGGTAGCAAATAACGCTGCGTATGCGTAAGGATCTCTTCATAGTATTCTGGTTCCAGGGTACGCCACAGGCGCTGATACCAGACGTCGGTACCTTCACCGCTGACCACCATGTTCCCTTCATAAGCCTGTAGAAATTTACTGCGCGCTTTTTGCTGCGTCTCTTCGTCCATTAACATGACATCCTTTTCGGCGTCATAACAGACTTTTAGCCATGCGCCGCCGCTTTCCGGCAGCAGCAGCAGCGGTTTGGACATTCCCTGCAGGTAACCGTCAACCAGATCGTTAAGGTAGCCCTGGGCCTGCTCCTGCGCCAGCGGTGGAAAACGCCACTGGCCCTCTTTACGCACAAACAGCCGACTTTCGCCGCTACCGCCGCTAGCACAATAGACAAGATGCTCCAGCCAAAGTTGCATCCCTTGGGCCACGCTTAATAGCGAAGGCCGCCAGCGCAGCAAACCGTCGGATTGTACCTGCTGCAGCCAGCCAGTTATGTTGACTCCGTTGCATTGCAGATCGATTTCCATGCTTTGCCCCGGCTGGCGGCAGGCAATCACCCGTTCGGCCAGGTTTTGCATCTCCTGACGCTGGGTTTCCCAGGCCAGCTCGCCGAAAGCGCCGTAGGGTAGCTCGCCGGCGGCACGGAAGCGGCGATACATCGCCGAGGCGTCCTGCTCTTCAATCAGGGTGTTGAGCAGCTGCTGGTTCAGCTGATAGCGGCTCAGCCCTTCGAGGATAAAAGGTTCATCGTCGGGGATCTCGCTCTCCTCCGAGCGGAAATTCACCCGCAGCCGCTGCTGAAAGAAGGCGCGAACGGGGTGTTGCCAGAAGCGCAGCAGCTGTTCGAAAGGTAAGCGATCGATTTCCGGCGCCGGCAGCGGCTGGATGAACGCGCTGTGCGCTTCCCCCTGCTGGCTGGCGGCCGCCAGCCATTCCCGGGCATAGCTTTGATCTTCATTGGCCAGAAAATTAGCGGCATCGAAAGGCATGCGGGTATGTAGATGCGTGATGTGCTCTTTGACGCGGCGTTCGCTGGCATCGCAGTCCAGCTCCTCGTCGCCCTCCAGGCAATGGCTCTGGCCGATGTAGTCCACCAGCTCCTGAACCAGAACGGAGGGATAACGTTCACTGTTATCCTGAATAGAACGGCCGATATAGCTGATGTACAGCTTCTGTTCGGCAGACATCAGGGCTTCAAGGAACAGATAGCGGTCGTCATCGCGACGGCTACGGTCGCCGCGCTGCGGCTTCTGGCTCATTAAATCAAAGCCCAGCGGCGCCAGGGTGCGCGGATAAACGCCGTCGTTCATTCCCAGCAGGCAGACCACCTTGAAAGGAATCGAACGCATCGGCATCAGGGTACAAATATTGACTGGGCCGGCGAGAAAGCGCTGGCTGATACGCTGCTGATCGAGCCTCTGGGACAGCTCATCGCGGAGTAGCGACAGCGGTACCGTTTCGCCATATTGCGCGTCGACGCCGCCGTCAATCACCGCCTGCCACTGCTGTTCTATCAGCGCCAGGGCGGCCTCCGTTTCGCTGTCCGGAAGGAAGAAGTCGTTCAGAAGGTCTCGGCATAGCGGCAGCCACTCGGCTAATGGGCGATCCTGGGCCAGCCCGCGACGCCAGAGATTGAGCTGCATCAGCAGCGACGCCAGGTTGCCCACCAGCTCGGCGATAAGACCGCTCGACTCATCATAAGGCAGCACCGAGCGCCACTCCCCCTCGCTGCTGTCCATGGCGTAGCCCAATAGCATACGCGTCAGGCCAAAGCGCCAGGTATGCTGGCCGGTAGCAGGGAGGTCGAGCTCGCGCACGTTGTCGTCATCCATTCCCCAGCGTACGCCGGATTCGTTAACCCACTGGCGCAGGTAGCGCAGCCCCTCTTCGTCGATGTTAAAGCGCGCGGCCAGTACCGGAACGTCGAGCAGCGCCAGCACGTCTTCGCTGGCGAAGCGGCTGTCGGGCAGCGAAAGGAGAGTGATAAACGCCTGCAGCGCCGGATGCGATTCACGGGCGCGCCGGTCGGATATCGCCCACGGCAGCCAGCGCTCGCCGCTGGCGCTGCCGAAGACCGCCTGGATATAGGGGCTGTAGCTATCGATATCCGCCACCATGACGATAATATCGCGCGGGGTGAGTTCGGGATTCTCTTCCAGCATCGCCAGCAGCCGGTCGTGCAGCACCTCAACCTCGCGCTGCGGGCTGTGGCAGACATGAATCGTCAGGCTACGGTCATCCGCGGCCAGCAGCCGCTTGCTGCCGCTGTTGGCAAACTCCTCGGCGCTGCGCCCGGCCACCGCCGCATTGCGCAGCTCAAGAATATCCGCCTGCAGATTATGCAACAGGTTATCCGGCGCGATATCGACAAAGGCGTCCAGCTCTTCATAGCGCTCAAGACCCGCCAGCAGATAAATATAGTCGCGCCCCAGCTTGCCCCAGGAAGCCAGCAGCGGATTACCCACATCCTGCTCCCCGGCGTCGTTGAACAGCCCTGGAGCCTGTTCCGTATCGCGAAACAGCGGCAGCGCTCGCGTCGTTTCGCGGTGGTGACGGCGCTGGCGGGACAGCAGTTTTGCGAGAAATGCCGGGTCTTTAATGTCGCCCCAGTAGTAGCGACACGGGTTAGTGAAAAGGACATAGACGTCGACATGCTTACCCAACGCCTGTAGCGCCTGCAGATATACCGGCGGCAGCGCCGAAATCCCGCAAATAAAGACTCGCGACGGCAGCCCGGCGGGCGGCTCTTCGGCCGCTTCAAGCGCGCTGATAAAGCGTTGGTACAAATTGGCGCGATGCCACAGCGGCTGGCCCAGCTCGGCGGTATATTCCACGAGAGCTTTCCACAGCGGCGCCTGCCACTCCTGCGCATCGCCCAGGCCGTCCACGCGCCGATCGGCCTCCCAGCGCATCAGCCACTCGGGGCGATAAACCAGATACTGGTCATAGAGATCGGCGACTCTGGCGGCCAGCTGGAACAGCTTACGCTTGTCGCTATCGTCGTGCAGGTAGTGGCGCAGTAGCGTAAAAGATTCATCGTCAAGCCGCTGCGGTAGCAGGGTCATGAGTTTCCAGCTCATACTTTGTTTGCTGAACGCGCTTTCTCCGGGAATATCTTTCAGTACCCGCACGAACATATCCCAGATAAAGCTGGCGGGCAGCGGGAACTCAATGTTGGCCGCGATGCCGAAGCGCTGCGCCAGCGTCATCTGTAGCCACTGCGCCATCCCGGTACTCTGCACCAACACCATTTCCGGCATAAAAGGGTCATCCAGCCGCTGGCGCTCGACGATAAACTCCATCAACGCTTCAAGCACATCCAGACGGTTTGAGTGGTACACCCTTAACATATTCGCTCCTGGTTACTGACTGACCGGGCAATGCAGCCGGGTCATCTGCGCCCGCCTGGCTGCGGGCATGGTGATCGTTACCGTGATGCTGACACATCTTTGCACCGATGTCTGCACACGGGATACCTGGCGATTCGCGGGAATCACCGGTGGGCTAAGCTGAGCGAATCGCCACGCATCGCGCCACAGCTGACGGTACTGGTTAAGCTGCATAAAGCCGTTGGCCAACCCTCGCTGATAGCCGGCCAGCGTGGTCACAGTTGCGATAAGCAAGACTAAAGCCAGCAGCGTTTCAGGCAGGCTAAACCCTCTCTGCCGCCTCAGGGCATCTGGCATAGGCTCGCCTCCTTTAACGGGCAAAAATCGCTCCAGCCGTGAGGCGAAAAGCGAATGCGGCTTTGTTCGATTGCGCCTGACTGCCACAGCAGCATGCCGCCGCCATCGCTGCCGCCAATTAGCAATACCGAGGCGTCGCTAAAGATCCGCAAGCAGGCGCGCCAGCCGAGCGCCGCGTTCTGCTGGCAGCTAACCGTTTCCTGGAGAGACCAGGCGAGCCCCTTCCCCCACTGCAGCGCAGAATGCGCGCCAGCGGCATCGCGAAGCGCCTGTGTTTCGCTGGCCGTCTGCGCTAACAGCGAACGCTGCTGCTGGTTCAGCCCCTGGAGTAATAAACTGCCGAGCGCTAAAAGCAGCAGTACCATCAGTAGCGAAGAGAGCCCGCGCTGGCGATTCACAGGTTATATCCCGTTACGGCGTATTCCGCCCGCGCGCGGATTTGCGGGTCGGCGACCGAGTGCGCCGCCAGCGCGATCGATAATTCAGGCGAGAAGCCCGCCCTCTCCAGGCGCGTAACCTGAAACGCGGTGACCTGAATCGCCGCCGGGTTGGTCATTTTCTCCCAGCCTTTGCCGCTACAGGCGCTTGCTCCGCGCAGGGTTTCCAGCGCGCCATCGCGCAGACGAAACCCGGTGGTATCCGATTCCGATGACGGCGCGCTATTCCAGACGCCATCGCTGTTGCTATCCCAACTCACCAGCAGGCAATCACCGCCGCCTGCAATATACAGCGCCTGCCCGCGACAGAGGCCACGGCAATAGCCGGCGCGCTGCAGGTGCTTCGCTACGGTGTAGATTCGCTGCCAGAGCTCATTTTCCAGCGACTGCTGGCGGGTCTGGCGAAGCGTAGCCCACTGCAGCGCCGGGAGAAAACGCGCGCTGCCGAGCAGCAGTACGGAGCTGATAGCCATCGCGATCAGCGTTTCCGGTAGCAAAAAACCGCGGCATGTTACAGGCATGATGCTATCTCCTCGCCGCGACAGAGGCGGATTCGCCCCCAGTTTGAAACGATTATGTTCCAGCCGCCGGCCGCGCTTTGCAGGCGGATATGCCCGGCCCAGGCGGTATTACGCAGGCCATAGAATCCCAGCCCCGGCGTCATCGCGCTGAGCGAAACCTCCGGCCAGAGCGGTTGCAGCGTGAAAGCGTTCCTGACGCTACAGTCGGCCATCGGCCCGCTGGCGCTCAGGCACCACCCCGCCGCGCCCTGGCCGACGCTTAACACTCTATCGCGGTTGTGCCAGTTGGCGTCATCGCGTAGCAGCACCAGGTAGTCGCGGACCTGACAGGCGGTTTGCCACAAGCGCTGCTGCCGTTGCCAGCTCTGCCAGCCGTAAAGCCCGCTGGCGCCAAGAATGACGACCACGACCATCGTGACCAGGGTTTCAATCAGGGTGTAGCCATGTTCTCTGTTCATGGCCCAAGTATGCGGAGCATTGAGGCTTTATTCGAACAGTAAAATGCGGGTTTGCGTCGCGCTTCAGAGAGTATTTATGGTATTGCAACGGGTTGCAGAGACGCAGGATACCTGCTCGCAAAAAAGTCTTCTGACAGCGGGTTACTGCGCCGTTTGGCCTTGCTGGCGCATAAAAAAACCGGCGCTCGCAGGCACCGGTTTTTCGTCGTCACTTCCGGGTTAAATCGCCACTGGCGCTTTAATCCCCGGATGGGGGTCGTAGCCTTCGATTTCGAAGTCTTCAAAACGGTAGTCGAAAATCGATGCCGGCTTACGTTTGATCACCAGCTTCGGCAGCGCCCGTGGTTCGCGGCTCAGCTGCAGGTGCGTCTGCTCCATGTGGTTGCTGTACAGGTGCGTATCACCGCCGGTCCAGACAAAATCGCCCACTTCGAGGTCGCACTGCTGCGCCACCATATGCACCAGCAGCGCGTAGCTGGCGATATTGAACGGCAGGCCGAGGAATACATCGCACGAGCGCTGATAGAGCTGGCAGGAGAGCTTGCCGTCGGCGACGTAGAACTGGAAGAACGCGTGGCACGGGGCCAGCGCCATTTTGTTCAGCTCGCCGACGTTCCATGCCGAGACGATAATCCGGCGAGAATCCGGGTCGTTCTTCAGCTGTTCCATCACCGTGCTGATCTGGTCGATATGACGGCCGTCCGGCGCGGGCCAGGAACGCCACTGCTTGCCGTAGACCGGCCCCAGATCGCCGTTTTCATCCGCCCACTCGTCCCAGATAGTGACGTTGTTTTCGTGCAGATACGCCACGTTGGTGTCACCCTGCAGGAACCACAGCAGTTCATGGATGATGGAGCGTAAATGACAGCGTTTGGTCGTCACCAACGGGAATCCTTCCTGCAGGTTAAAACGCATCTGGTGGCCGAAGATAGAGACGGTGCCGGTACCGGTGCGGTCATTTTTTTGCGTGCCCTCGTCGAGCACTTTCTGCATCAAATCAAGATACTGTTTCATGGTTCCTCAAGAATTTTGTTGCTGCGGACGACAACGGTACGCCCAGACCATCATGATGATACCCGCAAGCACCATCGGGATCGAAAGAATCTGACCCATGCTGATGTACTGTACCCAGCCGCCGGTGAACTGCGCATCGGGCTGGCGGAAAAACTCCACGATGATGCGGAACAGACCATAGCCAATCAGGAACAGACCGGAAACCGAACCTGCCGGACGCGGCTTGCGGATAAACAGGTTCAGGATCAGGAACAGCACGACGCCTTCCAGCGCCAACTCATAGAGTTGGGAAGCGTGACGCGGCAGCGCGCCGTAGGTATCGAACAGCGATTGCCACTCAGGATGTGACGGCAGCAGCGCCAGGTCTTCCGCCCGAGAGCCGGGGAAAATCATGGTGTAGTGGAAGTTCGGATCGACGCGGCCCCACAGTTCGCCGTTGATAAAATTGCCCAGACGCCCGGCGCCGAGGCCAAACGGAATCAGCGGCGCAATAAAATCGGAAACCTGGAAGAAGGTACGCTTCGTGCGTTTGGCGAAAATGATCATCACCAGAATCACGCCGATCAGGCCGCCGTGGAAGGACATACCGCCGTCCCAGACGCGGAACAGATAGAGCGGATCGTCGAGGAACACCGGTAGGTTGTAGAAGAAGACATAGCCAAGACGCCCGCCGAGGAAAACCCCGAGGAAGCCAGCGTACAGCAGGTTTTCAACTTCGTTTTTTGTCCAACCGCTGCCCGGACGATTGGCCCGACGGGTGGCCAACCACATCGCAAATATAAACCCAACCAGGTACATCAGGCCGTACCAGTGAAGGGAGACCGGTCCAATGGAAAAAATTACCGGATCAAACTCCGGAAAATGCAGGTAGCCACTATTCATCTGTCACCATAAACACTTGTTATTCCGCCGAAAGTGGACAGCGGGGATCGTTCGCGCGCGTCAGAAACGGGCGCTCCAAAGGCTGCGAATGATAGCATAAGCGCGAAGGGCGATCCGCGCCGGACATGTAAAAGATATGTATACGAATGCGAATTCGCGGTTGAGCATTCCCGGAGGCGGCGCGCTGCGCCTGTCCGGACGACCCAACCCTCAGGCCGCTCGAATCTCGTCAGCGTTGTCCCGGGTCACGGCTAACGCCTTACCCGGGCTACAAATTCATGAACCGTAGCCCCCGCTACCGGCCGCCGCGAATCAGGCCGCCGAGTCCGCGTCGCTCCATAAAAGCCGCGACCTGATGGCGCACTTCGGCGGTCATCTGCGCGTCCAGGCTACGCTGGGAAAGCTCCTGGGCTTCATTGATATCGATGCGCCGCAGCAAATACTTCACTCTCGCCACCGAACGACCGTTCATCGACAGATGGCGATAGCCCATCCCGATCAGGATCGTCACGCACATCGGATCGCCCGCCATTTCGCCGCACAGGCGCAGGTCGATACCAAAACGCTCGGCGTCGCGGGCAATCATCGCCAGCGCCCGCAGTACGCCCGGATGCAGGCTGTCGTACATACTGGCGACCCGGGTATTGTTGCGATCCACCGCCAGAATGTACTGGGTCAGGTCGTTGGTGCCAACGGAGATAAAATCAACGCGGTTCGCCAGCTGCGGCAGCATAAAGACCATCGACGGCACTTCCAGCATCACGCCAAGACGCGGGCGGGGAATGGCGTAGCCAATCATCTCTTCCACTTCGCGGCTGGCGCGATCGATCAGGCGACGAGCCTCATCCACTTCATCGAGACTGGTGACCATCGGTAGCAGGATGCTGAGGTTTCCGGTTGCGGCGTTGGCCCGCAGCATCGCGCGGACCTGTACCAGAAAGATCTCCGGCTGATCGAGCGTGATCCGAATGCCGCGCCAGCCAAGGCACGGATTCTCTTCGCTAATCGGCATATACGGCAGCTGTTTATCCGCCCCGATGTCCAGCGTGCGCAGAGTGACCGATTTCTCGTTGAACATCTGCAGCATGCCCTGATACTGGGCAACCTGCTCCTCTTCAGACGGGAAGCCGCTTTGCAGCATAAAGGGGATTTCGGTACGGTAAAGGCCGATACCGTCGACGAAATTGCCGAGCTTTTCTTCGTGCTCGGGGCTGAGGCCCGCGTTGAGCATCACTTTTACCCGCTCGCCGCTTTTCAGTTCGGAAGCGCGTTCAAGATCGTCCTCAGCCAGGCGGCTAAGCTCGTTCTCTTCGCTGATCAGGCGCTGATACTCTTGCAGCAGCACCGGCTCCGGGTCGACCAGCAGCTCGCCGCGATAGCCGTCAACAATCAGGGTATGCCCGTGCAGCAGCGAAGGCTGAATATCCGCGCCCATCACCGTCGGAATGCCCAGCGCGCGCACCATAATCGCGGCATGGGAGTTGGCCGCGCCATCGCGCACCACCACGCCGGCTAAACGATCCTGAGGAACCTCCGCTAAGGTGGTGGCCGACAGTTCATCCGCCACCAGCACGATACGCTCCGGCCAGGTGTTTGGCCCCTGAATACTGTCATCAAGATGGAAAAGCAGCCGCTGGCCCAGCGTGCGCAGATCGCCCGCGCGCTCTTTCAGATAGCCGTCGCTGAGCGCGGCAAACTGTTCGGCAAACTTCTCGATGATCTTCTTCACCGCCCATTCAGCCACCGCGCCTTTATCGACTTCGGCGAACAGTTCGCGGCGTAGGCGCGCGTCGGAAAGCAGATGCGAATAGAGGTCAAAGATAGCCGCCGTCTCTTTCTGCGCGCCGGCAGAGTAGCGCTTGCTGTAGCGGCGAAACTCATTCGCCGCCTCTTCCAGCGCGCCGGTCAGCCGCTCGCGCTCGGAAGCGGTATCGAGCGTCGAGGCTTCATACACCTGCTCCATCAGCGGCAGGCTGACGTCCATCCAGCCTTCGGCAATCGCCACGCCTGACGAGGCGGGCAGCGCGCGGATGCGGGTCTGACGGTATTGACCAAACAGCGCGTTCAGCTGGGACTGAGAGAGAATGCCGGCGATTTGCGTGGCCAGAGTGACCAGGAATGATTCTTCGCTTTCGTCAAACTGGCGCAGTTCGCGCTGCTGCACGACCAGCACGCCGAGCAGCTGACGCCGCTGGATAATTGGCACGCCGAGGAAGGCGCGAAAACGGCCCTCTTTTACTGCGGGAATGTATTTAAAGCTGGGGTGCTTTTGCGCGTCGGCGAGGTTAATGGGTTCCGCCAGGCGGCCCACCAGGCCGACCAGGCCTTCGTCAAAAGCAAGCGCAACGATGCGCCCGCGGGGCTTTTTCAACCCGCGCGTCGCCATCAGGTAATAACAGCGTCGGTCATTGTCAGCCAGATAAACCGAACAGACTTCCGTCTCCATCGCGGCGCAGATATCGGTGACCAGGATATCCAGCGCCTCGTTTAAACGCGGCGCACTCGCGACCTTCTCGACTATTTCTCGCAACCGAGTGAGCATAATGTGCGTGGCTTAACCTCTTTTACGTCGATATGCAGGCGCGCTTTGCGGCTTAGGCGTGCTTTCCGCCAGCGCCATCGTGACGCTGGCGAACTCTTTCATCACCCTGCGGTATACGTCGCGCTTAAACGACACCACCTGGCGCACCGGGTACCAGTAGCTTACCCATCGCCAGCCATCAAACTCAGGTGTACTGCTGGTTTGCATATTGACATCCGCATCGCTGCCGATCAATTGCAGGAGAAACCACTTCTGTTTCTGGCCGATACATACCGGCTTAGTGTCCCAACGCACCAAACGTTTAGGCAATTTGTAACGCAACCAGTTACGGGTTGAAGCGAGGATCCGCACATCTTTGCGGCTTAACCCGACTTCTTCGAACAATTCCCGATACATCGCTTGCTCTGCTGATTCTCCTGGATTTATGCCCCCTTGCGGGAACTGCCACGAGTGCTGACCATAGCGCCTGGCCCACATAACCTGGCCCTGGCGATTACAGATTACAATACCGACATTTGGGCGGTAGCCATCGTCATCAATCACCGGACTACCTCAAAATAAGCTTCAATGTGAATGATTGTTTCACACTCGCTGGAAACGGTAAACCACTCTGTGAGAGCGATGAGTTCGAATAACATTTGAATAACTCACAGTAATACCCAGAGTTATAAACAGCGAAAGCCATACCCGGACGATTTTATTCACTTTTTCTGTGGATAGAGTTGTGAAGAAGTATGGAATTAACCCGGGAAAACCCGGAATCATCCGAACGGCGTAGCCATAACCATTAATAATAATGACCTAATTTTCATTATGTTAGCATGTTTAAATTTCATAATTCACAGTATAACGTGACGATCATCACATAAGCGATCCTGGAACTGATGAAAGATCGAGCAATGTTGATTTTATCCACAGATTACACAATCGAGCTGGGCATATTTTGTCTAAAAACTCGATTTTCCTCTCACGTCAAGGCTGTAAATGGAAACAGTAGTGGCGCTTTTCCCCAGTTATCCCATTTTTCTGTGGATAACAGGGTGTAAGATCCTGTTCATTGTCGGTGACCAGTTCTGGAAAACCCGGTTTCACCATTTTCACAGCGACAAAAAAATGAAAAAAAAGCCATACGAATCATCAAATTGTCATACTTACTCAAGAAAAGGTAAACTCTATCCACAATGGATGAAATTACTGCTCACTTTTTAGTCAGAGGTTTTACGTTATGCCGACCATCGCGCCGCTCTTATCCCCCCCGCAAAGCCAGGAGCAACTTCTGGCCCAGGCGCAGCAGCTGGCAGGCTATTCGCTGGGTGAACTGGCCCAGCTTGCCGGGATTCCGATTCCGCGCGATTTAAAACGCGATAAAGGCTGGATCGGCATTCTGCTGGAGATATGGCTGGGCGCCAGCGCAGGCAGTAAGCCGGAGCAGGATTTCGCCGCCCTCGGCGTCGAGCTGAAAACGATCCCCATCGATTCTTCAGGCCGCCCGCTGGAAACCACCTTCGTCTGCGTCGCGCCGCTCACCGGCAACAGCGGCGTGACCTGGGAGAGCAGCCACGTGCGCCATAAGCTCAAGCGCGTGCTGTGGGTGCCGGTAGAGGGCGAGCGGACGATCCCTTTGGCCGATCGCCGCGTCGGCGCTCCGCTGCTGTGGAGCCCCAGCGAAGAAGAAGATCGCCAGCTGCGGATGGACTGGGAAGAGCTGATGGATCTGATCGTGCTCGGCCAGGTCGAACGTATTACCGCCCGCCATGGCGAAGTGCTGCAGCTGCGCCCGAAAGCGGCAAACAGCAAAGCGCTGACCGAGGCCGTCGGCGCCCGCGGCGAGCCGATCCTCACCTTACCGCGCGGTTTCTACCTGAAGAAAAACTTTACCGCCGCCCTGTTGGCCCGCCACTTCCTTCTCTCCTCCTAAATAACGGCCTGCGGATGATTATTTTTTTGTTCTGCCGTAGCGGTTGCATATAATCGCATCTTTCTATTTTGCAGGACTTTGAACGATGTTATTTGCATGGGTAACCGATCCTAACGCCTGGCTGGCGCTTGGTACGCTGACGCTGCTGGAGATAGTGCTCGGGATCGATAATATTATTTTCCTCTCTCTGGTGGTCGCTAAGCTGCCCACGGCGCAACGGGCTCACGCTCGCCGCATTGGGCTAATGGGTGCGATGATCATGCGTCTGGCACTGCTGGCGTCAATCGCGTGGGTCGTCAAGCTCACCAATCCGCTCTTTACCGTGTTAGGCCAGGAGATCTCGTTTCGCGATCTGATCCTGCTGCTGGGCGGGCTATTCCTGATCTGGAAGGCGAGTAAAGAGATTCACGAATCCATTGAAGGCGAAGAAGAAGGGCTGAAAACCAACGTCCATTCCTTTATGGGCGCCATCGTGCAGATTATGCTGCTGGATATTATTTTCAGTCTCGATTCGGTGATCACCGCCGTCGGGCTGTCGGACCATCTGTTTATCATGATGGCGGCAGTGGTCATCGCGGTGCTGGTAATGATGGTCGCCGCTCGTCCGATAGGCGATTTTGTTGACCGCCATCCTTCGGTGAAAATGCTGGCGCTGTCGTTTTTGATCCTCGTCGGCTTCACGTTGATGCTCGAAAGTTTCGACGTGCACGTGCCGAAAGGCTACATCTACTTCGCGATGTTCTTTTCGATTGCAGTTGAAAGCCTCAACCTGCTGCGCAATAAAAAAAATCCGCTGTAGCCCGCTAAAATGCAGCCCTGAAACGGGCTGCAATCCTTTTTTAAGACTTAACTGCTTTTTATGTCTCATAAATCAGGCTATTAATATACTGGTACGAGGTGCGGCTATAATAGGGGTGATAACGATGAAAAAATGGGCAGTATTGATTTCCGCCGTAGGACTGGCGTTCTCGGTTTCCGGTTGCAGCAGCGATTACGTCATGGCAACCAAAGATGGTCGCATGATTCTGACCGACGGTAAGCCCGCCATAGATGACGATACCGGCCTTATCAGCTACGAAGATCAGCAGGGTAATAAAATGCAGATCAATCGTGACGACGTTTCGCAGATTATTAAACGTTAAGACCCGCCGCCGGGCAGCGATGTCTCATTTATCGCCGGGTTGAGCAGCTTTCATTATTCTTCAGATTTAAGAAAAGAGTCGGGACAAACCGGATCTGCCCGCCAGCATTAAGCGGGCCGGAGCGCGTCAACCCGGCTTTTTTGATTTTTTACTTCCCCTTTTTCTCCCCCTCTGCCATTTTTATATTCCTTTGTCGGGTAATGCCTGACCTTGTTGATAAAAAAAGGAAGCCGGCTATGCAGTATCACCGTATCCCACACAGTTCTCTTGAGATCAGCACGCTGGGGCTGGGCACAATGACGTTTGGTGAGCAGAATAGCGAGGCAGACGCGCACGAACAGCTCGATTACGCGGTGAGTCAGGGCATTAACCTGATTGATGTCGCGGAAATGTATCCCGTCCCGCCGCGCCCGGAAACCCAGGGCCTGACGGAAACCTACGTCGGCAACTGGCTGGCGAAGCGCGGCAATCGCGAAAAGCTGGTTGTCGCCTCTAAAGTCAGCGGCCCCGCCCGCAATAACGACAGCAGCATTCGTCCTGACCACAAGCTGGATCGCAAAAACATCCGCGATGCGCTGCACGATAGCCTGAAGCGTCTGCAGACCGATTATCTCGACCTCTATCAGGTACACTGGCCTCAGCGCCCGACCAACTGTTTCGGCAAGCTGGGCTACACCTGGGCCGATTCCGCGCCGGTCGTCACCCTGCTGGATACGCTGGACGCGCTGGCCGAATTCCAGCGCGCTGGTAAGATTCGCTATATTGGCGTCTCCAACGAAACGGCGTTTGGCGTAATGCGCTATCTCCACCTGGCGGATAAGCACGATCTGCCGCGCATCGTGACGATTCAGAACCCGTACAGCCTGGTGAACCGCAGCTATGAAGTGGGCCTGGCGGAAGTCAGTCAGTATGAGGGCGTGGAGCTGCTGGCCTATTCCTGCCTGGCGTTCGGTACGCTGACCGGGAAATACCTCAACGGCGCGAAACCGGCTGGCGCGCGCAACACGCTGTTCAGCCGTTTTACGCGCTACAGCGGCGAGCAAACGCAAAAAGCGGTAGCGGCCTATGTCGATATCGCCAGGCGGCACAACCTTGATCCGGCGCAGATGGCGCTGGCCTTCGTGCGTCGTCAGCCTTTTGTCGCCAGCACCCTGCTTGGCGCGACGACCATGGAGCAGCTTAAGACCAACGTCGAAAGCCTCCATCTGGAGCTAAGCGCAGAGGTTTTAGCCGAGATTGAAGCGGTGCATCAGGTTTATACCTACCCGGCACCGTAAGGCCGTAAAAGCTCCCGGAGGCGATGCTACGCATCTGTCCGGGCTACAAGTTCGTGCGGTTTGTAGCCCGGACAGGCGCGACGCGCCGCCTCCGGGAAAATACGTATACGGTCAGCGAAGCGCCACCAGAGAGACTATCTGCGTCGTCCCCAAATCCACAGGGCAGTAATCGCCAGCGCGAACACCACGCCAAAGCCAATCCCTACGCCCACGACAGGAATACCGATGCTCACCGCCAGCGAATAGAGGCCCAGCATCAGCAGCATCGCCACGTTTTCGCCGAGGTTCTGCACCGCGATAGCGTTACCCGCGCCAACCGTATGTTTGCCGCGCTCCTGAAGCAGCGCGTTCAGCGGCACGATAAAGAAGCCCCCGAACGCCCCGAGCAGCAGCAGCAGAGCAAACGCCGGCAGCAGCGCCTGTTGGATGGCGAAAAAGATAACCGCCACGCCAATCAATATCCCGGCAGGCATACAGCGCGACACCGTTTCCAGCGTCACCAGCTTCGCCGCCGCGCCGGCCCCCAGTACGATCCCCACCGCCACCATCGCGTTAAGGTAGGTTGGCATGGCGTTGCTGGTAATGCCCAGCGCCACCGGGACCCACAGCACCAGCAGGAAGCGAAGCGTCACGCCCGCCCCCCAGAACAGGCTGGTGCCGACTAACGAAAAGCGGGTCTCACCGTTGCGCCATAGCGTCGTACAGGCGCTGAAGAAGCTGTGGGTCATCGGCCTGAAGCGCCACGACTGTCCGGGGCGAGCCGCCGGCAGCTTCGGGATCCACAGGTTGGCAACGACCGCCCCGGCATACACCACCGCGCAGACGCTGAGCGCCGCCACAACGTGCCAGTCGGCGAGAATACCGCCCGCCATCGAGCCGAGCAGGATTGCCGCAATGGTCGATGACTCCATCAGGCCATTCGCTTTCACTAACTTATCGCCGGTGGTCAGCTCGCCGAGGATGCCGTATTTAGCCGGAGAATAGGCGGCGGCGCCGATGCCCACCAGCGTATAGCCAATAAACGGATTCACGCCGAAGCAGATACAGCCTGCGCCAACCAGCTTCAGGCCGTTCGCCACCATCATCACCCGCCCTTTGGCAAAGCTATCGGCAAACTGTCCGACAAACGGCGCGAAGAGAATGTAAGCGCCCACAAACAACATCTGTAATACCGGTTGGCTCCACTCCGGGTAGAACAGCTGCTTCATCAGCGCCAGGGTGGCGAACAACAGCGCGTTATCGCCAAATGCCGAAAGAAACTGGGCGCAGATAACCGCCATCATCCCTTTCGAATACAGCGACGTGTTAGTGTGTACTGACTCACTCATCCGAATCTTCCGCCTGTTCAACCATGCCTTTAAGGGTGACAAAGTCCGGCTTGCCGCTGCCCAGTACCGGGAGCTGCTTCAGCCAGCGAATGTCGCGCGGTACCGCCAGCTCCGGTACGCCGTGTTCACGGGCATAGCGCAGCAGTTTTTCACGATTCAGTTCATTATCGGTAGTAAACAGCACCAGGGCCTCGCCTTTGCTGGCGTCCTGTTTAATCGCCGTAGCGTGCATTTTGTCCGGCGAAACCGCCAGCGCCACCTGTTCGACCATCTCCAGCGACACCATCTCACCGGCGATTTTGGCAAAGCGCTTCGCGCGGCCCTGAATCCGCACGTAGCCCTGCTCGTCAAAGCTGACGATATCCCCGGTGTCGTACCAGCCAGCCTCGATGACACCATGCTGATTTTCCGCCGCTGGCGCTTCCAGTACCCCAGGATTTTCCACCCGCAGATAGCCGTTCATAATGTTTGGCCCTTTAAGCTGCAAACGGCCCCCCTCTTCAATTCCCGGCATCGCCAGCAGACGCGCGTCCATCCCCGGCAGAATGCGGCCAACGGTGCCCACTTTCGCCGCCATCGGCACGTTGATCGAGACTACCGGCGCGCATTCGGTGACGCCGTAGCCTTCAAGAATGCGCAGGCCAAACTTGTCCTGCCAGATCTGCTTCGTGCTCTCCTGCAGCTTCTCCGCCCCGGCGACAACGTAGCGCAGGCGGTAAAAATCATACGGATTCGCGAAGCGGGCGTAGTTGCCAAGGAAGGTGGAGGTGCCGAACAGCACGGTACAGTTGCGGTCGTACACCAGCTCCGGCACCACGCGATAATGCAGAGGGCTGGGATAGAGGAACACTTCCGCGCCGGTAAACAGCGGAGTCAGCAGGCCGACCGTCAGGCCAAAGGAGTGAAACAGAGGCAGCGCCGACATAAAGCGATCGTTCGCGGTAAAGTCGGCAATGGTTTTAATTTGTTCGACGTTGGCCAGCAGGCTTTTATGGCTATGCACCACCCCTTTCGGGTTGCCTTCCGAGCCGGAGGTAAAGAGGATCATCGCCGCGTCTTCCGGCTGCTGCTTAACCTGAGCCAGCTTCGGCATCATCAGGTGAGCAAAAATCCACAGCTTATCGCCGGCGGTGACGTCGCCTTTTAAATCTTCGAGGAACACCCAGCGCACCTGAGTCAGCTGCTCCGGCAGGTGCCAGAGTTTGCCTTTTTCGAGGAAGGTGCGTGAGGTGAACACGGTTTTGATTTCCGCGGCAGTAATGGCGCTGCTCAGGCCTTTGACTCCGGCGGTATAGTTCATCATCGCCGGGACCCGGCCGCGGGCGATCGCGCCGAAAATCACCGCCGCGCTTATTCCGGCGTTCGGCAGCATCAGGCCGATTTTTTCGCCCTGGGCGCTGTATTTTTCCAGAATGCGCGCCACGAAGAGGGTTTTGGTCAGCAGCTTACGGTAGGTGTCCGGCTGAAAATTGATATCTTCCACGCAGTTTTTGCGCGCGCCGAAGCGGTACTGGGCCGCCAGCAGCGACTCATACAGCGTTTCGCGCGGGCGCACCGCCATCCGCGCTTCCATCATGATCTGATGCAGCATTTCACCGGCAATTTTACGCCGCTCGCGGGCGCGAGGCGCATCGGGCATCGGCAGATGCGTCGGCGGCAGCAGGTGCAGCTGAATGCGCGGGAACAGACGGCGTTTGACCAGCCCTTTCAGGCGGCTAAAGGGGGTTAATTCAGCGCCTTCGATTCTCAGCGGCACGATGGTCGCCTGCGACTTCGCCGCCACAAAGGCGGCGCCGTCGTAAATTTTCATCAGCGAACCGCTCACCGTGATCCGCCCTTCCGGGAAAATCACCACCGGGCGCCCCTGCTCAATCAGGCGGACCAGATGTTTTATCGACATCGGTTTGGTCGGGTCCAGCGGCACAAAATCAATAATCGGCTTTAGCGCGCGCATAAACCAGCGATCGCTGATTGAGGAATAGACCGCAAACACCGGGCGCACCGGCAGGAAAAGCGCCAGCAGTACGCCGTCAATAAATGAGACATGGTTTGGCGTAATCAGCACCTTTTGCTGATACAGCGCCTGCGGGTC
Source organism: Klebsiella sp. CTHL.F3a (assembly GCF_019890895.1). NCBI lineage: Bacteria > Pseudomonadati > Pseudomonadota > Gammaproteobacteria > Enterobacterales > Enterobacteriaceae > Klebsiella > Klebsiella sp. CTHL.F3a. The sequence goes on along the minus strand of NZ_CP082360.1, from coordinate 1,031,196 downwards.
ACCGGTTAACTTGACCCGGTACAATCCTTTGAAAAGCAGTCTAAAAAATCCCAAAAGCATAACAACTCCGTTTGACCGGTTAATCAGTCAAAGCAGGTTACATGAGAAGGGGCGGAAAATGCACCAGGAGGAGCGGAATTCAGGACAAAAAAAACCTGCGCATCCGCGCAGGTCGGTGCAAGATAATCAGTACGAAAAGCGTACTTAAAAAACTCACCAATCAATACCTCTGGGATCCTGATTGTCTCGTTTTTCCCGCCGCCGCCGCCAGCCATAAAACGCAAAGGAATGAGCCTAAGTGCAACCAGTTATTACTTTTTTCGCGAACTGTAACAATGGCCAACGGCGGGCAAAAAAAAACCTGCGCATCTGCGCAGGCTGGTGTAATTAAGTGGTCAACCTGAAGTTGACTCCACCTATCAATACCTCTGGGATAGCCAGAATATCAATGCAATGAATGGGTAAACCAGCGAACATTCGCAACAGCCAATCGCAAAGTGTAAGCAAAGGTGTGAATTGTCGTTTTCCGGAATCATTCTCCGCTCGCCTGTGGGTAACTATTTCACCAGCAACGCTAATCTGCGTCACAATTGCATGAACCCAAAAGTAGCAACCCTTGAATCTGCCGCGCTTTCCCGTAACATAAACGTTATGTAAACGCTTACCCTAAAAAAGGCCTGGTATGGCGACTATTAAGGATGTAGCCCGGCTCGCAGGAGTTTCCGTCGCTACCGTCTCCCGCGTTATCAACAATTCCCCGAAAGCCAGCGAAGCGTCGCGCCAGTCGGTAGGCGCCGCGATGGAAACGCTAAATTATCACCCCAACGCCAACGCCCGCGCGCTGGCGCAGCAGTCAACGGAAACCGTCGGCCTGGTGGTGGGCGATGTCTCCGACCCCTTCTTCGGCGCGATGGTGAAAGCCGTCGAGCAGGTCGCCTACAATACCGGCAATTTTTTGCTGATCGGTAACGGCTATCACAATCTCCATAAAGAGCGCCAGGCGATTGAACAACTGATTCGCCACCGCTGCGCCGCGCTGGTGGTCCACGCCAAAATGATCCCCGATGACGAACTGGCCTCGCTGATGAAGCAAATTCCCGGCATGGTGCTGATTAACCGCATCCTCCCCGGCTTCGAGCAGCGCTGCGTTGCGCTGGATGACCGCTACGGCGCATGGCTCGCGACCCGCCACCTGATCCAGCAGGGCCACACCCGCATCGGCTATCTCTGCTCAAACCACGCTATTTCCGATGCCGAAGACCGCCTGCAGGGCTACTACGCGGCGTTAAAAGAGAGCGATCTGCCGTGCAACGATCGCCTGGTGACTTTTGCCGAACCCGATGAGAGCGGTGGAGAACAGGCCATAACCGAGCTGTTGGGTCGCGGCAGGAACTTCAGCGCCGTAGCCTGCTATAACGACTCAATGGCCGCCGGTGCTATGGGCGTATTAAACGATAACGGGATTGATGTGCCGCGCGAGATTTCGCTGATTGGCTTTGATGACGTGCTGATTTCGCGCTACGTGCGCCCGCGTTTGACCACCGTACGCTATCCGATTGTCACCATGGCGACGCAGGCCGCGGAGCTGGCGTTAGCGCTGGCGGAACATCGCCCGCCGCCGGAGATTACCCACCTTTTCAGCCCCACGCTGGTCCGCCGTCACTCGGTGATTGCGCCTCTCGATAGCGATAAATCGTAGCGGTATAAACTGACGGCGGCGGCCGGATAATCCAGGCCTTCGCCGATATACTGCCAGCCGAAACGTTCATAAAAATCGCGGCAGGCGGAGTAGAGAAACAGCTCGCTATAGCCCTGCGTTCGGGCATAGCCAATCACGTGCTGCTGTAGTTTCCCCGCCAGCCCGCGCCCGCGCGACTCAGGAGCCACGTAGAGCGCCGCCATCCACGGATAAAGGTCCTGACGGCTGATTAAATCGCAGCGCCACAGGCCGACGGTGCCCAGCAGCGTCTCCCCTTCAGCGGCAATAAAGGTCATCGGCAGCGCCCCCGGCGTCTGGCTATGCCCGACAATGCTGGCGAAGAACGCCTGCGGCAGCGTTTCACCGCCAAAAGCCTGCCATAGCCATTCCGTCACCCGTGAAGCGTGCTGCGGCGCGGCGTGCAGGGGCTGAATGATCACACCAGCTTCCCCTGAAAAATGGGCACCGATTCAAACAGATAGCCGTCAAAGTCCGGCGCGTCTTCATCGGAGAGCTCCAGCAGGCTGTTTTTGACGTTTTCAAGATGCTGCCACATTGCCTGCCAGGCCCCCATCACATCGCGTCGGCGCAGGGCGGCGAGGAGCGTTTGCCGGTCGCCGAGCCACTTCAGCCGGTACGCCCGGCTGGCGATATGCACGTTGAACTGCTGCCACAGCGGGCTGCTGTCCATCTGCAGCCAGATGCGCTCGACCGTCGCCAGCAGCATCTGATTTTGCGTCGCCCCGGCCAGCACCAGGTGAAACAGCCGGGCGTTATCCTGGCTGGTATCGTTGGCGGCAATAGCCCGCTGCTCCTGCTCGATAATACGCTTCAGGTTATCGATATCGGCGCGGGTCGCCATTTTGGCGGCAAAGGCGGCGATATTGCTCTCCAGCAGCTGGCGGGCCTGCAGGATTTCGAACGGCCCGACGTCGCTGCTCAGCATCTGCTCTTCCTCACTATCGTCCTCGTGCGGGATGCGCATGACGTACACCCCGGAGCCCTGGCGAATATCGACCGTCCCCTGCAGCTCCAGCATCAGCAGCGCTTCGCGCACTATGGTCCGGCTCACGCCGTAGGTCTCGGCGATATTGCGTTCCGGCGGCAGGCGCGACCCGATGGGGTAGCGCCCCTGCGCAATCTGTGCGCGTAAATCATCACCTATTTCCTGGTAGGGTTTCTTTTCCGGCGGAATGATAGCCTTCTCCACAATATCACCTGTGCGTTATGAACCTGCGAGTCAATATCGGCCGCTATCTTAGCAAAATTTCCGCCCGCCTAGCGCCACTCATCGTCAATATCCAGCGTCAATTCGCGACTCTCGCCTAGCTTACGGAACCAGCTGGCGGAAGCCTTGGGCCGCCGGGCACGATTATTTTGTAAATCGATTTCAATCAGCCCGTAGCGATTTTTAAACGCGTTCATCGGCGAAACGTTGTCGGTAAAGGCCCACAGCATGTAGCCGTGACAGTTGGCCCCCGCTTCCCTCGCGCGCAGCGTTTGCCACAGATGCTCGCTGATAAAACGGATCCGGTAGTCGTCGGCGATAGCGCCTTCGCGATTGCGAAACTGCCCTTCGTTTTCCACGCCCATGCCACTTTCCGCCACAAACCACGGAATATTGCGATAGTCCTGCTTGATCCGCATCGCCATATCAAAAATGATTTGCGGATAAATTTCCCAGCCGCGAGAGCTATTCATCCGCCGCCCCGGTAGCTCAAAGGGCTCATAATAGTAAGCCGGGTGGAACGGCGTCTGCGGATGCCAGGCGCGCGAGGGAGCTTTGACGCGATGCGGGTAGTAAAGGTTAATTCCCAGCTCATCGACGGTATTTTCGCGGATAAGCGCCAGCTCTTCCGCGTCATAATCCCAGGAGACGTGGTGCTGTTCGAGCAGGGTCAACAGCTCGGGCGGGTAGATGCCGTGTACCAGCGGATCGAGGAAAACCCGGTTATAAAACAAATCGTAGCGTTCGGCGGCGCGCACGTCGTGCGGCGCGTTTGAACGCGGGTAGGTGACCTCCGGGTTAAGAATGCAGCCGACCGTGCCGCAATAGCCTTTCTCGCGATACAGCCGGACCACTTTTGCCGTCGCCAGCACCTTGTGGTGATTCCACTGCATCCAGGTGCCGGTGTTCTGCTCGTAAGGCCAGCGCAGCGCGTCCAGGTAAACGCGGGTCTGCACCACGATCGGTTCATTGAAGGTAAACCAGCGCGTCACTTTGTGGTGATAACGGGCGAACACTTTCTCCGCGTACTGCACAAACAGCTCAACCACCTTTTTCGACGCCCAGCCGCCGTACTGCTCCAGCAAATGGCCGGGAAGTTCATAATGCTCAAGGCAGATCATCGGCTCGATGCCGTTGGCCAGCAGTTCATCGAAGAGCTGGTCGTAGTACGCCGCATAGTCTTCATCGACCGTGACGTTTTCATAGTCGGTGAGAAAGCGCGACCAGTTAATCGACGTGCGGTAGTGGGTCAGCCCCGCCAGCTTCATCAACTGCACGTCTTCGCGAAAGCGGTTGATAAAATCGGTCGCCACCGCCGGGCCATAGCCGTTATGCCAGACGTGGCGGTCGTTTTTGTACCACAGATCCGGCCAGGAGTCCTGGCCCTCTTTTTTGCCGCTCCAGCCCTCGGTTTGCCACGCCGAAGCGGCGGCGCCGAGGATAAAGTCGTGGGGGATCGCCATCCTTACTGTCGTCATCGTGTCCTCATATCTGTTGGCTGGTGGGGGGATTTTCCGCCTGGCGCTGTGCGTTTTCCGCGCGACGGGAGGCAATTTTGACGAACGGCAGATAGATCAGCACCGCGGTCAGGATACAGATAAGCTGGGTCACCACCGCGCCCATCGAACCTGCAGTGGAGAGCCAGGCGTTGATCAGCGGCGGCGTGGTCCACGGCACCATCACTACCGCTTTACCGGCAAAACCGGCGGCGGTCGCGAAGTAGCCGATGCTGCCGGTCACCAGCGGCGTGATGATAAAGGGGATCGCGAGGATCGGGTTGAGCATGATCGGCATGCCGAAAATCACCGGTTCGTTGATGTTGAACAGGCCCGGCCCAATCGACAGCTTAGCGATCTCTTTCATCTCTTTGCGTTTGGTGGCGATCATCACCGCGATCAGCAGGCCAATCGTCAGCCCCGATCCGCCGATGCTCATATAAACATCCCAGAAAGGCATGGTGATGATATTCGGCACCTCTTTGCCCTGCTCAAAGGCGCTCATATTGACGGTGATCGCTCCCAGCAGCAGCGGTTCGCGGATCGGTTTGATCATCTGGTTGCCGTGGATACCGATAACCCAGAACAGCTGCGCGACAAACATCAGCAGCAGGATCCCCGGCAGGCTTTGCACCACGCGTTCCAGCGGCTGCTGCACCACCTGATAGACCGCGTCATACAGGTACATGCCGGTGGCCTGATGAAAAATAAAGCCAAAGGTGGCGATCGCCGTGGTGGTGATAATGGCCGGGATCAGCGCGGAAAATGACGCCGAGACGTTGGGCGGTACGGTATCCGGCATCTTGATCTTCAGCCCCTTGCGACCCTCCAGCCAGCAGTAGATCTCCACCGACAGAATGGCGATAAACATGCCGAGGAACAGGCTGCGGGTATCGGAAAACTGGCGCAGCAGCACATCTTTCACTTCATGCATTTGGCCGTCGACCATCATCTCGACGGTGGTCGGCGTGACGCAGATAAAGCAGATCACCGCCAGCAGACCGGGGAACAGGCTCTTGATGCCGTTAATCCGCCCCAGCTCGATGCCGATAAGAAAGACCGCGCCAATATTGAGAAAGTTAAGGGTCGCATAATTGATGGCGCTGGTAATCGGTTTGAGCGCCGCCAGAAATGAGAGCGACTGAAAGCTGGCGAGTCCGTTTTTCGGATCCAGCACCATATTGGAAATCAGCACCGAAAAGGCGCCAACGATGATCACCGGCATCAGGGTAATAAAAGCGGATTTTATCGCCATGATGTAGCGGTAGCTGTTGAATTTCGTGGCGAAACTCCCCAGTGAGTCGATCAGTTTGTCCTGCAATGCCATAGAGGATACCTCAGGTTTAAGGGCTTATAGCGCACCAGGTGTACAGCCAAACACCTATTGGCATACCAAAAAATAGCGACTGGTGAAAATAAGTTCTGTGATTAAGCTCTCAACGCGCTCATTGGTATTCCAGAATGGCGATAATTGGCATACCGCATTGGCGGTTTTATTTTCCACTCGATCAATTCCTGTAAAAGCGTGATCGCGATGGTTTTTTTGCCGCGCCATGAGGCCATATCCCCCTGAATGTCTGTGATAAACTGCGGGTTACCACGTGATATCAGGAATCGGATGAATGGCTACAATGCTGGATGTCTCAATTCGCGCAGGCGTCTCTAAAGCGACGGTTTCCCGCGTGTTGAACGGCACGGGTCAGGTAAAAGAGAGCACCCGCCAACAGGTTTTTAAGGCGATGGAAGAGCTGGGCTATCGGCCTAACTTTCTCGCCCGCTCGCTGGCGAACCGCACGAGCAACAGCATCGGCCTGGTGGTTTCCACCTTTGATGGCTTCTATTTTGGCCGCCTGCTGCAGCAGGCCTCCCGCCAGACGGAAGCCTGGGGCAAACAGCTAATCGTCACCGACGGCCACGATGCGCCAGAGCGTGAAGAAGAGGCGGTGCAGATGCTGGCCGATCGCCAGTGCGACGCCATCGTGCTCTACACCCGCCATATGAGCGAAAAGAAGATCATGTCGCTGATTGAGTCCATCGCCATGCCGCTGGTGGTGATTAACCGCGATGTTAGCCAGGCGCGGGAACGTTGCGTGTTCTTTGAACAGCAGGATGCGGCGTTCCAGGCGGTGGAGTACCTGATTACCCAGGGCCATCGCGATATTGCCTGTTTGACCGTGCCGATGCACACGCCGACGGGCAAAGCCCGCCTGGAAGGGTATCGTAACGCGCTGAAAAAGCACGGAATCAAGTGGGATCCGGCGAAGGTGAAATACGGTGACTCCACCATGAGCCGCGGCTATGAGCTGTGCTGCGAGCTGCTGGAAGAGAAGACGCCCTTTAGCGCGCTGTTTTCCTGTAACGATGATATGGCGCTGGGCGCGTCGAAAGCGCTGCATCAGGCAGGGCTGCGGATCCCGCAGGATATTTCGCTGTTTGGTTTTGATGACGCGCCGAGCGCCAAATGGCTGGAGCCAGGGCTGTCGACGGTCTATTTGCCGATCGATAACATGATCACCACCGCTATCGATCAGGCCATCAAGCTGGCCAACGGTCAGCCGATCGAGACCATCCCGCCGTTTACCGGCACCCTGGTGCTGCGCGAATCGGTGACAATTGGGCCGTATTACCCATAATGAGCGGGCCCGATAAGCGAAGCGCCATCGGGCACCACCTTACAGCAGCTCAAGCGCCAGCAGCTCTTCAATGTTCTGGCGACGGCGGATCAGCCGCGCTTTGCCGTTGTCGAACAGCACCTCCGGCAGCAGCGGACGGCTGTTGTAGTTTGAAGACATCGACGCGCCGTAAGCGCCGGTATCGTGCAGCACCAGATAATCCCCCGGCGCCACCGCAGGCAGCAGGCGGGTTTCCACTTTCCCACCCTCCTGCTGGGTAAAGACATCGCCCGATTCGCACAGCGGCCCGGCCACCACGGTTTCAACCTCCGCCGCAGCGCGCAGATCGCGGCCGTCCGCGGCGAGAGCGGTAATATGGTGATAGCTGCCGTACATCGCCGGGCGCATCAAATCATTAAAGCCGGCGTCAATCAGCACGAAGTGGCGGCTGCCCATCTCCTTCACGCTGCGGACCTGAGAAACCAGCACCCCGGATTCCGCCACCAGGAAACGACCCGGCTCGATCTCAAGCTTCACCGGATGGCCCAGATGTTTAGCGATCTGCTCGCGCGCGGCGTTCCACAAGCCGAAGTAGTGATCGGTGTCGATCGCCTCTTCACCTTCGTGATAGGGGATCGACAGCCCGCCTCCGGCGGAGATCGCCTGCAGATCCTGACCGAATTCAACCACCTGGCGCACCATCGCGCCGCAAACCTGTTCCAGGTGGCCATAATCGACCCCAGAACCGATATGCATATGAATACCCACCAGCTGGAGCTGGTAACGGCGCATCACTTCCAGCGCCGCCGTTAAATGACTGTGCCAGATCCCGTGCTTGCTGTTCTCGCCGCCGGTATTGGTTTTTTGGCTATGGCCGTGGCCGAAGCCCGGGTTAACCCGCAGCCAGACGCGATGGCCAGGAGAAACTTCGCCCAGTTGGCTCAGCATATCAATTGAGCCGGCGTTGACCGGGATCTGCAGCTCTTTAACCCGCGCCAGCGTCGCGTCGTCGATCAGGTCAGCGGTAAAGACAACATCGTCCGGATGCTGATGCGGATCGTACCCTGCCGCCAGCGCGCGCTCGATCTCGCCCAGCGACACCGAATCGACCTTCACGCCCTGCTCGCGCATCAGGCGCAGAATGTGGATATTGGAGCAGGCCTTCTGCGCAAAACGCACCACGTCGAACTTGCTCAACTGGGCAATCTGGCGGCGGATAATCTGCGCGTCGTAAACCCAAACCGGGCAGCCGAACTCGGCGGGCAGACGCAGCAGGTTTTCTGCGCTCAGGTCGGTATCGGTGGCGTAAAGCGAGTGTGGCATAAAGAACTCCGGTGCTATGTGTGTGCGTTATCTCTGTTTTTTACGATTACGCCACAGCGCGTACGTAATAAAAAATATCGTTTTATTGCCAGTCTATGCAAAAATGATATGGCTTGCGCCACTTAAGGAACACCCATGCCCGCCGTCAACCTGCGCCATATTGAAATCTTCCATGCGGTGATGACCACCGGCAATCTGACCGAGGCCGCACGTATGCTGCATACCTCGCAGCCCACCGTTAGCCGCGAGCTGGCGCGTTTTGAAAAGGTGCTGGGGTTGACGCTGTTCTCCCGTACCCGCGGGCGCCTGCAGCCTACGGTTCAGGGATTACGTCTGTTTGAAGAGGTCCAACGCTCCTGGTATGGCCTGGACAGAATCGTCAGCGCCGCGGAAAGCCTGCGCGAATTCCGCCAGGGGGAGTTGTCGATAGCCTGTCTGCCGGTCTTCTCCCAATCGCTATTGCCGCTGCTGCTGGCGCCGTTTTTAGCCCGTTACCCGGACGTCAGCCTGCAAATCGTCCCTCAGGAATCACCGCTGCTGGAGGAGTGGCTGTCGGCCCAGCGCCACGATCTGGGATTAACGGAAACCCTGCATACCCCCGCCGGAACCGAGCGTACGCCGCTACTGACCCTCAATGAAGTGTGCGTACTGCCGCAGGGCCATCCGCTGGCGGCAAAGCCGGCGCTGACGCCGGCGGATTTTCACGGCGAAAACTACATTAGCCTGTCGCGCACCGATAGCTATCGCCAGCTGCTCGATGCCCTGTTTGTCGAACATCAGGTCAAACGGCGGATGGTGGTGGAGACGCACAGCGCCGCCTCCATCTGCGCGATGGTGCGGGCCGGGGTCGGCATTTCGGTGGTTAACCCGCTCACCGCCCTCGATTATGCCGGGAACGGCGTGGTGGTACGCCGCTTTAGCGTGGAAGTGCCTTTTACCGTTAGCCTGGTGCGCCCGCTGCACCGTCCCGGCTCCGCGCTGGTCGATGCCTTCGCCCGCCATCTGCAAGAGAGCATGCCGCGCATCCTGACGCCGCTCGAAGCAGTACTTACGACAGCATAAATTCCACCGCGTCCGCCGCATGGATCGCGGCCGTATCAAATACCGGCAGCGGGCTGCTCTCTTCCGGCACCAGCAGGCCGATTTCGGTACAGCCGAAAATCACCCCTTCCGCACCCTGCTCCGCCAGGAGCTCAATAACCTGAAGATAGTAGTCGCGCGAGTCTGCGCTAAAGGTTCCCAGGCACAGCTCGTCGAAGATGATCTGGTTGATACGTTCGCGATCTTCCGCCTCCGGAATCAGCGTGTCGATAGCGAACTGCTGCTGCAGGCGGCCGCGATAAAAATCCTGCTCCATGGTATAGCGCGTCCCCAGCAGAGCCACGCGGCGCTGGTCCTTCGCGGTAATCGCCCGGCCGGTCGCATCGGCAATATGCAGGAACGGCACATCGCAGCGCGTTTCAATGGCCTGCGCGACTTTGTGCATGGTGTTAGTGCACAGGACAATCCCCTCGGCGCCCACCTGCTGTAGCCCGAGCGCCGCCCGGGCGAGGATCTCGCCCGCCCGATCCCAGTCGCCGGTGGACTGGCAGACTTCAATTTCGTGGAAATCTACGCTATGCAGCAGCAGGCTGGCAGAGTGCAGGCCGCCGAGGCGCGTTTTAATACCTTCGTTAATAAGACGATAGTAAGGAATCGTCGATTCCCAGCTCATGCCGCCTAACAGACCAATTGTTTTCATCATCCCTCCGTGCGTGAAGTTTCAGTAAAACAAAGTTGTGATCGACTTTCCACTTCTCCAGGCGATCGTTTCCTTTTAGAAGATTATGCGATAGATTAAATGAAACATTGTTTCATTTAATTACAGGACCAGCGGATGTTTATTTTTCATAAAGAGACCACCCTTGAAGATCTGGGCAATGGCGTCACCCGCCGCATCCTTGCGCACGATGGCAAGATGATGGCGGTTGAAGTGAACTTCGAAGCGGGCGCTATCGGGCCGATGCATAATCACCCGCACGAGCAGCTCACCTATGTGCTCTCCGGCGAGTTTGAGTTCACCATCGGTGATGAAAAGCACGTGGTCAGCGCCGGCGATACGCTCTACAAGAAACCGAACATTATGCACGGCTGCGTGTGCCTGAAACCGGGCACGCTGCTGGATACCTTTACCCCCGTTCGTCAGGATTTTCTGCAAAAGTAATCTCTCCTCCCTGGGGCATGCCGCGCATGCCCACCATTTTCTGAACTTTTCCGCCAATAATAATTGTCATAATGTATGTCATGTCGCAATGATTAGCCGAGCAATTAATCCCACCTGAATCACCTCACTGCGCCTGTCTCTCATCCTTTTCTATGACCTGCCCCCCTGGCAAAATGCGCGCGCCAGCACCTTTTTGAAACATCGTTTCGACTTTGATCACATTTCCGCGATGAACCGAATGACTCCGTAATAAATAGCAATAAAATAAAATTAAAACGGCGTTTTACAAAATCAGAACGCTGGGTAAGACAAAATCAAAAAACATATGCTCTCCAGGGATGATAAGAGCGCAAAAGTTCTCAACAAACGCACAGTTAACAAGGAAGCATTTACCGCCGACATACCAGGAACGCATTAACTCTCCGGCGGCTACCGCGGGAGAGACAGTCAACCCGAATCCGTATTACAAACTCGCAAGCCAGGTAGGTATGTATGAATGAAAACAAAATGCTGGGATTGGCATGGATATCGCCCTATATCATAGGGTTGATAGTCTTTACCGCCTTTCCCTTTGTTTCATCTTTCTTCCTCAGTTTCACTGAGTACGATTTGATGAGCCCACCGGTGTTTAACGGCATCGAAAACTATCGCTACATGCTGACCGAAGATGGCCTCTTCTGGAAATCCATGGGCGTGACGTTCGCGTATGTCTTTTTAACCATCCCGTTAAAACTGGCTTTCGCTCTGGGGATCGCGTTTGTCCTCAACTTTAAGCTGCGCGGCATTGGTTTTTTCCGTACCGCCTACTATATCCCGTCCATTCTCGGTAGCTCGGTGGCGATTGCCGTATTGTGGCGCGCGCTGTTTGCTATCGACGGCCTGCTGAACAGCTTTATCGGCGTGCTCGGCTTCGATCCGGTCAACTGGCTCGGCGAGCCTTCGCTGGCGCTGATGTCCGTCACCCTGCTGCGCGTCTGGCAGTTCGGTTCGGCCATGGTTATCTTCCTCGCGGCGCTGCAGAACGTTCCGCAATCACAATATGAAGCGGCGATGATCGATGGCGCGTCAAAATGGCAGATGTTTATGAAGGTCACGGTGCCGCTGATCACGCCGGTGATTTTCTTCAACTTCATCATGCAGACCACCCAGGCGTTCCAGGAGTTTACCGGCCCGTACGTCATTACCGGCGGCGGCCCGACCTACTCCACCTATCTGTTCTCGCTCTACATCTACGACACCGCCTTTAAGTACTTCGATATGGGCTACGGCGCGGCGCTGGCGTGGGTGCTGTTCCTGGTGGTCGCGGTCTTTGCCGCCATCGCGTTTAAGTCTTCGAAATATTGGGTGTTCTACTCCGCCGATAAGGGAGGCAAAAATGGCTGATATCCAACACATCTCTGAAGCAAGGGACATCGCCGAACGTGAAGTCGCGCGGACGCTGCGTCGTGAAAAAATTAGCCGCTCGATTCGCTATGTGATCCTGCTGTTCGTCGGCCTGCTGATGCTCTACCCGCTGGTATGGATGTTCTCGGCGTCGTTCAAACCGAACCACGAGATCTTCACCACCCTGAGCCTGTGGCCTGCCCACGCGACCTGGGATGGCTTTATCAACGGCTGGAAAACCGGTACCGAGTACAACTTCGGTCACTACATGCTGAACACCTTCAAGTATGTGATCCCGAAAGTACTGCTGACCATTATCTCCTCCACCATCGTGGCCTACGGCTTTGCCCGCTTCGAAATCCCGTGGAAGAAATTCTGGTTCGCGACGCTGATCACCACCATGCTCCTGCCGAGCACCGTACTGCTGATTCCGCAGTACCTGATGTTCCGTGAAATGGGCATGCTGAACAGCTATCTGCCGCTGTACCTGCCGCTGGCTTTCGCCACCCAGGGGTTCTTTGTCTTCATGCTGATTCAGTTCCTGCGCGGCGTTCCGCGCGACATGGAAGAAGCGGCGCAGATCGACGGCTGCAACTCCATTCAGGTGCTGTGGTACGTGGTGGTGCCGATTCTGAAACCGGCGATTATCTCGGTGGCGTTGTTCCAGTTCATGTGGTCCATGAACGACTTTATCGGTCCGCTGATTTACGTCTACAGCGTGGATAAATATCCGATCGCGCTGGCGCTGAAAATGTCCATCGACGTCACGGAAGGCGCTCCGTGGAACGAAATTCTGGCAATGGCGAGCATCTCCATTCTGCCGTCCATCATCGTGTTCTTCCTGGCACAACGCTACTTCGTACAGGGCGTTACCAGCAGCGGAATTAAAGGTTAAGAGGGAAATATCATGGCTGAAGTTATTTTCAACAAACTGGAAAAGGTCTACTCCAACGGCTTCAAGGCGGTACATGGTATCGATCTGAAAATTGCGGACGGCGAGTTTATGGTTATCGTTGGGCCGTCCGGCTGCGCCAAATCCACCACCCTGCGCATGCTGGCCGGTCTGGAAACCATCAGCGGCGGCGAAGTGCGGATCGGCGAGAAAATCGTAAACAACCTCGCGCCGAAAGCGCGGGGTATCGCGATGGTGTTCCAGAACTACGCGCTCTATCCGCATATGACGGTGCGCGAAAACCTTGCCTTCGGCCTGAAGCTGAGCAAGCTGCCGAAAGATCAGATTGAAGCCCAGGTTAACGAAGCGGCGAAAATCCTTGAGCTGGAAGAGCTACTGGATCGTCTGCCACGTCAGCTCTCCGGCGGCCAGGCGCAGCGCGTGGCGGTTGGCCGCGCGATTGTGAAGAAACCGGATGTGTTCCTGTTCGATGAACCGCTCTCTAACCTTGACGCCAAGCTGCGCGCCTCGATGCGCATCCGTATTTCCGACCTGCATAAGCAGTTGAAGAAATCCGGTAAACCGGCGACCACCGTGTACGTTACCCACGATCAGACCGAAGCGATGACCATGGGCGACCGCATCTGCGTGATGAAGCTGGGTCATATCATGCAGGTGGATACCCCGGACAACCTCTACCACAAGCCGAAAAACATGTTTGTGGCCGGGTTTATCGGCGCGCCGGAGATGAATATTCGTCCCAGCAAGCTGGTTGAGCAAGCGGGCCGTCTGCATCTGACCGTTGGCGATGGCCTGCTGCCGCTCAACGACAGGCTGCAGAGCAAGGTCGACACCCACAAGAACCAGCAGGTGTTCTTCGGCGTGCGCCCGGAGTTTGTCTCCATCTCCGATGAACCGTTCGCCGAAGGTTCATGCACCGGCGAAATGGTACGCGTGGAAAACATGGGCCATGAATTCTTCGTCTATCTGAAGGTCGCCGATTATGAACTGACCGCCCGCGTGCCGTCAGATGAAGCGAAGCCCATGATTGAGAAAGGGCTGCATCGCAAGGTGCATTTCAAATTCGATCTCAACAAGTGTCATATCTTTGACGCCAAAACTGAACAGAACATCTCTCTGTGAACCCTGGAGTATTAAAATGAAAAAAGTGCTTTTAAGCGCCGCAATCTCCGCAACTTTGGCCCTTACCGCGTTGCCTTCCATGGCGAAGGATGTCGACCTGCGTATGTCATGGTGGGGCGGCAACGGCCGCCACCAGGTGACCCTGAAGGCGCTGGAAGAGTTCCATAAACTCAATCCGGATATTAACGTGAAGGCGGAATATACCGGCTGGGACGGTCACCTTTCGCGCCTGACCACGCAAATCGCCGGCGGCACCGAGCCGGATGTGATGCAAACCAACTGGAACTGGCTGCCGATCTTCTCGAAAAACGGCGAAGGCTTCTACGATCTGAATAAGATGAAGGATGTGATCGACCTGAGCCAGTTTGACGCCAAAGAGCTGCAGTCCACCACGGTGGACGGCAAGCTTAACGGTATTCCGATCTCCGTCACCGCGCGCGTTTTCTACTTCAATGACGAAACCTGGAAAAAAGCGGGCGTTGAGTACCCGAAAACCTGGGACGAGCTGATGGCGGCGGGTAAAACCTTCGAGAGCAAGCTGGGTAAACAGTATTACCCGGTAGTGCTGGAGCACCAGGACACCCTGGCGCTGCTGAATTCATATATGATTCAGAAGTACAACCAGCCGGCTATCGATGAAAAAACCAAAAAATTCTCCTACAGCAAAGAGCAGTGGGTCGAATTTTTCCAGATGTATAAAAAGCTTATCGACAGCCACGTCATGCCGGACACCAAGTACTACGCCTCGTTCGGCAAGAGCAATATGTATGAAATGAAGCCGTGGATTCAGGGCGAGTGGGCGGGAACCTATATGTGGAACTCCACCATCAACAAATACTCCGACAACCTGAAGCCGCCGGCGAAGCTGGAGCTGGGCAGCTATCCGATGCTGCCGGGCGCCACCGACGCGGGCCTGTTCTTTAAACCCGCGCAGATGCTCTCGATTGGTAAATCGACTAAAAACCCGGAAGCGGCGGCGAAGGTGATCAACTTCCTGCTGAACAGCAAAGAAGGGGTTGAGACGCTGGGCCTGGAGCGCGGCGTGCCGTTGAGCAAAGTCGCGGTGCAATACCTGACCGAAAACGGCGCGATCAAAGAGGACGATCCGGCGGTATCTGGCCTGCGTCTGGCGCAGTCCCTGCCGGCCAAACTCTCGGTGTCGCCATACTTTGACGACCCGCAGATCGTTGCCCAGTTCGGCACCTCTCTGCAGTACATCGACTACGGGCAGAAAACCGTAGAAGAGACGGCAATTGACTTCCAACGTCAGTCTGACCGAATCCTGCGCCGCGCGATGCGCTAATTAACCGCTATCCGTATCTACCCCGCAGCTCCGGCTGCGGGGTATTTTTTTAGCAAGGAGTGAATCGAATCATGAAAGGCAAAATCATCCCGCTGAGCTTTCTGCACACGCAGGACAGCGAAACCGGTCACCAGGTGATCCGGATGACGCCACCGCATGTTATCTGCCACCGCAACTACTTCTATCAAAAATGCTTTACCCGGGACGGCAGCAAACTGATTTTCGGCGGTGCCTTTGAAGGCCACTGGAATTACTATCTACTCGATATCGCCGCCCAGCAGGCCACCCAACTGACCGATGGGCCGGGTGATAACACCTTTGGCGGTTTCCTGTCCGCCGACGACCGGTCGCTGTGGTACGTGAAAAACAACCAGCAGCTGCGCCGCGTGGACCTGGCGACGCTGGAAGAGCAGGTTGTATATCAGGTGGATGACCAATGGGTGGCCTACGGAACCTGGGTCGCCAATAGCGATTGCAGCCAGATGGTCGGTATCGAAATCAAAAAAAGCGACTGGCAGCCGCTGACCGACTGGGGCAAGTTCCGCGCCTTCTACTTCACCGAGCCGGAGTGCCGGTTGATTAATATCGACCTGCGCAGCGGCGAACAGCGCGTGGTATTGCAGGAAAAACGCTGGCTCGGCCACCCGATTTACCGCCCGTTTGATGACGGCACCATCGCCTTCTGCCACGAAGGCCCGCGCGATGCTATCGATGCCCGAATGTGGCTTATCAACGCTGACGGCAGCCATATGCGCAAGGTTCGCCAGCACCAGCCGGGGGAGAGTTTTACCCACGAATTCTGGGTGCCGGATGGATCCGCGCTTTATTATGTCGCGCATCAGGAAAACGATCCGCATCGCTATCTGTATCGCGCCGACCCGGCAACCCTGGAAAACCGCCAGCTGATGGCCATTCCTCCGTGCTCACATCTGATGAGCAATCACGATGGCTCGCTGGTGGTCGGCGACGGCGCGCCGCACAGCACCGGCGATATACAGCTTAACGATCCGTTTATCTGGGTGTTTGATATAGCCGCCGATAAGCAGACTGCGGTGTGCCGCCACGACTCCACCTGGAAAGTGATTGAAGGCGAGCGGCAGGCGACGCATCCGCATCCGTCATTTTCACCGGATAACCGCTGGGTACTGTTTACCTCCGATAAAGAGGGCATGCCGGCGCTATATCTGGCGGAGGTGTAGTGATTCGGCAACGTCCCGGCTCGCGCGGTGCTTAGCCGGGCTACGGGTTCACCGCCGTCTGCGGACAGGTAGCCCGGACAGATGCGCAGCATCGCCTCCGGGAATTATCACCCTGCTTCCCCGGGGGCGGCGCAAAGCGCCTGCCCGGGCTACAGGTTCACCGCCGTCTGCGGACAGGTAGCCCGGGTAAGGCGTTGACGCCGCGACCCGGGAAGACCGTCAGAAGAAATATTTAAACCGCACCCGCGCGCCGTAGCGTTCATCGGTATTGCCGCTTTTCGCCGCCGATGAATCGAGCCATGACGCATAGGCTCCGAGATAAATATTAAAGTTCGGCATATCCATAATATTCGGCAGATGCCATGAGGTATGAAGGGTGTGGATATCGTAGCGCCCCGGCGCCAGGATGGCGCAGTCGCCATCGCACTCCGCGTTGACGCCGGACATATTAAACTGGTCGATTTTGTTATGCGCATAGATATAGCCCAGCTCCACGCGATGCCATAACGCATTGATACCGGCGCTGAAATCCTTTTCGTCCGCCGCATCAAGATACGCGGTGCTTACGTTCACCACCGCCCCGTTCTCGGCATCGGTTTTCAGCGTATTCCAGCTCATGGTCATACCGTAACCGGTACGGCTGGATTGATCGACCCAGCGGCCATTCTGATTCTCATAACCGTAAGCATTATTAACGAGGTTACTTTCCATCGCTGCCGCCACCGACCAGGCGCCGGATTGCCAGGCCGCGACCGGACGCACGTAAACCACATTTTTACGGTTATCCAGCGCGTTGCCGTGATAATTCTGGTCCACGAACAGCGAGCTGCCGTCCTCCACCAGCGTATTCACCTCAAAATACCAGTTATCGAGATTTTTACTCAGCAGGAAATTGCCGCCGCTGCTGCTGCGTCCGCGCCCCTCTTTCATCATATAAATATAGCCGTAGCCGTCGCTATACAGATCGTTCGCCGTGTTGCCGGAATATTCAACAAACGTATCCTGATTTAGCGGGAACATATCGTAGGCTTCGAAGCGACCGATTTTAATTTTCCAGTCATCCTGCTGACCAAAGAAAAAGGCCGCATCATCAAGATTCATTTTGCCATTCATATCCGCCAGCGGCTGCACGCTGAATCCGGCATATTTACCGTTAGCCCCTTTGCGTAATCCATCAAAGCCCAGAAGAATACGGCCGTTAATATCCCAGCGCTCTTTATCTCCCGGCGCCCAGTTTTTATTAGCGCTGGTTTTCACCGACGTCAGGCTACCGGTGCGGCTGGCGCCGTCCATATTAAACTCAACGTCGCCATAGAATTTTAATTCACCATAATCATTAAGTTGTAAAGCGGGTTTAGCTGGCGCGGTGCTGGCCACCGTCGTCGCTTGTGCCTCCTGTTTTTTTAGCGCGCGGATTTCCGCCTCCGCGCTGGCCGCCCGCTGCTCTGTCGCCTTTAGCCGTTGTTCCATTTGCGCCAGCCGCTCCTCAAGGGATAACGGCGCCTGAGCATTAGCCAGAGGGGTAAATAAAGACGTCAGAACACACCCGACCCAGATTTTATTCATCGGAATAACCCTTTATTATTTAGTTAAATAGTATTTTTTATTTATGGGTAAAGCTCGACAATAATAACCCGTCCACCGTCAAAGACGGGTTATTAACAACTATTCAGTAAAACTTATTCCAGCTGCCAGGCACCTGCTTCTTTTAAATGCGCCGAACCGCTCCAGGAAAATAACGCTAATTCACGGCGAGCGGCGTCAGGATATATACGACTGCTGAGACAGGCCTCGCCATCATTAACAAACACTTCTACCGAAGAGCTATCGAAGAATATTCTTAGCTTCAGATCGGCGCCTTCGGTCAACGGGACGCTGCGGGTGCCGCAGAGGCCATACTGCGGATAGTGTCGCTCAAGCACCAGGCGCTGCATCTGCGCATCCACGTAAACGCGCAGACCTTCGCCGAAGCTGAGGCCATACTGCTCGGCGCTGCTGTTCAGGCCATCCCAGTGCAGGATCACCTCCATCGCTTCGCAGTTCTCCACCATCGTGGTCTGCTGGTTTTTCAGGGTCGTCACCGGCCACGGGAAGCTGGCGCCGCGCATGCTCTCGACCTCTTTCGCCGGACGCATCTGCAGACGGTTATCGGCGCTCAGGCTCAGCTCGCGCGGCAGCGAAAGCATGCCCGCCCAGCCGTCCTGCTGCTCCGGCAGCGGCGATTCCCACATATCCAGCCAACCGATGACAATGCGGCGACCATCGGGCGTGAGGAAACTCTGCGGGGCGTAGAAATCGTGCCCGTGATCCATTTCGACAAACTCCCCCTCGCGTACAAACGCCTGCCCCGGCTGCCACTCACCGAGCAGATAGCCGCTCTGGAACAGGTTGCGGTTGCGATAGCCTTTCGCCGCCAGCCCCTGAGGGGAGAACATCAGGATATGTTTGCCGTTGAGGGCGAAGAAATCCGGGCATTCCCACATGTAGCCCATCTCTTTTTCCGCTTCATCAAGCACGCCCGCGTCCTGCCACTGGCGCAGATCGGCTGAGCGATACAGCCGCACCTGGCCGGTATCGCCATCGCGAGCGCCGACGATCATGTACCAGCTGTCCCCTTCTCGCCACACTTTCGGGTCGCGGAAATGGTGCATGCCCGGCGGAGTGTCGACCACGATCCCCTGGCGCTCGAAGTGAATCCCGTCGCGACTGGTCGCCAGACACTGCACCTGATACAGGTTGGCTTCATCGCTGGGATCGCCATGGAATTTATGCCCGGTATAAATCAGCGCCAGCGTATCGCCATCCACCACTGCGGAGCCGGAGAAGCAGCCGTCTTTATCCTCCGGGCCTTCCGGGGCCAGCGCCACCGGCAGATGCTCCCAGTGCACCAGATCCTTACTGCGCGCGTGACCCCAGTGCATCGGTCCCCATTGGGTGGAGTACGGATGGTGCTGGTAAAAGGCGTGATACCAGCCGTCGAACCAGACCAGGCCATTGGGATCGTTGATCCAACCCGCGCGGGCGGCCAGGTGATAGCGCGGATACCAGCGCAGGTTCAGCTTTTCATGTTTGGCCTGCAGTTCTTGCTCGGCCCGGGGAATGGAATAAGTCATATTCATTACTCTTTTGATTCAGATAGCGGAAGTTTGCGGCATCAGCGGGTCCGAAGAGGACTTACTGGAACGCAACAAGAAGATGGAGATAAAGGTGGTGCAGAACACCAGCAGTCCCATAATCAGATAGGACTGGGCGAAGCCGTATTTCTCATAGCTATAGCCAGCCAGCGGCGACAGCACCGTCGCGATAACCGAGCTGGTGCAGGCAAAGCCCACCAGATACAGCGTTGAGGAGAGACGCTTGTCGAAGTTCAGGCTGTTGTATTTAAAGATGGAGACCAGCAGCACCGGCAACTCGACCGCGTGCAGCAGTTTAGTAATGGAGATAAGCAGCGGCCCTTCCACCAGCCCGGACGCCACCATACGCATCGCCATCACCATCCCGGCGAAGATCAGACCATTTTTCGCGCCAATACGGTTAACCAGCCACG
The DNA here is from genome assembly GCF_019890895.1 of Klebsiella sp. CTHL.F3a. Lineage (NCBI taxonomy): Bacteria > Pseudomonadati > Pseudomonadota > Gammaproteobacteria > Enterobacterales > Enterobacteriaceae > Klebsiella > Klebsiella sp. CTHL.F3a. The sequence continues at coordinate 1,011,168 of NZ_CP082360.1, read as the reverse complement.
GCGCGCAGAACATACCGGCAGCTTCAAGGAACACCTGGAACGAGTTCAGGTAGCCGTACATCTCGTTGCCTTCCTGTAAGGTCGGGAACTGGGAAGAGAAGTAGACCGGAAACTGCTGATCGTAAACGCCGTAGATACAGGTGCCGATGACGAAGAATACCAGCGCCCAAAAGCGCGGCAGGGTCAGCAGACGCAGAGCGTCCTCCAGCGTCACTTTACCGCCCGATACCGCCTCCTGCATGGCGTGCGGCGCGGAAGAGACTCGCAGTCGCGCCAGTAGTATAAAAAAGACCAGTCCGGAGCAGCTGGCCACCGCGAAGTTTAAATGCGGATTAATATTAAACAGCAAACCGGCGAAGAACGTCGCCACTGCCCAGCCCAGCGAGCCCCACATCCGCGCTTTGCCGAATTCAAACTGGCTCTGGCGCGCGACGCGCTCGGTATAGGACTCCAGTACGCCGATACCGCCGTTGAAGGTCAGTCCGATATAAATCCCGCCGAAGATGCTGCCGAGCAACACGTTAATTTTGAGCAGATAGCCAAACAGCATATAGGCCGGGCCGGAGAGGATCAGCAGAACGGTAATGTACCAGAGCAGATTTTTACGCAGGCCGAGTTTGTCCTGAATAAAGCCGTAACACACCTGCGCGAAAAGCGCCGAGACGGAAAGCACCGAGAAGATAATCCCGGTATCCCCCGGTTTAAGGCCCACTTCCTGGTGCAGCCAGATCGAGAGCAGCGAACCTGAAGAGGACCAGGTCACGAAAAAGAAAAACAGTAACGCGCTGAGTAACGGATAGCTTTGTGAGGGGTGCGCTTTCATCATGACATTCTCATGTAGGAGTAATGCTGATATGGTAACGTTAACAAAAAACGAATCTCATGTCATTTTGCTGAGATTCATGATGTTAATCACAAAAGTTAACGTTAACATAATGAGAGTGGGATCGCGATCAAATATTCCTCGTCTGCATCGGCATCGGGTGTACGATAGAATATCGCATGATCCTTTTACATCAGTAACTTAGTAAAACCCGTTGCCGACGGCATGGGTGGAGCACTTAATATGGCATCTCTGAAAGATGTGGCAAAGCTGGCGAATGTGTCGCTGATGACGGTCTCCCGAGCGCTAAACAGCCCGGAAAGACTCAAGCCGGAGACCCTGGCTCGGGTCCAGGCGGCTATCGAAGAGACCAACTATGTCCCCGACCTGTCGGCGAAGAAAATTCGCGGCGCCCACGCGACGCCAAACACCATCGGGGTGCTGGCGCTGGATACCGTCACTACGCCGTTCTCGGTGGAGATTACGCTCTCCATCGAAGAGACCGCGCGGGCGCACGGCTGGAACAGCTTCGTGGTCAATATGTTCTCTGACGATAGCCCGGAAACCATTGTCGACCTGCTGCTCTCCCACCGTCCGGACGGGATTATCTATACCACGATGGGCCTGCGCCAGGTGCCGCTGCCGGCCAAGCTGTTAACCCTCCCCTGCGTGCTGGCCAACTGCGAAAGCCTGCACGATCCGGTGGCCAGCTATATCCCGGACGACGAACAGGGCCAGTATACGGCGGTGCAGGCTCTGCTGGCCGCGGGCTACCGCCGTCCGCTGTGCCTGCATCTCCCGGTGAATCATCTGGCGACCGTCCGCCGCCGTCAGGGGCTGGAACGCGCCTGCCGGGAAGCGGGGATTGACCCGGATACGCTCCATCACAGCTATATGGCCTATGGTGATGAGCACTATCGCGATATTCCCGCTGTCGTGCTGGCGCATATTCAGCAACCCACGCTGCCGTTCGACTCGGTGATTTGCGGCAACGACCGCATCGCGTTTATGGTCTATCAGACGCTACTGGCGCAGGGGCTGCGCATTCCGCAGGATGTGGCTGTGGTGGGTTACGACAATATGGTGGGGATCGGCGATCTGTTTTTTCCGCCGCTCTCAACGGTACAGCTCCCGCACTATGATATTGGGCGCCTGAGCGCCCTGCACATTATTAACGGCGACAGCCATCGGGAGACGGTACGGGTTGCCAGCCCGTGGCTGCCGCGCGAGTCGTTATAGTTAATTGCCGATATTGCGCAGCTTCTCGCCGGACATCAGCTTGCGTTCAATATGCTCAAGGGTGACGTTTTTGGTTTCTGGGATCAGCCAGAACGTCACGCCGATAAAAGCGACGTTCAGCGCGGTATATAACCAGAAGGTTCCCGCCGCGCCGATCGCGTCCAGCAGCGTCAGGAAGGTCGCGCCGATAATCATGTTTGACACCCAGTTGGTGGTGGTTGAGCAGGTGATACCGAAATCGCGACACTTCAGCGGCTGAATTTCCGAACACAGGATCCACACCACCGGCGCGGCGCTCATCGCATAGCCGGCGATACACATCATGGTCATCCCCACCGACAACCAGGAGAGACCGCTGGAGGCGGTGCCGTTATCAAACTGCATCAGGCAGTAGCCCAGCACCAGCGTGCCGATGGCCATCACGCTAAAGCCGATTTTCAGCGCCGGTTTACGCCCGGCCTTATCGACGGTAAAGACGGCGATAAAGGTGGCGAACATAAAGGTCAGGCCAACCACCAGGGTCGCCACCATCTGCTGCTCGGTAGTGGTGAAGCCGGCCATTTTGAAGATGCGCGGCGCGTAGTACATGATGATATTCATCCCGGTAAACTGCTGCATCGCCTGCAACAACATACCGAGGAACACCGCCCGCCGCACGTTGCGGTTGACCTTAAACAGCGCCCAGCCCCCCTGCTTCAGCTTGAGACTTTCGCGGATCTCATTCAGCTCGTCGCGGGCTTTTTCAGACGTGTCGCGCAGCATCCGCAGCACCTCTTCCGCCTCCACGTGACGCCCTTTTTCCGCCAGCCAGCGCGGGCTATTCGGCAGGAAGATCACCAGAATAATCAGCACCAGCGCCGGCAGAGCCAGTACGCCAAGCATCGCTCGCCAGTTGCCGCTGTAGCTGAACGCGGTATCGGAGAGAAACGCCATCACGATCCCCAACGTTACCATCAGCTGATACATGCTGATCATCTTGCCGCGCACGTTTTCGCTCGCCATTTCCGACAGATACAGCGGCGCGGTATAAGAGGCAATCCCCACCGCGACCCCGAGAACGATCCTCGCCGCCAGCAACATTTCGACGCTGGCGGCAAAAGCGGAGCCCACGGAACCGGCCACGAACAGCACTGCGCCCACCATCAGGCTGTATTTGCGCCCAAGGCGAAAAGAGAGCCAGCCGTTAAATAACGCGCCGATGGCAGCCCCCAGCATCATGCTGCTCACCACCCACTCCTGCAGGCGGCTGGATAAAACAAAATGATCGGTAATAAAGGGCAGCGCCCCGGCGATTACGCCGATATCAAGGCCAAACAGCAATCCTGCCACCGCGGCGGCAACCGAGACAAACTGATTCATGCGCCGGGTATCGCGCAGCGTACGCGGCATAGTTGTAGAGTCGTGACTGATTGAGGTCATTTTTTTCCCGCCAGACGAAGTAAGACATACGATGAAACTACGGGATCGGCGGCGCAAGGTGTCAGGCGTGACAAGCCAAAGATATGGATTAAGTTGCTACAGGCAATGGTTTTGTGATGGACATTCAACTTTCGAAAGAACAGAAAATAAGCATTTCAACTTCACCGACCCTTGTTAAACATAGATACTCTGCTGAGAAACAAGTAAACCATATGGACTATTTCAATTTCATCATATGGACAATTGTTATTCAGCCATAAAAAAACCCTGCCGAAGCAGGGTTCCATTTTGCGCTGATAACGCGGCAAATATTAGCGCGCCAGCCAGCCGCCATCCACCGCCACGGTGTAGCCGTTGATGTAGTCAGAAGCGCTGGAAGCCAGGAAGACCACCGGCCCCATCAGGTCGCTTGGCAGGCCCCAGCGTCCCGCCGGGATACGGTCGAGGATCTCGCTGCTGCGCTGTTCGTCGGCGCGCAGCTGCTGGGTATTGTTGGTCGCCATATAGCCCGGCGCCAGCGCATTGACGTTGATGCCGTGCTTGGCCCACTCGTTCGCCAGCAGACGGGTCACGCCCATCACCGCGCTTTTTGACGCCGTGTAGGACGGTACGCGGATCCCGCCCTGGAAAGAGAGCATCGAGGCGATATTGATAATCTTGCCGCCGGTACCCTGAGCGATAAAGTGTTTCGCCGCCGCCTGAGACATAAAGAACACGCTCTTAATATTCAGGTTCATCACGTCGTCCCAGTTTTTCTCGCTGAATTCAATCGCGTCTTCGCGACGGATCAGACCGGCATTGTTAACCAAAATATCGATATGACCGAACTCCGCTACCGCACGCTCCAGCAGTTGTGGAATGCCGTCAATCTGGCGCAGATCGGCGGTCAGGCTGAGAAAACGACGGCCCAGCGCCGTAACGCGCTCAATGGTTTCCGTCGGTTCAACAATATTGATACCCACGATATCGCAGCCGGCTTCCGCGAGGCCAACCGCCATACCCTGGCCCAGACCCGTATCACAGCCGCTGACCACGGCTACTTTGCCCTGCAGGGAGAATGCGTCGAGAATCATACTTGGTTCCTTAATCTTTCAGAGCCTGTGTAGGTACAGGCAAGGTTCTGATAGTCCAGCCTGCTGCTTGTGCAGACCCTTATGGTTTGAAGAACTCTCAGGGATTGACCCTTCTAAAAATAAAACAGAGTTCCGTTTTACTGTGAGCACATCTTATCCCCGGCTAAAGTCATTTTCAATTATTATTAAAACATCGTTTCAATTTTAAGACTGCTAAATGTTAAAAATGCAAAACAGATCACGAAGCGCCGGAGAATTGATCCGGAAATATTTATTTAATTCTTTAAAATACAGCTAGTTAAAATGAACTTAAAAAAAAGACCAGGGATCGAAAAAAATCGACAAGAAAACAAAGACCGCCGGGATACCTGCCGCACGTAAAGCAAAAAAACGCGATCTGCAGCAAGAAGTTGTTGCGAATTGCGTCCGCCATCACAAATAATGAAACGATGTTTTGATAAATTAACACCCATCTTTTAAATCTACTTCCACTGGCCGGTCAACGCAGGCGGGCGACATCTCAGGAAGGAAAAGGAGTACATCATGGCTAAAGGCATGCGGGTTAAACTGAATTATGACGTCAGCCGCGATCCGGACACCGGCGCGGAGATCACCCGTTTAACCCCACCAGAAGTGACCTGTCATCGTAACTATTTCTATCAGAAGTGTTTTTTTAACGATGGCAGCCATTTGCTGTTCGCCGGCGAGTTCGACGGTAACTGGAACTACTATCTGCTGGACCTCGCAAAAGCCGAAGCGGTGCAGCTAACGGAAGGCGCTGGTGATAACACATTTGGCGGTTTCCTTTCCCCGGATGATAAATCCCTTTATTACGTGAAGAACGACCGGACGCTGCTGGAAGTTAACCTCACGACGCTGCAAGAGCGCGAAGTTTATCGCGTTGCCGATGACTGGGTTGGCTACGGCACCTGGGTGGCCAACAGCGATTGCACCAAACTGGTTGGCATTGAGATTGCCAAAAGCGACTGGACGCCGCTTAACGACTGGCAGATTTTCCACGATTTCTTTCACAAAGGCCCCCGCTGCCGCCTGCTGCGCGTCGACCTGCAAACCGGCGAAAGCAGCGTGATCCACGAAGAGAAGAAATGGCTAGGCCATCCGATTTATCGTCCGTTCGATGACAATACCGTCGCCTTCTGCCATGAAGGCCCGCACGACCTGGTCGATGCGCGGATGTGGATGGTGAATGAAGACGGCAGCAACGTGCGTAAAGTTAAAGCGCATGCGGAAGGCGAAAGCTGCACTCACGAATTCTGGGTTCCGAACGGCTCCGCGCTGGTGTACGTCTCTTATCTGAAGGGCCAGCAGGGTCGAACAATTTATAGCTTCAACCCGGATACCGGCGTCAATGAAGCGGTGATGCAGATGCCTGCCTGCTCGCATCTGATGAGTAACTTTGACGGCACGATGCTGGTTGGCGATGGCTCCGGCACCCCGGTGGACGTCAAAGACACCAGCGGCTACACCATTGATAACGACCCGTATCTGTACGCTTTCGATGTCGCGAAGCAGGCCTATTTCCGCGTCGCGCGGCACGATACCTCCTGGGCAACGGTGGCCAATAGTCGCCAGGTGACCCACCCGCACCCGTCCTTTACGCCGGACGATAGCGCCATTTTGTTCAGCTCCGATAAAGACGGCAAACCTGCCGTTTATATCGCGAAGCTGCCGCCGCAGCCTGAGATGCTGAAGGCATAGCGTTAGCCACTGTTTGAGTTAGTGTTTCTGTAACTGGCCTTGCCCTCCTTTCGGAGGGCTTTTTTATGCCCGACGTTTGCCCCGGATTGCGCTGCGCTTATCCGGGCTACATGACGTGTAGCTGGGGCGCGCTGCGCCGCCTCAGGGAAGAGGGATTCATACCAACAGAAAACCCCGGCTGACCGCTCCGGGGTAAACGATGAAGACATTTTTTAATTTAGAACGAGTAGGCGACACCTACGCGGAAGCGGGTCTGGCGGTCGCTGCGATCGTTGACGCCGACGTTGCCGAGCTCGCCGTACGGCGCCCAGTTTTTATCCAGCTTATAGGCAACCTTGAGGTTGTACTCCTGCGAGTACGGTTTGTTGTCGTTGCGCTTAACTCCTTCGCTACTGCGCGCGTAAACGTAGTTCAGCTCCGTACGCCAGTCGCCGAAGACGTAACCGGCCCACGCATCGCCACGGTTAACTTTGTCATCGTCTTTCCCTGCATTCGCCGGGTAGCGGGTATAGTCATAACGATAGCGGGCAGCAACGTAGAAGCCATTATCAAAGCTGTACTGCACGCGCAGGTTTGGCTTGTAGATCGAGCGGCTATCGTTACTTTCAATATTGAACCCCGGCGTAACCGAGAAGTTCTTGTCCGCTTTCCACTGCCAGCTAATGCTCTCTTCATGACCATTGCCGACGAAATCGGAATAAGGCTGGCTGGTGTTCTCGCCGCCCGATTTCCACTTCGCCTCAACGGAGAAGCCGAAGCCGTTAGCGAAACGGTGGGAGACGGAAACGCGGTCGGCGTTACTCTTATCCGTTTTCCCGCCATCAATGAATTCGTGACGTAAATCTACCGTGACAGCTGAAGCCGCGAAGGACATGCCACAGAGTGCAGCAAGGGCCAGAGATCTTGCGAACATAAATTACCCCTCATAATTAAAATATCGTTTCGTTTTTATAAAACCGTATTTTATTTTTTAGGCAATAATGTTTTAGTGATCGCGATCGTAAATATTTGTTTCAAAAAAGGTGGCACAAAAAGACGTGACAACGCTCACCAAAATCGCGCGTCAAAAAGGAGTTTTTTGGGAGGGAAACGCCTGGTGGGAAGAAAAAAAAAGCCTCCACAGGGAGGCTCAGTTAACGCATATTAGAAAAGACTTATTAACGTTCCACCGCCAGCGCCACGCCCTGACCGCCGCCGATACACAGCGTGGCAAGCCCTTTACGGGCGTCGCGTTTGATCATTTCATGCACCAGGGAAACCAGGATCCGGCAGCCGGAAGCGCCGATCGGATGGCCAAGCGCAATAGCGCCGCCGTTGACGTTCACCCGCCGCTCATCCCATTCCAGCACCCTACCCACCGAAATGGCCTGGGCGGCAAAGGCTTCGTTGGCTTCAATCAGATCGACTTCATCCAGCTTCCAGCCCGCTCGCTCAAGGCAGCGGCGGGTAGCATGGACCGGGGCGATGCCCATTAGCGCCGGATCGACGCCAACGCTGGCAAAGGCGCGGATCCGCGCCAGTATCGGCAGCCCCAGCGCCTCGGCTTTAGTCTCGCTCATCATCATCACCGCCGCCGCGCCGTCGTTAATGCTCGACGCGTTGCCCGCGGTGACCGAGCCCTGCTGGTCAAAAGTCGGCAGCAGACTGGCCAGCGCTTCAGCGCTGGGGTCAACGCGCGGCTGCTCATCGGTATCCACCAGCCGCGGAATACCGTTGAGTTCGCTGGTCACCGGAACGATTTCATCGCGAAAGCGGCCGGAGTCAATCGCTCGCCGCGCTTTGTGCTGCGAGCTAAGCGCCCACGCGTCCTGCAATTCACGGCTAATACCGTACTCGCGCGCCAGGTTCTCCGCCGTCACGCCCATATGGTAGTCATTAAACGCATCCCACAGGCCATCATGGACCAGGCTGTCGATAAGCTGGCTGTTACCCAGCTGCGCGCCGGTCCGGCTATCGGTCAGCACATGCGGGGCGCGGCTCATATTCTCCTGCCCTCCGGCGATCACCACGTCCGCTTCGCCGCACTGAATCGCCTGGGTTGCCAGGTGCAGTGCCTTCAGCCCGGAACCGCAGACGTCGTTGATGGTAATGGCAGAAACAGTATTAGGCAGCCCGCCACGTATCGCCGACTGACGTGCCGGATTCTGTCCGGTTCCTGCCGTCAGAACCTGGCCGAGGATCACCTCATCAATACTCTGCGGATCGACGCCGCTGCGCTCCACTAACGCCTTTACCACAACGCTGCCCAGCTCCACCGCAGAATGACGCGATAGCGTGCCCTGAAAACAGCCGATTGGCGTTCGCAACGCGCCGACGATTACGACATCTTTCATCCTCTACCTCTGCTCCGCCTCTGCGCAAAGAAACAGCATCATAGTAGTGAATTGTTATCAAAAAATTTCGCAATTGTTTAAAAAAAGTGAGGGAAATCACAAAGATCGTCGACGATGGCATAAATGGCCCCTATTTGCGCCCATTCCCCTGCAGATGCTGACGCAACCAGCTTCCGGCTTCGCCCGGCGGCGCTTTTTTATTCCACAGCAAATCGGTAGAGATCATCCGCGGCCAGCCGGCAATATCCAGCGCCACCAGGCTTCCGCTCCCGGCAAACTCCTCCACCAGCGCGCTGGGTAAAATACACCACCCCAGCCCCTGAGCCGCCATGCTGAACAGCAGCAGATAGTTTGGCGCCGACCAGACCAGACCGCGCGCCGGTTCCGCCGAATTGTCCAGATAGGTGCTCAGGCGCAGCTCGCGCCAGCTGAACAGCTCGTCACGGGTGACTCTCCCCTGGGCCGCCAGCGGATGCCGGGGCGCCACGAAGATAGCCATTTCGGTTTGCATCGGCAGGCGGATACTGCCTATCTCTGTCGGATAGCTGTCCCTGGCCTCAATCAGCCCCACCTGCGCCCGCTCTTTTTGCAGCAGATCGATAACATCGTCATCTTCGCCAATCAGGCACTCAAATTCGGTATGCGGAAAACGGCGATCGAACTGCGCCAGCAGATCTTCAAGCACATCGGGATGCAGCGTATCGGAGAGCACAAAGGTCAGGCGCGCTTCGGTGTTGCCAGACAGCGAAATGGCCAGTTCATCCAGCCTGTCGCTGGCCGCCAGAATCGCTTTCACATAACTCAACACCTGTTCGCCCTGCGGCGTCAGCGTCGGTTGCCTGGAGGTGCGATCGAACAGCGTGACGCCAAGATCGGCCTCCAGATTGGCGATTGCGGTACTGATGGTGGACTGGCTTTTACGCAGCCGCCGCGCCGCGCCAGAGAACGAACCGCAGGCCACGGATTCGACAAAAGCGGTTAAAGCTTCGGGAGAATAGCGCATGAACTATCTACTTTATCGATGGATACTATCTTTTGTTTATCATATTTATCCATAAAATGCCGGGTAATTTCTTATAAAGTCCGGAGGCAACAAGCCATGCAACAAGTTAACGCCCAGCGCAAAACGCTGACGGAACGGGTCATTCACGCTATCAGCTTTGAAGGTCTGGCGACGCTGATCCTCGCCCCGACCGCCGCATGGCTAATGCAGCGTTCGGTAGTCGAAATGGGCGGGCTCAGTATCCTGCTCGCGACGCTGGCGATGGTCTGGAACATTATCTATAACGCCCTGTTTGACCGCCTGTGGCCGGTTTCCCGTGTCGTCCGCAACCTGCGGGTCCGCGCGCTGCACGCGATCGGCTTTGAGTCAGGCTTTATTCTTATTGGCGTCACCATGGTCGCGCTGGTGCTGGGCGTCTCGCTGATGCAGGCGTTTATGCTGGAAATCGGCTTCATGCTGTTCTTCCTGCCCTACACCATGGCCTTCAACTGGGCCTGGGATACGCTGCGCGAGCGCGTGATGAAGGTTCGCCTGCAGCGAATCGCCGCTCGCCGCTCATCCTGCACGGATCGCCCGATCGATTGACGGGCGCTCCGCCGCTTCACTTATTAGCCAGAAACTATCGCCGCAGCCCATTCATAAATGTGATAAATTGCACTCCTTTTTGTTCGTTTTCTGGTTGATAAAGTCGCATAATGTCTAAAATTTGGTCTAAAGAAGAAACTCTCTGGAGTTTCGCCTTATATGGCACTGCTGTAGGCGCTGGCACGTTATTCTTGCCGATCCAACTGGGATCCGCGGGCGCCATTGTTCTTTTCATCACCGCGCTGGTCGCCTGGCCGTTGACCTACTGGCCGCATAAAGCGCTGAGCCAGTTTATTCTCTCCGCCAACATCGCCCCGGGCGAGGGGATTACCGGCGCCGTTAACCACTACTACGGTAAAAAGATCGGCAACCTGATTACCGGCCTCTATTTCCTCGCCTTTTTCGTGGTCGTGCTGATCTACGCGGTCGCCATTACTAACTCGCTCGCGGAGCAGCTATCCCGACATGTCCCCATCACCTCCCAGGTACGGGCGCTGCTCAGCCTGGCCGTTGTGCTGGTGCTGAATCTGATCTTTTTAATGGGCCGCCACGTCACCATTAAGGTGATGGGCTTTTTAGTCTTCCCGCTGATCGCCTGTTTTCTGTTCCTCTCCATCTATTTAATGGGTAGCTGGCAGCCGGCTTACCTGACCAGCCAGATGCAGCTGACCCCGCACACGTTCCACCAAATCTGGATCTCCATTCCCGTGATGGTTTTCGCTTTTAGCCATACGCCAATCATCTCGACTTTTGCTATCGATCAGCAGGAAAAATACGGCGAGCTGGCCATGGGTAAATGCAAAAAAATCATGAAGGTGGCCTACACCCTCATCTGCGCCAGCGTGCTGTTTTTCGTCTTCAGCTGCCTGCTGTCGATACCAGCGGGCTATATCGAAACCGCGCGCAATCAAGGGGTCACCATTCTTTCCGCCCTGTCGATGATGCCGGGGTCACCGGCGTGGCTGGCGGTCACCGGGATTATTGTGGCGGTGGTGGCGATGTCGAAATCGTTCCTGGGTACCTATTTTGGCGTGATTGAAGGGGCCAGCGAAATCGTCAAAACGTCTCTCGCTCAGGCGGGTATTCGCAAGAGCCGCGCGTTCAACCGGGCGATGTCGATCCTGCTGGTATCGACGCTGACCTTCGTGGTGTGCTTTATCAATCCCAACGCTATTTCAATGATTTACGCCATTAGCGGCCCGCTTATTGCGATGATCCTGTTCATCATGCCGACCCTCTCCACGTACCTTATTCCGGCGCTGAAGCCCTACCGCTCGGTGGGTAACTTCATTACCCTGGTTGTCGGTTTGCTCTGCGTATCAGTGATGTTTTTTAGCTGATCCTTGCTCTGCGGCGAGTTTCTTGCTCGCCGCACGTTCTGCCAACATTCTCATCCCCCCAATCTCCCTGACGGACATACACTGATCCTTTGCATACCATTAGAGCAGGGGTTTATATGTCCAGCGTAAAATTATCCGGTACCGCGACGTTAGGCGATCGTCAGGTTTATCGTCTGGGATACGGGGCGATGCAGCTTGCGGGGCCCGGCGTCTTTGGGCCGCCAAAAGATCCGCAAACCGCTATCCGCGTACTGCAGGAAGCGGTCGAGTCGGGCGTCAATCATATCGATACCTCCGATTTTTATGGCCCGCACGTCACGAATCAGCTCATTCGCCAGGCGCTACATCCCTATTCCGACGATCTGTGCATCGTGACCAAAGTCAGCGCTCGCCGCGATGAAAAAGGCAACTGGCTCCCCGCGATGTCTCCCGCGGAGCTCACTCAGGCGGTGGAAGATAATCTGCGCAATCTGGGTCTCGACGTGCTTGAGGTGGTGAATCTGCGCAGTATGCTCGGCACTCACGGTCCGGTAGAAGGTTCGCTGGAGGAGCCCTTAACCACCCTGCTGGAGCTTAAAGAACGCGGGTTGATTCGCCATATCGGGCTGAGCAACGTTACCGCCAGACAGGTGAGCGATGCGCAAAAAATGACGCCCATCGTCTGCGTTCAGAACCAGTACAACGTGGCGAACCGTCAGGATGACCCGCTTATTGACGAACTGGCGGCGCAGCATATCGCCTGGGTGCCCTTTTTCCCGCTCGGCGGCTTTACGCCGCTACAGGCCCGGGAGCTTAACGATGTCGCCGCTTCTCTGGACGCGACCCCGATGCAGGTGGCGCTGGCATGGCTGCTTCAGCGCTCGCCGAATATTCTGCTCATTCCGGGTACCTCTTCGCTAGCGCATCTGCATGAAAATCTCGCCGCCGCGCAATTAACGCTTCCGCCTGAAGCGCTAACCATTCTCGATAATCTGGAACCCCACGCCTGATTTCAGGCTTCTGCGGATGAATATTCGCAGAAGCCTTCATCTCAATATTTGCCTGGAATTACCTTAACGCCGCTGGCACTATACATCCTACAAATTAGGGGTTATCTGCTTTATTCTCTTACGGATAACCCTATGCAAAGCATAGCTTTATACTTTTCCGACTGGCCTCCTAATTGGAGGCTTCTGTCGTTTTTGTCTCACCAAAAATTTCGGAGTCTTGATTACAGGAAAAACAATATCTCATTCAAAGTTTATACAAATCAATTTAGCTGCAAAGATAGCTAACAACATCAAACGCTCATAAAAACATCTGGTTAACACAATCAGAATGTTTGCATTGCTATATAAAAAATCAACCACACACAATAACAATTTACAAGGATTGCACATGACAGAGGGAACGATAAAGACCAGTAAGTATGAAATCATTGCTATTTTCAGGGAAGAGCTCCGAAAGCAGGCGGAGATAGAAGTTTTTGTTAATAACAAAAGCACTATTACCCAGCTAACGCGGGTGGATTTTGCCGAGTTTCATATCTTAACCACCAGCAAAATCCCCACCGGGCATAAAGTTAAATTTATTCTGCATAGCGATTCAGGAAAAATCGAGTTTTGCTCCACGCTAAAGAAAAGCTACGCCAGCGGCGAAGGAAAATGCCACAAGGTCGCTTTTACCTTGCCGGAATGTATCCAGGTGGTACAACGTCGGCGCGATCCCCGATTCCGTTTGCGCCACGAGCACGAATTCTTCTGTCACGGTCGGCATAAAAATGGAGAAAATTATCTATTCGAAATCAAAGACATTTCGGATGGCGGTTGTGCGCTGATGACCAAGAGTCCCAATCTGAAATTCCTCAGCCATAACGCCATCCTTAAGAACGCCATACTGGCCCTCGCTGAATATGGCGAAGTTACCGTAGATTTAGTTATAAAAAACGTTGTCATGGTGACTTTAGATGATAACGAAAAGTCGGATAGCTACTACCAAATTTCTTGCCAGTTCAAATTTCGTCATCTTGATAACAAGAAGAGAATAGAGAAAGTGCTGCTCGACTTGATTATGGAAGCCAAGAGAAAAAAGAGAGTCTGAACCATTGGACAGTATATTGCTTTACACCGATGATAATATCATCGGACAATCAGTTCATGATTACTTGATCGATCACGCCACGGACATCACGACCCTGAACTTTCAGGATATCGTGAAAGGAGTCTGCGCTTCCCCGACAGCGACCGTTATTATCAATATCATCCATAAAGATATCTCAGCGGCCACAACGGTTGACTTACTGAACACTTTGCGCAATCGCCTCGCGCATTGCGCCATGCTGGTTCTGATAGTCAAAAGCGAGCTCTCCAGCCTGTACCGGGAACTGCTTGATCTGGAAAACCTATTGATTCTTACAGAAAAATCCTCTTTGTCAGCGTACTCAGCCATCCTCAGCAGGCCCTTAACCGCCGAGGGCTGCCAGGGTCTATGTACCCGCAGAAAGCTCACCGCCAGGGAGCTTCAGGTGCTGGAGTTAATTATTGCCTGCAATAACAATAAAAGGATTGCGGTGCTTCTCGACATTGATCATAAAACGGTTCACAGTCATAAGGTACATATTATGAAAAAACTAGGAATGAATAGTTCGCGGATAATGAACAAAAGCATAGTCAATATGTATCAGTGTTGAAACTAGAAATATGTGGGTGACCAATCAAAAGCCGATAATTTATTGGCGACAAGCCATTAATAATCATTCCCATCGGCAGAAAGGTCACCTATAATATCCACCTCTCTTTACCTCTGACCTTATTTTGACGAGAGATAATGAACGCGACTCTTTTTTCTGATCATAATTTATCACGTAGCGATATATCCGTTCGTTATGTCTTTCAAAAAATGTTTTCCCCAGAAGGTACGCTCGTCGCCGTGGAGTGCCTGAGCCGCTTTGACCGCATGTCCATATCGCCGGAATACTTCTTTCGCTACGCCAATACCGGATTACGTGAAAGCATTTTTATGGAACAGCTGGCGCTCATTGAAAAACATAAACAGTGGTTTAAGCAAAATGGCATCTCGGCGACGATCAACGTTGATGACCATATACTTAACGTATTGCTACGCCCGGAGATTAAAGCGCTCGTCAACCATATCGGCTGCGTCCATTTTGAAGTTACCGAGAACTCAAATAAATTATTAAATAAGGCGCTCGCTACCTGGAGCAACCCGCAAAGCACCACGCTCTGGCTCGATGATTTCGGTTCTGGCAACGCCGGTATTAGCGCCATTCGCGACTATCATTTCGATTATGTCAAAATCGATAAAGACTTCTTCTGGCTTTTAATGCAAAAAGATTCCGGCCGGCCGTTAATGGATGCACTGGTCACCTTCCTTACCCGCAATCACCATAATGTGATTATTGAAGGCGTAGAAAGCGAAGCGCATAAGGCGTGGTTACAGGGAATGGAGTGGTTTGCTATTCAGGGACACTACTGGAAGGAAGTCAGCATTGAACAGCTGGTCAAAGAAGATCTCACCGTTTAAATAAATGCCGGATGATTCCGGCATCAATTGTAACATTTGCGCAAGGCCATCAACCCTTCAATTGTAAACAAGTTCCCAGGTCGCCCAGCTGGTCAACGGACCGCTGGTTGCTTTTTCCGGCGCTGGCGTAACGTAACCAATGTAATAGGTAAATACGCCGCCATCCACCGCTTTTTCTACCAGCGGTACCCGGTTTTGTAAGGGGTCGGCGGGAACAATTTTATTGCTTTTATCCAGCGTATTATTGTCATTGGTCGACAGCGCGAGGAAAATATGGCTGGCGCCATCCGCCCGCGTATTCCTCAGATAACCAGCATTCTCATTGCTGACCGCATTGACCGTAAATCCGTCAACCCAGCGCACGTTAACCAGGCGGATCTCGTTTTTATCCGCCGCGCCGCCGTCGTGCCGCAGCTGGCAGTTCGACAGCTCCAGCGTGAAGGGCTGCGGTTTCATAAATGCCCCGGCGCCGCGCTCGTGGACTTCCGCCAGGCTGACCGGCGCCAGCCAGACGCTGCCGCTCCCGGCGTTGTTGCCGCCGTTTAGGGCCACGCTGCATGAAATATCGGTGACCCGTCCGGCAAAATCCACCCGTCCCCGATCGTAGTTGGTCTCAAAAGCCGACGCAGGGGAGGCAATCAGCATCCCGCTTATCAGGGCCAGCTGAATGAGTCGTTTGCTATTTTTCAATTGTGCTGAATCACGCATACCCGCCTCCCGAATTAATCGTACGTCAGGTTAAAGATCATGTGCGACTCCACCTCACCGGTACTGGTGGTCGGCGCATATTGATAGAAACGCGCGTGCAGAGGCAGGGTGATGTATCGCGTTTCTTGCGTGCGCAGCGTACCCACGCTGTATTTCTTGTTGAATTCCAGCGGTACGCCCTCTTTGAGGACCTGGATACCAATCCCTTTCGCCAGCGAGGAGCCGGATTTTTCGTTCAGCAATGCGCCCCGGCTCACCGTGGTGCCAGTGGCCAACGTGCCGGAGAAAGAGGTCTGGATATTGGCGTATCCCGACTCGCTTAGCCCGCCGCTGCACTGCAGCTCAATATTAAAATCCTTCCCGCCCGCGGTGGTGCCGACGCCATTGAGATCGCTGCGCTTGATGGTGCCGACATCGACGTTCATGTTTTTGCCGCTCAGGATGGTACATGAGGGCGATACCACGGTGATGGCGTTGGCGCTCAGACGGGTTTCGAGGATCGGGTTATTGCCGTTCTCCCAGTCATAAGAGGTGTACTTACCTGCCGCCAGGGTACCGCTGCCGGTCACGCTCGCGGTTTTAATCACCTCCAGCGTAAAGCGGGAACCCTCCAGCGAATAGTTTGTGGTCCTGCTAACGTAGCTGGAGAAAGTGTCAGGATAGATGATATTGACCGTCGCCCCGCCGCGGCTAAACCGCAGGCCGATACCTGGCACGTTGGTGGAATAAATTTTATTGCCCAGATCGGTCGCCCCGGGGGCGACGATTTTGGCCACAAAGCGGTTAGTGCCGCTGCTACAGCTATAGCTGGCCCCGCCCGGCGCCGACATTGTCCAGTCGCGGGAAACGATCACCGACCCTACCGGCAGATCCGGTGGAACCACCACCCGGCCCACTACCATGTCGAGGCTTACCGTCGGCTGCGACAGGCGCGTACAGTACGCCCACGCCGACGTAGTCCCCATCGCCATTAAGCCAATAAAAAGCGTCAGTTTTTTCATTAGCGACATAGCGTTTCCTTTGTTTTTTCCTGACTTAATTCCACCGAGCACTGTCCGCCGCTCCACTTAACCGTGGCCTTCGGCGCGCTGGCGTCGCTGATAAACATCATGCTGCCCTGCCCCACCACGCCGATCTCTTTCCCGGAAGGGGTGTAAATTGTCGCGGCGAACGGTAGCGGCAGGCCGTTTGCCTGGCGCGCCCGCAGAGTGATGTTGTTCTGCAGCGTGGTATCGAAGGAGACCTTGACCACGCTACCTTCCCACGGCACAACCTGCGCCACGGTACTGCCGAAGGCGACATCGTCGTTGCTGCCTTTCGGGTCAATCTCAACGGCGTTAATCCGGTAAGGCCGCAGATACGGCAGAATGGCGTAGCCGTTGCTATCGATACGGGTCCCCGGCGAACCGGGCAACATCGCGCCCGCGGCATCTTTCGCTTCGATCAGCGCCATAGTGGTGCCGGTTTCCGGCGAGAATACGACGCCGTGCTGATGCGCGATTAGCGTCCCGCTGGCGCCCACGCCGCTCTGGCGATAGCCTTCGCCCTGACTATAGCTGCCGTTCAGCGTCGTCCACGGGGTACGGTAACTGCCGTTCAGCGCCACATCGTGCTGGCCGCCAGTGGCGGTGGTCGTCGACACGCCGTAGTTAAGGTTGTTTTCGCTATCCAGTGAACCGTTGACGCCAATCTGCGAGCTGGCGAAACGCGAATTGTTAAACGCGGTATTCGATGTCAGGTTAGCGGTGCGGTTTTCACCGAACCACAGCGGGTAGCTAAAGTTGAGAGAAACGCGATCGTCGCGGCGGTGGCCGGAACTATCCGGGGTATAGACGCGCTGGGCGCTGACCGACCACGAGAGCCGACCGTACATGTTGTTGTAACTAAACTGATACTGCTTTTCCGTCCCCGAACGGTTCCAGTAATCCGCTACCCGACCGCTCAGGTAAAAGCCGCCCCAGCCGTCCGGCAGGTTCTGGTTGACGGTAAACGTCATGCCGTTTTTCTGCCGCCATACGGTGTAGTTGCTGCTGTAGTTCTTCTCCTGATCGACGGCGTACAGAGCGTCGTTCAGGTTGTAGTAGCCTTTGGTGGAGTAGCGATACGCCGCCAGCACGATGCTGGTCTGGGTTTCGGTAAACATGCGGTTAAAGGTGGCGCGATAGCTCTGGCCGTGCTCGTCGAGGGTCTCGCTCTTCAGCCGCGAATGGGTAACGTCGAATGACAGCGCGCCGATGCCGGTGTTCATCCCGGTCCCCAGCAGGAACGCCTGATAGTCATCAAATCCGGTGACGCCGGTATAGCCGGTGAACAGGTTATTGATACCGTGCTGCCAGGTTCCCTGGTAGAGCATCGGTTTATTACGCAGCGAACTATCGTCGACTTTACCGGCCGAGAGCGCATAGCGGGTCATCCCTGGACGCAGCAGCTGCGCCACCGAGGCGTAAGGCACGCTGAATACCTCGACCGAGCCATCGGCCTCTTTAACCGACACTTCAAGGTCGCTACCGTAGCCGGAAGGATATACATCCTGCAGGGTAAACGGCCCCGGCGGCACCGTGGTCTGATAGATAATATTGCTGCCCTGGCGCACCGTCACCAGGGCGTTGCTTTGCGCCACGCCGCGAATTTCAGGGGCGTAGGAGCGCATGCCGTCCGGGAACATATTGTCATCGGTCGCCAGATTGATCCCGCGCAGGCCGATGGTGTCAAAGAACTCGCCGTTGGTAAAAATCTGCCCGCCGCTGACTATCGAATTAATCTGCGGGATAGGCCGCTGCAGGTAGGTCTGGTTGCTGTTCCAGTGCGCTTTCCCCTGCTGCTGCTGCCAGTTCAGGTTACCGATATGCTTGAGCAACCAGCCATCCCACGACAGACCCGCGTTAACGCCAAGATACGCGCTACTGTTATCGGAGCCGTTGGCCGAGGAGATATGGCTGTTCCAGGCGTTGGCCATCCAGCCTAAATTCAGCGCCGCAACGCCTTTATCCCAGAATTCCGGGCTGACAAAGTTTTTCAGGCGCTGATCTTCGTAGATTTGCGGTACGGCAATATCCAGTCTCAGGGAGGACTGAATCAGCGTGTCTTTGACGTTGGCCTCGTTGCGCCACTCCTGTAGGCGTCCGCAGAAGCCCTCTTTTTCGCTGAGCTGCGGGTTAAACTTTTCCGGCGAGATCCCATATTGCATCAGCATCGCTTTGGTGTAGCAGATGCCCATTTTGCCATCTTTATCGGCGGTGATTTTCAGATCGTAGCGCCCTTTCCACTCGCCGTTGGTATACACATCAAGGGAATAGACGCCTTCGCTAATCGCGCTGGTCGAGAAACGCGACAGGTCGACCTTTTCGCGACTGCCGACGATAAAACCATCGTTAAATTGATAGATCGTTCCCGGGTTTTCCTGTCCGCTGGAAAATGGCGGAAAGCAGCACAGCGCAACCGCGATAGCCGTGCTTAATCTTCCCGGGCAGATTGACCTCTGCTTCATGATCGTTTCCCTTATTTGACGGTAACTTTCACTGCGACATCTGCGCCATAATCATTAATGTTGTTAACGGTCAGGATCTCGCCTTTGCTCACTGCGGAAGAGAGGGCGATGGTCTGGCTGGACTGTGGGGCAAACATGACCGTTTTGCTGTTGAGCGCTTTGCCGCCGTTACGGGAGATACGGCTTACGGTGATATAAAAGGGCGTCGGGTTACTGACGGACAGGCTGTTGCCATTAGCGGAGAGCGCTAATTTCTCTGCCGCGGCGTCGCGATTGCCTAATCCGCTGGGACGATAGATAAACTTAAAGCGCGAACGAATCGCCAGCTGCAGAATATTTTGCCCTTCATTCTTCTGGCTGGCCTCAACCGGCGGTATTTCCAGCAGGTTCAGCCACCACAGCGTCTCTTTATCTTTAGCGAGACCCGCGCTGCTGCCGAGCTTAATACGCAGAGTCTGACCGCTTTTCGCATCTACGCGGGAAATAGGCGGCGTGATAATAAATGGCGTCGTAATGGTATCCGGCGTCGCGTCGGCATTACCGTTGTCCAGCCAGGCTTGCGCCAGCGCTGGACGGTCGGCGGTGTTAGAGAGCTGCACCGTTATTTCTTTTTCATTTCCTGGATAAATAAAGCGGGTGCCGTTGACAATAATATTATTGGCGTGGGCCGCAAAACTAAAAATGAAACAGAAAAAAAGGGCAATACGCTTCATGCTGACCTCAGAATAAAAAAATAAGCGGCAGCAGTGGCCGCTTTATTATTGTTGTATACCCTAAATAATTCGAATGACGGGTATAAACCGCCCCGGCGCGAGGCGGCCTTTATCTCTCAGTCGATATTACTGGTAGGTAATTTCGTAAGTCGCATAGCTGTTAACCACACCGGTGGTAACAGTCGTCGGGGTGCTGGTCGCGTAGCCGACGTAGTAAGTGAAGCGCGCGCCATCCTGAACGGCAGATGCGTCGCCGACCGCTTTAGGCTGAGTGCTGTCGCCCGGGATGATTTTTTTGGTCAGCGCGGTAGCATTGTCGGTAGAAAGAACCAGCTGGATATTCTTCGCGCCAGCGGCTTCAGTGTTAGCCAGGTAGCCCTGCTGTTTAGCCGTTGCGCCAGCCAGCAGGTTACCGCCGGTCCAGTTCACGCCCAGTTTGCTCACATCGTCCTGTTTAGTACCATCAGCAGCCTGGCAGTCAGAAACATCGATGGTGAAAGATTTCGGTTTCAGATAAGTATCCGCCGCGGCAGCTTTAACTTCAGTTAAAGTAACCGGAGACAGATATACGTTCGCATCGCTGCCCTGGCCGTTTACGGAAACAGTACAAGATACGTCGGTAACTTTACCGAAGAAATTAACCTGACCGCCGCCTACATTGGTATCAGCAGCATTTGCAGCCATACCAAAAAACGCAGTCGCCATTGCAGCAGAGAGAAGAACCTTTTTCATTGCCATTTCCTTGTCAGAGTGAATTAAGTATCAATGAGCAAACAGTTAATTCGCACAAAAGTCAGAAGCGATTTGCGATGCTCACTTGTGCAACTGTTAATAGAAACTTCGACTGACCGGAGGCCGCAATATTTAAGGCGTCAGGAACGAATTCAATGAAAGAATTCGTCGAGGCTGTCGGCGTCAAAGAATGCTATTTTTCGCTGACAAATATACATATGTTCACGAGCTGTTAATCAATGTAACAGATAGCTCACAACTATTAATTGTGGGGGATTGATAGCAAGAAACGAAACCATTGTTATTTACATTGAACAGGGAAAAGCGATATGGAATTAACAAAACAGCAACCTATCTTGTCATAGAAGGCTATTTCTCCACATAGAGAACACTCTTAATTAATCATCCACGACGATCTTTCCGCCAGTTGAAAATGCAGATGCAACGCGCGCCATCCTGCCGGCGTAATCGTCACTTCGCGAAATCCCGCGGTGGTGGTAAACCAGCCTTTCTGCAGACCGTGCTGCAGCAGCGCCGCCCCAGCCGCCCCGCCAAGGTGAAGGCGGCGTTCGCTCCAGTCCAGACAACCGCAGCACGCTTTACGCCGCGAGGTGCGTTTCACCGTCACCCCCAGGCGGGTAAAGTGCGCTTCCCCGGCGGGCGTCAGGGCCGTGCCGTCAGGCGCTATCCACGCTTCGCGCAGCATAAAATCATATAGCGATACCGCCACTTCTCCGGCCAGATGATCGTAACAGGTACGCGCAACGCGCAAATTTACCGGCGTGCTGGTTGAGAGCGTCACCGCGCGCTTGCCGGCCATGGCCATCATATTCTCCAGCAAACCGGCGACATCGCTACCGGCGAGACGGTAGTAGCGATGGCGGCCCTGGGCAAGGCAAATCAATAAATCGCTGTTGATCAGGCGGCTAAGATGCGCGCTGGCGGTCGAGGGGGAAATATTCGCCACGGCGGAAAGCTCGGTGGCCGTCCACGCCCGGCCATCCATTAAGGCGCAAAGGATCTTTAGCCGCGAGGCATCGGCCATCGCCGATGCCACTACCGCCATCGCCTCGGCCAGCGACTCGTCGTCTTCAATCAGTTCAACAGGTTTTAACATAGCGCCTCGCTTATTTTCCCCACGGCAAAACGTAACCCTATTACAGGGGATCGGAATGTGAAGAACGGTATTCGCGCAGCACCTGAGCCACTCGAATGTGATAACAGGCGAAAATGCTCTCCCGCCCCTCTTTCTGCGCAGCCTGATGGCAAAGGTTGCGTTTCCATGCCAGCACCGCGTCCTCATCCCGCCACCAGGAGAGTGACAGAATTTTCCCCGCCGTGCTCAAACTTTGAAAACGCTCAATGGCGATAAAGCCGTCAATGTCGTTCAGCAGCGGCTTCAGTTCCGCCGCCAGCGCCAGGTAACGTTCCTGGCTCGCCGGAGTGACCTCGGCTTCAAAGAGTACTGCAATCATTTCGTCGTCCTCACGCAATCAGTATGAGAGCCACAGTAGCTTTTCACCCGAGCCCAATGCTTCGTTAACGAGCGAAATATGGCCGCCTTTTTGCTCAAAAAACACCCATTGCATTCACAAAAACAATGATTAATAAGCCGAAGCAGGAAAATTGCGCTTCTGGTCAGATTATTTTCCGTGACCAAAAATACGATTCACGACAACCCATCCTTTTGTTTTTATTGAAAATAAAAAGTTAAAATTTGCACACCCGTCATCATATCGTCATAAAAATGTGATCTAAATCGCACTTTTTGCAACGCGCGTTATAGTTAGCAGACTTATTATAAGTCCATCGAAAGCAAACACGCTTTCCACCATAAAAGTTAAAAGGATAAACACCATGAAAAACGTAAAATTACTTGCCGCTGCCGGTATGCTGTCTCTGGTCTCTTTCGCTAGCTTCGCTCAGCCTGTTAGCGTAACCGCAGATACGCTGGACAACGCCGAAGCCAAAATCGCCGCCATTGCTAAAGACCAGGGCGAGTCTTACCACATTACCGAAGCGTATACCGGTAATCAGGTGCATATGACCGCCGAGCTGTCTAAATAACCGAATGGTTGCAGAGGGAGCTGCCGGACAGGTCGCCTGACGGCGGCTGGTCTGGCTCCCGCCACATAATAAGCACGCAGCAATGTCGAGCCCCTTAATGGGGCTTTTTTGTTGCTGGCGAACAGTGAACCCACAGCCCGGGCTGTGGGTTCACTGCCGTCTGCAGTCCGATAGCCCGGACAGATGCGCAGCATCGCCTCCGGGATGTTATCGGCCCGCGACGGCGCTCTTATTCGATAACGCACGCTGAATCGACAGCACGCTGAACAACACAATCACCAGCCCCACCAGCGCCATTCCCTCAATTTTTTGTCCAAGGAAGATCCAGCCTAACAGCACCGCCGTCACCGGACTCAGCAGGCTCATCGCCGACACAGCCACTGGAGACAGGCGGCCGATGCCGCGAAACCACAGGCCATATGCCAGCATCGCCCCGGCAACGCACAGCCACAGATAACCCGCCGCCTGAGTCAGCGTCACCTGATGCAGCGGCGGATCGACCAGAAACGCCATCGGCGCCAGTACGATACCGCCAATCAGCAGCTGCCAACCGGTCAGCGCGATGACCGGCAAAGCGATCGCCCAGCGCCGCGATAACCAGGTTCCCAACGCCATACTCATCGCCCCCAGAAACGCGGCGGCGATCCCCAGCGGTTCGAGGGTGGTTTGCGGCGACAGCAGCAGCATCGCCATTCCCGCGATGCCCATCAATGCCGAGAGTACCGCCAGCCAGGGCGATCGCTGACGATCGACGCACCAGGCCAGCAGCATCACCAGCAGCGGTTGAATGGCGCCAATCACCGCCGCCAGACCGCCCGGCAGCCGATAGGCGGCAATAAACAGCAGCGCCTGAAACGCGCCGATATTCAGGATCCCGGTGACGATCAGCTTCCACCACTCGGCGCGCAGCGGGAAACGGCGGCTCCAGATCAGCAGAGCGATCCCGGCCGGCAGAACCCGCAGCAACGCAGCGATAAACGGCCGATCGGGCGGCAGGAACTGCGAGGTCACAATATAGGTGCTGCCCCAGATGGCGGGCGCCAGCGCGGTCAGCAGTAAATCAACGATCACATTACGCGAAACAAAGGCCATGATTTTATCTTCATATCAAGGTAAATTGTGGCCTAAGTATGTACCGACAATTATCTTGATATCAAGACAAGTGAGCATGAATGGACAAATCACCGCAGACCGACGCCGTGGATCGCATTCTTGAACAGTGGAAACAGGAGCGCCCCGATCTCGATTGCAGCCCGATGGGGCCGATCGGCCGCCTGAAACGCTGCACGATGCTGCTGGAGCCGCGCATCGAAGCGGCCTTTGTGCGCTACGATCTGGTGCGCTGGGAGTTTGATATGCTGGCGACGTTACGCCGGGCGGGCGAGCCGTTCATGCTGTCGCCCACCCAGCTCTTTTCAACGTTAATGATCACCTCCGGCACCATGACTCATCGCCTGAAGGCGCTGGAAAAACGGGGGTTTATTTGCCGTCTACCAAACCCGGAAGATGCCCGCAGTATGCTGGTGGCGCTAACGCCAGAGGGACGAGAGCTCATCGATAAGGCGGTGGAAAGCCACGTGGAGAATGAGCGGCAACTGCTGAGCGGGCTTTCCGCAGCGCAGCGCCTGCAGTTGGATGAAGCGCTGACGGTTTTTATGCGCCTGCTGGAAAAAGAGTAATACCACTTTGCTTTGACAGGGTGCTCATACTGCTGCCGGAGCATCTTTGATGAAGCATCACCGTTATTTCCCCGGAGGCGATGCTGCGCATCTGTCCGGGCTGCGCTCACCCCTTTCCGAGCGGAAACGGGCGATCCTGCACAACCGTCTTCATCACCAGCGTAGAGCGCAGGTGCTGCACGCCCGGCATCGCCGAGAGCTTGTCATCATACAGTTTCTGGAACGCCGGGAGATCGCGCGTCACCACGTGCATCAGGTAGTCCGGATCGCCAAACAGGCGCTGTGCCAGCACGATCTGGGGGATCTCTTCTACCGCGTCCTCAAACGCGCTCACCGCTTTCTTATCGCCCTCTTTTAACGTCGCGAAGACAATCGCCAGGAAGTTGAAGCCCATTTTGGCCGGATCAAGATTGGCCCGGTAGCCGGTAATGACGCCTTCCTGCTCCAGCGTCCGCAGCCGTCGATGACAGGGAGAAAGGCTGAGATTCACCCGCTCGGCTAGCTCGGTTATCGACAGTCGTCCATCGGACTGGAGTTCAGCAAGAATTTTTCTATCAATGCTATCCATTTGGAATATTTTCCCTCAGAAGACCGCTTAAGAGCATAACATTGAAAGCTCATTGCGCAATAAACTCGATATTCTTTCCTTCAAATAATCGCCGCTTTACGAGGGAAAATGATGAGAAACTGCCGTTACCACGCAGAGGTGCGCTGTCCATGGAAATGAGCTTTATCGCCAGCTTTTGGCTGGTCTCTTTTCTGCTGATCATCACGCCGGGCGCTGACTGGGCCTATACCATCAGCGCGGGAATCAACGGACGCCGCGTGATACCCGCCGTCGCCGGACTGATGTCTGGCCACCTACTGGCCACGCTGATCGTCGTCGCCGGAATCGGCGTGTTAATCGCCGGCCACCCGCTGGCGCTGTCGACGATTACCCTGCTGGGCGCGGGCTATCTGATGTGGCTGGGAATCGCTATTTTGCGCCATCCGCCAACGCCAGGCACCCAGCAATACAGCGCGGATAGCTGGAATCGCTGGGCGATTAAGGGGCTATGCATTAGCGGTCTGAACCCAAAAGTCTTTCTTCTGTTTCTGGCCCTGCTGCCGCAGTTTACCGATCCCCAGGGAAGCTGGTCTCTGGCTCAGCAGATGTCGGCGCTGGGCGGCATTCATCTGGTGACCTGCACGCTGGTCTATTTACTGGTCGGCTACGGCGCCAGAGCGCTGTTGGCAACCCGGCCTCAAATCGCACGCAAGGTCAGTATGGCTTCCGGCGTGATGATGGTCGCCGTAGCCGCCGTGCTGTTCGTGGAGCAGTTGAGGTAGGGAGGAAGTATGAGGCGTGAGCGACCGGCCTGTTCGCGCCAGTGCATTATTAAGAAAAAACGTACAGTAAAACGCCCCGCCTCACGGTTATTTTTGCATCAGCCATAACCTCCCTGAAGTTAGCCCACACGCGACTCCGGGATCCTTATCAGCCTGATTTTTGATTATGTGCCCTTCCGATATAATCCTCTTAGCAGCAGCTAAGGTTTATCTCATTTTAAATAAAATAACTCTTACCATCCGCCAGAATTCTTGCGCATCCTGTTTCCCCTATTCATAAGAAGGTTTTTGCAGTATGGTTAACAATATTAGAAGTTATATACTGCTGTATACCCACTTAAGGAGAAAACAATGAGCAGAATATCGGCCCTATCCCAAAGAGTAACGCCAAACAAAAATATAAATATAAATATAAAAACTACCTATCCAAAAGAAGCCACAACGCTTAAATATTGCCCGCCGCAGCAATAAATAATGCACATGCAGACGAGCTTAATCATTACCTGATAACGGCCAAAAAATGCGCTAGCCGGCTGCATAATAAAGGGAACTCAATGAAAAGCAATGCTATTTTAAAAAAAAGGAACTTCCTGACTCACAACGAAATAGAGTCATTACTCAAAGCGGCCAACAGTGGCGCACATGCCACGCGTAATTATTGCCTGACATTATTATGTTTTATTCACGGATTACGCGCCAGTGAAATATGCCGCCTGCAAATTTCCGATATCGACCTTAGTTCTAAATGCATCTATATTCACCGTCTTAAAAATGGATTTTCGACAACGCATCCTTTGCTGAATAAAGAAATCCGCGCATTAAAAAACTGGCTGCATGTCCGCGCCTCATACCCGCAGTCCGACAGCGAATGGTTATTTCTCTCACGAAAAGGTAATCCTTTGTCTCGCCAGCAGTTTTATCAGATTATTTCCGCCTCTGGCGATAATGCCGGGCTGTCGCTCGAAATTCATCCGCATATGCTCCGTCATTCATGCGGCTTCGCCCTGGCCAACATGGGCATTGATACCCGCCTTATCCAGGACTACCTGGGCCACCGCAACATTCGCCATACCGTATGGTATACCGCCAGTAACGCTGGCCGTTTCTATGGTATCTGGGACGAAAGCAGAGACAGACAGCGGAGCCCTGTTCTGCCGTAATGCTCGATGCCATGGAGGGCGTCAAAATAACCGTCAGGCAGCGGTAAACATTAATAAAAATTAACCATACGGTGTTTATGATTATTGTTCCGGCAAGTTCACAGCGCTACGATGATTTATCTTATTACCCCTCGGGCATGACCCAGCATATAAATGCACCAACTCCCTTCCGTTTAAAATAGCCGCAACCATGCTTTTTTCCTTTTAATTTTATACACCTGAAAAAGAACCGCGGCGCAGAGGTTGCCGCCATCAATAAAATCTATAAGAATAAGATTTATCATCTGGCAATATTCTGTCCCACAGCCGCTACAATGTCATTATTCAACTATGCTTAATCCCCTTCATATAATACGCGATTAACCTTGCGAATTATTTGTGAGCGCCCCCTGCTGTCAGCAGGGTCGTGTTAATTATCAAGATCATATCAGGAGTTATTTATTGTGAACCGACGTCGTTTTCTTACCGGTAAAGAAGTTCAGGCGATGATGCTGGCAGCCCGTCACGGGCAAACGGGAGAGCGGGATTACTGTCTAATCCTGCTCGCTTTTCGTCATGGTATGCGCATTAGCGAATTACTCGATCTGCACTATCGCGACCTCGATCTGGTCGAAGGCCGCATCAATATTCGACGGCTGAAGAATGGATTCTCCACCGTACATCCGCTGATGGTCGATGAATGTGACGCCATCAGGCGCTGGAGCCAGGTACGCGGCGCCTGGAAAGGCGCGCAAAAAACCGATGCGCTGTTTATATCGCGACGCGGTACTCCGCTTTCGCGTCAGCAGGCCTACCGAATCATCCGAACCGCTGGCGTAGACGCTGGCACGGCTACCCATACTCACCCGCATATGCTGCGCCATGCCTGCGGTTACGAGCTGGCGGAGAGAGGGGCCGACACCCGCCTTATCCAGGACTACCTCGGCCATCGAAACATTCGCCATACCGTACGCTATACGGCCAGCAACGCCGCGCGATTCGCCGGACTCTGGGAACGCAACAACCTGATGGAGTGGAATTTACAAAATCAGAGAATGGAAAATAAGAATTTGATAAATAAGGGGAAATAGCTTACCGAACAGGTCAATTGGGGCCAAACTGTGTGCATCATAAAAATATTCAGTAACCTTTTGCAACCATCGAATGCATCAAACAGAGTGTAAAAACCAATATCACATTGATTAATAATATTTTTTTATTTTTAATTTTTTCCAGAAACATCCTTCTTTCCGCTACCCATCCTTCGTGGCCCCGCGTTGCCGATAGCCATCCATGGCTTATTAAGCCTTAACTATTTCAATTCATTATCTCGAAAAACAACAACAAAGCAGGTTAAAAAACCAAATTTTTCATAAAAAAGCTATATTTTCAGTGAATTACGCCAACGAGTCAAAATGGCCCCAAATGTCTCATTTTTTGGGTGAAAAACATGCAGAACCGCAGCCGAAAACTTCGGCTGAAACATGAAATACCTGGAGGTCATGATGACGGCCAGATCGGTTCGTAATCCCGATATTGTTCAAAGGAAAACAACATGAAAATCAAATCACTGGCAATCGTTGTTCTGTCAGCCCTGTCTCTGAGCTCCGCGGCGGCGCTGGCCGACACCACGGTAAATGGCGGCACGGTGCATTTTAAAGGGGAAGTCGTCAACGCAGCCTGCGCCATTGACGCGGGTTCAATCGATCAGACCGTTCCAATGGGCCAGGTTCGTTCGGCAAAACTCGCTACTCCAGGCAGCACCAGCACGGCTGTCGGCTTCAATATCCAGTTGAACGATTGTGACACCACCGTTGCCACCAAGGCCGCCGTCGCCTTCACCGGCACCGCAATTGACAGCACCAACACCACCGTACTGGCGCTGCAAAGCTCCGCAGCAGGCAGCGCGAATAACGTCGGCGTGCAGATCCTGGACCGTACCGGTACGCCGCTGGTGCTGGATGGCGCGACCTTCAGCGCAGCTTCCACCCTGAACGATGGCACCAACGTCATCCCGTTCCAGGCGCGCTACTATGCGACCGCTGCAGCCACTGCCGGTACCGCTAACGCTGACGCGACCTTCAAAGTGCAATACCAGTAATTCATTCATCAGGCAGGGAAGCATATCGGGCCAGGAAGGCCCGTTATCCATAACGGAACTCGGGTGATAACGATGCAAAGGATGAAGTCAGGTCTGTTGATATTTTTGCTCCCATCGCTGGCGCTGGCCGGTAATCAATGGAACGTCACGCTGCCCGGCGGAAATATGCGCTTTCAGGGCATCATCATTGCCGAGTCCTGCCGCGTTGAAGCTGGCGACCAGCAGATGACGGTCAATATGGGACAGATCAGCAGTAATCGGCTTCATTCAGCCGGAGAAGATACGAATCCAGTTCCCTTCGATATCCACCTGCAGGAGTGCAGTACCGCCGTCAGCCAGCGCGTTGGCGTGGCCTTTCACGGCGTCGCCGATGGTAAAAACCCGGACGTGCTCTCGGTGGGCGAAGGACCGGGAATAGCGACCGGCGTGGGTGTCGCTCTGTTTGATAAAGACGACCATCCGATCCCATTGAACGGTCCTCCCGCCGCCTGGACAAGATTGTATACCGGGCCAACCACATTGCATTTTGTAGCGAAATACCGGGCAACAGGGCACCAGGTCACCGGTGGCGCGGCCAACGCTCAGGCCTGGTTCTCCCTGACCTACCAGTAATGAATCAGCAGACGAACCGAAAACAGGAAACGACGGTGACGATAAAAGGGGTAAACGTGAGAACAACACTGGCGATAACGCGCGGTTTACTGGCGGGGGCGCTGATGATAGCCGCCATGGGATTTACCGCTCGCGCCGAGGCCGGCGTGGCGCTGGGGGCGACCCGCGTCATCTATCCTGCCGGGCAAAAGCAGGTTCAACTGGCGGTCACCAACAACGACGAAAAGAGCACTTATTTGATCCAGTCATGGGTGGAGAATGCCGATGGCGCGAAGGACGGCCGCTTTGTCATCACCCCGCCGCTGTTCGCCATGCAGGGGAAAAAAGAGAACACCCTGCGCATCATTGATGCCACCAACAACCAGCTGCCGCAGGATCGGGAAACGCTGTTCTGGATGAACGTCAAGGCGATCCCGTCAATGGATAAATCAAAGCTCAGCGACAACACCCTGCAACTGGCGATTATCAGCCGCATTAAGCTCTATTACCGCCCGGCAAAGCTGGCGCTGCCGCCGGATCAGGCTGCGGAGAAACTGAAGTTTCGCCGCGGCGCCGGCACGCTTACGCTGGTCAATCCCACCCCCTACTACCTGACGGTCACCGAACTCAACGCCGGAACCCGGGTGCTGGAAAATGCGCTGGTTCCGCCGATGGGTGAAGCCAGCGTTAAATTGCCCGCCGATGCCGGTCGTGAGATTACATACCGGACGATTAACGACTACGGCGCGCTGACCCCACGGATGCAGGGCGTCACGCAATAACCGACGGGAGGCCGCGTCCTCCCGGAAATAAAAATAAGAACTGACAGCCGGGCGACTTTGGACCGGAGGGACTATGTCACATCTGAAATATGGACTCGACGGCCTGGACTCCGGGCGTAAAAGCAGCCACGGGCCGGGGAATACGCGCGCTTTCGCTCAAATCACGCTGGCTCTGTTACTTGCCGCACCGATCTTTTCTGTGCAGGCGGAGCTCTATTTTAATCCGCGTTTTTTAGCGGATGACCCTGCCGCCGTGGCGGATTTATCAGGATTCGCCAACGGCCAGGAGGTCCCTCCAGGAACCTATCGCGTCGATATTTACCTCAATGACGGGTTTATGACCACCCGCGATGTCACTTTTAATAGCGGAGAAAACGATCGCTCGCTGGTCCCCTGCCTGACGCGCGGGCAGCTGGCCGGGATGGGTGTCAACACGTTATCCATTGAAGGGATCGGCGCTCTGGCATCCGATGCCTGCGTACCGTTAACCGAAACCATCAAGGACGCCACTACCCGCTTCGATGTCGGTTTGCAGCGGCTGTATCTGACCGTACCCCAGGCGTTTATGGGCAACCGCGCCCGCGGCTATATTCCCCCCGAACTGTGGGACCACGGGATTAACGCCGGCCTGCTGAACTACAACTTCACCGGCAACAACGTGCACAACGACGTTGGCGGCAGCAGCAATTATGCGTACCTGAACCTGCAGAGCGGGCTCAACCTCGGCGCCTGGCGCCTGCGCGACAACACCACCTGGAGCTACAGCAGCGGCGGCACCTCGTCGACCAATGAAAACAAGTGGCAGCACATCAATACCTGGCTTGAACGTGATATTACGCTGCTGCGCTCGCGCCTGACCCTCGGCGACAGCTACACCAACGGCGACGTCTTCGACGGCATCAACTTCCGCGGCGCGCAGCTTGCCTCCGATGACAATATGCTGCCGGACAGCCAGAAAGGGTTTGCCCCGGTCATTCACGGCATTGCCCGCGGCACCGCTCAGGTATCGGTGAAACAGAACGGCTATGAGATTTACCAGAGCACGGTACCGCCCGGCCCGTTCACCATCAACGATCTCTACTCCGCCGGTAATGGCGGCGATCTGCAGGTGACCATCAAAGAGGCCGACGGCAGCAGCCAGGTCTTCACCGTCCCTTACTCGTCCGTTCCGGTGCTCCAGCGCGAGGGCCATACCCGCTATGCCGTCACCGCCGGGGAGTACCGCAGCGGCAGCAATCAGCAGGAAAAACCGAAGTTCTTCCAGAGCACCGTAATGCGCGGTCTTCCTGAGGGCTGGACGCTGTACGGCGGCACCCAGCTGGCGGACCGCTACCGCGCCTTTAACCTCGGCGTCGGCAAAAATATGGGGGAGCTGGGGGCGCTGTCGCTGGATATCACCCAGGCCAACGCCACCCTGCCCGATGACAGCGATCGTCAGGGCCAGTCGGTACGTTTCCTCTATAACAAGTCGCTGACGGATACCGGCACCAACATCCAGCTGGTGGGCTACCGCTACTCGACGCGCGGCTATTTCAGCTTCGCCGACACCACCTACAGCCGGATGAACGGCTACAACATCGAGACCCAGGACGGGGTGGTGCAGATGAAGCCGAAGTTCACCGATTACTACAACCTCGCGTACAACAAGCGCGGCAAAGTGCAGCTCAGCGTTACCCAGCAGCTGGGACGCACCGCCACGCTCTACCTGAGCGGCAGCCATCAGACCTACTGGGGAACCAACAGCGCCGACCAGCAGCTCCAGGCCGGGCTTAATGCCGCCGTGGACGATATCAACTGGACCCTGAGCTACAGCCTGACCAAAAACGCCTGGCAGCAGGGTCGTGACCAGATGCTGGCCGTCAACGTCAGTATCCCGTTCAGCCACTGGATGCGCTCCGACAGCAAGTCGGCCTGGAGAAACGGTAACGCCAGCTACAGCATGTCCAACGATCTGAACGGCAGGACCACCAGCCTGGCGGGGCTGTACGGCACGCTGCTGGAGGACAACAACCTGAGCTACAGCGTACAGACCGGCTACGCCGGCGGCGGTGAGGGCAACAGCGGCGGTACCGGCTACGCGGCGCTGAACTACCGCGGCGGCTACGGCAACGCCAACGTCGGCTACAGCCGCAGCGACGGCATCAAACAGCTGTACTACGGCCTGAGCGGCGGCGTACTGGCCCATGCCGACGGCATCACCCTGAGCCAGCCGATGAACGATACGGTGGTGCTGATCAAAGCCCCCGGCGCGGATGGCGTGAAGGTAGAAAACCAGACCGGGGTACGGACCGACTGGCGCGGCTACGCCGTTCTGCCCTACGCCACCGAATACCGGGAAAACCGGGTGGCGCTGAACACCAATACGTTGGCCAACAACGTCGATCTTGATGATGCGGTGGTCAGTATTGTGCCCACCCACGGGGCGATTGCGCGCGCCGAATTTAAGGCCAGCGTCGGCATGAAGCTGCTGATAACGCTGACCCACAACGGTAAACCGGTTCCTTTTGGCGCCATAGCCGCCGCTGTCGATAGCCAGAATAGCAGCATCGTCGCCGATAACGGCCAGGTTTATCTGAGCGGAATGCCGCTGGCGGGCAAGGTGCGCGCGAAGTGGGGAGACGGACCCGACGCCAGCTGTGAAGCCGACTACCGTCTGCCGCCGGAAAGCCAGAACCAGGCGTTAAGCCAGCTGTCGGCAGCGTGCCGCTAAGGAAAGCATGATGATGAGAAAAAACCTGTATCTGCTGGGCGCCATACTCTCTCTGGTCTCCTTCAGCACCCCTGCCGCCGATAGCACTATTACGATTAGCGGATACGTAAGGGATAACACCTGCGCCGTGGCGGGTGAGTCAAAAGATTTTACCGTCGACCTGATGAATAACGCCGCCAAACAGTTTAATGCCGTCGGCACGACCACGCCGCTGGTGCCTTTTCGCATCGTGCTATCGCCCTGCGGCGGTTCCGTCACCGCGGTCAAAGTCGGTTTTACCGGCGTAGCGGATAGCGACAACACCAGCCTGCTTAAGCTGGACAGCGGCGTATCAGCAGCATCCGGCATCGGCGTGCAGATCCTTAACGGCAGCCGGGCCCCCCTGCTACTCAACGCCCCCTCGTCAAACATCGCGTGGACCACGCTGAAACCTGGGCAGACCAACACCCTGAACTTTTACGCCCGGCTGATGGCCGCGCGCGTCCCGATTACGGCAGGACACGTTAATGCCACCGCGACCTTCACGCTTGAATTTCAGTAACCGGAGGCTGAAATGAAATGGACTCATGCACCCTGGCTGCTGGCGGTAATCATGACCTTCGCCAGCGCCCCCCAAGCCGCCGATGTGACCATTACCGTTAACGGCAAAGTGGTGGCCAAACCCTGCACCATCGCCACCCCAAAGGCCACCGTCGACCTCGGTGATTTATACACCTTTAACATGCTTTCACCCGGCTCGGCATCAGGCTGGCATGACGTCACGCTCGAGCTCAGCAACTGTCCGGTTGGTACCTCACGGGTCACCGCCAGCTTCAGCGGCACGGCGGATGCCACCGGCTATTACAAAAACCAGGGGACGGCGGGCAACCTCCAGCTGGAGCTGCAGGACACCAGCGGCGCCCGGTTTAACAACGGCACAAGCAAAACGGTGGCCGTCAACGATGCCACGCAATCCACCCGCTTTCCATTGCGCGTCAGGGCGCTGACGGTTAATGGCGGGCCAACGCAAGGAACAATCCAGGCGGTGATTAACGTCACCTACACCTGGCTATAAGGCAGGAGAACGTTATGAATCAGCGGATTACCGCTCCCCGTAGATGTCATATGGCGCTGGTCAAGGCGCTGTGGCTGGCGATTGTGTTAGCGGGCTTTTCCACCAGCGTCAGGGCCTATACCTGCTACGACTCCACCGGCACCATATTAAATAGCGATTCCGGCGGGAAAGTATCCAACGTCTACGTGAACCTGCAGCCAAGCCTCGGGGCCGGGCAGAACCTGGTCGTCGACTTATCCAGCTCGATTTTTTGTAAAAATGACGCGCCGGACCGGCGCAACGACATGGTAAGCATGCTACAGGGCTCGGCCTATAGCGGCCTGTTGACCAATTTTACCGGCTCTTTAAAGTACTATGGGGTTAGCTATAGCTTCCCGCTAAACTCCCCGACCGCCAGCCACAACTTTACTTCCGGTAACTACACCAGCTGGAATACCCAGCTCTACCTGACGCCAATATCCACCGCCTCCGGGCTGGCGATAAGCGCCGGCTCGCATATCGCCACGCTGGTCATGTATCAGGTGGGTTCCGATATCAACGGCGGCGGTAACGTTCGTACCTCAAAATTTACCTGGAATATCTATTCCAACAATAGCGTGATTATCCCGACGGGCGGCTGCGATGTTTCCGCTCGCAACGTCACGGTAACGCTGCCTGAGTACCCGGGTTCAACCGCTGTTCCGCTTACGGTACGCTGCGGGCAAAATCAAAAGATAGGTTTTTACCTCTCCGGCACCACGGCGGATAGCGCCAACACCGTTTTCACCAATACCTCTTCCGCCTCACCGGCTCAGGGCATTGGCGTTCAGCTACTGCGCAATGGCACCATCCTGCGTTCAAACAGTACCGTCTCAATGGGAACCGTGGGCACCTCCGCGGTCAACCTGGGACTCACCGCAACCTATGCGCGCACCAGCGGCCAGGTCACCGCGGGCAACGTGCAATCCATTATTGGGGTGACCTTTGTTTACCAGTAACGCGCCTGCGGCGCGTGATAGAACGGGAATGGACTATATTCTTTCGCCCTGCTCGCTGGTCGCCGATGGATTAGTCAAAGTGATGATGGCCAACAGCATGCAGCCCGTTGTGCTGCCGTCGGATGCGACGAGGCTTCCCGGCGACGCGAACATTCGCCGCATCATCGTTTTTCTGCCGGAAACGCCGGCCAGGCTGCTCGCCACCCTACAGCAGGCCGCTGCGTTTCTCGAACGTTCGGCAACGCCGCTGCCGATGCTGATCCTTAGCCGCAGTCCGGCCAGTTGGCTGTGGCACACGCTGCTGCATCAGGTCATCGATCGCCATTTACTTTCTGAAGTGCGATCCGCCGCCTCGGACCTGCCCGTCCCCAGCCTGACCGCAGTGCTCCAGGACTACATTCTGCAAAGATATCCTTCGCTTAAGCAGTTGGCCGACGAAGAGATACGCCTCGGCGGAAAGCGCCCCGGTGGGCTCACCAGGCCGGAGCTCAATGCCATTCTCGGTCTACTCAGCGGATACAGCGTCAACGCCCAGGCAAAGCGCCGCGGCATTAGCCACAAAACGCTTTATAACCAGCGCACAGCAGGACTGAAAAAAATGGTGGAACATTATCCTCAGCTGGCAACCCGTTTCCCCGGCAGCCAGACCAAAGGGCAGAAGATCCAGCCGGATGCCGCGCTCTCCGCCTTTGAGCGCGAATTTGTCCACGCGATTCACTGTCGGCAAATTTTCCCGGTCTTCCAGCCCATCACTGACGATCGGATGCGGCTAAAAGGTTTAGAGATCCTCTGTCGCTGGCGGCAAAAAGGTCAGGTTCTGCTTCCCGGCGAGTTTTTACCGCAGATACGTTCCGCGTACGCCTGGCTGGTGTTGACAGCCTTTATGCTTCGCGAGGCCGTGGAGAGTATCAATTTGCATCCAGGTGAGTTTTATTTCTCAGTCAATATTCCCGCCGCTATCGCCAGCAATGACAACCTGATCCGCATGCTGGAGACCGCGCGCCAACAGCTGCGCGAGCCCCATCTGTCCTCGAGGTTGGTACTGGAATTTGCTGAAACCCTGGACCTCAACCTGCAGAGTAAAATTGCCGATAATATTTCCCGGCTACGCAAGCAGGGCTTTGCCATTATGCTCGATGACTGCTTTTCACAAAGCAGCGTCATGTTTCCAGTGAGGTCGGTCAGGTTCAGCGCCTATAAGCTGGATATGAGCATCGTCAACGATATGCAGCGCGATCCTCACGCCATGGCCCTGATCAAAAGCCTGCTTTACTACTGCCAGCTAACCGGTAGCCGCTGTGTTGCCGAAGGCGTGGACAGCCTGGATAAATTCAACCGACTGAGAGCTCTGGGGATCGACCGTTTTCAGGGTTATCTCATTTCGCCGCCGGTGGAGCGGGAAAACGTCAGTGACCTTATCCACCAGCTTTTATCCGGCCGCAATCTGAGCCTTATCGACGGATGAAAAATCCCCAGAAGACGTCGCCGACCGCGCCAGGCTAAAATAGTTGCGCCAGCGCGCTGGCGCATTTATTCAGGCGCGGATATCGTCGTACTCGCGGGTATTATCAAATTCATGTTTGGCAAACGGGCATAGTGGAATAATTTTGCGCTGCTCGCCGCGCATTTTTTCTACCACTTTCGCCACCAGCTTTTTCCCTACCCCCTGTCCTTTCAGGCTGGGGTCGACGTCGGTATGCTCAATAATGCTGAGGTGCTCGCCCGTAGGCACAAAAACAATTTCCGCCACCTGATTCCCGTCGGCATCATTGACGTAAAACTTATTATGACCTTCCAGTATTTCCATCGTTTCCTCGCTTATTTTTGGCGATACTTCAGTGCGCCGCTCGGGCAGGTATCAATA
Source organism: Klebsiella sp. CTHL.F3a (assembly GCF_019890895.1). Classification (NCBI taxonomy): domain Bacteria; kingdom Pseudomonadati; phylum Pseudomonadota; class Gammaproteobacteria; order Enterobacterales; family Enterobacteriaceae; genus Klebsiella; species Klebsiella sp. CTHL.F3a. The sequence goes on along the minus strand of NZ_CP082360.1, from coordinate 974,179 downwards.
ACCTTAACCACCGTGTCCACGTCCACTTCATCGGGGACGATCCACGGTTTGCGTTTCAGGTTGAAAAGCTTCGCGCTGCCGCGCACGCAGTTGCCCGAGTGCTGACAGATATCGGTGTTAAAATAGACATCGATTTTCTCGCCGGTATAGGCGCGATAACCCGCGTCCAGTAGTTCTTTATCCATGACATTGCCTCAGTTCTGACTATTTTTTATAACTTTGTCTCTAAGCATAGTCCTGCCAACAACCGCTGACTATCGGTAACGGGTGAAATTTTATTTCGGTAGCCGCACGCCATTAATGCAGAATGAATGATTTTCTATGCACTCTTTAGCCAAAGAAAATGTTCTGATTGCCGATAAAGTACGGACGCTTCTGTTATATCCATCTTTAATTTCCCTGGCAGTGAGATTAAACTCATTCCATCCTAACCCGAGCACTCAGGTATTTAGTCTTGAATCGCATTGTAAAGCTGGCGCGCCCTTCGCTCTTATTCTCGCTATTTACGCTCACCGGCTGCTCATTATCCCCGGCGATTCCGGTATTAGGCGCTGCCTTTCCAGGCTGGTTCTTCTGCTTATTAGGCGCCTCGCTATTACTTATTCCCTGCCATATCCTGATTGTGCGTAAAGGATGGCAGTCGCGATTTTCTCCGCTGGTCTTCAGCTATCTGGCGCTGATGTTCCTGTTCGCGACGATTCTGTGGTTCCTGTTCTTCGTAAACTAGATACCTATGACTCAATCCCGCTCAAGCGTTATCCGCAAAAAATGGCCCCTGCTGGCGCTCGTTCTCGCCGCTATTGTGGCGCTAATTGTGGTTATCTGGCAGCTGCAAACCTCGCCGGAAACCAACGATGCCTACGTCTATGCCGACACCATCGACGTGGTGCCGGAAGTGAGCGGGCGGATCGTCGAGATGCCTATTCGCGACAATCAACGGGTAAAAAAAGGCGACCTGCTGTTCCGCATCGACCCGCGCCCCTACCAGGCGATGCTCGACGATGCCAAAGCCCGCCTGACCACGCTTGATGCGCAGATTATGCTGACCCAGCGCACGATCAAAGCGCAGGAGTACAACGCGCAGTCGGTCAGCGCCGCCGTTGAACGCGCTAAAGCGCTGGTTAAGCAGACCACCTCTTCACGCATACGCCTTGAGCCACTGGTACCGCAAGGGTTTGCCTCACAAGAAGATCTGGATCAGGCGCGAACGGCCGAAAAAGCGGCGCGCGCCGAACTGGAGGCCACCCTGCTGCAGGCGAAACAGGCTTCCGCCGCCGTGACCGGCGTCGATGCCATGGTGGCGCAGCGCGCGGGGATCCTCGCGCAGATTGCGCTGGCGGAGCTGCACCTTGAATTCACCGAAGTGCGTGCGCCGTTTAACGGTGTAGTGGTGGCGCTGAAAACGACGATCGGCCAGTACGCCTCGGCCCTTAAGCCGGTCTTTACCCTGCTGGATGACGACCACTGGTACGTGGTGGCGAACTTCCGTGAAACCGACTTGCAGAACGTGCGGCCCGGCGTTCCGGCAAGAATCACCGTCATGACCAACCACAGCCGTACCTTTGAGGGCGTGGTCGACTCGGTCGGCACCGGCGTTCTGCCCGACGGCGGCAGCGTCATCGAGGGCCTGCCGGTCATCCAGAAGAGTATCAACTGGGTCCACGTCTCCCAGCGCTTCCCGGTCAAAATCGCCGTCAAAGACCCCGACCCGGCCCTGTTCCGTATGGGCGCCTCCGCCAGCGCCGTTCTGCAGCCGCAATAAGGAGACGGCATGCAGAGCTTATGGCCGTTTCTCACCCGTGAACTCCACGATGCGCCGGGGCGGGCGAACTACACCCTGCGCCTGACGCTCAGCTGCGCGGTGCTGATCGTGCTGTTTATGACGTTGCATATTCCCTTCCTCGCCGTCGCCCTGATCGTGGTGTTTTACGTCAGCCAGCCTAACGTGCTGATGATTAAGCTGGTCAGCGTGGTTTTCGTGCTCACCGTCAGCGTCGCGCTCGGCGGCGTGCTGCTGATTATCAAGTGGACCTATGACTATCCGCTGATCCGCCTGGTCGCCTCGGTGATCCTGTTCTTCTGCGCCATTTATCTGATGCGGGTGCTCGGCAAGCTGGGGCTGGCATTTTTCGTGGTGGCGCTGGCGGTCATCTACGCCCAGACCTTCCCGTCGATGACCAGCCAGAGCGAAATTCTGGTGCGCCTGCTGCTGTGGCTATGGGTAGCAATTAATACCGCCATTCTGGTGACGCTGCTGGTCAACGCCTGTTTCCAGCAGGCCTTTCCCGGCTATCAGTTTAAAGCCCGGCTGGTGGTGATGCTGCGCCAGACGGCGAAGGTGCTTAGCCAACCGGATGCTGGAGAGTCGCAGCCTACCTTTACCGAGATCGCCGGGCAGTTTAACCAGCTGCAGTCCCTGTATCAGCAGGCTGCACGCGCCACGCCGGAGATCGCCGCCGACCCGCAGGCCTGGCAGGCGCTGATGGCCGCCGCACTGCGCTGCTATCATTTGACGGCGCTGCTCCAGCCGGGCGACGACCATTCCGATGCGCGTCAGCGGATAGCCCACGAACTTAACGCGCTGGCGGATAATTTGCCCAGCCCCACGGCGGTGGATATTGAGCCGTTGATGGTCCCGCGCGACGGCGCCAACGGCGCCATTTTGCAGGAGATCGCCGAGGTGCTGGCGCGGCTGGCGCGCGGCGAAGACATCGCGTTACCGCAGGGTGAAGTGGAAAAAGCGCCGCTGCTACTGCCGGACGCGTGGTCCAATCCCGCCTATCTACACTTTGCCCTGAAAACGCTGCTGGCGACGCTGCTGTGCTACGTTTTCTATACCGCCGCCGACTGGCAGGGCATCCACACCATCATGCTGAGCTGCGTGATCGTCGCCCAGCCGGGCCTGGGCGCCACCATGCAGAAAACGTGGCTGCGCATCGGCGGCGCGCTGCTGGCTACGCTGATTGCGCTTCTGCTGATGGTCTTTGTGCAACCCTGGACCGACTCGCTAAGCGGCCTGTTGGCGATGACCCTGCCGGTTTTCGCGCTGGCGGCGTGGATTGCGGCAGGCTCGGAGCGCATCGCCTACGCCGGCATTCAGATAGGCTTTACCTTCGCGCTGGCGTTCCTCAGCTGGTTTGGCCCGCTCAGTAACCTTACCGAACTGCGCGACCGGGTTATCGGTATCCTGCTCGGCGTGCTGGTCTCCTCCATTGTTCATCTCTATTTATGGCCCGATAGCGAAGCGCCGCGGCTTAAGGCGCGTCTGGCGCAGCTGTATCGTCAGCTGGCGCAGACCCTCGCCGCCCGCGACGATGAGGTTCAACTGGTACCGCTCTTTGCCGCGCTGACCGAAAGCGAAACCTTAATTAACCGGGTGTCCGCCGAGCCGTTGGGAACCTACGCGCACCCGTGGCCGGAAGCGAAAAACTGGCCGACGCGGGCGACTTTTCGTCAGGCAGAAGAGATCCTGCGCCTCAGTGAAGGCTATCGCCTGAATGCGGCGTCGGGGGATACCTTTTTATCCCGCTGCGCCCCGCGGCTTGAGGACTACGCCGCCAGTATCGACGCGCAGCAAACCACCGCAGAACGCTCTCAGGCGCTTCTCCCGGACCCGGCGAATCCGTTTGGCGCGCCGCTGGTCCACGCGTTGGCCGCCCTGCCGGCGTGGCCCTTTGCATCCTCCGTTATTCCGCGACAGGCAACCCGCTCATGATAAACATCACTCCTCCTCCGCGCGTCTGGCGTACCCCGGCGCTTGCCTTCGCCCTGACGCTGTTAACCGGGTGCGCGTTAATTCAGGACGATCCCGGCCAGGTGCCGCTGGTCAAGCCGCAGCAGGCCGAGCTGGCGCAGGTGATCCATCTGGCGAATAGCGGCTGGCCGACGGCGCGCTGGTGGGAAGGCTATCAGGATCCGCAGCTCAATATGCTGGTCAACCGCGCGTTGCAGAATTCACCCACTATGCAGGCTGCGCGGCTGCGTATTTCGCAATCGCAGTCCACCGTGGAGCTGGCGCAGTCGGCAATGGGCGTGCAGGCCACCGCCGTGGCGGCGCAAAACCGCCTGCGGGTGACCAATAAACAGTTCACCTGGCCCTACTCCTTCTCCCTGCCGGTGGATAAAAACGGCCCCTGGTACACGTTGAATACGGTCGGCGTAGGGGCAACGCTGAATATCGATTTATGGGGCGCCGACCGCGCCCGCGTCGCCGCCGCGATTGGCGAAAAGAACGCCCGCCAGGCGGAGACCGCCGGTATCGAGCTGGATCTCGCCAGCAGCGTCGCCCAGCTCTATTTCGCGATGCAGGCAACCTTCCAGAAAATCGAATTACTTAACCAACTGGAGGCCATCGCCAGTCTCTCGGTGCGGGCCCATGAGCATCGTACCGCGCGCGGCGTCGAGGATAGCGTCGATGTCGCCAATGCCCAGGCGGAGCTGCTGGCGGCGCAGCAGCAGGTGATTACGGCGCAGGGAACGATAACGCAGTATCGGGAAACCCTGCGGGCACTGATAGGCGCTGATGCGCATAGCATGCCGGAGATCCATCCGGTGGCGCTGCCGGCGCTGCAGGAAACGCTCCCGGACTCGCTCTCGTTTGAGCTGCTGGCCCGCCGCCCGGACCTGCAGGCGCTGCGCGGCTACGTTAGCGCCTCGATGAGCCAGGTGGACGCGGCAAAAGCGGCCTTTTACCCGCGCTTTGATATCAAGGCCTTCTGGGGCTACAACGCCCTGAGCGTCGGCGACCTGTTTAAGTCCTCCTTCCAGCAGATCAATATACTGCCGGGGCTCTATTTACCGCTGTTTGACGGCGGGCGCTTAAACGCCACCCTGAAATCGACGCGTACGGCGAGCAATATCCTGATTAAGCAGTACAACCAGGCGGTGCTGGACGCGGTGCGCGACGTGGCGATTAGCTCCAGCCAGTTGAACGATTTGAACCAGCAGGCCGCCCTGCAGCAGCAGAAAGTGACGGCGGCGATGGTGACCACCCGCAGCGCCAGCGCGCACCATCAGCGCGGGCTGGTCAGCTACTATGCGGCGCAGGAGGCGCGTCGCCCGGCCATCGCGCAGCAGCTTTTGCTGCTGGATATCCAGGCCCAGCGGCTCAGCACTGATATCACGTTGATTAAAGCATTGGGCGGCGATTACCGCGGCCCGGCGCTGAGCGAGAACGCCCCATCGCGCTAGCTTAACAGGCGCCATTCGCGCGCCTGGTTTACCGCCTGGATGCGTCCCTTCACCTGCAGCTTTTCATACAGCTGCTTTAGGTGCCATTTGACGGTTTCCGCCGAAATACCCAGCTCGCGCGCGACGCCCTTATTGGAATAGCCGTCGGCAATTAAACGCAGGGTCTGCTGCTCCCGTTCGGTCAGCCGCAGGGCGGGCGGCTGCGGGCGGGCGCTATCAATCGCGATGTCGGCGGCGGCGAAACGCGACAGCACAGCGGCGATATCGGCGGTCAGCGCATCATCCGCCGCGCCGCGCTTGTGTATCTCCGCCAGCAGCGCAGCCATCTCTTCCCTCCCCTCCAGCAGGCTGCGCCATAACCCCTGATGCAGCGCGCGCGCAAGCGCCGGTCGGCAGATAGTCATCGCCTGCTCCCGCTCGCCGGCACGCCAGAGGGCGAGCGCCTGCCTGAGCCGCAAACGCACGGCGAACAGCCACTCGCCGCTAGTTTCCCGTACGCCGGCCAGCGTATCCAACAGCCGCGCGGCGGCCAACGGTTCGCCGGCGGCGATAAGGAGGCGGCTCTGGCTGAGCGCGATATATCCGCCGGCAGCCTCCGTCTGGCTAAGGGTCTGCAGACGAAGCAGCAGCGCCTCAGCGGCCAGTTTGTCGCCCGCGTGAAGCGCGACGGCGATCCGCTCCGCCAGCAGCGGCGCCTGCGCCCGCAGCCAGCCGCGCTGGGCCGCCAGCCCTTCGGCATGCAGTAATAGCGATTCGGCCTCCGCGAGCCGCCCCGTTTCTCGGGCCTGGCGGGCCAGGACGATGTAGGTGCGGCTAAGGCCGTCCGGCGGACAAAAGCTGTCGATAGTCTCCAGACGCGGAACCAGCAGGCTTTGCGCTTGCTCTCCCTTCCCCAGCTCCCAGGCGATCTCCGCCAGGATGGGCGCCAGGGTTGCGCCGCTGCTGGCGTTCTCACCGGCGTGCCGCTCCGCGTAGCGCAGAGCCCGTGCCGCCTGGCGTTCCGCTTCGGCAAGATTTCCCTGACGCAGATAGCTCTGCGCCATGACGAACGCCCGGTAAACCGTCACGAACAGGTTGCGGTTAGCGAGGTTAACACCGGATACCCGCTGCTGAACCTCCAGCGCCTGCTGCGGCCGGGAGTCCGCCAGATGGCAGTAGCTGAGGATGTTGCATACCAGGCCATCGACCCAAATATCGCCGCAGGGCACCTCGCGCAGCAGCGGTTCGACAATGGCGATACTGCGGTCGATATTGTCGGCAAAGGCTTCGCAGATGGCGCGCACTACCCGCAGCTTAACCCACGCGCTGTGGGCCAGCGCCTCGCCATGCGCCGCCGATTGCATCTCAATGGCATCCAACAGCTGGCGGGCTTCGCTGAATCGGAAACGGTGGGCTAGCGCCCAGGCCAGGTTTAGCTGCAGCGCAATGCGCGACGGGTCAGGATGCGCAGGCAGATAGCGGATCCACTGCACCAGGGTATCGATATCCCCCTCTTCCGCCAGCGACTGCGCGCCGGCTTCCGCATCCTTCGCCGCCGACGTCCCGGCGGCCAGAGCATGGCGTATCGCCTCGGCCCACAGCTGCTGTGAGGCGAACCAGCCGCTGGCGCGGTCGTGCAGCTGGCGAATATCAATCTCACCGCTGTGCCGCAGGCGGTGCAGCAGCGCGTCGCGCATCAGCGGGTGATAGCGAAACCAAAGGCCGCTTTCATCCAGCGCGGAAAGAAACAGGTTATGCCGCTCTATCCACGCCAGCATCGCGCTGGCGTTATTGCGGCCGCAGACGACGTCGCACAGCGCCGGATGCAGGCGATTAAGCATCGAGGTCTGCAGAAGGAAGTCGAGCACCTCTGGCGGCAGCGGCGCGAAAATCACCTCATCCAGATAGCGGGAGATTGACCGCGAGCCGGCGCTGTGCCCCATCGCCGTGGAGGCGTCCGCAGAGAGCGCGGCCATTTTCATTCCCGCGATCCACCCTTCCGTGAGCGCGATTAGCCGCGGGATCGCCTGCGGATCCAGCCCCGATGCGCCGGAGAACCAGGCGCGGGCTTCGCTGGGGGTAAAGCGCAGCTCGGGGTCGTACACCTCCAGCAGCTGATCCTGCATATGCAGACGGCTGAGGGCTAAAGACGGCTGACTGCGGCTACCGATAATCAGGTGCAGCGCCGGCGGCGCATGGTTCAGCAGCCAGCTCATTCCCTGATGAATCGCAGGATCGCTGATGCATTGATAGTCGTCGAGGATCAGATACAGCGGGTGCGGGCACTGATTAAGCTGATTAACGAGTTCAGCAAAGAACAGGGGGAGATCGGCCGGAAGCTCGCCTTGCAGCAGCTGCAGAAACGACGGGCTCCACCCCTGCCACAAGGGCCGCAGCGCCTCCTGCAGATAGCGTATAAACAGTAGCGGCGCGTTGTCATCCTCTTCAAGGCTCAGCCAGGCCAGCGCATCCCCTTGTCGAAGGCGGTGCCGGTACCACTGCGCCAGCAGGGTGGTTTTGCCAAATCCGGCGGGCGCGCGCACCAGGGTTAAACGGCGGGAGACGGCGGCGTCGAGGCGCTGTAGCAGGCGCTCCCGCGACAGCAGACTTTCCGGCGTACGGGGCGGCGTAAAGCGCGTGGAGATAAGCGGCAGCGTCCCCGTGAAGCGTAAAGGTTCCTGATGAACAAGCGCTGCCAGCGCATCATCCGCCGAGGATAAAAAGGCCATACCACGATTACTCCTTAATCCAGTCCGTACGCTCATTATCCCCCCCATCAGGGGGGTAGGCCACGCTTATCGCGCCCGATAGAGTAGTGCCATTCGCCGCAGCGGCTACGACGACATCGGCCGCGGGCCTCCCTGTTTATTAATCAGTACAAGGTGAGTACAGACATGGCTATCGAAAATAAAGTTGCGCTGGTAACCGGCGCCGGTCAGGGCATTGGCCGCGGTATTGCGTTGCGTCTGGCCAAAGACGGCGCGTCGGTGATGCTGGTCGACGTGAACCCTGAAGGGATTGCCGCCGTCGCCGCCGAAGTGGAAGCGCTGGGACGCAAAGCAGCCACCTTCGTCGCTAACATCGCCGATCGCGCGCAGGTGTACGCCGCCATTGATGAAGCGGAAAAACAGCTGGGCGGCTTTGATATTATCGTGAACAACGCCGGGATCGCCCAGGTTCAGGCGCTGGCCGATGTGACGCCTGAAGAAGTGGACCGCATCATGCGCATCAACGTTCAGGGTACCCTGTGGGGTATTCAGGCGGCGGCGAAAAAATTCATCGATCGTCAGCAGAAAGGGAAAATCATCAACGCCTGCTCTATCGCCGGTCATGATGGTTTCGCGCTGCTGGGCGTTTATTCCGCCACCAAATTTGCCGTACGCGCCCTGACGCAGGCGGCGGCGAAGGAATATGCCAGCCGCGGCATTACGGTTAATGCCTACTGTCCGGGGATTGTGGGAACCGGGATGTGGACCGAAATCGATAAGCGCTTTGCGGAAATTACCGGTGCGCCGGTGGGCGAAACTTATAAAAAATACGTTGAAGGCATCGCCCTTGGCCGCGCCGAAACGCCGGACGATGTGGCAAGCCTGGTCTCTTATCTGGCAGGCCCGGATTCCGATTATGTTACCGGTCAGTCGATTCTGATCGATGGCGGTATTGTTTACCGTTAAGGGATAAACCCGGCGCAGAACGCGCCGGGTTTTTGCGGGGTTACGCGTTAGCCGCGGGCTCCTGCGGCTTGTCGCTACGGGTGTTTTCCAGCATCCGGCGAACCGGAACAATCAGCAGGCACAGCACCGCGGCGCAGATCAGCAGCGCAATAGAGCAGCGTGCGAACAGGTCGGGCAGCATATCCAGCTGATCGGCCTTCACGTGACCGCCAATCAGACCCGCCGCCAGGTTCCCCAGGGCGCTGGCGCAGAACCACAGCCCCATCATCTGGCCGCGCATTCTTTCCGGCGCCAGCAGCGTCATGGTCGCGAGGCCAATCGGGCTGAGGCACAGCTCGCCCAGCGTCAGCATCAGAATACTGCCCACCAGCCACATCGGCGAGACGCCCGCGCCGTTGTTGCTCAGGACGTTTTGCGCCGCCAGCATCATCAGGCCAAAGCCCGCCGCCGCGCATAAAATACCGATAACAAACTTGGTGATGCTGCTCGGACGCACGTTTTTACGCGCCAGCGCAGGCCACGCCCAGCTAAATACCGGCGCCAGCAGAATAATAAACAGGGCGTTAATCGACTGGAACCACACCGCCGGGATCTCGAAGGAGCCGAGCATACGGTTGGTATAGTCGTTAGCGAACAGGTTAAACGAGGTCGGTTTCTGCTCAAACGCCGACCAGAAAAAGGCGGCAGAGATCAGCAGGATAAAGCATACCAGCAGGCGGGCGCGCTCTTTGCGGCTCAATCCGGCGAAGACGAACAGGTAGATAAAATAGAGTACCACCGACGCCGCAATCACGTAGACCAGTACGCTGGCGACCGCCACCGGGTTAATCACGATAACGCCCTGGGCAATCAAGGCGATGATAACCGCCACGCCCACCGTTAGCGCCAGCAACCATGCGCCGACGCCATTTCGTTTCACTACCGGGCTGTTCCAGGTGGAATCGAGGCCGACTTCACTGTCGTAGCGTTTCATCGCCGGGACGGCAAAAACGCGGAAGATAATCAGCGCGACCAGCATCCCGATGCCGCCGATGCCGAAGCCCCAGTGCCAGCCGTGGGATTTAATCAGCCAGCCGGAGATCAGCGGGGCGATAAACGACCCCATGTTGATGCCCATATAAAACAGCGAGAAGCCGCCATCGCGGCGCGCATCGCCTTTTTTGTAGAGGGTACCGACCATCACCGAAATACAGGTTTTAAACAGGCCGGAACCGAGCACGATAAACATCAGGCCAATAAAGAACAGGCTATCGCCCATCACCGCCGACAGGGCGATGGAGAGATGGCCCAGAGCGATCAGTATCGAACCGTACCAGACCGCCTTTTGTTGCCCGAGCCAGTTATCAGCCAGCCAGCCGCCCGGCAGCGCGGCAAGATACATGGTCCCGGCAAAGATCCCGACAATGGCCGACGCGTTCTCGCGCGCCAGCCCCATCCCACCGTCATAGACGGTGGCCGCCATAAACAGGATCAGTAACGGACGAATACCGTAAAACGAGAACCGTTCCCACATTTCGGTGAAAAACAGTGAACCGAGGGGATAAGGATGACCAAAAAAGGTCCGAGTTTCATTTTTATTAACAGAGGAATGCATAACTTCTCCCAAAGATGTCCGCAGCGCTTTAACGCAGCGGAAAGCGTGTTGGCCTTTTATACATAAGACCAATCATTCACATTTAATGTGACGTAATTTAACCATTTGATAACCTAATAATGGTCCTGTCTAGTCCCTTCCCCCAACTTTTTAGATGAAAAGTCGACAAACGTCTACTTTTACAGATTTAAAGTTGGTGAGAGGGGAAATGTGATTGACAGAGGCATTCATGACAAAAATGATACTTTTCTATTTAATTACAATAAGTTAATAAATTACCATAGCAACCTCATCCCACCAGGAAACCCGGGCGGTAAAAGGGGGAAAAGCAGGAAAAAACAGCATTAATGGTGGGCTTTATTGAGTAACGCCGTTTAATGGCATTCTCATCGACTCAAACAAGACGGGACTCGCGGCAGGGAATATTCCAACCGGCAGCCGGAGGAACGCTCGTAGCGAGCATCCCGACTAGATGGCCCGCTGACGGAGAGGAAATATCTACAGATAGCGGATCAAAAAGACGATAAGCCCCTCAATCATTTGTGGCTTCATGACTCTAAAAAGATACTTAAACTTTTTATGGGATATTTTTACAATGCGCCATTTCGCTTTTGATGTCACCAGCCTCAGGGTGAGCCTGACTTTCAGCGATAGACTTTCTTCAGATACAACGATCCGCACTTTATTTCTTGCATAGTCATATTTGAAACTAATATCAAAAAAGAATCCATCGTTTGCCACGGTTATTTTTTTGGTATCACCAAAAGATCCCTTGGTAACTTTATTATCAGGGTTAGCTTTTAGATGTGACAATATTGAGACATACAAGCACACGAATTTTATTTTAAACTCATGCCGCTGTCGTTTTATTTTCTCCTTTTCTTCCCTTAATCTTTCCAGGCTATTTGTCATCGAACTCATTTATTCTTCCTGCCATATGATGTCTATCCTACATAATCACCAGCGAAGTTTTTAAAATAGGATAGCATCACGATAATTCTCCATGCGGATAATCAGACAACGCCTCAGAATATTATTTCTGTAGCGTTCGGTAATAACCGCTCATTATGGCTTGCATAATGACAATATATAAAATATGGTTTTTACTGTCATAACGCGATTCTGACATAAAGATTGAAATAAAATCCACTTTTTATTTCATTAGACATGTTTTTCAGAAGTTTCACGTAACATTTTAAATGTCTACTTGCTAAGGATTATATTAGCTATGCGCATAATGTATTGAAAACTTTTAAAAAGCGGGAAAACCAGTGACCCGTTTGTTCGTTGACGGATAGGCCGATGCTCCCGATGGCATACAGGTACGTTTGAGGCGCTATACCCTCCGGGGGTATCTTTCCTGTACGCCACTATCAACGACGATTTCATCCAGCGTGGTTTCATTTCGCTATATTCTGGAGAAACCATCACTTTCTCAGCGCCGGGTTTATCTTAGCCAACAGCGGGTATCCTTTACGCAGCGCATTACCGAGCCCTTTACCGTGGCACTCCGGGTCCGGTGGCGCCGCTGCCGGAACAGAACGCTAGGGGTGCGCCTCTTCATCCAGGGAGATCACCTGAATGCCGGCGTTGCGATACGCCTGAACGTCATCGGGCAGACGATCGACCACCACGGTATCAATCCGATCCGCGGCGGTAAATTGGGCAAGGGAGGTGTTATTCAGCTTGCTGTAGTCGCAGACGATAATCACCTGGCTGGCGTGTTCAACCATGCCGCGTTTCGTTTCTGCCAGCATGATATCGGCCACGCAGGCGCCGTGTTTCAGCGACAGCGAATTGGCGCCCATAAACGCTTTATCGACGTTCAGCGTATCGAGAATGGAGCGCCCGTTGATAGCCACCACGCAGTGGTACCCCTTCTTCACGATCCCACCCAGCAGAATGGTTTGAATAGAGGGGCTGGCTTCCAGCTCGCGGGCGATTTGGTAATCGTTGGTCACCACCGTGACGTTTTGTCTGTCGCGAATATTGCGCGCGATATGCAGGGTCGTGGTACCGGTATCCAGCACGATAATGTCGCCATCCTCAACCAGCGCCGCCGCGCGCTGGCCGATGCGCTCTTTCGCGCTGAGGTTGACGATTTCGCGCGCGTCAGAGGCCTGTTCAAAGCTTGCCCGCGTGCGAAGAACGGCGCCGCCGTGGGTACGGGTCAGCAGCCCCTCCTCTTCCAGCTGTCGGAGATCGGCACGAATGGTGGCGCCAGATACATTAAAGACGTCACACATCTCAGAAACAGCCACTTTGCGTTTTTCCCTGAGAATACTGAGCAACTTCTCCTGTCTTTCTTCTGCAAACATTCTGCCTCTCTCTATATTTACGGCGCTCTCCGCGCGATAGCATACCTTCAGTCTGGTCCCGCACTCAGCGCATCCAGCCTGTCGTATAAGGCGGCGGATTGCCGGTAGAGCGTATCAAAAAGCTCGCTGCAGGCCTGGTAATATTCCCGCAGACGGGGATCCGGCGAAATCAGCTTGTCGAACTGCACCGTCTGCCGCACGCCGCTGGCAAAATCGGCGTAAAGCCCTGCGCCAACCCCGGCGATAATACCGCATCCGGTGACGCCATTCTCCTGATTGCGCGTGGATAATATCGGAAGATTGTACGCCGCCGCTTTGATTTCAAGCCACAGCGGGCTGCGCGCGCCGCCGCCGGAAGCGATCATTTGCTGCGGATATTGCCCGCACGCTTGCAGCTGGCGAAGGTTGCGCCAGGACGCAAAGGCCACCCCTTCCAGAACCGCGCGAAATAAATGGCCGCGGCGATGCTTGCGCTGCAGGCCGAAAAACTGCGCCCGCGAGTTCGTGTGCTCGGCCAGGCGCTCTCCCGTCAGATAGGGAAGAAAGAGCAGCCCTTCCGCACCGGCAGGCACCGCGGCTGCTTCCTGCAAAAGCTGCGGGTGCGTTATCTGGTTATCGGCCAGCGCCAGCCGCGCCCAGCGGACGGCATCGCCTCCGGCATCCAGAATCGTAAATCCACCCCAGGCCGCGTTAGCCAGATGAAGATTATTGACCAGCGGATGACGTAACGGCCGCTGCGATACCACCGTTATTAGCGTCGACGTGCCGGTGGAGTCGGACGCCATCCCCGGCTCATACACGCCAGAACCGAGCAGAGAGGCCGCCATATCGGACGTGCCTGCCACCACCGGGATACCGACAGGTAGCCCCGTCGTATCGGATGCGCGCGGCGTCACCTGGCCGATGATGTCGCTGGAAAGTTTAAGCTCAGGTAGCTGATCGACCCGCAGGCCAAACGTTTCGCAGGCTTGCGAAGACCAGTTGCGGGTTTCGCTGTCCATCAGGAAATAGCAGGACGCCTCGCTATAGTCGGTTGCCAGGGCGCCGGTGAGCATGAAATTAATATAGTCCTTCGGCATTAACACTTTGGCGAGCTTTGGCCAACGCTCCGGATGATGTTCACGCCACCAGGCTAATTTAAAAGCCGGCCAGGCCGCCGCGGGCGGATTATTTAAATGCGCCAGCCACTTTTCCCGCCCTTCGCGTGCGGTAAAGGCATCCACCTGCGGCTGGCTGCGCTTGTCATTCCACAGCAGCGCCCGGTCCTCCACCAGCTCGCCGCAGTCGTCCAGCAGGACGGTGCCGTGCATCTGTCCGCAGGCGCCAATGACCGCAATCTGCGTAACCATTTCTGGATAGCGGTAGAGTACCTCGCGTATGCATTCACAGGCGGCCCGCCACCATAGAGAAGGAGCCTGTTCTGACCAGCCCGCACGCGGCGTGGTCTGCTCATACTCCCTCTGCGCAAAGCCGACCATCGTGCCATCAACGCACAAAATAGCGGCGCGGGTACTACCAGTGCCAACATCAATCGTGAGTATTTTATCTTTCATCACTGACTCCGGTGACGTTTTATGGCGGGCCATCAGGCCCGCGGTCTCTCAGTTTAATCGGCGTTCAGCTCGGGAAAGCGCTCCGGGTGCTGCTCCAGTTCAGTCAGCACTTTGCTGACCGCACCGTGGCTCATGCCAAAGCGGCGGACGCCAAGCTGGTAAAGCGCGCGCACCGTTTCCAGATCGCGAATGCCTCCTGCGCCTTTGATATCGATTCGGCCTTTAAGCTGGTCGGCAATGATGCTGACTTTTTCCACCGTCGCGCCGGTCGGCGCCCAGCCGGTGGAGGTTTTGACCCACTTCATCCCCACCTCTACGGCGATATCGCACACGCGGCGAATCTGCTCCTCATTGAGATAGTGCGTTTCGAGGATCACCTTCGCCGGTACCGGCGCGGCGGCGTCCACCACGCGGCGTAAATCCTCGCGCACATAGTCATAATCGCCGGATAACACTTTGCCGATGTTCACCACCATATCGACTTCGCGGGCGCCATCGGCAATCAGCTGCCGCACTTCCTGAACCTTGGTATCAGTAGCATGCCCGCCGCCGGGAAAGCCGACCGGCCCGCCAATCATCACCTCTCCCGTTCCCTGCTGCGGCAGCAACGTACTGAGAAAACGCGTCCAGCAGGGCAGCACATGGACGGAAATAATGTTGTATCGGGTAGCCAGCTCGGCGCAGGCGCGAACGTCCGCTTCGGTACTGGTGGCCTGGACTGCGCTCAGGTCGACTAAACGCGCAAAACGACGGGTTGTTTCATTCATGGTTTCATCCTGCTCTTTGTTTTTAGTTGCTTTCATTTAATGCTGTTAATCGGCTTAAATCCATTTAAAAACGCATTAAATGAAAATAACGTGATCAAATTAGCATTTTTTTATTTTCATTTGTTTTTAATTAGCAGACGGAAAATG
This sequence comes from Klebsiella sp. CTHL.F3a, assembly GCF_019890895.1. Taxonomy (NCBI): domain Bacteria; kingdom Pseudomonadati; phylum Pseudomonadota; class Gammaproteobacteria; order Enterobacterales; family Enterobacteriaceae; genus Klebsiella; species Klebsiella sp. CTHL.F3a. Next base: position 958,957 of record NZ_CP082360.1, on the reverse strand, counting down.
AGCGAAGCTCTTGCTGAACGGGCGTAAATGGGCATAAACGGGCACAACCGCAATATTGCATTTATTTTTGTTTGTTTTTGTTTATGACCGGATAACGAGCGAGGTAGCGGAAACGGGTGCCGGGAGGGAGGTTGAAATGCGTTTCCTGTCACACTCTCCGGCGACGAAAAGATCGCCTTCAGAGGATATTCCCGCGCTCTCAACGCCCCGCGCAAGGGAAAGGTAATCTGATTATGTACTTCAGGAGAGAGCTATGTTGCCGCTGGAACGTCACCGTTTGATTGTCGAACTGCTGGGCCAACACGGCGTAATGCGGGTCAATGAGATCGCGCAAGCGACCCAGGTTTCCAGGGAAACGATTCGCCGCGATCTGAGCGCGCTGGAACGGAAAGGGATCTTAAATCGGAGCCATGGAGGAGCGCTGGCGGCGGAGAACCCGCTGCCGGCAATCCGGGCGGCGTCGCCCGCTCTGCCGGTCGAAGATAGCCAGGGAAGCTTTCAGCAGAGAACGCTACTGCACAGCGAAGGAAAAATGCGCGTTGCCCGCAAAGCGCTGCAGTTTCTGCAGCCGGGACAGACCATCGTCCTGGACGGCAGCAGCACCAGCTGGTTTTTGGCCCGGCAGATGCCGGAGATGGCGCTAACGGTGATTACGCCCTCCATCCGCATCTTGCAAACGCTGATGAGCAGACGCTCGTTGCATCTCGTGGGACTGGGGGGCGATTTTTCCCCGACCGAGGAGTCGTTCTTCGGTGAAACCGCCTCACGAACGCTGCGGGAGTACGCCGTCGATACGCTCTTTTTCTCCTGCCAGGGACTGGAGCGCGATAGCGGCTTATATGCGGGTACGGAAGCCCACGCCGCCCTGTTGAAACAGATGATGCTGGCCGCCCGTCAGACGGTGGCATTAGTCGACGGCAGCAAGCTGGGGCGAACGGGCGTCGCGCGGATCGGCGGGTTAGGCGAACTGGACTGTTTAATTACCGAAAAGTTTACCGATCCGCTGCTGGAAAAAGAGATGACCTGGCACAACGTCGGCTTACAAATCGCCTGAGTGCGCCGTCATGACGTGACGGCCAATACGCGCATTGTCGAAACGCTGCTTCACGCGGCAGGGCCAGACTTTGCCTGAAATCAGCCACTACCGGAATAAAAAGAGGCCTTATGCGTTATTACCTTTCTCCTTCGCTCATGTGCATGGACATGATGCAAGTGACCGAACAGCTGCGCTTTTTAAATAGCAAAGCCGACAGGCTGCACGTCGACGTGATGGACGGGCACTACGTTAAAAATCTGGCGCTATCAGCCAGCTTTGTCGCGCAGATTCGTCCTTACACGTCGCTGCCGATCGACGTCCATTTGATGGTTGAGGAACCTGCGGCATTTATCCCGGCGCTGATAGAAGCCGGAGCAGACGCCATTTCACTGCATCCGGAAACCATTTGCCGGGAAGCCTTTCGCATCATCAATTCCATCCGCCAGGCGGGTAAAGCGGTGGGCATGGTGCTCAATCCCGCCACGCCGGTTGAGAGCATGCAGCACTATCTGCATCTGCTCGATAAGGTCACGGTGATGACCGTCGATCCGGGCTATGCCGGTCAGCCGTTTATTCCCGAAATGACCGCCAAAATCGCGCAGCTTCATCAGCTAAAAGAGACCCGCGACCTCCACTTCTTGCTGGAAGTCGACGGCTCATGCAACCGCACCACCTACCGTGAGCTGCTGGGCGCCGGGGCGCAGGTATTAGTGATGGGCAGCAGCGGCTTATTCCGCCCGGATATGCCGCTCGAGCAGGCCTGGGAAAAAATGTCCCGGGAACTGTCCGCCGCGCTGCACTCCCCCGAGTGCGTATAAAGGAGCGAATGATGTCAGGAAAAGTCTGCGTTTTTGGTTCATTCAATTTCGACATGGTGGCCAGAGTGGAACGCTTTCCCGTCCCGGGCGAGTCGTTAGTGGCCTGCGGGAGCATGACCAGCGCCGGCGGAAAAGGGGCGAACCAGGCCACCGCCGCGCTAAAAGCGGGAGCGAATGTCCACTATATCGGCAAGATTGGTAATGATACGTTCGGCCATTTTGCCCGCCGCCATCTAAAAGGCGTGGGGTTTAACGCCGTAACGCTGCTGGTCGCCGAAGATGTCCCCACCGGCAATGCGCTGATTTATGTGGCCGGCAACGATGCCGAAAACATGATCGCCGTCGACCCCGGTGCGAATATGACGGTTAGCGATGATGAAATCGCCAGCTGCGTCCCCGCTATCGGCTGCGCGGATGTGGTTCTGGTTCAGCTGGAAAACAATCTTTCCGCCATTGAACAGGTCGTTGACGCCGCGAAAGCAGCCGGGGCCTTCGTGGTGCTCAATCCCGCCCCCTGGCAGCCCGTTGAGCGCGCCTTTCTAAGCAAAGTGGATCTGCTCACGCCGAACGCGACGGAGGCCGGGCTAATGACCGGGCGCCGGGTTGACAGTCTGGCGGCCGCGGCCGAGGCCGCCGATATGCTCCATGCTCAGGGCGCGCGCAATGTCATTATCACCCTTGGCGCAAAGGGCGCCCTGTTGAGCGAGCAGGGCGTGAAATCCCCTATCCCGTGCTTTCCTTCTCATCCCCGCGATACCACCGGCGCGGGCGATGCCTTTAACGGCGCGCTGGCGGCGCGTCTGGCCTGCGGCGAGCCGCTGCATACCGCGGCCCGATTCGCGGCGGCCTATGCCGCCGTCAGCGTCGAAAAGCAGGGCGCATCATCTTTACCGGATTACCAGGAGGCACGAGAACGGCTTTTGCGTGCCGCCTCTGATTATCAAATGGCATAAACCCTACTGTATAAAAACCATTAAGAGGATAGCTCAATGAGTACGCTAATAACGGATAAGGTCGATAAAGCGGCGGTCCACCATGAAAAACTGGACACCAGCGCGTATTTACCGCACACCCCCTGGCTGCAATTTTTACTGGTCTGTTGCCTGTTTGCTCTATGGGGCATGGCGGGTAACCTGAATGATATTTTGATCGCCCAGTTTAAAAAGGGCTTCGATTTAACGGATACCCAGACGGCGCTGGTGCAGTCGATTTTTTTCCTCGGCTATTTTTTTGTCGCCCTGCCTGCGGCGGCGCTGATTAAGCGCTATTCCTATAAAGCGGCGATTATTATTGGGCTGTGCCTGTACGCCCTCGGCTGTTTCCTGTTCGTTCCGGCCGCGCAGATCATGACCTACGGCGCGTTCCTCGCCTGCCTGGGGGTGATCGCCTGCGGACTCTCTTTTCTGGAAACGTCGGCAAATACCTACTCAAGCCTGCTGGGCCCGATTCAATCGTCCACCCAACGCATTAACTTTTCGCAGATCTTCAACTCGCTGGGCGTGATTTCCGGCGTGCTGATTGGCCAGGTGATGGTCTTTGGCGAAAACGATCCGAGCCATGAACAGCTGCTGGCGATGCCCGCCGCCGCCGCGGACGCCGCGCGCCATCAGATGGTCGGCCAGGTGGTCGGGCCCTATCTGATTATCGGCTCCGTGCTGGTAGTACTGGCGCTGGTGTTCGTGTTTATTAAATTCCCGTCGTGCAAGGGCACGCCGTCTCAACAGCAGCAGATCCCGACAGAAAGCATGGGACCTACGCTGAAACGCCTGTTTGCTATCCCGCGCTTTCGCCTCGGGATCCTGTCGCAGTTTTTGTACGTCGGCGCCCAGGTTGGCGTATGGAGCTTCACGATTCGCTTTGTGCAGCTCGTGCAGCAGGGCACCAGCGAGCACTCCGCGACTTACTGGCTGCTGGCTTCTCTGGTGATTTACGCCGTGGGTAAAACCGTGGCCACCTGGTTGATGAACCGCCTGAATCCGGCGCTGCTGCTCGGCACCTTTGCCCTGGCCGCCACTGTCCTTTTATTGGTCGCCGTGTTCAGCAGTTCAATGCTGGCGGTCTATGCACTCATTCTGGTCAGCTTCTGTATGGCGCCATGCTGGCCGACTAACTTTGGCCTGGTCATTAAAGGCATGGGGAAAGATACCCAGACCGCGGGCTCGATCGTGGTGATGTCGATTATCGGCGGGGCCGTTATTCCGCTGGTGATGGGCATTATCTCGGATATGAACGGCGGCAATATGCAAATCGCCTTTATCGCCCCGCTCCTGTGCTTTGTATATGTCGCTTTCTACGGTTTCTGGTGCGTGCGTAAGGGGATATAAAATGCGTGAACTGGTTAATAAAATTGCTCATATCGGCTATCAGGTCAGCGACTTAACGCGTTCGCTGGCCTTCTATGAACCGCTGGGCTTTCAGCGCCAGCAGCGGTTTAGCAAACCTTCGCCGCAGGGCGCCATTGAAGTCGCTTTCCTTGAAATGGGGGGCGCCGTTCTTGAGCTGTACCAGCTGCCCACAGGAACGCCTTTTGACGCTCCTCGCTGCGGTATCGATCATCTGGCGCTGGAAGTTAGCGACCTGAATGCGGTGCAGCGGCGGCTGGCGGCGCTCGGTTATCCGCTCGATGAAGGGCCGATTGAGGAAGAAAATGTGCGCTTCCTGCTTATTCGCGGCCCCGACGGCGAACGGCTCGAGTTTGATGCCTTTAAGCGCTAAGCGGCCGGCCTGATTCCCTTCTCCCTTTTAGGCCCGGTTAATACGGGTCTAAAAGCGGGCTTCCTCTGGCTTTACAAAAACCGAGGTAATTCGAGGATTTCTCTCCCCTACCCAGCCTCTCCTGCCTATTGTGCAATGTTACAAAATTGCTTCTGTTTTGTTGATTTTCTATTGTGAGCCATTCGGCAATTTCCTCTCCTGAATTTCCCCAGACTACATCCAGTCAATACGCGATATCAGGAGAGACAAATGAGCAGCACCTCCGCCGACTTCCAGAATCTTTACCAGGCCCTGAGCCGCAGCGCCACCCGCAGCCCGGATGCGCTGGCGCTGGCGTTTGAGGATCGGCGCTATCTGTACCGCGATTTTCACCTGCGGGTACAGCGAGCGATGGCGCAGCTTGACCAGGTCTGGTCGCTGCGCAAAGGCGATCGAATCCTGCTGGCCTGGGGGAATCATCCCGCTTTTTGCGAAGTCCTATTTGCCGCGCTGGGTCTGGGCATCGAAGTGGTCCCTTTCAGCACTAAGCTTAAGCAGGCCGAAAGCGAGGAGCTGGTGGGTCATATCGCCCCCCGGGCCGTGCTGTTCGATGCGACCGTGCAGGACTGGCTGAAACACACTCCCGACGCCCGCTGCATTTCGCTCAGCGAATGGCAGGCGCTCTCTCTTCCCGATCCGCTAACCCGTCTGCCGACCCCGGTTAACCGCGATGATACGGCGGTGATGATGTTTACCTCCGGTACCACCGGCGAGCCTAAAGGGGCGATTATCACGCACCACAACCTGCTCTGCGCGATTGACGCTTACACGCAAAAACTGCATCTTACCGCCGCGGATAGCACCATTCTGGCGGTGCCTATCTATCACATCACCGGCCTGTCGGCGCTGCTGGCGCTGTTTATTAGCCTTGGCGCGAGCATCTGGCTACAGCACCGGTTCAACGCCCCGCAGGTAATCAACACACTGCGCGAGCAGAACATTACCTTTCTGCACGGCTCGCCAACCATTTTTATCCTGCTTTGCCAGGCTGCGCGCGAGCAGAGCGCCAGCCATCCAGGCGATTTCCCCGCGCTGCGCACGATTGCCTGCGGCGCGGGCCACCTGAGCGACGGACTGATCGCGGAGCTAAAAACCCTGTTCCCGCATACGGCGATTCAGCCGATCTACGGTCTCACCGAAACGACCTCACCCGCGACGATTTTTCCGGGCGACGTCTGGGGCAGCGCTAAATGCGGCAGTTCGGGCCAGGCGATCCCCGGTCTCGCCATTACGATCCGCAACGATCGCCAGCAGCCCCTCCCCGCCGGGCAAATCGGGCATATCTGGCTAAAAGGCGATGTGGTGATCCGCGAATACTGGCAGCACAGCGAACGACGCCCGAGCTGCGATGCGCAGGGCTGGTTTTGTACCGGCGATCTTGGCTATCTCGACGACGAAGGCTGGCTGTACATCAAAGACCGTAGCAAAGACATGATCAATCGCGGCGGAGAGAAGATCTACTCGCTGGATCTGGAGAACATCCTCTCTACCTATCGGGGCGTGCGGGAAGTTGCCGTGATCCCGACCCCCAGCCCGGTCTATGGCGAAGAGCCGGTGGCGTTTATCGTGCCGGACGGTCAGCACCACCTGACCAGCGAAGAGATCCTCGGCTGGCTGAAGGTCAAAATCGCCCGCTTTAAGCTGCCGGCGCGCATTATTTTCACCCGCGTTTTACCGCGTACCCATAACGGAAAAGTGAGCAAACAGCAGCTTAAAACGCGCCTCGCGGAATCCATCATCACGCTATCAACGGAGGATAAAAAGTGAGCAACAAATTTATCAGCGCCCATCAAGCGGCGCAGCGGGTCGCCAGCGGAGACACCGTCTGTACCGTCGGGATGACGCTTATCGGCGCGGCGGAATCCATTTTAGGCGCCATCGAAGCGCGTTTTCTGAGCGGAGGCGAGCCGCGCGATTTGACGCTGCTGCATGCCGCAGGGCAAAGCGATCGCCAGCGCGGTATCCAGCACTTCGCCCATCCGGGTATGGTGACGCGCCTCATCGGTTCGCACTGGGGCCTGGCGCCGCGCTGGATGGCGATGATCAACAACAACGAAGTGGAAGCCTGGTGTCTGCCGCAGGGGCAGATCGTTCATCTCTATAGCGCGATGGCTGCCGGACTTACGGGGCGCCTTTCCCCCGTCGGGCTCGGTACCTTTGTCGATCCGCGCATGGAAGGCGGGCGGATGAACGCCCGCACCCGCGAACGGCCCGATCTGATCGAGCACGTGACGTTTCGCGGCGACGAGTATCTGTTCTACCCGGCCATTCCTCTGGACGTGGTCATTGTGCGCGGCACCCATGCTGATGAAGACGGCAACCTCACGACCGATGAAGAGGTGATGAAGCTGGAAGTTCTGCACGCGGTTCTCGCCGCCAGACGCTATGGGGCGAAGGTGCTGGCGCAGGTGAAATATCGCGTGGCGAAAGGCTCGCTGCATCCGAAAAGCATCACCGTTCCCGGCAACCTGATCGACGCCATTGTGGTGTGCGAAGAGCCGCAGACGGATCACCGCCAGACCTCCAGCTGGGACTTCGATCCGGCGCTGTGCGGCGATATCCAGCTTCCCGCCGCGCAGAACGCGCCGCTGCCGCTCGACCTGCGCAAGCTCATCGGGCGGATTGCCTGCCGCTATCTGACGCCCGACTGCGTCATCAATCTCGGCACCGGCATTCCCAACGACGTTATTGGCGCCATCATTCACGAAGAACGGCTCGGCGAGCAGGTCACCATCACCGTGGAGTCAGGGATCTACGGTGGGCAGCAGGCGGGCGGCGTTGATTTCGGCATCGGCCGTAATCTGAGCGCGATGATAAGCCACCAGGATCAAATGCTCTATTACAACGGCGCCGGGGTCGATATCACCTTTATGGGCGCCGGCGAGATGGACCCGCACGGCCACGTCAACGCCACGCGGCTCGGCACCTCCTGCCCCGGCGCGGGTGGTTTTATCGATATCACCCAGAATGCCCGCCACGTCGTGTTCTGCTCCTCTTTTACCGCCAAAGGGCTGGAGATCGCCTGTGAACAAGGGGCGCTGCATATCCGTCGCGAAGGCGAGGTACGCAAATTCGTCGCCGGGGTTAATCAGATTTCTTACAACGGCGAGCTGGCCCGCGCCAAAGGACAAACCATGCATTACGTCACCGAACGGGCGGTTTTCGAACTGCGCCCGGAGGGGCCGGTGCTGACGGAAATCGCCCCCGGTATCGATCTTGAGCGCGACATCCTGGCGCATATGGATTTTCGTCCGACGATCGCCACGGACCTTCAGGTTATGGACAGCCGCTTGTTCACCCCGCAGCCCTGCGGCCTCGCGGAACATCTGTCCCGGAATTCATCCTCTGACTCATAAGGAAATTAGCTATGAAACTTGCCAGTAAAACCGCCATTGTCACCGGCGCCGCTCGCGGTATCGGCTTTGGCATTGCCCAGGTGCTTGCGCGGGAAGGCGCGCGCGTGATCATCGCCGATCGCGACGCGCACGGCGAAGCCGCCGCCGCCTCCCTGCGCGAATCGGGCGCGCAGGCACTGTTTATCAGCTGCAATATCGGTGAAAAACCGCAGGTCGAAGCGCTGTTTTCCCAGGCCGAAGAGGCGTTTGGCCCGGTGGATATTGTGGTGAATAACGCCGGAATTAACCGAGACGCCATGCTGCACAAACTCTCCGAAGCGGATTGGGACACGGTGATCGATGTCAATCTGAAGGGCACTTTTCTCTGTATGCAGCAGGCCGCCATCCGCATGCGCGAGCGCGGCGCGGGCCGCATTATCAATATCGCTTCCGCCAGCTGGCTTGGCAACGTCGGGCAAACCAACTATTCGGCGTCAAAAGCCGGCGTGGTGGGGATGACCAAAACCGCCTGCCGCGAACTGGCGAAGAAAGGCGTCACGGTTAACGCCATCTGCCCGGGCTTTATCGATACCGATATGACGCGCGGCGTCCCGGAAAACGTCTGGCAAATCATGATCAATAAGATACCCGCGGGCTACGCCGGGGAGGCGAAAGACGTTGGCGAGTGCGTGGCGTTTCTGGCATCCGACGGCGCACGCTATATCAACGGTGAAGTGATTAACGTCGGCGGCGGCATGGTGCTGTAAGGAGAAAAACGATGACACAGGCTAATGATATTGTGGTTGTCAGCGGCGTTCGTACCGCTATTGGCACCTTTAACGGCAGTCTTAAGCATACCCACCAGCATGACCTCGGGGCAGCGGTTATTCGCGAAGCGGTCAACCGCGCCGGGCTTGCGCCGCAGGATATCGACGAAACGATCGTCGGCAACGTCGGGCAAATCGCCGAAAGCGGCTTTATCGCCCGCATCTGCCAGCTACGGGCGGGGATCCCGCAGGAGAACACTGCCTATTCGGTTAACCGCCAGTGCGGATCCGGGCTCCAGGCCCTCGCGGACGGCATGATGCAGCTGCAAAGCGGCCAGGCCGAGGTGGTCGTCGCCTGCGGAACGGAAAATATGACCCAGCTCCCCTACTACCTGCGTAAAGCGCGCGATGGCTATCGCATGGGCCACGGCGAGCTGGAAGATGGGCTGATCTCCATTCTTACCTGGCCGGAAGGGCCTTATCACAACGGCATCACGGCGGAAAATGTCGCGCAACGCTTCGGTATCTCTCGCGAAGCGATGGACGATTTCGCCTGGGCAAGCCAGCAGAAAGCGCTGAAGGCGATCGCTGAGGATCGCTTCCGCGAGCAGATTCTGGCCCTTGAGGTGCCGGACGGCAAAAAATCGACCCGCCTGTTTGCGACCGATGAACACCCGCGCGACACCCCGCGTGAAAAGCTTGCCGCGCTACGCCCGGCATTTAAAGCCGACGGCGTGGTGACGGCGGCCAACTCCTCCGGCATTAACGACGGTGCGGCCGCGCTGGTGATGATGACCCGCCAGCAGGCGGAAAAACGCGGCCTCACCCCGCGCATGCGGATTCGCGGCTGGGCGGTTGCCGGCTGCGGCGCGGATATTATGGGGTTTGGCCCCTCTCCCGCTACCCGGCGTCTGATGGACCGTCTCAATATGGATGTCCACGCCATCGATTTAATTGAACTCAATGAGGCCTTCGCCGCCCAGGCGCTGGCGGTGATGAACGATCTGCATCTCGATCCGGCCCGCGTTAACGTCAACGGCGGCGCGATCGCCCTCGGCCACCCGGTGGGCGCCAGCGGTGCCATCCTGCCGGTCAAACTGATGTATGAAATGGCGCGCAGCGGCGCGCGCACCGGTCTGGTCACCATGTGCATCGGCGGCGGCCAGGGGATTTCTATGCTATTCGAGCGCGAAGGCGCTTAGGAAAAGACGGCCCGAAGTGGGGCTTCGGGCCGGGCGTCGTTCGGGTCAGCACCCGGCGACAACCTGTGAGCTGACGAACGGGATCGACGCGATCCCGGCAAGGCTTCTGACCACGAATACGGGGAAATAATAACCATGTCCGCAATAAATGAAAAGGCGGTAAACGGGACGCAGCTACAGCGCACCCATAAAAAGATCTACCGTCATTTGATGCCGCTGCTTATCGTGGCGTACATCATCAGCTTTATTGATCGTACCAATATTGGCATGGCGAAAGCGACCATGTCGGTGGATATCGGCCTTTCCGCAACCGCATTCGGCCTCGGGGCCGGGTTGTTTTTTCTCACCTACGCAGTGCTGGAGATCCCCAGCAACCTGTTTTTAACCCGGATTGGCGCGCGGCGCTGGATCGCCCGCATCATGATCACCTGGGGGATCATCTCCTGCGGCATGGCGTTTGTCACCGGGCCTACATCCTTTTACGTGATGCGCCTTTTGCTCGGCGCCGCCGAAGCGGGGCTGTATCCGGGCATTATTTACTACCTGACCCTCTGGTTTGGCCGCGAAGAGCGCGCTAAAGCCACCGGCCTGTTCCTGCTGGGGGTCTGTCTGGCCAATATTATCGGCGCGCCGCTGGGCGGATTGTTATTAAGCCTTGATGGAATGTCCGGCTGGCACGGCTGGCAGTGGATGTTCTTTATCGAAGGGCTGCCTGCGATAGCGCTGGCGTTCGTCGTCTGGCGCAGGCTGCCGGATAAACCCGCCGACGCCCGCTGGCTGGACAGCAACGACGTGCAGGCAATCACTGCGGTGCTGGAGAAAGAAGCCGAGGAGACGCGCCATACGCCGAGCCGTTTTTCCCTGAAAACCGCGCTCACCACCCGCGTATTTTTGTTGCTGGTGCTGATTTACTTTACCCATCAGTTTTCGGTTTACGGCCTGAGTTATTTCCTGCCAGGGATCATCGGTAGCTGGGGCCAACTGACGCCGCTACAGATCGGTCTGCTGACCGCCATCCCGTGGATCGCCGCCGCCGCGGGCGGGATCCTGCTGCCACGTTTCGCCCGGACGGAACAGCGTTCGCGCAGCATGCTGATGGCCGGGTATCTGGTCATGGCGACCGGCATGGCGATTGGCGCAATTGCCGGCCACGGCGTGGCGCTGCTTGGCTTCTCGCTGGCCGCCTTCATGTTCTTCGCCATGCAATCCATCATCTTTAACTGGCTCCCCTCGATCATGAGCGGGCATATGCTGGCGGGCAGTTTCGGCCTGCTTAACTGCCTCGGACTGTGCGGCGGATTTCTCGGGCCGTTTATCCTCGGCGCGTTTGAGGACCGCACCGGCGCGGCGACGTCCGGCTTATGGTTCGCCGTCGCGCTACTGATCGTCGGCGCGCTGGCATCTCTATTGATTAAAAGTTCGTCATCCTCTACCCCCGCCTCGGCAAAACAGGCCCGCGGCGAAAACGCTTAATCAGGAGCGCCTTATGCGTATCGAAGTGTTACTGGATTTAAAAACTCGCCTCGGCGAGAGTCCTGTATGGGATGTCGAGCAGCAGCGTCTTTGGTGGGTAGATAGCCTCGACGGGCGCCTGTTCGCCTGTAATGCGCAGGGCAGCGCGATTAAGAGCTGGGACGTGCGGCAGAAAATTGGCTCTTTCGCCCTGCGCCAGAACGGCGAAGGCGCGGTGGTGGCGCTACAGAATGGCGTTCATCTGCTCGACTTCGCCAGCGGCGAGCTGGCGTTGCTGCACCAACCGGAAGCGGATCGGCCCTTTAACCGGCTCAACGACGGTAAAGTCGATCGTCAGGGACGCTTTCTGTTCGGGTCGATGGATATGCGCGAAGAGGAGCCAAGCGGCGCGCTATATCGCCTGGATACCGATCTGTCACTGCACGTGTTGAAGAAAAATATCATTGTCTCTAACGCCCCCTGCTGGAGCCCCTCCGGCGAAACGTTCTACTTTGCCGATACCTGGACAGGCGAGATCGGCGCCTGGGATTACAACACCGCGACCGGCGATCTCTCTGGCGAACGAGTCTTTTGCCACGTCGATCGCAGCGAAGGCGGCGCGGCGGATGGCGCCACCGTGGACAGCGAAGGCTATCTGTGGAACGCGCTGGTCTACGCGGGCAAGCTGGTGCGCTACACGCCGGAGGGCGAGGTCGATCGCATCATTGAGATGCCGGTGAAAAAAGTCACCAGCGTGATGTTCGGCGGCGAAAACCTCGACGTGCTGTACGTCACCTCAATGGCGCAGCCGCCGCTACCGCGCTTCCCGGAAGATAATCAGCTACGCGGCAGCCTGTTCGCCATTTACGACCTGGGTGTGACCGGCGTAGCGGAACGGCGCTTTGCCGGTTAAGCGAATCTCCGGCTCGCCGCGATAACAATAATACCCGGCGAACCCACTCTGACCCTGATACCTGGCGGCGCGCGCCATGCTGTCGCGACGCCGCGGAGTAAACACGACTATGACAACAATCAATCACACACCTGCCGGCGAACAAGGCGCAAAAAAGCGGCTGATACATCGTTTCTCCTGGGTTTCGCTGCTGGTTTGCTGGCTAATCTGGGTGCTTAACGCCTACGACCGGGAGATGATCCTGCGCCTTGGCCCGGTCATCTCTAAGGAGTTCTCGCTCTCGCCGGAACAGTGGGGTAACGTCGTCGCGCTGATTATGGTTGCCCTGGCGGTGCTGGATATCCCCGGCGCCATCTGGAGCGATCGCTACGGTTCAGGCTGGAAGCGAGCGCGCTTTCAGGTACCGCTGGTGCTGGGCTATACCGCCCTCTCTTTTATTTCCGGGATTAAAGCGATCAGCCACGGACTGACGGCGTTTGTGCTGCTGCGCGTTGGCGTCAACCTCGGGGCCGGCTGGGGCGAGCCCGTCGGCGTCAGCAACACCGCGGAGTGGTGGCCGAAAGAGAAGCGCGGCTTCGCGCTGGGGGTACATCATACCGGCTACCCGATTGGCGCGCTGCTGAGCGGCGTGGTGGCAAGCCTCGTGCTTTCCGCATTTGGCGAAGGCAGCTGGCGCTACTGCTTCCTGCTGGCGCTGATCGTCGCCATACCGCTAATGATCTTCTGGGCGAAATATTCCACCGCCGATCGCATCAACACGCTTTATCAGCATATCGATAGCCAGGGGATGACGCGCCCGGCGACGCAGGAAAGCAGCCATGTTGCCAAAGGCGAAGGGATGAAGACCTTTTTACGCACCCTGCGCAACCGCAATATTTCGCTGACGGCGGGCAATACCCTACTGACGCAAATTGTCTATATGGGCATTAACGTTGTGCTGCCGCCGTACCTTTATCACGTCTCCGGCCTGTCGCTGGCGGCATCCGCCGGGCTAAGTATTATCTTCACGCTGACCGGTACCCTGGGACAGATAATCTGGCCCTGGCTGTCCGATAGCTTTGGCCGTAAACGTACCCTGATCGTCTGCGGTCTATGGATGAGTATCGGCATTGCGCTGTTCTATTTCGCCACCAATATGCCGCGTCTTATCGCCATTCAGCTATTTTTTGGCCTGGTGGCCAACGCCGTGTGGCCTATCTATTACGCAATGGCCTCGGACTCCGCCGAAGAACGCGCCACCTCTACCGCCAACGGAATTATCACCACGGCGATGTTTATCGGCGGCGGCATTTCGCCATTGCTTATGGGCTGGCTCATCCAGTTTGGCGGGGGATGGGAAAATCCGGCGGGTTATATCTACGCCTTCTTTACCATGGCGGGATGTGCGCTGCTGGGGATGTTGTTGCAGCTCATGACCACCGATAAAACGCCGCGCAAAGCGCATTAACGCAGGAGAACGCATGAAGATTGTTATCGCGCTGGATTCGTTTAAGGGCAGCTGTAGCGCGCAGGCCGCTTGCGCAGCGGTAGCACAGGGATTGCGCCGGGTTGACGCGGCGCTGGAGCTGGTCGAAATGCCCGTCTCGGACGGCGGTGAGGGATTGCTCTCGACCCTTGCGGAAAGTCCGCAGCTGAAGGGCGCGAGGTGGCAGCAGCAGCGCTGTACCTCGCCTTACGGTGTCTCCATGCAGGCCGCGTTTCTGATCCTGCCCGGCGAGCGGGCCATTATTGAGATGGCGCAAAGCTGTGGGCTGGAGCTTACGCCGAAAGCGCAGCGGGATGTGCGTCTGGCCAGCAGCTTTGGACTGGGCGAACAGGTAAGAGCGGCGCTGGATGCCGGTTGCCGGCGTCTGATTATCGGGCTGGGCGGCAGCGCGACCAACGATGGCGGCATCGGTTTTGCCCAGGCGCTTGGCGCACGGTTCTGGCGTAAGGACGGCACGCTGCTGCCGGTTCCCGCCGCGGGCCAGGATCTTGCGCATATCCAGCGCATCGATTTAAGCGAACTGGACCCACGTTTACGGCAAGCCGAAATTCAGGCCTCCTGCGACGTCACCAACCCTCTGCTTGGAACCGATGGCGCCACCTGGGTTTATGGCGCGCAGAAAGGGGCGGATGAGGCGGCGCTGAACGAGCTGGAGGCGGGTATGACGCACTACAGCCGGCAGCTTACGCAAACGCTCGGCTACGACGTCAGCGAAGTGCCCGGAGCCGGGGCCGCGGGCGGTATGGGAGCTGCGCTGATCGCCTATGCGGGCGGCACGCTGCGTCCGGGCATTGACCTGGTGCTGGAATTGCTAAACGCCGACCGCCATCTTAGCAATGCCGCGCTGACCATCGTCGGTGAAGGCTGGCTCGATCGTCAGAGCGCATTTGGTAAAGCCCCGGTGGGCGTAGCGGGCAAAGCCGCGCGCCATGGCGTACCGGTTGTGGCCCTTTGCGGAGGACGCGATGAGAGCAGTCGGCAATTATATCAACACCATATTGACGCGATGTGGTCTATCTGCCAGCGCCCTATGCCGCTGGCGGAGTCGATGAACACATGCGAACAGCTCCTCGCCGACGCAGCGGAGAATGTTCTACGAACCTTTCTGAGCGGACGGCGCGGAGAGGCACATAAGCGGATAACTGTATGATTATTACGACGGCGCTGGCTAATGAAATTGTCGCCCGGGCAATGGCGATAATTCATCATAACGTGAACGTGATTGACCATCATGGACAGATTATTGCCTCAGGTGAACGTCATCGTATCGGCGAACAGCATGAAATCGCTCGCGAGGTGATACGCACCGGTAAACGCATTTGTATTAATAACACCGTGGAAGCGGCGCGTTTTCAGAATGTGCATCCCGGGATTAATCACCCCATTATGTATGACGATCGTGTGGTGATGGTAGTGGGCATCAGCGGCGATCCTGCGGCGATCAGCCGCTATGCTGAACTGGCGGTGCTCACCGCCGAACTACTGGTCCGCCAGGCCATAGAGATGCGGGAAACTAACTGGCGACAGCGTCTGCGCGACACTCTGTTTTGTCAGTATCTTGAGCAGGGAGCCGCGCCCGCCGGACAGGAAGCGCTTCATCGCCTGGTGGAGCTCGGCTTCAGTTTTAATGCGCCGCTGATGCCGGTTGTGGTGACCGTGCAGGTCGAACAGCACCAGCTAAGCGAAGTACTGAGTACGCTGCTGCGGGAATTCTCGCAGCTGTCCGGGGTAAGGGACGTCATTTTGCTGGGCAGCAATGAAATACTTATCCTCAATACGCTATGCGACCCCCAGGAGACGATGCTGCGGGGCATCGAGTTTGTTCTCAGCAATCAGATCAGCCATTACCATATCGGGATTGGCGTGCAGGCGGACAACGCCCCGGATATTCGCGAGGCCATCCGATTCGCCAGGTCGGTGATTGAGGTGGGGAGCAAAGTGCAGCCGCAGCGACAAATCTACTACTTTCGCGAGATGGCGATGCTCTGCCTGTTCCGGGTGCTGGAGGACAGCTATATGGTGAATTTTTTTATCAATAACGTACGCCAGCTGCTTGAGCATGATTCCGGCGAAGTGCTGCTGGATACCCTGAGCAGCTTTATAGCCAATAACGCCGAACCGGGCAAAACGTCGCTGCTGTTGGGGATTCATCGTAATACGCTCACCTACCGGCTGCAGCAGATTAAAAAGCATATTCAGCTCGATCCGATGGTCTTCACCGACCTGACGCAGCTGGCGGTGTCGGTACACTGCTATCGTCGGCAGAACCCGCGCCAGAGCGAATGGATTGATACCTTAAGCTAAAGAGCGGCGGGTGCTCTCGCCCGCCCTGCAGGGAAATACGCCTTAGCCATGTGCTCCGGCCATGTCCGGGAGGAGACGGCCCGAACGTTACAGGTCGCGGCGTATCACTCTGAGACCGACGTTTATCAAAATAATAGCGCGCCCGGCATTTTTATCGCGAGAGGGGCGCCCGTCGCCGGTGGCGGGCTTTTCGCCTCAGCCGTTCGGCGAAGCTTGCTCGCTTCAGTCGCCATTTCTGTACATATTTTAATCAAATGGCATCTTTCTTGCCTTTTATCTACGTTCCCCGACGGCGGCATTCGTCGGCCAATATAGACAAAAAGGACAGGAAAATGGCGCAAATGAATGAAAACATCGCGACCGCACCGGTCTCTCCCTTACGCGATTTTTTCGCGAAACCCCGTATCATCGCCAGGCCCGGCTTTAACCGCTGGCTGGTGCCACCGGCCGCGCTGGCGGTTCATCTCTGCATAGGTATGGCCTATGGGTTTTCCGTTTACTGGCTGCCTATGTCGCAGTTAATAGGAGGAAGCACGTCCTTGCAATGCCCCGTCAATATGTCGTTCTGGCAGCAGCTGTTTACCCGCGATTGCGACTGGAAAATCTCCATGCTCGGCTGGACCTACACGCTGTTTTTTGTTTTTCTCGGCTGTTCGGCGGCGCTGTGGGGCAGTTGGCTGGAGAAGGTTGGACCGCGGCTGGTGAGCTTTATTGCCACCTTGTGCTGGTGCGGCGGCCTGCTGCTATCCAGCGCCGCTATCTATTTCCATCAGCTATGGTTGCTGTGGCTGGGGGCCGGGGTCATCGGCGGAATCGGTCTCGGACTGGGCTATATTTCACCGGTTTCGACGCTGTTGCGCTGGTTCCCTGACAAGCGCGGAATGGCGGCAGGGATGGCGATTATGGGTTTTGGCGGGGGAGCGCTGGTGGGCGCGCCGCTGGCAAACGGTCTGATGAATTACTTTGCCAGTCCGGCCGGCAACGGGGTATGGCAAAGCATTCTGGCGCTGGCGGCGATTTATGCCCTATTTATGCTTGCCGGTACCTTTGGCTATCGCCTGCCGCCCATGGGCTGGCATCCTTCGGGTGAGAAGGCGCAAAAAACGATCCGCAATAATCCCACCATCCAGGTGCACGTCCGCGTTGCCTGCCGCACTCCGCAGTTCTGGCTGCTGTGGATGGTGCTATGGCTCAACGTCACCGCGGGAATCGGTATTCTCGGTATGGCCTCGCCGATGCTGCAGGAGATCTTTGCCGGTAAACTGCTGTCGCTCGATCTCAGCTGGCATGAGCTGAACGGCGAGCAGCTGAAACGCATTGCTACCATGGCCGCAGGATTTACCGGCCTGCTCAGCCTGTTTAACATCCTGGGACGTTTTTTCTGGGCATCGGTGTCGGACCTGTGCGGGCGCAAAATGACCTTTGCGATTATTTTCTGCCTGGGCGCCGTGCTGTACGGGACGTTGCCGCTGGTGAATCACGGCGGCTATATCGCGCTGTATGTCTGCGCGATGTGCATTATCATTTCGATGTACGGCGGAGGCTTTGCCAGTATTCCCGCCTATCTGGCCGACGTCTTTGGTTCACAAATGGTGGGCGCGATTCACGGGCGCTTGTTAACCGCCTGGTCGGCGGCAGGGATCAGCGGCCCGGTGCTGGTGAACTATCTGCGCGAGTATCAGCTGACGCACGGGGTTCCGCCCGAGCGCGTCTATGATATTACGCTGATGGTCCTGACCGGCCTGCTGGTAATGGGTTTTATCTGTAATCAGCTGGTGCGTCCGCTGACGGAAGAGCATGCGATGACCGCGGAACAGCAGCAGCAGGCGAAAGGTCTGTATACTATCAATAAGGATGCCCAGCTCACGTGGGAGGCCCGTCCGTCCACGCTGCTGTTAACCGTAAGCTGGTTAGCGGTGAGCGTGCCGCTGTTATGGGGAGTCGGCACCACCCTCCAGCAGGCCGTGAAGTTCTTTATGTAGGTTCTTGCCGCCGATGCCGGGCAGTATCCCGGGAGGCTATTTATGCGCTTACCGGCGTGCCAGGCCGCCTGACTGGATATGTTGAAGGATCCTCTCGACCGCCTCTTCGGCGGTCAATACAGAGGTATCCAGAGTCAGGCTGGCGGTGCGCCAGGGCTCATACTCACGGGTGATCACCTTTTGCCAGTCCGGCAGGATATGGCCGCGAATATCCGCCGCGCGGTTTTCCACGCGATACCGATGCTGGGTTTGGTCGGGGCAGGTCAATTCTATCTCCAGAAAAGGCACGGCATTCCCGGTCGCGACCGCTCTCCAGGCCTGGCGGGTAATGGCTATAGGGTTAACTGAGTCGGCAATCACCACGTTGCCCAGCCTGAGGTTATCCGCGGCAATGGCGTACGCCACCAGATATCCAGCCGGCCCTATATCGTGCAGGGTGACGGTTTTGGCGCGGATCAGCGCCTGCTCAATCGAATCAATCCGTAACCAGACGGCGCCCAGCCTGGCGGCCAGCAGGCGAGCGATAGTTGATTTCCCGGTACCGGGCAGACCGCCAAAGATCAGTAACATCGATTTCCCGTTACGGCAGCGTCATGTTATTGCCGCTGGCGATGATTATTGGTGATTTTCCAGCTTACCTGACCACGGATCTTTTTCAGCCAGGTATTATTAGTATTCAATACTGGCTGAAACGACATCAGGATGCATCTACAGATAATCGTCACGTCCAGGGCAACGTTCAGTGATAGTGATACCGTCCCGCTGGAAATTTACTTCAGCCTTTTGCCCTTATCATCCACCACTTTCTCGCCATCTTCCTTTTCAAACGCGCCCTTTTGCGCGTCAGGAAGGATATCCAGTACCACCTCCGATGGGCGGCACAGGCGCGTTCCCAGCGGCGTCACCACAATCGGGCGATTAATCAGGATCGGATGCTGCAGCATAAAGTCGATTAACTGGTCATCGGTAAATGTATCTTCCGCCAGGCCCAGTTCTTCATATGGCTCAACATTTTTACGCAGCAGCGCCCGTACCGCGATCCCCATATCGGCAATGAGTTTGACCAGCTCATCGCGTGGCGGTGGATTTTCAAGGTAATGAATAACGGTGGGTTCAGTACCGCTATTGCGGATCATCTCCAGCGTATTACGCGACGTGCCGCAGGCCGGGTTGTGATAAATAGTAACGTTGGTCATTTTTGTATCTCATGACAAAGTGAAAGAGAGACGTAGCGCCAGCGTGGCCAGCGTTACAAACAGCACAGGCAGAGTCATGACAATCCCGGTGCGGAAATAGTAGCCCCAGGTGATGGTCATATTCTTCTGTGAAAGTACGTGCAGCCAGAGCAGCGTTGCCAGGCTACCGATCGGCGTAATTTTCGGGCCCAGATCGCAGCCAATCACGTTGGCGTAGATCATCGCCTCTTTAATAACGCCGGTTGCGGTGCTTCCATCGATAGAGAGCGCCCCCACCAGCACGGAAGGCATGTTGTTCATGATCGAAGACAGGAAAGCCATCAGGAAGCCAGTACCCAGCGTCGCAGCCCAGAGTCCTTTATCCGCCAGTACGTTCAGCACTCCTGAAAGGTATTCGGTTAGCCCGGCGTTGCGCAAACCATATACCACCAGATACATTCCCAGTGAGAAAATCACGATCTGCCAGGGCGCACCGCGTAACACTTTACCGGTATTGATGGCATGACCTCGTTTTGCCACGGTAAACAGTATTACCGCCCCTACCGCGGCAATCGCGCTGACCGGAATGCCAAGCGGCTCGAGGACGAAAAAACCGACCAGCAGCAGAATCAATACTATCCAGCCGGTGCGGAACGTAGCCGGATCTTTAATTGCGTTTGCCGGTGATTTAAGCAGGGCCAGATCGTAGGACTGCGGGATATCTTTGCGAAAGAACAGGTGCAGCATCACCAGCGTGGCGCCAATGGCGGCAATATCGACCGGCACCATCACCGACGCATATTCGGTGAATCCCAGCCCAAAGAAGTCCGCCGAGACGATATTCACCAGGTTCGACACAATAAGCGGCAGGCTGGCCGTATCGGCGATAAACCCGGCAGCCATCACGAAGGCCAGCGTCGTGCCCTTGCTGAATCCTAGTGCCAGCAGCATGGCAATCACGATTGGCGTCAATATTAATGCCGCGCCATCATTGGCAAACAACGCCGCCACCGCTGCGCCGAGCAGAACGATATACGTAAACAGCAAACGGCCACGACCGTTTCCCCAACGAGATACGTGCAGCGCTGCCCATTCGAAAAAGCCGGACTCATCAAGCAGCAGGCTGATAATAATTACGGCAATAAAGGTCGCCGTCGCGTTCCAGACGATATTCCACACCACCGGGATATCATCGACATGTACGACGCCAACAATCAAAGCCAGTACCGCGCCCAGCGTCGCGCTCCAGCCGATGCCTAACCCCTTCGGCTGCCAGATAACCAGAACAATGGTCAGGACAAAAATAGCACCTGCCAGTAGCATACCACCCCCCTGAAAATCACATTCGAAAAAACATATATGTTACGGCAAATTTTTAAAGGCAGAACGCTTTACCGCTCCCAGAACAGTTTGCTGATGCCAGCTTGCGGGCGATGGTCTGTACGATCTCCTGTTGGCTTAACCAGGCCTGCTCTATTACCTGTGCCGCCCATGCAGGCATATGTGGTGATAAGCGATAGTGCACCCACTTACCCTGCTTGCGATCCAGCAACAATCCGCTTTCCCGCAGCATAGCGAGGTGACGGGAGATCTTGGGCTGCGACTGATCCAACGCCGTGCAGAGATCGCACACGCACAGCTCCCCCATCTCTTTAAGCAGCAGCACAATACCCAGGCGGGTTTCATCGGACAGATTTTTGAAAAGCTGTAAGGATGTTAATGACATCATTCCTCCCGATCGTCGACGGACAGGATACTCCACAGAGATATAAGTTCAACATCACATATTAAAAATCATATGTATTAAATAACAAAAAACAAGAGGCAAGTATGCCAGGCGGGTTAACCAGATCAATTTATAGGGGAAGAACAGAATTCAGAAGTCTGGAGCGGGCGAAGGGATTATAACCCAATAGATAACAATATGTTTTTTATGTATTTATTTGGTTATATCTTACTACATACCCCCAAACATACCCCCTTATAATTTCTTCATTAAATTCAATTAGTTGATGATTTATGGTTTGCTCTAGCGAACAATAGAAACTATGTTCAGTTACAAACTCCTCCTCAGCATCACACCCTTAACTTCATAATCGATCGCACGTAATGATATCCTGCTTTCACTCTGTGTGCTTCGACAACATCCCCGGATAGTGCCTGGCAATGATATCGTTCAGTCGCTCAATCAACTCGGGACGTTTGAACACTATGTGCGCACTCCCCTTCTGAAAATAATGAATTCTGAATAGCTCATCGTCATACACCGTCGAAGTACGCTGCTGACCGATATGGTCACTCAGCCGACAGGCAATATCAGCCCGGTTATCCGGTAGCGTCTTGCCGTCAAGCAGAGTCAGCATACGCTCCAGATCGACCAGCTGGTCACGCCGGTATCCATGGGTGAAGCTAAACCCCCAACGATTGAAAGAAACCAGACCATCCACGATGATCTTCTTACCAAACTTACAGGGGTTATTGGTTTTATAGTCCCAGCTTAACCCCTTGAAGACATTGATTACGCCACGCTCAAATACCTCACCTTTGCTTTTATGCAGTTGCTCAAAGGTACTCAGGATATTGTCTTCAGAGATCGCGGGGATATCGTCTTTCTCCAGGCTTTGGTGCCACTCGTCACGCGCCTGAGCATCCATCAGGCTCAGCATGCCTGATTTATTCATCAGCTCTCGCCAGATGCGGCGATCAATATTGCGGGTCATCGCTTTCATTGCTTTATCGGTTTTTTCCGTGAACCAGCAATCGTAGCGATGGCCCTCCCGCATTCCCCACTCTTGTGCTGTACCACCGCCGATATCGTGGGTCAGAATGGAGATATCATCAAGTTCACTGATAAGGCTTTGAATCCGTGTCAGCGCAGCATTACGGCCTGTAACAATACGTTCAATGCTGGTGGAGCAAATCACATCAGTGTGCCCGGTTAACACTTCGGATTCATTAACATTATTTCCGGCCATTATTTCTCTCCTTCATAGTCAGAAAAACACCAGCCGTTCAGGGCTGGTGTTTATGTACTTGCGGGATGCGGTTCTTTTTATCCGAGTCATCGCTTACCTGAAGTATTGGCCTGCGGTTGTTGTCCTCTGGTAATAGCCGTCACCTCTTTATACGTGCCACGGTTCATCAGCCCCGTGGCCTTTCTGGCCCTGAGGATATCAATGGGTGTGATAAACGGAGACTGCTCCATAATGCTGAAGCCCGGCCGGTCAATGCGGACCAGTTCGTACTTCTCTACAATAAAATTCAGGGCATCGGCCAGCGAGATACCCGCCTCGATATGTTGCTGAATCACCTGTTCATCACTGAACGGCGTATCGTTAAGCGTAAGGCCATAGTGGTGTTCCAGCAGGGAGGTCAGCAGGGTCTGCCAGACGCCCACGGGAGACGGACGTGACGATGCCGCCCGCATGAAGGGGGATGATTTGGTTTGCATAAACGTTATCTCTATAGTGGAATATGTGTTTGCTGAAGGGTGAAGTATTACGGTGTTATTCTGTGGTGACGGGAGTGGGATAAATCGCGATATAAACGTAGCCATGCGAACCGAGCGTATCGGCCTCGCAGGTCAGACCTTTTGCATACAGCGTGACGCAGTGCTGATGACGGGGATTCAGTTCACCGCTGGTGAGCATTAACTCCAGCTGTTTCATCAATACCGGGAAAGACTGGTCAAGATGGTGCAAATCCGCATCACAGAACTGACCATCAAAGTTCGCGCGGTCAGCCAGGTAATGCAGGCGATTTCCCTCCTGGACCAGACGGGCCCCAAAACACGGGGAGACACTGCGTCTTAGCCCCCACCAGAGTTCGCTGATATCATGCGTTGTTATCGTGGTGTTCTTCGACAAAATGTAGTCCTCCTTAATCGTGAATTAATTCAGGCTTACGCTGCGTAATACGACATACGAACCATTGCGGTCCTGGCGGCGCTCTGCGAATACGGCCAGTACCCCCCTGATATCTTCCACCTCGCGACCGGCATAGTGGCAGATGCTGCCGGACCACGCGTATTTGCCGGTACAGAAGCGGAACAACCGGGACTGTGGATGCTGGCGGTATATCGCCATTGCCTGACACTTACTGATAATTTTCATTAATACTCCTCCCTTACAACCAGCCCCGTTCGGCAAACGAGACGATATCCATTCCGCCGATAACAAGGTGGTCCAGGAGACGCACACCCACAAGGTCCAGAGCATTCTTCAGACGCTCTGTCACCCGTCTGTCAGCCTGGCTGGGTTCGGCATGACCTGAAGGATGACAGTGAGCAACAATGACCGCTGCCGCATTATGTCTCAGGCTGGCCTTCACCACTTCCCGTGGATGGACTTCGGTGTGGCTGATGGTGCCTTTGAACAGCGTTTCGTGCCTAATCAGGCGATGCTGGTTATCCAGCAGCAGCAGGATAAATGCCTCTCTTTCCTCCATCGTCAGTTGAAGCCTTAACCAGTCACGTACTGAGCTGCTGGAGGTAAACGACGCGCCGGGCTCGCGTAACTGGCGCTCCAGCAGAGCCAGCGCCTCACGGATGGTCTGTTGTGCTGATGCCGTCAGTTCATATGCAAACAACGGTAACTGTTTTTCCATGGTGCAGTACCTCAGTCGATGATGTGCATAATGGCGTTGCACTCAGGGTGGTTCAGCGCATAGTCGCGCAGACGGTAATAATGCTCTGTCATGGCATCGCACTCCGTGCGGCAGGCATGGTGGCTGTAAGCCATCAGACAGGCCGCAATACCCGCAGCTTCAGCACTCATTTCAGCGCCGTTACCATTCAGGTTATTAAACAGCGACCAGAGACCGTCACTCTCTTCCGGAGCCATAAAGGCACCGCCGTTACTGAGGGTGTAAAAGTTCCAGATTCCACCGCTGTAATCCGCACACAGCCGGTCCATCCAGGCAAAGATGCAGGGCTCAAGGGTTATCCATTGCGGAATAAGGCCAAAATGCTGTGGCCAGAAACAGAGGCGCTGTTCATCCGGTACGACAGTGGCAGTGAGGATGAATGGCTCTGTCACCTCAGGGGTCAGTGAAATGTGTTTATCCATTGATATATCTCCTGTAATCAAAATGACTGGCATCAACGGTCAGACAGGGCCAGCATGTTTTCAGTCATCACCCACAATGCCCGGTTGAGCTTCACGTCCCCGTCAATGCCGTTCACGGCACGAGTCCGGCTGCGTTTACCCTGTGCGGTTCGTCCTGACAGCCCTCCCTTCATCAGGTTCTCCTGCACGCGCTGGTAAACGGTCCAGAGGTCATCGCTGCGGTCTTCATAGCGGCGGGGGGGTGAGCACCTGGGAGGCAGTCACCGGCTGGTGGTCTTCACCAAAGCGATACGCCAGCGCGGCATGCGCCAGTACCTGCTGTGCGGGTGGCGGTAACATCAGGGACTGCATCGCATCACGCTTCTCCTCCACCCGGTCAAATATCCCCAGCACCTCGTAAGCCCCTTCAATGACTTTTTCAACCACATCCCCTTTATGCGGCACCCGTACTTCCCTGAATGACTGCCCGCAGACCAGGCCGTTGGTGCAGACACCACGAAACAGGCCCGGCAGCATCTGATAGCTGGATGAGCCGTCATGGCTGTTGAGGAGGATAATTTCGGGAACCTGGTGGCCGGTTAACTGTCCGGCACGACGCAGACGCAGCATGTGCTTTGTATGCTCCCGTCGGCTCTGGTCACGAACGCGTGTCTGGCAGGCAAAGAAAGGCTCAAAGCCTTCACACTGTAAACTATCTAACAGGGTAATGGTTGGGATGTACGTGTAACGCTCACTGCGGGATTCATGCTTTTCTTCACTGAACACGCTGGGAACGTGGTTCATCAGCTCTTCACGTGTTAAAGGGCGGTCGCGGCGGATCTGGTTCACCCGACCAAAACGACTGGCTAATTTCATGGTCAATTTCCTTTCTCAAAGAAAAAAGAAAAGGCCATGCTCCTTACGGAACATGGCCTTTATTTCTGATTGATATAAAAAAACAGGTATTGCTCTCAGAGACTGCGAAACCGATGCCACTGCGAGTTAATTCGTGGTAAACCCGCTATACTCAGTTAAACAGGAGACGATGAGGGATAATATTACCACTTACCAGTTCATCCTGCCCGAAGTTAAGTTTGCACCAACCATCTCTGTTATACATACAGATTATGTATTCCTGAATTTTTATGCATGTTATCTTTAACTCATTATTTGATTTTGCTTTTTAACTCAGGGGTGAGATTCCGGATTTTTATATTTGCAGGCTCATGATAAATGTTGATTTTCAGTTCAGGATTAACATCGCTGTATGGTGCATAACTGTGGAGGGAATATAAATCCTCCGCGCTGTCCTTCTCAGTATACATATATGTCCCCTCAGGGTGTACAAAGGGAGTAGATGGCGATTCATCAGAAAAATTCATATCATTCTTTTCATACTGCACACCAATAAAAAAACCGCCTTTATCAGATGACGAAGACTGATGAATAAAAAGAAGATGTGAATATTTATTCCTGCACCACCCTTTTGTCGCTACATTTTTGAAAGAGTAATATCTGACTGAACTAAAATCAAGATGGCTCATTGCATTACAATATTTTTCTTTCAGAGAAGCATGTTTATTAAAACTAAAAGGAATGCAACATATATCACTGGCTTTGTATTTAACACTAACCTCACTGAAATTGCCCTCCCGCCTTTCAACTTTATACTCAATATTTATTTTGTTAAAAAAGATCAACCACAAATCGGCCAATATAATCCTTGCGCTGCTAAACACCCACTCCCATTCATGGGGCTTCATTCCATTTATTTTATCTTCTATTAATTTTCTTAATTCTTTTTCAAAACTCAGGGTGTTCAACTTTTCATTATTTATATTGTCGACAGTAATAGAGCACTTACCGAATAAATCCCCAAAGACTTTATAAAGACGTGCGTTATGCTTTAAATAAGGAGTACACAAAGCAACACTGAACTCACCATCGTCTTTCTGCTGCTGTTCCATGACGGTCTTACTGGCATCACAGAAAGCATCAACCACCGGATCACCGTTGCTCTCGAAAAGCCTGAATGAAACCAGTTTCTCGATGACTTTCGAGTGACTCATATGGTTTTTTTCCGCGATTTCAACAATCAAATCCCTCAGTTTTTTCGATGAGAAATTGACGATCATTCGGTTTTTTCCGGCCATTAGTACCCTCCTGATTTTCTATGCCGCCCTAACAAAGTGACGCACTTTTTACATTTTTATGGTTATATATCTTTATTAAAAAGTGAATCCCCACAAAGTGAATCACCTTCTTTAAAAACATACAGTTACTAAAATAACGCAAGAAAAACAGTTTCTCCAGCATTCGTTGACGTGAGGGGGTTCTATCAGTGATGGATCACAGGTTTATCGTAAAATAATACTGGAATACTCCCTGGTGTTTCTTCCCGCCAGTCCACCTCTTCTTCATTAATCGATGGCCTAAGCGGCAGGTCTTAAGCCCAGAGATGTCCTGCTAACTACGGAGTTATTTTCAGGTGTATGTATGCTCTTTCTGATGGTTTTCTTCTTCTATTGCAAATCCCCTGCTCCAGCCCTTCCGGGCTCCGTATTGTTAATAATAATGGCTACATAGACATACACAGAGACATAGACAAATAGCTACAGAGATGTAGAACCAATGGATGAAGGGGTAAAGAACCTGTGACGTGATGGAAGGAACGTAAGATCACAAACTGTAGGAGTGAAGAAGAGCAATCGGCATTCCGTAATTCATTACCAGGTATCCGATACACTGAACACCATCAGCCAAGGACACCACCTCATGAACATCAAACGCCATAAGCACTACGGCTTAATGAACGCGATCTATGTAGAACGCATCATCGACACCGTTGACAACGCTCTCAATCAATATCCTCGTACGCTGGCAATCCGGATTGACCTACGCTTTCCCGATGAAGAGGACAGGCAGGATTGCCCTACACAGTGTTATACAGGCCCGGATGTAATCTCCCGCTTCATCACATCAATGAAAGCCCAAATTCGAGCCGATATTTACCGCAAGAAAAAAGCCGGAAAGAAATCACTCAACTGTAAAATGAGGTATATCTGGGTCAGGGAATACAATCAGGAAGGTAACAAAAGGCATTATCACGTTCTGCTTCTGCTAAACAAAGATGCTTATCACCGTCCTGGTTATTTGACTCTCGATGATAACTACGATCGCTGTACTCTCTTCAGGATGATAGTCCGTGCATGGTTAAGGGCAATCAAACGGGATTATGCTGAGAAAAAGTATCATGGGTTGGTTCATATCCCCTACAGGGCATACTACTTACTGAACAGTAAAAAACCTTATTTCAGACAAGATTTACAGGAACTGACCGAAAGAGCGCTTTATCTCGCTAAAGAACGTAGCAAGGATAAGTCCGACGGCTATCGTAGTTTTGGATGTTCCCAGGGCTAATCAGTCATTTCTTACTGGCATGTGGATGTTGAGAAGGAGAATGCGTCAACGGTTAAACATCACCAGTATCGGCGCTTCTCCATATCTCATTATCTCTATGGAGACAGCCATCATGACCACTCGATATAACAACACCACTTTGCTTAACGACAAAATGGTAGATATGGCATTCATCACCCGTTTTACGGGATTAACTGACAAATGGTTCTACAAGCTGATTAAAGACGGTGAATTTCCGAAACCAATCAAACTGGGCCGCAGTTCCCGCTGGATGCAAAGCGAAGTCGAAGCCTGGGTTCAGCAGCGTATCAGTCAGTCACGGAAGTAATTAAACTCCAATAATAACAATCAATTAATCGTATTCCCCCATAAGGCAGCCTGTAAAGCCCTGTAAGACCCTCGAACTATAAACCCAGTAAATTCATCGTGTTAACCATAACCCCCTCTCAAAACGCCTTACAGTGCGTTTAAACAACATCGACGGGAGAGATGGCATATCGAATAACACGAACAGCTATTTCAAATAGCTCATAAACCACAATCATCCTGCATCTGAGAGTGAATAATTATGCATAAGTCCACGTTAAAAAAATCTGAAATTATACCTTGCTCTCGACAGTGACGGTCATTACGTGATTTCGAAAGAAATGAAAAACGCTTCTGATGCTCAGTGGTTCTGTCCTTCCTTCTCTTGCCCTGTGAAACTCCGCAACGATACCTCGGGAGAAGATGCCTGGTTTGTACACAGCCCCGATGAGGCAACTAAACCGCTATTGGCGAATTGTGTTTATCTCAACACTGAAATCAAAAGGCG
Organism: Klebsiella sp. CTHL.F3a; assembly: GCF_019890895.1. NCBI lineage: Bacteria > Pseudomonadati > Pseudomonadota > Gammaproteobacteria > Enterobacterales > Enterobacteriaceae > Klebsiella > Klebsiella sp. CTHL.F3a. The sequence continues at coordinate 930,454 of NZ_CP082360.1, read as the reverse complement.
TGTCTTCATCCTGCGGTTACGCACGATAATTGACGAACTGGAGACGTTGACAGCAACGCGGTACTGGTTCTGTGTATGGTGCAAGGCGCATTATGAAGGGGAGAAACACTGTAAAGCCTGCAACATGGGGATATACAGCATCAGCCATGGCGACTGGTGCTGGAATTATAATCAGAAGGAAAATGTATCAGAAATCAGCGACCATACAGTCACCGACATAAATCATCATCACCAGGCAGCCTGTACCCTATCCTGACAGCGTTAACCAGATTAACCCTTACGTTTCCCTGCCCTTAGCGTGAAAATCGTTTACAGCGTATTTCACTGACGACTGGAATGAACTTACTTCATTGTTTTATTTGATTATTTATTAAATAGGGGGGAAGGAGTACCCGTTATCAAAACTGTGTGGAACTGAATGTCCAGAGAGCTTCTCCCTGTACCATTGGGTCGGGGCGCTGTATAAGGTCGAAACACTGGCAGAAAGGACACCAGGTAACGTGGTTGAATGGCTTGCCGGGATAATGCTGCTGAAAGGCTTCACGAAAAGACTCATTCATTAGCCCCGTATTAACGATGCTGGCCCGGCAGAATAATTGTTCCAGAACAGCCTCGACAGGCTGGCCCTGCTGCCTGGCAAGCTCCTGAAGCACCTTGTTGACCATGACAGTGTGTTCTTTCTTGTGGCTCAAACCGTTATCCCTTCCTTTTACCAGTCATAATCTCAGGGCTGAACACCGCGTTCAGGCCGCCTTGCTGAAAAGCCATGATAACACTGGATTTATCTTCCGCATCCAGGGCGTCAAAAATCAGAGTCCACCACTTTTTGATTTCTTCTTCTGAAAAGCATTTCTGCCTGGCGTTGTCCGTAAAGGGATCACCTTCACCGGTAATGAGCCAGGTCAGAGAACGCCCCGAGCAGGCAGCAATCATAGCCACACTGTCGATACCCGGCACGGTATCGGTTTTAAGGTATTTCCTCATGGAGGCTTCGGAAACCCCACAATCTCTGGCAAACGAGGCGACAGACTGTTTCCCGATAACAGTTTTGAGGCGCTCACCAAAGTGCTCAGGCCCTTTTGGTAGAGGGGGCTCCCCCCAACTATGCTGACTGTAATTATTCTTCATTTAACCAACTCGCACCATCCTCGATGGTAACTATAATACGGCAACAAACCATGCAATGCGTAATATTTTACGGAAATAATAATGAATTCGCCTTTTATTAGCCTTGTTTATGTAAAATAGCACGAGAAAACAATCTAATTTAGCAACTATTATCAGTACGAAACCTGTTGAAGGTAGTGGTATAATCCTGCCTTTATAAAAGTGATGACTACGCTAACCGCCCTGTCGACCTGATATCATTGGCTCAGGGCTTCCGATACCAAGAAATCAAGATAAAATCACGGAAACAGTAGTCGTTAAAAACAAAGTGACAGGATCAAAAATGACAAGCCTTCAGCAGCGTGCAGAGCTACACCGTCAAATCTGGGCCATTGCCAATGATGTCAGAGGTTCAGTAGACGGATGGGATTTTAAACAGTATGTACTCGGTGCACTTTTCTATCGCTTCATCAGTGAGAATTTTTCCAGCTACATGGAAGAAGGGGACGAGAGCATACATTATGCAGCACTTGATGACAGCATCATTACCGATGACATCAAAGACGATGCCATCAGGACTAAAGGCTATTTCATTTACCAGAGTCAGTTTGTAGTGGCACACTGAATTTGGCCACCTGAGTAGAGGTGATATGCTCACCTCAACATCTTATAGGTGAACCAATGAGCAAAGCATTTACTGCTGAATTTAAAGTCGAAGCGGCAAAACTGGTCCTGGATCAGAACTACACTCACGGCGAGGCGGCTAAGGCGATGAACGTCAGCCTCTCCGCCCTCAACCGCTGGGTAAAATCGTTACGTATGGAGCGCCAGGGGAAAACGCCTCCGGGCCTGCCTCTGACGCCTGAGCAGACTGAACTCAGGGAAATGAGAAAACGGATACAACGCCTTGAAATGGAGAATGAAATCCTAAAAAAGGCTACAGCGCTCTTGATGTCCGACTCCCTGAACAGTTCACGATAATAGACAGTCTGAGGGCGCACTACCCGGTAGCGCCATTGTGCCGGCTGTTCGGTGTTCACCGAAGCAGTTATCGCTACATTCGTAAAAATGGCAGGGGTTCTGACGCTGAGCGTGCCGTTAAACGGAGTCTCGTCAGTGAAGTCTGGAACGCCAGTGGTGGCTCTGCTGGCGCGAGAAGTATCGCCACGATGGTCAGCGCTAAGGGCGTCAGACTCGGGCGATGGCTGGCCGGTAAGCTGATGAAAGAGCTGGATATCGCCAGTTGCCAGGTCCCGGCGCATAAATACAAACGCGGCGGGAACGAACACATTGAAATACCGAACCATCTCGACCGGCAGTTCGCGGTTACCGCGCCGGATCAGGTCTGGTGCGGCGATGTGACCTGTATCTGGACGGGAAAATGCTGGGCTTATCTGGCAGTAGTGTTGGATCTGTTCGCCCGCAAACCTGTGGGCTGGGCGATATCGACGTCGCCGGACTCGGCCCTCACGGTCAAAGCATTGCAGATGGCCTGGGAGCTTCGGGGTAAGCCAACAGGCGTGATGTTCCACAGCGACCAGGGCAGCCACTATACCAGCCGTCAGTACCGGCAGGCTCTGTGGCGCTGTCGGATAAAGCAGAGCATGAGTCGACGGGGTAACTGCTGGGATAATGCCCCGATGGAGCGGTTCTTCCGGAGCCTGAAGACCGAATGGGTGCCGACGAAGGGCTATAACAGCTTCAACGAGGCTCAGAGCGCGATAATCCGCTACATCACGGGCTATTACAGTGCCATCCGGCCCCACTGGTATAACGGTGGCTTAACGCCAAATGAATCAGAGGGGCTGTTCCATGAACAGTCAGGTCGTGTGGCCAAAATTAGTTGACCATATATGGACGCCCCGGGTGTTACAAGTACTGGTTCGATACGGTTTGCGACCATATATCCGACGTCATTAGTGGGTTAATTTACCCGCGCCATGATGTTATCCGAGCCCTGTTTCCTTATCACTACACCGGTATATGATTACCCAGGTCAACTTCAGGCTGTTACAGGGACGGTAGCCGTTTTCTCATCAGTGCCTGCAAACTCAGTTAAATATGCTTTCTGTAAATTATTGTTTTTAGTTAATTCATCGTAACGGCCTTGTGCATATTAAAATCAACACCATCGGTCAACACACGCCAGATAATTCTCGTCAGTTTATTCGCCAGTGCAACCGTGGTTTTCAGGAACCCTCGGCGAGCCTCAAGCCTTTGCAGCCAAAGGCCCAGACTGTCATCGCGCTTTTTCATACAGCGCATTACAGACCGTGCTCCATGGATGATTAATGTTCTGAGACTACGATTGCCATTTTTTGTCACGGAGGATAATCGTTGCTTGCCTCCCGAGCTGTGCTGCCGGGGAACCAGGCCGCATCAGGCGGATAATTCTCTGCCGCTGGAAAATTGTCCTGCATCCACATCACTGATAAATGCCGCCGCAATGAGCGGGCCGACTCCCGGGATCGTTAATAAATGGCGATATGCTGTCTGCTGTGAAGACAGTGCAGCAATTTCCTTGTCCAGACCGGTGACGCGTTCATTCAGTGCCTGCATATCTTCCCGCAATGAAGAAAGTAAACGGCGAACGGTGAAAGTTAACTCGTTCGACGCATCTTCAATAAGTTCAGGCAGGTGTTGCTGGATACACTGGATCCCAACAGGGATAATGAGACCATATTCAGCGAGCAGAGAACGAAGCTGGTTAGCCAGCGCCGTTCTTTGCTCAACCATGAGCTGACGGGCATTTCGCAGCACTTTGATATCCTGCTGCTCAGCAGTTTTAACCTGAACAAAATGGATACCGGGGCGGCATGCTGTTTCACAAATCGCCAGCGCATCATTTGCATCATTTTTCTGGCTTCTTACAAAGGCTTTCACGTGCTGGGCAGGTATGAGTCTGACGTTGTATCCCATCGTTCTGAAAGTTCTGCCCCAGAAGTGCGAAGTAGAGCAGGCTTCCATCGCGATAAGCGTTCCGGGCTCGAACTGTCGAATGATATCCAGCAATTTTGAACGGGAGATCTTTTTGTTATATGCAATTGAACCATCAACCATCCAGACGCATACCTGAAAAACAGATTTGGCAATGTCGATACCAACAACTCTGATTGTGTTCATGTGATATCACTCCAGAATTAATTGCAGTCAGTAGAGTATGGCACTGGCTACTTCAGGGAAGGGCGTCCATCACATCACAACAGGAGGCGGAAGCGTTGATTAAGGAAGAAAACCTCAATGAAGAGGCGGCAAGGCGCTATATCCGTACATCACTCAAACGGGAATATGCTACCGAAAATGGGACGGAGTTAAATGAGACGCTACCAAAACTCAGTCCGCTGAATCCTCAGTACAAAACGAAAAAGCAGACCGTATTCCAGAAAATTGGGGCGTTTATCGAAAAATTTAAAGGCGTTGGTGGGCAAGTTTAGTTACTCCACTTGATACTTTATGATCTTTTACCGACACTTTGAACGATGGGATTGAGAAAGAAATGAGAATAAAAATTCTTATTGTTATTTTAGCATCATTGCTTATTGTTTCTTGCGATTCTGAAAAAAAAGATATCACCGGTTACTGGGCGAATGAAAGCCCTGAATGCACCGTACTCTGTGGTTTTACAATAGTGAAGAAGGACTCTGCTCTGTCCGATTTATTTGTGTATTTTGACAAAGGGCCTTTTTCGTCTGGAGTTAACGGGCCACTAATAAAACAGAAGAACAACCTTTTTATTGTGAATAGTTCCAGTGGTGATTATTTTCTCAAAGAGAGGAATGGTTATCTATACAACAAAACAGGTGATAAGTACGTAAGGACAGGAAATCCAATCGGAGTATGGTCTGATATAACGGGAAACTGTAGTGATCTTTGTGAATTTGAAATAAAGAGAGAAACTGATTTTAATGGATTTTATGTGATATTTAATAATAAAAGACTCAATGGTTACTATGATGGTGCATTGTATAGAAAAAAGGATGGTTCTCTTATTATTAGTGGAGTTGGTGGGGACTTCATATTAACTCCTGATAAAAATGGAAATCTAATCTCGGCGGCCGGTGCTGTTTACAAAAAGAAGAGCGGAACATAAAAATCGTAAAGCGGTTGTAATGCTTCGTACTGAAGAGAATCTGGATGAAAGCAAAATTGCCGCATTGCTGGATAACTACCTGTTTACAGATGTGACCCCACGTGAGGACAAGGTAGCCAGGGCTCTAACGTGGACACCAAGGATCCTTGAAAGGAAGACGGTGCTTAGACGTGTCTATGACAAGGTTTGTGGTGTGATTGATACCTTTATCAACGGAATGCGTGGCTTTTAGACCTAAGATGATGTTAATGTTTCATTAGCTTTATAGCTAAATAATAAGGAGAAAGAAATAAAATGGATAATGAATTAACTTTTGAGTTTTGTAACGATAACCGTGGAGAAACCATAAATATATTTATTCATGGTTATTCAGCAGTTAGATGTAATAATAATAAACTATCTCTCAAACAATTCATTCCTGAGCGAAAAAAAGAAACTAATATTTTTATGTTTTGGCCTTGTGGTAAAATTTTCGGGAATATGTTAAAGCCCCAAAATCTGATTAAATACGTAGCAATCAATCCAATGATTGCATTAGCAAAATTAAGTTATGACGAAATATTGCGATTCAAAACGATTGAGAGCAACATTCCTAATTTAACCTATGAATTTATTTGTAAGTTAAAAAAATTCATCAAAGATAATGATTTAAAAAACACAGGAATTAATCTGTATGGACACTCATTAGGTGCAAGATTAATAATAGAAACTATTTTCAAAAATCCTGATGATTGCAAAGATCTAAAAATTGACAACCTCATTTTTATGGGAGGAGCCAGGAGTCTGGATAATAGTGAATGTGAAAATTTATTGTCAATCATATCTGGCCGTATATATAACATTTACTCATCAAGTGATTATGTATTAAAACTTGTCAAACCAGATTTTGAAAAATGCATAGGCCGCCATCCCATACAGGCACAACCAGAGTTATCTTATCGGATAAAAAACCATCCTTTTGATTTTCTTGGTCATATGGATTACTGGGAAAATATAAGAGAGATAATAAAATATTTAAACTTAGACGGGGCCAGCAATTCCTTTGTAGCTCCGGGCTACAACACTTTTGAAAATAACCCATTCCCTGCTAAGGACGTACCTTTATACATTCCAATATGCTATGCATCAGTTTCGGAAAAGGAAATAATCGCAAAACTAATTTGTTTAAAGAACAGTAGTTCAATCTCTGAGAATGAAAAGAATCCTATAAAACTCACTAATGAAATACAATTAATGGGTGGAGATTCCATCATTAATAAAGTTAGAGGTCATGGAGTAATATACAGTGAAATTGTTCATAATGTTGCTGAGCATTTGAATATCCCAGATTATCAGAATACTGGATTTAAATATTTAGAACAGTCTATTCTGGAAAAAGTTTTGAATGAATTAAAAAAGGAGTCTATTTCAACAGATGAGAACAAAAAAATACTAATAAGTAAAATAATTCAAACGCTATATAGACACTCTGAAGATGGATATTATCATACCACACACATGGAAGCTTTTATTAAACTTGTTGAATTAATTAAAAAGTCGAACCTCAAATCGCTTTATTTCTCAGGACCTGCGTATTCTATAACTGTTCCTCTCATTATAATTATTCATCATATAAGGATTCGTCTTATCAATGAGATTGGTGTGGATTTTTTATCAGTATAATAGCTGATTAAAAAAAACAGGAGCACGTTTAACCGAAAGTAAACAATGCTCCTTCGCTAATCTAGATTTGGCAAAGATAGATATCAATTAGAATAAACTACTTCAATATACTTTTTAGGTAGGTCTTTGCATTTTAAACCAGATTGGCAACAATGAATTATCTATTATATAAAGTCTTTTCTGAAGTTTACAAAAGAAAATAACTCAACCCCAACTCTTATTTACCATTAAAAAAAACAATTACTTATGCAATTAAGTTTAAAAATCAGAGTTCTACATGAACAGAAAAAATAGACTAAATTTCATTCAGTTTCTGGCGATTAACAGCAAACTTATCCATATCTCAGATACATGGTCCGATTTGTGGGTTTTGGTTTTTTACACTCGTATGAGTGTAGGAAGACTGATAGACCTTCAATACAAAGATATAGATGGTCACTCATTGCTTTTGCGTGAACACGGACGATTGAAAGAACAATGTATTGAATTAACAACTCCGGTTGAAAAAATACTTGAACGCAGGAGAAAACAATATCCTGATGATATCTATGTCTTCCAGAGTCATTCAAATCGTGTAAAAAGCTCCCCTCGCCCAGTCACGGTAATCGCTTTTAACGCAGCATTAAGAAAGGCAAGCAGTAACATGCCAGGATTGAAGGTGTGCAGCAGCAGCGCAAGATCTGTCTCAAAACAGTAGAATCAATGTTCATGTCATGGCACTTCATGCAATTTTAATATAATGTTGATCAATCTTTTCTTTGAGATGGATGCTTCACAGATTATGTGATTAACTTTACACTACGAATTTTAGTATAAAAAATATGTCTGAATTTTATATTCAGTCGTTCCGGAACTTACAGGATGTACATGATGGAATATGTTGGTTCATCCCTGAATGAATGGTTGCCTGACTTTTTTAAGCAGTGGCCTGAAGGTATTGTTGAAAATACCACACCAGAAAGAAATTTTAGAATTGATTGTACGAAGTTAGCCTCTCTTTTTGAGCAACTCTCGGAACCATTAAAATCGATTCAGTATAGTAGCATACGTTTTGATCCCTGGGAGGTGGCGGAACTCGGTCGGAATGAGGTCAGAAATACATCTGTCCTCTCATGGATTCTCAATCTGGTTTGGCCCCTATATTTCCAGACACTTTTTATCACTTAACCCATTACTGGTTCGACGCCGCAGATATTCCCGTGGCGAACGATATCCCAGAGCACTGTGCGGATGCCATTCGTTGTAATGTTCGAAGGCCTCCGCAAGGTTCTTTACCGCTGTTAACCCGTCAGGTTTCGGCATGATGCTGATGTAGTCGCGCTTCATCGTTTTCACGAAGCTCTCCGCCATCCCATTGCTTTCCGGGCTACGTACCACCGTGTGTTTAGGCTCCAGTCCTACCATTCTGGCGAACTGACGCGTCCGATGAGAACAGTAGGCTGAACCGTTGTCTGTCAGCCACTCAACGGGAGAAGTCGGCAGGCTGTTACCAAAGCGATGCTCCACTGCCCCAGTATGACGTCTTTTCGTTTTCGCTGTCATATCCACCGGTTATGGCTGCCCAGTGCAGTGCCTCGCGATAGCAGCAGTTCAGCGCGAACGTGATACGCAGTTTTTCGCCATTATCACAGTTGAACTCGAAGTCGTCAGAGCACCATCGCCGATTACTTTGCCCGACAGCCACTTTCCCTGTATGCGCCCGTTTCGAGGGCGTTATTACAGGTTTACGCTCAAGTAGCAGCGCATTCTGACGCACGATATGGTATACGCGTTTGGCATTGAAAACGTCCATGTCGTGAGTTTCTGATTGTCTGCGCAGCAGTGCCCAATCCGAGGATGGCCATACGTAGGCAGATCGCCGATCACTGTATGGATACGATCCAGTGCTTCAGTATCATCAGGCTTGCGCTTGCACCGACGATCCTGCTAGTTAGTTCACCGCCGGGCCATGTTATGCAATTGCGCAAGTGATACCCGGAGGCAACGACTGAGAAGGCTTATTTGCCATCCTCCGGTAATAAGGACACATGCGCTATCCACTTTTCTTGGCGACCATATTCAACAGCTTCTTTCAGCAGCTCGTTTTCCATGGTCTTCTTGCCCAGCAGGCGCTGCAGTTATTTGATTTGCTTCATCGCAGATGCCAGCTCCGACGCGGGCACAACCTGTTCTCCCGCGGCAACGGCTGTGAGGCTGTCTTCCTGATACTGCTTACGCCACAGGAACAGCTGACTGGTAGCAACGCTATGCTGATGGGCTACCAGCGACATGGTCATTCCGGGCTCAAGGCTCTGCTGAACAATGGTGATTTTTTCCTGAACACTTCGCCGTCTGCACCTGTACGGACCTAAAACATCAATCATCCGGACTAAACGACCGGTTAAAAGCAATATTAAGACTATCACTAACTTAAGTAATATCAACGACCCGGAGATTCATGGAGCCAGTCAAAACATCACAATTTAAAGTTATAACAACATTTTTAAATACAAATATATTTAGATTTAAATTTTGTTATTTATAAATAATCCGTCTTAAATCAAGAATTTTATAGCTTTTCTTGTGCTATTATTAGCACAAACATTCAATCAGCAAATTGTACGCCTGACGTTCTAAAACTTGTCAGACGACATTCAGCAACTTTACAGAGAGATATCATTTTGAAACACAGGCTTTATCTGACTTCTGATGAAATTGAATCAATGCTTACCGCTGCCCTTACCACAAACAGTGGTAAACGCGACTACTGTCTGATTTTGCTTGCATTCCGGCACGGTATGCGAATAAGCGAGGTTCTTGGTCTCAGCTATCGTGATTTCGATATGGGGGCCGGTCGTATTAACGTTCGCAGACTTAAGAACGGATTCTCCACGATTCATCCGCTTGAAGATGATGAAAGACAGGCCATAAATGCATGGAGCTGTGAGCGTTCAGGCTGGAAAGGAGCCGACAAATCTGACCTGGTCTTTCTTTCCCGACGGGGAACAGCTCTCTCACGCCAGCAGGCTTATCGCATTGTTCGTCGCGCAGGAGAAAAGGCTGGCATTGTTATTGAAACGCATCCCCATATGCTGAGGCATTCTTGTGGATTTGAACTGGCAGAAAGGGGAACTGATACCCGCCTTATCCAGGATTACCTTGGTCACCGCAACATCCGTCATACCGTTCGGTATACAGCAAGCAACGCAGGTCGTTTTGTCGGACTCTGGCAGAGGGCTAATGAGGTTCAGCGAAGAGATGAAACAAGCAGCGAAAATACCCAATCAGAACATATTCGAACTGGTCAATTGGGGCCAAACTGTCTATATGTAAAAATATTTCTATTTTTTGCGCAAGTGAATTTTCAGAATTATTTACCACAAAACACCTATATGATTGATTTATAATGAATTAATTGAAGAAGGTGAAATTTCTTATCCCTTTCTCCATTCCCTGAATAACTCTCGCTATCAGCCGCTCCAGAAAAAAACCTAGATTCCTCCCTTCCTTACCCTCTCAAAAAGTTCCAGAAAAAATAATTAACCTCATGATTAACATAGTAAAAATCAAAATATGATTCCGCATGATCTACTACGAGTCAAAATGGCCCCAATTGACTCTTAAATGTTTCGAAAGGTGTCAGCTATGTGGCTGCGTGTCTGGAGTACCGAAGTGGATGCATGGAGCGCCTGAAAGCCGCAATTTTTGTGTTTCAAACACTTAAACGTTTCAAAGGAAAACCAAGGAAAAGCTATGAAAATCAAAACACTGGCATTTGTTGTCACCTCTGCACTGGCCCTGAGCTCAACTGCTGCGCTGGCGGCTTCAACTGCTAATGGCGGCACGGTTCACTTTACTGGTGAAATCACCAACGGAACCTGTGCTGTATCTGCAAACAGCGGCAACCAGACTGTTAAACTGGGTCAGGCTAAAGCGACTTCCCTGGCAGCCGCAGGTAAAGTTTCCAACCAGACCGCCTTTAATATTGACCTGATTGACTGTGACACCACTGTTGCTGCGACTGCTGCTGTGGCATTCAGCGGCCCGGCCACAGCAGCCGGTGATGCCCTGTCTGTGAGCAGTATCACCACTCCGGGTGTTGCTGCGACCAACGTAGGTATTCAAATCCTTGACCAGAACAATGCCGTTATCAAACCGAACTCGGGTGTCCCGGGCGCAGCTAAAAACATTGATAACTCTACTGTAACACTTCCGTTCACTGCACAGTTTATCTCCTACGGCTCCGCCACCGCGGGTGCAGCGGATGCTGATGCGCAGTTTACTGTTTACTACAACTAAGTTCTTCGCATAGAGCCGGATTTATCGTTTCTCTGCCCCTCCCTGAATTTGTATTCAGGGAGGGATTAGTCAGATGGTTCAGGAACACAGCTTCTATGACATATACCCGAAAAAAACTTTGTTTATGTGTCTGCCTTTACCTACTTGGGACGGCTGTCACTTTCGCTGAAAACAGAACCCAGTACGGCGGTGTTGTTCATCTTCGGGGCGCGGTCACTGACGGCACCTGTGCGGTCAGTACGGAGAGCGAGAACAAACAGGTTTATATGGGGCAGGTGCAAAGCTCCCGTTTCGAAGAATTAGGGTCGTGGGCAGATCCTGTGGCATTTAGTCTGGTACTTGTCGACTGTACCATCGCCTCAGAAAAGCAGGTGGGAATTATGTTCAATGGCGTCAGCGATGGCAAAGACCCACTCGTTTTCCGTGCAGGAGAAGGCGCAAATGCTGCACAGGGGGTCGGAATTGGGATATTCAGTGCCTCTGGTGAACTTATCATACCCAATACCCGGCCTCAGCAGCTTACTTCTCTTAACGGCGAAACGGTGACATTACCGTTTACAGCCCGTTATCGGGCAACCAGCCGGCAGGTCATTGCTGGTGATGCAAGCTCGAATGTATTTTTTACTCTCTACTATCCCTGACAGGTACCAGGCAGAAAAAGATGCGTCCCCTGTACAAAAATAAGATCTTCGCCTGAATAAGATACAGGACATTATATAACCGGGAATGGGCATAAATTTCATATGAATAAGACACTGAAAAACATTTCTGTCACTTTATCGCTGATGGGCTTATTAAGCACAGGTTATATTCTGCCAGCCAGTGCGGCGGACACCAAAAAAGGGGGGACCTCACTTGGCGCTACTCGCCTGATCTATCCTCAGGGGGCAACAGAAATATCCGTACCGGTGACAAACTCATCCAGCACGTCACGTTATCTCATTCAGAGCTGGATGGAAAATGCCGCAGGTCAAAAAACGACGGACTTTGTTGTGACCCCTCCCTTGTTTGTCAGTAAACCAAAAGCAGAAAGCACATTACGAATTATGTATATTGGCGGTGCACTCCCGGCAGACAGAGAAACGGTGTTCTATCTGCACAGTAAAACGATACCGTCTGTGAACCCCAATACCATTCAGAGTCAGAATGTATTGCAGATTGCGATTGAAAGCGTGATTAAAGTCTTTGTCCGCCCAAAAGGATTACCTGTGCCAGCAGATAAGGCCCCGGCACAGCTGAAATGCACAAGAAGTGGCGGGCAGTTGAAAATAACAAACCCCTCCCCTTATTATGTTTCACTGGTTGAGGTTAATGTGGGACTCCAGAAACTGGACAACACTATGGTTCCACCAAAGGGAAATATTTCTCTCCGTGTTCCCCAAAATGCGGCAGGCAGCGTGACCTTTAAAGCCGTCAATGACTATGGATCTTATACACCTAAATTAACCTGCTCCGCTGGTTAATATCGGGCTCACGGATGATCAATCTTCTGATTTGAATAACCGGGTGGGATGAAGACTCCTTTAAAAAGGTCGCAGCAGATACATTTCATAATTAAAACAGGGTAAGCAGTCAATATGAAGCATTTCTCTTCAGCTAAGTACACTGCCGGCAAAGATTACAGGGACAGTCAGACATTACCAGGTCTTTATTGCAGACAGCTCCCGATCGCTGCCGCGTTAATCGGAGCGTTATCCTGCTATCCACAGGGTTCCCGTGCTGAGCAAGGGGATAACGAAAACTTTTTTAACCCCGCATTCCTGTCAAACGATCCTCATGCCGTCGCGGATCTTTCCCGGTTTCAGAAAAACCAGCAGGCACCTGGTGAGTATCGGGTCGATATTTATCTGAACAATGAGTTTGTGGTAACGCGTTCCCAGCTTTTTAACGAAAAGCCCGCACAAGATAATACGTCTGAGGCAGTGCTTGACAGTTCTGTTGATGACGGAACTGGGCTCGTACCTTGCCTCAAATTAAAATACATTGAGGCACTGGGCGTCAATACAGCCGCCTTTGACCGACTCAAAGCGGCCTCGGATGAAGAGTGCATAAATCTGCCGGCATCAATTCCTCACGCCAGTACATCATTAGATTTTGACCGGCAACGGCTTGATATCACCATTCCTCAGGCCGCTCTTTTGAATCAGGCCCGCGGTTATATCCCGCCAGAACAATGGGATCAAGGGATCCCGGCCGTTCTGCTTAATTATAATTTTACAGGCAGCAGAGTCAGCGGAGATACGCGAAATAACAGTTACTTTCTGAATCTTAACAGCGGGCTCAATATTGGCGCCTGGCGCCTGAGGGATAATTCCAGCTGGAATTACAGCCAGAGCCGGACTCAGACGAATAGTGACTGGCAGCATGCGTCAACTTACCTTGAGAGAACCATCATTCCTCTCAGGGCTGCGCTGACACTGGGGGACAGCCGGACAAACAGTGATGTATTCGATTCATTGAGTTTTCGCGGTCTGCAGCTTGCCTCCGATGACAATATGCTGCCCGACAGCATGAAAGGGTTCGCGCCAACGATCCGGGGGATTGCTAAAAGTAACGCTCAGGTCACGGTGAGGCAAAACGGCTATACGATTTACCAGACTTACGTTCCTCCGGGCCCGTTTGTGGTGAACGATTTATACCCGACTTCGTCAAGTGGTGATCTGACCGTCAGTATTAAGGAAGTGGATGGAAGTGTATCGTCCTACACCGTTCCCTACTCTGCTGTCCCCATACTTCAGCGAGAAGGCGGCCTCAGATATGCACTCACTGCGGCCCGGTACAGAAGCAGTATAAGCAGTCAGACAGACCCTGAGTTTGTCCAGGCCACCGTTGTCAGGGGCATAGGTCATGGATTCACGGTGTACGGTGGCGGTCAGGTATCAGATAGATACCGGGCCTTTGCCGTCGGTGCAGGTAAAAATCTGGGAGACTGGGGGGCATTCTCAATGGATGTCACACAAGCGAACAGTAAGCTCGCCGACGATAGTACGCACAGCGGACAGTCAATGCGATTCTTATATGCCAAGTCTCTCAACGAAATTGGAACGAATTTCCAGTTGCTGGGGTATCGCTATTCAACTCAGGGTTTTTATACGTTAGATGAAACGACCTACAAAAAAATGAAGGGGTATAACTATCAGACCGAAGATGGATTACGTTCCTACGGTGATTACTTCAATCTGCGTTATGCCAGGAAAGGGAAAATTCAGCTAAACCTTTCACAACAGGCCGGGCGCAATGGTTCTGTTTTTATATCTGCAAGCCAGCAGTCATACTGGCATACTGATGAGAAAACGGCACTTCTGCAGGCAGGCTACGCCGGAACATGGAACGATATTAGTTACAGCCTGACATATAACTATAATAAGGCACAGGGACAGGCCGGTTCTGACCAGGTCTTCGCCTTTAACATGTCCTTGCCTCTGGGAAGATGGCTCTTTCCGGACAGCAATAAACCGTTATACGCCACACTCAATAGCAGCACCGATAAACACGGTAACATGACTCAGATGGCAGGCCTGAGCGGGACGACTCTGCGGGACAATAACCTTAACTACAGTGTTCAGCAGGGGTACAGCAATCATACCGGAGGTGGTGCTAATGGCAACGCCAGCCTGGATTACCAGGGAACATACGGAAATGTCAGTACCGGGTACAGTTACAGCCCGGGCTTCAGGCAACTGAACTACGGTCTGAACGGTGGTGTGGTATTACATGAGCATGGACTGACATTGAGTCAGCCTCTCGGCGATACTAATGTGCTCATTGAAGCGCCGGGGGCCGATGGTGTGAGTATAGAGAATACAACCGGGGTCAGTACTGACTGGCGTGGATATGCTGTTGTTCCCTATGCCACAACATATCGTCGAAATCGTGTTGCTCTCGATGTGACATCTCTTAATACGCACACCGACATTGATGATGCTGTGGTCAATGTGGTCCCGACAAAAGGTGCACTGGTACGCGCTAAATTTAATGCCAGAGTCGGGGTAAGGGCCCTGATGGTGTTAATGCACAATGGTAAACCTGTTCCTTTTGGCGCAATGGTCAGCATACCGGGTAATGATAACTCAGGCATTGTTGGCGATGACGGACAGGCGTATTTGTCCGGGTTGCCTCTGACTGGAACAGTTAAAGCCCTGTGGGGACAGGAGGCTCATCAACAGTGCGTGGCTAAATATAGCCTCGAAGAGAAGAGTCTTCACCAGGCCATCACCCGGATGAAAGCAGAATGCATTTAACAAGTAAAAAATCAATCATATGTAGGTCAGTATTCCTTGTATTTAATCAGTTTTTAAAATTGACACTCTGGATATTACTGACAGCAAAGAATATCAGTTTTGCGTTTGTTTTACAGGCAAACAACGAGAAGAGAAAAATGAGCAAAATTTACTTATTACTGATTGCCACTGTTTGCTCCGTGACATCTGCATTTGCTGCAACTACAGTCACACTCAGTTTGAATAACACACTAACCACGACAACCAACACAACTGGCACTGTCCTGTCATCAACGAGCTTTACCGTCGCTGGCTTTCCTTATAACTGCCCCGGATATTGCAGCTCATCTTTTAGTGATATTAATGGGGCAATACCTGCGTATCAAACCCGCCCGACTGACTGGGTTTTCCAGGATATGGATGATTATATATCACTGGCTGTTGCTATGTCGCAGTTTTGCGGATACATATATGCCCCCTTTAATCGCAGGGTATGGAACTCGTTGACCTGCCGTGATTTGGCTAATTCAACTCGATGGGCAAATACAAACTGGCATTCCAGAATTAAAATACTAAAACCCATGATCGGTGGTACTTATTCATCAACCAAGCTTCTCGGTACCTGGAGAGTATGTTTCTCAGACTCAAGTTGCAATGGTGGTACGGTAGCGGCTTTAGTTTATCTTAACTATAATATTACAGTCCCTGAAACCTGCACTATTATGCCTGACTCTGTTTTTCAGATCGATTTGGGCCAGATAGCGCAGAAAAATTTTGTTTCTGGTGGCGCAGGAAACAGACCCACCGGGTATATAAACCGTCCTTTAACCGTCAAGGTTATGTGTGCAGGCGGTGTTGAACAAAATGCCAGCCTGACCGTTCGTCTTCAGGGGCAACCTACAACAGCTTACCCAAATGCACTCGCGACGGATAACAGTGCCGTCGGTGTGGTTATCACCAAGCCCGATGGCACCACACCACTCGTGCCAAATGATATCAACAGTACAATTCCGTTCCAGCTTTCCGGGGGAACCGGGAATGTTATTATACAGGCTTATCCCATCAGTCTTACGGGTACCGCTCCGCCAGTAGGATTATTTACATCATTGTCCGTTTTGCGATTTGACTTTAATTAACGGAGGAAACAATGAAAATCCGGACTGTGTATCATTTTGACTTTGGCAGGATTAAGCAGGTGACAAAATCCAGTCACTTTTTCATCCATAAACTCAATGTTGCCGTGCTGGTAACGGGAATATTGACGGTATCGATAGCCGGGGCGGCGACCTGCCCCAGTAACAGTTGCAACCTCACTGTCACTGGTACCGTCACGGCAACGTCCTGTGATGTAGAAACAACATCGCAAAATATCACGGTGCCGCTTGGAGACGTGAGCATAGGCACATTCCAGTCTGTCGGTGATACCAGTCAGGCAAAATCGTTCAGTATTCACCTGAAAGACTGTTCCGATTCGGTATCCGGTGCCAAAGTTACTTTTCAGGGAAATGCCGATCCGGATAATACTGCGCTCCTGCAG
This sequence comes from Klebsiella sp. CTHL.F3a, assembly GCF_019890895.1. Lineage (NCBI taxonomy): Bacteria > Pseudomonadati > Pseudomonadota > Gammaproteobacteria > Enterobacterales > Enterobacteriaceae > Klebsiella > Klebsiella sp. CTHL.F3a. The sequence goes on along the minus strand of NZ_CP082360.1, from coordinate 913,560 downwards.
CTCACCCAGAAAGAAGGGGCGGCAACCGGCGTTGGCGTGGAGATTCTGCAGGGGAATGCTGAGAGCAGTATCGCACTCAACACGCAGGTCAGTGCGGGCGCAATTTCTCCTGGTGAAAATACTTTGACATACAGGCTCAGGTATAAATCAACCCGTAATGTGGTCACTGCAGGCTTCGCAGACGCAGTCATGTTTTTTGATCTTGAATACCAGTAAGGACGCGATAATGTTTTCTCTGAGACCACAGCTTCGTACTTATTCGGGCTATATCATGCTGGTTGTTCTGGCGACAATACTCGACCGGGTTTCTTATGCTGCCGGCGGGCAAGTGAATGTTACAGGCAATATCATTGCTAACACCTGTACTGTCCTGCCCGCCGATCAGGAAAAGTCAGTCTCGATGGGATCGGTCCCGGTTAAACAATTCACCAATGGTAATGGCGAGGCTTCTCCGACTTCATTTATGCTGACGTTTACGAATTGTGCTTCACAGGTTTCAGGAATATCGGTCAAATTTTCAGGTACACCGGACAGTAGCAACACTGAACTCTTATCTCTCGATGACGATCCTTCGGTTGCCTCGGGGATTGCTATTGCCCTGCTCGACAGCAACAGAGTACGGATCCCCCTTAAAACATCAACAGCGGCGTATCCTTTGCCTGCGGGCAGTACCAGTCTGACCATGAAGTTCTATGCGCAGTATGTCAGAAATGGGCTGCCCCTGTCCGCCGGTAAAGCCGATGCCACAACCAGCTTCACGGTAACCTACGAGTGAGCGGGGAATATCCACGCCGCGATGCTTTTTCACGGCTTATTGTTATCTGCCTGTTAACGCTGACTGCGATTTCATCCGCCCAGGCAGGACTGGTTGTATACGGCACTCGCTTTCTGGTTACTGGTGAGAGGCCGGCAACAGGAGTGACGGTGGAGAATACCGGGACGCTGAATTACCTGGTTAAAAGCGACATTGAGTCTGCAGCAGACTGCGTCCAAGATAACGTACAACAAAAACAGAGCCGGTCCGGAATATGTGCAAAGAAGCCAGCACTGATCATTACTCCCCCGCTCATCGCCCTGAAACCCGGGCGCAGTAACCAGCTACTGATGTCATGTATAGAGTGTGGATTGTTACCGCAGGACAGAGAATCCTTGTTTCGTCTGGCAGTCAGCGCAATACCGTCAGGGCATTCAGGGCCTAATTCGGTGCAGATTGCTGTACGCTCGCGCTTTAAAGTAATTTATCGCCCGAAAGGGCTGAACGCCGCTGACGCCCGTCAGGCCTATAAAAAACTGACATGGGTGAACAGAGACGGACACTTATGGGTATCAAACCCTACGGCTTATTACGTGACGCTCTATGAACTGAATGTAAATGGTCTTGAGGTACCAACAGTCAGTCCCCTTCCTCCTTATTCTAGCCGGCAGGAAGATGGATGTGGAAAAAGAGAGGAATGTCAAATTGAATGGAAAACAATTGACGATGATGGAAGGATATTGCCTGCAACTTGTGTCCTGACAAAGAAGTACAGGGCCGCTGAAGTAAGAATGCCCTGAAGGCGTTACAGAGAACATTACCGTTAAATTTTATGGAGAGCATACCATTGAGAGTCTTTTTACAGTCTGATTCTATCGCCAGGGAAAGTAAATTTTCGCACGTTACTCATCATTGTCTCGGGAAGAAAGTTAGCTGGTGTCTGTTAAATTCACTTATTATTCTGGGCATGCTGAGTCAGCCGGGGATGGCATCACCGGTAATTAATAATACTGGTGGTGAGCGCAGTGGTAAGATAACGGCTGAGCAACTGGATATGGATAATGTTGGTCAGGCAATGGCGATGTATCTGGTACAACATCCTGAGTTTTTAGTTGCCGCGAGTGAAACATTACGTCAGCAGCAAAAAATTGCACAGCAGCAGGCGATGGCTCAGGCGGTTCTGGGGCAACTGACCGGATTATTGCATTCAGTGAGTACACCATCATTCGGTCCGGAAAAAGCACCGGTTGCTGTGGTGGCATTTGTTGATTTCAGACAGCCCGAGAGCCTTGCACTGATTCCCCGCCTTGTTAACTTGTCGTCAGAACATCCGCAAGGGATTCGGGTGATCATTAAAGGTCTATCTCTTCCGGGGGGAGTGGATAATAACCATGAAGAGGAAATCATTGTGGCGGGTATGCTCATCCGCGAAGATAGGGGGGAGGTTATTTACAAAACATATCTCTCACGTATCGCCGATATTTTATCTCACGATACGCCAGACAAGAAGAACGTAATTGCAGCGACAATAAAAGAGTTTACTGACGAAGTATCGTTGCCTGATTTTAGAGAGAAAAGCCAGAAGGTATTGAAGGACGATCTTACTCTGGCCGGTAGTCTGGGATTGACCAGATTCCCCGCGTTGCTTATCATCCCGCGAAACGGGGCCGACCTGCAGAACACAACTGTATTAACAGAAAGAATTAATGAAGATGCAATATCGCAGGGGGTGTTAAGAGCAGGCCTCTAGACTCCACGTTCACAAAAATAATAAGCACAAGACTAATTATTTTTAAAGTAAGCATGTTTTGGATAGACTCACTCTGAAGTATGCATAATCTACAGAAATCTTGAAGATATATCTCCCAGGTGTAAGAAATGAATAATGATAAGAATGAAGATTGTTGTCGGGACAGTCGCTGGGGAATTATATCTCCGTGTAATTATGCTGCCTCAGGCCTGAGTCATCTTCTTAAAAGTGTCTTTGAAAAAGAGTCTGTGAGTGTGGTCATCAATGAAGATACTGACATATCTGAGATTCTCCTGAAGATGACAAACTCGGAAGTTAACAGCTATATGGTTTACCTTCCTGATGAACCTTTTTATTTTCTCTTGGTCCTGAGAATTATTATTACCGCAGATAAATATTATTGTCCTCAGTCGAAGTTCATATTTGTCAGTGGCGTGTCGTGCTTCTGGGTCAGACAGAATATTTTACACATGTCAGAAGGCTCTTTTGATCATTTCGTAACCAAGGTTATTTCCTCAAAACTGGGTGTAAAACGTCTTGGTATGTATATCGAGCGGACTGAATTAAACCTGCCTTATGAAGTAAGAGAATACTATATCGCCGAAAAAAGCGGCATCGACACACCGGCACTGACCTTGCGTGAAGCCGAGGCTCTTATCGACTATTTCAGTTTGCCCGGGAGCACACTTGTCCCGAGGAATAGTCAGGTAGCACCCAAGACACTGTATAATCAGAGAAAATCGGGACTAAAAAAAATGGTCGAAAACTCAGCAGAGCTGGCCAGGAGACTTTCTGGTGCATCCAGGAGATGGAAGGCAGCGATCGCCCCTGATGAATTATCTTCCGGCGAGAAAGAATTTATAGCAGGTATTGAGATGCAGGAGGTATACCCTGTTTTTCAACCTATCGTGGACACTTCACGACAGATATGTGGGGTTGAAATACTAACCCGCTGGTGTCAGAAGGGAAAGAATATTCCACCAGAAACGTTTATACCGGAACTAAAATCCGAAAGTGTTTTGTTGCTGCTGACGGCGATGGGTCTCAAAAATGCCATTGACGGCATTAACAGGTACGATGGGAAAGTCTTCTTTTCGGTTAATATTCATTCTAAATTAGCTGGGTGTTCCGGGCTGATAAGAATGTGTGCCGAGGCATGCCGTCAGATAAAAAATATGCAATGGCGAAACCGGCTCGTACTTGAATACTCTGAAAAATCAGACTTTCACAAGTCGCACGATATTATAGATGTGCTGGAGTCCATCAGTACGCTGGGCGTGACACTTTATCTCGATGACTGCTTCTCTGAAGGAAGTGTATTTTTCCCGGTCAGAAAATACTCTTTCGACGGGTATAAGCTGGATAAAAGTATTGTAGATAATATATTGACCAGCAAAGAAGATATGGCATTAATTACTTCGCTTGCAGGTTATTGCTCTATGACCGGGAGACACTGCATCGCTGAAGGGGTTGAAGATATGTTTACATTTGAAAAACTAAAGAAGTTAGGTATTGAACTCTTTCAGGGATATCTGTTCTATAAGCCCGTGAGCATAACCGACCTTACATCTTTGATTCAGGGATCGAAGTGTGCTGATAGTCTGAAGCATACAGATATTTCCTGACTATTCAGAAGAATGTTAAAAATTACTATCACAGCATAACATAATGATAAAACTAACAGATTTTACAGGCAAAACGGTGATTGTCAGGATAACTGAAATACGCATGGTGCACAGTCATGGAGATAAATCGGTTGTATTTATAAAGGACATTCAAGAACCTATTAAAGTTAATCACAGACTCGAAGAGATAGAAGAGCTCATTAAAACGCAGAATGCTATTCTGAACCTTAATGAAAAGTTTTAAAAATCCGCGTCTGAAATATGACGCGGATTTCACGTTACGATCAAGTATCTTCCGGATGTAGGAGTGTTACTTATTCAACTCATTCTGAGCTTTCAGAAGTTCACTTTTGGCTTCCTGAAGTTTCTTTTCTTTCTTACGGATTTTATCCGTACTGCCTGTTTCTTTCGCCCGATCAAGTTCAGCCATTCTTTCATTGACCTTTCTTTCCTTCTCGGCAATTTTATGCTGACGTTCAAGAGTCAGTTTTTCATCAGTACAGTTTTGACGTAATTCACTCAGTGCCTTTTCGAGACCTGATAACCGGTGATGATTGCCATGCTGGGTTGCGTAGTCAATTTGTTGTTGGATTTCATGTTCTTTTGCAGCACATCCCTTCAGTTCACTGGATGCATGTGCTGTGAATGATAAAAGCGAACCAGTTATTGTAAGACAGGCCAGAGTTGTTTTAATGTATCTCATGATATATCCTTATTCAAAATGAAAAGAAGATGGTTTTGCCATCGCTAACAACATTTTATTTTTATAAGTGTACTTTCTTCACATCGTGATGATGATAGGATTATTCTTATAGGTCCATTTTTAAATTATATTTATGCAATCTGAACCTCAATAAAAATTAAATGTCAGCGAAAAAAAACTTGACAAAAATAAGATAAAGCGCGCATTTTATCCGTCACATTTCAAGGAAGGCTATATGCAGGTACTGCTTATTTCACTCGCACTGGTTGCGATATCATTTTCAGTGCTTTTGTTTTTTTATGCTTTCTGGATATTCTTACAGGAAGGTGATGCGCCATTTGTGAGCATACTTGTGGCCCTGGCATTCATTGTCATTACTTTTTATTGCCTCGTATGGCATACACTTCTGGTCCTCAGAAGTCATGGTATCACCGTACATATATACTAGTACGGATAACATTAATAACCAGCCAGATAAAATAAGCATATCTGGATCGATTGAGAAATCCGGACATGGACTGCCCATGTCATTCCGTGAGGGATAATCACACTCCCCCCGAATCATTGACATACAGTACCATACCCGATAAGTTACTGGTAGTGGTGTACCTTTTTTATAAAAAGGGCGTAAACAGCATGTGTTATTTATTGATGCTTAAAAGGACGCGAGTCACGATGGCTGATCAAAGGCTCTCCGGTCGTCACCCGGCACCACACTTGCTACTCATGCAGTCAGGCGTTGTTCTGACTGGGCTAATCATTGATAAAAAATAACCCGCACAGAGAAAGCGGGTCAAACGGTTATGTTTAGAGTGTTCCTGGTTCTTATTTTTAGATATCCAGACCAGGAGAGATAATTTATCTTTTTTTCTACTTTAAGTAAACAGATGCGCTAACATAAATGCTGTGACTTTCACTCTGATTTCTGAATTTAGCTTCATATTCCCAGATACCAGTTATCAATTAGCTTATGGCGGGTATGCCGCATCAAATGCTCCTGTACGAATGGCAGTCCCGGGCAATATGCGGATACTACGTGTTATAGTACCTGAACACCTTCGCATGTTCCTTTCTGTACTGGCAGCAACATAAAAGCCCCAGACAGCAGGAGTAAATCAACCTCTGAGCGGGACAAAGGGGTAGTTGACTTTGTTGCCAGGGGCTGCTTCTCTCAGTATCCCGGAGCATCGTTGAGGAATGTCCCGGCGAATGATAAGAGCAAAAGAATATGCGCCCCGCCTCATCAGGTCAATGTGCCTGAAAGCACTTCAGCTGAAAAAGACGCAACATCAGACCAGTGATTCAGGGTTGAGGATATATAATTGGCCAAGATGTTTTGACCTGTGGCCACGTATTTAAGTCATTACATATTAACCTGACTAAGCGATAGGGTAATGCCGGAGAAACAGAAGCTGGAGAGAGGGACTGAAGGGGTATCCCTACATAACTTACTGTTCGCGAATGAAAATATGGAATAGCAACATTAACCCGGAAGTAAAGGACAAAAGTGAAATGAAGGACAGTAAAGCAGAGGAACTGGAGGCCAGAGGATTATACAGAAGAGCCGCTCAGCGATGGCTTGAAGTCATGCTCATGTCACATGACAGGAATGACCAGGATAAGGCAAGGCAGAAGCATAATGAATGCGTTCGAAAGTCAAAGCGGCCTCCTCACAGGCTCGACAACCTTAGTGGGTTGAGCGAGGCGGCTCAACAAACGCAAATACGAATGGGTCTCAATTTAAAGGCTGGAAGAGACTTCAACGAGCCCCGCGTTTCCCGAAAAAAATCTGACTGACTGAAATAGTATGAAATCAATTCAATCAGAATGTTAACGTTGCGGATTGTAATTTTATACTCAGAGTCAAAGAACGTAATGCCAGTCTATGGTCAGTAATATGACGTACAGTCACCCGGAAGGAAGAATGCCCTTCAGGTGTGACTAAAAGGTGGAAATGGTTGATGTACATGCCAGGTCAACTGTTCTTCATTTTGTTGCGCAAAAATCACACAACCTAACAAAGCTGAAGTTACAGTGGTCCAGGAATCACAGGACCAACGAGCGACACAACTTTTGAATAGTATCGACAGTGAATTATACAGGAGCTAAGCATGGACAAGAGACTAAGTTTCAGACAGTTCCTTGAGATTAACAGCAAACTTATGCATATATCAGACACGTGATCAGACCTATTGGTTATGATTTATTATACATAATTAAGTGTTGGAAGGTTAACAAGACTTAAATACGATCATATAACCGATAACTCATTTAATACAGGCATACGAGGACGACTGGAAGAACTATGTATTGAAAACTGCTCCGATTAAACAGATACTGAAGCGCAGGCGAAGGAGGCATCCGGATGATATATATGTATTCCAGAGTCATTCAAACCATGTGCCCCCCCGCCAGGTTACGGTCATCGCATTCAATACAACCTTAAGGAAGGCAGGTGCAACAAGACCATGTCTGCTTGTGAGCAGCAGCACGAAATACATTACCGGATAACCATTTCTTATGATTAATGAAAAAAGCATTGCAAGTAAGCACATAAAATCTAATCAACACACTATATCATCGATGGATAACATAAGGCCCCATGTTTTTTAAAAGAACTACGAAAACAATTGGTTACCACTGTAATTCTTATGCTTTCTGAATAAACATAAAAAGCAAGTCGGGGAGCCCAGCCGTAACGGCTGGGCTCCCCGGAGAATATTAATTATTTGCTATAGATGATGTTATGTTTTTGTAACTCTGATTCCATGTCATTAATGCAATAAACGATATAGTATATGCTAAAAATAAACGTATAGAATGGATTCATCTTCAGTTCAAATTTAAATTCTTTTAAAACATAAGCCTGTAAGGCTGTTTTGGCTTTGAAAGCCCAGACGATAACCATCACAGTTGATGCCAACGACAGGACTCTTGCGACAAGATCCAGAATTGTCACATCGTCGCTTATCGCGACACCAAAATCTGACAGTAACCAGCCAAATCCGGTTACTATAGACAGCCAGAGAGGATAATCACTGGCAACAAACTCATTTTTCATGTGCTCTGTTAACTTTGGCTGGTTCAGATATAGCCACATCATGGGGTAAATGCCACCAGTTACAACAGACAGCAATACAAACTTTGTTACCTTTATATCGATTTTATTCTTTAGTACATTGATATTTTCCATTTCAATCCTTTATATATGATACTAAAAATTTGCCGGGTACTTGTCGCCTGTCAATAATTGAATGACCATTGACCTTTATTGGTATTGATGACAATCTCAATGGGGGCGTAGTCCGTGTATGAACTATTTGTATTTGAATGAAAAACCCAGGTTTTGGAGAAATTCAGCACGCCGCTTACACCGAGAGGTTCATCCCGTTGGGCCGAGGTACTATTTTCTCGCGGCATAATAGCATTACGGTTTAAACGCTCCATGATCTGACGTTCTTTTTCGGCAGACATCGGCGCAATAGCATCGGTTTTACATTGACCTCGATTAAGTATAACACCATTAACTACCAGCCCATCAGTCATTGATGTGATTGTATATTTATAGCGGTAGCTGTATATACCACTATGGACATAAGTTTTAGACGTTTGCACTAACATTTTGAATGGTGATTTCTGCTGACCAGCATTCGCAGAAAATACTGACACTGAAATAATCAGCATAAGAGATTTAATATATTTCTCCACTTCAGGCTCCTTCTTAATCTGGTAAACCCATTAGCTAGATCCGAATAAGCAATAATCATTGAGAATTGTCATATCAATAAAGGATATTAATGATTGACATATTGCGCTATGTTATTCGCAAAGTTACTGCCATCTAACTTGATTTCAGTTATAAACTTCTGCCCTTTCCAGACCTGAATGAAAGGACCGCCCCGCAAATATTCTCCAACCTCATAGGTATAATTACCGTTGGGTATGCTCACACTCTGATCACCATTTCCTGCCATACTGAAATCAACTTTTTCAGCAGGAATATTGAGTAAAATTTCAGGTTTACCGGAATCCCTACCAAAAACATAGCGGACGTTACCGTAGACATAACACACGCCGACATGCTTCCCACCCTTAAGGGTATATGCATCAAAGATGGTTTGTTCGCCATCACAGGAATCTTCCGGGTTTGCATAAGCAGACACAGAGAGCACACCTGCGCTTAACAGCATTGCACCGCCGAGTAATCTTTTCATACTTAATCCTTCATCAATGAGAAAAGCCCCCTGAGTTTCAGGAGGCTGAACAGATTTTTAACCGAAGAAGAAATTCCAGGCTTTCTTTAAACCACCGACAACGGCAGATTTCGCCGCTTTCACCACGACTGCCACCGGTTTTGGTAGCGTGGCATCAATAACGTCATCAAGGATCCGTTCAACGGTATCTCCGAACCCTTCTGTAGCTTCTTCTACGACGTTTTTTGTTTTGTGTTCCTCCTTTACCTGCGAAGCTACACCGCTTTGCGCATGCTTCGGGAGAGCCCGAACCATCGCTTCAACCAGTTGAGTCACGTTGTAACCTTCACTGGCCGCAACAGCGATAACCGGATGGTCAGTAAAACCAAGCTGGCGAGTGATATCTGCTTTCTTGTCGCTGATATTCTTCAACTGAGCCGGGGAAGGTTGAGCATTTTTCAAGTCCCACTCTCGGCAAGGCTCAATCTTGTCTACCTGATTAAGCACAAACAGCGTCTTCTCTTCACCCCCGGCAGGTTTCAGAACGTTTTTGTAAAAATGTTCATCGGCTGAAAATGCTCGATCATCCCCTTTAATGACCCAGAGAACGAGATCGAGCTTCGGAAGCAATTCCCGATAAAGCTGCTCGTACTCACTGTCACGCACTGCACTTTCACCCACCCCCGGAATATCAATCATTCTGATTGCGCGTTTGCCAAACTGGATGCGTACTTCCTGTGTTTCCCGTGTACATGCTTCCACATCACTGACTGCACAAATATTCCCTTTGAAGATCGCATTACACAGGCTGGATTTACCCGCACCGGTCTTACCCATGATGCCAATCACTGGCTCATAGTTGATAACCTCATTTATTCGCCTTGAAATACTCTCCCTGATATTTTCAGGTAAAATCTCCAGTGCATCTTTGACCGGGTTAAAACCGCCTTTATCTTTGTATTCCATTAACTCCCTCTCTTTTCTAATCAATCCAGACAAAAATATTGCTGCGAAAATCATCGAACAACGTCCAAAAATCCCAGCAGGTAACTCACTGATGAAGACAAATTTTTGTGATCTTTTCAGGAAGGCTGAGAGGTGTAAAATTGTTAATACCGATCGAAATTTAGAAACTGATCTGTTTTACCTATCGATAAAAACGATCAATAACACACAATAGATAGTTATTATCTATTAAAATAATCAATACCGATCGGTCGCGCAGATCAATAAGAAAAAGTAATTAAGAAAATGAATGGGGATTTACTGAGTTTTTTGGTGAGTAGATAGAAGGAAAACCAAAGCTAATTAGTCAAATGTATGTTCACAGTCACGACATTCATATTGATCGAACAGGACGCCATCAAGCGATGCTCCTGTTACCGCGCCACCCGTCGCACCGGCGACAAATCTTCCCAGTATTGCGCCAATGACAGCCCCTGTAGCTGTTCCCACCACCGGACCAACAGAATCTATTGCTGCCCTCGTACCTGCACCACTAAGAGCGCCAGCCGCTCCGCCGACAATACCTCCTGCCTTCCTACCAATATTTCGCTCACTGACGCGCTCAGAACCACATTGCGGGCATATCGTAGTCATTTGTTATTCTCCTGATTTTGGGTTGTTAAAAAGCAAAAAGGCACCCGAACATTAATGAAGGGATGCCTTCTCTATTTAATGTACTGCTTTACTTACGAAGCTTTCAGTGAGTCGAGGTAATCCGCATACCACTGCATCATATCTCGCCTTCCGTCCAGATACTGCGCATGGTTGTATGTGCCGCGAATGCTGTTCTTATCCACATGGGCAAGCTGTAGCTCAATCCATGCTGAATTAAAGCCCTGCTCATGCAAAATGGTACTCATCGTGTGGCGGAAACCATGCCCTGTAACTCGACCGGCATACCCTATACGCCTAACCAAAACAGTAAGGGCCATATCGCTCATTGGTTTTTTAGGGTCGATTCGTCCCGGAAATAATAAGCCGCTAATGCTTGTTATAGGACGGAGTTGATTAAGAAGCGCTATTACCTGACTCGACAATGGAACCATATGAGGACGTTTCATCTTCATTCGCTCTTTTGGAACATTCCATAGCTGCTTTTCAAAATCAAACTCTGACCATTCTGCCTTACGCAGCTCTCCAGGTCTGACGCCCGTGAGCATCGTTAATTTCATAGCGATTTTAACCAGGATGCTTCCACTGTAGGTTTCTAGAATACGTAGAAAATCCGGCAATTCCTCCTTGGTCAGGAAGGCATAGTGCTCTTTCTCATGCGGTACTAGCGCACTCGCTAAATCAGGTGCCGGATTATATTCAGCTCTCCCCGTGATCACTGCGTATTTCCAGACTTCTCCGCAGCGCTGCCGAACCTTTCTGGCCTTCTCTGTTGCACCTCGTTCTTCCAGCTTTGAGAGAACGTCAAGCAATTCAAGCGGTTTAATATCTTTGATTGGTCTGTGCCCAATGAAAGGAAACACGTCCTTTTCAAAGGTTCTCATCATTTCTTCACGATATGAAACAGACCAGTTATCAAACCGCCTTTTGTACCACTCCCTGGCAATCGCCTCAAATGAGCTTTCAACCTCGATCTGACGGGAGAGCTTGTCCAGCTTTCTCTCCTGCGCAGGATCTTTCCCTTCTCCAAGTAATTTTTTAGCCTCTTCTCTGCGATTGCGAGCCTGCGCCAGCGTAACGTCAGGATAAACGCCAACAGCCAGAAGCTTCTCTTTACCAGCAAAGCGGTACTTGAGACGCCAGTACCGTGAACCGTTAGGGTTAACCAGCAGATAGAGGCCTCCACCATCAGAAAGTTTGAAAGCTTTATCTCTTGGTTTCTGCGTGTCTATTTGACGAATAGTAAGTTTCATAGGGGGTATCTCCCAAACAGGGGTATCAAAATACCCCCTATCGTACCCCCACAACAGGCTTGACCTGGATAGAAGTACATTGAGTTCAGTAGACTATTAAACAAGTAAAATCGTTGATATTACAAGGGTTAGTTGAGTTCAGGAGAGTCACGTAGAAGTAAGTTTGGAGCGGGCGAAGGGAATCGAACCCTCGTATAGAGCTTGGGAAGCTCTCGTTCTACCATTGAACTACGCCCGCGAAGAGGTGCGAGGGCCATTATAGACCTTACGCACCCGCTGACAAGCCCAAACCAGGCTAACTGCCGATAAAATAACCTTTTAGCACTTGGGCTTACTGCCCTGCGGCGGCAAATAGCGCAGCGGGTCGATCGCCGTCGCCCGGTAGCGAATCTGGAAGTGCAGACGCACGGAATCCGCATCCGAGCTGCCCATGGTGGCGATCTGCTGGCCGATCTTCACGCTCTGGCCATTGTTCACCATCAGCTTGTCGTTGTGCGCATAGGCGCTGATATAGTCCTCATTATGTTTAATCATAATCAGGTTGCCGTAGCCGCGCAGCTGGTTGCCCACGTACACCACCTTGCCCGCCCCTGCCGCATACACCGGCTGGCCGCGCTTACCGGCGATATCGATACCTTTATTGCCGCCATCGCTGGTGGAGTATGGCAGCACTACTTTACCGCTGGTTGGCCAGCGCCAGCAGCGTTGCCCGACCGGTGGCCAGGAGGACTGCGGCACCGCCGAAGATGGCGTCACGGCTGCGGTACGTTTCGCTGACGATTTCTTGCCGGATGCCCCCGCCTTCGCCGTAGTCCCTGAGCCGCTGTTCAGCTTCAGCTTTTGCCCAACTTCGATGGTATAGGGAGGTGAAATATTATTGAGACGGGCGAGATCCCTGACGCTGGTGCCAGTGGAACGTGAAATAGCGTACAGCGTGTCGCCGCGCTTCACGGTATAGGTGGAACCGGAATCGGATGAGCTGGAACACCCCGCGACGATCAGGCTGCTCAACAACATTATTGCGATAACAAAGCGTTTTCTCATCAGGCGTCCTGCGCTTAACACAAACATTCACCTCAAAACCAGGGGGGATTATCATACCAGTCCCCAGGGCAATCCCCAATCGCTACCCTTCATACAGAAGTATTAAAGGCCGGCTAAGCGGCTACATATCATCGCCAGGATCTTCATGATGCTTCGGGTTAAACGGCTAGTTAATCCATGAGCCGCCTGGCGGCGCATCTGTAATATCACACTCTCCCCCGTGGCCAACATGTTTTGGTAATGCCTTTGTCCCATTTATGGGCTACCCTAGTGGCCTGAGTACATGACCCGGCGGGTTTGTGCCGGGTCATTTTCTATTTCAGGAGTTGTCATGGCCGGGGAACATGTCATTTTGCTGGACGAGCAAGATAAGCCTACAGGTATGCTGGATAAGTATGCCGCCCACACCCTCAATACCCCTCTGCATCTCGCGTTTTCCAGCTGGCTGTTCAATGAACAAGGCCAACTGCTGGTCACGCGCCGCTCGCTGGGCAAAAAAGCCTGGCCAGGCGTGTGGACAAACTCAGTCTGCGGGCATCCGCAAACCGGCGAAACCTTCGAACAGGCCGTTGAGCGCCGCTGCCGCTTTGAGCTCGGCGTTGAGATTACCCGCATCGTCCCGGTCTTTCCGGAGTTCCGTTACCGGGCCGTCGCGCCGAATGGCATTGTCGAAAACGAGGTCTGTCCGGTCTATGCGGCACGAGTCGCCAGCGCATTACGGATAAATCCTGACGAAGTGATGGATTTTCAATGGAGCCATCTTGCGGATGTGTTAAGCGGGATTCGCGCGACGCCGTGGGCTTTTAGCCCGTGGATGGTGCTGCAGTCGGCGGACGATAATGCGCGTAACGCATTAATCAGCTTTAGCAATCAGGCATAAAAAAACCCAGCTCTGCTGGGTTTTTTTATTCGCGTAATGCTTATTTTACCGGACGCATCGCCGGGAACAGGATCACGTCGCGGATGGTGTGGCTGTTGGTAAACAGCATCACCATACGGTCGATACCGATACCGAGACCCGCAGTCGGCGGCAGACCATGCTCCAGCGCGGTCACGTAGTCTTCGTCATAGAACATCGCTTCGTCGTCACCGGCGGCTTTCGCGTTAACCTGATCGAGGAAACGCTGCGCCTGGTCTTCCGCATCGTTCAGCTCGCTAAAGCCGTTACCGATTTCACGCCCGCCGATGAAGAATTCAAAACGATCGGTGATTTCCGGGTTCTCGTCGTTACGACGCGCCAGCGGAGAGACTTCTGCCGGATATTCGGTAATGAAGGTCGGCTGGATCAGATGCGCTTCCGCCACTTCTTCGAAAATCTCGGTCACGATGCGGCCCAGACCCCAGCTCTTCTCAACGTGAACGCCGATGCTTTCCGCAATGGCTTTTGCAGAATCGAAGTTATCCAGATCGGCCATCTCGGTTTCCGGACGGTACTTCTTGATCGCTTCGCGCATGGTCAGTTTTTCAAACGGCTTGCCGAAATCGAAAGTCTGATCGCCGTAAGGCACTTCAGTATGGCCGAGAACGTCCTGCGCCAGGGTGCGGAACAGGGATTCGGTCAGCTCAATCAGATCTTTGTAGTCCGCATAGGCCATATAGAGTTCCATCATGGTGAACTCTGGGTTATGGCGAACGGAGATACCTTCGTTACGGAAGTTACGGTTGATCTCGAACACGCGCTCGAAGCCGCCAACCACCAGGCGCTTCAGGTACAGTTCCGGCGCGATACGCAGGTACATATCCAGATCCAGCGCGTTGTGATGGGTGATGAACGGACGCGCAGATGCGCCGCCAGGGATCACCTGCATCATCGGGGTTTCGACTTCCATAAAGCCGCGACCGACCATGAACTGGCGGATGCCCGCCAGGATCTGCGAACGCACTTTAAAGGTGTTGCGCGATTCATCGTTGGAGATCAGATCCAGGTAGCGCTGACGATAGCGCGCTTCCTGATCCTGCAGGCCGTGGAATTTGTCCGGCAGCGGTCGCAGGGCTTTGGTCAGCAGACGCAGCTCGGTGCAGTGGATAGAGAGCTCGCCGGTCTTGGTTTTGAACAGCTTACCGCGCGCCGCGATGATATCGCCGAGGTCCCATTTTTTGAACTGCTCGTTATAGACGCCTTCCGCCAGATCGTCGCGGGCAACGTACAGCTGAATGCGGCCGCCAACGTCCTGCAGCGTAACGAAGGAGGCTTTACCCATGATACGACGGGTCATCATGCGGCCAGCGACGGCGACTTCAACGTTCAGCGCTTCCAGCTCTTCGTTTTCTTTGCCATCGAAGTCAGCGTGCAGTTGGTCAGAGGTGTGGTCACGACGGAAATCATTCGGGAACGGGATACCCTGCTCACGCAGCGCGGCCAGCTTCTCACGACGGGCTTTCAGTTCATTATTAAGGTCAATTGCCGCGTCAGCGCCCTGTGCTTGTTGTTCAGACATGTTGGTTCCTCATAACCCTGCTTTCAAACTTGCTTCGATAAATTGATCCAGGCTGCCGTCCAGCACCGCCTGAGTGTTGCGGGTTTCCACCCCGGTGCGCAGATCTTTAATGCGGGAGTCATCCAGCACGTAAGAACGGATCTGGCTGCCCCAGCCGATGTCGGATTTGGTGTCTTCCATCGCCTGCTTCTCGGCATTTTTCTTCTGCATTTCCAGCTCATAAAGCTTCGCTTTCATCTGCTTCATGGCCTGGTCTTTGTTCTTGTGCTGTGAACGGTCGTTCTGGCACTGGGTCACTAAGCCGGTCGGAATGTGGGTAATACGCACCGCGGATTCCGTACGGTTAACGTGCTGACCGCCCGCGCCGGATGCGCGATAAACGTCAATGCGCAGATCCGCCGGGTTAATGTCGATATCAATATCGTCATCCACTTCCGGATAAACGAACGCGGAGCTGAAAGAGGTGTGGCGGCGGCCGCCGGAATCGAACGGGCTCTTACGCACCAGGCGATGAACGCCGGTTTCGGTACGCAGCCAGCCGTAGGCGTAGTCGCCGATAATCTTGATGGTCACGGACTTAATGCCCGCCACTTCGCCTTCAGACTCTTCAATAATCTCGGTCTTGAAGCCGCGCGCTTCTGCCCAGCGCAGATACATGCGCGTCAGCATGCTGGCCCAGTCCTGCGCTTCCGTACCGCCGGAACCGGCCTGGATATCGAGGTAGCAATCGGCGCTGTCGTATTCACCGGAGAACATGCGGCGGAATTCCAGCTGCGCCAGCTTCTCTTCCAGCACATCGAGCTCAGCGACGGCTTCGTTGAAGGTCTCTTCGTCGTCGGCTTCAACGGCCAGCTCCAGCAGGCCGGAAACGTCCTCCAGCCCCTGAGACATCTGATCCAGCGTATCCACGATAGCTTCCAGCGAGGAACGCTCTTTGCCCAGCGCCTGTGCGCGCTCGGGCTCGTTCCAGACGTCCGGCTGCTCCAGCTCGGCGTTTACTTCTTCGAGACGTTCTTTCTTAGCATCGTAGTCAAAGATACCCCCTAAGAACGCCCGAGCGCTCCGTGAGGTCCTGAATGCGGTTTTTTACCGGATTTATTTCAAACATGGTCGGTTTCTTTTAATGGATTCGTCAAAATGCGGTGATAAGAGCGGAATTCTACCGGATTCGCGCTCTCATTAATATACTGTTGTCAATTTGGCCAGAGGTGGTCGATGATCAGCTGCAGGCTGCGGTTGCCGCGGAACTCGTTGATATCAAGCTTATAGGCAAGCTGAACTTCGCGAACGCCGTTATCCGGCCAAAGGGAAGTATCAACATTGAACGCGATACCGTCCAGCAGCGGGCCGCCGCCGACCGGTTCAACCATCACCTTCAGATGACGCTCGCCGACCAGCCGCTGCTGCAGCAGACGAAAACGCCCGTCAAACAGCGGCTCGGGGAACATCTGCCCCCACGGCCCGGCGTCGCGCAGCATCTGCGCGACCTCCATGCTCATTTCTGCCGCCGCCAGCGGACCGTCGGAGACCACTTCGCCCTGCAGCAGCGCCGGATCGAGCCACTCGGTCACCAGCTCGCCAAAGCGCTGCTGGAACTCTTCAAAGCGCGCCTCTTCCAGCGATAGTCCTGCCGCCATGGCATGGCCGCCAAACTTCATAATCAGCCCCGGATAGAGGGTATCCAGGCGCTCCAGCGCATCGCGCATATGCAGCCCCTGAATCGACCGGCCGGAGCCTTTGAGCGTACCGTCGCCGGTAGGCGCAAAGGCGATAACCGGGCGATGAAAACGCTCTTTGATACGCGAGGCCAGAATACCGACAACGCCCTGGTGCCACTGCGGGTGGTACATCGCCAGGCCGCCGGGTAGCGTCTCGCCGCTGCGCTCCAGCTTCTCACACAGGGTCAGCGCTTCCGCCTGCATCCCCTGCTCTATCTCTTTACGCGTCTGGTTCAGCGCGTCCAGCTCATTGGCCAGCACCCGCGCTTCGCCGGTGTTGTCGCACAGCAGCAGCGCCACGCCGACGGACATATCGTCCAGCCGTCCAGCCGCGTTCAGGCGCGGACCGAGCGCAAACCCGAGATCGCTTGCCGCCAGCTTTTGCGGGTCGCGGTTGGCGATTTCCAGCAGCGCTTTAATGCCCGGACGGCATTTCCCCGCCCGAATGCGGCTCAGCCCCTGCCAGGTCAGGATCCGGTTGTTGGCATCCAGCGGTACGACGTCCGCCACGGTGCCAAGCGCCACCAGATCGAGTAAATCAGCCAGATTCGGCGGCGCGATGCCGCGCTCCTCAAACCAGCCTTTATCGCGCAGAAAAGTGCGCAGCGCCAGCATCAGATAAAAAGCCACACCCACCCCGGCCAGCGATTTCGACGGGAACTCACAGTCGCGCAGGTTCGGGTTAATAATCGCTTCCGCCGCGGGCAGCGAATCCCCCGGCAGGTGGTGATCGGTCACCAGCACCGGAATACCCAGCGCGTGGGCATGATCGACGCCAGCGTGCGAAGAAATGCCGTTATCCACGGTCATAATCAGCTGCGCGCCGCGGGCGTGAGCCTGATCGACCACTTCTGGACTCAGGCCGTAGCCATCCTCAAAACGGTTTGGCACCAGGTACGAAACGTTGCTATACCCCAGCGCGCGCAGGGCCAGCACGCTCAGCGCGGTGCTGGTGGCGCCGTCGGCGTCAAAGTCGCCGACCACCACGATGTGCAGCCCCTGCTTAAATGCGCCATAAAGTATCTCTACTGCTTTTTCGACGCCGGTCAGCTGCGACCACGGCAGCATGCCTTTCACCCCCCGCTCCAGCTCCTGCGCGCTGCGCACGCCGCGGCTGGCGTACAGCCGCTGCAACAGCGGCGGGAGATCGGCAGGTAAATCGACGCCGTCAACCGCCTCACGGCGGCGTAGTTGTATCTGTTGTTTCACGCGAATCAGTTACCGCTTGTCTGTTTTTGATGCTCATCAAGGAGCGCTTTCAGGTCTTTAGGATCGCGATAGCCGGGCATCAGCGTGCCGTCGCTCAGCACCATCGCCGGCGTGCCGTTAACGCCAAGCTGAACGCCGAGAGTGTAGTGCTTAGCGATATCAACATCGCAGCTGGCCGGCTGTACGCCTTTGCCACTCATCGCGTTATCCAGGGCTTTGTTGCGATCCTTGGCACACCAGATAGACTTCATGTTCTGTTCGGCTTCGCTTTGCAGCCCCTGGCGCGGGAAGGCCAGATAGCGCACGGTAATCCCCAGCGCGTTGTAGTCGCTCATCTGTTCGTGCAGTTTATGGCAATAGCCGCAGGTAATATCGGTGAAGACGGTGATGACGTGTTTTTCCTGCGGCGCCTTATAGACGATCATCTCTTTTTCCAGCGCGTTCAGCTTACCGACCAGCAGCGTATTGGTGACGTTTACCGGCCGCGCGCCGCTGAGGTCGTACATCGGCCCCTGGATAATGTGCTTACCGTCATCGGTAACGTATATCACGCCGCTGTCCGTCAATGCGGTGCTGATGCCTTTGATCGGCGAAGGTTGCACGTCCGAACTCTGCACGCCCAGCTTCGCCAGCAGTTGCTTAATCGCCGCGCTATCCGCATGTGCCGCACCAGATAAGGTGGTCGCCAGCAGAGTGAACATCAGTAAACCTTTTTTCATACTCAGTCCTTTTTTTCAGCACTCACGCACGCGGGTGATGCTGTTGATGGAGTTGTCGCAGACGCTCGGTCGCCACGTGGGTGTAGATCTGCGTCGTGGAGAGATCGCTGTGTCCTAACAGCATCTGCACCACGCGTAAGTCAGCGCCATGGTTAAGTAAATGCGTAGCAAACGCGTGGCGTAACACGTGCGGGGAGAGCTTTTCGCTATCAATCCCCGCCAGTACGGCATAATGCTTAATTCGATGCCAGAAGGTCTGGCGCGTCATCTGCTGCGCGCGCTGGCTGGGGAAAAGCACATCGGACGCCACGCCGTTCAGCAGCCAGGGACGGCCGTATTCAAGGTAGTTCTCAACCCACAGCACCGCCTCTTCGCCTAACGGTACCAGACGTTCTTTATTTCCTTTACCAATCACGCGCAGAACGCCCTGGCGCAGGCTAATGTCGCTCATGGTCAGGCCCACCAGCTCGGAAACGCGCAGACCGGTGGCGTACAGCACTTCCAGCATCGCTTTATCGCGCAGCTCCAGCGGCTGTTCAACCAGCGGCGCCTGGAGCAGCCGCTCCACCTGCGCCTCGCTCAGATCCTTCGGCAACCGCTGCGGCAGCTTTGGTGAGGCCAGCAGCGCGCTGGGATCGTCCGGGCGAATTTTCTCCCGGTAAAGATGCTGGAAGAAGCGACGCACCGCGCTTAGCAGGCGCGCGGTGCTGGTGGCCTTGTAGCCGCCGGTTTGCCGCTCCGCCAGCAGCGACTGGAGATCTTCGCCGCTGACGCTGGCAAGCGACAGGCCACGATGATGCAGCCATTCGACCACCATCGTCAGGTCCCGGCGATAGGCGCTTAGCGTGTTTTCAGCCAGATTACGCTCCAGCCATAAGGCATCAAGAAACTGCTCGATTCGTGCGAGATCCTGTTCCACTCCGGCCTCTTTGCTTATTAAAACGGCGCCATTATACCCTAAATAATTCGAGTTGCAGGCGGGCGCGGCCTTTCTGGTACACTAAGCGCAAAGTCACAGCAAGAATTGAGACGTTTCCGCGATGAACATAGGTCTTTTTTACGGTTCCAGCACCTGCTACACCGAAATGGCGGCAGAAAAAATCCGCGATATTATCGGCCCTGAACTGGTCACGCTGCACAACCTGAAAGATGATTCCCCTACCCTGATGACGCAGTATGACGTGCTGATCCTCGGCATTCCGACCTGGGATTTCGGCGAGATCCAGGAGGATTGGGAGGCCGTCTGGCAGCAGCTTGATACGCTGGATCTGCAGGATAAAATCGTCGCGCTGTACGGCATGGGCGACCAGATCGGCTACGGCGAATGGTTCCTCGACGCGCTCGGTATGCTGCACGATAAGCTGGCGACCAAAGGGGTTAAGTTCATTGGCTACTGGCCTACCGAAGGCTATGAATTCACCAGCCCGAAACCGGTCATCGCCGACGGCCAGCTGTTCGTTGGCCTGGCGCTTGATGAAACGAACCAGTACGACCTGAGCGATGAGCGCATTCAGAACTGGTGCGAGCAAATCCTCGGTGAAATGGCTGAGCAGTTCTCCTGAGCCCTTGCCTACTCTTGCGTCGGTTTCTGTAACACTAGCCGACGCAGGTCGCGCCATTCTCCCGCGTCCATGCTATCCGCCGCGACCCACAAATGCTGGGTACGTTGGTTTTCCGTATTCCGCAGGCGCAGCAGCATGCCGCTGTTGATTACCCACGGCGTGCCGATGATATCCCACTCTGCCTTTTGCCAGCGCAGACGCGAGTCGATCAGCAGCTTTATTTCACCCTGACGGGCGTGGATCCGCCGCTGGCTGCGTACGCAGTCGAAGACTACCAGCGACAGCAATATCAGCCACAGCGGGGTATAGCTCAGCGGCCAGGGCAATACCAGCACCAGCGCCGCCACCACGCCGTGCATCAGCAGTGAGAACCACTGCGCGCGCCACGAGATGCGTAAATCAGATTGCCACAGGACCACGTTCCCGATTCCGAGTCTGAATTAATTTTACCATCCGCTGCAGTTCAGCATCAGCCGGCTCGCCATGATTCATCAACCAGTTGAACAGATCCGGATCGTCATTTTCCAGCAGGCGGATGAATAACGCCTTATCGCCATCGCTTAGCGTGTCGTACTCATGCTCGAAAAACGGCATGATGGAGATATCGAGTTCACGCATACCTCGACGACATGCCCAGTGGATGCGGGCTTTATTGTTAATGTCCATGTTTTACTTCCTACTTATAAATATCTCTTAGTTTAACCCGTTTTCGGCGCTGACTTCACTGGAATATCAAGATTCGCGAGCGCTATTCCATGAAATCCTTAAAATAATCAGGTTATTGATTATTTCGCTCGTTTTGGCTCCCGGTTTTTTAGGGCACGAATGGCCTGTCAAAAGCGCTTGCATTGCACCATAGCTCTTTTACCATTAGTCACACACTCTGCGTTAAGCTATTCAGGATATGACTATGGCTTTTACACCTTTTCCTCCGCGTCAGCCTTCCTCTTCCGCTCGTCTGCCGTTAACGCTGATGACGCTGGACGACTGGGCGCTGGCGACGATTACCGGTCCGGATGGCGAAAAATATCTGCAGGGGCAGATTACCGCCGACGTCAGCCACCTGACCGACGAGCAGCATCTGCTTGCCGCGCATTGTGACGCCAAGGGCAAGATGTGGAGCAATCTTCGCGTTTTCCGCCGCAACGAGGGTTTTGCGTGGATTGAGCGCCGCAGCCTGCGCGATGCGCAGCTGACCGAACTGAAAAAATACGCGGTGTTCTCTAAGGTGACCATCGCCGCCGATGATGAATCCGTGCTGCTGGGCGTTGCCGGTTTCCAGGCGCGCGCTGCGCTGTCGCCGCTGTTTAGTCAGCTGCCGAACGCCGAGAAACAGGTGGTCAGCGAAGGCGCTACCAGCGTGCTGTGGTTTGAGCATCCGGCCGAGCGCTTCCTGCTGGTGACCGATGTGGCAACCGCCACCCGCATCACCGATACCCTGCGCGGCGAAGCGCAGCTCAACAATAGCCAGCAGTGGCTGGCGCTGAATATCGAAGCCGGTCTGCCGGTTATCGACAGCGCCAACAGCGCGCAGTTTATTCCGCAAGCCACCAACCTGCAGGCGCTGGGCGGCATCAGCTTCAAAAAAGGCTGCTACACCGGCCAGGAAATGGTAGCCCGCGCTAAATTCCGCGGCGCCAACAAGCGCGCCCTGTGGTATCTGGCGGGAACGGCCAGCCGCGTGCCTGAAGCCGGGGAAGACCTGGAGCTGAAAATGGGTGAAAACTGGCGCCGTACCGGCACCGTTTTAGCTGCCGTACAGCTGGACGACGGCCGTCTGCTGGTGCAGGTGGTAATGAATAACGATATGGAGCCGGACAGCGTGCTCCGCGTGCGCGACGATGCCGGTAGCCTGAGCATTGAGCCGCTGCCGTATTCGCTGGAAGAGCGTTAAAGCGACATTCCCGGCCGCCTTCTCCCCGGAGGCGGCGCTACCCTACCCGCAAACCACGAAACACCCGCGACCGCGCTTTGCGCAAATGCGCCATCTCTGGCCCAGGCCACTTTCTTGCGTAGAATAATAGTGTATGTTCTGAACAATCATTTATTTCTTAAGCGGTAAAGAGATGAGACGGATTGAGGTCATACTGGGGGAACTGGAGCGGCTAACGCGCGGGCTGAGTCTTGCGGATCTGGAACAGGAAACAGCTTTTACGGCGGAAGCCATCGGCTTTAACCTCGGGCTTGCGCGTAACTCGGTCAGTAAAGACCTCAATCAGTTATGGAACGACGGCCTGGCGATTAAAAGCAAAGGGCGACCGGTGTTCTTTCTGCACCGTCAGGCAATGGAAACGCTGTTGGGGCGCAGACTGAATGATACCGAATGTGAAGTGCGCACGGTTGGCGACCTTCTACCGCATCAGGAAGATCGCTCGCCGGATGACCCCTTCAGCGGGCTGATTGGCTACGACCGTAGCCTCCGTGACGCGGTGGAAAAAGGCCGCGCCGCGGTGCTTTATCCTCACGGGCTCCATGTGCTGTTGACTGGCCCCTCCGGTGTGGGAAAAACTTTCTTTGCCGAACTGATGCACCGCTTTGCCTGCGAACACGCCGCGGGCTCCCCCCCGCCGCTGGTCTACTTTAACTGCGCCGAGTATGCGCACAACCCGGAACTGCTCTCTTCGCATTTATTTGGTCATCGGCAGGGCGCCTTTACCGGCGCCAGTGAGAATAAAGCCGGTCTGGTGGAGCAGGCGGACGGCGGGTATCTGCTGCTTGATGAGGTGCATCGCCTGCCTTATGAAGGGCAGGAAAAACTCTTCTCCATTCTCGATAAAGGTCAATATCGCCCGCTCGGTTCAAGCGCCACGGCGCGTTCCATCACGGTACGCTTGATTTGCGCCACTACCGAACCGGTCAGTTCGGCGCTGCTGCGAACGTTCCAGAGGCGCATCCAGGTCTGTATCGATCTTCCTGGGATCCGTCAGCGCTCGGTGGAGGAACAGGTGGAGCTTATCGTCGGTTTTCTCCAGCGTGAGAGCCGCAAAATTGAGCGTACGGTCAGTATCGACAAAACGCTGTTGCTCTGGTTGCTGAATAAGCCGCTGGAAGGCAATATCGGCCAGCTCAAAAGCGATATCCAGTTTCTTTGCGCCCAGGCGTGGGCCGCGGGAATGACCGAGCATAACGACACGCTCCGGCTGGATAAACGGCTGGTAGACATGCCGTTCAACGCCACCCCGGAACAGCGCCTGCTCGTCGATACCTTGTTTGACGGCCAGGATCGGCTAAGCGTCGATGCGCGCACGTTACCCGCATTGAAAACCTCTCTGGCGACAGGAGCGGAGATCGAAGAAAGCGATCTGTTTTACAGCTTCCTCACCCGCGAATACATCAACCTGCGCAACAGCAATGTCCCACCGGCTGAGACGCTGGCGATCCTCAAAAACAAACTCAGTTCAATCTTTGAATATGGTCTCTACAGCCGCGACAGCGTGGCCCATCCGCCGCGCTACGGCGATCGGATTGAAGAGCGGGTGACCCTGCTGATTGGCTGTGTGGAACAGGTGCTGGGCTTTACGCTGCCAGAAAACCTGATGAATCCGCTGCGAAAACACTTTCTGGCGCTGATTGGCTACGTCCAGCGCGGGCTGATCCCGCAGCTCTACTCCTCCAGCCTGATCCTCGACCGCTGCAAAGACGAGTATGAAAACGCGACTCTGCTGTGCCGGAAAATCAACGAGCTGCTGCATATTCAGTGCCCGGCGACGGAGATTGTCTGGTTATGTCTGTTCCTGAAAGAGTGCCGCCATTATCGCCAGCGTATCGACGCCAGTCCCGACTGCGGCGTCATTTTAATCGCTCACGGCGCGACGACCGCGACCAGCCAGGCCCAGTACGTCAATCGAGTGCTGGAGCGGGAGCTGTTCAGCGCCATCGATATGCCATTTGAGCAGTCGGTGCATGACACGCTGGAAACGCTAACCCAGCTGATCCAAACCCAACGCTACCGGCGGCTGATTCTGATGGTGGATATCGGCTCACTGGTGCATTTTGGCAGTACCATCAGCAAGTTATTCCAGATTGACGTCCTGTTACTGCCAAATATTACGCTGACCAGCCTGCTGGAGCTGGGTCTGGATTTAAGCTATGAAACCAGCGAGCTACCGCAGCTTGCGGAATTAATGCAGAGTAAAAATATCCCCTGTCAGCTCTGTACTCCGCAGCAGGAGAATGGCGGTAAGGTGCTGGTGATCTCCTGCATTACGGGCATGGGAACCGCAGAGAAAATCAAAAAAGTGCTGGAGGAAAGTTTTGGCGAGCTGATGTCACAGGATACGCGAATGGTAATCCTTGATTACAACGAGGTTCGCAGCCTGGAGCGCGTTCAGCAGTCGCTGCTGGCCGGTGAGCGGCTAGCGGGGATTGTCGGCACCTTCCAGCCGGGGCTACCGGACATTCCGTTTATCTCACTTGAAGAGCTGTTCTCCGAGCAGGGGCCGGAGCTGGTGCTTAGCCTGCTCACGCCGGACCTTTCAAGCAGTGAGCGCCGTCTGGAGATGGAGCGCAGCGCGATGCGATTTATCAGCGCGCTGACCATGGAAAGTATCATCAACCATATTTCGGTACTCAACCCCCAGCGTATTCTTAAAGAGATGGAAGGCGTGTTTAACCATTTAACCACCTCGCTTTCGCTAAAACCCAGCCGCCAGGTGACACTACGCTTCCTGATCCACTGCTGTTGTATGGTCGAGCGTATCGTGATTAACCGAAAACCGTTACAGATGTCGCTGGAGAGCCAGCCCGCGCTGGACGTCCGCGCGTTTAGTGTCATTAAATCCGCCTTCCAGCCGATCGAAGAGGCTTATGCCATTCGGTTATCCGACGCGGAATATTTTTATATCTACGAACTGCTGTATCGCTAACCCCTTAACTGGCGTGGCTTTACGCTGCGCCAGCCCCTCTTATCCCCCCATGTGACACTAATTCTGGCATAGCCTTTGCTCTTATTACGTATGTCAACGTAATAGCGCCAGGAGGCCATTTTGATTACCACTGAACCCTTGTCCCAGATCCTGCTGCTGACCCATGGCGGCTGGGGACAACAGCTCTGCAACAGCCTGTGCATGGTGACGGGCGAAATTAAAGGCGTAACGGAAATAGCCCTGATGCCCGTCGATACATTGGGCGAGTTTTATCAGCGCGTAGAAGCTGTCGTGAAAACCCTCCCCGAAGGCTCACTTATTCTGACCGATTTTATCGGTGGGACTACCTCTAACGTGGCCGCGCGGCTAAGCGCCGATTATCCGGTGGCGGTGATTTCCGGACTGAATGCCTCGCTGCTGCTGGAGGCGCTGGACAAGCGTGAACAGGGGCCGCTATCCGCCTGCGTAGCCGACTTAGTTGAAGCCGCGCGCAGCAGCTGTCTGGACGTTGTCGCCCACGTTCGTCAGCTACAACAATCACAATAAGGAAAAAATATCATGGCTAACATCGTGTTATGTCGTATCGACAGCCGCCTCATTCATGGTCAGGTGGTGACAAAATGGGTCGGACAATCCCAGGCCAACCGGATTGCGGTAGTGAGTGATGAGCTGGACGCCGATCCGTTTATGAAAAATATCTATCTGATGGCGGCACCGCCAAACATCAAAGTGGATTGCTACAGCAATCAGAGCTTTGCCGCATCGTGGAAAGAAAACCAGCTTGGTGACGGCAGCGTGTTGGTGCTGTTCCCTTCCCTCGCGGCGATTCAGGAGGCCGTACAGCTCGGGTTTGATGTTTCCGCCATTCAGGTTGGCGGCTTAGGCGGCGGGCCGAACCGCAAGGTCGTTTTCCAGAACATCACGTTGGATGAAAAAGACGTTGCCATTCTTCACGACCTGAAAAGTCGAGGGATTAAGGCGGTCTTCCAGACTATCCCGGAAGATAAGCCGCAGTCGCTGGACGATATCCTGAAAAAATTCTAATCCTCTGATAACAGGGTAAATAATTATGGATACTTTAGTCTTTGCAAGCCTGATGGGATTGTATTACTGGTTTGCCCGCTTACGCCTTGGCTACACCTTCTCCGCCATGCTGCTTCAACCCGTGGTGATCGCCGTTTTTGTCGGCCTGCTGCTGGGCAACATGGAAACAGCGATGATTATTGGCGCTGGCATGCAGCTGGTTTACCTCGGCGTGACCTCAACGCCCGGCGGTAACGTGCCGTCAGATCCGGCGCTGGCCGCCTGCATCTCAATTCCTATTGCCGTAAAAGCCGGAATGGATCCGAACCTGGCCATCGCGCTGGCCATCCCGTTTGGCGTGATCGGCGTATTCCTTGACCAGCTTAGACGCACGCTGAACGCCGCGTGGGTCCATATGGCGGATAAACACGCGGAAACGGCCAACATGGGCGGTATTATGCGCTGCGCGTTCCTCTACCCGGCATTGCTCGGCCTGGTGCTGCGTTTCCCGGTGGTGTTTGCTGCCAACTATTTTGGCCAGGACGTGGTGGAAAGTTTCCTCAAGCTGATGCCGCACTGGTTGACTCACTCCTTTGAAATTATGGGCGGCATTCTGCCGGCGCTGGGCTTTGCCATCACCATTATGGTGATCGGCAAGAAGAGCCTGCTGCCGTGGTTTATCGGCGGATTCTTTGCGGTGCTGTACCTGAAGGTGGACATCATGGCGATGGCGATCTTTGGGACCTGCGTGGCCTTCCTGATTAAAGGCCTGGCGAAAAATGAAGGAGCAGCATGATGAGTAGCGACGTAATGCAGCATGAACTGGTTGAGCGCGCACGTGAGAGCGGTACGCTGACCAAAGCGGACATCACCAAGGCCTGGTTTATCTACTGGCTGGGCGCGGAAGTTTCCAGCTCCTATGAACGTTTACAAAGTCTGATTTTCTGCGCCTCCATGACGCCGATTATCAAAAAACTCTACCCGCAAAAAGAAGAGCAGGTGGAGGCGCTAAAACGCCATCTGAACTTCTTCAACTCTGAGCAAACCTTTGGCGCGGTGATTCAGGGGATCTCGATTGCGATGGAGGAGCAGAAAACCCGCGGAGAACCGATTAGCGACGCGTCTATCACCGGGATTAAGACCGGGCTGATGGGGCCGCTGGCCGGGATGGGGGACTCGATCATCTGGGCGGCCGTCATGCCGTTGCTGATTGCTATTTTCATCCCGTTCGCCGCCAGCGGCAGCGCGATGGGCGGCATTGTGCCCTTAATTCTCTATCCGGCCATTACGCTGGCGATCAGCTACGGCATGGTGCACAAAGGCTACACCCTGGGACGCGACTCAATAATCGGCCTGCTCCAGGGAGGACGAATTAAGGAGCTTATCTACGGCGCGAACGTGCTGGGCCTGATTATGATGGGCGCGCTCTCCGCAAGCTACGTCAAAATCACCACCCCCTTAAAGCTCAGCGCGCTGAAGGGCTCGGAGGTGGTGGTCCAACAAATTCTCGACTCTATCGCGCCCGGCCTGTTGCCGCTGGCGGCGGTGTTTGCCATCTACTTCTATCTGGTGAAGAAAGGGCCGCGCTACACCACCATTCTGCTGTCAATTGTCGCGCTCAGCGTGGTCTGTTCGCTGCTGGGAGTGCTGTAAACCATGACGCAGAATATCTATCAAC
Source organism: Klebsiella sp. CTHL.F3a (assembly GCF_019890895.1). NCBI lineage: Bacteria > Pseudomonadati > Pseudomonadota > Gammaproteobacteria > Enterobacterales > Enterobacteriaceae > Klebsiella > Klebsiella sp. CTHL.F3a. The sequence goes on along the minus strand of NZ_CP082360.1, from coordinate 885,409 downwards.
AGCTGGGGTTAAAACAGGTGATTAACGCCTGCGGCAAAATGACGATTCTGGGCGTTTCCAGCGTGGCGCCGGAGGTGATGCAGGCAACGGCGCGGGCGGCATCGGCCTTTGTGGAAATCGACAGGCTGGTAGACCGAACCGGCGAGCGGGTCTCCCGCTTTACCGGTGCGGAGGACAGCTATATCACCTCCTGCGCCTCGGCGGGAATCGCCATCGCCGTGGCCGCCGCGATTACCCATGGCGACCAGGCGCGAGTGATGCAGATGCCGGACAGTCGCGATATGGCCAACGAAGTCGTCATGCTCCGCGGGCATAACGTCGATTACGGCGCGCCCATCACCAGCGCGATTCGCTTAGGCGGTGGGCGCGTCGTGGAGGTCGGTTCAAGCAATCTGGCGGCGCGCTGGCAGTTGGAGAGCGCGATCTCTACCAGCACCGCCGCCCTGCTGTACGTGAAGTCGCACCACTGCGTGCAAAAAGGGATGCTGAGCATTGAGGACTTCGCCCAGGTCGCGCAGCGCCACAACCTGCCGCTGATTGTCGACGCCGCCGCCGAGGAGGATTTGCGCGTCTGGGTCGCGAGCGGAGTGGACATGGTTATCTATAGCGGGGCAAAAGCGTTTAACGCGCCCACCTCCGGATTCATCACCGGAAAAAAACAGTGGATCGCGGCGTGTAAGGCGCAGCATCACGGTATTGCGCGGGCGATGAAAATCGGCAAGGAGAATATGGTCGGTCTGGTTTATGCGCTGGAACACTATCATCAGGGACAGAAGGCGGTCGCTGCCGAGGAGCTCCAGCCCGTCGCGAAAGCGATTTCAGAGATCAAGGGCTTAACCGCCGATATTGAGCAGGATGAAGCCGGACGCGCTATCTGGCGTATCCGCATTCAGGTGAATGCCGAGGAGCTGGGCCTGGATGCCCGCGAAGTCGAAGCACAGCTGCGCAACGGCGATATCGCCATTTACGCCCGGCGCTATAACCTCCATCAGGGGGTTTTTAGTCTGGACCCACGAACGGTGGCTGAAGGGGAGATGGCCCTGATCGTGACGCGCTTAAAGGAGATTGCAAACCATGCAGCAAATTAATTTTTATCGCCAACGAGTGGCAATTAACGTACTGGCGAAAGATATCGCCAACGCCCGGGAAATTTATGATGCCGCCGAAGGCCATGCGGCGATCGGCGTCCTTTCGGCACAGTTTGCCTCCGTGGAAGAAGGTATCCAGGAAGTCAAACGCTGGATGGCGGAGATACCCTCCCTCTCCGTCGGCCTGGGGGCCGGCGATCCAGCACAGTATTACAAAGCGGCGATGATCGCGTCAGCGCTGCACCCGGCGCACGTAAATCAGACCTTTACCGGCAGCGGGTTTGCCGCAGGCGCGCTGGCGGCTACAGGCGGGCAGCAGACCTACATTAATGCGCTGGTCAGCCCGACGGGAACCCCAGGCGAGGTGCTTATCTCCACCGGCGTCAGCAGCTGTCAGGGCACGCCGGCCCGCGTCTCCTGCGATGCGGCGGTACGCATGATGCAGGATATGGGGGCCCATGCGGCGAAGTTTTTCCCCATGGGCGGCGAGAAGTCGCTACCGGAGCTGTATGTGCTGGCGACCACCGCTGCGCGCAACGGGATGACGCTGATAGAACCAACCGGCGGAATCGATCTCGATAACTTTGGCATTATTTTGCAAAGCTGTCTGGAAGCCGGCGTACCTCGCGTGATGCCTCATGTTTACAGCTCGATAATCGACCCGCAAACCGGCAATACCCGGCCAGAAGATATCCGCAGATTAATGGATATTGTGAAAGCCGTGGTCTGAATCAAAAACACCAGGCCGTAGCCCAGGCAAGCAAGCCATCACCAACGGAGAATATCCCGGAGGCGGCGCTGGCGCGCCATGTCCGGGCTACCAGCCCTCAGGCGACGGTGAACCTGTAGCCCGGCAAAGCGTAGCGCGAGCCGGGAGATTTCGCGAAATTTATACCTGCCCGACGTACAAATAAATGGCCAGGAAGTGGCACACGCTGCCGCCCAGGACAAAACCGTGCCAGATAGCGTGGTTGTACGGAATACGTTTGCAGACGTAGAAAATAACCCCCAGCGAATAAATAATCCCGCCAACGGCCAACAGCGTCACGCCGCCCACCGCCAGCTTAATCGCCAGTTGATAAACCACAATCAGCGACAGCCAGCCCATAGTCAGGTAGGTCACTAAAGAGAGGATCTTAAAACGATGCGCAATCGTCAGCTTAAACAGGATCCCCAGCAGCGCCAGGCTCCAGATGACGATCATCAGCCCGCGCGACAGCGGCGAATTGAGCCCCACCAGCAGAAACGGCGTGTAGGTCCCGGCAATCAGCAAATAGATGGCGCAGTGGTCGAATTTTTTCAGCCACAGCTTTGCCCGCTGATGCGGAATAGCATGATAGAGCGTAGAGGCGAGAAACAGCAGAATCATGCTGCCGCCGTACAGGCTGTAGCTGGTGATGGCCGTTGCGCCGGCGTTGCTGTCCACCGCCTGTACTAGCAACAACACCAGACCGACAATACCGAACACCAGCCCAATCCCGTGGCTGATGCTGTTGGCAATTTCCTCTGCCAGAGAATATCCCTGCGTGATTAACGATTTGCGAACCATATTTGACTCCGAAAACAAGTACGCTTTCAATAGCACACTTAGGTTAACTGAGAATGATTCCAGTGAACACCTGTTAGCTAAAATAAAAGGATGAATATTTGTGAACAGTATAAAATCAATAGCTTACATAAATATTTCAACTAACAGGCGTTCACTATTTAATTAAAGTTTTTCGAATTCAATAACATAAAACTGCTTTTCTTCGGGGTAGATTTCCGCTATCACTTCGCGCAGCTGCGCCAGGGTCATATTCTCCTGCTGCGCATGCCATTCGCTCAGCGTATCCAGCGTCACCGTCGAGGTTGCGACTACGCGAATGGTGCAAAAATAGCCGTCATCTTCATAGCGGCCAACGCGCAGTACATCGCCTGCTTTAAAGTGCGATTCCGCAGCATCGCGGAGGGTAATGGTTTTACGTCCGGCGAGGATGTCGTCCTGAAAACGCTGAAAAAAGGTTATGTTATTTGGCTGCATGATATCATTCCGTCCTGGTCATTATGAATTGTGAGTTTGCCACTGTGAGTATCTTCTCCCACGCCGCTATCGCCAGTCTCAATAATCTTGAGATGATGGTGTATCACTATGTCATTAAAAATCGCGACAAAGTGATGTACATGACCATCCGCGAACTGGCGGAAGCGGCCGGAGTCTCCACGACCACCGTCCTGCGCTTCTGCCGCAAGCTGCAGTGCGAAGGCTACTCGGAATTCCGCGTACGCTTTAAATTATATCTGGAGCAGAATGAGCCTCAACAGGCAAATATCGGTGCCAGCGAAATAATGAGCTTTTTTAAAAGCGTTAATAACGATGAATTTGACCAACTGCTCGAGCAGGCGGTCGATATTATTCTGTCGTCGGAACGTATTATTTTCGTCGGCGCCGGCACCTCCGGCGCGCTGGCGAAATATGGCGCGCGTTTCTTCTCTAACGTCGGGAAATTCAGTAACCATATCGATGACCCTTATTTCCCGGTGACCAATGATATGGCGCGTAATGCGCTGGCGATTGTGCTGTCGGTCTCCGGCGAAACCGAAGAGATCCTGCGCTTTGCCAGCCAGTTCAGCCTGCATCGCTGTAAAGTGATGTCCATTACCAGCCACGAGCACTCGCGGCTGGCAAAGCTTGCCGACTTTAATCTCTCCTGGCACGTTCCGCAAACGCGCATTGGCGGCGTCTATGACATTACCACCCAGATCCCAGTCATTTATATTCTGGAGACACTGGGGCGTAAATTAGCGCGCAAACTCCGCTGAAAATAACAGGATGTTTTTTCAATGTAACAAATTCCATTCAGGGAAAATTGTTATATCGTGACATTTATATCGCCTTTGTTAGACTCGAAACCAACAAGTAATTATGACGAGATGAGCAAAGATGAAGAAAATTCCTTTACCAAAAGACTTTTTATGGGGCGGCGCCGTCGCCGCGCACCAGGTTGAAGGCGGCTGGAATAAAGACGGTAAAGGTCCGAGCATCTGCGACGTGCTTACCGGCGGCGCGCACGGCGTGCCGCGCGAGATAACCCAGCAGGTAGAGCCGGGCAAGTACTATCCGAACCATGAAGCCATCGACTTCCATGGCCGCTACAAAGAAGACATCAAGCTCTTCGCCGAGATGGGCTTCAAGTGCTTCCGTACCTCCATCGCCTGGACGCGCATTTTCCCGCTGGGCGACGAAAGCCAGCCGAACGAAGAGGGGCTGAAATTCTACGATGACATGTTCGATGAGCTGCTGAAGTACAACATCGAGCCGGTAATCACCCTCTCCCACTTTGAGATGCCGCTGCATCTGGTTCAGCAGTACGGCGGCTGGACCAACCGCAAAGTGGTCGATTTCTTTGTGCGCTTCGCCGAAGTGGTCTTCGAGCGCTATAAGCATAAAGTGAAATACTGGATGACCTTTAACGAGATCAATAACCAGCGTAACTGGCGCGCGCCGCTGTTTGGCTACTGCTGCTCCGGCGTGGTCTATACCGAGCATGAAAACCCGGAAGAGACCATGTATCAGGTGCTGCACCATCAGTTTGTCGCCAGCGCACTGGCGGTGAAGGCGGCACGTCAAATCAATCCGCAGATGCAGGTTGGCTGCATGCTGGCAATGGTCCCTCTCTATCCGTTCTCCTGTAAGCCGGAAGACGTGATGTTTGCCCAGGAATCCATGCGCGAACGCTACGTCTTCACCGATGTCCAGCTGCGCGGCTACTATCCGAGCTACGTCCTGAACGAATGGGAACGTCGCGGCTTCAGTATCAACATGGAGGACGGCGATGCCCAAATCCTGCGCGAAGGCACCTGCGCGTATCTCGGCTTCAGCTACTACATGACCAATGCGGTGAAAGCGGAAGGCGGCAGCGGCGACGCAATTTCCGGCTTCGAGGGCAGCGTGCCCAACCCGCACGTCAAAGCCTCCGACTGGGGCTGGCAAATTGACCCGGTAGGCCTGCGCTATGCGCTGTGCGAACTGTATGAGCGCTATCAGAAACCGCTGTTTATCGTCGAAAACGGCTTCGGCGCGTACGATAAAGTCGAAGAAGACGGCAGCATCAACGACGACTACCGCATCGACTATCTGCGCGCTCACGTCGAAGAGATGATCAAAGCGGTGATTTACGACGGCGTTGAGCTAATGGGCTATACCCCGTGGGGCTGCATCGACTGCGTCTCCTTCACGACCGGTCAATACAGCAAGCGCTACGGCTTTATCTACGTCAACAAACATGACGATGGTACCGGCGATATGTCCCGCTCGCGCAAGAAGAGCTTTAACTGGTACAAAGATGTTATCGCCAGCAACGGCGAGAAACTGTAATCATCTTGCCCCTTTCCAGCCGGAAGGGGGCAAAACTTCCTACAAAACAGACACTTCTTTACAGCTTTAGCATTGCTAACGCGCGCTGAGCCGATAAGATAAACCACATCAAACGTTGAGCCGCTGACGCTTACTCCGCGAATCAACGCCGCACGCTGCCGGCCTTTCCGGCGCATCACTATGTAGAAAAATGATGCTAAACGTCTTCAGACAGATCCTGATATGGCTGCTGATTGTCGCCGCCGTTAGCCTGGCGGTGGATTACCTGCGCAGGCCCGCGCTGCCGCAGAATTTCTCCAGCACGCCGCTGCAAACGCTTGATGGCCGAACGGTCGATCTGGCGGCCTTGAGCCACGAGCGCCCTTTGCTGCTGTACGTCTGGGCCACCTGGTGCGGCGTTTGCCGCTATACCACGCCTTCGGTGGCCGCATTGGCCGACGATGGCGGCAACGTCATGACGGTAGCGCTCCGTTCCGGCGACAACGCCGCCCTGACGCGCTGGCTGGCGCATAAAAAAACGGCGCTGCCGACGATCAATGACGCTACAGGTCAGCTATCCCAACGGTGGGATGTGCAGGTCACGCCGACCCTGATCGTGATTTCACGCGGCGAGGTTAAGTCAATCACCACCGGCTGGACCAGCGGCTGGGGGATGCGCCTGCGGCTGTGGCTGGCGTCGTAGGGCATTTCCCTGCTTGCGCTGCGCTTAGCAGGGCTACGGATGGGGTGCGGTATGCAGATTTTGTCGCCCGGGCAAGGCGTTAGCCGCCCCCCGGGAAACGAGCTGCCGATTATCTTCCGCCCGCCAGCTCAAGGAAGCTGCCGGTAACGTAGGAAGCCTTATCGCTTAGCAGCCAGACGATGGCCTGAGCCACCTCCTCCGGCTGCCCGCCGCGCCGCATGGGCAGCATCGACTTCACGCGATCCACGCGCCCCGGCTCACCGCCGCTGGCGTGCATGTCGGTATAGATTAAGCCGGGACGCACGCCGTTAACCCTAATCCCCTGCGCCGCCACCTCCAGCGACAGGCCAGTGGTCAGAGTATCTACCGCACCTTTCGACGCGGCGTAATCCACATACTCCCCCGGCGCCCCGAGGCGCGACGCCGCGGACGACACATTCACAATCGCCCCGCCCTTACCGCCGTGCTTGTGCGACATCCGCTTTACCGCCTCCCGGCAGCAGAGGAAGTAACCGGTCACATTGGTGGCCAGCACCCGGTTAATCCGTTCGGCGCTAAGGCTTTCAATCGTCCCTTGGGTAAATAAAATCCCGGCGTTATTGACCAGTGCGGAGAGCGGTTCGCCGAGACGGTCGATCGAGGCAAACATCGCCATCACCTGCGCTTCATCGCTGACGTCCGCCCGTAGCGCAACGGCTTTGCCGCCGCTGGCGATAATCTCGTTCACCACGCCGATCGCGGCGGCGCTATTCTGGTGGTAATTCACCGCCACGGTATAACCTTCCTGCGCCAACAGCAGCGCCGTCGCTTTACCTATTCCCCGGCTGCCGCCCGTTACCAGTGCTATCGTCATGCCATTCTCCCAAAAAATAAAGGCGCCGCAGCGCCTTTAAAAGATAGTCTCATCAGCAGATTACTGGTATTCGCTCATCGGTACGCAGGAGCAGAACAGGTTACGGTCGCCGTAAACATCGTCCAGACGCTTAACGGTCGGCCAGTATTTGTTGTTCAGCCCTGCCGGGAAGACCGCCAGTTCGCGGGCGTACGGATGGTTCCACTCGCTCACCAGTTCACCCTGGGTATGCGGCGCGTTCACCAGTGGGTTATCCTCCAGCGGCCACTCGCTGGCTTTCACGCGGTCGATCTCGCCGCGAATCGCCAGCATCGCATCGATAAAGCGGTCCAGCTCCACTTTGCTTTCCGATTCGGTTGGTTCAACCATCAGCGTACCGGCAACCGGGAAGGACATGGTTGGTGCATGGAAACCAAAATCAATCAGTCGCTTAGCGATATCCAGCTCGCTGATGCCGGTCTCTTCTTTCAGCGGACGAATATCCAGAATGCATTCGTGCGCCACGCGACCGTCGCGGCCGGTATACAGCACCGGGAACGCGTCTTTCAGCCGTGTAGCGATGTAGTTGGCGTTCAGAATCGCCATCTGGCTCGCCTGTTTCAGCCCTTCTGCGCCCATCATACGGATATACATCCAGCTAATCGGCAGAATGGAGGCGCTGCCGAACGGCGCAGCGGAAACCGCGCCCTGGCGGGTCAGCATGCCTTCAATTTGCACCACGCTGTGGCCCGGTACAAACGGCGCGAGGTGCGATTTCACGCCGATCGGCCCCATACCCGGGCCGCCGCCGCCGTGCGGAATGCAGAAGGTTTTATGCAGGTTGAGGTGCGAGACGTCCGCGCCGATAAAGCCCGGAGAGGTAATGCCAACCTGGGCGTTCATGTTCGCGCCATCGAGATAAACCTGGCCGCCAAACTGATGCACCACTTCGCACACTTCGCGAATGGTCTCTTCGTAAACGCCGTGGGTGGACGGATAGGTCACCATGATGCAGGAGAGGTTCGCCGCATGCTGCTCGGCTTTCGCCCGCAGATCCGCCAGATCGATATTGCCGTTTTTATCGCAGGCCACCACTACCACCTGCATTCCCGCCATCTGCGCGGAAGCCGGATTGGTGCCGTGCGCAGAGCTTGGGATCAGGCAGATATCGCGATGCCCCTCGTTGCGGCTTTCGTGGTAATGACGAATTGCCAGCAGGCCCGCGTATTCGCCCTGCGCGCCGGAGTTCGGCTGCATGCAGACCGCATCATAGCCGGTCAGCTTAACCAGCCAGTCGGAGAGCTGAGCGATCATCTGATGATAGCCTTCAGCCTGATCGACCGGGCAGAACGGATGCAGTTCGGCGAATTCCGGCCAGGTGATAGGGATCATCTCGGCGGCGGCATTCAGCTTCATGGTGCAGGAGCCCAGCGGGATCATCGCCTGGTTGAGCGCCAGATCCTTACGCTCCAGCGCATGCATATAGCGCATCATCTCGGTTTCGCTGTGGTAGCGGTTAAACACCGGATGAGTAAGGATCGCATCGTCGCGCAGCATGCTGGCGGGGATCGAACGGCTATCGAGGGCCACGTCTTTATCCAGGGTATCGATGTCCAGGCCATGATCGTCGCCAATGATGGCGCGGAACAGATTCAGGACGTCTTCACGCGTGGTGGTTTCGTCAAGGGTGATCCCGACGGCATGATGAATATCGCTGCGCAGGTTAATGCGCAGCGCTTCCGCCCGCGCCAGCACAGCGGCTTTATCGGCAACCTCAACGCACAGGGTATCGAAGTAGTGCGCATGGCGGAGCTTAAGGCCTTTTTTCTGCAGACCATCCGCCAGAATATCGGTCAGACGGTGAATACGGCTGGCGATACGCTTCAGGCCAGCCGGACCGTGGAATACCGCGTACAGGCTGGCAATATTGGCCAGCAGCACCTGAGAAGTACAGATATTGGAGTTCGCTTTCTCGCGGCGAATATGCTGCTCGCGCGTCTGCATCGCCATGCGCAGCGCGGAATTGCCCGCCGCATCTTTCGATACGCCGATAATACGGCCCGGCATGGAGCGTTTAAATTCATCTTTGGCGGCAAAGAAAGCCGCGTGCGGGCCGCCGTAGCCCATCGGTACGCCGAAGCGCTGGGCGGAGCCAAAAACGATGTCCGCGCCCTGCTTGCCCGGGGCGGTCAGCAGAACCAGCGCCATAAAATCGGCGGCGACGCTGACAATCACTTTGCGCGCTTTCAGGTCAGCAATCAGTTTGCTGTAATCGTGAACCTCGCCGGTGGTGCCCACCTGCTGCAGCAGTACGCCGAAGACGTCCTGATGGTCGAGCGCTTTTTCCGCATCATCGACAATCACATCGAAACCGAAGGTCTCCGCGCGGGTGCGCACCACGTCCAGAGTCTGCGGGTGAACGTCGGCGGCGACGAAGAAACGGTTGGCGTTTTTCAGTTTGCTTACGCGTTTGGCCATCGCCATCGCCTCCGCGGCGGCGGTGGCTTCGTCCAGCAGCGAGGCCGAGGCGATATCGAGACCGGTCAGGTCGAGGGTCACCTGCTGGAAGTTCAGCAGCGATTCCAGACGGCCCTGAGAAACCTCCGGCTGATAAGGCGTATAGGCGGTATACCAGCCCGGGTTTTCCAGCATGTTGCGCTGAATCACCGGCGGCAGCTGCACGGCGGTGTAGCCCATGCCAATGTACGACTTGAAGCGCTTGTTACGACCGGCAATCGCCTTGAGTTCCGCCAGCGCGGCGAATTCCGTGGTTGCCTCGCCCACCTGCGGCGGCGTCGCCAGCTGGATATCCTGCGGCACAATCTGGCCAATCAGGGCGTTAAGCGAATCGGCGCCAACGGTTTTCAGCATCTCCTGCTGCTGCAGGGCGTCCGGGCCGATGTGACGTTCAATAAAGGCGTCACGGTTTTCAAGCTGGCCTAAAGTCTGGGTCATGAGCGATGGTTCCTGAACGTGCGGTGAATCGTGATTGTCTGACTGGTTTGCCCGGCGAGCACTGATGCTTACCGGGCCAGAATACGCAAAATCATTGGCGTAGCAGGAAGCCAACGCCCCTGCAGCGTGAAAGATGAAGCGTATTTATTCGTCTTCTAACAGAGCTTCGTATGCGGTCGCATCCAGCAGCGCGGCAACCTGAGCTTCGTCGCTGGCTTTGATTTTAAAGATCCAGCCGCCGGCGTACGGCTCGCTGTTGACCAGCTCAGGGGAGTCGTTCAGCTCGTCATTGACGGCAACGATTTCGCCGCTGATCGGCGCGTAGATATCGGAAGCCGCTTTGACGGATTCGGCAACCGCGCAGTCTGCGCCCGCTTCAACGACGGCGCCCACTTCCGGCAGGTCTACGAAAACCATATCGCCAAGCAGCTCTTGCGCGTGCTCGGTGATACCAACGGTATAAGTGCCGTCCGCTTCTTTACGCAGCCATTCATGTTCTTTGCTGTATTTCAGTTCTGCTGGTACGTTGCTCATCAATTCATCTCCAAAAGGGAAATCACACCACGGCTTTGCCGTTGCGTACAAAAACAGGTTTAGTCACTTTGACCGGCATTTCGCGGTTGCGAATCTGCACTACGGCGGTTTCACCGATGCCTTCCGGTACGCGCGCTAACGCAATACTGTAGCCCAGCGTCGGGGAGAAGGTGCCGCTGGTGATAATGCCTTCTTTCTGATTGCCGTCGGCATCGCTAAAGCGCACCGGCAGGCCGCCGCGCAGAACGCCTTTCTCGGTCATCACCAGGCCCACCAGTTGCTCGGTGCCTTTTTCACGCTGCATTTCCAGCGCTTCACGCCCGATAAAATCACGGTCAGCCGGTTCCCAGGCAATGGTCCAGCCCATATTAGCCGCCAGCGGAGAGACGCCTTCGTCCATCTCCTGGCCGTAAAGATTCATGCCCGCTTCCAGGCGCAGCGTATCACGCGCGCCGAGGCCGCATGGCTTAACGCCCGCATCGAGCAGGCCGCGCCAGAAATCTACCGCCTGCTCGTTCGGCAGCGCGATTTCATAGCCCGCTTCGCCGGTATAACCGGTGGTCGCAATAAACAGATCGCCAGCCTGCACGCCAAAGAACGGCTTCATGCCTTCCACGGCCTGACGCTGCGCATCGGTAAACAGCGTCGCCGCTTTCTCTTTCGCCCTGGGCCCCTGGACTGCGATCAGGGAAAGATCGTCGCGCACGGTTATCTCAAGACCATAAGATTCAGACTGCTCGGTGATCCAGGCGAGATCTTTTTCACGGGTGGCGGAGTTAACAACGAGGCGGAAATAGTCTTCAGAAAGGAAATAAACAATCAGGTCATCAATGACGCCGCCGGAGGCGGTCAGCATGCCGCTATAGAGCGCTTTACCTGGCACGGTGAGCTTCGCTACGTCGTTAGCCAGCAAATAGCGCAGAAACTCGCGGATTCGGCTGCCGTGGAAATCGACGATGGTCATGTGCGACACATCGAACATTCCGGCATCGCCGCGCACCGCATGATGCTCATCAATCTGGGATCCGTAATGCAGCGGCATCATCCAGCCATGGAAATCCACCATGCGCGCGCCGCATAGCGTGTGTTGTTCAAACAACGGAGTCTGTTGAGCCATCTTTTCCTCATCGAATAAAACGGAACCAGCCACTATTTCTGGCGTTTTTGCGCCGCGAAAAACGCCGCCGGCATCGCTAACGGACGCTGACGCAAACGTTCTCTTTGGCCTGAACTTACCACCGATATCCACACTAAACCATAAGCCTGGTCAGGACATCACATTAGCTTATGACTAAAATCAGCTAAAGAGACTACAGAGTTTTCGGCTGCAATAAAGCGGGTTAAACCGCATAAAATTAAACTAATAAAGTGAAAAAGCAGCGCATGATGATATTTTCTGCGAAATGATGAGCCTAATTTCTATAACAAAAAAAAGGTAACATTAATAAAACTAATGCGAAAAACGAGGTGAAATTAGATTATTTCAAATGAGAGGAGAAAACCCGGCGCGAGGCCGGGTGAGAGAAGTGTGATGTACTTAACGTAACCAGGCAGGCAGGTCGTGGAGCCCCATCGCCTGACGAATAAGCTGCGGCTTCACGCCGGGCAATGTATCCGCCAGCTTAAGGCCGATATCCCGCAGCAGCTTTTTCGCAGGATGGCTGCCGGAGAACATGTCGCGAAAACCCTGCATCCCCGCAAGCATCACCGCGGCGCTATGCTTGCGGCTGCGTTCATAGCGACGCAGATACAGATGCTGGCCGATGTCCTTGCCCTGCGCGTGCAGGCGCTTCAGTTCGTCGATCAGCTCGGCGGCATCCATAAAGCCAAGATTAACGCCCTGCCCCGCCAGCGGATGAATGGTATGGGCGGCATCGCCGACCAGCGCCAGACGATGGGCGGCAAACTGACGCGCATAGCGGCCGGTGAGCGGGAAGACCTGGCGCTCGCTCTCCACGGCGCATAAGCCGAGGCGGTTATCGAAGGCAATATTCAGCGCCTGATTGAAAGCGGCATCGTCCGCCGCCCGCATCCGCTCCGCCTCTTCAGGAGAGAGCGACCAGACAATAGAGCAAAGGTGCGGATCGCTCAGCGGCAGGAACGCGAGGATCCCTTCACCGTGAAACGCCTGACGCGCCACCGCTTCGTGCGGCTCTTCGGTGCGAATAGTGGCAACCAGCGCATGATGGTGATAATCCCAGTAGGTCAGCGGAATATCGGCTTTATTGCGCAGCCATGAATTGGCCCCGTCGGCGCCAACCACCAGCCGGGCGGTTAACATGTTGCCGTCCTGCAGGCTAAGAAAAGCCTCGTTCTCCCCCCACGCGACCTGCTGCAGCTGCGCCGGAGCCAGCAGGGTGACGTCTGCACAGTGCTGTGCATTTTTCCACAGGGCATGGTGAACCACGGCGTTTTCAATAATATACCCAAGGTGACTAAAACCCATGCTCTGGTCATCAAAGCTGATGCGGCCAAAACTGTCTTTGTCCCACACTTCCATACCGTGGTAGCAGCTGGCGCGCTGGGCGATAATATCCTGCCAGACGCCCAGTTTGTTCAGCAGCTTCTCGCTGGCGGCGTTAATCGCCGACACCCGCAGCGCCGGCGGCGCATCCTCGCTCAAAGGCTGAGGCGCGGCCTGTTCGAGCACCGCAACGCGCAGCCCGCTACCCTGTAAACCGCAGGCAACGGCCAGTCCTACCATTCCACCGCCAACAATAGCGACATCAACACTTTGCACGTTTCACTCCTTAACGGGGGACCCAACCGAGGGTACGCTGCGCCAGCGCATCGCGCGCCGGGGTAAATAATTCCATCGCCATCAGGCCCAGATTGCGCCCCGCTACCAGCGGCGACCAGCGATTGGCGAACAGATGCACCAGCCCATCGGTCACGCCGATGGTGGCGGCTTTATCTGCGGCGCGCCGGGCCTGATAGCGACTTAAAAGCGGATAGCTACCCGGATCCTCTCCGTCAGCATGCGCCTGCGCCAGCATTTCCGCCAGGCTCATCACATCCCGCAGACCGAGGTTAAACCCCTGTCCGGCGATAGGATGCAGCGTTTGCGCCGCATTGCCGACCAATGCCAGACGATGCGCAACCGTGCGGGTAGCCGAGGTCAGCGACAGCGGATAGACGCTGCGCTTTCCGGCCTGGACGATCCGGCCAAGACGCCAGCCAAACGCCTGCTGAAGCTCGTGACAAAAGCGTTCGTCAGACCAGCTCAGAACCGCTTCATGCCGCGATTGCGGATGGCACCACACCAGCGAGCAGCGGCCCTGCGACATAGGCAGCATCGCCAGCGGACCGTGTGGGGTAAAGCGTTCAAACGCGCGCCCGCTATGCGGCTGAGCGGTACTGACGTTGGCGATAATCGCCAGCTGTTCATAGGGTTGTTGCTGCCAGCTGATACCGCAGCGGGCTCCCAGAGTGGAGCGCGAACCGTCGGCGGCGACCAGCAGCTTACCGCTGAGCGTTTCGCCGTTATCCAGCTGCAAGCTCACGCTCTCTTCGCTGCGGCTGACATTTTCCACCCTGGCAGGGCAGTGCAGCGTCACGCCCGGCGCTTTGCGCAGTTGCGCAAACAGGCGCTGGCCGACATCGTGCAACTCAACCACCTGACCCAGCGCCGCCAGCCCATAGTCCTCAGCCTCGAGGGTGACAAACCCCGCATGGCCGCGGTCGCTAACATGCACGCGCTGAATGGCCGTGGCGCAGTCGGCTATCTCTTGCCAGATATCCACGCGCGCCAGCTGCTGGCAGGTACCAGCAGCCAGGGCGATGGCGCGGGCGTCAAAACCCGGATGCTGCGCGGATTCCGGCGCGGATGCTTCAACCAGATGCACGGGCAGCGTACCGCCGGTTAAGCGAGATATCGCTAACGCCAGCGTCGCGCCGGTCATTCCGCCGCCAACGATCAGGACGCTCATAGCTGGCGCGCCGCCGCCATCAGCGCCTCAATATCATCAGCCTTTTTCACTACCCCGGCGGTGAGATTCTCGTTGCCGTCCTCAGTAATGACGATGTCGTCTTCAATACGAATGCCGATGCCGCGGTACTGGGCCGGAACGTCGGCATCCGTGGCGATATACAGCCCAGGCTCAACGGTCAGCACCATTCCCGGTTCGAGAATACGCGAGCGGTCGATGTCATAGCTGCCGACATCATGCACGTCGAGACCCAGCCAGTGGCTCAGGCCATGCATAAAGAAAGGACGATGGGCGTTATTAGCAATCAGCTCATCAATTTCGCCTTTCAGGATCCCCAGACGCACCAGGCCGGTAATCATAATCCGCACCACCTGCTGGTTAACCTCGTTGATCGAGGTTCCGGGGCGATAGAGCTTCAACGAGGTTTCCAGAGATTCAAGGACGATGTCGTAAATCTCGCGCTGCGCCGGGCTGAACTTGCCGTTAACCGGGAAGGTTCGGGTGATATCGCCCGCGTAGCCGCGGTATTCGCAGCCTGCGTCAATCAGCACCAGATCGCCGTCGCGCAGCTCGCATTCGTTTTCGGTGTAGTGCAGGATGCAGCCATTTTCGCCGCCGCCCACGATGGTGTTATAAGAAGGGAAACGCGCGCCGTGACGGTTGAACTCGTGGAGGATCTCGCCTTCCAGATGATATTCAAACATCCCCGGGCGGCATGTTTCCATCGCACGGGTATGCGCAAGGGCGGAAATCTCGCCTGCGCGGCGCATCACCGCCAGCTCTTCTGGCGACTTAAACAAGCGCATCTCATGCACCAGCGGCCGCCAGTCAATGACCGAGTTCGGCGCCTGTAGATTCTGCCGCACGCCTTTGCGTAGTTTTTCCAGCGCGTTAAACACGATTTCGTCGGCGTAGGCATATTCGCCCTGCGCAAAGTAGATAGCGTCGAGGCCGTTAAGGAGCTGGAACAGCTGCTGATTGATTTCACTAAATGCCAGCGCGCGATCGACGCCCAGCTTCTCGGGGGCAGCTTCCTGCCCAAGGCGACGGCCAAACCAGATTTCAGCGGTCAGGTCGCGCACGCGGTTAAACAACACGCTGTGGTTGTGCGTCTCATCGCTTTTAATCAATACCAGCAGCGCTTCGGGCTCATTAAAGCCGGTGAAATACCAAAAATCGCTGCTCTGCCGGTAGGGATATTCCGAATCTGCGCTGCGTACCGCTTCCGGCGCGGCGAAAATGAGCGCTGCGCTGCCCGGTTGCATCTGCGCCAGTAGAGCCTGGCGACGAGAGAGAAATTCCTGCTGAGTCATGACGCCCCCTGAACGATTTAATGAATTTATTAATGTAGCGTCGGCTTTTGCACTTCCGGCGCGGTGGGTTTCTGGAGAGAGAAGGTGTCGTGACACAGTAGCGCGGCAACGCGTACGTATTCGATAATCTCCTCCAGAGACATTTCGAGTTCTTCCTGATCCTCGTCTTCGTCATACCCAAGCTGAGCAATATTGCGCAGGTCGTCGATGGCTTCGCCGGTTTCGTCTTTCACTTTATCCAGCTTGGGCTGCGTCACGCCCAGTCCAAGCAGGAAATGGTTTACCCAACCCGCCAGCGCATCAGCGCGATCGAACACGCTCACCGCATCGCCATCCGGCAGGTAGAGCTGAAATAAGAAGCCGTCGTCCTCCAGCGAATCGCTAGTGGCGGAATGCATGTTACGCAGCGACTGCGCCAGCTCATGGCCAAAGGCCAGACCTTCGTTGGTCAGATCGTGCACCAACGGCTGCCAGCTGCTGTCTTTGTTGCCGCCGCACAGGATCCCGCTGATCAAACCGTGCATTTCGGCAGGGGTTAATCCCACCCCTTGTTGGTTCAGTAACTGGTCTACATCGTTATAGCCAGGCATTTCGTTCTGTATAGACATGCGCATTCGTCATCGTTGGGAGGAATATTCATGATATGCTACCACTTTGGACCCTGGTGAACCAGAATAGGGCTTGTATCTTAAAACCAGGGTAGCTATAGTGTCGCCCCTTCGCAGACCCTCCCAGGGCGTGAAGGCCGCGCAGTCAATCAGCAGGAAGGTGGCATGTCTGCACAACCCGTAGATCTCCAAATTTTTGGCCGTTCACTACGAGTGAATTGCCCGCCTGAACAAAGGGATGCCTTAAACCAGGCAGCTGACGACCTGAATCAGCGGTTGCAAGATTTAAAAGAACGCACTAGAGTCACAAATACTGAGCAGCTGGTCTTCATCGCCGCGTTGAACATCAGCTATGAGTTGACTCAGGAAAAAGCGAAAACCCGCGACTACGCGGCCAGCATGGAGCAGCGTATTCGGATGCTTCAGCAGACCATCGAACAAGCATTGCTTGAGCAAGGTCGCATAAGCGAAAGACCCGGGCAGAAGTTTGAATAACACTTTGCATTTAACTGTGTTAGAGTAATCGCAAGAACAAAATTTCTCTGAGATGTTTGCAAGCGGGCCAGTCCCCTGAGCCGATATTTCATACCACAAGAATGTGGCGCTCCACGGTTGGTGAGCATGCTCGGCCCGTCCGAGAAGCCTTAAAACTGTGACGACACATTCACCTTGAACCAAGGGTTCAAGGGTTACAGCCTGCGGCGGCATCTCGGAGATTCCCTTCTTTTTCGTTTCATCCCCCTTAAGTTAATTTTCGGCTTTTGCCGTCGTGTATTAAACTACGCCTGTTTGTATCGTTTGCTTACCGATGAGACTCAGGTATGACTCTACTGTCAGATCCCCCCTATACCAGGCAGCAAATTCGTCAGCAGATCCGCCAGCGCCGACGCGCGCTAACGCCGGAGCAGCAAACCCAGTTCGCCCTCCAGGCGGCGGACAGAATGATGGCGTATACGCCGGTTCTGCTCGCGCAGACGGTCGCGGTATTTCTTTCGTTTGACGGCGAGCTGGATACGCGGCCGCTGATTGATCAGCTCTGGCGGGCGGGCAAACGGGTGTATCTCCCCGTGCTTCATCCATTCAGCCCCGGCAATCTTCTGTTTCTGCACTACCACCCAAGCAGCGATCTGGTGGTGAATCGTCTGAAAATCCGCGAACCGAAGCTCGACGTGCGCGATGTCCTCCCGCTTAGCCGGCTGGATGTACTGGTAACGCCGCTGGTCGCGTTTGATGCCGCCGGACAGCGTCTGGGTATGGGCGGCGGATTTTACGACCGGACGCTGCAAAACTGGCGGCGGCATCGCCTGCAGCCGGTCGGCTACGCGCATGATTGCCAGCAGGTCGACGCGCTACCGACGGAGCAGTGGGATATCCCGCTGCCAGCGGTCATCACGCCGTCAAAAACCTGGCTCTGGTAAAACGCCCGAACAATTGACATTGCTGTTTTTTTCACCTAAATTCCTGGGTAAAGGGTGAGGGAGGCGAACCTCCCTCCTGCATTCTCTCAGTTAATATGCTGGCCAGGCGATGATTAACAGGATAAGCAGCATGATGAAGAGTCTCATCATCGTCCCTTTCCTTTTAGAGCCCCTGCCCCGGTAGGGGCTTTCCCGTTTCAGCCCCACGCTGAGTCTTTATCGTAAATCCCTTTCTTTCAGGCACAACGACCTCCGACGGTTTTAATCGCCGTTTGCGGCAGGCCTCGCAAAGCGTTTGGGTGGTGACGGGAAATGGCAGAAGGGTCTATCAGGAGACAAGGGGCAGGTCGATGACCTGCCCGCTGGCAAAAAAGGAGTTAGAACAGCAGACGGGCGCGGATGGTGCCAGGAATAGCCTTCATCGCCTGCAGCGCGCTCTGCGCGACATCTTCTTCGGCTTCGATATCAATCACCACGTAGCCCATTTGCGGAGTGGTCTGCAGATACTGCGCCGCGATGTTAATACCCTGGGCCGCGAAAATCTGGTTAAGCGCGGTCAGAACGCCCGGACGGTTTTCATGGATGTGCAGCAGACGGCGCCCGCCGTGCAGCGGCAGAGACACTTCCGGGAAGTTAACCGCGGAGAGCGTTGAACCGTTATCCGAGTATTTCGCCAGCTTGCCCGCCACTTCCAGACCGATGTTCTCCTGCGCTTCCTGAGTGGAGCCGCCAATGTGCGGGGTCAGGATAACGTTGTCGAACTCACAGAGCGGAGAGTTGAACGGATCGCTGTTGGTCGCCGGCTCGGTCGGGAATACGTCGATCGCCGCGCCCGCCAGGTGCTTGCTCGCAAGCGCATCGCACAGCGCCGAGATATCCACCACGGTGCCGCGGGAGGCGTTGATCAGCAGCGCGCCGGGCTTCATCAGCGCCAGCTCTTCCGCGCCGATCATATTCTTCGTCGAGGCGTTTTCCGGCACGTGCAGGCTCACCACATCGCTCATGTTCAACAAATCAGAGAGATGCTGAACCTGGGTGGCGTTACCTAACGGCAGTTTGCTTTCGATATCATAGAAATAGACGTGCATCCCCAGCGATTCGGCCAGAATACCCAACTGCGTGCCGATATGACCATAGCCGATGATACCCAGCTTTTTGCCACGCGCTTCAAAGCTGCCGACCGCCAGCTTGTTCCATACGCCGCGGTGCGCTTTAGCGTTTGCCGCCGGTACGCCACGCAGCATAAGCAGCAGCTCGCCGATTACCAGTTCAGCAACGGAACGGGTATTGGAGAACGGGGCGTTAAACACCGGGATACCGCGTTTTGCCGCCGCGTTTAAATCAACCTGGTTGGTGCCGATACAGAAGCAACCGACCGCAACCAGCTTCTCCGCCGCCGCGAAGATCTCTTCCGTCAGATGAGTACGGGAACGCAGGCCGATGAAATGGGCATCACGGATGGACGCTTTCAGATCTTCGCTATCCAGCGCGCCTTTATGAAATTCGATATTGGTGTAGCCCGCTGCGCGGAGGCTGTCCACCGCTTTTTGGTGCACACCTTCAACCAGCAGAAATTTAATCTTGTCTTTTTCCAGTGATACCTTAGCCATTTCCCCGTCCTGTTTTTGTCTTAACTGATGTCGTGCGGAACGAAAGTTCTTCTCAGCAACATATCAAAAAAAACTATTGCGGCAATATGAACGTTTGCGTCGGCATCCTGAAGAAATATCAATCAGCGGGAAATAGCAGGACAAAACACCAGAAAGTAAAAGAAAGGTAGATTGTTACTGAGACAAGGCGCATAAATGTGACAGAAGTCACCAAAATAGGCCTGGAGAAAAAATATTTGCGAGGGAGCGATTCGCTCCCTCGGATCAGACTATTTAGTGATAGTTTTTACACCATCAGCGGTACCAATCAGCGCGACATCCGCACCACGATTCGCAAACAGGCCGACGGTCACGACGCCCGGAATACCGTTAATGGTATTTTCCAGCGCAATAGCGTCCAGAATTTCCAGACCAAACACATCGAGGATCACGTTACCGTTATCGGTCACGACGCCCTGACGATACTCCGGACGGCCGCCCAGCTTAACCAGCTGACGCGCTACGGCGCTGCGCGCCATCGGAATCACCTCTACCGGCAGAGGGAATTTACCTAAAATATCCACCTGCTTGGAAGCATCGGCGATGCAGATAAATTTATCGGCGACCGATGCGATAATTTTCTCGCGCGTCAGCGCGGCGCCGCCGCCCTTAATCATCTGCATGTGGCCGTTGATTTCATCTGCGCCGTCCACATAAATACCAAGACGGTCAACGCTGTTCAGATCAAAAACCGTAATACCGAGGCTTTTCAGTTTTTCAGTAGAGGCGTCAGAGCTGGAAACCGCTCCTTCAATCTGCCCTTTCATGGTACCCAGCGCATCAATAAAATGCGCCGCCGTGGAGCCCGTGCCGACCCCAACGATAGTGCCCGGTTGTACATACTGCAATGCCGCCCAGCCTACCGCTTTTTTCAGTTCATCTTGCGTCATGATTATGGTCCGAGATGTGAATTCCTGTGGCGCATTATAGAACATCAGGGGGGCCATTGTCCCTGCGATGGCGATCACACAACGCAGTCGCCAATTTTTCATCTTCATCAAAAACAAATTTATGTCATAGTGCGAGTTAACGAAAAGTATTAGGGGGCACGCCAGGGCAATGAAACGACCGGACTACAGAACACTACAGGCGCTGGACGCAGTAATCAGGGAACGAGGGTTTGAGCGCGCCGCGCAGAAGCTTTGTATTACGCAGTCCGCCGTCTCTCAGCGCATCAAACAGCTGGAAAACATGTTTGGACAGCCGCTGCTGGTGCGAACCGTACCGCCGCGTCCTACCGAACAGGGGCAAAAGCTGCTGGCCCTGCTGCGTCAGGTTGAGCTGCTGGAAGAGGAGTGGCTGGGCGATGAGCAAACCGGCTCCACGCCGCTGCTGCTATCGCTGGCGGTCAACGCCGACAGTCTGGCCACCTGGCTGCTGCCCGCGCTTTCCAGCGTGCTTTCGGACTCCCCGATTCGCCTGAATCTGCAGGTGGAAGACGAGACCCGGACCCAGGAACGCCTGCGCCGCGGCGAAGTGGTCGGCGCGGTCAGTATCCAGCCGCAGGCATTGCCAAGCTGTCTGGTCGATCAGCTCGGCGCCCTCGACTACCTGTTCGTCGCCTCGAAGGAGTTTGCCCAACGCTATTTCCCTAATGGAGTGACCCGCTCGGCGCTGCTGAAAGCACCGGTGGTGGCATTCGATCATCTCGATGATATGCATCAGGCTTTTTTGCAGCAGAACTTCGATTTGCCCCCGGGCAGCGTGCCCTGCCATATCGTCAACTCTTCTGAAGCCTTCGTGCAGCTGGCCCGCCAGGGAACGACCTGCTGTATGATCCCGCATCTGCAAATTGAAAGAGAGCTGAACAGCGGCGAGCTTATCAACCTCACGCCGGGCCTGTTCCAGCGCCGGATGCTCTACTGGCACCGTTTTGCGCCGGAAAGCCGCATGATGCGCCGGGTGACCGATGCGCTGATCGATTACGGCCACAAGGTGTTGAGGCAAGATTAACCCCCGCAAGCAGGCCGGAGCCCTCCGGCCCGCGTGACCCACCATTCTTTGCTCATATCTTTGAAATACATCACAAAATAAAACATTTTATCCGGCAAAAAACGACGCATCGATGGCTGTTTTTTGCTGGCGACAGGGCCGATGAAAAAGCTCACCGTATTCGCAATACCCCATTTTATTGCGAATACGGAGCACAACATGTCTGAGTTGCAGGAGTGGCAAACGCTCGCCAACAAAGAGCTTAGCCGGCGGGAAAAAACCGTCGACGACCTGATCAAACAGACGGCAGAGGGCATCGCCGTTAAGCCGCTGTATACCAAAGCCGATCTTGATAATCTGGAAGTGACCGGCACCCTGCCCGGTCTGCCGCCTTACGTTCGCGGCCCGCGCGCCACCATGTACACCGCGCAGCCGTGGACCATCCGCCAGTACGCCGGTTTCTCTACCGCCAAAGAGTCCAACGCCTTCTATCTCCGCAACCTCGCCGCCGGGCAGAAAGGACTTTCCGTCGCCTTCG
Organism: Klebsiella sp. CTHL.F3a; assembly: GCF_019890895.1. Lineage (NCBI taxonomy): Bacteria > Pseudomonadati > Pseudomonadota > Gammaproteobacteria > Enterobacterales > Enterobacteriaceae > Klebsiella > Klebsiella sp. CTHL.F3a. Next base: position 863,574 of record NZ_CP082360.1, on the reverse strand, counting down.
ACCTCGCCACTCACCGGGGCTATGACTCCGATAACCCACGCGTGGCGGGCGACGTCGGTAAAGCGGGCGTGGCGATCGATACCGTCGAAGATATGAAAATTCTGTTCGATCGGATCCCGCTGGATAAGATGTCCGTGTCGATGACCATGAACGGCGCGGTGCTGCCGGTGATGGCGTTTTATATCGTCGCGGCGGAAGAACAAGGGGTTGCGCCGGAACAGCTCACCGGGACAATCCAGAACGATATTCTGAAAGAGTATCTATGCCGGAATACCTATATTTACCCGCCAAAACCCTCAATGCGCATTATCGCCGACATCATCGCCTGGTGTTCGGGCAATATGCCGCGCTTTAATACCATCAGCATCAGCGGCTACCACATGGGTGAAGCGGGAGCTAACTGCGTGCAGCAGGTGGCCTTTACGCTGGCGGACGGTATCGAATATATCAAGGCCGCGCTCTCCGCCGGGCTGAAAATTGACGACTTCGCGCCGCGCCTGTCGTTTTTCTTCGGCATCGGCATGGATCTGTTTATGAACGTTGCGATGCTGCGCGCCGCCCGCTATCTGTGGAGCGAAGCGGTAAGCGGCTTCGGCGCCACCAATCCGAAATCCTTAGCCCTGCGCACCCATTGCCAGACCTCCGGCTGGAGCCTCACCGAGCAAGATCCGTATAACAACGTGATCCGTACCACCATCGAAGCGCTCGGCGCCACGCTTGGCGGCACCCAGTCGCTGCACACCAACGCCTTTGACGAGGCGCTCGGCCTGCCGACCGACTTTTCCGCCCGCATTGCGCGTAATACGCAGATCATCATTCAGGAGGAGTCGGAGATCTGCCGCACCGTGGATCCGCTGGCCGGATCGTATTACGTGGAGTCGCTGACCGATCGCATCGTCAAGGAGGCGCGGGCCATTATTCAACAGATCGCCGAGGCGGGTGGAATGGCTAAGGCGATCGAAGCCGGACTGCCGAAACGGATGATCGAAGAGGCCTCCGCCCGCGAACAATCGCTGATCGATCAGGGCAAGCGCGTCATCGTCGGCGTTAATAAGTACAAGCTGGAAAAAGAGGATAAAACAGCGGTGCTGGAGATCGATAACGTCAAGGTGCGCAACGAGCAGATCGCCTCGCTGGAAAAAATTCGCGCTCAGCGTGACGATGTGACGGTAAAAGCCGCGCTGAACGCCCTCACCCACGCCGCGCAGCATCATGAAAATCTGCTGGCTGCCGCGATAAACGCCGCCCGCGTTCGCGCCACCCTGGGGGAAATCTCCGACGCGCTGGAGGCGGCGTTTGACCGCTATCTGGTACCCAGCCAGTGCGTCACAGGCGTGATTGCGCAAAGTTACCATCAGTCAGACACAGCCGCCTGCGAATTTGACGCCATTGTTGCGCAAACCGAACGGTTCCTGATGGATAACGGCCGCCGACCGCGCATTCTGATCGCCAAAATGGGCCAGGATGGGCACGATCGCGGCGCCAAAGTGATCGCCAGCGCCTATTCCGATCTCGGCTTCGATGTTGACCTGAGCCCGATGTTTTCCACGCCGGAAGAGATTGCTCGTCTGGCGATAGAAAACGACGTGCACGTGGTTGGCGCCTCATCGCTGGCGGCAGGCCACAAAACCCTGATCCCCGAGCTGGTCGCCGCGCTGAAAAAATGGGGGCGGGAAGATATCTGCGTCATCGCCGGCGGCGTCATCCCGCCGCAGGATTACGCCTTTCTGCAGGCCCGCGGCGTGGCCGCCATTTACGGCCCCGGCACGCCGATGCTGGAGAGCGTGCGTGACGTCCTGACGAGGATTAGCCAGCATCATGATTAACCTATCCACCCTGACCGACGCCATTCGGCGATTACGTTTGGGCGAACGGGCCACGCTTGCCCAGGCCATGACGCTGGTAGAGAGTCAGCATCCACGCCACCAGGCGCTGAGCGCCCAGCTGCTGGATGCGATTATGCCCTTCACCGGCAACGCCCTGCGCCTTGGCGTCACCGGCACGCCGGGAGCCGGAAAGAGTACCTTTCTGGAAGCCTTCGGCATGCTGCTGATTCGACATGGCCTGCGGGTTGCGGTGATCGCGGTCGATCCAAGCAGCCCGGTCAGCGGCGGCAGCATCCTTGGCGACAAAACGCGCATGATCGACCTGGCGCGATCGGATTCGGCCTTTATCCGCCCGGTGCCCTCAAGCGGCCATCTCGGTGGCACCAGCCTGCGCGCGCGGGAGCTGATACTGCTGTGCGAAGCGGCGGGCTACGATGTGGTGATTGTCGAAACCGTCGGCGTCGGTCAGTCGGAAACCGAAGTCTCCCGCCTGGTGGACTGCTTTATCTCGCTGCAGATCGCCGGCGGCGGTGACGATCTGCAGGGCATCAAGAAAGGAATTATGGAGATGGCGGATATTGTCGTCATCAATAAAGATGATGGCGAGAATCGCGCCAGCGTCGCCATCACCCGGCATATGTATGAATCCGCCCTGCATATTCTACGCCGCAAGCACGCCGCGTGGCAGCCGCGCGTTTTGAGCTGTAGCGCGCTGGAGCGGAGCGGCATCGAAGCCGTCTGGCTCGCTGTTCTGGATTTCAAAACAACCCTGACTGACAGCGGAGAGCTTGAAAAACTGCGCCAGCGCCAGGCGCTGGAGTGGCTGCAAAAGCAGACCGAAACCGAGGCGCTGCACCTGCTGTTTGCCCGAACCGACTTCGAGCGCTACTTCCAGCAGACGCTACAGGCGGTGAAAAACAACGGCCTCTCGCCGCGCACCGGCCTGCGGCAGATTAGCGAATTTCTCCAGAATCATTACTTTGCGTGAAAGGATATTTATGTCTTATCAATATGTTAATGTCGAAATTATTCAGAAAGTCGCGGTCATTGAGTTCAACTATAGCCGCAAGCTCAACGCCTTAAGCAAGGTGTTCATCGACGATCTGATGCAGGCGCTGAGCGATCTCAACCGGCCGGAAATACGCTGCGTTATTTTACGCGCGCCCGGGGGCGCAAAAGTCTTCTCCGCCGGCCATGACATCCATGAACTGCCCAGCGGCCGCCGCGATCCGCTCTCCTATGACGATCCGCTGCGTCAGATCACCCGCATGATCCAAAAATATCCGAAACCGGTGATCTCCATGGTCGAAGGAAGCGTCTGGGGCGGCGCGTTTGAGATGATCATGAGCTCCGATCTGATCATCGCCGCCAGCACGTCAACGTTCTCTATGACGCCGGTGAATCTCGGCGTGCCCTACAACCTGGTCGGCATTCACAATCTGACCCGCGACGCCGGCTTTCACATCGTGAAAGAGCTGATTTTCACCGCCCTGCCGATTACCGCCCAGCGCGCGCTGGCGGTCGGTATTCTCAATCACGTGGTGGACGCCGACGAACTGGAGGATTTTACCTTGCAGATGGCACACCACATCTCCGAGAAAGCACCGCTGGCGATCGCGGTTATTAAGGAAGAGCTGCGCGTGCTTGGCGAAGCGCACACCATGAATTCCGATGAGTTTGAACGTATTCAGGGAATGCGTCGCGCCGTTTACGACAGCGAGGATTATCAGGAAGGCATGAGCGCGTTTATGGAAAAGCGTAAACCTCAGTTCGTCGGCCATTAATCACGCCGGGTTAAGGAGTATAAAATGAAACGGATGAGCGCCGATGAAGCGGCGGAGATTATCCAGCATGACCAGATGGTTGCGTTCAGCGGGTTCACGCCCGCCGGTTCGCCTAAAGCGCTACCCGCGGCCATCGCTCGCCGCGCCGGTGTATTACATCAGGCGCAGCAGCCTTTCCAGATCCGCCTGCTGACCGGCGCCTCCATCAGCGCCGCCGCCGATGATGCGCTCTCGGCGGCCGATGCCGTCTCGTGGCGTGCACCGTATCAGACCGCCTCCGGGCTGCGGCAAAAAATCAACCAAGGGGAGGTGAGGTTTGTCGACCTGCACCTGAGCGAAGTGGCGCAAATGGTCAACTACGGCTTCTTTGGCGAGATTGATGTCGCGGTGATCGAAGCCTCGGCTATCGCGCCGGACGGACGAGTCTGGCTCACCAGCGGTATCGGCAACGCGCCAACCTGGCTGCTGCGGGCGAAGAAAGTGATCATCGAGCTTAATCACTACCACAATCCGCGCGTCGCCGAGCTGGCTGATATCGTCATCCCCGGCGCCCCGCCGCGGCGCAACAGCATCGCCATCTTTCATGCGATGGATCGCGTGGGCAGTCGGTACGTGCAAATCGATCCGCAAAAGATTGTCGCGGTCGTGGAGACCGAACTGCCCGACGCCGGCAATGCGCTTGATAAAGTCAATCCCGTGTGTCAGCAAATCGCCGATAACGTGGTCACCTTTCTGCTCGAAGAAATAGCTCGCGGACGCATCCCGCCTGAATTTCTGCCGCTGCAAAGCGGCGTGGGCAATATCAATAACGCGGTTATGGCGCGGCTGGGTGAGAATCCGGATATTCCCGCTTTTATGATGTATTCGGAGGTATTACAGGAGTCGGTGGTTAATCTGCTGGAAAGCGGGAAAATTACCGGCGTCAGCGCCTCCAGCCTGACGGTATCCGCCGATGCTTTGCGCAAGATTTACGACAACATGGATTTCTTCGCCAGCCGTATTGTCCTGCGCCCGCAGGAGATCTCCAATAATCCAGAAATTATCCGCCGCCTCGGGGTTATCGCCCTCAACGTGGGGCTGGAGTTTGATATCTACGGCCACGCTAATTCCACGCACGTGGCCGGGGTGAATCTGATGAACGGTATCGGCGGCAGCGGCGATTTTGAGCGCAACGCCTGGCTCTCTATCTTTATGGCCCCCTCCATCGCCAAAGAGGGAAAAATCTCTACTATCGTGCCAATGTGCAGCCACGTCGATCACAGCGAGCACAGCGTAAAGGTGATCGTGACCGAGCAGGGGATCGCCGACCTGCGCGGGCTATCGCCGCTGCAACGCGCCCGCGTCATCATTGATAACTGCGCGCACCCGCTCTATCGGGACTATTTACACCGCTACCTGGATAACGCGCCCGGTGGGCATATTCATCACGACCTCGCCCACGCGTTCGACCTGCATCGTAATCTGCTTGAGTACGGCTCCATGCTCGGCTAGTCCTCCGTACCGACGCGATCCTCAGTAATGTGCTGAAGCATCGTGGCGGTATAGCGATGGTTTTTCAGCGAATAGAGATACTCCTGCATATACATCGCGCTGCCGGGCGCATCGAAGTACTTCAGCTTCGCCGGGTTGACCAGACGCCAGGCGAAGTAAGGAATAACCGTCAAAAACTGCCCCCGCTCTACGGCGCTAATTTTGGCCATAAAGCTGTAGGGACGATAGATAATCGTCGGGTTGATCCCGCTGGGGCGCATATACGCGTCCAACATTGCCTCAAAATTGGCCCGGTTCTGGAAGCGCATCTGCAGCCAGGGCAGCTCACGTAAAAGTTCCTGCGGCGGCCTATCTTCATAACGGCGGGAAACCAGAAACCCAAGACGCAGCGGCGCGAGTTCGCTAATGGTCAGATTTTCCAGCTCCTGCACGCGGGCCGAAACGTGCTGCGGTGAGATAATAAAATCGAGCTGACGGTCAAACAGATTATCAATCACCCCATTCTCGCTGAACTCTACGGCCTGGGTGGTCACCCCATCGTATTTATCGCCCAGGCTGATGAGCTGATCGAAAATAATCGTCGGATAGGTATTGTCGATGCCAATGACGACGTTGCGCGAGCGGCGCGCGGAAAAGTGAATTTCGTTATCGATGGCCGATAAGCGCTGATAAATGGGAAACAGCTTCTGATAGAGCTCCTGCCCCGCTTTATTGAGGCTGATGCTGTTATCTTTGCGGGTAAATAGCGTATAGCCTATCCGATCCTCGAGCGCAGCAATGCTTTTGCCGAAGGGAGACGCGGTCATATGGATTTTTTCCGCCGCTCTGGCGATGTTGTTAGTCTGCGCCAACAAAATGAAATTGCGCATTTTTTTCGAAATAAAGATATCCATGCTCACCTCATAGTCGAACAGGGATATATCCTTACCTCATTCAGGGAAAAGACTTTTGTCGCGCTCTCACTTTTACAGATAGTCACAGAAAAAGCCCGGCGCGAAGGCCGGGCGATGGGATTACTGCGCCGCTTTGGGTTGTTCGGCGGGTTTCGCCGGTTCAGCAGGTGCTGGCGCAGGCTGGGTCGGTTGCAGCTCAAACACCACGTCCACCTGGTCATCAAATTGAATGGTTGCCTGCTCGTAGGTTTCCTGGGCAGAAACCGGCGCCGCATCGGCCTTCATCATCCGCACCATCGGGCTTGGCTGGTAATTGGAGACATGATAGCGAACGCTATAGACTGGCCCCAGTTTGCCGTGGAAGCCGGTAGCCAGCTCCTGAGCCTGGTGAATGGCATCATCAATCGCCGCTTTACGCGCTTTATCTTTATAAGCGTCCGGCTGCGCCACGCCCAGTGAGACTGAACGGATCTCATTCAGACCGGCTTTAAGCGCCCCATCTAACAGACCGTTGAGCTTATCCAGCTGGCGCAGCGTCACTTCAACGCTACGCACCGCACGATAGCCCTTGAGAATGCTTTTGCCGTTCTGATAGTCATAATCAGGCTGGGTACGCAGGTTAGCTGAGTTAATGTCTTTCTTCGCAATGCCGCTCTTCTCCAGGAAGGAGAGATACTGGGCCACGCGCTCATCGGCCTGTTTTTTAGCGGATGCCGCGTCTTTCGCGGAGACGTTTACTTCAATCGCCAGCGTAGCGATATCAGGAACCGCAGCGACGCTGGCGGTACCTGAAGTGACGATATGTGGGCCGTTTGGCAACTCGTTTGCCTGAACTGCCATTGCGCTAAATCCGAGTGCCGCCGCCAGGGCCATGACTTTTAACTTCACTGTCGTTTCTCCATATTACATTGGTCGTCTATACACAGACGCATGCCAGCAAGCTTAGCGCTTACGCGGAGAAAGTCCATCGGACAAGGCTTAGTTAAGCAGCGCCTGCACATGGGCGAAGCCGTCATTCGCCAGCTGGAAGGCAATGACCCACATCACCAGACCGACCAACACGTTGATAATGCGCTGCGCCTTCGCCGTACGCAGGCGCGGAGCCAGCCAGGCGGCCAGCAGAGCCAGGCCAAAGAACCACAAGAACGATGCGCTGATGGTGCCTAAGGCAAACCAGCGCTTCGGCTCCATCGCCAACTGCCCGCCGAGACTTCCGAGCACCACAAACGTATCCAGATAAACGTGGGGATTCAGCCAGGTCACCGCCAGCATGGTGACGATAATTTTCCAGCGCCCTTGCTTCATCACTTCCGCGCTGGCCAGCTCCAGATTGCTGCTAAAGGCCGTTTTCAGCGCGCCAAAACCGTACCACAATAAAAAAGCGACGCCGCCCCAGGTCACCAGCGCCAGCAGCCACGGCGATTGCATCAGCAGCGCGCTGCCGCCAAAAATCCCGGCGCAAATCAGCAGCAGATCGCTGATGGCGCACAGCAGCGCGATCATCAGATGGTACTGACGGCGAATGCCCTGATTCATCACAAAGGCGTTTTGCGGGCCGAGCGGCAAAATCATGGCCGCTCCCAGAGCAAGGCCCTGAAAGTAATACGATAACATGGGGAGTGATTTCCACTGAAAGAGTCAATGCCGGGGAATATAGCGCGCAAATATCATTAGAGGAAATTGAAAATATTAATCATTGATAAGCCAATCTAATAATCAGGTTCGAATAAAAGGCCGGGCATACCGGCCTTTTGGAGGGGAAAACTACTCTGTTTTTTCCTGCGGACGAATCACATGCACATCCATCTGCGGATACGGGAAGCCGATGCCGTTGGCGTCAAAGTCGCGCTTAATGCGCTCCAGAACATCCCAGTAAACGCTTTGCAGATCGCTACTTTTACTCCATACGCGTACCACGTAGTTCACCGATGACGCGCCCAGTTCATTCAGACGAACGGTCATTTCACGATCTTTGAGGATACGCTCATCCGATTCGATAATATTAGTGAGCAGTTGCTTCACTTTATCGATATCAGCATCGTAGGCCACGCCAATGATAAATTCGTTGCGGCGCACCGGCTCGCGGGAGAAGTTGATGATATTCCCGGCGATGATTTTACCGTTCGGCACCACCACGATTTTGCCATCCGCGCTGCGCAGGGTCGTAGAAAAAATCTGCACGTTCAGCACGGTTCCCGCGATGCCGCCCAGGTCAACGTATTCACCGGCGCGAAATGGGCGGAAGACCACCAGCAGGACGCCAGCGGCAAGGTTAGACAGCGAGCCCTGCAGCGCCAGACCTACAGCTAAACCCGCGGCGCCGAGGACGGCAATGACCGAGGCGGTTTGCACGCCCACGCGGCCCAGAGCGGCGATCAGCGTAAAAGCAATAACGGCATAGCGCACCAGCGCAGAAAGAAAATCGGCAACGGTGGCATCGATATGCCGCGCCCGCATCAGGCGATTCACAGTATTGGAAACAATGCGCGCCACGATCAAGCCGACAATAATAATCGCGAGAGCCGCGACGATGTTGACGGCATAGCTCAGCAGTAATGCCTGATTGCGCACCAGCCATGAACCGGCGTTATTTATGCTATCGACAACGTTCAAATCTTCCATTCAACTTTCCTTATGGATACCCGGACGGGAAATAAAATAACCAAACCTGATAATTGCAAACAGGTTAAGGGTAAACAATAACAGTGCGTTTTGCCAAATTGATCACATTTATTTAGCAAAACTTCATGTTGTTCCAATAATAAAAAAGCCCGCATTTCTGCGGGCTTCCGGGTAAGAAACGAAATTTTCTTACAGAACGTCGATCGCGTTCAGCTCTTTAAATGCCTGCTCCAGACGCGTCACCATGGAAGTCTGTGCAGCGCGCAGCCATACGCGCGGATCGTAGTATTTCTTGTTCGGCTGGTCTTCGCCTTTCGGGTTGCCCAGCTGGCCCTGCAGGTAAGCTTCGTTAGTTTTGTAGTACTGCAGGATACCGTCCCAGGTTGCCCATTGGGTATCGGTATCGATGTTCATTTTGATCACGCCGTAGCTTACGGAGTCTTTGATTTCCTGAGCGGAAGAACCGGAACCACCGTGGAATACGAAGTTCAGGCTGTTGTGCGGCAGGTTGTGTTTCTTAGAAACGTATTCCTGGGAGTCGCGCAGGATAGTCGGGGTCAGTACTACGTTGCCCGGCTTGTAAACGCCGTGTACGTTACCGAAGGAAGCGGCGATGGTGAAACGCGGGCTGATTTTGCTCAGCTCGGTGTACGCGTAATCAACGTCTTCCGGCTGGGTGTACAGCGCAGAAGCATCCATGTGGCTGTTGTCCACGCCGTCTTCTTCGCCGCCGGTGCAGCCCAGTTCAATTTCCAGAGTCATGTCCATTTTGGCCATACGCGCCAGGTACTTAGAACAGATCTCGATGTTTTCGTGCAGGGACTCTTCAGACAGGTCGATCATGTGAGAAGAGAACAGCGGTTTGCCGGTTGCAGCGAAGTGTTTTTCACCAGCGTCCAGCAGACCATCGATCCACGGCAGCAGTTTCTTCGCGCAGTGGTCGGTGTGCAGAATAACCGGAACACCGTAGTGCTCAGCCATCTGATGAACGTGATGCGCGCCAGAGATAGCGCCCAGGATGGCTGCGCCCTGAGGAACGTCAGTTTTCACGCCTTTGCCCGCGATGAACGCAGCGCCGCCGTTAGAGAACTGAACGATAACCGGAGAACGAACTTTTGCAGCTGCTTCCAGAACGGCGTTGATGGAATCAGTACCCACGCAGTTTACCGCTGGCAGAGCAAATTGGTTTTCTTTAGCTACCTGGAACACTTTCTGAACGTCGTCGCCAGTGATGACGCCCGGTTTTACGAAATCAAAAATTTTAGACATGTTACGTAGTCCTGTATCTGTATCTTCGACCGTTGAAGAAGGTTCGCGAGCTTTTACGCGCGCTGAAAAACAGGCGGGTCTCCCCGCCTGAACTGAATTACTGCTTAGCGCGCTCTTCGAGCATGGCTACTGCCGGCAGAACTTTACCTTCCACGAATTCGAGGAATGCGCCGCCGCCGGTGGAGATGTAGGAGATTTTGTCAGCAATGCCGAACAGGTCGATTGCTGCCAGAGTGTCGCCGCCGCCGGCGATAGAGAACGCTTCGCTGTCTGCGATGGCGTTAGCCACGATTTCCGTCCCTTTGCGGAAGTTCGGGAATTCGAACACGCCGACCGGGCCGTTCCACAGGATGGTTTTCGCATTTTTCAGGATTTCAGCCAGTTTCTCTGCGGAAGCATCGCCCAGGTCCAGAATCTGCTCTTCATCTTTAATGTCGTTAACAGATTTCAGGGTGGCGGTTGCGGTTTCAGAGAACTCGGTTGCCACGCGAACGTCAGTCGGAACCGGGATATCGCAGGTCGTCAGCAGGCGTTTAGCTTCGTCAACCAGATCGGCTTCGTACAGGGATTTACCAACGTTGTGGCCCTGAGCGGCAACGAAGGTGTTGGCGATGCCGCCGCCGACGATCAGCTGATCAGCGATTTTAGACAGGGAATCCAGAACGGTCAGCTTGGTGGAAACTTTAGAACCACCCACGATAGCGACCATCGGACGAGCCGGTTCTTTCAGCGCTTTACCCAGAGCGTCCAGCTCAGCGGCCAGCAGCGGACCTGCGCAAGCCACGTCAGCGAATTTGCCGATACCGTGAGTAGACGCCTGCGCGCGGTGAGCGGTACCGAACGCGTCCATGACGAATACATCGCACAGCGCAGCGTATTTTTTCGACAGCGCTTCGTCGTCTTTCTTCTCGCCTTTGTTAAAGCGAACGTTTTCCAGAACCACCAGCTCACCGGCAGCGACTTCTACGCCGTCCAGGTAATCTTTAACCAGACGTACCGGGTTAGACAGTTTGTCTTTCAGGTAGTTAACAACCGGCAGCAGAGAGAATTCTTCGTTGTACTCGCCTTCGGTAGGACGACCCAGATGGGAAGTGACCATCACTTTCGCACCCTGCTTCAGGGCCAGTTCGATGGTCGGCAGAGAAGCACGGATACGCGCGTCGCTGGTTACTTTCCCTTCTTTAACCGGTACGTTCAGATCAGCACGGATAAAAACGCGTTTACCAGCCAGATCCAGATCGGTCATCTTAATTACAGACATGGTGAATCCTCTCGTTGATTCTTGATAAAGTTTTGCAGGCGCCTGCGCGCCTTACCTGAAACCTTGTGCGGCCATCGCTAACGTGGTGTCGAGCATCCGGTTAGCAAAGCCCCATTCGTTATCGCACCAGACCAGCGTTTTGATCAAATGCGCGCCACTCACTCGCGTTTGCGTGCCATCAACAATGGCGCTATGCGGATCGTGGTTGAAATCTATCGAGACTAACGGTAATTCCGTATAGTCAACTATACCATGAAATGCACCCTGTGCTGCTTTTTGCAGCAACTGGTTGACTTCACTTGCTTTTACCGGTTTTTTCACCGTGACGCTAAGGTCGATAGCCGTCACATTAATGGTCGGCACACGCACCGCAATCGCTTCGAAACGATCGTTAAACTGAGGGAAAAAACGCGTAATCCCCGCAGCAAGCTTAGTATCAACCGGGATAATCGACTGACTGGCTGCTCGCGTCCGGCGCAAATCCGGATGCCAGGAATCAATGACCTGCTGATCGTTCATTGATGAGTGGATCGTCGTTACCGTTCCTGACTCTATGCCGTAGGCATCATCTAATAGTTTAATGACCGGAATAATGCAGTTGGTCGTGCAGGAGGCGTTGGAGACGATACGGTGCTCGGCTCGCAGTTCATCATGATTGACGCCAAAAACAACCGTTGCGTCGAGATCGTTGCCGCCAGGGTGTGAAAAGAGCACCTTCTTCGCGCCAGCCTGAAGATGGGCTTCGCCATGTTCACGGCTGCCGTAAACGCCCGTACAATCAAGCACCACATCCACCGCCAGCTCACGCCATGGCAACACCTCAAGGGAAGACTCATGCAGCAGGCGAATAGCATCATCGCCGACAAACAGCTGCTCTCTCTCCTGGCGAACATCCCAGGCAAAGCGCCCATGGCTGGTGTCATATTTCAACAAATGCGCGATGCCGGCAGCATCCGCCAGTTCATTGATTGCCACCACGGTAATTTCCGCACGACGCCCGGATTCATACAAAGCACGAACCACGTTACGCCCGATGCGACCGAAGCCATTAATCGCAATGCGTATGGTCATAGGTCTCCTGCAAGGCTGTCCATGATAAGAGGTGGCTGACAGAGTAATGCAGCAACGCTCTGAGGGAAACCTTACCTGTCGCAAACTGCGACTGATTGATTAATTGTCGAACATTTAGACGACTGAAACGCTTCAGCTAGAATAAGCCAAACAAGGAATAAAAGGAATGATTGTCCAGCTGGAGAAACCATTTATCTGACTTACATCACACTTTCGCGCTATCTGCTGGGGAATTTATTCCATATTCCAGAATGGCGAATAAGCGTAGCAATATCTTTTCGTTGCCGGGCCGCTAATACTGATTTATATCAGAAACTATACTGAAGAGCGGCGATATTATTACCGTTACGTCCGAGTCTCGGAGTCCCTCTAAAATCATGACAATTCCCCACATTCAGCCCTCTGCGGCACGTTACTATGCGCTTCGCTTACTTCCGGGCGAGGAGGTTTTTTCCCTTCTGCGCGCGTTCGTGCAGCAACACCATATTCAGGCCGCCTGGATAGCCGGCTGTACCGGCAGCCTAAGCAACGTAGCGTTACGCTTTGCAGGTCAGGATGAAACCACCTTATTGAACGGAATATATGAGTTGATTTCTCTGAATGGCACGCTGGAATTAACCGGAGAACATCTCCATTTATCCCTGTCCGATCCGCAAGGCGCCATGCTCGGCGGCCATATGATGCCCGGCTGTACCGTCCGCACCACTCTTGAACTGGTGATCGGCGAACTGACCTCCGTGGCGTTTAGCCGTCAGCCGTGCGCGGTGTCCGGCTATGACGAACTGGTCATTTCATCCCGCTAACGCTTCACTTAAACGAGGTCTTCTATGGCGCGTCGCCAATTTTCCAGCCAGTCTCTGGCCCTGATCGTCATTGCTATCGCCATCAATATGGTCGGCGGGCAGCTGATCAGCATGCTGAAATTACCGATTTTTCTCGACTCTATTGGCACCTTAATCAGCGCGGTGCTGTTAGGCCCGGTGGTCGGAATGCTGACTGGCCTACTCACTAACCTGCTGTGGGGGTTGTTGACCGATCCTATCGCCGCCGCCTTCGCTCCGGTGGCGATGGTTATCGGGCTGGTGGCCGGATGGCTGGCGCGGACGGGATGGTTTCGCACCTTACCGAAAGTGGTGGGCAGCGGTATCATCATTACTCTTGCCGTCACGCTTGTCGCCGTGCCTATTCGCACTACGTTGTTTGGCGGCGTCACCGGCAGCGGTGCCGATCTCTTTGTCGCCTGGATGCACTCGGTCGGCCAGAATCTGGTGGAGTCCGTCGCGATTACCGTGCTTGGCGCGAACCTGGTCGATAAAATCCTGACGGCGGTCATCGTCTGGGTACTGTTGCGCCAGCTTCCGCTGCGCACAACGCGCCATTTCCCAACCATGTCTGCTGTACGCTAAATGCATCCCTTTACTTCATTAAGCCTGTGGGCGCTCGCCGCCTGCTCCACGCTCCTGCTCCCCGCGGGTACGCCATTAAGCCTTTATAGCGCGCTAACTTTCATTTGTTTACTGGGAATGAAGGCCACGCGACCACGGGCAAAATACGTACTCTGGCTGATGATCCCTTTAGGGTTAGGCCTGTGGCTGGTGCACGGCGGCTGGTTGAGCGAATGGATCGGTGGACAAGCGCGTGAACCTGAACGTTGGGCCAATGCCGTCACGCTCTGGCTGCGGATCCTGGCCATCGTATCAACATCGCAGCTGTGGATGCACTACGTGCCGGTTTCGCGGTTTATGCGCGCCCTGTTTGCCTCCCGCTTGCCGCCGGGTCTCGCCTATCTGTTTGCCGGCCCGTTGCTGGTTGTCGAGCAACTCAAACGTCAACTGGCGATTATTCATGAGGCCCAGCGCGCACGGGGCGTACCGCTGGATGAGGCCTGGTATCATCGTTTACGCGCGATGCCTGCATTGATTGTGCCGCTTACCCATAATGCGCTCAACGATTTAGCCGTACGCGGTGCGGCGCTGGATATGCGAGGATTTCGCCTGCATCGGACACGCACCACACTGTGGGCGCCGCCGGACAGCCCCTTACAGCGTTGGGCACGCTACGCCATGGTGGTGCTGATGATAGCCGAGACCGGAGTCTGGATATGGTTACATTAGAACAGTTTCGCTATCTTCCAACCCATGCCGCGCGCCCACCTGCCTGCTTCGATTTTCACTACGCCGAGCCCGGTATGGTGGCGATTTTTGGCGATAACGGCAGCGGAAAAAGTACGCTTGCGCAGTTGATGGCGGGCTGGTATCCGGATTTCCTCCCCGGAGAAACTGAAGGTAAAGGAACGTTACTCGGGAACCCTATCGGACAGTTGTCGCTCGTCGAACAGGCGAGCACCATCCAGTTGGTTCAACAATCCCCCTATCTCCAGCTTTCCGGCTGTACCTTCAGCGTCGAAGAAGAGGTCGCTTTTGGACCTGAAAATCTCTGCCTCAGCGAAGACGAGATTATGCGCCGTATTGATGAAGCGCTGACGCTGACAGCGTGCCAGGCGTTACGTCATCGCCACCCGGCGACGCTCTCCGGGGGAGAAACCCAGCGGGTAGTCATTGCCAGCGCGCTCGTCATGCAGCCCAGGATATTGATTCTGGATGAAGCGTTTAGCCGTTTGACAGCGCAGGCAAGCACCATGCTTCTTGAGCGCTTGCAGCACTGGGCGCAGGTGCAGCGTTCCTTGATTATCCTTTTTGAACGAACCCCCTCGCCTTTTCTTGCCTGGTGTCAGCAGGGATGGCGACTGCATGATGGAGCGATTTCCCCGCTATGCTGACGTTAAATCAGGTGACTTATCGCTGGCCCGGCGCGGCGGCAGACTGTTTGCAAAACATCTCGCTAAACCTCTGTGAAAACGAATGGCTGGCGCTCACCGGCGATAACGGCGCGGGGAAATCCACCCTGCTGCGGGTGATGGCCGGACTGCTACCCGCCACGTCCGGTACCGTCAATCTGCTGGATAAACCGATGGCGCATTATAAAAATCGCCATCGCGCCGGTATGCTCGGCGTATTGTTTCAGGAAGCTGAAAATCAAATCTTTCACAGCAGGGTGGCTGAAGAAATCGCCTTCGGGCTGCGGCTACAGAAACGGCCTGCCACAGAAGTTACTCAACGCACCGCGGCAGCGCTGCAGCTTTGCCAGTTAGAGGATGTCGCCGATGCGCATCCGCTGGATTTGCATACCGCCCAGCGCCGCATGGTTGCCGTCGCCTGTCTGGAAGCGATGGCGCCAGCAATTCTGCTGCTCGACGAACCCAGCCGCGATTTTGACCCGCACTGGCTGACGATATTTGAGGAGTGGCTTGCGGTTTGCCGCAAGAGGGGGACCAGCGTAGTGGCTATCAGCCATGACCCGGCTTTTATCCAGCGCCACTTTTCCCGCATGGTGCGCCTGGAAAAGGGCAGACTGCTGAGTATTTCCTGAAAAAGAAACGGGCCGCCTGAGCGACCCGTTTTTTTACGGTGACAATCAAATTCTTCCCCAGCGGCGGTGCTGCGCACCTGTCCGGGCCACCCGACCGTACTGGCCTGTAGCCCGGGCAAGGCGCCGCTTTACCGCGCCGCCCCCGGGAGCGGTGAAAGGACTACAGCAGTGCTTTCGCTTTGGCGACAACGTTATCCACGGTGAAGCCAAACTCTTCAAACAGCAGCTCCGCCGGCGCAGACTCACCGAAAGTGGTCATGCCAACGATCGCGCCGTTCAGGCCCACGTATTTGAACCAGTAGTCGGCGATACCCGCTTCGATAGCTACGCGCGCAGAGACGGCTTTCGGCAGCACGGCTTCACGGTAAGCGGCATCCTGCTTGTCGAACGCGTCGGTGGACGGCATGGAAACCACGCGCGCCTTCACGCCTTCGGCAGTCAATTTTTCGTAAGCGGCAACCGCCAGCTCAACTTCAGAGCCGGTGGCGATGAAGATCAGTTCCGGCTGACCGGCACAATCCTTCAGCACGTAGCCGCCGCGGGCAACGTTCGCCAGCTGCTCTTCAGTACGCTCCTGCTGCGCCAGGTTCTGACGGGACAGAATCAGCGCGGTCGGGCCGTCCTGACGCTCAACGCCATATTTCCACGCGATGGCGGATTCCACCTGGTCGCACGGACGCCATGTGGACATGTTCGGCGTGACGCGCAGGGAAGCCACCTGCTCTACCGGCTGGTGAGTCGGGCCGTCTTCGCCCAGACCGATGGAGTCGTGGGTGTAGACCATTACCTGACGCTGTTTCATCAGCGCGGCCATACGTACCGCGTTACGCGCATACTCGACGAACATCAGGAAGGTAGAGGTGTACGGCAGGAAACCGCCGTGCAGAGCGATACCGTTGGCAATCGCGGTCATACCGAATTCGCGCACGCCGTAGTGGATGTAGTTACCGGCAGTGTCTTCGTTGATCGCTTTAGAACCGGACCACAGGGTCAGGTTACTTGGCGCCAGGTCAGCGGAACCGCCAAGGAACTCAGGCAGCAGCGGGCCGAAGGCTTCAATGGCGTTCTGAGATGCTTTACGGCTGGCGATTTTCGCCGGGTTAGCCTGCAGCTTCGCGATGAACTCGTTCGCTTTCGCATCGAAGTCAGCCGGCATGTCGCCTTTCATACGACGAGTAAACTCGGCGGCTTCCTGCGGGAAGGCTTTGGCGTAGGCGGCAAATTTCTCGTTCCACGCGGACTCTTTCGCCTGGCCGGCTTCTTTGGCATCCCACTGGGCATAGATTTCAGACGGGATTTCAAATGCCGGGTGTTTCCAGCCGAGCGCTTCGCGGGTCAGCGCGATTTCCGCGTCGCCCAGCGGCGCGCCGTGGGAGTCGTGGGTACCGGCTTTGTTCGGCGAACCGAAACCAATAATGGTTTTGCACATCAGCAGGGACGGTTTGTCGGTGACCGCACGCGCTTCTTCTACCGCGCGTTTAATCGAGTCAGCATCGTGGCCGTCAACGCCGCGCACCACGTGCCAGCCGTAGGCTTCAAAACGCTTCGCGGTGTCATCGGTGAACCAGCCTTCTACATGACCGTCGATAGAGATGCCGTTGTCGTCATAGAACGCCACCAGCTTGCCAAGCTTCAGGGTACCGGCCAGGGAGCATACCTCGTGAGAGATACCTTCCATCATGCAGCCGTCGCCCATGAACGCGTAGGTGAAGTGGTCAACAATGTCGTGGCCCGGGCGGTTGAACTGCGCCGCCAGAGTTTTCTCCGCGATGGCCATACCAACCGCATTCGCAATACCCTGCCCCAGCGGACCGGTAGTGGTTTCCACGCCCGCGGTGTAGCCGACTTCCGGGTGACCCGGCGTTTTAGAGTGCAGCTGACGGAAGTTCTTCAGCTCTTCAATCGGCAGATCATAACCGGTGAGGTGCAGCAGGCTGTAAATCAGCATGGAACCGTGGCCGTTGGACAGGACAAAACGGTCGCGGTCGGCCCAGGACGGGTTCTGCGGGTTATGATTCAGGAAATCACGCCACAGGACTTCGGCAATGTCAGCCATACCCATCGGGGCACCCGGGTGACCGGATTTGGCTTTCTGTACTGCGTCCATGCTCAGCGCACGAATAGCGTTAGCAAGCTCTTTACGTGAGGACATTTTGACTCCAGATCGGATAATGAAGGCCATGCCCGCAACGACTTGACGACAGCGCGTTTTGGGCTACGCCGGAAAAAAGTGTGAACAATGTAACCTAAGCGGCAAAGCATGTACATGGAGCATCCTTTTGCCGTTTAAGAAATCTCTGGAACACGTTGTGCTACGGCGTAATCCTCTCGCCCGCATTCTCATATAGTATTTATAATTTGCACAGGATACGGCAGGTAGCCATCGCCGTTTTTTCGGATAAATAACCATAAGATTGTGGAAGATAAAAAATGAAAATTCGCTCAGCTCTTCTTGCCCTTGGGATCGCAGCCACGCTTACCGGATGCCAGAACATGGATTCCACCGGCCTGCTTAGCTCCGGCGCGGAGGCTTTCCAGGCTTATTCACTCAGCGACGAGCAGGTAAAAGCCTTAAGCGACAAAGCCTGTCAGGAGATGGATGCGAAAGCGACTATCGCGCCTGCCAGCAGTGAATACAGTAAACGTCTGAGTAAAATCGCCGCTGCGCTGGGGGACAACATCAACGGCCAGCCGGTGAACTACAAGGTGTATCAAACTAAAGACGTTAACGCCTTCGCCATGGCTAACGGCTGCATCCGCGTTTATAGCGGGCTGATGGATTTGATGAATGATAATGAAGTCGAAGCGGTTATCGGCCACGAAATGGGTCACGTTGCGCTGGGCCACGTGAAGAAAGGCATGCAGGTGGCATTAGGCACCAACGCGGTACGCGCGGCGGCGGCCTCCGCGGGCGGCATCGTCGGTAGCCTGTCGCAGTCGCAGCTGGGCGATCTGGGCGAGAAGCTGGTGAACTCGCAGTTCTCTCAGCGTCAGGAGTCTGAAGCGGACGACTACTCGTACGATCTGCTGCGCAAGCGCGGCATTAATCCGGCAGGCCTCGCCACCAGCTTCGAGAAACTGGCAAAGCTGGAAGCCGGACGCCAAAGCTCCATGTTTGATGACCACCCGGCATCGGAAGCACGCGCTCAACATATCCGCGATCGCATGAAGGCCGACGGGATCAAGTAAGCCCCGGCGTACTCTCACTATTTATAGTGAAGAGGAACGCCTTGTGGAGCCTCCCCCCTCTCCCGGTAAGGAGAGGGTTTGGGCCCTCAAGCCGGGCGTTTTCCCCGGAGGCGGCCTGCGGGCTCGCCGTCAGACTAGTACAGCGTCTTCTGCGGCGGGCCGGCAAAGCGCAGCGCGCCTATCTCGCCCATTTTCACCTCCACCACCGACGGCCCCGGCATCGCTAGCGCTTCGGTCATCACCGCCTGGAAATCCTCCGCCCGATCGACGCTCCACGCCTGCAGACCGACGGCCTGTGCCAGCAGCGTAAAATCTGGCGTATGCAGCTCGTTATAATACTGGCGGCCGCCAAAATACTTATCCTGAATGCCGCGCATCACGCCGTAGCCGCCATCGTTCATAATCAGCAGCGTCACGTTAGCCTTTTCCTGAGCCAGCGTCGCCAGTTCACCGAGGTTCAGGCTCAGGCCACCGTCGCCAACCAGCCCCACCACCTTACGCTGCGGATTGGCAATCGCGGTACCAATAGCCATCGGCAGCCCCATACCAATAGCCCCGGCCAGCGAGTGAATATTCATCAGCGGACCGTGGGCGCGAAACAGGCGACTGCCCCACAGGCTACCGGACACGGTAATATCGCGTACCAGGATGCCGTTCGCCGGCAGCGCCTGCGCGATCGCGTCGCTTAATCTGGCGTAATCGCCGCACTGTTCGCGCAGCCCCTGCTCCGCGATCGCCACCGCTTCTTTTATCTGGCTATCCCAGCGCGCGTCGCCCCATATGCGCCCCTGCGCTCGTTCCGCCAGCGCGCCTAATAATGCGCGGCAGTCCGCCACCAGCGTATTGTCCATCAGGTAGTTACGGCTGGCCGCCGCCGGGTCGATATCAATCTGCACCCGCGGCGCGGGCAGCTCCAGCGTCCACGAACGCGTCTCGTTGCTGCGTAACCGTGAACCGGCGACAAGTGTGAAATCACAGTGTGAAATCAGCGCTTCAACCGACGGCGAATTATGAAATGCGCGCAGGCTGGCGCGGTGACCATCCGGCAGAATGCCGCGGCCGTGGGTACTGGAAATCACCGTCATCCCGGCATCCGCCAGCACCTTCACCGCCTCGCAGCTCTCTAAGGCGCCGCCGCCAAGCCACAGCAGCGGCCGCTTCGCCTGCTTAAGCTGCGCCCACAGCGTATCAACCATCGACGATTCCGGCGCCACAGCCGAAGCGTGTTTCAACGGCGCGGTCAGCAGCGAAAGCGGGATTTCGGCGCTCTGAATATCAATCGGAATTTCAACCGAGACCGGGCCACATGGCGGCGTCTGCGCCTCCTGAATCGCTTTATGCAGGAGAGCGACCGCCTGATTGGCGCTACTGATGCGATAAGCGCGCTTTGAGCTGGCCTTCAGGAAAGTCAGCTGATCGCGAGTTTCGTGAATAAACCCGGTATCGGCATCCAGCCAGGCTTTTTCAACCTGGCCGGTGAGGTGCAGCAGCGGCGTGCCGGCGTTCATCGCTTCAACCAGCGCGCCGACGGCGTTGCCCGCCCCGGCGCCAGTGCTGGTCAACGCCACGCCGAGCCCGGAAAAACGCCCGTGGGCGTCAGCCATAGTCACCGATCCCGCCTCCCCGCGCGCCGGGACGAAGCGGATTTTTTCCCGCTGGCCAACGGCATCGGCGATCGGCAGATTGTGAATAGAGATGACGCCATACATGGCTTCAACATGATACTGCTCCAGCGTTCTGGCGATGGCGTCGCCGACGGTTATCATTTCGCTCATTGTTCACCCTTATCTCAATCGCACCAGTGGTTGACGCTATTACCCGTCGCCAGATAAATACTCTTCTGCTGCATCCAGGCCTTCAGACCCTGGATACCTTTTTCGCGGCCCAATCCGCTCTCTTTAAAGCCCCCAAACGGGGTGGAGATAGAGAAAACCTTATAGGTGTTGATCCACACCGTACCGGCCTCCAGCTGTTCGCTCAGGCGCAAGGCGCGGCCGGTATCGCGCGTCCAGATCCCCGCCGCCAGCCCGAAGACGGAGTCATTGGCCTCGCGGATCAGCGCCGCTTCATCGCTAAAGCGCAACGCCACCAGCACCGGCCCGAAGATCTCTTCCTGACAGACGCGAGCCTGGTTGTTCAGTCCCTCGACGATCGTCGGCTGGAAGTAGCTGCCCGCCGCCAGCGCCGGATCCGCCGGGATCTCGCCGCCGCACAGCACGCTACCGCCTTCGCGCTTCGCCAGTTCGACATACGCCAGCACGCTCTGGCGATGCTTATCGTTAATCAGCGGTCCGACGTGGGTGTCGGCGCTAAACGGATGGCCCACCCGCAGCCCGCGGGTTAATTCCAGCAGCCGGGCCATTAATTGCGGATAGACTTTTTCATGAATGAACAGACGCGATCCGGCGATGCAGGCCTGGCCGCCGGAGCTGAATATGCCGTAGCAGATACCCCGCGCCGCCTGTTCAATATCGGCATCTTCCAGCACGATGGTCGGCGATTTGCCGCCCAGCTCCAGCGACGCCGGGATCAGTTTTTCCGCCGCCACGTGCGCCAGATGTCGTCCGGTAGCGCTGCCGCCGGTAAAGGAAATTTTGCGCACCTTAGGATGACGAGCCAGCGCATCGCCAATCACCGAACCTTTGCCCGGCAGCACGCTCAGCAGCCCGGCGGGCAGCCCGGCCTGCTCAAAGATGCGCGCCAGCTCCAGCGCCATCAGCGGCGTCGCTTCCGCCGGCTTGAGGATTACTGCGTTCCCCGCGGCGATGGCCGGCGCAACTTTTTGCATTTCGCTGGCGATGGGCGAGTTCCACGGCGTAATCGCCGCCACCACGCCCAGCGGTTCATAGCGGCTCAGGGTCAGCAGATCCGCCTGACGCGGCGTCGGCAGCTCGCCCTCCAGCAGTTCGCAGGCGGCGGCAAAATAGCGCGCGGTACCCGCCGCGCTCATCACCAGACCCCGCGCTTCCGCCAGCGGTTTACCGTTGTCGCGGCTCTGCTTGCGGGTTAACTCGTCGCTCTGCGCTTCAATCAGATCGGCGACCTTATGCAGGATCTTTGCCCGCTGATGCGGCAGCGTGGCCCGCCACGTCGGCTCCCGCCAGGCGCGATCGGCGCAGTCGATCGCCTCCTGCAGATCGTCAAGGCTGGCCGCATATAGCGAAGCGTTAAGCGATCCATCCGCCGGAAAGCGGCTGTGCATCAGGTTGCCGCCGCCGCGCCGCCACTGGCCGCCGATAAAAATGTCTAACTCGTCCATCTCAGCCTCTCTGCGTTATGTCAGTTCGCAGCAGGCGCGTACCGCGCTCAGTGCCGCCAGGGTCGACGTTTTGGGATTGCTGGCGAGCGGCAGGCCGCTCAGCTCCAGGTGAAACTCGCCGAACAGCCCTTCGGCGTGCAGCGTATGGGTGTTGCGTTGCGTCGTCGGATCCACCATCAGCTGCACCCGGGTGGCATCAAGACCAATGCCGCCCAGCGCCACGGTTGCCGCCACGTTGGCGTTCGCCGGAAACAGCCGCGCCGCTTCGCGGGCGCTGCCCTCAAAGAAAATCTGCGTTTCATGTACCGCGCTAAGATCGATCAGCTGCTCGGCATAGCTGCCGCGCCAGCTGGCCGGGCTTTTACGCGACTGATAGGTCACACGCTCAAGGCCGCCCTCTTTCGCCGCCGCCAGGCCATCAATACCGGCTATCGCGCCCGCCAACAGCGTTAGCCTGCCTCCCGCCTGGCGTAGGCGCTGTTCCAGTTCGCTATCCGCCAGCGCGCCGGTGGAAATCACCGCCAGATGCCAGCCGCGGGCCAGCACCGCCTCACCGTACTGCGCCACCGCCTGCTGGCTGGCGCATTCAAGCACCAGATCCGGCGTCTGGTCGCACTGCTGCGGATCGCTTAACGGCGCAACCGCCCCGGCAAACTGCCGACGGATCGCCGCATGGTGCGGCTCGCGCGCCACGATCCAGCCTAACGCCACCTGCGGCGGCAGCCGTTCAATGACCGCCTGCGCCATCGCGCCGTAGCCGATTAACATCACCTTTTTCATCATCTTTCCCTACAGGTGACGGCAAAAGCCGCCGGACACATCCAGCGCCGCGCCGGTGGTAAACGAAGCCAGCGGCGAAGCGAGAAACAGCAGCGCCTGCGCCGGCTCCTGCGGTTTTCCGAGCCGCGCCATCGGGATCCCGCGCTTGCGGGCGATGTCGGCGGTCCACTCTGGCCAGCTCTGGCTCTTATCGCTGCGGTTTGCAAAACGGCGCTGCCACTGTCCGGATTCGACCATGCCCAGCAGAATGGAATTGACGCGAATCCCTTTGCCGATCAGATCCTTCGACAGGGTCAGCGTCATATTCAGCAGCGCGGCGCGGGCAGCGGAGGTGGCGATCATGTGCTCTTCCGGCTGCAGCGCCAGCAGCGAGTTCACGCAGGTAATTGAGGCGATACCCGACCGCTCAAGCTGCGGCTGGAACGCCCTGACCGGATTAATCACGCCGAACAGTTTCAGCTCGGCTTCGTGCAGCCAGGCCTCGCGCGGCGTATCGGCGAAATGGGCGACATAGCCCTGGCCGGCGTTGTTTATCAACATGTCAGCGCCGCCAAAATGGGCTTCTACTGCATTTGCAAAGGCCTGAACCTCTTGTTCATTCAGAACGTCGCAGCGCCAGGAAAACACGTCCCCAGCGGGATATTCGTTTAGCAGCGCCGCGTGGGCGCTGGCCAGCCGGTCCGGATTGCGGCCGCAAAAGGCGACTTTCGCCCCTTCGCCCAGCAGCAGGCGCAGCGTTTCGAAACCAATCCCTGACGAGCCGCCGGTGACCACCGCGACGCGTCCTTCAATTTGTGCATTCATCGCGCACCTCTTCCCCTATGCGTAAAAGCTGTTGATTAAAAAACGTCGCGTTATCGAGATAGCTGGCGTGCCCGGCCTGCGGGATAGCGGTGTACGGCATGCCGTAGCGTAGCGCTACCCCCTGCACCAGCTCGGGCTGGGTGATGGCATCCTGCTCGCCGCACCACACGGCGAAGCGGCCGCGATAATCGGCAAGCCAGCGGTGGATGTCGTCGTGCGCCAGCATCCAGGCGGCGGCGAGATAGCCTTCACTGCGCAGCCTGCGCATGCCTGCCGCAACCGTCGCCACATCGGCTTCGCGCGCGCCGGGGCGCAGCAGCTTCGCCGCCCGTCCCAGGGCCATCGCCTCACCGCCCAGCGCCATCTGTTGCTGACGCCCTTGCCAGACTTTTTCCCGCTGCGCGGCTGCCGCCTGGCCGTAGCCCTGAGCGACGTCGGCCAGCACCAGATACCGCACGCGCTGCGGATACCTGGCGGCAAAAGCGGCGGCGACCAGCGCGCCCAGCGAATGGCCGACCAGTACGGTTTTCTGCACCCCGGCGCGGTCGAGCATCCGCGCCAGCGCATCGGCGTAGTCGCCGGCATCCGCCCGCGCCGTCGCAAGCATCGGGCTTTCGCCATAACCGGGCATATCCCAGGCCAGCACGCGGTAGCCCGGAAGCGCCATCTGTTTATGCCAGGAGGCCGCGCCGGAACTGATGCCGTGCAGCAGCGTCAGCGGCGTACCGCTTCCTTGTTCACGAAAACCCGTCATCATCGCTCCTTAGCTACGCTTCACTTTTGACAGCGGATGATCTTCCGGGTAGGTCGGAATATGCGGCTTTGGCGTACCGAGCATCACGCACATCAGCGCCTCTTCCTCTCCATGGTTGAACAGCCCGCGATAAATTCCGGCCGGAACGGAAATCAGATCGCGTTCGCGCAGGACGGTCTCGGTATAGCTGTCGCCATCCTGAATCATCAGGGTGATCTGCCCTTTGAGCATGAAGAACACCTCTTCCACATCGTCGTGCAGATGCAGCGGGCCTTCGCATTTGGACGGCAGTACCATGGTGGAGAAGGTGAAGTGTTCCGCCTGAACGGTATTGCTATCGCTGGCGACGCCGGTCGCGCCGGTGCCGATATAGCGCATCTGCGCGCGGCGATACTTCGGGTCGAAATCCGCCTGGAACTTCAGCGCATTCCAGTCGTATTTACGGCCTTCAAAGCGCGCAATACGCGACTCGACCCACTCTTCCATCGTCAGATGTTCAGGTTTCAGACTCGGTTTTGCGGTTACGGTTGAATCAGTCATCGTTTTATCCTCAGTAACGTCTTAGCAGCGGCAGTAACAGGACGCAGCCCACCGCCGCCATCACCACCAGAAAAATCAGCCCGGAATCCATGCTGTGGGTGAAGGCGATAAGCGCGCCCATCACCGCCGGCGATAACGCCCCGGCAAAGTTTCCCAGCCCGTTGAAAATTCCGCCCGCGGTGGCGCTGACTCGCGGATGGGTCGCCTTGGCCAACAACGCGAAGATATTCGGCGCGCCGGTCCCCCACATAAAGGTGCTAAAGCTCATCGCCGCGATCACCGGCAACGGCGTGGTGAAATGCATCACCGCAGCCAGGCCAATACCTGCACCTGCCAGGGAAATAAAGCAGGCGGCAGCGCGCTTATCGACGCGGTCTGACAGCCAGGCGCCGATGATTTCGCCGAGCAGCATGGCGATAAACGGCATTGAAGACAGCCAGCCGGCGTGTTCAAGATGGATACCTTTGCCCTTAATCAGGTAGCCCGGCAGCCAGCCGTTGATGCCCCACAAATAGGCGAGAAAAGCGATATTGAAGATGCAAATCATCCAGAAGTGCGGGCTGACAAACAGCTCGCGGCGCGCACTGCGGCGCGCCTCCTGCGACGTTTGCCCGCCGCTGGCTTTCGCCTCCAGCCTGACGCCGCGCAGCCCGATACGCACAAAAATCAGTACCGGCACCGTCAGCATCGCCATCACAAAGAAGGTGCTCTGCCAGCCGAAGGTGTTGAGCAGCCAAATCGATAGCGGAAAGCCAATCGCCGCGCCCACCGGGGTGCCCAGCAGCCAGAGCATGGTGGCCCGCGCCTGCAGGTGCTGCGGAAAGGTATGGCGGACGATAGCGAACGCCAGCGGGAACAGCGGCCCCTCGGCGATACCCAGCAAAATTCGCAGCGTCACCATTAGCGTGTAGTTGTGGGTGAAGCCCATCACCAGCATTAAAATGCACCACACCGCCATCATCCCGGTAAGCAGACGCAGCGGCGCGATACGGTCGCCCAGGCCGCTTAACAGCACTGAGGAAAATCCGTAGCTCAGCAGGAAAGCGCTCATCAGGATACCCAGACGAGTGGTGTCGAAATCGATGCCCATCGCCTGCTGGAAGTGGCTATCGGAAAACAGCGCGGCGATGCTGATCTTGTCGAAGAACGCCAGCAGTACGCAGGCCAGCAGCGACAGCGGAATGGCCCAGCGAACCGCTTTTTCAGGCGTGCGGATGCCCTCGCCGCTCGCCTCAGCAGGCGCGGCGTTAGTCTCTAATGTGGTCATTTCTCCCCCTTAAGGGTGCGGGTTAGCTATCGCAATGACATCAGTGAAAAGGCCGGGTCGGCGAGCGGTACAGCGGATAAATCTCGCCCTGCCGCCATCCAGCGCTTCGCCAGCTTGACGGTACGCGCATCGTTGAACGCCACCAGCTGCGTCAGCCGCCCGTTTTCGTCCAGCGAGAAGTACAGCGAGTCTTCACGCGCTATCGTTCTGCTGCCCAGCTGCGGAATACCAAGGATCTGGATATTGTGCTGATATTGATCCGACCACAGCCACGGCGCGTCGTCGTAGCCTGGCGCATCGGGGTTGAGCATCGCTTTTGCCGTCGCCACCGCTTGATTCTGGGCGAAGGCCCAGGACTGGATGCACAGGCCGTAGTGATGATGCTGCGCCACATCCCCGGCAGCAAAGATGAACGGATCCGACGTTCTCCCCTGGGTATCCACAACGATCCCGCGCTCTGTTTTCAGCCCCGCGTCGCGCGCCAGTTCGAGATTAAGATCGACCCCGATCCCCACCACCACCGCATCATAAATTTCGCGCTTACCGTCACAGTGAATGACCGGCAGGCCGTTATTATCTTCCAGCTCCAGCGCGCCGCAGCCGGTACGGATATCCACGCCCTGCGCGCGATGAATTGCCGCTAAGCGTTGCGACACCTCGCCGCTCACCGAACGCATGCACAGCGCAGGCTGCTGCTCGAACAGCGTCACCGCCACGCCGTTTTTCCGCGCCGAGGCGGCAATCTCAAGGCCAATCCAGCCGCCACCGACAATGGCCAGTTTTTGACTTTCCGCCAGACGACTTTTCAGACGCTGCGCATCCTGCCAGTGACGCAGGGTATAAACCTGAGGATGCGCCGCCCACGCCTCGCCCGGCAGACGCGCTCGCCCCCCGGTGGCGATTAAAAGAATGTTGTAACTAATACGTTCGCCGTTGCTTAAAATCAGCGTTTTAGCGGCCCGGTCAATCTGCTCTGCACGCAGCGGACGATACCAGGTCAGGTTCAGCGCCTGCTGCGCTTCGTGCGAAAACAAGCGCGGTAGCTGCGCATCGGTATCCAACAATGCGGCTTTGGAAAGCGGCGGCCGCTCGTAGAAATCCCATTCCTCTTCCGCCACCACGCAAATCTCACCGTCGAATCCCTCGTCGCGCAGCGTTTTCGCCGCCCAGCCGCCCGCCTGGCCGCCGCCGACAATCACAATCCGCGCCGTCATACCGCCTCCGTTTTTTTCTGCTGGCGGCGAGTATCGTGGTCGATACCGCCCTCCACTGCCCATTCGGTAAAGGAGACCAACGAGTGCTCCAGCTCGCGCGGCTGCCAGTTTTCCGTCAGATAATCATCGTTGGTGTAGTACTCGAAGGCGCCGCCGGTGGGGCTGTTGACGTACCAGAAGTAGGCCGAAGAGACCGGGTGGCGGCCGGGGCCAATAAAGGTACTCCAGGCGTTTTTGTTCATCGCGATGCCGCCGCCGATCACCTCGTGGATGTCACGCACGGTGAAGGCCACGTGGTTCAGACCCCGCTTGCGGTTCGGCAGCTGCAGCAGGAACAGGTTGTGATGGCCCCCGCGCGCGCCGCAGCGCAGGAATACCGCGCGGTTGATGTAGCGGTCTGACACCTGGAAGCCGAGGACTTCGCGATAGAAGCTTTCGACCGCCGCCAGCTCTTCAACAAAGAACACCACGTGGCCGACGTTGATCGGCTGCGCGCGGTCGTAAACTGGACTCGGCGTGTCGATGCGGCGAACATCGCCCCACTGGTTGATCGGCTCGACGTTAAGCTCTACCGCCGTTTGCTGGCTGACCTGCACCCGCAGCGTCATGCCGTTCGGGTCGAGGCACTCCAGCGCGCCGTCAACCCTGCGGAAGCCGGGCTGACGTTCCAGCTTTGGACGTAGCGCCTCCAGCGCCGCCTGATCCGCTACACCCCAGGTCATACGGCGCAGCGTATTGCCGGCCTCAAACGCTGGGGGCAGGTCGGGGCTGTCGATCGGATTAAGCTCGACGCGCGCGCCGCTGAGGGTGGTAAACACGCGCCCGCTGGCATCGCCAGCCAGGCCAAAATCGTGCATAAATTTGGCGCTATGGTTCAGGTCATCTACGCCAAATTCCAGCTTTTCAATTCCGGTAATACTCATTGTTCGTCGCCTCTTTACCGTTCTGTCGCCCGAATTTGGGCGTAAACATGCCCGGCGCATTCAAGCGCCTGCCATTAAGTATTTGATTTAACTAGCCTGAGACAAATATCCCAGGAAACCGGAAATTTTGTCCGCCGCCAGGCTGACGTCGTTCTGCAGCCGCTCGCGATCGCTTTGCGGGATCTCATCGGAGGGAACCAGGATGCTGACCACCCCCGCCACCCGGCCGCTGCGGTCATACACCGGGTAGACAATCGACGAGATGCCGTGGCGGAAGAACGACTCGCCAATCACATAGCCGCGGGCTTTATCCTGCTGTACCATCTGCCACAGCGCTTCGCGATCGTGCAGCTGGCCCGGCGTGTTGCCCGGCAGTCGCTCGTCAGGGAACAGCTGTTCAAACTCGCTGCGTGAAACATCGGTCAGCAGCATGCGGCCCAGCGAGGTGCAGTGCACCGGCAGCCGGGTGCCAACACTGACCTGGTTGATCCGCGAACCGGCCGCGCTGACGCGAGCGATGTAGATAATGTCCCGGCCATCGCGGATCGCCAGATGACTGCTGCACTGGCTGACATCGCGCAGCTGCTCGATAACCGGCTGACCCACCTGGGCGATATCCAGCGAGGCGATATATTCAAAGCCCAGCCGCAGCACGTTCATCCCCAGCGAAAAGGTGTTGGTGCGCGCGTTGCGCTCGAGAAAGCCCATATACTCCAGCGTTTGCACCACGCGATAAGCGGTCGCTTTCGGCATATCCACCAGCCGGTGCAGCTCGGCGAAGGTCAGATCGCGATGCTGTTCGCCAAAAGCCAGCAGCAGCTGCAGGCCGCGCTCAAGCCCCGGCACCAGGTACTTCACTTCCTGATCGTTCGCCATACCGCCTCACTTATTAGTTAAAAACAAAACCGCCGT
Source organism: Klebsiella sp. CTHL.F3a (assembly GCF_019890895.1). Classification (NCBI taxonomy): domain Bacteria; kingdom Pseudomonadati; phylum Pseudomonadota; class Gammaproteobacteria; order Enterobacterales; family Enterobacteriaceae; genus Klebsiella; species Klebsiella sp. CTHL.F3a. The sequence continues at coordinate 834,286 of NZ_CP082360.1, read as the reverse complement.
TGACCGGGATCAGCTGGCCGGTGATAAACCGCGACAGATCGCTGAGCAACCAGACCACGCTGCCGGTGACGTCTTCCGGCTGCTGCGCGCCGCTCAGCGCGCGACCGTTTTCATAAAGTTGATGGCGTTCCGCAGGCACGTATTCCGTCGCCTCAACGCGGGTCAGCCCCGGCGCGATGGCGTTTATGCGGATGCGCCTTTCCCCCAGCTCGCGGGCCATTGAGCGGGTCATCGCGATCACCGCGCCTTTACTGGCAACGTAGGCCATCAGCCGCGGCGCCCCCCACAGGGCGGTATCCGAGGCGACATTGACGATCCCCGCCCCTTCGCGCAGCAGCGGCACCGCCGCGCGGGTCACCAGCCAGGTACCTTTAACGTTAACCGTCATCACCCGATCCCACAGATCCGGATCGTAATCGAGCATGTTTTTACCGCCGACGCCGGTGGCCATTGCCGCATTATTCACTAACCCGTCGATCGCTCCCCGCTCGCCGATAGCGCTGAATACCCGGTCGATCGATTCGCTATCGGCGAGATCGATCGCGTGGGATTCGATGCGGTAGCCCTTTTCCTGCAGACGATGGGCGCTTTCCGCCAGCTCACCCCGCAGAATGTCGCACATCACCACCGCCGCGCCCTGTCCGGCGCAGGCTTCGGCGAAGTGGTAGCCCAGGCCGCGCGCCGCGCCGGTGACGACGATACGTTTCCCGTTAAGCAGGCCGTTCATCAGGCGGCTCCCTGCTGCTCTTCCAGGGCCGCCAACTGCTCTTTTGCCGCTTTCTGCATCATGCGGCGCAGACGCGAAAGGCCGACGTCATGCTGATAAAGATATTCACGATCGCGGGCATTCGGCGCCAGGCTTTCCAGCACCACGCGATCCTGCTCGAGCACTTCCCAGTGCAGTTTTTCCAGGCGGTTGCGATACATAAAACGCCACAGATCGCGCTGCCAGCCCTGTACGCCACGGATGCGCCAGAAGAAGACGCGGCAGTTGTCGTTATCTTCCGGCACCACCATGCCGACAATCCAGAAGTGACCGCCCGGTCCAAAGCGCTTTTTGTACGGAATAGAGAGGCGCATCCAGTAGGTCCCGCTGTTGCCCAGTTCAACCCAGTCGAAGTTAACGCCAACCTGCCCTTTCTTCTCAAAAATAAACCCGGTTTTCGTGGGCTGCAGCACCATGTCGGCTTTGCGATCGCCTTCCGCCATCGAGTGAGAGGAGGAGTGGAGATAGGTGCCATGCATCGGGTCCATCACGTTTTCCAGGGCGTACTGGTAGTTGCATTTCCATGCCGCGGTACACAGGAAGTTGCTATATTTGTCGCTATCGGCCAGCTCTTGCGGAAAGTTCAGCTCATCAGGCTGCTGGTCGGCGGTGACGCCAAACCACACAAAAATAGCGCCGTGCGCTTCCTGAACGCTGTAGCTGCGGACGCACTGCTGACCCACCAGCGGACAGCGGTCAACCGCCGGGACGTCTTTCACTTCGCCGTTGCCGGCCACTTCCACGCCGTGATACCAGCAGGCGATGCGATCGCCCAGGTTCCAGCCCATCGACAGGCGCGCGCCGCGATGCGGGCAGCGGTCTTCCAGCGCCTGCACCTGGCCGTCTTTATTGCGCCAGACCACAATCTGTTCGCCGAGGCGGGTAATGCCCACCGGAGCCGACTGCACTTCCCAACTCGCCAGCACCGGATACCACAGGCCGCGTAACCCTTTATCAAGATAGTTTTGTACCGTTGTCGTCATCGCTGTGTCCTCAGTATCCATTTACCTGCAGAAATGCCTGGAAGCTGCTTTCGCTCCACGGTTCGCCCTGCTGGTCGTACATTCTGACGCCGTTCAGGCCGCTCACCAGCTCGCCGAGGTTTTCCGCGCCCTGCTCAAAGAGCGTTTCCAGGGTGGCAATAAGCTGTAGTTCCCAGCTTTCCGGCACCCGGCTGCGGGTTTGCCAGATCAGATTGGGATAGTCGCCGGGCTTGTGAATATTGCCGTTTCCGCCTTCCGCCGGCGGCGTGAACTGACGGCTTTCCGGCAATGCCGGGTTAAAGTCCAGGGATTCGCTCATGCCACGTTCTCCTCGATAAAAGAAATCTGGATCTGCTCGTCGTATACCCGCACCGGGTAGCGATGCAGGCTGCGGCCACCGGGGCCGTGCAAACACTGGCCGGTTTTGACGTCGAATACCGCTTCATGCAGCGGGCACTCCACCTTGCCATCTTCAACAAAGCCCTGGCTCAGCAGCGCATAAGCGTGGGGACAAACGTCTTCCAGCGCGTAATATTCGCCATCAATCAGATAGATACCGATTTCTTTACCGTCGATACTGCCGCTGTAGGGGAAATCTTCCTGTACTTGCTCCGCGTCACACACGCCAATCCAGCTCATCGCATTCCTCCGGGCTCTGTTTCATATATGAAACTCTGTTTCTTATTTAATACGGTCAATATAAAAGCGATGAATATTTCGTCAAGCGCTAATGTGATTAAATTGTTAATGAACAGACTTTTAATTAGCTAACTGTGGAATTGATCACGAAAAAAAGCAGCCAGATGAAATGATGATATTTAAAGTGCTCTTTCATTATAAATAACGCTATCTCTTAAGAAATGAAGTGGACCTGTTGACTTCTTTTCACAATGCTCGTTAGAAATGAGCACAAAGGTAAATCTCACGGTTTCACATATGAAACATAATGAAATTTTAACCTTAAAAAACATAGAATTTCATAGGTGAACCATTTTAGTCAGGTGATTATTTCTGGCGTTAAAAAAATAATAACCAATATGTATTAAATTTAAAAAAGAGGTAAAACATGGCGGCAAGATGGCAAGGTACTATCGCACTACTTTTGTTAATAATTATTTCTTACGTCGATCGGGTAAATATCTCGGTAATGATCCTGAACCCCGAATTCGCCGCTCACTTTCATTTAAATGAAAACAGAATGTTACAAGGCATGCTGATGACATGCTTTCTCCTGGGTTATGGTTTATCGGCATTAATATTAACTCCGCTTATAGAAAGCAGGCTCAACTATCGCCAGGGACTGTTAAGCAGCGTGGCAATATGGGCGCTGGTTTGCGCGGTTTCGCCGCTGCTGGGCTCGCTGCTGGGAATGTTAATCGCGCGCATCGTTCTCGGCGTTGCCGAGGGGCCGCTATTCTCGCTGAAAACCCGCTTTATCAGCGATAGCTTCGCTGCCGATGAGGTTGGTAAACCTAACGCCGTGACGGCCCTCGGCGTCTCGCTCGGGCTGGCGATAGGCTTTCCGCTGGTCACCTGGCTGATGGCGCACGTCGGCTGGATGGGTTCGTTTTACGCCCTGGCGCTGCTGAACCTGCTGCTCGGCGGCGGATTAATCTGGCGCTTTCTGCCCGCCCCTGTCGTCAATGAACGCTGCGCAAAGCCCGGTATCATCAAAACCTTTACTCTCGCCTGGCGCACGCCGCTGCTCGGCTGGATCCTGGTGGTGGAGATCGCCACCCTCAGCTATCTGTGGGGCAGTAGCGCCTGGCTGCCGACCTGGCTACGCGACGAGCATCACTTCTCGCTGCAGGCCACCGGCCTGCTGGCGGCGGTTCCGTTTCTGCTAAGTCTGGGGTCAAAATTTCTCGGCGGGGTATTGCTCGATAAGATGCGGCCGGAGCAGGCGCCCGTGCTGTTTATTATCGGCGGCCTGCTGACCGCTCTGTCGGTGTTGGCGCTGATGCTCAGCCACCAGCAGGCGATGCTGGCGCTGTTTATGCTGGCGGCGAACGTATTCTGGGGGTTGCAGGGCGCGGCGATCCCTGCGGTCGTGCAGCACCATGCGCCACGCGAGGCGGTCGGCAGCGCCTATGGCATTATTAATGGCATCGGCAATATCTGCGCAGCGTTTATCCCGCTGCTGATGGGGATGGTCATGAAGTCGGCGGGATCGGTAAGCTCGGGATTCTCGGTGCTGGTGGTATCACAGCTGATGACGCTTTGCGCCGGAGGCGTGCTGCTGCTGCGCATGCGTCGCGCAGCAGCAGTGAGCGTCTGAGGCTTATTCGCCTTTTTTCGCCGCCTGAATGTAGAGCATTTCCAGCGCCAGCGTCGCCGCCGCCAGGGCGGTGATTTCGGACTGGTCGTAGGCCGGAGCGACTTCCACCACGTCCATGCCGACGATGTTCAGATCCTTCAGGCCGCGCACCAGCTTGATCGCCCGATCGGAGGTCAGGCCGCCGATCACCGGCGTACCGGTACCCGGGGCAAACGCCGGGTCCAGGCAGTCGATATCAAAGGTCAGGTACACTGGCATATCGCCGACGATCTGTTTCACCTGAGCGATCACGTCGTCAACGCTGCGATCGTTGACCTGGCCCGCATCCAGCACCGTGAAGCCGTTGTCTTTATCAAACTCGGTACGGATACCGATCTGCACTGAGTGATTCGGATCGATCAGGCCTTCGTTCGGCGCGGTGTAGAACATGGTGCCGTGGTCAAATTCGCAGCCGTTGGCGTAGGTATCGGTATGGGCATCAAAATGCACCAGCGCCATTTTGCCAAAGTGCTTAGCGTGAGCGCGCAGCAGCGGCAGGGTGACAAAGTGGTCGCCGCCAAAGGAGAGCATGCGTTTACCTGCCGCCAGCAGTTTTTCCGCGTGGGCCTGCAGCTTTTCACTCATTTCACGCGCGTCGCCGAAGGCATAAACCAGGTCGCCGCAGTCCACGACGTTCAGGCGCTCGCGCATGTCAAAATTCCACGGGAAGCGGTTGTGCTCCCACGCAAGGTTCGTCGACACCTGACGGATCGCCGCCGGGCCATGACGGCCGCCCGCGCGTCCGGAGGTCGCCATATCAAACGGTACGCCGGTGATGACCCAGTCCGCATCGCTGTCATACGGCATGAAATTCATCGGTAGACGCAGAAAACCAAATGCGTTAGATACCAGGGAGTTATCGTATTGATGACCTAAGGTGCTCATGGATATGACCTCTTTTACCGTCGTTGCGTTGAAATACAAATATAAAAAAACCCTTCCGCGTCGTTAGGCCCGACGAGGAAGGGTTTAAATGAGTTTACTGCTTAGTTGAGCGAATTATCGCCGTAAATGTCTACGCGTTCAAGTGAGTCTGGCGAATGGCGTAATGAGCCTTCTCTCCCCTCTCTTCCCTCTCGGCTACGGAGAGGACGTATATCACTCGTCTTCGAGATAAGTGTAGCCGTATAAACCCGCTTCGAACTCTTCAAGGAACTGCTGCTGCAGGGCGGCGTCCAGGTCCGTATTTTTTACCTGATCGCGGAACTGGGTCAACAGCGTGTTCGGATCGAGCTGCACGTACTGCAGCATATCCGCAACGGTATCCCCTTCATCCGACAGCTCAACTTCGACGCTGCCGTCAGGGAAGACAAACACGTCTACGGCTTCCGTATCGCCGAACAGGTTGTGCATATTGCCGAGGATCTCCTGGTAGGCGCCCACCATAAAGAAGCCCAGCATCGGCGGATTCTCCGGATCGTATTCCGGCATCGGCATGGTGGTCGCAATACCGTCGCCATCCACATAGTGGTCAATCGCGCCGTCGGAATCGCAGGTGATATCCAGCAGCACCGCGCGGCGTTCCGGTATCTTGTTCAGCCCTTCCAGCGGCATCACCGGGAACAGCTGATCGATACCCCACGCATCCGGCATCGACTGGAACAGGGAGAAGTTGACGTAGATCTTATCCGCCATGCGCTCCTGCAGCTCATCAATAATCGGGCGATGCGCGCGGTTGCTGGGGTCGAGCTGCTTCTGAACTTCATGGCACATATTCAGATACAGCTGCTCGGCCCAGGCGCGCTCTTGAAGATTAAAAGTGCCGGAGGAGTAGCCGATGTGGATATCGTGCAGATCCATCTGGCTGTCGTGCAACCATTCGCGCAGCGAGCGGCGGTTGCCGGTTTCCTGCATCTCCAGCCAGGTTTCCCACATGCTTTGCAGCGGACGCGCGGCGTCTTCCTCAGGCGGGGTCGCCTCGGTATATTCGTTACGCTCAACGCCGATAATATTCGATACCAGCACGGTGTGGTGCGCCGTGACCGCGCGGCCGGATTCAGTGATCACCGTCGGATGCGGCAAACCGTTCTCTTCGCAGGCATCGCCAATCGCCCAAATAATGTTGTTGGCGTATTCGTTCAGGCCGTAGTTTACCGAACAGTCGGACTGCGAACGGGTGCCCTCGTAGTCAACGCCGAGACCGCCGCCAACGTCAAAGCACTGAATATTCACGCCCAGCTTATGCAGCTCAACGTAGAAACGCGCGGATTCACGTACGCCGGTGGCGATATCGCGAATATTGGCCATCTGCGAGCCAAGGTGGAAATGCAGCAGCTGCAGGCTGTCCAGATGCCCGGCAGAGCGCAGAATTTCAACCAGCTGCAGAACCTGGGTCGCCGCGAGGCCAAATTTGGATTTTTCGCCGCCGGAAGATTGCCACTTACCGGAGCCCTGCGAAGCCAGACGCGCGCGCACGCCAAGACGCGGTACCACGTTCAGCCGCTCGGCTTCTTCCAGCACGATGGCGATTTCCGACATCTTCTCGATGACCAGATAAACCTTGTGGCCCATCTTTTCGCCCACCAGCGCCAGGCGGATATATTCACGGTCTTTGTAGCCGTTACAAACAATGACGCTGCGGGTCATACCGGCGTGTGCCAGCACCGCCATCAGCTCAGCCTTCGAACCGGCTTCCAGACCCAGCGGCTCGCCGGAGTGGATCAGCGATTCAATGACGCGGCGATGCTGGTTGACCTTGATCGGATAAACCAGGAAGTAGTCACCGTTATAGCCATAAGACTCACGCGCGCGTTTGAAGGCGGCGTTAATCGAACGCAGACGGTGCTGCAAAATCTGCGGGAAGCAGAACAGCGCAGGCAGGCGCTGCCCCTGAGCTTCACGGGCTTTCACCAGCTCAGCAAGGTCAACGCGCGCTTCCGGGACGTCAGGATCCGGGCAGACGCTGATATGGCCCAGTTCGTTAACGTCGTAGTAGTTATTACCCCACCAGGCAATATTGTAAGTACGTAGCATCTTGCTGGCTTCCTGGGAGCTCATCGCAACCTCCTGCATGGAACGTAGTACACCGTGATCGCCTGCTGACGAAGGCGAAGATAATGACATGTCGTCAGACATAGCGAACCTCAAATTTTAGTAACAAGTGTAAAACAGTTGACTACTATCGCAATCCGAAGAAGCGATAACAACCCATAAACAGTCCGAAATCCCAGTAGATAGTGCTGGTCTTGCGGCTGAGCGACCGGTTTCTTATTCATATCATCGTAAAACACGTACCCGAACGGAGTATGACAGTCCGGAGAAACCACGAGAAAACCCTTGCTATCGCAAGAGCGCCCTTGTTCAGTGTTCCAGCAGCCTGCCGGCCCGGGAATCCTGAGAAGCGCCGAGATGGGTAGAACATCGGCTGGTTTGCATGAGAGAGATGCGGGTTGCGGGATAGTGACGCGCGACGGAACGACGCGACGAATCAGGCGAAAAACGTGGGTTCATTATCTGGTATCACCTCCACACTGCCCCGAGACGGGCCAGCGACAAGCCAAAGCTATACGTTCCAGACAGTCAGCGAAAACGCCGCTGCGGGACTCTGTCAATACAGACTGCTTAACCCGGCTGGAAGTGGCGTCACGAGGTAAATGCTCGTGCGCTGTTTTAATGAGCCGCGCGCGGCGTTTTATACCGAGAAGCGGGGTAAAAAGCAAAATAAAAATATGCGCGTTACCGGGGATTGTCAGGAAAAATTGCCACCGCCCTTTTTCTATAAATGCGACGAATATCAAAAAAGGCTGGAAATGGGGTCAAGAACTGCCCTAAAATAGCCGTCCAGAAGTTAATCCATCTATACTGATTAACACTCAGACTGCTCGTGTCGCTACCTGCAAGCTTTGGTAGAGTCATCCGTCAAAGCCATTCTACACAACAGTATGAGCTACCCGAATCGTCCACAGGTGAAATAAAACATGGCAAAACACCTCTTTACGTCAGAGTCCGTATCAGAAGGGCATCCCGACAAAATTGCTGACCAAATCTCCGACGCCGTGCTGGATGCGATCCTCGAACAGGATCCGAAGGCGCGCGTAGCTTGTGAAACCTATGTCAAAACCGGCATGGTTCTGGTCGGTGGCGAGATCACCACCAGCGCATGGGTTGATATTGAAGAGATCACCCGTAACACGGTCCGTGAAATTGGCTACGTGCATTCCGACATGGGTTTTGACGCCAACTCCTGCGCGGTCCTGAGTGCTATCGGTAAACAGTCTCCGGACATCAACCAGGGCGTTGACCGCGCCGATCCGCTGGAACAGGGCGCGGGCGACCAGGGCCTGATGTTTGGCTATGCCACCAACGAAACCGACGTGCTGATGCCGGCGCCGATCACCTATGCGCACCGTCTGGTGCAGCGTCAGGCTGAAGTGCGCAAAAACGGCACTCTGCCGTGGCTGCGCCCGGATGCGAAAAGCCAGGTCACCTTCCAGTACGACGACGGTAAAATCGTCGGCATTGACGCGGTAGTCCTGTCGACCCAGCACGCGGAAGATATCGACCAGAAATCGCTGCAGGAAGCGGTGATGGAAGAGATCATCAAACCGGTTCTGCCGACCGAGTGGCTGAACAGCGCCACAAAATTCTTTATCAACCCAACCGGCCGTTTTGTTATCGGCGGACCAATGGGCGACTGCGGCCTGACCGGGCGTAAAATCATCGTTGACACCTACGGCGGCATGGCTCGTCACGGCGGCGGCGCGTTCTCCGGTAAAGATCCATCTAAAGTGGACCGTTCTGCGGCCTACGCGGCGCGCTATGTAGCGAAAAACATCGTTGCCGCTGGCCTGGCCGATCGTTGTGAAATTCAGGTTTCCTACGCCATCGGCGTGGCGGAGCCGACGTCAATCATGGTTGAAACCTTTGGTACCGAAAAAGTGCCTTCTGAGCAGTTGACCCTGCTGGTGCGTGAGTTCTTTGACCTCCGTCCGTACGGCCTGATTCAGATGCTGGATCTGCTGCACCCGATCTACAAAGAGACGGCGGCATACGGTCACTTCGGTCGCGAACATTTCCCATGGGAAAAAACCGACAAAGCAGCCCAGCTGCGCGAAGCGTCCGGTCTGAAATAATCTCCGCACTTCCCCGCTTTCAAGGCCAGCCCCGCGCTGGCCTTTTTACTTTAGCTTCCCTCCGCTGACGCCGAATCCTGCCTTCCGCTCGTCAAAAATGGAAGCGATTACATCATATACAGCGCAAACATACTCCCCTAATACGTGCAAAATGTAATAACCCTTCACTTTGTTACACAATATTTCAGCAAAGTCTGATTAGCGCTTTTAATTTCTTAGACTAAACTCAATTAATATACTGATTTAAATACGTTTATAACAATTACGTTTCTTTACTCTAGTGTAACCGATTACACTGTCGTGATTACTATCACATTTTTTTACGACGTATTTACCTACCCTACGCATCGACAGGATCAATAACTCAACCGGAGGGCGTTATGCCTGACAACAAAAAACAAGGGCGTTCGAACAAGACGATGACGTTCTTTGTCTGCTTCCTCGCCGCACTGGCTGGCCTGCTGTTCGGCCTTGATATCGGTGTTATTGCGGGTGCCTTACCCTTTATTGCCAACGAGTTCCAGATAAGCGCCCACACTCAGGAATGGGTGGTCAGCTCCATGATGTTCGGCGCCGCCGTCGGCGCAGTGGGCAGCGGCTGGCTCTCCTTCAAACTCGGGCGTAAAAAAAGCCTGATGATTGGCGCCATCCTGTTCGTTGCCGGCTCGCTATTCTCCGCCGCCGCGCCGAACGTGGAAGTGCTACTGATCTCCCGCGTGCTGCTCGGCCTGGCCGTGGGCGTCGCCTCCTACACCGCCCCGCTGTATCTGTCTGAAATCGCCCCGGAAAAAATCCGCGGCAGCATGATTTCGATGTACCAGCTGATGATTACTATTGGTATTCTCGGCGCCTATCTTTCCGATACGGCATTCAGCTACAGCGGCGCCTGGCGCTGGATGCTCGGGGTGATTATTATCCCGGCGGTGCTGCTGCTGATTGGCGTGGTTTTCCTGCCGGACAGCCCGCGCTGGTTTGCCGCTAAGCGCCGCTTTGTCGATGCCGAACGGGTTCTGCTGCGCCTGCGCGACACCAGCGCTGAAGCGAAACGCGAGCTGGATGAGATCCGCGAAAGCCTGAAGGTAAAACAGTCCGGCTGGTCGCTGTTCAAAGAAAACAGCAACTTCCGCCGCGCGGTATTCCTCGGCGTTCTGCTGCAGGTGATGCAACAGTTCACCGGTATGAACGTCATCATGTACTACGCGCCGAAGATTTTTGAACTGGCGGGCTATGCCAATACCACCGAACAGATGTGGGGCACCGTCATCGTTGGTTTGACCAACGTGCTGGCGACCTTTATCGCCATCGGGCTTGTCGACCGCTGGGGCCGTAAGCCGACGCTGATCCTTGGCTTTATCGTCATGGCGCTCGGCATGGGCATTCTGGGCAGCATGATGCATATCGGCATCCACTCCGCCACGGCGCAGTACTTTGCCGTTCTGATGCTGCTGATGTTTATCGTTGGCTTTGCCATGAGCGCCGGCCCGCTGATTTGGGTGCTGTGTTCCGAAATCCAGCCGCTGAAAGGGCGTGATTTCGGTATCACCTGTTCGACGGCCACCAACTGGATTGCCAACATGATCGTCGGCGCGACGTTCCTGACCATGCTGAACTCGCTGGGCAGCGCCAACACCTTCTGGGTCTATGGCGGCCTGAACATCCTGTTCATCTTCCTGACCCTGTGGCTGATCCCGGAAACCAAAAACGTTTCGCTGGAGCATATCGAACGTAACCTGATGAAAGGCCGCAAGCTGCGCGAAATCGGCGCGCGCGACTAGCCTGATACGCTTCCTCCCTCCCGGGAGGAAGCTTCTTCTTGCTCTCCTCACCCCGCCGAACTATCCTCTGGCGCTATGAAAACACCCCGAATTCCCATTGCCCTTCAACAGGCCGTTATGCGCAGCCTGCGGGAGAATCTGGCCAAAGCGAACCTCAAGCTGGGACGACTTTACCCTGAACCGGTGCTGGTTTATCAGCAGCGGGGAACCTCCGCCGGTACCGCCTGGCTGGAGAAAAATGAAATCCGCCTTAACCCGGTGCTGCTGCTGGAAAACCAGCAGGCGTTTATTGATGAAGTCGTGCCGCACGAGCTGGCCCACTTGCTGGTGTGGAAGCACTTTGGCCGCGTGGCGCCACACGGCAAAGAGTGGAAATGGATGATGGAAAGCGTGCTGGGCGTTCCGGCTCTGCGCACCCATCGTTTCGAACTCGATTCAGTCCGTAAAAATACCTTCCCCTACCGCTGCCAGTGCCAGCAGCACCAGCTTACCGTCCGCCGCCACAATCGCGTGATGCGCGGAGAGGCCACCTATCGCTGCGTGCGCTGTGGAGATGTTCTGGTGGCGGAAAAGTAATCTCCGGAAATAATTGGAAATTTTCTGATCTGACTGATTGCGTCTGGCAATCACATTCGTTACGTTGCGGGCTCGTTTTGACACGGAGTTAACGATGTCCCGTATTCATATTTTTGCTGTCGCATTTCTCAGCGCGGCGGTATGCGCTCCGCTTGCAGCGGAAGGAATCAACAGTTTTTCTCAGGCCAAGACCGCTGGGGTCAAGGTCAATGCCGATGCCCCCGGCGATTTTTACTGCGGCTGTAAAATCAACTGGCAGGGAAAAAAGGGGGTTATCGACCTGGAGTCTTGTGGCTATAAAGTGCGTAAAAATGAAAATCGCGCCAGCCGGGTCGAGTGGGAGCATGTGGTTCCCGCATGGCAGTTTGGCCATCAGCGTCAGTGCTGGCAGGACGGCGGGCGCAAAAACTGCGCTAAAGATCCGGAATACCGCAAGATGGAAAGCGACATGCATAACCTGCAGCCGGCGGTCGGCGAGGTCAACGGCGATCGCGCCAACTTTATGTACAGCCAGTGGAACGGCGGCGAAGGCCAGTACGGTCAGTGCGCAATGAAGGTTGATTTTAAAGATAAAGTTGCCGAGCCGCCGGCGCGCGCACGTGGCGCCATCGCCCGTACCTACTTCTATATGCGCGACCGCTACCAGCTCAATCTTTCCCGCCAGCAAACCCAGCTGTTTACCGCCTGGGATAAGATGTACCCGGTCACAACCTGGGAGTGCGAACGCGACGCGCGTATTGCCAAAGTTCAGGGCAACCATAATCCTTATGTCCTGCAGGCTTGCCAGGCGCAAAAGAGCTAACCTACACTAGCGGCAATTGTTAATTTGCAGCTTTACTCCTCCCCCTTTACTGGGGGAAGAGACATCTGCGCTAAGAACGGAACATCAAGCATGCGCATTCCTCGCATCCATCACCCGGAACGCATTACCACGGGTAGCCAGATAGCTCTTTCCGACGACGCGGCCAACCATGTCGGTCGCGTTTTACGGATGGGTAAAGGCCAGGCTATAGAGCTTTTTGACGGCAGCAATCAGGTCTTCGAGGCGGTTATTGTCGAGGCCGGTAAGAAAAATGTTCTGGTTGAAGTACAGAGCAGCAAAGTTGATAACCGTGAATCCCCTCTGCATATCCATTTGGGCCAGGTGATGTCCCGCGGCGAAAAAATGGAATTCACCATCCAGAAATCGATCGAACTTGGTGTAAGCCTCATAACGCCACTGTTTTCCGAGCGCTGTGGCGTTAAACTGGACGCCGAACGTTTGCAGAAAAAGATCCAGCAGTGGCAGAAAATCGCCATTGCCGCCTGCGAGCAAAGCGGCCGCAACGTGGTGCCGGAAATCCGCCCGGCCATGCAGCTTGAAGCCTGGTGTGCGGAGCAGGACGAGGGCCTGAAGCTTAATTTGCACCCTCGCGCCAGCGCCAGCATTAATACGCTGCCGCTGCCGGTCGAACGTATCCGGCTGCTGATTGGCCCGGAAGGCGGGCTTTCGGCAGAAGAGATAGCGATGACTGCTCGCTACCAGTTTACTGATATCCTGTTGGGACCGCGCGTTCTGCGTACAGAGACAACTGCGCTCACTGCCATTACCGCCCTGCAGGTGCGTTTTGGCGACTTAGGTTGAAGCGTTAACGGAGAAGAACAATGATTAAGCTCGGCATCGTGATGGACCCCATCGCAACCATCAACATCAAGAAAGACACCAGCTTCGCCATGTTGCTGGAAGCGCAGCGTCGCGGCTATGAACTCCATTATATGGAGATGAACGATCTGTACTTAATCAACGGCGAAGCCCGCGCCCGTACGCGCAAGCTAAGCGTCGAGCAGAACTACGACAACTGGTACGCGTTCAACGGCGAGCAGGATTTGCCTCTCGCGGAGCTTGACGTCATTCTGATGCGTAAAGATCCGCCGTTCGATACCGAGTTTATCTACGCGACCTACATCCTCGAACGCGCCGAAGAACAAGGCACGCTTATCGTCAACAAACCGCAGAGCCTGCGCGACTGTAACGAAAAGCTGTTTACCGCCTGGTTCTCCGAGCTGACCCCGGAAACGCTGGTCACCCGTAATAAAGCGCAGTTGAAAGCCTTCTGGGAAAAACACGGCGATATCATTCTCAAACCGCTGGACGGTATGGGGGGCACCTCTATTTTCCGCGTAAAAGAGGGTGACCCTAACCTCGGCGTCATCACCGAGACGCTGACCGAGCTGGGCAACCGTTACTGCATGGCGCAGAACTATCTGCCAGCCATTAAAGATGGCGATAAGCGCGTGCTGGTGGTTGACGGCGAGCCGGTTCCTTACTGCCTGGCCCGTATCCCGCAGGGCGGCGAAACCCGCGGTAACCTTGCTGCCGGCGGTCGTGGCGAAGCGCGCCCGCTGACCGAAAGCGACTGGGCCATCGCCCGCCGCGTTGGCCCCACGCTGAAGGCCAAAGGCTTAATCTTCGTCGGCCTGGACATCATCGGCGATCGTCTGACGGAAATTAACGTCACCAGCCCCACCTGCGTCCGTGAAATCGAAGCCGCCTTCCCGATTTCCATTACCGGGATGCTGATGGACGCCATCGAGAAGCGCCTCAATAAATAAAGCGCTTATTCCGGCTGCAGGCCCGCGCCTGTAGCCTGGAGCCAGCGCAGGCGATTCGCTTTCAAGCTCAGGCAGGCAAGCCCCTGAAACCTGAAAGATAAAGTGAATCGACACTCCCTTGCTTTACCCGCATACTGGGTGCTGCTTTTTTGAACCAGGAACAGAACCTCTGACAATGAATTTACAGCATCACTTTCTAATTGCCATGCCTGCTCTCCAGGACCCGATGTTCCGTCGCTCCGTAGTCTATATCTGCGAGTATAACGATGACGGTGCCATGGGCATCATCATCAATAAGCCGATGGAAAATCTGCAGGTTGAAGGGATCCTGGAGAAATTAAAAATCACGCCTGAGCCGCGCAATCCCGAGATCCGCCTGGATAAACCGGTGATGGTTGGCGGTCCGCTGGCCGAGGATCGGGGTTTTATACTGCATTCGCCGCCTTCCGATTTCTCCTCCAGCATCCGTATTTCCGATAACACGGTGATCACTACCTCCCGCGACGTGCTCGAAACGCTGGGTACGGATAAACAGCCGGAGAACGTGCTGGTTGCGCTGGGCTATGCTTCCTGGGAGAAAGGCCAGCTGGAGCAGGAGATACTGGATAACGCCTGGCTCACCGCGCCGGCCGATCGGAATATTTTGTTTAGCACGCCGATAGCCGACCGCTGGCGTGAGGCTGCAAAGCTGATTGGCATTGATATCGTGACCATGCCAGCCGAAGCGGGGCACGCGTAATGAGCGGAACGTTTTTAGGCTTCGATTTTGGCACCAAAAGCATTGGCGTCGCCGTAGGGCAGCGCATCACCGGCACCGCCCGCCCCCTCCCCGCGTTGAAAGCGCAGGACGGTAAGCCTGACTGGAACGTTATTGAGAAACTGCTGAAAGAGTGGCAGCCCGAAGCCGTGATTGTCGGCCTGCCGCTGAATATGGACGGTACGGAACAATCCCTGACCGCCCGTGCGCGCAACTTCGCGAATAAAATCCATGGCCGCTTCGGCGTGCAGATAATCCTGCATGATGAACGTCTGAGCACGGTTGAAGCCAGAGCCGGGCTATTCGAACAGGGTGGATTCCGGGCGCTAAAAAAAGGCAGCGTGGATTCCGCTTCTGCCGTCATTATTCTGGAAAGCTACTTCGAGCAGAGTTACTGAAGCTGAATGATGGCGCCCCATACCAGCGGCAGGCGCCATCATCCGGATTTCATGTTTAGTGGCGCAGATGTTCATTCGCCCAGCTTACCGCCTGAGTCCGGTTCTTCACGCTTAGCTTACGGAACACGTTGTACAGATGGGTACGCACCGTGTTTTCACTGATAAATAGCGCGCGGGCAATATCCAGATTTGTCGCCCCGCAGCGAAGTTCATTCAGAATTTCACATTCACGCTCGGTCAACGGTGAATTCTCCGCAGGCGCCGATACATGATCCGCAGCATACATCGCCGGGTGCATCACGCTCAATTCAGCCGTCTGTTCGCCGTTCAGCACAGCCCTAACGCCCTCAATTAAGCGCGATTCATCATCGTCATGACGGAAAACGCCGTACAGCGCTGGCCACTGCGCCATTTCGTAGAGCTCATACTTTTGTGCGCTATTGATAATCAATAAACGGGGGTTATCTCCCTGCATGCGAATAATATCACGCCATACGCTATTCAACTTTTTATTTGAAACCGCAATATCAAATAATATTACAGAATTTTTCAAAAGGCGTTGCGCGAGGGGTTTGTTAATATTTTGCAGAATGACCGATGCGGATAACCTTTCGGCCAGCCAGGTCGCAAATGCTTTGCTTTGAATGGAGGGGTGAGTAATAAAAGTAACCTGGTGAGAAAAAGCCAAATTCTCAGATAAATTAATCACTTAAAACTCTCCTTAGTTGATTTCCGCCTTCATAGCGGTTAAATGAATTAACAAGAATACGATCGTCTGTGTATTTATAAAAACAAACCACTTTTACACATTGAAACAATATTCCATGGGAATTTTCCTACCCCTGTAAACAGCATAAATCGAATGCCTTAAGAGAGTCAAAAGATTATCAAACTTTTTTCCTGGTTATGAGAGGTTTATGTCAATTCGTTTTTCATGGAATACATTATTCGACTTAATCTTAGGTGTTTATTTGTAATATCAAATAAGGGTAACAAACATTAATAAAACATTATTATAACAAGCTATTGGTAGGATCTCTGAATATAAAAAGCGCAGCTACAAAAGCCCGGCGGCCGTACGTTGCTGAAAGCTTTGCGTAAATGTTTGCATGCCCGATTGCTGCCCGGTTTGCATTACGCCGGGCAGCTGATGCGTTTTCCCCTCTCGGATCAAATTAGCCACCGCCGGGGTATTAACCAAAAGCTCGTATAACGCAACTCTGCCGCCAGCAGCATCTGGAAACAGTTTTTGTGCCAGCACCGCGCACAAACTTCCCGCCAGCTGACTGCGTACCTGCTCTTTCTCCTGCGCCGGAAAGACGTCCACCAGCCTCTCAACCGCCTGCGCCGCGCCGCGCGTATGTAGCGTCGCCATCACCAGATGTCCGGTCTCCGCTGCCGTTAATGCCAGGCGGATCGTTTCGCTGTCACGTAGTTCTCCTAACAGAATGACATCCGGGTCCTGACGCAGCGCGGCGCGCAGGGCAGCGGCAAATGAGGGGCAGTGGCGGCCGATTTCCCGCTGCTGAATCAGACAGCGCTCGCTGCGGTGAATAAATTCAACCGGATCTTCCAGCGTCAGGATATGGCCGCTGAGGCGCTGGTTAAGATAGCCCACCATCGCCGCCAGGGTGGTTGATTTCCCGCTACCGGTAGCCCCCGTGACCAGGATAAGTCCGCTCTCCTCATTGAGCAGCTCCGTTAAGGCGGCCGGCACACCGAGATCCGCCAGCTGAGGGCAGGTTTCCGCCAGCAGACGCAGCGCCAGCGACAGACCGCGATTGTGCACAAATGCGCTGGCGCGCAGACGCGGCCCACCCGCCGGAGTCAGCGCGAAATCAACCTGTCCGCAGGCCTTCCACTGGTCGAGCTGCTCGGCGTTGAGCCAATCAGTGAGTATTTTGCCAATATCAGGGGAGGTAAACGGCGCGGGCTCCAGCTTGCCCTGGCGACGCCAGCGCGGCGCTGAATCATTGCACAGGTGTAGATCGGAGACGTTATGCTTTACACTAAGGGCCACTATTTCTTCCAGTTCCATAACTCATCCTCGGTATATGAACGATATTGCGCATAACCTGGCACAGGTCCGGGACAAAATCTCAGCCGCTGCCGCACGCTGCGGCCGTGCTCCAGAAGAAGTTACGTTGCTTGCAGTCAGTAAAACGAAACCTGCGAGCGCTATCGAAGAAGCGATGGCTGCCGGCCAGCTCGCGTTTGGCGAAAACTATGTCCAGGAAGGCGTGGATAAAATCCGCTACTTTCAGGAAACGGGCGCAACCGGTCTACAGTGGCACTTTATTGGTCCGCTGCAGTCCAATAAGAGCCGTCTGGTGGCCGAGCATTTTGACTGGTGCCATACCGTCGATCGTCTCAAAATCGCCGTCCGCCTGAGTGAACAGCGCCCGGCTCAACTGCCGCCGCTCAACGTGCTAATTCAAATCAACATTAGCGATGAGCAGAGCAAGTCGGGTATTCCGCCTGAAGAGCTGGACGCGCTGGCGGCAGAAATCGCTAAACTCCCTAATCTGCAGCTACGCGGTTTAATGGCCATTCCCGCGCCAGAGTCAGAATATGTAAGGCAGTTTGCCGTCGCCCAACAAATGGCGGTAGCATTTGCGCGGCTAAAAACGCACTACCCTACCGTCGATACGCTGTCGCTGGGAATGTCGGATGATATGGAAGCCGCCATCGCGGCGGGAAGCACTATGGTGCGCATCGGAACCGCAATTTTCGGCGCGCGCGACTACAGCAAAAAACAAGGAATCTGAGGAACGCCATGAAGACGTTGACTTTCCTGCTCTCAACGGTCATTGAGCTTTACACAATGGTCGTGTTGTTACGCGTCTGGATGCAGTGGGCGCGCTGCGACTTTTATAACCCGTTTTCGCAGTTCGTGGTCAAGGCTACGCAGCCTGTCGTTGGGCCGCTGCGCCGTATTATCCCGGCGATGGGGCCGCTCGACAGCGCCTCCCTGCTGGTCGCATTTATTCTCTGCGTCGTGAAAGCTATCGTCCTTTTTATGGTCGTCACCTTCCAGCCGATTATCTGGATCTCCGCGCTGCTGATCCTTATCAAAACTGTCGGCTCGCTGATCTTCTGGGTTCTTCTGTTAATGGCGATCATGAGCTGGGTAAGCCAGGGCCGCAGCCCGGTGGAATATGTTCTGATGCAGCTGGCAGACCCGCTGCTGCGCCCGATCCGCAGGCTGCTGCCCTCAATGGGCGGCATTGATTTCTCGCCGATGGTGCTGGTTCTGCTGCTGTACGTAATCAATATGGGTATCGCCGAACTGTTGCAGGCTACCGGCAACGTTCTGCTTCCGGGGCTGTGGATGGCGCTATGAGTGCCGTCGAAGCCTGCGCTGACGGGTTGGTCTTACGGCTGTATATTCAGCCCAAGGCCAGCCGCGACAGCATCGTTGGTTTACATGGCGACGAGCTCAAAGTCGCCATTACCGCGCCTCCCGTTGACGGCCAGGCCAACGCCCATCTGGTAAAATTCCTCGCCAAACAGTTTCGCGTAGCGAAAAGCCAGGTGCTTATTGAGAAAGGCGAACTGGGCCGCCACAAACAGATAAAAATCATTCATCCGCAGCAGATCCCGGACGGGGTCGCCGCGCTGACAGAATAAACAGGATCTCATATGCAAAAAGTTGTTCTCGCTACCGGCAACCCCGGAAAAGTGCGCGAGCTGGCCTCGCTGCTGGCAGATTTTGGCCTCGATATCGTGGCGCAAACCGAGCTGGGCGTGGATTCCGCAGAGGAAACCGGCCTGACGTTTATCGAAAACGCCATTCTGAAGGCGCGCCATGCCGCGCAGGTGACCGGGCTCCCGGCCATCGCCGATGACTCAGGTCTGGCCGTCGATGCATTAGGCGGGGCGCCCGGCATCTACTCCGCCCGCTATTCCGGTGAAGATGCGACCGACCAGCGCAATCTGGAAAAGCTGCTCGACGCGCTGCGCGACGTGCCGGACGATAAGCGCCAGGCGCAATTCCACTGCGTGCTGGTCTATCTGCGTCATGCGGAAGATCCAACGCCGCTGGTTTGCCACGGCAGCTGGCCGGGCATCATCGCTCGTGAAGCCGCAGGCAACGGCGGCTTTGGTTACGACCCAATATTCTTTGTTCCGACGGAAGGTAAAACCGCAGCGGAGCTGAGCCGTGAAGAAAAGAGCGCCATTTCCCACCGCGGACGCGCGCTAAAACTGTTACTGGAAGCCTTACGTAATGGCTAATTTGCCGCCCCTGAGCCTCTATATTCACATCCCGTGGTGCGTGCAGAAATGCCCGTACTGCGATTTTAACTCGCATGCGTTAAAGGGCGAGGTACCGCACGACGACTACGTTCAGCATCTGCTGAACGATCTGCGGGCCGACGCCCACTATGCGCAGGGACGTGAAATCGGGACTATTTTCATCGGCGGCGGTACGCCGAGCCTGCTCTCAGGCACGGCGATGCAAACCCTGCTCGACGGCGTGCGCGAATCTCTTCCGCTGGCATCCAACGCGGAAATCACCATGGAAGCCAACCCCGGCACCGTGGAAGCGGATCGCTTTGTCGAGTATCAGCGCGCAGGTATTAATCGCATCTCCATCGGCGTACAGAGCTTTAGCGAACAGAAGCTGCAGCGGCTCGGACGTATCCATGGGCCACAGGAAGCCCGGCGCGCGGCAAACCTGGCAAGCGGTCTGGGACTGCGCAGCTTTAACCTCGATTTAATGCACGGTCTGCCGGATCAGTCTCTGGAAGAGGCGCTGGATGACCTGCGCCAGGCAATCGCGCTCAATCCGCCGCACCTCTCCTGGTATCAGCTGACCATTGAGCCAAACACCCTGTTTGGCTCGCGTCCGCCAACCCTGCCGGACGACGACGCGCTGTGGGACATTTATGAACAGGGGCATAGCCTGCTCAGTTCGGCGGGCTATCAGCAATATGAAACCTCCGCCTACGCTAAGCCGGGCTATCAGTGCCAGCATAACCTGAACTACTGGCGCTTTGGCGACTACCTGGGGATTGGCTGCGGCGCGCACGGCAAAGTGACGTTCCCGGATGGGCGCATATTGCGGACGGCGAAAACCCGGCATCCACGCGGCTACATGGAAGGCCGCTATCTGGAGCGCCAGCACGATGTGGAAGATGCGGATAAACCGTTTGAGTTCTTTATGAACCGTTTCCGCCTGCTGGAAGCCGCCCCGCGCGATGAATTCAGCCGCTACACCGGCCTTGATGAGCGTACGATCCGTCCGCAAATCGATGCCGCCATCGCCGAAGGCTACCTGATGGAAGATGAGCGCTACTGGCAAATTACCGAGCACGGTAAGCTATTTTTGAATTCCCTTCTCGAACTTTTCCTCAGCGAATAATCTCCTCTCCACTTATCCCGTTATAAAAATAGCGGGATAATTAATTATTCGTTTTTTACGAAACATCAATATCACTATTCCCGAAGCATCTCAATTCAACATTTCCAGTGAAAATAAATTCACATTCATTTATTGAAAATAAATATAACCAACCGCACAAAAATATCTTTTTGATCGACTTATTGAGAAAAAGTGTGAGACAGATAGCTTAAAGATGTACGACAACAAGGATAATATGTCATACAGAAACAAAGATTACCCCTTAAGATATTGACCAATTACCCCAAGTGCATGGAGCCGACTCATGAAAAAATTCTCTTTTTCTCGTTCTCTGGTGTGTGTATCTTTGCTTGCCCTGCTCTCCTCAGGCGCAAGCGCGGCTGAAAAAGTCACATTAAAACTGGCACATAACCTTGAACGCAGCCATGTTGTTCATCAGGCCTTTGAGGAGATGTCCAAAGAGGTTAACCAACTTTCCAACGGGGCTATAAAGATCCGTATTTATCCCAGTAGCCAAATGGGCAGCGCGCGTGAAACGCTGGAGTTATTACAAAATGGCGCGCTGGATATGACCAAAGGTTCCGCCAGCGATCTGGAGTCCTTCGATAACGTCTACGCGATATATAATTTACCGTTCCTGTTTAAAGACCAGAATCACTTCAATAAAGTCGTCTTCGGTGAGGTGGGTAAGGAAATAATGGAGTCTACGAAAGATAAAGGATTCTTTGCGCTTTCCGCTTATGTTGCCGGGACCCGCAGTTTTTACGCCAAAAAGCCCATCACTAAACCGGAAGATTTAAAAGGATTGAAAATCCGCGTCCAGGCCAGCCCGACAACCTTAAAAATGGTCGAATTAATGGGCGGTTCGCCAACGCCCATTTCCTTTGGTGAAGTTTATACCGCCATGCAGCAGGGCGTGGTGGACGGCGCGGAGAACAATGTGCCTTCCTGGGTACAAACGCGCCATATCGAAATCGCGAAAGTGTTCTCTGAAGATGAACATGCCTCCATCCCGGATTTCCTCGTTATCTCCAGTAAAACCTGGGACAAACTGACGCCGGATCAGCAGCAAATCCTGATCAAGGCGGCAAAAGCTTCCGAAGCGTATCAGCAAAAACTGTGGGACAAGATCGACGCCGACACCCGCGCGCAGGCCAAAGCCATGGGCGGCGAAATCATCAAAGTGGATAAAGCACCGTTCCGCGCCGCCGTGCAGCCGCTGTTTGATGACTTCAAAAAAGATCCGAAGCAGGCCGCCCTGCTGGACAAATTTGAAGCTGCCGCCGAATAACACTTAGCGGGCCAGCCGCTGGCCCGCTTTCATCGGGAAAACAATGATGATACTTAACCGCATAAAGCTGGCGGTGGACCGCACGATCGCCGCATTCTCCGTCGCCGTTATGATTGCGCTGGTGGTCTGCGTCGTCTGGCAGGTGTTCAGCCGCTACGTGCTAAACCAGCCAAGCACCCTGACCGACGAGCTGGCGCGATTTTTGATGATCTGGGTCGGGCTGCTGGGTGCGGCATATACTGTCGGCGCCCAGCGTCATCTGGCGATCGATTTACTCGCCATGACGCTTCCTCCCCGCAAGCAAGCGCTGCTCAGCGTCATTATTAATCTGCTGATCTTTATTTTTGCCGGGTCAGTAATTGTAACCGGCGGCGTGAAGCTGATTGAAAAAACGCTGTCGACATCCCAGGTCTCGGCCGCGATGCAGATCCCCATGGGCTACGTGTATCTGATCCTGCCGCTAACCGGCATCATTATGATGTTTTACACGCTCTGTTTTATCAGCAACGGTCTGAAAAATATGAAAAACTATGAAGCGGGGGCAAATTGATGGACAGCTATATCGCACTGATGCTATTTGGCTCTTTCTTTATTCTGGTTTTTATTGGCGTCCCCATCTCCTTCTCCATTGGCATCGCGACCGTCGGCTCGATGCTGCTGATGTTCCCGTGGGATATTGCGGTGATTACCGTTTCTCAGCGCCTGGCGAACGGCCTCGACAACTTCGCCCTGCTGGCGATTCCATTCTTTATCTTTGCCGGCACCCTGATGAACAGCGGCGGGATTGCCATCCGCTTAATCAATCTGGCGCAGGTGATGGTCGGACGCGTGCCGGGATCGCTGGGCCACGTCAACGTGCTGGCAAATATGATGTTCGGCTCGATTTCAGGTTCGGCGGTCGCCGCGGCGGCGGCGGTAGGGGGAACGCTCAACCCCATTCAGACCCGGAAGGGCTACGACCCGGCGTTCTCCACGGCGGTTAACGTCTCATCATGCATCACGGGCCTGCTCATCCCGCCGTCAAACGTCCTGATCGTCTTCTCCCTGACGGCTGGGGGCGTCTCGGTTGCGTCGCTGTTTATGGCCGGTTATCTGCCGGGCATTCTGATGGGCCTGGCCATCATGGTGGTGTGCGCTTTTATCGCTAAACGTCGCGGTTATCCGGTTTCTGAACGTCCCACCTGCGCCCAGGCGGCAAAAGCGTTTTTCGACGCCTTGCCCAGCCTGCTGCTGGTGATCATTGTGATGGGCGGGATCCTCGGCGGCATTTTCACCGCGACCGAAGCGTCGGCTATCGCCGTGGTTTACACCTTTATCCTGTCAGTGCTGATTTACCGGGAAGTGAAGTGGCGCGATTTGCCGAAGCTGATCCTTGAATCGGTGGTGATGACCTCCATCGTGCTATTGCTGATCGGCTTTTCCGTCGGCATGTCGTGGGCGATGACCAACGCCGATATACCCTACATGATAAGCGATGCGCTAATGGGGATTTCTGAAAACCCGGTGGTGATTCTGCTGCTGATAAATATCGTGCTGTTAATCGTCGGGATCTTCATGGATATGACCCCGGCGGTACTGATTTTCACGCCGATATTCCTGCCCATCGCGCAGGATTTGGGGATGGATCCGGTGCATTTCGGCATCATGATGGTCGCTAACCTGTGCATCGGTCTGCTGACGCCGCCGGTAGGCAGCGCGCTGTTTGTAGGCTGCTCTATTTCCGGCGTTAAAATTCAGCAGCTCATTAAACCGCTGCTGCCGTTTTACGCCGCCCTGCTGATCGCGCTGATGATGATTGTCTATATCCCGCAGATCTCGCTGTTTATTCCGCAGCTGCTGGGGCTGATGTGACCGACTGACCATAATCGCTACCTGCGCCCGCAGGTAGCGAATTAAAACTTACTTTAACGACCCCACCAGCGCTTTGCGGCTCTCCTCAAGGGAGACCACGCGGCCGCAGACGTCCTTACCAAACTGCTGGAAATCTGCCTCCTGGTTTTTCCATTCGTCCTGAATGGCCGTTTGCAGGCCGCCAAGGCTACCAAGGATCCCCTGCAGCGGGTTACCGCCGCCTTTGAGAACCGCCTTCGCGCCCATCTCGTTGATGCTGTCCTGCAGAATACCGCCCATCGCCTGGTTTACCAGCTGCTGGCCGTCGGCGCGCACCTGATCGATGGCTTTATAGTGGAACGTCAGCCCATCGTTGCGATGTTCAATAATACGGCCCATTTGCGCTTTCAGCTGCGCATCAAGCTTGGTCAGGCGGCTATGCATGCTGCTGCTGGCCCCCACCTGTTCGGTAATGATTTTATCCAGCGCGGCGCGGCCTTTTTCTACCCGCGTGCGGGCGCCTTCATCAATCCACGGCAGGCTGCTGCGCAGTCCAGCCTGATAGTCCTGCGCCTGCTCGCGCTGGGCGGCATTCAGCGCATAGGCTTTCCCGTTAAAGGTCAGATTGCCGTCCGGCTTAATCACCAGATCGCCGTTTTCGCCTTTCACCTGCACCTGCTGCGGGCTGAGGATGACATCGTCACGCGGCGTGACGCTACACTGGTAGTCCGCATGCGCGGACAAAGCGGTGACGGACAGCGCCACTGCCAACAGCGTTTTGCGCATCATTTAACTCCCTTCAGACAAAACGGGCCGGCAGTTGCCGACCCTTGTCAAACTTAGTCCCACCAGATATCAAAAAGTTCGCTGGTGCGTACATCGGCAAGCCCGCGATCTTCCAGCCATTTACGCACGATGGCCTGGTGTTCTTCGGTGCATTTGCCGATTTCCTGCAGGCAGATCAGCCCTTCCCAGGAAAGATAGCCGCTGCCATCAAAGGCCAGCTTATTAGGCTCAATCACTTCATCAATCAGATCGTTAACGGTCTGGTCGATCTGCTCTTCGCTGGTTCCTTCCGCGAAGCGCCACGCGACGGAGAAACCCACTTCCTGAAACTCGTCGATATGCATTTTTTTACGCAGACGACGGCTACGATTCGTTGCCATTATTTCACCCTCTCGAACATTAAGTCCCATACGCCGTGGCCAAGACGATGGCCACGCTGTTCAAATTTGGTTACCGGGCGCGATTCCGGGCGCGGCACATAGTCGTTGCTTTCAGACCGGTTACGATACCCTTCAAGCGAGGACATCACTTCCAGCATATGCTCGGCATATTGCTCCCAGTCGGTCGCCATATGGAAGACACCCCCCAGCTTCAGTTTACTTTTCACCAGTTCGGCAAAAGGCGGCTGAACGATACGGCGCTTATTATGACGCGCTTTGTGCCACGGGTCAGGGAAAAACAGCTGCACCATGCTCAGGGAGTTATCCGGAATCATGGTATGCAGCACTTCCACCGCATCGTGGCACATGACGCGCAGGTTCTGCACGCCCTCTTCTTCGGCGGACGCCAGGCAGGCGCCGACGCCCGGCGAGTGCACTTCAATGCCGAGGAAATTCTGCTGCGGCTTCTCTTTCGCCATCGCCACCAGCGACGCCCCCATGCCAAAACCAATCTCCAGCGTGACCGGCGCTTCACGGCCAAACAGGGCGGCGAAATCGAGCGGCGCTTCGTTGAATTCAACGCCCATCACCGGCCAAATAGTGTCCAGCGCGTGCTGCTGACCTTTGGTCAGGCGGCCCTGACGACGGACGAAGCTGCGAATACGGCGCAGCGGGCGGCCGTTTTCATCGAATTCCGGAGATATGACGTCGTTTTTCATAAAAGTTAAGTCTGCTTGTGAGATGTGTTCGGAAAACGGGCATTATCCAAAGTTACCCGGCGGATGCAAGGGTTTACAGCCCCTCGCCCTTGTGCTGCAATCTGCCACCTTATAATCGCTTTCCCGGAGCCGTAGCTTTGACTTTTCTCGCCGCGCAATTTTCAGCCCAGGTGCTGGACTGGTACGACAAATACGGGCGCAAAACCCTGCCCTGGCAAATTGGCAAGACGCCTTACAAAGTATGGCTCTCCGAGGTGATGTTGCAACAAACGCAAGTGGCGACGGTTATCCCCTATTTTGAACGCTTTATGGCGCGTTTCCCAACAATTACCGATCTGGCGAACGCACCCCTCGATGAAGTCCTGCATCTTTGGACCGGACTTGGCTATTACGCCCGCGCGCGCAATCTGCATAAAGCGGCGCAGCAGGTGGCCACCCTGCACGGCGGAAAATTCCCGCAGACCTTCGATGAAGTCGCCGCACTGCCAGGCGTGGGCCGCTCCACCGCCGGCGCGATTTTGTCCCTTTCTCTCGGTCAGCATTATCCGATTCTCGACGGCAACGTGAAGCGCGTGCTCGCGCGCTGCTATGCTGTCAGCGGTTGGCCGGGGAAAAAAGAGGTTGAGAAACGCCTGTGGGATATCAGCGAAGACGTCACGCCAGCCAATGGGGTCGAGCGTTTTAACCAGGCCATGATGGACCTTGGAGCGATGGTATGTACCCGCTCAAAGCCGAAATGCGAGCTTTGCCCGCTGAATAACGGCTGCGTGGCCTACGCAAATCATTCATGGGCTCAATATCCAGGCAAAAAACCGAAACAGACGATCCCCGAGCGTACCGGCTATTTCCTGCTGATGCAGCACGGCGACAAGGTGTTTCTCTCCCAGCGCCCACCGGTGGGATTATGGGGGGGATTGTTCTGCTTCCCGCAGTTTGAAGATGAAGATACGCTGCGGGAGTGGCTGGCCCAGCGGCAGATCAAGGCTGAGAATCTGACGCAATTAACCGCGTTCCGCCACACTTTCAGCCATTTCCATCTGGATATTGTGCCGATGTGGCTTACAGTGCACTCATCCGGCGCATGCATGGATGAAGGGGGCGCACTCTGGTATAACTTAGCGCAGCCGCCGTCCGTCGGTCTGGCGGCCCCCGTGGAGCGCTTGTTGCAACAGTTAAAAGCCGGAGCACCGGTTTAGCTTTCTGGCGATTAAAGAGGATTAAGAATGAGCAGAACGATTTTTTGTACTTTCCTGCAGCGTGAAGCCGATGGCCAGGATTTTCAGCTGTATCCGGGCGAGCTGGGCAAACGCATCTATAACGAAATTTCCAAAGAAGCCTGGGCCCAATGGCAGCATAAGCAGACGATGCTGATAAACGAGAAAAAACTCAGCATGATGAACCCTGAGCATCGCAAACTGCTGGAGCAGGAGATGGTTCAGTTCCTGTTTGAAGGCAAAGACGTGCACATCGAAGGCTATACGCCGCCAGAAAAACAGTAAGGGCCTGACGGCCCTTTACAACAATAAACACAACACGCACTCCCGGAATGATGAAAAAATACTTAGCGCTAGCGCTGATTGCGCCTTTGCTCGTTTCGTGTTCCAGCTCAACCAAAAAAGGCGCCGAGTATAACGAGGCGTGGGTGAAGGACACCAACGGCTTTGATATCCTGATGGGCCAGTTCGCCCATAACATCGAGAACATTTGGGGTTATAACGAAGTTCTGCTCGCCGGGCCGAAGGACTACGTTAAATACACCGACCAGTATCAAACCCGCAGCCACATCAACTTTGATGCGGGGACGATTACCGTTGAAACTATCGCCGGTACCGACCCGGCCGGGCGCCTGCGCCAGGCGATTATTAAAACCCTGCTGATGGGCGATGACCCTAACTCCATCGACCTCTATTCTGACGTCGATGATATTCAGATTTCAAAAGAGCCGTTCCTGTATGGCCAGGTGGTGGATAACACCGGCGAGGCGATTCGCTGGGAGTGGCGCGCCTCGCGCTTCGCCGACTATCTGCTGCAAACACGCCTGAAAAGCCGCAGCAACGGCCCGCGCATGATCTACAGCATCACCATTAACCTGGTGCCGAACCACCTCGACAAACGCGCGCATAAGTACATTGGTATGGTCCGTCAGGCATCGCGCAAATACGGCGTTGATGAATCGCTGATCCTGGCGATTATGCAAACCGAATCCTCCTTTAACCCCTATGCGGTAAGTCACGCCGACGCCCTGGGGCTGATGCAGGTGGTGCAGCACAGCGCCGGGAAGGACGTGTTCCGTTCGCAGGGGAAATCAGGCCTACCGAGCCGCAGCTACCTGTTCGATCCGGTCAATAACATCGACACCGGCACCGCCTATCTGGCAATGCTTAACAACGTCTATCTGTCCGGTATCACCAACCCGACCTCGCGTCGCTATGCGGTCATCACCGCGTATAACGGCGGCGCGGGCAGCGTACTGCGGGTCTTCTCCAGCGATAAGGTTCAGGCGGCGAATATCATCAACAACATGACGCCGGGCGATGTTTATCAAACCATCACCAGCCGTCACCCCTCCGCCGAGTCGCGTCGTTATCTGTACAAGGTTAACTCTGCGCAGAAAGGCTATCGCCGCAGGTAATCTCCCTCCAGCGCCCTTGTTTCCTCAAGGGCGCCTTCCTTCTGCTATACACAATAGAGTTGCGCAACTGTTTTGCGATTTTCTGCGGCAGTTAACAAAAGCATCCACCGCATAAATGATAGAATCCAACCAAAATAACGCTATAAATGTTATTTAAAACACAAAACAATTCTATATCCGTGAGGATCAAAACATGAATCTTAAGCTGCAGCTCAAAGTACTGTCGTTCCTGCAGTTCTGCCTCTGGGGAAGCTGGCTGACCACGCTCGGCTCGTATATGTTCGTCACTCTCAAGTTCGATGGTGCGGCCATCGGAGCGGTCTATAGCTCACTCGGTATCGCCGCGGTGTTTATGCCGACGCTGCTCGGTATCGTTGCCGATAAATGGATCAGCGCTAAGTGGGTTTACGCCATTTGCCATCTGGTCGGCGCGCTGACGCTGTGGCTCGCCGCCCAGGTCACTACGCCGGGCGAGATGTTCCTCGTCATTCTGCTTAACTCGCTGGCCTATATGCCGACGCTGGGGCTGATTAACACCATTTCCTACTACCGTCTGCAGTCTGCGAACATGGATATCGTGACCGATTTTCCGCCGATTCGCATCTGGGGCACCATCGGTTTTATCCTCGCCATGTGGGGCGTCAGCTTCTCCGGATTTGAGCTAAGCCATATGCAGCTTTATATCGGCGCGGCGCTCTCCTTACTGCTGGTGCTCTTCACCCTGACGCTGCCGCATATTCCGGTGGCTAATCAGCAGAAAAACCAGAGCTGGACCGCCATGCTGGGCCTTGATGCCTTCGCGCTGTTTAAAAATAAACGTATGGCGATCTTCTTTATTTTCTCGATGATGCTGGGCGCCGAACTGCAAATCACCAATATGTTCGGCAACACCTTCCTGCACAGCTTTGATAAAGATCCGCTGTTCGCCAGCAGCTTTATCGTGCAGCACGCCTCGGTGATGATGTCGATTTCGCAGATCTCGGAAACCCTGTTCATCCTGACCATCCCGTTCTTCCTCAGTCGCTACGGCATCAAGAACGTGATGCTGATTAGTATCGTGGCGTGGATGCTGCGCTTCGGCCTGTTCGCTTACGGCGACCCGACCCCGTTCGGCACCGTGCTTCTGGTGCTGTCGATGATCGTTTATGGCTGCGCCTTCGACTTCTTCAACATCTCGGGTTCGGTGTTTGTGGAAAAAGAGGTTCGCCCGGAAATCCGCGCCAGCGCGCAGGGGATGTTCCTGATGATGACCAACGGCTTCGGCTGCATACTTGGCGGGATGGTAAGCGGTAAAGTGGTGGAGCACTTTACCGTCGAAGGGATCACCGACTGGCAAACCGTATGGCTGATTTTCGCCGGCTATTCGCTGGTTCTGGCTTTTGCCTTTGTAGCGCTGTTTAAGTACAAGCACGTCCGCGTACCAACCGGGGCGCAGACCGTCGCACATTAAATAAACGGCTTACCCCAGATTTACGAATAAAAAAACGCGCCCCGGTGTTATCAACGGGGCGCGTTTTTTATGCTTTCAGCACATAGCCATATAGCCGCTTAATGCCGTCAGGGTCCGTTTCGCTGTAGACCCCCTGGAGCTCCGGCGAGAAACCCGGCAGCATATTGACCCCCTCCTCCAGCGCCAGGAAATAGCGCAGCACCGCCCCGCCCCAGATCTCTCCGGGCACCACACACAGCACGCCCGGTGGATACGGCAGCGCGCCTTCCGCCGCAATCCGCCCTTCCGCTTCGCTTAAGCGCACCAGCTCAACGTTACCGCGAATAAACTCGCGGTTGGCGTCCTGCGGGTTCATCACCGCGCGCGGGAAGCTCCTCTTGCGGAACATCTCTTTTTGCAAATCCTTCACGTCAAAGCTGACGTACAGGTTATGCATCTCCTGGCACAGCTCGCGGATGGTGTAATCCCGATAGCGCACCGGATATTTATTAAAGATGGTCGGCAGAACGTCGGCCAGCGGGGTGTCGGATTCAATATGCTGCTCAAACTGGGCGAGCATCGCCACCAGCTGCGCCAGCTTCTCGGCGCTCTCTGCGGGCGTCAGGAGGAACAGAATGGAGTTCAGATCGCACTTCTCCGGCACGATGCCGTTTTCGCGCAGGTAGTGGGCCAGAATGGTCGCCGGGATACCAAAATCGGTATATTTCCCGCTCTCCGCATCGATCCCCGGCGTCGTCAGCAGCAGTTTACAGGGGTCAACGAAATACTGATCGCTGGCATAGCCTTCGAAGCCGTGCCAGCGCGCGCCCGGCTCAAAGCTAAAGAAGCGCCGTTCGCGGGCGATGGCTTCAGTGGGATGATCCTGCCACGGACGCCCCGCCACCACCGGTGGAATAAACGGCTGGATCATTTTGCAGTTGGCGATAATCGCCTTGCGCGCTTCAATACCCAGCGCCACGCACTCCGCCCACAGGCGGCGCCCGCTCTCTCCTTCGTGAATTTTGGCATTCACGTCCAGAGCGGCGAACAGCGGATAAAACGGGCTGGTCGAGGCGTGCAGCATAAAGGCGTTGTTGAGCCGCTTATGCGGACAAAAACGTTCCTGCCCGCGCAGGTGGTTATCTTTTTTATGGATCTGCGACGTTTGCGAAAAACCGGCCTGCTGTTTGTGCACCGACTGAGTGACAAAAATGCCCGGGTCGTCCGGCGTCAGGTCCAGCAGCAGCGGCGAACAGTCGGCCATCATCGGGATAAACTGCTCGTAGCCGACCCAGGCAGAGTCAAACAGGATGTAGTCGCACAGACCGCCGATTTTATCGACCACCTGGCGGGCGTTGTATACCGTCCCATCATAAGTACCGAGCTGAATCACCGCCAGGCGGAACGGGCGCGGCGCATCGGCTTTTTCCGGCGCCGTCTCGCGTATCAGTTCACGCAGGTATTTCTCATCGAAGCAGCGATCGTCGATACCGCCAATAAAACCAAACGGATTGCGCGACGCTTCGAGATAAACCGGCGTTGCCCCGGCCTGAATCAGCGCGCCATGATGATTGGATTTATGGTTGTTACGGTCAAACAGCACCAGATCGCCGCGCGTCAGCAGCGCGTTGGTCACCACTTTGTTCGCCGCCGAGGTGCCGTTAAGGACAAAATAGGTTTTATCGGCGTTGAAGACCTTCGCCGCAAACTTCTGCGCGTGTTTGGCCGATCCTTCATGAATCAACAGATCGCCAAGCTTAACGTCGGCGTTGCACATGTCGGCGCGAAAGACGTTTTCGCCAAAGAAGTCAAAGAACTGCCGTCCCGCCGGGTGTTTCTTAAAGAAGGCGCCGTGCTGATGGCCCGGACACGCGAAGGTGCTGTTATCCATCTCAACGTATTGGGTCAGGGTATCGAAGAACGGCGGCAGCAGATTCTCTTCGTAGTCGCAGGCGGCGGCTTCCAGTTCGAGCCACTCCTGCTCTTTGCCGCTAACGATGGCCGTCACGCCTTCTGGTTTTTCGTGGTCAGCGTCACTGAACAGATAAACCGGCAGGTTGAACCCGGTGCGTTTCAGTAACGCAAGGATGCCGCTGCGGCTGTCCGCTACGGTAATGACGACTGCCGCCACATCGGTAAAATCGGTACTGTCCAGGGCCACCACGCGACGGTGGGTGGACAGGCGGGATACCAGCTCGCGGCTGGCGGCAATGTGCATTGATTTCATGAGCGCGAATACCCGTTTCCGGAGAGTAAAAGGCTTCGGCCAGGGCGTCTGGGCTCTGGCCAACGAAATGTCAGGGTCTGGCTGGATCCCAGCTCCGACCGCCAGACATCAGTAAAAGCAGACCGCGTCCGATCTTACTGTTGTCCTGCAGTGAGCCCGCGTTACGCTCACCGCATGGCGGGCAGAAGTTGCAGAGTAAGGGTAGCAAGACGAGGCTGCCTGCGCATCTGTACGCAGCGGCACTGGTGATGTAGTGGCGATGTCGTCATCCCGGCGGCCTCATTCAGGAGAGGAGAAAATTCGCGCAATCATGTCACCTTTAAATCTACCGCGCAAGATGAATTACGTATGCAGCCACACCACGGATGCGCAAGCCTTTTTGCCCGATTGGCGTCATAATAATGCAGTCATTAGGGATAATTAACAGGAGTCATGCTGTGGTTACAGGGCCATTTATTAACGCCGGCGCGGTCCTTTTGGGCGGCGTACTCGGCGCACTCTTAAGTCAAAGATTGCCGGAACGGATTCGTACATCAATGACCTCTATTTTTGGCCTTGCGTCGTTGGGCATCGGCATTCTGCTGGTGATCAAATGCGCCAACCTGCCGGTGATGGTGCTTTCAACGCTGGTGGGCGCGCTGCTCGGCGAAGTGTGCAACATGGAGAAAGGCATTAATACGCTGGTCAGTAAGCTCCAGCAGCTGCTTTCGCCCAAAAAGGGGCAGAAAAAGGTCTCAGCGCATGAGTCCTATATTCAAAGCTACGTCGCGATAATCGTGCTGTTCTGCGCCAGCGGAACCGGGATTTTCGGCGCGATGCGCGAAGGAATGACCGGCGACGCCAGCATTCTTATCGCCAAAGCGTTTCTCGACTTCTTTACCGCCACCATCTTCGCCTGCACCCTGGGGCTGGCGGTCTCGGCCATTTGCGTACCGATGCTGGCCATCCAGCTGGCGCTGGCGGCCTGCGCATCGTTGATTATGCCGTTAACCACGCCGATGATGATGGCGGATTTCACCGCTGTCGGCGGGATGCTGCTGGTTGCCACCGGTTTGCGCATCTGCGGAATTAAAATGTTCGCCGTGGTGAATATGCTGCCTGCCCTGGTGCTGGCGATGCCGATTTCAATGGCCTGGACGGCGTTTTTCGCCTGAAGATGCGTGCTTTTGACGCAATCTGGTGATAGATTGTTCAGTCTGCTGCGAAACAGATAAATTTCGTTGACGAGGTGCGGTGAATCAGGTTTAATGCGCCCCGTTGCCCGGATAGCTCAGTCGGTAGAGCAGGGGATTGAAAATCCCCGTGTCCTTGGTTCGATTCCGAGTCCGGGCACCACTTATTCAGAGAACCCAGCCTATGGCTGGGTTTTTGCTTTTCTGCGACCGGCCTCTCCATCGAACTACGTTCGATTATTCGCCGCACAGCGGCTCACCCCTTCGGGGGGAGTGGCACGGTAATATTTGGCCACCAGATTAAAGATGTTATTCTCACCTCGGCACAAAACAGGTGACTTAATGAACAAGAAAACTAAGTGCACGTCACCCCAGAGTTCCGGCGGGAATGGACACAGCTGATTGTTGATAAGGGCTGCTCATATCGACAAGCCAGTGAATTGATGAATGTCGGTTCTACCACGCTTGAGAGCTGGATGCATCAGCTCAGGCGAGAGCGTCTGGGAATTACGCCCTCTGCAACCCCTATCTCCCCAGAGCAGCAACGCATCTGCGAGCTGAAAAAGCAGGCTCGCCGACTACGCCTGGAGGAACAGTTTTTGCGTAATCAAGTTCACTCATATCCCATAAGCTCTTATTAAAGATATTAATCAGTTCTTCAAACGGCACTATACCCCTGCTTCGGGTCATTCTTATACTGCGGAAACGCCAGCTTCAGTTCCCCTTGCTCCACCAGCGGTTTTAAGTACTGCTGACGCAGAGCATTAGGGTTACGACTAAGGATCTGTCCCAGCGCAGCAACAGAAATATACTGTCCCTGACACACATTCAGGATCACACTCTTCATCAGCTCTTTATCTCCCAGACGCAACCTTTCACGCGGAACGGCAGCCAGAGCAAACAACGAATCCCGGAAAGCTTCGGTGAGATTATCAACATCATCAATATAGGGTCTATCGATAAAGCTGTTAAGCAAACGTCCATACTCATCCCGGGACGCGGGTTGATCGTCCCCGGCGTTATACGTGGAGTTTTCCGCGTTATGTGTGGACTTCTTCTCGTTATGTGTGGACCTCAGCTCGTTATATGTGGAGCTCCCCTCGTTATGTGTGGACCTCTGCTCGTTATATGCGGAGTTCCCCTCGTTATGTGTGGAGCTTACAACCGCACCTAACGAGAAAACCTCATCTGGTGTCATTACCGATACGCCAGGCAAGGTGTAATATTTGCTTTTCTGCTCACCCCCAGCGACCAGAAAACCTTTACTTTCCAGACGTGGAAGCGTCAACGTGACTTCGCGGGAATGACGGGTTGTTAACTGGCAGGCGCGTTCATGATTGACCCAGCCTTCAATCGCCGCTGTTGCAACAATCACCTGTTCAAAATCATCAAGCTGATCGAAGGTTTCACCAAATCGCTGATGCAAATCATCCAGAATAAGCTGCGGGATCAGGCTAGCCGTAGAAAGCTCTAATAGCGTCTGTGCAGGAAACGTTTTTTCCCAAAGTTTGGGGGTTCGCCAGTTAGCCGATTTCCAGCCGCTGAAAATCTTCGGCATCCCTGAACCCGCTTTCTCACCCAGGCCAATCAGCAAAAACATCTGGTGCAGTAACCTGTTGCGGCAATCACTAACTCCGCCTGCTATCACATCCTCCAGCGGCAGGCGCATCAAGCCCGGATTGCGAAAGCCAAACATGTCGGGACGTTTAACGATCAGAATAGAAACCCGGTCGGTAAAATCAGCATGGACCAGCGTGTTGACCAGCGCTTCACGCAGTGCGATATGTACTGGCGTATCCGTCCTGCGTTGTCCATCTTCAAGCGTAAAGGGAACTTTAAGATCGGCGACCAGCTTTTGGTATACCTTGCGATAAAAATCAAACAAGTTCCCTGACCATGTACCGTCCGGGCATACCCGATCCACCCAACGCAGCTCCGTTTTAGCTTCGGGGCGCTCCTGATAATCCACCATGTAGTTAGGCGCAGCAGCAACAATCGCATCCCATTTACCAAACATGAGAACGCCAGCCAGCGTAATGCCCTCTTTTCCAGTTTCCCTGTCTTTACGCCATCCACCAACCATTTTTAATAGTTCAAACGGTTCACAGGCCAAATAAGGATGCTGCGGGTTATTTGCCGATAGCAGATTGCGATAGACTTTCAGGCTGTCCAGATCGATATCATCCTGAAAAGTATAGTGTTCAGAAAGCACTTCATTATCGCGGCTGTCGTGGATCTGCTCTGCAAGCATCCGCTTGATGGTCATATCATCACAAACGCGATCGCCTTCGTGCATACGTTGATAGGTGTTACCAAATGGGGATTTTTTCAGGTGAACCGGCTTTTGTTTGCGCATCGCCTGTGGAATATGGATCGCCAGAACGTCCGCTCCCTGCAAAGAGACCTGTTGCACATCGTTTTCTGATCTCAGCACATTCGCACTGACACGATCGCGATCGTTTAACTGATTAAACAGATCGGTCTTAATCTTTTCGGGATCAACAATACCAACTGGTATAAATTTTCCAGCCTGTTCTTTTACACCGAGAATCACCCAACCGCCCCGACCATTCGCCATTGCGGAATAGGTGGGCCAGAAGTCTTTCGGTAACTCGCCTTTGCCGTCTTTCCCCCCTGCCAGTTTGAACTCAACCTGTTCCGACTCAACAAGGGTTTGCAGATCTATAATATCTTTTATTTGCAAAGGCATAGAGGTTCCTCTGGCTGAAAAATGCTCGGCTTTATCATACCGCATCTACCGAATATCCGGTAGGTAGCTAAGGGTACTGACGAATCCTTCAGCCTTATTTATAATCCTTTCTGCCACATGACCAGCGCCTCTTCAACTATCCCCGTAGGCAAAAATTCCTGCTCCAGACGACCACGTGGCAAGCAGATCAAGTAACGATAAAAATCGACCTCTTCATCAAGCAAGCCATCAGGTATTGCTTGCTGCGCTTTTACCGGTTCAGGAACGGCGCTATGGCTGGCATATTGCTCAAACAACTCACGGTTCATCAGCAGAACGTCAAGCGTCGGGCGGCAGCACCTGGCTCTCGCCAACATCAGTAGCCCCCAGCTATCCATGTCCCCCCAATAGGCAACGCGTTTTTCATCCAGAACAGAGCTGGATAACCATTGCACGTCAAGGCCGCACCCTAAGATCGCGATAGTGTCAGATAACGCTGGAAGTTGATGCAGACACTGTTCATTTTCAATCACCAGCACACGCGACGCGGGCAATGTCGTTTCCCCCAGTTCCGCCGTTGTCACCCGGCATTTTTTAAAAGGAAGCAAGCCGGGCGAAAGTGGCACAACCAGAACCCAGTGGCTGGACTCATCAAAAGCATCAAGGAAGGTGGTTAACCCCTGCTCGCTGGCTTCGCCGGAAAAACGCACGTCCAGCAGTCGGGTTAATAATGAAATATTATTCTCAATAAATTTGGTATCCACCCCTTGCCCGGAAAGCAGTCTTAGCGGCAGCCCTTTTGCACAGCCCGGCTCTAATCGGCAGGCCAGC
The DNA here is from genome assembly GCF_019890895.1 of Klebsiella sp. CTHL.F3a. Classification (NCBI taxonomy): domain Bacteria; kingdom Pseudomonadati; phylum Pseudomonadota; class Gammaproteobacteria; order Enterobacterales; family Enterobacteriaceae; genus Klebsiella; species Klebsiella sp. CTHL.F3a. The sequence continues at coordinate 797,699 of NZ_CP082360.1, read as the reverse complement.
CTGGCGGCACTGATGATGTCCTGCGGAGCTTTATGCCGCCAGAGGGAACGATGACTAACCAACAGCGGATGAAAAATGGGATCAACCTGCTCAATAATTACCTCCAGCAAGCGAAACTCCCGGCTCACCGCCTGATCCGCCGCGGCGCTGATCCAGTCAGAAGGGCCATTCAGGACCCAGCGCAGCGGCATTGATACCGGTCCGTCGCTCGCCCGATAACTGACCTCTCCCCAGTCCACACGCCCAACCGCGACTCGCCGCCATAACTGCACGTGTTGTAAAACGCGCTGAGGCTGCTCTGCGAATATTTTCGCGGAAGGTTTGCCAATGGTCAGACAGAGCGGCCAGTTACCGGGTGGAAGTAAACGCTCGGCCCGGAGCTTTGCGTTATCCCACTGCCGGGCAAGCTTTTCACGCAGTTCATCAGGAGAATACATTCTACGCGTTCTCCCGTCGTCGGGAGTGTTGTTCAAGCTCTTCCCAGCTCAGCGAAGCCATATTTGAATCCTGACCGCGCCGGTGGACGACAATCGCCGAACGGGTATGGTCACGCAGCAGGCGCATTTCCTTATTGGGTGTGATAAATACGGCATGTAAGCCGAATTCTCTAAGCGCGGCAATAATCCTGCCCGCCACGGCATGAGAGCTGCGGGAGAAGGCTTCATCAAGGACAATGGTGCCGAAAAGCGGATAACGACTCCCAGCAGGACATAGCGCGTAGCTCAGTGATGCGGTCAGCACGTAAGACGCAATAATCTCTTTTTCTCCACCGCTACCGCCCTGCGAGCCAGTACGCGACTCAATCACATTTCCGCTCTGACGATCCATCACCGATACGGCGAACTCCAGACGAAAACGGGGATCCAGCAACGCCTTCGCCCCCAAGGTGCGGTTTCGTTCACAGGCATCCCGCAGTTGCGCCACCAGCACCTGTAAGGCCTTATAATGGCTCTCACCGTTATCATCAACAAACCGGGCAGTATTTAGCTGACGCTGTGCTTTTTCAAGCGTACGCAGGCTTTCATGGACAACTTTTTTCGTATCCAGACGCAGGTAACGATCCGGCTGAAAATCTACCCGAAACATGGTTTCATTGAGCTCATTGAGACGCTCTTCAATGACTAACACCTCATGTTCAATATGACTGAGCAATTGCGTTACGCCGTCGTCAGATGAACGGTTCAGATAGTCAAGAAAGCGGTTGAGCTTTTCCGGCAGGGCTTCTTCGGTCAGCTCCTGCAAACGCTGTAAATAGACAGGAATATCGTCCAAATCAGCCCCTGCCTCAACGAGCGCCCCGGTATCCACACGTTTGGCTTCAGACATACGTTTGGTCAACTCAATACTCAGCTGATGCAGTTCACCTTTAACACCCTCAATTTCTTGCTGAATTCCCCGCTCATGTTGACGTTCCAGATCGCGAATGTCAGGCAGTTGCTCCAGAGTCACCGCCGGAAAATGTAAGGCACACAGCTCTCGCTCTTCATCCTGCATACCTTGTTGCGCGGTTTGCTGGGCCTTACGTTCTGCGGCCCTGGCGGAGGTGAGTTCTGTATCCAGCCCGTTAGTGACTTTATTGGCGGCTCTGAGCTGCTTATCAAATTCAGACTCAACCGTTTGAGCCTCATCAAGTTTTGCTTTCGCTACGCTGGCATCGGAATCCGGGCGGATCAGATTCTCCAGCCGCTCCTTGAGCGCTTCCAATTGGCTCTTTGCGCCGGGAACATCAATGCTATCGTAATCAATCTGTTGTATTTTCTGGAATGAAATGGCCTGATTTTGCAAAAGTGCCACCTCGCCTTTCGCAACCTCAAATGCCGCGTTTGCGGTTTTAACCTGCTCCTGAAGCGCGGCGATTTCTTTGGCAAGGAAGTTCAGGCGATCGCGGTTATCGAATCCCGTTAGCCAGTCTTCATCAAGGCGTTTCTGATCCTGTTTGTCATAGAAACGCTGTTTACCAGACATTAGCCCCTGCACCGTCATAGCGTGAGGTGTGTCACGCAACTGTTCGGGGCTGTCAACACAATGCCTGTCGCTTTCGGCCAGTAATGCTTTGACGGCCTCTCGCCACGGATGATTTTTCCACAACAGCTTGCGGGTAAAACCATCATCAAAAAACCTGGCGGGAGAGTGCGGTAACTTGACCTCCAATAGGCGCACGTGCAGACGATTGTTGCGCTGGTTTACCCAGCGCAGCGCTTCCTGTGCAGATTCCGGCGCAACAAGAATACGCAGCCTGTTGCTCCCCACAGCGCGCTCAATCGCACCGCGCCATTGCGCCTCTTCGGGTTTAACTTGTATCAGTTCAGCGACGAAAGGCAGTTCAGACTCATCGACGTTCAGCGCTTTTGCCAGTTCGCTGCGAAATGCCTGATAATGTGCGGGAAGGTTAGAATCCGGACGACGCGCGATCTCAGCGCGATCAGTTTCCCGTTCCCGAAGTTCTTCGGTCATGCGATGCCTGAGCGCGCCTTTTTGATAAACCTCTTCCTGCTTCAGCTTTACATCATCAGCAAGCTGCTCACGTCGGGCCTCGGCTTCATGCTGATTCGCCTCTAGCTGTTGCTGACTCAGGTCAGGCGGCAACCCCAGATTATGGATCAGCTGTTGATACTGGCGCGCCAGAGCCTCCCGACTGCCGAGCGTTTTTTGCCAGTCCTTGATGCGCTCATTCAGATCATCGATATTGGCACCACCGGCTTGGTAATAGCGCTGTATGCAGTCAGCTACCCGTTTTTTCTGTTGCTCAAGCTGCGACAGGATCTGTTCTTCGCGGATCTGTGCCTCACCAAACTCGATTTCAAGATGGCTGACCTTTTCCCTCCAGAGCTGGCTTGCCTGTTGTGCAAACCAGATGGGCAATAGTGATTCCAGTACTTTCCTTTCAGCAAATTGTCGCTCTTGCTTCTGGTACTTATCCCAACTCAGGGCAACAGGTTGCAATGACTGCTGCTGTTTGCGCGCCGTTTCCAGCTCCTGATGGATTTCTGTCAGACCATCAAAGCTATTGGCCACTTCCGTCGCGCGATCGAAGGCGGAGTGATCGTCCAATACCAGCTCACGAAAAATCTCATCAATGCTGTTTAGCTGTTTTAACCCTGCCGCCCGATTTAGCAACGTAAACGCGTTTTCCCCCACTTCGAAAAAGTCCCGCAGGCGCGCCAGATACTGTTTTTTATTCGGGTATGTCCAGATCCCGGTCACTTCTTTTTCCATTTGCCGCAGCAATCGTGTGCCGCCGTCATGGTAAACGTTCAACCAATGCTCCAGCGTCTGCTCGGGGTTATCGCTGAAAAGCCAAAGCCTTTTCATATCCGTCACGCTGGAGCTGGTGGAATCAAACCACAGCAGAGCTCCCAGACGTACCTGCTGCCCTTCACGCTCCAGCGTCGCGGCAATGCCGGTCACGGTTTTACCTGGTCTGGCAATATGCGATTGCCCCTCCCCGCCATCGCCGGGTCCGGATACACCGCGCACGTAGGAGATAAGATCTCTGTCGCTTTCATGCCCCCCGGTTGAGGCCAGGTTGTAGCGGGGATTGGCGCAGAGTAGCGTCATTAAGGCATCGACCAGCGTCGTTTTCCCGCTGCCGGTTGGACCAATAACGGCGGTACCTTCCTGATGGATTGCTGCCTGATGCAATCCATGAAAACCGCCCCAGTTGAACAACTCGATACGGGTGAGAATAAAAGATTCCTTTCCAGCCAGACGCGCTATTTGATTCATACGTCCTCCTCACTGCTCTCCTTTTCTGACGAATCAGCAGGGGAGGTTTGTTGAGCAATTTGGTCCTGTAGCCATGCCAGTAATGCCTGAAGATTCATCGGATCGGCAAGATGAGCAATAATCGGACGAATCACGATCCGCTCATGCGCATCCGGCGACGTGACTAGCCCATGGCCCTTTAATTGATCCAATAGGGTAAGCAACCGGGTGCGTTCTTTGGATTCACTCCCCGGATCGCCAAGGTAAATCTGGAGCTGAGGGAGGAGATCGTCGATAGCGATCTGCGCCTGGCTGGCGCCTGTTCCACTTTCCTGCTCCCAGGCAACAAAATGCTGGCGCAGTATGGCAACTAATAATGATTGTTCCAGGTTAAGCCGTTGCCGTCTCACCAGAGGGTGGGACCATTCATCCTGCTCTGGCGTTTCGTCAAGTCTGACTTTGACATACAGCAGGCCGCGGATCTCATCAATGCCGATATCCAGATCGAGAGGTTCCAGAATGCGAGTAACCTCTTCTGGATGGGTCAGTACAACGCGGTACAGATTGGGTTTACTGGCTTCTTCCAGCAGGCCGTATTTGAGCAATTCCTGAGTCGCTTCACGTATTTTTTTCAGCGTTCGCATTTCGCTATTGGTTGCAATTTCCTCAACCGACTCATCGGCAACCGCTTCGTCCGATGGTTCTGGTTCACTGCCTGCATTTGCAGCAACGCTCCGGTTAATCTGTCTGTCAAAAAAGCCCACCATACCTGTTACTCCCAATCGATATCCATTAATGCCTGGCTTTCCAGACCGGTAGTGGGCAGATTAAATCGCCAGCGGCGACCTTCCCCATCACTAAGCTCAGCAAATTCGCGCTGTGAATCAATAATCTCAATGCCCGCTTCTCTCGCCATACCAATCCATATGGCAAAGGTTTCGAGATCGTGATCTGGGGGCAACAACACCGCCAGTTCAGCCAGGCCAACGGGGCGATTTTCTTTTGCCAGAAGCTGCAACGTCTGCTGAATCAACACTTCACGATCGAGGCCGTTGAAAGCATCCCAGAAGTCATCGCCAATTTGCGTTAAATCCGCCGCATGATTACTGAGATCCAACGTTTGTTCCGCTTCATCATCCACCTCTTTAAACCGTAAACGTTCAATAGCCGGGATGCCTGTTACCGCCACACCAACAGCAGGAAGCGGAACCTCTTGTTTGCGAACGATCTGGCGCTGCCAGTCGAGTTTTAACGCCTGGTTTAGAAATTCGTTAAGCAGGTGACCAACGCGGTGGTGCTCAGCAGCAAGACCGGTTTTCATAAAACCGCGGACATCGCGCTCGCTTCGGGCGCGAGCCTGGAGTACGGTTTGCGATTCATCGACCAAGCGTTTAACCAGCCAGCGCAAATCGTGACGCTGTAGACGGTTAAGCGCATCGGAAGCAGACGGATGGCTAAGGATCACACGTAATCGTTCACTCATCGCCTTAAGTTCAGAGGATTGACGGAGTTGCTGCTGAAAACTGTCGAAGACTCTTCCCTCGGGAGTATTAAGCAGCGCGTCCTGATCGTTGAGCAGGCGTTCTACGATATCGCCGCGATGATATTGCTCACCAATAATGGATTGCCGAAGCGCACGGTCGGCCTCGCGCCAGGAGTCTTCAACACGACGAAAGTCAGCCCTCAGGCTGGAAGCTAAGTTGAAGACCTCTCGAATATGTTCAACCGCCTGATGCGTTTCCAGCACCTCAATATGCCCGGCTTCGGCTTCCTGTAATTCACGTTCTAGTTCGGCAATACGACGACGTAAGGTTGTAACCCGGTTTGCCGGATTAGGATTAAGCCGGGTTTCCAGGTTTTCAATTTCTCGCTGTACGGTGGACAAACGGGAAGCCGTAGAGGTCATGAAACGATTATCCAGCGACTCAACAAACGTAATCGCGACCTCGAGCGCATCGGTAGCAAAGACACGGCCATCCCGTTCGACAATTAAACGGCGTTTAATCCATTCCCGCAGTTCACGGCTGGCCTGAAGAGAGGGATTGTCCTGATTAATGTCATACTGTTCCTGACTCACGTGCTCGACAAGAATGCCGGTAAGAGACTGAATCGCTTCCTCAAGGGGGATACCATCATGTGATTTTTCAAACAGCGTTTTCAGGCAGCTCAATACCAGCGGGGCGCGGCGGGTAGCAAGAAGTATCCAGGCTGGATGCTGGTTTTTTGCTGAGATATATTTTTCCGTACGCTGCCTTGTGTTTTCTTCCATCTAGCAGAGCCTTCAAAATTCGGGTTGAGGTTCATAGACTACGATAATTCGCCGTTGCGGACTTTTTCTCCGGTAACCTGCCTTGCTTTGTGATTTTTATCACAATTTTCCTCCAGCGACTTTTCTCTATTATCAGGAAAAATACCGGAATCTGTATGCTGCAAGTTCGGGCTAACGTATGAACTGATAACGTCCAGAATAACTTTACAAGACAGGATACTGAAAGGCGTAGTGGAAAAATGCGTAAATTGTGTTAACTCCCTACGATAAAAAAATAACAACTCAGCTTCATAACAATGGTGAGTTTTATGGTATGGAACTAATTGCGTGTCGTAAGAGTGGTTAGAGAGTCAATTACACACCGATTTTTCGTGATAACTATCACAAACCAAAGCGATTTTTTATGGGGCCTTCGTGGGGGCGCTGTTTACGAGAAATACTAACAAAACCAACAATAAACAGTGTGTTAATCGTGGATATGATTCCGAGTCCGGCACCACTATTTAAAGAACCCAGCCTATGGCTGGGTTTTTGCTTTTCTGCGACCGGCCTCTCCATCGAACTGCGTTCGATTATTCGCCGCTCGGCAGTCTTCATTTGCAAGATATTGGGTGGAAACTCGCTTATCAAAAGCTAGACCCAAAACATCATGCTAAATCCGGTCAAAACGACGATACAGGCGATATTCAAAAACAGGCCGGCGCGCATCATCTCCTGCTGCTTGATATGGCCAGTGGCGAAAACGATAGCGTTTGGCGGCGTCGCCACGGGCAGCATAAAAGCGCATGAAGCAGCAATGGCAATCAATACCGACAGAATCACAGGCGACATGCCGAACGCTTCGGCCACTGAGGCAAATACGGGAATAAGCAAAGCGGCGCTGGCCGTATTACTGGCAAACTCGGTCAGAAACACCACGAATGCTGCAATCACCAGGATAATAATAAATATCCCCATATGAGCCACCATCCCGCTAATCTGGTTTGCCAGGAACAGACTGGTACCCGTCTCTTTCAACACATTACTTAAGCAGATACCGCCGCTGAATAATAACAGCACGCCCCAGTCAGCCGTTTTCTCTATATCCTTCCAGTGAACTACCCGGGCGAAATTGACTAATATAATGGCGCCTAAAGCCACAATGGTATCGAAGGATTTAAAACCGCCCAGCAGATCGTTAATGGGTCCGCTGAAAATCCAGAAGAATACGGTAAGCGCAAAAATAGCCAGGGTGACGACTTTGCCTTTATCCCAATCGACCTGTTCACTATTCGTTTCGAAGGTCCCCTTAAGTTCCGGCCTGAACACGAGGTAAAGAATCGCAATAGCGACTGGCAGTAAGACGATCATTGCCGGGAAACCGAACTTCATCCAGTCAAAGAAGGAGAGCCCCACCTCAGCGGCGGCAATCGCATTCGGTGGACTGCCGACGATGGTCGCCATTCCGCCAATGCTGGCGCTATAGGCAATACCGAGGAGCACAAACACATAGGTCGAATGGCGATTTTTGCCATCGACTTTACTCAGGATCCCCAATACCAGCGGCATCATCATTGCGGCCGTCGCCGTATTACTGATCCACATTGACAGCAGCGCCGTCACGCCAAATAGCATAAAGACCGCGAGGCGCATTTTGCCCCTCGCCATCGCTAATACTTTATCGGCAATGACTTTATCCAGCCCCTGCACATGCATCGCCGCCGCCAGAGCAAAGCCGCCGAGGAAAAGGAATATCGTAGAGTTAGCGAAACTGTTTAGCGCCGCCTGGGTATTAAATACCCCCAACAGCACGGCCATAACGGGAACCATTATTGCCGTAACGGTCACGTGCAGCGCTTCCGTTAACCATAATACGGCGATAAAAGCGAGCATACTCAGTCCCATGACCACCTTCGGCTCATAGGGTAGCGTGTTGTAGAGAACGATAAACAGAACAATATCGAGCAAAATGATGATGCTGTTACGATTAAAAAACCACTCGTGGGTATTGGTGGGTAAAGGACTCATGTCGTTTTTATTCATAGTAGCTTCCTTGTAACTGGTTACGACTGAATCATTACATGTATATGTCTATCAGGTATAAATTATGTTCCTGTTCTGTTAACTGGATCGTACCAGACAATTTCCCGGCTGAATGACACCCAGGTCAGGATATTTCCGGAAAGAGGTTCCTGATATAGACGATTTATTGAAGCGAGCAGGCCGACTTTATTAGCTTTAATTTCCTGCACCTGAATTTAGATCGTTGGCTACTTTGCCGGTATACGCGGCATTGATAGTTTCACCAACACCTAAACTAACCCCAGAGATCCATCGAATATTTTCGGCAATCTATTTCTGAAATAGAGATAAAGCAGCGCGTAAAAACGGATAATTCGGTGAAAAACCGGGCAAAAGCGCGCTATTCTGGAAATCAACACGCCCAGGCGGCTAACAACCTTTCCCTCCGGACGGCTAAAAAGCATCTTATATTCCTTTTTGCTCTTAGCGGCAGACAAAAGTTCTTTAAAATGCCAATTTTGCAGCCCTACCATTCAAATCATCTCGATACGAATGGGCAAAATGTTATGTCAGTTTTTCATTCCGTTAGCGACCTGATTGGTCATACTCCCCTGCTGCAGCTTCATAAGCTGGATACCGGCCCCTGCGGCCTGTTTCTAAAACTGGAAAATCAAAATCCCGGCGGTTCGATAAAAGACCGCGTCGCGCTATCCATGATTGCCCAGGCAGAGCGCGAAGGAAAATTAAAACCCGGCGGCACGATTATCGAAGCCACCGCCGGCAATACAGGCCTCGGGCTGGCGCTGATCGCCGCGCAGAAAAATTATCGCCTGATCCTGGTGGTGCCGGACAAAATGAGCCGTGAGAAGATTTTCCACCTGCGCGCGCTGGGAGCGCAGGTGCAGCTTACCCGCTCGGACGTTAACAAAGGCCATCCCGCCTACTATCAGGACTACGCCCGGCGTCTTGCCGACGAAACGCCTGGCGCCTTTTATATCGACCAGTTTAATAACGAAGCTAACCCGCTGGCGCATGCCACCACCACCGCCCCGGAGATCTTCCAGCAGCTGGAAGGCGATATCGACGCGATTGTCGTCGGCGTCGGCTCCGGCGGAACGCTCGGTGGGCTACAGGCCTGGTTTGCTGAGCACTCCCCCAAAACGGAATTTATCCTCGCCGACCCGGCGGGCTCCATTCTGGCGGACCAGGTCGAAACCGGACGCTACGGCGAAACCGGCTCGTGGCTGGTGGAAGGGATCGGCGAAGACTTTATTCCGCCGCTGGCCCATCTTGAAGGCGTCCGCAGCGCATACCGCGTCACCGATAGCGAAGCTTTCGCCACCGCCCGCCAGCTGCTGCAGGTTGAGGGCATTCTTGCGGGCTCCTCTACCGGAACGCTGCTCACCGCTGCCCTGCGCTACTGCCGGGCGCAGACAACCCCGAAACGCGTGGTGACCTTCGCCTGCGACAGCGGCAATAAATATTTATCAAAGATGTTTAACGATGACTGGATGCGCCAGCAGGGCTTTTTAAGCCGTCCATCGCGCGGCGATCTCAGCGATTTTATCGCTCTGCGCCACGACGAAGGGGCAACCGTCACCGCCGCGCCGGACGATACCCTGGCGGCCATCCTCGCGCGTATGCGTCTCTACGACATCTCGCAGCTGCCGGTGCTGGAAAACGGCCGGGTCGTCGGCATTGTCGACGAATGGGATCTGATTAGCCACGTCCAGGGCGACAGTCAGCGCTTTTCTCTGCCGGTCAGGGAAGCAATGACGCGTAACGTGGAGACCCTGGATAAGCACGCGCCGGAAAGCGCGCTGAAGGCCATTTTCGATCGCGGCCTGGTGGCCGTTATCGCCGACAACGATCGTTTTCTTGGCCTCATTACCCGCAGCGATGTGCTGACCACCTGGCGTAACCGACTCGAACAGTAAGGACTTCTCAATGACAAATTTGCATACCCTGAGCGTACATAGCGGCGCATTTACCGATGAACACGGCGCGGTGATGCCGCCTATTTATGCCACCTCCACCTTTGCTCAGCCCGCGCCGGGCCAGCATACCGGGTACGAATATTCGCGCAGCGGCAACCCGACCCGTCACGCGTTGGAGACGGCGATAGCCGACCTGGAAAGCGGCACGCGCGGCTACGCCTTTGCTTCCGGTCTGGCGGCCATCTCAACCGTGCTGGAACTGCTGGATAAAGACAGTCACCTGGTCGCCGTCGACGATGTCTACGGCGGCACATACCGGCTGATTGAAAACGTTCGCCGCCGCAGCGCCGGCCTGCGGGTAAGCTGGGTGAAGCCCGACGATCTGGCGGCCATCGAAGCAGCTATTCGGCCCGATACGCGCATGATCTGGGTTGAAACGCCGACCAACCCGCTGCTTAAGCTGGCCGACCTCAGCGCCATCGCCGCCATTGCGCGGCGGCACAATATTATCAGCGTTACCGACAACACCTTCGCCTCGCCGGCTATCCATCGTCCGCTTGAGTTGGGCTTTGATATCGTGGTGCATTCGGCGACCAAGTATCTTAACGGCCACTCCGATGTGGTCGCCGGGCTGGCGGTGGTCGGCGACAACGCCGCGCTGGCGGAAAAGCTGGGCTATCTACAAAACGCGGTTGGCGGCGTGCTCGATCCGTTCAGCAGTTTCCTGACGCTGCGCGGTATTCGTACCCTGGCGCTGCGTATGGAGCGCCACAGCAGCAATGCGCTGCTGCTTGCCGAGTGGCTGGAGCAGCAGCCGCAGGTCGAAAGAGTCTGGTTCCCGTGGCTGGCTTCGCATCCGCATCATCAGCTGGCGCGCAGGCAAATGGCGCTTCCCGGCGGGATGATCTCCGTGGTGGTCAAAGGCGATGATGGCTACGCCGAACGGATCATCCGTAAGCTGAAGCTGTTTACCCTCGCGGAGAGCCTCGGCGGCGTGGAAAGCCTGGTGAGCCAGCCGTTTAGCATGACCCACGCGTCGATCCCGCTGGAGCAGCGGTTAGCCAACGGCATTACTCCTCAGCTGATTCGTCTGTCGGTAGGCATTGAAGATCCGCAGGATCTGATCGCCGACTGGCGCCACGCGCTGCGCGACTAAGCAGATTGCCCGGCGGCGGCTAACGCTTTGCCGGGCCGACAAGCCCCCCATCACATCAGGCCCGCCGCCCGGCAGAGACTTAAGCACTCTGCCCGTTGTGGCGCTGCCCCTGCAAAAGATGCTCAACAAACCGCGTCAGCTTCGGCAGCGGCCGAAGATCCTGCCGCCAGAGTAAATGAACCGGCCTCGGCTGCGGGGTATACGCCTCCAGCACGCGCACCAGTTTGCCGCACTCGAGCGCATCCGCCAGCAGCACTTCCGGCTGCAGCAGCAGTCCAGCTCCGGCGATCGCCGCCGTTCGCAGGGCATAGCCATCATTGCAGCGCAGGACGGCATCGCGCTTCCAGCGGACGCCCTCCTCGGCGCCCGGCAGCTTCCACTCATTGCGCGCGGTCCACACCGTATGCGACAAACAGAGGTGATCGGCCAGGTCCGCAGGCGTCATCGGGGTACCGTAGCGGGCTAAATACCCGGGCGCGGCGCAGATCGTCATCCGGTAGGGCGCGAGATACTTTGCTACCAGATCGTTATTGCGGATCTCGCCGATGCGGATCGCCAAATCGATACCTTCATCCACCAGATCGACCATCCGGTTAGTCAGATCCAGCTCCACGCGCACGTCGGGCCAGGCCTGGAGAAAAGTGGCGGCCAGCGGAGCAATGACGCAGGCGCCAAACGACGTTGGCGCGCTTACCCGCAGCGTCCCCGCGGGCGCGATCCGCAGCCTCTCCACCGCGCTCTCGGCGATTGAAACCTGTTCAAGGACGCGTTTCGCCTCGTCAAAATAGACCCGCCCGGCGTCGGTGAGGCTCTGGCGGCGGGTATTGCGCTCAAGAAGACGGGTATTAAGCTGCCGTTCGATCAGCGCGATATATTTCCCGACCATCACCGCCGACATATCGAGGCGCGATGCGGCTTCGGTAAAGCTTCCGCACTCCACCACCGCAATAAAGGTCTCCATCGCCCGCAGCTTATCCATATTACAAACTCCTGGTTAGTAATCATTTAACTTTTAGCCAGTTTATCCGATATTTATTTTATTAAAGAATAGCCTCTCATCCGAGAGAGGAATCTGCTATGAAAATCATCGTTATTGGCGCCAGCGGTACCGTTGGCCGCGCGGTTGCGCAAGAGTTAAGTCAGCGTCATGAGGTTATTCACGTCGGCCGCACTCAGGGCGACTATCAGGTGGATATCACCTCACAGCAAAGCGTAGAGAACCTGTTTGAGAAAATCGGTCGGGTAGACGCGATTGTTTCCGCCACTGGTAATCTGTTCTTTGGTCCGCTGGCGACCATGACCGATGACGATTTCAACCAGGGCTTACAGGATAAACTACTGGGGCAGATTCGCCTGGCGTTGACCGGCCAGCATTATCTGAACGACGGCGGATCTATTACGCTGATTAGCGGGATCGTCGCCCATGAGCCCATCGCTCAGGGCGTCAATGCCACCACCGTCAACGCTGGGCTGGAAGGATTCGTTCGCGCCGCCGCCTGCGAACTACCGCGCGGAATACGCATTAACCTGATTAGCCCGACCGTATTAACGGAATCGGCGGCAGCCTACGACGGTTTCTTCCCCGGTTTTGCCAGCGTTCCCGCCGCCAGCGTGGCTCAGGCCTACCGCCGCAGCGTGGAAGGCATCCAGAGCGGACGGATCTATAAGGTCGGCTACTAACCGGTACCGCTGCGGGCCGGAATCCCCCTTCCAGCCCGCAGCGGCGCTTACATCCTGTTTCATCAACGGCTACACTGCTCCTTCAATTTGCCTTTTTGAATGACTCATGTTGAAGAAACTTGCTTTTATCGCCCCGCTTTTGACGCTTATCGCCCTGCTTATCTGGTGGTTCACGCCCCGCTACGCCGAAGAGGATGTCGCGTACTACCGCTCCGTCTTCTGCGTTATCGACCATCAGGACAGCCGCGCGTTTCTCCGCGATATGGAAAATATGATTGAAGGCGGCAATTCGGATTATGCGCTGCATAAGACCCATTACGTGCCCGCTCTGGGCCAACGGATGCTGGACACCTGGCAGCAGCTCACGCCGGAAGAGCAGAAAAGTATCAGCCAGGACCAGCAGCGCTGTCGCCAGCTGATGAGTGAAAAGTAGCGCCCGGATTAAGGGGGATTACTGCGCAAAATGACTCGCTGACAATAACAGAAAATAACATTCCGCTGCGACGAGCGGAATGTTAAACATAAACATGGCGAATGAATAACAGTATTTAGCGCGCGCAAAAGTTATATTTAATCGATAGCCTGACGTTATTATCATCCTATTTATTTAAAAAATTTCGTTTCAGAAATAATTTCGTCACAATCCCCTCTTATATTTTCAAGCCTTAATAAACAAAGAATTATAACCAATAATTATCGAGGCTTATGTTGATTCGCTATATTCCCGTTTCGCTCTCTCTGGTCGCCGCTGCCGTTTCCTGCGTGCTCTACGCTGCGCCGATAAATACGCCCGTGCTCGCTACGATGGATAATTTCCGCGATATTGCTGGCACGACGACTGTTTATACCACCAGCCGCGACGGCACCCTGCGCACAGGCGTTTTTTATCGTTCCAATGCCCTGGCATTATCCTCCGCGGACCAGTCGACGCTGAGCACGCTCGGTATCAGCGATGTTTATGATTTGCGCACGGCCAGCGAAATCGCCAGCAGCCCGGACGTGATGCCCGACGGGGCGAGGTATACCCATATTGATATCATCGGTAACACCGCTTCGGGCAGCAACATCACCTCAATAACGTTCAGTAGCGCCGCGGAAGCCAAAGCAATGATGCAGCAGACTAACGTCGCCTTCGTCAGCGATGCCGGGATGCGCGCCCGGTTCACCACGCTATTTAACGATCTGGCCAGCGCCGAAGGCGCAGCGCTGTTCCATTGTACCGCGGGCAAGGACCGCACCGGCTGGACCGCCGCGATGCTGCTGAGCATTGCCGGCGTCGATGAGGGGACCATTATGGAAAACTACCTCGCCACCAACGATTATACCCGCCAGCGCGTTGAAGCGACCCTGGCGATGATGCCCCCCGCCATGGCGGCGATTTACGAGCCGCTGCTGGGCGTTGACGCCAGCTATCTTCAGGCCGGGCTGGATGAAATCAGCCGCGAGTACGGATCGGTTGATAACTATCTGAAGCAGGGCCTGGGGCTGTCGCAGGAGACGCTCTACGTCCTGCGCGGCAAAATGGTGCAGTACGGCCAGCTGCCGGGGCAAAGCGAACTGCGGGGGAATGCGGCGCAGGGCGCAGCGCTGCTTAACGCCCTGCAAAATAGCGGGCTAGCGGGCCGCTACACCGACTATAACTATTATCTGCAATCGGCCATTGATGCCGGAACCCTCGGCGGCGTGGAGACTCAGGTCGGCGGGCAGATCTACGCGGACGCCGCCAGCTACCTGCTGCGCAGCGGATCGCGATTAGACAGGGCGTTAACGCCGAATATTGATAGCCGTCAGCTGCGGGATGGGGAAGGAAAACTGTGGTTGACCGGGCTTAGCGGCTATCTTGGCACCGATGGTTCCGCCCGCGCCGCCAGCAGTAATGAGCATACCACCGGCTCGCTGCTGGGCTATACCTGGCGGTTTAACGCGCAGCTTAGCGGCTACGGCACTCTGGGATATAGCTGGGGCTCGCTGGGCAGCGCCAGCGCCGATGCGGATGCCAACACCACTCTGCTGGGGTTTGGCGGTCGCTATGCTTTTGAGGATCTAAATCGTGGTTTATTTGCCGCCGCCGATCTTAACGCAGGCTGGATCGATTATAGCAGTACGCGCCGGCTGAATAGCGGGCTGGGTACGGCCACCGGCGATACCCATGGCCAGCTGGTTGGCGGCACGCTGCGCCTCGGCTACGTGAGTCCACTCGATTTTGCCAGCGTTGAGTACGCCATCGGTACCCGCCTGACCCACCTGCGGATGGACGCTTTCCGCGAAAGCGGCAGCGAGCTGGCGCTCAACGTCGACCGCGTCAGTGAAAATAACGCCAGCGGTATTGCCAATGTGAGTATCGCATTTCATTCGCAAAACGGCGGCGGCTGGCGCTTCACGCCGGCGATAAATATCGGCTATGAACATAGTTTCAGCGGCCCTTCGGTACGTACTCAGGGCCAGGTTTATCACTATGAAGTCGTACAGAACGCGGCCTTCGATAGCCGTGACATGGTCAACGCTGGCGCCAGTTTGAGCATCACGCGCGGTGCGCTGAGCCTGAACCTTGGCGGCCAGGCTGATGTCGCCAGCGGCGGCGACAGCCACGGCTACAGCGGCAACCTTAGCGTGGGCTACGCCTTTTAAACATCTACAGCGGGCCGCCGCCGCTGGCGGCTCGTTCTTAGCCACGTAATTGTAAAACGGTTAAAAATCCACTGCCGAGGATCGGCGCATTTTTCGCCGTCATGGGCAAAACGAAACGCTGGCAGGAAAGGTAAAACAGAAATTATGTTTCAATCGGCTACTGGCAGCGGCAATCATCAATCTGATGCATGATTGTCCTTACCATAAAAAGTAGTTGATCTGGTATCGACAAGCTCTTATTTTGCTTCTCAGTTTTTAAACGAGATGAAACTGATGCCTACTATCACAGCCAGTAGTATGAAAGAAGCAAAAGAGTTAATGAATTGTGGAAAGTACAAAGAAATCGTCCTCAATTTCGATATTGATGCTGACGATTTTTTCACCCTCGCAACATCCCATTCAGCAACAAAAGTCACCATCACAGACAGAAATAATCGCTCATCGGTCAAAGCAGAAAAATAATAAAAACCCCTGAGGCTCTTCTTATGCTGTTAGCTATTGGTACCGTCGCTGTTGCTTTTCTTTCCACGCTGATGCTGATCTGGCTTGACGATCGCATTGCCGACCAGGATTAACGACCCGGGCCAGCGATAAGTCGCAAAACGCTCGCCTCTGTGTTTCTTTCGCCCGTCGCCATCAGCTGCGGGCGATTCAAAAACCCCGCCCATGCCATTTTCACGCTACGCATTGATGATTTTCGCCCGCTGCGCAGTCCATGCATACGGATGAAGACAGATGCTTAGAGAAGAGCTCCGCGCCGCCGACGGCGCGGAGCAGGGCGATTACAGCGACTTAGCCAGACGCTCGACGGCGGTCATCAGACCGTCTGCCGACACCGTAGAGTAGGAAAGACGCAGCGTGCGGGTATCCGGGTTATCGTTATAGAACGCTTCCCCTGGAACGTAAACCACGCCGTTTTCCAGCGTTTTCTTCATCCATTCCATGGTATCGAACGGATAGCGGAAGCGGGCCCACAGGAACATACCACCTTTAGGACGGCTGAACTCCAGATGCTCGCCAAGCTGCGATTCCAGCGCGTCGGCCAGCGCCACGCACTTCTTGCGGTAATCCTCGCGGATCAGGGCAATCTGGCTTTCCAGACGGTTCATGCTCAGGTATTCCGCGGTGATGACCTGCGAAAGCATGTTAGTGTGCAGATCCGCCGCCTGTTTGACGATCACCGTCTGCTGCGCCAGCCAGTCCGGCATGACGATCCAGCCAATACGCATCCCCGGCGCGAGGATCTTGGAGAAGGTGGAGGTATAAACCACCTGATCTTCACAGCCCAGCTCAACCGCGTACTGATACAGCGGACGGCGCACTTCGTCAGTGAAGCTAATTTCGCCATACGGATCGTCTTCAATGATGACGAAGTCGTGCTTTTTCGCCAGCTCTACCAGGCGGCGACGGCGTGCTTCGCTCAGGGTTTTCCCGCCGGGGTTGCCAAACGTCGGCACCAGGTAAACAGCTTTCACACGCGTGGTTTCCAGCAGGTCGGCCAGTTGCTCCACCAGCATGCCGTCATCATCGGTATCGACGCTGAGAATGTTCGCCTGCGCCAGCTGGAAGACCTGCAGCGCCGCCAGATAGGTCGGACGCTCAACGACGATCGCATCGCCCGGATCGAGCAGCGTGCGGGCGACGATATCCAGCGACTGCTGCGAACCGGAGGTGATATAGACATGGCTTGCCGAACAGGCCACGCCGCGCGCCTGACAAAGTTCGCTAACGGCCTGACGCAGCGGCGGATAACCTTCGGTCAACCCGTACTGGAACGCATCGTTAAAGCGCCCGTTCATCACCTGCTGCACTGCCAGGTTCAGGCCTTCGGTATCAAAAAGCTCCGGGGCCGGAATACCGCCGCCCAGAGAGATAACGCCGGGCAGTTTACTGTGCTTGAGGAGTTCGCGGACGGCGGAGGGCTTAAGTTCACCCGCGCGGGCGGCGAGTCGCCGATCGTGCATACTATTTTCCTTTTCTGTCTTGTTGTTGTGATGTTTTATCTATTTTTAACGGTCATTCACCGGTCGCGCGACGCTGACCGGGGCTACGGGTTCGTATGTTCGGTAGCCCGGACAGATGCGCAGCATCGCCTCCGGGATATTCTTCAGCATCCAGCGGCCTTGCCCGGGTGCGGCGCGATGCGCCTTGCCCGGGCTACAAATGCCGCAGGTGACGAGAACCGCAGCCCGGATAAAGCGCTCACTGCCGCAATCCGGGGCCAAACTTAACGGCTATCTGTGTCTTTTAGCACGATTAACGGTTCAATATCGCTCTCTTTTTTAACCACCAGAGAATCATCTCCGCGCAGGCAGGTCCCGCCATAGTTACCGCCGACGGTGAAGGTGCAAACCTGGATGTATTTGCCATCCACTTTTGGCAGGCACCACAGCTGCTGATAGATATTTTTGCGGTCGAAAAACTGGCCGCTGGTTTTATCCAGCACTTCGTCCTGCGGGCCAATCAGGTCGATATTGTTGCCGCAGCGGCCCGAGATAGGCTTAACCGCATAGCCGCTTTCCGCCAGCTGCTCGTTAACCACAAAATCGGTATCCAGAAGATAGCGATGATTAGGGAACAGCGACCACAGCACCGGCAAAATCGCCTTGTTGCCTGGAATGACGGTCCACAGCGGCTCGAAGACTAATACTTCCGGGCGCAGCAGAACGTCAATCAGACGCACTTCATTATTCGGGTGTCCGGTACGGATCGGCACCGCCGCGTACTCATCGGCGCTGACTTCCCGCACCTGCTCAATAGCGGTTTCCCATGCCCAGGTTTTCCAGACGCAGTTGACCAGACGACCGTCAGCATCGATCAGCTGCCCGGCGGCATCCCAGCGCAGCTCATCCAGGCCAAACAGAATGTTGCTCTCGAAACCGGCCTGGGTCAGCGAACGCTGGATAAACTGCGCGTGGTAGTTCTCCTCCAGATCCTTATCCTGCATGATGTGTACAAAAGGACGCGCCCGGCTGTGCTTCCACGCCCCGGCCAGCTCATCCAGCAGATTTTCCGCCGGGTTGTGGCCGGTGCCGTAGTAGCCCTGTTTCAGCCACTGTTCGAGGATTAGCCCGCCTTCGGTATGGCAGGACGCGGAGTCGGCGTTGTACTCATACACCTTGAGCCCCCGCTCATCCATACAAAAATCCATGCGGCCGGTAATCATATGATGGCGACGGCGCTGCCACGAGAGGCGCAGACGCGGCCAGAGAATTTTCGGAATATCGAACAGGGCCAGCAGGCTGTCATCCTTCATCACCTTGTCGGTGGCGTGCAGGTACATCAGGTGCAGCTCGTTGGTGGCCTTGATAAGCTCCTGCTCGGCGCTTTCGCTGATGGTGAAATACTGGTAAGGGTCTTTATTGATGACGTGGCCGTTGGCTTCCACATAGGCTTTTTGCAGCGAATCTTTCTCGTTGAGCCAGTTGCCGCGGTATTGGCCTTTATTCGGCAGCCGCGCGCCTTTAATGGCCATCGCCTCACCCGGCAGCACCGGCTGCGGCAGGCTGTGCTCGGTATCGGCGGTTTGGATCATCCAGCCGAGGATTTCGGTATCGGCAAAGGTGTCTTTAATCGTGTAGAGGCCGTTTTTCACTTCCAGCGTCAGCTCGCGGGTCCACTGCTGGCCCTGCGGCAGCGGCGAGTGAATCACGTTCTGTTCGGCGATCCTGACCTTATTCCCAACCAGTTGCGTAATCACCGCCACGTGGCCAGTGTGCTTAAACTCGCCGCCTTTCTGCCAGATCAGCAGCGAGCCGGCGATCGGCGGACGGCGGGAGCCGTTGGCGAACGCCTGCAGCGGCAGAATATTGTCGTTGACCACCTCGCGAAGAAAACGCAGGGAGAAGATTTCATAGGCCATGCCGACATCGGTGAAAACAAAGCCGTAGGTGAGGAACAGAAAGCGGCGCGCGAACTCCACGCACTGCCATTTGTGCCCCATATACTCATTACCGATATAGCTGCGGAACGTGGCGTCATCCGGATAATCTTGCGGATTTAAGCTACTGTAATTCGAAGAATAAATCGCCACGCCGCCCGGTGCGTAGCCTAATAGTGTACCAAACGGGGCGTCACTGCTTGTCGAACCTTTGCTCATTTAGCCTGACCTCAAATTAATGCAGCCCGGGCAGTTGGCGAAACAAAACTCCCTCTTCTTATCCTGCCGCAGGCACTTACCAGACAGAGGTGGAGTGATGATACCACTCATTCGATTCGCTAATCGTGCCCTTAAGGAAAATAAGCCTGCGCCGCCGGGCAAAAGTGATATCGTTATTTGAGATAAAAAAAACAGGAGTCGACAATGAGCACACCTTCGCATCTGACTGCCCAACCGCTGGTCTGGGGGCATGGCCCACGCACCTTTGAGGTGTTCCTCGAACCCACCTGCCCTTTCTCCGTGCGCGCCTTTAATAAGCTGGATGATCTGCTGGATGAAGTTGGCGCGGATAACGTGACGATCAAAATTCGTCTCCAGTCCCAGCCCTGGCATCTGTTTTCCGGCGTCATCGTGCGCTGCATTCTTGCCGCTTCCACCTTGCCGCACGGCCGGGAGCAGGCGCATAAGGTCCTTAAAGCCGTCGCCGACCACCGTGAAGAGTTTGAGTTTACCGACCACTGTAGCGGGCCAAACATGGACGTCACGCCGCAGCAGATTATCGAGCGTATCGAACGCTATAGCCACGTTTCGCTGGCTGCGGCGTTTGCCCGCCCGGAGCTGCAAAACGAGATCAAATGGCACAGCAAGTACGCCCGCCAGAACGGCATTCACGTGTCGCCGACCTTTATGGTTAACGGCCTGGTGCAGCCGGATCTCGGCAGCGGCGACGACGTCAGCGTATGGGCCGCGCGGATTCTGGCTTAGACCGGCGCACCGAAAGGTTAGCGCCACGACTTCAACACCTCACTAAAAAGGCAGATCAGCATGTCAGAGAAGAACTACCAGCCACCGAAAGTGTGGGAATGGAAGCAAAACAACGGCGGCGCATTCGCCAATATCAACCGTCCCGTCTCCGGCGCAACGCACGATCGGGTGCTGCCGGTGGGCGCGCACCCGCTTCAGCTCTATTCGCTGGGGACGCCCAACGGGCAGAAGGTGACCATTATGCTGGAAGAGCTGCTGGCGTTAGGCATCAGCGGCGCGGAATACGACGCCTGGCTGATTCGCATCGGCGAAGGCGATCAGTTCTCCAGCGGCTTTGTCGAGGTTAACCCGAACTCGAAAATCCCCGCGCTCCGCGACCACTCTACCACGCCGCCGACCCGCGTTTTTGAATCCGGCAGCATCCTGCTCTATCTGGCGGAAAAGTTTGGCTTCTTCCTGCCCAAAGATCCAGCAGGCCGCACTGAAACCCTCAACTGGCTGTTCTGGCTACAGGGCTCGGCCCCGTTCCTCGGCGGCGGCTTTGGCCATTTCTTCAGCTATGCGCCGGTGAAAATCGAATACGCGATCGACCGCTTTACGATGGAAGCCAAACGCCAGCTTGACGTGCTCGACAAGCAGCTTGCCCGCGGCCGTTTTGTGGCGGGAGAAGAGTACACCATCGCCGATATGGCCATCTGGCCATGGTACGGCAACGTGGTGCTGGGGAACGTTTATAACGCCGCCGAGTTCCTTGATGCCGGTAGCTATAAAAACGTGTTGCGTTGGGCGCAGGATGTTGGCAATCGCCCGGCCGTACAGCGTGGACGCATGGTTAACCGCACCTCTGGCCCGCTTAACGAGCAGCTTCACGAGCGCCATGACGCCAGCGACTTCGACACGCAAACCGAAGATAAACGCCAGGCTTAGCACCCATGCCCGCCGGAGGCTTCAGCCTCCGGCTTTTAGCGCAGATACTTCTCAAACCATGCCAGCGTGCGTTGCCAGGCGAGCTCAGCCGCGGCCCGGTCATAGCGCGGCGTGGAATCATTATGAAAGCCGTGGTTAACACCCTGATAAATATAGGCCTCGTAGACTTTATGGTGTGCCTTCAGCGCTTTTTCATAGGCGGGCCAGCCTTCATTAATGCCGCTATCCAGTCCTGCATAATGCAGCAGCAGCGGCGCGTTAATTTTATCGACCTCATTCAGCGGCGGCTGGCGACCGTAAAACGGTACCGCGCAGGCCAACTCGGGGATCGCTACCGCCGCCGCGTTGCTGACGCCGCCGCCGTAGCAAAATCCGGTGATGCCGACCTTCCCCGTCGCCTGCGGGTGCTGGCGCATAAACGTGACCGCCGCAAAGAAATCATTCATCAGCTTCACGGGATCGACCTTCTGCTGTAGCGTGCGGCCTTCATCGTCGTTACCGGGATAGCCGCCGACGGAGCTCAGGCCATCCGGCGCCAGCGCGATATAGCCCGCTTTCGCCACCCGCCGGGCAACGTCTTCAATATAGGGATTCAGGCCTCGGTTCTCATGAACCACCACCACGGCGGGCGATTTGTCGGCTATTTTCGCCGGCGTCACCAGATAGGCCCGCACTTCACCGTGGCCGTCAGGAGAGGGATAGCGCATATACTCCGGGCGGATATCCGGGTCAGTAAACGCCACCTGCTCCGCCAGAGCATAGTCGGGCTTCAGCAGGTTAAACAGCGCCAGCGCGGTCATCCCGCCGACGGTATACTTCCCCGCCAGCTGGAGAAACTCGCGTTTGCTGATTTTGCCGTGGGCGTAGTAGTCATAGTACTCGAGCAGCTGCTGGGGAAAATCTTTGGCCGTGAGTCGCGTCATCACCCTTCCTCCGTTGTTAAGCGCTCTTTAAGCAAAGCAGAAGCGCGAGCATGCGCCAGCGGCGAGGGGCAGAAATGGTGGATTTTGTTGGCCGGGTCAGGCGCAAGCCGCCACCCGGCAGAAAGACGAGCGCAATATCTAAAACAGCTCGATCATCAGCCTCAGTGTTTCACTTTGGTCAGACGATCGAGGTAGCCCATCACAAAGGCCGACAGCACAAAGGTCAGGTGGATAATGACGTACCACATCAGCTTATTGTCCGGGACGTTTTTCGCATCCATAAACACCCGCAGCAGGTGAATAGAGGAGATCGCCACGATGGAGGCGGCAACCTTATTTTTCAGCGACGTCGCGTCCATTTTGCCCAGCCAGCTGAGTTTTTCTTTACCCTCGTTAATATCCAGCTGCGAGACAAAATTTTCATACCCGGAGAACATCACCATCACCAGCAGACCGCCCACCAGGGTCATATCCACCAGCGACAGCAGGGTCAGAATCATATCCGACTCACTGACGCTGAAAATATGCGGCAGTATGTGGAAGATCTCCTGAAAAAATTTGATCGTCAGCGCAATCAAACCGAGCGAAAGGCCAAAATAAACCGGCGCCAGCAGCCAGCGCGAGGCGTACATAGCATTTTCCAGAAAGCGTTCCATAAGATCCTGTCAGTTAACATAAACGGCCGCCATTATACCGCAACAGGGCAACGTTTTAGCAACACTCGTCCAACAGGAGAGCAATTCGAGGAGATAAAAAAGGCCGGCGCAAGGCCAGCCTGGGAGATGAGTCGGTAAGGGGTTACTTCGCTTTTACGGTTTCTTCGCCCACCAGACCAATCTTCAGATAGCCCGCCTGGTGCAGGGTATCCATGACCTTCATCATCGTCTCGTAGTCTACGGTTTTATCTGCGCGGAAGAAGACGGTGGTATCTTTCTTGCCTTCGGTCAGGGCATCCAGGGACGTAATCATGCTCTCTTCGGTGATGGGGTCATTACCGAGGAACATGGTTTTGTCCGCCTTCACCGACAGGTAGATCGGCTTTTCCGGGCGCGGCTGCGGCTGGCTGGAAGACGCCGGAAGATTCACCTTCACGTCTACGGTGGCCAGCGGCGCCGCCACCATAAAGATGATCAGCAGCACCAGCATGACGTCGATAAACGGCGTCACGTTGATGTCGTGCATTTCGCCGTTATCATCGAGGTTTTCGTTAAAATGCATCGCCATAGAGCATCAACCTACGCGTAATTTCTGGGCGGTACGTACCGGCTTAACGCCGCTGGCGCTCAGGTCCAGATCGCGGCTTTGCAGCAGCAGAACCTGGGCGGCGACATCGCCAAGGGACGCTTTGTAGCTGGCAATCATTCGGGCGAAAATGTTATAGATGACGACCGCCGGAATCGCAGCGAACAGGCCGATTGCCGTGGCCAGCAGCGCTTCCGCGATGCCCGGAGCAACAACCGCCAGGTTAGTGGTCTGGGTCTGGGCAATCCCAATAAAGCTGTTCATGATGCCCCAGACGGTACCAAACAGGCCGACGAACGGGGAAATCGCGCCGATGGTCGCCAGATAACCGTTGCCGCGTCCCATGTAACGACCTACCGCCGCGACGCGACGCTCCAGTCGAAAACCGGTACGCTCTTTAATGCCTTCGTTATCTTCAGAACCCGCAGAAAGCTCAAGCTCATTTTGCGCTTCGTTGATCAGCTGCGAGGTCAAGCTTTTCGCATCGAAACCGTTAGCGATATCGCTGGCCTGGTCGAGAGAGCGTGCTTCAGCAACCAGCTGCTGTTCGCGCTTGAGGCGGCGCTTGCTGGCCAGGATTTCTGCGCCTTTGCCGAAAAAGATAGCCCATGTAACGACCGACGCCAGAATCAGGCCGATCATCACTACCTTAACGACAATATCGGCATGATGATACATACCCCAAACGGAGAGATCCGCCTGCATCAAATTATTACCCACACTGTATCTCCAGGACGTAAATCACAAAATCTGCGCACAATAATATCAAAACGACATCGAATTGATAGTGGTTCTCATTAGTATTTACACTGTGCAGCAAATCACGATTATTTTCCTTGCGCTTACGCAGTAAAAAAGTTGCTGACCCCACCGTTGGTAAAATTTTTACCTGTATCCGCCGCGACCCGGTACATTAACGGGTATTCATGTTAGTTTAGACGTCCAGACGTATAAAAACAGGTTATCTGAACATGGCTGATAAACATCTTGATACTGCGCTGGTTCACGCCGGACGCAGCAAAAAATACACTCAGGGCTCGGTCAACAGCGTGATTCAGCGCGCGTCATCGCTGGTTTTCGACACCGTCGAAGCGAAAAAGCACGCCACCCGCAACCGCGCCAAAGGCGAACTGTTCTACGGTCGTCGCGGGACGCTAACCCACTTCTCCCTGCAGGAAGCGATGTGCGAACTGGAAGGCGGCGCCGGCTGCGCCCTCTTCCCCTGCGGCGCAGCGGCGGTCGCAAATACTATCCTGGCGTTCGTCGAGCAGGGCGACCATATTCTGGTGACCAATACCGCCTACGAGCCGACCCAGGATTTCTGTACTAAAATCCTCGCCAAACTCGGCGTAACCACCGGCTGGTTCGACCCGCTTATCGGCGGCGATATCGCCCGTCTAGTGCAGCCGAATACCCGAGTGGTATTCCTCGAATCGCCCGGCTCCATCACCATGGAAGTTCATGATGTTCCGGCGATCGTCGCGGCGGTGCGCCGCGTCGCTCCCGAAGCCATCATTATGATCGACAACACCTGGGCGGCGGGCGTGCTGTTCAAAGCGCTGGAGTTTGGTATCGATATCTCCATTCAGGCCGGCACCAAATACCTGATCGGCCATTCCGACGCGATGGTCGGTACCGCCGTGTCCAATGAGCGCTGTTGGGCGCAGCTGCGCGAAAACGCCTATCTGATGGGGCAAATGGTGGATGCCGATACCGCCTATATGACCAGCCGCGGTCTGCGCACTCTGGCGGTGCGCCTGCGTCAGCACCATGAAAGCAGCCTGCAGATTGCCGAATGGCTGGCCCAGCATCCACAAGTGGCCCGCGTGAATCACCCCGCTCTGCCCGGCAGCAAAGGCCATGAGTTCTGGCAGCGCGACTTCACCGGCAGCAGCGGCCTGTTCTCTTTCGTGCTCAATAAACGCCTGACCGACGCCGAACTCTCCGCTTATCTGGACCACTTCAGCTTGTTCAGCATGGCCTACTCCTGGGGCGGCTTTGAATCGCTGATTTTAGCCAACCAGCCGGAACACATTGCCGCAATCCGCCCTGATGCTGAAGTTGATTTCAGCGGCACGCTGATCCGCCTGCATATCGGGTTAGAAAATGTTACCGATCTGCAGGATGATTTAGCGGCGGGCTTCGCGCGTATCGTGTAAAGTGACAGTCAGTGGCAACAATAGCGGACGTTTTTTAGAAAAACGGCCGCTTTAGTTGCGCCCGGGATCAAGGTGCCCGAGCCTCTTCAGGAGTACACTAGACAAAAAACACGGTACCACTTAGGAAAGTCCATGGTTGTCATTCAAGAAATTGTCGCCGCGCTGTGGCAGCATGATTTTGCCGCGTTGGCAAACCCCCACGTTGTGGGCGTTGTATATCTGGTCATGTTCGCAACCCTGTTTCTGGAAAACGGTCTGCTGCCCGCCTCATTTTTACCGGGCGATAGCCTGCTGCTGCTCGCCGGGGCGCTGATCGCCAAAGGCGTAATGGACTTTGTACCTACGGTCGCCATTTTAACCGCAGCGGCCAGCCTCGGCTGCTGGCTGAGCTATATCCAGGGGCGCTGGCTGGGTAACACCGTCACGGTTAAGCGCTGGCTTGGGCATCTGCCGCATAAGT
Source organism: Klebsiella sp. CTHL.F3a (assembly GCF_019890895.1). Lineage (NCBI taxonomy): Bacteria > Pseudomonadati > Pseudomonadota > Gammaproteobacteria > Enterobacterales > Enterobacteriaceae > Klebsiella > Klebsiella sp. CTHL.F3a. The sequence continues at coordinate 771,748 of NZ_CP082360.1, read as the reverse complement.
ACCATCAGCGGGCAACCTGCATGTTTGACAAACACGGCCTGCTGGCGCTGCTGGCCGGGCGTTTCCTGGCGTTTGTTCGCACCCTGCTTCCCACCATGGCGGGCATTTCCGGGCTGCCAAACCGCCGCTTCCAGTTCTTCAACTGGCTGAGCGCGCTGCTGTGGGTTGGCGTGGTTACCAGCCTGGGCTATGCGCTGAGCATGATTCCCTTCGTTAAGCGTCATGAAGATCAGGTTATGACCTGTCTGATGATTCTGCCTATCGCGCTGCTGATCGCCGGGCTGCTCGGTACGGTTATCGTGGTGATTAAAAAGAAATACTGTAACGCCTGATCGTTTGCCGGGGCGGCGCGGATTCGCCGCCCTTACATCGTTCGTCACATCCCCTGAATCGTTCTGATTCGCGCCGCATCTTCCCCCGGCGTCATGCCGAAATAACGCTTAAACTCGCGGCTGAACTGCGACGCGCTTTCATACCCCACCCGCATCGCCGCCGCGCTGGCCTTCATACCATCGTGGATCATCAGCATGCGCGCTTTATGCAGACGATAGGTTTTCAGGTACTGCAGCGGGGAGGTGCTGGTGACTGATTTAAAGTTATGGTGGAACGCCGAGACGCTCATATTCGCTTCCGCCGCCAACTGATCGACGCTGAGGTTCTCTGTGTACTGGCTTTCAATACGCTTCAATACGCGGCTAATCAGGCTGAAGTGGGTCTGCCGGCTGACCAGCGCCAGCAGCGCCCCCCCGCACGGCCCGGTCAGCACGTGATAAAGGATTTCGCGGATAATCTGTTTGCCAAGAATGCGCGCGTCCAGCGGGCGCTCCATCACGTCCAGCAGGCGCTCCGCCGCGCACAGAATCTCCTCGGACAGCACCGCGGAGTTGATCCCGCTCGACGCCATGGACGGCTGAAACTGCTCATCTTCGCCGATATCCATCAGCAGCTCTTGCAGTTGCAGAATATCGACATTCAGCCGAATCCCCGCCAGCGGCACTTCCGGGGTGGCGAAGGTTTCGCATTCAAACGGTAGCGGTACCGTTAGCAGCAAATACTCATTGGTGTCATAGCGAAAGGTACGCTCGTTAATGTAACCAATTTTATGCCCGGAAAAGAGAAAAACGATCCCCGGCTGATACATGACCGGCGTCCGTGTCCCCGGCTGGGTACCGTACAGCAGGCGAATATCCGGCAGCAGACCATTAAGCACTTCTTCTTTATTTTTCAGCTGATTAACCTTACTCGTTAGTAACTGACATATCTCAGCGCGGTTCATTTGTCGGGCCTCTGCGAACGTTTTTTTACCTCCGTATTGTGCGCACTTCCGGCGTATTTCTCCAGCCCCAAGGAGAAATGGGCAAGACAACGGCAGGAATGTGCATTGAGGGGAACGGGCGACGGGAACACAATGTCCGTCATCTGGCAGAGGTATCGTCTCTGTTGGCGGTTTTATCTATTTGAGGGCACCAGCCATGAATAATTTCGACCTACATACCCCAACCCGCATTCTGTTCGGTAAAGGCGCGATTGAAAATCTGCGCGATCAAATCCCGGCGGATGCTCGCGTGCTTGTCACCTACGGCGGCGGTAGCGTGAAGAAAACCGGCGTGCTTGATCAGGTTCTCAGCGCGCTGAACGGCATTGACGTCCGGGAATTTGGCGGCATCGAGCCCAACCCATCCTACGAAACGCTGATGAACGCGGTAAAAATTGCGCGTGATGAAAAAATCACTTTCCTGCTGGCGGTGGGCGGCGGTTCCGTTCTCGACGGCACCAAATTCATCGCCGCGGCGGCCCACTACAATGCCGATAGCGATCCGTGGGAAATCCTCGAAACCTACGGCAGCAAAGTGGCCAGCGCCATCCCGATGGGCTCCGTGTTGACGCTGCCGGCGACCGGTTCCGAATCCAATAAAGGCGCGGTCATCTCGCGCAAAACCACCGGTGACAAACGCGCGTTTATGTCCAGCCACGTCCAGCCGGTATTCGCCATCCTGGATCCGGTTTACACCTATACCCTGCCACCGCGCCAGGTGGCTAACGGCGTCGTCGACGCATTTGTCCATACCGTTGAACAGTACGTCACCTATCCGGTCGATGGCAAAATTCAGGACCGCTTTGCCGAAGGCATTCTGCTGACCCTGGTGGAAGACGGCCCGAAAGCGCTGAAAGAGCCGGAAAACTACGACGTACGCGCCAATATTATGTGGGCGGCCACCCAGGCACTGAATGGCCTGATTGGCGCAGGCGTGCCGCAGGACTGGGCGACCCATATGCTCGGCCACGAGCTGACCGCCATGCACGGTCTCGATCATGCCCAGACCCTGGCTATCGTCCTGCCTGCGCTGTGGAATGAAAAACGCGACGCTAAACGCGCCAAGCTGCTGCAGTACGCCGCTCGCGTCTGGAACATGACCGAAGGTTCTGAAGAGCAGCGTATCGATGCCGCCATCGCCGCAACGCGTGATTTCTTCGAACAGATGGGTGTCCCGACGCGCCTTTCTGCCTACGGTCTGGATGGTAGCTCTATCCCGGCGCTGCTGGCGAAACTGGAAGAGCACGGCATGACCCAACTGGGCGAAAACCAGGATATTACGCTGGACGTCAGCCGCCGTATTTACGAGGCTGCACGCTAATCAACCTCCTCTCCGACGCGTAAACTCGCGCAAAGGAGAGGAGTTTAACTACCGTTTTTAGCTATTTCGTCCAGACTTAATGCTACCCCTCGGCGGATTTTATTCCGCTGAGTTCATTAACAGGAGGAAGGCATGACACATCCAACCGTTATAAAACTACACGACGGCAACCTGATGCCGCAGCTGGGGCTCGGCGTGTGGAAAGCAGGCAACGAGGAAGTCGTCTCCGCCATTCATAAGGCGCTGGAAGTCGGTTATCGCTCGTTTGACACCGCCGCCGTGTACCAAAATGAAACCGGCGTCGGCAACGCATTGAGCAGCGCAGGCGTTCCCCGCGATGAGCTGTTCGTCACCACGAAACTGTGGAATGACGATCAAAAGCAGCCCAAAGAAGCGCTGCAGGAAAGTCTGAAAAAACTGAAGCTCGACTACGTCGATTTATATTTAATTCACTGGCCGGTTCCGGCAACGAACCACTTCGTCGACGCCTGGAAAAGCTTAATTGAGCTGCAGCAGCAGGGGCTGGCAAAAAGCATCGGCGTGTGTAATTTCCAGGTTCATCATCTGCAAAAAATCATCGATGAAACCGGTGTCGCTCCGGTGATAAACCAGATTGAACTTCACCCGCTGATGCAGCAGCGTCAGCTTCACGCCTGGAATGCGACGCATAAGATCCAGACCGAGTCCTGGAGCCCGCTGGCGCAGGGCGGCGAAGGGGTATTCGATCACAAAATTATTCGTCAACTGGCGGATAAATACGCTAAAACCCCGGCGCAGATCGTAATCCGCTGGCATCTGGACAGCGGCCTGGTGGTGATCCCGAAATCGGTGACGCCATCGCGCATTGCCGAGAATTTTAACGTCTGGGACTTCCGTCTTGATAAAGATGAATTAAGTGAAATCACTAAACTGGACCAGAACAAACGCCTGGGGCCAGACCCGGATCAGTTCGGCGGTTAATCTTCCCCGCTCCGTCGGATTTCGGCGGAGCATCGCTTTGCGGACCGGTTAAAACCACGTACATTGAGAGTTTGTTGCAATCAAATGGATGTGTGCTGATGAGCTGTATTTTCTGTCAAATTGTTGCGGGGAAAGCCCCCTGCCATAAGGTGTGGGAAGATGAACACCACCTCGCCTTTCTCTCTATTTTCCCCAATACCGACGGTTTTACGGTCGTGATCCCAAAGAAGCACTACCCCAGCTATGCGTTTGATATGCCGCCGCAGGCGCTGGCCGATTTGGTGCTGGCGACGCAGAAAGTGGCGAAGCTTCTGGATAAAGCCTTTGATGACGTGGGCCGTACGGGGATGTTTTTTGAAGGCTATGGCGTTGACCATGTCCACAGCAAGCTCAGCCCGATGCACGGCACCGGCGATATGACCCAATGGCGGCCTATCGAGTCGCGTCAGACTCAGTTTTTTGCGCAATACGAAGGCTATCTCTCTTCCCACGATTACGAGCGGGCGGATGATGAAAAGCTGGCGGCGCTGGCCGCCAGAATCAGAGAAGCATAGCCACATAACGGCTTTTGCCGTTGAGGCTTGGGCCCGGTAGCCTATAACCACCGGGCAAGAGATTAACGCCCTGCTTTTACCCGCTTTTTCTGGCCTGCCGGCGTCTGGCGCTGATGCGCCACCGGCGTATGCTTGGTTAGCGCCGGACGAGTATGGCGGTTCTGGCGACGCGCTTCGCGCATCTCGTCGATCGTCGGCGCCGGTACCAGGCAATCGCGACGGCTGCCGATCAGGTGCTTTTTACCCATGGTCTCCAGCGCCTGGCGAATCAGCGGCCAGTTGGCCGGGTCGTGATAGCGCAGCAGCGCCTTGTGCAGGCGGCGCTGTTTGTCGCCCTTCGGCACCACTACATCCTCACTCTTATAGCCAATCTTACCCAGCGGGTTCTTACCGGTGTAATACATGGTGGTCGAGTTCGCCAGCGGCGACGGATAGAAGTTTTGCACCTGATCCAGGCGGAAACGATGCTGCTTGAGCCACAGCGCCAGATTCACCATATCTTCATCCCGCGTCCCCGGATGGGCGGAAATAAAGTACGGGATCAGATACTGCTCTTTACCCGCCTGCTTCGAATAGGTATCAAACAGCTGCTTAAAGCGATCGTAGCTGCCCATTCCTGGCTTCATCATCTTCGACAGCGGCCCCTCTTCCGTATGCTCAGGGGCAATCTTCAGATAACCGCCAACGTGGTGGGTGGCCAGCTCTTTAATATAGCGCGGGTCTTCAACGGCGATGTCGTAACGCACGCCGGACGCGATAAGGATCTTTTTGATGCCTTTCAGGTCACGGGCGCGGCGGTAAAGATTAATCGTCGGCTCATGGTTAGTGTCCATATGCGGACAGATATCCGGATAAACGCATGACAGGCGGCGGCAGGTTTGCTCGGCGCGCGGCGACTTGCAGCGCAGCATATACATGTTGGCCGTCGGACCGCCAAGATCGGAAATAATGCCGGTAAAGCCGGGAACCGTGTCGCGAATCGCTTCGATTTCATTGATGATCGAATCTTCGGAGCGGCTCTGAATGATGCGGCCCTCATGCTCGGTAATCGAGCAAAACGAACAGCCGCCAAAACAGCCGCGCATGATGTTAATCGAGAAGCGAATCATCTCGTAGGCCGGAATGCGGGCATCGCCGTATGAAGGATGCGGAACGCGCTTATACGGCAGGGCAAACACGCTATCCATCTCTTCAGTGGAAAGCGGAATAGCGGGCGGGTTAATCCAGATATAGCGTTCGCCGTGTTTCTGCATCAGCGCGCGGGCGCAGCCGGGGTTAGTTTCATGGTGCAGAATACGCGACGCGTGCGCGTAGAGAACCTTGTCGCCTTTCACCTTTTCAAAGGAAGGCAGCAGGACATAGGTCTTCTCCCACGGCTTCGGACGCGGCGGCTGTACGGTAACGCGCTTCGCTTCCTGTTTTGGCGGTGCGACGGTTTTGTTATCCGCGCACGGCAGATCTTCACCGTACGGATGCGGGATCGGATCGATTTTCCCCGGCGTGTCCAGACGCGTGGAGTCCACCCCGCTCCAGCCCGGCAGCGCTTCCTTCACCATGATCGCGGTGTTGCGAACGTCGCGAATTTGCCCGATAGGCTCGCCGGCGGCCAGACGGTGCGCCACTTCCACCAGCGGACGCTCGCCGTTGCCGAACATCAGCATATCGGCTTTAGAGTCCACCAGAACCGAGCGACGCACGGTATCAGACCAGTAGTCGTAGTGCGCGGTTCGGCGCAGGCTGGCTTCGATACCACCGAGGATCACCGGCACATCTTTCCACGCTTCTTTGCAACGCTGCGTATAAACCAGCGTGGCGCGATCCGGGCGCTTGCCGGCCACGTTCCCCGCCGTGTAGGCATCGTCATGGCGCAGCTTACGGTCAGCAGTGTAGCGGTTGATCATCGAATCCATATTCCCGGCGGTGACGCCGAAGAACAGATTCGGTTTACCCAGGCGCATAAAGTCGTTTTTATTATTCCAGTCCGGCTGGGAAATAATCCCCACGCGGAACCCCTGCGCTTCCAGCATGCGTCCGCAGATCGCCATGCCAAAGCTCGGGTGATCGACATAGGCATCGCCGGTAACCAGAATAATGTCGCAGCTATCCCAGCCAAGTTGATCCATCTCTTCTCGCGACATCGGCAAGAACGGCGCGGGGCCAAAGCAGGCGGCCCAGTACTGCGGCCAGGAGAAAAGGTCACGATCCGGTTGGATCAGGGATATTGCGCTCATATTGCTTCCGGGGAAATGATAAAAAAATAATCAAAAAGGGCGGCGATTATAAGCCGGAACGATGGAAGAAATGAAGGAGGTTTTTCCGATCCCGGCCGGTATGGGCCGGGACAGAATACATTACGGCGCCGGATTCACCAGAATCTGGCCAATAGAGCCACGGTCGGCAAGCTCCAGCGTCTGACTTAAGTACTGGAACGGGAAGTGCGGCCAGGAGGGCTGATTGTAATAGACCAGCAGCTCAACCTGACCATCGATCCAGACGGTATCCTTCCAGCCGCGATCTTCCGGGAACGGCGCGGAGCCGTTGACGTTACGCACCTGAAACATCACGCCTTCAATATGGAAGGACTGCGGCCGGTCGGCGCGCACCGTCCAGCGCTCCCAGGTTCCCTGCTGCGCCGTAATATCGATACGTTGCGGATCCCATAGCTGACCGTTAATACCCGGATCGTCACCAAGCGTGATATCGCGGCTGCGAATCGCCGCGCCAGCCAGAATCTCCGTCGGCAGCAAACGCACGGGCAGGCTATCGGTCACCAGCGGCAGCAGGCCCGTCGGGCGCAGCGTCAGAATCAGGGTGGAAATCAGGATGCTCGACGGTTCGAAGAAGCCGCGAATACGATCGACGATGCTGGCCGCTTCCCCGCAGGTGATCGATACTTCATCGCCGTTAGTCATATCGACCAGAATTTCACGACGCTCACCCGGCGCCAGCGACAGCTGCTTCAGCGAAACCGGCGCCGGCAGCAACCCCTGATCGCCGGAAATCACGTGCAGCAATCGACCATCGCTCATCTGCAGCTGATAGCGACGGGAGTTGGACGCATTCAGCAGGCGCAGGCGCACCCAGCCGCGCGACACTTCCACGAAAGGCCCCTGAACGCCGTTCACCAGCAGCGTATCGCCAACGAACCCTCCGCTACCGGGCTCGCTATACTCAGGCGTACCGAAATTATCCAGACGCTTATCCTGAATAATCACCGGGAAATCATCCACGCCGTAGTGATTGGGGATCGGCAGATTCTTACTGACATCATCTTCCACCAGCCACATCCCGGCCAGACCGTTATAGACCTGTTTTGCCATATGGTTTGGCGTGTTGGCCTGATACCACAGCGTCGCCGCGCTTTGGCGGATTGGCAGTACCGGAGCCCAGTCGGCGTTGGCGGACATCATGCGCGCGGCGCCGCCAATCAGCGGACCGGGGACCTGCAGGCCGCGGATCGTCATCGCCACGTTTTCCGTCAGGCGGTTGCTGTAAATCAGCTTCACATCGTCGCCATTCCAGACGCGAATGGTTGGCCCCATATAGCGGCCGTTAATCCCCCACACCGATGCGCGGGTTCCGGGCGTAAACGACCAGTGCGCTCGCTGTAGCGTTAAAAATAGCGGCTGCCCGCGGCGGGACTCCAGCAGAGGAGGGATCGGCAGCGCAGGCTGCTGACCAGCGGCCTGTGCTTTCAGCGGCGCGGCGCCTGCGCACAGCGCTACGCCTGAAGCCTTAATGAACTGACGCCGACTGAGTGACATATTTACTCCATGAAATACTGACTAATTAACAAGGGAATTCGTTTCCCGCCAGCAATACGCGCGCGCTTCGCGGCGTTTCCTGTGTTATTTCTTTGCGGCCGCTTCGCGTTCGGCAACTTCTTTATCCAGCTCAGCGATTTTAGCGGACATCAGCTCGCGACAGTGCGTCGCCAGCGCGCGAACGCCCTCTTTTCCATACTGACTGGTGTCTACCGGCGGCAGCATTTCTACAATCACCAGACCGTTATTCAGGCGATTGAGATTAATTTTATTCGATGTATTAGAAACGCACACCGGAATAATTGGCACGCCAGCCGCGACAGCCGCATGAAAAGCGCCGGTTTTAAAAGGCAGCAGACCGCGGCCTCGACTGCGGGTCCCTTCTGGAAACATCCAAAAAGAGATATTGCGCTTTTTAAACGCATTCACGACTTCGGCAATAGTGCCGTGCGCTTTTGCCCGGTTATTGCGGTCAATCAGCAGGTTCCCCGTTAGCCAGTAGAGCTGGCCGAAAAAAGGGATCCACGCCAGGCTCTTTTTACCCACGGTAACGGTCGGCGGCTGCACAATATTTGATGCCGTCACCATATCATAGTTATTCTGGTGGTTAGCGATATAGATAGCGTTGCCGTAGCTTTCCGCATCGGCCGGCTTGCGCAGCTCGACTTTCAGGCCGAAGACCGGCGACAGTTTGCCAAACAGGTGACCGAAGGTGGCGACGTGCTTAGGATTACGAGGACTGAACAGACAATAAATACAGCCGAAGATGCAGACCAGAATACAATAGATGACAACGATAATTAGTCGAAAAATAAATAGCATAGCTACCTCTAAAACCCAAACCGCTTAGAATTATACTCGCTGTTTCGCAGATTGCAGGCATCGGGCATCATTGCAAAGCGCGTTAAGCACCCCGAACGATCCTGACGGATATTGTTAATCGCAATGCCTGAATAAACAACGATTTTGCGGTAAATATTAACCTCCCCCGCCTTACTGCGGGGGAGGATCATCCTACTCTTCGCTATCGCCCGCCGAGGCGCGACGCGGTGAATCAATCTCCACCCGGTCGATTTTCTGCAGTCCACGCATCAGAGAGCCGCGGCGGCCGCGCTCGCCGGTGACTTTTTGCAGCTCTTCCGGACGGAGTTTGATTTTCCGTTTGCCGACGTGAATCGTCAGCGTACTTTGCGGCGGTAGGACAAACAGATGCGCCAGGCCATCCTGACCCGCAGCCGCTTCCGCCGACGGGATGTTGATAATCTTGTTGCCCTTGCCTTTCGACAGCTGCGGCAGGTCGCTGACCGGGAACATCAGCATGCGGCCGGCGGCGGTAATGGCCAGCAGCATATCGGACTCGTCCTCAATCACCAGCGGCGGCATCACGTGGGCGTTATCCGGAAGGCTAATCAACGTCTTACCGGCGCGGTTGCGCGCGACCAGATCGTTGAAAGTACAAATAAACCCGTAGCCTGCGTCGGACGCCAGCAGCAGTTTTTGATCATCGGCCTCCATCAGCATATGCTCCACCGTCGCCCCCGGCGGCAGCGTCAGCTTACCGGTGAGCGGCTCGCCCTGTCCACGTGCGGACGGCAGGGTGATAGGGTCAATCGCGTAGCTACGCCCGGTGGTGTCAATAAAGACCACCGGCTGATTGCTCTTCCCTTTCACTGCGGCTTTAAAACTGTCTCCCGCTTTATAGTTCAGTCCCGGCGCGTCGATATCATGGCCTTTGGCGCTGCGTACCCAGCCGCTCTGCGACAGAACGATGGTCACCGGCTCGGACGGCAGCATATCGTGCTCGCTCATCGCTTTCGCTTCTTCACGCTCGCGCAGCGGCGAACGACGATCGTCACCAAAGGCGTCGGCATCGGCCTGCAGCTCTTTCTTCAGCAGGTTATTCATTTTGCGTTCAGACGCCAGAATGGCCTGCAGATGGTCGCGTTCTTTTTCCAGCTCGCTTTGTTCACCGCGGATCTTCATCTCTTCCAGTCGGGCGAGATGGCGCAGTTTTAACTCCAGAATCGCTTCCGCCTGGGTTTCGCTGATGCCAAAGCGCGACATCAGGGCCGGCTTCGGCTCATCTTCGTGACGGATAATTTCGATAACTTCATCGATATTCAGAAACGCCACCAGCAAACCTTCCAGGATATGCAGGCGCTTGAGGACTTTTTCCAGACGGTAGCTGAGACGACGGCGCACGGTATCGCGGCGGAAAGTCAGCCATTCCGAGAGGATTTCCAGCAGGTTTTTTACCGCAGGACGGTTATCAAGCCCGATCATATTCAGGTTGATACGATAGCTCTTTTCCAGATCGGTCGTCGCGAACAGGTGGTTCATCACCTGCTCCATATCCACGCGGTTAGAGCGCGGGACGATCACCAGACGAGTCGGGTTTTCGTGATCCGATTCGTCGCGCAGGTCATCCACCATCGGCAGCTTTTTGTTGCGCATCTGAGCGGCAATCTGTTCAAGCACGCGGGCGCCGGAAACCTGATGCGGCAGCGCACTGATCACCACCGCGCCGTCTTCTTTCGTCCACACCGCGCGCATACGCACCGAACCGCGGCCATTCTGGTAGATTTTGCGGATCTCGGCACGCGGAGTAATGATTTCCGCTTCGGTCGGGTAATCCGGCCCCTGTACGATATCCAGCAGATCGTCCAGCGAGGTCTGCGGTTTTTCAATCAGGGTAATGGCCGCCTGAGCCACTTCACGCAGGTTGTGCGGCGGAATATCCGTCGCCATGCCGACGGCGATGCCGGTAGTGCCGTTGAGCAGAATATTGGGCAGGCGCGCAGGCAGCATTTTCGGCTCCTGCAGAGTGCCGTCAAAGTTTGGTACCCAGTCAACGGTGCCCTGCCCCAGTTCGCTCAGCAGCAGTTCAGCATACTTCGACAAACGGGATTCGGTATAACGCATCGCGGCGAAGGATTTAGGATCGTCCGGCGCCCCCCAGTTCCCCTGACCGTCAACCAGCGGATAGCGGTAAGAGAAGGGTTGCGCCATCAGCACCATGGCTTCATAGCAGGCGCTATCGCCGTGCGGATGGTATTTACCCAGCACGTCGCCGACGGTGCGGGCGGACTTTTTGAACTTGGCGCTAGCGTTGAGACCCAGCTCAGACATCGCATAGACGATGCGACGCTGGACCGGCTTCAGGCCATCGCCAATAAACGGCAGCGCCCTGTCCATGATGACGTACATGGAGTAGTTCAGGTAGGCGTTTTCCGTAAATTCATGCAGCGCGAGGCGCTCTGCCATATCGCTCATTAATCGTGAATCCTCAATCTGCGTACCGGCCGTTCGGACGGCAAAACTACCGGCGATAATACCCTATCTGACGCCCTGAGTCACAGGGCGTTAGGCTGGTTGAGGAATTCCGTGGACATCCTTCATTTCAGCGGAAGATAAACGTCCGTCTGCAGCTCATGCTCACCGACTTCATGCACAAAATTGAGGTAGCGAAAGAAAACCGGGAAATCGCGCAGCGCCTCTCCCGATGCGGGCAGCCAGTCGCGATAAAGAAACCAGATACTCTGCGCGAGCGTGTCCAGAGAACCGTAATGACGCCCTACTGCGCAGCGCCCGCCGGGGATCTCGCCATTCACCACGCCAAAGCTGTTTTCCGGCACCGGCTGGCTGACCGTACCGCCAATATCGAAACGAAAATCGTCAGCCGGCGTGGCAGCGGGGTCGTCCCAGGAGATCCCCCAGGTTGCGCAGCTGGCGACCGGGGACAGACCGCTCTTCTTGCGCCAGGCGATAAACTTCGCGGCGGTCTCATTGACTAAGCCAGGGTTGCCGCGATGCTGCAGCATCGCGATCTGAGTGGTAGGAAGCTGGATTATTTTAACATCCATTGGGTGTTGCTCCTGTAGCGTATGCTTCGGTACACGTCGATGCCATTCCAGCCAGTCCGGCTGTTGGCGGAATTGGCTGGGGCTTTGCGCGAAGGCGCTGCGGAAGGCGCGGCTGAACGACTCCGGGTTCTGGAACCCCGCATCAAGGGCAATATCGATAATCTTTTCCTGTGGATTAAACGCCAGTCGCCAACAGGCGCGACGCAAACGTAACCATTGGATATAGCGATAGAGCGGTACCCCGCTATAGGCGCTGAATTGCCGGTGAAAATGATACGGCGAGCTATGGGCTATCGCACTGAGCGTCTCCAGCGACAGCGGCGTGTCCAGATGACGTTCAATGTACAAGCACACTTGCTGAAAACGCCCGGCAAAGGCCGGGCTTACCTGAGTATCGTTCATCGCATCCTCCCGGAAACATACTCTGACAGAGCGAGGAGTGCGGTTCCTGACCGATCTTGCTTAAGATGATGAGAAAACTATGGCGTGATTTTACGAATCTGCTTTACGTCGATTTCCACTGAGTTCCAGTCTTTATCCACTTCACCCTGAATCTCTACCGTATCCTGCGGGGTCACGGTCACGCCGTTCCAGCGCTTGTGATCGATATCGACGTTCACGGTGCCGGAGCTGTCCTGGAATTTATACAGGTCGTCGGAAATACGCTCCACGATTTTACCGCGCAGGGTCACCCAGGTATCGTCACGCAGGGTTTTCGCATTCGCGACCGTCGTTACGCTCCCGTTCGGGCCAATGAACCCGCCGTTTTGCGTGGTCGTCTGGCTGGTTTGCGTCGAGCCGGGTCCGGAAAACCCGCCCTGCTCAGCGGCCAGTACCGGCATGGAAACTAAGGCGATGATAGCGGTCATTGCGGCGATTTTCTTCATGATGTGTTCTCCCTTTGTGTTTATATCGTCACTATTACACCGGGCAAAACTTAACAACTTCTTAAGCGGAAAAAATAAATTTTATTCCTGTACAGCGCGCGCCGCAACGCGCTTTACTGCGGGAGTATCCAAGGGACACAGGAGCAGAAAATGCGCATTTTACTGGTGGAAGACGACAAACTGATCGGTGACGGCCTCAAAACCGGACTGACCAAGCTGGGCTTCAGCGTCGACTGGTTTACCCGCGGCGAAGAGGGGAAAGCCGCGCTGTATCACGCCGCTTACGACGCCATTATTCTTGACCTGACCCTGCCCGGCATCGATGGGCTGGATATTCTGCGCGAATGGCGCGACAAAGGCCGCCACGAACCGGTACTGATCCTGACCGCCCGCGACGCGCTTAACCAGCGCGTCGAAGGATTACGCCTCGGCGCCGATGACTATCTCTGCAAACCTTTCGCGCTGGTTGAAGTCGCCGCGCGCCTGGAAGCACTGATGCGCCGCGCCCACGGCCAGAGCAGCAGCGAACTGCGGCACGGCAATGTGGTCCTCGATCCTGGCCGACTCACGGCCACCCTGAACGACGAGAGCCTGCCGCTCAAGCCAAAGGAGTTTGCTCTGCTGGAGCTGCTGATGCGCAATGCCGGACGCGTGCTGCCGCGTAAGCTTATTGAAGAAAAGCTCTATAGCTGGGATGACGACGTCTCCAGCAATGCGATAGAAGTACACGTCCATCATCTGCGCCGTAAGCTCGGCAGCGCTTTCATTCGTACCGTACACGGTATCGGCTATACCCTGGGGGACGCATGAAGCGGCTGGGGAAACTGAGCCTGCGCGTCCGCCTGACGCTGCTTTTTTTGCTGCTGACCAGCGCCGCCTGGGGCATTGCCAGCTTTGTGGCCTGGCAACAGACCACCGATAAGCTGGATAAGCTGTTCGATACCCAGCAGTTGTTGTTCGCCCGCCGCCTGAGCGCGATGAATTTCGACGAGCTCCATACCCTCGCGCCACAGGTGCGGACAAAGAAAAAGGTTAAACACGGCCATCTCGACGACGATGCGCTGGCTTTCGCTATCTTTACCACCGACGGCAAAATGGTGCTTAACGATGGCGAAAATGGCCAGGATATCCTGTGGGGTAACAACCGGGAGGGGTTCAGCGACGGCTACCTGCGCGGCGATGATGACGAATGGCGCTTTCTGTGGCTCACCACCCGCGACGGGCGCCATCGTATCGTCGTCGGCCAGGAATGGGATTACCGCCGCGAGATGGCGCTGGATATCGTCACCTCCCAGCTTACACCCTGGCTGGTTGCGCTGCCGCTGATGTTTTTGCTGCTCATCGTGCTGTTAAGCCGGGAACTGGCGCCGCTGAAAAAGCTGGCCAACACGCTGCGCACCCGAGCGCCGGATTCCGCCGAAACGCTAAATAGCGAGAACGTGCCCAGCGAAGTTCGCCCGCTGGTCGACGCGCTAAATCAGCTCTTTACCCGGACGCATGACACCATGATCCGCGAGCGTCGGTTCACCTCCGATGCCGCCCACGAACTGCGCAGCCCACTGGCGGCGCTGAAGGTGCAAACCGAAGTGGCCCAGCTCTCGCTGGACGATCCGCAAGGGCTGGATAAAGCGCTGGAGCAGCTCCACCAGGGTATCGATCGCGCAACCCGCCTGGTCGACCAGCTACTTACCCTATCGCGCCTGGATTCGCTGGCGCAGCTGGATGATGTTCAGACGATCGCCATTGATGAACTGCTACAGTCTGCGGTCATGGAGATGTACCACCCGGCGCAACTGGCCGGACTTGAGCTACGCCTGCACCTGAACGCGAAGAACATCTTGCGCACCGGGCAGCCGCTGCTGCTAAGCCTACTGGTGCGCAATCTTTTAGATAACGCGGTGCGCTATAGCCCCGCCGGAAGCCAGGTCGACATCACCCTGTATGCCGGTGAATTCCGCGTACGCGACAACGGCCCGGGCATCAGCGCCGAGGCCCTGGCGCGCGTCGGCGAGCGCTTTTATCGTCCTCCAGGCCAGGAGCAGCCCGGTAGCGGCCTCGGGCTCTCCATCGTCAAACGCATCGCCGCGCTGCACGGGATGACGGCAAGTTTCGGCAACGCCCGCGACGGCGGATTCGAGGCGCGCATTCGCTGGTAGCGGCATTATTGCTATAAAAGCAAAAGACTTTGCACATTTTGCCCATTTTACCGCTCTGCCCGGCGGGGTAAAATTAACCACAAAATTGAAAAGTTGAGGATAAAAAATGAGTAACATCCTGATTATTAATGGCGCAAAAAAGTTCGGCCACTCTAACGGCCAGCTGAACGACACCCTGACTGAAGTCGCGGAAACCTATCTGCGCGACCTCGGGCATGATGTTAAAGTGGTCCGCGCCGATAGCGACTACGACGTGAAAACCGAAGTGCAAAACTTCCTGTGGGCCGATTCCGTTATCTGGCAAATGCCGGGCTGGTGGATGGGCGCGCCGTGGACGGTGAAAAAGTACATTGATGACGTCTTTACCGAAGGTCACGGCGCGCTGTATGCCAGCGATGGCCGCACTCGATCTGACGCCAGTAAGAAATATGGTTCCGGCGGCCTGATTCAGGGGAAAAAATATATGCTGTCTCTGACCTGGAACGCGCCGATGGAAGCCTTCACCGAAAAAGATCAGTTCTTCCACGGCGTTGGCGTCGACGGCGTTTACTTGCCATTCCATAAGGCCAACCAGTTCCTTGGGATGAGCGCCCTACCTACCTTCATCGCCAACGATGTGATCAAAATGCCCGATGTTCCGCGTTATACGGCAGAATATCGCAAGCATCTGGCGGAAATTTTTGGTTAACTGTAGTGAGTTATGAAAAAACGACAAGCGCGGCTCATTTTAGCGGCGGCTTGAAGTATGATGAGAATATACAGAAGGAGTTGAGTTAACCATGTTGACAGTGATCGCTGAAATTCGTACTCGTCCAGGCCAACACCATCGCCAGGCGGTGCTTGATCAGTTCGCAAAAATAACCCCGACCGTTCTTCAGGAAGAAGGCTGCCATGGCTATGCGCCGCTGGTCGATCACGCCGCTGGCGTCAGTTTTCAGACCACTTCACCGGATTCCATCGTGATGGTCGAGCAGTGGGAAAGCGTCGCCCATCTTGAGGCGCACCTGCAGACTCCGCACATGAAAGCCTACGGCGAAGCCGTTAAAGGCGACGTGCTGGAAATGAACATTCGTATTCTCGAAGCGGGCATTTAAGCAAGCAAATAAATCGGCCGGTTTCCCGGCCGATTTTTTATTATCCGTCCAGCTCCGCCAGATCGCCCTTCTCCTGAAGCCAGTTACGCCGATCTTCAGAGCGCTTCTTCGCTAACAGCATATCCATCATGGCGGTTGTCTGCTGCTCGTCTTCATCGTTGATAATCAGCTGTACCAAACGGCGGGTATTCGGATCCAACGTGGTCTCGCGCAGCTGCATGGGGTTCATCTCGCCCAGCCCTTTGAAGCGCTGTACGTTCGGTTTGCCTTTCTTGCGCTTAAGCTGCTCCAGCACGCCGGTTTTCTCTTCTTCTGTGAGCGCGTAATACACCTCTTTGCCGAGGTCGATACGGTACAGGGGCGGCAGCGCCACGTAGACATGACCGTGTTTGACCAGAGTGCGGAAATGCCTGACGAACAGCGCGCACAGCAGCGTCGCGATGTGCAGACCATCGGAGTCGGCATCCGCCAGAATACAAATCTTGCCGTAGCGCAGCTGGCTTAGGTCGTCGCTATCCGGGTCGATACCAATGGCGACGGAAATATCATGCACTTCCTGGGAAGCCAGCACTTCATCGGAAGAAACTTCCCAGGTGTTCAGGATTTTACCTTTCAGCGGCATGATCGCCTGATATTCGCGATCGCGCGCCTGCTTGGCCGAGCCGCCCGCGGAATCCCCTTCCACAAGGAACAGTTCGGTGCGGTTCAAATCCTGGGCGGTGCAGTCCGCCAGCTTACCGGGGAGCGCCGGACCGCTGGTCAGCTTTTTACGCACCACTTTCTTCGCCGCGCGCAGACGACGCTGGGCGCTGGAAATCGCCATCTCCGCCAGCAGCTCTGCCGACTGGACGTTCTGGTTTAGCCACAGGCTGAAGGCGTCTTTGACCACGCCGGAAACAAACGCGGCGCACTGACGTGAAGAGAGGCGCTCTTTGGTTTGCCCGGCAAACTGAGGATCCTGCATCTTCACGGAGAGCACGTAGGCGCAGCGTTCCCAGATATCTTCCGCCGACAGCTTCACGCCGCGCGGCAGGATGTTCCGATATTCACAGAACTCGCGCATGGCGTCCAGTAGCCCCTGGCGCAGACCATTAACGTGGGTTCCGCCCTGCATCGTAGGAATCAGGTTGACGTAGCTTTCGGTCAGCAGCTCGCCGCCTTCCGGCAGCCACAGCAGCGCCCAGTCGACCGCTTCAGTATCACCGGAGAAGGTGCCGACGAACGGTTTTTCCGGCAGTAGAGGCAGGCCGTTAACCGCTTCGCTAAGATAGTCGGTCAGACCATCGGCATAGCACCAGCGCTGTTCGCTATCGTTGACCAGATCGCGGAAAACAATCTCTACGCCAGGGCAAAGAACGGCCTTGGCTTTTAATAAATGCGAGAGGCGTGAGACGGAAAAACGCGGGCTGTCAAAAAAGCTTTCATCCGGCCAAAAGTGCACGCTGGTACCGGTATTACGCTTACCGCAGGTACCGGTCACGTGGAGATCTTCTACTTTATCGCCGTTTTCAAAGGCGATGCTGTAGATCTGGCCGTCGCGGCGCACGTTCACCTCAACGCGTTTCGATAAGGCGTTGACCACCGATATCCCTACGCCATGCAGGCCGCCGGAGAACTGGTAGTTCTTATTGGAGAATTTCCCCCCCGCGTGCAGGCGGCAAAGAATCAGTTCAACTGCCGGAACCCCCTCTTCAGGGTGGATATCCACCGGCATTCCGCGGCCATCATCGATAACTTCCAGCGACTGATCGGCATGGAGAATGACCTCCACGCGTTTCGCGTGACCGGCCAGGGCCTCATCCACGCTGTTATCAATAACTTCCTGACCAAGATGATTTGGACGTGTGGTATCAGTGTACATTCCCGGACGGCGGCGAACCGGCTCAAGCCCGGTGAGTACCTCAATGGCATCAGCGTTATATGAAGATTGCGTCATGGTGTGTATTCGTAGGTCGTTCCGAACCGCTCAGCGCAGGCCCAGAAAATCGATAATCTGAGTGAAATGATCTTCAAAGCCAACAAATGCGTGATTACCGCCCTCCTCTACCGTCTGTCGGCAGGAGGCGAAATAATCAACGGCCTGGCGGTAATCAAGCACTTCATCGCCCGTTTGCTGCAATAACCAGATTAAATCCGGCGCTTCCAGCGGGTCAATTTGCATGACTTTGAGATCGTAAATATGGCGAGACTCTAGCACATATTGCTGCCCCGTGTATGGATTCTCATTAGGGCCAAGGAAATTGTTCAATAGCTCAAACGGGCGCACCGCAGGGTTCACGACCACCGCCGGTAGCATAAAGCACTGCGATAGCCAGGTCGCGTAATATCCCCCCAGCGACGACCCGACAACGCCCAGCGGTTCACCGCCATGCTCCAGCACCAGAGACTCCAGATGCTCAGCCGCTTGCGCAGGGTAAACCGGGAGCTCCGGTATCACCATTGAGATGTCAGGATAGGTCCGCGCCAGCCACTCTTTCAACGCAGTCGCTTTTGCCGAGCGCGGCGAGCTGTTAAAACCATGCAGATAGAGAAGCGTAGACATCAGTATCCTTCTGAAGCGATATCCGGGTGAAATTTCACGCCTTCAAGGCGGCAAACTTCAGTGGTCAATGTGCCGTCAGGATGCAGATCCAGCCAGCGCCAGCCCGGAGAGACGGTATCCAGCGTGAAGTTAGCGCAGTGCGGCTTAAACTGCACGCAGGTGGATGGCGTGGCCATCATGCGCCGACCGTTCCAGTCAAGATCCAGTTCCTGATGAATATGGCCGCACAGCAGATGCTTAACGCGAGGAAACGCGGCCAGCGCGCAATCAAGCGCCCCGGCATTGCGCAGGCTATGCTGATCCAGCCAGCTGCAGCCTGACGGCATAGGATGGTGGTGCAACAGCAGCAGCGTATACCGCTCCGGGACTTCCGCCAGCTTCTGCTCCAGCCATTCCAGCTGGAAATCGCTCAGCTCGCCGTGCGGCACGCCGAACACCTGGCTATCCATGAGCAGTATTTGCCAATGGTCGCCCAGCAATACGCGTTTAGCGGGGGAGATGCCTGATTCCTGCAGCGTGCTGTACATCGCCGGTTGAAAATCATGATTACCCGGCAGCCAGACGCAAGGTGCAGCAAAACTCGCGATGCCCTCAGCAAAATGCTGATAGGCCGCGGCAGAGTGATCTTGCGCCAGATCGCCTGTAGCAACAATCAGGTCGCATTCTCGCTGTGAGGCGCGGATAGCATCCAGTACGGCCTGATAGCTTTCCCAGGTATTGATGCCTAACAGCGTTTCGTGTTTTTCAGCAAACAGGTGAGTATCGGTAATTTGTAATATCCTGACTCTGGCCTCACCAGCCAAAGGTAGGTTTAACAGGCTTTCCAAATGGTGTCCTTAGGTTTCACGACGCTAACAAACCGGAATCGCCATCGCTCCATGTGCTAAACAGTATCGCAGCCAATCGGCCAAAAACTGATTAATTTGATGCTTTTCGTCGCGTTGATGCAACTTTTTATTAGGATAATCATACCGCGCTTTGAAGCGAAAGATCTGCTGGCTTGAACACACTTCAGCGACCATTGCATCGTGATAGAGCCGTACCGTCATTGACGGCAGACTCCAGTAGCTCACCGAGGGAGCCGTCTGCTCAATCGCTACTAACGTAGTGTAGCGGGTCGATTCGACGATGGTTAATCGGTATTGCGCGTTGCCCACCTGGTAACTCACCTTTTCTCCCGCTGCATCCGTTCGCGGCAACAGGCGGCGCAGCTGGGCAAAGTTGGTTTCACACAGGCGCATCATTTCAGGAAAGTCAGGCGTATAACGCTTCATTTTGTCCACTCGTTGCGTAAATTGTGATAATGCAGTTGCAGCCATTGCAGCGCGATGACAGAGGCTGCGTTGTCGATTTTCCCCTCTTCCACCCATTTGTAAGCCTGTTCCCGGCTCACCACATGGACGCGAATATCCTCATTTTCGTCGGCCAATCCATGAATCCCTTTCGCCGTCGTGGCATCGACTTCTCCCACCATAATAGACAGTCTTTCGCTGGTGCCGCCGGGGCTGGCCAGGTAGCTCAGGACCGGTTTAATCCGGCCAACATTAAGCCCGGCCTCTTCCACCGCTTCACGACGTGCGACATCTTCAGGAGATTCGCCTTCTTCTATCATACCGGCGACCATTTCAAGCAGCCACGGGCTCGCGCTAGTATCGTACGCCGCAATACGGATCTGCTCGACGAGCACAACTTCATCGCGCACCGGGTCAAAGGGTAGCAAGACTGCGGCGTGCCCGCGCTCAAAAATTTCACGCGTCACTTCATCACTCATGCCGCCGTTAAACAGGCGATGGCGAAAACGATATAAATCGAGCGAAAAAAAACCGCGATAAAGCGTTTCGCGTGCAATAATTTCTACATCGTTTTTAGAGAAGGTAATCCCCTGCTGATTGACGTCGCTCATTTCGATATCCTGTAGAACATGAAGTTATGAATTTATAGGCGGTGTGGCTACCGTTTTACGGCTCGTATGTTAGATTGGTGCAAATTACCGCCCCATGGCACATAACGCCAACTTTTTACGGTAACAGACTCTATACAATCAGTGATTATTTTTAGAATTTGAGTAGCGCTAAATGCTTCACAACAAGGAATGCAAATGAAGAAACTCTTTCCCATCCTTATCGGCCTGGGCCTGACTGGCTTCAGCGCCATGAGCCAGGCAGAAAACCTGCTGCAGGTTTATCAGCAGGCGCGTATCAGCAACCCTGATCTGCGTAAATCAGCAGCCGATCGTGATGCCGCATTCGAGAAGATCAACGAAGCGCGTAGCCCGTTACTGCCGCAGCTCGGTCTGGGTGCCGATTATACCTATACTAGCGGCTTCCGTGATGCTAAAGACCAGAATTCCGACGTCACCAGCGGATCGCTGCAGCTCACGCAGGTTCTGTTTGATATGTCGAAATGGCGTGCGCTGACGCTGCAGGAAAAGAACGCCGGCATTCAGGACGTCACCTATCAGACGGACCAGCAAACGCTGATTCTGAACACCGCGACGGCCTATTTTAAAGTGCTGGCCGCTATCGATACGCTCTCCTATACCGAAGCGCAGAAACAGGCTATTTACCGCCAGTTAGATCAGACCACCCAGCGCTTTAACGTTGGCCTGGTGGCGATTACTGACGTACAGAACGCCCGTTCACAGTACGATGCCGTGCTGGCAAACGAAGTCACCGCGCGCAACGACCTCGATAACGCGGTTGAAGAGCTGCGCCAGGTGACCGGCAACTACTATCCGGAGCTGGCCTCGCTGAATGTTGATGGGTTTAAAACCACGAAACCATCGGCGGTGAACGCGCTGCTGAAAGAAGCGGAAAACCGCAACCTGTCGCTGCTGCAGGCCCGACTCAGCCAGGACCTGGCGCGCGAGCAAATTCGCCAGGCGCAGGATGGGCATCTGCCGACCCTGAATTTAAACGCGACCAGTAGCGTATCTAATAACAGCTACAATGGTTCTAAAAACACCACGCAGGACAGAGATATCGGGCAGAACCAAATCGGCCTGAACTTCTCCCTGCCGCTGTATCAGGGCGGGATGGTGAACTCCCAGGTTAAACAGGCGCAGTACAACTTTGTCGGCGCCAGCGAGCAGTTGGAAAGCGCGCATCGTAGCGTGGTGCAGACCGTTCGTTCCTCTTTTAACAACGTGAACGCGTCCATCAGCAGCATCAATGCCTACAAACAGGCCGTGGTCTCTGCCCAAAGTTCACTGGATGCCATGGAAGCCGGTTATTCAGTGGGAACGCGTACCATCGTCGATGTCCTGGACGCGACCACCACGCTGTATAACGCAAAACAGCAGCTGTCCAACGCGCGTTATAACTACCTGATTAACGAGCTGAACATCAAGTCCGCGCTCGGTACGCTGAACGAGCAGGACCTGGTTGCGCTGAACAACACGCTGGGTAAAGCGATTCCGACCTCGCCGGACAGCGTCGCGCCGGAAAATCCGCAGCAGGATGCCAGCGCTGACGGCTACAGCAACACCGCCGCGGCAAAACCGGCGTCCGCACGCAGCACCAACGGCAGCAACCCGTTCCGCCAGTAATCACGCTTGCGCACTCCACGCTTCGCTTACCCCGCGGGTAAGCGAAGCGTTAAACGTAAGGCAACGTAAAGATCCCCCGCTTTCCGCCCCTATTCGCTTCATTTTCCACCACTCATCCTCTATCCTGAGCGTTAACAAAACGCATACCACTGGGTCCAGGAAGACAAACATGAAACGGACAAAAAATATTAAACACGCCTCCTTCCGCAAAAGCTGGAGCGCTCGTCATTTAACTCCCGTCGCGCTTGCCGTGACGGCGGTATTTATGCTCGCCGGTTGTGAACAAAGCGATGAAACGGTTTCTCTGTATCAAAACGCCGATGACTGCTCTGCCGCTAACCCGAGCAAATCCGCAGAGTGCACCACCGCTTACAATAACGCGCTTAAAGAAGCGGAACGTACCGCGCCGAAATACGCCTCCCGTGAAGATTGCGTCGCCGAATTCGGTGAAGGTCAGTGCCAGCAGGCGCCGGCTCAGGCTGGCATGGCTCCGGAAAACCAGGCACAGGCGCAAAGCAGCGGCAGCTTCTGGATGCCGCTGATGGCTGGCTACATGATGGGCCGGATGATGGGCGGCGGAATGGGCGCTCAGCAACCGCTGTTCAGCTCAAAAAATCCGGCCAGCCCGGCCTATGGTAAATACACCGACGCGGGTGGTAAGAGCTACGGCGCAGCGCAGCCTGGCCGTACTATGACCGTGCCGAAAACCGCGATGGCGCCGAAACCGGCCACCACCAGCACCGTGACGCGCGGCGGGTTTGGCGACTCGGTCGCTAAGCAATCAACAATGCAGCGTAGCTCAGCAAGCTCCTCTTCTTCACGCTCAATGGGCGGCTAAGCGACATGGAAAGAATCAGCATTACCGAGCGCCCGGACTGGCGCGAAAAGGCGACAGAATATGGCTTTAACTTTCACACTATGTACGGCGAGCCGTACTGGAGCGAAGAGGCCTATTACAAACTGACGCTGGCGCAGGTTGAGAAGCTTGAGGATGTTACCGCTGAACTGCATCAGATGTGTCTGCAGGCGGTAGAGAAAGTCATCGCCAGCGATGAGTTAATGGTCAAATTTCGCATCCCCAAACACACATGGGGCTTTGTACGTCAGTCGTGGAAAACCCATCAGCCTTCGCTGTATTCGCGTCTCGATCTCGCGTGGGACGGCGTAGGTGAGCCGAAGCTGCTGGAGAACAACGCCGATACGCCAACGTCTCTGTATGAAGCGGCATTCTTCCAGTGGATCTGGATGGAAGATCAGCTTAACGCCGGTCAACTTCCGGCGGGCAGCGATCAGTTCAACAGCCTGCAGGAGAAGCTGATCGAACGCTTCAGCGAGCTGCGCGAGCAGTTCGGCTTTCAGCTGCTGCATATGGCCTGCTGCCGCGATACCGTTGAAGACCGCGGTACCGTGCAATATTTGCAGGACTGCGCCGCAGAAGCGGGTGTGGCAACCGAATTCCTTTACATCGAAGATATCGGTCTTGGCGAAAAAGGTCAGTTTACCGACCTACAGGACCAGGTGATTGGTAATCTGTTCAAGCTCTATCCGTGGGAGTTCATGCTGCGTGAGGTCTTCTCTACCAAGCTGGAAGACGCTGGCGTGCGCTGGCTGGAGCCAGCGTGGAAGAGCATTATCTCCAACAAAGCGCTGCTGCCGCTGCTGTGGGATATGTTCCCCAACCATCCAAACCTACTGGCCGCTTATTTCAGCGAAGATGCGCATCCGGAGATGGACAAGTACGTTATCAAGCCCATCTTCTCACGCGAAGGCGCTAACGTCTCTATCGTGGAGAACGGTAAAGTGCTGGAGTCGGTAGAAGGGCCGTACGGCGAAGAAGGCACCATCGTCCAGGAGTTCTATCCCTTACCGAAGTTTGGCGACAGCTACACGTTGATTGGCAGCTGGCTAATTAACGATCAGCCTGCGGGGATTGGCATTCGCGAAGACCGGGCGCTGATCACTCAGGACCTGTCGCGCTTTTATCCGCACATTTTCGTCGAGTAACACTGAACCCCGGCTGCACCGCTTACTGCCGGGGTTTTGTTTTTTCTCAAGCGCCAATCACTACTGACAGCATACTCAACGACCCCATCTCTATTCCTTCAACCGGAATAGTTATCGGCTCCTCGCCGTCCCACGCCCCCAGTACGTACAACAGCGGTAGGAAGTGATCGGCCGTCGGGTTAGATAGCGATCCACCTTCATGCGCCAGGTAATTCACCAGCGGATGCTCAGCCACGGGGCCTTTCCAGTTCAGATTCGCTTTCACGTAGTCATTAAACGACTCAGCCCAGGGATATGGCGTATTCTCGCCGTGCCAGCGCGCGGTACGCAGGTTATGCACCACGTTGCCGCTTGCGACCAGCATAATCCCTTCATCGCGCAGCTGAGCCAGCTTACGCCCCATTTCGAAATGCCATGCGGCGGGTTTCGTGCTATCAATACTTAGTTGCACCATCGGAATATCGGCATCGGGATACATTTTAATCAACACGCCCCATGAACCGTGGTCAAAGCCCCAGGCTTCTTTATCCAGCGTCACCGGCACCGGCGCCAGCAGCTCAACCAGGCGTTGGGCCAGCTCAGGTGAACCCGGCGCCGGATAATGCGTATCGTAAAGCGCCTGTGGAAAACCGCCAAAATCATGGATCGTTTTCGGCGCCTCCATCGCGGTCACTCCCGTACCGCGTGTAAACCAGTGCGCGGAAATCACCACAATGGCTTTAGGCCGCGGCAGCGTCTCGCCCAGATGCCGCCAGGCGCGGGTATAGATGTTATCTTCCAGCACGTTCATCGGACTACCGTGGCCTAAAAAGAGCGCGGGCATGCGGGTACGGGACATAGTGATATCCTTTATTAAGAAAGTTGATGTATTTACATTACGCTCTTTCTATGGAGGATAAACTCAGATAAGCATGATGATGATCGTCAGAAAATTTGAATGTAAGAGTCGGTAAAGCGTGCATCAGCGCGTTTGCGATCGTTAATGAAGAGAAATACTCTTCATAAGAATCATTTTCATAAGGAGATGCAGGATGTCATCCCCCATAATTTTGACCCTGCTGGCAGGGAGCGCCACCTTTATTGGGGCAATTTTCGGCGTTATTGGGCAGAAACCCTCGAACCGCTTATTGGGGTTCTCTCTGGGTTTCGCCGCCGGGATCATGCTGTTGATTTCGTTGATGGAAATGCTGCCTGCCGCGCTGGCTACCGAAGGTATGTCGCCGCTGCTCGGCTACGGCATGTTTATTATCGGTCTTCTGGGCTATTTTGCGCTTGATCGCATACTGCCTCACGCCCACCCCCAGGATCTGATGTCTCCCGGTATTTCCCGCCCGCGCAATCTGCGCCGTACGGCGATATTGCTGACGTTAGGCATCAGCCTGCATAACTTCCCCGAGGGCATAGCGACCTTCGTGACGGCCAGCAATAACCTCGAACTGGGGATGGGGGTCGCGTTAGCCGTTGCGCTACATAACATCCCGGAAGGGTTGGCGGTAGCCGGACCGGTTTATGCCGCCACGGGTTCCAGAAGTAAAGCGGTATTCTGGGCGGGTCTTTCCGGCATGGCGGAAATCCTTGGCGGCGTGCTGGCCTGGCTGGTTCTGGGCAGCGTGATATCCCCGGTAATGATAGGCGCGGTCATGGCCGCGGTGGCCGGTATCATGATTGCGCTGTCAGTCGATGAGCTTATGCCGCTGGCGAAAGAACTCGATCCGCAAAGCAACCCGAGCTATGGCGTGCTGTGCGGGATGTCGGTGATGGGATTAAGCCTGGTGGTTTTGCAAACGGTGGGAATCGGCTAAAAGACAAAAACAACAAAGCCCACTTGAGGTGGGCTTTGTTAAGCGAATAAGCCGAAATCAGCTGGCTTTACGCTCGTGTTCGCGACGGTAAGCCGCGAGATCTTCGATAGTGACCACAGCCATATTGTGTTGCTGAGCAAACTCGATGCACTGAGGCGCCCGAGCCATAGAACCGTCGTCGTTGGTCAGTTCGCACAGTACGCCAGCCGGTTTGAAACCCGCCAGGGTCACCAGATCGATAGTCGCTTCGGTATGGCCGCCGCGGGTCAGGACGCCGCCCGGCTGCGCGCGCAGCGGGAAAACGTGGCCAGGACGGTTCAGGTCGGACGGCTTGGCGCCATCGGCAATTGCCGCGCGCACGGTGGTCACACGGTCAGCGGCGGAAACGCCAGTGGTCACGCCTTCAGCGGCTTCGATGGTCACGGTAAAACCAGTACCGTAGGCGCTGGTATTGTTCTCAACCATCATTGGCAGGTCGAGCTGTTTACGGCGATCTTCCGTCAGGCACAGGCAAACAATACCGCTGCCGTGACGAATAGTCAGGGCCATTTGCTCAACGGTCATGGTTTCAGCGGCGAAAATCATATCGCCTTCATTTTCACGATCTTCATCGTCAAGTACCATCACACCGCGGCCTTCGCGCAATGCATCTAAAGCGTGTTCCACACGTTCAAAAGCGGTACCAAAAGAGGAAAGTAGCGTCTGATTCATGGTAAAAAAAACCTCATTAATTGTATGGTTACCAGAATCAGGGCAGTCTTAGGAGCGCCGGTTTAGCGGCAAAAGTCAACGCAAGCGGGCAGAAACCCGACTGAGCCGTTACTCTCTCCCATCCGGACTCTAACCGTCGGCCCCGGAATTACACCGGATCTGCTGACCTTTCTGCATTCACAGAAAGCGCTCGCGGGCTTTCAACGCTATGGTTGATTTACCGCCGGTGGGGAATTTCGCCCCGCCCTGAGAATAAGCAAAGTCACTATAACGCTATTGACTATCGTCGGCAATGCATAAGCTTCAAACATTTATGGTTTATAGGCACCGACGATCGCACTACAATGAGCGCATAACCGACCAGAGCAGGATACCACCATGATTGACCCGAAAAAAATTGAACAAATCGCCCGTCAGGTTCATGAATCGATGCCAAAAGGGCTCCGCGATCTGGGGGAAGACGTGGAGAAAAAAATTCGTCAGGTGCTCCAGTCGCAGTTAACTCGCCTGGACCTGGTAAGCCGCGAAGAGTTCGACGTGCAGACGCAGGTGCTGCTGCGCACGCGTGAAAAGCTGGCGCTGCTGGAGCAGCGTCTTAACGATCTGGAAAGTCGTTCGTTGAGCGCGCCGGCGACACCAGACGCTGAAGAGAAGCAGTAAAAACAAGCAACGGGCCGCAAGGCCCGTTGTTATATCGGTAAGGTGGAAAGTTGATTAGTGCTCCAGCTCCGCTTCTGGCGTCATAGCGTTGTTCGCCTGCCGGCAGTAAAGCTCATAGCGTTGACAAAACCATTCACGATGCGCTTCATCCATATTGCCAACAATGGCCTGAAGATCGACGGGCTGACCTTGTGCGTTCATTCTGGCGAAACTCTGAGCCAGGAAATCAAAATTCTTCATTAAATACATATCGTTATTCTTCATACGCATACTCCTTCAGCCGTTGGTGTTCTGATTGGTCATATGCTTTTTACTTACTTCAGTATTTATCCTTACCTTAACGTTTTTTGTACGAAAAATGCGCCCAACATGGTGATTTATTGAGCCAAATCATTTATGCCGTCATTAAATATAAAGAGGCCCGCAATTAGGCGATCGCGGGCCTCTTTTGTTCTGTGTTGCAGCGTTATCGCCGGTTACGCCTCGGTTAGCGCGATAATCCCGGATATACCGCCGCTACAGTGCGGAGAGAACACATTACTGTTTGTTATCTTTCTGGATCTTCTTAATGATATTGGTCGTCGAGCAACCGTCTTCGAAGTTGAGCACCAGCACCTCGCCGCCGTTTGCCCACACCTCTTCACTACCGGCAATCTGTTCCGGCTTATAGTCGCCGCCTTTCACCAGCAGATCCGGCAGAATGCCTGCAATCAGCCGCTGCGGAGTGTCCTCTTCAAAAGAGACCACCCAGTCGACGGCTTCCAGCGCGCCCAGCACGATCATTCGCTGATCCAGCGGATTGACCGGACGAGACTCGCCTTTCAGACGCTTCGTTGATGCGTCGCTGTTCACCGCCACAATCAGCCGATCGCCCAGCTTGCGAGCGTTCGCCAGGTAGGAAACGTGGCCCGCGTGTAAAATGTCGAACACGCCGTTGGTCATCACCACTTTCTCGCCACGCTTGCGCGCCGCGGCGACCGCCAGCTTCAGCTCTTCTTCACCCATCACGCCAAAACCGGTCTCTGAGCGCCCGCGTACCGCGTTCTCCAGTTCGATAGGTGAAACGGTTGAGGTACCAAGTTTACCCACCACGACGCCCGCCGCCGCGTTGGCAAAATAGCAGGCCTCTTCCAGCGTGTTGCCGGAAGCCAGCGTTGCCGCCAGCACGCCGATGACCGTGTCGCCCGCGCCGGTAACATCATAAACTTCCTGCGCCTGAGTAGGCATATGCAGCGGCGGCCGCCCAGGCTGCAGTAGCGTCATCCCTTGCTCGGAACGGGTCACCAGCAGCGCGGAGAGGTCAAAATCGGCGATGATTTTCATCCCGCGTTCAACGATCTCTTCTTCATCCTTACATTTACCCGCTACCGCCTCAAACTCTGAGAGGTTAGGCGTCAGCAGGGTGGCGCCGCGATAGCGTTCAAAATCAGTGCCTTTCGGATCAATGAGCACCGGGACACCCGCGTCGCGAGCCAGCTTAATCATGGTCTGAACGCTGGTCAGCGCGCCTTTGGCGTAATCAGACAGCACCAGCGCGCCAATGGAACCCAGCGCCTGCTGAATCCGCTCGTGCATCGGCTGCGGGTCGACGCCGGAGAAACCCTCTTCAAAATCAAGACGAATCAGCTGCTGGTTACGCGACAGTACGCGCAGTTTGGTAATCGTCGGGTGCGTCGGGACAGAAACAAAATCGCACTTCACGTTAACGTCGGCCAGCGCCTTACTCAACGCGCGGGCGGCATCGTCAATCCCGGTCAGGCCAACGAGGCGAGAGGTCGCGCCGAGGGACGCAATGTTCATCGCCACGTTTGCCGCGCCGCCAGGACGTTCTTCGATATTTTCCACCTTCACCACCGGCACCGGCGCTTCCGGCGAAATGCGGCTGGTGGGACCATACCAGTAGCGGTCCAGCATCACATCGCCAACCACCAACACTCCTGCACGTTCAAACTCTGGCAGCGTTACTTTCATTCCTCTCTCCTGCGAGACGCAAACTTTGCGCGCGATAATAGCACACCCGTTTTTTTAGTTAAGCCATCAACCACTTCTGCCAGCTGGCGCTGACCTGTTCGCGCTCCTGGCTAAACGCCTCTGGCGCCACGTTCCCCGGCTGCTCCTGCAGCGCCAGGTGATGTAGCGCATCGCGCAGCGTGGTGTAAGCGTGAGTTAACGCCCTCGCCTCTGCCTCGTCCATAATGTCATTCTGCGCCAGCAGTTCCAGAATACGGACGTTATCGGACCAGCGCGTGAGCTTCGGTTTATCACTGGCATAGCGTAGGACCAGATACTGGGTAATAAATTCAATATCGGTGATTCCCCCGGCATCGGCTTTAATATCAAAGCGATCGTGATGCTTATTCCCCAGATGAGCGCGCATTTTTTCACGCATTTCCCGCACTTCTGTTTGCAGTTTTTCGCCTTCTCGCGGAGCGGTGAGAATATCCCGACGAATGGCGTCAAAGCGCGTCTGTAGCTCAGGATCGCCGTACACTACGCGGGCGCGAACCAGCGCCTGGTGCTCCCAGGTCCATGCCTCGTTTTGCTGATAATCGGCAAAGGAATCGGCGGTAGTCACCAGCATGCCCGCCGCGCCAGAAGGACGTAAGCGAGCGTCCACTTCGTACAAAATGCCCGACGAAGTGCGAGTGCTGAAAAGATGCATGATGCGCTGGGCCAGGCGCAGATAAAACTGACGACCGTCGATTTCGCGCTCGCCGTCGGTCATCACCTCCATCGGACAATCGTGGAGGAACACCAGGTCGAGATCGGAACTGTAGCCCAGCTCCCAGCCTCCGAGTTTACCGTAGCCGATCACCGCAAAACCGCGCCCCTGGCGATCGTGCAGGTGCGTCGGCTGCCCATAGCGGGCCACCATCTGCAGCCAGGCTTGCTGAACCACCGCGTCAATCATCGCCTCCGCCAGCCAGGTCAAGTGATCGCTCACTTTCATCACCGGCAGGGTTCCGGCGATATCGGCCGCGGCGATATGCAGCAGCTGCGCCTGCTTAAACTGGCGCAGCGCCTCCAGCTGCTGCTCTTCATCCTCTTCCGGTACGCGCAGCAGATACTGCCGAAGCTCGTCGCGATAGGCATCGGTGGCCGTCGGTTGATAAAGCGTATTCGGGTCCAGTAGCTCGTCCAGCAGCAGCGGATGGCGAGCCAGCTGGCTGGCGACCATCGGCGACGCCGCGCACAGGCTAATCAGGTGCTTTAACGCGCCGGGGAATTCGCTCAGTAGTTCCAGATAGGTTGTGCGGGTGACAATCCCGGTGAGCAGCGGCGTAATGCGCGCCAGCGGCACCGGGGCATCGGTGCGCGAACAAATTTCGCTGAGCAGGTGCGGCATGAGCTGGTCGAGCACCTGGCGGCCGCGCGGACCAATCGTGCGCCGGTCCAGCTCTTTACGAAAATCGGCGATCAGCGCCAGCACGCTGCGGCGATCGCTGTCGGCAAGATGCGCCAGCGCCGGGCTGGTATCATCCTCCTGCAGCGCGTCCTGCCACAGTTCGCGCCAGTACTCTTCAAGCTGTTCATCCGGCGACTGGGTTTCATCATCGCCGATCAATTCATTAAACACGCGCCGCACGTTGGCCATCTGCTCCGCCAGCCGCGCGCTGAGCGTATCCCAGTCGGCAGCCCCCATCCCCCAGGCCAGCCGGGCGCGATTAAGTTCATCCTGGGGCAGGGTTTGCGTCTGCTCGTCGTTGATGCTTTGCAGCAGGTTTTCCAGGCGTCGCAAAAACAGATAGGCTTCGCGCAGGCTCCGCGCATCGCCTTCCGGCAGCAGGTGCAGCTCTTCGATAGCGGCCAGCGTCGGCAGCAGGGCCCGCTGTTGCAGCATCGGCTCGCGACCGCCGCGAATCAGTTGGAAGACCTGGACGATAAACTCCACTTCGCGGATACCGCCCGCGCCAAGCTTGATATTATCCTTCAGACCCCGGCGGCGCACTTCACGGGCGATCATTCCCTTCATGTTGCGCAGTGACTGAATCACGCTGAAATCAATATAGCGGCGGAAGACAAACGGCCGCAGCATGGCGCGCAGCTCGCTGGCGTAAACGCCATCGTTATCGCCCATGATTCGCGCTTTTACCATCGCGTAGCGCTCCCAGTCGCGCCCCTGCTCCTGGTAATAATCTTCCAGCGCGGCAAAGCTCAGCACCAGTGGGCCGCTGTCGCCAAACGGGCGCAATCGCATATCCACGCGGTAGACAAAGCCATCCTGGGTGGGCTGATCCAGCACCTTAATCAGGCGCTGTCCGAGACGGGTAAAAAACTGCGCGTTATCCAGCTCACGACGGCCGCCGCGGGTGGAGCCGTGCTCCGGCCAGGCGAAAATCAGATCGATGTCGGAGGAGAAGTTCAGCTCGCCGCCGCCGAGCTTGCCCATGCCGAGGATCAGCAGCGGCTGCGCTGAACCTTCAGCATTACACGGCGTCCCCCATTCACGACAGCAGGCGGCGTAAAGCCAGTCGCGCGCGGCGACGATTAAGGTCTCCGCCAGCGCGCTTAGCTGCTGCAAACTGCTCTCTTCGCTGACCAGCGATAGCGCCTGGGCCCAGGCGATGCGCACCATAATCCAGCGGCGAAACTGGCGCAGCTCGCGCATCAGCGCGGCCTCATCATTGACCTCGGCCAGGCGAACCTGCAGCCACTCGGCGTAGTGGTGCCACTCCAGCGCCTCGGGAGGCGAACTTTCAAGTTCCGCCAGCCACTGCGGCTGCGCGATCAGACTCTGCTCGACAAAATCGCTGAAGGCCATAACCGATTGCGCCCGTTCGCTCAACGTCGATACGGGAAAATCCGCTGGCAGTCGGTCTACAACCGTCTGCCAGTGCTGCTGTAACTGCGAAGAAAGCGGCATCTTAGGGGCTCCCTGGCCTGAAATTATCGTTTTCCACTATGCAGCCAGAACGGCTCCGCTGCCAGCGCCTGGCGACGAAAATATTCGATAACGCTACTGTCGTTATGCGCAATCGCCCGGCGGGTCTCTTGCCAGTTTTCCAGCCACGGCCCGGCGACGTCGAGATAGGCTCCGGATAACAGCTGAACGGTGTCAATTTCGCGGGTCAGGCGCGGAAGCTGATCGACATAACCGTCAGCGGACGGCTGGCGAAAGGTGTTTTTCAGCTCCGCCGCAGCTCTGGAGAGCTGAATATCCGCGAAGCGTTTAAACGATCCGGCAATTTTCTGCTCCCCGGCAGCGTTCAGGAAAGGACGCCAGCCGCGGTTTACTAGCAGATCGGTGAGCGTCAGCTTGGCTCTGACGGTCGCCACGCTGAAAAGCGCCGCCTGGGCCGTTTCGGCCTCGGTCAGCGCCGTTTCGGCTTCATTCAGACGCTCACGCAGCAGCGTGGTGGCCTTGCGCGGGACAATACCGCCAAATAGCACCAGCGCGTGCCGCACGCGGGCAATAGCGTGCAAAATCTCCGCTTTCGCTTTCGCATTGCCGCGATTGAGGAGTTCATCATGATACAGCCAGTGCGCGAGCGCGCTTTCCAGCGCCGCTTCCAGCGCCTGTTCGACGCTGGCCTTCGGCGCGACGCGAAGGATCGTTAACGCGGTCAGCGGACGTTCTTCATTGCCCTGCGCCAGATGATAACCACGCGCCGCCTTGCTCAGGCTACCCTGGCGCAGTACGCCGGTATCCAGCAGGCGACGGGCAAGGGTCAGAATGTCCTGCGTTTTACCGGACAGCAGTTCCAGCTCCAGTTCACAAATCGGTTCCTGATGCTCGCCGGCTGTCACTTCGCCGCGGTCGAGCGCGATTTCAATTTCGCTGTCGCCTTCCTTGACCACCCATCTTTCACGCGCAAAATCGGTGTTGAAAAGCGGCTGTACGTTCTGTGCGAGCTCCGCCGGCAGTTCCCCCTGCGGCCAGACCTCAGCCGGCAGTTTCTCCAGCGCCAGCTCCGGCGTGTCCAGCGGAATGTTGTATTCCGGACGCTGATGCAGGCCGCCGACGACGCGCCCGGCAATTTTCAGCGTCATTTCATAGCGCCCCTGGTCACCGCGAATGCGTAGCCCCATGTCGTGACGGCGCAGCCAGTTATCCGCCGTTTCATAGTAAATATTCAGCAATTGACCCGCGGGCGTATGCTTTGCCTCCAGCGTACTGAGGTGCTGACGCAGCGCGTCAACGCCATCCTGAGCGACGATAAACTTTAATTCGATTTCTTGAGCCATGACTGAATTCTTCCGCTTATATGCTGTGCCGGGAAATTGCGGCGAACTAACAACGATATTTCTTGTCAGTAAATAGTATTTTGCGGCGAATCGCCATGCAATGCGCATTTTGCCGGGCCACCTCCTGGATGATTCCGATTGTGGCGGAAAACTTTGCGTCGCTTCGGCGATGCCACTACTATCGTTCAACTTTTTATGACCAAACGATGACCTGATGCCTAAATTACGCCTTATTACATTGACTTTGCTGGCGCTGAGCGCCGCCACGGCGGTTCACGCGGAAGAAAAACGTTACGTTTCAGATGAACTGAATACCTGGGTGCGCAGCGGTCCAGGCGATAACTATCGTCTCGTGGGCACCATCAACGCCGGGGAAGAAGTCGCGGTGCTGCAAACCAACGACAGCACTAACTATGCTCAGGTACGCGACGGCAGCGGCCGTACAGCCTGGATCCCCCTGAAAGAGCTGAGCAACGAGCCCAGCCTGCGCACCCGCGTGCCGGATCTGGAAAACCAGGTCAAAACCCTGACCGACAAACTCAACAACATCGACACCACCTGGAACCAGCGCACGGCGGACATGCAGAAGAAAGTCGCCGGTAGCGACGCCGTGATTAACGGCCTGAAAGAAGAGAACCAAAAGCTGAAAAATGAGCTGGTTGTCGCGCAGAAAAAGGTAAACGCCGCGAATCTACAGCTTGATGACAAACAGCGCACCATTATCATGCAGTGGTTTATGTACGGCGGCGGCGTGCTGGGCGTCGGCCTGATCCTCGGACTGGTGTTGCCGCACCTGGTACCGAGCCGCAAACGCAAAGACCGTTGGATGAACTAATTCGTCTTCTCTGCCAGACTTACGTATCATCGTAAGAAAATGAAGACGGGAGAGTAAGGCGTGAAGGTTTATCTGGTCGGTGGTGCAGTACGAGATGCGTTATTAAGGCTACCGGTTAAAGACAAAGATTGGGTCGTAGTTGGCGCCACGCCTCAGCAACTTCTCGACGCGGGCTACCAGCAGGTAGGCCGTGATTTTCCCGTGTTCCTTCATCCGCAAAGCCGCGAAGAGTATGCCCTGGCGCGTACCGAGCGCAAGTCAGGTTCTGGTTACACCGGCTTTACCTGCTATGCCGCAGCCGACGTTACCCTTGAACAAGACCTGTTGCGCCGCGATCTGACGATCAATGCGCTGGCCCAGGACGCCGACGGCCAGATTATCGATCCCTACGGCGGCCAGGCTGACTTACGCCAGCGCCTGTTGCGCCACGTCTCGCCCGCCTTTAGCGAGGATCCGCTACGCGTCCTGCGCGTGGCGCGTTTTGCCGCCCGCTACGCGCATCTGGGGTTCCGCATCGCCGATGAAACCATGGCGCTGATGCGCGCCATGGCCGATGCCGGCGAGCTGGCGCACCTCACGCCTGAGCGGGTGTGGAAAGAGACGGAAAGCGCCCTTTCCACCCGCAATCCGCAGGTCTTCTTCCAGACATTACGCGACTGCCGCGCGCTCAAGGTGCTGTTCCCGGAAGTCGACGCGCTTTATGGCGTACCGGCCCCGGCTAAATGGCACCCGGAAATCGACACTGGCCTGCACACGCTGATGACCGTCACCATGGCGGCAATGCTCTCGCCCGAAGTGGATGTCCGTTTTGCCACCCTATGCCACGACCTGGGGAAAGGGCTGACGCCGAAAGCGCTCTGGCCGCGCCATCATGGTCACGGCCCGGCGGGGGTTAAGCTGGTCGAGCAGCTCTGCACCCGCCTGCGAGTACCAAACGACATTCGCGACCTGGCGAAGCTGGTCGCCGAATTTCACGATCTGATTCATACGCTGCCGATCCTGCAGCCGAAGACGCTGGTCAAGCTGTTCGATAATATTGACGCCTGGCGCAAGCCGCATCGTGTCAGACAAATCGCGTTAACCAGCGAGGCCGACGTGCGCGGGCGCACCGGCTTTGAAGCCTGCGATTATCCGCAGGGACGCCTGCTGCTGGAAGCCTGGGATGTTGCCCGGTCGGTCTCAACAAAAGAGGTGGTTGCCGAAGGTTTTCAGGGCGTTGAGATTCGTGAAGAGCTGACGCGTCGGCGAATTCAGGCCGTCGCCCGCTGGAAAGAAAAGCGTTGCCCTCAGCCGCGGGACTGAGGGCGGGCGCTTAGAAGAAGACCACGTAGACCGCTGCCGCGACAATAAAGCGGTAGATGGCGAACGGGATAAACGAAATACGTTTAATCAGCTGCAGGAAGGTTTTAATCGCAATCAGCGCAACGATAAACGCCGTGACAAAACCGACGGCAAACATCGGAATATCGCTGGCGTTCAGGAACCCGATGCTCTTGTACATATCCAGTACGGTTGCCCCCATCATCATCGGCACCGCCAGCAGGAACGAGAACTCAGAGGCCGCATAGCGGCTTACGCCCATCAGCATCCCGCCGGAAATCGTCGCTCCGGAACGCGAGAAGCCCGGCCATAGCGCCAGACACTGGAAGCAGCCGATGACGAACGCCTGACGATAGGTCATATCATCAATGCCCACCGCGCGCGGCTGTTTTGGCTTCAGCACTTCCGCCGCGATCAGCAGCACGCCGCCCACAATCAGCGCATACATCACGTTAATCGGGTTAAACAGCGACTTGATGGTATCGTGGAAAATCAGCCCCAGCACCACCGCCGGGATCATCCCCAAAAGAATATGGATAAGCGACAGGCGACCGCTGCCCTGGCCTTCATGTTCAGGCTTTTTGCCAAAATGAATGCCGATTAAGCCAAACAGACGGCGCCAGAACATCACCACAACGGCCAGAATGGAGCCAAGCTGAATCACTACTTCAAAAGTATTTGCGGTATCGCCTTCAAAACCCAGCAGATGACCGACAATAATCATATGACCAGTACTGGAGACAGGTAAAAATTCTGTCAAACCCTCAACCACACCCAATATTGCCGCTATCAGCAGCGAGTGTATATCGCTCATCCAATTAAACCCTTTAAAAAGTAAAATGAAAAAAACCAGGAACGAAGAACCGAGCTATCAGGCGTGCTTATTTGGCCGCAGACAGCGCGCAGAAAAATGAGCGTACAGGTTGTACGCAAGGATTTCGAGCGCTGTTCTGGAACAAAACGGCAAATAGCATAGCCTGATGGTCGGATTCTATGACCGGTATAAACACACTTTGTTTAACGAGTATGACCTGAAAAGTTTTGTTTCAGATTAAGGCCACGTTCAATAATGACGCCAACGTTGGCCGCTCGCGCTACCGCGCCGGGCTTGCTGACTTTAATACGTACCCATGGTGATTGAAACTTTTCCAGCAGCAGGTCGGCTATCTCTTCCGCCACGCGCTCCACCAGCGCAAAGCGCGCTCCCTCAACGTGGTTGATCACCAGCTCACTGATATCAGCATAGCTGAGGCAATCGTTGACATCATCACTGGCCGCCGCTTTACGGTTATCCCACGCCATTTCGATATCGAACACCAGCTTCTGTTCGATGGTTTGTTCCCAGTCGTAAACACCAATCGTGGTGATTACCGAAAGTTGCTCTATAAATACAATATCCATCACGACCCGCCTGCTTTTTGACTAAACCGGATACCACTTCTGGCCAATTATGCGTATTATCCACAGATGCAAAGACATCCCCTAAATAATTTGCGTTGCAGTAAGACCGCGACGCGGCAAGGCTCCAGGCGCATGGCATTGCGATGCGTCCGGGCTGGCCAGCGCGCCGACGGCGCTGGGGATAAACCAACTCTTTCTAAATGGAACAGCTGATGAGTGCAATCGCGCCTGGACTGGTTATCCTCGCCTACCTCTGCGGCTCAATCTCCAGCGCCATTCTCGTTTGCCGCCTCGCTGGCCTTCCCGACCCCCGCGACAGCGGCTCCGGCAATCCAGGGGCGACAAACGTCCTGCGAATTGGTGGCAAAGGCGCAGCCGTAGCGGTGCTTATTTTTGACGTACTGAAAGGCATGCTGCCGGTCTGGGGCGCGTGGGCGTTAGGCCTGACGCCGTTCTGGCTCGGCCTGGTGGCGATCGCCGCCTGCGTGGGCCATATCTGGCCGGTATTTTTTAACTTTCGCGGCGGCAAAGGCGTGGCGACCGCCTTCGGCGCCATTGCTCCTATCGGCTGGGATCTTACCGGCGTGATGGCCGGAACCTGGCTGCTGACGATTCTACTTAGCGGCTACTCCTCTCTTGGGGCCATCGTGAGCGCGCTGATTGCGCCGTTCTATGTCTGGTGGTTCAAACCGCAGTACACTTTCCCCGTTTCGATGCTGTCTTGCCTGATCCTGCTGCGCCATCATGACAACATTCAGCGTTTGTGGCGTCGTCAGGAAACCCGCATCTGGTCTCGTTTCAAAAAGAAGAAAAAAGCGCCGGAGCAGAAATAGCCTTTGCTTCGCCACAACTCGCGGCAAGGCGGCAAGTGAGTGAGTACCGATGAACTTACTCCAGTCAGTGATTCGGGCGAGCGACAAATCTGCCGGGAGCAGATTTGAACGTCGCTTACGACGGCCCGCCAGGGCGAGGCCCATGGATGGGCCGAGTAGCCCGTTGCCAACGCGGCCATGGCCCGAAGTATGACGGGCATAAGCTTTTCATATGACCGGGATGGTTAGCCCCCGATCAATACTCTTCGCTGCTGTTTTATCTTGATTTTGCAGGGGCGCGACATTGCACGGCACCGTGTTACCACAGAATAAAAAAGGCTGGCAGGCCTCGCTGGACCTCCAGTTTCAATTTCTCGGCGGGAAAACCACGCTCGCCTCCCGTCGTCATGTCGGTCCCCTCACCGTTCAGCGCCCGTTTTACCCCGAAGAAGAGACCTGCCACCTCTATCTGCTTCATCCGCCCGGCGGCATCGTCGGCGGCGATGAGCTCACCATTAGCGCGACCATTGATCCCGATTGCCATACGCTGATAACTATGCCCGGCGCCAGCAAGTTTTATCGCAGCAGCGGCGCGCAGGCGCGGCTTCAGCAAACCCTGACGCTGGCTGAAAACTCGACGCTCGAGTGGCTGCCGCAGGACGCGATCTTCTTTCCCGGCGCCAACGCCTCGTTGCATACCGCATTTCATCTCGCCGCCTCCAGCACGCTGCTGGCCTGGGACCTGCTGTGTCTTGGCCGGCCGGTCATCGGCGAAGCCTTTAGCCACGGCGCGCTTGCCAATCGCCTGGAGGTGTGGGTCGACGGCTCTCCGCTGCTGATTGAGCGCCTTAGCCTGGCCGATGGACAGCTGGCCTGCGTCGCGCAGCAGCCGTGGGTGGGAACGATGCTGTTCTACCCGGCGAACGAAACGCTGCTGGAAGGCGTACGCGAAAAACTTACGCCGCTGGCAAACTACGCCGGCGCGACGCTCACCGACGGCCTGCTGACGGTACGCTTTCTAAGTGACGATAATCTGCGTTGCCAGCGGGCGATGCGCGATATCTGGCAATTTATGCGCCCGCACCTGACCGGCAAATCTCCGGTACTTCCCCGAATCTGGCTGACTTAAGAGAACGCTATGGAACTGACACCCCGAGAAAAAGACAAGCTGTTGCTGTTCACCGCCGCGCTGGTGGCGGAGCGTCGCCTGGCCCGCGGCCTGAAGCTCAACTATCCCGAATCCGTGGCCCTGATTAGCGCCTTTATTATGGAAGGTGCGCGCGACGGCAAAAGCGTCGCCGAGCTGATGGAAGAGGGGCGCCACGTCCTGAGCCGCGATCAGGTCATGGAAGGCGTGCCGGAAATGATCCCCGATATCCAGGTCGAAGCCACCTTCCCGGACGGCTCGAAGCTGGTTACCATCCATAACCCGATAATCTGAGGTAGCGCGATGATCCCAGGAGAATATCAGGTAAAACCCGGCCAGATAGCGATTAACGTCGGCCGCGCCACCTGCTGCATTATCGTTGAAAATCACGGCGACCGGCCGATTCAGGTCGGCTCGCATTACCACTTCGCCGAGGTCAACCCGGCGCTGAAGTTCGATCGCCAGCAGGCGACCGGCTATCGCTTGAATATCGCCGCCGGCACCGCAGTGCGCTTCGAGCCGGGCCAAAAACGCGAGGTGGAGCTGGTGGCGCTGGCCGGAACCCGCGCGGTGTACGGTTTTCGCGGTGAGGTGATGGGCGCGCTGGAGGCAAATGATGAGTGAAATATCACGTCAGGCCTATGCTGACATGTTCGGCCCTACCACCGGCGATAAAGTTCGCCTGGCTGACACCGAGCTGTGGATCGAAGTCGAAGATGATTTGACCACCTACGGCGAAGAGGTCAAATTTGGCGGCGGTAAAGTGATCCGCGACGGAATGGGACAAGGACAGATGCTTTCCGCCGAGTGCGTGGATCTGGTGCTGACCAACGCCCTGATCGTCGATTACTGGGGGATCGTCAAAGCCGATATCGGCGTCAAAGACGGACGGATCTTCGCGATCGGCAAAGCCGGCAACCCGGATATTCAGCCCAACGTCACGATCCCTATCGGCGCGGCCACGGAAATTATTGCGGCGGAAGGCAAGATCGTCACCGCCGGCGGCGTCGATACGCATATTCACTGGATCTGTCCGCAGCAGGCGGAAGAAGCGCTGGTCTCCGGCGTTACCACCATGATCGGCGGCGGGACCGGCCCGGCGGCAGGCACCAACGC
The DNA here is from genome assembly GCF_019890895.1 of Klebsiella sp. CTHL.F3a. Classification (NCBI taxonomy): domain Bacteria; kingdom Pseudomonadati; phylum Pseudomonadota; class Gammaproteobacteria; order Enterobacterales; family Enterobacteriaceae; genus Klebsiella; species Klebsiella sp. CTHL.F3a. Next base: position 731,751 of record NZ_CP082360.1, on the reverse strand, counting down.
CACGACCTGCACGCCCGGGCCGTGGTACATCTCGCGGATGCTGCAGGCAGCGGACAGCCTGCCGGTCAATATTGGCCTGCTGGGTAAAGGCAACGGCTCGAATCCCGACGCGCTGCGTGAGCAGGTCGCGGCCGGGGTTATCGGCCTGAAAATTCATGAAGACTGGGGCGCGACCCCGGCGGCAATCGACTGCGCGCTGACCGTGGCCGACGAAATGGACGTGCAGGTCGCGCTGCACAGCGATACCCTCAATGAGTCCGGATTCGTTGAGGATACCCTGGCGGCCATCGGCGGACGCACTATCCATACTTTCCATACCGAAGGCGCGGGCGGGGGCCATGCGCCGGATATTATTACCGCCTGCGCGCACCCCAATATTTTGCCGTCATCGACCAACCCGACGCTGCCCTATACCGTCAACACCATTGACGAACATCTGGATATGCTGATGGTTTGCCATCACCTCGACCCGGATATCGCCGAGGACGTAGCGTTTGCCGAATCGCGCATTCGGCGTGAAACCATCGCCGCGGAGGACGTCCTGCACGACCTCGGCGCCTTCTCCCTCACCTCGTCTGATTCGCAGGCGATGGGGCGCGTCGGCGAAGTGGTGTTACGCACCTGGCAAGTAGCGCACCGCATGAAAGTTCAACGCGGACCGCTGGCGGAAGAGAGCGGCGATAACGACAACTTCCGCGTGAAGCGCTATATCGCTAAATACACCATTAATCCGGCGTTGACCCACGGTATCGCCCACGAAGTCGGCTCGATTGAAGCCGGTAAACTGGCGGATCTGGTGCTGTGGTCCCCGGCCTTCTTCGGCGTGAAACCGGCAACGCTCGTTAAAGGCGGCATGATCGCCATGGCGCCGATGGGCGACATCAACGCCTCTATCCCAACGCCGCAGCCGGTACACTATCGCCCGATGTTCGGCGCGCTGGGCAGCGCCCGTCACAGCTGCCGTTTGACCTTCCTGTCGCAGGCGGCGGCGGAAAACGGCATCGCTGAACGGCTGAACCTGCACAGCGCGACGGCGGTGGTGAAAGGCTGCCGCGCGGTACAAAAAGCCGATATGCACCACAACGGTCTGCTGCCCAATATTACCGTGGATTCGCAAACCTACGAGGTGCGCATCGACGGCGAACTGATTACCAGCGAACCGGCGGACGTGCTACCAATGGCGCAACGTTATTTCCTGTTTTAAGGAGCGCACATGCTTTATTTAACCCAACGGGTGGAGACACCGGCGCAGGCCACCGCCAGCGTTACCCTGCCGATTGACGTGCGGGTAAAAAGCCGCATAAAAGTCACGCTTAACGATGGTCGTCAGGCGGGCCTGCTGCTACCGCGCGGCCTGCTGCTGCGCGGCGGCGATATTCTCAGCAACGAAAACGGCAGCGAGTTCATTGAAGTGATCGCCGCCGATGAAGCCGTTTCGGTCGTACGTTGCGATGACCCCTTTGTGCTGGCGAAGGCCTGCTATCACCTTGGCAATCGCCACGTACCGTTGCAAATTATGCCCGGCGAGCTGCGCTATCATCACGATCACGTCCTGGACGAGATGCTGCGCCAGTTTGGTCTGGCCGTGGATTTCGCGCATCTGCCGTTTGAACCGGAAGCCGGTGCCTACGCCAGCGAGTCGCATGGCCATCACCATCATCACCATCATGAGCACAGCCACTAAATGCCGACGCCGGAAAAACGTCTGCGCTTGATGCAGCTTGCCAGCAGCAGCCTCCCGGTTGGCGGCTACAGCTGGTCCCAGGGGCTGGAGTGGGCAGTGGAAGCGGGCTGGGTAGCAGATACCGCCGCCTTTGAGCACTGGCAGCTGCGGCAGATGGAGCAGAGCTTTTTTACCGTCGACCTGCCGCTGTTTGCCCGCCTCTACCGGGCCTGCGAAGCGGGCGATCTGGCCTGCGCCCGGCGCTGGACCGCTTATCTTCTCGCCTGCCGGGAAACTCGCGAGCTGCGCGATGAAGAGCGCAACCGCGGCGCGGCCTTCACCCGGCTGCTGGCCGACTGGCAGCCGGACTGCCCGCCCGAGTGGCGCAAGCTGTGCCAGCAAAGTCAGCTAACCGGCATGGCGTGGCTCGGCGTACGCTGGCAAATCGCTATTCCTGACCTGGCCCTGAGCCTTGGCTATAGCTGGATTGAAAGCGCGGTGATGGCGGGCGTCAAGCTGGTGCCATTTGGCCAGCAGGCGGCCCAGCAGTTGATTCTGCGCCTGTGCGACCGCTACGCGGCGGACATGGACAGCGCCCTTGCCGCCCCGGACGACGCCCTCGGTTCGGCGACGCCGCTTGCGGCTATCGCTTCCGCCCGGCACGAAACCCAGTATTCCCGATTATTCCGTTCTTAGGAGAAGGTATGAACATGATTAAGCAACCGTTGCGCGTCGGCGTCGGCGGCCCGGTCGGCTCCGGAAAAACCGCGCTGCTGGAAGCCCTCTGTAAAGCCATGCGCGACACCTGGCAGTTGGCGGTGGTCACCAACGACATCTATACCAAAGAAGATCAGCGCATTCTCACCGAAGCCGGTGCCCTGGAGCCTGAACGAATTGTCGGCGTCGAAACCGGCGGCTGCCCGCATACCGCTATTCGGGAAGATGCGTCGATGAACCTTGCCGCGGTGGAAGCGCTGAGCGAGAAATTCGGCAATCTCGATCTCATCTTTGTGGAAAGCGGCGGCGATAACCTGAGCGCCACCTTCAGCCCGGAGCTGGCGGATCTTACCATCTACGTGATCGACGTGGCGGAAGGGGAAAAGATCCCGCGCAAAGGCGGACCAGGGATCACCAAATCCGACTTCCTGGTGATCAACAAAACCGATCTTGCACCGTACGTGGGCGCGTCTCTGGAAGTGATGGAGCGCGATACCCTGCGCATGCGCGGCGAACGCCCGTGGAGCTTCACCAACCTGAAAAGCGGTGACGGCCTGCAAAATATCATCGCCTTTATCGAAGACAAAGGCATGCTCGGCAAGTAACCCCTGCACCATCCCGGCGCAGAGGTGTCGGGATGGTGCACGCCCTGCCCTCTCTTTAGCCATACCCTTCATGAAGCCCTGATAGCGCCTGCCCTGCGATGTGGCATAAGGTTTGCTAATTCCAGTCATGCCTAACCATTAAGGAATGACTATGTCATCACTGGATATAAAAACTGATTTACCTGCGCAAACCAGTGCCTCCGGCGCCAAAGAAACGCTGGAAGATTATACCCTTCGCTATGCTCCGCTGAGCTTTCGCCGCTGGGGACCGGGGGTTGTGGCGGTGACCGCCTTAGGCGGCATCGCCTATCTGGCTGACTTTTCTATTGGCGCCAGCATCGGCATGGCGTGGGGCACCACCAATGCAATTTACGCGATCCTGCTGGCGGCGCTGGTTATTTTTCTTACCGGTATCCCGCTGGCGATTACCGCCGCGCGCTATAACATCGACCTTGACCTGATCACCCGCAGCGCCGGTTTCGGCTACTTTGGCTCGGTGATCACCAGCATTATCTTCGCCGGATTTACCTTTATCTTCTTCGCACTTGAAGGCTCGATCATGGCGCAGGGGCTGCTGGTAGGCCTGGGGATCCCGCTGTGGATGGGCTACCTCATCGCTACGCTGATGGTATTGCCACTGGTGGTCTACGGCATGAAGGCGCTGACTCGCCTTCAGGTCTGGACGACGCCGCTGTGGCTGGTCCTGATGGTGGTTCCGGTGGCCTGGCTTATCGCCAAAGACCCGGATCTGGTGGATGGATTTATGAACTTCGCCGGTAAAAACAACGCTGCAACGGTAGATTTAACCGCCATTATGCTCGGCGCGGGGGTGTGCCTGTCGCTGATCATGCAGATTGGCGAGCAGATCGACTATCTGCGCTTTATGCCGCCAAAAACCGCGGAAAACAGCAAAAGTTGGTGGCTGGCGGTGTTCTCCGCCGGTCCGGGCTGGGTCGTGTTAGGCGCGATTAAACAAATTATCGGCGCTTTCCTCGGCTTCTATCTGCTGACCCGCTTCCCTGCGGTGCACAACACCGAACCGGTGCAACAGTTCGTCAGCGTCTTCGATAACCTGGTCCCCGGTTGGCTGGCGCTCACCCTCGCGGTGGTGCTGGTGGTTATCTCGCAGATTAAAATTAACGTCACCAACGCCTATTCCGGCTCGCTGGCGTGGACCAGCGCCTGGACACGCACCACCAAGCGCTACCCGGGGCGGATTATTTTCGTCATCGTCAACCTGACGATTGCCCTTGCCCTGATGGAAGGCGACATGTTTAGCGCTCTGGCGTGGATCCTCGGCTTCTATTCTAACTTTGCCATCGCCTGGGTGGTGGTGGTCGCCACCGACATCACCCTCAACAAAGGGGTACTGAAGCTGGCCCCGGCGCAGCCGGAGTATCGCCGCGGGATGATCTACAACGTCAACCCGGTAGGCGTGGTCTCTTTTGCCCTCGCGGCAGGCCTGTCGATTAGCGCCTTCTTCGGCCTGTTGGGCGAAACGCTGGCGCCGTTCTCGCCGCTGATTGCGCTGGTGGTGGCTTTCGTGATGACGCCGGTCATGGGGATCGCTACCCGCGGGCGCTATTACATTAAACAGTACGATGATGGTATTGCCGAGCCGCGCTACGATGCGCAGGGTAACGCGTCGATCACCGTTTACAGCTGCCTGAGCTGCCGGGAAGAGTACGAACGTCCTGACGTGATGCATTCGCACAAGCACCAGGGGGCGATTTGTTCGCTATGTAAGAGTATGGAATAAGCAGGAAGGCAGGCCGACAGGACGTCGGCCTGTGAAACATCAGACGTTATGCCGCCGGGAGCTCAGCCAGCGGCCAGCGCGGACGAACGGTGACGCCGAGCTCCGCTTTCGCCCCGGAGTGCAGACGAACCATCCCGGCATAGGCAATCATCGCGCCGTTATCGGTGCAAAATTCAGGACGGGCATAGAAGACTTCCCCACCGCGCTTTTGCATCATTTCCGCCAGCTTCGCGCGCAGCGTACGATTAGCGCTGACGCCCCCCGCCATCACCAGCCGTTTAAAGCCGGTTTGTTCCAGCGCGCGGCGACACTTAATCATCAGCGTATCCACGACCGCGTCTTCAAACGCGCGGGCAATATCGGCGCGGGTCTGGTCGTCATCGCCGTTGCTGCGGATGGTGTTCGCGGCAAAAGTCTTGAGGCCAGAAAAGCTGAAATCCAGCCCGGGGCGGTCGGTCATCGGGCGCGGGAAGACAAAGCGCCCTTCGGTGCCCAGGGAGGCCATCTTCGACAGCATCGGGCCGCCGGGATAATCTAACCCCAGCAGTTTCGCTGTCTTATCGAAGGCTTCGCCCGCCGCGTCGTCAATCGATTCGCCTAGCAGTTCATACTGGCCAATGCCGGTGACGCTGATCAGCTGGGTATGGCCACCGGAAACCAGCAGCGCGACAAAAGGATACTGCGGCGGATTATCTTCCAGCATCGGCGCCAGCAGGTGCCCTTCCATATGGTGTACCGGGATCGCCGGCACGTTCCAGGCGAACGCCAGCGATCGGCCAACCGTTGCGCCGACCAGCAGCGCGCCAACCAGGCCCGGGCCCGCCGTATACGCAACGGCATCAATCTCTTTTGCCGTCAGCCCCGCTTCTTTGAGCGCCGCCTGAATCAGGGGGACAGTTTTACGCACGTGGTCGCGCGAGGCCAGCTCAGGCACCACGCCGCCGTAATCAGCGTGCAATTTCACCTGACTATACAGCTGGTTGGCTAACAGACCTTTTTCGTCGTCATAAATGGCGATGCCGGTTTCATCGCAGGATGTTTCAATTCCCAGTACACGCATGGCTAGTTTTACCTCGTTTCAATACCGCGCAGTGTAGGACCAATGCGAATTGATGTATACCCTAAGAATTTCAGGTCGCGGGAAGGCGGCGACGCAGCACATCCCCCGGAGCGTACGGAAAGTACGTGACTGGGGTAAGCGACAAATCTGTCAGGAACAGATTTGAACGTCGTGGAACGACGGCCCGTAAGGGCGAGTCTCATGGATGAGACTCGTAACTCAAAAGCCAACGCCCCTGCGGGCTGAAAGACGACGGGCATAAAACTTTCCTCACCCCTGGCGTTCACTTCGTGTATACTCCCTGTCCTTATAAAAGTCCCTTTCAAAAATCGCGTCGGTGCTTTACAAAGCAGCAGCAATTGCAGTAAAATTCCGCACCATTTTGAAATAAGCTGGCGCTGATGCCAGCGGCAAACCGAATTTATCAAAGGTGAGAGTTACATGCCGGTAATTAAAGTACGTGAAAACGAGCCGTTCGACGTAGCGCTGCGTCGCTTCAAACGTTCATGCGAAAAAGCAGGTGTTCTGGCGGAAGTTCGTCGTCGTGAGTTCTATGAAAAACCGACTACCGAACGTAAACGCGCTAAAGCTTCTGCAGTGAAACGTCACGCGAAGAAACTGGCTCGCGAAAACGCACGCCGCACTCGTCTGTACTAATCTGTTGGGAGCCAGGCTCTCAATTCAGACCGAGTTGTAGTTGTAAGGCCGTGCTTCCGAAAGGAATGCGCGGCTTATTTTCGTTTATGCATTAGCATATACACTACACCATTCAGGATGCTCTCAGGCAGCAAGGGAGTGAGTCCCGGCGCTTACTCAAGTAAGTGGCAGGGGTGAACGAACTCAGCCGACGCAGAGGCAAGCTGAAGGCTCAAGTGTATAAAACGGGGCATATGGCTGGACGAATCCCACGAGTATTTATCAATGACCTGCTGGCGCGCACCGACATCGTCGATCTGATCGATGCCCGGGTAAAGCTGAAAAAGCAGGGCAAGAATTATCACGCGTGCTGTCCGTTCCATAACGAAAAAACCCCCTCTTTCACCGTCAACGGTGAAAAACAGTTTTACCACTGCTTCGGCTGCGGTGCGCACGGCAACGCTATCGACTTCCTGATGAACTACGACAAGCTCGAGTTCGTGGAAACCGTCGAAGAGCTGGCCGCCATGCATAATCTTGACGTGCCGTATGAAGCAGGTAGCGGACCCAGCCAGATCGAGCGCCATCAGCGGCAAAATCTCTATCAGCTGATGGATGGTCTGAACACGTTTTATCAACAGTCTCTGATGCAACCCGCCGCCGACCCCGCGCGCCAGTATCTGGAAAAACGCGGCTTAAGCAGTGAGATCATTACGCGCTTTGCGATTGGATACGCCCCTCCCGGCTGGGATAACGTCTTAAAACGTTTTGGCGGTAATCAAGAAAATCGCCAGTCGCTGATTGATGCAGGCATGCTGGTCACGAACGATCAGGGGCGCAGTTACGACCGCTTCCGCGAACGGGTGATGTTTCCCATCCGCGATAAGCGAGGCCGGGTGATTGGTTTTGGTGGTCGCGTGCTGGGTGACGCCCTGCCGAAGTACCTGAACTCCCCGGAGACCGATATTTTCCATAAAGGCCGCCAGTTGTACGGTCTTTATGAAGCGCAGCAGGACAATGCTGAACCGTCCCGCCTGCTGGTGGTCGAAGGTTATATGGACGTGGTGGCGCTGGCGCAATTCGGCATCAACTATGCCGTTGCGTCGTTAGGAACGTCGACGACAGCTGACCATATTCAGCTGTTGTTCCGGGTCACCAATCAGGTGGTTTGCTGCTACGACGGCGACCGGGCTGGCCGCGATGCCGCCTGGCGCGCGCTGGAAACGGCGCTGCCGTATATGACCGACGGGCGTCAGCTACGCTTTATGTTTCTGCCGGATGGCGAAGATCCGGATACGCTGGTGCGCAAAGAGGGGAAAGACGCATTTGAAGCGCGGATGGAGCAGGCTCAGCTGCTCTCCACGTTTTTGTTCAACAGCCTGTTACCGCAGGTGGATTTGAGCACCCCGGACGGCCGCGCGCAGCTGAGTACGTTAGCCTTGCCGCTGATAACGCAGGTGCCGGGTGAAACGCTGCGCATTTACCTGCGCCAGGAGTTAGGCAATAAGCTGGGGATTTTAGATGATGCGCAGCTTGAACGTTTAATGCCAAAACAGTCTGAAAATGGCATCCAGCGCCCCGCTCCGCAGCTAAAACGCACGACCATGCGTATACTGATAGGGTTACTGGTACAAAACCCGGACCTGGCCCCGCTGGTACCGCCTCTCGAAGGGCTGGACCCGCGTAAAATGCCTGGACTTGGTTTGTTCAGCGAACTGGTTAACACCTGCCTGGCACAGCCGGGCCTGACTACCGGACTGCTTTTAGAGCAATATCGCGGCACAAATGAAGCCGCAACCCTTGAAAAACTGTCGATGTGGGACGATATAGCAGATAAGGATATTGCTGAAAAAACCTTCACCGACTCGCTCAACCATATGTTTGATTCACTGCTGGAACTGCGGCAAGAAGAGTTGATAGCTCGCGACCGCACTCACGGTTTAAGCAGTGAAGAACGCCGGGAACTCTGGACTATCAGCCAGGAACTGGCCAAAAAATAAACGAAAGATTAAATCATTCAAGTTGTATCAAGGCAGCAAGAGAACGTCCCCCAGGAAGGCAACATAAGCCCATGGGCAGGATGAGGGAACGTAGCTAACGCAGAGACAACTTGAAGGATGAAGTATTTAACGGCTTAAGTGCCGAATATCGTTCGGGAAGACCCCGACAGCCGCTCGAGGCGCAGCGGCAATAATATAAGTACGCCCTCGCTTTAAATGTTGGCAGTTCGCCTGCTTACACCAATCAAACGAATTAAGTGTGGATACCGTCTTATGGAGCAAAACCCGCAGTCACAGCTGAAGCTTCTTGTCCAACGTGGTAAGGAGCAAGGCTATCTGACCTATGCCGAGGTCAATGACCATCTGCCGGAAGATATCGTCGACTCCGACCAGATCGAAGACATCATCCAAATGATCAACGACATGGGCATTCAGGTGATGGAAGAAGCGCCGGATGCCGATGATCTCTTGCTTGCTGAAACGAACAACAATACCGACGAAGATGCGGAAGAAGCTGCCGCGCAGGTTCTCTCCAGCGTTGAGTCTGAAATCGGACGCACAACCGACCCGGTGCGCATGTACATGCGTGAAATGGGTACCGTCGAACTGCTGACGCGCGAAGGCGAAATTGACATAGCTAAACGCATCGAAGACGGGATTAACCAGGTCCAGTGCTCAGTTGCGGAATACCCGGAAGCGATCACCTATCTGCTGGAGCAGTACGATCGCGTTGAAGCGGAAGAAGCACGCCTGTCCGATCTGATCACCGGCTTTGTCGACCCGAACGCTGAAGAAGATCTGGCGCCAACCGCCACTCACGTCGGTTCTGAACTCTCTCAGGAAGAGATGGATGACGACGAAGACGAAGATGAAGAAGAAGACGACGACAGCAGCGATGACGACAACAGCATCGACCCTGAGCTGGCGCGCGAGAAATTCGCCGAGCTGCGTACGCAGTACGAACTGACCCGCGACACCATCAAAGCGAAAGGTCGTAGCCACGCCGCAGCGCAGGAAGAGATCCTCAAGCTGTCTGAAGTGTTCAAACAGTTCCGTCTGGTGCCAAAGCAGTTCGATTATCTGGTTAACAGCATGCGTGTCATGATGGATCGCGTTCGTACTCAAGAACGTATCATCATGAAGCTGTGCGTTGAACAGTGCAAAATGCCGAAGAAAAACTTCATCACTCTGTTCACCGGCAACGAAACCAGCGAAACCTGGTTCAATGCGGCCATCGCCATGAACAAGCCGTGGTCAGAGAAGCTGCTTGACGTGAAAGAAGACGTTCAGCGCGGCCTGATGAAACTGCAGCAGATTGAGCAAGAGACCGGCCTGACCATTGAGCAGGTAAAAGATATCAACCGTCGTATGTCTATCGGTGAAGCGAAAGCGCGCCGTGCGAAGAAAGAGATGGTTGAAGCGAACCTGCGTTTGGTTATCTCGATCGCCAAGAAATACACCAACCGCGGTCTGCAGTTCCTCGACCTGATCCAGGAAGGCAACATCGGTCTGATGAAAGCGGTTGATAAGTTTGAATACCGCCGCGGCTACAAGTTCTCCACCTACGCAACCTGGTGGATCCGTCAGGCGATCACCCGTTCTATCGCAGACCAGGCGCGCACCATCCGTATTCCGGTGCATATGATTGAGACGATCAACAAACTCAACCGTATTTCCCGCCAGATGCTGCAGGAGATGGGCCGCGAGCCGACGCCGGAAGAGCTGGCCGAGCGTATGCTGATGCCGGAAGATAAAATTCGTAAGGTGCTGAAAATCGCCAAAGAGCCGATCTCCATGGAAACGCCAATTGGCGACGATGAAGATTCGCATCTGGGAGATTTCATCGAGGATAACACCCTCGAGCTGCCGCTGGACTCTGCCACCACCGAGAGCCTGCGCGCCGCCACCCATGACGTTCTGGCTGGCCTGACCGCCCGTGAAGCGAAAGTCCTGCGTATGCGCTTCGGTATCGACATGAATACCGATCACACGCTGGAAGAAGTGGGTAAACAGTTCGACGTTACCCGCGAACGTATTCGTCAGATCGAAGCGAAGGCGCTGCGTAAACTGCGCCATCCAAGCCGCTCTGAAGTGCTGCGTAGCTTCCTCGACGATTAATTTCGCCGCGTGCCGCAAAAAGCCAGTCATATGACTGGCTTTTTTTATGTCTGAACAAAACATATTTATTTAAGAAATATTAAAACCCCATTCGAAAACCCCTAAAAATACATTCAGGCTATATTCTTAATTACTTCTTTATCGGCATATAAACAACTGGACTCATCGTTTTACGTTTGTACCATGGGTTTATGGATGGCCCGGAGAGCATAAAACGGAAGATAAATCATAGGGAAATTAAATGAATAGCAAGCGTAAAATTCAGTTGGTTGATTTTAATAGAAAGGTTATTTTAACCACGTCTAATACCTTATTTCTCAACCGCGGAATAGAAAGTACCACCATGGATGAGATCGCCCATGAAGCGGGTTTTAGCAAAACAACGCTTTATACCTATTTTGAAAATAAAAAAGACATTCTGGATCATCTTATCCTGGAGGGAATGGAGCGTTTCTATCAGGAGGTGATAAAAATAGCCAGTCGGCAAAATTCATTCCGCGAGTTTTATCGCGAGCTATGCCATGCGCTGATCGCTCTCCACGAAACGAGCATTGCCTATTTTCCCGCTATCACAGGGCAAATCGCGAATTATGAAAAAATCACTAAAAACAATAAAGCGTTGAAGAGTATCTCTATGATTGGTGAACAGATAAACCATATTATCGCCGCGCAAATCACCGGCGCCGCCGAAAAAAAAGAGATCGGGCTGAATGCTTCCGCCGCGGACGTCACAATGCTGTTCTGGCTCTGCCTGACCGGACTCGTGGAAAAATCCTCGCATAGAGAATCCTATTTTTTACGTCACCTTGAGAAAGACCGAAAATCCTTTCTCGACTTCGCTTTTGACTCAATATTATTAATGATAGAAAAAGGGAATGTTAGCGATAATGTAAAAGCTGGCTAAAGCCACGGACTTTAGCCAGCGCGGCTACGCGACGACCAACCCCCCGGAGTCGTCCGCAGCTCATTATAGCCCTCGCGTGGCCAGCGCCTCGTCGAGTTCCCGGTAGGCCTCCACCAGCTTATCCAGCGTCGCCCGGTTGAGGCCGCTGGGATTCGGCAGCACCCACACTTCCGTCGCGCCAATGGTCACCTGCTGCTTGCCCCATTTTACGCCACGCGCCTGAAACGCTTTCTCAAAGGCCTGTTTACCGAGGATCGCCAGCGCACGCGGCTGATACTCTTCCATTTTCCTGACCAGCTCCCGGCCACCGTCTCGGAGCTCCAGCAGCTCGACCTCGCTGGCCTGCACCGTTGGGCGCTCGACGAGCATGGTGATCCCGCAGCGAGTATCCAGCAGCTGAAGTTCCTCCTCGGGCTTCAGCAGACGGTCGGTAAAGCCGGCCTGGTGAATCACCTTCCAGAAGCGATTTCCCGGATGGGCAAAATGAAAACCGGTATGGGCGGAAGACTTCCCCGGATTGATACCGCAAAAAACGACCCTCAGGTCCGGCGCCAAAATATCGTTAATCATGTTTTCCCCAGCTCAATACCTAAAAGGTCATTATAAAGGATTGAAAATGCGTTGTTTATAAAAACAGCAGGCGTGCGTTTTAGGCTGGATTGCGGGGAACAGTTACTTTATAATCCTTCGCCACGGCCCCTTAGCTCAGTGGTTAGAGCAGGCGACTCATAATCGCTTGGTCGCTGGTTCAAGTCCAGCAGGGGCCACCAGATACAGCAAGGGCTGACGAGAAATCGTCAGCCCTTTTTGCATTATGCGGCCCCATCGGGGCGCCACAGCTTAAAATGAGGTCAGGTTACACCAGCGCCTGCAGCTGTTCGCGCATATAGACGGTGAAGTATTCCGGGTTTTTAATGACGATCCGCTTACCAGAGGCAATTTTGTCCGCCCATCCGGCGACTTTTTCCGTGAACCCGACATCCCATCCCTCCTTTTCACCCCGGGCCGTGACCTCGGCAGGGTTCGCCGGTACGCCTAGTTCATGCAAATACTTCAAAATTCCCTTAGCGGTACTTTCATCCATAGTATTTGGCACCGACAACGAGGTGTTCATACCACCAATAAAATCCAGGGCTTTATCGATTGCTGTTGGCATGCTCTTATCCTTAAAATTAACCACGTAATGAACATGCTTACACTATGGACCCATCTTTGCCGGGATATCAAAGAGATCGTTGCCTTTCTTTGATTCAGACCGCAGCTAAACGCTTGCGTGCTGCTTTTCTGCTCGACTATTCCGTATCACTCCCCACAGGAAACTACTCCATACGTCCGCGCTTAAACTGACCGGCGTCGATATCGTAGTGCTTCATTTTGCGCCACAGCGTGGTGCGGCCGATATTCAACAGCTGCGCCATCTCCTGCACCCGACCGCTGGTCACCCGGGCGGCATGGATAATCGCCTCTTTCTCAATGGCGCTGAAGGTCAGGCTGGTGGGCAGCAGCGAAGAACCCGCGTCGACCCCGGGCCGCTCGGCAAACAGATATTCCGGCAAATTACTCAGGCGGATATGGCCGTTATCGCTGCTAATGGCGATATTCTCGATAACACTTTTCAGCTCAAAATCATTGCCCGGCCAGGAGTAGGCCACCAGTTGCGCCAGCGCATCATCATCTACCTTCAGCCGCGAGGAGAAGCGCTTTTCCAGGCTCTTAAGGCGATTGTGCACCAGCGAGGGAATACTGTTGCGCCGCGCTCGCAGCGGGGGAATAACGATTTCAAAAGAGTGCAGCGCGTAGTAAAGCTGGCGGCTAAAGCGGTTTTGCTCCACCAGATTGGCAAGATCGACGGTAGTGGTGGCGATCACTTTGACGTCCACCGGGATCAAGCGACGGGCGTCCAGACGGGTTAATACCCCCTGCTTGATTACCTGCAGCAGCGCGGACTGCAGCTCCGGCGCCAGATATTCGATTTTTTCAAGAAACAGCGTCCCGCCGTTGGCCAGCTCAAGACGGCTAAGGCGACCGTTTTCATCGTCCGTCGGCGCGCTGCCCATAAAATCCTGGCCCAGGACACTGTCGGCATACAGCTGGCAGTTGACCGCGATATACGGCCCGCCGCCCCGCTCGCTCTCATTGTGAATCGCCTGGCTGAGCAGCTCTTTGCCCACCCCCTCTTCACCGCACAGCAGCACCGGGAAAGCGCCACGCGCCGCCTGGCGACCAAAGTGAATCAGCCGCCGGGTTTCCGGGTCGTCCGCCGACATCTGTTCAAAGGTATGGCTCACTTTGCCAAGCTGGCTGGTCATCAGTTGGCGCATCTGCTCGACCGGATGCAGCAGCAGAATAAAGCTGTTGCCCTGCTCTTCGACGATTGGCTTGAGCGTAATTACGGCGTCGACAAACTGATGCTGGCTCTCAAAGGTGACTTCCACATGATTCAGCCCACGCGCGTGCTTAATAGCCCGGCGCAGCAAGGCCGGCAGCGTCACCAGCTCATTGATGTTTTTCCCCTGGCTGGCCTGGGCATCAAGATGCAGCAGTCTCGCGGCCTGCACGTTAAGAAATTGCAAAACTCCCTGCTCATTCCACGCCATCACCCCGTCATCCATACTCTCCAGTAGACCGTACATCTGGTTAAGATGGCGATTCGACTCTGACAACAGGCTGTCGGTGAGCAGTGAGTTACCGACTTCCCGCGCGATAGCCAGTGTCAGGGAGAGATCCGGCGAAGCCTGCTCTTCGGCCAGGCAGCACAGGGAAATGGAACCGAACAGGCGCCCGTGGTTATCAAACACCGGCGTGGAGCTAAACGACCATCCGTGCAGCGCATGTTTAAAATGCTGCTCGCCCGTCGTTTTGACCGGCTGCCCGAGCATGGAGGCCAGAGAGAGCGCGCAGCTGCCGATAATGCTTTCCGCGCAGTAGCTGCCGTCACGAAATCCCAGCGCCGCCAGTTGGTCGAGGGTCTGCGGATCGCCGCAACGGCTGAGAATACAGGCGGACTCATCAAGGATAAACAGCGCGCAGGGGCGGTTATCCATAAACTCCCAGGCATCTTCCAGCGCCGCCTGGCCAATCGTCAATAGCGCGGTCTTGCGCCGGCAAATCGATTCGAAGGTCAGCCCCTGCGCCTGATGCGGCGTTTGCCAGGTTTCCCGCTGCATAAACTTACTGCAGCGATGCCACGACTGGGTTATCACCAGGGGAAAGCTCTGAGTCTGCGCAGTCATATCCATTTCCGCTGTTACATAAACGACAACCCCTCCGGCGGCGACCGCCAGAGGGGGATAAAACGCCCCTTCTCATTAACGAAGCGGGACAGGACCACGATAAATTAACGCGCCAGCCACTGCTGTCCAAGCAGATCGGCGGTCAGAATCGCCGCATGTACGCTCTGCACGCTGACCGGGAACGGCATGTTATGAATGGTTTCCCCTTCCGCACAGGTCGCTTTAGCAACTGCCTGAATTTTCTCATCGATGCCCTCTTTAACGCCCATTTGCGCCAGCGTGACCGGCAGGCCGACGGTATGGCAGAAGTTCAGCACCGTTTCGATCTCTTCCATCGGGCTATTTTGCAGCACCAGCTGCGCCAGGGTACCAAAGGCCACTTTCTCGCCATGGTACAGATGGTGACACTCTTCGAGGATGGTGAAACCGTTGTGAATGGCGTGCGCGGCGGCCAGACCGCTACTTTCAAAGCCGATACCGCTGAGGTAGGTATTCGCTTCAACGATGCGTTCCAGCGCATCGGTCACCACCCCGGCCTGGGCGGCGAGGCGGGCTTTTTCGCCTTCCGCCAGCAACGTATCATAGCACAGGCGCGCCAGGCTCAACGCCGCCGCCGTCGACTGGCCGCCCGCCATGCTGGTGGCTCTGGCGTCGTAGCAGGCCTTGGCTTCAAACCAGGTTGAAAGCGCATCGCCCATCCCGGCCACCAGCAGGCGCACCGGGGCTTTGGCGATAATCGCCGTATCCATCACCACCATATCCGGGTTTTTCGGGTAAATCAGATACTCTTCAAACTCACCGGCTTCGGTGTAGATAACCGACAGCGCGCTGGTTGGCGCATCGGTGGAGGCGATCGTCGGGATCACCACCACCGGTAGCTTCTGGTAGTAGCCAATGGCTTTCGCCGTATCGAGCGTCTTGCCGCCGCCGATACCCACCACGCCGCGGCAGCCGTGCTGCTTCAGAATGGCGATCAGGCGATTGATCTCAACGTGGCTACACTCGCCGTTGAAGCGCTCCGCATGGCAGCTGATGTTGTGGCTGTGTAAACCTTCCAGCACTTTTTCTCCCGCCAGCTTCATTACGAAGTCATCGGCAATCACGAAAAAGCTGTCCGCCAGGTTTTTGGCGTATTGCCCAAACAGCGTGGATGCATCTGGTCCCTGGAGATATTTGGCTGGAGATTGAATAACTTTTAGCATTCCGTTCACCCTCAAATAAGTGCATGTTTTGCCATGATGGGCCCCGGTATTTCCCCGTCCGGCCATGTATTAAAGGCGGGAACGAAAGCGCTACCTGAGCGATGCCATCACTGTAGGGCGAGCCGCGGGCAAAAAAATCTTTCCCCTTTTTGTCCCGATTTGAAACAGCACATAAATTTTATTGTTCCATATTGGAACATGAATTCACATGAAACGGTGGGATTGCGATCTCGATCCGCCCCTTCGACGCAAAAGAAGGCCACTAAGCGGGCGAGCGTCGGCGTTTTTCACCGTCATGGGCGGCAAGAAAGGGCAAAATTATTTCTTTACGCAGGTCTTGCAGGCAGGTGAAGCGAGATGAAATAGCCGCTTTAGCTCGCATTTTTTCATTTCCCGGCGCAAAAGCGTTTCATTTCGGAACAAAAATGAATAATTACGTTTCGTAATGAAACTCCTTTTATCGCAGTTTTTTTCCCCGCTAACTCAGCCAGAATCATTACATCGCCCGATATCGCACATCGTCAGGCGGTACCCCTACACGATGACCGCCTCCATCAGCAGAGAGGCCGCATCGAAACTCCGACGGAGAATAAACAATGAAGAAACTGATTAACCGTGTCGAAGATGTCCTGAGCGAACAACTGGCTGGTCTGGCAAAAGCGCACCCTGAACTGAGGCTGCACCAGGACCCGCTCTACGTTACCCGCGCCGATGCGCCGGTGGCCGGGAAAGTGGCGCTGCTCTCCGGCGGCGGCAGCGGTCATGAGCCGATGCACTGCGGCTATATCGGCCATGGCATGCTCTCCGGGGCCTGCCCGGGGGAAATATTCACCTCCCCGACGCCGGATAAAATGTTTGAGTGCGCCATGACTATCGACGGCGGCGAAGGCGTGCTGCTGATTATCAAAAACTACACCGGCGATATTCTTAACTTCGAAACCGCCACCGAGCTGCTGCACGAAAGCGGCGTTAAGGTCACCACCGTGGTGGTCGATGACGACGTGGCGGTGAAAGATAGCCTCTACACCGCCGGACGGCGCGGAGTGGCCAATACCGTGCTGATTGAAAAACTGGTGGGCGCGGCCGCCGAACGCGGCGACTCGCTGGAATCCTGCGCCGAACTGGGGCGCAAGCTCAACAACCACGGCCACTCTATCGGCATCGCGCTCGACGCCTGCACCGTGCCGGCCGCCGGGCAGCCCTCATTCGAACTGCAGGACGATGAGATGGAGTTCGGCGTCGGCATTCACGGCGAACCGGGCATCGACCGCCGCCGATTCACCTCCCTCGATCGCACCGTTGACGAAATGTTCGATACCCTGCTGGAAAACGGCGCCTATAGCCGCACGCTGCGCCACTGGGACAACGTGAAAGGCGCGTGGCAGGAGGTATCGCAAACCAAGCAGGCGCTGCAAAAAGGCGATCGGGTTATCGCGCTGGTCAACAATCTCGGCGCCACGCCGCTGTCCGAACTCTACGGTGTCTATAACCGTCTGACGCAGCGCTGCGAGGAAACCGGCATCGTTATCGAACGCAATCTTATCGGCAGCTACTGTACCTCTCTGGATATGGTGGGTTTTTCCATCACTCTGTTAAAAGCCGATGACGAGACGCTGGCATTATGGGACGCCCCGGTTCACACCCCGGCGCTGAACTGGGGAAAATAAGGAGCACGACATGTCATTAAGCAGAACGCAAATCGTAGACTGGCTCTATCGCTGCGGCGATATCTTCACAAAAGAGAGCGATTTTTTGACCGGTCTGGACCGGGAAATCGGTGATGCCGACCACGGCCTGAATATGCATCGTGGTTTCAGCAAGGTGGTGGAAAAGCTGCCGTCGATTGCCGATAAAGACATTGGTTTCATTCTTAAAAATACCGGTATGACGCTGCTCTCCAACGTCGGCGGGGCCAGCGGCCCGCTGTTCGGCACCTTCTTTATTCGCGCCGCCCAGGTGACCCAGGCCCATCAGAGCCTGACCCTGGAAGAGCTTTATCAGACCTTCCGCGAAGGCGCGGAAGGGGTGGTGAATCGCGGCAAAGCCGAACCGGGGGATAAAACCATGTGCGACGTCTGGCTGCCGGTGGTGGAATCGCTGCGCCACTCCAGCGAACAGCACCTGTCGATACAAAGCGCCCTTGATGCTGCCTGCGAACAGGCGCAAACCGCCGTCCACGCCACCATCGCCATGCAGGCCCGTAAAGGGCGGGCCAGCTATCTGGGCGAACGCAGCATCGGGCATCAGGATCCGGGCGCAACCTCGGTGATGTTTATGGTTCAGATGCTGGCTGCTGCAGCTAAAGAGTAAGGAAAACGCGATGGTAAACCTGGTTATTGTTTCTCATAGCGCCCGTCTGGGCGAAGGTGTCGGAGAACTGGCCCGGCAGATGTTAATGAACGATGGCTGCAAGCTGGCGATCGCCGCCGGCATTGACGATCCCGCCAGCCCGATCGGCACCGATCCGATTAAGGTAATGGAAGCCATTGAATCCGTCGCCGACGCCGATCATGTGCTGGTGATGATGGATATCGGCAGCGCCCTGCTGAGCGCCGAAACCGCGCTGGATCTGCTCGATCCGGTGATTGCGGCGAAGGTCAGGCTGTGCGCGGCGCCGCTGGTTGAAGGGACGCTGGCGGCGACGGTGAGCGCCGCAGCCGGAGCCGACATCGACAAGGTGATCGAGGACGCCATGAATGCGCTGGAGGCAAAGCGCGTACAGCTCGGGTTACCATCGCAACCGCAGCCCCCTTCGCTGACCGCCGCGCTGGCCGATGACCGCGACGCGCGCTCGGTTTCCGTAGTGATTCAAAACCCTAACGGCCTGCACGTTCGCCCGGCGTCAAAGATGGTCGCCGCGCTGGCGGGATTCAACGCCGACCTGGTGCTGGAGAAAGAGGGAAAGTGCGTCACGCCGGATAGCCTCAACCAAATCGCCCTGCTTCAGGTGCGCCGGAACGATACCTTAAGGTTGCTGGCCCGCGGCCCGGACGCCGACGCCGCGCTGGCGGCATTCCAGGCGCTGGCGGCGGAGAACTTCGGCGAGCAAACGGAGGCAACGCCCGCTTTGCAGCCCACCCGTGCCGCTCGCGTTCAGGGCCAGGTCGTACTCTACCCTCGGCCTCAGAACAGCGTTACGCGGGAAAAGATCGCCGCCATCGGTCAGCAGCAGCTGCGCCTGAAAGGGGCTATTGATCGGACGCTGGACGATCTTAGCGCGCTGACGGCCCTGGCGGAGGAGAAATATTCCGCCGACATCGCGGCGATCTTCTCCGGGCATCATACTCTGCTCGATGATCCTGATTTATATACAGCAGCGTGCGAGATCGTGCGCGACGAGCAGTGCAGCGCGGAGTGGGCGTGGCATCAGGTGCTGAGCGATTTAAGCCAACAATATCGCCATCTCGACGATGCCTACCTTCGCGCCCGCTATATTGATATTGAAGATATTTTGCACCGCACGCTGCGTCACCTTAACGAGAGCAGCGAAGCGCTGCCGCAGTTTAGCGCGCCTTCAATCCTCGTTGCCGACGATATCTTTCCCTCTACCGTCGTGCAGCTCGACGCCCGTCAGGTTAAGGGGATCTGTCTGCAGGAGAGCAGCGAGCACGCTCACGGCGCCATTATCGCCCGCCAGGCGGGTATCGCAATGCTTTGCCAGCAGAGCAATGTGCTGACGACGCTGCAAAATGGCGAGACCGTCACCCTTGATATTCCCGGCAAACGCGTGATTCGCGGCTAACCTGCCCCCATCTTTCCGCCCCGGAGGCTGCCTCCTCCGGGAACTCGCTTAACTTTCAGGATCCGTTATGTCTCAATTCTTTTTTAATCAGCGCGCCAACCTCGTCAACGACGTGATTGAAGGAACCATTATCGCCAGCCCGTGGAATAACCTGGCGTGGCTGGAGAGCGATCCCGCCATTCGCGTGGTGGTGCGTCGCGATCTCGACAAAAACAACGTGGCGGTGATCTCCGGCGGCGGTTCCGGCCACGAGCCGGCCCACGCGGGCTTTGTCGGTAAAGGCATGCTGACCGCCGCCGTCTGCGGCGATCTGTTTGCCTCGCCGAGCGTCGATGCGGTGCTGACCGCTATCCAGGCGGTGACTGGCGACGCAGGCTGTCTGCTGATCGTCAAGAACTACACTGGCGATCGTCTGAACTTCGGTCTCGCCGCGGAGAAGGCGCGCCGCATGGGCTATAACGTTGAAATGCTGATCGTTGGCGATGATATTTCGCTGCCGGATAATAAACATCCGCGCGGCATCGCCGGGACAATTCTGGTGCATAAAGTGGCTGGCTACTTCGCCGAACGCGGGCACAATCTTGCGACCGTGCTGCGCGAAGCGCAGTATGCCGCCGGACATACCTTCAGCCTCGGGCTGGCCCTTGCCAGCTGCCATCTGCCGCAGGATGCGGAAGCGGCCCCGCGCCATCATGCGGACCAGGCCGAGTTGGGCATGGGGATCCACGGTGAACCGGGCGCATCGGTCATCGCTACCCAGAACAGCGCGGAAATCGTTACGCTGATGACGGAGAAGCTCAGCGCCGCCCTGCCGGAAACCGGTCGTCTGGCGGTGATGATCAATAATCTCGGCGGCGTATCGGTTGCCGAAATGGCGATTTTGACCCGCGAGCTGGCGCATACGCCGCTGCATCAGCGTATCGACTGGCTGATAGGCCCGGCTTCGCTGGTGACCGCGCTGGATATGAAAGGTTTCTCCCTCACCGCCATCGTGCTGGAAGAGAGTATTGAGAAGGCGCTGCTTTCCGCGGTAGAAACTGCCGGCTGGCAGACGCCGGTGCAGCCGCGCAAAATCAGCGTGATGCCGTCCTCGCTGCGCAGCTCGCGGGTGGAGTTTGCTCCCTCGGAGAATAGCGTGGTTGCGGACTACGTTGAGCGGGTGACCGGCACGCTGTCCGATCTTGAAGCGGACCTCAACGCGCTGGATGCCAAAGTCGGCGACGGCGATACCGGCTCCACCTTCGCCGCCGGCGCGCGCGACATCGCCGACTTGCTACAGCGTCGCCAGCTGCCGTTGGCTAACCTCGCTACGCTATTCGCGCTGATTGGCGAGCGTCTGACCGTGGTGATGGGCGGCTCCAGCGGCGTGCTGATGTCGATTTTCTTTACCGCCGCCGGGCAGAAACTGGAACAGGGAGCAAGCGTCGCCGAAGCGCTAAACGCCGGGCTGGCGCAGATGAAGTTTTACGGCGGCGCCGATGAAGGCGATCGGACCATGATTGACGCCCTACAGCCGGCGCTGGCGGCGCTGCAGGCCGAGCCGGATAATCTGCGGGCGGCTTTCGCAGCGGCCCAGGCGGGGGCGGATCGTACGCTTCACGCCAGCAAAGCCAACGCCGGGCGCGCGTCGTATCTCAACAGCGATAGCCTGCGCGGCAATATGGACCCCGGCGCCCATGCGGTGGCGATGGTGTTTAAAGCGCTGACGCAGAGATAATCCCCCTGCTCGCGCTGCGCTTAGCAGGGCTACAGGTTCACCCTCGTCTGCGGGCTGGTCGCCCGGACAGATGCGCAGCATCGCCTCCGGGAAAATCAGCCGCTCTGCGCTCTGCTCCCGCGGGCGGCGCAAAGCGCCTGCCCGGGCTACGGGTTCACCTCCGTCTGCGGGCCGGTAGCCCGGACAGATGCGCAGCATCGCCTCCGGGAAAATCGGCCACTCTGCGCTCTGCTCCCGGGGGCGGCGCTTAACGCGCCTTGCCCGGGCTACGGGTTCACCCCCGTCTGCGGGCCGGTAGCCCGGGTAAGGCGCCAGCCGCAACCCGGGTTTTCTCTGCTCTTACTTGTTGTGCCAGTAGGCCTGCGAACGCACCAGCTGCGGATCAATCTCTTCGCCTTCAAAGCGCGCCAGCAGCGACTTCACCGCCGCGCCTTCCCCGGTCAGCCAGATAAAATAATCGTCCGCCGGAACCACCACCTGCGCCAATTTTTCGGCCACGGCGGCTGGTTTATGCCCCACCACCCACTCGATATTAAAGCCATCAAGATCGGCCAGGTAATCTTGATAAGACTCATCGCTAATGGTGACGATCGCCGTGACCTGCGGGCGCGTCGGAAGCTGCTGCAATCCGAGGAGACGGCGGCGCAGCGCGGGCATTCCGGACTCATCGGTCACGTACAGCTGCCAGGCGTAATCTTCCGGCACCACCAGCGAACCGCGCGGGCCGCCGATCACCAGCTTATCGCCCGTTTTCGCCGCCAGCGCCCAGCTGCTGGCAATGCCGCCATCGTGAATAAAAAAGTCGTACGCCAGCTCATGACGCCCGGCGTCGTACAGCGGCGTATAGTCGCGGGTCGCCGGACGCACGCCATCGCCCCAGTTAATACCTTCATCCGTCACCTCCGGCGGCGTGAACGCAGCGCCCGCGGCCGGGAAAAAGAGCTTGGTGTGGTCGTCAAACCCCTGGGAAACAAAGCCTTCCAGCGCCTCTCCGCCCAGCACGACACGCTGGAATGCGCTGCCGATACGCTCGACGCGCAATGCGGTTAACTCACGGAAGCGCAGTTCATTACGTACGCGCTGCGGGTATTTGGGGTGTCTGGTCGTTGTCATCTTTCATCGCCTTCGTGAACGGAATAGATATATCTAAAAATCTTGCAAATGATAATGATTGCTATTAAAAAAGAATGCAAGCATTTTTTGATATAGTCATAGAAAAACGCCAAAAAAGCCAAAATCAAAAATTAAATCGTTAAATATCAATTAAATAAAAAATATACTCACTACTGTGTTGCTACTTTATTAATTTTAGATATAAATTAGATATATCAAATAATCACAGGAACAAAACATGAGACATCATCACGAAGAAGGACGTGGGCCACGCGGACGCCACGATGAACATGGCGAACACGGCGAGCATGGCCGCAGGGGCGGCGGACGTCGGCAGCGCTTCTTTGGCCACGGCGAGCTACGCCTGGTGATTCTGGACATCCTCACCCGTAACGCCAGCCACGGCTACGAGCTTATCAAAGAGATTGAAACCATGACCCAGGGCAACTACAGCCCGAGCCCCGGCGTCATCTATCCGACGCTAGACTTGCTCCAGGATCAGGGCTTAATTAGCGTGGCTGACGAAAACGGTCGTAAAAAAATCGCCATTACCGCCGACGGCAGCCAGCTGCACGCGGAAAACCAGCAACAGCTGGAGCAGATTCAGGCCAGGCTGCAGGCGCGTATGGTGGGTTGTGAACTGCGTAAAAATCCGCAGATGAAGCGCGCGCTGGAGAATTTTAAGGCGGTACTGGATTTAAGGGTTAACCAGCAGGCCATTACCGAAGCTCAGCTAAAGCAGATCGTCGGCGTGATTGATCGCGCGGCAATGGAGATTTCCCAGCTCGACTAATCCTCTGCCCCATCGCTGGGCAGCCTGCACCGCCGCGGCGCGCGCGGCGGAAGCCCTTACTCACCGGGTTTTACGCCTTCAGGAGTAAAACATGCCAATAATAGCGTCGTGAGATTAAATTTTGCTCAATCGCAATTTCACGTTGCGTTTATCCCGATTTTCCTGGCCCGCGCCGAAGTGGCGTAATCCCTGCAATACTTAATTCAGTATCATGTGATACGCCCCTCCCAGGAGCACATTTTGAACAGGTTACCTTCCAGCGCATCGGCTCTGGCCTGCAGCGCGCACGCACTGAATCTCATTGAGAAGCGAACGCTCGATCATGAGGAGATGAAATCTCTTAATCAGGAGGTCAGAGAATACTTTAAAGAGCATGTGAACCCAGGGTTTTTAGCGTATCGAAAATCGGTCACTGCTGGCGGGGATTACGGAGCCGTAGAGTGGCAAGCGGGAGGGTTAAATACGCTTGTCGACACTCAGGGACAGGAGTTTATTGACTGCCTGGGTGGGTTTGGGATTTTTAATGTAGGGCACCGTAATCCAGTTGTCGTTTCCGCCGTCGAAAATCAACTCGCTAAACAACCTCTTCATAGTCAGGAACTGCTGGACCCGCTGCGGGCCATGCTGGCTAAAACCCTGGCGGCCTTAACGCCGGGCAAACTGAAATACAGCTTCTTTAGCAATAGCGGCACCGAATCGGTCGAAGCGGCGCTAAAGCTGGCGAAAGCTTACCAGTCTCCGCGCGGCAAATTTACCTTCGTCGCCACCAGCGGCGCGTTTCACGGCAAATCGCTCGGTGCGCTTTCCGCCACCGCGAAATCGACTTTCCGTAAGCCTTTTATGCCGCTGCTGCCGGGATTCCGGCACGTACCGTTCGGCGATATTAACGCCATGCGTACGTTGCTGAGCGAGTGCAAAAAGACCGGTGATGACGTCGCGGCGGTGATCCTTGAGCCTATTCAGGGTGAAGGCGGGGTGATTCTGCCGCCGCCGGGCTACCTGCCCGCGGTGCGCAAGCTGTGCGACGAATTTGGCGCGCTGCTGATCCTCGATGAGGTGCAAACCGGTATGGGGCGCACCGGCAAGATGTTTGCCTGCGAGCATGAAAACGTCCAGCCGGACATTCTGTGCCTTGCTAAAGCACTGGGCGGCGGGGTGATGCCGATTGGCGCAACGGTCGCCACCGAAGAGGTATTCTCGGTGCTGTTCGACAATCCGTTCCTGCATACCACCACGTTCGGCGGCAACCCGCTGGCCTGCGCGGCGGCGCTGGCGACCATCAACGTGCTGCTGACGCAAAACCTGCCCGCGCAGGCGGAGCAGAAAGGTGACATGCTGCTGGACGGCTTCCGTCAGCTGGCCCGCGAATATCCAGATCTGGTGAATGACGTGCGCGGCAAAGGCATGCTAATGGCGATTGAGTTTGTCGATAACGAAATCGGCTATGACTTTGCCAGCGAGATGTTCCGCCAGCGGGTACTGGTGGCCGGAACGCTGAACAACGCCAGGACGATCCGCGTAGAACCGCCGCTGACGCTGACACTGGAGCAGTGTGAACAGGTACTAAAAGCGGCCCGCCTGGCCCTGGCGGCGCTACGGGTTTCGGTAGAAGAGGCATAGTAACCTGCCCTCTCCCGCCGTGGGAGAGGGTATTACGCTATACCACCCGCACGCCGGCAGGCATCAGCCTTTCCGGCGTGAGCAGGACGCTTTCGCTGCCATCGTCGGTTTCGGCGCAGAGCAGCATGCACTCCGACGTTTCACCGCGCATTTTGGCTTTTGCCAGATTACACAGGACCACGACCGTTTTTCCCAGCAGCTCTTCTTCGCTGTAGTACGGCACAAGGCTGGTTACCGTCTGCAACGTGCGATCGCCAACATCAATCCGGGCAATATAGAGCTTGTCGGCATTCGCATGCCGTTGCACTGCCACAATTTTTCCCGTACGCATTTCAAGTCTGGCAAAATCATCATAAAGCACCGTTTCCATCTTGCACTCCTCAAGTAAAATTTTAGTAAAATATAACAAATGCCGTCGAGGTTTCCGCATAATAGTGCGAGTAATGTTAGATTCATCACTCTTTTTCGCGGCAGGATCGCGGTGACAGTGATGAATAATACGGCGGAAATTTACTGAAAAGAGATGCAGCAGCCCGCGCTTGCTTTACAATGGTTTGCGTCGATGGGGCAACGTCAGATAAGGAAAACAATGGCCACACTAAAAGATATCGCGACCGAAGCAGGCGTTTCACTGGCGACGGTTTCTCGCGTTTTAAACGACGACCCCACGCTGAACGTCAAAGAAGAGACAAAACATCGCATTCTTGAGGTGGCGGAAAAGCTGGAATATAAAAGTACCAGCTCGCGTAAGGCTCAGGTTCATACCGTAGGCCACCATCATATTCTGGCCATCTATAGCTATCAGCAGGATCTGGAAATCAACGATCCCTACTATCTGGCGATCCGCCACGGCATCGAAACGCAATGTGAGAAGCTCGGTATCGAGCTGACCAACTGCTACTTTAACAATGCGCTACCCGAGCTGAAAAAAGTGACCGGCGTTCTGATTGTCGGCCAGCCTTCGCGGGCGATTCGCGAAGCCGCCACGGCGTTAACCGACAACGTCTGCTTTATTGATTTCCATGAACCCGGCAGCAGCTATGACGCCGTCGATATCGATCTGGTGCGCATCGCCAAAGAAGTTATCGACTTTTTTATCGCCCAGGGCGCACGGCGCATCGGCTTTATTGGTGGCCAGGATGAGCCGGGTAAAGCCGACATCCGCGAAGTGGCCTTCGTCGAGTATGGCCGCCTGAAGGGGGTGGTTTCGGAAGAAGATATCTGGCGCGGAGGGTTTTCCAGCTCCTCCGGCTATGAGCTGGCAAAAACGATGCTGGCAAAAGCGGATTTCCCCACCGCGCTGTTCGTCGCGTCAGACTCTATCGCCATCGGCGTGCTGCGCGCCATACATGAACGCGGTCTCTCTATCCCGGAAGATATCTCGCTCATTAGCGTTAACGATATCCCAACCGCGCGTTTTACCTTTCCGCCGCTCTCTACGGTGCGCATTCATTCTGAAATGATGGGCAGCCAGGGCGTCAACCTGCTGGTTGAGAAAGCCCGCGATGGCCGCGCGCTGCCGCTAAACGTCTTTGTCCCCAGCGTGCTGAAGCTGCGCGGCACCACCCGCTAATCTCGTTTCTGGCGCTGAATCCTCTGCGCCTGGCTCCCGGGGGCGGCGCTTGACGCGCCTTACCCGGGCTACGGGCGCACCGCCATCTGCAAAACGTTAGCCCGGACAGATGCGCAGCATCGCCCCGGGAAATTCAGCGTCTCTGCGCCGCCTCCGGAAATATCCCTCTCCCAACGCCAACCGCAGGCGCCCGGTAACGCTCATTTTGTGATCGAGTTAAAGTAAATCACTCTCGCCGGTTTTATTTAGTAAAACTTTTACTAAAATACACCTTATCCGTTTAGTCCGTTCAGGGAGGCGATATGAATCGCTGGGAAAACCTTCAACTCACTCATGAAAACCGGCTGCCTCCGCGCGCCTATTTCTTCTCTTACGATTCGCAGGCCCAGGCGCGAACCTTCGCCCGTGAAATCAGCAGCCGCTTTCTGTCCCTTAGCGGACAGTGGAACTTCCGCTTCTTTAATAACCCGCTGCGGGTGCCGGAAGCGTTCACCTCGCAGTACATGAGCGACTGGGGACCGATCACCGTGCCGGGAATGTGGCAGATGGAAGGCCACGGCCAGCTACAGTACACCGACGAAGGCTTCCCCTTCCCGATTGACGTGCCCTACGTTCCGACCGACAACCCAACCGGCGCCTATCAGCGTATCTTTACCCTCAGCGACGGCTGGCAGGGCCAGCAGACCATCATTAAATTTGATGGCGTCGAGACCTATTTTGAAGTTTACGTTAACGGTCAGTACATCGGTTTTAGTAAAGGCAGCCGCCTGACGGCAGAGTTCGATATCAGCCGCGCGGTAAAAACCGGCGACAACCTGCTTTGCGTTCGCGTCATGCAGTGGGCGGACTCCACCTATATTGAAGATCAGGATATGTGGTGGTCGGCGGGTATTTTCCGCGACGTGTATCTGGTGGGCAAAAACCCGCTTCACGTCCAGGACTTCACTTTGCGCACCGATTTTAACGATGACTACATCGACGCCACGCTCTCCTGCCAGCTGGTGCTGGAAAATCTCAATGCGCAGCCGGGCGCAGCGACGCTGGAATACGCGCTGTTCGACGGCGAAAAGGCGCTGTATGAAGGCACAACGCAGCGCCTGACCGTCAGCGAGCAGTTGAACGTCGACTTTGCGATCGACGTGAGGGCGCCGCAGCAGTGGTCGGCGGAAAACCCGTACCTCTATCACCTGGTGATGACGCTGAAAAACGACGTCGGAGAGATTATCGAAGTCATTCCGCAGCGCGTCGGCTTTCGCGATATCAAAGTGCGCAACGGCCTGTTCTACATCAATAACCGCTACGTAATGCTGCACGGTGTTAATCGTCACGACAACGACCATCTGAAGGGCCGCGCCGTGGGGATGGATCGCGTTGAGAAAGATCTGCTGCTGATGAAGCAGCACAATATCAACTCGGTACGTACCGCCCACTATCCCAACGACCCGCGTTTCTATGAGATGTGCGACATTTACGGCCTGTTCGTGATGGCGGAAACCGATGTCGAATCCCACGGCTTCGCCAACGTCGGCAACCTGAGCGCCATCACCGATGACCCAGAATGGGAGCATATTTACGTTGAGCGGATCGTCCGCCACGTCCATGCGCAGAAAAACCATCCGTCGATCGTCATCTGGTCGCTGGGCAACGAGTCCGGCTACGGCTGCAACATTCGGGCGATGTATCACGCCGCGAAAGCGATCGATGATACGCGGCTGGTGCATTACGAAGAGGATCGTGACGCGGAGGTGGTGGATATCATCTCCACCATGTATACCCGTGTGCCGCTGATGAACGAATTCGGGGAATATCCGCATGCCAAGCCGCGAATTATCTGCGAATACGCCCATGCGATGGGCAACGGTCCCGGCGGGCTGAGCGAATACCAGAACGTATTCTATCAACATGACAGTATTCAGGGCCACTATGTGTGGGAGTGGTGCGATCACGGAATCCAGGCCACCGACGACAGCGGCGCGGTGTGGTACAAATTCGGCGGCGACTACGGCGACTATCCCAATAACTACAACTTCTGCCTCGACGGGCTGATTTTCTCCGATCAGACGCCTGGACCCGGGCTCAGAGAGTACAAGCAGGTTATCGCCCCGGTAAAAGTGCAGGCGATAAACATCCGCGAAGGCGAACTGCGCGTCGATAATAAGCTCTGGTTCTCGACCCTTGATGACTACACCCTGCGCGTGGAAGTACGCGCCGAGGGGACTACGCTTGCCAGCCAGCAGCTTAAGGTGCGCGATCTTGCGCCAAACAGCAGTCGCGATATCAAAATCGACCTGCCGGCGCTCGACGACCGCGAAACCTTCGTCAACATCATGGTGACCAAAGATTCCCGTACGCCGTACAGCGAAGCCAACCACCTAATCGCCGTCTACCAGTTCCAGCTTAAAGAGCAGACCGCAGCAAAAACACCGCTGATTAACACCAGCGCCACCTCGCTGCGCATTGCCGATGAACGTCTGAGCTACAGCATCACCGGGCACAACTTCCGCGTAGTGTTCTCGAAAGTCAGCGGCAAACTGAGCGAATGGCAGGTGAACGGCATCGACCAGGTGACCCGCGAGCCGAAGATCAACTTCTTCAAGCCGATGATTGATAACCACAAGCAGGAATACGAGGGGCTGTGGCAACCCAATCATCTGCAAATTATGCAGGAGCATCTGCGCGAATTCAGCGCCGAGCAGCGCGGTGACACGGTGATTATCACCGCCCGCAGCATCATCGCGCCGCCGGTTTTCGATTTTGGCATGCGCTGCACCTATCGCTGGCAGATTACCCCGCAGGGCCATATTAACGTTGAGCTTGCGGGTGAACGTTACGGCGACTATCCGCATATTGTGCCGTGCATCGGTTTTATGCTGGGCATTAACGGCCAGTTTGAACAGGTGAATTACTACGGTCGCGGTCCCGGCGAAAACTACGCCGACAGCCAGCAGAGCAACATCATTGACCTTTGGCGAACCACCGTGGACGACATGTTCGTGAACTATCCGTTCCCGCAGAACAACGGCAACCGGCAGCACGTACGCTGGGCCGCGTTTACCGACCGTCACGGCAGCGGTCTGATGGTGGTCCCGCGCGATCCGCTTAACATCAGCGCCTGGCACTATACGGCGGAGAATCTGCACGCAGCGCAGCACTGTAACGAACTGCACCGCAGCGATGACATCACCCTGAATATCGACGCCCGTGTGCTCGGTCTGGGGTCTAACTCCTGGGGGAGCGAGGTGCTGGATAGCTGGCGCGTCTGGCTCAAACCGTTCAACTATGGCTTTACGCTGCTGCCGCTGGAAGGCGGGAGCGCTTCCTCGCAGACGCTGGCGAATCATAGCTTTGACGCTGGTTTCTTTTCCTCCGATTCACACAGCGAGGCTGAAAAATGAGAATTCTCGATAATTTAGAACAGTTTAAGCAAATCTATCACAGCGGACGTAAATGGCAGCGCTGCGTGGAGGCCATCAATAATATCGATAATATTCAACCAGGAGTTGCCCACTCTATCGGCGATTCGCTCTCCTATCGCGTGGCAAGCGACAGCACCACGGATGCGCTGTTCGTTGGCAACCGCCGCTATTTCGAGGTGCATTACTACCTTCAGGGTCAGCAAAAAATTGAGTTTGCCGCCAAAGAGCAGCTGCAGACCGTGGCCTGCTATCGCGATGAAACCGACCGTGAATATCTCAAAGGCATCGGTGAAACCGTGCAGGTTCACGAAGGTCAGATGGTGATTTGCGATACCCATGAAGCTTATCGCTTTATCTGCGACTCGCCGGTCAAAAAGGTGGTGCTCAGAGTGACTATCGAAGACGGCTACTTCCTGAATAAGTAAGCCCGCGTGAAGCAAGATGAGGCCAGCGGGTTTATTCGTTGGCCTTCCCGGTCCCAGCCCTCAATGCGGGCCAGATCATTTTTCGGAGGACCTATGTCCGAATCAGTTCGTGCCAAAATAGGCAAATTCGCCTTACTGTCGATGGCGTTTGCCGCCGTATTTAACGTACGAAACATCGTTAATAACAACATCGAGTTAGGGCTCAGTTCCGCCCCTATCTTTCTGTTTGCCACGGTGGTCTATTTTATTCCGTTTGTGTTTATCATCGCCGAATTCGTTTCAGCGAATAAAAATTCCGAATCAGGTATGTACGCCTGGCTGAAGCAGCCTTTAGGTACCCGCGCGGCCTATCTCGGCTCGTTCCTGTACTGGTTTGTGAACCTGTTCTTTTTCCTGTCGCTGCTGCCGAACGTGGTGGCCTACGCTTCGTACGCCATTATGGGTTACGCCATTCCTTTCTCGCCGATGGTCACTTCGCTGATCTCTATCGTCCTGTTCGCCATGGCCACCCATATTTCCACCAAAGGTGCGACCTGGCTGGGAAAAATCTCCGAATGCGTAGCGTATGGCGTTTTCGCGCTATTTGCGATTTACGTGGTCGGCGCTTTTACCGCGCTGGGCGCAGGCCATGTTCCCGCGCAGCCGATTACGCTGCACGCCATGGCGCCTACCATCAACTGGGCGACGCTGGGGATCATGTGCTGGATTTTCCAGGCGGCTGGCGGGGCTGAAACCGTCGCCGCGTACCTGAACGACACTAAAGGCGGGCAGAAATCGTTTATTAAAGTCATCATCACCGCCGGGATCCTGATTGGCGGCATGTACGCGCTGGGATCTTTGCTGGTCAACGTCTTTGTGGCACGTGAAGATCTAACCTATGCGGCCGGTATGGTGGAAATTTTCACCGGTCTCGGCGCTTATTTCCATATTTCGGAAGCGCTGATGGGCCGCTTCGTCGGCATTATTCTGTTTATCGCCATTTTCGGCAGCATGATGATGTGGACCGCCGCACCGGTAAAAATTCACTTCTCGGAAATTCCTGCGGGCATCTATGGCAAAAAAACTACCGAACTGAACGTCCACGGCGTGCCGGTGCGCGCTGCCTGGTGGCAATTTCTCTTCGTCTTCTTGATGCTCATCGTGAACGGTTTCGGCTCCGCCAGCGTTCAGCAAATGATGAACACCGCGATTAACCTGACCGCGGGTACCGCGATGCTACCGCCGCTGTTTATCATGGCCGCCTACTTTGTTTTCCGCTGGAAACATGACGATACGCCGCGCGACTTCCGCATGGGTTCAAGAAAGGTTGGGATGGCCGTGGTGTCGATGCTTATCGTTATTTTCCTGGTCAGCATGACCGCCTCCGCTTTCCCGCCAGGAGTCGACCTGGTGAATGCCTTCTTCATTAACGTCTTTATGACCGCAGTCTTCTCCGGGCTCGCATGGTGGTGGATAACCCGCTTTGAGAAAAAACAGCGCAAGAACCAACATACACCCCTGAAATCAGCGGCAAATACGGTGAAATAAGCCACCGTTGCTCCCGCCAGCGGGATATCCCTGGCGGGATTTTTTTACCCACAAGCCAAGCTCTGTCACCCGACCATTTTCGTGATCGAGTTAAAGCAATTCATTTTTACCGCTTTTATTTACTAAATATTTTACTAAAATTAACCACGATACTTAACTACCTCTACCCTACAAACAACACAATCCCCTTCGGCCATTCTCTGAAGGACAATGTGTGGAGATGTGTTATGTCTGATATCAAACGTAATACCATCGGCAAGTTCGGCCTGCTGTCGCTGACCTTCGCTGCCGTCTTCAGTTTTAACAACGTGATCAATAACAATATTGAGCTGGGACTGGCCTCTGCTCCGATGTTCTTCCTCGCCACCCTGCTCTATTTCGTTCCTTTCTGTCTGATCATCGCGGAATTCGTTTCGCTGAATAAAAACTCTGAAGCGGGCGTTTATGCCTGGGTGAAAAGCTCGCTGGGCGGACGTTGGGCCTTTATTACCGCCTATACCTACTGGTTTGTGAATCTGTTCTTTTTTACCTCACTGCTGCCGAGGGTCATCGCGTATGCCTCCTACGCCTTCCTCGGCTACGAGTACATTCTGACCCCCGTCGCCACCACGATGTTGAGCATGGCGCTGTTCGCCCTGTCGACCTGGGTGTCCACCAACGGCGCAAAAATGCTGGGTCCTATTACCTCGGTGACCTCGTCGTTAATGCTGCTGCTGACGCTTTCCTACATTCTGCTTTCCGGCAGCGCGCTGGCGGGCGGTATTCAGCCAGCGGATCCGATTACCGTGGATGCGATGATCCCGAACTTCAACTGGGCGTTCCTCGGCATCACCACCTGGATCTTTATGGCTGCCGGCGGAGCTGAGTCCGTCGCGGTGTACGTCAATGACGTGAAAGGCGGATCGAAATCCTTCGTTAAGGTCATCATCCTCGCCGGGATCGTAATTGGCGTGCTGTACTCTATTTCCTCGGTGCTGATTAACGTGTTTATCAGCAGCAAAGAGCTGAAATATACCGGCGGATCGGTACAGGTCTTCCACGGTATGGCGGTCTGGTTTGGCCTGCCGGAAATCGTGGTCAACCGTTTTGTCGGCCTGGTCTCCTTTACCGCCATGTTTGGTTCGTTATTAATGTGGACCGCGACGCCGGTCAAAATCTTTTTCTCCGAAATCCCGGCCGGAATATTTGGTAAAAAAACCGTCGAGCTCAATCAAAACGGCGTACCGGCGCGCGCGGCGTGGATTCAGTTCCTGATTGTGATTCCACTGATGATTATCCCGATGATGGGTTCCAGTACCGTGCAGGATTTAATGAACACCATTATCAACATGACCGCCGCCGCCTCAATGCTGCCGCCGCTGTTTATCATGCTGGCATACCTCAACCTGCGCCGTAAGCTCGATCATCTGCCGCGCGATTTTAAAATGGGTTCACGCACTACCGGCATTACGGTGGTCTCGATGCTGATTGTTATTTTCGCCATCGGCTTCGTCGCCTCAACGTTCCCGACCGGCGGCAATATTTTGACCATTATTTTTTATAACGTCGGCGGCATTGTTATCTTTCTCGGATTTGCGTGGTGGAAATACAGCCAATACGTGAAGGGATTAACTCAGGAAGAAAAAAGAATTGAAGCGGCGCCAGCCTCTGATGCGTCATAAGCCATTTTACTGAAAACAATAAACCCCAATACCTCTTAATAACACGATGAAAAATAATAATTCGATTTACGGGGCGCTTGCCGCCCTGGCCTTCTGCACACCTGCCGTAGCGGCCGATGTTGCTCACCCGGCGGAACATGATGACATGAAAACGCCTGAATTGAGCGCCACTTCATACCGTTTTTACGGTGAATTGGGGGTCGGCGGATATATGGATTTAGAAGGCGAGGATAAACATAAATATAGCGATGGCACTTATATTGAAGGCGGGCTGGAAATAAAGCACGGCAGCTGGTTTGGCTTAATTTATGGCGAAGGTTGGACGGTTCAGGCCGATCGTCAGGGTAATGCCTGGGTACCGGACCACGGCTGGGGTGGATTTGAAGGCGGAATAAACCGCCTCTACGGGGGATATAAAACCGAGAGCAGCACCGAAATTATGCTCAGCCTGCGCCAGGACTCCTCGCTCGACGATCTGCAGTGGTGGGGCGATTTCACGCCCGATCTCGGCTACGTGATCCCCAATACCCGCGACATTATGTACGCACTCAAGGTGCAGAACCTGGCGGGAGATTTTCGCTATAGCGTGACCGCCACGCCGTCCGGGCACCACGATGAAAGCAAAGCGTGGCTCCACTTCGGCAAATACGACCGCTACGACGATAAATATACCTACCCAGCGATGGTTAACGGCTACGTCCAGTACGATATCGCCAAAGAGGTCACCTGGATGAACGGTCTGGAGGTGACCGATGGTACCGGACAGCTGTTTTTAACCGGTATTCTCACTCCCAACCTCGCCGCCCGCGCCTGGCACCATACCGGGCGCGCCAGGGGAAAAGACGTGCCGGGAACGGAAACCGGCTTTATGGCCAGCGCCATGTATGAAGCGCTCAAGGGCGTGTATCTCTCCACCGCCTATAGCTACGCCAAACACCGCCCGGATCGCGCTGCCGAGGAAACCACCTCGTTTATGCAGTTCGGCGTCTGGTACGAGTACGGAGGCGGACGTTTTGCCACCGCTGCGGACAGCCGCTTCTACATGAAAAACGCCTCCGGCGACCCGAGCGATCAGGTTTTCCTGATGCAATATTTCTACTGGTAAAAAGGGATATCAATACCGTGAAAATCATCACCACTCTGACGCCGCTGGCCTGCGCCCTGCTGCTAAGCTTTTCCGCCCACGCGCTCACTGCGGATGACTTTAAAAATGTTATCAACCGCAGCGGCGCGCCGCAGGCGATGCAGGATTTTGATTACGATGATCACCAGCGCTTCAACCCGTTTTTTGATTTGGGCGCATGGCATGGGCATCTGCTGCCGGACGGTCCGGCCACCATGGGCAGCTTTCCGGGGCCCGCCCTGCTCACCGAGGAGTACATCAACTTTATGGCGACCCATTTCGATCGCCTGACGGTGTACCAGAACGGCAAAAAAGTCGCCTTCACCCTGCAGGCCTGGAGCCTGCCCGGGGCGCTGGCGCAAACGCTCTCCGCGCCCGGCGTACGGGTCGAGATGACCCTGCGCTTTGCCAGCGCCCACACCTCTTTACTGGAGACTAAAATCACCAGCAGCGGTCCGCTTAAGCTGGTCTGGGACGGCGAGCTGCTGGAGAAGCTCTCCGCCAAAGAGGGGAAACCGCAGTCAACGCAAACCATCGACCAGGCTTTCCCGGACTATCAGCGCCGCCTGAGCGCGACCCACGACGGTCTGACCGTCAGCTTCGGCAAAGTCCGCTCAGCATCGGATTTAATGACCTCCGGCGAATCGCAGTATCAGATCCATCGCTCCCTGCCGACGGTCACCCAAATCGACGGCCATCGATTTACCAGCAGCGCGCACATCAACGGCTCGACCACGCTTTATACCACCTACTCGCACCTGCTGAACGCCGAGCAGGTTCGTCTCGAGAAAGCGCAAATCCGCGATATTCTGGCGCGACCGGCGCACTATCTGCGCGCTTCCGAGGCGCGCTGGAACGGCTATCTGCAAAAGGGGCTGACTAACCCTGACGCCACTGAGCAACAAACCCGGGTGGCGGTGAAAGCGATCGAAACCCTTAACGGCAACTGGCGCGCGCCGGGCGGCGCCGTTAAGCACAACACCGTCACGCCATCGGTAACCGGGCGCTGGTTCTCCGGCAACCAGACCTGGCCGTGGGATACCTGGAAGCAGGCCTACGCTATGGCCCACTTCAACCCGGAGATCGCGAAAGAGAACATCCGCGCCGTCTTCTCCTGGCAAATTGCCGCCGACGATAAAGTGCGTCCACAGGATGCCGGGTTCATTCCGGATCTGATCGCCTGGAACCTGAGCCCGGAGCGCGGCGGCGACGGCAGCAACTGGAACGAGCGAAATACCAAACCGAGCCTGGCGGCCTGGTCGGTGATGGAAGTCTATAACGTCACCAAAGATAAAGCCTGGCTGGCGGAGATGTATCCGAAGCTGGTGGCCTACCATGGCTGGTGGCTGCGCAACCGCGACCACAACGGCAACGGCGTGCCTGAGTACGGCGCGACCCGCGATAAAGCGCACAACACCGCCGACGGCGCGATGCTGTTTACCGTGAAAAAGGGCGATAAAGAATGGACGCTTTCCGGCCTGAAAACCTACGAGCAGGTGACGGCGAAAGGCGATTACGACAGTCTGGAGATCCCGGCGCAGGTGGCCGCCTCCTGGGAGTCGGGGCGCGATGACGCGGCTGTTTTCGGCTTTATCGATAAAGATCAGCTGGATAAGTACATCGCCGGCGGCGGTAAGCGTAGCGACTGGGCGGTGAAATTTGCTGAAAACCGGGGTAAGAACGGCAGCCTGCTCGGCTATTCGCTGTTGCAGGAGTCGGTCGATCAGGCCAGCTACATGTACAGCGACAACCACTATCTGGCGGAAATGGCGACCCTTCTCGGCAAGCCGGAGGAGGCAAAACGCTACCGGGCGCTGGCGCAAAAGCTCGCCGACTATATCAACACCTGCATGTTCGACCCGCAGAGCAAATTCTATTATGACATTCGCATTGAAGCGCAGCCGCTGGCAAACGGCTGTGCCGGTAGGCCGATCGTCGAGCGCGGCAAAGGGCCGGAGGGCTGGTCGCCGCTGTTCAACGGCGCGGCCACTCAGGCGCATGCCGATGACGTCATTTCGGTGATGCTGGACGCCA
The DNA here is from genome assembly GCF_019890895.1 of Klebsiella sp. CTHL.F3a. Taxonomy (NCBI): domain Bacteria; kingdom Pseudomonadati; phylum Pseudomonadota; class Gammaproteobacteria; order Enterobacterales; family Enterobacteriaceae; genus Klebsiella; species Klebsiella sp. CTHL.F3a. Next base: position 695,110 of record NZ_CP082360.1, on the reverse strand, counting down.
AAGAGTTCAACACTTTCGTACCGCTGGGTACCGCCGCATTAACGAATCCGGCGTTTGGCGCGGATATTTACTGGCGCGGCCGCGTGTGGGTGGACCAGTTCTGGTTCGGTCTGAAAGGGATGGAGCGCTACGGCCACCGCGAAGAGGCGCTGCAGCTGGCGGACGCCTTCTTCAGGCACGCCCGGGGTCTAACCTCCGATGGCCCGATTCAGGAGAACTACAATCCGCTCACCGGCGCTCAGCAGGGCGCGCCGAACTTCTCCTGGAGCGCGGCGCATCTGTACATGCTGTATAACGAGTTTTTCCGTAAGCCATAGGATATTGCCCTCACCCTCTCCCACAGGGAGAGGGAACTGTCCAACCCCCTATTTAACAGATGGCTCCTCTTTTTCCCCTCTTCCCGTGGGTGAGGACTCGTCTTACGCCTCCGGCAGCAGGCCGATAAAGCTGCGCCTCTTCCGCGGCTGCGACATTAGCTCCTCCAGCTTCGCCACGCAGGCCAGATAGTGCGGGGTTTTCTTGTGCGCCAGCACCGCTTCATCATCTTTATAGGCTTCATAGATAAAAAAGCGCGTCTTCACCTCCGGGTCCTGCAGGACATCAAAGCGAAGATTGCCCGGCTCCTGCAGCGCCCCTTCGTGGTTGGCGCGGAACACCTCAAGAAACTCGTCGACCCGTTCCGGTTTGATATTGATTTCCACCAGCGTTACGTTCATTGCAGCTCTCCCTGTTTTTCCTCCTGCCAGAACTGATAAGCCTCACGGGCGCTTAAGTTCTCATGCACCACTTTTTTCACCGCCTTGAGCATCGCGCGCGGCGCGCTGGACTGGAAGATATTCCGCCCCATATCCACGCCGGAAGCCCCCTGGTCGATCGCCCGCCAGCACATCTCCAGCGCCTCCTGCTCCGGCAGCTTTTTGCCCCCGGCGATGACGATCGGCACCGGGCAGCTGGCGGTGACTTTCTCAAAGCCTTCCTCAACAAAGTAGGTTTTCACGAACTGCGCCCCCATTTCAGCGGCAATGCGGCTGGCCAGCGAAAAGTAGCGGGCGTCGCGGGTCATCTCTTTGCCCACCCCAGTTACCGCCAGCACCGGCATACCGTAGCGGTTGCCAGCGTCCACCAGCTTGATGATGTTGTTGATCGACTGATGCTCATGTTCGCTGCCGATATAGACCTGCGCCGCCACCGCGCAGACGTTCAGGCGCAGCGCGTCCTCCATCGCCACCGCCACGCACTCGTTGGAAAGTTCGCTGAGGATCGAGTTGCCGCCGGAAGCGCGCAGCACCACCGGTTTGTTGGTCGCCGCCGGCACCTGACTACGCAGCACGCCGCGGGTACACATCAGCACGTCGGTCTCCTCAAACAGCGGCGCGATAGAGAGATCGATCCGCTCCAGCCCGGTAGTCGGCCCCTGAAAATAGCCGTGGTCGAACGCCAGCATCACCGTACGGTTGCTCTGCGGGTTGAAGATACGCGCCAGCCGCGACTGCATCCCCCACTCCAGCGAACCGCAGCCCTTCAGCGTGTAGAGCGTGTTCTGCTGCGGACGGTCTAAGCCGAAGTTTTTTCCCTCTTTGATATCGTCTAAATCAGCCATCTCATCCTCCATCAGAAATCGTAGTTATTGATATTCTCTTTGGTGAACACCACCCGCTCCGGCAGCAGCACGATGCCGTTGCCTTTCGCTTCATACTGGTAGCCCTGCACGCTGTTGGGCTCGACTTTCAGGGCGCCAAGATCTTTCACATCGACGCTGTCGCCGACGTTCAGATCGCCCTTTTTCAGCAGACGATCGGCGACGTTAACCGCGATCTTACCCTGCTGCACCACGTCCCACAGACCGAAGGCTTTTACCGTGCCGCGCTCCACGTAGGGGCGCATCACGTTCGGGGTACTAAAGCCGACAATCGCCACGCCCTGGCGCTTGAGGTTCTCTGCCGCCTGGGCGGCCGCCGGTAGCGCGTTGGCATCCGGAGCGATAATGGCGTCGAGATCCGGGTACGCTTTTAAGATCCCCTCGGCGGTTTGCAGCGATTTAGTGGCGTCGTTATAGCCAAACTGGGTGGTCACCACTTCCCACTGCGGATGCGCTTTTTCGATTTTGGCCTTCGCCTCTTTTACCCACTGGTTCTGGTCGGTCACCGTCGGGCTGGAGTAGAAAAACGCCACTTTGGCGGTAGGCTTCGTCACCTGCTTTTCCGCCATCTCCACCAGCAGACCGCCGAGCTGCTGCGGCGTCCCCTGATTGATATAGATGCTGCGGCACTCCGGTTTGGTATCGGAGTCCCAGGTCAGGACCTTGACCCCGCGCTGCATCGCCCGCTTCAGCGCCGGGCACAGGCCGTCCGGCGATACGGCGGAGACGATAATCGCGTTGTAGCCCTGGTTGACGAAGTTGTTGATCAGCTGTACCTGGCCGGAAACGCTTGGTTCGGTCGGGCCGTCGTAGGTGACGTCCACGCCGAGCGCTTTGCCCGCCTCTTTCGCGCCGTTGCCGCCGCTGGTAAAGAAACCGACGCCGACCAGCTTAGGAATAAAGGCGATGCGGTCAGCCGCCTGGGCCGATGCCATACCCAGCGCCATTGCCAGCACGATCAGTTTTGTTTTCATTTTTATGCTCCGATTGTTTTACGCGAGAAAAGACGCCGCCAGCTCATCCGCACCCATTCACGGTGCAGACTCAGCGAACGCCCCATCACCACCACAACCAACAGCGCCCCTGACAGCGCGCTCGACACCTGGTTGGGGATGCCGACCATTTGCAAACCTTGTTGTAAATAGCCCACCAGCAGCGCGGCCAGCGCCGTGCCGATGATCGAGCCGGAACCACCGTAGATATTGGCCCCGCCGAGTACCGCGGCGGTCAGCGCGGGCATCAGCAGGTCGCGGCCTAAGTCCGAGCGCGCCGAGCCGAAATAGGAGACCATCACCAGCGCCGCCACTGCCGACGCCACGCCCACCAGGCCATACAGCGCGTAGGGCATCCCGTTAACGGAAAGCGCGGCGTAGCGCGCGGCGCGCGGGTTCTGGCCAAGCAGAAAAAGGTGCCGCCCAAAGCGCCCGCGGTGGGCCAGCAGCCAGAAGAAAAAAGTGATAACGGCGAACAGCACCAGCGGTATCGGCAGGCCGAACAGGGTCAAATTGGCGAAGGCGGTAAAGCTATCCGGGAATCCGCCGATGCCTTCGTAGCCGGTCGCCCCGGCCATGCCCGACAGCAGCAGCGCGCCGCCGCCGTAGAGGTACAAGGTGCCAAGGGTAATCACCAGCGGGCTAATGCCGGTGTAGTGAATCAGCGCCGCGTTCAGCAGCCCGCACAACAGGCCGAGCAGCAGCGTCAGGGGGATCGCGAGGCTCATTGGCCAGCCCGCCTGCATCATCACCCCCAGCGCGATGGCGCACAGGCCGATAGTGGAACCGAGCGAAATATCAATCCCGCCGCTGATGATCACCAGCGTCAGCGGCAGCGCCACGATGCCAATGCAGATAAAATCGCTGGTGCTGAACAGCAGCATATTGAGATCCAGCATGCGCGGATTCAGGGCGCCAAACAGCAGGATCTCCAGCACAAGTAACGCCAGCAGCGCGCTTTCCCAGTTGAGCTTCATTTACGCCACCTCTTTGTTTTTGCGTTGGGGAAACGGGGCCACGCGCTTGCCCCCTTTGTTGCCGGGCTGAAAGCGGCTGTACTTCAGCGCCCGCTGATGGCGGGCCAGCGCCTGACGCAGACGCCCGTCGAGCACCAGTACGCCGAGCAGGACCAGGCCGGCGATGAAGTCGTTCCACCACGCCGGGAGACGGAACAGCACCAGCACGGTATCGATTTGGGTGAGGAAGAAGGCGCCGAGAAAAGCGCCGAGCAGCGTGCCGGTACCGCCAAGCAGCGAGATCCCGCCGAGCACGCAGGCGGCGATGGCCTTCATCTCCAGGCCGCTGCCGGTCTGATTGGGCACAAAGCCAATCTGCGCGGCGAACACAATCCCGGCACAGGCCGCCAGCATACCGTTAAGGGTGAATGCCAGCATCCGCGTGCGGTTCACCGCCACCCCGAGCTGGCGGGCCGCGGCGAGGTTATCGCCAACGGCGTAAAAATCGCGACCAAAGGCGGTGCGCGACAGTATCCAGCCGCCCGCCAGCAGCAGCGCCAGCACCAGCCAGCCCAGCGGCGAAATGCCGATGAACGCCGGTTCCGACAGCGCCTTCAGGCTGTTCGGCAAGCCTTCAATCCACTTGCCGCCGGTCCACAGCAGCATCACTCCGCGATAAAGCCCGAGAGTGCCGAGGGTGGCGACAATCGCCGGTATCCGCAGCCCCACCACCAGAAGACCGTTAAAGGCGCCGGCCAGCGCGCCGATCGCCAGCGCGAAGGCGATAGCGGTCATCAGGCCATAGCCGCTATTCAGCGCCACCCCCACCGCGATAGCGCTCAGGCCGACGGTGGACCCCACCGAAACGTCAATATTGCGGGTCAGCATCACCAGGGTTGCCCCCAGCGCCAGCAGGCAGAGGATCTGCGAACTGGCGAAGATCATGCCCAAGGTCTGTAAGCTGAAATAGGCCGGGTTGAGCGCCACCAGCCCGGCAAACAGCACCACGATGGCGAGAAAGGCGCTCAGTTCGCGATTTTTCAGTAACGTTTTCATGCCTGCCCTCCGAAGGCCAGGGTCATCATCCGGTCAACGCTGACCGCTTGCTGCGCCAGCTCGCCGCTCTGCCTGCCCTGATGCATCACCAGTACCCGGTCGGCCAGGCCGACGAACTCGTCGAGATCGCTGGAGATCATCAGCACCGCCACGTTTTGCGCGGCGACGCTTTTCAGCAGCTGATAGATATCAGCGCGGGCGGAAACGTCGACGCCGCGCGTTGGCTCATCAACGATCAGCAGCAGCGGGTTAGCTTCCAGGCAGCGCGCCAGCAGCACTTTCTGCTGATTGCCGCCGGAGAGCGTACGCACCGGGCGATCGCCATCGGCCATTTTGATCCCCAACGCCCGGTGATAGCGCTCAACCACCGCCGCTTCGCGCCTGTTCTGCTGCCACAGCGATGGCTGGTTAAACATCACCGTGTTCCAGCGCACCGGCGCATCGAGAAACAGCCCGGAAACCTGCCGATCCTCCGGCAAATAGACCAGTCCGCTGGCCAGCCTGGCGCGTGTATTGTCGAGGCTGATATCGCGGTTCTCCAGCCACACCCGCCCGGCGCGCGCTGGCCTGAGACCGTAGAGCGTTTCGGCGAATTCGGTGCGCCCGGAGCCGACCAGCCCGGCGAGGCCGACGATCTCTCCGGCGCGGATCTCGAGGCTGAGATCGATAAATCCCTCCCCGGTGAGATCCTCCACCCGCAGCACCGGGAAATCCTGCGCCTGAGTGCGGCGATTACCCGGCAACGCCAGCCACAGCTTTTGCGTGTCGCTCAGCGCGCGATCGCGGCTGACGGGCGTCATCGCGCCGATCAGCTGATTGTCGCCGTACTGCGCTGTCTCTCCGCTCAGCACCACCGCGCCATCGCGCATTACCGAGACGTGGCTGGCGACCTGGCGGATCTCCGGCAGTTTGTGCGAGATAAACACGATCCCGACGCCGAGCGCCTGTAAAGAGCGGATCTGACGGAACAGACGTTCGGTTTCCCCCGGGGTTAATGAGGCCGTGGGCTCATCGAGGATCAAGATCTGCGCGTCGCGCATCAACCCGCGCAGGATCTCCACCATTTGTTGATCGGCGACTTCCAGAGTGCTGGCCGCCGCCTCAAGGTTAAGCTGGCAGTTAAGCTGCTGAAGCTTTTCCCACAGGCGGGTCTCGTTATCGGCCCGCTTCGGCAGACGAAAAAGAATATTTTCCCGCACCGTCAGATTGGGGAATAACATCGGTTCCTGCGGCACCAGATACACACCCTGCTGATGGGCCTGGGCGGGAGTGAGGCGCGCAAACGCGCGTTCGCCGAGGATTAGCTCACCGCTGTCGGGCGTTTCCACGCCGGCGATAATCTTCATCAGCGTCGATTTCCCGGCGCCGTTGCCGCCCATCAGCGCGTGTACCTGGCCGGAAAGCAGCGTGAAATCAATCTGCTTCAGCACGGTGACGCCGGAGAACTGTTTGCAGATTTGGCGAGCTTTAAGCAGTGGCTTCATCATCGCGCCTCGTTTTGAACAAAAGATTTTTTAAATTAATAATGTTCAAAAGCGTAGACGGTGAACTATATTTACAACCGTGCAACGATCACAGTTTTATGCTTTAGATCGTTTGAATAAAACCAGCGAACAATGAAAGATCGGTTTTGCCAGTCGGCTCACATTTTCCGACCGCGCAATAACGAACATATGATCTAAATTTTTATAAGAGTTCACTTTATGAGCGAAAAACGCATTACGGAAGAGAGCCGCTACGCCGGGCTGGCGTTAGCCGAGGAGGAGCTGGTGGCTCGGGTGGCGTGGTGTTACTACCACGACGGCCTGACGCAGAACGACATCGGCGAGCGTTTAGGACTGCCGCGGTTAAAGATCTCCCGCCTGCTGGAGAAGGGCCGCCAGTCGGGGGTGATCCGCGTCCAGATTAATTCGCGCTATGAAGGCTGCCTGGCGCTGGAAACCGAACTTCAGCAGCGCTTTGGCCTGAAAATCGCCCGCGTGCTGCCGGCGCTGAATACGCCCCCGATGAACACCCGCCTGGGGATTGGCGCGGCGCAATCGTTAATGGGCGTGCTGGAGCCGGGACAACTGCTGGCGGTGGGCTTTGGCGAAGCGACCATGAGCTGCCTGCAGCACCTGAGCGGGTTTATCGGCTCCCAGCAGATTCGGCTGGTGACGCTTTCCGGCGGCGTGGGCCCGTATATGACCGGTATTGGCCAGCTTGACGCCGCCTGTAGCGTCAGCATGATCCCCGCGCCGCTGAGGGTATCATCGGCCGATGTGGCGGAGATCCTGCGCCGGGAATCGAGCGTTCGCGACGTGATCCTCGCCGCCACGGCGGCGGATGCGGCGGTGGTGGGCATCGGCGCCATCGATCAGCGCCGCGACGCCACCATCCTGCGCTCCGGCTATATCAGCGAGGGCGAGCAGCTGATGTACGCCCGCAAAGGCGCGGTGGGCGACATTTTAGGTTATTTCCTGCAGGCCGACGGTAAACCGGTTGAAGGGCTGGAGATCCATCGGGAACTGCTCGGGGTCACCCTTGATGAGCTGGCGCAGCTGCCGACCATCGTTGGCGTCGCCGGGGGCACAGAAAAAGCGCAGGCGATTTACGCGGCCCTTATCGGCAAGCGGATTAATGGCCTGGTAACGGAAGAGACAACAGCACGCGCGGTGCTCACGCTGGCCTCATAACGGCTCTGCGCCGCGCAACACGAGCGAGGCGCATGTCATGAGTTACCTGTTAGCGTTAGATGCCGGGACCGGCAGCATTAGGGCGGTAATTTTCGATCTCAACGGCCGCCAGATTGCGGTCGGCCAGGCCGAATGGAAACACCTGAGCGTGGACAATGTCCCCGGCTCGATGGAGTTCGACCTTGGCACCAACTGGCAGCTGGCCTGCCAGTGTATCCGCCAGGCGCTGGCCGCCGCCCATCTCTCTGCGGGGGATATTCAGTCCGTCGCCTGCTGCTCGATGCGTGAAGGCATCGTGCTTTACGACCGCAACGGCGAGGCCATCTGGGCCTGCGCCAACGTTGACGCCCGCGCCAGCCGGGAGGTGGCGGAGCTCAAAGAGATCCACGACAACCATTTTGAATCGGAAGTGTACGGCGTGTCGGGGCAGACCCTGGCGCTAAGCGCCATGCCGCGCCTGCTGTGGCTGGCCCATCATCGCCCGGATATTTACCGCAGCGCGGCGACCATCACCATGATCAGCGACTGGCTGGCGGCGAAGCTTTCCGGCGAGCTGGCGGTCGACCCCTCTAACGCCGGGACCACCGGCATGCTCGATCTGTTCAGCCGCGACTGGCGGCCGGCGCTGCTGGATATGGCCGGACTGCGGGCCGACATTCTTTCGCCGGTAAAAGAGACCGGCAGCGTGCTGGGGGCAGTAACCGACGCGGCGGCGGCGCAAAGCGGGCTGCGCGCCGGCACGCCGGTGGTGATGGGTGGCGGTGACGTCCAGCTCGGCTGCCTCGGGCTAGGCGTGGTGCGCGCCGGGCAGACCGCGGTGCTCGGCGGCACCTTCTGGCAGCAGGTGGTGAACCTGCCGGAAGTGCGCACCGATCCGGAGATGAATATTCGCGTTAACCCGCACGTCATTCCCGGTATGGCGCAGGCGGAGTCCATCAGCTTCTTCACCGGCCTGACCATGCGCTGGTTCCGCGATGCCTTCTGCGCGGAAGAGAAGCTGATTGCCGAACGCCTCGGCGTCGACGCCTACAGCCTGCTGGAAGAGATGGCCAGCCGCGTGCCGGCGGGTTCTCACGGGGTGATGCCGATCTTCTCTGACGCCATGCACTTTAAGCAGTGGTACCACGCCGCGCCGTCGTTTATTAACCTCTCCATCGACCCGGAAAAATGCAATAAAGCCACCCTTTTCCGCGCGCTGGAAGAGAACGCGGCGATTGTTTCCGCCTGTAACCTGGCGCAAATTTCGCAGTTTTCCGGCGTGAAGTTTGACGGCCTGGTCTTTGCGGGCGGAGGCTCAAAAGGCGCGCTGTGGAGCCAGATCCTCAGCGATGTTACCGGCCTGCCGGTACGGGTGCCGGAGGTCCGCGAGGCGACGGCGCTGGGCTGTGCGATCGCCGCCGGTGCTGGCGCCGGGCTATACAGCGATATGGCGGCGACCGGCGAGAAGCTGGTGAACTGGCATCGGGAATTTACGCCCAATCCGGCGCACCGCGAGCTGTATCAGGAGATGATGGCCAAATGGCAGTCGGTGTACGCCGAGCAGCTCGGTCTGGTGGATAGCGGGTTGACAACCTCAATGTGGCAGGCGCCGGGTCTGGCGCATCGCCAACGCGTAACGCCATAGCCCCTCTTCTTCTCCTCCCCACCGAGGGAGGAGGAACTCTTCACCGTTCTTTGAATCCCATCACAATCGCCGCACTCCCCTTTTCCCTTTTCGCCCGCGACGGCTAAATTAGTAACTCATCCGACCACATAACAATAATTTTACACTGGAAGAGATTATGAGCCGCTACCCGTCGCTTTTCGCCCCGCTTGACCTGGGGTTCACAACGCTCAAAAACCGCGTGTTGATGGGCTCGATGCATACTGGCCTGGAGGAGCTGCCGGACGGCGCGCAGCGGCTGGCGGCTTTTTACGCCGAGCGCGCCCGCCACGGGGTGGCGCTGATCGTCACTGGCGGAATTGCCCCCGCCCCTTCCGGCGTCACCATGACGGGCGGCGCGGTGCTTAACAACGCCAGCCATCTCTCTCATCATCGCCATATCACCGATGCGGTACACGAGGAGGGCGGCAAAATCGCCCTGCAGATCCTGCATACCGGGCGCTACAGCTACCAGCCGAAGCTGGTGGCCCCTTCCGCGCTGCAGGCGCCGATCAACCCCTTTATGCCTCACGCGCTGAGCCACGAAGAGATCCTGCAGCTGATCGATGATTTTGCCCGCTGCGCCCAGCTGGCGCGGGAAGCCGGGTACGACGGCGTCGAAGTGATGGGTTCGGAAGGCTACCTGATTAACGAATTCCTTGCGGCGCGCACCAACCTGCGCGACGACCAGTGGGGTGGCGACTACGCCCGACGTATGCGTTTTGCCGTCGAGGTGGTCAGAGCCGTGCGGGAGCGCGCGGGCAGCGATTTTATTATTGTCTACCGCCTGTCGATGCTCGACCTGGTCAGCGGCGGCAGCACCCTGGCGGAGGTCACCGCGCTGGCGAAAGCGATTGAGGCCGCGGGGGCCACGATTATCAATACCGGTATTGGCTGGCACGAGGCACGCATTCCCACCATCGCCACCCCGGTACCGCGCGGCGCGTTTAGCTGGGTCACCCGCAAGCTGAAGGGCGCGGTGTCGATCCCGCTGGTCACCACCAACCGGATTAACGATCCCGACGTGGCGGAAGCGATCCTGACCCGCGGAGACGCTGACATGGTCTCGATGGCTCGCCCTTTTCTCGCCGATAGCGAATTTCTCTCTAAAGCGCAGAGCGGACGAGCGGAGGAGATCAATACCTGTATTGGCTGCAACCAGGCCTGCCTCGATCGGATCTTCGCCGGCAAAGTCACCTCGTGTCTGGTCAACCCGCGCGCCTGCCATGAAACCCTGATGCCTATAGTGCCCGTGGCGACGCCGAAGCGGCTGGCTGTGGTCGGCGCCGGCCCTGCCGGGCTGGCCTTTGCCGTTAACGCCGCCTCGCGCGGACATCAGGTTACCCTGTTTGATGGTCACCGCGAGATTGGCGGCCAGTTTAATATCGCCAAACAGATCCCCGGCAAAGAGGAGTTCTATGAAACCCTGCGCTATTACCGTCGAATGCTGGATCTTACCGGCGTCGCGCTGCGGCTTGAAACTCTGGTGACAGCGGACGATCTGCTGGCATTTGATGAGGTTATCCTCGCTACCGGGATCGCCCCGCGGATGCCGGATATCGTGGGGATCGATCATCCCAAGGTGCTGAGCTATCTCAATGTCCTGCGCGATAAAGCGCCGGTCGGCGAGAAGGTGGCGATTATCGGCTGCGGCGGGATCGGCTTCGATACCGCCATGTACCTTAGCCAGTCTGGCATCGCCACCAGCCAGAATATCGGCGAGTTCTGTGCAGAATGGGGGATCGATACCAGCCTGCAGAGCGCGGGCGGATTACGCCCGGAAGGGATGCAGCTGGCTAAAAGCCCGCGCCAGATCGTGATGCTGCAGCGCAAAACCAGCAAGCCCGGCGACGGGCTGGGGAAAACCACCGGCTGGATCCATCGTGCTACCCTGCTGGCCCGCGGCGTCAAAATGATCCCCGGCGTCAGCTATCAACGGATCGATGATGCCGGCTTACATGTGACGATCGGCGGCGAATCTCAGGTGCTTAACGTCGATCATGTGATTATCTGCGCCGGTCAGGATCCCCGCCGCGAGCTGGCCGATCCGCTTCGGACGGCGGGTAAACCGGCGCATTTGATTGGCGGCTGCGATGTGGCGCTGGAGCTGGACGCCCGGCGGGCAATCGCTCAGGGCACCAGGCTGGCGCTATCAATTTAGGGAAAGAAGACCCGACCGGTAGCCCGGCTAAGGCGTCAGCCGCAAGCCGGGGAAGCCGATAAGGCTTAGCGCTGCTTGCGCACCTTTGTCGCTTTCAACACCACAAATTTATTATTGGTGGCGATCGTCGTGCAGTTACCGAACGCGCGCTTCAGCTTGCGGAAATAATCAAGGTGGCGGTTGCCGACAACGTACAGCTCGCCACCGTACTTCAGGCTGCGGCGGGCATCGTTAAACATCTGCCAGGCAATATGATCGGTGATCGCATGCTGCTGATGGAACGGCGGGTTACAGAGGATGGCGGCGAAACGGTCCGGCTCAATATCAGACAACGCGTTATTCACCACAAACTCGCAGCGCTCGATGTCATCCGGCAGGTTGGTTTCAACGTTCAGCCGGCTGGAGGCCACCGCCATATAGGACTCATCGGTGAACATCACCCGGGCGTCCGGGTTTAAGGCCAGCGCTTTCAGGCCAATCACGCCGTTGCCGCAGCCGAGATCGGCGATCTCGCCTTCGATATTTGCCGGCAGATGTTCCAGGAAGAAGCGCGCGCCAATATCCAGGCCGCTGCGGGCGAACACGTTGGCGTGGTTGTGGATCGTCCACGGCGTACCGTCCAGCTGCCAGCTATGGGTCTGCGGCGCATCGGCCACCTCAGGCGCGGTAAAGGTACAGAAAATCAGCCGCGCCTTTTTCCATGCCAGCGATGTGGTGGTGGTGCCGAGGATCTTCTCAAACAGCGCCAGGGTGGAATTATGCACATCCCGCGCTTTGGCGGCTGCAATAATGCGGGTTTCCGGCGTGACAACCGCGCGCAGCGCGCGCAGCTGCTGCTCCAGCAGCGCCAGCTGTTTTGGTACTTTAATTAGCACCAGTTTCGGAGCTGCGGGCAGTTCGCTCAGGGGATCCTGAAAACGTACGCTCTCTTCATCAATGCCGTTCATCCGCAGGTTGTAGCGGGTCGCCAGCTCAGATACGTAGGAATCGTTGATGCTGACCGGATTGCGTTCCGCGAGCGCGCAGCCCAGCGCGCCGAAGCTGTCATTGAAAATGAGCGTCAGGCCGTCGACATCATTCACCTGTTGCAGCAGATATTCATCCGCCGCTTCCCACGCCTGAAGCGCTTCCTCTTCAGCATTTGGCGGGAACCGCTCTAATGTGAATAACTCACCGTTTAACTCTACCTGGCTCATCGCCTTTGTGCCTCCGGAACTCTAAAACCCGCGAGTTTATACGCAAACTTCGCCCAGTAGAATAGAGATGCGCCGATTATCTCCTTCTGCCGGGCGATAGCTCGTTACGCCGGGAGGTCGTCCTGCGCCAGGCGCGACAGGCGTTTATCGTCCAGACTGTACTTGCTCATGATAACAATCAGCAGCGCCACCAGTACCCCGGGGAAGACGGTGAACAGCAGCTTGATCATCTGCAGCGCGGAGTCGGTTTGCTGCGCTGCGCCGCCAACGTAGTCGCCCCATGCCAGCATATAGCCCACCAGCGCGCCGCCGATGGCGATCCCCAGCTTGATGGCAAACAGGTTTGTTGAAAAAACGATCCCGCTGAGTTTTTTGCCGCTGCGTTTCTCTTCCGCATCGATAATATCGGACAGCATGCTCCACTGCAGCGGCGTGGCGGCCAGCTGAATAATATTGATGATAATTACCAGCGCAAAGATAGCGGCCACGTTCCCCGCCGGGACGAAGTACATGCCTATCAGCAGCACCGCCTCGATGGACATCGAGATTTTAAACCCTTTCACTTTATCAATATTTTTAAAGATAAACGGGGAGAGCATCGCACCCAGCACGCCGGAGGCCAGGGTGGTGGTCAGCAGCAGGCTGCCCAGATCCGCCCGCCCCATAATGTTGTTGACGTAATAGAGCGTGGTCCCGCCTTTAAACAGCACCGCAATCAGGTTAACAACGTTGAGCGCGAAGAGAATGCGCCAGTCCTTATTGGCGAGCAGAGTTTTCAGATCGTCAAGAATGCTGCTTTGGTTGTTGACCGCGATATCCGTGGTGTAGCGCTCTTTCGTCAAGCCGAAGCAGATAAAGAACAGGATGATGCTCAGGCACCCCATCACAATCATGGTGTAAAAATAGCCGTTTTGCACGTTACCCTGACCCAGCCAGGCCACCAGCGGCAGCGCGGTCAGCGAGACAATCAGACCACCGAGCGTACTGAGCGCAAAGCGCCAGGACTGAAGCGAAACGCGCTCGCGGGAATCGTTAGAGATATTATTGATCATCGCGCAATACGGAACGTTAATCGCCGTATAGACCAGTGATAATAAGGTATAAGAAACATAGGCGTAAATCAGCTTGCCAGTATAACCGAAATCCGGCGTATAAAATGTTAAGCAGCAAAGTACGCCAAAAGGAATCGCGAACCATAAAATATAAGGGCGGAATTGCCCATATTTAGTCCGGGTACGATCCGCCACCGCCCCCATTAATACATCGGTCACCGCGTCTAATACCCTTACCGCGAGAAACATGGTTCCCATATGCGCCGGATTTAAACCAAATACGTCGGTATAAAACCAGGCCATAAACAGCATGACCGTCTGCCAGACTAAATTACAACCGGTATCCCCTAACCCATAGCTAAATTTTTCTTTAATACTGATACGGGCAGTGTTCATCGCGCCTCCGCCAGAAAGATCGTTAATATTTGTCCTCTGTACGTTATTGCTTAGGGCTTACCAATTATGTATAAATCATCCTGTTAAATATAAGAAGAGTGTACCCGATGAGTGACGAATCTCCCGTTTTCGAAAAGATCCCCGTGGGCGCCGGCGAGCTATTTACCCTGCGGGTAGATAACATTAATAATTTCAACGGCATAAGCGTAGTCCCTCATTTTCATATGATGGACGAACTGATGTGGTTCAGAGAGTCGGAGGGCAGCTATTCGATTGGCGATGAGAAATTTACGATAAAAAACAATACCCTGATTTTCGTCCCCGCCTTATTGATCCATGAAATGACGCTCCCGGCCGCTGCCAGCCACAAGCGTTATCTTATGCAATTCGAAAAAGAGTGGCTCGAGGGATACGACCTGTCGCTCCCCGCCGCCCACTGCGGCGCGGTCGCTTACCTTTCCGGCGAGGAAGCCGAGCGCCTGGAGCTGCTGCTGAGCTGGTGCGGCGAGTTCAGCGACTTTACCGATTCGCTGTTTCGCTCCCTGATGCAGACCGTGCTGCTGCACGCCTTTAATAGCCTGAAAGATTCCGTCCCCATTACTGAACGCACCAACCACCGCTATCTGAGCGAGCTGATCGAACTGCTGCAATCTATTGATGAGAATGAAAATTTTGAGATGACAACCGAAGAAGCCGCCCGCCGCTGCCGGTGGTCGAAATCCTGGTTTTCCCGCACCTTTAAATCCGCCTTCGGCATCAGCTTCAAAAAATTTATGCTGCTGCGCAAACTGAATATCGCTATCAATCTACTGACCAACACCGACCTGAAGATTAGCGATATCTCGCAAAGCGCCGGCTTCACCGACAGCGCCTACTTCTGCCTCAAGTTTAAGGAGATGATGAACGACACCCCGCTGGCCTTCCGTCACAAAGTCAGAAGCACCGATGCCGTAGGGCGTCGGGCGGAGAAATAACGCGTTTTTGTGAGCCGTATCACCAGATAAGTAGACGTTTATTATATAAATAGCCAGAGTCTATATATCCCCGTCGCCTTCGCCTATTTACAATCATCGCTATATTTTGCGCATTAAGGGTAAATACGATGATTCAGAATCCTGTTTTTAAAGGTTTTAATCCTGACCCCAGTATCTGTCGGCGCGGCGATGATTATTATGTGGCTGTATCTTCCTTTGAATGGTTTCCCGCCCTGCCGATTTACCATTCGAGAGATCTCAAACATTGGCAATTACTCACCCACGTTCTTACCGATGATAATAATCCGGATTTAAAAAAGCTGCCCTCCGCCAAAGGCATTTGGGCCCCGAGCCTGACCTGGTGTGAAGAGGAAAAGCTGTTCTACGTTATTTATGGTGTGATGAATTCCATGAATTCACGTTATTTCGATGTAGATAACTATCTTATTACTGCCAGTGAAATCACAGGCCCGTGGAGTGAGCCGGTTTATCTCCACTCTGCCGGATTCGATGCTTCTATCCTGCACGACAGCGACGGTAAAAAATGGATCGTTTCCCTGGAGTGGGAAACCCGCGAAGGTTACGAAAAACCGGGCGCCATTTGCCTGGTGGAGTATTCGCCGCAAACGCGAAGCGTTGTCGGCTATCCGCAGCGGATCTGGCGCGGTGGTACCGATCGCGGCTGTATTGAAGCACCGCATTTGACGCGCCGCGGCGACTATTACTACCTGATGGTCGCCGAAGGCGGTACCGGCTACGGCCATGCGGTCACCATGGCGCGCGCAACGCAGGTCGCCGGCCCCTATGAGGGCGATCCGCAAAACCCCATAATCACCTCCTGGCCGGAGAACTTTAACGCTCGCCACGACGCAGGCCATCTCAAACCACACTACTTCAATCCGCAAACCTATCTGCAAAAAGCCGGGCACGGCAGCTACGTCGAGACCCCAACGGGCGAAGTCTGGTTAACCCATCTTTGCAGCAGACCCTTCCGCAAGGAGCTGCGCTGCCCGCTAGGCCGCGAGACGGCGATACAAAAGATGGTATGGAGCGACGATGGTTGGCTGCGGCTGGCGGCCGGGGGGAACCTCGCTCAGTACCAGGTGGAAGAGTCGAATCTGCCTTCTCAGCCGTTTCCGGCTAAACCAGCCAGGGATGATTTTGATGGGCAGACGCTGGATAACGCCTTCTATGCGCCGCGGATCCGCTTTCAGCGCTTTACCAGCCTTGAGCGTAAGGCGGGTTACCTGGCCTTACGCGGTCAGGAGTCGCTGAGCTCGCTCAATAAAGTCAGCCTGCTGGCGAAAAAGCTCACCTCGGTATACGCCACTATCGTTACGAAGATGGATTTCAGCCCGGAGATTTATCAGCACAGCGCCGGCCTGACGCTCTACTACGACAACATGAACTATCTGTTTTTGCATAAAACCTGGGATGAGGCCGCCGGTGCAGCGCAGCTGGCCATCATTTATATGGATAACGGCGAGCGTCACGACGACCCGCAGAAAATCCGCCTTGCGGAGGGAGAAGTCTATCTGGCGATGGCGATTAACGGCCGGGAGATACAGTGCTCGTGGTCCGTCAATGGCGAGAAATATCAAAATATCGGCGCGGTCTACGACACCTCGCGCTTTTCCGATGAATACAGCGGCTACGGCGAGTTTACCGGCGCGTTTGTCGGTATGGCCTGCGTGGATAGCATGCTGCATCGTAAAGAGGCGCTGTTTGACTTCTTTAGCTACCGGGCGGTAGAAGACGCGATGATCGAGTAACGCCGCCTTTCTGGCATCCTGCCCGCGCGGGGTGCTAGAATCCCCGGCAGTTGTCGCTGAATGACCCAAACAGGCTGCATGAGCACTTTAACCTATCTCCAGGGCTACCCTGAATCCCTGCTGGCGCAGGTCACCACGTTAATCGAACAGAACCGTCTCGGCGAGGTGCTGAAAAAGCGCTATCCGCAGGGTCACGATATCAACAACGATAAAGCGCTGTACCAGTACACCCAGGATCTAAAGTCGCGCTATCTGCGCGGCGCGGCGCCCATTAACAAGGTGATGTACGACAACAAGATCCACGTCCTCAACAACGCGCTCGGCCTGCATACCGCGATCTCCCGCGTTCAGGGCGGCAAGCTGAAGGCCAAAGCCGAAATTCGCGTCGCCACCGTCTTTCGCGACGCACCGGAGGATTTTTTGCGGATGATCGTGGTGCACGAGCTGGCGCACCTGAAGGAAAAAGAGCACAACAAAGCGTTCTATCAGCTGTGCTGCCATATGGAGCCGCAGTACCATCAGCTGGAGTTTGATACTCGCCTGTGGCTGACCCAGCTTTCGTTAGAGCGTTCTGCGCCATAGCGCACTGGTTTTGTCATGATGGCGTGCTACAGTGACGAAAGGTCCCTTTTACGGAGTTCGTCAACGTTTATGATACGTTTCGCAGTTGTTGGCACAAACTGGATAACCAAGCAGTTTGTCGATGCCGCCCATGAAACCGGCAAATATAAACTCACCGCCATCTACTCCCGCAGCCTTGAGCAAGCCCAGGCCTTCGCCAGTGACTATCCCGTCGAACATCTGTTCACTTCGCTGGAAGATTTAGCGCAAAGCCCTGACGTTGACGCGGTCTATATCGCCAGCCCAAACTCGCTGCACTTCCCGCAAACCCGCCTGTTTCTACGCCATAAAAAGCACGTGATTTGCGAAAAACCGCTGGCCTCGAACCTGCAGGAAGTCGAAGCCGCGATTAAAACGGCGCGGGAAAATAATGTGGTCCTCTTCGAAGCGTTCAAAACCGCCAGCCTGCCAAACTTCCTGCTGCTTAAACAGTCGTTCGACAAGATCGGCAAGCTGCGCAAAGCCTTTATTAATTACTGCCAGTACTCTTCCCGCTATCAGCGCTATCTCGATGGCGAAAATCCCAATACTTTCAATCCGGCCTTCTCTAACGGCTCGATCATGGACATCGGCTTTTACTGCCTGGCCTCCGCGGTGGCGCTGTGGGGCGAGCCTCGCGCGGTGCACGCAACCGCCAGCCTGCTGGAGAGCGGCGTTGACGGCCAGGGCACGGTTGTTCTGAGCTACGGAGATTTCGATGTCACCCTACATCACTCGAAGGTAAGCGATTCGGCCATCCCGAGCGAAATTCAGGGCGAAGCCGGCGCGCTGGTGATCGAAAAAATCTCCGAATGTCAGAAAGTCTGCTTCGTGCCGCGGGGCGGCAAGTCTCAGGAACTCACCCAGCCGCAGCATATCAATACTATGCTGTATGAAGCGGAGGAGTTCGCTCGTCTGGTCGAAGCCAACGAGGTGGCTCATCCGGGTCTGGAAGTAAGCCGCATCACGGCGAAGCTGCTGAGCGAAATTCGTCGCCAGACCGGCGTGGTCTTCCCGGCGGATAGTCAATCGGTGGCGTAAAGCTGTGTAAATGGTCCGTCGACCTCCATTGACGCCATTTATAACCTGTAATACTTTGTTACGCGCAAAGGGGAGTAACTTCCTTGCCGGCCGATCGTCATTACGATGCGTGAAAAACCGCATCCGGTCGCCGGGCAACAGATTCTTGTTGTAAGTGAGACCTTGCCGGAAGGCGAGGTCTATGCATAAAAGCGCAGCGGCTGCCGTCTTCCGACGTCAGCCGTTTTGTTTTTATGTAAGGAATATCGTAATGAATACTGTCGGCACACCGTTGTTATGGGGCGGATTCGCAGTGGTCGTGGTCATCATGCTGGCTATCGATCTGCTGCTGCAGGGACGGCGTGGTGCGCATAGCATGACCATGAAGCAGGCCGCTGGCTGGTCCATTCTCTGGGTTACCCTCTCGCTGCTGTTTAACGCCGCTTTCTGGTGGTACCTGGTGCAGACCGAAGGTCGCGCCGTGGCCGACCCGCAAGCGCTGGCGTTCCTCACAGGCTACCTGATCGAGAAAGCGCTGGCGGTGGATAACGTCTTCGTCTGGCTGATGCTGTTCAGCTACTTTGCCGTTCCGCCTGCGCTACAGCGCAGAGTACTGGTCTATGGCGTACTGGGCGCGATCGTACTGCGTACAATCATGATCTTCGCCGGCAGCTGGCTGATTTCTCAGTTTGAGTGGCTGCTCTACGTCTTCGGCGCATTCCTGCTGTTTACCGGCGTGAAGATGGCGCTGGCGAAAGAGGATGATTCCGGCATCGGCGATAAACCGCTGGTGCGCTGGATCCGTAATCATCTGCGCATGACGGATAAAATCGAGGGTGAGCGTTTCTTTACCCGCCAAAACGGCGTGCTCTACGCGACGCCGCTGCTGCTGGTGCTGATCCTGGTTGAGCTGAGCGACGTTATCTTTGCCGTCGACAGTATTCCCGCCATCTTCGCCGTGACCACCGATCCGTTTATCGTGCTGACCTCAAACCTGTTCGCGATTCTCGGCCTGCGCGCCATGTATTTCCTGCTGGCTGGGGTTGCGGAGCGCTTCTCCATGCTGAAGTATGGCCTGTCGGTAATTCTGGTGTTTATCGGGATCAAAATGCTGATCGTCGATTTTTACCATATTCCCATCGGCATTTCGCTGGGCGTGGTCGGTGGTATTCTGACATTGACGCTGCTTATCAACGCCTGGGTCAATAAGCAGAACGATCGGAAAAAACAGCTGCAGTAAGAAATAAACGGCCGGGTGAAGACCCGTTTCACCCGGTCGGCAACGTTCACCGCGCATTATTCTTACTCATGTCACAAAATAGTTAATACATAGTTAAAAAATAAGATCCCAACGCGATAAACAGCATTTTACCCTTCCACAACAGCGTTCTTTCCGTATACTCAACCAGGCAAACATCTATTTACATCCGGACATAAACGTTACAAATAACACGTAGCCGGGACGAAAAGCGACATCACTGGAAGGAATGAATTATGGCAACCCCATCACCCCGATCGACCCTGCTACGGCGACTGGCTCAGGGCAGTCTGGTCAAACAAATTTTAATTGGTCTGGTACTCGGCGTACTGCTGGCGACGGTCTCAAAACCGGCCGCCGTGGCGGTTGGACTGCTGGGTACGCTGTTCGTCGGCGCGCTGAAAGCGGTAGCGCCGGTGCTGGTGCTGATGCTGGTCATGGCCTCCATCGCCAACCATCAGCAGGGGCAAAAGACCAGCATCCGCCCGATTCTGTTCCTCTATCTACTGGGGACTTTTGCTGCCGCGTTAACCGCGGTGCTGTTTAGCTTCCTTTTTCCGTCAACGCTGCACCTGAGCGCGGCGGCAGAGAGCATCACCCCTCCGTCGGGTATCGTCGAAGTCCTGCGCGGGCTGCTGATGAGCATGGTTTCTAACCCCATTAACGCGCTGCTGAACGCCAACTATATCGGGATTCTGGTATGGGCCGTCGGTTTAGGGTTCGCGCTGCGCCACGGCAATGAAACCACCAAAAATCTGATTAACGACATGTCCCACGCGGTAACCTTTATTGTTAAAGTGGTGATTCGCTTTGCGCCGCTGGGTATCTTCGGCCTGGTCGCCTCCACGCTGGCGACGACCGGTTTTGAAACCCTGTGGGGCTACGCCCAGCTGCTGCTGGTACTGGTTGGCTGTATGCTGCTGGTGGCGCTGGTGATTAACCCGCTTCTGGTGTTCTGGAAAATCCGCCGCAACCCGTATCCGCTGGTGATGACCTGCCTGCGCGAAAGCGGCGTATACGCCTTCTTTACCCGCAGCTCCGCCGCCAACATTCCGGTGAATATGGCCCTGTGCGAAAAGCTGAATCTGGATCGCGATACCTATTCGGTCTCTATTCCGCTGGGCGCGACCATTAACATGGCCGGCGCGGCGATTACCATCACGGTTCTGACCCTGGCCGCCGTGCATACGCTTAATGTTCCGGTCGATCTGCCGACCGCGCTGCTGCTGAGCGTGGTCGCCTCGCTGTGCGCCTGCGGCGCTTCCGGCGTGGCGGGCGGGTCGCTCCTGCTGATCCCGCTGGCCTGTAATATGTTTGGTATCCCGAACGATATCGCCATGCAGGTGGTCGCCGTGGGCTTCATCATCGGCGTTCTGCAGGACTCCTGCGAAACCGCGCTGAACTCCTCGACCGATGCGCTGTTCACCGCCGCCGCCTGTATCGCTGAAGACGATCAGCTGGCGAAAAACGCCCTGCGCAGTTAATCTCTCCCCTCCCCTCCGCTAACGCGCGGAGGGGTTCTCTTCCTGCACCGCCTTTTCCGCTTTAAACGGATCGATACCGCGCTTTTGCATCCGCCGGAAACGGATGATGTTCATACCATTCATTAGCAGGAAGCTGCCTTCAATCAGGGTGCCGCCGATCGAACCCAGCCAGGCGTTGTGGATAACCCAGCAGGCGGTCGAACACCACATGACGCAGCGGACGGTTAACCCCGAGCAGCGAAAGAGCGCCCAGGTGCTGGCCAGCGTGCCAATAATTGGCAGCAGCTCCATAGCATGCTGCAGCTTTGCCAGCCCCAATACCAGGGTGAGGACAATAAACACGGTCATTACCCACAGCTTACGGGTATGCATAGAGATAAGGGTTCGGACGGTATTGAGCTCAGCACTCATGCCCGCCGGATACGCGCCCATCAAAAAGAAATGTACGCCAATGGTGGCGCTGTAGACGGCCAGCTGCAGCTTAAAGCGGCGCTCATCGCGGTTGAAAAAGGTCGTAATCCCGATCAGAAAGGCGATAACGCCGACGCCCTGGGCAAGCCAATACGCGGTCATGAAAAGTCCTTATAAAACAAAACGGCGCATCATTATCTGAAACGCCGCTTCCGGAATACCGCCCTTTTATTACTCTAAAGATTTCGCGCCACAGCAAGGCGGCAAGTTTAGACATCCCCGGGAGCTTACTGAAGTAAGTGACCGGGGTGGATAAATGCTGCCAACACAGCGGTGGTGCGAAAGATGACGAGTAATTAAAGGGTGACGCCGCTTTTGAAAATAGCCAGCTCGCGGAAATCATTACGCTCATTGCAGGTCTGCTTACCGTTCGCAAAGGCCACAATGGTATCGACAAACTCCTCCAGCAGCTGCGGCATCGCTTTACCGTGAATCAGCTGACCGGCATCGAAGTCGATCCAGTGCTTTTTCTTCGCCGCCAGTTCGCTGTTGGTGGCAATTTTTACCGTCGGCACGAAACCGCCGTACGGCGTGCCGCGCCCGGTACTGAAGAGCACCATATGGCAGCCCGCGCCGGCCAGGGCGCTGGTCGCTACCGCGTCGTTGCCCGGGGCGCTCAGCAGGTTCAGGCCGTGCACTTTTAGCCGCTCGCCGTAGCGCAGGACATCGACCACCTGGCTGGAGCCCGCTTTCTGCGTGCAGCCCAGCGACTTATCCTCCAGCGTCGTGATACCGCCCGCCTTGTTGCCCGGCGATGGATTCTCGTAAATCGGCTGGTCATGAGCGATAAAGTACTGTTTGAAATCATTAACCATCGTCACCAGCTTGCCAAACGTCTCTTCATCACGACAGTGGCTCATCAGCAGCTGCTCGGCGCCGAACATTTCCGGCACTTCGGTCAGGACGGTGGTGCCGCCGTTGGCAATCAGATAATCCGAGAACCGACCCAGCATCGGGTTAGCGGTAATGCCGGACAAACCGTCAGAGCCGCCGCACTCAAGGCCAAACTTCAGTTCGCTCAGTTTACCCGGCTCGCGCCTGTCGTGACGCATGACGTCATATAGCTGACGCAGATGCTCCAGCCCGGCTTCCACTTCATCATCCTGGTGCTGGCAGACCATAAAGTGAACGCGCTCAGGGTCGAACTCACCCAGCGTTTCGCGGAAGGCGTCAACCTGATTGTTTTCGCAGCCCAGACCGACCACCAATACCGCCCCGGCGTTCGGGTGACGCACCATGTTTTGCAGCATAGTGCGGGTGTTAATGTGATCGTCCCCGAGCTGCGAGCAGCCGTAGGTGTGGCTGAAAAGGTGAACGCCGTCGATACCTTCCGCGTCGTTGGTTTCCTTCAGAAAACGGTTCTGCATCTGGCGCGCCATGGCGTTGACGCAGCCGACGGTCGGTAGGATCCACAGTTCGTTGCGCACCCCGACTTCGCCGTTAGCGCGACGATAAATCTGGATGTCGCGATCCGCCGGCTGCGCGGCGGGCTCGCTAAGATCCGGTTGATAGCTATACGCGTCGAGATCGCTCAGGTTAGTACGCGTATTGTGGGAGTGAATATGTTCCCCCGGCGCAATATCCGCCAGCGCATGTCCTATCGGCAGACCATACTTAATGACGTTGTCTCCCTTCGCAATCCCGCGCAGCGTAAACTTATGCCCGCGCGCAATATCCTGAGCCAACGTGACCGTATCGCCGTCAATGGTGACTACCGAGCCTGCCGCCATATCCGCCAACGCTACCGCGACGTTATCGTGCGAATGGATTTTAATGTATTGCATATCAACCGACCTCTGGTCTTAGTTCAGTTCAATGGCGAAGTAGTCACGCGCATTGTTAAAGCAAATGTTTTTCACCATCTCACCCAGCAGTTGAATGTCCGCAGGGGCTTCTCCCGCTTCAACCCAGCGGCCAATCATCTGGCACAGGATGCGGCGGAAGTATTCATGACGGGTGTAGGAGAGGAAGCTGCGGCTATCGGTCAGCATACCGACAAAGCGGCTCAGCAGGCCAAGCTGCGCCAGCTGGGTCATCTGACGTTCCATACCGTCTTTCTGATCGTTAAACCACCAGCCGGAACCGAACTGCATCTTGCCCGGCATGCCTTCGCCCTGGAAGTTGCCGATCATGGTGCCCAGCACTTCGTTGTCGCGCGGGTTCAAACAGTAGAGGATGGTTTTTGGCAGCAGATTTTCTTCGTTCTGTTTGCTGAGCAGTTTGGACAGCTCTTCCGCCATCGGACGGTCGTTGATGGAGTCAAAACCCACATCCGGCCCTAACAGCTTGAACTGACGCAGGTTGTTATTGCGCAGCGCGCCGATGTGATACTGCTGTACCCAGCCGCGGCGGGCATATTCCGCGCCGAGGAACACCAGAACCGCGGTTTTGAACTGCGCGACTTCACGTTCGCTGAGAGTTTCACCGGCCAGACGGCGCGCCAGGATACTATCCAGTTCGCTTTCGTTGGCTTCCGCGAACAGCACCACGTCCAGCGCGTGGTCAGAAACTTTACAGCCGTGAGCGGCAAAGTGATCCAGACGTTTGGTCAGTGCGGACTGCAGGTCGGCAAAGCGGCGAATATCGGTGTCAGACACTTCGCCCAGCTTCGCCATGTAGTCGTTGAAAGTTGCCTGCTCAATATTGAACGCTTTGTCCGGGCGCCAGCTCGGCAGCACTTTGACGGAGAATGAGCTGTCTTTTGCCACGGAGGCGTGATGCTCCAGCGAATCGACTGGATCGTCGGTGGTGCCGACCATTTTCACGTTCATCTGCTGCATGATGCCGCGAGCGGAGAAGCTCTCCTGCGCCAGCAGATCGTTGCACTGATTCCAGATTTCATCCGCCGTTGCCGGCGAGAGCACCTTACCTGTAATACCAAAAGGGCGGCGCAGCTCAAGATGGGTCCAGTGGTATAACGGGTTACCGATGGTATGCGGTACGGTGGCCGCCCAGGCGTCAAATTTCTCGCGATCGGAGGCGTCGCCGGTGCACAGACGCTCTGCTACGCCGTTGGTGCGCATCGCGCGCCACTTGTAGTGATCGCCTTTCAGCCAGATGTCATACAGATTTTTGAAGCGATAATTCTCGGCAATCTGCTGCGGCGGCAGGTGGCAGTGATAGTCGAAAATCGGCTGGTCTTTCGCGTAATCGTGGTACAGGCGGCGGGCAAACTCGGTATCAAGCAGGAAATCTTCGGTCATAAACGGTGTCATTTTCGTGTCCTCTTCGCCCCCGAAGGAGCCCATCAGATGATTGACTATAATGCTGACAAAGTTATCACACCAATTTCCACAGACCGAAGTATTTTTCGTGAGTTAGATCAATAAACGACGACAAAAAAAGTACCATCAAAAGAGTAAACTCCCCGCCAAAGCGCGCCAGCTCTGGCC
This sequence comes from Klebsiella sp. CTHL.F3a, assembly GCF_019890895.1. Lineage (NCBI taxonomy): Bacteria > Pseudomonadati > Pseudomonadota > Gammaproteobacteria > Enterobacterales > Enterobacteriaceae > Klebsiella > Klebsiella sp. CTHL.F3a. Next base: position 670,374 of record NZ_CP082360.1, on the reverse strand, counting down.
TTTGTCGCAAGAATGAATGCCCACACAAACTTTCCCACTTTTGTGACGTCACTCAACTTTTGAAGTTGTATGACAAGTTATCTTGCTGCCGTCAAAACATATAAACCGACGGAATGCATTACCGACGAATAATCACGTCGGATTTACCGGTATGGACACCGAATTTAGACACAACAGTTGATGGCAAGGTTCGGGCCATACGAGGTTTCCTCTCCTGAACCCTCCGTTTCACCTTCTTCGCCTCAGTTACAGGGCTGGAAGATAGCCGCACCCGCTGCGGATATATAACAAACGATGAGGTTTACATGCGTAAAATTAAAGGGTTACGTTGGTACATGATCGCACTGGTGACGTTAGGTACCGTGCTGGGGTACCTGACGCGTAACACTGTGGCGGCAGCTGCGCCGACTCTGATGGAAGAATTACACATCTCCACCCAACAGTATTCCTATATCATCGCGGCCTATTCCGCTGCCTATACCGTCATGCAGCCCGTTGCCGGCTACGTGCTGGACGTGTTAGGTACTAAAATCGGCTATGCCTTCTTTGCGATCGCCTGGGCGGTGTTCTGCGGCTCTACGGCGCTGGCGGGAAGCTGGGGCGGTCTGGCGCTGGCGCGCGGCGCGGTGGGTGCCGCCGAAGCGGCAATGATCCCTGCGGGCCTGAAAGCCAGCTCCGAATGGTTCCCGGCAAAAGAGCGTTCTATCGCCGTTGGCTACTTCAACGTCGGCTCCTCGATCGGCGCCATGATTGCCCCGCCGCTGGTGGTTTGGGCCATCGTGATGCACAGCTGGCAGATGGCGTTTATCATCTCCGGCGTTCTGAGCTTTGCCTGGGCGATGGCGTGGCTGGTTTTCTACAAACACCCGCGCGATCAGAAAAAATTAACGGAAGAAGAACGCGACTACATTATCGGCGGCCAGGAATCTCAGCATCAGACCAACAACGGCAAGAAAATGTCGCCGTGGCAGATTCTGCGCAACCGTCAGTTCTGGGGTATCGCCCTACCGCGTTTCCTTGCCGAGCCGGCGTGGGGGACCTTCAACGCCTGGATCCCGCTGTTCATGTTTAAAGTCTACGGCTTTAACCTGAAAGAGATTGCGATGTTTGCGTGGATGCCGATGCTGTTTGCCGACCTCGGCTGCATCGTTGGGGGCTATCTGCCGCCGCTGTTCCAGCGCTGGTTTGGCGTTAACCTGATCGTTTCGCGTAAAATGGTGGTGACCATGGGCGCGCTGCTGATGATTGGCCCGGGGATGATCGGTCTGTTCACCAGCCCGTTTGTCGCCATCGCCCTGCTGTGCGTCGGCGGCTTTGCTCACCAGGCGCTGTCCGGCGCGTTAATCACCCTCTCTTCCGACGTATTTGGGCGTAACGAAGTGGCGACGGCGAACGGCATGACCGGTATGGCCGCCTGGCTGGCGAGCACCATGTTCGCCCTGGTGGTCGGCGCGCTGGCGGACACTATCGGCTTTAGCCCGCTGTTCGCCGTGCTGGCGGTTTTCGATGTGCTGGGCGCCGTGGTTATCTGGACCGTGCTGAAAAATAAATCAGCGGATGACGACAGTACGCCGCTCGAGACGAGTAAACCCGCCACGCAAAGCTAGACGCAGGCGAGTTGCCTCCACCCGAAGCCGCCTTGATACAGGCGGCTTTTTCGTCTGTTTTTATGGTGAGAAGCGCGTAAAAGTGGTATAACAAATCCAATATTGTCGCCATCTCCCGGGAGCGAATATGGAAATCACTGAATCGCGTCGTCTGTATCAGCAGCTTGCCGCTGAGCTTAAGTCGCGCATTGAACAAGGCGTCTACCTTGTGGGCGATAAGCTACCCGCAGAGCGGTTTATCGCTGATGAAAAAAGCGTGAGTCGTACCGTGGTTCGCGAAGCCATCATTATGCTGGAAGTTGAAGGCTACGTTGAGGTTCGCAAAGGCTCCGGCATCCACGTTATCTCCAATCATCCAAAACATCAGCAAATTGCCGATGAATCGCTGGAATTCGCCAATTATGGTCCTTTTGAGCTGTTGCAGGCCCGCCAGCTGATAGAAAGCAATATAGCCGAATTCGCGGCGACTCAGGTGACCAAGCAGGACATCATGAAGCTGATGGAAATCCAGGAAAAAGCGCGTAAAGAGAAGTGCTTTCGCGATTCCGAATGGGATCTTCAGTTCCATGTCCAGGTAGCGCTGGCGACGCAAAACACCGCGTTAGCCGCGATCGTAGAAAAAATGTGGACCCAGCGCGTGCATAACCCGTACTGGAAAAAACTGCACGACCATATCGACTCGCGTACCGTCGATAACTGGTGCGACGATCATGACCAAATTCTTAAGGCGCTGATTCGCAAAGATCCGCATGCAGCGAAGCTGGCCATGTGGCAGCATCTGGAAAATACTAAGCTGATGTTATTCAACGAAACCAGCGATGACTTTGAATTCAATGCCGATCGCTACCTCTTTGCCGATAATCCAGTGGTTCACCTCGATACGGCCGCCAACGGCGTAAAATAGACGCTTATCCTCATACCGGGCAGCGATTCCTTCACTGCCCGCAACGCCCTCAGGGTAAGCAAAGCATATATAGTGTCAGCCTGTGTAAATACACTCGCCACCCTCCTTCGCAATCAGCAAAATCAGAATGCAACAAACTGCAATTTCTCTGACGTAAAGTCAGCGGGTTTGTTACAATTAGATGCATTTTGTCGTTCTGAGAGTTAGCTTTGGCTTACTTCACTTTTAAACAGGGAACCGTTCAGAGCGCAGCAGCGACCCTAATCTAATAAAAAGCTATGTCGCCGTGCATATACCGCGTTCAGACGTGCCGTTAACCGATGTACCAGGAATCGTGAATGGAACTATTAACTCAATTATTGAATGCCTTGTGGGCTCAGGATTACGAAACTCTCGCGAATCCATCCATGATTGGCATGTTGTACTTTGTCTTATTTATGATTTTGTTCCTTGAGAACGGTTTACTGCCTGCCGCCTTTTTGCCCGGCGATAGCCTGCTGGTGCTGGTCGGTGTCCTTATTGCCAAAGGCGCGATGGGCTTTCCGGAAACCCTGCTGCTGCTTACCGCGGCGGCAAGTCTCGGCTGCTGGCTAAGCTATATCCAGGGCCGCTGGCTGGGTAATACGCGAATCGTACAAAACTGGCTATCGCACCTCCCCTCGCACTACCACCAGCGCGCGCATCATCTGTTCCATAAGCACGGGCTTTCCGCGCTGCTGATTGGCCGTTTTATCGCCTTCGTTCGTACGCTGCTGCCGACCATCGCCGGACTATCCGGCCTGAGCAGCGCACGCTTCCAGTTTTTTAACTGGATGAGCGGTCTGCTATGGGTCCTGATTCTGACCTCCCTGGGGTACCTGCTGGGGAAAACGCCGGTATTCTTGAAGTATGAAGATCAGCTGATGTCCTGCCTGATGCTGCTGCCCGTCGCGCTGCTGGTATTTGGCCTGATTGGTTCGCTGATTGTCCTGTGGAAGAAAAAATACAGAAGCCGGGGCTAACAATGGCGATGCAACGATCCTCTCTGCGTCAGATAAGTTGGGTGCTGGGCGGTTCGCTACTCCTGTGCGGCCTGTTCTGGCTCTGGCTCACCGTGCAACAGCAGGAGTCGACCCTGGCTATTCGTCCCGTCAGCCAGGGTATCAGCATGCCGGACGGTTTTTCCGTCTGGCATCATCTCGACGCTAACGGCATCCGCTTTAAAAGCATTACGCCGCAAAATGACGGCTTGATCATCAAGTTTGACTCCAGCGCTCAGGGAGCCGCGGCAAAAGAAGTTTTGGGCCGCGCCCTGCCGCATGGCTATATTATCGCGTTACTGGAAGATGATGATTCGCCTACCGCCTGGATTTCACGCCTGCGCGATACCCCGCACAGATTCGGCTAATGCACGAAAATTCCGAATATTTTCACCCTGTTTGGTGATTTCCCGTTTTACTTACTATCATTAAGTCTGCGGGAGTCACCAGGCTCACGTTAATCAACTGGATAGGGTATATCCTCCAGATATCCCCTCACACAATGGAAGGTTTTATCCATGAAACACCGCATTGCTTTGATCCTGGTTCTGTCTTCACTGAGCGCCAGTGCCTTTGCCATCTCCCCTTGTCAGGAAAAAGAACAAGATATTCAGCGGGAGATCAGCTACGCCGAAAAACATCATAACCAGCACCGTATTGATGGTCTGAAACGGGCGCTTAGCGAAGTGCAGGCAAATTGTAGCGACAGCCAGCTCAAAGCCGATCACCAGAAAAAAATCGCCAAACAGCAGGCAGAAATAAGCGAACGCCAGAATGACCTGCGCGAAGCCGAACAGAAAGGCGATGCTGATAAAATCAGCAAGCGTCAACGTAAACTTGATGAAGCGCAGCAAGAACTGAAAGCGCTACAGTCTCGCGAGTACTAATCGATTAAGCAAGACCAATATGGACCACTTTCACAGGAGATAAAACATGGCTAAAGATAACGTTGCAGAAGACCTGCGTGCGGAACTGAAAACGCTGGCTGATACCCTGGAAGAAGTGCTGAACTCCTCCACGGATAAGTCGAAAGAAGAGATTGGTAAACTGCGCAGTAAAGCCGAAAGCGCGCTGAAAGAGAGCCGCGTTCGCTTGGGTGAAACCAGCGACGCCATTGTGAAGCAAACGCGCGAAACCGCTGCGCGTGCGGATGAATATGTCCGTGAAAACCCGTGGACCGGCGTAGGGATTGGTGCTGCCGTCGGGCTGGTGCTGGGTGTCCTGCTGACGCGTCGTTAATTATGGCGAACTCTCAAAACACGCAAGGGCCGGGGCAAAGCGTTTTCGGCATTGGCCAGCGGATAGTCACCCTGCTGGTCGAAATGGTCGAAACGCGCCTGCGCCTCGTCGTCGTGGAGCTGGAAGAGGAGAAGGCCAATCTCGTCCAGCTATTCCTGATGCTTGGGCTGACGCTGCTGTTCGCCGCGTTCGGCCTGATGAGCATGCTGGTACTCATCATCTGGGCCGTCGATGCGCAATATCGGTTAAACGTGATGATCGCTACCACCGTGATTCTGCTGCTGGCGGCGCTCATTGGCGGGGTCTGGACGTTACGCAAAGCACGTCGTTCAACGTTCCTGCGCCTGACCCGCCAGGAGCTGGCTAATGACCGGGCATTGCTGGAGGATGACAAGTCATGAGCCGCGACCAGCAGGAACGCGAACGACAAAAGGCGCTTTTGCTACGTCAAATCCAACAGCAGCGGCTGGATCTCAACGCCAGTCGCCGCCGTTGGCTTGAGGCGACCGCGCCTATCGACCGTGGCTGGAACACCCTGCTCAACCTGCGTTCATGGGCAATGGTTGGCAGCGGCCTCGTCGCCGTATGGTCCGTTCGCCATCCGCGCTTTTTGCTCCGCTGGACAAAACGCGGCCTCGGTATCTGGAGCACCTGGCGTATGGCCCGCAAGCTGTTGCAGCAGACCGCATCGCGCTAAGGCTGATTTCTCACGTCTGGGTTATGTCAGCCGGGTCAGGTGCCAGCCGCCGCCCGGCATCAATATCGTCATGCTGTACCCATCAGATTTTCCCTTCTGCTCGCCGCCCTCATCACTCTTACGCTACGCCGCTATAACATCCTTTATATTCATTTCGTTTATCAATAATTGCTCAGAAACTTTGAAAAAGATCTACAGTTTTCCTTGCTAACAATCACATCTCATCCTCGCTAATATCCTCTCCATCGACAGCAAGCCCGCGTAACTACGCAGGATTGCACCAAAAAACGAAATCGCCGCCCTTTGGGTTTCCTGGAGTAAGAAATGAAAAAATTAGAAGATGTTGGTGTACTGGTAGCGCGCATTCTGATGCCCATTCTGTTTATCACCGCAGGTTGGGGAAAAATCACCGGTTATGCGGGTACTCAACAATATATGGAAGCCATGGGCGTCCCTGGGTTTATGCTGCCGCTGGTTATCCTGCTTGAGTTCGGTGGCGGTCTGGCAATCCTGTTCGGTTTCCTGACCCGTACCACCGCGCTGTTCACCGCAGGCTTCACCGTGCTGACCGCGTTTCTGTTCCACAGCAACTTTGCTGAGGGCGTGAACTCGCTGATGTTCATGAAAAACCTGAGCATCGCAGGCGGCTTCCTGCTGCTGGCTATCACCGGTCCGGGCGCGTTTAGTATCGACCGCGTACTGAATAAAAAGTGGTAAGCGCACTATACTAGTAAATAAAAAAGCGAGGGGACTTCTCCTCGCTTTTATTATCTATACCCTAAATAATTCGAGTTGCAGGACAAAACGGTTAACCGTTTTGAACAGCGCTTGCGCTGGCCCTGAAAGGGTGAGTCCCGTAGGGGCGAATCACGCGGCGACGCAGTGAATCCCCGGGAGCTTACTCTAGTAAGTGACTGGGGTGAGCGAGGAAAGCCAACGCACAAGCAACTTGAAGTATGACGGGTATAAAGGAGGAAATAATGGGACAATTAGTTGACGGCGTCTGGCACGATACCTGGTATGACACCAAATCCACCGGGGGGCGATTCAAGCGTTCTGTTTCTGCCTTTCGCAACTGGCTAACCGCCGATGGCGCGCCGGGCCCAAGCGGCGAAGCCGGGTTCGCTGCGGAAAAAGACCGTTACCATCTGTACGTTTCTCTTGCCTGTCCATGGGCGCATCGCACCTTAATTCTGCGCAGCCTGAAAGGGCTGGAGCCGTTTATTTCCGTTTCAGTGGTCAACCCCCTGATGTTTGAAAACGGCTGGACTTTCGACGATAGCTTCCCGGCAGCCACGGGCGATACCCTCTACCAGCACGAATTTCTCTATCAGCTCTATCTGCATGCCGATCCGCACTACAGCGGGCGCGTTACGGTGCCGGTATTGTGGGACAAAAAACAGCAAACCATCGTCAGCAATGAGTCGGCGGAAATCATCCGCATGTTGAATACCGCGTTTGACGGACTGGGTGCCCGCGCAGGGGATTACTACCCGCCTGAGCTGCGCGCGCAAATTGATGAGCTGAACGGCTGGATCTATGACAACGTCAACAACGGGGTCTATAAAGCCGGATTCGCCACCAGCCAGCAGGCCTATGACGAAGCGGTCGATGGGGTATTTACGTCTCTGGAGCGTCTGGAACAAATCCTTGGCCAACACCGCTTCCTGACCGGCAATCAACTGACGGAGGCCGATGTTCGTTTGTGGACCACCCTGGTTCGTTTCGACCCGGTGTATGTGACCCACTTTAAATGCGACAAACGCCGCATCAGCGATTATCTCAATCTTTATGGCTTCCTGCGCGACATCTACCAGATGCCGGGCATCGCGGAAACGGTGGACTTCGCCCATATTCGCAACCATTACTACCGTAGCCATAAGACGATCAACCCGACCGGGATCATCTCCGTCGGCCCGCAGCAGGATCTTAACGAACCGCACGGCCGCGATCTTCTCTTCCGCTAAGCGATTGGGCGCGATTTACCGCGCCCAATAATTCACAAAACAAATATTTACCGCCATTTCATTCACGTCTATTCTTATTTCGATCGCTTTAAAAACAAGTGATTGACGGCTAATCGAGGCGTAAAAATGGACTGGTATCTTAAAGTATTAAAAAATTACATTGGATTTGGCGGCCGCGCCCGGCGCAAAGAGTACTGGATGTTTATTCTGGTCAACATCATCCTGACCGGCGTACTCAGCATTATTGATAAAATGCTCGGATGGCAGCGCGCAGGAGGAGAAGGCATTCTGACGACCATCTATGGCGTGCTGATCTTCTTACCGTGGTGGGCGGTGCAGTTTCGTCGATTGCACGACACCGACCGCTCGGCATGGTGGCTGTTATTACTGCTGATCCCCGTGATCGGCTGGCTAGTGATCCTGGTCTTCAATTGTCAGAACGGCACTCCCGGCAATAATCGCTTCGGGCCGGATCCCAAACCGACCTCCTACTGAATAATGCGCCCCTCGTCAAAAAGGGGCGCATTTTGTTTTATCTAGCCATAAATAGCTTCGGAATTTCCCGCAGACACCATGATTTCGCCTCCCCCATGCTGTCCCGGCGCCAGGCCATAATAATGTCGATCTCATTACTGTACTCCGGGCTGACCACCCGCAGGCGCCCTTCGGCAATATCCTGCTCAACCAGCGGATACGGCATCGTGGCGACGCCCAGTCCTGCCAGCAGGGCCTGGCGTTTATCTTCGATCGAGCTCACTGTTAATCGCGGCTGTTTGTCGAGTAGCTGCACCGTCAGCACCGGACGTTCGCGGGCGGTGTCCGCCACCGCCACGCCGCGGTACTTAACGCGCGTCACTTCAGAGAGCGGCTCCGGTTCCTGGTGAATGGGATGGTCAGGCGCGGCAACGTAGACGCTCATGACCGAGTAGAGCTTACGGGAGTTAATTTCCGAGGAAGAGCGAAAATGCATATCCGGCGCAACGACAATATCCGCCCGCCCCTGCTCAAGGCGCTCCCATGCTCCGGCCAGCACTTCGGTAATAATCGACAGCTGAGTGTTCGATTTGGTCGCCAGCTTTTCAATTAACGGAAACAGGTCGGTGGTGGGTACCAGCGCCTCGGTGACGATGGTCAGGTGCGTTTCCCAGCCGCGCGATAGCGCTTCGGCATCGGTTGTCAGCTTATCCGCCGCTTCCAGCAGAACGCGCCCGCGCTCGAGCAGCATCCGGCCAACGTTGGTGAATTTTGTTCGATGACCTGAACGGTCAAACAGAACGACATCCAGCTCTTCTTCCAGCTTTTGCATGGTATAGCTGAGCGCTGAAGGCACTCGACCAAGCTCATCAGCCGCCGCCGCAAAGCTTCCGCGCCGGTCAATCGCATCCATAACGCGTAACGCTTCCAACGTTAATGCTCTCTCTTTAGCCATCGTTCTCTCATTCAGGAAATTTGAACATACCGGGCAGAATATCTGGCTAACAATACAGCGTCCATACCTTTACCATTGATTTAGTGTAAAGAGAGGTCAAGAAGATGATTACAACCCGAACAGCCAAACAGTGCGGTCAAGCCGACTTCGGCTGGCTGCAGGCCCGCTACACCTTTTCCTTTGGCCACTACTTCGACCCGAAATTGCTAGGTTACGCGTCGCTACGCGTGCTCAACCAGGAAGTTCTGGCGCCCGGCGCGTCGTTCCAGCCGCGTACCTATCCGAAAGTCGACATTCTGAACCTGATACTGGAAGGTGAAGCGGAATACCGCGACAGCGATGGCAACCATATCCAGGCTAAAGCTGGCGAAGCGCTGCTGATCTCTACCCAGCCCGGCGTGAGCTACAGCGAGTACAACCTGAGCAAAGAGCGCTCGCTGACGCGAATCCAGCTGTGGCTGGATGCCTGTCCGCAGCATGAAAATCCGCTGGTGCAAAAAATCGCTATCGCCGGGGGAGCGCAGCAGCTGCTGGCTTCGCCGGACGGCAGCCAGAAGAGTCTCCAGCTGCGCCAGCAGGTATGGATCCACCATATCAATCTGGCGAAAGGCGAGCAGCTTAGCGTGCAGCTCCACGGCCCACGGGCCTACCTGCAGTCGATTCACGGCACGGTGCATGCGCGGGTACAGGAAGAAGAGAAACAGGCACTGACCTGCGGCGATGGCGCGTTTATTCGTGACGAAGCTAACATTACCCTCGTTGCCGATACGCCGCTGCGCGCTTTGCTGATAGATTTACCTGTGTAACAACGGCGGTAAGGGAGTGTGTCAGTGGGCAAGAAGAAAACAAAAAAAGCGGCGCTAGCAGCGTCGCAGCCGCAGCCAGAAACCATGACAACGGTTAGCTTTGGTTATGAAGAGATGTTGAGCGAACTGGAGGCGATCGTCGCAGAAGCGGAGATACGGCTCCAGGAAGAAGAAAGCGTCGCCTGACGTCAATATCGGCCCCAGCCGGGGCCGATAGATTTACTCACTCAGCGCCTGAGCTAAATCTTTTTGTACCTGCTTACGCTGTTCTGGCGTCAGGACCTGATTGACATCAAAATAGTACTTCACGCGATAATAGCGAACCTGCTGTTCGACTTTACTAAACGCCGCCAGCTGATCTTTGACCGCTTTTTCATTCCATTTTCCGGAATCGATCACATCAAATAATACGCCGTCTTTAATATCTTTCTGGGAGATCTGCTGAACGCTTTTCTCCAGCTGTTGATGCAGGTTTTTAATTTTCGTTACCTGATCGTTGGTCAGTTTTAAGTGCTGGACGATCGGATCCTGCGCCGGGGCTGGCGCAGCGTTAACATCCGCAGCCTGTGCCGCCATTGAGAAGCCCGTGGCGAGGAGGGTTGTCACTGCAATGCGAGTCATTAATTTCATTTTAGTTATATCCTGATTAATTATCACCGATGTGGCTGGCCATTATTTTTCAGAAGCAGATGAAGAAATGTAAAAAATAGTTCGCATAAATGTATGTAAATCAGGAAATATATAAAAGGCACGAATGCTATAATTAAATTCATTTATTTAAAATATATAAAATAAGCGAGGATAACGCATAACCGCATGAGTCATAATGCGGTTGATGGCAGGCCTGCTTCCCCACCTTGTGCCCGCTTTCTTGTCAGGTGGCGGCTAACGCCTTACCTGACCTACTCCCCCCGCCTCCTATGCCCGCTAGCGTCATGGACAGGTATTCATCTGTCCTGTGTTTCAACCTGCCATAGGAAGCAAAACGCCCCGCCATCACTGGCAGGGGTTGTGTAAAAAGTTGAAGCTGACCGTTAAGCCGCTTTCTTTTGGGTATAGCGTCGTGGACAGGCATTCATCTGTCCTGTGTTTCAACCTGCCATAGGAAGCAAAAACCCCCGCCATTTCTGACGAGGGTTTTCTGAAAAGTTGAAGCTGACCGTTAAGCCGCTTTCTTTTGGGTATAGCGTCGTGGACAGGCATTCATCTGTCCTGTGTTTCAACCTGCCATAGGAAGCAAAAACCCCCGCCATTTCTGACGAGGGTTTTCTGAAAAGTTGAAGCTGACCGTTAAGCCGCTTTCTTTTGGGTATAGCGTCGTGGACAGGCATTCATCTGTCCTGTGCTTCAACCTGCCATAGGAAGCAAAAACCCCCGCCATTTCTGACGAGGGTTTTCTGAAAAGTTGAAGCTGACCGTTAAGCCGCTTTCTTTTGGGTATAGCGTCGTGGACAGGCATTCATCTGTCCTGTGTTTCAACCTGCCATAGGAAGCAAAAACCCCCGCCATCGCTGGCAGGGTTTATGTAAAAAGTTGAAGCTGACCGTTAAGCCGCTTTCTTTTGGGTATAGCGTCGTGGACAGGCATTCATCTGTCCTGTGTTTCAACCTGCCATAGGAAGAAAAAACCCTCGCCATTTCTGACGAGGGTTTTCTGAAAAGTTGAAGCTGACCGTTAAGCCGCTTTCTTTTGGGTATAGCGTCGTGGACAGGCATTCATCTGTCCTGTGTTTCAACCTGCCATAGGAAGCAAAAACCCCCGCCATTTCTGACGAGGGTTTTCTGAAAAGTTGAAGCTGACCGTTAAGCCGCTTTCTTTTGGGTATAGCGTCGTGGACAGGCATTCATCTGTCCTGTGTTTCAACCTGCCATAGGAAGCAAAAACCCCCGCCATCGCTGACGAGGGTTTTCTGAAAAGTTGAAGCTGACCGTTAAGCCGGGTTCTGTCGTGGACAGTCATTCATCTAGGCCAGCAATCGCTCACTGGCTCAAGCAGCCTACCCGGGTTCAGTACGGGCCGTACCTTGTGAACCCCTATTTGGCCTTGCTCCGGGTGGAGTTTACCGTGCCGCGAACTGTTACCAGACGCGCGGTGCGCTCTTACCGCACCCTTTCACCCTTACCTGATCCCACTTGCGTGGGCCATCGGCGGTTTGCTCTCTGTTGCACTGGTCGTAGGCTTGCGCCTCCCAGGCGTTACCTGGCACCCTGCCCTATGGAGCCCGGACTTTCCTCCCCTCCGCCCGTCTCCCCCGAAGAGGACGACGACGAAGCGGCGACTGTCTGGTCAGCTTCGGCGCGCAGTATAGAGGGTTTGCCAGCGGTTGTCATCCTTCCGTCGCCATTCCGACCTGCAATGTCGCCGCAATATTACGCGACGCACGATAAATATTGTCCGCCGCGCCGCGAAACGCCTCTTCCAGCGTTGTTACGCTGGTCAGCACGCTAAATACCGCATCAATTCCATACCGGTGAACCACGCCCACGTCGCGGGTCAGACTACCGGCAATGCCAATTACCGGTTTATGATACTTTTTCGCCACGCTCGCCACGCCAACCGGCACTTTACCGTTAATGCTCTGGCTATCCAGCCGACCTTCGCCGGTCACCACCAGCGAACAATCGAGGATATGCTCTTCCAGATTCAGCGCCTGGGTCACGATTTCAATCCCGCTGCGTAATTCAGCGTTCAGGAACGCCATCAGCGCGGCGCCCATACCGCCCGCCGCGCCCGCACCGGCAACCTGCTTCACATCGACATGCAGATCGGCCTTAATAACGTCCGCATAGTGCGCCAGGTTGCTGTCCAGCTCGCGGATCATCGCTTCGGTAGCCCCTTTCTGCGGGCCAAATATCCTTGATGCGCCGGTATCGCCGATCAGCGGATTGGTGACATCGCAGGCCACCCGAATGGCGCAATCATGCAGCCGCGCATCGAGACCGGTAATATCTATCGAATTCAGACTACACAGGCTACCGCCGCCGTGGCCGATCTCCGCGCCATTGGCATCGCAAAGACGCGCGCCCAGCGCCTGCACCATCCCCGCGCCGCCGTCGTTGGTGGCGCTGCCGCCAATGCCAATGATGATATTTTTCGCCCCATGATCCAGCGCCTGCAAAATCAGCTCGCCGGTACCGCGCGACGTCGTCAATAGCGGGTTACGCTGAGCAGGCGGCACCAGCCCCAGCCCGCTGGCCGCAGCCATTTCGATAAACGCGGTTTTGCCATCGCCGGAAAGCCCCCAGCAGGCATCCACCGGGACGCCCAGCGGCCCCGTCACGCAGGCGCTCATCTCGGTACCCTGCGTCGCGGCAATCATCGCCTCAACGGTCCCTTCGCCGCCATCGGCGAGAGGAACCTTCACGTAGAGCGCATCGGGGAAAATTTCCCGAAAACCTTTTTCTATAGCCTGGGCAACCTCGGTAGCCGAGAGGCTTTCTTTATAAGAGTCTGGGGCGATTACGATTTTCATAGTTATGTAGCCTGACAGTGCCGCGCAAGGCAAGAATTACAGGGCGCGCATCCGCGCCCTTCTTGTTAGCGAGTGACTTCCACTTTCGCCAGTTTTTCGTAGTAGCATGCAAGCGCGCTATGGTCGGCGGTACCCAAACCGTCGGCGCGCAGCGCCTGCATCATCTCCATCACCGCGGCGGTAAGCGGCAGCTGGGCGCCCACGCCGTGGGAGGTGTCCAGCGCGTTCGCCAGATCCTTAATATGCAGATCGATACGGAAGCCCGGCTTGAAGTTGCGGTCCATTACCATTGGCGCTTTGGCATCCAGCACGGTACTTCCGGCCAGCCCGCCGCGGATGGCCTGATATACCAGATCCGGGTTCACGCCCGCTTTGGTCGCCAGCGTCAGCGCTTCGGACATCGCCGCAATGTTCAGCGCCACGATCACCTGGTTAGCCAGCTTGGTCACGTTGCCCGCGCCGATCTCGCCGGTATGCACCACGGAACCCGCCATCGCTTTCAGCAGATCGTAATATTTGTCGAAAATCGCTTTATCACCGCCCACCATCACCGATAGCGTACCGTCGATGGCCTTCGGTTCGCCGCCGCTGACCGGCGCATCCAGCATATCGACGCCTTTCGCTTTCAGCGCTTCGCTGATTTCGCGGCTCGCCAGCGGCGCGATGGAGCTCATATCGATCAGCACGGTGCCTGGCTTCGCGCCTTCGATAATGCCGCCTTCGCCCAGTGCCACTTCTTTCACGTGCGGCGAGTTCGGCAGCATGGTGATGATCACATCGCACTGCTCGGCAATCGCTTTCGCTGATGCCGCAGTTTCTGCGCCTGCGGCAATCACCTCGGCAATTGCTTCCGGGTTACGGTCAGCAACCACCAACGAGTAACCTGCCTTGAGGAGGTTTTTACTCATTGGTTTACCCATGATACCGAGGCCAATAAAACCAACTTTCATTGTCATGTCTTTATCTCTCTAGTTTCGGTGGTGGTTATTTCTTAAAGGAATCAGCCAGTTTTTGCGTGGCAGAGCGGAATACGCCCAGGTCGCTGCCGACGGCGACAAAGGTCGCGCCCCATTCCAGATAGCGCCGCGCGTCGGCTTCAACCGGCGCCAGAATACCGCTCGGCTTACCGTACTTTTTCGCGCTGGCAAAAATGTGCTGAATCGCTTTCTGCACTTCCGGATGGGAAGCATTACCCAGATGACCCAGCGCAGCGGCCAGATCGCTTGGGCCGACAAAAATACCGTCCACGCCCGGCGTGGCGGCTATCGCATCAACGTTTTCCACGCCCTGCTGGCTCTCGATTTGCACGAGAATGGTGATATTTTTGTTCGACTGCGCGAAGTAATCCGGCACGGTGCCAAACATATTGGCGCGGTGCGAAACGGATACACCGCGAATGCCTTCAGGCGGATAGCGGGTTGAGGCAACGGCGTTAACTGCCTGCTCTTCCGTTTCGACAAACGGAATCAGGAAGTTATAAAAACCGATATCCAGCAGGCGCTTAATGATCACTGGTTCGTTGGTTGGTACGCGGACGACCGGCGCGCTGGCGCTGCCTTTCAGTGCCATCAGCTGCGGGATAAAGGTGGAGATGTCGTTCGGCGCATGTTCGCCGTCCAGTACCAGCCAGTCGAAACCTGCCAGGCCTAAAACTTCGGTGCTAATTGGGCTCGCCAGCGCGGACCAGCAGCCAATCTGAACCTGATGCGCCGCCAGGGCCGCCTTAAATTTATTCGGGAAGATATCGTTATTCATCACTTATACCTTGTCACTTAACCGTTAATTATTTCTGCAGTTCCATACGTTTGATGTCGCCGACCACAAACAGATAGCAAACCATCGCCATCAGGGCCGAGCATCCGACGAAGACCAGCGCTGCGTTGAATGAGTGCAGCTCGCTCACCAGGTAACCGATAACCAGCGGGGTTACGATGGAAGCGACGTTACCAAAGACGTTAAAGACGCCGCCGCACAGGCCGACAATCTCTTTCGGCGCGGTATCGGAAATCACCGGCCAGCCCAGCGCGCCGAACCCTTTACCGAAGAAAGCCAGCGCCATCAGGGTCACCACCAGCGCGGTGTTATCGGTGTAGTTACACAGAATGATGGTGGAAGCCAGCAGCATTCCGAGGACGATCGGCAGCTTACGCGCCACGGTGATGGAACAACCGCGTTTAATCAGATAGTCGGAGAACACCCCGCCCAGCACGCCGCCGGCAAAACCGCACAGCGCCGGAATCGATGCGACCAGACCCACTTTCAGAATCGACATGCCCTTTTCCTGCACCAGATAAATCGGGAACCAGGTGAGGAAGAACCAGGTGATGGTATTGATAAAATATTGGCCGAAGAACACCCCCAGCATCATGCGGTTGGTCAACAGCTGCTTGATATAGTGCAGTTTAGGTCCGTTGGCCGCCGCGCTGCCGGGCTTTTTATGGTCCATATCAACCACTGCGCCGTTCTCGGAGATAAACTTCAGCTCCTCTTGCGTCATGCGCGGGTGCTCGGTGGGGTTATGGATCAGTTTTACCCACAGGCCGGTCAGCACAAAACCAATCACGCCCATGACGGTGAAGACGTGCTCCCAACCCCAGGCAAAGGTCAGCCAGCCCAGCAGCGGCGAGAACAGCGCCAGAGAGAAATACTGCGCAGAGTTAAAAATCGCCGATGCGGTGCCGCGCTCTTTCGTTGGAAACCACGCAGCGACGATACGGGCGTTTGCCGGGAAAGATGGCGCTTCAGAGAAACCCAGCATAAAGCGCATAAAAAACATTGAGATACCCGCCCACGCCAGCGGAAACATATCCACAAAGCCTTGCAGGAAGGTAAACAGCGACCAGAAGAACAGGCTGTAAGAGTAGACTTTCTTCGAGCCAAATTTATCGAGCAGCCAGCCGCCGGGGATCTGCATCAGCAGGTAGGCCCAGCCGAATGCGGAGAAAATATACCCCATTGAGACCGCGCTCAGCTGCAGTTCTTTCGCCACCTCTGTACCGGCGATCGAGAGCGTCGCCCGGTCGGCATAATTAACGGCGGTAACAATGAAAATGATCAACAGAATTAAATATCGAGTTGGCACTTCCTTTTTCTGTTCTATCATTGCATCCAGACTCATCTAATATTCCTCAGGTACAACACACCTTCCATTATTTATTTTGGCGTGATTCTTCATTATTCATAAATCAATATCAGGAAGTATCGATTTACCTATCCGGCGCATTGCAAGCATGACTCAGTATAATCAGCTCATGGTATTTAATCACTGTGCATAACCCCCACAAAGAGATAACAAAAACCATTTTAATTGTGCAAATGCAATAATCAGTGGGCGCTGATGCACAATTCCAGTGATTTCCTTCTATACCTGATGCCCTCTCGCAAAAGCGAGTGATTTAGATCACATTTTTAAATCTAAACACCTGACATTCTTAATTCCATAAATCTGAGCATCAGAAATTGAATATACCCTAAATATTTCGAGTTGCATGAAGACGGCAACGCAGGGAATCCCCAGGAGCTTACTAAAGTAAGTAACCGGGGTGAGCGAGGAAAGCCAACGCACATGCAGCTTGAAATATGACGGGTATAAACGTTTTATTTTATTATTCGCACCTTGCTGGAGAATACTGGACAATGGCTGACATTGAAATTAGACAAGAATCGCCAACGGCGTTTTATATAAAAGTACACGAAACGGATAACGTGGCGATTATTGTTAACGATCGAGGTTTAACGGCCGGAACGCGTTTCCCTGACGGGCTCACGCTGGTTGAACATATCCCGCAAGGCCATAAAGTCGCGCTGGTCGATATTCCCGTCCACGGTGAAATCATCCGCTATGGCGAAGTGATTGGCTATGCGGTACGCGATATCCCGCAGGGCAGCTGGATTGACGAATCACTGGTCGAACTACCTAAAGCGCCGCCGCTGCATACCTTACCGCTGGCGACCAAAGTCCCGGCGCCGCTGCCGCCGCTGGAAGGCTATACCTTCGAAGGCTATCGCAACGCCGACGGTAGCGTGGGCACCAAAAACCTGCTCGGCATTAGCACCAGCGTGCACTGCGTGGCGGGCGTCGTCGATTATGTGGTGAAAATCATCGAACGCGATCTGCTGCCGAAGTATCCCAACGTCGATGGTGTTGTGGGTCTGAACCACCTGTATGGCTGCGGCGTGGCGATTAACGCCCCGGCGGCGGTTGTCCCGATCCGTACCATTCATAACCTGGCGCTCAATCCAAACTTCGGCGGCGAAGTGATGGTAATTGGCCTCGGCTGCGAAAAACTGCAGCCGGAGCGTCTGCTGGAAGGTACCGATGATGTGAAAAGCATCCCCGTGGATAGCGCCAGCATCGTCAGCCTGCAAGACGAAAAGCACGTCGGTTTTAAATCGATGGTCGACGATATTCTGCGAGTTGCCGAGCGTCATCTGGAGAAGCTAAACCAGCGCCAACGTGAAACCTGCCCGGCCTCCGAGCTGGTGGTCGGTATGCAGTGCGGCGGCAGCGATGCGTTTTCTGGCGTCACCGCCAATCCGGCAGTGGGCTACGCATCCGATCTGCTGGTGCGCTGCGGGGCGACCGTTATGTTCTCGGAAGTCACCGAAGTACGCGATGCAATCCATCTGCTGACGCCACGCGCCGTCAACGAAGAAGTGGGCAAACGTCTGCTGGAAGAGATGGCCTGGTATGACAACTATCTCGATATGGGCAAAACCGACCGCAGCGCCAACCCCTCCCCGGGCAACAAGAAAGGCGGTCTGGCGAACGTCGTAGAGAAAGCGCTGGGTTCTATCGCCAAGTCCGGGAAAAGCGCGATTGCCGAAGTGCTCTCTCCGGGGCAGCGCCCGACCAAACGCGGTCTGATTTACGCCGCGACGCCGGCTAGCGACTTTGTCTGCGGTACTCAGCAGGTGGCATCCGGGATCACCGTGCAGGTGTTTACTACCGGTCGCGGTACGCCGTATGGCCTGGTCGCCGTGCCGGTCATTAAAATGGCGACACGAACCGAGCTGGCAAACCGCTGGTACGACTTAATGGATATCAACGCGGGAACCATCGCCACCGGGGAAGAGACCATCGAAGAGGTGGGTCTGAAGCTGTTTGAGTTTATTCTTGATGTCGCCAGCGGCCGCAAGAAGACCTTCTCGGATCAGTGGGGATTGCACAATCAGCTGGCGGTGTTTAACCCGGCGCCAGTGACGTGATAATCCTTAGCAGAAAAGCCGGTCGGCGGTGAATGAGCATCGCCCCGGCGTATCAATATTTACGCATTCACCAGAATGACTTCAACGCCGCTCTTACGCAGCCCCTCCAGGCTTTCTGGCGGGATACCATCATCAACGATGATGGTATCGATCCGCTGAGTGTCGACGATCTTATGCAAGCTGGAACGGTTGAATTTTGTCGAGTCGGTGACCACGATAATGCGCTCCGCAACCTCACACATCCGACGATTTAGTCTGGCCTCGTCTTCATTATGGGTGCTGACGCCCCGCTCCAGATCGATCGCATCAACACCGAGAAACAGCATATCGAAGTGGTAATTTTGCAACGACTGTTCTGCCTGGTCGCCATAGAACGAAAGCGATTGACGGCGCAAGTGCCCACCGGTCATCAACAGCTCAACACCATCCGCTTCAAGTAATGCATTAGCAACATTCATACCGTTGGTCATAGCAATAACATCAGTATGCTCGCGCAGCAGACGGGCGATCTCATATGTCGTGGTACCGGAATCGAGAATAACGCGATGCCCCGGCCCGATCAGCGCAACAGCAGCTCCGGCGATACGCCGTTTTATCGCCGTATTCAGCGAGCTTTTATCCTCAACAGAAGGCTCTCCGCCGGGGATATTACTGTCGCAAATCAGTGCACCACCATAAGCCCGAACGGCGATCCCCTGCTTTTCTAGAAACGCAAGATCGTTTCGGATCGTCACCGTAGAAACGCCGAACAATTCAGAAAGATCGTTCACCTGCACGCTTCCATGCTGCCGCAACCGCTGGATGATCTGCTCACGTCTTTCGCTGGTACCGGGTACCCGCTTATCTGCAGAATGGTCTGTGTTGCTCATAAGAAATCCTTTAACTAATTCTTTCGTTTTATTTCGTTTTCCTTATTAAGGCCTTTCTTTTACCCGAATGCAAGCCCCGCGATAGGTATCTCAGCCCACAAACTCGCCGCAAAACACTTTCATTATATTTCTTTTGTGAAACAGATCGGAAAACCATTATCTTTCGTTTTATTTTTATAACACCATAATGCAGTATAAAATGAAACAAAACGAAAGATAATCATCATAACCATCCAACCTGGAGAGGAAAGTGAAACATCTGACGACTATGGTGGAACAGCATAAACGGGGGAAAGCAAACGGTATATATGCCGTTTGTTCGGCGCATCCACTGGTTCTGGAGTCTGCAATACGCTACGCACATGCTAACCGAACTCCTCTGCTAATCGAGGCAACCTCCAATCAGGTTGATCAGTTTGGCGGTTATACGGGAATGACCCCAGCTGATTTTCGCCACTTTGTCTGCCAACTGGCCAACTCGCTTGATTTCCCCGAAGAGCAGTTAATTCTGGGCGGCGACCATCTCGGCCCAAATCGTTGGCAGCATCTGCCAGCGGAGCAGGCGATGGCCAATGCTGACGGTTTGATCAAAAGCTACGTGGCTTCTGGATTTAAAAAAATCCATCTTGATTGCAGCATGTCCTGTCTGGGCGATCCGGTTCCGCTAACCGATGCTATCGTCGCGGAACGTGCTGCACGTCTGGCAAAGATTGCCGAGGAAACCTGCGTGGAGCAGTTCGGCGAATCGGATCTCGTCTACGTCATTGGCACCGAAGTGCCTGTGCCAGGCGGTGCCCACGAAACATTAGCCGAGCTAGAGGTCACTACACCCGATGCGGCACGCGCCACGCTGAAAGCCCATCGCCATGCGTTTGAAAAACTGGGTCTGGATGCCATCTGGTCCCGCATCATTGCCCTGGTTGTGCAACCCGGCGTCGAGTTCGATCATACGCACATCATAGATTATCAACCGCAAAAAGCCGTCGCTCTGAGCAAAATGGTTGAAGCTTACGACACGTTGGTATTCGAAGCACACTCCACGGATTACCAGACGCCGCAATCTTTGCGCCAGCTAGTGAAAGATCACTTCGCCATTCTGAAAGTTGGTCCGGCGTTGACTTTCGCCCTGCGCGAAGCGCTGTTCTCGCTAGCAGCCATTGAGGAGGAGCTGTTGCCGGCCAAAGCCTGCTCTGGCCTGCGTCACGTACTTGAGAGCGTAATGCTCGATCGCCCGGAATACTGGCAAAGCCACTATCACGGCGATGGCAACGCACGTCGTCTGGCCCGCGGCTACAGCTATTCCGATCGCGTTCGTTATTACTGGCCTGACAGCCAGATTGATGACGCATTCGAAAGATTGGTTCGCAATCTGGCGGGTGAGCCAATCCCGCTACCGCTTATCAGCCAGTATTTACCTTTGCAGTACGTAAAAGTACGCGAGGGAGCTCTCAGTGCCACGCCGCGGGAACTCATCATGAGCCACATTCAGGACATACTGCAGCAGTACCATGCCGCCTGTCAGGGCGTTACTCCATAACGGATAACAACTAAGAGGAAAACGCTATGCCAAATATCGTACTTAGCCGTATCGACGAAAGACTCATTCATGGTCAGGTCGGCGTACAGTGGGTCGGATTTGCGGGGGCAAACCTGGTACTGGTTGCCAATGACGAAGTAGCGGAAGACACCGTGCAGCAGAACTTGATGGAAATGGTTCTGGCTGAAGGGATTGCCGTACGTTTCTGGTCGCTGCAGAAAGCGATCGATAACATTCATCGCGCTGCCGATCGGCAGAAAATTTTGCTGGTATGCAGGACACCGACTGATTTTCTCAAGCTGGTTGAAGGCGGCGTACCCGTCACACGCATCAACGTGGGAAACATGCATTACGCCGAAGGTAAAAAACAAATTGCCAAAACGGTTTCTGTCGACGCGAACGATATCTCTGCGTTTAACGGTCTGAAAGCAGCAGGAGTGGAATGCTTCGTTCAGGGCGTTCCAACAGAACCTGCTTTGGATCTCTTTAAACTACTTTGAGGGATTCACAATGGAAATTAGTCTGTTGCAGGCTTTTGCATTAGGTATTCTCGCCTTTATTGCTGGCCTCGATATGTTCAACGGGTTAACGCACATGCACCGTCCAGTAGTGCTTGGGCCGCTGGTTGGTCTGATTCTGGGCGATCTGCATACCGGTATTTTAACCGGTGGCACGCTGGAACTGGTGTGGATGGGTCTGGCGCCACTAGCTGGCGCTCAGCCGCCAAACGTCATTATTGGCACCATCGTAGGCACAACTTTCGCCATAACCACCGGCGTTAAGCCCGATGTCGCCGTAGGTGTCGCCGTACCGTTTGCCGTCGCCGTACAAATGGGCATTACCTTCCTGTTCTCCGTCATGTCCGGCGTGATGTCCCGCTGCGATCGCATGGCTGCAAATGCGGATACCGCGGGTATTGAACGAGTTAACTATCTGGCGTTGCTGGCGTTAGGTATTTTCTATTTCCTCTGCGCTTTCCTGCCGATTTACTTCGGAGCGGAACACGCGAAAACCGCCATTGATGTTCTGCCTGAGCGCCTGATTGACGGTCTGGGCGTTGCAGGCGGCATCATGCCAGCCATCGGTTTTGCCGTACTGCTGAAGATCATGATGAAAAACGTCTACATCCCTTACTTCATCATCGGTTTCGTTGCCGCGGCCTGGCTCAAGCTTCCGGTTCTGGCTATCGCCGCGGCCGCGCTGGCAATGGCGCTGATCGATCTGCTGCGTAAATCTCCCGAACCGACTAAACCAGCGGCACAGAAAGAGGAATTCGAAGATGGCATCTAACCAACATACCTTGTCGAATACGACTGAAAATGAAGAAACGCTGCTCACCGGGGTGAATGAAAACGTCTATGAAGATCAGAATATTGGCGCCGATCTCACTAAAAAAGACATTAACCGCGTGGCCTGGCGTTCCATGCTGCTGCAGGCTTCTTTTAACTATGAGCGTATGCAGGCATCTGGTTGGCTATACGGTCTGCTACCCGCGTTGAAAAAGATCCATACCAACAAACGCGATTTGGCCCGAGCCATGAAAGGCCATATGGGATTTTTTAATACCCATCCTTTCCTGGTGACGTTTGTTATTGGCATCATTCTGGCAATGGAACGCTCCAAGCAGGATGTCAACAGCATCCAAAGCACCAAAATCGCCGTTGGCGCACCGCTCGGTGGGATTGGCGATGCCATGTTCTGGCTGACGCTGTTGCCGATCTGCGGCGGGATAGGAGCCAGCCTGGCGCTGCAAGGCTCTATCCTTGGCGCAATAGTCTTTATCGTGTTGTTTAACTTCGTCCATCTCGGTCTACGCTTTGGTCTGGCTCACTATGCATATCGAATGGGCGTCGCAGCAATTCCTCTTATCAAAGCGAACACAAAGAAAGTGGGTCATGCGGCGTCAATCGTAGGGATGACGGTCATTGGGGCGCTGGTAGCAACCTATGTTCGCCTGAATACGACGCTCGAAATCAAAGCCGGCGATGCGGTGGTTAAACTGCAGGCCGACGTTATTGATAAATTGATGCCCGCATTTTTGCCGCTGGTCTATACCCTGACCATGTACTGGCTGGTACGCAGAGGCTGGAGTCCGCTGCGCCTTATTGGCATCACCGTGGTTCTGGGCGTCGTCGGTAAATTCTGTCACTTCCTGTAAAGCAAAAGAGGTCAGAGATGTTAGGTATCATTTTGACGGGGCATGGCGGATTTGCCAGCGGCATGGAAAAAGCGATGAAGCAGATCCTCGGCGAGCAGTCTCACTTTATCGCTATCGATTTTCCTGAGACTTCCACCACCGCGCTGCTTACCTCGCAGCTTGAGCAGGCTGTTGGAGAACTGGACGGCGAAGAAGGCCTCATATTCCTGACCGACCTGCTCGGCGGGACGCCATTCCGCGTTGCATCAACACTGGCGATGCAAAAAACCGGTCGTGAAGTGATTACCGGCACCAACCTGCAGCTACTGCTGGAAATGGTGCTGGATCGCGATGAACTCAGCGGCGAAGCGTTTCGCATACAGGCCCTGGAGTGCGGGCACCGTGGCTTGACCAGTCTGGTGGACGAGCTAGGACGCTGTCGCGAAGAGAGCACCGCCGAGGAAGGGATATGACACAAATTCTGCGCGCCAGACGTCTGCTGACGGAACAAGGCTGGCTGGACGATCATCAACTGCGTATTGAAGAGGGTGTCATTACGGCAATAGAGCCTATCTCCATGGGAACCATGCTCCGTGATGCTGAGCTACTCGCTCCCGCTTACATCGATACTCACGTCCACGGTGGCGCCGGGGTCGATGTGATGGACGATGCTCCGGATGTACTTGATAAACTAGCCATGCACAAAGCACGTGAAGGGGTTGCCGGCTGGCTCCCCACCACCGTTACGGCTCCGTTAGAGACGATACACCGAGTGCTGGCGCGTATAGCGCAACGCTGCTATTCCGGAGGTCCCGGAGCGCAGGTGCTGGGAAGCTATCTGGAAGGTCCTTATTTTACGCCGCAGAACAAAGGCGCTCATCCTGCGGAATGGTTCCGCGAACTGGATCTCGTAGAACTGGATGAAATGATAGCCATTTCTCGCGATACCCTGCGCGTGGTTGCGCTGGCACCGGAAAAAACCGGAGCACTTCAGGCGATTAACCATCTGAAGCATCAAGGTCTGCGGGTAATGTTGGGGCATAGCGCGGCGACCAGCGAGCAAACCCGGAGCGCTTTTGATGCCGGTGCGGACGGGCTGGTGCATTGCTATAACGGTATGACGGGATTACACCATAGGGAACCGGGCATGGTTGGCGCAGGGTTAACCGACGCACGTGCATGGCTGGAACTTATCGCCGACGGACACCACGTTCACCCCACTGCCATGAAGCTATGCTGCTGCTGCGCGCAAGAGCGGATAGTACTAATTACCGATGCTATGCAGGCCGCGGGAATGCCTGACGGGAGCTATACCTTATGCGGCCAAAAGGTAGAGATGCGTGGTGGTATTGTGCGGACCGCTTCCGGTAGTCTGGCGGGCAGTACGCTTTCGGTAGATACGGCGGTTCGTAATATGGTCGAACTCACCGGTATTTCCCCTGAGAATGCTATCCATATGGCTTCACTACACCCAGCCCGTCTGCTGGGAATCGACCATCAGTTAGGTTCGCTAAAGGCCGGTAAACGCGCCAGCGCCATCGCCCTCAACGGTGGACTGCATTTACAAAGGATATGGATTCAGGGCCAGGTTTTCCCTCTATAGCCCTTCATTAAACGTCATAGTGGCCTTCGACTTACGATCGCAAGGCCTTTACTTTCTTTTCCTTTCGTAAAACAAAACTCTCACGTTGCTTTCATGGGATTTATTATTCATTTATCAATTACATATATAAAACCGTCGCTCCCTCGATCACAAATTTCGTTTTATTTCATTTTGCATCATTGAACTTTCGATTTCTTTCCTATAAATTTTAATCAATCGATCACATGAACAAGTGAAACAAAACGAAAGATAGCGACAATTTGCCAGCGTCTGATGTGGAGTTCACAAGATAAGGACTTACGTTATGTCAGAAATTTATACCCCTGCTGCCGCGGCGACCGGAACCTGGACAGAAGAAGAGATCCGTCAGCAGCCTGTCTGTTGGATGCACTCACTGAAAAACATCGACAGTATTCGTCCGGCGATCGACAACTTTCTCACGCCACTGCTGCGTAAAAACGATCTGCGGATCATCCTGACCGGAGCTGGCACTTCGGCATTTATCGGCGAAATCATCGCTCCATGGCTTGCTAATCACAGCGCCAAAAACATTAGCGCGGTACCAACTACCGATCTGGTTACCAATCCGATGGATTACCTGAACCCGGCGCATCCGCTACTGCTGGTCTCCTTCGCCCGTTCCGGCAACAGCCCGGAGAGCGTAGCCGCCGTTGAGCTGGCAAACCAGTTCGTCCCGGAGTGCTATCACCTTTCAATTACCTGCAACGAAGCGGGTAGCCTTTATCAAAACGCTCTTGAGAACGGGAATGCCTTTGCGCTATTGATGCCAGCAGAAACGCACGATCGCGGCTTTGCGATGACCAGCAGTATTACCACAATGATGGCCAGCTGCCTGGCGGCCTTTGCGCCAGAAGTTATTAACAGTCAGACATTCCGCGATGTGGACGATCGCTGCCACGCAATACTGACCTCACTCGGCGATTTCAGCCACGGCGTATTTGGCAGCGAGCCCTGGAAGCGGATCGTTTATCTCGGCAGCGGTGGGTTACAGGGCGCTGCGCGTGAATCGGCGTTAAAGGTCCTGGAGCTAACGGCGGGTAAGCTGGCAGCGTTCTATGACTCACCGACCGGTTTCCGCCATGGACCAAAATCACTGGTCGATAACGAAACGCTGGTTGTGGTGTATATATCTAGCCACCCTTACACCCGCCAATACGATCTCGACCTGCTGGCAGAACTACGGCGCGATCGGCAGGCCTTACGTGTGGTGGCCATCGCCGCGGAGAGCGATGCCGTTATTGAAGCTGGCCCACATATCCTTCTGCCGCCAGCGCGTCACTTCGTTGATGTAGAACTGGCCTTCTGCTTCCTGATGTACGCCCAGGTATTCGCCCTTACGCAGTCGATCGCCGTAGGAAATACGCCGGATACCCCCTCCGCCAGCGGCACGGTTAACCGCGTAGTGCAGGGCGTCGTTATTCATCCATGGCTGGCTTAAGAGGATCCGATCATGAGCATTATTTCTACCAAGTATCTCCTGCAGGATGCCCAGGCAAAAGGCTACGCGGTACCCGCGTTCAACATCCATAACGCCGAAACGATCCAGGCGATTCTGGAAGTGTGCAGCGAAATGCAATCACCCGTGATCCTCGCCGGAACCCCGGGTACTTTTAAGCATATTGCGCTGGAGGAGATCTACGCGCTATGCCGCGCCTACTCCACCAGTTTCGGCATTCCGCTGGCTCTGCATCTCGATCACCATGAATCGCTGGAAGATATTCGCCGGAAAGTGGACGCAGGCGTACGCAGCGCCATGATCGACGGCAGCCATTTCCCGTTTGAAGAGAATGTGAAACTAGTAAAATCGGTGGTGGATTTTTGCCATGCCCGCGACTGTAGCGTAGAAGCAGAACTCGGACGCCTGGGTGGAGTAGAAGACGACATGAGTGTGGATGCGGAAAGCGCGTTTTTGACCGATCCGCAAGAAGCCAAACGTTTTATTGAGCTAACGGGCGTAGATAGCCTGGCCGTAGCGATTGGTACTGCTCATGGCCTTTACACCAAAAAACCCAAAATCGACTTCCAGCGTCTGGCGGAAATCCGTGAAGTGGTGGATATTCCGCTGGTACTCCATGGCGCAAGCGATGTGCCTGATGAGTATGTTCGCCGCACCATCGAACTGGGTGTGTGCAAAGTCAATGTCGCTACTGAACTGAAAATCGCCTTTGCTGCTGCGGTGAAAAAATGGTTTGCCGAAAACCCGCAAGGTAACGATCCGCGTTATTACATGCGCGTTGGCATGAACGCGATGAAAGAGGTGGTACGCAGTAAGATCGCCGTATGCGGGTCGGCCAACCGCCTTTTACAAATCGCCGAAGCCTGAGTGTAGCCAGCCCCCAGCACCTCCCCCTTACCAAAGCGTTAACCCAATGGAGGCTAACGCTGCTTACCTCTGAAAAAAACGAAAACAAGGACTTTTCTCATGAAAAAAATGCTCAATGTTTCGTTACTGGCTCTGCTTATTTCCAACGGGGCTTTCGCCGCCCAATATGCACTGGATAGCGAATACCTTGCCGTTTCATTTAACGATGCGAATTCTGTGATGGCGCTTAAAGACGTTAAATCACAGCATCAGCTTTCACCCGAAGAGCTTTTCTTTCTTACTCTTCCGGATGAAACGGTCATTCACGCCGCTGACTTTAAAATAAAGCATGTGGATAAGAAAGATAACACCATTATCATTGATTATGCTCATCCGGATTTTAACGTCGAGGTAAAACTGAATCTGGTTAAAGATAAATACGCCAGCATTGATTATACGATTACCGCCCTCGGGAAGGCGCAAGAGGTCTCGAAAATCACGTTTTTCCCCACCAGAAAACAGTCACAAGCCCCGTGGGTAGAAGGTTCAATAAATAGCTCGCCGATTATTGCTGATTCATTTTTTATATTGCCGAATAAACCTGTAGTGAACACCTGGGCTTATGAAGCAACCACCAATCTTAATGTTGAACTAAAAACACCTTTACAGCCAGGCACCGCCGTTAGCTATACCACCTGGTTCGGTACATTCCCGGAAATCAATCAGCTACGCCGAAGCGTCAACCAGTTTATCGATGCGGTTCGCCCGCGGCCCTATAAGCCCTATCTGCACTACAACAGCTGGATGGATATTGGATTCTTTACCACCTATACCGAACCCGAAGTGCTACAGCGTATGGATGAATGGAATAAGGAATTCATTACCGGACGCGGTGTAATGCTGGATGCCTTCCTGTTAGATGATGGCTGGGATGATCGGACCGGAAGATGGTTATTTGGCCCGGCTTTTAGCAACGGATTCAGTAAGGTAAGAGAAAAAGCCGATAGTTTGCATAGTTCAATCGGACTCTGGCTTTCTCCCTGGGGCGGATATAACAAGCCGCGGGATATTCGCGTATCCCATGCTAAAGAATATGGCTTCGAAACCGTCGATGGAAAATTTGCGCTCTCCGGCCCTAACTATTTTAAAAACTTTAATGCACAGGTTATTAATCTAATTAAAAAAGAGCATATCACTTCATTTAAACTGGATGGTATGGGGAACGCAAATTCACATATTAAAGGTAGTGAGTTCGCATCTGACTTCGATGCGTCAATTGCCCTACTTCATAATATGCGTAGCGCCAACCCAAATCAGTTTATTAATTTAACCACCGGGACCAACGCCAGCCCCTCATGGCTGTTCTATGCTGACGCTATCTGGCGTCAGGGTGATGACATTAATCTCTACGGTCCCGGCACGCCAGTACAGCAATGGATGACTTATCGGGATGCAGAAACCTGGCGCTCTATCGTACGAAAAGGTCCACTATTTCCACTTAACTCACTGATGTACCACGGCATAGTTAGCGCTGAAAACGCCTATTACGGGCTTGAGAAGGTACAAACGGATAGCGACTTTGCCGATCAAGTATGGAGCTATTTCGCTACCGGCACCCAGCTACAAGAGCTTTACATCACACCGTCCATGCTCAATAAAGCGAAATGGGATATCCTGGCGCAGGCGGCAAAATGGTCCCGCGCTAACGCCAATATATTAGTCGATACCCACTGGGTGGGCGGCGATCCGACTGCGCTGGAAGTGTATGGTTGGGCATCCTGGAGCAAAGAAAAAGCTATCCTGGGGATACGTAACCCATCGGATAAACCGCAGCAATACTATCTCGACCTGACGAAAGCATTTGAGCTTCCGCATGGGGCAACCTCAAACTTCACGTTAAAAAGCATCTACGGGAGCAATTCGACATTCCCTGATAAATACCAGGCCCCAATTGTCGTCACGTTGCAGCCATTACAGATGCTTGTATTCGAAGCAACCCCCGCTAAATAAGGTATTGGCCCGGGCAATCGCCCGGGCATTCTGCTTACCCCTGCTGCTCCAGGGCATACTTATACAGGGCGTTTTTCTTCACGCCGTGGATTTCCGCGGCCAGAGCGGCCGCTTTTTTTAGCGGCAGCTCGGCCTGCAGCAGGGCCAGGGTACGCAGCGCTACCGCCGGCAGCGCCTCTTCCTGCGCTTTAAAACCTTCTACGATCAGCACCATCTCGCCTTTACGGCGATTTTCGTCCTCTTTCACCCATGCCAGCAGCTCGCCAATTGGCGCCCCGTGAATCGATTCCCAGGTTTTGGTCAGCTCGCGCGCCAGTACCACGTAGCGGGACTCGCCCAGCACGGTACAAATATCTTCCAGGCTTTCCAGCAGGCGGTGGGTGGATTCATAAAAAATAATCGTCCGCGGCTCTTCTTCCAGCGCCTTCAGCGTATCGCGACGCCCTTTGGATTTGGCGGGCAAAAAGCCTTCATAGCAGAAACGATCCGAAGGCAGGCCGGCTGCGCTTAGCGCCGCAATCGCCGCACAGGGTCCGGGCAGCGGCACCACGCGGATATTGGCCTCGCGGCAGGTGCGCACCAGATGATAGCCGGGATCATTAATCAGCGGCGTTCCGGCGTCGGAAACCAGCGCGATGTTTTGCCCCGCTTTAAGCTTCGCGACCAGCGTTTCCGCCTTTTGCTGCTCATTGTGGTCATGAAGCGCGAATAATCGGGCGTTGATCGCAAAATGCTGCAGCAGCAAACCGGTATGACGGGTATCTTCCGCCGCAACTAAATCAACGGCTTGCAGCACTTCCAGCGCGCGCTGCGTGATATCAGACAGATTCCCTATCGGAGTGGGTACAATAAAGAGCTGTCCCTGAGAATTATCTGCTGATTCGTGTTGTTTCATTGTCTCGTCCGTATTGCCGAATTAATATTGAGCATTGAGCCAAAAAAATATCACTGGATACATATGGTACCGTCAACATTTCTTCGTTCTAAACCCGTGCGTTGTCTGCCCGTACTGCTGGCCGCTCTGATCTTTGCTGGCTGCGGTACCCATACCCCGGACCAAAGCACGGCGTATTTGCAGGGTACGGCCCAGGCTGACTCCAGTTACTATCTGCAACAGATGCAGCAAAGCGCGAATGATAGCAAGACCAACTGGCAATTACTTGCCATTCGTGCACTGCTGAAGGAAGGTAAGAAACCGCAGGCGATTGATCTATTCAATCAGCTGCCATCTAATCTCAACGCCGCGCAAAGCCGCGAAAGATCGCTGCTGGCGGTTGAAGTGAAGCTGGCGCAGAACGATTTCCAGGGCGCGCAGACGCTGCTCAGCAAGCTCGACCCGGCAAGCCTTGAGCAGAATCAGCAGCCCCGCTACTGGCAGGCGCAAATTGACGCCAGCCAGGGTCAACCCTCGCTGAACCTGCTGCGGGCCCTGATTGCCCAGCAGTCGCTGTTAAGCCTGCCTGCGCAAAAGCAGAAAAACATCGACGCGACCTGGAAAGCGCTCACCGCCATGACCAAAGATCAGGCCAACGCGCTGGTCATTAACGCCGACGAGAACGTCCTGCAGGGCTGGCTGGACCTGCAGCGCATGTGGTTTGATAACCGCAACGACCCGACGATGCTCAAGGCGGGTGTGAAAGACTGGCAGACCCGCTATCCGCAAAACCCGGGGGCGAAGATGCTCCCGACGCAGTTAGTGAATATGCAGAACTACCAGGCCGCATCGACCAATAAAATCGCCCTGCTGCTGCCGCTAAACGGCCAGGCGGCGATTTTTGGCCGCACCATCCAGCAGGGCTTTGAAGCGGCGAAGAACGGCGCGCCTGCCGTTGCAGGAAGCGCGGTTCCCGCCCAGGTCGCCCAGGCGGCGAATGTTGCCGAAAGCACGGTGATCAGCCCATCGCAGGCGGAGGTTACCGATCTGACGACGACCAATAACGCCCAGACCCCGGTACAGGCGCCAGCGGCCGACCAGGCGCAACCCGCGGCGCCGGTCACCGCGCCAGCTGCAGTACAAGCCCCGACGCCGGAGGCTACCAGCCAACCGACGGAAGCGCCGCAGGCTCAGGCCGTCGCCGCAACGCCAGCCAACCCTTCGGCAGAACTGAAAATCTACGATACGACCACTCAGCCAATGAGCCAGCTGCTGGCCCAGGTGCAGCAGGACGGCGCGACCATCGTTGTCGGTCCGCTGCTGAAAGATAACGTCGAAGATGTCATCAAGAGTAATACCTCGCTGAACGTGCTGGCGCTCAATCAGCCGGAGAAAGTCGAAAGCCGAGCCAATATCTGCTATTTCGCCCTCTCGCCGGAAGATGAAGCCCGTGACGCGGCGCATCACATTCACGATCAAGGCAAACAGACTCCGCTGCTGCTGGTGCCGCGCGGCGCCCTGGGCGATCGGGTCGTTACCGCCTTCGCCAACGAGTGGCTGAAGCTGGGGGGCGGTACGGTGCTGCAACAGCGTCTGGGCTCCACCGCCGAGCTGCGCGGCAGCGTCAACAGCGGTATTTCGCTAAGCGGTACGCCGGTCTCAACCCTACCGTCAGGGCAGGACAGCGCCCTGGGCAGCCCGAGCGATATGCCGGTCAGCAGCACTGGCGGCGTCGACGCCGCGTATATTCTGGCCACGCCGGAACAAATCGCCTACATCAAGCCGATGATCGCCCTGCGTAACGGCAGCCAGAGCGGCGTTACGCTGTACGCCAGCTCTCGCAGCGCCCAGGGGACTTCCGGCCCGGACTTCCGCCTGGAAATGGAAGGCCTGCAATATAGCGAGATCCCGATGCTGGCAGGAAGTAACCCGGCCCTGCAGCAGCAGGCGCTGGCCGCCGTTCGTAACGATTACTCGCTGGCGCGTCTGTACGCCATGGGCGCCGACGCCTGGTCGCTGGCCAACCATTTCTCGCAGATGCGCCAGGTTCCCGGCTTTGAACTGAACGGCAATACTGGCGATCTCACGGCCACGCAGGATTGCGTGATCAACAGGAAACTGTCATGGCTCAAATACCAGGGTGGGCAAATCGTCGCGGCCAACTAAGTAAACAGACCGGCGATGCCTGGGAAATCCAGGCGCGCCGCTGGCTGGAGAGCCAGGGTCTGCGTTTTATCGCCGCCAACGTCCGCGAGCGCGGCGGCGAGATAGACCTCATCATGCGCGACGGCAGCATCACCGTCTTTATCGAAGTACGCTATCGTCGCAGCGCAAACTACGGCGATGCCGCCTCCAGCGTCACGCCGCAAAAGCAACAACGACTGCTCAAAGCCGCGCGTCTGTGGCTCTGCCGACAGAATGGGAGCTTTGAGACTGTGGATTGCCGTTTCGATGTGGTAGCCTTCACCGGAAACGACATCCAGTGGCTAAAAAACGCCTTTGGCGAATAGCGTAAACGAATTAAGGGATCCCGTGCTCGACAGAATCAAAGCCTGCTTCACCGAAAGCATTCAAACCCAAATTGCAGCAGCGGAAGCACTCCCGGACGCCATCTCCCGTGCGGCGATGACGCTCGTTCAGTCGCTGCTGAACGGCAACAAAATCCTCTGTTGTGGTAATGGCACTTCCGCCGCCAACGCACAGCATTTTGCTGCCAGTATGATTAACCGTTTTGAAACAGAGCGTCCTGGTTTACCCGCCATTGCACTAAATACCGATAATGTGGTCTTAACCGCAATTGCCAACGATCGCCTGCATGACGAAATCTATGCTAAGCAGGTGCGTGCGTTGGGACACGCCGGCGATGTGCTGCTGGCGATTTCTACGCGCGGCAACAGCCGGGACATCGTGAAAGCCGTGGAAGCGGCGGTCACCCGCGATATGACTATCGTGGCGTTAACCGGTTATGACGGCGGTGAACTGGCTGGCCTGTTAGGGCAGCAGGACGTCGAAATCCGCATTCCCTCGCATCGCAGCGCGCGAATTCAGGAAATGCACATGCTCACCGTCAACTGTCTGTGCGATTTGATCGATAACACGCTTTTTCCACACCAGGACGATTAAGGAGAACACATGAAGGCTCTCTCGCCCCTCGCCATTCTGCTGTCTGCGCTACTGCTTCAGGGATGCGTTGCTGCCGCGGTAGTCGGAACGGCAGCGGTCGGCACTAAAGCCGCGACGGACCCGCGTACGGTAGGTACTCAGGTGGACGACAGCACGCTGGAGCTGCGCGTCAACAGCGCGCTGTCGAAAGATGAACAAATCAAGAAACAGGCTCGCATCAACGTGACCGCCTATCAGGGCAAAGTCCTGCTGACCGGGCAGTCCCCAACGTCCGATCTCTCCGCGCGCGCGAAGCAAATCGCTATGGGCGTAGAAGGGACAACGGAGGTGTTTAACGAAGTGCGTCAGGGCCAGCCGATCGGCTTAGGCACCGCGTCTTCGGATACCTGGATCACCACCAAAGTCCGCTCCCAACTGCTGGGTACCGACCAGGTGAAATCCTCTAACGTGAAGGTGACAACCGAAAACGGTGAAGTGTTCCTGATGGGGCTGGTTACCGACCGTGAAGGTCGCGCGGCGGCGGATATCGCCAGCCGGGTGAGCGGCGTGTCTCGCGTCACCACCGCCTTTACCTATATCAAGTAAGCGTTCTGCCTCCCGGCCTGCGCTACGCTGAGCCGGGCTACGGGTTCAGCGTTGGCTGTGGGCCGGTAGCCCGGACAGGCGCGCAGCGCCGCCTCCGGTAAGATCATCAGAGTAAAGCGACGCCCCCAACCACCGCACCGCACAGCGCCACCAGCCCGCCGGTCAGCCACAGCGCCTTCGCCGGGAACGCTTTACGCAGCATAATCAGTGACGGTACGCTAACAGCAGGCAGCGTAATCAGCAGCGCCAGCGCGGGCGCCACGCCCATTCCAGCCAGCATCATGGTCTGCACAATTGGGATCTCCGCCGCCGTCGGTATGACAAACAGGCAGCCGGCAATCGCCATGGCAATCACCCAGAACAGCGTATTATCCACCACGCCATCAGCGTGAGGGAATAGCCACACACGCGCGGCGCCCAGCACCAGAACCGCCAGAATATAAACCGGGATGGTATTCCAGAACAGCGTCCACAGCGCGCGCAGCCAGCGGCTGAAGAAGGCGCCCTGCGCGGTTTCCGCAGACAATTCCGGCACATCTGCGGGCTGCGTCGCCGCTTCTTTCACCCATTTCTGCACCAGCGTGGCGACCACCAGTACGGTCGCCAGTCCGGCCAGCAGGCGAATTAGCGCGAACTGCCAGCCCAGCACGAAGCCCATAAACACCAGCGTCGCCGGGTTGAGCAACGGATTGCCCAGCCAGAATGCCAGCGCGCCGCCCATAGATACCTGCTGTTTACGCATGCCCGCCGCCACCGGCGCGGCGCAGCAGGTACACATCATCCCCGGCAGAGAGAACGCGGCCCCTAGCAGCGTGCCGCGAAAGCGCGACTGGCCCAACGTGCGCAGCAGCCAGTCACGTGGGATCAGCACCTGAATAAGCGATCCCAGCAGCACGCCTAATACCGCTGCTTTCCATACCGCCAGAAAATAGACCAGCGCGTAATCCCAGGCCGCAGCGAAAGGATTTGCGTCACCATTAGCGAGGATAGATTTACCGATACTGTGCGTCTCGGCGGCGGTAAAAGCTTTGCCATAGTAGGGCTGCCATTTGACGAACCACAGGCCGACGATAACGACGAGAAAAAAGAGCGCGGGCTTCCACCATTGAAACGGTGCTGCCGCCTGAGATGAAGACTGACCAGCCATAGCATTCCCCAGGGAGTGTCATGTTAAATTGAGGCCATGAATACTACGCTTTCAGGGAAATTTTGGAAATTATTAATCCCCTGACCGCGCCGCTCTCTCACGAAGCTGCGATGACGAGAGAATCTGTACGCCTTCATGCGTTGGCGATAGCGCCTCCGCGAGCAATGCGCTCGCCACGTCCCGCGCGTCTATCGATTTCAGGTTCCCCGGCAGGAGGCGGAAGAGCGGCGCAAACAGGGTCTCGCTGGTCCGCTGCTTTTCGCGTTCGCCTATCAGCATGGACGGGCGAGCAATGGTCAACCGCGGCCACTGCTGCGCAATCAGCGCCTCTTCCATCTCGCCTTTTACCCGATTGTAGAAAAAGGGCGAATGCGCGTTCGCCCCCATCGCGCTGACCACCAGCATATGCTGCGCGCCCAGCCTTTTCCCCACCAGCGCGGTATCAATAACCAGCGTATAATCGGCATGCACAAACGCCTCTTTGCTCCCCGCCTCCCGGCGGGTAGTTCCCAGGCAGCAGAAAACGATATCGATCGGATCGATCACCTGCGCCAGAGCATCCGTGAGCTGCGGATCGTGCGGGTTAAACACGCCGGCGATATCGGCCAGCGGTCGACGCGTGGGCGCGGCAATGGATTTAATCGCCGGCGCGTTAAGCAGCATTCGTAGTAAGTGACCACCAACTAACCCGGTCGCCCCTGTTAACAGTACCTGACTCATCGAAACTCCTTTGCAGACTTTTCTATGTTGCGATCCCAGCCTCATGTTCCAGACTTAATACTCTACGAGGTAATTATCCATCATCATCAAGGAAATGCCTCATTCCACACCGAAACACTGGAGGAAGAATGAGTAAGAAGATAGCCGTATTAATTACCGACGACTTTGAAGATTCAGAGTTTACCTCACCGGCTGACGCCTACCGTCTGGCCGGCCACGAGGTGGTCACGATTGAAAAACAGGCGGGGAAGAAGGTAAAAGGGAAAAAAGGGGAAGCCGAAGTTGTTATCGATAAAGCTATTGATGACGTCAGCCCTGCCGACTTCGACGCCCTGCTGCTGCCGGGCGGATATTCACCGGACTCGCTGCGCGGCGACCAACGCTTTGTCACCTTCACCCGCGACTTTGTCAACAGCGGCAAACCGGTCTTCGCCATCTGCCATGGTCCGCAGCTGTTGATTAGCGCCGATGTGATTCGCGGGCGTAAGCTGACGGCCGTGAAGCCTATCGTTGTCGACGTGAAAAACGCCGGCGGCGAATTCTATGACCAGGAAGTGGTTATCGACAACGAGCAGCTGGTGACCAGCCGAACCCCGGACGACCTGCCGGCGTTTAATCGTGAGGCCTTACGCCTGCTCGGCGCCTGATTCACGCAGCCAGTGCAGCTTTTTACCAAAGCCCAGCGTGTTATCGGTGAACTTGATCTCATCGGGACGAATCTCCCAGACGGGCGCCGATAGCATGCGGGCCACCGGAAAACGGCTGACGTAGCGCTTACGCATCGCCGCCTCTTCTTCCCCGGCCAGGCGGCGAATTTTGCCTTTAAACTGCACGCCGCGGATCAGCGCGACGGTCTTCGGCTGGCCGTTGACCGTCCCGGCTACGTTGGCGCCTTCCCCGGTCATTTGGCCATGGCGCGTTTTTTCATCGCTGAGCAGATAAAATGCGACCTGCTGCGGGTCATAGACGTAAAAGGCGTTGGCGCACCACAGCTCGTCATCGCGGGCGACGCACCAGGTCACGACGTGCTGTTTGCCCAGCCAGCGGCTGATAGCAGCGAGCGTATCCATCTTTACTCTCCAGTATGTTATGGTGCTCACACCTTAACATAGCGATCTCTGTACCGTGTGCTGGTTTCTCTATCTGATTCGTACCGCCGATAATCGCCTCTATACCGGGATTACCACCGATGTTGCACGCCGCTTTTGCCAGCATCAGGACGGCAAGGGCGCGAAAGCGCTGCGTGGCAAAGGAGAGCTTCAGCTGGCCTTTAGCAAAGAAGTTGGTGAACGCTCACTAGCGTTGCGTCTTGAATATCGTATCAAGCAGCTAACGAAGCGCCAGAAAGAGCGCCTCGTTGCCGGGGACGGATCATTTGAGGCTCTGCTGGAAAGCCTCAGAAGCGGTTAAAGTGGTCGCTATATTCGACCAGCCCGCTCACGCCGTTCAGCGCGTCATCGGCCAGACGATGAACCTGGAAAGCCTCGGCGCTATCGGGCCAGCGGCAGCGCAGGTAGAAACGCGCCGCGGGTTCAAAGCCCAGACGGCCATAGAGCGCCGGATCGCCAAGCGTCACGACGGCGGCATAGCCAAACTCGTTCAGGGAATCGAGCCCTTCATAGACCAGCTGACGCCCGATGCCCTGGCCGCGGTAGCTTTCATCGACCGCCAGCGGAGCCAGTCCGACCCACTGCAGCTCTTCGCCTTCGACGGCGACCGGGCTAAAAGCCACGTA
This sequence comes from Klebsiella sp. CTHL.F3a, assembly GCF_019890895.1. Classification (NCBI taxonomy): domain Bacteria; kingdom Pseudomonadati; phylum Pseudomonadota; class Gammaproteobacteria; order Enterobacterales; family Enterobacteriaceae; genus Klebsiella; species Klebsiella sp. CTHL.F3a. The sequence goes on along the minus strand of NZ_CP082360.1, from coordinate 633,363 downwards.
GCCTACGACCTGACCTTCGTCATCCGTCGCCACCACGCCCAGCGTGATCAGACCATCTTCACGTAGACTGTGCACCAGCTGCGCTTCCGCGTCGCCGCCGAAGGTACGACGCAATAAAGCATCGATTCCCGGCGCATCAATCCCAATCTCTACTCGAATCAGCATGCCTCACCTACCGATGTCTGTTCAGGTTTCTGCGGGCCTTTCAGACCAGCTTCAACAAAGTCCGCCAGCTGCAGCAGCATGATGCGCAGCGCCTTTGGCATCTGCTCCAGCTCAATGGCATCCATCAGGTTTTTTACATACAGTCCCAGCTCGGTATCGCCTTCGATAACCAGGCGACGCTGGAAGAACAGCGTATCCGGATCCTGCTTACGCGCCGCAATCATCAGCAGGTCGCTGGCGTCAGCGCTGAAGCTGACGTCCGCTTCGGCTGCAGGGCTGACCACCAGACGCCCATCAACCACCGAGGTATACCACAGCAGACCGATGTCACGCACATGAATACTTAACCAGCGCCCCTCGAGAAAATCCAGTTCCCCATCCGCCAGCGCCTGGCGAAATTGCCAGCTTAATACTTGTTCCAGCACCTGGCGCTTGAGGGCAAATGGCGCCAGCTTAACCGGCACGCTCATCATCGACGGGCCAAAGTGAACCAGTTTGGAACGCAGTTTATCCAACACAAGCTTTACTCCATGAATGCAATAGTTCATCTATTGTGCCATATCAAATAAACGACATAGCGGCGTAAATCAACAAAATCACGATGCCGGGCCGCTGGTATTGATCCCGCCAATACGCTTTTAACTGCCTCAAATCAAAAATTGTCACCAGAAGGTTAACTAAAATCCCAGCTCATTAACCATCCAGCGTCCCTGACGGGCCGCGTTTTTCAGGAAAAATTATGGAGCTGCTCTGCCCAGCCGGTAACCTTCCGGCGCTTAAGGCGGCCATCGAAAACGGCGCCGATGCCGTCTATATCGGGCTGAAAGATGACACCAACGCCCGCCACTTTGCCGGCCTTAATTTCACCGAAAAGAAACTGCAGGAAGCCGTCAGCTTTGTGCACCAGCATCGTCGCAAACTGCATATTGCCATTAACACCTTCGCTCATCCTGATGGTTATGCCCGCTGGCAGCGCGCGGTCGACATGGCGGCGCAGCTGGGCGCCGATGCGCTGATCCTCGCCGATATCGCGATGCTGGAATACGCCGCCGAGCGTTACCCGCATATTGAGCGTCACGTTTCCGTTCAGGCTTCGGCCACCAACGAAGAGGCGGTGAAGTTTTATCATCGCAATTTCGACGTCGCCCGCGTGGTGCTGCCGCGCGTGCTGTCGATTCACCAGGTCAAACAGCTGGCGCGCGTCACGCCGGTGCCGCTGGAGGTTTTCGCCTTCGGTAGCCTGTGCATTATGGCGGAAGGACGCTGTTACCTTTCCTCCTACCTCACCGGCGAATCGCCGAATACCGTCGGCGCCTGTTCGCCGGCGCGCTTCGTGCGCTGGCAACAAACGCCGCAGGGCCTGGAATCACGCCTTAACGAAGTGTTGATCGACCGCTACCGGGATGGTGAAAACGCCGGTTATCCCACTCTTTGTAAAGGGCGTTATCTGGTCGACGGCGAGCGCTATCACGCGCTGGAAGAACCCACCAGCCTGAATACCCTGGAGCTGCTGCCGGAGTTGATGGCGGCAAATATTGCCTCGGTGAAAATCGAGGGCCGCCAGCGCAGCCCGGCCTACGTTACCCAAGTGGCGAAAGTCTGGCGTCAGGCGATCGATCGCTGCAAAGCCGATCCGCAAAACTTCGTGCCGCAGTCCGCGTGGATGGAAACCCTCGGTTCCATGTCCGAGGGGACGCAAACCACCCTTGGCGCCTATCACCGTAAATGGCAGTGAGAACAGCAATGAAATATTCATTAGGGCCGGTGCTTTATTACTGGCCAAAAGAGACGCTGGAAAATTTTTATCAGCAGGCGGCAAGCTGCAGCGCGGATACGATTTACCTCGGCGAAGCGGTATGCAGCAAACGTCGCGCCACCAAAGTCGGCGACTGGATCGACATGGCAAAAGCGCTGGCGGGAAGCGGTAAACAGGTGGTGCTTTCTACCCTCGCGCTAGTGCAGGCCTCCTCTGAGCTGGGCGAACTTAAACGCTATGTCGATAACGGCGAGTTTCTGATTGAAGCCAGCGATCTCGGGGTCGTCAACCTGTGTGCGGAACGTAAGCTGCCGTTCGTCGCCGGCCATGCGCTCAACTGCTACAACGCCGTCACCCTGCGCCTGCTGCTCAAGCAAGGCATGGTGCGCTGGTGTATGCCGGTTGAGCTTTCCCGTGACTGGCTGGCGAACTTGCTGACCCAGTGTGACGACCTGGGCATCCGCCATCAGTTTGAAGTGGAGGTGCTCAGCTATGGCCACCTGCCGCTGGCCTACTCCGCCCGCTGCTTTACCGCGCGCTCGGAAGACCGGCCTAAAGATGAATGTGAAACCTGCTGCATCAAATACCCTAATGGGCGCGACGTGCTCTCGCAGGAGCAGCAGCAGGTATTCGTCCTCAACGGCATTCAGACCATGAGCGGCTACGTCTACAACCTCGGGAATGAGCTCAGCACCATGAACGGGCTGGTGGATATGGTTCGCCTGTCGCCGCTTGGCAGCGAGACCTTCGCGATGCTGGAGGCCTTCCGCGCCAATGAAAACGGCGCTGCGCCGCTGCCGCTGACGGCGAACAGCGACTGCAACGGCTACTGGCGACGGCTGGCCGGACTGGAATTGCAGAGCTGATTAACCGCTCACTTTGTTAATGGCTATCGCTGCTTTTTAATGCACTATTAAAGATGCAGCTTTTCTGGCAGGCGTATCACGGATACGCCTGGCTGGAAGAAGACCTTCAATCTGATGACGATGCTGTAGCAAAGTGAGCCTTTATGACTGACAAACCTGTTTCGTTCTCGGTGCTCGATCTGGCGCCGATCCCGCAAGGTTCTTCCGCAAAGGAAGCCTTCTCCCACTCTTTAGACCTGGCGCAGCTGGCGGAAAAGCGCGGTTATCACCGCTACTGGCTGGCCGAGCACCATAATATGGTCGGTATCGCCAGCGCCGCGACTTCGGTGCTGATTGGCTACCTTGCCGCGAATACCACCACTCTTCATCTTGGCTCCGGCGGCGTGATGCTGCCGAATCATTCGCCGCTGGTAATTGCCGAGCAGTTCGGCACGCTCAATACGCTGTACCCAGGACGTATCGATCTCGGCCTTGGCCGCGCGCCGGGCAGCGATCAGCCAACCATGCGCGCGCTGCGTCGCCATATGAGCGGCGATGTCGATAACTTCCCGCGCGACGTCGCGGAGCTGGTGGACTGGTTCGACGCCCGCGATCCTAATCCCCACGTGCGCCCGGTTCCCGGCTATGGCGAGAAGATCCCGGTCTGGCTGCTCGGCTCAAGCTTGTACAGCGCCCAGCTGGCGGCGCAGCTTGGGCTGCCGTTCGCCTTTGCCTCGCACTTCGCCCCGGATATGCTTTTCCAGGCCCTGTACCTCTACCGCACCCACTTCCAGCCGTCAGAACGGTTAGAGAAGCCGTACGCGATGGTGTGCATTAATATTATTGCCGCAGACAGCGACAGAGATGCGGAGTTTTTGTTTACCTCTATGCAGCAGGCGTTCGTCAAACTGCGCCGCGGCGAAACCGGGCAGTTGCCGCCGCCGGTGCAAAATATGCATCAACTGTGGTCCGCTTCAGAGCAGTATGGCGTCCAAAAGGCGCTGAGCATGTCGCTGGTCGGCGATAAAACCAAAATCCGCCACGGGCTGGAATCGATCCTGCGGGAAACCCAGGCCGATGAAATCATGGTCAACGGCCAAATCTTCGATCATCAGGCGCGCCTGCATTCATTTGATTTGGCGATGCAGGTGAAAGAAGCGCTTCTCGGATAGTGAGCAATGCGGCATTTTTGCCGCATTTTTTTCCGCCTGAATGACAATCTGTGACCCACCTCATTCTTCTCGCGCCATTTCCCTCATCTGGTTACGTTAAGCGTAATTACGTTACCCCGAGCGTAATTGTTCTCTAAAAAGAGCGATGTTACTTTCTCTCTTGTTTTACTTTTCATAAATGCACGCCTCAAAGAGAACCGCCATGAGCCAACCAACTGCCAGTGCGATAAGGATCGGTGAGTGCTTATTAAAAGCGCTATTAATGGAAGTTTGCGCCTGGCCGAAACCCGGCCTGGTGACGCCGCACTCACAGGGCGCGCATGACGATATGGATATATGGCTTTTTATTACCAGTAGTTCTGCCATAGCGCCCTGTTTTTATGCTTGCGCGCAGGCCGGTGAATATCATCAGGGTGCGCTGGAAGATTTATTTCCCCAAATACGTCTTATCGGTATTGAATACGAATCCAGGCTGCTGCAATCCACCCGCCAGATAAATACTCAGCGCGGCATACTCTTTGCCGGAGCCGTTCTGGCAGCCGCCGCAGGCTGGCTGAAAGGTCAGAGACAGCCGCTTTCCAGCGATTCATTAAGTCAGTGCGTCGCCGGGCTCTGCCTCGATCTCTGCCGCAACGATTTTGCGGCGCTCGCTCATCGTTCACCGAGAACCCACGGTGAAAAACTGTATCTGGCGTTTGGTGTCACAGGCGTGCGCGGCGAGGCCGAACGGGGCTTTCCGCTGGTCTGCCGTATTGGTCTCCCAACCCTGCGCCAGGCGCTCTCGCTGAGATTTAGCTGGCGTGAAGCACTGGTACATACGCTGCTCGCGCTAATGGCGCACTGCGATGATACGACGGTACTTTCGCGCGCAGGCCCCCCTGCGCTGCACGAAATGAAACATCGCGCGCAGCGCCTGGTCAACCTGGGAGGAATGAGCCACCCCGGCATAGAACATGAGCTCAACGAATTTAATGCATGGTGCGTGGACAAATGGGTCAGTCCGGGCGGGTCGGCAGATTTATTAGCGCTGACCCTGGCGATGTATTTTCTTTGCTATCAATTGCAAGAGGTCCCTAACGAGGAAGATATATGAGTATCTATTTATATACATTATTAACTTATGCCATGACGATTTTTATTTCGTTTGCCGTGGTTGGAGTAATTGTTGGCGTTAATAGAGTAATGAACAAGCTGAATATTACCGACGACTAATACGCCTTGGTTTATGCGTTATCAGGAATATATTTTATGGATATCTTTATTAAGCTCTTTTCGGGTATTGGTACCTTTTTTATTGAAGATCCCAAAATAGCCATTGCGCGAATATTATTAATCATTCTGGGTTTTATCCTGGCGTGGATGGGTTTTCGCCGCACCCTCGAACCGCTGATTATGGTGCCGATGGGCTTAGGCATGATTGCCGTTAACGCCGGGGTACTGTTTCTCGCCGGCGGGCAAACCGGCACCTTAATTCTCGACCCGATGGTCAGCGACCCCGTTGAGCTGGTCAACATCATGCAGATTAACTTCCTGCAGCCGGTTTATAACCTGACCTTCAGTAACGGTCTGATCGCCTGTATCGTTTTCTTCGGCATCGGCGCGATGAGCGATATCAGCTTTATTCTGCTCCGCCCCTGGGCCAGCATCATCGTTGCGCTGTTCGCCGAAGCGGGTACCTTCGCCGCGCTGCTGCTGGGAATAGAAGTATTTGGCCTCCCGGCTAACGAAGCGGCTTCTATTGCGACCATCGGCGGCGCGGATGGTCCGATGGTGCTCTTCGCCTCCTTGATTCTGGCGCCGAATCTGTTTGTCCCCATCGCCATTATCGCCTACCTGTATCTGAGCCTGACCTACGCCGGCTATCCGTATCTGGTGCGTCTGCTGGTACCGAAAAAGTACCGCGGGATGGAAGTGGATATCGAATATCCCACCGTATCCAAAAAAGCGAAGTTTATCTTCACCATCTGCGCCTGCCTGCTGCTGTGTCTGCTGCTGCCGGTCGCCGCGCCGCTGATCCTCTCTTTCTTTCTCGGGATCGCGATTAAAGAAGCGGAGATCGAACCGTTCCAGAAGCTGCTTGAGACCACCCTGACTTATACCGCGACGCTGTTTCTCGGCCTCCTGCTCGGCACGCTGTGCGAAGCGCAAACCATTCTCGACCCGAAAGTCGGCATCATTCTGGTTCTCGGTATTGGCGCGCTGGCTATATCGGCAATCGGCGCCCTGCTCGGCGGCTGGTTTATCTGGCTTATCTCGAAAGGACGCTACAACCCGGCCATCGGCATCGCAGGGGTTTCGTGCCTGCCGACCACCGCCAAAATCGCGCAGAAAGAAGTCAGCCATGAAAACCCCTATGCCGTCATTCTGCCGCTGGCGATGGGCGCAGGCGTCAGCGGCCTGATCGTTTCGGCCATCGCCACCGGGGTCTTTATCTCCACGCTATTCCTGCTGAAATAAGGGAGTAAAAACATGCTTAAAGAGCACAACTGGCATCAACTTAAGGATGACACGGCGCAGCGCCTGAAGCTGCTGGCTCCGTATTTCCGCACTGGAAAGATCGTCGATGCTAACGATACCGTCGCGGTGCTGGAGGCGGCGATCCGCAGCTTTGATCGCGTCAATATTGAAGGTAACAATCAGAAGCAGGCCGACTTTCTCGCCGAATGCCTGTGCAAAGTCGACCCGCAAAAAATCTCTGGCCTGCATATGGTGCAGTCGTCCGTGCCGCTCAGTTCGCACCTCGATCTGTTCGAGAAGGGCATTGCCGAAAAGCTCGACTTCGCCTACGCCGGCCCGCAGGATGGCCGCCTCGCGCAGCTTATTCAGCAGGGTAAGATCAAACTCGGCGCCATCCATACCTACCTTGAGCTGTTCAGCCGCTATTTTGTCGATCTCACGCCGCGAGTGTCGTTAATCACTGCTTTTGAGGCGGACAAAGACGGCAATCTCTACACCGGTTTTAACACCGAAGATACGCCGGTGATCGCCGAAGCCACCCATTTTCGCCAGGGGATCGTCATCGCCCAGGTGAACAAGATTGTCGATAAAGTACCGCGCGTCGATATTCCCGGCGACTGGGTAAATGCGGTTATTGAAGCGCCGCGCCCGTTCTACGTTGAACCCCTGTTCACTCGCGATCCGGCGTTGATCACCGATACCCACGTGCTGATGGCGATGATGGCGCTCAAAGGCATTTATGCCGAATACGGCGTCGAGCGCATTAACCATGGCATCGGCTTCTTCACCGCCGCCATTGAGTTGCTGCTGCCCACCTACGGCGAAGAGCTGGGGTTAAAAGGCAAAGCCTGTACCCACATGGTGCTGAACCCGCACCCGACGCTGATCCCGGCGATCGAGAGCGGATGGATCCAGTCCGTTCACTGCTTCGGCGGCGAACTGGGTATGGAAAAATACGTCGCTGAACGCCCGGACGTGTTTTACATCGGCCAGGACGGCAGCCTGCGATCGAACCGCGCCTTCGCCCAGGCCGCCGGGCACTACGCGCTGGATATGTTTATCGGCGGCACGTTGCAAATCGATAAGTACGGCAACAGCAGCACCGCCACAGCCAGCCGCGTTTCCGGTTTTGGCGGCGCGCCGAATATGGGCTGCGATGCCAAAGGCCGTCGCCACGTAACCCGCTCCTGGCTTAAGTGCGGAGAAGAGTTCAACGCCACTCAGCAGCAGCTTATTGGCGAGATGCCGCGCGGCAAACGCCTGGTCGTCCAGATGCAGGAGACCTTTCGCGAGAAGCGCCAGCCGGCCTTCGTTGACAAACTGGATGCCTGGAAACTGGCGGAAAAAGCCGGTCTCGCCCTGCCACCGGTGATGGTTTACGCCGATGACGTTACCCACGTGCTCACCGAAGAGGGGCTCGCCCACCTGCACCGCTGCGAAGGGCTGGAGCAGCGGATGGCGGCCATTCGCGCCGTCGCGGGCTACACCGATATCGGCCTCGCCGCCGACCCAGCGCAAACACAAGCGCTACGCGATGCAGGCATTGTGCAAACGCCGGAGGATTTAGGCATCGACAGACGCCGCGCCAACCGCCAGATGCTGGCGGCGAAGAGTATTCGCGATTTGGTCGAGTGGTCCGGCGGCCTGTACAACCCTCCTGCTCGATTCCGTAACTGGTAAGGGAATAGCAAATGGCTCTACATCAAATATCACATCATTTCAGCGGCAAAAGCGACCGTCCGTCTCTGCCGCGCACCGTGCACTGCGGCATCGTCGGTTCCGGCGATCTGGAAGTGTTACTGGAACCGAAAACCCTGGCAGGCGGAATCGACATCAGCATTTGTACGCCGGTCACCGGCTTCGACGCTATCTGGGAAATCGTCCTCACCCGTTTTCTCGATAATGGCCCGCTGGGCGATATGCAGGTCAGCATTAACGATAATAGCGCGACGCCCGCCGTCGTGGCGCTGCGACTTCAGCAAGCATTACAACAGGCCATGCCGGGAGAAAACCATTATGAATGATCTGCGTTTTCTGGAAGCCAGCGCCCGCGAGCGCGCCAAAGGTCTGGTGGATAAAGGCACATTTACCGAGCTGATCGGCCCGGCGGCAAAATGGATTAGCCCCCACCTGCCGGTACTGGGCGAAGCCGTGGAGTTCGATGATGGCATGGTCACCGGAGTTGGCCTGCTCGGCCAGCATCCGACCATCGTCATCTCTCAGGAAGGCCGTTTTATCGGCGGCTCCGTTGGCGAGGTTGGCGGCGCAAAGATGGTTGGCGCGCTGATGCTGGCGGATAAGCTGGCAGCACAGACTCACGACCCGGCACGCCGCCCAATCGTGCTTATCTCGTTTGAAACCGGCGGCGTACGCCTGCACGAGGCCAACGCCGGGCTGCTGGCGCATGCCGAGTGCATGGATATGCTGCAAACCCTGCGCGGCCGCGTACCGGTCGTCGCCCTGATCGGCAGCAAGATCGGCTGCTTCGGCGGTATGGGCTTTGTCGCCGCCGCGACCGACCTGATCGTCATGAGCGAATCAGGCCGTCTCGGACTTACCGGCCCGGAAGTCATTGAGCAGGAGATGGGCCGAAGCGAATTCGACGCCTCCGATCGCGCACTGGTGTTCCGCACCACCGGCGGCAAGCACAAATATATCGTCGGCGACTGCAACTACCTGGTTGCCGATTCGCTGGCCGCCTTCCACCAGCAGGCTTCACTGATTGCCGACCTGCCGTGGTCTGAGATTGAAGCGATGCGCCGGATCGGCAGCGAGGCGAAAGTCCGCACCCAAATGGCGCTGACGCAAAAAATCAACGAGCTTGCTCCCGTCGATGCGCGCGATGTCTGGGCTGCGGCAGGAAATTCAGCGCCGCAATCGCTGGTTGATATGGATCTGGAAACCTTCCTGAGCAATGTCCAACGCCTGTCCGTGGAGGAAGCATAATGGAAAATTTACTTGGCCAGGGGCGCGCCGCTATCGACCTGATTGTCGATGAGGGCAGCTTTGCCGAAAACGCGCTGGCGGGACTCAATCTCCCCTGCGACGACTACGGCCCCGGCGCGGTGGTTGGCAGCGCACGGATTAACGGCGAAATCTGCACGACGATCGCCAACGACGCCATGACCTTCAACCCCCGCTTCCCCGTCGTCTACGCGGGCGTTATCGGCCTGGAGGAGGGGTATAAAATGGCGCTGGCGGTCTACCGTACGCTGGCGATGGATAAAGACAAACCGGCTGCCGAAAAGCGTCCGCTGGTGCTGATTGTCGATACGCCAGGGAATGGGCCGGGCAAGCTGGAAGAGATTATCGGCATGAATAAGGCCACCGGCGCATATCAGCTGGCGCTGGCCGAAGCACGCCATGCAGGGCACCCGATCGTCGCCATGGTCATTGGTCGCGCAATAAGCGGCGCGTTTCTCTGCCACGGCCTGCAGGCCGACCATATTCTCAGCCTGACCTCGGAATTCGGCACCATGATCCACGTGATGCCGCTCAGCAGCATCGCGCGCATTACGCGTCAGGACGTCGAGCGCCTGAGCGAACTTGCCCGCAGCAACCCGGTGTTTGCGGCGGGACCAGAGTTCTTCTGGCAGCTAGGCGGTGTTGAAGAGCTGGTGAAAACCATCCCGGCAATGAAAGAGACCATCGCCCGACACATAGCTGAAGTGCGCCGGCAAAAAGCGGCAGCGGGTATCCCATCGACTGGCCCACAAGGTCGTGGAGTCTCCGGCGAAGAGCGAGGCGGCAGAAAAGCGCGTGGCGTCATTCTGGCGCAAATGTGCGAAGAGTACCAGCACGTCGCGGCGCGTTATCAGCCCGGCTGAGCCAGGGAGAAGAGCAAAATGAACGATCCCATCGCCACGCTTGAATGGCTGCTTGAGGCCCAGCCCGGCATTCCCTCTCTGGAGGAGATGCCGTGCCGGACGCTGGATGATAAAGGCATTGCCGGCCCCACGGCTGCGCACGTGATTGAAGAGATCCATACGCCGCTCAACCTGGCGCTGGTGACCTTTACCACCGGCAGTAGCGCGTTTCAGAATATCGTCGGCGTCACGCACAACGAACTGGCGCTGCGCACCGCCGCCGGAAAGCGAGCGCTGGCAGCATGTGGCGTAACCGCAGGGCAGCTGGTGCTGGTGACCTACGCGCCGCTGGTCAACGTGTTTACCCGCCAGGCGCTGGATGAGAGCGGCCTTCGCTGGTCGTTTTTATCCCGCTCCTGCCGGGATGCGCTGCTGATCGCCCTGTGCCGGCAGCCGCCGGACGCGGTGGTGGGTGAGTCCTCTTTTTTACGCGCCACCCTGGAGCAGGCGCTGAAGATGGGCCTGGAGCACAGGCTAGCGAAAAAGCTGACGCTGATCGTGGCGGGTACGCCGCTGGATGAAGCGCTGGTTCCGCTGGCAGCTTCGCTGGGTTATGCACTGCACGATATGTATGGCTGTCAGGAATTCGGCTGGCTGACGCTTGATGGCATCCCGCTACGCGAAGATATTTCGCTGGTTCCCGCTCCACAGGGCGGAGACTGGCGGGAAGCGATCGTCGGCGGTTTACCAACCGGCGACAGCTTTCCCGTCGCCGCCAGCGGACATCTCTGCAATCCGCAGGGCAAAATCCAGACCTGGAAGCGCCAGCGCACCACGCCGGAATACGACATGGTGGTCATGGCGACCACCGCGCGGCATCGGGAGATCGTGGAGCGCACCGCCCGGACGATTTTGCGTATTAAGGGACGCGTTTGCCACGTGTCAACGCAGCTGATAACCAAGGCCACGGCCACCCATATCCGCCTCTGGCCAAAGTCGGTTCCCGGCGAATGTACCGCAGGCGTTGCGCCCATCGATATTATCGGTCCGCAGGCAACGGCCCAGTTTGACGCTCTGCTGCAGTCCCAACGGGATTTACAGCAGCAGGCGAAAAACGATCCTGCCTGGTGTAAAGCGCGATGACCGCCCTGCAACGACATACCCTGTGCTGGCTGGAGCCTTCGGCGCTGAATGAAATCGCGGCGCAGCTGGAGTGTGAATTCAGCCACCTTCCTGCCGTACTGCGGCAACAAACGTGGGAATATCTGCTCAGCGGATCGCTACCGGGCATCGTACGTCGCGGCTTGCGGAGTGAGAATCGTGTTCCCCTTGGGTTCTGTTTCCCACTGCGCTGGCAAGGTCAGCGAGTGCGTCTGGCCACTGAAGCGGCGTTATCAGCGATAACCCGTTACTCAACGCCAGAGCAAACGGCATCGCTCTCCATTGCAGAGCGTACTAATGCGATACGCGCATTCCATGCCTTGCGACAGGCATGGCGCTGGCACGGGCTCCGGCTCGGGGTCTGGGGTTCGGTGGCGCTGGAAATGGTCACGCCGTGGCAGTGGAGCGATACCCACTCAGATCTGGATATTCGCGTTATTCCCACCGCGCCAGGCGAACTCAACGCATGCTGGGCCTGTTTACGTCATACCGAAGAGCAATTTCAGTTACGTATTGATGGCGAGATTAGTTTAGCTGATGGATACGCAATCAATATCAAAGAGTGGTTCAGCGGAAGCGCAACTCTGCTGGCTAAAGGTGAGAATGATGTTCAATTAAGATCGCGACTGCAGGTCACGGCAGCAATGAGAACATAACTCTGTTTAATATATCAAAAAGGAATCTAATATGTCTGAAGTTAAATCAAAAGTTCCGGGTGTGGTCGATGAAGTAAAAGCCTCTGCCGGAGATAAAATTGAAAAAGGCCAGGTGGTGATTGTGCTCGAAGCCATGAAAATGAAAATGCCGGTCGCCTCGCCGGAGGCGGGTATAATAAAAACTCTGGCGCTCAATACCGGAGACCGCGTCAACCCAGGCATGGTGTTATTTGAAATTATTGCAGAGTAAAGTGAGTTAACACGCATTTAATTAAAAAAACAATGCGACATTCTATTGTGAGATTATTTCTATGTTAATGTCATATCAGTAAGCATTTTGCTTGCTGATATGATAAATCATAGTGACTGAGCAAACCTGTGTTCTTACGAATGTCCGCAAATAAAAACGCGCTATGCTAAAAGCCGCTGATTTATTTTTTGTCATTTCTCCAACGCGGGCATTATCAACCCGCTTTGTGTAATTCGCTTTTAGTATGGATAGACAAAGAGAAACATCATGATTATTTACGGATTGATGTTAATGGGACTGTGCATGTTCGCCGGGCTAATCGTTGGCGATCTTCTTGGCCTGGCGTTGGGTATTTCCGCCAATATCGGCGGCATCGGCTTCGCGATGCTGTTTTTAGTTATCGTGTCACAAAAATTAGTGGATAAAGGATTGCTCTCAAAGCCTGCAGAACAGGGAGTAGGTTTCTGGAATGCAATGTATATCCCGATTGTCGTCGCCATGTCGGCAAACCAGAACGTTATCGCCGCCCTTAAAGGCGGTCCGGTCGCATTGATTGCCGGCGTTGGCGCCGTTTTTATTGGTTTTCTGCTGATTAAACCTTTGAGCAAAATCGGCGGTCACGGCCATCAGGAAAGCTCCACCGTTAGCGAGGAGTGTAAGTAATGGAACAGCTGACAAAGATTTTAACCGGTAGCTTCACCAGCAACGGTTTGATTACCGCTTTTGTCGTGGTGGGTATCGTATGCTGGGCCGCAAGCGGGATCTCAACACATCTGCTTCGCGGCAAGATACACAGCTCAGCTATTGCCATCGTCGCCGGATTGCTGCTGGCCTGGCTTGGCGGGGAATTGACCGGCGGTAAAAAAGGTCTGGCCGATATCAGCCTGTTCAGCGGTATTGCGCTGATGGGCGGCGGTATGTTCCGCGATTTCGCCATCATTTCCACCGCCTTCGGCGTCAAGCTTGAAGAGCTGAAAAAAGCCGGTATGGCCGGCGCGCTGGCGCTGGTTATCTCGACGGTGCTCTCTTTTTATCTCGGAGCAATTGTCGCCTGGGCTTTTGGCTATACCGACGCCATCAGCATGGCGACCATTGGCGCGGGGGCCGTAACCTTTATCGTCGGCCCGGTAACCGGCGCAGCGCTTGGCGCAAGCTCGGATGTTATCGCGCTGAGCATCGCCGCTGGCGTGATTAAGTCTATTGCCGTCATGATCTTAACGCCGCTGGTAGCGAAAGCCGCAGGCCTGAACTCGCCTGCCGCCGCTATAGTCTACGGCGGGCTAATGGGTTCCACCAGCGGGGTCGCCGCGGGTCTGGCGGCCACGGATCCGAAACTCGTTCCCTATGGCGCAATGACGGCAACCTTTTATACCGGCCTTGGCTGTCTGCTGGCCCCTTCGGCCCTCTATCTCTCTTTAACCCCCTTCTTTTAATGACGATCGCCTGCTGTTATGCAGCAGGCGCAAGGGATGTTCAATGTATTCATTTCAGCGCATGAAACCAGGGCAAATCGCGCTTCTGGCCTCACTTTGTACGCAAGAAGACGAAGATAATTTTCGCCAGAAGCTGTTAGCGGATAAGCCCGAACATAAGGTGGGTTTTGTTTTTATGACCGGGACGTCGGATGAATTAAAAAATAAGCTACAGCGCTGTATCATCGGCTGCGCGTTTAAGCATCAGATAATTACGCGCCAGGAGTCGGCCATTTTTACGTTATGCCAGGTCAGCCACCAGGCACTGACCCATGCTTTAGCAAACAGCATCAACGGCGACCGGATGAGAATCAAGATAGCCTTAGTCAGTAATCCAAAGTGGCTTGCCGTCGCTATCTACGGCGAAAGCGTGGTCTATCAGCGATTGAGTCATGAGCTTATGGGGTTTTCTCTGTCTCGCTTTTTGGACTGACCCCACAACAGTAGACATTTCCTGTCCTCACGACGAGGCCTGTTCAAAGGCCTCCGGACTGACGCCGCCGAGGTGGCTGTGACGCCGGGTCCGGTTGTAGAACACTTCAATGTAATCGAAGATATCCGCCCGGGCCAGATCCCTGGTTTTATATATGCGTTTTCTGATCCGTTCTTTTTTCAGCGAACTGAAGAACGATTCGGCCACCGCATTATCCCAGCAGTTGCCACGCCTGCTCATGCTCGGCGCCAGGTTATTGGCCCGGCAGAAGCGCTGCCAGTCGTCACTACCGTACTGGCTGCCCTGATCGCTATGTACGATAACCTCGCCGTCCGGTTTTCGACGCCACACGGCCATCATCAGCGCGTCGAGCGCCAGTTCGCGTGAGAGAGTGGGTTTCATCGACCAACCGACCACATTACGGGCGAAGAGATCGATAACCACCGCCAGATACAGCCAGCCCTGCCAGGTGCGGATATAAGTAATATCGGTGACCCAGACCTGATTGGCCCGGACAACGGTAAACTGCCGCTGCACACGATTAGGCGCAACCACTGAAGGTCGGCCAGCGATACGACGCGGAGCTTTATAGCCGCGCACGGCTTTAATCCGGTTCAGTTGCATAATGCGGCCCACCCGGTTTTTACCGCAGATTTCCCCGATTTCGTTCAGGTCGCCATGAACCCGGCGGTAACCGTATACGCCTCCGCTCAGTGAATAGGAGTCACGGATAAGCGTCAGCAGACGCTGGTTATCTTTATCCCGCGCGGAGACCGGGTTATGCAGCCACGCATAAAACCCGGCCCGGGCAACGCACAACACCCGACACATCGTCATGACACCCCATACAGAGCGGTGCTCATTGATAAAGCGGTACTTCAGTCGGGCTCCCTTGCAAAGTACCGCGCGGCCTTTTTCAGTATGTCCCGTTCTTCCTCAGTGCGCTTCAGTTGGGCCCTGAGCTTCAGGATCTCGCTTTTCGCTTCCAGTAAATCACGGGCATGCTGCTCGCTGTTATCGGGTTTAATAGCCCGTAACCACTTATAGAGACTGTGTGCTGAAACGCCCAGCCGGTCAGAAACTTCGGCGACGGAATAACCGCGTTCCGTTATCTGACGGACGGCTTCTTCCTTAAATTCAGGTGTAAATCGTGGTGTGCCCATACGCTCCTCCTATGCTCAAACTATAGGGCAGGATCGTCTACCGGGGCGGGGTCAGTCCAACTATAGGGCAGGATCGTCTACCGGGGCGGGGTCAGTCCATTTCTCCATCATAAGCTGTCTGGCGTACATACGGCACTCGGCTAGCAAAGACAGCAGACCCGGATGATTTTCCTGACTACGTGGGAAAACCAGCGAAATTTCCTGTTCCATTCTATAGGGCTCCTGCAGCGGCAGCAGACGAATGCCGTTACTAAACAGGCCGCTCATCCGCCCCGGGATTAAGGTATAGCCCATGCCGGCGTTCACCATACTCATCAGTGAAAAAACATCATGTACCCGGACGGTGATGTCGGGCGTAAATCCAGCAATCTGAAAGGCCTCCTGAAATCCTCTCCAGGTCGCGAAGCCTTCGCTCAAGGCAATAAACTTTTTATTTTGCAGATGCCGTAAATCTACGGGGGTCGATAAGCTATCCGCTTCGGTTACCGGAACCGCAAGGTAGATGGAATCAGAGAATATGGTCCATGTCTCAAATAACTGGATGTTGTAATCATCGGGAGTCGATATCAGAACCGCATCAATCTTCTCTTCATTAAGCGCTTCTAATAATTTTTTATTAGAATTCATGATAAATTCAATGGTCAGTTCCGGGCAGCGTTTTTTCAAACCCTGAACAATTTGCGGTGCAGTTTTTAACACTAACGAATAAAGTAGCCCTAACCGTAAAACCTGAGAATGGTACCCCGAAGCCTTGCGAGTAAGATAAATACAGCGTTCCAATGCATTAATGACTTCCCGCGCTTCCTTTTGCATAACCCATGCGCCAGGTAAAGGATAAAGATTGCGGCCATTATGGGTAAACAAAGGACAGCGTAAATTATCTTCCAGCGAATGAAGCGCGCGATGAACGCTAACGGATGAAATGTTCATTAGCTCTGCAGTTTTTGATATGTTCATCGACTCCATATAGCTAAGGAAAATCTCGAGCTTCCGCAGAGTAATATCGTTATTCAGCATATAAATATTCCCTTATTCAAGACAATATTTATAGTAAGAGAAATAAAGAAAATATTTTTTGAGCCAGATCGTTAAATCTGGCTCAGCGGAAAATTCAATTATTGATAGGTGGGTAATACATTAAAGCTCGACAGGAAATGCACAATCACGTTACCCAGACCAAACAGCAGGACCAAAGCAATCATCGGCTTTCCGCCCCAAACGCGAAACAATGGGCTACCAAAACGTTTACGCGATGCGCGAGCCAGCAGCGCTGGTACGATTGCCGCCCAGATGGTCGCTGCCAGACCCGCATAACCGATCGCGTAGAGGAACCCGTTCGGCCACAGCAGGCCGCCCACCATTGGCGGGAAAAAGGTGAGAATCGCAGTTTTAAAGCGTCCCAGCGCGGAGTCGTCGAACCCGAACAGATCCGCCAGATAATCAAACAGGCCGAGCGTCACGCCAAGGAATGAGCTGGCTACGGCAAAGTTTGAGAAGATCACTAACAGCAGATCCAGACTCCGGCTATTCAGTACCCCGCTGAGCGCCTGGACCAGGACATCAATATTGCCTCCCTTCTGCGCGATACCGATAAACTCCGGACGAGGGATATTGCCCATCGTCACCAGCAGCCACACCACGTACAGACCCAGCGCCAGCAGCGTGCCGTAAACCAGGCATTTAACGATAGTGCGCGGATCCTTACCGTAGTACTTCATCAGACTCGGCACGTTGCCGTGATAACCGAAGGACGCGAGGCAGAACGGCAGCGTCATCAGCAGATAGGGCATATACGAGGCATTTTGTTCAGCCACGTTAAACAGGGTGCTCGGCTGGACGTGTCCCAACAGGCTGCCAAAGGTCAGAAAGAAGGTAATGACCTTAGCTCCCAGCACAATGGCCGTCATGCGGCTCACCGCTTTGGTACTCAGCCAGACAATAAACGCCAACAGCAGGGCAAAACCAAAACCTGCCGCCCTTGCCGGTATGTTCAGCGACATTTCGCTAAACGTATGGTGCAGGATCGAGCCGCTGGCAGAGATATAGGCGTAAGTCAGAATATAAAGTACAAAGGCGATCGACACGCCGTTAAGCAGATTCCAGCCTTTGCCGAGCAGATCTTTCGTAATGGTATCGAAGCTCGAGCCAATCCGGTAATTCAGGTTCGCTTCGAGGATCATTAACCCGGAGTGAAGCATACAAAACCAGGTAAAAACCAGCGCAGCCAGAGACCAGAAGAACCACGCGCCGGACATCACAACCGGCAGTGAGAACATACCCGCCCCAATAATCGTCCCGCCAATAATCACTACGCCGCCAAACAAGGACGGTCGGGTTGCCGTAGTGGTAAGTGTCGCCATTTGCCGAAATCTCCAGTCGAAAATACTTTTGTTGTTATCAACGTGACGCACTGTACCAGTACACGAGTACAAAGAAAATAAAAAAAGCCCCAATCGTTGAGATCGGGGCTGTATCGTTTACTTTACGTTAGCGGAAACGCTAATTATGCATCGCCACCGAAACGACGACGACCTGCGGAGTCATCGCGACGCGGAGCTGAAGCATCATCGCGGCGCGGCGCGCGGCCGCCTTCACGACGTTCGCCGCTGAAACGACGACCTTCACTACGACCGCCTTCGCGACGCTCGCCGCCAAAACCACGGCCTTCACGACGTTCACCGCCGCCGAAGCTACGACCGCCTTCACGACGCTCTCCGCCGCCACGACGTTCGCCGCTGCGCTCAGGACGCGGCTGAGCATCACCCAGCAGCTGCATGTTCATCGGCTTGTTCAGGATGCGGGTACGAGTAAAGTGCTGCAGCACTTCGCCCGGCATACCTTTCGGCAGTTCGATGGTGGAGTGAGAACCAAACAGTTTGATGTTACCGATGTAACGGCTGCTGATGTCGCCTTCGTTGGCGATTGCGCCAACGATATGACGAACTTCAACACCGTCATCACGGCCCACTTCAATCCGGTACAGTTCCATATCGCCAACGTCACGACGTTCACGCTTAGGACGATCTTCGCCGCTGCGTTCAGGACGATCGCCGCGCGGGCCACGGTCGTTACGGTCGCCACGACGCTCAAAACGATCGTCACGGTCGCGGAACTCGCGCTTAGGACGCATAGGCGCATCCGGCGGCAGGATCAGCGGACGTTCGCCCTGAGCCATTTTCAGCAGCGCTGCGGCCAGCGTTTCCACGTCCAGCTCTTCACCTTCGGCAGACGGCTGGATTTTCGCCAGCAGCGCACGGTACTGATCCAGATCGCTGCTTTCCAGCTGCTGCTGAACTTTCGCGGCAAATTTTTCCAGGCGACGTTTGCCCAGCAGTTCTGCGTTCGGCAGTTCAACTTCCGGAATGGTCAGCTTCATCGTGCGTTCGATGTTGCGCAGCAGACGACGCTCGCGGTTCTCAACGAACAGCAGCGCGCGGCCAGCACGACCCGCACGACCGGTACGGCCGATACGGTGAACGTAAGACTCAGAATCCATCGGGATATCGTAGTTAACCACCAGGCTGATACGCTCAACGTCCAGGCCACGGGCCGCAACGTCGGTCGCAATCAGGATATCCAGACGACCGTCTTTCAGACGCTCCAGGGTCTGCTCACGCAGGGACTGGTTCATGTCGCCATTCAGCGCAGCGCTGCTATAGCCGCTACGCTCCAGCGCTTCGGCAACTTCCAGGGTCGCGTTTTTGGTACGAACGAAGATAATCGCCGCATCAAAATCTTCCGCTTCCAGGAAACGCACCAGCGCTTCGTTTTTACGCATACCGTAAGCAGTCCAGTAGCTCTGGCTGATGTCCGGGCGAGTCGTTACGCTCGACTGGATGCGCACTTCCTGCGGCTCTTTCATAAAGCGGCGGGTAATACGACGAATCGCTTCCGGCATGGTAGCGGAGAACAGAGCGGTCTGATGACCTTCCGGGATCTGCGCCATAATCGTTTCTACGTCTTCGATGAAGCCCATGCGCAGCATTTCGTCAGCTTCATCCAGAACCAGACCGCTCAGCTTAGAGAGATCCAGCGTACCGCGTTTCAGGTGGTCCAGCAGACGACCCGGGGTACCGACAACAATTTGCGGTCCCTGACGCAGCGCGCGCAGCTGCACGTCATAACGCTGGCCGCCGTAGAGGGCAACCACGTTTACGCCGCGCATATGTTTAGAAAATTCCGTCATTGCTTCAGCAACCTGTACCGCCAGTTCGCGGGTCGGCGCCAGCACCAGAATCTGCGGTGCTCTCAGCTCAGGATCAATGTTGTTCAGCAGCGGTAAAGAGAACGCTGCGGTTTTACCGCTACCCGTCTGGGCCATACCCAGAACGTCGCGGCCGCCCAGCAGATGCGGAATGCACTCAGCCTGGATCGGAGATGGTTTTTCGTAACCCAGATCGTTAAGCGCTTCAAGGATGGGAGCCTTCAGGCCCAGATCTGCAAAAGTGGTTTCGAATTCAGCCATGTAGTACGTGTGCCTCAAAATTAATGGCGGCCAGTCTACATAACTCATCGTGAAAATTTACGGTAATTTTCATTGAAAAGTGTGAACCGGCTCAAAGTAGGTGTATTAACGAACAACAACGCCCTCACCCGCAAAGGTGATGGCAATCAAAAAAGGGCTGATGTGTTCGTCAGCTATTGCTGGTCCGATTCTGCCAGGTCATCTTGCTCCTGGCCCAAGAGCGATAATTCCAACAATGCGTATCGGTGCTCAACGTAGTTATGAACGTTGTTTGCGACCGCCAGTTTGAACAGTGCCGTAGCGCTGTCCTTGTCCCCCAGACTTAGGTAGTACTTACCTAAATAGAAGTTGGTTTCACTGAGATGCTCAGCGAGCGAGGTGTTATCCGTTGCGTCTGCCTTCAGGCGGGTCATTAGCTCTTTTTCGCTAATGTCGCCAAGGTAGAACCCGACAATGTTCCATCCCCATTGTTCTTTATCCGACTTGTCTAAGCGCTGTCTCAGTGCTTCAAGCGCCTGCTTCTCATTGAGCTGACGCTCAGCGAGATAAAGCCACAGGCTTCGGAAAGGATCATTGGGATCGTCTTGATAAAACGCCAGCAGATCATCTTGCGCTAACTTAGCACGACCGCCGTAATACAGGGCGATGCCGCGATTTAAGTGCGCGTAGTTGTAAGTTGGATCAAGCTCAAGTACAGAATCAAACGCTTCATAGGCAGCATCAAAATTGCCTGCCTGCGTTAAATAAATGCCTAAGTAGTTGAATACTTCAGGCATATCCGGTCGGATTGCCAGCGCTTGTGAAAAATCATTTCGCGCTAATGCCCTCAGACCGAGACTATCATACAACACTCCGCGCTCATATAAAAGCTGTGCGCGTTCGTCATCGGTTAAAGCCCGACTGGCAAGAATTTGTTCCATGCGCGCCAGAATCACTTCTTGCTGCAAAGTCGGTTGCAATGGCACCGCGAGGACTGCGTCCTTACGCCAGGCAGAGTTGCTGCATCCTGCCAGCGTGAGAGCTGTCGCCACGAAACACCAGCGCAAAAAAGGCTTCATTTCCCACTCCCGAAGACAACGATTGGATGAACGTCCAGTTCCCCGGCTGCAAACAGGGCGTCCTGCCCGTAATGCGCCCTCCGCTATGCGGAGGGCAAACGGCAACCTTACTCGCCCTGCTGTTCGGCAGCCGGAGCTTCCGGCGCAGCCGCAGGCTGAGTTTGTTCAGTTGCTTCTTTGATGCTCAGACGGACACGGCCCTGACGGTCAACTTCCAGTACCTTAACCGGCACTTCCTGACCCATCTGCAGATAGTCGGTCACTTTCTCAACGCGCTTGTCGGCGATTTGAGAGATGTGGACCAGACCTTCTTTACCGCCGCCAATGGCAACAAACGCACCAAAGTCAACGATGCGGGTCACTTTACCGTTATAGATACGGCCAACTTCGATCTCAGCGGTGATCTCTTCGATACGACGAATCGCGTGCTGCGCTTTGTCGCCGTCGGTTGCCGCGATCTTCACGGTACCGTCGTCTTCGATTTCGATAGTGGTGCCGGTTTCTTCGGTCAGCGCACGAATAACGGAACCGCCCTTACCGATGACGTCTTTAATTTTGTCCGGGCTGATTTTGATCGTGTGGATACGCGGTGCGAATTCAGAGATATCGCCGCGCGGCGCGTTAATCGCCTGTTCCATCACGCCCAGGATGTGCAGACGCGCACCTTTAGCCTGGTTCAGAGCAACCTGCATGATCTCTTTGGTGATACCTTCAATTTTGATATCCATCTGCAGAGCAGAGATACCTTCGCGGGAACCCGCTACTTTGAAGTCCATATCGCCCAGGTGATCTTCATCGCCCAGAATGTCAGACAGTACGACGAAGTTGTCGCCTTCCTTCACCAGACCCATTGCGATACCCGCAACGGCGGCTTTCACCGGCACGCCTGCGTCCATCAGCGCCAGAGAAGCGCCACAGACGGAAGCCATGGAGGAGGATCCGTTAGATTCGGTGATTTCAGAAACCACGCGAACGGTATACGGGAACTCTTCGATAGTCGGCATAACGGCCAGGACGCCGCGTTTAGCCAGACGACCGTGACCGATTTCACGACGCTTCGGAGAACCAACCATTCCCGTTTCGCCTACGGAGTACGGAGGGAAGTTATAGTGGAACAGGAAGGAATCCGTGCGCTCGCCCATCAGCTCATCGATGTTCTGCGCATCACGTGCGGTACCCAGCGTCGCGGTAACCAGCGCCTGAGTTTCGCCACGGGTAAACAGTGCGGAACCGTGGGTACGCGGCAGAACGCCGGTACGAACGTCCAGACCACGAATCATATCTTTTTCACGACCATCGATACGCGGCTCACCGGCCAGTACGCGGCTACGAACCACGTTTTTCTCGATTGCGTGCAGGATTTCACCCAGTTCGTTAGCGTCCAGGGATTCATCTTCCGCAACCAGGGTTGCGATAGTTTCAGATTTGATCACGTCAACCTGAGCATAACGCTCTTGTTTGTCGGTGATACGGTAAGCATCGCTCAGGCGAGATTCAGCCAGCGCGGCAACGCACGCGTTCAGCGCCGCATCAACCACTTCCGGCTGCCAGTCCCAACGCGGTTTACCGGCTTCTTTCACCAGGTCGTTGATGTTCTGAATAACAACCTGCTGCTGGTCGTGACCAAACACAACCGCGCCCAGCATCTGGTCTTCGCTCAGCAGTTCAGCTTCGGATTCAACCATCAGTACTGCGGCTTCGGTGCCTGCAACAACCAGATCCAGTTTGCTGGACTTCAGCTCTTCCTGGGTCGGGTTCAGCACGTACTGGTCATTAATATAACCAACGCGAGCGGCGCCAATTGGGCCGTTGAACGGAATACCAGACAGGGACAGGGCTGCGGAAGCACCAATCATCGCGACGATATCCGGGTTAACCTGCGGGTTAACGGAAACCACGGTCGCAATAACCTGAACTTCGTTGACAAAACCTTCCGGGAACAGCGGGCGAACCGGACGGTCAATCAGACGCGCGATCAGGGTTTCGCCTTCGCTCGGACGGCCTTCACGACGGAAGAAACCACCCGGGATTTTACCTGCAGCGTAGGTACGCTCTTGATAGTTAACGGTCAGCGGGAAGAAATCCTGGCCTGGTTTCGCTTTTTTCTGGCCCACAACGGTAACGAATACCGCGGTGTCATCCATGCTAACCATAACGGCGGCAGTTGCCTGGCGCGCCATCATGCCGGTCTCCAGGGTTACGGTATGTTGGCCGTACTGGAATTTACGAACGATCGGATTAAGCAAAATTCTATCCTTATATCTATAGATGATGTCAAATCCACGATAAGACATCGTATGACCCGATCTTCTGCATCCTCGCGACTAATGACAACCTTTACCCGCCCCTGCGAGTCAAGCCTCTCATTAGCCGCGCGAACCTCTGCATGAAGATCATTAATAGCAACAATACATGAGTTTTTAATGAATTGCTGCCGCCCGGTCGAAAAAAGGGGCCGTGAGGCCCCTTCTTCTGAAACTCGCAGAATTAGCGACGCAGACCCAGACGCTCGATCAGCGCAGAGTAACGTGCAACATCTTTACGTTTCAGGTAGTCGAGCAGTTTACGACGCTGAGAAACCATGCGCAGCAGACCACGACGGCTGTGGTGATCTTTTTTGTGCTCTGCAAAGTGACCCTGCAGGTGGTTGATCTGTGCAGTCAGCAGTGCAACCTGAACTTCAGTAGAACCACTGTCGTTTTCGCCACGACCGAACTCAGAAACGATTTTTGCTTTAGCTTCAACGCTTAGAGACATTTTCGAACTCCAAAATTAAAAGAAAGAAAGGGTGCCGATCTCTAATTCAGCAACCCCTGATATAACGCCCGCAAATGTTAAATCACTTTGGCGAGCGTTAAGCGGCGATATTCTACTCGCAGCAGCCTTTTATCGCAAGGAAAGCGCTCAGGCAGGGTATTCAACCACCAGACGACGAGGCGCAACGCGGCCTTCATCATCAATTTCCCCCATACCAAGAAACTTCTCTTCCGCACCTTCCGTGACGCGAACCAGTCCCTGCAGCGGCGCGCCCGATGTACGAATCGGGTTACCGTATTTAAAGTAGACGGCTGAGGTTTCCGGAATATTAATCAACGGGTAATCCGAAGCCGGACTGTCCATCGGCATCAGCAGCGGGTCCAGCAGCTGGGCGGCGGGAATATCCTGCGCATTGGCCTGTTCGACCAGCGCCTGCAGCTGCTCCAGCGTCACCATTCGTTCGACAGGATATTTACTGACCGCCAGGCGACGGAGGAAAGTGACGTGCGCGCCGCATCCTAGTTTCTCGCCTAAATCATCAATAATCGTGCGAATGTAGGTGCCTTTCGAGCAGTGGATTTCCAGCTCAAGCTCGCTACCCTCATGACGAATAAATAGCAGTTCGTATACCGTAATCGGCCGGGATTCACGCGGTACTTCAATCCCCTGTCGGGCATATTCGTACAGCTTTTTCCCCTGGTATTTCAGCGCCGAATACATCGAGGGTATCTGCTGAGTTTCGCCGCGGAAGCCGTCAAGCGCGGCTGCCAGCTGCTCTGGGCTAAAAGTCAGCGGACGCTCTTCCACCACCTGGCCATCGGCATCAGAGGTATCGGTGCGCTGTCCGAGCTTTGCAATCACGCGGTAGCGCTTGTCAGAATCGAGCAGATACTGGGAAAACTTTGTCGCTTCCCCGAGGCAAATCGGCAGCATACCGGTCGCCAGCGGATCCAGCGCCCCCGTGTGCCCTGCCCGGTTGGCATTATAAAGCCGTTTGACTTTCTGCAACACGTCATTGCTGGATGCGCCTTGCGGTTTATCCAGCAACAGAACGCCGTGCACATCGCGGCCGCGACGACGAGGACGACTCATTAGTCCTCCTTGCTGTCGTCCGGGTTCACACGACGCTCATCGTCATGTTTCACCACGCTGGTCACCAGATTCGACATGCGCATCCCTTCGACTAACGAATTATCGTAGAAAAACGTCAGTTCCGGCACGATACGCAGGCGCATCGCTTTGCCCAGCAGCGAGCGAATAAAACCAGACGCTTCCTGCAAAGCCTTGATGCCCGCTTTCACGGCGGCTTCGTCTTTATCGTTCAGGAAGGTCACAAACACTTTGGCATAGGCCAGGTCGCGGGACATTTCAACGCCTGAAACCGTCGTCATCATGCCCAGACGCGGGTCTTTAATTTCGCGCTGCAGGATGATTGCGATCTCTTTTTGCATCTCCTGGGCCACGCGCTGCGGGCGACCAAATTCTTTCGCCATAATAAATTCTCCAGACAAATAAGGGGGCCACGCGGCCCCCTTTAATTTTGTATAACCGGGTGGCGCTGCGCTTCCCCGGCCTACTAAACGATTAATCGATGGTACGTTGAATCTCGATGATTTCGAACACTTCGATCATATCGCCGACGCGAACGTCGTTGTAGTTCTTAACGCCGATACCACATTCCATGCCGTTACGGACTTCGTTTACGTCATCTTTGAAGCGGCGCAGGGATTCCAGCTCGCCTTCATAGATAACCACGTTGTCGCGCAGAACGCGGATTGGGTTGTGACGCTTAATCGTACCTTCGGTGACCATACAGCCCGCGATGGCGCCGAATTTCGGCGATTTGAACACATCACGCACTTCAGCCAGACCGATGATCTGCTGTTTCAGTTCCGGAGACAGCATGCCGCTCATCGCAGCTTTCACTTCGTCGATCAGATGGTAAATGACGGAGTAGTAGCGCAGATCCAGGCTTTCCGCGTCGATAACTTTACGCGCAGATGCATCAGCACGAACGTTAAAGCCAACCAGAATCGCGTTGGATGCGGCCGCCAGGGTTGCGTCGGTTTCGGTAATACCACCTACGCCGGAACCGATGATCTTCACTTTCACTTCGTCGGTAGACAGTTTCAGCAAGGAGTCGGAGATCGCTTCCACAGAACCCTGAACGTCCGCCTTGAGGACGATGTTCACTTCGTGAACTTCGCCTTCGGTCATGTTGGCGAACATGTTCTCCAGCTTAGATTTCTGCTGACGAGCCAGTTTAACTTCACGGAATTTGCCCTGACGATACAGCGCAACTTCACGCGCTTTCTTCTCGTCACGCACGACGGTCACTTCGTCGCCAGCAGCCGGTACGCCAGACAGGCCGAGGATTTCCACCGGAATGGATGGACCCGCTTCCAGCACTTCCAGACCCAGTTCGTTACGCATCGCACGAACGCGACCGTATTCGAAACCGCACAGGACGATGTCGCCTTTATGCAGCGTACCTTCGCGTACCAGAACGGTTGCAACCGGACCACGACCTTTATCGAGGAAGGATTCGATCACCGCGCCGCTCGCCATACCGTTGCGAACCGCTTTCAGCTCCAGAACTTCAGCCTGCAGCAGGATAGCATTCAGCAGATCGTCAATACCGGTACCGGCTTTAGCGGATACAGGGATGAACTGCGCTTCGCCGCCCCACTCTTCAGGCATAACGCCGTACTGAGAGAGCTCGTTTTTAACGCGATCAAGGTCCGCTTCCGGCTTATCGATTTTGTTCACCGCAACGACCAGAGGTACCTGCGCCGCTTTCGCGTGCTGGATAGCTTCGATAGTCTGCGGCATCACGCCGTCGTCTGCCGCCACGACCAGAACCACGATATCCGTCGCCTGCGCACCACGAGCACGCATAGAAGTAAACGCGGCGTGACCCGGGGTATCCAGGAAGGTGATCATACCGTTGTCGGTTTCAACGTGGTACGCACCGATGTGCTGGGTAATGCCGCCCGCTTCGCCAGAGGCCACTTTCGTTGAACGAATGTAGTCCAGCAGAGAGGTTTTACCGTGGTCAACGTGACCCATGATGGTCACAACCGGTGCGCGCGGTTCAGCCGCAGCGCCGGTGTCACGGTCACTCATTACCGCTTCTTCCAGCTCGTTTTCACGACGCAGGATAACTTTGTGGCCCATCTCTTCGGCAACCAACTGCGCGGTTTCCTGGTCGATGACCTGGTTAATCGTCGCCATGGCGCCCAGCTTCATCATCGCTTTGATGACCTGAGAACCTTTGACGGCCATCTTGTTGGCCAGATCGCCAACGGTGATGGTTTCGCCGATGATAACATCACGGTTAACCGCCTGAGCCGGCTTCTGGAAGCCTTGCTGTAGAGCAGAACCTTTACGATGCTTACCGCCTTTACCGCCGCGAACGGCCGCACGGGCTTCTTCACGATCGGCTTTCGATTCAGCGTGTTTGTTGCCTTTCTTAGCCGGGCGCGCTGCTTTCGCATTACGTCCACGGCCACGACCGCCTTCAACTTCACGATCGTTGTCGTCTTCAGCCTGACGCGCATGCTGAGAAGTCGTTACGTGATAGTCAGTGGTCTCTTCAGGAGTTTCTGGCGCTTCAGTCCAGTTCTTTTCATTTTCTTGAGCCATACGGCGTGCTTCTTCCGCTACACGGCGCGCTTCTTCTTCAAGTTTGCGGCGTGCTTCTTCTTCCGATTTGCGCTTGAGCTCCGCAGCTTCGTTTTCGCGGCGTTGCTTTTCAGCCTGGGCGGTTTTGGTCATATCGTCGGTTTGTTGATTGCTCACTTTGTCTTTTTCCGCGGCTTCACGTTTCGCTTTATCGGCGAGTTCACGTTTCGCTTGTTCTGCGGCCTCACGTTCAGCTTTTAATTGCGCCTCGCGTTTGGCTGATTCTTCAGCTTCACGACGGGCTTGCTCTTCCGCTTCACGCTGCGCCTGCTCTTCCGCGGCAAGGCGTTCGGCCTCTTGCGGATCGCGTTTCACAAAGGTGCGTTTCTTGCGGACTTCGATTTGTACCGATTTGCTCTTTCCACCGGTACCCGGAATATTTAACGTGCTGCGCGTTTTGCGCTGCAGCGTCAGCTTGTCGGGCGCCGAGCCGTGTTCACGGTTCAGGTGCGTCAACAAGGTTTGCTTCTCTTGCGCGGTCACAGAATCATCAGCCGATTTGCGGATCCCTGCATCAGCAAACTGCTGTATCAGGCGATCCACAGAGGTCTGAATCTCTGAGGCCAGCGCTTTAATGGTCACATCTGTCATGCTGTTCCTTCCTGCTACAGTTTATTACGCTTCGTCGCCGAACCAACAAATATTACGAGCGGCCATGATAAGTTCTCCGGCTTTCTCGTCGGTCAAGCCTTCGATATCAGCCAGATCATCAATGCCCTGCTCGGCGAGATCTTCCAGCGTACAAACACCACGGGCGGCCAGGGTGAATGCCAGAGCGCGATCCATACCTTCGAGATTCAACAGATCGTCGGCAGGTTTGCTATCTCCCAGGCTCTCTTCTTTGGCCAGCGCCAGCGTGGTCAGCGCGTTTTTCGCCCGCTCACGAAGTGCTTCAACGGTCGCTTCATCCAGACCGTCGATTTCCAGCAGTTCCTTCATTGGCACATAGGCCAGTTCTTCCAGAGTGGCGAAACCTTCTTCAACCAGCAGCGTGGCGAAATCTTCATCAATATCAAGATATTTAGTGAAGGTATCAATCGCTGCATGGGCTTCGGCCTGATGCTTAGCCTGGAGGTCGTCAACGGTCATGACGTTGAGCTCCCAGCCGCTGAGCTGAGATGCCAGACGTACGTTCTGACCGTTACGGCCAATGGCCTGCGCCAGGTTGCCCGCTTCTACTGCGATATCCATGGTGTGCTTGTCTTCATCTACCACGATAGATGCGACGTCAGCCGGAGCCATGGCATTAATCACGAACTGAGCCGGGTTATCGTCCCAAAGCACAATATCAATACGCTCGCCGCCCAGTTCAGTCGAGACAGCCTGAACGCGCGCACCGCGCATACCGACGCAGGCGCCAACCGGATCGATACGCTTGTCGTTAGTTTTAACAGCGATTTTGGCACGAGAGCCAGGATCGCGTGCAGCCGCTTTAATTTCGAGAACTTCTTCACCAATTTCCGGTACTTCAATGCGGAACAGTTCAACCAGCATTTCCGGCTTGGAGCGAGTCACGAACAGCTGCGCGCCGCGCGCTTCCGGACGAACTGCGTACAGTACGCCGCGGATACGGTCACCCGGACGGAAGTTCTCACGAGGCAACATGTCTTCGCGCAGGATCACGGCTTCAGCATTGTTGCCCAGATCCAGCGTAATGTTGTCGCGGTTCACTTTCTTCACTACGCCCGTGATGATTTCACCTTCGTGCTCACGGAACTGATCGACCACCATCGCGCGTTCGGCTTCACGTACTTTTTGTACGATAACCTGCTTGGCGGTCTGCGTAGTGATACGGTCAAAGGTAACAGATTCAATCTGGTCTTCGACGTAATCGCCAGGATTCATGCTTTCATCTTCGTAGCGCGCAGCTTCCAGCGTGATTTCGCGCGTCGGCTGGGTCACTTCTTCCACAACCAGCCAGCGACGGAATGTGTCGAAATCACCGCTTTTACGATCGATTTCTACGCGAACGTCGATCTCTTGCTCATATTTTTTCTTGGTAGCCGTTGCTAGCGCACTTTCCAACGCTTCGAAAATTTTCTCACGCGGCAGCGCCTTTTCGTTGGAAACGGCTTCAACAACAGCCAAAATTTCTTTGTTCATCGGGGCCTTTCACCTCAATCCAGACTGTTAAAAGTGGGGAACCAGGTTCGCCTTCTGGATGTTACTCAGCGCGAACACTTCATCTTTGCCTTCGACGGTTACCGTGATCATCTCACCGTCTACCGCTTTGATAAGGCCCTGCCATTTGCGTCGGTTCTGCACCGCCATACGCAAAACCAGCGAAACTTCTTCGCCAATGAAACGCTCATAGTGCTCGGCGGTAAACATAGGACGATCGAGACCAGGGGAAGAAACTTCCAGGTTATAAGCGACTGTAATTGGGTCTTCTACGTCCATAACAGCACTGACCTGGTGGCTCACATCAGCACAATCATCAACATTGATGCCATCTTCACTATCAATATAGATGCGCAGTGTGGACGTGCGACCGCGAATAAATTCGATGCCGACCAGCTCAAAGCCAAGCGCTTCAACTGGCGCAGTGAGCATCTCTGTTAATTTTTGCTCTAATGTGGACAAACCCACCCCCAAGACATAAAAAAAGGGCATATAGCCCAGTTATTCTGAAGTCAGATAACAAAAAACCCCGATAAATCGGGGCTTTAGATAACTGAACCCTGAGATCGCAACTGCGATCTGGAACACTTTCCAGAAGAATTCTTTCAAATTCATCTACGAAGGACCCGGTCCTCACAGTATATTTGAAAAAGTACTTAATGGGAAAGTGGTTGCGGGGGCCGGATTTGAACCGACGACCTTCGGGTTATGAGCCCGACGAGCTACCAGGCTGCTCCACCCCGCGCCTGAAACGTGGCATATTTTACTCGTTTTGAGTAAAAGACGCAAATACTGCTGGGATTTGGTACCGAGAGACGGGACATAAAATCGTAGTGAATTGTATTGATACTTCATATATTTTGTCAACATGAATTTCACATTGCCAGGTTTCGGTTCATGCTGGTATTTCTGGGTTTTTTGGCAAAAAGCGGCTCAGCCTCTTCCTGTCGCCAGCAAAAAATGATTAAATGAAAACTCACAATTAATGCATAAACATGCAATAAAGATTGTTGAGTCAAACTCACCACAGTCTATCTAGCAGGGTTTTATTTTATGACGACGATTCTCAAGCATCTCCCGGTTGGCCAACGTATTGGTATTGCTTTTTCTGGTGGGCTGGATACCAGCGCCGCGCTGCTGTGGATGCGTAAAAAGGGAGCAGTCCCTTATGCATATACCGCCAATCTGGGACAGCCAGACGAAGACGATTACGAGGCCATTCCTCGTCGTGCCAAAGAGTATGGTGCTGAAGGGGCTCGTCTGATCGACTGCCGTAAGCAACTGGTTGCGGAAGGCATCGCCGCGATCCAGTGCGGCGCATTTCATAACACCACCGGCGGATTGACCTACTTTAATACCACTCCGCTGGGCCGCGCAGTGACCGGTACCATGCTGGTCGCGGCCATGAAGGAAGACGGTGTTAACATTTGGGGCGACGGGAGTACCTATAAAGGCAACGATATCGAACGTTTCTATCGTTACGGCCTGCTGACCAACGCTGAGCTGAAAATTTACAAACCTTGGCTGGATAGCGACTTTATCGATGAGTTAGGCGGCCGCCAGGAGATGTCAGAGTTTATGATCTCCTGCGGGTTTGACTATAAAATGTCCGTTGAAAAAGCCTACTC
This sequence comes from Klebsiella sp. CTHL.F3a, assembly GCF_019890895.1. Lineage (NCBI taxonomy): Bacteria > Pseudomonadati > Pseudomonadota > Gammaproteobacteria > Enterobacterales > Enterobacteriaceae > Klebsiella > Klebsiella sp. CTHL.F3a. The sequence continues at coordinate 602,314 of NZ_CP082360.1, read as the reverse complement.
AACCGACTCCAATATGCTGGGCGCCACGCACGAAGCTAAAGATCTTGAGTTCCTGAACTCCAGCGTCAAGATTGTGAACCCGATTATGGGCGTCAAGTTCTGGGACGAAAGCGTCAAAATCCCGGCGGAAGAAGTCACCGTTCGCTTTGAACAAGGCCACCCGGTTGCGTTAAACGGACAAATCTTTAGCGATGACGTTGAGATGATGCTGGAAGCTAACCGCATCGGCGGCCGCCATGGTCTGGGTATGAGCGATCAGATCGAAAACCGTATCATCGAAGCGAAGAGCCGCGGCATTTATGAAGCCCCGGGCATGGCGCTGCTGCATATTGCCTATGAGCGTCTGCTGACCGGTATTCATAACGAAGATACCATTGAGCAGTACCATGCGCACGGTCGTCAACTGGGTCGTCTGCTGTATCAAGGGCGCTGGTTCGATTCCCAGGCGCTGATGCTTCGCGACGGCCTGCAGCGCTGGGTAGCAAGTCAAATCACTGGCGAAGTCACGTTAGAACTGCGTCGCGGCAACGATTACTCCATTCTGAATACTGTCTCTGATAATCTGACCTATAAAGCAGAGCGTCTGACGATGGAAAAAGGTGACTCGATGTTCTCCGCTGAGGACCGTATCGGCCAGCTGACGATGCGCAATCTGGATATCACCGATACTCGCGATAAGCTGTTTGGCTACGCGCAGTCCGGACTGCTGACCGCCTCTTCCGCCACCGGTTTACCGCAGGTGGAAAATCTGGAGAATCGCGATAAATAATCCGCAAAAACGTTCCAGCCGGCCTTAACCCGCCGGCTTTTTTACTCTCGCAATAAATCCTAAATAACATAACCAATTAATTGCTATAACTGATGATATAGAAACTTTCAATAATCACAGCCTATAATTGGTGAACGCCTTTATAGTTATTCCGAGAGGATCATGATGAATATTAAGCCTCCCGTCAGGCCACAAGCCCATATCGATCGTCTAATGGCCATGCTGGAACCGCATGCCACACCGCTGAATGTTGTCGCTCGCAAAAGGCTAAGCTGGGAATATAAAGGAAAAATCCAGCTCTATCTTTTCAAGAAAGGCGGGCTATCCATTTTTCGTTCATCGGATAGGTTACTGATGGTCACGGTGTATGAACCGCACTTGTTTGGCGTGGCTGAGATGCTACAACCGAGCCGTAGCCATGGTCTACGCGCGGAAATTGACTCAGAGATATTGCGGATTGACAGCGACATCGCGATGCAGTTATTCAGTCAGCACAGCATGTGGGAAGAAGTCACCAGACTGCTGGCCTATCATACTTCTTATTTAGTGTATCGTGACGATCTAGTCTTACAGCAGCGTACTTATTCCGTGATTCGCAATCACTTAATGGAAATGATCCTGTTATCAGAGGAAACCCGGCTGCGGGTATCTATTCTGGAATACATTCAGGACCGAACACACCTCTCCCGTAGCAGCATTCTCAATGTGCTATCAGCCTTGAAAAAAGGGGCCTATATCGAGTATGCCCGCGGCGGTTATTTACAAAGTATCGCCTCCCTGCCTGAGAAATTTTAACGCCTTCCCCCGTTCCTTTGTCGTCTCCCGCTATCGTTTAAATTTAAACGTATAAACGATAACGGCGAACGATAAATACTTTTATGCTGGGAGTCCGTGTCAATCGACAGCTGGATAAATTAATTATTCAATAGCGTCATTCATCGGTTGGCCTGAATGCGGATACCTGCACCGTATGTATAGCATCGGCGCTGGGTAACAGCGAAAAAGCTTAATCCAGAATCCCGTTAATTTTGCCCGAACAATCGTATCGGGCATTTTTTTACCCGAAGGAATATGAAAATGCGCATGTTTACAGCAAAGCCTATCCTGCTAATCGCTACTCTCTGTACCAGCAGTACCGCCTTCGCCTCCCTCAACCTCCACGGCGAAGCCGGTTCAGAGTTTACCAATCTGTCGGCAAGCTTTGGCGCGGAGCACCCCGGCATGGCCGTTAGCGGTAACTGGGCGCACAGCGATAATGATGGTGATACGGCTGGATTAGGGCTGGGTTACAATTTTAATCTCGGCCCGTTTCTGTTAACCGCTGGCGGAAAAGCGCTATACCTGAATCCGAAAGATGGGGATGAGGGCTACGCTATCGCGCTCGGAGGAGGCGCGCAGTTACCGCTTGGCGACTTCGTTACTCTGTTCGGCGAGTCTTATTATTCACCTGATTCCATGTCCAGCGGCGTAAATGATTACCTCGAAGCGAATGCCGGTGTCAGGATAAATATCATTAAGTCTATGAACATTGAAGCGGGTTATCGCTACATCAATATGACAGGCAAGCATGACCATCGCGATAATAAACTTGCGGATGGCGCCTATGCAGGTTTCAATTTCCGCTTCTAATCGTTTAACCAGGGGTTGCCAATCGGCAATCCCTGGTTCATGCAACCGAAGGGACAGACTTCAGCAATTTGTTAATCTCCTGCAAGCCCGCGATATTGTTCTCTTTACGGTAGACATCATTCATTGAAGATATTTGCTCCAGTTTGGTTAACGCACCGTAGACCTGGTACGCTTCACCGTCTTTATTAAAGATATCTCGATTATCCGCATCCTGTAAATAGTTGTCTTTAAGCGACTGGCTGAGCTTGCCGATTAGCATACTGTTATCCTGAAAACAGCTGACTACCTTTGCCGACGCCTGCGCGGGTTCCGAATTCGCGATCACCGGTACAAGGATAGTATTCAGGGTATCAACCGTTTCTGGAGATGAATGACGACTACATCCAGCCAGGCCTAATATGCTGGCAATGATAACTATTTGAAAAGTACGCATGGCGTCACTGTACCTCGTCTAAAAATTGATGAGGATGACTTTAGCGATTTAGCAGGGGTCAAAACCAGCGCAGTGTTGTTTATAAATAAACAACGGATAGGGAAATAAAAACGAAAAAAGACGCTTTCAGCGTCTTTTTTCAAAAATTGGTACCGAGGATGGGACTCGAACCCACAAGCCCGTTAGGGCACTACCACCTCAAGGTAGCGTGTCTACCAATTCCACCACCTCGGTACGGATACTACTTATCAGTGCGGGATGTCGCTGCTCGGCTGCGCCGGCGCTGTCTGCTGAGTTTGCTCAGTTTTCGGAGCGCTCAGATTATCCCACTCACTTCCTTTATTGGTCTTGTTGCTGTTGATATTGCCCAGCGCCAGACTGATGATGAAGAACAGCGCAGCCAGGATACCAGTCATACGGGTCATGAAGTTACCAGAACCGCTGGATCCAAACAGAGTGCCGGAAGCGCCTGCTCCGAAGGAGGCTCCCATATCAGCGCCTTTACCTTGCTGCAGCATAATCAGACCCACAAGGCCAATTGCCACAATAAGGAAAACAACTAAAAGAGCTTCGTACATAATCAACCTGTTCCTTGCGGATTTGCCGCATACCAAGTGCTTCGACCAATAAAGCGGGACGTTTTAACGTTTCCCACTGAAGCGGGTGTGAATACTAACCAAAGCGAATGACCTTCGCAAGGGCAATTTCAGTGCATTGTATCAAGTGCGGAAAAAAACAGCAAAAAGCGATTTCTATCGACTAAAAAGGCGGCAGCCGTCGCCTTTTTAGTCACTTAACAAAGAGATTAAACGCTTTTGACGGCATCGGCGATACGATGGGCAAATTCGTGCACCTGCTCTTCATGCTCGCCTTCCACCATAACGCGAATCAGCGGCTCTGTGCCTGATTTACGCAGCAGTACGCGACCCCGATTTCCCAGCGCCGCTTCTACTTCCGCGGTTACTGCTTTTACATGCTCATGTTCCAGCGGGTTGCCGCTACCTTCAGTAAAGCGAACATTAACCAGAAGCTGCGGGAACATTTTCATTCCGCTGCACAGGTCGTGCAGACTCATATGGTTACGCACCATCGCCGCCACCACCTGCAGGCTGGCGACTATCCCATCCCCCGTCGTGGTTTTATCCAATAAGATCACATGGCCGGAGTTTTCTGCGCCAATGCGCCAACCTTTCTCCTGCAGTTTCTCCAGCACATAGCGGTCGCCTACCTTCGCGCGAACGAATGGAATGCCCAGCTGTTTAAGCGCCAGTTCAAGTCCCATGTTGCTCATGAGCGTCCCAACAGCGCCGCCCCGCAGCCCCCCCTGACGCAGGCCCTCACGGGCAATGATATAGAGGATCTGGTCACCATCAACTTTGTTGCCTTCGTGGTCCACCATAATGACCCGATCGCCATCACCATCGTAAGAAATACCCAGGTCGGCTTTTTCCGCCAGTACACGCGCCTGCAGGGCACGAACATCCGTCGCCCCGACCTCTTCATTGATGTTGAGGCCATCAGGCTCACAGCCCATCGCAATAACCTGAGCGCCCAGCTCGCGGAAAACATTCGGCGCAATGTGATAAGTCGCCCCGTGAGCGCAGTCGACCACCACCTTCAAAGCATTGAGGCTAAGCTCGTTCGGAAAGGTGCCTTTGCAAAACTCGATATAGCGACCAGCGGCGTCGACGATACGACTGGCTTTACCCAGCTCGGCGGAATCGACGCAGGTCAGCTCTTTTTCCATTTCGGCTTCAATGGCTTCCTCTACCTCATCCGGCAGCTTGGTGCCTTCGATAGAGAAGAATTTGATGCCGTTGTCATAGAACGGATTATGTGAAGCGGAAATGACAATCCCGGCTTCCGCGCGGAAGGCGCGCGTCAGATAAGCAATTGCCGGCGTTGGCATCGGCCCGGTAAAAGAAGCGGATAATCCCGCAGCAGCCAGGCCAGCCTCCAGCGCGGACTCCAGCATATAGCCTGAGATACGGGTATCTTTACCAATAATAATCTTCCGTGAGCCGTGACGTGCCAGCACCTTACCAGCTGCCCAGCCCAGCTTTAATACAAATTCTGGCGTTATTGGCGCATCGCCTACGCGGCCACGAATACCATCTGTACCAAAATATTTGCGGTTACTCATAACGTTTATTTTCCTTAGCGGCCAGGGTAGCTTCCACCACGCGCAGCGCTTCTACCGTTTCTTTGACATCATGGACGCGAATAATCTGCGCGCCCTGCATTGCAGCAATGACAGCGCAGGCCAGGCTGCCACTCAGGCGCTCCGTCGGCCCGACATTGAGCAACTGACCTACCATCGACTTACGCGACATACCTACCAGCAGCGGAAGACCAAAATGATGGAACTCTCCCAGTCGGGCAAGCAGTTCATAATTATGAGAAAGATTTTTACCGAAACCGAATCCCGGGTCGAGCAACAATTTATCTTTTGCGATACCGGCACGTTCGCAGCGCACAATATGTTCGACAAAAAAGCGCTCAACGTCAGCAAACACGTCCGCGTACTTCGGCGCGTCCTGCATTGTCTTCGGCTGGCCCTGCATATGCATCAGACACACCGGCAAGCCCGTTTCAGCCGCAGCCTCCAGCGCTCCCGGTTCGGTCAGCGAACGGATATCATTGATGATATGCGCGCCAACACGCGCCGACTCGCGAATCACTTCCGGTTTTGAGGTATCAACAGAGATCCAGACTTCAAAGCGCTGGGCAATCGCCTCCACCGTCGGAATGACTCGCGCCAGCTCTTCCTCGACGCTGACATCCGCAGCCCCCGGACGCGTCGACTCCCCACCGATATCAATGATAGTCGCCCCGGCATTGATCATCAGATTGGCGTGTTTAACGGCTTCGACCAGCGTGTTGTGAGTCCCGCCGTCAGAGAAAGAATCCGGAGTAACGTTAAGAATACCCATCACATGTGGGTGAGAGAGATCGAGGGTTGAGCCCTGGGCTACAAGTTTCATCGCTAAATCCCTGAGTCAGAGAAAGGTTGAAAAAGAAAAACCCCGGAGCATATGCTCAGGGGTTTTAAAAAGTACAACAGCGTCAATAACGGCTAACTTATTTGTCGCCCAGCTGTTCTGACATGGTATTGCCCGGGTTTGGCGTACGCGGTTCATCGACCGGACGCGGCGCACGCGGCGTGCCATTGTTGTCAGAATTGTTGGACGAGCCCGGTTCTTCCCAGCCAGCTGGCGGGCGAACATCGCGGCGAGCCATCAGGTCATCTATCTGCGGGGCGTCGATGGTTTCATATTTCATGAGCGCATCTTTCATCGCGTGCAGGATGTCCATGTTATCGTTCAGCAACTGGCGTGCACGATTGTAGTTACGCTCAATCAGTGACTTCACTTCCTGGTCGATAATGCGCGCCGTTTCATCGGACATATGCTTCGCTTTCGCGACGCTGCGGCCAAGGAAAACTTCACCTTCTTCTTCGGCATACAGCAGCGGGCCGAGTTTGTCAGAGAAGCCCCACTGAGTCACCATGTTACGCGCCAGGTTGGTCGCGACTTTGATGTCGTTCGACGCACCGGTAGAAACATGCTCTACGCCGTAGATAATCTCTTCCGCCAGACGACCGCCGTAAAGGGTAGAAATCTGGCTTTCCAGCTTCTGACGGCTGGCGCTGATCGCGTCGCCTTCAGGCAGGAAGAAGGTAACGCCCAGCGCGCGACCGCGCGGAATAATCGTCACTTTGTGTACCGGATCGTGTTCCGGCACCAGGCGACCAATAATTGCGTGACCGGCTTCGTGATACGCGGTGGACTCTTTCTGCGCTTCCGTCATCACCATGGAGCGACGTTCCGCACCCATCATGATTTTGTCTTTCGCTTTCTCGAATTCAACCATCGATACAACGCGCTTGTTGCCACGAGCGGCAAACAGCGCAGCTTCGTTCACCAGGTTTGCCAGGTCAGCACCGGAGAAGCCAGGCGTACCGCGGGCGATAATTGCCGCGTCGATATCCGGCGCCAGCGGTACGCGACGCATATGTACTTTCAGAATCTGTTCACGACCGCGGACATCCGGCAGACCGACCACAACCTGACGGTCAAAGCGGCCTGGACGCAGCAGCGCAGGGTCAAGAACGTCCGGACGGTTGGTTGCCGCGATAACGATAATACCTTCGTTACCTTCGAAGCCGTCCATCTCTACCAGCATCTGGTTCAGCGTCTGCTCACGTTCATCGTGACCACCACCCAGGCCAGCGCCACGCTGACGGCCCACGGCGTCGATTTCATCGATAAAGATGATGCACGGTGCCGCTTTCTTGGCCTGTTCGAACATGTCGCGCACGCGGGATGCACCGACACCAACGAACATTTCAACGAAGTCAGAGCCGGAAATCGTGAAGAATGGAACCTTGGCTTCACCCGCGATGGCTTTTGCCAGCAAGGTTTTACCGGTACCCGGAGGGCCGACCATCAGGACGCCTTTCGGGATTTTACCGCCCAGCTTCTGGAAACGGCTCGGTTCACGCAGATATTCAACCAGTTCACCCACTTCTTCTTTCGCTTCGTCACAACCGGCGACATCGGCAAAAGTGGTTTTGATCTGGTCTTCCGTCAGCATACGCGCCTTACTCTTACCGAACGACATGGCGCCTTTGCCACCGCCGCCCTGCATCTGGCGCATAAAGAAGATCCAGACGCCGATAAGAAGCAGCATCGGGAACCAGGAGATGAAGATAGAAGCCAGCAGGCTCGGTTCTTCTGGCGGCTCACCTACCACCTTGACGTTTTTAGTCAGAAGGTTATCAAGCAGCTTAGGATCGTTCACCGGGATGTAGGTCGTGTAACGGTTACTATCTTTCTTGGTAACGTTTATCTCACGTCCGTTGATACGCGCTTCGCGAACCTGGTCCTGATTGACCTCCTGCAGGAAGGTAGAATAATCCACCTTGCGGCCATTCGACTCGCTGGGCCCAAAGCTCTGGAATACTGACATCAGCACAACGGCAATGACCAGCCAGAGTATTAGGTTTTTCGCCATGTCACTCAAGGGATTAACCTCATATTACAACTGTGTTAAAAACAGCGTCAGGATACTCTATATCCAGCGTCTTTCAAACTTTCGTTTGAAATCTGCCGGTTATGGTTTACGCCCGGTCGCTACAATATACACTTCACGCGAACGGGCGCGAGAAGAGTCCGGCTTACGAACTTTGACCTTCGTAAACAGGGAGCGAATCTCTCTTAGATACTCATCGAAACCTTCGCCCTGGAACACCTTCACTACAAAACTACCACCTGGCGCTAATACATCACGAGCCATTCCAAGCGCCAGTTCCACCAGATACATGGCCCGGGGAATATCCACCGCCGGTGTTCCACACATATTTGGCGCCATATCGGACATGACAACTTGTACTTTACTGTCACCTACACGCTCAAGTAACGCTTTCAGGACTAATTCATCACGAAAGTCGCCCTGAAGGAAGTCCACACCAACGATTGGATCCATAGGTAAAAGATCGCAAGCAATGATGCGGCCGCTGTTACCGATCTGCGTAACCGCGTATTGCGACCAGCCACCGGGTGCAGCGCCGAGGTCAACTATCGTCATCCCCGGTTTAAAAATCTTGTCACTTTGCTGTATTTCATCAAGTTTAAACCAGGCACGGGAACGTAACCCCTTTTTCTGTGCCTGCTGAACATATTTATCGCTAAAGTGTTCCTGAAGCCAACGACTTGAGCTGGCAGAACGCTTTTTACCTGTCATTTAACATTCCCATTTCGGGTTCATCGTACTTCGCGACGTAAAAATCGACGCGGTAGTTTGGCGATATATGGGAGATGGCGGTAGAATGAACCGTTTTCAATCCCAACGTAAGCAAAAAAATACGATGAATCTGAGTACTAAACAAAAACAGCACCTGAAAGGTCTGGCACATCCGCTCAAGCCGGTAGTTATGCTTGGCAACAATGGTTTGACCGAAGGGGTACTGGCCGAGATTGAACAAGCGTTAGAGCACCATGAACTTATCAAGGTGAAGATCGCCTCGGAAGATCGCGAAACTAAAACCTTGATCGTGGAAGCTATCGTGCGCGAAACCGGCGCCTGTAATGTACAGGTCATCGGTAAAACGCTGGTTCTGTACCGCCCAACTAAAGAGCGTAAAATCTCGCTGCCACGCTAAGAATATCCTGGTTATCGACACAACTTTGTGTAAATCGAGGGTTTTCTGCGGGTATACGAGCAAAATGCCATGCTCCGGACGCTGATAAAAGGCCGCTACGCGGCCTTTTTCCTTTCTTTACAATCCATCAACATCGTAGCGTTAAATTCGGATTAAAGGTACTCAACCTTCAGAATTTCGAATTCGACTTCACCGCCCGGTGTACGGATTACCACAACATCATCCTGCTCTTTACCGATTAAACCACGTGCAATCGGTGAGTTAACAGAGATTAGATTTTGCTTAAAATCGGCCTCATCATCGCCGACGATACGGTAAGTTTGCTCTTCATCCGTATCGAGATTCAGAACGCTGACCGTCGAACCAAAAATCACCCGGCCATTGTTAGGCATTTTAGTGATGTCGATAACCTGCGCGTTCGACAGCTTTGCTTCAATATCCTTAATGCGGCCTTCACAGAAGCCCTGCTGTTCGCGGGCAGCATGATACTCTGCATTTTCTTTCAGATCGCCGTGCTCGCGCGCATCAGCGATGGCAGCGATGATTTCAGGGCGGCGTACGGACTTCAGGAAATCCAGTTCTTCGCGCAGTTTTTCAGCGCCACGTAAGGTCATCGGAATAGCTTGCATTTGTTATACCTCTTTTTCATTCCTTCATGGAGCAGACAATACCGCTCCGCAGCCGGTCAAGACTTGAGCAGGGCCGGAGCAAAAGAAAACCGACCCGGAAAGTCATCCCCAGGTCAGCAGCAATTTTCAATTTGATACGTATTTTACCCTGAAGTTCACTATGGGTCATCGTTTACTTTACAGGGCGATGCACCGTAGTATGACGGACTGGTTTCAGGCTGTTAGCGCGAGATTATGCGATTTTCCAGATTTATCATCGGATTGACTGCCGGTATAGCGCTTAGCGCTCAGGCAGCGAATATTGACGAGTACATCAACCAGCTTCCTGCGGGCGCAAACCTTGCCTTTATGGCGCAGAAGGTGGGATCCCCAACGCCGGAGATAGACTATCATAGCCAGCAGATGGCGCTCCCGGCCAGCACCCAAAAGGTGATAACCGCGCTTGCTGCGCTGCTGCAGCTGGGTCCGGACTTCCGCTTCACCACCACGCTGGAAACGAAAGGCAGTCTTGATGGCGGTGTCCTGAAAGGAGACCTTATTGCGCGCTTTGGCGGCGATCCTACCCTTCGGCGTCAGGATATTCGTAATATGGTGGCCACGCTGAAGAAAGCCGGCGTCCAACGAATTGAAGGTAATGTCCTGATCGATACCTCCATCTTCGCCAGCCATGACAAAGCGCCGGGCTGGCCATGGAACGATATGACGCAGTGCTTTAGCGCCCCGCCGGCGGCGGCTATTGTCGATCGAAACTGTTTCTCCATCTCGCTCTATAGCGCGCAAAAACCGGGCGATCTGGCATTTATTCGCGTGGCGTCTTACTACCCGGTGACCATGTTCAGCCAGGTACGAACGCTGGCGCGCGGCTCTTCTGAAGCACAGTATTGTGAGCTTGACGTGGTTCCCGGCGATCTGAACCGATACACCCTGACCGGCTGTCTGCCGCAGCGCAGCGAGCCGCTGCCGCTGGCTTTCGCTATCCAGGATGGCGCCAGCTACGCCGGCGCAATTCTGAAAGCGGAGCTGACCGATGCTGACATCACCTGGAGCGGTACGCTGCTGCGTCAGACGCTGGCGAACGATCCGGGTACCGTCCTGGCGAGCACCCAATCTGCGCCGCTGCACGATCTGCTGCGTATTATGCTGAAAAAATCGGACAACATGATCGCCGATACGGTATTCCGCACCATTGGACATGCCCGCTTCAGCGTACCGGGTACCTGGCGAGCCGGATCCGATGCCGTACGGCAGATCCTGCGCCAGCAGGCCGGCGTCGATCTCGGGAATACCATTATTGCCGATGGCTCAGGTCTGTCGCGCCATAACCTCATCGCGCCAGCCACGATGATGCAGGTGCTGCAGTACATCGCCCAGCACGATAACGAGCTCAACTTTATTTCGATGCTGCCTCTGGCCGGCCACGATGGTTCTCTGCAATATCGAGCGGGTCTGCATCAGGCCGGCGTTGATGGCAAAGTTTCGGCGAAAACGGGTTCACTGCAAGGGGTGTATAACCTGGCCGGTTTCATCACCACCGCCAGCGGGCAGAAGATTGCGTTCGTGCAATACCTGTCTGGCTACGCCGTGCCTCCGGCCGACCAGCGTAATCGCCGCATTCCGCTAGTGCGCTTCGAAAGCCGATTATACAAAGACCTCTATCAGAACAACTAAAGCAAAAGGGCCGCATCATTGGCGGCCCTTTCGTTTGTTCAGGATTAACGTTTGTAGATGAATTCGACGCCTTCTTCGTCGTCTTCGTCCCAATCATCATCCCAGTCTTCATCATCTTCTACTTCAGCTTCTTCAAGCTGCTGACGATGATAGTCGTCCCACATAAACTCGACTTTTTCTGCCGGCTTCGCTTCTTCCGCATGGACAATCGGGTTTTCGATGATAAAGGTCATCACGTCCCAGCACAGGTCTTTTACGCCCTGCTGGCTGGCCGCCGAAATCAGGTAGAACTTATCTTCCCAGCCCAGCGCCTGCGCGATAGCTTTTGCTTTCGCTTCCGCCTCAGCTTTGTCCATCAGGTCAATCTTGTTAAAGACCAGCCAGCGCGGCTTAGAAGCCAGTTTCTCACTGTATTTTTCCAGCTCGCCGATAATAATCCGCGCGTTCTCAACGGGATCGGATCCGTCAATCGGCTCGATATCGATGAGATGCAGCAGCACGCGACAGCGCTCCAGGTGCTTCAGGAAGCGAATACCGAGGCCTGCGCCTTCCGCTGCGCCTTCAATCAGCCCAGGGATATCCGCCACCACAAAGCTCTTCTCGTTATCCATACGCACCACGCCGAGGCTTGGCACCAGCGTCGTAAACGGATAGTCAGCGACTTTAGGCTTGGCAGCGGAAACGGCACGAATAAAGGTCGATTTACCCGCATTCGGCATCCCCAGCATCCCGACGTCCGCCAGCAGCATTAACTCCAGCTGCAGATCGCGCTTATCGCCCGGCGTCCCCATCGTCTTTTGACGCGGAGTACGGTTGACGGATGATTTGAAACGGGTGTTGCCCAGCCCGTGCCAGCCGCCTTTGGCGACCATCAGGCGCTGACCATGCTTGGTCATATCGCCCATCGTCTCGCCGGTCCCCTGGTCGATTACACGGGTCCCTACCGGCACTTTCACCGTCACGTCTTTACCGCGTTTACCGGTACAGTCGCGGCTCTGGCCGTTTTGCCCGCGCTCGGCGCGGAAAGACTTCTCAAAACGATAGTCGATGAGGGTGTTCAGGTTTTCGTCCGCTTCAAGCCAGACGTCACCGCCATCACCACCGTCACCGCCGTCCGGGCCGCCTCTCGGGATATATTTTTCGCGGCGGAAGCTAACGCAACCATTGCCGCCATCACCTGCTACGACCAGGATCGTTGCTTCATCAACAAACTTCATTTTACTCTCCGTAAATCATTCGCCTGAGCGGGGGAGCGGCACAACCGCTTCTCGCTTACGCCATCGTCCCCAAAGACGATGACCGACGGCGGAATACATCGCGCCCGCAACCACGACAAACGCACCGAGATAACCCATCAGGTTCAACAGCGGTCTGGCGAAAACGTCGGGCCAGGCCAGTGATAATAAATCTGAAAATAGCAGCGTAAACAACGGTGTTAAGGTAATCAACGCGCTCACCTGCGCTGCCTGCCAGCGCGCCATCGCTTCCGCCAGCGCACCGTAGCCTACCAGGGTGTTTAGGCCGCAAAAAACCAGGCAGGCCAGCTGCCAGTCGCTTAATGCCAGTACCTGCGAAGGCTTCGCTAATGGCAATAGCGATATCGTACATAAAGTGTACAGCAAAAAAAGGATTTGCTGTGACGCCAGACGCCGCAATAACACCTTTTGCGCGACGCCGTAGCATACCCATACCGTCGCCGCCCCGACGCCGAAAATTACCCCCCACGTGTAGTCCGTCAGGCGAGTAAAAATCTCGATCAGGCTGGTGTTAAAAAACATCACCAGACCGCTCACCAGCATCAGCGCTCCCACAACCTGAGTGCCGCGCATTTTTTCTTTAAGGACAAAAACGCTGGCCACCATCATGCCGACCGGGGACAGCTGGCCAATCACCTGAGAAGCGGTGGGGCTGAGATATTGCAAGGAAGAACTAAACAGAATGAAGTTACCGAACAAACCACCCGTCGCAATGACCAGCAGTATCAACCACCGCGGCTTACGAAAAATACGCAGCGGAGGCAGCTTTCTTTTCATGGCCAGGATGGCGCCAAGACCAAAACTTGCCATCAAAAAGCGATAAAAAACCACCGTCGGCGGCTCCATCACTTCAAGAACCTGCTTCATTGCGATCGGCAGGGCCCCCCAACACATCGCCGTGGTGAGCGCTAAAAGAATGCCGATGCCGGCCTGCTGCTTCATGCCCGTTTTCCCTGCAGAAAATTTTCCGGGTTTTCAATGTAAAAAGCCCCGCAACACGTTGCGGGGCTTTAATCCGTTACCGGACCACGAAAAACTTACTCAGCAACGATGCTGATGTATTTACGGTTGTTCGGGCCTTTAACTTCGAATTTCACTTTACCGTCTGCTTTAGCAAACAGAGTGTGGTCACGACCGCAACCTACGTTAGTGCCAGCGTGGAATTTGGTACCACGTTGACGAACGATGATGCTACCCGCCAGAACGGATTCGCCACCGAAACGCTTAACGCCCAGGCGTTTAGCTTCTGAATCGCGACCGTTACGAGTTGAGCCGCCAGCCTTTTTATGTGCCATTTAAATCTCTCCTCAGGTCTTAGGCGCTGATGCCAGTAATTTTCACATCAGTGAACCACTGACGATGGCCCTGCTGCTTACGGTAGTGTTTACGACGACGAAACTTAACGATTTTAACTTTCTCGCCACGACCGTGTGCAACAACTTCAGCTTTGATTACGCCGCCCTCAACGAAAGGAACGCCGATTTTAATTTCTTCACCGTTTGCGATCATCAGCACTTCTGCGAACTCAACAGCTTCGCCAGTTGCGATGTCCAGCTTTTCCAGGCGAATGGTTTGACCTTCGCTTACTCGGTGTTGTTTACCACCACTTTGGAAAACCGCGTACATATAGAACTCCGCTTCCGCGCACCTCTTCGTATGATTCAGAGTGCGCTATAAATATTCACAATAGGGCGCGAATATTACGCAAAACGCGAGCCTTTGACAAGAGCGATCAGCGATCAACGCAGAAAAAAAACACAACTTTCACTCCAGCGTTTATCTGCGGCAATTTTTCAGTACAATCACATCTTCTTTTAATTCTATCTTAATCCTTCTGTGATCCTATTGGATACGCGGGAACAGGACATTTGGCCCGGCTTTTGCGATGAATTTAGAAAAAATCAATGAGTTAACCGCGCAGGATATGGCGGGCGTCAATGCGACAATTCTTGAGCAACTCGACTCGGATGTTCAGCTTATCAACCAGTTAGGCTATTACATCGTTAGCGGAGGCGGTAAACGCATTCGCCCGATGATCGCCGTGCTGGCCGCGCGTGCCGTTGGATATCAGGGAAACGCTCACGTCGCCATTGCTGCGCTGATCGAATTTATCCATACCGCCACCCTACTACATGATGACGTCGTCGATGAGTCTGATATGCGCCGGGGCAAAGCCACCGCAAACGCCGCTTTTGGCAATGCCGCTAGCGTGCTGGTTGGCGATTTCATCTACACCCGCGCCTTTCAGATGATGACCAGCCTCGGCTCATTGAGAGTGCTGGAAGTGATGTCGGAAGCCGTTAACGTCATTGCTGAAGGCGAAGTCCTGCAGCTCATGAACGTGAACGACCCGGATATCACCGAAGAAAACTATATGCGGGTCATTTACAGCAAGACCGCCCGTTTGTTTGAAGCCGCGGCCCAGTGCTCCGGGATCCTGGCCGACTGCACCATGAAGCAAGAGAAAGCGTTACAGGACTATGGGCGCTATTTGGGTACCGCTTTCCAGCTGATTGACGATCTGCTTGACTACAGTTCGGATGGTAAGCGGCTGGGTAAAAACGTCGGTGATGATCTGAATGAAGGCAAACCCACCCTTCCGCTCCTGCACGCTATGCAACACGGCAGCGCAGAACAGTCCGCCATGATCCGCGGAGCGATCGAGCAGGGTAACGGCCGCCATCTACTCGAAGCCGTGCTGGAAACCATGGCAGCCTGTGGCTCGCTGGAATGGACCCAAAAACGCGCGGAGGAAGAGGCTGATAAAGCAATTGCCGCCCTCCAGGTCCTTCCCGATTCTCCGTGGCGTGAAGCGCTAATTGGTCTTGCCCACATCGCCGTGCAGCGCGACCATTAACCCCTCCTCTCACTTTCCCGCGTAGAATCGCGGGAAAGTTCCAGTAAGCGCCATTAAAGTCATTTTCAACCTCACTTCTTGATTTATTCTTAATATCAAAGCCATTAAAAGAACTTGTTAGAACATTACTGGAACTCAAGGTATAGTCATTTTGTCGCCCATTAAGGGACGAACGGAATGTTTATTACCAGGAGAATTTATGGATAAGTTCATCGACTGGCATCCGGCGGATATTATTGCCGGATTACGCAAAAAAGGGACGTCGCTGGCAGCTGAATCGCGGCGTAATGGTTTAAGTTCTTCAACGCTCGCCAATGCGCTGAGTCGGCCCTGGCCCAAGGGCGAGCTGATTATCGCTCACGCGCTGGAAACCGATCCTTGGGTAATATGGCCATCGCGCTATCACGATCCCCATACCCACCAGTTTATCGACAGAACGCAGATGATGCGTCAGAGGAAGAATAACAAATAAAGCGAGGTTGCAGACAACAGCCCCCGGACATACGTCAGAGGGCTGCTGCAATAGGCTTATTCGGCTTTCACGCGTTCGATATTCGCGCCAAGCGCCTGAAGTTTGTCTTCGATACGTTCGTAGCCGCGGTCAATGTGGTAAATACGATCGACAATCGTCGTACCTTCCGCAATACAGCCCGCCAGCACCAGGCTGGCTGACGCACGCAGATCGGTCGCCATTACCTGGGCGCCAGAAAGCTGCTTCACGCCGTGGCAAATCGCCGTATTGCTCTCGATTTCCGCATGCGCGCCCATACGGATCAGCTCCGGGATATGCATGAAACGGTTTTCGAAAATCGTTTCGGTGATCACGCCGGTTCCTTCTGCAACCAGATTCAGCAAAGTGAACTGGGCCTGCATATCGGTCGGGAAACCCGGGTGTGGGGCAGTACGAACGTTGACGGCCTTCGGACGATTGCCGTGCATATCGAGGCTAATCCAGTCCTCGCCCGTTTCAATGTCCGCGCCGGCGTCGCGTAGCTTGGCCAGAACCGC
This sequence comes from Klebsiella sp. CTHL.F3a, assembly GCF_019890895.1. Lineage (NCBI taxonomy): Bacteria > Pseudomonadati > Pseudomonadota > Gammaproteobacteria > Enterobacterales > Enterobacteriaceae > Klebsiella > Klebsiella sp. CTHL.F3a. Next base: position 585,902 of record NZ_CP082360.1, on the reverse strand, counting down.
ATCAAGGGTATCCGGCTGGGCATTGCGGCACAGAATCTTACCGCCAGAAATCGCCGCCGCCACCAGGAACGTCCCGGTTTCAATACGATCCGGCAGAACGCGGTAGACGCCGCCGCCAAGGCGCGCTACGCCTTCGATGGTGATACGATCGGTGCCCTGACCTTTGATCTTCGCGCCCAGCGTGTTGAGGAAGTTCGCAGTATCGACAATTTCCGGCTCGCGCGCGGCGTTTTCGATAACGGTGGTGCCTTCCGCCAGCGTCGCAGCGCTCATGATGGTGACGGTAGCGCCAACGCTGACCTTATCCATCACAATATGCGCGCCTTTCAGGCGTCCATTAACCGACGCCTTGACATAACCTTCTTCCAGTTTGATTTCCGCACCCAGTTGCTCAAGACCGGTTATGTGTAAATCAACCGGGCGCGCGCCGATGGCGCAGCCGCCGGGAAGTGATACCTGTCCCTGACCAAAACGCGCCACCAGCGGACCCAGCGCCCAAATCGAAGCACGCATGGTTTTGACGAGATCATACGGCGCACAGAAAACGTCGACCGGGCCGGCATCGATCCATACGGAGCCGTTGCGCTTAACGTTCGCGCCCAGCTGGCTCAGCAGTTTCATGGTGGTATCGATGTCTTTCAGCTTCGGTACGTTCTGGATCTCAATCGGCTCTTCGGCTAATAGCGCGGAAAAGAGGATTGGCAGGGCGGCGTTTTTCGCGCCGGAAATAGTGACCTCGCCCTGCAGGCGAGTAGGCCCCTGAACACGGAATTTATCCATTGATTCTGTTCTCTGTTAAGAATTCACATATGCTGCGGGGAACATCCCCACAGCTTATAAGCCATTTAGTTTGCGGTCTCGCGCCCACTCCTGCGGGGTAAACGCTTTTATCGACAGAGCATGGATGCGGTTATCGGCAATATATTCCATCAGCGGGGCATAGATAGCCTGTTGCTTCTTGACCCGACTCATGCCGTCGAACATCTCACCCACAGCAATAACCTGAAAGTGGCTGCCATCGCCAGAGACGTGGATTTCCTGAAGGGAGAGTGCGCTCATCAGCACGGTCTGAATTTCATGATTTTCCATGGGCTACATTTATCTGATAGTGAAAACAGCCCAACATCTTAGAGGAAAGTGGCGCTGTCTTAAACAAGCAAAAAGCCCCATCGAAAAGTTTGATGGGGCTTTCAGAATAGCTTCAGCACTAAGGCACTGAAAAAGTTATGGGATCATATCGGCAGGAAGGTTATACAACCTGACCAGGGTTTGCAGATTTTCACTCTTACCGGTCAACTTCGCTTCCCCGCCCTGCCGACGAACCAGTGCGATAAAATGCACTAATAGCGCCAGCCCGGCGGTGTCCACGCGGGTCACGGCGCTCAGGTCGATTGCGGACACGCCATCCGTCGCCTGAGCGCGCGCTTCCCACAGCGGGACCAAAAGATCCTGGTCCAGCTCTCCGCGCAGCGCCAGCGTCTCACCATCGCGAGTCCAGCTCAGCTGCCCGGTCATTATTTTTTCTGTTCCAGAGTAATCGGCTGCGCTGAGCTTGCCTTCAGCTGCGCCGTCAGACCATCAACGCCTTTAGTACGCAGCAGGTCGCTCCACTCGTTTTGTTTAGTGGTGATCATGCTCACCCCTTCAGCAATCATGTCGTACGCCTGCCAGTTACCGGTCTGGGTATTTTTACGCCACTGGAAATCCAGGCGCACCGGCGGACGGCCATTAGGATCGAGGATGGTGACGCGAATAGGAACAATGGTCGCGCTGCCCAGAGGCTGCTCAGGGGCAATCTGATAGGTCTGACCGTGATACATTGCCAGCGCCTGGCCATAGGCCTGTTTCAGATATTCGCGGAAAGCGGCGAAATAGGCTTCACGCTGCGCCGGGGTCGCTTCTTTGTAATAACGCCCTAACACCAACGCGCCGGCGTATTTCACCTGAACATAGGGCAGCAGTTCCTGATCGACGATGTCGCGCAGGTAGTTCGGGTTAGCCTGAATCTTAGGCTGCTCGTTCTTCAGGCGATCGAAGGTTTTCTGCGCCGCTTCGTCCATCAGCTTATAAGGATTGGATTGGTCCGCGGCGGTTGCCGCAGTCAAAGGGGCAATCACCAGCATGGCGACCATTAGTAAGCGTTTAAACATGTCTTATCTCTCCTGAAATTAGTGCGTCGTGCCGGCTGGCGGCGTAGCGTCAGTATGACTCTCCCCGGCAGACTGTTCATCGCCAGAATTCTTATTGTCGCTACCTTTACTGTTATAAAGGAACTGGCCTATCAAATCTTCCAGCACCATTGCGGATTTGGTGTCCTGAATGGTACCGCCATCTTTAAGGATAGTGGTTCCCAGCTCAGGATCTTCAAACCCGATGTTCATCGCCAGGTACTGTTCGCCCAGCAGACCGGAAGTTCGGATCGCCAGCGAGCTGGTATCCGGGATATGGTTGTAGCGCTCATCAATATCGAGAGCGACGCGAGGCAGGTAGGTTTTAGGGTCAAGCGTAATATCCGCCACGCGTCCAACGACAACGCCGCCAATTCGCACCGGAGAGCGCGCTTTCAGACCGCCGATATTGTCAAAAGTGGCATAGAGCCGATAAGTCGGTTCGGTACGTAAAGAGGTGACATTTGCCGCCTTCAGGCAGACAAACAGCGCGGCCAGCAGCGCAACCAGTAAAAACACCCCTACCCAGATTTCATTTTTTCTCGTTTGCATGAACTCAATTCCCAAACATCAGCGCAGTCAGCACAAAATCCAGCCCCAGAACCGCCAGCGACGCATGCACCACGGTACGCGTCGTCGCCCGGCTAATCCCGGCGGAAGTGGGGATAGCGTCATAACCGTTAAATAACGCGATCCATGTTACCGTAATGGCGAAAACCAGACTCTTAATCAGGCAGTTAACCAGATCCATCCGCCAATCAACGGCGTTTTGCATCGCGCTCCAGAAGAATCCGCCATCGATGCCCTTCCAGCTGACACCGACCAGCGAGCCGCCCCAAACGCCGACCGCCACAAAAATAATCGTTAACAACGGCAGTGAAATCACCCCCGCCCAGAAGCGCGGAGAGATCACGCGGCGAAGCGGGTCGACCGCCATCATCTCCATGCTGGAGAGCTGCTCGGTTGCGCGCATAAGGCCAATTTCGGCAGTCAGCGCCGAGCCGGCACGCCCGGCAAACAACAGCGCAGCGACCACCGGCCCCAGCTCACGCAGCAGCGATAGCGCCACCAGCATGCCCAGACTGGTTTCGGCGCTATAGGTGGTCAACACCAGATAGCCCTGCAGACCCAGCACCATACCGATAAACAGCCCCGATACAATGATGATCAGCATTGATAGCACGCCAACGTTGTACAGCTGACGCACCAGCAGCGGCGCATGCTTGCGAAACTCAGGCTTGCCCACAACCGCGTTGAAGAGCATTAATCCAGCACGCCCAAACGTCGCGATAGTTTTAATACCGCGATGCCCAAGCGCGGCTAGCGCATTTAACAACATGAGTCGCTTAACTCCCTTTGCCCAATAAATCATGATGATAATCACCCGCCGGATAGCGGAACGGCACCGGGCCGTCGGCGATACCATCAATGAACTGACGAACCCGAGGATCGGCATTTTCCCGCAGCGACTGCGCACTCCCGTGCGCTACCACCTTTTTGTCCGCCACGATATATGCGAAGTCCGCGATGCTGAGCACCTCCGGCACATCATGCGAAACCACGATACAGGTGACACCCAGGGTGCTATTGAGTTCAGAAATCAGCTTCACCAGCACCCCCATCGTAATGGGGTCCTGCCCGACAAAGGGCTCATCGAACATGATTAAATCAGGTTCCAGCGCAATCGCCCTCGCCAGCGCGGCACGGCGGGCCATGCCGCCGGAAAGCTCAGAAGGCATCAGCTTCGCGGCTCCGCGTAGTCCGACGGCCTCCAGCTTCATCATCACCGTAGTGTGCAGCAGCGCTTCCGGCAGACGCGTATGCTCGCGCAGCGGATAAGCGACGTTATCGAAAACGTTCAGGTCGGTGAACAGCGCGCCGGACTGAAACAGCATGCTCATACGCTTGCGGACGGTATACAGGCGCGAGCGCGACATCTGCGGTACGTTTTCACCATCAAACAGGATCTCGCCTTTGTCGGGCGGGATCTGACCGCCGATCAGACGTAACAGGGTGGTTTTGCCGATCCCTGATGGCCCCATTATCGCGGTGATCTTGCCGCGGGGTACCGATAGCGAGATATCATCGAAGATCACCCGATCGCCCCTCGAGAAGCGAATACCGCGCACTTCGACTAGATTCGCCGAACTCTGGCTCATAAAATCATCCTTACTAGACACCCGTCGGGCTAAGCATGGCGCTTTCTTTCACCACAAACCCAACATTTTTACAGAATCTTACCCGCCCGGGTTAGCGAAAGCTGGCATTTGTTTTACTTTTGGCACACATAAAGTCAAAATTAAGAATTCGTTACGCTGCCTACGGACGGCCAGCGAGGCAACGATTATACCTGAAGAAAGGACTTTAGATGCTCTTAGCGACGGCTCTGTTAATTATTGGTTTATTGCTGGTTGTCTACAGCGCCGATCGTCTGGTCTACGCCGCTTCAATACTCTGCCGTATGCTGGGAATCCCCCCCCTTATTATAGGGATGACGGTGGTCAGCATCGGTACCAGTTTACCGGAAGTCATTGTTTCCGCTGCCGCCTCCCTGCATGGACAAACCGATCTGGCGATCGGAACCGCTCTCGGATCGAATATCACCAATATTCTGCTGATCCTCGGCCTCACCGCTCTGTTTCAACCTTTTACCGTGCATTCTGATATCCTGCGCCGCGAATTACCGCTAATGTTGCTGGTCAGTTTACTGGCAGGATTCGTTCTGTATGACGGGCAGCTCACGCGGATAGACGGCCTTTTTTTGCTGGCGCTGGCCGTACTGTGGCTGCTGTTTACCCTTAAGATTGCCCGCCTTGCGGAACGCCAGGGGAACGACAGCCTGACCCGTGAACAGCTGGCGGAGCTGCCGCGGGAAGGCTCGCTTCCCGTCGCGCTGCTCTGGTTGGGCGTCGCGATGATAGTGATGCCGATGGCCACGCGGATGGTGGTGGATAACGCCACGGTGCTGGCAAACTTTTTTGCCATCAGCGAACTGACCGTCGGCTTAACGGTCGTTGCCATCGGCACCAGCCTGCCCGAGCTGGCCACCGCCATTGCCGGAGCGCGAAAAGGCGAAAATGACATCGCCATCGGCAATATCATTGGCGCTAATATTCTTAATATCGTACTGGTTCTCGGGCTCCCCGCGCTGATTGCGCCAGGCGCCTTTGCCGCCGAGGCCTTTAGCCGCGACTATGGTGTCATGCTGCTGGTCAGCCTGATCTTCGCGGTGCTGTGCTGGCGTCGTAAACAACAGCCCGGTCGCCTTGCCGGTGCCCTGCTGCTGGGTGGTTTTATGCTTTGGTTAGCGATGCTGTACTGGACAGCGCCGCTCTTCGTTGAATGATTCGGGATAACATTATGTCGCAAATAGATTTGCCAGCGGATTTTGACTTTCAACGGGCAGGCCGTGAGGTGCTGGACATTGAACGTGAAGGTCTGGCCCAGCTCGATCAATATATTAATGAAGACTTTACCCGTGCCTGTGAGACCATTTTTCGCTGTACCGGTAAAGTTGTGGTGATGGGAATGGGTAAATCCGGCCATATCGGGCGAAAGATGGCCGCAACTTTCGCCAGCACCGGGACATCATCATTCTTCGTCCATCCCGGCGAGGCCGCGCACGGCGATTTGGGCATGGTCACCCCATGCGACGTAGTGATCGCGCTATCTAACTCCGGGGAATCAAATGAAATTCTCGCCCTGATTCCAGTCCTCAAGCGCCTGCAGGTGTCGCTTATCTGTATCACCAGCCGACCAGAAAGCAGCATGGCGCGCGCGGCGGATATTCATCTGTGCGTGAAAGTGCCCAAAGAGGCTTGCCCCTTAGGGCTGGCCCCCACCTCAAGCACCACCGCCGCGCTGGTCATGGGCGATGCCCTTGCCGTAGCGCTGCTGGAAGCCCGCGGTTTTACTGCTGAAGATTTTGCGCTATCGCATCCTGGCGGCGCGCTGGGCCGTAAGCTACTGCTGCGGGTCAATGATATTATGCACACCGGCGATGAAATTCCGCATGTTGGCCTGGGGGCCACGCTGCGCGATGCGCTGCTGGAAATCACGCGCAAAAATTTAGGCATGACCGCTATTTGCGACGACGAAATGAATATCATCGGCATTTTCACCGATGGCGATCTGCGCCGCGTCTTTGATACCGGCATTGATATGCGTAACGCCAGCATCGCCGAAGTGATGACGCGAGGCGGTATCCGTATCCGTCCCGGTACGCTGGCCGTTGATGCGCTGAACCTGATGCAGTCCCGTCATATCACCTGCGTGCTGGTTGCAGATGGCGACCGTCTGGTAGGTGTGATACATATGCACGATCTCCTGCGCGCGGGCGTAGTGTAAGTAAGGAAAAAATAATGAATAATGCTGATGCCCTGATAGCGACCTGCTATGGTCCGGTAAGCCAGGGTTTTATTGACCGGGCAGCGAAGATCCGTTTACTGATACTTGATGTGGACGGCGTTCTGTCCGACGGTCTTATCTATATGGGCAACAACGGCGAAGAGCTGAAAGCGTTTAACGTGCGCGACGGCTACGGTATCCGCTGCGCCCTGACTTCAGAGATTGAGGTGGCGATAATTACCGGGCGAAACGCTAAACTGGTGGAAGATCGCTGCCAGACGCTCGGCATCACTCATCTCTACCAGGGGCAGTCTGATAAGCTGCTGGCGTTTCATGAGCTACTCAATAAACTGGCCGTTAGCGCAGTTGAAGTGGCCTATATTGGCGACGATCTGATCGACTGGCCGGTGATGGCGGAAGTGGGTTTAAGCATAGCGGTAGCCGATGCGCATCCGTTGCTGCTCCCGCGCGCGGATTACGTTACTCGTATCAACGGCGGTCGCGGAGCGGTACGCGAAGTGTGCGATTTGCTACTATTGGCGCAGGGCAAGCTGGATGAGGCCAAAGGGCAATCTATATGAGTAAAACCAGACGTTGGGTTATCATTTTACTATCGCTGGTCGCGCTGATCCTGATCGGCCTGAACCTGGCGAGTACGGACGATGCCACCCAGCAAGCGATCAATCCTGACGATCCGACGTATACCAGCGAGCATACCGATACCGTCGTTTATAGTCCCGAAGGGGCGCTTAACTACAGGCTAATAGCGGAACACGTAGAGTATTTTTCCGAACAGCAACTCTCGTGGTTCGCAAAACCGGTGATGACCACCTTCGATACGAATAAAGTACCAACCTGGTCTATCAAAGCGGATAAAGCTAAGTTGACGAATGACCGCATGCTGTATCTTTACGGGCACGTTGAGGTTAATGCGCTGACGGCGGATTCTCAACTGCGCAAAATTACGACGGATAACGCCCAGATAAACCTGGTGACGCAGGATGTTACCTCCGATGACATGGTGACGTTGTACGGAACAACATTTAATTCCAGCGGCCTGAAAATGCGCGGGAACCTGCGCAGCAAAAATGCCGAGCTGATTGAAAAGGTTAGAACCTCATATGAAATTCAGAACAAACAAACTCAGCCTTAAGATTGCGCTCGCCAGCGCCTTACTGGCCGCCAGCCTGTCGGCACAGGCCAAGACGGGTGATACCGATCAGCCGATTCATATTGAATCCGATCAGCAGTCGCTGGATATGCAGGGCAACGTCGTCACCTTTACGGGTAATGTCGTCGTCACTCAGGGAACGATCAAAATCAACGCCGACAAAGTCGTCGTGACCCGCCCGGGCGGCGAAAAAGGCAAAGAGGTTATCGATGGCTATGGTAACCCGGCCACCTTCTACCAGATGCAGGATAACGGCAAACCGGTAAAAGGCCGCGCGTCAAAAATGCATTATGAACTGCAAAACGACTTTGTCGTGCTGACCGGCAATGCACATCTGGAACAGATCGATAGCAATATCCAGGGTGACAAAATCACTTACCTGGTGAAAGAACAAAAAATGCAGGCTTTTAGCAATAAAGGCGGACGCGTGACCACGGTTCTGGTTCCTTCGCAGCTGCAGGATAAAGGTAGCGATCAGTCAAAGAAGGGTAAGTAATTCGTTATGGCAACATTAACTGCAAAGAATCTTGCGAAAGCCTATAAAGGCCGCCGCGTCGTGGAAGATGTCAGTCTGACCGTGAATTCGGGCGAGATTGTTGGCCTGCTAGGCCCAAACGGCGCCGGTAAAACCACTACCTTCTATATGGTTGTTGGTATCGTACCGCGCGACGCGGGCAACATTATCATTGATGATGAAGACATCAGCCTGCTGCCGCTGCACGCGCGCGCGCGTCGCGGCATCGGCTATTTGCCGCAGGAGGCCTCCATTTTCCGCCGTCTCAGCGTTTACGATAACCTGATGGCGGTATTGCAGATTCGCGACGATCTGAGCAACGAGCAGCGTGAAGATCGCGCGAAAGAGCTGATGGAGGAGTTTCACATTGAGCACCTGCGCGATAGTCTCGGCCAGGCGCTCTCCGGTGGTGAACGCCGCCGCGTCGAGATCGCCCGCGCGTTGGCGGCTAACCCGAAATTCATCCTGCTGGATGAACCCTTTGCCGGCGTTGACCCCATCTCCGTTATCGATATCAAACGCATTATTGAACACCTGCGCGACAGCGGCCTTGGCGTCCTGATAACCGACCATAACGTCAGGGAAACGCTGGCCGTTTGCGAGCGTGCCTATATCGTCAGCCAGGGCCACCTGATAGCCCACGGTACGCCGCAGCAAATCCTTGAAGACGAGCAGGTTAAGCGCGTGTATCTTGGGGAAGACTTCAGACTCTGATAGGGTAGAGGTTACAGACGTTTTAGCCGGAGATATTGGCCCTGAATATGAAGCAAGGTTTGCAATTAAGGCTAAGCCAACAGCTTGCCATGACGCCACAACTGCAGCAGGCGATTCGTCTACTGCAGCTGTCCACGTTAGAACTCCAGCAAGAACTCCAGCAGGCGCTGGACAGCAACCCGTTGCTGGAGCAAACCGATCTTCACGATGAGGTAGAAACCAAAGAGGCTGAGGATCGCGAATCTCTGGATACCGTCGACGCCCTTGAGCAAAAAGAGATGCCCGAAGAGCTGCCGCTTGATGCCAGCTGGGATGAGATTTACACCGCCGGAACGCCATCAGGCAACGGCGTCGATTACCAGGATGACGAACTGCCCGTCTATCAGGGTGAGACCACGCAAAGTCTGCAGGATTACCTGATGTGGCAGGTTGAACTTACGCCATTCACTGATACCGATCGCGCCATCGCGACCTCTATCGTCGATGCCGTTGATGATACCGGCTACCTGACGATTTCTATCGAAGACATCGTGGAAAGTATTGGCGACGATGAAATCGGACTTGAAGAAGTTGAGGCGGTTCTCAAGCGCATTCAGCGTTTCGACCCCGTCGGCGTGGCGGCGAAAGATTTGCGCGATTGCCTGCTGGTCCAGCTTTCACAGTTTGCCAAAGAGACGCCGTGGATTGAAGAAGCCCGTCTGATCATCAGCGATCATCTCGATCTGCTGGCCAACCACGACTTCCGCAGCCTGATGCGTGTAACCCGCCTCAAAGAAGAAGTGTTAAAGGAAGCGGTAAATTTGATCCAATCGCTGGATCCGCGCCCGGGGCAGTCGATCCAAACTGGCGAGCCAGAATATGTCATTCCTGACGTTCTGGTACGTAAAGTGAACGATCGTTGGGTGGTTGAACTCAATTCAGATAGCCTTCCGCGCCTGAAGATCAATCAGCACTATGCCGCTATGGGTAACAGCACGCGCAATGACGCTGACGGCCAGTTTATCCGTAGCAACCTGCAGGAAGCGCGCTGGCTGATCAAGAGCCTGGAGAGCCGCAACGACACCCTTCTGCGCGTCAGCCGCTGTATCGTCGAACAGCAGCAGGCTTTTTTTGAACAAGGCGAAGAGTTTATGAAACCGATGGTGCTGGCGGATATCGCTCAGGCCGTCGAAATGCATGAATCCACTATTTCACGCGTTACTACGCAAAAATACCTGCACAGTCCACGCGGTATTTTTGAGCTGAAGTATTTCTTCTCCAGCCATGTGAACACTGAAGGCGGCGGCGAAGCATCGTCGACGGCTATTCGCGCGCTGGTGAAGAAATTAATTGCCGCGGAAAACCCCGCGAAACCATTGAGTGACAGTAAGCTCACCACCATGCTATCCGATCAGGGTATTATGGTGGCACGGCGAACCGTTGCTAAGTACCGAGAGTCTTTATCCATTCCGCCGTCAAATCAGCGCAAGCAATTGGTTTGACCCAACCGATAAGGAAGACACTATGCAGCTCAACATTACAGGACACAACATCGAGATAACCCCCGCCATGCGCGATTTCGTTACCACGAAGTTCAGCAAACTGGAGCAGTTTTTCGACAGGATCAACCAGGTCTATATTGTGTTAAAAGTGGAGAAGGTGACGCAAATTGCGGACGCCAATCTGCATGTCAACGGTGGCGAAATCCATGCCAGTGCGGAAGGGCAGGATATGTATGCTGCTATCGATGGACTTATCGATAAGCTGGCAAGACAGTTAACAAAACATAAAGATAAACTGAAACAACACTAATTGTCCGGGCAATCGCCTACGCCAACCGCCTGCCGGCGGTTGGCAAGGAGAGCTCAGGTGAAATTATGATAAATAACGATTCGGCTCTACAACTGAGCAATGTCCTTAACCAGGAATGTACCCGTAGCCAGGTTCACTGCCAGAGCAAGAAACGCGCGCTGGAAATCATCAGCGAGCTGGCGGCAAAGCAGTTAGGCTTATCGTCCCAGATAGTGTTCGAGGCGATCCTTACCCGTGAGAAAATGGGCAGTACCGGGATTGGCAACGGCATTGCAATTCCCCACGGCAAACTCGAAGAGGATACGCTGCGGGCCGTGGGCGTGTTTGTCCAGCTGGAAACTCCCATTGCTTTCGATGCTATCGACAACCAACCCGTCGATCTGTTATTTGCCCTTCTCGTCCCGGCCGATCAAACTAAAACGCATCTGCATACGCTCTCGCTGGTGGCGAAACGTCTGGCCGATAAAACAATTTGCCGCCGTCTGCGCGCTGCGCAAAGCGATGAAGAGCTGTATGAAATCATCACTGAAGCGGGAAGCAATAATGAGGCGTAACGAAAGCCGCACCTTACGCTTTTTCGTACTGAGGAGAAACGGTACATGGTACTGATGATCGTCAGCGGCCGTTCAGGGTCGGGGAAATCCGTCGCCCTGCGAGCGCTGGAAGATATGGGTTTTTACTGCGTGGATAACCTGCCGGTTGTGCTCTTACCTGAGCTGGCGCGCTCGCTCGCTGACAGAAACATCTCGGCCGCGGTCAGTATTGACGTGCGAAACATGCCTGAGTCGCCGGAAATCTTCGAGCAGGCGATGAAAAATCTGCCCGCAGAATTTTCACCTCAGCTGCTGTTCCTGGATGCCGATCGTAACACCTTGATTCGCCGCTACAGCGACACGCGTCGTTTGCATCCCCTCTCCAGCAAAAACCTGTCGCTGGAGAGCGCCATTGATGAAGAGAGCGACCTGCTGGAACCTCTGCGTTCCCGCGCTGACCTGATCGTCGATACCTCAGAAATGTCGGTACATGAGCTGGCAGAAATGCTGCGCACGCGTTTGTTAGGCAAGCGCGAACGCGAGCTGACGATGGTGTTTGAATCCTTTGGATTTAAGCATGGTATTCCTATTGATGCCGACTACGTTTTTGACGTGCGCTTCCTGCCGAACCCGCACTGGGATCCAAAACTGCGTCCCATGACCGGCCTTGATAAACCCGTTGCCGCCTTCCTCGACCGGCACACGGAAGTTCACAATTTTATCTACCAGACCCGCAGCTATCTTGAGCTATGGTTACCTATGCTGGAGACCAATAACCGCAGCTATCTGACGGTGGCCATTGGTTGTACCGGTGGTAAACACCGTTCGGTTTACATCGCCGAACAGCTGGCTGACTACTTCCGCTCGCGCGGCAAGAACGTGCAGTCTCGTCATCGGACGCTGGAAAAACGCAAATCATGACCGTTAAGCAAACCGTTGAAATCACCAATAAGCTGGGCATGCACGCTCGCCCGGCGATGAAGCTGTTTGAATTAATGCAGAACTATGATGCTGAAGTGCTGCTGCGCAATGATGAAGGAACTGAAGCTGAAGCGAATAGCGTAATTGCCCTGCTGATGCTTGACTCAGCTAAAGGGCGTCAGATTGAGATTGAAGCTAACGGCCCGCAAGAAGTGGAGGCGCTGGCAGCGGTTATCGCGCTGTTCAACGCCGGGTTTGATGAGGATTAGATTTCACTCCCCCGGTCGCAGCGCGCCTTCCGGGGTACTGAGCCGTGAAATCATCAATGTAGCTGATTCGCCCGCATAAACCCTTCCCCACCTAATTGCCTCATCTGGCGCAGGATCCACGCCTGGCGGCTGCGAATATAACCTGACGGCGCGTCAGCGCGAAAGCGAATGGGATTAGGCAAGACCGCCGCTAAAAGCGCGGCTTCAGCAGCCGTTAATCTACTGGCCGGTTTGTGAAAATAGCGCTGCGATGCAGCTTCAACGCCAAACGTCCCTTCACCAAACTCAGCAATATTCAGATAAACGGTGAGGATCCGCTTTTTGCTCCAGACCGTCTCAATGCCAACGGTCAGCCCCGCCTCCAGCCCTTTCCTTAGCCAGCTGCGACCATCCCACAGGAACAGGTTTTTTGCCGTCTGCTGCGACAGGGTTGATGCACCGCGGATGCGGTTCTCATTGCGTTCATTGTGCGCCAGCGCCTTCTCAATCGCTGGGACGTCAAACCCCCAGTGCTCCGGGAATTTCTGGTCTTCCGCGGCAATAACCGCCAGCCCCATCCACGGAGAAATTTCATCCATGCCCACCCAATCGGAATGGGCGATGTAATGAAAATTCCCTGAGAGCCATGCGCCGAGCTGCCGCTCCAGCATCACCGCTGAAAACGGGACGGGGACGATGCTAAACAGAGCAACCCCGCCGCCCCATAGCACCGCGCAAGCCAGCAGTAGCCTCAGGAAAAAACGTTTAATCAAGCGCAACGGCGAAAAGCGAAATGTCATGCCGTCAGAACCAATACGCGAGAAACGAGTTTTTCAATGCCGCTCGCCGCTTCGGCGATGTTCTGCGCCAGCATATACGCGGGAGTCGTCACCACTTTGTTGTCTTCATCAACCACAATGTCGTCGACCGGGCAAGGCACATGTTCGGCCCCCATCTCCTCTACCGCATCGGCGGTATCAAGATCGGTACCAATAGTTACTCGTAGCGGAATAGAAAATATTTTCGGCAACAGCGCCGGAGCGATACAGATAAAGCCCAACGGTTTACCCGCCTGATGCATCGCCAGCGCCAGTGCCTTAAGATCGCTATCCACTTCACATTCACTTCCCTGCGCAGCAAAGCTGCTGAGGTTCTTTGCCGCGCCAAAACCTCCGGGCACAATCAGCGCGTCCAGCGCATCCGCCCGTGCGTTTGCTAAAGGCTGAATCTCTCCGCGCGCGATACGCGCCGCTTCCACGAGCACATTACGGCTTTCCGCCTGCGCTTCGCCGGTCAGGTGATTGATAACATCGGTTTGCGCTTTATCAGGCGCATAGCAGATAGCCTGAGCGCCGCTGCGGGCAATAGCCAGCAGAGTAATAACGGCTTCATGAATTTCGCTTCCGTCATAAACGCCGCAGCCGCTCAGCACCACACCAATTTTCTTCATCACATCAGCCCCTTAGTACAAGTTTATGAAAGCAGTCAAAAATTTTGAATTACTCGCTATGCTTCACATATTTTACTGTTTCATGTAACAAACTATTTAAGGTTTGCTATCTTAATGAGCGAGTAAGCCAAATCCTCAGGTTGCGCCGTGTAAAAAAATCACTCAAATGATTCTGGCGTAACGACCAGTTCCCTGGTGTTGGCGCAGTATTCGCGCACCCCGGTTTATCCGGGGTCATTTTTTATCTGCCGCCGCGACCCACGCTTTCAGCACCGCGACATCGTTTTGCCACTCTGATTTCATCTCTTCAACCCATTCACCCACGTTATCCGACCACGCAGGTAAATCCGGCGTTTGAATCTGCTGCCCTAACTGCTGGATATGGCGCAAACCGATTGAGCCCGCAGCCCCTTTAATCTTATGACCCTCATCGACAATGCCTTTCTGGTCGCGAGCGGTTAAATTGGATTCCAGGACCGCCAGGTAGCCCGGCATCATTCTTTCAAAAACGGCCAGACCGTCATTAATCAGCTTCGGCCCTACCAGTTCGATATACTGCTCAAGCATCGGAATATCCAGTACGGAAGCCGATTTACTGATATCTACAGATGGCATCTCATTCTCCTCCTCTTCCGGCGCATCCCAGAATTTTTTGATAATCGCGGTTAATGCCGGAACCGATAACGGCTTGCTCAGAACATCATCCATTCCCGCTTCCAGATACTCATTCTTGTTCTTCAGGACGTTAGCGGTAAGCGCCACCAGCGGCGGGAGCTCATCGGCGGCAAAGCGTTGTTTCAGCTGACGAGAAATATCGAGTCCAGTCATATCCGGCAGTTGAATATCAAGCAGAACCAGATCGTACTCGCCGGGTACAAACATCTCCAGCGCAGCCTTACCGGTCATCGCCACATCCACGCTATTGCCCAGCTTCTCCAGTACCGAGCGCGCCACGATCACGTTGAGCTCAATATCTTCCACCAGCAGCACGTTCAGCGCAGGTAATGGCATTTCATCTTCCGCCAGCGTGTCTTCAACCTCTTCAGCCACGGCCGGAGCGTGTACGGTAAGCGTAAAAGTCGCGCCTTTACCCGGGAGGCTGGCAACGCTAATGTCGCCGCCCATATTCCGCGCCAGACGCCGCGACACGGCGAGGCCGATGCCGGTACCTGTCGCTGGCTTGCCGCCCTGGCTATCTTTCACCTGGTAATACATGGCGAAAATTTTATCCTGTTCCGCTTCAGGGATGCCAATGCCTGAATCCTCCACTTCAAAGTGCAGGATGTCTCCTTCGTCATAGCGCACGCGGACATTCACGTTTCCACCCTGCGGGGTAAACTTCACGGCGTTACTGATAAGATTCCACAAGATCTGGCGTAAACGCGTTCCGTCGGTGATCACTTTATGCGGCAGCGGAAGCGAAGGATCCAGCACAAAGCGCAGCCCTTTCTGCTGCGCCTGCAGACCGGAGAGGTTTTCGAGGTCGGCCAGGAAGCCGGTAAAGTCCACCGGCTGGTTATCCAACTGAATTTTACGCCGCTCCATCTTATCCATCTCAATAATATCATTGAAGATATTGCCCAGCGTTACCGCTGAGACGTGGATGGTTTTCAGGTATCTTTCCTGTTCGTCGGTCAGGTCGGTATCGAGAAGGATTCGGCTCAGCCCAACAATGCCGTTAAGCGGCGTACGCAGCTCGTGGCTAATCGTTGAGATAAAGGTGGTCTTATCGCGGCTGGCCCGCTCCAACGCGTCCTGATAGCGCTTACGTTCCGTAATATCACGACCGAACCCCATCAGGCCGCGCCGCTTACCGACGCGGTCATAATAGGGCACTTTGCGAATTTCAAAGCAGGCCTTGCGCCCGTCCGGATAATCCAGCCACTGCTCGTAGGTGAGCGAGACGTTATGGCGGAAGACTTTCTCATCCGTCTCCAGCACCTTCTCCGCCACCTCTTCGCTGTAGACATCCTGTGGCTTCAGATGAATAAGCTGTTTTTCGCTTTTACCGGTCAGCAGTTCCATGGCGCGGTTACAGCCTGAAAACTCTTTATCTTCATTACGATAGAAAACCAGGTCCGGTGAAGCGTCAAGGAAGGAGCGCAGAAAGGAAGATTGCTGTTCAAGCTGAATTTGCGTTTCTTCACGTTCCTTCATCTCAACTTTCAGCTGCTCAAGCGTCGTTTCACGTTCCGCTTCAGCTTTTTCACGTTCGCCGATTTCCTGGTTAAGCTGGGCGATATTGTCCTTAAGCTGCACATTCAGCTTGAGATCGCGCTCGCGCATCTCCTCCAGTTTCTCCACCAGCCGCGAAAGACGCTGCCGGGACTCTTCCAGTTGCTCAACCACCACCGACAGGAAATAGACCGCCCACGGGGTAATCAGCAAGCCAAAGAAGATAGAGCGGATCACATCAATACTTTCCACCTGGCCGTGCAGCACCATAGTTACGGCCATCTGCACGACGATCGCCAGCACCACCAGCGCAAAGGCCAGCAGCATGGAAAAGCGCACCAGACCCAGCTTCATCATCAGATCAACATAATACTGCGCCAGCATACGGATTTGCTTCATAAGGGATTCCTTCGCGACAACTTCGCACAATAATACTCAATTCTGAGCAAGACGCTGTAAGTTGTGCGAAAAATGCGGGAAGGATTGTAGTTACGCGCCTGCCTGCGGGTAGCAGTTAGCCGGAATGCAGCTGGCGATGACGTTATTCGGCAGCGGCCGGAGATCTCCAGCAACGACCAATAGCTGACCCCTGGACGCCATATTCATTGAGATATTTATCCAGCTCAACCATCCCGGTCCACCGGTTCTCACACCACAGCGGCGCCAGCAGCGTAGGACGTCGGGCGCTGGCGGAAATACGGTGATAAATCACCTCTGCCGGGGTATGACGGATCATCTCGCCTGCGGTGACCGTATAGTCCGCCAGATCAATACCGTTCAACCTTCCGGCCTGCCACGCCCTGGCCATAATACTGCCCTTCACAATATGAAGTGGATGTAGCTTAATGCCGTCTACGCCGGTCTCTACCACCTGTTTTAGTGTCTCAAGGCATTCGCTCTGCCCTTCGCCAGGCAGGCCAACAATAAGGTGGCTGCACACTTTGAGGCCCCGCTCGCGCGCCAGGCGGGCTGTACGCTGGTAGCAGGCAAAATCGTGGCCGCGATTAATTCGGCGCAGCGTTTTATCGTGCGCGGTTTGTAAACCCAACTCGAGCCAGACTTCATAACCCTGCTGCCGATATTCAGACAGCAGATCCAATACCGCTCCAGGGACGCAGTCCGGGCGAGTGCCCACGCAGAGCCCGACGATATTAGCCTGGCTGACCGCCTGCTGATACATGGAGCGCAGCACCTGTACCTCGGCAAAGGTGCTGGTATAAGCCTGGAAATAGGCCAGGTAGCGTTTGGCGCGATTAACCCGCTGCGCCTGATGGGCCAGCTGTTCAGCGATCGAGCTGTGCTGCTGTTCTTCATCAGCAAAAGAGGCGACATTACAGAACGTACAGCCGCCGCGGCCAATGGTGCCATCGCGATTTGGGCAGCTAAATCCACCATGCAGCGTCAGTTTATGAACCTTTTCACCGTATCGGCGCATAAGATCCCCACCAAACATATTGACTAATTTTTGTAACTGCATAATCTGATAGACCGGCCTTAAGAAAGGGGCCAAGCCTGCCATTTTTAGCTACCGACGGCGATGACCTGGATCAATCGTCAACGCGGCCGCTTATCTCATTGCATAAACAATCAAGATAACTGCAATTTAATTCACCTTCATGGTAATGACTTTTCCTTATATATAACCTCTGATTTGCCATTATCTTTACCAGGGCATAAAACAGTATTAGTCACTTTTAATTAAACAAAAACCAGTTTAAAAAACTGCAATAAATAAACAGTTCAGCACAGAACGATAATACCGTGCCGTCGATATAGTGAGACAGATCACACTCGATCAAGTCGTTCCCTACGCCTCACCAGCATTCAAAAGGCCATTATTTTCTTAAAAATCATTATATTAGATGTTGTATAGCACATTTTTGTATAAATAAGATTGCCATTTGACGTATGTGTGGATTCCCGATAAGTTGGGAATCCGCTGGAAGCTTTCTGGATGAGCGCTCTGCTCATCATATTTATGCAGTAATTGAGATTCCCTCTTAACAGCAAGTCCTCAAACTTGTGTACCGACGCGAAAAGGATTTAAAGAGGGCGAATGCGAGGTGTAAACCCCGTCGCCATACTCTTTCTGTGCCCGTGCGCAATCGGTATCGGAGGGTATCCCGTAGAGCCTGGGGAGGTTCACTGATATGTTGTACGATAAATCCCTTGAGAGGGATAACTGTGGTTTCGGCCTGATCGCCCACATAGAAGGCGAACCTAGCCACAAGGTAGTGCGAACCGCTATACACGCACTGGCCCGAATGCAGCACCGCGGCGCAATTCTTGCCGATGGAAAAACCGGCGACGGTTGTGGCTTGCTGCTACAAAAACCCGATCGTTTCTTCCGAATTGTTGCGGAAGAGCGCGGCTGGCGTTTAGCCAAAAATTACGCCGTTGGGATGCTGTTCCTTAATAAGGATCCTGATCTGGCCAAAGCGGCGCGCCGCATCGTCGAAGAAGAACTTCAACGCGAAACGCTGTCTATCGTCGGCTGGCGCGATGTGCCAACCAATGAAGGCGTTCTCGGTGAAATCGCCCTCTCCTCGCTGCCCCGTATTGAACAAATCTTTGTGAACGCCCCGGCTGGCTGGCGTCCGCGCGACATGGAGCGCCGTTTATTCATCGCGCGTCGCCGTATCGAAAAGCGTCTGCAGGAAGATAAAGATTTCTACGTCTGCAGCCTGTCGAACCTGGTCAACATTTATAAAGGTCTGTGTATGCCGGCGGATCTGCCGCGCTTCTACCTGGACCTCGCGGACCTGCGCCTGGAGTCGGCAATCTGCCTGTTCCACCAGCGCTTTTCCACCAACACCGTGCCGCGCTGGCCGCTGGCGCAGCCGTTCCGCTATCTGGCGCACAACGGCGAGATCAACACCATCACCGGCAACCGCCAATGGGCCCGCGCCCGAACCTATAAGTTCCAGACGCCACTGATCCCGGACCTCCACGACGCAGCACCGTTCGTCAATGAAACCGGCTCTGACTCCAGCTCCATGGATAACATGCTGGAGCTGCTGCTGGCGGGCGGGATGGATATCATCCGCGCCATGCGCCTGCTGGTGCCGCCAGCCTGGCAAAACAACCCGGATATGGACCCAGACCTGCGGTCGTTCTTCGACTTTAACTCCATGCATATGGAGCCGTGGGACGGCCCGGCGGGCATCGTCATGTCCGACGGTCGCTATGCCGCCTGTAATCTCGACCGTAACGGTCTGCGCCCGGCACGCTACGTCATCACTAAAGATAAGCTCATCACCTGCGCTTCCGAAGTCGGTATCTGGGATTACCAGCCGGATGAAGTGGTCGAAAAAGGCCGCGTCGGCCCGGGCGAGCTAATGGTTATTGATACCCGCGAGGGGCGTATTCTGCACTCCGCGGAAACCGACAACGATCTGAAAAGCCGCCACCCGTATAAAGAGTGGATGGCGAAAAACGTCCGTCGCCTGGTGCCATTCGAAGATCTGCCGGATGAAGAGGTCGGTAGCCGCCAACTGGACGATGATACCCTCGCCAGTTACCAGAAACAGTTTAACTACAGCGCTGAAGAGCTGGACTCCGTCCTGCGCGTACTGGGTGAAAACGGCCAGGAGGCGGTCGGCTCAATGGGCGACGATACCCCATTTGCCGTGCTCTCCAGCCAGCCGCGTATCATTTACGATTACTTCCGCCAGCAATTCGCGCAGGTGACCAACCCGCCGATCGACCCGCTGCGCGAAGCGCACGTCATGTCGCTGGCCACCAGCATCGGCCGTGAAATGAACGTCTTCTGCGAAGCGGAAGGCCAGGCGCACCGCCTGAGCTTCAAATCGCCGATTCTGCTGTACTCCGATTTTAAACAGCTGACCACCATGGAAGAGGAGCACTATCGCGCCGACGTCCTGGATATCACTTTTGATGCCACCGCAACCACGCTGGCTGAAACCGTGAAGGCGCTGTGCGATAAAGCCGAACAGATGGTGCGTAACGGTACCGTTCTGCTGGTGCTCTCTGACCGCAACATCGCGAAAAACCGTCTGCCGGTACCGGCTCCGATGGCGGTAGGCGCGATTCAGACCCGGCTGGTCGACAAGAGCCTGCGCTGCGATGCCAACATTATTGTCGAAACCGCCAGCGCCCGCGATCCGCACCATTTTGCCGTGCTGCTCGGCTTCGGTGCGACGGCTATCTATCCGTACCTCGCCTATGAAACCCTGGCGAAGCTGGTGGATAACAAAGCCATCGACAAAGCGTACCGCGCGGTGATGCTGAACTATCGTAACGGCATCAACAAAGGCCTGTATAAAATCATGTCGAAGATGGGGATTTCGACTATTGCGTCCTATCGCTGCTCGAAGCTGTTTGAAGCAGTCGGCCTGCATCGCGACGTCTCAGACCTGTGCTTCCAGGGCGTTGTCAGCCGCATCGGCGGCGCGAGCTTCGATGACTTCCAGCAGGATCTGCTGAACCTGTCGAAACGTGCCTGGCTGGCGCGTAAACCGCTGGACCAGGGCGGCCTGCTGAAGTACGTCCACGGCGGCGAATATCACGCCTACAACCCGGACGTGGTGCGTACCCTGCAACAAGCGGTACAAAGCGGCGAATACAGCGATTACCAGCAGTACGCGAAGCTGGTTAACGAGCGCCCGGCGGCAACGCTGCGCGATCTGCTGGCCGTGACGCCGGACGGAACCACGGTGAGCCTGGACGACGTTGAACCGGCCAGCGAACTGTTTAAACGCTTCGATACCGCGGCGATGTCTATCGGCGCGCTGAGCCCCGAAGCGCACGAAGCGCTGGCGGAAGCGATGAACAGCATCGGCGGTAACTCCAACTCCGGCGAAGGCGGCGAAGACCCAGCGCGCTATGGCACCAATAAAGTGTCGCGCATTAAGCAGGTTGCTTCCGGCCGCTTCGGCGTAACCCCGGCTTATCTGGTCAACGCCGACGTTATCCAGATTAAAGTCGCTCAGGGCGCGAAGCCTGGCGAAGGCGGCCAGTTGCCGGGTGATAAAGTGACGCCGTACATCGCTAAACTACGCTATTCAGTGCCGGGCGTGACGCTGATCTCCCCGCCGCCGCACCACGATATTTACTCTATCGAGGATCTGGCGCAGCTGATTTTCGACCTGAAGCAGGTCAACCCGAAAGCGATGATCTCCGTGAAGCTGGTTTCTGAACCGGGCGTCGGGACTATCGCCACCGGCGTTGCAAAAGCTTACGCGGATTTAATCACTATCGCCGGCTATGACGGCGGCACCGGCGCCAGCCCGCTCTCTTCAGTGAAGTACGCGGGCTGTCCGTGGGAACTGGGACTGGTGGAAACACAGCAGGCGCTGGTTGCCAACGGGCTGCGCCACAAAATTCGTCTGCAGGTGGACGGCGGCCTGAAAACCGGCCTTGATATCATCAAAGCGGCCATCCTCGGGGCTGAGAGCTTCGGCTTCGGTACCGGCCCAATGGTCGCGCTGGGCTGTAAGTATCTGCGTATTTGCCACCTGAACAACTGCGCAACCGGCGTAGCAACCCAGGATGACAAACTGCGTAAGAACCATTATCACGGTCTGCCGTTTAAAGTGACCAACTACTTTGAATTCATCGCCCGCGAAACGCGCGAGCTGATGGCGCAGCTGGGCGTGAAGCGTCTGGTGGATCTGATTGGCCGCACCGACCTGCTGAAAGAGCTGGACGGATTTACCGCCAAGCAGCAGAAACTGGATCTGAGCAAACTGCTGGAAACCGCAGAGCCGCATCCAGGCAAAGCGCTGTACTGCACGGAGAACAACCCGCCGTTCGACAATGGCGTACTCAACGCGCAGCTGCTGCAGCAGGCGAAACCGTTTGTTGACAGCAAGCAGAGCAAAACGTTCTGGTTCGATATCCGCAACACCGACCGCTCCGTTGGCGCATCGCTGTCCGGTTATATCGCCCAGACCCACGGCGACCAGGGGCTCGCTGCCGACCCGATTATCGCCCACTTTAGCGGTACTGCGGGCCAGAGCTTCGGCGTGTGGAATGCAGGCGGCGTCGAGCTGCATCTGACCGGCGACGCGAACGACTACGTGGGCAAAGGGATGGCCGGCGGCCTGCTCGCCATTCGTCCTCCGGTAGGCTCGGCCTTCCGCAGCCACGAAGCCAGCATCATCGGCAACACCTGCCTGTACGGCGCGACCGGCGGTCGCCTGTATGCTGCGGGCCGTGCGGGCGAGCGTTTCGCAGTGCGTAACTCCGGGGCTATCACCGTCGTCGAAGGTATCGGCGACAACGGCTGTGAATACATGACCGGCGGCATCGTCTGCGTGCTGGGCAAAACCGGCGTCAACTTTGGCGCAGGCATGACCGGCGGCTTTGGTTACGTTCTGGATGAAGATGGCGACTTCCGCAAACGCGTGAACCCTGAACTGGTAGAAGTGCTGGACGTTGACTCTCTGGCCATCCATGAAGAGCACCTGCGCGGTTTGATTACCGAGCACGTGCAGCTTACCGGCTCGCAGCGCGGCGAAGAGATCCTGGCGAACTGGCCGGCCTTCTCAGCGAAGTTTGCGCTGGTTAAACCGAAGTCCAGCGATGTTAAAGCACTGTTGGGTCACCGTAGTCGTTCCGCAGCTGAGCTGCGGGTGCAGGCGCAGTAAGGGGTTAAGATGAGTCAGAATGTCTATCAATTTATCGACTTACAGCGAGTTGATCCGCCAAAGAAAGCGCTGAAGATCCGTAAAATTGAATTTGTGGAAATTTACGAGCCGTTTTCAGAAGGCCAGGCCAAAGCACAGGCGGACCGCTGCCTGTCCTGCGGCAACCCGTACTGCGAATGGAAGTGCCCGGTGCATAACTACATCCCGAACTGGCTGAAGCTGGCTAATGAAGGGCGTATTTTTGAAGCGGCGGAGCTGTCGCATCAGACCAATACCCTACCGGAAGTCTGCGGGCGCGTTTGCCCGCAGGACCGCCTGTGCGAGGGTTCCTGTACGCTGAACGATGAGTTCGGCGCGGTCACCATCGGCAACATCGAACGCTATATCAACGATAAAGCGTTCGAAATGGGCTGGCGCCCCGACCTTACCGGCGTAAAGCAAACCGGTAAAACCGTCGCCATTATCGGCGCGGGTCCGGCGGGCCTGGCATGCGCCGACGTGTTGACCCGCAACGGTGTGAAGGCGGTGGTTTTCGATCGCCATCCGGAAATCGGCGGTCTGCTGACCTTTGGTATTCCGGCGTTTAAGCTGGAAAAAGAGGTGATGACCCGCCGTCGCGAGATCTTCACCGGTATGGGCATCGAGTTCAAACTCAATGTCGAAGTGGGCCGTGATGTGCAGCTCGACGATCTGCTGAAAGATTACGATGCGGTGTTCCTCGGCGTCGGGACCTATCAGTCTATGCGCGGCGGGCTGGAAAACGAAGACGCCAGCGGGGTCTTTGATGCGCTGCCGTTCCTGATCGCCAATACCAAGCAGATCATGGGCTTTGGCGAAACGGCGGACGAACCGTACGTCAGCATGGAAGGTAAGCGCGTCGTGGTTCTTGGCGGTGGCGACACCGCAATGGACTGCGTGCGTACCTCGATTCGCCAGAACGCCACCCACGTCATCTGCGCCTATCGCCGTGATGAGGAGAACATGCCGGGATCGAAGCGCGAAGTGAAAAACGCGCGTGAAGAAGGCGTGGAGTTCCAGTTCAACGTTCAACCGCTGGGCATTGAAGTGAATGCCAACGGTAAAGTCTGCGGCGTGAAGATGGCGCGTACGGAGATGGGCCAGCCGGATGCGAAAGGCCGCCGCCGCGCGGAAATCGTGGCCGGTTCTGAGCATGTGGTACCCGCCGATGCCGTGGTCATGGCGTTTGGTTTCCGCCCACACAGCATGGAATGGCTGGCGAAGCACAGCGTCGAGCTGGATTCTCAGGGCCGCGTGATTGCGCCGGAAGGCAGCGACAACGCCTTCCAGACCAGCAACCCGAAAATCTTCGCCGGTGGCGACATCGTTCGCGGTTCCGATCTGGTGGTGACGGCGATTGCCGAAGGCCGTAAAGCGGCTGACGGGATCCTGAACTACCTGGAAGTGTAAAAAAACAAAACGCCGGATGAGAAAATCGTCCGGCGTTTAGCATTTAGCTAAGTGCTATTTGATTAGCAGTCGCCAGGCGATATCCGCTTCAATTGTTGTGTTATCGGTGTTTCCACTGAACATACTCTCGTTGAGCACCGGGAACAGCATCACGCGAAAACTCATTTGCTTCCCTTTCGGCACGACATTATTTTCTACGGCGATTACCGCCTCATTGTTTCGCACATATAGCGGAGATGGTGTCCCGCTTTCCGGCGTAAAGTTCAGCTGGTCCGCTGTTTTTCCAGCGCTGTAGGACTTGCCATCAACGGTAATATTTTCAACCTTAAGCCCAACCCCACCGCGAGTGCCAAACAACAAGCGACCTTTCTCGCCAGCAGCCCCCTGAACCAGCACCGCCATCTGATGCATTTCAGAACAGGAAACATTCACATTCACTTCCCACTCAGACAGTTTGTGCCAATTCTGGGTAGTGGAAACAATGTCATCACGGCGTATCTGGTTATAATCAATTTTTGTCCGGGAAAGCGTAATCTGGCACTCTTCGGCACGAACAGCACCTGACAGCAACATTCCCGCAGATAACAGCATCCCTACCCACTGATTCATCGACATACGCCGTCCACCTCTTCGTAAAATGCGTCTTCATCCCTCTTATTGCTTAAGATGTAATCAATCTTGCACAGTCGGTTATTATTGTCGTCCATGGCATACAGTGCCGAAAGCTGGCCAGTCTCATTAAGGAAAACATGCCCGTCATCCACGCTGGTGACAATATAATTGCCCTTCTCATCAACGATGGATAATCCCTTATCCAGCGCCCTGTTATCCGCACGCTTAACGCGGATCATCACCCGACGATTATTCAGGACTTTAAAACCGACTTCGCTCACCGAAGCATGCGCAGCTGCCACATACTTTGTTCCATTTGCCAGCGTCATACTCGCAGGCAGCTTGTTCGCGTTAATTTCAATGCGCGAATTACGCCACTCATTCAACCCAGGGATAACAGCCTGCCCCCAATAATCGGTCCAGACCGTCCCCTGCGGAGTACTGATTTCAACGCCAGCTTTCGATTCATTCAGTTTTGCAATGGCAAACGTATTCCGAATGGTATAAGGCGTGAAGGTGACGCCGCTTTTATGCGCCGCAACCCCACCTGAGAGCGTGGCATTATAATTACGCTGGCGCGAACCCACGCTCCCGCCGCCAATGCTTAATCGAGTGTAATGTAAGTTAGTGCTCAGGTTGCCGTTAACGCTATTCTCACTCTCTCCCCTGTCCCGATCGACGGAGATATAGTAGTAAGAATCCGGTGACAGTGCGCCAGAGTTCTGCACGCCGTAGCTGTTACGGTTGCCCTGTTTACGCATATAGCTACTGACGTGCTGCGAACCGCCAAACGGAATGCTCAGGTTAACGTAGATCAGGTCATCATCCTGTCTCCCGTCTTTGTTCCCCATTGCTCTCTGCCAGTTCGCAGAAACGGTGGCTCGTTCGAAGCTCCTGCCCCATGAAAGCAACAGGTAGCGGGAATCATTACCCTCACCTCTGCTTTGGTTGTAACTAAAACCGGCGCTAAATGCCCCCCCAAGCGGCGTAAACCAGGCCAAACTGGTGGAATACGTATTACTATAAGGCTGAAAATCATCGTTCAGCGCGTCAGTCAGCTCGCGATAGCCGGGGCTAAAATGCGCCGCGCTCGCTGACATACTTAAAGATTCTGCCAGCTTAAGTGAACTCTGTAGCTCAGTTTTCACTCCGCTATTTTTCTCGCCGAATTTTCCCTGGCTTGCAGCCACGCTGGTGGAGGCACTCCAGTTATCGGTAAGCAGGTATTCTATATGGGCGCCGCCGCCAAGGTAATTTTTCGTCGCCGCACCAGAAGCCAGCAGATTCAGCCGAGGCAATATGCGCCAACCGTCAGAGAGATTAAACACCCAGGGATTTTCATAATCCCCTTTAATATCGCGTATCTGACCAAAAGAGACGGCCAGGCCCTGCGGTCGGGAAAGCTTCCGCGCCGTGACGGATGCGGCTGGAACAATAAAGCGATTGCTTGAACCATCGGATTCAATAACCGTCACCTCCAGTTCCACATTAGTGCTCGCTATTGGTACATCATCGAGCGTGAACGGTCCGGCCGGAACCAGCATGCTGTAGAGAAGTCGTCCGCTCTGACGAACCTCCACGCGCGCCTGAGCATTATGCGCCATTCCTGAAACGCTGACGCCGCTTCCGCTGCCCTGCAAAGCTCGGGTAGGCATCAGTTGCACGCCAACAATCGGGGCTCCACTCAGGACATATGAGCTGACATTGATCTCCCCGACCTGCGCAGTCATCTTCAAGGCGTCAAAAACGTGCTCGGCAAAGGTATAAACACTTTCAACATTCTTATCGCCATTATCGTCGGTAAGGATATAGCGGCTACGCAACGACCAGTCGCTAATGTTTATGCCACCTTCCAGACTGGCCTGAGAATAGAGGCTGGTATCGCTGCCACCATATTCGCTGCGGGTACTGAACAGGTCATAGTTGAGCAATCCAGCTATTCCGCCGTGCTGAAAGCTTTTGATATCACCATTCATCCCATTCAGCGCCTCCGGCGGGAGATACAGTTCGATCATTTCCTGACCAGGCAAGGCTTTCACTACCGCCTGCGCGTAGTCATTGACGATGTCATGGCACTCTTCATTTTTTTTCAGGGGGACCGGCATTAATCCGGAAAACTCAATAAAATCACCATCAACGCACAGCGTACCATCCTCACCAAAACGTGCCGCGACGGTTCCTTTATCCTTACCGTTAATCTTCACCCGCACGGAATGCGGACCGGGGAGAAAGCGTGGAGCACGCGCAAAATAACGGTTGAGATTGACATTCAATCCGCGTGACTGAATCATCTCAGTATCAAACGTTATCTCTTTGGCTAGTACATCAACGGAACAGAGTGCAGCCAGCGGCAAGATTCCATACAATGACGCACAGGAGCGAGAAGTAAGACGGCGTTTTTTAAACATAGACGCTTCTTATTTTGCATTCAGGTCCGAAATAAAACTAGGCACTTCAATACCATAGCGGCTAGCCGGATAGAATTGAACTTTATTATCACCATTAATATTTTTTGAAACGGTGATATTCAACGTTTCTCCTGGCAAGATGTAACTTTTACTAATATGCCCCTTCGTACCAGATGGTAGAAAAACTATCTCAGGAGCCAGACGAACAACATATTTATCAGGATTGATGACTTTTGCAGTATTTCCTGAGCCTGACCACTGCAGATACTTCCACGCATCCGTCACAACGGCAAGGCTCGCAGGACGAATCAGCACGGGTAAATCCTGACGAATATTGAAGCCAATTTTAATTCTTTTATTTTCACTTTTTGGCGGAATGCCTTCAAACGTCACGCGTTTAAAATGTTCGACGGCCAATGGGTTATTATTCTGCAGAATAAAACGGACTTGTTGCGTTTGCCCGGGTTCTACGCGAACGACGGGTTGCGTAGGTATCAGCTTCAAATCCTTACTTTCATCAGGCAAATCAATAACCGTTGTATACAATAATGCGGGGTGCGCATCCGTATTTTTCACGTTCATTGTGCCACTGTGAGTCGCCTCATCAATCACTAATAAACTTGTTTCCGGCACCATCCCCTCAGCAAAAACAGAGGGTGAGGCAAAATAGAAAATAGAAAAAATAATAATTTTGGCTGATGAATAATTAAAAAAGCGCAAAACAAACCCCTTGGATAATTCACGCCCCGTGTTAACCAGGACAATAAAAATGGGAGCAGCCCAAAATAGTCGCTCCCATTTTATTAATAGTCTATGATATCAACAATTACAGATAACGCAGGCTGATAGTTAGCTCACCATCCATCGCAGTGTCATCAGTAATAGCCAGCGTGCTGGTATTTTGAATAGCCAGAGACGTTACCAGTGGGAACGTCGCGGTTTTGAATGCAACCGGTGTGCTAGAAGAACCAAAGGCCGCAACAGAAAAGTCGCGGAAAGAGCCTGCTGTGATACCATCGGCGCTCTTGGCCCACTTAACACCTGAATCATAATAATCAGTGCTAATAGCGGTCACACCTTGGCCGTCAGCGGTTACGCCATCAACTTTTACGAACATGCCATAAGAACCAATATTGACGTTACCCGCTTTGCCCACGCCGTAAGTCATGCGATCGTCATCAAGGGAGTTACCAAGAGCGCTGGCATTTTCAACGGTTAATTTAGCATTAGAGCTGCTACGCTCATCAATCAAATTCCAGGATAATTTGGTTGCAGCAGTACAGTTAATGGTCAGGTTGATATTTTTCTGCCCCAGTTGATTAACGGCTGTGGCGGATAATTCACCCAGGTTAATCGTACCATAGTCCACCACACCACCATTATCGAGAGTGGGTGTGCATGCTGCGTTTGTTAAAGTACCCTTTACTTTTAATACAGCAGTAGGATTAGCAGCAATAGCCGAAGTCGCGCTCATTGCCAGAATGGCAGCCAGAAGTGTTTTTTTCATTAGTCAATCCTTAACGTACAATATATTTATATATCTAATAAACGCATTTTAAAAGAAAAGGCGCGTCTTGAATACGAAACGAACAATACATTAAAGGGTACAATAAAATACACTTAGAAAAATTAACTTTAAATGTAGGGAAGCTTAATCAATAATTAATCAATATAATTACCCTTCTGCCATTCACGAAAACAAAAACAACAAGAATGAATCATGGCAAGAACCTGAAGATTTTGGGCCTTAACATGGATATTCATTGACTTTAATTATAAAACCACCATGCATGATAAAAATAATATTAATATATTTTATTATCTGGGCGGCAATGAAATACCATCATTCCGAACACTCATTTACAAGTGAAATAAGTTCATATCAAACTCTCGACTATTAATTATATGAACTCAATAAATTCAATAAATTCAAATAAATTTCTCGCGCAATATTTTAATTTCAGATGCACCCTCATTTATTACAGATCCAGCAAGCTCTTTCACTCATCGACAACTCAGTTTAATAATTTAAGCAAAGACATACCAGGTAGCAGATACACAATGAAAAGAGGGGGGAAGGGGAATAAAATAAACCCAGAAGCCCTACACGGAGTGTAGTAGAATTATGAAGTTTATTAGCGGAGTTTGAAATCAGCGCCGCGTACCCGCATCGGAGAGTATGAAATAGAGAATTAAAGCGGGGATGCTTTGCTTTACGGTAATCACTGTGAATGGCAGAAAGTAAAACAGGCCCCGAAGGGCCTGGAAAAAATCATTTCACGACGCGTAGCGCCGGACGCCCGCCGCGAGGTGGCGGCGTATCGTCAGGATCGTCGTCATGATTATCCGGCTTATCGCCATCGATCACCGACATGACCGTTTCGCTGTCAGGCAGCTCTTCGTCATCGTTCAGGCTAGTGACATCTTCATCATAGGCCGCTTCCGGTTCGAACATGGTCCCCGCGCCATTCTCACGCGCGTAAACCGCCAGTACGGCAGCCATCGGCACAGAAACATTGCGCGGCACGCCGCCGAAGCGCGCGTTAAAACGCACTTCGTCGTTGGCCAGCTCGAGGTTACCGACAGCGCGTGGGGCAATATTGAGAACAATTTGCCCATCGCGAGCGTACTCCATCGGGACCATTACGCCCGGCAGAGTCACGTCAACGACCAGATGCGGAGTCAGCTGGTTATCCAGCAGCCACTCATAGAACGCTCGTAACAGGTACGGGCGACGCGGCGTCAGCTGTGATACATCCATCATTTAGCCCCGACCGAGACGCATTTCACGTTCGGCTTCAGTTAAAGAAGCGAGGAAAGAGTCGCGCTCAAATACGCGAGTCATATAGCCTTTAAGCTCTTTCGCACCAGCACCGACCAGCTCTACGCCGAGAACCGGCAGACGCCACAGCAGCGGCGCCAGGTAGCAGTCCACCAGGCTGAACTCATCGCTGAGGAAGTAGGGCTTCTGGGTGAAAACTGGCGCAATCGCCTGTAGTTCTTCACGCAGCTGCTTACGCGCAGTATCAGCCTGAGAAGCGGTACCGGTTTGAATGGTATTCATCAACGAATACCAGTCCTTTTCGATACGCTGCATGTACAGACGGCTTTCCCCACGCGCCACCGGGTAAACCGGCATTAGCGGCGGATGCGGGAAACGCTCATCCAGATATTCCATAATGATGCGAGATTCCCACAGAGTGAGCTCACGATCCACAAGCGTCGGTACGCTTTGATTCGGGTTGAGGTCAATCAGATCCTGAGGCGGGTT
Source organism: Klebsiella sp. CTHL.F3a (assembly GCF_019890895.1). Taxonomy (NCBI): domain Bacteria; kingdom Pseudomonadati; phylum Pseudomonadota; class Gammaproteobacteria; order Enterobacterales; family Enterobacteriaceae; genus Klebsiella; species Klebsiella sp. CTHL.F3a. The sequence goes on along the minus strand of NZ_CP082360.1, from coordinate 555,540 downwards.
GTCCTTCTCCACGTGCTCTATCTCAAAACTAACACCTTTTTCGGCCAGCACGATGCGGACCTGATGGCTATAGATGTCAGTAGGACCAGAAAACAGCGTCATTACCGAACGTTTGTTGGCAGCGACAGCCATGAAAACCTCCAGGTATATTCAGAATTTTTGTACTGCTGCCGACCACGCATGGCCAGCCAGATGTAAAAACCCCATTTGCGTGACTTCATTTCGTTCGTCATCCAAACAAAAAATGAACAATCACCTGCATTTGGGCAGAAAATTGGATGATAGTTTACCAGATTTTGAAGACGTTGTGGTGAGGGGATTCTGGAAATGCTGAAAAAGTGGTAATAATGGGGCGTTTGTAGAGGGAAAATGGCAAATTTATCCATAAAAAAACCCGCCGAAGCGGGTTTTTTCGCAAATTGTTCTGCGTGAGCAGAAAACAATTAACGTTTGGAGAACTGAGGACGACGACGTGCTTTACGCAGGCCGACTTTCTTACGTTCAACCTGACGAGCATCACGAGTAACGAAACCAGCTTTACGCAGTTCGCCACGCAGGGACTCGTCGTACTCCATCAGAGCGCGGGTGATACCGTGACGGATCGCACCAGCCTGACCAGAGATACCACCACCTTTAACGGTGATGTACAGATCTAATTTCTCAACCATGTCGACCAGTTCCAGCGGCTGACGAACTACCATGCGGGCAGTTTCACGACCGAAGTACTGTTCCAGAGAACGCTGGTTGATAACGATTTTACCGTTGCCCGGTTTGATGAAAACGCGAGCTGCGGAACTTTTGCGGCGACCGGTGCCGTAGTATTGATTTTCAGCCATTGCCTATAATCCCGATTAGATGTCAAGAACTTGCGGTTGCTGTGCCGCGTGGTTGTGCTCGTTACCCGCGTAAACTTTCAGCTTACGGTACATAGCACGACCCAGCGGGCCTTTTGGCAGCATGCCTTTAACCGCGATTTCAATCACACGCTCAGGACGGCGGGCAATCATCTCTTCAAAGGTCGCTTCTTTGATACCACCGATGTGGCCGGTGTGGTGGTAGTACATTTTGTCTTCGCGCTTGTTGCCGGTTACAGCAACTTTTTCTGCGTTCAGAACGATGATGTAATCACCAGTATCAACGTGCGGAGTGTATTCCGCTTTATGCTTGCCGCGCAGGCGCAGAGCCAGTTCGGAAGCCAGACGGCCCAGAGTTTTACCGGTCGCGTCAACAACATACCAGTCGCGTTTTACGGTTTCTGGTTTAGCTGTAAAAGTTTTCATTAAAAGCTTACCCAAATAAATAAGTTACACGTTGGTGAACACCCAAACGTTTAGTCAGTTGAGGTTCACACGACATTGTCCAGCAAACCTACCCCTTCGAATAGCCTATGCCGGCACATAGAAAGTTTTGGGAAAAAAACCTTCTCGTAACGTGGGGTCGCAAGATTATAGAGAAGTCGGGGTCAAAGATCGACCCCTTTATGTGATTTGTACCCGGTTTTACCCCGGTAAGTGTTCTCGCTTCAGATACTCCTCGCTCTGCATCTCCTGCAGGCGCGACAAACAGCGCTGGAACTCGAATTTTAACCTCTCGCCCTGATAGATCTCATAAAGCGGTACCGCCGCGCTGACCACCAGTTTAACGTGGCGCTCATAGAACTCATCGACCAGGGCGATAAAACGCCGCGCTTCGCTCTCCATCAGCCCGGTCATCACCGGAACGTCAAAGAGCATCACGGTATGAAACAACCGCGAGAGCGCAATATAGTCATGCTGGCTGCGCGCATCCACGCACAGCGTGGCGAACGATGCCGCCAGCGTCTGGTTCTCAACGCCCAGCGTCGGCAGCGGGCGATGGTTGATCTCCAGCGTCGGTGCCTGTTCGCGCTTCGCGCCTGCCAGCGCCAGCCACAGTTGATCCATCTGCTGCTGGGTCTCAGCGTTCAGCGGCGACAGCCACAAATGCGCCTGGGTTAGCGTGCGCAGGCGGTAATCAATACCGGCATCGACATTCATGATATCGCAATGTTGCTTAATGGCGTCGATGGCGGGCAGGAAGCGGGCGCGCTGAAGGCCGTTCCGGTACAGTTCGTCAGGAGGAATATTCGACGTCGCCACCAGGGTTATGCCACGAGCGAACAGCGCTTTCATCAGACCGCCCAACAGCATCGCATCGGTGATATCAGAGACGAAAAACTCATCGAAGCAGAGCACGTCGGTTTCAGCTTTGAAACGGTCCGCAACAATTTCCAGCGGATCGCTATGCCCCTGCAGCGTCGTTAACTCTTCATGTACCCGCAGCATAAACCGATGAAAATGCAGACGTTGTTTGCGTTCTCCCGGCAGGCTTTGATAGAACAGGTCCATCAGCCAGGTTTTTCCCCTGCCGACCCCGCCCCACATATAGAGACCGCGAACCGCGACCGTTTCGGCAACGGGTTCGCGCTTGCCCAGCAGTTTGCCGAATTTGGCCCGCAGACCGCCGCCGGTTTGCGGTGCGACCGAAGGTTTATTCTGCAGTTCTTGATAAATCGTATCGAGGCGGCTGACCGCTTCTCGCTGGACGTCGTCAGGTTGATGGCTCCCCTCCTTGAGAGAGGAAAGGTAACGCGATGTTGGGGACAGGCTTTGCATGATCTAATTGTTATTCCTTGAAAACCGTAATGCCATAGCTCACGATTGACGAAAAAAAGGCCGCTCTACACTACGTGATGATACGCCAGGATTCCACTTCTGTGGAATTAGCGGTTATAGTGGCATTATCGGGCGCAGGCGGAGAGCCTCACAGCCACCCTACGGAACCACAAAACAACGGGAGATGTTCATGACCTGGGAATACGCGCTAATTGGGCTAGTTGTCGGCATCATTATCGGCGCCGTCGCGATGCGTTTTGGCAATCGCAAATTACGCCAACAGCAGGCGCTGCAGTTTGAACTGGAAAAGAATAAAGCAGAGCTGGAAGAGTACCGCGAAGAGCTGGTAAGCCACTTTGCCCGGAGCGCAGAGCTGCTGGATAACATGGCGCATGATTACCGCCAGCTGTATCAGCATATGGCGAAAAGCTCCAGCAACCTGCTGCCGGACAGCATGGCGGACGCCAATCCGTTCCGCAATCGTCTGGAAGAGTCTGAAGCGGGTAACGATCAGGCCCCGGTCCAGATGCCGCGCGATTACTCTGAAGGCGCATCCGGCCTGCTGCGCGGCGGCGTAAAGCGCGATTAATCCGCCAACACCAGTAAAAATATTTTCCGGGCGCACCCTCTGCGCCCGTTTCAACCTCTCATCCCAGCTACAATTTAGCTATTGCCCACATTGTTACCGGGCCGAAAATTCAATAACATCGGACCATTCGGGACGTTTCCCATACACCTCAGGTTACGAGAGCCAGCATCTAATGAATAAACAGACTTTGCTGTTAAGTGCGTTAGCGTTAAGCGTTGGGTTGTCGTTGTCCGCCTTACCTCCGGCAGCAGCGTCTTTACCGACACAGGTTCCCGGCCAGGGCGCGTTGCCAAGCCTCGCGCCGATGCTGGAAAAAGTGTTGCCGGCGGTGGTGAGCGTACAGGTTGAGGGCACCGCGTCACCCGCGCAGAATATGCCGGAAGAGCTGAAGAAGTACTTTGGCGACAATGCGCCGCAAGAGCAGGCGCAGCCGTTTGAAGGCCTGGGTTCTGGGGTCATCATTGACGCGGCAAAAGGCTACGTGCTGACCAATAATCACGTGATTAATCAGGCGCAGAAAATCAGCGTCCAGCTTAACGATGGCCGCGAGTTCGATGCCAAACTGGTCGGCAGCGACGAGCAGAGCGATATCGCCCTGCTGCAGCTGTTAAAACCCAGTAATCTGACGCAAATCGCTATCGCCGACTCCGATAAGCTGCGGGTAGGCGATTTCGCCGTCGCCGTCGGTAACCCATTTGGTCTGGGTCAGACCGCCACTTCCGGGATTATTTCAGCCCTTGGCCGCAGCGGCCTGAACCTTGAAGGGCTGGAGAACTTTATCCAGACCGATGCCTCGATTAACCGCGGCAACTCCGGCGGTGCGCTGCTGAACCTCAACGGCGAGCTGATTGGTATCAATACTGCAATTCTGGCCCCCGGCGGCGGCAGCGTCGGCATTGGCTTCGCGATCCCCAGCAATATGGCGAAAATCCTCTCCCAGCAGCTAATTCAATTTGGTGAAATCAAACGCGGCCTGCTGGGCATCAAAGGCATGGAAATGAGCGCGGATATCGCCAAAGCGATGAATCTCGACGTCCAGCGCGGCGCCTTCGTCAGCGAAGTGCTGCCAAATTCCGGGTCGGCCAAAGCGGGCATCAAATCTGGCGACGTTATCATCAGCCTGAACGGCAAGCCGCTCAACAGCTTCGCCGAACTGCGCTCCCGCATCGCCACGACCGAGCCGGGGACCAAGGTGAAACTGGGGCTCCTGCGCGAAGGAAAGCCCGTAGAAGTTGAAGTCACTCTCGACAAGAGCACCTCTTCTTCCGCCAGCGCCGAACTTATCGCGCCAGCACTGCAGGGCGCATCGTTAAGCGACGGTCAGATGAAAGACGGGACCAAAGGCGTCGTCATTGATAATGTCGATAAAGCTAGCCCTGCCGCCCAGGCGGGGCTGCATAAAGACGACATCATTATTGGCCTCAACCGCGAGCGCGTACGGTCCATTGCCGAACTGCGAAAAGTGCTTGAAAGCAAGCCGACGGTGATTGCGCTGAACGTCATTCGCGGCAGCGAAAGCATCTATCTGCTGCTACGTTAACTCGCCTTCCGGGCATCGCGTGCAGTGCGATGTCCGGACAAGACGTGTTATGCTGCGCCTGTCCATCCATCAACGATATCTGCATCATGCCTGGAAAGCTTTTACGTTCGATACTTATTGGTTTGATTGTCGGCGGTCTGCTGCTGGCCGTTATGCCTTCGTTGCGCCAGTGGCAGCTTTCGCCAACCACGCAATACGATAGCGCGGATGAATCCCCTGCCAGCTATAATTCCGCCGTTCGCCGCGCCGCCCCGGCGGTCGTGAACGTCTATAACCGCGCCCTCAACAGCACCAGTCATAACCAGCTAACGCTCGGTTCCGGTGTGATCATGGACCAGCGCGGCTATATCCTGACCAATAAGCACGTTATCAACGATGCCGATCAGATTATCGTGGCCCTACAGGATGGTCGGGTTTTTGAAGCGCTGCTGGTCGGCTCGGATACTCTCACCGATCTCGCGGTGTTAAAAATCAACGCCAGCGGCGGCCTGCCGGTCATTCCGATTAACCCGAAACGCGTGCCACATATCGGTGACGTCGTGTTGGCGATCGGCAACCCGTACAACCTTGGGCAAACCATTACCCAGGGCATTATCAGCGCCACTGGCCGTATCGGCCTGAACCCCACCGGACGCCAGAACTTCCTGCAGACCGACGCGTCAATCAACCACGGTAACTCAGGCGGCGCGCTGGTGAACTCGCTGGGTGAGCTGATGGGTATCAACACCCTGTCATTTGATAAAAGCAACGATGGCGAAACGCCGGAAGGGATCGGCTTTGCAATCCCTTTCCAACTGGCAACCAAGATTATGGATAAGCTGATCCGCGATGGCCGCGTTATTCGCGGTTATATTGGGATCAGCGGCCGCGAAATTGCGCCGCTGCATGCGCAGGGCGGCGGCGGCATCGATCAGCTGCAGGGGATTGTGGTGAATGATGTTGCGCCGGAAGGCCCGGCGGCCCAGGCAGGGATCCGCGCCAACGACGTCATTATTTCGGTTAACGACAAACCCGCCGTTTCCGCCCTGGAAACCATGGATCAGGTCGCAGAGATTCGCCCGGGCTCGGAAATTCCGGTGGTGATTATGCGCGATGATAAAAAAATTACGCTGCATATCGCCGTCCAGGAATATCCGGCGACCAATTAACAGGCTCCCCGCCAGGGGAGCGCCTTTCAATCAGCAAACAATGGCCCGGCCGGGAATTTCGCCAGAAACCCGGTCACGGCCAGCAGCGACCGCAGCCCGGGCCACGCAAACTGGCGCTCCCGCAGCTCGTCATCCAGCGTTATCAGCGCAAACTCGCCTTTATCTCCCAGAACGCCGCCCTGCCAGAGCAACCGCTGGGCCTGCTGCCGCGCCCAGGGGGAATCACTTTTCCAGGCCAGCAGATGCAGCAGCGCCTGCTGCAGGCAGATGCCATGTGAATGATTATCCCGCTGCAGCCGCCGGTAAACCGGTAGCGGTATGCTACGCACGGTATAGAAACCGCTGCGGATTTCGCTATCAACATCCGCCATGCCAGCACAAAACTGACCGGCCAAATCGCACAGACGATTGTGCGTCAGCGCCTGCCCCAGAGCATCCAGGCGACCGGCCGCCGCACACAGCAGCGCGTATCTTTGCCGCTCATGTGACAGCGAACCAGGCAGCGTCGGCACCGTTTCAAAAGCCCGGGCCTGCGCATGCCGTACGCCAGCATCATAACACTGGACAAAGAAATCATGGCTACCCTGAGCGATTGAGGGGTGTGCCAGCAAATTCAGCGCCGGTTGCAGCTGTTCGAGCTCATTGAGCGACGCCAGCATGTCATCCACGACCACGTCCTTTGTTGATGTCGACGCCCTGCAGCCAGGACGTAATGCTATGGTTTCATTCATCAAAGTCTCCTTACAGAAAATCCCCGGGTCGCGGCTAACGCCTTACCCGGGCTACGGGTTTACAGTCATCTGCGATCCCGTAGCCCGGGCAGGCGCAACGCGCCGCCTCCGGGAAGAGCACAGAACTACATCGCCAGCACGTACTTGAGCATCACCCCGGCGGCAATCGCCGAGCCAATCACTCCCGCCACGTTCGGGCCCATCGCGTGCATCAGCAGGAAGTTCTGCGCATCCGACTCCAGCCCCACTTTGTTCGACACCCGCGCCGCCATCGGTACCGCCGACACGCCCGCCGAGCCAATCAGCGGGTTGATTTTGTGCTTACTGCACAGGTTCAGCAGCTTCGCCATCAGCACGCCCGCCGCCGTCCCCACGCAGAACGCAATCACCCCCAGCACCAGTATCCCCAGCGTCTGCGGCTGCAGGAACTTGTCCGCCACCAGCTTCGCCCCTACCGATAACCCGAGGAATATCGTCACGATATTTATCAGCCCGTTCTGCACCGTGTCGCTCAGGCGCTCCACCACCCCGCTCTCGCGCATCAGGTTGCCGAAGCAGAACATCCCCAGCAGCGGCGCCGCGTCCGGCAGCAGCAGCGCCACCAGCAGCAGCAGTACCGCCGGGAACAGAATCTTCTCCCGCTTACTCACTGTGCGCAGCTGCACCATGCGGATTTTCCGCTCCTTCTCGCTGGTCAGCGCCTTCATAATCGGCGGCTGGATTAACGGCACCAGCGCCATATACGAGTACGCCGCCACCGCGATGGCGCCCAGCAGCTCCGGCGCCAGTTTCCCGGAGAGGTAAATCGCCGTCGGCCCGTCCGCGCCGCCGATGATGCCGATGGCCGCCGCCTGCGGCAGGGTGAAGCTGATAATCCCGAAGTAGTTCAGCGTCAGCGCCCCGAGCACCGTGGCGAAGATGCCGAACTGTGCCGCCGCCCCCAGCAGCAGGGTCCTCGGGTTGGCCAGCAGCGGGCCGAAGTCGGTCATCGCCCCGACGCCCATAAATATCACCAGCGGGGCGATGCCCGAGCCGATGGCGACCTTATAAAAAATCGCCAGCACCCCGGCGGAGTAGCCCATATCCACGGCGAGGTCTTCCATCTGCCCCTGCACCGACGGCAGCGCCAGGGCCAGTGCCTCCTTGATGGCATGAACGTCCGGCGTACAGTTAAGCTTCGCCGCAATCACCGCCAGCTGCCCGGCGTCGTGATGGGCCAGCAGGCTCTCCAGGGCGGTCAGCGCCAGCCCGGCCTCGGGAATATTCGACAGCAGCCCGCCGAAGCCAATCGGCAGCAGCAGCAGCGGCTCGAACTTCTTCGCGATGGCCAGCCACAGCAGCAGCAGGCTCACCAGCAGCATGACGGCCTGGCCGCCGCCGAGGTGCATCAGCCCCATGCCCTGAATCAGGGCGTTCAGACTTTCCATTTCCGTTCCTCTTCCTTACGCCAGGGCCAGCAGGGTGTCGCCCACCGCGACCGCGTCCCCGGATTTCACCGCGATACCGCGCACGGTCCCGGCCTGCGCGGCGCGGATTTCGGTTTCCATCTTCATGGCCTCCAGAATCAGCAGTACGTCGCCCTCGGCCACGCTCTGGCCCTCGGTGGCCAGCACCTTCCAGATAGTGCCCGCCAGCGGCGCGGTCACCGGCGTACCGGCGCCTGCCGGGGCGGCAGCCTGAGCCGGGGCGGAAGGCGCCGCCGGAGCGGCCGCTGTCAGCGGGCTGATATCGCCGCCGTCGCTGACCTTCACCACAAAGGCTTTCCCTTCCACTTCCACGGTGTAGACGCCGGAAGCGGCGGCTTTCACCGGAGCGGCGGCAGGTTTTGCCTCTTCCGCCTGTGGCAGCGGCTCAAAGGCCGCCGGGTTATGGCGGTTCTCAAGGAACTTCAGGCCGACCTGCGGGAACAGCGCCACGGTGAGCACGTCGTCGATGGCGTTCTCCGCAAGCGTGATGCCCTTCTCCTGCGCCTGGCGCTTCACGTCGGCTTCCAGCTCCGCCAGCTCCGGCTTCAGCAGGTCCGCCGGGCGGCAGGTGATGGCTTCGGCGCCGTCCAGCACGCGGGCCTGTAATGCCGCGTTGACCGGCACCGGGGTGTGGCCGTACTCGCCCTTCAGAATGCCGGCGGTCTCCTTCGCAATGGTTTTGTAGCGCTCCCCGGTGAGGACGTTAAGCACCGCCTGGGTGCCGACAATCTGCGAGGTGGGGGTGACCAGCGGGATAAAGCCGAGGTCTTCGCGCACGCGGGGGATTTCCGCCAGCACCTCATCCAGACGGTGGGCGGCGTTCTGCTGCTTCAGCTGGCCTTCGAGGTTGGTGAGCATGCCGCCCGGCACCTGGGCCACGAGGATACGGCTGTCGGTGCCCTTCAGCTGGCCTTCGAAGGCGTGGTATTTTCTGCGCACTTCGCGGAAGTACGCGGCGATGCTCTCCAGCTTCAGGATATCCAGCCCGGTGTCATGTTCCGTTCCGGCCAGCGTCGCCACCAGCGCCTCGGTGGCCGGGTGGCCGTAGGTGGCGCTCATGGACGAGATGGCGGTATCGACGCCGTCGACGCCGGCCTCGATGGCCTTCAGCAGGGCCATCTCCGCCATCCCGGTGGTGGCATGACAGTGCAGGTGCAGCTTCACGTCATAACGTTTTTTGATTTCACTCACCAGCTCAAAGGCGGCCATCGGGGTGAGAATGCCCGACATGTCTTTAATCGCAATGGAATCGACGCCGGTTTCCAGCAGCTGTTCGGTCAGGTCGAGCCAGGTCTGCAGGGTGTGAGCCGGACTGGTGGTGTAGGAGAGCGTGCCCTGGGCGTGCGCGCCGTGGCTGCGCACCGCCTGCAGGGCGGCCTGCATATTGCGCGGGTCGTTCATGGCGTCGAAGACGCGGAACACGTCCATGCCGTTTTTGACGGCGCGCTCAACGAAGCGCTGCACCACGTCATCGGCGTAGTGGCGGTAGCCGAGCAGATTCTGGCCGCGGAGCAGCATCTGCAGCGGGGTCTTCGGCATGGCCTTTTTCAGTTCGCGCAGGCGGACCCAGGGGTCTTCGCCGAGGAAGCGGATGCAGGCGTCGAAGGTGGCGCCGCCCCAGCATTCGAGGGAGCCGTAGCCCACGTCGTCGAGCCGCGCGGCGACGGGGAGCATATCGTCGAGGCGCAGGCGGGTGGCAAAAAGGGACTGGTGGGCGTCGCGCAGGACGACATCGGTAATGGCAACGGTCATGGATTCCTCCGTGAATTAAGGGTTAAGGCGGCGATGGTGGTGAATAGCGGCGACAATTACCGGCTTTAAGCGGGCGAAGTCGTCAGCGGGCGCGGCGGCAGGTGTGGCCTTCGGCGCGGGAGCCGGTTCCGGGAAGAAGCGGTTGACGGCGGCGGACATGCTGCGGATGGCGAAAATCAGCAGGAACAGAAACGCCAGCACAAAGCCCATGCCGAGGCACATCAGGGTGAAGCCTTCACCCAGTAACAGTGCTGCATTAGTCATAAAATAGCCTTCAGGCAGGAGGCACGATAATGATGTTATTTATATCCATCGTCTTTCAAGTTGCTTCTTTGTTGGCTACGTTCGTTCACCCCAGCCACTTACTTGAGTAAGCTCCTGGGGATTCTCTCTCTTGCCGCCTCAAAGCAACTCGAAATCCATTGGGTATATAACGAAAATAATAAGGATGGAGTTCCCTGAACCGCCCCGGCCAGAGTCCTTGTTTATTATCGCAATAAACGTATCGCCATCATTATCGTGCAATTTATATAACCCAGATTATTTGATAAAGCTTACGTTCTGGCATATTTCATCAGCGACGAGCTCTTTACGCTGGTTAAAAATAATCTTGTTCTGTTCGAACAGGTTATTTCCATGGGTATCAATAGAGACAATCAGCGGACCAAACTCTTTTACCCGACATACCCATAGCGTTTCCGGCATTCCCAGATCGCGCCACTGCGCATCTTCGATCTCTTCCACGCACACCGCAGCCACTACCGCGCAACCGGCCGGGAATACGCAGTGCAGCGCTTTATGCTCCGCGCATCCCTCCTCGGTACCTTTCCCCATGCCGCCTTTCCCAACAATTAATTTCACGCCGGTCTTTGCAATAAATTCTTTTTCGAATTTTTCCATGCGCATGCTAGTGGTCGGCCCAACGGAAACCATTTCAAACTTATCGTCCTCACCTTTAATCGGACGGACAATCGGTCCGGCGTGTAAAATAGCGCCACCGCTAACATCAACGGGTAATTCGCGCCCACCTTCAATTAAACGACGGTGCGCCACATCGCGACAGGTCACAATATGACCGTTGAGATAAATAATATCGCCCGCTTTAATATCGGCTAAATCTTCATTTTTAATCGGCGTCGTAAGGATTTTTTTAGTCATCAGAAATTCACTCCGCTGTGAGACGTAATGGTGTAGTTCAAGTCTTTATCAAAAACGATATGTCCTTTTCGGTGCGACCAGCAGCCGACGTTCACCGCCACCCCGATGGTGGAGGGATGGCGCGCGGTGTTTTCAATATTCACACCCATGACGGAGGTATTACCGGACATCCCCTGAGGCCCAAGGCCAATTTTGTTAATGCCGTCTTCCAGCATTTTTTCCAACGACGCCGCACGTTCATTCTCATTGTGCGAGCCTATAGGGCGCATCAGCGCTTTTTTCGACAGTAGCGCCGCCGTTTCAACGGAAGTCGCCACGCCCACGCCTACCAGCAGCGGTGGACACGCGTTTAAACCGTAGCTGGTCATCACGTCGAGAACAAAGCGGGTAACGCCTTCATAACCCGCGCCCGGCATCAGCACCATCGCTTTCCCCGGCAGGGAACAGCCGCCGCCCGCCATATAGGTATAAATGCTGCACCGATCGGAATTGGGAACGATCTCCCAGAATACCGTCGGCGTACCTTTACCCACGTTTTTACCGGTGTTGTATTCATCAAAAGTCTCAACGCTGTTGTGGCGCAGCGGGGAATCCACGGTCGCTTTGATCACCGCTTCACGCAGCAGCGCTTCCAGTTCACCGATCAGCGGGAAGTTAGCCCCGCACTCCACCAGAAACTGAATCACGCCGGTATCCTGGCATGAAGGGCGATCCAGCTCTTTTGCCAGACGCTGGTTCTCAATCATGGTCGTAAAGATGACGTCGGCCAGTTTACTGGTCTCTTTCTTATGCAACTCTTCCAGTTTTACGGTGACATCATCAGGCAAGACTTTGCCGGTGTACCCCACAAATTTGGCCATAATATTGGTCATATGGGATATCTGTTCACTTTTGCTCATACAGGCTCCTTAGTCAGGACAGCTTCCGTTCATTACGGATGAAAAGGGAAAAGGATTGGCAGCAGAATCAGGCTGACAATGGTGGAAACGATAATCAGTGGGATGCCGGATTTGGCGTAGTCAACAAACTTATAGCCGCCTGCCGACAGCACCATCATGTTGGCAGGCATGCCGATTGGCGTGGCGTAGGCGCAAGAACTGCCAATAACCGTCGCCATTAGCACCGCACGAGGATCGGCGCCCATGCCCGCCGCAATCGACAGGCTCACCGGTACTAACAACGCGACGGTCGCGGTGTTGGACATGAAGTTAGTCATAATGATGGACAGCGCAAAGACCACCACCAGCAGCATAAACGGCGAAGAGTTTTGTCCCAGCAGGCCAATCACGTGATCCGCCACCAGTTTTCCCGCCCCGGTCATTTCCAGCGCTTTCGCCAGCGCCAGCGTGCCGCCGAAGATAAAAATAGTCTGAGAATCAATGGCTTTATAGGCCTGCTTTTCTGTAAGCACGCCGGTAACCACCAGCACCAGCGCGCCGATACAGCCCGCTACCGCAAGACTCACACCGGTCTGCTTTTCGAAAATCATGCCGAGGATCGTGGCGATCAGAACAACGAAAGAGAGGATTTGCTTCCAACGCGGAACGTGACTGTAATCGCGCTGTTCGCCGACGCTGCCAACTTCCCCACGGTTCGGGTGGTTGGGCAGGAATTTATAGCCGATGGTCAAGAAGTAAATAACGCCGCAAACCAGCATCGGTAAACCGAGTTTGGCATATTCAAAAAAGCCAAAACCGCTGCCAATATTCTGCAAAGCTGACTGCGCAATCAGGTTGCCCGGCGCGCCAATCAACGACAGGTTACCGCCGAGCGCGGCAGCGAAAACCAGCGGCATCAGCAGTCGGGAACGAGCAAAGCCTGATTTTGCCGCCACACCGATAACGACCGGGATCAGGACGGCTGCGGTACCGGTATTGGAGAGGAAACCGGACATCACGCCAACCACGACCATAATGGTAAAAATCAGCTGCTTTTCCGTTTTCGCGAAGCGAGTAATCACGCCCCCCACCTTATTCGCCATCCCGGTTTCAAATAGCGCCCCGCCGACGATAAACATGGCGACGAAGAGAATAACGTTGGTGTCGATAAAGCCGGCGAAAGCCTGCTTGAGATTGAGCACGCCGGTGAGAACCAGCGCGACGCAAACCACCATAGACGTGACCGCGAGCGGTATTTTTTCCCACACAAACATGGCGATAGCAAACACCAGCAAACATAGAGTAATGGTAATCGGTTCCATATTTATAATTATCCCATCAATGATATATGATATTGTATCCAATATTGACGAGAGGGAAACTATTCCCATACAAAGACTAAGTCAATGCGTTTTTCACGAAAGAGTCAGGATTGCGATCTTTATCAAAATCCCGCAAAAGCAGTACCTTAGCGAAATTAATTTATGGAATGAATAGATAAGACGCCTGCAACGATCGTACAGGCGATTAGGTCAGGCCGAGGGCTCGCCGACATAGCGCGTCAGCATATTCTCCATCGAACGGATGATATGCTCGCGCATTAGCTGACGGGCCAACGCTTCATTATGCTGCTCCAGGGCCAGTAAAATCCCTTTATGCTCGCGTATGGAAATGATCGCGTACTCTTCCTCGGTGACCTTATGCCCCATCGAGAGCCCGTTCCACATATTGCTGAGCAGCAGCTTCATTTTGCCGTTTCCGGCCGCGTTCCATATCTCCATATGAAAAGCCTGATTGAGGTCAGAATATTCAGCTGAGTTATTTTCCGCCAACGCTTTTTCCGCAGCGTAATGAACTTCGGCAATGCGCGAAATGTCCGTCCCAGGGCGAGAAGCTTTAGCGACCGCTTCACTCTCCAGCAGCGCGCGAATCTCGTAATGCTCGCGAATCGTTTGTTCGTTAATCCCCAGCACAACCGCCCCTTTATTGGGGCGGACTTTAATCAGCCCATCCGCAGCCAGTATCTGAAATGCTTCACGCACGGGCATACTGGATACGCCAACCATACTGGCGATCCCTTCAAGGGTTATTTCTTGCCCTTCAACTAAATCTCGCGACAGTATCGCTTTACGTAAGACTGCCGCGACCTGCTCTTTCGCTGAAAGAAGCTTAATTTTCCCTAATCGAGGCTTCTGCACTTTCCCAATCCTTCATGTGTTGACGCATTATTTCTGCCAGAGAGAGGAAATAACGCTGCGTTTCCTGCGCGATCTCGGCGCGATCGCCTTGATGGATAGCATCCATCAGAGAACTGAGTATTTGCGCCGACTCCTGATTATCCTCTTTCAGATACAGAATGACATAGCCGATATAACCATCTAAAAACTGCTGATAAATTTTTTCCAGATAGCGGTTATCAATATAAGAAATAAGCGCCTGATGAAACGCCAGCTCCCGAGTCCTTTCACCAGGAAGCCCCAACTCTCGTGCTCTCGTAGCCAGCGACTCGCCTGCCGACGCGGGCACCAGTGAAAAAAGCGCCGTTGCCATCGCCGCAATGGCCTGGAAAATATGGCTGACGTGGTCAGGCTCCAGCCGAGAGACCTGCATATGGCGGTTTGGCAAGCGCACCAGAAACCCTTCCTGCTCCAGGGCCTGTAACGCTTCACGAACCGGCATACGAGAAAGCCCCAGCTGTTCCGCAATACTCTCCTGCGCGAGCTCATCCCCCGACTTCATACTGCCGGAAAGGATCTCGTAACGGATCATTTGAGTAATTTGGTCCCTGGTCTGCTTTCTTTCAATTTTTTTCACGACGTCCTCGTTTGTTGCCGCTCAAGACGCGGGGAGTTTAGCAGATTTACCAGCAGGTTGAGTCATTCAGGGGCGGGAGAAAGGCATAAAAAAGCCGGAACCCAGGCTCCGGCTTCTCTTTTAATGAAGCGTTATTTATTCACAAAGTCTTCGCCAAGGGCGATATCTTTCTTCAACGTATCCAGCATCCCCTCCAGCGCCTGCTGCTCAAACGCGCTCAGTTTACCGATAGACTGACGCTGCTCTACGCCATTTTTACCTAACAGCAACGGCTGAGAGAAGAAGCGGGCATATTGGCCATCGCCTTCAACATAGGCGCATTCCACCACGCCTTTCTCTCCCTGCATGGCACGAACTAAAGAGAGACCGAATCGCGCGGCGGCCTGCCCCATTGATAGCGTTGCTGAGCCACCACCGGCTTTTGCTTCAACAACTTCAGTACCAGCGTTTTGAATACGTTTAGTCAAATCCGCCACTTCCTGATCGCTGAAGCTGACGCCCGGAATTTGTGACAATAAAGGAAGAATAGTCACACCGGAGTGGCCGCCAATAACCGGAACCTCAACGTCTGACGAAGATTTGCCTTTTAGTTCAGCGACAAAGGTATTCGAGCGGATAATATCCAGCGTCGTGACGCCAAACAGCTTGTTCTTATCGTAAACACCGGCTTTTTTCAGCACTTCTGCGGCAATCGCCACGGTGGTGTTCACCGGGTTGGTGATAACCCCGACGCAGGCCTGCGGGCAGGTTTTGGCGATTTGCTGTACCAGATTTTTCACAATACCGGCATTAACGTTGAATAAATCGGAGCGATCCATTCCGGGCTTACGCGCTACGCCCGCGGATATCAGCACCACATCAGCACCTTCCAGCGCAGGGGTGGCGTCTTCGCCGGAAAAACCTTTGATTTTTACATCGGTAGGGATATGGCTAAGATCAACCGCCACGCCCGGAGTTACCGGAGCGATGTCGTACAACGAGAGTTCTGAACCTGAAGGCAGTTGGGTCTTAAGTAGTAGGGCAAGCGCCTGGCCGATTCCACCAGCGGCGCCGAGGACTGCAACTTTCATCCTAAACTCCTTATTATGGTTAAAATAGTCTTTCGTTACTCCGTCGCCTGGACCTTAATTCACAAGATGAACAATTACAATAATTATGGCTGAAGAATGCGTGGTCGTGCGCAGCGATGCAGCAGCTTCGCATTTTCCTCCCTGAGACTGACCATCCAGCAAAGCGTAGTACCGGATCGACTATTGGTTACAATACACCCAGCGCATTGAGCAGAACAACATCATTTAATAACATTTCATTTACTTTTGTAGCAATTTGCGCGCCGTGACGAAAGCATGTTCCTTATTAGGGTTTTTTGCTAAAATATGCGCCCTTCATAACATTATTTACGCTTCTCCCCTGCGGATTATTTGCATAAAAATGCATGTTTATGCATAATGATGTTGTTTTTACCACCATAATTGGGTGACTTATGCGTAGTTCGGCAAAACAAGAAGAACTGGTTAAGGCGTTTAAAGCGCTGCTTAAAGAAGAAAAATTCAGCTCTCAAGGTGAAATCGTACAGGCTCTGCAAGAGGAAGGCTTCGATAATATCAACCAATCGAAAGTCTCACGTATGCTCACTAAGTTTGGCGCCGTACGCACGCGTAACGCCAAAATGGAAATGGTTTACTGCCTGCCCGCCGAGCTTGGCGTCCCGACGACCTCCAGCCCGCTAAAAAACCTGGTGCTGGATATCGACTATAACGATTCGGTCGTGGTTATTCATACCAGCCCAGGCGCAGCGCAGCTGATCGCCCGGCTTCTGGACTCCCTGGGCAAAGCTGAAGGTATTCTCGGCAGCATTGCCGGTGATGACACTATCTTTACCACCCCGGCCAGGGGTTTTACCGTTAAAGAGCTGCATGACGCCATTCTCGTTCTGTTTGAGCAGGAACTCTGATCCCCTCCCCTCTGGTTAACGCCAGAGGGTATCCCTTCAAAAAATTATCATTTCTTTAACATTTTGTGTGTTTTTCCGTTTCTATACATTCATTTACGTGATGAAACCCACTTAAGCGCACAAAAGATCAAATTCATATAACCTCATGATTTTATTAATCATAATCGCCTAACCTGGCAAGATTGTGACATTTCTAATTCTTATACGTTATAAAAAAGACATTTCTTTGTAATTATTTACATGAAAAACAATTAGCAAGGTATTAATATTTTCAGTGATTAGTGTATACTTGATTTTGTGATGAGGGTCACGAAACAAAGACCCCCAACAAAAAGATTCGACGAGGTGAACATCATGAAAATCAAAACCACTGTAGCAGCATTAAGCATCCTTTCCGTTCTGTCTTTCGGCGCCTTCGCCGCTGACTCTATCAACAGCGAACAGGCTCAAGGCCGTCAGGCAATCGGCACCGTTTCCGTCGGCGCGGTAAGTTCTTCCCCGATGGATATGCACGAAATGCTGAACAAGAAAGCACAAGAAGAAGGTGCTTCTTCATACCGCATTATTGAAGCACGTACCGGTGACCACTGGCACGCAACGGCTGAGCTTTATAAATAAGATTTAACGATTGTCGGTCATTAACTGAAACAGAATCTCTCCAGCGGCCCCAGGTTTATTAAGCCTCCCGCCGCTGCAAATATTAAGGTTGGAGAAAAGATTATGAAAAGCGCAATTATCATCGCATCCCTGGGTCTGGCTTCCGTTCTCTCTTTCGGCGCAAACGCTGCCGTCAATCAAGTGAATGCTGAACAGGCGCAAAATCTGCAGTCCATGGGCACCGTTTCCGTTTCTCAGGTAGGCAGCGCGCCGATGGATATGCGCCAGGAACTGGCGGCTAAAGCTGAAAAAGAAGGCGCCAGCAGCTACCGAATTATTGAAGCCCGTACCGGCGATAGCTGGCACGCTACGGCTGAGCTGTACAAATAAACCCTCGTCGTCTTATCCGACGACTTGCCCCCGCTCTGTCGGGGGCTTTTTTACGACTGCCGCACATTAAAACGAAGCTCCCCTTCCAGCTCTTCTTCCGCTTCATCAAATAGCAATATTATCGCGCCAAAGCGCCGTCGCTGATTATCGCTTAAATGAATAAACTCAATCTCTAGCGGCAGGGGCAGCAGCCCTGCGGTCACCGCTTCCCACAGCGAATCCAGGTTGTTCACTTTCTCACGCGTTAAGCCAAAGGTACGTGAAAACTCACGATAAAAATCCTGCTGTTCAGCTATTTCATCAAAATCAAAGGTATAGGTAGTCATTGCCCGCATCCTGTCCACACCTGCAACTTTTCATAGCCCGGTCATCCCGGCGTGTAGTTCCACTCTGACGGTAGAATTCATACTCAGACAATTAAGTATAGCGATAAAAAAACCGACGCTTCAGGCGTCGGTTCTGGCGGCTAGCTATTGGTTAATACATGCTGGTACTTATGCAGCATCTCCACCAGCCTTCGCACCGGCTCGGTCACCTGCGGAGAGGCTTCCCAGAGCTGTAATTTTTGCTGGTAAATATCCAGCTCATTAAGCAGGCGGGCAAAATAGTAGCGGCGCTTATCATCGCTACTGGCGGAAATGACGCGATCCGCCGTACGACGCAACTGCCGGTGGAATACCGACAGGTCGTCATTTATCGGTACTGGCGCGTCGCGCAGGCGCTGATGCGCAATAATCAGGGTCAGCGCCAGACGAAAGCGGGCGATATCGCCGGGAAATTTATTCAGCAACAAAAAGAGCTGGCGATACAGGGCCGGCAAATGGTTTTCCTTTCGTCGCGCCGTATTGGTGGTCAGCGATGATACCGCCGCCGAGACAAACTGGTTGAGCAACACGCGACCGGTGCGAGCCTGAGAGTTATCGCGAACCAGTAAAATCACCATCAGCGCGAGGAAACACCCCACGATCTGGCCTAAGGCGCTATCCAGAAATTGGTTGAATTGAAACTTCATCGGATTATCCAGCACCAGAATATTAATGGTGCTGGCCAGCGCCCCCAGCGAACCCAACCGCCGCTTTTGCACCTCGATACCGATAAAAAATGCCATCACCGCCAGGCTGATACACAGCAGCAGCATACTTTGCTGAGTCGCGGGCATAATCACGAGGAAAAACAGCGCCCCCAACGGTAATGCCGCCAACGTGCCGTAGAGGAAATCGATAGCCACCATTCGCGGATTAGGCAAACGCATCGCTAAGGCAGTGACAACTGCGATCATCACCATCGCCCCGCTACCTGAAGTCCAGCCGGTCCACAGCCAGAACAGCGTACCGAGGATGCAGGAGATCGACGTACGCCAGAAGTTGACCATCGCATGATGTCGCTCGGCGGATTCCGCCTTCACCACCACTTCACCTTGCAGCACTTCCGCTTCAATACGGCTGATTTTGGTATTGCCAACCACGCCCCGCTTCAAAAGTAGATAGCGCGTCGCGGCCCCGACCCAGCTGTAGATCGTCACCGGCGTATTGTGCTCTCCCTTCCAGGTTAAAAAGCGGCGCATCCGCTTTAACTGGCGGTGCACGTCCTGCACGGTCTCAACCGGTTCAGCGAACAGCTCGCGGTAGTCATCGGTGACCATCTCAGGCCGGGCATTCTGAATCAAATAGGTTTCACAGGCCTGGGTAATTAAGGTCAAAGAGAGGGTATTGATCGCCTTCAGCCGCTGGTTCACTTTTGCCCAGCGCGAGGACTCCATAATTAAGTTTCCGCGCATCCCTTCCAGCCCGTTGGTGCGGCGAACCAGCGCGCTCCAGGCCTTATCGACTTCGTCTTTATCGGCATACGCCACGCAAAGCTGCATCAGGCGGTATTGATCGATCAGCAGGTTATCCAGCTCAAGGTCGATCTCTTTTTTAATCGACCGCGGCGAAAATAGCAGGTCGGCCACGATAGCGCTGACGATACCAACAACAATTTCACTGCACCGTTCGACGGCGAACTGCGGCGCCAGCATCGGCTCTTCGTGGATAGTGATAATAATGATAAGCGCGGTATAGCCCGCCAGGCCCCAGGCATAGGAGTTCTCAACCCGCACCAGAGAGGAGATCCAGGTACAGAACCCTGCCCACAGGCAGCAGACCAGCACCATCAGCAGCGGGGCGCGGATCATCAGG
This sequence comes from Klebsiella sp. CTHL.F3a, assembly GCF_019890895.1. NCBI lineage: Bacteria > Pseudomonadati > Pseudomonadota > Gammaproteobacteria > Enterobacterales > Enterobacteriaceae > Klebsiella > Klebsiella sp. CTHL.F3a. The sequence goes on along the minus strand of NZ_CP082360.1, from coordinate 535,713 downwards.
ATGATAATCGCCAGCGCGGCGATACAGCCGATAAAGGTACCGACAATACGCAGCATCCCGCGATAGCGGATAGCCCCGGAGTAAGGCTCTCCGCCGGCGGCAAACGCCGGGCCGGCGGCCACGATGGCCGCGGTAAGCACCGCCCAGCGCGGTGTTTCCAGCTGAAAGTGAAAACCGACGAATAACGCCAGCACCACCGCACAGGCTAATTTAATGGCAAAGCGGAGATGCCGGGGTTCGATGGTGAAAATCCCCATGGCGATTAACCGAACTCACGCAGGCGCATCGCCAGTTTCTGGAAGAAACTTGTCCGGCTGGAATCGCGGTCGTCTTTACCAGTAATCACCACCGTCGCCGTCGTCCCGGCCGGCCAGAGATTACCTTGCTGCTGGTCAAGGTGAATACGTACCGGCACCCGCTGTGCCAGGCGTACCCATTCAAGATTAGAGTCAATAGAGGCCAGCCCTTTCGTATCGCTACTGCTGCTGGCATTGGTCACCCCAGCAGCAATGCTGTCGACGGTGCCTTTAAGGGTTTGCACGCTTCCCAGCGGGGTAATTTCGGCGCGGAAGCCAGGACGCACGCCCTCAAGCTTGGTCTCTTCCAGGTAGGCCATCACATAGAAGGTATTCTGCTTGACCAGCGCAACCGCGGTAGAACCGCGGGTGATAAACTCGCCGCTGTAGACGTTCAGGTTCGTCACCCAGCCATCAGCCGGAGCGCGAATGACCGTGCGTTCAAGATCAAGCTTCGCCAGATCGCGACTCGCGATCGCTTTTGCCAACTGATGCTCAACGGTTTGCAGAACGTTATTCGCCTGGTCAATCTCCTCCCGGGACATGGCCTGGACGCCAAGGCGGTTACGACGGCCGGCTTCAACGCGCTTCTCCTGCGCCAGAGTCTGGTAATAGGAGACATCGGCTTCAGCCTCAGCTAAGGCTTTCTGGTAACGCGGCTGATCAATGACGAACAAAACCTGGTCTTTCTTAACCAGTTGGTTATCCTTGATATTCACCTGCGAAATCAGGCCGGAAACATCGGGAGCGATGGCCACAATATCCGCACTAAAGCGCGCATCGCGCGTCCAGGGCGAGGCGGTGTAATACACCCATGCGCGAAAAATCGCCAAAAATGCCAGGATAACCAGTATCACAGTGATTGCGGTACGGAGGATATTTCTTGTTAGTGTTTTCACATCTACCTCAAACGAACAAACGCGATATCAGATAAAACAGGCAGCAATAGAGCGCGGTATTAAACAGTGCCGGATGCCAGACAAAATCATAGATGCCGGTCGGAACCAGCAGGCGATGCACCAGCCAGAAGATGGCGAGCGACAACAGCAACTCAAAGAAGATCGGCGGAAACGACAAGCCGAAAATCACAATGACAGGAAACAGACTCATGATGACCTTGATAAGAAGCGTACAGGTGATATGCGCGATGCGTTTATTATTAAGCTAACTATATAGTAACGTAACAATTGCGGTCTTATCTATAATGTGTGATCTAAATCACTTTTAAGCCAGAGTGAATAATGGAACGATTAAAACGCATGTCCGTTTTTGCCAGAGTGGTGGAATTAGGTTCATTTACCGCCGCGGCCCGCCAGCTCCAGATGAGCGTTTCTTCCATCAGCCAGACGGTAGCCAAACTGGAAGATGAGCTACAGGTTAAGCTACTCAACCGCAGTACGCGCAGCCTGGGCTTAACAGAAGCGGGAAAAATATATTATCAAGGCTGTCGGCGGATGCTGTTCGAAGTCCAGGATGTCCATGAACAGCTATACGCGTTTAACAATACGCCCATCGGTACGCTGCGCATCGGCTGTTCTTCAACTATGGCACAGAATGTCCTGGCTCGCATAACCGCCGATATGCTCAAAGAGCACCCGGGGCTCTCCATAAACCTGGTCACCGGCATCCCGGCGCCGGACCTGATCGCGGACGGTCTGGACGTGGTGATTCGCGTGGGAGCGCTGCAGGACTCCAGCCTCTTTTCTCGCCGTCTGGGCTCTATGCCAATGGTGCTCTGTGCGGCGAAAAGCTATCTCCAGCACGCCGGATGTCCGGAAAAGCCGGCGGATCTCGCCAGCCACTCCTGGCTGGAATACAGCGTCCGGCCGGATAACGAATTTGAAATCATCGCTCCGGAAGGCATTTCAACCAAGCTGATCCCTCAGGGCAGATTCGTCACTAACGATCCGATGACGCTGGTGCGCTGGCTGACGGCAGGCGTCGGCGTAGCTTACGTTCCGCTGATGTGGGCGATCGAAGAGATCAACCGCGGCGAACTGGAGATCCTGCTGCCGAGCTACCAGTCCGATCCGCGACCGGTATACGCGCTGTATACCGAGAAAGATAAGCTGCCGCTGAAGGTACAGGTATGCATTAATTACCTGACCGAGTATTTCGTCGGGGTGGCAAATATTTACCAGGGTATGCACGGTCGGGGAATAGCCCGCTAGCGTCCAGAGCCTGCGAAAAAGGGTAATAACGCATTATCAGGCCCGGCATCGGAAATAATCTGCGTCACGTCGCGGAGATTGCCGATGTTCACCTCGCCGGAGCGATGAAATTTGCTTTTGTCGATTAACAATAGCGACTGTGCCGCCCGTTTCAGGAGCAGCGATTTGTAAGCGGCATTATTGGCGCTGGAATCCCAGAGAACGCCGTCGTTATCGATCCCCTCGCAGGAAAAAATGAACAGATCGATCTCCAGCGATTTGACCTGCGATAACAGCGCAGGGTTAACGTAATAGCCATATTGACGCTGAAGCTGACCACCGGCGCTGATCAGCTGGATCCGTTCACGGCGGCCCAGCTCTACGCAAACCGGGTGGCTATTGGTAAACACCGTCAGGTTAATATTCGGTAGCTGACGCGCCAGAAACCAGCAGGTTGAGCTCGCATCCAGCGCGATCGTCATGCCTTCATCAATCCACGCCAGCGCGGTACGGGCAATATCAGATTTATGGGCATAATGGCTTTTCACGCGGCTATGAAACGGCTTCTCGCCACTGTGATTATCGCGCAGGAGAACGCGCGCCTGCCCGTGGCTACGCTGAATACTCCCCTGTTTCTGCAGCTCGCTCAAATCGCGACGAACGGTCTCGATGCTGACCTGCAGAAGCTGGGATAACGCTTCAGTGGTTAGGGTGCGGTGCTGACTGAGTAACTCGACTATCTGCTGCTGACGCGCGGCTTTCATCGCGACCCCGCGGAGGTGATGTGCGCTTTCGCCGCGAGCGAAAGCGCATTGAGAGATATCAGGCGGTGCCGCCGACGGTGAGTTTATCCACTTTGAGCGTTGGCTGACCAACGCCAACCGGTACGCTCTGGCCCTCTTTGCCGCAAACGCCGACGCCGCTGTCCAGCTTCAGATCGTTCCCCACCATCGAAATCTGCTGCATCGCTTCGATACCTGAGCCGATGAGCGTCGCCCCCTTCACCGCTTTGGTCACTTTGCCTTTTTCAATCAGGTAGGCTTCAGACGTGGAGAAGACAAATTTCCCGGAGGTGATATCCACCTGACCGCCGCCAAAGTTCGGCGCGTAGATGCCGTAATCGACCGATTCGATAATCTCCTGCGGCGTGGATTTCCCCGCCAGCATGTAGGTGTTGGTCATACGCGGCATAGGCAGGTGCGCGTAGGATTCGCGACGACCGTTGCCGGTTGGCGCCACACCCATCAGCCTGGCGTTGAGCTTGTCCTGCATATAGCCTTTGAGAATGCCGTTTTCAATCAAAACGTTATACTGGCCCGGAGTACCTTCGTCATCAATGGCGACGGAGCCACGACGGTTGGCAATGGTGCCATCATCCACCACGGTGCACAGCTCAGAGGCCACCAATTCGCCCATATGGCCGCTGAATACCGAGGTCCCGCGACGGTTAAAATCGCCTTCCAGTCCGTGACCGACGGCTTCATGAAGCAGCACGCCAGGCCAGCCCGCCCCCAGCACAACCGGCAGCATTCCGGCAGGCGCTGCGACGGCGGTCAGATTGACCAGCGCCATACGCACGGCTTCTCTCGCCCATACATCTGCGCGCACATCGCCATCCTGCGAGGCCAGGAAATAGTCATAGCCAAAGCGACCACCGCCGCCGCTAGCGCCGCGCTCGCGTTTGCCATCCTCTTCCACCAGCACGCTGACGGAAAGACGAACCAGCGGGCGCACGTCCGCCGCCAGCGTGCCGTCAGTGGCGGCAACAAGAATTAACTCATAGACGCCGGTCAGGCTGGCGGAAACTTCCTGCACCCGTTTATCGGCCGCGCGGGCGGTTTTATCTACCCGGCGCAGAATATCCAGCTTCTCTTCCCGACTCATGCTTTGCAGCGGGTCGATACTGGTATAGAGCGAGCTGTGCTCCACTCCGCCGAGGGTATGAACTTTACCATCGCCGTGGTCGCGTACAATGGTACGCGCCGCCTGCGCGCTCTGTTCCAGCGCCAGTCGGCTAATCTGGTCCGCATAGGCAAAGCCGGTTTTTTCCCCGCTCACCGCACGGACGCCGACGCCCTGGTCGATATTGTACGAACCATCTTTAATGATGCTGTCTTCAAGAACCCAGGACTCGTGATAGCTCGACTGAAAATAGAGATCGCCGTAATCCAGACGGCGCTCGGCCAGTTGGCCAAGAATGGTAAACAGATCCTGATGGTTCAGGCCGTTTGCCAACAGTAATTGTTCACTTACCAGGTTCAGACTCATCGTTTTGCTACTCGTTTGTTGCCGCCTCTCGGGCGGAAATAAAATAGGCTCTCTATTGAGAGTGCGGTAATTACGCACAATCGTCAAATCATTGCTTTTTGTCACTTCGCGCCTGGCGCAGAACTTCGTTAATTTGCGGCTGATCGATAGGACCGGTGATGCGATAGCGCAGAATAGAAACTTTATTCCACAGCGGCCCCAATACCTTGCTGGCGGCAAAGACCGCGGCGCCGATTATCGGGTTAACGGCAAAGGCTGCAGCGACGCCCACGGTCGCGGAAATTTCCGGCGCGACCACGGCCTGCATATTCAGCTGACGGCGGACAAGATCCACCGACCCTTTCATGGCAATATCCGCTTCCAGGCCATCAACTAGCGTATCGTCGGTATGGAGAACGCCGTCTTTAATCCACGCCGTACTGCGAATGGAATCGAAGTAGAAACCTTCGCTGAAGGTATCGCTAAAGTCGAAACGCAGCTTGCGCAGCAGCGCGTCAACGCTCAATAAACGCAGTAGCTGGCCGGCATGACCGGTGCTGAGATCGGTAAACTCGCCTTTCCCAAGACGGCTTTTAAGGATCCCGTTAAGCGAGGCAACGTCGGGCTGCCACGGCGGCGCACGCCAGTGAAGGTCATAATCAATATCAAACGAAGAACCTTTTACCGGCGTGGATACGCCGAAGAAGTTCACGAAATCATCGGTTTTATTACCGTGCAGTTTACCTTTTAAAGAGGTTCGTACGCCCGCCGGCGCGCTCACCCACACGCCATCGGTCGTCAGGCGGCCAAAACCGGTATCCACCAGGCCGTTCGCCAGCGTCAGGGTATCTCCGCGGATAGTGAAATCGCCTTCGATGCGACCATATTTTTGCCCCCACAGCCAGCACTCGGCGCAGCGAAGCTGAAGGTCCGGCCAGCCGTGGAAATCCATTTTTGCGTCTGCCAGAGGGCCGCTGCTTTTTTCCGTCCCGCCGCTTTTCGCTGCAGTGGGGTTGTAGTAGAGATAGCGAATGGCTGCCAGCCACGGTGCGTTTTTCCGCATTGTCAGGGTGGCGTTAACTTCACGCCCCTGGGCTTCAATCTTCGTCCCTCCGGCGCCGGGTTGGGAAACAAGGCTGACGTTATTCCAGCTCTGGCCCGCCATCGTTAACACCGGCGTACGCAGCGTGACCTGCTCGGGGAAAATCATATTGCTGCTGACGTCATTGGCCGCGCCGCCCTGGAACAGCGCCAGCCACTGCGCACCATCCATCGGCGGCATATTCAGCTCCACGCCAGGCTGCCCGGGGAGTGGGGACACGGCTTTACTGTCAGTGGTTAAAATAGCGCGGTCCAGAGTCAGCTTATGACCCAGCAGCCAGCGGCTATTGATATGATTTTTCGCCCCCACGGAGCCGGCCAGAGTAAAGCTGCTTAGGCCGCCATCAACCTTAATGTTTACCGGTAGAGGCTCACCGGCCCGTTTATCGACCGGTGAAGGTAAGTGACTACTTACATTCTTCAGGTCAGCGTTAACATCCACCTTATAGCTAGCGTTACCGCGATACGGAAGCTCAATCGCGACTTTACCGTCCCAGGGCACGCTACCGCTCAGGGTGCCATCCAGGGCTTTCGGCAGTAAACCGGTACGCGCGGGCTGCCAGTTGGCGTTCATCCCGACGTCTACCAGGAATGCTTTCGCGCCTTCGGTGGTCGAGAAATCGATATTCAGCGGCTGATTAAACCAGGTCGCGCTCATCGGTTCGCTTTTTAGGTCGCCGTTTACAAAGCTGAATTTACCGTTCAGGTTCTGCAATGTGGTATCAATAGGCTTGATAAATAAACTGTTATTGTCCAGCCGGACATCACCCTTAGCGGTGGTCATCTCGCCATCCAGGGGGATATCAAGATGTAAGCGAGCGCTCACATTACCGTCCAACTGAAGCTCATCCAGCGCCGCGCCCAGCGTCTCTTTCAGCGGCGTCTCGTTAAAATAAGGACCAACCTCTTTACCCGGACCGTTAACATCGGCATCGATTAATAACTTTTCCCGCGAATAGTCGGGGATCACCGCATCGAGATTGCTGGCGGTCACTTTGCCGAGCATTGCCTTATCGGCCTTCATCCATAGTCCGTCATTGATAAAGTTAAGGTCGATATTCAGGCCGGTTAGCGCAGGCCAGTCAGGCTGAAAGGCAAAGGTGGCGTTCTTTAGCGGCACCGTGACCTGGAATTGCCCCTCATTATGCTTATACGGGAAAAGGTGCGGGTTGCCGCCATAAGCCAGCGTGGCATCAGTGGCCTGGCCGCCTTTAATCGCTCCGCTGAGATAATCCACCAGCGCTTTGCCCATCAGATTTTCCGGGAAGTAGCGCCATGCCTGACCGCCGTCGTTGGTACTGATACCGGCCAGAATACCGAGCCAGGGTTCATCGCCCTGCGGCTGCAGATAGCGGAACCCGCCGCGGGCACGAACACCGGTAGCCTGTACGTCGATGTCGCGACCATCGAGCATAAAACCTTTGTCATTCTTCACCCAACTGAGGGTCGCATCGCCCTGGGCGATTTCCAGCGGCGCGCGAAAGACCGTTTCATAGGGCATTTTCGCCTGCGACATGTGGGCATGCAGGGTACCGTTTTCCACGCTGCCGGCAATGTTGCCGGAGAAATGCTCCGCGCCGGGCAGCAGCTTCCACTGCTTCCAGGACATGTCGCTCCAGTCCGCCTGGAAACGCGTTTTTTCCGCCATCTGTAGCGGAATATCCAGCGCCAGAAGGTTGATTTTGCCGTCCGGCTGCGTCGTACGCCAGATTTCGCCCAGCGACGGTGCCAGTTTATCCGCCATCGGCTGCAGCCCGGTCAGGCCGCTAAGGTTAAGATTGCTGGCGCGAATGCGCAGCTCATCGCTGCGTTGACCATTTTTTCCCCCCACATCCTGAGCCGGGATCCACGCCATCGACAGCGCGCCGCGCGGCCAGGGTTTATCATCCATCGAAATGCGCGTATCCGGGATGTCAAAGCCCCAGCTTTGATTATCGCGATAGATGTGCGCCGTCAGATTATCAACCGAGAGATGATGCTTATCTTTATCACCCTGCCAGCTGGCACCGCCTTTTTTCAGCCATACATCCCCGCTGGCGACGTCGCCTTTGTCGATGGTCATCCAGCCTTCAAGGCTAAACCGCGCGCTCTGCAGGGCGATGTTGTCCTGCATCCAGCGACCAAGCCATGGCTTAACGTCGATATCATCGGCCTGAAGCCAGACGCGCCCCTTATTGAGCAAGCCGTCTTCATCGCGCAGGTCCATGCGCACCTGCATCACGCCATGCTGGCCGGTCAGGCTGCTAAGGCTAAGCTGCCCCTCAGCGCGATGGCGATTTTTACCGTTCAGCCAGGTAAGCTGCGGGATGGAGAGCTCTGCCCGCTGGCCCGAGATCGTCAGGAAGCTCAGATGGCTATCGCGAAGAATAAAGTGGTCGAACTGGCGGAGAAAAAGATCGCTGATACGGTCGGTTTTCAGCCCTTCACCGCCGTTATTGGTTTGAATAGGAGTATTGGTATGAATCTGCAGCTGCCAGAAGGTCAGATCGCGAAACTGCCAGCGCATATGCAGCAGGCTTTGCCAGACGTCGAGCGCCAGAGTGACGCGCTTGACGGAAAGCTCACCGCCGTCATTCAGGCCGGCCTTAACATCGCGGACATCCAACGTTGGGCCAAAAGTCTGCCAGCTGGCGACAATGTTTGAGGCATCGACCGGCACGCCGGCCATCGCGGAGACTTTTTCCAGCACCTGCGGACGCCAGCTGTTCAACTGCGGCAGAACGAGACGCAGACCGCTCACCAGCAGTGCGACGACAACAATCAATGTTGCTGCGGTGAGCAGTAATATCCCGGGCAGTCGCCTCACGCATCTCTCCTTGTCAGCCTGTTACGCGTCATCCTTTCGCCCGCCTCTTTATCCCGACATCAGCAAGCAAACGGATGATTACATCATTACGACATCAAACTGCTCTTGATTATAGAGCGGTTCAATTTGTACTTTGACCTGCTTACCGACAAAGATCTCGACTTCTGCCAGCGCGTGCGACTCTTCCCCTTTCAGCGTTTCCGCTACCGCAGGAGAAGCATAGACCAGGAACCGGTCGGAATCGTAGGCGTGGTGCACGCGCACGATTTCGCGCATGATTTCATAGCACACCGTTTCCACCGTTTTCACCGTACCGCGCCCGTGGCAGGTAGGACACTCATTACATAGCACATGCTCCACGCTTTCACGAGTGCGCTTGCGGGTCATCTCTACTAGTCCAAGCTGGGAGAAGCCATTAATGCTGGTTTTAACCCGGTCTTTGCTCAGCGCCTGCTCAAGAGAGTGCAGCACCCGGCGACGGTGATCTTCATTGTTCATATCAATGAAATCAATGATGATAATCCCACCAAGATTGCGCAGCCGTAGCTGACGAGCAATCGCCTGGGTCGCCTCAATATTGGTATTAAAGATAGTATCGTCAAGATTACGGTGACCGACGAATGCGCCGGTGTTGATATCAACGGTGGTCATCGCTTCCGTTTGATCAATGATTAGATAACCGCCTGATTTCAGCTCAACTTTACGTTCCAGCGCGCGCTGAATTTCGTTTTCCACGTCGAAAAGATCGAAAATCGGCTGGCGGCCGCTGTAATGCTCCAGCTTGCTGGTCATCTCCGGAATATATTCGGCGGTAAACTCCAGCAGCGATTCGTAGGTCAGACGGGAGTCAACGCGAATACGGTCAAGATGCGCATCGGCGAAATCACGCAGCACGCGCTGCGCCAGCGCCAGTTCACCGTACATTTGATAACGCGTCTGCTGGCGCTTTTTGCGCTCCATCACTTTTGTCCAGACGCGCTTTAAATAGGCGGCATCTGCGGCCATCTCCTGCTCATGAACGCCTTCCGCCGCGGTACGGATAATGAATCCGCCCTGTTCATCGCAGTATTCAGACACCACTTTTTTCAGGCGTTCGCGTTCCGCTTCGCTTTCAATACGCTGAGAGACGCCGACATGCGAAGCCCCGGGCATAAAGACCAGATAGCGAGAAGGAATGGTGATATCGGTGGTCAGGCGGGCACCTTTGGTGCCGAGAGGATCTTTAACCACCTGCACCATTAAATCTTGCCCCTGACGCACCAGCTCGGAGATATCGCGGACGGCGAACTGCTTTTGCTCTTCGCCCGCCACGCACTCGGTATGCGGCATAATATCAGAAGCGTGCAGAAACGCGGCCTTATCCAGGCCAATATCTACAAAAGCCGCCTGCATTCCCGGCAGCACCCGACTGACACGACCCTTGTAGATATTGCCTACTATTCCGCGTCGCGCTTCACGCTCAATATGAATTTCCTGGAGAATACCGCCATCAATGTAAGCGACGCGCGTTTCTGATGGCGTTACGTTAACTAATAATTCAGCAGTCATCTTTATCCCTTTTCTTCACGCAGTGAGTTAAAGTTACTTAGCAACTCATACGTTTCCACCAGCGGTAAGCCAACGACGGCGTGATAGCTGCCATTTATCTTCCTGACGAAACAGCCACCCAACCCCTGAATACCGTATGCACCTGCTTTATCTAACGGTTCGCCGCTGGCGACATAATCGGCGACATCCTGTACTGAGAGCACGCGGAAAGTGACCTCCGTGACCACCAGGCAATCCAGCATCTGCTGCTTATCGGCCAGCGCCACGGCGGTCATCACCTGATGAGTTTTCCCGGAAAGCATGCGCAGCATCTCGGCGGCGTGCCCGGCATCGCGCGGTTTTTCCAGCACTTCACCGTTAAGGATGACAATGGTATCCGCGCCCAAAACGGGCAGATCGCGCGGTGCCAGCACGACGCCAGCCTGCGCCTTTTCGCGCGCCAGACGGACCACATACTGCTGTGCGCTCTCCTGTGGGCGGCGCAGTTCCTCAATACCGGGAACCACGCGCTCAAAAGCGAAGCCAAGCTGAGTCAGCAGTTCCTGCCGACGCGGAGAACCTGAAGCAAGATACAGAGTCGTCATATCAACCTTATTGCACCGCAAACTGCTGGCGCACTTTACGCATCAGCAGGAAAATCCATGGCCAGAGCACACCGTTTACTACACTACTCCAGAACACTTCCGGACGGAAAGAGACGTTGATCACTAAAAACTCTGCCCAGAAAACAATGATATCCACGGAGAGGGATAACATGACTACTACCAACGCCTGTTGCCAGAGCGCCAGATTGCGGAACAGCTGATATTTCAGCGCGACCAGATAAGCCACAATACTTAATGATAGTGCGCGAACGCCAAGCGTCGAGCCGCTGATGAGATCGAGGATCGCCCCCATCACAAAGCCTGTACCGACGTTAACCCTGTGGGGTAGCGCGAGGATCCAGTACAACAGGATAAGCAATACCCAGTTTGGCCGGTAAACGCTAATGTCCGCCGGCCAGGGCATTATTTGCAGCAATAGTGCGATAAGAAACGAGAGCCAGATAACCCAGCGTCCCTGGCTACGATAACTTGCCACTATTGCCCCCCCGCTGGCTGAGACTGCTGTGGCATACCGGTTGCCGGAGCCGGCATCTGCGGCCCCATAGCATCCGGAGCAGGCAGAACCTGCGGCATCATCTGCATCAGGCGTTCATTCGCTACGCGATGAACCTCTTCCGGCGTCATCGGATTCGCGCCGTTGCGATCGGCTCCCCATAGCAGCAGCAGGTAACGCAGGCGCTGCAGACCGGCTGTCGGACGCGCCTGAATCACCGTATACGCACGCTGCGTATCCAGCTTAACGGACGAAACCACCCCCACCGGATACCCTTCAGGGAAGCGGCCACCGAGGCCCGAAGTCACCAGAACATCGCCAACGCGAATATCGGTATTGGCCGGCAGATGTTCCAGCTGCAAATCATCGGTACAGCCATTGCCTGCGGCAATCACGCGAATATCGTTACGCAGTACCTGAATCGGTAACGCATGCGTGGCATCGCAAATCAGCAGCACGCGGCTGGTCAGTTTCGCCACCGCGACCACCTGACCAACAACGCCTTTATCGCTGATCACCGGCTGGCCTTCATAAACGCCGTTAACGCTGCCTTTATCGATAACGACCTGATCGCTATAGGGGTCATTAACCGTTGAGATGACCTGAGTCACCATTTTTTGCTCGTCCTGACGCAGCGGAGAGCCCAGCAGTTCACGCAGACGCGCGTTCTCCTGCTTGTACTGGCCCAGCATCAGTAGGTCGCTGTTCTTCAACAACAGTTCCTGGCGCAGCGCGCGGTTTTCCAGTTCGAGCTGGTCGCGGGTGGCCAGCGTTTGCGAAACGCTATCCAGCAATTCCCTTGGACCATTTGAGACAAAGTAGAAAGGGCTGACGGCTGTATCCATGTACGTTCGAATTTGGCTGAACGTACCCAGGCGGCTGTCGGCGATTATCACGCCAAGCGCCACCAAAACCGCCAGAATAAGGCGAATCTGTAGCGACGGGCCACGGCTAAAAATTGGCTTCATAGGCTATGCGTATTCTCGTGTCAGTTAAGATCGGGGTAGCCGTAAGCCAGCTACCCGGATCTCAGGCTGACTACTCTTCGCTGAACAAGTCGCCGCCGTGCATATCGATCATTTCCAGTGCCTTACCGCCGCCACGAGCGACGCAGGTCAGTGGATCTTCTGCAACTACGACAGGTATTCCTGTCTCTTCCATTAACAGACGGTCAAGGTTGCGCAACAGTGCGCCACCGCCAGTCAGAACCATTCCGCGTTCGGAGATATCGGAAGCCAGTTCCGGCGGGCACTGCTCCAGCGCGACCATCACCGCGCTGACGATGCCGGTCAACGGCTCCTGCAGCGCTTCGAGGATTTCGTTAGAGTTCAGCGTAAAGCCGCGCGGCACGCCTTCAGCAAGGTTACGCCCGCGAACTTCGATTTCGCGAACTTCATCACCCGGATAAGCGGAACCGATCTCGTGTTTAATACGTTCTGCGGTCGCTTCGCCGATTAGGGAGCCATAGTTACGACGGACATAATTAATGACGGCTTCGTCAAAACGGTCGCCGCCGATACGTACGGAGGAGGAGTAAACCACACCGTTCAGCGAGATGACCGCCACTTCAGTGGTACCGCCGCCGATATCCACAACCATCGAACCCGTTGCTTCGGAGACCGGCAGACCTGCGCCGATCGCAGCCGCCATCGGCTCTTCAATCAGGAAGACTTCACGGGCGCCAGCGCCCTGTGCGGATTCGCGAATCGCGCGACGTTCAACCTGGGTCGCGCCGACCGGTACGCAGACCAGCACGCGCGGGCTCGGACGCATAAAGCTATTGCTGTGCACCTGTTTAATAAAGTGCTGGAGCATTTTTTCGGTAACGAAGAAGTCGGCGATAACGCCGTCTTTCATTGGGCGAATAGCTGCAATGTTGCCCGGTGTACGCCCAAGCATCTGCTTCGCTTCATGACCCACAGCGGCGACGCTTTTCGGCGATCCGGCACGATCCTGACGAATGGCCACAACGGAAGGCTCATTCAATACGATGCCTTGTCCTTTTACATAAATCAGGGTATTCGCGGTACCCAGGTCAATGGACAGGTCATTGGAAAACATGCCACGAAATTTTTTTAACATACTAAGGGATAATCCTGAAAGCTGGGGCGGAAAACAAAATCCGCTTACTTTACCAACCACGCGCAGCAGCGACAAGGCGCAAAAATCATCTGCTGCGGTGAAAATTAGTGCAGTTCGTTACCTTTGTTACAAATTTGACTGAGTCCGTCCGACGCAGAAATCTTCAGCAGCGCTCCGCGCTTGAATCTGCAACCTGTCAAAGGTCATTCACTGGCATTTACATTGCGACAATCCGGCAGGTAGACAAGCACACCCCCATCACTATGGCGCGCATTATTCTACGTGAAATCACGCTAAACGGCAGATCAAACAGAGTATCTTTGCGAATATTTTTTCACATTTGTGTCAAGTGGCTGTGAGGCGGCAAAAAATTCCCCCTGTCCACCGGTAACACCGCATTGAGACAGCACCTGCCACTCGCTTCGGCTGAGCACGCCGGTAGCGAAAACCTGAACCGGCATTCCTTTACAGGCCTCAACCAGGCTCTGGACCAGCAGCTGATTTTCACTGCGTTTTTCTATATTGCGCGATAACCCCGAATGCAGCTTAATCACTTCAACGTCGAGCTGCTTGATCCAGCTGGTTCCAACCAGCGTCAGACCAGCCTGAACCACGGCAATCCGAATACCTAAAGCGTTAACCAACCGCATAACCGGCTGCAGGCGGCCGATATATTGACAAACATCCGCCTCTGCAAGTTCAAAAATAATACGTCGACGGTGTGATTTTTCGCATTGCATCAAAGTATCGCGCAGCCAGCGCTGGAATCGAGGGCGGATTAAGGACTCAACCGTCACCTGCAGCGCGAGGTTTTCTTCCGGCCAGAAGCCTAAAAACGGCAGCAGTCGAGTAATTTGCAGGCGGTCATACTCTTCCGCCAGGCCAAACTGCAGCACCATCGGCATATATTCCGCCGCGATCACCTCTTCCTTACCATCATAAAGACGGCACATAAGTTCGCGATGATGTACGCGACCATCACGAGTCACCGCAGGTTTCTGGTAAAGTCGCGGCCCGCCGCGGCTGAGCATCTGCTCGATAAGCGTACGCCAGCGCACGTTGCCACGCCCTTTCTCCGGCAGAGAGTCATCATAAACAGCCCAGCTATTGCTGCCCTGCAGCACCGCATTGCGCGTCGCCGCTTCCGCATGTTCCATCACCTGAGCCGCCGTTTGCCCGCTACGGAAAGCGCAGATCCCGATATGCATCATATCGTCACGATCGAGAATGCGCGTCGGCGGCAGGGCGTCCATGGCTTTCAATAGCAAGCCGGCAATGCTGTCAGCCTCTTTTAACGTGCGATGCGGAAGCAGGACGGCAAAATCGCTGCGATGGTAGCGAGCCAGCAAAGCGCCAGGGTAGCGCATAATGAAAGTGGAAAGCATGTTGATCAGCGTAAAGTAATGCTCTTCGGTCGCCGCGCGCCCCCAGTTATCACGCAGCAGGTCGAAATCCGGCAGGCGGATCATCATAACGATGCCGTATGACCCCACCTTCTCCTGATCTTCAAGCAGCGTCGACAGCTGATTATCAAAAAATAATCGGTTACTCAGACCGGTTTTTGAATCCTGTGCGACATAGGAACGAATCAGGGTATCCATGCGGCTTCGCTGATCGCTGGCGAACTGAAGTTCGGATAGCAGCATATCCAGTGCGCTACTGGTGTTTGCTGGCCACTCGTGCACCGACCCTCGCACCTGCGGTCCACGTTCGCCATTAAGAATACGCGCAGTGCGAAGCTCCAGAAGTTCCTGGCCCGCCAGCTGGCGACGGATCCAGCGCACGGAGAAAAAGATAATCAGCACCATAAAACCAATGGCGATGGAAAGCGGCGCGGTGACGTGCAGTGAACGGAAGTAATCGGCCATGGGATCCAGGTACACCAGATGGATAGCCATACCTGGGTGCTTGAGCGACGGGACCGTGATGTCGCGAAACTGATTGCTGCTGCCTAAAGGGCGATAATTATCGGTACGAGAATGGCTATAGACCGGCTTGCCATTGAGCTGAAAATCAACGCGCACCGCTTCGACCGGCGTCATCAGCTCATCCATCTGCGGTTCAATCTGGTCAAAGGACATAGAGACCAGACGGTTATCCAGCATCGTCGCCACCGCCTGAACGCGGTTAGTCATTTTTAGCTGAATGCCGTTATAAAAACTCAGCGACGCGCCAATCAGCGTGACAAAGATCGTCAGACCGGTGAGCAACGTGACAAAAGCTGAGAATTTCGTCGTTAATCGCATCCCTGTGTTAACTCCGCGTGTGAATGACTACCCGATAAACATCCGGGCTCCTGTGCTGACGCCTAAGCTAAAGTAAGCACTAACTTTCTAAAGAGCGACGCATACTATCAAAGCTGGCGCATCTGGCAATTTATTGCGTTACGTCGGTGTAATAATGCCGTTAGCGAGTATAGTCTGCAGAAAAAATTTTCCAATCATCCAACCTATGAGGACCGGCGTATGCAGGCTTTAATCTTAGAACAGCAGGATGGCAAAACTCTCTCTTCGGTGCAAACCATTGACGCCAGCCAGCTGCCACAGGGCGATGTGACAGTGGATATCCAATGGTCCAGCCTGAACTATAAAGATGCGCTGGCTATCACCGGTAAAGGAAAAATTATCCGCAACTTTCCGATGATTCCTGGCATCGATTTTGCCGGTTTTGTCCATAGCAGCGAAGATCCTCGCTTCCACGCCGGCCAGCAGGTGCTGCTGACAGGATGGGGCGTGGGTGAAAACCACTGGGGCGGCCTGGCGGAGCGCGCTCGCGTTAAAGGCGACTGGCTGGTGGCGATGCCGCAAGGCCTGGATGGACGTAAAGCCATGGTCATTGGTACTGCGGGTTTCACCGCGATGCTGTGCGTGATGGCGCTGGAAGACGCCGGGATCCGACCTGAAGACGGCGAAGTGGTGGTCACCGGGGCCAGCGGCGGCGTCGGCAGCACCGCGGTCGCTTTGCTGCATCATCTCGGGTACACGGTGGCGGCAGTTTCCGGGCGCGAAAGCACGCATGAATACCTTAAAAACCTCGGCGCGCAGCGCATTCTTAGCCGCGATGAGTTCGCCGAAACCCGGCCGCTGGAAAAACAGCTGTGGGCAGGTGCCGTTGACACCGTTGGCGATAAAGTACTGGCAAAAGTGCTGGCGCAGATGAACTACGGCGGCTGCGTCGCCGCCTGCGGTCTGGCAGGTGGCTTTGCTCTGCCCACTACCGTGATGCCCTTTATTCTGCGTAACGTGCGCCTGCAGGGCGTTGACTCGGTAATGACCCCTCCCGCGCGCCGGGCCGAGGCCTGGCAGCGGCTGGTTCGCGATCTCCCGGAATCTTTCTACGCGCAAAGCGCAACGGAAATCGCCCTCGCGGAGGCCCCTGCGTTTGCCGATAAGATCATGAGCAATAAAATTCAGGGCCGCACGCTGGTCAAAATCGCCTAATCTGCAATTTTTCGTGACATATTCGCAATAACGCTGCGCCTCCGCCATGCTAAGAAAAACGCATGACGGAGGATGCCATGAAACCCAAAAAACTGACGGAAGCCGACGTGACGGCAGAATCCGTTTTTATGCTGCAACGTCGCCAGATCCTGAAAATGCTGGGAATTAGCGCGACCGCTCTTTCCCTCTCGCCCTCCGCGCAAGCTGACCTGCTGGACTGGTTTAAAGGCAACGACCGCCCGCCAGCGCCGGCGGGTAAAGCGCTGACGTTCGATAAACCGGCGCAATGGCAAAACAATCTCACGTTAACGCCGGAAGATAAGGTATCAGGCTACAACAATTTTTATGAGTTCGGCCTGGACAAAGCCGATCCGGCGGCAAATGCCGGAAGCCTGCGCACCGACCCCTGGACGCTAACGATCGGCGGTGAAGTGGCAAAACCCCTCACGCTCGATCATGACGACCTGACCAGCCGCTTCCCGCTGGAGGAGAGAATTTACCGCATGCGCTGCGTCGAAGCCTGGTCGATGGTGATTCCGTGGGTCGGCTTCCCGCTACATAAACTGCTGTCGCTGGTCGAACCCACCAGCAATGCACGCTATGTCGCGTTTAAAACGCTTTATGCGCCTGAGCAGATGCCGGGCCAGAAGGATCGTTTTATCGGCGGCGGGCTGGCGTATCCCTATGTCGAAGGGCTGCGGCTCGATGAAGCCATGCATCCTCTGACGCTGCTCAGCGTCGGCGTGTATGGTAAAGCGCTGCCTCCGCAAAACGGCGCGCCGGTTCGACTCACCGTTCCCTGGAAGTACGGTTTCAAAGGGATAAAGTCGATCGTCAGTATTGAACTGACCCGTGAACGTCCTCCCACCACCTGGAACCTCGCCGGGCCTGAAGAGTATGGTTTCTACGCCAACGTCAACCCGCATGTCGATCATCCCCGCTGGTCGCAGGCAACCGAGCGTTTTATCGGTGCAGGCGGCGTACTCGACGTCAAGCGCCAGCCAACGTTGCTATTCAACGGTTATGCCGAGGAAGTGGCCTCGCTATACCGGGGTCTGAACCTGCGGGAGAATTACTAGTGCGCCTGACTGTAAAACAGATAACCTGGCTGAAAGCGCTTCTCCATCTTGCCGGCTTTTTGCCTTTTGTCTGGCTGTTCTGGGCTGGGCATCAGGGGTATTTCAGCGCCGATCCGGCAAAGGATATCCAGCACTTTACCGGTAGGATGGCTCTTAAATTCCTGCTGGCTACCTTGCTTGTTTCGCCGCTGGCGCGCTACGCTAAACAGCCATTATTGATACGCACCCGGCGCTTACTCGGTTTATGGTGCTTTGCCTGGGCAACGCTGCATTTGACCAGCTATACGCTGCTCGAACTTGGGATTAACAATCTGGCGCTATTGGGTACAGAAGTGCTCACCCGACCCTATCTGACGCTGGGGTTAATCAGTTGGCTGATTCTGCTGGCGCTGGCGGCGACGTCAACGCAAGCGATGCAGCGAAAATGGGGTCGTCGCTGGCAAACATTGCATAACTTCGTCTATGTTGTCGCGATCCTCGCCCCCATCCACTACCTGTGGTCGGTGAAGATTTTATCCCCGCAACCGGTAATTTATGCGCTGTTGGCGGTCCTACTTTTAGCATGGCGATACAAGAAGTTCCGCCAGTGGTGGCGCTAATTCCGGATATGTGCAGTTTCCCGCAGTTCTTTTATCAACCGCCACTCTTTTCACGATAGCGGTTGATAATCTTCCCTGATAAGACCAGTATTTAGCTGCCAATTGCTACGAAATCGTTATAATGTGCGACTTTGGTTTTCCTGACGGGCTTTTTGAGTCCCGAAAAGGTGACAATCGCGCATCGAAGGTATATTTTGTTTTTTACCCGAGAATGGCAGAAGATAGCCGCATATTGGCCGATAAGTTTCGCTTTTTGCTTTCGGGCATCGGAGGCTTAACCTGTCGGCTTCTGAAGAAGCGCGGCGTCGTGCAACAGCAGTAATTCATATGCTTTACAGACGGTGCTAACACGCCTGTCACAATCACACTAAACAAAGAGTACGGAACCCACTCATGGATATTCGTAAGATTAAAAAACTGATCGAGCTGGTTGAAGAATCAGGCATCTCCGAACTGGAAATTTCTGAAGGCGAAGAGTCTGTACGCATCAGCCGTGCCGCGCCAAACGCAGGTTTCCCGGTGATGCAACAGGCTTATGCCGCACCGATGATGCAGCAACAGCCAGCTCTGTCTAACGCAGTCGCCTCTGCGGCAACGCCAGCAATGGAAGCCCCTGCGGCAGCGGAAATCAGTGGCCACATCGTACGTTCCCCAATGGTTGGTACTTTCTACCGCACCCCGAGCCCGGACGCGAAAGCCTTCATCGAAATCGGTCAGAAAGTTAACGCGGGCGATACCCTGTGCATCGTTGAAGCCATGAAAATGATGAACCAGATCGAAGCCGATAAATCTGGCGTGGTGAAAGCCATTCTGGTCGAAAGTGGTCAACCGGTAGAATTTGACGAGCCACTGGTCGTCATCGAATAACGAGGCGAACATGCTGGATAAAATTGTTATCGCCAACCGCGGCGAGATTGCATTGCGTATCCTGCGTGCCTGTAAAGAACTGGGCATCAAGACCGTTGCTGTGCACTCAACGGCGGATCGCGATTTAAAACACGTATTGTTAGCGGATGAGACGGTCTGTATCGGGCCGGCACCGTCCGTAAAAAGCTACCTTAATATCCCGGCGATTATCAGCGCTGCTGAAATCACCGGCGCGGTGGCAATTCACCCGGGTTACGGATTTTTGTCCGAAAACGCAAACTTCGCTGAGCAGGTTGAGCGTTCCGGCTTTATCTTTATCGGTCCGAAAGCTGACACCATCCGCCTGATGGGCGACAAAGTGTCGGCTATCACCGCGATGAAGAAAGCGGGCGTTCCGACCGTACCGGGTTCTGATGGTCCGCTGGGCGAAGATATGGACGTTAACCGCGCTCATGCAAAACGCATTGGCTACCCAGTGATTATCAAAGCCTCCGGCGGCGGCGGCGGTCGCGGTATGCGCGTCGTGCGCAGCGATGCTGAGCTGGCTCAATCCATCTCCATGACCAAAGCGGAAGCGAAAGCCGCTTTCAACAACGACATGGTGTATATGGAGAAATACCTGGAGAATCCTCGTCATATCGAGATCCAGGTACTGGCTGACGGCCAGGGTAACGCTATCTATCTGGCTGAGCGTGACTGCTCCATGCAGCGTCGCCACCAGAAAGTTGTCGAAGAGGCGCCAGCGCCGGGCATTACGCCGGAACTGCGTCGCTATATCGGCGAACGTTGCTCCAAAGCGTGCGTCGATATCGGCTATCGCGGCGCGGGTACTTTTGAGTTCCTGTTCGAAAACGGCGAGTTCTATTTCATCGAAATGAACACCCGTATTCAGGTTGAACATCCGGTAACCGAAATGATCACCGGCGTCGACCTGATTAAAGAACAGCTGCGTATCGCAGCAGGGCAGCCGCTGTCCATCAAGCAGGAAGAAGTTGTGGTTAAAGGCCATGCGGTGGAATGCCGTATCAACGCCGAAGACCCGAATACCTTCCTGCCGAGCCCGGGTAAAATTACCCGCTTCCACGCGCCGGGCGGTTTTGGCGTGCGCTGGGAGTCTCATATCTACGCTGGCTACACCGTGCCTCCGTACTATGACTCAATGATCGGTAAGCTGATCTGCTATGGCGAAAACCGTGATGTCGCGATTGCCCGCATGAAAAATGCGCTGCAGGAGCTGATTATCGACGGCATCAAAACCAACGTTGATCTGCAGATCCGCATCATGAACGACGAGCATTTCCAGAATGGTGGCACCAATATCCACTATCTGGAGAAAAAACTCGGATTGCAGGAGAAGTAGTTCTCCCATCGCTGCAAAAGGCCGGATAATCCGGCCTTTTTTCTTTTTCTCTCCTCTCCTCTTTTCCATGCGGTACAATCCCCGCTTTCTTCATCCTCAGGGGACAAAAAATGGACAAACGCTTTGTTCAGGCCCATAAAGAGGCGCGCTGGGCGCTGTGGCTAACCCTTCTCTACCTTGCGGCCTGGCTGGCTGCCGCCTATCTGCCAGGCGTCGGTATTGGCCTAACCGGCCTGCCGCACTGGTTCGAAATGGCCTGCCTGCTGGTACCGCTGGTGTTTATTCTGCTGTGCTGGGCGATGGTAAAAGTTATCTATCGCGATATTCCTCTGGAGGATGACGATGCAGCTTGAAGTCATACTGCCGCTTATCGCCTACCTGCTGGTGGTGTTTGCTCTCTCCATCTATGCAATGCGTAAGCGCACAACGGGTTCCTTCCTGAACGAATATTTCCTCGGCAGCCGCTCGATGGGCGGCATTGTATTAGCCATGACGCTTACCGCTACCTATATCAGCGCAAGTTCGTTTATAGGCGGCCCCGGCGCAGCCTATAAATATGGCCTCGGCTGGGTGCTACTGGCGATGATCCAACTTCCGGCGATTTGGCTTTCTCTGGGGATTTTGGGTAAGAAATTCGCCATTCTGGCGCGCCGCTATAATGCAGTAACCCTTAACGATATGCTCTTTGCCCGCTACCAAAGCCGCCTGCTGGTCTGGCTCGCGAGCCTGAGCCTTCTGGTGGCGTTTGTCGGGGCAATGACGGTGCAGTTCATCGGCGGAGCGCGATTGCTGGAAACCGCGGCGGGTATTCCCTACGAAACCGGTCTGCTGATTTTTGGCGTTAGTATCGCGCTCTATACCGCGTTCGGCGGTTTTCGTGCCAGCGTCCTCAACGACACGCTCCAGGGAATGGTGATGCTGGTCGGCACTATTGTCCTGCTGGTTGGCGTCGTTCATGCGGCTGGCGGGCTACATAATGCGGTAGAAACCCTGCAAACCATCGATCCTAAACTGGTTTCACCGCAGGGGGCTGATGACATTCTTTCCCCCACCTTTATGACCTCCTTCTGGGTGCTGGTCTGCTTCGGGGTGATTGGCCTCCCGCACACCGCCGTTCGCTGCATCTCCTATAAAGACAGCAAAGCGGTGCACCGGGGAATTATCATTGGCACCGTCGTGGTGGCGATCCTGATGTTTGGGATGCATCTTGCGGGTGCGTTAGGCCGGGCGGTGATCCCGAATCTGACGGTGCCGGATCTGGTTATCCCGACGCTCATGGTGAAAGTATTGCCGCCCTTTGCCGCAGGGATCTTCCTCGCTGCGCCGATGGCCGCCATTATGTCGACGATCAACGCCCAACTGCTGCAAAGTTCCGCTACGATCATTAAAGATCTCTATCTGAATCTGCGCCCCGAGCAGATAACAAATGAAGCCCGGTTGAAGCGGATGTCGGCAACGATCACCTTGCTGCTGGGCGCTTTACTGCTGCTGGCAGCCTGGCGTCCCCCTGAGATGATTATCTGGCTCAACCTGCTGGCATTCGGCGGCCTGGAGGCTGTGTTCTTATGGCCGCTGGTGCTGGGCCTGTACTGGGAACGAGCGAACGCGAAAGGGGCGTTGAGCGCGATGATCGTCGGCGGCTTACTCTATGCCATACTCGCCACTTTTAATCTTCAGTACCTGGGTTTCCATCCGATAGTGCCCTCGTTGCTGTTAAGCTTATTGGCTTTCCTGGTCGGAAACCGGTTCGGTACCTCCGCACCGCAAGCCGCCGTATTGACTACTGATAAATAAAGAGTTTTGCTATGCCATGGATCCAACTGAAACTGAATACTACCGGCGCGAACGCGGAAGAGCTGAGTGATGCGCTGATGGAAGCGGGTTCCGTTTCCATTACTTTCCAGGATACTCACGATACGCCGGTATTCGAGCCTCTACCGGGTGAAACCCGTCTGTGGGGCGATACGGACGTTATCGGTCTGTTTGACGCCGAAACCGATATGGAAGAGGTGGTCGCCATTCTGCAGCAGCATCCGCTGCTGGGCGCCGATTTCGTGCATAAAATCGAACAACTGGAAGATAAAGACTGGGAGCGCGAGTGGATGGATAACTTCCACCCTATGTGCTTTGGTCAACGGCTGTGGATTTGCCCGAGTTGGCGCGATGTTCCGGATGAAAACGCCGTGAACGTGATGCTCGACCCGGGCCTGGCGTTTGGTACCGGAACGCACCCCACTACCGCGATGTGCCTGCAGTGGCTGGATGGACTCGATCTCGCGGGTAAAACGATTATCGATTTTGGCTGCGGCTCCGGCATTCTGGCCATCGCGGCATTGAAGCTGGGCGCGGCGAAAGCTATCGGTATTGATATCGATCCGCAGGCCATTCAGGCCAGCCGCGATAATGCCGAACGTAACGGGGTCTCTGAACGCCTGGAACTCTATCTGCCCAAGGATCAGCCAGAGGCGATGACAGCCGATGTGGTGGTCGCCAACATTCTGGCTGGCCCATTACGCGAGCTGGCCCCTCTTATCAGCGTGCTGCCGGTTACAGGCGGTCTGCTGGGGCTTTCCGGTATCCTTGCCAGCCAGGCGGAAAGCGTTTGTGAAGCCTACGCCGAGCTCTTTGAGCTCGATCCCGTAGTGGAGAAAGAGGAGTGGTGCCGGATTACCGGTTATAAAAAGTAATCTCTCCCTGTGGCCTCATCGCAGGCCACAACTTTTCGCGTTTTCTGTACATAATCTTTCGCCCAATAAGAATAAGATGATGAGGTAACGTATTGTAGTTACCAATAGAATCATCATTCTATTCATCGGACGAATTATATGAAATTATCTTTGGGCAAGGCGGCATTGTTGGCGTTAAGCATGATGCCCGTTACGGTTTTCGCTTCCCACTGGAGCTATGAAGGCGAAGGTTCGCCGGAACACTGGGGGGCGCTCAATGAGGAGTACAAAATCTGCCAGAACGGCATGAACCAATCCCCTATCAACATCGATGCCACGTTCAAAACCCACCTTTCACCGCTGGACACACACTACATCGATGGGCCAATCACGCTTATTAATAATGGCCACACCATACAGGCGGGGCTAAAGACCACGACAGCGGATACCATTACGATTGACGGTACGCCATTTATCCTCCAGCAGTTCCATTTCCATGCCCCGAGCGAAAACACGGTCCACGGCAAGCACTATGCGATGGAGATGCATCTGGTTCATAAAAGCGCTAAAGGCGCCGTTGCCGTAGTGGCGGTGATGTTCGACCAGGGCGCGGAAAATAGCGAGCTGAACAAGCTATGGGCCACTATGCCCGAGCAGGCTGAGCAGACGGCTAAAATTGTCACGCAAATGGATCTCAACGCCCTGCTTCCCGTAGATAACACCTACTGGCGCTTTAGCGGCTCTCTGACCACTCCGCCTTGTTCAGAAGGGGTGACCTGGATTGTGCTTAAGCATCCCCTGACCCTTTCTTCAGCGCAGCTGGCAAAATTCAGCCACGCTATGCATCACGATAACAATCGTCCGGTACAGCCGCTGAACGGTCGCGTGGTCATAGAGTAAACATCAGAGATGCTTCACGATCATGTTCTGAAATGAGAGTTAACTCACATAAAGCTAAGGTAATTTGCTGATTTCTTCAGCAGATTATCTTGCCCGCGCCCGGCTCCGGGAAGAAAAAATGAGAAGTTAGACAAAATTATATGTGTAGATAAATTCATCACATATTTTTAATGCAATGATTTATAAAGCTAATTATTCATTGGCGCTAATCTTCACGGCGATTCTTTGATCCACCGCAGAGGATTGCTCAAAGTTTGGCCTTTCATCTCGTGCAAAAAATGCGTAATATACGCCGCCTTGCAGTCACAGTATGGTCATTTCTTAACTCATGCGCATCGGACACTACCAGCTCAGAAATCGACTCATCGCAGCGCCTATGGCTGGCATTACTGACAGACCATTCCGGACGTTGTGTTACGAGATGGGAGCAGGGTTGACCGTATCCGAGATGATGTCCTCCAACCCGCAGGTTTGGGAGAGCGACAAGTCCCGCTTACGGATGGTGCACGTTGATGAGCCCGGTATTCGTACCGTGCAAATCGCCGGCAGCGTACCGGAAGAGATGGCTGCAGCCGCCCGTATTAACGTGGAAAGCGGCGCCCAGATTATTGATATCAATATGGGGTGTCCGGCTAAAAAAGTGAATCGTAAGCTTGCAGGTTCAGCCCTCTTGCAGTACCCCGACCAGGTGAAGTCCATCCTGACGGCGGTCGTCAAAGCAGTGGACGTTCCCGTAACTCTCAAGATTCGCACCGGTTGGGAACCGGAACACCGTAACTGTGTAGAAATTGCCCAACTGGCTGAAGAATGTGGCATTCAGGCTCTGACTATTCACGGACGCACGCGCGCCTGCTTGTTTAACGGAGATGCTGAGTACGACAGTATTCGGGCAGTTAAGCAGAAAGTTTCCATTCCGGTTATCGCGAATGGCGACATTACTGACCCGCTTAAAGCCAGAGCTGTGCTCGACTATACGGGGGCAGATGCCCTTATGATAGGCCGTGCCGCTCAGGGAAGACCCTGGATCTTTCGGGAAATCCAGCACTATCTGGACACTGGAGAGCTGCTGCCCCCGCTGCCGTTGGCAGAGGTTAAGCGCTTGCTTTGTGCACACGTTCGGGAACTGCATGGCTTTTATGGCCAGGCAAAAGGGTACCGAATCGCACGCAAACACGTATCCTGGTATCTGCAGGAACACGCTCCAGATGACCAGTTTCGGCGCACATTCAACGCCATAGAAGATTCCAGCGAACAGCTGGAGGCGTT
Organism: Klebsiella sp. CTHL.F3a; assembly: GCF_019890895.1. Classification (NCBI taxonomy): domain Bacteria; kingdom Pseudomonadati; phylum Pseudomonadota; class Gammaproteobacteria; order Enterobacterales; family Enterobacteriaceae; genus Klebsiella; species Klebsiella sp. CTHL.F3a. The sequence continues at coordinate 510,208 of NZ_CP082360.1, read as the reverse complement.
GGAGGCATACTTCGAAAATTTTGCGTAATAGAAATAAAGAGCTGACAGAACTATGTTCGAACAACGCGTAAATTCTGACGTACTGACCGTTTCTACCGTTAACTCTCAGGATCAGGTAACTCAAAAGCCCCTGCGTGACTCGGTTAAACAGGCACTGAAGAACTATTTTGCTCAACTGAATGGTCAGGATGTTAATGACCTGTATGAGCTGGTACTGGCTGAAGTAGAACAGCCCCTGTTGGACATGGTGATGCAATACACCCGCGGTAACCAGACCCGTGCTGCCCTGATGATGGGCATCAACCGTGGTACTCTGCGTAAAAAATTGAAAAAATACGGCATGAACTGATACTAATCAGTTAAGTGTTTGATATAAAAGGCGCTCTTCGGCATGGGGAAGCGCCTTTTTTATTTCATTGATTATAATGGCTAACTGTCGCCAGCTGTCGGGTAGCCCCACAAAGGATCGACATAATATTATCAACCAAAGCGGGCGCCTGGCGATACAGATCAAATTGCCCGGGTTCCACCAGCCAGTTTTTAATAATACCCGTAAACGCGCTGTGTAAGACAATTAATGAAATTTCAACATTAGTTTCCGCTGGTAATAAACCGTTACGAATACAGAGCTGCAAAACCCCGCGAATAATCGGGTAACTAAATCCAATTCTCTTACGAATCTCAGCTTCCGGCATCATGTCGCTGGAAAACTCGCATTTCTGATACAGAATTTGCATCAACGCACGTTGACGGGGGTTATTGGCGATATATTGTAAGCCAATAATAAATTTCTCTCGGAGCGTACTGAGCGGATCCTGGCTCTCTTTTTGGGGAAATTCATGCTGAAGCAGGTCACGTAGCGGCAGCTGCTGTTGCCACATTTCATTAAATAGCTCCGCTTTGCTCGCAAAGTGCCAGTACACCGCTCCGCGCGTGACACCAGCAGCATCAGCAATATCGGCCAAGGTGGTGCTGGTCACGCCGCGTAGGGCAAACTGCTGAATGGCAGACTCAATCAGAAGCTGCCGGGTCTTTAGCGCATCTTCTTTCGTTCTTCTAGGCATACGGTGCTCCACTCAACGCCAGATTGAGAGTGTGGGAAATAGCTGAATAGGTATAAACCTAGCATCTGACAATCAATATTGTTTAGCAAAAACACAGATAAGTTAAATCTCAAACCAAAATAAAATAAATACACACAACAAATAATTAATTCTAATTCATTCATGAATTAAATATCAATGTAAGCAAATTTTAATTTCAGATCATTATAAAAACATTAGCCCTGATATTTTGTTTTTACGTGCCTTGCTGATGGCTAAAAAATAACTATTTCTTACATCCATCGTTTTTTATTTGTAGGATAACAAACCGCATTTTAATTCATTATTTCTTGCACAGATTCGTGGCCAGGTCAGGCTCATAATCTATAAGGAACAGCAATGACACCTCATGTCAGGGTTACACTTTTATCCAGCCTTATCATCTCGGCTATCTTGCTCAGCGGTTGCGATAATTCAGGCGATGAGCAACCGCATGCGCAGACACCTCAGGTCTCCGTCTATGTGGTACACAGCGCGCCGCTGTCCGTCACCACGGAGCTACCCGGCCGCACATCAGCCTACCGCGTCGCGGAAGTCCGCCCGCAGGTGAACGGAATTATCCTGCAGCGTAACTTTGTCGAGGGTAGCGATGTCAGCGCAGGACAGTCGCTTTATCAAATCGATCCGGCGACCTATCAGGCGGCTTACAACAGTACAAAGGGTGATGAAGCGAAAGCAGAGGCGGCAGCCGCCATCGCCCATTTAACGGTAAAACGCTACGCGCCTCTTCTCGGCACAAAATATATCAGCCAGCAAGAATACGATCAGGCGGTGGCGACAGCACGCCAGGCTGATGCCGATGTTATCGCTGCAAAAGCGGCCGTTGAAAGCGCGCGTATTAATCTGGCCTACACCAAAGTGACCTCTCCCATCAGCGGCCGTATCGGCAAATCCAGCGTGACCGAAGGCGCCCTGGTGACAAACGGTCAGGCCGACGCGATGGCGACGGTACAGCAGCTCGATCCTATTTATGTGGACGTTACCGAATCCAGTAATGATTTCATGCGCCTGAAACAGGAAAGTCTGCAGCACGGCAATGACACCAAAAACGTGCAGCTGATTATGGAAAATGGTGAGCCGTATACGCTTCAGGGCACTTTGCAGTTCTCTGATGTCACCGTGGATGAGAGTACCGGCTCCATTACGCTTCGTGCCATCTTCCCTAACCCACAGCACGCTCTGCTGCCAGGTATGTTTGTTCGCGCCCGCATTGATGAGGGAGTTTCGCCGAATGCCATTCTCGTGCCCCAGCAGGGAGTCACCCGGACGCCGCGCGGCGATGCCAGCGTGATGATCGTTAATGACAAAAACCAGGTGGAAACGCGAGCCGTCACCGCCTCACAGGCGATTGGCGATAAGTGGTTAATCACGAGCGGTCTGAAAGCCGGTGAAAAGGTTATCGTCAGCGGTCTGCAGAAAGTACGTCCCGGCGTCACCGTGAAGGCCGAAGAGGATACCGCGACGTCCGTCGCGCAATAAGGTACGAACCCCTATGTCTAAGTTTTTTATTCATCGACCGGTCTTCGCCTGGGTGCTGGCGATCATCATGATGATTGCCGGTGGCCTCGCAATTATGCAGCTACCGATTGCACAATACCCGACTATCGCGCCGCCAGCGGTGGCCATCTCCGCAACCTATCCAGGTGCGGACGCACAAACCGTTCAGGATACGGTGACTCAGGTTATCGAACAGAACATGAACGGTATCGATAATCTGATGTACATGTCCTCAACCAGCGATTCTGCAGGCGGCGTGACCATCACCCTGACCTTTACGTCGGGTACGGATCCGGATATTGCGCAAGTTCAGGTGCAGAATAAACTCCAACTGGCGACGCCGCTTCTGCCTCAGGAAGTGCAGCAGCAAGGGATTAGCGTCGAGAAATCAAGCAGTAGTTTCTTGATGGTTGCTGGATTCATCTCGGATAACCCCAGTACCACTCAGGATGATATCTCTGACTATGTAGCATCGAACGTCAAAGATACCATTAGCCGCCTTAACGGCGTAGGCGATGTACAGCTCTTCGGCGCGCAGTATGCCATGCGCGTCTGGCTGGACGGTAATCTCCTGAATAAGTACAACCTCACGCCTGTCGACGTCATTAACCAGCTACAGATACAGAACGATCAGATCGCAGCAGGCCAGCTTGGTGGTACGCCGGCTCTTAAAGGCCAGCAGCTAAATGCATCCATTATTGCTCAGACGCGGCTGAAGGACCCGGCAGAGTTTGGCAAAGTGACTTTGCGCGTGAACGCGGATGGCTCAGTGGTACATCTGAAAGATGTGGCACGTATTGAGCTGGGAGGTGAAAACTACAACGTTGTCGCAAAAATCAATGGAAAACCGGCTTCAGGCCTGGGAATTAAGCTCGCTACCGGCGCCAATGCCCTCGATACCGCCGCCGCGATTAAAGCGAAGCTTGCCGAGCTGCAGCCGTACTTCCCACAGGGGATGAAGGTCGTCTATCCCTACGACACTACGCCGTTTGTGAAAATCTCTATTCATGAGGTTGTGAAGACGCTTTTTGAAGCGATTATCCTCGTCTTCCTGGTGATGTATCTGTTCTTACAGAATATCCGGGCCACGCTGATCCCCACCATTGCGGTTCCGGTCGTCCTGCTCGGCACCTTTGCCGTCCTGGCAACGTTTGGTTACTCCATCAATACGCTAACGATGTTTGGCATGGTGCTGGCAATAGGCCTCCTGGTTGACGATGCTATCGTGGTGGTGGAAAACGTCGAACGCGTCATGGTTGAAGAGAAGCTTCCGCCAAAAGAGGCGACGGAAAAATCGATGGCGCAAATACAGGGGGCGCTGGTTGGCATTGCCATGGTGCTTTCGGCGGTGTTTGTCCCGATGGCCTTCTTTGGTGGTTCTACGGGAGCGATTTATCGGCAATTCTCTATCACCATCGTCTCCGCCATGGCGCTGTCCGTACTGGTTGCGCTGATCCTGACCCCCGCGCTTTGCGCTACATTATTGAAACCAACATCAGCCGATCATCATGAGAAAAAAGGTTTTTTTGGTTGGTTTAACGCGAAATTCGATCGTAGCGTAAACCACTACACTAACAGCGTTAGCGGGATCCTGCGCTGTACCGGACGCTATCTCATCATCTACTTGCTGATCGTTGTGGGTATGGCCGCGCTCTTTGTGCGTCTGCCCACCTCCTTCTTGCCGGATGAGGATCAAGGGGTATTTATGACCATGATCCAACTGCCTTCAGGCGCAACGCAGGAGCGCACGCAAAAAGTGCTCGATACGGTTACCGATTACTACCTGCATAAAGAGAAGGCGAACGTTGAAAGCGTCTTTACCGTTAACGGCTTTAGCTTTAGCGGTCAGGGTCAAAACTCCGGTATGGCGTTTGTCAGCCTGAAGCCATGGGAAGCACGTAGTGGTTCCGAAAATGGCGTTGAGGCCATCATCAAACGAGCAACCGCCGCCTTCAGCCAGATTAAAGATGCCATGGTCTTCCCTTTCAACCTACCGGCCATTATCGAGCTGGGTACGGCCACGGGTTTTGACTTTGAGCTTATCGATCAGGGTAACCTCGGCCATAGCGCGCTAACCCAGGCTCGTAATCAGCTCCTTGGTATGGTGAGAGAGCATCCGGATCAGCTGGTACGCGTTCGTCCAAACGGGCTTGAAGATACACCACAATTCAAGCTGGATGTCGATCAGGAGAAAGCTCAGGCTCTGGGGATTTCGCTATCCGATATCAATGAGACTATTTCCGCGGCGCTGGGGGGATATTACGTCAACGACTTTATTGACCATGGACGAGTGAAAAAAGTCTACGTTCAGGCCGATGCTAAATTCCGTATGCTGCCGAGCGATATCAATAATATGTACGTCCGCAGCGCGAATGGCGAAATGGTCCCATTCTCCGCTTTTGTGACTTCGCGCTGGGTTTATGGCTCCCCGCGCCTTGAGCGCTACAACGGTCTGCCCTCTATGGAAATGCTTGGCGAAGCGGCGCCCGGAAAAAGTACCGGTGATGCGATGATTTTAATGGAACAGTTGGCCAGCAAGCTTCCTGCTGGGATCGGCTACGACTGGACGGGAATGTCTTATCAAGAACGTTTATCCGGTAATCAGGCGCCAGCCTTATATGCCATTTCTCTTATTGTTGTCTTTTTGTGTCTCGCGGCGCTTTATGAAAGCTGGTCTATTCCCTTCTCCGTCATGCTCGTCGTTCCATTAGGGGTGGTTGGAGCACTACTGGCAGCGTCGTTACGCGGGCTTAATAATGACGTTTATTTCCAGGTGGGTTTATTAACAACTATCGGCCTATCTGCGAAAAACGCTATTCTTATCGTTGAGTTTGCGAAAGACCTGATGGATAAAGAAGGCAAAGGAATTATTGAAGCCACACTTGAAGCATCGCGTATGCGTTTACGCCCTATCCTGATGACTTCGCTGGCCTTTATCCTGGGGGTTCTGCCTCTGGTAATTAGCCATGGAGCTGGCAGCGGCGCCCAAAACGCGGTTGGTACCGGTGTTATGGGCGGAATGCTGATGGCAACATTGCTGGCTATCTTCTTCGTCCCGGTCTTCTTCGTGGTGGTAAGACGCCGTTTTACGAAACACGCAGAGTAAATATTCTTTTCTAAAGGCACCTTTCTGGTGCCTTTTTTCGTCTGCGTATCGGTAACCTATCCTAATGATATTAAATGTATTTATTACTATTTAATAATTACCGCAGTTTCCCATACACATTATTTACCTATAGTCTTCTGACTTTCTTCACGATATTTACGTTACTCATAAATTGAGATTATTTACTCTAGCGGCGCCCTGTATTGCTGATGATAAAATAAACCGTTCCGTAGGTGTATGGGTTCTCCAATACAGCGAAGCGGATTATTTAGAGGTAACATCATGAATAAATTTATTATAGTGGCATTGCTGGCGACTCTGCTCGCTGGCTGTGCGCACGACTCTCCGTGCGTGCCGGTCTATGATTCTGAAGGTAGATTAGTCCACACTAATACCTGTATGAAAGGAACGACCCAGGATAACTGGGAAACTGCTGGCGCGATTGCCGGTGGCGCAGCCGCGATAGCTGGCCTGACGCTCGGTATTGTGGCATTGACGCGTTAATTCCTTTCTCTTCTCTACCATGGCAGGTACCGGAGTAATATCCGGTACCGCTTTCCCCGAAGGGTAAGCCCCACCATGCTTAAACTACATTGCCCGCTGCTGAAGCTCGGGCAAAGCTCCCTCGAATAACATCGAGCGGATGAAACGTCATTGCCGGATATAATTTTTTCGTAGACGCAAAAACGCAAAAAGCCCATCCTGGCGGATGGGCTTTTCACTTATTTGATGCCTGGCAATGCCCTACTCTCACATGGGGAGACCCCACACTACCATCGGCGCTACGGCGTTTCACTTCTGAGTTCGGCATGGGGTCAGGTGGGACCACCGCGCTATCGTTGCCAGGCAAATTCTTTTTAAATCGCCGAACTTTAACCTAAAAACTGGTGCTGATACCCAGAGTCGAACTGGGGACCTCACCCTTACCAAGGGTGCGCTCTACCAACTGAGCCATATCAGCACACTTAATTTGATGCCTGGCAGTTCCCTACTCTCACATGGGGAGACCCCACACTACCATCGGCGCTACGGCGTTTCACTTCTGAGTTCGGCATGGGGTCAGGTGGGACCACCGCGCTATCGCCGCCAGGCAAATTCTGTTGTCAGAAACGAATCTTTTACACCGATGCTGCGTTGGCTGCATTCGTAAAGTCAGTCACATACCTCAGTATGCTCCTTCCTTTACTTCATTTGCCGCCTTGCCTCAGCGTAAAATCTTTCGTTCCCGAAAATCTGTAATCAATGCTGAAATTGTTGTCTTCTCAAATCCGCCAAAACATCTTCGGCGTTGTAAGGTTAAGCCTCACGGTTCATTAGTACCGGTTAGCTCAACGCATCGCTGCGCTTACACACCCGGCCTATCAACGTCGTCGTCTTCAACGTTCCTTCAGGACCCTTAAAGGGTCAGGGAGAACTCATCTCGGGGCAAGTTTCGTACTTAGATGCTTTCAGCACTTATCTCTTCCGCATTTAGCTACCGGGCAATGCCATTGGCATGACAACCCGAACACCAGTGATGCGTCCACTCCGGTCCTCTCGTACTAGGAGCAGCCCCCCTCAATTCTCCAGCGCCCACGGCAGATAGGGACCGAACTGTCTCACGACGTTCTAAACCCAGCTCGCGTACCACTTTAAATGGCGAACAGCCATACCCTTGGGACCTACTTCAGCCCCAGGATGTGATGAGCCGACATCGAGGTGCCAAACACCGCCGTCGATATGAACTCTTGGGCGGTATCAGCCTGTTATCCCCGGAGTACCTTTTATCCGTTGAGCGATGGCCCTTCCATTCAGAACCACCGGATCACTATGACCTGCTTTCGCACCTGCTCGCGCCGTCACGCTCGCAGTCAAGCCAGCTTATGCCATTGCACTAACCTCCTGATGTCCGACCAGGATTAGCTGACCTTCGTGCTCCTCCGTTACTCTTTAGGAGGAGACCGCCCCAGTCAAACTACCCACCAGACACTGTCCGCAACCCCGATTAGGGGCCCACGTTAGAACACCAGCCATTAAAGGGTGGTATTTCAAGGATGGCTCCACGCAGACTGGCGTCCACGCTTCAAAGCCTCCCACCTATCCTACACATCAAGGACCAGTGTTCAGTGTCAAGCTATAGTAAAGGTTCACGGGGTCTTTCCGTCTTGCCGCGGGTACACTGCATCTTCACAGCGAGTTCAATTTCACTGAGTCTCGGGTGGAGACAGCCTGGCCATCATTACGCCATTCGTGCAGGTCGGAACTTACCCGACAAGGAATTTCGCTACCTTAGGACCGTTATAGTTACGGCCGCCGTTTACCGGGGCTTCGATCAAGAGCTTCTCCTTACGGATAACCCCATCAATTAACCTTCCGGCACCGGGCAGGCGTCACACCGTATACGTCCACTTTCGTGTTTGCACAGTGCTGTGTTTTTAATAAACAGTTGCAGCCAGCTGGTATCTTCGACTGATTTCAGCTCCATGGGTAAACCACTTCACCTACATATCAGCGTGCCTTCTCCCGAAGTTACGGCACCATTTTGCCTAGTTCCTTCACCCGAGTTCTCTCAAGCGCCTTGGTATTCTCTACCTGACCACCTGTGTCGGTTTGGGGTACGATTTGATGTTACCTGATGCTTAGAGGCTTTTCCTGGAAGCAGGGCATTTGTCACTTCAGCACCGTAGTGCCTCGTCATCACGCCTCAGTGTTAAAGTGAACCGGATTTACCTGGAACACACACCTACACGCTTAAACCGGGACAACCGTCGCCCGGCCAACATAGCCTTCTCCGTCCCCCCTTCGCAGTAACACCAAGTACAGGAATATTAACCTGTTTCCCATCGACTACGCCTTTCGGCCTCGCCTTAGGGGTCGACTCACCCTGCCCCGATTAACGTTGGACAGGAACCCTTGGTCTTCCGGCGTGCGGGTTTTTCACCCGCATTATCGTTACTTATGTCAGCATTCGCACTTCTGATACCTCCAGCAACCTTCACAGGCCACCTTCAACGGCTTACAGAACGCTCCCCTACCCAACAACACATAGTGTCGCTGCCGCAGCTTCGGTGCATGGTTTAGCCCCGTTACATCTTCCGCGCAGGCCGACTCGACCAGTGAGCTATTACGCTTTCTTTAAATGATGGCTGCTTCTAAGCCAACATCCTGGCTGTCTGGGCCTTCCCACATCGTTTCCCACTTAACCATGACTTTGGGACCTTAGCTGGCGGTCTGGGTTGTTTCCCTCTTCACGACGGACGTTAGCACCCGCCGTGTGTCTCCCGTGATAACATTCTTCGGTATTCGTAGTTTGCATCGGGTTGGTAAGTCGGGATGACCCCCTAGCCGAAACAGTGCTCTACCCCCGAAGATGAATTCACGAGGCGCTACCTAAATAGCTTTCGGGGAGAACCAGCTATCTCCCGGTTTGATTGGCCTTTCACCCCCAGCCACAAGTCATCCGCTAATTTTTCAACATTAGTCGGTTCGGTCCTCCAGTTAGTGTTACCCAACCTTCAACCTGCCCATGGCTAGATCACCGGGTTTCGGGTCTATACCCTGCAACTTAACGCCCAGTTAAGACTCGGTTTCCCTGCGGCTCCCCTATACGGTTAACCTTGCTACAGAATATAAGTCGCTGACCCATTATACAAAAGGTACGCAGTCACCCAACAAGTGGGCTCCTACTGCTTGTACGTACACGGTTTCAGGTTCTTTTTCACTCCCCTCGCCGGGGTTCTTTTCGCCTTTCCCTCACGGTACTGGTTCACTATCGGTCAGTCAGGAGTATTTAGCCTTGGAGGATGGTCCCCCCATATTCAGACAGGATACCACGTGTCCCGCCCTACTCTTCGAGTTCACAGCCTGTGTGTTTTAGTGTACGGGAGTATCACCCTGTACCCTGCGACTTTCCAGACGCTTCCACTAACACACAAGCTGATTCAGACTCCGGGCTGCTCCCCGTTCGCTCGCCGCTACTGGGGGAATCTCGGTTGATTTCTTTTCCTCGGGGTACTTAGATGTTTCAGTTCCCCCGGTTCGCCTCGTTTGACTATGTATTCATCAAACGATAGTGCAACGAATTGCACTGGGTTTCCCCATTCGGACATCGCCGGCTGTAACGGTTCATATCACCTTACCGACGCTTTTCGCAGATTAGCACGTCCTTCATCGCCTCTGACTGCCAGGGCATCCACCGTGTACGCTTAGTCGCTTAACCTCACAACCCGAAGATGTTTCGTAAAACATCATCGTGTCGCGAAAATTTGAGAGACTCGAACACACATTAACTGTGTGTCGTTTCAATTTTCAGCTTGATCCAGATTTTTAAAGAGCAAATATCTCAAACGTCACCCGAAGATGAGTTTTGAGATATTAAGGCAGGTGACTTTCACTCACGAACCAGCAAGTGGCGTCCCCTAGGGGATTCGAACCCCTGTTACCGCCGTGAAAGGGCGGTGTCCTGGGCCTCTAGACGAAGGGGACACTGAAGTCTCAATCGCAAGACGCCTTGCTATTTACTTTTCATCAGACAATCTGTGTGGACACTACAAAGGCAGGTTCTTTAAGGTAAGGAGGTGATCCAACCGCAGGTTCCCCTACGGTTACCTTGTTACGACTTCACCCCAGTCATGAATCACAAAGTGGTAAGCGCCCTCCCGAAGGTTAAGCTACCTACTTCTTTTGCAACCCACTCCCATGGTGTGACGGGCGGTGTGTACAAGGCCCGGGAACGTATTCACCGTGGCATTCTGATCCACGATTACTAGCGATTCCGACTTCATGGAGTCGAGTTGCAGACTCCAATCCGGACTACGACATACTTTATGAGGTCCGCTTGCTCTCGCGAGGTCGCTTCTCTTTGTATATGCCATTGTAGCACGTGTGTAGCCCTACTCGTAAGGGCCATGATGACTTGACGTCATCCCCACCTTCCTCCAGTTTATCACTGGCAGTCTCCTTTGAGTTCCCGGCCGGACCGCTGGCAACAAAGGATAAGGGTTGCGCTCGTTGCGGGACTTAACCCAACATTTCACAACACGAGCTGACGACAGCCATGCAGCACCTGTCTCAGAGTTCCCGAAGGCACCAAAGCATCTCTGCTAAGTTCTCTGGATGTCAAGAGTAGGTAAGGTTCTTCGCGTTGCATCGAATTAAACCACATGCTCCACCGCTTGTGCGGGCCCCCGTCAATTCATTTGAGTTTTAACCTTGCGGCCGTACTCCCCAGGCGGTCGACTTAACGCGTTAGCTCCGGAAGCCACTCCTCAAGGGAACAACCTCCAAGTCGACATCGTTTACAGCGTGGACTACCAGGGTATCTAATCCTGTTTGCTCCCCACGCTTTCGCACCTGAGCGTCAGTCTTTGTCCAGGGGGCCGCCTTCGCCACCGGTATTCCTCCAGATCTCTACGCATTTCACCGCTACACCTGGAATTCTACCCCCCTCTACAAGACTCCAGCCTGCCAGTTTCGAATGCAGTTCCCAGGTTGAGCCCGGGGATTTCACATCCGACTTGACAGACCGCCTGCGTGCGCTTTACGCCCAGTAATTCCGATTAACGCTTGCACCCTCCGTATTACCGCGGCTGCTGGCACGGAGTTAGCCGGTGCTTCTTCTGCGGGTAACGTCAATCGACAAGGTTATTAACCTTATCGCCTTCCTCCCCGCTGAAAGTACTTTACAACCCGAAGGCCTTCTTCATACACGCGGCATGGCTGCATCAGGCTTGCGCCCATTGTGCAATATTCCCCACTGCTGCCTCCCGTAGGAGTCTGGACCGTGTCTCAGTTCCAGTGTGGCTGGTCATCCTCTCAGACCAGCTAGGGATCGTCGCCTAGGTGAGCCGTTACCCCACCTACTAGCTAATCCCATCTGGGCACATCTGATGGCAAGAGGCCCGAAGGTCCCCCTCTTTGGTCTTGCGACGTTATGCGGTATTAGCTACCGTTTCCAGTAGTTATCCCCCTCCATCAGGCAGTTTCCCAGACATTACTCACCCGTCCGCCACTCGTCACCCGAGAGCAAGCTCTCTGTGCTACCGTTCGACTTGCATGTGTTAGGCCTGCCGCCAGCGTTCAATCTGAGCCATGATCAAACTCTTCAATTTAAGTTTGATGCTCGTGAATTAAACTTCGTAATGAATTACGTATGTTCACTCAGAGACTTGGTATTCATTTTTCGTCTTGCGACGTTAAGAATCCATGTCACTTTGAGTGCCCACACAGATTGTCTGATAAATTGTTAAAGAGCAGTGCAACGCGGCTTTCGCTCACCGTTGCGAGGTGGCGTATATTACGCTTTCCTCTTTCAGAGTCAACCCGTTATTTCAGGATTTTTTCTCTTCAACCGACCGGGCTGTTTGTGAAGTGACTCACATCTGCCGTGTCAGTGGGAGCGCATTATAGGGATCCCATTTTTTTGCACAAGCCTTTTTTCGATCTTTTTTTCCAAATGATGGTTTTTCAGCCGCTTCGCGGTGTTCTTGCTCAATCCGCTCACTTTTTACCACAATAAAGGGTTGCAGACGGCCAAAAAAGCAACCAAAGTCTCTGCACTCCCTTCATTTATTGAGGTAACCATGACCACCAGTTTGCGTCGTTATAAAGATTTATTCCCTAAAACGGGCCTGCGCGTGATGATCGACAGCAGCAGCGTGGTGATCGGTGATGTCAGAATGGCTGATGACGTCAGTATCTGGCCTCTGGTCGCGATTCGCGGTGATGTGAATTACGTCGAAATAGGCGCTCGCACCAATATTCAGGACGGTAGCGTCTTACATGTCACACATAAGTCTCCTTCCAAACCGCAAGGCAATCCATTAATCATTGGCGATGATGTTACCGTCGGCCATAAGGTGATGCTACACGGCTGCACTATTGGTAATCGGGTACTGGTGGGGATGGGTTCGATTTTGTTGGATGGCGTGATTGTTGAAGACGACATAATGATTGGCGCAGGTAGTCTGGTTCCTCAGAACAAACGTCTCAAGAGTGGCTATCTTTACTTTGGCAACCCGGTAAAACAGATACGCCCCCTGACGGAGGCGGAAATCGCGGGGCTCATATATTCAGCGAATAACTATGTAAAGTGGAAAGGTGATTATCTCGATCAGGAAAGCCAGATCCAACCCTGAGCATCTTCCTGCTGGTCGAGAATGAGAACCTGGGCTTCATCTTCCAGATCCCAGCGATGTTCACGAAAAGCGGCCAGCCATTGCGCAGGGTCTTCACCGCCAAAACGCTTCTTGAGACCGGTTAGCGTTAAGGCGCAGGTTAGCTGCATGCCGTTAACTAATGCCGGAAAAGCGATACATTGATGCGCTTCATCCCATACCTCTCTGTCTGGAAACTGAATAGCCTGGTTCATGCATTCAGTTCCTTCTGCAAAGCCGCAATGACTGGCGTAATTTCTGGCAGTACGCCATGCCATAACAGCACCGCATGGGCAGCCTGCGCCACCAGCATTCCCAGCCCATCAGCGCATTTGGTGGCACCATGTTGCCGGCATAGTGTTAAAAATGGCGTACAGCCTTTCTGGTAAAACATGTCATAACAACAGACACGGGGATTTATTAATGTAACAGGGATCGCGGGAACATCGCCGTCAATACCGCTGGACGTCGCATTAATAATGAGATCAAATTCCTGGCCGCCTAATGCTTCTATATCCAAAGCGTGGACGCTGCCGGTATGAGCAAAAAGCGTAGCCAGTTCATGGGCGCGAGAATAGGTACGATTAACAATAGTCACGGCGCAATCCAGCGACAAGAGAGGAAGCAATACGCCGCGTGAAGCCCCACCTGCGCCAATGAGCAACACCCGGAATCCAGGTTTAATAAAACCAAGCCGTTGCAGATCGCTCAGTAGTCCAATACCATCGGTATTGTCCCCAAGCAGGCGGCCATCCTCCAACCGTTTAAGCGTATTGACCGCACCAGCCAGCGCTGCACGTTCGGTTAACTCATCCGCTCGCGCGAAGGCCTCTTCTTTAAAAGGCACGGTGACGTTCGCTCCCTTACCGCCTTCATTAAAGAAGGTATCGAGCGTGGTAACAAAATCATCGAGCGGAGCCAGGATACGGCCATAGGGATGCGTAATGTGCAGCTGCTGCGCAAAAAGCCGATGAATAGATGGCGACTTGCTATGGGCAATCGGGTGTCCGAAGACGGCATAAGTTTCCATGAGTTACCCCTGGCGGAAGAGTTCGCCCGTCAAGGCATCACGTATTTCAGATGGGTTTTGACGGCCTCCCGTTGCCCCATCGACTACCGGGAAATCCGCGCCAAACTGCGTATAAACCTCAGCCGTCGTGCGACAAGGTGGCAGACCAGATAAATTTGCGCTGGTAGAAACAAGCGGTTTCCCGTAAGCCTTACACAGTTCGACCACCAGCGGATGATCCGTGACTCGTACTGCCAATGAATTAAAGCGCCCGGTCAACCAACGCGGCGTTGAAGCGCAGGCCGGGAAGACAAATGTTACCGGCCCAGGCCAACACGAAAAAATAGCCGCTAGCTGCTCATCGCTCAATTGCGTATCGTCAATATACGGCTTGAGTTGCTCAAAGTTCGCAGCAATCAGAATCAGCCCCTTTTCAACGGGACGCCGCTTAAGTGCGAGCAGACTCATGACGGCTTTTTCGCTATCGGGATCGCAACCGACGCCAAAAACGGCTTCTGTTGGATAGGCAATGACATGTTCATTATTCAGAAGCGCCACAGCGCGTACGATGGCTTCTGAGGGCAGGTTATTATTCACAGATTTATTCCGCCGATATCGGCTTTCCACATTGTTTGCTGGCACAAAAGCGCTTAACGCCCTGCGCCGTTTTCTTTTCGATTAGCAACGGGTAATGACACTCAGGACACTCGCCCGCCACTGGCCTGAAGTTAATGACGAACTGGCAATCGGGGTAACGATCGCAGGAATGGAAGTTTTTTCCATAACGTGAACGGCGCTGAACCAGATGCCCTTGCCCGCATTGCGGGCAGGCTATTGCAGTTTCATCCGGCTTATCGATAAGTTCAGTATGTTCGCAATCAGGATAGCTGCTACAACCGATAAACATACCAAAACGCCCCTGGCGTAGCACCAGCACTGCGCCGCAAGACGGACACGTTTGCCCCTCCAGAACTTTAACAATATGCCCGTCCGCCTGATTTTTCAGGGGCCGGACATAGTCACAGTCAGGATAATGCGAGCAGCCGAGAAAAGGCCCGTGCTTCCCGGAGCGTATTACCAGTTCAGCCCCACACTGCGGGCAAGGTTCGTTTTTACGCACCGAAAACAGCGCTGTTTTGGTCATAACAATTCTAATGTCGCAGCAAAAAAGTTAGTGCAGCATACCTTCATTTACTTCAAAGAGTAATTCTTCCATTTGCTGGTAGGCATTTTCGCAACCGGGAATATTGAACAGCACCATCAGAATCACCCATTTGAGATCCTCCAGATCGAATTCTGCCGTATCCAGCGCCAGCACGCGCTCTATCACCATTTCCCGTGTTTCGAGGTTCAACACCTGAATTTGCTCAAGGAACAGTAAGAATCCCCGGCAACTCGCGTCAAGACGCTGACACTCCTCGTCAGTATATACTCGTAACGAGAGTGGGTCAGAAGCTAGCTGCATAGGTGCAACAAGCCCCTCCTGGTAATCAGCCAGTTTTTCGAGCCACATTAGGGCGTTATAGATATCTTCTCGTTCAAAACCGGCATCGGTCAGATCCCGAGTTAGCTTGTCCTGATCCACGCGCATTTCTGCTTCGTTATGGATGTAAGTTTCAAACAGATACATCAGTACGTCGAACATGGCTTGCCCTCCTTAATCGGACATAGCCGCCGGGTACAGCTGCGATCCAGCCTGCTAACTCCAGTTCTAGTAGCTGGGCTACGGTTACTGGCACAGATTGGCCGGCACGTTCAGCGACAACGTCAACAGGTGTTACCTCATCTCCTACGTTAGCCAGGAGCTCTGGAAATGGCAATGCTACAGAAGGCCGATCACCGCAATTATTTACGTCATTTGGCTCGGGAAGAATATTCGGTAGCTCATCTCGCCAGTATTCGACGATATCTTCAGGGGCTGTTACGGGAATCGCGCCCTGCTTGATAAGCCAATGAGGGCCTTCTGAACCCGGGCTGCCAATCGGCCCTGGCAGAGCAAAGACATCCCTTCCCTGCTCCAGCGCATAACGAACCGTCACTAATGAGCCACTTTTCAGCGCAGCTTCAATAACCAACACACCGGCGCTTAGGCCACTGATAATCCGGTTACGGCGGGGAAAATTGCCCGGAAGGGGCGGAGTGAACAGCGGAAACTCAGAAATGACGGCTCCGCCACCGTTAATTATCTGCTCCGCTAACGCCTGATGGCGACGAGGATAGATCTCTCCTAAGCCATTCCCTAAAACAGCCACCGTTTTACCTTTCCCTTCCAGCGCACCACGATGAGCAATACCATCAATGCCAAGGGCCAGACCGCTCGTGATCGTAATGTCATACCGCGCTAAAGCTTCGCTAAATAGTTTTCCCCAACGAGCGCCATACCAAGAGTGTGACCGACTCCCAATGACGGACAGCTGCCGGCTACTGAGTAGCGCAGGATCTCCACATACTAAAAGGGCGCATGGAAAGTCGACAATCGCCCGCAATTGAGGTGGGAAAAGCGGATCTTCGGCAGTCAGTAAATAGCAATTGGGTTGCTCCAGCCATTGTAGCGTGGCATCGATTTCGCATTGGTTAACGCCGAGGAAATGCTTCGATTGCGCCAGATTCAAACCACGGGCACGCAACTCTTCTCGCTCTAGCGTCGGAGATGAACATAGCTGGCGTGCAGCACTGATAGCACCTTCGCCATACAGGCTGCTCACTCTCATCAAACGTAACCAAATTTCCCTCGGCGTCATCCCTGTTCCCCTGCCACAAGCGACTTTAACAATCTTTGCGATTGGTCAGTGAGACTGTCAATTGCAGGGGGTTTTGTCTAGAATAGAGGTAATAATCTTTCCAACTCCTGAACACAACTCTGGATAACTATGTCAGTTTTGCAAGTGTTACATATTCCGGACGAGCGCCTTCGCAAAGTCGCAAAACCGGTAGAAGAAGTAAATGCAGAAATTCAGCGTATCGTCGATGATATGTTTGAGACGATGTACGCTGAAGAAGGTATCGGTCTGGCCGCAACGCAGGTAGATATTCATCAGCGCATTATCGTTATTGACGTATCAGAAAATCGTGAAGAGCAGCTGGTATTAATTAACCCTGAGCTGCTGGAAAAGAGCGGAGAAACAGGCATTGAAGAGGGTTGCCTTTCTATTCCTGAACAGCGTGCTTTAGTACCGCGTGCAGAAAAGGTGAAAATCCGCGC
Organism: Klebsiella sp. CTHL.F3a; assembly: GCF_019890895.1. Classification (NCBI taxonomy): domain Bacteria; kingdom Pseudomonadati; phylum Pseudomonadota; class Gammaproteobacteria; order Enterobacterales; family Enterobacteriaceae; genus Klebsiella; species Klebsiella sp. CTHL.F3a. The sequence continues at coordinate 493,158 of NZ_CP082360.1, read as the reverse complement.
GCTCGATCGCGACGGTAAACCTTATGAGCTTGAAGCTGACGGTCTGCTGGCAATCTGTATTCAGCATGAGATGGATCACCTCGTCGGTAAGCTGTTCATCGACTACCTGTCGCCGCTCAAGCAACAACGCATTCGTCAGAAAGTTGAGAAACTTGATCGCCTGAATGCCCGAGCTTAAGGACGAGAATTAACGTGTCAGATTCACTACGTATTATTTTTGCGGGCACACCTGACTTTGCAGCGCGTCATCTCGACGCGCTGCTCTCCTCTGGACATAACGTTGTTGGCGTGTTCACCCAACCGGACCGTCCGGCTGGTCGCGGTAAAAAACTCATGCCCAGCCCGGTAAAAGTTCTGGCGGAAGAGAAAGGCATACCGGTATTCCAGCCAGTTTCGTTACGTCCGCAGGAAAACCAGCAACTCGTCTCTGACCTGCGCGCAGATGTTATGGTCGTCGTGGCCTATGGCCTCCTTCTGCCAAAAGCCGTACTTGATATTCCACGCCTGGGCTGCATTAACGTTCACGGCTCGCTGCTTCCGCGCTGGCGCGGTGCGGCCCCGATTCAACGTTCGCTGTGGGCTGGCGATGCCGAGACGGGTGTAACCATCATGCAGATGGATGTTGGTCTCGATACGGGTGATATGCTGTATAAGCTTGCGTGCCCGATCACCGCAGAAGACACCAGCGGGACGCTGTACGACAAGCTGGCTAACCTTGGCCCTCAGGGGCTTATCGAAACCCTTAAGCAGCTTGCCACAGGTACCGCAAAACCGGTTGTACAGGATGAAGCGCTGGTTACCCATGCGCAAAAACTCAGCAAAGAAGAAGCGCATATCAACTGGTCTCTTTCCGCTGCTCAGTTAGAACGCTGCATTCGCGCCTTTAACCCGTGGCCAATGAGCTGGATAGAAATTGATGGCCAACCGGTAAAAGTCTGGCAGGCGTCGGTTATCAATGTGGCTACAACCGCCGAGCCGGGAACCATTCTTGAAGCGACCAAACGGGGAATTCAGGTCGCGACCGGGGACGGGGTCCTGAATTTACTGTCGCTACAGCCGCCCGGGAAAAAAGCCATGAGTGCTCAGGATCTATTAAACTCGCGCCGGGAATGGTTTGTACCTGGCAGCCGTCTGGTCTGACGCTCCCTTCTTAATACGCCCGGTGTTACCGGGCATTTTTATTTTTGTACTTATGAAAAAACAACTCAATTTACGCAGTCTGGCAGCACAGGCCGTTGAACAGGTTCTCGAACGAGGGCAATCCTTAAGCAACGTTCTGCCCCCGCTGCAACAAAAAGTCTCGGATAAAGATAAAGCGCTGCTTCAGGAGCTATGCTTTGGCGTGCTACGTACACTTTCACAGTTAGATTGGCTGATCGGCAAGCTCATGTCCCGACCGATGACGGGTAAGCAGCGCGTTGTGCACTATCTGATTATGGTGGGCTTTTATCAACTGTTATACACACGCATCCCGCCTCATGCAGCCTTGGCGGAAACCGTTGAAGGCGCCGTTGCTATTAAGCGTCCACAGCTCAAAGGGTTGATAAATGGTGTCTTGCGCCAGTTTCAGCGTCAGCAGGAAGAGCTGTTAGCTGAATTTTCTCGTAGCGAGATCCGCTTTTTACATCCTTCCTGGTTATTGAAACGTCTGCAGAAAGCCTATCCAGCACAGTGGGAATCCATTGTGGAAGCGAACAACCAGCGCCCGCCGATGTGGTTGCGCGTAAACCGCGCCCACCATTCGCGCGACAGCTGGCTGGTATTACTGGAGGCGGCGGGAATGAAAGGCTTTACTCATCCCGCTTACCCTGACGCCGTGCGCCTGGAAACACCGGTACCGGTCCACGCATTACCCGGGTTTGAGGCAGGTTGGGTGACCGTGCAGGATGCCTCTGCTCAGGGCTGCATGACATTCCTTGATCCGCAAAACGACGAGCAAATTCTGGATCTGTGCGCTGCCCCGGGTGGTAAAACCACCCATATTCTCGAAGCGGCGCCCGAAGCACAAGTTCTGGCTGTCGACGTTGATGAGCAGCGACTCTCCCGCGTCTACGACAACCTGAAGCGTCTGGGCATGAAGGCAACCGTCAAGCAAGGCGATGGCCGTTATCCAGCCCAATGGTGTGGCGAACAACAGTTCGATCGTATTCTGCTGGATGCCCCTTGTTCCGCCACCGGTGTTATTCGCCGTCACCCGGATATTAAATGGCTGCGCCGGGATCGCGATATCGCGGAACTGGCCCAGCTCCAGGCTGAAATTTTGGATGCCGTATGGCCGCACCTGAAATCCGGCGGCACTCTGGTTTACGCGACATGTTCAGTATTGCCAGAAGAGAACAGCCAGCAAATAAAAGCCTTCCTACAACGTACAGCTGATGCGGTTCTCAGCGAAACCGGCGACGCTGATTTACCGGGCCAGCAAAATTTGCCTGGCGCCGAGCAAGGTGACGGCTTCTTTTACGCTAAGCTAATCAAAAAGTAATGAGATAACGAGTCGCGACTGATGAAAATTATCATATTGGGCGCAGGGCAGGTCGGCGGAACTCTGGCAGAAAACCTTGTCGGAGAGAACAACGATATTACGCTGGTAGACACGAATGGCGACCGCCTTCGCAGTCTTCAGGACAAATTTGATCTCAGAGTGGTTCAGGGCCACGGCTCGCATCCTCGCGTGCTGCGTGAGGCCGGTGCGGATGATGCCGACATGCTGGTTGCAGTGACCAGCTCAGATGAAACGAACATGGTGGCCTGTCAGGTCGCCTATTCGCTGTTTAATACGCCAAATCGTATTGCCCGCATCCGTTCCCCGGATTATGTACGCGATGCTGATAAACTTTTCCATTCAGAAGCGGTTCCTATTGACCACCTCATCGCTCCAGAGCAGCTGGTAATTGACAGTATTCACCGTCTGATCGAGTACCCAGGCGCGCTGCAGGTTGTCAATTTTGCTGAAGGCAAAGTCAGCCTTGCTGTCGTTAAAGCTTATTATGGCGGTCCTTTGGTGGGAAACGCGCTTTCAACTATGCGCGAGCATATGCCGCATATTGATACACGCGTAGCAGCTATTTTTCGCCACGATCGTCCTATCAGGCCACAAGGATCAACAATCGTAGAAGCCGGTGATGAGGTGTTTTTCATCGCAGCATCACAGCATATTCGTGCAGTGATGAGCGAACTTCAGCGTCTTGAAAAACCGTACAAGCGCATCATGTTAGTTGGCGGGGGAAACATTGGGGCCGGGCTCGCCCATAAGCTGGAGAAAGATTACAGCGTCAAGCTTATTGAACGTAATCAACAGCGCGCCGCAGAGCTCGCAGAAAAGTTGCAAAATACAATTGTCTTTTACGGTGATGCATCAGATCAAGAATTGCTGGCGGAAGAACACATCGATCAAGTCGATCTTTTTATTGCCGTCACCAACGATGATGAAGCTAACATTATGTCTGCCATGCTCGCAAAACGCATGGGCGCCAAAAAAGTAATGGTACTGATCCAGCGCCGGGCCTATGTTGATCTTGTTCAGGGGAGCGTGATCGACATTGCAATATCACCGCAGCAGGCAACAATTTCTGCTCTGCTCAGCCATGTGCGTAAAGCCGATATTGTTGGCGTTTCCTCTCTGCGCCGCGGTGTCGCGGAGGCCATTGAAGCTGTAGCGCACGGAGATGAAAGCACTTCGCGGGTCGTTGGTCGCGCTATCGATGAGATTAAACTCCCCCCCGGAACAATTATTGGCGCAGTAGTACGCGGTAATGATGTCATGATCGCGAATAATAATCTGCGTATTGAGCAAGGGGATCATGTCGTTATGTTCCTGACGGACAAAAAATTCATCTCTGATGTCGAGAGACTATTCCAGCCAAGTCCTTTCTTCCTGTAGCTCTTAGGCGTCGACAAGACGCCTTTCTTTTATCCCTTATATATCAAAGGATAATATTTTTCTGCAATTATTCCCCAGTAATGGAAAATAAGAATACATTTGTTAAACTTATCTGTGTTAGCTGGCTCAAGGAGAATAAAATGAGTTTTTTAAAAGAATTTCGCGAATTTGCGATGCGCGGGAACGTGGTTGATTTGGCAGTCGGTGTCATCATTGGTGCAGCATTTGGTAAAATCGTATCGTCGTTAGTTGCCGATATTATTATGCCGCCACTAGGTTTACTCATTGGCGGAATCGACTTTAAACAGTTTGCTGTCACGCTACGAGACGCCCAGGGAGACATCCCAGCGGTCGTAATGCATTATGGCGTATTCATCCAGAACGTCTTCGATTTTATTATCGTGGCGTTTGCCATTTTTATGGCAATCAAACTGATGAATAAATTGAATAGAAAAAAAGAAGAGATACCGGCAGCACCACCGGCCCCGACCAAAGAAGAAGTCCTGCTTAGCGAAATTCGTGACCTGTTGAAAGAACAAAACAATCGTTCTTAAGAAGCGTCAAAAGCAGAAGGCCAGTGGTAAAAAAGTTATTTACTTTCTTGCCACTGGCCTCCCGACCATTCCGTCCTGCATGTTTTTCTTTTCTTTGGTAGCTCCCTTTCCCTTTCTTGTTCTTCTCAACTCGCTGCCTGAATAATGGGTCATGAAGTAATGCCTCAATGGCGTTATCTTTAATTTGCCCTTTAGTATGCTGATAGCGGCTCATAAACTCTCCAGATTAGTAAAAGAAATCGGCCTGAGTGTAGACGCGACTGATGCAAAAATCAACGTGCTGTATTTTGGTTGCTGGCACCCTGCTCAAGCGCTTCAAGAATTGAACAATAGACGCTGCTGTGCGCTGTTCCGCAGCAAGCATCATTGAGGCGCTGCAAAGAACGACGCATGGTTTGTAGCTCTTTAATCCGGGATTCCACTTCGCTTAAACGAGCCTGCACAATACCTTTAGATTCCTGGCAGGTGTGATGTTCAGGATCGATGCGGATCGAAAGAAGTTCGCGGATCGATTCCAGCGTGAAACCGAGCTGCCTGGCATAGCGGATAAAACGCAGCCTCTGTAAGTCGTTGTCCGTATAGAGGCGAAATCCACCTTCCGTACGCACATTGTGATCCATCATCTGCTGCTTTTCGTAGTAGCGGATGGTGTCGGGAGTAACATCAGCCAATTTTGCCAGTTCACCAATACGGTACATGATTACTCCTCTTTAATTTTATGTAGCAACTTATCAGCGTAATCTCCGCGCAGGAAGTCAGTGTTCAGGCCCGCCTGTCGCAGCTTTAATTCGAGTAGCGCCAAACGACGGCTCAGCTCCGCATAGCGCGGATCGCTCTCCTGTACACCTTTTAGTAAGTCAGTGAGCATTACCGCTTCTTTACGATGTTCAAGTTCTGGAGGTAAACAACCCGCATTTTTGAGTAATCGATAACCTGCGCGTAGCTCAGCTGGCACATGCGAGTCGTCATCCAGAGACAGGGGTTCCCCGCTTCCCGGAAGATTATCTAACTCACCTTTGCGCTGCGCATCAAGAATATGACGTTCTGCCCACTGATCCAGTAACCACATCATAAGGCTCCGGCGATGAACATAAATAATGCAGATATTGTAAACAAGCAGGAATAGGGAGGATATAAAAAAACCCGCCGGAGCGGGTTTTTTTACGTTACTACAGATTACTCTGCAGCAGCTTCTGCTTTCGATTCAGAGCGATCAACCAGCTCGATGTATGCCATCGGCGCGTTGTCGCCTGCACGGAAGCCACACTTCAGAATACGAGTGTAACCACCGGCGCGGCTCGCGAAACGCGGGCCCAGCTCGTTAAACAGTTTTGCCACGATCTCGTTATCACGAGTGCGGGCGAATGCCAGACGACGATTAGCAACGCTATCAGTCTTGGCAAGAGTAATCAGCGGCTCAACTACGCGACGCAGTTCTTTCGCTTTCGGCAGGGTCGTCTTGATGATTTCATGACGAACCAGCGAACCAGCCATGTTACGGAACATAGCCTGGCGATGGCTGCTGTTGCGGTTCAGTTGACGACCACTCTTACGATGGCGCATGACCTTATCCTTCTCAGTAAAACCTTAACCTGTGATCCGGTTACTCGTCAGCAATGCTTGCCGGTGGCCAGTTTTCCAGGCGCATGCCCAGAGACAAACCACGTGAAGCCAGCACGTCTTTAATCTCGGTAAGAGATTTTTTACCCAGGTTCGGCGTTTTCAGCAACTCAACCTCGGTACGCTGTACCAGATCACCGATATAGTGGATAGCTTCTGCCTTAAGGCAGTTAGCAGAGCGGACAGTCAATTCGAGATCGTCAACAGGGCGCAGCAGGATCGGATCGAATTCTGGTTTCTCTTCTTTCACTTCCGGCTGACGTACATCACGTAAATCAACGAAAGCTTCCAGTTGTTCTGCCAGGATGGTTGCCGCACGACGAATCGCCTCTTCAGGATCGATTGTGCCGTTGGTTTCCATTTCGATGACCAGCTTGTCCAGGTCGGTACGCTGTTCTACACGCGCTGCTTCAACATTGTAGGCAATACGCTCTACCGGGCTGTAGCATGCGTCGACCAGCAGACGGCCGATTGGGCGCTCATCTTCTTCCGAATGAATTCGGGCAGAAGCCGGCACATAACCGCGACCGCGCTGAACTTTGATACGCATGCTAATAGCAGCGTTCTCATCGGTCAGGTGGCAGATCACATGTTGCGGCTTGACGATTTCGACATCACCGTCATGGGTAATGTCGGCTGCGGTCACAGGGCCAATGCCAGATTTGTTCAAAGTAAGGATAACTTCATCTTTACCCTGAACTCTCACCGCCAGCCCTTTCAGGTTGAGCAGGATTTCAAGGATATCTTCCTGAACGCCTTCTTTGGTGCTGTACTCATGAAGTACACCATCAATCTCAACCTCGGTCACCGCGCAACCCGGCATCGATGAGAGCAGAATACGGCGCAGTGCGTTACCCAGAGTATGGCCAAAGCCACGCTCTAAAGGTTCAAGGGTCACCTTGGCGTGCGTCGAACTCACTTGCTCGATATCGACCAGGCGCGGTTTTAGAAACTCTGTCACAGAACCCTGCATTGTGTCCTCTCTTTGGTACTAAGCTTTACTTGGAGTAAAGCTCGACGATCAGGTGTTCGTTAATGTCCGCAGACAGATCAGAACGTTCCGGCTGACGCTTGAACGTACCTTCCATCTTGCCAGCATCAACTTCCAGCCAGGTTGGCTTTTCACGCTGCTCAGCCAGCTCCAGAGCGGCTTTCACGCGAGATTGCTTTTTCGCTTTCTCACGAATGCTGACAACGTCATTCGCTTTAACCTGATAAGAAGCGATGTTAACAACACGACCGTTTACCATGATAGCTTTGTGGCTAACCAGCTGACGTGATTCAGCACGAGTCGCGCCGAAGCCCATACGGTATACAACGTTGTCCAGACGACCTTCCAGCAGAGTCAACAGGTTTTCACCGGTGTTGCCTTTCAGACGCGCTGCTTCTTTATAGTAGTTACGGAACTGACGCTCCAGCACACCGTACATACGGCGAACTTTTTGCTTTTCACGCAACTGCACACCATAGTCAGACAGACGCGGTTTACGCGCACCGTGCTGGCCAGGAGCTTGTTCAATTTTACACTTGGTATCGATCGCGCGAACGCCAGACTTAAGGAACAGGTCTGTGCCCTCACGACGGCTCAGCTTGAGCTTAGGACCCAAATATCTTGCCATTTTCTTTCTCCAACAATCCTAGAAACGAACGCGTTATACGCGACGTTTTTTCGGCGGACGACAACCGTTATGAGGGATCGGAGTCACATCAGTAATATTCGTGATGCGGAAACCAGCGGCGTTCAGTGCACGAATAGTAGATTCGCGACCTGGACCCGGACCTTTGACCATAACTTCCAGATTCTTGATGCCGTATTCTTTTACGGCTTCAGCGCAACGCTCTGCTGCAACCTGAGCTGCGAACGGAGTGGATTTGCGAGAACCACGGAAACCGGAACCACCGGCTGTTGCCCAACCCAGCGCGTTACCCTGACGATCGGTAATGGTAACGATGGTGTTGTTAAAAGAAGCATGGACATGAGCCACGCCATCAGAGACTTGTTTTCTTACACGCTTACGTGCACGAACTGGTGCCTTTGCCATTATTCAATCACCCCGACTATTTCTTGATCGGTTTACGCGGACCCTTACGGGTACGTGCGTTGGTCTTAGTACGCTGACCGCGAACCGGAAGACCACGACGATGGCGTAAACCACGATAGCAACCAAGGTCCATCAGACGCTTGATGCTCAGGGTGATTTCACGGCGCAGATCACCTTCAACGACAAATTTACCAACCGCTTCACGCAGGGATTCAATTTGTTCTTCAGACAGCTCACTGATCTTAACATTTTCAGCGATACCCGTGTCAGCACAGATGGCTTTAGAGCGGGTCTTGCCGATACCGAAAATGGCAGTTAATGCGATTACGGTATGTTTGTGATCAGGAATGTTAATGCCTGCTATACGGGCCACTATGCACTCCTACTATTTAATATGTACGCACCATGCTGAAAAGCCCGTTTTCAGGATACTCAAATGGAAACGTACAGACATACAAAAGATTGGCTGGCTAATCTAGCCAGCTCAACCCAACTTTGCAAGAAAAATATGCGAATAAATCAGCCTTGGCGCTGTTTATGCTTCGGCTCGGCACTGCAAATCACGCGGATGACGCCATCACGCTTAACGATTTTGCAGTTACGGCATAATTTCTTGACGGAAGCACGAACTTTCATTTTTACTCTCCGTAACTTCTCGAGCGACCTGTTAGCGGCCGTAGCCTTTCAGGTTCGCCTTCTTCAATGCAGACTCGTACTGACTCGACATCATCAGAGTTTGCACTTGAGCCATAAAGTCCATAATCACGACAACAACGATAAGCAGTGAGGTCCCACCAAAGTAGAACGGTACTTTCATTGCATCACGCATGAACTCCGGGATCAGGCAGATAAAAGTGATGTATAACGCACCGACTAAAGTCAGGCGAGTCATTACTTTATCGATATACTTCGCCGTTTGCTCTCCCGGACGAATTCCTGGTACAAATGCACCGGACTTCTTCAGGTTATCTGCTGTTTCACGCGGGTTGAAAACCAACGCCGTATAGAAGAAACAGAAGAAGATGATTGCAGACGCATAGAGTAACACATAAAGCGGTTGCCCAGGCTGCAAATACAGCGAAATTGTTGTCAGCCAGTTCCAACCAGTACCGCCCCCGAACCATGATGTAATGGTTGCCGGGAACAGAATAATACTGGAAGCGAAGATTGCCGGGATTACCCCTGCCATATTCACTTTCAGCGGTAAATGTGTGCTCTGTGCAGCATAGACACGACGACCCTGTTGACGCTTAGCGTAGTTTACCACAATGCGGCGTTGGCCACGCTCAACAAAGACAACAAAGAAAGTCACTGCAAATACTAATACTGCAACCAACAGCAACAGGAGGAAGTGCAGGTCGCCTTGACGCGCTTGCTCGATAGTATGGGCGATGGCCGGCGGGAGACCCGCAACGATACCGGCGAAGATAATGATCGAGATACCGTTTCCGATACCGCGTTCAGTAATCTGTTCACCGAGCCACATCAGGAACATCGTTCCTGAGACCAGACTAACAACAGCGGTGAAATAGAATGCAAAGCCTGGATTAATCACCAGGCCCTGCATACCAGGCATATTCGGCAGACCGGTAGCAATACCAATCGACTGGAATATCGCCAGCACCAGAGTACCGTAGCGGGTGTACTGGCTGATCTTACGACGACCAGACTCCCCTTCTTTCTTCAGCTCTGCTAACGGCTGATAAACAACCGTTAACAGCTGGACAATGATCGATGCCGAAATATACGGCATGATACCCAACGCAAAGATAGAAGCACGGCTGAGAGCACCACCAGAGAACATGTTGAACATTTCAATGATGGTGCCTCGCTGTTGCTCAAGCAGTTTGGCAAGTACAGCGGCATCAATACCAGGGATCGGAATAAAAGAGCCAATACGGAACACAATCAACGCACCGATTACAAACAACAGTCTGCGCTTCAGTTCGCCAATCCCACCTTTGGCACTTTGAAAATCTAATCCCGGTTGCTTAGCCATCTGCTACTTATTCCTCAATTTTACCGCCAGCAGCTTCGATAGCAGCACGAGCACCTTTAGTCACGCGCAGGCCACGAACAGTTACCGGACGAGATACTTCACCAGACAGGATCACTTTCGCGAATTCGATCTGGATACCGATAATGTTAGCCGCTTTCAGCGTGTTCAGGTCGATAACATCGCCTTCTACGTGAGCCAGATCAGACAGACGAACTTCTGCAGTGATCATCGCTTTACGAGAAGTGAAGCCGAATTTCGGCAGACGACGGTACAGAGGCATCTGACCACCTTCGAAACCGCGACGTACGCCACCGCCAGAACGAGAGTTCTGACCTTTGTGACCACGACCACCGGTTTTACCGAGGCCAGAACCGATACCACGACCCAGGCGTTTACCCGCCTTTTTGGAGCCTTCGGCCGGAGACAGAGTATTTAAACGCATCTCTTACTCCTCAACTTTAACCATGAAGGAAACCGCGTTGACCATACCACGAACAGCAGGAGTATCCTCGCGCTCTACGGTGTGACCAATACGACGCAGACCCAGGCCAAGCAGCGTTGCCTTGTGTTTCGGCAAACGACCGATTGCACTGCGGGTTTGAGTAATTTTAATAGTCTTTGCCATGGTTTATTTCCCCAGAATTTCTTCAACGGATTTACCACGCTTGGCAGCGACCATTTCTGGAGAATTCATATTTTCCAGGCCATCAATAGTTGCACGAACCACGTTGATCGGGTTGGTGGAACCATATGCTTTGGCCAGAACGTTATGAACTCCAGCAACTTCCAGAACGGCGCGCATTGCACCACCGGCAATGATACCGGTACCTTCGGAAGCTGGCTGCATGAATACACGAGAACCCGTGTGAACACCTTTAACCGGGTGCTGCAGGGTGCCGTGGTTCAGCGCGACATTAATCATATTGCGACGGGCTTTTTCCATCGCTTTCTGGATCGCTGCTGGAACTTCACGCGCTTTACCGTAACCAAAACCAACGCGACCGTTACCGTCACCAACTACAGTCAGAGCTGTGAAGGAGAAAATACGACCACCTTTAACGGTTTTAGATACGCGGTTAACCGCGATCAGCTTTTCCTGCAGTTCGCCAGCTTGTTTTTCGATGTGAGCCATCTTACACCTCTACCTTAGAACTGAAGGCCAGCTTCACGGGCAGCATCTGCCAGTGCCTGGACACGACCATGATATTGGAACCCGGAACGGTCAAAGGAAACATCTTTGATGCCTTTTTCCAGAGCGCGTTCAGCAACAGCTTTACCCACAGCTGCTGCCGCGTCTTTGTTACCGGTGTACTTCAGTTGTTCAGCGATAGCTTTTTCTACAGTAGAAGCAGCTACCAGAACTTCAGAACCGTTCGGTGCAATTACCTGTGCGTAAATATGACGCGGGGTACGATGTACCACCAGGCGAGTTGCACCCAGCTCCTGGAGCTTGCGGCGTGCGCGGGTCGCACGACGGATACGAGCAGATTTCTTATCCATAGTGTTACCTTACTTCTTCTTAGCCTCTTTGGTACGCACGACTTCGTCGGCGTAACGAACACCCTTGCCTTTATAAGGCTCAGGACGACGGTAGGCGCGCAGATCTGCTGCAACCTGACCGATCACCTGCTTATCAGCGCCTTTCAGCACGATTTCAGTTTGAGTCGGACATTCTGCAGTGATACCGGCCGGCAGTTTATGCTCAACAGGATGAGAGAAACCTAAAGCCAGGTTTACTACATCCCCTTTGACCGCTGCACGATAGCCTACACCAACCAGCTGAAGCTTTTTAGTGAAGCCTTCGGTAACACCAACAACCATTGAGTTCAGCAGGGCACGCGCGGTACCAGCCTGAGCCCATCCATCCACGAAACCATCACGCGGACCGAAGGTCAGAGCATTATCTGCATGTTTAACTTCAACAGCATTGTTGAGGGTACGAGTCAGCTCGCCGTTTTTACCTTTGATCGTAATAACCTGACCGTTGATTTTTACATCAACGCCGGCAGGAACAACGACCGGTGCTTTAGCAACACGAGACATTTTTTCCTCCGATTAGGCTACGTAGCAGATAATTTCGCCACCAAGACCAGCCTGGCGCGCTGCACGATCGGTCATAACACCTTTAGAGGTAGAAATAACCGCGATACCCAGACCCGCCATAACTTTCGGCAGCTCATCTTTACGTTTGTAGATGCGCAGACCTGGGCGGCTGACACGCTGAATGCTTTCTACAACAGCTTTACCCTGGAAATACTTAAGAGTCAGTTCCAGTTCCGGCTTGATGTCGCCTTCAACTTTAAAATCTTCAATAAAGCCTTCTTCCTTCAGCACGTTGGCAATTGCCACTTTCAGCTTGGAGGAAGGCATGGTGACCGCAGCTTTATTCGCGGCCTGACCGTTACGGATACGGGTCAGCATATCCGCGATCGGATCTTGCATGCTCATCTGTCTTTACTCCCGTGATTCAATTGGTGACAATTACCAGCTAGCCTTTTTCAGACCCGGGATTTCACCGCGCATTGCGGCTTCACGGACCTTGATACGGCTCAACCCGAACTTCCGCAGGAAACCATGCGGACGACCTGTTTGACGGCAGCGATTACGCTGACGAGACGGGCTGGAATCACGCGGCAGAGTCTGCAGCTTGAGAACAGCGTTCCAACGATCTTCGTCGGTTGCGTTCACATCAGAGATGATAGCTTTCAGTTCAGCGCGTTTAGCGAAGAATTTATCAGCTAAAGCCACGCGCTTTACTTCGCGTGCTTTCATTGATTGCTTAGCCATTAAGTAACCCTACCTTACTTGCGGAACGGGAAGTCAAAGGCAGCCAGCAGAGCGCGGCCTTCTTCATCAGATTTCGCAGTAGTGGTAATGGTAATATCCAAACCACGAACGCGGTCGACTTTATCGTAGTCGATTTCTGGGAAGATGATCTGCTCACGGACACCCATGCTGTAGTTGCCACGACCGTCGAAAGACTTAGCGGACAAGCCACGGAAGTCACGGATACGCGGTACAGCAATAGTGATCAGGCGCTCAAAGAACTCCCACATGCGTTCGCCACGCAGAGTTACTTTACAGCCGATCGGATAGCCCTGACGGATTTTGAAGCCTGCAACTGATTTGCGTGCTTTGGTGATCAGCGGTTTTTGACCGGAGATTGCTGTCAGATCTGCTGCTGCGTTATCCAGCAGTTTCTTGTCAGCGATCGCTTCACCAACACCCATGTTCAGGGTGATCTTCTCGACCCGAGGGACTTGCATGACAGAATTGTAGTTAAACTCAGTCATGAGTTTTTTAACTACTTCGTCTTTGTAGTAATCATGCAGTTTCGCCATCGTACTACTCCAAATTACTTGATAGTTTCGCTATTAGACTTGAAGAAACGGACTTTTTTGCCGTCTTCGAATCTAAAGCCTACACGGTCAGCCTTGCCGGTTGCCGCATTGAAGATCGCAACGTTAGAAACCTGAATAGCAGCTTCTTTTTCAACGATGCCGCCTGGTTGGTTCAGAGCCGGAACCGGCTTCTGGTGTTTCTTAACCAGGTTGATACCTTCAACAATGAGCTTGCCGGAAGACAAGACATTCTTAACTTTACCGCGTTTACCTTTATCTTTACCGGTTAACACGATAACTTCGTCATCACGACGGATTTTCGCTGCCATGATTCGCTCCTTAGAGTACTTCTGGGGCCAGAGAGATAATTTTCATGAACTTCTCGTTACGAAGTTCACGAGTTACCGGCCCAAAAATACGCGTACCGATGGGCTGCTCGCTGTTATTGTTTAAAATAACGCATGCATTACCATCGAAGCGAATGACAGAACCGTCCGGGCGACGAACACCCTTCTTGGTGCGCACCACTACCGCCTTCAGCACATCACCTTTTTTGACCTTACCACGCGGAATTGCTTCCTTGATGGTGATCTTGATGATGTCGCCTACGCCTGCGTAGCGACGGTGCGAGCCACCCAGAACCTTGATACACATTACGCGACGTGCACCGGAGTTGTCGGCGACGTTCAGCATAGTCTGTTCTTGGATCATTTTAGTGCTCCGCTAATGTCAACTACTACTGAGACCCAAAAATAGGGTCGTTAAAAAAGCCCCATATCGAGGGCGCGGCATTATAACACCGCAAATCAGATATGGGTAGAAAAAATAAACGGCTCATCGCTGAGCCGTTTATCCGTATCGAGAATGCGTACTGTATTACAGAACCGCTTTCTCTACAACGCGAACCAGCGTCCAGGACTTAGTCTTGGACAGCGGACGGCATTCGCGGATTTCAACCACGTCGCCGATACCGCATTCGTTGTTCTCGTCATGTACGTGCAGTTTGGTCGTACGCTTGATGAATTTGCCGTATACCGGGTGTTTCACCATACGTTCGATAGCAACAACAATGGATTTCTCCATTTTGTCGCTAACCACGCGACCTTGCAGAGTACGGATTTTATCGGTCATTACGCACCCGCCTTCTGAGTCAGTAAAGTCTTAACGCGTGCAACATCACGACGCACTTGCTTCAGCAGATGAGTCTGTTGCAGCTGGCCACTTGCAGCCTGCATACGCAGGTTGAACTGCTCACGCAGCAGGTTCAGCAGCTCAGCGTTCAGCTCTTCAACGCTTTTTTCACGCAGCTCTTTTGCTTTCATTACATCACCGTCTTAGTTACAAAGGTGGTTTTGATCGGCAGTTTCGCTGCTGCCAGGCCGAATGCTTCACGGGCCAGCTCTTCCGGTACGCCGTCCATTTCATAAAGGACTTTACCCGGCTGAATCAAGGCAACCCAGTACTCCACGTTACCTTTACCTTTACCCATACGAACTTCCAGCGGCTTCTCGGTGATCGGTTTGTCCGGGAATACACGGATCCAGATCTTACCTTGACGCTTAACTGCACGGGTCATAGCACGACGTGCTGCTTCGATCTGACGTGCAGTCAGACGACCACGGCCAACAGCTTTCAGACCGAAAGTGCCGAAGCTAACATCCGTACCCTGCGCCAGACCACGGTTGCGGCCTTTGTGCACTTTACGGAATTTTGTACGCTTTGGTTGTAACATCAGCGACGCTCCTTATTTACGGCCTTTACGCTGCTGCTTTTTAGGTTGAGCAGCCGGTTCCGGTTGTTCAACAGCAGCCATACCACCCAGGATCTCACCTTTGAAGATCCATACCTTAACGCCGATTACACCGTAAGTGGTGTGCGCTTCAGAGGTGTTGTAGTCGATGTCAGCACGCAGAGTGTGCAGCGGAACGCGACCTTCACGGTACCATTCGGTACGTGCGATTTCCGCGCCGCCAAGACGGCCGCTAACTTCAACTTTGATACCTTTAGCGCCCAGACGCATTGCGTTCTGTACAGCACGCTTCATCGCACGACGGAACATAACGCGACGTTCCAGCTGAGAAGTGATGCTGTCAGCAACCAATTTAGCGTCCAGTTCAGGCTTACGAACTTCGGCAATATTGATCTGTGCAGGCACGCCAGCGAGATCCGCGACGACCTTGCGCAGTTTTTCTACGTCTTCGCCTTTCTTACCGATAACGATACCCGGGCGAGCAGTGTGAATGGTCACACGAATGCTTTTAGCCGGACGCTCGATAACGATACGAGATACAGACGCTTTCGCCAGTTCCTTAGTCAGGTACTGACGTACTTTAAAATCGCTGTCCAGGTTGTCAGCGAATTCTTTGGTGTTCGCAAACCAGGTTGAGTTCCATGGTTTTACAATACCCAGGCGAATACCATTAGGATGTACTTTCTGACCCATTGCTAGTCTCCAGAGTCTCAGCGATCGGACACAACCACAGTAATGTGGCTGGTGCGCTTCAGGATGCGATCTGCACGACCTTTAGCACGCGGCATAATGCGCTTCATGCTCGGGCCTTCGTCTACGAAAATTTTCGCAACTTTCAGATCATCAATGTCAGCGCCATCGTTGTGTTCAGCGTTAGCAATGGCAGATTCCAGTACCTTCTTGACCAGTACAGCAGCTTTCTTATTGGTGTAGGTCAGAATATCCAGGGCCTGCGACACTTTCTTACCGCGAATCAGGTCAGCAACAAGGCGAACCTTCTGAGCAGAAGAACGAGCATGGCGATGTTGAGCTAAAGTTTCCATCTCTTCCTCCTACCTTATTTCTTCTTCGCTTTTTTATCAGCAGCGTGGCCGCGATAAGTACGAGTCGGTGCGAATTCACCCAGTTTGTGACCAACCATTTCGTCGGAAACAAAAACTGGAACGTGCTGACGACCATTATGGACAGCGATGGTCAAACCGATCATGTTAGGAAAGATCGTTGAACGACGGGACCAAGTGCGCAGGGGCTTCTTGTCTCCGCTTTCCACCGCTTTCTCTACCTTCTTCAGCAAGTGCAGGTCAATAAAAGGACCTTTCTTGAGAGAACGTGGCATGGCTTATCCTCTAAAATTATTTGCTACGGCGACGTACGATGAATTTATCAGTACGCTTGTTGCTGCGGGTCTTCTTACCTTTGGTCTGAACGCCCCACGGAGTTACCGGGTGCTTACCAAAGTTACGACCTTCACCACCACCATGTGGGTGGTCGACTGGGTTCATCGCAGTACCGCGAACGGTAGGACGAACACCACGCCAGCGTGCAGCACCTGCTTTACCCAGAACGCGCAGCATATGCTCAGCATTGCCAACTTCGCCCAGAGTAGCGCGGCAGTCTGCTTCGACTTTACGCATTTCACCAGAGCGCAGACGCAGGGTGACATAAGCACCATCGCGAGCAACGATCTGAACGTAAGTACCAGCGGAACGCGCCAGCTGACCGCCTTTACCTGGTTTCATTTCTACGTTATGAACGGTAGAACCAACCGGGATATTGCGCATCGGCAGGGTGTTGCCTGCTTTGATTGCAGCATCAACGCCAGATTGAATCTGGTCGCCAGCTTTCAGGCCTTTAGGGGCCAGAATGTAACGGCGCTCACCATCTTTGTACAGAACCAGCGCGATGTTCGCGGAGCGGTTCGGATCGTACTCAAGACGTTCAACAACTGCCGGGATACCATCTTTGTTGCGTTTGAAGTCAACAATACGGTAGGCCTGTTTGTGACCACCACCGATATGACGGGTGGTGATACGGCCATTGTTGTTACGACCACCGGATTTGCTGTTTTTTTCAACCAGCGGAGCAAAAGGTTTGCCCTTGTGCAGCTCTGGGTTGACCACTTTAACAACGTGGCGACGACCCGGAGATGTCGGTTTACATTTAACAACTGCCATTGTATTACTCCTCCGACTTACTCAGCGCCGCCGACGAAGTCCAGATTCTGGCCTTCCTTCAGGGTGACGTAAGCTTTTTTCCAGTCGCTACGACGACCGATACGCTGTCCGTGACGTTTAACTTTCCCTTTAACAACCAGGGTGTTAACGACTTCGACTTCGACTTCAAACAGTTTCTGCACAGCAGCTTTGATCTCTGCTTTGGTCGCGTCTTTAGCAACTTTGAGAACGATGGTATTGGTTTTTTCCATCGCAGTAGACGCTTTTTCAGAAACGTGCGGTGCGCGCAGCACCTTCAGCAGACGTTCTTCACGAATCATGCCAGCATCTCCTCAACTTGCTTAACAGCATCAGCAGTCATTACGACTTTGTCGAAGGCGATCAGGCTAACCGGGTCGATACCAGTTGCATCACGTACGTCAACCTTGTGCAGGTTGCGCGCAGCAAGGAACAGGTTCTCGTCCAGCTCACCGGTGATGATCAGCACATCTTCCAGAGCCATGTCTTTCAGTTTCTGTGCCAGCAGCTTAGTTTTAGGCGCTTCTACAGAGAAAGATTCGACAACGATCAGACGATCCTGACGTACCAGTTCGGACAGAATGCTTTTCAGCGCGCCGCGGTACATCTTTTTGTTAACTTTTTGACTGTGGTCCTGCGGACGCGCAGCGAAGGTCACGCCACCTGAACGCCAGATCGGGCTCTTGATAGAACCTGAACGCGCACGGCCGGTACCTTTCTGGCGCCACGGCTTTTTGCCTGAACCAGTTACTTCAGCACGAGTCTTCTGAGCACGAGTACCCTGACGAGCACCAGCTGCATAAGCAACTACAACCTGGTGAACCAGCGCTTCGTTGAAATCACGACCGAAGGTAGTTTCGGAAACAGTCAGCGCGCTCTGCGCGTCTTTCAATACTAATTCCATTGCTATCCCCTTACGCCTTCACAGCTGGTTTAACGATCAGGTCGCTACCGGTTGCACCCGGGACCGCGCCTTTAACCAGCAGCAGGTTGCGCTCAGCGTCAACACGTACTACGTCCAGGCTCTGAACGGTGACACGTTCGTTACCCAGCTGACCTGCCATTTTCTTGCCTTTGAACACTTTGCCCGGAGTCTGGTTCTGACCGATAGAACCCGGAACGCGGTGAGACAAGGAGTTACCGTGAGTTGCGTCCTGGGTACGGAAGTTCCAGCGCTTAACGGTACCAGCAAAACCTTTACCTTTAGAGGTACCGGTTACGTCAACTTTTTTAACGTCAGCAAACAGCTCAACGCTAATGTCCTGACCTACGGTGAACTCTTCGCCGTCAGCCAGACGGAATTCCCACAGACCACGGCCAGCTTCAACGCCAGCTTTAGCGAAGTGACCCGCTTCCGGTTTAGTTACACGGTTAGCTTTTTTAGCACCAGTGGTAACCTGAACGGCACGGTAGCCATCGTTAGCCAGATCTTTAACCTGAGTAACGCGGTTTGCTTCAACTTCGATTACGGTTACTGGGATAGATACGCCATCTTCAGTGAAGATGCGGGTCATGCCCACTTTTTTACCGACTAAACCAATCATTGTTTCAACCTCTCAATCGCTCGATGACCTGATTAACCCAGGCTGATCTGCACGTCTACACCGGCAGCCAGATCCAGACGCATCAGAGCATCAACGGTTTTTTCAGTTGGCTCAACGATGTCAACCAGACGCTTATGAGTGCGGATTTCGTACTGATCGCGCGCATCTTTGTTGACGTGCGGAGAAATCAGAACGGTAAAGCGCTCTTTGCGGGTCGGCAGCGGGATCGGACCACGGACTTGCGCACCAGTGCGCTTAGCAGTCTCGACGATTTCCGCGGTTGATTGATCGATCAGACGATGATCAAACGCTTTAAGGCGGATACGGATTCTTTGGTTCTGCATGAGACCAGAGCTCCAATTATTTTATAGACGAAATGGTTACTCCTCATACCCATTACGATTGATGGGAGAGTGTAACCGTTCTTACATAGTTCCCCAATTGGGAACATTGTTTGGTAGCGTGTTGCTGCTACCGGGGTTCATATCGAACCGGCCGTCAACTTTGACAGGCCCGCGCATTATACGCAAATTCAGATACAACGCAAGGGCTGCGTACAAAATCATCACCTGTTTCCGGGAGCACGCATCCGCGTTTACTGCAATACCATGAAAGACCAGTAAAAACTCTGGATTAGGGTATCCACTCCTGTTTATTGCCTTTTGCCAGAAACCCCGTATCAGCATCACACTCGGTCACTGAGGCCACAACGCGGGAACAATCGATGACAGTAGCGACCTTTGCATTCTTTATTATCCATGGCGGGTTATTACTCACGCTTTGTTGGCACGACCTGCGCTACGGCTTGCTACCCGATAAATTTACCTGCCCTCTGCTGTGGAGTGGATTGCTTTATTATCTCTGTCTGTCGCCGGCTAATCTGGTACATGCCGTCTGGGGTGCGATAGGCGGCTATCTGGCCTTCGGGTTGATCTATTGGCTCTACAGGGGAATACGCGGGCGAGAAGGCATTGGCTACGGCGATATAAAATTTCTCGCCGCGCTTGGGGCATGGCATGGGTGGAAAGTTTTACCGCAGCTTGTTCTCATAGCAGCTATTCTGGCCTGCGCTGCCGTAACAGCGCTGACTTTGTGCACAAGAACAAGGCAGACGCTACACTACCCGCTGCCTTTTGGCCCTTTCCTGGCCGCAGCGGGTGTGTTCTGTGGATGGCAGGCGTTTATCAGTCAGCCACTTTAATCTGCGACTGAAGATAATTCTGCAGACCAATTTTGCCTATCAGGTCCAATTCGGTTTCCAGCCAATCGATATGGCCCTCTTCATCTGCAAGGATGGTGATTAACATATCACGGCTGACGTAGTCATGGACGCTATCGGCATAGGCAATGGCCTCGCGTAGATCCTTCGCCCCTTCAAGCTCCAGCCTCAGGTCGGATTGCAGCATCTCCTCGACGTCTTCCCCGATGCGGAGTTTGCCGAGATCCTGCAGATTCGGGATCCCTTCGAGAAACAAAATGCGCTCAATATACTTATCGGCGTGCTTCATTTCATCGATAGATTCGTGGTATTCGACATCATTGAGGCGCATCAGGCCCCAGTTCTTGAACATTCTCGCATGGAGAAAGTATTGATTAATTGCGACAAGCTCATTTCCCAATAATTTATTGAGATAACTTATGATTTTGACATCACCTTTCATTATATAGTCCCTCCGCTTCCACTTATTGAAGCGTAGTTCGAGCTATAGGGATGTCAAAGTAAAGCTGAGGGGCTTCAGGCGATCTCTTGATATTCCGGCATGCGGGTTAATTCATCTTCCATAATTTCGCGCGCCGCGCGAACGCACTTACCGCATTGATTTCCAACGGGAATAAATTTTCTCAGTTGCTGAAAAGACTGAGGATTGAATTGGCGCACAGCCTGGCGAATTTTTTTATCGTTCACACCATTACACAGACAAACGTACATATATACTCCCGTTCAACTTACAAACAAAGTGTAAATGAGAATAGTTATGATTACAATAGCGTGTCTATTAAATAAACATTTAATCTATTTGCTGCTGGTCATCGTGCTGCAACTCACAAATAGCAGGCAGCAAAAAGGGCGCCTTAGCGCCCTTTTTAATTCAGAACTAATTATTAGCCCAGAACTTTAGCAACAACGCCCGCGCCAACGGTACGGCCACCTTCACGGATTGCGAAACGCAGACCGTCGTCCATCGCGATCGGGTGGATCAGGGTAACAACCATTTTGATGTTGTCGCCCGGCATTACCATCTCTACGCCTTCCGGCAGTTCGATGGTGCCAGTCACGTCAGTTGTACGGAAGTAGAACTGCGGACGGTAGCCTTTGAAGAACGGAGTATGACGGCCGCCTTCGTCTTTGGAAAGAATGTACACTTCAGATTCGAACTTGGTGTGCGGCTTGATGGAACCCGGCTTAGCCAGTACCTGACCACGTTCGATTTCTTCACGTTTGATACCACGCAGCAGAACACCAACGTTCTCACCAGCACGGCCTTCGTCCAGCAGTTTGCGGAACATTTCAACGCCAGTACAGGTAGACTTCGCAGTCTCTTTGATACCAACGATTTCAACTTCTTCGCCAACTTTGATGATACCGCGCTCTACACGACCGGTAACAACGGTACCACGACCGGAGATGGAGAATACGTCTTCGATCGGCAGCAGGAACGGCTTGTCAATCGCACGCTCTGGTTCCGGGATGTAAGAATCCAGGTAGCCAGCCAGTTCGATGATTTTCGCTTCCCAGTCTGCGTCGCCTTCCAGCGCTTTCAGAGCGGAACCGCGAACGATCGGAGTGTCGTCGCCCGGGAAATCGTACTGAGACAGAAGTTCACGAACTTCCATTTCAACCAGTTCCAGCAGCTCTTCGTCATCAACCATGTCGCATTTGTTCAGGAACACGATGATGTACGGAACGCCTACCTGACGACCCAGCAGGATGTGCTCACGAGTCTGCGGCATCGGGCCGTCAGTCGCAGCAACAACCAGGATCGCGCCGTCCATCTGCGCAGCACCGGTGATCATGTTTTTAACATAGTCGGCGTGGCCCGGGCAGTCTACGTGCGCGTAGTGGCGAGTCGGGGTGTCATATTCAACGTGAGAAGTGTTGATGGTGATACCACGAGCTTTTTCTTCCGGCGCGTTATCGATCTGGTCGAATGCACGAGCAGAACCACCGTAGGTTTTAGCCAGAACGGTAGTGATTGCAGCGGTCAGAGTAGTTTTACCATGGTCAACGTGGCCGATAGTACCGACGTTGACGTGCGGTTTTGTACGTTCAAATTTTTCTTTAGACACGGCTATATTCCTTACTATAGTGCTCTCCCCTTCTGGAGAGAGCACGGGACTTTGGTTTTAACCCTGCGGCTTATTTACCACGGGCTTCGATTACGGCCTGAGCAACGTTGTTCGGCGCATCATCATACTTCAGGAACTCCATGGAGTAAGAAGCACGACCTTTGGTCAGAGAACGCAGCTGAGTTGCATATCCGAACATTTCAGACAGCGGAACTTCAGCGTGGATCACAACGCCAGTCACGTTGGATTCCTGACCGCGCAGCATACCGCGACGACGGCTAAGGTCACCGATAACGTCACCAGTGTTCTCTTCCGGAGTTTCTACTTCAACCTTCATGATCGGCTCAAGCAGAACTGGTTTCGCTTTCTTAAAGCCATCTTTAAAGGCAATAGAAGCGGCCAGTTTAAACGCCAGTTCAGAGGAGTCAACGTCGTGGTAAGAACCGAAGTGCAGACGCACGCCCAGATCAACTACCGGATAACCAGCCAGAGGACCTGCTTTCAGCTGCTCCTGGATGCCTTTATCAACGGCCGGGATGTATTCGCCAGGAATTACACCACCTTTGATGTCGTTGATGAACTCATAACCTTTCGGGTTAGAGCCCGGCTCCAGTGGGTACATGTCGATAACGACGTGACCGTACTGACCGCGACCACCAGACTGTTTAGCGTGTTTACCTTCGATATCGGTAACTTTCGCGCGAATCGCTTCGCGGTAAGCAACCTGAGGTTTACCGACGTTCGCTTCAACGTTGAATTCACGCTTCATACGGTCAACGATGATGTCGAGGTGCAGCTCACCCATACCGGCGATGATGGTCTGGTTAGATTCTTCGTCAGTCCATACGCGGAAAGACGGGTCTTCTTTAGCCAGACGGCCCAGAGCCAGACCCATTTTTTCCTGGTCAGCTTTGGTTTTCGGTTCAACAGCGATAGAGATTACCGGCTCAGGGAATTCCATACGCTCCAGAATGATCGGCGCATTAGGATCGCACAGAGTGTCACCCGTAGTTACGTCTTTCAGACCGATAGCAGCAGCGATATCGCCCGCGCGAACTTCTTTGATCTCTTCACGTTTGTTAGCGTGCATCTGTACGATACGACCGAAACGCTCACGTGCAGCTTTCACGGAGTTCAGGATGGTATCACCAGAGTTAACCACACCGGAGTACACGCGGAAGAAGGTCAGGTTACCCACGAACGGGTCGGTAGCGATTTTGAATGCCAGAGCAGCAAACGGCTCATCATCGCTAGCGTGACGCTCAGCCGGAGTATCTTTACCGTCGTCCAAGATACCGTTGATCGCAGGTACGTCAACCGGGGATGGCAGGTAGTCAACTACCGCATCCAGCATCGCCTGAACACCTTTGTTCTTGAACGCAGAACCACAGGTTACCAGGATGATTTCGTTGTTCAGAACGCGCTGACGCAGAGCAGTTTTAATCTCTTCTTCAGTCAGTTCTTCACCACCCAGGTATTTCTCCATCAGCTCTTCAGAAGCTTCAGCAGCGGACTCGATCAGGTTCTGGTGCCATTCTTCGGCCAGTTCCTGCATGTCTGCCGGGATATCTTCATAAGTGAAGGTTACACCTGCATCTTCTTCGTTCCAGTTGATGGCTTTCATTTTCACCAGGTCAACAACACCGGTGAACGCTTCTTCAGCGCCAATCGCCAGCTGCAGCGGAACAGGGTTCGCGCCCAGACGGGTTTTGATCTGACCAACAACTTTCAGGAAGTTCGCACCCATACGGTCCATTTTGTTAACGAACGCAATGCGCGGAACTTTATATTTGTTTGCCTGACGCCATACGGTTTCAGACTGAGGCTGAACACCACCAACTGCGCAGTAAACCATTACTGCACCATCAAGCACACGCATGGAACGTTCTACTTCGATAGTGAAGTCAACGTGCCCCGGGGTGTCGATGATGTTTACGCGATGCGGTTCATACTGCTTAGCCATACCTGACCAGAATGCAGTAGTCGCTGCGGAGGTGATAGTAATACCACGCTCCTGCTCCTGTTCCATCCAGTCCATGGTGGCAGCGCCGTCATGAACTTCACCGATTTTGTGGTTTACACCGGTGTAGAACAGAATACGTTCGGTAGTAGTAGTTTTACCGGCGTCGATGTGCGCACTGATACCGATGTTACGGTAGCGTGCGATGGGTGTTGTACGAGCCATTTGATTCCTCGTTATTTCTTTAGGCGTTCAGTTAAGTTATCCAAAACGGGCGACTTATCTGAAGCGCCCGTCTGGTGACTATGACTCCGAAGGGATTACCAACGGTAGTGTGCGAACGCCTTGTTGGCTTCTGCCATACGGTGAACGTCTTCACGTTTCTTAACTGCAGTACCTTTGTTGTCTGCAGCATCAGAGAGTTCGTTCGCCAGACGCAGAGCCATGGATTTATCACCACGTTTACGAGCAGCTTCAACGATCCAACGCATTGCCAGAGCATTACGACGAACCGGACGGACTTCAACTGGAACCTGATAAGTAGAACCACCAACGCGGCGAGACTTAACTTCTACAGTCGGGCGCACGTTGTCGAGAGCGACTTCGAAAGCTTCCAGTTCATTTTTACCAGAGCGCTGAGCCAGGGTCTCCAGCGCGCTGTATACGATTGCTTCTGCAGTAGATTTTTTACCATCTACCATCAGGATATTTACAAATTTAGCCAGCAGTTCTGATCCGAACTTAGGATCCGGCAGGATTTTACGCTGACCAATGACGCGACGACGTGGCATGGAAATACTCCGTTGTTAATTCAGGATTGTCCAAAACTCTAAGAGTTTAGTTTGACATTAATATAAAACGTTTGGCCTTACTTAACGGAGAACCATTAAGCCTTAGGACGCTTCACGCCATACTTGGAGCGAGCTTGCTTACGGTCTTTAACGCCGGAGCAGTCAAGCGCACCACGAACGGTGTGGTAACGAACACCCGGAAGGTCTTTAACACGACCGCCACGGATCAGGATCACGGAGTGCTCCTGCAGGTTGTGACCTTCACCACCGATGTAGGAGGTGACTTCGAAACCGTTAGTCAGACGCACACGGCAAACTTTACGCAGTGCGGAGTTCGGTTTCTTAGGAGTGGTGGTATATACACGAGTACATACGCCACGTTTCTGCGGGCAGGCTTCCAGCGCCGGCACGTTGCTCTTTGCAACTTTGCGCGCGCGTGGTTTGCGTACCAGCTGGTTAATTGTTGCCATTAAATAGCTCCTGGTTTTAGCTTTTGCTTCGTAAACACGTAATAAATCGCCTCATATAATATGAGGACGCAGAATTTTAGGGCGGTGCCGAAAAGGTGTCAAGAAATATACAACAATCCCGCCATTACCAGGCCAACTGACCCGCATGTTTGACGGTCAGTCTGACGAACTCAGTATAGCTAACCCTGATGACGCTGTCCGCAATTTGACCAGTCAGCCCGCGGGCTTCGATATCTTCTTGCAGAGCGTAGATGGAGATGGGGGCAGATTGCAGGATTTCAAGGAAACGCCCTTCCGCGATGGCGGCGATAACGCCGTCCGACAGCAGGAGAAGATCGTCACCCTCTTTTATCAAACGGCGCATCGTCGCTATATCGGCGTGCCAGGGGGATGTGCTTAGTGTGTGGAGCATTCAGGCCTCAGAAACGCAGTATCACGTTAAAATCATCAAGCCGGGCGCGTAGAGCCTCTGGCTCCAACCATTCACCATCAACGACCCATGGCGTAGCAGAATTCAGACCGCGCTCCCGTGCTGAAGCAGCGCAAATCCAGCACTGTTCGATATCGTATAGCGATAAGAGTTTGAAGGTGGAGATATAGTCGCGCGCCAGCACCGCGGCAGGCCGCTGCTCTGGAAGCAGCTGAAATACGCCATCGCCCACGAAGAAAACGCCGATCTCTTCGGTCAGGGCTGAGGTTGCCAGCAAGGCGTCCAGCCCTTCCCTGCCCGACGCTGAACCATGGGGCGCAGAGGAAAAAATAAAGGCTACGCGTTTCATCAGAACTGCACCATGCGATCGCAGGTTAACGCGGCTTCCGCCAGCGCGCCCAATCCACTCAGGGTAAAGCCCAGCTGCAAATTATGCGCAGGCAAACTCAGCTGCCGGGCCTCCTGTTCATCAGTGATTCCACGGCGTAAAGCTGCGGCTACACAGATATGCAAGGAAACAGCGTGTTCGTCATGCAGCGCCTGCCAGGCCCGAACCAGATCAAACTCGTCGCTAGCGGGAGCCGTAAGCTGATTCGCGTTGTAGACGCCTTCACGATAGAAAAAGATGCTTAGCAGCTCGTGCCCTTCCTGCAAAACGGCTCGGGCAAACTGTAATGCGCTGCTGGCCTGCTGGGTACCGTAAGCGGGGCCCGTCACCGTAATGGCAAAGCGCATTATTTTTCCAGCCCCTGGAAATCTCCGCTTTTGAACTGACGAATGTAGAGATAGACCGTGTGCTTAGAGATGTTCAGCCGATCGGCCACCTGGTTAATGGCATCCTTGATATCAAAGATCCCTTTCTCATAGAGGTTCAGGACGATCTGCCGATTTTTGGCGTTGTTAGAAACGTTACGGTCAGCGTTTACCTCTTCAATCGTGAACTCAAGCGTCTGGGCAACCAGATCGTCAACCGATGAAGCAAAGTTGACCTGCGAGTTTACCTCCGTCGTTTCCGGCGGAATAAAGGTGCTCATTATTTGTGAGAACGGCACATCAAGATTCATGTTGATGCACAGCAGGCCGATAACCCGATGGTCACGGTTGCGGATGGCGATTGTGACCGATTTCATCAGCACACCGCTTTTGGCGCGGGTAAAATAGCATTTGGAAACGCTGCTATCGGCTCCAGTCATATCGTGCAGCATGCGCAGCGCAAGGTCGGTAATTGGCGAGCCGATTTGTCGGCCGGTGTGTTCACCGTTGGCGATACGAATAGCGGAACATTTTAAGTCCTGCAATGAGTGCAATACGATTTCACAGTGGGAACCGATGAGCATCGCTAACCCGTCCACTACCGCTTCATAGGATTTGAGGATATCGAAGTCGGTCTGGTCAAAAGGACGTTGATCCAGTAAATCAAGCTCACTGGTCTCGTTGGTTAAAAGCGACCTGGACATGGAAAAAAGCACTCCTTTTCAGGAGCCTGTCGTTATCGTCAGGGCAGGCTCATCATCATTATTAATCTATCTAAAGTAATACAGCGCCTGAGGTTCTTTCCAGTTTTAATTATATCTGCCCGCAATAAAAAAGCCGCCGCCTCTGGAGGCGGCGGCTTAAAACCGATTACTTCTTAGCGTCAGCGGCAGGGGCTTCAGCGGCTGCTTCAGGCTTGGCATCCGCTTTCGGGGCCGGTTTAATATCCAGCAGCTCTACATCAAATACCAGAGTAGAGTTCGCCGGGATACCCGGTACGCCGGTTTTGCCGTAAGCCAGATCCGGTGGAATGACCAGCTGGATTTTACCGCCTTTCTTGATGTTCTTCAGGCCTTCGGTCCAGCCCGGGATCACGCCGTCCAGGCGGAAGGAAAGCGGCTCGCCGCGGGTGTAGGAGTTATCAAACTCTTTACCGTCGATAAGCGTACCTTTGTAGTTAACCACAACGGTATCGCTGTCTTTCGGCGCTTCACCGGTACCGGCTTTCTCAACTTTGTACAGCAGGCCAGATTTAGAGGTTTTCACGCCTTTCTCTTTCGCGAAGGCGTCACGGTAAGCTTTGCCTTTCGCTTCATTCTCAGAGGCATCTTTTTCCATTTTCTGCTGAGCAGCCGTTTTTACACGGGTTTCAAACGTCTGCAGAGTCTGTTCGATCTCCTGATCGGACAGTTTGCTCTTATCAGCAAAAGCATCCTGAACACCGGCGATCAGCTGATCTTTATCTAATTTGATGCCCAGTTTTTCTTGTTCTTTCAGGGAGTTTTCCATGTAACGTCCCAGCGATGCACCCAGCGCATAAGCAGATTTCTGATCGTCATTTTTGAATGCCGATTTGCTGTCCGTTGCGGGTGCCGCTTTCGCTGTCGTCTCAGCAGCGAAGCTCAGCGGTGCATTCAGGGCGACGGCCATTGTGGTCGCCAGCAGCGTTACTTTAAACAGTGATTTCATCCATTTCTCCAGGGCCGGGGCATCTCACCCCAGGGTTATCGTAAAAAACAAAAAACGTACTATAGAACGTTGCAGAACAAATCAACATACAGACGTACCTGAATATCGCCTCATTTAAGACTATTTTTGTATAAATTAGTTTCCCGTCAGACGTAACGATGCTGCACGGATGCTGAAACTTCAGTAGAATCCGCCCGCAGAATAAGACAGAAGAGGTTACTCATGCACGATAGCACTTTAGAGACTCGCCTTGCCGAGCTGGAGAGCAGGCTAGCGTTTCAGGAAATCACTATTGAAGACCTCAACAAAACCGTCACCGCCCACGAGATAGAAATGGCAAGGATGCGCGAACATATGCGCCTGATGGTGGAAAAATTGAAAGCGACTCAGCCATCACACATGGCTTCACAGGCGGAAGAAACGCCTCCTCCGCATTATTAAGACGTAAAAAAAGCGGGTCTCCCCGCTTTTTTCTATTCCGCAACGCGAGCGTAGCGGAATTAATGACAACCACAGCCGCCGTTACCGCCGCAACCGCCTTTGCCGTGTTCGTGGCCATGGTCATGGCCGTGACCGCCGCAGCAACCGTCATGATCGTGGTCGTGGCCATGATCGTGGCCGTGAGCACCGTGTACATGACCATGCTCCAGCTCTTCCGCCGTTGCTTCGCGAATTGCGACAACTTCAACGTTGAACTTCAGATTCTGACCAGCCAGCATGTGGTTACCGTCAACAACAACGTGTTCGTCACCCACTTCGGTAATTTCTACCGGTACCGGACCCTGATCGGTTTCCGCCAGGAAGCGCATGCCAACCTGCAGCTCATCAACGCCCATAAATACGTCTTTAGGCACGCGCTGAACCAGGTTTTCGTCGTACTGACCGTACGCGTCATTAGCGCCGACTTCGACGTCAAATTTGTCGCCTACATCGTGGCCGTCCAGCGCGTTTTCCAGGCCGGAAATCAGGGAACCGTGACCATGCAGGTAGTCAAGCGGCGCGCTTACCGGAGACTCATCAACCAACACACCGTCTTCTGTACGTACCTGATAGGCCAGGCTGACCACCAGGTCTTTTGCTACTTTCATGATATCTCCTGAGCATGGGAAGAATAGTGGCGCAGATTGTAGCGGAATTCTGCAGCCGTGTACCCTCTAGCTTAAAAAAAGCCGATAGATAACGCTAGTCCGGATGAAAAATGCCTATCACTTGCTCTTCTTTGCGAACATGCTCGCGGACCTCTTTATCCGCCTCACGCATCTGATGCCCGCACTTAACGCACTCAACAATATCGACATTATTCTCACGCCACATCGCCAGTGAATCCTGAGCCTGGCACGCCGGACATTTCGCACCGGCAATAAAACGTTTACGCACAGCCATATCATTTACCTTTATTCAAATTCATCCCAGCCATCTAACTGCCTGCTCTCTTTTTGCATCTCACGCTGAAAGATCTCCTCCAGCTCGCGTCTGGCTTCCCGCACGCGGGATATCTGCAGGGTATCACTATGCACCGGCATTAACTCGCGCAGCATCCGCATATCAAGACGCCGAAAGTGGAGCTGAGCGCGCTGCGCCTGATGGGGATGCATACCGAGTGAGATCAGCGCTTTTCGTCCCAGCTCCAGCGCGCTGGAGAAGGTTTCGCGAGAAAATTGCGCCACTCCCGCCTGCAACAGCTCATGGGCCTCAACGCGTCCCCGCGCTCGCGCCAGAATGTGCAGATGTGGAAAGTGTTGTTGACACATCTCCACCAGCTTCATGGTATCTTCCGGCTCGTTACAGGTGATAACGATCGACTGCGCGTCTTCAGCGCCCGCCGAGCGCAGGAGCTCCAGCTGCGTCGCATCGCCAAAATAGACTTTATAGCCATATTTACGCATCAGATTGACCGCGCTGATATCGCGCTCCAGTACCGTGATGCGCATTTTGTTCGCCATCAGCAGACGGCCAATCACCTGGCCGAAACGCCCAAACCCTACGATAATGACCTGCGGTTTGTCATCTTCAACCCACGGCGCCTCACCCTCTTCTTCGGGTTGATTCAATCGCCGCGAAAGCACTTTATCGATTAGCGTCATCAACAGCGGCGTGGTCATCATCGACAACGTCACCGTCACCAGCAGCAGGGCCATCTGATCGTTTTGAAACAGACGAAGCGAAGCGGGTAGTGAAAAAAGCACAAAGGCGAACTCCCCTCCCTGGCTCAGCACGCCGGCAAACTGCACACGCTCTGAACTGCGCAAACCGTATACCCGCGCCAGAAGATACAGGACAAGACCTTTTACCGTCACCAGCACTGCGACGCTGACCACAACCCACAGCAAATGGGTATAAAGCACCCCAAGATTCAGCGCCATGCCAACGGAAATAAAGAACAACCCAAGGAGAAGACCTTTAAATGGATCAATGGCGATTTCCAGCTCGTGGCGATACTCACTCTCGGCCAGCAGAACGCCGGCGATAAAGGTCCCGAGCGCCATTGACAAACCGAGCGCATCCATAAACAAAGCCGATCCGAGCACCAGCAGTAGCGTTGCAGCGGTGAAGACTTCCCGCACGCCGGATCCGGCGATAAAACGAAATACCGGCCTTAGCAGATAACGACCGCCAACCAGCATTCCGCCGAAGGCCAGCACCTTCATCCCTATGGTGAGCCAGTTAAAATGGTCGTCACCAGAACCCGCAAGCAATGGAACCAGCGCCAGAGCCGGAATCACGGCCAGATCCTGAAACAGCAATACCGAGAAACCCAGCTGTCCAGACTCGCTGCGGCTCATGCCCTTCTCACGCATCAGCTGCAGCGCCATCGCAGTGGAAGACATCGCCAGCCCAATCCCGCCGACCACCGCAGCGCGCCATGAGAAGTCGCTCAGCATAAGCAAACCGCCAAGAATGAGCGCGCTAAAGGCGACCTGAGCGGCCCCGACGCCGAAAATTGAGCTTCTCAGCCGCCACAGTTTGGACGGATTCAACTCCAGTCCGATGATAAACATCAGAAAGACGACGCCTAATTCTGAGAAGTGAAGAATTTCATCAACATCGCTGATGAACCCTAATCCCCAGGGGCCGATGGCGATACCGGCCAGCAGATACCCCAGCACGGCGCCAATACCCAGCCTCGCCGCCAGCGGTACCGCCACCACCGCGGCAAACAGAAATAACACCCCGGCCAGCAGTAAATCAGCTCCCGCCATTTGGACCTCCAGCCATTACAGGATTAGCCAGCCAATCGCGGTAGGCGCGAGCGCGGCTTTTCAGGTCTTCGGGAGATTGCCGACGCGCCCAGTAGACGATAATCGGGCTCATCCAGTGCATACGGCACATGCCGGCAGTCAATTCAAAAGGACGGAGAATGTCATTCATCGGATAACGATGGGCATCGCGCCGGTAGGCGCTCTCCGGCTCACCGGTGGTAATGACGCTACGCCAGTACTTTCCCGCCAGCTGATTCCCTCCCGCCCCGCTGGCAAAGCCGCGGCTGAGCACCCTGTCCAGCCACTCTTTCATCAGCGCCGGGCAGCTCCAGGTATAGAGCGGATGCTGGAAAACAATCACCTCATGCTGGCGCAGGAGATCCTGCTCACAGGCGATATCGATAAAAAAATCCGGATAGTGCGCGTAGAGATCGTGCACGGTCACATTCGACAACTGTAAGGCCGGTTCAAGCAAAACCCGGTTGGCCACGGAATCCTGAGATTCTGGGTGGGCATACAGCAGCAAAACTTTCGCTGTCTGAGACATCTTTCCCCTCCCGAACGTCTTCTGGCGGCCTGTGCAGCGGCTGCGTCCCGACGCAACCAGAATGACTTTGTGTATCATCTTCATTTTGGGCTACCATTGCGGCCCGGTTGAGCGATTCGCTCCACACTACATTATCATAATGACAAATTAACATAGTCAGAACATACGGCGCCTTATGATTGTTTTCTCCTCCTTACAAATTCGTCGCGGCGTACGCGTCCTGCTGGACAACGCCACCGCTACCATCAACCCAGGGCAAAAAGTCGGCCTGGTGGGTAAAAACGGCTGCGGTAAATCCACGCTGCTTTCGCTTTTGAAAAACGAGATTAGCGCCGATGGCGGCTCGATGACCTTCCCCGGCAGCTGGCAGCTGGCCTGGGTTAACCAGGAAACACCTGCGCTTGCGCAGCCGGCTATTGACTATGTTATTGATGGCGATCGCGAATTCCGCAAGCTGGAGGCGGATCTGCACGCGGCCAACGAACGCAATGACGGTCACGCCATCGCGACGGTACACGGTAAGCTGGACGCTATCGACGCCTGGACCATCCGCTCACGTGCGGCCAGCCTGCTCCACGGGCTCGGTTTCAGCAACGAACAGCTTGAAAGACCAGTGAGCGACTTTTCCGGCGGCTGGCGTATGCGCCTTAACCTCGCTCAGGCGCTGATTTGCCGTTCCGATCTGCTGCTGCTTGATGAACCGACTAACCACCTCGATCTCGACGCGGTTATCTGGCTGGAGAAGTGGCTCAAAGGCTACCCGGGAACCCTGATTCTGATCTCCCACGATCGCGACTTTCTCGATCCGATCGTCGACAAAATTATCCATATCGAACAGCAAACGATGTTCGAGTACACCGGCAACTACAGCTCATTTGAAGTGCAGCGCGCGACCCGTCTTTCGCAGCAACAGTCGATGTACGAAAGCCAGCAGCTGCGCGTCGCGCATTTGCAGAGCTACATCGACCGTTTTCGCGCTAAAGCCACCAAAGCTAAACAGGCGCAAAGCCGTATCAAAATGCTCGAGCGCATGGAGCTCATCGCGCCTGCCCACGTGGATAACCCGTTCCACTTTAGCTTCCGCGCGCCGGAAAGCCTGCCCAATCCGCTGCTGAAGATGGAAAAGGTTAGCGCCGGCTATGGCGAGCGCGTGATTTTAGACTCAATCAAGCTGAATCTGGTGCCCGGTTCGCGCATCGGTCTGCTGGGGCGCAACGGCGCCGGTAAATCAACGCTGATTAAACTGCTGGCCGGTGAGCTACAGCCGCTGCAGGGTGAAATTGGTCTGGCGAAAGGCATCAAGCTTGGCTACTTCGCTCAGCATCAGCTGGAATTCCTGCGCGCGGATGAATCCCCGCTGCAGCATCTTGCCCGCCTCGCGCCGCAGGAGTTAGAGCAGAAACTGCGCGACTACCTGGGCGGTTTCGGCTTCCAAAGCGATAAGGTCAACGAACAGACGCAGCGTTTCTCCGGCGGCGAGAAAGCGCGCCTGGTGCTGGCGTTAATCGTCTGGCAACGGCCAAATCTGCTGCTGCTTGATGAACCCACCAACCACCTCGATCTCGATATGCGTCAGGCGCTAACCGAAGCGTTAATCGATTTTGAAGGCGCGCTGGTGGTGGTTTCGCACGACCGCCATCTGATTCGCTCCACCACCGACGACCTTTATCTGGTGCACGATAGCAAAGTCGAACCTTTCGACGGCGATCTTGAAGACTACCAGCAGTGGCTGAGCGACACGCAAAAGCAGGAAAACCAAGCCTCAGAAGAGCCGAAGGAAAACGGCAACAGCGCCCAGGCGCGTAAAGATCAGAAACGCCGGGAAGCCGAGCTGCGTACGCAAACCCAACCGCTGCGCAAAGAGATTGCCCGCCTGGAAAAAGAGATGGAGAAGTTCAACGCGCAGCTGGCGCAGGCGGAAGAGAAGCTGGGCGACAGCGAATTGTACGATCAAAGCCGCAAAGCGGAACTCACCGCGTGTTTACAGCAGCAGGCTAGCGCGAAGTCCGGGCTGGAAGAGTGTGAGATGGCCTGGCTGGATGCCCAGGAACAGCTGGAACAGATGCTCCAGGAAGGCTAACGGCATGATGCAGTACCAAAAGGCGGGAACGCCCGCCTTTTTTAATCCCTCTCACAGCCGCTTAACGCTGTGCCGCCAGCCGGGCGCGGATCTGCGACAGCGAGGCATAGCCGTACAGCTTGCCATCCAGAAAGCGCGTTTTTAACTCGCCCTGCTGCTCCTGTTCCAGCGTTTGCCCATCGTACAGCTGCAGTTCCCCCAAGGCGTCGCGTTCCACGCACAGCAGACCGCGCGCTGAGCGTTTGAGGCCATTATCGGTTTTCGGCTCCTTAAAGAGGGCTCTTCCCTCGCCGTTCACCTCCCCCCAGGTCGCTTTCATCGCGAAGCCGAAGGTATCGCGGGTGTTGTACTGGTAGGTAAAGGAACCCACGCCAAATACCACATTAGCGCTGGCAAAACCTTTCGCTTCCAGACGGCGCAGGATCTCATCCGCTCTGGCAAGGGTAATGGAATCGCCGTAAATCAGGCCGACATGCGGATCCAGCACCTTATACCCTTTTTCGTTAATCGTACCGCCGAAGATTTCCCACAGAACCTCTACGGAGCCTTTCTCCTCGGCGCTGCGCTCGCTGCTGGTGTCATTGTCAGCTGCGGTGCCGCACAGAATCGCCACCGGATCGCCGCTGTCCGGACGGAATACGACTCGCCCCTGACGCTGCATAATTATCGCCTTCAGCTCGCGGGTGTATTCGGTCAGCACCTGCCAGTAGTCCCAGGTATCCGAGACGATAGAGACGAAACCCTGCGGGTGGACTTCGGTAATCAGCCGGCGAAAGGTTTCAATTTCCCGCTCGCGCTCGCCCATACACATTACGCTGTGTTCCGTGGCCGGAATGCTGGCGCCGATGAGCTCATCGTCACCGCGAGTGTAATAATCACGGGCATACAGCAGCGAAGGCAGGCTATCGGTACCTTTGAAACTGGCCAGATGTCCGCAGCCCGACTGCGCAGTGTCGTGCAGCCCGGACATTCCCCGAAACGAAAAGTCGTGACATTGGAAATCAAGGTGCGTCAGATCGCTACAGGTTTTCTCCGCCCAGCGTTCGCAAATCAGGCGATAGTGGTGGGCGATGGTTGCGTTGGTTGACGCTTTCCACAGCTCCGCCGAAAGCACCGTTTCCAGATAGTTTACCAGCCAGAAGAACTCAGGTTGCGTATTGGTGATGGTCAGCACCGGTACTTTCATCGGCACCTTGGTGCCTTCATCCAGCGCTTTGATATGCAATGGTAAATAGCCAAGTCGATGCAGAGCACGAATAGGCTCCACCCCAACTGTATCGCGCCCCAGATAGCCGTCCATCACCTGCTTATACTCGTTGACGACCTCCTCTTCCGGGCGGGCGAAAAACGCCTCGTTAAACAGATCGACCAGGAACCACTGCAGAAAGCCCTGCAGGCCGAAAAATACCAGCTTGCCGTCGGCCTGCGGCGACTGGAAAAAACGATCGCTGCGCGGAGTAAAGTTTGAGTAGACCTTCGTAGTCCCCTGCGGATACTGCACGCGATGGGAAACTTTATAACCATCAATAGCCAGAATCGGATTTATTTTCATCATGTTATCCCCAATGTGCGCGGTAGATGGCGTCAATATCGATAAGCTCCAGCTGCGGATGAGTCAGGGCAGGAGAAGTCAAAGAGGTGGTGGTGTAAACGGCATCGATGCCGTTATTCAATAGATGCTCTACGCCTTTGGAAAAAATACCGTGGGTGACATACAGACTCACGCTGCGGGCGCCCGCCTCGCGCAGCACCTTCGCCGAGCCGATAAAGGTGCCGCCAGCGTCGCACAGGTCGTCAACAATAAGCGCTGCTTTCCCCGCTACATTTCCGGCCAACAGGGAAAATCCGGTTAACGCGCCGCTGGCAAGGTCACGCTCTTTACCGAGGATCGCGAACTCTCCGGCACCGCAGGCTTTAGCCACAGGGTGAATCTTCTTGAGCGCGCCGGCGTCCGGCGCCACCAGCATCAGCTCCCCGGCAGCAATAGCCTGACGCAGACCGGCGCTCTGCAGAAGACAGTGCTGTTGTGCCACCGCGACCATATTATTGACTGCCGCCGCGGCGGCATCGCTGTGTGGGTCAAGCACCACGACTTTGTCAAAGCCAAGGGTATTAAGCTGCCGGGCGAAGACCTTCAGCGCAAAGCTGTCTCCCGGCACCATATGACGATCCTGACGCGCCCACGGCAGCCACGGCAGTTCCAGATGGCTAAACGCCACGTCGGTAACATGACGCACGGCCTCCACCAGCTGCGCCAGCAGCATAAAATCGTTCATGTCGCGCAGAGCAACCGCCCGGATGCGCATCAAACGGGCGGAAGGCGGTAATTGAGCGGTTACCTTCAGCCACACAGCGCCATCGGGAAAGGCGCCGCTGGCAAGCGTAAACGCCTCATCATCCAGTTCCAGGGTAAATTTTTCGCTCATGATGACCTCTACTCATTAAATTGTGTCCCTAAGACACAATCAATAATGTCCCTAAGACACATATAGTGCAAGCGTTAAATGTCACTTAAGCGGGAAAATGGATTAACCAATTGAAAAATAATAATAAAAATAGAGGCTTGCTGCTCAGGTAGGGGCTGGTACACTTGTCAGCGTTCTTTTACGCTACGAGCGCTCTATGACCACCGATGCCGAATACCTCAGCCAATACGATGCCAGCCGCTTTCCCTCGCCGCTGGTGACCGTCGATAGCGTCCTGTTTACCCTGCATGAAGGGGCGCTGTGCGTTCTGCTGGTTGAGCGCGCTAATCCGCCGCAGCAGGGGGCCTGGGGGCTACCCGGCGGGTTTATCGACCAGGCGCACGATGATTCAACCCGCGCCACGGCGCTACGTAAGCTCACGGAAAAAACCGGGATTTCACCGCCATGGCTGGAGCAACTCGACACCTTTTCCGGGCCGGATCGCGATCCGCGCGGATGGAGCCTGACTATCGCCTGGTTTGCGTTAATCTCGTGGGTAGATTGTCAGCCGCATATCGCCAGCGTCAGCGATGCCCGCTGGGTGCCGGTAGCGCAGCTGGATAGCTATTCGCTGGCTTTCGATCATCAAAAGATCATCGACGCCGGTGTGCATCGCTTACGCCAAAAAACGATGTACTCTTTACTGCCAGTTTACTGTCTGCCGGAGACCTTTACCCATGGTCAGCTGCTGGAAGCCACGGAAATCATCCTTGGTCAGCCGATTCAACGCAAAAGCCTGATTCGCCGCTTCGAAGCTTCCGGAATGTTTGAAGAGACCGGTGAAACAGCGGCAACCGGTGCGCGGAAAGCGCGGCTATGGCGGCGTAAACCCGGCGTCGATTTTCATCTCTTTTCACGTAACCTGCTGACCGATTAGCCGCAAGGCCACATATGGGCTAACCTGCGCACTTCATGCGCGGTATAGTATGTTATAAAGATTATTTATTGCTCTGGTGCTATGGTTGATATCACTCCTACAGAAATGACGCCCCCTGAAGACGACTCGCAGCAGTTTCATCCGATGCGCGGCGTAGGCAATCGTCATTTGCAAACCATGTTGCCGCGGCTAATCCGTCGCAAACTCCGTTTTACTCCCCACTGGCAGCGCCTTGAATTGCCGGACGGCGACTTTATCGATCTGGCCTGGAGTGAAGACCCTTCTCAGGCGCGCCATAAACCTCGTCTGGTGGTATTTCACGGCCTGGAGGGGAGCCTACACAGCCCTTACGCCCACGGGCTTATCCATGCGGCAATGCAGCGCGGCTGGCTGGGCGTGGTGATGCATTTTCGCGGCTGCAGCGGCGAACCCAATAGGAATAACCGCATCTACCACTCGGGCGAAACGGAGGATGGCTCCTGGTTTCTGCGCTGGCTCCAGCGCGAGTACGGCACCGCCCCCACCGCCGCGGTGGGATATTCGCTCGGGGGCAATATGCTGGGCTGCCTGCTGGCAAAAGAGGGCGACGCTATTCCCGTTGATGCCGCGGTTATCGTCTCGGCTCCGTTTATGCTGGAGGCCTGTAGCTATCATATGGACAAAGGTTTCTCCCGCGTTTATCAGCGCTACCTGCTCAACCTGCTGAAAGCCAACGCCGCGCGTAAGCTAAAAGCCTATCCCGGCTCTCTGCCCGTCGATTTACGCCAGCTAAAAAGCATGCGCCGTATTCGCGAATTTGACGATAGCATCACGGCAAGGATCCACGGCTTTGCCGATGCGCTGGACTATTATCGCCAGTGTAGCGCCATGCCGCGCTTAAGCGATATCACTAAGCCAACGCTGATTATTCACGCGAAGGACGATCCCTTTATGGATCACCATTCGATTCCCCCCCAGGAGCAGCTGCCGGCGAATGTCGAATATCAGCTCACGGAGCACGGCGGGCACGTTGGTTTCGTCGGCGGCACGCTGCGTAAGCCAGAAATGTGGCTTGAAAAACGAATTCCGGATTGGCTAACCCGTTGGTTAGGAGCGCAAATATGATCATTCCCTGGCAAGATCTTGATCCCGAAACGCTGGATAACCTGATCGAAAGTTTTGTATTACGTGAAGGCACCGATTATGGTGAACATGAACGTTCGCTGACTGATAAAGTCGCGGATGTTAAACAGCAGTTGAAAAGCGGAGAAGCCGTGCTGGTGTGGTCAGAACTGCACGAGACGGTGAACATTATGCCCCGCAAGCAGTTTCACGGCTAAGGCGGCACACACTATCGTTTACTCTGGGAGTTGTTATGTCTGCCAAACATCCGGTGATTGCCGTCACGGGCTCCAGCGGCGCGGGAACCACGACCACCAGCCTCGCCTTTCGCAAAATCTTCGCCCAGCTTAATCTGCACGCCGCCGAAGTTGAAGGCGATAGCTTTCACCGCTATACCCGTCCGGAAATGGACATGGCGATCCGTAAAGCACGCGATCAGGGCAAACATATCAGCTACTTTGGCCCCGAGGCTAACGACTTCGGCCTGCTGGAACACACGTTCGCCGAATATGGGCAAAGCGGCAAAGGCCAGTCGCGTAAGTATTTACATACCTATGACGAGGCCGTGCCGTGGAATCAGGTTCCGGGGACCTTCACGCCCTGGCAGCCGCTGCCCGAGCCGACTGATGTCCTGTTTTACGAAGGCCTGCACGGCGGCGTGGTGACGCCGCAGCATAACGTAGCAAACCATGTCGATCTGCTGGTCGGCGTGGTGCCCATCGTCAATCTTGAGTGGATCCAGAAGCTTATCCGCGACACCAGCGAACGCGGGCACTCTCGTGAGGCGGTGATGGATTCAGTGGTCCGTTCGATGGAAGACTACATCAACTTTATCACCCCGCAGTTTTCGCGCACCCACCTCAACTTCCAGCGCGTACCAACGGTGGATACGTCCAACCCTTTTGCGGCGAAAGCCATCCCTTCGCTGGATGAAAGCTTTGTCGTTATCCATTTCCGCAATCTAAAAAATATCGATTTCCCCTGGCTTTTGGCGATGCTGCAGGGCTCGTTTATCTCGCATATGAATACGTTGGTGGTGCCGGGCGGGAAAATGGGGCTGGCGATGGAGCTGATCATGGCGCCGCTGGTTGAGCGCCTGATGGAAGGCAGGAAAATAAGCTAACGGTCAAAACCCCGGTGACGCAATTGCCGGCCGGGGCCCGTTCGGCTTACCCTTCGATTACTTCATAAGAGTGGGTAATGTTTACCGCTTTCTCAAGCATCAGCGCGACGGAACAATACTTTTCCGCCGACAGATCGACCGCGCGAGACACCGCAGCGTCCTTTAGTTCTTTACCGGTCACGATAAAATGCAGATTGATATGGGTAAACAGACGTGGCGCCTCTTCGCGGCGCTCCGAGGTCAGCTTGACTTCGCAGTTGGTGACGTTATGACGGCCCTTCTGCAATATGGAAACCACATCGATCGCGCTGCATCCGCCTGCCGCCATCAGGACCATTTCCATTGGGCTGGGCGCTTTATCCCCGGAATTTCCGTCCATCAGAATCTGGTGACCAGAAGCCGACTCACCGATGAAGGTTAACCCTTCAACCCATTTCACTCGCGCTTGCATAATTTTAACTCCAGGGCTGTAATTTTCCCGACAGATTACGCGTACATAACAATTCTCGCAACGGAAGGCGACCTGGGTCATGCTGAAGCGAGACACCAGGAGACATGCAGCGAAAGCTATGCTAAAACAATCAGGATGCTACAGTAATACATTGATGTACTGCATGTATGCAGAGGAGTTCACATTACAGGCTGCAGAAAACTTTCAGCCGGATTCCCAGGTATAGGGATTCAATACGATTGCATGCCCGGATGCCGTGTAGTGTCGGCACCCGGAGATAGCTTATAACAGAGGATAACCGCGCATGGTGCTTGGCAAACCGCAAACAGACCCTACCCTTGAATGGTTCTTGTCTCATTGCCACATTCATAAGTACCCATCAAAGAGCACGCTGATCCACCAGGGTGAGAAAGCAGAAACGTTGTACTACATCGTTAAAGGCTCCGTGGCTGTACTCATCAAGGATGAAGAAGGTAAAGAGATGATCCTCTCTTACCTCAATCAGGGCGATTTCATCGGTGAATTAGGCTTGTTTGAAGAAGGCCAGGAGCGTAGCGCTTGGGTACGTGCGAAAACCGCATGTGAAGTGGCCGAAATCTCCTACAAAAAATTCCGTCAGCTGATCCAGGTTAACCCGGACATCCTGATGCGTCTCTCTTCGCAGATGGCTCGTCGTCTGCAGGTCACGTCTGAGAAAGTGGGTAACCTCGCCTTCCTCGACGTTACCGGTCGTATCGCTCAGACGCTGCTGAACCTGGCTAAACAGCCGGATGCGATGACCCACCCGGACGGTATGCAAATTAAAATTACCCGCCAGGAAATCGGTCAGATCGTCGGATGCTCCCGCGAGACCGTTGGCCGTATCCTGAAAATGCTGGAAGATCAAAACCTGATCTCCGCGCACGGTAAAACTATCGTCGTCTACGGTACCCGTTAAGTCGGTAAAACGGCGTATTGCCTGACGATACGCCGTTTTTGTTTTCCCCTCATGTGGCGCAGGCTGATTTACCACCCGGAAGTCAACTATGCACTGCGGCAAACGCTGGTGTTGTGCCTGCCGGTTGCGATTGGGCTTCTGTTCGGTCATCTCCAGCAGGGGTTGCTGTTTTCTCTTGTTCCCGCCTGCTGCAACGTTGCCGGGCTGGATACGCCGCATAAACGTTTCTTTAAACGGCTAATTATCGGCGGCAGCCTTTTCGCCGGCAGTAGCCTGATCGTTCAGCTCCTTCTGCAGCGAGACATCCCTTTGCCGCTGATCCTCACCGGTCTGGCGCTGATCCTCGGCGTCACGGCTGAAATCAGCTCCCTGCACGCGCGGCTGCTGCCCGCCTCGCTTATCGCGGCTATTTTTACCCTCAGTCTCGCTGGCAACATGCCGATCTGGGAGCCGCTGTTAATCTACGCCCTCGGCACCTTATGGTATGGCGTGTTTAACTGGTTCTGGTTTTGGCTCTGGCGCGAACAGCCGCTGCGTGAATCATTAAGCCTGCTCTACCGGGAGCTCGCCAACTACTGCGAGGCCAAATACAGTCTGCTTACCCAGCATACGGATCCCGCCACATCGCTGCCACCGCTGCTTAACCGCCAGCAAAAGGTGGTGGATCTGATTACCCAGTGCTATCAGCAAATGCATATGCTGGCGGCTAACCAGCGCAGCGATCATAAACGCCTGCTGCGCGCTTTCCAGGTTGGACTGGACCTTCAGGAGCATATTTCCGTCAGCCTTCATCAGCCGGAAGAGGTGCAGAAGCTGGTGGAGCGCAGCCACGCGGAAGCGGTGATTCGCTGGAACGCGCAAACCGTTGCCGCCCGCCTGC
Organism: Klebsiella sp. CTHL.F3a; assembly: GCF_019890895.1. NCBI lineage: Bacteria > Pseudomonadati > Pseudomonadota > Gammaproteobacteria > Enterobacterales > Enterobacteriaceae > Klebsiella > Klebsiella sp. CTHL.F3a. Next base: position 451,194 of record NZ_CP082360.1, on the reverse strand, counting down.
GAGAGCTGGCGGACGATCTGCTCTACCACCGTTATCCCCGGCGCTTTCAGATGGACAAACAGATCGGCGCGCTGGAAAAAATCGCCTGGCAGCATCCGGATAATCCTGTCGGCCAGTTCTGCGCCTGGCACTTCAGCCGCATTGCCAGAGTTCTGCGCACCCAGCGCCCGCTATACGCGCGTAACCTGATGGCGGATAAAACCCGCCGCCTGCCGCTGCTACCCGCGTTGAAAAACTATCTGTCGCTTAAGTCGCCAGCGTTACGTAATGCCGCGCGTATCAGCGTGATGCTGAGCGCCGCTAGCCTGATGGGCAGCGCGCTGCATCTGCCTAAGCCCTACTGGATCCTGATGACCGTGCTGTTCGTGACACAAAACGGCTACGGCGCGACGCGGGTACGTATCGTCCATCGGGCTGCCGGAACCATTGCGGGACTGGTCATTGCCGGGCTCACGCTGCACTTTCACGTTCCTGAAGGCTATACGCTGACCGCGATGCTATTTATCACGCTGTTAAGCTATCTGATTATCCGCAAGCACTACGGCTGGGCGATGGTCGGATTTACCGTGACGGCGGTGTATACCCTGCAGCTACTTACCCTGAACGGCGAGCAGTTTATCGTCGCCAGGCTAATTGATACCCTGATTGGCTGCCTGATTGCTTTCGGCGGGATGGTCTGGCTATGGCCGCAGTGGCAAAGCGGGCTGCTGCGCAAAAATGCCCACGACGCGCTGGAAGCCGATCAGGAGGCCATCAGGCTGATCCTCAGCGCCGACCATCAGGCCCCGGCGCTGGCCTATCAGAGAATGCGCGTCAATCAGGCGCATAACGCGCTGTTTAACTCGCTAAATCAGGCGATGCAGGAGCCCGGCTTTAACTCTCACTATCTGGAAGACATGAAGCTGTGGGTGACCCACAGCCAGTTTATTGTCGAGCATATTAACGCGATGACCACTCTGGCGCGCGAGCACAATATGCTGACACCGGATCTGGCGCAGCGTTATCTGGAATCCTGCGAGATTGCGCTCCAGCGCTGCCAGCAGCGGCTGGATTCCGACGGGCCGGGTAGCGCGGGGGATGTGAATATTATGGAGGCGCAGGATGCGGAGGTCCCTCGCGGCCCGCTCAGTACGATGGAGCAGCATTTGCAGCGCATCCTCGGGCATCTGAACACCATGCACACCATTTCATCGGTGGCATGGCGTCAGCGTCCGCATCATGGCATCTGGCTGCGCGCTACTAAGCGCTAAGCACCCGCTCAACCGCCTGGGCAAAGCGCGCCATGCCTTCAGCAATATCGCTATCATCAATCACCAGCGACGGTACGAAGCGTATCACGTCCGGTCCGGCATTGAGCACCATGACGCCCGCCTCTGCGGCTGCATACAAGAAATCGCGCGCCTTCCCGTGATACTGCGGCTTCAGCTCGGCGCCGATCAGCAGACCCATGCCGCGAATATCACTGAACAGATCGAACCGCGCGTCAATTTGCTGAAGGTGCTGAACAAACAGCTCACGCTTCGCAGTGACGCCGTCCAGCACTTCCGGCGTGTTAATCAGATCGAAGGCCGCCCCGCCGACCGCGCAGGCTAGCGGGTTTCCGCCGTAGGTCGAACCATGGGAACCCGCGTGGAAAGCGCTGGCGATATCATGGGTGGTCAGCATCGCGCTGATAGGGAAGCCGCCACCAAGCGCCTTGGCGCTGGTCAGAATATCCGGCGTCACGCCGTAGTGCATATAGGCAAACAGCGAGCCTGTGCGCCCCATACCGCACTGCACTTCATCAAACACCAGCAATGCCTGGTGCTGGTCGCAGAGATCGCGCAATCCTTGCAGGAATTCCGGCGTCGCCGCCGTCACTCCGCCTTCACCCTGAATCGGCTCGACCACCACCGCGCAGGTATGATCGTCCATCACGGCTTTCACCGCGTGTAAATCGTTAAACGGCACGTGAACGATATCGGCCGGTTTCGGCCCAAACCCGTCGGAATATTTCGGCTGACCGCCGACGGAAACGGTGAAAAGCGAGCGACCGTGAAACGCATTATGGAAAGCGATGATTTTGGTTTTGTACGGGCTATGGCGAGTCACGGTGTAGTGGCGCGCCAGCTTGAAAGCCGTTTCGTTGGCTTCCGTTCCGGAGTTCATAAACACGACGCGATCGGCAAAAGTCGCATCCACCAGCTTCCGCCCGAGTCGCAGGGCCGGTTCGTTGGTAAAAACGTTGCTGGTATGCCACAGTTTTTCACCCTGCTCATGCAGTGCCGCCACCAGCGCTGGATGGCAATGACCGAGCGCGGTCACGGCAATACCGCCGGCGAAATCAACGTACTCTTTACCCTGCTGATCCCATACTCGGCTCCCCTTGCCCTTCACCGGAATAAATTCTGCCGGTGCATAAATCGGCAAAATGACTTCATCGAATGTAGCGCGGGTGATTGCCGGTTGTTCAGTTGCCATGTGGTGCCCATCCTTTACGTTATGCAGCAATGATTATGATAATCTAATCACAAAATATGCATAAAAAATCAACTCATGGCAACTACAAATCAACGATTGAGGAAGTTTGCCAGCAGCTGGTGTCCCTGCTCGCTGAGAATACTCTCCGGATGAAACTGCACACCCTCGAGATCGTACACGCGGTGGCGAATGCCCATGATCTCCCCCTCTTCGCTGCGGGCGGTCACCTCAAAGCATTCAGGCAGCGTTAGCGGGTCAATCAGCAGGGAGTGGTAGCGGGTTACGGTAAGCGGATTATTCAGTCCAAGGAACACCCCTTGACCGGTATGGCTGATGGGGGACGTTTTCCCGTGCATCACTTTGGCGGCTCGTACGATAGCGGCGCCGAAAACCTGGGCAATCGCCTGATGGCCGAGGCAAACGCCTAAGATCGGCGTCTTACCGGAAAAGTGGCGAATCACCGCCAGCGAAATCCCTGACTCATCGGGCGTGCAGGGGCCCGGCGAGATAACGATTTTCGCTGGCGCCAGGGCAATGATATCCGCTAACGTCAGCTCGTCATTACGCCTGACCAGAACTTCCGCGCCAAGCTCGCAGAAATACTGATACAAATTCCAGGTGAAAGAATCGTAGTTATCGATAAGCAGGATCATAGCGGCTCCGGGAACAAAGAACCGCGCTATTCTACTCAGTTTCCACGGCTTCGCTTACCACTTTGCGAAATATCGTCCGCAGTGGAGAAAGGTCGCCCATCGCTCCGCTCTGGTTGGCCTGGTTCCACGCATCGACCGCAATATCGCGCCAATCCAGCGTATAGCCCGCATGAATAGCCAGCTGCTCAAAGAAAATGCGTTGCGCCATGCCGTTACCGAGACGGAAAGGATGCAGGACATTTATTTCGCAGTAGTAATGAGCAAGACGTTCAATGAATTTATCCAGCGCGAGCCCCACCAGATAACTTTCCTCTTCAAGATCCTGAAGCAGCGCGTTTCCCTCTTTTTCGATATAGGCGAAATGGCAGAAACGGGTGTCGCCCTGATAGATATCCACTTCACGCAGTTGCCCCGCCCAGTCAAAAACATCCTGATAAAGCTGGCGATGAATAGCGCAGAGATGAGGCAATCCCCGCACCAACGGCCCGAGTTCAATGGTTGCCGCGCGTAATGCGGTCAGCTCCCACGCCGCCTGTTCAAGTCGCTGAGCCTGGCGAATACCCAGGCGGTTGCGCATCACCTTAAGACCGGGGTAGAGATAGGGGTCCCGCCCCTCGCCGAATTTATCGCTCATAGTGACTCCTTAACGCCGCAATACGCGCCAGGGCTTCTTCGGGGGTAAGGGTTATCAGCGGAATATCGACGCCTTCCAGCCGTCGGCTGGCCTGAAAATTCATGTTACGTCGAGCCTCCCAGAGACGGGATTTCTGTTTTTCGGTGAGCTTTTTCATTTAACACCTCCCTGACGCGTCCGCGGTTGCCACAAGTATAAGCGGCAAAAAACGATTTCGCAGGGAAGCGGGGAATGCGCGGGGAAGGGTTACCCGCGCAAATAGGGTTACGGCAGCACTTTAGCGGAAAGGATCACGACAGGTTTCGACGGTACATTCTGATACGGCCCAACGTTATGGGTCGGCACCTGAGAAATCTTATCCGCCACGTCCATGCCTTTGACGACTTTACCAAACACCGCATAGCCGAAATCGCGCTGGCCATGATCGAGGAAGGCGTTATCCGCAATATTGATAAAGAACTGGCTGGTGGCGCTGTCCTGATCGGCAGTACGCGCCATGGCGATAGTGCCACGCGTGTTGCGCAGGCCGTTGTCGGCTTCGTTTTTAATCGGCGGATTAGGCTGCTTCTGCTGCATCTGCTCGTTAAAGCCGCCGCCCTGCACCATAAAGCCCGGGATCACGCGGTGAAAAGTGGTGTTGTTATAAAAGCCGCTGTTCACATACTTGAGGAAGTTATCCACCGAGATCGGTGCTTTCTGGCTATTCAGCTCAAGCTCAATATTGCCCGCAGACGTGGTCAGCAACACATGGGGATCCCCTTTTGCCGCCATGGCCGGGGAGAATGCTGAAATGGCGAAAACGGCAGCCACCGCCGCGAGAGTTGATTTGAGCATGGAAATTCCTTAACGGAGCAGAATAAAAACCGAGTGCTTTGATTCTAAAGAGCCTTTGCATCCTGGGCCAGCCTTTTACCTAATTTTACTTAGCTGAAACACTTGTAACGATGCGTCTATTGATCCGCCAAATAAATAAATGTGAATTCAGTCACATTAATAATTGCAAAAACATCTAATTCTCATAATAAAAGTTTGCTTGAATCACACTAACGCATAAAATCTGTCCGCCCGGCGCAGAGTCAACGCGCTTTACATTTCTATTCACAGGCCAGTCATGACTAACAGCAACCGTATCAAGCTCACATGGATCAGCTTTTTCTCCTACGCCCTGACCGGCGCGTTGGTGATTGTCACCGGGATGGTGATGGGAAACATCGCAGATTATTTTCATCTGCCTGTTTCCAGTATGAGCAACACCTTTACCTTCCTTAATGCCGGTATCCTGATCTCTATCTTCCTGAACGCCTGGCTGATGGAAATTGTTCCGCTGAAAACCCAGCTGCGTTTTGGCTTTATCCTGATGGTTCTGGCCGTCGCGGGTTTAATGTTCAGCCACAGCCTGGCGCTGTTTTCAGCTTCGATGTTCGTGCTTGGCCTGGTCAGCGGGATTACCATGTCGATTGGTACCTTCCTGATCACCCATATGTATGAAGGTCGTCAGCGCGGGGCGCGTCTGCTGTTCACCGACTCCTTCTTCAGCATGGCGGGGATGATTTTTCCAATGCTGGCCGCTTATCTGCTGGCGCGCAGCATCGAGTGGTACTGGGTATATGCCTGCATCGGCCTGGTCTACGTCGCGATTTTCGTGCTGACTTTCGGCTGTGAATTCCCGGTATTAGGCAAAAAAGCCCTGCAGGATAGCCAGCCGGTAGTGAAAGAGAAATGGGGTATCGGCGTGCTGTTCCTCTCCATCGCCGCGCTGTGCTATATCCTCGGCCAGCTGGGCTTCATCTCCTGGGTACCGGAATACGCCAAAGGCCTGGGCATGAGTCTTGGTGATGCAGGTAAACTGGTGAGTGATTTCTGGATGTCGTACATGATCGGCATGTGGTCATTCAGCTTTATTCTGCGCTTCTTCGACCTGCAGCGTATTCTGACCGTGCTGGCAGGCGTAGCGACGGTACTGATGTATCTGTTTATCAACGGTTCGCCGGAGCATATGCCGTGGTTTATCCTGACCCTCGGCTTCTTCTCCAGCGCTATTTATACGTCGATCATCACCCTGGGCTCGCTGCAGACCAAAGTGTCATCGCCGAAGCTGGTGAACTTCATTCTCACCTGCGGCACGGTAGGCACCATGCTGACCTTCGTGGTTACTGGTCCTATTGTTGCCGCCAGCGGCCCGCTGGCGGCGCTGCATACCGCTAACGTTCTCTACGCGGTGGTATTTGTGATGTGTCTGATCCTCGGCTTTGTCTCCCGCCACCGTCAGAACAACGCGGCAGCGGAATCCCACTAAGCCTCAGGCCCCTTTGTTCCGGCAAAGGGGCTATTTCGAGTAAAGAACAACTCTTCCCCGCCCCTGTCCGTCTGTACCCAGGTCTGCGCCAGCTGCGTCGTTGCAATCACTCTCCCCTGACGAATTGACCAGCGCACCGGTACCTGACAGCGCACGGCCTCAAACCCGTTTTCCGCGGGCAGAATCACCAGATTCGCCGGGTTCCCCTTCGCAATACCATAATCGCTCAGACCAAACGTTCGCGCGCTGTTTTCCGTCACCAGCTTCAGTCCATCATTAATCTGCTGATAGCCCATCATCTGGCAAACATGCAGCCCCATATGCAGCACCTGCAGCATATTGCCTGTCCCCAGTGGATACCAGGGGTCAAATACATCGTCATGGCCAAAGCAGACGTTAATACCCGCCGCCATCAGCTCCTTCACGCGCGTGATGCCGCGGCGCTTCGGATAGTCGTCAAAGCGTCCCTGGAGGTGAATATTGACCAGTGGGTTAGCGACGAAGTTAATGCCCGACAGCTTCAGCAAACGAAAAAGACGCGACGTATACGCGCCATTGTAGGAGTGCATCGCGGTGGTATGGCTGGCGGTCACTCGCGGGCCGATGCCCTCTTTTAACGCCAGGGCCGCCACGGTTTCAACGAACCGCGACTGTTCATCATCGATTTCATCACAGTGGATATCCAGAGGCCGCTGATACTTTTTCGCCAGACGGAAAGCGATGTGCAGGGATTCCACGCCATATTCGCGCGTAAATTCAAAATGCGGAATCGCGCCCACCACGTCGGCACCCAGACGCAGCGCCTCTTCCAGCAGAGCCTCACCATTGGGATAGGATAAAATACCCTCTTGTGGGAAGGCGACAATCTGCAGCTCTACCCACGGCGCAACCTCCTGTTTGACCTCCAGCATGGCTTTGAGCGCGGTCAGCGTAGGGTCGGAAACATCAACGTGGGTACGTACAAACTGGATGCCGTTGGCGATCTGCCACTTCAGCGTCTTCCACGCGCGGGCTTTAACATCCTCATGGCTCAATAACGCCTTCCGCTCCGCCCAACGCTCAATCCCTTCAAACAGGGTTCCGGACTGATTCCAGTTCGGCTCTCCGGCGGTTTGGGTGGTATCGAGGTGTATATGCGGCTCAATAAACGGAGGAATGGCCAGCCCGCCGCGCGCATTCAGCACTTCATAACTCTCATTGCGCGCCTCGCCCATGGGGGTGATATTCCCGAAGCGCCCCTTGTCTATCGCTATCTGCCATAACCCTTCGCGATCGGGCAGACGAACGTTCTCAATTAACCAAAGCGGCGCTGCTGTCATATCGATGACTCCCGTAATTGTTGCTGAAGTTTTACTCAACCCGCCGTGGGTCTCCGCTGCCAATTTTGTACATAAAAAAAGCAAAAAGGAAAAGCCAGCGTTTTCCAACACTTACAAAAATACTGACAAATCATAAACATACCACTTAAGTAGTAGGTAAAGGTGTAATTGATTTGCATCAATAAGTGTCGCGGCTGAATCGTTAAGGTAGGCGGTAATATAAAAGAAATCGAGGCAAAAATGAGCAAAGTCAGACTCGCTATCATTGGTAATGGTATGGTCGGCCACCGCTTTATTGAGGACCTTCTTGATAAATCCGACGCCAGCCTGTTCGATATTACCGTCTTCTGTGAAGAACCCCGTATCGCCTACGACCGCGTGCACCTCTCCTCCTACTTCTCTCACCATACCGCCGAAGAACTCTCTTTGGTACGGGAAGGTTTCTACGAGAAGCACGGCGTTAAGGTGCTGGTCGGCGAACGCGCCATCACCATCAACCGTCAGGAGAAGGTTATCCACTCCAGCGCGGGCCGTACCGTTTTCTATGACAAGCTGATTATGGCGACCGGCTCCTATCCGTGGATCCCGCCGATTAAAGGCTCGGAAACTCAGGACTGCTTTGTTTATCGCACCATTGAAGACCTTAACGCTATTGAAGCCTGCGCCCGCCGCAGCAAACGCGGCGCGGTCGTCGGCGGCGGTCTGCTAGGTCTGGAAGCCGCGGGCGCGCTGAAGAACCTCGGCGTTGAGACCCACGTGATTGAATTCGCGCCCATGCTGATGGCTGAACAACTGGATCAGATGGGCGGCGAACAGCTGCGCCGTAAAATCGAAAGCATGGGCGTACGCGTTCACACCAGCAAAAACACCAAAGAGATCGTTCAGGAAGGTACCGAAGCGCGTAAAACCATGCGTTTTGCCGACGGCAGCGAGCTGGAAGTCGACTTTATTGTCTTCTCTACCGGTATCCGTCCACGCGATAAGCTGGCCACCCAGTGCGGTCTGGAAGTCGCTCCCCGCGGCGGTATCGTGATCAACGATGCCTGTCAGACCTCTGACCCGGATATCTACGCCATCGGTGAATGCGCCAGCTGGAACAACCGCGTTTTTGGCCTGGTCGCACCTGGCTACAAAATGGCCCAGGTGACCGTTGACCATATTCTCCAGACCGAAAACGCTTTTGAAGGCGCGGATCTCAGCGCCAAGCTGAAGCTGCTGGGCGTTGACGTCGGCGGCATTGGCGACGCTCACGGTCGTACGCCGGGCGCGCGCAGCTATGTTTATCTCGATGAAAGCAAAGAGGTCTACAAACGCCTTATCGTCAGCCCTGACAACAAGACCCTGCTCGGCGCGGTGTTGGTGGGCGATACCAGCGATTACGGCAATCTGCTGCAGCTGGTGCTGAACGCCATCGAACTGCCGGAAAACCCCGACTCGCTAATCCTGCCGGCGCACGCGGGCAGCGGTAAGCCGTCCATCGGTGTCGATAAGCTGCCGGACAGCGCGCAAATTTGTTCCTGCTTCGATGTCACTAAGGGCGCATTGATTGCCGCTATTAATAAAGGCTGCCACACGGTGGCGGCGCTGAAGGCGGAAACCAAAGCCGGTACCGGCTGCGGCGGCTGTATCCCGCTGGTGACTCAGGTGCTCAACGCCGAACTGGCGAAACAGGGTATCGAAGTCAACAATAACCTGTGCGAGCACTTTGCGTACTCCCGTCAGGAACTGTTCCACCTCATCCGGGTGGAAGGCATCAAAACCTTTGAAGAGCTGCTGGCGAAACACGGAAAAGGCTACGGCTGCGAAGTGTGTAAACCGAACGTGGGCTCGCTGCTGGCTTCCTGCTGGAACGAATATATCCTCAAGCCGCAGCATACCCCGCTGCAGGATACCAACGACAACTTCCTGGCCAACATCCAGAAAGACGGTACCTACTCCGTTATCCCGCGCTCTGCGGGCGGCGAAATCACGCCGGAAGGCCTGGTGGCCGTCGGCCGTATCGCCCGCGAATTTAATCTGTACACCAAGATCACCGGCTCTCAGCGTATCGGCCTGTTCGGCGCGCAAAAAGACGATCTGCCAGAAATCTGGCGTCAGTTGATCGAAGCGGGCTTCGAAACCGGCCATGCGTATGCCAAGGCGCTGCGGATGGCGAAAACCTGCGTCGGCAGCACCTGGTGCCGCTACGGGGTAGGCGACAGCGTCGGCTTCGGCGTCGAGCTGGAAAACCGCTACAAAGGCATTCGTACGCCGCATAAAATGAAGTTTGGCGTCTCCGGCTGTACCCGCGAGTGCGCGGAAGCCCAGGGTAAAGACGTCGGCATCATCGCCACGGAGAAAGGCTGGAACCTTTACGTCTGCGGCAACGGCGGCATGAAGCCGCGCCACGCGGATTTGCTGGCGGCGGATCTTGACCGCGAAACGCTAATGAAATACCTCGACCGCTTCATGATGTTCTATATCCGTACCGCCGACAAACTGACCCGTACCGCACCGTGGCTGGATAACCTGGAAGGCGGCATCGATTATCTGAAGTCGGTCATCATTGATGACAAGCTGGGTCTGAACGAGCATCTGGAAGAAGAGATGGCCCGCCTGCGTGCAGCGGTAGTCTGCGAGTGGACAGAAACCGTTAACTCGCCAGCGGCCCAGGTACGCTTCAAACACTTTATCAACAGCGACAAGCGCGACCCTAACGTCCAGGTAGTGCCTGAGCGTGAACAGCATCGCCCGGCCACACCCTACGAACGTATCCCGGTAACTCTGGTGGAGGAAAACGCATGAGCCAGTGGAAAAATATCTGCAAACTCGATGACATCCTGCCGGAAACCGGCGTCTGCGCGCTGTTAGGCGATAAACAAGTGGCGATTTTCCGCCCCTATCACGGTGACCAGGTGTTTGCGATTAGCAATATCGACCCGTTCTTCGAGTCCAGCGTCCTCTCTCGCGGCCTGATCGCCGAGCATCAGGGCGAGCTGTGGGTGGCCAGCCCGCTGAAAAAGCAGCGCTTCCGACTGCGCGATGGCCTGTGTATGGAAGATGAAAGTCATTCGGTGGCGCACTATGAAGTCCGAGTGAAAGACGGCGTCGTGCAGCTACGCGGTTAATCATTTTACGGGAGGCGCAACGCCTCCCTTTTTTTGCATTTTTTTCTTCAATTGATGGCACAACATCATTTGTACTGCATCGCGAAGGCAGCCAACCAAGAGGCAGCGCAAAGGATGAGGTGCGAAAGGAGCTCCTATGTTTACGGACACAATCAACAAGTGCGCGGCCAACGCCGGACGTATTGCGCGCCTCTCGGCCAATCATCCACTCAGCTTCTGGGTCAGCTCCATGATGGCAGGCGCCTACGTCGGCCTCGGCATCATCCTTATATTCACCCTCGGCAACCTGCTCGACCCTGCCGTTCGCCCACTGGTGATGGGCGCCACCTTTGGCATTGCGTTAACGTTGGTGATTATCGCCGGCTCTGAATTGTTCACCGGCCACACCATGTTCCTTACCCTGGGGGTGAAGGCGGGAACCATCCGTCAGGGTCAGATGTGGGCGATTCTGCCGCAAACCTGGGTCGGTAACCTTCTGGGTTCCGTATTCGTGGCGCTGCTGTATAGCTGGGGCGGCGGCGGCCTGCTGCCGGTCGATACCAGCCTCGTCCATACCGTCGCGCTGGCAAAAACCAGCCAATCCGCGATGGCGCTCTTTTTCAAAGGCGCGCTGTGTAACTGGCTGGTGTGTCTGGCGATCTGGATGGCGATTCGTACCGAGGGCGCGGCAAAATTTATTGCTATCTGGTGGTGTCTGCTGGCGTTTATCGCGTCCGGCTATGAGCACTCCGTCGCCAACATGACGCTGTTTGCCCTCTCCTGGTTTGGCCATCACAGCGATGCCTACACGCTTGCGGGAATCGGTCACAATCTGTTATGGGTAACACTCGGCAATACTTTGTCCGGTGTCGTATTTATGGGGTTGGGTTATTGGTATGCTACGCCGCAATCGGAGCGCCCCGCCCCGGAAAAAACTAACGAGACTGAGAGTCTGGCTCAGTAGGTGTAATCGGTGCAGACAGGTTGAACACAGAAAGCGCGGAACAACCGGAACGTACACGTAGTACATGAGGATGATTCGCTACGCTCACCCTTCGGGCCGCCCTAAAGGGCGTTCAAAACTCGATGAATTTTGTGTGAGTACTCCCCAGGCTCAACCTGACAAATAAAATAGCCGGATAGCCAGATTCTAAGGCTGCTGCCAATAATTAAGAGGGAATGTCGTGGACCATTTGCCTATATTTTGCCAATTACGCGATCGTGACTGCTTGTTAGTCGGCGGCGGCGATGTGGCTGAACGTAAAGCTCGCCTGTTACTGGACGCTGGCGCCAGATTGACGGTTAATGCCCTGGATTTTGTGCCGCAATTCCAGGTATGGGCCGATGCAAACATGTTGACCCTGGTTCAGGGCGAGTTTAATCCTGCTCTGCTGGATAACAGCTGGCTGGCCATTGCCGCAACCGACAACGAAGCGGTTAATCAACAGGTCAGCGAATCAGCGGAAGAAAGGCGAATATTTTGCAATGTGGTCGACGCCCCTCAGCAGGCCAGCTTTATCATGCCGTCGATTATCGACCGTTCACCGCTGATGGTTGCCGTCTCATCCGGCGGCACCTCGCCGGTGCTGGCGCGCCTGCTGCGCGAAAAGCTGGAGTCGGTTCTGCCATTACATTTGGGCCAGTTGGCCCACTACGCAGGTCAGCTGCGCTCAAGGGTGAAGAAGCAGTTTGCCACCGTCGGCGAGCGCCGACGCTTCTGGGAGAAGCTGTTTGTTAATGACAGGCTGGCGCAGTCGCTGGCCAATGAGGACCGTCAGGCCGTCGCTGATGCCACGGAGCAGCTGCTGACCGAGCCGCTGGATCATCGCGGTGAAGTGGTACTGGTGGGCGCCGGCCCCGGCGATGCCGGACTGCTGACGCTCAAAGGCCTGCAGCAAATACAGCAGGCCGATGTCGTGGTTTATGACCGCCTGGTCTCCGACGATATTATGAATCTGGTGCGCCGCGATGCCGATCGGGTCTTCGTGGGTAAACGCTCGGGCTACCACTGCGTACCGCAGGAAGAGATTAACCAGATTCTGCTGCGCGAAGCCCTGGGGGGGAAACGCGTTGTACGGCTGAAAGGCGGCGATCCGTTTATCTTTGGCCGCGGCGGTGAAGAGCTGGAAACCTTGTGCCATGCCGGTATTCCGTTCTCCGTTGTACCAGGAATTACCGCGGCCTCAGGCTGTTCCGCCTACTCGGGCATTCCCCTGACCCACCGGGATTTTGCCCAGGGCGTGCGCCTGGTCACCGGCCACCTTAAGACCGGCGGCGAGCTGGACTGGGAAAACCTGGCGGTTGAAAAGCAAACCCTGGTGTTTTATATGGGCCTGAACCAGGCCCCGGCGATCCGGGAAAAGCTGATTGCCCACGGCATGGCGGCGGATATGCCCGCAGCCATCGTTGAAAACGGAACGGCGATAACGCAGAAAGTTGTCACCGGCACGTTAGAACAATTGGATATTCTGGCCCAGCAAATGGCCAGCCCGGCACTGATTATTGTCGGTCGCGTGGTCGGTCTGCGCGATAAGCTGAACTGGTTCTCAAATCACTAATCGCTCTGTAGCCCGGAGCATGATGCACCGGGCTATAAATTGCATTAATGCACTTCCTCACAGCTTTCCTGCAATATTCTCAACACCGTTTCCTCACCGCTACGATTAGGGTTAATACGAATCGCATAGCGTTCAATACCCGGATTTGCCTCACGGAAGGTTCCGGATAAGCGATAGAACAACGGCGGTATTTCATATTTTGACTCGGCGCCAACCGGATATGGCAATGCCCCAAGCCGCTGCGCATTAGCCAGTACCTGCTCCGCAATCGGCTGATGAAACTCAACCAGCAGGACCCGGGACTGCGCGTTAGCGATAATTGCCTGTTTAACCTGCGACACCACGCCGTGATTCAACTGCAGCAGAAGCCGCTCCGTCACCCCCGCCTGCACTGCGTGCATCACTGGGGCGAACACCATCCCTCGCAGTACTTCCAGCGCCTGCACCCCCTGAATCTGGCTGCCGCCGGAATACATGCTGGCGCGGATGCGGGCAACGGCATCAGCACGTCCCACCACCGCACCCACGCCTTCCGGACCAAACAGCTTAAAGCAGGAAAATGTCGCCAGCGTCGCACCGCATTCGCAGCCGATATTCGCCACCTTCATCACCGCGTAGTTATCGTCGGTCAGTGTCGGAACATGCTGCTCATTAAGCACAGAGAGCACCTCTGCCAACCGATAGCTATCTTCAGGGCACTGACGCGTATGCTGCACCAGCGCAGCATCGGGTCGATACTGCGCCACCGTCTCTGAGAGCGCCGCCAGATCGTTAAAGTCCACGCGAATTGGCTTTAGTCCCATCTGCTCAATAATCACCGAGGTCGTCGGATAGACCGGCGCATCGTGGATTAATAGCGTGCCGCCGGGCTTCACCAATGCCGCTATCGCCGCGCGAATTGCCCCGGTCCCGGCTCCTTGCAGCAGCACGGCGGCCTCGGCATGGAATGCATCAGCCAGCACTGCTTCGACGCGCTGCGTGACGCGGGGCTGATTCAGCCCCGACGCCAGACCAAAGTCACCACCGCGCAGGAAATCGGCCCCAGGAAAATGGCGACAGATAGCATCCACTAGCGCGAACTGCTTATGTTGGGCTTCAACCAGCGACAGACCTTCCAGCGGAAAGGTTCTCATAACCCACGCTCCTTCTTATGCCGGAATAAATAATCCGAGCCAGAACAGAATATTCAGCACAATACCGGTAATCATGACTGCCACAACCGGCGCGGCCATTTTTTGAACCGGACGTCCCAACGACTCATTGAGGAAGTAGATCGCAGCGGTGATTGAGAAACCGGTATACCCAGCCATTTTGATGGAGGCAAAAATAGAGCCAACCAGCAGCGCCATCTCCATCAGCATGTTCATCGCATTACGAATGTTATCTGACGCATTGCGCACTGAAGGATAGCGCCCCAACCACTTACCGATTGAACGCAGCAGCAGCACTTCCGCTGAAATCACCAGAGCGCCCAGCAGCGCGGCAATCCACGGATTCGGCGCCAGGTAGCCCACTGCATACACGAAGGTAAAACCGGCAACCGCATACACCCCGGTAGCCAGGGCGGTAGTGGCGATCATCGGCACGAAACCCAGACCACGCATAAACTCCGCCAGCGCCGCTTGATGAATCAGCGTTTGCGACTGCTCCGGCGTCACGCCTGCCGAATACGCTTTTTCCAGAGTAAAGATGGACACCTCGCTACCGGCAAAAATTTTCATGCTGGCTACCGCCGCAATCAGCGCGCCCACAATAGCGATATACGGCAGGTTTTTGATAATCCGCGACGTGCGCTCTTCAAACACCGACATCCCGCTGGCGTCATGATCCTCGCTACCGCGATTGCGCAGATCCTGGGTAATCGCAATCCCCAACAGCATTACCATGCCAATGAAAATCTCAATCGACTCAGGATTGAGATGCGGGAAATAGCGGACGACCAGTACGCGCGTAATCAGTACAACAACCGCTGCCAGCAGGCTGCTTTTCCAACCGAACTGGTAGAAAATGGCCACCAATGGGAACAGTGCAAAAGCGGATACTACCGGCGAACTCAATTCGCCCAACGATCCCAATACATCGACCGGTAGCGCCGTCAGCAGATGGTTAACCGGCAGCAGGCAGGTAAGGATCAGAATCCCCCAGACCGCCCCCAGGCCGAAAGCCAAAAGACTATTCGCTGCCAGTACACCAAGGATATCGGTAGGCAAAAACAGCAGCCAGGCATTCAGCAGCCCGGTTTTCAACGTGAACGAAATCCCGACTGAGGCGACAAAGCCAATACTTAAACCAAATGCGATACTGCCCGCTTCCCGACGATGCATGTTACCTTCAATCAACTGCGGGAGGATCGGGCGAATACCATCATGAAAAACCGCGGCTGACCGGTGCGCCAGTAACGACGTCATCCCCGTCAGACAAGCCACCACAATGAGTTGAATATAAAGCGCCATAACAGTGCCTTTTTATTTTAAAGAGTTGATCAGTAATGGGATCGCATGTTCAATATGTTCAACCGAAAGGCCAAACGCGACTCTTCCTTCCGCCACCATTTTTGCAATCTGATCCTCTTTCGCCTTAATACCCGGCTTAGCAATAGTGCAACTTTTGTTGAACCCGATAATGGCGATCGCAATGGAAAGCGCCGCGCCAGCACCGGTGTTACACGCACCAATGTAGTAATCCAACTGGCCGTTTTTCACCTTCATAGCCGCTTCCATGTCGTTGTAGATGAACACCTCGAAACACCCTGGCGCCGTATTTTCAATCGTTTTTTTAATCAGCTCGCGCTGTAAGCCAGCAACACCAATCTTTTTCATCTCTATGTCCTTACAGGAAAAATTGAGTAGGGTTAGTTCGTAACATCAGATCCACATCGGCCTGGCTGAAACCGGCCTGGTAAAGCAGAGGGACAAAGGTAGTCAACAGATAGTCGTAACCGTTGCCGCCATTAGCCTTTAAGTGAGAACGGCGGGTGATATCCATCGACAGCATGACGTGGTCCAGGCAGCCCCTTTCACGCAGGGCGAGCAGCATAGCGATGCGTTTTGCGTCGGGGTAATAATTGTTTTTACCAATTGTGTCGAACTGGACATAAGCGCCGAGATCGATCATGCGCAAAATATCATCGATATTATCTTTCAGGTCGCAATGGCCAATAACCACGCGGGAGAGATTGACGCCGTGTTGTTTCAGCAGGGCAAGCTGCTCCAGCCCCATGGTGCTAAACGAAGTATGCGTTGAGATAGGTCGTCCGGTCGCGTTATGCGCCAGCGCCGCGGCGCTAAACACTTTGGCTTCCAGATCGGTAATCACCCCTTCACTGGAACCGATTTCGGCGATAATTCCGGCTTTGAGCGGTGTGCCATCAATACCGATTTCGATCTCATCGATCATCTCCTGCGCCAGTTCCTGCACAGAACGGGTAGCAACATGCTCAGGAAAGAAAGCGTGCTGATAATAGCCGGTGCAGGCAATCACGTTGATGCCGGTATCGCGCATCAGATCCAACATAAAGGACGGGTTGCGCCCCATATAACGGTTAGTCATCTCAACAATATTGCGCACGCCGAGGTGCATTAAATCGCGCATCTCTTTACTAATCAGTTCGTATTGATCCAGGCGACAATCGATGTTGCCTTTAAAACCGGACAAATCGATATGTAAGTGCTCGTGCGCGTAGGTATAACCGGAGCTATCAATCATCATTATGTATTCCTTGCGAGCGTTATAAGCGAAAGGAAAGAGCACCCATTTTCCGGCGCATGCGCACCAAAAAAGTCGCATACGGTCGCGCCGACATCAGACAACGTGCGACGGGTCCCGAGCCGTGCAGGCGATTGCCCGGGAGACCACACCAGCAGCGGCACCTTCTCCCGCGTGTGTTTACTGTGGCCTATCGTTGGATCGTTACCGTGGTCGGCCATCACCACCAGGCAATCATCCGGGCGCATATCCGCCATCAGTAGAGCCAGCTGCTCATCGACCAGCTCCAGCCTGTCGACATAGCGCTCCACATCTTCAGCATGACCCGCCAGATCGGTTTCCTGGATATTGGTGCAGATAAATGCCGTCTCCCGGCGGTTAAACTCCGCCCGGGTGATCTCCATAATCTGCTGGCTATCGACCAGATTTTCCCAGTTGATGCCATGGGGATTGCTAACGATATCAGCGACCTTGCCGACGAGAACCGTCGGAACGTCCACCGCAAAGAGCTGGGCAGGAACCTGCACCTGTTCATCAACGCCGTAGCCCATATGCACAACCTGGAATCCCTGCTTATAGGCGCCTGAGCGCGGTGCGTTGATACCGATATAGCCGCCCTCTTTCTCTTCCACCGCGTCGAAGATATTCTGTGTACTGGACAGCTGACCGCCAAAAGTGATAACGCGTCCCACGGAAGCCTGTTCACGCACCGTCCTGCCAATCGCTTTCACCTGAGCAAAAGTCTTTTCACTCAGGTTGCCGGTGATGTTGTAAACCTGCCCCAGATCGGCTTCCAGGTTATCGCCAACCGCCACCGCGCCGTCCACCAACAGCCAAAACGGGCCTTTGCCATGACGCTCTGTTTGATGTCCGGCGGCAAGCAGCGCATCTTCAACCTTATCGATAACAGCATTAAATGGCATTCGCAGCGGGGTTCGGGGTTTGGTCCCAAAAATCTCCTGATGCCCCATAAAGGTATCACCGCCCTCATGTTCAAGCTCTGCGGTTCCCCATACGGCATCTTCAGAAAGCTGCATCACACCTGGGGCAAAACCGAGGGCGTTTATCAGACCCAGCTTTTCCAGCGTTGGCAGCCGCAGCGCAGGAAAGCGTTGCAGAATATGCCCGCAGGTATTCGCACCGATATCCTGCGGCCTCACTTCGGGAACATCAGCCATCGCGCCGACGCCAAAGCTGTCTATCACCAACACCACAAATCTCGCCATTAGTCCTCCAGAACGTTGCCAAGACTGTCATAACGGGCAACGATTTCAGGGCTGCCGCTTTGAATACCGGCAATCAGCACCACATCGCTACGGGTAACGAAAATCTGCGTGCGGAAACAGAAGATTGCCGCACTGCCGACAGGAAACTCACCTTCCAGCGGCAGGTAGTAATCAATGCTGCTGTCATCTACCGCATTAAGCTGCGCCAGTTGGGCTTTTTCGCTGGCCGGAGCGAATATCAGTGCATGCTTAGCATGACCACGCCGATAATAGCCGCCGCCGTAGCAATAGCTTTGCCCGGCAAAATGATGGGAAATTTCACTCAGCCACAGCATGGCAACACGCTCCGGTTGATCTCCCTGCTGGTTGGCGGGGATGGTACCGGTCAGCGCATGCCCCGGCTCAGCGTGGGTGACGCCAAACTCCGCCAGTAGCGGCAGAGAGCTGCAGCTGGTTGCCGAAGGCGCATTCAGTTGCTGAACCGTCACGCCGAGACTTTCGAGCTTGTCTCTCGCGGCGAGCAAAGAGCGTAAATTCGGCGTTGGCAGAATTTTTTCCTGTTCGTCATCCCACAGCAGGCAAGGGAAGTGGGTGAGCCCGGTCAGTTCAATGCCCGGCAGGCTTTGAAGATGAGCCACCACGTTGTCCAGCTCAGCCAACGCGAATCCACTCTCCTGTCCCGGATAGAGGAAATCGCTCTCTCCATAGACCTTAAGCATGACCGCCTGCGCCCGACCGCTTGCTACCGCCGCCGCCGAAACTTCCTGAGCTTTCTCCAGAGAGAACAGGGTAATGACTTCGGTACCCTGCTCTACCGCGCCCGCCACCTGCGCGGAAGGTATTTGCACCAGATGACCCTGATGGGAAACGGGCAAACCGGCACGGCGCATCACCCGACTCTCTTTGTAATCCACAACAACAATGCCCTGATACCCCAGCGCCAACAGCTTTTCTGCCAGCCACGGATTTCGACCAATCTGCTTGGTCATCACGTACAGGCTAATTCCATATTGCTGCGCGGTCTTCAGCAGCAGCTTGCCATTTTCCAGCACCTGATCGACATCAATAACCCAGCTATCCGGGGCGATAAGCCCTTGCTGCCAGAAGCGGAGCGCTGTCGCAATCAGCGCCGGGTTCTGCCGTTGTAATGCTTTAATAAACATTTACTTGCCTCTGCTTTTATTCCTTTTTTAAATATTCATTTTTTTGAATATTTAAGTCGCATAGCGCCAATTCCCAATATTCTTCACACGGCCTGCTGCGCCGCTCCCCACAACCCATACCAGTTAGCGAGCAAATAACCTTTTTCATTAGCATGTAGAGTGACGTCAAATTCTTGCATCAGCGCCTGATGCAATTGATGAATCTCATCCCAATGCGCCGAACTGGTTATCTCTGCCATGAACTCCTCATCCAGCGGCTCAATAACCTCACCGCGGCGGCTGCGCATCAGCGCATTTGCCATATGAGTTATCGCGATTTCCCCTTGCTCGCTAAAGACGGGAAGATGCCACTGCTCGTCCAGCTGGCGGACGACCTGCATCATTCCGCGACAAATATCCTGGTCGATAATCCCTGCCTCACACAGCAAGTTGAGCCTGTTTTCCATAATCACTGCCTTAATGTTAATAGCTTGGCTCTTGCTCTCCGCTCACCACCCGTTGTTGATGAGCTAATAGCGCCTGTTTATCAACGAATGCACGTAGCAGATGTTGAATCGGGTAATCATCTGCCCTGGCCAACACTACCGCCTCAGTCGCCTGCAAAAAACGCGGATCGTCACTTAGCGGCAGGGCTTCCAGCCCTAACATGGCCAGCTCCGCGCCAGCGGTGACGTTCCAGATAACGGCGTCAATTTCGCCTTTGACGATGCGACTTAGACTCTCGTGATAAGAGAGGTCGACGCGCTCTACGTCGCTATTGGCAAAATAAATTTCGGTCATAATTTTCTGGTCCGCCGAGCGGTTATCAAGCCCCACTCGCCGCACCGAATCGATTTCGCCTTTCCGGCAAATCAGCTGGTGCTCACCGACATAGGTGTGCGGCCCAAGGGTCATTACCATCCGCAGCCCGCTCTGCGCTAAATAACTTTCTGCCGCCAGGCGCGAAACCACCGCCATGTCGTAAACACCGTTAAGTAAGCACTCCACGCGAATGTCGGCGCCGCGCATATGCGCATAGTAAAAAGGAATACCTTCAAACTGCGCTTTCAGTCCGCTCGCCAGCCCTTCATACAATCGCGTATAGGGCAGAGGCATTGCGCAAACGACGTTAGTGATATCGATATGCGCCAATAGGGCCTTGTTATCCATCTCAACCAGGTAACTGCCGTTGCGCCCTCGGCGTTCAATACGAATGGCCCCGGAAGACTCCAGCGTTTTTAGCGCCGCCTGAGTCAGCCCAACGGAAGAGCCGCATTCACCCGCTAACTCATCAATCGTTTTTAGACGATTACCGCACTGCTCGCCCAACAAATAACGAGCCAGGGTCGTTAGTGCCATGCCCTCTTTTTTAATGAATGTCCGACGCATCTATAATCTTCACTAAATTGAATATTTACATCTTCACTAAACTGAAGATAATTAACAAGGAGCAAATAATCAAATCACGACAGTTATCACAAATTAAAAAGCCGGATGCATTGCACCCGGCTTTGGATATGACGACAACCATCAGATAGATTAAGGCTTAGCGACGAAACCAATCGCTTCGTAGACCGCCTTCAGGGTAACAGAAGCGCGAGCGCTGGCTTTCTCCGCGCCCTCTTTCATCACCTGATTCAGGAAAGCTTCATCGCCGCGGAAACGGTTATAGCGCTCCTGCAGTTCGGTCAGCATACCGGAAACGGCTTCAGCCACTTCGCCTTTCAGGTGGCCGTACATTTTGCCTTCAAAATGCTGCTCCAGATCTGGAATGCTCTGGCCGGTAACGGCAGAGAGGATATCCAGCAGGTTGGAGACGCCCGCTTTGTTCTGGATGTCGTAACGAACAACCGGCGGCTCGTCGGAGTCGGTGACCGCGCGTTTAATCTTCTTCACCACCGATTTCGGGTCTTCCAGCAGGCCGATAACGTTGTTGCGGTTATCATCTGACTTGGACATCTTTTTGGTCGGCTCCAGCAGCGACATCACGCGCGCGCCGGATTTTGGAATAAACGGCTCAGGGACTTTAAACACGTCGCCGTAAATAGCGTTGAAACGCTGGGCGACATCGCGGCTCAGCTCCAGGTGCTGTTTCTGGTCTTCGCCAACCGGGACCTGGTTAGTCTGATACAGCAGAATGTCGGCAGCCATCAGCACCGGATAGTCAAACAGACCGGCGTTAATATTTTCCGCATAGCGCGATGACTTGTCTTTAAACTGGGTCATACGGCTCAGTTCGCCGAAATAGGTGTAGCAGTTCAGCGCCCAGCCGAGCTGCGCGTGCTCCGGCACGTGGGACTGAACGAAGATGGTGCTTTTTTGCGGGTCGATACCGCACGCCAGATACAGCGCCAGCGTGTCCAGCGTGGCCTTACGCAGCTGCTGCGGGTCCTGACGAACGGTAATCGCGTGCTGATCAACGATGCAGTAAATGCAGTGGTAATCGTCCTGCATGTTTACCCACTGACGCAGCGCACCCATGTAGTTGCCAATGGTCAATTCACCTGAGGGCTGTGCGCCACTAAAAACGATGGGCTTAGTCATTTTTTATTCCTGAGTTTCACTATACGGTAGCCCGAAAGCGGGCAAGAGTTCATTAAATTGGTCAAAGATATAATCCGGCTCGCTCAGCGAAATCGGCTCGCCGTAGTTGTAGCCGTAGGTCAGGCCGATCGAGCTGCAGCCCGCGGCCTTCGCGGCCTGAATATCATTGCGCGAGTCGCCAACGAACAGCAGCTCTCCGGGTGCCAGCCCCAGTTTCTCCGCGACCAGAAGCAGCGGTTCCGGATGCGGTTTTTTGTTTTTTACATCATCGCCGCCGATAACAACGGTAAAATATTTGGCGATATCCAGCGACGCCAGAATCGGCGCGACAAAAGGCGTCGGTTTATTGGTCACCAGCGCCAGCGGCAGGCCCTTTGCGTGCAGCGCGCCCAGCGTATCGGCAACGGCTGGAAACAAAAAGCTCCCCTCTTCCGCCACTTCGCCATAGTAGCGGTCGAACAGCTTGCGCAAAATGGCCTGCTGTTCAGCCTGCGGGATATCGTCATGATCGACGGAAGGTTTACCCTGCGCAGTTCTCAGCGCCGCGCGCTCCTGACGGGCCCAGGTCAGAGCCCGCTGGATCAGAACGTCCGCGCCGTTGCCAATCCAGGTCACGACACGTTCTTCGCCCGCCATCGGCAGTTCCAGCGCATACAGCGCGTTATCAACGGCAGCGGTCAAGCCCGGCGCGCTATCGACCAGCGTCCCATCGAGATCGAACGCCACGCCGCGAATATTTTGTAACTTATCCATGGCTAACCTTTGCTAATTCGCTACGCATTTGATCGACCACTTTTTTGTAGTCAGGCTGATCGAAAATGGCCGACCCAGCAACAAACATATCCGCACCGGCGGCGGCAATCTCAGCGATATTGCTGACTTTTACGCCGCCGTCGACTTCCAGACGGATGTCGTAGCCGGATTCATCAATGCGACGACGAACTTCACGCAGTTTTTCCAGGGTGTGCGGAATAAAAGACTGACCGCCAAAGCCAGGGTTGACGGACATCAGCAGAATAACATCCAGCTTATCCATTACGTAATCAAGGTAGCTCAGGGAGGTCGCCGGGTTAAACACCAAACCGGCTTTGCAGCCGTGCTCTTTGATAAGCTGCAGCGTGCGGTCAACGTGTTCGGAAGCTTCCGGATGGAAAGTAATGATGCTGGCGCCCGCGGCGGCAAAATCAGGGACGATGCGGTCAACCGGCTTGACCATCAAATGCACGTCAATCGGCGCAGTGATACCGTAATTTCGCAGTGATTTCAGCACCATCGGGCCAATGGTCAGATTCGGCACGTAGTGGTTGTCCATCACGTCAAAGTGCACAACATCCGCACCCGCAGCCAACGCATTGGCGGTGTCCTCGCCCAGACGGGCAAAATCAGCCGACAGAATCGAAGGGGCAATCAAATACTGCTTCATCCGCATCTCCTTGAAATTTATTTGGTCTTGGGCGGACGGTACAGAGCCAGAAGCTCGTCCACCTTCTTACGTGTACCACCGTTGCTGCTGATGCTGCGTCGAACCTTCACAATATGCGTCTCAGCGGCGTTCTTGTACCACTCCTGAGTGAGCGGCGTGCGATGGTTTGAAATAAGCACAGGAATACGCTTTTTCATCAGCAATTCCGCTTTTTTAGCCAGCAGCTCCTGCTGCTCCTGGCTAAAGCTATTCGTATGATAAGCCGTAAAATTCGCCGTAGACGACAGCGGCGCATAGGGCGGATCGCAGTAAACAACGGAGCGGTTATCCGCCCGCTTCATGCACTCTTCATAAGATTCACAATGAAACTCTGCATGCTGCGCCTTCTCCGCGAAATGATACAGCTCAGCTTCGGGAAAATAGGGCTTTTTATAGCGACCAAACGGCACGTTAAACTCACCGCGCAGATTGTAGCGACACAGGCCATTGTAGCCATGACGGTTCAAATAAAGGAACAGTACCGCGCGACGCAACGGCTCCTGACTCTGGTTGAACTCATCACGGAACCGATAATACTGCTCTGCGACGTTGTTCTCTGGCGTAAACATCTTACGCGCCGCCGTAACATAGTCATCGGTACGCAGCTTGACGATGTTATACAGACTAATCAAATCACTATTGATATCAGCGAGGATATAACGAGAAAAGTCGGTATTCAGAAATACCGACCCGGCGCCTACAAAAGGCTCAATCAAGCAGTCGCCCTGCGGCAAATGCTTTTTAATATCGTCAAGCAGGGGGTATTTACCCCCTGCCCATTTCAGAAAAGCGCGATTCTTTTTCATGCTGCCTAACTAATTACACATTCTCCGGCTGCGGAGAAAGCTCCGACAGCATCCTGCGCTTCAGACTACTCTGCGGCATTATTTCAGGTCAGACTGAACCTGATGCAGCGGTTTTGCCCACGGGTTTTTCGCCTGTACATCTGCTGGCAGCGTAGCAACAGCACGTTTCGCTTCATCTTTCGAAGCGTAAATGCCGCTCACCAGGACATACCAGGGCTGACCATTACGCGTAGTCTCATAGACAACATATTTTTCCAGCTTCTCTTTCTTCGCCCAACTGTTGAGGTTGTTGTAGTTAGAAGAGCTGCTGAGCTGCAGCGTGTAGTGACCGGACGGCGCAGACTTCATCGAACTGACGTCACCAGAGCTTTTACCCGCAGCAGCCGTTGCTGCCGGAGCGGCAGCGGCAGTTGCTGCTGGCGCGGTGGTCGCAGCCGGCGCGGTAGTCGCGGCTGGTTTGGTCTGGGCCGTTGCAGCAGGCTTAGTCGGCTGCGCTGCTGCCGGCGTCGTGGTCGCGACGTTCTCTACACGCTTAGGCTGGACCGGAGCCGATTTCGGCTGGGTCGACGCTTTCGCCGTGGCCTGCGGTTTCGGTTCGATAACCGTATGCTTACGCTCAGCCGGGCGCGGTGCTGTTGCCGTCTGACGCTCTGTCGTCGCCTGACGTGGGGCAGTGGCGCCATTGCGCACCGGCGCAACGGTAGCAGGCTCAGTTGGCAAAGTAGAATTCGCTACCGCGCTATCAATCTGACCCTGCTGCTGGGTCAGCGCATTATTCAGATCGCCCTGAACCTCAACGCGCTGCTGCCCTTGTGGTTCAGCCGTAGCCTGACCTTGAGTCGGGTTAGAGGCGATAGGCGGCAGAGAAACATCCTGCGGCTGCGCGCTGTTAGCCGCTGATGAATCCTGAGCAGCAGGCTGAGTATTATTATTGTCCTGCTCACCGGAGAGGTTGATGCTCTTCTCACCGGAAGCCGTTTGCTCGTTGGATGAGGATGGTGATTTCAGCGCGGAACCCACGCCAACAATCAGCAGCAGCAGAACGAGGATCCCCACGCCCATCATGATGTATTGACGAGAGGCTGGTTTCGCAGGCGCCTTCTTACGCTTACGAGGACGACGCTCAACCTGACGCTCTTCGTCATCGCCTTCGTCAGACTCTACCTCTTCTTCGTACTCTTCATACTGTTCTTCGTCGCGCTCACGGCGTGCTTTGCTGCCGCGCGTCGGGCGACCATCGTCAGCATCATCAAGATCGACATCATCAAAATTGATTTGCGGATCGGCATCACGCTCTGAAGACTGACGAGAACGACCAGTACGACGATCGCTGCGATCGGCTTTCATATCGTCTTCTGGTTTTAATTCATCCATTTAACACCCCACTAAAAGGCTTATGCTCACGACTATTGCACATCACCCGAAATGATAACGCCGCGCGAACGCGGCCAGACCTTCTTATTGTTGCGCCTGCTGAGTATCAGCAATCGCGCCAAGAACAACATCATGCGGTACTCCGCCGCGTATCTCGCTCTTCCCTATCGCGAGGGGTAGCACCAGCCGCATCTCGCCTGCCAGCACCTTTTTATCACGCATCATGTGGGGCAAATACGCCTCTGCTGCCATCGCCTGCGGCCCGCATACCGGCAAACCAGCACGCTGCAACAGATGAATAATTCGCTGCGTATCCTGCGGATCAAAGCGCCCCAAACGCTCGGACGCATGCGCCGCCATCACCATACCGGCCGCGACAGCTTCACCATGCAACCAGTTACCGTAGCCCATTTCAGCTTCGATAGCATGACCAAAAGTATGGCCAAGATTGAGTAAAGCACGTAACCCGGTTTCGCGCTCGTCGGCGGCGACAACTTCCGCTTTCAGCTCACAACAGCGACGGATACAGTACGCCATTGCGGTTTCATCCAGCGCCATCAATGCATCAATGTTATTTTCCAGCCAGTCGAAGAATTCGCCGTCAAGAATAACGCCGTACTTGATCACTTCAGCCAGGCCGGAAGAGAGCTCACGCTTCGGCAGCGTTTTGAGACAGTTGAGATCGACAACAACAGATACGGGCTGCCAGAAGGCGCCAATCATGTTTTTACCGAGAGGATGGTTGACGGCCGTTTTGCCGCCGACCGAAGAATCCACCTGCGACAGCAGAGTGGTCGGAACCTGAATAAAGCGCACGCCACGCTGGTAGCTGGCCGCTGCAAATCCCGTTAAATCACCAATTACCCCACCGCCGAGCGCCACTAACGTGGTGTCGCGGCCGTGTGGTTTTTGCAATAGCGCGGTAAAAACGGTATCCATCACCGCCAGGCTTTTATACTGCTCGCCGTCGGGAAGAATCACGCTATCGACTTTTACTCCCGCTTGCTCAAGTGCGGAGCGTACGGTATCCAGATAAAGCGGCGCCAGCGTCTCATTGGTGACCAGCATAACCTGGTCGCCTGATTTCAGTGGCAGGAAGGAAGCTGGATCGTTAAACAAACCAGCCGCGATGGTAATCGGGTAACTACGTTCCCCGAGGGTTACAGTAAGCCTCTCCATAACGCGACGTCCACCTCAGTTGCTTTTACTCTGACGCACTTTATTAAGCCAGAATCAGTTGCTTTCCAGCATATGAATAATCTGGTTTGCTACCACTTTCGCGCTTTGATCGTCAGTACGGATAGTGACATCAGCAATCTCTTCGTACAGCGGATTACGCTCATCCGCCAACGCTTCCAGTACTTCGCGAGGCGGCGCATCAACTTGTAGCAAAGGACGCTTTTTATCGCGCTGCGTACGGGCAAGCTGCTTTTCGATAGTTGTTTCCAGGTAGACCACCACGCCGCGGGCGGAGAGACGGTTACGCGTTTCACGGGATTTTACAGAGCCACCGCCGGTTGCCAGCACGATTCCCTGTTTTTCCGTCAACTCATTGATAATTTTTTCTTCACGGTCGCGGAAGCCGTCTTCGCCTTCTACATCAAAGACCCAACCCACATCTGCGCCAGTGCGTTTCTCAATTTCTTGATCGGAATCGTAAAATTCCATGTTGAGCTGTTGGGCTAACTGGCGCCCAATAGTGCTTTTGCCGGCACCCATAGGCCCAACCAGAAAGATATTGCGTTTCTCTGCCATTTTTTCGGTACTACTAAGACTATTCGTTAATGGTAAACCCGCTTCGCAGACACCCAGCGCAGCAGGACATGAACTGAAACCTCATATGCAATAGAGCGAGAGTCAGACTAAAAATTATCTCAATACTCCGGCTGGTTTGGCAACAGAATAAATCACCGGACAAGAAAGGGAGGATTGATGTCGTACCCGACTCTCAAATCGGTACCCCTTGTATGCTAAATCCGTCCTCACGTCAAACACCTGAAACGTGTTTAGCAAGAAAAACCCGCTTAATGCACTGCCAGAATACGTGGAGTAATGAAGACAACCAGTTCACGTCGTTCGTTATCCTTACCGTCACGGCGAAACAACTGGCCAAGCCAGGGGATATCGCCAAGAAGAGGAATACCATCGCGAGACGTTTTATTTTTTTGCGCAAAGATACCGCCTAACGCCAGAGTCTCTCCGCTTTTCACCTCAACCTGCGTTTCTATTTCTTGTTTATCGATAGCCAGCGCTTCGCCATTTTCCTGTTTGAGCACCTGGCCCGGCGTATTTTCACTAATCCTGAGTTTTAAACGCACGCGATCGTGATATAGCACCGTCGGCGTCACCTCCATCCCCAGCACCGCCTCTTTAAATTCAACGGAGGTCGCGCCGCTTTCGCCGCTGGAGACCTGATAGGGTATCTCGCTGCCCTGCTTAATGCTGGCGGGCTGCATATGTGAAGCCAGCAGCCGGGGACTGGCGATGATGTCCACCTGCTGCTTCTGCTCAAGTGCGGAAAGCTCCAGCTCCAGGAGCCGCCCGCTGATGCGGCCGATGTTAAACCCGGCCCTCGTACTGGCATCCCCTACCGCCAGGTTACTGCTCAAGGTCGTCAGTTTACCGGATCCCGGTGGGCTGCTGGCGTCCGCCAGATTCCACTTAACGCCCAGTTCACGCAGGCTGGTTTCGCTCATTGAGACAATATGCGCCGCCAGCTCAACCTGACCGACGGGCACATCCATCTCCTGAACCCATGCCCTTAACGCCGGGAGGTGCCTGGCGTCATCGCGAATCAACAGGCGATTGGTTCGCTTATCGACCATCAGATACCCGCGAGCACTCAGCAGTTTTTCGCCTACTTTGGCCAGATCCTCTGCATCAGCATATCGCAGGCTCATGCTATGCCCCTGTAGAGGGAGATTCTGTAGACGCTTTGCTCTCTCCGCCTCAAGCTGTGCCTGCTGCGCCTTTTGCCAGGCCTGAGTATGCACGTACAGTACCGAGCCTTGTTGGGTCAGGGTCAGACCGGCGCTATCGATAACCGATCGCAACGCCTGCTGCCACGGCACCTCCTTAAGCTGCAAAGATACCGTTCCGCTGACGTCCGGCGCCACCACGAGATTTTTTTGCTTTAGCTCCGCCAGCGTTTGCAGTACCTGGGTCACCGGCGCATCATCGACGACCAGCGATACGGGAAGATCTTTTTTTGCCGCGACCGCCACCAGCGGCAGGAGCAGAAACAGCAGGCTTATCCATCGCATCATTCTTTATACCCTTTCGCAGCCAGACCCACTGTGCGGGTTCACACCCCGCGCCGGTTGATATAGCCATTTTGTCAGATGTCAGAAGCGTGACCCGCCAGCCTGTAGGCAGCGTCTCCGCATCCCTCACGCGGCGCCATTTCCCGGCACTATCCTGCAGGATGCCAATCAACTCTCGCGGATCGCCTATCGCCCCACCGTAGCGCCATTGGCTAAGCTGTACCGTTCGGCAGCTATCGACCGGAGGCTGGAAGGGATCGCGTTCCGCAGCCAGCAGCGGCAGAGGAAACAGCAGTAAACACCACCCTTTACGGCGCATCTTCCGCCTCCAGTTGCAGGGTAAGCCGTAGAGCCTGATTGCCCGGCTGAATTGAGAAAGCCGTGGCCCGCATCCCGCAGCGGGCTAGCCAGGAAAAAAGCGCCGGTACTGCTTGCCAGTCAACCGCCAGCTGCATCTCGCCACCGCGCCCTATCGGCCGCCAGTCCATAAGCGCAGCGCCCGTCACCGGGAGGTCAATGGGAGAGAAAGCCTGGGTTTGTTGCTCCTCAATATCAACGTTTTGTAGCGCAGCCCGCAGCGGCAACAGTTTGCGCCACTGCGCTTGTATGCGCAGCGTGCCGACCCCGTTAGTGTCTGGGTGAGGGAGCCGCAGTAGCCATCCCCAGGATCCGGCAATGAGAACCAGAACGACAGGTATTGTTACCAGGCTTTTGCGCCCCGTCAGCCAGCGTTCAATCTCAACCCGCATTGTCTTCCTCTCCGGCCATGGAAAAGTGAAATAACCAGCGTCCTTCACCGTCGCGGTGCGTTTCACCCGCCCTGGGGGGGCGCAAGCCGGGCAGGCGCCCCAGCGCCTTTTCCAGCGCGGATAACCCCTTAAGATTTAACGTTAACCCGCTCAGCCACAGAGTATTCTGGCGGTATTCCAACTGAGTTAACCAGGCGTGTTCCGGCATAAGCGCCGCTATCGCCTGCAACCTTGACTGCCACGCGGCGGTTTTCTCCCGCCGAAGAACGCGCAGACGTTGTTGTTCCTGCTGCTGTAGCCGCTGGCGCATGGCTCGCTCACGCTGCTGCAAGGCGGTATAAAGCTGGTCTTCAGCGCTAATCCTCGCGGTTTCAAGCAAATGGCCGACCCGTTGGTTGAGCTGTGAAGTGAGGAACGCCGCCAGCAGCATAAGCAGCAGACCAACAATCAGCAGCCCCGCCATCTGCAGACGTTGCCGTCGACGCGTTTCGCGCCAGGGAAGGAAGTTGACAATATGGCTCATGACTGACGCGCTCCCAGCGCCAGGCCGAGGGCAACGGTAAAGCTATCGCCACATGCCGGGAGCGGCGGCTGCAGGCGGTGGATGGCGCTCCAGGCGTCAAAATTCCGTCCGTCGGGCGATGCGGAGGCGCAGAGGCGAAACGTACCGCCGTTCACCCGGGATACCAGGTTTGGAAAAGAAGGAGCGTCGCTGCACGGACAGCATCCCCAGCTGTCAGAGGTGGCCCAAAGCCAGCTCGCTTCGTCACGCCAGGCCAGCCCCTGAACGTCATCCGGTTGCCAGGGGAGAAAGGCGCTAAGCGCGCTGGCATCCGGAACAATCCCCACCACCCTCAGCTTGAGTCGACTTGCCAGGCGGCACAGAAGGTTAACGTCCAACCGCTGCGCGGCGGTAACTCGCCAGCCATCGACCGCTCCGGTTTCCGCATAATCGACGCATAGTGACGATGCGGGCATTTCCAGCTGCTGCGCCATCGCGCTGGCAATCCAGGTCGCCTGTTCGCTTTCTCTTAATGAAATCTGCGGGCGCGGGAGCTGCTTTTGCAGGGTTCGCGCCGCCGGAAAGGCGATACAGACCTGATGGTGCAAAGGCAGCTCCCGCCGCCAGCTTTGCAGCTGGCGGGCCAGCGATTCAACATCCACCACCATTCCCTGCCGCACGGTACCGGGCATGAGCGGGATGCTCCACCAGCGGCGTAGCGCCCAGCGTGAGCGCTCATGTAATAACGCGACAATAGCAATGTGGTCCTGCTGGATATGCATTCCTACGCGCCAGTTTCTAAACGCCATGCTTACGATCTCCTTATCCGCCGATATGCTTCGCTATATCAATGCTCCAGGCTTGCCTTTATACTACTGCGCGTTTGTTTATAAACTGCCCAATGAAAACTAAATGAGAAATCTCCGGTGAAGTTCGTAAAGTATCTTTTTATCCTTGCAGTATGTTGCGTACTGCTGGGAGCAGGCTCGATTTTTGGTCTCTATAAATATATAGAGCCGCAGCTCCCCGACGTCGCAACCCTGAAGGATGTGCGCCTGCAGATCCCTATGCAGGTCTATAGCTCGGATGGCGAGCTGATTGCGCAATATGGCGAGAAACGCCGTATTCCCGTCACGCTACAGCAAATGCCGCCAGAGCTGATAAAAGCGTTTATCGCCACCGAAGACAGCCGTTTTTATGAGCATCATGGCGTTGACCCGGTCGGGATTTTCCGCGCCGCCAGCGTCGCGATGTTCTCAGGCCACGCCTCGCAGGGCGCCAGTACGATTACTCAACAGCTGGCGCGCAACTTCTTCCTGAGCCCAGAAAAGACGTTGATGCGTAAGGTAAAAGAGGCCTTCCTCGCGATCCGCATCGAGCAGTTGCTCAATAAAGATGAAATCCTTGAGCTGTATCTGAACAAAATCTATCTTGGCTACCGCGCCTACGGCGTCGGCGCGGCCGCGCAGGTCTATTTCGGGAAATCCGTCGACCAGCTAACGCTGAGTGAAATGGCGGTCATTGCGGGCCTGCCTAAAGCGCCGTCGACGTTTAACCCGCTCTACTCCATGGATCGCGCAACCGCCCGCCGCAACGTTGTTCTCTCACGGATGCTGAGCGAAGGCTACATCACGCAGGCGCAGTACGATCAGGCGCGTAGCCAGACGATTGACGCCAGCTACCATACGCCGGAAATCGCCTTCTCCTCCCCGTACCTCAGCGAAATGGTGCGCCAGGAAATGGTCGGCCGCTACGGTGAGCAGGCTTATGAAGACGGTTATCGCGTCTACACCACCATTACCCGTAAAAATCAGCAGTCGGCCCAGGAGGCCGTGCGTAAAAACGTGCTGGATTACGACATGCGCCACGGCTATCGCGGCCCGGAAAAAGTGCTATGGAAAGTGGGTGAAACGCCGTGGGATAACCAGAAAATCCTCAATACGCTGAAAAAAACCCCGAATACCGGACCGCTCTCGCCGGCGGTCATCACGTCGGCAAATCCGCAGGAAGCCGTCGCGCTAATGAGCAACGGAACCTCAGTGTCGCTGAATATGGAAGGCGTCCGCTGGGCGCGTCGGTTTATCTCTGATACCCAGCAGGGTGCCACGCCGCGTAAAGTGAACGATGTGGTGCAGACCGGGCAACAGGTCTGGGTACGTCAGGTGGGTAGTAGCTGGTGGCTGTCGCAGGTGCCGGATGTCAACTCGGCGCTGGTCTCGATCAACCCGCAAAACGGAGCGATCATTGCGCTGGTCGGCGGCTTCGATTTCAACCAGAGCAAGTTCAACCGTGCGACACAGGCGCTGCGCCAGGTCGGTTCTAACATTAAGCCGTTCCTCTACACTGCTGCGATGGATAAAGGCTTAACGCTGGCGAGCATGCTCAACGATGTGCCGATTTCCCGCTGGGATGCCGGCTCCGGCTCCGACTGGCGCCCCAAAAACTCACCGCCGCAGTATGCGGGCCCTATCCGCCTGCGTCAGGGGCTGGGTCAATCAAAGAACGTGGTGATGGTTCGCGCGATGCGGGCCATGGGCGTGGACTACGCGGCTGAGTATCTCCAGCGTTTTGGCTTCCCGGCGCAGAACATCGTGCGGACCGAATCGCTGGCGCTGGGTTCAGCGTCTTTCACCCCGCTTCAGGTTGCTCGCGGTTATTCGGTGATGGCTAACGGCGGTTTCCTCGTGAGCCCCTATTTCATCAGCAAAATCGAGAACGATCAGGGCGGCGTCATTTTTGAAGAACGGCCAAAAGTTGCCTGCCCACAGTGCGATATTCCGGTGATTTACGGCGATACGCCGAAGTCTGATGTGCTGGAGAATAAAGACGTTGAGGACGTCGCCACCTCACAGGACCCGCAAAACCCCGGCGTTCCACCACAACCGCAACTTGCGCAGGCGAACCAGTCCCTGGTGGCGCAAAGCGGCGCTCCGGAGTACGCGCCGCACGTGATCAACACGCCGCTGGCGTTCCTGATTAAAAGCGCCCTGAACACCAACATCTTCGGCGAACCGGGCTGGATGGGTACCGGCTGGCGGGCAGGCCGCGACCTGCAGCGTCACGATATCGGTGGCAAAACCGGGACCACCAACAGTTCAAAAGATGCGTGGTTCTCAGGCTATGGTCCTGGCGTCGTAACGTCGGTATGGATTGGCTTTGATGACCACCGCCGCGATCTGGGCCGTACCACCGCCTCCGGAGCAATAAAAGATCAGATATCCGGCTATGAAGGCGGCGCTAAAAGTGCCCAACCGGCCTGGGATGACTTTATGAAAAGGGTGCTGGAAGGCGTACCGGAAGAGCCGCTAACGCCGCCGCCGGGTATTATTACGGTGAACATCGACCGCAGCACCGGCCAGTTGGCCAGCGGCGGTAACAGCCGCGCCGAGTACTTTATTGACGGCACGCAGCCTACCCAACAGGCGGTTCATGAAGTCGGCACCACCATTACCGATGGCGGGGGCGAGACCCACGAACTGTTCTGACAAAAAAAGCGCCTGTGGGCGCTTTTTTTATCTGGGAGAGGCGCTACAGCCGCCCCTGCGCCTGCAGCCACTCGCGCAGCAGGAAAAGCGCGCTAACGTTACGCGCTTCGTTGAAATCTTCTTCCTCGAGCAGCATCATCAGCTGCGACAGCGGCCAGCGCACCTGCGGCAGCGGCTCGGGCTCATCGCCGGGCAACGACTCCGGATAAAGGTCTTCCGCCACCAGGATATTCATCTTGCTGGAGAAGTAGGACGGAGCCATGCTTAGTTTTTTCAAAAACGTCAGCTTTTGCGCGCCAAACCCAACCTCTTCTTTCAGCTCGCGGTTGGCGGCTTCCAGTACGCTTTCGCCTGGATCGATCAGGCCTTTTGAAAAGCCCAGCTCATAGGACTCCGTACCAACGGCATATTCGCGAATCAGGATTATATGGTCATCGACAATCGGCACAATCATCACGGCTTCACGGGTAGAAGGCCGCATCCGTTCATACACGCGGCGCACGCCGTTGCTGAACTCAAGGTCCACGCTTTCAACATTAAAAAGGCGCGAGCGCGCGACTGTTTCAACATTGAGAATGGTGGGTTTTTGTAATGATTTGCTCATTGTCATCGGTCTATGCTGTGATTACAGCGGTCATTGTGCGATACGCAGCCCGGTTTCGGCAATCCTAATCACCACTAATTTACATAGTTGCAACTTTTTCGCCTTGCGCCCAGGTATCACAAAGACTAAAAAGTCAATAGGTTGAATAGTATTTGAGAATATACTGATTCCTGGATTTTAACGCTTTTGATAAGGTTGTATGCTGCTGCATTACATAATAGATTTTCCCGCGTTGACGTAATTAAGTGCCGATTTCGACGGCTGTTTTACCTCTATTGATGAATGGCAACCGACGATACCAGTAAGAAAAGAATAACTATGATGGGATGGGCATGGGCACCTTTCTGATATTTTTGTTAGCTCTGCTGATCTGCGCATTGCTTATCGGGTGGTGGTATCGCACGCATGCAAGACGTCGTCGCCTGCCGCTGCTGCACGCCTTTAGCGATGCCGCGACGCGCAAGCTTTCCGATGAAGAGCGCAGCGCAGTAGAAAAATACCTCGAAAGCCTCAGCCGTAATCAGCAGTTGCCAGCGTCTGGCGCCAGCACCGCGCCGGTCAACCTGACGCTGAACGAACAGAGCGGTACCGTGTATAGCGTCACCCGCGCCATTACGCGCTACGGCATCACCACCGATGACCTCAACAAATGGCGCTACTTCCTTGATTCAGTGGAAATTCATCTGCCCCCCTTCTGGGAGCAACATATCAACGATGAAAACAGCGTCGAGTTAATCTCCACCGATAGCCTGCCGCTGGTGATTGCTCTGAATGGGCAAACGCTCAGCGACTATCCTCAGGAATCCCGGGGGTTTGCGCTTGAAAAAGCCGCGGTGCCTCAGGCATCCATCCGCGGGGAAGAGAGCGAGCAAATTGAGCTGCTAAACATCCGCCCGGAAACGCCAGAAGAGCATGCGCTTAGCCGCCCTGACGGCCTTCGCGAAGCCATTCTGGTGGTTGCCGCCTTCCTGCTGTTTTATTGCAGCCTGATAACCCCGAACGTTTTTTCGCCCTGGCTGCTGGGCGGCGGGTTACTCCTGCTGCTGGCAGGCGTATGGGGGATCTACGCTCCCCCGCGTAAAACATCGCTGCGGGAAATTCACTGTCTGCGCGGCATGCCGAAACGCTGGGGGTTGTTTGGCGAAAATAACCAGGAACATATCAATAATATTTCCCTCGGCATTATCGACCTTATCTACCCGCGCCACTGGCAACCGTGGATTGCGCAGGACCTCGGCCAGCAAACGGATATCGACATCTACCTCAGCCGCCACGTTGTCCGCCAGGGCCGCTTCCTGTCGCTGCATGATGAGGTCAAAAACTTCCCGCTTCAGTACTGGCTCCGCAGCGCGATTATCGCCCTCGGCGCGCTGCTGATCGTCGTGATGCTGTGGGCCAGCGTACCGCTGAATATGCCCTTTAAATTCACCCTTTCATGGCTCAAGGGCGCGCAAACTATCGAAGCCACGACGGTTGCCCAGCTGGAGAAGTCAAAGATTCGCATCGGCGACACGCTGCGCCTGAAAGGCACAGGAATGTGCAACATCCACTCGCCAGGCGCCTGGACGGCAAAAGAGAACTCGCCGTTTATGCCGTTCGATTGTTCACAAATCGTCTGGAATGATGCCCCTCCCCTGCCGCTGCCGGAGTCAGATATCGTCAGTAAGGCCACCGCCCTGATGCAGACCGTCCAGCGCCAGCTCCATCCCGAATCCGATGACGATTCGCGCGTCAGCCCGGCGCTACGTTCCGCCATTCAGAAGTCAGGCATGGTGCTGCTGGATGATTTTGGCGATATCGTCACAAAAACCAACGACCTGTGCTCTGCGAAAGACGATTGCGTTCGTTTGAAGAATGCGCTGGTTAACCTCGGTAATACCCGCAACTGGGAAGCCCTGACCAAACGCGCCAGCGCGGGCAAACTGGACGGCGTCAACGTCCTGTTACGCCCGGTAAGCGCGGAATCGCTGGAGAACCTGGTCACCACCTCCACCGCGCCGTTCATCAGCCGTGAAACCTCGCGCGCGGCTCAGGCGCTGAATAGCCCGGCACCCGGCGGTTTCCTGATTGCCAGCGATGAAGGCAGTGATCTGGTAAATCAGCCGTGGCCAGGCACCGGTTTATATGATTTCCCTGCTCACCAGCAGTGGAGCGAACTGCAGCGTCTGGCAGGCATGCTAATGCACACGCCATTCCAGGCAGAAGGCATCGTCACCAATCTTTACACCGATGCCAACGGCACGCAGCATATCAACCTGCATCGTATTCCTGACCGCTCCGGGCTGTGGCGCTACCTTGGCACAACGCTGCTGCTGCTGACCATGCTGGGCTGTTCGGCGTATCACGGTATCCAGGCTTTTCGTCGCTATCAGCGCCATCGCCAGCGTCAGGAAGAGATCCAGAAATACTACGAAAGCTGCCTGAATCCGGTTCTGCTTTCCTCACCCGACCCGCAAGAATAATTCTCTACGCGACGGGGTGTGATACCCTGTCGCGCAATTTCCCCCCTCGCTGGAGACTGACCATGCATTTTGATATCGCCTGGCAAGAGGTTGATACCGTTCTGCTGGATATGGACGGTACGCTGCTCGACCTCGCCTTCGACAACTACTTCTGGCAAAAACTGGTTCCGGAAACCTGGGGCGCCGCGCGGGGGCTCAACCTGCAGGAAGCCAGAGACGCGATGCGCCAGGAGTATCATGCGGTACAACATACGCTAAACTGGTACTGCCTGGACTACTGGAGCGAGCGTCTGGGTTTGGATATTTGTGCGATGACCAGCGAGCAGGGGCCAAGGGCCGCGCTGCGTGAAGATACCGTGCCGTTCCTTGAGGCGCTTAAAACCAGCGGCAAACGGCGGATTTTGCTGACCAATGCCCACCCGCATAATCTGGCGGTGAAGCTAAAGCATACCGGTCTGGACGCGCACCTTGATTTATTGCTTTCCACCCACACATTTGGTTATCCGAAAGAGGATCAGCGGCTGTGGCGCGCAGTGGCTGAAGAAACCGGCTTCGACGCGCGCAATACGCTGTTCGTCGACGATAACGAGGCGATTCTGGACGCGGCGGCGGAGTACGGCATCCGCTATTGCCTGGGTATCACCAACCCCGACTCCGGGCTGGCGGAAAAAAGCTACGCTCGCCATCCTGGGTTGAACGACTACCGGCATCTGATCCCCTCGCTGACCCTACAGGAGAGGCCATGAAAGAAAAACCCGTCGAAGCCGTCAGGCTGGA
The DNA here is from genome assembly GCF_019890895.1 of Klebsiella sp. CTHL.F3a. Taxonomy (NCBI): domain Bacteria; kingdom Pseudomonadati; phylum Pseudomonadota; class Gammaproteobacteria; order Enterobacterales; family Enterobacteriaceae; genus Klebsiella; species Klebsiella sp. CTHL.F3a. Next base: position 414,087 of record NZ_CP082360.1, on the reverse strand, counting down.
CAAATGGCTGTGGGCAGCCCGCATTTATAAAACCCGAGCGCTGGCGCGCGAGATGATTGAAGGCGGCAAAGTGCACTATAACGGGCAGCGCAGTAAGCCTGGCAAAGTGGTCGAGCTGAACGCGACCCTGATGCTCCGCCAGGGCAATGACGAACGCACCATTGTGGTAAAAGGCATTACCGAACAGCGCAGGCCCGCCAGTGAAGCCGTCGCGCTTTATGAAGAGACGGCTGAGAGCATCGAGAAACGCGAGAAAGTGGCGCTGGCGCGGAAAATGAACGCCCTAACCATGCCGCATCCCGACAGGCGACCGGATAAGAAAGAGCGCCGCGACCTGATGAGATTTAAACACGGCGATAGTGAATAACTGTGGCCCGCAAGAGAGATGATTATGACTCAACACGATCAATTACACCGCTATCTTTTTGAAAACTATGCCGTACGCGGTGAGCTGGTAACAGTTTCAGAAACTTTAGAACAGATTCTGACCAACCATAGCTACCCGCAGCCGGTGAAAACCTTGCTGGCGGAACTGCTGGTCGCTACCAGCCTGCTGACCGCCACGCTGAAGTTCGCGGGCGATATTACCGTTCAGCTGCAGGGCGATGGCCCGCTGTCGCTGGCGGTGATCAACGGCAACAACCAGCAGCAGATGCGCGGTGTCGCCCGCACCCAGGGCGAGATCCCGGAAGGGGCGGACCTGAAAACCATGGTCGGTAATGGTTATCTGGTCATTACCATCTCTCCGGAAGAGGGCGAGCGCTATCAGGGCGTGGTTGGTCTTGAAGGCGATACGCTGGCGGCCTGCCTCGAAGATTACTTCCAGCGCTCCGAACAGCTGCCAACCCGACTGATCATCCGTAGCGGTGAACACGAAGGTAAACCAATGGCCGGCGGCATGCTGCTGCAGGTTCTGCCGGCGCAGGACGCGCAGGCGGCTGATTTCGAACATCTGAGCACCCTGACCGAAACCATCAAAGCTGAAGAGCTGTTTACCCTGCCCGCGAACGATGTGCTCTGGCGCCTGTATCACGAAGAAGAAGTCACCGTTTACGAGCCGCAGGGCGTTGAGTTTAAATGCACCTGCTCTCGCGAGCGCTGCGCCGGCGCGCTGAAAACGCTGCCGGATGAGGAGATCGATAGCATCCTGGCCGACGAAGGAGAAATCGATATGCACTGCGACTATTGCGGTAATCATTACATCTTTAATGCGATGGATATTGCCGAAATTCGTAACAACGCCTCCCCGGCCGATCCGCAAATCCACTAATCCCCACTCTGTCAGGCGCGGTTTTCCTCCTCGCGCCTGACGTCAACGATTTTTCTTCGCGTGGTGAATCGATTCCCCATGAAAGAGTTACGTAATTTTCTTTCAGGTAAGCGATTACATTCACATTTCAACAGTTTTTTTAATTACTTTTTAACCATTAAGAAACATCTACCCCCACTGTAGCCCTAATTCCTGAGATAATCCCCTACGCCTCGTGACAGGAGTCACAACGTTTTTCGTAAGTCCGCCGTTTGTCGAGATACGTAAATCTATGAGCCTGGTCGCGGTCTATACCCCGTAATAAACCCTACAATTTAAAGCAGTACATATTGGCTAAGGAGCAGTGACATGCGCGTTAATAATGGTTTAACCCCGCAGGATCTCAAGGCTTATGGTATCAATGACGTCCAGGATATCGTCCATAACCCCAGTTACGATACATTGTATCAGGAAGAGCTCGCCCCCAATCTGGAAGGTTATGAACGTGGCGTATTAACAAATCTTGGTGCAATCGCCGTAGATACCGGTATTTTTACCGGCCGTTCTCCAAAAGATAAGTATATCGTTCGTGACGACACCACCCGCGATACCGTGTGGTGGGCCGATAAAGGCAAAGGTAAGAACGACAACAAGCCGCTTTCTGAGGAAACGTGGCAGCACCTGAAGGGGCTGGTGACCCGCCAGCTCTCCGGCAAGCGCCTGTTTATCGTTGACGCCTTCTGCGGCGCCAATGCCGACACCCGCCTGAGCGTCCGCTTTATTACCGAAGTCGCCTGGCAGGCGCATTTCGTGAAAAACATGTTTATTCGCCCAAGCGAGGAAGAGCTGGCAAACTTCAAGCCGGATTTCATCGTGATGAACGGCGCTAAGTGCACCAACCCGCAGTGGAAAGAACAGGGCCTGAACTCCGAAAACTTCGTCGCGTTCAACCTGACCGAGCGCATCCAGCTTATCGGCGGAACCTGGTACGGCGGCGAAATGAAAAAAGGGATGTTCTCGATCATGAACTACCTGCTGCCGCTGAAGGGCATCGCTTCCATGCACTGCTCCGCCAACGTCGGGGAAAAAGAGGATGTCGCTATCTTCTTCGGCCTTTCCGGTACCGGCAAGACCACCCTCTCTACCGATCCGAAACGCCGCCTGATTGGCGATGACGAACACGGCTGGGATGACGACGGGGTATTCAACTTCGAAGGCGGCTGCTACGCCAAGACCATTAAGCTATCCGAAGCCGCAGAGCCGGATATCTACCATGCGATTCGCCGCGATGCGCTGCTGGAGAATGTGGTCGTGCTGGCTGACGGCACCATCGATTTTAACGACGGTTCAAAGACCGAAAACACCCGCGTCTCTTATCCGATCAATCATATCGAGAACATCGTTAAGCCCATCTCCAAAGCCGGTCATGCCACCAAGGTTATCTTCCTCACCGCTGACGCCTTTGGCGTTCTGCCGCCGGTTTCTCGTCTGACCGCCGACCAGACCCAGTACCACTTCCTGTCTGGCTTCACCGCCAAGCTGGCCGGTACCGAGCGCGGCGTCACGGAGCCGACGCCAACCTTCTCCGCCTGCTTTGGCGCCGCCTTCCTGTCTCTGCACCCAACGCAGTACGCAGAAGTGCTAGTGAAACGCATGCAGGCTTCCGGCGCCCAGGCCTATCTGGTCAACACCGGCTGGAACGGTACCGGCAAACGTATCTCGATCAAAGATACTCGCGCCATTATCGATGCGATTCTTGATGGTTCACTGGACAATGCCGAAACCTTCACTCTGCCGATGTTTGAGCTGCAGATCCCGACCGAGCTGCCGGGGGTGGATACCCATATCCTCGACCCGCGCAACACCTACGGCTCGCCAGAGCAGTGGCAGGAAAAAGCGGAGCAGCTGGCGAAGCTATTCATCGAGAACTTTGAGAAATACACCGATACACCAGCAGGCGCTGCGCTAGTAGCCGCTGGGCCGAAACGCTAAAGAGAATAAAAAGCCGGGAATCGCTTCCCGGCTTTTTTGGCTTACATCAGGCTGGCTTCTTCTTACTCGCCGCCTTGCGCCGCTTATCCAGATCCTTAATCAGCTTATTTACCTGCTCATCGGCAAACATCGCCTGAAGCGTAGTGGAAAGCTTACGACGCCAGTTTGGATACTCGGTGCTGGTCCCGGGAATATTGACCGGCTCGGCCATCACCAGCCAATCTTCCGGCTGCAGGCCCAGCAGCGCGCTGTTGCTGTCGGCGATATAGCGCTGCATTCCGCGATTCAGGGTTGGCGTCATCGCCATCAGCGACGCTTTATGTCCGGTACGCTTTGGCAGACAGCCATAGCGGTGCAGAGCATCCAGCAGCCCCTGCTTCGCCAGCTCGCGATCCTGATACAGTCCGCGTAATACCACCTCATCCGGATACAGGCCGAGTGATTTACCCAGCGTCAGGTCGCCGCTTTCCCAGTAGCCGCGCAACGTTGGCAGGTCATGCGTCGTTGCCACAGCCATTGATTGCTCCGGATACGCCTTCGGCGCACGGAAAGTCTTTTCGTGGTCATTTTCGAAATAGAGCACTTTGTAGGAGTAAACGCCGCTTTTACGCAGCTTGCCGACGATCTCAACCGGTACGGTTCCCAGATCCTCGCCGATCACCATACAGCGATGACGCTTACTCTCCAGCGCCAGAATCGACAAAAGATCGTCTACCGGATACTGCACATAGGCGCCGTGATCGGCCGTCTCGCCGTAAGGGATCCACCACAAACGCAGCACCGACATGACATGATCGATGCGTAGCGCCCCGCAGTTTTGCATATTCGCGCGCAACAGCTCGACGAAAGGCTCATAGGCGCGCGCCACCATGATATGCGGATCCATCGGCGGCAGACCCCAGTTTTGCCCCAGCGGGCCCAGGATATCTGGGGGCGCGCCGACGGAGGCTTTCAGGCAGTACAGCTCGCGATCGCACCAGGTTTCCGCCCCGCCTTCCGCAACGCCCACCGCCAGGTCGCGATACAGGCCGATCGGCATGGCGTCGTTTTGGCTGGTATGCCAGCACTCGGCAAACTGGGTATAAGCGAGCCACTGCAGCCACAGGTAAAAATTCACCTCATCGGCATGTTCGGTGCAGAACGTTTTAACCTCCGGGCTATCGGTATCCTGATAAGCCTTCGGCCACGCGGGCCAGCCCCAGCGCATCGGGTCCTGTTGCACCTGCCAGGCATGCAGCGCGTCAAACGCCGCCTGCCAGTACAGGCTGTCGCCCTCGCGGGTGACAAACTGGCGAAACTCCGCCATCGCCTCATCGTTGCGCGCAGAAAAACCTTTCCAGGCCATGCGCAGCGCGGTGAGCTTAAGGGCGGTCACGGCGGTATAGTCAACGTCATCGGTCTGGCGCGCGGCCTGTAAAGTCTGCTGCGTAGCCGGTGATTGCCACCATTTCTGCGCCTCTTTGCTATGACGGAAATCCTCTACCGCATTGACGTCAATATAGATAACGTTGAGCCAGCGGCGCGAAGAGGGGCTGTACGGACTGGCGCTCTCCGGGTTAGCCGGATAGAGCGCGTGAATCGGGTTAAGTCCGATAAACGAGCCACCCCGGCGGGCGATTTCCGGCAGCATCGCGCGTAAATCGCCGAAGTCGCCAATCCCCCAGTTCTTCTCCGAGCGCAGCGTATACAGCTGCACGCAGGTTCCCCACAGTTTCTGGCCATCCTTCAGCGCCTGCGGTTCGTAGCAGCGCGCGGGCGCGACGATCGCCCGGCAGTGCCAGCGATCGCCGTCCTGAGTCAGCGTGAGCGTATGATACCCTTCCGGTAATCTTGCCGGCAGCGGCAGCGTTTCACCGCCGCGCGCCTGGCCCTGATACTGTTTCCCTTCTTCGGTAGTGAGGATCCAGTGAAACTCCCCCTGACCCGCTATCGGCAGAGACATCTTTTTGCCGTGGGTGAACACCTGCACCGCTGGCAGTGGGTTAACCACCGCCTTCGGGGTGATGGTGGTACGATGCATCGCATCAAGCAGCCGCTGCTTGGTGGCCGCAGCAATGGACTGCGGCTTACCGTGCGCGTTGATATAGCTTGGGCTTATTCCCGCCGCCAGGGCTGCGTTATCAAGGCGTTTAGTCTCCATAGGCCTGTCCTTAGCGTTTTGCCTGCCAGATACGTTGCTGATAATCGCGAATCGAGCGGTCGGAGCTGAACATGCCGCAGCGCGCGGTATTCAGAATCGTCGCGCGCGTCCAGGCTTCCTGGTCGCGATACAGCTCATCAACCTGCTTCTGCGCCGCCACGTAGGCTTCAAAATCTGCCAGCACCAGGTACGGGTCGCCGCCTTTCAGCAGGCTGTGCAGCATCTGGTCGAAAGCATGCTTATCACCATCGCTGTATTTACCGCTCTCCAGCTCTTTTAGCACCGCGTCCAGCAGCTTGTCTTTCTTACGCCATTTCAGCGGATCGTAGCCTTTGGCCTTCAGCGCTTTCACTTCTTCCACGGTATGACCGAAGATAAAAATGTTTTCTTCGCCTACCTGCTCAGCGATTTCCACGTTCGCTCCATCCAGGGTTCCCACGGTCAGTGCGCCGTTCAGCGCCAGCTTCATGTTGCCGGTACCGGAGGCCTCTTTACCCGCCGTTGAGATCTGCTCGGAGACATCCGCCGCCGGGATCAGCATTTCCGCCGCCGAGACGCAGTAATCCGGCAGGAATACCACTTTCAGCTTATCGCCGACCAGCGGATCGTTGTTGATCGCGGCGGCAACCTTATTGATCGCCCAGATAATATTCTTCGCCAGATAGTAGCCCGGCGCCGCTTTCGCGCCGAACAGGAACACGCGCGGTACGCGGTCCGCCTGCGGGTTCTCGCGAATTTCTTTGTACTGCGCAAGAATATTCAGCAGGTTCAGGTGCTGGCGTTTGTACTCGTGCAGGCGCTTGATCTGGATATCGAAAATCGCCTGCGGATTAATCTCGATACCGGTACGCCGCTTCACAAACTCCGCCAGACGAACTTTGTTAGCCAGCTTAATGTCGCGATACATCTGACGGAACTTAGCGTCATCGGCATATTTTTCGAGGTTGATCAGCTGGTCGAGATCGTTGGCCCACTCTTTCTTCAGGGTTTTATCCAGCAGCGCGGCCAGAGCCGGGTTGCACTGTTTGATCCAGCGGCGCGGGGTAATACCGTTGGTGACGTTATGGAATTTATTCGGCCACAGCTGGTGATATTCCGGGAACAGATCTTTCACCACCAGGTCGGAGTGCAGCGCGGCAACGCCATTAACCGCAAAGCCGCTCACCACGCACATGTTCGCCATGCGAACCTGTTTATCGTGCACCACCGCCAGTTTCGCCCACACCTGCTTATCACCCGGCCAGGTTTTATCCACCAGCGTTTTAAAGCGGTCATTAATCTGTTTGATGATCTGCATGTGGCGCGGCAGAAGCGCTTTCACCAGCTTCTCATCCCAGCACTCCAGCGCTTCCGGCATCAGGGTGTGGTTGGTATACGCGAAGGTTTTGCTGGTAATTGCCCAGGCGTCGTCCCAGCTCAGCTGATGCTCATCAATCAGCACGCGCAGCAGTTCCGGAATCGCAATCGTCGGGTGAGTATCGTTAAGCTGGATGACTTCATAATCCGCCAGCTCCGCCAGCTTGCGGCCCGCCAGATGATGGCGACGCAGAATATCGGCAACCGAACAGGCGCACTGGAAGTACTGCTGCATCAGACGCAGTTTTTTACCCGCCTGATGGTTATCGTTCGGGTAGAGAACTTTCGTCAGTTTTTCGGCGTCAATGCCCTGCTGTTCGGCACGCAGGAAATCGCCATCGTTGAATTTGGTCAGGTTAAACGGGTGCGCGTGCTTAGCCTGCCACAGGCGCAGCGGCTGAGCCACGTTGTTACGGTAGCCCAGCACCGGCAGATCCCAGGCTTCGCCGGTAATCACGAATGCCGGTATCCACTCACCACTTTTGGTCACTTTACCGCCGAGGCCAACCTGCACGTCCAGTGCTTCGTTGTGGCGGAACCACGGGTAGCTATTACGCCCCCAGTCATCCGGCGCTTCCATCTGCTGGCCATCAGCGAAAGATTGGCGGAACAGGCCGTACTGGTAGTTCAGGCCGTAGCCGGTCGCCGATTGTCCCACGGTGGCCATAGAATCAAGGAAACATGCCGCCAGACGACCGAGGCCGCCGTTGCCCAGGCCCGGGTCGATTTCCTCTTCCAGCAGGTCGGTCAGGTTAACGTCATGCGCCTGAAGCTCATCGCTGACCTGCTGATACCAGCCAAGGTTAAGCAGGTTGTTGCCGGTCAGGCGACCAATCAAAAACTCCATGGAGATATAGTTTACGTGGCGCTGCCCTTCGGCCGCTTGCGCTACCGGCTGAGCCGACAACAGCTCGGACAGCGCGCCGCTTACGGCGCGCCACCACTGACGCTGGGTCATCTCGGAAGCGGACTGTAAACCAAAATGCTGCCACTGACGCGTCAGTGCAGCCTGAAACTGAGCTTTGTTAAAAGAAGTCTGTGACATAAGTAATCCGGGTCCTTTACTAAAACGTTAGCGTTAGTGTGCCGACCTCCCGGAGTCACGTCCTCATCCCGCCAGGGATTAGCCGGGGAGGAGTAGCAGGGATGAGCGAAAAGTGTGATCGTGGCCACTATTACGTTAGCTTACCGGCAAAAATTATGCTGCAAAATTCGCCACGCCGGAACCACAAATCGGCCTGCTTACCGCGCTAAATTTTGTTACAAGCCAGGACGATAAAAGCGGGCAAAACATCGATTTGTAAATATTGCCAAATAAAAGTAAATATCTGCAGAATAAACGGACTGTAATGCAGAAATAGCTCAAAAAGATGACTTATAAGATTTCACTGATAATATTTCATTAAAAACAAACAGCTACTAATTTTGTAATAAAAGATTAGCTTATCGTGCCTAAAACTTCCGCAATCCCAATAACCGCGCGCGCTGCCGCGCATTTATATGAATTTCTCTCACTATGCAAATTTGTGACATAGAGCAAATTCAAGAGCATAAAACTCGGACATAACTTGCAATAAAATTCATTATGGCCGACCTTATTGGATATTAATTACGAAGCGCAAAAAAATTCGCAATTCCTCACTTGCACAGCGAAATGAAGAACTATGTTGATTCCGTCTAAATTAAGTCGCCCGGTCCGCCTTGAACACACTGTGGTTCGTGAGCGATTGCTGGCGAAACTTTCCGGCGCGAACAATTATCGTCTCGCGTTGGTGACCAGTCCGGCTGGATACGGTAAAACCACGCTCGTTTCTCAATGGGCGGCGGGGAAAAACGATCTCGGCTGGTTCTCGCTGGATGAAGGCGATAACCAACAGGAGCGTTTTGCCAGCTATCTTATCGCCGCCGTTCAGCAGGCGACAGGCGGCCACTGTGCGGCCAGCGAAGCGATGGTGCAAAAGCGCCAGTACGCCAGCCTGCCCTCTCTCTTCGCGCAACTGTTTATTGAGCTGGCCGACTGGCAGCGCCCGTTATTCCTGGTGATTGATGATTATCATCTGATCACCAATCCGGTTATTCATGATGCGATGCGTTTCTTCCTCCGCCATCAGCCGGAAAATATGACGCTGGTGGTGCTGTCGCGTAATCTGCCGCAGCTGGGTATCGCCAACCTGCGCGTGCGCGATCAGCTGCTGGAAATCGGCAGCCAGCAGCTCGCTTTTACCCATCAGGAAGCGAAGCAGTTTTTCGACTGTCGTCTCAGTTCGCCTATTGAGGCCGACGATAGCAAAAGGCTGTGCGACGATGTTGCCGGCTGGGCCACCGCGCTGCAGCTGATTGCCCTCTCGGCGCGCCAGAACAATACTTCCGCCCATCACTCCGCCCGTCGTCTTGCCGGTATTAACGCCAGCCATCTTTCTGACTATCTGGTCGATGAGGTGCTGGATAACGTGGACCCGCGGACGCGTAACTTCCTGCTAAAAAGCTCGCTGCTGCGCTCGATGAACGATGCGCTCATCGTCCGCGTCACCGGCGAAGAGAATGGCCAGATGCAGCTGGAAGAAATTGAGCGTCAGGGATTATTCCTGCAGCGGATGGACGACTCCGGCGAATGGTTTCGCTACCATCCGCTGTTCGGCAACTTCCTGCGCCAGCGCTGCCAGTGGGAGCTGGCGGTCGAACTGCCGGAAATTCACCGTGCGGCCGCTGAGAGCTGGATGGCGCAAGGCTTCCCGAGCGAAGCTATTCATCACGCCCTGGCCGCGGGTGACGCCAAAATGCTGCGCGATATTCTGCTCAACCACGCGTGGGGCATGTTTAACCACAGCGAGCTGAGTTTGCTGGAACAGTCCCTCGCCGCGCTGCCTTGGTCAAACCTGCTGGAAAACCCGCGTTTGATTCTTTTGCAGGCCTGGCTGATGCAGAGCCAGCACCGCTATAGTGAAGTCAATACCCTGCTGGCGCGCGCCGAGCAGGAGATGGATTCGGAAATGGACACCGCCATGCACGGCGATTTCAACGCCCTGCGTGCCCAGGTGGCGATCAACGCCGGCGATCAGGACGAAGCCGAGCGCCTGGCGATGGTGGCCCTTGATGAACTACCGCTGGCCAGCTACTACAGCCGCATCGTTGCCACATCCGTACACGGCGAAGTTCTGCACTGCAAAGGCCAGTTGAGCAAATCGCTGGCGGTCATGCAGCAGACGGAACAGATGGCCCGCCGTCATGACGTCTGGCACTACGCGTTATGGAGCATGATCCAGCAAAGCGAAATTCTCTTCGCACAGGGCTTCCTGCAGGCCGCCTGGGAAATTCAGGAAAAAGCTTTCCAGCTCATTCGTGAACAGCATCTGGAACAGCTGCCGATGCATGAGTTCCTGCTGCGTATTCGTTCCCAGCTCCTGTGGGCCTGGGCACGGCTGGATGAAGCGGAAACCTCCGCGCGCAGCGGCATGAACGTGCTCTCGTCCTATCAACCGCAGCAGCAGCTGCAGTGCCTGACGCTGATGGTGCAGTGCTCGCTGGCGCGCGGCGATCTGGATAACGCCCGCAGCCATTTGAATCGCCTGGAAAACCTGCTGGGCAACGGTCATTACCATAGCGACTGGGTATCCAATGCCGATAAAGTCCGGGTTATCTACTGGCAGATGATCGGCGACAAAGCCGCCGCGGCAAACTGGCTGCGCCAGACGCCAAAACCGGAGTTCGCCAATAACCACTTCCTGCAGAGCCAGTGGCGCAATATCGCCCGCGCGCAAATTCTGCTCGGCGATTTTGATTCCGCCGAAATGGTACTGGATGAGTTAAACGATAACGCCCGCTCGCTGCGTTTGATGAGCGATCTGAACCGCAACCTGCTGCTGCTCAACCAGCTCTACTGGCAGGCAGGGCGTAAGAGCGAGGCGCAAAAAGCGCTGCTGGAAGCGCTCACCCTCGCGAACCGCACCGGGTTTATTAATCATTTTGTCATTGAAGGCGAAGCGATGGCGCAGCAGCTGCGCCAGCTGATTCAGCTCAATACGCTACCGGAGCTGGAGCAGCACCGCGCCCAGCGTATTCTGCGCGATATCAACCAGCATCATCGCCATAAGTTCGCCCACTTTGACGAGAGCTTCGTCGAGCGGCTGCTGAACCATCCGGAAGTGCCGGAACTTATCCGTACCAGCCCGCTGACCCAGCGCGAATGGCAGGTGCTGGGGCTCATCTATTCCGGTTACAGCAACGAGCAGATCGCCGGTGAGCTGGACGTGGCCGCCACGACGATTAAAACACATATCCGTAATTTGTATCAGAAGTTGGGCGTGGCGCACCGCCAGGATGCCGTTCAGCATGCCCAGCAGCTGTTGAAAATGATGGGATACGGCGTATAAGCCGCTATCGGCTGGCCTTATACATCGCCACCCTGATAATTGCCGGCGGAAAAATTTCCCTCCGCCTGGCGTTCTCCCTCTTCATCACCGGAGATAAGCGCGTGACGTATCACCCGCGGCATCACGCCATGCGGCGCGCGTTGGCCTGCCCGGGAAAAGTTAATGAATCAGCACAGCTCCAGCTGAAGATTATTGTCGGTAATCACCTTCAGCACGCCGGCCGGCGGCATAACATCGGTGTAGACCGCATCAACCATACTGATGCTGCCCATATTAACCATCGCGTTACGGCCAAACTTAGAATGGTCAACGACCAGCATCACGTGACGAGAGTTTTCAATAATCGCCCGCTTGGTGCGCACTTCATGGTAGTCGAACTCCAGCAGTGAGCCATCGGTGTCGATACCGCTGATGCCGAGAATGCCGAAATCAAGACGAAACTGGGAGATAAAATCCAGGGTGGCTTCACCGATGATACCGCCGTCCCTGCTACGCAGCTCGCCGCCGGCCAGAATAATGCGGAAATCCTCTTTCACCATCAGCGTATTGGCGACGTTGAGGTTATTGGTGACGATACGCAGATCGTTATGGTTAAGCAGCGCATGGGCTACCGCTTCCGGCGTGGTACCGATATCGATAAACAGCGTCGCACCGTCGGGGATTTCGCTCGCCACCTTGCGGGCAATGCGCTCTTTTTCCTGAGTCTGGGTCGATTTCCTGTCGTGCCATGAAGTATTCACCGAGCTGGAAGGTAGCGCGGCGCCGCCGTGATGACGGAGGATCATTTTCTGATCGGCTAAATCATTCAGATCGCGGCGAATGGTCTGCGGGCTGACGGCAAACTGCTCGACAAGCTCTTCGGTACTGACGTATCCCTGTTTTTTTACCAGCTCGATAATCGCGTCATGACGTTGTGTTTGTTTCATGAAATATCCCTGGGAATCTCTACGTTCGTTTTCGCACATTCTGCGTATCAACAAACGCCATCGCCAGCCCGGTCACCAGACCGGCCACGTGCGCGCCGTTCGCAATCGACATGCCGAAAACATCAAACCAGCCAGCAATTAACCACACTAAAGAAAAGAGTATCAAGCCGCGCTGTAAATAAACGCCACTTTGCGGATCGCGCTCGCCTCGCAGCCAGACATAGCCCATTAGCGCATAGACCACGCCGGACAGTCCGCCAAACCACGGGCCGCTAAACTGATGCTGAACAAAGCCGCTCAGCAAGGCGCTGATTACGGTAATCACCACCAGTTTGCCGCTGCCAATGCGCTTTTCTACCGCTCCGCCGAGGTACCACCACCATAGCAGGTTGAACAAAATATGCATCAGCGAGAAGTGCATGAGCGCATGGCTAAAGTAGCGCCAGACTTCAAATTTCAGCGAAGGATCGTAGGGCCAGGCCAACAGCAGCATGACCGGTTGATCGCCAATGACCGTTTGCAGGACAAAGACGACGATGCAGGCGAAGAGCACGCCCCAGGTCACCGGCCCGGCGTTATGGCGAAGCGTCGCTAAAAAGGGGAAGCGCTGGTAGTGCAGCCCGCTGTTGGTGTGCCCCGACTGCCAGCTGGCGGCAAGGTATCGCGGATCGGCGGGATTTTCCAGAAAACGGGCCAGCTCGGCCTGCACGCGTCCAGCCTGGGACTCATCGGCCAGCCAGATATCGCTCTGCGTATGCTGCTGAATAGTCAGAATAATCCCCTGCGTCGCCATATAGTCGACAAACGCCTGGGCCACGCGCGGGTTGGCAAAAGAGGTAATCATTAACATGCAGCGGATCGCTTATTCCACACAAAGGGAGATATTATAGCCACAACCGACGCTAACGCCTAAAGTGCGCCATGCGCAACTTCCGCCGGGAAATGCCGATGCCAGGCATCAAACCCGCCGTCCACGCTATAAACCTTGTCGTAACCCTGCTGTAGCAGATACTGTGCGGCGCCTTTGCTGCTGTTGCCGTGATAACACATCACCATGACCGCCGTATCAAAATCGTTGTCGCGCATAAACGCGCCCAGCGTATCGTTAGTCAGATGAAAAGCGCCCGGCGTGTGGCCCATTGCATAGCTTTGCGGGTCGCGAATATCGACCAGCACCGCCGTCTGCTGGTGCATTTTCTGGTGGGCTTCTTCTACGTTAATACATTCAAAGCGATCCATAAGCTCTCTTCTTTATATACGGATATACAGGCAGGCGGCGAACGCCCTGGATTTTAGCGTCTAGTGTACAGCCTGGCGCTAAATAAATGCCAATATGTTACACGCATCACTCTGAAATGTTTTTTTGATGTTACCAATAGCGCGATTGTTTGCTATATTGAGCGATATCGAACATTTATGAGCTTAAACGAAAGTGTAAGAGGTGGCGAGCGTGGAAACCAAAGATCTGATTGTGATAGGGGGAGGCATCAACGGTGCCGGTATCGCGGCAGACGCCGCAGGGCGTGGTTTATCCGTGCTGATGCTGGAGGCGAACGATCTGGCCTGCGCCACATCCAGCGCCAGCTCAAAGCTGATTCATGGCGGGCTGCGCTACCTTGAACACTATGAGTTCCGCCTGGTGAGCGAAGCGCTGGCCGAGCGTGAAGTGTTATTAAAAATGGCCCCGCACATCGCCTTCCCGATGCGCTTTCGTTTACCGCATCGTCCGCACCTGCGTCCGGCGTGGATGATCCGCATTGGGCTGTTTATGTACGATCATCTGGGCAAGCGCACCAGTTTACCCAGCTCAACCGGGTTGCGTTTTGGCACAGAATCGGTACTTAAACCTGAAATCGTGCGCGGTTTCGAATATTCCGACTGCTGGGTCGACGATGCGCGCATGGTGCTGGCCAACGCCCAGATGGTTGTGCGTAAAGGCGGGGAAGTGCGCACACGAACCCGCGCCATCTCGGCAAAACGTGAAAACGGTTTGTGGATTGTTGAGGCAGAAGATATTGATAGCGGCGAGAAGTTTACCTGGCAGGCGCGCGGTCTGGTTAACGCCACTGGCCCGTGGGTTAAACAGTTCTTCGATGAAGGGATGCACCTGCGCTCACCGTACGGCATCCGTTTGATTAAGGGCAGCCATATCGTCGTGCCGCGCGTGCATGCGCAGAAGCAGGCCTACATCCTGCAAAATGAAGATAAACGTATTGTTTTTGTGATCCCGTGGATGGATGAATTCTCCATCATTGGCACCACCGACGTTGAATATAAAGGCGACCCAAAAGCCGTGGCGATCGACGGTAAAGAGATTAATTACCTGCTGAACGTCTATAACGCCCACTTTAAAAAGACGCTCACGCGGGACGATATTGTCTGGACCTACTCCGGCGTACGCCCGCTGTGCGACGATGAATCCGACTCACCGCAGGCGATCACCCGCGATTACACCCTCGATATTCACGATGAAAACGGACAGGCTCCGCTGCTGTCGGTCTTTGGCGGCAAGCTCACGACCTATCGTAAGCTTGCCGAGCATGCGCTGGAGAAACTGACGCCTTACTATAAAGGCATCGGCCCGGCATGGACCAAAACCGCGGTACTGCCCGGCGGCGATATCGGCGGCGACCGTGACGACTACGCGGCAAAGCTGCGCCGCCGCTTTTCGTTTATCAGCGAATCGATGGCCCGCCACTATGCGCGGACTTACGGCAGCAATAGCGAATGGATCCTCGGCGAAGCGACTTCACTTGCCGATCTGGGCGAAGATTTCGGCCACGAGTTTTATGAAGCCGAGCTGCGCTATCTGGTAGAACACGAGTGGGTACGCCGTCTGGACGACGCTATCTGGCGCCGGACCAAACAAGGTATGTGGCTGAATGCCGAGCAGCAGGCGCGCATCAGCGAGTGGCTGGCGCAGCACGCGGGAAAGTCTGAACTGTCGTTAGCGTCGTAAAACTGTAAATAGCAACGGGGCCTGGTGGCCCCGTTTTGTTATGGCTAACCCGCTACAGACGTACTGGATCGATATGCCAGATATGGTCGGCATACTCCTTGATCGTGCGGTCAGAAGAGAAGTAGCCCATATTGGCGATATTGAGCATCGCTTTGTTGGCCCACTCTTCCGGGTGAAGATACAGCTCATCCACCTTATCCTGACAATCCACGTAGCTACGAAAATCCGCCAGCACCTGGTAGTGGTCGCCAAAGTTAATCAGCGAATCCAGCAGATCGCGATAGCGGCCCGGCTCCGATGGGCTGAACAGGCCGGTGCCGATCTGCGTCAGCGCCTGGTGCAGCTCTTCATCCTGCTCATAGTAATCACGCGGTTTGTAGCCGTCGGCACGCAGGGCCTCCACCTCTTCCGCCGTATTACCGAAGATAAAGAAATTATCCGCCCCTACGTGCTCCTGCATCTCAACGTTAGCGCCGTCCAGAGTACCGATGGTTAACGCGCCGTTAAGCGCGAACTTCATATTACTGGTCCCGGAGGCCTCCGTTCCCGCCAGCGAAATCTGCTCGGAGAGATCCGCCGCCGGAATGATCAGTTGCGCGAGGCTGACGCTGTAGTTAGGGATAAACACCACTTTCAGCTTATCGCCAATCTGCGGATCGTTATTCACCACCGCCGCGACGTCGTTAATTAAATGAATAATATGTTTGGCCATGTAGTAAGCCGAAGCCGCCTTTCCGGCGAAGATATTCACCCGCGGCACCCACTCGGCGTCGGGGTTGGCCTTAATGCGATTGTAGCGAGTAATCACGTGCAGCACGTTCATCAGCTGACGTTTGTACTCGTGAATACGCTTGATCTGCACATCAAACAGCGCCTTCGGATTCACTACCACATTAAGCTGCTGACCAATGTAGTTCGCCAGCCGCTGCTTGTTTTCCAGCTTAGCCTGGCGCACCGCCTGGTTGACTTTCGGATAGTCAATATGCTGCTCCAGCTCCTTCAACTGGCTCAAATCCGTGCGCCAGTTATGGCCGATATTTTCATCCAGTACTTTTGATAGCGGCGGATTCGCCAGCGCCAGCCAGCGGCGCGGCGTCACGCCGTTCGTGACGTTGGTAAAGCGCATCGGGAAGATTTTGGCAAATTCGGCAAACAGCGACTCGACCATCAGCCGGGAGTGCAGCTCCGACACGCCGTTGACCTTATGGCTCACCACCACCGCCAGCCACGCCATACGTACGCGACGACCGTTGGACTCGTCGATAATCGACGTCCGGCCCAGCATCGCCGTATCGTTGGGGTACTGCTCCTGCAGGGTCTTCAGGAAATAGTCGTTGATCTCGAAGATAATCTGCAAATGACGCGGCAGGATTTTACCCAGCATCTCGACAGGCCAGGTCTCCAGCGCTTCGCTCATCAGGGTATGGTTGGTATAGGAGAAGACCTGGCAGGTCACCTCGAACGCCTCATCCCAGCTGAACTTATGCTCGTCAATCAGCAGGCGCATCAGCTCCGGAATCGACAGCACCGGATGCGTGTCGTTGAGATGAATCGCGATTTTGTCTGCCAGGTTGGCGTAGGTTTTATGCAGCTGGTAGTGGCGGCTGAGGATGTCCTGCACCGTCGCCGATACGAGGAAGTACTCCTGCCGCAGGCGCAGCTCGCGTCCTGAATAGGTCGAGTCATCCGGATAGAGCACCCGCGACACGTTCTCGGAATGGTTTTTATCTTCCACCGCCGCGAAGTAGTCGCCCTGGTTGAATTTACCGAGGTTGATCTCGCTGCTGGCCTGGGCGCTCCACAGGCGCAGCGTGTTGGTAGCGTCGGTGTCGAAGCCAGGGATAATCTGGTCATAGGCTTCTGCAATAATCTCTTCGGTCTCCACCCAGCGGGAGTATTTACCTTCCTGCTGAATACGGCCGCCGAAGCGCACTTTGTAACGCGTATTATGGCGCTCGAACTCCCACGGGTTGCCATACTCCAGCCAGTAATCCGGGGATTCTTTCTGCCGCCCATCGACAATATTCTGCTTAAACATCCCGTAGTCGTAGCGGATACCGTAGCCGCGGCCCGGTAACCCCAGCGCCGCAAGCGAATCGAGGAAGCAGGCCGCCAGACGACCAAGACCGCCGTTACCTAAGCCCGGGTCGTTTTCTTCATCAATTAATTCTTCAAGGTTCAGCCCCATCTCTTCCAGCGCGCTGTTCACATCTTCATAAATGCCGAGCGATAACAGCGCGTTGGACAACGTACGGCCAATCAAAAATTCCATCGACAGGTAGTAAACCTGGCGAACTTCCTGAGAAAGCTGCGCACGGTTTGAGCGCAGCCAGCGCTCAACCATGCGATCGCGAACGGCGAACAGCGTGGCGTTGAGCCATTCATGCTTGTTAGCGATAGCCGGATCTTTGCCGATGATAAACATCAGCTTATAAGCAATAGAGTGCTTTAACGCCTCAACGCTCAGGGTGGGTGATGAGTAGCTAAAAGGTACATTCATAGCTTTGGCTCCTGGTTACAGCAAGCGTTGATAAAGTTCGCGGTAAGAATTCGCGGCAACCTGCCAGCTAAAATCCATATTCATCGCCTGACGCTGGACGTAGCGCCAGAGCGATGGGCGCGACCACAGAACAAACGTGCGTCGAATCGCCCGCAGCAGCGACAAGGCGTTGCTGTCTTCAAAAACAAAGCCGGTAGCCAGACCATCGGCGAGGTTCTCCAGCGAGCAGTCGGAAACGGTATCCGCCAGGCCGCCGGTACGCCGCACCAGCGGTAGCGTGCCATACTTCAGTCCGTACAGCTGGGTTAAGCCGCACGGTTCAAAACGGCTCGGCACCAGAATCACATCGGCACCGCCCATAATGCGGTGCGAGAAGGCTTCATGGTAACCAATCTGTACGCCGACTTTACCCGGATGTTCGGCCGCGGCGGCAAGGAATCCCTCCTGCAGCACCGGATCGCCCGCCCCCAGCAGCGCCAGCTGGCCGCCCTGTTCAAGCAGGCCCGGCAGCGCTTCAAGCACCAGGTCCAGCCCTTTCTGGCTGGTCAGACGGCTGACAACGGCAAACAGCGGCGCTTTGTCATCCACCTTCAGACCCATGGCGATTTGCAACTGGCGTTTATTCTCCGCTTTTTCTTCCAGCCTATCGCGGTCATAGCGCGCGGCCAGCAGCAGGTCGCTTTCCGGATTCCAGATATGGTCATCCACCCCGTTGAGGATCCCGGAGAGGCGGCCCTCGTGCTGACGCTGACGCAGCAGCCCTTCCATCCCATAAGCGAACTGCGGCTCGGTGATTTCACGGGCATAGGTTGGACTGACCGCCGTAATGTGGTCGGCGTAATAGAGGCCGGCCTTCAGAAAGGAGATCTGGCCGTTAAATTCCAGTCCATGAACGTTGTAAAACGACCACGGCAGTTCAATGTCGTTCATATGCCACGAGTAGAACATCCCCTGGTAGGCCAGGTTATGCACCGTAAAGACCGACTTAGCTGGGTGACCGCGCGCCGCCAGATAGGCCGGCGTCAGGCCCGCATGCCAGTCGTGGGCGTGAACAACATCAGGGCGCCAGAAAGGATCCAGGCCGCAGGCCATCTCGCTGCCTACCCATCCCAGTAGCGCAAAGCGCAGCACGTTGTCGGTGTAAGCGTGCTGATTGGTATCGTGGTAAGGGCTCCCTGGCCGATCGTAGAGATGCGGGGCATCAATCAAATAGATGCCCACGCCGTTAAAGTGCCCGAACAGCAGGGTGATGCGCCCGGCAAAGGTCTCCCGGCGCGTCACCACCTGCGCATCCGTTACGCCGCGACGGAGATCGGGAAACGCGGGCAGGAGCACGCGTGTGTCGACGCCCCCTGCGATTTGCGCTGCAGGCAGCGCGCCGATCACATCCGCCAGTCCACCGGTTTTTAACAGCGGGAACATCTCTGAACATACATGTAATACCTGCATTAGCGCTCCTGTGGGTACCCCAATTTCCGCAGCATGTCGCGGGTGACCAGCACGATACCTTCCTCCGAGCGGTAGAAACGGCGTGCATCTTCTTCCGCGTTCTCCCCAACAACCATACCTTCCGGGATCACGCAAGCGCGGTCAATAATGCAGCGACGCAGGCGGCACGAACGGCCAACCCAAACCTCTGGCAACAAAACTGCCGAATCAATGTTACAGAATGAATTCACCCGCACGCGCGGGAACAGCACCGACTGCACGACCACCGAACCAGAGATAATACAGCCCCCGGAGACCAGCGAGTTCAGGGTCATCCCGTGGCTACCCGAGCGGTCCTGAACGAATTTTGCCGGTGGCAAAGGCTCCATATGGGTGCGAATCGGCCAGTTCTGATCGTACATATCCAGCTCCGGAGTCACCGAAGCCAGATCGAGGTTGGCTTTCCAGTAAGCTTCCAGGGTCCCCACATCGCGCCAGTAGGGTTCAGACTGCGGATCGGACTGCACGCAGGAGAGTGGGAAAGGATGTGCATAAGCCATGCCAGCTTTGGTGATTTTCGGGATGATGTCTTTACCAAAATCGTGGCTGGAGCTTTCGTCGTTATCGTCGTCTTCCAGCAGCTCATAAAGGTAATCCGCATCAAAGACATAGATACCCATACTCGCCAACGATTTGCTGGCATCGCCCGGCATCGCCGGAGGGTTAGCCGGCTTTTCGACGAAATCGATAATCTTATCGCTCTCGTCCACCGCCATCACCCCGAACGCCCGTGCTTCTTCAATAGGCACCGGCATACAGGCGACGGTGCAACGCGCGCCTTTTTCGACGTGATCGATAAGCATCCGCGAGTAGTCTTGTTTGTAAATATGGTCGCCCGCGAGGATAACGACGTACTCCGCCTTGTAGCGACGAATGATGTCGAGGTTCTGCGTCACCGCGTCCGCCGTGCCGCGATACCAGTTTTCCCCCTGCATCCTTTGCTGAGCGGGCAGCAGGTCAACAAACTCGTTCATCTCTTCATTGAAGAACGACCAGCCGCGCTGGATATGCTGCACCAGAGTATGCGATTGATACTGGGTGATGACGCCGATACGGCGAATGCCTGAGTTAATACAGTTAGATAACGCAAAATCGATAATGCGGAACTTGCCGCCGAAATGGACAGCAGGTTTCGCGCGTTTATTGGTCAGATCCTTCAGACGGGTACCACGTCCCCCAGCAAGGATCAGCGCAACGGATTTGATCGGCAACTGACGCGCCAGCATCAACGGATCGTTCTTTTCTACCCCAACCATAATTAACTCCTTTTTTACTCCCCAGCTTGCCTGCCCTTCTCGCCGCGCCGCCGCTTCGAGACCAACCGGAAGCCCCGAGGTTACGACCTTTGAAATACGCACACTCCGTGCGCGGGCCCATGCCAGACAGCCATAGTGACCGGATTATCCTCTCCGGCGAAAGGTGGAATGGCGCGCCATTCCCCCGCAGGTAAAACCATCTCCGCCACCTCGGCGGTGGCGTTGAGCGCCATCAGCCAGCGATCGGACAATATGATCTGCATACGCGGCGCACCGTGCTGCCATTCATCGGCGGACAGCGGCTGCGCATGTTGGTTTAACCAGCGAACGCGGCCGTCTCCCTCCTGCCACCAGCGATTCTCGGTTAAAGCCGGAATACGCTGGCGCAGATGAATTAGCGCGGCGGTGAACGCGGTCAGCCCGCGGTTAGTATGGTTCCAGTCCAGCCAGGTCAACGCATTGTCCTGACAGTAAGCATTATTGTTGCCATGCTGGCTGTGACCGTGTTCGTCACCCGCCAGCAGCATCGGCGTTCCCTGCGCCAGCAGCAGCGTCGCAAGGAGAGCGTGAACGCTGGCACGACGCCGTTCAATCACGGCAAGACTCCCTTCTAATCCTTCTATACCATGATTGTTGCTGTAGTTATTGTTAGTCCCATCGCGATTCTCCTCCCCGTTCGCTTCATTATGTTTCTGATTGAAACAAACGCAGTCGCGCAGGGTAAAACCATCATGGGCGGTGACCAGATTCACCGCCGCCGCAGGCGCTCGTCCATGACGCTGAAAGACGTCGCTGGAAGCGGCAAAGCGCTGAGCGAAGTCGCCCAGCGAGACGTTCTGCTGCAGCCAAAAACGACGCGCGGTATCGCGAAAATGGTCGTTCCACTCGGCGAACAGCGGCGGAAAGTTCCCCACCTGGTAGCCGCCGGGACCGATATCCCAGGGTTCCGCGATCAGCTTCACCTCCGCAAGATGCGGATCGTTACGGATGGCCTCAAACAGCGGCGCATCCTGACGAAACGCCGGCGTCCGCCCCATCACCGAAGCCAGGTCGAAACGAAAGCCGTCAACGTGACACTCATCGACCCAAAAGCGCAGGCACTGGCGGGCATACTCCACCACGCCGGGGTGGCTGAGGTTGATGGTGTTCCCGCAGCCGGTCCAGTTGTGGTAATCACCGTCTTCCCTGATCCAATAATAGCTACGGTTATCGATTCCGCGCAGCGAGAAGGTCGGCCCTTCCAGGTCTATCTCCGCGCTATGGTTGAGCACCACGTCAAGGATCACTTCAATGCCCGCTGCATGCAGCGCTTTAACCGCATCGCGAAACTCATTTAACGCCTGTTCCGTCACGCTGGCGTAGCGGGTATCGAGGGCGAAAATCGCCAGCGGGTTGTAGCCCCAGTAGTTGCTTAACCCCATCCGCTGAAGGCGCGGTTCGCTGGCGAACTGCGCCACCGGCATTAACTCTAGTGCAGTAATGCCAAGCGTGCGGAAGTAATCGATCATCACCGGGTGACCGAGCGCTTTATAGGTGCCGCGGATATTCTCCGGCAGATCGGGGTGCAGATACGTCAGCCCCTTGACGTGGGCTTCATAAATCACCGTCTGGCCCCACGGCGTGCGCGGCGGCTTATCGCCGCGCCAATCGTAATGCAGGTCGATCACCCGCGACTTCGGCGCTATCGCTGCGCTGTCGCGGTTGTCGGGAGCGAAGTCGCCGCCGTGTAGACGCTCATCGTCAGGCAGCCCGCCCTCCACGTTATGGCAGCAGGGGTCGAGCAGCAGTTTGGCCGGATTGAAGCGGTGTCCCTGCGCCGGGTCCCAGGGCCCGTGGACGCGATAGCCGTAGCGTAAGCCAGGCCCGGCATCGGCGAGCCAGCCGTGCCAGATATCGCCGCTGCGCGCGGGCATGTCGACGCGCCGCTCATTGCCCTGGTCGTCAAACACGCAGAGTTCCACCCGCTCCGCATGGGCGGAAAAGAGCGCGAAATTCACGCCTTTACCGTCGTAGCTGGCCCCTAAAGGCGCGGGCTTTCCTGCCGTGAGTGCGATCATTGCGCCTCCCGCACCAGCCACACCGTCGCCAGCGGCGGTAGGGTAATGGAGAGGGAGTGTTCACGACCGTGGCTGGCGATCGCTTCGCTTTCAACGACCCCGCCGTTGCCGGTATTGCTGCCGTGGTAGTGCATGGAGTCGGTGTTCAGCTCTTCACGCCAGCGGCCGGGCTGGTTGATGCCAAATCGGTACTCATGACGCGGCACCGGAGTGAAGTTGCTGGCGACGATGATTTCATTGCCCGCCTTGTCGCGACGAACAAAGATAAACACTGAGCGCTCATGATCGTCCACCACCAGCCATTCAAAGCCGTAAGGGTCGAAATCCAGCTCATGCAGCGCTTTGTGGTGACGATAGGTATGATTGAGGTCGCGGACTAGCCGCTGGACGCCGTGGTGCCAGTTGTCGCCGCCCTCCAGCAGATGCCAGTCGAGGCTCGCATCGTGGTTCCACTCACGCCCCTGAGCAAACTCATTGCCCATAAACAGCAGCTTTTTACCCGGGAAGGCAAACAGCCAGCCGTAGTAGGCGCGCAGGTTGGCGAACTTCTGCCATGCGTCGCCCGGCATGCGGTCGAGAATCGATTTTTTGCCGTGTACCACTTCATCATGAGAGAGCGGCAAGACAAAGTTTTCGGTGTAGTTGTAGAGCATGCCGAAGGTCATCTTGTCGTGATGATGTCGACGATGCACCGGGTCCAGCTTCATATAGTCGAGGGTGTCGTGCATCCAGCCGAGGTTCCATTTAAACCAGAAACCCAGCCCGCCGGTTGAGGAAGGACGAGAAACGCCGGGAAAATCAGTCGACTCTTCCGCCATCGTCACCGCGCCCGGCGTCTGTTCGCCCAGCACGCGGTTGGTATTACGCAGAAACTCAATCGCCTCCAGGTTTTCCCGACCGCCGAACTCGTTCGGTACCCACTCGCCCTGTTTGCGGCTGTAGTCGCGATAAATCATCGACGCCACCGCATCGACCCGCAGCGCGTCAATGCCAAAGCGCTCGATCCAGTACAGCGCATTACCAACCAGGTAGTTGCTGACCTCGCGGCGGCCATAGTTGTAGATCAGGGTATTCCAGTCCTGGTGATAGCCTTCGCGCGGGTCGCTGTGTTCATACAGCGAGGTGCCGTCAAACGAAGCGAGAGCAAAATCATCCGCCGGGAAATGACCGGGCACCCAGTCCAGAATAACGTTAAGCCCCGCGGCGTGCGCGGCGTTGATAAAGTAGCGAAAATCCTCCCGGGTGCCGAAGCGACGGGTGGGCGCGTACAGCCCGGTCGGCTGATAGCCCCAGCTGCCGTCAAACGGATGCTCGTTAACCGGCAACAGTTCGAGGTGGGTAAAGCCCATCCATTTGGCATACGGGACCAGCTGGTCGGCAAGCTCGCGGTAGCTTAACCAGAAGTTATTATCGGTGTGGCGGCGCCAGGAGCCGAGGTGTACTTCATAAATCGATATCGGCGCATCAAACTGATTCGCCTGCTTGCGCTCCGGCGGCTGCTCGACCTTTTCCGGCAGCCCGCAGATAAGCGAGGCGCTCTCCGGGCGCATTTGCGCTTCAAAAGCGTAAGGGTCAGATTTCACCCGCAGATTGCCATGGGCATCGATAAGCTCGAATTTATACAGCTGACCGTTCAGCGCGCCGGGAACAAATAGCTCCCAGATGCCGGACTCTTTGCGCAGGCGCATCGGATGACGGCGGCCGTCCCAGTAGTTAAACTGGCCGACAACCGATACCCGGCGGGCGTTAGGCGCCCAGACCGAGAAGCGCGTGCCGACCACCCCGTCCATGGTGTCGGCATGCGCGCCCAGCGTTTCATAAGGACGCAGATGCGTGCCTTCCGACAGTAGCCAGACATCGAGATCCTGCAACAGCGGACCAAAACGATACGGGTCATCAATCAGGTTCTGCTGCCCGTGCCAGGTGACGGCCAGCTGATAGCGAAAAGGATTTTTGCGGCGCGGCAGAACGCCGCAGAAGAAACCGCGCGAGTCGAGGCATTCTAGCTTGCCGACTTTGCGTCCGGTTTTTGGTTCAATGACCCACACATCGGTGGCATCGGGTAATAATGCACGAACTTCCAGCCCGGCGTCGGCGTAATGCATGCCAAGCACGGAAAAAGGATCCGCAAAATGGCCGGCGATAAGCGCATTAATCACGTCCTTATCAATACGATTAGACATGGTTTCATCCTGTTGTAGGTGTCGCCCTTTCCTGTATCCGGCGACTTTTTTTGACCTGAACGGCGCAGCACGTTATGCGTCCCCCTGCTCCGTCCCACCTTCAGGTAAGGAGACAGCGTGACTCCTTACTTAAAGCATAGCCAAGGCTGAGTTACCTCCGTTGGGAAAAATCTAACATTCGCGTTTACTCCTTGTATTACGCAAAAAAAAGGGGTGTTTCAACACCCCTTTTCCCATCTTGTGACGACTACGCCAGCTGTTTTAGCATGCGGCGGAGCGGCTCGGCGGCCCCCCACAGCAGCTGGTCGCCCACGGTGAAGGCCGACAGATACTCCGGCCCCATGTTCAGTTTACGCAGGCGGCCCACCGGGGTGGTCAGGGTGCCGGTGACGGCAGCCGGGGTCAGCTCACGCATAGTGATATCACGATCGTTCGGCACCACTTTGGCCCACGGGTTGTGCGCGGCCAGCAGTTCCTCAACGGTCGGAATAGAAACCTCTTTTTTCAGCTTGATAGTGAACGCCTGGCTATGGCAGCGCAGCGCGCCAACGCGAACGCACAAGCCGTCTACCGGAATCGGTGAGGCGGTCGCGAGAATTTTGTTGGTCTCCGCCTGGCCTTTCCACTCTTCACGGCTCTGGCCGTTATCCAGCTGCTTGTCGATCCAGGGGATCAGGCTGCCCGCCAGAGGAACGCCAAAGTTGTCCACCGCCAGTTCGCCGCTGCGGGTCAAAGAGGTGACCTTGCGTTCAATCTCCAGGATCGCGGAGGCCGGATCCGCCAGCTCAGCAGCAACGTGGCTGTGCAGTTGGCCCATCTGGGTCAGCAGCTCGCGCATATGACGCGCGCCGCCGCCGGAAGCCGCCTGATAAGTTGCCACGCTCACCCACTCGACCAGATCCTGAGCAAACAGGCCGCCGAGAGACATCAGCATCAAGCTAACGGTACAGTTGCCGCCAACAAAGGTTTTCACGCCGTTGTTCAGACCTGCGGTAATGACGTCCTGGTTCACCGGGTCAAGAATGATAATGGCGTCGTCCTTCATGCGCAGCGAAGAGGCCGCGTCAATCCAGTAGCCCTGCCAGCCGCTTTCACGCAGCTTCGGGTAAATATCGTTGGTGTAATCGCCGCCCTGACAC
The DNA here is from genome assembly GCF_019890895.1 of Klebsiella sp. CTHL.F3a. Lineage (NCBI taxonomy): Bacteria > Pseudomonadati > Pseudomonadota > Gammaproteobacteria > Enterobacterales > Enterobacteriaceae > Klebsiella > Klebsiella sp. CTHL.F3a. The sequence continues at coordinate 388,472 of NZ_CP082360.1, read as the reverse complement.
GTGACAATAATGTCCAGCGCCTTCAGCGCTTCCAGATCAAACGCATCCTGAAGCGTGCCACCGGTACTGCCACCAAAAGATGGAGCAGGCTGCCCCAGCTGAGAGGTGGAGAAAAAAACAGGGCGAATGGCGTCAAAATCGCGCTCTTCAACCATGCGTTGCATGAGGACAGAGCCGACCATTCCGCGCCAGCCGATAAAACCAACATTTTTCATAACGTATTCCTGCGAGGTGTGTGCTGTTTGTTCCAGGCCAGTTTCCTACTGGTTAGTCCTTCACATTACAAAATGCAGCTAAAGTCGCAAGTGAAATTAATCAATGATTGCGAGGCAATCAGTAACGCAGCTAATTTTGCCTGATGGCCGCCGTCACTGGCACCCCGGAATACCCGAATAATTATCAGGGAATTTACATTGTGAAGGGAATATTTTCCGCCGCTATTTTATTGATCCGGGTTATGGATTGCAGCAGAAATTCGGTTGTTTTATTCTCGCTGACCAAACTGGTTAAATCCAGGCGTGGCATGGGTTTATGAGCCATATGATGTTTGTCGTATTTCTGGTAGTGGCAGATCGGAAGAGGGGTAAAGCTAAGGGTTTTCGATATAAGTAGAGCGGGGAAATTAACCCGGCATCGCCTCGCTCCGCCGGGTGTTTCACTTTGTCGGTTAACTCAACAGCGTAAACGCAATCATACCGACTATCGCCCCGACGGTGCCGAGGATAGTTTCCATCATCGTCCAGGTCTTCAGCGTTTGCGCTTCGGTCGCGCCGGTAAACTTACCGAACAGCCAGAAGCCCGCGTCGTTAACGTGGCTGACGACGATAGAGCCGCCGGCGATGCAGATGGAGAGCGCCGCCATCTGCGCGCCGCTGTAGTGCAGCTGTTCAATAACCGGCATGACCAGACCGACGGCCGTCAGGCAGGCCACGGTCGCGGAGCCCTGAATAATACGTACCGCCGCCGCCAGCACAAAGCAAGTGATCGCAATCGGCAGGCCCATCCCGGTCAGCGCTTCGCCGAGCGCCGGCCCCACGCCGGAGTCGACCAGCACCTGTTTGAACACGCCACCCGCGCCGATCACCAGCAGAATAATGCCCGCTGGCTGAAGCGCATGACCGCAAATCTCCATCACCCGATCTTTGGCCATCCCCTGACGTACCGCCAGGCCATAGATCGCCACCAGGCAGGCAACCAGAATTGCGGTAAACGGATGGCCGATAAACTCAAACCATTCGTAGGCGGTAGAGCCTTCCGGCACAAAACGCGCAGCGATGGTTTTCAGGCCAACCAGCACCAGCGGCAGCAGAATTAAGGCCAGACTGAAGCCGAAGGACGGCATTTTGCCTTCGCCGAGGTGCGGCTCGCTGATATCGTCAGGCGTATGCAGCTCAACGTAGCGGCTGATAAAGTTACCCCACAGCGGCCCGGCAATAATCATCCCCGGGATCGCGGCGCACAGGCCAATCAGGATCATCCAGCCAAAGTCGGCGTGCATCTGTGATGCCAGCAGCATCGGCGCAGGCCCCGGCAGCAGGAACGCCGCGGCGGCGGCCACCCCGGCAAACAGCGGGATCACCAGCTTCACAAGGTTGGTACCGGTATGACGCGCCATCGAGAACGCCACGCTGATCAGCAGCACGATCGCCACTTCGAAAAACAGCGGCAGCGCGCAGATAAGGCCGGCCAGGCCTATCGCATAGTGGGCGCGACTATGGCCGAAAGATTTCAACATTTTGACGGCAATCTGGTCGACCGCGCCGGTTTCATGCAGGATCTTCCCGAACATTGCCCCTAGCGCGACGACGATAGCCAGAAAGCCCAGCGTGCCGCCCATGCCTTTTTCCATTGTCGCCGCGATCTTGTCCAACGGCATGCCGGAAAAAAGCCCTGCTCCAATAGAAACCACCATCAAAGCCACGAAGGCATGCATACGCGCCTTCATCACTAAAAACAGCAGCAGCAAAACGGAGCCGACTGCTGTTAAAACAAGCGTTAATGTACTCACTATTTACTGCCTTTGTTGATCACCTCAATGGTGCTGGCGACCACGCCTTCCAATGACTGGTCGATATCGACGATTAAAACATCGTTTTCATCCGTGCCCGGCTCTTGCAGCGTTTCAAACTGCGTAACCAACATCTGGGTTTTAAAGAAATGGCCTTTACGCGCCTTCAAACGTTGTTCGATAACTTCGAAATCGCCTTTAAGATAGATAAAAGAGAGGTTCGGGTTGCCTTTACGCAGGATGTCGCGATAGCTCTTTTTCAGCGCGGAGCAGACAATCAGCGACACTTTATTGGTACGCTGCATGGCAAACGCGGCATCGTTCAGCGCCTGCAGCCATGGGGTGCGGTCATCGTCATTTAACGGTTCGCCGGAAGCCATCTTGTTGATGTTGCTGCGCGGATGCAGAAAGTCACCGTCGAGAAACGCGGCGTGCAGTTGATGCGCCACTTCGCTGGCGACAGCGGATTTGCCGCTGCCGGAAACGCCCATCAGGACATAGATGTGGTGATCATGGTTAGTCGTGCTCAAAGCTTCCTCCCACTGGACACATACGCGCAGCCTGGCAGCGTTTAACGGCGTGGAACACTGGCGTACAGGTTAATTGTTACGGGTAACTGTTATCGGTAACATTGTCATGCCGGAGTTGTGGAGAAGCAATAACCATTCGTGCCAGATGTGAATATGTGTGATCTACTTCAAATTTGTCAGTTTAAATAGATCCGCCCGGTGACAATGTGAAACCTAAATCTAACATCTTAGGCGTCACCGCTTCACCGCGAATACGCGCCAGCAAACGCTCTGCGCCAATCCGCCCCATCCGCTCACGCGGCGTCAGCACGCTGGCCAGACGCGGCTCCATCACCTGGCCGATATCGTGGCCGTGGAAACCGGCAATCGCCATATCGTCAGGGATTTTCAGCCCCAGACGCTGGCACTCAAACGCCGCGCCGACCGCAAGGTCATCGTTGGTACAGAATATGCCGTCAAGCTGCGGATATTCACGACGCGCCTGGCGCATCAGCTCAATCCCCGAAGAATAAGAGGAAGACTGCTCAACCATCACGCTGTAGGGCGTCATCCCGGCATCAAGCATCGCCTGCTCGTACCCCTTCTGTTTGATGATAGTACGTTCATCAAGACGTGCGCCAAGATAGGCAACGTGACGGTGGCCATGATTGATAATCGCCGCGGTCATCTGCCGGGCCGCTTCAAAGTTATCAAAGCCGACGGCGATATCGAGACACGGCGACTGGCTGTCCATCAGCTCCACGACCGGGATCCCCGCGACTTCGACCATCTTCAGGGTGCGCGGCGTGTGGGTTCGTTCGGTGAGGATTAGACCGTCAATGTTCCAGGAAAGCATGGATTCCAGACGTTTTTCTTCCATTTCCGGCTTATAGCCGTAGTGCGCCAGCATCGTCTGGTAACCGAAAGAGTCGGTCACGCTTTCAATACCGCGCAGCACTTCTGAGAAAACCTGGTTGGTTAACGAGGGCAACAGCACGCCAATGGCGCGGCTGGTGGCATTAGAGAGGATGTCAGGGGCGCGATTAGGAATATAACCCAGTTCATCGAGAGCAACGGCTATCTTGCCACGCAGCGCTTCGGAAACCTGTTCCGGGTTACGTAAATAGCGACTGACCGTCATTTTGGTCACGCCGACAAGATCGGCTACATCCTGAAGTACGGGTCTTTTCTTTTTCATCGTCCTGACTGCGATCAACGGGGAAACATTTCCCCAGTTTATCACGGACAAAGCGCAACCTTCCCTAACATCCGGGAAGGTTGCGCAATTTATTTAGACCCGATCGGAGAACGATCAGACGGGCGGCAGATCGAACAGCAGAATTTCGCTATCGCTGTCGGCGTGTACGGAAATCGCCTGCTCGTCCCAAATCGCCAGGCCATCGCTGGTGGTAGCTTTCGTTCCGTTGATGGTGACTTCACCTTTCACCACCTGGATCCACACCCGACGTTCAGCGGCAATCTGGTGCACCGACTGCTCATCTTTCAGCAGCGCCCAGCGGTACAGCTCCATATCCTGGTACACCTTCAGCGAACCTTCACGAGCATCCGGCGACAGTACCAGCTGTTTGCCCTGCGCGGCGTCAAAGCGGCGCTGTTCGTAGCGCGGCGTGATGCCATTTTTTTCCGGCATAATCCAGATCTGGTACAGATGCAGTTTTTCCGTGGCGCTTGGGTTGTACTCAGAGTGACGAACTCCGGTACCCGCGCTCATGATCTGGAACTCGCCCGCCGGAACCTGCTCTTTATTCCCCATGCTGTCCTGGTGTTCAACGGCCCCTTCCAGCACGTAGGTCAGGATTTCCATGTCCTTGTGCGGATGGGTACCGAAGCCCTGGCCGGCATCAATCACGTCGTCATTGATCACCCGCAGCGCCGAGAAGCCCATAAAGTTAGGGTCGTAATAGTTAGCGAAAGAGAAAGTATGCCAGGAATCCAGCCAGCCGTGGTTAGCGTGGCCGCGTTCGTTAGCTTTACGTAAGTAGATCATGTTGCACCCCCGTATGTTTTCGATGGACTCAGTGTGGACCCAATCGCCAAACGATCATAGAGGGTGAAAATTGACTCCTCTGTTCAAAAAATATGAACGAGTACAGAGGAGCCATGATGGCTTATCGGGTAAGGGTAATCGTGGCAGGTGATGGCTGTTCAAAGCCGCGTTCGAGGATCTCCAGGTTTGTGAGAACTTCAGATTCCTTGACGAAATTTGGCTGACCGTTAATGAGGGTTTCATACAGCGAATCATAGACTCGCCCATAGTCGCCGGTTTCAAGCGGGATCTCTTCCCGTACGGTTTCCCCCGCCTCATTGACGTACTCCAGCAGACCAACCGTCTCATCCGCGCCGAATCCCGGCTCGCCCGGCATAACATTGGCCTTAAGGCTGGTCTCCTGCTGGTCGATACCGTATTTAATAAACGAACCTTTATGACCATGGACGATGAATTTTGGGTAGGGCAGCTTCACCAGATGGCTGGTTTTGACGATCGCCTTCAGGTTGCCGTAGAACAGCTGGGCCTCAAAGGTATCGTCCGGGTTGGCCTTATTGCGCAGGCTACGGATGTCATAAGAGACATGGTCCGGGCGACCGAACAGGGAGATAATTTGGTCCAGGGTATGGACGCCCAGGCCGTAGAATGTGCCGTCCTGAGGCAGCCCGGGTTTTCCTCCATCTACCGGACGATAGTTGTCGAAATGGTTTTCAATCTCGACGATCTCGCCAAGTTTTCCGCTCTCAATCACCTTCTTCGTGGTCAGGAAGCAGGAGTCGAAGCGACGATTCTGGTACGGCGTAACCGTCAGTCCCTTGCTTTTCGCCAGGGCGAATAGCGTTTTTGCCTCCTCAAGCGTCGGGGTAAAGGGCTTTTCGACCAGCACATTTTTGCCCGCCTCCAGCGCCCGTTTCGCATAGGAAAAATGGCTGTCCGCGTGGGTGCAGACAATCACCAGTTTGACCTGCGGGTCGTTAAGCACTTCCTCGAGGTCGCTGGTGAAGTGGATGTGCGAATACTGCGGAGCCTGTTCCTCCGGCTTTGCGCTGCGGCGGTAGATATGCGCCACATGCCAGCGTTCTTTTCGGTGCAGGACATAGGGAAGATGGTAGCGGGTGGTGCTTTTGCCGAATCCAATAAATGCGCAGTGCAAAGTCATAACGCTATCCTTATTTAAGGTCTCTGCTGTTAACCATAGCGCAAGCTGGCTGCAAACTTAACCCCTTCAATGAGTGTGCCAAATTCTTAAATGTTAAATTTAGCGCTCAAATTTATTGACCCTGCTGGCTAAATTCTGGATAAGAGGACCCCTCGGGAAAAGAACGTTTTTTATCCAGCGCGCTCACCGTTTCCCAAAATACGATGACTAAAGGAGTAGCCATCTCGTTCGCATGGAAAGCAAATATATCGCCTTAAATAGCGCCCTTCTCTTTTGGCTGCTTGGCCTGATGGCCTGGTGCTTCGAATCCACGTATCTGGCCTGGCTATCGGGCTCTTTCGCCTTATCCTCCTTCGTTTTTCATTTTCAATATCAGCGGATTAACCATATGTTTAAAAAGAACAAAATCATTGAATCTACGCCGCCGGCGGTGAATACGGCGGTACTCAACGGTGAATCTCCCTCCGCCATGGCCCGAAAACCGGCCACCACGGTTATCGCCGGCGGTATCCGCTTTGACGGAAACATTATCGCCGAGGGAGACGTCGATATTTACGGCACCGTAAGCGGCAATATCGACGCGCGAGAGAGCCAAATAAAGATCATGACCGGCGGTCTGGTAGAGGGGAATATCACCTGCCGCGAGCTGATTATTGACGGCTGCGTCATCGGCCAGTGCCGCAGCGAAACGATTGAAATCGATAAGAATGGCAACGTGACCGGCACGTTGGCCTACCGCACGCTGGCCATCAAAAAGGGCGGCGTTTTTTCCGGCCAGGCAGAGCTGCTGCCGGCGGCAGAAAAGAGCAACGTCGTAGGGTTTATCGCCGATACCGCTATTGAAACCAAAGATAAGGTTGAGGCGCAGTAGCAGCCATCCGGGTGCGGCGGAAAAAAGCAAAAAAAAAGCCAGCACCCGGCTGGCTAAAGTAATACTGGAAGCAATGTGAGCAATGTCGTGCTTTCAGGCTTTCCGCAAGGGTCTCCCTGAATGCAGAGCAATAATAATCATTCTCATTCGCACTTGTCTACTCCTTTTTGCAAAAAATAGGCGTTGATCCCTTTTTTAAAGTCAGTGATCTTTAAAGGGACACTTAACCTAAAAAGGAAAATGAAGAATGAGCGACATCGTGATACGCCATGCCGAAGCCAAAGATTACGACGCAATCCGTCAGATCCATGCTCAGCCGGAGGTATATCACAATACGCTACAGGTTCCTCATCCTTCCAGCCATATGTGGCACGAGCGACTAACCGACCGACCGGGCGTCAAACAGCTGGTCGCCAGCATAGATGACCAGGTCGTGGGACACCTCGCCATTGAGGTTATCCAGCGCCCGCGCCGGAGCCACGTCGCCGATTTCGGCATTTGCGTGGATTCACGATGGCACAATCGCGGCGTTGCCAGTGAGCTGATTCGCACCATGATCGACATGTGCGACAACTGGCTGCGCGTTGACCGTATTGAGTTGACGGTGTTTGTGGATAACGCTCCCGCGGTGGCGGTGTATCAGAAATTAGGCTTTGAAATTGAAGGGACGGGGAGAAAGTATGCCCTGCGCAACGGCGAATATGTCGATGCCTACTTTATGGCGCGGCTGAAGGGATAATGCTCAACTAACCCTCTCCCGGCAGGGAGAGGGTCGGAGTAAGGGTACACCTAATACCCTGCCGTTAAATCATCCGGGGAACGCGGATCGGATGCGCCGTACAGCGTGCCGTCCGGGCCAACCATAATACTCTGGGTGCTGCCCATCGCCTCTTTCACCGCCACTTTCTGCCCTTTACTCTCCAGCAGCTTCAGCGTATCCGGGCTGAATCCCTTCTCCACCCGCAGTTCATCCGGCAACCATTGATGATGGAAGCGCGGGGCGTTGGTGGCTTCCGCGACGTTCATTCCGAAATCGATGGTATTCACCACCATCTGCAGTACGGTAGTGATAATGCGGCTGCCGCCGGGGCTACCGGTCACCAGCCAGGTTTTGCCATCTTTCACCACAATCGTTGGCGACATCGACGACAGCGGACGCTTTTTCGGCTCGACGGCGTTGGCGTCACCGCCCACCAGCCCGTAGACGTTCGGCACGCCGGGTTTAGCCGAGAAATCATCCATCTGATTATTCAGCAGAATGCCGGAGTTCCCCGCCACGATGCCGGTGCCAAAGGTCGTATTCAGCGTATAGGTCACCGCAACGGCGTTACCGTCTTTATCCACCACCGAGAAATGGGTGGTCTGGTTGCTTTCATACGGCGCCAGCTTGCCGGGGCGGATCTGGCTCGACGGCTTCGCTTTATTGATATCAATCTGTTCAGCAATTGATTTGGCGTATGCTTTGCTGGTCAGCGCCTGACACGGCACTTTGACGAAGTCCGGATCGCCAAGGTATTCCGAGCGGTCAGCATAGGCGTGCTTTTCGGCTTCCGCCATCACCTGCATGGCATCGGCGCTGCCGAAGCCGTACTTATGTATATCGAAGTTTTCCAGAATATTCAGGATCTGCACGATATGAATGCCGCCGGATGAAGGCGGCGGCATCGAGAACACCTGATAGCCGCGATACTCGCCGCTCACCGGCGTACGTTCGACCGCTTTGTAATTCGCCAGGTCCGCTTTGGTGATAAGCCCGCCGTGATTCTTCATCTCAGCGGCAATCTGGTCGGCAATCGCGCCTTTATAGAACGCGTCCGGTCCCAGCTCGGCAATCAGTTCCAGGCTTTTACCCAGCTGTTTTTGCACCAGCTTATCGCCCTTTTTCAGGGGCTCGCCGTTTTTCCAGAAGATAGCCCGGCTGTTGGCATGGTCGGGGATCACTTCGCTACCGTAGGTTTTCAGATCGTCGGCCAGCGCATCGTTGACCGTGAAGCCCTCTTCGGCCAGCTTAATCGCCGGGCGAATCACTTTGTTGAGCGGCATCGTGCCGTATTTTTCCAGCGCAAGGGAGAAGCCGGCGACGGTGCCCGGGGTACCGGAAGCCAGATGCGAGGTCAGCGATTTCTTACTGTCCGGGTTGCCCTGATCGTCGAGAAACATATCCCGGGTAGCCTGTTCCGGCGCCATCTCGCGGAAGTCGATCGCCGTGGTATTGCCATCTTTGGTTCGCAGCATCATAAAGCCGCCGCCGCCGATATTACCGGCCTGCGGATGGGTGACCGCCAGCGCGTAGCCCACCGCCACGGCGGCATCCACCGCGTTGCCGCCCTGACGCAGAATATCCACGCCTACCTTCGTTGCCAGCGCGTCCACCGAGGCCACCATCCCCTGCTGCGCGCGGACCGGATGAAAAACATCTTCCTCTACACCATAAGACACAGGCGGAGGAGCGGGATTTGCCGCGACGCTAAAACTGCCGCCCGCCAGCAACGCAGCGATGACCACCTGACGCCAGAGCGTTGTTTTTATCATTGTCATACTCCTGAATGATGTTTTTATTTACCCATAATCCTGGATGATAAGTCTTAAAAAATCATTGTTGTGCCGGAAAGAGGGTAAACTTAAGAGATCCCATGAAAGGGAGGAGAGAACAATGAAAGCTATGTTATATCTGGCGGCGCTGCTGCCGCTGAGCGCTCTGGCGCAGCCAATCAATATCGACAATAACCCCAATCAGCCGGGGTACGTGGTGCCCAGCCAGCAGCGAATGCAAAATCAGATGCAAACCCAGCAAATGCAGCAGCAAAACAATCTTAAGCAGGGTATTCAAAGCCAGTCGCGCGCGCAGCAGCAGCATCTTCAGACGCAGTTGAATAACGACCGGCTGCGGGTACAGCAGAATGACAACCTGAACCGGCAGCAGCCTCTGCCAAACACCAACGGTGGAATGCTGCAACGCCAGACGACCCCGTAAGGGCCGCCTGGCGCAGGTGCAGATTACCCCGGGAAGTTGGGACCGATGACGTCAATCGCATCGGTGCAGATGCTGTCCACGCCCCAACGCAGCAGCTCGGCGGCGCGCTGCGGTTTGTTAACGGTATACACCAGAATATGCAGACCCGCGGCCCTCAGGCTCGCCACGCGCGCTTCATCCAGCAGCTTATGGTTGAGATGAATAGAGACACAGCCGAGGCGCGCGGTTAGTTCGCGCCAGTCGTTGCGCCACTCATCCAGCAGCAGCCCTCGCGGCAGCTCGGGGGCGGCTTCCTGCGCGGCTTCCAGGGCATCGATTTCAAACGACGAGAGCAGCGGCGGGGTCATGCCCTGCCACAGCTCACGCGCCGCCAGCGCTACCGCTTTACCGGTCAGCGGACCGGTACCGGTTGTCGGTTTGATTTCGATATTCGCCTTCATACCGTGCTGACGGCAGCGGTCCGCGACCTCGCTCAGCAGCGGCAGCGGCTCGCCTTTGAACTCGCCGCTATACCAGCTGCCGGCATCCACTTTCAGCAGATCGTTCCACGCCAATTCACCCGCCACGCCCCAGCCGTTGCTGGTGCGTTCGAGATTGTCATCGTGCAGTAAAAAAATCTGCCCGTCTTTCGATAACTTAGCGTCAAACTCAATCATCGTATGGCCGTAACGAGCGCCAGTATCGATAGCCGCCAGGGTATTTTCCGGGGCCAGTTTACCGCCGCCGCGGTGGGCGACGATATGAGGATAAGGCCAGTGACTCATGCGCGTTGTCCTGTTTCACTATCAAAAAGGTGCAGACTTTCCTGCGGCAGATGCAGCCACAGGGTACTGCCCGCCTGCGGTCGCTGCTGGTGCGGCAGCCGGACCACCAGCTTCTGCTCGCCCCAGCGCCCGTGGGCGAGGTTGTCGGCGCCTAAAATTTCCAGCGTATCCATCACCAGCGGTACGCCACCTTCCGCCTGGGAGCTTAATGCAAAATGTTCCGGACGGATACCCAGCGTCATCTTACGCCCGGCGTAGCGGCGATGCTCGCTGTTGATCGGTAAAAGCATCCCACCCGCAAGCTCGAAGCGGCTACCGTCGTCGCTGACCCGGCCTTCCAGCAGGTTCATTGCCGGACTGCCGATAAAGCTCGCGACAAAGCGGCTGGCTGGCTTTTCGTACACCTCGACCGGTGTGCCAATCTGCTCGGCGACGCCTTTATTCATCACCATCACCCGCTGCGCGAGGGTCATCGCCTCCACCTGATCGTGGGTCACGTACAGCGAGGTGGTTTTCAGCCGACGATGCAGGTGCTGCAGCTCAAGACGCATCTGCACGCGCAGTTTGGCATCGAGGTTGGAGAGCGGCTCATCAAACAGAAATACCGCCGGGTCGCGCACGATAGCCCGCCCCATCGCCACGCGCTGACGCTGGCCGCCGGAGAGTTCGCGCGGACGGCGCTTCAGCAGGCCGTCCAGCTCCAGAATGCGCGCCGCTTCCTGGACGCGCTCAGCAATTAATCCTTTACCTAAACCGCGAATTTTCAGGCCCCACGCCATATTCTCTTCCACGCTCATATGCGGATAGAGGGCGTAGTTCTGAAACACCATCGCAATGCCGCGGTCTTTCGGCTCCATTTCGGTGACGCGCTTGCGGTCAATCCAGATATCGCCGCTGGTGACCCGTTCCAGGCCCGCTACCATGCGCAGCAGGGTTGATTTTCCGCAGCCCGAGGGGCCCACCATCACAATAAATTCGCCGTCCGCGACGTCCAGCGTCAGCGGTTGGATCACCTGGGTTTTGCCATCCCAGCTTTTGGTTACTGCCTGTAGCTTAAGTCCTGCCATTTTATTTCTCACTATCCACTAGACCACGCACAAACGCGCGCTGCATGGCTAAAACGATGACAACCGGAGGAATCAGCGTGAGCAGCATCGCCGCCATCACCTGATTCCACTGCGTGGTGCCCTGGCCGATGGCGATCATCCCTTTGATGCCCGCGACCGCCGTGCCGAGATTCACGTCGGTAATGATCAGCAGCGGCCACAGATACTGGTTCCAGCCGTAGATAAAGGTGATGACGAACAGCGCCGCCAGGTTGGTTTTCGACAGCGGCAGCACGATGTCGCGGAAGAAGCGCATCGGCGATGCGCCGTCGATACGTGCGGCCTCTATCAGCTCGTCCGGCAGGGTCATAAAAAACTGGCGGAACAGGAAGGTCGCGGTCGCCGAGGCCATCAGCGGCAGCGTGAGCCCGGCATAGCTGTCGAGCATTTTCAGGTTGGCGATCACTTCCACCGTCGGGAAAATACGCACCTCAACCGGCAGCATCAGCGTGATGAAAATCATCCAGAAGAACAGGTTACGCAGCGGAAAACGAAACCAGACGATGGCGAAAGCGGAGAGCATCGAGACCGTAATTTTGCCTACCGTGATGCCGAAGGCCATGATGAAGCTGTTGAGCATCATTAGCCAGAACGGCGCGCTATTGGCCCCTACGCCGTTCACCCAGATAAATTTCATGTTTTCGAGCAGATGGCCGCCGGGAATCAGCGTCATCGGCGTATCAAAGACCGCTTTACTGTCCAGCGTCGCCGCGACAAAGGCGACATACAGCGGAAACAGAATGACCGCGATCCCTAAAATCAGCATGGTGTGGCTGAAAATCGTCAGCCCGCGTCGATTCTCAATCATTGGTAGCGCACCTTTCGTTCAACGTAGCGGAACTGCACCACCGTCAGAATGATGACGAGGAACATCAGCACCACCGACTGGGCGGCGGAAGCGGAAAGGTCGAGCCCGGCAAAACCTTCGCGATAGATCTTATAAATCAGCGTTGTCGTCGCCTGAACCGGCCCGCCGCCGGTTGCGGCATCGATAACCGGGAAGGTATCGAAGAAGGCGTATACCAGGTTCACCACCAGCAGGAAGAAGCTCACCGGGGCGATCAGCGGCAGCGCCAGCCTGAAGAAGCGGCGAACCGGACCGGCGCCGTCAATCGCGGCGGCTTCTACCAGCGAGCGGGGAATAGATTGCAGCGCGGCGAAGAAGAACAGGAAGTTGTAACTAATCTGCTTCCACACCGAGGCGAAAACCACGAGGAACATCGCCTGGCCGCTGTTCTGCGCGTGGTTCCAATCGTAGCCCATCTCGCCGAGGAGATGGGTAATTAGCCCGCGTCCCGGGTTGAACAAGAAGATCCATAGCACCGCCGCGACTGCGGGCGCAACGGCATAAGGCAGCAGCATCAGCGTCTGATAGAAGCGACTGCCGCGCACCACGTAATCCACCAGCGCGGCGAAAAACAGCGAGATCAGCAGACCGCTGACGGTAACCATCGTACTGAACTTAATGGTGGTCCAGAAGGAGTCCAGGTAGTACGGGTCCTGAAAGAGGGCTAAAAAGTTATCCAGGCCGACAAACTGGCTGGAGAGCCCAAAAGGATCGACGCTCTGCAGCGAATACCACAGCGCTTCGCCCGCGGGCCAGATAAAAAAGATGACGGTGATGACCAGCTGCGGCGCGACCAGCACATAGGGCAGCCAACGCGAGCGGAACACCGGACGGGATGATGACATAGTTAAACTCTGAGTTGGTTTCCCCTCATTCCGGCCCTCTCCCTAAACGGACAAGAGTGAAAAAACGGCTCCGGGCGGTCCCCTCTCCCGGCCGGGGAGAGGGTTAGGATGAGGGGCTGGCTATAAGATTACGACTTGGTTGACTGCTCAAAACGGCGCAGCAGCTGATTACCGCGCTCAACGGCCGCGTCCAGCGCCTGCTGAGGCGTTTTCTTCCCGGTCCATACGCTTTCCAGCTCTTCATCCACGATGGTACGAATCTGCGGCATATTGCCCAGGCGCAGACCTTTGGTGAACGGCAGCGGCGGCTTGTTCAGCATCTGGCGCGTCGCGATATCCGCTCCGGGGTTCTTATCATAGAAGCCCTGCTCACGGGTCAGGTTATAGGCGGCGGTGGTAATCGGCAGATAGCCGGTTTTCTGATGCCATTCGGCGGCGTTTTCCGGCTTAGTCAGGAAATCGAGGAATTTGGCGACGCCGGTATAGGTTTCTTTGTCTTTACCCTGCATCACCCACAGGCTGGCCCCGCCGATAATGGCGTTTTGCGGCGCGCCCTTCACGTCGGCGTCGTACGGCATCATCCCTACGCCATAGTTGAACTTCGCGTACTGACGGATATCCGCCAGCGAGCCGGAGGAAGCGGTGGTAATGGCGCAGTCGCCGTTATAGAACTTCTCGGTGGATTCGTCTTTACGCCCGAAGTAGCTGAAGTCACCTTTCTTGTTCAGCTCTTCAAGCAGGGCGACATGCTTCACCTGCTCCGGCTTGTTGAACTCCAGTACCGCATCGGTACCGTCGAAGCCGTTGTTTTTAGTCGCCACCGGCAGGCCGTGCCAGGCGCTGAAGTTTTCAATCTGGATCCAGCCCTGCCAGCCGCTGGCGTAGCCGCACTTCATCCCTGCGGCCTTCAACTTCGCGGTATACGCCGCCAGATCCTGCCAGGTTTTTGGCGGCTGCTCTGGGTCTAAACCGGCTTTTTTAAAGGCGTCTTTGTTGTAGTACAGCACCGGCGTGGAGCTGTTAAACGGCTGGGAGAGCAGATGGCCGGTTTTGGAGTCGGTGTAATAACCGGAGACGGTAGGCACGAACTGCGTTTCATCAAACTGAATGCCCGCATCGCTGAACACTTGATAGACCGGCTTTATCGCCTTAGAGGCCATCATCGTCGCGGTGCCAACCTCATACACCTGCAAAATAGCCGGCGCGTTGCCGGTACGGAAGGCGGCGATGCCGGCGCTCAGGCTCTGTTCATAGTTGCCTTTGTACACCGGAACAATTTTGTAGTCCGGGTTGGCAGCGTTGAAACGTTGCGCCAGTGAATCAACTTCTTTCCCCAACTCCCCTTCCATCGAATGCCAGAACGGGATAGTGGTTACCGCCAGGGCTTGTCCGGCAAATGCCAGGCTGAGCGCCAGTCCTAAAGCTGTATGTCGTAACGATATCATCGGTTATCTCTCTTGTTGTTCCGGATGCGCGATTTCACGCGTTTTATGTTCGCGGGGGTAACATGACATGCTCGAATGACAGAAAAATAACTATTGCATTACAAAAATATTACAATAAATTGGCAAAAACATGATGAAACGGTGAAAAAAAAGTGGCAGGGAAATGGCAAAGCGAAAAAGAGCGCCCGCGCAGACTACAGATAATCAGGGATCTGTAGTTAAATAGGGTTCGTTAAAGAGCACTCTCCGGCGAGCCGTCACAAGGAAAAATATGAAGACGCTGCATAAACCTACCGAGCGCGTTTTACTCATTCTGGAAACCTTAGCCAACGCGGACGGAATGACGCTTTCCGAGCTATCGTTCAAGACGGATATTTCAAAGGGAACCATTTTCCCGATCCTCAAATCACTGCAGTACCGGAAATATATCAGCCACGACGATCGCAACGGTATTTACACGCTGGGGATCTCATGCGCGGTGCTGGCCAGCTCAACGGTGGAAAAAGAGTTCTGGCTGAAAACGATCAATAGCGAAATGCACGCGGTGGTCAACGAATGCAATGAAGTTTGTCAGCTCGGCATTCTGGATGACGCCTGGGTGCTCTATGTTGATAAAGTCCAGGGTGACCAAACCGTGCAGCTGGTCTCCAGGGTAGGAACGCGTCTTCCGGCGATCTGCTCCGCGCTGGGCAAGGCGCTGCTGCATAAGCACCGCGACGAAGAGATTCTCGAGCTCTATCCGCAAGGTTTTCCCTCCGTTACCGCCCGCAGCGTGACGAATATGGCTCAGCTTCGCCAGCAGCTGGAACGGGTCGCCGTCAACGGTTATGCCATGGACGATCGGGAAATCAACGATGACACTATTTGCTTCGCGGTGCCGCTGCTGCAGAAAGGCATCATTCTGGCGGCGATCAGCGTCTCCTTGCCCTACTTCCGCGCCAGCGATGAGAAAACACAGCAGGTCATTCGCGCGTTAAAAGAGGCAAAGGGTCGTATTGAGAGCGTGCTGAACAAGCTGCCGGATATCAAAAATTACTGATTTATTCGCCAACGGCGCCAGCGGAATTGTGATTACCCACACAATACCGATATTTAATAATTCACCGTAGCGCCGGACGATCCTGCCTATTTTCCCATCAATTCATTGATTTAATCAATTATCCGTACGTCTTTTGCGCCATTTGACTTCACATCGATGGCGTGTTTACTTATGCCCAATCGCAAATACAAACACTGTTTGTATATACGAACAAACGGAGAGGTTAAATATGCAAAGTCGTTACATCACCCCGGCAATAACGGTTTTTGATGAGCAGGGTAGGCTGGATCCTGACGGAAATTTCCGCCTGTACGATTTCATTAAAAACAGCGTATCGGGATTTGTCGTCATGGGCAGTACCGGCGAGTTTTTCTCGCTGGATATGAAAACATCCCGTCAGATAATTCAAATGGCGGCAGAGTTCCCGCGCGAGGAAATAAAGGCCTATGCGGGAACCAGCCGCATGGATATCGACGAATGCGTAGAGCTGGCAAACTACGCCGATGAGTGCGGGCTGGATGGCGTCATGATTATCAGCCCGTGGTACTTCCGCCTGACTGATGAAGGCATTTATACCTTTTATAGCCAGATCGCTCGCCGCACCGCCGCCAAAATATTCATCTATAACTTTCCGGAGCGCACCGGCTATTCCGTCTCGCCGGAGGTCTGTTTACGACTCGCCAGAGAGTTCCCAAACATTATCGGTCTTAAAGATACTATTCCGGACACCAATCATACGTCGCAGGTGATTCGCCAGGTAAAATCTGAGCTGCCGTATTTTGAAGTCTATGCCGGTTATGACAATAACTTCGCGCACAATGTTCTGGCGGGGGGCGATGGATGTATTGGCGGGTTATCCAATATTTGCCCTGAGCTATTCCGCGACTGGATGCAGGCATTTAACGATAACGATTTGCAGCAAATTTCGCGGTATCAGCAAAAAGTGGATGGGTTAATGGATATTTACGCGATTAACGATCCGTTCATTCCAACATTTAAAAAAGCATTACAGCTGCGCGGAATTATTCAGTCCGACCGCTGCACGCCACCGTTTAGCTCGCTCGCCACCTGCCAGACCGAAAGTATTCTGCGGATACTTTCCCGTGCGGGTATTGAAATTAATGCCTGACCCCTACGTGGAGGTATTATGAAAACCATCACAGCTTACGACAATCCGGCCCTCAATTCCGCGATTACCAAATCATGGAAGCGCCTGGTGCCGCTGATGTTTATTTTGTACTTCATCGCCTTTATCGACAGGGTGAACGTGGGATTCGCCAAAGAGGCGATGCAGGTGGATATTGGGCTCTCCAATTCCGCTTTTGCCCTCGGCGCGGGGATCTTTTTCGCCGCCTATGCGCTGTTTGGTATTCCCGCTAACCTGATTCTGAATAAAATCGGCGCGCAGAAATGGCTAAGCATTACCACCGCGCTGTGGGGCGTACTCTCTGCCCTCACCGGACTGGTGCAGACGGAAACCCAGTTTATCATCCTGCGATTTTTACTAGGATTAGGCGAAGCCGGTTTTTATCCCGGTATCCTGCTGCTGGCCTCCATCTACTTTCCCAATAAAGTTCGCGCCTCCGTCGTCGGTATCTTCGTGCTCGGCGTACCGCTGGCGTTAACCTTAGGCTCACCCATTTCCGGGGCGCTTCTGGAAATGCACGGCTTCCTCGGTAAACCCGGCTGGTTCTGGATGTTCTTTATTGAAGGCATTCCGGCGGTCATCATGGGGATCTTCGCCTGGTTCTGGCTCGACGATACGCCGGCCAAAGCTCGCTTCCTCAACGACGAAGAGAAAAAGGCGCTGATTGCCCAGCTTCAGCAGGAGCAGCGGCAGACGGAAACCAGCAGCGTCGGCACTGCCCTGAAAAGCCTGAAAGTCTGGCACCTGGCGCTGATCTACGGCACCATCCAGATCAGCGTTTACGGGCTGATGTTCTTCCTGCCTTCGCAAGTCGCCTCGCTAATGGGCTCCACGCTCGGCTTTAAGGAGTCGCTGGTCGCCGCCATTCCGTGGGCCTGCTCCGCCGTCGGCGTCTATTACATTCCGCGTCTGGCGGACAAAATGCCGGCCCGCCGGGTCCTGATTTCGGTCATCTGTATGCTGGCGGCGGCGCTGGGGCTGTTTGTTTCCGCCTGGTCCGGCCCGGTACTCGCCATTGCCGCGCTCTCGCTGTCGGCCATCGGCTTCCTCTCCGTGCAACCTATCTTCTGGACTTTCCCGGCGCAGATTGTGTCAGGCTCAGCGCTGGCCGCCAGTATCGGCTTTTGCACCACCATGGGCGCATTTTGCAGCTTCCTCGCGCCGCTGATTCGCGTTGAGGTCGATGCCTTCTTTGGCAACGATTCGGCGGGTCTGGTCGCCCTGTCGCTCATCACCGTCTGCTGCGCGCTGCTGATTGCCGCCCTCGCGGGCAGAAAAGCGACAAACGGCGTTGCGGTCTCCCACCACTAAGTCCTGACGCGCGTATAACAAAGGATAAATAACATGCAGACCATCTTAAAAATTGACCCTACCGATAACCTGATCGTTGCGCTGCAGGACTTGCGCAAAGAGCAGCAGGTGAACTGGAACGATGAAGCCTACATTCTGCGTAGCGATGTCAAAGCCAAACATAAATTCGCCACCGAGGATATTGCGCCCGGCGATATCGTGTCGCTGTACGGCGTACCGGTCGGCAAAGCGACGCGGCCTATTACCCGCGGCGAAGCCATTACCACGGAGAATATCAAACACTACGCGGCCCCGGTTTCACTTGACGATGTCGCGCCCTATGACTGGCAGCAGCCGGATGTTTCCGCCTGGCAGCAGCGGACGTTTAAGGGGATCGTTCGCGAAGATGGCCGGGTCGCCACCGCGAACTACTGGCTGGTCATTCCGCTGGTATTCTGTGAAAACCGCAACGTTCAGCGCGTCACCGATGCGCTAAACGATGCCCTCGGCTACGCAAATAATGGCCTGAAAAATTTTGCTCGCCAGGTGACCTCGGCGGGGGCCTTAAACGATACCCAGCATCTACCCTTCCCGCATCTTGACGGCATCCGCTGTATTACCGTCAACTCCGGCTGCGGCGGTGCCACTTCGGACAGCATGACCATGTGCGACGTGCTGGCCGCCTATTCCGATCATCCCAACGTTCTTGGGGTGACGGTCTTTGCCCTGGGCTGTGAAAAAGCGCGAATTGTCGATTTCAACGCCGCGCTGGCGAAGCGTAACCCGAACTTCAGCAAACCGATTATTTACTTCAGGCAGCAGGACTGGAGTAGCGAAGAAAAAATGATGCAGGATGCGTTGACCGAAACCTATAACGCGATCCGCGAAGCCCCTGTCGCCGAGCGGCAGGACGTCCCGCTCTCCCACCTCAAAATCGGCGTGAAGTGCGGCGCCTCTGACGGCTTCTCGGGGATCAGCGCAAACCCGGCGATGGGCGAAGTGTCAGATCGTCTTGTCGCCCTCGGCGGCGCGTCGGGGCTGGCGGAATTCCCGGAGCTGTGCGGCGCGGAAGGGGATATCGTTCAGCGCTGCGCGACCCGCGAGCTGAAAGAGAAGTTTCTGTCGCTGATGAAAAACTATGAGCATGTCGCGAACTTCTTCGGCACCACCATCGCCGATAACCCCAGCCCGGGAAACATTGCCGATGGGCTGATCACTGAC
The DNA here is from genome assembly GCF_019890895.1 of Klebsiella sp. CTHL.F3a. Taxonomy (NCBI): domain Bacteria; kingdom Pseudomonadati; phylum Pseudomonadota; class Gammaproteobacteria; order Enterobacterales; family Enterobacteriaceae; genus Klebsiella; species Klebsiella sp. CTHL.F3a. The sequence goes on along the minus strand of NZ_CP082360.1, from coordinate 369,239 downwards.
GCCATCAAATCCGCCGGCGCGGCGAAAAAAGGCGGCAGGGCGCCGGTAAGCGCGGTATGCGACTATGCCGAACCGATGGGAGAAAGCGGCCTTTCGCTGGTCTGCACGCCGGGCAACGATGTGGACGCGGTAACGGGCCTGGTCGCGGCGGGATGCAATGTGGTGATCTTCTCAACCGGGTTAGGTACGCCGACGGGGAACCCTATCGTTCCAGTGCTTAAGGTTTCAACCAACTCCGCGCTGGCAAAAAAGATGCCGGATATTATTGATTATGACTGCGGGCCGATTATCGAAGGTACGCCGCTGGCGGATATCGCCGACGGCCTGTTTGAGAAAATCATCGCCACCGCCAGCGGAACCTGGCGCACTAAAGCGGATGCGCTCGAACAGTTTGATTTTATGTTGTGGAAGCGCTCTCTGGAGCTGTAGGGATCCAGCAAAACGCCCGGCAGACGCCGGGCGTTTTGACTTCACTAACCGCCCAGATAGGCGCTGCGTACCGCTTCGTTAGCCAGCAGCGCGTCGCCGGTATCCTCCAGCACCACGTGGCCGTTTTCCAGCACGTAGCCGCGGTCGGCCAGCTTCAGCGCCTGGTTGGCGTTCTGCTCGACGAGGAAGATGGTCATCCCCTGCTCGCGCAGCTGTTCAATGGTGTCGAAGATTTGCTGAATGATGATCGGCGCCAGACCGAGCGAAGGCTCATCCAGCAGCAGCAGGCGCGGCTGGCTCATCAGCGCGCGACCGATGGCCAGCATCTGCTGCTCGCCGCCGGACATGGTGCCCGCCCGCTGAACCCGACGCTCATGCAGGCGCGGAAACAGCTCATAGACCCACTTGATGCGGGTCTGGAACTGGTCGCGGTCGGCAAAGAAACCGCCCATCGCCAGGTTCTCTTCCACCGTCATCCGCGAGAAGACGCGACGCCCTTCCGGAACAATCGCCACCGCTTCGCGCATGATTTTCGCCGTCTGCCAGTCGGTAATATCTTTACCGTCGAACACCACGCGTCCGCTGGAGGCGCGCGGGTCGCCGCACAGGGTGCCCAACAGGGTGGTTTTCCCCGCGCCGTTCGCGCCAATCAGGGTGACAATCTCTCCCTGATTGATATGCAGGCTGACGTTGTGCAGCGCCTGGATCTTGCCGTAGTGCGCGCTGACGTTGTCAAAAGATAACATCACTTTTTCCATCTTATGCCTCACCAAGGTATGCGCGGATCACATCCGGGTTGTTGCGGATCTCTTCCGGCGTACCGTTGGCCAGCGGCGTGCCCTGGTTTACCACGTAAATACGGTCGGAAATGCCCATCACCAGCTTCATATCGTGCTCAATCAGCAGGATAGTGGTGTTGTGATGGCTGCGCAGCTCGGCGATCAGTTCGTCCAGCTCTTTGGTCTCTTTCGGGTTCAGCCCCGCCGCCGGTTCATCCAGCATCAGGATTTCCGGCTGAGTCACCATACAGCGGGCAATCTCCAGACGACGCTGGTCGCCGTAGGCCAGGTTGCTGGCCTGCCGGTTGGCGTGCTCAAGCAGGCCGATACGTTCAAGCCAGGTCGCGGCGCGATCGAGCGCTTCGCTCTGGGCGCGGCGGAAGGATGGCGTCTTCAGCAGGCCGGAGAAAACCCCGGTTTTCAACTGCTGATGCTGCGCCACCAGCAGGTTTTCAATCACCGTCATTTCGCGGAACAGACGCACGTGCTGGAAAGTTCGCACGACGCCCATGCGGGCGATCTGCTGCCCCGGCAACCCTTCCAGATGCTGGTCACGCAGCATAATGGTGCCGCCGGTTGGCTTATAGAAACCAGTCAGGCAGTTGAAGACGGTGGTTTTGCCCGCGCCGTTAGGGCCGATAAGCGAAACGATTTCCCGCTCGCGCAGCTCCAGCGACACGTTGTTGACCGCCAGCAGGCCGCCAAAACGCATCATCAGACCGTTTACGGATAATAATGGCTGACTCATGCCTGCTCTCCTTCTTTGGCCTGCCCATTTTTCAGCTTCAGCTGTGGACGGGTCATCGGCAGAAGCCCCTGCGGACGCCAGATCATCATCAGTACCATCAGCGCACCCAGCATCAGCATGCTGTATTCATTGAAATCACGCATCAGCTCGCGCGAGACGACCAGCAGAACCGCCGCCAGGATCACCGCGAACTGCGAACCCATACCGCCGAGAACCACAATCGCCAGCACAAAGGCCGACTCGGCGAAGGTAAAGGATTCCGGGCTGACGAAGCCCTGACGGGCGGCGAACAGGGTTCCGGCAAAACCGGCAAACGCGGCGCTGATGGTAAAGGCGGTCAGCTTGATGCGCGTCGGGCTGAGGCCCAGCGAGCGACAGGCGATCTCATCTTCGCGCAGCGCTTCCCACGCGCGGCCCAGCGGCATCCGCAGCAGGCGGTTAATCACGAACAGGCTTAACACCACCAGCAGCAAAGCGACCAGATAGAGGAAAATCACGCGATCGGAGGGGTCGTACTTCACGCCGAAGAAATTGCTGAACGTATCCCAGCCGCCTTCGCGGGCGCTGCGGCTAAATTCAAGACCGAACAGCGTCGGTTTCGGGATCTGGCTGATACCGTTCGGACCGCCGGTTATTTCGGTGTTGTTGAGCAGCAGGATGCGCACGATTTCACCGAAACCGAGCGTCACAATCGCCAGATAGTCGCCGCGCAGGCGCAGAACCGGGAAGCCAAGCAGGAAGCCCGCCGCTGCCGAAACCAGCCCCGCCAGCGGCAGGCAGGTCCAGAAGCCCAGACCGTAATAGTGGTTCAGCAGCGCGAAGGTATAGGCGCCGATGGCGTAGAAACCGCCGTAGCCCAGCACCAGCAGGCCGGAAAGCCCCACCACCACGTTGAGTCCCAGGCCGAGGATGATATAGATCATCGTCAGGGTAGCGATATCCACCGTCCCGCGCGACACCATAAACGGCCACGCCACGGCGATAACCAGCAGGGCGATCAGAAACAGCTTCTGTTTTACCGTCGAACCGTCGATAGCCGGCAGAATAAACTTCGGCCCAGAGACGTTCTTAATGGTTTTCTGGAAAACAGGACGCAGCAACTGGAAGAAGAAGACCACTGCGGTACCGATATAGATCCACTGCCAGCGGATATCGGCGGCGGTATCCACCACCAGTTTGGTGCCGTCCAGCTCCAGCTGCACGCCCATAAAGACGCCCGCGAGGATAAAGAACATCACCGCGGACAGCAGCGCCATCGCAAAATGCATCGGTTTCATACTTTTTCTACCTCCGGACGACCCAGGATACCGGTAGGCATCACCAGCAGAACCAGGATCAGCAGCGCGAAGGAGACCACGTCTTTATATTCCGTGCTGAGATAGGCAGAAGAGAGCGCTTCGGCGATACCGAGGATCAGCCCGCCGATCATCGCCCCAGGAATACTGCCGATACCGCCAAGAACCGCGGCGGTGAAGGCCTTCATCCCGGCCATAAAGCCGATGTACGGGTTGATCACGCCGTAGAACTGACCGAGCAGAACGCCGGCAACCGCCGCCATTGCCGCGCCGATAACAAACGTCAGCGCAATTACGCGGTCGGTGTTAATCCCGAGCAGGCTGGCCATTTTCAGGTCTTCAGCGCAGGCGCGGCAGGCGCGCCCCATACGGGAATAGCGGATGAACAGCGTCAGCGCCAGCATAGCGATAAACGTCACTACCCAGATAACCAGCTGCATGGTGGTAATGGTCGCGGAGAAATTGTCGCTGCTGCCCACCGTCCACTGGCCGTTAAACAGGCTTGGTAGCGCGACATCGCGCGAACCTTCCGTCAGGCTGACGTAGTTTTGCAGGAAGATAGACATCCCGATGGCGGAGATCAGCGCAATCAGGCGTTTGGAGCTGCGCACGGGCCGGTAGGCCACGCGTTCGATACTCCAGCCGTAGGCGCTGGCAATGACGATAGCGCCGACGAATCCGGCGGCAACCAGCAGCCAGCTGGTATCAATGCCCATCATCATCAGGGCGGCAATGATCATGAAGGAGACGTAGCTGCCAATCATATAGACCTCGCCGTGGGCGAAGTTGATCATGCCGATAATGCCGTAAACCATGGTATAGCCGATGGCAATCAGCGCGTAGGTGCTTCCCAGCGTGACGCCGTTAAACATCTGCTGCAGAAAATAGAGAAACTGCTCGGACATAAGGTAACCTTTTTCTACCCGCCCGCTTTGCGCGGGCGGTGGGATAACTTGTCTTATGGCTTATTTCGCGAGGGTGGATGACCCGTCCGCGTGCCACTGGAAGACACCAAACTCAAATCCCTTCAAATCGCCTTTTTCGTCCCAATTCAGCGGCCCAATCACGGTTTTCGCGCCGTGAGCTTTCAGATCTTTGATTAAATCCAGCGGCGCCTGGCTTCCGGCCCGGTCCATCGCCTGCGCCAGAGACTGCACGGCGGCGTAGGTGATCCAGACATACGGACCGCTCGGGTCTTTCTTCTCTGCTTTGAGCGCGTCAACGATAGCGCTGTTGGCCGGGTCCTGGTCATAGCGTTTCGGCATCGTGACCAGCATGCCTTCCGCCGCATCGCCCGCGATGTTGGACAGCGACGCGTTACCCACGCCTTCCGGGCCCATAAACACGGTTTTCAGGCCCACGGAGCGCGCCTGGCGCAGCATCTGGCCCATTTCCGGGTAGTAGCCGCCGTAGTAAACGAAGTCAATATTCTCTTTTTTCTGACGCGCCAGCAGCGCGGAGAAGTCTTTTTCGCCGGCGGTAATGCCGTCGAAGAAGACGATATTCGCGCCGCCTTTTTTCAGGCTTTCCTGGACAGAACGCGCCAGACCTTCGCCGTACTGCTGCTTATCATGAATGATAGCAATACGCTGCGGTTTGACGTTTTCCATGATGTATTTTGCGGCGGTCGGCCCCTGCGAAGAGTCCAGACCGGCGGTACGCATGATGTATTGATAGCCGCGCTGGGTCAGCTCCGGATTGGTCGCACCCGGGGAGATCATCAGAATGCCTTCATCTTCATAGATATCGGATGCCGGCTGAGTGGAAGAAGAGCACAGGTGGCCGATAACGTACTGAATGCCGTCATTGACGATTTTGTTCGCCACCGCAACAGCCTGTTTCGGGTCGCAGGCGTCATCGTACTCCACGGCAACCAGCTTATCGCCCTTGATGCCGCCCTGGGCGTTAATATCTTTGATCGCCTGGCGTGCGCCGTTGAATTCCATATCGCCCCACTGGGCTACCGGGCCAGACATCGCGCCAACAACGGCGACCTTAATATCTTTGGCAAAAGCCGCCTGGGACATCGCCAGTGCGACTAACCCCGCGATAACCGTTTTCGCGTTCCTTTTCATGCTGCAGAACCCCGTTCGTGATGTGGTGTAAATATTTTGTATTTTTATGGTTAAAAAGCATTCTGTACTTTTATTAAACAACGCTACTTTTACCATTATCTTTAATGGTTTAGCGAGGTTTTTTGCCTGAATACAGAGTAAAATCTCTATTTTTCAGGCGATTAAGCAAAGATAATATTCTGTATTTACCGGAAGATAAACAAAAAAAGTCCAGTAAACAGCATAAAATAACGATACATAAGGCGGAATAAAACGCTACATATCAGGTTAAAATTCTGCTTATTTTTCGATCCATGATGAATTGCTCTACCCAGCACCTTCCAGGAAAACGAATCCCCTGATGAACAGGCAAAAAACGGCGCTCCGCCTGGCAGGGAATTTGGATACACTAACGACTCTGTTTTGACTGGACCCTCGCGTATGAAACTGACCATTATTCGTTTACAGCACTTCAGCGATCAGGATCGCATCGACTTAGGTAAAATCTGGCCGTCGCAGGATCTCGCGGCGCTGGCGCTGGATGAGAACCATCGTATTTATGCCGCCCGCTTTAATGAGCGCCTGCTGGCAGCGGTTCGCGTAACGCTGAACGGCGTTGAGGGTGAGCTCGGCGCGCTGTGCGTGCGTGAAGTGACCCGCCGTCGCGGCGTCGGACAATATTTAGTGGAAGAGGTGCTAAGGGATAATCCAGAGATCGGCAGCTGGCGCATCGCGGATGCCGACGTGGAAGACCGCGGCGTGATGGCGGCGTTTATGCAGGCGCTGGGCTTTAACGCGCAAACCGGCGGTTGGGTAAAAAAGCAATAAATCGGCGAAAGAAGGCCGAACATTCCCGGATTGCGGCTGAACGCCTTATCCGGGCTCCAAAAAACCAGACCGCACCAGACTGTAACCCGGGTAAGCACAGCGTGACCCGGGAAGAAACCGCACCAATGCATCAACCCCGGCGCATTCCCCGGGTTGCGGCGTAACGCCTTACCCGGGCTATCGACTAAAAAGGCAACTTACGTTGCCTTTTTGCTTTTACGTTTATCCTCGCCTATGCGAAGAGGAAAGGATCAACGGATTTAACCCAGCATTTCGCGTTGCAGAAAGGCGTCAAGACCCGAAATCCCCGGGAGCTTACATCAGTAAGTGACCGGGGTTGAGGGGCGCAGACAACGCATCTGCGGCGTGAAAGACCCTTTCATTTAACCCAGCATTTCGCGTTGCAGGAAGGCGTCAAGACCCGAAATCCCCGGGAGCTTACATCAGTAAGTGACCGGGGTTGAGGGGCGCAGACAACGCATCTGCGGCGTGAAAGACCCTTTCATTTAACCCAGCATTTCGCGTTGCAGGAAGGCGTCAAGACCCGAATTCCCCGGGAGCTTACATCAGTAAGTGACCGGGGTTGAGGGGCGCAGACAACGCATCTGCGGCGTGAAAGGCGCAGGTTAAATTATTTGGCGTCGGTCGCCGTACCATTAGCATGCCAGGTAAACACGCCGAACTCGAAGCCCTTCAGATCGCCCTTCTCGTTCCAGGTGAGCGGCCCCATCACGGTCTCAACCGTTGCCCCTTTCAGATATTTGGCGATTTCTGCCGGATCGTCAGACTGATTCAGACCTGCTTCCAGCGACTGCAGCGCGGCATAGGTGGTCCACACGAACGCGCCGCTTGGATCCTGTTTCTTCGCTTTGATCGCATCTACGATGGGTTTGTTAGCCGGAACCTGGTCGTAGTTTTTCGGCTTGGTCACCAGCATACCTTCCGCAGAAGCGCCCGCGATATTAGACAGGGACACGTTCGCTACCCCTTCCGGTCCCATAAACTGCGTTTTCAGGCCAGCGGCGCGAGACTGACGCAGGATCTGCCCCATCTCCGGGTGGTAGCCGCCGTAGTAGACGAAGTCGATGTTCTCTTTCTTCAGACGCGCCACCAGGGTTGAGAAGTCTTTCTCACCGGCGGTAATGCCGTCAAAGAACACCACGTTGGCGCCGCCCTTCTTCAGGTTGTCCTGCACCGCGCGGGCCAGACCCTCGCCGTACTGCTGCTTGTCGTGGACAATCGCGATGCGCTGCGGCTTCACTTTTTCCAGAATATATTTGGCGGCGGTTGGCCCCTGGTCGGAGTCCAGGCCGGTAGTGCGCAGAATCAGGTGATAGCCGCGAGCCGTCAGCTCCGGCGCGGTTGCTGCCGGGGTGATCATTAGCACGCCTTCATCTTCATAGATATCAGACGCCGGCTGGGTGGAAGAAGAGCACAGGTGGCCGATAACGTATTTGATACCGTCGTTAATCACTTTGTTAGCGACGGCAACCGCTTGTTTCGGGTCACAGGCGTCGTCGTATTTTACCATCTGCAGCTTATTACCTTTGATGCCGCCTTTGGCGTTGATATCGGCAATGGCCTGCTCAGCGCCAGTAAATTCCTGATCGCCGTACTGCGCTACCGGACCGGACATCGCGCCAACGACGGCGACTTTGATATCTTCGGCCATTGCCGTACCGCTCATGATTAAGGCAATACATCCTGCCAGTAACGCTTTACCCTTCATATTCATCCTGAGGCTCCCCATTATTATGGTTTTTGCATTTGTTGTGATGTTGTTTGTTAGCGCATTATTCTAATTAGACACATAAGAAAAGCATATGATAGTTAGATTAGGGTCTGCTGCCTGCGCTTTTGCAGCACACTATGCTAAACATACCGTCATTCAGGAGAATTGGAAACGATAAAATTGCGGAGTATGTAACAGATAAGTGACAAATAAAAACCCGCGCCGGAATAAACCGAACGCGGTGGCATGAGCAACGCGACTACCAGCCCGCGGGCAGATAGCCAAAGGCAGAAGCGATGGCGTAGACGGCGCTGCAAAGATAGAGCAATACGATGAAGATCTGGATGAATGGGTGCGTTATCAGCGCCGGGCAGGTCCAACCGGGAGTGATATCCCCCTGCCGCCGTGAACCTTTCAGGATCAGGATCGGCATGATGGACAAAATCACCCCGCTAAATACCCCGGCAAAATAGAGCGCGTTCACGAAGGACACCATCCCGCTGTAGGCCAGAATAAAAGGCGGCACGGCGACCACGAGCAGCACCTTAAAGCGTTTGAACGGCTGCTCGTCGTTGCCCAGGCGAAACTGATCGAAGATATTGGTCAGGAAGCTTCCACCCAGTCCCCAATAGGAGGTCAGCATCGCGCAGAGCGCAAAGAGGTTTGCCGAGAAGAAGGCCCACTCGCCGAGCGCCCTTCCCCATGAAATGGTCGCCACATCAGAAATATTATCCAGCCCGCTTAATGCAATCACCGAGAGCGGGACCAGGGCCAGCAGGCAAAAGGTTAACACCATCCCCACCATAATGGCCTTCGGCAGTTTCTCCGGTTTATCGGCGAAACCGCGCGCCATTTCCGGCACGATATACTGCGCGGAGAAGCAGAACGCGACCACATTAAACACTGGCACCATATACAGCCAGTTACCTTCAAGTAAATAACTCACGCTCGCGGTTTCTTTCAGCAACGTCGCGGCAACCAAAATGGTTATCATAACGACCATGCCGATACTGATGAATTTCTCACCCCGGCCAATCGCCTTCAGGCCAAGATAAAGCACCCCGGCCGCCGGAATAAAAAACAGTGCGCTGCCCAGGGCAGGCGAGATGCCGAATAACGAATGCAGGAGTTTACCGCTGCCGGTCATATAAGCCGTCAGCGCGCCGACGCTGTTGACGCAAACGGAGAGGAACATCATCAATGCCCCGAAGCGGCCAACATAGCGCTGCGACAGGCCGCTGAGCTGTAAATGCTTGCGGGTACGCAGCGTCGACTCTGCGACATAGAGCATGGTAATAGTCGTCAGGCTACCGACAACAACGAGCCAAAACAGCAGCGGCAGAAAGCCCGCTTTGCTTGAGGCATAGGCGATGGATAGCACCCCAGCACCGATATTGGTGCCGACGATCATCGACACGCCTTCGATGAAACTGAGGGATTTTGCAGGTACAGCGGTACGTTCCCGGCTCGTCAGAACCGAAGAAAAGGTGGAGTTGTCAGACATAATATTTTCCGTTTTATTCCGGCAACATGCGCTGCCGGAAAAAAGGTGATATCAGGGTGAAATACCACTCACGCTGAGCATGAATAACCAGACTGCGGCTTCCTGTTTCTGTTGGGCTTCCCTACCGCCGCAGATGGATGTAAGACTGACTAGCCCTTCAGCACGCGGGCCAAAATATCCAGCGCCTTCGTAAACTGCGCATCCGGAATCGTTAACGGATAGAGGAAGCGAATGACGTTGCCGTAGACGCCGCAGCTTAGCAGCAGCAGTCCGTTCTCCTGGGCTTTTTGCTGGATTTGACGAGTGATCTCCGGCGACGGCTCGCCGGTTTGCGGATCGTTAAACTCCACCGCCACCATCGACCCCTGGCCGCGTACGTCCGCAATGGCCGGGCAGCTTTGACGTGCCTGATTCAGCACCTCTTTCAGATGACTGCCTAAGCGCTCAGCGCGCTGGCACAGCTGCTCTTCTTCAATCACGTCCAGCACCGCATGCGCAGCCGCGACCGCCAGTGGGTTACCGGCATAGGTACCGCCCAGGCCGCCCGGCGCAGGTGCATCCATCACCTCCGCGCGACCGACCACGCCGGAGAGCGGGAAACCGCCGGCCAGACTTTTAGCCATCGTCATCAGGTCAGGTTTCACATCATAGTGCTGCATCGCAAACAGCTTGCCGGTGCGTGCAAAGCCGGTTTGTACTTCATCGGCAATCAGCAGAATGCCGTGGGTATCGCACAGCGCGCGCAGAGCCTGCATAAACTCAGGCGGGGCGACGTTAAAGCCGCCTTCGCCCTGAATCGGCTCCAGAACAATCGCCGCCACCTGGTCGGCCGCGATATCGGCTTTAAAAATACGATCCAGGCTTTTCATCGCGTCAGCGGTGGTAATGCCATGGGCAGCATTAGGGTAGACGGCGTGATAAACCGAGCCCGGGAACGGGCCGAAACCAATCTTATAAGGCGCCACTTTGCCGGTCAGCGCCATGGTCATGAAAGTACGGCCGTGGAATCCGCCGCCAAAGGTAATCAGACCCGGACGACCAGTATAAGCGCGCGCAATTTTCACCGCGTTTTCAACCGCTTCCGCCCCGGTGGTAAAGAACGCCGTTTTTGCCTGACCGTCAATCGGCGCCAGCTCGTTAATCCGCTCGGCCAGCGTGACGTAGCTTTCGTACGGGACAATCTGATAAGCAGTATGGGTAAAGGCCTGCAGCTGCTGTTCAACGGCGGCAATGATTTTAGGGTGCCGATGGCCGGTATTCAGCACCGCAATGCCGGCGGCGAAATCAATCACCTCATTCCCTTCAATATCCCACAGCGTAGCGTTCTCTGCTTTCTCAACAAAGTAGCTGCACATTACCCCTACACCGCGCGGAGTCGCCTGCTGGCGACGCTGATTCAGTTCTGAACTTTTCACCGGGAATCTCCTGTCATGTGTGTCACGTTATCGCAACAAATCCGAAACTATGTCGTTTATTTACACAGGATTTGGCCCTATAATCGAGTACCAATTCAGATTATCTGAGGGATCCAATTGCGTTCGCTCATCGCAGACATGGTGCTGGTCAGATTGCAGAAAGAAACCGATCCGCTCCTGCACAAGCGCCTTTACAAGGCGATTCGCCACGCCATTCTGGATGGTTCTCTACCGCCCCATAGTCGCCTGCCGCCGTCGCGGGATCTGGCGGGGGAGCTGAGAATGTCTCGTAACACAATTTTAACAGTTTACGAACAATTGCTGGCCGAGGGGTACGTCGTATCCCGCCGCGGCAGCGGAACATTCGTCGCGAAAACGCTGCCCGATATGTTCCTTCCCGCCAGCAGCGCCAGTGAAAGCAGCCCGGCGCCCGCAGCCAGCGCGCCTATCTCCAGGCGCGGCCAGCATCTGCTGGGACAGGTCAGCGCCAGCCCGCGTCAGTGGGGGGCGTTTATCCCCGGCGTACCGGACGTCAACGCGTTTCCCCATCCGCTGTTCAGTAAAATCCAGGCGCGTATCAGCCGCCGTCCAAAACCGGAACAGCTCAGCTACAGCTGTAACGGCGGAACGGCCGAGCTACAGCACGCATTGGTGGACTATCTGAGAGTAGCGCGCGGCGTTCAGTGTCAGGCAGATCAAATTCTTATCACCGAAGGGATCCACCAGGCGATCGACCTGATTACCCGCATGCTGTGCGACCGCGGCGATCTCGCCTGGGTGGAGGAACCGTCCTACTGGGGCATTCGCCATGTGCTGGCGATGAATGAAGTGCGGGCCGAGCCCGTGGTGGTTGATGCCAGCGGCCTGTGCCCGCCCGAAAGCATAGCCGAAGCCCCGCGGCTGATCTTCGTTACGCCATCCCATCAGTATCCCCTCGGCGCGGTAATGAGCCTTGAGCGCCGACAGCGCCTGCTTACGCTAGCCCATCAGCACGACAGCTGGATTGTGGAAGATGATTACGACAGCGAGTTTCGCTTTTCCGGCCAGCCGATCCCGGCGCTACAGGGCTTAGTCCCCGAAGCGCCGGTGGTCTACGTCGGTACGTTCAGTAAAACGCTCTACCCGGGACTGCGGCTTGGCTACGTCGTGCTACCTCGACCGTTGGCGGCTGAACTCAAAAACGCCCATGCCGAGCTCTATCGCGGCGGCCATTCGCTTATCCAGCTGGCGCTGGCGGAATTTATCAACGCCGGTCATTACTCGGCGCATATTCGCCGCATGCGCCTGCTCTACAGCCGCCGCCGCGTCTTTTTGACCGAGCTGATTCAGCGGCACTGCGGGCCGCACGCGCTGTCGGACTTCAGCGATAATGCCGGACTGCATCTAATACTGAATTTGCCGGATGAGGCGGATGACGTGGCGATTGCCCGCGACGCCAACGCGCGCAATATCTTAGTGCGTCCGCTGTCACGCTATTACCTGACAACGCAACGCAAGAAAGGGCTGTTGATGGGCTTTGCTTCGCAGCCGGAAACGCAGATGGAGCCGGCGTTCAACATCCTGCTTGAGTGTCTGAAAATGCACTGCCCACAGGCGCTGGCGGAGGCAGAAAAACAAAACGCCCCAACGTAATGTGGGGCGTTATCGGGGGACTGGCGCTCAGATTAGGCTTCGATAGCGGCGCGCAGTTTTTTCATGGCGTTCTTTTCAAGCTGGCGCACACGTTCAGCCGACACGCCGTAGCGGTCTGCCAGCTCCTGCAGCGTGGACTTGTTGTCTTCGTCCAACCAGCGGGCGCGGATGATGTCCTGGCTACGTTCGTCAAGACCCTGCATCGCGTCGGTCAGCTTGTTCGCCGCCTGCTCTTCCCAGTTATCGTCTTCGATGCCGTCGGCAAAGTTAGACGTTTTATCCTGCAGATAGAGTACCGGCGCCATCGGCTGGCTATCGGACTCATCATCCGAAGACATGTCAAAGGTCATGTCCTGCGCCGCCATACGTGACTCCATCTCACGCACGTCTTTGCTCGACACGCCCAGCTCGCGGGCAACCATTTCGACTTCATCCTGATTAAACCAGCCCAGACGCTGCTTGGTTTTACGCAGGTTAAAGAACAATTTACGCTGTGCTTTCGTGGTCGCGACCTTCACGATACGCCAGTTACGCAGCACGTATTCATGAATTTCCGCTTTGATCCAGTGCACGGCGAAGGAAACCAGACGCACGCCCACTTCCGGGTTAAAACGGCGCACGGCTTTCATCAGGCCAATGTTGCCTTCCTGAATCAGATCTGCCTGCGGCAGGCCATAGCCCGAGTAGTTACGAGCAATATGAACAACAAAGCGCAGGTGAGACAGGATCAGCTTTTTCGCTGCTTCCAGATCGCCCTGGTAATGCAGCTTTTCAGCAAGCTCCCGCTCTTCATCAGCCGATAACATCGGCCAAGTGTTAGCAGCCCGGATGTACGATTCCAGGTTACCAACGGGGGCTAAGGCTAAAGTTTGCATATCTTTGGTCATTCAAATCCTCTCAATCGATATCTTCTGGCATCATTCTGTCCTCACAACGGAGCAACAAACATGCCAGCATTGATGAGCAACGAGAATATCACTCACATTAGTATCAGACAGTGATTTTATCCACAAGTTCCATGCAATGATGTGAATAGATTACGCACAAAATGTGACATGGTCATGAAGTTTAGGGAAGCGTCGACAGGGACTCTTTCCCTGCAGAGAGATATTCAGTGCAGGGAAAGATTATACCAGATTTTTACTACTCGGGAGTAAAGTGACGTAAATGTTGAACGGTTGCCAGCCAGGCGGCGACCCAGCCAATCATCGAGCAAACAATCAGCATCAGCAGGCACTCGTCAAAGCCTAAGCCGCTGAGTTCAAACTGCGTGCCGAAGACTTTCGCCACTTCGGTAACCGCCGACGACAGGCGCATGACCATAATTTCCGACAAGATCAGCGACAGAAACGCGCCGGAGAACCCCAGCAGCGCTCCGCCGTAAAGGAACGGACGCAGAATGAAGCCGTCGGTCGCGCCAATCAGTTTCTGCACGTTAATGGTATCGCGACGGGCGAAGATGCTCAGACGTACGCTGTTGCCGATCACCAGGAAGACCGCCGCCACCATCAGTACGCCGATCATCGCCGACACGCGTCCGACCAGCCCGGTGAGCGACGAGAGGCGCGCAAACCAGCTGTCATCCATACGCACTTCATCAACGCCCTGAACGTGGCTCACGCGGTCGCGCAGCGTGTTCAGCGCCTCAACGCTCTGGAAATCAATCTTCGGCACCACGATCGCTACCGCCGGCAGCGGGTTCTCTTCCAGCATATCCAGCGCGCCGCCAAAGCCAGACCAGTTGCGGAATTCGCCAAGGGCTTCATCGCGCGACAGATAGTTAACCTTCTCGACGCCCTGCTCCGCCTGCAGCTGGCCGACTACCCGGGCAGCCGCATCGTCATCCAGCGTTTTTTCCAGATAAACGGTGATTTGCGGCGTGGGGTAATACTGCGACGCTGCGGTGCTGACGTTTTTGTAGACCATGTAGCACACGCTCGGCAGGGTCAACGAAATGGCGATCACCATCACCGTCAGGAACGTCGCCAGCGGCGTACTTTTCAGATCCTGTACCGCGCCGTGCCAGGCGTAGCGCACCTGCTCATTGAATACGTTGCTCTTACGGGAAGCCGGATTCGGCGCGGCTTTTGGCCGCTTCGACCCATTGCGTCCGCCGCTACCACCCGCCCCGCCCGCATTGCGGAAACGGTCGAATCGATTGCCGAATCGGCGAATGTGGTTCATTGCCTCGCGCTTATTCACCGATGTGGCCTCCATGCATATGCCCCTCGCTGAGGGACAGGACGCGGTACGGACGACTGGATATAAGCCCCAGGTCATGCGTCGCCATCAGCACCGTCACCCCAACGCGGTTAAACTCTTCAAACAGACGTAAGATCCCTTCCGACAGCGCCTCATCGAGGTTACCGGTCGGTTCATCCGCCAGCAGGACCGCGGGTTTATTGACCACCGCGCGGGCGATGCCCACGCGCTGTTGTTCACCGCCTGAAAGCTGAATCGGCAGGTTTTTCGCTTTGTCCAGCAGCCCGACTTTATCCAGCGCCGCCGAGACGCGACGACGGATATCATCGCCACTGGCGCCGGCGATAATCAGCGGGATCGCCACATTATCGTAAACGGTACGGTCCATCAGCAGATGATGGTCCTGGAAAATCATGCCAATCTGACGGCGCAAAAACGGCACCTCGCGGCTCTTCAGGCGGCTGATATCATGGCCGCCGAAGAGGATTTTGCCGGCGCTGGGCCGTTCGATACCGCAGATAAGCTTCAGCAGGGTACTTTTCCCCGCGCCGGAATGGCCGGTCAGAAACGCCATCTCGCCCGCCTGCAGGTGGAAAGTCACCCCCTGCAGCGCTTGTCTCCCACCGAGATAGGCTTTGCTGACTTGTTCAAAGCGAATCATTTTTAATCCTCTCGGGCAAAAAGTGCCTCAATAAAGTCGCCCGCATTAAACGGACGCAGATCTTCAATACGTTCGCCAACACCGATGTAGCGAATCGGAATACCGAACTGATCGGCAACCGAGAAGATAACCCCGCCCTTGGCGGTACCATCCAGCTTAGTCAAGGTGATACCGGTCAGTCCAACCGCTTCGTGGAACAGTTTGGCCTGGCTAATCGCGTTCTGCCCGGTGCTGGCGTCAATGGTCAGCATAACTTCATGCGGCGCATCGACATCGAGTTTTTTCATGACGCGGACAATCTTCTTCAGTTCTTCCATCAGGTGCGATTTATTCTGCAGACGGCCCGCAGTATCGGCAATCAGGACGTCAATATTGCGCGCCTTCGCCGCCTGGATGGCATCGAAAATGACCGATGCCGAGTCCGCGCCGGTATGCTGGGCAATCACCGGAATATGGTTACGCTGCCCCCAAACCTGAAGCTGCTCTACCGCCGCCGCGCGGAAAGTATCGCCCGCCGCCAGCATCACCGACTTGCCCTGCTGCTCGAACTGACGCGCCAGCTTACCGATGGTGGTGGTTTTACCGACGCCGTTGACGCCGACCATCAGAATCACAAACGGCGTTTTGCCTTCAACGTTCAGCGGCTCATCCACTTTCGCCAGAATATCGCCCATCTCTTCTTTCAGCAGACCGTACAGCGCCTCGGCGTCGCGCAGCTGCTTACGGCTGGCGTCGTTGGTCAGATTAGTGATGATCTTACGCGTGGTTTCCACGCCGACGTCGGCAATCAGCAGCTGCTCTTCCAGCTCTTCAAACAGATCATCGTCGATTTTCTTACCGCGGAACAGACTGATAAATCCGGAACCGAGGTTTTGTTTGGTTTTTACCAGGCTGCGTTTGAGGCGGGCGAAGAAACCTTCTTTGGTCGGTTTTTCCTGCTCTAACGGCGTCACGACGGTTTCGTCCGGCACCACTTCCTTAGCGTTTTCTGCCGCATCGGCCGCCGCCATAGCCTGCGCTTCCAGCTCTTCATCGGTGATATCGGCCTCAGCCTCTTCTGCCGTTTCGTCTGGTTCCGGCTGGTCAACGGCGGTTTCTTCAATAACTGCTGTTTCCGGTTCGGTAATGACCGCTTCCGGCGTCTGTTCAGCGACGGCTTCAGCCGCTACCGGCTCGGCAATGACCTCTTCAATCAGCGGCTCAGCGACAATTTCTTCAACCGCAGGCTGCTCCGCAACTGCTTCAACGACCGGGGATTCGACAACCGCCTGCGGTTGTTCGCTCTCCACGACCTGCTCGGTCACCTCAACCACCTCGGCGGCAAAGGCTTCGGCGTCCGGTTTCTCCGTCGCAGGCGCGTCGACCGTTTCCGGCGCAGCGACAGGCGCTTCACTTTCCGCAGACGGTTCTGCAACCTCTTGCTGGGCTTCTACTTTTTGTTCTGTTTCGCTTTCCTGCGCCTGTTCTTTTTGGCCAAAGCCCAGCCAGGAAAAGAAGCCACGTTTTTTGTCTTTCGCCATTTGCGACTACACTCCTCGCTGTTAATTCATGGCACAGCTTCGGCCTGTTGGCAGCGGAAGCTGAAAAATGATGAAATTAGTCGGATAGTCTACCACTTAACTTAACTCGCATCACCGCCCCCGGATTAAGGTTTCGTCAACCGCTGCCGATCGTTAGAATAGCAGCCCGGAAGTTGAGACTTGAGCAAAGAGATGAAGAAACCAAACCACGCAGGCAGCGGCCAGATCCGTATTATCGGCGGGCAATGGCGGGGCCGTAAATTACCGGTGCCGGAGAGCCCGGGTCTGCGCCCGACCACCGACCGGGTACGCGAAACGCTATTTAACTGGCTGGCGCCGTCGATCGTTGACGCTAACTGCCTCGACTGCTTCGCCGGCAGCGGCGCGCTGGGCCTTGAAGCCCTCTCCCGCTATGCGGCCAACGCCACGCTGCTGGAAATGGAGCGCGGCGTCGCGCAGCAGCTGCAAAAAAACCTGGCGACCCTCAAAGCCAGCAACGCTAAGGTCGTGAACACCAATACTTTAGCGTTTCTCGCTCAGGCGGGCGCACCGCACAATATTGTGTTTGTCGATCCCCCGTTTCGTAAGGGGCTGCTTGAAGAGACGCTGAAACTGCTGGAAAACAACGGCTGGCTTAGCGATGAAGCGCTCATCTACATCGAGAGTGAAGTCGAAAACGGCTTACCGCCGGTGCCGGAGAACTGGCACGTCTATCGTGAAAAAGTGGCCGGACAGGTCGCCTACCGTCTCTATCAACGTGAGGCCCAAGGAGAAAACCATGCTGATTAATTTTGGCCGCTTGCTGATGCTGTGCGTGTGGGCGTTTTTATTGCTGAATCTGTTTCAACCGTTCCCAAAGCCACTGAATATCTTCGTTAACGTGGCGCTAATCTTTATGATTCTGATGCACGGCCTGCAGCTGACGCTGCTCAAGGCGACGCAGACGAAAGAGATGCCGCCGCTGGGGCGTTTCGAACAGGTCCGTATTTTCATCTTCGGCGTGTTCGAACTGGTCGCCTGGCAGAAAAAACTCAAGGCGACCCTGAAGAAGAAGTAACGCCGGGAAAAGGTTCAGGGATCTGGCGCAAAGCCCATAAACCGCGAACCTTTATAGCTCAGGACGCCTTTATCGCCGACGCTTAACGCATGATACTGCGGCGCCTGCAGACGAAAAACCATTTCCATTCCGCCGCTTTCCGGCCTGAAGCTGGCTTCATAACGCATCTCGCTGCCGGCAGGCGTCACCGTCTGCTGGCGCGAACGGCGATCGTTAATCACCTTCTCCCGCTTATTGCTCACCACCACCCGTTTTTGCAACAGCGGCGCGGCGTCATTCTCCATTTTTTCGCGGCGCTGCTGCGCATAGCGATACGACGCGGCAACCGCAATGATGGCAACGGCAACCATAAAAAACAGCGGAACCTTACTCATTCACCTTGCCCCCAGGAATTATCAGGAATAAGCATACTGTGGCTTGATTATCATTGTCATCTTCCTCTGCAAACCACTACACTGAGATTCAGTACTGTAAGTACAATCACTTACTTAATGATAACAGATACAGGGACTTACTATGCTTTGGTCATTTATTGCTGTCTGTTTCTCCGCATGGCTTTACGTCGATGCGTCCTATCGTGGGCCAGCCTGGCGTCGCTGGGTATTTAAACCCGTCACGCTGATCCTGCTTCTGTTACTGGCCTGGCAAGCGCCGATGTTTAACGCCATCAGCTATCTGGTGCTGGCCGGGCTTTGCGCTTCGCTGGTCGGCGACGCCTTGACCCTACTGCCCCGGCAGCGGGTGATGTACGCCGTGGGGGCGTTCTTTCTCTCCCATCTGCTCTACACCATCTGGTTTGCCAGCCAGCTGACGCTATCGTTCTTCTGGCCGCTGCCGCTGGTGCTGCTGATCCTCGGCGCGCTGCTGCTGGCCATCATCTGGACGCGCCTGGAAGAGATGCGAATGCCGGTGTTTACCTTTATCGCGATGACGCTGGTGATGGTCTGGCTGGCTGGCGAGCTGTGGTTCGCTCGCCCGACGGACACCGCGCTGTCCGGTTTCGTTGGCGCCGCGTTCCTGCTGCTCGGCAACGCGGTCTGGCTCATCAGCCATTATCGCCGCCGCTTCCGCGCTGACAACGCGATCTCCTCGGCGTTTTACTTCGCCGGGCACTTCCTGATCGTCCGCGCACTCTATTTGTAATTAAGCGCTTGACTCTGGAGTCGACTCCAGAGTGTATCCTGCGGGTAATGAGAAAATTATCATTACCCGGAGGGTCCTATGTCGGCTCCAGAATCGCAGGATAAAAAAGTCCCACAATTCTCATCGTTAAAATTTACCCCTGCCGCACAGCCTGCGGAAAGCTGCTGCGCGGACCACGCCTGCAGCAGCGAAACCGCCGCTGAAAACGACGCGTTCAGTCACGCTCGCTTTAGCTGGCTGGTAGAAGGCATGGATTGCGCGGCCTGCGCCCGCAAGGTTGAAACCGCCGTTCGCCAGGTGCCGGGAGTAAGCCAGGTTCAGGTGCTGTTCGCCACCGAAAAGCTGCTGGTCAACGCCGAGGGCGACGTTGGTCCGCAGATCGAAAGCGCCGTGCGCGCCGCGGGCTATCAGCTGCGGGATGAAAACGCGCCCCGGACAGAGGACTCCACCTCGTGGCTGCGCGAGAATCTGCCGCTCATCACCCTGGTCGCAATGATGGCCCTCAGCTGGGGGCTGGAGCAGTTTAACCCTCCTCTGGGCGAAATCGCCTTCATCGCAACCACCCTTGTCGGCCTATGGCCGGTCGCCCGGCAAGCAATACGCCTGATCAAAAGCGGAAGCTGGTTCGCCATCGAAACCCTGATGAGCGTCGCCGCCATCGGTGCGCTGTTTATCGGCGCCACCGCCGAAGCGGCGATGGTGCTACTGCTGTTCTTAATCGGCGAACGCCTTGAGGGTTGGGCCGCCAGCCGCGCGCGTCAAGGCGTCAGCGCGTTGATGGCGCTGAAACCCGACACGGCAATCCGCGTGCGAGACGGCGTACGCGAAACCGTAGCCCAGCGCGACCTGCGCCCCGGCGACGTGATTGAAGTGGCCGCCGGGGGCCGTCTGCCCGCCGATGGCCAGTTGCTCTCGCCCTTCGCCAGCTTCGATGAGAGCGCGCTAACCGGTGAATCCGTACCGGTGGAGCGTAACGCCGGGGAACGCGTAGCGGCCGGCGCCACCAGCGTCGATCGTCTGGTACAGCTGACGGTGCTCTCCGAACCGGGCGACAGCGCCATCGATCGCATTCTTAAGCTGATTGAAGAAGCGGAGGAGCGCCGCGCGCCGATTGAGCGCTTTATCGATCGCTTCAGCCGCATCTATACCCCGGCGATTATGGTCGTCGCGCTGCTGGTAGCCCTTGTTCCGCCGCTGCTGTTTGCTGGCGCATGGCTGCCGTGGATCTATAAAGGTTTAACGCTGCTGCTGATTGGCTGTCCGTGCGCGCTGGTGATCTCCACCCCGGCGGCGATTACCTCAGGGCTGGCGGTGGCGGCGCGTCGCGGCGCGCTGATTAAAGGCGGCGCGGCGCTGGAGCAACTGGGCCGCGTGCGCCAGGTGGCGTTTGATAAAACCGGCACCTTGACTATAGGCCAGCCGCGCGTCACCGCCGTGATGGCGACCGCGAACATTGGCGAAAACGATCTGCTGGCGCTGGCGGCCGCCGTGGAGCAAGGCTCCAGCCACCCGTTAGCCCAGGCCGTCGTACGTGAGGCGGAGCAGCGTCAGTTGGTGATTCCGCTGGCCAGCGGCCAGCGCGCGCTGGCCGGCTCCGGCATTGAGGCGCAGGTCGAAGGTCGTCAGGTGCTGATTTGCGCCGCCGGGAAAAATAACGATCCGCAGTACGATGAACGTATTCAACAGTTGGAGAGCGCCGGACAAACCGTGGTGCTGGTGATGCGCGATGAGACGCTGCTGGGGATTCTGGCGCTGCGCGATACGCTGCGCGACGATGCCCGCCAGGCGGTGGATGAGCTCCATCAGTTAGGCGTTCAGGGAGTCATACTGACCGGCGACAATCCGCGCGCGGCGGCGGCCATCGCCAGCGAACTGGGGCTGGCGTTCCGCGCCGGGCTGCTGCCTGCGGATAAAGTACAGGCGGTGATCGCGCTCAACGCCGAGTCGCCGCTGGCCATGGTCGGCGACGGAATCAACGATGCGCCGGCGATGAAAGCGGCGACGATTGGCATCGCCATGGGCAGCGGCACCGACGTCGCCCTGGAGACCGCTGATGCGGCATTGACCCATAACCGCCTGACCGGGCTGGCGCAAATGATTTCGCTAGCGCGCGCCACCCACGCCAATATCCGGCAGAACATCGCTATCGCGCTGGGTCTGAAGGGGATTTTCCTCGTCACCACCCTGCTTGGACTGACCGGCCTGTGGCTGGCGGTGCTGGCGGATACCGGGGCGACGGTGCTGGTCACCGCTAACGCGCTGCGGCTGTTACGTAAGAAGTAAGGGCGAGTCCCGGGACGGCGCTTGACGCGCCTGGCCCGGGCTACAGGTTAGTGCGGTCTGGTTTGTTGTAGCCCGGATCAGGCGCCAGCCGCAATCCGGGGAAACCTGAAGCGGATCAGTGGCTTTTACGGATCAAATAGCGGTACGGCAGCGCCTCGGTTTCCTGCGCCAGCAGTTCATGCTCCATAAAGCGGCAGAAACCGGGAATATCGCGGGTCGTCGCCGGATCGTCGGCCACGATTAGCAGCGTCTCGCCCACCGGCATGGTACGCACAGTCTTACGCACCATCATCACCGGTTCCGGGCAACGAAGCCCCTGCGCATCAAGCGTATGATCAGGGCTGGAGAATAGTTCGCTCATTTTCATCTCACATTAACAAAACGGCCCTAGTTTACCCCCAGTTCGCCAGTACGCAAGCCAGGTTAACGTTTGCGCGAAAAACAACCATTGCAATACGCTCGCAACGCAGTATCATGCAGCCGTTTTTATTGGGTTCCCTCACCCCAACTCTCTGGCCCTAAATCATTCGAGTTGCAGAAAGGCGACGACGCAGCGAATTTCCAGCAGCTTACATCAGTAAGTGACTGGGATGAGCGAGGAAAGTTAACGCATCTGCAGCTTGAAGAATAACGGGCATAAAAAGGTCACAATATGAGTCCGTTTACTACCGTACAGCGTAAAAAAGCGCTGATCTGGCTATCGCTTTTCCATCTGCTGGTCATCACTTCCAGTAACTATCTGGTGCAGCTGCCGATCTCCATCTTTGGTTTTCATACCACCTGGGGCGCGTTCAGCTTTCCGTTTATTTTCCTCGCCACCGACCTGACGGCGCGGATTTTCGGCGCTCCGCTGGCGCGACGCATTATCCTCGCGGTGATGATTCCGGCGCTGCTCATCTCCTACGGGGTTTCCGCGCTGTTCTATATGGGCGAGTGGCAGGGCTTTGCCGCATTAACCAGCTTTAATCTGTTTGTCGCCCGTATCGCCGCCGCCAGCTTTATGGCCTACGCGCTGGGGCAGATCCTCGACGTCCACGTCTTCAACCGCTTGCGTCAGAACCGCCGCTGGTGGCTAGCGCCCACGGCATCCACTCTTTTCGGTAACGTCAGCGATACGCTGGCCTTCTTCTTTATCGCCTTCTGGCGCAGCCCGGATCCGTTTATGGCGGCGCACTGGGGTGAAATCGCCATCGTCGACTACTGCTTCAAGGTGCTGATTAGCATCGTATTCTTCCTGCCGATGTACGGCATGTTGTTGAATATGCTGCTGAAAAAGCTGGCAGATAAATCTGATTTATCCGCATTGCAGCCAGGTTAAGAGTACTCGTGAAACGATGTGATAAGATAAGCGAATGAGCCGTTAGTGGCCGTTTATCGAAAGGAAGATGTCAATGCGCAATTTGGTTAAATATGTCGGTATTGGCCTGCTGGTTGTGGGTCTTGCGGCCTGTGATAACAGCGATACAAAAACGCCGACTGCCGGGGCGGCTGCGGAAAGCAACGCCAGCGGGCAACCTATTAGTCTGCTGGATGGCAAACTGAGCTTCTCCCTGCCAGCCGGTATGACCGACCAGAGCGGCAAGCTGGGCACCCAGGCCAACAATATGCACGTCTATTCTGACGCTACCGGCCAGAAAGCGGTGATCGTGATTGTTGGCGACAGCACCAATGAAGATCTGGCCGTCATGAGCCAGCGTCTGGAAGAGCAGCAGCGCAGCCGCGACCCGCAGCTGCAGGTGGTGAGCAATAAATCCATTGAGATCAAAGGCCACACCCTGCAACAGCTGGACAGCATCATCTCCGCCAAGGGCCAGACCGCCTGGTCTTCCGTCCTGCTCGGTAAGGTTGATGACAAACTGCTGACGCTACAGATCACGCTGCCAGCGGATAATCAGCAGCAGGCGCAGACCGAAGCGGAAAACATTATCAACACCCTCGTCATCCAGTAACTACTGGCCTGACGCCGCGGCCTCCGGTTCAGCGACCGGGGGCCGTTTTTTTAACCGCCATCCCAGCAGCAGCGCCGCCGCGACCAGCCCCGCCGCCGCCAGATAGATCGATGAAATGCCCGCCCACGCCATCAGCAGCCCGGCAAGCGGACCGGTGATCCCCAGCGAGAGATCCATAAATACCGTATAGGTTGCCAGCGCCGCCCCCTGGTTCTGCTGCGGCACGGCCTTCACCGCCACCACGCCAAGCGCCGGGAACACCAGCGAAAAACCGGCTCCGGCAAAGAAGGTGCCGACTTTCGCCAGCAGCGGCGTCTCCGCCAGGCCTACTAACAGCAGCCCAATAATCTCGACGACAAAACAGATCATCGCCACGTTCAGCCCGCCGAGGCGGTTAATTCCGTTGGGGAACAACAGCCGGGTGCCGACAAAGGCGCAGCTAAACAGCGTCAGGGCGAAGGCGGCACCGTCCCAGCCTTTAGCATCATAAAACAGGGTGATAAAGGTGGCGATAACGCCAAAACCCGCCGAAGCCAGGGCCAGCGCCATGCCGTAGAGCCAGACGCGCCCCAGCACCGCGCGAAACGACATCGCTTTACCCCTGCCCGCTTTCACCGCTGCCCGCGGCAACGCGCACAGCACCGCCACCAGCGCGACCGCCATAATAGTCAACGCCAGCCCGTGCAGGCCCATCAGCGAGTAACAGAGCACGCCGAGCGGCGCACCCATCGCCATCGCCCCGTAAGTGACAATGCCGTTCCAGGAGATAACCCGCCCGATATGCAGCGAACCGACTACCCCGACGCCCCACAGCGTGGAGCCGGTTCCCGCGAAGCTCTGCCCGATGCCGAGAATTATGCGCCCAAGGCACAGCAGCGCCAGGCTAACCACGGGCAAACCGCCGAAGAGCGCCGCCAGCAGATAGCCGAGTCCGCTCAAAAAGCAGCCGCACAGGCCGAAAATGACGATCTTTTTTGGCCCCAGCTGGTCGGCGTAACGCCCGGCGTGCGGGCGGCTGAGCAGCGTAGCGAAGTACTGGAGGCTAATCACCAGCCCGGCCCAAAAGGCACTAAACCCCATCACATCATGAACGTAGCCGGGCAATACCGCCAGCGGCAGGCCAATGGTCAGATAGCTGGCAAAGTTAAACATCACGACAGAGACAATCCGCAGATTGAGGCGCAATCCATTGAGCGCCGGTTCAGCGACGGTTTCGGGCATCGGGTTCCACCAGATTTTTACAACTGTGTTTCATTTCTACCACGCCACACGTTATAAATCAGCAGCCAGATTAGGATTCCTGGCAGCAAGCCAGCCGCTACACTTAGAGTCTATCCCACCAGGCGTTATTGTCGCAGGCAGTTTGAACACGGACAGCGCACAGAAACCGGAGCGTACACGGAGTACGTGAGGATTGACTCGCTACGCTCGCCCTCCGGGCCGCCCTGAAGGGCGTTCAAAATACTTTCGTATTTTGTCGAGCACTGCCCGTGTTCAAAATGGCAAGTAAAATAGCCCTAATGGAGTGGGCTCTTAATGAAAATCATAGAAAGGAAGAGTGAATGACAACCCCTCAGCCCGATAAAACGGGCATGCATATTCTGCTCAAACTGGCGTCACTGGTGGTTATCCTCGCCGGTATTCACGCCGCGGCAGATATCATCGTGCAGTTATTACTGGCGCTGTTCTTCGCCATTGTCCTCAACCCTCTGGTCACCTGGTTTATTCGCCGCGGCGTGCGTCGCCCGGCAGCCATTACTATCGTGGTGGTGGTGATGCTGATCGTGCTCACCGCGTTAATTGGCGTACTGGCCGCGTCGGTTAACGAATTTGTCGCCATGATGCCAAAATATAATAAAGAGCTGACGGCAAAAGTCCTGCGATTGCAGGAGGCGCTGCCGTTTTTGCATATTCACATGTCCCCGGAGCGTATGCTACAACGCATAGACTCTGACAAGCTGATGACGTTCACGACCACCCTGATGACCGGGCTGTCCGGCGCTATGGCCAGCGTCGTTCTGCTGGTGATGACGGTAGTATTTATGCTTTTTGAAGTCCGTCATGTGCCCTATAAGCTCCGTTTTGCCCTCAACAACCCGCAAATCCACATCGCCGGTCTTCACCGGGCGTTAAAAGGCGTTTCGCATTATCTGGCGCTGAAAACGCTGCTCAGCCTGTGGACAGGGGTGATTGTCTGGTTAGGACTGATGCTGATGGGGGTACAGTTTGCGCTGATGTGGGGCGTGCTGGCTTTTCTGCTGAACTATGTGCCTAACATTGGCTCGGTGATTTCCGCCGTCCCGCCGATGATCCAGGCGTTACTTTTTAACGGGTATTATGAGTGTCTGCTGGTCGGCGCGCTCTTTTTAGTCGTGCACATGATTATCGGCAATATTCTCGAACCCCGCATGATGGGCCACCGGCTGGGCATGTCTACGCTGGTGGTTTTCCTCTCATTGCTGGTTTGGGGATGGCTGCTTGGCCCGGTGGGAATGCTGCTGTCGGTACCGTTAACCAGCGTGTGTAAAATATGGATGGAGACCACCAGGGGCGGCAGTAAGTTAGCCATCCTGCTCGGGCCCGGTCGCCCCAAAAGCAGGCTACCGGGCTAGCCCTGCCGCTTCACCGGCCAGAAGATCGTCAGCACCCCGGCGACAATCAGCAGCACGCCCAGCAGCGATTGCCAGTGGAAAGGCTCATGCCAGCCGGGGAGCCAGATGGCGGCGGCCCATACCAGGATGTAGCTCAGGCTCAGCAGCGCGTAGGCTTTCGCCAGCGGCAGTCGATGCAGGGCGAAGTACCAGCAGACCATCGACAGCAGGTAACCCATAAGCCCAAACGCCAGGCCAAACGTGCCCGCCCGCAGATGCAGCAGATGGTTGAGGAAGGTGAATATCTCCGTCAACGGCGGGAGCTCGACCATCGCGCTGCGCAGCAGCAGCTGCGCGCCGCTCGCCAGGCCGACGCTGAATAACGCCCAGATTAAGCCCATCAGATACGGCTCCCCAGAATAACGATCCCGACGACGATGAGCCCCACGCCAATCCAGTGGCGACGCGCGACCGGCTCGCGCCAGATCCCCCACGCCGCCAGGGTCACCCAGACAAAGTTCAGGCTTAGCATAGGGTAGGCGATACTGACCGGGATCGACTGCAGCACGCTAAGCCACAGCAGCATACTGCAGCCCAGAGCGAGCAGCGCTAAACCCAGCCAGCCGAGGATATGGCGCCCGCGCCGCCCGGATTTGGATGGGCGGGTGGCCTGTTTCTGGCACAGCTGTCCAGCGCAGCTCAGCAGGCTGGCGAAAACCAGACAGATCCACACGCTCATTGCGGCAGATACTGGATAAACACCACGCGCCCTAGCTCGTAGGAGCTATCTGGTTTCGGTAGCGCTAAATCAGCCATACTTTCTCCTTTGTCCATCAGCAGAACCAGCGAGACGGGGCCCTGCTGGCGGTGTGTCGCCAGCCAGTCAGCAAAATGCGCCTGATCGACAAACTGGCGCTGCGCGTCCGGCCAGGAGAGACCGTACTTCAGCTCGCCCTGCTTGTCGAACAGAATGATATCGCTGCGCTTGAGCTCCCACGACAGCCCGCCGGCGATACCGACGTTATTGGTCAACACGTAGCGGCTCGGGGTCAGCGATTCGCTGACGATATCCACCAGGAACTGCGGCTGCTTGCTGTCGATCACCCGATCCGGGATAGCGAAGCCCACCAGCAGCGCCAGCCCGAGCGGGCAGCAGGAGGCGAGGGTCCAGCGGCGGCCGTTGTCCTTCATCGCCAGCCAGCCCATCAGCGCCCAGCAGCCAAATATCAGCGCAGCCAGCAGGCATTTATAGAGCTCAATATGGCTCCATACCGGCTTGTGCATAAAGCCCCACGGCGAAACCACCAGCACGGCGACCAGGCCAATCAGGCCAAAGGCCAGGTTGATCGCGCCGTTAATTTTCAGCGCCTTCGCCCCCGCCTTCGCGGCGTCCAGCGCGTAGCGCGCCATCAGAATCGACAGGGGAGCAAAACAGGGCAGGATATAGGTTGGCAGTTTACCCTTAGCAATGCTGAAGAACAGGAACGGCATCGCCACCCATCCGAGCAAATAGAGCGCGCCGCGCGACTCATCGCGTTCGGTCCAGCCGCGCTTGAGCGCCCCCGGCAGCAGCGCCAGCCACGGCAGGCTGCCGGCAATCAGGAACGGAATGTAGTACCAGAACGGCGCTTTATGCTGGGCATCTTTTTCCGCGAAACGCTGGATATGCTCCACCCAGAAGAAGTAGCGCCAGAAGTCCGGCTCGCGTTTGGCGATGGCGAGCCCCCACGGCAGCACCACCAGCGCGCAGACGCCCACCGCCAGCCAGCCGTAAGTCAGCACTTCGCGCCAGCGCTTACGCGCAATCACCCACGGCAGTACCCCGACCACCGGCACCGCCAGCGCGAGGAAGCCTTTGGTCATCACCCCCATCCCGCAGGCCACGCCGAGTAAAACATAGCCGAGAATTTTGCCGCCGTGGCTTTGGGCCTGCGCCGCGCCCCAGAAGCTGCACATCGCCAGCGCCATCCACATGGTGATCATCGGGTCGAGCACCGCGTAGGTGCCGATACCGTAGACCAGCAGCGCGCTCAGGAAGATCACCGGCGACAGGATCGCGACGCGTTTATCGCGGAAAAGACGCCATGCCAGCCAGGCGACCAGCAGCGCGGTGACGGTAATGGAAAACACCACCCCAAAGCGGACGGCAAAATTATTGTGGCCGAATAGCCACTGGCCGATGCTGTTGATCCAGTAGCCGGCAATCGGTTTTTCAAAGTAGCGCAGCCCGAGGAAATGCGGCACTACCCAGTCGCCGGTCGCCAACATTTCGCGGCTGATCTCCGCGTAGCGGGTTTCATCAGGCTGCCAGAGCAGGCGGAAGTTGAGCGGCAGTAAATAGTAGAGGACAAAAAGGGCGACCAGAGAGGCGCCGTAGCGAATGCTTTTCATCAAACACCCGAATTGAGTAATTGTTCACGTCCAAGCCAGCCTTCCCGGCCGGCCAGTTCACCACGAACCACCTTCCCTCGCGGCAGCACGCTAAAGTCGGCGGGCAGAAGCTGGCTTAGCGGGCAAAACTGGATCTCTTCCTGTGCGGCCATGGTCAGCAGTTCATCAAACTGATCCGCAAAGGCGATGCCTTCCACTTCAGCATGGATGGTATAGACCGGCGTCCCCGCGTCGCGGTGGATGCAGTCCAGCAGATAGCGGTTGAAGCCCGCAATATCCACCGCGTTTCCCACCGCTTCATCCCAGGTCGGTAAGGTCACCGGGATCTGCACGGTCCCCGGCGCCCCGTTCCCCAGCTGCGGCAGAAAAGGCCCGGTCCCCCGGCAGTCGCTGTTATAGAGGAAATCGAAAGCCTCTTTGGCTTTGATCACCCGCTGATCGGCGCGCCAGCCAGCAACGGCGGAACAGGTTACCGGGCGACCGATAATCCGCTCCAGCTCCAGCAGCCCGCGTTCAACCTCCAGCGTCAGCCTTTCCTGCGGCCAGACGCCGCTCCACGCCTGCCAGCTATAGTGATCCCAGGCGTGCAGGCCAACTTCATGCTCCTGCGCGGCGGCGCGGATAACTTCTTCATTACCCGCGCCGATCCTGCGCCCTGGCCAGGCGGTGCCGGCCAGCAGGATATCCCAGCCGTATAGCGACGCGGCCTTTGAGCGCAGCATCTTCCACAGAAACTTCGGCTTTACCAGGCGCCAGATATGACGCCCCATGTTGTCCGGCCCGACGCTGAAAAAGAAGCTTGCCTGAATCCCGTGCTGGCTCAGCAGAGCCAGCAGTCGCGGGACCCCGTCCCGCGTACCGCGAAAGGTATCGACATCTATGCGTAAGCCGACCTGTTTCATGATTTGCCGCTGTCCGTCAGTTCAACCGTACGCAGGAAGAAGTCCAGGGTATGTTCCACGGTCTCTTCCATTTCCACCGTCGGCACCCAGTTCAGGCAGCGCTTCGCGTTGCGAATGCTCGGCTTACGATGTTCGACGTCCTGGTAGCCTTTACCGTAGTAATCGCTGCTTTCCACTTCGCGGAATCCGGCGAATGGCGGGAAGCGGTCGCGCAGCGGATGGCGTTCAAAGCAGGCCAACAGCATTTCCGCCAGTTCTTTGATACTCGCTTCGTTATCCGGGTTGCCGATGTTGATGATCTGCCCGTCGCAGCGGCCGTCCTTGTTCTCAATGATGCGGAACAACGCTTCGATACCGTCGCTGATATCGGTAAAGCAGCGCTTCTGCTTACCGCCTTCAATCAGCTTGATCGGCGAACCTTCGACCAGGTTGAGGATCAGTTGGGTGATGGCGCGAGAGCTACCGATGCGCGCGGCATTAAGGTTATCGAGGCGCGGCCCCATCCAGTTAAACGGGCGGAACAGAGTAAACTTCAGGCCGTTCTTATCGCCGTAGGCCCAGATCACGCGGTCCAGCAGCTGCTTGGAAACCGAGTAGATCCAGCGTTGTTTGTTAATCGGCCCGACCACCAGATTGGAGGTATCTTCATCAAAGTTGTTGTCGGTACACATGCCGTACACTTCCGAGGTCGACGGGAAGATGATGCGCTTATCGTATTTCACGCAGTCGCGGATAATCTTCAGGTTCTCTTCGAAATCCAGCTCAAATACGCGCAGCGGGTTGCGGGTATATTCGATTGGCGTGGCAATCGCCACCAGCGGCAGGACCACATCGCACTTCTTAATGTGGTACTCGATCCACTCGGAGTGGATGCTGATATCGCCTTCAACGAAGTGGAAGCGCGGGTTGTCGAGGAAGCGGCTGATAGCGTCGGAGCCAATGTCCAGGCCGTAAATCTCGTAGTTGTCGTCCTGCAGCAGGCGCTCGGTCAGGTGGTTGCCGATAAAGCCGTTCACCCCGAGGATCAGCACGCGGGTACGGCGCTTAATCGCCACCACCGGTTTGCTGCTCAGCACCGCGCCGGCAACCAGGCCAAGCGCCTGCGCCAGCTGGGTACCCTGCATATAAACGCCGCGCTCGGTCTGCCCGGTAACGATTTCTAACGCCCCTTCCTGACAGGCGACGACCAGCGGCGCAACGGAGAGCACCGTCCCTGCTTTGGCGGCGGCCAGATCGTGGCGCACGCGGGATTTCCAGACGATAAACTTGTTTGCGCCGGCGTAGCCG
Organism: Klebsiella sp. CTHL.F3a; assembly: GCF_019890895.1. Taxonomy (NCBI): domain Bacteria; kingdom Pseudomonadati; phylum Pseudomonadota; class Gammaproteobacteria; order Enterobacterales; family Enterobacteriaceae; genus Klebsiella; species Klebsiella sp. CTHL.F3a. The sequence goes on along the minus strand of NZ_CP082360.1, from coordinate 338,837 downwards.
AACGCGCCCGGCCACGGATCGGAGACCGCACGGACGAGGTTGTGCAGCGTCTGGGCCGAATGTTCCCAGTCGAGGCGACCGTCTTCCGGCGTACGGCGACCGACGTAAGTCGCCTGGCTTTCATCCTGGACGCGCTCTTCGGTTTTACCGTCGCGGATGGCGGGTAGCGCCTGTGCCAGCAGATCCGACGCTGCGGCGCAGAGTTTACGGTGCAGCGCCAGCGCCGCGTCATCCGCGCCGATCGCGACGCTTTTCTGCGCCACGATATTGCCGGCATCCGCGCGGTTAACCATACGGTGCAGCGTTACGCCAGTTTCGCTTTCACCGTTCACCAGCACCCAGTTCAGCGGCGCGCGGCCGCGGTATTTCGGCAACAGTGAACCATGCAGGTTAAAAGCCCCCTGCGGCGCAATATTCAAAATGTCATCGCACAGCAGGTTGCGGTAGTAGAACGAGAACAGCACGTCCGGTTTAATCTCACGGATACGTTCGATCCACAGCGGATGATTCACATCTTCCGGCGCCCATACCGGGATGCCTTGCTCAGCGGCAATACGCGCCACGGAGCCAAAAAAATGGTTTTCGCCAGGGTTATCCGGATGGGTAAAAATAGCGGCGATGTCATAACCGGCATCCAGCAGAGACTGAATACCTGCACAACCCATATCGTGATAAGCGAAGACTACGGCTTTCATGAACGATCTTCCTCTTGAGATGCCGTTTCCGGCTGGCGAACAACACGTTGAATAAAGTAGCGGGGGCGGGCGCGGACATCGTTATAGATGCGGCCGATATACTCCCCGAGCAGGCCCATCCCGACGAACTGGGCGCCGATAAACATAAATAGCACCGCGAACAGCATGAACACCCCTTCCGCCGCCCACTGGGGACCAAACACCAGACGCAGCACAACCAGCATCAGGCCGAAGGCGAAGCCCAGCAGAGCGATGACGCTGCCGAACAGGCTCAGCAGGCGCAGCGGCGTGGTGGTCAGGCAGGTCACCAGGTCGTACATCAGGTTAATCAGGCGCATAAAGCTGTATTTGGAATCGCCGAATTCGCGCTCGGCGTGCATCACCGGGATCTCAACCGCCCGGCGGGCAAAAGTGTTCGCCAGAATCGGGATAAACGTACTGCGCTCATGGCAGTTGAGCATCGCGTCGATGATATGGCGGCGATAGGCGCGCAGCATGCAGCCATAGTCGCCCATCGCTTTACCGGTGGTGCGCTGGATCAGGCGGTTGATCATCTTCGAGGCGCTTTTACGGAAGAAGGTGTCCTGGCGGTTCTGGCGCACGGTACCGACCACGTCGTAGCCCTCGTCGGCCTTCTCGACCAGGCGCGGGATCTCTTCCGGCGGGTTTTGCAGGTCGGCATCAAGGGTAATGATCAGGTCGCCGGTAACGTGACTGAAACCCGCCATAATCGCCGAGTGCTGGCCGTAGTTGCGGTTCAACAGGACCGCCACCACGTGGCTGCCTTCGGCCTCGGCGGCTTCGGTGAGCATCCGCGCCGAGTCATCGCTGCTGCCGTCGTCGACCAGCAGAATTTCATATTGCCGTCCGAGCGTCGCGCAGGCGGTGTCGGTGCGGCGGATAAGCTCCGGCAGGCTCTCCTGTTCGTTATACACAGGAATAACGACCGAGACCTTTTTCACGGGAGGATAGCTAAACATATCAACGTCCTGACAGCTGGTGCAGTGCGGAAATGACCCGAGTGACATCGTCATCGGTCATATCCGGGAACAACGGAATGGAACAAATGCGCGCGCTGTTCCATTCCGTATGCGGTAATGAAACTTCAGGGAAACGCTCGCGGTAATACTTTTGCGTATGGGCCGCACGGAAGTGCAGGCCGGTGCCAATGCCCATGGCCTTCAGTCTTTCCATCAGCGCATCGCGGCTGATGCCGCAGGTGGCTTCATCAACGCGGATAATAAACAGGTGCCAGGCGTGCTGATGCTCCCACGACGGTGCCACCAGCGGCCTGAAGGGCGTATCCGCCAGCTCGCGCAGATAGCGTTGCGCGATGGCGGCGCGACGCTGATTGGCGTGGGCGAGCTTGTCCAGCTGCACCAGCGCCAGCGCGGCGTTGATATCCGCGAGATTGTATTTAAAGCCCGGCGAAATCACCTCTGCCTGCGGGGCGCGGCCCAGAGTCTGGCGGTCATAAGCGTCAACGCCGAGGCCGTGGAACTTCAGGCTGCGAATGCGCGCGGCCAGCTCGTCATCATCGGTCACCACCAGCCCGCCTTCGGCGCAGGTCATATTCTTGATCGCATGGAATGAGAAAATGGCGGTACCGCGCCAGCCGACGTGACGGCCTTTGTAGTACGTCCCCGCCGCGTGGGCGGCATCTTCAATCACCGGAATAGCGTGACGCTCGCCAATCGCGCGAATAGCGTCAATATCCGCCGGTGCGCCAGCGTAGTGCACAGGGATAATTGCTTTGGTTCGCGGGGTGATTGCCGCTTCAACCGCTTCGGGGGTAATCATCAGGTTATCGGGATCGACATCGATCATCACCGGGGTCGCGCCGAGCAGGCAGATCATGTTCAGCGTGGAGACCCAGGTCTGGGAAGGGGTGATCACTTCATCGCCCGCACCGATACCCAGCCCCATCAGCGTGACGTGCATGCCGCCGGTCGCCGAACTGACGGCGATGGCGTGACGGTTGCCGGTTAACGTGCAGAACGCCTCTTCCAGCGCCTGATTTTTCGGTCCAGTGGTGATCCAGCCCGATTGCAAAACTTCACGCAGCGCAGCCAGCTCTGCGTCGCCCATCGACGGGCGCGAAAACGGCAAAAAATCGCTCATCATGTTCCTGTTCTGTGAATGACCCGCGAAAAACCGGGTCGATAAGAAATATCCTGCACCTGCTGACCTAAACAAAATGAAAATGAAAGCGAAATCAGCCCGAGGGCGCATTTCATTATTTTGTATTCAGATGTTATTAAATTTAGTCAGCTTTGCTTAGGATAATATTAAGAAATTAATATTAATTAGATATGCATAATGATTTCGTTAAAAATCATTGAGATAGAGTGGAATTTATCGCAGAAAAAGGCGCTATAGCGTTCCCGCCGGACGGCGAAATAGCGGGAACGCATTGCTGAAAAGTAAACGGATGCTCAACCAGATTCTCATAAACAGCCTTTAAACATGGTTCAGCAAATATAAAAAATCCAGTCGAATCACGAAACTATTTCAAAATGATTACAGGTTGGCAGGAAAGTTGTCAGGTAATTCGTTAGCCGGGCAATTAATCACTTCGTCATTATCCGCGCCGCAATCGCGCACAAAAGTGATGGTAGCAAACTCATCAATCACTTCTGTCGGATAAGCCGGACCGGCTTCACGATAAGAGACCATCAGCGGAATATGATCGTTCTGGAAGCAGACGGTTTTCTCCGGGTTATTCATTACCCAGCGCGGGAAAAAGATGGTGCCGTGAAACAGTTTATCGCCGAGGTTAACGATCAGGCTCACGTCGGTACCGGTCGGTTCGGTCCAGGAAATTTTGTAGATGCTTTCGCCGACGCGAACGATGTAAGCCTGCTGATCTTTCACCCAACGATTCGCGACGATACCGCTGTGAATACGATAATCCAAAGTGGTGCCGTTTTTAACGTAAATTTCGTAGTTCCAGCCATTATCATAGGTATAAACCAGATGTTTGCCGATAAAACCGCTCAGGTCATGTTTGTCGAATGTGCTCATAATCTGTTCTCCTTTGTTTGTTGAGAACAAGCATACTGCTTTAAAAAATGGATGAATAACGCTATGTTTGGATTAAACTCATTCACTTTTTAGATGGATTATGCACAAGACTACGCTGGAACAATGGGCGCTGCTGGAGAAAGTTGTCGAGCTGGGTAGCTTCGCAAAGGCGGCGGACGAGACCCACCGCAGCCAGTCGTCGGTGAGCTATAATCTCGCGCTATTGCAGGAACGGCTGGGCGTCACGCTGCTGACGCCATCGGGCCGCCGCGCGGTGCTGACCCCGGCAGGCGAGCTGCTGCTCGGTCAGGTTAAGCCGCTACTGCAGGCCTTCTCTTACGTCGAAACCCATGCCGCCACCCTGCGAGACGGCGCCCGGACCCGGCTGGATCTGGTGGTCGACAGCATTTTCCCACGCCAGCGGCTATTCGCCATTCTGCGCCAGTTTCAGCAGCGCTACCCGCAAACCCAGGTCAGGCTGACCGAAGTGCTGGAAAACGTTGAGGAAGAGCATCCGGCCCGCAGCGAGGCGGACGTGATGGTGCTGACACGCCGTCAGGATATTACCGGCCGCGGCGAATGGCTGATGAATATTGATTTTGTCGCCGTCGCCCATCGCGATCATCCGCTATCCGCCCTTGAAGGGCCGCTGGACGATAACGCGCTTACTCCCTGGCCGCTGGTGCGCATCGCCGACCGCAGCAACGATCCGCAGTCCGCCCGCGACGCGTGGACCTTCTCCACTATTGATGCCGCTATCGATGCGGTGCTGTATCAGGTCGGGTTCGGCTGGCTGCCGGAAGAGCGGATTCGCCCACAGCTTCAAGAGGGGGTACTGAAGGCGCTACCGTTAGGACACGGCGTGCGGCGGGCAACGCCGCTTCACCTGATCGTGAAGCGTGATTTAACGCCCATTGATGAGCAGGTCGCCACGCTGTTGGATCTGTTCAGAACGCCCTGATGGGCTTGTTTACCCGGCTCGCGCTGCGCTTAGCCGGGCTACAGGTTCTACAGGTTCCCCGCCGTCTGCGGATCTGGTAGCCCGGACAGATGCGCAGCATCGCCTCCGGGAAATGTGCCGAAGCTGATGCTTCCCGGCTTTGCGCTGCGTTTAGCCAGGCTGCAGGCGGGTTCGTAAACTCATACAGCCAAAGGAACTATATCTTTTTCTTATACTTTCAGGCGCTATATTGATCCAGCTTACGCCGAAAGTATGATGAATCATTAAAATCGTCATACTTTCCTGTCGCTGAGAAAAAGCCTTGTCTATTATCCGCACCACGCTGCTGGCGCTACTCGCCTGCGTTTGTTTGCTGGCCCGTGCCGCGCCGAATGATATCACCACCGCATGGCCGGTTAACGTGGGACCGCTCAACCCGCACCTCTACACGCCCAATCAGATGTACGCCCAAAGCATGGTGTATGAACCGCTGGTGAAGTATCAGGCGGATGGCTCGGTGAAGCCCTGGCTGGCCACGAGCTGGACGCACTCGGAGGATGGCAAAGTCTGGACCTTCACCCTGCGCGATAATGTAACATTCTCCAACGGCGAAGCGTTTGACGCTCATGCCGCCGTGGAGAACTTCCGCGTGGTGCTCGATAACCGCCAGCGCCACGCCTGGCTGGAGCTGGTCAATCAGATCGTCGATGTCAACGCGCTCGACAAAAGCCATCTGCAAATCACCCTGAAAAGCGCCTATTACCCGTTCTTACAGGAGCTGTCGCTGCCGCGCCCTTTCCGCTTTATCGCTCCGTCGCAGTTCAAAGACAATGAGACCCTGCGCGGCATTAAAGCGCCGATTGGCACCGGTCCATGGGTACTGAAGGAATCAAAACTCAATCAGTATGACGTGCTGGTGCGTAATGACCGCTACTGGGGTGAAAAGCCGCAAATTCAAAAGATCACCGTCAAGGTGATCCCGGACCCGACCACCCGCGCGGTGGCGTTTGAAACCGGCGATATTGATCTGCTCTACGGCAACGAAGGGCTGCTGCCGCTCGACACCTTTGCCCGCTTCAGCCACAACCCGGCCTACCGTACCCAGCTTTCCCAGCCGATAGAGACGGTGATGCTGGCGTTGAACTCCGCCAGGGCCCCCACTAATGAGCTCCCGGTGCGCGAAGCGCTGAACTTTGCGGTGAATAAAAAAGCGTTGATTGATAACGCCCTGTACGGCACTCAGCAGGTTGCCGATACGCTGTTCGCTCCTACCGTGCCCTATGCCGATATTGGCCTGAAGCCGCGTCGGTACGATCCGCAGCAGGCGAAGGCGTTGCTGGAAAACGCGGGCTGGGTACTGCCTGCGGGAAAAGATATTCGCGAGAAAAACGGCCAACCGCTGCACGTTGAACTGTCGTTTATCGGCACCGACGCGCTGAGCAAATCGATGGCCGAAATCATTCAGGCCGATATGCGCCAGATTGGCGTGGACGTGGCGCTGGTCGGCGAGGAAGAGAGCAGTATTTATGCCCGCCAGCGCGATGGTCGCTTCGGCATGATTTTCAACCGTACCTGGGGCGCACCCTACGATCCGCACGCCTTTATGAGTTCGATGCGCGTGCCGTCGCACGCCGATTTTCAGGCGCAACAGGGATTAGCCGACAAACCGATTATTGATAAAGAAATTGGCGAGGTGCTGGAAACCACCGACAAAACGCGGCGTCAGGCGCTGTATCGCGACATTCTCACGCGTTTGCACAACGATGCGGTCTACCTACCCATCAGCTACGTCTCGATGATGGTGGTCGCCAGACCGGAGCTGGGCGCGATCCCCTATGCGCCGATCGCGTCTGAGATTCCGTTTGAACAGATTAAGCCGGTGAAACCCTGATGTTACGTTACGCGCTGCGGCGGGTTGCGCTGCTGATACCGATGATCTTCGCCGCCTCGGTGATTATCTTTTTAATGCTCCGCCTGGGCACCGGTGACCCGGCGCTGGACTATTTGCGCCTGTCAAACCTGCCGCCGACGCCGGAAATGGTGGCTTCGACCCGCGCGATGCTGGGGCTGGATCGGCCGCTTATCGTCCAGTACGGCGGCTGGCTGTGGCGGGCGCTGCAGCTGGATTTTGGCGTTTCGTTCGCCACCCAGCGCCCGGTGCTGGACGATATGCTGAGCTTCCTGCCCGCCACGCTGCAGCTGGCGGGGGCCGCGCTGGTGCTGATCCTCCTCACCTCCGTGCCGCTCGGCATCTGGGCGGCGCGGCACCGCGACCGCCTGCCGGATTTTATTGTGCGGATCATCGCCTTTCTCGGCGTGTCGATGCCCAACTTCTGGCTGGCTTTCCTGCTGGTGATGTTCTTTTCGGTTTACCTGCAATGGCTGCCGGCGATGGGCTATGGCGGCTGGCAGCACATCATTCTGCCTGCGGTGTCGATTGCCTTTATGTCGCTGGCGATCAACGCCCGTCTGCTGCGCGCCAGCATGCTGGAAGTCGCCGGACAGCGTCACGTAACCTGGGCCAGACTGCGCGGCCTGAACGCTAAGCAAACCGAGCGTCGCCATATTCTGCGCAACGCCTCGCTGCCGATGATTACCGCCGTGGGAATGCACATCGGCGAGCTGATTGGCGGCACGATGATTATCGAAAATATCTTTGCCTGGCCCGGCGTGGGCCGCTACGCCGTCTCGGCGATTTTTAACCGCGACTACCCGGTCATTCAGTGTTTTACCCTGATGATGGTGATCGTTTTTGTGGTTTGTAACCTGATGGTTGACCTGCTGAACGCCGCGCTGGACCCACGCATTCGCCGCCATGAAGGAGCGCGCTCGTGAACTTCTTCTTCTCTTCACGCGGGTCAGTCCGCATATCCTTGCTCATCATCGCCCTGCTGGCGATCGTTGCGCTCACCAGCCAGTGGTGGCTGCCGTACGATCCGCAGGCCATCGATCTGCCTTCGCGCCTGCTGCCGCCTGGCGGACAGCACTGGCTCGGCACCGATCATCTGGGGCGCGATATCTTCTCGCGCCTGCTGGCGGCGACCCGCGTATCGCTTGGCTCGGTGATGGCATGCCTGCTGCTGGTGCTGGCGCTGGGGCTCATCGTCGGCGGCAGCGCCGGGCTTATCGGCGGCCGCGTCGATCAGGCCACCATGCGCGTCGCGGATATGTTTATGACCTTCCCGACCTCAATCCTCTCTTTCTTTATGGTAGGAGTACTGGGAACCGGGCTGACCAACGTGATTATCGCCATCGCCCTGTCGCACTGGGCATGGTATGCGCGGATGGTGCGCAGCCTGACGATCTCCCTGCGCCAGCGCGAATTTGTGCTCGCCGCGCGGCTTTCCGGGGCGGGCCACGTACGGGTATTTGTCGACCATCTGGCCGGGGCGGTCATTCCGTCGCTGCTAGTGCTGGCGACCCTGGATATCGGGCATATGATGCTGCACGTCGCCGGGATGTCGTTCCTCGGCCTCGGCGTCACCGCGCCCACCGCCGAGTGGGGAGTGATGATTAACGACGCCCGCCAGTATATCTGGACCCAGCCGCTGCAAATGTTCTGGCCGGGACTGGCGCTGTTTATCACCGTCATGGCCTTCAACATGGTGGGCGACGCGCTCCGCGATCGCCTGGATCCTCATCTTATCGCGGAGCACGCCCACTAATGCCGCAACAAATTACATTGCAAAACATCGTCTTACAGGCCGAGTGTCCGCTGGTGCACGGCGTATCATTGACGCTCAAACGCGGGCGCGTGCTGGCGCTGGTTGGCGGCAGCGGCAGCGGAAAATCGCTAACCTGCGCGGCGGCGCTGGGCATTCTGCCTCCCGGCGTGCGGCAAACGGCGGGAACAATTCTCGCCGACGGCCAGACGGTTTCTCCCGGCGAACTGCGCGGCAGCAAAATCGCCACCATTATGCAGAACCCGCGCAGCGCCTTTAATCCGCTGCACACCATGGCGGCCCACGCGCGGGAGACCTGCCGGGCGTTGGGTAAACCCGCAGACGACGCCGCGCTTATCGCGGTGCTGGAAGCCGTTGGGCTGGAGGAGGCGCGGCGCGTCCTGAAGCTTTATCCGTTCGAGATGAGCGGCGGCATGCTGCAGCGGATGATGATTGCCATGGCGCTGCTATGCGAGGCGCCGTTTATCATTGCCGATGAACCGACCACCGATCTGGACGCGGTGGCCCAGGCGCGCATTCTCGATCTGCTGGCAGGCATTATGCAAAAGCGCGGGCCCGGGATGCTGCTGGTCACCCACGATATGGGTGTTGTGGCGCGGCTGGCGGACGATGTGGCGGTGATGGATAGCGGCAGCATCGTGGAACAGGGCGATGTGGAAAGAATATTCAGCGCTCCGCAGCACAGCATCACCCGCGGTCTGGTGGCGGCGCATCTCGCCCTCTATGGTCTGGAGCTGGCCTGATGACATTACTGAGCGTATCCGCGATTACCCATCAATATACCGATTTAAAGGTGCTAAAAGAGGTATCTTTGGCGCTGAAAAGCGGCGAAACCGTAGCCCTGCTGGGACGCAGCGGCTGCGGGAAAAGTACCCTGGCGCGCCTGCTCGTCGGCCTGGAATCGCCCACTGAGGGCAGCGTCTGCTGGCGGGGAGAACCGCTCTCCCGGCTCAATCGCGCTAAGCAAAAGGCGTTCCGGCGGGATATTCAGATGGTATTCCAGGACGCCATCAGCGCGGCGAATCCGCGTAAAACGGTACGCGAAATGTTGCGCGAACCCATGCGTCATCTGCTGTCGCTGACCAAATCGGAGCAGCTGGCCCGGGCAAGCGCAATGCTCAAAGCGGTGGATCTCGACGATAGCGTGCTGGATAAACGCCCCCCGCAGCTGAGCGGCGGACAGCTGCAGCGCGTCTGCCTTGCGCGCGCGCTGACGGTAGAACCGAAGCTGCTGATCCTTGACGAGGCGGTTTCTAACCTCGACCTGGTGCTCCAGGCGGACGTCATTGGTCTGCTCAAAAAACTCCAGCAGCAGTTTGGCACCGCCTGCCTGTTTATCACCCACGATTTACGTCTGGTGGAGCGCTTTTGCCAGCGGGTGATGGTGATGGATGAGGGGCAAATCGTTGAGATACAGGCCGTGGGCGATAAATTAACGTTTTCTTCCAGTGCCGGCCGCATGTTACAAAATGCGGTACTTCCTGCCTTTCCCGTGCGCCGCAATAAGGTTTAAAACAGATGCAACGTATCACGATTACTCTCGATGACGATTTACTCGACATGCTGGATAACCTCAGCCAGCGCCGTGGCTATCACAATCGCTCCGAAGCCATCCGCGATATTCTGCGCGGCGCGCTGGCCCAGGAAACCACTCAGGAGCAAGGTACCCAAGGCTTCGCGGTCCTCTCCTATGTTTATGAGCATGAGAAACGCGATCTCGCCAGCCGTTTAGTCTCCACCCAGCATCACCACCACGATCTCTCGGTCGCCACCCTTCACGTCCATATCAACCACGATGATTGTCTCGAAATCGCCGTGTTGAAAGGCGATATGGGCGACGTTCAGCATTTTGCCGATGACGTTATCGCCCAGCGCGGCGTGCGCCACGGCCATTTGCAGTGCCTGCCGACGGAGAAGGAATCCCCCCACTCATAAACTGTGCGCGGCGATAAACGGCTTTTTAACTCGCGAGCGGAGCTAACGCTATCATGCTGGCTCGTTGGCCCATGCGCCTCGTAGCGGTTTTTCTCAACGATTAATAAACAACATGAATTATACGTTTGGTTAATTATTTCACTTCGCTAATAATCACGTCTCATTTAACGATCTCGTTATGGCGAGGCTCCTGCATAAACATAAGTTACCGCCCTGTTGGTATCGAGAGAGACCACTCAGGGAAATACAGGCTTCCATCGAATCAAGGTGTTGCCAAGGTAACTTCTGACGGCGTTCATGCCGGACAGATACGTTGTGCAGTGCTAAAACCAGGACGTAGGGATCTGCCTGTGCTCATCCTGTCTTGTTCGCCCCTATGAGTGATTTTTTATAGGGAATTACACCATGTCTTCCATTCAACTGCGCGCCGCACACCACGCCACCTCGGCTTTCGACGGCGACGCGATCGTCCAGTACATGCGTACCGATTTCATCACCCTGCCGGAACATCTTAGCGTGCATGAAGCCCGCGAGCTGTTTGTTTCTCAGCTGGCCAGCGATGAGATCCCCGGCCAGGTTTTTGTCGTCGCCGGAAAAAAACTGCGCGGCAGCTTATCGATAAAAAAGCTGCTGCAGGAGAGCGATGCCGCACAATCCATTCGTTATTTAATGGATAGCTGCCTGTTTCGCGTCAGGCCTGACGACCCGCGTCCACAGGTGGTCGCCGAACTGGCCGAGCGCGGGCTCGATCTCGTGCCGGTGGTCGAAAAGGGCGAGCTGGTCGGCTGCCTGATGGAAAAAGAGATTGCGCATCTGCTGGAGGATGACGTGACCGAGGATGCTCAGCGCCAGGGGGCAACGCTGCCGCTGGAAAAGCCCTATCTGGAAACCAGCCCGTGGGCGCTATGGAAAAAACGTTCGGTATGGCTGCTGCTGCTCTTTGTCGCCGAAGCCTACACCAGCAGCGTGTTACAGCATTTTGAAGAGGCGCTGGAGTCAGCTATCGCGCTGGCCTTTTTCATTCCGCTGCTGATTGGTACCGGCGGCAACAGCGGGACGCAGATCACCTCCACCCTCGTGCGTTCCATGGCGCTCGGGGAAGTGCGGCTGCGCGATATGGGGCGCGTGATCCGTAAAGAGGTCTCAACCTCGCTGCTGATCGCCATTACGCTCGGTCTGGCGGGCTGCCTGCGCGCCTGGATGATGGGCATCGGCATGGAGATCACCCTGATCGTCAGCCTGACGCTGGTTTGTATTACCCTGTGGAGCGCGGTGGTATCGTCGGTGATCCCCCTGACGCTCAAACGCGTCGGTATCGACCCGGCGGTAGTTTCAGCGCCGTTTATCGCCACCCTTATCGATGGTACCGGACTGATTATCTACTTCAAAATCGCCCAGTATTTCCTTGGGCTGAACTGATTATCTTGCCCGGCGGGAAAGATTTGCCGGGCTGTTTTATTCCTGCCCGAATATCCGCAATCACATTAAGCAATCTCAGTAACTCTGGGGCAAGTCGATAAAACGCGTGCCCTTTTTCCGTTAAGATAACTTTTCTGATATTCCTGCCGCGCTTAATAAGATTGAAACCCAGCGCATTTTCAAGCGCACAAATGCTGGTTGTTATCGAAGAGGGTTCAATACTTAGCCGCTGAGATACGCAATGAATATTCCCCTCCTGAACCATAAGCATGAATATCTCCAGCTGTAGTTTATTCACTGGCAATAATTCCCCTTGAGAAAACGTCACCCTGACGTTTTAAGTTGTCCGCTGAACAATGTCAATGGATACAAACAAACCTTTACTTTGCATCAACAACAGAAAATGTGAGGCGAATAGCCGCCTCATTTAATTTTGCATTTCAACCATTTCAAAATTAAATATCCCAACCCACAGCACTATCTTAATATGTGAAGAGCATCACTCAGCCGCAAAAACAAAAATAAAAAAACTGAATATTTATCATGTAGTTGAAAATTTAATTCGCACAATATTAATTTATGGCACACCCCATGCAATTACCTCCACGTAATCAACACTGGAGATAGTTAAATGACCTACAAAATTTTACTCCCGCAGGAAATCATGGCGGAAGGAAGAGAATATCTGGAAAGCCGCGGTTATCAGCTGATTAACGGCTCAGGGATGGAAGAAGAAGATATCATTCGCGACATTGGGGATTGCGACGGTATTATCGTACGCCTTTCAAAAATGTCCGATCGCGTATTTGAGGCGGCTAAAAAGCTGAAAGTCGTTGCACGACATGGTGCTGGTTACGATACGGTCGATCTGGAGTCCGCTAAACGTCATGGCGTAGTCGTATTAAATGCGCCCATTGCTAATAGTATGTCCGTTGCCGAACTGGCCATATTTTATATGCTGCACTGCTCGCGTAATTTTAAGCTGGTACAGGAAAAGATGCTTGAAGATTATTACTGGGCAAAACTGCGCACGCCAAAAGTGGAACTGGATGGTAAAACGCTGGGCCTGATTGGCGTGGGAAATATCGGTTCACGCGTGGCAATAAAAGCGCTGCATGGCTTTAATATGAAAGTTATCGCCTACGATCCGTATAAAACTCAGCAGCAGATCCCCGAAGGCGTAGAGCTTACCGACGATTTTGACCGTATTTTCAAAGAAAGCGACTTTGTTTCTCTGCACTGCCCAACAACCGCGGAAACCACTGATTTTGTCGGTGAGAAACAGTTTTCCATGATGAAGCCCACCGCCTACTTCATTAATACCGCACGCGGAAAGCTGGTCGATGAAAAAGCGCTGTATCACGCCTTGAGCACCCACGCTATCGCCGGGGCGGGCGTGGATGTTTTAAAGAAAGAGCCGTTTGATGCCAACGATCCGATTTTCTCGCTAAGCAATATCGTGATTGCCCCGCACATTGGCGCCGCCACTATCGAAGCGACCGACAGAGCATCGCTCCATTCCGCTATTGGCATTGATGAAGTCTTATCCGGTAAGAAGCCGTCCTGGCCGGTCCCGGGTTTTTAAGGAGAAAGAACATGACTATTGGTAACCGCATTTTTTTAAAACGTCCAGCCTGCAGCGTCGATCTCCTTAAAGAATTTGAACAGCTCCCGGCGGCGAATATCGCTGACACCATGAACCGCATTGCCGTACTGGGTAACGGAATTAAACGTATTTCTTCGCCGAAAAAACCGATTATGGCGGGCTTCGCCATCACCGTAAAAGTTCGCGCGGGCGATAACCTGATGCTGCACGCCGCGCTGGATATGGCGGGTGAGAACGATGTGATTGTGGTCTCCAACGAAGGCGACCGCTCGCGAGCGTTGATGGGCGAGATCATGGTGGCCTATGCCCACTGCATGAAGAAAGTCGCCGGTATCGTGCTGGATGGACCTATCCGCGATATCGATGCGCTGTCGGTTCTCGATTTTCCGCTGTTCGCCACCGGCTCCAATCCCGCGGGCCCGTTTAAACAAGGTCCGGGAGAGGTGAACACGCCGATCGCCGTTGGCGGCGTCGCGGTTTGTCCGGGCGACCTGATCGTCGGCGATGCGGATGGCGTGATTGTAATCCCCCTCGGCGACGCAGAAGCCGTACTGAATAAAGCCAAAGAGTATGCAAAATTCGATGCCAGCAAAGTAGAGGCCGCCAAAAACGGCACCGCGAATCGCCTTTGGGTCAAAAAATCACTGGATGAGACAGGCGTTGAGTTTATCGACGACATGTATCGTTAATTTGATTAAATAATATCAGGCCGCGGTGCCCTGAAGGGCCGCGGCATTAAAGCAAAGGTAATAAAAATGCTTTATTTAAAACTCTTGCCCATTATCTTTTTCCCCGTTTTATTTTGGATAATACCGCACCCGGAAGGCGTCTCCGCACCGACCTGGCATATGGTTGGCATCTATCTGGCGATGCTGTGCGGGCTGGTTTTGCGCCCGTTTACCGATGCGGTCATTATGCTGATTATTCTCGGGTTTGCCTCTCTGGTTCTCGACCCTGCTCCCCTGTTTGCCGGTTTTGGCAGCCCTATGGTCTGGTTTATTATCAGCGCCTTTATTATTTGCAAAGCGTTTGTTATCACCGGACTGGGTAAACGTATCGCCTATCTGCTGCTAAAACGCTACGGTAAAAATACCCTCACCCTGGGATATCTGATGATGGTAACGGATACCGTACTGGCCCCGGCAACGGGTTCAAATATGTCCCGTTCGGGAGGCATCACCTATCCCATCTTCAGGAACATCGCCGAAGCGCTGGGCTCTAAGCCCGACGACGGTAGCCGGAAAATCGGCGCCTATCTGACCATCCTGATGTACGTCGTCTCAATGGGAACCTCCAGCCTGTTTCTGACGGGGATGGCGACTAACTCGATTACCGTCTCGCTGGCCAATGAGATCATGAAAGTGAATCTCGAATGGATGACCTGGTTTAAAGCTGCCGTGGTGCCTGCCGGACTGGTGCTGCTGCTCGCGCCGTGGATACTGTATAAAATCTACGCGCCGGAACTGAAAGTTATCGATAACGTCAATGAAATTGCCGAGAAGGGTCTGCGTGAACTGGGTCCGGTAAAACGCGAAGAGAAGCTGCTGATCGTGTTCTTTGTTCTGGGCGTGCTCGGCTGGATGACGGGTTCCATCACCGGTATCGCCTTTATTCCCGTCGGCCTGGCGTTTCTCGCCTGTCTGCTGCTTTTCGGCGTGCTGAGCTGGAATGACGTGGTGAGTGAAAAATCGGCCTGGCAAACTTTCGTCTGGTATGGCGCGTTTTATGGATGTGCGGTTGCCCTATCAAAAGGCGGTTTCTACGTCTTTCTGGTGGACGTTATCAAAAACTATCTCGACCTGTCGCACCTGAATGAAATCAGCGCGATTGCCGTCCTGGTCTTTATCAGCCTTGCTGTCCGCTATTTCTTTGTCTCGAATAGCGCGTTCGTCGTCTCTTTCTATCCGGTACTCTTTACCCTGGGAATGACGACCCAGGCGCATCCTATGTACGTGGCGCTTTCTCTGGCCTTCTCCGCAGGATACGGCGCACTGCTTACGCACTACGGCAACGGCGCTGGCGTATTTACGTTCTCCAGCGGCTATGTCCCGCAAAAAACGTTCTGGATGCTGGGCACCATCATGGTGGTGGTCAACGTATTAATCTTCTTCCTGATCGGTATCCCCTACTGGAAGTTTATCGGCATTTAACAGGAGCAAAAAATGAAACTGGATATTCTGATTAAAAACGGTCTGGTCGCCGATCTCGAAGGCCATGATTATATTAATCGCAATATTGGCGTTATCGGTAATCGCATCGTGGACTTAAATGCCGTTGACGATTTGCAGGCCGAAACGGTGATTGATGCCGCGGGTTGTATCGTGCTGCCTGGTTTAATCGACTTCCATGGTCATGTTTTTCACGGCGGAACCGCCATCAGCGTCAACCCTGATATCGTATGCTTGCCCAACGGGGTCACCAGCATGGTCGATGCCGGCAGCAGCGGCTGGGTGAATTATCAGCTTTTTCGCAACAGCGTGATTCATCCTGCCATGGTGAAAATCAAAAGCTATTTGAACGTGGTCAACGTCGGGCTTTCCACCCTTGGGGGCGGGCCGACCGGTTATCTGGAAAATACCAACCCGGCAAATTACAACGAAGAGAAGATAGCCCAAACCCTAAATGGCAATAGAGACAATATTCTCGGCTTGAAACTACGCTACAGCCAGGATATCGCCAAAGGGAAACAGTACGCCAGCGACCCGCTTCTCTCTACCGTCTCCCTGGCGCGTAAACTGGATACCACGATTTGCGTTCACGTCACGGACTCGCTTCTCTGTGCCGATGAACTGATCCGTTATTTTAATGCCGATGATATTTACGCACACTGCTTCCACGGTACCGGCCACTCGATTCTTAATGAACAGGGCGAGGTCTATGCGGCGATAAAAGAGGCGCAGACCCGGGGGGTTATCTTCGACTGTTCAAACGGCGTGGCCCACTTTGATTTTCACGTTGCCAGAACCGCCATGGAGCAGGGATTCTATCCGGATATCATTAGTACCGATCTCACCCTGAGAAATAGCTTACGGACGGATAAGGTCTACAGTCTGCTCCACGTCATGTCGAAATATCTCAACATGGGAATGTCCTTCTTCGATATCGTTCGCGCGGTAACCGCTACGCCGGCGCGCTTAATGAAAATGCAGGGACAAATTGGTACCCTGGCGCCCGGTGCTTGTGCTGATATTTCCATTGTTAAGCTGCGAAAAGAGAAGATTGTTTTTGAAGATACTCAGGGCGTTAAAATTGAAGGGGACCGTTACATTGATAACTGCGCAACTCTGTGTAATGGTCAAATCGTCTATCGCCGCCTGCGCTTCTAATCGCTAATTATGAAGCCTTACGTCTACATCGGCGTAGGGCTTTTATTCTGAATCACTCATAACATGACTTCCCTCATTGCTTCTCCTCGGTCTCATCATATACTAAGGCTTGCCTACTCTGATGCCTGCGAGAATAATGCATGAATAATAATGAAATTGTTATCTTTTCAGTTTCCAGGACAATAACCCAAAGAATTATGAATGTCCTTATTGAAAGAAAGCTCGACATCCCCGTCTATGAATTTCGTTATTCAGATGTTCTCGACAAAGCCCATGAGATGATTCAATCCGGCACTAAGATAATTATTAGCCGGGGCGGTACCGCCGCACTCTTGCGTAGCAACATTACTATCCCTGTCGTTGAAATCGCCCATGATTTTCATGGCGTTTATCGCATCTTACAAGAAGCCAACAGCAAATCGCAAAAAATTGCCGCCGTTGGCTTCCCGCAATTTTGTAGCGCCTTGCGCCATTACCAAAACATGACCAATGAAGAGTTTAAAATTTGTCAGGTTTACAACCATCACGATATTGAAAATGTTATAAAGAATCTTTCGGAGAATAATTATCATACCGTAATCGGCGGCCTGACCGTTGCTGAAATGGCGCAAAAATATCACCTCAATGCAATCATGGGTGATACCGATAACATTTCCATTGAACAGGCCATCAATGAATCTCATAGTTTATTGAAATACATTAATCGAGAAAACAGCAAGCTAATCATGAGCCATTCAGCCTTGAATCAGGCGCGTGAAGGTATTATGTGCATTGATCAGCTTGGTGAAATTATAAATATCAATGCCACCGGTGTTGAATTATTTCAATGTCAAGCCGGAGATAAACTATTCAAAAAAGAAGCCTTTAAAGAGATTTATGCCAGCATTATTAATGAATTAGACATCAAAGAGCAGGCTATAGACATTAACGGCGTAACGATTCATATTTCCGTGCGCCATTTTTCTAACCCAAAAATATCTTATGCCGTTATTACGGGGTTAAGCCAGGAAAGCTCGCTTTGGCAAAATAGTATCAGCAAAAAAAGTAAGCTCCGCGGTTTTTCCACAACCTGGTCTTTCGACGACATTATTGGCCAGTCTCCGGCGATACGCGATGTCATAAAAAAAGCTAAACTGTGCGCCCGCCACGAACTTCCCATTCATATTTTAGGCGATACCGGCACAGGCAAAGAGCTTTTCGCCCAAAGTATTCATAACCATAGCGCCAGAAGCCATAGCCCTTTTATCGCGATTAACTGCGCGGCCATCCCTGAGGGTATTCTGGAAAGCGAACTCTTTGGCTATGCCGACGGCGCATTTACCAGCGCACGTAAGGGCGGAAAACCGGGGGTGTTTGAAATGGCGATGAACGGCACGGTGTTTATCGATGAAATCAGCGAAGCGCCGTTATCGGTACAGGTTAAGCTGCTGCGCGTGTTACAAGAGAAGCAATTCTCTCGTCTCGGGGGCGATACGTTGATCACCGCCGATTTTCGCCTGATCACCGCCAGCAATAAGGATCTGCGCCAGCTCGTCGCCAGCGGTGAGTTCAGGCGGGATCTGTACTATAGAATTAATATTCTTGAGTTGAGTCTACCGGCCTTACGCCAACGACCGGGCGATATCATGTTGTTGATTCAGAACCTGCTTTATCAGCAAGGTAAGCAAATCACATTCACCCCCGACGCGGTGGATTTTTTGCATCGCTATAGCTGGCCTGGCAACATTCGTGAACTTCAGGCGGTTATCTACCGGCTCATCGTCCTGCTGGACATCGATCGAGTGAGCAAAGACGTTTTGCTGCAGATCGGTCAAATTTCACCGGATGGCGACAACGAGAGCTCTCACTTCCCGGCCACGGGCGTGACATCAGATGAAACCGATTTATTAAAGAAACAAGAGAAACGGCTGATTACCCATGTCATCGAAAAAACCGACGGGGACAGAACCAAAGCGTCGGTGATGCTCGGCATCAGTCCCACGACCCTGTGGCGCAAATTAAAGCAGCACAATATCAGCGGATAAGGCGGAGCCGGGTCCGCGGATACAGAGCAAGCGGTTATTTCTGTTCCGCTAAAGCCTGCGCGCAAGCCCAGGCTGATGCCCACGCCCACTGGAAGTTATAGCCTCCCAGCCAGCCGGTGACGTCCATCACTTCGCCGATAAAGTACAAACCGGGCACCTTTCGGGCTTCCATGGTGCGCGAAGAGAGCTCATTCGTATCGACACCGCCGAGGGTCACTTCCGCCGTGCGATAGCCTTCGGTACCATTCGGCTGGACGCGCCATGCGGTCAGCGTCTCAACCAGCGCCTGCTGCTCGCGAACGTTAAGCTGTTTCAGGGTGACATCCGGAAGTTGGCCCAGCTGCTGTAAGCATTCAACCAACCGCTTCGGCAGCTGCATCGCGAGGGTGTTTTTCAGGCTCTGATTGGGATGCGCCGCACGCTGCTCGTTAAGGAAGTCATCAAGATGGCAATCCGGCAGCAGATTGATGCTGACGAATTCTCCCGGCTGCCAGTAGCTGGAAATTTGCAGTACCGCCGGTCCGGACAGCCCGCGGTGGGTAAAGAGCAGATTTTCCCGGAAGACGGTCCCATTTTCCGCCGTGATGGTCGAGGGTACCGACACCCCGGAAAGCACCTGCAGCTGTTCAAGCAGCGGCTTATGCAAGGTGAACGGCACCAGGCCCGCTCGGGTCGGCAGCACCTTCAGGCCAAACTGCTCGGCAAGCTTATAGCCAAACGGCGAGGCGCCGAGGCCCGGCATAGACAGTCCGCCAGAGGCAACCACCAGCTTTTTCGCCGCCACCGTCTCGCCGTTAAGCTGTAGCGTGTAGCCCTCATCATCCCGTTCAACGCCGATAATTTCGCTGCGCAGACGAATTTGCACGCCGCCTTTTTCGCACTCGGCCAGCAGCAGGTTAACGATTTGCTCGGCGGAATCATCGCAGAAAAGCTGGCCCAGAGTTTTCTCATGCCAGGCAATACCGTATTTGCCAACCAGATCGATAAAGTCCCACTGGGTGTAGCGCGCCAGCGCAGATTTGCAAAAATGCGGGTTTTGACTGAGATATGCCGCGGGTTCGATATACATGTTAGTAAAGTTACAACGGCCACCGCCGGACATCAGGATCTTACGCCCGGGCTTTTTGCCATTATCGAGCAACAGTACCCGGCAACCTGCCTGCCCCGCCTGCGCCGCACAAAACATTCCCGCCGCTCCGGCGCCGATTACGATGGCATCAAACCTTTCCACACAACATTCCTCATATCCCGATTGTCGGGAATTGTAAATTTTTCATTCTGGTCGCACCAGCCTGAAAAAAACAGATTTATGTACCTTATTGAAAGATATAGGAATACTCCCAACAAGGTAAAACTTAAACAGGAAGAAAATCAAAAAAAGTCTATATTTCACTTTGCCCGCGCCGCGAAAGTCACTGATAATGCGCCGCGTTCATGTCCTCAAAATGGCGTAACGTCCTATGCTACATTTATTTGCCGGTCTGGATTTACATACCGGGCTATTATTATTGCTTGCTCTGGCTTTCGTGCTTTTTTACGAAGCGATCAATGGTTTTCATGATACCGCAAACGCTGTTGCAACTGTGATTTACACACGCGCAATGCGGTCGCAGCTTGCTGTGGCGATGGCGGCTCTTTTTAACTTCTTCGGCGTTCTGCTGGGCGGTCTCAGCGTAGCCTATGCCATCGTGCATATGTTGCCGACCGACCTGCTGCTTAACATGGGTTCAGCGCATGGCCTCGCCATGGTCTTTTCCATGTTGCTGGCGGCAATCATCTGGAACCTCGGCACCTGGTACTTCGGCCTTCCGGCCTCCAGCTCGCACACTCTGATCGGCGCGATCATCGGTATTGGTTTAACCAATGCGCTGATGACCGGCACGTCGGTGGTAGATGCGCTGAACATCCCGAAAGTCATGGGTATTTTTGGCTCGCTGATCATCTCGCCAATCGTGGGTCTGGTTGTGGCGGGCGGCCTGATTTTCATTCTGCGTCGCTACTGGAGCGGAACCAAAAAACGCGCCCGTATCCACCTGACCCCAGCCGAGCGTGAAAAGAAAGACGGCAAGAAAAAGCCGCCATTCTGGACGCGTATTGCGCTGATTCTGTCCGCCATTGGCGTCGCGTTCTCCCATGGCGCGAACGATGGCCAGAAAGGCATTGGCCTGGTGATGCTGGTTCTGATCGGCGTTGCTCCGGCGGGCTTCGTGGTCAATATGAACGCTTCCGGCTACGAAATCACCCGTACCCGCGATGCGGTCAACAATGTGGAAACCTTCTTCCAGCAGCGCCCTGAGCTGTTGAAGAAAGCGACCGGCGCCGAGCAGCTCATTCCGTCTCCGGACGCAGGGGCAGCCGCTAACGGCGAGTTTCACTGCCACCCGGCAAACACCATCAACGCGCTTGACCGCGTGAAGACGATGCTGGCCGGCACCGAAAGCTACGACACGCTCTCCGTTGAGCAGCGTAGCCATTTGCGCCGTATTATGCTCTGCATCTCCGACACCACCGATAAAGTGGCTAAACTGCCGGAGGTGAATGCTGACGATAAGCGTCTGCTGAAGAAGCTGAAAACCGATATGCTGAGCACCATCGAGTATGCGCCAATCTGGATTATTATGGCGGTTGCTCTGGCGCTGGGAATCGGCACCATGATCGGCTGGCGTCGCGTGGCGACCACTATCGGCGAGAAAATCGGTAAGAAAGGGATGACCTACGCGCAGGGTATGTCAGCTCAAATGACCGCAGCCGTATCGATTGGTCTGGCAAGCTATACCGGGATGCCGGTTTCCACCACCCACGTGCTCTCCTCCTCGGTAGCGGGGACGATGCTCGTTGATGGCGGCGGTCTGCAGAAGAAAACCGTCACCAGCATCCTGATGGCCTGGGTGCTCACCCTGCCGGCAGCGATTCTGCTGTCCGGTGCGCTGTACTGGCTCTCGCTGCAGTTTATCTAAGCGGGTATCAGTCAGAAGAGAGACAAACGGGTCAGGAAACTGGCCCGTTTTTTTTGCCTGCCGTAAAGCTAGTGCCAGATAGCCAGGGCAATCATGCTGACCACCACCAGGCCGCATAGCGCGCTGGTGAGGATAAACTGCCGACGAACCCGCTCGCAGCGGCGGATAAACTCATCGTCATGGTGATCGCGGTAGCGCTGAGCGTAGATGTACCACACCAGGCGCATCTGTTTGCTGGGCTGTCCGTGCGACGTAAAAAAACCGCCGCCGTCGACATATTGATAGAGCAAAGGGTCACAACCACGTAGCACAACAAGCAATGCACGCAGCGACGAGAAGTAGCGTGCCATATTCACTACACATACGATACACAGGGCCCAAAACAGCGCAATAGTGCTGATCATACCTCCTCCCCGGCGACCCGTCCTCGGAGGCTCCCTCCGGGACTACCGCTCCCCAATAGCAAACCGACTGTACAGTAAAAGAGTGCGATTCCGATCACGTTTATTTATCCGACCGGCTCATTAAATAGTGTAGGAGATCAGTTAATTTTTTTACCACAACGTTAATCATTATCAATGCATAAGTCGGATATATTTGTTTAACTATTCGCTGAACAAGGTGGATTGACGGATCGCGAGGGGCGCTATAAGGTAGAAATATCTTCTACAATTAGGTCCTTAAGGACTAGCCCCCGCGAATGTAGCACGCAGGACGCGGGCGAAGCGGCAGCGCTGGCTGTCAGGTCCAACGGTCATCGACAACTTATGGAAGGAGTAACACTATGGCTTACAAACATATTCTTATTGCAGTAGACCTGTCCCCGGAAAGCAAAGTACTGGTAGAAAAAGCCGTTTCTATGGCCCGTCCCTACAATGCAAAAGTTTCCCTGATCCACGTGGATGTGAATTACTCCGATCTCTACACCGGCCTTATTGACGTCAATCTGGGCGACATGCAGAAACGCATCTCTGAAGAGACTCATCACGCGTTAAGCGAGCTGTCGACTAACGCGGGCTACCCGATCACTGAGACCCTCAGCGGCAGCGGCGATCTCGGCCAGGTTCTGGTTGATGCGATTAAAAAATATGATATGGACCTGGTGGTTTGTGGTCACCATCAGGACTTCTGGAGCAAACTAATGTCCTCAGCGCGTCAGCTTATCAACACCGTTCACGTTGATATGCTGATTGTCCCACTGCGCGACGAAGAAGACGAATAACAGGACGTTATTTAATTCGCTGATGACCAACGCCCGCTAACGCGGGCGTTTTTGTTTCTCGCCTCACCCACCGCAGAAAAAGCACATACATCCACATAATCACCACAATGCCAGATTGATCAACCATTTCACCGGCAATTTACCCATATAATAATTTGTTAACAGCCATGAACATCATATCATTACGCAAAATAAAGCTTTTTCAGCGCGTTTTGGCATACGCGTTCATACTTTTCCGGACAGGACTTAAAGGCGAAGAAAGATGAATTCAACCGCACCGACAGGCTTGCTGCAGCAACCTCGCCCATTCTTCATGATCTTTTTTGTGGAACTATGGGAGCGATTTGGCTATTACGGCGTACAGGGCATCCTGGCTGTATTCTTTGTTAAACAGCTTGGTTTTTCTCAGGAGCAGGCGTTTATTACCTTCGGCGCATTTGCCGCGCTGGTCTACGGCCTTATCTCCATCGGCGGCTATGTCGGCGATCATCTGCTGGGTACGAAACGTACGCTGGTTCTGGGCGCGATTGTGCTGGCAGCGGGCTACTTTATGACCGGCCTGTCGCTGCACCAACCCAATTTGATTTTCATCGCGCTGGGGACTATTGCGGTGGGAAACGGGCTATTTAAAGCCAACCCGGCGAGCCTGCTATCTAAGTGCTATCCGCCAAAAGATGCCCGTCTGGATGGCGCCTTCACGCTGTTTTATATGTCGATCAATATCGGTTCGCTGCTGTCGCTCTCGCTGGCGCCGGTGATTGCCGATAAGTTCGGCTACGCGGTGACCTACAACCTGTGCGGCGCAGGGCTGATCGTCGCCCTGCTGGTTTACTTCGCCTGTCGAGGAATGGTGAAGGATATCGGCTCTGAGCCGGACCGCAAGCCGCTAAGCCTGCGCAATCTGCTGTACGTGCTGGCCGGAACGGTGGTCATGATTTTTCTCTGCGCCTGGCTAATGCATAACGTCAAAATCGCCAACCTGGTGCTGATTATCCTCTCGGTGGTGGTGACGATTTTTTTCTTCCGCGAGGCCTTCAAGCTGGATAAGACCGGACGCAACAAAATGTTCGTCGCCTTTATCCTGATGCTGGAAGCGGTGCTGTTTTATATTCTGTACGCGCAGATGCCCACCTCACTCAACTTCTTTGCGATCAACAACGTCCACCATGAAATTCTCGGCTTCGCGATTAATCCGGTGAGTTTCCAGGCGCTAAACCCGTTCTGGGTAGTGGTTGCCAGTCCGATCCTCGCCGCTATCTATACGCGTTTGGGTAATAAGGGCAAAGATTTGACCATGCCGATGAAGTTCACCCTCGGTATGTTCCTGTGCGCGCTAGGCTTTCTGACGGCCGCCGCCGCGGGAATGTGGTTTGCCGATGCCCAGGGGCTGACCTCGCCGTGGTTTATCGTGCTGGTCTATCTGTTCCAGAGCCTGGGGGAACTGCTGATTAGCGCTCTGGGGCTGGCGATGGTCGCCGCGCTGGTACCGCAGCATCTGATGGGCTTTATTCTTGGGATGTGGTTCCTGACGCAGGCCGCCGCGTTCCTGCTGGGCGGCTACGTGGCGACCTTCACCGCCGTACCGGACAATATTACCGACCCGCTACAGACGCTGCCGATTTATACCGATGTCTTCAGCAAAATTGGCCTGGTGACCCTGGGCGTAACGGTGGTCATGGCGATCATGGTGCCGTGGCTGAACCGGATGATTAATACAAAAAGCGCGTAAAAACGCGGCCGCCGACAAGGTTTCCCGGATTGCGGCTAACGCCTTATCCGGGCTACCCCCCCCAGACCGCACGAACCCATAGCCCGGGCAAGGCGCGATGAGCGCCGCCCCCGGGGGAAGCACGCACGCTATTTCAGTCAGAAACATGCCCGGATTGTGGCTCAACCGCCGTTCCGGCGTATATATCAAACCGGTGGCCTTTGGTCACGACCGCGTTCGGCGTCGCCACGTCCGCCAGCGGCGGCGCGTAGTCCGGTCGCTTAACCACTACCCGTTTGCTCGCCAGCCGTCGCGCCGGTTCCAGCAGACCATCGGCGTCTAAATCCGGCCCCACCAGCGACTGAAATACCCGCATCTCTTTCTTCACCAGCGCGCTTTTCTGCTTATGCGGAAACATCGGGTCGAGATAGACCACCTGCGGACGCGGGGTGATATCGGTCAGCGCCGTCAGGCTGGAAGCGTGGATCAGCTGCAACCGCTCCTGCAACCACGGGCCGATCTCCGCATCGGCGTAGCCGCGCGCCAGGCCATCGTCGAGCAGCGCGGCAACCACCGGGTTACGCTCGAGCATCCGCACGCGACAGCCCACGGAGGCAAGAACAAAGGCATCCCTTCCCAGACCGGCGGTCGCATCGACCACATCCGGCAGGTAGTCGCCTTTGATGCCCACCGCTTTCGCCACCGCCTCGCCGCGGCCGCCGCCGAACCTGCGCCGATGGGCCATCGTCCCGCCGACAAAATCGACGAAGATGCCGCCAAGCTTCGGCTCATCGCGCTTGCGAAGCTCCAGATGCTCGGGCGTCATCACCAGCGCCATCAGGTTGTCTTCATCCTGCTCCAGCCCCCAGCGGTCAGCCAGAACGGATAGGGCGCCGTCTCCGGCGCCCGTTTCATCAATTAAACAAATTTTCACAACAGGATTAACTCTTAATACCGTAATGCTCAAGCATCGCGTCCAGCTGCGGCTCGCGACCGCGGAAGCGTTTGAACAGGACCATTGGCTCTTCCGAACCGCCGCGGCTAAGGATGTTGTCGAGGAACGACTGGCCGGTTTCGCGATTGAAGATCCCCTCCTCTTCGAAGCGCGAGAAGGCATCCGCCGCCAGCACGTCGGCCCACAGGTAGCTGTAGTAGCCCGCCGCATAACCTCCGGCGAAGATATGGCTGAAGGCGTGCGGGAAGCGGCCCCAAGACGGACCAGGAATCAACGCGACCTGCTGCTTAATTTCCGCCAGCGTTTCGAGGATTTTCGCGCCCTGCTGCGGGCTGAACTCTGCATGCAGGCGGAAGTCGAACAGACCGAACTCCAGCTGGCGCAGAATAAACATCGCCGCCTGGTAGTTTTTCGCCGCCAGCATTTTCTCCAGCAGCTCCTGCGGCAGCGGCTCGCCGGTTTCGTAGTGGCCGGAGATAAACGCCAGCGCTTCCGGCTCCCAGCACCAGTTTTCCATAAACTGGCTCGGCAGTTCGACCGCATCCCACGGTACCCCGCTGATGCCGGAGACGCCAGCGGTATCGATACGGGTCAGCATATGGTGCAGACCGTGACCAAATTCGTGGAACAGGGTGATCACTTCATCGTGGGTGAACAGCGCCGGCTTACCGCTGACGGGACGGTTAAAGTTGCAGGTCAGATAAGCGACCGGCTTTTGCAGCGTGCCGTCAAGCTTGCGCATCTGGCCGACGCAGTCATCCATCCACGCCCCGCCGCGTTTGTGTTCGCGGGCGTAGAGATCGAGGTAGAAGCTGCCGCGCAGCTCGTTATTTTCATCATAGAGTTCGAAGAAGCGCACCTCAGGATGCCAGACGTCAACGTCAGTACGCTCTTTCGCGGTAATGCCGTAAATACGCTTAACCACTTCGAACAGGCCGTTAACGGCTTTGTTTTCCGGGAAGTACGGGCGAAGCTGTTCATCGCTGATGCTGTAAAGATGCTGCTTCTGTTTTTCACTGTAGTAAGCGATATCCCACGGCTGCAGCTCATCAACGCCGCATTCGGCTTTGGCGAAGGCGCGCAGCTGAGCCAACTCTTTCTCACCCTGCGGACGGGCGCGTTTGGCCAGGTCGGTCAGGAAGTCGAGCACCTGCTGCGGATTTTCCGCCATTTTGGTCGCCAGCGACTTATCGGCATAGCTGTCAAAGCCCAGCAGCTGCGCCAGTTCATGGCGCAGGGCAAGAATTTCCGCCATCACCGGGCCGTTATCCCATTTTCCGGCGTTCGGCCCCTGGTCGGAGGCACGGGTGGAATACGCGCGATACAGCTCTTCACGCAGCGCCTGATTGTCGCAGTAGGTCATCACCGGCAGATAGCTCGGGATATCCAGGGTCAGCAGATACCCTTCCTGCTCTTTGGCTTCAGCCTGGGCTTTCGCCGCGGCAAGCGCGCTTTCCGGCATCCCGGAGAGCTCGGACTCATCGGCGATCAGCTTGGTCCAACCCATGGTCGCGTCGAGCACGTTGTTGCTGTACTGATTGCCCAGCTCGGAGAGGCGAGCGGCGATTTCGCCGTAGCGTTTCTGCTGCTCTTTCGCCAGGCCAATACCGGAGAGTTCAAAATCACGCAGCGCGTTATCGACCGCTTTTTTCTGCGCGGTATTCAGGGTGGCGTAATGGTCGCCGTCGCGCAGATCGCGGTACGCTTTGTACAGACCTTCATGTTGCCCAACCCAGGTGCTGTACTCGGAGAGCAGCGGCAGGGTTTGTTCGTAGGCTTCGCGCAACTCCGGGCTGTTTTTAACCGAGTTCAGGTGGCTGACCGGAGAAAAAAGGCGCCCCAGCACATCGTCCACTTCCGCCAGCGGCTGGCAAAGATTTTCCCAGGTATACGGCGCCCCTTGCGCCACCGCGCGCTCTACCGCCGCCCGGCAGTCATCCAGCGCTTTAGTGACCGCGGGGACCACGTGCTCGGGTTTGATTGCAGAAAATGGCGGTAATGAAAAAGGCGTCAGTAATGGATTGGTCATATGCGCAGTCCTGTTGAATAGGGTGAATGAAGCGCGCGTCCCGCGCTGTAGCATGGGATCTAGAATGGGGGATAGTTGGGTGAATTTCAATGTCAGGCGCCGCGCGCAGGCGGGTATTACTGCGATAAGTCTGGCCGTTGTGGCCATCACGCATAAAAAAGCCGGGTTCGCATCGCGGCGACCCGGCCCGTTTTAAGGCGATAACTGGCTTACACCACCATACCCAACAGCAGGCAGCCGATCAAACCGCACACGGAGATAATGGTTTCCAGCACTGACCACGACTTAATGGTCTCGCCGATGGTCAGGTTGAAGTATTCCTTAAACAGCCAGAAGCCCGGATCGTTAACGTGGGAGAAGATAACGCTGCCGGAGCCAACGGCGATAACCATCAGTTCAGGGCTCACGCCGGTGCTGGCGATCAGCGGCGCGGCGATACCGCCCGCGGTGATAGCCGCAACGGTGGCGGAACCCAGCGCGATACGCAGAACCGCAGCAATCGACCACGCCATAAACAGCGGGGACATATTGGATTCATGCATGATAGAGGCGATGTATTTATCCATCCCGCTATCGACCAGCACCTGCTTGAAGGCGCCGCCGCCGCCGATGATCAGCAGCATCATGGCGATGATTTTGATCGAGGAGGTCAGCGTATCGTTAATCTGCTCCATTGAACGACCGCGGTTGAGACCGAAGGTGAACATCGCGATCAGTACCGCGATCAGCGTCGCCATCACCGGGTCGCCGAAGAATTCAGCGATCGGCAGGAAGGCGTGGCCTTTCGGCAGAACCATCTCGGCCACGGCGCGCATCGCCATCAGGATAACCGGGACCAGCGAGGTCCAGACGCTGACGCCAAAACCCGGCATCTCTTCTTCAGTGAAGGTTTTCGGGTTATGCAGCCCTTCCGGAATCGGCTTATCGATGCCTTTCAGGAAGCGCGCATAAACCGGGCCCGCGAGGATAACCGTCGGGATCGCCAGAATCGTACCAAACAGCAGGGTCTTGCCCATGTCGGCATGGAAAATAGTGGCAATCGCCGTCGGGCCCGGGTGCGGAGGCAGGAAACCGTGCGTCACGGAGAGCGCGGCCGCCATCGGCACGCCGATATAGAGCAGCGGGATACCGGCGGATGCGGCGATGGTAAAGACCAGCGGCAGCATCAGTACGAAGCCCACTTCATAGAACAGGGCGAAGCCGACGGTAAAACCGGTCAGCACAACCGCCCATTGAATATGTTGTTTACCAAATTTGGCAATCAGCGTGGTGGCGATACGCTGCGCACCGCCGCAGTCCGCCAGCATTTTACCGAGCATCGCGCCGAAGCCCATGATCAGCGCGAGGCTGCCGAGGGTTCCCCCAACGCCGTTTTTGATGGAGACGATAACTTTATCCAGAGGCATACCCTGCATGAGCCCGACGGCAAGTGCCACCAGAACCAGAGCGATAAACCCGTTCAGCTTGAAACGGATCATCAGCAACAATAACAGGGCAACCCCGATAGCAACGATGACTAATGGCATGATTTACCTGGCCTTAATTTGTTATGGGTAACGTCATAGTTTCAACATTGACTTCATCCGTTCCGACCGGAACAAAAAATGTCTGACGCCGTAGAAGCTGGCTTTATCCTTACCCAGAGAAAGGATAGCTGGCTATTTTTTTATCTGTGGCGCCTGAAGTGAATGATACGGGTAACATATGAAGTTTGAGAATCACCTGGGCGGTGAAAATTTCAAATATGAGACTTAAGTCATACTCTTTCCCGGGTTTTTGCCGGGTCGCTTAGCGGGGAATGTTGCGCGGTAACATGGGGGAGCCGCCCGGCTGCGCAAAGGCAACCGGGCGGATAATTAGTAGTAGGAGTGCTCGCCGCGCTGGTGTTCGGTCAGATCGCGTACGCCTTTCAGTTCCGGGAACTCGTTTAGCATCTGCTTCTCGATCCCTTCTTTCAGCGTCACGTCGACCATCGAACAGCCGTTGCAGCCGCCGCCGAACTGCAGGATCGCCAGGCCATCTTCGGTGATTTCCATCAACGTGACGCGCCCGCCGTGACCGGCCAGCTGCGGGTTAATTTGCGACTGCAGCAGGTACTCGACGCGCTCCATCAGCGGGGCATCGTCGGACACTTTGCGCATCTTGGCGTTTGGCGCTTTCAGCGTCAGCTGGGAGCCCAGCTGGTCGGTAACAAAATCGATTTCAGCGTCTTCCAGATACGGCGCGCTAAGTTCATCGACATAAGCGGTGAGCTGTTCAAACTTCAGCGCGGTATCGGAATCTTCCACCGCATCCGGTGGGCAGTAGGACACGCCGCACTCGGCGTTAGGGGTGCCGGGATTGATCACAAATACGCGAATTTGTGTCCCTTCTTCCTGATTTGCCAGCAGTTTGGCAAAGTGCGCTTGTGCAGCATCGGAAATACGGATCATAGCGTTGGCCTAATAGTTGACTATTTTACTGGGTTATAATACGCCCATCAGCAGGGGTCTACAAGGTACGGCATATACACCATACCTGAACCGTCGCGGCGCCGTTTCGCAAAAGCAGGCGGGATATCTCGGCGACGGTGCTTCCGGTTGTGACGACATCATCCACAATGGCGATATGGTGACCCTGTAGCGACAATTCAAGCTGAAAGGCGTTTTTCAGATTCTGTTTACGCAATCTGGCGCTGAGCTGATGCTGGGTGCCGGTACGGCGCCGACGGGTCAGCGCGTCGCTACGCCAGGCGCTGCCCAGCCAGCGGGATAGCGGCCGACACAGCAGGTCGCTCTGATTAAACCCCCGCTTCCACTGGCGCCGCTGCCAGAGCGGCACGCTAATTATCCGGTCCGGGCGGGGAAGATCCCGACGCAGGCGAATGCGCAACAGCAGCAGACGCGCCAACGCCGGGGCCAGCTCGGGCCGCTTATTGAATTTCAGCTGGTGAATCAGGCCGCTCAGCGGCGGTCGATAGTCATTCACCGTCACCAGCCGCTGCCACGGCGGCGGTTTTTGCAGGCAGCGCCCGCAGGGCAGCGCGCTTGATTGGGCCGGCAGGCCGCACTGCGGGCACAGCGGTTCAGACGCCAGCAGCGCCGACGCGCATCGCGAGCAGATCCCCCAGTCGGCGATGGCTAGCGGCATTTGGCATAGCCAGCATAAGCTGTGTGCTGTTAGCATATTTCCCCCTCATATTGGTGGAAAGAGAACAGTAACTGATGAAAACGATCGCGTGGCAGACCACGGGCGAAGGAAATTGTCATCTTGTGCTGCTGCACGGATGGGGGCTGAATGCCAAAGTGTGGGATTGCATCACGCCGCAGCTGGCTTCGCATTTTACGCTGCACCTCGTCGATCTTCCTGGCTATGGCCGCAGCGGCGGCTTTGGCGCGATGTCGCTGGAAGAGATGGCGCAGCGGGTGCTGGAAAAAGCGCCGGATCGCGCGATCTGGCTAGGCTGGAGCCTCGGCGGGCTGGTGGCCAGCCAGGTCGCGTTATCCCATCCCGATCGCGTGCAGGCGCTGGTCACCGTCGCCTCTTCCCCCTGCTTCAGCGCTCACGACAGCTGGCCCGGCATTAAGCCCGACGTGCTGAGCGGATTTCAGCAGCAGCTGAGCGAAGATTTTCAACGCACCGTCGAACGCTTTCTGGCGTTGCAAACCATGGGTACCGAAAGCGCGCGTCAGGATGCGAGAGCGCTGAAGAGCACGGTACTGTCGCTACCGATGCCGTCGCCGGAGGTTTTAAACGGCGGGCTGGAGATCCTCAAAACCGCCGATTTACGCCAGCCGTTGACTACCCTCGACGTGCCGTTTTTGCGCCTGTACGGTCGCCTGGATGGCCTGGTGCCGCGTAAAATCATCCCGGTTCTCGATGCGCTGTGGCCAAAAAGCACGTCGATTGTCTTCGATAAAGCCGCCCATGCGCCATTCATTTCACATCCGCAGACGTTTTGCGCTCCGCTGATTGAGCTGAAGCATGAGATCGATAAATTTTTTTAGCGGGACGTGGTAAAAACGCAAGGTGCAGCAATACTTAGGTTGTTGCGGGGGTTGACTATTTCACGCCGGACCCGTGACCTAAAAAAAACAACCTAATGGAGAGTAGAGGCTATGAAACTTGTTACAGGAATTGTTGCATCTCTGGTGATTGGCTCCCTGTCCTTCGGCGCATTCGCCGCCAAGGAAATTCAAAAAGACGAAGTGGCTAAGATGAACCTGACCAAAATTGGTTCTATTACCACCTCAAGAACGACCTCTCCGATGGATGCAAAGCGCGATCTGTCGAAAAAAGCGGATGAGCTGGGTGGCACCTATTTCGTGGTGATTGCAGGCGAGAAGAACGAGAAAACGGTTCACGCTAACGCGGACGTCTACAAGTAAGCCAGAAAGCGGGTCTCAGGACCCGCTTGCAGCCCTGGGCCCGGAGGCGTCGCGGTGAGACTGTACGCGCTCCCCACCCCAAAACCGTACAAATCTATGATTGAATCTCCCGGGTCGCGGCGTAAACGCCTTACCCGGGCTACCAGACTCAAACCGCACAGGCGTGTAGCCCGGATAAGGCGTAAGCCGCAATCCGGGGAAATCAACCTTTACATACCCATCAGCGCAGCGACCACCACTCCCGCAGGCAGGCTTTGCCTTCCGGGCAGCTTTTACAGCTGCCGGAGAGGCAGCCATCGGCATCCTCGGTCACTTTCACCGCTTTACCCATCGCTTCCAGGCGGCTCAGCATCGCGTCGATCAACGGCTGCGGCGCTTGCAGGCG
Source organism: Klebsiella sp. CTHL.F3a (assembly GCF_019890895.1). Lineage (NCBI taxonomy): Bacteria > Pseudomonadati > Pseudomonadota > Gammaproteobacteria > Enterobacterales > Enterobacteriaceae > Klebsiella > Klebsiella sp. CTHL.F3a. Next base: position 306,562 of record NZ_CP082360.1, on the reverse strand, counting down.
GGCGCTGAGCTGCTTTGCGTCCATCCTCCCCTGCAGGGCCAGCATATCGCGCACATCAATTAACGACGCCATCATCGCTCCTTAGTGACAATCGCCAGCCGGACTCTGGCAGCAGGACGACGGCGTTTTGCGCGTCGCCAGCAGCGAGACGTCCACCCGGCTACGTGCTCTGCGCAGCAGGCCGAAGACCACAATATTAAATAACACAACGGCCAGAATGCACACCAGGCTATAGCGCGGATGCTGGCTAAAGCTGACGGTCTGGTAGTACAGCGTAGAGAGCGAGTAAGCGATATTCAGCCCCCACAGAACCGAGAACATCATCCAGCCACGGCTCGACTCACGGGCAATCGCCCCCATGACCGAGATGCAGGGAATATAGAGCAGGACGAAAATCAGGTAGCTGTACGCCGCAGCGGCGCTACCGAATTTGCTGCCCATCACGCCCATCGCGCCGGTTGCCATTTCGCCGTCGCCTTTACTGGCTTCGATAGGGTTGGCCAGCACGCTCAGGCTAAAGGTGTCTTTCAGGCTCTGCCAGGTCTCATCTACCGCGGCCAGTAGCTCATCGCCGAGGTTAAACGCCTGCGGATTAAACGCTTCGTTCTGGATATCTTCGGCGGTGTAGAGGGTGTTCAGCGTCCCGACCACCACTTCTTTCGCCATCGCGCCGGTAAACAGGCCGACGGTCGCCTGCCAGTTATCCTCATGTACGCCAATCGGCTTAAACACCGGGGTAATCACCCGGCTGACCGACGCCAGCGCCGAGTCGTTGATGTTATCGACGATCTTACCGTTCAGCGAGAAGCTGTTCAGCGCGCTGAGGAAGATACTGACGATGACGATAACTTTACCTGCCCGCAGGACGAAGCCTTTCAGGCGCTGCCAGGTCTGGATGAGCAGGCTTTTCACGTGCGGAACGTGATACACCGGTAGCTCCATCACAAACGGCGATGCTTCGCCGCGCATAATGGTATGCTTCAGCATCAATCCGGTCGCAATCGCCATCACAATCCCCAGCACGTACAGGGAGAAGACCGCCAGCGCGCCGTTCTGGCCGAAAAAGGCGGCGGCGAAGACGGCGAAAATCGCCAGCCGCGCGCCACACGACATAAACGGCGCCATCATAATGGTCATTAGACGCTCGCGCGGCGCATCAAGCGTACGCGCGCCCATCACCGACGGGACGTTACAGCCAAAACCTACGATGAGCGGCACGAAGGATTTCCCCGGCAGACCCAGCGCCTGCATCAGGCGGTCCATGACAAACGCCGCCCGCGCCATATAGCCAGAGTCTTCAAGGAAAGAGAGGAACAGGTACATCATGCCGATCTGCGGCACCAGCGGCAGCACGGTATTGATACCGCCGCCAATCCCCTGGGCGAGAAACACCGTCAGCCAGTCCGGGAAGTGAAGAGAGTAGCCAATCCACTGTATGCCGTGAATAAAGATAGCGACGGAACCGGCATCAAAAATAGGCTGCAGCGCGCCGCCAATATTAATCGCCAGCAAGAACATCAGATACATAACGAACAGGAAGACCGGCAGGCCGAGGAAGCGGTTGAGGATCACTTTATCCATCGCTGTGGTAAAGCGGCTGGGCTCGGCAGTGAGGGTATTACTGACCGCATCGCAAATGGCGGCAATGCTTTGGTAGCGGGCATCGGCGATGTGCAGCGCAGGGTCATCCAGCTCTTCGCTCAAATTCGCCAGGGCTACGTCCAGCTTGTGGGCGGCGTCTCCGGCGAAGGCGCGACTATAAATATCGCCTTCAAGCATCTGTAAACCCAGCCAGCGGCGCTGGCGCGGCGGAATGTCCGCGGCCATTATCTCCGCCAGCTTGTCCGCCTCCCGCAGCAGCGGCCGCGGATAGTGCACCAGTTCAATATCCTGATTCTGCTGATGGCGGTCGATAGCCATTTTCAAGGCTTCGATACCGCGCCCGCGGGTGGAGACCAGCGGGATCACCGGGCACCCGAGGCGGGCGGCCAGGGCGTCGACATCAATGCGGATGTTCTGTTTTTCCGCGATATCGAGCATATTCAGCGCGACCACGCAGGGGATGCCGAGCTCCAGCAGCTGTAGCGTCAGATAGAGGTTACGCTCCAGATTGGAGGCATCGACCACGTTTATCAGCATGTCGGCGTCGCCGCTGAGAATATAGTGGCAGGCAATCTGCTCATCCAGCGAGGTTTGCGAGGAGATGGTGGTCAGGGAATACGTGCCAGGAAGGTCTACCAGCGTGACCTGATGATCGGTGGTGTTGAAGCCACCCTCTTTGCGCTCAACGGTCACCCCCGCCCAGTTCCCGACACGCTGGCGCGCGCCGGTGAGCTGGTTAAACAGCGTTGTTTTCCCGGAATTTGGATTACCAATTAAACCAAGGGTTAATTTTTTCATATTCATACTCTTAGTGCCGGTCAGGCATTATTGTGCAACCGCTTCCAGCTCAATTAACGCAAGATCCTTTTTACGTAATACCAGGCTAACGCGTCGGGTTTCAATATGAATAGGGTCGCCGAGCGGCGCCACGCGGACCACATTAAAAGACGACCCCGGCAGCATCCCGAGGGACAGCAGCTTCTGCCGATATGCCGGACTAATATCGCGGGAGAAGCCGGTGATTTTCCACGCACTATCAGGTGTGAATTGCATAGGACCTACTTGTTTATCGCCAACTGAAAAGAGAGTTTTCCGTATGCGCCGGAAACGCGGCGCCAGGGACCGTAGCCAACGAAGAATAAAAAATATTCAATGGAAATAATGATAATGAGAATAGTTTTTATCATCAATACATATAATGCGCTCGATTCTTTTTTTAAACAGGAAATTGAGCATTTGTTGATATTGAGCAAACTCTATTTTGTCAAGGCCGTAGCGAGAATCATTATTTCTGCTTAGCAAATGTTTAATAAAGGTGTCATTGGTTAATGAAATGAAAATAATAATCTCATTATCCGCAATTCGCGCTTATTAAGAGGTTATAAGAAAATACTGATGCTTGTTTGCGCAATATGGCGAAGAGCAGAGGAGAAACGGCCCCTCAGAAAAGGGGCCGGAAAGAGACTAGCGTTTTTTACCCATTGCCGCCGCCAGCGCGTCCATCATCGCGCTGTTGCCCGCTGGCTGCGCTTCGCGACCGCGAGGTTTAGCGGCCTTCGCCGCCGGGCGGTTACCCTGAGGACGATCGCTTCCGCCGCCGCGGCGCGCGTTGCTGTCGCCAGGCTGTTCGTCCAGACGCATCGTCAGCGCGATACGCTTCCTCGGCAGGTCGACTTCCATCACTTTGACCTTCACGATATCGCCCGCTTTGACCACCGTGTGCGGATCTTCAACGAACTTATTCGACAGGGAAGAGATATGCACCAGGCCGTCCTGGTGAACGCCGATATCGACAAACGCGCCGAAGTTGGTGACGTTGGTCACCGCGCCTTCGAGGATCATCCCCGGCAGCAGGTCGTTCATGGTCTCTACGCCATCGGCGAACTGGGCGGTTTTAAACTCTGGACGCGGGTCGCGGCCCGGTTTTTCCAGCTCTTTGATGATGTCGGTCACCGTCGGCACGCCGAATTTCTCATCGGTGAAATCAACGGCTTTCAGATTACGCAGTTCGCCGCTGTTGCCCATCAAATCTTTCAGCGCCTGCTGAGTCGCCGCCAGAATGCGCTCCACCACCGGATACGCTTCCGGGTGCACGGTTGAGGCATCCAGCGGGTTGTCGCCGTGGTTGATGCGCAGGAAGCCTGCGCACTGCTCAAACGCTTTCGGCCCCAGACGACTCACCTTCAGCAGCTGCTGGCGGTTCTGGAACTGACCGTTCTCATCGCGCCAGGAGACGATATTCTGCGCCATCATGCGGGTCAGACCGGCAACGCGGGTGAGCAGCGGGACGGAAGCGGTGTTCAGGTCGACGCCGACGGCATTCACGCAGTCTTCCACCACCGCGTCCAGCTTACGCGCCAGCTGGGTCTGGCTGACATCGTGCTGATACTGGCCGACGCCGATAGATTTCGGATCGATCTTCACCAGCTCGGCCAACGGGTCCTGCAGACGACGGGCGATAGAGACCGCTCCGCGCAGGGAAACATCGAGATCCGGGAACTCCAGCGCCGCCAGCTCGGAGGCGGAATACACGGACGCGCCCGCTTCGCTGACGATAACCTTTTGCGCGGTCACTTTCGGGAACTGCTTCTGCACGTCGAGGAAGAAACGCTCGGTTTCACGCGAAGCGGTACCGTTGCCGATAGCCACCAGCTCAACGTTGTACTTTTCACACAGCGCGGCAACCGCCACCGCCGCTTTAGCGGCCTGCCCGGTATGCGGGTAGATGGTATCGGTAGCCACCAGCTTGCCGGTACCGTCAACAACGGCGACTTTAACGCCGGTGCGCAGACCCGGATCGAGGCCCATGGTGGCGCGCAGCCCGGCCGGCGCGGCCATCAGCAGGTCGTGCAGATTGCGGGCGAAGACGTTAATTGCCTCATCTTCCGCACGTTCGCGTACGGTACCCATCAGTTCGGTTTCGAGGTGCATCAGCACCTTGATGCGCCACGTCCAGCTCACCACGCCCTTACGCCAGCTGTCCGCCGGGGCGTTGTTCAGGCGCAGGCAGAGATGGTCGATAATGATTTGCTCGCCATGGCTCTCTTTCGGCGGCTCGTCGAACTGCGGGTCGGCATTTAAAGAGAGCTGCAGCACGCCTTCGTTGCGGCCGCGGAACATCGCCAGCGCGCGGTGCGACGGCACGGTGGCGATCGGTTCGTGATGGTCGAAGTAGTCGCGGAATTTCGCCCCTTCCTCTTCCTTACCGCTGACGACGGTCGCCACCAGGTGGGCGTTTTTCCATAGATAGTCACGCACTTTTGCCAGCAGGGCGGCGTCTTCCGCAAAGCGCTCCATCAGGATATAGCGCGCGCCGTCGAGAGCGGCTTTGCTGTCCGCGACGCCTTTATCGGCGTCGATATATTTGGCGGCTTCGGTTTCCGGGTCGTGGGACGGTTCGTTCCACAGCAGCTCAGCCAGCGGCTCCAGCCCTGCCTCAATGGCGATCTGTCCGCGGGTGCGGCGCTTCGGTTTGTACGGCAGGTAGAGGTCTTCGAGTTCGGTCTTACTCAAGGTCCCGTTGATGGCTTTTTCCAGCGCCTCGGTCAGTTTGCCCTGTTCGCCGATGGACTTCAGGATTGCCTGACGGCGATCTTCGAGTTCACGCAGATAACCGAGGCGGGTTTCCAGATTACGCAGCTGCGTGTCATCCAGACCGCCGGTGACTTCTTTACGATAGCGTGCGATAAACGGCACGGTGTTCCCTTCATCAAGCAGGCGAACGGCAGCTTCTACCTGTTCAGCTCTGGCCTGAAGTTCACCCGCAATAATGCGGCAGAGCGAATCATTCATCATCGGTTTAATTCATCTTTAGGATCAAAAATCAGGGGGATAGTTATACGGACTGACACGCTAAAATGCCAGCCGCGACCAAAGCCTCTCGGAATGTTCCGGGCCTATTTGGCTTTGACGTATTCAATTTCGTTCACGTACCAGGCCGCCTCGCCCGCGGGGGTGTTCACGATAGCTAAATCGCCGACCTCTTTTTTCAGCAGCGCGCGCGCCATTGGCGAATCAATGGAGATGTAGTCGTTGCGGCCAAAGATTTCATCGTAGCCGACAATCCGGAAACGCTTCGTCTCGCCCGCATCGTTTTCAATCTCCACCCATGCGCCGAAAAAGACCTTCCCCTCCTGCTGCGGCGAATAATCGACGATTTTCAGCTGCTCAAGGCACTTGGTCAGGTAGCGCACCCGGCGGTCAATTTCACGCAGGCGCTTTTTATTGTATTGGTAATCGGCGTTTTCACTGCGGTCGCCGAGGCTCGCCGCCCAGGTCACTTTTTTGGTGACTTCCGGACGTTCTTCGCGCCACAGAGTATCCATCTCTTTCTTCAGTTTTTCATACCCTTCACGGGTGATCAGCGGCGTTTTCATCGAAGGTTCCGGCTCCTGATTACAGATCTTTGTGCAATGCTGCGCACAATTCGTCGCACGTCATCATAGCAACAGGATAAATAATGTGTCTTATGCTTAAATGTATACTTAAGCTGCTGTTAAATATGCTTTGTAACAATTTAGCCTGGAATATATACCAGATTTCGCTGGTGGGCGACCCGGGCTTTTTTGAGAATACGTACTGACAATTGCAGTGAACCTTTGGGAGTATAAACAATGCAAGAGAATTATAAGATTCTGGTTGTCGATGACGACATGCGCCTGCGTGCGCTACTCGAACGTTATCTGACCGAGCAGGGCTTCCAGGTTCGTAGCGTGGCGAACGCTGAACAGATGGATCGCCTGCTGACCCGTGAATCCTTCCACCTCATGGTGCTGGATCTCATGCTGCCGGGCGAAGATGGCCTGTCCATTTGCCGCCGCCTGCGCAGCCAGAGCAACCCGATGCCGATCATTATGGTCACGGCGAAAGGGGAAGAAGTTGACCGTATCGTGGGCCTGGAAATCGGCGCCGACGACTACATCCCAAAACCGTTCAACCCGCGCGAGCTGCTGGCCCGTATCCGCGCCGTGCTGCGCCGCCAGGCTAACGAACTGCCGGGCGCGCCTTCGCAGGAAGAGGCGGTGATCGCCTTTGGTAAGTTCAAGCTGAACCTCGGCACCCGCGAGATGTTCCGCGAAGATGAGCCTATGCCGCTGACCAGCGGTGAATTCGCGGTACTGAAAGCGCTGGTGAGCCATCCGCGCGAACCCTTATCCCGCGATAAGCTGATGAACCTCGCCCGCGGCCGTGAATATTCGGCCATGGAACGTTCCATCGACGTACAGATCTCCCGCCTGCGCCGCATGGTGGAAGAAGACCCGGCGCATCCTCGCTATATCCAGACCGTTTGGGGCCTGGGCTACGTTTTCGTCCCGGACGGCTCTAAGGCATGAAACGCGTGCGCTTTTCGCCGCGAAGCTCGTTTGCCCGTACCCTGTTACTGATCGTCACCCTGCTGTTCGCCAGCCTGGTGACGACCTATTTAGTGGTGCTGAATTTCGCGATCCTGCCCAGTCTCCAGCAGTTTAATAAGGTTCTGGCCTACGAAGTGCGTATGCTGATGACCGATAAACTGCAGCTGGAAGACGGCACCCAGCTGGTGGTGCCGCCGGCGTTTCGCCGCGAGATTTACCGCGAGCTGGGCATTTCGCTCTATTCCAACGAAGCGGCGGAAGACGCAGGCCTGCGCTGGGCGCAGCATTATGAATTCTTAAGTCAGCAGATGGCGCACCAGCTCGGCGGGCCGACCGAAGTGCGGGTGGAAGTGAATAAAAGCTCGCCCGTGGTGTGGCTGAAAACCTGGCTCTCCCCCAATATCTGGGTGCGCGTACCGCTGACCGAAATCCACCAGGGCGACTTCTCGCCGCTGTTCCGCTACACCCTTGCCATCATGCTGCTGGCGATCGGCGGCGCCTGGCTCTTTATTCGTATTCAGAACCGACCGCTGGTCGACCTGGAGCACGCGGCGCTGCAGGTCGGGCGAGGCATTATTCCCCCGCCGCTGCGCGAATACGGCGCATCGGAAGTGCGGTCGGTGACCCGCGCTTTTAACCATATGGCGGCTGGCGTGAAGCAGTTGGCGGACGACCGTACGCTGCTGATGGCCGGCGTCAGCCATGATTTACGCACCCCTCTCACGCGTATTCGTCTGGCGACGGAGATGATGGGCGAAGAGGACGGCTACCTCGCCGAGTCGATTAATAAAGATATCGAAGAGTGTAACGCCATTATTGAACAGTTTATCGACTACCTGCGCACCGGTCAGGAGATGCCGATGGAGCTGACGGACCTTAACGCGGTGCTGGGGGAAGTGATTGCGGCGGAGAGCGGCTACGAGCGAGAGATCGCCACCGATCTGCAGCCGGGCGAGATCCCACTGCGCGTGCATCCGCTCTCCATCAAACGCGCGCTGGCGAATATGGTGGTCAACGCCGCCCGCTATGGCAACGGCTGGATTAAAGTCAGCAGCGGCAGCGAGGGGAACCGGGCCTGGTTCCAGGTAGAAGATGACGGTCCAGGGATTAAACCGGAGCAGCGTGAGCATTTGTTCCAGCCGTTCGTGCGCGGCGATAGCGCCCGAACGATTAGCGGAACCGGACTCGGCCTGGCTATCGTTCAGCGCATTATCGATAACCATAACGGTAAGCTGGAACTTGGCTCCAGCGAACGCGGCGGATTATTAATTCGCGCCTGGCTGCCGGTACCGATGAACCGCGCTCTGCCTGCGGTAAAATCCTCAAAAGAGAGCTAGATCGACCTTAAACCAACCCCATCCGGTACGCCCACATAAAACCGCCCGGCGGCGCTACGCTTGCCCGGGCCTACCGGAACAGCGGCTCCTGTAAACCCCGCATCGCCTTTGTAGCCGGGACAGGTGCGACAGCGCTGCCTCCGGGACAAGCCCCAATCGCGTTACGTTTAATGCGCTTTATTCGCCATCTGATACGCCGCCGGCAGATTCAGCCGCTGCCAGAACTGCTGAGCGTCGTTCTCACCGGAGAGCGGATACCCTGCGGGCAGCGCCGTTTTGACCATCAGCGCCCGACGCTGCGCGGCGGACAGATTCGGTAACGCAGCCTCCAGCAGCACTTCAGCCCCCTGCGGCACCTTCAGGCTCGGTTTTTCGCCCTTCTGCTGCGGCAGATCGTAGGTCATGGTAAAGCGATAAAACGCCTTCATCGCCGGGTCGCTATACGGATCGTCTTTTGCAGGCACCTTCGCGCACTCCGCCAGCGTCGTGCCGCACTCCTTCTCCAGCGCGGCGCGCAGCTGGTCGCGCGCCTCATTAAACAGCCCGCGATACTTCGCGTCATTCAAATAGTGGGCGACGTTGCGCTGCGCCACCATCCGCGAACCCATCACGTCCAGCGGATAATGCACGCCCAGCACGATGCGCGAATAGCCATAGCGGGCGCCGCGGGTCACTAGCGCGTCGAAGCGCTCCGGGATCATCTCCGCCATCAGCAGAGCGTCGGTATAGCCAGTGTTGGTGTGCCCGCTCGGAAACGAGCCGCCGTCGGCGGTATAGGGCTCATTGTCCTTAACGACCACATCGTCCGGCACCAGATGGATGGTATTGCCCTGAATCAGGAACGGGCGCGGGTTGTTAAAGTGTTTTTTCGCCGCCCCGGTACTCACTTCAGACGCTTTGATCAGCGCCGCCGCCTTACCGAGCTCGCCTTTGTCGTAGGCGGCGAGGAACGCTTTGCCGAGACGCGGCCCCAGCGCATCGCTGAGGAAGTAGAGATAGCTGATGCCCTCGGCATCCGCCAGCGCCTGATGTCGGGAGGTCTGTACGGCATCGCGATTGATGGCGGTGACCGTCGCCAGATTTTGCTCAATTACCGCCTTCGGCAACGCAGTGAACGCCGAGAGCAGCGCAATACCCGCCTGCTGGTTGGCTTTTGCCTGGAAGTCATAACCGCTGGCCTTCAGCCATGCGGTATCCGCCTGGGTTTTATTCTGTCTGGCGTGTTCGAGCTGGTCGCGAGTCAGAGTTACCGCATCGCCCTTCAGCGCGTTGCGCAGCTGCGACAGGCTTTGGCTCTCCAGCGCATCAAACGCCGGGCTGGCGGCGGCTGGCGTCACGCCGTTGGCGATTGCCGCCGCCTGATTCAAAGGAACCTCTTTCGCCAGCGCCGGCAGCGCCAGCATTAACGCCGATGCGAGTAGCGTGATGTGCAGTTTCATTATTTTTCCTTTTATTCAAACCATTACCTTGCCTTTACGTGACGCTAGCCCTTCTCTTTGACGCTTTTATGACACGGTTATGTTTTGCAACGCTTTAAGCGGAATGGAAACAGCGCGGCGGTAATCCAGGCCGATCTGCGGTAAACTATCGGTAATCTTGTCTAAATCCCGGAATCACCGTATCCATGCTCAGTTATCGTCATAGCTTTCACGCAGGCAACCACGCCGACGTTCTTAAACACACCGTTCAGAGCCTGATCATTGAATCGCTCAAAGAGAAAGAAAAACCGTTTCTTTATCTGGACACCCACGCCGGCGCAGGCCGCTATCAGCTGAGCAGCGAACACGCCGAGCGTACCGGTGAATATCTCGAAGGCATCGCCCGCATCTGGCAGCAGGATGACCTGCCCGCCGAGCTGGAGCCGTATATCTCCGTCGTTCAGCACTTCAACCGTAGCGGCCAGCTGCGCTACTACCCCGGCTCGCCGCTGATTGCTCGCCAGCTGCTGCGCGAGCAGGACAGCCTGCAGATGACCGAACTGCATCCCAGCGATTTTCCGCTACTGCGCGCCGAGTTTCAGAAAGACGACCGCGCCCGGGTTGAAAAAACCGATGGCTATCAGCAGCTGAAGTCTAAGCTGCCGCCGGTGTCTCGCCGTGGACTAATGCTGATCGACCCGCCTTACGAAATCAAAAGCGATTACCAGGCGGTCGTGACCGGTATTCATGAAGGCTACAAACGCTTTGCCACCGGCACCTATGCGCTGTGGTATCCGGTGGTGCTACGGGCGCAGATTAAGCGCATGATCAAAGAGTTAGAGGCCACCGGCATTCGCAAAATTCTGCAAATCGAGCTGGCGGTGCGTCCGGACAGCGACCAGCGCGGAATGACCGCCTCCGGGATGATCGTCATCAACCCGCCGTGGAAGCTGGAGCAGCAGATGAACAACGTTCTGCCGTGGCTGCATAAAAAGCTGGTGCCGACCGGTATCGGCCATACCACCGTCAGCTGGATCGTGCCTGAGTAATCGCAGTCATCGGTGGAAACTATTGATTTCAGGTATACAATCGCGCCAATCAGACATTAAGGATAAGACTCATGAGCAAGCATTATGACTATATCGCCATTGGCGGCGGCAGCGGCGGTATCGCCTCCATTAACCGTGCCGCTATGTACGGCCAGAAGTGCGCGCTGATTGAAGCCAAAGACCTGGGCGGTACCTGCGTAAACGTCGGCTGCGTGCCGAAGAAAGTGATGTGGCATGCGGCGCAGATTCGCGAAGCTATCCATCTTTATGGCCCGGATTACGGTTTTGATACCACGATCAATCATTTCGATTGGGACAAGCTGGTCGCCAGCCGTAGCGCCTATATCGATCGTATCCATACCTCGTACGATAACGTGCTGGGCAAAAATAAGGTCGACGTGATTAAAGGCTTCGCCCGTTTTGTCGATGCGAAAACCATCGAAGTCAACGGCGAGACGATAACCGCCGATCATATTCTGATCGCCACTGGCGGCCGCCCGAGCCATCCGAACATTCCCGGCGTCGAATACGGGATTGATTCCGATGGTTTCTTCGAACTGCCGGCCCTGCCGAAACGCGTTGCGGTTGTCGGCGCGGGCTATATCGCCGTTGAGCTGGCGGGCGTGATTAACGGCCTGGGCGCGGAGACCCACCTGTTCGTGCGTAAACACGCGCCGCTGCGTAGCTTCGATCCGCTGATCGTGGAAACGCTGGTTGAGGTGATGAACGCCGAAGGCCCGCAGCTGCACACCAACGCCATTCCGCAAGCGGTAGTGAAGAACGCCGACGGCAGCCTGACCCTGGAACTGGAAGATGGCCGCAGCCAGACCGTGGACTGCCTGATTTGGGCGATCGGTCGCGAACCGGCGACCGATAACTTCAACCTCGCCGCGACCGGAGTGGAAACTAACGATAAAGGCTATATCGTCGTCGATAAGTTGCAGAACACCAGCGTTCCGGGTATTTACGCCGTCGGCGATAATACCGGCGCCGTCGAGCTGACCCCGGTCGCCGTCGCCGCAGGCCGTCGTCTCTCCGAGCGTCTGTTTAACAACAAGCCGGACGAACATCTGGACTACAGCAACATCCCGACCGTGGTGTTCAGCCATCCGCCTATCGGCACCGTCGGCTTAACCGAGCCGCAGGCGCGCGAGCAGTACGGCGATGAAGCGGTGAAAGTGTATAAATCCTCTTTCACCGCCATGTATACCGCCGTGACTTCACACCGCCAGCCGTGCCGCATGAAGCTGGTCTGCGTCGGCCCGGAAGAGAAGATTGTCGGTATTCACGGTATCGGCTTCGGGATGGACGAGATGCTGCAGGGCTTCGCGGTGGCGCTGAAGATGGGCGCAACCAAGAAAGACTTCGACAATACCGTGGCGATCCACCCAACCGCCGCGGAAGAGTTTGTGACGATGCGCTAAGACGGGCACCACGCATGAAAAAGAAGCTCTCCGGAGCTTCTTTTTTTATCTCTACGCCACGCCGTTATTGCCGTGACGCTTAAACGCCGGCCGCTGATTCAGCGCCATATACCAGCGCTCCACTTCCGCCATTTCAGGATGCGCGAACGGCGTCATTTTCCAGCGATGCACCGATAGGCCAAGGACAATATCCGCCAGCGAAAACTCGCGACCGGCAACCCATGCCCCGGTTTGCTGCAGCTGCGTATTAACGATCTGCACGCAGCGGGTCCAGGCGGCGATACTCTCTTTGATAGCCGCCGAGTCCTGGAAGCGCGGGTCCTTGCGCACCAGCCCCATAAAGGCGTAGCGCCAGGCCGTGTTAAATTCCGTTGCCTGCCAGTCCATCCAGTGCTCAACCTCGGCGGCAGCCCGCGGCGCCGTAGGGAGCAGGTCTTCCCGCCCGGCTTTGCGCGCCAGGTAGCGGCAGATGCTGTTCGACTCCCACAGCACAAAGTCATCATCCAGCAGTACGGGCACCAGGCTGTTCGGGTTAAGGGCGCGAAACTCAGGCGTCTCGATGGACTGAAACCCGCTGCCGTAATCCTCCTGCTGATACTCAAGTCCCGCTTCCTCGCAGGTCCACAGCACTTTACGCACGTTAATTGATGAGCGTTTGCCCAGTATTTTTAGCATTCTCAGCAATTCCTCAATCAAAAGAGATAGTTGTTTCACAATACTGCATCGGCGACGCATGTACACCCGGATAATGTGTATAGTGGATTGCACGATTTTTCTCCAGGACAGGTTACCCGACATGTTGACCTCTTTTAACGTTTTAACACCGGGCAATATCCGCTTTGGACGCGGCCTTGCTCGTAGCGCCGCGCCCTGGCTCGCTGGACGCTCCGCGCAGATACTGCTGGTTCACGGCGCCAGCCTGCAGCGCGCAGAGTTTTTGTTAAGCGAACTCCACGCTCACCAGTTGCACGTCACCACGCTGTCTATCGCCCATGAACCCGACCTGCAGGATATTGAACGGGGCGTTCGTCTGGCGCGGGAAAAAGGCGTCGGCGCGGTGGTCAGCCTCGGCGGCGGCGCGGTTATTGATGCGGGCAAAGCGATTGCGGCGCTGGTTCCCGCTCAGGGGCCCGCTATCGAATATCTGGAAGTGGTGGGCTCCGGGCGGCTGTTGGAAACCAATCCGCTGCCGTTCGTCGCCATTCCCACCACGGCCGGTACCGGGGCGGAAGTCACAAAGAACGCGGTGATCAACGTCCCCGAGCAGCAGCGCAAGGTCAGCCTGCGCGATGACCGCATGCTGCCGGACCTGTCGATTGTCGACCCGTCGCTCACCGACAATACCCCGCGCGCGGTGACTCTCGCCTCCGGTCTCGACGCCATCACCCAGGTGATTGAGCCGTGGCTATGCACCCGGGCGAATCCTTTTACCGACGCTCTCTGCCGGGAGGCGATCCCACGCGGCATCAAAGCGCTCAGAACGCTGATGCTAAAAGAGTGCCAGGATAGCCGCGATGAGATGGCATGGGTCAGCCTGTGCGGCGGACTGGCGTTAGCCAATGCCGGCCTCGGCGTGATTCACGGTCTGGCAGGCCCCTTAGGCGGTCTGAGCAACGCCGCCCACGGCGCGCTTTGCGGCAGCCTGCTCCCCTTCGGCCTGGCGCTCAATGAAACCCAGGTTAATGACGAAAAAATCCGCCAGCGTTTTGCCGACGTACGCCAGTGGCTGGCGGCGGGGCTGGACGTTGACCCGAACGACGCCTGGGAGAGCCTGCGCGAATGGAGCCAGCGCGCCGGGCTGGGTAACCTGCGCGAGCTCGGCGTCCCCCGCGAAGCGCTGGAACCCGCGGCTCTCGCCGCCAGCAGCTCGTCATCAATGAAGGCTAACCCGGTCGTGCTAACCAGCGAGCAGCTGCTGGAGATGCTGGAAGCCGCGTGGGAGTAAGAGCTTTATTGCTAAAGCGCCCGGAAATTTAGATTTTGTTGCAAAACGAAATCTCCGAATTTTTCGGCACAATACGAAGCGGTTAAAACGGTTTTAATGCGCCAGGTCAAATAGTTAAAGCACAAACCCCGGGCTGAAGGTTTAGAAAAAAGCGTGATATACCTCACACTTCTCTTTTCGTTTCCCGCTGCGAATGTCTAAGCTTAATAGACAGGTCGGGCGCGCCCGGCATCCTCTACTGACGCAATCCGGAGGTCCGTACCACTATGTTCAGCCAGAAATTACGCAACGTTGATGACGATGAGCTCAGGATCGAAAACGATCCGTGCTACGAAGCCGATCCGTATGAGTTAAAGCTGGATGAAATGTTCGACGCCGAACCCGAACCGGAGATCATCGAAGGGCTGCCCGCCTCGGATGCCCTGACCCCTGCCGATCGCTACCTGGAACTGTTCGCTCACGTCCAGAAGTCACGCATTTTCGCCGATAGCAAAACCTTCCCCGACTGTGCGCCGAAGCAGGACCCGCTGGATATTTTGATTCACTACCGTCGCGTAAGGCGCACTCCCGGATTCGATCTCCGCCAGTTCGTTGAAGATCACTTCTGGCTGCCGGATAGCCGCGCCGAGGATTACGTCTCCGATCCTAATCGAACGTTAAAAGAGCATATTGATAACCTGTGGCCCGTGCTGACCCGCGAGCCGCAGGATCATATTCCCTGGTCGTCGCTGCTGGCGCTGCCGCAGTCTTATATTGTTCCCGGCGGCCGTTTTAGCGAAACCTACTACTGGGATTCCTACTTCACCATGCTGGGGCTGGCGGAAAGCGGCCGTGGAGATCTGCTGAAGTGTATGGCCGATAACTTCGCGTGGATGATTGAAATTTATGGTCATATTCCCAACGGCAACCGCACTTATTATCTCAGCCGCTCGCAGCCCCCGGTGTTTGCCCTGATGGTTGAACTGTTTGAAGAAGATGGCGTCCGCGGCGCTAAACGGTACCTTGACCATCTGCAGATGGAGTACAGTTTCTGGATGGACGGCGCGGAATCGCTGATCCCCAATCAGGCCTACCGCCATGTGGTGCGTATGCCGGACGGCTCGCTGCTGAACCGCTATTGGGACGATCGCGATACGCCGCGCGATGAGTCATGGCGGGAAGATGTCGAAACGGCAAAACACTCCGGCCGCCCGCCAAACGAGGTCTATCGCGACCTGCGCGCCGGGGCGGAGTCCGGCTGGGATTACTCCAGCCGTTGGCTGCGGGATATCACCCGGCTGGCGAGCATCCGCACCACCCAGTTTATCCCCATCGATTTGAACGCCTTTCTGTTCAAGCTGGAGAACACCATCGCCAACCTCTCCGGCCTCAAGGGCGACCGGGAAACAGAGGCCGCGTTTCGCCAGAAGGCCAGCGACCGCCGGGCGGCGGTAACCCGCTATCTGTGGGATGACGAAAGCGGCTGTTTTCGCGATTACGACTGGCGCCGCGAGCAGCTGGCGCTGTTTTCCGCCGCCAGCATCGTCGCGCTCTACGTCGGCATGGCGACCCATGAACAGGCCGACAGGCTCGCCGACGCGGTACGCGCTCGCCTGCTCACTCCGGGCGGTATTATGGCGACCGAATATGAAAGCGGCGAACAGTGGGATAAACCCAACGGCTGGGCGCCGCTGCAGTGGATGGCGGTACAGGGTTTTAAAATGTACGGCCAGGATCCGCTCGGCGATGAAATAGCGCAGAGCTGGCTGCAAACGGTGAATCATTACTATAAACAGCACTACAAGCTGATTGAAAAGTACCATATCGCCAGCGCCACACCCCACGAAGGCGGAGGGGGTGAATATCCCCTCCAGGACGGGTTCGGCTGGACTAACGGCGTGGTGCGCCGGCTTATCGGCCTGTACGGCGAGCCTTTGTAAAAGCTCGCTATTCGAGGAGTCGATGTCCTGCTATGTTCATGACATCGACTTTCGCCGGAACCCCTGCCATGCCTGAACTGATGACCCCACGCCTGCGCTGCTCGCCGCTGCAGCTTGACGACTGGCCCTTTTTTCTCAGCTTACAGCAAGACCCCGAGGTCATGCTCTACGTCGCGGATCCTCGCCCGGTAGCGGAAATTCGCGACGCTTTTGATTCGCGGCTTCCCGCGTGGTCGCCGGGGGCGCCCCACTGGCTGTGCCTGGTGGTGCGCGACCGCTATACCCACGCCCCCCTTGGCCTCACCGGTTATCATCACCATGCCCCCGACAGCGCTGAAGCGGGTTTTCTGTTCGCTCCCCATGCACAGGGCCAGGGTTACGGCTATGAGTCTCTGCGCGCGCTATGCGATTACGCCTTCTCCACGGGCGGCATCCGGCGGCTTACGGCAACCGTCACCGCGGGCAACCTTGCGTCAAAAAATCTGCTCCAAAAAGTGGGTTTTCATCAGGAAGGCGAGCTGCGCGAATGCTACTGGCTCAACGGTCGCTGGCATAATGATTGGCTTTTTGGCCTGCTGCACCGCGATTACAACTAGCCTGGGCCATCTGGCGAATAGGGCGCGACGGACTTTTCCTCTACACTGCAGGCCGACAACAGAGGAAGGCAATAAATGTTCCCGACGATACCGCCGCTAAGCCTGCAGGGCCTCGAGTTTATTAAGCGCGCCCAGGGATTATCGCTCGTCCCCTATCGGGACGAAAACGGCCTGCGCGTGATTGGCTACGGCCACGTTCTCAACGATTTCGAGACGTTCAGCCACTTCACGCGCGAGGTCGCGGAGACCTTACTTACCGTGGATCTACTGCAATGCCAGCGCGAGCTTAAGCGCAGCCTTCGGGTTACGCTTAATCAAGCGCAATATGATGCGCTGGTCTCTTTAGCCTTTAGCTGCGGGCCAGCGTCTCCGGCGCTTAATCTCGTTTTGACGCATCTTAACCAGCAGCGGTTCGCTGAGGCGCTTAAAGCATGGGAAAATATTCGCAGCGGACGCGAACAGCGTCGCGAAGAGTGCGCACGATTCAAAGCCAGAACCGATTAAGTTTCGCTAATGCTATTAAAAATCATCGCCGCCTGGGTACGATTCTTCACGTCAAGCCGGCGATAGAGCGACTCAAGGTGGGCCTTTACCGTGCCGGCGCTAATATTTAACGTACGGCTAATCTCTTTATTTGAATCACCGGCGGCCAGCAGCTGTAAAATCTCACGCTGGCGCTGGCTTAAATGAACCCATTTATTATCCCGTGCATCCGCCGTCATTAGCCAATCGCCCGGTAAACAGAGCAGCCCCTGCAGTACGCTGTTGATCGCCTGAGCGAAAGTTTGCAAACCTTCCTCGCGTTGCACGATGGCCCGCACATTGTAAGACAGCGCGCGCTGTAGCCAGTTCTTATTATTGTCAGAAACAATTAACAGTACCTGAGATTGCGGGAAGCGAAGCTGTTTTTCCTGCAACAACCAACAGCAAAACTCACTGTGCATATCACCATCCAGAATGAGCAGCGCGTCAGGGTGCGTCGTCAGCGTCTGCCAGAGCTGTTCAGGCTGACAGGTGCCAAAAAGATCAATTTCAGGAATGTATTGCTGAAGGCCAATTTTCATTCCATGAATAAATATCGACTGCCTGTCAAACATAATTACCTGCATGGATTTCTCTCCATCAAAGAAATGCCCGATTTAATCAGGGGGAAGGGGAATATCAGCAAGTAAAATAAGCGCTCGCTGTTTGGCCTGGGGCATTTTACCGATAGAGAGGATTAACTGAATATCATAACAATGAATAGTTACAGGCCTTGTTGATACCATTACTTATTCACAATAATTATTACATTTAAATTAAGGAAATCCTTAATTACCAGGCAAGAAAAGAATAAAACATAATATTAATTACTCTATTTTAAACGAACCCGGAAACGCAGGCGATGGCAAAGTGAGGAAAGTATGTTACGGAGTAAGAAAACGCATGAAATGCGCGTTGCCCCGCCATCATTGATGGAGGGGCGTTCAATCACAAAAACATCCCGCCTGAAACTTCTACGCGCTGAGCGTTCATCCAGCGCAGGTCATCGCTCAGTAGCGCGGCGATGGCATCGCCAATATCATTCGGAAGCCCTACTCTTCCCAGCGCCGTTTGCGCGGCAATATGCTGATTAACCTGGGCGTTATCCCTCACCACGCCGCCGCCAAAATCGGTTTCAATCGCGCCAGGCGCAATGATATTGACCGAAATTCCGCGTTCCCCCAGCTCTTTCGCCTGATAGCGCGTCAGCACCTCCATCGCCCCTTTCATTGAGGCATAGGCCGCGTAGCCCGGGAGAGCAAAACGCGCCAGCCCGCTGGAAACATTGAGGATCCGCCCGCCGTCCTGCAATAACGGCAGCAGGCGTTGGGTGAGGAAGAAAGGCCCTTTAAACTGGATGTTCATTAATTCATCAAACTGCGCTTCGCTGGTTTCAGCAAAAGGAATATTCAGACCAATTCCGGCATTGTTCAATAAATAGTCGAAGGTATCCCGTTTCCAGCGCTCCCGCAGTACCTCCGCCACCTGCTGAGCAAAAGCGTCGAAACTGCCGACATCACCGACGTTTAA
Organism: Klebsiella sp. CTHL.F3a; assembly: GCF_019890895.1. Taxonomy (NCBI): domain Bacteria; kingdom Pseudomonadati; phylum Pseudomonadota; class Gammaproteobacteria; order Enterobacterales; family Enterobacteriaceae; genus Klebsiella; species Klebsiella sp. CTHL.F3a. Next base: position 287,866 of record NZ_CP082360.1, on the reverse strand, counting down.
CGGTAATGCCGCGGCTTTCACGCCTGTTCGTTCAATTTCAGCCACCACGTCCAGCGCATCCTGCCGGTTACTGCGCCAGGTCAGAATAATATCAGTTCCCTTCGCCGCCAGTTTCAATGCGGCGTTTTTTCCCAATCCACGGCTGCCGCCGGTGACTAAAGCGATACGTTGTGCCATCAGAAAACCCCTTCTCGGTTGCGTTTGCATAGTTGAAGAGCTTATTAGCTGCTATAACAACAATAAATATGGCAAATTACGTTTTACTGTTTCTTATTGAACAACAATAGGCCGCCGGGATGGATAAAATTCACGCAATGCAGCTGTTTATTAGGGTAGCGGAGCTGGAAAGTTTTTCCCGCGCCGCCGACACTCTTGGCCTGCCGAAAGGAAGCGTATCGCGCCAGATTCAGGCGCTGGAGAGCCACCTTGGCGCTCGCCTGCTGCACCGCACGACCCGCCGGGTGCAGCTAACCCAGGACGGCATGGTTTACTATGAACGCGCCAGAGACCTGCTGAGCAATCTTGATGAGCTCGACGGTATGTTTCAGCTCGACCCCTCCAGCATCAGCGGACGTCTGCGGATCGACATGCCTGTCGCAGTCGCGAAAAAGCTGGTCATTCCGCAGCTGCCGGCGTTTTTGCAGCAGTATCCGGGCATCGAACTGGAGCTCAGCAGCAGCGATCGGTTAGTCGATGTGGTCCGTGAGGGCTTTGACTGCGTGGTACGCGTCGGTACGCTGAAAGATTCCGGGCTGATCGCGCGGCCGCTGGGTAAGCTCACGCAAATTAACTGCGCCAGCCCGCAGTATCTGACGCGCTTTGGCTATCCGCAGTCGCTGGACGATCTCGCGGATCATGCGCTGATCCACTACGCCAGCAATCTGGGCGTTCGTCCTCTCGGATTTGAAGTGGTCAGCGATGGCGCGGTTCGCTGGGTTAAAGTGGGCGGCGTGCTTACGGTCAATAGTACCGAGACCTATCAGGCGTCGTGTCTGGCAGGACTGGGGATTATTCAGGTTCCACGGGTAGGCGTTCGCGAAATGCTGCGCAGCGGAGAACTGATCGAAATTCTTCCCCACTACCGCGCCGAACCGCTGCCGGTGTCGCTCATTTACCCGCACCGGCGTAATCTCTCGCGGCGGGTACATCTGTTTATGGAGTGGCTCGGCGGGCTGATGAAAAACTACGTTGATTAGTCCGCCTGATGAAAAATCCGTATTTGAGAGCGTGCCGATATTTTCTGCCGGATGCCGAATGAGGCCTGAATCAGAATGAAAAACCAGCTATAACATCACGTTATCAACTTCCTGTAGCTCCGCACAATGGCAGAAGAGCGCGCTTCAACCGCCCTCTGATTCATACAACGGGTGGCTCCAGTACGCCTTATCCGCGATTTTACGTATATAATTTTTGAAGAATATCGCTGTAAAAAAGGAAGAAATAATTTATGACGCCGGAAAACGACGCTCAACGCCCAACCGAGGATCCGGGCCAGCAGCCGGAAAAAAACAAAAGCGCGATGGCTGCGATAAACGACTCTACCGTGGCGAAAAAAGCCAACCAGGCGCTGAAAAGCGTCACCGGAACGGCGGAAAAAGTTCAGCGTAACCATATGGTCGCCCATATTATCCGCGCCGCAGAGCGCTTCAACGACAGGCTGGGTAATCAGTTTGGCGCGGCGATCACCTACTTCTCGTTTTTATCGATGATCCCGATTCTGATGGTCTCTTTTGCGGCCGCCGGTTTTGTGCTGGCCTCGCATCCCACGTTGCTACAGGACATTTTCGATAAAATCCTGCTGAACGTTAGCGATCCGACACTCGCCGCAACGCTGAAAAATACCATCAACACCGCCGTACAGCAGCGCACCGCCGTCGGGATCGTGGGTCTTCTGGTGGCGCTCTACTCCGGCATTAACTGGATGGGCAACCTGCGTGAGGCCATTCGCGCCCAGTCGCGCGATGTCTGGGAGCGCACGCCGCAGGATCAGGAGAAAATCTGGGTAAAGTATTTCCGCGACTTTATCTCGCTGATCGGCCTGCTGGTGGCGCTGGTTATTACCTTGTCGATCACCTCTATCGCCGGCTCGGCGCAGCAGATGATTATCTCGGCGCTTTATCTTGATTACATTGAGTGGCTGAAACCGGCGTGGCGGCTTATTGGCCTGGCGATTTCCATCTTCGCCAACTATCTGCTGTTTTTCTGGATTTTCTGGCGGCTCCCGCGCCACCGTCCTCGCCGTAAGGCGCTGATTCGCGGCACCCTGATTGCGGCCGTCGGCTTTGAGATAATCAAAATCATCATGACCTGGACGCTACCTGCGCTGGTGAAATCTCCCTCTGGGGCGGCATTCGGGTCGGTGTTGGGGATAATGGCCTTCTTCTATTTTTTCGCCCGCCTGACGCTGTTCTGCGCCGCATGGATTGCGACCGCCGAATATAAAGACGACCGCCGGATGCCGGGCAAAGCCCACGACTAAACCATCACTGGGCTGAATAAAAGACGCAAAATTCAGCCCAACCTGGCATTTCAGCATATAAATCCAACATGTAACTTTTATTTAACCAAAACCTGGTTTTATCGACCATTATTTGAATTTTGTGAAGCATTTCATAGAAGTTATTTTTCTGGCACAGAAATTATTCACTTTTTGCTTCTTTTTTCGCCTCTCTCGCCCCTTGTTACAGATTGAAATGTCCCAAAGGCTGTGGCTATATGGCCTTTCGTTCGCAAAAAATAAGAAAGATCTATGCAAGCCACAGCCACAACACTCGACAACGCGCAGGACACCGTACCGGTTAACTCACGCAATAAAGTCGTCGTCGCCTCACTCATTGGTACCGCCATCGAGTTCTTCGACTTCTACATCTATGCCACCGCGGCGGTTATCGTATTCCCGCACATTTTCTTCCCGCAGGGCGATCCCGCCGCCGCGACGCTACAATCGCTGGCCACCTTCGCTATCGCCTTTATCGCCCGCCCTATCGGTTCAGCGGTCTTTGGCCACTTCGGCGACCGCGTAGGCCGTAAAGCGACCCTCGTCGCCTCGCTGCTGACGATGGGGATCTCCACCGTGGTTATCGGCCTGCTGCCCGGCTATGAAACCATTGGCATTATGGCGCCGGTGCTGCTGGCGCTGGCGCGCTTTGGCCAGGGGCTCGGCCTTGGCGGCGAATGGGGCGGCGCGGCGCTGCTGGCGACGGAAAACGCTCCGCCGCGCAAACGCGCGCTGTACGGCTCTTTCCCACAGCTGGGCGCGCCGATTGGCTTCTTCTTCGCTAACGGCACCTTCCTGCTGCTCTCCTGGCTGCTGACCGACCAGCAGTTTATGGAGTGGGGCTGGCGTATGCCGTTTATCTTCTCCGCCGTGCTGGTGATTATCGGCCTGTACGTCCGCGTTTCGCTGCACGAGTCGCCGGTATTCGCTAAGGTTGCCGCCGCGAAGAAACAGGTCAAAATCCCGCTGGGCACGCTGCTGACCAAACACGTCCGCGTGACGGTGCTCGGCACGTTTATCATGCTGGCGACCTACACGCTGTTTTACATCATGACCGTCTACTCCATGACCTTCAGTACCGCCGCCGCGCCGATTGGCCTCGGTTTGCCGCGTAACGAAGTGCTGTGGATGCTGATGATGGCGGTTATCGGTTTTGGCGTGATGGTGCCGGTTGCGGGCCTGCTGGCGGATGCATTTGGTCGTCGTAAGAGCATGGTTGTGATCACGACCCTGATCATTCTCTTCGCGCTGTTTGCCTTTAAACCGCTGCTTGGTTCCGGTAACCCGCTGCTGGTCTTTGCCTTCCTGCTGATTGGCCTGAGCCTGATGGGGCTGACGTTTGGCCCAATGGGCGCACTGCTGCCGGAGCTGTTCCCGACGGAAGTTCGCTATACCGGCGCATCGTTCTCCTACAACGTCTCGTCGATCCTCGGGGCGTCCGTCGCGCCGTATATCGCCGCCTGGCTGCAGGGTAACTACGGTCTGCCTGCGGTCGGACTCTATCTGGCCGCCATGGCGGCGCTGACGATGATCGCGCTGCTGCTGACTCACGAAACGCGTCACCAGTCGCTGTAATTCTCCACTCGCTCCCCTGACCATCCGGCCAGGGGAGTCACCTTGCCGACTATTTTTTCATCTGCGACAGTATGGTCCGGCACTGATTCGCCTCGCCTTCGGCGGGTGAGATCAGCGCCAGCAGCGCGGCGGCTGGCGTCACCAGCGTCGCCAGCGCCGCCGCCACAGCGCCGCGCGCAATCAGCGGACCCGCCTTCACGCCCGCGTTCGGCGACTTAAAGCTACCGCGCACGTAAAGCGGTGAGCGCAGAGTGATAATGCGGAATCCCTTGCTTTCCGGATCGATGGTCAGGTCGAGCTGCTCCGACGCAAAGCTGGCGGTACCGGTGACGTTGATCAGCGCGTTTTCGGTATCAAAAGCAAATACCTGCGGCCGGGCGACACCGTTGACCACGTCGATATTGGCCGCCGCGCAGTTTACCCGCACCTCATCGTCGCCAAAGATCTGCCCGATGATATAGTTGCCGACGTTCAGACCGAGGATTTCCATCAGGTTGCGGCTGATTAGCCCGTCGTTCATCAGCAGCTTCAGGTTACCGTTACTGTTGCCCAGCAGCGCGGCGACGGAGTTGCCGGTACCGCGAAGCTGCACATCGCCGTTCATTTCGCCGAGGGTTTTCTGCATCATCTCCACGTTTGGCATCAGCGCTTTCAGCTTCAGGCGGCGCGCCTGCAGGTTCGCCGTCCCCTGCAACGGTTTTTTATCCCCCGCCAGATGAATGCTGCCGGCAATGGTGCCGTTGGCCAACCCCAGACGCAGCGGCTGCAGGCGCAGGTCGCCCCGTTCGAGGATCACGTGGGTGGAGAGGTCGCTGATAGGGAGCGTGCCGCCGTGCTCAATGCGCCGTCCTTTAAAGCGCACATCGGCATCCATCACCTGCCACTTATCGGTTTCAAAGCGGTCATACGGCAACACTTTTCCGGCCGGCTGCGGAGAGGACTCGCCTTTACGCTGTTCGGTTTTGCTTCCTTTGCCGCCGGAGTCGACGCCAATCAGCGGTCCCAGATCCGCCAGCCTTAGCTGCCTGGACTCCAGGTCGCCCTCCAGCTTAGGTCGAGGTTTACCGGTGGTGTAGGTCAGGGAGCCGTGGATATCGCTCTCGCCGATACGGCCATTAAAATCCTGATAGGCGAAGCGTGAACCGGCCTTATCCTTGAAGGTGGCCCGTAGATGCCCGTCGGTCGAAAACGCCGGCGTATCCGGCAGCAGTACGCCGGTCAGGTCGTAGAGATCGCCCAGCGAATCACCGGAGAACTTCAACCGTAGATCGACTCCACCGAGGTTAAGCGGGTCGCTGACCGTGCCGGTAAAAGCGACCCGGGTATTGCCGGAGCGAAAATCCCCCTGCAGCGGGAACGGCGTGCCTTCGCTGCGCAGCGCCAGCATGCCGCCGATTTTGCCGTTACCGGCAAGCGGCTGCCCGTTGTAGCTGCCTTTCGCCTGCAGGCCGAAGACGTAATCGCCCACTTTCTGCGACTGCCCTTTCCCCTTTTCACCAGTCACCTCGCTAAACGCCAGCGGCTTACCGAGCGGGTCAACCACAATCGTCACGTCTGCGCGCGACACCTTGTCGTCGATAGCAATCTTGCCGCGGTCAAACAGAATATTGTCGAGACGGAAAGACCAGCTGGAAGGCGGCGCATCTTTCTCCGACGCCCCCGCCGAGGCCAGGTCAAAGGTCCAGTTGTTGGTCTTCTCCGACAGTCGAATCAGTCGCGCGTCGGGCTGTTCAAGCTTTATCCACGGCAGATAGACCGTTTTGCTAAGCAGCGCCAGCGGGGCGAGCGTCGCCTCAACGCGCGGCAGATGGACCATCGTGACCTGTGGGATATCAGGCGGGTTGCCGAGAACGATATCTTCGGCGTGAACGTGCGGCCAGGGGATCCAGCTTCGCCAGCCGCTTTCACCGGGCTGGCGTTCCCAGACGACGCCCAGATCGCCGCGAATAGCAAACGGGCGGTTCAGCTCGGCCGATACTTTCTGATTAATCGTCGGCTTCAGGCGGTTCCAGTCAAAGGTCGCCAGCACGATAAAAAACAAAACGATCAGTATGACTATCGTTCCAGAAATAATAGCAACGGTTTTTCGGGTTCTGCTCATCCCTTCTGCACTCCTTTTGCGTATCGCCAGTCCTGAATATAGTTGAGAAACGCCAGTTGCTCCGTCGAATGAGGTTTTCGTCACATAATCCGCGCCAGGTCAAAAAAATAATGGAACGTTGTTTTAATATCATTGACCATAAAAGCGGCCCAGCGCACACTAGGGTTAATATTGATTTAATTTCAGGTCATCACTATGTCTAAGAAAATTGCCGTCATCGGCGAATGCATGATTGAGCTGTCAGAGAAAGGCGCGGCGGTAAATCGCGGCTTTGGCGGCGATACCTTAAACACTTCCGTCTACATTGCGCGTCAGACTGACGCCAGTGCGCTGGGCGTGCACTACGTTACCGCCCTGGGAACGGATACCTTCAGCCAGCAAATGCTTGAATCCTGGCAGAGCGAGAATGTCCAGACTGACCTGATTCAGCGCATGGCCGACCGGCTACCGGGCCTCTACTACATCGAAACCGACGATACCGGCGAGCGCACCTTTTATTACTGGCGTAATGAAGCCGCGGCGAAGTTCTGGCTGGAGAGCGAACAGTCCGCGGCCATCTGTGAAGAGCTGGCGACCTTTGATTATCTGTATCTCAGCGGCATTAGCCTGGCGATCCTTAGCCCAACCAGCCGCGAGAAGCTGCTGACCCTGCTGCGTGAGTGCCGGGCGAACGGCGGCAAAGTTATCTTTGATAACAACTATCGCCCGCGCCTGTGGAGCAGCAAAGAGGAGACGCAGCAGGTTTATCAGCAGATGCTGAGCTGCACCGATATCGCCTTCCTGACCCTCGATGACGAAGACGCGCTGTGGGGCGAGAAGCCGGTTGCGGAAGTGATTGCCCGCACCCACGCCGCCGGCGTGGAAGAAGTGGTGGTTAAGCGCGGCGCAGACTCCTGCCTGGTGGCGATTGCCGGACAGCCGCAGCGGGAAGTCCCGGCCGTTAAGCTGCCGAAAGAGAAAGTGGTTGATACCACCGCGGCGGGCGATTCGTTCAGCGCTGGCTACCTGGCCGTGCGCCTGACCGGGGGCGATGCTGAATCGGCGGCCAAACGCGGGCATCTGACCGCCAGCACGGTGATCCAGTATCGCGGCGCGATTATCCCGCGCGAGGCGATGCCGCAGGAGCTATAGCAGAAGCATCGGCGCTGCTGCTTCCCGGCTTGCGCTGCGCTTAGCCGGGCTACGAGTTTACCGCCGTCTGCGGGCCGGTGGCCCGGACAAGGCGCGCCAGCGCCGTCTCCGGGAAAATCACCGGGCCAACCCAGCAATACTTAAAACAGATTAGCCATAAACCTCACCGGATAGCCACGCTATCCGGTTTTGCTTTACTGCCCTGGCGGGATATCCGTCGCTTCGTTACGCCCTTGCACAACGTCTCCGTTACTGCTGGGCGCCGCTGCGGCCGCCGGCGCTGGCGCCATCAGCTTTTCCCACGTCGCCTGCAGATCCTTCATGTTGTATTCCGGCTCGCCCTGCGGCTGCTGCAACACCAGCGCCATATCCTGCGACAGTTGCTGACGCAGGTACTGATTCAGCATGTCGACCGTCAGCGAATTGAGAAACTCCTGGCGCAGCTTCTGATACTGCTCGGGCGCGATATCCACTACCTGATTTTGCAACGAACGCATCCGCTGGCTAATCAGGATCCAGGTATCGGTGCGCGCATAGGTGGCGAATAGCTTCTGTAGCTCGAGGTTTTTCTGCGCGATCAGAGCATCAAACTCCTCCTGCGGCAGGCCGTTATCGCGTACTTTCGCCAGCTCGCGCGCTACGGTGGTTAAGTTGGCGTTCAGGCGCTCGCCCGGCGATTCGATATTGATCGCGCACTGGGCGCGCTGGTAGAGGACGCGGCAGTCAAAGCCAAGGCCGATATCCTTAATATTACTTTTGCTCAGATTCTGCTGTACGTGCCAGAACAGCGCTTCCCGGGCCAGATCGTCACGCCAGTAGCGCTGTAGAGCGACCGAGTCGCGGATCGGCTGCCACGGCGCATCCCACATCAGCGACAGCTTATCCTGGCGCACCGCATCGGTCATGATGCTGACCGGTGTCGTCGGCAGCGGCGACAGTGTAGGAACCGCCACCGGCGTTTCGCGCTTGCCCTTCAGGCCGCCGAACGTTTTGTTGATTTGCTCCGCAACGCTGCGGCTGTCAACGTTGCCGACCACAATCAGGGTCATGGCATCCGGCGTGTACCACTTCTGGTAATATTCTTTTAGCTGAGCAATATCAACCGGTTGCTTCAGGGGTGCCGCCGGATCGTGCCCCAGCATGGTGGACCCTTTCAGCCGATAGCGCCACCAGCCTTCTTTGGTATCGGCAGGCCAGGTCGCCACCATATCTTCGCCCTGCAGCGCGTGGTTGACCGCTTCCGGGGTGATCGACATTTTACCGCCGGCGCTGGCCAGCCAGCTCAGGGCCTCTTTCAGCAGATCGTTACGGTTATTCGGTAAGCTCAGGTTAAACAAACTGTAGTCATAAGAGACGATGGCGGGCGGCTGAGGACGCTTCGGATCAATACTCTGCTGCCATAGCGAACGGGCCTGCATGGTCGGGAGGCCGCCGTTTTGCGTCAGCGCGAGACGCGGGATAAAGTGGCTAAAGCCGCTCTGCTGAGTGCTTTCGCTCAGCGAGCCAATATTCACGGACAGGCGAACTTCGATACGATCGCTGGGACGCTGCGGGGTGGCCAGAACCTGCCACTGAAACCCGTTCGCCAGTGTCCCCTGTTGCCAGGCCGGGTCCGGCTGGAGCGCTTCTGCCTGCACATAACCGACCGTCGCCATCATCAGCAAACCACCGGTTAAGAGTCGAATTTTTGTGCCCTGCATGTGAACCCCTGATGAACAATCCTGGTTACAACAGCGGCCCACGGGAGGGCCGCCGAAAAAATATGGTGAGTTAAGTACGTCGGTTAGACCACACGGAGATGAAAATGTCGCATGTTGACGTGAAATAATCATAAGGGCCACCGCCGCGTCAGCGACAGTGACCCCTAATTATGCGCAGGAGCCCGTACTCCAGCAAGGGACTACGGGCCTAACAGATGGATTTATGAGGATAATTCGTGCGATTTGTTTACCGGCGTACGGTTATTCAGCACATCATCGAGCTGCTGTGAGTCCAGCTCTTTAACCCATTTCGCGACCACAATAGTCGCGACGCCGTTACCCACCAGGTTGGTCAGCGCGCGCGCCTCGGACATAAAACGGTCGATACCAAGGATCAGCGCCAGACCGGCGACCGGCAAGTGGCCGACGGCGGAAATCGTCGCCGCCAGGACGATAAAGCCGCTGCCCGTCACCCCCGCCGCGCCCTTCGAGGAGAGCAGCAGCACCACCAGCAGGGTTATCTGATGGAAAATATCCATATGGCTGTTCGTCGCCTGGGCGATAAACACCGCCGCCATCGTCAGGTAGATTGAGGTTCCATCGAGGTTAAAGGAGTACCCCGTCGGGATCACCAGCCCCACCACCGACTTACGGCAGCCCAGCTTTTCCATCTTATCGAGCATACGCGGCAGCGCCGACTCGGATGAAGAGGTGCCCAGCACGATCAGCAGCTCTTCGCGGATATAGCGGATAAATTTAAAGATGCTGAAGCCGGTGGCTTTGGCGATTGACCCCAGCACCACCACCACAAACAGGATACAGGTGATGTAGAAGCAGACGATCAGCTGGCCAAGCTGCACCAGCGTACCGACGCCGTATTTGCCGATGGTAAAGGCCATGGCCCCGAAAGCGCCAATCGGCGCCAGGCGCATAATCATATTGATGATGCCGAAGATCACCTGCGAGAAGCTTTCGATAACATTAAAAATCAGCTGGCCTTTGCTGCCGAGGCGGTGCAGCGCGAAACCAAACAGCACCGCAAACATCAGTACTTGCAAAATGTTGCCGCTGGCGAAAGCGCCAATCACGCTGCCGGGGATAATATCGAGCAAAAATGCCACGATCCCCTGGTCCTTCGCCTGTTCGGCGTAAACCGCCACGGCCTTCGCGTCGAGGGTCGCCGGGTCAACGTTCATTCCCGCGCCGGGTTGCACCACGTTAACGATAATCAGGCCGATGATCAGCGCAATGGTACTCACGATTTCAAAATAGAGCAGCGCCACCGCGCCGGTGCGGCCGACGGCCTTCATGCTCTCCATCCCGGCAATCCCCGTCACGACGGTACAGAAGATAACCGGGGCAATAATCATTTTAATCAGCTTAACGAAGGCATCGCCGAGGGGTTTCATCTGCGCACCCAATTCCGGGTAAAAATGGCCCAGCAGAATACCGATCGCTATGGCCGAGAGAACCTGGACATAAAGGCTTTTAAAGAAAGAGATTTTCATAGGGTGTCCTTTGGATATAACCACAGACCGTGAGGGGGTATTGCGTCCGTGGCTTAAAAATAACACCCATGAAACATTTCAGAAATAACGAGTGATGAAATTGAAATGTAATTGTTAATTTATTTGAGCTGACTCGCGTAAGCTAACAATGCGTTTACAAACTTGCATCCTCTACGGCGGCGGGTAAAAAGCGGGCGATAAAAGCTTCAGGCGGCATGGCGCAGCCAAAAAGATACCCTTGCACCGTCTCGACCCCCGCCACCTGCAGCCAGCGGTACTGGGTATCGGTTTCGACGCCTTCCGCGACAATGCGCAGATTCAGTCCGCGCGCCAGCTGGATAATCGCAGGCACCATACTGATGTCATTCGGCAGCATATCGATAAAGACTTTATCGATTTTCAGGATATCCACCGGCAGCGATTTAATATGCTGCAGCTGGCGCAGTCCCGCGTAGCCCATACCAAAGTCATCCAGCGCAATCCGCACTCCCGCTTCACGCAGCGGACGCAGCAGGGAAATAATCGCCTGCGGGTCGTCTATCCGCCGGCTTTCGGTGACCTCCAGAACCAACGTACCCGGCGCGATGCGATAGCGTGCGAGCAGGGCCAGCATCTCCTCGCCGCGATCGTGATGCAGCAGCTGTAGCAACGACACGTTGACCGACAGCGGCAGCATGATGCCCTGGTTTTGCCAGGCGGCAAGCTGACGGCAAGCCTCCTCCATCACCCAGTAGCCAACCGGGATCATCAGTCCGCAGGCTTCAATACGCTCAATCAGATCGCCCGGCAGCGACCAGCTCCCGTCCGCCTGCCGTTGACGCAGCAGCACTTCCGCTCCGCACACATTACCGCTGCTGGCGTCCACCTGCGGCTGTAGCCAGATAGCAAATTGCTGGTTATCAAGCGCCGTCAGAATATCGTGCTCTTCCATCAGGCGGCGCTGCGCTTTTTCCATCTGGTGCGGATCGAAGAATTCAATCTGGTTTTTCCCTTTACGACGCGCGGTCACGGCGGCGGAAAACGCCCGACGGTAGAGTTGTTCGCCGTTAATGTCGCCGTTAAACATCGCAATACCGATACTGGCGCAGGGGCGCAGCTGGATCCCGTGCAGCGGCAAACGTTCATTTAAGACAGTAAGTACTTGCTTACTTAACGTCACCGCCTGCCAGGGTTCGCTGATACCGTGGGCCAGAATCGCGAAGTCGTAGCCGCTCACCTGGGTCAGCACCATCTGCGCCGGGATAATCGCCCGCAGCTTTTCAACAAGGGTTAGCAGCAGCATTTCACGCTGCGTCTCTTTCAGTACGCCAGCGGTATCCTGTAGCGTTTCGCAGGCGACAATCAGCAGCGCCGAGGCCTGCGGGCGGGCGACGGTTTGCTCCAGCATGGCCATCAGAAAGGCTTTGTTCGGCAGCTCGGATACCGGGAAACGGGTCGACTGCAAAGAGAGCTCGTCGTGCATGCGCAGCAGCGTCTGCTGGTTGCGGTTGTAGCTACGCACCAGCATGCCGATTTCATCATCATGATGTAAACGCGGCAGCGTGAGCTGATGGCCCAAACGCTCATGCTGCGGGACATCGTTCAGCTCACGGGCGATTTTACGCAGCGGGCGGACGATCAGGCGGTTGATGCACCAGGTGATCGCCACCGTCAGAATCAGCACCAGGAGTAAGTAAGCAGTCACTAACGTTGCGAGCGCGCTCATGACGAATTTATACATGCGGTAGGAATCGGCCTGCAGCACCAGATAGGCCAGCGGTTGCGGGTTGGCCGGGCGCTCCAGGGAGTAAATTGGCAGAGAAATCTGTACCGGCAGTTCGAACATGCGGGTGATCGTTACCGGCACCGGGCGTTCGGGAATAAAACGCATCCGTAGCGCCTGGAACTGGTTGGGCAGCACGACATCCGCCCGGCTGACGATGCCTGCGGGCTGAATACGGCTCAGAATGGCTTCCGCCTCAGGGATATCGGCTTTCAGGATAGCCGCTGACAGCGGTTCGCGAACGGAACGCGCGATGCTTTCTAACTGCGTGGCCGTGGTAAAGCGACTCTGCTGGACGAAGTGAAACAGCAGAATAGAACAGAAGACCAGTACAAACGCCATGGACACGCTCGCGACCATCGCCATCTGTTTAATTGTAAGTGAACGGCTGACGCGCAACGGGGGTTCTCCACTGAAACTGAACGTATATCGGGTATAGATCCCTCTCACCGATCGTTATCAGGCTGATTATATACTTAAATTGTTCGCTCACGCCCGCCAGGCGCGAAGCAATGCCATCGGGAGGCTTTCCCGCAGGCTACACGGGTCGGTAAAGCACAGCGCGACCGGGGAACATTCCCGGGTGGCGGCTGACGCCTTACCGGGCTACAAAACCGTCCGGGTGATAAGTTCACCACCGCCATCGGGCCGGTGGCCCGGACAGGCGCCCCTGGCGCCGCCTCCGGGATGCAGCGCGCAGTGCAGCTTCAGCGCCACCGGAAAGGGAATCTGCGTGCCTGGCTGAAGGCAACGAGTATACGCGAAGAGCGCCGTGGAGTGGCGCCCTGTCGCATAATTCAGTCTAATCTGCTACCAGTCAGCGTAAGGGACCAACGGCTGCGGCGGCATATCCATATCGCCTTGCCAGCCGGAAGCTGAATAGCGGACGTACAGCAGCGCGTGGCTCGGGGTGTAATCTTTCGCCTGCTGAATATCCACCGCCGCCCCGACAAACCAGTTGCTGGTCACCCGTCGCTCAATCAGCGCCCGCGCGGTATAACCGACGCCGGAACTGCTGCTGCCCTCTTCCGTTAGCTGGCTGGCATCATGGCGATACTGCGAGGGAATCAAATTGAGCAGCGGATAGCGCGCCTCGGTTTTGGTGCGCGAATGGGACCATGACACCGAGCCTCCCAGCTCCCATGACCAGTTCTCCGTCCGCTGACGCCAGGTGACCGGCACCGAGAAGGAGACATATTCCTGCGGACTGTAGTAACCGCCCTGACCCAGCGTATAGCCGCTGAGATCCTTATCGTAGTGCCAGAGCATATTGTTCAGGCCGACGGTGACCCGGCGGTTATCTTCGTTAATCACTTTATAGTAGTAGCCGGTCATCCAGCGCACGCGCCAGTTGTCGGCGACGTTTTTCCCGGTCAACTGGTCGATGCCCAGCGAAGACCAGACGCCGTTGGCCTCGCCTTTATCGTAGCTCAGACTCACACCGCCGCCGTCGGCGCGCACTCCGCCCCAGGTCTTGCCGGTATGGCCGCCGTTAGGGTTATCTTTCTGCCCGCCAAAGGCCAGCAGCGAGCTGGAGATGGGGCGTCGGTGGAGGTTAACGGTGTAGCCCAGCGGGCCAACGTCGCTGCTGTAGCTCAGGCCGCCCACCACATCAACGACGTTAAAGCCCATCGGCGTAGTGCCGATATCGCCGCTCCAGGTATCATTCTTCCAGCCCACCGCGACGCTGGCGCCGCTGTCGCTCTGGTGTTTGCTGCCGCCGGTACAGGCGATTTCACCGCAGGTACCCCAGCTCGGCGAATAGCTGCCGTCGCTCTTCGTCGAAAAACTCCCGGCGTCCATATTCACCAGATCGGTACGGAAGAACATGCGCCCGTCGGCCAGCGGCGCGTCCACGTGCAGCATTGTGGTATGCGCTTTCAGGTCGGAATAGCCGCCGGTACCGCTGGAGCCCCAGTAATCATGTTCGAGGGTGACGTTAAGATCCTGCTGACGATAAAGATCGGCGGCGTCGCTGCGGATCCCGCGCTTCAGCCAGTCATCGCTGCTGTCGTTACGCGTCAGCCGCGTAAAGGTGTCGTTATCCTGTGGGCGCTCGCGGGCGACGCCGGAGGCCACCATTGCATCTTTATAGCCTTCCAGCGCCTGCTGCGGCTCGCCGTTCTGCGCCTGGAAACGCGCGGCGTCGCGCAGCACCAGCGCGCTTTCCATTGACGGCGGCTGCGCTTTCGCCTGTGGCACGATGCGGGCGAAGGTTTGCTGCGCCTGAGCGCGATCGCCCAACCCGGCCTGCGCCAGGGCTATACGCCGCTGCATATTGATAGAATCGATGTCTTCGCCCTTGAGCTGCGCCACCTGGGCGTGGGCGGCATTTTTGTCGCCATCGGCAAGATACACTTCCGCCAGGCCCAGACGCGCATCGCCGTTGTCCGGCTGCTGCCCCAGCACCCGCTGATATTCAGCAATCGCCGTCAGGCTGTCGCCGCGCTGCTGCGCCCAGTCCGCTAGCGTCAGCGCGTAGCGCACCGACGTCGGCTGCTGTTGAATCAGCGCGATCGCCCGGTCTTCCTGGCCGCTATCGCGCAACTGGTTTGCCTGCCGCAAGATCCTGTCGCTTTGCAGACGCGCCTCCAGCTCGCGGATATTATCCGTCCACTGCCCTCGAGGCAGGGCGTTAATCTGCGCCAGCGCCATCTCATCCTGGTTATTTCCGGATAAATAGAGGCCGTAGGCGTAAACCCGGTCGGCATCGCCAGGCTGGCGGTTGACCATCGCGCGCATGATCGCATCGGCTTCGCTGCGGCTGCCCGCGCTGACCAGATCCCGCGACAGACGGTAGGCGATCCACACGCTATCCGGATCCAGCGCCAGCCGTCTGCGCTGCACTTCCGCCGCCTGCGCCCAGTTGCCCTGGCTCTCCAGCGCTTCGGCCTGTTTCTCCAGCCGATCGTTCGTCAGGCTGCGTTCAATATCATCAATGCTGCGCCGCTGGCCCGGCGACAGGCTGGCGATATACGCGCTGGCTTTTTCCGGCGATTCGGCGCGATACAGATTCGCCAGACCGCGCACCGCCAGGCTGTTGCCGCGATCCATTCGCAGCGCGCGCTGGTAGTAGCGCTCCGCCGCCGCGTTTTCTTTACGCGCCGCCGCCACGTCGCCCAGCCCCAGCACCGCATAGCTGTCGGTATTGTCTATACGCTGCGCCTGGGCGTAATTATTTTGCGCCTGCGCCAGCTGGCCGCTTTTGAGGGCGCTATCGCCCTGCTTAATCAGCAGCCAGTAGCGGTTAGTCTTGAGCAGGCTGTCCCACTTATCGCGGCTCGGGCTATCCGGGTCCATTTTGATGGCTTTACTCAGTTGGGCCACCGCCCGCGCCCGATCGCCGCGCTGGGAGTACGCCTGCCCCAATGCGCCAACCGCGTCGCTGTCTTTGGCATCCGCCCGTACGGCCTGCTGCAAATCGGCCACGGCCACCGAACCTTTCCCGGCCTTCACCGCCGCCAGCCCCTCCGCGCGGTCGCGGAACGTCGGGTCTTTTAGCTGCGTCTGCTGCTGATCGAGCAGGACGCGGGCATTGGCCGAGGTGGAACCGGTGGGAAACTGCATGAGAAAGCGCTGCAGCGCCTGCACGCTGGCCCGGCTGACCGGCATGCTTTTCACTTCGTTAAACCAGATGTCCGCCGCGATACCGCGGCCCGCCGCCGAGCGGGACATCTGCTCCAGATAAGCAAATCCCTCTTCGGGCTTATTATCGCCAAACATCTGTTTCGCCAGCGCCGTTTGCAGCGAGACGTTGCCCGGCAAGCGGGCGTTAAGTTTTTTCAGCTGATTGATGCCTTCGTTATGACGGGCGGGAAGCCGCGCCACCAGCGTCCAGTACTCAATCGCCGCGTCATCATCATCAGGAACGCCGTTAAACAGCTTCTCGTAAGCGGCGATGGCTTCATCAACCTTCCCTGCCACGCCCAGCAGACGAGCCTGCTGCAGCTCCTGGCGACCATCGCCGGTGCTGCTTTTCATCTCATCGCGCGAGGCTTTCAGCTCAGGCGATTCCGGCGCCAGCTTCGCCAGACGTTCCAGCTGCTGCTTCGCGCCGGCGGTATCGCCCTGGCGGAGAAGATAGCGCATCCGCGCGGCAACAACGTCCGGATTATTCGGGTCGATCAATTCCAGGCGATTGAGCGACTGGCGCACCAAATCCTCACGTTTGCTGGCCTCACCGAGGCGGACCTGCTCCAGTAGATGCTCCTGAACAGGGGTAGTCGCGGCATGCGCCAGCGGCATCAGCGCGACGCCCAGGGAGAGAGTGAATAAGCTTAGTGAGAACTTGTGCATTCCTGGTTCCAGTCAGGCCGTAATTCACCGCCGGCGGTGAAACGAAAACGGTGTTGATCCCATCCCTGGCCGAAAAGGGTCAGGACCGCGCTGTAGTATGCATCCGCCCCGGGATAGTCATCGGCGACGCGCTGGCGCTGAATGGCGCGGGCATCTTCCTTCTGCAAGAACGGCAGTAACGCCGCAGAGAAGCCGACGGGGCCATTACCGGTGGTTTTACCGGTCGCGATGTTGGTTTTTTCTGGCGGCACGCCCTGTGCAACCGTCTGGGCCGCCATCGGTTTAAAGCGCGCCAGCAGGGGGGCTTTTTGCTTATCGCCGTCATCGAGCATACCGGTCCACAGATAGACGCGGATGGCGTCATAGCTGCCGATAATCGGTTTATCCGCTTTTAGCTGCCAGCCTTTCCCTTTCTGGTAGCGCACCCAGTCAGGCGAGAAGCCTTTTGGCGCGGTCTCCAGCAGCAGGCGCAGATTGTTGTCGCGTATTTTCGGCCAGGGTGCGCCAAAAGCGGCAAAATAGGTTGCCAGCTGCGGCGGTAGGTAGCTGGGATTGAAACGCCAGCCGCCGTCATCAACAAAGCCGACTTTTCCCGGCAGTACCAACGGCCCCAGTCCCGGCACCGTGGCGACCTCTTCTTCGGCAATACGCGCCAGCAGCGCTTTGCCGACTTCCGTATAGTGAGGCGTTTGCCACAGACGTCCGGCTTCCAGCAGCGCCCAGGCTATCCACAGGTCGGAGTCCGAGGCGGAGTTGCTGTCCAGCACCGTCCACTGGTCATCGCTCTTTTTCCCCCACAGCCAGCCCGGCAGGTGCGCGCGCAGATCGCCCTCAGCAAGATTGTTTTGCGTCCACTCAAACAGCTTGCGGAAGCCGTCGCGATCGTTAGCCGCCAGAGCAAAGAACAGCCCGTAGCTTTGTCCTTCTGAGGTGGTGATTTTTCGCGCATCGCTGGGATCGATAACCCGACCTTCGGCGCTGACGTACTCTTTTTTAAACTGCTCCCAGGCCGGCCACTGGCAGGCGGCGCTCACCTGCGCCGCCGCCAGCATCAATACTGATAACACCACACTACGTACCGCGTTCATCATCAATTACTCATCATCAAGATCGAGGCGGCGACGGCTGATAATACGCAGCATGCGCCACAGTACCCATGCCAGCAGAACGATGCTGACCGCCGCCAGAATCGCCAGCAGCACCGGATGGCTGGAGAGCGCAAACCAGATGCGTTCGAACCACGGCAGGTGGCCGATATAGTAAATATCGCCCACCCTCAGGCTGTTAACACCCGACTCACGAATGACCGCAACGGAACCAAACATCGCCGCGCGTTTACCGCTGTCGTTAAGCGCCTGGGTCAGCAGTTCGTTGCCGCGCGGGCTGTCGGCCAGCAGCGCCACGACGCTGCGTTGATCGTTGTACGGTGACTGGAAGCCAATAATCGCCGCCATCGGCCCGGTCGACGTGACGTCGGTGCGGGTATTCGGCGTTCTGGCCTCGGTATCGGGATAGATGCTGGCCAGATCGTAGTGGCGCATCGGCATTTTCACCCAGCTTTTGGTCGCTTCAACCAGCAGGTTGATTTTCGTGTCGTCCTTCAGCGCCTGCGGAATGGAGCCAATCAGCAGCAGGTCGGCGTCTTTATCTTTAATCTGGCTACCGTCGTCAGTCATGCGCAGGTTAATGGCCGCCATGCCGGTTTGCGCGCCGATGCCGCCGGCGGTTTCCAGCAGCGTGGCAACCTGGCCCTCAGTCGGCGATTTGGGCACCACGACCAGGGTATCGGCGAGATCGGCCATCCGGCTGTACGGGAAGCCCGCGTTAGCAAAGACGCGCAGATCCGGCATCGCCATAAAGTGATAGTACTTCGAGAAGTCGATGGTCGAATCATCGCCAATCACTACGTGGTTCTGCACCGGCTGGAAGGTAATACAGTTATCGATGGAGCCACCCGGCATCGGGTTCATATACTGGAAATCGAAGCGCAGCTGATTCATGGCGCCGAGGCGCAATGCCGGGATCGTCACTTCCGTTTTGCCGTCCAGCAGCCCCTGCAGCACCGGCAGGCGTAGTATCAGCTTATTCACATCCTGCGAGCTGTTGAGGCTGAAGGACTGTAAGAACTGATCGTTAAGGCTGATATCCATGCGCGAGCTGTCCTTGATCGGCGGCATGGTATAGCGATAGTTCAGGTTCATATCGATGCCGTTGGCGCGCAGCAGGTAGAGATCCGGCGGCAGGTTCAGCGCCACGTTGATGGAATCCGGCACCAGACCGCTGGATTGCAGCTGCTGTTCGTAGGTTTTCAGCTCGGCAAAGGTCACCGCCCGATCGGTACGCACCCAGTTTGGCGCATCGTACGGTTTACGCGCCTGCAGCTGTTTGACATAGTCAACCGTCACGCTGCTGCCGCGGAACAGAATATTGCCCTGGGCTATCCCCTTCGCCGCCTGCAGCAGGTCTTTATCATCCCGCCCGAAGACCACCAGCAGCTTGACGTACGGATTATCCGGGTGGTCGATCATTTCAATCGTCGGCGCCTTAACCGGCGGATGCTCGCGCAGGAAGTCAGGGCGCTTATCGTTGGTCGCAAAAACAATGGCGTTACGGTCAGGCAGTTGGTTGAACTGGACCGGGAACTGCTGGCCGCGCCAGCCCGCCTTGCTACCAAACCAGGAGGCGATAATGGCCGCCGCCTGCTGCTGCAGGACATCCGGTGCGGAGGCGAAGACCATCGGCAGCGTCAGCTGGCGGTTATCGCGCGAATCGTAGAACGGCACCGGGAAATGCGAAAGATCGTTGCGCACATTCAGCGACTGGTAGGTTAAATCCAGATAGCTTTCGCGACCGACGTCCAGCCATAAGGTGCTGCTGGCCGGGTTTTCACACACATCGCGATAGTGGCCAACGAACTCAAGACGCACGCGGTTAAAGTCGGTGATATAGAGCGGATCGATAGGGATCTGCGCGCTGACTTTTTTGCCCAACTGCTCTTTGGTGACCGGCAGCACGCCCATCAGCTCATCGTTAAGATACACCTTCAGCTGCGACTGCACCGGCAGCAGTGACGGAGAGGGCGTGTAGTCGAGATTCAGCAGCGCTTTCGCTACCACTTCATCGCTGCGCATGCCGAACTCTACCGAACCCTCAGGGCGCGCGCCGCGCAGCACCATGCTGCCCGGAGGCGGGGCGATTTTAGCGAAGGTCAGCTTCACGTCGCGGGTCGGGGCGTTATCCAGCACCACCACCGGCGCCGCCGGGTCGGCAAGCGTCGCCGTGGGCTGGCTGTCCGCCACCGTACCGGCGATACCGGGTACCGTCGTCGTCTGCGTGGCCTGCGGCGCCGGTTCCGCATACGAAGCGAAGGGAGACCAGCCGCCAATGCCCACCGCTACTGCACAAATCAAAGAGAGTTTTCTGTTCATCGCATTATCATCATTGTTGAGCCATCGCCGGTTCTGCCGAGAGTGTCGCCGCTGCGCGTTCCGGACGGCGCGGAATAAACGAGACAAACCAGGCCACCAGCATGGTGAGCGAGCGGAAAATAACCTTCACCGACGGCGGAGAGAACTCCGCCAGGTGACGATATCCACGGAACCCCAGCTTCAGGATATCCAGCAGGCTTTCCATCGGCTTATCTTCCGGGAAGCTATCCTGCCAAAGCGCCCACGTATCTGCGCGGGCTAACGTACACTGTACAAAATCGATATGTTGTTGATTGCTTAACGGCAGCAGCTGTAGCCCAACCTCGCTGCCGTTGACCCGCGCAACCCGCACCGGGAAGGCGTACTCCTGCTGCCCGCGCTTCAGCAGCAGCTTGACGTGCTGACTTTCCAGCACCTGCGCCTCGCCGTGAATCTTGACGCCGAGGCCGCCGTCGGAGTAATCATGGACGGTACAGGAGAACAGGTGCCCGTCATCGCGGGCAATCGCCGCTGGCATCGACATCTCCACGCGGTGCGATCGCCGCACCTGCTTGCTCTCAACCGAGACCGCCACCGCGCCGCCGAGAATAATCAGGTTATAGAACACCCAGATAATGCTCACCCAGACGGTCAGAATTTCGTTTTCCGGGCCGTACATAAAGCGCCAGATCCCCACCCCGACGCCGACCAGGTTCAGCAGCACGAGGTAGATATAGGGACGAGAGATCACCCAGTCGACGTACTCGTCCTCCACCAGGCCGCCTTTCGCCGTCACGTTGAATTTGCCCTTATGCGGGTTAATCAACGCGACAAAGGTCGGCGGCGCGATATACCACGCCAGCACCGTTTCATAAATTTCACTCCAGAAAGAGTGGCGGTATTTGCCCTGAATCTTCGAGTTGGTCAGGCTGGCGTGAATCATATGCGGCAGCACGAACAGGGCGATCATCAGCGCTGGCGCATAGATGATATAGGCGTGCAGCAGCAGAAACGCCAGCGGCGCGGTCAGGAAGATCAGCCGCGGAATACCGGACAGAAAGTGCAGCATCGCGTTGACGTAGCAGACGCGCTGCGCCAGCTTCAGCCCTTTGCCAAACAACGGGTTATCAAGGCGGAAAATTTGTACCATCCCGCGGGCCCAGCGGATGCGCTGGCCAATATGCGCCGACAGGCTCTCCGTCGCCAGACCAGCCGCCTGCGGAATACGCATGTAGGCTGAAGTGTGCCCGCGACGGTGCAGGCGCAAGGAGGTGTGGGCGTCTTCCGTCACCGTTTCCACGGCAATGCCGCCGATTTCATCCAGCGGGCCGCGGCGGATCACCGCGCAGGAGCCGCAGAAGAAGGTCGCATCCCACATGTCGTTCCCGTCCTGCACCAGGCCATAAAACAGCGTACCTTCGTTCGGCGTTTTGCGGAATCGTCCCAGGTTGCGCTCAAACGGGTCCGGGGAAAAGAAGTGGTGCGGCGTCTGCATCATCGCCAGCTCTTTCTCTTTCAGGAACCAGCCCATGGTCATCTGCAGGAACGAACGGGTCGGCACGTGGTCGCAGTCGAAAATCGACACGAACTCGCCCTTGGCGTACTTCAGGGCGTTGTTGATATTGCCGGCTTTCGCGTGTTCGTGGGTGGTGCGCGCGATGTAGTGCACCCCGACGTCTTTGGCGAACTGACGGAACTCTTCGCGCCCGCCGTCGTCGAGGATCCAGATATTGATCTTGTCTTTCGGCCAGTCGATTCCCTGAGAAGCGTAAATGGTGTTTTTCACCACGTTAAGGTCTTCGTTATAGGTCGGCACAAAAATATCGACCGTCGGCCACTGCGCCATATCCTCCGGCAGCGGAACCGGTTGACGGTTCAGCGGCCAGACGACCTGGAAATACCCCAGCACCAGCACCACCCAGGCATAAGTTTCAGCAAACAGCAGAATTATCCCGCACACGAGGCTCACGGGATCATCCCAGTTGAGCGTCGAGGTGTAGCGCCACCAGATGTAGCGGCAGGAGACGGTTAGCGACAGCACGATCAGCATCAGGGCCGAAAAGCGTCCCGGAATACGGCGCACCAGCAGCGCTACGCCCCACAGCAGCAGCAGGAAAATAAACTGCGATAGCGGATTAAACGGCTGGGTAATGCAGAGCAGCGCGAGGATCAGCGAGAAAAAGGTTATCGTGCCCAGAATAAGCCGCCGTATTTTCGGATTCAGGTGCCCCAGCTCTTTATGCTTATCCAGATGGCCAGTACGGGCGTTGACCTTTTCCGGCAGCTTTTCCAGCCACTGGGCGTAGCGCCCGTGGACGCCTTCCAGCGCCGCCAGGGAACGCCAGTTGATCTTTTTATCCGGCTCCGGCGCCCGCGTCGCCAGCAGCCACACGGCTTGCAGCAGGTAGCGAATCGGGTCCAGCGGGCGCGGCCGATGCGGATTAATATGTGGGAAAAACTCGCCGTGACGTTCGCGGATAGCCTGCCAGCGCGGCGTTTCCAACGGCATAAACGCCCATGCCAGAGACGCCCACAGGCAGCCCAGCGCGGCCGACAACCACGAGGCGCCGTGCTGGCGGTAATCAAGATAGCGCTCGCTCAGCCGTTTCCCGACCGGCGGCGCCAGCAGCAGCGCGCTCAGGCGAATCATTCCGCCCCCTTGCCGGCGTAGTGCAGCAGACACCAGTTGGCAAGCGTCAGTATCTCTTCCGCCGCCAGCGAGTCCTGGCGGTATTCGCCGAGGGGCTGCTTCGCCGCCAGACACTCCGCCATCGCCTCATCACGATGAATCGTTACCGGCAGAATGCGCCGCTGGCTCTCCAGCCACAGCTGATACAAATCCTCCTGCAGCTGGCTGCCGACGCGCAGATCGTTAATCAAAATATCGCTATTGACCGGCAGCGCCTGCTGATGCAGGCGAATATGGCTATTGCCGTCCGGATGCACGACGACCAGCGTGCGGTCGCAGACGTCAATGAGAGAGCGGGTCAGCGGCGAGTAACCGTCCGGCAGGTCAATCAGCAGCCAGCGGTGATCGCCCTGCTGATGGAGCTTCTGCACGATCCCGGCCATCGGCGCCAGCGTCGGCTGAAGCTGGTCAATATTCTCGCGCTCGCCCGGCGTTAGCTGGCCAAAGGGCAGCAGATCGATATGCGAGGTGTAGCGCAGCCCGGCGTCTCGCCAGTCGTTCCCGTCGATGAGGGCGCGCGCCCAGCCCGCTTTGTGGCTGAAATCGACGTTGAAAAAAAAGCGCAGCATGTTGTCCGGGCTGGCATCCACCACCAGTACGGTTTCACCAAGTAACTGCAGCGCCCAGGCCAGCGCAGCGGTTATCGACGTGGTGCCAGTACCGCCGCGCACGCCCTGTAATCCCAGAATCGCCATCGATGGCTTCCTTACTTTTTCTCTGCTAATTCAGCCAGTAATGGCCAACGTTTTAGCGCCGCGGTTAACTGCTCGCGTCGGGAAATATCGTGGTAGTTAATATCAGGCAGGGAAAATGCCCGGCTTAACGCCAGGAAATCATTTTGAAACGTGTAGCCCAAAGTCGCATCGGTGGGTACAGCAGGCTCTTTTGCTGGCATTTCTCTGTCCGTTGGAAAATACAATAAATTAAACCGAGAGGCGTAAGTTCATCCTTAAAATATGTTTACATGCTAAAACTGATGTCCTTTAATTTCAATGTTAGGTTTACTCTGACGCTTTCGCTAGTAAACTAATCAAGTGTAAATCAAGTCTCACGAGGGACGCCGTGGATATCGTATATTCTTTGGGTATTTCATCATTATGGGACGAAGTACGCCATATGCCCGTTGGTGGAGTATGGTGGCTGAATGTCGACCGCCATGCCGACGCAGTAAGCCTGCTCAACCATACGCTGGCAGCCCAGGATAAAAAGAGTCAGGTTGCGGCGATAGTCATGGGCGATAACCCCAATAAAATCATTGCACCAGGAAAAGATCGCGGCCCAGAAAAGATCGCGTTGTTTAGCATGCCGAACCGCTTTGAGGGTCTGGCAGAAATGCACCGTGATTTAGTTTGCTCCCTCGAACCTGGCAATTATTTGTTTATTCTGCTATGCGCTGAAAATGCCTGGCAAAATATAAAAAGTGAAGATCTATGCAATTGGGTTGAAAAATCATATCGATGGACTAATTACCATCGTTGTTCATTATTAGTACTTAATTCCGGGCACGATATCGATAAGCAACTCTCCCCTTTATTACGCGAGTACCGCTCGCTTTCCGGCCTGGCAAGTATTCGTTACCAGGGGGATAATCACCTGTTCGATATCGCCTGGTGGGGAAGTGAAAAAGGCATCAGCGCCCGGCAGCAGCTCATTGTTCTCCAGGATGAGAACGGCTGGCAGCTGGCGCAGGATGAAGAAACGGTGGTGCAGCCGCGCAGCGATGAGAAAGTCATTCTCAGCAATCTGCGCGTACTGGAGGGGGCTCCCGCGCTTTCCGAATACTGGACGCTGTTCGATACCAACGACGCCGTTTTCAACGCCGGGAGGATGGCGCAGGCGGCGACGCTGATCTTCTCCATTACCCAGAATGAGCAGATTGAACAGCTGGGACGCTATATCCATACCCTGCGCCGACAGCGCGGCAGTGCGTTAAAAATTATCGTCCGTGAGCAAACGCCAAGCCTCCGCGCCACCGATGAACGCCTGCTGCTGAGTAGCGGCGCCAATATGGTTATTCCCAGCGGCGCGCCGTTATCACGCTGCCTTACGCTTATAGAAAGCGTTCAGAAACAGCAGTTTACTCGCCATATTCCGGAAGATTTTAATACTCTGCTGACCTGGAGCCAGCCGCTAAAACTGCGCGGCTACCAGAAATGGGAGGACTTCTGCGAAGCGGTGCATAATATTATGGCCAACACCATGCTGCCCGCCGATGGCAAAGGCGTGATGGTGGCGCTGCGCCCGGCGCCCGGCCTGCGCGTAGAGCAGGCGCTGACGCTGTGCAAGCCCAACCGCATGGGCGACATTATGACCATCGGCAACAATCGCCTGGTGCTGTTTCTGTCATTTTGCCGGGTGAACGACCTGGATACCGCGTTAAACCATATTTTCCCTTTACCAACCGGCGATATTTTTTCTAACCGTATGATTTGGTTTGAAGATAAGCAAATAGCGGCAGAGATCATCCAGATGCGCGGGATTCTGCCGGAAAACTGGAACACGCCGCTGCCCATTTCGCTTGGCAAAAATGAAACCATCAACGCGACCCATGACGGGCGAAGCTGGCGGCGCAACCCCGAGGCGCACCGTCTGTCCCTTGATGGGGAGCCAACCTTATGATGTCTATCGCCGATATTATTCAGCTGGTCGTCCTGTGCGCCCTGCTGTTCTTCCCGCTGGGATACCTGACGCGCCACTACCAGCGGCGTATTCGCACCACGTTAAGACTGATGTTCTTTAAACCCCGTTATGTCAAACCGGCTGGCGTGCTGCGCCGGGAAGCGGCATCCAGGCAAGGCAAACCAACGAAATGACCAAACCCAAAACACCCACCGCGTCGCTTCCGCTCTGGCGGTACTGGCGAGGCTTATCTGGCTGGAACTTCTACTTTCTGGTGAAGTTCGCTTTGCTATGGGCGGGATACCTCAATTTTCATCCCATGTTAAACCTGGTGTTTCTGGCCTTCCTGCTGGTGCCGATTCCGCAGTATAAGCTGCACCGCATCCGCCACTGGATAGCGATCCCGCTGGGCTTTATGCTGTTCTGGCACGACACCTGGCTGCCCGGCCCGGAAAGCATTGCCAGCCAGGGCTCGCAGATTGCCGGCTTCAGCGCCGACTATATCTGGGATTTGGTGACCCGCTTTATTAACTGGAATATGGTCGGCGCTTTCTTCGTGCTGCTGGTTCTGTGGCTGTTTATCAGCCAGTGGCTGCGGGTGACGGTTTTCGTCTCTGCAATCATGGTCTGGCTGGTCGTCAGCCCGCTGCTGCCCTCTTTCACCCTTTGGCCGGCAGGTCAGCCAACGGCAGTGGCGGCGAACACCACCGCGAATACGACCGGCGGTACGGCCATCGCGACCAATACCGCGCCGGCGAATAACGATATTCCGCCGCAAACCGAGCCGCCGACTTCAGCCAATCTGACCAACTGGCTGAACGCCTTTTATGCTTCTGAGCAGAAACGTAAAACCACTTTCCCGGACGCGCTTCCGGCCGATGCCCAGCCGTTTGATGTCCTGATTATCAATATCTGCTCGCTCTCATGGTCAGACATTGAAGCAGCCGGGCTGACGGACCATCCGCTGTGGAAGCATTTCGACCTGCTGTTCAAAAACTTTAACTCGGCGACCTCCTACAGCGGCCCGGCGGCGGCGCGTCTGCTGCGCGCCAGCTGCGGCCAGCTCTCGCACGCCAACCTCTACCAGCCGTCAGGTAGCGAATGCTATCTGTTTGAAAACCTCGCGAAGCTGGGCTTTACTCAGCAGTTGATGCTCGGTCACAACGGTATCTTCGGCGATTTCCTGAAAGAACTGCGCTCGCTGGGCGGTATCCAGAGCCCGCTGATGGATCAATCCGGCCTGCCGGTGATTCTGCAGGGCTTTGACGGCTCCCCGGTCTATGACGACCAGGCAACGCTGAACCGCTGGCTGCAGACGCTGGATAAGCTGAATACGCCGCGCACGGCGACCTTCTACAACACGCTGCCGCTGCATGACGGTAACCACTATCCGGGCCAGAGCAAAACCGCGGACTATAAAGCCCGTGCGCAGAAGTTCTTCGATGAGCTGGACAGTTTCTTCACTGAACTGGAGAAATCGGGGCGTAAGGTGCTGGTCATCGTCGTACCGGAACACGGTGCAGCATTGAAAGGCGACAAAATGCAGGTTTCCGGCCTGCGCGATATTCCCAGTCCGTCCATTACTAACGTTCCGGCGGCAGTGAAATTCTTCGGCATTAAAGCGCAACATCCCGATGCGCCGATAATCATCAACCAGCCAAGCAGCTACCTGGCGATTTCTGAGCTGGTGGTTCGCGCCCTCGACGGCAAGATGTTTGACGAAAACGACATCAACTGGCAGCAGTATATAGCCAACCTGCCGCAGAGCGCGGCGGTGTCGGAAAACTCCAACGCTATCGTCATTCAGTACCAGGGGAAACCGTATGTTCAGCTGAACGGCGGCAGTTGGGTCCCTTATCCGCAGTAAACGAAAAAGGCCGCAGGATGTTACCCCTGCGGCCCCGTTCGGGCGCATGCTGCCACTAAGGCAGGCAGATACCCACCGGCTGGCTACTTGCGGTTATCCATCCAGCTCACGATGATGCTGACCAGAATGCCAGCAATCACCGGAGCCGCCAGATCGTCCCACAGCACCAGGCCTAACTGAGCGAGCGTCATACAGCCGCCTTGTTGCAATGGCAACCGTTCGCGGCTATCCTCGAATGGTCTAGATGCGAGGTTAGCCCCCGATACGTTGCCAGGTTGATACCAAACAACGTGCGGGGGTTTTCTCTTTCCAGCAACCATCTCTCTATGCCGCCGGGGTTCAAGCCCCCGCAACATTGCGCCTCACCGGGTAATCCCGGCTTGCCGATGATTCTACGGCGCTCTTCCGATTTCAGCACCCGGCCCTGGCGCGTTATTCGAGGCGCCTTCCACAGTTTACGCCTGGTCTTTATTTGCCAGCCATACCAGCAGCTTCAGGCTGGCGGAGTAGTAGTCGTCCTGGGCACTAATCTGCGGCTCGGCCTGCGCTTCGCCAAGGGTTAAATCGCGTACCGCCAGTAGCCCGCCGGTCATAAACCACGGCGCCACTTCATTGGTGTTGACGTTGATCCACGCCGGCGTTTGCAGACGCGGATAGCGCTGGAACCAGTTTTTCCATGGCGTCAACAGGCTGCTTTTCGGGTCACTCCAGTAAACATACAGCGGAATACGGATCGCATCGAAGCTCATCCGCGTCGGCCACTCTTTTGCCGGCTCCATCCTGCCGTCCGCTCTTAAGGCGACCCAGTCGCTGGGAAGCTGAGATGTCCCCCACGCCATTTTCCCCAGCAGCGCCTGACCATCGCTCTGCAGCTTTCGCCAGGCGGTTAAATGCGTCCGCGCGGCGAAAGCCTGCCATGCCGGAAAGATAAAGTAGGAGGGATTAAGGTTCAGATGATCGTTGAGATAGAATCCCTTCGCGCCCGGAAGCATGACCTGACGGCCGGCGAAGGTGACCACCGTGGACTTCAGTAGCGAAGCGGTTATCGCATCCGACGCACTGCCGTAGGATTTTTCATGCCACTGCTGCTGCGCGCGCAGCAGCGCCCAGGCAATCAGGGTATCGCCATCGGTGGCATCGTTTTTATCCGCCACCGGATTAGGCGCCACCGGATTGTAGCGCCAGTAAAACAGCCCATTTTCTTTGTTACGCAGCGTTTTATCGGTCCACTGCCATAGCTTGTCAAAGGCGGGGCGATCGTTATTGCCCACCGCTAACAGCATGGCAAAACCTTGCCCTTCGGTATGAGAGACGTTGCCATTGCCGGTATCAATAATGCGCCCGTCCGGCATCATAAAACGCGATTTATAGCTTTCCCACGCCGTATCGGCCCACGCGTGGGGAAGCATCATCACCGTCGTCACCACGACTGTCGCTAAAGCACGCAAGGACATAAATTCACCCTTCAGGGATGGAAGTAAAGAAACTGAACGTCAGAGACCGAAAACAACCGCTCGCGCTGTAAAACCACATGCGCCGCGCCGCCCTGTCCCTGTAGCCAGCGGGAATAAAGCCCCTCGAGTATGGCACAAAACGCATTACACCAGCGTACGCGGCGCGCTTCATCGCGGCTCACCGGCAGCGCCTGATGGCGTAACCGCAGGCCATCATCGCTCACCTCAACGCTCACCAGCCCCCACTGAAAGCGGCTGAGCTGCGCATTGATATGGGCTTCCAGCTCACCGATCGTCTCCGACTCCGGCAGCGGATGCTCATCGGCCAACGCCTCGCCCATTTGTCGCAGAAAGGGCTGACTCTCCAGTTCACCCGCGTTGTTGACCATGCCATCAACCATAATCAGCAGCAGATCGAACCACCCGGCAGGCGTTTGCTGCTGCTGAAACCAGGTCGTCACCAGCGCATTATTATTGTCCGTCATGATCAGCGATCTCCCAGCATGTAGCGGATATAGAGGCCGGCGGTGCTCTCGTTATAATCGCCGAAAGTGTCATAGCCCACCTGGCCGCCGAGCGTCATCTGTTTATTCACTTTGTAATCCGCGCCGGCGCGCAGCGTATAGCCGATGCCGCTCTTCGACGTGGCTGAATAGTACGCCTCTTTGGCAAAACCGTTGCTCACAGCGGTCTCGAGCGTCTGCTGCCACTCGGCGTTGGTCGGGAAATAGGCGCTCTTATCCTGGCTGTACGATTGATACCCCACCGAACCGCCAAGCTTCATCGTCCAGTTATCATATTTCTCCGTCAGGCTGACCGGCAGCGACACGCTGACGTAGTTCTGCGGGCTGAAGTAGCCCCCTTGCCCGTAGGTGAAGTAGCTGAGGTTTTTCGAGTAATCCATGTAGCTCATACTCAACCCGGTTTGTAACTGACGATATTCATCGTGATAAGGCCGCAGGTAAACCCCAGCGTTGGCGTTAATGCTGGTGTTGCTGGCGACGTTTTGACCAAGGTAGCTATAGCCCCCGCCGCCGACGTAAAAACCAGCATCGCCATCGTCATAGCTTAGCTGCAGGGTGCCGCCATTTTTGGTCACCTGACCCCAGGTCTTGCCGGAGTAGGAATCCTTCAGCCCCACGTAGGAGAGCAGGCTGTCGGTCAGCGAACGACGCTCGCCGGTAAAAATCAGCGACAGGTAGTTGGTCAGCTTTGGCGACCACTTCACACCGCCCACCACGGTATTCAGATCCTGACCCAGCGGCGTGCTGCCGATATCGACGCGATATTCGTCGCCGCTCAGCGCCAGCGCCAGCTCCACGCCGTTCGCCTTCTGTGAATCCGTCGAACCGCTGGCCTGATCAACGTTAGGTTTCAGATTTGAAGAAGCCAGATAGCTGGCAACTTGCCCGGAGTCATAGGTGCCGAGCTTTGCCAGATTCTCCATGCCGCTGCTGGTGGTGGCATTAAAATCTGAAGCATTCAGCGTGCCGAGGCCGCTCAATGTCTCCGCCCCCGGATTGTTGGCAAAGTACGTCGTGCGCTCGGTAGCGGTCATCGCCGCAATCGCCGCCTGCTCGCTGGTGGCCGTGGAGATCATATTGGAGACCGCGTTTGATAGCGGATTCGCGCCATAGCGCCGCCAGGCGTCGCCGGTTGCCGTCCCTGCGTTCAACGTAATTGGCGTCACGGTAAAGTCGAAACGCGAATCACCGAACGGCGAGGAGGACCAGGTCAGGGGGGTTTTTATTTCGGTCAGCTTGCTGGTGCCGGATTCACCATCACGACCGCGAACCTCCATGCCCCCCTGCAGCCAGGTGCCGGTTTTTTCCTGCAACGTCTCCATCATGGTGTCCACCTGGCGCAGCATTCGGGTCTGCGCGGTTTCGACCGGCAGATCGGTGCGCTGGATCCCCGGCAGCGTGCTGCCATCGCCCGTCGATACCTGAGAAACCTGCCACGGCATATATTGCCCGTAGGTGGAGGCAGTACGCGTCGCCGCCGGCGTACGCGAGACGCCGACAAACGGATTATCCGCCGCCAGCACGCCGCCCACGGTCGGCGTTTGCGTACCGTTGCTGCTCTGTAACCCCAGCAGCCTTCCGCGAGCGCTGCGCAGATAGGTCATCGCCTGCTGATGATGCCCCTGCGATTCGGCAACGCGCGCCAGCAGCAGCAAACGGTCCGGCGAATTATCCGGGCGCAGCCCGCCTGCCAGCTGCGCCGCCCGGTCGTTATCGCCTGCCGACAACGCGACATCAATAGCCCCGCTGCGCGCGTCCTGGGTCGGCGTATCGCGGGTCATCAGGTAGTCATAGACGACCCCGGCCTCTTTATTCATTTTGCCGCTCTGATAGAGACGCGCCATGGCGAACATCAGGTCGGTATTTTGCGGGTCGCTTTGCATCGCGCCCATCAGCTTGTCATACGCCGCCGCGTAGTTGCCCTGCTCGCGCAGATGGTCCGCTTCGTTAATCACATAGCCGTTGCGGATACTGGCTAGCTGCGTCGGCGTACTGCTCGCCTGCAGCTGCGGGTTGGTGAGCAGCCTCTGCGCTTCGTTCGTCAGGCCTGCCTGGTTAAGTACCGTCACCTGGTCTGCGTAATCCCCGGCATTACCCGAGATACCGCCGTTAATATTGTTGCGTACCAGCGATACCGCGGTGGTCACATCGCCGCTCTGGGCCAGCAGACGCGCCAGTTTACCGACATCAGCCGGGGCTTTTGGCGGCGTCGCGGCCATCGCCCTTAGCGTATTGGAAGCCGCGACGGTATTCCCCTGCGCCAGATAGCCCTGCGCCGTCGCCAGCTGCAGGTTGTAGTTCACCCGCTGGTGTAAATCGCGCATCTGGCTGGTCTGGCTGGCGGGAGGAATTCTCGCCAGCAGGGTTTGCGCCTGCTGCCAGCCGCCGTTCTCGCTGGCGAAAAGGGCCGCGGCGTACAGCGAGCTGCTGCTGGCGCCGGGACGATACGCGGCGCCCATGATCGCGTTCGCCTCGCCGTCGTTACCAGACTTTTGCAGCAGTCGGGCCAGATCGAGGCGCATCCACGCATCGTCCGGATAGCGAGAAACGCCCTGGCGCAGCGTGGCGATAGCCCCGGTCACGTTACCACCGCTGGCCTGCTCCTGCGCCTGCCGACGCAGGGAGTCTCCCGGCGTCCCGGTGACCACGCGCGGCTGCAGTTTTTGCTGCAGGCTTTCTGGCAGCGTTCGCAGCATCGCCTGGGCTTCCGCAGTTTTATTCTGTTCACGCAAGACGTAATAGAGATTCTCCCGGGCGGGGCCATTTTGCGGCTGGTCGTTGAGCAGCGCCCGCAGCGTTTGTTCGGCCTGAGGCAGATCTTTGTTGTGGCGCAGAACGTCGGCGCGGAACAGCTTCGCCGCCGAGCCCTGGGCTCCGCTCTGCTGCGCCAGGGGCGCGGAGAGCGCCAGCGCCTGGCTAATGTTGCCTTGCTTGTAGGCCTGCTGCGCCTGCGCGAGCTGGCCGTAAAACAGCGCATCCGCCGCCTGCTGGCGCCGGGTTTCAGAACTCTCGCCGCCGAGATCCGCCGCCCGGCTCAAATATTGAGAAGCCGCCTGAAAATCGCCGCTGCGCTGGGCGATATAGCCCATCCCGGCAAGCGCGTCAGCGTCCTGCGGATTGGTTTGCAGGACCTGTTCAAACTGCTGCTTCGCCGCGGCGGTATTGCCGCTGTTCAGGTCAGAGTAGCCCTGACCGCGCGCCTGGCCGCTACGCCGTTCACGGAAGTAGTTTTGCACTTCGCTATCCTGCGGGTGGCGCTGCATCCAGGTATCGTAAAACGGTTCATCCCCCGGCTGTGGTCCCATCCACAGCAGCGCCTGGCGCAGTCCGGCATCGGCCTCTTTGCTGCCGCTGGCCATCGGCTCCAGCATAGCGATCCCTTCCCGCCGGGTCTCTTCGCGCCAGGTCAGCGCCTTACCCAGGGCTACGCGCGGCCCGTTCTCTTGCGGATGCTGAGCGACGTATTGACGCAGTTCGCTCAC
This sequence comes from Klebsiella sp. CTHL.F3a, assembly GCF_019890895.1. NCBI lineage: Bacteria > Pseudomonadati > Pseudomonadota > Gammaproteobacteria > Enterobacterales > Enterobacteriaceae > Klebsiella > Klebsiella sp. CTHL.F3a. The sequence continues at coordinate 255,254 of NZ_CP082360.1, read as the reverse complement.
CGCCTGCGGATAGAGCGACTTGTCGCTGGCCATCGTCAGGTAGTATTCCGCCGCCAGACCGGAAGGCGGAACGTTGCCGTTAAACATACTCCGCCAGGTCGCCAGCGCGGCGGGCACGTTGCCGCTGCGCGCCTGCTGTCTCGCCAGGTTTAGCTGCCCCTGCGGGACCTGGGCCATTTTTTTGGCGCTATCCAGATCCTGCAAGCCGGGACTGTTGGGCGCCGCTTTCTCCAGTCGCGCCCGCCACTGGGCCGCGGCCTGCAGGTTGCCTCCCTGCTGCGCCCACAGCGCCATCAGGTACAGCGCCTGAGCGTTGTTGGCATCCACCGACAACACTTTTTGCAGCGATTCCATCGCCAGCTCATCGTGGGATTTTTCATGCCAGTAGTTGGCCTGCGCAAACAGCGCCTGTAGCGCCGCATCGTTACCCGCCGCCTGCGCCTCGCCAAAGGCGCCCAGCGTCAGCGCGCCGGACAGGCACAGCGTGGAAAATTGACGGGCCGCCTTATTATTCATTCTGCTGACTCTTTTCATTGGCTATCTCCCGACTCCAGGCGCTTACGAGCATGACGTTTAAACATGGCGGTCAGCGCCAGACCCAGAATCGATGTGGCGATTAACCCCAGCACAGCCAGCAGGCCGGAGTGCTGGTTGGCATACCACACCGCCATCATGTACCACGGCATCTGGCCGCTGGGGAACGGCGTACTGACCTGGAAGCTACGCACGCCGTTATCGCTGGTAATCACCGCCGTATCGCCGCGAATACCGGCATTGATACGCGGTGAATTAAGGTCGTCTTCGAGTTTCGCCAGCTGATCGTCGCTGCTGGCCATCGCCACCACCACTACTCGCTGCGGGTTCCACGGCGAGCGATAGCTAATAAACCCACGCCAGGCGCTGCTGGAAGAGAAATAGCGATCGGCATCCACGCCGTCGGAGGCCCAGTCGCCGCTCAGCCTGCGCTGAATTTTCGCCCATAGCGCCGGTTCACGCACGCTCAGCAGGTTTTCGACTGGGTTATAGGGAGAGTCGGCCAACAGGCGCTGGTTGAACGCTTTTTGGTCAAGCGCGCTCACCGCCAGCACATCGCGATCGCGTAGAAAAGGCGAATTGGCGACGTCGTCAGGAACGCCCAGCATCACGCGGTTATTGGCCAGCGCTTTGCCGGTCGAGTTCCCCGAGCGGGCGGCCAGATTCAGCATCATCGCGACCTGGGTTTCCGAAGGTCGCTCCGGCAGCAGCAGCGTGGTTTGCGAGTAATCCGCTAGCCGGGAGAATGGGAACGACGCGCCGACAAAGTAGGAGAGATTCGGCAACAGCGAGAAGTGCCGGGTGCCGCTCAAATCGATCCACGAGTCGTCGGTAATGCGGCTCTTGATCGTGCTGTTCAGCAGCACTGAACAGGGAGCGCTATCCTTCGGCACCAGATTAAAATAGAGCGAGAGCTGGTTATCGCCGTAAATCAGATACGGCGCCAGCGGGATCGTAAAACGCTCCTGACGCGCGTCGCCGCCCAGGTGACGCCAGAGCTTCTCCAGCGGCCCCTGTTTGTTCATCGGCAGGTTGTTGAGAAAGGTGTTGTTGAGCGTCACGCTCAACAACGACTTGTCCTCGTTAATCCAGCTCTCCGACGGGAAACGGTAGCCAATCTGCAACGGAATGGTTTCGCCATCCCACAGGTAGAGATCCGGCGCGGCGCGGAAGGCGACGCGCAGCGGTTCATGCCACACGCCGCTGACGGTCATACTTTGATCCTGGCGGATCAGCTCGCTGATTTTTACCGGCCGATCGGTGGCGATCCAGCGCGGGGCGTCATACGGCTTGCCGACGGGAATCGCCTGCGGATCAACCTCCATACTGGCCGTCTGCAGGGCGAAATCGCCGCGGGTCAGACGCCAGGCGGCCATCCGCAGCGCGGCGTCATTCTGCCCGACAATCAGCAGCAGCTTATAGGCCGGGTTGCCGGGATTCTCAACGATCCGCAGCAGCGGCTTGTCGGTTTGCGGTAGCGTCAGGCCGCCCACCCGATCGCCGGGGTGGCCGATAATAATGCCGTGCTTCTCAGGCAGGCGATCGCGCAGCGCGTCAAAGGCGATACCGCGATAGTCGGCCTGAATACCCAGCCACGACGACACCAGCGCCGCAGCGCTGAAGATATCCGCCGTCGATTTCTCCGGATAAGCGATAGCGATATCCGCCGGCGTCATCTGCATGCTGTCGAAAAACGGCCGCGGAAAGTGGCTTAAATCGTTGCTGATATTGAGCTGCTGGCTCTCCCAGCTAAAGTGCGAGGCGGGTAAAATGGTCACCCGCGAGGTGTCGTGAATATCGAGCCGGCACTGCATCGCGTCGCCGTCGTTAATCTTAAAGCTCAGGTTGTTGCTGGAGACCATCAGCGCCGCCGGGATATCCAGCTGATAGTGCGAAATATCCTCGCCGTCCGCGCCCAGCGGCAAGGTGCCGAGGGGCTGGCCATTGAGCATTAACTGCAGCGTGGCGTTGCGGGCCGCCATCTCCGGCGAGACCTTAACGTCCAGCATCAGCTGAGCGTGGGTCACCACCTGATCGGAGGGCAACGTAAAGCTGGCGCCGCCCTGGTTTTGCCCGCCGCTAAGGATGATGCCGTCCGGCATACCCATCTGCGTCAGGTTCAGGTTACCGCCGACAATCGGCGTTAGTGGTACCGTATCAGGAATGCCGGGGGCGATCGGCGGCGGCATCGCGGGTAGCGAAGCCGGCTGAACGGCGTTTGCCGGCTCGGGCTCCGTCGCGGCGGGCGAATTCGCCTCGGCCGCCGATGCGCCGTTGGCTTCCGTCCCGGATAGCGGAAAGTTAAGCTGCGGCAATGCGTCAGCGGGCGTTTCCTCGCTATGCAGCGTCGGCGCAGAGAGCATCCCGGCCAGCAGCGCAAGCGTCGTTAAGCGTTTCATAAGCTACCATCCTCCTGCGCCGGATTGGCCGCAGGCGGCTGGCGGCGCTGGCTGCGGCGCGTTTTCCACGTTAGCCAGAACAGTTCAAACACGCAGCGCAAAATGGTGGCAAAAGAGCGGAACGGGTTATCCTGCGGGCGCGGCGGGTTAATCCACGCATCGGCGCGGGCCAATACCACGCGCACCAGTTCGCGGCGGCGGGAAAGCTGAATATTTTCATCAAATTGCAGGCGGATAAAGCGCTCATCGGCGGTGATCTGGCGTACCGGAATCGAGATCGCCCCGGACTGGAGGATCAGCTCAATCTCTTCAATTTCATCCTGCAGGTGACGGTTATCCGGCGCGCTAACGCGACAGCCGCCCATTGACAGGTCCGCGGTGTGGCTGCGGGAGACAATGCCGCTGGCGTAGTGGATAAGCACCGGGATATCGACGTCAATACGAATCGTTTTTCGCACCTGGCGGGTTTCGCGCGCCACGGCGATGGCCGCCAGCAGGAAGATCAGGCTGTAAATTCCCCAGCCGACGTTCAGCGCGATAACGTTCGGGTCTGAGGCAAAGTAGTCGTGACCGATGGCGCGGACGATACCGACCACCACGCCCAGGCCCAGCAGACAGGCGACGACCAGGTGCGGTCTGACGACGGTAAAGTCGAAGTAGCCTACGTCCAGCAGGCCGCCTTTATCGGTCACGTTGAATTTCCCGCGTTTGGGGAAAATCATGGTCACCAGCGTCGGCAGCACCAGGTGGAACGCCAGCACGATATCGTAGATTTCGCCCCAGAAGCTGTAACGATAGCGACCGTTCATGCGCGAACCGACGTAGATCGCGAGGAAGAGATGCGGCAGCGCGTAAGAGACGATCAGGCTGGCCGAGGAGTAGATGATATTCAGGTTGAACAGCAGGTAGGCCAGCGGCGCAGTGACAAAGACCACGCGCGGCAGGGCGAACTGATAATAGAGCATGGCGCTGAGGTAGCACAGGCGCTGCTGAAAGGTCAGCCCGCGGCCCAGCAGCGGGTTATCCAGACGGAATATTTGCGTCATCCCTCGCGCCCAGCGGGTACGCTGAATGACGTGCACCACCAGACGTTCGGTGGCTAAGCCGGCCGCCAGTGGGATATCGAGGAATGCCGACTTCCAGCCCAGACGCTGGAACTTCAGCGCGGTATGGGCATCTTCGGTCACGGTCTCTACCGCAAAGCCGCCGATCTGCTCCAGCGCGGCGCGGCGAATGACGGCACAGGAGCCGCAGAAAAAGGTCGCGTTCCAGTTATCGTTCCCCTGCTGAATCGGGCCATAAAACAACATCCCTTCGTTAGGAATATTGCGGCCAACGGAGAGGTTGCGCTCAAAGGGATCCGGCGAGTAGAAGTAGTGCGGCGTCTGTACCAGCGCCAGCATCGGGTCGTTGAGGAATCCGCCTACCGTCGCCTGCAGGAAAACGCGGGTTGCCACATGGTCGCAGTCAAACACGCAGATAAGCTCGCCGTGGGTCAGCGTCATCGCGTGGTTGAGGTTGCCCGCCTTGGCGTGTTTGTTGTCGTTACGGGTGATATACCCCACCCCAACGTCGGCGGCGAAGACCGCAAATTCATTGCGCTTCCCGTCATCCAGTAAATAGATTTTTAATTTATCTTTAGGATAATCAATACACTGTGCGGCCAGTACGGTATCACGCACCACTTCAAGCGGTTCGTTATAGCTGGGAATATAGATATCGACCGTCGGCCACTTGCTCATATCATCCGGCAGCGGGACGATTTCACGCTTTAGCGGCCAGACCGTTTGCAGGTAGTTAAGCAGTAGCATCACCCAGATATAGACTTCCGCCAGAAACAGCCCCATCCCCAGAATCGCTTCGATGGTGGAGTTAAAATGCAGGGTCTGCGTCAGACGGAAATACATATAACGGGTCGACATCAGCAGCGATGTCACCACCATGATGACGGAAACGCTGCGATTTTTACTGAATCCCATCAGGAAAAGAATACCGATGCTCAGCAGGCCAAAAATATACTGCTTTTGGCTGTCCATCGGCGTGATCACCACCAGCACGGCAATCGGCGAAAGCACCAGTACCAGCAACCAGAAAAGCGTCTTTTTCATTCAGCAGCCCTGCAATTAAATTAAAGCCCTGACCTGCGAGGCTGGCTATGCACCTTGCCGTCACCAATATTGATACCCAACAGCGCAGAAATTTTTTTGGCAATAATTTCAATATCAAAGGCGGCTGCGGAGGATGAATTAAAGTCAAGGATCGACTTCTGGGAAGCATTCGCTTCCACCACGCTTTCATCACGATGAATGATGCCCAGCAGACGATCGCCCAGCTTTTCTTCCATCAACGCCGTGACATCGCGACTGACCTGGCGACGGCTATCGCTCTGGTTAATCACAAAATAGTGTCCGTGTTTCTGGTTGAGTTCGCCCCCGGTCAGCCGCTGATTGTCGACGTGCGACAGCACCGACATTGAAGCGGTATCCGCCAGCAGCGGTACCAGATGCAGGTCGGCAAGCGAAGTGAGCGCCTTCAGCGCGGGTGAAGGGCCGGGCGGCAGGTCGGCGATGGTAATCAGCCCCGGATAGTTGAGTAATGCCGCCAGGCCGCGGGTCAGGAAATGCTCGTCGTGGGTCAAACGCTCATCAAAAGCCTGTCGCTGGGCTTCACTCACGTCGCCGTAGGGCAAGACGAAAATATTGCTGCCGGCGCTTAATACGCACTGGCTCCAGTCATGGAGCTCCAGCGCTTTCGCGACATAGCCGCGCTCATCGCTAAGCGGGACGCCAAAATGCAGGCGCAGGGCGTTCTGCACATCAAAATCGAGGGCCAGAACTTTGCTGCCTGCGCGGGCCAGCGCCCAGGCCAGATTTGCCGCCAGGGTCGTCTTTCCTACGCCGCCTTTCGGTGAACACACGCAGATCAACGGCATGTCGCGATCCTCTCCAGGAGTGATTTCAGTGACTGATCTTTATCTTTTGCTACCGGCTCTGCGGTTTTTGTCGCAAAGAGATGGGCAAACCCTTCCGCCGTCGGCGCTATCGCCGGGCGATGTCTGACAGCCGGAGCTGTCACGTGGTCAGATAGCGGTGCAGCAGGTTGCGACACGGCTGCCCGGGGAGCTTGCCCGGTCGCGGCCTCGCTTGCCTGCACTACCGGTTCTACGGCCACCGGAGCAACAGGACTCACCGCGGGAACAGGCTGCGGCGCGGATGATGCGACAGGGTCTGGAATCATTACCGACGGCACAACCGACGATGCCGCCGGCGCGGTCTGAACGGCTGTCCGCTCCACCTGATGAAACATATTGGCAGGTACCAGCTGCGGCACGGGTAAAGATACCGATCCGCCCATAGCCAAAGAGGATGCTTCCTCCGCGGGAATAAGCTGATTGAGAATAACCCAATCGCCTTTTTCACCGGCGCCGGTTTCTGATGAGAGGTCCTTGAATTTTAGACTGTGTGTCCGCGTCTTTTCCTTGAAGCGCTGCAAATCATCATAATGGTTCATAGATAACCTCATGATTTAAATACATCATATTTAATCTGTTTTAATTGTCATTCTACGCCGCTAAAGCATAGTTTAATTTGTTGTTTTTTGGGCATTTATCCGGCGTCATGCCCGTCACAATATGCTAACTTTAGTCGCGATTTGATTATTATGAATAAGTCAGGCTGGTGTAATACCATAGTGGTAGTGCGGCTACACTAACAGCTCTTTTTCAAAATGATAGCCCCATTTTTTAGGCGGCGGCGCCGTCTTTCCCCCCGCAGCCTGCCAGGCTATTCGCAGAGAGTAGTTTTTTATACTGCCTTAATTTTAAAAAACGGCGTAATACACGCCAACCGATGGCTAAAGAGAATACATTTTAATATTTTTTAAGGCGTTTAGAAATCACCTCCCGCGCTTAATTAAAATAATAAATAATGTTCTGCCGCAAAATAAATAGCTCAGGATGTTATCCAAAAACCAGGAATATAAAGCGTTGAGCGAACAACAAAGAACAACATCAGAAATCATTGCTGCCCCCCTTTTAGACCACCTGAAAGCTTGAATAGCGTAAAATAAAATATATTCAGAGAGTTAGCTTAGTTGATAGACATAGTGATTTCAGATCCTCTATATTCGATAAATGTTCGTTTTATGTTCCCGATTGTGAAGGGGTTTTTCAGTCTATACACAAAATCATTCGAGATGCACCGAGGCGGCAAGGGAAGAAATCCCCAGGAGCATAGATAACTATGTGACTGGGGTTTCTGAGTGCAGCCAACAAAGAGGCAGCTTGAAGGATGACGGGTATATCGGTAGGAAGAGGGTATGTTGATAAGCGTCCAGGCATTGAACGTCATCGTCACCATCGCGCGCTGTGGCAACTTTAGTGCTGCCGCCGAAGAGCTGCACAAGGTGCCCACGGCTCTCAGCTACACGGTACATAAGCTGGAAAACGAGCTGGGCGCCAAACTGTTTGAGCGCCAGGGCAAACAGCTGATCCTGACGGAAGCGGGCCGTTATTTTATCAAAAAAGGGCAGTTGATCCTGAGCGAACTGGGAGAGTTGCAGCACACCACTCGGCGCATTGCCAGCGGTACAGAGACGAGCTTAAGCCTCTCGCTCAATAACATTATCAGCCTGCAACCTATTTACGCGCTGTTGAAACAAAGTGAACACCACTTCCCGCAAACGGAAATTCAGTTGAGTATTGATGTGCATGATGGCGTCTGGGACGCGCTGCTGGAAAAGCGTGCGGATATCGCTATCGGCGCGCCTAACCAGGTGGTACGCCACGGTGAAGTCCTTTGTGCAGAAATGCCCGCCGTTGAGTGGCTGTTCGCCATTGCGCCCGACCATCCGCTGGCGGCGGTTCACCGCCCGCTACAGGCAGAAGATCTGCGCCGCTACCCGGCAATCTGTATCCAGGATACTTCCGTGCAGCTCGAGCCACAGGTTGCCTGGCAACTGCGCGGCCAAAAAGCGCTGCTCGCTCCCGATTACCACAGCAAAATTACGATGCATCTCCACGGTCTGGGCATTGGCTTTCTTCCCCGCCATTTTTGCCAGCGCTACATTGACGACGGCAGACTCGTTAGCGTGCCGGTGGACGTCAGTAAACCGCCGACGCCGCTTTTTCTGGCCTGGCAAAACGAACCTCCCCGCCCTTGTTGCCACTGGTGGCTGACGCAGTTGCAGCGGGCGGATGTCATCGAAGGGTTTTTAACCGAACTCAGTTGACCGGGTTTGCTGATATACCCTAAATAATTCGAGTTGCAGGAAGGCAGTGACGCAGGGAATCCCCTGGAGCTTGACTTCCGTAAGTGACAGGGGTGAGCGACAAATCTGTCCGGAACAGATTGCAGGGCGAGGCTCATGGATGAGCCGAGTAACAAAACTAACGCACATGCAACTTGAAGTATGACGGGTATAAAACGCTGACCGCCGCCGCCATCCCGGCCAGCATATCCAGACCAGACGTATGACCATACCCGGCAACCGCAGGAAAATTAACCGCAGGCGTCGCCATCAGCGCTAACAAATGCTGGCTATAGCGCCCCTGACACGCATGTCCCAGCATTTCCCGACTGATATCCGTGGTAGCTAACAACAGCGGGGGAATAGCCCGGCGCAGCAAGGAGAGCCGGGGATGTTGCCAGTTCTCCATGACCAGCAATACGCCCACCAGGAAATCATCGCCTGAGGGCGTTAGCCCCTCCCCGCGCCCAATCAGAAAACGCAGCAGGGGAACGACATCACCTTCACCATTCGTCAGCCAGCGGGTAAAGCGTTGATAGACATCAGCCAGCGCGGGCTCTTGCTGCAAGGCCAGCCGAATACCATTGCAGGGTTGCCCTGCGAGGAAAACAGATAATGCGCTGGCGAAACGCCGTAAATTCGCGGCGTTTCCGGCAGAAATAAGCTGCGTGGAGACAGGAGTCGAACCGAGCATCGACACATCGCCCCCGCGGGGCAAACAGGCCACGCTCGTCCCGGCGATAAAACGGAGTCGCAAATCGTCGACGTCGACAATGATACCGTTGGGGGCCAGCGGCATTTCGCGGGTTTGCACAACCCAGAGTTCGCCATTCGGCATGAGCAGATTACAGGCGTGGGTGAAGACCGAGTGCACGCGCCCCGCTTGGCCAGAAGTCAGCCTGGCGCAATGTTTTAGTGCATTCAAAGCCATACGTTAACCTTATTTCCCGAGGGGGTTCACACTTTTGCACATCCATTTTCGCCCCCTTGACCGACCGGCTGATCTCCCCTGTTCGCCGTAATCCCCACGGCATCAGGACCCCAGCCATTTTGCCTTGCCGATATGGATTTATCCCTCATATTTTTTGAGGGATAAGCAGAAAACCTTTCTGCGCAGCCATCGCGTTCTGTCCATACACTGCTAGTGTAGTCATAGCTAACAAGGGATCGTTTATGCGTACTATTCAAGCTCAACCTTTTGATTTCACGTTTGATCCTGCCAGCACTGCGCTGGTCATCATCGATATGCAACGCGACTTTGTCGAACCCGCCGGTTTTGGCGAGGTGCTGGGTAATGACGTCTCGCATCTGCGCCGGACTATCGCGCCATGCCGTCAACTGCTGGAACAAGCCCGAGCCTCAGGGTTATTTATTATTCACACCCGCGAAGGCCATCGCGCGGATATGGCGGACTGTCCTCCAGCGAAAAAAACACGCGGCGGGAAAACATTTATCGGCGAATCCGGCCCGATGGGGCGTATTTTAATTCGTGGCGAACAAGGGCACGATATCATCCCGGAGCTCACGCCACTCCCCGGTGAACCGATTATCGATAAACCCGGCAAGGGAGCATTTTACGCCACCGACCTGGGGCTGATTCTGCAAACTCGCGGCATTAAATCACTGATTATCTGCGGCGTGACCACGGAAGTGTGCGTGCAAACCACGGCCAGAGAAGCCAACGACAGAGGCTACGAGCTGGTCATCCCGGAAGACTGCTGCGCCTCCTACTTTCCAGAATTCCACCGCGCCGCGCTCGACATGATGAAAGCCCAGGGCGCCATCGTCGGCTGGGTCAGCGATTCAGCCAGCATTATCGGCGCGCTGCAAAACTAATTTTTCGACAACTGGTAATAACCCCATTCCGCCACATCTGTGGCGGTGGCCTCTTATTGCCCGAGGACAGGAAATGACTCTGCATTACCACTGCTTCCCAAACCTGTATAAAGATTCCGTTTCTCTGATGCAGGTTTCCGCAAAACTCAATGCTTTAGAGGGCGTTGAGCAAGCTTCTGTCGCCATGGCGACGGCGGCCAATATCGAACGCATGCGCGATGCGGGAATGCCCATTACGCTTGAGGCCCGACCTAACGATCTGCTTATTGCCCTGCTGGCCGATGACGAAACGGCAAAACAGGCGCTGACGCTGGCGGGTGAGTTACTGAGCCCTCCAGCCGCAACGGAAAACACCGAAGGTACAACCCGACGCCCGGCCACCAGCATCGCCGCAGGTGTGGGAGCGTCCGCGCAGGCTAATCTGGCGCTGATTTCGGTTCCCGGCAGCTACGCCGCCGCCGAAGCGCTTAAAGCCCTGAGCGCCGGGCTGCACGTGATGCTCTTTAGCGATAACGTCCAGGAAGAACAGGAAGCGGCCATTAAGCAGTATGCCCGCGAGCATAACCTGCTGGTGATGGGGCCGGACTGCGGTACCGCCATCATCAACGGAATGCCGCTGGGATTCGCCAACGTAGTCCGCCGCGGAGCGATTGGTCTGGTTGCCGCTTCCGGTACCGGCTTACAGGAAGTGAGCTGCCGCATTCACCACCTCGGTGAAGGTGTTTCGCAAGCTATCGGCACCGGCGGTCGCGATCTGCACGAAGAGATTGGTGGTCTGAGCATGCTGCAAGGGATCGCCATGCTGGCGGACGATCCCGAAACGCAGCTCATTGCGCTGATCTCCAAACCACCGTCACCCGCCATCATGGAAAAAGTGCTGGAATCCGCCCGTCAGTGTGGCAAACCGGTTGTAGCCCATTTCCTCGGGACAAGCGAGGCGACGCTGCTGACGTATGGCATCATCCCAGCCCACAGTCTGCAGCATGCCGCGGATATCGCGGTCGCCACGCTGCGGGGAGAAACGGCCCCCGCCAGCCATTCCTTACCTGAAGCCTTACGGCAGCAAGCGGTGCAATCGATTCGCGAGATGACCGCGGAGCAAACCGACATTCGCGGCGTTTTCGCGGGCGGGACTTTCTGCTACGAAGCCCAGCTCGCGCTCCAGGCGGCAGGACTGTCCTGTGAATCCAATGCCCCTGTAACGGGCGCACGGGCGCTGCAGGATAAACATCATGGTCACGGCCACAGTCTGGTGGATATGGGCGATGATGAGTTCACCCAGGGACGCCCGCATCCGATGATTGACCCGGAACTGCGTAACGCGCGCCTGCTGTCGGAAGCGCTGGACCCGCGCACCGCCGTCCTGCTATTCGACATCGTGCTGGGCTATGGCGCCAGCGCCGAGCCGTGCAGCGCCCTGCTGCCCATTATCGAAGAAATTCAGCGCATTGAAGCCGCTGAACAGCGCCATATTGTCTTGCTTGCTCATGTCTGCGGCACGGATACCGATCCCCAGGACAGAGCGCAGCAGATCACGCTGCTGCAAAGCGCTGGCGTCCTGGTGGCTGACAGCAATATCGAGGCCGCTCGCCTGGCGGCATTTATCGCGCAACAACGGAAATAAACTATGACGACCTTATTTCAACAACCGCTTTCGGTTATCAATCTCGGACTGGAAAGTTTTGCTGATAATCTGCGCGAAGCCGGTGGCGAAGTGCTTCATCTGCAATGGCAACCCGTGGCGCAGGGTGATGAACAGGCGGGCTGGACGCTGGCGACCCTGCTGGCCGACGAGCGTATAAAAGCCGCTAACGAACAGGCGCTACAGCGCTATCTTGATGCCCAACCGGTACTGGTCGATGTCGCCAAAGCCAGCGAGGCAATCTCCGGCCTGAACGGCGTACGCAAAATTCTTCATGCCGGGCCACCGATCGCCTGGAGCGATATGTGCGGCCCGATGCAGGGCGCGATTGCTGGCGCGATTGTTTTTGAAGGCTGGGCCAGCAGCACGGAAGAAGCAATGCAAATGGCGGCGACGGGGCTGGTCGATCTCGAACCGTGCCATCATCACCACGCCACCGGGCCGATGGCAGGGATTATCAGTCCTTCCATGCCGGTGTGGATTGTAGAAAACCGCACTCACGGCAATCGCGCGTTTTGTAACTTCAACGAGGGACTCGGTAAAGTTCTGCGTTTCGGGGCCAATAACGAGGATGTGCTGAGCCGCCTGACCTGGATGGGGAACGTGCTGGCTCCTGCATTGAAGCAGGCGCTGGCGCTCAGCGGCGAAATAGAGCTCAAACCGCTGATTGCCCAGGCGCTGCATATGGGTGATGAGTGCCATAACCGCAACGCGGCAGCGAGCGGGCTGTTCTTTAAACGCCTGGCGCCGCATCTGGCGCGTATTCAACACGGCCCGGAAGCGCTGGAGTTTATCGCCGCCAACGACCATTTCTTCCTTAATCTTTCGATGGCTGCCTGTAAATCAATGCTGGATGCCGCCTGTGATGTGCCGCACAGCTCGCTGGTTACGGTAATGGCGCGCAACGGTGTCAACTTCGGCATTCGCCTCTCTGGTACCGGTGAACGCTGGTTCCAGGCCCCGGCTAATCCCGTCGATGGCCTGTTCTTCCCTGGCTACGGTATCGACGATGCGGCGGCCGATTTAGGCGACTCGGCAATTACCGAAACCGCCGGGATCGGCGGATTTGCCATGGCAGCCTCCCCGGCCATCGTTAAATTCGTCGGCGGCACGCCAGCCGATGCCGTCCGTCATAGCCTGACGATGCAGGAAATCACGCTCGCCACCCATCCGGCGTTCACGCTGCCCGCGCTGAACTTTGCCGGTAGCGGCTGCGGTATCGATGCCCGCTACGTGGTTGATCGCAATATTCTCCCGGTCATCAACACCGGGATTGCGCATAAACGCGCGGGCGTAGGGCAGATCGGTGCCGGGATCACCACTGCGCCGCTGGCCTGCTTTACCGCCGCGCTTCGCGCGCTGGCAGAAGGAGCTGACCATGAAAAAAAATAAAGTCGCCGTCGTCGCCGTCGGCGGTAATGCATTGATCCGCAACCCCGGAGAAAATGCGCTGGAACAGCAGTACGAAGCGGTAAAAGCCACTGCTGAAAATGTGGTTGATCTGATTGCCGCAGGCTGGCGCGTGGTGGTGACGCACGGTAATGGTCCGCAGGTGGGTTTTATCCTGCGCCGTAGCGAAATCGCCAAAGACGCCGTTCCTGCGGTGCCGCTGGAGTACGCGGTCGGCGATACCCAGGGCGCAATTGGTTTTATGTTCCAGAACGCGCTGAATAACGCATTGACCTTACGCGGTCTTGATAGCGTCAGCGCCGTCGCGCTGGTGACGCAAACGTTAATAGACCCAAACGATACCGCCTTCAGCCATCCTGATAAGCCTATCGGCGACTATATGACTCTGGAAACGGCGGAGACGCTGGCGGCGGCTCAGGGCTGGGATATCGCAGAAGATTCGGGCCGCGGCTGGCGACGCGTCGTGGCATCACCGGCACCAAAAGAAGTCATCGAAACGCCGGTTATTCGCACCCTGCTTGAGCAAAATGTCTTAGTCATTGCCTGCGGAGGCGGCGGTATTCCAGTCTGGCGCGATACGTCTGGCAAGCTTATTGCCGCCCAGGCGGTCATTGATAAAGACCGCGCATCGGCGCTGCTGGCCTGCGAATTGCAGGCGGACATGCTGCTGATTCCGACCGGCGTAGAGCAAGTCGCCATCAACTTTGGCACACCGGAGCAGCGCTGGCTCGATACTTTAACGTTAGCTGAAGCGCAGGCCATGCTGCAAAGCGGTCAGTTCGGAGCCGGCAGCATGGCGCCAAAAGTCGAAGCCATGCTGACCTTCCTGCGATGTAATCCTGCGGGGGTTGGGCTGATTACCAATCCGGAAACCATCGTTCGCGCCATTGACGGTAACGGTGGAACCCGGTTTACCGGTTAAGTTTACGCCGCCATGCGCACGGCGAATGGCGGCCCTATATTCAGGTATAAATAAGGATAAATACGATGTCAGATAGCAAAATCCTGCTTGCGGTTAACGGCACGCTAATGCGCGGCCTGAAGCTAAACCCCAACATGCTTGCCGTTAATGCCGAATTCGTTCGTGAGGATAAAACGGCCCCCTGCTACCGCTGTTGGAGCATCAACGACGATCATCCCGGAATGATTCGTTCACCGGATAACGGCGCAAAAATCGCGCTCGAAATCTGGGCGGTTCCTCCTGCCGGACTGGGGAATATTCTGCAAAAAGAACCTGCCGGACTCTGTATCGGCAAAGTGTTACTGGACGACGGTAGTGAAGTGTTGGGCGTTCTGGCGGAATCCTGGCTGGTGGAAGGCCAGCCGGAGATCACTGACCTCGGCGGTTGGCGGGCATACACCGGCCACCACATGACTGAATAACTTCAGGAGAAGGATTATGGGGCAAGGAAAACTCACATTTCGTCCACCGCTATGGGTGACGGGCGATCTCAACGCTTTTTTCGGACTGTTTACCAACGTATTACTGAACGTGCTGGTCCTGTCAGGCCTCGCGCTGTACGTCGCGCAAATCCCGGCGACCACCGTTTATGGCCGCATCCTACCAGCGTTAGGTATCGCGCTGCCGCTGGGTAATCTGTTTTACGCCTGGCTTGCCTGGCGGATGGCAAAACGCGAGGGTCGCGACACGGTGACCGCCCTGCCATACGGGCCAAGCGTACCGCACATGTTCATCGTGGTGTTCGTTGTCATGCTGCCAACGCTGCTTATCCATAAAGACTGGATGCTGGCGTGGAAGCTCGGGCTTATCTGGGCAATGATTGTCGGCCTTATTGTGCTGGCAGGCGTGCTGGTTGGCCCGGCGATTCGTAAATATACGCCGCGCGCCGCAATGCTGGGGACGCTGGCGGGGATTGCGATTGCGTTTATCGCCATGCGCCCGGCGTATCAGATGTTTGATACCGCCTGGATTGGCATTGTCTGCTTCGCCATTATCCTGCTCAACTGGGTCGGTAACGTGCGGCTGCCGTTCGGTCTGCCGGGCGGGCTGGCGGTGGTTCTGGTGGGTTGCCTGCTGGGCTGGGGCGCGACCTGGCTTGGCTTTAGCGACATTATGAATCCGGCGGAAGTCAAAGAGGCCGCGGGGCGTTTCTCGCTCTATTTACCCACGCTTTCTACTGATGTCTTTAACGTCCCGATGAGCCTGGTCTGGCCACTGCTGGTGACGGCGATCCCGTTAGGGATTTTCAACTTTACCGAAATCCTCAATAACGTCGAATCCGCCGCAGTAGGAGGCGACAGCTACAACCTGCGCGCGGTACTGGCGGCTGACGGGCTGGGCGCGATTGTCGGCGCATTGTTGGGTTCGCCGTTTCCACCTGCGGTTTATATCGGCCATCCGGGCTGGAAAGCGATGGGCGGGCGCATTGGTTATTCGCTGGCAACCGGTGTTTGTATGGCCATCGTCTGCTTCCTGGGCCTCACCGCGCTGCTGCTCTCCATCATCCCACTGGTGGCAATCGTACCTATTCTGCTGTTTATCGGTCTGGTCATTGGCGCTCAGGCGTTCCAGGTGTCGCCGAAACGCCACGCTCCGGCGATCGTGTTGGCGCTGGTACCGAATATCGCCGAATGGGCGAAGAGCCAGGTCGATGGTGCGCTGGCGGCGGCCGGCGCGAATACCGTCAACCTCCCGGCTGACGTCGTTAATACGATGGCCAACAACGGTGTGCTGTATCACGGTATGGCAACCACCGGGGGCGGTGCGGTGTTGGCGGGGTTAATGATGGGGGCGATTGCCGCGTTCATTATCGACCGGCGCTTTAACTGGGCGGCGCTTTATGCCGCAGCAGCCACCGTCCTGTCGTTCTTCGGCTTTATTCACGGCCATCAGATGGCGTTTAACGCTTCACCGACGGTGACGTTTGGCTATGGCGTTGCCACGCTGTTCCTGACCTTTATGGCCTGGCGACAGGTTAAGGAAGAAGGAAAAGTCGACTGGTCGCCAATTGATAATGGCGATGAGGTGGTACATTAAGTCATAAACCGCCGCTGCCGGGATTTTCCCCGGCTTGCGGCGTAACACCTTAGCCGGGCTACGGGAACGCAGGCGTCTGTGAACCCGTAGCCCCGGTAAGCGTTAGCGCCACCGGGGAAGACAATACCTGATTATCAGCTCAGCGGTTTCTCGCCGTTTTGATCCTGGTCGACGGCAAAGCAGGCCACCAGCTGGCCGCCGTAATCCTTCAGCTGCGGCTGAAGCTGAGTGCATGGGCCAAAGCGGCGACGGCAGCGGGCGTTAAACGCGCAGCCCGGCGGCGGATTCAGCGGGCTCGGCAGCTCGCCGGTCAGCTTGATGCGCTCGCGGCGGTCATCCGGGTTCAGGCGCGGCGTTGCCGACAGCAGTGCCTGAGTGTAAGGATGCTGCGGGTTGTTGAAGATTTGATCCTTCGACCCTTTTTCCACGCAGCGGCCTAAGTACATCACCATCACTTCATCTGCGATGTGCTCCACGACCGACAGATCGTGGGAGATAAAGACGTAAGAAAGCCCCAGATCCTGCTGCAGATCCATCATCAGGTTCAGCACCTGCGCGCGCACCGAAACGTCCAGCGCGGAGACCGGTTCGTCAGCGATTACAACGTCCGGGTCAAGCATCAGACCACGGGCGATGGCGATACGCTGACGCTGGCCGCCGGAGAACATATGCGGATAGCGGTCGTAGTGTTCCGTTTTCAGGCCCACTTTGGCCATCATCGCCAGCGCTTTCTCCCGGCGCTGCTCCTTACTTAAGCTGGTGTTGATCTGCAGCGGCTCTTCCAGAATTTGCCCCACCTTTTTGCGCGGGTTCAGCGAACCGTAGGGGTTCTGGAACACAATCTGGATTTTCTGCCGGCGCAGCTTTTGCGCCTGCGGATCGTGCTTAAGCAGATCCTGCCCCTGATAATAGAGCTCGCCGCCAGTGGGGATTTCAATCATCGTCAGCAGACGGCCGAGCGTCGATTTACCACAGCCGGATTCCCCCACCACCGCCAGCGTTTTACCGCGTTCAAGAGTAAACGAGACGCCGTCCAGCGCTTTGACCAGGCGTTCCGGCGCAAATAGCCCCTTCTTCACCGGATAGTATTTCTTCAGATCGGTGGCCAGCAACAGAGGCTGTTGCGTGGTGGCCTCATGCGTACTCATAGCCCTGGCCTCCCGGCATCATCAAGTGGGTAATGACATTTTGACTGACGACCGCCGTTAAGCAGGTTCAGTTCAGGTTCTTCACTGCGGCATTTGTCTGTTGCATACGGGCAGCGCGGGTTGAGCAGGCAGCCGCTCGGACGGTCGTATTTGCCCGGCACCACGCCCGGCAGCGAGGCGAGGCGCGCTTTATCCTGAGCGAACTCCGGCAGCGCGCGCAGCAGCGCCTGCGTATAGGGGTGGCGAGGCGCGCGGAAGATATCCTTCGCATCGCCGGTTTCCACTACCTGGCCGGCGTACATGACGATGATTTTGTGCGCCGCTTCGGCCACCAGCGCCAGATCGTGAGTGATCAGGATCAGCGCCATATTCTCTTTCTGCTGCAGCTCCAGCAGCAGCTCGATGATCTGCGCCTGAATGGTCACATCCAGCGCCGTCGTCGGTTCATCGGCGATCAGCAGCTTTGGCCGACAGGCAATCGCCATCGCGATCATCACACGCTGGCTCATGCCGCCGGAGAGCTGGTGCGGATAGACATCGAGACGCGAAGCCGGGTCGGGGATCCCCACCAGCGTCAGCAAGTCAATCGCCCGTTGAATACGCGTTTTCTTATTACCGCCCTGGTGGACCTTGATGGCTTCCATAATCTGGTAGCCGACGGTATAGCACGGATTCAGACTGGTCATCGGGTCCTGGAAGATCATCGCCACTTCCGCGCCCACCAGCTGGCGGCGCTCTTTTTCGGAAATGCGCTTCAGGTCGCGACCGTTAAACTCCAGCTTTTCAGCCATCACCCGGCCGGGGTAGTCAATCAGCCCCATAATCGCCAGCGAACTGACCGATTTGCCCGAGCCGGACTCGCCGACAATACCGACCACTTCGCCCTGGTTTACGCTGTAGCTTACGCGGTCTACGGCGCGGAACGGCGTCCCTTCGTCGCCGAAGTGCACCGAGAGTTTATCTACATTTAATAACGCCATCTCGAACCTCTTACTGCTTCAGTTTGGGATCGAGCGCGTCACGCAGACCGTCACCCATCAGGTTAAATGCCAGCACCGTCAGCAGGATAGCGACACCCGGAAAGGTGACGACCCACCAGGCGCTCTGCGCGAACTGCAACACGTCGGAGAGCATCGTGCCCCACTCCGGTGTCGGCGGCTGCGCACCCATGCCAAGGAAGCCAAGAGCGGCCATATCGAGAATGGCGTTAGAGAAGCCCAGCGACGCCTGAACAATCAGCGGCGCAAGGCAGTTGGGAAGAATGTTGATGAACATCTGACGCATAGCCCCTGCGCCCGCCACCCGAGAAGCGGTCACGTAGTCGCGGTTGACTTCCACCAGCACCGCGGCGCGGGTCAGACGCACGTAGTGCGGCAGGGCGACAAAGGTTAGCGCCAGCGAGGCGTTGACGATGGATGGGCCAAAGATGGCCACCAGCACCAGCGCCAGCAGCAGGCTTGGCAGGGCCAGCATAATATCGACAACGCGCATAATGACCGAGTCAACCACGCCGCCAAAATAGCCAGCAATCAGGCCGAGTACCACGCCGAGGATCAGCGACAGCACCACCACCAGACAACCAACCAGCAGCGACAGGCGCGCGCCGTACATCAGGCGCGACAGGATATCGCGGCCGACGTCATCGGTGCCGAGCAGGTGGGTCACGCTGCCGCCTTCCTGCCAGAACGGCGGAGCCAACAGCGCGTCGCGGAACTGGTCCGCCGGGTTATAGGGCGCGATGAAATTGGCGAAGACGGCGATGATAATCATCACCGCGACGTAGGCCAGCCCCACAACGGCGCCTTTGTTGCGTTTAAAATAGTGCCAGAACTCCTGCAAAGGGGTCATTGGCACCGGTGCGGCGACAACTTTATTTTCAGTAACTTGTGACATGATGGCCCCTTACTTCTTATGCCGGATACGCGGGTTCACCACGCCGTACAACAGGTCGACCAGCAGGTTGACGAGAATAATCATCGTCGCCACCAGCAGCACCCCGCCCTGCACCACCGGATAGTCGCGGCGCTGCAGCGCATCAATCAGCCAGCGGCCAAGACCCGGCCAGGAGAAGATGGTTTCGGTCAGGATGGCCCCCGCCAGCAGCGTACCGACCTGCAGGCCGATAACCGTGACCACCGGCAGCATCGCGTTACGTAAAGCATGAACGACGATCACCCGCATCCGCGTCAGGCCTTTCGCGCGCGCGGTACGGATATAATCCTCGCCCAGCACTTCCAGCATCGACGAACGAGTCATACGCACGATCACCGCCAGGGGAATCGTCCCCAGCACCACGGCGGGCAGGATCATATGCATCACCGCATCAATAAAGTCGCCCGGCTCGCCCCAAATCGCGGTATCGATCAGCATAAATCCGGTCAGCGGCAGGGTATCGTCAAGGAAGACGGTATCGCTGATACGCCCGGAAACCGGCGTCAGGTTAAGCTGTACCGACACCAGCATGATCAGCATCATCCCCCACCAGAAGATAGGCATGGAATAGCCGGTCAGCGCGAGGCCCACTGAGGTGTGGTCGAAGATAGAGCCGCGTTTGACCGCCGCCAGCACACCCACCGGGATCCCGACGATGATGGCAAAAATCATCGCGCAGACGCCCAGCTCCATGGTGGCCTTAAAGCGCGGTACGAACTCTTCCCAGACGGGAATACGGCTTTTCAGCGAGATGCCCAAATCACCGTGCATCACGCCCCAAATATAGTTGACGTACTGCTGCCACATTGGCTTATCGAGGCCCATTTCGGCCAGCAGCTGCGCGTGACGTTCAGGGGAAATACCACGTTCGCCCGCCATAATCATCACCGGATCGCCGGGGATCATATGAACGAAGGCAAAAGTGAGAAGGGTAATACCGATAAATGTTGGGATGACAAGTCCCAAACGTCGGAGAATGAACTGCAACATAACCCGGATTCTCTCTGGAGACGACCCGCCTGGTGACAGGACGTCTGTATTGCTCACAAATGTCAATTCCCTCCCCCCAAGGCGGGGAGAGGGGAAACACGCTGTTATTATTCGATAGAGACGTTATCGAAGTGGTGTTTACCTAATGGATCGACCACGTAGCCTTTGACTTCTTTACGCACCGGCTCATAGACGGTGGAGTGAGCGACGATCAGCGCCGGAGCCTGATCGTGCATCACGACCTGAGCCTGTTTGTACAGCTCAATGCGTTTGTTGTGGTCATCGGTGGCGCGAGCCGGCTGAATCAGATCTTCAAACGGTTTGTAGCACCAGCGGGAGTAGTTAGAACCGTCTTTTGCCGCCGCGCAGCTGAACAGGGTGGCGAAGAAGTTATCCGGATCCCCGTTGTCGCCGGTCCAGCCCATCATGACGGTCTGGTGTTCGCCCGCTTTCGCGCGCTTGAGGTATTCACCCCACTCGTAGGTCACGATCTTGGCCTGGACGCCGACTTTCGCCCAGTCAGCCTGAATCATCTCAGCCATACGGCGCGCGTTCGGGTTATACGGACGCTGTACCGGCATCGCCCACAGGTCGATGGTGAAGCCTTTTTCCAGGCCTGCTTCTTTCAGCAGCGCTTTCGCTTTCTCTGGATCGTAGGTGTAGTCTTTAACGTCGTCGTTATAGCCCCACATGGTCGGCGGGATCAGGTTCTTCGCGGCCTGGCCTGCGCCCTGGTAAACGGCTTTGATAATCGCTTCTTTGTTAACCGCGTAGGTCAGCGCCTGGCGAACTTTGACATCATCCAGCGGCTTCTTCTCGGTGTTGAAAGAGAGGTAGCCGACGTTCAGGCCCGGCTGCTCCAGCAGAGTGATGTTCTTGTCTTGTTTCATGCGCGCGATGTCTGCCGGGTTCGGGTACGGCATAATCTGGCATTCGTTTTTCTGCAGCTTAGCGTAGCGCACGGAAGCATCAGGGGTGATGGAGAAGACCAGGCGATCGATTTTCGGCTTGGTGCCCCAATAGCCCGGGAAGGCTTTATAGAGAATACGGGAGTCTTTCTGATACTGCAGCAGTTGGAACGGGCCGGTACCGATTGGGTTGAGGTCCACTTTTTCCGGCGTACCGGCTTTCAGCATGTTGTCGGCATACTCTTTTGACAGAATAGAGGCGAAGTCCATAGCGAGATCGGCAAGGAACGGCGATTCCGGACGGGTCAGCACGAACTGGACGGTATTATCGTCCACTTTCTTCACTTCGCTAATCAGGTCAGGTAACCCCATGCCTTCAAAGTATTCATAGCTGCCGCCAGACACTTTATGGTACGGGTTGTTGGTATTTTTTTGTCTGTCGAATGAGAAGACAACGTCATCGGCGTTCAGCGTGCGGGTCGGTTTAAAATCTTTGTTATCCTGCCACTTCACGTCTTTACGCAGATGGAAAGTATAGGTTTTCCCGTCTTCGCTAACTTCCCATTTTTCAGCCAGGCCCGGAATGACTTCCGTGGTGCCGGTTTTGAATTCTACCAGGCGGTTATAAATCGGCACTGAGCTGGCGTCATAGGTGGTACCAGAAGTGAAGAGCTGCGGGTTAAAGCCTTCCGGCGAACCTTCTGAACAATAAACCAGGGTCTTCGCTTGTACGCTTGCTGCGACGGTCATGGCAACCAGGCTCAGACCAAGCTTCAGCATCCCTGATTTTTTCAAGGAAATACTCATTATTCTGCTCCAAATGTGATGTTGTTTGCATATATCCGCCAGACCTTTATTTATTTTTATTCGTCATATTTCGAACTACGGATGCGTTGGCTGCGCTCGATAGCCCCAGTCACATAGTCATCTATGCTCCTGGGGATTCTCAAGCTTGCCGCCTTCCCGCAGCTCGAACTATTTAGAATATACCCGGTCCGGTCGGTGGTGCCCGAAAGCGTTGAGAGAGATGGGGATTCCTTTCACAAAAACGACTGAGTTGCAGTACGGATTCTCCATGAAATGCCCCTCATGCCCTACAATCTGTCAACAGAATGGGGAAACGTCAATACAGCCAACCAGGTTTTACATCCGGGGTGAGAATCGGCAGGCAAAGATTAAAAAAAGTGCAAAGCGCTATTTCCAGCAGAGAAATTTATGCTAGCGGCCAGTATACAGAATAAACGCCTTAATATTTTCCGGTAGCCAGTGATAAGCAATTATGGCAAATGGTAAAAATTTCTTGCGATGTGACCAATATGTGAGCGATAAATAGCGTGAACGTTAAAACGCACAGCGGAAAATGCTGAAGTTATCCATAAGCTTCGCGAAAAAAGATCGGAGTATATATAAAAAAATACAATGGAAGATGTCACAAAACAGGGAATTGGCGCCAGGAAATGAGGGTGGAGGCGTTTTTTTACACTCTTAGCAAGCAGCGTATTTTCCCGGAGGCGATGCTGCGCATCTGTCCGGGCTACCGGCCCGCAGACAACGGTGAACCCGTAGCCCCCCCCCCGGTAAGGCGTCAGCCGCCACCGGGGAGCCGAGCGCAGAGTCGCTGAAATTCCCGGAGGCGGTGCTGGGCGCCTTTACCGGCGACAGACGCAAAAAAGCCTGCTCGTTGAGCAGGCTTTTTGAATTTGGTCGGTGATAGAGGATAACTCGCCACTCCGTGGCTCGCCCTGCGGGCCGTTGCTGACGCAACGTTCTCTCGCTCCGCTCGAGTCGAACCTCTACCCCCGGAGGTTCTCATCCTCATAAAGCGCAGATGCAAAAAAGCCTGCTCGTTGAGCAGGCTTTTTGAATTTGGTCGGTGATAGAGGATAACTCGCCACTCCGTGGCTCGCCCTGCGGGCCGTTGCTGACGCAACGTTCTCTCGCTCCGCTCGAGTCGAACCTCTACCCCCGGAGGTTCTCATCCTCATAAAGCGCAGATGCAAAAAAGCCTGCTCGTTGAGCAGGCTTTTTGAATTTGGTCGGTGATAGAGGATTCGAACCTCCGACCCCTTCGTCCCGAACGAAGTGCGCTACCAGGCTGCGCCAATCACCGAATGCGGGCGCATCTTACTGCTGCGATACACACCCGTCAATGCCTTATTATGAAAAAGTCGCTCAAGCGGCGAGAAACTCGCCACTCTGCTACTCCTTCTTCGCCGCAGCGTCAGGAACGTGGCACCAGTTGTTATATTGGTTAATCCCGCCGTCCGGCGAGGTATAGCCAAGACAGCCCATAATGGTGTCATAGAGCTCTACGTGACGACGCGGTACCTTCATTGCCGCCTGCTGCTTCAGGCGCGCAAAGGAGGCTGCGTGGTCAGGCGACTCCAGATACTTATCGGACATCCACACCAGCATCGGCACGCGGAACTGCTCCGGCGGCGCCATCTTGCGCGGCGTCCCGTGCAGGTGTTCGCGCTCGTTGATGGACTCGCCGTGGTCGGCTGCATAGAAAACAATCGCCTTCTTATCCCGCAGTTGATCCAGCACGCTAACGATAAAGTGATCGACGTAAGTCACGCTGTTATCGTATGAGTTAATCAGCTCAGCCTTCGAGCATTTATTATCGACGCCAACGCACTCCGGCTTCCATTGGGCAAAGCTGCGCGGATAGCGCTGGGTATAGTTAAAGTGCGATCCTTTGGTATGCAGAATAATCAGGTGCTTACCATTGGGATTCTTCGCCAGCCCGCGCTTCATTTCATCTACCAGCAGCATGTCGTCAACGCTCTTGCCGCGGTTACTCGGCTCAGCGCCAATCTGCTCGCGATAGGCGATATTGTTCGCCATTGTGTTGCTGTAGAACCACATCTCGCTCTGCATGGCGTACAGATTGCCGGTAAAGCCGAGCTGGTGGAGGACGGCAAAGACGTTCTGTTCTTTCAGCGTCCGCTGCGGGTTATCATCCGCCCCGCCCTGACGAACGAACATACAGCGCAGCGACAGCTTAGTCGCGGTATCGCAGGAGTATCCGCGGAAAGCGACCAGGTTTTTCTCCTGCGCCAGCTTAGGCGTGGTATTGCGGTTATAGCCCAGGATGCCCATATGGTCCCAGCGGGTGGTTTCGCCGATGATAAACACCACATAAGTGTCATCCAGCCCTTGCGGCGCAACGTAGGTAAATTTTTTCGCTGGATTGATCAGAGATTTATTATCGGAAGACTCATCCACCTGCGCCCATGCGTAAAGACCCAGCGCTGAAAGCCAGTTAGACGGCAGGTAGGAATTAGCCACCACCCCGCCATAGCTTGGCAGATCGACTTCGGAACTGCGCTCGAAGTTCTTCTGGCGAACCTCCAGCAGACGAATTGGCCCCCAAACCATCAGGCCAGCCAGCAGCACGATGGTAATATTCTTCATCCGCTGGCCGGGCGTACGAATTTGACGCAGCAGCGTGAAGCGGCAGCGGTTGCTCCAGATAAGCACCAGCGGCAGCGCGCTCATCAGCACCAGCCAGAGAATCAGGTGCCAGCCGATAACTTCTCTGGACAAGTCGATGTCAGTAGTCATCACCGAGGCAATAATCCCGTAGCCGATCACCACGTTCAGGAAGGTCATGTAATAGCTGGCGGCGGCGGAGAATAGTACGACGATGGTCGCGAGGATGCGCCAGACCCGGCGGCCAAACAGCGACAAAATACGCAGCAGAAAGAAGGTGACCAGAAAGGTCCCAATCAGCTCAACTGCACCGGAGAGTCCTTTCCAGATGGTAAACTCCTGAGCGTACCCTTCGAAGCGGCGGAAGAATACGGCAGCGTTCATAAACCAGCCGATGTACAGCGCCAGCCAGATACTGAGCTTCAGCTGCGTCATCGTTTTAATGTATTTCATGCAAAAAACCTGGAAAACGAAGAGATAAAACCGCCCGACTTAAGCGATATAAGTAAGCAGGTTAATAAAGTGCGTTTAGCTTGGTTATAAGAAACCTCTACAAAGCGCGATAAGTAGACCACAGCGGAAGGAAAAAGTATCAGGAGGGAATGTGATCCAACCAAACATTTACAAAACATTTGGTTGGATTGGCACTATTAGCTTAGGTAATTAACCATCGGGGCCGTAATAACGCCCGGTTTCAGGCATGAGCCTGGTGGTAAATTTCACTTTTCGGCTGGCGAATCGTTGTCGAAAGCGCCAGGGAAAGAATCAGCAGCGCAAAAATGACGCAGAAGGTCACGTAGAAACCGCCGAACAGGGAAGCAATCAGCGAACCGCAGATGCTGCCGATACCGAAACCGAGATAAATCACACCGTAGTTTTTCGCCAGGTTATTGAGGCCAAAGAACTCGCTGACCAGCGACGGGAAGACGGTAATCGTGCCGCCGAAGTTAAAGGCCACGCAGGCGATGGCGGCGAAGAAAGTCGTGGCGTTCAGCGGAGCGAACAGCAGCGCCGCCATACCGATAAGCGAAACGACCTGTCCGATGGTAATCACCCGGATGCGCGACATTTTATCCGACAGAATGCCCAGAACCAGACGGCCGCTCAGGTTAGCGATGGAAATCACCGTCACCGCGTTGGCTGCCGTCGCCACATCGAGATGCACCATTCCCTGGGCAATATCTTTCGCTACGCCAATCACGTACAGGCCGCTCATGCAGGCGGTCAGGAACATCACCGCCAGCATCCAGTACTGAGGTTTACGCATCGATTCGGCGAGGGTGAAGTCGTTTTCGACCACGCCATTGTTCGCGGAGACGGTGTGGTTCGGCGCGTCTGTCATCAGCGTCGCGCCGAAAACGATCATCACCAGCACGATAGCGCCCCAGATAATAAAGGTTTTTTCCAGACCGACCGTCGCCAGCAGATGGGAATCAATAAACTTGAAACCCAGGCTGCCAAGCCCGTAAGAACCGATAGAGAAAGCAGAAATCAACCCCTTACGTTCCGGGAACCATTTGACGCAGTTCGACAGCGTCAGCAGATAGCCGGCGCCGTCGGCAAGCCCGACCAGAAGGCCCGCGCTAAGCCACAGCATCATCAGGCTGTTTGAATGCGCGGTCAGGAAGAATCCGAGGCCCAGCAAGACGCCGGACGCCATGGTGACGCGTTTGACGCCGAAACGTTCCTGTAATTTGCCCGCCACGGATGAGGAGAGCGCCAGGCCAAGGCTTAACAGGCCGAATGAGAACGCCACCTGGCTGACCGGTTCGTCCAGCTTGGTGGAAAGCGAACTATTGAACAAACTCCATGTATAAACCGATCCCAGCGCAAATTGCGTAATGATAGTGCCAAGCAGCGTAAGCCAGCGGGTGTATTGACGGTTTGCAGCGTTCATAGCAGTTGTCCTGGATAATTAACTGCCGCCACCATAACGAAGTCCCCTTTAAGTCTGGGGAAAAAAGGCATGAACTGCCGTCACCGCGGAATGAAATGCACTAAAGGCGGAATGAATGACAGTGAAAAACATTCACGCCTTAAATTTTCATTGAAAAGTTAGTACCTGCCACCGCCAGAAGATGCGTCATTACTGTAATTATGAAGTAAATTAAACGTATCAAATATGCTACATAATTAGCCTAAATAATTAGAATTGCAGCCAACGCATCTCCAGCTTGAAGCATGACGAATAAATTAAAAATTGGCGCTCACGCCCATTAAATAGAGATAGTTTGCCCCGTTGGGCAAGTTGTCCGCCTGCGACAACGCCGCCCAGGCGGCAAGATGAGAGTTGAGCGACATATCGGCGCCAAAGGTCACGTCCCGCCAGGCACCGTCCTGCGTGCGATTCTGTCCGCCGGCATCAGCCGTGAATCCCTGGTTATAGCTCACCTGGGCCCACGGATGTACGCCCCATAGCTTCTGATAATCTACCCGCCAGCCCAGCGTATTCACGTAGCCGGTTCCGGCCGTATTGCGGGTCAGCGGCGGCGACGTCAGATCGGAATGTAAACTGGCGACCGGGCCGGACGTCATACCCTCGGTCAGAGAGAAATTCCAGCCGACGCTCATACCGCGTGCGCTATCCACTGGAGAGACCGCCTGATTAAACGCCAGTCCGGAAGGATCGTCGGACGCATTTATCCGCTCCGCGAGAATATCTTCATAGCGCGGTTGGTGATCGCTGTCCCATGTATAGCGTTCCGCAGTATTACTTTTTGTATCGATAGCGATATATTCCTGTTGCCAGGCATTCGCACCGGCAACACACGACGCCCAGACGGATACATACGCCGGGACCAGGAATACCCGGAGGCCATTGCATTTCTTTATTATCATTAATGCGACTCCAAAAAGAGCCGAAACGGCAAGGTTGCTGTGTTTTTTTATGGGGTATCCTATCCCTGTTTTGGGGATAATAACCCTGTATTAACTATTATCTTTATCTTACAGCCGTCAAGTTGCCCGGCTGATTTTTATGACAAAAGGGAGAGACAGATGCAACGTTGCGGATGGGTCAGTCAGGATCCTTTATACATTGAGTACCACGATAACGAGTGGGGCGTTGCTGAAAAAAATCCCCGCAAGCTGTTTGAGATGATTTGTCTCGAGGGCCAGCAGGCCGGGCTATCGTGGATCACCGTACTGAAAAAGCGTGAAAACTACCGCAGCGCCTTTCATCAGTTTGACCCGGTTCGCGTCGCGGCGATGGGCGAAGAAGATGTTGAACGTCTGGTGCTCGATGCCGGTATTATTCGCCATCGCGGGAAAATTCAGGCCATCATCGGCAACGCCCGGGCCTTTCTGGCGATGGAGGAAAATGGCGAGCCTTTCGCAGATTTCGTCTGGTCATTCGTCGATAATCATCCCCAGGTGACTACCGCCGCCGCGCTGGCGGAGATCCCGACAACCACTCCGGCTTCTGATGCGCTGTCAAAAGCGCTGAAAAAACGGGGCTTTAAGTTTGTCGGCTCAACGATCTGCTACTCCTTTATGCAGGCCTGCGGTCTGGTCAATGACCACGTTACCGGCTGTTTCTGTCGCTCAGGAGGCCAGGATGATTCGCAATTGGGACGCTAACGAAACCGGCCCGCTGCTTGAGCTATGGCTGGAGAGTACGATCCACGCCCACCCATTTATCGCCGAAAGCTACTGGCATGACAGTCTGGCGATAGTGCGCGACGTTTACCTGCCCTCCGCCCAAACCTGGGTATGGGAGCAGGAAGGCGTGCTGAAGGGTTTTATCAGCGTGATGGAGTCACGCTTCATCGGCGCGCTGTTCGTCGCACCGGATGCAGCCAGACAGGGTATCGGCAGCGCGCTGATTGGCGAAGTCAAAAAACACTACGGTTGGCTAACCCTTGAGGTATACCAGAAAAACGTTCAGGCGGTGAATTTCTACCATGCGCAAGGCTTCCGTATTGAAGACTGCGCATGGCAGGATGAAACCCAGCATCCGACCTGGATTATGCATTGGTCGGCGGATCAAATGCCGTCAGCGTAAGCTCGGGCCCGATATATTTTTCCAGCCACGCCAGCGCCGTATTTCCGGCGCAGCCGTTGCCCAGCCGCGATGTCGGAATATCTTTGGTCAGCACGTTCACCGCACCGTTTTTGCAGATCCCCGCCTGAGGGTCGAGATCGGGCCATGCTCCTTCATGCAAGCAGATAACCCCAGGACGAATACCGTCAGTCACTACCGCGCCGGCCAGCACCTGGCCGCGTGAATTCCATACCCGCACCAGATCGCCATCGGCGATATTACGCGCCTGCGCATCGCGCGGATGAATGGTTAATGGTTCACGGCCCGCCACCGCGTAGCGTTCGCGTAGCGACGTATGGTTGAGCTGGCTGTGGAGGCGGTGCGCCGGATGCGCTGACAGCACCTGAAGCTGACCTTCCTGCGCATTGCCATGCCACTCGTCCGGTTCCAGCCACATCGGATGCGGCGGGCAATCCGGATAGGCATACCCGGCGATGGTCGGTGAGTGAATCTCAATTTTACCGCTAGCGGTTTTCAGCGGGTTCGCCTGCGGATCGGCCCTGAAGGCGGCAAAACGGGCGAAGCGCGCGTTTTCGGGGCTCTCCGGCATTTCAATCAGCTGATTATCCTGCCAGAACTGGGCGAACGGCGGCAGCGTAACCTGATGCTGCGCCCCGCGCTGGGCGGCAATCTGGTAAAACGTCTCCAGCCACTGCAGATCGTTTTTACCCTCGGTGAAGCGCTCCCGCCCGCCCGCTTCCCAGCGCTCGCTGAGGTCGGCGAAGACCTCGAAATCATCGCGCGCTTCATCGCGCGGCGCGACCACCCGCTTCATCGGCACCAGATGCTGGTTGCTGTAATCCCCGGTCATGGTCATATCATTGCGTTCAAACGAGGTTGTCGCGGGCAGGACGATATCGGCATGGCGCGCCGCCGCGGTCCAGAAGCATTCTGAAATCACGATAAGCTCCGGTTTTTGCCAGGCGCGGATCAGCCGGTTGGTGTCCTGATGGTGGGTAAAGTTGGCGCCGCCCG
Source organism: Klebsiella sp. CTHL.F3a (assembly GCF_019890895.1). Classification (NCBI taxonomy): domain Bacteria; kingdom Pseudomonadati; phylum Pseudomonadota; class Gammaproteobacteria; order Enterobacterales; family Enterobacteriaceae; genus Klebsiella; species Klebsiella sp. CTHL.F3a. The sequence continues at coordinate 225,758 of NZ_CP082360.1, read as the reverse complement.
CCCACCAGATAAAGCGAATATCCGGGAAGCTACGATCCATCCCGTTATGTTGATAAGCGGCGCCGGGGTTCTCCAGCGCTTCAACGATGCGCGCGACCGGAATTTTCGCTACCGCGTCGGTACCGCCCGCCACGCTACCCTGCATTGAGGCCAGCACTGCCGCACGCCGCGTAGGGTTGCCGCCGTTAGCAAAGTGATAGGAAAGGCCAAAACCCCCGCCTTCAGTGCCGATCTGGCCGAGCATGGCCGCAAGGGTCACCAGCATCCAGTGTTTTTGTTCGCCAAACTGCTGGCGCTGCATGCCCCAGCCGGACATCAGCATGGTAGTGTTTTCGTGGAAAAGTTTTGCCAGTTCGCGAATTTTATCCGCGCTAACGCCGCAGATCGCCGCCGCCCATTCCGCCGTTTTTGCCGTTCCGTCGCTCTCGCCGGCCAGATAGCGGGCGAAAACGTCATAGCCGCTGGTGCAACGGGCCAAAAATTGGTCATCCTGCCAGCCGTTTTCCACCAGCGTATGGGCGATACCAAGCATCAGGGCGACGTCGGTGCCCATATGCGGGGCGATCCACTCCGCCGCATCTCCAAAGAATTCCGCCGTTTCCGATCGCATCGGATCGATGCAGATCACCCGCTTCCCGCTCTGGCGCAGACGGTCGAACCATGGGATACCCTGTTCGTCGGAAGCGTTCCAGGCGATTTTTAACGTATTTAAGGGGTTAGCGCTCCACAGCACCACCACATCGCTATGTTCCAGCACCATTGGCCAGCTGGTCTGCTGCTGATAAACCTCATTGTTGCCAACCACGTACGGCATGATCGCCTGAGCCGCGCCGGTGGAATAATCGCCCAGATGCCCGGTATAGCCGCCCGCCAGGCTCATATAGCGCTGGAGCAGCGTCGCCGCTTTGTGCAGCACGCCGTTTGAGCGCCAGCCGTAGGAACCCGCAAAAATCGACGCCGGGCCGTAGCTTTCGCGAATTCGGCGATGCTGGGCGTGAATCAGATCCAGCGCCCGATCCCAGCTTACCCGCACAAACTCATCCTGCCCGCGCACGCCCTGCGGGCTTTCAGGCGAGGCGAGAAATCCCTTACGTACCATCGGGTACCGTACGCGGGTTTTGCTATGCACCTGATCGCGTACGGCGCTTTGCAGCGAGTTGGCGAAAGGGGTATCAAGCGCCCCCCGCGATGAGATGACGTTCTCGCCATCGGTTTCGACCAGCATTGGCCCCCAGTGGGCTGCGGTGAGGATAGTTTTGGTGGCGGATGAGGTTGGCAATGCGGGCTCCTGGTCAGCGATAGCAGGTGTGGTGACGGCACGTTATTCAGCCGTTCAATGTTATTTACAAATTGAGATGCTCTCTGCGGAATTTTCTCCGGTTTCGCGCGTCATAATCAACCGTCACGGTCGCTGTGGCAAAGAATAAAAAGGATTAAGGAAATAAGATGAAAAAACGCGTACTCATGATTGCGGCTGTCGTTAGCGGCGCACTGGCTATTTCTGGCTGTACCACCAACCCCTACACCGGGGAGCGCGAAGCGGGTAAATCCGGGATCGGCGCGGGCATTGGGTCGTTAGTCGGCGCAGGCGTAGGGGTGCTCTCTTCCTCCAAACATGACCGCGGCAAAGGCGCGCTGATCGGCGCGGCGGCCGGCGCGGCGCTGGGCGGCGGCATTGGTTACTATATGGACGTGCAGGAAGCGAAGCTGCGCGAGAAAATGCAGGGAACCGGCGTAAGCGTGACGCGAAATGGCGACAATATCGTGCTGAACATGCCAAACAATGTGACCTTCGACAGCAGCAGCGCCAATCTGAAACCGGCGGGCGCCAATACCCTGACCGGGGTAGCGATGGTGCTAAAAGAGTATGAGAAAACCGCCGTTAACGTGGTTGGCTACACCGACAGCACCGGCAGCCAGGATCTGAATATGCGCCTCTCTCAGCAGCGCGCGGAGAGCGTCGCCAGCGCGCTTATCACCCAGGGCGTAGCGGCTAACCGCATCCGCACTACCGGCATGGGCCCGGCGAACCCGATCGCCAGCAACAGCACCGCGGAAGGCAAAGCGCAGAACCGCCGCGTTGAAATTACCCTCAGCCCGCTGCAGTAATGCCCTCTTTGCCCGGCGACTCGCCGGGCAAAATGCTTGATATAGCGAATTTTCGCGCTAAGGTGTGTGCAGATTTCAGCAAAGGAAGCCACCATGGCGAAAGCGGCGCGAGCAACCATTAGCGATGTGGCGAAAGCCGCACAGACCGGCAAAACCAGCATTTCACGCTATCTGAACGGCGAAAAGCATCTGCTTTCCGAGGATTTGCTGGGGCGGATTGAAAAAGCCATTGCCGAGCTCGACTATCGTCCCAGCCTGATGGCCCGCGGCCTGAAGCATGGCCGCACCCGGCTGATCGGCCTGATCATCGCCGATATCACCAATCCCTACTCCGTCAACGTGCTCAGCGGCATTGAAGCCGCCTGTCGCGAAAAGGGTTTCACCCTGCTGGTATGTAATACCAATAACGAGCTGGACCAGGAGCTGCACTACCTCGACCTGCTGCGCAGTTACCAGGTGGAAGGGATCGTGGTCAACGCCGTCGGGATGCGCGAGGACGGCCTGAACCGCCTGCAGCAGTCGGCGCTGCCGATGGTGCTTATCGACCGCAAGATTCCAGAATTCGCCTGCGATGTCGTCGGCCTCGATAATACCCAGGCCGCCACTACCGCCACCGAACACCTGGTGGAAAAAGGCTTCGAAGCCCTGCTGTTCCTCAGCGAACCCCTTGGCTCGGTCAATACCCGCCGCGAGCGCCTGAGCGCCTTTCGTCACACCCTGCAGCGCCACAGCGGTATCGTCGCGGAAAACGCCGAAGTACCGTTGAACGATGGCGCGATGCTGGATAACGTCCTGCGCCATTTCCACTCCCACCATCGCGGCATGCGCAAGGCGGTGATTTCCGCCAACGGCGCGCTGACGCTGCAGGTGGCACGCTCGCTTAAACGCGTTGGCCTGATTTGGGGCAGCGATATCGGCCTGCTAGGCTTCGATGAGCTGGAGTGGGCCGAACTGGCGGGCGTGGGGATCACCACGCTCAAACAGCCGACCTGGCAGATTGGCTTCGCCGCCGTCGAGCAGGTGGTGCGTCGGATTGAAGGCAGCAACGACCCGGTCTGCGAACGGGTGTTTTCCGGCGAGCTGATCGTCAGAGGCTCCACCTCCCGCTAACGATCCTTCGTGATGGCGATCATAAATTAGACATCCTGGCCTTTGCTTTGGAACCGATACCATCTAGCGTAATAAACAACGCATCAGATTATCGTCGGGAGTATTGGGATGGCCAGAAAGATTATTGTCGTTACCGCCGCGTACGGGAATGACCATGTTAAAGCGCTTGGCGGGCAGTCCGCCGTACTGCCGTTTATCGCCGGTTCCGGCGCGGACGGCGTAGAGATCCGCCGGGAACTTTTCAGCGCGGATGAGCTGAACAGCCTGGCGGAGCTGGCCGCCGATATTGAGCGCCGCGGCCTGCTGGTTTGCTATTCCGCGCCGGAAGCCCTGTTTGCCGCAGACGGAGCGCTTAACCCCCATCTTTCTGACCTTTTACAGGAAGCGCAAACCCTTAACGCGCTGTGGCTTAAGCTCTCGCTGGGCCATTTTACCCACCACCATGGCCTGGAAACCCTGCGCGATATTTTGCGCGAGAGCGGCATGGCGCTGGTGGTGGAAAACGATCAAACCGACTGCGGCCAGCTGGCGCCGATGCAGCGCTTCAAAGCCGCCTGCCGGGTTAACCAGCTGCCGATCACTCTCACCTTTGATATGGGCAACTGGCTATGGGTCGGCGACTCGCCGGAAGAGGCCGCGCGCCACCTGGCCCCGGCCGTCAGCTATATTCATGTTAAGGCGGCTGAGCCGCACCATTCGCACTTTCGCGCCGTACCGCCGGATGAAGCCTCCGGACGCTGGCTGGCGCTGCTCGATAACCTGCCCGCCGATGCCCCGCGCGGGATTGAATTTCCGCTGACTGGCCATGACCTGACGGCCGTGACCCGCCGCTACGTCAACCTGCTACGCGAGGATTAAGTTATGCAAAAAGCATTAGATGTCATCACGATAGGCGAAGCCATGGCGATGTTTGTCGCCACAGAGACCGGCGAGCTGGCTGAAGTAGAACATTTTATGAAGCGCGTGGCGGGCGCGGAACTGAACGTCGCGACCGGGCTGGCTCGCCTCGGCCTGAGCGTCGGCTGGGTAAGCCGCATCGGCAAGGACAGCTTTGGCCGCTTCGTCCTCAACGCGCTGGCGAAAGAGGGAATCGACGCCCGCGCCGTGAGTACCGATGGCCGCTACGCTACCGGCTTTCAGCTGAAATCTAAAGTCGAAAATGGAACCGATCCCATTGTGGAATATTTCCGCAAAGGCTCCGCCGCCAGCCATCTGTCGCCGGACGATTTTAATGAATCGTATTTCGCCAGCGCCCGTCACCTGCACTTAAGCGGCGTGGCCGCCGCGCTGTCGGAAAGCTCATACGCCCTGCTGGAGCGCGCGGCGCGCACGATGAAAGCGCAGGGAAAAACGATTTCGTTCGACCCCAACCTGCGGCCAACGCTGTGGAAAAGCGAAGGCGAAATGATCGAGAAGCTTAACCAGCTGGCGTTTCAGGCCGACTGGGTTCTACCGGGTTTAAAAGAGGGCATGATTCTGACCGGTCTACAAACGCCGGAAGCCATCGCCGACTTTTATCTCGGCCAGGGCGTTCGTGCGGTCATCATTAAAACCGGTTCCGACGGCGCCTGGTATAAAACGGCCGACGGCGAACAGGGGGCCGTGGCGGCGATAAAAGTAGATAACGTCGTCGATACCGTTGGTGCCGGCGATGGCTTTGCCGTCGGGGTGATTAGCGCCCTGTTGGAAGGAAAACCGCTGCGGCAGGCGGTGAAACGCGGAAACAAAATCGGCTCACTGGCCATTCAGGTTCAGGGCGATAGCGAAGGCTTACCCACGCGTGAGGCGCTGGGCGAGTAAACAGATTCAGCACAACGTCAGGCCGTTCTGTACCCTACATGCAGCGCGGCGTAACGGATCTTTTCTATGATGAGCGTCACCTCACTCACAGAGGCATACCTATGAATAGTTCGACGAATGCAACAAAACGCTGGTGGTACATCATGCCTATCGTGTTTATCACGTATAGCCTGGCCTACCTCGACCGCGCTAACTTCAGCTTCGCTTCGGCGGCCGGTATTACTGAAGATCTGGGGATCACCAAAGGTATCTCCTCCCTGCTGGGGGCGCTGTTCTTCCTCGGCTACTTCTTCTTTCAGATCCCCGGCGCGATTTACGCCGAACGCCGCAGCGTACGCAAACTCATTTTTATCTGCCTGATCCTGTGGGGTGCCTGCGCCTCGCTGACCGGGATGGTGCACAATATTCCCGCGCTGGCGGCGATTCGCTTTATTCTCGGCGTCGTCGAGGCCGCGGTCATGCCGGCGATGCTGATTTACATCAGCAACTGGTTTACCAAATCTGAACGCTCGCGCGCCAATACCTTCCTGATCCTCGGCAACCCGGTGACGGTGCTGTGGATGTCGGTGGTGTCCGGTTACCTGATTCAGGCATTCGGCTGGCGGGAAATGTTTATTATCGAAGGGGTTCCGGCGGTAATTTGGGCCTTCTGCTGGTGGGTGCTGGTGAAAGACAAACCTTCGCAGGTCAACTGGCTGGCGGAAAGCGAAAAAGCCGCGTTGCAGGAGCAGCTGGAGCGTGAACAGCAGGGAATCAAACCGGTGCGCAACTACGGCGAAGCCTTCCGCTCGCGCAACGTTGTCCTGCTGTGCATGCAGTATTTCGCCTGGAGCATCGGGGTTTACGGTTTCGTGCTGTGGCTGCCGTCAATTATCCGCAGCGGCGGCGAGAATATGGGCATGGTCGAGGTCGGCTGGCTCTCATCCGTCCCCTATCTGGCGGCAACCATCGCGATGATCGTGGTGTCATGGGCCTCCGATAAAATGCAGAATCGCAAGCTGTTCGTCTGGCCGCTGCTGCTGATTGCCGCCTTCGCCTTTATTGGTTCCTGGGCCGTTGGCGCCAACCATTTCTGGGTCTCTTATACCCTGCTGGTGATTGCTGGCGCGGCGATGTACGCCCCCTACGGGCCGTTCTTCGCCATCATTCCCGAGATGCTGCCGCGTAACGTCGCTGGGGGCGCCATGGCCCTGATTAACAGCATGGGCGCGCTGGGTTCGTTCTTTGGCTCATGGTTTGTCGGCTACCTGAACGGCACCACCGGCAGCCCGTCAGCCTCGTACATTTTTATGGGAGTGGCGCTTTTCGTCTCGGTATGGCTTACTTTGATTGTTAAGCCTGCTAATAATCAAAAACTTCCGCTCGGCGCACGTCACGCCTGAAACCTTAACGCAACGGAGAACCGCATGAAGCCGTCAGTCATTCTCTACAAAACGCTTCCCGACGACCTGCAACAGCGTCTGGAACAACACTTTACCGTCACGCAGGTGAAAAACCTGCGTCCGGAGACCGTTTCACAGCACGCCGCCGCGTTTGCTGAGGCGGTAGGTCTGCTGGGTTCCAGCGAAAAAGTCGATACCGCGTTACTGGAGAAAATGCCCAAGCTTCGTGCAACTTCGACCATTTCCGTCGGCTACGATAACTTCGACGTCGATGCGCTGAACGCGCGTAAAGTACTGCTGATGCACACCCCGACGGTACTGACCGAGACCGTCGCCGATACCGTGATGGCGCTGGTATTGAGCACCGCGCGTCGGGTGGTGGAAGTGGCTAACCGCGTGAAGGCCGGCGAGTGGACCAAAAGCATCGGCCCGGACTGGTTTGGCAACGACGTGCACCATAAAACCCTCGGTATCGTCGGTATGGGGCGTATCGGGATGGCGCTCGCCCAGCGCGCCCACGCGGGCTTCGGCATGCCCATTCTCTACAACGCCCGCCGCCAGCACCCGCAGGCGGAGGAGCGCTTTAACGCCCGCTACTGCGATCTCGATACCCTGCTGGAGGAAGCGGATTTTGTCTGTCTGATCCTGCCCCTGACCGAAGAGACTCATCACCTGTTCGGCAAAGCGCAGTTTGCCAAAATGAAGTCCTCCGCCATCTTTATTAACGCCGGGCGCGGACCGGTAGTGGATGAGAAGGCGCTGATTGCCGCGCTGCAGGAAGGTGAAATTTATGCTGCCGGGCTGGACGTTTTTGAACAAGAGCCGCTGGCGAAAGACTCCCCGCTGCTGAGCATGCCGAATGTCGTCGCGTTGCCGCATATTGGCTCAGCCACGCATGAAACCCGCTATAACATGGCGGCCTGCGCGGTGGATAATCTGATTGATGCCCTGAACGGCAATGTTGAGAAGAACTGCGTGAATCCGCAGGTGAAGTGAGAAGTGAAAAAAGAAAACCCGGGCTAAGGTGAAGCCTTGCCCGGGTTGTCAGAGCCATTAACGGGTCGCGTTAACTGCCGCTGTCCACGCCTGATTAAAAGCTTGATGCTGAGCGGCCAGCGGTCCAATCAGCGTATTATACTGACTGGCCTGCTGCGAAGTCGGGAACTGAATACCGTTCGCCACGAAGCTGACCTGAGTCTCCTGCTGGGCGATAAAATCACCCACCTGCACCAGCTGCTGGGTAAATACCTGCGCTGCCGGAATTAACGGCTGTAGCGCATTCGCCGGGGCCGTCACGACTTTATTATAGACCTGGTCGAAGACCGGCTTGAGATCGTCACCCTGTTTCAGCGCGCCGTGGGCGGCATCCGCCTGTATTTTTGCGTTCTCCAGCTGCTGGCTCAGTACGCCCAAAGCGCCATTTGCCTGACGCAGCGGCTCGCGCTGGGTAACATAATCCTGCGGTACGCGGATCGCGTTCACGCTATCAACTACCGGACGCAAACCCGCATCCATCGCCTGGCTTACCTGCTGTGAATAGCCGTAAATCACCGCGTAATCGGAAACGAAAGGCCCGAACTGTTTTTTCTGATCGGCGGTCAGCGTCGGCAGACGTTCGCCGCTACGCATTGCCGTATTTTGCAGGAAGTCGATGAACGCTTTGCGCTGATCGCCTTCTTTATCAAAACACCCACTCAGGCTAACCACCATTAACAGGGCCGCAATAGCCGCAAACCAGCGAGAGCAGGACTTTCCTGTCGCCATTTTTTTACTCCTTTCAGCCAAAAAAAGCGCAAACAGACACACACGTGCCAGACGCTGACAAGGATAGTCCAGGTCGGCCTTGCAGGATACCTTTTCCTGACAATCTTCCGCCTTTAAAACCGGGTTTTCGACGTTTTAGCGCGCGGCGGCGGCCTCTGTTAAGTTCATCACAATTACCACCATCGTTCAGCGCGCAGCGAGTTTATCTAATAATATGATTTTACTACGATTACTTTAACCTCACTCCCGAGTTGCCCGTAAAGCGGACGATAATCGCACGCTTCCCTTTTCTCCCGCATTGCCTGAACCACCGTTCGATGATTTTATTAAATGAGCGATTAACGGCGTATTGTTCGATAATCGCACAAACAACATCAACGATCGCGAGGGAGATAACAATAATCTATACCCAAAATAATTCGAGTTGCGGGACAAAACGTTAAACCGTTTTGAACAGCGCTTGCGCTGGCCCCGTAAGGGGCGAGGCCTTAGGCCGAGTGACGCGGCAAGTGAGGGAGTCCCCAGGAGCTTACTGGTGTAAGTGACTAGGGTGAACGAGCGAAGCCAACGCACAGGCAACTTGAAGTATGACGGGTATATCTCTGTCCCCCCCTCTGCCTGCCAGGAATGCCGCATGAAGAACACAACCATCGATATTCAGGCTTTTATCAATGAACATCCCTTCACGAAATACCAGTGGATGATTCTGGCCTTATGTTTTATCACCGTCGCGATGGACGGATTCGATACCGCGATAATCGGCTTTATCGCCTCTGACCTGGTGCAGGAATGGGGCGTCGAAAAATCGGCGTTAGGCCCGGTGATGAGCGCCGCCTTAGTCGGGCTTGCCGTCGGCGCGCTGACCGCCGGACCGCTCGCCGACCGCGTTGGGCGGAAAAAAGTTCTGATTATGTCCATCGTGGTTTTCGGCGGCTTCAGTCTGCTGACCGCCTTTGCTACCAGCCTTAACCAACTGACGCTACTGCGTTTTCTCACCGGCCTTGGGCTGGGCGCCGCCATGCCGAACGCCGCGACGCTGATGAGCGAATACGCCCCCGAGCGGCGTAGGGCGCTGATGGTCAACCTGATGTTCGTCGGCTTTCCGATGGGCTCCTCGCTGGGCGGCTTCCTCTCCGCCTGGATGATCCCCCACTACGGCTGGCAAAGCGTGCTGGTGCTTGGCGGAGTGATGCCGCTGCTGCTGGCGGTAGTGCTGCTCTTTCTTCTGCCGGAATCCGCGCGCTATATGGTGGTCAAACGCCAACCTGCCCAGCGTATCGCCGCGATCCTGCGCCGCATCGCGCCGGTTCCCGAGCAGGCTGAGTTTGAGCTACGCGAAGCGGGCCAGATACAAGAGAAATCATCCATCGGCGTGATTTTCTCTCCGCGCTACGCCGTCGGCACCATCATGCTCTGCCTGACCTACTTTATGGGCCTGCTGATCTTCTATTTGCTGACCAGCTGGCTGCCGCTGCTCATCCGCGAAACCGGCGCGACGATGAGTCAGGCCTCTATTATCACCGCGCTGTTCCCGCTGGGCGGCGGTATTGGCGTGCTTATCCTCGGCGCGCTGATGGATAAGCTCAACCCAAACAAAGTGGTTGCCGTGGGCTGGCTGTTGACCGGCGTGTTCGTTTGTCTGGTTGGTTTCTCGACCCATAACCTGCTGCTGATGGGGATAATGGTCTTTATCGCCGGCAGCATTATGAACGGCGCGCAATCATCAATGCCTGCGCTGGCCGCCGGTTTCTATCCCACACAGGGACGTGCGACCGGCGTGGCCTGGATGTTAGGGATTGGCCGCTTTGGCGGTATCCTCGGCGCCTTTAGCGGCGCGTTCCTGATGCAGGCCCAGCTCTCTTTCGAAACGATTTTCTCCTTGCTGGCTATTCCGGCCTTCCTGTCGGCCATTGCGCTGCTGGTCAAATATAAGCTGGGCCAACGGCAACCCGCGGCTTCGCAAGGCGATGTGAAGAAGCTGCAAAAGGCGTAATACACCGGCCAGCGGGCGCGCGCTGGCCTTTTCCGCTTTTCTTCTTATCTGTTTACAATAATTTTCTTAACGGCTCTCTCTATTACTTTTCAGCACGTTATACCGCTGGAAACGGACGTAAAGAACCTCAAGTGATAAATAATTACCACGGTAATCATTCCTGACTTTTTTTTCCGACTATTCTTAAGAGGCTCTACATAATTCACCCTCCGCCGTATGAAAGAGAGGAGTTCTCAATGGAATATAAAGATCCTGCATTTGAACTGCTGAGCAACCTTGAACAAATTATTTTTAAAGATCAGGCACAGGCGGCCTCGCTGACGCGTAAGCCCGCCGCAAGCATTGAATTTGACCAGCTACGCAAAGGCACCGGGCTGAAAATAGATGATTTTGCCAGCGCCATGGGCGTCAGTGTAGCAATGGTACAAGAGTGGGAATCGAGACGCGTGAAGCCCTCTCCCACGGAGCTTAAGCTGATGCGCCTGATACAGGCGAATCCGCAGCTTTCAAGACAGCTTATTGACTCATAATTTTAGCGTTTTTTGGTTTCGGCTAGCGGTCCTGATAAAGGACCGTTTTCATGCCAATGAAAAAAAAGTTTGCTATCACAACGTGAACATGCGTTAATGCTCGCAGGTTTGATGTAAAGACCACAGAGCATTCGAATAGAGCAGTCCTTCAAAGGTTATCCGTTGATACCCCGGTAGTGAACTTTCCCTTTATCGCTTCAAATCTGTAGTCCAGACCGTAACGCCGAAAGGCTCATTTATTTTTTTTAAAGGTAATTCACTATGTCCGGTAAAATGACTGGTATCGTAAAATGGTTCAACGCTGACAAAGGTTTTGGTTTCATCACTCCTGACGATGGTTCTAAAGACGTGTTCGTACACTTCTCTGCTATCCAGAACGAAGGCTACAAATCTCTGGACGAAGGTCAGAAAGTTTCCTTCACCATCGAAAGCGGCGCTAAAGGCCCGGCAGCTGGCAACGTAACCAGCCTGTAAGCTTAAAAAGCTCAAAATTCTTAAGTCCCTGCCAAACGGCGGGGATTTTTTTATTTGTGCGATAAGAAACCGCCATCCCGGGGATGGCGGTTTTGCATTTATCGCCGCTCAAAGCGCCAGCCATCTTCCCGCCATTCCAGGCAGTGGGTCAGCTTCAGCGCCTGTAAAAAGGCGTCATCATGCGATACCACCAGCATCGCGCCGGGAAACTGCGCCAGCGCTTTTTCAATCGCCTGGGTGGACGCCAGGTCGAGATGATTGGTGGGCTCATCCAGCAACAGTAGCTGCGTGGCTTCCCTCCGCCAGAGCACGCAGGCCAGCGCCGCCTTCAGGCGTTCTCCTCCGCTAAGGGCCGATAGCGGCAAATGGACTTTGTCCGCCCCCAGCTGTAGCTGCGCCAGCTGGCTGCGCAGCACGCCCTCTTCCAAAGGCGTATCGCCGAGATTCAGGTGCGTCATTGCGGATAATGACAGATCCAGCTGGGTCAGATGCTGGTCCAGATACGCCGCGTTTACCGATAAGCGGCAGCGTCCTGAAAGCGGCGACTCCAGGCCCAGCAGCGTTTTAAGCAACGTCGTCTTACCGCAGCCGTTGGGGCCCCGCAGCGCCACGCGCATCGGCCCATCCATGCGCCAGTTCAGCGGCGCCATAGGTGCATACGCCAGCCGCAACGCTTCCAGCTCCAGCACCTGTTTTCCCGCAGCGACCTGGCTACCGGGCAGAGTAAACATCACCGGGTTGTCCTCCTCGACCCGCTCCCGCGCCTGAACCACCGCATCGTTAAGCGCGCTACGTTGTTCACGATGCTGGCGCTTAAGGGTTCCGGGGCGCTCTTTCGCCGCGCCTTTGTAAGCAACCCGCTCGAATGAAGCGATATTTAGCGTATCAATAGTACGCAACGTCTGCGCAGAGCGCCGCAGGCAGGCATCATGCTCTTTGTGCATCCTTGCGCGAGTACGCCGCCGTTCGATGACGGCATGCTCCAGCGCGGCGCGAGCCGCCTGCTGCTCCAGCTCACGCTGCTGCTGATAATCCGCATAGTTACCGCCGTAGCTGCGCAAAGCTGCGGACGTCAGCTCGAGGATGCGCGGCGTTTGGGCCAGCAGCTCGCGGTCATGGCTGGCGATAAGCGCGCCGCCGCGCCATTGCTCAAGCTGCTGATAGAACCACGCCCGGCCTTGTCTGTCGAGATGGTTGGTGGGTTCATCAAGCAGGAGAAAATCCGCGCCGGACAAGAATGCTGCGCAGAGCTGCGCCTTCACTCTTTGCCCGCCGCTCAACGAAGAGGCGAGCCGTCCGGGAGAAAATTCCCCTAAGCCAGCGGCCAGGAAGCCTGCATTCAAACGATCCGGAAGATCCCAAAAGCCATCAAGACGTTCGAGATCGTCAACTCGCCCTTCGCCTCGCTCAAGACGCGCCAGAGCAGAAAAAACGAATTCGAAGCTTAGCCACTCCGCCAGCGTCGTATCAGGAGTCATCGCATGCTGCTGAGCAACGTAGCTTACCGAAACCATACGTTCGATATGGCCGCTCGACGGCGAGTCCAGGCCCGCCAGTAAACGCAACAGTCGGGTTTTACCGACGCCATTGCGCCCGACAAGCCCGCAGAGGGAGCCTTCCAGCGATAAATTCAGCGGACCAAAAAGCGTATCTCCCGTCGCAAATTGACAGGTGACCTGATGCAAAAGAAAAGAGGGGGATTGGGCACAATGAGCCATAAGCACTCCTGAATGAAATCAATACTTCCCCTGCTCGCAAATAGCGCTAAGCAAGGAGCGAAATTCATCAGTCGTGTTTGTTCATTTGGCGCGTGCTCTCCGGTGAGACGAGGGATTCGTCGGAGCATAGGATAGCCATACTGCGGTATACTTTTCAAGCCTGTTTTTTCAACAGACGATGGTTGCGAAAAAAAAGCCTCCTGTATCAGGAGGCAAAATAATTAATTAATGAAAAAAACAGGGTGCATTGAAAATACCTAACGCCGTAAGTCTGGCGGGAATCGCTCCCCGCCAGATGCTCTTACCGTTTAATTTCACAGGCTAAGAATGTCACCAGCTCGATATTCCCCTGTCTGACCTGTAATTCACACAGTGAATCACGAACCATCCAGGTGAATAATAAAATAGTGAAGCAAATCACTATTAAGCCAAACAACAGATGCTTTTGCGGCATTCCTCGCCTCCGGTGTTGATTTCCAACAGGTAAGAGGCTACTCTTATGGTGTTGATGCATAGGGGAGCCTCACTTTGATTTATCATCAGGTGGGGCTTTTCTCTATTTGTCTCCTGCTGAACGCCTGAGACAAACAGTCTCAAACACCCACAACTATTCTACCGCAAATATCTGACCAGACTGCGCTGGCATATTCCTAAAATATTTTTCTTGAATCTATATATTGAACAAAAATATTGATCAGAGAATTATTAATGGTTCGCTTATTTATAGTATACGCATAAAAAAAACCTGCACTGAGGCAGGTTTTTTATTATTAGCGATACGCTTACTGCAACAGGGAAATATCCGCTACCTGCAGGAACAGATCGCGCAGTTTGGACAACAGCGTCAAACGGTTCACGCGCACGTTCTGGTCTTCGGCGTTGACCATCACGTTCTCGAAGAATTCATCAACCGGCTCGCGCAGGGACGCCAGCTCGATCAGCGCATCCTGGTAACGCCCTTCGGCGAAGTACGGCTGCAGCTTATCGCGCAGCACGACTAAATTGCCTGCCAGTTTGATTTCAGCCGCTTCTTTCAACACGGAGGCGTGAACGATATCGTTCAGCGTAACGTCCGATTTCGCCAGAATATTGGAAACGCGCTTGTTCGCCGCCGCCAGCGCGGAGGACTCTTCGAGGGTACGGAAGTGCGAAACCGCCTTCATGCGCGCATCGAAGTCTGCCGGACGGGTCGGACGACGCGCCAGTACCGCCTGAATGGTATCGACGGTGTAGCCTTCGTCCTGATACCAGGCGCGGAAGCGTCCCAGCATGAAGTCGATAACATCATCGACCACGTTGCCGTTCGTCAGCTTATCGCCGTACAGGCGCACCGCTTCTTCGGTGAGGGTCTGCAGATCCAGATTGAGGTCCTTCTCAACAATGATACGCAGCACGCCCAGCGCAGCGCGGCGCAGCGCGAACGGATCTTTGTCGCCTTTAGGGCGCTGACCAATCCCGAAGATACCCGCGAGAGTATCCATCTTGTCGGCAATCGCCAGCGCGCAAGCAACCGGATTTGACGGCAGGGCGTCACCGGCAAAGCGCGGCTGATATTGCTCATTCAGGGCAACCGCCACATCTTCCGCTTCGCCATCATGGCGCGCGTAGTGCATCCCCATCACGCCCTGAGTATCGGTAAATTCGAAGACCATGTTGGTCATCAGATCGCACTTGGACAGCAGGCCCGCGCGGGTCGCGTGGTTAACGTCTGCGCCAATCTGCCCGGCAATCCAGCCGGCCAGCGCCTGAATGCGATCGGTCTTGTCGCGCAGCGTACCCAGTTGCTGCTGGAACAGTACGGTTTGCAGACGCGGCAGATTGTCTTCCAGACGCTTTTTGCGGTCGGTATTGAAGAAGAACTCCGCATCCGCAAGACGCGGACGAACTACTTTCTCGTTACCGGAAATAATCTGGGTCGGATCTTTCGATTCGATGTTGGCCACGAAGATAAAGTTTGGCAGCAGCTTGCCCGCGTTGTCGTAAACCGGGAAGTACTTCTGGTCGCCCTTCATGGTATAAACCAGCGCTTCGGCAGGCACTGCAAGGAATTTCTCTTCGAACTTCGCGGTCAATACCACCGGCCATTCCACCAGGGAAGTGACTTCTTCCAGCAGGCTTTCGCTCAAATCGGCGTTACCGCCAATTTTGCGCGCCGCTTCTTCGGCATCGGCTTTGATTTTGGCTTTACGCTCAGCGTAATCCGCAATCACTTTACCGCGCTCACGCAGGATTTCTGGGTATTGATCGGCAGAATCGATGGTGAACTCCGCCTCGCCCATAAAGCGATGGCCGCGAATAATCCGGTCGGACTGTACGCCCAGAATCGTTGCCGGGATCACTTTGTCGCCCAGCAGCAGGGTCACGGTGTGAACCGGACGCACGAAGTGCACGTCAGACGCGCCCCAGCGCATCAGTTTCGGGATCGGCAGCTTCGCCAGCGAGGTAGCGATCATGTTCGGCAGCAGCGCTTCGGTGCTCTCGCCTTTCACGTGGGCACGATACAGCAGCCATTCGCCTTTATCGGTCGCCAGACGTTCAGCCTGATCGACGGTAATACCGCAGCCGCGCGCCCAGCCTTCAGCCGCTTTGCTCGGTTTACCTTCGGCGTCAAACGCCTGGGCAATCGCCGGACCGCGTTTTTCGACTTCACGGTCTGCTTGCGCAGCCGCCAGATTCGCCACTTTCAGCGCCAGACGGCGCGGCGCGGCGAACCATTCAACTTTACCGTGCGCGAGGCCGGCGTTATCCAGCTCCGCGGTCACGTTCGCAGCAAAGGATTCAGCCAGGCTGCGCAGGGCTTTTGGTGGCAGCTCTTCAGTGCCGATTTCCACCAGGAAAGTTTTCTCAGACATGGCCGCCTCTTATTTATTCTTGTTGCACATCGGGAAGCCAAGGGCTTCACGGGAAGCATAGTAAGCTTCAGCCACTGCTTTGGTCAGGGTGCGAATGCGCAGAATATAGCGCTGACGCTCGGTGACGGAGATGGCTTTACGCGCGTCCAGCAGGTTAAAGCTATGGGCGGCTTTCAGAATGCGTTCGTAAGCAGGCAGCGGTAGCGGGTTTTCCAGCGCCAGCAGCTGCTGGGCTTCTTTCTCATACTGCTCGAAGCAGGAGAACAGGAAATCCACGTCGGCGTATTCGAAGTTATAGGTGGATTGCTCCACTTCGTTCTGATGGAATACGTCGCCGTAGGTAGTTTTACCCAGCGGGCCATCGCTCCAGACCAGATCGTAAACGCTGTCAACACCCTGGATATACATCGCCAGGCGCTCCAGACCGTAGGTGATCTCGCCGGTTACCGGCTTGCACTCCAGGCCGCCAACCTGCTGGAAGTAGGTGAACTGCGTCACTTCCATACCATTCAGCCACACTTCCCAACCCAGACCCCAGGCACCCAGCGTCGGGTTTTCCCAGTTGTCTTCAACGAAGCGAATGTCGTGGATGGTCGGATCCATACCCAGCTCTTTCAGAGACCCAAGGTACAGCTCCTGAATATTATCCGGAGAAGGTTTTATCACCACCTGGAACTGATAGTAGTGCTGTAAACGGTTCGGGTTTTCACCGTAGCGACCATCGGTCGGACGGCGGGAAGGCTGCACGTAGGCGGTTGCCATCGGCTCTGGGCCCAATGCGCGTAAGCAGGTCATTGGGTGAGAAGTGCCTGCGCCGACTTCCATGTCCAGTGGTTGAACAATGGTGCAGCCCTGGCGAGCCCAGTAATCCTGTAAGGTCAGGATCAGGCCCTGGAAGGTCCTGGTATCAAACTTTTGCATATGATTTCGTGCTGGATACGTGTGGATTTAAAGGAAGGAGCCAGTATACCCGCTGGCTGCGAGATATACAGTATGAAACGGGATTGTTTAGGGAAAATTGCGGAAATAAGCGCCATCGCGGGCGCATCTAGCGCATGGAAAGATGCAAAAACTGCCCGTCCGGGTCAAAAGAACAGATAAAGCGTTCATTCCGCGCAGTCTTGCCCGAAAGCTCGTAGCTCCCCCGGAACTGTTCGAAATGGCTGACGTCAATCTGACGCACGCCTGTACTGTAACGTACGGCGGCATTATCCTTGCACAGCTGCGCCATATTGAGTGTTGCCTGCGGCGTTATCCGCGCTTTTTGCGCCTTCTGCGCTGGCTGAGGCGGCGTTGCGCTACAGCCCGCAAGCATGCACAGCAGCAGTCCAGAAAACGCATATTTCATCACCATTTTTTCTCGACCGCCTTGTTAGTAAATTGTTATCGTGCAGGTTACGTTAAATAACCGGCTCATTGTGCGAATTGGACCACACCTCGACAAGTCTATGATGAAAAACTCGGATTATTCCACTGCGATACAAGCGGATAAGGGCAGTCAGACCCTGTCTGAGAAGGAGAAACAGAGGTACTGATGCAGGAAAAAATACACTGGATTACCCATTTGCGCGGTATTGCCTGCCTGATGGTCGTCATGATTCATAGCACCACCTGGTATATCACGCACCCGCACACCGTCAGTCTGCTGACGTGGGATGTAGCCAATATCCTCAACTCCGCGTCTCGCGTCAGCGTGCCGCTATTTTTCATGATTTCAGGCTATCTGTTTTTCGGCGAGCGCAGCGCCCAGCCCCGGCACTTTTTGCGCATCGCGCTGTGCATCCTCTTTTATAGCGCGCTGTCGCTGCTCTATATCACCCTGTTTACCCACATCAACGTTGAGCTATCGCTGAAGAATTTGCTGCAAAAACCGGTGTTCTACCATCTGTGGTTTTTCTTCGCAATCGTCGTCATTTACCTGCTTTCACCGCTGGTTCAGGTCAAACCGGTTAGCGGCAAGATGCTGCTGGCGCTGATGGCGATCATCGGGCTTTTGGCGAATCCTAATATGGTGGCGGTGAAAGCGGGAGGAGTCGAGTGGCTGCCGATCAATCTCTATATCAACGGGGATACGTTCTACTATGTGATGTATGGCGTGTTAGGCCGGGCAATCGGTATGATGAATAGCGATAAAAAATGGCTGACTGCGCTCAGCGCTGGCCTTTTCATCGCGGGAGTATGGGTCATATCACGCGGTACGCTGCACGAACTGCGCTGGCGCGGCGACTTTGGCGATACCTGGTATTTATATTGCGGTCCCGCGGTTTTTGTTTGCGCGATAGCGCTTCTGACGCTGGTAAAAAATACGCTGAATACGCGTGAGTTGCCTCTTATTGCGCTGGTTGCACGCCATTCATTAGGGATTTACGGTTTTCATGCGTTGATTATCCACGCGCTCCGCGCCAGCGGACTGGCGCTGTCCCGCTGGCCGTTATTAGATATTGTCTGGATATTCAGCGCTGCGCTGCTGGGAAGTTTATTGCTCTCAATGCTGGTTCAGCGGTTTGATGTCCGCCGCTTTGTCAGTTAAGGCCGTTCTGAGGAATCTTTCTGCGCAGCCTGTGCGTCCAGCGCTTTCTGGGGCATCGCGGAAACGCCGTATAAGCACACAAACCAGGCCGCCACGTAGATGATCTTCTCGTTCCATCCGGCGGGTACGAACCAGGCGCCGACCATCAGTAAACCGACCGACAGCAGGAGCACAAGGCGGCACAGCGAAGCAAAGCCATCGTCTGGCCCCTTCTCCTGCATCGTACGTTGATGCGCTAAAATCGCGAACATGCCCATCACCAGAACGCCGAGAAAATAGCCCTTGCCGCTAAATAACGGACAGGTGCGCCAGATCCCCAGCAGATAAACCAGTGCCCCAAGGGACATCAATAGCTTAGGAATAATATTATTTTTCATGAGGCCTCCCTGGCATAAGACAGGCCCCATTGTGTACTGCCAGAACGTGATTATCCGCACTTTTCGCATCTGAAACGACAAATTCGGAATATATCAATACACTCGATAACTAGATGATTTTAAAAATATTCATTAGATGAATTCGCCCCGTGAAAGGGGCGAATGTTTCAGGACATCAGCGGTAAAAGCTGCTGATAAATCTGGCGGAAAGTTTCCCTACGAGGTGCGTAACGCGCAAAGCGTTCGGCATCCGGAAGATGAGCCTGTTCCAGCGGGAGCTGCGGGAGCAGATCGGAAAACGCGACATTTCGATGCAGCGCCAGCTGCGCCAGCCGCGCCGCGCCAAGCGCCGGTCCGACATCGCCGCCGGTGCGGAAATCAAGCTGCTGGCCGCTTATATCCGCCAGCATTTGCCGCCAGTAGGCGCTGCGCGCGCCGCCGCCAATCAGCGTGACGCTCTCCGGTTTGACGCCGCAGGCGTGAACCACATCCATGCCGTCCGCCAGAGCATAACCGACTCCCTCCAGCACCGCCCGCGCCAGCTCCGCCGGACCGTGTTGATGAGTCAGGCCGAAAAAGACGCCTTTCGCCTGCGGATTGTTGTGCGGCGTGCGTTCACCCGAGAGATAAGGCAAGAACCAGACCGGATCGGCATCGTCGTTCGCCGCTTCCGCTGCCGCAATCAGCGCCGGAACCGTGCCCAGGCCAGTTAATGTCGCCGCCCAATCAAGGCAGGAAGCCGCGCTCAGCATGACCGACATCAGATGCCAGCGTCCAGGCAACGCGTGGCAGAAGCTGTGAACGGCGCTTTCCGGTTTGCTAAGAAAGCCGTCGCTGACGGCAAAGTAGACGCCCGAGGTCCCCAGCGACAGCATCGCCTGGCCCGCATCCGCCATACCTACGCCAACCGCTCCCGCCGCGTTGTCGCCGCCGCCGGCCACCACCAATACTTCCGGCATATTCCACGCTTGCGCGACGGCCGGACGCAGCGAGCCCGTCACTTCGCATCCTTCGAAAAGCGCTGGCATGTTATCGCGGCTCAACCCACAGGCGGCGAGCATTTCATCGCTCCAGTCGCGGCGCGCCACGTCCATCCACATCGTTCCGGCGGCATCGGACATATCGCTGGCAAACTCACCGGTCATACGCAAACGTAAATAATCTTTTGGCAGCAGAACCTTATCGACTTGCCTAAAAATCTCAGGCTCGTGACGTTGCACCCACAACAGCTTCGGCGCGGTAAATCCCGGCATCATCAGATTACCGGTGATCTGTCGCGAACGGCTGACTTCCTCCTCCAGCAGCGCACACTCCTCGCCGCAGCGGCCATCATTCCACAAGATCGCCGGGCGCAAGACGCGCTGTTGCTTATCGAGCAGCGTCGCGCCGTGCATCTGACCCGCAATGCCCAACGCTTTAACCGCGCGCAAAGAGTGCTGCGCGCCCAACGCTTTCATCGCGCGGTCCGTCGCCAGCCACCAGTGCTCAGGATCTTGTTCAGACCATAAAGGGTGCGGACGCGACACGTTGAGCTTTTCGGTGTGCGAAGCCACGACCTCGCCCTGCTCGTTGAGCAGAATGGCCTTAACGCCCGAGGTGCCGAGATCAATCCCGATATACATACAGCCTCTCCTTACTAACGGGAATAAAGCATCGGTTAAACCAATGCCCGGACCCGCCGGGCATTTTCGCCATCATCAGCGATCAAAGAGGTAGCGGTTAACCACGTTTTCAAGCAGTTCCTGATGGCCGCTCTGGTGCTGCGGCGCCAGGTTATGCTGAGTGGCATACTGGGCGATGTCCGCCAGGTTCATCTGGCCTTTGAGGATCTGCTGACCCAGCTCGCCGTTCCAGCCGGCATAGCGTTTGGCAACGCGTTTATCCAGCTCGCCGCCTTCAATCATACGGGCAGCGACTTTCAGCGCCAGCGCCATGGTGTCCATCGCACCGATGTGGCCGTAGAACAGGTCGTATTTGTCGGTGCTCTGACGACGCACTTTAGCATCAAAGTTCAGGCCGCCGGTGGTGAAGCCGCCCGCTTTAAGGATTTCGTACATCACAAGCGCGTTCTCTTCAACGCTGTTCGGGAACTGGTCAGTATCCCAGCCCAGCTGCGGGTCGCCGCGGTTAGCGTCAACGGAACCAAACAGGCCGAGGGCGATGGCGGTAGCAATTTCGTGGTGGAACGTGTGGCCGGCCAGCGTCGCGTGGTTCGCTTCGATATTCAGCTTGATCTCTTTTTCCAGGCCGAACTGTTTCAGGAAGCCGTAGACGGTAGACGCGTCGTAATCGTACTGATGCTTGGTGGGCTCCTGCGGTTTCGGTTCAATCAGCAGCGTACCCTGGAAGCCGATTTTATGTTTATGCTCCACGACCAGCTGCATGAAGCGGCCAATCTGCTCGCGTTCCTGACGCAGGTCGGTGTTCAGCAGGGTTTCATAGCCTTCGCGACCGCCCCACAGGACGTAGTTTTCACCGCCCAGTTTGTGGGTCGCATCCATCGCGGTCACCACCTGGGTCGCCGCCCAGCTGAACACTTCCGGATCCGGATTGGTTGCCGCACCGGCGCCGTAACGCGGGTTCGTAAAGCAGTTTGCCGTGCCCCACAGCAGCTTGACGCCGCTTTGCTGCTGTTTTTCCGCAAGCACATCAACCATTTGTGCGAAGTTATTGGCATACTCTTTCAGCGATGCCCCTTCAGGAGAAACGTCGACGTCGTGGAAGCAGTAGTACGGTACGTTCAGTTTATGGAAAAACTCAAAAGCGACATCGGCTTTACGTTTCGCCATTTCCATTGCTTCACCCGGCTGCTGCCACGGGCGGTTAAAGGAGCCCACGCCGAACATATCGGCACCGTTCCAGCAGAAGGTGTGCCAGTAGCAGGCCGCAAAGCGTAAATGGTCTTCCATCCGTTTGCCCAGCACCAGCTCATCCGGGTTGTAATGACGGAAAGCCAGTGGGTTAGCGGATTTCGGGCCTTCATAACAAACGCGATCGAGCTGGTCAAAATAGGTCTGCATAATGAACTCCATATTCAGGGATGCGGCGAGTAATAAGTCATAAGCCAATATAGAATTCTCTTTTTAGTTTCCTCAATTACGTTATTTCACACCGTGATTGAGAGAATCCACAAACGTGCGCCAGGTCGCAAAAATAATACGTCAGCGGCCCCATTCCGCCGCTTCCGCCACGAAAGATCAATGAAATACGGTGAGAACTAATTATTAAAGTACGATCGCGGTCATAAATTAACAAATAAACAAAATTTCATAACGGCAAAATAAGCATAGATAATTGCCAGCGTTCCTTTCCGCGTTAAAAATCTGCTACGTATCAGGCCGTTTATTTTTATCGTTCGTCTTATCCTGCACTTTACAAAAAAGGTGTTATTATTATGAAGATAAAGAACCTTTGCCTAACGCTCTGCGCTTCACTCATCCTCACCAGCCTGTCGGGCATTGCTAAAGAAGTTAAAATTGGCATGGCGATTGACGACTTGCGTCTTGAACGCTGGCAAAAAGATCGCGATATTTTTGTCAACAAAGCAGAATCATTAGGTGCAAAAGTATTCGTCCAGTCAGCCAATGGCAACGAAGAAACGCAAATGTCGCAAATCGAAAATATGATCAACCGTGGCGTCGACGTTCTGGTGATTATTCCCTATAACGGCCAGGTGCTGAGCAATGTCATAAAAGAGGCGAAACAGGAGGGAATTAAAGTTCTCGCCTACGATCGTCTTATCAATAACGCCGACATTGATTTTTATATTTCATTTAATAATGAAAAAGTGGGTGAAATGCAGGCGCAAAGTCTGGTCGATAAAGTGCCTCAGGGTAACTATTTCTTGATGGGCGGCTCGCCGGTGGACAATAACGCCAAGCTTTTCCGTGCCGGACAAATGAAAGTCCTCAAGCCTTATGTTGATGAAGGGAAAATTAAAATCGTCGGCGATCAGTGGGTCGACGGATGGTTACCGGAAAATGCGTTGAAAATTATGGAAAACGCCCTGACCGCCAACAACAATAAAATTGATGCGGTCGTCGCCTCCAACGACGCCACCGCTGGAGGCGCCATCCAGGCATTAAGCGCCCAGGGACTCGCAGGCAAAGTCGCCATATCAGGACAGGATGCCGACCTCGCCGGCGTGAAGCGCATTATCGCCGGCACCCAAACGATGACCGTCTATAAACCTATCACCACCCTTGCCACCACCGCGGCTGAAATCGCCGTCGAACTAGGCAACGACAAGCAGCCGCAGGCCGATTCCACGCTCAACAATGGGCTGAAAGATGTCCCGTCACGGCTGCTGACCCCCATTGAGGTCAATAAAGACAACATTGATCAGACGGTGATCAAAGACGGTTTCCACAAAAAAAGCGAGCTGTAATCTCTGACGCCCTCTCCCGGGGGCGTTGCCCCATTCAGCCGGATATCGCTTATGTGGAGTCTCTATGTCCTGGTTACTCGAAATGAAAAACATTACTAAAACCTTCGGTACGGTGAAGGCGATTGATAATGTCAGTCTGCGGCTTAACGCCGGAGAAGTGGTCTCGCTGTGCGGCGAAAACGGCTCCGGTAAGTCCACGCTCATGAAGGTCCTTTGCGGAATATATCCGCACGGTAGCTATGAGGGAGAGATTATTTTTTCCGGGGAAACGTTGCGGCCGGGCCATATACGCGATACCGAGCGCAAAGGGATTGCCATCATTCATCAGGAGCTGGCGCTGGTAAAACATCTGACCGTTCTGGAGAATATTTTTCTCGGCGCGGAAATCTC
This sequence comes from Klebsiella sp. CTHL.F3a, assembly GCF_019890895.1. NCBI lineage: Bacteria > Pseudomonadati > Pseudomonadota > Gammaproteobacteria > Enterobacterales > Enterobacteriaceae > Klebsiella > Klebsiella sp. CTHL.F3a. The sequence continues at coordinate 202,342 of NZ_CP082360.1, read as the reverse complement.
CCGCCACGGTCTGCTGGATTATGAAACCATGACTTTGCGCTGCGAGAAGCTGCTGGCCCAGGTCAATTTAGCCATATCACCCGACACCCGCGTCGGCGATTTAGGCCTTGGTCAGCAGCAGTTGGTTGAAATAGCAAAAGCGCTGAACAAGCAGGTGCGGTTGTTAATTCTCGACGAACCCACCGCCTCATTAACGGAACAAGAGACGGCAATTCTGCTGAATATTATTCGCGATCTGCAAAATCACGGTATTGCCTGCATTTACATTTCCCACAAGCTCAATGAAGTCAAAGCCATCTCCGACACCATCTGCGTGATCCGCGATGGGCAGCATATTGGCACCCGCAACGCTGACGGCATGAGCGAAGATGACATTATCACCATGATGGTCGGCCGCGAGCTTACCGCCCTCTACCCGAGCGAAGCCCACAGCTGCGGCGAGGAAATCCTGCGGGTGGAGAACCTGACGGCCTGGCACCCGGTGAATCGCCACATTAAGCGCGTCAATGACGTCTCCTTCTCGCTACGGCGCGGCGAAATTCTGGGGATCGCCGGGCTGGTCGGCGCGGGCCGTACCGAAGCGGTGCAGTGCCTGTTCGGCGTCTGGCCGGGCCGCTGGCAAGGAAAAATCTTTATTGATGGCCAGCAGGTGACGATTCACAGCTGCCAGCAGGCTATTGCCCAGGGCATCGCCATGGTACCGGAAGACAGAAAGAAAGACGGTATTGTGCCGGTCATGGCGGTGGGTAAAAACATCACCCTCGCCGCGTTAAACCAGTTTACCGGTCCGCTGAGCAGTCTTGACGATGCCGGAGAGCAGCACTGTATTCAGCAATCCATCCAGCGTTTGAAGATCAAAACCTCATCGCCGGAGCTGGCGATCGGTCGTCTGAGCGGCGGCAATCAGCAAAAGGCGATCCTCGCCCGCTGCCTGCTACTGAACCCGCGCATTCTGATACTCGATGAGCCTACCCGCGGCATCGACATCGGCGCCAAGTATGAAATCTACAAGCTGATTAATCAGCTGGTGCAGCAGGGGATCGCCGTCATTGTCATTTCATCCGAGCTGCCCGAAGTGCTTGGCCTAAGCGACCGGGTGCTGGTGATGCATGAGGGTAAGCTGAAGGCTAATTTGATCAACCAGGGTCTGACCCAGGAACAGGTAATGGAAGCCGCACTGAGGAGCGAACGCCATGTCGAAGAACACGTCGTCTGAAATGAAACTCACCCCGCCTACTGCCGGCGCGCTGTCAGGGCTGAAGGGGATGAACCTCCAGGTATTCGTGATGATCGCCGCCATCGTGGCCATTATGCTGTTTTTCACCTGGACTACCGAAGGCGCTTATCTGAGCGCGCGTAATATCTCCAACCTGCTGCGCCAGACCGCTATCACCGGCATTCTCGCGGTCGGCATGGTGTTTGTGATTATTTCCGCCGAGATCGACCTCTCCGTGGGCTCAATGATGGGCCTGCTCGGCGGCGCGGCGGCAATCTTTGACGTCTGGCTCGGTTGGCCGCTACCGCTGACAATTGTGGTTACCCTCGTCCTGGGTCTGCTGCTGGGGGCCTGGAACGGTTGGTGGGTTGCCTATCGTAAGGTCCCCTCGTTTATCGTGACGCTCGCCGGGATGCTGGCATTTCGCGGTATTCTGATAGGCATCACCAACGGCACCACCGTCTCTCCCACCAGCCCGGCGATGTCGCAAATCGGCCAGAGCTATCTACCTGATGGTATTGGCTTTGGCATCGGCGTGCTGGGTATGGCGGCATTTATTATCTGGCAGTGGCGCGGCCGTATGCGACGCCAGGCTCTGGGCCTCTCCACGCCCGCCTCCGCCTCAACCGTTGGCCGTCAGACGATCACCGCCGTTATCGTGCTGGGCGCCATCTGGTTGTTAAACGACTATCGCGGCGTCCCGACGCCGGTACTGATCCTCGCCGCGCTGCTGCTGGCGGGCATGTTTATGGCCACCCGTACCGCGTTTGGGCGCCGCATCTACGCCATCGGCGGCAACCTGGAGGCCGCGCGTTTATCCGGTATCAGCGTGGAGCGCACCAAGCTGGCGGTGTTCGCCATTAACGGCCTGATGGTGGCGATCGCCGGGTTGATTCTCAGCTCGCGCCTGGGCGCCGGTTCCCCTTCCGCCGGCAACATCGCCGAACTGGACGCCATCGCCGCCTGCGTGATCGGCGGTACCAGCCTGGCCGGCGGCATTGGCAGCGTCGCGGGCGCAGTCATGGGCGCTTTCATCATGTCCGCGCTGGATAACGGCATGAGCATGATGGACGTCGCCACCTTCTGGCAGTACATCGTCAAAGGGGTCATTTTATTGCTCGCGGTGTGGATGGATTCAGCCACTAAACGTCGGAACTGAGGACAGTGAAAAAAAATGCCCGAATTATTTGCGCTACAGCCAAACTTAGGCACAAGTAACTTGAAATAATCCGGGCATTGGCCGGTATTGTATGGCCTGCAAGAGAGACCAGGAACAACACTATGTTTGAAAAGCGTCACCGTATTACGCTGTTATTCAACGCCAACAAGGCCTATGACCGTCAGGTCGTTGAGGGCGTTGGCGAGTATCTTCAGGCATCGCAATTGGAATGGGATATCTTCATTGAGGAAGATTTTCGGGCGCGGATTGAAAACATCAAGGAGTGGTTAGGCGACGGCGTCATTGCTGATTATGACGATCCGGAAATTGAAAATCTGCTGATCGACGTCAATGTGCCGATTGTCGGCGTTGGCGGCTCCTTTCACCGGCCGGAATGCTATCCGCCGGTTCACTATATCGCCACCGACAACGCCGCGCTGGTCGAGAGCGCCTTTCTACACCTCAAAGAAAAAGGCATCAACCGCTTCGCCTTTTACGGCCTGCCCGCTTCCAGCTGTAAGGGCTGGGCCGCCGAGCGCGAACACGCGTTTTGCCAGCTGGTCGCCAGAGAGAAATATCGCGGCGTGGTCTATCAGGGTCTAGAGACGGCGCCCGAAAACTGGCAGCATGCGCAAAACCGCCTCGCCGACTGGCTGCAAACCCTGCCGCCGCAAACCGGCATCATCGCCGTTACCGACGCCCGCGCCCGCCACGTATTACAGGCCTGCGAGCGCCTGCATATTCCGGTACCGGAAAAGCTGTGCGTTATCGGCATAGATAACGAAGAGCTGACCCGCTACTTGTCGCGCGTGGCGCTCTCCTCCGTTGCGCAGGGCACCCGTCAGATGGGCTACCAGGCGGCAAAGCTGCTGCATCGCCTGCTGGAGAATGAAGAGCTGCCGCTTCAGCGTCAGCTTATCCCACCGATGCGCGTGGTAGAACGCCGCTCCACCGACTACCGTTCGCTCACCGACCCCTCGGTTATCCAGGCGATGCACTATATTCGTAACCACGCCTGTAAAGGGATAAAAGTGGAGCAGGTGCTGGACGCCGTGGGCATTTCCCGCTCGAACCTGGAAAAGCGCTTCAAAGAGGAAGTCGGCGAAACCATTCATACGGTGATCCACAGCGAAAAACTGGAAAAAGCGCGCAGCCTGCTGGTATCGACCACCCTTTCGATTAACGAAATCTCACAGATGTGCGGCTATCCCTCGCTGCAGTATTTCTACTCGGTGTTTAAGAAAGAGTACGACGTGACGCCGAAGGAGTACCGCGACCGGCACAGCGAAGTGATGATGTAGCGCGCAAAGAAAAATGCCCGGGCTTACGCGCCGGGCATTAATAATGTCATGGATAATCCATTACATATGCGCGGCTATCAACCGCTGGTTATCCTGATACATCGCGAAGAGATAGTTGTTATAGCTCGACCCTTTGGTCGAATAGCCCTTCAGCTTATGAATCATCGTGCTGGCGGTCACTTCCTGATCGGCTTTACGCAGCTGCGCACGCGATTTACGGAATGACGAGTAGGCCGGATGCGTATTCAGATTTCGGACATAGGCCTGAACGGACTCTTCCACCGAATCAAATTGGGAGTAGCCCTTCACCGCGCCGCGGCAGTTTCCACCGCCACACTTCATACCAAACAGATTGTTGTTCACCCGCGCCAGCTTTGACGTTCCCCAGCCGCTTTCCGCCGCTGCCATGGTGGCAACCATGCTATTCGGGATAATGTCGACGCGCTCAAGCAACGAGTTCCATGGAATATGGCGAGTATTGCCGGACCACTTCACTTTATAGCGAGAGGCGATCTCTTTCAGTCGAGTACGCTCACTTGGCGACCAGCGCGCATCGTACTGCTTTGAAACAAGCCAGTTACGATCGGCGGTAATCACCTGATTCTGTTTCGTAATATAAGGCATTACCGTCCGGAGAAACGCTTTTTTCCTTGGTGTCCCGGAAGGGTATTTTCGCAAATCAGGAAGTGAACTGCTCTTTACACTATTGCGAGAATACTCTTGTTTACTGCTTACCTTGCTTACTTTAACGGTACTTTGCTTCTTAACGATTGGGGCTTTATGACTCGTTGTTGCTGTGTGTGTTGTTGCCAGCACACTACCTGAAAATATGCAGGTAAGTAACATGAGTATCGCGGCCCCATATCGTCGAATGGGAGTCGATATCATTAGGTCTCCTGGTCGGATGCAATCATTCCAACGCCTTGTTTTTCACAAAAAATCGATAGTTGAATCGCGAATAGTATCAAAAATACCCAGATGACGCACCCACAGAAATAGTCCAATTCCGAAAAGCTGTCATCTGAAATCGGTTTCCGCATCCTGACAACAGTACAAAAATGCGACTACCTTCTCATTTTTTGCTCATTTTTTGAACGCGATCACTCACCCTTTTCCATCCTCCCTGGAAAAGCGCCGCTGGGATGAGTTCATGGGACTGCCGGACGCGCAAACTGAACAAAAAACCGCACACAGGACTCCGGAATGAAACTCGCTGCGCTTGCGTCGCTGCTGTTGCCTGGGATGGCCTTCGCCGCCTGGACTACCGCAGATTTCCCCGCCTTTACCGAAGAAGGCACCGGCAGATTTATCAGTCAAAACGAGGTAGCAAAGGGTACGCGCCCTCTGCGGATTACGTTTGACCAACAGTGCTGGCAGCCTGCCGGCGCGATCAAGCTCAACCAGATGCTCTCTATGGAGCCTTGCCGCGATCCGGCGCCGCAGTGGCGCGTATTCCGCGATGGCCGCTATACACTGGAAGTCGATACCCGTTCAGGTACGCCAACCCTGATGGTCTCTCTGGAGGAGAAGCAGACCGCCGCCGCCGCGCCGCAGATGAAACAGTGTCCGAAATGGGATGGCAAGCCGCTCACCATTGACGTCAGCAAATCCTTCGCCGAAGGCAGTCAAGTTCGCGATTTCTACAGCGGCAATATCGCGACCGTCAGCGGCGGTAAAATTACCCTCCAGCCGGCATTCAACAGCAATGGTCTGCTGCTGCTTGAACGCGCGGAAACGGAAGCCGCCGCGCCGTTCAACTGGCATAACGCCACCGTCTATTTCGTCCTGACCGATCGCTTTGTCAACGGCAACCCGGCCAACGACAATAGCTATGGCCGCCACAAAGACGGCATGCAGGAAATTGGCACCTTCCACGGCGGCGACCTGCAGGGCCTGACCAGCAAACTGGATTACCTCCAGCAGCTCGGCGTCAACGCCCTTTGGATCAGCTCGCCGCTGGAACAAATCCACGGCTGGGTCGGCGGCGGTACGAAAGGCGATTTCCCGCACTACGCCTATCACGGCTATTACATCCAGGACTGGACGAAGCTGGATGCTAATATGGGGACGGAAGACGATCTGCGTCGCCTCGTCGATGAAGCCCACAAGCGCGGGATCCGCATTCTGTTCGACGTGGTGATGAACCATACCGGCTACGCGACCCTAGCCGATATGCAGGAGTTTCAGTTCGGCTCGCTGTACATCCAGGGAGATGAACTGAAAAAGACCTTCGGAGAGCGCTGGACCGACTGGAAGCCCCGCGCGGGCCAAAGCTGGCACAGCTTTAACGATTACATCAACTTCAGCGACAAAGCCGGATGGGAGAAATGGTGGGGTAAAAAATGGATCCGCACCGATATCGGCGACTACGACAACCCCGGCTTTGACGACCTGACCATGTCGCTGGCCTTCCTGCCGGATCTGAAAACCGAATCCACGGAGCCATCCGGCCTGCCGAACTTCTATCGCCATAAGCCGGATACCGCGGCCAAAGCGATCCCCGGCTATACGCCGCGCGATTATCTGACCCACTGGCTGAGCCAATGGGTGCGCGATTACGGTATCGACGGCTTCCGCGTCGATACCGCCAAGCACGTCGAGCAGGCCGCCTGGCTGCAATTAAAAACTCAGGCCACTGAAGCGCTGGCGGAATGGAAAAAAGCCAATCCGGACAAAGCGCTGGATAACGCGCCGTTCTGGATGACCGGCGAAGCCTGGGGCCACGGCGTGATGCAGAGCGACTACTATCGCCACGGCTTTGACGCCATGCTGAACTTTGATTACCAGGATCAGGCGGCGAAAGCGACAAGCTGCCTGGCGAACATAGACCTCACCTGGCAACATATGGCGGAGAAGCTTCAGGATTTCAATGTATTAAGCTACCTCTCCTCACACGATACCAGCCTGTTCCGAGAAGGCGGCAGCACGGCGGCGGAACTGCTGCTGCTCGCGCCTGGCGCAGTGCAGATCTTCTACGGCGATGAATCCTCACGACCGTTCGGTCCGACCGGCTCCGATCCGCTTCAGGGGACGCGTTCAGATATGAACTGGCAGGACGTCAACGGCAAAGCCGCGCGCAGCGTGACCCACTGGGAGAAACTGGGCCAGTTCCGCGCCCGTCACCCGGCGATTGGCATGGGTAAACAAACCACGCTATCGATGGCGAAAGGCTACGGCTTTATTCGCGAGAACGGCGATGACAAAGTGATGGTGGTATGGGCAGGTCAGCAGTAGCTTTCTGCCCCATGGCTCCCCTGGCGTTCGGGGGAGCCTTTTCAGGATAAACATCCAAAAATATTTTCTCTCACAGCATAAAAACAAAATATCTTCCTGATACCTCGATTTGCACCCTGTCTGCACTGGCGTTATGGTTACCCACTTTCCTGGAATACCGACAGACTAATCGCGATGACATTTTCACTTTTTGGCGACAAATTTACCCGTCATTCGGGCATCACCCGCTTGATGGAAGACCTCAATGACGGCCTGCGTACGCCGGGCGCCATCATGCTGGGCGGCGGCAATCCCGCACAGATTCCGGAAATGAATGATTACTTCCATAGCCTGCTGGCCGACATGCTGAACAGCGGCAAAGCCCTTGATGCGCTTTGTAATTATGACGGTCCGCAGGGTAAAAGCGAGCTGCTGGCCCTGCTGGCGCAGATGCTGCGTGATGAACTGGGTTGGGAGATCGAACCACAGAATATTGCACTGACAAACGGCAGTCAGAGCGCGTTTTTCTACTTGTTTAACCTCTTCGCAGGCCGTCGTGCGGATGGAACCACCCGTAAAGTGCTGTTTCCGTTAACGCCCGAGTACATCGGCTACGCCGATTCCGGCCTCGAAGAAGATCTGTTTGTCGCCACTCGCCCGAATATTGAGCTGCTGCCGGAAGGCCAGTTTAAATACCACGTGGATTTCGAACATTTGCAGGTCACGGACGAGACGGGAATGATCTGCGTTTCCCGCCCCACCAACCCAACGGGTAACGTGATCACCGACGATGAGCTGATCAAGCTGGATGCGCTGGCCAACCAGCACGGCATCCCGTTGGTGATTGATAACGCCTACGGCGTTCCGTTCCCGGGGATTATTTTCAGCGACGCCAGGCCGCTGTGGAATCCGAATATCGTGCTGTGCATGAGCCTCTCCAAGCTGGGCCTGCCGGGTAGCCGCTGCGGGATTATCATCGCAAACGAAAAAATCATCACCGCCATCAGCAATATGAACGGCATTATCAGCCTCGCCCCCGGTGGAATGGGGCCGGCTATGATGTGCGAGATGATTAAGCGCAACGATCTTCTGCGCCTGTCAGAAACGGTGATTAAGCCTTTCTATTACCAGCGCGTGCTGGAGACTATCGCCATTATTCGCCGCTATTTATCGGAAGATCGCTGCCTGATTCATAAGCCGGAAGGGGCGATATTCCTCTGGCTGTGGTTTAAGGATCTGCCGATTTCTACCGAGTTGCTGTACCAGCGCCTGAAAAAGCGCGGCGTCCTGATGGTGCCGGGCGACTACTTCTTCCCGGGCCTGGATAAGCCGTGGCCGCACACGCATCAGTGCATGCGCATGAACTACGTGCCGGACCCGGCGAAGATTGAAGCGGGCGTGAAGATTCTCGCCGAAGAGGTTGAACGCGCATGGGGTGAACAGGGCGCGTAAACGGGCGCCAGAATCCTGAATAATCCAGATATATTCCCGGCTCGCGCTGCGCTCAGCCGGGCTACAGGCTTCCAGCGATCTGCGGACAGGTAGCCCGGACAAGGCGCGCAAGCGCCGCCTCCGGGAACACACCGTAAGAAGGCGTCATCGCTACATCGCCAGCGCCATCCGCTGGCGACGTTCAGCGGCTATTCTCTCCAGCTCCATCGGCTCCATGCAGCGCAGCGCCTGGGTCGGGCACGCCGCCACGCAGGCCGGGCCTTCTTCGCGATGGCTGCATAAATCGCACTTCAGCGCCTGTACGCCCTCCTCCACCCGCATCACGGTCATCGCGCCATAGGGACACGCCACCATACAGCTTTTGCATCCGATACAGCGGCGCTGATCCACGTGCCAGACCGCGTTTTCGCGGCGGATTGCGCCCTCGGGGCAGACGTTGGCGCAGGGCGCATCTTCGCACTGGCGGCACAGCGTCGCCGTCGAGAGTTCATCATTTTTCACCACGCGGATCCGCGGCGCAAAGCGCGCGGCGGAGACGCCAGAACAGTCCTGGTCCTGCTGATGGGACACCACGCAGGCGACTTCACAGGTACGGCAGCCGATGCACTTTTGCGCATCCGCGAGAATAAACCGGTTCATCCTTGCTCCATTGGGGATAAAAACGCAGAGTGCCAGAAAAAACCGCTTCCGCGCCTTGATCCTGAATGGAGTCAGCGGCGTTTTCTCTCAGATGCCCGGGATAATCTGGTCATCTGCCTTACCCTTCCCGCACGGAAAAGCCCAGTTCGCGGGAAATCGCCTCTGCCGTATCGCGCAGCGGCTTGAGTAAATTTTTCTCTCCCACCTGCTTGAGGCGCGATGTTGATAGAGAGATAGAAATGGCATAAGGCACGCGCCCATGGATATCGAAAACGGGAACAGCCAGGCACGATACGCCCAGCTCGTTCTCTTCCCTGTCCATCGCCATGTTTCGCTCGCGGATCTGCGCCAGCTCTAGATTCATGGCGGGTAACGTGGTGATGGTATTACGGGTGAGCTGCTGGATGATGTCCTGGTGCGTGTCCCAATAAGTCTCAACATAATCAGGGTGACCAAACGCCATGTAGATCTTCCCCATCGCCGAACAGTACAGCGGCATATGCTGACCAATATAAGCGCGCGTACGCAGCATGCCGGTGGTCGGCTCCAGCTTATAAATCAGGATGGCGTGGTCATCTTCACGGCTGGAGAAGTTCACCGTCTCGCCGGTGGCAAGATTGAGCGCCTCAAGATGCGGCGCCGCGACGTGGATAATATTCAGCGACGACAAAGCCTTTTGGCCAACGGCGATAAATTTTGTCGTCAGACGATAGCTCCCCGCCGCCGGGGCAGGCGTCACGTACCCGCAGGACTGCAGCCCCTGTAATAAGCGATGAACGGTACTTTTGTTCAATCCCGCCAATTCCGACAGGTGCGCCAACGGGCAGCCGTTCGGATAGTTACTCAAAATTTCTATCAACGTCAGGCCACGAAACAGGCTCTGACTTCCTGCTGGTTTCTCTTTTTCATCGTTCAGGTTCATCAGAAATACCCCTCCTTTTCCTGGCACTCAGATGGTAGCTCAAAGTGTGTTGTAGTTCACGATCTCAACATAAAAAGCATAAAATTTTGATTTTAATGATTTTTAAAAAAGTTACATATCGTTGCCTTGTTAATTTTTGATCTATATATTTGGAATCAGGTTTCGCATTGTGAAATTTAGAGATAAAAAAACATACCATCATTTTTAAGAATCGACCAGGGGAGCTGGGATGAAAGTAACTTTCGCAGAGTTAAAAGAGGCCTTCTATCGTGTGCTACGGTCACGAAATATCACGGAAGAAACGGCGGACGAGTGCGCTGAAATGTTCGCCAGAACAACCGAGTCCGGGGTCTATTCCCATGGTGTTAACCGTTTTCCGCGTTTCATCCAACAGTTAGATAACGGCGACATTATCCCTGAAGCTAAACCGCAGCGGGTGACCAGCCTCGGCGCCATCGAACAATGGGATGCCCAACGCTCCATCGGCAACCTGACGGCGAAAAAGATGATGGATCGGGCCATTGAGCTGGCCTCCGGGCACGGTATCGGTTTGATCGCACTACGTAATGCCAATCACTGGATGCGCGGCGGCAGCTACGGCTGGCAGGCGGCGGAAAAAGGCTATATCGGCATTTGCTGGACCAACTCCATCGCCGTGATGCCACCCTGGGGCGCTAAAGAGTGCCGCATCGGTACCAACCCGCTGATCGTCGCCATTCCGTCGACGCCGATCACCATGGTGGATATGTCGATGTCGATGTTCTCCTACGGTATGCTGGAAGTTAACCGCCTTGCCGGCCGCGAACTGCCCGTGGATGGTGGATTCGACGATGAGGGTCATCTGACCAAAGAGCCTGGCGTAATCGAAAAAAATCGCCGCATTTTGCCAATGGGCTACTGGAAAGGCTCCGGTCTGTCCATCGTGCTGGATATGATAGCCACTCTGCTTTCTAACGGTTCCTCCGTTGCTGAAGTCACCCAGGAAAACAGCGATGAATATGGCGTTTCGCAGATCTTCATCGCCATTGAAGTGGATAAGCTGATCGACGGCGCAACCCGTGATGCCAAACTGCAGCGGATTATGGATTTCGTCACCACCGCTGAACGGGCAGATGAAAACGTGGCCATTCGTCTGCCTGGTCATGAATTTACGAAACTGCTGGATGAAAATCGTCGTAACGGCATCACCATTGACGATAGCGTCTGGGCTAAAATTCAAGCGTTGTAGGGAGTTAAAATATGATCTTTGGTCATATCGCGCAGCCGAATCCATGTCATCTGCCAGACGCGATTGAGAAAGCGCTTCATTTTTTACGCACCACAGACTTTCGCACGCACGAACCCGGCGTCGTGGAGATTGATGGTAAAAATATTTACGCGCAGATCATCGATTTAACCACCCGCGATGCCGCTGACAATCGTCCCGAGGTGCATCGCCGCTATCTGGATATTCAATTTTTGGCGTCGGGTGAAGAGAAAATCGGTATTGCTATTGATACCGGCAATAATGAAATAAACGAAGCCTTATTAGAACAGCGTGATATTATTTTTTACCACGATAGTGAGCATGAGTCGTTCATTGAAATGATACCGGGAAGTTACGCGATTTTTTTCCCGCAGGATGTTCATCGGCCAGGTTGTAATAAAAATATCGCTACGCCAATCAGGAAAATAGTCGTTAAAGTTGCAATAGCGGCTTTATAGAAAATTATTTTCAGGAGCACACTATGAATTCGAATAATACCGGTTACATTATCGGTGCGTACCCCTGTGCCCCCTCATTTCACCAAAAGAGTGAAGAGGAAGAGACGGAATTCTGGCGACAGCTCTCCGATACCCCAAACATTCGTGGGCTGGAGCAGCCTTGCCTTGAACATCTGCATCCACTCGGCGACGAGTGGTTATTGCGCCATACGCCGGGAAATTGGCAAATCGTTGTCACCGCCATTATGGAGACCATGCGCCGCCGCGGTGAAAACGGCGGCTTTGGGCTGGCGTCCAGCGACGAAGAGCAGCGCAAAGCCTGCGTGGAGTACTATCGCCACCTGCAGCAGAAGATCGCTAAAATCAATGGCAATAACGACGGAAAGGTCATTGCCCTTGAGCTTCACGCCGCCCCGCTGGCGGGCAATGCCAACGTGGCTCAGGCGACCGACGCCTTTGCCCGTTCATTAAAAGAAATTACCCGCTGGGACTGGTCCTGCGAGCTGGTGCTCGAACACTGCGACGCAATGAATGGCCCCGCACCGCGCAAAGGATTCTTACCGTTAGAAAACGTGCTGGAAACCATTGCTGACTATGACATCAGCATCTGCATTAACTGGGCGCGTTCCGCCATTGAAGGGCAGAATAGTCGTTTGCCACTAACCCACGTGCATCAGGCCAAACGGGCAGGAAAGCTCGGTGCGCTGATGTTCTCCGGCACGACGCAGAGCGGAGAGTACGGCGCGTGGCAAGATCTCCATGCTCCATTCTCCCCTTTCTGCTCGCAAAGCCTGATGACCGAGAAACATGCCAGGGAGCTCATTACCGCCGCCGATCCCGATCCGCTGCGGTTTACCGGGATTAAATTGCTGGAAATCAATGCCAGCGCCGATATTAATCACCGCATTAGTATATTACGTGACGGTATTAATACTCTGGCGAAAGCCACCCAGCGGTTGACCTGACTCAAGTATTAAAATCTTAATTTACGACGAACAATTCGTTTTTGTACCGGACCTAATATACACCAGGCATAAGAAGTTAAGTTCCAATATTCAGCGCAAAAAATATAAGTTCCACAACCTGATGGAGTCGTTATGAAGCGGGTACTTGAGGGCATACTTGCGGTATTAATTGCCGTACTTTCCTGCATTGTATTTATTAATGTGGTTTTACGTTATGGTTTTGAGAGCAGTATTTTATCAGTGGATGAATTATCTCGTTATCTCTTTGTATGGCTGACATTTATCGGTGCCATCGTTGCATTTATGGATAACGCTCACGTTCAGGTCACCTTTGTAGTGGAAAAACTCTCACCAGCGAATCAACGCCGTCTCTCGCTACTGACACATTCGCTGATTTTATTGTTATGCATCGCACTAGGCTGGGGCAGTTTGCAAAAAGCGATGCAGGACTGGAGCGATCACTCGCCAATCCTCGGTTTACCGATTGGCCTGATGTATATCGCTTGTCTGCCCACAAGCGTTGCCATCGCATTAATCGAACTGCGTCGGCTGTATCGCTTAATAACGCGTAACGATTCCTTTCAACAACCACAGCAAGGAGCCTAATCATGGCCGTGGTGATATTTCTCTGCTGCCTGCTCGGCGGGATCGCGATTGGTTTACCCATCGCCTGGTCGTTACTACTTTGCGGCGCTGCTCTGATGACATACCTGGATATGTTTGACGTGCAGATTATGGCGCAGACTCTGGTTAACGGGGCAGACAGTTTCTCCCTGCTGGCGATTCCTTTTTTTGTTCTGGCCGGGGAAATCATGAACGCGGGCGGCCTGTCAAAGCGAATCGTCGATCTGCCAATGAAGCTGGTCGGCCATAAACCCGGCGGCCTGGGCTACGTAGGCGTTATTGCAGCCATGATCATGGCCAGTCTTTCTGGCTCTGCGGTGGCGGATACCGCCGCGGTTGCCGCGCTGCTCGTGCCGATGATGCGTTCGGCAAACTATCCGATCAACCGCTCCGTTGGGTTAATCGCTTCCGGCGGGATCATTGCACCCATTATTCCACCCTCAATTCCTTTTATTATCTTTGGCGTTTCCAGCGGTCTGTCTATCAGCAAGCTGTTCATGGCTGGCATCGCACCGGGAATCATGATGGGCGCGGCGCTTATGCTCACATGGTGGTGGCAAGCCGGGCGATTAAATCTTCCCTCCCAGCCCAAAGCAACAACGCGTGAAATCTGGCAATCATTAGTTTCAGGCATCTGGGCGCTGTTTTTACCGGTGATTATCATCGGCGGCTTCCGTTCCGGGCTCTTCACGCCAACAGAAGCTGGGGCAGTTGCCGCGTTTTACGCCCTCTTTGTCGCCGTCGTTATCTATCGGGAATTAACGTTTTCCAGTCTTTACCACGTGCTGGTCAATGCTGCCAAAACAACCTCTGTCGTCATGTTTCTGGTCGCCGCGGCACAAGTATCCGCCTGGCTGATTACTATCGCGGAATTGCCAATGATGGTGTCAGATTTGCTGCAGCCGCTGGTCGACTCTCCGCGACTCTTATTTATCGTCATTATGATTTCAATTATGGTCGTGGGTATGGTGATGGATTTAACGCCAACGGTGTTAATTCTTACCCCCGTATTATTACCGCTGGTTAAAGAAGCAGGCATTGACCCTATTTATTTCGGAGTCATGTTCATTATTAACTGCTCTATAGGGTTAATCACACCGCCGGTCGGTAACGTTCTTAACGTGATATCCGGCGTAGCAAAATTAAAGTTTGATGACGCGGTGAGAGGCGTATTCCCGTACGTTGCTGTCCTGATGTCGCTGCTGGTTCTATTTATTTTTATTCCCGAGCTAATTACCACACCGCTTAAATGGATTAATTAAAGGATAATATTATGAAATTACATGTTATTGCTCGTTCATTATTCATAGCTGGCCTGACAGTTTTCAGCATGTCGTCTCTGGCGGCGCAGTCTTTACGTTTTGGTTATGAAACACCGCAAACTGACTCCCAACATATTGCTGCGAAAAAATTTAACGAATTATTAAAAGAAAAAACCAATGGCGAATTGGCCTTAAAACTTTTTCCTGACAGCACATTAGGTAACGCACAGGCGATGATCAGCGGGGTGCGTGGCGGAACCATTGATATGGAAATGTCCGGTTCAAACAATTTCACCGGCCTGGCCCCGGTATTCAACTTACTTGATGTTCCATTCCTGTTTCGCGATACCCCACATGCGCATAAAACGCTCGACGGTAAAGTCGGCGATGAACTGAAAAAATCACTCGAGTCAAAAGGGCTAAAAGTTCTCGCGTACTGGGAAAATGGCTGGCGTGACGTTACTAACTCCCGTACGCCGGTAAAAAACCCTGCCGATCTAAAAGGGTTAAAAATTCGTACCAATAACAGCCCAATGAATATCGCGGCTTTTAAAATCTTTGGTGCGAATCCGATTCCGATGCCGTTCTCCGAAGTCTATACCGGGCTGGAAACCCGCACGATTGATGCCCAGGAACATCCTATTAATGTCGTCTGGTCGGCCAAATTCTATGAAGTACAAAAGTACCTTTCTCTGACTCACCACGCTTATTCTCCTTTGCTGTTGGTGATCAATAAAACCAAATTCGATTCTTTAAGCCCGCAGTTTCAGGAAGCGCTGCTAAGTTCCGCCAAAGAAGCCGGCGAATATCAGCGCAAACTGGTCGCCGAAGATCAGCAAAAAATCATCGACGGCATGAAGCAAGCCGGAGTGGAAGTTCTGACCGATATCGATCGTAAAACCTTTAGCGATGTGCTCGGTAACCAGGTACGCGATATGTTCCTGAAAGACAGCCCTCAGGGCGCAGATCTCCTGAAAGCCGTTGATGAGGTGCAATAAGTTATGAGCGATTACTGGCTGGGGTTAGACTGCGGCGGAAGCTGGCTGAAAGCCGGATTGTATGACCGTGAAGGCCGGGAGGCAGGCGTAGAGCGCCTGCCGCTGCGCACGCTCAGTCCACAGCCGGGTAGAGCAGAGCGCGACATGTATGCGTTATGGCAACAGTGTGCTGCGGTTATCGCCACATTGCTCTCACGTACCGGCATCGACAATACCCGCATCCGCGGTGTAGGCATCTCAGCTCAAGGCAAGGGGCTGTTTTTACTAGATAAAAATGACAAACCGCTGGGAGCGGCAATCCTCTCATCCGATAGGCGCGCGATGGGCATCATCCATCAATGGCAGCAGGATGGTATTCCGGAACAACTCTACCCCATTACCCGACAAACGTTATGGACCGGCCATCCGGTCTCCCTTTTACGCTGGATGAAAGACAATGAACCTCAGCGCTATGCGCAGATAGGCTGCGTCATGATGACGCATGACTATCTGCGCTGGTGCTTAACCGGCGTGAAAGGCTGTGAGGAGAGCAACATCTCCGAGTCAAACCTTTACAACATGGCCGCGGGCCAGTACGACCCGCGCCTGACCGAGTGGCTGGGCATCGGTGAAATCGATAACGCGCTGCCACCCGTTGTAGGGTCAGCCGAAATTTGCGGGGAGATCACCGCTCAGGCAGCCGCTTTAACCGGTCTGGCGGCGGGTACTCCCGTCGTTGGCGGCCTGTTTGACGTGGTCTCCACCGCCCTTTGCGCCGGGATTGAGGATGAATCGGCCCTCAATGCGGTAATGGGAACCTGGGCCGTCACCAGCGGGATCGCCAACGGTTTGCGCGAGCACGAAGCCCATCCTTATGTCTATGGCCGCTACGTCAATGACGGCCAGTATATCGTTCACGAAGCCAGCCCGACCTCGTCCGGCAACCTCGAATGGTTTACCGCCCAGTGGGGCGATCTCTCGTTTGCTGAGATCAATCAGGCCGTAGCCAGCCTGCCGAAAGCCGGTAGCGAGCTGTTTTTTCTGCCGTTTCTCTACGGCAGCAACGCCGGGCTGGAGATGACCTGCGGCTTTTACGGCATGCAGGCGCTGCATACCCGCACCCACCTGCTGCAGGCGGTTTATGAAGGCGTGGTATTCAGCCATATGACCCATCTCAACCGTATGCGCGAACGCTTTACAAGCGTTCAGGCCCTGCGCGTCACCGGCGGCCCGGCGCACTCCGACGTCTGGATGCAAATGCTGGCGGACGTCACCGGCTTACGCGTTGAACTGCCGCAGGTGGAAGAGACCGGCTGCTATGGCGCGGCCCTCGCCGCTCGCGTCGGCACTGGCGTATACCGCAGCTTTAGCGAAGCCCGGCACGCCCGGCAGCACCCGGTGCGCACGCTGCTGCCCGATATGACCGCCCACGCGCGCTATCAGCGCAAATACCGCCACTACCTGCATTTGATTGAAGCACTACAGGGCTATCACGCCCGTATTAAGGAGCACGCATTATGAGCCGACCATTACTGCAGCTGGCGCTCGACCACACCAGCCTTCAGGCTGCGCAGCGCGATGTCGCCCTGCTACAGGATCACGTTGATATTGTGGAGGCGGGAACCATCCTCTGCTTAACCGAAGGGCTTAGCGCGGTTAAAGCCCTGCGCGCCCAGTGTCCGCAGAAGATCATCGTCGCCGACTGGAAAGTCGCCGACGCCGGTGAAACCCTGGCGCAGCAGGCCTTTCGCGCTGGCGCCAACTGGATGACCATCATCTGCGCCGCGCCGCTCGCCACGGTCGAGAAAGGCCACGCCGTGGCCCAGGCCTGCGGCGGTGAGATTCAGATGGAGCTGTTCGGCAACTGGACGCTGGATGACGCCCGCGCCTGGTACCGTACCGGCGTCCATCAGGCGATTTACCATCGCGGACGCGATGCCCAGGCCAGCGGGCAGCAGTGGGGGGAGGCGGATCTGGCGCGCATGCAAGCGCTCTCCGACATCGGCCTTGAGCTATCGATCACCGGCGGCATTACCCCGGCGGATCTGCCGCTGTTCAAAGATATCAACGTCAAAGCCTTTATTGCCGGGCGTGCGCTGGCAGGCGCCGCCCATCCGGCGCGGGTTGCCGCCGAATTCCACGCGCAAATCGACGCTATCTGGGGAGAACAGCATGCGTAGCCACCCGTTAGGTATTTATGAAAAAGCGCTGGCGAAGGATCTCAGCTGGCCTGAGCGGCTGGTGCTGGCCAAAAGCTGCGGTTTTGATTTTGTCGAAATGTCGGTGGACGAGACCGACGAACGCCTTTCGCGCCTGGAGTGGACCCCGGGCCAGCGGGCATCGCTGGTGAGCGCAATGCTGGAAACCGGCGTCGCCATCCCCTCAATGTGCCTGTCCGCCCATCGCCGTTTCCCCTTTGGCAGCCGCGATGAAGCGGTACGCGATCGGGCGCGGGAGATCATGACCAAAGCCATCCGCCTGGCGCGCGATCTGGGGATCCGCACCATCCAGTTGGCGGGTTACGACGTTTATTACGAAGAGCACGATGAAGGCACCCGGCAGCGTTTTGCCGAAGGGCTGGCCTGGGCGGTAGAACAGGCCGCTGCCGCGCAGGTAATGCTGGCGGTGGAGATCATGGACACCGCCTTTATGAACTCCATCAGCAAATGGAAAAAGTGGGACGAGATGCTTTCGTCACCGTGGTTTACCGTCTACCCGGACGTCGGCAACCTCAGCGCCTGGGGAAACGACGTCACCGCCGAGCTGAAGCTGGGCATCGATCGTATCGCCGCCATCCACCTGAAAGATACGCTGCCCGTGACCGACGATAGCCCCGGACAGTTCCGCGACGTGCCGTTCGGCGAAGGATGCGTCGATTTTGTCGGCATTTTTAAGACGCTGCGCGAGCTGAACTACCGCGGTTCATTTTTGATTGAGATGTGGACGGAGAAAGCCAGCGAGCCGGTGCTGGAGATTATCCAGGCCCGGCGCTGGATTGAATCACGGATGCAGGAAGGGGGATTCACATGTTAGAACAACTGAAAGCCGAGGTACTGGCGGCAAACCTGGCGCTCCCGGCGCACGAACTGGTCACCTTTACCTGGGGCAACGTCAGCGCGGTCGATGAAACGCGCAAGCTGATGGTCATTAAGCCCTCCGGCGTCGAGTATGAGGAGATGACCGCCGACGATATGGTGGTCATAGAGATCGCCAGCGGTAGAGTCGTTGAAGGCGCTAAAAAACCCTCTTCGGATACGCCAACACATCTGGCGCTTTATCGTCGCTATCCGCAGATAGGCGGGATCGTGCATACCCACTCCCGCCACGCGACGATCTGGTCGCAGGCCGGGCTCGATCTCCCCGCCTGGGGTACCACCCACGCCGACTACTTCTATGGCGCGATCCCCTGTACCAGACGGATGACCGTTGAGGAGATTAACGGCGAGTATGAGTATCAGACCGGCGAGGTGATTATCAAAACCTTTGAACAGCGCGGCCTGGATCCGACGCAAATCCCGGCGGTATTGGTCCATTCGCACGGCCCGTTTGCCTGGGGTAAAGATGCGGCCGACGCCGTACATAACGCCGTGGTGCTGGAGGAGTGTGCCTATATGGGTCTCTTCTCGCGCCAGCTGTCGCCACAGCTGCCGGATATGCAGTCTGAACTGCTCGATAAACACTATCTGCGTAAACACGGCGCAAACGCCTATTACGGACAAAACTAACACCTCGGGACTCCCCGGATCGCGGCTAACGCCTTATCAGGGCTACCGGCGGTCTGCGGTCCCGTAGCCCGGGCAGGCGCTTTGCGCCGCCCCCGGGGAAAGCGTGCAGGATGTTGCAGAATTCTCCCGGAGGCGATGCTGCGCATCTGTCCGAGCTGCCCGTCCCCGTCGGGAAAAGCCCATCAACCCTACGCCGAATTAATATGTTCCTTGCAGTAACGACGCTTCCACGCCGCCGGCGTCAGGCTGGTGTGCTTGCGGAAAATCTTGCGAAAATAGCCAACATCGTTAAACCCGCATTTCATCGCCACCTCGGTAAGCGACAGGGAATCGCTGATAAGCAGCTTTTCCGCCGCCCTTACCCGCTGACGGTGCAGCGCTTCGGTTAACGTCAGCCGGAAAACATGGCGATAAACGCGCCCCAGATAATCCACATTGCAGTGCAGCTCCTGCGCCAGTGTGGATGCGGAAAGGGGCAAATGAAACCGGGTACGAATGATTTGCTGCGCTCGCCACGCCAGCGCGTTACCGGGACTGTCGGCGGGCTGTTCGCCTGCTGCCGCCGAAATTTGCTGCAAAATCAGCAACAGAATCAGCTCCAGCGCCACGCTACGATGAATATTTTCCTGCTCGCGTAAGAATTGGCGGAACAACGAAATAATATACTGCGGGTCATTAACGCGCATGTGTTGTGGAATAGAAAGCAGCGTATCACCCTCACCCGACATCACTTCAAAATGCAGCCAGTAGAATTTTAAATCTGCCGGAAACTGTCCGATCCCCACATGTAATCGCTGCGGCCAGAGCAGCAAACTGTCCCCGGCATTGACGCTAAAAATCTCGTTGTTTTCGCGAATCGTTAATGTCCCTTTTTCCACAAAGATTATTTCCCAGGAGTGAAGCCGGCGCGCCGGATGGCTGCCGACGCCGCGGGAAATAAACAATCCGCCGTTCTGCACTTTAATCGGAAGTGACATGGATAATTCAAGCATAGATATTCAATATTCCGCTTTTAATATCATTAACAACCCCTATTCCCTTTGATTATTCACGATAAAATAGCCGTCTGCTGGATCGAAATCACATTTTTACCATCAGGTCGGAATCGTCCTCTTTTTATACTTTTCCCTTCCCTTGTTGCCCCCAACATTTGGTGCAGAATAAATAGCGTAATTTGCAAATAACACAATTAAAGCCCGCACTTCAGTGGGATATTATTCGCACATCCTCTCCGGGAGTTATTTATGACTTCGGCTCCGATTACCACAACTGATTTGGCACAGCGTGCCCAGGACGACAAATTATCCCTTCGGGAAAAAATAGGCTACGGACTCGGCGACGCGGGCGGGACGGTGATTACCTGCCTGATCATGAACTTTTTAACTTTTTTCTATACCGATGTCTTCGGCCTGACGCCCGCGCTGGTCGGGACCCTATTCCTGGCCCTGCGCGTTTTCGACGCTGTTTCCGACCCGATCATGGGCGTGCTGGCCGACCGTACCCAGAGCCGCTGGGGACGCTTTCGTCCCTGGCAGCTGTGGATTGCCGTGCCAATCGGCGTTATCGGCGTCCTGACGTTTACCGTGCCCGACGCCAGCATGGGGGTAAAAATCGCCTGGGCGTTCGGCACCTATCTGCTGCTGTCGGTGAGCTACACCGCGATTAACGTCCCCTACTGCGCGCTGATCAACACCATGACCACGCGCCATAGCGAGGTTATCTCATGTCAGGCATGGCGTTTTGTGCTGTGCGGCGTGGCGGGATTCTTAGTCTCCGTTGGGCTGCCGTGGCTGGTGAAAGCGCTCGGCAAGGGCGATACCGCGCAGGGCTATCAGTACGGCGTCGGCGTACTCTGCGCCATCGCGGTGGCGATGTTCCTGTGCTGCTTCTTCTGGGTTCGCGAACGCGTCTCGCTGGATGTCATGGGGAAATTTACCCTGCGCGAGCACATCGCCGGGCTGCGTAAAAACGACCAGCTGCTGCTGATGCTGGTAATGTCGTTCCTGCTGATCAACGTTTTTAATATCCGCGGCGGCGGCTATATGTACTTCATCACCTACGTGCTGGGCGGCTCCACCGGCTACACCTCGCTGTTCTTCACCATGGTAACCTTCGCCTCGATTGCGGGCTCCGTGATCATCAACCTGCTCTCGCGCCGCTTCGATACCGTCAAACTCTACTACTACACCAACCTGGTGCTAGCCGCGCTGGCCGTGGCGATGTGGTTTTTGCCAACCGGGCAAGCGTACCAGACCCTGTGGCTGGTCGTCATTCTCGGTAACGGCATTATTCTCGGCTTTACCCTTCCGCTGCACTTTTCGCTGATGGCCTTCTCCGACGACTACGGCGAATGGAAAACCGGGGTGCGCTCTTCCGGGATGAACTTCGCTTTTAACCTGTTCTTTATCAAGCTGGCATGGGCTTCCAGCGCCGGCATTATCAGCGTCGTGTTTATCTACGTGGCTTATCAGCCGGGCGTGGAAAACCAAACGGCCTCATCCCTGGCGGGCATCTCCTCAATGGAGACCCTGCTGCCCGCCCTGTTCCATCTGCTGCTGGCCTTCACTATTCGCGCCTGCAAGCTTAACAATCCTATGATGGCGCGCATTGCCACTGACCTGCGCACGCGTCACGTTCAGTCTTAAGGAGTCCGTCATGCCCGTTATGGAAGTCGATCTGCACAAACTGAAAATCAACGACCCGTTCCTCGGCCAGTACCAGCAACTGGTACGCGATGTCGTCATCCCCTACCAGTGGGATGCGCTTAATGACCGCATCGAAGAGGCGGACCCGAGTCATGCGATAGAGAACTTCCGCATCGCCGCCGGTCGACAGGAGGGCGAATTCTACGGCATGGTCTTTCAGGACAGCGACGTGGCGAAATGGCTGGAGGCGGTGGCCTGGTCGCTGTGCCAGAAGCCGGACGCCGGGCTGGAAAAAACTGCCGACGAGGTGATTGAACTGGTCGCGGCCGCCCAGTGTGAAGATGGCTATCTGAATACATATTTCACGGTCAAAGCGCCAGAGGAGCGCTGGACAAACCTCGCCGAATGCCATGAACTATACTGCGCCGGGCACATGATTGAAGCGGGCGTCGCCTTCTTCCAGGCCACCGGAAAACGTCGTCTGTTGGATGTCGTCTGCCGCCTCGCTGACCACATCGATAGCGTGTTTGGCCCCGGAGATAATCAGCTGCACGGCTATCCTGGCCATCCGGAAATCGAGCTGGCGTTAATGCGCCTGTACGACGTCACTCAGGAGCCGCGCTATATCGCGCTGGTGAAGTACTTCGTTGAGGCGCGCGGAACGCAGCCGCATTTTTACGATATCGAATATGAGAAGCGCGGCAAAACTTCTTACTGGAACACCTACGGTCCGGCGTGGATGGTGATGGATAAGCCCTACAGCCAGGCGCATCAATCGATTTCCGAACAGCCGGTCGCCATCGGCCACGCGGTCCGTTTCGTCTATCTGATGACCGGTGTTGCCCATCTCGCCCGTTTAAGTCAGGACGAGGGCAAGCGCCAGGATTGTCTGCGTCTGTGGAAAAATATGGCCCAGCGTCAGCTGTATATCACCGGCGGCATCGGTTCGCAGAGCAGCGGGGAGGCCTTCAGCAGCGACTATGACCTGCCAAACGACACGGTCTATGCCGAAAGCTGTGCTTCCATTGGCCTGATGATGTTTGCCCGCCGGATGCTGGAGATGGAAGCCGACAGCCAGTACGCCGACGTGATGGAGCGCGCGCTGTATAACACCGTGCTGGGTGGAATGGCGCTCGACGGCAAGCACTTCTTCTACGTCAACCCGCTGGAAGTGAATCCAAAATCCTTAAAATTCAACCATATTTACGATCACGTTAAGCCCGTCCGCCAGCGCTGGTTCGGATGCGCCTGTTGCCCGCCGAATATCGCCCGCGTGCTCACCTCGCTGGGGCACTATATCTACACGCCGCACGACGACGCCCTGTACATCAACCTGTATGTCGGCAACAGCGTGGAGATCCCGGTCGGCAATGAGGCACTGCGCCTGCGCATCAGCGGCAACTATCCATGGCAGGAACAGGTGAAGATAGTCGTCGATTCATCTTCACCTGTGCATCATACCCTGGCCCTGCGCCTGCCGGACTGGTGCGATAAGCCGCAGGTGACGCTCAACGGCGTGCCGGTTACGCAGGACGTACGCAAAGGGTATCTGCACATCAGCCATCTCTGGCAGGAGGGCGACACGCTACAGTTAACCCTGCCGATGCCGGTGCGCCGCATTTACGGTAACCCGCTGGTGCGCCACCAGGCCGGTTTGGTCGCCGTCCAGCGCGGTCCGCTGGTTTACTGCCTGGAGCAGGCGGATAACGGCGAGCAATTGCATAACCTGCAGCTGCCGCGCGACGCCCGGTTTAGCACTGTAGAGGGCAAAGGGATTTTTGCCCGCAAGATACTTCTCCAGGCGCCTGGCTATAAGCAAACGGCGGAAGATGCCGAAAACCAGGCTCTGTGGAACTATGACCGTGCGCAGTCCTCCAGTCAGCCGCAAGTATTAACCTTTATTCCGTGGTTTAGCTGGGCCAACCGCGGCGAAGGCGAGATGCGTATCTGGGTGAACGAGACGGAAGCGTAAGTGTGAACATTCCCCGGTGGCGCTGTGCTTACCGGGGCTACAAGGTTTGTGCGTTATCGTAGCCCGGGTAAGGCGTTCACGCCGCGACCCGGGACAACCGGCTTATTCTAAAGGAACAATGCCTTATCGCGCAGAATATGGTCATTACCGCGACGACGGGTAAAGCCGATACGGTCGAAATACTCGAGGATCTGAATCGCCAGCTTACGCCCGACGTTCAGGGTATCGCGAAAATCCGCCGCGCAGGTTGAGCCTCTTTCCAGATCCAGCTCGCGGATCATTTTGGCAAACGCCACAATCCGATCGTTGCGATAGTAGCGATCTTTAACGATCGCGGTAATCATCCCCTGCTGCGCCGCCTGGCGTAATACCGCCCGCATTAACGACTCTTCTACGTTGGCTTCACGCGCCAGATCGCGAACCCACCATGGCTCATCGGCAAACAACCCGGCAACCCGCTGCCAGATGGCCTGCTGCTCGTCGGTAAAGCCCGCTTTATGCTCCGGCAGATGCAGCCAGCCGTGGTGGCTATGAACAATACCGCTTTCACGCATCTGCTCAATCAGCAGCAGCACCAGCGCTTCATCTTCCATCGGCAGCGCAATACGCCGCAAGCGTTCGCGGCCCGGCCCGGGCTCATCGCGATGCTGGTCGTGGTAACGCGCCAGGGCGTCGAGCAGTTTCCGTTGCCAGCGCGCGGCGAGCGGGGCGCTCAGCAGACTATTGCCCGCCTGCAGGTAATCAGGACGGTTAATCAGCGCCTTCAGCCCTTCGTCGCTGAGCTGACGCGCCCAGGCGAAATCATCGAGGCGCACCGCATCGCGCTGAAGGTGAATATCCAGCGCCTGGACGTCATCGCCCTGCGCGGCGGCCAGCGCGTGCAGCCACTGTAAATACTCCGGCTTACGCTTGCCCCGGCGCGGCGGATTGAGGGTCACCACTCGCGCGCCGGCCAGCGTCAGGCGCGCGGAAATATCGCGCAACACCAGACGGTCGTTATCCGCCAGCCGCAGCGGCGTATCGAGAACCAGCTCCGCCAGCGCGCCTTCGAGCAGCGACACGCGGCCGGTAATATGGCTGGCGGCATGGTGGATATGCAGCGGCTGCCACTGGCTAAGCGGCGTGTGGCACTGGAGTTCGACAATGACCCGTTCAGAGGCTTCCGGCGGCCGTAGCGACAGCAGCCAGTCACCGCGGTTGAGATCCTCTTTTTGCGCATCGCCGACAATATTCAGGGCGATGCGCTGACCGGCCCACGCTTTTGCCACCGGCTGATTCTGCGCGTGCAGGCCGCGCACGCGCATCGGTTTATCGACGCCGGTCAGCCACAGCGTATCGCCAACGTTAATCTCGCCGGATAACGCCGTCCCGGTGACCACCAGCCCCGCACCTTTGACGGTAAACGCCCGGTCGATCGCCAGGCGAAAACGCTGATGCTGCGGGTGAGCGCGCGCGGAAAGCTGCAGGAGATGATCGCGCAGCCCGGCGATACCCAGACCTTCCGTCGCCGCGACGGCGAACAGGGTCGCGCCGGTAAAGCCGAACTCCGCCAGCACCGCCTCGACCTCCGCCTTCACTTCCTCAACCCGCGCCGTTTCTACGCGGTCCGCTTTGGTCAGCGCCACGGTTAACGTCGGCTGCCCGGTAAGCTGGAGGATCGCCAGATGCTCGCGCGTCTGCGCCATCACCCCATCATCGCAGGCCACCACCAGCAGCGCGTGATCGATACCGCCAACGCCGGCCAGCATATTGGACAGAAACTTTTCGTGACCGGGGACGTCGATAAAACCCAGCACCCGCCCGTCGGGCTGCGGCCAGTAGGCGTAGCCGAGGTCGATAGTCATCCCGCGCGCTTTCTCTTCCGGCAGGCGATCGGCGTTGATGCCGGTAATCGCCTGCAGCAGCGTGGTTTTGCCGTGGTCAACGTGGCCGGCAGTGGCAATAATCATCTCAATAACATCTCCATAAACCGGGTTTCATCCTCAAGACAGCGCAGGTCCAGCCACAGGCGGCCATCGTAGATCCTGCCAATAACCGGCACGGGCAACAGACGCCAGCGCGCCGCCAGGGCTTCCAGCCGGCTGCCGCGGCCATCGCGCGGGGTCAAGGTCAACGCCGCGCTGGGCAAGCGGTCCACCGGCAGCGAGCCGCTGCCAATCTGCGACAGGCATGGCTCAACTTGCAGGTCAAAATCAGCATAATGCGCAGCCAGCGCGGCCTGAATGCGCTCGCCCTGCAGGCGGATCTCGTCCGCCTGGCGAGTCAGCAGACGCAGGGTCGGCAGTTCAGCGGCCAGCTTTTCCGGATGCAGATAGAGGCGCAGCGTCGCCTCGAGCGCCGCGAGGGTCATTTTATCCGCCCGCAGGGCGCGCTTGAGCGGGTGGTTCTGCAAACGGTCGATCAGCGCTTTTTTACCGACGATAATTCCCGCCTGCGGACCGCCCAGCAGTTTATCGCCGGAGAAGCTCACCAGGCTGACGCCGGCGGCAATCATCTCCTGCGGCATCGGCTCTTTCGGCAGGCCGTACTGGCTTAAATCAACCAGCGAGCCGCTGCCGAGATCGGCGACCACCGGGATATTCAGCTCGCGGCCAATCTGCGCCAGCGTCGCCTCATCGACCGCTTTAGTAAAGCCCTCAATGCTGTAGTTGCTGGTGTGCACCTTCATCAGCAGGCCGGTATTGTCATTCACCGCCTGACGATAATCTTTCGCGTGGGTGCGGTTCGTGGTTCCGACCTCATGCAGGACACAGCCCGCCTGGCGCATCACGTCGGGAATACGGAACGCGCCGCCGATCTCCACCAGCTCGCCGCGCGACACCACCACCTCACTGCCGCTGGCGGTTGCCGCCAGCATCAGCAGCACCGCTGCCGCATTGTTGTTGACGATACAGGCGTCTTCCGCGCCGGTGATCTGGCAAAGCAGGTCGGCCAGCGCGCGATCGCGGTGGCCGCGTCCGGCATCGTCAAGATCGTATTCCAGCGTCACCGGCGCGCGCATCGCCTGGGTCACCGCCTCCACCGCCGCTTCCGCCTGAATCGCCCGCCCAAGGTTGGTGTGTAGCACGGTACCGGTCAGGTTGAACACCGGGCGCAGCGCACTTTGCTGTCTCTGCGTCAAACGACGCGAGGTCTCCAATAGCCACGCTTCGCACCAGTCCGGCAGCGCCTGGTTCAGGCGGATGTATTCCCGCGCCTCGTCCAGCATCTGACGCAGCAGCGCCACCGTCTGGGCATGACCGTATTGCATCAACAGCGGTGAAAATGCGGGGTCGCGGAGTAAACGGTCGATGGCCGGAAGCCGGGTATAAAGCGCACGAATTTCGCTAGTCATGAATGAACCTATTTTCCCCCCTCCCAACGGGAGAGGGAGTCAACAAATGAGCAGCAATTGTAATGCCTCCGCGCAAAAACTGTTACCTGTCTGGGTCAACTCACCGGCGGTTCAGTGCGCGCAAAGCTGGCGCGTTGAAAGAGGGAATCCACCAGCCGAACCAGCTTCGGTCGAGTAGCGCACCAGCCCGGCGCGACGCGACGGAAATTGAGATAAGCAATGGCGCAGGCGGTCGAAATGGTTGCCAGATTGACCTCATCAGGACGTAATGTCCCGTCACCTGCATACCCTTCCAGCGCATCAAGCCCGCGCGCAATTTTTTCGCGCTGGCGCAGCAGTTCGCTTTCCGACTGCTGGGCCGCCGGGCGCGTTTTCTCCCGTACCAGCGTTTGCGCAGCCTCCATCACGCCATCAGCCAGCGCTTCAATTTGACGCAATTTCAGCGCGGCCTTCGGTGCCACAGGCAACATATCCGGCGCGATGCCGAGCAGCTCCAGATATTGCGCAATAATGGGCGAGTCGTACCAGCATTCACCGTCGTCGGTGACCAGAGCGGGTACTTTTCCCAGCGGATTATACTGCGCCACGCCGTTGGTCTCGTGGTAAGGGAATTCGTTGACGAACTCGAAGGGGATCGCTTTTTCCAGCAATATGACGGAAATTTTGCGCACAAAGGGACTGGTGTAGCTGCCGATCAGTTTCATTGCCTGCTCCTTTCGCCAACAAAGTAGTAAGTATGGCGCAGACGCAGGCAAATAGCAGAGAGAGAAATCACCTCATGCCGGACCGACCCCGCTAATGGTCCAGATAGAGATAGTGCATCCAGCTGGTCATCCGCAGCAGCACCTTGCGCATCACCGAAACGTGGGTGAAATGATCGGAGTAGACCGCCACCTGGGCGTAAATGCCGTCAGGCAGGGCGTCTACGGCGGCATCAGGCTCCAGCTCAATGGTCGCCAGCACGCCGTCGGTGCCCGGCGTCACCGTCAGCGCCTGCAGCGTGCCCTGCGCCTGGTATGTTCCCCCCGGCACGACTGGCAGGATGCTAACCAGCTTGCCGCGAAAGACCTGTCCCGGCAGCGCGTTGAACACCGCTTCAGCATCGTCGCCCTTCTCCAGCCTGAGCAGCGAATTTTGCCGGAACTGCGCCACAATCAGCCGTTTTTGCTGGGGGATAAAGACCATCACCGGACGCAGCGGCAGCGAGGCGGCATAGGTCCCAGGACGAATTAACACCTGGGTGATATAACCATCGCTGGGCGCGCGCACGGTCGTCTGATCGAGGTTATATTTCGCCTCCGCCAGCTGCGCGCGCAGGCTCACCACCTGCGACTGCTCACCGTTTATCATGCTGTCGAGCTGGCTCTGGATCTGTGCCTGCTCCGCGACAGACCCTTTCACCATTGCATCCTGCGCCAGATAGTTTTGCCGGGCATTATCGATATCGCTTTCAGAAAACGGATTGACCCGCGCCTGGCTTCCTTTCAGGTAGCGCTGATAATCCTTGTACAGACGGTCGCGCTCCGCCGAAACGCGCGTGGTATTGGCCTGAGCCTCAGAAAGCTGGGCTTTAAGGGTATTAATGCTGTGCAGCGCAGTAACAAGGTCGGCCTGCAGCCTGTCCACCCGGGCCTGATAACGCGCCGGATCGATGGTAAACAGCACCTCGCCCTTTTTAACCCGTTGATTTGCTTTATCCGTGACGCTGCTGACCACCCCGGTGACTTGCGGCGTAATAGGAATAGAAATAACCGCTTTTTGCGCGGTAAAGGTATACGGGTGGTTATAGTTCATTAATAAAATAAGCGCGCTAACAATAAATACGCCGCCCAGCGCCGCGGTGGGAACCGTCCATTTATTTACCGGGATCTTAAATATTTTAAATATCGACCAGGCAATTGCCACATAGGTCAAAATAATTAGCAGATCCATGAGTTATTTCTCCACCGAAGGAGGTTGAGCTGACGGTCTAAGACCGGTTATTTGCTGCTCGAGCGCGATAACCCGCTGGCGCAGTTCGCTGATTTCGTCCCCCTCTTCCACCGCCTCAGACGGCGTCTCGTCCCGCCGATGCTGCATACCCCAGCCGCGTTCTGGCCGGTAAAGCGTGGCCCATATCCATAAAAACGGCCAGATGACGTGCAGCGTAAAAAGGCTCACCCAGCCCGCGACGTGAATCGCATCGGCATGCGGATGATTACGTTTCTTCGCGATCAGGTAAGGAATATCATGAAGAATGATGATTCCATAAAAAATCACCAGAAATACAAAGATCAGAACACCGAGCGCAAAATAATTGAGAAACATAATTTCCTCGGATTTACGCTAATTATTTTCAGGATGTGTGCCGGGCCGGATGAAAAATGGGCCGACAAAATGAGCATAATTCACCCGTATCATTTTCGCCATTGACGACTAAAATGTTCTTTAAGCTATCGCGTTACTGAGTGACGTATCAGCAAGCGGAACGCGGCATAACCTGCGCGAGATCACACCAGGCTAAATCCTGGTGAAAATATTTTGTGATAAACATCACAGATAAATAACAAAGTGCCAAATTAAATTTGTGATTTTCATCACATAAAAATGCATTATCCCCCCTTAAAACCCGGTCTGTTGTTTTTTTACACATCCATTTTGTGATGTGGATCACTACAAAAGACCGTCATCGCCCTATATTCATGTGATCCAAATCACATAAAAATCCATCGACTGGACAGCTTAACGATTCAGTGCCAGATTTCGCACTATCACTCAGGGCCCGGCTACCTCTGCCGCCTTATTAACAACAAGCCTCGGGCTTTCAGCCTGCCGATAGCAAAAACAGAAGAAGGGGTGTTTTATGTCATCCGATATCAAGATCAAAGTGCAAAGCTTTGGTCGTTTCCTCAGCAATATGGTGATGCCAAATATCGGCGCGTTTATCGCGTGGGGTATTATCACCGCTCTATTCATTCCGACAGGATGGTTACCGAACGAAACGCTGGCGAAGCTGGTTGGTCCGATGATCACCTATCTGCTGCCGCTGCTGATCGGTTATACCGGCGGTAAGCTGGTTGGCGGCGAGCGCGGCGGCGTGGTCGGCGCGATTACCACCATGGGCGTTATCGTCGGCGCGGATATGCCGATGTTCCTCGGCTCCATGATCGCCGGCCCGCTGGGCGGCTGGGCAATTAAAAAATTCGACGTCTGGGTAGACGGTAAGATCAAATCCGGTTTTGAGATGCTGGTGAATAACTTCTCCGCAGGCATCATCGGTATGATCCTCGCCATTCTGGCGTTTCTCGGCATTGGCCCGGCGGTTGAAGTCCTGTCGAAAATTCTGGCCGCAGGCGTTAACTTCATGGTGGCGCACGAGATGCTGCCGCTGGCGTCTATCTTTGTTGAACCGGCGAAAATCCTGTTCCTCAACAACGCCATTAACCACGGTATTTTCTCGCCGCTGGGTATTCAGCAATCCCACGAGCTGGGCAAATCGATCTTCTTCCTGATCGAAGCTAACCCAGGTCCGGGGATGGGCGTCCTGCTGGCGTATATGTTCTTCGGCCGCGGCAGCGCCAAACAGTCTGCGGGCGGTGCGGCAATCATCCACTTTCTCGGTGGTATCCACGAGATTTACTTCCCGTACGTGCTGATGAACCCGCGCCTGATTCTGGCCGTTATCCTCGGCGGGATGACCGGCGTGTTCACGCTGACCATCTTTAACGGCGGTCTGGTCTCTCCGGCTTCCCCGGGCTCCATCCTGGCCGTGCTGGCGATGACGCCGAAGGGCGCCTACTTCGCTAATATCGCCGCGATTGTCGCCGCGATGGCCGTTTCCTTCGTGGTCGCAGCGGTTCTGCTGAAAACCAGCAAAGTGAAAGAAGAAGATGATATCGAAGCCGCGACCCGTCGCATGCACGATATGAAAGCCGAATCCAAAGGCGCCGCTACTCCGCTGGCCGCTGGCGATGTCGCGAACGACCTGAGCCACGTACGTAAAATCATCGTCGCCTGCGACGCCGGTATGGGCTCCAGCGCCATGGGCGCAGGCGTGCTGCGTAAGAAAGTGCAGGATGCCGGGCTGAGCAATATCTCCGTGACTAACTGTGCGATTAACAACCTGCCGCCGGATGTGGACCTGGTCATCACCCACCGCGATCTGACCGAGCGGGCGATGCGTCAGGTGCCGCAGGCGCAGCATATTTCGCTGACTAACTTCCTCGACAGCGGCCTGTACACCAGCCTGACTGAACGTCTGGTTGCGGCGCAGCGCCATACTGACAACGAAGAGAAAGTCCGCGATAGCCTGAAAGACAGCTTCGAGGCGGCTGACACCAACCTGTTCAAACTCGGCGCGGAGAACATCTTCCTCGGTCGTAAAGCGGCGACCAAAGAAGAAGCGATTCTGTTTGCCGGCGAGCAGCTGGTGAAAGGCGGCTACGTTGAGCCGGAATACGTCCAGGCGATGCTGGACCGTGAAAAGCTGACCTCCACCTATCTGGGTGAGTCTATCGCGGTACCGCACGGCACGATTGAAGCGAAAGATCGCGTCCTGAAAACCGGCATCGTCTTCTGCCAGTATCCCGAAGGCGTGCGCTTCGGCGAAGAAGAGGACGAGGTGGCTCGCCTGGTTATCGGTATCGCGGCTCGTAATAACGAGCATATTCAGGTCATTACCAGCCTGACGAACGCGCTGGACGATGAATCTGTGATTGAGCGTCTGACGAAAACCACCAGCGTTGAAGAAGTTCTGACGCTGTTGAAAGGGTAATTTGTCTCCCGGCGGTGCGCCGGGAAACGCCCCCCTCTCTCCTTAGTCATGGGGAGAGGGTTTGGGTGAGGGAAAAGCCTCACCCCAGCCCTCTCAGGTAAAAACATTAATTTAAGGTTAATACTATGAAAGCATTACATTTTGGCGCAGGTAATATCGGTCGTGGCTTTATCGGCAAACTGCTGGCGGACGCGGGGATACAGCTGACGTTTGCGGATGTAAATCAGGTCGTTCTTGATGCCCTGAATGCCCGTCATAGCTATCAGGTTCACGTAGTCGGCGAGAACGAGCAGGTTGATACCGTTTCCGGCGTTGATGCCGTCAGCAGCATCGGCGATGAAGTCGTGGAGCTGATCGCCCACGTGGATCTGCTGACCACCGCCGTCGGCCCGGTCGTGCTCGAGCGCATCGCTCCGGCGATTGCCAAAGGCCTGGCTAAACGCAAGGCCCAGGGCGTTACGGCCCCACTGAATATCATCGCCTGCGAGAATATGGTTCGCGGCACCAGCCAGCTTAAGGGCCACGTTTTTAACGCCCTGGCCGAAGAGGATAAAGCCTGGGTTGAAGCCAACGTCGGCTTCGTTGATTCCGCCGTTGACCGCATCGTTCCGCCGTCCGCTTCCGCCACTCACGATCCGCTGGAAGTCACCGTGGAAACCTTCAGCGAGTGGATTGTCGACAAGACCCAGTTCAAAGGCGAACTGCCGAACATCCCAGGTATGGAATTAACCGATAACCTGATGGCATTTGTCGAACGTAAGCTATTCACCTTAAACACCGGACATGCTATAACCGCCTACCTCGGAAAACTGGCGGGCCACCAGACGATTCGCGACGCGATTCTTGATGAGAATATTCGCGCTGTGGTCAAAGGGGCAATGGAAGAGAGCGGCGCGGTGCTGATCAAACGCTATGCCTTTGATGCGCAAAAGCACGCTGCATACATCCAGAAAATTATTGGTCGTTTTGAGAACCCGTATCTGAAAGATGACGTTGAGCGCGTTGGCCGCCAGCCGCTGCGCAAACTGAGCGCGGGGGATCGCTTAATTAAGCCGCTGCTCGGCACGCTGGAATATGGCCTGCCGCATCGGAATCTGGTGAAAGGGATCGCCGCGGCGATGCATTTCCGCAGCGAAGAGGACCCGCAGGCGCAGGAACTGGCGGCGCTGATTGCCGAGAAAGGTCCGCAGGCTGCGCTGGCGCAGATTTCGGGTCTGGACGCGGCAAGCGAAGTGGTGGCGGAGGCCGTTAACGACTACAGCGCCACCAAATGAGGCAAGACCTGGCGCGGTCCGAACCGCGCCCATTACTCATGTCAGATATGCAGGCAATAATGGAAGAAACACAGGCATTTGAAAACCGTGTGCTTGAACGTCTGAATGCTGGCAAAACCGTAAGAAGCTTCCTGATCGCCACCGTTGAACTGTTGACGGAAGCGGTCAATATTCTGGTGCTTCAGGTATTCCGTAAAGACGACTACGCGGTGAAATACGCAGTGGAGCCGTTGCTGGACGGCGACGGGCCGCTTGGCGACCTTTCTGTACGCCTGAAGCTGATTTACGGCCTTGGGGTGATTAGCCGCGCCGAATATGAAGACGCTGAACTGCTGATGGCCCTGCGCGAAGAACTGAACCACGACGGTAATGAGTACAGCTTTACCGACGATGAGATCCTTGGACCGTTTGGCGAACTGCACTGCGTAGCCGCTCTGCCGCCAACGCCGCTATTTGATGAGAGCGATGCGGACCTGCTGGCAATGCAAAAGCTGCGCTACCAGCAGGTCGTACGTTCGACAATGATGCTATCTCTGACCGAGCTGATTTCTAAAATCAGCTTAAAAAAAGCCTTTCAAAAATCAACGCTCTGATTCTGGCTCTTGCTGGTCGCACGTCGGCCGATAAAGCTGACGATAATACTCAAGACGCCGCAGAAATAGCGCTTCTTTATCAGCCGGAATATCCGGCGGTATATGCTGCAAACGCGGAGATTTTTTCAGATATTCCATAAAAGCCTGGCTTGAAGCCATAAAATCTACGGCCTTATCAATAATGCGCGGTACGCCGTCGCCGATTTTCGCCATCACGCTCTCCTCTGCTCGGGAATGATCTTATTAAGGATTAGCCAAAAACAGGCTTTCAGATGAGGAAAACGTGCTGAATGACCGACAGGCTTCACAGAAATGAATATTCGCCAACTCTGGCTA
Source organism: Klebsiella sp. CTHL.F3a (assembly GCF_019890895.1). Lineage (NCBI taxonomy): Bacteria > Pseudomonadati > Pseudomonadota > Gammaproteobacteria > Enterobacterales > Enterobacteriaceae > Klebsiella > Klebsiella sp. CTHL.F3a. Next base: position 168,276 of record NZ_CP082360.1, on the reverse strand, counting down.
AAAATGATTTTTATGTTCAATAGGTTATTGAATGCCGTTACGGCTGTTATGACCAAAAAACGGCGACGTTTTGATAAATTACTACCCACAACCCAAGCGACAGCACATACTATAGTCTGATAATGCCCCTTTCTTAATAGATTAAGCCATCATGAAAGAAGTCGAAAAAAACGAAATTAAACGTCTGAGCGATCGTCTTGACGCCATCCGCCACCAGCAGGCCGATCTGTCCCTGGTTGAAGCCGCAGAAAAATACGCCGAGCTGGAAAAAGAAAAAACCACCATTGAGGCAGAAATCATCCGCCTGCGTGAGATTCAAGGCCAGAAGCTGAGCAAAGAAGCGCAAAAGCTGATGGACATGCCGCATCGCCGCGCCATCACCAAAAAAGAGCAGGCCGATATGGGCAAACTCAAGAAAAGCGTGCGCGGTCTGGTTGTTGTTCACCCGATGACCGCGCTGGGTCGCGAAATGGGCCTCAAAGAGATGACCGGCTTCGCCAAAACCGCGTTCTAATCCTGTCGTCCCCGGTGGCGGCTAACGCCTTACCGGGGCTATGGGTTCACCGCCGTCTGCGAGATGGTAGCCCGGACAGATGCGCAGCATCGCCTCCGGGATCTATTCTGTTTCTAACGCTATTCATCGCCCCAACTGGCCCTACCAATTATTTCTTAAATCGCCCAATGGTTCACATATCCATCATTTTTCGTCACAGACATATTGCTCATCAATAACATTTGATTAACCATTCGTTGTCGTTAATCCTACAATCGCAATTTGGCTGGGCCAATTTTACAAATGATGTGACCTGCTAAGAGCGCAAGACTCAGCACGGCATCATAACGGCCCGATGGAGACCTGCATGAACCTCTGGCAACAAAATTACGATCCGGCCGGCAACATCTGGCTATCGAGTCTTATCGCATCGCTACCGATTCTGTTTTTCTTTTTTGCCCTGATAAAGCTCAAGCTGAAAGGGTACGTTGCCGCGACCTGGACCGTGCTCATTGCGCTCTCCGTCGCTCTGCTGTTCTACAAAATGCCGGTTGACCACGCGCTGGCCTCCGTCATCTACGGCTTCTTCTACGGCCTGTGGCCAATCGCGTGGATTATTATCGCTGCGGTCTTCGTCTATAAAATCTCGGTGAAAACCGGGCAGTTCGACATTATCCGCTCATCGATTTTGTCAATCACCCCGGATCAGCGTCTGCAAATGCTGATTGTCGGTTTCTCCTTCGGCGCGTTCCTCGAAGGGGCCGCCGGTTTTGGCGCGCCGGTCGCCATCACCGCAGCGCTGCTGGTGGGGCTCGGCTTTAACCCGCTGTATGCGGCAGGCCTCTGTCTGATCGTTAACACCGCGCCGGTCGCGTTTGGCGCGATGGGCATTCCGATTCTGGTCGCCGGACAGGTGACGGGCCTCGACAGTTTCGAAATCGGCCAGATGGTTGGCCGCCAGCTGCCGTTCCTGACCATCATCGTGCTGTTCTGGATCATGGCGATTATGGACGGCTGGCGCGGCATTAAAGAGACCTGGCCCGCAGTCATGGTCGCCGGCGGCTCCTTCGCGATTGCTCAGTACCTCAGCTCTAACTTCCTCGGCCCGGAGCTGCCGGACATTATCTCTTCACTGGTATCGCTGGTCTGCCTGACGCTGTTCCTCAAACGCTGGCAGCCGGTTCGCATCTTCCGCTTCGGCGATATGGGCGCATCGCAGGTCGATATGAACCTGGCGCGCACCCGCTACACGCCGGGACAGGTGATTCGCGCGTGGTCGCCGTTCCTGTTTCTGACCGCAACCGTGACCCTGTGGAGCGTGCCGCCGTTCAAAGCGCTGTTCGCCCCGGGCGGTGCGATGTACGATTTTGTGATTAATATTTCCGTGCCGTTTCTCGACAAAATGGTGGCCCGCATGCCGCCGGTGGTCAACGAAGCCACGCCTTACGCCGCGGTCTATAAGTTTGACTGGCTCTCCGCCACCGGCACCGCCATCCTATTCGCCGCGCTGCTTTCCATCGTCTGGCTGCGCATGAAGCCGAAGGACGCGATCTCGACCTTTGGCAGCACACTGAAAGAGCTAGCGCTGCCGATTTACTCCATCGGCATGGTACTGGCGTTCGCCTTTATTTCTAACTATTCCGGTCTATCCTCAACGCTGGCCCTTGCGCTGGCGCATACCGGCCATGCGTTTACCTTCTTCTCGCCGTTCCTCGGCTGGCTGGGGGTATTCCTGACTGGTTCGGATACCTCGTCGAACGCGCTGTTTGCCGCGCTACAAGCGACGGCGGCCCAGCAGATTGGCGTCTCCGATATCCTGCTGGTCGCCGCCAACACCACCGGCGGCGTGACCGGGAAAATGATCTCCCCACAGTCCATCGCCATCGCCTGTGCGGCGGTCGGTTTGGTTGGGAAGGAGTCGGACCTGTTCCGTTTTACCGTGAAACATAGTCTGATTTTCACCTGCATGGTCGGCGTGATCACCACCCTGCAGGCCTACGTCTTAACCTGGATGATCCCGTGATAGTGATGCCAAAACGCCTTGCCGACGATGTAGCCCGTCGCGTGCGGGCGCTGATTGAAGAACAAAAGCTGGAGGCGGGCATGCGATTGCCCGCCGAACGTCAGCTGGCGGCGCAGCTGGGCGTATCGCGCAATTCCCTGCGCGAAGCGCTGGCGATGTTAGTCAACGAAGGGGTGCTGCTCAGTCGTCGCGGCGGGGGCACCTTCGTGCGCTGGCAGCATGAAGCGTGGTCGGAGCAAAACATCGTCCAGCCGCTGAAGACGCTGCTCTCCGACGACCCCGATTACAGCTTTGATATTCTCGAAGCCCGTCACGCCATCGAAGCCAGTACCGCCTGGCATGCGGCAATGCGGGCAACCGATGCCGAAAAAGAGAAAATCCGCCTCTGCTTTGAAGCCACCCAAAGCGAAGATCCGGACCTGGCCTCGCAGGCCGACGTCCGCTTCCACCTGGCGATTGCCGAAGCCTCGCACAACGTGGTGCTGCTGCAAACCATGCGCGGTTTTTTCGACCTCTTACAGTCCTCAGTCAAGGAGAGCCGCCAGCGGATGTATCTCGTCCCGCCGGTATTCGCTCGCTTGACCGAACAGCACCAGGCGGTCATGGAGGCGATTATCGCCGGTGACCCGGAAGGTGCCAGAAAGGCGATGATGGCCCATTTGGGCTTTGTTCACGCCACGATCAAACGCTTTGATGAAGACCAGGCCCGCCAGGCGCGAATTACCCGCCTGCCCGGTGACCATAACGAAAATTCCAGGGAGAACTTGTGATGATTATTTCCGCCGCCAGCGACTACCGCGCCGCCGCACAGCGTATCCTGCCACCGTTCCTGTTCCACTATATCGACGGCGGCGCTTACGCCGAGCACACCCTGCGCCGCAACGTTGAGGACCTGTCCGACGTCGCGCTCCGCCAGCGTATTCTGCGCAATATGTCGGACCTGAGCCTGGAAACCACCTTATTCAACGAGAAGCTGGCGATGCCGACAGCCCTGGCGCCGGTTGGACTGTGCGGGATGTACGCCCGCCGCGGTGAAGTGCAGGCCGCCGGCGCGGCGGATGAAAAAGGTATTCCGTTTACCCTCTCTACCGTTTCCGTCTGCCCGATTGAAGAGGTCGCCCCGACCATTAAGCGCCCAATGTGGTTCCAGCTATACGTCCTGCGCGACCGCGGTTTTATGCGCAATGCGCTGGAGCGGGCGAAGGCGGCGGGCTGTTCAACGCTGGTCTTTACCGTCGATATGCCAACCCCCGGCGCGCGCTATCGCGACGCTCACTCCGGGATGAGCGGCCCGAACGCGGCAATGCGCCGCTACTGGCAGGCGGTGACTCATCCTCAGTGGGCATGGGACGTCGGATTAAACGGTCGGCCGCACGATTTGGGCAATATCTCCGCCTACCTCGGCAAACCAACCGGTCTGGAGGACTATATCGGCTGGCTGGCGAATAACTTCGATCCTTCGATTTCCTGGAAAGACCTTGAGTGGATCCGCGACTTTTGGGACGGTCCGATGGTGATCAAGGGGATCCTCGATCCGGAAGACGCCCGCGACGCGGTGCGCTTCGGCGCTGACGGCATCGTGGTTTCCAACCACGGCGGCCGCCAACTTGACGGCGTGCTCTCTTCCGCCCGCGCCCTGCCCGCGATTGCCGATGCGGTTAAAGGCGACATTACCATCCTCGCCGATAGCGGCATCCGCAACGGTCTCGATGTCGTACGCATGATCGCCCTTGGCGCCGACAGCGTGCTGCTGGGCCGCGCATACCTCTATGCGCTCGCCACCCACGGCAAGCAGGGTGTCGCCAATCTGCTGAACCTGATCGAGAAAGAGATGAAGGTGGCGATGACGCTGACCGGCGCGAAAACTATCGGCGAAATCAGCCGTGAATCTTTAGTGCAAAACGCCGATGCGCTGCGGACCTTTGATACGATCGCAGCAGGAAACCCGGCAGTGACCCCTCTCCCCCAGGGAGAGGGAAACGTCCGGCAGGCGGGTTAACGCCATCGGGCTCACAGGCCGGCGCCGGTTTTCTCCCGCACCCTTTCCGCGAGAGGGTCGGGGTGAGGGTTAACCAAATATCTGCTATTCTGCCCCCCGCAATTAAGGGGGCAGTATGCTGAACATCGTCTTATTCGAACCAGAAATCCCGCCAAATACCGGGAATATCATCCGCCTGTGCGCTAACACCGGCTTCAATCTGCATATTATCGAACCCATGGGTTTTGCCTGGGATGATAAGCGTCTTCGCCGCGCCGGGCTGGATTACCATGAGTTCGCCGCCGTCCAGCGCCATCGTGATTACGCCGCTTTTATTGAAAGCGCAAAGCCGCAGCGTCTGTTCGCCCTGACCACCAAAGGGACCCCGGCGCATAGCGCGGTGAGCTATCAGGATGGCGATTTTCTGCTGTTTGGCCCGGAAACCCGCGGCCTGCCGGCCAGCATTCTCGATGCCCTGCCGCCAGAGCAAAAAATTCGTATTCCGATGATGCCGGACAGCCGCAGCATGAACCTGTCGAACGCGGTGTCGGTGGTGGTGTATGAAGCCTGGCGCCAGCTGGGCTATCCCGGAGCGGTGCTGCGCAGCTAGCCTGAGCGATTCCAGAATTGCGGCGCGTAGGACCTGTCCGGGCTACCGGACAGCGCTCTGTTTTGTAGCCCGGATAGATGCGCAGCATCGTCTCCGGGAAATCAATCAGATACCGTCGCCGTACTCGAAGGTATGGTGTATGCCGTTAAAGTGCTGATCCATATCCATCGCTGGCTTATCGCTCTCCGGCTTGCCCACGATGCGGGCGGGAACGCCTGCGGCGGTGGTATGCGGCGGCACCGGCTGTAGCACCACCGAACCCGCGCCGATTTTTGCCCCGCGTCCGACTTCGATATTGCCGAGGATCTTCGCCCCGGCGCCAATCATCACGCCTTCGCGAATTTTCGGATGACGATCGCCGCTGGTTTTACCGGTACCGCCAAGGGTCACGGATTGTAGAATCGACACATCGTCTTCAATCACCGCCGTTTCACCGACGACGATACCCGTCGCGTGGTCAAGCATGATGCCACGGCCAATCTTCGCCGCCGGGTGGATGTCCACCTGGAACGATACGGAAACCTGATTTTGCAGGAAGATCGCCAGCGCCCGACGCCCCTGATTCCACAACCAGTGGCCGATACGATAGGCCTGCAGCGCGTGGAACCCTTTCAGATAGAGCAGCGGCGTCGAGTATTTGTCCACCGCCGGGTCGCGGGTACGAACCGCCTGAATATCGCAGGCGGCGGAGGCGATCATTTCCGGGTCGGCGGCGTAGGCCTCTTCCACCACTTCACGAATCGCGATGGCGGGCATGATCGGAGAAGCCAGTTTATTCGCCAGCATATAGCTCAGGGCGCTGCCGAGATTTTCGTGCTTGAGTAGCGTGGCGTGGTAAAAACTGGCGAGCATCGGCTCACAGTCAGCTAAAGCCCGAGCTTCGGCTTTAATATTATTCCAGACGATATCCAGTTCTTCACACGGCATTGCTGACTCCAGACGATATAATAATGACCGGCCAGTTCTTTGCTGGCCGGGTCACTCAGGTGATCCAGGTTCCATCGCAGTTAGTTGCTACGCTCGTCCTTGCGTGCACGACCTAATAAGGTCAATGCTGCCTCGCGCGCAATTTTTCCGCAATACAATACCTGATAAATTTCCTCGGTTATTGGCATTTCGACGCCTAAACGCTGCGCCAGAACGCGAACCTCTTTGGTATTGCGATAGCCTTCAACCACCTGGCCAATCTTCTCCTGCGCGCTTTGCACGTCCATGCCCTGACCGAGCATCATGCCGAAGCGGCGGTTACGCGACTGGTTATCGGTGCAGGTGAGCACCAGATCGCCTAAGCCCGCCATCCCCATAAAGGTCTCCGGATCGGCGCCAAGCGCCTCCCCGAGGCGGGACATCTCAACCAGCCCGCGGGTAATCAGCGCGGTACGCGCGTTGGCGCCAAAGCCGATGCCGTCAGACATGCCGGCGCCGATAGCGATGACGTTTTTCACCGCGCCGCCGAGCTGCACGCCGATAAAGTCCGGGTTGATATAGACGCGGAAGCTCTTGCCGCAGTGCAGCAGGCTTTGCAAATCATCAGCGAACTGCGGGTCCGTAGACGCCAGCGAGATCGCGGTCGGCAGGCCTGCCGCCAGCTCTTTGGCGAAGGTCGGGCCGGAAATCACCGCCAGCGGAATAGCGTCGCCCAGCGCTTCACGGGCCACGTCCTGCAGCAGGCGTCCGGTTTCGGCTTCCAGACCTTTTGTTGCCCATACCAGACGCGCGTCAGGGCGCATCAGCGGCTTGATCTGGCGCAGAACCTGCCCAAAGACGTGACTGGGCACCACCACGAGAATATCGCGGCTGGCGGCAAGCGCCGTTGCCAGGTCGCTCTCAAGGTGCAGCGTATCCGGGAATGGAACATCGGGAAGGAACGCAGCGTTGCAGCGATCGTTCTGCAGCGTCGCGATATGTTTCGGGTCATGGCCCCAGAGGACAACCTCGTGGCCATTTCTTGCCAGGGTGATGGCAAGAGCGGTGCCGTAAGAGCCGGCACCGATCACAGTCATTGCAGCGTTAAGCGCGTTCATCAGGCATCCTGATGTTGTTCAGCACCTTCGCCAGCCTGCTGCTGCAGATAGTTCATAAACAGCGCATCGAAGTTCACTGGCGCAAGGTTCAGTTGCGGGAAGGTACCGCGAGAAACCAGGCTGGTGATGCACTCGCGCGCGTACGGGAACAGAATGTTCGGGCAGTATGCGCCGAGGCAGTGCGCCATCTGGGTACCGTCGATGCCTTCGATGGAGAAAATACCGCCCTGCTGTACTTCACACAGGAACGCGGTTTCTTCGCCCAGAGAGGCGGTTACGGTTACGCGCAGCACCACTTCATACACGCCTTCAGCCAGCTGGCTGGAAGCCGTATCCAGATCAAGTTTAACTTCCGGCTGCCAATCTTTCTGAAAAACTTGCGGCGCGTTCGGCGCTTCAAAAGAGATATCTTTGGTGTAGATGCGCTGAATCTGGAAAGTCATTTCGGTGCTGTTTTGTTCTGACATAGTAAAACCCTTTCGTGTTGTCCTTAAGTACGCCCGTCCAATGGGGATGAGCGCAAAAATTAGCGCAGGAGGGGATCGAGTCCACCACGTGAATCAAGCGCATACAAGTCGTCACAGCCGCCAATGTGCTGCGCATCAATAAAAATCTGCGGAACCGTCGTCCGACCGCTGCGCTGAATCATTTCTTCACGCTTCGCAGCATCGCCATCGATAGGCAACTCGTTGAACGTCACGCCCTTGCTGTTCAGCAGCGCTTTTGCACGTACGCAGAACGGGCAGGTCGCTTTGGTATAGATATCAATATTGGCCATGACTTCACTCCTGTTTTTACCCCCGAGAGTTTCACGCCGCAGGCGCTATTTTCCCGCTGGCGAATAGCCGCCGCAGGGAAAACCGCGCTGCGCCATTAAAGACGCGGGTAAATTATTTACCGCGTACCAGAGGAAGGTTCTCGCCGCTCCAGCCAGCGATGCCCTCTTTCAGTACGAAGACCTTTTCAAAGCCGGCTTTGTTCAGCGCGCTGGCGGGTTCTTGCGCCTGCATACCTGAGCCGTCTACTACTATAATGGGTTGTGCTTTGTGCTTTTCCAACTCGCCGACGTTATTTGCTTTGATATCGCTCGGCAGCAGGTTAATAGAACCCGCAATGTGGCCTTTACGGAAATCGTCACGCTGACGCAGGTCGACAACCACGGCATCTTCTTTGTTGATCAGGCGCGTCGCTTCACCACGGGTGATGACTTTAACTTTCGACATCAATCCTTTAAAGGTGGTGAACAGCACCGCCACCAGCAGCGCGACCCACGCGATGCTCAGGACGGGGTGACGGCTGATGAATTGCATAATTTCTTGCATGGGGGGTTACAACTCCCGACTAAGTGATAAAAAAACCAGGGAAGGAGTATACCTGTGCATTGCGGCAAATACAGCCAGTGAGCGCGATGTAATGTATTTTCTGCGGCCCGTCACGAAAAAAAACCGCTCTCGCCGCAACGATGCGCTCTGGCCGCCCTCTTTCTTTGATCTTTTACGGTGATTTGATCGATTCAGCTGTAGTAAAATTACGCAAATATTCTGTCTTTGAGCATGAGGTTGTCGCAATGTCGGTTTCTAAAAAACCTATGGTACTGGTGATTCTGGATGGCTATGGCTACCGTGAAGACCAGCAGGATAACGCTATTTATAGCGCTAAAACCCCTGTTATGGACGCACTGTGGGCAAAACGTCCGCACACTCTGATCGATGCTTCAGGCCTGGAAGTCGGTCTGCCGGATCGTCAAATGGGCAACTCTGAAGTAGGCCACGTTAATCTCGGCGCGGGCCGCATCGTGTACCAGGATCTGACCCGCCTGGACGTTGAAATCAAAGAACGCACCTTCTTCGCCAACCCGGTACTGACCGGCGCGGTCGATAAAGCCGTCGCCGCGGGCAAAGCCGTGCATATCATGGGCCTGATGTCGCCGGGCGGCGTCCACAGCCACGAAGACCACATCATGGCGATGGTGGAACTGGCAGCCGAGCGCGGCGCGGATAAAATCTATCTGCACGCCTTCCTCGACGGCCGCGATACCCCGCCGCGCAGCGCTGAAAAGACGCTGGCGAAATTCGAAGACAAATTTGCCGCGCTGGGCAAAGGCCGCGTCGCCTCGATCATTGGCCGCTACTACGCCATGGACCGCGACAACCGTTGGGATCGCGTTGAGCAGGCTTACGATCTGATGACCCTGGCAAAAGGCGAGTTCCAGGCCGATACCGCCGTTGCAGGCCTGCAGGCCGCTTATGCGCGCGATGAGAACGATGAGTTCGTGAAAGCGACCGTTATCCGCGCCGCAGGCCAGGCCGACGCGGCGATGGAAGACGGCGATGCGCTGATTTTCATGAATTTCCGCGCCGACCGCGCCCGCGAAATTACTCGCGCCTTCGTTAACGCCGATTTCGACGGCTTCGCCCGTAAGAAAGTGGTGAACCTCGATTTCGTCATGCTGACCGAATACGCCGCGGACATTAAAGTCGCCTGTGCTTATCCGCCGGCGTCCCTGACCAATACCTTCGGCGAATGGATGGCGAAGAACGACAAAACCCAGCTGCGCATCTCCGAAACCGAAAAATACGCTCACGTAACTTTCTTCTTCAACGGCGGCGTTGAAGAGCCGTTCAAAGGCGAAGAGCGCATTCTGATCAACTCGCCGAAGGTCGCGACCTACGATCTGCAGCCGGAAATGAGCTCCGCCGAGCTGACCGAAAAACTGGTTGCCGCCATCAAGGGCGGTCAGTTCGACACCATCATCTGTAACTACCCGAACGGCGATATGGTTGGCCATACCGGAGTGATGGAAGCCGCCGTTAAAGCGGTGGAAGCGCTGGATCACTGCATCGACCAGGTTAGCAAAGCCGTTGAATCCGTTGGCGGACAGCTGCTGATCACCGCAGACCACGGCAACGCCGAGCAGATGCGCGACCCGGCCACCGGTCAGGCGCATACCGCGCACACCAACCTGCCGGTTCCGCTGATTTACGTTGGCGATAAAAACGTCAAAGCGGTTAACGGCGGCAAACTTTCCGACATCGCGCCGACCATGCTGACGCTGATGGGAATGGAAATCCCGCAAGAGATGACTGGCAAGCCGCTGTTCATCGTGGAATAATCCTTCCCCATGAGGGGAAAGGCGACTTATTCAACTACATGGATCGCAACGGCAGTTCGATCCGTCCTTTACGCCAGCGCGCTTAGCGCTGGCGTATTGCTGTGCGCCGCATCTGCTCACGCCGACGACAGCGACCAGCTTAAATCCATTCAGGCCGATATCGCCGCTAAACAGCGGGCGATTAAGCAGCAGCAGCAGCAGCGCGCTTCCCTGGTCGCTCAGCTTAAAGCGCAGGAGGAGGCTATCTCCGCCGCCGCGCGCAAGCTGCGCGAAACTCAGGAAACGCTGAACCAGCTAAATAAGCAGATCGACGAAATGAACGCCGCGCTGGCTAAGCTGGAGCGTCAGCGCGCCTCGCAGGAGCGTAATCTTTCCGCGCAACTCGACGCCGCGTTTCGTCAGGGGCCACATACCGGTATCCAGATGATCCTCAGCGGCGAAGAGGGGCAGCGTAATCAACGCCTGCAGGCCTACTTTGGCTATCTGAACCAGGCGCGCCAGGAAACCATCGCCCAGTTGAAGAAAACCCGCGAAGACATGGCGGTGCAAAAATCGATGCTGGAAGAGAAACAGAGCCAGCAGCAAACCTTGGTGTACGAACAGCGCGCCCAGCAGAGCAAGCTGGAGCAGGCGCGCAACGAGCGTAAAAAGACCCTCGCCAGCCTGGAATCCTCCATTCAGCAAGGCCAGCAGCAGCTCAGCGAGATGCGGGCTAACGAATCACGCCTGCGCGGCCGTATCGCCCAGGCGGCGGCGGCGGCCAAAGCGCGAGCGGATCGCGAAGCCCGCGAAGCGCAGGATGTGCGCGATCGCCAGCAGGAAGCCTCGCGTAAAGGCACCACCTACAAACCTACCGAAAGCGAACGCTCGCTGATGTCCCGCACCGGCGGGCTTGGCTCACCGCGCGGCCAGGCATTCTGGCCGGTTCGCGGCTCAATTCTCCATCGCTATGGCGAACAGCTGCAAGGTGAACTACGTTGGAAGGGGATGGTTATCGCTGCGTCTGAAGGCACCGAGGTCAAAGCCGTTGCCGATGGTCGGGTTATTCTCGCCGACTGGCTGCAGGGCTATGGCCTGGTGGTGGTCGTTGAACACGGCAAAGGCGACATGAGTCTTTACGGCTATAACCAAAGCGCGCTGGTCAGCGTCGGCACTCAGGTCCGGGCGGGCCAGCCGATCGCTCTCGTAGGCAGCAGCGGCGGTCAGGGCCGTCCGTCGCTCTATTTCGAAATTCGCCGCCAGGGTCAGGCGGTCAATCCACAGCCGTGGTTGGGAAGATAAGTTTTGCTTCAATTTCGCAGAATCGCACTCGCGGTAACCGGTACGCTGGTTATCGCGTCGCCGGTATTTGCCGGCAAACTCTCCATTGTTATCGACGACTTTGGCTATCGTCCACAAACGGAAAACCAGGTGCTGGCGCTGCCAGCGACGATCTCCGTTGCCGTACTCCCTAATGCGCCCCACGCCCGCGAAATGGCGACCAAAGCGCATAATCTCGGCCACGAGGTGCTCATCCACCTGCCGATGGCGCCGCTCAGCAAACAGCCGCTGGAAAAAGATACTCTCCGTCCGGATATGAACAGCAGCGAGATAGAGCGCATTATCCGCGAAGCCTACGGCAAGGTCCCTTACGCCGTGGGGCTGAATAACCATATGGGCAGCGCGATGACGTCGAACCTCTTCGGCATGCAGAAGGTGATGCAGGCGCTCGAGCGCTACAATCTCTACTTTCTCGATAGCGTCACCATCGGCAATACCCAAGCCATGCGCGCGGCGCAGGGCACCGGCGTAAAGGTGATTAAGCGTAAGGTTTTCCTCGACGATACCCAAAACGAAGCGGATATCCGCTATCAGTTCAACCGCGCTATCGCTTTGGCGCGGCGCAACGGTTCCGCCATTGCTATCGGCCACCCGCACCCGACGACGGTGCGCGTGCTGCAGCAGATGGTGTATAACCTGCCGCCGGATATCACTCTGGTTCGCCCGAGCAGCCTGCTCAACGAACCGCAGGTGGATACCTCTACGCCGAACACCGCGCCGCGGGTTCAGCCGCCGCGCAATCCGTTCCGCGGCGTGAAGCAGTGCAAATCTAAACGTCCGCCGGAGCCGGTCAACGCCAGCCGCTTCTTTACCATTCTGAGCGAAAGCATCGCCCAGAGTACGCTGTTGCAGTATTACCAGCTGAAGTGGCAGGGCTGGGATCAGCCCACCAACTAAATCGTCCGGGAATCCGTGTGCTTATCCGCCGCGGATTCCGGCTTGTCCTGATGGGCGTACCAGGCTTTAAAGTATTTAAGAAAGCTGTAAAAGGTCGCGTAAAGCCCGGTGACCACGCCGACCTTGCCCTTTCGCCACGCTCCGCTAAACAGATACCACTTAAAGAAAGCGCCAATCGCGCTGATCGCTCCGCGCCCAAGAGACGGCCTGATCTTCTGATATTTAACCAGCCGCGTGGTGTAGCTATTGAGCTTATTAAACACTTCATGCAGGGAGTAGAAAGTGTCGTGGCGCACGCATCCCGGTAGCCTGGCCGAGTACGAAAAACCGACGACCTGATCGTCTACCGGACGCTCGTTGAACCGGGCGGCAGAACGGTTATACAAGCGAACCGGGAAATCCGGCGAGGATACCGGGTAAATAGTTCGCACCTCTTCACCCAGCACGAACCAGTAGCGCGGCAGACGCCAGGCGCAGGTTGGATCGGGCTCATCCCCCGCCTTCAGCGCCAGAATAGCTGCCACCACCTCGTCATCAAGAATCTCATCGCTATCCATACACAGCACCCAGTCGTGGCTGGCGAGGGAGGTCGCGTAGTTCATCTGCGAGCCGTGAGTGGTATAAGCATGATAGTGAACGGTGAGACCGAACTGTTGGCAAATCTGCAGCGTGGCGTCCGTACTGCCTGAATCGATGACGATAAATTCATCAGCTACCTTAAGCAAAGGTGGTAAAACCTCCCGTAATAAGCGGGATGAATTACAGGTCAATAAGCATACAGAAAGTTTAAGCATAATCTTTGTAGGGTTAAACCATGGTTAAACTGACTGTATAAACGAATAGGCGAGAAAGCGATTTAGAAAAAGTGCGGAGTGGATTAAGTATCACAAAAATGTAGGACAACTCTCAAAAAAGCGCCCGCAGGCGCTTTTTTAAAATGCAGACCGGGGGAAATTAATCCCAGCTGAGAATGACTTTGCCAGACTGGCCGGAACGCATCGCGTCAAAGCCCTGCTGGAAATCATCAATACCAAAGCGGTGAGTGATGATCGGCGACAGATCGAGACCGGACTGGATGAGCGCGGCCATCTTGTACCAGGTTTCGAACATTTCGCGACCATAAATCCCTTTGATAAACAGCCCCTTGAAAATCACCTTGGTCCAGTCGATAGACATATCCGACGGCGGGATCCCCAGCATGGCGATGCGCCCGCCGTGGTTCATGGTATCGAGCATGGTGCGGAACGCCGGCGGCGCGCCGGACATCTCCAGACCCACGTCGAAACCTTCGGTCATGCCCAGTTCGGCCATCACATCGTTAAGGTTCTCTTTAGAAACGTTCACCGCCCGGGTGACGCCCATTTTGCGCGCCAGCTCCAGACGATATTCGTTAACGTCGGTAATCACCACGTTACGCGCGCCAACGTGTTTCGCCACCGCGGCGGCCATCACGCCGATCGGGCCGGCGCCGGAAACCAGCACATCTTCACCGACGAGGTCGAATGAAAGCGCGGTATGCACGGCGTTGCCAAATGGGTCGAAAATCGACGCCAGATCGTCAGAGATATTGTCGGGGATTTTAAAGGCGTTAAACGCCGGGATCACCAGATATTCGGCAAAACAGCCCGGACGGTTGACGCCGACGCCCGTGGTATTGCGGCACAGATGCGTACGCCCGGCGCGGCAGTTACGGCAGTGGCCGCAGGTGATATGCCCTTCGCCGGAAACGCGGTCGCCAAGCTTAAAGCCGCGAACTTCCTGACCGATACCCACCACTTCGCCGACATATTCATGGCCCACCACCATCGGCACCGGAATGGTCTTTTGCGACCACTCGTCCCAGTTGTAGATGTGCACGTCGGTACCGCAAATCGCGGTCTTGCGAATTTTAATCAGCAAATCGTTATGGCCGACTTCCGGTTCCGGCACGTCGGTCATCCAGATGCCTTCTTCCGCCTTCAGTTTGGATAACGCTTTCATCTCACACCCTCAGGCAATGACGCCCAGTTGTTTACCGATGCGGGTAAAGGCTTCCACCGCACGTTCAATTTGTTCAGGGGTATGCGCCGCAGACATCTGGGTACGGATACGCGCCTGGCCTTTTGGTACCACCGGGTAGAAGAATCCGGTGACGTAAATCCCTTCTTTTTGCAGCTCGCGCGCGAACTGCTGCGCCACGGTGGCTTCACCGAGCATCACCGGGATAATGGCGTGATCGGCGCCCGCGAGGGTAAACCCTGCCGCGGTCATTTTTTCACGGAACAGGCGCGCGTTAGCCCACAGGCGGTCGCGCAGCTCGCTGCCCGCTTCCACCATCTCCAGCACTTTGATGGAAGCGGCGACAATCGCCGGTGCCAGCGAGTTGGAGAACAGATACGGACGCGAGCGCTGGCGCAGCCACTCGACAACTTCTTTACGCGCGGCGGTATAGCCGCCGGACGCGCCGCCCAGCGCCTTACCCAGCGTACCGGTGATAATATCGACGCGGCCCATCACGTCGCAGTACTCATGGGAACCGCGGCCGTTTTCACCCACAAAACCCACGGCGTGAGAATCATCCACCATCACCAGCGCGTCGTATTTGTCCGCCAGATCGCAAACGCCCTTCAGGTTGGCGATCACCCCGTCCATTGAGAACACGCCGTCGGTGGCAATCAGCACATGGCGCGCGCCGGCGTCACGCGCCTCTTTCAGACGGGCTTCCAGCTCCACCATATCGTTGTTGGCGTAGCGGAAGCGCTTCGCTTTACACAGGCGCACGCCGTCGATGATCGACGCATGGTTCAGGGCATCGGAGATAATCGCATCTTCTGCGCCGAGCAGGGTTTCAAACAGGCCGCCGTTAGCATCAAAACAGGAGGAGTAGAGAATCGCATCTTCCATACCGAGAAAATCGGCCAGCTTCTTCTCAAGCGCTTTATGGCTGTCCTGGGTCCCGCAGATAAAACGCACGGAGGCCATACCGAAGCCGTGGCTATCCATGCCGCTTTTCGCGGCGGCAATCAGTTCCGGGTGGTTCGCGAGGCCGAGATAGTTATTGGCGCAGAAGTTAATCACCTGGCTGCCGCCGACGGTGATATCCGCCTGCTGCGCCGAAGTAATAACCCGTTCTTCTTTAAACAACCCTTCCGCGCGCGCGGTATCCAGGTCATTGGTTAACTGTTTGTAGAAATCACCACGCATTGCAACTCTCCAGATTCGGCAAAATTTGGCACATATTACCTAAAGCTATACGCTGATACGAGATGATGCATTACTGCATGAATTATTTGCAGCATAAATCACGAGTCCCTCTCTACCTTATCGGCGAATGGCTGAAGCCTTTTCGATGTAGTGATATGATAAGAGCATTCATGTCCGGATTGTCTCTGGACTACCCACTTCAAAGGTTACAGTTATGATCATCGTTACCGGCGGCGCAGGCTTTATCGGCAGCAATATCGTTAAAGCACTGAATGACCAGGGCATTACCGACATTCTGGTCGTAGATAATCTGAAAGACGGCACCAAATTCATCAATCTGGTGGATTTGAACATTGCCGACTACATGGATAAAGAAGACTTTCTGATCCAGATTATGGCGGGCGAAGAGTTCGGCGATATCGACGCTATTTTCCATGAAGGCGCCTGCTCTTCCACCACGGAGTGGGATGGCAAGTACATGATGGATAACAACTATCAGTACTCAAAAGAGGTGCTTCACTACTGTCTGGAGCGTGAAATCCCGTTCCTGTACGCCTCTTCCGCGGCGACCTACGGCGGCCGCACCAGCGACTTTATCGAATCCCGCGAATACGAGCAGCCGCTCAACGTTTACGGCTACTCCAAGTTTCTGTTTGATGAATATGTCCGTCAGATCCTGCCGGAAGCGAACTCGCAGATCGTCGGCTTCCGCTATTTCAACGTCTACGGGCCGCGCGAAGGCCATAAAGGCAGCATGGCCAGCGTCGCTTTCCATCTGAATACTCAGCTGAATAATGGCGAAAGTCCGAAATTGTTTGAAGGCAGCGACGGCTTCAAGCGCGACTTCGTCTACGTCGGCGACGTCGCGGCGGTGAACCTGTGGTTCTGGGAAAACGGCGTATCCGGCATTTTCAACCTTGGCACCGGCCGCGCGGAGTCTTTCCAGGCTGTCGCAGACGCAACGCTGGCTTACCACCAGAAAGGCAGCATCGAGTACATTCCGTTCCCGGATAAGCTGAAAGGCCGCTATCAGGCGTTTACCCAGGCGGATCTGACAAACCTGCGCGCAGCGGGCTACGATAAACCGTTTAAGACCGTTGCCGAAGGCGTAACGGAATATATGGCCTGGCTGAACCGCGACGCGTAAGAAGCAAGCATGAAAATACTGGTGATTGGCCCGTCTTGGGTGGGCGACATGATGATGTCGCAAAGTCTTTATCGTACGCTCAGGGCGCGCTATCCCCAGGCGATCATCGACGTGATGGCGCCCGCATGGTGCCGTCCGCTGCTATCGCGCATGCCGGAAGTCAACGAAGCAATCCCGATGCCGCTCGGCCACGGCGCGCTGGAAATCGGGGAACGGCGTAAGCTTGGGCACAGCCTGCGCGAACGTCGCTACGATCGCGCTTATGTGCTGCCCAACTCGTTTAAATCGGCCCTCGTGCCGTTCTTTGCGGGAATACCGCATCGCACCGGCTGGCTCGGCGAGATGCGCTACGGCCTGCTGAACGATGCCCGCAAGCTGGATAAAGACGCCTGGCCGTTGATGGTCGAACGCTACGTCGGTCTGGCCTACGACAAAGGCGTGATGCGCTGCGCGAAAGATCTGCCGCAGCCGCTGCTCTGGCCGCAGCTGCAGGTACATGAAGGCGAAAAATCGCAGGCCTGTAGCGCGTTTAACCTCTCAGCCGAGCGCCCGCTCATCGGCTTCTGCCCCGGCGCAGAGTTCGGCCCGGCAAAACGCTGGCCGCACTATCACTACGCCGAACTGGCGAAACAGCTGATCGACGAAGGCTTTCAGATCGTGCTGTTTGGCTCCGCGAAAGACCACGAAGCGGGCAATGAAATCCTCGCCGCCCTCAATACCGAACAGCAGGCATGGTGCCGCAATCTGGCCGGGGAGACTCAACTTGAGCAGGCGGTCATTCTGATCGCCGCCTGTAAAGCGGTGGTCAGCAACGATTCCGGCCTGATGCACGTCGCCGCCGCGCTCGACCGTCCGCTGGTGGCGCTCTACGGGCCCAGCAGCCCGGACTTCACTCCACCTCTGTCGCACAAAGCGCGCGTGATCCGCCTGATCAGTGGCTACCACAAAGTGCGTAAAGGCGACGCCGCCGAAGGCTATCATCAGAGTTTGATCGACATTACGCCACAGCGCGTGCTGGAAGAATTAAACGACCTGTTGCTGGAAAAAACGGAACAAGAGGAAGACTAACGGATGCGGGTACTGATCGTAAAAACCTCGTCCATGGGCGACGTGCTGCACACGCTGCCCGCGCTGAGCGACGCCGCGCTGGCCTTTCCCGGCATTCGTTTCGACTGGGTGGTTGAGGAAGGCTTCGCGCAGATCCCCTCCTGGCATGAGACCGTCGACCGGGTCATCCCGGTAGCGATTCGCCGCTGGCGCAAGGCGTGGTTTTCCGCGCCGATCAAAGCCGAGCGTAAGGCTTTCCGCGACGCCGTACGGGCGGAAAAATATGACGCGATCATCGATGCTCAGGGGCTGGTGAAGAGCGCCGCGCTGGTCACCCGGCTGGCCCGCGGCGTGAAGCACGGTATGGACTGGCAAACCGCCCGCGAGCCGCTGGCCAGCCTGTTTTACAACCGTCGCCACCATATTGCTAAACAGCAGCACGCCGTTGAGCGCACCCGCGAGCTGTTCGCAAAAAGCCTCGGCTACGCGAAGCCGGAAACCCAGGGCGACTACGCGATCGCCCGCCATTTTTTGCGTCAGACTGACCCGTCCGCTGCGCCGTATCTGGTGTTCCTCCACGCCACGACGCGCGATGATAAGCACTGGCCGGAAGAGAACTGGCGGGCGCTTATCGCCCTGCTGACCGACAGCGGCGTACGCATCAAACTGCCGTGGGGCGCCCCCCATGAAGAGGCGCGGGCCAGGCGCCTGGCGGAGGGGCACGATTTTGTCGACGTCCTGCCGCGCATGAGCCTGGAGCAGGTAGCAGAGGTTCTGGCAGGCGCGCGCGGGGTGGTTTCCGTCGACACGGGGCTGAGCCATCTTACCGCCGCGCTCGATAAACCGAACTTCACGCTGTACGGCCCGACCGATCCGGGGCTGATTGGCGGCTACGGTAAAAATCAGTACGTGGTGCGCCCGGAAAGCGGCAGCAGCACGGGGGATATACCCGCCTCCCGGATTCGGCAACTGTTGAAATCTCAGGAACTGGCTTAATGGGTTCATTATTTAAGCAGATCTATCGCTACACGCATCGACGCGCCTATCGCCATAACGAAAATCTCTGGCCGTTTACCCATATCACGCGCGCGGCGAGCGGTGAAATCCGCACCCTGAAATACAAAGGAAAAACGGTGCCGCTGGTTAATCTCAGCGAACTGAAGGATAGCGCCCAGGGCGAGGTGCTGCTGACCGCCACCGGCCCCTCTACGCGCCGTATTGATTTCACGCGGCTGCCGAAAAGCGTTCCGGTGATGGGGGTGAATGGCGCCTGGCATCTCTCTGATAAAATTAAATTTTCGTTCTATACCATTGTCGATATGGTCTTTTACGATAAAAAGCCGGACGTGATTCGTTCAGTGATTAGCCAACCCGATCTCGTGCTCTTCACCACCATGCACGGTATCGCCAAAATCCTCGACCGCCACGGCGCAGAGCTTCGCTGTCGTTTGGCATTAATTGAAGACGCCTGTTATAAAATTTATCAGCCCAAAGTCGCCAAAAGCGCGATGCCGCAGGTCTGGAAAGGCGTTGCGGCTTTACGCTTTCACCCGCAGCGGCAGGATATTTGCTTTAGCACCGATATCCGCCAGGGCATTTTCGATGCCGGAACCGTGGTCTACTGGGCCCTGCAAATTCTGATGTGGCTGGGATTTAAAACCATTCTGATAAGCGGTCTGGATATGAGTAACTTCAACCAGCCGCGATTCTACGAAACGGAACAGGATAAACTCCCCTCCTGGCTGGCAAATAAGGTGGATGACCTGGTCATGCCGTCCTTTTCGCACGCTGCCAACGTGCTGCAACAAAACCATATTCGGGTCGTTAACTTCTCTTTAGAAAGCGCGGTTCCGGAAACGATTTTCGCAAAGGTTTCTTTTGATGAGTACTTTAAAAATAAGTAGTTACGCCAGACAGGGCTACACCGTTTTCTTCACTTTGTTTCTGTTTTTTAGCGCTGTTTTTTGCGTATCAACCCGGACAAACAACCTTCTTCATTTATCTATTTTGCTGTTTTTGCTTTCACTGCTTAACCAGGTTAACCGTCAGGCAATAGCGGAAAGCATCCGCCAGCGGTGGCCGGTTTATAGCCTGCTGGTGGTATTCTGCGTTTACTATGCCCTGAGCAACATTTGGGGGCAGACGCCTCAGCATATCGACTCGCCGCTGACGCACGGCGCCTATTTAATTTTTTATCTCCTGCTGCTAACTACCCTGCTGGGCGACACCCGAACCCGACATCTGGCGCTGCTGAGCGTCGTTGCCGGGATCACGGTGCTCTCCATCTGGACGATGGCGATCGATTTCACCCTGGTCCTCAAAGAGCGCCTGGTGTCACCGGGCAATCCCGGGCCGACCAACGTTATCGACCTCGCAGGCTATTGCGGTATCGGTATCCTTATTTGCGCGATGCTGCTGAAGGAGAAAGGCAGCCACCTGCTGTATGTGCCGATGGCCATCATGCTGGTGATGCTGTTTCTGACCCAAAGCCGCGGCCCGATTATCGCCCTGCTGGTGGCGTTTGTTTGCACCCTGCACCTGCACGTCTTTACCCGCCGCAATCTTTTGATTGTCGCCGCGTTAGCATTGGTTCTGGGCGCGCTTTTCCTCTTTACGCCAACGGGAGACCTGCTGCTGGCGCGCTTTGAAGAGCTGGGCACACAAAGCGGATTGCGCTTGAGTATCTGGCGCCATACGGTCCAGGAAGTAGCCAGCCAGCCGTGGCTGGGTCGTGGCTTTGACTACGAGCTCAACTTTACCAACTACAGCGGCGAGCATATCACCACCACCCACAGCGTCTATCTTGGCGCACTGCTGAAAGGCGGCATCATCGGCCTGGCGCTGCTGCTGGCGGTGATTGCTGGAGGGTTATGGCAGGCATGGCGTAAACAGCAGGATGGCCGCTACGGGCTGGCGATTTTTATCTATGCGCTGATTTTTATGGCTTCGCAGGGCATGTTTATCATCAGCAACCCTCGCGAAAGCTGGCCGCTGTTTTGGCTACCGCTGGGCATTGCGCTCAGCGGCGGCCTGAAGGCGAAACGCTAAGACAAGGGCCCGCAGCGGGCCCTTTTTTACGCCTGCTGGCGGGCGGCGATCAGGGCATCCGCCTGGGCTTTGATCACCGGCCAGACCGCGTCAATGGTCATGTCGGCGACGTTAGTCTCTTCGCAGACAATTTGTCTGGCCTTGTCATAACCCGGCGCCCAGATGGTATAGCCTGGCAAACCGGTATCTTTGAGTTTACGTTTGTTGTAAACCGCCACCATGGGCTTGTCGAACGCGCGAGCAATATGCACGATGGCGGTATCCGCCGTAATCACCAGATCGCAGTGGCGAACAATCTCAACCGCTGAATTAATATTGCTATCAGGCAGATGCAGCGCCGTTTCCAGATTAAGCTGACGAATTTTCTCGCTATGCCCGACCATCACGACGCTGATTTTATAAGGGAGCGTATATAAGCGCTCAATCAGGGCAGAAACCTGATGACGGCAAAAGTCTTTATCCGTTGAGGCGGTAAACGGGTTTATGGCAATACAGAGCTGACTCCCCTTGTGCTGAGCCATCAGTGTTTTGACTTTTTCCCGCTCAAAAGCATCGCCGGGCAGATGATAGTGGTAATGAGGGTGTTCTATGCCAAATAGCCTGGCGACGGCTTTATAGCGGGCGGAAATATGGCTGCTGCTATCCAGAAAAGGGATGGAGTGATCGTAAAGTTTATATTCTTGTTTATTAAAACCGATAACACAGCCAGGCTGCAAATCAGCCAGCAGTTTAAAACGCTCGTAGGTTTTCACATCATCAAAATCAACAACCGCGTCAAATCCTGCCGCACGCAGTGCGTTTAACGGCATCCGCGGCTGATATAAATAGACCTGCTCAAGAAAATCCGCGCCGGCAAGCATCTGCTTACAGACCGGCCCGGTCAGCACAGAAACCTTATAGCCCCGATCGGCTAAAAGCTTTGCGCAGCCGGTCGTTACGACCATATCCCCAACTTTGTCATCCAGGCGCAATAATAAAACATGCTGAATCTTCGCGGAATTAAAGGGCTGGCGTGCGCTTTTATTTCTGTAACGATAGTTAATTAAATTAAACTTAATTTCGCGGAAGAAGGCATTTTTCTTCCGCGTAAACTGCTTCACGATACGCATACGGTACCTGGTTGTGATCTTTTATCGCTGTGTGAGTTTCTGTTGGTAATACTCCGCCAACGTCATTCCCTTCACCTGCGGCGCCAGCCAGCTGAAAAAAGCGTCCAGATCGGCATATAAGCGCTCGATATCCTGCTCGTTTTTAAACGTTGGGCTGCCGCCGGGCATGTACTCTGAAGAGTGGAGCATATATTCGACGTAGTCATTACCCTGAGTCAACGTTTGTTCGACCACTTTTTTCATCGTCTCAACGTTACCGCCCATCGGACGCAGCCAGTGTACCGACGGCGAGCGTACTTTGCCGCGCAGGCGATCGTAGCCCTGCTTCAGGCTATTCATCCACGCGGAGTGCTTGTACTGAATGCTCATAGGCACTTCCAGCAGCGATGATTGCCCTTCACGACGGATATCATTCTCGTCAAGAAAATAGGCGTGCTGCGGGAAATGACGATAATCGGTGCCGCCGTCGCCCTGCGGCGCGCCTTTCGCCGTCTTCCAGTTCACTCTCGGGGTAACCGAGCAATCCACCAGATAACCATACTCCACCAGCAGACGCGCGTAGCGCTCATCAAACGCCCACCGCCCGGCGCGATGGCTGACCATTTTGGTTTGGAAGGTGTCCTCCAGCAGACGGGTCATATAGTCGACTTTTGCCCGCATCGCCGCATCGCTGTACTCGATCAAATACGGTTTATGTCGCCAGTCGTCATCGGTGAGCGGATCGGTCGGCGGGCTGTTCCACGCGTGGAGATGCATACCAATTTCCGCGGTACCCCGGGCGATCGTATCTTTGGCAAATTCGATATAAACCGGGTCGATAGCCATTTCATAGTTGGTCAACCAGACCGGTTTAAAACCATACTTTTCGCAAAGCTGCTGAAAACGCGGTAGATAGCGCGCATTCTCGGTGGTGATGCTGTCATGTTTTTGCCAGAGGTTATCACCCTCTGTATCAATCGTGATGAGAAATGCGGGTTTGTGCACGAAAACGTCCTCAGGCCATACGTATCGGGTCATGGTAGAGCAAGACAAGGCTTCTCTCAATCTATCTGATCCCCTAGAATCGGAGCCCTGACCCTGAATGAAGAACAGAGAATGACGCCTGAAACCCGCACTTCCGGCCGCGTGAACCCGGCGCGAATCCTGGTTATTAAGCTTCGCCATCATGGCGATATGTTATTGATAACGCCGCTTATTCATGCGCTTAAGCAGCAATATCCCGCCGCCTGCGTGGATGTGCTGCTTTATGAAGAAACGCGGGATATGCTCGCAGCGAATACGGATATCCGCCACATTTACGGCATTGACCGGCGCTGGAAAAAACAGGGCGCTGGCCATCAGCTGAAGATGGAGTGGCGGCTGATTCGCACGCTCCGCCAGCAGCGCTACGATATGGTGCTCAATCTTGCCGATCAGTGGCCCAGCGCGATCATCACCAAACTGACCGGGGCGGCCATCCGTATCGGCTTTGACTTTCCGAAGCGTCGCCACCCGGCCTGGCGTTTTTGCCATACCGCCCTCGCCTCAACCGAGCGGCATAACCAGCTGCATACCGTGCAGCAGAATCTGTCGATTCTGGCGCCGCTTGGACTGGATATTGCTGACGCGCCGGCGAAGATGGGCTACAGCGAGCAGGACTGGCGCGCCAGCCGCGCGCTGCTGCCGGAAGGATTTCAGGATAACTATATCGTCATTCAGCCGACCTCCCGCTGGTTCTTTAAGTGCTGGCGCGAAGCGCGAATGAGCGCCCTGATAAACGCGCTTTCTGAAGCAGGCTACCCGGTCGTGCTGACCTCCGGCCCTGACGCCAGAGAGAAGCAGATGATCGACACCATTATGGCGGGCTGCCCCAATGCTCGCCTGCACTCCCTCGCCGGGCTGCTCACCCTGCGCCAGCTGGCGTCCGTCATCGACCATGCCCGCCTGTTCATCGGCGTCGACTCGGTGCCGATGCATATGGCCGCCGCGCTCGGTACGCCGCTGGTGGCGCTATTTGGCCCCTCCAAGCTCACCTTCTGGCGTCCATGGCAGGCGCAGGGCGAGGTGATTTGGGCGGGTGATTTCGGATCGATTCCCGATCCTGACGACATTGATACCAACACCAACGAACGCTTTCTCGATTTAATCCCCACCGACGCGGTCATCGCGGCGGCGAAAAAGGTACTGGCATGAGTAAATTCAGGCTGGCTCTGGTACGCCAGAAGTATCGCCCGGACGGCGGTGCGGAGCGCTTTGTCTCCCGCGCGCTGGAAGCCCTCGACGACAGCGATCTTGAACTGAACGTCATCACCCGCGAGTGGCAGGGGCCGGTGAAGCCCGAGTGGAACATCCACATCTGCAATCCGCGCAAGTGGGGGCGGATCAGCCGCGAGCGTGGGTTTGCCGACGCCGCCCGCCAGCTCTGGCAGCGCGAAGCCTTCGATCTGGTGCAAAGCCATGAGCGTATACCCGGCTGCGACCTGTACCGCGCCGGAGACGGCGTACACCGCCGCTGGCTGCAGCAGCGCTCGCGCATTTTGCCCGGCTGGAAAAGCCGCCTGCTGTTTGCCGACCGCTACCATCGCTATGTGATGCAGGCCGAGCGCGACATGTACCAGGACTCGCACCTGCGCGGCGTTATCTGCAACGCGGAGATGATTAAACGCGAGATTATTGAAGACTTCGGCCTGCCGGCGGAAAAAATTCACGTCATCTATAACGCTATTGATAACCAGCGTTTTCTGCCGCCGACGGAAGAAGCCTTTACCGCGCTGCGCGCCAAATGGAATCTGCCGATCCAGGCAACCTGCCTGATTTACGTCGGCTCCGGCTTTGAGCGCAAGGGGCTGGATGCGGCGATCCGCGCCATCGCGCCGACCAACCGCTATCTTCTGGTGGTGGGCAAAGATAAAGAGCAGAGTCGCTATCAGCAGCTGGCGAAAACGCTCAACTGCGAGGAACGGGTGCGCTTTTTCGGCATGCAGTCGGAAACCCTGCCATTCTATCAGATGGCCGACGCCCTGCTGCTGCCGACGCTTTACGATCCGTTCCCCAACGTCATTCTCGAAGCGATGGCCTGCGGCCTGCCGGTGATTACGACTACCGGCTGCGGCGGCGCGGAGTTTATCGTTCAGGGCAGCAACGGCTACGTTTGCGATGCGCTGGATATCCCGGCCCTGCAGGAGTCGGTTAACGCCCTGCCTGCTCGGGCTTTGGGTTCTGCAGAAGGCCAGCGCGCCCGCGAGCGGATCATGACCTGCACCAGCGAACGGCTCTCGGCACAGCTGCTCTCCCTCTATCAGGATTTGGTGAAATAACGATGCGCATACTGTTTGTTATCGACGGCCTGCCCGGCGGCGGCGCGGAAAAAGTCGTGCTGACGCTGGCAGCGCATTTTAGCAGCCAGGGTGAACAGGTATCGCTTTTTTCCCTACGCGATGTCTGCGAGTATCCGCTACCGGCGGGGCTGGATTATCAGGTCATCGCCGACCGCTGCCGCAAACCCTGGCGCAAACTCACCGAGCTATCCCGGCGCGCGCGCCAGCTTGATGCGGCAATCGAGAAAGCAGAACAGCAGGGCCGTTTCGATCTGGTGCTCTCCAATCTACATAAAACCGACCGCATCGTCTCCCGCAGCCGCCTGCTGAACGGGCGCAACGTCTGGTTCTGCCTGCACGGCGTGTTCTCCACGTCCTATCTCGGACACCGCAGCGGTTTTAACCGCTGGATGAAAAAGCAGAAGATCGGGCGCGTTTATCAGGGACGCAATGTCGTTACCGTCTCCGATGCGGTCGGTCAAGACCTGGTCGAGCAGTTCGCCATTCGCCCCGCCCAGCTTAAAACGATTTATAACCCGTTTGATATCGCCGCCCTGCGCGCCGCGGCCGAAGAGCCCAGCCAGCGACCCGACGGCGACTATATTATTCACGTCGGCCGCTTCCACCCCGGCAAACGGCACGACCGCTTGATTGAGGCCTATGCGCAAAGCGGTATCGACGCGCCGCTGGTGCTGCTGGGGCAGGGCAAACCGGAACAAGAGCAGCGCCTGCGCCAGCTGGCGCAGGCGCTACAGGTTGCCGATCGCGTCCTGTTTAAAGGCTTCCAGAAAAACCCGCTGCCGTGGATCAAAGGCGCGCGGATGCTGGTCCTCAGCTCCGATAGCGAAGGCTTTGGCAACGTGGTGGTTGAGGCGCTGCTGCTGGATACGCCGGTCGCCAGCACCCGCTGCCCGGGCGGCGTGACCGAGATCCTCACCGGCGAGCTGTCGCGCGGCCTGGCGGATCTCAACAGCCCGGCGCTGGCTCAGACGATGCAAAGCATTTACCATAGCCCGCCGGCCATCGACGCAGCGGCGCTGGAGAAGTTCAGCGTGGCATCGATTTGTCAGCAGTATCGTCAGCTGCGCAGCGCCTGACGCCGTTATTCAACCAGGATCGAATGAGTTATGAGTCAAACGCCTTTACTAAGCATCGTAGCCGCCGTCTATAACGGCGAAAAATTCCTTGCGCAATTCTTTGAGTGCCTTGAGCAACAGCAGCTGGAAAGCTATGAACTGATCCTGGTGAACGACGGGTCGACGGACGGCAGCCTTGCGGTTATCGACCAGTGGAAAGAGCGCCTGCAAAACGTGCTCGTGCTGGAGCAGGAAAACCAGGGCGTGTCGGTGGCGCGCAATACCGGCCTCGCCGCGGCGACCGGTAAGTACCTGACCTTCCCGGATATCGACGATAAGCTTTACCCGGGCATGTACCGTACGCTTCTGGAGATGGCGGAAAAGGGCAATCTTGACGTCGCCACCTGCAACGGCCGCTACGTCTACGAGACGAAAAAAGATATCCATCCTATTTTTCCGCTGGACCGGCTGCAGTCGACGGGCGTTTTGCCCGGCCACGTCTGGTTAAAGCAGGCGCTGGATTCTCGTAAGTTCCTGCATGTCACCTGGCTCAATATCTACCGCCGCGAGTTTATCGCCAGCCACCACTTCCATTTTGAGCCTGGCCTGCGCCATCAGGATATTCCCTGGACCACCGAAGTGCTGCTGGCGGCAGAACGCGTGCAGTACACCAGCGAACAGTTCTACGACTACTATATTCACTCGGAATCGGTATCGCATAAGCCGGACAACGACGACACGCTGATGCGTTCAGCGCGCCACTACATGAAGATTCTGGAGATGCTGGACGCCATCAACCAGCGCTATCCGGACAAGGTTCGCGATATTTCCGCCTGCCGCTGGCAGATCGCCAAAGAGGGGCTGGGAATTATTCATACCTTCGATAGCATGAAAGATGAGTCAAAAAAGCATATTATCATTAAAGAGTTTTTCGACCGCGGCATCTGGCGCCTGATCTGGAAAAACGCCCGTACGTTCCGTCTACGCTGGCGTCTTGGACGCCGCTATCTGCGCATCAAGCGCTATCGCGACGCGGCTTAATACTGAATCCCTTAGTTTCCGCCAAAGAGATAGCTTTACGCGGGTTAAATGCTTAGAATTTGCCCGCAAAAACATAAATACGGATAAATCGCTTGGAATTGCTTTATACCGCCCTACTTTACCTCATTCAGCCGCTGGTGTGGCTGCGACTGCTGTTACGCAGCCGTAAGGCCCCTGCCTATCGTAAACGCTGGAAGGAACGTTATGGCTTCTGCCAGAACAAGGTAGAACCGGGTGGCATCCTGCTGCATTCCGTTTCCGTTGGCGAAACCCTGGCGGCGATTCCGCTGGTGCGCGCGCTACGCCACCGTTACCCCTATCTGCCAATCACCGTCACCACCATGACGCCAACTGGCTCTGAACGCGCCATGTCCGCTTTCGGCAAAGACGTGCATCACGTCTATCTGCCTTACGATCTGCCCGGCGCGATGAACCGCTTCTTCAACACCGTTCAGCCGAAGCTGGTTATCGTCATGGAAACCGAACTCTGGCCGAACATGGTCGCCACGCTGCACAAGCGTAAAATCCCGCTGGTGATCGCCAACGCTCGCCTCTCCGAACGGTCGGCGAAAGGCTATGCCAAACTGGGGAAATTTATGCGTCGGCTGCTAAGCCGCATTACCCTTATCGCCGCGCAGAACGAAGAAGACGCTAGCCGCTTTATCGCCCTTGGCCTGAAACGCAATCAGTTGGCGGTCACCGGCAGCCTGAAGTTTGATATTTCGGTCACGCCGGAGCTGGCGGCTCGCGCCATCACCCTACGCCGCCAGTGGGCGCCCCACCGCCAGGTGTGGATTGCCACCAGCACCCACGACGGCGAAGAACAAATTATTATTCAGGCGCATAAAAAGCTGCTCGAGCGTTTCCCCAACCTGCTGCTGATCCTTGTCCCTCGCCATCCGGAGCGCTTCAGCGACGCCCGCGAGATGGTGCAGAAAGCGGGAATGAGCTACACCCTGCGCAGCACCGGCGAAATCCCATCGAACAGTACCCAAGTGGTGATTGGCGATACCATGGGCGAGCTGATGCTGCTGTACGGTATTGCCGACCTCGCGTTTGTCGGCGGCAGCCTGGTAGAACGCGGCGGCCATAACCCGCTGGAGCCCGCCGCCCATGCGATACCGGTACTGATGGGTCCGTACACGTTCAACTTCAAAGATATCTGCGCCAAGCTGCAGCAGGACGATGGACTGATTACCGTCACCGACGCCGACTCGCTGGTAACGCAGGTGTCTAACCTGCTAACCGATGAAGATTACCGTCTGTGGTACGGCCGTCACGCGGTGGAAGTTCTGCACCAAAACCAGGGCGCGCTCTCCCGTCTGCTACAGTTACTACAACCCTACCTGCCGCAGCGGAGCCACTAATGTCGCCTCGCCTCTCGGTCGTGATGATCGCCAAAAACGCGGCGGATCTGCTGCCTGATTGTCTGGCCTCGGTAAGCTGGGCCGATGAGATAGTGCTGCTGGATTCCGGCAGCAACGACAATACCGTCGAACTCGCCCGCAGCCAGGGCGTTCAGGTACATATCAACCGCGACTGGCAGGGCTACGGCATTCAGCGCCAGCGCGCCCAGGCCTACGCCACCGGCGACTACGTGCTGATGATCGATACCGACGAGCGCGTGACCCCGGAGCTTGAGCAGTCCATCCGCAGCGTGCTGGCCGCGCCGCAAACCGGCGCGATATACAGCATCGCCCGGCGCAACTATTTCCTTGGCCGCTTTATGCGCCACAGCGGATGGTACCCCGACCGCGTGATGCGCCTGTACGAACGCGACCGTTACCGCTATAACGATAATCTGGTCCACGAATCTCTCGACGCCCAGGGCGCGCAGGTTATCGAACTCGCGGGCGACCTGCTGCATCTGACCTGCCGCGATTTTTCCGGCTTTCAGCAAAAGCAGTTGGCCTACGCCGCCGCCTGGGCGCAGGAGCGCCATCAAAGAGGGAAGAAGACCTCGCTGGCCGCTATCTTCGGCCATACGCTGGGCGCTTTTGTTAAAACGCTGCTGCTGCGCGGGGGCTTTCTGGATGGGAAACAAGGTTGGCTGCTGGCGGTGGTCAACGCGCAATATACGTTTAATAAATACACCGAGCTGTGGGCCCTGAGCCGCGGCTACTCGGAGAAAGTGTCATTATGAGCACAAAAGCGATCTATCCGGGAACCTTCGACCCTATCACCAACGGCCATATCGATATCGTCACCCGCGCGGCCAGCATGTTCGATAAAGTGCTGCTGGCTATCGCCGCCAGCCCGAGCAAAAAGCCGATGTTCACTCTCGACGAGCGCATCGCGCTGGCCACCCAGGCAACGGCGCATCTGGTCAACGTTGAGGTTATTGGCTTCAGCGATTTAATGGCCAACTTCGCCCGCGCGCAGCAGGCGAATATTTTAATTCGCGGCCTGCGGGCGGTGGCGGATTTTGAATATGAGATGCAGCTAGCGCATATGAACCGTCATTTGATGCCGACGCTGGAGAGCGTGTTTCTGATGCCGTGCAAAGAGTGGTCGTTTATCTCCTCTTCGCTGGTAAAAGAAGTGGCGCGCCACCAGGGCGATGTCTCTCACTTTCTGCCGGCAAACGTTCACCAGGCGCTACTGAAGAAGCTGTAGTAAAGTTTTTTACCCATGCACTCCCCCGCTCGCGCTGCGCTTAGCGGGCTATCT
This sequence comes from Klebsiella sp. CTHL.F3a, assembly GCF_019890895.1. NCBI lineage: Bacteria > Pseudomonadati > Pseudomonadota > Gammaproteobacteria > Enterobacterales > Enterobacteriaceae > Klebsiella > Klebsiella sp. CTHL.F3a. Next base: position 138,202 of record NZ_CP082360.1, on the reverse strand, counting down.
CCGTTGCCGCCCTGTAGCCCGGCTAAGCGCAGCGCGAGCCGGGTTCACGGTAACCCCCGCACTTTACTTCTGACACTGGCGGCAATAAAACGTCGCCCGCTGGGCGTGCTTACTGCCGATAACCGGCGTCCCGCAAATGCGGCACGGCTCGCCCTTGCGGCCATACACCTGCAGCTCTTGGGCAAAGTAGCCCGGTTTACCGTCGCTTTGCAGGAAATCTTTCAGCGTCGTCCCGCCCTGTTCGATGGAGCGCAGCAGGACCAGCTTAATCACTTTCACCAGCTGCTCGCACTCCTCCCGCGATAGAGAAGAAGCCAGCCTGTCGGGATGAATGCCCGCCGAAAAGAGCGATTCGCTGGCGTAGATATTGCCCACCCCGACCACCAGCTTATTATCCATTAGCCAGGGCTTAATCGCGGTTTTCTTCTTCGCGCACTTCGCCTGCAGATAATCGGCGTTGAACTCATCGCTCAGCGGCTCCGGCCCCAGATGCGCCAGCACCGGATGGCCTTGCAGCTCTTTAGTCCACAGCCAGGCGCCAAAGCGGCGCGGATCGGTATAGCGCAGGACCTTGCCGTTACTCATCACCAGGTCTACGTGATCGTGTTTTTCCGCGGGCAGCTCTTCGCTGAGGATACGCAGGCTGCCGGACATGCCGAGGTGGACGATAATCCAGCCGTCGGGCAGCTCCAGCAGCAGATATTTAGCACGGCGGCGTACGCTGAGCACCGGAACGTCGCTCAGACGATAGATCTCTTCAGAAACGGGCCAGCGCAGGCGCCCGTTGCGCACAACGGCGTGCAGGATGGTGGCTCCCACCAGGTGCGGCTCAATGCCGCGGCGACTGGTTTCTACTTCAGGTAATTCAGGCATATTTTTCTCATGTTAAAACAGCAGGCGCCCCTATTTTACCTCTTTCAGGAGGTAACGAAGCGTTTAGTGCTGAAAATTCACTCGGATAGTTATTCTCCTGCCGTCAGGCTGCGGCTTGAATTTCCAGCGCCAAAACATATCGATCGCCCGTGCATCATACTCTTCCACTTCGCTGCTTTTGCTCACCAGCACCAGCGTCGGAGCGCCATTTTTATCAATATCAACGCTCAGCTCAGCGCGTTTGTCTCCTTGCGCCTGCGGCGTCTTCCATTCAACGTTGAAGAAAGGCGCGTTTAACACCTCATTCCGATCGATATCAACCGCCATACTCACCGGAAAGTCACCGGCAACAATGGTTTCATGACGGTCCAGCATTTTGCTCGCCGGTAAGATGTCTCCGGCCTTTGCGGTATCTTCACCTTTCGCTCTTTCCCCGAGGATATCGACATAATCCGCGTACACTTTTGCTGAAAGAATCGCATTACGTTCACCCATGCCAACCCGCATCAGCAGCTTAGTTTTGATATCGGCTAATTTCTGCTCGGTATCCGCGACGAGGGGCTGTAGCAACAGGGAATAGATCATCGCACCAATGTACAGCTCGGGGTCATGCTCGGCCCACAGACTACCCCAGGCCATCCATACCTGCGGGTCTTCCGGAGCCAGCGCCAGCAGCTGTGCCCACGTTGCCCGATTCTCTTCAAAAGAAGCAAAGCTCTTTCGCAGCGCCAGATCCTTCAATAGCGGCGCGTAGTACGGATGCGTATCAACCAGGGCCTCCATCGCCTCGGTCATTTCAGTGAAGGCTTCCATTCGGCTTTTGGTACTTTTATCCCGCTTTTTGAAGTAGACGAGCTGCAAATTTCGCGCCTCTTCCGCGCTGAGCTTCTTCTGCGGAAAGAGCGCTTTCATCCGGGTGAATTGCGCGGTCATCTCTTGCGCGGCAGTTTCCATCCCGGCTTTATTATGCCGGGCCGCCAGCCGGGCGATACGCATCGCCCGTGTTTCCATCTCCCGATAGTGTTCCTCAGGAGGCAGACGATCGCTGATAAACGTCACTGGTATCAGCAAACGCCTTCCCTGCGGGTTAGCGTGAAAACGCCACTGCTGCGCGTAGTGCAGCGCAGCCTTATCAAACTCTGGAACGCCGCTACTGCATTCAACCACCACGTTTAACAGATCGCCGCTAACGTGAGTATCCACCGAGAGCACCGTCGTCGCCGACTTGATAAATTTATATATCGCCGGATAGAGCATCGGAGACAACGTCTCTTTGGCGATTCCATATCTTTCGGCCTCAATACTCACGTGTCCGGGAAAGCGCTCGTTAACCGGGCTGACGCTATGCACAGGGCCTTGTTTAAACAGGATCGGTTTCGATAAAGGCAGTACCTTACCAGCCTCACCCTTTTCCGAGGCATAGCTGTCCAGTGGCAAATCGCAGGAATGGCTCTGCATTCTGGCCCGCAGAATTTGCAGGATTTGCCGATCTTCTGCCGGCATTTGCGCGATATACTCCTCTAACCGCTGCTGTAGCGCAGGCTGGCGCGGGCTATCCTTCAGGCCCTCCGCCATCAATAATCCGCTGGTGATGCTTTGCGTAAGCGGCTGAAACTGCGAATTTCGCACCCGCTCATCATCCCGGGACTGAATCAGCGCTAATGCCCAACCCAGCCAGGCGTCAGGGTTTTCCGGCACAATAGCGATTGCCCGACGAAACGCGCTTTCAGCCAGCGATTTATTGGCATCCGTGGCCAGCGTCAGGACGGCCGCAGCCAGCGTCAGATCGCCACGGTCCGGCATCCAGGACAAATAATCATCCATCTTCGGAAGGGCTTTTGCCTCTTGCTCAGGATAGCCCAATGCCTGTTGCCAGAACGCATCGGCAGCGGCGGCATCTTCTTCACTCCAGCCAAGCGGCAGCTCCGCCAGCGGTCTTTTCTGCGCGAGAAATTGCTCAATAATCTGATGCTGATTAAACGGCTCTCCGCCCAGGGTTATCTGAATAAAACGGGCATGGCGATCATAGAGAAATCCCTGCCAGGCGGGTGATTCCAGCTGATTCATACTGTGCCAGCGCCGCTGGTTCTGCTCGCCGATGGGGACATTGAATAACGTGATCCCCACGACAAAAACAACCTGCGCCACGGCGGCTGCCAGATAACCTTTATTACGCCGGGTAACCGCCACCCACATCAGGGCGGAAAAATAGAGCATTCCCCCCAGCCACAGGCCATAGAGATATAAACGCTGGGGGTCGTTGAGCACCGCAGGTAAAAGCGAAAGCTTATCCACCAACATAAAGGGTGCAGACCAGAGAAAGAGCACCATATTCGGCGCGACAAAAAGCGCAATCAAAGACAAGATAACCAGCAGGTATTTTAACTTCGGCGTAATCATCTATGGCTTACTCCGAAAAATCGCCAGCAACCCCATCACGGTTATCCAGACAAAAATCAGGATTAACGCCGCGTTATCGTACCAGGCATGCCAGGGACCGCTCAGTTGGGTAAAATTGCGCGCTAATATGGCCATCACCAGCGTACTAATAAGAGCCAGGGCGCCATGCCATACAAACGAAGGGACTTTGCCGCGAATATTGCGCCACAGCAGCGTTAACGGCCCCGGCACGGCTGGCTGCCGAGGAACCGCGGCGGCTGACGCCGCATGAGGCTGCCGTTTTACAGGCGCAGGACGCGGGCGAATGGTTTGCGTCCTTTTATGCAGCTTCGCCTGTTTTACCCCCTCGGTAAGCTGTTTTTCACGCGCACACACCAGGCACGGCATTCCGGCGAAATGCTGATGCTTCTGACTACAGAGAATAATTTTTTGCGTGCTGCGTAGCGCATAAGGACGCAGCACCTGCGCCCATTCATCGGCGGAAGGACGTCGGGAGGCTGAATCGCTAAAAGCGCGATCGAACAGCTTACGAAGCTCGAGCGGCAAGAGATGGTGAGTGCTGGCCGGTACCGGGGCGATACTGTTTGCGGCATCAATGCCATAGGCGTAGCAGCCCACGGCAATACGCCCTGATAAATCATCAGGCACCTTCGCCGTTTGTGAACGGCCGCTATAGGGATGGATACCGTGGTTAAGCAGTTGGAAAATAATGACTGCCAGAGAAAAGCGATCCTGAGCCTCTTCCTGTTCTCCGGGTACTTGCCCGATGCGCTGAAACTCCGGCGCCAGGTAATCCGCCGTAAACTGCCCGGCCGGGAAACGTTCACCGACGCCCTGGATGCTAAAGCCATCGCAGTCCAGCAGCGCGATATAGAGGCTGTCACGATAAAACCGCAGGTTGATCGGCTTCATGTCGATCACCCGGTGCTGCCGAGCGTGCAGCGCGGATACCAGGGTTGCGAGGTTACAGGCCAGGCTCACTTTTGCGCCGATGCCTTCCGGCAGATTCTGCGCCTTCGCCTGCCGCGCCTGTAAAATGTACTCCAGCTCAATGGTGCGCTGGGTATCCAGAACAGGCATAACAAAACCAACGACGCGCCTGCGCTCATCGAAAAGCAAATAATCAGGCCATGCCAGCTGAACAATCGCCTCATCTTCTGTCGGCGCAGGGATTTCCGGGCGCTGCGCCAGCATAGCGCCGAGCTTACGCTGGTAATAACCGGTATCGGTATGGGGATGGTAAATTTTGGCAACGCGGTCCGGGTCATCCGCCAGGAAATAGACGCTACCCGCACCGCCGCTCTTGATGAGTTTCCCCAGACGTACCGCGCGGCGCTGCTCGGTATAGCAGGTCGCAACCTTTTTATGCTTCATGACGCAGAGCTACCAGAAGCGTCTTGTCATCACCGGTTATCGCCCAGGAGCGCGGATCGTCAAGCGTGGCGCATATCGCTTCGCTCCCTTTAACCTCGGAGACCTGCTGTAAATAGCGCAAAACAGGATCCATAAAAGGAGAGAACAGCGCATCGCCGCGCCGGTTTAGCGCGAACGGCTGCACGCCGTCAGACATCATCACCAGCTGCGTGGCGCGACCAGCAAACTGGCTGATACGTAAATGGTCTCGCCAGTCGTGACTGGTAAGAAACCAGGTCTGGTTAGCGTATTCTCCGTTCTCAGGTAAAGAGAAGTGCTCATCAGCATCAATATGCAACGCTGCAACACCGTCGCCGATATGTAGCATCACTGAGGCACTCTCCCCGAGCCACGCGGCCACAACAGTACAGGCAAAATCGCCTGCGGAGCGTTCCCGCTCTTGCGCCTGGCTCAGAATGGTCTTGCGCACGCTCTCCACCAGAGTAGACAGCTGATTTTCATCGGGTACGGCGGTAAATTTTACCAGCCCCTCAACCAGCTCCCGGCTGACCAAAGCCGCCCCCTGTTCGCCATACGCGGCGGAGCCTGCGCCGTCACAAACGACGGCCACCAGGCGATCGCCCAAATTGCGATAGCAAAAAGCATCCTGACAGGGTAGGTTATTTTGTCGGTGGCTGCTGCCAATGACCGACGAAGCGTAAACGCGCCAGCTCATGGCATCAGACCGAAATTTCTGACCAGCTATCCGTCGGCGGCAGCTGTGCTTTACCGCCCGGCGTCGACTGCGAAACGACCTGCATACTGGCGCTCAGCCAGAGGAACAGCTCGCGGAACTGCAATCCTTTTAGCTGCTTCACGCCGTTAATGCCGCTACGGCTGAAGTGGCCCATTGATTCAGTGGCTTCTTTTCCTACGCTAATCGGGAATACGGCGACTTTGTTTGCCGCCTGCGCTTCGCGACACTCCTGCGCCGCGGCTTGCCAGTTGTCCGTAGGCTCGCCGTCCGACATCAAAAACAGCCATGGCCGGGTATAGGGTACACCAGCTGCTTTCAGACGCTGTTTTTCTGCCTCGATTTCGCTCAGCGCCAGGCTAACGGCCTGCCCGGTTGGCGTCAGTCCATTGGCTTCAAGTACGGGAGCCGTGAAGTCCATCGCATCACACCAGTCGCCATACAGTTCACATTCATCATAACCGCCGTATTTAATCACCAGCAGGCGGACGCGTTTAGCCGCGATGACATCCTGCTTCAGCTCTTCTTCCAGGAGCTTAAGCCCCTGATTGAGCTGAGCCATAGGTTGGCCGTCCATACTACCGGAACAATCGAGAACCAAAATTAAAGGCGTGCGCTGTTCACTATTATCAATAAATGAAACATCCGGAATTAAAGATGCCATAACAATCCCTGTCGGTGGTTTTCTGTACCGGCAGGATAAACACCTCATGCACTCAAGACAAGAAAAACCATCTCATTCATATAGTTAATGATTGAAAGGAAAACATGGACGACTGATTAATACTGAGGGAGGGCTATAAAATGGAAACAAAAAACCCCGCCGAGGCGGGGTTTTTCTTTACAAGGAATCTAAAATTATTTGATTTTAGCTTCTTTGTATAAAACGTGCTGACGGACAACTGGATCGAACTTTTTCAGTTCCAGTTTTTCCGGCTTAGTACGTTTGTTCTTCGTGGTGGTATAGAAGTGACCAGTACCAGCAGAAGAAACCAGCTTGATTTTCTCACGAATACCTTTAGCCATGACTTATTTCCTCTAAGTACTTAGTACTTTTCGCCACGGGCACGCAGTTCGGACAGAACTGTATCGATGCCTTTCTTATCAATAACACGCATACCTTTAGCAGATACGCGCAGGGTGACAAAACGCTTCTCGCTCTCAACCCAGAAACGGTGAGAGTGCAGGTTCGGCAGGAAACGGCGTTTAGTCGCGTTCAGTGCGTGGGAACGGTTGTTACCGGTCACCGGACGCTTGCCAGTAACTTGGCAGACTCGGGACATGTCTATTCTCCAAAAATCAAATTAGCTCGAGCTTCGTATGGGGTATTGGCGCCTCGTCAGGCTTTACAGCCCGGTCATCGCATAGTTCTATTGAACTCTCGATTGCCAGGCCCAAATGCCAAACCCGAGATTCTCAAAGGTGGCGTAGTATACGCTGACTCGGCGATGTGCTCAAGTCCCGAACAGACAAAGATCCCGATGGATCGCGCGATCGGGGCTAAATCCAGCCGCGTTCAGCAAAAGATACGTACGCTCCGCGGCCGATTACAAGGTGATCAAGCACACGTATATCCATGAATCGACAACATTTTATCACTCTTTCGGTAATCAACCTGTCGGCCTTGCTCGGCTCAGGACTACCGGATGGATGATTATGTGCCAGGATCACCGCGGCGGCGTTCACTTTGATGGCTTCGCGTACGATTTCTCGCGGATGCACCTCAACGTGGCTAAGAGTACCAGAAAAAAGTCGGCTATGTTTCAATACCCGGTTCTGATTGTCTAAAAAGATCACCATGAAGATCTCGCGCTCTTCGTCGGCTAACTGACTTTGCAGAAATTCCCGCGTCATCGATGGGGTAACCAGCGAGGGTTCTTCGGTCATTCGCAGACTAAAATAGCGTCGCGCCAGTTCAGCAATCCCTTTTAGCTGCGCATATTTCGCCAGGCCAATGCCTTCGACCTCGGCAAACTGCGACTCCTCCGCCGATAACAGGCCGTACAGCGAGCCAAAACGCTGCAGCAACTCGCGCGAAAACGTCATCACATCCTGCGTGCGGGTACCGGTACGTAAAAATAGCGCCAACAGCTCAATATCCGACAAAACTTCGATACCGTAGCGCTGCATCTTTTCCCTCGGCATCAGGGATTCTTGTATTTCCATCGCGGCCTCTCCTTCCCACTCCGCGCTATCCTGGCACAGCCTTTTTGCGCCGCCGATACGCAAGTTTTGTCCCTGCGTGGCGCCTCGCAAAGTGAATCTCTACCAGGCACACGATGCCGTGAGGATTGTGATAAGATGCGCGAATTCTGGTGTACCGCAACAGGAAAAAATCATGATGAGTCTGGCTGGTAAAAAGATCGTTCTTGGCGTGAGCGGCGGCATTGCCGCCTATAAAACGCCGGAACTGGTGCGCCGCCTGCGTGACCGCGGCGCGGATGTCCGCGTCGCCATGACGGAAGCCGCAAAAGCCTTTATTACGCCGTTAAGTTTACAGGCGGTATCCGGTTATCCGGTATCCGACAGCCTGCTCGACCCGGCCGCCGAAGCGGCAATGGGCCATATTGAGCTGGGGAAATGGGCTGACCTGGTCATTCTTGCCCCCGCCACCGCCGACTTAATCGCCCGCATCGCGGCAGGCATGGCCAACGATCTCGTCTCGACGATCTGTCTCGCTACGCCGTCGCCGGTCGCCGTCTTGCCCGCCATGAACCAGCAGATGTATCGCGCCGCCGCCACCCAGCATAATCTTGGCGTCATCGCCGCACGCGGCCTGCTGGTCTGGGGCCCGGACAGCGGCAGCCAGGCCTGCGGCGATATTGGCCCAGGGCGGATGCTCGACCCGCTGACCATTGTGGATATGGCCGCGCAGCATTTCTCTCCTGTCAAAGATTTGCAACATCTGAACATCATGATTACCGCGGGCCCCACCCGGGAGCCGCTGGATCCGGTGCGTTATATCACCAACCACAGTTCTGGTAAGATGGGCTTCGCGATTGCCGCCGCCGCCGCGCGCCGCGGAGCGAACGTCACGCTGGTGAGCGGCCCGGTTTCGCTGCCTACGCCGCCGTTTGTACACAGAATTGATGTCACAACCGCGCTGGAAATGGAAGCCGCGGTGCAAAACAGCGCGTCTCAACAGCAGATTTTTATTGGCTGTGCGGCAGTCGCCGACTACCGCGCGGTTGCCATCGCCGAAGAAAAAATTAAAAAACAAGGTGATGAATTAACCCTGAAAATGGTTAAAAATCCGGATATCGTCGCAGGGGTCGCTGCGCTTAAGGCCAACCGCCCTTACGTCGTTGGGTTTGCCGCCGAAACAAATAATGTGGAAGAATACGCACGGCAAAAGCGAGCCCGCAAAAATCTTGATCTGATTTGCGCAAATGATGTTTCACAGCCAAATCAAGGATTTAACAGCGACAGCAATGCATTACACCTTTTCTGGCAGGAAGGAGATAAGCGCTTACCACTTGAGCGCAAGGAACTCCTGGGCCAATTATTACTCGACGAGATCGTTACCCGTTATGATGAAAAAAATCGACGTTAAGATTCTGGACCCGCGCGTTGGTCAGCAATTTCCGCTGCCGACCTATGCCACCTCCGGCTCCGCCGGACTTGACCTGCGAGCCTGTCTCGATGACGCCGTAGAGCTGGCTCCCGGCGCAACCACCCTCGTGCCAACCGGACTGGCGATTCATATTGCCGATCCTTCTCTGGCCGCGGTCATTCTCCCACGCTCCGGGCTGGGCCATAAGCACGGTGTCGTACTGGGTAACCTGGTCGGTCTGATTGATTCTGACTATCAGGGCCAGCTGATGGTTTCCGTCTGGAACCGCAGCCAGCAGAGCTTCATCATCGAACCCGGCGAGCGCATCGCGCAAATGGTGTTTGTGCCTGTTGTGCAGGCGGAATTTAACCTGGTGGAAGATTTTGACGCCACCGATCGCGGCGAAGGCGGCTTCGGCCACTCAGGGCGTCAATAAGCCCGGCGTTAGACAAAAACCTTTCGGGGCGTCGCCGGCAAAAAGGCAGCCTGAAGGATGAAGTGGAACCAGCATCGCAAAGCGCACTAATGCAATAACATCACCGCAGGCCACAGCTTGCGGTCGCTTTGTGGGTGCCTGCCTGACAAGTGCTTTTTTTCAGGGGTATTTTAAAACATGGCAGAAAAACAAACTGCGAAAAGGAATCGTCGCGAAGAAATACTTCAATCTCTGGCGCTAATGCTTGAATCCAGCGATGGAAGTCAGCGCATTACCACAGCGAAACTGGCGGCGTCCGTTGGCGTATCCGAAGCGGCTCTGTATCGGCATTTCCCGAGCAAGACCCGCATGTTTGATAGCCTGATTGAATTTATTGAAGACAGCCTGATTACGCGCATCAATTTGATTTTAAAAGATGAAAAAGACACTTCAGCGCGCCTGCGGCTGATTGTTCTGTTGATTCTTGGGTTTGGCGAGCGTAATCCTGGGCTGACACGAATTCTGACCGGCCATGCGCTGATGTTTGAACAGGACCGGCTTCAGGGCCGTATCAATCAGCTGTTCGAGCGTATTGAAGTTCAGTTGCGTCAGGTGATGCGGGAAAAGAAAATGCGCGAAGGCGAAGGCTTTACCGTCGATGAGGCCCTGCTGGCCAGCCAGCTATTGGCCTTCTGCGAAGGGATGCTGTCGCGCTTTGTGCGCAGCGAATTTAAATATCGCCCGACGGACGATTTTGACACCCGCTGGCCGCTGGTCGCCGCCCAGCTGAAGTAATTATCGCCTGTCTCTATGCAGCCAGAAAGGCTGCATCTCTTCCCACAGGAACGTGATCCGCGTTGATATCCTGCAGCTCTCAGCGTAGCGGCTTGAATCAGCCCGGCGCCTGCCGGGCTGCGGTTTATACGCCGTACGCTTCGCGATAGGCGCGAACGGACGCCAGGTGTTCAGCCATTTCCGGTTTCTCTTCCAGATAGCTAATCAGGTCTTTCAGCGTCACGATGGAAATCACTTTACAGCCGTAGTCGCGCTCAACTTCCTGAATCGCGGAGATTTCGCCGCGTCCGCGTTCCTGACGATCCAGAGAGATCAGTACGCCGGCCAGCTCAGCACCGTTGGCCTGAATAATTTCCATCGATTCCCGAATCGCGGTGCCTGCGGTAATCACATCATCCACCAGCATCACGCGGCCCTGCAGCGCGCTCCCCACCAGGTTTCCACCCTCGCCGTGAGTCTTCGCCTCTTTGCGGTTAAAGCAGTAAGGCAGATCGCGGTCATGGTGTTCCGCCAGCGCGACCGCCGTGGTCGTGGCAATCGGAATGCCTTTATAGGCCGGGCCAAACAGCAGGTCAAAATCAATCCCGGAATCCACCAGCGCTTCGGCATAAAAACGGCCTAACAGAGCCAGATCGCGCCCGGTATTAAACAGGCCGGCGTTGAAGAAATAGGGGCTCTTGCGCCCGGATTTCAGCGTAAATTCGCCAAACTTAAGTACCTGCTTGTTAAGCGCAAACTCAATAAACTGGCGCTGATACGGTTTCATGGATTCGCTCCTCATCTTACTTTTCTACGGACAAAAAAAAGGCGACTTCTCAGTCGCCTTAAAAACTAGTTTTGCAACGCCGCTTTCTGCGTCGTGACAATGGATTCGATACCCCCCCGGGCCAATGCCAGCAGGGTGAGGAGTTCTTCATGGGTGAACGGCTCGCCTTCCGCCGTTCCCTGCACCTCAATGATGCGGCCATCTTCGGTCATCACCACGTTCATATCGGTTTCCGCCGCGGAATCTTCAACGTATTCCAGATCGCAAATCGCTTCGCCATTCACGATACCCACGGAGACCGCCGCCACCATTCCCTTCATCGGGTTGGTTTTCAGCTTACCGGCCGCGACCAGCTTATTCAGCGCATCGGCCAGCGCCACGCAGGCTCCGGTGATAGACGCGGTACGGGTGCCGCCGTCTGCCTGCAGCACGTCGCAGTCCAGCGTGATGGTGAACTCACCCAGCGCTTTCAGGTCAACTGCAGCGCGTAGCGCACGCGCGATCAGGCGCTGGATTTCCATGGTGCGTCCGCCCTGCTTACCTTTTGCGGCTTCACGCGCGTTACGCGTGTGGGTAGAACGCGGCAGCATGCCGTATTCAGCGGTGATCCACCCCTGGCCCTGGCCTTTCAGAAAGCGCGGCACGCCTTCGTCAATAGAAGCGGTGCACAATACTTTCGTGTCACCAAATTCGACCAGCACGGAGCCTTCTGCGTGTTTTGTGTAGTTACGGGTCAGGGTTACTGGGCGCACTTGATTAGCGCTACGGCCTGCTGGACGCATGGTGTTCTCCGGCTTGAAACGAATGTGGCTGCGCATTATACGGATAATGCGCGCTTATTCCTATCCTGATAAGGCCTCGAAAGCTATAATCCACCCCACTCTCCTTTAAAAACAGGAACGTCTATGATCCGCAGTATGACCGCCTACGCCCGGCGTGAAATCAAGGGTGAATGGGGTAGCGCCGCGTGGGAACTGCGCTCGGTAAACCAACGATATCTGGAAACCTACTTCCGCCTGCCGGAGCAGTTCCGTAGCCTGGAGCCCGTGGTGCGTGAACGTATTCGTTCCCGTCTGACCCGCGGTAAAGTCGAATGTACCCTGCGTTTTGAGCAGGACCCGAGCGCGCAGGGCGAGCTGATCCTCAACGAGAAACTGGCAAAGCAGCTGGTTAACGCCGCCAACTGGGTCAAAATGCAGAGCGACGAAGGCGAAATCAATCCAGTCGATATTCTGCGCTGGCCGGGCGTAATGTCAGCTCATGAGCAGGATCTGGACGCCATTGCCGCCGAAATCCTGGGCGCGTTAAACGGCGCGCTGGATGACTTTATCGTCGCCCGCGAAACCGAAGGCCAGGCGCTGAAAGCGCTGATCGAACAGCGTCTCGACGGCGTGACGGCCGAAGTGGCTAAAGTGCGCGCCCATATGCCGGAAATTTTACAGTGGCAACGCGAGCGTCTGGTTGCCAAGCTGGAAGATGCGGAAGTGCCGCTGGAAAACAACCGCCTCGAGCAGGAGCTGGTGCTGATGGCGCAGCGTATAGACGTCGCCGAAGAGCTGGATCGTCTGGAAGCACACGTGAAAGAAACGTGGAATATCCTGAAGAAGAAAGAAGCGGTCGGTCGCCGTCTCGACTTTATGATGCAAGAGTTCAACCGCGAGTCGAACACCCTGGCGTCTAAATCAATCAATGCCGAAGTGACGAACTCCGCCATTGAGCTGAAAGTGCTGATCGAACAAATGCGCGAGCAGATCCAGAACATCGAGTAACGGTTCCCCGCCCGCCACATCACGCTCAGACAAAAGGCCATGGTAAATCATGGCCTTTTATTTTCGCTGCGTTTCAGAAGACGTAGTTTTTGTCCAATATCCGGCAGGTTAAAAATGCCCCTGCGGCGCACAGCAGCGTAGGTGCCAGATAGCTGTGATCCATGTGGGTGAACTCCATCACCAGCGCGACCGCTGTGAGCGGCATCTGCATGGATGCGGCGAGAAACGCCGCCGCGCCGACGAGAGCAAAACTGCCGTAATCTCCGCCGGGAAGCAGCTGTTGCCAGAGCATACACAGCAGCAGGCTGGTCAGGCCGCCGACCGCCAGCCCCGGCGTCAGCAGGCCGCCTTCCGCACCGCCGCGCAGCACCGCCAGAATCACCACCATTTTTAGCGCCAGCAGCATCGCCGCCCCGGGGAAACCCAGTTCATCGTTGAGAGCCAGCTGCATAGGTCCTTTACCGTTTCCCGGAAGCTGGGGGAAATAGAGGCTGAGGACGGCGAGCAGAGAAAACGCCAGTAGACAGAAAACCGGCATCTGCCAGTTGCTTCGGACCCGCGAGCGCGCCGTGCTGGTCGCTTTGCGGAAGAGCCAGGCCCCGGCGCCAAGAATGGGGCCGGCGATAATTGCCCACCAGAGAAATGAATGCGGCAGGATGTCGGAAGCAAAATGGTATTGCGATTCCTCGCCTAACCCGAGCGTTGCCGTCCACGCGGCAATCGCCGAGGTAATCATCGCCGCCAGCGTTTTTTCCCAGCTAAACGACAGCAGCATGACCTCAAGGCTGAATAACGCACCGGCCAGCGGGACGTTATACACCGCCGCCAGGCCCGCACCGGCGCCGCAGGCAACCAGCGTTCGGGTTTCATCCGCCGTCAGCCCCAGCTTACGCGCCACCATCCCCGCTCCCAGCGCGCCCATTTCCCGGGGAGCCACTTCGCGACCAAGCGGAGAACCCAGCGCCACGGTGACAATCTGCAACAGGGCATGAATCGTTGTGGTACCCGCAGGCATTGGCACGGAAGGATTCGCCACCGCTGACGCTATTGAGACTCGCTTCTGCCCATAGCGCCCAAGGAGCCACCAGCCAAATCCTGCGATGGCTCCCCCCGCCACAATGGCCGAGATGCGACGAGGCCAGGATGAATCCGTGACGCCCTGTAAAAATGACTCCGCGCTCACGATCTGCCCGGGGCTGTAGCCAAAGGCCAGGTGCTGAATCGCGTGTAAAATCAGCGCCAGAACCATGCCTGATAGACCGGCAAGCAGCCCCGTCAGCACAACGGCAATCAGGCGGGTGAGATAGTTTTTATTGCCAGCTGCTACAGTCATTTTCTCAGGCCTTGAAGGAGGAAAATAAAAGGATAAAGGTTGAGAGTTAAACAACAGGTATTCATCGCGTTTTCAATACCGATACGCATCGACGGCTTTCACATTACTTTTTATAATCAATAAAAATGAATAAATGACAAATAAACCGTTAAATTCAGCCAATTTAAACCTATCGTGCATTAGTTTAATCAGGTTAAACGCATTCACTTTAGAAAATCTCAATCGTGATCCTGAGCACAAATCGTTAACCTTCCGCCATCACCGTGGGGGATTTATGCTGCTTCATATTCTTTATCTGATTGGGATTACGGCGGAAGCCATGACCGGCGCGCTGGCTGCCGGACGCCGCCGTATGGATACGTTTGGCGTCATTATTATTGCCACCGCGACGGCTCTCGGAGGCGGTTCAGTGCGCGATATTTTGCTTGGCCACTACCCGCTGGGCTGGGTGCAGCACCCTGAATACGTGATTATTGTCGCCGTCGCCGCGGTCCTGACCACGATTGCCGCGCCGGTGATGCCGCATCTGCGCCGTCTGTTTCTGGTGCTTGATGCGCTCGGCCTGATCGTGTTTTCTATCATTGGCGCCCAGATCGCGCTGGATATGGGCCAGGGCCCGGTCATCGCCTCCATTGCCGCCGTGATCACCGGCGTCTTTGGCGGCGTGCTGCGCGATATGTTCTGCAAGCGCATCCCGCTGGTGTTCCAGAAAGAGCTGTACGCTGGGGTATCATTCGCCGCCGCGGTGCTTTATATCGCGCTCCAGCATTACGTCAGCAATCACGATGTGGTGGTTATCTCCACCCTGCTGTTCGGCTTTACCGCCCGCATGCTGGCGCTGCGCTGGAAGCTGGGCCTGCCGGTGTTTAATTACAACCATAGCGCACATTAGTGCTTTCAGAATCCCGGAACGTGTTGCCCGCTTAGCCACTTCGCTAGCGCGGCGACATCCGGATGATGCAAGAACGTCACCAGCTGCCGCGCCCGTTCTTCCCCGATGCCCGGCAGGCGTCGCCACTGCTCTTCGTTGCGATCCTGCATCTGTCGCCAGTCATCCTCCTTCAGCCCGGCAAATGCCGTCTTCGGTATGGGCACGCCGATTGCCTGTATCCAGCGCAGGAAAGGCCGTTCGCGCGCAAGATTGAACTGATGCCACAGCCGCTGCCCACGCTGCGCAGAGATGCCCGGGATGGATTGCAGCCGCTCCGGCGTAAACGCCAGCCATGAGAAGAGATGCTCCATGCCGCGCGCATCATGCAGGGACCGCCACAGCGTTTCCCCCGCGCCGTCAATATCGAGAACCGATCGGGATGAGAGCCAGACCAGCCGCGAGAGAAACTGCTCCGCGCACTCTGGGGTGGCGAAATAGCAGGTTAAGGCATTGAAACGCGCCGCCGGTGGCTGGGGTTTATTACGCTGAGCCGTGCGCCAGACGACCGAATCGATGCGCGGTATCCCCTGCCCGGCAAGGCTGATTTGCAGCTGATCGCCAATACCGATGTCCAGATTGTGCCAGCGGGATACCGAGCCGATGTTCACCCGCTGCACGCGCTTATCGTCCAGCAGCTGCGGCTCCAGGAGCGCCACCACGGCTATTTTACCGCTACGACCGGTGCTGAAGCTGATACCGCGAACCTCCATAACCCGCGAGGCAGGCGGATATTTCCAGGCGATAACCCAATCGCCCTGACCCGGCGCCCAGAAACGCCCGGAGGACTCTTTCGCCCGCCGCACCACAACGCCATCGGTGGCAAAAGGCAGCGGTGAAGTTAACCAACGCTGGCGCCACCGTTCAACCTGCTGCGCATCCGCGACAGGATGCGAAAAAAGCGCGCTGTAAAGAAAGCCGCCCTGCCGCAGCAGCGCCAGCCGCTGTTCCATATCCTCTGGACCATCTGGCCACGCCCAGATAAAGATGCCCAGCCTATCAAGCTCCGCTTGCGCCTCCTGTCGCATCATCATGCCAGCTACTTTTGCCCGCGCGTTCATGCCGCCCATTCGCTTTTGCACATGCCCCTCGCGGAGCAGGAACAGCTCGCCTTGCAGCACGCTATTCGCGAGTAAGCCATCAGAAGTTTTAGGAACGGAGGGGATCTGCAAGACCCTGGCCGTCCAGTCTTCTCCGGTCAAGCCGTTACCCCGGCTTATCGCCTGCGTCAAACGCCCTTGCCGATATACGAGCGTGACCGCGACGCCATCGACTTTCGGCTGTACCCACAGGCTGGACTGGCCGCGCATCCAGCGCGCCACGTCGGCTTGATTCGCCAGTTTACGCACGCCGGTGTGCGCTACCGGATGTCTGATATCTCCCCTTAGCGACGGAAGCGCAAAGCGAGCGGGGGTCTCGCTGGCGAAGCAGCGCTGCCAGTATGCCAGCCGCGCCGCAAGCTGGTCATAGACTTCATCGCTTACCGTACTGCTCCCCTGCTGCCAGTAGGCGTTATTCCATTCAGTTATCCGCTGACCAAGACGTTCGATTTCCTGTTCAGCCCTGGCCTGCGGCCACGCGGGGCAGGCTGCCTGCCCGTATCCCACCAGCATCCACAGCACCAGCGCCCAGACTCCTTTTTGCATCGCGATGCCCTCCTGTTTTCTCACCGGGGATTGTGCCGCAGGCTTATTTTCATCGGCGAGAGGGGATTTTTAACGCTGCGAGCATGCTTCCGGCTTTTCTGCGTTGTTTCTGCAACGCACGGAGAAATCAGGAAAACAGCAAGCAAAATGAAAGAAAGAACGCAAAAAGTGTGACAGGGACTGCGTCACGCTGCGCCGCCGTGTATAATAGGCTCGTATGTAAGCTCTATTTCGACCATCACATACAAAAGACACTCATGGCTCAAGGCACGCTTTATATTGTTTCCGCCCCTAGCGGCGCGGGTAAATCCAGCCTGATTCAGGCTTTATTAAAAACCCAACCGTTGTACGACTCTCAGGTTTCTGTTTCGCATACCACACGCGCTCCGCGCCCGGGTGAAGTGCACGGTGAACACTATTTCTTTGTGAATCACGACGAATTCAGAACGATGATTGGCAGAGACGCTTTTCTTGAACATGCAGAAGTCTTTGGCAACTATTACGGCACCTCGCGCGAAGCTATCGAGCAGGTACTGGCGACCGGCGTCGACGTCTTCCTTGATATCGACTGGCAGGGCGCGCAGCAAATCCGCAACAGAATGCCCGGCGCGCGCAGTATTTTTATTCTGCCGCCGTCAAAAGATGAGCTTGATCGTCGCCTGCGCGGCCGCGGTCAGGATAGCGAAGAGGTTATCGCGAAACGTATGGCGCAGGCAGTTGCAGAAATGAGCCATTACGCGGAATATGATTACCTGATTGTGAATGATGATTTTGATACCGCGCTGAGCGATCTGAAAATTATTATTCGCGCCGAACGTCTGCGCATGAGCCGCCAAAAGCAGCGACATGGCGCTTTAATCACCAAACTGTTGGCAGACTGAACCCACATTCAGTATTATGCCCAGTCATTTCTTCACCTGTGGAGCATTTTAAGTATGGCACGCGTAACTGTTCAGGACGCTGTAGAGAAAATTGGTAACCGTTTTGACCTGGTGCTGGTCGCCGCGCGTCGCGCTCGTCAGATGCAGGTAGGCGGAAAGGATCCGCTGGTACCGGAAGAAAACGATAAAACTACCGTTATCGCACTGCGCGAAATCGAAGAGGGTTTGATCAACAATAAGATCCTCGACGTTCGTGAGCGCCAGGAACAGCAAGAGCAGGAAGCCGCTGAATTACAAGCCGTTACCGCTATTGCTGAAGGTCGTCGTTAATCACACTGCGGGTCGCCCTTGTATCTGTTTGAAAGCCTGAATCAGCTGATTCAAAACTACCTGCCCGAAGAGCAAATTAAACGTCTTCGGCAGGCTTATCTCGTTGCACGTGACGCTCACGAGGGCCAGACACGTTCAAGCGGTGAACCCTATATCACGCACCCGGTAGCGGTAGCCTGTATCCTGGCCGAGATGAAACTCGACCACGAAACGCTGATGGCCGCTCTGCTGCACGACGTGATAGAAGATACCCCCGCCACCTACCAGGACATGGAACAGCTTTTTGGTAAAAGCGTTGCTGAACTGGTAGAGGGGGTATCAAAACTTGATAAGCTTAAGTTTCGCGACAAAAAAGAGGCCCAGGCCGAAAACTTTCGCAAAATGATTATGGCGATGGTGCAGGATATCCGCGTCATCCTTATCAAGCTTGCTGACCGCACCCATAACATGCGTACGCTGGGCTCATTGCGCCCGGATAAGCGTCGCCGCATCGCCCGCGAAACGCTGGAAATCTACAGCCCTCTGGCGCACCGTTTAGGTATTCATCACATCAAAACCGAGCTCGAAGAGCTGGGCTTTGAGGCGCTGTATCCTAACCGCTACCGCGTCATTAAAGAGGTGGTCAAAGCGGCGCGCGGTAACCGTAAAGAGATGATTCAAAAGATCCTCTCCGAAATCGAAGGGCGCCTGCAGGAAGCGGGAATTCCCTGTCGCGTAAGCGGCCGTGAAAAGCATTTGTACTCCATCTACTGCAAGATGGTGCTCAAAGAGCAGCGTTTTCACTCGATTATGGATATCTACGCCTTCCGCGTGATTGTCCATGATTCTGACACCTGCTATCGCGTGCTAGGCCAGATGCACAGCCTTTACAAGCCGCGTCCGGGTCGCGTCAAAGACTACATTGCCATTCCAAAGGCGAACGGCTATCAATCTTTGCACACCTCGATGATCGGCCCGCACGGCGTCCCGGTTGAGGTACAAATTCGTACCGAAGACATGGACCAGATGGCGGAAATGGGGGTTGCGGCGCACTGGGCTTATAAAGAGCACGGCGGCGAGAGCAGCACCACGGCGCAAATCCGCGCCCAGCGCTGGATGCAGAGCCTGCTGGAGCTTCAGCAGAGCGCCGGTAGTTCATTTGAATTCATTGAGAGCGTGAAATCCGATCTGTTCCCGGATGAGATTTACGTTTTCACCCCGGAAGGGCGCATTGTCGAACTGCCCGCTGGCGCGACGCCGGTGGACTTCGCCTACGCGGTGCATACCGATATCGGCCATGCCTGCGTCGGCGCGCGCGTCGACCGCCAGCCCTATCCGCTATCGCAGTCGCTCTCCAGCGGCCAAACGGTGGAAATCATCACCGCGCCGGGCGCACGCCCGAACGCCGCGTGGCTGAACTTTGTCGTCAGCTCGAAAGCGCGCGCCAAAATTCGCCAGCTGCTGAAAAACCTCAAGCGCGACGATTCCGTTAGCCTCGGACGCCGCCTGCTCAACCACGCCCTCGGCGGTAGCCGTAAGCTGGCGGAGATTCCGCCAGAGAATATTCAGCGTGAAATTGAGCGCATGAAGCTGACCACGCTTGACGATCTGCTGGCCGAAATCGGCCTCGGCAACGCCATGAGCGTCGTGGTGGCCAAAAACCTACAGCAGGGTGAAACTACCGCCGTGCCTGTACAGCCGGCGCCTGTCGGCCATAACCATCTGCCGATTAAAGGCGCGGATGGCGTGCTGATCACCTTTGCCAAATGCTGCCGTCCGATCCCCGGCGACCCGATTATTGCGCACGTTAGTCCGGGCAAAGGCCTGGTCATCCACCATGAGTCCTGTCGTAACATTCGCGGCTATCAGAAAGAGCCGGAGAAATTTATGGCGGTCGAGTGGGACAAAGAGACGGCGCAGGAATTTATCACCGAAATCAAGGTGGACATGTTCAACCATCAGGGTGCCCTGGCGAATCTTACCGCCGCGATCAACACCGCCTCTTCCAATATCCAAAGCCTGAATACGGAAGAGAAAGATGGCCGCGTTTACAGCGCCTTTATTCGCCTCACCGCGCGCGACCGCGTGCATCTGGCGAATATTATGCGCAAAATTCGCGTCATGCCGGATGTGATAAAAGTCACCCGTAACCGAAACTAGCTCTGACACAAAATCATTCGAATTGCATCAAGGCGGCAAGCGAATGACAAATCTGCCGGGAGCGGATTTGAACGCTGCTTACAGCAGCCCCGCAAGGGGCGAGGCCCAGGGATGGGCCGAGTAATCCGCGGCGATTAAAGAGTCATTCGAAGGATGAAGTGTAATGAATTTACAGCGTTATGCGCGTATCTGCGAGATGCTCGCCAGGCGTCAGCCTGACCTGACGGTCTGCATGGAGCAGGTCCACAAACCTCATAACGTCTCTGCGGTCATTCGTACGGCTGACGCCGTTGGCGTGCATGAAGTGCACGCCATCTGGCCGGGCAGCCGTATGCGTACCATGGCCTCTGCGGCGGCCGGCAGCAATAGCTGGGTGCAGGTTAAAACCCACCGTACTATTGGCGAGGCCGTCACGCATTTAAAAGGCCAGGGAATGCAGATCCTGGCGACCCATCTCTCTGATAAAGCCGTTGATTTCCGTGAAATCGACTATACCCGCCCTACCTGTATCCTGATGGGGCAGGAGAAAACCGGCATTACGCAGGAAGCGTTAGACCTGGCGGACCAGGACATCATCATTCCAATGATTGGCATGGTGCAGTCGCTGAACGTTTCCGTCGCCTCAGCGCTTATCCTCTATGAAGCCCAGCGCCAGCGGCAGAACGCCGGCATGTACCAGCG
The DNA here is from genome assembly GCF_019890895.1 of Klebsiella sp. CTHL.F3a. Taxonomy (NCBI): domain Bacteria; kingdom Pseudomonadati; phylum Pseudomonadota; class Gammaproteobacteria; order Enterobacterales; family Enterobacteriaceae; genus Klebsiella; species Klebsiella sp. CTHL.F3a. The sequence goes on along the minus strand of NZ_CP082360.1, from coordinate 117,586 downwards.
CGAGAACAGCATGCTGCCGGAAGAAGACCAGCAGCGCCTGCTGTTTGAGGGCGGCTATCCGGTGCTGGCGAGGGTCGCAAAACGCAAAGGTCTCCCCTACCCCCACATCAACGAGCAGGGTGAAGTCGAAGCCGATGCCGCGTGGTGGGCCACCATGCAGGCGGCGAAGTAATCATGCAGGGCCGTCTGCTGGATGCGGTGCCGCTCAACTCCCTGACGGGCGTTGGCGCGGCCCAGAGTAGTAAACTGGCAAAGATTGGCCTGCATACGGTACAGGATCTGCTCCTGCACCTGCCGCTACGCTACGAAGACCGCACCCATCTGTATCAAATCGGCGAACTGCTGCCCGGCGTTTACGCCACCGTTGAAGGCGAAGTTCTCAACTGCAATATCACTTTCGGCGGCCGCCGGATGATGACCTGCCAGATAAGCGACGGTTCCGGCATCCTCACCATGCGCTTTTTTAACTTCAGCGCGGCGATGAAAAACAGCCTGGCAACCGGGCGCCGCGTACTGGCCTACGGCGAAGCGAAGCGCGGTAAGCACGGAGCGGAGATGATCCACCCGGAATATCGGGTTCAGGGCGACATGAGTACGCCTGATTTACAGGAAACGCTGACCCCGGTTTATCCCACCACCGAAGGCATCAAGCAGGCTACGCTGCGCAAGCTCACTGACCAGGCGCTTGAGCTGCTTGAAACCTGCGCTATCGCCGAGCTGCTGCCGCCGGAGTTGGCCCAGGGGATGATGAGCCTGCCGGACGCCTTACGCACCCTGCATCGCCCGCCGCCCACGTTACAGCTTGGCGAGCTGGAAAGCGGTAAACATCCAGCCCAGCGGCGCTTAATTCTGGAAGAGCTGCTGGCGCATAACCTCAGCATGCTGGCGCTGCGGGCAGGCGCCCAGCGCTATCACGCCCTCGCGCTTAGCGCTAACGACACGTTAAAAGACAAGCTGCTGGCCTCCCTCCCCTTTACGCCGACCGGCGCGCAAGCGCGCGTGACGGCTGAAATCGAGCGCGATATGGCGCTGGACGTGCCGATGATGCGTCTGGTGCAGGGTGACGTGGGTTCCGGTAAAACCCTGGTTGCCGCGCTTGCCGCCCTGCGCGCCATCGCCCACGGCAAACAGGTGGCGCTGATGGCACCGACCGAGCTGCTGGCTGAACAGCACGCCAATAATTTCCGCAACTGGTTCGAACCGCTGGGCGTTGAGGTTGGCTGGCTGGCGGGCAAACAAAAAGGCAAAGCGCGCCTGGCGCAGCAGGAGGCTATCGCCAGCGGACAGGTGCAGATGATTGTCGGGACCCACGCCATCTTTCAGGAGCAGGTCCAGTTTAACGGCCTCGCGTTGGTGATTATCGACGAACAGCACCGTTTTGGCGTCCATCAGCGGCTGGCGCTGTGGGAAAAAGGCCAACAGCAGGGTTTTCACCCGCACCAGCTGATTATGACCGCCACGCCGATTCCACGAACCCTGGCGATGACCGCTTATGCCGATCTCGACACCTCGGTCATCGATGAACTGCCGCCGGGCCGTACGCCGGTCACTACGGTGGCTATTCCGGATACCCGCCGCAGCGATATTATTGACCGCGTGCGCAACGCCTGCACCCACGAAGGTCGTCAGGCCTACTGGGTCTGTACGCTGATTGAAGAGTCGGATCTGCTGGAAGCCCAGGCGGCGGAAGCCACCTGGGAAGAGCTGAAGCTCGCGCTGCCGGAGCTGAATATCGGCCTGGTGCACGGGCGCATGAAGTCCGCCGAGAAGCAGGCGGTGATGAGCGCATTCAAGCAGGGCGAGCTGCATCTGCTGGTCGCCACCACGGTGATTGAAGTCGGTGTGGACGTGCCCAACTCCAGTCTGATGATCATCGAAAACCCGGAGCGTCTGGGCCTGGCTCAACTGCACCAGCTCAGAGGCCGCGTCGGGCGCGGCGCGGTAGCTTCCCACTGCGTGCTACTCTACAAATCGCCGCTTTCAAAAACCGCCCAGAAGCGCCTGCAGGTTCTGCGCGATAGCAACGACGGTTTCGTCATCGCCCAAAAAGACCTGGAAATTCGCGGTCCCGGCGAGCTGCTTGGCACCCGTCAGACCGGCAATGCTGAATTTAAAGTTGCGGACTTATTGCGCGATCAGGCCATGATCCCGGAAGTTCAGCGCATCGCCCGCCATATTCACGAACGCTATCCCCAGCAGGCCCAGGCCCTGATTGAGCGCTGGATGCCGGAAACCGAACGCTATTCCAACGCGTAGCGCGAACGTCATCTCGCCACGCTGCGCATAATTTTTATTCAGATGAGTGGATTATGAAACGAGAACTGGCCATCGAATTTTCGCGCGTCACCGAAGCCGCCGCACTGGCAGGCTACAAGTGGTTAGGCCGTGGTGATAAAAACACCGCCGACGGCGCCGCCGTCAACGCCATGCGTATTATGCTCAACCTGATCAACATCGACGGCACCATCGTGATTGGCGAAGGCGAAATCGACGAAGCGCCGATGCTGTACATCGGCGAGCGCGTCGGTACCGGCCACGGCGATGCGGTAGATATCGCTGTCGATCCCATCGAAGGCACCCGCATGACGGCGATGGGCCAGGCGAACGCGCTGGCGGTCATGGCGGTAGGCGATAAGGGCTGCTTCCTGAACGCGCCGGATATGTACATGGAAAAGCTGATCGTCGGCCCAGGGGCGAAAGGCACCATCGATATGAACCTGCCGCTGGCGGAGAACCTGCATAATATCGCCCGCGCGCTGAATAAGCCGCTGAGCGAATTAACGGTCACCATCTTAGCCAAGCCGCGCCATGATAAGGTCATTGTTGAGCTGCAAAAGCTGGGCGTGCGCGTGTTTGCTATCCCCGACGGCGACGTTGCCGCCTCTATTCTGACCTGTATGCCGGACAGCGAAGTTGACGTTATGTACGGTATCGGCGGCGCGCCGGAGGGCGTCGTTTCCGCAGCGGTGATCCGCGCGCTGGACGGCGATATGAACGGCCGTCTGCTGGCGCGTCACCACGTGAAGGGCGACAGCGAAGAGAACCGCCGCATCGGCGAAAACGAGCTGGAACGCTGCAAAGCAATGGGCATTGAAGCAGGCAAAGTGCTGCGCCTGGACGATATGGCGCGCAGCGACAACGTCGTTTTCTCAGCGACCGGCATCACCAAAGGCGATCTGCTGGACGGTATCACCCGTAAAGGCAATATGGCCACCACCGAAACTCTGCTGATCCGCGGCAAATCCCGCACAATTCGCCGTATTCAGTCGATTCATTATCTCGATCGCAAAGATCCGGATATCCAGCTGCACATCCTGTAAAACATTTGATCAATAGAGCTTTCCAGCCTTTTCGGGCTGGAAATCTGCTCTCGTCGCGGTGAAGATACGCTAACAGGATTGAGAGGAGAGACGCTATGGCCAACTGGGTTACAGGTAAAGTGGTAAAAGTACAAAACTGGACTGATGCACTGTTTAGCCTCACCGTTCACGCACCGGTTGCGCCGTTTACCGCAGGTCAGTTTGCCAAGCTAGGCCTGGACATTGACGGTGAACGCGTGCAGCGCGCCTATTCCTACGTCAACGCCCCCGGTAATCCCGATCTTGAGTTCTACCTGGTGACGGTTCCGGAGGGCAAGCTCAGCCCGCGGCTGGCGGCACTGAAGCCGGGCGACGAAGTGCAGATTGTCAGCGAAGCCGCTGGTTTCTTTGTCCTGGAAGAGGTACCGGATTGCGACACGCTATGGATGCTCGCCACCGGCACAGCCATTGGCCCGTACCTGTCGATTCTCGAAGAAGGGAAAGACCTGGATCGTTTTAAAAACCTGGTACTGGTGCACGCCGCGCGTTATGCCGCCGATCTCAGCTATCTGCCGCAGATGCAGGCGCTGGAAGCGCGCTATGCGGGCAAGCTGCGCATCCAGTCAGTCGTCAGTCGGGAAACCGCGCCGGGCATGCTCACGGGGCGCATCCCGTTCCTGATTGAGACCGGCGCGCTGGAAGAGGCCGTCGGCCTGCCGATGAACGCCGAGAGCAGCCACGTTATGCTGTGCGGTAACCCGCAGATGGTGCGCGACACCCAGCAGCTACTGAAAGAGACCCGGCAGATGAGCAAGCACCTGCGTCGCCGACCGGGTCATATGACAGCCGAACACTATTGGTAATCAGGATTCCGCTTTCCAGCGTACGTCCAGCGTCTCTTTACCAAACTTATTCGCGCCCTGGGTGCCGACAAACGCGCCCAGGTCGATCAGCATCATGACGATAATCAGCGTCGGTATAAACCGCCCGACGCCCCACTGCCAGACCCCAGGCAGCATTGACCAGTTGCCCGCCAGCAGCATCCACGCCAGAATCATTAGCAGCGCCCAGAGACCGGATTTACCCCGATCGTGCAGGCGTTTAATGGTCACCGCCGCCGTCGGCCACAGCAAGCACACCAGAATAAAAGCCGCCGTCTGTAAATTAAGAAGATTACTGCCAGCCAGCGTGAACAGCGCGCTCATGGTCATTATCCAGATAGCGATCCAGATCCAGAAGTCGCGACGTCCAATCCGCCCTTTAATTGAGAATAGCCACTGCTGTAGGGTCATATTTTATTCCTTATCATCATCACCGACGTAGTTTACCCTGAAGGCGTGACTTTTTGACAAGCGTGACGGTTCTCGTTTTAATCGTCAGCAGATAAAAAAAGGGAAGATGGGCATGAAGAAGTGGGCAACCTTATGTTTGATTGGGCTGGCGGCGTTATCCGTTGGCCAAAAGGCGTTGTCCGCCGAGTCAGACGCCGGTGCTACGGCACCCTATCTTCTCTCCGGCGCGCCGGTCTTTGATATTTCCATCAGCGAGTTTCGGGAAAAATTCAATCGCGATAACCCGAAGCTAACGCTCAATGAATTTCGCGCCGTCGCCGCCAGCAAAGACCAGGCGAACCTGACCCGCGCCGCCACCAAGATCAATGAGAACCTCTACGCGTCGACCGCGCTTGAACGTGGAACCCTCAAAATTAAATCGATGCAAATAACCTGGCTACCGATTCAGGGGCCGCAGCAGAAAGCGGCGAAAGCCAGGGCTCAGGAGTATATGAGCGCCGTGATGCGCGCTTTTGTGCCCACCCTGAGCCAGACGCAAAGCCAGCAAAAATTGCAAAAATTGCTGACCGCCGGAAAAGGTAAACGTTACTTCAGCGAAACCGAAGGCGCGGTACGCTATGTGGTGGCGGACAACGGCGAAAAGGGGCTGACCTTCGCTGTTGAACCGATTAAGCTGGCGCTATCTGAAACGCTGGAAAACAACAATAAATGACAAAAAGCAAAGCCTTTCCAGTGATGAATCTCTATACTGTTTCACAGACCATGCTGCCCTCGGGGGCGGCTATATTCCTTAATTCGCTTTGAAGCGTGGAGAATAAAAATGCGACATCCTTTAGTGATGGGTAACTGGAAACTGAACGGCAGCCGCCACATGGTAAACGAACTGGTCGCGAACCTGCGTACCGAACTGGCTGGCGTGACCGGCTGTGCAGTTGCAATTGCTCCGCCTGAAATGTACATCGACCTGGCGAAACAAGCCGCTGCCGGCAGCCACATTCACCTGGGCGCGCAGAACGTTGACCTGAACCTGTCCGGCGCATTCACCGGCGAAACCTCTGCTGAAATGCTGAAAGACATCGGCGCTCAGTACATCATCATCGGCCACTCCGAGCGTCGTACCTACCATAAAGAGTCCGACGAGCTCATCGCTAAAAAATTCGCGGTACTGAAAGAGCAGGGTCTGATCCCGGTTCTGTGCATCGGTGAAACCGAAGCGGAAAACGAAGCGGGCAAAACGGAAGAAGTGTGCGCCCGTCAAATCGACGCCGTTCTGAAAACTCAGGGCGCGGCGGCCTTCGAAGGCGTGGTTATCGCTTACGAACCCGTATGGGCGATCGGTACCGGCAAATCCGCTACCCCGGCTCAGGCTCAGGCAGTACACAAATTTATTCGCGACCACATCGCGAAAGCCGATGCGAAAGTGGCTGAACAAGTGATCATCCAGTACGGCGGTTCCGTTAACGCGGGCAACGCAGCAGAGCTGTTTACCCAGCCGGACATCGACGGCGCGCTGGTTGGCGGCGCATCCCTGAAAGCTGACGCTTTCGCGGTGATCGTTAAAGCAGCAGAAGCCGCGAAAAAAGCGTAATTCGCTTTAAAGGCTATCCCGGTCGCGCTTCGCAACCGGGGCTACTGACCAGAAATCTGCAATATTTGTAGCCCGGCTCAGCGCAGCGCAAGCCGGGTTTTTTACACCGCTACAGTTTCCCCAGCGCCTGATACCACAGATAGTCCAGCGGCAGCAGAATCAAATAGCTCACCGCCGCTAGCGCGATACACAGCAGCATTCCCGCCCGCGCAGGCACTTTCCCTAGCCCCATCGCCACGACAATCGGTGACGCCTGATACGGCAGCAGCGGCGTGGAGTACCCCAGCACCTGAATCATAATCACGCTCAGCAGCGGGAAGCCGGTGGCATCGGAGAAGCTCTGCGCGAAGGTGGTATACAGCGCCGGTACGCCGTTAGCGGTCATGATAAAGTTCAGCGCGCTGGTAATGCCGGTCAATGCGAGAAAGCTGGTGAACGGACTCTCTTTATCCAGCGGCATAATCTGCAGCAGGGCATTCCCCACCACGCCGCCGATACCGGTTTGCGTCACGGTGATCGCCAGTCCCAAAATTCCGGCGACGTAAATACAGGTGCGGATATTCACGCCGCTGGAAAACTCCTCGCCGCTGATAAAACCGACCCGCGGCAGCAGCGTTATCACCGCCGCCGCCAGCCCTGTCCAGGCCGGCCCCACGCCGTGCCAGCTCTCCGTCACCCAGAGCGTCAGCACCACCACCAGCAGCCACGCCAGGCGCTTCTCATCGCGGCTCATCGGCGGCAGCGGCGTCATGTCGCGCGGCGGGTGCGGTTTTCCGGGAAACAGCCAGCATATCAAGGCGATCAGCACAGCCCCTTTGAGCCAGCCGAGTACCGGCGTATGCAGCAGTAAATAGGGCAGGTAATTCAGGTGGATGCCGAATGACCCCTCCGCCGCGCCGCTCATCACCAGATTCGGGACGTTAGCGGGCAGGATGGTGGCAGACAGCTGGAAGGTCCCGAACCCCACCGCCAGCGCCAGGCCAAACCACGGGCGCGTCCCCTCTTCGATACCGGCACGCCTGGCCATTGCCGCCACAATCGGCATCAGCAGCGCGATACGTCCCATATTGGACGGCATCACAAACGCCAGCGCATAGCTGAGCAGCACCACGCTGCCGACCATCAGCGGCCAGGAGTCGGTTAGCCGCGACGAGAGCGACCGGGCCCCCCTGTCCGCCAGCCCGGTTTTGCGTATAGCGATCCCCAGCACAAAGCCGCTGAACACCAGCCAGAACGCCGATGAGGCAAAGCCGCCGAAAATCACCTCCGGCGGCGCGATTTTGGCGATCATCGCCGCGGCAAAAAACAGCAGCGCGGTCATAAACTCCGGCAGTAGCGAGGTCGCCCAGAGGAGAATAGTGATGCCGACGATGATAGAGGGAAGGAACAGAGGGTGGGAAAACCAGAGCGACATACCTGTCTCCTGTCGTTTTTTTCAGCAAGAATACGACGGACAATAAGACAGGTAAACGCCAGATATGGTGGGGTTATTACGGGATGGATACAGGCAGTTTAGTGATAATGGATCTCACCAAAGTATTCAGACAGCACGTAATAACGGCAATATTCAAAAGGACTATCGTGTCCGGCCTGAAACGTCTGTCTGGCGACGGATAGCAGCGGTTTATTCTCAGCAATCTGCAGTTTTTCACATAACTCGGGGGAAGGTAAAATCGCCTCAACTTTTTCAATCGCCGAGTCGCTTGTAACGTTTAATAACGAATAAAGCGACGTATGTTCCAGCGACCACGGGGTCAATTCCAGGCCGGGAAAGAAGCTAAGATCGAGATATATTTTTTCATGGTTGAACGGGCGGTTATTCAGGCAACGAATACGCGAGATATAAAGATAATGATGATGGGCAGGAAGGCTCAAGCCATCTGCCTGAGCATCGCGCGCGCGGCGCGGAGCGATTTCCAGAATACGGTTCTCAATCTCGACGCTGGCATCCTGAAGATCGCTGGTAATTCCGCGAAACGTATGGCCATAGCTCACGCCTTCCGGCACGGAACATACTACCGAGCCGCTTCCGCGCTGGGACGAAATAATGCCGGCATTGATTAATTCGCTCCAGGCCTGCTTCACCACAATCAACGAGACGTTGTAGGCTCTGGCGACCTCTTTTTGCGTCGGCAGCTGGCTGCCTAAAGGCAAAGACCCGTTTTGGATCTGCTGACAGATGATAAAAAATAGTTGCTTATAAAGCGGAGTAAAGCTCGTTTTATCAACCTGCAAACTGCGCACCTCACGTCTTCGCCAGCAGGGGACGTTTCACCGTCCCCGGCAGGGTGAATTCGCTACCCTGCGATTTGCCTGGCCAGTTCTGCCAAATCGAAATGATTCATACGATCCACGGTCGTTAAATAATCGGCGGGGAAAGCATCCGCACCATGAAATGCGCCGGAGATCGCCCCAACCATGGTGGCGACAGTATCAGTATCATTGCCGATATTAACGCCGGAGATAATAGCATCTACGGCAGAATTCGGACAACACGCGAACAGACCGAAGGCCGCAGGCACTGCTTCACTTACGTGCAGCCCGGAACCAATAATATCGGCGATTTCCACTACCGCGGTTTCCCAATGGCGATGACGTTTACCGATCTCCACCGCCAGCTCAATGCGCCGGGCAACGGAAGGGCCTGCAACCATCATCGCTCCTTGCTCCTGCGCCAGCAGATAGCCCTTTTGAGCGCCGTAAACACCGGCGGCAATAATGCTGTCTGCATTGGTCTGCGATCTTAACGCCTCGCTGGTTGCCGCGGCCATCGCCGCCGCGCCGGACATCGCCAGCACATTGTTGTGCGTAAAGCGGCAAATCTGCAGCGCACATTCAATTGCCGCGTCGATATTGCCGGGGTGCAGCACCGCCGCTGGCCAAATCTTCATCGCCGCGCCGTTCGTGGCTTCCGCGTTTCCTTTATTAATAATCTGTACCGACTGTTTTTCACCTTCCAGCTCGCCCTGCAAAGAGGCGCGGTTGTCATTGAAGATCGCTTTCATCGCCGCGCGCGTCGTCGGACCGGTAAAGTTGGCGTAGTAAGGATAATCCAGCCACTGCTGGAACGCCTCGCGCATCGCTTCGTCGCTGACCTGGCGCTGATGGCACAGCAGCGCGTCCATAATGTACTTAGCCTGAATAAAATCATCGGTGCACATGCCCGCTTCATTGCAGCGGCCAAACGTATCCGCCGGCGGTTTTTGAAAGGTTGTCACCCAGCCGCCAAAATAGTCCTTAATTTGCTGCTGAGTCCGAACTTCCGTTGCCGCTCCCATCGCGTCCGCGGCGGCGGCGCCAACCAGGCATCCCAGTATTTTGTTTTGATCAACGTGCATGATGACTCCTTATTTCATGGTCATAGCTTGTGCCAGCGAATGGCTGGCCAGAAAAGTGTTTAGCTGGTCGGGAAACGGCAGGGCCGTCATCGCACCTTTTGCCGTCACCGCCATCGCACCACAGGCGTTGGCATTACCGATAGCCTCCGCCAGCAGGGCATGAGACCAGCCGTTTGCACGGGAAAGCGTGAACAGCAGGCCGCCAACAAAGGCATCGCCTGCTCCGGTGGTATCGACGACGTCAACGCGCGGAGCAGGAAAAAGGAACTCCCCCTCGGCGGTAATGAGCAGCGCGCCATCGGCACCCAGAGAAATAATGGTGGTCTCACAGCCCAGATCGCGCAGGTAATAACGCGCATCCTGCCAGCGGCTGGCGCCGCTCAGCTGACAAAGCTCATCTACTGAGACTTTGCAGATAGAGGCAAGCGCGGCAGATCGGGCGATCAGATCAGGGATCTCCGTAGCATCGCGCCACATCTTGCTGCGTAAGTTGACGTCAAAAAGAACGTAGCCGCCGGCCTCACGCATACGTCTCGCCCCCTCAAGGCACGCCTCGCGGGCGGGGCTGTCGGTGAGGCCTATCGAACTAAAGTAAAACCATTCGTGTTTCCTGAACGGCGGCAGATCCTGCGGCGAAACGTAGGTGTCGGCTCCTGGATGCACCAGATAGGTAAAGCTGCGCTCGCCGTCAGCCGTCAGATTGACGATCAGCACCGCGCTGGTCAGGCTCGCGTCCAGCCTAAGAAATGAGACATCTACGCCATTGTCCTGGAATACCTGGCGCAGAAAACGCCCGGCATCATCGTCGCCAAGACAGCCGATAAAACCGCATTCTCCGCCCAGCCTGGCCACGCACACTCCCACGTTGGCCGATGCTCCACCGGGACATTTCAGGTAGCTATTTTGTTTTTCCGGCACCAGGTCAACGGAGGCGTCACCGATAACCCAAACTTTATTGATGGTGTCCATTTGCGCCTCCTTATGCCTTTTTCTGCGCGAGGGCGAGCTGAATATCACGGTAATATTCGTTATTAATCAGATATTTTTTCATAAGCAGCCCCACCGCAAGGTGGAACAGGGCAGGAATGAGCGTCATCATCAGCGCAATGCCGGTGAGAGAACGTGCGCTCTGTTCAACATCGGCCTGATAGCCGAAGTGGCTCAGCAGAAATCCAAGAATGCCTCCCGCAATGCCCATACCAAACTTCTGGAAGAAGAGGATGCCGCCAAACGCGAGTCCGGAAACGCGCAGCCCGGTTTTCTTTTCTCCGTAATCTACCGCTTCAGCGATAGAGGACCAGAACACCGGCATTTGCATATCGCAGAAGAAATTAATAAGAAAATAGAACGCAAACGCCAGGACAAGGTTTTCACGCCCGACGGAGAAATACATCAGCGCGCTCAGGATAAAAGTAATAATCTGGGTGTAGCGGAACATCTTAATTTTATCCCAGAACTTGGTTATCCATGTGGTGGCGATCATCGCCAAAATAGAAGCGATGACGCCGGTGGTCAGGAAGGGTGAAATCAGGCTATCGCCACCGTTCAGATAATACTTAGCATAATAAGCCGCGACGGAACCACGAATAACATAGCCGCACATCAGCAGTAAAATAACAACGCCGAGAATAATCCACTGATCGTTACGTAACAGATACTTAAACTGCTTCCCCACCGAGAGCGAGGTAATTTCCGGCTCGCTGCGTTCACGCGTGGTGAGAAAACAGAAGATAAACAGCACGGCGCCCATCGCGCCCATCAGCCCCATTGAAAACTGATAGCCCAGCGCCTTGTTGCCCTGCCCCAGCCAGACGGCGAGCATCGGCACAACGATAGTTACCAGAAAAGCGGCAATCTTAGTCATCACAAAGCGATAGCCGTTTGCGCTTAAGCGTTCGACAGGGTCGCTGGTGATTACGCCAATCATCGAAATATAAGGAATGGTTATGGCGGTATAGACCAGAGTCATCAGAATATAGGTGCCGTAGGCCCATGCCAGTTTGGCCATATAGGCCATATCAGGCGTGATAAACATCAAATAAACGGCGAAGCCAAAAGGGATTGCAAACCACAACAGCCACGGGCGATAACGTCCCCAGCGCGTATTCAGCTTATCGGTAAGAACCCCCATGGCGGGATCGATAATCGCATCGATCATCCGTACAACCACGAACAGTACGCCAACATCAGCGGCGCTCAGGCCATAGATATCGGTATAGAAATAGGCGAGCAGCAGCTGCATGGCGATAATCACAACGTTTATCGCCATGTCTCCTGCGCCGAAGCCGATCTTTTCCACAATAGAAAGTTTCATGTTGATATTCCTTTACGCTTAACAGCGCAAATAGGGTGAGCAATTAATGATGTCACTACATGAAATAAAAACGTTTTTATATATAAGCCGCCGCCAGAAATTTATGGAGGCGATGAAGAGAGTGTAACCACACTCAAAAAGATATAAAGGTATACCTTTATATCTTTTGATCGGTTTCACATATTTTTATGCACCCGATCCTACCCCGGCGTTAAACCGGGATAAGAATCAAGGAGATAATAAATGGCGGGAACGTAAAGAAAATTAACGGGATTCCAGAATGGCGCAGCTATGGTCCTGAATCTCTTCCGCCGATGCGCGATTCAGCGTCAACAGGTTACGCTCGGTCGCCAGCAGCACCAGCGAACCATCGCTCTGCTTCGCCATCGCCAGCGCAAAACGGCCCATATGTTCACGTGCTTCCGGTACCTCTTCGGCCAGCATCAGGAACGGGCTGCGCTGCGCCAGCTCCGTTTCGGTGACCCGGCGCGCCAGATATTCGTGGCCCAGTAGTCCACCGGGCAGCGGCAACCAGCGACTGCTGATAGCGGGCGCTTCCTTGTCCAGCTGAGTACGGACATCGGGACGCAGGCAGGAGATATGGATATGGAAATGATTTTGCGTGCGTCCGCTGCGCGAGTTGATGGTCAAGGAGACCGCGTCATCCGATACAGCGGAACCACGATGCTGGCTCATGATTTCGCGCCCCTGCCAGGCCTGCCAGAAGAAGTTCGGCGTCAGGGGATTGAGCAGCAGCGGGCTTTCGGTGCCGTTAATACGGTAGGTCGGCATCAGCAGATACTGCAGCGGGCCATTGCGGTCTTTAAACAGCACATAGCCGCCCTTCAGGTTCACTTCCGCACAGGGTGCGGGATCCTGATTCTGCTGTTGGTTGGGGACGCACTGCTGCAGAACAATTTTGCGCAACGCGTCAGGGTTGCCGGAATGGAGCCAGTAGTAGCCGCCGGCCATCGCCGCCACAACCGCCACCAGCAGCGCTAATAAAAGGTATCGTACTCTTCGCATTCTATTTTCCTGTCTCAGCCAGAAACGGAAGAGTAACGCAGTTTGATGACTAAATGAAAACGGGAGGTGGTGCATTGAGTTTTGCCCGAGGCGGCGCTTAACGCGCCTGACCGGGCTACTCTGCCCCGGGTCGCGGCTTACCCTGGCTACAAGAGTTGTAGCCCCGCTACGCGCAGCGCGAGCGGGGATAAGGAGAGGCTATTTAACGCTGGTTAATCTGGTCGAAGGTGCCGCCGTTGGAGAAGTGCTCTTTCTGCGCTTTCGTCCAGCCGCCAAACACATCATCAATGGTGAACAGCTTCAGTTTCGGGAACTCATTCGCGTATTTTTTCGCAATTTCAGGATCGCGCGGGCGATAGAAGTTCTTCGCCGCAATCTCCTGGCCTTCCGGCGAGTAGAGATACTTCAGATACGCTTCCGCCACCTGGCGAGTGCCCTTCTTGTCGACCACTTTATCCACCACGGAAACCGTCGGCTCGGCGAGAATCGATTCGCTCGGGGTCACGATCTCAAATTTGTCTTTACCCAGTTCGTTGGTCGCCAGCAGGGCTTCGTTTTCCCAGGCAATCAGCACATCGCCGATCCCGCGCTCTACGAAGGTGTTAGTCGCGCCCCGGGCGCCGGAATCCAGCACTTCGACGTTCTTAAACAGCGCTTTTACGAACTCTTGCGCCTTCGCCTGGTCGCCATTGTTCTGGTGCAGGGCGTAGCCCCATGCCGCCAGATAGTTCCAGCGCGCGCCGCCGGAGCTTTTCGGGTTCGGGGTAATCACCGACACGCCCGGTTTAATCAGGTCGTTCCAGTCGTGAATCTGCTTCGGGTTGCCTTTGCGTACGAGGAACACGATGGTGGAGGTATACGGCGCAGAGTTATCCGGCAGACGTTTCAGCCAGTTTTTGTCGATTCGGCCGCGTTCGGCAATCGCATCGACGTCATAGGCCAGCGCAAGGGTCACCACGTCGGCTTCAATGCCGTTGATCACCGAGGTCGCCTGTTTGCCGGAGCCGCCGTGGGATTGACGAATCACCACGTTGTCGCCGGTTTCTTGCTTCCAGTGGGCGCTAAAGGCTTTATTGTACTGTTCGTACAGCTCGCGCGTCGGATCGTAAGAAACGTTTAATAGTTGAATGTCTTTTGCCAGAACGCTGGCGGATGCCAGCAACAGAGTTAACCCTACGCCCCACTTATTCATCGCACCGCTCTCTTTATGTCGTGTTGTGATGGATTAAGCGTGCCAGAAAGCGGACTGATGATTAAAGAATAAAAAAAGATTGGCTATAACTTGCGAGTATATAGAACGGGGGAGAGTTTGCCCCCTCCCGAACGGGAGGGAGCAGGAAGCATCAGACTTCTTCCATGCGGCCCAGCAGCGCCTGCAGACGATCTTGCCAGCCCTGCTGCTGTTCTTTCAGCTGACCGTTTTCACGCTCAAGCTCTTCACGGCTGTGCTGTGCGCTCTGTACTTCCTGCGCCAGCGTGTTGTTCTTCTCTTTCAGCTCTTCGATTTCCATCTGTAACAGAGTGATGGTATCAATCGCCTGCTGAACTTTAGATTCTAATTTCTCAAACACTTCTAATGACATCGTCATACCTCTCCTGAACTTGCAAGGCGTTGATAGAAACCGTCCGTTTCGTATACGCGTTGACGCCTTAACGAAAATTAGCGCACTACAGTGGTGATGTAGTCGATTGTATGAAGCCCCGCCTCCCCTGTCCAGCGACAACCCGCGTAGATTGCGGTTTGCAACACTTTTCAGCCTTTACCTGGTCCGTTCGCCGCTTTTACCCGTTACTTTTTCGTAATTGTTAATCAAGACGTAAAAAAATGAGCGGTGAAACGCTCCCGCAAACGGCCGAATACGCGTTTATGGCGCGAAAACGCTCATTTTCTTGACGTGGTACACACATTTGAATTTCGATATTTCTCGTTTTTGTTCGTTAACGATAAATTAACACTATGCCTACATGGCAGCATGGTCGCCTGCGACCTTCACACTTACAATAATCATCACTACGCTTCAGGATTCGATTATGAGCCAAACATCAACACTAAAAGGCCAGTGCATCGCAGAGTTCCTCGGTACCGGGTTGTTGATCTTTTTCGGCGTTGGGTGCGTCGCTGCGCTTAAGGTCGCGGGAGCCAGCTTCGGTCAATGGGAAATCAGCATCATCTGGGGTCTGGGCGTCGCCATGGCGATTTACCTGACCGCAGGGGTTTCCGGTGCGCATCTTAACCCAGCGGTCACCATCGCGCTGTGGCTATTCGCCTGCTTTGACGGTCGTAAAGTTGTTCCTTTTATCATTGCGCAATTCGCTGGCGCCTTTTGCGCTGCGGCTTTAGTTTACGGGCTTTATTACAATCTTTTCTTCGATTTCGAACATACCCACAATATGGTGCGCGGTAGCGTCGAAAGTCTCGAGCTGGCTGGCATTTTCTCTACTTACCCGAACCCGCATATCAATTTTGTGCAGGCCTTCGCGGTAGAAATGGTGATTACCGCTATCCTGATGGGCGTCATTCTGGCGCTGACCGACGATGGCAACGGCGTGCCGCGTGGCCCGCTGGCGCCGCTGCTGATTGGTCTGCTGATCGCCGTCATTGGCGCATCCATGGGCCCGCTGACCGGCTTCGCCATGAACCCGGCGCGTGATATCGGACCGAAAGCCTTCGCCTGGCTGGCAGGCTGGGGCAACGTCGCCTTCACCGGCGGCAAAGATATTCCTTATTTCCTGGTGCCGCTGTGTGCGCCAATCGTCGGTGCTGCGCTGGGCGCATTCTGCTACCGCAAGCTGATTGGCCGCCACCTGCCTTGCGACACCTGCGTTGTTGAAGAGAAAGAAGCCGCATCTCCCTCTACGACGCAACACAAAGCTTCGCTGTAATCTGACTACGGGACTCATACTATGACCGACAAAAAATATATCGTAGCGCTCGACCAGGGCACCACCAGCTCCCGCGCCGTGGTAATGGATCACGATGCCAATATCGTCAGCGTCTCTCAGCGAGAATTCGAACAAATTTATCCGCGCCCAGGCTGGGTTGAACACGACCCGATGGAGATCTGGGCATCGCAAAGCTCTACGCTGGTCGAAGTGCTGGCAAAAGCCGATATCAGCTCCGATGAAATCGCGGCGATCGGTATCACCAACCAGCGTGAAACCGCCATCGTCTGGGAGCGTGAAACCGGCAAGCCGATTTATAACGCTATCGTCTGGCAGTGCCGCCGTACCGCCGAGATCTGCGAGCAGCTCAAGCGCGACGGCATGGAAGATTACATCCGCAAGGCCACCGGCCTGGTGGTTGACCCGTACTTCTCCGGCACCAAAGTGAAGTGGATCCTCGACCACGTCGAAGGCGCGCGCGAACGCGCTAAACGCGGCGAGCTGCTGTTCGGCACCGTAGACACCTGGCTTATCTGGAAAATGACCCAGGGACGCGTTCACGTGACCGACTACACCAACGCCTCGCGTACCATGCTGTTTAATATCCACGAGCTGGACTGGGACGACAAAATGCTCGATGCGCTGGATATCCCGCGCGCCATGCTGCCGGAAGTGCGCAAGTCGTCCGAAGTGTACGGCCAGACCAACATCGGCGGTAAAGGCGGGACGCGTATTCCGATCGCCGGTATCGCCGGCGACCAGCAGGCTGCGCTGTTCGGCCAGCTGTGCGTTAAAGAGGGGATGGCGAAAAACACCTACGGTACAGGCTGCTTTATGCTGATGAATACCGGCGAGAAAGCGGTGACATCAACGCACGGCCTGTTGACGACTATCGCCTGCGGCCCGCGCGGTGAGGTGAACTATGCGCTGGAAGGCGCGGTGTTTATGGCGGGCGCTTCCATCCAGTGGCTGCGCGATGAGATGAAGCTGATTAGCGACGCGTTCGATTCCGAATATTTCGCCACCAAAGTGAAGGATACCAACGGCGTGTACGTCGTTCCGGCCTTTACCGGCCTCGGCGCACCGTATTGGGATCCCTATGCCCGCGGCGCAATTTTTGGCCTGACCCGCGGCGTGAACTCCAACCATATTATTCGCGCCACGCTAGAGTCGATCGCCTATCAGACCCGCGACGTACTGGAAGCGATGCAGGCTGACTCCGGGATCCGTCTGCACGCCCTGCGCGTTGACGGCGGCGCGGTCGCCAACAACTTCCTGATGCAGTTCCAGTCGGATATTCTCGGCACCCGCGTGGAGCGCCCGGAAGTCCGTGAAGTCACCGCTTTGGGCGCAGCTTATCTGGCCGGTCTGGCGGTCGGTTTCTGGCAGAATCTGGATGAGCTGCAGGAGAAAGCCGTTATCGAGCGCGAGTTCCGTCCAGGAATTGAAACCACCGAGCGTAACTATCGCTACAGCGGCTGGAAGAAAGCGGTAAAACGCGCGCTGGCGTGGGAAGAACACGACGAAGCGTAAGATTGTTGAGGTATTCCCGGCTGACGGCGTAAACGCCTTAGCCGGGCTACAACCCGCAGACCGCCCCCCCGTAGTCCGGCTAAGCGCAGCGCGAGCCGGGGAGAAACCGCGCCGATGTATAAAACCCGGGGTATCCCGGGGTTGCGGCGTAAACGCCTTACCCGGGCTACTGCCCGCAGACCGCACAACCCCGTAGCGCAGCGCCGCCGGGTTTTAATCAGCCAAATACCGGCAGCAGCAGATAGAGCTTAATCACTAGCGCGTTAACGATATCAATAAAGAACGCACCCACCATCGGCACCACCAGAAACGCCATGTGCGACGGGCCGAAACGGTCGGTAATCGCCTGCATATTGGCAATCGCCGTCGGCGTCGCGCCGAGGCCGAAACCACAGTGGCCGGCGGCCAGCACCGCGGCATCGTAGTTTTTGCCCATCATCCGGTAGGTCACAAACACTGCATACAGCGCCATGGCCACTGCCTGAACCGCCAGAATAATAATCATCGGCAGCGCCAGCGAAGCCAGCTCCCACAGCTTCAGGCTCATCAGCGCCATCGCCAGGAACAGCGACAGGCTGACGTTACCCAGCACCGACACCGCGCGGTCGAACACGCGGTACAGCCCCAGCGCCGACAGGCTGTTGCTCAGGATCACGCCGATAAACAATACGCAAACGAAGGTGGGCAGTTCAAATATGGTTCCCGCCAGCAGTTGCGCAACGATCTTCCCTACCGTCAAACAGATGGCGATCAGCGCGATGCTCTCAATCAGCACCAACGAGGTGATCATGCGCCCCATATCCGGCTTTTCAAACGCGGTCGGCGCGAGCTGATCGTCCGGCGTACCGTCCGGGGAGGAAGAGTGTTTAACCAGATAGCGCGCCACCGGTCCGCCGATCAGGCCGCCAAGGACAAGACCGAAGGTTGCGCAAGCCATCGCCACTTCGGTGGCGTTGGCAAAACCATAGCGCTCAACAAACAACTTACTCCACGCCGCGCCGGTGCCGTGGCCGCCGGAAAGGGTAATCGAACCGGCCAGCAGCCCCATCAGCGGGTCGAGGCCCAGCAGCTTCGCCATGCCGATTCCGAGCGCGTTTTGCAGCAGCAGCAGTCCCACCACCACAATCAGGAACGTCCCCACCACTTTGCCGCCGGAGCGCAGGCTGGCGAGGTTGGCGTTGAGGCCGATAGTCGCAAAGAAAGCCAGCATCAGCGGATCTTTCAGGCTCATATCGAAATCGATTTCGATATCCATGCTTTTCTTTAATACCAGCAGCGCCAGCGCGACCAGCAGGCCGCCCGCAACGGGTTCAGGAATGGTGTATTTCTTGAGGAAAGGGACGATTTGAACGAGTTTTCTACCCAGTAGCAACACGAGTGTTGCGGCAACGAGCGTCGATAAGGTATCGAGATGAAACATAAAAAGAGCTCCTTATAGGCGCATGATCCATTCACACGCGACGGTATTCCCGGTGTCGATTGCTTCTCATCATGAGTAATCGGGAAGGGATTTTAAGCAGAAGTACGGAAAAAAGGACAGGAAAAGATATTTTGTAGGGATAATGATGCGATCAAGCATACAAAATGTTAATAAATATTTGACACTTATTCCATGCTTAAATATTTGCCGCTAAAGAGTGGCAAACGTTTGCTTTTGGTCTACAGTCCGATAAAATCCCCGCTTTGCCACCTTTGGGATTGTTGTGATGTCCGTTAACACCGCAGAGTCAGAAAATGCGCAACCGGTTGCGCACATGCAAACCAGCGAATTAATCTACCGCCTCGAAGACCGCCCGCCGCTACCGCAAACCTTGTTCGCCGCTTTCCAGCACCTGCTGGCGATGTTTGTCGCGGTTATCACTCCGGCGCTGTTAATTTGCCAGGCGCTGGGCCTTCCGGCTCAGGATACGCAACACATCATCAGCATGTCCCTTTTCGCCTCCGGCGTGGCCTCCATCATTCAAATTAAAGCCTGGGGCCCGGTGGGATCTGGTCTGCTCTCGATTCAGGGCACCAGCTTTAACTTCGTCGCACCGCTGATTATGGGCGGCACCGCGCTGAAAACCGGCGGCGCCGATGTTCCGACCATGATGGCCGCGCTGTTCGGCACCCTGATGTTGGCCAGCTGCACGGAGATGGTTCTCTCCCGCGTCCTGCATCTCGCCCGCCGCATTATTACCCCGCTGGTCTCCGGCGTGGTGGTGATGATTATCGGCCTGTCGCTGATCCAGGTTGGCCTGACCTCCATCGGCGGCGGCTATGCGGCCATGGCCGATCACACCTTCGGCGCGCCGAAAAACCTGCTGCTGGCAGGGATCGTGCTGGCGCTGATTATTATCCTTAACCGCCAGCGTAACCCGTACCTGCGCATCGCTTCGCTGGTAATCGCGATGGCGGCCGGCTATCTGGCGGCATGGTTGCTCGATATGCTGCCGGCCAATACCACGCCGACGGAAAGCAGCCTGATTATGGTGCCTACGCCGCTTTACTACGGGCTGGGCATCGACTGGAACCTGCTGCTGCCGCTGATGCTAGTGTTTATGATTACCTCGCTGGAAACCATCGGCGATATTACCGCCACCTCTGACGTCTCCGAGCAGCCGGTTTCCGGCCCGGTATATATGAAGCGTCTGAAGGGCGGCGTGCTGGCTAACGGCCTGAACTCCTTTGTTTCGGCGGTATTCAATACCTTCCCGAACTCCTGCTTTGGTCAGAACAACGGCGTGATCCAGCTGACCGGCGTCGCCAGCCGCTATGTCGGTTTCGTGGTCGCGCTGATGCTGATCGTGCTCGGCCTGTTCCCGGCGGTGAGCGGCTTTGTGCAGCATATTCCTGAGCCGGTGCTCGGCGGCGCGACGCTGGTCATGTTCGGCACCATTGCCGCTTCCGGCGTGCGCATCGTCTCCCGCGAGCCGCTGAACCGCCGGGCGATCCTGATTATCGCCCTGTCGCTTGCCGTCGGCCTTGGCGTCTCCCAGCAGCCGCTGATCCTGCAGTTCGCCCCTGACTGGCTGAAGAACCTGCTCTCCTCGGGTATCGCTGCCGGCGGTATCACGGCGATTGTTCTGAATCTGATTTTCCCGCCAGAGAAAAACTGATCCTCTGTGACGCTCCGGCCGCGCAATGCTGGTCGGGGCGTCTGCATCATCAACCTCACATCATCTCATTACACAATTCCTGTCTTGAGGATTGCGCATAATTCGGGCATAACAGCCTTATGTGCCTCGCTCAGGATCGAAGACCATGAAATTTCTCAGAAAGCTGATTCTCTGGCTGCTGATTGCCCTGCTGGTGGTGATTATTGCCGCTTACTTCCTGTTGCAAACCCAGTGGGGTGGGCGCCAGGCCAGCGCCTGGCTAAGCGACGGCACCGGTTGGAAGGTCTCTTTCAACAAGATGAACCATAATTTCTCCTCGCCGATGCACCTGCAGCTGCAAAACGTCACCCTCGGCCGCGACGGCAAACCCGCCACGCTGGTGGCGCAAACGGTGGATATTGGTTTTAGCAGCCGCCAGTTTAGCGACCCGCTGCATGCCGACGAAATCGTCCTCAGCGACGGCACGCTAAACTTTTCCCCTTCCTCTGCGGCGCTGCCATTCGCCGCCGACCGTCTGCAGCTGCGCAATATGGCGTTCAACAGCCCGGAGAGCGACTGGGATCTGAGCGCGCAGCGCGTCACCGGCGGCGTCAGCCCGTGGGCGCCGGAAGCGGGCAACGTGCTAGGTAAGAAAACGCAGATTCAGATCAGCGCCGGGTCGATGACGCTCAACGGTATTGAAGCCAGCAACGTGCTGATTCAGGGGAATATTGATAACGGCGAAGTGTCCCTCTCGACCATTGGAGCGGACGTCGCCCGCGGTACGCTCACCGGCACGGCGAAACGCAGCGCCGACGGCGGCTGGCAGGTCGATAATTTGCGCCTCAGCGAAATCCGCCTGCAAAGCGATAAATCCCTCGCCGACTTTTTCGCGCCGCTGACTACCCTGCCTTCGCTAGAGATTGGCCGCCTTGATGTCACCGACGCCAGCCTGCAGGGGCCTGACTGGGCGATCGCCGGTCTCGACCTTAATCTGCGCAACCTCACCCTGAGCCACGGCGACTGGCAAAGCCAGGAGGGTACGCTGTCGATGAACGCCAACGAGTTCATTTACGGCTCGCTGCATTTCCTCGACCCGATCCTTAACGCCGGGTTCTCACCGCAGGGCATCGCGCTGCGCCAGTTCACCTCACGCTGGGAGGGCGGCATGGTGCGCACGTCCGGTAACTGGCTGCGTGCCGGTCACGCCCTGGTGCTGGATGACGCGGCGTTTGCCGGGCTGGAATACACCCTGCCGGACAACTGGAAGCAGCTGTGGATGGCTCCGCTGCCCGACTGGCTGCAAAGCCTGACGCTGAGAAAGTTCAGCGCCAGCCGCAACCTGATTATCGATATTGAACCGGCGTTCCCGTGGCAAATCACCGCGCTCGACGGCTACGGCGGCGAGCTGCAGCTGGTGAAAAACCGCAGCTGGGGCGTGTGGAGCGGTAGCGCGACGCTGAACGCCGCCGCCGCGACGTTTAACCGGATTGACGTCCGCCGCCCGTCGCTGAAGCTGAGCGCCAACGCCTCAACGGTGAACGTTAACGAGCTCAGCGCCTTTACCGAACGAGGGATCCTGCAAGCCACCGCAGCGGTGTCGCAGCTCCCGCAGCGCCTGGTCAACCTGAGTCTCAACGGTCGCGGCGTGCCGCTGAATATTTTGCAGGCGTGGAGCTGGCCCGCGCTGCCGGTTTCCGGCGATGGTAACTTTCAGCTGACGGCGACCGGCAGCATGCTGGCGGATGCGCCGCTGAAGCCGACCGTCAACGGGCAGCTTAGCGCGATAAATATGGAAAAACAGCAGGTGGCGCAGGTGATGCGCAACGGGGAGATCATCAACGCCCCGACCCCTTCAGCGCCGGCGACAACGACTCCCTGACTTTCCCTCACCCTCTCCCCTCTCCCCACGGGAGAGGGGCCTGTTCCATTCGCGAAACCTGTTGCCATTAAGCGGCTGTTTGTACCTATTTCCCGCAACCTGTTCCTTTCAAATAGCGGACTTGCTATAACAAAAATACTGGAAGTTAAAAAAATAATTAAAGTCCCTGAACCTACAAAAATAAAGGAACGACCATGTCTGTAATACGTCAGCGTATTCTGGAGAATATGCAAAAATTCTCCAGAGCAATGATCGGTGCAGTATTGTTCTTGCCGGTCATTGGCTTAATTTTGGCACTCAGTTCAGTCTTAACTAACCCAACATTAATTTCGGAGACCAGTTTTTTACACCAGCTCGGACAGCTCCTCGGCGATACCTTCTGGCCATTATTTGGCAATCTGGGATTACTCTTTTGCGTCGGTATCAGCTATGGCCTGGCAAAAGATAAAAAAACCGAAGTGGCGCTGGTTTCGGTAATGTGTTTTATCATGTTTCTTGGCGCTAACCACTCGTGGCTGGAACATACCCACGGACTCGCGGAAAAAATTAACGGCGAATATTACGGTACCGGGCAGACTCAGCTGCTGGGGTTTGTGGTAGTCGATATGGGGGTCTTCCTCGGGATTATTCTCGGCTGCACCATCGCCTGGGTGCATAACAAAGTCTCGACGATTGAACTGCCCGGCGCGCTCTCCATGTACGGTGGAGCCAAGCTGACGCTGGTGGCGATGACGCCGATCGTCATTCTCTACGCTATCGCCTTTACCTGGATCTGGCCGTTTATGACCCACGGCATCGCGGCGCTGACCGGCTTTATGAAAAACGCCGGCGTGGCCGGGGTCTTCGTCTATGGCTTCTTTGAAAAATTCCTCATCCCCACCGGCCTGCACCACTTCGTCTGGTCGCCGTTCCAGCTCACCCAAATCGGCGGGACGCTGAGCGTCGACGGCCAGGTCGTCTCCGGCACCCAGGCGATTTTCCTCGCCTATATGCGCCACCCGGATTTAACCCCGGTGATGAACGAGGCGCTGCGTTTCTCGCAGCAGGGAATGACCACCATCTTCGGCCTGGCCGGCGCCTCACTGGCGTTCTACCACACGGCGAAACCGGAGAAAAAAATGATGGCCAAAGCGATTCTGCTGCCGGCCATTATCACCTCCATGCTCACCGGCATCACCGAGCCGATTGAGTTTACCTTCCTGTTCGTTTCGCCGCTGCTGTGGGTGATCCACGCCACCTTAACCGCGGCCTCGCAGGCGATTTGCGACATCTTCACCGTGCGTCCCTGGGGCGCTTCCGGGCTGATTGAGTTCCTGATTTACAACCTGCCGCTGCCGGTCTCCCTGACGCGCTGGCCCGGCTACGTGCTTATCGGGCTCGGTCAGTTCGCCGTCTACTACGTTATCTTCCGCACCCTTGTCATTAAGTTGAATCTCAAAACACCGGGTCGTGAAGACGATGAAAACGTGAAGTTATATAGCAAGGCGGATTATCGTAAAAAAATGGGCGAACCGCAGTCGGTGACTAACGAAATTATCAATGGCTTGGGCGGTAAAGAAAACATTATTTCCGTCGATAACTGTTTCACCCGCCTGCGCGTCGCTATTCATAATATGGATCTGGTTGACGATACGATATTAAAAAGCACCGGCGCAAATGGCGTAGTACGAAATCGAAATGAAGTTCAGGTTATTTACGGCGTCAAAGTGGGACAGGTTCGTTCCCGGGTTGATAGCTGGCTAGCAGAAAATTAATTAGGAGTGATTTATGAAATTAACCGTATTAGGCGGGGGCGGCGTTCGCTCTGCGTTTTTGGCAAAATCTCTGGCATATAACGCGCACCGCATTGGGTTAACGGAAGTGGTATTTCTCGACAGCTCCGCTGAGAACCTGGCGATATTCGGCGAGATTGCCCGCTATGTGTTTAATGCTATTCGCCCGGATATTCACTTCAGCGTAACCAGCGACCCGGTGCCCGCGCTGAAAAATAGCCACTATATAATCACCACCCTGCGGGTCGGCGGCGATGAGAGCCGGATCCGCGACGAGCGTATCGCCCTGGAGCACAATACGCTGGGCCAGGAGACCACCGGGGCGGGCGGATTCGCCATGGCGATGCGCTCCATTCCGGCGATTCTCAACTACTGCCGCCTGATTGAAGAGCATGCCGCCGAAGATGCCATTTTGTTTAACTTCACCAACCCGTCGGGCCTGGTCACCGAGGCGATTATCAAATCCGGCTTTAAGCGTCGGGTGTATGGCATCTGCGACGCGCCGTCGGAGCTGATTCGCGAGCTGCCCGAGATCCTCGGCTGCGACGAGCGCGATCTCGGCGTCGAGTGCTACGGGCTGAACCACTTCTCCTGGTTTACCCACTTCACCGTGCGCGGCGAGGATGTCACCGAGCGTCTGATCGCCAGCCCGGACTTGTATCGCAAGACGGCAATGCAGTACTTTTCACCGGAGCTGGTACAGCTGTGCGATAAGCAGCTGCTGAATGAATATCTTTATTACTACTATTATCGCGAAGTGGCCTTAAAAGCGATTCAGAACGCGCCGGAAACCCGCGGCGAGCAGATTGCCCGTATCAATCACGATATGCGCGAAGAGCTGCGAACTGTGGATGTGAAAGCCAACCCGGAAGCGGCGTTTACCCTCTGGATGAAGCACTATCTGCGCCGGGAAAATAGCTATATGCAGAACGAGTCGCAGCAGGAAAAATTCCATACCCGCGAGCCGTTGACCTTAAAGCAGTTTATCGAGGAGCCGGATACCGGCGGTTACGCTGGCGTGGCGCTGGATATTCTGGAAGCGGTCAACAGCACCACCACCAAGCGTATCGTGGTGTCGATGTCGAACAACGGCACGCTGGACTTCCTGCGCCCGGATGATGTGATTGAGATCAGCTGCGACCTGAGTAAAGACGGCCTGAAGCCGGTGACGCCGAAGCATGTGCCGACGGCGCAGAAAAACATGATCGCCAGCGTGAAGGAGTATGAGCGGCTGGCGGTGGCGGCGATTCTGCAGCGCGATAAATCGCTGGCGATACGGGCTCTGATGGCGCATCCGCTGGTCGGCTCGTATTCGCTGGCGAAAACGTTGGTTGAAGCCTATCTCGACGATAAGCAGTTCGCCGACTGGCGATAAACGCCCGGAGAAATCCCCCGGATAGCGGCTAACGCCTTATCCGGGCTACAGGTTCATCGCCAACTGCGGGCCGGTAGCCCGGACAGGCGCCTCAGGCGCCGCCTCCGGGAAGGCCCGCCTGCATAAACCACATCTTCAGTAGCCGCTCAAAGCCGAGTATGCAGTAGCCGAAGAATGGATTGCTCCAGTAAATATCGTCATCAAACTTCTGCGGGTCATGAATGATAAACGCCGTATCCGCCGCCTGCGCCAGCGGGCTTTGATAATCGCCGGTAAAGCAGACCAGGTTAATCTCCTTGCCTTCCAGCGCTTTCACCCAGTTCAGCGCCGAACTGCTGCGTCCGGATTTGGAAATAATCCAGATCGAATCAAATTTGGCGGCGTTCTTCTGCTCGAGGATTTCGTAATCCGGCCACAGCGCCAGGCTGGCATTCACCCCGGTTACCAAAAATTTATTGTAAATATACTGGGCGATCAGCTGCGAAAAGCCGCTGCCGTGAATCAAAATGCGGTGATGTTGCAGGCTTTCCAGCAGCGGAGCTATCCGCTCCGCCGGCTGAATGCTCATATAATCGATGTCGTTGGTCACATCGAGTTTGGGCATAGTGATATTGAATTTAATAAAATAGACCAGCTCCAGCCAGCCGCTGAATTTCAGCTTCTTCGCCAGGCGTACCAGCGAAGAGGGATTACTATAACAGTGCTCCGCCACGGCGCGGATCCCCTCACGAACGCATTGCTCAGGATCGTTCTGAATAAAACGCAGCACGGTCATTTCCGTTTTGCTTAGCTTAACGTCACGAAAGATGTTTTCTAAATCCATACCGGGCTCCTCTCAGCGCTAAACTACGCTATCACCCGGCGGCGCTGGCGTCTGTGGCATTAATCACCAGAATGAAATGAACATTACTTTTTTAGATAAAATGGAATAAAAAAACCCTCCGGTAAAGAGGGTGATGGATTCAGCAACGTCTATCTCTTTTCAGCGCTCGTACTCACTGCACAATAACCATTTTTTCGGTTCATCTTCCTGAATCATCGGGAAACGCCCGCTATCTTCCAGAAAACGGTTATCGCGCTTATCATCATTCACCATCGAAATTTCCCAGCCCATCACCAGCGCGTTTTCAGCCCAAAAACGGTGGTACAGCGTAGGCGGCAAGCAAACACCTTGCCCGGGGTTAAGAACCAGGGTTTCTGTCGGTTTCAGCGTGCGCTGGCGGCCATCAACCGCGACGCTCACGCTGCGCTGCATATCCAGCCGTTCATCCTCTGTCGCCCATGCCAGCTGCAGACAGAGCCGGCCGCCGCCGCGGTTCAGAATATCTTCCATTTTGTGATAATGAAAATGCCAGGGGGTTTGCTGATCTTGCTGAATCTGCAACATTTTCTCGGCGTAGGGTTTGGGATAGCGCGAATCGCCCGGCGCGCCATTACGCAGGGTCAACAGCGTCAGTCCGGTTTCCTGAAAACGGCCGCTGCCAAAATCGGTAATATCCCAGCCAAGCTGTAGATCCCGAACTTCTCGCCACTCTTCAATCCGCTTTTTCGCCCAGATATCGGCGGTAAAGCAGGCAAACTCGGGTAAACAAATGCGAAAGGACTCGGCGATAGCGTGCGCTTTATCAATCGCGTAGTTAATCTGTGAACGTTTCATTTTCGACTCCGCTTCGGACGGCCAGCCAGGCTGCGCCGCGCATACCGCTACTGTCGCCATGTCGGGCAGGCACGATGGGGGTGATGAAATGGTCGGTAAACACCAGCGGGGCAACATCCGCCTCCAGGTCGTTCACCAGCAGCGCCACGTTAGACAGACCGCCGCCGAGAACAATCACGCCGGGATCGATAAGATTCACCACCGTCGCCAGCGTCCGCGCCAGCTGCTGGCGAAAGCGCAGCACCTGCTCGCAGGCGGCATGCTCGCCCTCCAGCGCCCGGGCGATAATAGCCTGACTGCTGAGCGCCTCCCGGGTCAGCAAACGATAGCGCGCGCTCAGCCCGGTGCCGGAAATAAAGGACTCGACGCAATTATATTTTCCGCAATAACAGCGCGCGGGCGGCCCATCGTTGACCTCCTGATATCCCGGCAGCGTGATATGCCCGCACTCCGCCGCAATCCCTGACGCGCCGGAGAAAATCTGGCGATTAAGCGCAATACCGCCCCCGCATCCGGTCCCCAGCGTCATGCCAAATACCAGCGAATAATCGGCACCTGCTCCATCGCAGGCCTCTGATAAAGCGAAACAGTTGCCATCGTTCGCCAGCACAACCGGCTGGCCCAGGCGCTGCTCAAGCTCATCCTGTAAGCGGCAGCCGTTGATGACCTGAATATTGGCATTGCGGATCTTGCCGGTCTGCGGGGAGATACTTCCCGGCAGAGCGATACCGATAGCCAAAGGCTGAGCCAGCTCATCACCAATCGCGGTGATTAACGCCACCAGCGTTGCAATAAACTGCTGCCGGGTCTGTTTTCGCGTTTCAACGCGAAAACGCCTCCATTCATGGCCTTGTTCATCCATCACCACGGCGGCGATTTTGCTCCCGCCGATATCCAGCCCCAAATACTTCATACCGGCCTCCTTATTGATAGCGAGGCAGGTTTCCCCGCCCCGCCGGGGGATTAGTACAGGCTGGCCTTGCCGGTGGAGCCAAAGAGCTTCATTTTGTGGCGAATCACCTTCCGCGCGGCGTCAATCGGTTCCGGATAAATGACATTCGGATCCCACCATGTCTCTTTTGTCAGAATTTCGCGCACTTTCTGGAAATAGGCATATTTCATATCGCTGGAAATATTGATTTTGCCAACGCCAAGCGTAACGGATTCCGCAATTTCCGCATCCGGATTAGCCGAGCCGCCGTGCAGCACCAGCGGAATCGACAGACGCCCGGCGATATCGCGCAGAATGTGCATCTGCAGCTCCGGCTGCATCCCCTTCGGATAGATACCGTGTGCGGTGCCAATCGCTACCGCCAGCGTATCTACGCCGGTACGGGCGACGAAATCTTCCGCCTGTGCCGGGTCGGTATAGGTGACTTCTGACACGCCGCCTTCCACGGAAGTCCCGGTCTGGCCGATGGTTCCCAGCTCACCTTCCACCGACACGCCCACCGCGTGCGCCAGCTGCACCACTTCGTGGGTCAGGGCGACGTTTTCTTCATAAGGCAGTAACGAACCATCGATCATGACCGAGGTGAAGCCACACTGAATGGCGCGCAGAACATGTTCCACCGATGCACCATGATCCAGATGCAGGGTGAAAGGCACGCGGCTGCGCTGGGTGATATCCCGCACGTAGCTAAAAAACGCGTCGCCAACAAAATCGTGCTCGCTGGGGTGAATGGAAATAATCGCCGGCGTATTTGTCGCTTCCGCCTCTTCCACCACGGCGCGAATAAAACAGCTATCCGCCACGTTAAATGCGCCGATAGCAAAACCATGTTCACGGGTGGGTTTAAGTAATTCGTGCATTGAAACTAACATCGTTATTCTCCAGTTTCAGGGTGTGGTAAGCCCTGCCAGGGCATACGGGCGCTGGCATGGAAGGCCTTACTGAGATTTAATCAGGCTTTGTTGATTGAGCCGGATGCGCGTAAATAGGGAACGATGGCG
Source organism: Klebsiella sp. CTHL.F3a (assembly GCF_019890895.1). Taxonomy (NCBI): domain Bacteria; kingdom Pseudomonadati; phylum Pseudomonadota; class Gammaproteobacteria; order Enterobacterales; family Enterobacteriaceae; genus Klebsiella; species Klebsiella sp. CTHL.F3a. The sequence continues at coordinate 88,597 of NZ_CP082360.1, read as the reverse complement.
TCAGCGCTGGCCTGCTCCATCACCGATAGCGCATCGGCCAGCTCAATGGTGCTGTCGTGGCACAGGGTGTGCAGCAGCGCCGCTTTCCCCGCTTCAAATACCGCCGCCCCAACGTTGATTTTTGCGACCCCGAATTCCGGGCAACGTTGCAGCTGCTCGAACGGCGTACCGCTCCCGCCGTGCAGCGCCAGTGGCACGGATGACGCGCGCTGTATCTGCGCCAGGCGGTCGAAATCGAGCATTGGTTTTACACCGGGAGCGTACATACCGTGGGCGGTTCCCACGGAGACCGCCAGCAGGTCAATCCCGGTCTGTTCGATAAAGGGAGGGACGTCCTCCGGCTGAGTCATTAAATCGGCATTGCTGGCCTGGTCGTAGCGCGGCGCATCCGCCAGGTGCCCCAGTTCGCCCTCCACGCACAGCCCGACGCTGGCGGCCAGTTCAACGACCTCTCGGGTCTGGCGGATGTTCTCCGCCAGCGCGAACGCCGAAGCATCGATCATTAACCCGCTAAATCCGGCGCGGAAAGCCTGACGTATTTTTATCGGGTCTTTGCCGTGATCGAGACTTAACGTCACGGGTACGCTCGCCTCCTCCGCCAGTACCCTGACTACCGCCGCCGCCGTGGTCGCCGGAAAGTGCGACAGATGCCCCTGATACAGGTTGAGAATAATCGGCGCGCGATGTTTTTCCGCCACGCGCACCGCCGCGCGTGCGCTTTCCAGGTTCATGCAGTTAATCGCCAGCAGGGCATACCGTTCACGCCAGGCTTTGATCACCATACTTTTCATATCGGCAAACATAGGGCCTCCGTTTATTCGAGGGTAAAGGTGATTTCGTCGTCTTTGACCTTTTGGTCGTTCAGCTCATCAAACTCTTCATCACGCTCGGTAACCGGCTTTTTCCACAGCGAGAGCATCACACCGCAAATCACGGTGCCAATCGCCAGAGAGAGGCAGAACAGCAGGGGATGCGTAAAGAGCGGCACCACGAACATCCCACCGTGCGGCACCGGACTCTCCACGCCCCAGGTCATGATCAGGCCACCGGCCACCGCTGACGCCACCACGCAGGATCCCACGACGCGCAGCAGATCGCGGGCGGCGATGGGGATCACCCCTTCGGTGATCATGCAGATCCCCATCGGGAACGCGGCCTTCAGAGCTTCGCGTTCGGCACGGGTATATTTATGCCGGGTCAGCAGGAACGAGAGGGTGATGCCGAACGGCGGGATGATCGAACCCACAAACTTCACCGCTTCCGGGCCATAAACGCCGCTGACCAGCAGACCATCAGCAAACAGCGACATGGTTTTATTCACCGGGCCGCCAAAGTCGAAGGTCGCCATGGCGCCAAGGATGGCGCCCAGCAGGAAACGCGAGCCGCCCTGCATCGACTCCAGCAGGTGAATCAGCGCTTCTTGCAGCCAGGCAATGGGCTTGCCGATCAGGGTCATCATCAGCAAACCGCTAATGATGGTACTTAATACCGGCAGCACCATAATCGGCATCAGCCCCTGCATCGACTTCGGCAGCCGGATATAGTGCTTCAGCGCCAGTACCGTGTAGCCCACGAGGAAGCCGCCCAGCATGCCGCCAATAAAACCGGTATGAATTTGCCCGCAGACAAAGCCCACGATCAAACCCGGAGCAAATCCAGGACGATCGGCAATGGAGTAAGCGATAGCGGCGCAGATCAAGGGCACAATCAGCCCCATTCCCCAGCCGCCGATTTGGTTTAACATCCACGGAATGGTGCCGGTTTTCTCGCCTACGTTCGTCCCGCCAAGGACTTGTCCCAGCGCGATACAGATCCCGGCGGCGACGATCAGCGGTATCATCCATGAAATACCGGTTAATAGATGCTTCTTAATTTCCTGTGAGACGGGAGTTTTATTCTCACTCATGGTAGATCCCTCCAGATTAAGGATCAGGCATTCGCTAAGGATTTTTCGACCTTTTCGATAAACTGAATCGGCGACTTAATCACGACTTCCGTTTTTACTCTGACAATCCGTTTATTTTTAAAACGCTCTTCGCCTTTGATTTTCACATCAATGGCAAGAATAACGACATCCGCAGCGTCAATATCTTCCGCCGCCAGTTCATTTTCAGTTCCAATGGTTCCCTGAGTTTCGACTTTGACATTATGGCCCAGCGCTCTCGCGCCTTTAATCAGCTTCTCACGTGCAATATAAGTATGAGCAATACCTGCGGTACAGGCAGCAACACAGACAATATTCATCTCGGACTCCGCTAGTTATTGTTAGTGAATGTCCGACTCGGCATATTGGTTAAACAGATCAATAATCCTCTGCGGACTGGTTTCTTTGAGCAGTTGTTCAATAATGTCATCATCCGCCAGCGCTCCAGCGACCTGGGACAACAGGCGAATATGGGTGGTATTTTGATCTTCCAGACGAACGGCAAATAAAATAATGCAGCGTACCTGGCTGCCGTCCAGCGTTTCCCAGGCGATATCCTGCCGGGTGCGGCCAATGGCAAGGGTAGTATTAACAACGGCGGAAGACTTTCCATGCGGGATCGCAATATGATTTTCAAACCCCGTTGAGCCTTCCGACTCACGCTGCCAGACATCCTGAATAAAGGTTTCACGACAGCTTATCGCCCCGTCTTTTTGTAATAAGTCGGTTAACTCTTCGATGGCTTCCGCTTTATTCGTAGCGTGCATATCTAACAAAACGCGTTTGGTGTTTAAAATCCTGGTTATGTCCATATTCTTTACCTCATGGATATAAAACTTCATTATCTACAGCAGATATTGCCGCGCGATGTAATTTGTCGGTAACAATTTTTTCCGTAACCCGTCGGATATCGGCATCATTAAAAAAAGCGCTAACATAGACTACCGGCAAAGCTATTTCCGGCAGATTAATCGTCGAAATAACCAGTTCAATCTTGTCCTGCGGTTGAAGGGTATGCAGACTGCTTGCTGAAACTACGCCGACGATGGTCCAGTCAGGAAACGCTCTCAACACTCTACTTTTCAACAGGTGAGATGTGCCGATTCCGGTAGAACAAACCAGCAGAACGCGCTTGCTGGCGACCTGTCTTTCCATCGCCGCCTGGAAATGAACGGTGAGATAGCCAATCTCGTCGTCGGAAACCGCATGCTCGCCCCAGCTGCTAAAAACCTGATTGACCGCCCGCTGGGTGAGCGGCCACACGTCCGTCAGCTCGCCCTTGATATCCTCCAGCAGAGGGTTACGAATATAAATCCGAAAATTTAGGCGATTAATGAGCGGCTTAATATGAATGAGCAGACCATCGTATAACGCGCGATCGGCGGTTAAATCGAGATCAATCATGGTGGAAAAAGCGCTAATCAGGCGATCGGTAATTTGTCGGGCCTCATCGCTAGAATGCATATAGCGCGCCATACTGACGTCATCACGCTCTTCCACCACAACGCCAGATGAGATGATGTACTGATAAATAAACCAGACTTCATCTTCCGGCAGCGAATGATCAATACGGTGTTCAATTTTTCGCAGCATATTCTGGGCAACGCTAAATATCGTCTCATCAAAAATCTGCTGCCCCTGTTCACGCCGCGGTAAGGCATTCCCACGGGTAATGCGATACATCATAATCAGGATATGGGTAAAAATATTCACATAATACGGTTCGCCTAATGACCAGCACAGCTTGCGCTCCATTTCCTGTAATAATGACTGAACAAATAAAACGTCATCCTCACCAAAATAATGCACCAGCGCTTTATAGCTTCCTGAGTCCAGTCGGGAATGGATAATACAACCGGGCTCATTATGATTAATCACCCCATTAATTAATGACGCCATCGCCTGACGGACGCTGTTTTCGCTGCCTTCAATATGCGTCCCGCTCTGGCTACGAATCAGCGCTAAGCCGAGCGGAGCAATCCATGATTCAATAATTTTCAGGTCATTAACGATAGAAGCGCTACTGATAAAATAACGCTCAGAGAGCTTATTTATTGATGTCTCCCGCGGCGTCTCACTTAACAGCTGCGAAGCAATTTTCACGCGCCGGGAGTTATTCATCATGACATCGCTGTCCTCCCCCTCGTTACCGAGTAATTGGTCTAATTGCAGCAGGTCCGCGACATTATCAGCGATCAGCATCACGCCGGTACCTGAGCGTTTATCGATAGTCATTTTCCACTCAGATAACCACTGTTCTAAAAAGCGTAAATCACGCTGAACCGTTTTTTCTGATACATTTAAATATTCAGCAATTTTCATCAGCGTAACGTATTCTCTGCGGGGCAGGAGAAATTTCAATAATCTGTTCTGTCGTGAGGTAATCATTTGCATTATTTACCCTTTTTGCATACCAGATTAATGCCTGGAGGCCAGCGCGATACCACGCGAGCGCTACATAAATCATTGAGGATAAATATAAGTAGCTGAGGCGTAAACAACAATACTAAATTTTGTCCAGACATCCGGACAGAAATAAAACGAAGAAAGGGATTAGGGAATAATTATAATTCAGATCACATTTCAGGAAGAAATATACGTGATAGCGATCTCAATTCATCATAAGAATATATCCGGACCGCCTTTAGCCAGACAGCATTCCCGGAGCCGGTGCTTGATGCGCCTTGTCCGGGCTACCGGCGTGCAGACGATGGGGAGCCTGTAAACCCGCTAAGCGCTGCGCGAGCCGGGGAAAAGCGGAGGTTAGATTGCGCGTTGTTTCCCCGGAGGCGGCGCTTGACGCGCCTTGTCCGGGCTACTGGCCCGCAGACGATGGGGGGCCTGTAGCCCGGCTAAGCGTAGCGCGAGCCGGGGAAAAGTGGAGGCTGCATTGCGCGTTGTTTCCCCGGAGGCGGCGCTTGACGCGCCTTGTCCGGGCTACTGGCCCGCAGACGATGGGGAGCCTGTAAACCCGCTAAGCGCTGCGCGAGCCGGGGAAAAGCGGAGGTTACATTGCGCGTTGTTTCCCCGGAGGCGGCGCTTGACGCGCCTTGTCCGGGCTACTGGCCCGCAGACGATGGGGAGCCTGTAGCCCGGCTAAGCGTAGCGCGAGCCGGGGAAAAGCGGAGGCTGCATTGCGCCTCTAACCCGGGAGGCGGCGCCTGATGCGCCTGTCCGGCTACAAAGCGCTTACAGCGTAATCGTCAACGCATTGTCCTGCGCGGTCACCACCACGCCCAGCTCGCTACCCGCCTGCGCGCCGCCCTGCACGCCGGCAACGTGCTGGATATTGCGCAGGCATAGCGTCCAGCCGCCGGCCTCGCCGTCACCGCTGACGGTGATGACATTGCCCTGGCGTTTTGCCGTCAGGGTAAAGACCACCGACCCGTCCGCGGCTGGCACCTGGCAGACGGCTTCGCGACCATCGTCGAGGCTAAACAGCTGGAAGGCGGTACCTTCGTTCCACGCGTAGTCTGGCTTCTGGTCATTGTTACCCAATGCCAGCAGAGTGTTATCACGCACGTACACCGGCAGGCTCAGCACATCGTGATTCTGCTTATGCCAGCGGCTACCCTGTGCTTCATCATTACGCCACAGATGAGTCCAGCGGCCTTCCGGCAGCCAGAACTGCACGTCTCCCGCTTCGCTAAACACTGGCGCCACCAGCACGGAATCCCCCAGCATGTACTGCCGATCCAGATAGTCGCAGGCCGGGTCGTGCGGGAACTCCAGCATCATCGAACGCAGCATCGGCGTACCGAACTCATTGGCCAGCGCCGCCTGCCGGTACAGATACGGCATCATGCGGCATTTCAGCTGCGTGAAGTGGCGCACCACGTCGCAGGACTCGTCATCGTAGGCCCACGGCACGCGATAGGATTTGCTGCCGTGCAGCCGGCTGTGGCTCGACAGCAGGCCGAAGGCGCACCAGCGCTTGTAGACGTGGGCGGGCGCGGTGTTTTCGAAGCCGCCGATATCGTGGCTCCAGAACCCAAAGCCGGACATGCCGATCGACAGGCCGCCGCGCAGGCTTTCCGCCATCGATTCATAGTTGGCGTAGCAGTCGCCGCCCCAGTGCACCGGGAACTGCTGCGCGCCCACCGAGGCGGAACGCGCGAACAGCACCGCTTCTTTCTCGCCGACGGTCTCTTTCAGCACGTTCCACACCAGCTCGTTATAGATGAAGGCGTAGTGGTTGTGCATTTTTTGCGGATCGGAACCATCAAACCACTGCACGTCGGTCGGGATACGCTCGCCGAAGTCGGTCTTGAAGCAGTCAACGCCCATCGCCACCAGGCCTTTCAGCTTGTCGGCATACCACTGGCAAGCTTGCGGATTAGTGAAATCATAAATCGCCAGCCCCGGCTGCCATTTATCCCACTGCCACAGCGAACCGTCCGGACGTTTCAGCAGATAGCCTTTCTCCTGCAGCTCTTTAAACACCGGCGAACGCTGGCCGATATAGGGGTTAATCCACACGCAGACCTTCAGCCCTTTCTCTTTCAGGCGCTTAATCATGCCTTCCGGGTCCGGGAAGGTCACCGGATCCCATTCAAAATCGCACCACTGGAAAGCCTTCATCCAGAAGCAGTCAAAGTGGAACACGTGCAGCGGCAGGTTGCGCTCCGCCATGCCGTCGATAAAGCGGTTAACCGTCGCTTCATCGTAGTTGGTCGTGAACGAGGTGGTCAGCCACAGGCCGAAAGACCAGGCCGGCGGCAGCGCCGGACGCCCGGTAAACCGGGTATAGCGGTTCAGCACCTCTTTCGGGGTCGGGCCGTCGATCACGAAGTACTCCAGGTATTCACCTTCGACGCTGAACTGCACCTTAGAGACTTTCTCGGAGCCGATTTCGAAAGAGACGCGCTCCGGATGATTAACCAGCACGCCGTAGCCGCGGTTAGTCAGATAGAACGGGATATTTTTGTACGACTGTTCGGTGCTGGTGCCGCCGTCTTCGTTCCAGGTGTCGACCGTCTGACCGTTGCGCACCAGCGCGGTAAAGCGCTCGCCGAGGCCATAAACGGTGTCGCCGACGCCGAGATCCAGGCGCTCGAACATATAGTTGCGGTTGGTTTTCGTATCCTGCACGTAGCCGTCGTTTTTCAGCTGGCTACCGGTAATCCGCACGCCGTCGCGCAGGAAATCCAACGACCAGAAGTCGCCTTTCGTGACGCGTGCGGTCAAATTGCCGCTCTTCAGCTCGGCAAATTCAGCGCCGTTGTGAATCTCCACCTTCACATCTTTTACAACGTTCAGCGGATAATGCGGGCCGTTGTTCAGCGCGCCCTGAAAATGCTCCATGCGTACGCCGATCACCCCTTCCTGCGGAGAGAAGAAGCGCACGGTAAAGAGCGGAACGTCCAGCTGGGCGGCGCGCTCGCGCACTTCGCGCGACGCGACATAGACCACCATGTCGTTACCCTGTTGCTCAACCTCGTATACTTGTACGGGTTGGATCAGATTGAGTCCGGGTTGGACAAGCCAGTTTCCATCACTGATTTTCATCAATATCTTCCTTTTAGTTTTGCCATTCTTTGTCGATCGGCGCTGAAGTGAAGTCGTGTTCGTTGCGCCGTGCCCCCTGAGCCAGCTCCGTCATCATCTTTTTCAGGAACGGCGTTTTCAGGGTGTAGTAGCGTTTAGCAATGACCGCGCTCAGCAGATAGCAGACCGCCGGAGCGAGGGTAAATAATGAGATAATGATGGTGATAGTGGCGCTGTTCTGGGTTTTGGCCGCAGCATCGTAACCGCCGCCTGCCAGCATCCAGCCAATCAGCGCGCCACCCAGCGCCAGGCCCAGCTTGAGCACGAACAGGGTGCCCGCAAAGCTGATGCCGGTCAGGCGTTTGCCGTTACACCATTCGCCGTAATCGACGGTGTCGGACATCATCACCCACTGAATCGGCGTCACCAGCTGGTGCAGCACGCCAATCACGAAGATAAAGGCGAACATGGTGATTTCGGCGTCCATCGGCACGAAGAACATCGCCACGCTCAGCGCCGCAAGCAGAGCATTGGTCCACCAGAAGACGCTGACTTTGCATTTCCAGTCGGTGAGCGGCTTCGCCAGCGCCGAGCCAATCAGGTTGCCGACGCAGTAGGTGGTGAGAAAGGCGGTGAACAGACCCGCAGATCCCATGATCCAGGTGGTGTAGTACATCATCGCGCCGCCGCGAACGCAGACCGCGAGGATGTTGAGGATGGTCAGCAGACCAACGACACGCCACTGATCGTTGCGCCAGATATCGCGCAGGTCTTCCCGCATTGAGGTTGAGCTCGGCGGCGCTTCGACGCGCTCTTTGGTGGTGAAGAAGCAAAACGCCAGCATCAGGAACGCGATCGCCGAGAGCACCGCGATGCCGCCCTGGAAACCAAAGGCTTTGTCTTCGCCACCGATAAAGTTCACCAGCGGCATCATCAGCACGGTGGAGAGCATGCCGCCCGCCGTCGCCAGCACAAAGCGCCAGGACTGCAGGGAGATGCGCTGCGTTGGGTTGTCGGTGATAACCCCGCCCAGCGCGCAGTACGGGATGTTAACGACGGTGTAGAGCAGGGTCAGCAGCGTGTAGGTGACCGCGGCGTAAATCAGCTTGCCGTTATGACTCAGGTCCGGCGAGCTATAGGCCAGTACGCAGACGAGGCCGAACGGAATCGCGCCGAACAGGATCCACGGGCGGAATTTCCCCCAGCGGCTGCGGGTACGGTCGGCCAGCAGCCCCATGCAGGGGTCGGATATCGCATCCAGCGCGCGGGCCAGCAGGAACATGGTGCCGACATAGCCGGCAGGAATACCAAAAATATCGGTATAGAAAAACATCATATACAACATGACGTTATCAAAAATGATGTGGCTTGCGGCATCGCCCATGCCGTAGCCAATCTTCTCTTTGACGGACAAAATATGATCTTTCATCGCACACTCTTCTCTCAGCGCTGCCGCGGGTTGGTACCGGTTACATGCTTTGTAAACCATCCGCGCAGTAAGATGAATTGCGATATCTCATATTCAAATTACGTTTCTTGTTTTATGTGATCCCGGTAGCCTGAAAGAGTGTTTAAAAGTGTAAGCCACGGATTTTGCAAGGAATTGTTTAAGAAGGTTCTGTAAAGTCCAGTTTTAACAGTAAAAAAGTGCGTTTGGGTATGTGGTTAATGCAGGAAAGTAGCTATAATGCGCCCCGCCTCCATGTAGCAATCGAGGCGCGGAAGATCGTCATCTCCGGTGAGGTGGCTGGACTTCAAATCCAGTTGGGGCCGCCAGCGGTCCCGGGCAGGTTCAACTCCTGTGATCTTCCGCCAGTTCAATCATTTTTATCCATGTGAACTTATCCAGAAAATCAGCCTTTCGGTTCAATACCTTTCGCTTTTAGCGCGCTTCTCGCCAGTTCTTTAAACCAGCTCGTAAAATTCCCCCCTTCTTCCGCTGCCACGGTATCCAGCTATTCCTTCAACGAGTTGATTTTGTTTTCTATGCAGATTTTGCATCCCTGACATCAGGCCGTATTACTGCAACTTCATCAATCCTCCCAAAGTGTAGGCAGAGCATTAAGTAACGTCTAAATTGCGCTATAAATTAAGTGACTGATATATTTCACTTTTTATGTGTTTTTCGCGCCTTTCTGCCGGACGGCGCCTTGCCCGGCCTACGCGATCCGGGATTATCTTTGGGCCTGTGTAATTCCCACAGGGCTGCGCTGCATGGCGTTTAGTTATACAGCCCCAGCTTCTGTGATAGTTCACTCAGCTCACGCATCGCCTCCAGGCTTTTTTGTTTCCGCTGTTCCGCAGCCACCTTCTCCCGCACCCGTTCCGCCACCCTCTCCGGCTCCTCAGACGAAACCACCCGGCAATCGTCTAACGTACAATACTCCCTAAAGCGCTGGCGGAACTTCATCTCTTCTTTTTCTCTGACCAGACCAAAGCCGCGCATCAGCTGGCGCGCGACCACGATGCGCGTTGCGATATCAATATCCTCTGACGGCAGTAGCAGTATGGAATACCCGACCTGCCGCACAAGCAGTCGGTTGCTGGCAACGATCTCCGGGCAGACATCGGTGGCAAGAAATCCCGAGGAGAGCACCACCACTCGTTTTTCATGCGGATTCTCCGCCAGCAGGCGAGAGCATAGCGCGGCGTTCTCACGCACATAGCGCTCGTATCCATCGCGCTGAATATATTGGCGAATATTTAAAATCTGCTCGCAAAATTCGCTATCGAGATCGATAAGCCGGTAGCTCATCGCCTGCGCCAGCAGCGCTCCAACCGTGCTTTTCCCCACCCCGCCAGGGCCAATCAGAAACAGCGTATTCATCTTTGATTTCCCGCATCCTTGTAAAAATGTCATTTCATCAGAATATGGCAAAGAACACTGTGCTGGATAACCACCTCGCTGTTTATCTGTTCCGGTGGCCGCACGCAGCACGGCGTGATGCTCGATTTTTATCGCGTCCGCTGATTTTCACTTTTTCAATATAACTGTTATCGCCGTCGGGCCATTTTTCCCCCGCCTGCCGCGGTCTATCCTCAGTACAGTCAAACGATGAACCTTATTCAAAACCGGAGAGTGTATGAAAGCGATCGCCATTACTCGCGCAGCGACCGAAGGCAGCAATATTCCTTTTTTAACCGACATTGAGCTGCCGCAGCCGGTTGCCGAGGGGCATGACCTGCTGGTTGAAGTGAAGGCCATTTCCGTCAACCCGGTGGATACCAAAGTCCGCGCCGGGTTTAACGCCGATACCCCGCGCGTGCTGGGCTGGGACGCGGTCGGCGTGGTGAAAGCCGTCGGCAGCGCGGTGACGCTGTTCGCCGCGGGAGATGAAGTATGGTACGCCGGCGCGCTGGGCCGTCCGGGCAGCAACAGCGAATTTCAGTTAGTGGATGAGCGCATCGTCGCCCGCAAACCCCGTTCGCTGGACAACGCCTCCGCCGCCGCGCTACCGCTCACCGCCATAACCGCCTGGGAGCTGCTGTTCCACCGCCTTGGCGTAAAGGAAGGCGGCAACGCGGGCGAAACGCTGCTGATCGTCGGCGCGGCAGGCGGCGTCGGTTCAATACTGACCCAGCTCGCCAGCAAGCTGACCGGCATGACGGTCATTGGCACCGCCTCGCGTCCGGAAAGCCAGAAATGGGTACGAGAAGCGGGGGCACATCATGTTATCGATCACAGCAAACCGCTCGCCGACGAGCTGGCGCGGATTGGCGTTAAAGCAGTGACCCATGTCGCCAGCCTGACCAATACCGACCAGCACTATCCGCAGCTGATCGCCGCTCTCGCACCGCAGGGCAAGCTGGCGCTTATTGACGACCCGGAAACCCTCGATGTGGTGCCGCTGAAGGCGAAAAGCATCTCCCTGCACTGGGAATTTATGTTTACCCGCTCGATGTTCGCAACGCCGGATATGATCGCCCAGCATCAGCTGCTGACCCGCGTGGCGGCGTTGATAGACGACAACACCATTAAGACCACCCTCGGCGAGCACTACGGCGCCATCACCGCCGCCAACCTGCAAAAAGCGCACGCGCAGCTGGAAACCGGGCGTTCGGTGGGCAAAATCGTGCTGGAGGACTTTTAAGATGAGCCACGAAGCGATCTCGATTATCGCGGTGCTGAAGGCAAAGCCGAGGCAGAAAGATGCGCTGCGGCAAGCCCTGCAGGCGCTGCTGCTGCCGACGCGTCAGGAGCCAGGCAACCTCGATTACGCCCTGTTTCAGTTGCGCGATGCGCCGGATACGTTCTATATGCGCGAATCCTGGCGTAGTCAGGAAGCGCTGGAAGCGCATGTCGCCCTGCCGCACTTCCAGAATTTTATCGCGCAGATGAATGACCTGCTTGCCGAACCGCTGCGGCTGGATTACCTGACGCCCGTCGCGCCCTGATATTTTCTGCACTCCGTTTACGGGGGTGAGCCCATCTTTGACCCTTTGAGCTCTCCCCCTCCCAACCCGCCTCAACCAGGCCAGGCTTGATCCTGCCGCTCAAAAAAACGCTCTCCCCCCTCCGTTTTATTCAACGCCGTTATGTAGAAGAGGTTTTGCTATGCAGATCAACGCTATTGGAACGAACTCGGCCAGCCAGCCGCTGGGGTCAATGGCCATCACCCGCCGCGAACCGGGGCCGGACGATGTGCAGATCGCCATTGATTATTGCGGCGTCTGCCACTCGGATGTACATCAGGCCCGCGCCGAATGGGCCGGAACGCTCTATCCCTGCGTACCGGGCCATGAAATCGTCGGCCGGGTGACCGCCGTGGGCAGTCGGGTCTCCGGTCACGCCGTGGGCGATCTGGTGGGCGTCGGCTGTATGGTCGACAGCTGTAAAGAGTGCGAGGAGTGCCGGGATGGGCTGGAAAACTATTGCGACCATATGGTGCTCACCTATAACGGCCCGACGCAGGACGCGCCCGGCCACACTTTAGGCGGTTACTCCCAGCAGATCGTCGTTCATCAGCGCTACGTGCTGCGCGTCCGCCATCCCAAAGAGCAGTTGGCCGCCGTCGCGCCGCTGCTGTGCGCGGGCATCACGACGTACTCGCCGCTGCGCCACTGGAACGTCGGGCCGGGTAAGAAAGTCGGCATCGTTGGCATCGGCGGACTGGGGCATATGGGCATCAAGTTGGCCCACGCCATGGGCGCCCACGTGGTGGCCTTCACCACCTCGGAATCCAAGCGTGACGCGGCGCGCGAGCTGGGCGCGGACGAAGTGGTGGTCTCTCGCAACGAAAACGAAATGGCCGCCCACCTGAAAAGCTTCGACTTTATTCTCAACACCGTGGCGGCGCCGCATAACCTCGATGCCTTCACCACCCTGCTCAAGCGCGACGGCACCATGACGCTGGTGGGCGCCCCCGCCACGCCGCATCCCTCGCCGGAAGTGTTTAATCTAATCTTCCGCCGCCGGTCAATTGCCGGGTCGATGATCGGCGGCATTCCGGAAACCCAGGAGATGCTCGATTTCTGCGCCGAGCACGGCATCGTCGCCGATATAGAGCTGATTCGCGGCGACCAGATTAACGAGGCCTGGGAGCGGATGATTAAAGGCGACGTGAAATACCGCTTCGTCGTCGACAGCGCCACGCTCGGCGATTAAGCCCCGCGGCGAAAGGTGCGCCGCCACTCCGCCGGGCTGACGCCAAAGCGCGCTTTAAACTGCTGGCGCCAGGTTACGGCGGAGCGATAGCCCACTTCCTCCGCCACCTGTCCGACCGGTAAATCCCCCGCCTCCAGCAGGATCTGGCTGCGCCGCAGGCGCTCGGCGGCCAGCCAGTCGGCGATACCCATCCCGGTCGCTTTGGCGAAATGGCGGGTCAGGGTCCGGCGGCTCATCGCTGCAACCTGCGCCAGGGAGTCAAGATTATGCGGTTCGCGGATGTGCTGCTGGAGATACTCAAGCAGGCCGTTAATCCGCGCGTCGCGGGTGTTTTTCGGTACCGGCTGGGCGATAAACTGCGCCTGGCCGCCCTCACGGTGCGGTGGGACGATCATTCGCCGGGCGATCTGATTGGCGACAAGGCTGCCAAAACGCTGGCGAATGAGATACAGGCAGCAGTCGAGCGCCGCCGCGGTACCCGCCGAGGTGATTACCCCTTCATCGTCAACGTACAGCGCGTTGATATCCAGCCGCACCTGCGGAAACAGGCGCTGAAAATCCTGTTCGAACTCCCAGTGGGTCGCCGCGCGCCTGTTGTCCAGCAGCCCGGCGTAGCCGAGTACAAACGCCCCGAGGCACAGGCCGACGATCTGCGCGCCGTTATTGCGCGCGCGAACCAGACCGTCCAGCAGCGACTGCGGAGGACGCTGATTTACCGCCCCCCAGTAAGGCACCACCACGATATCCGCCTGCTCCAGAAGAGAAAAATCGCCGCTGGCGTTCAGCGCGAAGCCGTCGCGGGCGCTCAGCAGCCCGGGCCGTTCGGCGCAAATATGCAGGTTAAAGCGTTTGGTTTCCGAGACCGTATCGCCAAACAGCATACAGGGCACCGAGTAGTGGAACGGGCTAAACCCGTCCACCGCTACAATCGCCACTTCCGTGAGTTTCATCGCCCGCTCCGCTTTTAAAAGACCATACTTTCCCCATCCTGCGGGATGCTGACCGCCTCGGCAATCTGATTGTCAGCCACGTACTGGCGTAGCTCATCGCGGCTGAGCAGACAGTGGTTCACCGCCTCCAGATGGCTGGCGACAATTTTGGCTTCCGGTAGGGTGAAGTGCGCCTTCAGCACATCCTCTTTGCCCATGATGATCGGCCCAAAACCGATGACGTGCGCATACCCGGCATTCAACACCACTACGTCAGGGCGCAGCCTGAGCATGTCGGCTTCCACTTCATCGCGCCAGATGGTGTCCCCCACCAGCCACAGGGTTTTCTCCTGCGGATGGCGCAGCACCACGCCGCAGGCTTCGCCCAGGCGCTCGGCCATTGCCGGCACCGCATAGGTGCGATCGCTGCCGTGCTGGCCCGAGGTGGTTTTCACCAGCGCAACGTCAGCAAACGCGCTGCCCTCAGAGAGCAGACGAATATCGCGAAAGCCCTGGCCGCCCAGCAGCTGAGCGTCGGCGTCATGCTGGACGTAAACCGGCAGGGTTTTGGGGATCGCGGCGATCGCCGCCTCGTCCCAGTGATCATCATGGGTGTGGGTGACGATAACGGCATCCACGTCAACGATCGCTTCAATGGAAAAAGGTAATTCCACTAGTGGGTTACGCAACTCGCTGCGCGCGGTACCGGCGAAACCCGCCCAGGCGCCCCTGGCTGAAAGCATCGGGTCAATCAGAAACTTTTTACCCGCATATTCAATAAGCTGGGTAGCATTACGCACATGGGTGATTTTCATGATGTTCATTCCTCTTCGCGGTTATCTGGCGAACATCGTACGTCCCACAAGCCTGGCGCAATATGGGCGTTTGGGCAATGAACGATGAAATCGGGCCAATCTGCGACGGTTGCCATTGGCTCCCGGCTATGATGTGCTGAACGCTCAACGTTGAGGAACAGTAGCTACGATGAAAAAGAAACTCACTTCCGCCGATATGCACGATGTTGAAGTTCTGGCAGACACCCCATGGTTCAGCATGCGCAAGGTCGGAATTGATATGGCGCCCGGCGATCGGCGGGATTTTTACTCCATTCACTATCCTCGCCCGGCGGTGGGGATTGTGGCGATGCAGGATGACAAAGTGCTGCTGATTCGCCACTACCGTTACCTGATCGATCGGGTGGTGTGGGCCGTTCCTTCAGGCGGCGTTGATGAAGAGGAAGACCCGCGCGAGGCGGCCCTGCGCGAGCTGCGGGAAGAGACCGGCTGGCAGGCGCAGCGCGCCGACGAAATCATCCGCTATAACCCATCCTATGGCAGCAGCGACCAGCTGTTTATCACCTGGCTTGCCAGTGATTTAACCTGGGTGGGGATGGATGAAGATCAGGATGAGGTGATGGAAACGGGCTGGTTTACCCTCGAAGAGATTGGCCAGCTGATCGCCCGCGGCGAGATGCCGGACGGGCTATCGCTGGTGCCGCTGCTGCATCTGATGGCGCAACGGCGCACCGGTTTAGCGTAACGGTTTCAGCATCCGCCAGCGAAACCACAGCTGGGCGACGAGGATCAGCACACCGCCGATAATCTTCTGCAACGGCAGCTGTTCGCCGTACCACAGCGCGGCGGCAATCACCGTCAGCAGCGGTTCCAGCACCATTATAATCGCCGCGCTGGCGACCGCCGCGTACTTCTGCCCCTTCATTTGCAGGCCGAAGCGCAGGCTGGTGGCGATAACGATGCTGGCGAGCAGCCAGCCGAAGGTCGGCAGGGTAAACGGCTGAGTCCAGCTTTCAACGGCGGCGGAAATCCCCAGCCCGACAATCCCGGTGATGCCTAGCTGCACGGTAGTCAGCGGGATCAGCGGCACCTCGCGGGCGCTTTTGCTGGTGTAGCAAAACCAGATCGACTGCACCAGCGCGGTCAGCAGAAACCAGCCCTGGCTGGGGTGAAACGCAATCGGCATATGCAGGCTGAGCAATCCGAGGCCGACAATGGCAATCGGCAGGCACTCCCAGTAGGCCCGCGCCGGCCGCGCCTTCATCATCACCCATGCGGTAAGCGGCACGAACAGCATCGACAGGCTCATGATAAACGCCCCTTCGCCCAGCGACGGGGTCGTCGATACCGAATAGATCCACAGGCACAGGTTTAGCGCAAACCACAGGCCGCTGATAATCATGCGCGGCCACTGCTGCCTCTCGACGCGCAGGCCGCGGCAGAAAGGTAGCAGCAGCAGCGCGGCGAAGAAAAAACGCAGGCCGAGGAAAGCGAAAACCGGCATGCCGGCAATCGCTTCCCGGGAAAAAATCCATCCGCAGGCGGCGATAACCGTCGCGGCTATGAGCAGCAAATCAGCCTGGCGTTGCCGGGTCATCGCCACGTCTCCTTGTGTCAGTCATTACCAGCCGGGCACCGCGCCGCCGTTGAAGATGGTCTCCGCCGCCTTCGCCACTTCCGGCGACTGGTAGGAGTGGATAAACGCTTTGACGTTTTCCGCGTCTTTGTTGTCTTCACGGGTCACGATGATGTTCACATAGGGCGAGTTTTTATCTTCAATAAAGATACCGTCGCGCACCGGTGAAAGGCCGGTCTGCTGCAGGTAGGTGGTGCTGATGATCGCCACGTCAACTTTCGGGTCGTCGATGACGCGCGGCAGCTGCGCCCCTTCCAGCTCCATAATTTTCAGGTTATGCGGGTTATCGGTGATATCGACCGCCGTCGGCAGCAGGCCAGTGCCCGCTTTAAGGGTAATCAGCTTTTCCTGCTGCAGCAGAAGCAGCGCGCGGCCCAGGTTGGTCGGGTCGTTCGGAATAGCGATGGTCGCGCCGTCTTTCAGCTCGGCGACGGATTTTATTTTGCGCGAGTAGCCCGCCATCGGGAAGACGAAGGTGTTGCCCACCGCCACCAGACGATAGTTGTGGGCTTTATTATCCTGTTCGAGGAACGGGCGGTGCTGAAAGACGTTGGCGTCCAGATCGCCAGCGTTGGTGGACTCATTCGGCAGCAGCGAGCCGCTAAAGCCCACCAGCTCCACGTCGAGACCATATTTCTCTTTGGCCACTTTCTTCGCCACTTCCGCCACATCCTGTTCCGCGCCGTTAATGACGCCGACTTTAATGTGCTTCGCATCGCTGCCCTTCTGGTCGCAGCCCGCCAGCAGCAGGCCCGCCAGCACCACGGCGGCGGCTGTCCGTAAACGCAATTTCATTGTTATAACCCCATCAGTCCATAGAAAATCGTTATTATTTTTCGTCTGAAACTATAACGACTTTATGGCGAGGTTTTAAACGCAAAAACCGCAACCGGAAATAAAATCATCTTCCCCCTTTCTCCCGGGGGGCGGCTCGCTGCGCAGAACGGGGACGCGCCTTACAGCCCCAGCTCACTCAATCCCGGGTAATCGTCCGGGCGGCGGCCCTGGGGCCAGTGAAACAGACGCTCGCTCTCGGTGATGGGCAGATCGTTAATGCAGGCGTAGCGCGTATGCATCAGTCCGTGCCGATCAAACTCCCAGTTCTCGTTGCCGTAAGAGCGAAACCAGTTGCCGCTGTCATCTTGCCACTCATAGGCAAAGCGTACCGCAATACGGTTATCGCTCCATGCCCACAGCTCCTTAATCAGCCGGTACTCCTGCTCTCTACGCCATTTGCGCTGCAGGAAGTCGATAATCTGCGTTCTGCCGTGAACAAATTCGCTGCGGTTACGCCATTCGCTATCGACGGTATAGGCCAGGGCGACCTTAGCGGCATCGCGGCTGTTCCAGCCATCTTCTGCGGCACGGACTTTTTGCGCGGCGCTCTCGCGGGTGAACGGCGGCAGAGGCGGACGTTGTTCGGTCATCATGAATCTCCTGTATGAATACCCTTCATACTTCAAGTTGCTTATGTGTTGGCTATGGATTACTCGGCCCATCCATGGGCCTCGCCCTCACGGGCCGTCGCAAGCGACGTTCAAATCTGCTCCCGGCAGATTTGTCGTTCCCCCCAGTCACATAGTTATCTATGCTCCTGGGGATTAATAAAAGGCTCCTGCCTCTCACCGGAGGCCAGCCTTCGGCTGGTCAAATTCGTTCCCGACGAATTTGTCACTCCCTTGCCGCCTTTAAGCAACTCGAATTATTTGGGGTATATAAGCTGCTGCAGGCGCTGATTTTCCCGCTCCAGTTCGTCAATACGCTGTTGCAGCGTCTGGCTATACTCCGCCACCTGCTGAGCGGTGTAGCGGGGAGTAATATGCTGGGGGCAGTTCCAGTCAAAAGCCTGCAAATGAAAACGGTAAATACGCTCAATCCGGGCCCGATAGTTCTCCGGCGCGACCCGCGCCAGCAGCTGCGGGTCGGCATCCGCCGCCGTCACCTCTACGGTGGCGTAGATTTTCAGCCTGGCACGGCGCGGGTAATCCATCAAAAACAGGCAGGCCCGATCGCTGCCGCGCAGGTTGCCGGTGGTGATGTACTGGCGATTACCGGAAAAATCCGCCATCGCCAGGGTGGTTTCATCCAGCAGATGCAGAAAGCCCACCGGACCGCCGCGATGCTGAATATAGGGCCAGCCGGTTTGCGAAAGAGTGGCCAGATAGAAGCTGTCGCGGGTGGCAATCATCGCCTCCTCGCTGGCGCCGAAGCGCTCACCCCGGCGCTGGCGATGCGGCGACTGCCACAGCTCATTGCTGCCCATTTCATGCTGGACAGCCATCACGTCCGGCGTCATGGCGATATCAAGAAATTCTGCTGGCATAGTTCCTCCCGATGCGTTGCGGCGTAACTCATCATGGACTGTGCTGGCAGAAAAGATAATAGTGGGAATATGACAATCATCTTTCCGTAAAACGGGATAATTATGGACCGACTCAGCGCGATGGCGCTGCTGGTGAAAATTACCGAGCTCGGCAGCATGTCGGCGGCGGCGCGGGCGTTGAATATGCCGCTGACCACCGTTAGCCGCCAGGTTGGCGAACTGGAAAATACCCTCGGCGTGCGCCTGATGATCCGCACCACCCGCAAGCTGACGCTGACCGATGCCGGCGTCGATTATGTCGCCGCCGCGCGGCGCATTCTCGAAGAGGTGGAGAACGCCGAGCGCCAGGCGGCGGGCGAATATCAGGAGCCAAAAGGCGAGCTGGTTCTCTCGGCGCCGACCATGTTTGGCCGTCAGCATGTTTTACCGGTGGTGACGGATTTTCTCGCCCGTTACCCGCAGATTCGCGTCCGTTTACTGCTTAGCGACCGCAACGCCGATCTGGTGGGCGATCATATTGATTTAGCGGTACGGATCGGCACCCTGCCGGACAGCGGGATGGTGGCCACCCGGCTGGGCGAGATGCGCATCGTCACCTGTGCGCACCCGGCTTTGCTGGAAAAACACGGCATACCTGAACGCCCGCGCGAACTGGCCGCGCTACCGATCATTCGTATTGAATCGCCAATGCCTTATCGCGGCTGGCGCTTTAACGCCGAAGAGGCGGAGGACCGGCTGGTGGCGCTGCAGCCGGTGCTGTCGCTGACCACGCCGGAGAGCGCCGCCGACGCCGCCCGTCTGGGGGCAGGCGTGGCGCGCCTGCTGCACTACCAGGCGATTGACGGTCTGGCCTGCGGCGAACTGACGCTTTTCCTGCAGGCGATGGAACCGGAACCTGCGCCGGTGCACCTGCTGTACACCTCCCGGGATCTGGCTCCGCTTAAGCTGCGTAAATTCATCGATTTCGCCGCGCCGGCTCTGCGTCAGGCGCTGTTGCGTATCGCCGCCGCCGTCTAGCGCACGCTGGTTTTCAGCGGCGCTTCTTTCAGTAGCCAGGAGAGGGCAAACGCCACCGCCATAATGCAGGCCGCCATCAGAAACGCCGCATGGATAGCGGATCCGAAGGCGTCCAGATAATCGAGGCGGATCTCCGCCGGGAGATTCTGTACCGCCGCCGGGTTCAGCGCCCTCGGCAACTGTGCCCCCTCAGGTAGCAGGCGCTGAAGATTGCTTTGCAGCACGTGGGTAAATACCGCCCCGAACAGCGCCACGCCGATGGAGCCGCCAATCGATCGAAACAGCGTGACCCCGGAGGTCGCCACCCCGTACATCTGCGCGGGCATCGCGTTCTGCACTGCCAGCACCAGCACCTGCATCACCAGTCCCAAACCCGCTCCTAGTACCCCGGTAAACAGATAGAGCTGCCACATCGCGGAGTGGATGGTAATGCGCGTCAGCAGCACCATGCCGACCACCCCCAGCAGGGTGCCGATAATCGGAAACACCCGATACTTACCGGTACGGCTGATAATGCGCCCGCTGATGATTGACGTCAGCAGCAGGCCGCCCATCAGCGGAATCAGCTGCAGGCCCGCCTCGGTCGGCGTCGCTTCTTTAACCACCTGTAAATAGAGCGGCAGAAAGGTCACCGAGCCGAACAGCGCCATGCCGATAACAAAGCCAATCAGGCTGCATAGCAAAAAGCTGCGGTTGCGGAACAAGGAGAGCGGAATAATCGGCTCGCTGGCCAGCCGCTCTTCATGAATAAAGCCGATAATCCCGACCAGGCCGAACGCCAGGATGCACCACAGCTGCGGGTCGCTCCACGCGCGGACGCTGCCGCCCTCGGAGGTAAACAGGATGATACACAGCAGCGCCATGCTGAGGTAAATCGCCCCCAGCCAGTCGATCTGATGCTGGCTGCGTTTGTTGCTGCTGTGAAAGACCGCGCCGATCACCAGCAGCGCAAACAGCCCAAGCGGCAGGTTGATGTAAAAAATCCAGCGCCAGGAGGCGTGCTGCACCAGGAAGCCGCCGATTAACGGCCCAATTACCGTCGCCAGGCCAAAGACGCCGCCGAACAGGCCCTGATAGCGGCCGCGATGCGCCGGCGGGATGACGTCAGCCACCGCCGCCATGCTGATCACCATCAGGCCGCCGCCGCCGAGCCCCTGCAGAGCGCGCATCAGCACCAGTTGAGTCATATTTTGCGCCAGCCCGCAGAGGGCGGAACCGGCAAGAAACAGCACAATCGCTACCTGCAAGACGATTTTGCGCCCGAAGAGATCGCCGAATTTGCCGTACAGCGGCACCGCGATGGTCGAACTCAGGATGTAGGCGGTGACCACCCAGGAGAGCTTATCCAGTCCGCCGAGCTCGCCGACGATGGTCGGCAGCGCGGTGGAGACAATAGTCTGATCCAGCGCCGAGAGCAGCATCACCAGCAGCAGGGCGCTGAAGAGCAGGCGGATTGAGGGGACCGCCGGTTGGCTGGCGATTTCAGTTGTCATAGCATGACTCGCTTGAAATTAATTAAATGCATAATTAATATTTAGGGAAATGATGAATCTGGTCAAGGGATCGCCACACGATGTCAGCACAAAAAGACAATGAAGCCCCGCGTCGGCCCGGTCGCCCTCGCGGGCAGAAATCCGGCCCCGCCAACCGCGAACAGCTGATGGATATTGCCCTGGCGCTGTTTGCCCGCCACGGGATCGCCCGCATTTCGCTGAACGCCATTGCCAAAGAGGCGGGGGTAACGCCCGCGATGCTGCACTACTACTTCAGCTCGCGCGAAGCGCTGGTGGAAAAGCTGGTCGAAGAGCGCTTTATGCCGCTACGCAGCGAGATCGGACAAATTTTTGTCGCGCACGGCGACGATCCGGTCACCGCTTTTACGCTGCTGATCGAATCCCTGGCGATGATGGCGGAGAAAAACGCGTGGTTCGCGCCGCTGTGGATGCAGGAGATCATCGGCGAGATGCCGGTGCTGCGCCAGCATATGCACGCGCGTTTTGGCGATGAGAAGTACCACAAGATGCTGGAGACGGTGCGCCGCTGGCAGCGGGAGGGCAAGCTTAATCCGGCACTCTCCCCGGAGCTGCTGTTTACCACCCTGATAAGCCTGGTGCTGGTACCTTTTTCCCGCACCCACACCGATCCGCGGTTGCAATCGGTGGACAGGCAAATGATTGTCAGCCACGCCCTGGCGCTGATAAGCAGCGGGATCGGCGGCTGAATCCCCCCCGGCTCGCGCTGCGCTTAGCCGGGCTACAGGTGCACAGCCGTCTGCAATCCGGGGAATACAATCCGGTTCACAACCGCCTGCGTTCGGGTAGCCCGGATAAGGCGACAGCCGCCATCCGGGAGATACAACCCGCTTCACAGCCGCCTGCGTTCGGATTGCCCGGACAGGCGCATAGCGCCGCCTCCGGGAGGATCTCCTGGGCCTGCTTTACAATACTTTCGATAAATAATGGCGCTGCATACCCGCGTGCGGGAAGTCCGGCAGCGACATCTGCAGCTGATAGCCCAGCTTCTGATAAAACGGCAGCGCCTGGAAGCTGAACGTATCCACCAGCATATGGCTGCAGCCGCGCTCCCGCGCCTGGTTTTCCGCTTCATACATCAGCTCGCTGCCAAGGCCGCTGCCGCGCGACGTTTCGCTGACCCACAGATATTCAATACACAGCCAGCTGCCCTTGCGTTTGGCAATCAATCCCCCGCGCATCTCGCCAGCAGCATCGCGTGAATAAACGCCCAGCTCGCCGAACTGGGCCGGGTCCAGAAAGCGCAGATTGAATTCCCGCAGCCCCGTCAGCAGCTCTTCCTGATCGGCGGGATTAATCTTCTCTGTTATTATTAATGTCATTGATTATCTCCATCTTTTATTTTTCATAGACCACTCACCATCCTACTTTCACAAAATATCCTTTTTTTCTCCATTATTTCCTGACTAAATTCCCTGCACTAAATTTTGTGTAAAAAATCTTCCCATCATTCGGTTCAGACGTATAATGGGAAAAATGAGAACGATCATTCTCAAAAACACAAACCATGGAGAATCCCATGAAAATGCCCTGTAGCTGGCGTCACTCCTCGGTTCAGAGCCTGTAACCGCCGTCTGATACCGTATTCGCCGCACGGGAAACTGTCGGAAAAACCGTTTAATTAATATCGGTATTCGCAGGGTCATTTACTGCAAACAGGAATATTTACTTCCCATTTGGTTATTTGTGCTTGCCCGGAGATGCATCATCGCCCGGCCCATCACCCCGCCAGTAAATTTGCGGGGCGGACGTCGTTCATCCTGAGAAAATATAATGAAATATACTTTAGCCCCCATCGCAGCAGCATTATTTCTCCTTAGCGGGTGCGATAATGCGCAAAACGCTTCCCCGCAGCCGATGACGCAGGAAGTCGGCGTCGTGACCCTGCAAAGCCAGCCTGTCCCGGTGGTGAGCAGCCTGACCGGACGCACCACCGCCTCGCTTAGCGCCGAAGTGCGCCCGCAGGTGGGCGGTATCGTGCAAAAACGCCTGTTTACCGAGGGTGACATGGTCAAAGCCGGGCAGGCGCTATACCAAATCGATCCGTCAAGCTATCGCGCGACGTTTAACGAAGCCGCCGCCTCGCTGAAACAGGCCCAGGCGCTGGTCATCGCCGACTGCCAAAAAGCCCAGCGCTACGCGGTGCTGGTCAAAGATAACGGCGTCTCCCGTCAGGACGCCGATGACGCGATAGCGACCTGTAATCAGGATAAGGCCAGCGTCGAGTCGAAAAAAGCGGCGCTGGAAAGCGCGCGCATCAACCTGAACTGGACCACCGTGACCGCACCGATTGCCGGGCGCATCGGCATCTCTTCCGTCACCCCGGGCGCGCTGGTGTCCGCCGATCAGGATACCGCGCTGGCGACGATCCGCGGACTGGATACGATGTACGTCGATCTCACCCGATCCAGCGTCGATCTGCTGCGCCTGCGTAAGCAAAGCCTGGCGAGCAACAGCGATACCCTTAACGTCACCCTGACTCTTGAAGATGGCAGCACCTATAGCGAAAAAGGTCGCCTGGCGCTGACCGAAGTGGCGGTAGATGAATCGACCGGTTCGGTCACGCTGCGCGCGGTCTTTCCCAATCCGCAGCACGTGCTGCTGCCGGGGATGTTCGTTCGCGCCCGCATAGACGAAGGCATCATGAACGGTGCGATTCTCGCCCCGCAGCAGGGCATCACCCGCGATGCCAAAGGCGATGCCACCGCGCTGGTGGTTGACGCTAATAACAAGGTTGAACAGCGCAGCGTGGAAACCGGCGAAACCTACGGCGACAAATGGCTTATCGTCAACGGCCTGAAGAGCGGCGACCGGCTGATTGTCGAAGGGACCAGCAAAGTCGCGCCCGGCCAGCAGGTAAAAGCCGCCGAAGTCAAAAATGACGGAGGCAATGCCTGATGTTTTCCCGTTTCTTCGTGCGCCGCCCGGTCTTCGCCTGGGTTATCGCCATTCTGATTATGCTCGCCGGGATTCTGGCTATCCGCACCCTGCCGGTCGCCCAGTATCCTGACGTCGCCCCGCCGGCGATAAAAATCTCCGCTACCTACACCGGGGCTTCTGCGGAAACCCTGGAAAACAGCGTCACCCAGGTTATCGAGCAGCAGCTCACCGGACTGGACAACCTGCTCTACTTTACGTCCACCAGCAGTTCCGACGGCTCGGTCAGCATTACCGTCACCTTTGAGCAGGGTACCGATCCGGATACCGCCCAGGTTCAGGTGCAGAACAAAGTGCAGCAGGCGGAGTCGCGCCTGCCGAGCGAAGTTCAGCAATCCGGCGTGACGGTGGAGAAATCGCAGAGCAGCTTCCTGCTGATCCTCGCGGTGTATGACAAAAACAACAAAGCCACCAGCTCCGATATCTCCGACTGGCTGGTCAGCAATATGCAGGACCCGATGGCGCGTATTGAAGGCGTCGGCAGCCTGCAGGTGTTCGGCGCGGAGTACGCCATGCGCATCTGGATGGACCCGACCAAACTGGCCTCCTATTCGCTGATGCCATCCGATGTGCAATCGGCGATAGAGGCGCAGAACGTGCAGGTGTCCGCCGGTAAAATCGGCGCCCTGCCCGCCGCCAACGCGCAGCAGCTGACCGCCACCGTCCGTGCCCAGTCGCGACTGCAAACCGTCGCCCAGTTCAAAGAGATTATCGTCAAGAGCAAGAGCGACGGGTCGGTGGTGCGCCTGAGCGACGTCGCCCGCGTGGAGATGGGCAGCGAAGATTACACCGCCTCCGCCAATCTCAACGACCACCCGGCTGCGGGGATCGCGGTGATGATGGCGCCGGGCGCTAACGCCCTGAATACCGCGACGCTGGTGAAAAACAAGATTGCCGAGTTCCAGCGCCAGATGCCGCAGGGCTACGATATCGCCTACCCTAAAGACAGCACCGAATTCATCAAAATCTCGGTGGAGGATGTGATTCAGACGCTGTTCGAAGCGATTATCCTCGTGGTCTGCGTGATGTATCTGTTCCTACAAAACTTCCGCGCCACGCTGATCCCGGCGGTGGCGGTGCCGGTCGTGCTGCTGGGCACCTTCGGCGTGCTGGCGCTGTTCGGCTACTCCATTAACACCCTGACGCTGTTTGCGATGGTGCTGGCGATAGGCTTGCTGGTGGATGACGCCATCGTGGTGGTGGAAAACGTCGAGCGTATCATGCGCGACGAAGGGCTGCCCGCCCGGGAAGCCACCGAAAAATCGATGGGCGAAATCTCCGGCGCGCTGATCGCCATTGCTCTGGTGCTCTCGGCAGTGTTCCTGCCGATGGCCTTCTTCGGCGGCTCAACCGGGGTGATTTATCGCCAGTTCTCGGTGACCATTATCTCGGCGATGATGCTCTCCGTGGTGGTCGCCTTAACCTTAACCCCGGCGCTGTGCGGCGCGCTGCTGAGCCATTCTAAACCGCATACCAAAGGCTTCTTCGGCGCCTTTAACCGCCTGTGGGGCCGCACCGAGCAGGGCTATCAGCATCGTGTTGTCGGCGGCCTGCGCCGCTCGGCAATGATGATGGGCGCTTTTGTCCTGATTTGCGGCGGCATGGCGCTGGCAATGTGGAAACTACCCGGCAGCTTCCTGCCGACGGAAGATCAAGGTGAAATCATGGTCCAGTACACGCTGCCCGCCGGGGCGACGGCGGTACGTACCGCCGAGGTTCGCCGCCAGGTCACCGACTGGTTCCTGACGAAAGAGAAAGCCAATACCGACGTGATCTTTACCGTCGACGGCTTTAGCTTTAGCGGCAGCGGACAAAACGCCGGGATGGCCTTCGTGTCGCTGAAAAACTGGTCCGAACGTAAAGGCGAAGAAAATACCGCTCAGGCCATCGCCCTGCGCGCCACCAAAGAGCTCAGCAGCATTCGCGACGCCACCCTGTTCGCCATGACTCCGCCGTCGGTAGATGGCCTGGGGCAGAGTAACGGTTTCACCTTCGAACTGATGGCCAGCGGCGGTACCGATCGCGATAGCCTGATGAAAATGCGCAGCCAGCTGCTGGCGGCGGCGAATCAAAGTACCGAGCTGCAGTCAGTTCGCGCCAACGATCTGCCGCAAATGCCGCAGCTGCAGGTGGATATTGATAACAACAAAGCCGTGTCGCTCGGGCTGTCGCTAAGCGATGTTACCGATACCCTCTCCAGCGCCTGGGGAGGAACCTACGTTAACGATTTTATCGATCGCGGTCGCGTGAAGAAGGTCTATATCCAGGGCGAAAGTGACGCCCGCGCCGTGCCGTCTGACCTCGGTAAATGGTTCGTGCGCGGCAGTGACGACAGCATGACGCCGTTCTCCGCCTTCGCCACCACCCGCTGGCAATACGGCCCGGAAAGCCTGGTGCGCTACAACGGTTCCGCCGCCTTCGAAATCCAGGGCGAAAACGCCAGCGGCTTCAGCTCCGGCGCGGCAATGGACAAGATGGAGGCCTTAGCCAATAACCTGCCCGCCGGCACCACCTGGGCGTGGAGCGGCATGTCGCTGCAGGAAAAACTCGCCAGCGGCCAGGCGATGAGCCTCTACGCTATCTCGATTCTGGTGGTCTTCCTGTGCCTCGCGGCGCTGTATGAGAGCTGGTCGGTGCCGTTCTCGGTGATCATGGTGATCCCGCTTGGGCTGCTCGGCGCGGCGCTGGCGGCGTGGATGCGCGGTCTGAGCAATGACGTTTACTTCCAGGTGGCGCTATTAACCACCATCGGCCTGTCGTCAAAGAACGCCATCCTGATCGTTGAATTCGCCGAATCGGCGGTGGAAGAGGGCTATTCCCTCTCGCGCGCCGCCATGCGCGCCGCGCAGACCCGTTTACGCCCTATTGTGATGACCTCGCTGGCGTTTATCGCCGGGGTACTGCCGCTGGCGATCGCCACCGGAGCCGGGGCCAACAGCCGCGTGGCGATCGGTACCGGGATTATCGGCGGCACCCTGACCGCAACGCTGCTGGCGGTGTTCTTCGTGCCGCTGTTCTTTGTGCTGGTGAAACGTTTCTTCACCCGCCATCGTTCTTCCCAGGAGTAAGTTATGTTTCGTTTTACCTTAATTTTTGTTGCGCTCCTGACGGCGGGCTGCGTCTCTCTCGACCCGCACTATGAACGTCCAGCCGCGCCGGTCCCGGCGACCCTGCCGGGCAGCCACGGCGAGGCAACTGCGGTAGTCAGCGACTGGCAGCAGGTGGTGAATGACGCCCGCCTCAAAAAAGTGGTGAACATCGCGTTGACCAGCAACCGCGACGTGCAGAAAGCGCTGGCCGATATCGAAGCCGCGCGCGCCCAGTTTGGCGAAACCCGCGCCTCGCTGTTTCCGACCCTCGACGCCGAGCTGAGCCATACCCGCAGTAAAACGGTAGCCAGCGGCCTGTCGTCGGCAGCGGAAGCCGACGGCGCGGTCTCCAGCTTCGAACTGGATCTGTTTGGCAAGAATCAAAGCCTGACGCGCGCCGCGCGGGAAACCTGGCTTGCCAGCGAATTCACCGCCCAGAATACACGTCTGACGATGATCGCCGATCTGACCACCGCATGGATAACTCTCGCCGCGGACAACAGCAATCTGGCGCTGGCGCAGGACACCATGGCCAGCGCGGAGAACTCGCGCCGCATCGTCACCCGCCAGATGGAAGTCGGCACCGCCTCGGCAGGCGACCTGAGCGATGCCGAAAGCGTGTACCAGCAGGCGCGCGCCAGCGTCGCCAGCTACCGCACTCTGGTGGCGCAGGACAAAAATGCGCTCAACCTGCTAGCCGGAGAAACCGTGCCGGATAGCTTGCTGCCCGGCACGCTGGAAAGCCTTGGCGATCGCAGCATCACCCTGGTGCCGGCGGGCGTCTCTTCATCGGTACTGCTGCGCCGCCCGGATATCCAGGAAGCGGAGCATAATCTGAAGAGCGCTAACGCCGATATCGGCGCTGCGCGGGCCAATTTCTTCCCGTCCATCTCGCTGACCGCCAGCGCCGGGGTCGGCAGCGACTCGCTCTCGTCGCTGTTCAGCCACGGTATGCAGGTATGGTCATTCGCGCCGTCCATCAGCCTGCCGCTGTTTACCGGCGGTAGCAACCTGGCGCAGCTACGCTACGCTGAAGCGGAGAAAAAGGGGCTGATCGCCACCTATGAGAAAACGATTCAGAGCGCTTTCAAAGATGTCGCCGACGCGCTGGCGCGGCGGGAAACCCTCAGCGAACAGCTGGACGCGCAGAATAAATACGTCGCGGCGGAACAGAAATCGCTGAATATCGCGCTGAAGAGCTATCAGGCCGGGGTCGGAGATTATCTGTCGGTGCTGACCGCCCAGCGAACGCTGTGGTCGGCGCAGGCCACCCTGATATCCCTCCAGCAAACGGACCTGGAAAACCGCATCACCCTCTGGCAGTCGCTGGGAGGCGGCGCCAGCTAACGCCTTTACCGGGCGACAGCGCCCGGTTTGATGACAAGGAGCTCGCTTGTATGTCCCGAATTTCCCTTTCCTGGGTCGTGGTTCTCGGTTTGCTCAGCGCCATTGGGCCGCTGTGTACCGATTTCTATCTTCCCGCGCTGCCGGAAATTACCCAGCAGCTTAGCGCTACCGGCACGCAGACCCAGCTCTCGCTGACCGCGGCGCTGATCGGCCTCGGCCTTGGGCAGCTGTTTTTCGGTCCGCTGAGCGACCGCATTGGTCGTAAAAAGCCGCTGGCGCTCTCTCTGCTGCTGTTTATCTTCTCCTCGGCGATGTGCGCGATAACCTACGACATTCACCTGCTGATCGCCTGGCGATTTCTGCAGGGCTTCGCCGGCGCGGGCGGCTCGGTGCTATCGCGATCCATCGCCCGAGACCGCTATCAGGGCACCCTGCTGACCCAGTTTTTCGCCCTGCTGATGACCGTAAACGGCATCGCGCCGGTGCTTTCACCGGTACTTGGCGGTTGGATCATTACCGCCTTCGACTGGCGTATCCTGTTCTGGGCGATGGCGGCGATCGGCGTAGTGTTACTGCTGCTCAGCCTGACGGTGCTGCACGAAACGCTGCCGGGAAAAAGCGCCGCATCGGTTGCGCAGCGGCAGGATGAAACTCCGGTGCTGAAAAATCGCCGCTTTATGCGCTACTGCCTGATTCAGGCGTTTATGATGGCCGGGCTGTTCTCCTATATCGGCTCGTCTTCGTTCGTTATCCAGAGCGAATATGCCATGAGCGCGATGCAGTTCAGCCTGCTGTTCGGCCTTAACGGTATCGGGCTGATTATCGCGGCGCTGATCTTTTCCCGCCTGGCGCGCCGCTTCAGCGCCGAATCTCTGCTGCGCGGCGGTCAATTGCTGGCGGTGGCGTTTGCCGCCATCACCCTGCTCTTCGCCTGGCTACCGCAGCCGACGCTGGCGCTGGTCGGCCTGTTTTTTACCGTTTCCATGATGAGCGGCATCAGTACCATTGCCGGCTCGGAAGCGATGAATGCTATTAACGCCAGCCAGTCCGGCACCGCTTCCGCCCTGATGGGCACGCTGATGTTTGTGTTCGGCGGGATTGCCGCGCCGCTGGCCGGACTCGGCGGCGAAACGATGCTCAAAATGAGCCTGGCGATGACCCTTTGCTATCTGGCCGCGCTGCTGATTGGCCTGAAAAAACCGCGTTCTGTCGCATAATCTCCTCCGGTGGTAATAAAATATTCCAATTTTATTACCACCATATTTCCCGCCAATGCTGAAATCTCCTATTATCCATTCAACACCAATCGTGATAGCCTTCACATGAAAGGAATAATTAATTCCTTATACTGCCCGCCACTGTGAATGAAGAGGTTCTTATGAGTATCGACCTGAGTAAACTGCTGACCGAGCGCCGCAACGCCAATAGCGCCAACATTGACACCCTTTCCACCGAAGAGATGCTGACGGTGATTAACCAGGAAGACCAGCAGGTGGCTCACGCCATCACCCCTTATCTGGCGCAAATTGCC
This sequence comes from Klebsiella sp. CTHL.F3a, assembly GCF_019890895.1. Lineage (NCBI taxonomy): Bacteria > Pseudomonadati > Pseudomonadota > Gammaproteobacteria > Enterobacterales > Enterobacteriaceae > Klebsiella > Klebsiella sp. CTHL.F3a. The sequence goes on along the minus strand of NZ_CP082360.1, from coordinate 58,446 downwards.
CAGGTGGTGGATAAGGTCGCGGCGGCACTGCAGGCGGGCGGTCGACTGATTTATATCGGCGCGGGGACCTCTGGTCGTCTGGGGATCCTTGACGCCAGCGAGTGTCCGCCGACCTTTGGCACTCGCCCCGAACAGGTAGTGGGCATCATCGCGGGCGGCCATAAAGCGATTCTGAGCGCCGTAGAGAACGTTGAAGATAACAAAGCGCAAGGGGCAATGGATCTGCAGAATATTAATTTTAGCAGCCGCGATGTGCTGGTGGGGCTCGCGGCCAGCGGACGCACGCCGTTCGTCATCGGCGCCATGGAGTATGCCCACAGCCAGAACGCTTTCGTCGCCATCGTCAGCTGCAACCCGCACGGGGAAATGGCCCAGCTGGCGGACGTCGCCATTACGCCGGTGGTCGGCCCGGAAGTCGTTACCGGCTCAACGCGGCTGAAGGCAGGCACAGCGCAGAAGCTGGTGCTGAATATGATCTCCACCGGGGCGATGATCCGCATCGGTAAGGTCTACAGTAACCTGATGGTGGATGTTGAAGCGACCAACGCCAAGCTTATCGAGCGCCAGGTGTCCATCGTCATGGAAGCGACCGAATGCGATCGCGCAACCGCCCAGAGCGCGCTGGAGGCCTGCGGTCGCCACTGCAAAACGGCGATTGTGATGGTGCTGGCTGATTTAAGCGCCGCCGAGGCCCAGGCGCTGCTGGCAAAAAATAACGGCTACATTCGCAAGGCGCTGAGCCACTCCTGACCGCTGACCAACAGGTAATCTGCAATGGCAAAAATAAATAAAGAGATGATAGCGCGGATCCTTCGACACGTTGGCGGCGCCGGTAACGTCGCGCAGGCGGGCAACTGTATGACCCGGCTACGCCTGACTTTGCGCGATGAATCACGGGCCGATAGCGCCGCCATCCGTCAGATTGAGGGCGTAATGGGGGTTATCGTCAGCGATGAGCAGTTCCAGGTCGTGCTCGGCCCCGGCAAGGCGCAAACCGCGGCTGAAATGATGAATGCGTTACTGGAAGATGCCCCGCCGGATGCGCCATCGCTGGCCGATGTCGCCGCCGAGAAGAAGCAGGCGCTGAAGAACAAGCAAACCAGCGGCATCCAAAAATTCCTCGCTAAATTCGCCACCATCTTCACCCCGCTGATCCCCGGTTTTATCGCCGTCGGCCTGCTGTTAGGGTTCGCCACCCTGGCGGAGCAGATATTTGTCCTCGAAAACGCGCATCCGAACGCGACGATGGTGGCGCTGATCGGCTACATGAAAGTGTTCAGCAAGGGGATGTTTACCTTCCTGAGCATCCTGATCGGCTATAACGCCCAGAAAGCCTTCGGCGGCTCCGGGGTCAACGGGGCCATCATCGCTGCGCTGTTTGTCCTCGGCTATAACCCGGAGGCTACCAGCGGCTTCTATTCCGGAATTTCGACCTTCTTCGGCCACGGTATCGACCCGCGCGGCAATATTATCGGCGTGCTTATCGCCGCGATTATCGGCGCATGGGTGGAACGACAGGTACGCCGCATCATGCCTGCCAACCTCGATATGATCCTCACCTCGGCGGTGACGCTGCTGATCATGGGCGCGATCACCTTTACCGTCATAATGCCTATCGGCGGCTGGCTGTTTACCGGAATGTCATGGCTATTCCTGCACCTTAACGGTAACCCGTTCGGCTCTGCGGTGCTGGCCGGCCTGTTCCTGCTGGCGGTGATGTTCGGCGTCCATCAGGGCTTCGTGCCGGTCTATTTTGCGCTGGTGGATGCGCAGGGGTTTAACTCGCTGTTTCCGATTCTGGCGATGGCCGGGGCCGGACAGGTCGGCGCGGCGCTGGCGCTGTTCTGGCGGGCGAAGCACGGCTCTCTGCTGCGTACGCAGATTAAAGGGGCGATTATCCCCGGCTTCCTCGGCATCGGCGAACCGCTGATTTATGGCGTCACGCTGCCGCGCATGAAGCCGTTTATCACCGCCTGCCTCGGCGGCGCCTGCGGCGGTTTCTTTCTCGGGCTTATCGCCTGGCTGGGGCTACCGGTCGGCCTGAATACGGTATTTGGCCCTTCCGGGCTGGTGGCACTGCCGCTGATGACCTCCAACAGCGGGATCTACGCCGGAATGGCGGTGTATGCCGCAGGGCTGGCGGTCTCTTATCTGTGCGGCTTCGCTCTGACCTGGCTGTTCGGCAGTAAAAACGTTGATTTGAGCTAAGAGGCGCGTCTGGCGCACGGCGGTAAACGTGAGTTTATTCGCCACATGGCGGGAGGCAATGACGCCCCATGCTGAATATTTTTTGCACGTGGCGCCGCGTTTCTGTCTGCCCGGTCAGGCGCTAGCCGCCGCCGGGCAACGTCGGCCAGGGTACACATCTGATAAAGGATCCAGCGACTATTTCCTGCCCCGCTTCCCACACGTGCTCATGCTATGATACTGCTTTCGCACTATTTTCACCTGAGGGAAAGATGGGCTCCAGCAAAAAAGGGATGCTGAACGTACTGATCGCCGCCGTGCTGTGGGGCAGTTCCGGCGTCTGCGCGCAATATATTATGCAGCAAAGCCAGATGTCATCGCCGTTTCTGACCATGACGCGCCTGTTGTTCGCCGGCCTGATCCTTCTGATGCTCTCGTTCTTCCACGGCGATAAGATCTTCCGCGTCCTGCAAAACCGTAAAGACGCCGTCAGTCTGCTGATCTTTTCGCTATTCGGCGCGCTCACCGTGCAGTACACCTTTCTGATGACTATCGAGCAATCCAACGCCGCCACCGCGACGGTGCTGCAGTTTCTGTCGCCGACGATTATCGTCGCCTGGTTTGCCATCGCCCGCAAAACGCGCCCCAGCCCGCTGGTGCTCGCGGCCATCGGCACCTCGCTGGCGGGCACTTTTCTGCTGGTGACCCACGGCAACCCAACGACGCTGTCGATTTCCCCCACGGCGCTGTTCTGGGGGATTGCTTCAGCGTTTGCCGCTGCTTTTTATACGACTTACCCTTCGACGCTGATTGCCCGCTACGGTACGCTGCCGATTGTCGGCTGGAGCATGCTGCTCGGCGGCGCGATGCTGCTGCCGTTCTACGCCGGACAGGGCAACCATTTTGTGGTGACCGGCGGCCTGCTGCTGGCCTTTTTCTACCTGGTGGTCATCGGCACCTCGCTGACCTTTAGCCTCTACCTGAACGGCGCGCAGAAGATTGGCGGCGCGAAGGCGGGGATCCTCAGCTGCGCGGAGCCGTTGAGCAGCGCTCTGCTCTCTCTGCTGCTGCTCGGCATCACCTTTACCCTCCCGGACTGGCTAGGCACGCTGCTGATTCTCTCGTCGGTGGTGCTGATCGCCATGGATTCGCGGCGGCGGGTTAAAACGGCCTGAGGATTATCGGGCAGGAGATGCTGCGACCTGCGTTTGCAGCATCTTCAGGTCGTCATCCGACAGCTCACAAACCACCTGCACCAGCTCGCGCTCAAATCCCTGTTCCAGACATGAACGAGCAATACGCAATGCCTCTTCTCGTTTACCTTCCTGAAATCCTTCATAAAACTCCAGGTATAATTCCAACAGATATCCCAGTAAATACTCAGGTTGTAACTCCTGTGGTATCTCTTCCAGCGGTAGTCTCTCTACAATCGTCATTAATTTTCCCCCATCTTGAGGGATGCATCCTGGAATGCATTCAGATCATCATCCGAGAGCCCAATAGTCATCCGTACCAGCTCGCGCTCAAACCCCTGCTCCAGAAGTGAACGGGCAATACGCAACGCTTCTTCTTGTCTACCCTCTTGTTTACCTTCTAACTTGCCCTCCAACTTGCCTTCTTGTCTCCCTTCCTGCCGTAGCCTTTCCGCAATCGTCATGAATACCTCCTTATGTTGAGGAACGCGCCGCTCGACCTCGTGAAGAAATTCACCAAAATGAGGCGCATCGCCACACTGCAGCATGTAATTAAACAGCGCTTTCAACTGGCTGTCATTAGCGCAACCTTTAACCAACAGCTCTGCTAATCGCTCCACCAGGCCAAGTAAATCGCGCTGGCGAATGTGCTTTTGAATCAGCTCCAGCAGCGCCACACGCCGGTGCTGCATGATCTCGTCATCCGGCACCACCGTAATATCCACCAGCGGGAAAGCGGCGGCATAGATCCGCCGCGCGGCCTCCGTATCGGCAAACTCATCCAGCCAGCACAGCGAGAAAGGATAGGGGCTTTTCGCGCCGTGATAGAACAGCATCGGCACCACCAGCGGCAGCGTTTTGTGCCCGGCGTCCAGATGACGCTGCATCGCCGCCAGCGCGTAGCGCATCAGCCTGAATGCCATATGCGCTTCCGGCGTGCTCTGATGTTCAATTACCACGTAGATATAGCCGTCACCGTCGCGGGTTTTCAGCGACCACAGTACGTCGGAGTAGCTTGCGCGCAAATCGGCCTCAATAAAGCTGCCGGACTCCAGCTTAAGCGTTTGCAGGTCGCACAGCTGGCGCAGCGAAGCGGGAAGATGAATCTCGATAAAATCCCTTGCGCACTCGGGATGCGATAAAAACTATTTAAAAACCGCATCGTGCGGCGTCGAGGTCGTTCCTTTTTTCGTCATGGTCCGCCATCCCTGAAACGCGATGGCTGGAATATATCCATCATCGCGACGCCGGGCATCTGCGCATCAACGGCTTTGCTTGCCGCTACGGAAGATAAATTTCAGCGACTGAAACAGATACATTCCTGCGGAAAGCGACACGCAAAAATGTTGATTCAGGAATGCGTCTATAGTTAGAGGAACGCTTTAATAAAAATAAGGATATCCGTGATGACGAGAATGAAAATTGCGCTTTCGCTGGCCGTCTGTCTGGTGCTCCCCAGCGTGGCGACAGCCGCACCGCTCTCCGGGCTGAAGTTTGAACAGCAAAAGCAGCAGATAGTGAAGGATGTGAGGAAAAACTGCCCTGCCAGCAGCGCGCTGGACGATACGCAGTTTGCTAACCGCGTACTGGAATCAGCGGAAAATAAGACTGCCGTACAAAGCGCGACGCGGGCGCTGGATAAAAACAACAGCGCCGCTTACCAGAAGGCCATTAGCGGCATTACTTGCCCCATGCCCTAGCGCCGGTTGCGGGGGAGCGCCATCAACGGTTCGGAATGATCAAATCCCCGCGCAGCGGGCTGCTGCCGAGCATTTGCGTCTTCTCGGTCAGCCAGTTAACGATCTGGCTGGCCATCGCGTCCATTGAATATTCTATCGCCGGAATAGTCGGAATACCGGGCAGCTGTAACGAGCCCGCAAGGCTGAACACCATGACTTTTTCCGGCACCGCACGATTAAACGCCTGGAGCTGCGGCACCACCAGTTGCGCCTGCTGCTCGTTGGCCACCAATAATGCATTAAAATTCAGGGTAGTTGCGTTGTTTATCAGCTCCTGCACCGCCACGGATGGCGAATGACTGTCGAGAAAAACCAGGTTGCGATTGAACGGCAGAAAATTCTTTTCCAGCGCATGCTTATAGCCCAGCAGAACCTGGTCAGCAAAGCCGCTGGCCTGGGGATGGATTAGCGCAATCTGGCGCCGCCCCTGGCTTATCAGATAGTTGCAGGCCGTTTCCGCCGCGAAGGCGTGGTCAAACTGAATGCTATTCGTTCCGTCGCTTTCCAGGCAGTCAATCAGTACCACGTCGGGCCGGTCGATATTGAGCGGAAACCGCGCGCCGATGATTAACACATTATCGCAAAGGCCGCAGGTCAACTCTTCCAGCGAATGCAGCACTCTGTCGCGGCTGTTGGCAAAACGCAGCAGCAGATGCTTCTGGTGCTGGCTGAGCTGTTTTTCCAGCGCGTAGAGATAGCTGGTGGTTTGATTTATGTTGTCCTGGGCGCAAATGACGCCGATGCAGCCAGTGGTCTGACTCAGCAAAGATTGCGCTATCATATTCGGCCGGTAGTTAAGCTCTTCCGCCGCCTGCAGTACCGCCTGTCGGCTGGCTTCCTTTACGCCGCGCGAACCGCTCAACACCCGAGAGACTGTGGCTTTAGACACCCCAGCCAACCGCGATACATCGTTGATTGTAGACATTATTTTCCCCTGACAGGGCCAATCCGATCCCTGTAAATCCTTAAACCTGAATCGCTTCAATAATCACCAGCGGCAGTATATCCGTTTCCCTTTTTATTTGGAAACCGATTTTCCGTTTCATGGAAAATCGTAGCAAAAACCAGGAAAATTTGTGAGCAAAATCTAATTAACAGCCCCTTTGACTGACAGATCTTGATGATTATCACAGTTCTGTTTTTTATAAATGGAAACCGGTTTCCGTCTGATATCAAATCATCCACGCAATAACTTTTTACATTTTGAGGACGAATGTCGATGTACAAGATTATGCTGTGCTGCTCTGCCGGAATGTCCACCAGTCTGCTGGTCAGAAAGATGGTTGATGCCGCGAAGGAACGTAATCTGCCAGTGCAGATTGACGCCTACGGAGTTTCCGAATTTGACATGCAGTTTCCGCAATACCAGGTGGTGCTTCTTGGGCCACAGGTGAAATACATGCTGAAAAACTTATCTGAGAAAGCCGCTCCCCTGAATATTCCGGTCCAGGCGATTAACACCATGGATTACGGAATGCAGCGGGGAGATAACGTCCTGGATTATGCCCTGTCGCTGATTGCAGCGCATTAAGAGGTGTGCAAATGAGTTCTCTGTATCAGTCCATGATTGCCGTGATCGAGCAATCAATTACCCCGCTGGCAGGACGCCTTGGGCAGCAGAAATACGTTATCGCGATTCGCGATGGCTTCACTGCCGCATTGCCGTTTATGATCATCGGCTCATTCATGCTGGTATTTATCTTTCCACCTTTCTCCCCAGATACCACGAATGGTTTCGCCCGCGGCTGGCTGGATTTCTCCCAGCAATACCGTGAACAGCTGATGCTGCCGTTTAACCTCAGCATGGGCGTAATGACGTTTTTTATTTCGGTGGGAATCGGCGCCAGCCTCGGACGTCAGTTCCAGCTCGACCCGGTAATGTCCGGTCTGCTGGCGTTCATGGCCTTCTTACTGGTTGCCGCGCCGTACGCCGATGGCAAAATCTCCACCCAGTACCTCTCCGGTCAGGGCATTTTTACCGCTTTGATCACCGCCATCTACTCCACCCGCGTTTACGCCTGGTTAAAGCAGAACAATATTACGATTCGCCTGCCAAAAGAGGTGCCGACCGGCGTGGCCCGCTCGTTTGAAATTCTTATCCCGGTACTGGTGGTGATCGCGACCCTGCATCCGCTGAATCTGTTTATCGAAGCGCAGACCGGTATGATTCTACCGCAGGCGATTATGCACCTGCTGGAGCCCCTGGTTTCCGCCTCTGACTCCCTGCCGGCGATTCTGCTTTCCGTCCTGATGTGCCAGATTTTCTGGTTCGCCGGAATCCACGGTTCGCTGATCGTGACCGGTATTATGAACCCCTTCTGGATGGCCAACCTGTCGGCAAACCAGGCCGCGCTGGCGGCCGGTGTGGCCCTGCCGCATGTCTATCTGCAAGGTTTCTGGGATCACTATCTGCTCATAGGCGGCGTCGGTTCCACGCTACCGCTGGCGTTCCTGCTGCTGCGTAGCCGCGTAACCCATCTGCGTACCATCGGTAAAATGGGCATTGTGCCAAGCTTCTTTAATATCAACGAACCGATCCTGTTCGGCGCGCCGATTATCATGAACCCGATGATGTTTATCCCGTTCGTCTTTGTCCCGATGATCAACGCCGTTCTGGCTTATGGCGCGACGCGTCTCGGCTGGCTCAGCCAGGTGGTTTCGCTGACGCCGTGGACGACGCCGGCGCCTATCGGCGCATCATGGGCTGCAAACTGGACGCTAAGCCCACTGGTCATGTGCCTGATTTGTATGGTGATGTCGGCGCTAATCTATCTGCCATTCCTGCGCGCCTATGAACGCTCGTTAATGAAAACTGAAGTTGAAAAAGCAAAAGCCGCGGTTCCGGTTGCCGAAACGGTCAGCCAATAATGAATCAATATATTTAATATTATATTTTAGATGACGGCATAAATAATGCGGAAAAGGGATTTTGCTGCATTACTTTAAATAATAAAGTTAATGACCTCAGGACCTATCATGATTGAATTAGAAGATGCGGTAATGGAAATTATCGTTAATGCGGGACAGTCACGCTCATTGTGTTTTGAAGCACTCCATTGCGCCCGCAACGGTAATATAGATGAAGCGCGCTTGCTTCTGAATGAAGCCGATGGCTACGCCCGTCGGGCGCATCAGATGCAGACCCAGCTTATCGAACAGGATGCCGGCGAAGCGCGCCAGCCGATGACGTTAATTATGGTCCATGCTCAGGATCACTTAATGAATTCGCTGCTCGCCCGTGAATTTTCGGAAGAGTTAATTCATTTATATCAGCGTTAATTTATATAAATATTTAACAACAGTACCCGAACTAAATATACCAGCTTATCCTGGCGGGATAGCTATTATCTGAATATATGAATTATTAAAAGCGAGATAATGATGAAAACTGTAAAAATGCTGCCATTAACCATGGCGGTCGTCGCCGCGCTGTGCCCAATTTCCGTATTCGCGCAAGAATTTACTCAAGAACAGATCGACGCCATTGTGGCGAAAGCCGTCGATAAAGCTCTGGCCGAGCGCCAGGCAAAAATCGACGCCGCCGCCGATAAAAAAGTGGACGTCATTACCAACCCGCAGACCACCGCGGCCACGCCGGATATGGCGATCCCCTTCGGCCTCAAGTTCAGCGGCTACGCCCGCTACGGCGCGCAGTTCCAGACCGGCGATCAGAAGTTTGTCGGCGTGGATGGCTCCTATAACGGCGCCTCGGCGATCGGTCGTTTAGGCAACGAAGGTAACGGCGGCGAATTCCAGATAACCAAAGCCTTCAAGAGCAATAAAGGCGCGATCTGGGATATCAACGTCATGTTTGACCACTGGAGCGATGAAGTTAACCTGAAAAAAGCCTACGTCGGCGTCACCAACGTGCTGGAATCTAACCCCAACGCTTATATCTGGGCAGGCCGCGACTTCCATCAGCGTCCGCAGCAGGGGATCAACGACTACTTCTGGATGAACCACGATGGCCAGGGCGCCGGGGTGAAAAACTTTGAGATCGGCGGCGTGCAGTTTGACGTGGCGGGGGTGTCGCAGGTGGAGTCCTGTAGCCCGGAAGTGATGGCCGATGAGGCCAACCCGTCGCGCATCACCTGTACCGGCGGCTCCGGTACCGGCGATAACGGCCACTACGCCCTGACCACCAAAACCCACAACATCAAGGCCGGGCCGATCGACGTTGAGGTATACGCCAACTACGGTTTTGATTCGAAAGCGGTGGACAGCGACGAGCGTCTCGACGCCTGGCAGGGCGGGCTGGTGCTGAGCCACACCAACGACAGCGGCGTCAATAAAGTGATCCTGCGCTACTCCGATAACTCGGATAACAGCGTCTACAACAAAACCGATGACCTGACCGCTATCTACGCCAGCTTTGAAGGGCTGCATAAATTTACCCGGCAGGCGCAGATCGAATATCTGCTGGCCTTCCACGACTATGATAACGGCAAGGACAACACCGATAACCGCAAAAACTACGGCGCCATCGTCCGTCCGATGTACTTCTGGAACGACGTGCACTCCACCTGGCTGGAAGCGGGCTACCAGCGCGTCGATTACGACCAGGGCGGCGATAACCACGGCTGGAAGCTGACGCTGTCGCAGAATATCGCCATCGGTATGGGGCCGGAGTTCCGTCCGATGCTGCGCTTCTACGTGACCGGCGGCCAGGTGGATAACAAGCGCACTGCGAAGGTCAACGGCACCAAAGACGAACAGCTGGATTCGCTGAACGTCGGCGGCATGTTTGAAGCGTGGTTCTAAGAGAGTGAAATCGCCCGGGGTCACGGTGTAAGAGCCTGACCCGGGTGCGCATTCCCGGAGGCGGCGCTGCGCGCCTGTCCGGGCGACCTAACCGCAGGCTGCGGTGAACCCGTAGCCCCATTACACCCGCACTTTCGTCGCCACCAGCAGGCCGGTAATCAGCATCAACGTACCGGAGAGGACCAGCGGCGAGAGCAAACCGAGGTGATCCAGCGCCACGCCGCCAATCGCTGCGCCGCAGGTGTTAGCCAACTGGATCACCGCCACCTGAATCGACCCGGCTTTTTCCGCCTGATCGGACAGGGAGCGGGTGATCCACGTTGACCAGCCTACCGGTATCAACGCGAAGGCAAAGCCCCAGATTACCGCCACCGTCGACGCCACGATTTTACTCTCTCCCCACAGCACCAGCACCGCGGCGCTGATAGCCAGCACTACTGGGGCAATCGCCAGCGCCGCTTTCACCGAGCGCTTGAGCAGCATTGAGGAGAGCGAGGTGCCGACAAAGCTGGCGATGCCGAAGCTGAGCAGTACCAGCGTCAAACCGTCGACGTCAAAGCCCGCCAGCGTCATATACACCGGGCGGATATAGGTAAAGAAAGCAAACTGGCCAGCGAAGGCCATAAAGATGGCGCACATCCCGGCCATCACGCCGGGCCGCTTCAGCAGGCCGAACATGTTTTGCTGCGCCGAGGTCGACTCGCCCGGCAGAGACGGCAGCGCCTTCAGCACCCAAATCGTACAGATCACGCCCATGACCGCCGCGCCGTTAAAGACGTTACGCCAGCCGATAATACCGCCAAGGAAGCTGCCCAGCGGCGCGGCGATCACCAGCGCTATCGATACCGCGCCGAAAATAACCGATAGCGCTTTGGGCACCACGCGCATCGGCACCAGCCGCATGGTGAGCGACGCCGACATCGCCCAAAAGCCGCCCAGCGCCAGACCAAGGCACGCGCGGCCCAGCAGCAATAACGAAAAGCTGTTGGCAAACGAGACCAACAGGCAGGAAAGGGTCAGCAGAACCGAAAACAGGATCACCACGTAGCGGCGATCGGTACTGCGGATAATTGAGGTGATAAACAGGCTGGCAAACATCGCCACGAACGCCGTAGTGGTAACCGACTGCCCGGCAACGCCTTCGGAGATGCCCAAATCCTGCGCCATCGGCGTGAGCAGGCTTACCGGCAGGAACTCAACGGTAATCAGGCAGGCAACGCAGAAGGCCACCGCAAAAACAGCCGACCAGTTGGGTCGCGCTGACTGATTAGCCTGGGGCGAAGTGGCATTCGAAGGGGTCATAAGTTACCTGCATGGTTGAACGACGGGGAAGCCGCGCAGTGTAACATTTTAAATGTGACGAATTTAACGTTTTGACAACTTTTCAGGCCTTGCAAAGCTCCTGCGTAGCTGCTCGCATAACCGGAAAATCACGTTCTTAGGTATTTCAGAACAGTAAGAGGAAGAAATAACATAGCACTTGGTGCTATATTTATGGTTACAGGATGTCAGCCAATGCGTGTTTTTAAAACGAAATGGTTTACCAGGGAAGCCCGGGCCCATGCGATTGATGATGGCGAACTCTGCAAAGCGATTGAAGCCACTCTCCTGGGAAAAGCAGATAACCTTGGTGGCGGCGTTTACAAAAAACGCCTCAATAAAAATCGCGATCGCGCAATTATTCTGGCAAAGGGCGCTGAGCATTGGTTTTACACATTTTTATACGCCAAACAGGATATCGCCAATATCGATAACCGAGAACTCGCGGCGTTCCGTGAGTTAGCCAGGCATTATTCCCTTCTCAGCGAGGAGAAAATGGCGGCATTGGTTAAGAGAAAAGAATTGGTGGAGATTTGTCATGACTGCAAAAACTAAATTCAAAAGCCCCGCCTTTGAAGCTATCCATAGCGCTGCAGCAGGTTTATACAGTGTTGATGCGATCGCGCAGGAGACAATGCGCAGCTTTGATGAAACATGCATCAGCCGCGTAAGCGATTTCCAACCTGGTGAAATTAAGGCTCTACGTGACCAACTCAACGTCAGTCAGCCGGTTTTTGCCCGCTATCTGAACACCAGCGTTTCCACGGTCCAAAAATGGGAAAGCGGGGCAAAACGCCCCGGTGGGCTGGCACTGAAATTACTCACCATCGTGCAAAAACATGGGTTAGAGGTACTGGCATGATGGCTTTGTTGCGATGACTTTTGCACCGGTGGCCTCGTCGGCGTGACGTTTAACGAAGCCAACAGTGCACCGGGAAGTGATATCAGTGCAGCCAGTGGACGCCATCCTCCGGCAAAAACAGCGCGTTATAGCGCTCCTGCAAAGCGTGCAGCTCACTCACTTCCGGCTCCAGCTCGCGAAGAAAACCTTGTGCCAGGCGGATTTGCGCTTCGGTAATCGGCGCCGCGAGGCGGGACTTTTTCATCAGCCGATACCAGTAGTGCAGGTTCTGCTCGCTGCCGTCGACGATAGCGACCTGCCAGACCAGCAGCACCTGCGCGGCATTTTGCAAATGCGCTTCATTCGGCCGCTCCAGGTAGCGCAGATACTCGTTGCCGGCGGTTTTTCCCAGCTGATCGATCATCGATTCCAGCGGTACCGGCGTAATGCCTAACCGTTCGCTCAGACGGCGAATCGCACGGCGTGAATCAGAGGTAAGCACCCGAAATCCCACAACAAATACCACTATCAGCGTGGCCAGTCCTAACCAGATCATGCATCCTCTCATTCAATCGCAGCCCCACTATCATAATGGGAAATTGCCCGCTGTCGACTGCCGGAAGTACCATAATGTGACTTATCGCGGCCCCGTATCGCTATCATCAAACCGCCCGGCAAGAGGCATAAAAAAGCCCGGCGCAGAGGCCGGGCAACGTAACTCACACCCAATGACTCAGGCAGTCTGCAAAGTTTGTGTCTTTTTCTGGCGGCGGATTTTACGTTCCTCAAAGACCGCGACGATGGCCATCAGGCAGATGCAGCCAATTGCCGCCGCATCCAGCGCCGCAAAGGTGCCCGCCCAGCCGGTGAGGCCGAAAATTGGCGTACCGTCGGCAATCATCCCGAGTCCCAGCTTGGCAAAGCTGTCGCCGATCAGATAGGCGAAGGTGCCCTTGATCCCGTCGGCAGCGCCAATCGCTTTTTTCGGCACGAAGCCTACCGCGGCGACGCCGATCAGCAGCTGCGGGCCAAACACCAGGAAACCCAGCGCAAACAGCGATGCGAGATAAACGTATTGATTGCTGGCATGCTGATAAACCCCTAGCGTGGCGATAATCAGCGCCAGCGCAACGCAGGCCACCAGCGCGCGGCGTCCGTTTGCCAGATCCGACAGCCATCCCCACAGCAGCGTGCCAACCAGCGCGCCCACTTCAAACAGGGTAAAGCCCTGAATCGCCACCTCTTTGGAGAGCTTCAGCTCCTGGAAAGCGTAAACGGTGGACCACTGATCGATGCCGATGCGTACCACGTACAGGAAGATGTTGGAGAAGCACAGCAGCCAGATAACTTTGTTCTTCAGCACGTATTCGACGAAGATCTGCCATTTGGTCATGGCATTCTCTTCCGTCTCTTTATCCTCTTCGCTGATCTCTTCGCCAAACAGCTCTTCGGCGTTACCGAGACCGTAGGATTCCGGGGAGTCGCTGCCGAAGCGCAGGCCGATAAAACCGACGATTAACGCAATAATCGACGGGAAGATAAACATCCCGATCACGTGGCCGTCAAACAGGTAGTTGGCGCCAAACAGCGCCACGCCCGCCGCGCCGGCGCCGCCGAGGTTGTGAGAGATATTCCAGAAGCCGAGGAAGGTGCCGCGCTTACGGCGAGGCGTCCACTTGGTAATGGTCGAATAGCTGCACGAGCCGCCGGTGCTCTGGAAGAAGCCGCTCAGAGCGTAGAAGGCGATCATCAGGAACAGGCTGGTCGACCCCGCGCCCATGCTGGCGCTGAAGCCGAGCATACAGATGGCCGAGAGAATCAGCATAAACGGCAGAAACTGCTTGGTGTTCTTACCGTCTGCGTAGTAGGAGACCAGCGTTTTCCCCACGCCGTAGGTGATAGAAAAGCCGAGGCCGATCATCCCCAGCTGCGTCATGCTCAACCCGTAGGTGGAGATCATGTCGTTCTGCGCGATATTAAAGTTTTTGCGGATCAGATACATGGTCAGATAGCCGATGAAAACCACCAGATACGACTGCATGAACGGTTTGAACCACATTTTGCGCCGCGCTTCGAGCGGCAGGTCCAGGGTTGGCTTGCGCACCTGGTTTAAGAAGGCCAGCATGATTGGGTGACTCCTGAGCTGATTTAGTACCTGCGAATGGCAGGCATTGTAAAAATCAGCCGGGAGACTCGCCTGAGACAGCGTCCAGGCGAAACCGGGAAAATTTCTTAGTTTTACGCCATTCGGCGAAGAAAGGTGAAGTCGGTCACGCTTCTCGCGGCGCCTGGGCGTTTAAAAACGGCAGCAGCAGCAGGGCGGAAATACCGGCGGCAATGGCAATAACCACGAAAAATCCGCTCCAGTGCCAGATCTCCATCACCTGCGCCAGCGGCCAGCCGGAGAGCGATGCGCCAAGATAGGCAAACAGGCCAACAAAGCCGGTTGCCGCCCCAGCCGCCTCTTTGTGCGAGCACTCCGCCGCCGCCATGCCGATCAGCATCTGCGGGCCAAAAACGAAAAAGCCGGCGGTAAAGAAGCAGGCCGCCTGCATCACGTAGCTGGCGAACGGCATCAGCCACAGCCCGCCAACCGACAACAAAATCCCGGCGGCGAAAATCAGGTTCATCGGCCCGCGGTTGCCGTTGAAGAGCTTATCCGAGCCCCAGCCCGCCACCAGCGCGCCGATAAAACCGCCCACTTCGAACATGGTGACCGCCGAATTCGCCGTGACCAGATCGACGCCGAGCGTTTCCGACATGTACAGGTTGCCCCAATCGTTAATTGCCGCGCGCACCACGTATACCAACACGTAGCACAGCGAGAGCAGCCAGATATAGGGATTCAGCAGCACGTATTTGGTGAGGATCTCTTTGCGAGTCAGGCCAGCGCCCTCCTGCTGCTGAGCAATCTCCAGCTCATCGTGCCGCCAGTCGCCCACTGCGGGCAGGCCGACCGCCTGCGGCCGGTCGCGCAGCCGCCAGCAGAGAAACAGCCCAGCGAGGATCGCCAGCATCCCGGCAATCATCATCCCCGTTCGCCAGCCGTAGTGCAGCGCCGCCGCGCCAACCACCATCGGAATCAGCGCCCCGCCGACGTTATGCGCCGTGTTCCATAGCGCCCACCAGCCGCCGCGCTCGGTACGCGAATACCAGGCCGTCAGCAGGCGGGCGCATACCGGCGAGCCCCATCCCTGGAAGAAGGCGTTCAGCGCCCACAGCAGCGCGAAGGCCCACAGGGAAGTGGAAAAGCCAAACAGAATATTCACCACGCCGGTAGCGACCAGGCCGATGCCCATAAAATAGCGGGCGTTAGAGCGATCGCTGACGATACCGGAGAAAAATTTCGATAGCCCATAGGTGATGTAGAACAGCGTCGCCAGCAGACCGATATCGCTGCGGGTCAAAACGTTGCTGGCGAGAATTTCCGGCACCGCGGCGTTAAAGCTTTTACGGGTGAAGTAAAACAGCGCATAGCCCAGCCAGATGGTCAGCAGAATATGCCGACGCCAGTAGCGGTAGCGCTCGTCCAGCGCCTGTTTGTCGGTAATCGGCGGAGCATCGGGCGGGGATTTTAAAAAGGCAAACATTATCGTTCCTCAGGCGTAACGCAGCGGCAGGCTGACGCAAACGCGAGTGCCGTGGGTGCAGGAGATGGTCAGGGTGCCGCCCAGGGCGGTGACGCGCTCGCGCATGCCGGTGAGGCCAAAGCCCTGCTGACCGGAGCCCGGCGGCAGGCCGCAGCCGTCGTCCTCGATCACCAGCATCAGCCGCTGCTCCTGCTGCCAGCCTTGCAGCGTGACGGCACTGGCGCTGGCGTGTTTGACGATATTATTCAGCCCCTCCTGGCAGACGCGGAACAGGGTGACGCGCTGGTTTTCGCTCAGCAGCGACTCATCGATACGCCACGCCAGATGGCTGACCATACCGCGATCCTCCAGCTCCATTTCGCGCATCAGCGAACGTACCGCCTGTTCAAGCGTCAGGTCGTCCAGCTGGCGTGGACGCAAGCGCCCCAGCAGACGGCGCACGGAATCGTAGACGCCGAGCGAGAGCTGCTCAATCAGCTGACCGCTCTGCCTGACGCTGGCGCTGTTGGGCGCCAGCCGCTGAACGATCCCCGCCTGGGTACGAATTGCGGTGATGGTCTGCCCGATATCATCGTGCAGCTCGCGGGCCACCTCGCGGCGCACGCTCTCCTCGGTTTCCAGCAGGCGCTCCGCCAGCCGCTGGTTACGCACCAGCTCCTTTTGCAGCGACTGATTCAGCTCGCGCAGCCGCTGTATTCCGGCGCCCAGCAGCAGGCCGGTCAAGCTTTGCGCCAGCAGCGAAAGCAGTAAATCCACCGGATGATCGTGCCAGGTCTGGCTGGCAATCAGCGCGATGGCGTTCATCAGGGTCGCGATCAGCGCCCCCTGCCAGCCGTAATGCCAGGCCAGAGCGATAATCGGCAGCGCCAGGCAGAAGGGCGTAAATCGTGAGAGCTCGGCGGGCAGCCCCAGTTGGAGCCAGAGGCTGACGCTGAACAGCAGCAGGTACCAGATAAGATGCCGCCCGCGCCAGTTCACCGGCTGCGAGACCAGCGATGGCCCCAGCGGCCGCCAGACGGTGCTGGTAAGGTAGTGCCAGATAACCAGACAGGTGGGCGCCAGCGTCAGGCCGCCGGTCAGAGTCAGCAGCAGCGCATTCAGCCCCTCTTTACCTTCCGCCAGCCAGGGTAGCGATTGCAGCAGCGCGGCGGCAATCAGCGCTGCGCCCTGGCGCAACAACGTCAGCCAGTCACGCTGATGACGATAGCGCGATATCAGCGCCACCGGCAGCAGGGTCAACAGGCTTCCAGTCATCAATATTATCGGGTGCGCCAGCGCCACTTCCTGCGCCAGCCAGAGGATCAGCAGCCACTCCGCGCCCAGCAGAACCGGCCAGTAGCCGCGCGGGCACTGCAGCATCAGGCCAAGCCGCAGGCCAAAGGGGAAAAGCAACACCGCAAGGTCGGGGCGCTCCACCAGGTGCAGGCTGATGCTCCACAGGCAAAACCACGCGGCGGAAAAGATAAAGCAACAGCCGACGACCGAGAGCAGCCGCGAGAAAAAGGCTTTCATTGCCAGCTATCGAACATGCGGCGCGCCAGCTCGACGTCGTTGCTGACGCCCAGCTTTTCGAGCAGGTTGGCGCGATGAACGTGGACGGTTTTCGGCGACAGGCCCAGCTCGGCGGCAATCTCTTTTACCGCCATCCCCTGCGCCAGCTTTTCCGCCACCTCGCGTTCGCGCCTGGTCAGCGGGTCCCGTCGTCCGGCCGCCAGCTTCATGGCGATATCCGGCGTCAGATAACAGCCGCCAGCCGCCACGGTGCGCACGGCGGCGATCAGCTCATCCGGACTGCAGCGCTTAGAGAGAAAACCGCGCGCCCCGGCGTTCAGCGCCTGCTCCACCAGCGCCGGGCTGTCATGCACCGACAGCATGACGATCGCCATCCCTTTCGGCAGCTGGTTTAATAATTCAAGCCCGGAGATATCCGGCATCGAGATATCGCAGATGCAGACCTGCACGCCGCGACCGGGCAGCCCCGCCAGCGCCTCGCGCCCGGAACCGAATTCGGCGACGACCTGAAAATCGGCTTCCAGCCCCAGCAGTTGGGCAAAGCCGGATCGGACGATAAGGTGATCGTCAATAAGGGCGATTGTGGTCATGGCGATTCCTGGCGGGTTAAAAAACGCGCTTACCTTAACGATAAGCGCGCAGTGGTTCAAGCCTCGAGCGATTATTCGAACAACACCGCGATTTTGCTGAACAGGGTAGTAAGCAGTTACGCAATGGGCTGGACAGTCGGTAAGCCCTTTGACTGCAGACGAACAATTTAAAATTTTTGTCTTATTTGAGTAATCGCAGTGTAACGCTATAAATTATTCATGCCGAGAATGATTTATATATTATGACAGGCAGAATGCCATGCGGCCATTATGTACAGAGAGTAACCAGCGTGATATTGTCTCTTTGATATCAGCAAGGAAAAATATATGCAGCAACGGCCTCACTTAGCAAAGCAAACGATCGATGAGCACCAGCTCAATAAGCTAAATAAAACAACACAGAGCAAAACGGATAAGCTGTCGCATAGCGGTAAATTGGCTTATATCAATGATAACTACTGTGAGATTACGCGTAACTACACTTCATTTTATGGGATGAACATCCTGGGCGTGGTGCTTTTCTTACCTGTTGCTATTTTATGCTTTGGTGCTGTTTTATTTTTTTTCTATGATGCGATATTTAATTATGCGCGATATGTTGAAACCTGGCAGTCCAGAGCAGACGATCAACTTTTAATGCATTTCGCAGTTGTTATTATATTTTTTATGACTTTTGTTTTCGCAGCCGTCGTAAATTACTTTATCTTCGCCCCTCGTCACTATCCCGTTCGTTTTAATCGGAAAACAGGCAAGGTTTATGTTTACGATCACGTTATGTATAGTATTACTTATAAATTAACTTATACTTTCTGGTGGTATTACCCTTTTTATAAGAGAACAAGACCTGAATGCAAAGAGTATGACTGGAGTCAGATACAAGCCATCAGTATATATTCACACAATAAGCACTCATCATACTCCACCATTCGCTGTATCGTTTATGACTCCAGTATTAGCACTACTATGATCGATGCCTTTAACCTGATATCGACCGACGCAGGTACGGACGCGCTATTAATGCCTAACTACAAGCTGTGGCTATGGATCTGTAACTATATGAGTTTCAACGATCGGTTATTAGACACATCCGTTAATACGCAAGTTGGCATTTATGGCCGCGAAGTAAAGTGGCCTGATGATATAGATAAAAAATCGAAAGCGTTCTCTTTAGATGAGTACAGAAGAATCTGCTCTGAATAAATCCAGAGCAGATTTTCTTCCCGGCAGGAATATGTCCAGCGGAAAAATTAGTTACTCAAAAAAGACCGCAATTTTGCTGAACATGGACGGGTCTGACTGGTTGCGTACCACCTTCTCAACGTCTTCCAGCTTTTCGATCTGGCTAATCATCTGCCCGAGGCGCTGATCGTCGTTGACAAGCAGCCAGATGCGGCTCTGGTTGCTGTCCTGAATCGGCAGACAAAGAATGCCTTCCACGTTGAAAGCGCGGCGGGCAAACAGGCCGCAAACGTGGGTCATCACACCAGGGTGGTTGCGCACGGTGAGCTGTAGAATAACGTTTTCATGAGTCGCTTGTTGCATGGCTTATTCCCCCACCATTTCAGTATTGGCCGCACCCGGCGGTACCATTGGATACACTTTTTCTTCGGCATCGATACGCACGTGGATCAGCGCCGGGCCTGGGCGGTCGATAATCGCCTGCAGCGCCGCCTGCGGGTCGGCTTCGTTATTTAAATCACAGGTTTGCAGACCAAAACCAGCGGCGATCTGCATAAAGTTGACCATGCCAGGATAGGTGGCGGCAAACACGCCCTGCTTATAGAACATGCTTTGCTGTTGATGCACCAGCCCCAGCGCTTCGTTATTCATCAAGATGATTTTCACATCCAGCTGATTTTCCGCCGCCGTCGCCATCTCCTGAATATTCATCATCAGGCTGCCGTCGCCGGAGAAGCAGATAACCTTGCGCTGCGGGTTCGCCAGCGCCGCACCCACCGCGGCAGGTAAGCCAAAACCCATCGTACCCAACCCGCCGGAGGTCAGCCACTGGCGCGGACGGTTCAGCGGATAAGCCTGAGCGGTCCACATCTGATGCTGGCCAACGTCGGTAGTGATGATCGCTTCATCATCCACGCAGGCGGCCACGGCGTTAATCAGGCCGTAATGGGAGAGCGGGTCTTTCTCCTGCGGAATGGTGCTGGGGAACTCGCGCTGCAAATCTGCCACCAGCTGCAGCCATGCGCTGCGCGGCTGCGCCTCGACCTGCGGGATCAGCTGCTCCAGCACTTCGCCAACGTCGCCCTGAATCGCCACGTGCGGCTGCTTGATTTTACCCAGCTCTGAGCGGTCGATATCAACGTGGATAATTTTCGCGTTCGGGCAGAACTGCTCGGTTTTACCAATCGCCCGGTCATCAAAACGAGCACCTAAAACAATCAGTAAATCAGCCTCTTGAAGAATAAAGTTGGTACTGCGCGCACCGTGCATCCCCAGCATGCCCAGCGACAGCGGGTGCGCTTTCGGCAGCATCCCCAACGCCATTAAGGTCAGGGTAGTCGGCAGATTAGCTTTCTCCGCCAGCTGGCGAATCTGCTCAGGAGCGTTGATGACCCCACCACCCAAATAGAGTACCGGACGCTGCGCCGCGTTAATCATTGCCGCCGCTTCGCGCACGCTGGCGCTATCGAATTCCGGGGCTGCCATGCGGGCGCCGGGTTCCGGCAGGGCGTCGAGCTCAATGGTCGCCGCCTGAACATCCTTAGGAATATCTATCCACACCGGCCCTGGTCGCCCGGACTGCGCGATGCGAAACGCGTCGCTTATCACCTGCGGCAGCTCAGCAATGTTGCGGACCAGATAGTTATGTTTGGTGATGGGGATAGAGATACCGTAGGTGTCGACTTCCTGGAAAGCGTCGGTGCCGATCATTGAGGCCGGAACCTGGCCGGTAATGCACACCAGCGGAATCGAATCCAGACGGGCGTCGGCGATAGCGGTGATCAAGTTAGTGGCTCCCGGGCCGCTACAGGCCATACACACGGCGGGTTTGCCTTCGGTACGCGCCATGCCCTGGGCGATGAATCCCGCCCCCTGCTCGTGACGCGCCAGAATATGGCGGATCTGCGTGCTTTGGCTTAACGCATCGTAAATGGGAAGGATGGAGCCGCCCGGAATGCCGCTGACCGTGGTGATCCCCTGACGCTCCAGTAAATGAACGACTAACTGCGCGCCAGTGAAGCGCATTTTTTCTGATGTTGTGCCCGAACTTGCCATGCTCCAGTCCTTTTATTCTGAGCCGACTTACCGAGGGGCATGAAACGAAAAACCCCGCTCGGTTTGCGCCGGCGGGGTTTGGAATTCGTGTTGTTCCGGACCCTACGGCGCGTTGCCGACGACGACCACCACAGACACGACGACCACCGCGGCAGGCGCGGTTAGTAGTAGGGTCGAAGTCAGCGTGGTAGCGTTCATTAGGGACCTGTTGTCTCAAAAAAGGGAATGAATTTATACAAACACAGCTTTTGTCATTTCACAATGGATTTATTTTCAACCAGGGAAAACTGCGCGGAAGATCACATTAATTTGCGGAGGAGAGATGAAAAACAAAAACCCCGCCGCGGCGAGGTTTTTTGCTCGGTGTTTTTACGGTTGGTAGCCGCAAGCACACTGTATTACGTCAACGAAAAAAGTATACGCGATCGGCGAAGAAGGCGCAATTTTCACGACGGTTTTTGCTGATGTAGAGTATGGATCGCGTAGGCAAATTTGTCCAAAAAAATACTGTTCATGCATACAGTATTCATTCTATACTGAGGGGGTACGCAGGGTGAATCTGGGGCCGCACTTTTACCGGCGCAAAAAAAAGTCCTGGCTGAAACGGGTGGTGCCGTCAGCGCCTTAACCCCAGAAGAGCACACTGTGTTACGTCAACAAATACCCCGAATTATTGAGTCCGCCACCGGCAGGTGGCGTCTGAATATGACGGGTATACCCTGGCTGGCAACAGGCGGCGGAAAGGTACGCCAGCCGGTTGTGCTCCTGAACCAGAGGAGACGCGTATGGGCGGAGTGGATATCGTTGTTCTCATCCTGAAACTCATGGTTGCCGTGTTGCAACTACTTGATGCAGTCCTGAAACAGTTCCGCTGATTCAGGTTCAAGTCGCACCTGGGAGGGGCGGGAAACCGCCCCTCTACAGGCTAACCTGACGGAGAAAATTATGGCACCCTTGTTGATTGCCGCCATCACCCCGGACGAACCCGGTTTTTCGGCGTTGCGCGCCGAAAGCCTGGCGCAAAATCTGAATATGCTTGGCCGCCTGGCTGAGAACTGGCAGAGTGGGAAAAACCGCTTTGACGCACCGGGAGAAAAGCTGCTGGGGGCCTTTGCGCATGGGCAGCTGGTCGGCGTTTGCGGACTGAATATCGACCCTTTTAGCCAGCAGGTGCGGACCGGGCGCATCCGCCATTTATACATCGGTGAAAGCCACCGTCGACAGGGGATCGGGCATCAGCTGCTGGTCTCGGTTATCACCCACTCCGGCGCCAGCTTTGATTTTCTCAACACCCATGCGCCGTCAACTGCCTGGTCGTTTTATGAAAATCTGGGGTTTCGCCCGGTGCATGATGAACCGCGGGTCACCCATCGCCTGTTTTGTTCGCTCTAGCCGCAGCTGGCTGACGACAAGCGCGCATGTTACAGTCCAGTGACGATTTTTTCCTCAGCGCCAGGCCGTAATGACCATTACCGTATTCTCTATTTTGCTGTTTGCCGCCCTGCTTCACGCCAGCTGGAACGCTATCGTAAAAGCCAGCGGTGATAAACTGTACGCGGCGGTCGGCGTTAGCGGCTCAGCGTCGCTCATCGCGCTGGTTATGCTCCCCTTTTCCCCCCAGCCGACGCTGGCCAGCGTGCCGTTTCTTGCCGTCTCCTGCGCGCTGCAGGTGGTGTATACGGTGCTGGTGGCAAAAACCTATCAGGTCTCGGATATGAGCCAGACCTATCCGCTGATGCGCGGGACCGCGCCGCTACTGGTGGCGATAATCAGCGTCATCTTCCTTGGCGACCATCTCTCCCCGCTGGCATGGCTGGGCATCGGCGTCATCTGCCTGGCGATTCTGGCGATGGCTTTTAACGGCCGCGCCAGTTCAAGCCAGGGTATCGTACTGGCGCTAATCAACGCCTGCTTCATTGCCGGCTACACGCTGGTTGACGGGACCGGGGTACGGCTTTCAGAAACCGCGCTGGGCTATACCCTGTGGACCTTTTTTATGAACGGCTTCTGCCTGCTGGGCTGGGCGATGATTGCCCGACGCCCGCAGGCCAGTCGCTATCTGCGCCAGCACTGGAAGAAAGGCATGGTGGGTGGCGTCGGCACCATGGGCTCCTATGGTCTGGCGCTGTGGGCAATGACTCAGGCGCCGCTGGCTGTGGTTGCCGCCCTGCGCGAAACTTCGATTCTTTTCGGCGCGGTTATCGCGTTTATCCTGTTGAAAGAGAAAATGGTTCCATTGCGTATCGTTGCCGCCTGCGGTATCGCCGCTGGGGCGATTTTGCTGCGGCTGTCTTAATCTATACCCTAAATAATTCGAGTTGCAGGACAAAACGGTTAACCGTTTTGAACGGCGCTTGCGCTGGCCCCGTAAGGGGCGAGGCCTTAGGCCGAGTAATCCGCAGCCAACGCATCTGCAACTTGAAGTATGACGGGTATATACATGGCAACATTAGTTGCCGATTGTTGTTTACAAAACCTGCCTGAAAATCCTCCCACAATCACCGTCACGTGGTTGTCCTGTCATTATTATGTGGTAGATTCCTCCATCGTTTTGCGGATGTGCCAGTCACATATTCTCTATACTCAACTTTATACAAAGTATTCATCGACATGAAACGCCATAAGAACTTCAATTTGTTGTTGATGCTGGTACTGCTGGTGGCCGTAGGCCAGATGGCGCAGACCATTTATATTCCGGCGATTGCCGATATGGCGGTATCGCTAAACGTTCGCGAAGGCGCGGTGCAGAGCGTGATGGCCGCTTATCTACTGACCTACGGCGTCTCACAGCTTTTCTACGGCCCGCTCTCCGATCGCGTTGGCCGCCGCCCGGTGATCCTCGTTGGGATGTCTATTTTTATGCTGGCGACGCTGGTTGCCATCACCACTCATAGCCTGCCGGTGCTGATTGCCGCCAGTGCGATGCAGGGAATGGGCACCGGCGTCGGCGGCGTCATGGCGCGCACCCTGCCGCGCGATTTGTATGAAGGCGCGCAACTCAGGCATGCCAATAGTCTGCTGAATATGGGGATTCTGGTCAGCCCGCTGCTGGCTCCGCTGATTGGCGGCATTCTCGATACTCTATGGAACTGGCGGGCCTGTTTCGTGTTCCTGCTGGTGCTTTGCGCCGGCGTCACCTTCAGCATGGCGCGCTGGATGCCGGAAACCCGGCCCACCGGCGCGCCGCGTACCCGGCTCATTACCAACTATAAAACGCTGTTCAGTACCGGCGCGTTCAACTGCTATCTGTTGATGCTGATCGGCGGCCTGGCGGGCATTGCCGTATTCGAAGCCTGTTCCGGCGTGCTGATGGGCGCAGTGCTGGGTCTAAGCAGCATGTCGGTCAGCATTCTGTTTATTCTGCCGATCCCGGCGGCGTTCTTCGGCGCCTGGTTTGCCGGACGGCCGAACAAACGCTTTCCGACGCTGATGTGGCAATCGGTGATTTGCTGCCTGCTGGCGGGCGTGCTGATGTGGATCCCTGGCCTGCTGGGCGTGATGACCGTCTGGACCCTACTAGCTCCTGCCGCGCTGTTCTTTTTTGGCGCCGGGATGCTGTTCCCGCTGGCGACCAGCGGCGCGATGGAGCCCTTCCCGTTCCTCGCCGGCACCGCCGGGGCACTGGTGGGTGGGCTGCAGAATATCGGTTCCGGCGTGCTGGCGTGGCTGTCGGCGATGATGCCGCAAACAGGCCAGGGTAGTCTTGGCCTGCTGATGATGCTGATGGGGTTACTGATTCTGCTGTGCTGGCTGCCGCTGGCGTCGCGCTTTCATCAACACCAGCAGCCGGTTTAAGGCTTCATTGCGGGTTCCCCGGGTCGCGACGCGGCGCGTCTTACCCGGGCTACAAAATGACGGACGCCGATGAACCCGTAGCCCGGCTAAGCGCAGCGCAAGCCGGGATGAAACTAAGCCGGTCATCATAATTGTGCCTGACTCTGCAGCCAGTTGATAAAGGCATCGATTTTCGGCCATTGACGACCCGGCAGGGTCGTTACGTAATAGTGCTGATGGCACTTCAGGGTCATCTCGCCGAACGGCGCGATCAGCTCGCCGCTCTCCAGGCGCTTTTGCACCAGCCGCTTACGCCCCATCGCCACGCCGACGTGGTTCATCGCCGCAATGACCGCCAAATCCGAACGATCGAAGCCAATTCCTGACGATTGCGGCAAATCGATGCTAAATTTCTGCGCCCAACTGAACCACTCGTCGGTACCGGAATCGTTGCTCCAGGCCTGACGATCGTGCAGCAGCGTGCAGTGACGAAGGTTGCCGGGATTCTGCCGCAGATGATGCTGGCGCGCGTATTCCGCCGTGCAAACCGGCACGATAGCCTCATCCATCAAAAAATGATGGCTAAGCTGTGAGGAAGGCGCGTCATCAAAGTAGATCGCCAGGTCGATGCCCGCACGCTGCATGTTGACGTTATCGTTGCCGGTCAGCACGGTAAGCGAGATCGAGGGATAGCGGCGGGTAAAATCGCCGAGCGCGGGCACCAGCCAGCACTGGGCGATTGACGGGCGCGAATAGACCGTTAACGTTCCCGACAGCTCCTGGTTTTTAATATCCAGAATCTCCTGGTTCAGGCTGTCCAGCGAGGACTTCAGCGCCCAGAACACCCGTTTGCCCTCATGCGTCAGCTCCACCTTGCGGTGCGAGCGCACAAACAGCTGGATCCCCAGCTCTTCTTCAAGCTGATTGATACGGTGGCTCACCGCGCTAGGCGTCAGCGATAGTTCCTCCGCCGCCAGGGCGAACGACTCATGACGGGCGGCGACTTCAAAAGTATACAGCTTCGAAAGCTGCCAGCCGTTGAGTAGCCTGTTACCCAGATCTTTTAGCGTCTCCATCACCTACTCCTTTAATTTTCCCCGCCGAGTGTAAGAAAATTATCGCCCTGCTGACCGCTTAAAGATGAAAAAAAGTGATTCATAGCACAATAAACAGGCAATATTAGAGCGAAATCACCTTTTTGATTCAATCTGATTCACCTGAAGAGCCGTTTATATCGTTTGTCAGCGCGTGCCGTTTTTCTGTTCAATACCCGTAGATTATTCACAGGCGAGGTGGGGTATGGAATCTCAGATCTGGGTTGTGAGCACGCTGCTGATTAGCATCGTGTTGATTGTGTTAACTATCGTCAAACTAAAGTTTCACCCGTTTCTGGCGCTACTGCTGGCCAGCTTTTTCGTCGGCGCCATGATGGGAATGAGCCCGCTGGATATGGTTAACGCCATAGAGAGCGGGATTGGCGGTACGCTGGGCTTCCTGGCGGCGGTGATTGGGCTGGGGACGATTCTCGGCAAAATGATGGAGGTCTCCGGCGCAGCGGAACGTATTGGCCTGACGCTCCAGCGCTGCCGCTGGCTGTCCGCCGACGTTATTATGGTGCTGGTGGGCCTGATTTGCGGGATCACCCTATTCGTTGAAGTGGGCGTGGTGCTGCTGATCCCGCTGGCGTTTTCCATTGCCAAGAAGACCAACACGTCGCTGCTCAAGCTGGCCATTCCGCTGTGTACGGCGCTGATGGCGGTGCACTGCGTGGTGCCGCCGCATCCGGCGGCGCTGTTTGTCGCGAACAAGCTGGGCGCGGATATCGGGACGGTGATCGTATACGGTCTGCTGGTGGGCCTGCTGGCTTCGCTGGTCGGCGGCCCGCTGTTCCTACGGCTGCTCGGCAACCGCCTGCCGTTTAAAGCGGTTCCGGCTGAATTTGCCAATCTCGAAGTGCGCAAAGAAGAGACCCTGCCGTCACTGGGCGCAACCCTGTTTACGGTGCTGCTGCCGATCGGCCTGATGCTGGTCAAAACCATCGCCGAACTGAATATGACCAAAGGCGGCACGCTGTATATGCTGCTGGAGTTTATCGGCAACCCGATCACCGCCATGTTTATCGCCGTTTTCGTGGCCTACTACGTGCTGGGTATCCGCCAGGATATGGGGATGAGTACCCTGCTGACGCATACGGAAAACTGCTTCGGTTCAATTGCCAACATTCTGCTGATTATCGGCGCTGGCGGGGCCTTCAACGCCATCCTGAAAACCAGCGGCCTGGCCGATACGCTGGCGGTGATTCTGTCGAACCTCGATATGCACCCGATTCTGCTGGCCTGGCTGGTGGCGCTGATTCTGCATGCCGCGGTCGGTTCCGCCACCGTCGCCATGATGGGCGCAACCGCCATCGTCGCGCCGATGCTGCCGCTCTATCCCGGCGTGAGCCCGGAAATCATCGCTATCGCCATCGGCTCCGGCGCGATTGGCTGCACTATCGTAACGGATTCCCTGTTCTGGCTGGTTAAACAGTACTGCGGCGCAAGCCTCAACGAGACGTTCAAATACTATACCACCGCGACCTTTATCGCTTCGCTGCTTGCACTGGCCGGTACATTCCTGCTTTCTTTCATCATCTGAGCGCAAAGAGACGTAATATGAAAAACGCTGACATGACCACTTTACTCGCGCAGTTTCCTCTCCTGGAGGAGCTGATAGCCCTGAAAGAAACCACCTGGTTTAACCCGTCAACGACGTCGCTGGCGGAAGGGTTACCCTATGTTGGCCTGACGACAGAAGACGTTCAGGACGCCCATGCCCGGCTCGATCGCTTTGCGCCTTATCTGGCGGAGGCCTTTCCGGAAACCGCCGCCACCGGCGGCATTATCGAGTCTGAGCTGGTGGCTATTCCGGCAATGAAGGCCCGGTTGGAAAAAACTTTTAGCCAGCCAATTAGCGGCGATCTGCTGCTGAAAAAAGACAGCCATCTGCCGATTTCGGGTTCGATCAAAGCTCGCGGCGGCATTTATGAGGTGCTTACCCACGCGGAGAAACTGGCGATAGGCGCGGGATTGTTAAACACTGCCGACGACTACCGTAAGCTGCTGACGCCCGAGTTCAGGGGGTTCTTTAGCCAGTACAGCATCGCCGTCGGCTCCACCGGCAATCTGGGGATGTCGATTGGCATAATGAGCGCGCGCATCGGCTTCAAAGTAACGGTCCATATGTCCGCCGACGCCCGGGCGTGGAAAAAAGCCAAACTGCGCAGCCATGGCGTAACGGTGGTGGAGTACGAAGAGGATTACGGCGTGGCGGTTGAGCAGGGGCGCAAAGCCGCCGAATCTGACCCAAACTGCTTCTTTATCGATGATGAGAACTCGCGCACCCTGTTCCTCGGTTATTCCGTGGCCGGCGAGCGGCTAAAGGCGCAGTTTGCCCGGGAAGGGCGCGTGGTAGACGCCGCTCATCCGCTGTTTGTTTATCTGCCGTGCGGCGTGGGCGGCGGCCCCGGCGGGGTGGCGTTTGGCCTGAAGCTGGCGTTTGGCGACCACGTCCACTGCCTCTTCGCCGAGCCGACCCACTCCCCTTGCATGCTGCTGGGGGTCTATACCGGCCTGCATGACCAGATTTCAGTTCAGGATCTGGGGATCGATAATCTGACCGCCGCCGACGGTCTGGCGGTAGGCCGCGCTTCCGGTTTCGTGGGTCGGGCAATGGAGCGCCTGCTGGATGGGTTCTGCTCTCTCGATGACCAGACTATGTACGATATGCTGGGTTGGTTAGCCGAAGAAGAAGGTATTCGCCTCGAGCCATCCGCCCTGGCCGGTATGGCCGGGCCGCAGCGGGTCTGCGCCAGCGAGGCATATCAGCTGATGCACGGCTTCACCGCGGAGCAGATGCAGAATGCGACCCATCTGGTGTGGGCGACCGGCGGCGGCATGGTGCCGAAAGAGGAGATGGCGCAGTATCTGGCAAAAGGGCGGTAAACTTTAAGACAGGTAAACGCAATGGCGACGAAGATCCTCTCGTCGCCATTTTTTTAGCGCAGCAGATGCATGAGCTCAACCGGCGAGCGGTGCTGGTTGAGTAAATCGCGCAGGACGCGCATATAGGGGGCGCTCCAGCTATAAAACTGCCGGTATCCCTCGCATAGCGCATTGGAGCCATCCTCCAGTCGCAGCTGCGGGCAGCCGCCACCGCATAATCTTAGCCAGGCGCAGCCGGCGCAGGCCGGCCCAGGCGGATTATTCTCATAACATACTGCCTCACCGCGCCAGGCGCGCAGCGTTGCCTCAAACAGCGGCACGACGATGCGATTAGCGTCTTCTTTGATCCAAATAGCGAACACCGCGCAGAGAAAATCCCCCCACAGGCGGGCGTCGGAAGGTTGCAAATGGGGAATGAACTTGATAGCCGCTGCCCCCTGAGCGCTCAGCTGATGATAGACATGCTCGGGGCGTTCACACTCCTGACGATGGATAATCACTTCCCATACCGGGATATCGCTCGCCAGAGACTGGCAGTTACCGCAGTGCCGATCGTCACTGTAATCGGCCTGACATCCTGTCATATCAGATCCTTAATAAACAAAATCACCTGTCGTATATGGGTTACAGCAAACAACAATGACAGGGAAAGTACTGCGAATGCGATCAAAAATTTGTCACGAACCGCCTGCCGCTGGACAAAATCACTGTGCTCAACATCCATCACATTGCGGCTGCGGGTATAGCGCCAGAGGATGACAGCGACAAACGGCAATATGCACAGCGAAATCCAGAACGGAAGCCCTGCCTGATGCCAGTGGTGCTTAATCGCCAGCGCCAGCAGCGCGCCATAGCCTAAAAGAGTGCGAAACCAGGCCAGCGACGTGCGCTCCGGTTGCAGGCCCGGGTCGTTCTCGCGGCGCGCCCGGCGATTATCCGGCATAGAGCACCAGCGCCATGACCACCACGATAACGATAGTCAGCAGAATACTGATCAGCAGCAGGGTGCGGGTATAGGGAAGATCCTGTTTAAGCCGCATTGCCTTTTCGTTGCTCAGCCAGCGTATATAACCGTAAATCGCCAGGCCGCCGGCAAACAGGCACAGCAGCAGAGCAAGAATTTCGCGGATCAGCGGCGTCGCGAAATCCGGCGCCAGCTGGTCCAGGCCGACGCCGCCAGCTAAAAAGCCAAGCGAAGTGCGGATCCACGCCAGAAAGGTACGTTCATTCGCCAGCGAGAAGCGGTAATCCGGCGCTTCGCCAAGGCGGGATATTTTCATCATAACTCCTTGATGGGTTGCCGATTGCGTAAAATACCGGCGATTCTACCTGAGAGCCAATGCGGAAGGCATCAATAATCGCCCCGTTGCAGAAAAAGTTCAGGCCTGATAACCATTTAACGTCAGGTTATCAGGCTGATGATTGGCGGCTATATCGTTCAGAGTGATGGCCCAGTGCGTCCGCCTTTCTACCGGGCAATGCCTGACGAGCGCCCTTTGCCAACGTTGTGAACTCGTCAAAATTTCTGTTTTTTCTCCTCTACCTTCACGCCCCGCGTCGGCAGACCGGTGTCATAGTCGCGCACGACCGGCGAGTAGCCATCCTGCGGACGCGGGCGGAAAGCGCCCATCCAGCGCGGCTGGGCATCCGGCCGCCACGGACGCAGGCTCCATTGATAGGTGCGGAATGGGTCGCGGATTTTATCCATATAGTCCAGCAGCGCATCGTGCATCCGGTAGCGAACGTCGGCGAATTCATGGACATCGATCAGATTATGTAGCTCATCCTGGTCATTTTTCCGATCATACAGTTCATCACTGGTAAACAGATTGAGTACCAGTTTGTACTCATCCGTCACCCAGCATCGCACCGGAATAAAACCGCCAAAGCTGTCGTGTTCGATTTCATAGCGATTGAACTCGACCATCACGCCACGCGGCGTTTCAGCATCGAGAATATTTTCTCCCGGCAGGATATCCGGCTTATCGATGCCCGCCAGCGCCATCATCGTCGGCAGCAGGTCGATATGGCTGACCGGTGTGTCGACCTGCGCGGGTTTGCCCTGCGGCGGGCGCATAATCAACGGGATACGGGTAATGTCGTCATACATCGCCGCGCCTTTGCTGATGAGCTTATGCGCGCCCATCATCTCACCGTGATCGGAGGTGTATATCACCCAGGTATTATCCCGCTGTTCCGGGGTTAAGGCATCGATCACCCGACCAATCTGGTCATCAACAAAGTCGTTGCAGGCAAAGTAGAGCGGATGATGATAGCGCCCATCCTCGCCTACCGGTGAGGGCATCGCCTGCGACCATAGCCGATGGTGTTCCGGTTTATTGCTCAACGAATCATGAGCCTTCGGCCCGAGGTCGTAATAAAAGTCCTGATACTTCTCCAGATACTCCACCGGGCAGGTAAACGGATGGTGCGGCTCGTCATAGGACACCACCATCAGGAACGGCTCGTCGGCGCGCGCGGGTTGATGCAGGAAGTCTACCGCCCGATTGCTGATGCGGTGCGCCCAGGTAAAGGTTTCGTCGATACCGTGTCGCTGTAAATCTTCAACCGAGTTCAGGCCATTGCGCCACAGGCTGATCTCCTCCTTGGTCAGCTCCGCGAGGTAATTTGCGCCGTCGAACCAGTAGTCAGCGTCCCACTCCGGCGGGCACTCGCCGGTACCAAAGTAGTCGTGACCATCCAGATGCCACTTGCCGATATAGCAGGTGCGGTAACCTGCATCCTTAAAGTAGCGCCCCATGGTAGAGATGTTTTTTCCCGGCGCGATGTTATTGGTCCACGGGCCGGACTGGCTGGCGTAGATTCCGGTAAACAGTCCGGCACGCGCCGGAGTGCATACCGGCGAGCAGGTATAGGCGGAATTAAAGCGGATACCTTCGGCGGCCAGACGATCAATATTATGGGTATTCAGCGGTTTACCGCTGTAGCAGCCCACCATATTGGTCGCCTGGGTATCGGTCATAATAAACAGGAAATTGGGACGACTCATGATTTTTCCTTAACGTCGATAGCATAGGAAGCTGGAGCGGAGCGGCGTTCCCGCCAGCTGCTGTAAATCAGATAGATAACGACCGCTGCGGTAATGGCGTAGCTCACCGCCGCCAGCCAGCGAGTGCCGTAGCCGCCAAATTCGGCGAGGCCCGCGTAAACGCCGATCATCGCGAACAAGATCCCCACCGAAGCAATTTTCACGTGCCGGTACGGCTGCATATCAACGGCAAACGCATCATGGAATTTAAACGGCGTCGCCCGCGGCTTAATGACGCCGATAACCAGCATGACTACCACGTTGATGCAGAACGTGCAGGCAAGCACGTAGAGGAAATGGAAATCGAACTTCACCAGGTAGTTAATCGTGATGTAGCTAACAATCCCCAGCCCCATCGCCACTTTGGCGGCGATCGCCGGGATACGCGGAAAGAAGAAGCCCATAATGATGATGGTTACCAGCGGCACGTTATAAATACCGTTGAGCTGCTTCATCCAGCTATACAGTCCCTGCGGAGCATTGGCGATCCACGGCGCGACAATCACCGATATCACCGCAATAAAAAGGCCAAATTTCCGCCCAATGCGCACCAGCTGTTCCGGCTGTGCGTTTTGATTAATGATGCGCCGGTAAATCCCCATGCTGAACAGGGTACTGGCGCTGTTTAAAAAACCGTTAAAGGTGCTAATAACCGCGCCAAACAGTACCGCGCCGAAGAACCCAACTAACGGGAGCGGCATCACCTTATTGACCAGCGTCGGATAGGCCATATCCGCGCTCGGCAGATCCTGGTAGAGGTGAAAGGCAATTAAACCGGGAAGAACCAGAATCAACGGATCGAGCATCTTGAGAACTGCCGTCAGCAGCGCCCCTTTCTGCCCCTCCGCCAGGCTTTTTGACGCCAGGGTTCGCTGAACTATCCCCTGATTAGTACACCAGTAGAAGGTGTTCACCAGAATCAGGCCGGTAAACGCCGCGCCAATCGGTAAGGGGTCAGTGCTGCCGCCAATGGAGTTCAGCTTCTCCGCATGTACCGTCGTCAGCTGCTCTATGCCCTGTAAAAAGCTCCCCTTCCCCATCGCCATCAGGCCAAAAATCGGTACCATCAGACCGCCAATCACCAGGCCAATTCCGTTAATGGAATCAGCGATTGCCATTGCGCGCATACCGCCGATCACCGCGTATAAAATCCCGGCCAGACCGAGCAAAATGACCAGTAACCAGATGGCGGCGCCCTGGGTCAGCCCCAGCGACTCACCGATATGAAACAGGCTATTTAGCGCCAGCGCGCCGGAGTAAAGCACGATGGGTAAAAAGCAGATACCGGTGGCGATAAGAAAGCAGAAGTCGATAATAATGCGGGTCGTTTTATCGTACCGCTCTTCCAGAAAGTCCGGGATGGTGGCGATACCGCGCTGCAAATAACGGGGAAGAAAGATCAGCGCCAGGAAGATTAGCGTCACCGCCGATGTCACTTCCCAGCCCATGACCGACATGCCGCTTTTGTAAGCCTGGCCCGATAATCCTACCAGCTGTTCGGTCGATAAGTTGGTTAACATCAGCGAGGCGGCGATGACTGGCGCTTTCAGCGAACGGCCGGCAAGAAAATAGCCCTGCTGCGAACCGGTATCCGCTTTTCTTACCTTGAACCAGGTAATGATAGCCACCAGCAATGTAAAACCGACAAAGCTCAAAATTTGTATAGTATTCATCTTTAAGCCCTTATTTGTCATTATATCCCGGCGCTATTAGGTACAAAGGTATAGCGTTTTATCCAGGTAAGGCGATGATTTATATAAAACGAGATGTAATGTATCCCTGCAAGGCTATTTCTTGCTAAATTCACCTCATCAGGTTGCAGGCATCATTGGCCGATGGGAAATTAAAATGAATGGAAAAATACAAATTTCGCATGTAAAAAACGAAACTACGTATAACATTCCGTTAGTTCTGGAAGAAAATGTGATCTCAAGCGGGATTTCCCTGCTCTCGCTGTGGCATACCCTGGCCGATGAAAGCTACCGGGTTAGCTGGCCGCGCGATAAAAAGAAACCGCTTATCGCCAACTCGTGGGTGGCGATATATACACTCCAGGGGTGCGGGAAAATATATCTTAAAGACCATACTGAAATAACGTTAAACGGTAACTGCGTCATATTTCTAAAACCCATAGAGATCAAATCCTATCACTGCGCCGGATTGGTCTGGGAACAATACTGGATGGAATTTATTCCTACTACGCTGATGCCTATTCCGGTATTACAAATCGGCACTATTTATCACGCCGATATTTTTAATAAGGAACTCAATGAAGTGGCCTTACTGATTGCTGACCGCGATCCGCTAAAGAATAACCTGGCCGTCGCCTACCTCACGAAAATCATTTATCAATGGATTTGCCTGATTGCCGAAAATGGCAACAAAGATCGTCAACTGCAAAAGCTGGAGAATCTTATTGCCGCTCTACACGCTAATCCGCAAAAACGCTGGAGCGTAGCCGATATGGCTGATGCTATGCAGTGCAGCGAACCGTGGCTGCGGCGCCTCTTTTTGCGTTATACCGGCAAAACGCCAAAGGAGTATTACCTTAACGCCCAGCTTGAGCTGGCGCAGTCGCTATTAAAGCAGGAGGGGAATACGGTGGGTAAGGTGGCGGAAATGCTGAACTTCTTTGACTCCTTTCATTTTAGCAAGGCGTTTAAACGCCGGTTCGGCTACGCGCCCTCAGCGGTGTTAAAAATGAATGACCGGCACCCCATGGATGCCGGTCAGCAGGATTAATGCAGTTCCGGCCAGTACTCTTTGTTGGCCGCGATCAGGTCATCAAGAATCGCTTTGGCGACCGATGCGCTCGGTACGGTTTTCGACAGTGCGATGGCCTGCCACAGCTTATGGTACGAGCGCTGTTCCCAGGCATCCACCACCAGTTTTTCCACCGCGACCTGCTGGCTCATCATCCCTTTCTGGAAGTGCGGAATATCGCCAACCGTCAGCGGCTCCGGTCCGTTGTGGCCCACCAGGCACGGAATTTCCACCATCGCATCGGCGTCAAAGTTATGAATCGCGCCGTTGTTCGGCACAATCAGCAGCATCCGTTCCTGGGTATTAAAGGCAATCGCCGCCGCCAGATCGACGATGTAGGAAGCGTGTTCGTCAATTTCCAGATCGCCGGCGGAGGATTTACCCGCCTCAATAATTGCCCGACAGGCGCTAAAGACGTTTTTCTCACGATGATCCATCACCTCATTGGCGCGGGTGCGTTCCGGGTTGGAGTGCGCCACCACATAGTCCGGGAACAGATAATACTTGAGATAGGTATTCGGCATCGTATCAGGATCCAACGCCTGCACGTCTTTCGCCTTGGCGAAAGTGTCGTTCCAGCTGGCTTCGGTATGCGGATCGTTTGATGGCGGCACATAGCCGAATTTCGCGACATGTTCGCGCAGTTTCGGCATCAGATCGTTGCCCTGCAAATCTTCAATCGAGGTCCACCAGCCGAAGTGGTTCAGCCCGTAGTAGCGCACGCGCATCTGTTTACGGTCCTTAAGGCCGACGATTTGCGCCATCCGACCTTCAATACCGATCGGCATATCACAGATGTTGAGAATTTTAGCGTTCGGACGCAGGCGGCGGGTCGCTTCCGCCACAATGGCCGCCGGGTTGGAGTAGTTCAGCATCCAGGCGTTTGGTGAATATTTTTCCATATAGTCCACCAGTTCCAGGACGCCGCCAATGGAGCGCATACCGTAGGCGATCCCGCCTGGGCCGCAGGTTTCCTGGCCCAGAACGCCGTGGCGCAGCGGAATTTTTTCATCTTTTTCACGCATCGGGTATTTGCCCACGCGGATATGCGCCATCACGAAATCGACGTCGGTAAACGCCGCCTGCGGGTCGGTGGTGTAGCTGAACTCGATCTCCGGGGCCTGCTCTTTGAGAATGACTTTGCACGCCTCGGCGATGGTCTCCTGACGCGCGCCGTCGTTGTCGTAAAATTTCAGCGACCGCAGCGGGAAGCGATCCTGGTTCGCTAACAGCATCAGCACGATGCCCGGGGTGAAGGTACTACCGCCGCCTGCGATAACAACTGAGAATTTTTTCATGATACTGCCTCCGTCATGGTGGTTTGTTCGGTCTGTAGAGAATCTTTTATCAGGGTTTCCAGCTGGTCGCGGACCTGAGGAACGTGCAGGCCGACGATGACCTGAATTGCGTTGCCGCGGCGGACTACGCCGTGGGCGCCCAGCGCTTTAAAGACGTCGTCGCTTTGGGTCTTCGCCATATCGACCAGCGCAATGCGCAGCCGGGTGGCGCAGTTATTGATGCTTTCGATATTGCCCGCTCCGCCCAGCGCCTGCAGGAAGCCGGCGGCCTGGCCCAGTTTGGTGTCCGCTGCTCCGGCGGCGCTGGTTTTACCGCGTGCGGCCTGGTAATCCGCTTTGCTGTAGAGCTTAATTTCACTCTCTTCACGGCCCGGCGTTTTGAGGTTCAGGCGCAGAATCAACGTGCGGAAAATGACGAAGTAGAGTGCGGTGAAGCACACGCCAACGCCAATCTGGATAAACATCATCGACGCGTGGTTGTGGAACATCGGGATCCAGTTTTGCGGCAGGAACTGGTCGAGCAGGCCGCCGCCAAAGTTGCCTACCACGCCGCAGATATACATCACCGTCGCCATAGTGGCCGCCAGCACCGCATGGACGGCAAACAGCAGCGGCGAGATAAACAGGAAGGTGAACTCTAACGGCTCGGTTATTCCCACCAGTACGGCGGTTAAGGTGGCAGGAATCAGCAGACCGGCGACTTTCACGCGGTTTTCCGGTGCTGCGGTGTAGTAGAGCGCCAGCGCGATACCCACGGAACCAAAGACCTTCGAGTTACCGTGCAGCGCGAATCCGCCTTCCGGGAACAGGGTTTTCAGCGCCTCGGAACTCTGGCTGAACTCATGTAAATGCTGCGCCCAGTAAACCTGAATACCGCTTTCCACTACCGCCGGGCCGAAAATAAACGGTCCATAGACGAAGTGATGTAAACCGGTCGGGATCAGGATACGTTCAAGGAAGATATAGACCCAGACGCCCAGTGCTCCGGCGGAGCGTAAAAAGGCCTGCAGCGATTCAATGCCCATCTGCACCTTTGGCCAGCCAAGCAGGGTCAGCCAGGCGCAGGGAATCATTGCCAGGAAGGCAACAATGACCACAAACGAGGAGCCCTGGAAGATCCCCAGAAACACCGGCAGCGGTTTATCGAAATAGCGGTTATGCAGGGCGGTCACCAGCCCGGAAATGACGATCGCGCCGATAATGCTGGTATCAAGCGTTTTAATCCCGGCCATCATCGTCAGGCCGCTGCCTGCCGTTGGCTCAACGGAAAAGTCGACGCCGAAGAAGTGGCCCCAGGTCATCCCCATGGCGTTGATAAAGTAGTTCCAGGTAAGGAAGCTAACCAGCACCGCCAGGCAGGCCCGGCCCTGGGCCTGTTTCGCCAGGCCGATCGGTAGACCGACGGCGAAAATCAGCGGCATATTACGAAAGACGGTCCAGCCGCCCTCTTCAATAATGTGAACGATCTGAGCAAATAAACTGTCGGGTGCTGTGAGCGCTTCGCCGACGAACATCGGGTTGCGCAACATAATGGCGATACCCACCACGATCCCGGCGAAAGGAAAGAGTAAAACCGGGGTAAACATGGCGCCGCCAAAGCGTTGTATTTGACTGAGCATTTGAAAATCCTCATGTAACAACTCATAGGGTGAGTGGCCTTATTCATACCCGCCATGCTTCACCTGCCGCGGTGAATTATTCAGGGTAACTATTTGTACTGGCCTGAGATGAGAATAGAAATTTGCCCCTCCAACAACATGCGGCGCCGTTGCGATTCGTGATCGCTTTCATGGTTTTAATTGCGTCAATGTTGTCTACTTTTTAAGTAAAAATTAGACATGATGAATTGCGCTGTTTAAGTCGCTATAACGAATACTCTTTATCCCCATGTATTAAATGCATTTTTATAGTGAATAATTCATGCACTATCGTTTTCAACTGAATGAATAGAGGTCTACTGGTGATCTACAAATCTATCGCTGACAGACTACGTCTGCGGCTGAACTCCTCCGATTTCGAGGTCGGCAGCCCGCTTCCCGGCGAAAAAAAGCTGGCGGAAGAGTTTGGCGTCGCGCGCATGACCATCCGCAAGGCGATAGATCTGCTGGTCGCCTGGGGGCTGGTGGTGCGTCGACACGGCTCCGGCACCTACGTCGCCCGTAAAGACCTGCATCATGAAACCAGCAATCTGACCGGTCTGGCCGAGGTGCTGCGCAAGCAGGGTAAAGAGGTGGTCAGCCGGGTATTGGTTTTTGAGGTGATGCCCGCCCCCCCGGCTATCGCCAGCCTGCTGCGGATACAAATTGATGAACGGATCTACTTCTCGCGCCGGGTGCGCTATGTCGATGGCAAGCCGCTAATGCTGGAAGACAGCTATATGCCGGTGAAGCTGTTTCGCAATCTATCGCTGGTGCATCTGGAAGGGTCGAAGTTCGATTACATCGAGAAGGAGTGTGGAATAACCATTAGCGGTAACTATGAAACGCTGTCGCCGGTGCTGGCGGACAGGCAGCTGGCGCAGTCGATGAACGTGCCGGAACAGACGCCGCTGCTGCGTATAACCTCTCTTTCCTACAGCGACAGCGGCGAGTTTCTTAACTACTCGGTGATGTTCCGTAACGCCAGCGAGTATCAGGTGGACTACCACCTGCGGCGTGTCCAGGCGGAGAATCCGTTAACCTATCCCCCAGAACAGCACCGCCAGTAGCTGCGGCGTAATAATACGTAAGAACATGACCAGCGGATAAACGGTCGCGTAAGAGAGCGCCGCCGCGCCGCTGGTGGCATGCAGGTTGTTGGCAAAGGCCAGCGCGGGCGGATCGGTCATTGAACCGGCCAGCATGCCGCATAGGGTCAGGTAGTTCATCTTCGCCAGCATCCGCGCCAGAATACCGACAGCCAGCAGTGGGATAGCGGTGATAAAGATGCCGTAGACAATCCAGCTCATGCCGTCACCTTCAATCAGCGTCGCCACAAAGTCGCCGCCGGATTTCAGCCCAACCACCGCCAGGAACAGCACAATACCCAGCTCGCG
Organism: Klebsiella sp. CTHL.F3a; assembly: GCF_019890895.1. Lineage (NCBI taxonomy): Bacteria > Pseudomonadati > Pseudomonadota > Gammaproteobacteria > Enterobacterales > Enterobacteriaceae > Klebsiella > Klebsiella sp. CTHL.F3a. The sequence continues at coordinate 19,578 of NZ_CP082360.1, read as the reverse complement.
CAGCGCGAGGTTGGCGCTGGGCGGCATAAACCAGTACAGCTTACCGATGCTGCCGATACGCCCGAGGATCAGCGCCATTATCAGCGGCCCTCCGGCCAGACCCAGCTTCAACGCCGCCGGGAACCCCGGAATAAACAGCGGAATAGAGCCCAGCAGCACGCCTAAGCCAATGCCGATGAATACCGGCAACATCTGCACCTGCTGCAGTTTTTGCTGGGCGTTGCCAAGCTCAGCGGCCACCGCGTCAATCGCCTCCGGACGGCCGACCAGGTTGAGAATATCACCGAACTGCAGGCTAGCATGGCTGCTGGCCACCAGTTCAACCCCGGCGCGATTGAGGCGCGAAATCACCACGTCGTAGCGCTGTTTAAAGTGCAGATCGCGAATTCTTTTACCTAACACTTTTTCGTTAGTGACCACCACGCGCTCGACTTTCAGATCGGTGCCGCGCGTGGAGAGCGAAGTGGAAACCTCCTTGCCAATCACCAGCTGGGCATTGTGTAAATCCTCCGGTCGCCCGACCAAGTGCAGCAGGTCCCCAAGCTGAATCAGGGTATTCGGCGCGGGCACCATTAGCATCTCCTCACGCTTGAGGCGCGAGCAGATCAGCTTGTCGCTGTTAAGCATCGGCACATCCTGAATCGCCATATTGTTCAGGTTCGGGTTTTCGACCCGCACGTTGATGGTCTGGAGATGCGCATGGCCGTTGCCGCTGATCTCGTCAAACTGCTGGGCTTCTTTCTCGACGTTGATGCGGAAAAACAGTCGCACCAGCCACATGGTCAGCAAAATGCCGCAGATGCCAAACGGATAGGCCATGGCGTAGCTCATCCCCATCTGATCGACGGTATCAAGCGGTACGCCAAGGTCGCGCAGGATCTGCTGCCCGGCGCCCAGCGCAGGCGTGTTGGTTACCGCGCCGGAGAAGATACCGAGCACCACGGGAAGAGGGATATCGAACAGTTTATGCAGGACCGCGGTGACCAGGCCGCCGAGAATGACGATCAGAATGGCGAAGAGGTTCAGCCGCAGGCCGGAGACGCGCAGCGAGGCGAAGAAGCCCGGCCCAACCTGGATACCGATGGTATACACAAAGAGAATCAGGCCGAATTCCTGAATAAAGTGCAGCATTGGGCTACTGAGCGTAATGCCCGCCTGGTCCACAAAGTGGCCGACGATGATGCCGCCAAACAGCACGCCTCCGATACCGAAGCCGACACCGCGCACTTTTACATTGCCGATCCACAATCCGACGACCGCCACCAGCGCCAATACGCTAACGGTCAATGCTATATCACTCATCGTCTCTTCCCTGTGTATAACATTACTCACAATGAGGATTATGACCGGTACTCACCAGGCTGTATGCCGCCTGGCGCACAATAATCACGGGATCAGGTTTACGACTCAGGGGAACATTTCTTTTTCGCGGCGATTTTTAGCTGCTGAATACTTTTCTCCGGGGAAGGAAGCGCTTCCGGCATCGTGCCGCCAAGTTCTTTGATAGTCTGGCGTACTTTTTGTACCTACTTCATAATGGGTTTGATTGGCCAACTGCTTCGTATCAACCTCATCCCGGCGTAGTTTTTCTTCCGTTTGAGTAGCGCGAAACAGGTTGTCTGCAAGTTCAGTAGACTCCATATGGTCGAGAATTTTTTGGCTTTTCTTCAGCTTCTTACGCTCGTGAATCGCTTTTTGATCCAGTCCGCCATAGAGGCCTTTATAGCCATGGTTCTGGAAGATGGCAAAATCCAGCGTTGTCTCCACGCCTGCCTGTTGGGCCGTTTCAACCAGATGTTTATTATGTTCAGTAAGCTCATTGCGCAGAAACAGTCGCTTTTCATCCTCTCGTAGTGATTTAAACGTTTGATCGTCTTCCAGCTCCTGGCGACGAGTTTGCAAAGCAAAGTAGGTTTGCCCTGCGGCAATCACCGGTTTCGATGGATCGCCATTTTGCACAACCAGATAGCAGGCATAGCGGGAGAGCTTAATATCCTTAAGTTCTCTTTGCGCTCCCGAACCTGTCTTGACCATAGCGAGGATCTCTTCGAAATGGTCGCTAATAGCATGACCACTATTCGCACAGGCTTCAGTTGCCTTAATTATCACGGGATTAAAGTGTCGATATTCCGAGTATTCAAGCAGTTTTGCTAACGCCCGGGCAGACCAGTACTCTCTTCCCGCCTCATCCCTATTTTTAATCGCTTCAAACGGCTACTGTTCGTTCATTACATATCCTTTGTTTCAGTGAGCCTATAAAACCTGATTATTTTTTAAACTGAAACATCTATTGCAGCAAGGGGATTTAATGCGCTCTCGCGCACAAAAAAGCCCCGAAAATCGGGGCTTTATGGGTGGTTAGCTTAATTAGCTATCTAACGCGGGGCGCTCGCTGATGGCGATGCGCTGCGGTGCGATCTGTTCCGGCTCGTTACGGGTCAGATCGATATGCAGCAGGCCGTTGGTAAAGGTAGCCCCGGAGACTTCCATATTTTCGGCAAGCGTAAAGCTCAGGCTAAAGGCCTGGTTAACCAGCCCCTGATGCAGCCATTTGGTCTCTTTTTCCGGCTGCTGCGGCGCGCCTTTTACCGTCAGGCGCGTGCCTTCAAGCTGGATATCCAAATCTTCCTGACGGAAACCGGCCAGCGCAAGGGTAATGCGATAGTGGTTGTCGTCGCTTTTTTCGATGTTATAAGGCGGGAAGGTCTGGCTTTCACCGGCGGTTTGCAGCGCGTTGGCCAGTTTGTCAAAACCGATCCATTGACGCAGCAGCGGGGATAAATCGTAGTTACGCATTGTGTTTCTCCTTCTAAGAAGCGAGTGGATAGCTGCAAATCCTGCGGATTCGCATTTGCCCCCTGACGGCAGGCAGATTTTTACATTAATACCGGGCCGCGTTGGCGGCCCGAGGAAATTAGTTGATCTCGATACGGCGCGGTTTATTCGCTTCGGGAATCACTCGCTCGAGGTCGATATACAGCAGGCCGTTTACCAGGTTGGCGCCGCGAATATGGATATTTTCCGCCAGCTGGAATTTACGCTCAAAATTGCGTTCAGCGATACCCTGATAAAGATAAGTACGCTCTTTCTGTTCGGCGGCATGGGCGCCTTTCACGATAAGCAGATTATCCTGAGCGGTAATTTCCAGTTCGCTCTCGGCAAAACCGGCCACGGCAATCGCGATGCGGTAGTTGTTCTCGTCTACTAACTCAACGTTGTACGGAGGGTAGCCGCCATTACTCTGGCTTTGATTATTTTCTAACAGATTGAAAAGGCGGTCGAAACCAATAGCAGAACGATACAGCGGGGAGAGATCGAAATTACGCATAATACATAGCTCCTGAAATCAGCGAGAATTATCTGACCTTCCATCATGGACAGGTCGTTATTAAGCGGAATACCCATTCGGCGTATTCTCTGAGTGACACATTCCTAAAATGGGTATATCCATGCCCTTTTCAAGGTGAAGAGGGCAATTTTTTTTGCAGTTTGCGGTCTATTGCTTAGACTGGAGTGACAGCACAAAAGGCAAAGTGCGACGCCTGCCACAGTGCGGCGCAATCGCACTATGCATCCATGGAATGGCCCGATATAACCGATATGTACGCCATTCTTCAGACCGCGCCATTACCGGCGGCGCTCTGAATTTTTTGTACATTGAAGGTTCTATCAACGCCCGTAACGATGACGGAAAAATGATGAAAAACGGTCTGTTAAAGCTGGTCCTGTTTAGCGGGATGATAAGTGTAGGCGGTTGCTCCAGCGTGATGTCACATACCGGCGGTAAGGAAGGAACCTATCCGGGAACGCGCGCCAGCGCGCAAATGCTGGGAGATAGCGATGCCAACTGGGGAACGAAATCCCTTGTGGCGCTGGATATGCCCCTTACGGCGGTAATGGACACGCTGCTGCTGCCGTGGGATATGTTCCGCACCGACAGCTCGGTCAAATCGCGCGTCGAAAAGAGTGAGAAAGAGACGCTGGCGACCAACTCCGTGATCCCGCCAGCGCGGATGACTAATCAGTAATTTAGCGCCCCGTTGCGGTTACCCATAGCTGGCGGTAACCGTCTACCTCTTCCATCCAGGCAAGCTGTTTGCCGTCTGGCGAAAAGACGATCGCTTCGGCCGATGGCGGATTGGTATGTCCGTCGGTCAAAAAGAGGATTTCCCCGCTCAGCGCATCACAAAGCGCGATTCGGTTTTCCAGCACAAAGCCCAACCATTTCCCCGACGGATGCCAGTTAAACGCCGACTGGATATCGGAGCGGTTGTGGGTCAACTGCCGCAGCCCGTCACCCTGAGGCGAGATAAGCCACATTTGCACCACGCCGGCCTCATCGCGCATCAGAAAAGCAATCTCCGTTGCCTGCGGATTGGCGCGTACCCAATGACGGGGCGTAGTCACCAGCCCCGGATAACGACGTTCATGGGTAAACGTTAAGCGACGCTGAACCACGCCGGCAGGAGGCGCCGGCATCGTGGTTTGCGTTCCTGCCAGCGGCGCATCGCCAGACTGCTTCCAGCCCTGCTCGCTCTGCGGCAACGCGACAATAAACAGCTCCGGCACTTTGTCGCCGTTTATCGCTCGCGTATCGCCAATAAACGCCAGCGCCCGGTCGCCGACCCAGCCTTCTTCATAGGCACGATTAATCTCGTCGCTGCCCGGCACGGGGGATGACGTTGTGTGGCTGACCAGCACGCACCAGTGGCTACCGCCGTATTGCCGCGGATGATCCCCACGCGGTACTACCGGGCCATAGGGAACCGCCACGCCAACGTTGCGCAAATCCAGCGCCGGATCGCGTTCATGCAACACGTGGTCGTTATAGGTAAAGCTGACGAGCTCGCCGTTCGGGCTAAAAACATGCACATGGCTGCCGCCGCGCAGCGCGCCGGGGGTATAGGGCGGAGTGATATCCATCGCATCAAGGTTGCGCGTTTCCCCCTGATACGTCACCACGCCGCGACGATGATGGAAATCGTAATGCCAGCGCTCGTCAGGGTTTTCCGGGCCGTGGATGAAGACATATTTATCTTCCGATGGATGAACGGTCACCACGCCAACGTACGCACCTTGTCCGGTTCGGTAGAGGATCTCAACTTCTCCCGTATCGACATTTACCCGCTCAATCGTTTCGCCAGTAAAGGAGGCGCCTGAGGGACGAACGTCAAAAACCAGCCACCGGCTGTCCGCCGTCCAGGTGCGGGTGTTGGTAAGCTGATGATGACGGAGAGCAAAGGTGACTTGTTTCATAAAGATACCCTGATGCGAGACTTTCACATCAGGGTATAGTATCGGAAAGGATTAGCCTACTCGTTTAACATCCCCCACCAGCAGGATGTAAGAGAGTGCGCCAACCAGCGCAATAACGGAAATATAAACCAGCGCAGGCGCAAAACCGTAGTCCTGAGCCAGATAGCCCACTACCAGCGGAACGGTGATACCGCCCAGCCCGCCGACGAAATTAAACATCCCCCCCGTCAGCCCAATAAGCCGCATTGGCGCAAGCGAAGAGACCAGCGACCAGGTAATCGAAGCGAAGCCGTTACCGAAAAACGCTAACGCCATCAGGACCATAATCCACACCGGATCGTTGGTATAGTTTGCGCCCATGATGCAGGTCGAGATCAGCAGGCCGCAGATAATCGGGGTTTTACGCGCGGCGCCTAACGAGAAGCCTTTTCTTACCAGCCTGTCCGCCAGCCAGCCGGAGAGCAGCACGCCAACAAAGGCGGCAAGGAACGGAACCGTGGTCATAAAGCCCGCTTTCAGCGCCGTAATCCCCTTTTCCTGTGTCAGATAGTTGGGGAACCAGGTCAGGAAGAACCACAGTGTCGAGGTCACGGCAAACTGTCCCAGGTAAACACCTATCAGTTTGCGATGGAATACCAGCTTCCAGTCGGCTTTGGTCAGCGGCTGGCGCGCCTCTTTTTTAACGGGCGCATCGCCGTCCACCAGGCCACCGCCGTCGCGAATATAATCCAGTTCGGCTTTGCTGATGCTTTTCGTCAGGCGCGGCGGTTGATAGACCTTTATCCAAATAAATGACCATACAATCCCGATAGCGCCGGTAACGATAAATACCCAGTGCCAGCTCAGCATTTCCTGAATCCAGATTAACAGTGGGGTCAGAAATGCCAGCCCGACAAACTGTCCTGAGGTGTAAAAACCGACGGCTGATGCGCGCTCGTGTTCCGGAAACCAGCTGGTCACCATGCGATTATTGGTTGGAAACGCCGGCGCTTCAAATATCCCGGTAATTGCGCGCAGGCCAATCAACGACATAAGCCCGGTGGCAAATCCCTGAAGCAGCGTCGCCACCGACCAGCCAAAAATAGCGATAAAGTAGGTTAGCCTTGAGCCCACGCGGTCAAGGAACCAGCCGCCGGGAATCTGGCAAAGCGTATACAGCCACGCGAAAGCGGAAAATACATATCCCATTTCCGCTTTGGTAATACCAAACTCTTCCTGAATATGCGCCGATGCCACGGCAAGGTTAGCGCGGTCAACATAACAAATCACCACGGTAATAAAGATCATTATCAGCGTCAAATAGCGACGACGCCCGGGTTTTGCAGCTGTAACTGAAATATCCATCGCAATCTGTCTCCAGATTTTGGGCATAGCGAGGCCGCTCACCATGCCCGGTAATTTACAGAGGGTTTATTTAAATTTTTTATTAATAACTTAACCGTAATGCGCTAAATAATTTGTGCTGGGGAAAGGCGGCAAATTTTCGCATTCCCAGGAGCATACATTAGTATGTGACTGGGATAAGAAAATGCAGCCAACGCATCAGCAGCGCAAAGTATGACGCGCATTTACCATTCGGCGACGCTACCATCCTCATGCCGCCACAACGGATTACGCCAGTCCGGCGCGTTCTGACTTAATTCCACGACCCGCGCTTCATCTATTTCTACGCCAAGCCCGGGCTTCATTAATGGTTTAAAGAAACCGCCTTCCATATTGAAGTCCTCTTTATTTTTCACAAAGTCGAGTAATTCCGCGCCCTTGTTATAGTGAATACCCATACTCTGCTCCTGGAAGACGGCGTTATATGAGACAAAGTCGACGTGCAGGCAGGCGGCAAGCGCAACAGGTCCCAGCGGGCAGTGCGGCGCCAGCGCCACGTCGTAGGCTTCGGCCATTCCGGCGATTTTATAGCACTCGGTAATACCACCGGCGTGCGACAGATCGGGTTGGAGAATGGCCAGCCCACCCGCTTCCAGCACGCGTTTAAACTCGAAGCGCGAGAACATGCGTTCGCCCGCCGCGATAGGAATCGAGGTTTGCGCCGCCAGCCGCGGATAATATTCCGCCTGTTCGGCAAGAACCGGCTCTTCAATAAACAGCGGGCGATATTGCTCCAGCTCTTTAATCAGCACCTTCGCCATTGGCGCGCTAACGCGACCGTGGAAATCGAGGCCGAACTCAATTTCATTGCCGAACGCTTCGCGAATTTGCGCGACGGTATTCACCGCGGCATCCACCGCGCGCGAGTTATCGATAAGCCCCAGCTCTTCGCAGCCGTTTAATTTAAAGGTATCAAAACCAATTCCGCGCAGCTTTTTGATACCGTCAATCACCTCCGCCGGACGATCTCCGCCAACCCAGCTGTAGGCTTTGATTTTGTCGCGCACCAGGCCGCCCATCAACTGCCAGACCGGCGCGTTCAGCACTTTGCCTTTAATATCCCACAGCGCCTGATCGATACCGGCGATGGCGCTCATTAAAATCGGACCGCCGCGGTAAAAGCCCGCGCGGTACATCACCTGCCACAGGTCGTTAATCCGCGCCGGATCCTGGCCTATCAGATAATCGCCGAGCTCATGCACCGCCGCCTCTACGGTGCGCGCGCGCCCTTCAATCACGGGCTCGCCCCAGCCAACCACGCCTTCGTCGGTCTCAATTTTTAAAAACATCCAGCGCGGGGGTAAACGATACGTGGTGAGTTTGGTTATTTTCATTGCACTGCCTCTCGATACGCTTTAACAAATGCTGTCGCCTGCCGTTGGGTACGCTCTACGGATTGGCCTGCGCGATAAAGATCGCTGCCCAACCCGGCGCCGGTACAGCCTGCTTTTATCCACTGAGCCAGATTTTCCGGCGTCACGCCGCCCACCGCAAAAACGGGCACCTCCGGCGGCAAAACGGCTTTTAACGCTTTGATGTAGTCAGGGCCAAAAGCCGAAGAAGGGAAGACTTTCAACGCCTGAGACCCGGCGTCCAGCGCGGCGAACGCTTCTGTCGCCGTCGCGCATCCCGGACAGACCGTCATGCCGTAGCTCACCGCACGGCGAATGACCTCGGGCTGAATATTGGGCGTGACGATAAGCCTGCAGCCCATTTGGGCAAGCTGATCCACCCGTTCTGTATTAAGCACGGTGCCTGCGCCAATCAGGGCTTTATCGCCATAAGCCTCAACAACGGCGGGAATACTCTTTTCCCACTGCGGTGAGTTGAGCGGAATTTCTACGGCGTCAAATCCGGCGTCAATCACCGCCCCCACGTGCGCCAGCGCCTCTTCCGGCTTGATCCCGCGCAGGATAGCGATAAGCGGTAAGTTAGTTTGCCACTGCATGGATGATGCTCCTTATTCCTGTCTGAAATGCGTTGTCACCCGACACCACGGTGGTCTGACGGCCAATGGCGCTCAGGGCCTGCTGATAGCGGTTCGCTAGCGCCTCGCCGCCGACAATGGCGACCTGCGAGTCGTGAAAGCGTTGGCTCAGGGTGGCGACTTCCGCGCCAATCAGCAGCCCCGACAGAAACTCGCTGACCTGCTCGCGCGGCAGCGACCCCAGCACGTGCGAAGCGCGCACCTCAAAAAGCCGCGGCAGAATGTCTGGCGAATGAAGGCCGCGCTCAAGCCCGGCGTTAAACGCACCGGGGGCGGAGACCTGCTCCGGTAACCCGGCGCCGACCAGCGAGTGGCGCAGCAGAAGATGATGCAGTTCGCCGGTCATCACCGTGCGAAAGTCGTTAATTTGTTGGCGGTCGGCCTGCACCCATTTGCAGTGGGTGCCGGGCATCACGTAGACGGAAGAAGGGGCAATCATCCGCGCGCCGAGGAGCTGAGTCTCTTCGCCGCGCATCACATTCTGGTTATCGTCTCGAGAGACGCAGAGCCCGGGAATAATCCAGACTTTGTCGCCAACGGACGTCAATTGTTGGCCAATGGCGGAGAAATCAACGGGAACGGGCAAATAGGGCGCCACCTTCCAGCCGACGTTACTGCCGACCATTCCCGCCATCACTACCGGGGTAGCGCTGTCGCGCCAGCCCGTGGTTATTTCGCTAAACACCGCTGCGGGGGAATGTCCGTTCAGGCGCGTGACGCCAGCTTCCGATTGCCTGCTCTCCAGGCACTGGTCGTCCTGATAAAGCCAGGCGCGCAGGTTGGTCGATCCCCAGTCAATTGCGATGTAGCGAGATGTCATGTGATTTCCTTCAGCCTTCGTGTCGAGCTGGCGATCATGGTGAGCGCCGCCTGCTCCGCCGCTTCGCTGTCCTGATGCCGGATGGCGTCAAACAGCGCCTTATGTTCCTGGAGCGTTTTCGGCATGTTGGCCTCATCGCCCATCCACGTTCTTTCAAATACCGCCCGCTGCAGCGAGCTGATCGCTACGTTGAGCTGTTGCAGTACCGGGTTATGCACCGACTGCAGCACCGCCTCGTGATAGCGAATATCCGCCTCGTTAAACGCCTCTCTGTCCTGGTTGTTGGCGATCATGTCATTGAGCGCTTCTTCTATTTGCGCCAGATCGCTCGACGTCGCGCGCTCTGCCGCCCAGCGGGCAATCGCGGGTTCAACCAGGTTACGTACCTCGCTCATCGCGCTAATCAGCCGCGGGTCGTAATCACTCTCCAGCACCCACTGTAAAACGTCGGTGTCGAGATAATTCCACTGGTTACGCGGCGCAACGAACGCGCCGCGATAGCGCTTCATTTCAATCAGCCGCTTAGCCATCAACGAACGGAACACTTCGCGAATGATATTGCGCGAGGTGGCGAACTCCTCACACAGGTCGGCTTCCGCGGGCAGCGCAGAGCCGGGAACGTATTTGCCGCTGACAATCTGCTTGCCCAGCGTGATAACAATGCGATCGGTTTTATTGAGAGTCATGGAGAGTCCTTGTGCTCTGGATGTCTCCCTCTACTTTACCGCGACAGGCGGATTTAACCGCAACTTTGTAGTACTAACGTGATACCACTCGTCATCTCCATGGACACAATGTAGTACAACACAAACATGTTGTACTACAATTTAGATCACAAAAACGACAATTCGGTTTGGAGATCTTGCAGCGGGGTAAACTTAGAGCATAAAAAAACCCGCGATAAACGCGGGTTTTTCAGAAAGAGACCTTTAGTTTAAGACATATTTTTCAATAGCATACGCTACACCGTCTTCCAGGTTAGATTTGGTGATAAAGTTTGCCGCTTCTTTGACTGCCGGAATCGCATTGTCCATTGCTACGCCGACACCGGCGTATTCAATCATCGCGATGTCGTTTTCCTGATCGCCAATCGCCATCACCTCTTCCGCTTTGATACCCAACGCATCGGCCAGCGATTTCACGCCAGTGCCTTTGGTGACGCGTTTATCAAGAATTTCAAGGAAGTACGGCGCGCTTTTCAGCACGGTGTATTTCTCTTTCACTTCAGCCGGAATGCGGGCGATAGCCTGATCCAGAATCGCCGGCTCATCGATCATCATCACTTTCAGCAGCTGAATATTCGGATCCATATTTTCTGCTTCACAGAAGACCAACGGGATCGTCGCCACGTAGGATTCATGTACCGTGTAATAGCTCACATCGCGGTTCGCGGTATACAGGGTATTGCGGTCGAGCGCGTGGAAGTGGGAGCCGACATCGCGGGCCAGCTGTTCCAGATAGCGGTAGTCGTCGTAGCCCAGCGCGGTTTGCGCAACGGTACTGCCGTCGCTCGCCTTCTGCACTAAAGCACCGTTATAGGTGATGCAGTAATCTCCAGGCTGCTCCATATGCAGTTCTTTCAGATAACTGTGCACGCCAGCGTAAGGACGGCCGGTGGTCAGCACCACGTTAACGCCGCGTTCACGGGCTGCGGCAATTGCGGTTTTCACCGCAGGAGAGATAGTATGGTCAGGCAGCAGGAGCGTGCCGTCCATATCGATTGCAATCAGTTTAATAGCCATGAAATCCCCGGGTAAGATGAGTCCTTACTCATGCTAACGCGATTAAGCCCACAAAAATAGAGCTACATTGCGCAGCAGAATCCCCCCTTTTAGGCAAGATCCGGGGAACGGAGTCTTACTCGCGGGTGAGCACAATTTTGCCAAACGCCCCGCGATCGAGGTGTTCCAGCGCCTGTTCAAGCTGGTTAAAGCGGTAACGGTGCTCAATCACAGGCTTCAACCCGGTCACGTCAACGGCGCGAACGAAATCTTCCAGCGCACGACGGTGCCCGACGCCAATCCCCTGAATCACCGGGGATTTCAGCAACAGTTCGCCCGCGGGCAGCGAGATTTCACTGCCCGCCAGCACGCCGATGACCGAAATACGCCCATGAACCGCCACGGCGCGCAGGGAATGCCTCAGGTTCTCCCCGCCAACGGTTTCAATGATGTGGTCGATGCCGCGATCGCTCGTCAGTTCGTATATTCCTTCAGCCCAGTCACCTTTAAGCCGGTTGATGCCATAATCGGCGCCGAGTTGCTTAGCCCGCGCCAGTTTTTCATCGCTTCCCGACGTGACAAAAACCTCCGCCCCCTGCGCTTTGGCAATTTGCAAAGCGAATATCGCCACACCGCCCGTGCCCTGCACCAGTACCGAATGCCCGGCGCGCAAATGACCGCGCTCCACCAGCGCGAACCATGCGGTAAGCCCGGCGCAGGGTAACGTGCTGGCCTCTGCGTCATCCAGGGATTCCGGAGCGGCCACCAACCCGTTTTCATTCACAATCACGTACTCAGCCAGCATCCCCTGAAAGTAACCGCCGGTCGTTTTATAGGGCAAAGTGCGGGCGTCCGCTGTTGGCCTACCGTCGATCCACTCCGGGAAAAAGGTCGAGATGACGCGAGCGCCGGGTTTAAAACGCGTGACGCCCTCTCCCGTGCTTTCCACCACGCCCGCCATATCGGATGCCGGCGTAAACGGGAAGGAAAGCGCGATCGGCATGGAGCCTTCGATAACCATTTTATCGCGGTAGTTGAGCGCAACGGCATTCACCCGTACGCGGACTTCTCCCGGGCCGGGCTGCGGCACGGGCGCCTGGGTGAGTTTGAGATTCTCGCGCCCTAGGGCGTTCATCGACCAGCGTTGCATTGTCTCTGTCATCTTTTTTCTCCTGGAATCAAATAAGCTTCAGTATCGACAGTCTACCGTTGACTCAGAGTCGCCAGTGGCGATAACTTTTCCCACTATTGACGCCAAAAAAGAAACAATTTATGTCCAATACGCTGAAGGATATTCCCGTTTTTGTGGCCGCCGTTGAGGCGGGCAGTTTTGCGCAGGCCGCAATCCGTTTGCATTTGTCGCGTTCGGCGGTGGGAAAGAGCATCGCTCGCCTTGAGGAGCGACTGGGGGTACGTCTGTTTCAACGTACAACCCGCAGCCAAAGCCTGACCGACAGCGGCGCCCTTTTTTATGAACACTGCCTGCGCGCGCTGGAGGAAATTCGGGGCGCAGAATCGCTACTGGAAACGGGGAAACAGCAGGTCAGTGGCCGCCTGCGCGTTGCCATGCCGGTGCTGTTTGGCCGCCAGTGCGTCGCCCCGCTGCTGATCGCGCTGGCGCAGGAACATCCAGACCTTGAGCTGGAGATGTCATTCAGCGACCGCGTTGTGGATCTCGTCGAGGAAGGGTTTGATATGGCGGTACGTAACGGCACGCTTCAGGACAGCAGCGTTCTGGTCGCCAGAAGGCTGGGAGAACACCGCATGGTACTGTGCGCCGCGCCGGATTATCTGCAGAAGAAGGGGACGCCGCAAAGCGTTGATGATTTACCCCATCATGCGGCCATTAACTATCTGCAGGCAGGCAGAGTGCTATCCTGGCAGCTGATGGACAGCGAAGGTGCCTCGCATACCTTTACTCCCCGTTCATCGCTCAATATGGATGATTTGCAGGCGATCTGCGACGCTGCGCTGGCCGGACACGGTATTGCATGGCTGCCCTGCTGGATGGTCAGTAAAGAAATTCATGAGGGAAAACTCATCCCGCTGTTAAAGCAGGCACCGGATGTGCGCTTCGACGTTCACGCGGTCTGGCAACAGACGCCGCATCTGCCGCTGAGGGTGAGAATTGCCGTCGATACGCTCGCCAGCCGTTTACCGTCCGTGATGTCGCTGGATAGGCCTGCGCCCATAAAAAAGCCGCGCTAAATGCGCGGCCTGAGTATGGCGGTATACGACGATTAAATATCGATGTTTGCCGCTTTGAGGGCGTTCTCTTCGATAAAGGCGCGACGTGGTTCAACGGCGTCCCCCATCAGGGTCGTGAACAGCTGGTCAGCGGCAATCGCGTCCTTAACGGTCACGCGCAGCATGCGGCGGCTGTCCGGATCCATGGTGGTTTCCCACAGCTGATCCGGGTTCATCTCACCAAGACCTTTATAGCGCTGGATAGAAAGGCCGCGACGGGACTCTTTCACCAGCCAGTCCAGCGCCTGTTCGAAGCTGGCCACCGGCTGACGACGCTCGCCGCGCTCGATAAAGGCATCGTCTTCAATCAGACCGCGCAGCGTTTCGCCCAGCGCGCAGATACGGTGGTATTCCGGCCCGGTGACAAACTCGTGATCCAGCGGGTAGTCGGTATCCACGCCGTGGGTACGGACGCGAACGATCGGCTCAAACTGCTGCAACTCGGCGTTCTCGCGGACATCAAATTTCCACTGGCTGCCGTGCTGCTCTTTCTCGTTCAGCTCGCTCACCAGGGCGTTGATCCAGCGCGTTACGGTCTGCTCGTTCGCCAGGTCGGCCTCTGCCAGCGTCGGCTGATAGATAAGCTCTTTCAGCAGGGCTTTAGGATAACGACGTTCCATACGCGTAATCATTTTCTGCGTAGCGTTATACTCGGCAACCAGTCTCTCCAGCGGCTCGCCGGCTAAGGCCGGCGCGTTGGCGTTGGTATGCAAAGTGGCGCCATCCAGCGCGATGGAGATTTGGTACTGATCCATCGCTTCGTCGTCTTTAATGTACTGTTCCTGCTTGCCTTTCTTCACTTTGTACAGCGGCGGCTGGGCAATGTAGACGTGTCCGCGCTCAACGATTTCCGGCATCTGACGATAGAAGAAGGTCAACAGCAGCGTACGAATGTGCGAGCCGTCGACGTCCGCATCGGTCATGATGATGATGCTGTGGTAGCGCAGTTTGTCCGGGTTGTACTCATCACGGCCAATGCCGCAGCCCAACGCGGTAATCAGCGTCGCCACTTCCTGAGACGCGAGCATTTTGTCAAAGCGCGCTTTCTCAACGTTAAGGATTTTACCTTTCAGCGGCAGAATCGCCTGGTTCTTACGGTTACGCCCCTGTTTCGCAGAGCCGCCCGCAGAGTCCCCTTCCACTAAGTACAATTCAGAGTGCGCGGGGTCGCGTTCCTGACAGTCCGCCAGCTTGCCCGGCAGGCCCGCCAGGTCCAGCGCGCCTTTACGGCGGGTCATTTCACGCGCCCGACGTGCGGCTTCGCGCGCGCGCGCCGCGTCGATGATTTTACCGACTACGATTTTGGCGTCAGACGGATTTTCCAGCAGGTATTCGTTCAGCAGTTCGTTCATCTGCTGTTCGACCGCCGATTTCACCTCAGAGGAGACCAGCTTGTCTTTGGTCTGCGAGGAGAACTTCGGATCCGGCACCTTCACGGAGACCACAGCGATCAGGCCTTCACGGGCATCGTCGCCGGTGGCGCTGACTTTCGCTTTTTTGCTGTAGCCTTCTTTATCCATGTAGGCGTTCAGGGTACGGGTCATCGCCGCACGGAAGCCAGCAAGGTGAGTACCGCCGTCGCGCTGCGGAATGTTGTTGGTAAAACAGTAGATGTTTTCCTGGAAACCATCGTTCCACTGCAGCGCAACTTCAACGCCGATGCCGTCTTTTTCGGTGGAGAAATAGAAGATATTCGGGTGGATTGGCGTTTTGTTTTTATTCAGATATTCTACGAACGCTTTAATACCGCCTTCGTAGTGGAAATGATCCTCTTTACCGTCGCGCTTATCGCGCAGGCGAATCGACACACCGGAGTTCAGGAACGACAGCTCGCGCAGGCGTTTTGCCAGAATCTCGTATTCGAATTCGACCACGTTGGTGAAGGTTTCGTAGCTCGGCCAGAAACGCACCATGGTGCCGGTTTTTTCGGTTTCGCCGGTAACCGCGAGCGGCGCCTGCGGCACGCCATGCGCGTAAATCTGACGGTGAATTTTGTTATCGCGCTGAATGACCAGCTCCAGTTTCTGCGACAGGGCGTTAACCACGGAAACGCCTACGCCGTGCAGACCACCGGAAACTTTATAGGAGTTATCATCGAATTTACCGCCCGCGTGCAGAACGGTCATGATCACTTCCGCCGCCGACACGCCCTCTTCGGGGTGAATACCAGTCGGAATACCGCGACCGTCATCCTGGACGGAGACGGAGTTATCGCTGTGGATAGTAACAACGATGTCTTTACAGTAACCTGCGAGCGCTTCGTCGATAGCGTTATCCACAACCTCGAATACCATGTGGTGCAGACCGGTGCCGTCATCCGTGTCGCCGATATACATACCCGGGCGCTTACGCACCGCATCCAGCCCTTTCAGGACTTTGATACTGGAGGAGTCATAAGAATTCGACATCAACGTTTCTCGCTCATTTTATCTTAGGTTAATCCGCTATTTTACCCTTTTCCACGGTAAACATCTTCGAATTTTCGTCCGACATGTCCATAACGTGTTCAGCGCTAATGGCGCTGACGAAAACCTGCGACTGCGTGGCTTTTAAGCGGCTGGCAAGTAGCCCGCGCCGCGCGTCGTCAAGTTCCGAGGCAAAATCATCTATCAGGTACAGGCAGCGCCGCCCGCTTTCGCGGGTCAGAAACTCGCCTTGCGCCAGTCGTAGGGCGCACATCAGCAGCTTAAGCTGCCCGCGTGACAATGTATCCTCTACCGGCGCGCCATCGGCACGAATGCGGAAATCCGCTTTGTGCGGGCCGTGGGCGGTATAGGTTAGCATGCGATCGCGTTCGAAATTTCGCTCCAGCACCTCGGCATAATCCGTTTCTTTCTCCCAGCCGCGCTGGAAAGAAAAAGTGAGAGCGAACTCCGGCAAAAACTGCCGACAGGTATCCGCCATGTCTTCGACGATAGCGGCGCTATATTCGGCCCGCCAGCGGCTGATTTGCTCCGCCAGCGGGATCAGCTCCAGATCCCATGGCCGCAGCTGGGCATAGCGGCTGACCTGACGCAGCGCGGCGTTGCGCTGCTTCACCAGACGCTTCAGGTTGCTCCAGGCGGTAAAGAATCCGGCTTCGTTGTGAAAGCATCCCCAGTCAAGGAACGCTCTTCTGTATTTGGGGCCGCCGTTGAGTAAAGTAAACCCCTCGGGGGTAATCAGCTGCATCGGCATCAGATGAGCCAGCTCAGCCACTTTATGCCCATCGGTACCGTCGATACGCACCTTGCTGTCGCCCTGCTTATCTTTCGTCAGGCCGATAGATACTTCTCGCTCTTCTCCCTGCAGGCGACCGTGCAGAACAAAGGACTCCTGTTCGTGACGAATCACGCGGCCAATCTGCAAACTGCGAAACGCCCGCCCGTGGCCGAGCGTGTAGATAGCTTCAAGTACGCTGGTTTTGCCGCTGCCGTTGGCGCCAACCAGGAAATTAAAGCCGGGAGAGAGGGCGAGATCCGCATTTTCAATATTGCGGAAATCTTTAATCAGGAGTCGGGATAGCGACATATCAGCTCGTCATCATTCAAGGGGCGTGGGTGTCGCAGCCAGTTCGTCTACCGCCAGCGCGCAGAAAGCGGAGCGTACACGAAGTACGTGAGCATTTCGAGCACTGCCGGAAGGCGAAATGGCAAGTAAACCAGCCCCTTTGCAGATTCTACAATCGCATAGGCATGACGACGTAGGCTGCGGATTGGGAGGCCGCATCCTCAATCTGCACGCTCGAAACGGAATCCGTCAGCAGAATGCGCACGTTCTCACACTTCAGCGCGTTCAGGACGTCCAGCACATAGCTGACGTTAAAGCCGATTTCCATCTCGGTCCCGGCATAGGTGACATCGAGAATTTCTTCCGCTTCTTCCTGTTCCGGGTTATTGGCGGTGATTTTCAGCTGATTTTCACTGACGTACAGTCGCACGCCGCGGAATTTTTCGTTAGAAAGAATCGCCGCGCGAGCAAAGGCCTGCTTGAGAATATCGCAGCCGGCATCCAGGTGCTTATCCGGGTTTTTCGGCAATACGCGGCGATAGTCAGGGAAACGTCCATCCACCAGCTTAGAAGTGAAGATAAAGTCGCCAACGTGAGCGCGGATATTGTTGCTGCCGATCTGCACGCGCAGCGGGGTATCGCCGCCGTCGAGCATACGCATCAGCTCAATCACGCCTTTACGCGGCACGATCACCGAATGATTGGGCAGCGACTCTTCCAGCGGCATCGAGCAAACCGCCAGGCGGTGACCGTCGGTCGCCACGGTGCGCAGTTCGCTACCCTCGGTTTCAAACAGCATACCGTTTAAGTAATAGCGAACGTCCTGGTGCGCCATTGAAAACTGCGTCGCTTCGATCAGACGCTTCATGGTCGCCTGCGGCAGGGTGAATTCGACTTCACTCTGCCAGTCATCGAGGTTCGGGAAATCCGCCGCAGGCAGCGTCGACAGCGAAAAGCGGCTGCGTCCGGAACGCACCAGCATGCGCTCGCCTTCCAGCTGGACCGCGATCTCCGCGCCTTCAGGCAGGCCGCGGCAGATATCAAAAAATTTACGCGCCGGAACGGTTGTTGCTCCCGCTTCGTGCGGCTGAATCAGCGCAACGCGCGCGACCATTTCCATTTCCAGATCGGTACCGGTCAGCGACAGCGCGCCATCGGTAACCTGTAGGAGCAGGTTGCCAAGAATCGGTAGCGTCGGACGACCACCTAAAGGACCGCTAACCTGTTGCAGCGGTTTTAATAAATGTTCACGTTCTACGGTAAATTTCATAGCGTCACGAGGATAATGTTCTGATTAAATTGGAAAAATCTTCTTTGATATCGTGGCTTTCTTCACGCAGTTGCTCAATCTTGCGGCAAGCGTGCAGGACGGTGGTATGGTCGCGGCCGCCAAACGCGTCGCCGATTTCCGGCAGACTGTGGTTGGTCAGCTCTTTTGCCAGCGCCATCGCCATCTGCCGAGGGCGCGCCACCGAACGGGAGCGGCGTTTAGACAGCAGGTCCGCTACCTTAATTTTGTAATACTCCGCCACCGTCTTTTGAATATTGTCGATGGTGACCAGTTTTTCCTGTAAAGCCAGCAGATCGCGCAGCGCTTCGCGCACGAAATCGATGGTGATCGCCCGGCCGGTAAAGTTGGCGTTGGCAATAACGCGGTTCAGTGCCCCTTCGAGTTCACGTACGTTAGAGCGCAGGCGCTTAGCAATAAAGAACGCGACTTCGCCCGGCAGGCGAATGTCGTTTTCATCGGCTTTTTTCATCAGGATCGCCACGCGGGTTTCTAGCTCTGGCGGCTCGATCGCGACCGTCAGCCCCCAGCCGAAGCGTGATTTCAGACGATCCTCAACCCCGTTGATCTCCTTCGGATAGCGATCCGACGTCAGGATGATCTGCTGATTGCCTTCCAGCAGGGCGTTAAAGGTGTGGAAAAACTCTTCCTGCGAGCGCTCTTTATTAGCGAAAAACTGAATGTCATCGATCAACAGGGCGTCAACGGAGCGGTAATAGCGCTTAAATTCTTCAATAGCGTTGTTTTGCAGGGCTTTTACCATGTCCTGTACAAAACGCTCTGAGTGCATGTAAACCACTTTCGCATTGGGTTTACGCGCCACAATTCCGTTACCCACCGCATGTAAAAGGTGGGTTTTACCCAAACCGGTACCGCCATAAAGGAACAGTGGGTTGTACGCGCCGCCGGGGTTATCCGCAACCTGACGCGCCGCCGCGCGAGCCAGCTGGTTGGATTTACCTTCGACGAAGTTATCAAACGTGTGTTTTACATTGACGTTAGAGCGGTAGGTCGGTTCTGCCGGCGCCGGAACGTTATCCCAACCCGGACGCACGATCGTCGGCGCGACGCGCGCCGTCTGGATCGGCTGCGCGGGCGCTGCGGCCGCAACGCTAACCGTACCTCTCTGCATCTGAACGGCTGGCTTAGCGCCTACCTCAAACCGCAGCTGTGGGGCATCCGCACCGCAAAAATCATTGAGGAGTCCATTGATATTATTGAGGTATTTATCCCTTACCCAATCGAGCACAAAACGGTTTGGCGCATACAGTGCCAGCGTGTTATCGCTCAATTCCGCCTGCAAAGGGCGTATCCACATGCTGAATTCTGTGGCTGGTAACTCATCCTGCAATCGGGCAAGACACTGCTGCCAAAGCGAAAGTGACAC